>CAWBIK010000001.1:0-119784 GCA_963788965.1 uncultured Acidobacteriota bacterium
TGCGCGGCACGTGCAGGTTTGAGAACTCAAGGATGGCGCGTTCTTCGGGACAGAACCAAGTGAGCGGCCAGCCTTCGATGGGCCACGGGAAGATGCCGCGCCGGTAGGCGTTCAACAGGTTCGGCACGTTCAACTCGCCGCCGAGCACGACGATGCCTTCATAAGAGGCGAGCCGCGGATCGGGAAATTTAATCAAAGCCATCGTGCCACCAAGTTAACAACCTCATGCACAGACGCCAAGACGCAAAGAAGAACGCAAAGGGTTGAGCAGCTTTCTTTTGCGTTCTTAGCTTTGCGCCTTGGCGTCTGTGCGTGAGACTTCTTTTGCGTCTTGCGCTAATTGGTACTCGACTGTTTGGGCAGACGTAACGCAAGCTCGCCGCTTTGCACATCAACTAAGACTGTCCCACCCGTTGCGAGTTGCCCGAACAGAATCTCTTCGGCGAGCGGCGCTTTGATCTTCGTCTGGATAAGTCGCGCCATCGGCCGCGCGCCGAACTGTCGGTCAAAGCCGTGCTCGGCGAGCCACGCGCGCGCCGGTTCGGTCAACTGCACGACGACCTGCTTCTCCGCCAGTTGCGCGTTCAACTCGCCGATGAACTTATCGACCACGCGCTCGATGATCTCGAAGGTCAGCGGCTCAAACGCGATCCATGCATCGAGCCGGTTGCGAAACTCAGGGCTAAAGGTGCGCTCGATTGCGCCGCGCCCTTTGCCCCGGCCCGTCAGGTTCGTCTGAAAGCCGATGCCACCCGTGCTCAACTCGCGCGCGCCCGCGTTCGTCGTCATGATCAGGATGACGTTGCGGAAGTCGGCCTTCTTGCCGTTGTTGTCCGTCAGCGTCGCGTGATCCATCACCTGCAACAGGATGTTGAAGAGGTTCGGGTGCGCCTTCTCGATCTCGTCCAGGACGAGTACGGCATAAGGCGTCTTGTTGATCGCGTCGGTCAGCAGCCCGCCCTGATCGAAGCCGACATAGCCGGGCGGCGCGCCGATCAGACGCGAGACCGTGTGCGGTTCTGCATACTCGCTCATGTCGAAGCGCAGGAACTCGACGCCGAGCGCGCGCGCGAGTTGCTTGGCCAGCTCGGTCTTGCCGACGCCCGTCGGGCCGGAAAAGAGGAACGAGCCGATGGGCTTTTCGGGTTGGCCAAGACCGGAGCGCGACAGCTTGATCGCGTTCGTGATCTGCTCGATGGCATGGTCCTGCCCGTAGATGACCGCCTGCAACTCCGGTTTCAGATTCATGCAGACGATCCTTCTCGGAACTAACGACAGTCTTCGGCGGAATCTTCGCCATGCGCGCGACGACCGTTTCGATATCTTTCGGCCGGATCGTCTTCGGGCCGCTTCTCCGGCGGCAACAGTTTCACCGCCGCGCCCGCTTCGTCAATCACGTCAATCGCCTTGTCCGGCAGGAAGCGGTCATGCATATACTTGGCCGCCAACTCGGCGGCGACGCGCAAGGCTTCGGACGTGTAGCGGACGCCGTGGTGCTCTTCGTAATAACTCTTCAGACCGTGCAGAATTGCAATCGTTTCTTCAACCGTCGGCTCGCCGACCTCGATCTTCTGGAAGCGGCGCGCGAGCGCGCGGTCGCGCTCGAACGCAGCCTTGTATTCGCGGTAAGTGGTCGAGCCGATGCAGCGCAGTTCGCCCGTGGCGAGCGCGGGCTTGATGATGTTCGAGGCGTCCATCGAGCCACCGGAGACAGCGCCCGCGCCGACGATGGTGTGTATCTCGTCGATGAAGAGGATCGCGCCCGGAATATTTTTGAGCGCGTTGATGACCGCCTTGAAGCGTTGCTCGAACTCGCCGCGATACTTCGTGCCCGCCAGCACCGCGCCCATGTCGAGCGCATAGACTTTCGCATCGCGCAAAGCTTCGGGCACTTCGCCGTGATGAATCTTCAGCGCCAGACCTTCGGCAATCGCGGTCTTGCCGACGCCCGGGTCGCCGACGTAGATCGGATTGTTCTTGCGGCGGCGACAGAGGATTTGAATCGTGCGCTCGACTTCGGCCGTGCGCCCGATGAGCGGGTCGATGCCGCCCGCGGCCGCGCGCTCGACGAGATCGACGGTGAAGGCCGCGAGCGGATCGCGTCGCGGCTTGTGCGGCTTCTTCTTCGTCCGCTTCGATGCCGCCGCCCGGCGCGGGCGCACTCTGCGGGTTCGAGTTTCGAGATGCCGTGCGCGAGATAGTTGAGCACGTCGAGCCGCGTGATGCCCTGTTGCTTGAAAAGATAGACGGCGTGCGAGCGTTCGGCTTGATAGAGCGCGGCGAGAATGTTGCCGCCGTTCACTTCCTTCTGCCCGCTGCCTTCGGCCTGCAACAGCGCGTATTCGAGCACGCGTTGAAACGTCACGGTCTGTTCGGGCAACTCGGTCAACTCCTGCGCGCGCGGCAGGATGTTCTCGTCAAAAAATTTTTCCAACTCGCGCTTGAGCTTCTTGAGATCGCCGCCGCACTGGCGGATCACGTTCGCGGCTGTGCGATCAGCCAACAACGCATACAGCAAATGTTCCAGCGTCACGTACTCATGCCGCCGCCGGATCGCCTCGTCCACGGCCGCCGCGAGCGTCTCCTGTAATTCCCTTGTGATCATAATGAACAACTAATAGATAATAACGAATGATGAATGATGAAATAACTGCTGATCAGCTTGTCATTCAGCCTTCATCATTGCCTTCACTTTCTGCTTCTTCAACCGTGCAGAGCAGCGGGTACTCGTGCGCCCGCGCCAGTTCCGCGACCTTCGCGGCTTTCGTCTCCGCGACTTCGTAAGTGTAGATGCCCGCGACGCCCACGCCTTCCAAGTGTACCTTGAGCATGATGTGTACGGCCTCTGTCTCGCCCAACGCGAAGACGGACTGCAAGACGTAGACGACAAACTCCATCGTCGTGAAGTCGTCGTTGTGCAGCAAGACTTTGTAGAGCGGCGGCTTCTTCAGGCGCGGCTTGCTCTCGGTCACGACCTGCTCGTCTAATTCGTAATTACGTTCCGGCATATCTCGATTAACTGTGGCCGACATGGCTGACACGTTTAGTATAAGATACTCGTGCCCTTTTTGAGTAAAGCGCCTGCCGGATCGGTGAGTTTGACAACCTTGCTTAGGCTGGCTTAAGGTCGCGGCCGCAAGGCAGCCGGGCGGCCGCGCGCTGCGCCCATCAAGCATCAAAGCGCCTTCTCACTTAGCTTCGCAGCAGGATCACATGCCCCGCGGCTCGTTGCACCGCAGCAGCAATCAAGCGCGCCGGTTCAGCACGCGCCGCGAACGCGCTGTTAGCACAAGTGGGTTGAGGTTATGTTCAGCACCATACTAAAAGAAGTCAGCGGCTACTTTGACCGGCGCGCGCTGATCTCAGCTTTCTTCCCTAGCTTCGTCTATTGGACAATAACCCTGAGCATCAGTATCGGGCTATATCGGGGCGGGTGGAGCGACGCTATCGTCGCATGGGATAAGCAGTCCACCACGACGCAGGCGCTCCTGCTCATCGCTTTTTTCACTTGGATCGCTTTTTGGTCATTCCTCACGCTCAACTTTCGCCCCGCACTCATCCGTCTGTATGAAGGATACTGGCCGAAGACGGGCCTGTTTGCCCACCTCTCTCGTTGGCGCACAGACTACTGGCAAAAAGCTTGGCACGAGCGGCATGAACGGGATCAGGCAACCGAGCAGTACATATCGTGTCTCGTGGCACTGCGGGCGACGTTGCGCAGCCTGCTGGCGATGATTGACGGGGACATGCCGGAAAGCGCGAAGCAGTTTGAGACGGATTTCCCCGCCTATCTGACCGAGTTAGAAATCACCCTCAAAGAGTTGACGTTCCCGCCCGGCCCAGACGTGGACGCGGCCGCACTGAGCCAGCGCGCCGGCACGTGGCAGGCCGAGATCAGCACGGCGCTTAAAGCGTGCGACGGTAGCAAGCGTAGTTATCTGCGGCCCTGCCGGGCCAAATTGGATGGGTTGATCACGCACCTAGAGGAACTGCTCAACGAAATTAAAGAGCAGCGCGTGCAGCTATATCAGAGCTTCTTTCTGTTCTTCCCGCCAAGCCGTAACGATGTCATGCCCACTCAACTTGGCAACGTGCTGCGGGCCGCCGAACTACAGGTGTGGCAGCGTTATCATCTCGACCCGACGCTCATCTGGCCGCGCTTGCAACACTCGATTCCGAAAGAGGCCGCAGAGACGCTCGGCGACGCCAAGATGTCGCTCGATCTGATGCTCACGCTGTCGGCCTTCACATTTATCTTCGGCTATCCCCTATCGCTCTGGCTGGCGTTCAGCTTACAAGACGTGCCGTCCTTGCCCCTGTTGCTGATCGTGCTGCTGCCGCTCTTTCTCTTGATTGTCTTCCGGCTGCGGCTGCGCTACATCATCCTCATCGCCGTCGTGCTGCTGATTGCCAACTTTGTGCTGCCGTTCGTATCGATCTATCTGCGAATCACAGGGCAAGGGAATATGCTGCTCCCCCTCTTGAAGGGCTTTTGGTTGGTGGAGTGTCTGGCGGTGCTATTGACGGGTTTGTGGTTTATCTCGTGGGTGCTATATCAGAATGCGGTGCAAGCCAGCCTCGGCTACGCCGAGCGGCTACAGACCTGTTTCGACCTCTATCGTTGGAAGGTACTGGAAGAACTGCACCTGCAACTGCCGCCGACCTTAGACGAGGAACGCAGACTTTGGGAGGAGCTAGGTGGCTTGCTCTATCGCGCGGTCAGACCCGACTTGCGTTACTTCCAGTACGTCCGGCAGGAGCAGACTAAGGAACAGGCCACGCCGCCGTTTCCCGCCACGAGCCTGCCCGTCCCGGCGCAGCCCTTACGGGCCTATGACCCCATCAAGCCGCAGGCCATTGTGGCAGTGGAGTTCCCCGACGCGCAGATACCGGCCGACGCCGTGCGCAGCATGACGGAACTGAGCGGCCGCCGCCCGCTCCGCCCCCTCACCGCCGGACAGCCGATCAGCCGGGCTTGGCTGATTGAAGAAAAGTATCTTGAAGATACGGTCGTAGTTTCAATCCCGGCCGCAAGTGCGACGGCACTCGCGGGCGATCTACAGGCCGGTGATTTTCTCGACATCGTTATCATCCCACCGACCAACGGCACACCGGCCGCACCGAAAGTGTTTGAGAATGTGTTACTGCTACAGGTGCAGGCCGCGCCGGGCGAACAGCCGACCGCGTTCACGGCTGCGATCCCGCTGGCGCAGCGGACAGAATTTGCCGCCGCGCTGAGCGGCTCTTTCATGCTCATGCGCCGGACCTCAGCCTCTTGAGCGGCGTCGCCCTGGCGGCCACGCGTGCGCGCAGATCAGTTGAGCAACGATTCGGTTCAAGTGGCTGCTGGCTACCTTAGCCGGTCACTAATTTCAACAGCGCCCCGGCTAGAATATCGGCTGCGCTCTGATTAGTACAAGATAACTGGCCGCTGCCTGTGCCGCGCTCAATCGCACTCTTGATCCAGCCTTTAAAAGTGTCGGGGAGGATCCAGCCGAGCAACCACACCCGTTGAAAATCCTTCAGGATCGCAAGACATGTATCGGTCGGAGAATCCGTTCCCGGTGGGCAGGTGTCCCACAGGATACAACTGACGCGCCCTCTTTCGCTGCTCGTCGGCGGCGGACATTGAGGTCGTTGTTGCGCGCCCCTTGCGTGCCGCAAAGAGGCCGGGACAAAAGTTGTCGGGCCGCTGTCGGTCTTAGGTGCGGGCAACGCTAGCGGCGAATCGAAGTTAACAATTGACAGCCGCGCCCCGGTCAGCGAGAGCAGCAGCGCGTCAATGGCCAGCATGTTCCCTTTCTCATCCACCAGGTGCGCAGCCGCCTCTTTCGACATCTTGGAGACTAAGCTTTCGGGCAGGGAGTCCATCATGGAAACCGGAAAGCGCGTCTTCACCTCATGCGACTTGATCAGCGACTTAATCTCGTTGAACGCATCACCAAGCGCCGTCAAGGCTGCTTCGCGCGCCGCTTCCCGGTCTTGCGCGGTAGCTTCGCGGCGCTGGTCGGCGTTACTAGGAATTTGCCAGAACGGATTTTCGACATTGATCATGTGCTTGCGCGCCTGTTCGATGGCTTGCCGTATATTGTTTGTCATGCCGGCGAACAGGCTGAACGCCGAGGACTGCGTGGTCTGGGCTTGCTTGAGTTCGGTCGCTAAAGTTTGCAGCTCAGGGTCTTCGAGCAACTGGAAAAGTTCTTTGAGAATGGTGGGGGCACGCCCCTTGAGCACGACCTCGTCTTGCTGCACGGCCTGGGCCTGCATCCGCAACTGCGCGCTGACGACAGACAACGTGGCGATGAGCGGCGCGGCTTGTTCATACGGCGGGCGCAACGCCGCTTTGAGTGAACGCGCGCTGTCGCGTCCTAGTTCGGCCAACTGACATAGTTGTGAAGCCGGCTGGCTCGCGCCCGTTTGGCAGACGACATCTTTCAGTTCCTTAACCTTATCGAACAGGCGCTCGAACGACTTGCGGCAGGTGTCCACCTTAGCTGCTAGTGCCGCGCCTTTGTCGAGCAAGATTTCGGTCAGTAGCGCGTTGACCTGCCCGACGTAATAACCTAGCGAATCAATGGTCGAGGGATTTGCACACGACTCAGGGTCGGCAGTTGTGCCCGCTGCCCGCGCATCGATCACCAACCCGGTGCTTAAAAAAACTCCACCGACAAGAGATCGCTTGATGAACCGTCGGCGGTCGGTCTTGACCTGTGGCGGCGCGACCTCATTAGCAGCCAATCGTTCTCCCATATGTTTATCTCCCTGTGCGCGATGCCAGCGTGCCGGGCATAGTCCAGAGTGCTGGTACAGCCGCTGCACTTTCACTCTCGTCTAGATAACTTATAGCTAATTGCCGAATGAGCTACTGACAGAACGTCGCACATTCTACCGCTTCGCCATTCAATCTAAGAAAAGAAATTTATTGATTCATTGATTCTATGCTGGCCAGCCTACAGCGGCAGACGGAGGCGGGCTTCGCAGCCTGTGCCGTGGCGGCGGTTGGCGAGTGTGAGCGTGCCGCCGTGCGCTTCGGCGATCTGGCGACTGAGGACGAGGCCGATGCCTGAACCGCCGGGCTTGGTGGTGAAGAACGGGACGAAGAGATTGCCGTGTTTGAAAGACCCGGCCCTTCGTCTTCGATCCAGACGTTGAGGTGCGTCGCGGTCTTGCCCCAACTGACGCGCACCGCTCCGCCGCCCGCTTGTAAGGCCGCGTCCACGGCGTTGCGCAGCAGGTTGATGAGCAGTTGATCAAGTTGATCTTCGTCGCCTTGAATCATCAACTCCGGCCCCGGCAGCAGCGTGACCGCGAGCCGTGTCTCCAAAGCGACGACGCGCCGCACCCACGCGCCCACGTCCAACAACTTGAACTGCGGCGGCGGCAAGCGCGCGAGCCGCGCATAAGCCTGCATGAACCGCGACAGCGCGGCCGAGCGATCTTCGATGACCGTTAGACCACGCCGCATGTCTTCGTGCCAATCAACGGGGCGCGGGCTGCGAATCAGTAAACTGCCGAGGCTGCCGGCGATGGATTTGATCGGCGCGAGCGAGTTGTTTAATTCGTGCCCAAGCACGCGCACGAGGCGTTGCCACGCGGCGCGTTCTTCTTCGCGCAAGGTGCGGCTGAGATCGGCCATGACGAGCAACAGGTGCGGGCGGCCGCGTTCGCGGAACGTGCTGCGGCGTATGCCCCAACGCCCCGCGCCACCGGGGAAACTCTTGGCGAGCGTGCGCGTGTTCTCGTGATCGGATGCGCCGTTAAGACAGTCTGCGAGGTTGAGATCGACAGCAGTGCGGCCGATGACACGTTCGGCCGGTTGCGCGAGCAGGCGTTCGCCCGCGCGATTGACTAGACGCAGGCGCGCTTCTTCATCAAAGGCGAAGATGGCCACGTCGATCTCGGCCATCACGGTGCGCAGGAGCGCGGTCGCATCGAGTACGCCGAAGCGTTGCTCTTGAAGTATCTCGCCAAGCGCGTTGACTTCGAGCATGACTTCGCCGAGCGCGTCGTCTTGGCGTGCGCCGCGTGCGCGGATCGAATAGTCGCCTTCGCGCAGGGCCGCGAGCAAGTTCGAGATCGTTTGTAGGTGACGAACGATGCGTTCGCGCAGAGAGTAGGCAAAGCCGAGCCAGCAGCAGACGATAAGGACGGTGAGCGTCCACTGCACTTTGTCCGTGTAATCGTGTGACCAGAGGAGGATGAGCGCGATCAATGAACCGGGCAGGCCCGACAGCAACGCGAGCAACAAGAGCCGCTGCTCGTGGCTTGCGGCGCGCTCTGTCCGCTCCCGCCCGTCGCCTCTCATAAACCGTAGCGTTGCAGCCGGCGATAGAGCGCGCTGCGACTGAGGCCCAAAGCCTCGGCCGCTTGATTGACGTTGCCGTCGAAGCGCGCCAGCGTCTTGCGAATCAATAGAGCTTCAACTTCGTCAAGACTCATCTCTTCAATGCTGCGCTCGGCCGCGCCGCGTTCCACTTGCAGGTTCAACGCGCGCGCGTCGATCTGCGGGCCGCGTGCAAGCAGCACTGATCGCTCGATGGTGTGGTTCAACTCGCGCACGTTGCCCGGCCACGGATAATGCAAGAGTATCTGTAGGGCTTCATCCGTGAAGCCCGTGATGGCTTTACGATAACGCCGCGCGTGCTGCGCGAGGAAGTGGCGGGCGAGCACGGCGATGTCTTCCGGGCGTTCGCGCAGCGGCGGCAAATGTATCTCGACCGTGTTCAGGCGAAAGAGCAAGTCTTGCCGGAAGCGATTCGAGCCGACTTCTTCTTTCAAGTCGGCGTTCGTGGCCGAGAGTATCCGCACGTCCACGCGTCGCGTCTTGGACGAACCGACGCGCTCGAACTCGCCCGTTTCGACGACACGCAACAACTTGGCTTGCTGCGCGGGCGGCACGTTGGCGATCTCGTCGAGAAAGAGCGTGCCGCCGTCGGCCAGTTCAAACCGGCCGACGCGATCCGCTTTCGCATCCGTGAACGCGCCTTTGACGTGCCCGAACAACTCGGACTCGAACGTGCCTTCGCTCAAAGCGCCGACGTTGACCGTGATCATCGGCGTCGCGGCGCGCGGCGAGACGGCGTGCAAGGTTTGCGCGACGACCTCTTTGCCCGTGCCGTTCTCGCCCGTGATGAGCACGTTCGCTTCCGACGGCCCGACCGATTCGATCAACTGAAGCACGGGCTGCATGCTGGCGCTGGTGGCCACTAAGGTCGTCGGCTTCACGCCGTCGCGCAGCAAGCGGTTCTCGGCTTCGAGTTGTTCGCCTTTGCGCAAGGCGCGGCCCAACTCGACCTGCGTGCGCAGGACGGTTAACAGCCGCGCGTTGTCCCACGGTTTCTGCACGAAGTCGCGCGCCCCGCGCCGCATCGCCTCGACCGCGACTTCGACGCTGCCCCACGCCGTCATCACAACCACGGGCAGCGTCGCGTCCAACTGTTGCAGGCGCGTGAGCAGATCAAGCCCTTCGTGGCCCGACGTGGTGTCGCGCGTGTAGTTCAAATCGATGAGGATCAGATCGCAATCGCGCGTGCCGACTGATTCGAGCACGGCGGCGGGCGAGGTCACAGTCTCGATGCGATAGCCTTCGCCCTTTAACAACAGGCGCAAGGCTTCGAGCACGTCGGCCTGATCGTCGGCGACGAGGATGCAGGGCGTGTTGGCGTCGGCAGTCTTCATGCAAAAGTAGACAATACGCGGGCTGTGCGCGACGTGCGACCACAGATGCAGCGCCGCGCTGCTTGTTATAGTCGGTCTGTGGGCACAACGCAATTGATTGCGGATTTCAGAATGCGGATTGCGGAGTTAAGCAATCATGCGACTGTTTCCTAATCCGCAGTCCGCATTCCGACCTCCGCAATTACTCATAGCGTAGCGCGATCATCGGATCGACCTTAGCCGCGCGGCGCGCGGGGATGTAGCAGGCGAGCAGCGCGACGACGGCGAGCAGCAGTGTGATGCCCGCGAAGGTGAGCGGATCGGTCGCGCTCACGTTGAATAACAGGCTGGCGAGGACGCGCGTTAATGCGAGCGACATGGCCAGACCGGCGACTGCGCCGATCAAGATCAGCAGCAACCCTTGCCCGACGACGAGCCGCGCGATGTCGCCGCCTTGCGCGCCGAGCGCCATGCGTATGCCGATCTCGCGCGTGCGCTGTGCGACCGAGTAGGCCATGACGCCGTAGAGGCCGACCGCTGCGAGCAAGAGCGCCGCGCCGCCGAAGGTTGAGAGCAGCGCGGCGATCATGCGATCCGGCGCGAGCGCCGCGCCGATCTGTTCGGTCATCGTCTTCACGGCATAGACGGGCACGTCCTTGTTCAAGCTGCGCACCTCGTTGCGGACAGATGAGACGAGCGCCGCCGGGTCGTCCGCCGCACGCACGATGAGCGTCATGCCGCGTTGATGTTCCTGCGCGAGCGGGATGTAGATAAACGGCAACTGCTGTTCGCGCAAAGAGCGATACTTCGCGTTGCGCGCCACGCCGACGATCTCAAGCGCCGGGCTTTTTTCGTTCCAACGCACACTCCGGCCCAGCGCGCTCTGCCCCGCGAAGTAGCGCCGCGCAAACTCTTCGTTGACCACGACGACGCCGGGTGCGCCTTCACGATCCTGTGTGCTGAAGTCGCGCCCCGCAACGAGGGGAATGCCCATCGTGTTGAAGAAGTTCGGCCCGACGATGTTCGTGTTGAGTTCGATGTCTTCGCCCGCTTGCGGTTGATAGTTTTCGATCAGGACGCTGCGCCGTTGACCGCCGCCGCTGATCGGAATAACGCGCGTCATCGTCACGCCGCGCACGCCCGGCAGCGCCGCGACGCGTTCCAACGTCTGTTGATAAAAAGCTTGCCCCTGTTCTTTCGTCAGGTTCGCCGCGCGCGTTTCAAGTGAAGCGAGCAACAGTTGTTGCGGTGCGAAGCCGGGATCGAACACGAGCGCCGCGCGCAGGCTGCGCATAAAGAGGCCCGCGCCGACCAGCAGCACCAATGACAATGCCAACTGTGTGACGACCAGCACACCGCGCAGGCTGAAGCGACGCAGACTATAACCATGCGCGGCCGCGTCGTCCTTCAAGGCCGTGGTCAGATCAGCCCGCGTGGCTTGCAGCGCGGGCGCGAGGCCGAACAGCACGCCCGTCAACAAAGTGACGCCGCAGGTGAACGCCAGCACACGCCAGTCGAGACTGAGATCGAGGCCGCCCGCTTCTTCTGGTGGAAACAAAGTCGGCACTACGTCCACGGTCCACAGAGCCACGAGCAGACCGGCCGTGCCGCCCAACGTGGCGAGCAGCACGCTTTCGGTCAGCAGTTGCCTGACGATACGCCAGCGGCCTGCGCCGAGCGCCAACCGCACGGCGATCTCTCTGCGCCGCGCCGCCGCGCGCGCCAGCATCAGGTTCGCCACGTTCGCGCACGCGATCAGCAAGACTAAGCCGACCGCCGCCAACAGCAGCAACGACACGAACCGCACGCTCTTTTGCGCCGCCGGCTCGATGCGCGCTTCGCCCACAACCGTCATCGGGCGCGGCTCTTTGGGTCGTTCGAGCGTGCCCAAGTTTGTTTCGGGATAAGCCTGCGCCAGCCGCGCGGCGATGGTTGCGATTTGCGCTTGTGCCTGTTCGCGCGTCGCGCCTGCCTTGAGCCGGCCCGTCAACTCAAGCCCACGATTGCCGCGCTTGTTGAGCACGCTCGCCGACTCCATCATCATCGGCAGCCAGTACTCAGGCGACGGCCCCAGACGCAGGCCGCGAAAGTTGTCGGCCGCGACGCCGACGACGGTGAACGCGCGCCCGTCGAGCGCGAGCGTGCGGCCGACTATGTTGGGGTCTGCGCCGAAGCGCCGCTGCCACAAGCCCGCGCCGATGACGACGACCGGATGTGCGCCCGGTGTCACGTCGTCCGACGGTTGCAGAGTGCGCCCTAAGCGCGACGCGACGCCGAGCACGTCGAAGTAGTTGCCGGTGACATAAGAGCCGCGCAGTCGCTCCGCCTCGTCGCCGCCGGTCACACTCATCACCGTGTCGCTATAGGCGGCGAGGCCGTCGAAGGCGTCCGCCTGCTGGCGGAAGTCCACGTAGTCGGGGTAAGACGAAGCGCCGTAGAGGCCGCTGCTATAGTCGCTCGTATAGACGGCCACCAGTCGCTCCGGCGCGCGCACGCCTGCGAGTGGGCGCAGCAGCAATGCGTTCACGAAACTGAAGATCGTCGCGTTCGCGCCGATGCCTAAGGCGAGCGCCACCACCGCGACCAGCGTGAAGCCCGGACTCTTCCACATCATACGCAACCCATAACGCAGGTCTTGCCAGAGTGTGTTCATAACGTCAACCAACTTTCTTTTGCCGTTGCGACTGTGTTGCTTGAACCAGACCGCGATTTGAAGATTCAATTACTGCCCGCTCGCTTCGCCACCGCATTGCGCACGCGCCCACGCTCGTAATCAGAACCGATGGTATTAACGGTTTCTTCAAAGGCGGTGCGCAGCGACGCATCGCCCACGTAAGCGGGCGCGGCGCTGATAAGCAACGTCGCCTTTTCATAATCGGACGAGAGCGCAGCGGCCGATGTGAGCAAACGACGGCGGGCCGTGTGGCTGAGCGGCGCTTGGCCGAGCGCGGCACTCATCACGCGGCGGCGCTCGTAATCCGAGGCGATGCGATCCAACACTTCAAAGTAAACCGGGACGAGATCGTCTGCGCGCAGGTACGTGCCGGCGTAGTGATGCAACAGTTGGGCGCGTTCATAATCGCTCTTGATGCCGCGCCCGGCCTCGCGCAACGCTTTTTGCAACAGGGCGTGATTCAGGTTCGAATTCTTCAGCAAGGCATCGAAGTAGATGCGGCGCGGATAGTCGCCTTCGATCTGCGCGATCTCCGCGAGCACAGCATCGGGGCCGCGCTTGGCGAGCAGGCGCGCGATGCGTGTCTGCGCGTCCAAGCCTTGCCGCACCGCCAACAACATCATGCCCGCGCGCCACGCTCTGGCGTCCGCATCAAGGGCGCGCATCTCGCCGTTCACCTTGTAGGTGCGCAGCAGTGCGCCGTCCGCGCCGCGTCGCACCTCATAGCGCCGCGTCTCGCCGCCGCGTTCTTCTTCGACACGGAAACTGCCGTCCGCGTCGAGAAGACTCTGCACGTCCGTATAGTCTTCGTCGAACTCGGCGCGGCCGACAATTCTCACCATCCTGCGCCAGCCGTCGTCCGAGTGCTGCCACGTCCACTTCGACACGTCGCGCTCCTGCGCCGTGGCCAACAGCACCAGCCCGCCCAACATCAACACGAGTGATAAGAACGACAAAATGAATTTGAGTGTCATGGTAAACCTCCGAAGACAGTGACAAGTGATGAGTGACAAGTGACAAGTAGTAAGTGCCGAGCAAGAAGTGTTTTTAACTTGTCACTTGTCACTCATCACTCGTCACGGCTTTATTCATATCTGAGTGCGATCAGCGGATCGACTTTGGTGGCGCGGCGCGCAGGCACGTAGCAAGCGACGAACGCGGGCGCGATGAGCAACAGCGCGACCGTGGCAAACGTGGCCGGGTCGGTGGCGCTAACGTCGTAGAGCAAACTGTTCAAGACACGACTGAGCGCAAAAGCCGCGAGCAGTCCGGCCGCGACGCCTGCGAGCACAAGTTGCAACCCTTGTGTGACGACGAGGCGCAGCACGTCGCGCGTCTGTGCGCCGAGCGCGAGGCGCACGCCGAGTTCGTGCGTGCGTTGCGCGACCGTGTAACTGATAACGCCATAGACACCGGAGACGGCAAGCACGAACGCAACGAGGGCGAACGCGCCGAGCAGCAGCATGTTGAAGCGTCGTTGCGCGAGCGACGCGGCCAACAGTTGCCGCATCGTGCGGACGTGATAGACGGGCTGAGTTTGATCAAGCGCCTGCGCCTCTGCGCGAACGGCCGCGGCGCTTGCCGCCGGATCGTTTGTCGTGCGAACCACAAGCGTCATATCGGACATCGTGTTCTGCGCATAAGGCACGTACATCTCCGGCGTGGCCGCCGTGTCGAGGCCGTCGGCGCGCACGTCGCCGACGATGCCGACGATCTGCAACCACGGGCGCGGGTTCTGCGGTGCGCCGAGTTTGATGCGCTGCCCGATGGCGTCGCCCGTGGGAAAGAAGTTGTGCGCGAGTGCTTCGTTAACGACGACGACCGGCACGGCTTGGGCCGCATCCTGCGCGTTGAGATCGCGGCCTTGCCTGAGTGTGATCGACATGACCCGGAAGTAGTCGGGCGCGACGGTGCGCAGGTAGGCGCGCGGCGGCATGGCGGCCGCAAGGTCGAGCAGCCGGCCCTCAATCGAAACCGGCCCGCCGAAGATCGAACCGCTCAAGGGCAGCGCCGACGTGAGGCTCGCCGCTTCGACGCCGGGCACGCGGCGTGTGCGTTCGAGCAGTTGATCATAGAAGACGAGTTTGCGCGTCGGCTCGGCGTAGCGTTCGGGCATGAGCGATAGGTCCATCGTCAGCACGCGTTCCGGGTTGAAGCCGGGATCGACTTGCAACAGACGACGAAAGCTCTTGAGCATCAGCCCCGCACCAACGAGCAGCACAAGCGCAAGTGCGACCTCGCTGACGACGAGCAGGCTGCGCAGACGTTGCCGGCTGAAACTTGTTGACAGACTGCGCCCGCCTTCTTTCAACGACTCGTTCAAGTCCGTGTCGGTCGCGCGCAACGCGGGCGCGAGGCCCGACAGCACGCCCGTTAACAACGAGAGCGTGAGCGTAAAGGCCAGCACGCGCCAATCGAGACTCGCTTCATGCAGGCGCGGGATGTCGCGCGGCCCCGCCGCGACGAGCAGGTCCACGCCCCACAGCGCGAGCAGCACGCCGAGCGCGCCGCCCACAAGCGCGAGCATGACGCTCTCGATCAAGAACTGGCTGATGATGCGCGCCCGACTCGCACCCAACGCTGTGCGGATCGCAACCTCGCGGTGCCGCGTCGAAGTGCGCGCGAGCAAAAGGTTCGTGACGTTCGCGCACGCGATCAGTAGCACACAGCCAACCACGCCGAGCAGCACGAACAAGAGCGTGCGCGCGTGGCCGACGATCTCGTCCGGCAGTGTCGTGACTGTCACGTACCAGCCGCCGTCCTCGCCCTTCGGGCCGCGATAGCTGCGCGGATATGCCTCTTCAAATTTGCGGCCGGCGGCACTCATGGCGGCGCGCGCCTGTTCGATGGTCACGCCGTCTTTGAGCCGGCCGATCATCTGAAAGTTATAACGGCTGCGGTCGCCCAACTCCGCCGCGTTGAAGTTGAGCGGCAGCCACACGTCGGCGCGCTCCGCTTCCGTAGCGGCGTAAGGAAACTGAAAGGCGGGCGGCATGATGCCGACCACCGTATAGCTCTGGCCATCGAGCGTGATGTTGCGTCCGACGAGCGCGGGGTCGGCGCTGAAGCGCGCCTGCCACAGTCTATGGCTCAAGACGACAGTGTGCGCGTCGTTCGTTTGTTCTTCTGCTTCGGTGAACGCGCGGCCCGTGAGCGGCGATGCGCCGAGCAGCGTGAACAGACCGGCCGAGACACGCGCACCCGTGATGCGTTCAGCCGCTTCATGGCCTGTGAGATTGAAGGTGCTGTGTTGGAACGCGGCGACCTGCGTGAAGCTGTCGCTTTGCGTTTTATAATCGACGAACTCCGGGGCTGAGACGCCGAGCCGCGTCAGCTTGAGTCGGCTGAAATTGCCCGACACTAACACGAGGCGCTCAGGCTCACGAAAGGGCAGCGGCCGCAGGAGTGCGGCATTCACCACGCTGAAGATGGCCGTGTTTGCGCCGACGCCAAGCGCCAATGCCGCGACCGCGATGAGCGTCGCACCGGGGCGCTTCCACAACATGCGCGCGCCATACCTGATGTCCTGCCAGAGTGTGCCCATCATCTCTTGATTGCGGACTGCGGATTGCGGAATTGAAGAACTCGGAACTTGACATCTCGACGCTAAAATCTCGAATTTGAAACTTGAGATGTCAGATTTGAGATTTCAAAGTTTGCGCTTGTCCGATTTGGCCTTAGTTATTCGGCAGACCGTCGGCCGCAAGCTGTCTTCAATCTATCTGCTCGCAATCCGCATTCCGCAATCACTCATAGCGCAACGCGATCATCGGGATCGACTTTGGTGGCGCGGCGTGCGGGCACATAACAGGCGACAAGCGCGATGAAGGCCAGCAGCAGCGAGACGCCCGCGAAGGTCACAGGGTCGGCGGCGCTGACGTGGAACAGTTTACTTGCCAGCCAGCGCATCAACGCGAACGATGCGCCGAGGCCGATGACCAATCCCAAGCCGACGAGCAACATGCCTTGCCCGACAACCAAGCGCAGCACGTCGCGGCGTTGCGCGCCGAGCGCCATGCGGACGCCGATCTCGTGCGTGCGTTGTGTGACCGAGTAAGCCATCACGCCGTAGATGCCGACCGCCGCGAGAATAAGCGCGACCGTGGCGAAGAGGCCGAAGAGGAACGAGCCGAGCCGCGCGGGCGTGGTGCTCTGCGCGATGCGCTCGGTCATGTTCTTCACGTCATAGATCGGCAAGTCTTTGTCGAGCGCCTGCACCTCGCGGCGCACGGCCGCGGTCACACTCGCCGGATCGTTTGTGGACCGCACGACGAGCGCCATGCCGCTGCCGTCCGCCTGCGCGTGCGGTTGATAGAGATAAGGCTCGGCATCGTCGTCGAGGCCGAAGTGCTTCACGTCGCCGACGACGCCAACGATCTGGGTCGGGTTCGCGCCGTCAGGGTCGCGCAGAATTTTGCCCACCGGGTCTTGATTAGGAAAGAAGACGCGCGCCATCGTGTCGTTGATCAAAGCGACGGCGGGCGTGTCCGCGCGGTCGCGGTCGTCGAAGACGCGACCTTTAAGCGTTGGGATGCGTAGCGTGCGGAAGTAGTCGGGACTGGCCGTGCGATAGTTCGCCTCAGGGGCCATACCCTGTTTGGGCGCGGGCGGCCGTCGTCTATGACGAACGTGGTTGTGCCGCCGGAGCCGCCCATCGGCAGATAGTTGATGATGCCGGCCGACTCGACGCCGGGCAGCGCCGCGACGCGCGCGACGAGTTGTTGATAGAACGTGACGCGCTGTTCGAGTTTCTCGTAACGCGTCTGCGGCAACGTGAGTTGCAGCGTCAGAACGTTTGCGGGATCGAAGCCGGGGCGCACGTCCAGCAAGTGCAGGAAGCTTTTGATCATCAACCCCGCGCCGACCAGCAGCACCAATGCAAGCGCAACTTCGGCGATGACGAGGCCGCTGCGGAAGCGTCGGCGCGCGTGCCCGACCGATGCGCGGCCGCCTTCTTTCAGTGCTTCGTTGAGATCGGTCTTCGAGGCTTGCAGCGCGGGCACAAGGCCGAACAACAAACCCGTCACGACCGAGACAAGCATGGTGAACGCAAGCACCCACTTGTCGAGCCTGATCTTGTTCCAACCATGTATGAACAACGAGAACTCTTTCGGCACGGCGGCAAGCAGAAGGTCTATGCCCCACAATGCGAGCAGCACGCCGAGTGCGCCGCCCGCGAGCGAGAGCAGCACGCTTTCAGTTAACAACTGCCGGACGATGCGCCAGCGCCCCGCACCCAACGCCGTGCGAATAGCGATCTCTTTATGCCGTGCAGTGGCGCGCGCCAGCATCAGGTTCGCCACATTCGCGCACGCAATCAGCAGCACGAAGCCGACCGCGCCGAGTAGCGCGAGCAGACCCGTGCGTGCTTGTTCGACCGTCGCTTCGTGCAACGGTTGCAAACGAACGTTGCGGTCGGCGTTCGTGTCCGGGTATTGCTGGCGCAGGCGCGCGGCGATGGTGTCCATTTCGGCCTGCGCCTGTTGCAACGTGACGCCGGGCTTCAAACGCGCGCGCGTGTAGAGGAAATGTGATTGGCGCGAGGGCGGCGTGTCGGTGGCGAAGCGGAGCGCCGTCCATAGTTCGGCGAACGCGCCGGGAAACTCGAAGTCGGCGGGCATCACACCGACGACCGTGTGCGGGTTGCCGTTCAAAGTGATCTGCTTGCCGATGATGTTCTGGTCGCCGCCGAAGCGTCGCTGCCAGAACCCGTAGCTCAACATCACAACGCGGTCGCTTTTCGGGTCGCTCTCTTCGGGCCGGAACTTGCGCCCGATGAGCGGTTGGACCCGCAGCACGTCGAACATATTGGTCGTGACCGGATTGCCTGTGAGTTGTTCGGGCGCGTCGCCGCCGGTCAGGTTGTAATCGTTCCAGCGATACGCGGCGATGTCTTCAAAGACGGTCTGCTGCTCGCGCCAATCGATGAAGTTGGCGGGCGACGCCTCGTTGTGCGTGCGCAGATAGGTGCTCGCCAAATTCGGGTTCGTCTCCCACAGGACCACCAGCCGGTCGGGGTCGGCATACGGCAACGGCCGCAGCAGCATGGCGTTGACGACCGAGAAGATGGCCGTGTTCGCGCCGATGCCTAACGCCAGCGCCAACACCGCGACCACCGTGAACCCCGGACTCTTAAACAACATGCGCAGCCCATAACGCAGGTCTTGCCAGAGCGTGTTCATAACGTCAACCTCCAAAGGCAATGACAAGTGACAAGTGATGAGTGACGAATGACAAGCAGGAACAAGTTGTTAACCTGTTACTTGTCACTCGTCACTCGTCACTGCTTTATTCATAGCGTAGCGCGATCAGCGGATCGACCTTCGTGGCGCGGCGTGCGGGGATAAGACAGGCGACGAGCGCGACGGCGGCAAGCAGGAGCGCGACGCCGCCATAGGTCACGGGGTCAACGGCCTTGACGCCATAGAGCATCGTTGCCAGCGCGCGCGTGACGAGGTATGCGCCGAAGAGGCCGACCGCGACGCCGATCAGCGTCAATCTCATCCCTTGCCCGACGATCATGCGCAGCACGTCGCGCCGCGCCGCGCCGAGCGCCATGCGGATGCCGATCTCGTGTGTGCGTTGCGTGACCGAGTAAGCCATCACGCCATACAGACCAAGCGCCGCCAGCAGCAGCGCGGCCGACGCGAAAACACCCAACAACCACGTAGCGAACTTTTGCGACGCGACTGACGACGCCACGATCTCTGTCATCGTCTGCACCTGCGAGACGGGCAAGTCTTTATCGATCTCATGCACGGCGTTGCGGATCGAGTTGGTCGCGCCCGTCGGCTCGTTGGTCGTGCGCACCGCGAGCAACATGCTGCGGTTGAACGTCGCACCATCGACGGGCGGCAAGAGGAAGTACGGACGATAAAGTTCGACGCGCCCTTCTTCGTCAGGTCCATAGTGCTTGACGTGCTTGACGACGCCGACGATCTGCATCCACGGGCTAGGCGACTGCGGGCCGCCCTGTTTGATGCGCTTGCCCACGGGGTCTTCGTTGGGGAAGAAGCGCGCCGCCATCATCTCGTCGATCACGGCGACGGGCGGCGCACCCGTCTTGTCCTGCTCGGTGAAGTAACGACCGCGCACGAGCGGTATCTCCAACGCGCGGAAGTAGTCGGGCGTGACGGCGAGGTTGACCGCCACCGTCATGTCCTTGATGGTCGCGGCCTCTTTGCCTTCGACCGTGACGCCCGACTCGATGCCGCCGCTCATCGGCAACCCTTGCGTTAAGCTCGCCGACTGTATGCCGGGCAGCGCCGCGACGCGTGGCAACAGTGCCCGCCAGAACTGTTCGATCTGCCCGTTCTCCTTGTAGCGCGCTTCCGGCAGCGACACGCGCATCGTCAACACGTTCTCCGGGTTGAAACCCACGTCCGCGTGTTGCAGATTAAGAAAACTTTTCATCAACAGCCCCGCGCCGATTAACAGCAACAGTGAGAGCGCGACTTCGGCGATGACCAGAATGCTGCGTACATAGTTGCGATGCGCGCCGCCGCCACCACTGCGCCCGCCCTCTTTCAGCGACTCGTTCAGATTCGCCTTCGATATTTGAACGGCGGGCGCGAGGCCGAACAGCAAGCCCGTCGTGACGGCGACGGCGAGCGTAAAGAGCAGCACACGCGTGTCCAACCCGATCTGCATCAAGAGCAGGCGCGGCAGATTGTCCGGCAAGGCAGCGAGCAACGCGTCCACACCCCACATCGCAAACAGCAACCCTAGCGCACCGCCTGCCAACGAGAGCAGCACGCTTTCAGTTAACAACTGTCTGATGATGCGCCAGCGTCCCGCACCCAACGCCGTGCGAATAGCGATCTCTTTATGCCGCGAGGCCGCACGCGCTAAGAGCAGGTTCGCTACGTTCGCGCACGCGATCAAGAGAACGAAGCCGACCGCCGTGAGCAACACGTAAAGCGCCGCGCGTATATCTTCGGTCGCGCGGTTCTGAAGCGTCTGAAGCGTGTAGCGTGTGCCCTCGTTGGACTTCGGGTATTGCTGCGCGAGGCGCGTCGTGATCGTGTCCATCTCGGTGCGCGCGCGTTCGACGGTCACGCCGGGCCGGAGCATGCCGATCAGATAGATGCCGGGGTGACTGTCTCGATCCTGCATCCTGTCCGCGCCGAGGCCGATGGGCGTGAACAAGTCCACCTGCGCTTGCCACTCGAAGGTCTGCGGCAACACGCCGATGACCGTGTAGCTCTCGTTGTTGAGCGTGAGCGGTTGACCCGCGATGCGCGCGTCGCCGCCGAAGCGACGTTGCCAGAAGCCGTGACTGATGACGGCCACTTTATTCGCGCCCGGCTTGTCTTCGTCCACGTTAAAGCTGCGCCCTAGCGCCGGGGCGATGCCGAGCGCGGGGAAGAAACTCGCGGACACTTGGCGTGCGGGCAGTTGTTCCGGTTCGCCCACGCCCGTCAGCGTGTAGCTCGCGCTGCGAAACGCCGCCAGTTGCTCGAAGACGTTGTTTTGATCACGCCAATCTTGATAGTTCGGATACGACACCGACATGTTCGGCACTTGCTGACTCCACTCGGAGAGAAAGACCAGACGGTCGGCGGTCGGATACGGCAACGGGCGCAACAGCACGCCGTTGACCACGCTGAAAATGGCCGTGTTCGCGCCGATGCCGAGCGCCAGCGCCAGGATCGTCACCAGCGCAAAGCCCGGACTCTTCCACAACATACGCACGCCATAACGCACGTCCTGCCAAAAATTGCCCATAACGAAAATCCTTTCAATTGCGGACTGCGGAGTGCGGATGGCGGATTAACGGAGCAGTCGTTTCTTCAATCCGCACTCCGCATTCCGCATTCCGCAATCAGTTCATTCGTATCGCATGGCCACGACCGGATCGACTTTGGTGGCGCGGCGCGCGGGGATGTAGCAGGCGACGAGCGCGACGAGCGTGAGCAGCACGGAGACGCTCAGGAACGTGAGCGGGTCGGTCGGGCGCACGCCGTAGAGCATGCTTGTCAGCACGCGCGTCAGCGCCAGCGCGACCGCCACGCCTAACACGATGCCGCCGAGCACGAGCCGCAGGCCTTGCCCCAAGACGAGCCGCAACACGTCGCTTGGCTGCGCGCCGAGCGCCATACGTAAACCGATCTCGTGCGTGCGTTGTGTGACGCTGTAAGCCGTCACACCGAAGATGCCGACGGCGGCGAGCAACAGCGCGACCGCAGCGAATAGACCCGTGAGCAGCATGTTGAAGCGCCGCCGCGCGAGCGACTCGGCGACGCGTTGCGTCAACGGCTCGACGTTGGGCACGTACTGCTCCGCGTCCCATTGCTTGATGGCGGCGCGCACGCTCGCGGCCATGCCGGCCACGTTCGCTGTCTTAGTCCGCACTACCAAATCCATGTAACGTTCCGGCCCTTGCATGTACGGCACGTAAAATTCCGGCCCGGCTTCCGTGTCCAACCCTTCGTGGCGCACGTCGCCGACGACGCCGACGATCTCGCGTGTGGGTTGTTTGGCCGAGTCGTCCGCGCCGCGCTCGACGATGATGTGTTGACCGAGCGGGTCAGCGCCCGCGAAGAAGCGGCGCGCGAATGATTCGTTGACGACTATCACGAGCGGCGCGTTCTCCGCGTCGCGTGTGGTGAAGACGCGTCCGCTCCGCACGGGCACGCCGAGCACGCGGAAGTAGTCGGGACTGACGAGTCGGTAGTTGGCCGAAGGCTTGTCTTCGGGCCGGGGCGCGGGGCGACCGTCGATCAAGAAAGTGTTGGTCGTCGAAGAACCGCCGAACGGCAGCGGGTAGATCAAAGCGGCCGATTCGACGCCGGGCATTGCCTGCACGCGCGCGGCGATCTCCGTGAAGGCCGCGCGCTGTTGTACTTCATCAGGGTATTTTGTCTTGGCAAGCGAGAGGCCGGTCGTCAACACGTTCTGCGCATCGAAGCCGGGATTGACTTCGCGCAGGCGCGTGAAGCTTTTCAACAACAGGCCCGCGCCGATCAACAGCACGAGCGAGAGCGCGACTTCAGCGACGACAAGCAGGCTGCGCATGCGTTGCCGCGCACGCCCCTCGGACGCGCTGCGCCCGCCCTCTTTCAACGCCTCGTGCAGTTCGACCTGCGCCGACTGTAAGGCCGGTGCGAGGCCGAAGATGAAACCCGTCAACAACGACACGCCGACCGTGAACGCGAGCACAGACGGGTCAAGCCCTACGTCCTTCAAACGCGGGATGCCACCGGGGCTGGCCGCGACCAACAGATCGACGCCCCACATGGCGAGCAGCAAACCCAACGTGCCGCCCAATGCAGAGAGCAACACGCTCTCGGTTAACAACTGCCGCACGACGCGCCAACGCGACGCGCCCAACGCCGTGCGGATCGCCATTTCTCTATGGCGTGCGGCGGCGCGTGCGAGCAACAGGTTCGCCACGTTCGCGCACGCGATGAGCAAGACGAGGCCGACTGCGCCGAGCAGCACCAGCAGCGACGCGCGCACGTCGCCGACCACAGCTTCGTGCAGTGTGATGAGACGTGCGCCGAGGCGGAAGCCTTCGTCGGGATATTGCGCTTCGAGTCGTTGTCCAAGCGCGCGCATCTCGGCCTCGGCCTGTTGCACGGTTACGCCCGGCTTGAGACGCGCGACCGTGCGTAGCATGTAGGCGCTGCGCCGCTTCGTGGCGTCGCCGAGTGCTTGCGCGAGCGGACGCAGAAACTCGGTCTTGTTCGCCTGCACGGGAAAGCGGAAGCCTTCGGGCAGCACGCCGATGACGGTCGCGTTCGTGGTACTGATCCTGATCTGGCGGCCGACGATGTGCGGATCGGAGTTGAAGCGACGTTGCCACAAAGAGTGGCCGAGGATGATGGTGGGTGCGGCGTTGGGCTGATCGTCGGCGCGCGTGAAGCCGCGCCCCAACATGGGCTGGACGCGCAGCAGCGGGAACAGATCAGCGGAGACGTTCGCGCCCGTGATCGCTTCCGGCTCGGCCTCGTCTTGGCGCAAGAGCGTGCCCCCATATTGAAAGGCGGCGACGTACTCAAGCGTCTGCGTCTGGTCGCGCCAATCGGCGTAGTCCATGTAAGAGACGACCGCGCTGTGTTGCGTCTCGTCCTTGCTGCCCCACGCCGTAATGATCTGTTCCGGTTGCGCGAACGGCAGCGGCCGCAGCAGCACCGCATTGACCACCGAGAAGATGGCCGTATTCGCGCCGATGCCTAACGCCAGCGCCAGCACGGCGACCATCGTGAAGCCCGGACTCTTCAACAGCATCCGCGCGCCATAACGCAAGTCTTGCCAGATTGTACCCATCAGTTAAACCTCAATTGCGGATTGCGGACTGCGGATTAATAGAACCGCAAACTGATCAAACGTCTATTCTGTCAATCCGCAATCCGCAATCATTCATATCTCAGTGCGACCATCGGATCGACTTTCGTGGCGCGGCGCGCGGGGATGTAGCACGCGAGTAGTGCGACGAGCGCGAGCAGTAGCGCGAGCAGACCGAAGGTCAACGGGTCGTTTGCTTTCACTCCAAACAATAGACTCTGCATCAAGCGCGTCAGCGCGAACGCGCCCGCCAGCCCGATGACGACGCCGAGCAGAGCGAGCCGCATACCTTTGCCGATGACGAGGCGCAGCACGTCGCTCGTCTGTGCGCCGAGCGCGAGGCGCAAGCCGATCTCAGGTGTGTGTTGCACGACGAAATAAGACAGCACGCCGTAGATGCCGAGCGCCGCGAGCAACAACGCGAGGCCGGCAAAGGTCATCAGCAGGATCATGCCGACGCGCCGCTGCGCCGTCTCGCGGCTCAGCACGTCATTCATCGTGCGGATGCTTGACAGCGGTTGATATGGATCGACTTCGTGGATGGCATGACGCGCGGCGGCCACAAGGCTCGTCGGTTCGACCGAAGTACGGAGCACCAGATCGCGCGGCGCAAAGGAGGGATGCTCCGCCGCCTGCCAGTAGGGTATGTACATCTCGGCCTTGACCGGCGCGTCCGCGCCCATCTGCCGCACGTCGGCGACTACGCCGACAACTGTGCGCCACGGCGCTGGCGCATCGAGGCCACCGATCTTGACCCGCTGCCCAAGCGGACTACGGCCCGCCCAGTACTGTCGCGCCATCGTCTCGTTGATGATGGCGACTGGCACGGCGCGCTCGTTGTCCTGTGCGCTGAAGGCCCGACCCGCGCGCAACGCGATGCCGATGGTTTGAAAATAGTCGGGGCTGACCTGTCTGTGATTGGCGTTCCAACTCACGTTGGGTTCAGCCTGCCGGCCTTCAAACGTCAAGCCGTTCGCGCCGCCCTTCCAAGCGAGCGGGACTGCCGTGGTATAACCCGCCGACACGACGCCGGGCAGATGCGCGACGCGCTGTAAGACTTGATCATAAAAGGCTGTGCGTTGCGCGTGGTCACGATACTTGTCGCCCATCAACTGCGTCCGCATCGTCAACACACTCTCAGGTCGCAACTCCGCATACTGCCCGCGCAGACGCGCCAGCGTTTGCAGCAACAACCCCGCGCCGACGAGCAGCACTAAAGCTAAAGCAACCTCTGCGACGACGAACGTGCTGCGCAGCCAACGTTGCGCGCCGCCGACACCGGCACGCCCGCCGCCCTGCTTGAGCGCCTCGTTCAGATCAGTCTTCGCGGCGGCGAGTGCCGGGGCTAAGCCGAAGATGACGCCGGCCAGCAGCGACACGAGCAGCGTGAACCCAAGCACCGGCAGATCAAGTTTCAAAGTGCTCGAAGCGCGCAGACCCGCCGGGATCAGTTGTTGTAAAAACGCGCTGGCCCACAGCGCCAACAACAAGCCCAGACTGCCGCCCAAGACTCCAAGCAACACGCTCTCTGTCAACAGTTGTTGGACGATGCGCCAGCGCCCCGCGCCCAACGCAGCCCGCACGGCGATCTCGCGTTGCCGCGCCGCCGCGCGCGACAACAGCACGCCCGCGATGTTCGCGCACGCGATCAATAAGACGAACCCGACCGCGACCAACAACATCGTCAACGGGCGGCGCACGTCGCCCGCCAAGTGTTCGTGGAGCGGCACGACGGCGGCACTCATGCCTTCGGCCGAATCGGGATAAGTGGTAGCGATGCGATGCGTGATCGCCTGTATGTCGGCGTTCGCCTGCGCCACCGTGACGCCCGGTTTCAAGCGCGCCAGCACTTCCAGATAATGCCAATCACGATTGGCGAGTTGTTCGGGCGTGAGCGCAATCGGCACAAAGAGGCGCGCGTCCGGCAGTTCAAACTGGAAGCCCGCCGGCATCACGCCGACGACCGCATACTTCTCGCCGTTGAGCAGTATGTCGCGGCCGACGATGTGCTGATCGCCACCATACCGACCCTGCCACAGGCCATGAGTGATGATGACCACTTTGTTCGTGCCGGGCTTGTCCTCTTCGGTCAGAAAGTTGCGCCCCAACGCAGGCGACACGCCGAGCAGCGGGAAGAAATTCGCCGACGCGCCAAAGGCCAAGATTCGTTCCGGCTCGCCATCGCCCGTCAGGTTGTAGCTGCGTTGGTCGAGCGCCGCCATGTCGGCGAACGATTGATTCTGCGTTTTCCAGTCAACGTAGTTGGCGACCGCAGGCGTCTCGCGCGGAAACCCCGCAGCCGACTCGTCCTCCCAAACCATGACTAACTGATCAGGCTCGGAATAGTTCAACGGTCTAACCAGCACGGCACTGACCAGACTGAAGATGGCCGTGTTCGCCCCGATGCCTAACGCGAGCGTCAGCACCGCGACCAACGTGAAGCCGGGCTTCAACCACAGCATCCGCGCGCCATAACGCAGATCAAGCCACAAGTTACCCATGATGAACCGCCTTTCGATTGCGGATTGCGGATTTCGGATTGCGGATTGATGGCACAGTTATTTGATCCGTTCTTAGTTCTATTAATCCGCATTCCGCATTCCGCACTCCGCACTCCGCAATTATTCATATCGTAGCGCGACCATCGGATCGACTTTGGTGGCGCGGCGCGCGGGGATGTAGCAAGCCAACAGTGCGACAGCGGCTAAGAGCAACGCGCCGAACGCGAACGTGTACGGGTCGGTCGGGCTGACGTTGAACAGTAATGTGGCCAGAGCGCGCGTCAGCGCAAAGGCGCTCAGCAGGCCGAGCGCGAGGCCGGCGAGCGTTAGTTTGAAGCCTTGCCCGACGACGAGGCGCAGCACGTCGCGTGGTTGCGCGCCCAACGCCATCCGCACACCGATCTCATGTGTGCGTTGTGTGACGTAGTAAGCCGTGATGCCGTAGATGCCGATCACGGCGAGCAGCAGTGCGACTCCGGCGAAGGCAGTTAATAGCAGCATCGAGGCGCGTTGCTGCGCGATTGAAGTTGCGACCACTTCGTCTAACGTCTTGACGTTGTAGAGCGGCACGCTCTTATCGAACGCGCGGATTTCATTACGCACGGCCGTTGCGAGGCTCGACGTGTCGCCGCGCCCGCGCACAACTAACGTCAGGCTGCCCCACGTCGCGTCTTGCGCATAAGGCACGTACATCTGCGCCCCGGCGGGCGTGTCGAGCGTGGCGCGCGTGTCGCCGACCACGCCGACGATCTCGCGCGCAAACTTCTCGTCGCGCCAGATCGTGATCCGTTTGCCGACGGGACTCTGACCGGGCCACAGTTGCCGCGCCAACGTCTCGTTGACGATCACAACCGACGGCGACTTGACCGTGTCCTGTTCGGTGAACGCGCGCCCGCTGACGATGGGCACATGCAGCGTGCGGAAGTAGTCGGGCGTGGCGGCGAGATAGGCCGCGTTCCGCTCTCTTCGGGGCTGGCGGGGCGACCTTCGCGTATGTACGAGCGCCCGACGTTGAACGTGTCGCCGCCCAACGGCAGACTCAAGACCGCGCCGGCCGCTTCGACGCCGGGCAGACTCTTAACGCGCTCCGTGGCTTGCCGGAAGAACTGCGCGCGCGGCTCGCCTTGCGGATAGTTCCCGGCCGAAGCGGCTAGGCGCATCGTGACGACGCCCGCGCTGTCGAAGCCCGGACTAACATCGCGCAGTCGCAGAAAACTTTTGATAAGCAACCCCGCGCCCGCCAGCAACATGAACGAGAGCGCGATCTCCGCGACCATCAACAAACTGCGCAACCGATTGCGCCGCGCGCCTTCCGCGCCCGTGCGCCCGCCCTCTTTCAACGCTTCGTTCAGATCAGGCCGCGATGCTTGCAGCGCAGGCGCGAGGCCGAAGATGAGGCCGGTCAAGATCGTCACGGCGAGCGTGAAGACAAACACGCTCGCGTCCGGTTTGATCTCGTCGAAGCGCGGACTGTTGGCCGGGCTTAAGGCGATCAACAGATCGGTCAGCCACACACTTAACAAGAGGCCGAGCGCGCCGCCCGCAACCGACAACAAGATGCTTTCGGTCAACAACTGCCGCACGATACGCATGCGACTTGCGCCCAGTGCCGTTCGCACGGCGATCTCGCGTTGCCGTGCGGTCGCACGCGCCAGCAACAGGTTCGCCACGTTCGCGCATGCGATGAGCAACACGAACGCGACCGCGCCCAACAGCACGAGCAGCGCCGGGCGCATCGCGCCGACCAGACTCTCGCGCAAGTTGCGCACGCGCACGTTCCAACCCGTGTTCGTCTCGCCATAGCTCTGCGCGAGCCGCTGGTTGATCGTGGTCAGTTCCGTCTGTGCTTGCTCAAGCGTCGCGTCCGGCTTCAGGCGCGCGGCGACTTGCAGATAGCGGTTATCGCGGCGCTCGGCCGCAGGGTCAATCGGGAGTGTGGTCCACAGTTCCGTCTGCGCAGGATAGTCGAAGCCGGGCGGCATGACGCCGACGACAGTTGCAGGCTCGCGGCCGAGTGTCACTCGCCGCCGACGACGTTCGCGTCTGCACCGAAGCGACGCTGCCACAGACCATAGCTCAACACGACGACTGACTCGCGCCCTTTTTGTGCATCGTCCGGTTGCAGCGTGCGCCCCTTGTGCGCGTTCGTGCGGAGCATGGGAAAGAAATCGGCGGTGACGCCTGTGCCGCGCACGCGCTCCGGTTCGTCGCCGCTCGTCAAGATCGAGCCGCCCGTGACGAAGCCCGCCAGTTGCTCGAACGCCTGCGTCTGACTTTGCCAGTCGGCGAAGTCCGGCACGGACAAGTTACTCAACGTGATCCCTTGCGCCGGATTGACGCCCTCGAACACGACGAGCCGCTCCGAGTCGGGGAACGGCAGCGGGCGCAGCAAGACCGCGTTGACCGTGCTGAAGATGGCCGTGTTTGCGCCGATGCCCAACGCCAACGCCACCAACGCCACCAGCGTGAAGCCCGGACTCTTCAACAACGTCCGCACGCCATAATGCAGATCAAGCCACAAGTTGCCCATCATCAGCCCCCTTCCCGGTTGCGGAAGTTTCAAGTGCGGCATGCGGAGTGCGGCGCGATCCAACAGTTGCGGCGCACAAGCGCACGGCGACCTTGTTCAACGCCGCGCAGCGCGTGAACGATTGGTTGCGGTTGCGATAATCGAGATAAGCGAAGGGATGCGGGCGCAGGGCGCAGGCAGCGCAGACGGTGAACAGCGGCGATGTTCACACCGCGCTTTAAGGCAAGCGGCACGACGGCTCCGGCCGTGCAGCCGGGCCTCTCTAGTGACACGCGCAGCCCATGCAGCGTTCCCAACATGAACCTCCGGTTCTCGGACATGATGAAGCCGGCAGGATGAACGAAAGACCGGGCTAAGTTCTTTCGGCGACAGCTAATGGTTAATCACTCATAGCTGTTCTTTCATCCGTCGTCACGCATCATTCATAGTTCATCGTTCGTTATTCATGCCTTAGTGCGATCATCGGATCAACCTGCGTCGCGCGGCGCGCGGGGATATAGCAGGCGAGCAGCGCGATGATGACGGCCAACGCGGCCACACCGCCGAAGGTCAGCGGATCGCTGGCGCTCACGCCGTAGAGGATGCTCGCCATCGCGCGCGTCATCGCAAACGCGGCGGCCAGACCTGCTACGACGCCGACCGCGATCAGCATCATGCCTTGCCCAACAATCAATCTGAGTATGTCGCGCGTCTGCGCGCCGAGCGCCATACGCACGCCGATCTCATGCGTGCGTTGCGCGACCGAGTAAGCTACGACGGCGTAGATGCCCACGGCCGCGAGGATCAATGCGACCAACGCGAAGCCCGCGAACATGAAGGCCGACAGACGTTGCGGGGCCATCGACTCGATGAAGACCTGCGGCATCGTCCGCACGTTGAAGATAGGTTGATCTTTATCGAGCGCCTGCACCTGTTGCCGCACGGCTGTCGTTAATGCGGCCGGCTCGATCCCGTCTGCGCGCACCACCAGCGACATGCCTCTGTGCGAGACTTGCGCGTGCGGCACGTAGATGGCGGGGCGCAAACGTTCGTCGCGTGGCTCATCCGTGAACGGCTTATAGCGCACGTCGCCGACGACGCCGACGATCTCATAAGCGTCGTTTTGTAACACCACACGGCGGCCCAGCGGGTTCTCGCCCGCGAAGTGTCGCCGCACCATCTTGTCGCTGATGAGGGCGACGCGCGTTGTGTCGCGGCGGTCGTGTTCGTTGAAGTTGCGCCCTTGCACGACGGGGATGTCGAGCGCGGCGAAGAAATTGGGCGTGACGACACGGAAGTCCGCGAGCGGTTCAGTGCCGGGTGCGGCGGGTGCGCGTCCTTCGATCTGAAAGTAGGCGCTGTTGTCGTCGTAGTCGAGCGGCACGACGTTGACCGCGGCCGCCTGTTTGACGCCGGGCACGGTCTGCACGCGCGCGAGCAGTTGCGCGTAGAAGTCGGCCGTCTGTTCGGGCTGCACGTACTTGCGCGCGGGCAGCGACACGTCCATCGTCAACACGTTCTGCCCGTTGAAGCCGGGGCGCACGTCCAAGAGGCGCATGAAGCTGCGCACCATCAACCCCGCACCGATCAAGAGTACGAGCGACAACGCGACCTCTGCGACCATCAGCACCGCGCGCATGCGCCCACGCGAGCCGCCGGCTGCGCCCGTGCGGCCGCCCTCTTTCAATGCTTCGTTGAGGTTCGTCCGCGTCGCCAGCAGCGCGGGCGCGAGGCCGAACACAACGCCCGTCAACATCGAGATCGCAAGCGTGAACCCGAAGACGCGCCAGTCGATGCCGAGCCGATCCCAACCGCTGATGAAGCGCGCGAAGTTCGGCGGCATCCCCGACGCGATGGCGTCCACCGCCCACACCGACAACAGCAACCCCAACGCGCCGCCCAACACTGCGAGCATCACGCTCTCGGTTAACAACTGTCGAATGATGCGCCAACGCGACGCGCCCAACGCGAGCCGCACGGCGATCTCGCGCTGCCGCCCGGTCGCGCGCATCAACTGCAAGTTGGCGACGTTGGCGCAGGCGATCAAGAGCACGAACAGCACCGCGCCAAGCGAGATCAACAGATAAGGGCGGGGGCCGCGCCCGACCGAGTTCGTCAGGCTCTCGACCATAAACGAGCGGTTCGCATTCGTCGCCGGGTACTGCGCGGCGAGTCTCTGCGCGAGGCCCTGCAACTCTTGTTGCGCGCTCGCTACGGTCGCCTCCGGCTTGAGGCGCGCGATGGTTTGCAGGTAGTGGCCCGTGCGATCCGTCACGTCTTCGGGGTCGGCGACGAACGGCGTCCACAGATCGATGTTGCGACGTGGGAAGCCGAAGTTGGGCGGCATGATGCCGACGACCGTGTAGTTGCGCTCGTTGATGCGGACGTTGCGCCCGACGAGCGCGGCGTCCGCGTTGAAGCGTCGTCGCCACAACGTGTCGCTGATGATGACGACCGGATCGTGGCCGGGCTGTTCTTCTTCGGTGCGGAACTCGCGCCCCTGTGCGGGGCGCACGGCCAGCACGGGGAAGAACTGCGGCGTGACGACTGCGCCCTCGATGCGTTCGGGCTGGTCGCCTTCCGTCAAGTTCGCGTTCCAACCCGTCCACGCTGCGGTCGCGGCGAACGAGTTGGTCTGACTACGCACGTCCAAATAGTTAGCGTAGGCGAAACTGCTGCGCTCGCCCTCGGCCGGCGCGCGCGATTCCCAGACGACGGCGATGCGATCAACTTCATGGAAGTTGAAGGGGTGTAGCAAGAGCGCGTTGATGGTGCTGAAGATGGTGGTGTTCGCACCGATGCCGAGCGCGAGCGCGACGACGGCGACCGCCGTGAAGCCGGGCTGCTTCCAGAGCGCGCGCAGGCCATAGCGCAGGTCATGCCACAAAGTCGTCATGGGGCTTGCTTAACCGCCGCTGCTATTTCAAGCTACTTCGGCCGCCTCTTCCGAGCCGACGATGCTGCCGACTTCTTCTTTGACGACGCGCCCGTCGAACAGGTGGATCGTGCGGTCGGCGTAGCGCGCATAACGCGGATCGTGCGTGACCATGCAGATGGTCGCGCCGCCCTGATGCAGTTCGCGCAATAGGTCCATGACCGCTTCGCCGTTCTTCGAGTCGAGGTTACCCGTCGGCTCGTCCGCGAGCAGGATCAACGGTTGACCGGCGACGGCGCGGGCGACCGCGACACGCTGTTGTTGACCGCCCGACAACTGGCTCGGCAAGTGCTTCGCGCGATGCGCCATGCCGACGCGCTCAAGCGCGCTCGTGACGCGCTCTTTGCGATCAGCCGTGCTCAAGCCGCGATAGGTCAACGGCAGTTCGACGTTCTCGTAGACGTTCAAGTCGCCGATGAGATTGAAGCTCTGGAAGATGAAGCCGACTTCGCGGTTGCGGATGCGCGCGCGTTCCGCAGCGGAGAGTTCTTCGACGGGGCGATTGTTGAGCCAGTACTTGCCGTCGCTCGGCGTATCGAGCAGGCCCAGATCGAGAGCAGCGTGGACTTGCCGCAGCCCGATGGGCCGGTGATCGAAACGTACTCGCCGGGTTGAATGTTCAGATGCGTGCCCGCGAGCGCATGCGTCTCCACCTCGTCCGTGTAGAAGACCTTCTTCACGTCTTCGAGGCGCAGCAGGGGTTGGATGGGTGCGGTCATGTGTGTCTCCTAATAAGAGGCGGTCAGCGGTCAGCCTTCAGCAAAGGGAAAAGCTGAAAGCTGAGCGCCGATAGCTTTTAATTCAAACGTATGCGGTTGAAGGCGTCCCACTGCGAGGTGTCTGAGAGGATCACCTTGTCGCCTTCCTGCAAGCCTTCGACGATCTCGACCGTGCTGACGGAACTGCGGCCGAACCTGACCGTGACGCGCACGGCTTCGTGCCCGTCCGGTTCGAGTTTGAACATGCCGACGGTCGCGCCCGCCTGCCCGAAGGCGGGTCGGCCGACAAAGAGCACGTTGTCGAGCCGTTCAAGTTCAATCGTGCCGTCCACGCTCAACTCAGGACGCGCGCTCTGCGGCAGCGCGCCGTCCAAAGCTACGTCCACGGTGAACGTGCCCTGCTGCGCCGCCGGGTCGATGCGGCTGACGTGGCCGGGGATGATGCCGTTGCGCGTGTCGATCTCGGCCTTCTGACCGATGGCTACGTCTTTGATCTGCGTCTCGGCGATCTTGATCTGCGCCTTGAGATGTAGTTGTTCGGCGACGCGTGCCAGCACCGTGCCGGGTTGCACTTGCTGGCCCACTTCGACCAGCCGCTCCTGCAACACGCCCGCCGTGCCCGCACGCACAAAGAGCGTGCTGACCTGCGTGCGCTTCAGTTGTAAGAGCGCCTGCGATTGCGAGATGCGCGCTTGCTGCGAAGCGACCTGCGCTTGCGTCGAGTGGGTCAACCCTTGCAGCCGCTTCTGCTCGATGGCGTAGCGGTTCGCCAGTTCTTCCGCTTTGACGCGTGAGAGTTTCAGATTCAGCGCGGGGATGAGGCCGTCTTTAGCGAGCGCCTCGTCTGTGTCGGACTGAATCTTCGCCTGTTGATATTCGGCGTGGACTTGCGCGGTCAACGACTGCTGCGTCATGCGCTCGCTCTCAAGGCGCGCGCGCAGGTTGTTCAAGTCGGCTTCGGCGGCGCGCAGTTGGAACTCTGTGTCAATCGACGACTGCTGCAACTCCGGGTTGCTCAACTCGTAGAGCACCGTGCCGGCCGAGACAGGCGTGCCCGGCTCGACCATGATGCGCTCGACGCGCCCCTGCGTGGCGGCGGCGATGATGCGTATCTCTTCGGGCACGAGCGTGCCGATGCCGCGCACCTGCCGGAGCATCGGACCGCGCTTCACCGTGTCGGTCAAGACCGTGCCGCCTTCGATACTCGGCGAGGCCGGTTTCAGCCGCGAGACGCCGAACGTGATCAACGACACCGCGCCGACCACGGCGACGGCATAGAGCGCCAGACGTATCTGACGTTTGCGCGCAGACTTTTTGCGGGGAATGTCAACCATGATCTAAAACTTAAGACCTGCCCTTCAACAAAAACCTAATGAGGCCGCCGCTCTTTGTTCAGCTAACGCCGTGCCAGCCGTTTTTGCTTGAAATATCGCCCTTTTTCCATCAGTCCCGCGTCCTCCGTTCGCACGCGCGGGACGCACCAATCCCGATTTCGGAATGCGGCGTGTGGATTGCGGATTAGCAAGACAGTTGGTGCTTCAATCCGCAATCCGCACGCCGCAATCGTCAATCCTTCTCGATCCAGCCGTCCGCGAGTCTGACGACGCGGCGACCGTAAGAAGCGTTCTCTTCGGAGTGCGTGACCTGAATGATGGTCGTGCCCTCTTCGTTCAAACGCTTGAACAGTTCCATGATCTCGCGCCCTTGCGCCGAGTGCAGGTTGCCGGTCGGTTCGTCCGCGAGGAGCAGTTTCGGGTTCGTAATGACGGCGCGCGCGACCGCGACCAACTGCTGCTGCCCGCCCGACAACTGGTTTGGATAGAGGTCTTTCTTGCCGACGATGTGAAAGCGGTCGAGCACGTCGGCGACGATGGCTTGCCGCTCCGACTTCTTCACGTCCTTGTACGAGAGCGGGATTTCCAGATTCTCGTAAACGGTCAGGTGGTCGAGCAAGTGGTAGCTTTGAAAGACGAACCCGATGTGCAGCTTGTGCAGTTCGTTGCGCTTCTTCTTGTCGAGCTTATGCACGGGCGCGTCGCTCAAGTAGTACTCGCCCGTCCATGCGCTGTCGAACATGCCGAGGATAGCAAGGAGCGTGGACTTGCCCGCGCCCGACGGCCCCATGATCGAGACGAACTCGCCCGGCTTTATGTCCAGATCGATCCGGCGCAGCACGTAGGTCTTGTTCGGCCCCTGCTCGAAGAACTTTTCGACGTTGCGTAAACTGATCATGACTATTTAATAGAAACTGATTAAGAGTCTCGTGTGCGCTCGCGCGTCCACCGAGCGCACGCACACTTGGTCGAGCTTCCGTCAGGTGGGCGTGATGGTCTAATGGAATCGCCGTGCCAAGTGTCTGCATGATTAATTAATTGGATTTTTTGCGCGCCCCGACAAAGTTCAACTTTGCCAGTCCCATTATTGGGACACGCTCTGTGCGGAAGTGAAAAAGAATTGATGAACGATGAACGATGAATGCTGCATGACAGACAAGCTATTCGTTATTCATCAGTCATCATTCCGCCTGCATCATTTCCTTCGTGCTGACCGTTCGTCACGGCCCACGCGCCGCTCAACACTTCGGCGCGCGGCATAGAGGCGCGGGGTGCTATCATTAAGTTGGTATGTTGTCTGCACGCCGCTGGCTCGGTTGGCTTTCCATTTTTGGCTGCTTCACGCTGGTCGGACTGATGTTCGCCGGCCAGTGGTACGTCGGCTATACGGCGAACGGTTATCCCATCACGTGGACGCAAGTGCTGACGTGGGCGCTGACGGAGTGGGAACTGTGGGCGCTGCTCGCGCCGTTCATCCTGCTGCTCGCGCGTCGCTTCTACATCGACCGGCAGAACCGCGCGCGCACCGTGCCGATCCACATCGGCCTCGGCCTCGGCTTCTCGTTCATCCACATCATGCTGCACGCGGCGGCCGAACAGTGGACGACGTGGGCGTGGGCCCCCGACGAGCAGATGACCTTCAGCAGTTCGCTCTATCATCTGCTGACCAAGAAGTTTCACATCAACCTGCTGACCTACTTCGTCATCGTCGGCATCAGCCACGCGGTCGAGTACTATCGCCGCTATCAGGAGCGCGAACGCAGCGCGGCGCAACTCGAAGCGCAACTGAGCCGCGCGCAACTGCACGCGCTCAAGATGCAACTGCACCCGCACTTTCTCTTCAACACGCTCAACACGATCTCCGCGCTCATCCACCGCGACCCGCGCGCCGCCGACCGCATGGTCGCGCGCCTCGGCGATCTGCTGCGCATCACGCTCGACGGTCAGGGCGTCGAAGAAGTGCCGTTGAAAGAGGAACTGGAATTTCTCGCCAAGTATCTTGAGATCGAACAGACGCGCTTTCACGACCGGCTCAGCGTCGAGATGGAGATCGATCCGGGCAGCCTCGATGCGCGCCTGCCCAACCTGCTCTTGCAACCGCTCGTCGAGAACGCCATCAAGCACGGCATCAGCGCGCGCCCCGGCGCGGGGCACATAGAGATTCGCGCGCGCCGCGAAAACGGCACGCTGCTGCTGGCCGTGCGCGACGACGGTACGGGTTTGCCCGCCGACTGGCAGGTCAGCGAACAACTCGGCGTCGGGCTGGCGAATACGCGCGCACGCCTCGCGCAACTCTACGGCGCGCGCCACACCTTCACGCTGGCGAACATGCCCGGCGGCGGTCTCGAAGTCGCCATCGCCATCCCGTTCAGCACCGAGCAGGCAGAATAGATTCATGACATGAGAAGACTCCGCGCATTGATCGTTGACGACGAACCGTTCGCGCGCGAGCGTGTGCGGCGGCTGTTGGCGAACGACGACGAGATCGAGATCGTCGGCGAGTGTGCAGACGGTTTCGCGGCCGTCGCGGCCGTGGGCACGCACGCGCCCGACCTGTTGTTTCTCGACGTGCAGATGCCCGGCAAAGACGGCTTCGCCGTGCTTGAAGAGATCGCTGGTCCGAACGCGCCGCTCGTCATCTTCCTCACCGCTTACGATCAATATGCCGTGCGCGCGTTTGAAGCGTGCGCGCTCGATTATTTGTTGAAGCCGTTTGACGAAGAACGGTTCGAGAAGGCGCTGGGGCGCGCGAAGGCGCAACTAAAACGCGCGGACGAACCGAGCGGGCCGGAATCGACCGCCACGATCATCGAAGCGAAAGAGCCGCGCGAACAAGCGCCGCTCGAACGCGTCGTCGTCAAGACGGGCGGGCGCATCTTCTTTCTCAAGACTTGCGAAGTTGATTGGATCGAGGCTTACGGTAACTACGTCCGGCTGCACGTCGGCGCGACCGCGTACCTGTTGCGCGAGCCGATCAGCAGTCTCGAAGCGCAGATCGACCCCGCCCGTTTCCTACGCATACATCGCTCGGCGCTCGTCAACATCGAACGCATACGCGAGATGCAGCCCATGTTCCACGGTCAATACGTCGTCATCCTGCACGACGGCACACGGCTCACACTCAGTCGCCGCTACCGCAGCAAGTTGCAAAAGTCGCTCGGCAAAACTTTCTAACGCGCACACATGCAGCGCCGCGCGAACGTCGTGCTTTGTCTGCGTCCCACAGTCGCACTTACCGCTTGTCACCGCCCGTGTGCCGCTCAACACGCGGGCGTTGTTGCTCATCACATTTCACTTCGCGCCTATTAGCCATTCACCTACATTAAGCTGGCCTTAGTTTGTTAGGTCCGTTCCACACGACTTACGAACAGATGAACCGCGCGCACGTTTTCGGTTAACCGCCGTCCGCAGTCGAGCCTAGTTTATGCGAATAATCATCCTGCTCTTAATCCTGTTCTGTCTCGGTTGGTTCGGGTTTCAAGTCCACGGGCAGACCGTGCCCGAAGCAACAGCCATCGTTAAAAACGATCCGGCCACCAATGACCCGAAGGCAACTGAGAAAAAGCTTAAGGATGAAGCGCCGACGAAGACTGAGGCCGCGTCGAAGACTGATGCTGCGCCGAAGCCCGACCCCACGCCGACGTTGCGCGGTGCGTTGGCGCTCGCGCCTGAGAAGGCACAGCCCGTGCGTCTCGTGCGCTTCGAGACGCCGCCCGCTATCGACGGCAACATGGGCGACGGCGCATGGCGACAAGCGGCGGTCTTCAAGAATTTTTTGCAGAACTTCCCCGGCGACAACAGCGCGCCCTCGCAGCCCACCGAAGTCTTCATGGGCTACGACGCGAAGAACCTCTACATCCTCTTTCACGCCTTCGACGAACCGGGCAAGGTGCGCGCCACCGTCGCCAAACGCGACGACGTGCTCAACGCCGAAGACAGCGTGCGCGTGCTCTTGGACACGTTCAATGATCAACGCAAGGCTTACGTGCTCTGCTTCAATCCGTTCGGCGTGCAGCAGGACGGCATCCGCACCGAAGGCGTCAACGTGGACTTCAGCGTGGACATCGTGATGGAGTCGAAAGGCGCGTTGACCGAAGACGGCTACGTGGTCGAAGTGGCGATCCCGTTCAAGTCTCTGCGCTACGAGGCGGGCAAGGGCAAACAGTGGGGCATCCAAATTTTTCGGGTCATCCAACGTTTCAACGGCGAACAGGATTCTTGGATGCCGATCTCGCGCGACGTAAACGGGCTGCTCAATCAAGCCGGTCACATCACCGGCCTCGAAGGCATCTCGACCGAGCGCACACTCGAACTCATTCCAAGTTTGACCGTCTCGGAAACGGGCAAGCGCCTGCGCCGCTTTGGCGCACTGCCCGACGATCCGGCTGATGTCGGGCGCATGGTCAATCAGCCCGTCGCCTTCGATCCCGGCCTCACGGCCAAGTTCACCGTCACGCCGACTTCAACGCTCAACCTCGCCATCAATCCCGACTTCGCGCAGGTCGAAGCGGACGCCACCGTCGTCACAACCAATCAACGCTTTCCGATCTTCTTTCAAGAGAAGCGCCCCTTCTTCCTCGAAGGCATCGACATCTTCCAGTTGCCCTTAAACGTCGTCCACACGCGCACGATCATCAACCCCGACGTGGCCGTCAAGTACGCGGGCAAGACCGGGCGCAACACCTTCGGGCTGATGCTGGCATCCGACAGCGGCCCCGGCGACTTCATCGGCGACGAACGACTCGAACCGTTCAACCGCCCGCTCATAGACAAGAACGCACTCGTCGGCGTCCTGCGCTTGAAGCGCGACATCGGCCGCGAGAACAGCATCGGTCTGGTGGCGACGACTTATAACTTCCTCGAACGCCACAACCACATCGCCGGCCTCGACGGCCGCTTCAAGCTCGACCCGCAGACTACCTTCACGTTCCATCTTGTCGGCACAACTTCGCACCGCTATTTCCGCGAGCCGACGCTCGCCCCCACAAGCGACTGTGCCGGCCTCGCCGGCCGTGAACTGACGTTCTGCAACCGCCGGCAGGTCTATCGCAGCGGCAGCGGCCTCGGCTACTACGTGCAATACGAGAAGGCCGCGCGCCGTTGGTACTACAACCTGCTCTCTTACGGGCGCACGCGCGACTTCCGCGCCGACGTGGGCTTCACACGCCGCACCAACACGACCGACAATCAACTCTTCATTCAATATTCGACCGAGCCGAAACAGAAGGCGCGGCTCGTCTCTTGGAACATCTCAAACTTCAACCGCCTACAGTTCGATTGGCAAGGGCGCATACAAGGTTGGAACTCCGGCGGGCAAGTCTTCTTCAACTTCCAACGTCAATCGTTCATCGGCTTCGGCTACGATCAGTTTTACGAGAAGTTGTACGAAGAAGAGTTTGGCGCGCAACGCTTGCCCACGCGCCGCAACGACGCGGGCGATCTGCTGGCCGCGCAAACCGGCGCATTCTTCGGTCGCCCGACGCGCTCGGCCTATAACCCGCACTTCTTCTTCGGCGGCGGCACAACGCCCAACAAGAAATTTTCCGGCTCGCTCAACGTCAACCTCGACTACGGCGCGTTCGACTTCGACTTTGGCGCAGGTCCTAACTACCCGCGCGTTAGTTCGGCCGCTCTCATCAATCCTGATGCGGCGCTCGATCCGGGGGCGGGTCATGCGATCAACCTGAACGGCAACTTCACCTATCAGCCGACCAACGGCCTACGCATGTCGCTCGACTACACCAAGTCGCGCCTGACGCGCAACGACACGCGCCTGCTCGCCTTCGACGATAACATCTACGCCTTCCGCGCCACCTATCAGTTCACGCGCTTCGTCTCCGCCCGCGCGCGCATCGACTACGACACGCTCGCCGCCAACGTGCGCGGCCAGTTTCTCGTCGGCTATGCCCCGAACCCCGGCACGGCCTTCTACGTCGGCTACAACGACGACATCAATCGCAACGGCTTCAACCCCTTCACCGGCGACCTCGAACAGGGCTTCCGCCGCAACGGCCGTACCTTCTTCATCAAGATGTCCTATCTCTTCCAGCGCAGCTTTTAAGCTAACCGCCGGGGCCGGGCTTAGACCGGCCCCGCCCGTCGGGCCGGAGTTGACAAATCCGCCTTTGTAACTATAATAGTTACGAATGCGAACTTCGACGCATGACGAATTGAGAGCTTATGCCGAGCAGCAGTAGCCGCTTCGCCGTCGCGGTGCATGTGCTGACGCTATTGGCGGGGGCGGGCGACGAGCCGGTCAAGTCAGACAGCGTGGCGGCGAGCGTAAACACCAACCCGGTCGTGATCCGGCGCATCCTGTGCGCGTTGGGGCGCGCGGCGCTCGTCACCTCGCAGTCGGGCGCGGCGGGCGGGTCGCGCCTCGCACTCCGGCCCGATCTGATCACGCTCTGCGACATCTACCGCGCGGTCGAGGGCGGCGACAGTTTTACGTTGCACCGGCGGCGACCATCGCGGCGCTGCGTGGTTGGTGCAAACATCGAAGAGGTCTTGGGCGGCGTGTTGCGCGAGACAAACGCGGCGGTCGAGGCCGCGCTCGCGCGCACGACCTTAGCAGACATCGTGGCGCGCGTTCGCCCCTGCGACGACATGCCAACGACGCGGACAAACGGACGGAAACAGACGCAAAGGAGCAAGCAATTATGAATGAGCACGTAATAGAAGTGAGCGACAGCAATTTCGAGCAGGACGTGTTAGGCGCACAGCAACCCGTGTTGGTTGACTTCTGGGCCGAGTGGTGCGCGCCTTGCCGCATGCTCGCGCCGACCGTGGACGCCGTGGCCGAGAAGTACGCGGGCAGCGCACGCGTCGTCAAGGTCAACGTCGATCACAATCCCACGGTGTCGCAGAAGTACGGCATCAAGGGCATCCCGACCCTGATCCTGTTCAAAGGCGGCAAGGAAGAAGAACGCATCGTCGGCGCGACCTCGAAGGACGCCATCTCGCGTCTCATCGACAAGCACGTCGTCAGTGCGTAACCCGAAAGACTGAAGGCGGAATGACGGATGAAAGATAAGCTATGCTTTATTCATCCTTCATCATTCCGCCTTCATCATTTAAATCATGGAACACGATCAATCTTTGCGTGAGCATTTGTTGTATCTGCTGCGCGGCGGCGGCGCGCACATCGACTTTGAGACTTTGCTCGCGGACTTCCCCGCCGCTGCGTTCAACGGCCGGGCCGCGGGCGTGCCTTATACGCCGTGGCAGGTGCTCGAACACATGCGCCTCGCGCAGTGGGACATACTTGAGTTTAGCCGCAACGCCGCACACGTCTCGCCCAAGTGGCCTGATGGCTACTGGCCCGCGCCCGATGCAGAGGCCGACGCGGCCGCGTGGCAGCAGAGCATCGCAGGCTTTCGCGCCGACCTTGAAACGATGACCGAACTCGTGGCCGACCCGGCGACCGATCTGTTCGCGCCCATCGCGCACGGCACGGGGCAGACCATCCTGCGCGAAGCCCTGCTCGTCGCCGATCACAACTCTTATCACCTCGGCGTGTTGACCACGCTCAAGCGTCTGCTGACGACCGCACAAGGTTAACGCCCACAAGCCCGACCTGCTTGTGCGTGACTGTGATCAGCATGAATCTCAACTTCACACCTGCCACGCCCGCCGACCTTGAGTTGCTCGTCGGCTTCATGCGCGTGTTCTATGAATTGGAGCACATCCGGTTCGACGAGCCGGTGGCGCGCGCCGCTCTAACCGAGTTATTGACCGACGAGCGATTGGGGCGCGTGTGGCTAATCGCAGCGGCGGGCGAACCGGCAGGTTACATCGTCTTGACTTACGGCTTCAGCCTTGAGTATCACGGGCGCGACGCGCTGCTCGACGAGTTATTCATCGTAGAGCGTTGGCGCGGGCGCGGCATAGGGCGACACGCGCTCGAATTTTTAACCGGGTTCTGCCGCGCGGAAGGACTGCGTGCCGTGCATCTCGCGGTCGATCATATGAACGAGCACGCCGCGCACGTCTATCGCCAGTTCGGCTTCAAGTCGCAAGAACGTCATCTTATGACCAAGTGGCTTGATCGGGTCGAGTAATCGTTAACCACGAAGCCACGAAAGAAGCATGCAAGTCTTCTTTCGTGGCTTCGTGGTTAATTTATAACCGTGCCTGATCGAGTCTTAAAAACTGAATCGCAGGCCAGTCTCCATGCGGCGCTTGGGCAGCGCGGCGGTCGCTTGGCCGAAGAAGGGCGAGGTGAGCACGCCGGTGAAGTTGTTGCGGTTCGTGTGGTTCAACAGGTTCGAGATTTGCGCGTAGAACTCCATGTTCCAGCGTTTGCCGTTGCCGCCGGGCAGACCCGACACGCCGCCGCCTTCGCCGTCGATGCGGATGGCGACCATGCGCGGGCCGGCGTTGCCGGCCGCGGCCTTCGGTGTGCCCCAACCGAAACGCCAACTCAAGCGCGTGCTCAACTGCCACTGCGCCGCGCCGCGTGCGCCGTTGCGTGTGACGCCGAAGGGGCGGTCGTTGCTGATGGTGTCGCCGTTATCGTCGCGCCCGGTCGTGATCGTGTAGGGCGGCGCTGATGCTGCGTTCAAAAAGTTCGAGATGCCGAAGCCGTGCTTCAGTCGATAATTGAACATGGCGAAGAAGCGGTGGCGCACGTCGGTCGCGGCGGGGCCGCGCTCGCCGCGCAGGTCGTAATTATTGGCGGGCAGCGCGAACGCGCCGTCCGCTTCGTTCGTCGTTTTGGCCAGCGTGTAGTTGACGAACCAGAAGGCGCGGCGATTCAGTCGCCCCATAGCTGGGCCGAGGCCGACATGCCACTCGTGCTGTGTCGAAGTGGCGGACGATTCGACCTGTATGACGTTGCCCGCAGCCGGGTCGGGCCGACCAAGACCGGGCAGCGGCGCGTTCACATTGCGCCCGCGCAAGAGATGCACGCCGCGTTGATAGCGATACTCGGTCATCAAACGAAAACGCTTGAGCAAGTCTTGCTCGATGCCGGCCGATGCTTGCGCGACGTAAGGCAGTTGCAGATCGGGCGCGACCGTGTAACGACTCGCGGGCAAGACGATGGCGCTGCCCGACGAGAACGGATCGGGATAGCCGGGATTGTTGATGACCGTCTCGCGTTGGCGCGCACTGTTGACGCGCAAGGTCTGTTCATAAGTGTCGGACGTGAACCAATCATAAAAGAGGCCCGCGCCCGCGCGCACAGTCAGAGAGCCTTTCTTAAACGGCGACCACGCGAGGCCGGCGCGCGGCGCGAAGTTGTTGCGGTCGCGCAAGTGGTTCTGCCATTCGTAGCGCAAGCCGACGCTGAGCGTTAAGTTTTTGCGCGCGCGCCAATCGTCTTGCCAGTACGCGCCGAACTGGTATTGCGTTAGTGCGACCTGCGACTCGCCCGCGCGTTGTGTGTAAGTGGTGGGGCGATTGGCGCGAAAGTCCGCGAGGCTCGCAAAGGTAAACGTGCCGTTCGTGTTGCGCTCGTCGCGGCTGTCGTAGCGACCGACCTCGGCCAGTAGCCCGGCACGCATCGTGTGTTGCTTGTAAGCGAAGTCCAAGTTGTCGCCCAACTCAAACTCGTTGACGCTTCGATCACTATCCAAGCCTGCACCGCCGCGCGCGAACGCGTTGATAACTTGCACGGCGGGCGCGTTGCTCGCCGAGCGCAAGGCCGCCGATTGCCAACGCGCCTGAAAGCGAATCTCGTTGACGAGCTTCTCCGACACCGCGCCGGAATCGACGACGCGCACGAGATGCTCCGCCGTGTCGCTCGTATAAGCGCGGTCGAACAGGCTGAAGTCGCCGACGCCGAGGTTGTCTTGCCGCACGGCGTTGCGTTGATATTCGCCGCGCAGCGTGTGCGTCTTCGTCAACGCATGCTCGAAGCGCGCGCCGAGATTGAGCGTGCGTGTGGGCCGGCGCACCGTGCCGTTAAACGTGTCGTCGGGCAAGGCGGCGAGGATCGTCTTCGAGTCGAAGGCCACATTGCTGTCGGCGTTGACAAAGAGCGACGTGCGATTGCGCCAGAGCGGCATGTCGAGCGTGAAGCCGAAGCGCCGCGTCTGTTCGGGCGCACGCTTGGGCGCAAAGGCACTGCGCGCATTCAACGCCTCGTCACGAAAACCGAAGTTGAGCGAGGCGTGTATGTTGTCTGTGCCCGGCTTGGTCAGTATGTCCACGCCGCGAAAGCCTTCGTCGTGATACTCGGCCGCATAAGGGTTGCGGCGAAATCTGATCTCGCGTATCTGCGACTTGGGCGGCAGCTTGCCGCCGCGAAAACCGTTGACGCGAATGGACGCGCCGGGGCCCGCCATCTCGCGCAAAACAGCTTCCATCTCGTCGGGGTCGTCGGGCAGCGCGGCGATCTGCGCGGGCGTCAGGATCGAACTGAACGCGTCGCCGCGCGGATCGGTCCTACGTTCCTGCTCGGACTGACTGACGCTCACTTCTTCGTTCACGCTTGCAACTTCGAGCCGCACATCGCGGCTGTTGCCGCCGCTATTCAAAGAGAACTCGGACAACGTCTGCGGCTCGAAGCCTTGCGCGGTGACGCGCAGTTGAACCTTACCCGGCGCGAGTTGGGCAAACGTGGCCACGCCGCGTTCGTCGGACGCGGCCGCCTGTACAGCCGCCGCGCCCACCTTCGTCAGCACCTCCACCTGTGCGCCGACGACAACCGCACCGCTTGCGTCGAAGACGGTCACGCGCAGGCTCGCCGCGCCTTTGCTCCGGCTCTGCGCCGCCACAGGACCAACCAACAGCACGAGCGCCAGCAGACCACACAACGCGCGCACGCCGAAACTTGCTCCACGCATACGGCTCACTTGCCTTTCTTCTGGAACTGGTCGGGCTTGAACTGCGGGTTGACCTTGAAGCTCTTGATCTGCCATTCCTCGCTGACCTCGCCTTCACGCGCAAAGGTCAACTGGTGCGGCCACATGATGCCGTCCTCGGCGCGATAGTCGGCAAAGCGCACTTCGGTTTCGCGCTCCTGCATATCCGGCGGGGGCATGTCCGCGGGCGGCTGCGCGTCGCGCTGTGCCGGCGCACCCGCGCCCTGCGGCGGCGGCCCCATGCGCGTCATCATCCGCATGACGGGTTCGCTGCTGCGATAGGTCAGCATCAACGGCCGGTGCGTCTGCTTATCAAGAAAGAGGCGCGCGTTGAAGCCGTCCGCGCCTTTCGCGTCGAGCACGTCGGCCTTGCCGTCTTCAGCTTCGGCCTCGCCCACGTAAGACCACTCGACCGACTGCCCGGCCGGCGCGGCGAGCAGGAACGCGATCAAGTAGCGCGCGATCTCTGCGCGCACGCGCTGCCCGCCGTTCTGACCCGGCGCGCCACCGGGCGCGGGCCGGCGGATGATGACGTTGCCGCCGCCACTCGACTGCACGTCCGACCACGGCTGCGCGCCGTCGAAGCCGATCAGTTCGGTGATCGACCCGCCCATCGGCGTCTCAAGTTCGTTGCGGCGCACGTACTTGTCCGGCAGCGCGAACGCAAGTTCGATGTCGCCGTCGAGTTGCGGCGGGGCTTCCGTCCGTGGGTGCGCGCCCGCGCCCGTGCCGCCGCTCGTCTCGAACCGCATCGCCATCACGCGCCGGAACTTGCCCGTCACGGCGAGGCCCTGCACGTTCTTCAACTTCTCTTCCCCGCCGAGCGCCGCCCGCGCCGCGCCCAACAACGACTGCACACGCGCCACGTCCGCGCTGGTCTGCGCCACGACCGCGTGCAGCAGCACCACCACGAGGCCCGTGCCAAACAAATATCTTTTCAGTCTATGCATGAATCTGCTCTCCTATGTAGACCGCCTCTGCGTTGTTCGTGTTTAGTCGTCCGTGGCCGCTGGTCTGCGCATCGTCAGTTGCCGTCTCATCTTCTAGCTGCGCTTCGACGCAACTCAAACAACTGACCACAGACCACAGACCACGGACGAGCGCCATCATCGCCCGAATGCGCCCCGCCGTGGTTAAGGCGACGCAAAGAGTTTGTTAAGGATGTAAAATTTGGCGGGCGTTAACTCGAAGCCAACAAGGTGCGTTTATGTAACAGGCGTGGCGTAGATTTCAACTGTATGACGCGTCTGAGTTTAGTGTAGATGGTTGCCTGAGCGCCCGGCCGCTCGTCACAATTAGCGGTGCGCTCATCACATTCTGCAACTCTTTGCGCCTAAAATTCGTCTTACGAAGCGAGCACTTCATAGTGCCTTAAACTTTATGGTTGGAGATACGCCCATTACTTCAGGACTGAGAGGAATCAAGATGAAAAAGACTCTGCTGCATACTACGCTGGCGCTGGCCCTGTGCGCCCTGATCGGCGGCGCGGCGCTGGCCAACACCACAACCAAGAACGTGCGCTTTGAGGACGACGTGACCCTCAGCGGCACGCTCATCAAGAAGGGCACTTACAAGCTGTCGTTCGACGACCAGACCAACGAGTTGTCGATTATCCGCAGCGGCAAGGTGCTGGCCAAAGCCCCTGCGCGCCTCGAAGAGAACAAGACGACCGGCTCGCGCTCGGCGGAATACAAGACCAAGACGGCGGAAGGCAACATGATATTGACGAGCGTTAAGCTCGGCGACGCCTACGCGGTTATCGGCGGCGAAGGCTCGGCCACGCCCGTCCAGTAACGAACGAACTCGCAAGGTCGAAGCAAGAGCGCCGACGCATGTGGCTTTTATCGTAGCCACATGCGTCGGCGCTCTCCGTTGTTCGCCGCTTACTACCTTTGCGCGTCGCCGGGCCAGTCCGGCAACCGGGCCAGATAGTCCGGGTTCACGCCCTTGAGCCAGATGAAACGGTCGCTGATCTTCTTGACGCTCACGAGCCGCGCGGACAGCAACCCGTAGGTGATCGCGCCCAGCAGGTTAAGCCCACCCAGCCCGATCAAGGTTTCCGCGTCGCCGCTTATCCCTGCGATCACCATCACTACGCCGATTCCGGCCAGCAACCAACTGAGCATAATGGCCGTGCGCCGTTTCGCCCTGTGTTCCTCGCAGACGCCCATGTGCAGCGTCGCCTGCTTGCGGATGCACAAGGCGACGATCAAATAGACCAGCCAGCTAACGAGGATCAGCAGATAGTAGCCGGCGGATGCCAACTAAACTTTTTCCTGAAGTCTGACACCTCAACGCGGTTGCCGCAGCGCACGCACAAGTTGGGGAGCGTCCCCTCACGCGTCGGCGAGAGCATGGCGACAAGCATCTCCTTCTCGCGCCACAAGCCGTCCGCCCAATTGCCCGCGTCACCCGTGTAGACGGCCGCCTGTTGATAACCGGAGCCGTGCTGCATCGCGTAAGGCGACGCCCATTGATGAGGTGTGTAGTCCGCCGCTTGACGTTGCGTGTAGTCAGCCGTCGCGCCTGCGCCCAGAGGCGTCTGACAACGCTTACACACGCCTGCGTCCTGCCAGTTGATCAGCCCGCAGTTCGAGCACTTCGTATTCATTGACGACCCTTAAATCCTTTCGCTTCAGGGCAACATCTAAGCCGCTTGCGCGTCGGGGCTGCGCGCGCATACAAACGTAGCACAGCGCGACGGCGGCCGACCAGTGGAAATTGTTTACGACGCATCGACGCTCGCATCCGCGACGCAACAAGGGCGTATGTTAAGGATGTAAAATCTGCGTCGTAGTGGGTCGCGGCGCACGCTGGCTGTGCTACATTGCCGTTCGTGCGTATGGGTATCACATCGCGCGGCCCGTCTTTTGTGCTGCTGGTTGCGGCGGCACTCGTGGCGCTGTTGACGCTGCTGGCGACGCTGCAATATCGCTGGCTCGGTCAAGTGAGCACGGGCGAGCGCGAGCGCATGCAGACGACCCTGCGCGCTTCGACCGCGCGCTTCACGCAGGACTTCGACCGCGAGATCGGGCGCATCTATTTCACGCTCCAACTCGACGAGAGCATGGTGCGTCAACGCGCGTGGAGCGAGTTTGCCGCGCGCTATCAAAACTGGCAACAGAGCGCGCCGCACCCGCGCCTTGTGCGCGCCTTGTATCTGACCGAGCCGGATGAATCGAATAACGATGTGCGCCTGCTGCGTTTTGACGAGACGGCGCAGACGTTTGTGCCCGCCGAGTGGCCCGCCGAGCTTGCGCCTTTGCGCACGCGCTTCGCAGCCAAACTCCCGGCCGCGCCCAACGCGCCTTTACCCGCACGCAACCCACCGCCGCCGCCCATAGCAGGCGACGCGCCGGCCGTTATCATCCCCACCACAACGACCGAACCGTTGCGTCTGCCGGAGCGCGATCAAGCTCTGATGTTCAAGACGTGGCTTGCGCCCACGAGTTATGTCGTCGCCATGCTCGACGCAGACTACATCCGCGCCGAGTTGTTGCCCACGCTTGCGCGCCGCTACTTCACGAGCGGTACTGATCGACTCGACTACAACTTGACCGTCTTCACGCGCACAGACCCACCGCGCGTCGTCTATCAATCCGACGCGACCGCGCCGGCCATGCTTAATGCGCCAAGCGATGCGCAAGCCGGTCTGTTCAATATCCGCTTCGACGAGATGGATGTCTTCATGCCGGCCGACGGCGTGCGCCACGAGGCGACCGAGGCGACGGGCGTGCGCCGGCCGCGCGCGCTGACCTTCCGCGTCTTCCAACGCACGGAACGGCGGACGACGGCAGGCGCGCCATTGCGTATGCCGCTCAACACCGAAGACGAAGGCGACTGGCAACTCGTCGTCGCGCACCCGGCCGGGTCGCTCGACGCGGCGGTCACAAACGCACGACGCCGCAGTCTCGCCGTCAGCTTCGGCGTGCTGCTGTTGTTGGCAGCCAGCATCGCGCTGCTCGTCGTCTCGACGCATCGCGCGCAGACGCTCGCGCGCCAGCAGATGGAGTTCGTTGCGGGCGTGACGCACGAGTTGCGGACGCCGCTCGCCGTCATCTGTTCGGCGGGCGAGAATCTGGCGGACGGCGTGATCGCGGAACGCGCGCAGGTGCGCCGTTACGGGCAAGTGATTCGCGGCGAGGGGCGACGGCTCGCGGAGATGGTCGAGCAGGTGCTTGAGTTCGCAGGCGCGCAGCGGGGCCGGCGTAAGGTCGAGTTGCGCCCGGTCGCGGTCGCGGATTTTATCGAACGCGCGCTCAAGTCTTGGCAGGCGGCGCAAGATGCCGCGCCGCAGATCGAGCGCCACGTCGCACACGATCTGCCGCCGGTCCTCGCGGACGAACAGGCGCTCGAACGCGCGTTGCGTAACCTGTTGAGCAACGCGTTGAAGTATGGCGGCGCGAGTCCGCAGATCGACGTGTCGGCGCGCATGGACGAAGGCACGCGCGGACGTGAAGTGCAGATCAAGATCGCGGATCGCGGCTTAGGGATAGAGCCGACGGAGTTGCCGCACATCTTCGAGCCGTTTTATCGCGGCCGGGCCGTGCGCGCCGCGCAGATTCACGGCAACGGGCTAGGTTTGAGTCTGGTCAAAGATATTGTTGAGGCACACGGCGGGCGCGTCAGCGTCGAGAGCGCGCCGGAGCGTGGCAGCGCATTCACATTGCACCTGCCCGCATACGTTAACGGCAACGGTGGCGCGCTTGTTGACCGGAGTGACGTATGAGCCAGCGGATTCTGCTCGTCGAAGATGAACCGGGGCTGTTGATGACGCTGACCGACCGCTTGCAGAGCGAAGGCTACACGGTCGAGACGGCGGCAGACGGCGAGGTCGGCTTGCGCCGCGCGACCGACGAGCAGTTCGATCTCGTTATCCTTGATGTGATGCTGCCGCGCCGCAACGGCTTCGACGTGTGCCGCGACCTGCGCCAGCGCGGCAGCACGACGCCTATCATCATGCTGACGGCGCGCGGGCAAGTGGTGGATAAAGTGGTCGGACTTGAAGATCGGCGCGGACGATTATGTGACGAAGCCGTTCGAGATGATGGAACTGCTCGCGCGCATCGAGGCGTTGTTGCGCCGCGCGCCCGCGCTGAAAACTGACGAGTCGCCGGAGGTCTATCAGTTCGGCCCCGTGCGCGCGGATTTTCGCCGCGCCGAGGTCGTGCGCGATGGCGCACGCGTCGAGCTATCGGCGCGCGAGTTCAAGTTGCTGCAATACCTCGTCGCGCATCGCGGCGCAACCATCTCGCGCGACGAACTGTTGAACGAAGTCTGGGGCTACGACGCGATGCCCTCGACGCGTACCGTGGACGTACACGTCGCATGGCTGCGCCAGAAACTCGAACCCAACCCGCACTACCCGCAGTTCATCCTCACCATCCACGGCCTCGGTTATAAATTCGTTGGCTGAACGATGAAAGACAATGATGAGGGCGCGATGATGAATAGGCAGCTATTCATTATTCATCATCGCGCCTTCTGCATTGTCCTTCGTGGTTAAGTGGCAAGGTGATAGCTGAATGCACAAAGGAATAACGGGAGCAGAGAGGGTCAAGCCTTCTCTGCTCCCGTTTGATTTACTGTGTGGTCGCGCCGGTCTTAGTAACCGTTGTAGCCCGTGCGGTAGCCGTTCTCGAAGCCCTGGCGGAAGTAGCGGCGATACAACTCGCGGTCGCCAAGCTTGGAGCTATAATCTTCCGTGGCCTTCTGGTAGTCGCCCTCGTCGCGGAAGTCATAGCGGTCGCCGTTGCGGCGATCCTTGCGCCCTTCTTCGATGCCGTTGTTGTAGCCCGCATTCAGGGCCGTCTGGCGGAGATTGTCGTTGCCGTAGTAACCGTTGTTACCGTAGCTACCATTATTGTAGCCATCGTTGCGGTAGTCGCCGTTCCGGCGCTGCTCTTGCTGGCGTCGGCGTTGTTCACGCTCGTATTCACGCTGACGACGCCGCTGCTCGCGCTCGTAGTCGCGGTTGCGCTGATTACCCCACTGACCGTTGTTGGGCCACTGCGCCTGCGTGGTCACGCTCGTTGCCAACCCGATGCCCATCAGCATGGCCAGTGATAGGACAGCCCCACCGATTTTGCTTTTTAAGTAATGCGTTGTCATGTTCGTAACTCCCTCCCTGCCGATTTACATTTGCAACTCATATGCCGCCGACGGATTGACCCAAAATGCTTGTGTTTTAAGGGTTGCAGCCGGGCCAAGCAATCATTCCCTATACCATATCGTGCTGGCTTAGATTACACCTGTACGTTAACGTGCGTTGATATAATGCAGCGTGCGCGGACAGTATGAACGTCGTGCTGTTTTGTGACACGCACGACAACATAAATTTCGACAGTCGATCTTTAACTTGCAATATTGCTTCAAGACTTGAAAGGCCGAGTCAATGCGGATGCAGCAGCGTGGTCTGATCGTCATCATTATCTTAGTCACCGGCCTCTATTGCAGTTGTGCAGGGCGGCGGGCTTACGTCCCCGTTGATAAGCGCAACTTGCAGGGTGAAGGTGAAATCGCGTTTGTCCCGTTGGGGGAGTTCCCGGCTGCAACCGCCAGAGAGTTAGCCGCCTACTATCAAACGAAGTACGGTCTGACCATCGATGTCTTACCCAACCTGCCGCTCGACGCTGCGGCGTGGGACGACCAGCGACAACAGTTGATCGCAGAGGACGTGATCGCGTTGATGAAGAATGGTCGCCCTGATTTGGCTCGCGCCCCGAAACAGTTCTTGATCGGCTTGACGACCGAGGACATGTACATCGCGCAGTACACGTGGCAGTTCACGTTTAGCTGGCGGCAAGAAGGCAAGTACGCGGTTGTTTCGAACGCGCGCATGAAGTTAGGTTCACCGTCGGCTGAGAAACTCATGAGCCGCCTTCGCAAGATGGTGACGAAGAACATCGGCGTGCTCTACTACCGGCTGCCGCAAAGCGACGACTCGCGCAGTGTGCTTTATCAAAGCGTGGGCGGTCTGACGGAACTTGATTACATGGGCGAGGAGTTTTAAGTTGCTGTTGCCGGTAAGTAATAGCTGCTTGGTCTGAGGGACAACGATCATGCCGAGTTGGCAAGCGCGATGTTTGAACGCGAGCGTGCGCGCGTTTGTGCGGCGACCCAATGCGCGCGACGAACGAGCACTCACGCACCGGGCGCGGTTCGTCTTCGGCACGCCCGCGCCGTGGCAATGGCTGCGCACACGCGGGCTGCAACTCCAACAAGTGCGCGTCGGCGACGTGCGCGGCGAATGGCTCACGCCCGCACAGACTGAGCCGGGCACGATCTTCTATATCCACGGCGGCGGTTATATCGCCTGCTCCGCCGCGACGCACCGGCCCATCACGGCCGCACTCGCGCGCCTGAGCCAACGCCGCGTGTTCAGTATCAACTATCGCCTCGCGCCCGAACATCGTTTCCCTGCGGCGCTCGACGATGCGTTCGCGGCTTATGAATGGCTGCTCGCTCAAGGGCACGACGCAAGTACGATTGCTTTCGCAGGCGACTCGGCGGGCGGCGGGTTGGTGCTCGCCACACTTTTGCGCGCGCGCGCCGCCAGCCGCCCCCTGCCCGCTTGCGCCGTCTGTTTCTCGCCGTGGACCGACCTCGCGGGCACGGGCGCGTCGGTTCAATTCAACGACGGGCGCTGCGCGATGTTTCACCCGGAGAACATACACGAGTTCGCCGCCGCTTATCTCGGCGACGCGTCGGCCCGCGACCCTTATGCCTCGCCCGTGTTCGCAGACCTCACGGGGCTGCCGCCGCTCCTGCTGCAAGTAGGCTCGACCGAATTAATACTGGACGATGCGCGCCGCATTCACGAACAGATGTTGGCGACCGGCGGTGTGAGCAGGTTAGAAATATTTGACGACGTGGCTCACTGCTGGCAGATGTTGGACGGGCTTGTGCCGGAAGCGCGCGCCGCACTGCAACAAGCGGCCGGCTTCATCAGCGATCATCTCAACCGTGTCAGGCTCACCGCAGAGACGCGGGGCGCGGAGTTGTAGCGCAGCTTATGCTCTCCGCGCCGCGGCCTCTGCGGTGATTCGCAGGCGCGTGCGCGCGACACGCCGATCAAGCGATTACTTCGTCAACACTTCACGAAAGAACTCGACGGCGCGCGGGTCGCCCGACTCGCCGAGCAGACGTATCGCTTGACGCCGCACGGTCTGGTTCGCATGCGTGCGCGCGATCTTGATCAGGAGCGGCACGGCTTCGTCCGCCGGCCGCTCGGCGATGGCGCGCACAGCCTGCACCTGCACTTCGGCGTTGCCGTCTGTGCGCTCGGCCGTGTCGCGCAAGAATTCCAGACTGCGCTTAGTGGCGCGTTCGCCGAGCGCGCGCACGGCTTGGCGGCGCAAGTCCATGTCTGTGTCGGTGCTGCGCGCAACCTCGAACAGTTTATCTTCGGCGCGTGTGCCTTTGATCTCGCCGAACGCGCGCAGGATGGTGCGCCGCACTTCTGCATTGCGCTCGGCGTCGTAGAGTTTGCTCAATTCATCGACGACTGACTCGCCGCGTTCGCCGAGCATGTGGATCGCATGCCGGCGCAGTTCGGCGTTCGTGTCCGTGCGCGCAATCTCGAACAGACGCGCCTGTGCGCGCGGACTCTTCGCTTCGGCGAGCGCGTGCAAGACCGCACGCTTCACTTCCACATTGGCCTCGCCCGCGTAGAGTTTCATCAACTCGTCAACCACCGTGTCGCGCTCGAACTCGCCGAGTTGATGCACGGCGGCGCGGCGGGCTTCGGTGTCTTGATCGTTGCGCGCCACCTTGAGCAGAAAGGCGAGCGCGGCGTCCGTGTCCTGATTGTTGCCCGCCGCGTGGATGATGCTGCGTCTGACTTCGCGTTCCGCAACCATATCGTAGAGGCTCTGCAACATGGCAAGCGCGCTGCGGTCGCGGCTCTCGCCGAGCGCATGTGCCGCTTGCTGGCGCAGCTTCAAATCTTCACTGCTGCTGCGCACGATGTCCGCGAGGAAGGCTTGCTCGCCGCCCGTCTGACCGAGCCAATAAACGGCGGACGAACGCACACGCTTATTCGGCGACGTGCGGACGAAGCTTTTGAGCATCGCGGCGATGCGCGCATCGTCGTGCAGGGCAAGCGCGAGTGTGGCGCGTTCGCTCAAGATGTTCGTGGGCGCGGTATCGACGAGCGTGCGCAGGTAATTGATGCTCTCTTCGTTGTTCGCGCGCCCCAACCAATAGACGGGATAACGGCTGTACTCGCGTTTGCGCTCAAGGTTGTAAAGCTCCATGCGCGTGACTTGATTGCTTGCCGGGTCGCGCAGGATGAAGACGGCGAGGTTGCGCGTCTCGACCGTCATGCCGCTGGCGGTCGTGCCCATGAAGACGCTCGTATCGCCAACGGTGTTCATCGAACCGTGAAACTCATGTATGGTCGGATCGACGGCGACGCCGGGGCGCACGTCGAAGGCGTAGGCCGACCAGTAAGGCGTTTGACTGCTGCGCGCGCGTGTCCGCGCCGCTTCAAGGCGCGCGTTCAAGTCAGCGCCTTCGACCTGTGTGAACGACTGGATCGTGACGGCGGGTGCTTGCGTCTCTTTTTGATCGACCGGCGCAGGCGTGGCCGCAAACGTTGTCGTTGTCGATGAAGTGGCCGCGCGCTCGACGCGGGCGCAGGCCGTGGCCGCCAAAGCGACGGTTAACACGAAGGCATGAAATAATTTTGAGTGCCGCATGATGATCTTCCTTTTAGCTACTTCAGCAGGTCTTCCAGAAACTTCAACGCTTCCGGGTCTTTGCTCTCGCCTAAACTGCGGACGGCCTGCTTGCGTAGCTCGACGTTTTGATCGGCGCGCGCGATGGCCATGAGTTTGCGCAGAGCGACCTTCTGATGCGATTCGCCGTAGGTGCGTATGAGCGTGGCCTTGACTTGCACGTTCTGTTCGCCGTCGTAGAGTTGAACCAGTTGTTCTATGGTCTGTGCATCGTCGTGTTCGCCCAACCGGCGGAGCGCGAACATACGCAGTTCAAGCTTGTCAGCCCCGCGTGCCACCTCGAACAACTTGGCGCGCGCGCGCGGGTCGTCCGTCTCCGCGTAAGCGCGCAGCAAGCCTTGCTTGATCGACTCGTTGCTTTCGCTTGCATAGAGTTGCAACAGGTCTTCGACCGCTGCGCTGCCGCGATCACCCAAGCGACGGATCGCTTCGACGCGCAACTCCGGCGTCTCGCCGCGCCGGGCCACGTCGAGCAGTTTGGCGCGCGCACGCGGGTCGTCACGTTCCGACAAAGCGCGCAAGAGTTGCGAACGAATCTCAGGCGTGCGTTCCGTGTCGAGCAGGCGGATCAACTCGTCGAGCGAAGCCGCGCCGTCGCGTTCGCCGAGGTAGCGGATCGCCAACCGGCGGAGTTCGAGGTCATCGCTCGTGCGCGCCGCTTCGACGAGTTTGGCCTCGGCGCGCGGGGTGTGCATCTCGGAGAAGGCGCGCAGCAGTTGCCGCTTGAGTTCGGGCGTGCGCTCCGCGTCGTAGAGTTGCGCCAGCCCGTCCACGACTGCTTCGTTGTTCTGTTCGCCGAGTCGTTTGATCGCAGTCAGACGCAGTTTCAGATCGGTCTGCGGGTTGCGCGCAATGTCGAGCAAGATGGGCACGGCGCGCGGGCCGCCGTGCGAACCGAGCAGCGAGACGGCCGCGGCGCGCAACGTCGGATCAGGATTCGAGCCGGGCTTAAGCAGGTCGGCGACGAACGCGTAGGCGCGCTCCTCGTCCGCTTCAAAGAGACTTTGCAGGGCGAGGATTTTGATCTCCACGTCGTCGCGCTTGAGCGCATCTTGGATAGCGTTGCCGTAGCCGAGTTCCACCAGCATCGCCTCGGCTTCTTGTCGCCAACTAGAGCCGCGAAAATCTTTGATCAGACGAAGCAACGGCCGCGCCGCTTCTTCCTTCTTGTTCTGCTTCTTCAACGCGTAGGCGAACCAGTAGAGCGCCGCGTCCACGTCCTTGTCCTTCGGGTAGCCGCGCACAAAGTCGTCAAACTTCGCGGCGGCCTGCGGCCACGACTCCGCTTCGATCAAATCGCGCCCTTCCCGAAACATCTTGAGCGCAGGCGTGTCGGCCTTCGTGGTCTGCACGAAGCGATTGAGCTTCTGTATGTCCTGACCATCGGCGCGGGCCGGCGCGGGCCGACGAAGCCTGCGAGGACCCGTGATCAAGACGAGTCCGATGACGAAGCCGCAGCGCACTGCGCGGCGGCCGTTGAGTATCTGCATCATGGCTTTCATATGAGTTGTGTCCGTCCTAAGTATTGAGTTCACGCGGCACTGTTTTCAACCACCAAGACACGAAAACTCTAAGCATGGTTCAGGTCCTAGTTCGTGTCTTGATGCCTTTGTGGTCAAGGCTTTTTAAGTCTCTACTCAGTCGTAAGCGCGCGCCAACGCGTTCGAGTTGACTTGCAACAGTGCGACCAGATTCTGCCGCTGCACCCGTGCCTTGATTGCGCGCACGTCTTCGACCTGCGCATGCGCGGGCAGGTTGGCGATGTCGAGCAAGATCGGTTCTAAACTGTCGAGCAGCGCCGCGACCTGCACGTTGCCGGCGGCGGCGGCCTCGCGCCGCAATACGATGTTCTGATAAAGCAACTGCTGCGCGCGGCGCTTCTCATAACTGAGTTCGATGCCCGCGCTCGGCTCGTCCGCGCGCGCGTTCCTGAACGCACGCAAGAGCAACTCGGACTGTTCGACGTGGCGCGCGGTCAACGTCTCCGCATCGACGGGCCGCGTGCGCGTTACGCTGGTCGCATCAACCGTGTTCGTCGCGTTGACGGCAACGTAACTCGGTACGATTTCATTCGCCTCTCGCGGCACACGGGCCGGTTGCGCGCGCCGCACACGAGCCACTTGCGCGCTCGCACTCCGCACGCCTGCGCGTGGTGCTGCACCGCGCACATTCACGCGCTTCGGTGCGACGTTGTTAACAGGCTCGCTATTGGCTCGCGTCGCACCCGTCGCAACCTCGTTACTGTTATTCGTCGCAACCGCGTTGTTGGCATTCGTTACAGACGGCGTGTTCGATGTGGTTGTCATCGGCGTGCCCATGCGCTGGTTATCACGCGTGGGGGCGTTGGCGATGACAGGCACGTTATGTTGCGTGTTGCGATAGAAGATGAAAGCGACGGCGCACGCCACGACGAGCAGCGCGAGCGCGCCCGCCAGCGCCGGATTGAAACGCGGCAGATGAAGCACACCGCTCAGGCGCGCGCGCCAACCTTGCGTGTGCGGCGTTGTGCTGCGCACGGCGCGACCTTGACCGGCGAGCACCTGCGCGAGCGCACGACGTTGCGCGAGTGGATCGATGGCGGCCGCGTAAGTGTTGATCTCGCGGCGCAGGCTTAGGAAGTCCGCGCGCGCCTGTCGGCACTCGGCGCAGGTCGCCAGATGCAGTTCGACCGCGCGCACTTCGTTCGCGGCCAATTCGCCGTCCACGAGCAGAGAAACTTGTTCGATGAAATCGCAACTCATGATCCGCCAGCCTTCCCGTCGCCCCTTGTGTCCTTAACGTGCGCCCGCGCCGGCCGCTTGCACACGCTGCGCCCAACGAGCACGCAATGCCGCCCGCGCGCGAAAGATGTCCGTCTTCACCTTGCTCTCCGACGCATCGAGCACCACCGCGATCTCGCGGTAGCTCAACTGTTCCTGCTCGCGCAGCAGCAACGCGGCGCGTTGGTCTTCCGGCAAGCCCTTCAACATGGCGAGCACCATCTCTTGTCGTTCCTGCGTTTCATATTCCTCTTCGGGTGTGCGCGTGCGCGGACGCACTGCTTCGACCACGCGATCAAAGAGCCGGTGGCGCGTCTGGCCACGCCGAAACTCGTTGATGGCGAAATTGCGCGCGACGCGATAGAGCCAGAACCGCGCCTCTTCCGGCCGGATCGTGCCCCACGCCGTGCGATGCAGTTGCAGGAAACTCTCCTGCGCCAAATCCTGCGCGACAGCCGCCCGCCCACCCAGCAGGCACTCCAGAAACCGGCAGAGGCTTGGGTAAAATTCCTGAAACAACATGGTGAACTCGTCTTCGCTCGCCATAACCTGCGCTACGCTACCTAAAACACACGGGCCGGGCAAAAGTTACAGAAATAATCTCGGCAAGTTGTAACCGCAAGCCACGCAGACGCGAAAGCTAAGTTTCATGTCCGCGTGGCTTGGTGGTTATAGCTTTTTCGCTGCTAAGAGGATACGCAGATCTCGGACGTTCGTGCCGGTCGGGCCGGTTTCGATGGTGTCGCCGAGCGGGCGGAAGAAGTTGTAGGCATCGCTGCGGGCGAGGAAGTCGGCGTCGTCGAGGTTGAGCGTGCGCGCGCGTTCGATAGTTGTTTCGTCGGCACACGCGCCGGTTGCGGGGCTGTTGCCGTCCGAGCCGTCCGTGCCCGCGTGCAGTGCCGCGACGTGCCAACCGGCGCGCGCGATCTCTGTGGCGTGTTGCTCGAACTCGACCGCCGAGCGCAGCGCCGCTTCGAGGTTGCGCCCGCCCACGCCTGCACCGCGCACGGGACAGACGAACTCGCCGCCTGAGATCAGACAGACCGTGTGCCCGTCCGTCACTTCGCGCCGCAGCCGCAAGAGGCGCGCGACCAACTCGCGGCAACCCACTGCAACGGGCGCTTCGATCAGGTTTGGGCATAACTCGACCACGCACCCGCGCGCACGCGCCGCTTGCGCGGTCGCATCCTTCGCACTCTCGTTATCGAGCAGCACATGATGATGGCGCAACGCGACCGGCGGCTGCGTACTTGCGACTTGTGTGGCCGCGAGCGCGTGCAGGACGGTCGGCGGCAACTGTGCGCGTAGATCGTAACGTTCGAGTATCGCTGCAACGTCAGTTGTTAAATTGTCGGGCGCATAGGTTGCCCCGAAGCGACGTGCGCGGCCTCGTGTGGGTTTGTGTCGGAGATGATGAGCGATATATGCGCGGCGCACGGTGCGAGCGCGGCGAGGCCGCCGCCCTTGATCGCGGAGAGCGCGCGGCGCACCGTGTTGACCTCCGCGATGGTCGCGCCGCATGTGACGAGCGCATGATTCGTGGCGCGCAGATCGGATAGCGTGACGCGTTCGCCGCGCGGCAACTCCATCATGGCCGAGCCACCGCCGGAGATAAGAAAGATGACAAGCGCATGGTCTGTGTCCGCCGTGCGTAACAATGCGCGTGCCGCGTGGCCCGCCGCTAAGCTCGCCTCGTTCGGTAGCGGATGACCACCCGCGAACACTTGCCATTGCGAGGGTAGAGATTCACGAAGCGGCGGCGCTGTGACCACGCCCTGCGTGAGCCGCGCACCAAGCACGTCGCTTAAGGTCGCGGCCATCGCGCCCGCAGCCTTGCCAAGACCGACCGCATAAACACGCGTGTCTTCGTGCAACTCAAACTGATCATCCGCGACGAGCAATCGTGCATCTTCAACCCGCACAACATCACGCACGGCCCGGCCGGCATCGACGGCCCGCAGCGCCTCTGCGAAGATCGCGCGCGCGGTCGCTGTCAGATTGTGCGCTGCCGTTATCACGGTCGGTTGCGTTGGAAGTTAGAAGCCGCGGAATGGTAGTGGTAATTAGGGAGAATCGTAACCAAAGTAGAGCTTGATGAACTGCTTGTACAGATTCTCTCCGCGATGATTGAACCGGTATTCGATCTCTTTCAAGTACATTGGGAAATGATACTTCGACACGCCCCGATAGTTATACAGGATGTGCTTAGCGTAACTCCAAAAACCTTCGATGCCATTGATGTGATTTTTAGTTCTCTTGTCCACATAGGCTTTTGAGTGATTAACTTGGTGATGCTTACCGTACCGCTTCAACGATTGATAGCCACGAAAGCTGTCCGTGTAATAGACCGAGCCTTTCCGCGTCTTGGCGCGGATGTGCTCCATCAGTTCAGCCGCGCTGACGTGCTCGACGACTTTGGTGTAAACCCGCCCTTTGCGCTCCAACAGCCCGAAAACGAGGCTTTTGCCGGCGGCCCCGCGCCCACGCTTACCTTTGCGCCGACCACCGAAGTAAGCCTCGTCGAGTTCGATCTCGCCGCGCAGTTTGCCCGCCTCAAGCTCGGCCGTGTGATAGAGACATTCGCGCAAGTGCTGATAGACACGCGCCACCGTCTTCTGATCCAGCTTCAAGTCCGTGGCCAAGCGATAGGCTGGCACTTGTTGGTAAAAGCCTTTGATGATCTCCAGTTCACGGCGAAGCTGTGCGAGCGATTTCTGCCGGGCACAACGCCGACATTTAACGTAGCGGCGAGCCGTGCGGCAGACCTTGAACGAGCCGCAGAAGATGCACTTTCTGCCTCGGCTAAAGTTGGCCGCACAACTGAAATGGCTCGATCTCACTGTAACCATGCGTACTTAGCTTATGACGCTGGTTACTTTTCTCCCTAATTACCATGGTAGTTCGTCGCCGCGTTGCAGCCAGTTGTCGGCCGGGTAGGCGGCGCGCGCATCGGTGACGTGCAAGGTGTAAGCGTGGCGCGAGTGCGGCGAGCGGTTGGCGCGGCTCAGGTGCGGCAGCATGCCGTCGAGCACGACGAGCGTACCGGCGGGCACTTCAAGCGGGACGAGGCCGTCGGTCGGCCACGGCGTCGGGTCGAACACGTCCATGCATGTGCCGCCGCTCGCCGCGCGCACGAAGCGTGACTTGAGGCCCGCCTTGTGCCCGCCGGGCAATGCCCAGAGGCAGCCGTTCTCAATCGTCGCATCTTCGAGCGCGAACCAGAGGCCCGTGACGCTCGGCGGTTCGGTGTAGAGAAACGTGCTGTCTTGATGACAGGTGACTTCGCCGCCGATGCCCGGCTGTTTGAAGACATACATTGACTGTAGCAAGAGCGGCGCGTCGTAGCCCAACTCGCGTACCAGTTGTTTTATGGCCGGCGTGCGCGAGAAGCGCGCGAACGTGGGATCGAGATCGTGCAAGGCGTGGCCGATCTTGTTAATCGAACGCGCTTTGCTTTGCCTTAGTTGTCCCGCCGCATCGAAGGCTTCCTCTTCAAAGAAGAACCGCACCTTGTCGCCGGACGCGAGAAAGTAGTCGTCGGTCGTGCGCGTCTGTTCGTGTGTCGAGAAGATCGAGATCGACTCTGCCGGGTCGAATGCGGCGACCAACTCGTCAGCGCGCGCACGCAAGGCCACGCAGTCCGACAGACTGACGAAATCTTTAAGCACGAGAAAGCCGTCGCGTTCGTACTGCGTCACTTGTTGGTGGTCGAGCATAGACATCAAACGCGCGCTTCGTTGATCCAGACGGGCTTCGAGTTGCAGCCTGTGCCGTCGCTGCGCCAGCGCGGGCAGGACCAGAAGTAGTTGCCGGAACTGGCGGGGCCGCGCTTGAGCATCGGCGTCTTGCATTCAGCGCACGGCGGGCCGGCGACGGGCGCGGGGCGCGGTTCTTCAAGGTTGCCCTTGTCGTCGAACCAGCGCGCGCCCCGACAGTCCGGATAACGCAAGCACGAGAGCATGGCGCGTTTGCCTTTCTCGCGCGGCAGGCGCAGGCGCATCGCGCCGTTGCACGTCGGGCACGGCGTCTGCACGAGCGCCTTGCGCTGCTTCGCGTTCTTCGGCGCGTCGCTGATGAAGCCGCACGCTTCGCGGCCCACAGAGCAGACAAGAAACTTGCCGTTCGCGCTCTCGCGTTCGACTAAAAAGCCCGTGCGATTTTCCCGCGCGCACTTCGGGCAATCGAGCGCGCCGTCGGGGCGCGGCAACTCTTTGCGCGCGCCTTGCCCGTTAACGCTGGCCCGCTCCATCTGCGCGCCCGCGATCTGCGCCACGATGTCCGAGATCATCTGCTTAACTTCCGTCATGAACTCGGCGTGCGCGTACTCGCCGCGCACCATGCGCGCGAGTTTCCCTTCCCACATGCCGGTCAACTCCGGCGACTTCAAGAGCGGCGCGGGCAACAGTTTGATCAGCGCGATGCCTTTGGGCGTGGCGCGCAAACTCTTCTTCTCGCGCGTCACATACTCGCGCTTCAACAGCGTCTCGATGATGGCGGCGCGCGTGGCGGGCGTGCCGAGGCCGGAGTCACGCATGGCGAGGCGCAACTCTTCGTCTTCGATCTTTTTGCCGGCCGTCTCCATCGCGCCCAGCAGGCTCGACTCGGAATAACGCGGCGGCGCTTTCGTCTGCTTCTCGACCGCCTCGGCCTTGAGCGTATCCACCGCTTCCTGCGCGACAACTGGCGGCAACACCGCCTCGTCATCCTCTTCCCCGTCGGCTTTCTTCTTCTCTTCACGACCGGGCGGATCAACTTCACGCCAGCCCGCGACCAGCACGACCGTGCCGCGCGTGCTGAACTTTTCGTTGACCACATTGGTCGTGATCGTCGTGCGCTCAAGCTCCGCGTCCGGGTAGAAAGCGGCGAGGAAGCGGCGCACGATCAGATCATAGATGCGCTTCTCGTCCGTGCCGACGGCGTTCGCATCGATGCGCTGCTTGGTTGGAATGATCGCGTGGTGATCCGTCACCTTCTTGTCGTCCACGTGCCGCGCGGTTAAGGTCAACTTACCGCGCGCGATGATCGCTTCGATGAACGGCACATAAGGGCCGATGCGTGCCGCTTCGACGTGCGCGCGCAGTTCTTGATTGACGCTCGCAGACAGATGCCGCGAAGCGGTACGCGGGTAGGTGATGAACTTCTTCTCGTAGAGCGACTGCGCGAGTTGCAACGTCTGATCGGCCGAGAAGGCGTAACGCACGTTGGCCGTGCGTTGCAACGTGGTCAGATCGTACAAGAGCGGCGCGCGCTCTTTAATAGCCTTCTTGTCAACCCGCTCGACCGCGCCCGCCTGTTTATTAACCTTAGCGACAATCTCATCCGCCGCTTCTTTCTTATCGAACCGGCTGCCCTGCTTATTGAACCAAGTGCCGCGATACGCGCCCGCCTGCGCTTGAAAATCGGCGACCACCTCGTAGTAAGTGACCGGCACGAAGTGCGCGATCTCTTCATCGCGCGCGACGATAAGCGCGAGCGTCGGCGTCTGCACGCGCCCCAAAGAATAGACGCCCTCGTAGCCCGCCTTGCGCGCCATGATGGTCTGCGCGCGCGTGGCGTTGAGGCCCACGAGCCAGTCGGATTGTTGCCGCGCGCGCGCCGAATCGCGCAAGCCCGTGTAGGCGTCGGCCGGTCTTAGTTGTTTGAACCCCGCGAGGATCGCATCGCGCGTCAAAGACGAAATCCACAATCGCTCGACCGGCTTGCGACAGGCGGCCAGCGTATAGACGAGATCGAAGATCAACTCGCCCTCGCGCCCCGCGTCGGCCGCGTTGACGATCTCGGTCACGTCCGCGCGCGCCATCAGTTGCTTGATCACGTTGAACTGATCGCGCGTGCGCTCAGCCGGGTGATACTTGAATTGTTCGGGGATAATCGGCAGGTCTTCGAGTCGCCAACTCTTCAAGCGCGCGTCGTAAGTTTCCGGCTCGTCGAGCTCGACCAAGTGCCCGACGCACCACGTCACGATGTTGTCAGCACCTTCGATGAAGCCTTCGCTGCGCCGCGTCGCGCCCAGCGCCGCCGCCACGTCGCGCCCCATCGAAGGCTTCTCTGTGACGATCAATCTCATGACTTAAATGATGATGAATGAAAGACAAGCTATTTGTTATTCATTCATCGTTCATCATTTCCTTAACGCGCCGGCATGTCGAGCACATCGTGGCGTGTGATGATGCCGGTGATGCGGCCGTAGACTTCGACGAGCACGGCGGGGCTGGCTTGCAGTTGGCGCGTGACTTCGTGGATGCTTGCGTCTTCTTCGAGGACCGGAAAACTCGCGTCCATCACTTCGCTCACAGGCGCTTCCAAGAGTTCGCGGCGGCGCAGCACTTTCGTCAAGACGTGGCTTTCGCGCAGACTCCCGACCGCGCGCCCTTCTTCCAGCACAGGCACGTATGAGATGCCGAGTTCGTCCATCTGCGCGAGCACGTCGGCCACGCGGTCGGTCGGCGCGGCCGTGACGAGCGCGTCCGGCGCGGTCGTGCCCTTCGTGCCGGTGATGAGGGCGGCCGTGATCCTCTGCGGTTCAAGCAGCCGCTTCTCTTTCAGCCATTCGTCCGAGTGGTGCTTCGTTAAGTAGTGCTCGCCCGTGTCGCAGACGATGAAGACGACGAGGCCCGTCTCGTCTAACGTGCGCGCCACTCTTAACGCGGCCGCGAGGTTCGTGCCCGTCGAACCGCCGCAGAAGATGCCCTCTTGCCGGCCGAGTTGGCGCGACAAGTCGAACGACTCGCGGTCGGTGACGTTGATGATCTCGTCCACGTACTTCAGGTGCGCGTTTTCAGGAATGACCTCTTGCCCGATGCCTTCCACGAGATACGGCGTGACCTCGTGCGTCTTGCCCGTCTCTTTATAAGTTTTGAAGACCGACCCATAAGGGTCTGCGCCGACGATACGTATGTTCGCGTTCTGTTCTTTCAGGAAGCGCCCCGTGCCGGAGATCGTGCCGCCCGTGCCGATGCCGGAGACGAAGTGTGTGATGCGCCCGTCGGTCTGCGCCCAGATTTCCGGCCCCGTCGTGCGATAGTGCGCTTCGGGGTTGGCGGGGTGCGCATACTGGTTCGGATAGAAACTGTTCGGCGTCTCGCGCGCGATGCGTTGCGCGGTCGAGACATAATGATCGGGCGTGCCCGGCTTCGCCGAGACAGGACAGACCACCACGTCCGCGCCCAGTGCTTTGAGATAACGCACTTTCTCAATCGAAGCCTTGTCGGTCATGACGAAGATGCAGCGATAACCACGCACGGCCGCGGCGAGCGCAAGACCGATGCCGGTGTTGCCCGAAGTCGCTTCGACAATCGTGCCGCCGGGTTGCAGTTGCCCGGCCTGCTCCGCGGCCGTGATCATCGAGATGCCGATGCGATCCTTGACCGAGAAACCGGGGTTCAAATTCTCCAACTTCGCCAACACCGTGGCCTTGATGCTCTGCGTCAAGCGGTTGAGCTTGACCAGCGGCGTGTGGCCGATAAGAGCCAGAACGTTCTCTTTATAATCCATCCGCGTCTCCGTTCGATTAGCCGTTTATGAATGTGTGCTGCTGCTGTCTTTATACAACGGAACGCGCGCGTGCCGCTATCAGGCATCAAACCAAATCTGCGCGCGTGACACCTTCAATGCTCATGATCAAATCCGCGCCGTAAGCGCGGGCCGGCGTTTGAAAGCCCGGCTGAAACTGACCGGCCAACACGCGCTCGACAATGGCAAGTGCGGTCAACGCGGTCAGCGTGTAGCCTTCAGGGCCGCGCAGCCGCGCAGCCTTGCGCGCGCCCGCGTCGTCCGTCACTTCACCCCACACGAAACTGTGCCCGCGCGCGCGTTCCTCGTCGCTCGGCCCGGCGGGTTGTGCATCGATCCGCCGCTTCATAAAACGTTGCACAGCCGACGTGGCGAGCAGACCGGCCAACGGCAGGCTGGCCTTCATCGCCCAACGCGCCAACACTGGCAACGCCGCATAGACCTCTATGTTGGGAATGCCTGTGCTGTAGCAAGCGGTCGCCACGTCGCCCCACGGGATCGTGGTCGCGCTTATGGGGCCGCTGCCGAAGTCAACCGCGCGCGTGCGCCATGCTGTGGGCACGGACGTTAACTGGCCGTTGCGCCGGACGAGGCCGCCGCGCCCTATGTTCTCCACCATCGTCGTGGCCGTGCCGTGCGAGATGCGCCCCGTGCCGCGGATGGCGAGCGTGAGATGCGTCGCTGACGGCAAACGCTCTTTCAAGTGCAACGCCAGACAGTCCGACGGCACGACATCGAAGCCGACACCGGGTAGCAACATGACGCCCGCAGTTTGCGCTTCGCGGTCGCGCGCTGCCAAAGCTTCAAAGACGGCTATCTCGCCAGTGATGTCGAGATAATGCGTGCGCGTGCGCAAGGCCGCATCGGCCATCGGCTGTGACGTGCGGGAGAAGGGGCCGGCACAGTGCAACACGACGGCGCACTCGCCGAGCGCAGCATCGAGCGCGGCCGCATCGTCGAGACTGACGGCGCGATGCGTTAAGTTGAAGTCGGCCGCTAGACGTGCGATGCGTGCGCCGTCGCGGCCGGCCAAGATCGGCCGCAGGCCGCGTTCAACCGCGAGCCGCGTGATCAAGTGGCCGGTGTAGCCGGTCGCGCCGTAGAGGAGAAAGTTTGCGCTCATGTCCGTTGCGCCTCGGATGATTCAAGCATGTGCGCTTAACATAACCACAAAGACACGAAGACGCCAAGAAGAGTTTGCTCTCTTGGCGTCTTCGTGGTGCAGGCTATCAGCCGTTATTGACTTGAACTCATCCCTAAACCCGTTTGAGGGCTACCAGAGCACAAGCCAGATGAACGAGTGCTTCAAAGTTCCTGACCTTCCGCTCGTATCGCACGACGAGGCGGCGGAAGTTTTGCAGCCACGAGTTCGTCCGCTCGATAATCCAGCGCCGCTTGTATCGCCTCAGCTTGCGCCCGTCCTGGTGCGTCGCCTTCCGGTTGTTCCGCCGCTTCGGGATGATCGGCTCGATGTCGCGCGCCACCAGCAGCGCCCGCGCCGGGTTGCTGTCGTAGCCGCGGTCGGCAATCAGCCTCTCGGGTTTATGCGGGCGGCGGTTCTTCCCGCGCCGCCGCGTCACCTTGACGCTGTCGAGCGTCCTTTCGAGGAGCTTGACCTCGGACGGGGTAGCCGCCTCCACGCATACTCCGAGCGCAAGACCCGCGCCATCTGCCAGAACCATAAGCTTCGTCCCCTTGCCGCGTTTGGTCTTGCCCACACACTCGCCCCTTTTTTAGCCGCCACGAACATGCCGTCAACAAAGCACTCGTTCCAGCGGATTCTGCGGGCGTCGTTGAGTTGGTCGAGGAAGGCGCGCCATAAGTTCAGGAGGACGCCGCTGTCGGCCCACTCGGAGAGGCGGCGGTGGACGGCGCTCTTAGAGCCGTACCGCTCGGGCAGTTCACTCCACGGCGCGCCCGTCCATAAAACCCAGAGTATCCCCTCAAAGCACTGCCGGTCGGTGAGCGGCGGGCGACCGCCTCGCGGGCGGCGCGGGCGCTTCGGGAGCCGCGCTTCGATGAGTTCCCACTGCTTATCCGTTACTGCTCGCCAAGCCATAGGCTTGGTAAGCTACAGAACCAGCATCGGTTGTCAACCGGTTTAGGGACAGCTTCTTGTGCTTTAGGGCAACGCCTCGACGTTGACGAGGAAGCGGAAAGAGCCGCCCGCCTGCACGCCCAAGACGAACTGCACATCCACGCTCGCCCCGTTCACCAATGCCCCGCCCTGCAAGTTCACCTTAAACGTCGAGTTCAACCCACCACCCGCTGATTGCACGGGCGGCTGCTCTATCGTTGTGCCTCGGACTAACACGTTGCCGCTGCCCGTTGTGACCGTCACGTCCACTGAATCCAGCCCGCGCAGGTCGGCTTGCGTGCCGCCAGGATTCGGCGTGTTCAAGGTCGTGATGTCCACGATGCGGAAGCGCAAGGCGGTCACGGGTCCGCCCGTACTGTTCTTGAACCGGCGGCGGATCGTGAGTGTGCCGAGCGTGCCGTTGTTAACGGGCGTGGTATCGCGCACGCGGTTGGGTGCGCCGGTCGCTGACGCAAAGCGATCAATGAGTGTCGCTTTGACCGTGGCGTTGCGTTGAATCGGACTGGCCGCGTTCTCAGGGCTAGGCGCACCGAGTTGCGCGGCTGCGCCGCCGACTGTGCCCGTGGTCGAGATCAGGGCGAAGTCTTGTGCGTTGTCGCCAGTGTCTTGCGGCAGACCCGTCGGTAGTTTGCGCACGAAGGCGTATTGCTCGGTGGCGTCAACGGCGATCGGGGCCGCTGTAAGCGGCGTGCCTTCGCGGTAGACGCTGGCGAGCGCGCCCGCTTGGTTCGCGGCGGCGCTGTTGAAGCCAACTGCGTCGAGCACGTTGCCGGTGGTGAACTGCTGCGGGTTGCTCGTGCGGAACAGCGCGATGCCGTAGTCGTCGGGCAGATCGGTTGTGAACGTGCGGTCGGCCGCCGTGTGCCCGCTGAGGCTGTAGCCTGTGGGGTTGATGGCGAGCAGGTGCGCGCGTGGCGCGATGGTCGTGCCGTTCGGGATGATGAAGCCGAACTCTTCGTTGGCGAGCGAGACGACCGCCCAGCCTTGCGAGCCGTCGGTGACGCTCACCGTGATGGGCGTGTCCGTGTTGTTATACAACTCGACGTATTCGTCCGCCGCACCGTTGGGGCCGCGCAGACGAAACTCGTTGATGAGCAACTGCCCGTTGGCAACGTTCGGGCGCAAGACGCTGAAGTCGGCCGTCTGGTTGCCGTTGAGGTTGTTGAAAGTGGCCGTGCCGGGATTGAAGGTCAGCCCCGATGCTGCGACCGCGATGGCGTAGTTCGTGCCGCCCGCGAGATTTGTGAACGAGTAGTTGCCGGCCGGATCGGTCGCCAACGCCCCGCCCTGTCCGCCGCTCAAGTTGACGCCGACGCCTGAGAGCGGCGCGCCGTTGGTGTCGAGCACGCGCCCGCTGATCTGGAAGCTCTGCGCGGCGACCGTGATGTCGGCGAGGGCAGAGGTGGCGCGTGCGCCTGTATTTGCGACCGTGCGGGCCGAGACGGTGTAGCGCCCGCCGGGCACGTTCGTCCAAGTGAACGTGTAGGGCGAAGATGAATCAGAGCCGAGCAGCGTCGTGTCGGCGTAGAACTCGACGCGCACGACCGGGTATTGACTGGACGCGGGCGTCGCGGTGAGCGTGATGTTGGCCGGCCCGTTGAACGTCTGTTCGGGCTGCGGGCTGTTGAGTGCCGGCTTCGGAATGGGCAGCGGGAATGGTCCCGGCCGGCCGGCGGATCGAGGCGGATGTTGACCGGCTGCGACGTGTTCACCTCGCCCGTATTGTCGAACGCCTTCGCGGTCAGCGCGTAGCTGGTGGTGGCCGGGTCGTCCCAAACGATCTGATAGGGCGCGGAGGTGTCCGTGCCGACGAGCGTGTTGTTCGCATAGAACTCGACGCGCGTGATCGAACGACCAGCGGCGGCCGTTGCGTCGGCGCGGATGAAAATGTTGGCCGGTTGCACGAAGACTTGGCCTTCGGCCGGATACGTGATGCGAACGCGCGGGACGGTAGTGGGCGTGCCGGGCTGTGTGACGGTGAAGGTGCGACCCGCGATGATGAGTGAACCTGTGCGCGTGTCGGCGGTGTCGTTGGCGGCGACGATATAGTTGACCGCACCGTTGCCCGTGCCGCTTGCGCCCGAAGTGATCGTGATCCAGTTGGCGTTGCTCTGCGCTGTCCAAGCACAGTTGGTTGAAGTGGCCGCGACGTTGACCGTGCCGTTGCCGCCGTTCGCGGGGAACGTCTGCGACTGCGGCGTGATCGAATAAGAGCAAGGCAGGTTGGTCGTCGTGTCGACGGCGTAGAAGAACGAGTAACGTTTGTTGGGGTCGGGATCGTAACCGCTGCCCGCTACGTCCGCGCCGGAGTAAGCGGTCGCGCCATCGGGCGAGAAGGTTGGGCGCGTGTCGGGTCGGACCTGACCATACTCGTCGAAGCCCGGTTCGGTGGGCAGCGGGATGCGGAACGCTTCCGTGCCGTCGGCGGTGTTGTAGCCGACGAAGAAACCGGGTTCCCCGTAGGTGACGATGCCGCCGGAGAAGACGACGTTGTTGGCCGGGCTGACGACCTGCTGATACAAGATGCCGCCCGTGGGTTGTCGCCACTTCTCAGTGCCGTCCGGGTTGACGGCGAACAAAGTGTCGTAGTTCTGCACGACGTAATGCACGCCGTCCACGCCCACATCCGGCCCCGTCGTCGGTCCTTGCCCAAAGAGCGGAATGGTCCAGAGGCGCGTGCCTTGCGGCGTGAACGCTTGCATCTCTGTGTGGACGGAATCGTCGAGCGGGCTGACGACTGTTTGCCCGTTGCCCGCCGGTTGTGTCCAACGCAAACTGCCGTCGAGGCCGAAGGACCAGAGCAACATGGCGTGGTTGCGGACGAATGACTCGTACTGGAAATGAAGTTGCGGCACGGTGCGCGTGAAGACTATATCTTTGCCGCCGGTCTGACCGTACTTGTAAATCCCTTCGTTGTAGTTCCACGCGAACGTGCCGTTGGGATTGAGCGCGAAGACGTTCAAGGCGTCGGTGAAGTTGAGCGGGCGCACGATGGCGTAAATCTTGCCGTCGGGGCCGACGTTCGGGCCGCCGCGATTGCTCTGCCCGCTAGTGGCGATGAAGCGCCACTTGATCGAGCCGTCGGGGTTGAGCGCGATGATGCCCGGCGCGTTCGCGGTTTCAGCGCCGGGGACGTTCTGCAATAAGCCCGCGACGTAGATCGTGCCGTCAGCACCGACCGAGACGGGGCCGTCCGCGCCTGTCAGCGCCGTCTGCGTCACCCACTTCAACCCACCGTCGGGTGTGAGCGCATAGGTGCGGCCATACACGTCGTTGACATAGATCGTGCCATCGGGGCCGACGCCGTTGCGGAAGGATGTGTATTCGGCCGCGATCTGAAAGCGCCAACGAACGCGCCCTTCTTGCGCGCGCAAGGTCACGTTGAGCGGTTGCGTGTTGCTCGCGCCGCTGTCGGTTATGATCTGCACGGGGTCGCTGCCGACCGCCGCGCCTTCAGGCACGTAGAACTGTATGGACGTATCGGTCCAACGCACGACGATGGCTTGTACGCCGCCGACCGTGACCCGGCCTGTGCCCTGCTGCGCGCCGAAGTTCGCGCCCGTGGCGACGACGTAGGCGCTGCGCGTCGCGGTCGTCGCACTCAGCGAGTCGAGCCGTGCTGCGCCGGTCAGCGTGCCGTAGAGCGAGAGGTCTGCATCGCTCTGATTCTTGACCGTCCACGCGCTGCCCGCGCCTGCGCGGTCGCGGCGCAGGACGGGCGATAGGCGCACCGCGCCCGTGTTCGCGCTCACCCACCACCAATAACTGTTGGACGTTTCAACGTCGAGTTGCACGGAGACGAAGTGCCGGCCGCTGGCTTGAAAGGGCGCTGGCAGCGTGATGTCAACTGTCTTTGGCTGTGTGCTGTCAACGACGAGCCGCGTGTCGCCGCGCGCCAAGTAGTGTTCCACTTGCAGCGCGCCCGGTTGGCCCGACGTGCCGTTGTAGAAGCGCACCCACGCGCCGTGGACGACTGCATTCGGGGCGGCGTTAAAATCACGATAACCGTAGAGCACAACGCGGTCGATTGTGCCGACGATATCGAAGTCGTCGGCCAACTCTTCGTCCTGCGCAGGTGAGCCGGAGCGCGTCTTCACGCTCGGCCCGAAGACCGAGCGCCCGTCGGAAATCTGATCCCAGAGCAGAGTGCTGCCCGCCTGTGGCGCAGCCACCGCCACCGTGCGGCCGGGCTTGTGCGCTACACCAAGTTTTTGCGCGCCTGTGGGCACTGTGCCGACGATGACCAGACCGGCGATAAACGCAACGACGAACGCCGCGAAGTAACGAGCGTTGAGCGCACCACGGGCCCGCCCCGTGACCGAGTTATACAGGCGACGACGATACATAAGAGTTACTTCCCCACATGGCTCGATAGAATAGTTGTACGTATAGTGACCGCGCACGGAGATCGTGCCGCACGTCACTGCGTTTCATATTGTCAGCACAGGAATCTTTGGGGGGGGTGCGCGCAAGATAGCACAGGCTACAGGCCAACCGCAATTTTATCTTTCGCCCGAACTAAACTTGCGTGATCTTGTATGGGATGCCGGCGCGCATGCATCTGTGGTCTGCGCGCAAAACTCTCGGCGCGTATATTTTTGTGCTAGGCTTACGCGCGATGCAGGCGGAGGTGACCACACGACCGGAGGCCGCGGGCGTGTTGCGACGACGGCTCTGGCGACTCGTCGCCGGCCGCTTCGTCGTCATCGCCGTGCTGCTGTTGCTCTACCTGCGCTTTGGCGAAAGCGCGCCGCCGGGCACGGGCGCACAATGGCTGCCCAAGCCGCTCACGGTCGCACTCATCGCACTGTCCGTCTCAATCGCTTACGCGCTGGTGCTGCGCTTCACGCGCGTGCGGCTCGGCCTACAGGCTGGCGTGCAGTTCTGCCTAGACATCCTGCTCGTCTCGTGGCTGGTCGCCGTCGGCGGCAATCTAAACTCGCCCTTCGCCGCGCTCTATATCGTCATCATCTCGGTGGCCAGCATCTTCCTCGGCGTGCGCGGCGCGCTCGTCAGTTCGGTCGGCTGCGCGCTCGTTTATACGGGCGTCATGCTCGGCCTCGGCGTCGGCTGGTTCGGGCACGGCGTCGGGCCGGCCACGTCGGCCGCAACCATCGTCGGCACGGCCGGACTTTACGACGTGGCGTTTCTAGTGGTCGGGCTGCTGGCCGCGCAACTGGCCGTGCGCCAATCGCGCGCAGACGTGCAACTGATCGAAGCGGCGGGTGCGCTGGCGAACTTGCGCGCATTGCACGAGCGCATCGTCGAGTCGATCCGTTCGGGCGTGGTCACAACCGATCTGGCGGGGCGCATCTACACATGCAACGTGGCCGCCGAAGAGATGACCGGCTATGCCGCCGAAGCTTTGCGCGGGCAGGAGGCGTCGATCTTGTTCGGCCGTCTCGCCGGTCGCATCGAAGAGTCGCTGAGCGCGGCTAACGAAGGTCAGCCCGCGCCGCGTTATGAAGCCGACTGCCTGACGCCCGACGGCTTGCGCGTGCGCCTCGGCTACACCATCTCGCCGCTCGCGGGCGAAGGCGGGCGCACAAGTGGACTTGTCATTACGTTTCAAGATTTGACGCACGTGCGCGCGCTCGAAGAGACTTCGCGGCGACAGGATCGACTCGCGGCCGTCGGGCGCGTCGCCGCCGGCATCGCACATGAGATACGCAATCCGCTCGCTGCCATGCGCGGCGCAATTCAAGTCCTACATTCCGAAGCTGACGGCGACCCCGCACAGGCCGAGTTGATGGAGATCATCCTGCGCGAGTCCGACCGTTTGAATAACATCATCACGGACTTTTTGACCTACGCGCGCCCGCGCCGCGGCGAACTCACGGAGACGGACCTGCGCGAACCTTTGCGCGAGACGTTCACGCTCTTGCGCCATAGCCCCGAAGCGCGCGCCGAACATCAGATCGAAGAGACGTACCCGGACGAACCGCTCTGCGCCATGGCCGACGGGGCGGCGCTCCGGCAGGTTTTTTGGAATCTCGCGCGCAATGCCTTGAGCGCCATGCCTGAAGGCGGCCGTCTGCGCGTCGAGTTGGAACGCGCCACGCGCGGCCGTCTGCGTGTGACCTTCGCCGACACGGGGCGCGGCATGTCGCCCGAACAAGTCGAGCGCCTGTTCGAGCCGTTCTCGTCGTCCACGACCGGCGGCACGGGACTGGGGCTGTCCATCGTCTATCAAATCATCCGCGACCACGGTGGTACAATCAACGTGAGCAGCCGCGAAGCACACGGCACGACGATCCAGATCGAGTTGCCGGAGAAGCATAACTAATCATGGCCAACTTACTCGTTGTCGATGACGAACAGGGCATGCGTCAGTTGTTGACGCTCGTATTCACGCGCGTAGGGCATCAGGTGCGGGCGGCGGAGAACGGGCGGCGGGCGCTCGCACTGCTGCATGAGCAGCGGGCGGACGTGATCGTGTCGGACGTGAAGATGCCGGACATGGGCGGCATCGAGTTGCTGCGGGCGGCGCGCGGACTGCTGCCCGATGTGGCGGTCGTGTTGATGACGGCCTTTGCTACCGTGGACACGGCGCGCGAGGCGTTCAAGCTCGGCGCGGACGACTTCATACAGAAGCCGTTCGACGTGGACGAGTTGAAGTTGATCGTCGAACGCGCGCTCGAAAAGTTGGCGCTGCGGAAAGAGAATGAGAGTCTGCGTGTTGAGAATGAGGCGCTCATCAAAGGGCAGCGCGAACGCGGCAGTCTCGACAACATCATCGGCCGCTCGGCGCGCATGCAGGCCGTCTATCAAATGATCGAGACGGTCGCGGGCGTGCAGTCAACCGTGCTTATCTATGGCGAGTCGGGCACGGGCAAAGAACTTGTCGCGCGCGCGATGCACAATCTGTCACCACGCGCCGATAAACCGTTCGTCTCGATCAACTGCGGCGCGTTCACAGAGACGTTGTTGGAGTCGGAACTGTTCGGCTACATGCGCGGCGCATTCACGGGTGCGACGGCGAACCGCAAAGGTCTGTTCGAGGCAGCGGACAAGGGCACGATCTTTCTGGACGAGATCGGCGAGATGTCGGCCGCGATGCAGGTCAAACTCTTGCGCGTGTTGCAGGAGAAGAAGGTGCGCCCTGTGGGCGGGCACGAAGAGTTGGCGGTGGACGCGCGCGTGATCGCGGCGACGAACCGCGACCTCGGCGCGATGGTCAAGGCGGGCACGTTCCGCGAAGACCTCTTTTATCGCATCTCAGTCATCCCGATTGAACTGCCGCCCTTGCGCGACAAGCGCGAGGACATCCCCGAACTCGTCCACCACTTCGTGCAGAAGTTTTGCGCGCAGGCGGGGCGCATGCTCGGCGTCGCGCCGCAGGCGATGGAGTTGCTCGAACGCTACGCGTGGCCCGGCAACGTGCGCGAGTTGGAACACACCATCGAGCGCGCCGTCGCGCTTGAACGCACGAACGAGATTCAGCCCGAACGTCTGCCCGAACACGTCACGCAGTACAACCCCGCGCGCGTCGCCGCCGCCTTCGATCTGCCCGACGAAGGCTTGAACCTCACGGCGCACCTCGATCAGTTGGAGAAGACTTATCTGCTCGAAGCCCTGCAACGTACCGGCGGCAACCAGACCCGCGCCGCCGAACTGCTGACCCTCTCCGTGCGCTCGCTCCGCCACCTGCTCGACAAGCACGGCATCCGCAGCCTGACCGCCCAACTCCGCAGCGACGCCGCCGGCAAGCAAGGGTGAAAAGAAAATGATGAATGCGGAATGATGAATGATGAATGATGAATAACGAATAGCTTGGCTGTCATTCATCGTTCACCGTTCATCATTTCCGCTCATCATTCTGACGTGCAGCAATTCTTTTTGGCATAAGCATTGCACAACCCTCGTGTGCCAAGGGGCATTGCTCGGTCAGATTGACCCCGCGAGAAATGAGTCACATGATGCCAGCATCAACTTCATCCACACGCCAATCCGGTTTCTCACTCATCGAGTTGCTTATCGTCGTATTGATCGTCGGGACACTGGCAGCCATTGCCGTCCCCAATTTCTTGGAGTCGAAACAGGCGGCGCACAATGCCTCGGCCATCTCTTCGCTGCGCCTTATCTACTCGTCCGAAGTCGCTTACCGCGCGGCCAACGCGCAGTTTGCCGACCTCGCCACGCTTCGCAGCACAGGCTACTTGCACGACCCGCTACTCGGCACCGGCCAACGTAGCAATTACACCTTCACCATGCCGCCCGCCTCGATCAGCGCCAACTTTTACGAGGTCACGGCCGCGCCCGGCGTCGCGCCGTGGCGCTTCTACTACATGAACGCGAGCGGTGTGATCCGCACACGCGTAGGCGCGGCGGCCGATTCAAGTAGTCCGCCGATCAACTACTAACACTTCTCAGGCGCGCGGCGCACGTGCGTCGCGTCGCCTGCTATGCCCGACTCACCCAACGCAGGCGCAAGCACCCAACCACGCGCCCGCGCACTCTCCTTAAACCACTTGAAGCACGACCGGGCGTGGGCCGCTGTTGCGACCCGTGCGCGAGTCGTAGTCTGACAAAAATCGTCAGCCACCGGCTGCCGCGTTTTGTTAATCGCCGCCTTATGCCACTCAACGCAGTCTGCGCCACGAGCGCAAAACACGCGGTAATGCAACAGTTTCAAGCGCACGTCGCTAGTGCGTGCAGCATGGCATGCGGCTTGTTGTCTCAGTTCCGCGTTAAGTCGCGCAAGACGGCGCGTGGCCTGAGACGGCGACCGACGGCGCGAAGCAAAAGTCTCGCTGAATTTACCGCTTATCTAAGGAGCACCAGAAAGAAGATGCAAACCCGCAAAGGCCAGAAGGGCTTCTCGCTCATCGAACTCCTCATCGTCGTTGCGATCATCGGCATTATCGCCGCTATCGCAATCCCCAACCTGCTCGCCTCACGCCGCGCCGCCAACGAAGGCTCCGCTATCGCGTCGATGCGTTCGCTCAACACCGCCGAAGCAACCTACTTCACCACCGCCGGCCAGAACTTGGGCTATGGCACGTTCACGCAGATGAGCGCCGCCGGCCTCATCGACAACGTGCTCGGCGCGGCTGACGCTGGCAACAACAAGAGCGGCTATCGCTTCACGATGGCTGAAGGCCCGGCCGCGGTCCGCCCGCAACCTATGGTATCGCTGCTGTCCCGCAAGCCTTCAACCCGTTGACCGGGACCGGCACGCGCAGCTTCTACACCAACGAGCAGGGCGTGATTTATCAACTCGTCGGCGCAGCCGCGCCCGTCCGCAGCGCGACCGGCTCGACCGGCTCGCCGATCCAGTAACCCAACCAACGCTTACCTCTCTAACCAAAGAAGGACTCAAAAGGACATGCAAACGAAAAACGGCCAGAAGGGCTTCTCGCTCATCGAACTCCTGATCGTGGTTGCGATCATCGGCATCATCGCCGCTATCGCAATCCCCAACCTGCTCGCCTCACGCCGCGCTGCTAACGAAGGTTCGGCCATCGCGTCGATGCGTTCACTCAATTCGGCCGAAGCGACCTACTTCACGACCGCCGGCCAGAACCTCAACTACGGCACGTTCACGCAGATGAGCGGCGCTGGCTTGATCGACAACGTGCTCGGCGCGGCTGACGCCGGCAACAACAAGAGCGGCTACCGCTTCACCATGTCGGAAGCTCCGGCTGCCGGCCCGCCCGCGCAGTATGGTATCGCGGCCGTCCCGCAGGCTTTCAACCCGCTGACCGGTACGGGTACGCGCAGCTTCTACTCGAACGAGCAGGGCGTGATCTACCAGTTGGCCGGCGCGGCCGCGCCTGTCCGCACGGCGACCGGCTCCGACGGTACGCCGCTCCAGTAAGCAGGTTGCACTTCTCGACCTGTCTCACTTAACGAATGCGGGGGCGGACTTGATTCCGCCCCCGCATTCATGTAACTGCCGGTCGCGCACCGGCTCGTGCTATGCTCGGCCGCGCCCCCATGTGGCACAACCACGGACGCGGCCCTTAACTCAACAACTGCGTCCAGCTATGTTCGGCTCAATCACGGTTGCAGAACGCTTGACTCGAAACCAAGCCACAGACAGCGAGGCGGACACCGCTGCGCTGCCGCGCGGGACGATGCTCCGGCGCGTCTACGCCATCGCGCGCAACACCTTCCGCGAGGCGGTGCGCGACCGCGTGCTCTACAACCTCGTCCTCTTCGTGCTGTTGTTAACGGCCGGCGCGATCTTCCTCGGCGAACTCTCGGCCGCGCAGGAAGCCAAGATCATCATTGACCTCGGCCTCGGCGCGATGTTGCTGTTCGGCACGTTCATCGCCATCTTCGTCGGCACAGGGTTAGTCTATAAAGAGATCGAGCGGCGCACGCTCTATGCAATCTTGGCGAAGCCGGTCGGGCGCGGCGAATTTCTGGTGGGCAAGTATCTCGGCCTCGCGCTGACGCTTGCGGTCAACGTCGCGGTGATGGGCATCGGCGTCTCGCTGGCGCTCATGTTCGTGCGGCGCGGCTACGATCCGCTCGTGCTGCAAGTCTGGCCCGCCATTGCGCTCATCTACGTCGAGTTACTGATCATCGTCGCGGTCGCACTACTATTTTCGGCCTTTCTCGTCGCCCGCGCTCTCGGCCCTGTTGACGTTCGCCGTCTTCATCATCGGCCACTTCAGCGCCGACCTGAAGCTGCTCGCCACCGCCGCCGGGACACGACCCACGCGCATCTTCTTCAGCGCACTCTTTTATCTGCTGCCGAACCTCTCGCACTACACGCAGATCACCAACGCCGGGCACGGCCTCGCACCCGACAAGGTTGCCTGCGCCGTGGCTGTCGCTTACGCCGCTGTTTACGTCGCGGTGCTGCTCACTGCGGCCACGTTCATCTTCAACCGGCGCAACTTCAAATGAACGCCTCGCCCGCTCAAGCGCAAGCCGCGCCGCCCATCGCGCCCGTGCGTCGGCGCATGACCCGCCGCGAGTTGCTGTTGTTAGTCGTCATCGCCCTCGGCCTCGCGTCGTCGGCCGCGTTGTCGCGTTGGTTGGAGACGCGCCGGGCCACATCTGCGCCCGTGGCGGAGCGCGAAGAGTTGTATCTCAAATCCGACGCGGTGCGGCGCATGAGCCTCGGCTTCAACGGGCTGATCGCCGATTGGTACTGGATGCGCTCGCTGCAATACGTCGGGCACAAAGTCCACGATTATCAACACGACATACAACTCGACGATCTCAGCCCCGTCGGGCTGACCATGCTTGCGCCGTTGTTGGACAGCGCGACCACGCTCGATCCGCAGTTCATCCCCGTCTATGAATACGGCGCGGTCGTGCTGCCCGCACTCGATGTTGAGGCCGCGATCAAACTCGTCCGCAAAGGTATCGCGGCCAACCCGCAGGCGTGGCGGCTCTATCATCATCTCGGCTACATCTACTGGCAGCAGGACCGCTTTCAAGAAGCGGCCGAGAGTTACCGGCAGGGCGCACAGATCGCTGGCGCGCCCGACTGGATGAACGCCATGGCCGCGCAGATGTCGTCGCAGGGCGGCAGCCGCGCGACCGCGCGCGAAATCTATCGCCGCATGGCGGAAGAGGCGGACGACGAACAGATGCGCGAACTCGCAGCCAAGCGTTTCTTGCAACTGCAATCGTGGGACGAGCGCGACGCACTGCGCCGCTTGCTCGCCGCGTATCGCACGCGCACGGGTCGCTGCCCCGCCGCGTGGCGCGAACTCACACCCGTCATGCGGGCCGCGCGTGTGCAGCTTGATTCGAGCGGCGCACCGCTCGATCCGTCGAACGCGCCTTACGCGCTCGCGGGCGACGGCTGCGATGTCGAACTGAGTGAGCAGTCGAAGATACTGCGCAAGTAAGAAGGTGAATCGAAGATGGCAGTCGCACTTGAGATCGAGAATCTGACGAAGGACTACGAAGTGGGCTTCGTGCGCAAGCGGCGCGTGCGCGCGCTCGACGGTTTGACGCTCGCGGTCGAACGCGGCGAAATCTTCGGCTTCCTCGGCGCGAACGGCGCGGGCAAATCCACGACGATGAAACTCTTGATGCGGCTCATCTATCCGACCACGGGCCGGGCCGCGATCTCAGGCCGCGACATCGACGACGTAAGCATGCACGCGCGTATCGGCTATCTGCCGGAGCATCCTTATTTTTATGATTACCTGACGGCGCGCGAACTGCTCGAATACTGCGCCGAGCTGTTCGGCTATACGCGCCGCGATTGCCGGCAGCGCGCGGAAGATTTGCTCGCGCTCGTGCGGCTCGACGAGGCGAGTTGGGACAAGCAACTACGCAAGTTCTCGAAGGGCATGTTGCAGCGCGTCGGCCTCGCGCAAGCGTTGGTCAACGATCCTGAGATTGTGTTTTTGGATGAACCGATGAGCGGGCTTGACCCGGTCGGGCGGCGCGAGATACGCGATCTGATCGCAAGCCTTAGACAACGCGGCACGACCGTCTTTCTCTGCTCGCACATTCTGGCCGACATCGAAGTGCTCTGCGACCGCGCGGCCATTCTGCAAAAGGGCCGGCTCGCGCATGCTGGTCGGCTCGAAGACTTGCGCCGCCGCGCGGGCACGCGCGCGATGGAGTTGATCATCTCTAACGTCAACGCTGACCGTTTGCGCACCGCGCTGCGCACGGTTGCGAGCGCACAGGTCACGCAGACGCCGGGCGGCGCACGCGTCGAAGTGCCGTCCGAGCAGGAAGTGGACGCGGCACTCGCAGGCTTGCGGGCCGCGGGCGCGCGCCTCGTCTCCGTTCAGCCGGTCGGCAATCCGCTCGAAGACCTGTTCACAAGCAACTAACGCACGACCAGCATCAGCGTGCATCTGCCGCTTTACTTCTCACCTGACAGTCAGACCCGTTAGATCGATCTTGATGTTGGCGCGCACGTCCGTCTTCTTGAAGCCTTCCATGCGGATCGGCACGGTGAGTACTTTGTTCGGTTCAAGCTCCGGCTGATCTGCGCGCGGGATGGCGATGACCGTCTTCGTCTGCAACGGTTTATTCTCAAGGTCAACCACCGTGGCTTGCAACTCAAGCCCCGTGAGCGTGCGCCCGGTGAAGTTGCGGACCTTAGGGCGCAACTCCATCACGATGTCGCCCAAGGGCCGCGGCGACTCGGTGGCATCTTCGTCGGCCACGAAGTCCACCACGACGCGCGAGCGCAACTGCTCGAACTCAGGCGCACCGGCACGCACTGCGTTCTGCAAGCGCGGCTGCATGTCGCGGTCGTTACGCGGCCGCTCGCGTGTCGCCCAGAAGACCATCAACGCAACCAGCAAGGCCGTGGCCAGCCCGACGACGATGAAGACCTTGCGCCGTGTTGCGTCCGTAGCTTCGACGTTCTCTTTTGCAGTAGACATAAGAAAATAGTGGCGAGTGCCAAGCGACAAGTGACAAGCCGGAACAAGATTTATCTCATCACAAGTTGGGCTAAGATTTTAGCTCGTCACTTGTCACTTGTCACTGCTCTTAAGATCAACCTGCGCGGGCGCGCGGTTCGACGAGGTGCAAGGGCACGCGGCGATCTTCGTTGACGAGCGAGCCTGTGCCTGTGCGCGGGCGCGCGGCGCGCGGCCACACGATGCGAAAACAACTGCCCGCGCCCGGTTGACTCTCGACCGCGATCTCGCCTTCGAGCAGTTCGACGATCTTGCGCGTCAACGCCAAGCCCAGACCGACGCCGTTATAGGCGCGCGTTAATTGGTCGTCCACCTGCCGGAACTTATCGAAGATGAAACCGAGCGACTCGCGCGACATGCCGATGCCTGTGTCGCGCACTTCGAGCGCCCAACGCGCATCGTCTAAGGGCGCGGCCTTGATCTGAATCGTGCCGCTCGCCGTGAACTTGACGGCGTTGCTGACGAGGCTGGCGAGGACCTGCGCGAGTTTGTGCCGGTCGGTGACGACCGCGCCCAGTTCGGGCGCTATGTCTGTGCGCAACTCGACGTGCTTATCGGCCGCCGCTTGCTCGTAGTGCTGCACGACCTCGTTGACTAGCTCGGCCACGCCGACATCTTCGAGTTGCAAGGCGGAGCGACCCGCTTCGAGGCGCGAATAGTCGAGCAGTTCGTTGACGAGTTCGAGCAGCGAGCGCGCGTTGCGTTCCATGCGCCCGACCACTTCATGTTGCAGCGGTGCGAGCGGCAACTGTTGGTCGCGGATCAGCAGTTGACTCAAGCCGATGATGACGTTCAGCGGCGTGCGCAACTCGTGCGACACGTTGGCGACGAAGGCCGACTTCAAACGATCATGTTCGCGCAGACGCCCGTATGCGTCCATCAACTCGCGGTACTGGCGCACCTCGCCCGTGATGTCGCGGAAGACCGCAACCACGCCGATGCGCCGCTCGCCTTCGCCCACCAGCGGCGTCGCGCTCACCGCAAGCACGCCTTCTTCTTCGCCCACGCCGCGCACGATCTGTAAGTGTTCGCCTGAGACGTGTTCGCCCTGTTCGAGCGCGCGCCCAAGCGGCGTTTCGTTGGCCGGCAAAACGTTGCCTTGCAGATCGCGCAACGCCATGTCGGCGATGAGCGCATCGACGCCATCGCGGAACTCGCCGGGCTGGCGATGGAGTATGCGGGCCGCAGCCGGGTTGACGCGATAACGCCCGCGCTCGTCCACGATGACCACGCCCTCGTCCATCTGATTGATGACGCTTGCCAACTCGGCCGCACGCGCCTTCTCGGCCGCAAACGCAGCGGTCGCCAACTTCTCGGCGCGCACGCGCTTCGAGACTTCCGATAGGATCAAGATCAGATCGCCGCGCTCGCCCGTCCGCTCCGTTGTCGGCCACAGGATCACGTCCCAATGTTTGTCGGCGCTCTCGCTTCTGTCCGTTTGCGTGACCAACTCGATAGGCAGACCGTAGTTGACGAACGCGCGACGCGTGCGGCGCACGTCTTCGACCACCTCGCTCATGACGGCGAGGCCGGCCGCTGCTTCATACAACCCGCGCCCGGTCAGTTGCGCCGCGTCGCGCCCGACGAAACGCGCGAAGGTCGAGTTGACCTTACGCACGATCAGGTTCGCATCCAACACGACGACGCCGAGCGGCAGACTGTCGAGCACTTCGGCGATGAACGCGCTCTGCGTGCGCAGTTCGTTGAACTTATTTTCCAGCCGCGTCGCCATCACGTTGAAGCCTTCGGCGAGCGTGCCCACTTCGTCGTCCGTCTCAACCGCCACGCGCTCGTGCAGTTGACCGTCGCCAAAGGTTGAAGCCGACGCGGCCAGTTGCCGCAACGGCTTCGTGAAGCGACCGACGGCCCAGAAGGCGAGTAAGCCCGACGCCGCGAACGCCATTAGCCATGCGGCCGTCAGCGCCACGAACGAGCGCCACGCGGGCGTGTGCTTCGGTAGCGGCACGCCGACCGCGACCGACCAACCGTAAGGCGATAGCGTGTGCGTGCTGGTGATGCGCGGCACGCCGTCGCTCCACTGCTGTTCGCTCAAGCGACGCGGCGCATCAGGCTCTTGCACGCTCAACGTGGGCGCGGTCGGGTTCGACACGATCTGGCCGCGCCCGTCGCGCACGACGAGCGCGGCGTCTGCATCTTGCGTCAACTGCTGACGCAGTTTCATGTAGAGGTCTGCGGCGGCGGCGGGCGCGAGGCTAGCGCCCTCACGCGCCGAGAGCGGGTGTGCTTCGAGCCACGCGTCGAGCGCGCCCTCGGCGGCGGTCGCTTCGACCTGCGCGAGCGTGGACGACTGTTCGATCAGGCTGCGGCGATAGCTGTTTAGTTGTAACAGGCTGACGATCAGCAGCGGCAGAGACAGCAGGGCCAGCAGCACCAGTAGCTTGGTGCGTATGTCTAAACGAAACTGTTTGCGCGATGTGCGCGTCATAATTTGTCGTCTCGCTCGCGGCGCTGCGGCGGCGGCCAATCCGTGGCGCGTGTCTGCACGCGCGGGCGTAAAGAGGCGGCGTAAGTGACCACTGCGCCGACGAGCAAGCCGTCGAGCAAAGCGTTCGCGCGCCGCAACGCATCGCGCAGCGCCCGTAGGTCACCATCCATGGCCGATAAGCCTTCACGCCATAGAAACTCATTCAAGACTTCGCGTAGAATCATCAACTCGCGTGCCACTTCGTCAAGCAAGCACCCTTGTTGGAAACGTACCTGCGCGTGACGGCGCAACCAACGCGCCGATTCGGCAACCTCGCCCTCGTCTGCCGCCGCGTCCAACAGCCGCCCCGCCTCGTCCAGCACTTCGGGTATAGAATCGATCAGTTCCCGGTACGATAAGAGGCCGGGCAGATCGGTGCGGCGGTCGGCGTAGATTTCATCCGCCCACGCGCGGATCAACGCGTCCTCGTGCGCGCGTATCAACGCTGTGAATCGACCTGCCATAGACGCAAGTGGTCAGAGGTTAGAGGTCAGCGGCGCGTGAAGGTTCCCGGTTTCAAGGCTACAGCTTCCAAGTTTCGCAGCGCGTGGAACTTGAAACTTAAACCCCTAAGCCTTGTCGCCCGAACCACTAGTTACCCCGATAGCAACGTCTGCAAAAGACCTTCCAAGCGGTCGAAGTCCACGGGCTTGGTCAGGTAATCGTCGCAGCCGGCGGCGAGCGCCTCGCTGCGGAAGTCGCTTGTGTCGTGGGCGGAGATGGCGACGATTGGGATCGTGCCCATGCCGTCGAGTTGCCGTATCCGGCGCGTGGCGGCGAGGCCGTCCAGTTGCGGCAGACTCAAATCCATCAGGATCAGGTGTGGGCGCTCGCGCTCGGCCATGTGGATGGCCTCTTGCCCGTTGATGGCCTCGATCACGCGGTAGCCGCCCATCTCAAGCAACCGCCGCATCATGAAGCGGTTGTCCTCGAAATCTTCGACCACCAGAATCGTTTTATTATTGCTGTTCGCCGCCTCCATACGCGCGGATTACCTCCGAACAGTCTTCGTTTGGTCAATGCTCATTTCGGTCTTGCGCCGTATCACTAGCAAACACTCAGCATTTTTGTTAAGATGCCGCATCGAAACGCAACACTGAAGACACATCGGTCGGGTCTAATTCGTACAGCCCGCGTGCCTTAGGCCGACTCTCTCCACGCGATGTACGGACGCCCGCGACGCGAAGATTTGTGAGCCAAATGAAGCCGTTAACGACCGAAACCGACGACACAGCCGCCCTCGCCGAACTGGGGCGCGCCTCTGTGCAGATCGTCCACGACCTCAAAAATCAGATTAACGGTCTCAAACTTTATGCCACGTTCCTGCGCAAGCGTTTGGAGAAGACGGACGGGCGCACGGACGAACTCGAAACCGTCAACAAATTGCTCGCCGGGCTTGAGCGCGCCGCCGCCGACATGACCACGCTCGTGCGTTACGGTCGCCCTTTGGAGTTGCGCCGCGCCCCGCACGTCGATCTCAAGCGCGTCTTGGCGGCGGCGCTCGAACGCGACGTGGACGCCGACGACGGCGCAGCCTGCCACGGCGAGTTCGATCAGGCGAACCTGACCGAAGCATTGAAGCACATAGACGCGAGCCTACGCGCGCCCAACCAGAGCGCGCCGCCCCGCGTGCGCCTGCGCCGCGACGGCGCGGATGGCGTGATCGAATGGCGCGACGTGCCGCCGCAGGGCGGCCCAGACGGCGACCCGTTCAACACGTTCGCCGGCAGTCAGGGCTTGCGCCTCGCACTCGCCGCGCGCGTCATCCGCGCCCACGGCGGTCAACTCGAACACGACGCGCGCACACTGCGCCTTCGTTTGCCACTTGCAAGGGCTGAAGGCTGAATAAGAATCATTTGGTGTTAACTTCAGCCCGCAGCCCTTATCTTTCATGAGGAGAACAGACGGTGGATCGTAAAGACGTTCGCATTCTGGTGATTGACGACGAGCCGATGATGGCGGATTCGCTCAAGCAAAATTTGAGCGAGGACGGTTACACGGTTGACACCGCTTCGACCGGCGCAGAGGCCATCGAGTTGTTCGACACGGCCGGGCATCATCTCGCTATCTGCGACATTCAACTGCCCGACATGGACGGCATCGAAATCCTGCGCCACATCAAAGATACGCGCCCCGCCGCCGAGGTCATCATCGTCACCGGCTACGGCTCGGTTGATCGCGCCGTCATGGCCACCAAGGCCGGCGCATTCTGGTTTCTCGAAAAGCCGTTCGAGTACGAGGTCTTGCAGAAACTCGTCGAGAAGGCGTTGGAACGGCAAGAACTGATGGCCGAAACCGAGACGATGCGCCAACGCCTAACGACGCGCACCGAGTACTACAGCATCATCGGCGGCTCGAAGCAGATGCAGACGATCTACGAAACTATCGAGTCGGTGGCTAAAGCCGATGCCAACGTCTTGATCGTCGGCGAGTCGGGCACGGGCAAAGAGTTGATCGCCAATGCCATTCATTACAATAGCTTGCGCGCCAAGAAACCTTTCATCAAAGTCAACTGCGCGGCGCTGCCCAAAGAACTGATCGAGTCGGAGCTATTCGGCCATACTGAAGGGCGCATTCACCGGCGCACACGCAGACAAGGACGGGTTGATTCAACATGCGGCGGGCGGCTCATTACTACTTGACGAGATCGCCGAGATGCCGGTCGAGTTGCAACCGAAACTGTTGCGTGTCCTGCAAGAGCGCAGCTATCGCAAGATCGGTTCGGAGAAGACGCACGCCGTTGACTTCCGCCTGATCTGTTCGACCAACCGCCCGCCCGCCGATGCGATCCGCGACGGGCTGTTGCGCGACGATCTCTTCTATCGCATCTCGACCATCACGATCCACGTCCCGCCTTTGCGCGAACGCGCCGAAGATATCCAACTGCTCGCCGAGCATTTCCTGAAGATGTACGCGCGCAAGTATCAACGCCCGATCACGGGCATCTCGCAAGCAGCTTACCAGCGCCTCTTTGGTCATTCATGGCCGGGCAACGTGCGCGAGTTGCAGAACGTACTTGAGCGCGCCGTGCTGCTCGCCAAAGGCAACAAGATCGAGCCGGTCGATCTGCCCTTCGACAACGGCTCGCTGCCCGAAAAGACGGCGGCCGGCGCGGCGTGGGACGTGCCACCCAACATGACGCTCGAAGACATCGAGAAGCTCGTCATCGAAAAGACGCTGCAACGCACCGGCGGCAACAAGCAGGCGGCCGCCAACCTGCTCGGCATCTACCGCCCACGCCTCTACAGCAAAATCCGCAAATACAACATCGACATCAACGCGCTCACAGCGCCCTAACAGTAGGCAGTCAAAAAGACAAAGCGGCCGGTCGAGATTGACGATGCACGTATCATCTCTCAACCGGCCGCTTCTGCTTTCTGTTAACTGCCTACTGCTTACTGCCTACTACTCCACTTGATAGGTCGCAACGCTGGTCGGAGTCTCGAAGCAGCGTACTTTATAAACTTGCACGCGGTCGTCGCCGACGCGGGTGGCGACGCGTTCAAGGATGTAGCGGGCGAGGTTTTCGGCCGACGGGTTGAGTGCTTCGTCGAAGGGCGGCAGTTCGTTGATGTTGCGATGATCGAGGTACTGGACGATCTCGTCGGCCGCCTGTTTCAGTTCGCCGAAGTCCACGAGCAGGCCGATGTTGTCGAGTTCGCGCCCGCGCGCATAGATTTCGATCTTATAGTTGTGCCCGTGCAAGTTCTCGCACTTCCCCTTGTAGCCGCGCAACTGGTGCGCGCTGGAAAAGTTGCGCTCGATCATCACTTCAAACGTACCGGCCATGTTCGCTTAACTGCCCTCCCTCGTCGCGCCCGCAACAGAGCGACGACTACTGTTTTGCATTATCGTCATCTTCGTCCTGCCCCAACGCGGCCACCGCGTCCGGGTGTTGCCCCGCCGCCATCGCTTCCATCTTCTTACGCAGACTGAGCGGGCGCATGTCCGTCCACACTTCCTTGATGTACGCCAGGCAATCTTGCTTCGGGCCCTTGTTTGCCCGCATCGTTCCAACCGAGCGCGTTCTCACGATCAGCCGGCCAGATCGAATACTGTTCTTCGTGGTTCACAACCACTTTATAGATCGTCGTGTCTTCCCTGTCCTCTCGACTCATGTGGCAGCCTCCTTAACTAAGCGATAAAGTTGTCATAGCACGGTGCGGATCAAGCGCCGCCGATTATCGCGCCAATGCCGCACGCACTTCAAACACGCGCGCCACGTCCTGCAAATCATTCGTCACGCGGCACGGCGGCAGACTGTTGAGAAACAGCCGCCCGTAACCCGCTGTCCGCAAGCGCGGGTCAAGCACAGACAACACGCCCCGGTCGCTCGCGCTACGGATCAGACGCCCCAAACCTTGTTTCAATGTGATGATCGCTTGCGGCACGCTGTACTCGTAGAAACTCGACCCGCCCGCGTCGTCTATGAACCGTTGGCGCGCGGCCACGACCGGATCGGTCGGCACGGCAAACGGCAGCTTATCGATGATGACGCACGACAAGGCCTCGCCGCGCACGTCCACGCCTTGCCAGAAACTCGCCGTGGCGAACAGGACGGCATGCGGTGTGGCGCGAAACTGATCGAGCAGGTAAGACTTCGACGCCGTGCCCTGCACGAAGCACGGGAAATCGACCTCGGCCGCGACGCGTTCATACAAAGCACGCATGCCGCTCACGCTTGTCGAGAGCACGAACGCGCGCCCGCGCGTCACGTTCAAGATGCGTATCACTTCGGCCGCAGCCGCGTCGGCCCATTGCGGCGAGCGCGGATCGGGCATGCGCGGCGGCAGATACAGCACCGCCTGATTTTTGTAGTCGAAGCTCGACGGCGCGACCAGTTCGTGCGTCTTGTCTGCGAGTGGATTCTGCGCGCCGTCTTCGTCCGTCTCGGCCAGCCCAAGCCTGCGCCTGAACAAACTTGAACGTGCCCGCGCTCGCCAACGTCGCCGAAGTCAACACGACTGTTTCGACACGATCAAATAATTTCTCTTGCAACAGCGCCGACACGTCAATCGGCGACGCACGCAGGAACAGACCGCGCCCGCGCCGCTCCAACCAGTAGACATAACGGCGGTCGTCGCCCGCGATGATGAACTCAAGTTGAAAGCGTAACTCGCGCACGCGCCGGACGAGGTTCTCAACTTCCGGCGGCTTATCGCGCAACGCGTCGAGCGTCGTCTCCATGCGTTCCAACGCACCGTCGAGACTTAGATACGATTGACCAAGCGCCGTCGCTTCGATCTCGCCGCGCGCGTTCTTGCGCGCGAACGTGCCCGGCACAATCGGCGCGCGCCCTTCATCCGTGCGCCCTTCTTTGAAACCTAGCCAGAAGTTGTCGGCGAAGCGCACGACGCGCCCGGCCGCGCGCGTCAGTTCTTTATTGATCGCCGCATCCGTGATCGGCAACAACTGAAGATCGCGTATCAAGTCTTCGACTTGATAGCTCGACACCTGAAAGCCAAAGTACTCGGCCGCCACGTCTTCGATCTGATGTGCTTCGTCGAAGATGACCGCGCCATAATCGGGCACGACCTGCCCGTACTCGCCGCCGCGCAAGGCGAGGTCGGCGAAGAACAGATGATGATTGACGATGATGATGTCTGCGTCCTGCGCGCGTTGGCGCATGCGCGTGATGAAGCACGGATCGTAGTCAGGGCACTTCTGTCCCAGACACGTTTCGGAGCGCGCGTCTATGTGTCGCCAGAACGAGAGGTTTTCCGGCAGTTGCGTCAACTCCGCGCGGTCGCCCGTGCCTGATTCGCGCGCCCATTGCCGCACTTCGTCGAAGTAGTCAACATCGTCCAAGCCTTCGAGCACCGGCGCATTCTCGGCGCGCTTGATGCGTTGCAGACACGCATAATTGCCGCGCCCCTTCATGTATGCGGCCGTGAACTTACGCGGCAACACGCGCTGCAAGAACGGAATGTCTTTCTCCATCAACTGCTCTTGCAAATTCTTCGTGCCCGTCGAGATGACGACGCGCGCGCCGCGCCCCAAAGCCGCCGCAACCGCCGGCACAAGATAAGCGAGCGTTTTGCCCGTGCCCGTGCCCGCCTCCACGATCAAGTGCTGCCTGTCTTCAAACGCACGCATCACCGCCTCGGCCATCTGAATCTGACCGGGGCGATACTCATAATCAGGATGTGCGCGCGCGATCAGGCCATCGCGCCCGAAGACTTCTTCCATGCGTTAGATTATACAGGAACGCGGCTGCTTAAACGTGCGTGGCAACGCGGCGTGCAAGGACGATTGCAGTTGACAGCAAAGCCGCGCCTTCAAGACTGCGCGTTCCCGTTGCGCCGCTCGCTGATGTCACGCTCGACCATATCGATCAGCGCGCTCAACCGCTCGTCAGTGTGCTTTTGCCCCGCTGACAACTCGGCTTGTGCCGCCGCAAACTCGGTCTGCGCTGCTGCGAACTCGTCCATTCGTTCATCCGCCCGCGTTGCCAGTTGGACCAATATGCGGAATGACTCTTCGAAGCTGGCCCGTGCGTGCTTCATGCCGCGCCTGCGCATCCGTCAACTTATCAACTTTTTCCGACAGCTTATCAACCCGCTCCGTTAGCCGGTCGAGTTTGACGGTCAACTGCGCTTGCTGTTCAAGAATGAACTGCATAGTGCGTTGCATCTCTTCATCGATCATCGCGTTGCTCCTGACGGCCAGTCGTAAATTCGTGCTTCAGTCCGCGCCCATCGCTTCGACTTCGGGTCGTTGTCTGAGCCGCTGCTGGTAGAGCGGAAACTGCGCGGTGAGTTCGTGAATAGATTGTTTGACCTTGTCGCGGACGGCTTCGGATTGCGGTTCGTGTAGGACCTCGCTGATGAGACGGGCGATCTGGCGCATCTCCTGTTCGCCCATGCCGCGCGTGGTGAGCGCGGGCGTACCGAGGCGGATGCCTGAGGTGACGAAGGGTTTGTTGGTGTCGAAGGGGATCGTGTTTTTGTTGACCGTGATGTTGGCGGCTTCGAGCGCCTTCTCGGCTTCCTTGCCGGTCACGCCCTGCCCGTTGAGGAACACGTCGACCAAGACGAGATGATTGTCCGTGCCGCCGGAGACGATACGCAAGCCCTGCGCTTGCAACTCGGCGGCGAGCGCCTGCGCGTTGTTGAGGACCTGTTGCTGGTACGCCTTGAAATCGGCCTGCAACGCCTCGCCGAAGGCGACCGCTTTGGCGGCGATGATGTGGACGAGCGGGCCGCCCTGCACGCCGGGAAAGAGGCGCTTGTTGACTTCGGCCGCGTGTTCTTCGCGGCAGAGAATGAGGCCGCCGCGTGGGCCGCGCAAGGTCTTATGCGTGGTCGTCGTCACGTAGTCGGCGTGTGGCACGGGCGACGGGTGGAGGCCGGCGGCGACGGGGCCGGCGATGTGCGCGATGTCGGCCATAACGCGCGCGCCGATGCTGCGTGCGATCTCGCCGATGCGCGCGAAGTTGATCGTGCGCGGATAGGCTGACGCGCCGCAGACGATCAGTTTTGGTTTGTGTTCTTCGGCGAGCCGTTGCAGTTCGTCGTAGTCGATCTGTTCTGTGTCGCGCGCGACGCCGTAGTCCGCGACCTTGTAGCTCAAGCCGGAGAAGTTCAACGGATGCCCGTGCGTGAGATGCCCGCCGTGCGAGAGGTTCATGCCGAGAATCTGATCGCCGTATGAGATGGCCGCTAAGTAAACGCTCATGTTGGCCTGCGCGCCGCTGTGCGGTTGCACGTTGGCATGCTCCGCGCCGAACAGTTCCTTCGCGCGATCAATCGCCGTCTGCTCGACCACGTCCGTAAACTCGCAGCCGCCATAGTAACGCTTCTTCGGGTAGCCTTCGGCGTACTTGTTCGTGAACACAGACCCCATCGCTTCAAGCACGGCTTCGCTGACGAAATTCTCCGAGGCGATCAGTTCCAGCCCTTCGGCTTGACGGCGCACCTCGTTGTCGATAGCTTCGGCGATGACGGGGTCAACGGCGGCGAGCGGCGCGTTCCTGCGGTCGGTCATGGTTCTCTCCTCCAAAGTTAGGCCGGGCATTGGTCGAGCGAGCAGCTAAGGGGCGTATGTCGAGCGATGTTAACTCACGGTTTCCAGACGACGCAACGATAGTCAGCGCCGTTCGCCCCACGCCCGCGCGTTTGCTTTGCGCGCGACCTTTGCGCGACAATGCCCGTTCCTTGTGCTTTAGAGATTTTCGTCTGTTTAAGGAGTTGGTAACAAAAACTCGTCATGCGCTGGTCACAGTTTTTCATCCCCACGCTGCGCGAAGACCCGGCCGACGCCGAGGTCGTCTCGCACAGACTCTTGCTGCGCGCCGGGCTGGTGCGCCAACTCGCCGCTGGCATCTATTCATATCTGCCGCTCGCGTGGCGCACGATGCTGCGCGTCGAACAGATCATACGCGAAGAGATGAACCGGATCGGCGGGCAGGAATTTCAGTTGCCCGCTTTGAACCCGCGCGAGCTTTGGGAAGAGTCCGGACGCTGGGCTGTGATGGGCGACAACTTGTTTCGTCTCAAGGATCGCAAGGGCGCAGACCTCTGCCTCGGCATGACGCACGAGGAAGTGATGACCTCGATTGCGCGCCGCGAGTTGCGTTCGTACAAGCAACTGCCGCAAGTCTGGTATCAAATCCAGACTAAGTTCCGCGACGAGGCGCGGCCCAAGTCGGGCGTCCTGCGCGTGCGCCAGTTCATCATGAAAGACGCCTACTCGTTCGACGTAGATCAGGCAGGGCTTGATAAATCATTCGAGGACCAGCGGCAAGCCTACATCAACATCTTCACGCGCTGCGGACTGAAGTTCGCCATCGTCGAAGCCTCTTCGGGCGCGATGGGCGGCTCGGCCTCAAACGAGTTCATGGTCAAAACCGACGCGGGCGAAGATTTAATTGCGACGTGCGACGCGTGCAACTACGCGGCCAATTTAGAAAAAGCCACGTCGCGTCTCGATGTCATTGAAGACGGCGCGACGACACCCGCGCCCGAAGAGTTTCCGACGCCGGGCGTCCGCACGATTGAAGACTTGACGACCTTTCCGGGCGGCGCGGCGGCCGATAGACAGATCAAAACGCTCGTCTACGTCATGACCGACGAGGCGGGCGCGCAACAGCCTGTGCTCGCGTTGTTGCGCGGCGATCATCCGCTGCATGAGACGAAACTCGCGGACGTGCTCGGCGCAACCGAAGTGCGCCCCGCGCAACCGGAAGAGATACGCGAACTGCTCGGCGCAAGCGCGGGCAGCCTCGGCGGCGTCGGCGCGAAGCAGACGGCCAAAGGCGTGCGGATCATTGCCGACCGCGCGCTCAACGGGCGGCGCAACATGACGACCGGCGCGAACAAAGACGAGCATCACTTGCGCGGCGTGGACATCGAGCGCGACATCAAGCCGGATCAATGGGCCGACCTGCGCATGGTCGCATCGGGCGAGCGGTGTCCCAACTGCGAGGCGGGCACGCTCGAAGTGGCGAAGGCTTTGGAGATCGGGCACATCTTCAAACTGGGCACGAAGTATTCGGTGTCGATGGGCGCGAGCGTGTTGGATCAGAATGGTAAGGAAGTGCCGATGGTGATGGGCTGCTATGGCATCGGCGTCGAGCGCATCGTGGCCGCCGCCATCGAGTTGCATCACGATGCTGATGGCATCATCTGGCCGCGCACCATCGCGCCGTTCGATGTGGTCGTCACCATCACCAACATGAAGCAGGCCGAGTTGAAGGACGCGGGCGAGCAGTTGTATGAAGAGTTGCGCCGCGCCGGCCTCGAAGTCTTGCTCGATGATCGAGACGAGCGCGCGGGCGTGAAGTTCAAAGATGCGGACTTGATCGGTATCCCTTATCGCATCACGGTCGGCAAGAAGATCACATCTGGCGTGGTCGAACTGTTCGACCGTGCGACGAAGCAGACGATTGACGTTGGGCTGGACGAAGTTGTGCGCCGCTTGCAGGAACTCGCGCTCGCCGCAGGCGTCTAAACCGCCGCACGGCGTTGTAGCAACAAAGCAAGGGAATGTGAATCGCGGGGCGGGTTGGCTTAGATTTGGGCGGCCGGTGAAATTTTTCGTAGTTTCTTTAGCCCCGCATCTAAGCTATAATTCAATCTCCCCTGAAGTTCGGGGTCGAATTTATGATCGAAGCGTTGCTGCAAAAATTGGACGCGCGGGGCCTCTATCAACTTGAGCGCGGCCGTCGGCGTGGTAGGTTTGAGGTGCTACTGCGCACCGTCACGCCGCCCACCCCGGAGGAGCGGATCGCCCTGCGCGACGCGGGCGCGATCACGCGCAGCATCGCGGGCAACGTCATGAGCGCGACTATCGCTAGCGCCGCCCGGCTGGAAGAGGTAGCGCGGCTGCCGTTCGTCAGCCAGATTGAAGTGTCGAGGGCTATGTTCGACGAGTAGTCCGCTGGCATAGCCCGCCAACTCACTAGGCAGGCAAACCCCCATGGACACCTTAGACCCACGGTTGCGCGAACTCACGCTGCAACAAAGTCCCCAAGAAACAGCCGATTTAATGGAGCGCGTCGGGGTCCGCGTCGTCGCGGGGCGACCCGTGGACGTGGACGTGCTGCTGCGTTGCGCCGACGAGGAAACACTAAGCGAGTTGGTCGAAACCGGCTTCCGCACCCGCACCGTCACGCGCGGCACTTACATCGTCGCCACCGGCACGGTGGCACTCGACCAGCTTGACGCCATCTCCGAAGTGCCCGGCGTCTATCGCGTCGAGTCGGCCCGGCAACTGGTCTATGAGTTAGATGTGGCGCGGCTCGATTCGCAGGTCGAGCAATTGCATCAATCTGCGTCGCCGGTCATGGGCGCGGGCGCACTCATCGGCATCGTGGACGGCGGCATTGACTATACGCACCCGGACTTCCGGCACGACGATGGCTCGTCGCGGATTCTGCTGCTCTGGGATCAGGGGGCCACCGCGCCGCTCGGCGAGGCCGCGCCGCTTGGGTATGGACGCGAGTTCACCAAGGCCGAACTGGACAACGCGCTCAACACGGGCACGTTGCTGCATCAAGACACTCTCGGACATGGGACGCACGTGGCCGGCATCGCGGCCGGTGGTGGGCGCGCGGCCCACGACGGCGCATTGCGCGGGGTCGCGCCCAAAGCGGATTTGATCGTCGTGGCTTTGAAGACTGAGCGGAGCGTCACGATCTGGCCGGTCGGATCGGGCGCTCGACGCCTTCAGCTACATGATCGAACAGGCGCGCGCACTAAACCGCCCCATCGCCATCAACCTCAGTCAAGGCATGAATGGTGGCGGGCATGCGGGCGAGACGACGCTGGAAACGGGGTTGGACAATCTGCTCAGAGAGCCGGGCGTGGCCATCATCAAATCGTCGGGCAACGAGCAGGAGTGGCGCATCCATGCCGGTGGGCAACTGATGCAGGGCCAGACTGTCGCCTTAGAATTGGCCATAGATGATAATGATCTGAATGACGACATCATCGAAATCTGGGCCGACGGGCGCGACCAGATCAGCGTCGCCGTGCAACCGCCGGGCGGCCCGCCGCTGGCCTTTGTCACGCCGGGCACGCGCATTAAGCTGACAACCGAAACCGGCAATCGCGTAACGATAGACAGTCGCTTCGACGCCGACGGCACAGGCGACACGCAGGCGACGGTCTTCCTCGCACGCGGCCTTGCACCCTTCATTCAGCCCGGCACATGGAAACTGCTGCTGCGCGGCGACGAGATCAACGTGGGGCGTTACGACGCCTGGATCGAGCGCACCAACCGCAGCCTGTTCGGAGATCAGAGCCGCTTTACCGTCGCCTCGGCCGACCACACGCGCACCATCTCGATCCCCGGCACGGCCCGCCGCGTGATCGTGGTCGGCGCATACGTCACACGCCCGACCACGATGTCTCTGCCCGTCGGTCAGGTTTCCTCATTCAGCAGTCGCGGCCCGACCCGCTACGGCGTACAGAAGCCTGATCTCGTTGCGCCGGGCGAACTCATCGTCGCGCCCCGCTCGCAGCACAGCGACGCGCCCCATAACCCCGATCAGTGGTACACACACATGACCGGCACAAGTATGGCTGCGCCACACGTCGCCGCCGTCGCGGCCATGATCCTGCGTAGCCGCCCCGATCTGACCTGCGAGCAGGTGAAGCAAATTCTGATGCGGACCGCACAGCGCGTTGGGTTGGCGGCCGTCGCGCCTGACAACGCGTGGGGCAGTGGCAAGCTCAACGCGGCCAGCGCCTATCAGACAGCGCAGACGCTACGCTTCCCGCAGTTCGCCGATGTCAGCATCGAAGGCAGCACGCTCGCCTTCCGCACCGACCCGCCGACCACGAGCGCCGTGCGCTTCCACACCAACCGCCGCCACCTGCAACTGGGCAAAAACGTCAGCAGCCGCTCGAATCTGACGGCGACGCAGGCGCACGCGTTCTCGCTGGCCGATCTGCCCGCCGGTATTTATTACTGCGAGATTATCGCCTACACCGCGGACAACTGGTGGACGGCGGACGACAACGGCGGTGTCTTCTACGAGGTGGAAGTGCCTTAATAACGCGTACACGCCGAAGACCAACGGCAGGCAGCGGCACGGATGATCGAATCCATGATGGTGCAAAGAACTTAAAGGTCCTCGGTCGTCATTCTTCACGCTGACCTAACCTCAGCTTACAACTTTTAATTCATCGCTTCGTTGACGAGCAGCGTGAGGGCGTTGTCTTGCAGGGTCTTGTTGTTTTGTAGGTTGCTGTGCAGGTCGCAGATGAAGACCGCGTAGGCGAGCGCGAGCGGTGAATCGACGAGCGTGCTGCCGCGCCGGGCGGCGAGGCTTGTGCCGAGCAGCGAGTTGCGCGTGACGCGCCCGTCGCCCGGTTCGTACATGGCGCGCAGGACTTCTGTGCGCGACCGCTGTTGCCCCGTCGGCGTGCGCAAACTGCGCGGCGTGGTCAATGTCACCCAGTCGCCCGCCTTTGCGCCGCGCATGATGACGGGCGCGGCCAGCGTCTCTTCGCAGTCGCCGCCAAAGGCGTAGAGCGGCACGGGCGCGGGCGTGGGCACAGAGGCATCGAGCGCCTCGTGGAAGCGGCGCGCGCGCGTGAGCACGGCCGCGAGATAAGCGTCTATGACTGTGGGGTCGGCGGCCGGGCGCGGCACGTTTTCGTCGCGCGTCTGGCCCGCCGCAAAGCGCGCGCGATATTCAGGCTCGTTCAAGGGCGACCAACGATAACGCCGCCAAGTGGCCGGGTCGTACAGATCGACGGCGAGCGGCGCAAGGTTGTCGTCGAGGAAGCGGGCCGCGCCCGCGTGCGGCAGCAGTTGAAAGATCGACGGCACGGTGACGATATTCTCGCGCGAGGTCTTACGCAGGATGCCGAGACGCGGGCGCAAGCCTTCGTTGACCGAGTAGCCGTAGAGCAACGTGGCGAGCGCATCCATCGAGCCTTCGTTCGGTGTGCCGAACATGAAAATCTTGCTGATGTGCGCCGCGCCGGCCCATGTCACAACAGGCGGCGCGTCGCCGGTCGGCAAGTCGGCGTCGCCGTAGCGCGCGGCATAACGCGCGACGAGGCCGCCCATTGAATGTGCGACGACGTTGAAGCGCAGTTCAGGTCGCTGCAACTTCTGTTTCAACGTCTCGATCTTGCGCACGAGTTCGCGTGCTGATTCAACGTTGTCGCGCCGCCAATCGTAAGCGAAGACATAGAGCGTGTCGTGATCGCCTTCGGGGCCGGGGTCATCCCAGTTGCCTTCGCGGTAACCGCCGTATATGCGCAGGGCTTCGAGCAGTTCGTGATAGATGTAAACTTCGGGCGCGAGCTTGGCGAGCTTCGCCGTCTCGACGATGCGTTCGGGCACGAGGTTGTCGCGGTTCGCCGCGAGGTCGGGCGAGAGCGGCAACCCTAGCCCGTCCGTGTCCGACCGAAACGCGGTCGGCCAAACTATCTCGCCTGTCTTCGGGTTAACTAAACGCGAGCCGAGGATGCCCGGAATAACGATAACGGGCGGCTTACCTTTGCGCGCACGCGCGGCCGCGAAGATGCGTTGCAGATCGGGCGTGCGCCGCGCGCCGCAACCGGACGAGAGCAGGCAGAAAGATGAAAGCAGCAGGATGCATGAAAGAATCAGCGCGCGTCGTTTTATCTGCATCGTTCATCAGTCCGCGTTCATCGTTTCTTCACCGGCCACTTGCGATTGATCAAACTGGCGACGAAGCCCGCGCCGAAACCGTTGTCGATGTTAACGACCGTCACGTTCGACGCGCACGAGTTGAGCATCCCCAAGAGCGCCGCCACGCCGCCGAACGACGCGCCGTAACCAACGCTCGTCGGCACGGCCACGACGGGCACGCCGACCAGCCCGCCGACGACCGACGGCAGCGCACCTTCCATCCCGGCGGCGACGACGACGACGCGGAACGCGCGCAACCGTTCGCGCTCGGCCAAGATGCGATGAATGCCCGCGACGCCCGCGTCCCAGATGCGCGCGACCGCGTGGCCCATCGCCTCGCACGTCAACGCCGCCTCTTCCGCGACCGGGATGTCGCTCGTCCCGGCGGTGACGATGCCGATCTGGCCGACGCCGCGCTCTGTACGGTCGCGCCAGATGCGAATGAGCCGCGCCGCTTCGTGCCACTCGGCGTCCGCGACGACGTTGCGCACTTCGCCAAACGTCGCGGCGTCCGTGCGCGTCACCAACACGTTCGGCGCACGCGCCGCGAGGCGCTCGACGATCTCGACAACCTGTGTGCGCGTCTTGCCCGCACCAAAGACAACTTCGGGGAAACCCTGCCGGGCGGCGCGCGCATGATCCACCCGCGCGTGCCCTATGTCCTCGAAGTGCAGCGCGCCAATCTCACGCGCCGCCGCCGCCGTGTCCAACTCGCCGCGCTTGTATGCGCCGAGCAATTGTTCTATAGCTTTTAAATCCATTATGTGAACTGCAAACCAATTATATGAACGCACGCACTGGCTCGTTATGTCGCGCCGGTCGCGGGCATTCTAGCATCGAACGCGCACATGCTTGAAACGCTTCACCTTGCGCCCACGATGCACTCTTCGTAAGATGCAAGAATGCGATCAGCAATCAGCGGTCAGCAGTCAGCCGGCAGCGATGCTTGTTCCGGTTGATAGCTGATAGTTGATAGCTGATAGCTGACCGCTGCTTATGGAACTGACTGTCGGCATCACAGGGGCTTCGGGCGCGCTCTACGCGCAACGCACGCTCGTGCATTTGGCGGCGAGCGGCGTGGTCGAACGGATCAACTTGATCATGTCGGAAGCGGCCGTACTGGTCGCGCAGATCGAGTTGGGCGCGAACCTGCGCGCGGGCGAGCAGCGGACCATCAACGAGTGGGTCGGCTTGCCCGCAGACTCGAAACTGATCCGCCTGCACCGGCTCGACAACATGGCGGCGCAACCGTCGTCGGGGTCGCACCCGCAAGTCGGCATGGTCATCGTGCCCTGTTCGATGGGCACGCTCGGCGCAATCGCGTCGGGTGCTGGCAGTAACTTGATCCATCGCGCAGCGGACGTGACGTTGAAAGAAGGGACGGAAGCTCGTCATCGTCCCGCGCGAATCGCCTTACAACTCGATCCACTTGGAGAACATGCTGCGCCTCGCGCACGCGGGCGCGCGCATACTGCCCGCCAGCCCCGGCTTCTATCATCGCCCGCAGACGATCAACGAACTGGTCGATCATCTCGTCTTCCGCATCCTCGATCAGTTCGGCATCCCGCACACGCGCGCCACCCAATGGCGCGGCGACGCGCCCGCCACCGAGCCGCCGTGATTGAAGAAGATTAAGCGCACGCAAAGCCGCAAAGGAAAGCGCAAAGGGTTGAAGGCTGTCTTTGCGTTCCTTACCTTTGCGCTTCGCGCCTTTGCGTGAGACTTGCCTTGTTTCTTCGCAGAGTGCGACCGGCATCGAAGCCGTATGGCAGTTTGCAAACGGGCGACGCGCTAAGACGATGCTTTGCGCCCGTTTTGCGCCGGCCCCGCGTTTGCTTTATCGTTATGCGTTCGACCACGCGCCGCCATGACGACCGAACAGGCGCGGTGTTTATTCGACGATGATGCCAGCCGTTAAAGTCTCAGACGCAACACGCAGCGTGCGCACGACGCTCGACATGATCAAGATCGAGCACACGCTGTTTGCGCTGCCCTTCGCGCTGCTCGGCGCGGTGCTCGCGGCGCGCGGGCTGCCGTCCGCGTGGGCGTTGCTGTGGATCACTGTGGCGATGGTCGGCGCGCGCTCGGCCGCGATGGCGTTCAACCGGCTCGCCGATCAAACGTTCGACGCGCGCAACCCGCGCACACAGACGCGCGCACTGCCCGCCGGTCTGCTCACGCGCCGCTTCGTCTGGGCGTTCACGATCATCGCCGCCGCACTCTTCTTTCTCGCCGCCGCGATGCTCAATCGCCTGACGCTCCTGCTCGCGCCGGTCGCGCTCGCAAGCGTGCTGTTCTATTCATACACAAAACGCTTCACGGCGTTGTCGCACCTCGTCCTCGGCTGGTGCTTGGCCATCGCGCCGACGGGCGCATGGCTCGCCGTGCGCGGCGCGTTCGAGAGCGTCGTGCCGCTGCTCTTGTCGCTCACGGTGCTGCTTTGGACGGCCGGGTTCGACGTGCTGTACGCCTGTCAGGATCACGACTTCGACCGGCAGACTGGTTTGCGCTCGATCCCGGCGCGCATCGGGATCAAACGTGCGCTCTGGGTATCGCGTCTGCTGCACGCGGGCGCGTTCGCCGCGCTCGTCGGGTTATACTTGACGACGCAGCTAGGCCCGCTCGCACTCGTCGGTGTCGGGCTGACGGGTGCGCTGCTCGTCTATCAACACCGGCTCGTGCGCGCCGACGATCTGAGTCGGCTTGACGCGGCGTTCTTCACGACGAACGCTTTCGTCAGCGTCATTCTCTTTGTCACGTTCGGCGGCGCGGTCTTGTGGCAACATTTCAAGCCCGGTTTTTGAGAACACAAACATCAATTATGCAATTTTCACACGACCCCAGACTCAACGAACTGGCCGCGCAGGTCGCGGCCGGTGAACGACTCTCTTTCGCCGACGGGCTGGCGCTGTATGCGACCGACGATCTCGCGGCGCTCGGCAAGTTGGCGGACATGGTCAGGCGGCGCTGGCACGGCCGGCGCACCTATTACAACGTCAACCGGCATTTCAACTATACGAACGTCTGTTATGCCGACTGCAAGTTCTGCGGCTTCTATCGCACGCCGCGCCAGCCCGATGCTTACACGCATAGCGTCGAAGAGGCGTTGAAGCTCGCGGGCGCGGCGGTCAAAGAAGGCGCGACCGAGTTGCACATCGTCGGCGGGCTGAACACGAAGCTGCCGTTTAGTTACTACACAGACTTGTTGTCGAGTCTGAAGCGCGCATATCCGCAGTTGCATCTGAAAGCGTTCACGATGGTCGAACTCGATCACATGGCGCACTTCTATAAGATGACGGACGAGGACGTGATCGCACAGTTGCAACGCGCCGGGATGGATTCGTGTCCGGGCGGCGGCGCGGAGATATTCCGCGAGCCGACGCGCTCCACCATCTGCGCGCACAAGACGGACGCCGACCGCTGGCTCTCGTTCGCCGGTAAGGTTCACGCCGCCGGGTTGAAGACGAACGCGACGATGCTTTACGGGCACATCGAATCAATCGAGGATCGCGTCGATCATCTGATCCGTCTGCGCGAGCAGCAGGACGCGACGGGCGGCTTCCAATGCTTCATCCCGCTGGCGTTCTACCCGCCGGGCACGAAGCTCGCGCACCTTGCGGGGCCGAGCGGCGTCGATTCGTTGAAGACGATCGCCGTCTCGCGGCTGTTGCTCGACAACTTCCCGCACATCAAAGCCTACTGGGTCATGCTCGGCAAACGGCTCGCACAGGTGGCGCTGCACTACGGCGCGAACGATGTGGACGGCACGATCACCGAAGGCGGCGAGTTGACCGAAAGCTACTCGGTCGAGGCGCACAACGAAGTCCGCATGAGCAAGGACGAGATCGCCGCGCTCATCCGCGACGCCGGCTTCGATCCGGTCGAGCGCGACACGCTCTATCATCCCATCGCGGAGTTGTCAGCCGCCTAAGCGATGACGACGAAGAACACAGTCAACCGATTCGACGACCGGGTTGCAAACTACGTCGCGTACCGCCCGAAGTATCCGGCGGCGGTCGCGGAGTTTCTGCGCGCCGAGTTGAAGCTTAACGCCGACGCGGTTGTGGCCGATGTCGGGTCGGGCACAGGGATTCTTTCGGAGTTGTTGCTGCAAACGGGCGCGTCGGTCTTCGGCGTCGAACCGAATGATGCGATGCGCGCGGCGGCGGAAGAACTGTTGAAGAGTTATCCGAACTTCACCAGCATCAACGGCACGGCCGAGGCGACGACGCTGCCCGATGCCAGCGTCGATCTCGCCACCGCCGCGCAGGCGTTCCACTGGTTCGATGCCGGGCGCACGCGGCTTGAGTTTCAACGCATCTTGCGTGCGGGCGGCTGGGTCGTCCTCGTCTGGAACGTGCGCCGTCTGGATTCGACGCCGTTCCTGCGCGCATACGAACAACTGCTGCGCGAGTTCGGCACGGACTACAGCCAAGTTAACTGCGAGCAGTTGCCCGAAGCGAAGATCGCGCAGTTCTTCGCGGGCGCGTACAACCAACGCTCGTTCGATAACTTTCAAACGTTTGATTATGCAGGCGTGCGCGGTCGCTTGTTGTCGTCGTCCTATGTGCCGCTCGCGGGCCAGCCCCAGCATGAACCGATGCTCGCGGCTCTCAAGCAACTGTTCGACTCGCACCAACAGGCCGGGCAGGTTACAATCGAATACGATACGAAACTCTATTACGGCCGTCTCGTGTGAACACATTTTCAGTTATGACCACAGCCACCGATAAACGCACCATCAGCGTCGCGCACTCGCCCGACTCCGACGACGCTTTCATGTTCTATGGTCTTGCGACCAACAAACTCGACACCGGCCACTTGCGCTTCGAGCATGTGCTTGAAGACATACAGACCTTGAACGAGAAGGCCATGCGCGGCGTCTACGACGTGACCGCGATCAGTTTCCACGCTTACGCTTACGTCGCCGACAAGTATGCGCTGCTGCCGCACGGCGCGAGCATCGGCGACAACTACGGCCCGATCCTCGTGTCGCACGAACAACTCAAGGCGGCCGATCTGTCGCGTTTGAAAGTGGCCGTGCCCGGCACGTTGACGAGTGCCTTCCTCGCCCTGCGCATCTTCAATCCTGAGTTCGAGTACGAGGTCGTGCCCTTCGATCAGATCATCCGGCACGTACAGGCGGGCCGCGCCGACGCCGGGCTGCTCATTCACGAGGGGCAACTTTTTTATCAGGAGATGGGGCTGCACAAAGTCCTAGACCTCGGCGAGTGGTGGCACGCGGAGACGGGGCTGCCGCTGCCGATGGGCGGCAACGCCATCCGCCGCGACCTCGGCGCGGACTTGATGCGCGAAGTCTCGCGCTGCCTGCACGAGTCGATTCGCTACTCGCTCGATCATCGCGCCGACGCGCTCGAATACGCCATGCAGTTCGCCCGCGACATGCAACCGGAACTCGCGGATCGCTTCGTCGGCATGTGGGTCAACGAACTGACGCTCGACTACACCGAGCGCGGTCGCCACGCCGTCCAACGTCTGCTCGACGAAGGCGCACAACGCGGCATCATCCCGCACCGCGTCGAAGTCGAATTTGTCGATCAGTAGGCATAGGCAGTTAAGCCAAACTCGCATGCTTTAATAGCCCTGCTTTCTTCAACTGCCTACTGCTCATGGTTCTTCAGGGCAACACCTCGCACTGTCCGGGCATCTTAAGCTTTCGCACTGGGGTCGCTCGGTTCGGGCGCAAACGCGCCAAATCAGCCCAAAATACGAAGAAAAGCCTATGAGACGCTCTCTGAGATTGATGCTGGCGGCGGTGGTCGCGGCTTTGTCCCTGTCGTTTGGCGCGCGGGCGCAACAGCCTGAGTCGCAGATTCGCAACGTGTCGCTTGCGCCGGTCGAGGTCGAGCGCATCATGCGCGCCTTCACGGCGAAGGAGGCGGAGTTCCGGCAGGCGCTCAACCAGTACGGCTTCAAGCGCGACGCCGTCATGCAGAGCATCGGCTGGGGCGGGCAGATCACGGGCGAGTATCATCGCGTCTCGCGGTTCGTGTTCGACGATGCGGGGCAACGCTTCGAGAAGATCGTGCTGTTCCCGCTGCCGACGCTGACCTCCTTCACCATCACGGCCGAAGACCTCGAAGACTTCGGCGGCGTGCAGACCTTCGCGCTCGAAGCGCACAAGGTCGGGCAGTACGATTTCAAGTATGTCGGCAAAGAGAAGATCGACGATCTCGACCTCCACGTCTTCGACGTAGCGCCGAAGGTCATGCCCGATCCGAAGAAGACGAAGGAGCGTTTCTTCGTGGGGCGCGTCTGGGTGGACGATCAGGATTTACAGATCGTCAAGGTGCGCGGCAAAGGCGTGCCGGAAACTAAAGAGAGCCGCTATCCGACGTTTGAAACTTACCGCGAGAACATCGACGGCAAGTACTGGTTTCCCAGTGTGACCTTCGCCGACGATCAACTTGTCTTCAGCACCGGCGATGTGGCGCACATTCGCCTGCGGATCAAGTTCAGCGAATACGAACGCTTCCGCGCCAAAGTCAGAATCATCGACGACGCGGGCGAACTGCCAGAGCAGACGCCCACGCCCACGCCCACGCCCACACCGATGAAGAAGAAACCGTAGTAGGCGCAACGCAAACTAAAACTATAAGGCCGGCGCGAAGTTGAACGATTCATACTTCGCGCCGGCCTTTAGTTTGTGCGCCGCGTCAACGCGCCAACTCTTCCGCGACGCGGGCGCGCGTCTCTTCGGCGAGGCGTTTGATGTCTGCGTCGTTCATCTGTTCGTTGGTCGGGATCGGCGCAAGCAAGACCATCTCAATCGTGCCCGGTTGCGCTGTGCCCGTGCCCTTGCCCATCAACTTATCAGTGTGCTTGATGGCGACCGGCACGACGGGCACGCCCGCATCGCGCGCCATGTAGAACGCGCCCTTTTTGAACGGCAGCAGTTGACCGGGCAGCGCGCGCGTGCCCTCGGCGAAGACGCCGAACGAGACGCCGCCGCGTATGCGTTCGGTCGCGGCGCGCACGGTCTCAAACGCACGCTCGCGGTTCGAGCGGTCAATCGCCATGATGTTCACGTAGCCCATGCCGTAGCCGAAGATCGGCACTTTCAATAACTCCTTCTTCGCCAGCAGCCCGATGCGCCGGCCCAGATAAGCAAACAGCGTCGCCGTGTCGAGATACGAACGATGGTTCGCGGCGAAGATATAAGTCTGCTGCGGGTCGAGCCGTTCAAGGCCGCGCACGCGCACCTGCGCGCCGCTCAGACGCAGCCACGTGCGCGCGCCCCAATCGGCCCACGGATAGACCACTTGCGCACGCCGGCCCGTCAACCACGCGACCAACAGCACGGGCGGCGCAACGGCCAGCAGCAACAGCGCCGCCGCCAACAGCGACCACCAGTAGCGCAAGCGCCCCGCGAGCGACCCGCGCGCGCCTGTGCTAGACTCTGCGCCAGCACGCATCTGTTCCATCTGTTCGTCCATCAAAAAGAGGGATTGGTTATTTGATATTTGTCGTTGGTTAGTTGTTACTTCGCCCTGCGCTCAAGCAGCAATGAACCGTTAACAAATATCAGATCACGTTCACACCATGTCTCGTCATCTGTTCCGGCCTGTGCCCTGCTTCGTCTTTGCGCTTGCGCTGCAACTCTGTCTCTTACTGTCGGCGGCTCACGCGCAGCAACCACGCCGCCCGTCCGCGCTCAATGGCACGACACCGCCTAGCCCGAAGTCCGTCCTCGGTTTCACGCCCGGCGATGATCGCACCATCGCCGACTGGACGCAGATCACGAACTACTTCACGCGGCTTGATCAAGCGAGCGACCGCGTGCGCGTCGAAACTTTGGCCAGTCAACATTGGGTCGCCCGCTCGTCGTCGCCTACATCAGCGCGCCAGAGAATATACGCAATCTCGCTCGATACCAAGAGATGCAGCGGCGTCTCGCCGATCCGCGTCTGGTGCTTGCGGCCGGGCAGCGCGATCAGTTGGTGCGCGAAGGCAAAGCGGTTGTCGCCATCTCTTGCTCGATCCACTCGACCGAGATCGTCGCTTCGCAGATGTCTATGCAGCTTGCTTATGAGTTGGCTTCGGCGCAGGACGCGGAGACGCGCGAGATTTTGGAGAACGTGATCCTGCTCTTGCTTCCTTCACCCAACCCCGACGGCATCCAGATCGTCGCCGACTGGTATCGCAAGACGCTCGGCACGCCTTACGAGGGCACAGAACCGCCGGAGCTTTATCATCATTACGCCGGCCACGACGACAACCGCGACTGGTTCATGCTCAACCTCACGGAGACGCAACAGGTCACGCGCCTGTTCTGGCGACAGTGGTTTCCGCAAATTGTCTACGACGTGCATCAGCAAGGCTCGAACGGCTCACGCTTCTTCGTCCCGCCGTTCTTCGATCCGCCGAACCCGCACATCGCGCCGCTGCTGTTGCGCGAAGTCGGCCTCATCGGCCACAAGGTCGCGGCCGACTTGCAAGCGGCGGGCGCGCAAGGCGTCGTCACCAACGCGCTCTACGATACGTGGTGGCACGGCGGCTTTCGCACCGCGCCTTATTATCACAACGCGGTCGGCATCCTGACCGAAGCCGCGAGCGCGCGTTTGATGTCGCCCGCGACGGTCACGCGGGCGCAGCTTGAACGTTCATCCACACGCGGCATGGCGTCGGCGCTGCCCGCCTTTCCGACGACCAACTTTCCAGACCCTTGGCCCGGCGGCGAATGGGCCGCGCGCGACATCATGCGCCTTGAGATGATCGCTGCGCGCGCCATCCTCTCGATGGCCGCCAAGTATCGCGCGCGTTACCTACGCAACTTCTACGAACTCGGCCGCGCCGCCATCGCAGACAACGGCCCGGCCGCCTACTTGATCGAGGCCGGGCAAGGGCGCGACGAGAACGTCATAAGGCTTATCGGCGCGCTCGTCGAGCAAGGCATCGAAGTGCATCGGCTCGACAAAGAGCTACACGCGGCGACGGCCCTACAGTTTCTCGGCCACAAGCCCGGAGAGAACACCGCCAGTCCGAATCAACCGCCGGCCGGCACGCTCAACCCACCGGCCATCTTAGAGTCGGCTCAGTCGCACATGCGTGAAATTCCGGCCGGCAGTTATCTTATTTTTCTGGCGCAGCCGCAGCGCGCAAACGTCTTGGCGCTCTTTGAGCCGCAAGTCTATCCGGAGCGGCGCGCGGCTGGCGGCGAGGCCGAGCGCCCTTATGATGTGGCCGGTTGGACGCTGCCGATGCAGATGGGCGTCGAGGCGCAGTTGGTTAAGACCGTGAACGAGCCGGAGAGCGAACGCCGCTTAACGCTCGTCCGCGACGAGAACGAAGTGCGGCGCGAGTTCGGTCTGCCGTTAAAGCAAGGCCCGCGCTCGACCTTAGCTAATCCGATCACGCGCCCTGTCAGGCTCGCGCTCTATCGTAGTTGGACAGGTTCGATGGACGAAGGCTGGACGCGTTACGTGTTCGACACGTTCAACGTGCCGTATCAAACCTTGCGTGACGCGGACGTGCGCGGCGGCAACTTGCGCGCGCGCTACGACGTGATCGTGCTGCCTTCGATGCGTCTGCGCGAGTTAGTCGAAGGCAACGCGCCGGGGCGCTATCCGGCGGAGTTGACGGGCGGCATGACGGAGGCGGGCGTCGAACACTTGCGCCGGTTCGTCGAAGCGGGCGGCACGCTCGTCTGCTTCGACGCCGCAGCGGAACTGGCCATCAAACGTTTCAAGCTGCCACTACGCAACGCGCTCGAAGGCGTCCGCACGTCGGACTTCTACTGCCCCGGTTCGCTTCTGCGCCTGAACATGACCGACCCCGCGCACCCGCTCGCGCGCGGCCTGACACGTAACGTGGACGCTTACTTCATCAACAGTTCGGCCTTCGATCTCGTCACACAACCCGACGCGTTAACGAACGTGCGCGTCATCGCGCGCTACGCGGACAGAGATGTCTTGCGTTCCGGCTGGCTGCTCGGCGAGCAATATGTGGCGGGCAAGATTGCGCTCGCCGAAGTCCCGCTCGGTCAAGGGCGCGTCGTCCTCTTTGGCTTTCGCCCGCAGCATCGCGGCCAGACTTGGGGCACGTTTCCTTTCATCTGGAACGCCATCATGCGCGGGCCATCGTGATGCACCGAACGCGCTGCGTCTTAACAGATCGGGCGCGTCCGGTGTTATCATCTGCCTTGCACCCTCTCTCCCATATTTCGTGAGCATCTTTTACAACTAGCCCGCATCAAAGGGACGGCTCGCGCCTGAGTCCGTCCGTGTCCGCCGCGAGGAGTCCGCCATGAGAAATTTCTACGCCCTATTGCTGCTCCTCTCCATGCTTGCGCCGAGCGTGACGAGCGTGCGCGCACAGTCGCGCCCGCGTCGCGTCGGCCAGAACGACAACACCGCGTCGCAGCCTGCGCCCACGCCGACAACGCCCGACACGCAACGTCGTAGCTCAGGCCCGCCCACGCTCGGCGGCGTGCCCGTCTCGAACGACCCGGCTCAACGGCGCGAACGCACAGCTAACACCGGCCCCGAAGAAGTTGACGAAAACGAAGTCGTGCGCGTGAACACGACGCTCGTGACGATCCCTGTGACCGTGCTGGATCGTGACGGCAAGTACGTGCCCAGCGTCCGACAAGACGAGTTCCGCATTTTTGAAGACGGCGTGCAACAGGACATTGCCTACTTCGCCGCCGTCGAGAAGCCCTTCACCGTCGCTCTCGTACTTGATAACAGCACCTCGACCCGCTTCAAGCTCGACGAGATACAAGACGCCGCCACCGCTTTCGTCGAGCAACTGCGCCCCGAAGATCGCGTGATGGTTGTCGCCTTCACAGACACGGTGCGCGTGCTGGCCGAGCCGACGAGTGATCGTCGTCGTCTGCGCGACGCGATCCGTCAGACCCGCAACGACGGCAATACGAGTCTCTACGATGCGGTCGATTTCGTCATCCATCAACGCTTCAACCGCATCCCCGGCCGCAAGGCCATCGTGTTGTTCACCGACGGCGTAGACACGTCGAGCCAACGCGCCAGCTACGAAGCGAACGTGCGCGACGCCGAAGAACTCGACGCGGTTATCTATCCGATTCAGTACGACACTTATCAAGACACGGGCGGCGGCGGCACATATGGCGGGGGTCGTGGCGGTGGCGGCGGTGGCAACGGCGGCTCGGTCAGCGTAGGTGACGTGCTCGGCTCGATCATCTTCGGGCGCGGTGGCAACAACCGTCGCGGCGGTGGCGGCTCGTGGCCCCGCGCGGTGGTGGCGGCGGCGGCGGTGGCGGCAACTCGTCATGTGTCGGCTGCTCGCGCGAAGAGTATGAGCGCGCCAACCGCTATCTCAACGACATGGCGCGCGTCAGCGGTGGTCGCCTCTATCGCGCCGACACCACTTACAACCTCGCGCAGTCCTTCGCGCTCATCGCCGAAGAACTACGCAAGCAGTACAGCATCGGCTACTACCCGAAGGCCCAAGCCCGCGCCGGTGAACGTCGCGGCATCCGCGTCCGCGTCCTGCGCCCCGGCCTCGTCGTCCAAGCCCGCGACAGCTACATCTTCAACCCCGCAGGCAATCAGCAACAGGCCAACGACACGCAACGCACCCGCCCCGTCCTACAAGGTCGCCCCTTCGGCGACCGCTAGCGAAGTTGTTGGCCACATTATTACGACAATAAAACCATTTACCACAAAGCCACGAAGACACAAGACAGATAACTGATCCTTGTGTCTTCGTGGCTTTGTGGTAAGTGGTCTTATCGCGGCCGGCCCGTCACACGACCGTGCCGTCTTGCACAGTCGCGTTTTTGGGGACGATGATGATGCCGTCGCGGATGTAGTAGCCGGCGTCGGGGTTGTCGGCCTCTTGGATGCCGCGTTCGTTGACGAGGCGGACGCCCGCGCCGATGCGGGCGTTCTTGTCGATGATGGCGTGGCGGATGACGGAGCCTTCGCCGATGCCGATGAAGGGGATGCCGTGGACGCGGTTGACGCGCATCTCTTCGATGGACTCGTACTCGTCCGCGCCCATGAAGATGACCTCGTCGAGAAACGCGGCCGGCTCGATGCGCCCGCGCAAGCCGATGACCGAGCGTTGCAACTTCGCGCGGTTGAGAATGCAGCCTTCGGAGATCATCGAGTCGATGATCTCGCAGTGGTGGACCTTCGAGGGCGGCAGGTAGCGCGCGCGCGTGTAGATGGGCGCTTCGGTGTCGAACAGGTTGAACTTCGGCAGGATCGCGGTCATGTCGATGTTGGCCGAGTGGAAGGCTTTGATTGTGCCGATGTCCTCCCAGTAGTCATCAAATAGGTAAGCCTGCACGTTGTAGTTCTCAATCGCGGCGGGGATAACTTGCCGGCCGAAGTCCATCCAGCCGGGGTCTTTCTCAAGCAACTCTTTGAGCCGCGCGTAGTTGAAAACGTAGATGCCCATCGAGGCGAGGAAGGGGCGGCGCTCGGCCTCTTCGGCGCTGAGGCCGAAGGCGGTTGTGTCCACGCGCATCTCTTCGAGCGCCGCGCCCTTCGGCTTCTCACGAAACTCCGTGATGTGCCCGGTCGCGTCGGCCTTCAACAGCCCGAACTCCTCGGCCGCTTCGCGCACGAAGGGAATGACCGAGACGGTCACGTCCGCTTTCGTCTCGAAGTGACGCGCGAGAAACTTGCGATAGTCCATCCGGTAAAGATGATCGCCGGAGAGGATCAAGAGCGTGTCGATCTTCCAGTCGTGGATGTGCGGCAAGACTTGGCGCACGGCGTCGGCCGTCCCTTGAAACCAGTCGGGCCGATCCGGCGTCTGTTCGGCGGCAAGAATTTCGACGAAGCCTTCGGAGAAGCGCGAGAAGCGATAGCTGCGCGACACGTGGCGATTCAGCGAGGCCGAGTTGTACTGCGTCAGCACAAAAATCTGGATGATGTCAGAGTTGATACAGTTCGAGATCGGAATATCGACGAGCCGGTACTTGCCGCCGAGCGGCACGGCCGGCTTCGACCGATGATGCGTAAGCGGGTACAGGCGCGAGCCTGCGCCGCCGCCGAGAATGACCGCCAGAACGTTATGGTTCGTAGCCATCGCCTGCCTCGTCGTTTAATTGAAATTGGTGGAGCGTGCGTCAAGCATAGACGCAATCCGGCGTGCGTTACAAGGGCGCGCCGCGCCGGAATAAACTTGGCTGAAAATTTTGCGGCGCGCGCCAACCAAAATGCGCCGCGTGTGTCTATATGTGCAGGCGCAGAACATGGGGCAGGAACCGTTGACGAATGAGAGCGAACTGATCGACTGCGCGCGGGCGGGCGACCGTGCCTCGTTCTGCGCGCTCGCCGAACGTTACGAGCGGCGCGTCTATACGCTCGCGCTCCACTACTGTCGTGATCCGCACGACGCCGAGGACCTCTCGCAGGAGGTCTGGCTGCGGGCGGCGCGCGCGCTCACGGAGTTTCGCGCCGAGTCGTCTTTCTACACATGGTTGCGCCGGATCACGATCCACACGTTCCTCAACCACCGGCGCGCACGCACCGTCAAGCACGCGGACGAAACGACAACCGCGCGCTGGCTCGAACTCGACGCGGCCGCGTTGGACGCGCACGCTACGCCCGCGCACGACGCCGAAGACGCGCTGCATGATCGACTGCTCGTCGCCCAAGTGTTCGGCGCACTCGCCGAGTTGCCCGCGCAGCAACGGCTCATCTTTCTGCTCAAGCATCACGAGGGCATGACGTATGAAGAGATCGCTATTGAGCTTAACTGCGCGCCGGGCACGGTGAAGAAGGCGCTGTTTCGCGCGGTCGTGAAACTGCGCGCGCGGCTCTGCGTCGAGCCGGATTTTTTTGGAGTGACATGATGCACGATTGCCAACAGCTCAGAGCGCAGTTGTTCGACCTTGTGTTTGACGAGTTGTCGCCGCCCGTGGCCTTGCGCCTGCGCGCCGAGTTGGCGACGTGCGCGGACTGCGAGGTCGAGCACCGCGCGCTCAACGAACTGTTGCGCGCCTGCGGTCAAGCCGGCGTCGCCGCCGAACCGCCCGCCGACTTTTGGCCCGGCTATCACACGCGGCTCGCCGCGCGCCTGCATGAACTCGATCTCGTCGCGCCGACTGTAAGCGGCGAGGCGATACAAGCACATCGTCAACACGTCTCTGTGTGGCAGCGCGCGCGCGCAATCATAAGGCACGCGTTCACGACCCGCCTGCGCGTGCCCGTGCCTGCGGCGCTCGCTGTCGCGTTGGCGCTCGTCGCCACGACCGCGCTTGCGCTTCGCCCTGCGCCCACGCCGCTGTTAGTAGCCGCGCCGCCAACGCTCGCGGCAACCGCGCCTGTGCGCTTCGTCGAAGTGCCTGTCCCCGTCGTGCAGGAAAAGATCGTGACGCGCACCGTCTATGTCGCGCGCACGGGCGCAGGTCAGAGCAGCGGGCGCACAACACAGATCGCACATCAACCACTCACGCAGATGCTCGCGCGCAATCGAACGCAGACCACACTACAGGCCGAGTCGCCGCGCGTCGTATTGACTGGCTTTCAGCCGGCCGGCGCAGTGCAGTTGCGTCTCATCAAGGAGCGACTGACGCATGACAAATAACTTGATGACAAAGTGCGTGATGATAAAGCACGCGATGAGACGTAACGCGATACTGAATAGCGCGCACGCATTCATTCTTATCTTGCTGCTAAGCGTCTGCGCGGCGGCGCAGACTGAAACGTCACGGCGACAACTGATCGTGCCGTTGCCGGGGGCGGGCTTCGTCGGCTTCCGGCTTGAAGCGACCGGCGACGGGGCAACCAATCTTGATGAAGTGCAAGCGGCGCTCGTGCCGCAGGCATTGCTCGATGAGGACCACACGATTCATCGCGTGCTCGTGGACCGTGAAGGCAACTTCGTCTTCGGCTACGATCTGGTGTTCGAGTTGCTCACGCCCGCGCGTCAATTCAAGGTCTATGCCCGGCCGCTCAGCGCCGCATTCAGCCAACAGTTGCGCGCGCGCACACGCACCACGCAACCCGCGCCCGCGTTCGCCACGCTGCCCCGCCCCGCGAGCCGCGCAAACTCTGGAAGACGGCGACGCCTTCGCGCTCGATCTGCTCGTTAACCCGCAGACCGGCGTGCGCGTGACGGACTTGGTTAAGGTCGCCTTCGACCGCACGCGTCTGTGGGAGAGCAGCCCGCGCGACTTCACGTTAGACAGCGTTGAGATCGCGGTCAAAGATTTTCGTCTTGCGGTCAACGGCGAACTCGCGGCGGGCGGCGGGCGCGGGCGCGGTTGTGCGGGCGCGCTCGTCTGGTTTCATGCGCCGGGGCGCGGGCGCTTCATCCTCTCGCTCGTGCCGCGCGCCGGTTACGACTTTCAAAAGATCGGCCTCATCGAAGACAACCTGATCAGCTTCAACTTCAAGGGCGAGCGTTACGAGTGGACATCGAGCGCGCCCGTCGTCGGGCAAGGTGGGACGTGGCACGTCTGGGTGTTGCACGATCCCGGTTACACGCCCGAACTAAGTTCGGCCGCGGAGATCGCGCGGCAGGCTTCGGCCAGCACGGACGAAGCAGCCGATCCAAGCTGGCTCAAAGACACACTCGCAGGTCGGCGGCCGAAGCCGACGCAGCCGCAGGTAGGTTACGACGCGCGGGCCGCACGCGATGCAGCGCCAAAGACGAAACCCGCACGCGTCCGCGTCAGCGCGGCCGACCGCATGGAAAACTTGCTCCCCAAACAATAGGCGCGCGCCCGTCAGGCAGCGCACCGACCGCCAAACTCGACAAGGAGACGAACTCATGTGTCAGCGTTTTTTCACACTCGCTACAGTCGTCGTGTGTCTATTTCTGGCCGGCATACGCGCGCACGCGCAAGAACAGGACGTGCCTAAGGTTGAAGTCGGCGCGTTCTTCTCGTCGCTCACACTGACGCCGCGCGACTTCTACCGGACAGAGGCCGGCGTCGGCGGCCGTGTCACCTTCAACCTCACAAAGCAACTCGCGCTTGAAGCCGAGACGACCCTGTTCCCGAATCGTGGTTTCAACGGCGAACGGCGCGCGACGGGGCGCGCGGTGCAAAGCTTGTTCGGCGTCAAGGCGGGCAAGCGTTGGGATAAGTTCGGCGTCTTCGCCAAAGCTCGCCCCGGCCTTATCAGCTTCAGCGCCGGCCGGCTCATACGTGATGACCAATCGTCGTCGCCGATCTCGCCGGTCTTCCGCAATACGCGCGCAACCCATTTCGCGTTCGACGCAGGCGGCGTGCTTGAGTTCTACCCGACGCGTCGCATCGTCACACGCTTCGACGCGGGCGACACTATCATTCGTTATGGTCAGCAGAGCACGCCGACGGGTCTGACGTTCCCCTTCGGGCCGTCGAGTTTTGAGTTACCCGATAACACACGCCACAACTTCCAGTTCAGCGCCGGCATCGGCATCCGCTTCGATTGAATTGTGGATTGCTCTAGCTTAAGGATTACGGCTTGTGTCTGAGGGGGCCGCGAAGTAGCCTTTCGGGTGTGAGACTTGCAAGTGAAGTTTGCGCGCGGCTGCGCCCGTGATCTCGATCTTGAGTTCATGAAACTCGTCATTGGGTCGTTTGTGCGTCGGCGTGAAGCTGATCGAGTATTGACTGTTGAGCGCGCGCGCCATCGAAGTGAGTTCGGCCTTTAAGGCGTCGTCTCTGTCCGGCAGGACGGCCCGCCCGCCTGTCGTCGCGGCGAGTTTGCCGACGCTCAGCCAGTCGGGATCGGTCGGGTAGATTTGCCCTATGCCGATAGTGTAGTTGATCACGCCCGCGCGCAGTAAAGCTGCGGCGGCGTCGCGCTGGGTGGCGTGGCTGTTGGTGTCCTCGCCGTCGGTTAGCAATATGAGGACCCGGCGGGCTTCGGGCCGGGCTTGGAAAAGCTCACGGCCGGCAAACTCGATGGTGTCCCACAGCGCCGTGTGCCCGGCGAGTTGTCTATCCTTGTTGCCCGCCTTCGGCTTGGCCGGGCCAAGCGTTTGGATCTTGATCGTCTCGATAGCGGCGTGCGCTTGTTCCGGGTCGGCCGTGAAGGGCTGCACCACCAAAGGCTCGGCCGCAAAGGCGACGACCGCCACCTGATTCATCCCACCGCGCCGGGCCACCGCTGTGGCCAAGGCCTCAGCCACCCCTTTAGCCCCACTCAGCCGCCCTTCCTGCGATGCACTATGGTCAATGCCGATGACCAGCGCGAGCGGCGCGAACGCGAGCGACGTGACTGACGCGACCTGTTGCGGCACGCCGTCCGCCAACACGCGCACGTCGGCCGGGGTCAACGCCGGGGCTGGCTTATCTTTGCTGGCGAAGGTGCAGACGACGTTTATCAACGCGGGCGCGGCGGCCGTAGGCGCGGGTGCTTGTGCTTGCACGCGCACACCCGCCGTCGTACCACTAAGCAACGACACCATGCACACGCACACACACAAGGGCACGCATTCGCGTGCGACAGCGCGGCGCAGCGACCTTATGCCGTGGCCCGTCTGCCTGCACGCCATGATTCAGTAGCCCCCGCTCGCTGCCGCCGCAGGTCGTGCGCCCGCCGCTTCTTGCGCGATCTTGACGCCGACACTTGCGCCGATGCGCGTCGCGCCCGCCTCAAGCATTGCACGCGCGTCGTCAAGCCCGCGCACACCGCCCGACGCTTTAACGCCCATGTCAGGCCCGACCGTGCGCCGCATCAGCGCCACGTCCGCGACCGTCGCGCCGCCTTTAGCAAACCCGGTCGAGGTCTTAACGAAGTCCGCGCCCGCCTGTTTCGCAGCGATACAAGCGCGCACCTTCTCGTCGTCGCTCAATAGCGCCGCTTCGATGATCACTTTAACGAGCACGTCGTATTCGTGCGCGGCTTCGACCACCTGCCGTATGTCAGACTCGACCGCGCAGTCGTCGCCACTCTTCAACGCGCCGACGTTGATGACCATATCAACCTCACGCGCGCCGTCGAAGATCGCGCGCCGCGTCTCGTAAGCCTTCACGTCGGCGAGCGTCGCGCCGAGCGGGAAGCCGATGACCGTGCAGACGACCGCATCCGAGCCGCGCAGATGACACGCCGCCGCCCGCACCCACGTCGGGTTCACGCACACGCTCGCAAAATGAAACTGCGCCGCCTCCGCACACAACCGCTCAATGTCCGTCGCGCTCGCGTCCGGCTTCAACAAAGTATGGTCGATGAAACTCGCCCACGCGCCCGCCGACGCCGTCTCGCCCAACACCAACCCGATGCGCGCCGCGCCCGCGTCCACCACGCGCTGCATCCGCTCCGGGCAACGATTAAAGCACGTCGCCCCGCACCCGCACAGCGCCGCCTGCCCGTCCGCCTCACCATTCAACCGCGCGACGATGACATCAGTTATCTGCTCAACCAGATGTTCTAACTCGCCATTGTTTGCGTATGGCATAAACACTCCTAAAGTTGACGTGTAGCTTGTTCTACTTCTCAAGGCCGCCGGAGTCTGCACATACTAACGCGCGCTTGCGGGCCACCTTGTTAGCGTTGCAGCCTCATGTTCGATACTGTCGTTCGACTGCTTCGATCTTAGCGACGCGGCGCTTGTGGCGGGCTTCGGTGATCTCGGTGGAGAGCCAGGCGCGGACGATCTCGCGTAGCTCTTGGACGCTGTTTGTGCTGCTGCCCAAAGTTAGGACGTTGGCGTCGTTGTGCTCGCGCGAGTTGACGGCGACCTTGACCGAGTAGCAGGCGGCGGCGCGCACGCCGGGTACTTTGTTGGCGGTCATGGCCGAGCCGACGCCCGCGCCGTCCACGATGATGCCCACGTCCGCTTCGCCGTCGGCGACGGCGCGCGCGACCGCGTGGGCGAAGTCCGGGTAGTCCACGGCGTCGGTCGAGTTCGTGCCGAAGTCGCGGACGCGGTGGCCGAGTTCGGTCAGAAAAGTTTTCAATTCTTCCTTCACGGGATAGCCGCCATGATCCGCGCCGACGGCGACGAGTTTTATTTTCTGTGAGCCGCGCCGGGGCGTGCGGCGCACCAGTTCGATCCGGCGCTCGCGCACGATGTCGGCGGCGAGCGGCGTCAGGCGCGCGCCCTCCGCGATGCGTAAACGCGCGCCCGGCTCCAGCCCACGCACGTCGTCTTCCGTCAGCACCATCTTCGCCGATTCGTCGCGCGCGATGGGCGCATCTTCGGCCGGCGCAGACGCAGGCGGTGCAACCGTGACGACGCGCGCCGCCGGTTGCACGGGCGGCGGCGGCGGCACGGACGCAGATGAAGGCGTTGCTATCTCGGCCGCTTCGTCGGCGGGCAGCGCGTTGTTCAAGACCTCGCGCACAAGCGCGCGCACGCGGTCGCGGGTTGATGATTGTTCTTCGGCCATGATGAGTTGTTAGTGGTGCGCCGTTAGCTGACCGAACAAGCAGCTAACAGGTGACAGCTAATCGCTATCGCTTTTGTTGACCTCCGCGAGTTGCTACTTTAGTATGTCGCACCACGCGCCGCGCGCGCAAACCGAGGCCGTTGCATCATTGGTTCAGCAACTAACGAAACCGATGAACGAGTAACTCGCTGAATAACTTTTTGGAGGTCGCCTGTGTCCGCTTCTTCCGCTCCGAGCACATCCGAGTTTGCCAACACAAACCTTGAACCGCTGTTGACCGCGACGCAGATTCAGACGCGCATCAGCGAACTAGGCGCGGAGATCGCGCGCGACTATGCCGGACGCAACCCGCTCTTGCTCGGCGTCTTGAAAGGCGCGTTTGTTTTTTTGAGCGATCTGGTGCGTGCCACCGACTTGAAGTTGGGCATCGAGTTCATGGCCATTTCGAGCTACGGCGCATCGACGCGCTCGTCGGGCGAGGTCAAGATCGTGAAAGATTTGGACGTGCCGATTGAAGGGCGCGACATCATCGTTGCCGAAGACATCGTGGACACGGGCCTGACGCTCTCGTACCTGATGGCCAACCTGCGCTCGCGCGGCGCATCGAGCGTCAAACTGGTCGCGCTCTTGAACAAGCAGGAGCGACGACTGCGCGAGGTCGAGATCGATTACCTCGGCTTCGACATCCCCGACGCCTTCGTCGTCGGCTACGGCCTCGACTTCGCCGAACGCTACCGCAACCTCCCCTACATCGCCGTCCTCAAAGACCCGTCAATCGAGTGACATAAAGCGATCAGCCGTCAGTCGTCAGCTATTGTTTTTAGTAGATCGCTGATGGCTAACCGCTGATCGCTGCTTCGTCACTTGTCACTGCTGTTAAGAAGCTTTCGCCCGCAATTAACTTCAGGTTGAAGTTGTGGGCAATCGTCTGCCCGATGTCGGAGAGCGAGGCGCGGTCGCCGAGGTTAATGCCTGTGCGCGCGTGTGCGCCGTAGACGAGGAGCGGGACGTATTCGCGCGTGTGGTCCGAGCCGGGGAAACTAGGATCGTTGCCGTGGTCGGCGGTGATGATCATGAGGTCTATGGCGCGCATGGCGGCCATGATTTCGGGCAGGCGCGCGTCGAAGTGTTCGAGCGCGCGGGCGTAGCCTTCCACGTCGCGGCGATGACCGTAGAGCATATCGAAGTCAACAAGGTTCGAGAAGACGAGGCCGCGCGTGTCGGCCCGCAACGCGTTGATCGTCTGGTCAATCGCCTGCTCGTTGTTCTTCGCCCGCAAGTCCTGCGTCGCGCCCATCGAATCATAGATGGACGCGATCTTGCCGATGCAAACCACGTCGAGGCCCGCGCCCGACACAGCGACGAGCAAGTTGTCGGGCGGCGGCGGCACAGCGTAGTCGTGCCGATTCTCGGTGCGATAGAACGCGCCCGGCTCGCCCAAAAAAGGTCGCGCGATAACGCGCCCGACTTCGTGTTCACCACGCAAGATGTCGCGCGCTGTCTCGCAGATGCCGTAGAGCCGCGGCACGGGGATCACATCTTCGTGGGCGGCGATCTGAAAGACCGAATCGGCCGAAGTGTAGACGATAGGCTTGCCCGTGCGGACGTGTTCCGCGCCGAGGTCCTTGATGATCTCCGTGCCTGAAGCGGGCACGTTGCCGAGTATGCCCGGCACGCCCGTCTCGTTGATGAAGCGTTCGATGACATCGAGCGGGAAGCCTTGCGGATAAGTCGGGAACGCTTCGTCGAGAATGATGCCCGCCATCTCCCAATGGCCCGTCGTCGTGTCCTTGCCGTTCGAGCGCAACGCGCAGCGCCCGTATGAACCGCGCGGACTTTCAACCGGCGGCACGCCCGCAAGCTGGCGCACGTTGCCGAGGCCGAGTTGTTGGAAGTTGGGCAAGTGAACCGCGCGCGACGCGCAGATGTGACCGAGCGTGTCCGCGCCCGCGTCGCCCCACGCGGCCGCGTCCGGCATCTCGCCCATGCCGAGACTGTCAAGGACGATCAAAGCGATGCGATCAAAGACCGGCTGCTGACTCATCTTTTATTTGCACGACCTCTCGCAGAGTTGGAAACTTGCTTGAGCTTAATCAAAGCCAAGCCAACACGCAACATCTCAACCTTTAGGGGCTTGATAACCTTCGCGTGCGTTCACTTGCGCGCCTTGTACGCCGCGCACTTCGACGCGTATCTGGCGGAAGCGACCGTCGCGCGTCTTGTTGGTCGGGTAGTAGCCGAGGCTGTACTGGCGGCCGATCTCGGCGGCGACTTCGGCGAACGCGGCGCGGGCGGCGCGCAGATCAATCGCCTCGAAGGTCTTGCCGCCGGAGTCGCGCGCGAGTTGATTCATCTCTTGCCGCGCGAGTTGGTAGAGCGAGCGGCTGATGTCCATGCGCTCGAACGATCCCAGTTGGCAGAAGCTCGCATAGTCAGCGCGGTCTGCGCGCGGGTTATAAATTTTGCGATAGCGTTCGAGTTGCACTTTCGACAGCCCCAACCGCCCGTCGTCCTGACAGTCGCGCAGCAGACGTTCTTCCACGTAGTCCTCGGTGTTGACCTGCACGAAGTAGCAGAGCACGCCCGTGTCCGTGAGTTGCGCGCGCGCCTCTGCGAACTCCGCCTCGCTTGTCGAGTCCACGCCATCCGTCAGCGCGACGAGCGCACGACGGCCGCGCAGTTCCGCTTTGGGCGGCTCGCGGAAAATGTCTTTCGCCACGCGGGCCAACGCGTCGTAGTACGGCGTGCCGTTCGACGCGCCGATGTTCTCGACCGCCCCGCGCAAGGCTTCGCGGTTGTCGGTCAAGAACGACTGCACTTCGACGGTCGCAAGTTTCTGTTCGCCGTCAACGGCGGTGTTGAAAGAGATGACGGCAACGCGGTCGCCGGGACGCAAGGCGTCGATGAAGGCGTTGGCGGCGCGGCGGATTAAAGCGACCTCGGCGCGCGTCGAGCCGGACGTATCAAGCAGCAGCGCAACCTCGAACGGCGCATCGGCGGTCGTGAAACTGGCGACGCGCTGCGGCTGCCGTCTTCGTAGATCAAGAACTGCTCGGCGCGCAGCCCCGACACGGGCCGCCCCGCACGGTCGCGCACCACCACGGGCACGGGCACAAGTTGCGTGTCCACCCGCACAACGTCGTCCTCGCCCACCTCTTCGCCGCCGCGCGACGTTGCGTTGGGCGTCGGGCTAGGTAGCGGCGGGGGCGCGTTCGTCTGCGCGGGCGGCGTAGGGTTGACGCGGCGCGGGCGTTGCTGCTGCGACGGCTGCTGGCCACGCGTCAACTGCGACGCGCCGACCAGCAGACTCAACAACAAGCACGCAAACATGACGAGCGTGCGCGCGGCTCGCCGTTCGTGGCGCTTTGGGGATCGGTCTAACATAGGCTTACACTTTCACGCGTGGGGAGTCCGCTCGGTTGCAATGATAACGGCAAACGGGCGCGGACTGAAAGGAGCAAGCACATGACCGTCATCGGCCGACTCGACGACCAAGTGAACGCCGTGCTTATCGAACCGCTCAGGCGCAAAGATAAACCGAACACGGCCGACCAGCAGCAACCTGAACAGACTGAATCGGCGCAACCACAAACGCAGCCGCTCGCCGCGCCTGACGAGCCGCGCGCAGAACATGCGCCGGACGATCTGCCCGTCTGGTTGTTGTGACTTGCGAGTGTGGCTTGACAGCGCGCAGGTCATCTTTTACGATGGCTCACGCGTCGAAACCGTAGTCGGATTGAGTCGTTCGGCGCACCAGGTCTTTGTCAGCGCGGGCGCGTGCCAAAGCAACTCGAAGACGCAGGCACGTACTGTCAATGGTAGACGACCGCCCTTACAAGGCGGGGGTTGTGGGTTCGAGTCCCACCGTGCCTACCACAACCACAGACGCGCCGCCGCGTCGCCGCGCACATCACGCCCAACAGTTTTTGCGGAGTCGTAGTTCAGTTGGTTAGAACGCCGGCCTGTCACGTCGGAGGTCGCGGGTTCGAGTCCCGTCGGCTCC
>CAWBIK010000002.1:0-36010 GCA_963788965.1 uncultured Acidobacteriota bacterium
CCATCCTCGAATGCGTCAAAGCTCTGCTCGTCATCGGGGGCTTGCAGAGCTTGGCGCTCAAGCTCAACTGGGCCGACCCGCTGCCCGGCGACGAGAAAGAGAAAGTGGACGTGGCCGAAGGTAAGAAGCGGCTCGGCGTTAGCGAGGCGACGCTGCAAAAGGAACTCGGCTATGACCCGGAGCACGAGCGCGAGCAGCGGCAGTTCGACTCGCAGGGCATGGGCGCAGGGCTGCTCGACGCCTTCAACAAAGGCTCTGGCATGGACGGCGCGGTTGCTTAATCCGGCCGCAGCGCCACTTCTGACGAGACGATCACGCACAACCCATGTCTGACATTTACCAGACAGCGCAGGAGTTCAAAGCTCGCTTGGCAGCCGGTGAACGCGCGGCAGCGGGCGAACTCCTGCGCGCCTATAGGCTGGCTGTGCAACGGATCGAGGCGCGTATCGCTGAGCTTATGAGTCAGCTTGCAGCGGCAAAAGTTCAGGGTGAAATTTCCGCTTCATGGTTACACGAGCGCGACCGCCTCAATAGCCTGCGGCGCGAAATCCTCGTCGAGATCGGGCGCTTCTCTCAGGTCGCATCTTTGCGCGTCGCGGCTGAACAACGCGCGGCTGAACAACTCGGCACGCAAGCGGCGCAAGTGCTCGTCGGTGAGGCGACGGGCGACGCCGTGCGCGTCCGGTTCGGCGCGCTCAATCGCGCGGCTGTGCAAGCTGCTATCGGCTTCGCCGGTGATGGCTCGCCCTTGCGTGCGTTGTTCGCCGAGCGGGGCGCGCAGGTGGCGCAGGGCGTCACTGATGAACTTGTCGTAGGCGTCGCGCAAGGCGCGCACCCGCGCGTGATAGCGCGCCGCATTCGTCAGGTCACGGGCGGCGAGCTTGCGCGCGCGCTGACCATCGCACGGACGGAGACGCTGCGCTCTTACCGCGCAGCGACGCACGCTACGTACACCACACACGGCGATGTGCTGCGCGGTTGGTACTGGCAAGCCAGTTTGAGCGCGCGCACCTGCGCCATGTGCATAGCGATGCACGGGCGCGTGTTCCCGTTGAGTGCCCGTTTGCAATCGCACCCTTGCTGCCGCTGTGTGGCTGTGCCCGTGACGCTCGCTGCGCCGAACCCTGAAACCGGCGCGGAGTGGTTTGCAGAGCAGACGCCGAGCTTGCAGCGGTCCGTGTTGGGAGTTGAAGCGTATAAGCTGTTTACAAGCGGGAAGGCTACTTTACATGATTTTGTCGGCCGCCGCTCAGATGCGCGTTGGGGTGAGACAAGATACCAGCGGTCAGTAAGAGAGATTCTTGCACGCGCCGCAGGCAGTCAGTAGCCGATGCGTTGATTGCGGTTTCACTCAGCCGTAAGACTTGCCAGCCGATTTTATGAAGCGCAGCATCTTTACATTTATCTTTCTTTTGTTGCTGCGCGAGTCCATGCCAGTAATCTCCGTCACACTCAACAACTAAGCGCGCATCTGGAAAAGCAAAGTCCACCACAAAACCTTTAATGTGATACTGCGGGGAAGGTGCTAAACCGGCCGCTTTGAACGCTGCCGCCATTTTGCGTTCTATACTGCTTATACGCGGCATGGCTTGAATTACTAGAACCTGTCGGCAGCTACGGGAACATGCGCGGAATCTTGTAGCTTTGCTCGGCTTCATCTGCACGATTTTGCCGCATGCTGCACAGGGCAAAGATACGCGTGGCTTGAACTGAGGGTGCGTTGCGCCGCGCGGCCTGTCGGGGGATTGTTTGGCGCACTTGATTGAGCAATACTTGCGCCGCAGTTCTTCGTAAGGCTTGTAATCGAATTGCTTGCCGCAAGCCTTACAGTCCTTAGATCGGCGCGTATTTTCATACCGCGCGTAAACGCAAGCGCGCGAGCAGAACTTACCGCTTCCCTGATTTTTCCATTCAAACTTTTCGCCACAGCGCAGACAGGTTTGCTCTATCCCCGCTTTGCGAGGTTTAAGTTTTAGTGCAATCGCGGCACACTCACGCGAACACACCTGCTTACGCGCCGAAGGGAGACAGGAAAATTCAGTTTTGCAAATTCGACAGAAGCGAACCTCTATCGCTCGGCCTGTTGTGGTCTTACAATCAACCGAACAAAATTTTTGCCCCTTATGTTCGTGGGCTAAAAACTCCTTCCCGCAACCATCGCATACGTGAGGCGTCGGCTTGCTTTGGGCTTCTCGCCAGCACGCGACGGAACAGAACTTCACCGCGCCCCTTTGCGCCCGCCACATCGGAACGTAAAAAACTGAGTTGCAGTTGGCGCAGGCTTTTGTTGTTCCGGTGCGCTTCATTTCCAGATATAAACTCCTAATTGCTTAATGTGTCGGTAACTCCCGTTAAGCTGCGAGCAGTTCCGCCAGCGTGCGCTCGTCGGCGGCACTGACCGGCGCGTCAAGCGAACGAAAGCGATATTGATCGCGCAGGCCCAAAGCGGCGCGCACGTAAGCCCGCACGGTGCGCGCGTCAAGTTCGTTGTGCGTGACGACGCCCGCAAGTACATCAACCGCGATGGCCTGCGCCGCTTCCTCGCGCACGTCGGCGGGCGTGTGCGCCGGGATCAGCGCCGCCACGTTGCACAGCAACTTGGCCGCCGCCGTGTCGCTCGCGTACCGGAGACGCTTGCGCCCCGCAGCTTGATCAAGCTGGCGCTGAATCTGCCGACGCGGCAGATTCTGGCCGCGGAGCGCGCGCACAAGATCGGTTAACCGCGCTCTTACCTGTTCCGCTTGCTCGCGGCTGGGCCAGCCGCCGACACAGTACGTGTGATAGTCAATGCCGACTTGGACGCGGTACGGGTTGCGCTGTGACCGCTTATAGCGGATCACATTTCCGACTTTCGGGCGCAGGTTCGCGCGGCGGAAGTCTAAGCGGTTGCCGTTAATAAACTCTGGCTTCTCACCCGGCGGGAGATTTAAGAGTTCGTGTGAGAGCGCCTGTCTCTGCTTTCGGCCGTTGGCTCTGAAGTTTCGGTAAATGTTCCCGTGCTGTTCATGCCAAGTGTAACGGCTGAGCCGGGGGAAGTCGGCGGCATCAACCAGCGCGACTTCCCCCGATCTGCCGAACGGCAGCATCATGTATGGTGCGTCGCTCATGTGGTTAAGCCCTGCGGCGCGGCTTGCGCTTCGGTTGTTTGAGTTGTTGCTTGCGCCACTGTTCGAGCGCGGTGATGTAGTCGCCCGCGTTGGGTAGGTAAAGCATCGTTTCCAGCCGCGCGGAAATTGCCACGATGATCCGTTGCTCAGGCTTGGCCCCTAAGACCGTATTCAACAGGGAGAGCAGCAGCCACGCCCGCCGTTCGCGGCTCTCGGTTGTGAGCAGTTCGCGCGCCAGCACGGCCGCCATACATCTGTCATCTACCGGTTTGAAAGTGCAGAGCAGCGCCTTGTGTAAGCCGTCGATCTCGCCATCCGACAAGGGCGCGGGGATAGGTTGTTGCTTCATCCTTGCGCCCCCCTTTCGAGTTGCGGGAAGCGGCGCACCAACTTGACGGGGCGGCCCACTACGCGCGCTTCGGCGTGACTGAGGCAGAGCGACGGGAATTTGCTATCGCCCGCCTCAAGTTGCGTGTAGTGTCTCTCGACATAGACGAAGCGTAGCAATAGACCGTAGGGCGTAGCGACCGCCGCGAGCGTGCCGCGCGTAACCACGTCCACGCGCTCGCACACGACGCGATCCCCGCTCACGATGCCTGCGCCCGCCAAGCTGAAATCGCGCACCTCTATGCGAAACTTGGCGCGGGCGGGCAAGTCCACCAGCGCGGGCGGCGTGGAAGGGCCGCCGTTATGCGCGTTTAATGTGTTAATGTGAGTTCGCACGATCTTGACTCCTTTGGGGTTGAGATTGGAGAAACGGCGCGTGCGGAAACTTTCCACGGTGAACGCACGCGCCGTTTCTTGTTTAGTTACTGCCCGCGCCGCATCGCGGCGATGCCGGTCTGGATTGCTGCCGCCGCCGCGAGGTGCTTACACACAAGCCCGCGTGCGCCGCCTTTGCAGTCGCAATGCCCGAAGCGACGACCCGCGCGCACAAAGAAATTAACGTTGTAGGTTGCGCCCGTCGCGCGGTTCTCGACTTTGAATTGGCGAAACTGTACGAAGCGCACAAATAACTTGCTCGCCTTCGCGCGTTCGATTGCCTTGCTCAACTGTGCTATGGATTGAATCTGAATCATTGCGGTGTCCTTTGCTTGGCCGTGTCTCGTCAGTCGCAACTAACTAGAAACATTGTAGCCCCTACAGCGTATCCCGTCAATAGAAACCTGTAGCCCCTACAGTATTTCTTGATTGTCTAGCGGGAACTTGATTATTATTTTGTAGGGCGTACAATGCGCCGCATGGGAAAGCAGCCGAAAATGTTGACGCCAAGACAATACGCAGAAAAAGTCGGAGTGGCTTACACCACTGTAATGAATTGGCTGCAACAGGGCAGGATTCCCGAAGCGGTCAAGCATACGACGCCGACAGGTCACTATTGGGAAGTGCCCGACGTTGCGCGCGTGCCAGACTTACGGCCCGGCAGACCGGCGAAGAAAGCAGCGAAGAAAGGCGGAAAGAAGTAAAAGACCGTAACCCCAGCAACTAGGATATAGATTACATGTCAACAGAAATCATAAAACGCGATGTTGAAGAGTCAGAGGATATACTTGACTATTCTGAGCCTGACCCGATTGAATTTTGGGAGAAGAAGCAGCGCGAGTTAATCATTAGCGTGGTGGATTATAACCTTTCGACATTGGCTGATCTTGTTTCTAATCGCACGATAGATACATCGCCTAGATTCCAACGCCGATTTCGCTGGGATCAGAAGCGACAATCAACATTGATCGAGTCCTTTCTTATGAATGTTCCCGTCCCACCTGTTTTCTTAAACGAAGATGAATATGGAAAGTATTCTGTCATAGATGGTAAACAAAGACTGACGGCCATTACTGATTTTCTAGCTAGTAGGCTTGAGTTGGTGGGGCTTGAAATCTATAAGGAGATTAACGGGAAAACATTTAACGACTTACCGACAAAACTGCAATCTGTTATTAAAACCAGACCGACTCTCAGGGCAACAATTATTCTTCGCCAGTCCGATCCTGACATTAAGTATGAAGTCTTTCATCGGCTTAATACCGGCGGCGTAAAACTTAACCCGCAAGAAATTAGAAACAGTGCCTTTCCCGGCCCCTTCAATGATTTACTCTGGGAGTTATCTGACAACAAGCATTTTCATCAATTGCTCGGAATAAAGAACAAAAAAAAATCGGCTTTATATAAAGAGATGCGCGATATCGAATTTGTACTAAGGTACTTTACATTTAGAGATCACTGGCAAGACTTCACAGGCAGCATGAAGCGTCTAATGGATAAGTATATGGATAATAATAAAGATATGTCTTCACATCAGATTGCCGAATTAAAGGATGATTTTCGTCAGACTCTTGAGTTAGTAGATGAGGCATTCGGGCAACATGCATTCAAGCGTTGGCAACCGGAGAAACGTCAGTGGCGCAGTGTCGTCTTAGCCGCTTTATATGATGCTCAGATGATAGGGGTGAGAGAATTCAGTTTGGCGCAGCTTGCTGGGAAGCGCGACCAAATAATCGAGGGATTAAAGTCATTATTCGAGAACGAGGAGTTTAGAAAATCTATTGATGCAGCTACAAACAGTGTAGCTAACTTCCGTGCAAGAGTAGAGATGATTAGAGAGATGATTTGGCGAATTGTATAAGGAAAGCAAGGGTATGCCATCCTCTGTAGCATACAACGAATTCATTACTTCTCTGTCGATTGCAGAAGAACTGCTAAGAATAGAAAAAGGATATTCAAATCCCCCTAAGCCGCATGAGCAGAAAGCCGTTCAAGGGTTACGTGGTAGTGTAGCGATTTTAGTTGTGGCCTCTTTCGAACGCTTTCTCAAAGATGCTATCGAAGAACATCTAACAGCCCTAACAATACACCCAAGCGTTGACCTGACCAGACTGCCAAACTCTATGAGGGTGTGTAGTACCTTCAATACACTTGACAGGGCAATGAAAGGCCCGCCCTTTCAACAAGCTCCGCCTAAAAAGGATCGCCTACCAGATGTAGAAACTGCTTGTAGAAAGGTCATGTCCAATGTGATCAACCCAGCCGCCTTTAGTTCTACAGGTGGCAACCCAAACTCTAAAACTGTTAGAGAGTTAATGAAGAACTTAGACTTAAGCAATGTGTTCACACTTATTCAAATCAAGTTTGTGCGTAAGTGGAGAAGTCCGGTGGCACATACCTTCATCGAAGACAAGCTAAATGAAATAGTCAGTCGTCGCCATGTTGTAGCACATACCGCTACTGTACTGGGTATAGGTCGAAGTCAACTGAAAGAATCTATTAGGTTTTTAAGAATACTGGCCGGGTTACTTGACGACGAAATGCGGAAAAAGGTTGATGCTCTCAAATGAAATTTATTTCCTCATCTTTAGTGATCATTAGACCCTAATACATGCTTGCCAATAGAAAGGGCGCGACGGGCAGGCTTAAAGGCGAATATGAAGAAAGCCGGTAATCAGTAGCAAGCCGCTCATGCCTCACCAAAGCTAACCGCAATGGCTAATCCTGAACATCTTGAGATATTGCAGCAAGGGGTGGAGGTGTGGAATAAGTGGAGAAATGAACATCTGCCAAACCTCAGTTATGCATCCCGTGCAAGCAACCAACGCCGGGGCGCAAACCTCAGAGGCGCAAACCTCAGAGGCGCAAACCTCAGAGGCGCAAACCTCAGCGACGCAAACCTCAGCGATGCAAACCTCATCAACGCAGATATCAGAGATGCGGACATCAATTCCGCAAAACTCATTATGGCCAACCTCGCCGGGGCAAACCTCAGCAGCGCAGACCTGAGCGACGCACAACTCGTCGGCGCAGACCTCAGCGAAACACACCTGACCCACGCAAACCTCAGACGCGCAGATCTCAGACGCGCAGACCTCAGCGACGCAGACCTCAGAGATGCAGATCTTAGACACTCTCACCTTAGAGACGCAGCCTTCGGCGCTGCAAACCTCATCGACGCAGACCTGAGCGGCGCAGACCTGAGCGGCGCAGACTTTACAGATGTAAGATGGGGCTACACTACTTTAGTGGCTAATGACCTTAGTCAAGCAAAAGGACTTGAGACGGCAAGGCATTTAGGCCCCTCAAGTATCGGCATAGATACCATCTATAAATCACGGGGCAAGATACCGGAGGCCTTCCTGCGCGGCTGCGGCGTGCCGGAATCATTCATCGCCCAAATTCCCGCCTTAGTCGCGGCCTTGAGAACCCATCCAGTTTTATTCCTGCTTCATCAGCTACAGCCACAATGATGAGGACTTCGCGCGCCGCCTTTTTTCACGGATGCGGGACGCGAACCTCCGCGTTTGGTACGCGCCTGAGGAGATGAAAGGCGGGCAGAAGATACACGAACAGATATTCGACGCAATCCGACTGCATGACAAGTTGCTGCTAGTCCTCTCGGCGCACAGCCTGCAAAGCGAATGGGTGATGACCGAGCTTCGCCGCGCAAAGAAAACAGAGCGAGCAGAGAACCGGCGCAAGCTGTTCCCGATCCGACTTGTTGACTTCGAGGCGATTGAAAAGTGGGAATGCTTCGATGCAGATAGTGGCCAAGACTTAGGCGTGGAGCTGCGCGCGTATTTCATCCCTGACTTTTCTAACTGGAAAGACCATGATGCGTTCGAGACAGCGTTTGCTAGATTGCTGCGCGATTTGCAGGCTGAAGAGAAGCAAGCCTAGCCATTGACGCGCCCCACCCCGCGCGCCTATCTTCCAAAGGCTCTTAGGTTCACGCGGCATGGTTAATAAAGTTCCTTGCCTCACACGCGCCGCAATTCACGGTTTCGTAAACGCGTGACCCCCTTCAAAACTTAAAACCTCCCCTATCTGTATGCTCCTATTTGCGGGCCAAGGTCTGCCCGCAAATGTTCAGTAAAAATAGAGGCATTTTCTGAGCTACTTTTAGCCTGCCCCTAAGCCGAGCGGGCCGGGCAAGTATGCAGCTTTCGCGCAAGGCAAGTTTGAGTTGCAAGCTTTAGTCGGCGTGCGCCGCTCCGACCGCTGGGGCACGAGCCGATATGAGAAACCTTTGTCCGCAATTCTTTCGCAGGAGTAGAAGATCATGGAAGAGAACACAACCACAGAGACGACGGAAACGGTTGAGACAAATACCGAAACGCAAACCACAGAGACGCAGACTGCGGACACGCAAACGACCGAGACGACGGAGACGCCCGCGCCGCCCGTCGTGCCTGAAGGCTACGTGAGCGCGACTGAAGTTGAGACGGAGCGCACCGCGCGCACTGCGGCCGAAGAGGCTCGCACGCAAGCGGAGACTGCGCGCGTTGCTGAGGCCGAGCGGGCGAGTGCTGCCGAAGCTCGCGCCCGCGCAGCGGAGATTCGTGAGGCGGCGCGCGACTTGAACTTTAACGATCCGAGCGATGCCGAGCGGTTCATCGCAGCGGACGCGACGGACTTCAAAGCAGCACTGACCGAAGTGCTGAAGACGAAGGGCTACCTTGCCAAGCAGGAAGCGCCCGCGCCCGTCGTCACGCCGACCAGCCCGACGAATCCGGCGCGGCAAGAGACGCTCACGCTCGACGCGATCAAGGGCATGACGAAAGAGCAGATCGCCGCGAACTGGAAACAGGTTACGTCCGTACTCGCGGCACAGCGGTGAGTTGTTACTTTACGTTACATGTAACTTTCGGTTACAGTACCGACCCAGCCGTGAGAGGCGAGAGCAGTTTCCCCTGCCCGCGCCTCTTTTTCTTTTCACCGCCAACCGCAAAGGAGCACCGCATCATGGGCGTTCAAACGTTCATTCCTGAGTTGTGGGCAGCCGGTCTGCTGACAGGCTTGCACAATAATCTTGTGTATGCCCAACCGGGGATCATCAACACAGAGTACGAAGGGGTAATCGCTGCGAAAGGCGATACCGTCAACATTAACTTCATCGGCGGCGTCACTGTCTTCGACGTTGACAGCAACACGGACATCCCTGACCCTGAGCCGCTGGCTACGGCCGCGACAAAGCTGACCATCGATCAAGCGAAAGGTTTCAACTTTCAAGTGGACGATGTTGATAAGCGGCAAGCCGCAGGCAACCTCATAGAAGCGGCCATGGGCGAGGCGAGTTATGGCGTCCGCGACAAGGCGGATTCACATCTCGCGGGCCTCTTTACCGATGCCGCCGCCGACAACCTAATAGGCAGCGACGCTTCACCGATCACGCCGACCGCCGATAACGCCTATGACTATCTGGTCGATCTCGATGTCCTGCTTGACGAGGCGAATGTGCCCTCCGGCGGGCGCTGGGTCGTCGTGCCCGCGTGGTATCGCGGCCTGTTGCGCAAGGATAAGCGGTTCATTCAGTCGGGCACTGAGGCTGGTGATCGCATCCGCATGACGGGTGAGATCGGCGAGGTCGCAAACTTGCGCGTGCTTCAGTCGAACAACGTGCGCAACACGAACAAGACGAAGTACAAGATCATGGCCGGCCATCGCATCGCGTGGAACTATGCGGATCAAATCGTCTCCGTTGAAGCCTATCGGATGGAAAAACGCTTCGCGGATGCGGTCAAGGGTTTGCACGTCTTCGGCGGCAAGGTTGTCCGCCCGCGCGCACTCACGGTCTTAACGGTCAACCGGCCGTCTTAAGCGCGGTTCGTCAATGCCGTTCGCACGCGCGGCGGCTGCCAGCATCGCCACTCGGACGGTGCGCGTTCTTAAGACGATGATGAGGTGCAGAGATGTCCAACCCTACAGCTTTGACCGTGAACGACCTGACGGCTAACGGCGCGATCACGCAGCCTGCCGTGCAGACCATTGACACCAACGGCACTGTGCCCGTGGCAGTGGAAAGCGCGCACGAACGCGTGCTGCTCGAAGTTATCAACGCCGACGATGCGGCACTGACCGTAGCGGTCAAAGCCGGCGTGGAAAGCGCGGGCGCAATGCGCAGTGGCATCGGCGACTTGAGCGTGAGCCTCGCAGCCAGCGGTTCAGCCGGTGATAAGAAGATCATCGGCCCCTTCGAGTCGGCGCGCTTCCAGCAAGCGGACGGCAAGATGAACGTGCAGTTCACCGCTGCGACCGGCGCACCCAACGCAACCGTGCGCGTCTACCGGCTGCCGAAGTCTGCCTAAAAAACCCGTGTGGTTTCTCAATAAAACAACCGGCGTCCGCTGGGAGATCGTTGCGCCTGACCTGATCAAGCGCCTCTCGGCGGATGCCGGATACGTTCCCTGCGAGCCGCCTGACGCGGCTTCAGCCCAAGCCCTCGGCGGCCAGCCCGTCGCTTCAGCCGGTGCTCCTGCGACGGGCGGCGGCGAGACTCATACTCTCGCCGCGCCGCCGGGGGGCACAATCCCCGACGCACCGGCAACAACCGACTCCCCAGCGGCGAGCACATCGAGCACCGGCGATGAAGCTAAGAGCCAAACTCCAACTCAGGCAGCCCGCTCCTGACGAACCCGCGCGCCCTGCACGACGCGCTCGCAAAGGTAGTAAGCGAGACGGCGTTTGACATCGAGCGCGATGTGAAAGAGCAGATGCGCGGGCCGAAAGGCGGGCGCACATACGGCCGCGGCGCTATCACGCGGCGCGCGACGAAGACGACGCGGGGCTTAGGCTTGCGCGAGCGCGTCTTGCATCGCGGGCAACTCGACGAGCGCGGTTTCTCGCTTGAGCGTCGCCTCGCCATCGTCGGTTATAAGTTCCACCGCGCGAGCGCGCCCGGTGAAGCTCCGGCGGTTGATCAAGGCGCAGCTATCGGCTCGATCAAGACGCGCCCGAAGGGCTTACGCGCGACGCTTGCAGGCTCATCAATCCTTGAACTGCTTGAGCGCGGCACGCCCAAGATCGCCGCCCGCCCCGTGTTCGGTCCTGCCTTAGAACGCGCCCGCCCCAACTTCGAGCGCAAAACGGACGAAGCCATCAGGAGGCTCTTATGAGCGACTACGCCACGCTTGCCGAATTGCTCGACTACCTACCCCTAGTGTCGAGCGACGAAGACAAGGCTGCGCTGGGGCGCATGCTCACGCGCGGCTCACGCGCCATTGACGCCTACACGCGCCGCGCCGATGACGCCTTCGCGCCCGCGCCCGAAGACGAGAGCGAGCAGATCATCTACGGCACAGGTCAAGCCGTGCTGCTCTTGCCTGAGTTCGTCGCCGGTTCAATCGAGAGCGTAACCGCGCCGCAAGGCTACTACCTGCCCGCAGGTTATGTCGAGTTTCGCCGCCGCGACATAACGACCGGCGCATTGCGCGTCGGCCTGCACACAGCGACCACGGACAAGATTCTGACGCCGCGCGTCGTCTGGGCGTCGGGCGTGCCGTTCACCATCGTCGCCCGCTGGGGCTTTCAAGCTATCCCCGGCTCGATCAAGGAAGCCCTGCTGCAACTGCTCGTCAGATGGTGGCGCACGAAGGATGAAGCGTTCACCGGCGTCATCGGGAGCTTGGGCACAGACCGCACCATCATCGAACGTGGTTTCCCGTCAGGCGTCAAGACGCTCTTAGAGCCTTACGTGCTCGAAGAGGCTGAGCAGGACGAAGCGGCGGGCATAATCGAGCGCGGCGAGTTGCGCGACGCGGACACGAACGCGGGCGAGGCGGGCGGCTGGGGGCGCAACTGATGCCGGACTTGCCCGCCGATCATGTTGCAGTTGAGAAGCTCGTGCGCGCGGCGCTCGTCGAGTTGTTCGACGAGATCACGGGGCTGCCGCACGTCCTCACGCATCGCGTCTTCATCGAAGGCGAGGCCGATGCGAAGCGCCGGATGGGCTTCGAGCAGCCCGTGACAAAGAAGACGGAATATCGGCTGCTCGTCATCGACCTCGCCGGCTTCGAGGACACGGACGCAGGCTGCGCGGATAATCCCGTCTTCTATCTCAACTACACGCTTAAGCTCTCAGTCTCGCACATGGACCTGCGCAGTGACGCGACGACGAGCACGGATGACTACGCGGCGATCCTGCTCACGTTGCGCGCGCGTGTGTTGCAGAGTCAAAAGTCTTTGGGCGGTTACGCGCAAGTCAAACTTGAGCCGCTCACGCAAGTCGCCGCGAGCTTCGGCACTGATGCCGACGAAACGCTGATTCGACGGCCACCACGCGCAGATGAGCCTGCGCGTCGAGGTCACGCCCACAAGCTCCTGAATGAAAGGACTCTTTTATGGCCACGCCGAACACCTTCAAACAACGAAACGTCTTCGCGGCTTACTCGCCAACCTTCCAAGTGCAGGCGGCACTCGGCACGCCGCTCGACGATGCGCTGCTCACGGCGAGCCTGCCCTTGCCCCGCGAGAACAAGCCACTGCCAACGCGGCGCGTCACGCGCGACGAGACGCGCGACTGCACGGGCAAGTATCTGACCGGGCGCAGGCTCACAAGCCGGCTGGCGCTATGGTCGCTGCAACTGACCGATGTGAGCGCGCGCCTCGCCGCCGGCTTCCTCGCGCTCGCGCAAGGCGCAGCGGCGGCAGCGACGGGCGGCTCTGCACCGTACACGAGCGCCATCACGCACAGCGCGTCGGATCAGTTGTCGGCGACCACGTTCATCATCGGCGCGGAAGATTCCGATGAGCCGGCGGAACTCTACCGCGACATGATCTTGAACACGCTCGACATCGAAGCGCAGGTGCGCGGGAAAGTCTCTGTGCGCGCCACGTTCATCGGCGCGGGCCAGGTGGGTACAGTTGACGGTTTCGCCGCGCCCGCGTGCGCGACGATTGTGCCCGTTTATGCGAACGATTGCGCCGTCTCAATCGGCGGGACGAACTATGCGGAGCATCTGCGCTCGTTTGCCTACCGCTACAACAACAACTTGCTCGCCGGAGATGACCCGTTCCCCTTCGACGCGGTTGATCTCGTCAGGCTTGAGCGGGGCGACGAAACGAGCCTGTTTCAGTTCGGCATCTACGGCACGAAGGCGCACGCGCTCTACGTAGCGGCCGAAGCTGAAAACACCGTCGCGGTCACGTTGCGCATTGGCTCGGCAACTGAAGGCACGTCGATCATCGCGGCGGGCGCGCAACTGACGTTGCAGGATACGCCGATAGGTTATGCGGGCGAGGCTAACCGTTCGGTCATCAGCTTGGACGCGACGCCCTTCAGCGTCTCGAATGCCGCGCCCGATCATGTGAGTTACGTGGGCGCGCAGAATGCGCGGCTGCTGACCGTGCCAAGCTAAAAACTTGGACGGACTTTGACGGTCCAGCATCGCCAGAAGTGGCGTGCGTCGACGGCAACACTCGGAGGTGAATCGTGGGCTTTAGCAAAGAGCGGTATGAGCCGGAAGTGAGCATCGAAGTGCGCCACGTCTGGCATCCGGGCACGGCGTTCGTCTTCCACTTTCCGAAGGTGCTGCCGCAGGCGGCGCTCGAAGCGCAAAAGACTTTTCTCGGCTTGTCGCAGGAAGAGACGGAAGAGGCGCTGCGCCTCGCGCTCATCAATGTCGTCGCCGAGATGGTCACGCGCCTGCCTGAAGGTTTCGATGATCTAACGCAGGGCGACAAAGCAACCGTCTCGCTCGCAATGCGCGCCTACTTCAACGATCCGACGAAGCCGGAACTGGCGCAGATCATCACGGCGGCATGGGGAGCATATAAGGCGGCGGCGAACCCAGCCGCCTATCTCAAAAGCTTTCCAGATCACTTGTCGGGAAGTAGTCAACCTGCATCAGTTTCTAAACAAGCTGAGTCCTGAGTATGACGACTGCCCGGCGATCTGCCCGCTTGAAGACAACCGCGAGCGCGAGACGTTCTGCACGGGCTGCGAGACGGCGCAGCAATACGAGTTCTTTCAAAAGTCTTTCGAGCACGCACGCACAGAGCGCGGCCTAGCGAATGAGTATTCATTCGCGCGCCTCTACAAAGACGTAGCGCGCGTGATGGCGACGGCGGCTGAGTATCGGCGCGGCTACCCGCGTGGCTGCTCATCAGTTGAGGCGCGTTGCTTAGACATCGTGCGTTACGAGCAAGCGCGGCCGCGCCGCATTCGGTTATGGGAGTTGAGCCAGAAGACAGGGAGCAACAATGCCGCCGAGTAAGATGATCTTGGAGATTGATGTTGATGGCGAGGGGCACGCGACTGCGGTGCTCAAAGGTTTCGCCGACGAAGGCCAGCGCGCCACCGACAAGATCAACCAAGCGGGCAAGGCGGGCACGTCGCTCAAGGATGTCTTCACCGGCAACTTGCTCGCGGATTTCTTTCGGCGCGGTGCTGATGCGGCCGTTGACTTCGGCGTCAAGTCGATTCAAGCAGCGGCGCTGGCTGAAGACGCCAACCGCAGGCTCGAATTCTCCGCGACGCAAGCCGGACTCTCTTACGTGCGCGCGGCTGAGTTGGCAGAGAGCTTCGGCAAGCGCATCGGCGCGTCTAACAAAGAGGCAGCGCAGACGCTTGCCGACATTATTGAACTTGCCAAGCGTGCGGGCCGCTCAGGCGACATCGATCAGATTCAGGGTCGCTTCGCCGATCTTGCAGCGGCGCGCGGCCTCAGAGGCGCAGAGCTACAAACTCTGATCGGGACGATCCTCTCTGGCGCGGATGAAGGCTTGAACCGGCTCGGCATAAAAGACCCTGGCAAGCTCAAAGCGGACTTCGCAGCCACACTCGGCACGACCGCCGATAAGCTGAACGAGGCACAGATCGCGCGGGCTGCTCTGACCGCCGTGCTGGAAAAGGGCGCGGAGGCTGAAGGCGAAAGTGAGAAGCGATTGCGCGGCGTCGCCGGGCAGTTAGACTCGGCGAGCGCGGCGGCCGAGAACCTAACAACGCAATTCGGGCAGGCGATCACGCAATCAGTCGAATTCCGCGACGGCATCGTGAGCCTGAATACGGTACTCGGCTCACTCGTCACTTCACACGAAGAGGCGCGGCGGCAACTGGCGAAGGGCTTGACGCCCGAACAGATCGCGCGTGCCGAACAGGAGAGCGCGCTGGGGCAAGCCGCCGACCTCTTGAAAGGCTTGACGACGGCAGGCGCAACGTTTACAGGCGTTCCCGTCCTGCTACAGCGCGACCTGCTGCGCCCTTCATCGGTGCGGCAAGAGCAGTTCCGCACTGAGCAACTCGGCGAGCTTCAGCGCGAGCAGTTGCAGCAGCAGGCAGACGCGCTCAATGCCGGTCTGCTAAATCTGCTCAAAGCCGGCCAGCCCGCGCCGGTGGACGTGAAGGCAGAGACGAATCTGCGGATCGACACGCTGACCGCCAACCTCAACGCCTCCGTCGCCGACCTGCAAAAAGCGAAAGCCGATCTGGCGCGCACGACCGGACTGAAAGCCGAAGACACGCTCAAGTTCACGAAGCAACTCGACGAGGCGATCAAGCGACAGACCGAGCTTGCGAAGACGGCGCGCGATAGCGTGCGTGATTTCTTGGGCGACGTGGCGCAGCGGGTGGACAAAGACAATCCGTTCGTGAAGCTGTTTACGCAGATGGAAACAGCCAGTGCGCGCGCACAGGAACGATTCGGGGTCTTCGGTAAAGACTTCGCCGAGCGCATGGCCGAGATTGAGCGCAGCGAGTTGCGCGCAGAGATCGCCGTCGCGCGCTTCTCTTCTCAACTGCAAGCTCTGCGTTACCAGCAAGAGGCGCAGAGCTTGCGTGATCCGTTCGTCGGCTTGACCGGCCCGGAGGAAAGACGGCGCGATACAATCGGCGCGCGCATCGCCGACATTACCGAAGGCGGCCGGTTTCGCCAGCAAGCCGATTTCCTTGCCAACCCCTTCGCCGCGCCTGATGGCCGGCGGCAACTTGCTGAGACGCTCAGTAGGCTGCTCGCCATCTCGACGGGCGGCGCTGGTCGCGCCGGGCGTGAGTTACAGTCGGATGCCATTCTGCAACTCGCCTCACAGTTTGACTCGCGCACGCTCGCCACGTCGGGCGATCCTGTGTTGCGTCAACTGCGCGACGCCGCGATTGGTGCAAACCGCTTTAAGGCGGGCACGTTCGACGCTAATGTCCGCGACGCCATCGAGCGCGCGCGCGCGGGCAATCAGTTGCAGACCAACGCGCGTGAACGCTTGGCAACGATTGGCGTGCGCGACATCGCCGCTGCCTCGAATGAGCAACTTAAGCTACTGCTCAACGCCACGGGCGAGTTGAGCGATAAGGAGCTAACGGGCGATCTGCGCTTGGCGCGCGCACGTGCGCTCGACGAGGCGAGCCGGCGCGAACTGTCGAAAGCAGGAGAAGCGGAACGGCGCGCGCTGAAGCTTGAAGGCGTGCTGACTAAACTCGACGCGCTCCTGACCGCGCAAGGGCTGAAGGTCGATGCGCCACCGAGCAACATCAACATCACAGCCGGCGACGGGCTACAACTCGATCAGGTCTTAGGCAACGCAGCGCGCCCGGAGACGAGTTTCAATGACGAGCAGGCGACGAACTTGCGCCGTGGAGTGCAACTCTGATGCCTTCATCCGAACGCTTCTATGTGGGCAGTCTGAGCGATGGCACGGCGACCGTGTGGCTCACGTCTGACATGACGGCAGATGGACTGCCGGCGAAGCTCGACGTGTCCGGCGATGACGGCTTTGCGGACGACTACGGCGCGACTGTCACGCAAGCGGCAGATGGCACGGTCCACGTGCAGGGTGTGGCGCTCAATCAAGCGAGCATCGCCTTCGAGATCAAGCTGCTCTTTTGCCCCGCTGACTTGAAAGCCGCGCTTGAAACGCTACTCGCGCCGACGCGCCACACGAGCGCGACCGTGCGCGTGCAACTCGCTTCGGTGAAGCGCGAGATCGATGTGCAGGTCCGCGCCAACGGTAACAACTGGCTCGCCACGGGAGCTTTCAGCGGCGGCATCATCCGCGATGTCGTCTTGCGTTTGATCAGCGTCGGCCCCGGCGCTTAGAGGTGCAACTTATGAGCAAAGCTGACTATCTCGAAAACGAGCTACTCGATCACGTCTTCGGCGGGAGCGACTATGCGCGCCCCGCAACCCTCTACATCGCGCTCTATACTTCCGCGCCATCGGACTCAGGCGGCGGCACGGAAGTCTCCGGCGGCTCTTATGCGCGCGCGGCCGTGACGAACAACACGACGAACTTCCCGGCGGCGAGCGGCGGCAGCAAAGCGAACGGCACGGCGATCACGTTCGCTCAAGCTACCGCAGGCTGGGGCACAGTGAGCCACGTCGGCGTCTTCGATGCGCTCACGGGCGGCAACCTGCTCTACTGGGGCGCGCTCACGACGCCGCGCACCGTCGCCAATGGCGACATCTTCAACTTCGCCATCGGCGATCTCGTCATCACCGAAGACTAAGAGAGGTGCGCCATGCTGCACTACGCCGTGCTGCCGCTCGATGCAATGCTTGCGGCGGCTGCTACCTCGATCCTCAAGCTCAAGTCGCCACTCGCGGGCATGCTCACGCGCGTCGATGTGTTGGTAGATAGCACTAACGCAGGCGGCGCGGCCGTCTTCGACGTGCATGTGAACGGCGTGACCGTCTTCACGAATCAGGCGCACCGCCCGCAGGTGGCTTCAGGCGCAAGCGCAGGCAACGCGACGACGATTGACGCCCCGGCGATTGCGCGCGGCGACACGATCACGATTGACGCCGACACCATCCCTACGGGCGGCGTGGGCGCGCAACTCGTCGTCACGCTCACGATTGAAGACAGCCTGCCCTTGTCAGCGACCGCGCCGACGCAAGGGCAGATGCTCGCGTGGAGTCTCTTGGCCGCTGCGCTTGTGCCGCGCGATCCGGCGCTCACGCACGACGATGTAATCAACGATCTCTACTACGGCGCACTGGCCAGAGTGCCGACGACGATAGAGCTTGCGGCGGCGCGCACGAGCCTCGTGACGGGCTTGAACAGTGGGCGCAGCGGTCTGCTCACGGCCATTCGGAACTTGGGGCACACGCTCTTTACTTCTGGCGACTACACGAGCCGCAGTCGCACGGACGCAGAGTACGCGGGCGATCTCTACCTCGCTTACTTGGGGCGCATCGGCACGGGCGGCGAGATCGCTTCATGGGTCACGGCGCTCGGCTCAGATACGCGCGCCAACATCGACACGTCGTTCTCCAATGCCGCTGAACTATCAGACATGCGCGTGTTGCGGATCGCGGGCGCTGGGCTGCGCGCCGCGAATCCGATGACGACGAGCGGCGATCTGATTTACGGCGGCGCGAGTGGCGTCGAGACACGCTTGCCGAAAGGCACGAACGGGCAGGTTGCGCGGCTGGTGGCGGGCTTGCCTGCGTGGTCTGACGAGACGCGCGCCGCAAACCCCATGACGACCGCCGGTGACATGATTATCGGCGGGGCGGCGGGTGCAGAGACGCGGCTCGCTAAAAGCACGGACGGGAAAGTGCTCGCACTCGTTTCAGGTGCGCCCGCGTGGGCGACTCCGAGCGGCGCGGTCCATCCCTTCGACGCGACGCACCCGGACGCCGTACCCGCCAGCCCTAACGCCGCCGATGATGAATTCAACGTCGGCAGTTCACTCGACACGGCGGGCACACGCCGCGGCGGCGCAACCGCGTGGGCGTGGGTCAATCAAGACGTAGCCACGGGCGCATACGCGAACTCGCACTTGCTCTTGTCGGCGCTCGTCGCCACCGCAACCGCGAACTCGCGCATGATGGCAGTGCAGGCCATCTCCGGCGCGTTCAAGTTCCGCTGCAAACTGGAAATGTCAGTGAACGCTTCGAGCACGCTCGAAGCCGGCATGGTTGTGCGCGAGTCTTCATCAGGCAAGGTCTGCACTTGGAAGCGGGTCGCTGGCTCGTCGCTCAACGTGCATACCGCAACCTCTGCGACGGCGAGTAACACGAGCGTCACGTCATTGACGTTCTACAGTTATGGTCCGCTCTACCTTGAGATCGAAGAGGACGGATCGAATCGCTATTACCGCTACTCGACGAGCGGCATTGACGGCACGTTCGTCACGGTCTACAGCGAGGCGAAGACGACCTTCATCACGACGAACCAGATCGGCCTCTACATCAACGGCACATGGTCTGCGCCCTGCCAAGTCGTCGCCGCAGTCGATTGGTTCAGGCGCATCAGCTAAAGGGAGAGAGCCATTAGCATCTTCTTTCCCATCGGCAGCCCGACGAATGTTGTGAGCGGGCAAGCGGTGCTCGCGGGCGCGGGCGCGGCGCAGGGCACAGGGCGACTACGCATCGCCGGGCAGACGGCGCTCACGGGCGCAGGGTCGTTACGCGCGCCCGCGCCTCCGGGCTGCTCGAAGGGCACGCGACGCTCGCAGGCGCGGGCGCGCTCACGAGCGCAGGCACAGTCGAGCAGCGCATCCGCGCCGTGCTCGCCGGGCTTGGCAGCTTACAGGCGGGCGCATCTGTCAGCCTGCGCGCGCACGCGGCCCTCGCAGGCGCAGGCGCGCTCGTAGCGCGCGGCACACTCAACGCAACCGGCTCGCAGCAAGGCTCGTGCGTGCTCGCGGGCGCGGGCGCGCTCGCAGCTAACGGCACGGTCACGCGGCGCGGCGGCGGCGCATACCTCGCCGGTCAGGGCGCGCTCGTCGCCAGTGGCACGGTCACAAGCCCGCTCGATTTCGGCTTCACAATCTTCGTTGACATCATCCCGGCGGCGCTCGCGGCTTCGACGCAGGCAACGTATCGCGTGCGCCTCTTGGCCGACGAGACGGAAGTGCCGATCACAACCGCCACGTTGCGCGCGCCCACGGGCGCTGTCGGCAAGGGGTTGAGCGTGACGCTCGCCATTCCTGATCCGGCGCTCGTGAGTAGCAGCGCGAGTCTCATCTTTCAGTTGGGCGTGTGGGCTGAAGACGAATGGAGTTGGGTCACACTGCTCGACGGCGGCAGACTCGCCGGGCGCGATCACGACATCGGCCTTGCCGAGCGCCGCCCGACAGACACCGTGCAGGTCAGCACCATCGATCTGCTCGGCGACCGCTGGCAACTCGCGCCGCCCTATCCGCTGACCCTCTATGACCCGGCGCAGGTGGACGCGGAGACGCTTGCGCCCGACTCACAAGACGCGCTCAAGGATGAAACTGGCTTCACCATCACGCCGCACTATCAGGCGCTCGGCAACCTGACGCTGCGGCGGGCGCTGACTGCGGCTTACGTCGAAGGCTGCGGCTTCACGGCTGTCGAGACGAACCTGCCTGACTATCGTGTGCCGCGCGTGGACTTCACCATGCCGGGCGGCTATCACGCTGGCGTCGCGCCGCTGGTCGCACTCTTCGAGCCGGTCTATGCGGCGGACGGCGAAACGCTCTGGCTGCTTGACCCGGACGAAGCTGTCAACAGCGCCGCGCCGCCTTATGCGTTGCCGCTCTCCGCTGTCGTCACGGTCAAAGACGCGCAAGCCCCTCGGCAGATCACGGATGCGCTGATTGTGAGTTATCAGGAGCGCGTGAGCGATGACGAGATCATCGTTGGCGAGCGCACCGAACAGGAGAGCGTGACGGCGGGACGTTTCGGCGAGCCGGGCTACACCGAGACGGAGACGACGCGCCACTTCCGGCAGTTCGGGCGCGCGGCCGAGCCGGGCGTCATCACGCGCGAAGTCTTGCTTGATCAAACAACGACGGTCCACGATCACACGCTCACGATGATTCATCGTGAACGCCAGCAAGACACGTTCGACGCGCTGAACCGCAAGACCGGGCACACACGCACCGTCGAAGCCCGCGTGCCCGACCTCGCCAGCAGCGGCGATCTTGCGCTCCTGAATGTGAGCGAAGAGAAGTGCGCGATCACATACCGGCCGCACCCCACGCAAACGGGCAAGTACGTGCAAGACAACTCGACGACTTACGTTGAGGGCCTCGCCCTCATAGACAACGACAACACGTACAGAGACGAGCCGTTCCGCTTGCCGCTCACGGACGCGCATCGCAACGGCTTCGTGGACGTGGACGCGGATCAAGCTGCGGAGTGGCGGCCCTTAAAGACGACGACCGAAGCCTTGCGCGTGCGCGGCGACGGGCAGTTAGACGTGCAGGTCATCGTCGTTGACCATCTGGCGCACACGACCGAGCGCAGCAGCACGACGCCGCGCGTCGGCGAGATCGCGCTCGACACGAAGCGCCAGCGCACCCGGCGCGTGCTCGTGCGCCTGCCCGGCAGCACGACGAGTGTGCGGCGCGTCGCAGAGGTCAGTGCGGGCGAGATGCCGCGCACGGTCGCGCTCGCGCTGGGGCGGCGCAAGCTCGCGCGCTTGAACAGTCCGCCGCGCCAAGTCTCGATCCAGTTGCCCGCCGTTGACTTCGCCATCCGGCGGGGTTTGCTCGTCACGGCGTATAATCGCGCAGGCGCAAGCGGCGTGTTCATCGTCACAGGTTGGACCATTACCGGCGAGCGGCTGGGCACGCGCGAGCAGGTTGTCAGAATGGCGCTGGACGCGATAGAGGTAACAGGCTAGTAACTGCGCCCCGCGTTGAAAACGCGGCGGCTTCTTTTGCGCGGGAGAATAAAGGCATGAGCATGTTTCTGTTGGGGGCTGGCATCGGCTTTGTCGTCGGCTTGATCTGCGGCGTTGCAGGCACATTCGGCTGGTGGCTGTCGCTGGGGCACAACAAGTAGCTTGGGTTAAAGACGACTGATGAGCCGGATCACAGACACGGACGGCAATCCACTGACGCACGTTGCGCTTGTGCAGCAGCCTGAGACTGTCAGCGCCGTCATAGTCGTGCGCGTGGCGTGCGCTGCGGGTCAGTATCTCGCGGTCAGCGCCGAGCCGACGGCGCGCGTGCTGGCGCGGCGCACCGGCAGCGGCAACGCCTTTGTTGACCTCGCCGACGAGCCAATTTCTTTGACGGAGTTTGACGGCTTAGAGGTCACGTTCGATCTCAAAGTCTCGACGAGTGCGACCGCCTCACGCACGCGCGTCGCTCTGCCTGTGAAAGTCACCTACCAGCCGTGAGCGACGAGCCGAAAAAGCTTCCCGCCGGCGGCCGTGTGCAGATCGTCCTGCGCCGCAAACCGAAGCCCCGCCCAGCGCCCACGCAAGCCCCGCAACAGCCCCGTGGCATCATCCCTGTCGATGACGAGTCGCCGCGCTATTTGCGCCGCAAGGTGGACGCGACTGTGACCTTCTACGATCTCGGCACGCGCCTCAGAAGCGTTACGCCCGGCACAAGCTTCAACGCGCTCCGAGTGCGCCTGCGCGGCGCGCAAGATGTGCCGGAGCGCAACGACGCCGATCTGTTCGTCAATGAGTACGTCGAGACGCAACTGAGCTACCCCGTGAGCGGCGACGGCCTCGCAGATGAAGGTTGGCTCACACTCACGCGGGAGTTGCTCGGCAGTCGTGCGCCGGAGTTGCCCGGTCACACGCCCGATCTGCTTGACCCGTTCGGCGAGTCGCCTGCTAACGGCACGGGGCGCATGGTCGCAAACTGTAAGCCGATCCTGATGCCGGGCTTATCGTCGGGCGGGCGGCTTGTGCAGGAAGTCGGCGAGTTGATGGAACGCGAGCGACCCGAACAGGACGCTGCTGAGCGTTGGAGTCCTGCGTGCGTGTGGAACGGCAACCCGACGCCGCCTGAGGCCGGCTATAAGCTGAAGAAGAAAAGACTCGGCCAGCTTGAGCAGGGCCTCAGCTTCGTCTCGACAGGCTATCGCCGCTTCGACACCGCCGACACGGCAGGCTATAAAGTCACGAGCGAGGCAAGCTTTGCTGCTGCCGCCGTGCCCTTCCCCGGCGGCGCACGCCGCGCCCGCGTCTTCCTTGTACCGTACCTCTATCGCTACACCGTCTCGCCCGATGGCGTGAGCGTCACGGCGCGCTATGCGGCGCGGGTCTACACGATCTATCCGGCGGTCATCGAGCGCCAGCCGGGCGACGTGGCCGAGCCGCGCCTGAGCGCGCACGCACAGCGCACCCCCGACTCAGGCTATGCGCCGGGCTTAACTGTCTTCAAAGACAATCTCACGCCGCCGGTGCGCGCCGGCTCGCTTGCTGCTGTGATCGCGCTCGACAGTGCCGCGCAGACGCGGCTTTTCTACGTGTGGAGTCGGAACGACGAAGCGGCTTACGATAGCTTCGCCTATCCGAACACAACGGAACTGGCCGACACCTCAAGTCATGCCGTCAACGCGCTCGACACAGCGAACCCGCTCGACTTCGAGGGGCAATCGAGCCTCGTGACCGCCTGATAAAAACTGTGGAATAAAGAGAAGCGGTGGTTTTGCGCGTGGGACTCCTGTTGTGAAGGTTACTCTTCGATCTTGATATAACCCATGACCTGCGGTTGCTGAAGGAAGGAGTCCGCATTACAGATCGCACAACGAAAAGCGCCGTACCTGTGAACCTTATAATTAGAGGAGCAGTGCCAACATCTAACATTGATTCCAAATGAAGGCTTGGACATACTATGCAGAAGTAGCCCGACAAGACCTACCGCAAAGCCGACTGCCGCCCCGCTGCCCCGATCCTTCTCACTTAACAATGCACCGCCTGCGGATGTTGCAGATAAGGTTGGAATGATGTGCGAATCATCATAAGATTCGATTATCGAGCGCAAATATTTACGCCACTCGTCGCCCTGCTCGAATAGGACGTAGTGATTGAATCGGGGGATAGTAACTCTTATATTGCCTAACGATTCCAATGGCTCAAAGACCCAAATATCTTTATTCTTAGCCGCCCCGCATTCCCAAACAATCCAATCCCTAGAACTCATCCCTAAACCCGTTTGAGGGCTACCAGAGCACAAGCCAGATGAACGAGTGCTTCAAAGTTCCTGACCTTCCGCTCGTATCGCACGACGAGGCGGCGGAAGTTTTGCAGCCACGAGTTCGTCCGCTCGATAATCCAGCGCCGCTTGTATCGCCTCAGCTTGCGCCCGTCCTGGTGCGTCGCCTTCCGGTTGTTCCGCCGCTTCGGGATGATCGGCTCGATGTCGCGCGCCACCAGCAGCGCCCGCGCCGGGTTGCTGTCGTAGCCGCGGTCGGCAATCAGCCTCTCGGGTTTATGCGGGCGGCGGTTCTTCCCGCGCCGCCGCGTCACCTTGACGCTGTCGAGCGTCCTTTCGAGGAGCTTGACCTCGGACGGGGTAGCCGCCTCCACGCATACTCCGAGCGCAAGACCCGCGCCATCTGCCAGAACCATAAGCTTCGTCCCCTTGCCGCGTTTGGTCTTGCCCACACACTCGCCCCTTTTTTAGCCGCCACGAACATGCCGTCAACAAAGCACTCGTTCCAGCGGATTCTGCGGGCGTCGTTGAGTTGGTCGAGGAAGGCGCGCCATAAGTTCAGGAGGACGCCGCTGTCGGCCCACTCGGAGAGGCGGCGGTGGACGGCGCTCTTAGAGCCGTACCGCTCGGGCAGTTCACTCCACGGCGCGCCCGTCCATAAAACCCAGAGTATCCCCTCAAAGCACTGCCGGTCGGTGAGCGGCGGGCGACCGCCTCGCGGGCGGCGCGGGCGCTTCGGGAGCCGCGCTTCGATGAGTTCCCACTGCTTATCCGTTACTGCTCGCCAAGCCATAGGCTTGGTAAGCTACAGAACCAGCATCGGTTGTCAACCGGTTTAGGGACAGCTTCTAGTGTTCCTGCTATTCTCGACATTTTCGCTTAGTAGCACAAAGACGGCATTAGACGCTTGTATATCCCGCTCGATCTTTTCCGCTATTACGCCAGCAGGTGATGTCTTTTCTAACTCTTCCAAATGAGGCTTAACCTTCGTGCCAGCAAAAGCCTCTAAGAAAAAGTGAGCTAGGCCTTTATCTTTCTGGCTGTGTGAGATGAAAACTTGCGCCATTAGCTTGCCTCCTGAACAATTACTTTGATGAAGTCAGCCCGGTGCGCCCAGTATCAGCGCGCTACTTTGGCGCGTGTGTTGAAGCGGCGGTTTAGTAAGGGTTAAGCGTCCGCCTCACCCAAGTCAGTATCATCACTCCCGAATCTGCCATCAATGAGTGCCACAGCCCGAACTGCAAAGGCTTCAACTCTCTCCATGTTCAGGAGGATGTTGCCTAAGACTTGTGCGAATCTGCGGCTCGCGCGGTTCACGTCCTTACTTAGACCTCGTAAGCCTTCGACCGTTATCTGAAATTCGCGGAAGCCTTCCGTCGCCGTGTGCGCCTGTCCTATGAAATCTGAAAATATTTCGCGCGCAGCAGCGATGGCTGACCTATCCTCTTCAGTAGATGGCTCTTCAACAAAATTGACAAATCCAGCGAAACTTTCATCCAGTATCTCGACGTTTTTCTCTAAAACAGGAACTTCGTGCTCGATCTTCTTTGACCATTGATTCATAACGGAAGCAACCTGTGTCAGAATCCCGCGCCTTTTGCTTGCGGCTCCCGGTGGCGGGTTATCTTTGAGCATCTGCAACTGTACTGTGTAGGGCGCTAAATTGGCGGCGTATTCTTGGTTCATTTCGCCAATTTCCATGGCGGCCCTACCCATCTCCCCGAAAGCTTCTTCGATGTCCGCCGCGTAATCCGCCCCGCCTTTTTCATCGTCTTCTTCGGGCGTATCCTGCCCGTGCTCTTCATCGGGTATGAACGCCGCCGTTACGTTCGTCTCTATGTCTTCAGGGTAAAAGTCAATGACGGGGCTGCCAAAAATCACCCCCCCGCTTTTATGTTTCTCCGCTATTTGCTTAAGGGACTCTTTCAGCCTGTGTATCCTGTCGAATCGGGTTTCGTAGACTTGCACCCTGTAAGAGCGAAGGTCGAAAGGTACTTCATCAATAGACTGAGCTAAAAGTATTGTCGGGATTCGCAGCCCGTGACAAAGACCCAACTCATAAAACACGTTCGCGTTCAGAGTGGTAAGGTCTGCGACTACCAAATCAGCAGTAGCAATCCCGTCTACAATGTCGCGCAGGATGTTCTGCTGGTCAATGATGCTATCGGCCCGCCTGACTTCGTACCCTGCATCTTCAAGAGAAGGCTTTATAAGTTGCTCATAGATAGAATTAAACTCAGGGTCAAAAGGCATTATCACGAACGCGCGTAAAATCTTGTTCATGTCTATGTCGTCCCGACTTTTTCTTTCTCGCCTTGGTCTTAGCCTGCGGTGCGCCTGCCGGTTAGCTTGTCTTCTCTTCAGCCTGCAAATCACGTAGCAATCTAGCAAACGCCTGCTGATATGAGTCATGCTCTTTCCAGCTAGTGAAATCTCCGATATGCCGCGTCCTACGAATCAACCCGGCCCATGCTTTCTTACAATCGAACACGGCATCATCAATCCGAATCGGTAAGAGGATTGCTCGGTTTGCTCGCGTCTCTTCTTCTAACGCGCTCTCAACCTCATGCTCTACCCACTCGCTTGTGACAGAGCTTGCGGAGAGTATCAGTAAGAGTTTATCGCGCAGCCGGATTGATTCGTCTATCCGGTCACGAATCTTATCCCCGATCTTTAAATCTTCGGGCGCGAACCAACAGCGCACGCCTTTGTTTTGTAAGTCGGTATATAGCATGTTTGCGAAATCTTGGTCTTTACTCGAATAGCTGATGAAGCAGGAATAGAACTGAAGAAGGTCATTAAAGAGGGATGGAATATACGCAATCAAGGTATCTGGCAGACCACAGCCTCTTAAAAACGACAGAGGTAAGTCTTTAGATATTTCTAGCGTCCCGTAATCTAAGATTGACGGCCCCGCATAGACGCATGACTCTAATCCTGTCACGCCGTCTAATTCAGTTTCCCCGAAAATGGTGTTGCTCCATAGAGCGCCGTAAAGGTTTGCCCCACCCATCTCCGTATAGCTGAGAACAGTGTGGACGAATCGCACACCTTCTAAGTCCGCATTTCGGAAGCTCGCCCTATCCGCTCTCGCTTCATTTAATGTTGCACCTGATAATTTCGCACCGTCAAAATTCGCGTGCGTAAGCTGGGCGAAGGATAAATCAGCCCCGACGAGGCTGGCGTCAATCAGTATGGCGTTGCGAAGATTGGCGAAGTTGAGTTCTGCGCCATCTAAGTTTGAGTAATCCAGAGAAGCGCGGCGAAGGTCGGCTTCCCAGAGGCGAGTTAAGCTGAGGTTCGCGCCGCTTAAATTACACCCGCTAAAATCGGCATTAATAAGGTTGGCGGAACTGAAATCCAGCTTGAATAAATTCTGGCTCAGCATGCCTTCGAACTTGTATCCGCTGAAATCCAGTTCAATGCTACTGTTCTCTTTTCTCCAGTTGTTCCATGATTCCGGCCACTCCGAAGCTGATTAAATAACTGGCTCAGATGCTCACGATTAGCCATTGCGGTTAGTTCCAGCGAGATTGAGGGTTGCTACTGTTGACTGCTTTTGCTCTTACTTGCCTTTTAAGGCATTAACGCTTCAACCGAGGTTTACCCATAGCAACGAGCTTTTGATTTAGTCTGTCTCGCCTTTCCTTTAATTTCTTTGGCTGAACAAACGTAAAATCGAAAAGGGCCTCAATGACTTCTAAGAGCCACTCAGCTTCGCCGGGTTCAACTTCGATTATCTCGCCTGTATTTGTATCTTTAAGCGGGTGGGCAGCAAAGTTACCTATATTTCTGACTGCATCAACAGCCTCGCTAATATGTGAGGGGATGTTGCCTAAGTGAATGAACGCTTCAATCTCCTTATCTAAGCTCCCTTTCTTTATTTTGGGAGCTAGTCTAGAACAGCAGCATGTTTGCGGACTATTTTCTTAATCAAAGCCGCCAAATTCGCGGCTTTCCGGTAGTTGAAGCGGAACTCCATTTCTTTCAGATAGAAATAGAAGTGTTCGCGGCGCACGCCGTAGTAGCTTTTCAACTTCGTCTTGGCATAGCCCCAGAAGTTCTCGATGCCGTTAATGTGATTCCGCTTACTCATCACAAAGCACTGCTGATGATTGATGCGGTAGTGCTTGAAGCCGTCGAGCACCAGCCCATCGTAGGAGCGGAAGCTATCGGTGTAGATGACGCTCTCGGGCACGACCTTCGTCTTGATGATCTGGCGCAAAGTCTTACGAGACACGTCCTCGACGATGCGGGTGTAGACCTTGCCGTTGCGCTTGAGCAGCCCGAATACGGGGACTTTGCCGGCTGCGCCGCGACCACGTTTGCCTTTGGCCGCCGCCGAAGTAAGACTCGTCGCACTCGACCTCGCCTCCGAGCGGGCTGTGCAGTTCGCACTCGCGGGCGAGGCAGCGACGAATGACGTGGTAGACGCGCTCGGCGCTGTGGCGGTTGATGAGCATTACTTTCGCGGCACGACTCGCGGGCACTTCTAGCGCGAAGTAGCCGATCAACTGGTTGAGCTGGCGGTTCGTCAGCTTACTGTTTTTAATTAACCGTTGAGCCACTCGAACAGCCTATTTCTCGATAGCTGTTCTAGACAAGCTCCTTATTTTGTATTCCTCTCTAAGAATATGCTGCAACAATCGCCTGCTAATAGCTGCGCTAGCTTTGGTGCTTATAGAAAGAACGGCGAATGCTTCTTGATAGTCATTCCTATAATCTTCAGGTATCTCAGGCTCTAAAGGCTTGGACATTATGACTTTCGGATAGATTATTTGCTCATTTGTCAGATCAATTAATTCTTCACCTTGTGACCCTTTTGCATATGTTCCTTCTCTGAAGATAACTATGATCTCAGCACACTCGGAACAGAAACCATGAACTAATTCAAGGCCAAGTCCTTCTTTTTCAGGGCTGTCATACGGATAGATCAAAGGGAAATCATCCTGCGCTTCGAATCGAATCCCTACTCCACAATGCGGGCATTTCATAGGCTAAGGCTCCGTTGCTAAATAATCAGATAATACTCGCTGGATAAGTTTCATTTGTTGGTAGTGGCTCACAATAGGGAGAGCGCATGACTATTATTGTAGTGATGAATAAAGAGACGCAAACATGCCTCATGCATCTGTGACGATTTTGAGAATGACAATGTCCGCCGCACAAAACGCGCCAGCCTTTGACGTAAGGTTAGATTCCACCTTTCGACATGTGCCGTCTCGCCCGACTCTTTACCCACCGCCGTGTGTTGCGTGGCGGGCAACACTTTTGAGTACGCTTTCCAGAAATCCGTGTAGCACTGAGCGGAGCGAAAGCCTTCAGGAATGGCTTTCCACAAACGGCGGCACGTCTTCTCGCTACGGTCACCAATTACGAAGGCGACAATCTGACGAGTCTGGCGACATAACGCGAGCCAAATCCAACGCTTTCTGGCTTTCTTCAGCACAAACGACCACAACTCATCCAATTCCAGCACCGGGTCTTCGACAGCCAAAAGCGTCTCGCACAGCGCAGGCAAGTCTGTCACCTTTTTTTAATCCAAGCCGTGACCGTGTTCCGCGAGACGCCGAAGGTGCGCGACAAACCGCGCAAACTGCTGCGCTCGTCATAGGCGCGAAGTATTTGTTTGCGTTCTTCTTCGGAGTAGGCATTGGTGCGCGGTTGCTCGCGGCTGCGCTGCTGGCAATCGCGGCACAAGTAGCGCTGACGGCCATCAGCGGCCAATCCATTGCGCACCAGACTTGTACTGGCGCAGTGTTGACATCGTAAAGTAACGGTAACCATGGGTTGACTTTAACATGTCACCCATACTTGAGCCACTACCCATTTGTTTATTACTTCCGCCCGCCTTTTTCTTCCTCGCCTACCTCTCGGTCTTGGCTTTGGGCAGGCCACGCCCATGAATTACCGAAGAGATATGCTCGAAGGCTTTGCGGTTTCTAACGGATTGGGCTGAAAGCGGGGCTGAAATGCCGGAGGGCGCATTTCGGTGAAGCGCCCTAAGTGATTGATAACATTAAATGGCCAGGGACGGAATCGAACCGCCGACACCCTGATTTTCAGTTCTACCGGGCTATTAACAACCAGACTGCCTCAGACAGCGCAGGCACGGAGATTCGGGCTTTTGCTCGCCTTTCCGTGCCTGTGTTGTTTCTTCTAGACCGACTGAGTTCAATCAGATCGGCCCAGTTGTTACACCAGTTGTTACACCGCCTGCCCGACCTCTGTCCACCTCTTCTTTTCTTAATGGTGGACAAAGGTGCGACCGCCTGCACTTCTCCGCAGAGCGGACGGGTTCGATGCGAACTCATCTTCTATCCGGCAGTGCGCGTCGAAGATGGTTGCAAATTTACTCACCTTGGCCGTCGATGAACTCGCGCCCCGTGGCGCACATGGCACGAAATGGCACACTCAACTGAAAATGCAGAACTGAACGAACAGCTACCCGGCGACGACGCGCCGGAGTTGACCGAACGACAGGCGGCGGCGCTGGCGGCGTTGCTCGCTTCGGCAACCGTGACCGACGCGGCGCGCACGGCGAAACTCTCGCCTCGTACCCTGTGGCGCTATCTGACCGACAAGAATTTCGTCAGACATTACAACCGCGCCCGGCGCGCGGCCATCGAGCACGCCTCGGCCCGGTTGCAAGGCGAAGCATCCTCGGCAGTCAAGGTGCTACACGATGTTGCCCACAACAAACGCGCCTCGGCGACTGCCCGCGTGGCGGCAGCGCGCGCGATCCTTGAGTTCGCTCTGCGGGTGTCCGAAACGCGGCTGACCAAACCCGTCAGCGAGATGACGGATGAAGAACTTGAAGCCCTAGCTTATGGCTGAGTGAGGTGATGTTATGAGTCAAGCTGTTGCTCGTCGTCGTCCCTATCCGCCGCCGCCCGTCGCCCCGCGTCGGTCCCGGCCAATGTCCATAATTCCGGACACGCCCGCCCCCCTCGGCGTCGCCCCGCGCCGCTCCCTGCCACGCCTGCGCTCGAACTGAGCGCGCCCGCACTCGGCCCGGTCGCCCCGCGCGCGCAGGCGATGCCCTTCGTCAACACGCCGCACGCGCTCTTGCCGATGGATGAGCACCTCGGCGCACCGCTCGGCGACTTGATCCCGGCGATCGCGCCGCGCAACCTCTCGAATGCTGCGCTGGTGCATGACCCGCGCATCGCCATGACGCCGGAGACGGAACTGGCGGCGCGCGAAAGTCCCGACTTCCAAGCGCCGACGCACGGCCGCGGCTTTAACTTCTTCGGCATGATGTTGCGCGCTGCGGGGCCGGCGTTCCAGTCGAGTCTTGACCGGGCTGCTGCTGCTGGTCGCCCCTACGCCCGCCGACTTCGGGCAAGGTGTCGCGGCGTCGCTCGGCGCTGGTGCGGTCGGGCTATTCGACAAGCAGGCAGTCGGGCGCTACGACAACCAAGCGCGCATCGCACAGCTACAGCCCCAAGTCCAGCAGGGCGTTGCTCGGCGCACACAAGCCTTACAGGAGCGCAAACTTGTCTCCGAGATTGGGGAGACGGACGCGCGCGGGAAGTTGCTCAACGCGCAGGCCGAAGCGAAGCCGTTGGAAGTCGAGGCGCGCGCCCTCAAGCAAAAGCAAGCAGCTATCCAGACGGAGATCAAGACGCGCCTGCGTAGCCCGCGCCCCTTCGATCTGGATAATCTCTATGACGCCGACTTGCTGCGGCGCGCATCGGCTGCGGGCGTCGTCTTCGATGAAGGTGCATTCGGCGACCAGCGCAACCCGTTCACGCTCTCGATGGTCGATCCCGATGATCCATCCGGCACGCGTATGACGCGCTTCGTGTTCAATCGCGGCGCTGGTGAGTTCGAGCAGTTGACCGTTGACGGGCGCGGCGTCACGACCGGCTACGTGCAGCCCGTCTCACCGCGCACCGGCATGACGCCGGCGCAAGAGGCTGGTGTGACTGATCGACGTGCTGGTCAAGCTGCGACTGAGCGGCATCGGCGCGTGACTGAGACACAAGGCGCAGAGCGCATCGATCTATCACGGCAAGGCGTCGCGCGCCGTGGGCAGCCGACGGCGAACACGGCGAACACGCGCCTTGCGCGCGCGGCTGAGCTTAACCGCAAGCTCGAAGAAGAAAAGACGCGCGCCGGTCGCCCGCCGCGCTATCGGCAAGACGGCAAAGAGATGACCGCAGGCGAGCGCGATGCTTACACGCGCCGCCACCTTGACCTCGCACGCGGTTACATGCGCCAGATTCAAGAGAGTTACAGCGACGTGTTCGAGGCGGGCGACGGCGACGGTGGTTTCCCGTATGCGAAACCTCTTGCCCGGCCCAACATGAGCGCGCCCGGCACTCAATCAGCGCGCCCGCGCATTCGACAGGCGAACCTCGCGGCGGCCGTGGACGACCTGATCCGCGCCGGTCGCTTCTCGGACCGAGCGATGGCCGAGGCTTACGTGCGCGAGCACATGGACGTGATCAAGTAGGGTGAAGCGATGCCGCAACAACAACTCGACCCGCTCCTTGCTCCTTACGCTGAGCCGTCGCCCGCGTCGGTCGGTGCGGTCGCGCCCCGGCGTACGCGCTCAGCGTCGTTTGGTGCGGTTGCCCCGCGCGGCCGCGCGTCGTGCCCTCGGTCATGCCCCAACTCGATCAAGTCGTCGAAGACTTGATGACGGAAGCTGCGCGGCGCTCTGGCTACACCTATAAGCTCGGTTCGGGTGGGCGCACACCTGAAGAACAGGCGCAGAAGGTCGCACAAGGCTACTCGAAGACGCTCAACTCTAAACACCTAACAGGTCGGGGCCGCGATGTGATGGCCTACGACGAGCGCGGCAACTACATCACAGACGGCGCGCATGATGCCTATAAGACGCTCGGCGCAGTCTTCCGCGAACGCGCGCCGGCCGGTGTGCGATGGGGCGGCGACTTCAAGAGCTTCTTTGACCCGTCGCACTTTGAGTTGAGCGCCGCTGCGAGCGCGCCTGCGCTCGATCCAATTCTCGCCCGGCACGCTGAGCCTGCGGGGTCGCCGCTCGATCCAATTCTCGCGCGCCATGCTGAACCGGATAAGCCGCCGCCGGCTCTTGGGTCGGAGTGGGCCACCGAAGGCGGGCAGCTTGTGCGCCGTGCCCCTGCTTACGAGTGGACGGATAGCGGCGAGAGGATGAATTACAACGAGGACGTTGACGAGCATTATTTTCGGCGCGGGGCGCGGCGTGGAGAGATTGAATTGCGCGGCCCTGCGCCGCCTGCCGGTGCGCGCTTCGTGCGGCCTGCTAATGCTCCGACTGACTTTGAGGCGGGGCATTGGGAAGGATGGAACACGCAGATCGGCGACGCGCTGCCGCCGTCGGTCGCAGACTTGCAAGACGAGACGATCCGCGTCAACGCGCAACAGCCCGGCACAGCCACGCCCCGGCCGACGCCTGCCCGGTTGCCTCGTCTATCTGCGCGCCCTGACCCGGCGACGCAACAGGGCCGCCAAGAGCGCGACGCGCGCGCGCAGTTAGAGCAACAACCCGGCGCGCGCACGACGTTCGATCTGCGTCTCCTGAGGGCTGGTCTGATTGGTCGGACGCCTCGGCGCATGACCTCGGCCGCGTCGCGCTCTGGCAAGGCGCGCAGCATCGAGGCATCCCGGCTGAGTTCGTCTCGGAGTGGCTGGTCCACAACGGCGCAGACCTTCGGGCTTATGACCTGAAGACAGGCAAGCCGATCTCCGGTGTGGCTGCCGTCGCCTCGCCTTACTACGATGACGCGACGCGCACGATTCGCGTCTCACAAGAGACGCCTGATCTGCTTCGCTTGCAGCGCGACTATGAAGCGCAGCGCAACCAAGTAGATCGCGCCGCTGATTGGCTCACGGACTCGAACACGTCGGCCGGTGAAAAGGCGTTAGACGTAGCTGGTGCTGCTGGCTCGGTCGCTGCCAAGGGCTTCGACTTGGCGACGCGGCCCTTCTCGGCGGTCAACGATCAATTCTGGTCGCGCGTGAATCGGCCCGGTAATGCACTCGACAAGGCCGCGGCTCTGACTAACCCACTCGACCCGCGCGCCCTGCTGGCTGCGGGGCGGGCCTTCGCTGGTTACGACAACCCCGACGCACACAACCCGCTCGGCGAGTGGGCGCGCGATATGCCTGCGGGTTCGGTTGGTGCTGCTCATCCGAACGTGACGGCGGCAACAGCGGGTGTGGTCGAGATGCTTTCCGATCCCGGCAACCTGTTGCCGCTCGGCGAACTGGCGACGGGCGCGAAGCTGTTGCGCGGGCTGCCGCTGGTGCGCCACGTCGAGCAAGCCTTGACTGCTTCGCGCGATGTGCGCGCCGCTCAGTTCTTCGCTGATGGCGGGCGCATCCTCAACATCGAACGCGCAGGCGTCGCCGGGCCGAAGCCGCGCCGCGTGTGGCCATGTTCGATCCGGTGGCGGGCACGGTGGCGAGCGTGGACACGGCGACGGGCGAAGTGGTCGAGCATGTACTCGTCGAGGGCACGACGCCTGCGGGGTCGCGCGTGCGCGGCGTGGTCGATGATGTGTTTGAGCGCGCGGGCAAGCGGTACGTCGTGCTGCGTGAAGACGACGGCGCGCTTGCTATGGCGAGCGTTGAGACGTTGCGCCCCGTTGAGCCTGCGGCGTCGTCTGCTGGTGCTCCTGCGTCGCCTGTATCTGCTCCTCGTGGTGGGCGCGCTCGTCGGCTCGCTGCTCGTGCCGGTCGTGAAGCGTTGGACGTGTTGGGCGCACCGCGCGCCCTTGTCGCCTCGGCTGACCTCAGTGCGCCGTCGGCAAGGGTCGCTGCTCCGGCGACTGAACCGCGCGCGGCGCTGCCGCGATGCGGCGGCAAGAGCGCTCGCTCGTCTCGCAAAAGGCACACGATGATCTGTCGGCTCGGTTGGCGCCACATCAAGACGCTGACCTTGCCGAAGCGTCGGGCCTCGTCTTCGGCGATGAAGGCGCGTGCGGGTGGGGGCTTGGCTGGCCGCGAAGAAGCGTTTGCTTCGCGGCTCGCTGGTGGGCTGCCGGTCGTGAAGCAATCGGAGCGCGCATACGTCGCGTATCTCGACAGCTTGCGGCAAGACGTGTTCTCGAAGTACGCGCGGCAACTGGAAGCATCGGGCCTCACGTCGCCGATAACCCCGACGAGTTCCGCGCCGTCGCGCAGTTCATCAACGCGGCGACGGGGCGCGGTCGTCTGCCTGACGCGCTCCGACGGGTCGCGCCGGTCCTGAATGCAACGCTCTTTGCGCCGCGCAACCTCGCCGGTCGCTTCGAGGTCCTAAACCCGGTCGTCGATGCGAGGATGCCCCGGCCGCGCGCAGCTCCGCGCTCCGGAAGGTCGCGCAGTTCATCGGCACTGTATCGGGCGGGATGCTGCTCGCTCATCGGCGGGCGCGAAGACTACGCTCGATCCGAACGATCCAGACTTCGGCAAGGTCGTCGTCGGGAAGTCTCACTATGATTTCACAGGCGGGCATCGCGCGCCTGTGCGCCTGCTCGCGCAAGCTGCGAAGATTTGCGACCAGCGGGCGGGATGATGCGGCGGCGCGGCTCGGTCGCCTCGCGCTTGATTTCTTCCGCAAGAACCTCGCGCCCGTGCCGTCGTATGCGTGGTCGGCGCGCACTGGCTCGGAAGTGACCGGCGAACCATTCGAGGCGGGCGGGCACGTCTTCGACGACGCGGGAGAGTTCGCGCCGGGTGGGTCGGGCTTGAATCGCATCTTGCCCTTCTTCCTGCAAGACCTGTTTGAAGCCTTCCACGAAGAAGGCGGGCGCGGGGTGCTTAAAGCGTTGCCGGCGGGCGGCGTCGCCGTGCAGACCTACTCGCCGAGACAAGCCACGCGCAGCAAGCGGGCGGCAAGTGGCGGCGCAGGCTCACAGCCCATGCAGAACTATGCCACGGCGGGCGTCGATCGGCCGAAGAGCAGGCGACGAGCGCAGCGCAACCGCTGCCCGGCCACGATGCGCGCAGACAACGCAGCGGGGTTGTTAGACAGCCTGCCCGAACATGAGTTCGCCGACTTTGCGCGCTGGTTGGACGAGTACGAGCACGTCGGCGTGCTGGCGCCGCCGATGCGGCCGTTGAGCGCGGCGCGATCGGTCGTGGTCGGCGTCGGCGATTCAGGCGGCGCGCGGGCCGGGGCAGATTGACCGCGCCGGCCCGATACCCGCGCTCTGTTGCTCGCGCTCTGTCAGGAAGCGCAGGCGCAGCCCGTCAATTCTGGGTGAAGGCAGCGGCCGGGGTCCTACGGCGAAGCGATCGAAGGCCGAAGCCGAAGACCGCTACCAACTATCCTTGAAAACCATTAACCCGACTGGCGTCACGCCTTACCGTGATCAAGGGCGGAGCTGCGCCGGGT
>CAWBIK010000003.1:0-310805 GCA_963788965.1 uncultured Acidobacteriota bacterium
CATGGGCTTCGCGCCTGACCTGAAGGGCGAGCTGCTCATCAACGTCGGCAGCGGCCAGTTTTACATGCGTGACGGCAGCTTCGTCGCCGCGCCCCCTGAATATCAGGCCCCGGACATGAAGTTTTACCTGGCGCCTTCCGGGGCGCGATGGACGATCACTAAGAGCGGAACAACGCAGGAGGTCGGCGGGCGCGCGACTCAGTATGCGCTGAAGCTCAGCTTCGATTCCTCCGGGGTCTGGCCCTACGAAGACGGTCAGGGGAATCTGTGGCTGGGCGACGCGTCAGGGGTCTACCGGCTGCGCGACGGACAGGTCACGCACTACACGGGGCAGGACGGCGTGCCGCTGCACAGGCTGCTGCGCCCCTATTGTGAAGACGACGAGGGCGGCGTCTGGTTTGCCACAGACGGGCTCGCGCGCTTCAAAGATGGGCGCTTCACCATCTATGGGCAGAGCAGCGGGTTAGCCACTCTCGCGGTTAACTGCATCTTCAATGACCGCGAAGGCATCATCTGGGTCGGCACATCAAGCGGACTGTATCGCCTGACGAAACAGGTCATCACCGGCTACTCGACCGCGAGCGGGCTCCTGCACCGCGAAGTCTATCCCATTTTGCAAACTCGTAACGGCGACATCTGGGTCGGCTCGGTCCGCGGGCTGAGCCGCTTCAGAGCTGGACAATTCACAAACACGCCGTTGCCTGAGCCATACAATGTCGTCCAGGCTCTGTCCGAAGATGGCGCGGGCCGTTTATGGGTCGGCATTGTCGGCGGCTTGCTTATTTATGAGAACGGCCAGCTGAAGAACTTATCGAGCTTGGTCGAAGGAGCCACGGTCGCCACGATTCTAACGGACCGTGACGGCACCGTCTGGGTCGGCTCCGAGCGCGGCCTGTTCAGATTCGCCGGCGAGCGAGTCGCGGCTCATTACACGACGAAGGACGGCTTACCCAACGACGATGTAATGGTCGTTCATGAAGACCGGCAGGGCGACTCTGGCTTGGCACCTACAAGACGCTGGCGCAGTTCAAAGACGGGCAATTCGTTTCCTACGCGATGGCCGAGGGTGTGGCGAGCAATCGCATCCGGTCCCTCTACGAAGATGCGGACGGCACGTTGTGGCTCGGCTCTTACGACGATGGCCTGAGCCGATTTCGCGACGGCCGTTTCTTCAACTACAAGGTTGAACATGGGCTGTTCAACAACGGCGTCTTTCAGACACTCGAAGACCGACGCGGCTATTTCTGGATCAGTTGCAACAAGGGCATCTATCGCGTCAGCCGCCGTGAGTTGAATGATTTCGCAGACGGCAGGGTTTCCAGAATCAACAGCGTCGCCTACGGCAAACAGGACGGCATGCGCAACGTCGAGTGCAACGGCGGGCGGCTGCCCGCCGGGATCATCGCGCGCGACGGTAAGTTCTGGTTCCCGACACAGGAAGGCGTGGCAGTAGTTGACACGGAAGCCGCACACCTCAATCCGCAGGCTCCGCCGGTGCTGATTGAAGCGGTCACGCTTGAGCGCACCCCTGTAGATTTTCAGCGCGGTGTGACCGTCGAGCCGGGGCAGCGAGATTTGGAGATCAGCTACACGGGGCTGAGTTACGTCAAGCCGGAGCAGGTGAGATTCAAGTACAGGCTGGAAGGCTTGCGTGACGAATGGGTGGAGGCGGGCACGCGCCGCACGGCCTACTTCCCGTACCTGCCGCCCGGCAGCTACACGTTCCGCGTGATCGCTGCCAACAGCGACGGTGTCTGGAACAACGAAGGGGCTGTCATCAACGTGGTAGTCCGCGCCCCCTTCTGGCGGCGGTGGTGGTTCTGGGTGCTGTGCGCGGGCACGGCGATAGGCATTGCGGTTTTTGCCGTCAGAGGTCGCGTCATTCAGTTGAAGAAGAAGCAGGCGGAGCGCGAGGCTTTCTCGCAGCGGCTCATCGCATCACAGGAGGGCGAGCGCAAGCGCATTGCCGGGGAATTGCACGACGGTTTGGGTCAGAACCTGCTGGTCGTCAAGAACTGGGCGCTGATCGGATTGAACTCGCTCGCCGCAGACAATCCCGCCCGCGAGCACCTGCATGAAATTTCTGAGACGACTTCGCTGGCCCTCGACGAAGTCCGCGAGATCGCCGGCAACCTCAGACCTTATCAACTCGAAAGGCTCGGACTGACGAACACGATTGAGCAGATGGTTCGCCAGGTGCAGAACTCTTCCGATATCGAATTCAGCACCGAGATAGAGAACGTTGATGGATTGTTGTCGAAAGAGTCCGAGATCAACCTGTATCGCGTGGTGCAGGAGTGCGTCAACAACGTGCTCAAGCACAGCGCGGCGACGAATGCATGGTTGCTCATCAAGCGAACGGCCGGCGGGGCCGAGATCACTTGCAGGGATGACGGGCGAGGGTTCGACCCCGAAGCAGGCTCGCGCAAGGGCGGCATGGGGTTGACGGGTATGGCGGAACGTGTGCGTATGCTCGGCGGCAGGTACACGCTGGAGTCCGCCGTGGGGAAGGGCGCGACCGTTCGCGTCACCATCGACAAGGCCGACGGCGAGTAGGTTGCGCGCGGGCGTCTCCTCCTCTGTGAGGTCAACCATGAGTAAAGAGATTCGTATCGTGATCGCCGACGACCATCCGATCTTCCGGCGCGGGCTGCGGACGGTGATCGAAGCAGACCCGCTGCTGAAAGTAGTCGCCGAAGCCGACGACGGCGAGTCGGCCCTCGCGCACATAGAGGAGCTTCAACCCGATGTCGTCGTGCTCGACATCGATATGCCGCCGCCCGACGGGCTGGCGGTCGTGCGCAGGCTTCGTGAGCAGCGGTCGGCGGTGGCGGCAATCTTTCTGACGATGCACAAGGACGAGGCTTTGCTCAACGCCGCGCTCGACGCGGGCGTGCAAGGGTTTGTCGTGAAGGACGGCGCGGCCAGCGAGATCGTCGGCTGCATCAAGGCCGTCGCCGCCGGTCAGAGTTTCTTCAGCCCGACGCTGTCAGGCCACCTGATCAGCAGAAGAAATCAGGCAGACTCGCCCGCCGGCCAATCATCTTCAATCGACGGCCTCACCGCTTCGGAGCGCCGCGTGCTGCTGCTGGTCGCCGAATCGAAAGCCAACAAAGAGATCGCCGGGCAGATGTTCATCAGCGTCCGCACGGTCGAGCACCACCGCTCGAACATCTGCGCCAAACTCGGACTGACGGGCAAACAGGCGCTGCTCACGTTCGCGCTGGCTCACAAATCTGAGCTTTGAAACCGAGTTTTTTCCGACTGTCACCTGTCATTTACCTGTCTTCCATGCACCATCGCATAGGTAGTGGAACGGATTTTATGGGTAGTACTACCTATAAAACGGCCGCCACTACCCATAAAAAATAGGTAGTACTACCTATATAAAATGGGTAGTAGCACCGATACCCCGCCCGCCTGTCTCGGCCCATAATCCAGCCCTCTCGCACCGACAATAATCCTGGCCGTTGCAGATGCGTCTGCCCGCCAAGCACAAGCGTCCCACACCTTGCGGTCTTCAACCATCCGGAACGGGGCACGGGGAGATGGATGAGACTGCTTATCGTAGACGACCACGCGGCCATGCGGCGCTTGCTCGGCAGGGTGGTGGGCGACCTGTTCAGCGCCGTCGCGGAATGCGACGACGGTGCGGAGGCGCTCGCCGCCTACGAACGGCACCGGCCCGACTGGGTGTTGATGGACATCGAGATGAGCCGGACGGACGGACTCACGGCCACGCGCGACATCATGCGGGCCTTCCCCGACGCGAAGGTGGTGATCGTCAGCAAGCACGACGACGAACAACTGCGGGCGGCGGCGCGCACCGCCGGGGCCTGCGGCTACGTGCTGAAAGAGAACCTCATCGCCGTCCGCGAGCTGCTAGACAAACGGTAGCGGTCAATCGGGCGTGTGCGCCTCTGCCCTCAGGGGGCTAACCACCCGCTAACAATAATCAGAAATGCTCTCAGGCCGAGCTTCGCAAGCCGGCCTCGGAGGTCAAAGGAGAATCGAACGATGACGAGTCTTACTCAGAAGTTTTCAAAGCGGTTTTTTGGCGCGGCGATTCGAGTAGTAACGCTGGCGCTGTTGCTCGTGGTTTTCGGAGCCAGCGCCGCCCTCGCTCAAAGCAGGGCTTACGTGTCGAATTCTGGTGACGGCACTGTCTCCGTGATAGATCCGGCGACCAATACGGTGGTCGCAACCATCCCGGTGGGAGCAGGGCCAGTATCAGTAGCCGTCACTCCAAACGGGGCCTTCGCCTACGTGGTGAATAATACTGACAACACTGTCTCAGTGATAAGCGCGGCAACCAACACCGTGGTTGCCACTGTGCCGGTTGGATTTTTTCCCTTTGCAGTAGCTATCACGCCGAATGGGGCTTTCGCCTACGTCACAAACCGTTTCAATGACACGGTCAGCGTGATAAATACGGCCACCGATTCGGTGACTGCCACCATACCGGGAGTCGCTAGTCCGGCTGGTATGGCTATCACGCCGAATGGGGCCTTCGCCTACGTGACGAATTCCACCGCCGCCAATACTGTGACGGTAATAAACACGGCAACCAACACGCTGGCCGCAACTGTGCCGGTTGGATCTGTACCCTTTGCAGTAGCTATCACGCCGAATGGGGCTTTCGCCTACGTGGTGAATTTCAGTTCCAACAATGTTTCTGTAATAAGCACGGCGACTAACACGGTGGTCGCCACCGTAGGGGCAGGGAACGGTCCATTCGGAGTAGACATCACACCGAACGGGGCTTTTGCCTATGTGTCTAATAGTGGTGACAACACGGTCGCCGTGATAGCCACGGCAACCAATACCGTAGTCACCACCGTGCCCGTTGGGACATTTCCAGCACATTTAGCTATTGATCCGACCGGGGCCTTCACCTACGTGCCGAATAATGATGACGGCACCGTCTCAGTGATCAGCACGGCCACGAATACGGTAGTCGCCACGGTGCCGGTGGGAGCCTTCCCAATAGCAATCGCTTTTGGAGTGAGGACGAACGGTCCGACCAACAAAGATCAGTGTAAGAACGGCGGCTGGCAGACCTTCACCAACCCGGCCTTTAAGAATCAGGGCCAATGCATCAAATTCGTCAACCACATGGATGAGGGAATCCATTGATCGAGTCGCTCGCAGGTGAAGCCGCGCTGAACTGAGCGTTGAGCCATGAAAGCCAGGCATCCGCTAACAACAATCAGGGATGCTCCCAGGCCGGGCCTATCAAGCCGGCCTGGGAGGTTAGCGGTCTGGAATCGATAAACAGCCCGGCTCTCGCTAAACCAGCAACCAGCCGTTGAAGACCTGTTGGTGGCGCATCGCGGACTCGCACACTCGCAGCGAGCGGGCCCTCTGTGTCTTTCTCAAACGCTTCTCAAGACGAAAGGGAGACTGATATGAGACGAGAAAAGTTATTTCGACGGACAGTAGTGGCAATCGCGCTGGCGGCCTTGCTGGGACTGAGCTTGTCTCCAGCCGCTCCCGCTCTCCAACAGAATAAACGCGCGCCCTTCTACGTCATTCACGATGTGGGCGACGCGCAAACGCGGTCGGCGATTGCGGCGACCGGGGCGCTCATCATCGAGGTAGGCAAGGATTACGTCCTTGTGGAAGCGACGCCGCAAGAGAAGAAGGCCATCGAGGCTCTCGGCTTCTCGCCCTCGGAGTTGCCCGCGAATGACATGATGATAATGGCGTTCCCGGCGGCGGATTCGGCCTATCACGATTACGCTGAAATGGTCGCCGATATTCAACAGGCGGCAAGCAATCATCCGGGCATCTTCTCGCTGTTCAGCATCGGGACTTCCTACGAAGGCCGCACGATCTGGGCTGGCAAGATTTCGGACAACGTCGGCGTGGACGAAGACGAGCCCGAAGCGCTGTTCACTCACCATCAACACGCGCGCGAGCACCTGACGGTAGAGATGGCGCTCTACACGCTGCATATGCTGACCGACGAGTACGGCGTCGATCAGCAGATCACCGATCTGGTCAACTCGCGTGAAATCTGGATTGTCTTCGATATGAACCCAGACGGCGGCGAGTACGACATCGCCACCGGCACGTATCGGTCGTGGCGCAAGAATCGCCAGCCCAACTCCGGCTCTGTCGGGACCGATCTGAACCGGAACTGGGGCTACAAGTGGGGATGCTGCGGGGGCAGCAGCGGGACGGCGAGCAGCGAGACTTATCGCGGCGCGTCGCCGTTCTCGTCACCGGAAACCGACGTGGTGCGCGACTTCGTCAACAGCCGCGTGATCAACGGCAAACAACAGATAACGGCCTCGATTGATTTCCACACCTACGGGGAACTGATTATGTGGCCGTATGGGTACACTTTCACAGACGTGCCGCCGGACCTGATCCAGGACGACCGCGACGCGATGGCCGCGATAGGCCAGGCCATGGCGGCGACCAACGGCTACACGCCTCAGCAATCCAGCGACCTGTACATCACCGACGGTTCGACCAGGGACTGGCAATACGGCGCCCACGGCATCTTCGCCTTTGGCTTCGAGATGTTCCCGGTGACTTCGGGGCAGGGCGGATTCTATCCGGGCGACGAAATCATCCCGGCCCAGACCTCGCGCAACCGCGCCGCGATTCTTTACCTGCTCGACAAGGCCGACTGCCCGTACAAGGTGATCGTCAAGGAAGGTCAGTACTGTAGCGGCGCGACACCCACCAACACAGGAATGAAAGGCCCGACTGCTAACTCGGCTGAGACCAGCTCGTCCGGCGACAACAACGGCTACGAAGTCAACGCCGCCAACGCGCTCACATGCGACAGCCTGTTCGCGGTCGATAACAATAGCGGCTCTGGCACAAACACGTCGTGCACTCACGCGCAGAAGGACAAGCATCGCTTCTACAACTTCGGCTTCAACATTCCGGGCACGGCGACGATTCAAGGGGTCGAAGTGCGGCTGGACGCCAAGGCCGATAGCACCAGCGGCGCGCCGAAAATCTGCGTGCAGTTGTCGTGGAACGGCGGGGCGTCATGGACGGCGACCAAGTCCACCGCGACGCTGACGACGAGCGATGCGACGTACATCCTCGGCGGACCAGCCGACAACTGGGGCTTCGCCTGGACGCTCTCGACGCTGGGCGATGCAAACTTCCGGGTGCGGGTCATCGATGTGGCGAGCAACACCTCGCGGGACTTCTCGCTCGACTGGGTTGCAATAAGGGTGACGTATCAGCCTTGACCTGACTGATCGCTAACAATCAAAGACCTCGCATGGCGCTCTGCGACTCCCGCCATGCGAGGTTAATGTCCCGTAATCGCTAACAGCCCGGTTCCCACCGGGCCATCTGCTCAAGGAGAAAAAATTCATGATCTACAGAAACAACAGCCACAGATTCTTACTGTCGGCGCTGCTGCTGGCGCTGGCCGTAATCAGCAACCTGGCGCTCCCTGCCACCGGCAAAGCAACGCCGCCCATTGCTCCTTCTTCACCAACTCCCAAGACAATCTCTATTGCCGAAGCCCGTAGCTTGCCTCTGGGAACAGTAGTGACGGTTGACGGCTCCGTCACCGTGGCTTCCGGCGCGTTCAGCTCCAGCACCTTCGATCAGGGCTTCGCCATCCAAGACCACACGGGCGGCATCTACGTCAGCACGCCCGACAACCTCGGCTTCGCGCCGCGGCAACAGGTGCGCGTCACGGGCACGCTCGCCGACACCGTGCTGCCGGGGCTGCTCGTCCTGACTAACGTGACCGACACCAAAGCTCACGGCAGCGGGCCGAAGGTGCAGCCGCTCCCGGTCGCCACCGGGGCCGTCGGCGAGGCGACCGAAGGCAAGCTCGTCCGCATCACGGGGACGATCACGCAGCCCGTCTTCAACGACCCGCCCTTCGGCTTCATCATCTTCATCAACGACGGCTCCGGCGAAGTCCACGCGTTCGTCTCGGCCTCGACCGGCATCGACGTGAGCGGTCTCAGCCCCGGCCAGACCGTCGAGGTGACCGGCTTCAGCGGCCAGTTCGCCGACCACTACGAAGTCGATCCACGCACACAGGCCGACATCAAAGTCTTGCCCTGATGCAGGCGTGTCGCGCCGATTGAGTTGAAGCAGACGAAGGCTGCGCAACCCCCTCGCTCAGCCGGCGGTCCCGATCCTGTCTGGGGCTTTTTCAAAGTCCCAAAATGATTTATCACTACAGAACATCTTTGCGCGGAGCGTTACACCAAAATGACCCATTTACTTGAATACGAGTTTTGGAAGGATGAGGGCGCTTATTATGGGAGCCTTTTTAGCGGGGTTTTGGCAAAGAAGGACCGCCTGAAAAAGCGCGAGTATTTTGCAGCGCAAATCCTCAAAACATCCGCACGCCCAATCCGTTGGTTAGATGTCGGCTCGGGTGAAGGCTCAAAGGTCTTTGAGACTATCCAGAGTATGCAGCAGGTTGAACCTGCTGTAGCAATAGAGCTGGTAGCAGTTGAGCCGAGCGCATTCGTGATCGCTGCTCTGCGCGAGAAGCTGGCGCAGTTAGATGGAGTATCGCTTGAGGTGAGAAATGATAAGTTTTCGCTTGAGATGCTCCAACCAAACACTTACGACTGTGTGAGCTTCTTTCACGCGGCGTACTATCTTGCCTCAGAGCAGGAGGACTTTGAGGCGCTCTATAAAACTGCGTATGCATCTCTGCGGGCGGGTGGGTTACTACTTATCCAAGCGGTTGATGAGGACGCTGATTTTGATAGTTATATTGAGCATCTCAAAATGTGGGCAAGCGGGTCTGACACAGGCGACCCCGCGATTACCAAGGCAGAAGCCGAGCTGCTGATTGACCAGCTCACAAAAGTGCGCCGGGCAAATCCCGCCGCTATCGTTGAAGCTTCAAACGTCGCTGCCAAGCACATACGAACAGCGGTTTACTTTGCGCGGAACACAGTCATTGCACAACTCTTGGATGAGCTTTTGGCCTTTCAGGTGAATAACAGCGCAGGCACTCAAGACACGATTGATAAAGCGCGGGCGCTTGGCAAACAAGTCATTGTTCGCTCGTATTCGGAGTGAGTTCTGCTTTTTTTCGGCTAATGCGTCCTCGCGCCGCAGAGCTTTCATCAAGCAGTTACGCGTCAGGGCGCGCTTTATCCTGCGGTTCCGCACGTCAGAACTCATCACGCGCGCGCGATGTCCCGTGATCGTTTGTCAGGGCGGTAAGGACTTTCAGGTCTCGGCGGCGCGCGACGCGGAACCGCTCGTCGCGGCGGCCCGCGCAGCCGGGGTCGACTGCACGTATGCATTCTTTCCCGATCTCGATCACTTGTTCAAGCGGAGCTTGGCCGATCGACGCTGGCCGAGTACTTCGAGCCGCGGCGCGTTGACGAGGCGTTTCTTGCGCGCGTGCGGGCGTGGTTGAGCGCCCGTGCCGGTGTCAGTGGGTAATGTCGCCCACTTCGATGACGCGCGTGGCCACATTGACCGGCGCGCCTGCGATAGTTGACGTGAGTGTCGGTGGAACGATCTCGGACGGCTTCAACTGCGCCTCCGGAACCTTCGACCGGACGTACACCGCCACGGCGCTCTCGCCCTTCTCCTCGTCCGCCGGAACGAGCCCGACGCCTACCACGTTCGGCAGGCTGGTCAGGCGGTCCGCATACTCATCGAGAATGCGCTTCACGTCGTCTTCGGTCGGCATCATCCAATTCTCCTACACCGCATCCGCTGCGTCACCCACGTTGGCTTCGGTCACGACCTCAATGCCCAACAGATCTATGATGTTTGCGATCTTGCAGAAGATCCCGACAATCGCCGACCCGGCCACGTGCAGCCCCACTACATTGTTGTCCATGTCCAGCACGGGCGAGCCGCTGTCGCCCGGCGCGGAGTAGAACGTCACGAGCACTTGGTCCGAGAAGCCGACCCTTCCGAGCTGCCCGGACCCGTTCGGGTATGTAGACGGCAGGCGCAAGTCTTTATCCTGCACCCGCGCCACGCTGAGCGTTGTCGTGCGCCCCATCTTCTGCACATACATGCCGCGCTTGAGTTTTGTGTTCACGCCTTTTGGCACGCCGAGCACGGCAATCGCCGCTGACGCGACACCGTCGTCCATCTGTGCGATTGCGGCGTCGACCAGATTAGAGAAGCCGGTGTCGCTGAACACGAGCGGCACCCAGTCGGTGAGCGTGCCGATGGCGTCTGCCTTCGCGTTGCCGCCGTCCGCTCCGCCGGGCTGGATGATGACATCCCCCTTATTCGCGAAGCCGGACGCGGCAATCGCGTGCGAGTTGCTCAGCAAGTAGAAGGGGGATTTTTGGCCCTTCTTGCGCACGAGCATGCCGAACGTGCCGGCTTCCTGCGTTTCGATCGCGCGCCCGATGGAGTAGCCTGGAATCGCGGGCCGGATCCGCTGCGTGTTGCTATGAAGCTCGATCTTGCCGATTTCCTCCACATCGGTGTCGATGGGCGGCAAGCCGGGCAGCACGAGCTTCTTCGGTATGGGATGTTTGGTCTTGGCGGCAGGTAGCTTTTTTTCAACGTACACTTTGAGGGCAATCTCCTTCAGGATTTTGCCACAGGTTTCCTTCTCCGCGACGCCCAGAGCTACGACGCCCTCCGTAAAAAACCACGGCTGCTGCGTAATCGGGTCGGGCGCGTCGCCGCTTAACGCACGCTTGGCCATGCTGAGTCCCTTTTTTGCGGAAATGGGAGCTTTGGCAGGTGTCGTCAACAAATCCAGCACCAATTTGCAATCCCGCTCTTTGCTCATAACGTCCCTCCTAATTGCGCTGCGTTAGAAAAATGCTTTTGACCTCTGATGCACAGAGAATTCAGCCGTCTAAATTTCCTATAACCCACTACTCGTGCTTGCGTCATGGCTGGTCGAGCGCGGCTTCAGGCGAACCGCGTCCCGGCAACCCTGAAGAACTAGACTCTGCGTGCGGGTTTACCACCAATGGCCAGAACTCCCCCTTCAAGCGCTGCAAATGCTTGAGAAGATCCGCTTCCGCAGCGCTCTCGATGCGAGCGATTACCTGATCCATGGGAGATGCCCAGCAAACGCCGGACTCGTCGCATACGCTGACGAAGTAAGGAACATCCATGCGCTCCAACGCCTGTAGTTCCGCATCAAGAATCGGCCAACAAGCCGGCCGATTCCGTCGCTTGACGGCCTGACGCCGCAACTTTTCAAAAAGTATGCCTCGCGCTGCGCCGTCGCACAACAATTCAGGTTGCAGCGATGCCTGTAGCAGCAGCCCATAGGCATTTGTCGAGCGCGCAATAAAACGGCCACGTCGTCCGGCGAAGCGACCAAGCACCGCAAGCAGCGACTTGCGGTTCCGGACGACGAGCAGAAACATCTCGTGGAAGCCAGCGGCTATCGAGTCAATGTGGGCGGCCGCAGTCTCCGCCGCCATTCAGGGTTGGCACATTATCGCGGCGCGGCGCTCGATAGGTCTCGTAGGTGACCGCCATCTCGTCGCTGTTGACCGCTTCGCACCGCGCGACACGAAACGGCGTACTGATCGCCTCCGTCGCGCCCAGCGCAGAGAAGTCCAGATGCTGCGCTGAAGGGACGAAGCCGCTCTCGCACAGTGCTCTGGCAAAGTCGTCGTCGTATTCGACACGTCTGGCACCGTCGCCGAGATCACTGCTGGCGTCGCGTGATAACTGCGGGTGAAAGAGCGTCTCCATGTCCACGACGACGGGCTGATCGCCACACGCGATCAGATTCTCGTAATGGATGTCGGTGCCTTGCAGCAGCGACAGCAGGCAGAGGAGACCACCGGCGCGCACGTAGAATGAGTCGATCTCCAGCGTGCTCGCGCACGGCATCGCGGTGACATGCGCCATCCAGCCGTAGCCGTCACGTGGCAGCAGAGCCACGCGCCGGTACGGCTGCGAGAAGCCAATAGCATTGGCCCACGCCAGCACGTCATCGAACCCCTCTTCCATACTGAGCGCCCGCGGTTTGTAGACGAGCGCGCGGTCGCCCGGCAGCGCCACAATCGATACCGCCAGCCCGCCCTCGTGGGGGTCCGATTGGTAAGGCGCGATGCCCTCGATCCGGCACGGCGTCTCCGCCATGTCAAACTCCTGCTGGATGGTCGGCCAGTCGCACCGCAGGCGTTGAACGAGGAGCGCGTGCGACCTCGCCCAGCCGCACGCCCAGGACGCGAGTAGGCGGGCCAGTACCGGGTACTCCCGCAGGACATCCAGCAACCCGCCCTGTAGCATGTCCGCGACAAAGCGCTGATAGCCAACATTCGAGTTCGATTCGATGGCCCAGGGGAAGCGCCCGCTCAGGCTCTGATGCAGCGAGAACTCCGAAACGAACGTCGCGAAAGAGAGCCTTGACAGGAATAGTAGCAGGCTACGCTCAAGCGTGATCTGCGCAGCGTTGGACAAAACCTCGAACGCGTCTCGCGCCTCGCGCTGGAGTTCCGCACGCGCGGCCTCGACGAACGGCACAAGAAGTTCTTCAAACGCCACCGGCGACGTGCGATCAAAATATCGCCTAGGTGCGGTCGAATGCGTCTGCGCGAGCGCCGCCTTGAGTACGATGATCCAGTGTTCGCCCGAGGGTGTGCGCCGACCGTCGGATCGAAGCAGCCGTCGCGCCGCGTCGGCATCTATCCGATCCCACTTGATGCGGCGTTTGAGGCCGACCGGGCCGAGAGTGTCCTGCCAGCGGGAGAGCAGATCATCATCAATGACGTCGTGCTGGGAAGCACGCGCCGAAGCAAGACGCTCGTGGAGGAACTTCGATCGGGCCACGATCTGCGCGAGCGCGTCCTCGCGGACGCTCAGGTTCGGAGAAGCAGGGCTGGCCATGTCTCTTCGGATGTCTCTCGTGGCAGGGCGAAGCGGCGCATAACGCGGACGCCCGGGTTCGAGGCCGCTGTACGAAGTCTCAGTGTGGACAGGTAGTAGCGTTCCGCTTGCACGGTATTATGCTGAAACACTTCAAGCTCGGTCGCGATTTCTGCGCGCTCGCGACCAGCGTTGAGGCGTTCCAGGAATGCGGCGAGCGGTCCGACCTGCGCAGCCGCGGGAATGACGTGGTCGATGTACACATCAATGGCGAGCGAACCTGACGCGGCGAAGTCCTCCAACTCCTCAACGAAGTGCGGTCCACGTTTGTCGCCGACTAGATCCGCAACGAGGTACGCACAACCGCCAGACGACATGACGGACGGCAGGCGTTCGATGATCGTGCGCATGTAGCCCAGTCCGTCAATGTCCGTGCCATGCGCGTATAGCGGGCCCTGCAATCCAGGCGGGAGCGCGACGAATGGCGGGTTGCACGTGAGCACATCGAACTGCTCGCGCCCGTCCAGCGTATCGCGCAAGTCCTCCCGGCGGACCTCGATTTGCGCCTGCCGGCGATTGAGACAGCGATTGATCTGGACGAGCGCCAGCGGCGCACTCCCGATATCGGTCGCCAGCACGCGGTCGGAGAATAGGGACAGGTACAACGCGGCGATGCCGGTCCCGGTGCACAAATCGACGGCGCGGTGTTCCCGCCGGATACCGAGCGCATTGACGTAATACAGCATCCAGTAACTGTCGGGTCCGATGTAGACCTCGTGCACGTCGCCGCCAAAATGGATTCGGCGGTCGACCAGCAGGTCGAGGCCGAACGCCGCGATTAGTTGAAGATCGGCGGCGACGAGGGTTTCGCCATCCTCCCGCTGACGGAGCAGATTCGCACGGAGCAGCGCATCAGCGACAGGCTTCTCGACATCGCTCAGGGCGCGCATCAAGGCAGTCCGCCCGTACATGAGGCATTGCAACAGCGCAAGCTCCGAGCAGTCCTTGAGGACGGTGTCGAAGAAGCGCGCTACGTCGCCCGCGGTGTGCTGTGAGATCAGAGACGGTGCAACGCTATATTGGTTGAAACCGACGATGAACTTGTAGACCTGTTGGAAGCCGACCCGATCTAGGTAGCCTCGAAGTGCATCGACGGCCGCGGTGATTTCAGGAGCCATTCTGAGCCTTTAAGTGCTCGCCAGCGATCCGCCCTTTTGCATCAACAAGCAGCCCGTGCTCGAACAGCAGCCCCAACGTACCCAGCGTGTTGACCTCGGGCACGCCGTGTTGGAAGAACGCCGAAAAGGCGATCTGCTCAGCGGTTTGGTTCCCGGCATACACCCGATCACCTACCGATCTCACATATTCGGCCATGTCAGCCCGCCGAACTGCCAACGCATTCATCGCGGACGTGAGATGGAAGCCATCCTCGACCCGTTCGTAAGTGAGCATCGGATTCAGCCGGATGCGATCTTCGGGCGCGATCATCATTGGCATATGCTCGTCCATCATGGCTTCGAGATGGCGATCCAGTTCCGCAGCGTCGGTGAACGTGCGCTCGTCAAACACGATGTAGCCGAGCGGCCACTTGTCAGTCGCGCGACAGGGGCTGATCAGCTTGACGGTGCGCGTCACCATGTTGAGCAGGAAGCCCGACACGCACGCGATGGTCCCAGGCTGCGCCTGCGCCATGCCGCCCGCATCGCTGCTGGTGTCGCCGGCGAGTCGCCGCGACGTATCCGCTAGCGTCGCGAGCTTGCGCTGTTCTAACTCGACAACCTTCTGCTGGGTCATTGCGAGTTGACGGAACGCCCCGGCGTTTGCTTTCGGGACCGTGCCCCCCTTCATCTGCGCGACGATCTCCACGTTTGTCAGTTCATCCGGCGTAAAGGCCTCGTAGATCTGGCGCAGTAGCGATATGGTCAACACCGAGAACCGATTCACCCGGCAGCCGCGCGCCTCGGAAAGCTTTAAGATTTTACGGACGCGGTCAGGATCCTTATGCGCTTGCGCCGTCGTGGTCTGCGGGAACATGCCGACGATGTCGCAGAAGTCGCTGGCTAGCTGTTCGTAGTCCGGATTGTCGAGCGGGTCGGTCGCCCAGTAGCAGAAGCCCCACTTTGCGGCATTGCCGATCCTAGTGTGGAGCACGCTGACGACCTCGCGCCAGAGCGTCGCGTTCGCGTCCGTGTAGGGAAACGACGTGGCGAGTTTGGTCGCGCCGACGCCGCAGAACCAGCAGCCCACCGAGCAGCCATCGGTTATCTCGATTGCCAGCGGTGTGTGGATGATATAGTCGTCGTAGCCGCCGCTCTCCATTTTGTTGCGCGCGATCTGCCGTCTCCGCCACGCCCTAAAGCGCGGCTCGTCAGGGCTACACTCCTGCTTTGATCTCTTCCCGCCACTTCGTCTTCGCTAGGAAGAACTCCTGATAGGCGCTGACCGCCGGATGCACCGGCCGCTGTTCACGCGCCGCCTCCTGGGCGTAGAACGGATCCCACAGCACGCGGATCACCTCTGGGTTGAATCCGAGGTTGTAATCGCGGCCGGCGCGTTCGGGGTCCGTCTTGATCAATTCACGAAATTCTTCCGAGCAGGACCACCACTCAAGTACCCGCTTCACCTGGCCGATGGTCAGCGTCGCAGCCTCCGGACTAGCTTGTGTTTGGTCCATATTGATTCGCTCCTTATCTATCCGAATACTTCAGGAGAACATGTCTGGTAATCTGGTCAGCGGCAGGTCCCACGGTGACGGCGGCGGCTTCATCGCAACGGGCTGTCGCAGTAGTAGCCCGGCCGGAAAGTCGTGCGGATTCCGATACGCCACCGGCTCGTCGGTCGCGAGGCTCAGTATGCGGTCGCCCAACTCGTGCATCAGCTTCCGCTCAATAAGGCTCTCGACAATCTCGTCAACCTGTGTGGCCGCTACCGGTTCGCCCGCCTGCGCGCACGCATTGACGATGCCGGACCGAGTGCGGGCGGCGTCACACACCTTGTAGACGCGTGTTTCGAGCGCGGTCAGATCGTGTCTCGACGCCACAGCGCACGGCCGCGTGTCGCGGATAATCAAGTGCTCTCCGGATGGCCGCGCCACGAGTATCGGCGCGTCGTGCCGCATCGTCGCTATCGGCGCGGACTCGTGGTCGATAAACAGCTCCGTCCATTCGCGAATGCGCTCATTCACGGCACGGACGCCGGGGCGGGTCCACGGTCGCGCCGAGTTGGCGGCGTCACGTGTGTCGTTGAAGTAGTAGGCCTGCTGCGCGCGGCGCACGGTGTCGTGCGGATACGTATGCTGGTAGGCCCAGTTCGGCACGAGGTTGATTCCGAACTGCTCTGGCTTCTCGAAGTATGGGCTAAAGCGATTGTAACGAATCGCCGTCAGTTCCCCCGCGGCCGGAGGTTGCAGGTGAAAGATGAGCGGCAGCCATGTAGCGAGCTCGGTATACCAGGCATCGTTTTCCCCGGGCGCGCCGAACAGCATGTTCCAGAGCAGCCAGACGCCGTAGTTCCGCGCCCACTTGATCAACTGTACGTTGATCGCGGCGCTGGCCCCCTTGGCGAGCAACGGAAGGACGCGGTCGTCGAGGCTCTCAATACCGGGCTGAATCCAGCGGACCCCTGCGTCTGCGAGCAGCGCGACCTGATGCCGCTTGAGATTGGCCTTGGTCTGGTAAAACAGCGCGAAGTCGCGGTCGGCGGCGACGAGCGCCGGCATCAAGGTATTGAAGTACGATGGCTCGATGATGTTGTCAGCCGTCACAAAGCGGTTGATCCCGTGGCGCGCATAGAGCGCGTCGAGTTCACCGATCACTTGCTCGGACGGCTTGGCCCGAAACACCATGCCCGAGTCGCTGATGCCGCAAAACGAGCAGTGTTCCTTCTGGCCCCACCAGCAGCCGCGGGCAGTCTCGATAGTGATGCCGGGAATGACGTGCGCCTTGAAGCGGGCGCGGTCAAGCTCGTCGAAGTACTCGTCGTAGATCGGCATGGGCACACTGTCCATGCGTTTGACGCGCGCGTACAGGGCATCCGCTGGTGGGGCCGGCGTGTGCCCGTCGGTTCGGTGACTGGGGCCGAACACCCCGGCCCGAGCACCGAGGCCGGAACGTCACGGCCCGTATTGAGCACCGCACGGCACAGCGGCCCGATGAGGTCGTCGGCCTCGCCGGAGACGACGAAGTCCACCCAGTCAAAGCTCTGGTGCGCCACCCAACCCATCTCGCCTTCGCAGTTTCCGCCCCCGAGCATCGTCACGACCGTAGGATCCAACTCCCGGATGCGCCGCAGCAGCGCGAGCGACGCGCACTGCTGCTGGAACACCGAGCTGCATCCGACGATCCGCGGCCGGTGTGCGAGTACAGCTTCCGCCATGTGATCGACGAAAGCGCCTGCCATTTCGCGGACGCGTTGGAGTTGCTCGCCGAGTCCGGGTGGATCGCCGAGGGCCGAAGTGAGCGCAGTTAGATAGGCCTGCGACCGTAGGTCATGGTGCGGAAACGCAGCGGCGGCAAACGTCCATTCACCCATGCGATTGACGATGGCCGACGTGTTGATGCTTTCATATCCCTGAAGCCCGATCACATCCGCGAAACGGACGTTTCCGTACAAAGCTTGCGTGGAGATGCCCTCCCGCTCAAGGCAAGCCTGTAACGTCCCGAGCGCCACCGACGGACGCTCGACGGACGCGTATGGCATCAGGACCAGCACGACGTCACGCATAAAAGCTGGGTCCACTTAGTTAGCTGCTGGCGTTGGCAAGTCCGATCGAGACTTGCGCCTCGACGGTCCCATATGATACTGGCAGCGGATCAAACTCCCAACCAATCACATGCCCGCCGGATTGCCCTCGCATCGCTGCGCAGAGACTGCGGCGGGTAGTGATCGGCTTGTGGCAAGCCAGGGTGGTTCCCGGCTAAGATACCGCGTTGAAGTTAGCCACCGTGTTAGCGGGCGATGGTGTTGAAGTTAGCCACCGCGTTACCGGTCGTCGCAACGTTGCCGGCCGCGACCACGTTGGCGGCACCGACGTTGTTGACGACGCCGACCGTGTTGACGGCCACGGCAGCGATCAGCAATACCGCAATCGTCTGCGGGGCCACCGCCTCAAGATCGTCGCCGACGACCTCGCCGAGCGAAATGTCCTTCGGGTTGCGCGGCAGCACCAAGTGGTACGCGTTCGGTGCCTCCTCATGCACGTGGACCTTGAGCGCGGCCGGCAGCTCAACCGTTGGATCAATCGCTTGGATTTCTTCCTGTAGGACCCCCTTTGGATCCTTAAGCAGGCGGGCCTTGTACTTCGGGTCCTTCCACGCTTTGGCGATGATCTGGGCTTCAAGCTCCCGGCGCGTCATTGGTCCCTTGGGAGGGGTGGCGGGGGCCGCAGGCTTTTTCTTTTTAGTAGGCATGGTATGGCTGCTCTCCTTCTCTCAATAAGCAGGTTGACGTTTGTTAACTGTTGAGGCGCATCAGAACAACTGCTGAATCGGCACATCCCAGGGATCGTCGGGGCGAACGGCCGGGCGGCGGCCCGCGAGGAGCGCGAGCCCGCCCGCGAAGTCCTCGAAACCCAGGTACGGCACCGGGTTATCTTCAGTGGCGAGGCAGAGAAACTTGCCGTCGAAGTCCGCTATGATCTTCAAGTCTACCAGGCGTTGCAGCGCCGCGATGATGGCTTCTTCCGTCTTGCGCGATCCAGCGGCGCGCAACGCTCTGACGACGCCGCTTGCGCTCTGCGCAGCATCGCACGCCCGGCAGATCTGTGACTCAAGCACGCTCAGTTCGTGGTGCGGCGCAACGGCACACGGGCGTGTGTCGCGAATCGAGATGTGCTTGCCGTTGTCGGTCATCTCAAGCACTGGCGCATGCTCACTGCGTCGGGGCAGGGCACTGGCCGAGGTGCGTGTGCCGTAGAACATCGTGGCCCAGTCGAGCACGAGAGAAATGAGCCGGGTCGGCGCGGGACTGACGGGCCCGTCATGACAGAAGAAGTAGACCTGATCCATCAATTGCTGTTGGTCGAGGGGATAGGTGTGCCCATACGCCCAATAAGGCACTAGCTTGAGGCCGAACGCCTCGGCCTGATTGAAGTACGGGCTGAAGCGGTCGTACCGGATTCGCGTCATCCCGCCTGTGGTCGGCGGTTGCAGGTGCATGATCAGCGGCAGCCAGTCGGCGATCTTCTCGTACCACTCCGGCTTGTCACCGGGCGCGCCGTACAGGTGGTTCCAAATCACCCAGATCCCGTAATTGTAACTCCACTTGAGCAACTGCACGTTCGTCGAGACGGAACACCCTTTCTTGATCAGCGTGAGCAGGTCGTCGTGGAGCGCCTCAATGCCTGGCTGGATCCAGCGGACGCCTGCGCGCGACAGCGTCTCAACCCACGAACGATGCAGGTTGGCCTTGGTTTCGTAGAAGAACAGTAGGTCGCCGCGCTCTGCGAACAATGGCAGCACATGGCCGAAGTAGCGGTTGTCGAGGATGTTGTCGACGGTCATGAACTTCTTCAGATTGTAGCGCTCGGAGAGCCAGAGGACCTCTTTCTCGACGCGTGCCTCCGACTTCGCGCGGAAAGCCATTCCGGCACCGTTGAGGCCACAGAAAGTGCAATGGTGCTTGGCGCCCCACCAGCAGCCGCGCGAAGTTTCAATGGCGAGGCCCGGCAGGATGTGATCGCGCAGCGGCGAGTTCTTGAGCTGCTCGAAGTAGTCGTCAAAGTCGGGGATGGGGATCTCGTCGAGGTCGTTGATCATCGCACGGGGAGCGCTCTGTGGCATTGAGCCTTGGCCGTCGGACGCAGTGCCACGGGATGCAGGACCGAGCACGCCGTAAGGCAATTGCGAGGCCGGCACATCCCGCCCGTACTCGAAGATCAGGCGGCAAAGATCCGGCAGGAGTTTGTCGGCCTCGCCCGACACCAAGAAGTCGACCCACCTGTACTGCTCATGGGTGACGACGCCCATCGAGGCCTCACAATTGGCACCTCCAAGCATTGTCACTATTGATGGATCGATCTCATGCACGCGGCGGAGCAACGCCAGCGACGCGCATTGCTGCTGAAAGACGGAACTGCAGCCGACGATGCGCGGATGCTCGGCGACGACGCGTCTGGCGAGATCGTCAATGAACGCGGCGGCGGCGGCGCGAATGGTGAGCAGCGAGTCCTTAAGCCCGGCCTCGGGGTGTCCCTCGCGGCACAAGCCAGCGATGTACTCATCAATGTCGCGAGCCGAAGGGCCGAACGCCGCCTCGGAGAAGGTCCACTCGCCAATCTGCAACGTGATGTCGGAGTTGTTGATCCCCTCGTAGTCCGCCATGCCGATCCGTTCGGCAAACATGAGGTTGCCGTGGATTGTGCGTGTAGTGATGCCTTCCCGCTTGAGCGCCGCCGCCAACGTGCCGAGCGCGACCGACGGCCGTTCCACCGAAACATACGGCATCAAGGCGAAGACAACTTCAACGCCGTCACGCCGCCCGCCACTGATAGCATCACTCGAAGACATTCTAATCTTTCACTAGCGACAGTGCCATCATCCCAAGGTCATTGCCATAGCAAGGTTATTGCATGCGACATATATTTAACTAGTACATGAGTTAAGTCAATACTAAAAGCCTAATACTACTGGGAGACGGAACAAACATGGTATCCCCCTGCGCCGGCTCCGCATCTTCGGCAGGTCAGGGCTGCCGAAGATGCGAGGCTGGGTCAAGGAGTGGTTGAAGCGATGAGCTAAAAAGGTAGACACACCGCCCGCGCGGCTTAACTATGGAGTTGCGACACAACCATAGGAGGGCCGGGCAGGCGATGTGTCCTCTCAGATATTACCCGATGCTGCGCCGGAGTAAAGACCCCATTTATCTGCGCTTCGAACTGGTGCGCTACGCCCGCGAGCACGGCGTCAAGCCGGCGGCCCGCCAGTTCGGCACGACCGTCAAGACCGTGCGCAAGTGGCTCAGGCGTTGGGAGCCGGGCTCACTGCGCGGGCTCGAAGACCGCAGCCGCGCGCCGCTGCACCCACGCCGGGGCGTCACGGCCGCGCAGCGCCGTCGGGCCGTCGCGCTCAAGCTCAGGCTACCGTCGTGGGGCGCTTCCCGGATGAAGCGCGACTTCCGCCTCTCGCTCTCGGAGAAGGCGCTGCGCCGCATCTGGCGCGAGGAGGGTCTGCTGCGGCGTAAGCGCCGGAAGCATAAGACGAAGCAGTGTCTGAGAGACGTGCTGAAATTACGCAGCAAGAAGTAAGTTCTCTAACTGCGGTAGATGTTCTGGAATGGGCAGACGAAATAACTTGCGCTTGAAAGCATAAATCGTCTGCCCTTCTTTTATTGCTGCGTGCTCGCTTATGCACAAGGCATAGAGTCCCAGATGCAGATGCGCCACCTGCGCTCTGGCTTTCTGCGCGCTTGATGAACCCCAGCCGAACTCCTGCTTGAGAAGACGGAAGACCTCTTCGATCTGTTGTCTGCGCCGGTAGCGACGCTTTAACTCTGACGAAGAAAGCTCGGTATCATTAGCCACAAAGTAACGTCGCCCGTCCTTGACGACGACCACCTCGTGACTGATTTTACGCAAGCGCCCGACAGCGCGCCCAAAGCGGTGCGGCCACAGCAAGCGCACAGCACGTCCCTCGAACAAGCGATTTGATTTCAGCCGCGCGACATACTTCCAACCCATGCGCTCAAGCAGATGAAGCAGGCTTGCAGCCGCGTACCAACTATCAAAAAGCACGTATTCTGGCCGCAGTCCGCGCCTTTCGGCTTCTCTCAACAGTTGCGCGGCCAACTCGACCTTCGAGTAGCCGCCTTTCTTCCAGAGCCTGATGCCGAGCGGAACTCGGACTCTCCCATCCGTCCAGATCAAGAGCACCACCTGATGCCCCCGCAGCACTCTCCCGTGCGTGGATGACCAGACCCAACTAACAGCCTCCGACTGCACCGCCCATCTCGCCCAACTCGTATCATCGATGATGAGATAGCCGCCCTCTCGCACCATGCGTGCAGCAAAGTAGTCCCACAGCCGTCGTGACCATGCGAACTTGGAGTAGAGCATTCTCTGCAAGCGATCATGCGAGATGTGGGCGCACACGGCTGACAAAGATAAACAACTGGTGCGCGTGTTGCGATAGATCAAGCCCACAAGATATGCTTGCATCGCGGGAGTTAGTTCGAGACTGATGCTGTCCATAACACCAGCATCTTAAAACTCTTACGACCTCCCGCGTAATCTCAGAGACGTGAAGAGGCAGTGGCGGCTCTTCGAGCAGACCTCGGTGGACACGAAGGACTTATGCGACATCCCGGAGTTGTGGGCGCAGGCGCAGCGGCTCGGCCTGCCTCGTTACCAGTACACGGCGCGCGAGGTCACGTCGGGCTGGCACTACGTGGCGTTCGCGCAGGAATGCACGCTGGCCTACTCGAAGCTCTTCGCCGAGGTCATCCTCTCTCACCTGAAGAGTTGTGGGGTGAAGTTCCGCGGCTCGCGCCTCCAGACCGACAACGGGTGCGAGTTCGTCGGCAACTGGCAGGCGAAGAGTGACAGCGAGTTCACGAAGGCGGTTGAGGCGGTCAAAGGCTTACGCCATACGCGCTGCCCGCCGCGCGCCCACACCTGGCAGTCGGACGTGGAGACGGCGCACCGGCTTATCGAGGACGAGTTCTACGAGGTCGAGCGCTTCCGGTCGCGCTCCGATTTCATCGCTAAGGCGGGGGCGTACAACCTGTGGTTCAACGTGGCGAGAAGGAACAGCGGCAAAGAGCACAAGACACCGTGGGAGTTAATCCACGAGAAGGAGCCACGGATCGACCCCGCCATCTGCGCGCTGGAACCGGTCTTCCTCGACGAGCTGTTCATGCGGAAGCTCGATGCAAAGCTGCAATGGGGGTACGATGTTATTCCCCATCCCTAAAAGCCTAATACTACACTTCGATTGGGATTGAATTTAAGATCGCAATTCAACCGAAGGATTTCACTGTAGTGTCCAACCCGGCCTCTAACACTCCCTTACAAGGAATCAGTTCAAAAATTAATCAGATTTACTGTCACCAGATTGGTGAATCATAAGTATGACTTTATGAGACGCCAATTTTAAGGCAGAGCAATAATGCACGTATGCGCCAACCCGGAGATCGTCTATAGCAATGAGTAGGGATTGAGCCGCACGAAGCCCCGCGCGGTTATCTGCCTTGCGAGGCTTGCTATCGAGGCGTCGGGTTGAATGAGTTTGTGTGAGTCATAACCTCGATTGTTCGACGTTTGATTGTAGCTTGTCCCTGAGAACTTCGTAAGGAGTTTTTCCTTTCAGCGAACGGTGCGGGCGGAAGTAGTTGTAGAAATTCTCCCATTCCGCCAGCTTCGCGTTGAGGTCGACATCGGCCGTGTAACTCAGCAGTTGATGAAACTCCACCTTGTCCGTCCGGTGCGCCCGCTCGACTTTCCCGTTGAGCCGCGGCGTGCGCACGCGAATGAAGGTGTGGTTGCTGCCGAGGTCTGTGACGTGCCAGTGGCATTTAGCCTGGAATTCGTGCCCGTGATCGGTGCGGATGGTGTGGATGCGGCAGGGGAACTTCTTGACGAAGTAGTTGACAAAGGCGCTGGCGTTCTCCTGGTTGTGCCGTTCATAGACTTTGAGCGCGCGGATGCGCGTGGCGGCATCGACGGCCGTGTATTGGTAGCGCCGCACCCGCTGGCCTGCGCGGTCGGTGAAGTTGAGGAACTTCACGTCAACCTGGATGTGGTGACCGGGCACCTGCTTCTCATAGGGCTGCCAGAGCTGCACGCGCTTACTGCGCTTGGCGTTCTGCGGCAGGCGATTCATGCCGTTACGCACGAGGACATTGCGCACCGCCCCGGGCGAGATTTTGATGTCGTGATAACGCAGTAGATACCAGGCTATCGGCTGCTGGCCGAGGTGGTAAGTGCGCCGCAGGTACAGGATTTTCTCCTCGATGTGAGCCGGAGTCCGCAGCTTAGGATTCTGCGGGCAGGGCTTGGAATTAATCAGGGCGCGCGCACCGTCACGGGCATAAGCGCGCTTCCACTTGTAGCAGGTCTCGCCGGAGATGCCGAAGCGACGGCAAGCGGCAGCAGCGTTGCCGATCTCCTTGGCGTAGTTCAGGACTTTGAGCTTGCGGCGAATGTCGGACAGTTCTTTGGGTGTCATCACGGGCCTCCAAGTTGAAGAATCTCCTCTCGCAAGAGGAATAGTTCAACCGAGGTCGTGATTCCTATAAGGAGGCGGGTCAGAACTTCAGCGCGTCGTTGTTGTCGCGTGCTCAAAGTTAGTGTCCTCATATCGAAAAGTATCACGACATTTTCCCTGAGCAGTAACACTATTCGTTTTTGCCTCTTGACATCTTTCGCTATTGGGCGTATACGCTGCGCGCAGAGATGTATCTGTGCTGACGAGCCGGTGTGCGCGTGAGCCTGATACTTGACGAGAGTCCCGCTCCTCAACACTCGCGAGGCGACGCCACTCCCGCCAGCCTTACGCACGCTCAGAACCCAGCGGGTGGGCGACTATCCCCTGATGTCAAACAAGACCGCGCTATGGGCTCGACTGGTTGTGCGAGGACAGAGTTGCCAGTCTAGGTGCCGCTGCTTTGCGAGGCCCAGAGCTATCACCCGCCCGCCTGAAGGACTGTTTGAACTGTTGGTATGCGTACTTACCCGCAAGGTATAGCCACCCTTCATGAAGTGCTTAGCCCCTCGGCATAGGTGCGTGTTATTCCTAACGGTCACCAGTCGAACGATAGCTAGGTAAGCGTCATAACCTACGTTGAAAGGGAGGAGCAACAATGACAACCAAAGCTCCGGCGATTCGTCACCTCAGAAGCTTATCCGTTGCATTAGCACTAACCTTCGCCTTAGTTTGTCGGCCGGGGTCTGCTGGGGCTCAGCCACCGCTCCTCTATACAGTTACGGCTCAGAACGAACTCGCGTCCGTCGATGTCGGTACCCGCTCCGCAACAATAATCGGCCTGACGGATGATTGTTCGCCCAGTCCCCCGTGCTTTACGCGCCGGCTCCGCGGCCTCGCCTTTGACGGCACCAACGCCATCATGTACGGCATCACGCGGGAGGGCGATCTGGTGACGGTAGATCGCTTCACCGGGCAAACAAAGCTCCGGTACTCGATCACCACCACGCCGCCTTTCTTCTGGAGCGGTCTTGCTTTCGACGGCACTAACACGCTCTACACGACAAATGCTTTCGGCACTCACGAATTGTTCAAGATCGTGCTTAGTACCCCAACCACTGTAAACGTTGGGGCGTCAACGGCCGTGGGGCCGACAAATTTTAGCGGTAACCTAGCGCTGCAAATTCTAGGGCTTGATTTCTATCCGGCCTCGGCACCTGTAGTGCCGCCCACCTTCAACGGCACGCACCCCGCACCTGGTGTCCTCTACGGCAGTAATCGGAATAACGACAACATCGTGGTTGTCAACCAGGCCAGCGGCGCGGTCAGCTTCCCGATGGGCAATCACACCGTGGGTGTGCCTAATTTGCAAGAGATCGCGTTTCATCCTGGGACGGGGGACCTATACGCGATTCATGATCATTTTTCTCAAAGCAATAACGCCGTGTTGTCTGTCTATAACTTCACGACGGAGACGGCGACCGCGTGGGGTGAGTTGCCCTTCGGGATCGTCGAGAGCGTGGGCGGCGGGAACGACACCTACGGTTGGGGCGGGTTGCGCCTTCGCTCCCAGTTTGTGTGTGCCGCCGCCGAATAGGATGGTGGCCTGGTACCCCTTTGACGAGCCGTGGCGCGCAGGGTCATTACCGAACACTGCGGCCGAGATTGCACTCGGTAATAACGGCACATCTATCCCAGCCAGCCCCGGCGGGCCTACCCCTATCGCCGGGAAGGCGGCCTGGGCCTTGAATTTTGACGGGGTCAACGATTACGTGCAAGCGCCATCTTCGCCCGCGACGAATTTCGGCCCGCGGTACTTTCCCCCCTTGCGTTGCGGGCCCCTGTACGGGTGATTTTTCACTCGATGCATGGCTCAGATTGCAACCAGGTGCCCCTAACGGCGTTATGACCATTGTTGACAAAAGGGATGCCGCGACAGGGCGAGGCTATCATTTCTTCGTATTTCAAAACCGGCTGGGGGTACAACTGGCCGCTCCGAATCCTACGAACTATGTGTCCTCGCCACTTTCCCTGACTGATGGGCTGTGGCACCACGTTGCCGTGACGGTGAATCGGCGCTTTGGTTTTTCGAATGTGGCGAGCATTGGATTCTATTACGATGGAGCTTTAGTGGTCACATTATCTCCATCCACTCAACCTGGGTCTTTAGCCAACAACAGTCCGTTGCGGGTTGGTACGCGAACAGGGGCCAACCCGCTCACGGACTGGTTCCAGGGAGATATAGATGAATTGGAGCTCTTCAACCGGGTGCTAACGCTAGAAGAAGTGTTTCAAATATTCATGGCGGATAGTTTTGGCAAGTGTAAATCATAAGTCACTGATCCTTTGCCCTCGATTTCACCCCTGATTGCTTCGGACAAGTATTTCGGGTAGTGGTTCAATGGCGAGAGAGGCTGTAGACTCCCTCGCATGGTCAAACTCAAGTGCTACCACTGCGGCGGCGACAGACTCGCGCGCAATGGCTTGCCGCAAAACGGCAGCAGCGGTACCGCTGCTCTGACTGTGGGCGCATGAGCCGTGACGACCCGCAACCCAATGGCTACACTGCAGAACAACGTGAGCAGATACTGCGCGCCTATCATGAGCGCAGTTCCTTGCGCGGCCTCTCCCGCACCTTCGGCGGCGCGCGCAACACCGTTACCAGTTGGCGCAAAAAAAGAGGCGACGCTGGCTGAGTTGCGCGAGCCGCTGATTGAACCAGACCCGGCAGCGCCAACTCAGAGCGCGCTTGAATTGGATGAACTCTGGTCATTCGTCAGGAAGCGCGCCAATAAGCGATGGGTCTGAATCGCCTTGTCTCGCGCCACTCGGCAAGTCGTGGCCTATGTCGTCGGTGACAGAAGCGCCGCGACTTGTCGAAAACTCTGGGAGCAGATTCCCACCGCCTATCGTCGTGCCCATTGCTACAGCGACTGTTGGGAAGCCTACTCTTTGGTCATCCCTGCGGGGCAACATACGGCAGCAGGCAAAGAGACCGGCTTGACGGCGCATGTCGAGCGATGGAACAACACTTTGCGGCCAAGACTCGGACGCTTCGTAAGAAAAAGTGGTTCTGGTGCAAAATTTCAATTGGCTACAAGATATGGGAATCGTGGGCAGGAGTTTCTACCCTATCTAGTAGCCATGTTCAACTAATCAACCTATTTGCACCAGAGCCGTGCGTTGCTAGTAAAGCTGACCCAATGTTTATGCAGCCTCTGTGCACCAGCAACGCACTATCACCCCACTACTCACGAGCGACTTTTAGGCACACGCACGGCCACGGATTTGGTCGATGTAGTACCGGCATTGTCCGTACTAGTAACGGAGATCGTATAGATCCGTCCACTACCGCTACCCGCCCGTTCAGCACGTAGCCTCACGTGCTGCTCATCAATGACTTCCCAATCGGGAGAGGTGTTACCGTCGCCCGTGTCATTAACAGGTTCATTGCTTTCAACGCGCAAGCTGTTAGTCAGCGGCCCGCAATTGTCAGTTACCGTGTAGCTGACCGTGACATCCACCATCTTATGGTTCGCCGGCCACAATTCTTGTTTGTCCGTCGCTACGTGGGTAAGAACCGGCTGCGGGTTCGCCGCCGTTATCGTGAGCGCCGCCGCGTTATTGCCTGGATTAGGATCGGGCGTGGATGAGTTGACCGACGCTTCGCTGGTGAGTGCCGTTGCGTCGGCTGTGGGACAAGCCAGCGTGCTGACGAATGTTAGCGTTTCCGTCGCACCGGCCGCGAGCGTCGGAAAGGTGACCGTTCGATTGTTGCCCGCGCCGCCGCACGCGCCGCCGCCGGTTGCGCTGCATGATACGAAGGTCAGTTGTGCCGATAAATTATTCGTGACCACCACGTCATGAGCCGCGCCGGGCCCGTTGTTGGCGACGGTTAAAGTGTGGGTGAGGTCCGAGCCGGTTAAAACCGGGCCGGACACGGCGCTGGCATTGAGTGATAGGTCAGCGTTCAAGAACGTGGGGCACTGTGCGCCGGAAACAATCAATGAGAAGGCGCGCACGCTACCGCTATCCGAGGAGACTCCGTCGGCGACGTGGAGCAGCCATGTGCCGTTCGGGTTCTCACCTTTGAAGGCCGCTAACGGTGAGGCCGGCTTAAAGCTGCCGGTGTAAGGCGGGCCGGCAGGCGGTACGCCGAAGTCTTCGATTTTTTGGATCGGCGTTGTGGCCTGATCGTCGAGCAGGGTATTGCAGAAGTTATTGCCACTGTTACCGCCGTCGCCGGGCGTGTTAATCAGAGTGACGGTCGTGCCCCGCGGAGATGTGAGCTGCACGACCAAGTCGCCGACCCATGTATGATCAAGCCCCACGGTCGTCGCGCCCGCGTCGGCCGTGCAAGCACTGCCGTCAAAGCTGAAGTTGAGATCGCTAATCGCGCCGTCTATGCCACTGACGTTGAGCGGAATGCTGACGCCGTTAACATTATCATCTGGAATGGGCACGGGTGGGCCGGCATAGCTGAACGTTTGTGCGGGAGCGGCGTCAGCCGACACTTGCCCTAGCTGAACAGGAAAGTTGAAGATAGCCAGCTTGGCGCTGTCGCCAGACTGCACGCTCAGAGTGAAGTTTAGTGTCTGACCGCAAAGCAAATCCTGAGTTACCGTAAAAGTGAACGGTATGCTGTTCGCGGCCGTGCCGCCGGGTTGGATGTCGGGATAATCAGACGTATCCGAATTGATCGAGACAGACGGCAGAGGCGTAGACAACCGGGCGCGAATGTTCGTCGAGTCTGCGCCGCCGATATTGATCAACCGGGCGCTGAGCGAGGCGCTTTCGCCGGTCTGGATGATGCCGTCACCATTGCCCATCGTCTCCGCCAGCGTCGCGGCGTCGAAGACGAGCGGCGAAGTTGGCTTGACGATGGATTTAATCTCAGCGTAGTTGAATGCCTCCGGGTCCGAACTGCTCCGGATAGAGACTGTGAGGGTATCAAGCGCAGTCCCGCCGGGAGCCTCCGGCGTTTTGAGCACAACCGTGACATCCTTAGTCTCGTTAGTTGCGAGGGTCACGGTTGATGGGCTGATAGTGGTGAAGAAATGATTATCGTCGGTGGCGGACATTTTGAAGGTGCCCGCCGCGCCGAAGTTTTGCGCTTTGAATGTATAGCTGGTTGACGTACCGGGGCTGAGCGGCACGGGCGCGGGCGGCACGACTCTGATCGTCTGTGGTCTGATGATGCCGGAAATGATCCGCTGATACGCAACGCCGTTGACATCCAGGCCGGTGACATACACGCGAAAGGGCGCGTTGGTGGGGATAGTCTCGCCGATGTACTGCTTGATGCTGCTCGGTGCAAAGCCTCCGGGCAGCGGGTTTTGCGGCCAGCCGACCGCCGACAGGTTGAGCGTTTGCAGCAGGTTCCCATCAGGCGCGCGAAATTCAAACTGAGCGGTGTTTGCTTTCGCCGAGACTTGCGCCAGCACTTTGCCGGCTTGACCGGTGAGCGGAAAGCCTTTGATGCGAAAATATCCTTCGTGCAACGGCGGACCCGCCACTTCGACAAAGTTGAAGAAGGTGAAGTCTAAGGAACTTTCTCCGGTAACGCTGATCGAAAAAGCGCCCGCGCCATTAACCCGCACGCGCCACGTACCGGGTGTGGGATTGACCACCGAGTACACGGCCCCCGTGCTCAGTAAAATCGTCTCGACATCACCATCGGTTGCTGTGACGACGGAGCCGTTCGGGCGCGTGACCGTCACATCTGTTGTCCCGCTGACAGAAAAGGTGGCGCGCTGCATCGTCGAGTCTACCGGCACGTCGAAAGTTTTGGGCGCGCCGGCGAGGGTGTCGTGCACGTAAAGCAGATCAACCGCATTGGGGTTAGTGTCGAAGTCTGCGAGCTTCGTGATCTTGCCCGCCTCGTCGGGGGAGAGGACGAACAATTGACCGCCCGTATCGTTCGCTAAACGAATGTAGCCGGGATCAATCGGCGAACAACTGCCGAAGGCGCGCTGGACCACTTTCACCTTCTTCTGTAAGGCCACGATATCGACCGACACAGAGGCGGCGCTATCTTTGGCGCTGGCGTCGGTGAACATCAGCAACTCGCCGCCGTCCACCATTTCCCCTAACGCTTGGAGCATGGCGCTCATCGCCAACTCCGGGCAATCACCACCGCCATCAGCTTCGAGTGCATTAATCGCGTTGATGAACTCTTCCGCCTCATCCGTGACCACGGCCGGCCGACCTCCGGGTCGCCGAAGGGCACGAGCACGTAATTGAAAGGCTCATCCGGCGTGCCGAGTCGCTCATTGATGATGTTAATGGCCTCTTCCTTCACCGAGTCGATGATCGAACCCATGCTGCCGGTGGTGTCAATCGCCATCGCCAGCGTCGAGCCGCCGCCGAGCAGCAGTTTCATCTTCTTTTCGCCGACCATATCCTGAATGCTACTCAGGTAAACGTCCGTCGCTTGACTGGCGAACTGGGCGGCATTTCCATGTAAATCGTTGTGCGGCGATAAAAAGCAGTTATTCGTATCTTTGTTGATGCCCGCCCCCCAACGCCCTAGCGAACCGGGATCGCCCGCGCCACCGTGGCTGCATTTGAAATCTCCGGGCATCGTCCGCTCTTCGCCGCCGAAGTAGCCGCTCGTCAGCGAATTCGTAATGAGATTTGTCAGCCCTGTGGCCGGATTATAACAATCGGCGCAGGTGTCGCGCGCGCAAACCGTGCATGTCGGGAGAGTGGCGGACGGGTTCGCTAAAGGACTGCCGGGCACACCGAGCCGCCCCCAAGGGCCTGTGTTCCCTTGTTCAACCCAATTACTGTGCGAGTAGAAATCTTGCAGCGTGTGCAGGGCATGGCCCAAATACAATCTCGCACCTGTCACGTCAGGTTGCTCTGCGGTGAGGAGTTCCTTCACCTTCAATTTATATTCGATCAAGCGCGCTTGTGAGCCGGAAAAATTTTCCGCGTCGAAGTGAGCCGCGGACAAGGTGTATTCCGAGTGGTCGGTATCCTGATTGGCCTCGATAATCTCTTGTCTGGCCGCTTTCATATTATCAGTGAGGTCGCCCTCGCTCAGACCAAAGAGTTCGTTGTCATAGGCCTCAATTACGTCAGATGTCATGCTCTCATGTGAGAGGCTTCCGAATGCGCTGAGCATGGCCAGTGCATTACTGGGCATGAAAGCTTGCGCCGTGCCCCCGGGCGCAAGGGGGAGCGCGGCGAAGACGAGTAGCCATGACGCGAGCAGGGCAATGGCTTGACGATAAAGGCTGCGGGTGGTGAGTCGCATTTGAGCCTCCATGAGGTATGAGGAAGATGATAGGGTGCATTGATCATAAAGTAGACTCAGCAGTGCAGTGCTGATACGCAATTCACCCGTTGGCAAGAGGGCTTGCAAAGCATGAATCATTCACCGGCGCACAGCACGCGCCGGGGCTTCGTGTCCCTGTCTAGGGAAACTGCGGAAAGCCGTCCATGACGAAAAAGCGTTGCACTCAAAAAAACCCGACGGCTCTTGATTCACGCGATGATATGGAGCAAGGAATGTGCCATTGGACGGCGCTGCCGGTGACTACTCGCAGTTTAACTCGCACCTTCATCGAAGCTCAGATAAACGTGCCTTGGCATCGCTGTGCAAAGTAGACAACCGGGTAGGCGCTATCCTGTTAGATAGTCATACTAACTTTTCAGATAGATTTTTCTCTCCGCTCGCAGAAGACGCGCTTGATGCAAAGACTGTTTTTGCAGCGGACGCGACGGGGGCGCAGTGCAAGCCGAACAACGGCGCCGTGCCGGGAAGTAGCTGATAATCCGCGGCATGTATCAATCCTCATCTTCTCTGTTCCATGGTCGTCATTTCGATCATTCAATTATCATCCTCTGCGTCCGCTGGTAAATGGTCTAATCACAAGTGACAAATTCTGCATGAGCCGCGCCGCCCGTCTCTCGCTGAGTTGGCGCCGCAGTCCGTAGCTTGGCTCGCGCGCCCGCTGGTTGTGAACTCCCCGCAGCGATACTTCGCACGACGGAGGGGCGCTTATGCGACGGATGTGGCGTGTGTGCCGAAGCATGGAGGAGCGCTCCGACGCTCTTTCCCGCTGGGACCGTGCCCATCAACTCCTGCTTGAGTGGTCCGCCGCATGCCCCACGGCCGAAGACGACCTCCCCGCGCCGCAGCTACCAGAGGAGGCTTGTGATGAGAACTGCCATTTATGTCAGGGTCTCGACCGTGACCCACTCGCAGCAGCACTCCATCGAGGAGCAGATTAGCCGCCTGCGTGCCCGCCTGCTCGCGCGCGGCGAGGTGCCCGATGACGAGCACGTCTTCCGCGACGAGGGGCGTAGCGGCGCTACCCTCAACCGCCCCGCACTCGACCGCCTGCGCGATCACGTGCGCCTCGGCGACTACGACTGCATCCTGGTCACCAGCCCCGACCGGCTGGCTCGCAACTACGTTTACCAGATGCTCCTGCTTGAGGAACTTGAGCGCGTAGGCTGCCGCGTCGAGTTCCTCGATCAGCCAGTCGGCGACACCCCGCACGATCATCTCCTGCTCCAGATTCGCGGCGCGGTCGCCGAATACGAGCGCGCACTAATAGGAGATCGGATGCGACGTGGGCGTCTGGCGCGATACAGGGCAGGGCTGCTGCTGCCCTGGACCCGCCCCGTTTATGGCTACCTCCTGCCCCGGCTTCTTGCGGAGGGCGTGACTGTGCTCGACCGGGAAGGGCAGAAGCGGGAGGACGAGCATGGCCTCTCGTCTTTCATCAAACTGGTGGGAAAGTGTTACGTGCTCAAGCACGGTGACCCCTCGCGGTTGAAGGTCGAGAGTCTCTGGTGGAAGCCGGGAAGACATGTCCGAAAATTCTTCCACGAGCCGGGCGAGTGGGGCGTGGGTGTCGGTGATCACCCGCCGGCAGTATGGCACCCGGTTGAGCAGGAGGAGCCGGTCTTCTCGTTCAATGACGCCTCGAACTGGGAGGTGGATGCGGTTGATTGGACGGTGGGGACGACCGACATCGTTACATTCCTACGCAACGAGTCGTGGGCCGGGTTCGACCAGGAATCGGACGAGCACAAGTATGAAGAGTTGCAGGCGTCCTATGAAGAGTCGATTGACCGAGTCCTGCGCGAAGTGATCGGCAACTGCGTGCCCGTCAGGTTCACTGTCTATGACCTGCAAACCTTCATGCCAACGAAGGACGCGCGGATTCAGAAGGTGCGTTACCACTATGACGAGCAGGGCGTCTCCCCGCAGGAAATCACGGCAATCAATGCGAAAGGGGAAGAGGTGCGACTGCGGCTGCTTTGAGCGGAGGTGTGAAGATGAAAGAAGTATTAGCGACAGCTCGTTAGCTGACTAAAGATGATATCAAACGCGCCGCCGCCGTGTTATCCCTTCATAGCTACGAGGGAGCGACCGCAGACGAGTGACAGGATCAGGCAGACACGCTACGCAAAGGGGACGGAGGAGACGCTGACAGTAACGAAGATGCCAACCTCTCGCAGATGATCGCCGACGCTCTCCGCGAAATGGATGAAGGCATCCCAGGGAGTTCAAAGCGGTCATGAAAGTCATTGTTGCAAACCGATAAGTGGATGAGGCGATGGCAGACAATGAATCTAATCTTTAGCGCGGGAATCTCTGGGTCGCGCTAGAAGAGATACGTGTCAAGACTGATGGTTTGGAGTAAATGCTTGACGGAGAAGGTGAGGAGTGTTCGGGGAAAATGTGTACAATAACAGCTAAGTAGTCGTCCCTGAAAAAGTCACGCCGGTTGTAAGCTCACGGCTACTTGGAAGAAGCGCCAGAGCTTCCGCAGGTTGAAGCCGCAACCCGTTAGCAGCGCGTTGACGCGGTCGCCCTCCTGACCGAGTAAGTGATTACGCTCCATCCCGTGGTCGTGCTTGAGATGACCGATGACAGGCTCGATAGCTGCGCGCCTGCGCAGCAGGGCCTTCAGCGTTCGCGTCAACCGCTTTCGTCCTGAGACGTAGACGGCCACGTCTTTTGGGTGATGTGCCGTGCCCTTGAAGCCACGATCCACGAAGGCTTCCTCCGGCTTGACTGTGGTCATCCGCTCGACCTGAGCGAGGGCGGGTGCGAGCGTCCGCCCATCGTAAGGGTTCTCATGCACGGCCTCGACGCCGACCACCCAGTTGTTCTTTGATGTGGTGACTATTGCCACCTTGCAGCCGAACTCGTACGGCTGGTGCGCCTTCCCCTTAGCGATGCACTCGACCTCGGGCGCATGCACACTGTAGAGCTTTGGCGAGTCGTGCCGCTGCTGACGGAGGATGCGCTCGCTCCGCTCCAGCAGCGCCTTGAGCGCGGGTGCGGGCCGCGAACACTTGCGCCGGATGTCGCGGATGACGCGCCCCAGATACAGGCGTAAACGCTTGGTTTCGCGCCGTGCCCGCTTCATCTGTCGGGCCTGGGCGTAGCGCCCTTGCCGCACCAGCGCACGCTGGCCTAAGCGCGCGTAAGACTGTCGCAAGTTGATGAAGGCAGCGCGAGCCGCCCGTACCAGGGCGCACCGCGCCTTGTGATAAAGGCGTGCGTCTGTGGGAAAGGCGATGGCCTTCTCTTGTACGGTCGTATCGACGTTGACTCGCCTGATCTCCGACTCGCGCAACGCCTGCTCGCGCTTGGCCGTCGAGAGCGTCTCCGTGAGCAGCTTCTCGACACCCGCCGCGCCGAGGCGCCAGCGCCAGCGGACGAGCGAGGTCGGGTGACAGGGCAACTCATGCTCGAAGTAGGTGCGGCCACAGAAGAACTGCCAGTAGGGGTTCTCCACATACTTCTCGACGACGGATTCGTCTGACTCGTCGAAGAGGTACTTGAGGTAGTGCAGCCCGACCATCAAGCGCGTGGGCAGACCGGGCCGCCCAACATCCTCGGCATAGAGCGAGCCGAGTTCGGCCTCGAAGCGAGCCCAGTCGATGGCCTCGGCTAACCGGTAGAGCAGATGCTCGTGCGAGACGAGCAACTGAAGGCGCACTCGCGAGGAGTTATCCGGGGCTAGTTCAGGGTTGGTGGGAGGGCGCATCAATCACCGTGTTTTTATGATCAAATGGCAGAACACGGTGATTCTACACACCGCTTGGAGCGCCACACACCTCGCTTTGCTCAGTGTTTTCGTCTGATTCAGACTTTTTCAGGGATGACTAGTTAAGGCGAGCAGGTCGTCGCCGATCTGGCGGTAAGCTTGGTCTAAAGAACCGTAAGGGACGCCGGCTGAATTCTTCCAGAGCACCTTGATGAGCGCCGCTCTCAAATCGACACGAAGGACTATATATGTCGCTCGGCGGGAGGTAAGGCAACTGACTTCAAGACCCTCAACGGCATAAGCGGGGCATTCAAAGTCAGGGCGGTGAGATTCTTTCCTCGGGCCGGCCGAGTTCCCGCAGGAGACAAGGAGCAGCACGCCGAGGGGTAGAAAAAGCTTGGTGCGTAAAAAGCAAGACCTCACACCGCTCAGCCCCCTCTCCGTTTGTAATTGAATGCATGCGGCATAACGCCCTTCATGTGCTTCTGGACGCTTAGCGGTGGGTTCACGAAGGAGCCGAAAGTGAACCCGATTCTTGAGTTCGACGTGGGCTCGCTCTTAGTCAACCGCCTCGACCGGGTCGCCTTTCGCCACCAGCCCTTCGACCACGACGGCGCAATACACGCCGGCACAGGCCTCGTGCGCCTGCGCGACTTGGCGCAGCACTGCCGGGTCGTGTGCGCCCGTGTCCGGATCGAGCGAGATCAGCTTGCAGCGTGGGTCCCGCTCCAGCACCGCCACCACGACCCTAGCGCCGATCCGCAACCGACGGCCGACCAGGCGGTCCTCACCAAAGCCCCCGGCCGCGAGGTCGAGGTAGATGTTGGCGCGGAAGCGCCGCTTGTCGACGGCGACGCCCACCTCCGCTGCGATCTGCTGGACGGTCTGGCGGCTGATCAGCGAGACCGGGCGGCAGTCGGTCAGCGCGCGGTCCGAGCGCACGAGCGCGAGCCGGTGTTCACCCCGCAGCCCCGTTCCGAGCAGCTCTAACAGGCGGGGGGCATCGACCGCCACGACCTCGCCGCTGGGCGTGATGATGTCGAGGTCCATGTCGCCCGGCTCGGCGTTGGCGGGGGTGACGCCGGGCGCGATGGCTGTTGCCTCCGCCAAATTCGGCGGCGCGGCGGCCCGCTCGGGGTGGCGGAACCGCGGGCGGTAGAGCAGCATCCGCTGCTGCACGTTGGCGTTCAGGTAGGGAAAGCCCTTGCGGGCGGTCGCATCCCTGAAGGCGTAGCAGCGGTCGCCGTAGACGCCCGCGAAGCCGACGAAGGCCGCCGCGAGCTCCGCGCCGGCCATGCTCTTGACCGGATAGCGCCACAAACTGTCCACCGTCGCGACCGTCGTCACGTTCCCCCTTTCGTGCTCTCACACTCTTATCCCGCTAATTCCGGTTCACCGATTTCACCATTAGCATCAATAGAAGCGCAAATTATGTGATCCGTAAAAAGTCCATCATCAGCCTTATAGTAAAGCTCTCCGTCGCCTTCTTCATAAAAGGAAACGTCAGTGAGAGTTATCCTTTGTGCCAGCTCCTCAGGAGTAATAGTGTCGCCGTCGCCCCACGTCCCGTTATAAATCTCGCTCATTGAAACTGCAATTTTGTCACGAATTAGTGGTTCGTTCGCTATCAGGAATTTAATAGTGTTCCGGGCTGCTTCGGTAATCGACTCCTCCGTTTCAACACCATCAATTGTGAACGTAGCGGTTTGACCGTTTGCCATAGTCATTATTCCGCGCCACCCGCCATACTTTTCACTCCACGTTAAATTGCCTAAGAGTTCATCTTCCATAATATGTTCGGCCTTTGCCGAGCGCCGGAAACGGTCAAGTATCTTGCGCAGCACCATAGTCTGTTTCCAATATTTCTGGTCAGGTAACAATTCTGCGGCCTAACACCTGAGTTAAGCCGCGCCCCGAAGCGGCGTCGGCTTGGACGAATTGTTAGCTGCCGCCCGACGGGGTGCGCGGCGAGCTGTTTTCGCTGAGCCTGTAAATGTAGGCGTCTACGGTTGTGCCGTTCTTGAGCTGTACCTTGGTTAAGACGCGCTCATAGCCCTCGCCCTCGAACTCGTCGAGACGCGCCCAGTACTCAGGCAGGCTCTCCGAACTGAAGAGAAAACCTTGGACTTCGCCGCCGTGCTCATCTAAGACGATGCCCGAGTAACCCATCGCCGCGCCCCAGCCTGCTTGAAGCAACGTGCCAGTGACGGTCGCTGGCTCCCACTCTCCCGGTACATCCGCCAAGACGTGTTCGTTGGGCCGACCCGGGGCGAGCGTTCCGTAAACGAAAAGTCGGTGCGTCATCTATTTCCCAAAGGCAGTTAAGGCCGGGCATCACCCGCCGCGAGCCATTGATGGATATGAGAGCCGTTGTGTCGGCAGTCGTGTGCATGCCGTTGTTCGGCGGCCCGATGAGCTAGCCCCCACCTCAAGGTCACGTAAGCCGACGCGGTCGGAATCCTTCAGGCGTGTGACCGCGCCGATAGACCATGATCGTTCGGAGAAATTCGATCACCGTCACCCCTTTCTGGTTGAACCCAGTCGTTCGTAGCTTCACGATCCCCATCGCGGGGCGTGACCCTGACGGCCTCAACTCCACGACCTCGCTCTGCGCGTACAGCGTGTCGCCTTCAAACACCGGCACCGGGAGCCGGACTTCGTCCCACCCGAGGTTGATCGCGTTCAGCGACACGTCGGAGACTGAGAGTCCAGTCACGAGCGCGAGGGTAAACGTCGAGTCGACTAGCGGCTGCTTGAACTCCGTTCGGGCGGCGTAGGCGGCGTCGAAGTGAATCGGATTCGTGTTAACCGTCAGCAGTGTGAACCAGATGTTGTCAGTCTGCGTGATCGTCCGCCCGAGTGGATGCTCAAAGATGTCTCCGGGCTCGAAGTCCTCGAAGACGCGACCTCGCCACCCCGGCTTGATTGACATTCCGCCTCCTCCTTCACTGCACCTGGGAATTGCCTCATGCGGCGCCAGTCCGCTGAACTTTGTGATTAGACCCAAGAATCGTCCGTTTAATCAGGTTATATCTAGGTAATTAGGGAGAAAAGTAACCAGCGTCATAAGCTAAGTACGCATGGTTACAGTGAGATCGAGCCATTTCAGTTGTGCGGCCAACTTTAGCCGAGGCAGAAAGTGCATCTTCTGCGGCTCGTTCAAGGTCTGCCGCACGGCTCGCCGCTACGTTAAATGTCGGCGTTGTGCCCGGCAGAAATCGCTCGCACAGCTTCGCCGTGAACTGGAGATCATCAAAGGCTTTTACCAACAAGTGCCAGCCTATCGCTTGGCCACGGACTTGAAGCTGGATCAGAAGACGGTGGCGCGTGTCTATCAGCACTTGCGCGAATGTCTCTATCACACGGCCGAGCTTGAGGCGGGCAAACTGCGCGGCGAGATCGAACTCGACGAGGCTTACTTCGGTGGTCGGCGCAAAGGTAAGCGTGGGCGCGGGGCCGCCGGCAAAAGCCTCGTTTTCGGGCTGTTGGAGCGCAAAGGGCGGGTTTACACCAAAGTCGTCGAGCACGTCAGCGCGGCTGAACTGATGGAGCACATCCGCGCCAAGACGCGGAAAGGCTCGGTCTATTACACGGACAGCTTTCGTGGCTATCAATCGTTGAAGCGGTACGGTAAGCATCACCAAGTTAATCACTCAAAAGCCTATGTGGACAAGAGAACTAAAAATCACATCAATGGCATCGAAGGTTTTTGGAGTTACGCTAAGCACATCCTGTATAACTATCGGGGCGTGTCGAAGTATCATTTCCCAATGTACTTGAAAGAGATCGAATACCGGTTCAATCATCGCGGAGAGAATCTGTACAAGCAGTTCATCAAGCTCTACTTTGGTTACGATTCTCCCTAATTACCTATATCTATATCGGTCTTAACACACCAACTCCCCGACAGTCTATACCCTTCAGCAGTGAGGCAGGCAATGACATCAGAACGATTCAGGAACTGCTCGGCCTCAAAGCGTCTCGCCAACGATGAGCTACACGCACGTGCTGAACAAGGGCGGGAGGGCAGTCAAAAGCCGGTCGACGGTTGCAGGGGACGGGAACGCCACCACTCCGCCGCGCGTAGATGCTCTGGGTCAGTGGGGAATAGATAAAGCGCAACTACAGAAATGATGTAGTATAAAGGACGTTAAGATTACGTCAGCTTAGATTTCGTCTGCTTACTACTATCTCGATAATTTTTGCTTTGCTGTCTTCGAACACAGCTCTCCATAATATCGGTTTCAATGAGCAGTACAGGTGAACGATGGACAAATCTGCGGTCGCCGTCTTAATCCGCTCTTAAATAAGTCAGTTTCAAATAATCTCTTAACCTATCTTTGTTTGAGTCTGAAAGTCGGCCGCTCCTTGCTTTTGCCATGGATTCCTCGTAGGCGCGAGGTGGAGTCTCATAGCCATTGTCACCAACTCGGCGAGAGAGTCAGCCTGCATCTTTTGCATCACCTTGCCTCTGTGCGCCTTCACCTTGATTTCGCTGATTCCGAGCTTGAAACCGACCTGTTTATTCTTAGGCTACGGCTTGGCGTCATCATTTTAATGCACATTCTATCCATCGAAGCAGTCAGTAAAGACTATGGCCTGCGGCCCGTCTTGGAGAACATCAGCCTCGGCCTCAACAGCGACGACCGCGTCGGCGTGGTCGGGGTTAACGGTTCCGGCAAGACCACCTTCCTCCGCCTCGTCGCCGGCGACGAAAGGCCGGACGCCGGGCGCATCACTCTCGCCGAAGGCGTCACCGTCGGATACCTGCCGCAGAATCCGCCTTACGCGGCGGAAGCGACCGTCTGGAGGCCGTGTTCGCCGCGAGCGACGCCAAGATGACGACTGCTTTTGGATTACGAGCGCGCCTGCGGCGAGCTCGCGGCTGCGGGCGGGGACGAGCGGCGCGCGTTGGACCGCGTGGCGGAACTGGGGCGCCGTTTGGAGGCGTCCGGCGCGTGGGAGTTGGAGACGAACGCCCGGACGGTTCTCGGCAGGCTGGGCATCACCGACACGAACGCCCGTATGGGCGACGCTCTCCGGCGGGCAGCGGAAGCGCGTCGCGCTCGCGCACGCGCTGATCGAACGCCCGGGCCTCCTCATCCTCGACGAGCCGACCAACCACCTCGACGCCGAGACAATCTCCTGGCTCGAAGACTATCTCGGCCGTTACAGCGGCGCGCTCCTGCTCGTCACGCACGACCGTTACTTCCTCGACCGCGTGACGACGCGAATCCTTGAAGTCGAGAGGGGCGCGGTGCAGGCGTTCGACGGGAACTACGCGTACTACCTCGAAAAGAAGGAGGAGCAGGAGACCGCGCGCGCCGTCGAGGGGCAGAAGCGGGAGATGTTGATTCGCCGCGAGCTGGCGTGGCTGCGGCGCGGCGCGAAGGCGCGCACGCGGAAGTCGAAGGCCCGCGTGGAACGCGCCGAAAGTCTGATCGCACAGCCCAAAGAGGCGCCGAGGGCCGAACTCGACATGTCGGTCGGCTCGAGCCGGCTGGGCAAGAAGGTCTTGGAACTGCGCGACATCACGAAGTCGTATGACGGCCGGGTGCTGATCGGCGGCTTCAGCCGCACCATCAAGCCGGGCGAACGCGTCGGCATCATCGGCCCGAACGGCGCGGGCAAGACCACGCTGCTGGAGATCATCGCCGGCAGGGTCGCGCCGGACGCGGGCTCGCTCGAAGTGGGGCAGACCGTGCGCCTCGGGTACTACGACCAGGAGAGCCGCGCCCTCGACGAACAGGAGCGGGTGATAGATTACATCCGCGCGGTCGCCGAACGGATCGAGACAGCCGACGGGTCGTTCATCACCGCGGGGCAGATGCTCGAAAGGTTCCTCTTCACGGGCGCGATGCAGTACGCGCCGATAGCGAAACTCTCGGGCGGCGAGCGCAGGCGGCTCTACCTCCTGCGCGTGCTGATGGGCGCGCCGAACGTCCTGCTGCTGGACGAGCCGACGAACGACCTCGACATACAAACTCTCATCACCTTGGAAGACTACCTGGACAGCTTCCCCGGCAACCTGATCGTCGTCAGCCACGACCGTTACTTCCTCGACCGCACGGTGGAGCACATCTTCCGCTTCGAGGGCGGGGGGCGCGTGCGCGAGTACCCCGGAAACTACTCCGCATTTCTTGAGGCGCGCCGCAAGGAAGAGGGCGACGCCGCTCCGGCCGGCCTCGTCTGCGGCGCGACCGGCAGGGCGGCGAAGCGACGCGACGCCGCTCGCCAAACGTAAGCTCTCGTTTAAAGAGCGGAATGAATTGGAGGAGACGGAAGCCCGCATCCGTGCCGCCGAGCGGCGCGTGGCCGAGATAGAGACGGAGCTGTCCACCAATGCGAGTGACGCTCACGTCGTGCATCGACTCTACGATGAGCGCGAGGAGTTGACGGAGCAGTTGGCCCGCGACATCGACCGATGGGCGGAACTCGCGGAGTTCGCGTGACGCGACGCGCGGCTCTACGTCTTCCCCTTGAGGACTGGCCGGCGGGCGGTGCCAGGCACGGGGCTGCTTCAGCGGGCGGCTGTTAACTCCGCTTAAGGACTGAACGGAGGAGGACTATTATGACTTACGCGCTGTGGATCATTCAGGTGTTGCTCGCGCTCCTGTTTCTGTTCGCCGGCGGGACGAAGCTTGTCCTGCCGCTCGACGTGCTGGCCTCAATGGGCTCGCCGAACCAGATTCCGCTGCCGGGCCTGTTCGTGCGCTTCATCGGCGTGGTTGAGGTCCTCGGCGCGCTCGGCCTGCTTCTGCCGGGGCTACTGCGCATCAAGCCGGGGCTGACGCCGCTGGCCGCCGTCGGGCTGGTCGTCATCATGATCGGCGCGACGGCGCTCACGCTGGCGGCCGACGGGGTCGCGGCGGCACTCATCCCGCTGGTGGTAGGGCTGCTCGCGGCCTTTGTCGCCTACGGCCGGTGGCGATTGGCACCGCATCCGGCGCGGCGAGAAATGATTCGGCGAAGATCGAGCTGAAGATGGCAAGAACTATTAAGGGGAGAGCGAAATGACAACTGAAAACAGCCGGGCTGCTGACGAAGCCCGCATCCGCGCGCTCATCAAGGAACGAGTTGAGGCTGTCCGCGCCAAGGACGTTGACGCGCTGATGTCCAATCACGCGCCGGACGTCCTGATGTTCGACGCCCTCGACCCGCTGCAATATGTCGGGTCAGAGGCGGTCAGAGAACGCGCCGGGCAGTGGCTCTCATGGTATCAAGGCGCGGTCGGCTACGAGGTGCGCGACCTGAGCGTCACGGCGGGCGACGAGGCGGCCTTCTGCCATTACCTATACCGGGTCAGTGGGACGATGACGAACGGGCGGGAGGTCGACATGTGGGTGCGCTCGACCGTCTGCTTCCGCAAGGTCGGCGGTGAGTGGGTGGTCGCGCACGAGCACACGTCGGTGCCCTTCGATGCGGAGAGTGGCAAGGCGTCGGTCGACCTCAAGCCGTAGCAGTTGCGCGGGTGTGGCGTAAACCGTCGGCAACCAAGTAAGGGGCATCCTTGGGTCTATTCACAAAGTTAGGTGGCACGAGACACCGCGCTATCGCACCACTTTTCGCAGGTAGTCCAACCTGAAGAAACACTATATGGTGACCGACCAAATCCGCTTCGACGACGGGGCTGCCTACGAACGATACATGGGGGAGTGGAGCCAGCTCGCGGGTGAAACTTTCCTCGACTGGCTTGCCCCGAAATCAGGTTTGCGATGGCTCGATGTCGGCTGCGGCAACGGTGCCTTTACCGAAATGCTCGTCGCGCGGTGTGCGCCGGCCTCGGTGCATGGCATAGACCCGTCCGAGGGGCAGCTCGCCTATGCTCGCACACGACCTACGGCGCGTGTTGCACAGTTTAGTCAGGGCGACGCGATGGCGCTGCCTTTCCCCGACGACACGTTCGACGCGGCCGTCATGCCGCTGGTGATCTTCTTCGTGCCCGACCCGGCCAAGGGCGTTGCTGAAATGGCCCGAGTGGTGTGCGCGTGTGGCACCGTCGCAGCCTACGCGTGGGATATGATTGGCGGTGGATTTCCTTACGAGGCGTTGCAGGATGAGATGCGCGGGCTGGGCGTTGCCGTGCCAGTACCGCCGAGCCCTGACGCGTCTCGAATAGACGCGATGCGGGACTTGTGGACTGGTGCGGGTTTGGATGTCGGTCGAAACGCGGGAGATCACTGTGCAACGGACGTTCGCCGATTACGACGACTACTGGACGACTATCCTCGGGGGGCCGAGCGTCGGCCCGCAGCTCGCAGCGATGGCGTCCGATGATCTCGCGCTGCTCAAAGCGCGGATGCGGGCGCGCCTGCCGACAGATGCTACTGGCCGTATCACCTATAGTGCCCGTGCTCACGCAGTAAAGGGGCGCGTCCCAAACTAATGTTAAGGCTGACTCTCGGTGTGACGGTGGCAACGTCGATTTACTTGTGAAGATTTTGCCTTGGTGCAAAGTCGAAGCAAGCCAATGCCGCATAACGTTCGCGTTGCGAAAATTATTTTCAAGCGCGGAAGTTCTTCGAGTGCCTTTCGCTAAGCGGCGATCCCTGACAGTGAAGCGACGAACCTCGCCTGCACCGTCGCGTCTCTGCCGTCCAATCTTTTGATCTGTCCCTTCTCGTAACGTCGAGGCGCTGCCTTGAACGACTGACCATTAACTTCAACTTCGCCACATGTCTCGCGCATGAGAGCAATGCTATTCGCGGTCGGTTGCATTGGCTTGTTAACTTAGCCTTTGCACGCCGCTGCCAGCGCGCATTATTCACCACACAATATCGTCGGGAATTTCGACCAGCCCGCGCCCCTCAAACTCGCCGGGCGTGATCATGTCGCTCTGCTCCCCGCCGAGCCAACCTTTATATTGCCGATCCCATAGTATCGTGGCGACGGCCGTGGCCAAGTTCAGGCAATGTTTCGTCGGAATCACCACGAACCGATGGCAGTGGCTGATGTGCGGCTTGGCTATGCTGGCGTCTTCCGGGCCGAACACATAGACGGCGTTCTGCGGATGCTCGAAACTATGCAGCGGCTCCGATGTCTTGCGGACTTCCACCGCCACCGGCACAGCGTCGGCGAACTGCTCGAAGGGATAGTCGCAATTGATTATGTCAACGTCAGCGTAGCCCTTCATGCGCTCTTCGCGTGGCAGCCGTCGGCGGGCTGAAATATCCAACGAGACGCGCTCGCCGGTGAACCAGACTTGCCCCAGTCCATAGCAAGATGCCAAGCGCACGACCATGCCGACGTTGTGGGCGTACTTGGGGTCAATCAAGACGATGGCCGGCGGGCAACCGATTGGAGCCTCCGACTTATCCAAGACCTTTGTTATGATCCGCCTCTCCTGCATCCTGCTGTTCCCTCGCTATGCCGCCTAGCTCATGCTAGACCGTAGGTACGAGTAATTTACCACTCTCAGCCGCCTACCAGCACAACCCTGCCTGTTAACCTTATGTGCGTCTAAGCGCGCTAAGTCGCTCGACGCATTGACTCGTCGCCTGTTTTCGCGTAGAAGCGGGCTGCTCTGCCATCCACGCTCAAGGGGCAACATTATGCCCGCGCGCCTGAGTCTGCTGCTCGCCCTGCTCGTCAGTTTCTTCCCCGCGCAGGGGCAAACCAAAGCTGAGCCTTCGCTCCTGGCCGAAATCAACAACATCAAAGCTGTGGATAACCACGCGCACGTGATGGCCGTTGCCGGCGAGGGCGGGAAAGAAGACGACGAGTTTGACGCTATCGCCTGCGGCGGGCTTGAGTTCGTCGCCCCGCCACCCATGCGTCTGCGTCCTGACAACCCTCTCTACACGGGCGCATGGCGCGAACTCTACGGTTACCAGTACGGCACAGACATGAGCGAAACGCACGTGCGAGAACTACTTGAGGCGAAGCGGCGGGTGATGCGCGAGCAAGGCGACAACTACCCGGCATGGGTGCTCGACAGACTCAACATCGGGACGATGCTGGCGAACCGCGTCGCACCGAGTCGCGGGCTGACAGCACCCCGCTTCCGCTGGGTCGGGTACGGCGACCCGTTGCTGCTGCCGCTCAGCACTAAAGCCCTGCGCGTGAACTCGGACAAGCGGTTCTTCTACGGACGCGAAGAAGCGTTGCTCAGGCGCGACCTTGCGGCCCTCAACATCAACATCCTGCCTCCGACCCTTGACCTGTACCTGACGAGAATCGTCACGCCGACGCTGGAACGACAGAAGCGCGAGGGCGCAATCGCCATCAAGTTCGTTGCCGCTTACATGCGCCCGCTCGACTTTGCGGATGTGTCCAAAGGCGAAGCGGCGCGCGTGTACGCCCGCTATGTGCAGGGCGGTGAGCCACCGTGGGGCGCGTACAAGAGCCTGCAAGACTTCTTGTTCCGCTACGTCGCGCGTGAAGCAGGGCGGTTGGGGCTGGCTGTACACATCCATACGGGCGGTGGCTGCGGGCACTTCTTCAACCTGCGCCACGGCAACCCGTTGCTGCTCGAATCGGTGCTCAACGACCCGTCGCTCAGGGGCACGACCTTCGTACTCATCCACGGCGGCTATCCGTTCGTGAACGAGACGGCGTTCCTGTTAGAGAAGCCGAACGTCTATGCGGACTTCTCGGCGCAGACGTTCTTACTCACGCCGCAGGCGCTAAGCAGAGTGCTGCGGGACTGGCTGGCATATGAGCCGGAGAAGGTACTGTTCGGGACGGACGCTTCACCGGCCACGCCGGAAGTGAGTTGGGAAGAGTCCGCCTGGATGACGAACAAGACGGCGCGCGAGGCGTTGGCGCTCGCGCTCTCAGAGTTGGTGCAGGACGGCGAAATCACCCGCGCGCGGGCGTCCGAGTTGGCGCGGATGGTGCTGCGTGAGAACGCGGTGAAGCTGTACGGGCTGAGCAAGTAACTTGCGCTTGAACCGCACTGACCATTCAAATATCTTTCCCGTCGTGCGCTTGATCAGCGGCTTCGCTTAACCGTGCTGACCAGAAGGGCGCGCGCCGCATAAGCACCAAACCTAGCAACTCTCCATCCGTCTCGCGCAAGCATTGATAAGACGTTACGGCGCAAAACTACTTCTTAATCTGTCGCCGCGACAGGAAAACTTGACCTAATAAACAAGTATGATATAAGCGCCCGCTATGAACATAAACCGCCGTAAATTCATGCTGCTCTCGGCCGCTGCTTGTTTGTTGCCACAACATATCAGAGCTTCATTGGCCCAGCAGCGCCGCCCTGCTAACGCCGCAAAAACATTTTCTCCCGAAGGGCGAAAGGTTGTTGTCTATACCACAGCTGCGAACAGTGATTATCGAATCTCAGCTACCGATACTTTAACTTTCAAGCATCTCGGCCAGCCCTTAGAGACTCAGGTTTGTGTCTTCGTCGATCCAGCTAAGACATATCAAACCCATCTGGGCATCGGCGGGGCAATGACGGACGCCGCGGCTGAGACGTTTGCTAAAATGCCGAAGGCTAAACAGCAGGTAATTGATCTCACGGCCATAACGCTTGATCTCACTTTGCTGCCATTCGTTCCAATGTAGCGCGATCCCATTTTGCTAAGTTTGCGCCCGCCTCATAGGTGCTTTGCAGAAACTCCAGCAAGACCTGTTCAGGCTTGTCGGCCTGCCGCATATCGTCATACAGCAGAATGAAGCCCGATGTGTCGGGATTATAAAACGCGCTCGCGGGCCGAATTGCCGCTTGCGCTAAGCCTGCTGGCTCGGGCGCAGTGTAGGAGTAAAAGGCCGGCCTTTATGTTGCCGCTGCCGGGCCAGAAGCCATGACTAATCACTTCATGCGAGTAGGCTTCACGCGTGATCGCATCGACCCCTGCGCGGGCCGGCCGGGCGACCCGAAAAACGTGTCACCGCGAGATCGAAACTGCCCCAAAAGAAATGGACCGGACTACATTTCCCAATGAAGCGCGCGCGAAATTCCTTGAACACCCGATCTGCCTGCGCCAAGATGCGCCAAAACCGATTGGCGTACTCCGCATCATAAGCCGCATGCTCGTAATCGTCCGCGAACGGAATTGGGTTGGGCACCTCATCCGGCCGGGCGTGGATGGCAACTTCAATGTCGAGCGTGCGCAAAGTTGCTAGCACCTCCTGATAAAAGTCAGCCACCGCGCGTGGGTACAGCGCAATGCGCTTGGTCGCGCCGTCGCTGGTGTTAATTATGAGGTGATGCTCGATGAAGTCGAAGGCGAGTTCAAAGTTCTTAGTGCCATAAGGGATCGCCGAGGTAGTGAGTCCGCGCGGCGTCACATAGAGCGGCACATGCCACCAGTGATTGACCAGCGGGCTGTGCGTGAGCCGAATCTTGCCGATGATCTGCGTCCACATATGCAGCGTCGCATACGTGTCTTGCCACTCTGCTAACGGCAGGCTCGGCCAAATGTCAGGGGCAGCAAGCTCGCCCTTCATATTAGAGTCAACCATCGATTACCTCCGGCTAGGACCACAGCATAAAAATCTAACGACCGCCAACACCCACTCTACGAGGTAAGGGCGGGCCATTGCGGCTCAGGCCGGTCGAACCAGACCCACGCGATATAGTCGGTCAGCGGTGGTTCGCTGCCAAGCTCGCGCAACCGCGCGTTGACTTGCCCCCGATGGTACGTGCTGTGCAGCGCGACTTGCAGGATTGTCTCCGCAAGCGTTGGGGTCGCAGGCTCACGGCCGATGTGTTGAGCGAAACGCCCCGCCCACGGCAGCACAACGGGGCGCGCAAGCTCATCTGCGTCCAGTGCGGCAAGGAATGTCGCCAAGTCCGAGTAATAGCTGCGGGCGGCCTTGAACGTCGTCAGCAGATCGGGCGGGTCCGCAGGCGGCGGGATGAGCGGCTCAGCCTGCCAGACACAGAGGAACGCCCGCTGCACCATATGCGTGTGAAAGAGCTTGCCACGGAGCGCGAGATCGCCGTCCGCCTCGGCGTGCGACAGGGCGGCAGTCCAGACCAGAGCATCAGCCCATTGCATATGCTGGCCAAGTTCGCGCAAACCGTTCAGGTCCATCATCTGGTCTCCTTCAGTGCGTCCGCTACTTGCTTCCCCTTTGCTGTGCGGCGCACCGAACGCATATTAGACCGCAGTAGTGTTTGTCGGGACATACCGCACATGCATGTCAAGCTAACAACTCGTTAGAGCCGGGATGCTATGTGAGCGAGGGCCGGGAAGTCAATCGAAGGGGTTAGCTGGCTACGTAGCCAGCCACTCTGTTCACGCGCGTCGAGGGCAACATACTGGTTGCTGGCGCATGATGGGGTACGGCAGGCCGGCGGCAACCATGCAAGTAACGCCCCGCGAATTGAGGCCAGCCGATCAGGAAGTTCGCCGCCGAGGCAGGCGTTTGATCCCTTTCACCGCCAAATCACGCGTTACGTATTGAGGCGTCTGAATTCTGACCGGGGCGCCCCCGATGACGGCATCACCGCCGTCTACATACCCACCAGACAAGGGGAAACGACTTCGCATGAAAAGGAGAAAGTTAATGCGCCATCTGAAAATAAAGCGCGCCGCCGCGCTGGTCCTCTTATTCGCCGTCGCCGCACTCGTCGCCTTCGGGCGCGGTCACAACGACCCCCCCACCGACCAGCAGAAGGAGTTCGCCGAGCAAACGGCCGATCTGCTACAGAAGGAGGTCTTCGCTGCGCTGCTCCAGGAGTTCGGCGAGACGACGCCGGAGAACGTGGAGCAGGGTAAGCAGGCGGTTTCGCTCATCTTCCACGACGCGAACAGGGACATCAGGCTCATCGGCAACTTCCAACCGCTGCTCGGCGGGAACAACAACATCCCGAGTGACTCGTTCGAGCAGGAGTCGCTGGCGCTGGCGCTCCAAGGCCAGCCGAACACGACCGTCGAGCGCCATGGCAACCGCTGGTACTACCGCCGCTCCATTGCCCTGAGCAACGCCATGCACACAAGCTGCGCGCTCTGCCACTCGAACTTCACCCCGCAGTTCTTCCAGCAGACGAATAACCCCGGCCAGTGGGTCGGCGCGCTCACGCTGCGTGTGCCTGTTAAAGGAGACTAACCGTCGCGCCCGCCCCGGCGGGGCGGACTGTTATGCGGTTGGACGGTCCCTAGTTGTAACGCTCATGGCGCGAACGGCCACCGCCGCCGAGGTTCACGTAACCTCGGCGGCGGTGGCCGTTCGCGTCGTTCCGGCAGTGACGGCTACGGTGCTTACGCGCAGCCACTTTCAGAGCAGGTCAAAGCGATGACGATTTATCCATTGCAGTGGGCGCTTTTGAAGGGCAAACGTGGACGACCGCCGACACCAAAGCAAGGGCAATCATATAGTCGACTATATGATTGCCCTCGCTAGCATAGTCAGGTAAGAAAATACGCCGACGAGTTTAAGCGCGAAACCGGCGGGTTATATTGTTGTCAAAGTTAGCAAGAATGAAGAAGAAAACCTGTCTGCGCTCGCCGATAACTGTTGGTGGAAGTCTCATCGAACATACATATCTAAGGCGCACATAGGAAGGACGGCTTAGTGCCCTTAACATCTCGACTGATTAAAAGTTCCGTTAGACATCCGCGCCTCGTCGTTGCGTTGGTCTGCCTGATGACCTGCTGCGCGGTTATCTTCGTCCCGAAGATTCGGGTGCGGCTCGACGGCCGGTCGCTGATCCCGTCGGGGCTGCCGGAGTTCGCCGAAGGCGACGCGGCGGCCGCGCGTTTCGGGTTGCGCGATCTGGTGGTCATCGGTATCGGCAACGAAGAGTCCGGGGTCTTCACGCCGGAAACCGTGGCCCGCCTGATGCGTTTGAGTGTGGGGTTGGCCCACGTTGATGGTGTCCTAGCCGACTCGGTCTTGAGCCTTGCGACGATGCCGCGTGCCACGACCGGCGACGATACGCCGGACGCGCCGCCATTGGTCCAACAGGAGAGCGAGTTGAGCGTAGATAACGTCCAACTACTGCGGCGCGAGGCGGCGCGGGCGGGCTACAACAACGGCACGCTCGTCTCGGCAGACGGCAAGGCCGCCGCCATCATTGCGCAGGTCCGACCGGGCGCAGACCGCTATCGTTTGCTTGAACAGACACGCGCGCTGGTGGCGCAAGAGTCGCATGGCCGCGACTCGGTTTACTTGAGCGGCTCGGCGCTGGCGCAGGCCGCGTTGGGCGAGGCGACGGCGCGCGATCTGGCCCGCCTCATCCCGGCCGTCATCGTCGTCCTCAGCTTGATGCTCTTTCTCTCGTTTCGCCACCCGGCCCCGGCGCTCTTGTCGCTGACGGAGATCGGCGTGAGTCTCGTCTGGACGGCGGGGCTGATGGGCCTCACGGGCCAGCCCGTATTCGTCACGACGCTGGTGCTGCCCGTCGTCATCATCGCCATCGGCGTCTCGGACGACGTGTACGCGCTGAGTCATTATTTCGATGAAGCAAAGCGGGCACAACATGCGACGGTCGAAGAAACAGTCATTGCGGCCTTTAGCAGCGCGGCGCGGCCGGTCGGCATGACAGCCCTCTCAACCGTCGTCGGCCTGCTATCGCTGGCCACCACCGGCCTTAACCCCTTGCGCGTCTTCGGCGTCTTCGGTGCGGCAGCGATCCTTTTTTCGACGTTGTTCACGTTCACGTTGCTGCCGGCGCTGCTCGTACTGCTGAAGCCGCGTGTTCGTCAAGGTGACGAAACGGCGACGGTTGTTGGCGGGCGCGGCGCGGCGGCTGTGTTGCAACTGTTGACCACAGGCGCAAGCCCGCGCCTCGTCGCCGTGGTCGCACTCGTGGTCGCCGCATGCACGGGGCTTGCGACCACGCGGCTGCGCGTTGACGACAGTTGGATCAAGAATCTCGCGCCCGATAGCGACATTGTGCGCGGCGACAAGTTCTTCAACGAGAAGCTTGCGGGCACGACCACTGTTGAGTTGATGATAAATGCCGGCCGCGACGGCTGGTTCAATTCGCCGGAGGGGCTGCACGCGCTCGGTTCACTCGAATACGTTCTTGCGCGCGTCGCGCACGTCGGCGCGGTGCGTTGCGCTTTCAACGATGTGGTCCGGGCCAACGCTGCTTATGCCGGTGTGAACTATGGCGCATACCGCGAGGCGCTGCGCACGGGCCGGCTGCCGCTCAAAAGCGAGCACGTCGAACGGTCCTTAGCGGCACTCTCAAGATCGACGCGCGCCCCTGCGCGTGAGCGCGTTGACGCCGAATATCGACGCGCACGCGTGACCGTCTTCATCAAGGATGCAAACTATCGCCGCATCAGCGATGTGCTGGCGGCGGCGACGCGCGAGGTGTCGGCGCAGGGGCGCGGGCACGCGGTCGTGCCCTTCGGCGACGGCTGGATCAGTTACCTGACCGTGCGGCTGCTCGTCGAAGGGCAGGCACGCTCGATCCTGCTGGCCTTGCTGACCGATCTCGTGCTGATCTCGCTCCTGTTGCGGTCAGTGCGCGTTGGGCTGATCGCTATCGCGCCGGTCGCCTTCAGTATGCTGCTGGTCTTCGCGGCGCTCGCCGCCACGGGGACGCCACTCGGTATCGCTAACTCGATGTTCGCGGGCATCGCGCTCGGCATCGGTCTGGATTTCTCGATTCACCTCGCCACGGCCTACCGGCAGAAACTCGCTGCTGGACTAAGCGCACGCGCGGCGTTGAGCCGCACGCTTGCAGTCACAGGCCCGGCCATCTGCGTCAGCGCTGCCTCGATCACCGCTGGCTTCTCTGTGTTGCTGCTCTCTGCGATCACGCCCAACGTCCAACTCGGCGTCATGATCTGCCTCTGCCTGTTGACGTGTGCCGCCGCTACGCTAACGCTTGTGCCGAGCCTCCTCAGGCTTTGGGGCGAAGACGAATCAATAGCTTTAGGCTCCGGTCGAGTGGAGCGCATCGGCGAGCAGGAAGGGTAGCGAGATAAGCAGCGGCGGGTCGGTTAACTGCATCGGCCGAAGGATGACTTCAGCGGGAGCGTCGGCGCGGCCCTTGCGCACGAGTATGGGGCCGCTGGCTGTGCCGACGAACAGGCGCGCGCTGTCGGGCAATAGATAACCGAGTGTGTCATCGGCCGGTGGCAGCGCAGCGGCGAGCAAGTGGTAAGCGCCGTCGGGAATGCGCCCGATTCGAAACGGGCCGGGCGCGGCGAGCAGGTCGCCGCCGACGGGCCGGCTCTGCGGGATGTGCGCTTTGAAGAGGCCGACGAAGATGACGCCCGCGCAAGGCTCAGGCGAGGCCACGACACCAACGACCGAAGGCCTGTGCGCGTCAGCCTGCACCGACTCCGCATAGTCAGCGCAAAGCGAAGCGACCGAGGCGGGTGTAACCCGTTCGGAGAGTCGCCGGAACTCGCGCGGCCCGAGGCCGACGAGTTGCGTGAAGCGCGTGGTGAAAGTCCCGATGCTGCTGTAGCCGACCTCGTAGCAGATGTCCGTGACGCTGCGCGTCGAGGTCAGCAACAGCCGCTTCGCTGTCTCAAGTCGCAGCGCCCCGATAAATTTGGTGGGCGGCAGACCTGTGACCTGATGGAACACGCGGTTGAAGTGGAAGGGGCTGATGTAAGCGATACGCGACATATCGCGCAACGATAGAGGTTCACACAGGCGTTCGCGCGCCGCTGTGATGACGCGCTCGACGGCGCGGCGATGTGCGACGAGTGTATCGTCGCGGCAGCCGGGAGCCGGGCCGTTGTAGAAGTCCTGATCTACTTTCAGCGGCGTGACGCCAACGCCGTTCATCGCTTCAACCTGTCGCATATTCCATCAACGCCTCGCGCAACTTATGCGGGACCGGGGCCGGGACCAACCGTTCGCCTTCGCGCTGCATGCAGGCCACTTGCTGCTCGCCGCGCGCCACCAGTTCTTCGCCGCTTGCGCCCGGTCGCCAATATTCAAAGAGCATCGTGATGCGGTTCTGTCTCAACTCGCCGAGGCGCATCCGAATGACGACCTCGTCGAACGCATTCAACTCGGCCATGAACTCGCATGAGACGCGCGTTGTCACCAAGGCCAAGCCGTGCTTCAGGGCCTCGACCACATCGGGCGCGTGGTCGCGCAGGAACATCTCGCGGCAGCGCCCCTGCCACCGCACGTGATTGGCGTAATAGACGTTGCCGACGAGGTTCGTCTCCTCGAAGCCGACGACGTGTCTCAACTCATACGCGCGCATCTTCGCCGCCCTCCGCCGACACCGCCACGATTAAAGGTCCCGCGCTGCCTTCGACCACGAGCACGCCCGAAACCACTTTCAACTCACCAGCAGCGAGCACGACCCACCCATCGCGTTCGACCGCAGCGAGCACAAGCGGCGCGCACCCACCCGCGCCTGCCTTCTTCAAACATTCGCACGCCGCCCAGACGCGCGTGGCCGCCGTATCCGTCGAGTCGCCCGTCTCGCGGCCGATCAGTTCCGCGAGCGCGAAATGTTCAAGCCCAAGCAGGTCGCGCCAGACTTCGTGTGGCCGCGCTTCGACGCGCTCGATGTCGCAGCCGACAGGCGTGCGCGCCGCAACTGCCATCGTGAGGTCTGCACAGTGCGAAGCGGACACACTACGCCCGTCGCTCGCTTCGGGTTTGCCGTCGGCCCGCCGCCGCACATGCACACCTGCGCCTAGCGCCCGCTTGAAGGCGCGCGTGCTGCGCGCTCTACGGTCGGCGGCAGCGGCTCGCTCGAACGCGACGGAAACGGCCGTGCTGCTGATTAACTCCTGTACGCGCCGCTCGACGTAAGGCGCAAGCAAGCCCGCCGGCCACGGGCCTTGAAAGTCCGCGCCGACCACGATACGCAAGCGCAACTGCGCCCAACGCTCGCGCACTCGTCCAGCCGAGTCTAAAAGTTCAAGGTCATAAATGAAGCCGTCGCCGAGCCGCTCAAGCTCGCGCGCGCGGACAAAGGCCGCCGCGCCCGTGTCACCTGATCCGACAGTTATTTGCCCGACGCCGACCGGCAACAGCGTCGCTTGCGGGATGCACGCCTGTACGGCATGAATGGCCGCGTCGCGCGCGCCGGGGTCGCCAAGCAAAAGCCCGCCGGGCAGGTATGGGCCGAACCAAGAGGTCGCACCGTCAGGCACAATCTCCGCCAAGCACTCAGTCGCGCGCAGCACCCTGTAACCACCCAGCCGCCGGAAGCGGCCGCGATGGAACAGCACCTTGCCGTAGAGATCGCGCTCCGGCTCAAGCGGTACGCGCGCGGCCTCGTCGGCCGGCTTCGTGTTGATAACCGGGTCGCTGGCTAACGCTTGAGTGCGGTTAACCCAACACGACGCGCGGAAGTGGTCGGCCTGAAAGTTTGTCTCAGCACTGCGTAACACGACATCGACACGGCCTGCATTGCGTGCGAGCGCCGCGATGCGGATCGTGTTGGTCGAGCCTGCACCGATAGTGATGGGCCGCTCGAAGCTAACATCGGTAAAGGCGGGCGGCTCATCGGTGTTTGTGAGCGCCATGACGGTTTGCGCCATCGCTTCCAAGCCCATGACTGCGGGCAGCAGTCGCGCACCGCGAAAGGTATGGTCGTCCAGATATGGATCGGTCATGGGCGACAGGTCCGCATCGACGACCAACTCGACTTGCGGATAGAAGACGCGCGGCTTCTCAAGGAAGCGCAGGAAGGGAAGCTCAGGCCGCTCGATCTCAAGCGTCGGCAACTCGCGGAAGCGGCCCATGACGACCGCCGCAACCGGCGCATTGCGCGCGCCGAGCAGTCGGCGCAACATGCCGACACCCTGCTCCGGCGATATGGGGTTGACGCCAAGCTGCACGAGCGCATCCAGCGCGCCGAGCCGCGCGCCCATGCCGACGCCGGACCACACAGACCACTCGACAGCGAGGCAACGACAATGCGTGTGCGTCGTCTGCCAATGCTCCGTCAAGCGCGTCAGCCATTCATTCGCAAGCCCATAATCGGCCTCGCCCGCAAGGCCCATCCGGGCAATGATCGAGCCGAAGGCGATGAAGAGGCGCAACCGATCAGGATTGACCGCGGCCAGCAGATTTTGCGCGCCTTGAAGTTTCGGCCGCAGCGTCGCCGCGCATGTCGCCGTGTCGAGGTTTTCGATCAGGCACGGCACGTTGCGCGCCGCACCGTGTAAAATTCCTGTGACCGCGCCAAGTTCGCGCTCAACTGCACGCACCGCCGCGCGAACTGCGGCCGCGTCGGTTACGTCAACACGATAAAAGCGATAGCCGACGCCCGCAGCTTTCATCCGATCAAGATTAGCGGCAATCTCATCGTCCTCTTCCGGCCGCGTCAAACCAAAGAGCGCAAGCTGCGCGCCCGACTCGCGCGCAAGCGCGAGCGCGCACTCGGCCGTGATGCCGCGCGCGCCGCCCGTCACGACAAGCACGTCTGCCGCCGTCAACGTCGGCTCAGGCTCACCGGCAACATCGTCAACGTCGAGCAATAAAGGTCGCAAGACCGGCACACGTCGCACACCTTCGTTATCGTAGTGCGCCTCAGAGTAGCCACGTGCCGCCAGTGCCTCGGCGCTGATGAGTGACGACGCGCTTGCCTGCGTCAGCGGCACGTCAACGATACACGTCACAAGGTCCTTCGCTTCGAGGTGCAGCGTGCGCGCAAAGGCCGCCGCGCCGCCCGCGTGCTGAACGAGGACGAAGCGGAAGCCGTCCCCGCCAGCGAGCGCCGCGCGCGCACCTTCAAGCAATAGTGTGATGTGTTCCTCTGCGGCCGCGCTTGGGAGCGCGACAACGACGCCGCGCCCTGCGTCGAGACGTGCGAAGGTCGCACGCAGTTCGTCGCCCAACGGATGATCGGCCGGCGCAAAGACGCGCCAATGCCCCGGCCCCGCAGGCTGCGCGCGTGTCGGTAGCGCACGCTCGACGAGTGCGACGGCAAAGGGTCTGACCCACTCGGCGACGCCCGGCGGCGTGTCTTCTGCTTGGCCTTGCGCCGCGTCACCATTGCGCGCGGCGGCTTCGAGCGCGGCGGCTATCTCTACCAGACTCGCGTTCGCGTAGTGTGTCGGGGCCGGTGGCGGCGGCACGCCTAGAGAGCGAGCAGCGGCGGCCACGAGTTGCGCGACGGTGATCGAGTTCAGGTGCAGATCGTCAAGCAGCCGGCTGTCATCTTTGACGGTTGAAACAGGCAGTTCGACCCGCTCGGCCACAAGTCGCCGGACGACTTCAATCGGCGCGTCAGTTACTTTGGACTGCTCGTCGAGATGTGTCCCCGTTTGCTCGTTAGCAGAGATATTTTCGGCTTCGCTACTATCGGCTTCGATGCTTATAGCTTCGCCTGCTTCAGCAATTCGCCCATGTGTCGTTAACGCTTTATTGTCCTGCGGTGCGAGTTCACATGGATTGACGAAGAAGCGGGGCCGCCAGTCAAGGTTGAAAGGTCGCGTGAGGCGGCCTGTGAATAATTCGTCGTGATTGATCTCCGCGCCGACTACAAAGCACGCGCCGACTGTGTTGAGCAGATCACGCAAGGATGGACCGCACGCATCAAGCGCGATGGCGGGCGCTTGAGCCAACTCGGCCATCAACCCGGTCAGCGCGCGGCCCGGCCCGACTTCGAGCCAAAGGTCAATGCCGTCGTCCGCGGTCGCGGCAATGGCCTCGATGAAACGCACCGGCTCTGTCACCTGTCGGCCCAGGAGCGCGCGTAGGTCCGTGTCCGCCGTGAGGCGTGCGCCTGTCACCGTCGAGACAACTGCGCGCTGCACGGGCGCGAACTCTTCGTCGGCGAGGTGTGCGGTTAGGCGCGTGGCCGCCGGTGCGATTAGGGGTGAGTGAAATGCGTGCGAGACGCGCAACGGCGTGCAACGCAGGCCGCGCGCTGCACAACGACGCGCGACGGCCGCAACTGCTGCCGCTTCGCCCGATAGGATCGTCTGCTGCGGCGAGTTGAGACCCGCGATAACTACCTGATCGCCGTTCAGGATCAACTTAACTTCATGCTCGTCAGCGCCGACGCTCAGCATCGCGCCCGTCGGACCTACGATTGAGGCCATGGCCCGGCCGCGTGCCCGCGCTGTGCGCAGCAACGCGGCCTCGTCGAACGCGCCGGCCCAGTGCAACGCGCACAGTTCGCCGAGGCTGTGGCCGACGGCGACACGGGCCGTCACACCAAGCCGCGCGAGTAGGCGTAAGGCGGCGACCGAGGCCGTGGCAATGGCCGGCTGCGCCACTTCGGTTGCGACGCCATCGCCGCGCCACTCCGCGTCGCCAAGCGCGTACAGGTCCTCGATGAAGTCGAAGCGCCGCCGCCACGCGCCGCCGTCCAAGTGCGCGGGCGCACCTTGACCGGGGAAGAGGAAGCCGACGCGCGCGGGGCGCGACTCCGCGTTGAAGAAGATGCCGGCCGCAGGATCGAGCCTTTGGACGGCATCGGCGCGCATGAACAACTTCAGTGTGGCGAGCCGGGCCGCCAACTCTGCCGGGCTTGCTGCGACCACGGCGGCGCGTATGCGCGCGTGGCCGAGGCTGCGCGCTAGCGTCGCGGCCAGATCGGTTAGCTCGCCGCGCGAGAGACGGGCAGCGTAAACGTCGAGGCGCGCGATCTGCTCCGAGAGGTCGGCGATGTCGCGCGCGTCGAAGAGAAAGAGTTCGGCGTCTTGCGCCGACGAGAGCAGCACGCGCTCGCGTGAGTTGAGCGACTGCCGGCGTTCAGCGCGCGCGGCCTCTAAGGTGATGTGCGTATTGATGCCGCCGAAGCCCATCGCGCTGACGCCCGCGCGCAGATGCGCCTCCGCCGGGAACAACTCGCCGCGCCGGAGCACGCGCAATGCGGGCGCGCCTTCGCGCAGTTCCGCGTGTGGCTCGTCGCAGCCGGTAGTGGGCGGGAGGACCTGTGTGTGCAGTGCCATCGTCGCTTTGATCAAACCGGCGACGCCGGCCGCGGCCTTCGTGTGGCCGATATTGGCCTTGATGGAACTGATCGCTGCGGGCGGCACTTTCGCGTGGCTGGCTGTGGCATCTCGTTCAACCTCGCGGCGTGCGCGGGTGAGTGCTTGGAGTTCGGTTGCGTCGCCGACGGCCGTGCCTGTCCCGTGTCCTTCAAAATATGCAACGGTGTCGATGCCGTAACCGGCGCGTGTGTAGGCCCGCCGCAGCGCGAGCAGTTGGCCTTCGACTTCCGGGCGTGTGATGCCGCCGCCGCCGTCTGACGAGACGCCCCAGCCACGAATGAGCGCATAGACGGGTAGCTGGCGCGCGAGCGCGTCGTCGTGGCGCATGAGGACGACGAGGCCGCAACCCTCGCCGGGCCAGAAGCCGGCCGAGCGAGTGTCGTAGACGCGCATGGCGTCGTCTGCGAGCGCGCCGGTTTTGGCGAAGCCGATCAACTCGAACGGGTCGATGCTCAGGTCCACACCACCGGCGATTGCTACTTCGAGATCGCCAGCGGCGAGACTGGTGCAGGCGTTGATGACGGCGAGCAGCGACGAAGCACACGCGCCGTCGAGCGTATAGCCGCCACCCTTGAGGTCGAAGTGGTTGCAGATGCGGCCGGCGATAGTGTTTGACAGCCCGCCCGCGAGCGTCTCTTCGCCGACCGGCGGGAAGGGTTGCTTGTAAAGCCGCTCGGCGCGCGCCAGCAGTTCACGTCGCTGTGTGGTTGCGCACGACTCGTCGGCGAGCAGTCTTCGTTAGCACGCGGCGCACGTAAGGCCAGCGCAGGCGCAACACGTTGGCGCGCGAGAACTCGCCGGTCAGCGTGTTGCCGATGAAGACGCCGGTTGTTTCGCGTGGCAACTGTTCGCCGTTATGGAAGCCCGCGTCGGCGAGCGCGGCGTCGGCGACGTCGAGCGCCAGCCAGTGCGTCGGGTCGGCCGCGCGATAGGTGCTGCCGGGCACGCGAAAGCGCACGCGGTCGAACTCGAAGTCGGCGATGAACGCGCCCTCGGTCGAGTAAGTACGGTCGGGGCTGTTACGATCTGTTGAGTAATAGTCGTCGAGGTTCAGGCGCTCGGCCGGGATGCGACGAAAGGCGCGCCGCGCCGCAAGCGCGTTCTCCCAGAGTTCAGCGGGTGAACGCGCGTCGGGAAAGTGGCACGCCATGCCGACGATTGCGATTGCCTGTCGCATCTCAAGCCCCTTTCACGCCTTCGCCGATCTAACGAGTGGTGCAGGCGCGGGCGGCGCAACCGTCGCCGCCGGTACTTCCGCTGTCGCACGCACGCGCCCGCCCGCCCACGCCAGCGCGTGCAGGCCGAGTCCTCTTAACGCACAGACAATGGTCAGGGCAAAGAAGAGTCCGAAGACTACGTGGACGACGAGCAGCAGCCCATAGACGGCAGCGACGCTGAAGCCGAAGGCGGCCTGCGCGCGGCGGCCGGCGGGCGTCGTCGCCGGGTCGGTCACCATGTAGAAGGTGTAGAGGATGAACGCCACCCCGGTCATCGGCAGTAAGGCCGAAGCAAACGGCGTGTCGAACAACAGACTCCGCAACGCGGCCTGCGCGACGAAGCCGCCGAGCCACGCCGCGATCAGTGGCAGGCGATGTGTGAACCGCGCATTTAAAAATGTGCCGGTGCAGACGATGACGGCGGGCAGTAGCCAGTCGCCCGCGCCCGTCATGTGTTCGGTGAACTGGTAAGGCGGCGCGATGCCGACCCAAGAGAAAGCGAGCAACGTGATGGTGATGCCGAAGTTTGACGGGTTGAAGAAGTGGCGTGTGCCACGGCCGAGCGGCGCGCGCAAGACGAACTTTGAAGCGATAGCGACGATGCTGGCGAAGACAAGCGGGCCGAGCCGCTCGTTCGCGTAGAGCAGCATCGAGCAGGCCAGGCCGGTGATGTGCGCCGACAACAAGAACTCGACGAAGCGGCGCAAGCCCCCGCCCGCGAACCGAGGCGCACGGCCGTTAAAGCGTGCGTCAACGAGTTCAAGCAATAACTCGACAGCGTAAGCGGTCGCCACGGCGACGAAGGGCTGCGCCCACGACTGTTCAAAGCCGAGATAGGTGTGGCCGAGAACGTTCAAGACGGTGATGGCGATGGCGAAGCGCCGCAGGCCACCGAGCCGGTCAGCCTCACGCCGCTTCTCATTGGCATTCATCGGTGACTCCCTCCGCGCGGCCGAGCAGGATGGTGTGCCACGCGCCCGGCCATAGTTGCATCGTTTCTTGGTGCGGCGCGCCGCCTGCGTCGCGCCAGCGCAGTTCGACCGTGACGCGCTCGCTCGCCGGCAACTTGCCTAAACCGAACAGCAGATCAGGACTCCGCTTGCCCGAATGTCCGTTGCCGCCGTCAACTTCCAAGACCAGCGGCGCGCGCCCACGAAGCAACACGCGCGCCTGCGCCCCGATGGCTGCGCGCGCGCTCACATGCATTGCGCCTGTGCCTTCGCGGCAGACGCGCGTCCGCAACGCTGCTTCATCAGCGATAGGCAGGCGCAGGCGCAAGCCGATGAAGTTGCCGGGGCGACCGCCCTCGTTGTGGTAGAAGTAAGAAGTCTCCCATTGATTAGCGACGGCATAATCGAGTCGCCCGTCGCCGTCCACATCGGCGGTTGCGATGCCACGGCTGACCGTTGGTCCGTCGAGTCCGAGTTGCGCGGCGATGTCGTAGAAGCGCCCGTCCGACGCACGCACAAAGAAGGGGTTGTGATCGTGGCCGCTGAGGTCTACGCCGGGTCCGAACGCCGGCCAACTCCGTGGGTCTTTGACAAGCTGATCGTTGCCCATAGCCAACTCGTGCAGGTCGGGCCAGCGATTGGCCGTGCCCTTGCGAAAGCCGGTTGCTTGCAGTGCCTCAGGCGTGCCGTCGTTGTCAAAGTCTGCAAGGCGCGACTCCCAAGCCCACCCGCTGCGCGAGAGGCCGAGCGGTTCGCTGCGATCTATGTAAGGCGCAATGCCCTGCTTCATCAACTCGACGCGCCCTGTGCTGAGGAAAGCGAAGTGGCTCTCTTCGAGCGCGTACTCGGCGGCGATGTTACTGACGTAGATGTCGGGCCAGCCGTCGCCGTTGAGGTCGCCGAAGTCAACGCCCATGCCTTTATACGAGTCGCGCCCGACGACCTTCGACTTCGCTGTCATTAACCCGCGTCGCCCTTCAAGCAACGCGAAGCGAAGCGCGCCGGGCGTTGAACGATTGTGCAACAGCCGATCAGGGCCGAAGTCGTTGGCGAGATAGACCTCCGGGCGCAGATCGCCGTCAAGGTCTGCGGCCCCAACCGCCAGCGTCCAGCCGCGCGCGACCCGCTCGTCAAGTAAACCGTGAGCCTCGACGTAACGAATCGGCGCGCTTGTGTTCGTGTTCGCGTTTGCCGCCGGCCCGTGCCAGAGCAGGAAGTGCGGGCCGCCGCCGTTGAGTGCGAACGACATCGAATCCTGCATCTCGTCGGGGACGACGGCGTGCGCGTCGAGAACGCGCGCGCCGTCGGGGTAGTAGTTGCCGATGATTAGGTCCGTGTGCCCGTCGCCGTCGAGGTCGGTCTGCGTCGCTGCGTTCGTGAACCAGCGTTCGCCAGTGCCGATCAGTTCATGGGGGCGATAATTGTTGGCACTGAGCGCGCTCGCGCCCACAGTCGCTTGCTTGATGAAGACAACCGGAGTGCGGCCCCAATAATAGGTGAGCAGATCGGTCAGGCCGTCTTCGTTGAAGTCACCGGGCAGGCAACCCATCGGGGCCATCGTCGCCGCTTCATAAGGGAGCGGCCCGGCATCGAGCGTGAAGGGCTTATAGCGCGCAGGTGTGCCCGGCACAGGCGCGACGATGATCTTGTCAATCCTAGTGTCAACGTAGCATACGTCGTTGGGCAGACCCTCACCGTCGAGGTCGTGCAAAGCCACCGCCGCGCCGACGCTCGACACCCAACCTACGATGCGCCGCAACGAAGGGTTGACCTCGCGGATCGTTTTGGGCGACTCGCCGTCCATCGTCGGCAGCGGCGCAGCGCGGAAGCGAAAGCCCGCGCCCAGTTGCGCCAACTCCGACTCAGACACCGCCGGCAGGCGCGCGAAACCGTAGCTGACGAGGACGAGGCTAATTGCCGTCAGCCGCGCGGCGTAACGGCGCAACGGGCCTGTGCTCAACGTCATACCCTGATAACCTCCCGGCTGAACTCTGTCTGAATGCGTCGCCGCCAAACTTCATAAGCAGGCAGCGCACCCTCTGCGCGTAAGTCTGCAAGTGCCGCGTCGGTGACGGCCGCGGCCGCGCCGACCGTGCAAGCACATAAGACTCGGCAGGCTGCCTCTGTATAGGCGTTCACGTTGCCGGCGCGCAGGCGCGTCTTGGCGGCGAAGGCCGCGCCCTGCGCCAACTGCGGGCGATACTCGCCAGCGGCAGCTTGCAGAAATAAGACTGCCTCGCGCCCGACGCCGCCCGCGTAGGCGCAAGCCAACCCGACGCCGCTCCACAAGTCTGCACGGCGCGCAGCTTCAAAGCCCCCGACCGTCTCTGCAATGACTGACACGTCCGCGCCTTGCACGAACCAAATGCTCCGACCAAGTCCTTGATCGAAGACGCGCCGGGCGTAACCATCAAGCCGCGTGGGCGCGGCCCGTTGTGCGACGTAACGCCGCCAGTTGAAATAACCCTCGTGAAAACCGTAGCCGTCTATCGCGAGCCAGCCGAGCAGAGGGTCGAGCCGTGTGAGATGGTGCGCGCCGCGTCGGCGCAGACGCGCCAGCGCCCAGCCGAGGCCGACGTGCATCATGTATATGTGTGCCTGCCCGAAGCTGTCTGTGAAGCCGCGCCAACGATCTCGCTTCCAGGGCGTGATCAGGTCGAGCAGCGCGAGCGCCATCGCCGCGCCCTCAAAGGCAAAGCCGCCGAACTCGCCGGGCACGAGCGCCAGCCGATGTGCAAGCTTGTCAGGGGCGTCTGCTTCAAGGGCTGCGTTGTAGCCGAGCAGAAAGCTCTCGCCAACGCGTTCAAGGTGACGGCGCGCGGCTTCGTCGCCCGCGTGAAAGCCACGGCGCGCGAAGCTCGCCTCGTGCGCTGCCAGCCCGAAGACGCGTCTGCGTGCTTGGGCCAAAAACGAACTATTAGTCGCCGTCAGCAATTGCGCCTGCATGTCACTCATCTTGGTCGTGATGATCGTTTAAGGCTTGGCGCGCATGCCCCGCGAGCCGACAAGCGGGGTGCGGCTGTCGCGCGCCCACACAGCGCAGGCCGCAAGTCGGTCGAGTATGTCGCTCAGATTCAGCCGAGCCTTGACGTTGAATGACGAGAATCGATCAGTGGGGCCGGACGAAGTTTGCCTTGTGGTTATGGACCGCAGGCAACGGCGGCGTTGCCCTGGTGAGGAAGATCGACTGCACGTCAATCAGCTTTGTCCGTTCGATAAATGGGCCGTGAATCTTTTCCTTCCAGTTTGACTATCAGTCCTTCCTCCACCAACTCCGCGAGCATCTGCCGGACTTTGGTCAGCGAATACTTATCACGCAGCCACCACTCCGCGATCCCTTCGAGCGTGTCCGCGGCTCTAGGGTTTTCGCGCATGTAGCGCAAAATATCATGAGCCACCTTCGTGCTTGATTTGCTCATGAGAAGTTGCTAAAGCCTCGTGCTTTAGCTCTACAGCAAACTTCAGGCCAGTTGCAGAAGGCTTGTTTTTCAATACAACGCGCGCGCGGGTGTGATGTTTTTGACCTATGCCGAGCATAGCCAGCACGAGAAAACGTTGCGCCCTTGCGCCCGCGCGTGGTGTGACACTTTTATCTCGCATGTGCGCGCCGCATGTCACACTTCACGCAAAGACGCAAAGCTTAAGTCGCCGGTTTGACCGCGACCTTATATTTATCAAACTACTTTGAAGTAGAATTTCTTATTCGATGTTGGCGGGCTTGATGTCGGTGGGGATGAAACTGCGATCTATTAAGTCGGACATGGAGACAGGCTTATTGAGCAGGCCGAGTTTGAGCGCGAGATCGTGAATCTTCTGTAGGTCCTCATCCGTCGGGGTCAGCATGCGGTAGCTCACGCGGTCGGGCGGTTGTGTGAGCACGTACTTGACGACCTCTTCATTCTGCCTGAAGTACGGCGCGGCGATGTGCGCCGCCGCCAGCCGATGCGTCTCTGCCCACTCGCCCGACTCGGCGATGCCCCGGACCAAATCCTTGACCACTTCGGGGCGCTCGCGGATCAGTTTCTCTGTCACTACAAGGCAGCATGAGATGAAGTGCGGCCAGATGTCTTTGACGTGATAGAGGACGCGCCCCGTGCCGTCGAGTTCGGCCTTGGCCGCGTGCGGTTCGCCGATGAAGTAAGCGTCAATCGCTCTGGCGGCGAGCGCGCCGGGCATGTCCGGCGGCGGCACTTCGACAAAGTGCATCTCTTCCGGTGCGATCTGGCTGTCCTCCATCAGCTTGCGGATAACGAGATACTGGTTGCTGTAACGACTGGGGATGGCAAAGATTTTGCCGCGCAGATCGCGCAGGTTTCGGGCGGAACTGTCCTTACGCACCATGACGGTCGAGCCATCGCGGTGGCCTAGATAGACGATCTTGATCGGCAACCCTTGTTCGCGCAGCTTCATTGCGAGCGGCACGACCATAAAGGTCGCATCGAGCCGCCCCGCTTTAACCGTCTCGGCGACGGTTGGAAAGTCCGTGAACCTTTGCGACTCGAACCGAGTCGTCGTGCTCGTCCGTGACGCGAAGTCCGTGACGGGGCACGTCAGGTGTCAAGTGACGGGCAGGAAGCCGACGCTCAACTGTGGCCGGGCCGACGCGCTGCCCGGCCCCGCGCCACGCCGTCGTAGAGACGCTAAGCGCAACAGGCAGAGGCCGCCGAGCAAAATTAAAATGCCAAGCGCGATGATGAAAGTTCTGGTGCGTGTCATAACGAGTTAGGTCCTGCGGTTCAGTTCGGCCCGCTCAGCCGAGCCACGCGGATGCTTCAGGTGTGCCGACGGCTTCCGGTTCGTCGGCCGTCGCGTCGCCGACGAAGTCGTGCGGCAAGGCGAGGTGTTCGTGAATCGAGTTCATTGCCGCGCGCAAGCCGGGGCAGGTCACATCACGCGGGCGTTCTTGGTCCAGTCGCAATTCGCAAAGAGTACGCGCGGGCCGCTCTGATAACACAACGATGTGATCGGCCAGCAGCACGGCCTCTTCGATGTCGTGTGTGACTAGGACGACGGCGACAGGCCGCAGCGCGAGCAGACGCACCAGTTCGTGGCGCATGCGCGCGCGTGTCTGGTAGTCGAGCGAAGAGAAAGGCTCGTCCATCAGTAAGACGTTGGTGTCGCCCGCGAGCGCGCGGGCCAGTTCAACGCGTTGGCGCATGCCGCCCGACAGTTGATGCGGATAGTGCCGCGCGAAACCTTGCAGGCGGATGAGCTTGAGCAGGCGCGCGAGTTGTTCGGCGCGCGCCGTGGCCTCGGTCACATGGCGCAGTCCGAGCGCGATGTTCTCTGTAACCGTGAGCCACGGCAGCAACCCGTCCTGCTGGTAGATCATGCGCGTCGCACCGCGCCGTTCGACCGCCCCATGCTCCGGCCGGTAGAAGCCGGAGAGCAGGCGCAGCAGCGTCGTCTTCCCACAGCCGGAAGGGCCGATGAGCGCAACCACCTCGCCGGGCGCGACCGCCAACGTGATCCCGTCGAGTACGGCTGCGCCGCCGAACGAGTGCGACACATCGCTGACGAGCAGAGTTTTATCGTTCATAACTCCATCGTGGCTATCGCTCATAACCCCACCGCACGCTGGGCAGCTTTGCCAGCAGCGACAGCAACCAATCAAGCAACGCCCCGGTCAAGCCGATGACGATCATGCCGCAAACGAGCAGGTCGAGCCGTAGCCCGTTGCGCGCGTCCCAAATGGCGAACCCGAGGCCGTCGCGCCCGGCGATCATCTCGGCCGCCACCAACACGAGCCACGCCATGCCACCCGTCACGCGCAACGCGGTGATGACCTGCGGCATGATGGCCGGCAAGGTGATCCGCGTTAGCAACTCGACGCCGTGGAAGCCATATTCGTGTGCGACCTGAAAATAGACCGTCGGCACGTTGGCCACGGCCGCGAGCGTGGCGATTACAAGCGGAAAAAAAGTCGCCATGAAGATGAGGAAGACGACGGGCAGATCGCCGATGCCGAACCACAGGATCGCAAAGGGTATCCACGCGAGCGGCGACAGGCTACGAAAGAAGTTGATAGTGGGCAGCAACGCGGCGCGCACGCGCGGCCGATGACCCAGCGCCAGCCCAAGCGGCACGCTCAAAGCGACGGCGAGTGTGTAGCCTGCGGCAACGCGAAACAGCGATGCGACGAGGTCGTCCGCCAGCCGGCCCGACCACAACTCTGCGCCGAGGCCCGCCGCAACGCTCCGGGGCGAAGGGAAGGCCGACGGCGGAAAGAGTTCTAAGACCGAAAGCAGATACCACAGGCCGAGCGCCGCTAGCGAGCAAGCGGCCGAGAGCAGCAAGGCTTGAGCGTAAGAGGTCGGCTGCTGAGTGTTCATCTATTCACGCAGTCTGCATCACGCGGTCTGTCTCAGTCTGGCGGCGGCCCCGTGTCCGTTGCGCGGGCCGCAGCATTAGTCGGCTTCAGGTCTGAAACATTGAATATCTATCTGATGTTTGCGGATGAGATGCCAGAGCGCACGCCGATGCTTATGCGCTGCGCGTGCGGCCCGGCTCACGTTGCCTTGATTGGCAAGCAACAGGTCTTGCAGATACGTTTTTTCAAACTGGCGAATAAGCTTTTCCTTCGCCTCTTTGAAGGACTCAGGGCGCGTCTGTCCTTCGCCATCCGCGATGTGCATATCAACGTCAGCGATGAGGGCGCGATTTGAGAAGACGACTGCGCGTTCGACTACGTGCTCCAACTCGCGGACATTGCCGGGCCAATCGTAACTGTAGAGCATACGCACGGCCCCGGTCGTGAAGTCGCGCGCAGGCTTGTCGAACTCGGCCGCGTACTTGGCGATGAAGTGGCGCGCGAGGAGCAGGATGTCTTCGCGGCGCTGGCGCAATGGCGGCAGCCGCAACGGGATAACGTTGAGCCGGTAGTAGAGATCGCGGCGGAGTCTGCCTGACTCGATGGCCTCTTGCGGTGCAGTGTTCATCGCTGCCACGATGCGCACGTTGGCCGCGCAAATCTTTGTCGAGCCGAGCGGCTTATAGACCTTCTCTTGCAGGAAGCGCAGTAGCTTGATCTGCGATTGAAGCGGGAGGCAATCAATCTCGTCGAGAAAAAGCGTCCCGCTGTCGGCCTCGCGGATGAGGCCGAACTCAAGCGTCGAGGCTCCCGTGAAAGCACCGGGCGCATGTCCGAACAGTTCGTTCTCAACCAACTCGACCGGGATCGCACCGCAGTTGATAGGCACGAAAGGACCACGCGCACGCGGACTCAAATAATGGACGGCGCGCGCGCACAACTCCTTGCCCGTGCCTGTTTCGCCTGTAATCAAAACGCCCGCGTCGCACTGTGCGACGGTGGGAATCTTGTTGACCTCGGCCAGAAACGCGGCGCTGCGCCCGACGAGGTGTTTCAGTTCGTGATGTTTGCCGCGCGCGCCCGGTCGTGCCGCAGGCGGCGTTGCGCTCTCAGTCCAACGCCAGATGCGCGGCAAGATGTCCACGGGCCGCAGTGGCGGCGTGATGAAATCAACCGCGCCGAGTTTGAGCAACTCGACCATTTGCTCAGGCACGCCGTCTTCAAGCCCGACGATGATGCGCACGTCCGGGGCGCAAGTCTTGATGGATTCTAATAACTCGCCGATCTGCCCGCGTCGCTGTGACTTAAGCATGACGAAGCAGAGGTCAGGCTTAAGCTCCGACATAAGCCGTGCGAGGCCGGCAGGGCTGAGGTCGTCGCCATGCTCGACGACTTCGTGTCGCAGTTTGAGGGCCGGGTGCGGGGGCGCAGCCAAGATTTCGCGCAATGCAGCGGTGAAGTCACTAGAGGAATCGGAATTAATGAGGACGAGTTTGGCAACTCTCATAAACCTTGCCCCCGTGCCATGAGGCTGCGTGAAGAGAGAAGGGCGTCTGTCCGTCGCCAAACGGATCACAGTTCTCCGCGAGAGCGAGCGTGGCTAGTGCCTCTGCCACCCCACAACGCGCGGTGTGCTCGATCCGAACGGGCGGCGAAAGCGCCCGAGAAGTTCGGAGCTAAGGTCTATGGAACATTGCGATGGCCCGAACTATTGAACTACTTCCAAATATGTGAGGCTGGGGCCTATCAAACTGAGTATGGTAACAAGGGCGGTCAAACTACACGCTTTGCCTATGGATGTCAACAGAAAAATGGAAAAAAAATAGCAAAAATTGGATTTCCAATCACCGCAATGATTAGCACTGGCCGGCCTCGGCAAACAGCCCGAAGCGCCCCGCTTACGCACCCGCTCAGCTTGGCAAGATTGAAGAAGAAAAAGGGGCCGCAGCGTGGCAAGATGCATGCGCTGATTCACGACCCGGCAGGAGCGCCAAAGATTCACGTCTCACCACACTTCGGCGAGCGGACTGAAGCCCCAAATCTGTTCGGCCGTGCTCAACGCCAGACAATTTCGTAAGGAGGAGTAAAGATGAAAGCAATTGCGAGGAGGTTTAACAGCATGCCGTTGGCGCTCGGCGCAGTGCTCTTATTGGGCGCGGCGTTATTGGCGGGCGCATTCGTCACGACCAGCAGTCGGGCGGCCTCGACCTACGTGCCGGCCGGCGACGACCGTTTCGAGACAACTGACAACGGTGAGACTTACCACAACTTCGCGGGCAAACCGATCCCCGCGGGCTTCTTCAACACCGACGGTCAGGCCACGTCGAACGCCTATTCCGGCAGCGTGCCGGTCAAAGGCTTGCCGCTGCCGGGTGAGGGCAACGTTGACACGATCATCACGCGCACGCAGGCCGTCAACACGCCGGGCAGCACGCCGATCAAGATCAGCAAGCTCTCGCTGGTGAGCATCAACCCGATTGTCGTCTCATATAGCGACCGACCATCGGAAAACTGGAAAATGGCGGTCGGCTTGTCAGCCTATGCCACTTCGGCCGGCACGATGACGATCAACGACGGCGGGACGTTCGACTCGACGCTTGGCGTCTTTCCGAAGTTCACCTTCACGCGCGTCTCCGACGGGGCCGTCAAGGTGTTGGACACAGGCGCACCGGGCTATGCGTCGGTGCGTGATGCGGCAGTCGCGCCTGTGCCTTGCAAAGCCGTAGATGTAGAGCCTATCCACGACGTCTCGAAGGCAGAAGGCGACGACTCTGCGCGCGCCGCTGCGGCTGCCGCCGGGTGTCCGCCGGTCAGACTGACTTCGAGCAATTCGCCGTGGGGTACGTGCGGTGGGCGGTTCTGCATCCCGCGCCCGATCACCGAACAGGAGTTGCTTGCGAGCCACAACGCCTCGCCGCCGGGAACCATTAGAACAATAGGCGTGGCAGGCGCTGAAGGACGGTAGGTGACCGCGATAGATAGCCCGCGCCGCGCGCGCATAAAAACCGCTCGGCGCGGCACGTAGAGCCTGCGGCCATTAACTACGGGGGCAGTAACGGGGTGGCGCAGAAAGTGATTATCTTTCTGCGCCACCCCGTTACTGCTTATGGTGGTCGCAAAACGCCTGACCATGTGTGGTCAGGCGTTTTGATCTCACAAGGCCGATCTTACTGCGCGGCGCTTGATAGGCGGACGAGTGAGCGAGCAGCGTTGACATACTCGCGTTGAGCAGCGCAACGCCGCTCGCCGCGCCTGATCGAGTTTCAGCCGCGCCTTAACATGAAGGGCTGCACCCGTGCCGACAGGGCGGCGGCAGCGGGTCTGTCTCGCAGGCCGAGCAGCAGATCAAGAAGGCGGGCGCTGCTTGCGTCTTAGGTTCGGAACTCACATAGGCGAACCCGGTGAGTAGGACCCCCAAGAGAAAAAGTTTGCGAACGAGTCTCATCCTTGCTGACTTCAACATACGTTTCTCCTTCGTTGCTAACGTGAGGCCGGCCGCCTTGAGTGAAAGCCGCCGGCATGCTTATGTCAGGGCAGCCCTGACACGCGACGTGGAAACGGCAGTCTTGCGCCGCGCGGGTCAAGCTTACGCTCGCGCTAGTTGGCGCGTGCTGCGGCCAACTGGTTTAAGACTTCAGTCTCTTGCGGGGCGGCAAGTTTCCCGACCCACGAGTTCTGCACGACTCCGTTTTGATCCACGAGAATCAGGGTCGGCGTCGCATGTGCTCCGACGCTGCTGACGGATACCTGTCTGACTTCGCTGATGGGGACGCCAAGCCCGGCCAGATACTTCCGACCCTCTGAAACATCCTGCGGTAGTACTGCAATCAAGTGGACATTGGGCCGCCCCGCTGTCTCGCGGGTCAGCCGTTGATAGAACGGCGCGCTGTCCGTGCAAAAGTGACAGTCGCGCGACAGCACGAGCAGGAGCGTCTGCCCGTTCTGCGCCCAGTTCACATCGGGCAGCGCGGCTTTCGTCCCCGCCGGGATGCGCGCCTCGATGCGTTGCGCCGCATCTTGGTTAGGCCAAAGATAACGTTTGACCAAGACGCCGCCCAGCAAAAGGGCCAGCACAATGATCGCAATGTTGGCCACAAGTTCTGTCTTCTTAAAGATGCCGTCAGACATAAGCTGCGCTCACTTTCAAACGGATTGACAAAGCAGTCGCGAGAGCCGGAGCGACACGCGGCGCAAACGCGCCTACGGCTTTACTGCGCCAATATAAAGGTTGGTGGTGATCCGGGTAACGGCTCATTGACGTGAGGCTACTTGCGCCGCATAAACGCACCTGTTGCGAGGGGCAGGTGAGGGTCAAGAGAGTTGCTAACGAACTAACCGCTTGAGGAACAGGCGCACGTTACACCTCTTACTAAATCACTGTCAAGTGCTCCAATAACACGGGTCTGTCTAAACCAGAGAAGAGCCAGCATCGATCAAGTTGATCGGATAACGTGGGCGTTGCCGCTTACGCAACTGCCGGCAGTTCCAGCACCAGACGAACAACTCAACCGCACGACGCAACGCCTTGATGCACCGGTCGCACCAGACCCACGCGATGTAGTCGGTCAACGGTGGTTCGCTGCGGAGTTCGCGCAACCGCGCGTTGACTTGCCCCCGATGGTACGTGCTGTGCAGCGCGACGGGGCGCGCAAGCTCATCTGCGTCCAGTGCGGCAAGGAAGTGTCGTCAATCCGCGAGGAATGATGTAACCGCTCTGGGGCGGAATTGTAGCCAGAGCAGAGTCGAGCGTGGCGTAAGGCTCAAGACCCATGCGGCTGACGGTGAGCGCCTCAAGGGTCGAGACGAGCAGCAGGCGAAATCGTTCAGCTTTGCGGCGCAGTCCCCATGCTGTCTGACCGTTGATCTTGTAATCTTCGACCAGCAAGCGCGCTGTCGCGCTTGAGCCACCGGGCACGAACCAACGCAGGAAATCTGCACGGCCCAAGCCGCCGGGGCACTTCGCCAGCACGATCATCGTGCCGCCTTCTTCAAGCAGCCCTGCGGCGTGTTCCATCGCCTTGTGCGATTGAATCAGGTTGATGTCTCGCGGCGCGCCCCCCACGCTGACAATCACGAGCGGCCTGCGCTCATTGACCGCCACAGCATGCGAAACCCCATACTCTGTGCAGCCGCGCCGGTGCGCTTTGCGCCAGTGGCCTGCATAGACTGCTGCAATCTGGTCGTCGCTATTGAGCACAGTGTTGACTAAGAATGAAGGGTTAAGCAGCGCCACTGCTTCTTCCATATCTTGGTGAACGACGTTGCCCTCAAGACAGCCGGAAGCGATACCGGGGCGTTTGTCCAACGTCTCGCGGTCGAACGAGAGCAGGTGATTGGCCTGTATCGAACGCTCAGCGGCACAGCCGGGCAGAATGGCTTTGCGGCCTCCAGAAAATCCCGCGATATAATGATAAGAAATGGCCCCCACAACGATTACATGATCTGCTTGCACCAGCCTACGATTCAACTCCACGGGCGTGCCGCTCGAAGTAGTGCCGAGCCGGATATGCGTTGATGCATCATTGGCATCGTGTGAATGAACTGCAATTCTCGCTGGCAGATGAGGGCCGAGAATAGAGCGAACTTCATCCGGAGTCGGCGCACGATGGATGCCGCCGCCGATGAGCACGGAAATTTGCCTGTCAGCGAGACCGCGCGCATTGAGCCGCTCGACAAGCAACGGGGCGATACGTTCGACCCCGGCGACGCGCGTAGCATCCGGGACGACTATGACAACCTGCTCGTCAGGTCTGACAATCTCTTCGAGCAGCGGCGTGCCAATCGGGGCATTTAGGCGACTGTGGATTTCAACATCGCTCAGCCCACGCGCCTCGCCGTCCGTTGGCGCAAGGACCTTGAACTGTCCCGGATCAAAGCGGAAAGGAATCTGCTCTTCGCCGTAACCGAGCGCGATTGTTTGCGTCTCACTGGCCGCTGCGGACTGGCCCTCGCCCGCGCTTTTTGGCCGCGTGGGGTTTGCTTGTGAAGCTGATTGCGTCATAGCCTTATGCTCTCTTTCAACACCTTCGCCAGCCGCGCGATGCCTTCCTCGATCCGTTCAGGGGTTGGGTTGCTGAAGTTCAAACGCATGCTTTGAGTTTGCCGGCCAGCGCCTTGCACGCTAAAGGCGCTGGCCGGAATGAATGCGACCTGCTCCCGCTCAAGCGCAATGTTGAAGAGCTTGTCGAGATTGATCGTCGAAGGCAGTTCGACCCAGAAAAAAAAACCGCTCTCAGGCACGCGCCAACACGCTTCAGCCGGGAAAAATGCCGCGAGCGCGCGCGCCATCGTCTCGCACCGGGTGTTGTAATGCTGGCGTAAGCTTGCGAGATGCGCAGGGAATTGGCCGCTCTCAAGATAAGCATTGATCAGCCTTTGGGTGAAGGTCGCAGTATCTATATCGGCAGACTCTTTGACGATAGATAACGGTTCGATCAACTCCACCGGGACGATCAGCCACCCGGCGCGCAAGGCCGGCCAGTATTTTCGAGAACGAGCCGACATAAAAGACCCAGCGGTCATCAAGCGCGCGCAACGGCGGCGACAGCACGTCAGAGTAATTAAGAAACCCGTAAGCGTCATCTTCTATGATCGGGACATGATACTCTTGCGCTAATTGGACCAGCCGTTCTCTCTTTGCCGGATGCAGGTTAACGCTCAAAGGATTGTGCCCGTCTGTAATGCAATAGATGAAGGCCGGGCGGTGGCCCAGCCGCAGCAACCTTTCGACAGCTTCGACATCCATGCCCGTCTCAGGGCTCGTCTCGACCGTGAGGATTTCCGGCTGGAACGGTTCGAGCACCTGCTGGAAGCCGAGATAGATAAACTGTTCCGTGATGACTTTGCCACCGGCCTCCAGTAGTAAGCGCGCCAGCAAGCTCATCCCCTGCTGCGCGCCCGCCGTCAGAAAAACCTGTTCCTCATAACAAGTGACCCCGCGTTGCTTCATCAACTCGCATACTTGCCGTTTCAAGGGTTGCAGGTGCGGGCTGTATTGCAAAGCCCGCGCATCCATTGACAACACCTGCCCGGCCATTTGCGCGAAAGCTGCCGCCGGAAATAATTCAGGGGCCGGAGGCCGAGCGCGAATGAGATGACGCCGGGCCGCGAAGCCTCTGTCAGCATCTCTTGCAAGGCCGACGGGCTGATATTTCTGGCCCACTCTGCCAGCGTCAGGCTCGACGCTTGATTGATCGGGTTGAAAGTCACCGTCTTCTTATACGAGTTAAAGATTTCCGCGCAGCGCCTGTTCACGCTCGATGGCTTCAAAGAGGGCTTTGATATTGCCGCCGCCGAAGCCGCGCGCGCCCTTCCGCTGAATGATCTCCATGAAGGCGGTCGGGCGATCATGCAGAGGTTTGGTGAAGATTTGTAATAGTGCGCCCCAGCGGTCGTGATCCAGCAGAACGCCCAGTTCGCGTAGTCTGGCAATATCTTCGTCAACCCGGCCGAGATTTTCCTCCAGATGGTCGTAATAATTAGCCGGGGTGGCCAGAAACTCGATGCCATTTTCGCGCAGCAGACGCACGGTTCCGAAAATATCATCCGAGAGAAGTGCGATGTGCTGCGCGCCTGAGCCTTGATGAAAGGCAAGGTACTCTTCAATCTGTGACGTGCTTTTGTGCGGGGCTGGTTCCATAATCGGAAGCTGTATACGCCCGTTCTCGCTTTGCACCACGCCCGAATTCATGGCCGTGTTTTCCGTCACGATATCTTCCTGATGCGAATGGTGGAAATCAAAAACGTCTATATAAAAATCGAACCAGCGTCTGAGCGCGCCCGGCTCGACACAGACGGCCACATGATCTATCGCGGACAGGCCGATTGATTGCACCTTCTGAGGATGTGCCACAGGTTGATAGCCGGGTAAAAACGTGGCATCCGGCCCGTGGCGTTCGATGAAGGAATGGACCGTATCGCCAAAAGCTTCGACCGTCGCTTTAACGACGCGCGTGCCGTTCTGCTCAAAGACGGTCGGCGGCAACAGAGGGCGCGCGCCACGCCGCACGACCTCTGCGAAAGTCTGCGCGGTATCGTCCACGGCAAAGGCTATGTCCTTTACGCTGTCGCCGTGCAGCCGGACATGCTCTGCGACGGGACTGGCAGGCGTCAGCGCGCTCGTCAGGATCAAAGTGATCTCGTTCTGCCTAAGCACGAAGGAAGTGCGCTCGCGCTCTCCGGTTTCCAGCGTGGCTTTGGCCACCGGCTGGAAACCGAAGGCAGTGCGATAAAAGTGAGTTGCTTGTGAGGCGTTGCCGACGTAAAACTCAACGTAAGCTATCTCTTTAATTTGTGGCATATTTTACCTGCCCGAACATGCTTAGGCGTTTGATGGTTGCTTGAGGAGACGCCGGCCTGCTACTTAAAGTGAGTTTAATCTAAGACGCTTCCGTGGGGGCAAGCTATTTATAGCTCTCGCAGCAACAAAGTATCAAGCCCTTCATGTTTTATAAGCGGTCGAACTCCCAAACGTGCGCCAGAAAATTCTGGACTTTATCGGGCGCGCTCGGAAGATGCAGGCTTAAAGCCTGCGGGCAATTTTCCTGTACTTCTTCGCAGGCAGCAAAGTCTGTGCTGAGGAAAATAAATTCATCAATGTCGAGCTTCAGTTCTGCCGCCAGCGAGTTGAGCATGCGGGCCGGCGGCGCTTGTTCAAAACGGCAGGCGGCAACTGCGGAGGGTTTGAGTTGGATGGCCGCGTGCTGTTCAAGCATGAAGCGCAAACTATCTTTGTGCGTAGTCCGACTGTAAAGACAGATGGCCATGCCGGCGGCGCGTTGTGTCAGCAGAAACTTCTGTAGCTCTGCGCTCTGTAAATTGACCACGCCGATGTCGCTCTCGGCGTGGGCGTTTTCGAGTAACGTTGCGGCGCAGTCTAAAACAACGACGCTGTACGGCTGCCGTGTGAGGGCGGAAGTCTGGCGCGCGATCATAGTTCCGAGCGCAGCGAAGAAAGCTTTGCTGTATGGACTTTGGGCGCGGGCCGTCGTTTCCTGTTCGTGGGTCTGTGCAACCGGGTAGAGGGCGGCGAGTGAAGTCGTCGTCGTGACGTGAATGTTATCGACGGTTGAGAGCTTCTCGACCAGCTTTGCTTCAAACCGCTCAAAGATGAGCACGCCGCCCGTCGCTCTGATCGCCGAAGGAGCAGCGGGACATAAAAAGAGCATGAGCTTGACCGCAGACGCCGCTGCTGCCGCCTTTAATGTACGCGCAAGTTCATTCGTCTTAACTTCTATGATATTGGCGAGTTCGCGCGCGCTCGCCGTGTTGATGTTCGGCGTGCTGTCGAGCCAACTATCAAGCGCGACTAAGACAACATTGACGGGGGGATTCACAGCCGCCCCGGCCGGATGCGGTAACTGTTCCAACCGTTCAAGCATGCGAGATGGAGCGGCAAACTCGACCGTAGCGTCTATGCCGAGCGCGTCCATCCAGTAGGAGAGCGTGTCGGAGACAAGCTCGGCCGGGAAGGTCGAGTTGATTGTAATGTGCAACCCTTCGCGCTCAAGCGCCGCTGCCTGCTCGCGCTTGCCGGCAAGTTTTGCGGGCAACGCATAATCGGATACCGGTGTTTGCGGCTGCTCGACGAATTGACGCAGTACTTCTGTGTAGAACGTGTTGAAGGCTTTGATCGTCTCGACGGTGAATAAATCCGCATCGTACTCGCATTTCAAATGCAGACCGTCGGCTCGCTCTTCGGCAACGAACGTCAGGTCCAGCATCGAAGATTGTTTCTCGACGTGAAATGGAGCCAGTTCCAGCATGGTCGCTGAAGATTTCGGCAGTGGGGAAATTTTGCATGAGAAAGGCGACGTTGTATAAGGGATTTCGATTCTTCGCCCTTTCGGGATTGATGGCTTCAACCACCTTCTCGAAGGGACAATCCTGATAATGGTGCGCCTCAAGGACAGTCGCCTTGAGTTGGCGCAAAAGTTCAATGCCCGACGCTTCTGCCAACACTCGTGCGCGCAGAGGCAAAAAGTTCATCAGGCAGCCGAGCAAGTGTTCCGTCTCTAGATGATTGCGGTTGGCCGTCACCGTGCCAATCACCATGTCGCCTTGTTTCGTCCAACGGTTGAGAGCAATGTTGAGCGCGCTCAACATGACGATAAACGGCGTGACGTTGTGCTCTTGGCCGAAAAGCTTGACCGCATCTGCCATCTCAGAGGGCAAGACAACCTCTTCGGTCGCGCCGCGCGAAGTCCGCACGCTTGTTCTCGGAAAGTCAGTGGGAATGTCCAGAAAGGGGCGCGCGCCGGCCAGTTTCTCAGTCCAGTAAGAGACATATTTCGCCAGCGCCTCGCCTTGCAGCCATGTCCTCTGCCAAGCGGCGAAATCCGCGTACTGAATCTTCACCTCCGGCAGTTGCGCGTGCCCTTGCCGTGAGAAAGCCTCATAGAGCATCGTTAACTCACGAATCATGATGCTCATAGACCAGCCATCCGAAATGATGTGATGCATCGTGAGCAACAGCACGTATTCATGCTCGGCGAGCCGCAGCAGTTGGACTTTGAACAGCGGGCCGTTGGCGAGGTCGAACGGCTTGCGCGCCTCTTCGCTGACAAAGCTGGCAGCTGCCCGCTCACGGTCTTCGCCCAGTGCATCGCGCAAATCAAGCACGCCCAAGTCAAAAGGTTGCAGCGGCAAAATTACCTGTGTGGGGATGCCGTCGCTAGCGGGGAAGATGGTGTGCAGGACCTCATGGCGCGCTATCAACACCTCGAAGCTCTGCGCCAAAGCGACGACGTTCAAGTGCCCCTTCAGACGTAAGGCCATGACATTGTTGTAAGCGAAGCTGTCGGGTTCGAGTCGGTGCAGAATCCATAGCCGTTGCTGCGCGAAGGAGAGGGGCAAATCTCCGTTCCGCGAAAATTTCTCAATGGGCGGTCGGGTGACGCTCGCTGATTCGTCCGTGGCCTGTTGTACCTCAACGGTGCGGCGGGCAAGCTCGGCAACGGTCGGCGACTCGAACAGCATGCGGAGCGGGACGTTCACGTTAAAGGCTTTTTGTATGCGCGAGATAACCTGCGTTGCAAGGAGCGAATGGCCGCCCAGTTCAAAGAAATTGCTGTGGATGCCGATGCCCTCGACGCCGAGAAGGTCGCGCCAAATTTCGGCGATGCGCTGCTCTGTCTCGTCGCGTGGCGCGACGTAATCGCGCCCGTCCGTCGCTTGGGAAGGTTCGGGCGCGGGCAACTTCTTCAGGTCCAATTTTCCGTGCGCCGACAGTGGCAGCCGCTCAAGCACGACCAGCGCCGAAGGGATCATGTAATCGGGCAGGCGCTCTTTGAGATAGCTTCTCAACTCCGACGTGATGTCAGCCCGCAACTGCTCGGCTGTCGGCTGTAACACGACATAGCCGACCAGCCGCCCGTCGCCGTGTGCCTCTTCGCGCACGACTAGCGCCACTTCTCGCACGGACTCGTGCTGCCGCAAGGCTGTTTCAATTTCGCCAAGCTCGATTCTGAAACCGCGAATCTTTACCTGCTGGTCGCCGCGTCCGATGAAGAGTAGATTGCCGTCGGCGAGGCGGCGCACGATGTCGCCCGTCTTGTAAAGGCGCGTACCCGGTTCGTTTGAGAAAGGGTCGGGAATAAAACGCTCGGCTGTTAGCTGTGGGTGATTCAAGTAGCCGCGCGCGACGCACGCGCCACCGATGTAGAGTTCGCCGGAAACGCCGAGCGGCACAGGACGGAAGTTATTGTCGAGCACATAGGCGGTCGTGTTGGCGAGCGGCAAGCCCATCGGCAGCACCCGCGTCTGGCGCTGCGCCGCGCTCTCGCCGAGCCTGTAAGTGAGCATGCCGACGGTTGCCTCCGTCGGTCCGTAGTGGTTGAAGATGGTGCAGTCGGGTGCGAGGCGCTGCAACTCTTCAACCCATTCACGGCGCGAAGCTTCGCCGCCAATGATGAGCGCACGACGTGGCAGGAGCGTTTCAGGCTGCTGCGATGTTTGCAGCGCGGCGAGATGCGACGGTGCAATCTTGAGATAATCAATTTTGTGTTGCGTAAAGTATTGGCCGAGCGCGGCGGCGTCGGTCGCGCGCTCGCGCGAAATGAGATGAAGCGTCCCGCCAAGACATAGGGCGGGGAAGATAACCGTCTGCGACGAATCCACGGTGAGCGGTTGCACCATCGCAAAGCTCGCGCCCGGCTCGAAACCGATGCGCTCGGCGATGGCTTGCGCGTAGTTCAAAATTTGCCGGTGTTCGATGACGACGCCTTTAGGCTGTCCGGTCGAGCCTGACGTGTAGATGACATAAGCGGGATTTTCGAGTCGCACCCGTGTTGCGGCGGCGGCGGGCGCGTCGGCTGCTGACGATTCTACCGGAGACTCTGCGTCGTCGAGCAACATCAGACGCGCCGTGTGTTCAGGCAAGCGACCGACAAAACGCTCTTGCGTCAGCAGCACGGGCACACGTGCATCCGCGAGCACCAGTGCGAGCCTTTCTTTCGGCCAACCCGTATCGAGCGGCAGGTAAGCACCGCCGGCCTTCAAGATGGCGAGCAGTCCGATGATCATCTCAGGCGTGCGCTCTGCCAGCAGCCCGACGAACGTCTCCGCCCGCACGCCCGCCGCGCGCAGGCGACACGCAAGCAGGTCTGCACGCCGATTCAACTCGCCGTAGGTTAGACTTTCATCCTCGAAGCGAATGGCCTCTGCGTTCGGTGTCTGCGCCGCTTGGCGCTCAAATAGTTCGTGCAGGCAAAGCTCCTGCGGGTAGTCGCTGCCTGTTTCGTTCCACCCGTAAAGCACCCGACGTTCTTCCGTTTGTTCGATGATAGGCAGCGATGTGATGCGCTCATTCGTCCGCTCGGCGGCGCTCCGCAACAGCAGCTCGAAATGTCGGAGCATGCGCGCGATGGTCGCGGCTTCAAAGAGCGCAGTCTTGTAGCGTAGGACACAGGATAACTGCCCGTCGCTTTCAGTCGCCGAAAAGCTCAGATCAAACTTCGTGGTCGTGTTCTCGACCTCTAACGTCTCTAACGTGACCCCCGGCAAGTTCAACTCTTCCTGCGGCGTGTTCTGCAAAGCGAACATCACTTGAAACAGAGGTGTCTGGTTAAGGCTGCGCTCAGGTTGAAGCTCTTCGACCAACTTTTCAAACGGCACGTCTTGATGTGCATATGCGCCCAAACAGACCTCGCGCACGCGTGCAAGCAACTCGCTAAAGGTCGGCGCGCCGGAGAGGTCCGTGCGGAGCGTCAGCGTGTTGACGAAGAAGCCGATGAGACTTTCGAGGCGCACGTCTTTGCGCCCGACCACGGGCGTGCCGACGAGGATGTCGTCCTGACCCGTGTAACGGTAGAGCAAACTATTGAAGGCGGCGAGCAGCGTCATAAAGAGCGTCACGCCCTCGCGCCGCGAAAGCGACTTTAACTCCGTGACTAACTCCGCGGATAAAGCGATGGTCTGCGTCGCACCTTCGGTCGCCTGTATGTTGGGGCGCGTGTAGTCGGTCGGGAGTTCCAGCGAGGGCGGCGCGCCCGCGAGTTGACCCCGCCAGTAAGCGAGTTGAGTTTCAAGCGTTTCGCCCGTCAGCCATTCCCTCTGCCAGATGGCGTAGTCGGCATACTGCACGGGCAACTCCGCGAGCGGCGACGGCTTGCCCGCGCTGTATGCCGCGTACAGGGCCGAGCATTCACGGACGAGGACGCCCATTGACCAGCCATCTGAAATGATGTGATGCATCGTGAAGAGCAGTATGTGCTCCGTCTCAGCGAGCCGGGTTAAGAGGGCGCGCGCCAGCGGCTCTTTTTCTAAATCGAAAGGGCGAGCAGCCTCTGCCCGCGCGCGCCGCAGCACAACTGCCTCTCGCTCGTCTTCGGCTAGGTGGCTCAGGTCGGCGGGTGACAGCCACACCGAAGCGCGCGGCGCAATGACCTGCATCGGCTCGCCCTCAACGCTCTTGAACGTAGTGCGCAGAGACTCGTGCCGCCGGACGAGTTCGTTAACACAACGCTCTAGTGCTTCGACGTTAAGCGAGCCTTTCAGGCGTAGCGCCACCGCCAAGTTATAATCGCTGCCGCCCGGCCTCAATTGGTCGAGGAACCAAAGGCGTTGCTGCGCGAAAGAAACCGGCACTGTTACGCCCGTGCGCGGCGCGGGACGCAGCGCGGGCATCGAAGTCTCCTCGCCCGCGCGCATCTTCGCCTCGACTCTCTGCGCAAGACTTTCGACGGTCGGGTTCTCGAACAGCAGGCGCAGCGGCAACTCCAACTGCGTCGCCTCGCGCACTCTCGACATCACCTGCGTCGCGCTCAGCGAATGCCCGCCCACCTCGAAGAAATTATCCGCCACCCCCACCCGCCCCACCTGCAACACATCGGCCCAGATACCCACCAGCACTGCTTCCAGTTCCGTGCGTGGCGCAACATAGCCCGCACTCTGTTTTGTCAGCATCCGCCGCGATGCCCGCCAATGCCTGACGGTCAATCTTCCCACTCGCCGTCAGCGGCAACTCCGCCAGCCAGACGAAGCGCGCCGGGATCATGTAGGCCGGCAGCCGCTCGCTCAGATAGGCGCGCACCTCACTGGCTGATACGTCGCCGCCAGCAGCCGCACAGAGGTAGGCCACCAGTTGCCGGTCCGCGTTCGTTGCTTCGGTGACCATGACGGCGCAGGTCTGCACCAGCGGGTGAGCGCAGAGAGCCGCTTCGATTTCGCCCAGTTCCACGCGCATGCCGCGCAACTTGACCTGCTGGTCTACACGCCCCACGTAGAGGAGCATTGCCGTCCGCCCGGTATCTGGCTAGGTCCCCCGTCCGGTAGAGTCTGCGCCCGCCCGCGGTGGCGAAAGGGTCGGGCACAAAGCGCTCCGCCGTCAGGTCAGGGCGCTTGAGATAGCCGCGCGCCAGCCCCACGCCGCCCAGGTAGAGTTCGCCCACCACCCCCACCGCCACCGGTCTGTGTCCTTCGTCCAGCACATAAACCTGCGTGTTGGCAAGCGGGTGCCCAATCGGGACTTCGCGCGGCGCGCCCGCACGTGCACAACTCCAGGACGTCACGTCTATGGCCGCTTCCGTCGGCCCGTAGAGATTCTCCAACGCCGCCGCCCCCAGCCGCGCAAAGAACCGCGCTTGCAACTGCACCGTCAGCGCCTCGCCGCTACAGATCACTCTTCGGAGTGAGCGGCAGTGCTCGACGCCCGCCGCGTGCAGAAAGACCTCCAGCATCGAGGGCACAAAATGCAGCGTCGTCACCGCCTGCGCTTGGATGGTCTGGACCAGATAGGCGGCGTCGCGATGCCCGCCCGGCACAGCCACGACGAGGCGTGCGCCCACCATTAGTGGCCAGAAGAACTCCCAGCCTGAGACGTCGAAGGTGACGGGCGTCTTCTGGAGCACGCAATCGGCGGCGGCGAGCGGATAGGTGCGTTGCATCCAGCCGAGGCGATTGACGAGGCTGGTGTGGAGGTTCACGACGCCCTTGGGCTGGCCCGTGGAGCCGGAGGTGTAGATGACATAGCAGGCATTCGCGGCGCTGACTGGCGACGCGACATTCGCGGTGGCGTAGCGCGCCCAGCCCGACCGCTCGGCGTCGGCGACGACCACGGGCAGGTGATAGGCGGCGACGCTGGTTGCAAACTGCGCCTGCGTGATGAGGAGCTGGGCCGCGGCATCGCTGAGCATGAAGGCGATGCGCTGCTCCGGCAACTCAGGGTCGAGGGGCAGGTAGGCTGCACCGGCTTTGAGGATGGCCAGCAGGGCGACGACCAGCTCGATGGAGCGGTGCATGAGCAGGGCGACACAGCTCTCGACGCCGACGCCGAGTGTTTGGAGGTGGCGGGCGAGTTGGTTGGCGCGTGCGTTCAGTTCGGCATAGGTCAACTGCTGCCCGTCGAAGTAGAGGGCTACCGCGTCCGGGGTTCTGCTGACTTGAGCCTCAAACAAATGGTGTAGGCAAGCGTGCCGGTCGTAGTCCTGCTCGGTATCGTTCCATTCAACAAGTAACTGTCGCTGCTCCGCTTCAGCTAAGAGAGGCAGATCGAAGATCGAAGTTTCAGGGTTCGCTATCGCGCTTTCGAGCAGTCTTTGAAAATGGCCGATCATGCGTCGGATGGTGGCTGCATCAAACAAATCGGTGTTGTATTCGATTGAACCTTTGATACTTGCGGCATCCGTCGTGAGGTAGAGCGTCAGGTCAAACTTGGCCGTGCGGTTTTGGGCTTCGAGCGGTGTGAGCTTGAGGCCGGCAAACTCCATCGTCGTGCTCGGCGCATTTTGTAGGGCGAACATCACCTGGAAAAGAGGCGCGCGGCTCAAATCTCTCGCGGGCTGAAGGTCCTCAACCAATTTTTCAAAAGCCATGTCCTGATGTGCATACGCCCCCAGAGCGACATCGCGCACGCGTCGAACCAGCGAGCGGAAAGTAGGGTTGTCGTCGAGCGAAGTGCGCAGCACCAGCGTATTCACAAAAAAGCCGATGAGGTTTTCTATCTCAGCGTGGTTACGACCCGCGACGGGTGTGCCGACGACAATCTCTTTTTGTCCGCTGTAGCGTGCGAGCAGAGTATTGAAGGCGGCCAGCAGCGTCATAAAGAGCGTCACACTTTCACTCCGGCTGAAGCTGGCAAGTTTTGTGCTCAACTCTTGCGAGAGGGCAAACGATTCCGTCGCGCCGCGATAACTCTGAAGTGCCGGGCGTGGCCGATCAGTCGGCAATTCAAGCGTCGCAGGCGCGCCCGCCAGTTGCGCCTGCCAGTATTTGAGTTGCCGTTCAAGTGTTTCGTCGCGGAGCCAGCGCCGCTGCCACGCGGCGAAGTCCGCATATTGAATCGCCAACTCCGCGAGCGGCGACTGTCTGTCCTCGGTGTATGCAGCGTAGAGCGCGCCGAGTTCGCTGAAGAACAAGCCCATCGACCAGCCGTCGCTGATAATGTGATGGATGGTGAGCGTCAAGATGTTTTCACGCTCGGCCAGCCGTATCAGCCGCAGCCGCAACAAAGGAGATTTTGCTAAGTCAAAGGGGCGCGCCGCTTCCTCTGCGACGAGTTGTTGCGCAACCGCCTCGCGCTCGGCTGCCGGTAAGTCAGAAAGATCAATCAACGGAATTTCAAACGGCGCGGGGCGCGCAATCAACTGCACGGGCTGGTCGTCCACTTCAACAAAGCTTGTGCGTAAGGCTTCGTGTCGCCGGATGATTTCCGCGACGCTTCGTTCGAGCGCCGACTTGTTAAGCGCGCCCGCCAAGCGACCGGCATATGGCAGATTGTAAGTTGCCGAGCTTTGTTCTAGTTGATCCAGAAACCAGAGCCGCTGTTGCGCAAAGGAAAGTGACAGCCTCTCCCCGCGCGCGCCGGGCAGGATCGGCGTAGGCTCTAACCCCGCTTCGACCCGGCGAAGCGCAGCTAAATGTTGCGCCAGCCCGGCCACGGTCGGCGACTCAAAGAGCGCCCGCAACGGCACGTCAACGCGCAACGCCCGGCGCACGCGCGAGATAATCTGCGTGGCGAGCAACGAATGCCCGCCAAGCTCAAAGAAGTTGTGATTGATGCCGACCCGCTCGACGCCGAGCACTTGCGCCCAGATGTTGGCCAGCAACTCCTCCGTCGGATCGCGCGGCGGTTGGTAGTCGCGTTCGAGGCTGCGAAAAGCCCGTTCCGGTAGCGGCAGTGCGCCACGGTCAACTTTGCCGTTCGGCGTCAAAGGAATCTCGTCTAAGACAAGAAAGGCCGCGGGCATCATGTGTTCGGGCAGAGAGACACGTAGATAATCTCTGATTTGCGCGACCAGTCGCTCCGGCTCTCCTTCGGTCACGGACGGTAATGATTGTGCGAACTCGTCATTGCCTGTGGCTTGCGCTGCGGGTTGGTCGCTACCGCCCGGTTGCCTGTCGGCAACGATGTATGCGACGAGACTTTTATTCCCCGATACGTCGTCCGTTGCGATGACAATCGCCTCGCGCACCAGCGGGTGCTTGGTCATTGTCACTTCTACCTCGCTCAACTCGATGCGATAACCGCGCACTTTCACTTGATTATCGTCGCGCCCCAGAAATTCTATGTTTCCATCCGCCCAATAGCGCGCTAAATCTCCCGTCCGATAGAACCGCGCGCCCTCTATGGTCACGAACCGCTCGGCGTTCAATTCCGGGCGGTTACGGTAGCCCCGCGCGACGCCCGCGCCGCCGATGTAAAGCTCACCTATGACGCCGACGGGCACGAGTTGACCCTGTTTGTCGCGCAGTTCGATGCGAACATTACTTAACGGTCTGCCGATGAGCGGTTGTGCCGTTTGCAGTTCTTCGTCGAAGGTGAAACTCGTGCAAATAATCGACGCCTCGGTCGGGCCGTAGAGCACGTGAATCCGGGCAGCCGCGAAGACCTCACGCATCTTGTGCAGGAGTTGCGGCGGAACGGCCTCGCCGCCGATGAAGATGGCGCGCAGATTGTCGAAGCGCGCGCTTGCTTCGCTCTCCTCAAGCGAGCGAAGAATCTGCTGCATCAAACTCGGCACGGTATGCAGCAGCGTCACCTCCTGCAAGCTGTCGAGCAGGCGTGGCATGTCTAGCACGTGCTGCTTGGTCAGAACGCGTGCGGTCGCGCCTGAGATAAGCGGTGTGAGCAACTCGAACAGCGAGATATCGAAGGAGAAGGAAGCGATGACGGGCATGCTGTCTAAAGGATTGAATGAGAACGACAGCTTGCCGCCCGCCAGCGTGTTGACTAGCTGACGATGTTCCACCTGCACGGCCTTCGGCTGTCCGGTACTACCGGAGGTGTAAATCAGATAAGCGAGATTTTCCGCCGACGCGGAGCCGCAGAGGTTGGCGCAACTCCGACTCGAAATCAACTGCTCGTCCGTGTCGAGGCAGACCGTTTGCATCGCCTGCGCGGGAAGTTTCTCAAGCAGCGCCCGCGTGGTCAAAACTACCTGCGGCGCGGCATCTTCAAGCATAAAGGCGAGTCTCTGCTGCGGGTAAGAAGGGTCGAGCGGCAGGTAAGCCCCCCCGGCCTTGAAGATGCCTAACAGGCCGACGACAAGCTCCGGCGAACGCTCCAACAAGACACCGACGCGCACCTCCGGCCGCACGCCTAACGAAACCAGATGATGAGCTAAACGGTTCGCACGCTCATTCAGGTCGCGGTAGCTGATGACCACATCTTCAAAGATGAGAGCCGTGGCTTCGGGCGTCTCTCGCACCTGATGCTCGAACAGTTCGTGCAGCGTCGAAGTCGGCAGTGCGGCCTCGGTGTCGTTCCATTCAACCGCCAGCTGTCGGCGTTCGCTTGAAGTTAAGAATTGCAGTTCGGAGATACGACGATCAGGATCGGTAATGATGGCTGTCAGTAACACCTCAAAATGCCGGAGCATGCGCGTCGCCGTGTCGCTATCGAACAAGTCCGTATTGTATTTAAGTGATGCCGTCATGCCCGGCGCGGCGTTTGAAACTGTCAGTTCCAGATCGAACTTCGCAAACTCCAGTTCGGCCGGGAGAGCGTTGATGGATAGACCGGGAAGCTCAAAGCTGGCCAGCGGATTGGTTTCCACATCGAACATCACCTGAACGAGCGGCGAATGGCTCAGGCTTCGCTCAGGCTTTAGCTCCTCGATCAGTTTTTCAAAGGGGAGGTCTTGATGGGCATACGCCTCCAAACAGACCCGCCGCTCACGTCGCCCAACGTCTCGCGGAAACTGCGTTCTCCCGCCAGCTTCGTGCGCAGCACCAACGTGTTGACGAAAAACCCGATCAGCGGCTCTAACTCCGCCCGGTTACGATTCGCAATCGGCGCGCCCACCACCACGTCCGCCTGTCCCGTGTAGCGGTAGAGCAGGACCTTGAAGGTCGCCAGCAAGAGCATGAACAGAGTCGCACCTTCGCGCCGGGCCAAGTGCTCCAGTTCGCGCGACTAACTCGGCGGCGAGCGTGAGCCGGTGCGTTGCGCCGCGATAGCTTTGGAGGGGTGGGCGGGGGCGGTCGGCGGGGAGTTCGAGTAGCGGGGGTGCGGCTGAGAGGTGCGTGCGCCAGTAGGCGAGTTGGTGGGCGAGGATATGGGCGCGCAGGTAGCGGCGTTGCCAGAGCGCGAAGTCGGCATATTGCAGCGGTAGGTCCTTCAGCCCCGCGCGCTCGCCCGTCAGGTAGCCTGTGTATAACTGCTTTACCTCGTCAACAAAGATTTTGATTGACCAGCCATCGCAGATGATATGGTGAAGGATGAACAGCAGTAGATGTTCTTCTGCGCTCAAGCGGAGCAGCGTGGCGCGCATCAGGGGGGCTGTGGATAAGTCGAACGGGCGCGCGGACTCCGCCGCCGCAATCTTCGCCTGCTCTGCTACGCGTGCCTCTTCAGAGAGATGCGAGAGGTCTATCAATGGCAGGTTGAAGGCTTGTGCCGGATGAATAACTTGCGCCGGAGCATCAGACTCGAACGTGAAGGTCGTCCGCAGAATTTCGTGCCGCCGTGTAATTTCCGACAGGCTGCGTCGGAGTGCTGCCGCATCGAGGCGACCTGACAGTCGGAACGCTGCGGGCATGTTATAAGCAGGACTATCGGGTTCCATCTCGGCGAGAAACCACAACCGCTCCTGAGCGAAAGAGAGCGGAGCGGGCGAGGGAAGCGCGCGCCGCTGAATAGTCTCCGTTGCCGGAGCACTGATCCCTTTCTTTTTGAGTAGTTGCTCGATTAGATCAAGCTTGTCGGTTGATAATTTACCCTGCCGCCGCGCTAACTCGTCCATAGCCTCTTACCTCTGAAACGCCTTCAGCCCTTAGCTCGTAACAGTCTTGCGATCCTTATGCAACGCGCTCTTTGGTGTCGCGCCACGCAGCTTAAATCTCGCCGGTCGGGAGTTCATTGGTTGCGAGCAGGTCGTCCACTTCGCCGGCCGAAAGCTGTTCCACCTCCCTGACCGTCAACGCAATCTCTTCGACAATTTCCCTGTCGCCCCACATCCGCGCGAGCACTTCGACAATGCCCTCGACGGTCGGCATTTGGAACAACGCGCGCAACGGTATCTCGACGCGAAATATCTGCCGCAGGCGCGACACGACTTGAGTTGCCAACAACGAGTGGCCGCCCAACTCGAAGAAGTTGTCGCGTAGACCGACCTGCTCAAGCCCAATAACGTCCGCCCAAATTTCGGCGACCAACTCCTCAGACGGAGTTTGAGGCGCGACGAACTCCACTTCGAGTTCGCGCTTGCCGGGTTCGGGTGCGGGCAGTGCCTGCCGGTCAACTTTCCCGTTAGTAGTGATCGGCAGCGCGTCGAGGACCACAAACGCGGATGGGATCATATAATCCGGCAACTTCTCTCTGAGATACTGCCGCCACTCGGCCGGGCGCGACCGCGCTGCTCCGTCTAAGAGCACGAGGTAAGCCGCCAGCTGTTTTTGCGCGCCCTCGCCATGCGCCAGCACCACAACTTCCTGCACGGCCTGATGCTCGCCGAGTACGGACTCGATCTCCCCAAGCTCAATGCGGAAGCCGCGCACCTTCACTTGATGGTCGAGGCGGCCGAGAAACTCTATCCGTCCATCCGACAGGTAACGAGTGAGGTCGCCTGTTTTGTACAGGCGCGCGCCGGGCACAGAACTGAAATGATTAGGGATGAACTTTTCGGCCGTAACGTCGGGCCGCTTGAGATAACCGCGCGCGAGACTCTCACCGCCGATATAGAGTTCGCCCGCGACGCCGATGGGCACGCGTTGCAGATGCTTGTCGAGGATGTAGAGTTCGGTATTGGCAATCGGGCGACCGATGGGCGGCAACGCAGGCCACTCGTCCGGTGAACCGCTCAACGTATAGGCGCTGACGACGTGGCACTCGGAAGGTCCGTACTGGTTATAAAGCGTGCAGTCGAGTTGCCTGAAAAAGCTCGCTAGGGTTTTCGTGACTTGCAGTTGCTCGCCTGCGGTGTTGAGTTCGCGCAGGCTAACAGGCAGTCGCCCCTCGCCGTCGGACACCTCAGCCAGTTGTTGCAACACAATGAAGGGCAGGTGCATTTTGTTGATGCCCTGCTCCACTATGAATTGATGCAAGCTGCTGACATCGCGCCGCACGCTCTCAGGAATTAAGACGAGCGTGCCGCCCGCGCCCCAAGTGGAAAAAGACTCGTGGTTGGAGACATCGAAACTGAGCGAGGCAAACTGTAATGTCTTTGCGCCAACGCCCAACTGCGTATTTTCCAATTGCCATGAGATGAGGTTGAACAGCGACCCGTGAATCATGGCAATGCCTTTCGGTCTGCCCGTCGAGCCGGAGGTGTAAATCACGTAGGCGAGACACTCTTTCGTCACCACGTTGGCCGGATTCTCGGTCTTGTGCCGCGCAATCGTCGCCCATTCAGAATCGAGACAGATCAGTGCCGGGCATCGCGCTTCGAGGTGACTCCTGAGCCGCTCCTGCGTGAGCATTACTGTCGGCGCGGCATCTGCCAACATAAAGGCCAGCCGCTCTTCGGGGTAGGTCGGGTCGAACGGCACATAAGCGCCGCCTGATTTTATGACGGCCAGCATCGCCACCAACATCTCAATCGAACGCTCCATACAGATGCCGACCAGCACGTCGGCCCCAACGCCGTGCGCACGCAGATAGTGTGCGAGTTGGTTGGCCTGCGCGTTCAATTCCTCATAGGTCAACTCGCGGTCCGCAAACGATAGCGCAATCGCTTCGGGCGTGCGGCGCGCCTGCGCCTCGAACAGTTGATGAACGAAGTTGTGTTCCCGCGTATAGTCCTCAACAGTGGCGTTCCAACTCTGTAGCTGCTGTTCGTCGGCTTTCGTCAGGATGGGCAAATCGAGAATGCGTTCGTCGGGATTTGCCTGAATGCTGCGCAGCAAAGTCTGGAAATTCCCGGCCAGCCGGACGATTGTGGCTTCGTCAAACAGATCGGTGTTGTACTCGAAGAAGCCCGCCAGCCCCTTCGGCGACTCATACATGTTAAGCAGCAGATCGAACTTCGATGAGCCTGTGTCAACGTCGAGCACGGATGATGTCAAGCCGGGCAACCGCAGAGTCGGCGGCGGCGCATTTTGCAGCACGAACATCACCTGAAACAGAGGTTGATAGCTAACATCTCTTCCGGTATGCAATTCTTCCAGCAACTTTTCAAAGGGGAGGTCTTGATGGGCATACGCCTCCAAACAGACCCGCCGCTCCTCGCCCAACGTCTCGCGGAAACTGCGCTCTGCCACCAGCTTCGTGCGCAGCACCAACGTGTTGACGAAAAACCCGATCAGCGGCTCTAACTCCGCCCGGTTACGATTCGCAATCGGCGCGCCCACCACCACGTCCGCCTGTCCCGTGTAGCGGTAGAGCAGGACCTTGAAGGTCGCCAGCAAGAGCATGAACAGGGTCGCACCCTCGCGTCGGGCCAACTGCTCCAGCGCGGCTGACCAACTCGGCCGGCAGAGCGTGAGCCGATGCGTTGCGCCGCGATAGCTTTGGAGGGGTGGGCGGGGGCGGTCGGCGGGGAGTTCGAGTAGCGGGGGTGCGGCTGAGAGGTGCGTGCGCCAGTAGGCGAGTTGGTGGGCGAGGATATGGGCGCGCAGGTAGCGGCGTTGCCAGAGCGCGAAGTCGGCATATTGCAGCGGTAGGTCCTTCAGCCCCACGCGCTCGCCTGCCTTGTAAGTTGTGTACAAAGCCGAAAGCTCTCGCACAAAAACACTCATTGACCAGCCATCGGAGATGATGTGATGCATGACCAGAACAGCCACATGCTCAAGCTCGCTTAGGCGCAGCAGCCCGACACGCACAAGCGGCCCGCGCGCGAGATCGAAAGGCTGACGCACCTCGCTTGCGATGTATCGCTGCGCGAGCGTTTCTTGTTCGCTCAAAGGAGTTTGAGATAGATCGTTGACTTCCAAACTCAACTTCAAGGACGGGAGAATCAACTGCGCGGGCTGTCCGTTGTCGCTCACGAAGATCGTCCGCAGCGATTCATGGCGGCGAATGATTTCGTTTAGCGCAGCTTCGAGCGCGCCCACGTCGAGTGGCCCGCTCAAACTTACGGCCACCGCGATGTTATAGAAGGCGTTGCCGGTTTCCATCTGATCCAGAAACCACAACCGCTGTTGCGCGAACGAGAGCGCAAGGGGTCCTTCGCGCGGAGCTTTCTCAATCGGAGCACGGCTACTCGCAGACGCACCGCCCGCCAACAACTCTTCGACCCGCTCGGCCAGCCCGACGACGTTCGGAAACTCGAAGATGAGGCGCAGCGGCACATTAGCATCGAACACTTTCTGTATCCGCGAGACAACCTGCGTTGCTAACAGCGAATGACCGCCAAGCTCAAAGAAGTTGTCATGGATGCCGACGCGCTCGACGCCGAGTACCTCCGACATGATGGCGCACAGGAGTTCTTCCACAGGCGTGCGCGGTGGCCCGGCAGTAGATTGGGCTACGTTCTGTTGACCGCGCTGCAACGCGGAGAGTGTCTTGCGGTCAACTTTCCCGTTCGCGGTCAATGGCAAAGACTTGAGCACGGCGAACGAAGAGGGGATCATATACTCAGGCAGTTTGTCTTGCAGGAAAGCGCGCAGCTGCGGCACTAGCTTCTGCGCGAAGTTGCGCCTGACTTTTTCCCGTAGCGGGTCGTTGGCATAGCTAGACCAATCTCTGACGGGGAGGCGCGGCTGCGTGATACTTTCGGGCGGTAGGCTTCTTAGCGATGTGCCAGCTTCCGGCTGTTCGCTCGCCGGAAGATTACATCATAAGAGCCGTCAGCGATGTCGCTCAGATAAAAATCGGTCTCGTATCCGAACTCGTCGCCCAAGCGCCGCAGTTCCTCCGGGTTGACTGCTTCGTGGTTGATGTTTAAGAGCGTCGCGCGCAAATCCTGCACAGTCTGTATGCCAGCGGCGTGATGCAACGCTTCCAGCAAAGCATTCTCTCGCGCCACGCGCGCGTTCGGTACGGCATGGAACGCAAGCGCGCCCGCCGCGCTCTCCTTGAGTTGCTGCCTGACCGTCTCAAGCGTCATCCCTTCGGTTCGCCAGTCAAAACGTCTACTCACCTCGATCAATTCGCGCCGCGCCCCGCTCGCAGCTTTCAAGTGCAGCACCACGTCATAACGAAAACGCGCCATCTCATTCTCGAAGCGGCTGCGCTTCAATCTCACTTCCACCGCGCCGACGCGTGCCAAGCGTTCGGGCAAGGCTTTGAAGAACTCAGGAGCAATAACCAACTCTTCCTCGTGAGCCACACGCTGCTCGACCGCTTCCCTGAACTCGGCGAGCCCGAGCGCCGACGGGGCGCGTTCAAATTCGAGCGAAGCATGAAAGGCCGACAACAACGAGAGATTGCGCACGTCTCCGACGAAGATAAAACCGCCCGGCGCAGTCGCCGCGACCGCGCCTTCGAGCACCTTTAAAAGATAGTGAACGGTAGGGAAATACTGCGCGACAGAGTTGATGATGACGGCATCGAATGTTTCCGGCGCTAACTCTGCGAAGTCAACAGCCGTGCGTTGTGCCAACTGCACCTGCGCCAACTCTTTTCCGCGCGCATTAACCTGCCGCTGTAAATTCTTGATGGTTCCCTGAGAGATGTCTGTGCCCACATAGAGTTGGCAATGTGGCGCAAGCCCAAACATCAAAAGACCTGTGCCCACACCAATCTCAAGAACTCGTTTCGGTTTGAGTGCAGCGATAGCCGAGATGGTGTTCTCCACCCAATCGCGCATCTCCTCGACTGGAATCGCCTCGCCGGTATAACTGCTGTTCCAACCCGCTATGTTGAAGGTCGGGTCGGGCTGAGACGTGGGCTGAGTATAGGTATCGTCGAAAACCGTTCGCCACTGCTCAACCTGCTCTTGTTGCAGCGACGCGGCTTCGACTTGATATTCTGCGCCCTCAGAAAGCGGATTAGCCACCACGTAAGCGGCGAGGCGTTCGTCGCCCGCCTCTACACGCGCCAACACAACCGCCGCATCACTGACAGACGCGTGAGCACGTAGCGCCGCTTCGATTTCGCCCAGTTCAACGCGCATGCCGCGCAACTTGACCTGCTGGTCTGTGCGCCCTACGTACAGGAGCGTGCCGTCCGCCCGATATCGCGCCCGGTCGCCTGTGCGGTAGAGTCTGCGCCCCGCCCGCGGTCGAGAAGGGGTCGGGCACGAAGCGCTCCGCCGTCAGGTCAGGGCGCTTGAGATAGCCGCGCGCCAGCCCTACGCCGCCAAGGTACAGTTCGCCCACCACCCCCACCGCCACCGGTCTGTGTCCTTCGTCCAGCACATAAACCTGCGTGTTGGCAATCGGGTGCCCAATCGGGACTTCGCGCGGCGCGCCCGCTCGTGCACAACTCCAGGACGTCACGTCTATGGCCGCTTCCGTCGGCCCGTAGAGATTCTCCAACGCCGCCGCCCCCAGCCGCGCAAAGAACCGCGCTTGCAACTTCACCGTCAGCGCCTCGCCGCTACAGATCACTCTTCTGAGTGACTGACAGTGCTCGACGCCCGCCGCGTGCAGAAAGACCTCCAGCATCGAGGGCACAAAATGCAGCGTCGTCACCGCCTGCGCTTGGATGGTCTGGACCAGATAGGCGGCGTCGCGATGCCCGCCCGGCATAGCCACGACAAGGCGTGCGCCCACCATTAGTGGCCAGAAGAACTCCCAGCCTGAGACGTCGAAGGTGACGGGCGTTTTCTGGAGCACGCAATCGGCGGCGGCGAGCGGATAGGTGCGTTGCATCCAGCCGAGGCGATTGACGAGGCTGGTGTGGAGGTTCACGACGCCCTTGGGCTGTCCAGTGGAGCCGGAGGTGTAGATGACATAGCAGGCATTCGCGGCGCTGACTGGCGACGCGACATTCGCGGTGGCGTAGCGCGTCCAGCCCGACCGCTCGGCGTCGGCGACGACCACGGGCAGGTGATAGGCGGCGACGCTGGTTGCAAACCGCGCTTGTGTGATGAGGAGCTGGGCCGCGGCATCGCTGAGCATGAAGGCGAGGCGCTGCTCCGGCAACTCAGGGTCGAGGGGCAGGTAGGCTGCACCGGCTTTGAGGATGGCCAGCAGGGCGACGACCAGCTCGATGGAGCGGTGCATGAGCAGGGCGACACAGCTCTCGACGCCGACGCCGAGTGTTTGCAGGTGGCGGGCGAGTTGGTTGGCGCGTGCGTTCAGTTCAGCATAGGTCAACTGCTGCCCGTCGAAGTAGAGGGCGATCGCGTGCGGGGTTCTGCTGACTTGAGCCTCGAAGAGTTGATGGATGCAGAGATGCGCGGGATACTCTGTCGCCGTCGCATTCCAGTCATAGACCGCCCGCCTGTACTCCTCCTTGCTCAGGAAATTGACTTCCCACACGCGCGCCTCTGCGTCCTCCACTAGCTGCTCCAGCAGCAACTGGTAATGCTCCGCTAGTCGAAGCATCCGGTCGTGGTCGAACAAGTCGAGACTGTAGAGTAGGAAACCTGTCAGCCTTTCATTCTTCTCGTAGAGGTGAAACTCCAGATCGAAACGCGTGGCTACCGCCGTGAAATCAAGCTCGCTCGCTTCCACCGCACCGAAATCTGCATCTGGTAGCGGCGCATTCTGTAGGGCGAACATCACCTGAAACAGCGGGTGTGCATCCATCCGTCGCTCCGGCTGAAGTTCCTCCACAAGCTTCTCGAACGGCAGGTCCTGGTGTGCGAACGCTTCCAGCACACTCTCGCGCGTGCGGCGCAGTAACTCACGAAAACTCGGATTAGCATCCAGATTGCCACGCAGCACCAGCATGTTGACGAAGAACCCGATGAGTCCCTCGGTCTCAAGCCAGTTGCGGTTTGCTATCGGCGACCCAATCGTCACCTCTCGTTGGTTGGCATAACGCCCCAACAACACCTGAAAGGCCGCCAGCAGCGTCATGTAGACCGTGACGCCTTCGCGCTTGCTCAACTCCTTGATACGCTGCAACAGTTCCTTCGGCAACGCCACGTCGAGCCGTGCTCCCCGGTAACTCTGTATCGGCGGGCGCGTGTGATCCGTCGGCAACTCCAGCGGCGTCACGCCCGTCAACTGCTGCTTCCAGTAGCGCAACTGCCGCTCCAACACCGCGGCACGAAACCACTCCTGCTGCCACTGCGCGAAGTCGGCATACTGCACCGGCAGTTCCGGCAGCGGCGACGTATGCCCGCCAGCGAAAGCTCTATATATGGTCGCCGCTTCGTGCAGGAAGACTCCGACCGACCAGCCATCGCTGACGATGTGATGCATCGTCAGCAGGAGCATGTGCTCCTGTTCAGAGAGGCGTAGCAGTTGCGCGCGCACGAGCGGCACGCGCGCAAGATCGAACGGCGCGACGGCCTCTGCGTGCGCCAGTCGTCGTATTTCCGCGGCCTGCTCGTCACCGGACAGGGCACTCAGATCAGTCACCACCAGCGGCAGCTTCACCGTCGGGCTGAGGACCTGTCGCGGTTGCCCTTCAACTGCGGCGAACGCGGTACGCAGTGATTCATGCCGGCGGATAATCTCGTTGAAGACACGCTCAAGTAGTGCCACATCAAGCGCGCCTTTTAGCCGCAGCGTGCCGGGGATGTTGTAGAAAGGGTTGCCGGGCACGAGTTGATCGAGGAACCAGAGCCGCTGTTGTGCGAAGGAGGCAAGCATCTGCGGGCGGCGCGGAACCGGCAGCATAGGCGGTGGCACAGGCAACATTGCCTCTCGACGCTGCTCGTGCGAGATGGCCTCGGAGAGTTGCGCGACGGTCGGACCCTCGAACAGCAGGCGCAGCGGCAACTCCAACTGCGTCGCCTCGCGCACTCGCGACATCACCTGCGTCGCGCTCAGCGAATGCCCACCCACCTCGAAGAAATTATCCACCCCCCCCACCCGCCCCGCCTGCAACACATCGGCCCAGATACCGGCCACCAATTCTTCCATCTCTGTTCTGGGCGCAACATAGCCCTCGCCGCCTGTGTCCCCCTCTTCCTCGTTGCGCGCCAACGCCTGACGGTCAATCTTCCCACTCGCCGTCAGCGGCAACTCCGCCAGCCAGACGAAGCGCGCCGGGAGCATGTAGGCCGGCAGCCGCGCGCTCAGATAGGCGCGCACCTCACTGGCTGACACGTCGCCGCCAGCAGCCGCACAGAGGTAGGCCACGAGTCGCCGGTCGGCGCTCGCCGCGCCGGTAGCCAGAACGGCGCAGGTCTGCACCAGCGGGTGAGCGCAGAGAGCCGCTTCGATTTCGCCCAGTTCCACGCGCATGCCGCGCAGCTTGACCTGCTGGTCTGTGCGTCCTACGTAGATGAGATTGCCGTCCGCTAGATAGCGCGCCCGGTCGCCTGTGCGATAGATTCGCGCCCCGCCTTCTGTGGAGAAAGGGTCGGGCAAGAAACGCTCAGCCGTCAGGTCAGGCCGGTTGAGATAGCCGCGCGCCAGCCCCACGCCGCCGAGGTACAGTTCGCCGACCTCTCCCACCCCCACCAACTGTTGTCTTTCATTGAGGATGTAAACGCGCGTGTTCGCCAGCGGTCGCCCGATGGTCGGCATGGCCGTTTCATCTTTAATAAGGGCTGCCGTCGCGTCCACCGTGCATTCCGTCGGGCCGTAGATGTTAAAGAATTTCGAACCTTGTGGTCGCGCCAGTGTCTGCCACATCTGCACGCTCACGGCCTCTCCGGCCACGAGGAACAACGCCGGTTTAGCTTGCCCTTCCTTCAGTAACCCCGCCTCAATTAAGAGGCCGAGTTGTGAAGGTGTGCAGTCCAATACTTCCAACGCATGTTCAGTCAGATAATTCAGCATCGCTACACCGTCGGCGCGGATTTCCTGCGGCATGATATACAGGGTATGTCCCTGCAAAAGCAGCAGGAGTTGCTGCATCGAAGCGTCGAACGAGAGCGGAGCATTTAAACTGGCACGCAGCGGCTTGTCGGGGTGATGTGCATAGACGGCTTTGTTAAGCCCCTTCAGTAAGTTGATTGGAGAGCGATGCTGAATCACCACGCCCTTGGGCTGTCCAGTCGAGCCGGAGGTGTAGATGACATAGCAGGCATTCGCGGCGCTGACTGGCGACGCGACATTCGCGGTGGCGTAGCTGCGTCCAGCCCGACCGCTCGGCGTCGGCGACGACCACGGGCAGGTGATAGGCGGCGACGCTGGTTGCAAACTGCGCTTGTGTGATGAGGAGCTGGGCCGCGGCATCGCTGAGCATGAAGGCGATGCGCTGCTCCGGCAACTCAGGGTCGAGGGGCAGGTAGGCTGCACCGGCTTTGAGGATGGCCAGCAGGGCGACGACCAGCTCGATGGAGCGGTGCATGAGCAGGGCGACACAGCTCTCGACGCCGACGCCGAGTGTTTGCAGGTGGCGGGCGAGTTGGTTGGCGCGTGCGTTCAGTTCAGCATAGGTCAACTGCTGCCCGTCGAAGTAGAGGGCGACGGCCTGCGGAGTTCTGCTGACTTGAGCCTCGAAGAGTTGATGGATGCAGAGATGCGCGGGATACGCTGTCGCCGTCGCATTCCAGTCATAGACCGCCCGCCTGTGTTCCTCTGCGGTTAACAGGTGGAAATCGGTGATGCGTCGTTCAGGCTTCGACAGGATGCTTCCGATTAGGACCTGGAAATGTTGTGCTATCCGTCGAATGGTGTCGGACTCAAATAACTCTGCGTTGTATTCCAGAGAAGCGCGCAGTTCCCCCGCGGCTTCAACCATGATCAGTGATAAATCAAACTGCACCGCCGTTCGTTCGATGCCGATTGACTCCATCTCCAGCGAGCCGAGACGAAGTTGCACGCCCGCGTCGCCGAGCGCAAAGGCGGTGACATTTTCTTCGCCTGCCACATAGACATTTTGCAAGGCGAACATGACTTGAAAGATCGGCGAACTACTTTCGTCTCGTTTCGCCTGAAGCTGCTCGACGAGCAGAGAAAAAGGATAGTCCTGATGCTCAAAGGCTTCGAGCGCGGTCTGTCTCACAGTAGCCAACAACTCTTTGAAGGTCAGGCTGCCAGACAGCCGCGCGCGAATAGCGATCATGTTGACGACGTAGCCGACGAGTTCGGCCAGTTGGGCGCGGCTTCTGCCGGACACAGGCGTGCCGATGGCAAAATCTTCTTGCCCCGTGTAGCGATAAAGCAATGTCTGGAAGGCGGCTAGCAACACCATGTAGAGGGTTGCGCCGGAAACGCGGCCGAACTCTTTCAGGCGGCGCGTGGTGTCGGCGTCTAACTTGAACTCGATTGAGTGGCCGCGAGATGTGTGCGCGGGCGTCCGTGGGCGGTCGCTCGGCAGCTCAAGCGCGGGTACGCCGTCGCCCAACTGCTTCGACCAATACGAACGCGCCCGCTCGCCTTCCACGCTGCGCAGCATCTCCGCCTGCCAACGCACGAAGTTTGTATATGGCACAGCCTGAGGTGACAGACTTGCGGCATGGCTGCTGCGCTCTGCCTCGTAGAGCACCGACAGTTCATGCATGAGCACGCCCAGCGACCACAGATCAGTAACGATATGGTGAACGACGAGTAGCATGACGTACTCATGCGCGCCACGCTTGAACAGCACGACCCGCATGAGCGGCCCTTGCGCAAGGTTGAAGGGTAGCCATGCTTCTGCGGCGAGGCGTTCGCCGAGCGCCTGTTCGTTCCAGCCGGAAGCGTCGCGCACTTCAAACGAAACGCGCGTGCGCCGCTCGATTCTCTGCACGGGTTCGCCGCCACTCAGCGCAAAGGTCGTCCGCAGAGACGGATGCCGCTCGACGAGCGATTGAAAGGCTGCGCGCAGTGCGCTCACGTCTAGTCCATTTTTGAAGCGGACGGCGCGCGCGATGTTATACGCAGTGCTCTCCGGCGCAAGCTCGTGCAGAAACCACAAAGATTTTTGGTTGAATGAAAGGCTCGCGGTCGTCTGGTCCGCGCCCGCTTCAAGTTGCCCGGTCTCTAAAGTCGTTTCAACACTGGACAGGCGAGAGAGAATCTCGACGCTGAGGTGGGCGATGATTGGACTATCGAGAAAACTGTGCGCGGATAGCGAGACGCCAAAGCGCCGTTCGACGCCGTGCAGCAACTCGACCGCCGCGAGGGAATCAAGCCCGTACCTATCGAGCGGCTGGTCAACCTCTATACTCGCGGGTTCGACGTGATACTTTGCGGCCACTGCCGCGACGAGCCAACGCTCGATGTCGCGCGCCGTCTGAAACGTCGTCTCGAATGAAGACTCAAGCAGCCTGTCTGCCGCGTCGGTTTCCGTCGCCGCGTCGGCGTGCCACGCAAGCACCGGCTCAAGGCTACCCGCTAGTAGCCGCTGACGACAAACGTGTCGTTGCACCTTGCCGCTCGAAGTCTTGGGCAGGCTGCCGGCCTTGATCAACACGACCGTATGCACAGCCGCCTCGTGCGCCTCGGCCACCGCCCGCCTTATGCTTTCAATCGCCGCGGCGGCCTCTGCATGGCGTCTGCGTTCAATCTCTTGAACGATACAGAGACGTTCTTCGCCCGCTACGACGACCGAAAAGGCCGCGCCGCCATATTGCCGTAAGGCCGCATGGCTACGCTCGACACTCCATTCGATGTCATGCGGGTAGAGGTTGCGCCCGCGGATGATGATCAGGTCTTTGAGTCTGCCCGTGATGTAAAGCTGACCCCGGCTGATGAAACCGAGGTCGCCAGTACGGAGGAATGTCTCGGCGCTATCGGTCGCAAGCCGTGCGTGAAAGGTGCGCTCCGATTCGTCGGGCCGCCCCCAGTATCCTTGCGCCACGCTCGGCCCCGAAACCCAGATTTCTCCGACCTCAGACGGAGCGCATGGCAGCAAAGTTTCCGGGTGAACTATCAGCACCTTCTGGCCGGGCAGCGGTTCGCCGCAGCCGACGAAACTTTGCGATTGCGCTTCACTGCCTTCGGCCTCGACGACACGATTCTCTGCCAGCGCGCGCGTATCTAGCGAAGCGATGCACGGCTTCGTGAGCTTGCGGCTGCCTGAAACCATCAAGGTGGCCTCCGCCAGTCCGTAGCAAGGGTAAAAGGCTTGCGGGCGAAAACCGAAAGGCTCGAAGGCGGCGTTGAATCTTCTTAAAGTCTCTTCACGAACTGGCTCTGCGCCGTTGAAAGCAATCGTCCAACTGCTCAGGTCAATGCCTGCAAGCTGCTCCGGCTTAACTTTTCGGGCACATAAATCGAAAGCAAAATCAGGTGCTCCGCTGGTCGTCGCACGATAGCGCGAGATGGCCTGAAGCCAACTCGCCGGACGTTGTAAGAACGCGGCGGGCGACATCAGAATGGCGGGAATCCCCGCGTATAAGGGCTGCAACACGCCAGCCATGAAGCCCATGTCGTGAAAGGTAGGCAGCCATGAAAAGTATCTGTCTGAGGAAGTGTGCGAACAAGCTTGATAAACAAGCCCTGCGTTATGCAGTAAGTTTTCGTGGCTGAGCATCACGCCCTTCGGCGTGCCGGTTGAGCCGGACGTGTACTGTAGAAATGCCAAATCGGAGTTTTGCGCGCGGTGGATGTGGGCGTCAGGCGACTCGTGTTCGCCGAGCACGTCCGCATCAAGCCACATAAGCTGGCGCAGGTGTTCATCCACAGCGAAAGATGTTTGTAGTCGCTTAAGCAGATCACTGGACGTGAGCACTAGCGAAGGTTGCGCGTCGCTGACGATTGATTGCATCCGCGCAAGATTGTGATTGAGTCTTGGGGGATAAGCGGGCACGGCGATTGCGCCCGCGTAGAGGCAACCGAAGAAAGCACTGATAAAGCTCTTGCCGGGCGGGCAGAGGATTAGCACCCGCTGACCCTCTGCCTTGTGCGCCCGAAGCCGGCCCGCAATGCTTGCTGCTTGCCTGTCGAGTTGCAGATAAGTCAGCCTGCTCTCTTCTTTGTCTCCATCGGTGAGAAAAGTCCATGCGAGTTGGTCGGGCTGCCGCGCGGCTCGCCAACGTAATAACTCAACCAGCGTGGAGGGGGCGTCGGCCAGATCAAAAAACGGAGTCGTGTGTGGGTACATCGTCTGTTGTGTGACTGAGGATGTTGAAATTCTGAGGGGGCTACAGCAAAGGGATTTAACGGAGGCCGGGCAGTGAGCGTTTGCTGTTAAAAACTCTGATAGTTAAAACATAAGGCCGTCAATACCCTTGTTGCCGAAAGCAAAAATCAAGAACGCCGGGACACCTTCCGGGGAGATGAAGGTGCTTGATCACAGTTCTGCCCACGCTGCTGCATATGAGGAAAGTCATGTCAGGCAGTTCAAATGCTGGCAGCACTTCCAGTCTAAACTCAAACCATTCCGACAGCGATGAAGTTTCTTTGAGTTCGTCGCCAAGCGTAGCGTTGAAGCAAACGGGAGCGAGCCAATTGTATTGTACGGGCGCGGGTTTGTTCAAGGAGAGGGTTTGTTTTCCGTCGCCCCTTTCATGTTATAAAAGACTCCAAGCTGAGCGGGTGACGGGCAGGCATCGAAGGTCTTAACCGGACGCGAAACATTCTCCCTCACCGGCCGGCGTCTCATTTCTCATCAGGCTCAGACCAAATAGATGTACTTCCTGCTCAGCATTTTTCTCATCATCGAATTTATACGATTTCTGCCTTTCACGATTCGCAGCGTGCGGCGCGACAGACGAACTCTCGAACGTCTGCGGGCACGCTTCGGGCAGTATCAAGCTCTGGCGGCGACGGGTGGCCGCCCTGTGCTCTGGATTCACTGTATTTGCGTCGGCGAGGTGCTGATCGCGCGCCAGTTGGCGCGTCAAATTCGGGCACGCTTCCCCGGATACGACCTTGTTATTACGACGACATCAATGGCCGGGCAGTTCATGGCGCGCGACATGTTCAAAGAGGAAGCCGCTGGGGTCTTTTATTTTCCGACGGATTGGAAATGGACGGTGCGCCGTGCGCTCCGCAGCATTAACCCTGCGGTCGTGCTCATCATAGAGCGTGAGTTGTGGCCGCGCTTCCTGCGCGAATGTCGCAAGCGCAACGTGCCCACTGCGATTATCAACGGGCGACTCTCGCCGCGAGCACTGCTCAGCTACAAGCCCGTGTCGGGCTTCATGGCGCGCGCCGTAGACGACCTCAATCTGGCGCTCATGCAAACAGAAGGCGATGCCGAACGCATGCGGCAACTAGGGCTTTCAACCGAACGCGTGCGCGTGACGGGCAACATGAAATTCGACATCGAACTTGCTGCCGCCGAACAGTCGTCGGCCAGCGAACTCGGCAAGCGGTTTCGTTTCGGCGAGGAACGCCCGCTCATCGTCGCGGCCAGCACACACATGCCCGAAGAACGCATTCTCCTTGAGGCTTTCAAGCAGGTACGAAAGCGGGCAGAAGGGCGGCAGGCGAGATTGCTCATCGCGCCCAGAGAGTCGCACCGCTTCGCGGAGGTCGCCACCCTGTTGGCGTCGTCCGGCTTCAACTGGGTGCGGCGTTCGGCCCCGCAGAGCACTAAAGATACGGCGTGCGAGGTAATCTTGCTGGATAGCATAGGCGAACTGCGCGCGCTCTATCAGATGGCCGACATAGTTTTTCTCGGCGGCAGCATCCCTGCCAAAGGCGGGCATAGCATGATAGAGCCTGCGGCAGCCGGAGCATGCATGTTGACGGGCGCGCATACAGCGAACTTTGCGGCGATTGTGCAAACTTTTTTGGCGGCCGATGGCCTTGTCCAGATGCAGCCGATGACGGAGGCGGAAGCACCCGACGTGCTCGCAGGAAAATTAACCGAGCTGTTGCAAGACGAGGAACGCAGACGCACCCTCGGCGCAAACGCGCAAGCCGCTTTCGAGCAAAATCGCGGCGCGACCGAGCGCACCGTCGAACAGTTAAGCAGCTTGCTCGCTGCACCCGACAAAGCAATTCACACGCAACTCGCAAGATAGCACCGGCATGAAGGAAACGAATCAGCCGCAGACAGCCGCTAGCAGTCAGCCCTGTTTGATGAGCGACGCCGAGTACCGGCAGGTGGTGTTCGAGTGGAATGATACGGCAGCACCGCTGCCTGCGCGGTGCATACATGAAGAATTTGAGCGGCAGGTGGCGACGACCCCCGACGCGCAGGCGGTCGTCTGCGGTGAGCGCTATCTGACGTATGGCGAGTTGAACATGCGCGCCAACCGGCTCGCACATCACTTGCGCGCTCAGGGCGTCGCTACAGAAACAATCGTCGGCCCTTTGTGTCGAACGCTCAATTGAGATGATGGTCGGACTCCTCGGCATCCTGAAGGCGGGCGGCGCATACCTGCCCCTCGACCCGTCGTACCCGGTTGAACGACTGGCGTGGATGATTCAGGATTCCGGCGTCAGGATACTCGTCAGCACGCAAGCGTGGCGCGCTTCGCTGCCCCCAAACGATGCGCTTGAGATACTGCTCGACGCGGACTGGCCTGCCATCGAGCTTGCCAGTTCTGACAATCCTTTGGTTCCGATGTCTCCCGAAAATCTGGCCTATTGTATCTACACTTCTGGCTCGACGGGTAAACCGAAGGGAGTTCTATGTCTCCACGTCGGCGCGCTGAACCGCTTTCAGTGGATGTGGGACACTTACGGCTTCTTGGCGGAGGATGTCTGTTGCCAGAAGACCACACTAAGCTTTGTTGATTCGGTGTGGGAGATTTTCGGGCCGCTGCTGCGCGGCGTGCCGCTGGTCTTGATCCCCAACCCGGTACTCTCGAATTTAACTGCTCTGGTCGAACTGTTGGCGACGCATCGTGTCACGCGGATTGTGCTCGTGCCGAGTTTTCTGAATTTACTATTCGACCTACAGGACGATTTGCATGTGCGCCTGCCGCAGCTCAAGTATTGGTTTACGAGCGGCGAAGAATTGACCCTGCCTCTCTGCGAGCGATTTCAAGCACTGCTGCCCGGCAGACATTTGATCAATCTCTACGGCTCGTCGGAGATTGCGGCGGACGCCACATTTTTCGATGTCGAGCAGCAGCCCTTGCATCGTCGCATTCTGATTGGCCGCCCGATCTCTAATATCAACATTTATCTGCTCGACCATGAGCTACAGCCGGTGGCAATCGGCGCGACGGGTGAACTATACGCGGGCGGCGCAGGTCTGGCGCGTGGCTATCTGAACCGCCCCGCAATGACGGCGGAGCGTTTTATTCCCAATCCCTTTAGCTCCGCACCCGGCACACGCCTTTACAGGACAGGCGATTTGGCGCGCTATCTGCCCGACGGGCGGCTTGAGTTTCTTGGCCGCGCAGACCGGCAGGTGAAAATTCGCGGCCAACGGGTTGAGCCGGGCGAAGTTGAGGCTGCGCTCAGACAGCACCCGTCAATCCGCGATGCGGCTGTGCAGGCCACACATGATGTCTCTGACGGGTCGCGGCTCATCGCCTATCTCATTCCTGCGCCTGAGTCGAACCCGCCCCGCGCAAGCGACTTGCGCCGCCATCTGCTCAGCCTGCTGCCAGACTATATGATTCCCACAGCATTCGTGCTGGTGAGCGCGTGGCCTTTAACGCCGAACGGCAAAATAGACCGCGCCGCATTAGCAGCGAGCCAAAGCGGGTCAGAATAATTTCGGCGATGCGCCACAATGACGACCAACATTTTGCATGACTCCCTCATCTAAAAGCTCACGACCGAAGCAGCCCCCCGGAAAGCCGACAGCACGCTGTTCAGGCTACTCAAAAATCGGCAAAGTAATTCTTTCGTCAAGGTAAAGTTATCAAGCAGTTCGGAAGTATTTCGGTGCGCCTGTTATATTTCCACCGCAGAGTTTGAAGCGCGTTGAAAATTCTTGAGCCGTCCCTCACAATAGCGTGTTACGAAAACAGATTGCCTGACTTCACCGGATAAGAGGTATGAGCGTTCGCATGGAAACCACAGTTCTCACCAGGGATGATATTGCGAAATTGGTTGGTCAAGTTGGTTTGAACCAACTTATGGATAATGTCATCGGGACTTTGAAGCAGACTTTCGAGACTTTTGACGACGCGGCAACCATCGTCAGGCAACGCGACGGTTTTGCCTATCATAAGCCTTTTCCCGGCGTTCTGGAATGGATGCCCGTGATGCAAATCGGCGAAGTCGCCATCGTCAAAATGGTGGGCTACAACCCGAAGAACCCGACCCGCTACAACGTACCGACAATCATTTCCACCATCAGCCTCTACGACATCTGCACAGGCCACTTGATGGCACTCATTGACGGCACATTTGCCACTGCGTTGCGGACGGGCGCGGCCTCTGCGATTGCCAGCCAGATTCTCGCGCGGCGGGCGAGCGAGGTCGTCGGGTTGGTCGGCTGCGGGGCGCAGGCGGTCACACAGTTGCACGCGCTGTCACGTATTTTCAACATCAAGCAAGTGCTCATCTACGATATTGAGCCAAGCCACGCACGCTCCTTTCTGGATAGAAGTAGTTTCATGGACCTCGACGTGCAGATCGTGCCGCGCGAGATTCTCGAACGAGAAGCCGACATCATCTGTACCGCGACTTCTGTTCCGATAGGCGCTGCCCCCGTCATCTCCGACGAACATCTCAAATCGTGGGTGCATATCAACGCCGTCGGCTCCGACCTGCCGAAAAAAATCGAGCTGCCGCTCGGCCTGCTTAAGCGTAGTCTTGTGTCGCCTGATTACCTGCCGCAAGCCTTGATCGAGGGCGAGTGTCAACAGTTGTCGCCCGAAGAGATAGGCCCTTCGCTCATCGAACTCGTCAGGAACGAGCAGAACTATGCCTCATTCAGAGACGCCCAGACGGTATTCGACTCGACGGGCTTTGCCCTTGAGGACAAGGCCGTCCTGCAAGTCCTGCTGAGCCTCGCCGAAGAATGCGGAGTCGGTCGGACGTTACCGATTGAGAGTATCGCAGGCGACCCGATGAACCCTTATAGCTTCTGCCCTGAAAACGTTACCAAAGCAACTGCCCTAAATCTCCCGGTGAGCGAGTTGCAGCCGGTGTTTTGAAAGATGGTCAAATGTTTAGTTTGAGTGCCGTCTGCAAACAAAGCCGGATTACTCGTTAAGGATGAAGAAAGGGGTCGGTGCTTAATGCGCCTCACACAAGAGCAGTTGAAGACCTTCTGGGAGCAGGGCTTTCTCTGTCTCGACGACCATTTTTCTCAAACTGAGGTTGAGGCGCTGAGAGCACAACTACCTTCGATCTTTAATCGAGAGGGGCTGGGCAGAATCGTCGAGGCGGAGGGGGGCGCTGTCCGCTCCGTCTACGGTCCGCATCTGGAGAACGAAATCTTTCAACGACTGGCGCGCCATCCGCGAATCCTTGAGCCGTCAATCCAAATCCTTGAAAGTTCGGTCTACATCTATCAGATCAAGATCAACGCTAAGGTCGCTTTCGTCGGCGACCTTTGGGAATGGCATCAAGACTACGTGTACTGGTTGAATGAGGATGGCATGCCGACGCCCCGTGTGATCAATGCGGCTGTGTTCCTTGATGATATGACGGAATTCAACGGACCCATGTTCTTCATTCCGGGTTCGCACCGCGAGGGCGTGTTCGATCTGCCGAACCGCGACGATTTGCTATCCGACCCGACCGACCGCCCCAAACCTTACCGGCAGAGTCCGGCATGGATTTCGACCGTGACGGCGCAACTCAAATTCTCGTTCGACAGAGAGATGATCGCCGAGTTGGTTTCTCAATACGGCATCGTGTCGCCCAAGTGTCGGGCCGGCTCAGTCATCTTTTTTCATCCGAACATCGTTCACGCTTCGCCCAACAACATCTCCCCGTTCGACCGAATTTCCGTCGTCGTCACGTACAACAGCATCGAAAACATTCCGCAACCGAAGAAAGAACCGCGCCCGGAATTCCTCGTCGGGCGCAACCACAAGCCATTGACTGCGCTCCCTGACGGCGCGCTTTTAAGCCTTGACTCGGAAGATAGCGAAGGCTCCGAACCGTGATGAAATCTGACAAGCCTCAATCAAAATCGGCGCGCGCAAGACGGATAGCCGCTGACTCCGGGGACGTGGAAAGCATTCTCAATGCCGTCGCCGCAAAACAGCAACGCCCCGCACAAGCGAATGGGTTTGTCCCGCCGCGCGACGTGCTTGAGTTTCGTTTAGCTCAGATATGGGAGACTGTCCTCGGCCTTACGTCCGTCGGGGTGACGGACGATTTTTTTCAACTCGGCGGCCATTCTATGCTGGCGATTCGCGTCGTCTCCAACATCGAAAAGCAGCTGCACATAGACCTGCCGGCGGCGTTGCTGCTTGAGCACCCGACAATCGAAGAGCTTGCAGTTCTGATTCGTGAACAGCAAGACTTCGGCCATCGTTCGTCGGTCGTCGCCATCAGGGTTGGTGGGTCAAAGCCGCCCTTCTTTTGTGTCCACTCGGCGACGGGCAGTGCGCTCGCATACGCGCAACTCGCTAAACATCTGGGCGCGCAGCAGCCCTTCTACGCCTTTCAATCGCAGGGCCGAGAGGCAGACGCCGACGAGCCGCTCGCTCCACGCATCGAAGAGATGGCAACTCTCTACTGCGAAAAAATGCGTGAGATTCAACCGCACGGTCCTTATTTTCTCGGCGGCTGGTCAATGGGTGGCGTCGTCGCCTTCGAGATGGCGCGGCAACTGCACGCGCAGGGGCAAACGCTCGCCATACTCGCTCTGTTTGATACGCAGGTCCATGTTCCGAGCCAAGACTCGGCCAACGCTGTCCCACAACTAAACAGCACATCTGACAGCGACCACTCCGACTTTTTAATGTATTGGTTCGACGGCTACATTCCAATCTCACGCGAGCACCTGCGCCGGCTCACGCCCGACGAACAGTTGCTTCACATCATCCAGCTGGCTAAAGAGGCGGGCATGTATCCGCCCGACTTCGGGCTGACAGAAGCGCGCCGGCTCATGTCGGTCTACAAATTCAACGCGCGCGCTTTAAACAGCTATGTGCCGCAGGAGTATGCCGGGCAGATCACTCTTTTTCGCACGGACGACCGCGATAACCCAGAGAGCCGGGATCATGTCGCAGACCCTACGCTTGGTTGGAGCAGACTGGCGCTCGAAGGCGTCGAGGTGCATCGCGTCCCCGGCAATCATTACAACTTGATTCACGAACCACAGGTTAAAGTGCTGGCCGAGCAGCTTGCGCATTGTCTGAACCTGGCGGAGAGTAAGCTGTGCCTGACCGGTGCGTGAAGCGAAACGGCATTGCGAGCCGCCGCACGACGCGTGATTAGTCTCCCAGCAAACGGGCGTCAAGCCATTATCTAACCTTATTCGCAGTAGCGGTATAGCGAAACGCACGAGAATAACTTGCGCGCTTGAAAGTAATTTCCGTAACGCAACCAAAATGGACGAAGAACAGCCTCAAACAGCACTCGTTCCAACATCAGTAAACCAGCAGGTAGCATTGAAGGGTGCTGTCTCGCTCTGGGCAGCCGCCACGACCGGCGAGAGCACGCGGCGTCAGGACCTACTTAGGGATAAGCAGCGCATCATCATCTCCTTCTTTCGACATGTTGGTAAGCTGCCGGGCGCAGTGGAGCCGGGAGACGTTCAGGGTTGGCTGGCGGACTTGGCAGAGAAGGGGGTAAAGCCGGGGACGACTTATCAGCACGCCTGCCTGCTTTCTTCCTTCTACTCTTGGGCGTTGAAAGACCCGGAAGTAGGTCAACACGTCCGCAGAAACCCGGCAAGGATGGCCCGCCCGAAAGCGCCGAAGCCGTATCAGACTGAAAGCGTGAAGTCCCTGTCCGACGAGGAAGTGGGGGCACTCGTCGGCGCAGTGCGCAGGCGTGCGTTGGCTGGTGATATCGTCGCCAAACGAGACTACGCGCTGCTGCTTCTGTACCTAGCAACGGGGCTGCGCAGACATGAAGCGATCAGCCTGCGTGGTAAAGATGTGCACATCGGGGAGACGCTTGTGCTGGAGTATCGCGCCAAGGGCGGGGACTACCGGGGCAGGGAGGTGCGCGAGCCGCAGGTGAAGGAGGCGCTACTCGATTATCTCTCGTCAGCCAATAGGTTGCATGCCCTGAAGACGGACGCGCCACTGTGGACGAGGCACGATAGGGCGGGGCAGCCGGGTGAGGCTTTAACTTCCCACTGCTTCGTGAAGAACCTGAAGAAGTACGCGCGCGAGGCGGGCGTTGAAGATTTTCATCTGCACCGCACGCGCCACACGTTTGCGCGCATCGTTAGCGAGTTCACGGGTGACATCACGGCGACGCAAAACGCGCTCGACCATCAGAGTAGATCAACAACGCGTGTCTACGTGCAGCGCATCGCCGTGAAGCGTGATTTGTACAGTGGGGAAATCTCACGAATCTGGAATAAGGAATAGGATTCTTCACAGATTTGTTAGGGCGATCAAATAAAGCTCAGCAACTTCATTGGACGACGGGCTGGCGGCTTAATCTAACTTGGGCATGGAAGTGTCTAATTGGCTGCAACCGGCCCTTGATGCAACCACTGCACTTTCAGCGCAGAGTGGGTTAGTCTTTCAATCATGGACTCTGAAACGAAGGTTGAAGCAAGGCTGGCGCTGGCGCTGCACGGCGGCGCGGGGACAATTCAACGGGCGGCGATGAGTGCTGAACGTGAGCGTGCCTATCGAGACGGTTTGCAGCAAGCGATGATGGGCGGTTGGGCGGTGTTGACGGGTGGCGGCGCGGCGCTCGACGCGGTGGAGGCGAGCGTCTGCATGCTCGAAGATAATCCGCTCTTTAATGCCGGTCGTGGGTCGGTGTTTACGCACACCGAGCAGCATGAGATGGACGCGGCGATCATGTCGGGCGAGGATTTGCGCGCCGGTGCGGTGGCGGCAATCGGCGGCATTAGAAATCCAATCATACTGGCCCGCCGCGTGATGGACGAGACACCGCACGTGCTGTTGTGTGGGCGCGGCGCGGAGGAGTTTGCGCGTGAAGCCGGTGTCGAGTTTGCCCCGGCGGAATATTTCTTTGACGCATTAAGGTACGAACAATTATTGCAAGCGCGGCAGGAGCGGGAAGTCGCGTTGGATCATACGCCCGTGAAAAAGTTTGGCACGGTCGGCGCGGTCGCGCGCGACGCGCACGGACATCTCGCGGCCGCCACTTCAACCGGCGGCATGACCAACAAACGATTCGGGCGCGTCGGCGATACGGCGCTCATCGGTGCGGGCACATACGCAGACGACCGGACCTGCGCTATCTCTTGCACCGGGCACGGCGAGTTCTTCATCCGCACCGTGGCCGCCTACGACGTGGCTTGCCTGATGAAGTACAAGGGCTTGACGCTCGACGATGCTTGCGCGCAGGTCGTCAGCCAAACGCTGCGCGAGATGGGCGGCGAAGGCGGCCTCATTGCCGTCGATCACATGGGTAACGTCACGCTGCCCTTCAACAGCGAAGGCATGTACCGCGCATGGATCACTTCAGGGCACGAAGCGCAGGTTGCTATCTATCGTGACTGACGGCTCAAGCGTGCTGGTTCGGGATGTCTTCATGGACGACCTTAACCGGCGTGAGTTGTTCGCGGAACTTACTAACAAGCTCGACCGAGCGACTGACGTTATCGGCGAGTAGCACGACCAGTTCGCCTTTGCGCGCGTGCTTGAGCGCGTAATGTATCGCTTCGACCGGATCGCTGATCTCGCGCACGGGCAGGTCCGGATTGACGCTCTTTACACCCTCGATGACGAATCGGGTTGAGTCGCCGGGCACGCGTCCACGCAGGTCGTCGTCTTCGCGGACGATGATATTGGTGAACATTTGCGCGGCGATCCGCCCGTACAAGAGCAAGTCGTCATCGCGGCGATCACCCGTGCCGCCGATCACGCCGGTCTTGATCTTGTTTGGGAACTTGGCGATGAAGCGTTGCAGCGCCTCCATCCCGGCGGGGTTATGCGCGAAGTCGATCAAGACCGTGAAGTCGCCCATCTCGATCAAGTTCAAACGTCCGGGCGTCTGCGCAACCGACGGCACAAAGGTTGTCAGCCCGCCCCGTATATCTTCAAGGCTGATACTTTGCAGATAGGCCGCGAGGGTTGCGGCCAGCACGTTCTGAATCATGAACGCGGCGCGGCCGCCGTAGGTCAACGGAATATTGATGACCTTCTCGATTCGCACCTTCCACTTACCCTTAAGCAGCGTCACGTAGCCGTTCTCAAAGACGCAGGCGATACCGCCCTCGTTCGTGTGCTCTACGATGTGCGGGTTCTGTTCCTCCATGCTAAAGAGCGCGACGTCCCCCGGCGTGTCTGCGCGCATCGCATAGACGAGTTCGTCGTCGGCGTTCAAGACAGCATAGCCGCTCTCGCTAACGGCGCGCGGGACGACCGCCTTGACCCGCGCCATATCTTCAATCGTCTCGATGTCTTTCAGACCGAGATGATCGACGGTCACGTTCATCACGACGCCGATGTCGCAGCGGTCGAAGCCGAGGCCGGCGCGGATGATCCCGCCGCGCGCGGTTTCGAGGACCGCGATCTCGACGGTCGGGTCTTTGAGGACCAGTTGCGCGGAGACGGGGCCTGTGTTGTCGCCGGGTTGAATGAGGCTGTTGCCGATATAGATGCCTTCGGTCGTGGTGAAGCCGACGTTGCGGCCGGAGTTCTTGACGATGTGCGCGATGAGCCGTGTGGTCGTGGTCTTGCCGTTCGTGCCGGTGACGGCGATGACGGGCACGCGCGCGGGTGTGCCGGGTGGAAAGAGCATGTCCATGACGTGCTCGGCGACGTTACGCGCGAGGCCGTCCGAGGGCGCGAGATGCATGCGAAAGCCGGGCGCGGCGTTGACCTCGATGATGCCGCCGCCGTTCTCCGGCAGCGGCGTCGTGATGTCGGGCGCAACTACGTCGATGCCGGCCACGTCCAGCCCGATGATGCGCGCGATGCGCTCGAAGAGTGAGACGTTGAACGGGTGAACCTCGTCCGTGCGATCAATCGCCGTCCCGCCGGTCGAAATGTTCGCGGTCGTTTTGAGGTAGAACATTTCACCTGCGGGCAGCACGGTATCGGGCGTGTAACCGCGCGCGGCGAGCAGACTCTCGGTCTGCGCGTCGAGATCGATCAACGTCAAGACATTTTCGTGTCCATAACCGCGCCGTGGGTCTTGGTTCGTTAGTTCAATCAACTCGTGGATTGTATGTTCGCCATCGCCGACGACGTGTGCCGGGATGCGCTCGGCGACGGCGACGAGGCGATTATTGATGACGAGCGCGCGGAAGTCTTGACCCGTTAGCGACTGCTCGATGATCACGCGGCGTGAATATTTTTTTGCGAGTGGAAAGGCCGCGCGCACTTCTTCAAGCGTGTTCAAGCCGACGGTGATGCCCTTGCCGTGATTAGCGTCGAGCGGTTTGATGGCGACGGGAAAGCCCAGCCGCTCGACCGTCCGCTCGATCTCGTCTTCATCAACAATCTGATAGCCACGCGGCACAGGCACGCCCATACTGCCGAGCAGCTTTTTCGTCGCGTCTTTGTCCGAGGCCAAGTCAACGGCGATCATGTTGGTGCGGCCCGTGACGGTGGCTTGAATGCGTTGCTGGTTGACGCCGTAGCCGAGTTGGACCAGCGATTGCGTGTTGAGCCGGATGTGCGGAATGTCGCGTTGTTCCGCTTCCTGCACGATGGCTCCGGTCGAAGGGCCGAAGCGCACGTCTTCGCGGATTTCGCGCAGGCGTTGCACGTCGGCGGCAACAACCTGCAAGAGTTCTGCGGTCGGTGTGCCGGCGGCGAGGTCCTCAAAGAGTTTGACCGCGGCGCGCGCGGCGTAGCGGCCCGCGTCTTCTTCGATGTAGCTGAAGACGACGTTATAGACGCCCGTTTGATTTGTTTCGCGCGTGCGCCCGTAGCCTGTGTCCATCCCGGCGAGCGTCTGCAATTCCAGCGCGAGGTGCTCGACGACATGCCCCGCCCACGTACCCTCTGCGACGCGGCGCAGGAAGCCGCCCGGCTCCTGATAACTGCACCCGTGCTTGATCAAACTCGGCATCACCTCTTGCAGGCGCGCGGTGAAATTTTCGATCTTGTCAGTCGGCCGCTGCTCGAAGTCTTCGAGGTCAAGCCGCATCACGATCAGTTTCTTCCGATAACCGCTCCAATAATTCGCGCCGCGCAAGGCTTTCGTTTCAAGGATACGCATGTCGAGAGTCCTTCTGCTTAAGAGTAGCCAGCAGTCAATAGCAAAGCCTTCATTCTTCTACTGACTACTAATTGCTTTATTCAATGTCCGGCAACAAAAATTCTTCGGTGACGGGCACGGGCGCGCGGTGCGCGATGTCGTAGCGCAGCCCGTCGCGGAGTATGTGCAACTGGACACCGGCAACGGCGAAAGGTTGCACGTCTTCGACCTCGGCGATGTCGTTGTAGGTGATGCGCGAGCCGTCAACAATAGTCACAGTGCCGTGGCCGTGGACCTCAAGTGTGCCGTCATGCGAGATGATGACGGCGGTGTTCTCGTCAATCCCTAGTCCGAGTTGCCGCGGGTTGTACGAGACGGCCGTGAGCAAGCGGCTCAAACGGCCGCGTTCCGTGAAGTGCTGGTCGATGATGATGTTGCGCAAGATGCCCAGTCCCGGCGAGAGGCGCACGGCATTCTTGTTGGGGTGCATGGTCGCGTCGCCGCGCACGATCATCGTCGCACTCATGCCCGCCGCGCCCGCGCTCGATCCTGCGAGCACAAGTGGACTGTGCCGCACGCGCTCCTCCAATCGACGCGCGAACTCTGTGCCGCCGAGCATGGAGACGAGGCGCATCTGGTCGCCACCGGAGATAAAGACGCCGGTTGCATCTGCAAGCAACTCGGCCGCGTCCGCATCAATCACGGCCTGACGCGAAGTTGCGCGCAGGACCTTGACCCGTTGAAGACCGAGGTTGCGAAAAGTTTGCGTGTAGACATCGGCGGAAAATTCCGGGTAATCGGAAGCGACGGGCACGATCACGATGCGCGCCTCAAGCCCGCCTGCCAGCGCAATGAACTTATGCAGGATGCGGCGCTCGTTATACTTATCTTCCGCCCCGCCGATAATTACCAGATGGCCGCCGATGGCTTCGGGATCATTCAATTCTTTCATCAAGCTCTACACCGGCTACCGGGCGGCGCTGCGTCTGCGGCCCGAATAGCCTAACACTCTCTGCTCTTTGCTATTGGAGCGGATTAAACGTCAGTACTTTAAGTTGATAGCCTTCGGCGTTTCAACTTCCCCAAGGCCAAATCTAAACTCAGCTTAAGCTAAACTGTATTGGAAGGCTTCCGTATGGTCAAGAAAGGGGCGTGTTTGTGCCGCTGCATGCCCCGGCCGTTGGTTATCGTTTCCGTGCCCTACGAGCTTTGGGTTTCGGCTTGGCGGCTTCCTCATTCGCTGCTTCATCATCGAACTCATTATCAAAAAAGAACACAAGCTTGGGGAAGCGGCTGCGTAACTTTTGTTGGTCTTTAAGTTTAAGATAATTATTCCCCAGATAGACTTTCAAGCCCTTCAGCGCAGCTAAGGACTGAGGCAACCGGACGCCGCCGTTTGAACGTAACGAGAGTTCCTCTAGCTGTGTCAAATTACCGACCGCAGATGGGATTTCATGAATGGCGTTATAGTCCAACCCCAACCGTTTTAATTTATGCAGGGCGGCGATCTCTACGGGCACGGCCGGCAGACCATTTCGGCCTAAGTTTAGTTCTTCCAGATTCCGTAGGTTGGCGATTGTTGGCGGTAGGCTTTTGCGTTTGGCTTGGCGGCGCGGTTGCTCGACACCGATGTCTCGCGGATCGAGTGCGCCATATAACGTCAAGACTTTCAGATTTTCCAGTTGACCGATAGTGCGGGGAATGGAAATGTTCATCTGGCAACCATTGCCATTATCGATAACTAGTGCGGTTAACTTTCGCAACTTACCGATCTCGGCGGGCAGGTCTTCCAACTTTTCCAGACACGACAACTCCAATGTCTCTAAATTAACCAACGTCCCCAATCGAGGAGACAGATGTTTCATCTCAGGGTCAAACTCTTTGAGGTTGAGATGTCGCACTTTGTCCGGCGTGCGAAACGCCTGCTCAAAACTCTCGAAGACGTGATCAGCAGATTGAATATTACTGCTGCTCAGATAGTCAGAGTCCACCCGCTGCACCGCACCGCCGCAGATTATGCAGAGGCAAAGTGCAAGGATGGCAAGCGAACTAGGGGCAAAGAAGTTGCTGCGCATAATCTTTTCTCCTGTGGTACAGCAAAACGGTTCTGGTGCAAACGTTGAGGCTAGCAGATAATCGGCGGCAGTGTGACAAAAAAATATTTTGGGTACAATTAGTAGCGGCAACAAACGCAATGCTACCTCAATATTTGGTGTAGCTAGAAAACTTTTTGTGACACGACCAAGATAAAGGGAGAATAAGATGGCGGCTGGTTGCACACATCTGAAGCAAGTCAAAGAGGTCACGCCGAGCGCGGACGGTTGTGAAGACTGTTTGCGCATTGGCGGCAGGTGGATGCATCTGCGTCTCTGCATGGAGTGTGGGCACGTCGGGTGCTGTGACGATTCCCCCAACAAGCATGCGACCAAACATTTCAATCAAACAAAGCATCCGATCATTAAATCATTTGAGCCGGGCGAGGACTGGGGCTGGTGCTACGTTGACGAGGTGTTCTTCGAGTCACTTTGAAGTAAGGACGTAACGAGGTTTGCGATGACTGAAGGCAATGGGTTTATGATGCGGTCGCGGTCTGAGTCGAAACAGGCAAGGCGCGTGCGCGCGGAGGGTGCTTCGGGATGAATTCGTTTAGTGCAGACTCGTTCACGGCCACGCTCGCCATTATTGGCGTCGTGATTATCGTGTCGGCGCTGCTGTCGGGGCTGATCGAGCGCAGCGGCTTGCCGCAAGTGGCTGTCTTTCTCGCGCTCGGCGCTGTGCTCGGCCCCGTCGGTCTTGGGCGTGCTCAATATCGCGCTTGACTCCCCGGCGCTACGTGTTGTCGCTAACTTGAGTCTCGCCCTCGTACTGTTTACAGATGCCGTCTCGCTTAACATCGCAGAGGTGCGGCGGCGCGCAAGCTTAGCCCTAAGATTATTAGGACCGGGCACACTGCTGACAGCCGCACTCATAGCCGTCGCCGGTTGGTGGCTGCTCGGACTGTCGGTTGCGGCGGCGGCCATTCTCGGCGCGGCGCTCGCTTCCAGCGATCCGGTTTTGCTGCGCGGGCTGCTGCGCCGCCGCGACATCCCCACGGATGCGCGGCATGGGTTGCAACTTGAGAGCGGCCTCAACGATGTGGTCCTGCTGCCGGTCGTGCTGATCGCGATGGCTTTTCTCAATCCGGGCACTAGCCTCGACGGCGCTGCCTTTGCCAAGCTAGGGCTTAATCTATTCATCCTCGGCCCCGGCGCTGGCATTCTCATCGGCTTGCTCGGCGTGGCGGCGTTGGACCTAATCAGAAAGCGTTTGGGTGTGCGACGCGACTACGAGTCGCTCTACTCGCTCGGCGTCGCCTTCACGGCCTTCGCCGCGGCCGAAGCTGTGCATGGCAGTGGCTTTCTCGCCGCGTTTGCCGCCGGGATGACGATTGCGGCGCTCGATGTTGAACTCTGCGACTGCTTCGTAGAGTACGGCGGCGTGACCGCCGAGATGCTGCTGCTGTTGACGTTCGTGTTGCTGGGCAGTTCCTTGATCTGGACCGGGTTCAGGGTCATCAACGGGCCAGTGCTACTCTTCGCGGGCGTTGCGCTGTTAATCCGCACGCCGGTTTATCTCTTGTCGCTGTTAGGTTCGGGCGTGGAGCCGCGCGGGCGCTTGCTGATCGCATGGTACGGGCCGCGCGGGCTTAGTTCCTTGCTGCTGATTCTATTGCCGGTCTTTGCCGGGCTGGACGGCAGTAGGCAACTGTTCGAGGTCTGTTCGCTCGTGGTGCTTGCGTCGGTCGTGCTACATGGCGGGTCGCCCATGCTGCTGGCACGGGCCGCCCGCAGACGGGCTTCCAAAGAGGCCGCTGAAGCGGTCGGCAGTGATGTGGCGCGGGAGTTCGGTCCCGGCCCGGCACTGCCGGAAGCTGAAGCCGACAATGTTAGTGACGGTTCACACGCCGAAGGGTCGGCCGCAACCGATTTGCGCGGAGCTTCAGCGCCTTCATCTGACGGCGAGCAGGTTGTCGTCTGTTCGACCGACCCCGGCGCGTCATGTTCGCTTGGTGCGGCAGGCGATAGCGTGCTAGTCGGCCCGCAAAGAATTTCGCTCGAAGAATTAAAGAGCCTGTGGCGAGCGAAAGAGCCGGTCGTGCTCCTAGATGTGCGTACCGAACGCAGCCTCGAAGGAGAAACCGCTCAGGCGAAAGGGGCGGTGCGGCTGCCGCCTGATCATGTGGTGGCCCGCGCGCGTGAACTCGGTCTTAAACAGGAGGCGTGGCTGATCGCCTACTGTGCTTGAACGAATGAAGCAACGAGCGCCCGTGTGGCGCAGGAACTCAGACAAGCTGGCTGGAAGAAAGCACGTGCCCTCGTGGGCGGCTGGGCGGCATGGCAGGCCGCCGGTCTGCCGGTAGAGCCTAGAGCAATCGCAGCGGGAGCCGGAGACGATTAGTTAAGCAAGCACCGCGAAGAAGTCGGAGAGACTGCGCTGCAAGCTTGCAGAGACACAAGGGACATATGAACGAGAATCTGCCTGCCGACAATGCTGCGTCCGAAGCTACGCTTCAGCGCCTGCGCGATCTGCGCCGTGGATTGCTGCACTTGCATAAAGCACTGCTCGATACTGAGCGCGCCGCCTACGAACAGGTACACGGTCGTGTCGCAAGCGGCGAGTTGTTGCAACTCGTCATCAACCACGAGCAGTTCGCATGGCTGCATTCCGTCTCCGAACTGATCGTGCGCATCGACGAGATGCTGGACGCTGACGAACCCCTAATGACAAGCGAAGCGGAAGCCTTGCTCGCGCAAGCACGTGCGCTGCTCAAGTTGTCGGAGGCGGGCGGCGAGTTCGGTCCAAAGTATGTCGCAGCATTCCAGCGCGACCCTGATACCGTGCTCGCGCACAGAGAGGTTATGCTGATTCTGTCGGCTGGCACATAGTTTTCTAAGCCGGGTATCTGGCATGCGGTTTAGTCAAACTCATGAATTATGATTTCATCGCTAACGCGAGCCGCGCTGCCATAAAAGTTAATTAACCGATGCGCCACTGGATGATTGGATGAAAAGACCGCTCCGCATTTTATTGCAGACCACTATTCCGCCGACCGAGGACGACTGGCACATCGGCCGTTTCTCATTGCTCAATGAATACCTGAGCGGGCTTCGAGATGAAGCAGGGCGCTTGCTCTGTGAAGTCACGGCGCGCGACCGCGCGACGAACGCCGACGGCGACGACGAAGTGCTGAGCCGACTCGACGCCACCGACTTCGACGAACTGTGGCTCTTTGCCGTGGACACGGGCGACGGTCTGACCAAAGCCGACTGTCACGGCATCACGCGCTTTCGACAGCGCGGCGGCGGTATCCTCTCCACGCGCGATCATCAAGACTTGGGTTCTTCGCTCTGCACGCTCGGCGGCGTGGGGCGCGCGCATTTCTTTCACAGCAAACATCAAGACCCCGACGAGACAAGGCGCGCGCGCGACGATCAGGCGACGACAGACATCTCTTGGCCTAACTATCATTCGGGCAGCAACGGCGACTATCAAGTCGTCACGGCCGCCTGGCCGACGCACGAACTTCTGCGCAACGCGTCATCCCCTTCGGGCGGCATCGAATATTTCCCCGCGCACCCGCACGAAGGCGGCGTCGGTGTGCCGGCAGGCGAGGATCAAGCGCGCGTGATCGCCACTGGCACGAGCCGAGTCACGAAGCGACCGTTCAACCTGATCGTCGCCTTCGAGACAGAGCAAGACAGACATGGCAACATGCTTGGGCGGGCCGTCGCCGAGTCAAGCTTTCATCATTTCGTGGATTACAACTGGGACACTTCAAGGGGTTGCCCAAGCTTTCTCGCGGAGCCGCCCGGCGACCAGATTAAAAGAGAGCCGGAGAAGCTTGCAGACGTGAAGACATACGTGCGCAACCTCGCCCTGTGGCTCGCCCCGGTGTTGACGGTCAATCATAAAACATCGATGTGACCATCTGCGCGTTGGTCTTGCCTTGCGGGCTGGCCTGCGTATCCGACATGACATTCCAGCAAGAGAGATTGGCGAGCAGGTTGACTTGGCGCGCGCTCAAATTAAGTTGCAAGACGGTATCGTAGTTCGGGAAGTTGAGCGCGGCTTCGGCGTCGGCAAAGGCGGCGACCGCATCGTCCGTGAGCAGATCATACCACGCGTCAACCCACGTGTTATAAATCCAGAGCACCCGCACGTTGTAGTTACCCTTAATCCCGAAATTGGGGTTGGGCAGCACGGGGAGCGTCTGCATGTACATGGCTGTCCCGTTGTAGGGGGCTGAGTTGGCCGCCCACAAGCCTTGCGCCAACTCGTCGTAATCGGCAGAGGCGAAGACCTGTGTGAACGTCACGTCGTCGTTGGGCACGTCGCGCCGTTTGGCCTCTTTATATTTGAGCGCGGCGGCGCTGGGCTGGATGCCGAACAGCAGTTGTATCTGCGCATCGAGGACCACTTGCCCGTTGTCGTCTTTGGTCAAAGGCGTCTGCCCGTTAACGAAGGCGATGATGTTGGGCAGATTGCGATTGAGCAGCGACGTGATGCCGGTATCCTCTAAGCTGCCGCCATCGGCAAACTCATAATTGTAAACCGAATTTTTCGCCAAGTTGCGGTCTCGCACGGGCCAGTAAGGGTACTGCGGAATCAGACCATCCAGAATCGGATATGATTCCTGAAGCGTCTGGGCGAAGGCCGCACTACTGATCGACACCATGTCTGACAACGAGAAGGGGCGCGCGGGCACGCTGACCGAGGCATATTGCGTAGAGGTGTCTTTCAGCCACGTTGACCCCATAGTGAATGGTTGCAGCAACCCGCCGCCGATGTCTCGGCCGCCGGGGCCGACGCCGCGGAAAAAGTTACGCACGCCGAGGCCGACCGGCGTGGATTCAAAGTAGAGCAGTTGCGCGCCCTTGACGGTTGGATTGCTGACGATGCACCCGTTCATCACGTAAAAAGGGCGCTTGCGCTGGACGCAATAGAACTGGCTGGCCTTGAGTTGTTTATTGTGATCAAGGATGCCGCCTTTCCAACCAAGATAAGCGGGCGTGAGCGTGTAGTACTGCGACGGGAAACCGTTATCGTCCGGATTCCACAAGCCCCAACGGCCGAGGATCAAACTACCGACCAACCCTTGCCACAACTCGCTATTCTCATAACCGTATGTCTCTTTAAGTTTGAGGATGGCATCGAGGTCGTTGAAGACGCCGAGCGAGGGCGGCACGTTGCCCAGATTATTCGGCGATAGATAGTCGAGCGCATACTCCGGGTGCTGCGAGTTCCAGTTCCAGTAGGTGAGGTCGCCGGGGTCAACGACGAGGCCCAGAAAGTCATCGTCGTCGTATTGGGGTGGCAGATAAGTATAGGTGGCGCTGGCCCACGTCCCGCCTGAGACTGAGGAGATGAAGAACACGTCGTCCAGCAGATTCAAATATTTGAGGGCGCGCATCTGGCCCATCGCCGCCGAGAGCGCGCGCGAACCGCCGCCGGAGAAACAAACGCCGACAAAGTTGGCGGCGCTCGCGCGTTCTTGTAGATTATGTTCGTGCGAGAGAATATTGACCGAGGGCAGCGGGAAGACTTCAGCGTTGAAGGGATTGGCCGTGGCCGCAGCTTTAGCTTTCTGCGTTCGTTGCGGCTTAGCGGTGCGTTCGTGCTTCGCGCCGGCCGCGGTTGCACGCGCTGACCGGATCGCTTTTTTAGCGTTGACTTGAGCCGCACGTTTAGTGCCGCCCGTGCGTTGCGTCGCTGGCCTTTTATTCGGCATGAGTTGTCTCCTTAAAGATTGAGGGCGATGCCATCGGACCAGTCGAAGTTAGACGGTGAAGCGTAACGCGACCGGGACTAATGCAGCGCAAGCAGGACAAGAGCTTGCATGACGGGCGCGACTCTAGTTAAAAAGCTGAACACTGTCAATTAAATTAGACGATGGTGATTGTTTATCCGTGTCTTCCGTCGCCGTGCCTGAGCATGCTCAAGTGGCTGACCGTGCAGCACGCTTGCGGCGCGCTCGATCATCTGCCGGATTGACTCCCACTACCGTTTAGCATATCGTCCTCCGGCCCTCGACCGGCTGCCTTTTTGAGCCTGCGTTGACACGCGTTTCTCACGTGCAGACTTCTCGTCGGTTGCCACGCGTTAACTGTTCATCGCAGCCGCGAACGAAGACTCCAATAACTATCCGAGCCACGGGCAGTTTCAACTCCACGAGGTATGAACCCCCAACTTAACTTCACTCAAGGAGACAAGAGAATGAAACTATTGTTTAGGACGCTCGGCGTGCTTGCGCTGTTGCTGTGCGCGCAGTTCACCCACGCGCAGTCGTATCAGATCATCAACACGCAAAGTTCGACCGTGGCCGGCAACCTGACGAGAACCGTGACCACCGTGCAAGTCGGCACTAATCCCCTCAACCGTTTCCTGATCACGCGCGTCGTCAAGAACGTGCCGGCGCACACGCTCAAAGGGACGCTGCTGCTGTTGCCGCCGCTCGGCAGTGGCTTCCAGAACTACGAGGTCGGGGACGGCGGCGACTACGAAAAGTCATTCGCCGGATACTTCGCCCGCCGCAACTTCGACGTGTGGGGCTACTCGCAACGCGTGCAAGGGCTTCAAGCCGGGACGTGCGAGAGCGGTGCGATTGATTGTGCGGCGATGGCCGATTGGGGTCTGCAAACAATCCTGAACGACGTGGCTTTCATCCGCCAGCAGATCGAAGCTATCCATCATGGCGCGAAGCCTGTCATCGGCGGGCTATCGCTCGGCAGCATCGCCTCGATTGCCGTTATCAACGACCGGCCGAAAGACTATGCCGGGGCGATCCTGATTGAAGGGACGATGTACGACGCGAACGCAGAAGTGCGCGCCATCAACGCAAACTTCTGCGCGCTGTTTGAAGACCAACTGGCGAACGGCGTCTTCTACGACGGTCAAGGCACGCCGGGCTTCAAGCTGCTAAGCCACTTGGCCGAAGTCGCGCCGAACGACCCGACGCCGCTGCCCGGTTTCCCGCCGGGATTCACCAACCACAGGGCGTGGGTGGCGGCCATGGCCGCGCCGCCGCTCACGCCGACCACGCCCCGACCCGGCTACGTCTTCTTGGCCGGCAGCGTCGAGGAAGATAGATTCTTTTACGCGAACGAGGCGCTAGTTCATGCCAACATCAGCGGGTTCGTGGACTACGTGGCGACGCGCACGATTCGGGACGTGAGTTGCGGGCTGGCGGGCGAACGAACTTTCTCGGACAAACTCAAAAAGTTTAAAGGTCCGGTCATCATGTTCGCTGGCAGGCGCGGGTTCGGGACGGGCATGACCGACACGGCGGGGCTGTTAACTAAAGCCAGCGTGACGATCAACTACAACGCGGCCTACGGCCACGTCGATCACGTCTTCTCGTTCAATCACCTGCAAGAAGTTGAGCAGCCTGTCTTAAATTGGCTGCTGCACGAGGTGCAGTAACCGAACAACGGCTTGCTCCGCTACAGCGACAGCGATGACCGAAGATTTGCGCCGCAGCTATGATCGGGTGGCCGAAGATTATGCTGAGCACTTTCGTGCTGAGCTTGATCAGAAACCGTTCGACCGCAAGATGCTTGATTGGTTAGCTGAAAAAGTAGGCGATCTCGGCATCATCTGTGACATGGGCTGTGGACCCGGCCAGATCGCGCGCTATTTATGTGATCAGGGCGCGCAGGTGTGCGGCTGCGATTTGTCACCGGCCATGGTTGAACAAGCGCAACGCTTGCATCCTGATATTTCATTCTACTGCGGTGATATGCTGGCACTGCCCCGTGTGGCCGACAATTCCTATGGCGGCGTCGCGGCTTTTTACTCGATCATCCATGTGCCGCGCCCGACCGTCGTGCAAGCTTTGCAGGAGTTGAAGCGGGTGCTGCGGCCGCAAGGAGTATTGTTGCTTGCGTTCCATCTTGGGCAAGAAATTATTCACCGCGCGGAATGGTGGGGCAAAGATGTCTCGTTGGATTTTATCTTCTTTGAAAGGGAAGAGATGACAGGTTATCTGCGGCAGGCCGGCTTCGAGCTACAAGAGGTGATCGAGCGAGAGCCTTATCCAGAGGTGGAATATCCCAGTCGCCGCGCTTATCTATTTGCGCGGAAACCGTAGAGTTGTGTGGCAAATAATTTTTGGCTGCAAGTCACAGTGCTTTGGCTTGAGGCTTGGCCTCACTGTCTCGTGCGCAAGATGATTTTTTTTGCCACACCAATATCTTTGTAAGTGAACCCTGAAGAGTTTCGTTTATGCAGATACTCGATGCGCCTGCCGCCTCCGGGCTTTTCTTAGTTCGGAACTTTCTCGCTACGCCGCTGTGCCTGTCCATCAGGGCTGCGGCGCGTGCAGCCGCGGGCCACCCGGCTCCGGTCTATATAGAAGGCGCTGAGGGGCTGGTGCATGAGGACGTTCGGAAGACGACCAGCCTCGAACTACCGGCCGCGACCGTTTCGGATGTTGAGCGCCGGCTCTTGGCGTTGCAGGCGGAGATCGGAAACTACTTTAAGCTGCGCCTGACGGGCTGCGAGCCGCCGCAGTTCCTCCGCTACGGGGCAGGGGACTTCTTCGTCAGGCATCAGGACGGCGATACTGATCAACTCGAATTCGACCACTTGAGAGTGCGCAAGGTGTCCGTGGTTATTTTTCTGAACGGGGCCGCGGGCGAGCCTGCGGGGGAAACTTTCGACGGGGGCGCTCTGGTCATTTACCGTGCGAACAATGACCCGGCGTCCGGGCCGCTCATCTTCCCCATACCCGGTGAGTCGGGCTTGCTGGTCGCGTTCCGCTCCGACACGGTACACGAGGTCATGCCCATCACGCGCGGCGAACGCTTCACCGTCGTTAGTTGGTTTAACTAGCCGCGAAGGCCGGCGCGGCGGCGGGCGCACGCTTGCTGCCACTTTCTATTGACAGTTCGGCGGAGTCGGCTTACCCTGCATGCGCTCGGCTCAAGGTTCCTTAGCATATCAGTTCAAGGGAATTACTGGCGTTAGCTTTGCCTCAGCCGGTCTCACGACGCACTGCGTTTACTCGCCGGCTTACGTTGTACGCTCTGTCGCCCCAATGACCTCTATCACTCGACCTTAAGGGTTAAGTTCCGGCCGCCGACCGTCGCGTTTACACTGCGGCGCGCCTTCGGTTCCGTCGTGCAAAAAGTTTTCGTGCGGCTCGTCGGAACCTTCGGCCGACAGATAGTCTTCTAGCCTTTGACACCTTACCGAAACTGCTTACGCAGACAGGAGAATCGCCATGAGCGAAAAGGAAAAACAAGACCAGGCACAACAACCGACCAAGGGCATCCCGGAAGTGGCTCCGGATGTAAAATCCAGACCAATCCCAGAAGTCGCGCCGGATAAGGCCGGCTACCCGATTCCGGAGGTCGCGCCTCAACGGCCCCCTCGCCCGATCCCGGAGGTTGCGCCCGATATAGGCAGCCGCCCGATTCCCGAAGTCGCGCCGCAAAGACCGGGCTACCCGGTTCCTGAGGTCGCGCCGGAGCGGCCCGCGCGCCCCATCACCGAGGTCGCGCCGGAGATCGCGCCGGCGAAGCCGCATCCGGAGATCGCGCCCGCAAAGCCGATCCCCGAAGTTGCGCCCGGAAAACCGATTCCTGAAATCGCGCCCACGAGGCCGATCCCTGAAATCGCGCCTACGAAGCCGCGCCCGGAGATCGCGCCGCAAAGTCCGAAGCCGATCCCTGAGATGGCCCCGCAAGCGCCGTCGAAGGTCAGTCCGGTTCCGGAGGTCGCGCCGGAGTCGCCTTCTAAGGAGTGACACGCGCGCACGCTCAAAGTAAGGCTGATGGTGGCGGCGGCCGGGTGCTGTTTGACGCCCGGCCGCCGCTGCCGGTCAAGCCGTGATCAACGCCGCCGGTTAGCCGCGGAGTACGAGATGACCAGCACGACAAAGCCCGTCGCACTCGTCAGCATGCCAACGCTGTCGGCGCGCTTCCCGTCCTTCCAATTGGGGCTACTGAAACCGACCCTTGAGCGCGCGGGCATTCCGGCGCAGACCTTCTCCCTCTTCATGTACTTCGGGACGCAAGTTGGCTGGCACATCAACGAGGCGCTGGCGGACGTTTACCCGTGCATGGTGGGCGAGTGGATTTGGGCCCGCGCGGCGTTCGGCGACTTCGCGGACGACGATGGCTACTTCCGCATCTACGGGCCGAGCCTCCGCGCGATCTGCGAACAGGCCGGCTGCACGGTGGACGACCTCCGGCGTGTGCGCGACGAGGTGGTCCCGGCCTTCATCGAGTTTTGCCTTGAGAGCATCGACTGGCGGCGCTTCGGCCTGATCGGCTTCTCCGTCTGTTTCCAGCAGATGTTGGCCAGCGTCGCGCTCGCCCGCGCGTTGAAAGAGCGTCACCCCGACATCCCGATCATCATGGGCGGGGCTGGCTTCGAGGACGACATCGCCGAAGAGATCATGCGCGGCTGCCCGCAGGTGGATTACGTCCACTGCGGCGACGCCGAAGAGACGTTTCCGCAGATGGTGCGGCGGCTCTACGCCGACGAATCGATGCGTGGTCTGCCGGGTCTGATGTGGCGCGACGGCGCAGAGGTCGTCTTCAACGGGCGCGCGCCGAACCTCAAGGACATGAACCACACGCCCGCGCCGGAGTTCGACGAATACTTCTACGCGCGCCGCGAGGGCGGCTACGAGACTTACACGGGCGCGCAGGAAGTCTTGCTGCCCATCGAGACGGCGCGCGGTTGCTGGTGGGGTGTAAAGAACCACTGCACGTTCTGCGGGCTGAACCGCGCCGGGATGGAGTTCCGCGCGAAGGACGCCGGGCAAGTCACTCGAACAACTCGAAACGTTGTCGCGCCGCTACGGGATACTGGACTTCAACGCCATCGACAACATCATGGCCCCCGAATACATCGACAAGCTATTCGGTCAACTCGCCAACGCCAACACAGATATCCGTCTCCACTACGAAGTCCGGCCGAGCCTGACGCGCGCACAGTTGAAGCTGATGCGCGCGGGCGGCCTCTTCTCGATTCAACCCGGCGTCGAGAGTTTCTCAACGCACGTGCTAAAGCTGATGCGCAAGCACACGACGGGCATGCGCAATCTCGAACTCGTCAAGTGGTGTACGTACTACGGCATCAACAACCTCTATAACATCCTCGTCCGCTTCCCCGGCGAACGCGCCGAAGACTTCAGCGCGCAGTGCGAGTTGATGCCGAAGATTCATCACTGGCAGCCGCCGTGGGCTGCGGCGCAGGCGCGCGCCGACCGCGGCTCGCCGATGTTCACCGAGCCGGAGACGCAGTCCGTCACGCAGCTTACCCCGTCGCCCTGTTACGACTACCTTTTCCCCAAAGACCGCTTCGACCTGCGCCGCGTCTCCTACTACTACGAGCACGAGATGGGGAACACGGTCGGCGAAGACGGCTACGAAGAACTCTTCGCTGCCGTCGAACTCTGGCAGCGGCGCTGGCGCGAGCGCCCCCGGCCATACCTGCGTTATCGCAAAGCTTGGGCCACCATCTTCGTCGAGGACGGGCGCAACGGCCGCGCACGCGAAATGACCTACTCAGGCCAGCACGCCGCGCTCTACGAATACTGCGCCGACGCGCGCAGCCCGAAAGAGATCGCCGCACGCTTTGAAGACGCGCCGTGGGTAGAGGAGGCGCTGGGCGAATTCCTTGAGCGCGATCTGATGATTCACCTCGACGGGCGCTACATCAGCCTTGCGCTGCCGTCGAACCCTTACTTCTAATAAGGAGCGAGGACTTTGCGCGAAGCACTGTCGGCAACGCTCTCGACGTTGCCGGCGCGTTTTCACGAAGACCGGGCGAAGTTGCTCGAACTGCTCAGGCGGGGCGGCATCCTGCACCGTTCGCCGACTCAGCCCGTCCTCTCGCGCGACGGCACGTCGCACCGCTGGATGCTCGACTCGCTCTCCGTCACGCTCACCCCGCGCGGGGCCGAACTGGCGGGCCGCTGCCTACTCGAACTGCTCAAGCGTTTCGACGGGCGGCAGATCGCAACTTACGGCTTGACGGCAGTTCCCATCCTGCAATCCTGCCTCCTACAGTCCGGCGGTCGCTATCGCGGACTCCTAGTGCGCAAAGAGCGCAAGCAGCACGGCTCTTTAAAGTTGATCGAAGGTCCCGTCGATAAGTCCGAGCCGGTCATCCTCGTTGACGATTCCATCAGTTCCGGCCTGTCAATGGAAGAAGCTTGCGCGCGGCTCGAAGAACACGGGCCTGCGCGTGGAAGGCGGGGTCTGCCTTGTGCGCTTCGGCTGGCACGGCGGATACGCGGCGATGCAGGAACGTGGCTACCACGTCGAAGCGGTTTATGACATCTGGGACGACTTCATCTACCAAATGGAGGACGAGTACAAGCCGCCGCTCAACCCCACCAAGTGTTTCCCCGACTTCGAGTGGAGCGACGCGCGCGCACCCGAAGGACTCCACCCGGCCGAACTGGCGCGACTCGCCATGTCGGAGTTCTTGACATCGGGCCGGCTGCTCCGTGCCCCGCGGCAACTCGACGCCGAATACGACTCGGCGGGCGGCGCATGGGTCAGCGTGCGCTCGCGCCGCGACATACACCTCCGGCACGCGCGCGACGGCTTCTGGCATTTCCCCGGCGAAAGTCGCGGCACAACTGCGGACGACCTGCTGCTCGCTGCACTGTTGACGGCGGCACACCTGCCCACAGGCCGCGAGGGCATAGAACTCATCGAGCAGAGCGGCATCGCCGTGACCTTCTTCACGGCGCTTGAGCGTTGCACGGTCGGCCAACTCGATAACGACCGCTACGGCATCGTCGTGCGCAGCCTTGAGCGTCCTTCGTGCATGGGCGGCGCGCTGCCACGGATGCCCGGCATCGTGGGCGACTGGGAACAGTTTCAACACGCGCGGCGGAAGAACGGGGGACTGCTCTCGTTCGAGCCTTACGAGATTTACCGGCACGACGTAATCAAGCTGATCGAGCCGGGGGCGGATTGGCAGCCGACCGGCGTGCCCTTAGCGGCGACGCCGTGGCATCAGGACAGGGAAGTCTGCGCCCCGCTGGCTGCGCACGCCCGCGACATCGTCCTCGAGCCACCTCCTCGGACGCACTGAGTCCACCCGGCCGCTCGCACGACGCGAAGCGGCTCGAAGGACTCGACTCCGTTTACGTGACCGTCTACCTCAACGGGCGTCTGCGCGGCTGTATGGGTGGCGCAGTCAGCGCGCTCGACGACGACTTGCGGCGGCTCGCGCCGCGCGGCACTCGACGACGCACGCTTCGAGTCCGACGCGGCCCCGATCGGGGCAGACGACGTGGCCGTCAGCGTCTCACTGCTGTTTAATCCTCTCGTGATAGGCGAGTGCGCGCCCGCAGAGGTCACGCAGTACGTGCGGCACGGGCATCAAGCGTTGATGGCGTATCGCGGCGAGAGCGTCGGTCTGTTGCTGCCCTTCGTGGCCTCCATGAACAACCTCGACCCATCGGGTTTCGCGCGTGAGGTCCTGCGGAAAGCCGGCCTGACCGAGCCGCCCTATTACTGGTGTCGCTTCGACTGCGTTACTTGGCTGGCCGACGCAAGCGGCGTCCATCAACTCGTCGGCGCGTTCCCGCAAGCGGAAGAACCGGCGGCAGAAGATTTGAACGAACTACTCGCCAGCCGGGCCGAACTGCACGTGCAGTACTTACTCCAACACCAGAAGCCGGACGGCACTTTCTTCACAGACTACGAGCCATTTCAAAACAGGCTCTACGAAGGCGTCGATCTACCGCGGCTGGCCCACGCGGCTTGGGTACTCGCGCGCGCCGCCCGCGTTCTGGGCGATGACAGGCTAAGAGCAGCAGCCAACAGAGCGATTGCTTATCTCTTGAACGCCGTGACAGAGGGCGACGACGGCCTCTGGCTCGAAGCGCCTGACCATGTGCCGACGGTGGCCGAGTTATCGTTCCTGCTCCTCGCGCTCTGCGAACTGGACGGGGGCGATTCCACGTCGCGTCGCGCTGTGGCCGAGCGCGTCGCCGCCACACTCTGGGACTGCGTGAGTCTGCCGCACGGGCGCGTCCAAACGCATCGCCGGCCCGACCCGTCTGCGGATGAGTTTCAAGATTACTTCCCCGGTCAGGTGCTGCTCGCGCTCGCCACGGCGAGCGCGTCGCACGTCTGCACCGCCGACGAAGAGAAGCTGTCCCGCAGCTTCCTCTACTACCGGCATCGCTTCCGCCATCAGCGCAACTTCGGCCAAGTCTCCTGGTATACGCAAGCCTTCGCACGCTGGTGGCAGGTGACGCGCGACGCACGCTTCGCCGCCTTCGCATTCGAGATCGTGGACTGGATTTTGACTTACCAGCAGGAGCACACAGGGGCGTTCATTAACGACCACCAGCCGGAGACGCCCGGTTACATCACCGCCGTCTATCTCGAAGCCGTTGCCGCCGCCTCGAACCTCGCGGCCGCCCTAGCCGACGAACACCGCCGCCGAACCTACACGGAAGCTTACGCGCGTGGCCTCCGCTTTCTCGACCGACTCGTCATACAGCCGCGCGACGCGACCGTTCTGCCCAGCCCCGCCTACGCGGTCGGCGGGCTTCGCCGCGCACTACACTACAGCGAAATTCGCACCGACTTCGTCCAGCACGCCCTCTCCGCAGTCCTTGAGTGCTATGGATTCGGAAGAACCATAGATTAGCCTCGTCATAGCACAACTTCTGCTCGCGTCCGATAACATCTAGACAAAAAGTGCGTACTTTGCCTCGGAGTCAAAACGGCGCAGTGCGTCGAGCATGTCCGTTGGTCTATCTGCAACGTTACGTGCTAGCTTACATTTACATAATATTTATTATCGGACCTAATATCAGTAAGACTTCCGACTCTGAACTGTTCCGTAAAATGAGGCCGCGGTGCTATGCTTGCTTGAAATTTTTTTTTGGTCCGCAGGCAATTTTGTGCGGCTGAAAGGGTGGGACACTAGTGAGACACATGCTATCGCTTGCGGAGATCGGGCCGGATAACATCTCGCGTTTAGTTGAGCGAGCGATTGTGATTGCGCACACGGAGAGCGGAAATTTACGGACGCTTGAAGGTAAGACGGTCGGCATATATTTCCGGCGCTCGTCCACGCGCACACGCACGGCTTTTGCGGTCGGGGCGATGAAGTTGGGCGCGAATATTATTCAATATGGGCCGAATGATTTGCAGCTTGTGACGGGTGAGACGATTGAAGATACTGCGCGGGTGCTGGCGAACTTCTTGGACATACTTGTGATCCGAACTAACGAGACGCTAGCGGAGATGCGCGCGCTCGCTGCACAGGATCAGATGGCCGTGGTCAATGCCATGAGCGAGAACGAGCATCCGACACAGGCGCTCGCCGACCTGACCACGATCAAAGAGGCGTTCGGCCGGTTAAACGATCTGCACCTACTCTATCTCGGCGAGGGCAACAACACGGCGGCGGCGCTGGCGTTCGCTGTCGCCATGTCCGAGCAGATGCGGCTCACGCTTGTCACGCCGGAGGGCTATGGACTGCCTGAGAGTTTGCTAGCACAAGCACGCGTGTTTGCGCGCCGGTCCGGTGCGGAGATCACACAGCACCACGACATCGCGCAACTACCGACGAGCGTGGACGTGGTGTACACGACGCGTTGGCAGACTATGGGCGAGCCTAAAGCGGACGCGAACTGGCGTGAGAAGTTTGCGCCTTACTGCGTCACGCCTGAGTTGATGGCGCACGTCTCCAAGCCAAAGGGCACGATCTTCTTGCACGACCTGCCCGCCGTGCGCGGCGCAGAGGTGTTGGACGAAGTATTGGACGGGCCGCAAAGTCTGGCCTTCAGGCAGGCGAAACATAAGATGACGAGCGCCATGGCCGTGCTTGAATGGTGCGCGGGCGTTGACGGGCCGGGCGGTTCGTAGCACGCGCTGCTTGTTGCGCTGCATAACAAAAAAGGCTCGCAGGTTGGTATGTATTGCACACCAACCTGCGAGCCTGTCGTATCTCGGATAGATCGCGCGGCGACGTGAAGCATCGTGCTTCACGTCGCCGCGCAACTTTATCGCTGCTTACCGGCGCACGTCTATTGCTTCGTCAGCACGTTTACCCCGTTCGGCTCTGTCACCACGGCTTCGGCAACCGCGCCCGCGCCGTTGATTCTGAACTCGATGCTGTAACTGTGTATGTGTTTCAGCTTGAACTCAGACTCTTTGCGGGGCGCTAACTCGATGCCGATCTGGCCGGGCACGGTCAGCACCAGTTCTTCGTTGCCCCGCAGCGAGATGTTCATGGACTTGTCGTGCGAGACGTAGTCGCCGATGTATTTCTCAAGCCGCGCCTTGCCCTGCACCGACACGTCAGGCCTGCGCGTGAAGACGACTTCTCTGGCCGAGACTTTCGCTGGCAGGACGACGAGGCAATCCATATTGCCTTTGCCGTCGGGGATAAAGATCAGCTTGTAACCCTTGAACGGGTCCAAGCGCACCTCGAAGGCGTGCGCGCCGAGATAACGCACGGGCGAGGACCACTGCGCGGCCGCGCGCCCGCCGCCGTCCATACTGACATAGAGTTGGTCGCCCAACAGTTCCAGCCGCAACAACCCCATGCCTGCGTTCTCGAACTCGCCGACGTATTCGCGCAAAGGGGCCGGCGGTTGGTCGTACTCGGTGTGCGCCTGCACCGCCAACTGCTTGACGACGGCGACCGCATCTCTGACGCGTTGATCCCAAGGCCGGTCGTCCAACTCGAAGAGAATCTTGTGCGTCTTGGCCACGAGTCTGTCTTGCAGCATTAGGTAATCGATGCCCGTCGAGAGAAACGTTCTGAGCGCGTCCGCGGGCGATTCTACAATCGGCTCACCCATGACGTTGAACGACGTGTTGAGGATGATCGGCACGCCCGTCTTCTCGTGAAACTTCTTGACCAGTTCATAGAGCGGGCCGTTAGCCTCTCTGGTCACGGTCTGAAAGCGACCCGTGCCGTCCACATGCACGACGGCAGGCACGAGTGCTTTCTTCTCTTCCTTGAAGTCGCAGACGCGCAGCATGTATGGACTGTGCGGGTCTTTGTCCGCGACGTTGAACCAGTTCTCTACTTCTTCGAGCAGCACGACGGGCGCGAACGGGCGAAACCCTTCACGGTGTTTGACGCGCCGGTTCAAGACCTCTTTGCCGTCCGCGCGCCGTGGATCGCAGAGGATGCTGCGTTGACCGAGCGCACGCGGCCCAAGCTCTGAACGACCCTGAAACCAACCGACGATCTTGCCCTCGCTGAGCAGATCAACCGCGTCGGCGATCACGTCCGCCGACTTCACTTCACGCACGCCGAGCGTGTGCTTGACTGCGTGCGCGACGGCTGCTGACGAGTACTCACGCCCGACCGCATCATGCACGAGCAGGCGGCCGGTGTTCTGGTTGGTCAACTGCCACAGCCCGTGATAGGCCGCGCCGATGGCCGGGCCGCTGTCTTCCGCCGCCGGCATGATGTAGACGTTCTTGAAAGCGGACTCGCCAACGATGCGTTCGTTCGCCACGCTGTTGAGGGCGACGCCGCCCGCGTAGCAAAAGTTCGCGCTCGGATACTGTTCGTGCAGATGCTCGACCAGATACAGGATGGCCTCTTCGAGCGCAGCCTGTGTCGAGGCAGCGAGGTTTTCATACTCGGTCTGATTCGCGGGCCAGCGTTCGTGCTTTTGATAACGGCGCGGCACTTTGTCGTTGAAGATAAACTGCCCGTCGGCGGTGCGCGTGAAGAAGTCTTGCACGGGCGTCGTCGGTTGCCCGTAAGGGGCGAGGCCCATGACCTTGCCTGCTTCCAGCAAGTCGCCGAAAATCTGCGCCGCCACCACGGAGTACATCCCGCCGAGGCTGCCGAACTGAAACAATCCTTCTTTGTTCTGATTGGCCCAAGCACCATTGGCGACCAGATGTTTTTCCAACGGCTTGATCTGCGTGCCGTCCGCTGCATACAGCGAGATGATCTCAGCACCGGCTGCGACCGGCCACTTGCACGCCGCTTGTTCTTCGGGCGTCAAATCTTCATAAGGCGAGCCGGCCCCGTCAACGACGAGGATCGCGGCTTGTTGATAACCGGAAGTGGCGAAGACGCTGACGGCGTGCGCGTAGTGGTGCGGGATGTAGGCGACCGGCGTGTTATGACGGCGCAAGTCAAGCGTCGGGTTGAGCATGATGTTTTGCGGGCGCGAGTTCTTAGGACCGGGGATGGAATAGACCACCATGCTCAGGTCCTTGGGCGTGATGCCCGCGTACTCGAAACAATAGTCGAGCGCCTGACACGGATAAGCGGCGTGGATGCCGTCCCGTTTTTTGCGCGTGAGTCGTTCCTCTTGAATCGCCACGACGATCTCATCGCCATGCAAGAGGCAAACCGCGCCGTTATGCGGCGAAGCACTGATACCAAGAATCCAGGGGGTGCTATGCATAATGATTCTTTACCTCAATCCAGACAAAATGGGGGCAACGCACACGGCGACTCGACGAGCCGCGCTGCGCGCACGCAGCCCGCGCCGCAGACGTTGCGCCTGCGTCGGGGTTCAAGCGGGCCGGGTTGTAAGACGTGATTGCGGGGTGTTGCGGGGAACGAGCGGGCGGGCGGATTAGTTACCGCCCGAAGCTCTGCGAGTTGAGTTCTTCGGGGTTAAGCCGGTACTGCTTCAGGTCTAATTCTTCCAGCATCCGCCCGTCGGCTTCCGTCGTGATGCGATGCGGCCAGAGGATGCCGCCGACAGCGCGATAGGCCGTGAAGCGCACGCGGATGTCTGTCTCCTGCGTTTGCGTGAGATTATCGTTATCAGTCGCGTTCATCGTGACCACGGGTGGGCGGCCGCGATAGCTCAGCATGAGCGGCAGAAAAGTTTTCGCGTCGAGATAAAGTTGCGCGGCGAAGCCGTCCACGGTCTGCACGTTGAGGACGCGCGCCGTTGTGCCGTCAACTTCAGACGTGCCCGCATCGGTTAAGCGAACGGGCGCGGCGGACGATAAAAGCAGCGCGGGCAGGTAGCGCGCGAAGTTGGCGCGCATCTGTTTCTGCTCGTTCCCTGTCGCGGGCTTGGCGCGTCTGCCGGCCTGCGTCAACGTGATCGGCAGATTGCCCATGTCAACGCCCGTTTCCTTCCATGCACGCCCGCCGTCGAGCACGTTGGTTAACTTGACCTTCACGTCGCCCGTGAGGCCCATCGTCTCGACCTGCTTATATCTGTCGGGCGACAGCCAGTTGAGTTCGAGTTCGCCCGTGCGCTCTTGATCAGGAAAGACGCGCCGGAGTTGTCCGGTCGCAGACAAACTCTGGACGTGCCGCAGACGCGCCTCGCCGCCGAGCGCAGCACGCGCCTGCTTAAGCAACTCATCGCCCTGCGGCGCTGCTTGCGCTGGCGACGACGAGCCAACCGGCAGGCTCGCCAGCAACAACAGCAAACCGACGACCAACATAACGGACCTGTACATAATAAGCCTCCACCCTTGCCACATGATTGCTGCCCGGCCGCGCTGTGCGCAGCCGGACTTTTTTACTCGTGGCGCAACGCGACGAGCGGGTCAACGCCGGTCGCGCGATGCGCCGGAATATAACAGGCGAACAGCGCCGCCAGACCGAGCAGCAGTGTAATGCCGCCGTAGATCAACGGGTCGGTGACGCTGACTTCAAAGACCAGGCTCGACATCAAGCGTGTCAAAGCGAAGGCCGCGACCAAACCGATGACGACGCCGATGACGGCCAAGACCATGCCCTGCCCCACGACCAGCTTGAGTATGTCGCGCGGTTGCGCGCCGAGCGCCATGCGCAGCCCAATCTCGTGCGTGCGTTGCGTGACCGAGTAAGCGATCACGCCGTAGATACCGACGATGGCCAGTATGAGCGCGACCGCGCTGAAGATAGTGAGCAGCAGCATGTTCAAACGGCGCTGCGATAGCTTGTCGGCGAGTATCTTTTCCAGCAACACAGGCTCGCCGACCGGCTGTGTTTTGTCCACGCTCATCGCCGCGCGGCGGATGAGCGCGCCCATGCCGTTCGCATCCGTGTTGGTGCGCGCGACGAGCGTGAAGGCGGGCCAAGGGTTCTGTAGGAAGGGCACGTATAGCTCCGGGTCGGAGGCCGATCTCCAAGCCGTCTTGGCGCACGTCGCCCACGACGCCCACGATCTCGACCTTGCTCGGTTTACCCATGCTGTACTCGATATGTTTACCGAGTGGGTCTTGATCATGCCAGACCTGCCGCGCGAGTGTCGCGCTGATGATCGCAACTTGCGGTGCGTCGGGGCCGTCGCTGTTGGCGAACGCGCGCCCCTTCAATAAGGGGATGCCCATCGCGTTGAAATAGTCGGCGCTGACGATGCGATGACTGACAAACAACTCCTGCCCCGGCGGCGGGGGCGGCTGCCCTTCAACGTCGATGTTGATCGACGTGCTGCCTTTGAGCGGTAGGATATTGATCACGCCCGCTGCCGCCACGCCCGGCGTGTTCCGCACCTGCTCCATCATGGCGCGATGAAAATTCACTGACTGCGCCGTGGTGTTATAGACCTGCGGCGACAGGAACATCTCCATCGTCGTCACGTTCTGCGGTTTGAAGCCGGGATCAATCGAGATGACATGCTGGAAACTCTTGATCAGCAGACTCGCGCCGATCAACAGGACCAGCGCCAGCGCGACCTCGCCGATAACCAGCGCGTTGCGCAGGAACTTGCCCGCCGAGACAGTCGAACTGCGCCCGCCTTCTTTGAGTGCTTCGTTCAAGTCGGGGCGCGTCGTTTGCAGCGCGGGCAGCAGCGTAAAGAGCACGCCTGAGATGAACGCGACGAGCAACGTGAAGCCGAGCACCCATGTATCGATGCCCGAATCCTTGATGCGCGGAATGTCTGTCGGGTTGAACGACAGCAGCGCGCTCGTGCCCCAGAGCGCAAGGAAGATACCGAGCACAGCGCCCACCAACCAGAGCAACACGCCTTCGGTCAACAACTGGCGCACCAGTCGCATCCGCTTCGCACCGAGAGCCATGCGAATCCCGATCTCTTTCTGTCGCGCGGCCGCGCGCGCAAGCAACAGGTTCGTCACGTTCGCACATGCGATCAGCAGCACGAAGACGACCGCGCCCAACAACAACAACAGCGCGGGCCGGATGCGCCCGACGAGTTGTTGATGCATCGACACTAGATGCACGGTGAAGTTCTCGTTCGCTTCCGGGTATTGCTGGCCCAAACTGTTGGCGAGGTTGGTCATCTCCGCGCCGGCCTGTTGAATCGTCACGCCCGGTTTCAGGCGTGCGACCGCGTGCAGAAAATGGCGACCGCGCCGGTTCATCGTGTTCGGCTCGACGACGCCGAGGTATGAAGTGGGCAACACTATGTCCACGTCGTCCATGATGAGCGAGCCGAGCGAGACTTGGCGCGGCAGTTGAAAGTCGGGCGGCAACACGCCGACGACGGTGAACTGATGATTGTCGAGCGTGACGCTTTGGCCGACGACTTGCGGATCAGACCCGAACCGGCGCTGCCACAACCCATGACTGAGCATGACGACGCTTGCGTGTTCGGCCTGTCCTTCTTCGGGCAGGAAGACACGCCCGGCCGCAGGCGTCACGCCGAGCGTCTGCATGAGATTGGCCGTGGCGTAAGACCCGAAGAGCCGCGTCGGCTCGTCGCGGCCGACCAGCGTGAAGTAGTCAAAGGAGAAGCCGCCGATCTGGTCGAAGCTGCGATTCTGCTCCTGCCAGTCTTTGAGGTTGGGCGCGGACACGGGAAACGTCGACTTCTCCGCCTTCTGCTTGAGCGTGTCCCAGATGAAGACCAGTTGGTCGGGCTGTTTGTAAGGCAGCGGGCGTAGCAACACGCTGTTGACGACCGAGAAGATGGCCGTGTTTGCGCCGATGCCGAGCGCCAGCGTCAGCAGCGCCGCAAAGGTGAAGCCGGGGCTTTTCCAGAGCAGCCGCACAGCGAAACGCAGGTCTTGCAGCAAGTCTCTAATCATCGCGGTTAATCCTTTCTAACTCTTTGCGCTCGATGCCATACGGCTCTTAACGAAACAGGCTCGCGGGTGCGTTCGGCCCAACCGGCTGCGCGAGCACTTCTCTGTAGAAGGCCACGACGCGCGCATCGTCCGTGCGATTCAGATACGAGATCGCCGCGCGGCGCACTTCCTCATTCTGAGCGATGCGCGCGACGTTGATGAGCGCGGCCACAGCGTCAGCCCCGCGACTGAGCGCGGCCAACTTGTGCTTCTCGCGTTCGATCTCCGCGGCCGACAACTCATCGTCCGGTTCGTGAATCAAGGCCAGCCGGTTGCCCGCTTTCTCGCCGAGCCAATTCAACGCCTCGCGCTTCAACCGCGCGTCAGTCTCCGTGGCCGCGACCATCGCATAAAGCGCGACCGCATCCTTGTTCACTTTATTGGCCGTACCGCCGAGGATGCGTCGTTTCAACTCCGAGCTATCGGCCGCCGGGTAATACTTCGCCATCTCCTGTATGCCGGCCGGGTCGGCGCTCAAGCCGAGCGCCTGCGCGGCGCGACCGCGACGAGCCGGGTCGGCTTGCGGGTCGCGCAGAATCTTGACCAACGCCGGCACGTTGCCCGGCAAGTCGGCGTCGGGCTGTTTGGACGTGGCCACTTCCCGCAGCCAATAAGCGGCCATCGAGCGTTCGACCGGCGCGTCGGAGTGCTGCTTGATCTCTTCGAGGATGGCGACGGCGCGCGGGTCGTCGTGCATCGAGATTGTTTCGAGCAGTTGCGTGGCCATATCTGCGCCGCGCTTCGTTTGCAGGATGCCGCGCACATAAGCGAGGCTCTCCGCGTTCTCCGCCTGCCCTAACCAATAAACTTGATCGTCGAACTTGTGCGGTCGATCAAGATCATAGACCACGAACCGCGTGACCGTGCGTGCGTCCGCTGTGTAATGAAAGAACAGACCGAGGTGCTGCTGCTCGAAGCCCGGCTCAGGCATGATATCGACGGCGACACCGTGCCGGACGTTGAAGCCGTAGCCGATCCAGAAAGGCCGTTGTTGTGCCCCGTCGGACAGGGCCAGTTTGCAGGCCGAGTCGAGGCGGGCGTTGAGTGTCGGCCCCGTGACCGACTTGAATCTTTGATCAGGAGTCATGGTGTTTTGTGGCGCGAACAGGAAAGAGATCAGCAAGCCGAGGTTGATGACGATACTCATGATTAAGTGCCCTCTTCATGGTGCTGTGTGGGTGTCGGGTCGTCACGGCCGGGCGCGCGCCCGGTCGAGTTAAGAAACGTTATGATGCGGCCGGAGATGGTGAGCGCCGGAGATAAAAAGAGTCGCATTTGCGAGACTAACAAGAGCGGTGTTCGCCAACTCCGGTCAGGGGAGAGCGTAGAAATTATACAACGAGCGCCGCCGGATCGCGGAAGCCGCGCGCACCCTTTATATCGGCTCGCGGCCCGCCTGATCGACGGCTGTGATTCTGAGTTCGCTTGTGTAGAATTGCCCCGCGCCGTCTGGTAGCCATAGCTGATCAAGGCGCGGCAACATCTCTGTGATCCCCAGCGGCGTATCGCCCCCGGCAGTCTCTTTAGTGCGGCGCACGATCTTGGCTAGGATGTCAACGAAGAGTGGGCTGGCCAGATCGACGTAGACCGGCTTCACTTCTATCGGCGACTTGACGTACACGAAGCGCGGCAACCCGTCGGCGCGCGCCCAACGCCGCGCGGCCACGAACCGCGCCGTTTCCGACTTTTCGTAAGCGAACTCCAACTCGGCCGCGGTGCGCGTCCACGCTTCGCGTGCGACGACCAGCCGGTCGATGTTGACGCGCGGCGTGTGGCGAGCCGGCCGCAGGAGTTTGAAGCTGTTCAAGACTTGCCATGTCAACGCGTCGGCCAGTACTTCCATGATGTCGAAGCGCAAGCGGCCGTCGCGCGTTCGCACTTCGAGTTGGTCATCGCATTCTTCGACCACTAGCGTGCCGAGTGGTAGCGCCTGCGCGCGCTCGGCCTTGTCCGAACTGACCGAGAACTCAAGGCGATAATCTTTCGGCGTCACAATCGCCATGTGATTGCGCCCGGAAAGCGCCGTGCCGTAGCGCGGGGCCACGGTTAAGATGCGCGCTTCGGGGATGTCCACTTCGGCTGCGCGCATCAGTTCGGCGCGCGCCGGGTTCTGTTCGAGAAAGAGCGAGAGCGCCTGCGTGTTGACGCCGATGTGCAGTTCGCCCATGACGAACTCGTAATCGCCGCGCTGGATGGCTTCGATGCTTGTGGCAGCGATCATCACGTCGGGACTGTGGTAACGAGCCGAACGCCAGCCCGGTGCGGGCGCGGCGAAGAGTCTATGTACATCTGCTTCCAAGTCCGCGCATGAAAGCCGCACCCGCCGCGCGTCCGCAGGCAGCGCCAACACTTCGGCCCAGCGCGCATGAAAGCGCGCCTGAAGCGACTTGACCATCGGCGCATTGGTATCGAGCACCTCGCGTTGCGCCCTGATCCAGAAAGCAACGCCTTCGACCGTGGCCGACTGCGCCTGCTGCGCGAGGTCGCGGTAGATGGCCCGCATGACGTGCGCGCACTCGGCGGCGAGTTCGTAGGTCAGCCAGCGCGCGCTCGACAGCATCAGCGCGAGCGGCGGCCCAAGTTCCACGTTAAGCGCCGGTCCTAAGTCCACTTCGATGTCGCGCCGGCAGTCTTCGTAAATCAGCGCCCGGCCCGCGTACATCTGCCCGGCCGCTCTGCTCGAAGCGCGCCCGGTTACTTGCGTGAAGGTCGTTTCCAGTTGCGCTAAGGCGTGGTCGAGACTCTGCGGGTCCTCGGCCTGCGCCACCTCTCTGCGCGCCGCTTCGAGCGAGGCCAGCCGCGCCCGCGCAGATTCGCGTAACGTTTCGTCTGCCACACGGTCGAGCAGCCGCGCCAACTCCTGTTCAGGGCGCGCGCCTAACGGCACTTCAAAGGTCCATAAGATGACGCCCTGCCCGCGCAAGTATTCCAACACGCGATAGACAGCCGCCGCACTTTTGAACTCCGCCGGATGTTGCGGCACAAGCATGCACGCGAGTTCATGCGCCGTGCGTTCGCCGTCGCACAGACGCAGTAACTCGGCCTGTCCGACCGACAACGGCACTGACTTAGCGAGCGGGACGTAGAGCGTGCGCCCATCAACGTCGTACATCGGCGACAGACGCGGGGCCAGCCACTGTCGCAAGCCAGCGTGGTCTGTGACGAGCACCTCGGCCAGCGCGTCAATCGCCCAACTTTCAAAATAGACGTTGCGCGCGGCCAATAAATCTGCGCCGGGACGGGCAGCGACCGCAGGGCCTGTCTCGACAAACCGCGCCCAACCGACCGGCCCGAAAAACCCGATGGTGTCGTTCTTCGTGCAATACCGCTGCAAGTAAGTGGCGACTAATTCTTCGTGTTGTCGGCGATGTGTGTTGCGCTGTCGCCCGTCGGCGGTCGCTTCGCGCAGCAACGCTTCGACGCCCGTATGAAACGCGCGCCGACTCTGCCAGATGATCGCTTCACGAAAGCGCGGCGTCTGTGCCACGTCGCAAAGCGCATGCGACGATTGCGCTATTGCCGCTTGATATTCGTGCGGCAAGCGTGCCTGCGCCGCCGCCAACTCATCTTGCGCCGCGCGCCAAAGCGGCAGCGCCGCGTTGGCCCGACAATCAAAGTCGAGCAGTTCTGGCACACGGTTTTTCTGCGCGCGGCGTCTGGCCACGCGCAACGCGGCTTGCGCTTCATCGGGCGCATCGGCGTCTGCCATGTCTGCGCGCAGCGCATCGAGCACGCGCCCGCGCGCCTCGGCTGCTTGCGTCTCGGCTGTTAACAGCGCGTCGGCCGCGCCCGCGCATTCGGGCGCACCAAGCTTGAGCACGTCGGCGGCTGGGAAGCCCGCACCGCGCAGGCACACGCAGCGCCACATAGCCCACTCGCCACCCGGCAAGCCGCTCAGGTGCGACGGCAGACCCGTGCTTTGTTGCATGGGCGCGCTGGCTTCAAGCACAGATACGCGTTCGGCGTTCTCGATTAGTTGACTCATCTGGATGACTCTCGCTGCGTTGATTTTTACAAGCCTGCGCTCTGGCTCTTTGTTGCTCTGACGGCCCACGGATCGGGGAAGAAAGAACTGATCGCCGTGCCCAAGCCTTGCGCCTGCGCCGCTTCATAGAGGAACTGCGCGACCGCGATGTCGAGGACGCCGAGGCCGAAGGGGCTGAAGATTGTCGGGGCTAAATCGTCATGTTTGCTCGGCGCACTGCCGCGCAGGATGTCGGCCAGTGTGCCGCGTATGAACGCGCGCGTGCCGACCTGTTGCTCCGCGAGATGCACCGAGGTTTGCGCGCGACACACGTGATCCACGTCGTCCACGATGTTGTCGCACGCGAGGATCACTTCCGGTGTCAGATCGCGCAGCGAGACGTGCAGCAACGTGCTGCGCGGCGGACACGCGGCGAGGCTGGCGAGATGCGGCACAACGGCCGTCGTGGCCAGCGAAGTGAGCGTGCCGCTTTGCAACACGTCTGCGACATTCGCGGCCAGCCGAATCTCCAACCCGGCCGATAACTCTTGACACTTGGCTTTGAACTGCGCGGCCTTGTCAGGTTGCAGATCGAAGACAACTAATGTCTTGAGGGCCGGTTGCGCGGCGAGCACAAAGCGCACGATCTCGAAGTTGATCAGCCCGCACCCGATGATGCCGAGCGTGTCGCTGTGCGCGGGGTCGTGCAGCGTGAGCGCGGCGAGGGCGGCGCTCGCGGCCGTGCGCTTGGCGCTGATGATCGAGCCTTCCATGAAGGCTTTGGGCGGCCCGTCTCGGTCGAGTTCAAGACCACCACGGCCGAGGCTCTGTCGAGTCCGCGCGTAAGGTTGCCGGGGAAAGACGACACCCACTTCATGCCCGCGACGGCGAACCCGTCGCCGAGGTACGCGGGCAAAGCGATGATGCGGTTCTTGTCCTCATCGGGAAAGCGCAGGAAGGTCGAATGCGGTAACGCGCTTTGGCCTTGCGCGTGCGCCACGTAAGCCTGCCGCACGAGGTTGATGATCTGGCGCTCCTGCCCGTCGAGCAGCGAGAGCACTTCCGAGCCGTTCAAGATTAAAAGGTCGCCGTCACGCATGCTTGTTCTTCTCCCTGCGTCTGCCAGAAATGAGATAGATCGCCCCAGTACTTCTGCACCCAATGATCGGAATAGATCGTATCGAGATAACGCTCGCCCCGGTCGGCCAGTATGACCACACAGGTTGAGCCGGGCGGTATCTCGGTCTTCATCTGTTCGACCGCCATGATGACCGCGCCCGACGAACCGCCTGCCAGAATCGCTTCTTCGCGCACGAGCCGGCGGCAACCAACCACGCACTCCATGTCGGTCAGATGAAAGTAGCGGTCCACGAGTTCGGGTTGATAGAGTTTCGGGCAGACGGCCGCGCCATGACCGGGGATCAAACGCTTGGCCGGTTTGCCGCCGAAGATGACGCTGCCCACGGCGTCCACGGCAATGATCTTCGTGCTGAGGTTGTTGTCACGCGCATACTGTGAGCAACCGCTGACTGTGCCGCACGTGCTGGTCGCGCAGAACAGATAATCGAGTTTGCCGCCGACCTCGGCGACGATCTCGCGCATCGTCTCGTAGTGCGCGCGCAGGTTGTAGATGTTGGAATACTGATCGGGCCAGTAGCTATTGGGGATGGTGTCGCGCAACTCGCGCACGCGGTTGATGCGCGCCTGCAAGAACTCGCCCGTGTGCGGGTCCGGCTCGGAGACGTAATCGATCTCGGCTCCGTAGGCTTTGAGGATTTCGATGTTGTTGCTGGTCGTCTTCGGATCGATCACGCAGATGAAGCGCAGTTTGTAGTAGGCGCACACCTGCGCCAGCCCGATGCCCATGTTGCCCGAACTCGATTCGATGATGACCGTGTCCGGCCCGATCTCGCCCGACTCCAGCCCATGCCTGATGATGCTGAGCGCGGCTCTGTCTTTGATACTGCCGCCGGGGTTGAGTGCTTCTAGTTTGGCGTAGAGCTGAAAATCATAGCCCTTGAAGATGCGGGCCAAGCGGACAAGGGGAGTGCCGCCGATCCGTGACAAGATATTCTGATGCATGACCTCTCCTTTCGAGGACGCAAAGCAGGTCTGGGGGACTGAAGCGTGCAGGGGTTAACTGACAGGGGAACCGGGCCGTTGTGAGGTCGAAGCCAATTCAGGGACGATGCAGATGTTGCTTCGACGCTTAATCGGGACGGAGCAGAATCTCCTCGCGCCCGTACAGGCGCTTGGCTTCGATGTCGCGTTGCCGGCAATGCTCGACCAGTTTGTCCGACTCGACAATTGGCCGCGATTGTTCTGTGTACGTCAGCGAGGTCAAAAACGTCAGCCACGGCTCCTGGCCCATCGCATAGACGAAAACTTGGCGCGGCGCTAACTGTTCGACCATGCCGGCCGCCTTCACGTAGTCCGAACCGTCGAAGCGGCGCGATTGATCCATGCGGCGCGCGAGCGGTCTGGTCAACAGCGGGCCGTAGAGCCACGTGAGCGGTGCGCCGTCGCACTCCATGCCGAGGCACAACACGTCCACGGGACCTATGTGCGCGCGGACGCGTTCGTAGAGGCGCGGCTCGATGTTGTTCGAGTCGGCGGCGCACATGATGCTGCGCCCTAAGAGCGCGACGTGATAAGCCATCTTCGTCTTGATGTTCAGGTCGCCGTGCTCGCCGAGAAACGGGATGCCGGTGATTGCGCCGCCGGGCACGGGGATGCTTTCCATCTCGCCGATCTCCGCGACGTTGCGGAAACCGATCTGCCGCAGGATCAGTTTGAGCGACGGATCGACCAGTTCGCCGCCGGAACTGCGCGGCACGATGATCTGTTTGATCTTGTGCCGCAGTTGCAGCAACGTCTCGAAGATGCAGTGGTCCTGATGGTTGTGCGTGAGCAGGACGTAATCAATCGTTTCCGGCAAGTCGGCGTAGGTGAAGCGCGCGATCTCCGTGTCGAACTTGTAGCTGGCCACGGGGTCGCAGAGGATGCTGACCTCGTTCGTTTCGATGAGGATGCAGGCGTGCCCGAAGTAACGGACACGCACGCCCGCGCCCGTGTAGTTGGCGGGGCGCGGGCCGGCGTTTCCGTAAAGAATGAAGCAAACAGCGCGTCGTCTTCGTCGGCGATGCCGAGCAAGTCTTTGATGTAGTCGTAGGGCTGCGGCACGGTCTGCATCTTGAACAACTCGTCGAGCGCAGCGGCGGCGAAGGGCAACTTCAGGTGCAACCGTTCGTCGTCCATGAGGGCTGGCGTGCTGAGAATGAATTGGCGGGCGTCGTCTTCGACGAGCGAGAGCGCGACGCTTTGCGCGGCCGGATCGTAATACGGACTCTGATAGAGCAGCCCTTCGATGAAGCGGATCGACGGGTGATTGTTGGCGTCGTACACAAGCTCGACGTAGCCGCGCAGTTCGTCGGGTATCTGTGGATAGAGCGGTTCGAGTGAGTAACCCGTCGCCTCGCGCGCGAGCAAGTCGTCGAGTTGTTTGATGGCCGCGGCCAAGCGCAACTGCGGGGCGTTGGCCTTCGTCGTCTGGTCGAGCAGCGCCTTGATGTCGCCCACGCGGCTCGCGTCGTAGTTGAGAAACGGCCCGCCGAGCATCGCCGGGTTCTTCAACGCGGCAACGTGGACCTGCGGCGCGGCGACGAACGACTGCATGATCTTCAGGTGCGGGTTGGCAATGAACATGGCGGCCGTGTGCGGCGCGATCAAGTACGACCACGCATACCACTGATTGAACAGCGGCTCGACCAGAACGTTCTGCTTCAAGTACAAACTCTCGCGCGTCATTACTTCACTCCGTTGCGGCCCATGACCTCGCTTCGTCGTAGTCATGGGCCGCGCTTGTGTGGTTAAGCGTAGGCCGGTTGGGTTTGCGGCTGTTGGTTGAGGACCAGACTTAGGAAGCGGTCGCCTTCTTGAAAGACCAGCCCCTTCGCCCTGAGCGTTTCCATGAGGTGCGCCGGGTCGAGGTCGGGGATGTGGACCAGCGCCTTAGCCAGTTCGCTTATGCGTTTCGGCTTGCTGTGCATCAGTTGCAACGCCTCGCGGCCCACCTCGCCGATGTGATGCTCGATGACCGCGCCCGAACGCGTGTCGTAAACGACCGTGCCGTCGTCTTGGAAGTGGAGCTTCGGCGGCAGCTTCGCCGCGTCTTCCCAACGCGCCACCCACGCGAACACTTTCTCGCCGACCTTGCCGATCCAACGCACGAGCGTCTTGATGTATTCGGCGCTCGTGTTCGCATCTGAAAAGTAGTAAGCCATGTTGCCGATGGCCGCTTCGTCCCACGGATAGATGAGCGAGTAGAAGTCCAGCGGCTTGAGGTGCAGCCCGTACTTGTCGGCCTGTGTGAAGTAAGGGCTGTAGCGGTCGAAGCGCACCGGATAAGCGCCGGTCGGCGGGCGTAGGTGAACGAGCAGCGGCAGGTCTGCGACGTACTTCTCATAAACATCTTCGCCCTCGCCGGGGAAGCCGAGTAGAAGATTCCACGCGGGGTCGATGTCGTAGGCGACGCAGTGCTTCAACAGGATCAAGTTCTGAAAGGCCGAAGTACCTTTGCGCATCAGCTTCAAGGTCGAAGTGGCCAGCGATTCGATGCCGGGCTGAATGGTCTTGACGCGCGCCCGCGCCAGCACGGCCATGTCCTCTTCGCTCAAATCGGCCTTGACCTCGTAGAACATCGAGACGTTCTCCGGCGTGTCGAGGAAAGGCAGGACCTCGCTTAAATAATTCTTGGGCAGGATGTTGTCCACCGCCTCGATCTGCGCGACCGTGGCCGCGTGTTTGAACAGGGCGTCGAACTGCTGTAGGGCCAATTCCGGTTTCATCGCGCGATAGGCCATCGTCGCGCCGTTCAAACCGCAGAAGGTGCAATGTGCGCGCTCGCCCCACCAGCAGCCGCGCGAAGTCTCGAACAGCAGCGCGGCTTTGACTTCGCCCTTCGGAAAGTTTTGCTTGACCGTGTGCAGGAAGGGTTGATAGTCGAGTTCAATCGGATGGTCGATGCTCAACTCTTCGCCGATAGCGTCCGGCCCGGTCTGCACCAAATAGTTCTTCTTCGAGAGCACGCCTTTGACCGTGCCGCATTTCCACGCTTCGCCGTCCACACAATGCTGGATGAAGGTGGGGAAACTGATCAAGGCGGGGCCGGAGAAGACGTAATCGATCTGTTTGACGTGCTGGACGATGACCTGTCCCATCGGCGACTCGCAGTTGGCTCCGCCCATCACGATAGTCGTCTGCGGGTTGCGTTCCTTGATCTTCTGCGCCATGGCGAACGAAGCCACGTTCTGCATGAACATCGAGGTGAAACCAACCAGATCAAACTGATCCAAGCGGTGCAGCTTGACCAGATAATCCATGAACGTGCTCAACTCGCGCCGGCACGTGAGGAAGCGCCGCTTCATCATCGTCTGTTCGGCGTTCTGTTGGGGGAAGTAACGCTCGAAATAGGCGCTGGTGTTATCGGGCATGTTGGGGAAGGCCACTTGCCGGAAGAACCAATCGCCTAAGCCTGAGTTGTGCGATTCGGCCGCGTTGGCGAGGTAGTTACAGAAGTCTATGCCCCATTGCCGTGCGAAGTCGTGGTTCAAGTAAAGCACCTCGACCGAAACCTGATCGCCGAACCGCTGGTCCAACAGGCTCTTTAACTGCGTCAGCGCGATTGACGGCAGCCCAAGGTTCGCAAACGGCATATTGATCAGTGCGACTTTGTACATCTTCAGTCTCCTTAGTTCATCTTGCTGGGGACTCGCCACGTTGGTGTTGAACGGCGGGCGAGCAGCTTGGGTTAGCGGCAAGGATTCGCAACGGGCGCAAGTCTACAGGGCCGAAAGAAGGGGGAACCTAAACGGGGTTCGGCGTGCTGCCTGCGCTCGTTGCTGTTCAGTTCTCCGGGCGGACGGGTGCGGCTTCCGGCTCGTACCTATGGTCCGCATATGGCGCTTTGAGATGCGCCGGGAGCAGTGCGTTTGCGGTCAAGCCGGCCGCCGCAGTGTCGGCCGGAAAGAAGTTCTCTTGATTAGAGACGATCTGTCCGTCTTCGAGTTTGATGATGCGGTCGGCGACGTGATAGTAGCGGTCGTCGTGGCTGATGACGACGACCGTCTTGCCGCGCGCTTTGAGGCCGGGCAATAACTGGTGGTAGAAAATTTCTTTGAAGAGTGGGTCTTGATCAGCGGCCCATTCGTCAAAGACGTAGATGCGGCGGTCTTCGAGATACGCGGTCAACAGGGCCAAGCGCTTGCGCTGCCCCTGCGACAACTCGGTGGTCGAAAGCACGTTATCTTTCACTTCAACCTTATCGTTGAGCTTGAGCAGCATCAAGTACTCGCGCGCGGCCGTCGGCCAGTTCGGCCGAGTCCAAGCCGAGCAACCGCTCGAAGAGATAGAAGTCCGAATGCACGGCCGAGAAGAGTTGCCGGTAGCTGTCGCGGTTCTCGCCCGTGATCTCTGTGCCGTCGAGGCTGATGCGGCCCGCCTCCGGCACGTACAGACCGAGCAGCAACTTGGCAAAGGTAGTCTTGCCGCTGCCGTTGCCGCCGATGACGAACACCACTTCGCCGGGGTTGAGACTGACATCGAGCGGGCCCATGCTGAACTCGCCGTCTTCACCTTCGCGGCGATAGGTGTGCGTCACGCCGCTCAGTTCCAACGACCGCCACGCTTGATTGTCGGCCACGACCGCGAGGTCTTCGGCCGGCGGCTCCGTCTCTAACGACAGGCCCAAGTCTCTGACCTTCTTCAACGCGACCGCCGCCCGGCCCAACGCCGGCAACCCGTTCAGCGTCACCTGTAGCGGCGTCATCATGTAGAACAGCACGATGACGTAGCCGGTCAACTCTTGCGCCGTGGTCGGTTTGAACTGCGGGACGAAGAACAGGATCAGACCGATGACGATGAAGAACAGTATCTGCCCCCAACTCGCCGCGGCCGTATAGATCGACTGCCCGACGACGTTCTGATCACGAAAGCGGCCGCTGTGCGCCATCAAGCTCTCGGTGAGGAACGCTTCGCGGCGGCGACGATGGAGTTTGAGTTCCTTGTTCCCATCGGTCAGCGCGCGCAGGTCCTTAAACACCGCGTCTTCCGATTCGCGCGCGCGCCGCACCCACTGCACGGCCTTCATCAACGGCAGTTGATACGTGAAGATGCCCACTGCCATAAAGCTCAGCACCACCATCAACATGCCCCACGACAGCCAGCCGAGATAGACCAGACAGCCAAGCACGACGGCACTGTTAATCGTAGCCAACGGGATGATGAGCACGGCCATGGCTATCGCCATCACGTCGTCGGTCAGGGCCGCCATCAACCGATGCGCGCCGATCTGCTCCAACTGCCGCAAGGGCGCGGCCAGTATGCGTCGGCTCAGTTGCACGCGCTGCTCGAAGATGGCCGCTTGTCCGATCCGCATCAGCAGGAACTCGGAGATGAAGCGCGTGATCGGCACGACGACGCACAAGCCGATGAAAATCTTGACAAGCAGCGCCGACACCGTTTGCGGCTCACTCAATGTCCGGCTGATCAGGCCGAGCAGCAACGTGCTGCACGTCCCGCTGACGATACCGGCAAAGATCGCAAAGCCGACCGTGCGCGGCGCAGTCTTGAAGAGGAAACGAAATAACTTCATGGAGCAACCTCTCTCTATCTAAGCTTGTAATGCGGATGACAAGGGGCTAACGGGTTTGGTGCGTTTGTGTATCGGCGCGGCCGCGTGAGGGCGGCGACGGGCCGACTATGCCAACTCTGCGCGCGGGCACTCGATGCGTGCCTGCGCGAGCAACTCTTGTATGGGCGGGCCGGGTCTGCGATCACGGCCGCCAGCAGCGCGTGATAGTGTGCGAGCATCTGTTCGATCACCGGCTCGTCGAACAGGTCGGGGTTGTACTTCACTTCGGCGATGAGCGTGTGCCCCGTATCGTTAAGTCCGAAGATCATATCTTGAAACAGCGCGATGTCGGTCTGCGGGCGCGCGTCGCCCAAGTCCAGCACGCTCAGGCGCGCACCCGTGACGGGTTGCAGCACGGGCGCGGTGTAGAGATTGAACGCCACTTGCACCAGCGGCGGGCAGCGTGGGTCACGTTCCGGCGCGAACGTCTCGGCCAGCACGGCGAAAGGCACGTCTTGATTGGCGTAGGCTTCGTTGACCGTTGCGCTCACACGCTTCATTAAATCGAGGAATGAAGGGTTGCCGCTCACGTCCGTTCGCAACACAAGCATGTTGACGAAACAGCCGACGAGCTTTTCGACTTCGCCGCGTGTGCGCCCCGGTATGCCACGACCAAGCACTATGTCGGTTCGTTGCGTGTAATGATGGATGAGCACGTTGAACGCGGTCAGCAACGTCGTGTAGAGACTGACGGCTTGCTGGCGGCTCAACTCTCTGATCGGATCGGTCAACGCGGCGGGCAACGCCTGTTGGCGCACCGCGCCCGCAAAAGTTTGCGCGTGTGGTCGTTGGCGCGCGCAGGGCAACTCTAAGACGGGCGGGCAACCTTGCAGGCGCGTGCGCCAGTAGGCAAGCTGCGCGGCGAGCGCGCCGGTTGCGACCTGTTGCCGCTGCCACGCGGCCCAGTCGCCGTACTGAACCGGCAAATCCGGCAAAGGCGAGGCTTGCCCGTTGGCGAATGCTTCATAGTGCAGGCCAAGCTCTTGGACCAGCAGACCCAACGACAAGAAGTCTGAGATCATGTGGTGCATGACCAGACCGAGCGCGTATTCGTCGGCCGCGAGTTTGATGACTTTGAATCTGAACAGCGGGTCACGTTCAAGATCGAACGGCGCGGTCAGTTCGCGTGCGATGAGTTGCCGCGCTTGCTCGGCGCGCGCGGGTTCGTCGGACAGGTCATGCACTGTTAGCGTCTGCGGCGTGAAGGACCGAACGAGTTGCACCGCTTGCTCGCCTATGTGGCCGAAGTTTGTGCGTAAACTTTCGTGGCGGCGGAGCGATTCGTTGTAGCTCTGTTCCAGCGCGGCGAGATTGAGCGCGCCCGTGAAGCGCAGCGCCGTGCCTAGATAGGCGGAAGGCACACGCCCCGTCTGATCGAGCCGCAACGATTCCTGCTGCACATATGAGAGCGGGGCGTAGTCGCGTTCCGCACGGCGCGGAATCGCCGTTGCTTCCCTGCTCGTCCGGCCCGCACCGCGCAGGCGTTGTTCAAGCAGCGCACGCTTCGCGGCCGAAAGCTCCGTGCGTTTGGTGGATATGTTTTGCGTTGACATCGATTCAATATCCGGCGCGACTAGCTAGGGCAACAAGCCTTCGGCTTCGTCTTCGGTCAGGGCCGCGATCTCTTCGAGGAGTAGGCTTTCGATGATCTCGGCCAACCCGGCGATGGTCTGATGTTGGAAGAAGTGTTGCAGCGGCAACGCGATCTTGAAAGTGTCGCTTAACTGCGCGACGATCTGCGTCGCCAACAGAGAGTCGCCGCCCAACTCGAAGAAGTTATCATGTACGCCGATCTGCCCGATGCCGAGCCGCACCTGCCAGACGCGGGCGATAGTTGCTTCGAGTTCGTTGTCGGGCGGCGCGTAGGCGTTAGCCACCGCCGGCCGCGGATGGAGCGTGCTGGCGGTCGTCGCGGTCGTCGTTGCAGACGACGGTACGCCTGTGTTGTTTGACTCGGCCGCCGGCAACGCGCTCGCAAACTCGGCGTCGGCAGTGTGCGCGTTGGTCGCCGCAGCAACATCTACAGTCGGTTTCTGGCGCTCGATCCAGTAACGCTGGCGCTCGAACGGGTAAGTCGGCAAGGGCACGCGTTGATGGCGCGCGTTCGCGTTTACCTTGTGCCATGCGATGGTCAGCCCGGCTAACCAGAGCCGGCCGAGCGCGCCTTGCAGGAACGCGACATCCGAGCCTTGTTCGCGTGGATGGCGCAGCGACGAGAGGACCAACTGTGCATCGGCCTGTCGCCGCCGCGCGAAGGTGCTCAGGCTGTTGCCCGGCCCGATCTCTATGAAGACCCATTCGGGCCCCTGCGCGAACGTGCGCAGCCCATCGGCAAAGCGCACGGTGTCGCGCAAGTGTCTGATCCAGTAACCGGGGTCGGTCGCCTCTTGCGCCGTGATCCAAGTGCCCGTCACGTTCGACACGTAAGGGATCGTGGGCGGCGACAAGTGGACGCGCTTAAAGAGTTCGCCGAGCGGGCCTAAGATCGGCGTCATCATCTCTGAATGAAAGGCGTGCGACGTGACCAACCGACGCACGGCCACATCTTGCTTAGTCAGTTCGGCTTCAAGCGCGCTGATAGCTGCGTCCGGCCCCGCCACAACGCATGACGCCGGATCGTTAACGGCCGCGAGCGAGAGGCCGTCGCCGAGGTACGATTGAATTGCTTGCTCCGGCAGCGCGATGCTGAGCATTGCGCCGCCCGGTAGTTTTTGCATCAAGCGTGCGCGCGTGGCCACGAGCGCCAGTGCATCTTCAAGTGAGAAGACGCCGGCCGAAACAAGCTGCCACATATTCGCCGATGCTGTGCCCGATCATCGCTTGCGGGCGCACGCCCCAATGTTGCCACAAACGCGCGAGCGCATACTCGATAACGAACAGCGCGGGCTGCGTGATCTCTGTCTGCCGCAGACGCTCGGCCGCCGTCTCAGTCTCGGCCGCCGTCGGGATAGAGCACGCGTCGCAAATCGAGGTGCAGATGTGGTTCAAGGATCGCCGCGCAACGATCAATCTGTTGTTGAAAGTAAGGCTCGGTTTGATAGAGTTCCAATCCCATGTTCACATACTGCGTGCCCTGCCCTGAGAACATGAACACGACCGAACGCTCACGCGCTTCCTGATAGTTGGTCAACACGCGATCAGGTCTGTTCGACTCTAAAGCACTCACCGCGTCGGCGTGATCGCGGCACACAAGCGCGCGGCGATGATTAAAGCCTCTGCGCCCGACTTGCAGCGTGTACGCCACGTCGGCCAGTTCGACTTCAGGATGCCGCTTGAGATGTGCGGCCAGATTCGAGGTCGCCGTCTCCAAGGCCGTGGCCATCTTGGCCGATAGCAGCAGCAGATGCCACGGTCTGAACCCCGTGCGCGGCTGCAGCGGCAGGCGCTTCTTCAAGCGTGACGTGCGCGTTCGTGCCGCCGATGCCGAAGGAACTGACGCCAGCGCGGCGCGGCAACTTCGTCGTCGCCCAATTTTGCAGCGTGCTGTTGACGTAAAACGGGCTGTGCGCAAAATCTATCTCAGGATTTGCCCGTTCAAAGTGCAGGCTCGGCGGCAGCAGCTTTGCTTTAAGCGCCAGCACGGTCTTGAGCAGTCCGGCGACGCCCGCGCCCGTATCGAGGTGGCCCAAGTTCGTCTTGATCGAACCGAGCGCGCAGAAGCCTTTCTTCTCCGTCCCGGTGCGAAAGGCTTGCGTCAGCGCGGCAACTTCAATCGGGTCGCCGAGGGCCGTGCCCGTGCCGTGGCCTTCAACGTAAGTGATCGACTCCGGCTTAACGCCCGCGACGGCGAGCGCCTCGCGGATAACGGCCGCTTGCCCGTCCACGCCCGGCGCAGTGAAGCCGACTTTCGCCGCGCCGTCGTTGTTTATGGCCGAGCCTTTAATGATCGCGTGTATGCTGTCGCCATCGGCAAGTGCGTCCGCCAACAGTTTCAGGACCACAATGCCGCCGCCGTTGCCGCCGACAACACCGCGCGCGTTTGCGTCATAAGCGCGACAGTGCCCGTCGGGCGAGATGATGCCGCCTTCTGCGTACAGAAAGCCGGAGCGTTGCGGGATGTTGAGCGACAACCCGCCCGCCAGTGCGATGTGACATTCGCCGTTGAGCAAACTTTGACAGGCAAGATGAACTGCGACCAACGAAGTCGAACAAGCCGTCTGCACGTTCAGACTCGGCCCGCGCAGGTTCAACTTGTAAGAGACGCGCGTGGTCAAATAATCGTGCTCGTTACCGATGGTGATGTGGGCGGATGCGGTGGCGACGAGGTGCGGATGCGAAAAGATGTTGACGAGATAATCGTTGCGCCCGACGCCGCCATAGACGCCGATGAGGCCGTCGTAAGTTTCCGAGTCATAGCCCGCGTGTTCCAGTGCTTCCCACGCGCATTCAAGAAACAGTCGGTGCTGTGGATCAGTGATCTCGGCCTCGCGCGGGCTGAAGCCGAAGAAGTGCGCGTCGAACGATTCGATGTCGTCGAGGATCGCGCCCGCCTTGATGCACTTCGGGTGCGTCAACAGCGCGGGCGCGAAGCCTTCGGCCAACAGTTCCGCGTCCGTGAAGAATGAAACGGACTCCACGCCGTCGCACAAATTTTGCCAGAACTGTTCGAGCGTGCGCGCGCCCGGAAACCGGCCGGCATAACCGATAACAGCTATGCTCGAATCTTCCGGTCCACTATTGCTACTCATCCACGTTCTCCTCTTGCTGCTCGGCCGCGCGCCGCGCACGCCGCGCTTGCCGCTGCTGGCTCGCACCGGCCGGGCGAGTGCGGCTCGACGGCGGCTCAGGCTCGGCCGTATCGCTCGCCGTCGCGGCGCTTGGCTCGCCGCTCGCAGGCTGCTGCTGGGCCAACTCTTCATTTAAGAATTTGGCGAGCGCGCTGATCGTGGGGAAGCGGAACAGGTCGGCCACAGTGATGTCGAGGCCGAAGACTTCAAGTAGTTTGCTGCGGACCTCGATCATCAACAGCGAGTGGCCGCCCAACTCGAAGAAGTTGTCGTTGACGCCCACATGCTCGACGCGCAACACGTCTTCCCAAATCTCGACCAGTTGCCGTTCGACGCTGGTGCGCGGCGCTACGAAAGTATCTTCCGAGAAAGCCCGCGCCGCGTCGGGCGCTTGCAGCGCGTTGCGATCAATCTTACCGTTCGGCGTCAATGGCAACGCCGCGAGCATGACAAAAGCCGACGGGATCATGTAGTCGGGTAGTTGCTGCTTCAAGATGGCCCGCAGGTCTGTGACGCTCGGCGCAGGTTCGGTCGGGACGAGATAAGCGACGATGCGCTTATCGCCCGGCACGTCCTCGCGCACCAGCACGACACACTCTTGCACCTGCGGATCGGCGCGCAACACAGACTCGATCTCCTCCAACTCGATGCGATAGCCGCGCACTTTGACTTGATGATCGAGCCGGCCCAAAAACTCTATGCGCCCGTCGGGCAGCAGGCGTGCGGCGTCGCCCGTGCGATAAAGCCGCGCGCCCTGTGTCTGACTGAACGGGTTCGGGATGAACCGCGTCGCCGTCAACTCAGGTTGGTTGAGATAACCGCGCGCCAGCCCTGCGCCGCCAATGTGCAGTTCGCCCGTCACACCAACCGGCACGGGCTGTAACCAACGGTCGAGCAGATAGACGCTCGTGTTGTTGATCGGCCGCCGATGGTCGGCTTGGTCGTCATGTTGCTGCAATCCGCTGCGGTGGCGCAGACGGTCGCCTCGGTCGGCCCGTAAGCGTTGATGAACAGCCGACCATCAGACCAACGCGCCGCGATGTCTGCCGAGCAAGCCTCGCCGGCCGCGATGATCGTGCGCAACGCGGGCAGCGGCCCGTCGGGCAACATGGCCAGCACGGCGGGCGGAAACGTGACGGTCGTGATCGCTTGTGCGCGCAACAACTCGACCAACCCCGGCCCCGGCAGCAACAACTGCCCCGGCGCGAGACAGAGCGTGGCCCCGGCGCAGAGCGCCATGAAGATTTCCGAGACGGACGCGTCGAAACTCAACGAAGCAAACTGCAAGACGCGGCTGTCCGGGCGCACGTCGAACAGTTTGATCTGCGCTTCGATCATGTTGCACAAGCCACGGTGTTGCAGCATCGTGCCTTTGGGCCGGCCCGTCGAGCCGGACGTGTAGATGAGATAAGCGAGATTGTCGGGCGCGGGGTGATCGGCGGGATTCTCCGTGCGCTCGTGGCTGATCGTGGCCCAATCAGTATCGAGACAGACCGTGTGCGCGTCGTAGAGCGGCAGCAGTTCGAGCAACTGTTGCTGCGTCAACAACACATGCACGCGCGCGTCCGCGAGCATGAACGTCAACCGCTCTTGCGGGTAGGCCGGATCGAGCGGCACATAGACGCCGCCGGCCTTCATGATGCCGAGCAGACCAACAACTGTGTCAAGCGACCGCTCCATGCACAACCCGACGCGCACTTCAGGTTGCACACCCAAGCCGCGCAGATGGTGCGCCAGTTGATTCGCCCGCGCATTCAACTCCGCATAGGTTAACTGCGTGTCCTCGTATGTGAGCGCGACGGCATCGGGCGTGCGCGCAACGTGCTGCTCAAATAATTGCTGAATGCAATGCGCTGATGAGAACTCGGCCGTCGTGTCGTTCCATTCGTCGAGCAGTTGTGCGCGTTCCGCTGCCGGCAACAGCGACAGGTTGGCGAGGCGTGCATCGGGGTTGGTCACGATGCCGTCAAGCAACGTCTCGAAGTGGCCGACCATGCGGGCAATCGTGTCGGCGTGGAACAGGTCAACGTTGTAGTCGAGCCGCGCGCGCACTTCGTCGCCCGTGTCGGCAATGCCCAAAACTAGATCATATTTGACCGTGCCCGGCTCGCTCTCCATCGGCGTCAGCACGAGGCCCGGCAACACGAGCGACTCGCGCTGCGGATTCTCAAGCGTAAAGAAGACCTGCGCCAGTGGGGCGCGACTCATCTCGCGGTCGGGCTGCAACTCTTCGACCAACTTCTCGAACGGCACGTCCTGATGCGCGTAGGCATCGAGCGCCACTTCGCGCACGCGCTTGAGCAGGGCGCGGAAACTCGGCTGCCCCGCGAGGTCTGTCCGCAACACAAGCGTGTTGACGAAGAAGCCGATCAAGCCTTCAACCTCGGCGCGATTACGACTGGCGACCGGCGTGCCCACACAGATGTCGTCCTGCCCCGTGTAGCGATGCAGCAAGGTTTGGAACGCGGCGAGCAACGTCATAAAGAGCGTCGAGCCTTCTGCGCGGCTCAATGCTTTGAGTGCGCGCGCCGTGTCGGGCTTCAACGTGAACTGTTGATGCGCGCCCTTGTAGGTCTGCTCCGCCGGGCGCGGTTTATCAGTCGGCAACTCAAGCGTCGGCAACTCGCCGCCCAACTGCTTGCGCCAGTAGCCCAACTGCTCATCAAGCACTTCGCCTTGCAACCACCCGCGTTGCCACGCCGCATAGTCCGCGTATTGAATCGGCAACTCCGCAAGCGGCGACGCCGCGCCCGTGGTGTATGCCTCATACAAAGCCGCGACCTCGCGGATAAAGACGCCGGTTGACCAACCATCAGAAACGATGTGATGCATTGTGATCAGCGCGACGTGTTCTTCTTCGGCCAAGCGCAACAGGCCGACGCGCAGCAGTGGACCACTACTGAGATCGAACGGTCGTTGCGCTTCGTTAAGCGCAAGGCTCAGCGCCTCAGGCTCACGTTCGGCGTCGGGCAGTTCGCTCAAATCTATGATTGGCAACGGCAACGGCAGCGCCGGTTGAATCACTTGAATCAACCGCCCCTCAACGATGTCGAACGTCACGCGCAGTGATTCGTGCCGCCGCACCAGTTCGTCGAGCGTTAGTTGCAGCGCCGCCACGTCGAGCCGGCCGCGAGCCGTATGGCGGCGGGGATGTTGTAAGCAGGGCTGGCCGGGTTCAGTTGATGTACGAACCAGAGGCGTTGTTGCGCGAACGACAACGGTAGTTCACCGTCGCGCGACACAGGCAGGATGGGTTGCGCCGTCGCGCTGCCGGCCACGCCGCGCGCTCGATCAATCGTCTCGGCCAAACCGGCCACCGTGGGCGACTCGAACAGATCGCGCACGGCCAGTTCGAGTTGGAACGTCTCGCGTATACGCGAGATGACCTGCACGGCCAACAGCGAATGGCCGCCGAGATCAAAAAAGTTGTCTTGGACACCGACTTCATCGAGCCGCAACACTTCGGCCCAGATGCCCGCGAGCAGTTGCTCCGTCTCGGTGCGCGGGCGCACGTAAGCGTTCTCCACGTCGGGACGCGCGGTGTCGGGCGCGGGCAACGCCGCGAAGTCAACTTTGCCGTTGACCGTCAACGGCAACGCGGCGAGCAACACGAAGGCCGTGGGCACTTCGTACTCAGGCAGCTTGGTCTTCAAGTAACGCGCTAGCTCAGGGCCGGTCAACGCTGCTTCGGCAGAGGGCACGACGTAGCCGACGAGTTGCTTTGCGCCGGGCACATCTTCGCGCAGCATCACGGCGCACTGCTCGACGCGCGGGTAACTCTCCAACGCCGCCTCGACTTCGCCCAACTCAACACGGAAGCCGCGTATCTTCACCTGTGAATCAGTGCGGCCCAAAAACTCTATCGTCCCGTCGGCGCGATAACGCGCAAGGTCGCCCGTGGCATAGAGGCGCGCACCGGGCACGACGCTGAACGGATCGGGGATGAAGCGCGCGGCCGTCTGCTCGGCGCGATGCAGGTAGCCGCGCCCGACGCCGACGCCGCCAATGTGCAGTTCGCCGCGCACGCCAACCGGCACGAGTTGTTTGTAGTGATCGAGTATGTACAGTTGTGTATTCGTGATCGGTCGCCCGATGGGCACGCCGCTTGTCTGCTCAGTCTCCGCGCCGACTTCGTACACACAACAACCAACGACCGTCTCCGTCGGCCCATACTCGTTGATGAGTCGTGTCTGGGGCGCGTGCTTACGCCAGAACTCGACGTGTTGCCACGTCAACGCCTCGCCGCCGATAACGAAGGCGCGCGTCAGGCCCGCGACCTCATCGGCATCGAGCATCTGCTTGAGCACGTCAAGATGTGCCGGCGTGATCTTTACTAAACTGTAATCGGCCTGTTGGCGCAACGCGTTGACGAGGCCTTCGACGCCTTCGGCGCGGCTCACGAGATCAACGCTGCGACCCGCGACGAGCGGCGCGAACAGACTCGTGATCGTTAGATCGAACGCGATGGACGAATGGACGGGCGCGCCTTGCCCGGCTGTGACGCCGTATGCTTGCAGACACCAGTTGAGATAGTTGACCAAACCGCGATGCTCGATCTGCGCGCCTTTGGGTTGGCCGGTCGAGCCGGACGTGTAGATGATGTAAGCGAGATTGTCGGCGGTCGCAATCTGTTCAGGCTGCGCGTCGCTCTCCGTTTCAATCAGATCACTGTCTGTGTCGAGGCAGACGACTTGGCCCCAGTGCGCGGGGATTTTGTCTTCGATGGTTGACTGCGTGATCAGCACGGGCATCTGCGCGTCTGCCATGACGAATGCGAGTTGATCAAACGGGTAGGTCGGGTCGAGCGGCACGTATGCGCCGCCCGCTTTCAAGATGCCAAGCAAGCCCACCACCAACTCCGGCACACGCTCAAGGCAGATGCCAACCGTCACTTCCGGCCCGACACCAAGCGCGCGCAAGTAATGCGCCAGTTGATTCGCGCGCCGGTTCAACTCTGCATAAGTCAACGACTGCTCGCCGCATCTGACGGCCACGTTGTCGGGCGTTTGCGCCGCTTGTTGCTCGAACAGTTCGTGCGCGCAACGTCGGTCCAACGTGCTTGTGCTCGTCTCGTTCCATGTGCGCGCGGCCTGCGTTACTTCGGCGGACGTGAGCAAGTTCAACTGCGCGAGCGGTTGATCAGGATTCAAGGCTGCGCTCGCCAGCAACGTTTGCAAGTGCCCGATCAGACGACTGATCGTGTCGTCGTTGAATAGATCGGAGTTGTACGCCAACGAGCCGCTGAGGCCCTGTTCCGTTTCGGTCATGTCCAGCGACAGATCGAACTGGGCGATGCCGCTATCAACATCGAACGGCGCGATGGTCAAGCCCGGAAAGTTCAACGAAGACAGCGGCGCGTTTTGCAGCACGAACCAAACTTGAAAGAGCGGCGGGCGGCTCAGGTCGCGCTCCGGCTGCAACTCTTCGACCAACTTTTGAAACGGCAAATCTTGCCGCGCGAAACTTTCAAGCGACACTTCGCGCACGCGGCGCAGCAACTCGCGGAAGCTCGGTTGCCCGGTGAGGTCGCCGCGCATAACGAGCGTGTTAACGAAGAAGCCGATCAGGTTTTCGACTTCCGCGCGGTTGCGACCCGCGACCGGCGTGCCCACGCAAATGTCCTCTTGCCCCGTGTAGCGATGCAATAAAGTTTGAAAGGCCGCGAGCAAGGTCATAAAGAGCGTCGCACCTTCCGCACGGCTCAGCGTCTTGAGCGCCTGACTCGTCGCCGCATCAATTTTGAAGAACTGGCGCGTGCCGCGAAAGGTCTGCACGGCCGGGCGCGGCCGGTCGGTCGGCAAGTCGAGCACGGGCAAGCCGCCGCCGAGGTGTTGCTTCCAGTAGCTCAACTGTTCGTCGAGCACTTCCCCGCTCAACCAATCTTTCTGCCACGAAGCAAAGTCCGCGTATTGAATCGGCAACTCTTGCAGCGGCGACTGCGCGCCACTTGATAACGTTTCATATAACGCCGCCACTTCGCGCACGAAAACGCCCATCGACCAGCCATCAGAAACGATGTGATGCATCGTGATCAATGCGACGTGTTCTTCTTCAGCCAAGCGCAACAAGCTGACACGCAGCAGCGGCCCTTGACTGAGATCGAACGGCTGTTGCGCTTCATTGATCGCCAAACGCGACGCTTCCGGTGCGCGTTCCGACTCAGGCAGTGTGCGCAAGTCCACGAAGGGCAGCTTGTAATTCAAGGTCGGCGCGATCAGTTCGGCCGGTTCGCCCGCGTTGGTCACAAAGGTTGTGCGCAGGACTTCGTGCCGCCGAATGATCTCGTTGAGCGCGCGTTCCAACACGGCCACTTGCAGTTGCCCGCTGAGGCGCACGGCGTAAGGGATGTTGTAGGTGGCTTGCCCCGGCGCAAGTTGGTCTATGAACCAGAGCCGTTGTTGGGCATACGACATCTGCGGCGCGGCGTCGGCCGCGCGCGGCTTAATCAACGGCGCGCCGATCTCGTCAATCCCCTCTTCTTGCAGAAGGTAAGAGAGCAGTTCAAAGTCGTCGGCGGATAGTTCGGGGCCGCCCTGTATCTCTTCATGCTTCATGACGCGTTTCCTCAACATTTCTCTTTTGCTGCAAGACGCGCTGCTTATCCGCAGCGGACATATTTCTAATCTTTCGCAGGACGAGGGCAATCTTTTCAATCTGGCCGGGCTTCGACTCTTGCGCCAACAAACGCTCCGCCAGCGTCGCCACCGTCGCGGCTTCAAAAATACTACGTAAGGGTAGGTCCACCTTGAAGGTCTTATGCAGCCGGGTCAGCACTTGAATCGCCAACAACAAATGGCCGCCGAGATCGAAAAAGTTGTCGTGCGCGCCGACGCGTTCGCGGCCGAGCAACTCGACCCATATCTCCGCGATGGCTTCTTCAACCGGCGTGCGCGGCGGTTCGTAAACATTGGCCGGGTGCTGGTCCACCACATCGAGTTGCAGCAACGCGCGGCGATCAACTTTGCCGTTGGGCGTGAGCGGCAAGGCATCGAGCATGATGAAGCCGGCCGGGATCATGTAATCAGGCAACGTGCCTTTGAGGTAGCCGCGCAGTTCGTCGCTGGTGGGCGATGCGTCGGCCTTGACGACGAAGGCCAGCAAACGTTCCGCGCCGTGTTGGTCGTCGCTGACCAACACCAACGCATCGCGCACCGCTTCATGCGCGCATAGCAGAGCCTCGATCTCGCCCAGTTCGATCCGAAAACCGCGCACCTTAACCTGCTGATCGAGCCGGCCCAAAAACTCTATGTTGCCGTCGGGCAAGTAACGCGCGCGGTCGCCCGTGCGATAGAGCCGCGCGCCCGTCGTAGCGGCGAACGGATCGGGCACAAACTTCTCGGCCGTCAACGCCGGTTGGCGCAAGTAGCCGCGCCCGACGCCAATGCCGCCGACGCACAACTCGCCGGCCACGCCGACAGGCACGGGCCGTAGCCCGCGATCAAGCACGTACAGTTGCGTGTTGGCGACCGGCCGGCCGACGGGCATACGCAGCACGTCCGCGGCGGGCGGCACAGCGAGTTTGTAATGCGCCACGTCGTCCGAACACTCGGTCGGCCCGTAGGCATTCAACAGCGGGATGTTCGGGCACACCGTCAACCAACGCCGGCACGACTCCGGCGGCAACGCTTCGCCGGTCACGAGCAACCAGCGCAAGGCGCTGAGTTCGCGCGCTTGAATCACCTGCTCGTCCAATGCACTACGCAACAACGCGGGCACTGTCTCAAGCACGGTGACGCGCGCTTCGGTGGTGCGCGCAAACAGGCGCGCGGGTTGATAGGCAACTTCATCGGGGAAGATTTCGACCTGACCACCGATCAGCAGCGCCGCAAGGAACTGCCAGATCGAAATGTCGAAACTCTGCGACGCGGTTTGGGCCACGTTGTCTTTGTAGCAGAGTTGCAAATCCTTAATCTTCGCGGCCAGATGATTGAGCATGCCCGCATGCGTGACCATCGCGCCTTTCGGCCGGCCCGTCGAACCGGACGTGTAAATCACGTAGGCGAGATTGGCCGGGCTGAGCGCGCAAGGCGGATTCGTCTCCGCGCTCACGGCCGCAAGCGCGCCGTCTGTGTCCAGACAAACCGTGTGCGCGTCGTGCTCAGGCAACGCGTCTGCGAACTGCGCGCGGGTTAACAACACGGCGGCGCGTGCATCCGCCAGAATGTAAGCCAGCCGCTCTTTCGGATAGTTAGGATCGAGCGGCACATAGACGCCGCCCGCCTTGAGGATCGCCAGCAACGAAACGAGCAGATCGAGTTGTCGATCCATGAACACGCCCACAGGCACTTCGGGGCCGACGCCGAGCGTTCGCAGATAATGTGCCAACCGATTAGCGCGCCTGTTCAACTCCGCATAAGTAAGCTGCTCGCCGTCGCAAACGGCCGCTAAACGATCAGGCGTGCGCGCCGCCTGCGCGGCAAAAAGTTGCTGCGCACACTGCTCGTGCGGGTATGGCGTTGCGGTGTCGTTCCAACGCACCAACAACTGCCGCAACTCGTCTTCGGCTAACAGCGGTGCAGCGGCGATTGAATAGGCCGGATCAGCAACCAAGTTGGCGAGCAACTGCTCGAAGTGGCGACCCATGCGCGTGATCGTCGCCGCATCGAACAGGTCTATGTTGTATTCAAATCTGGCCGTCAGCCCCGCGTCGCTCTCCGCAACCAACAGCGTCAGGTCAAACTTCGCCGTCGCGTCGGCCACCTCGACGGGCTTGAGCGACAGGCCCGGCAACGCCAGCGTCTCTTGCTCCTGATTCTGAATTTCAAACATCACCTGAAACAGCGGGTTGCGGCTTAATTCACGTTCCGGCTGCAACTCCTCGACCAACTTCTCGAACGGCACATCCTGATGCGCGTAAGCAGCGACCGCCATCTCACGCACACGCGCCAACAACGCGCGGAAACTCGGCTCGCCCGCAAGGTCCGTCCGCATGACGAGCGTGTTGACGAAAAAGCCGATCAAGCCTTCGACTTCCGCGCGGTTGCGACCCGCGACCGGCGTGCCCACACAGATGTCCTCTTGCCCGGTGTAGCGATGCAGCAACACTTGAAAGGCGGCGAGCAAGGTCATAAAAGGTGTGACCGACTCGCGCCGGCTCAACTCCTTCACGGCCGCGCCGAGTTCAACCGGGAGTTGAAAGGTTTGGCTCGCGCCCTTATAGGTCTGCACAGCCGGGCGCAGCTTATCAGTCGGCAACTCAAGCGCCGTCAGTTCCCCGCCCAACTGCTTGCGCCAGTAACCCAACTGCTCGTCGAGCACTTCGCCTTGCAACCAATCGCGCTGCCACGTCGCATAATCCGCATACTGAATCGGCAACTCCGCGAGCGGTGATTCAGCGCCACTTGCAAACGCCTCATACAAAGCCGCGACCTCGCGCACGAAAACTCCGGTGGACCAACCATCAGAGACGATGTGGTGCATCGTGATCAGTACGACATGCTCATCATCTGCGAGCCGCAATAGACCGACGCGCAGCAACGGCCCGCGCGCGAGATCGAACGGTTGTTGCGCTTCTTTTGTGGCCAAACGCAACGCTTCCGGTTCGCGTGCCAACGACGGCAACTCGCTTAGATCGATGATCTGAAGCGGCAAGAATAGTTCCGGTTGAATGTGTTGCACGGGCCGGCCGTCTTCAAGCGCGAACGTGGTGCGCAACACTTCATGCCGCCGAACTATCTCGTTGAGCGTCTGTTCCAACACAGGCAAGTTCAGTTGCCCTTGCAAACGCACGGCGACGGGGATGTTGTAAAAGGGACTGTTCGGCTCCAGTTGATCAAGGAACCAGAGTCGCTGTTGTGCGAACGACAGCGGCAACGAGTCGTCGCGCTGCACGCGTGCAATCGGCGCGACCGGCCCGCTGTCGCCCGCGAGTGCGGCACTATCAACTTGCGCGGCCAGTTCGGCCAAGGTGGCTGTCTCAAACAGACTGCTAAGTGGTAGCTCGACGCCGCAGGCTTCGCGTATGCGCGAGATGATGCGCGGGGTCATGAGCGAATGCCCGCCGAGGTCTAAGAAATTATCGGTGCGGCTGACACGCTCAAGGCGAAAGACCTCGGCCCAGATGCCGGCCAGCGTCGCCTCCGTGTCGGTTTCCGGCGCGACGTAGGCAGCCGCGCCGCTTGACCCGGCCGGGTTGAGCGCCAGCAATGCACGCCGATCAACTTTGCCGCTTGGTGAGAGCGGCAAACTCTCGACCATGACGAACTGTGCGGGGATCATATAGTCCGCCAACTGCGTCCGCGCCCAAGCGCGCAGTTCGCGGTCTGTCGGCTGTTGCCTTGCCTGCGGCGCAACATAAGCCACAAGCCGTTTATCTTCCGCGTCGCCGCCGTGCGCGACCACGGCCACGTCGGACACCGCAGGCTGTTGCCTGAGCACGGCCTCGATCTCGCCAAGCTCGATGCGTAGGCCGCGCACTTTCACTTGATCGTCTAAGCGACTCAGATACTCAATCTGCCCGTCCGCACGATAGCGCGCCAGATCGCCTGTCTTATACAAGCGTGCGCCCGGCTCGTCGCCGAACGGATTCGGGATGAAGCGTTCGGCGGTCAACTCCGTGCGGTTCAAGTAACCACGCCCAAGCCCGACCCCGCCGATGTGCAGTTCGCCGGGCACGCCGACCGGCACGGGTTGTAGATTCGCGTCGAGCAGATAGATTTGCGTGTTCGCAATCGGGCGGCCAATCGGCACGGTCGCACTCTTGTCGCCGCGCACGCACGCCCAACTGGTCACGTCGATGGATGCTTCCGTCGGCCCGTACAGGTTATGCAACTCGGCATTGAGCTTGGTGTAGAAACGCTCGGCCAGTGCGGCCGGTAAAGCCTCGCCGCTGCTGATAATGAGCCGCAAACTCGCGCAACGTTCCACCTCCGGCGTGGCTAAGAAAACCTGCAAGACCGATGGCACGAAATGGAGCGTGGTGATCTGCTCGGCTGTGATTATGTCGCGCAGATAAGCGCCGTCTTGATGACCGCCCGGTCGCGCTACGACGAGTCGCGCGCCCGTCATCAGCGGCCAGAAGAACTCCCACACCGACACGTCGAAACTGAACGGCGTCTTTTGCAGCACGCGATCCGCAGGGCTGAGCCGATAAGTGTCCTGCATCCACAAGAGGCGGTTGGCAAAGCCGCGCTGCGTATTGATCGCCCCTTTAGGTTTGCCCGTCGAGCCTGAGGTATAGATCATGTACGCGGGATTCAATTCATCCACGCGCACGCACGGATCAGTCGTGCTTTCAGTCGCAAGCTCGGCCCATTCGCTGTCCAGACAGAGTACTTTGGCCGATTGCGCGGGCAACTCGCGCAGCCAACGGGCCTGCGTCAGCAACACCGGCACGCACGCATCCTCGATCATGTAGCGCAGCCGCTCTTGCGGATAACTCGGATCAAGCGGGACGTATGCGCCGCCCGCTTTCAAGATGCCGAGCAAGCTAACGACCAACTCAAGCGAGCGTTCCATCAAGACGCCGACCAGCACTTCCGGGCCGACGCCAAGCGCGCGCAGGCGATGAGCCAACTGATTCGCGCGCCGGTTCAATTCTTCATACGTCAGTTCCGCAGCTTCAAACTTGACAGCTACTGCTTCGGGCGTGCGCCTGACCTGCGCTTCAATCAATTCATGGACGCGCTGGTCCGTTTGATAATCTGTCGCCGTCTCGTTCCATGCGCCGAGCACTTGCGCGCGCTCCGTTGCGGGCAACAACTCGACACTGCGCAACGTGCGCTGCGGATCGGCGGCCAAATTGACGAGCAACAGACGCAGGTGCGCGAGCATGCGCGTCATCGTGTCGGCACTGAAGCGCCCGCAGTCGTACCACAATTTCAACAGCAGTTCGGTCGTGCCTTTAGCGAACACGGTGATCGGATAGTTGGTCTGCCCGGCCGTGTTTACGTCATGCACTTCAAGCTGCCCGCCCAACTGCTGGCCGGGGCTGTAGGCCGGATAGTTCTCATAGATCAATATGCTCTCGAACAGAGCCGTGCCGCGCGGCAGTTCGCTCCACTCTTGCACCTGCGCGAGCGTGCTGTGTTCAAACTCGCGCTGCTCGGCCTGTTGGCGCTGCAACTGCGCGAGCCACGCCGCCACTTGCGTGTCAGGCGCTACGCGCACACGCGCGGGCAGCGTGTTGATGAACATGCCGACCATACGCTCGATGCCTGCGAGCGCCGGGGGCCGCCCCGATGAAGTCACACCGAAAACGACATCCGACTCGCCGCTGTAACGACTCAAGAGCAACGCCCACGCGCCCTGCACGAGCGTGTTCATCGTGACGTGATAGCGGCGCGCGGCAGCCTGCAACCGGCTCGTCTCATCAGGCGCGAGCAGGAGTTGTTCTTCCGCATAGGTCGCGCCCTGTCGCGGCGGCGTCGCTACGCTCTTGTCCACACGCAACGGCGTGGGCGCGTCGAACCCGGCGAGCGTCGTCCGCCAGTATTGTTCCGCGGCCGGCGCAGGCTGCTCATGCAACCACGCGATGTAATCTTTGAAAGGCCGCGTCGGCGGTAGCGCCAACTCTTGCCCCCGACGCGTGGCGTCGTACAGACCGAAGACTTCCTGCACCAGCAGCGGCACAGACCAACCGTCAAGCAAAAGGTGATGACAATGCCACGCGAAGAGGTATGAGTCCTCAGCGGAGCGAATCAGCGTCAGGCGCAGCAACGGCGCTTCGTCAAGCCGAGTGCCTTGCGCCCGCAGCGTGTGCAGATAGGCCGCGAAGCGTTGCTTCGGCTCGGTCATTTGCTCCGCGCGCCAGTCCTGCTGCTCAAGCTCGACACGCACGTTGCGCTGCACGACCTGTACAGGCTCGTCCAAGCCGTCCCATTCAAAGCACGTGCGCAGCACTGAATGACGCGCGACGACCTGTTGCCAACTGTGCGCGAACGCGGCCACATCCAACGCGCCGCGCAGTTCACAGGTCAACTCCGTCAGATAGACGCCCGTGCCGACTTCGTAAAGGCTGTGAAACAGGATGCCCTGCTGCAACGGCGAGAGGGCATAGATGTCTTCGACCTGCTCGTGCTTCTTGAGCAGCTTGCTTAACTGCTGCTCGCTCAGTTTGGCCAGAGGGAAATCGGCCGGCGTGCAGACGCTCGGCGCGGCGGCTGTCTGCTGCGCGATCAACTCGCGCAACGACGCGCCGAACCAACTCGCCAGCGTCTCAATCGTCGCCCGTTCATGCACGTCTTCGCTGAAGCTCAAGACGACGCGCAACTGTTCGCCCGCGACACTGCTGGAAACGTCCAACAAGTGTGTACGCCGATTGCGCGGACTGCGCGTTAGGCCGGCGCTCTCCGGCGCGGGCGCGAAACTGCTCGCCGCGTCAAGCGCCGCATCGAGGCGACCGAGGTAGTTGAAGACCACTTGCGCTTGCGGCAACGCGCGCAAGTCTGCCGTGCCTGCGCGCAGGTAACGCAACGCGCCGTAGCCAAGCCCGCGTTGCGGGACCGCCCGCAGTCGTTCCTTGACGCCGCGCAATGTCGCGCCGATGTTAGCCGCGCCATCGAACACGACCGGGAACAGGGTTGTGAACCAACCGACCGTGCGCGACAGGTCCACGCCTTCGACGACGTTTTCGCGCCCGTGCGCTTCGAGGTCCACGAGCAGGCGCGCATCGCCGGTCCAACGGGTCACGGCTTGCACCAACGCCGCGAGCAACAGTTCGTCAACTTGCGCTTGATAGGTCGCCCGCGCGTCGCGCAATAGCACGCGCGTCTCGTCGGCCGACAACGCGAACGAGATGCTGCGCTCACTCGCCACAGTGTTAGCGCCGCCCACTGTGTCAACGGGTAGAGCGCGCACCTGCGTGCTTGCCGCAGCCGTCCAATAGGTAAGTTCAGCCGCGCAGGCATCCGTCTGTGCGTGGCGCGCGAGCAACCGCGCCCATTCTTGATAAGAGGTCGTCTTCGGGCCGAGCGCGATCTGTTCGCCGCGCGCGCGTTGCGTGTAAGCCCGCTCCAGATCATCTAACAGGATGCGCCACGAAACGCCGTCAACAACCAAGTGATGGACCACAAGCAAGAGTCTGCTGCCGCGTTCACGACCGAAATCAAACAACGCGACTCTCAACATTGGCCCGCGCGTCAGATCAAGGCTGGCTTGCAACTCGGCGGCGCGCGCTTCGATGGTCGCGCGTTGTTCGTCCGCCGATAGTTGCGAGCAATCTGTATAGGTGAACACGTCGCGCGTGTCCGCGCCATCGTTAACCTCTTGCCATTGGCCGCCGTCGTGCGCCGTGAAGCGCAGCCGCAACGCATCGTGTTGATTGAGCAGATGCGCGACGACCTGTTCGAGCAGCGCCGGGTCAACTTGCTGACGCACCGCGAGCATCAAGGCTTGATTGAAGTGCTGCGGGTCTGTGAACTGTTGCTCGAAGAACCAATGTTGAATTGGTGTGAGCATGACCGGCCCCGTCACAAGCCCTTGTTCGGCTGCGACGCCGGCTTCTGTCTCCGCGTCGGCGACCGAGGCTAACTCGGCCACTGTCTGGTGTTGGAATAAATGCTTGGGCAGCAGTTTCAGGCCGGCGCGATTGGCCCGCGCGATGACCTGTATGCTGAGGATCGAATCGCCGCCCAGATCGAAGAAGCTGTCATGCACGCCCACGCGCTCGACGCGCAGCACCTCGGCCCAGATGGCCGCGAGCGTCTGCTCTGTCGCGGTGCGTGGCGCGAGGAACGGGGCGCGCAGTTCGGGACGTGCGCCGTCGGGCGCGGGCAACGCGCGGCGGTCGAGTTTGCCGCTCGGCGTCAGCGGGAACGCGGGCAGCACGACGAACGCGGCGGGGATCATGTAGTCGGGCAGTTTCGTTTTGAGGAAGCTGCGGAGTTGTTCATGCGTGGGCTGCGCGTCGCCTTGCGCGATCAGGTAAGCGGTCAGACGCTTATCGCCGGGCACATCTTCGCGGATGATGACGGCTGCTTCGCGTATGCCTTCGGCTTGTGCGAGCGCCGCTTCAATCTCGCCCAACTCGATGCGTGCGCCGCGCAGCTTGACCTGCTGATCAGCCCGGCCGATGAACTTGATGTTGCCGTCCGGCAAGTGGCGTGCGAGGTCGCCGGTCCTGTACAAACGCCCGCCGGGTTGATCGAACGGGTTGGGGATAAATTTGTCGGCCGTGAGATCGGGCCGCCGCAGATAGCCGCGCGCCAGTTGAACGCCGCCGATGTACAACTCGCCGATGCCGCCGCGCACGACCGGCCGCAGGCGCTCGTCAAGAATGTACATCTGCGTGTTGGCGACGGGTTGACCGATGGGCACGAACGATTGTTCCGGTGTCGCGTCGGCAATGCCAGTAGGTCACATCGACGGCCGCTTCGGTCGGCCCGTAAAGGTTGTGCAGTTCCGCGTCGAGCAAGGTGAAGAAGCGCGCTTGCAATTCAGGTGCGAGGGCTTCGCCGCTGCAAAAGACCCGCTTCAGGCTGCGACAAGTCTGACGCTCCATCTTCTTCGAGGAACATCTGCAGCATCGAAGGGACGAAGTGCAGCGTCGTGATCTGCTCGGCGCGGATCAGTCTGCATGAGATAGCTCGTATCTCGATGTCCGCCCGGTCGCGCCATGACGAGGCGCGCGCCTGTCATCAGCGGCCAGAAAAATTCCCACACCGACACGTCGAAGCTGTAAGGCGTCTTCTGCAACACGCGGTCGGCGCTCGTCAGTTTGTACGTCTCCTGCATCCAGACAGCCGGTTGCAGATCGCGCCGTGCGTGTTCATCGCGCCTTTCGGCCGGCCCGTCGAGCCGGACGTGTAGATGACGTAGGCGAGATTGTCGAAGCCGACGTGCGACGTGAGCGGCGCGGTGCTGTGGGTGGCGATGCGCGGCCAATCCGTATCAAGACAGACGACGTGCGCCGTCTGACCTGCGAGGCGCGCGGCCGTGCGTTGCTGTGTCAACAGCACGGACACTTGCGCTTCGGCGAGCATGAAGGCCAGACGTTCTTCCGGGTATTCAGGATCGAGCGGGACATATGCACCGCCAGCTTTCAAGATGCCGAGCAGGGCGACGACCATCTCGATTGATCGCTCGGCGCACAGCCCGACGAGCGATTCAGGCCCGACGCCGTGCGCGCGCAGATAATGCGCCAGTTGGTTCGCGCGCTCGTCGAGTTCACGATAGGTTAACTGTTCGGCGTCATAGACCAGCGCGATAGCGTCGGGCGTGCGCGCGGCCTGTTGCTCGAAGAGTTGATGTATGCAGTCGGCTTGCGGATAGTTAACCCTTGTGTCGTTCCATTCGACGAGGGTGCGCTGTTGTTCGGCGGTTGAGAGAAGCGCGATGTCGGATAGATGCCGATCAGGATTTTCGACGACGCTTGCGAGCAGCCGTTCCATGTGATCCAACATCTGCGTGATGGTGGTGGCGTCGAAGAGATCGGTATCGTATTGCAGCAGCATGCCGAAGTCGTCGCCGGCCAGTTCCATCGAGAGTGTGAGATCGAAGTGCGTCGTGCCGAAGTCAACGTAGAGCGGCGTCAAGGCGAGGCCGGGCATCGTGTGCGTCGCTTTGCTGGTCGTGCTCTGCAAGGTGAACATGACTTGAAAGAGCGGCGAACGGCTCAGGCTGCGTTCGGGCTGCGCGGCGCGGACGACTTTCTCGAACGGCACGTCTTGATGCGCGTAAGCTTCGAGCGCCACTTTGCGGACGCGGCGGAGCAGTTCGCGGAACGTCGGGTCGCCGCCCGCGTCTGTCCGCAACACGAGCGTGTTGCCGAGATAGCCCATTAACGATTCGGTTTCCGCGCGGTCGCGGTTGAGAATGGGCGTGCCGACGCATATGTCGGCCTCGTTCGTGTAGCGTTGCAAGAGCGCCTTGAAGGCCGCGAGCAGCGTCATGAACAGCGACGCGCCCTCTTCGTGGCCGAGCGCCATGAGTTGATCGGCGAGTTGCGTGCTGAGCACGCGCGCTTGCACCGCGCCGCGAAAACTTTGGACGGCGGGGCGTGGCCGGTCGGTCGGCAAGTCGAGCACAGGCAACGTGCCGCCTAGTTGCCGTTGCCAGTAAGCGAGTTGCGCGTCGAGTCGTTCGCCTTGTAACCATTGCCGCTGCCAGACCGCGTAGTCCGCGTATTGAATCGGCAACTCCGCGAGCGGCGACGGTCGCCCATGTGAGAACGCATCGTAGAGCGCGGCGATTTCGCGCAGGAAGATTTCGCGCGATAGGCCGTCGTTGATGATGTGATGCTCGGTGCGCAAGACGATGTGTTCGTCGTCGGCGAGCTTGAGCAGTGTCGTGCGCACGAGTGTGCCGCGCGCCAGATCAAATGGCCGTCGCCCTTCTTCGACGGCCAAGCGCGCCGCTTCGGCTTCACGCCCGGAGGCCGGCAGCGAACGCAGATCAACTATTTCAAGCGGCACAGGGCGCGGCGGATTAACGACCTGCATCGGCGTGCCGTCGAAGACGAGAAAGTTCGTGCGCAGTATCTCGTGCCGGCGCGTGATCTCGTTGAGCGCCTGTTCCAACGCGGCGACGTTGAGCGGACCTGACAGACGCCACGCTTCCGGCGTGTTGTAGCTGGGGTTGCCCGGCTCAAGCTGGTCGATGAACCAGAACCGCTCCTGCGCGAAGGACAGGGGAAACGAGCCGAGCCGCGCGCCGCTCTTTTTCAGACGCAGCGCGAGCAGCGCACGCTTCTCCGGCGATAGCTCGGCGATCTGCCTTGTGATGTCGTTGGTCGTCTGCATGGGTCTTGTTTGCCCGTCTGCGAGCGCGGCTCTACTCGTTCAGGTTCGTGCCGTCAGCGCCGTGACTCTCTTGCGCGAGCAGCGTCTGCACTTCGACCTCTGAGAGTTGGGCCAGTTCCGCCAACACGTGCGCGAGGTCCTCGTCGGCGCGCGGCACACGCTCGATCTCGCCGCTCGCATTTGGTGCGATGGGCGCGTCGCTCTGCTCGATGAGGGCGGCGATCTCCGCGACGGTGGGCGTCTCGAAGATGCGACCCAAACCGAGTTCGATCTCGAACGAGTCGCGCAGCCGCGTCGTGACCTTCGTAGCCAGCAGCGAGTGACCGCCGAGCCTGAAGAAGTTGTCATGGATGCCGACCCCTTCGAGGCCGAGCACGTCACACCAGATCGCGGCCACGCGTTGTTCAATTTCATTGCGCGGCGCAACGAATCGCTCCGCGAGATTACGCCGGCTGCGTTCGGGCGCGGGCAGTTGCGCGCGGTCAACCTTGCCGTTCGCCGACAGCGGCAACGCGGGCAGGAACACGTAATCCGACGGCAGCATGTAAGCGGGCAACTGTTGCTCCAACTGTGCGCGCACTTGTTGCAGCGAGACATTCGCGGCTTCGTCCACGACCAAGTAAGCCGTTAGAGCTTTATCGCCGGACTGATCGACGCGCGCCATCACAACCACCTCGCGCACGCCCGCGCACTGTGCGAGCGCCGCTTCGATCTCGCCCAACTCAACACGGAAGCCGCGCACCTTAACTTGATTGTCGCGGCGACCGACAAACTCTATGCAGCCGTCGGCCAGATAACGCACCACGTCGCCCGTTCGATATAGCCGCGCGCCGCCGCTTGGGCTGAACGGATCGGGCACGAACTTCTCGGCCGTTAATTCAGGACTGTTGAGATAATTGCGCGCGAGGCCGTCGCCGCCGATGTAGAGTTCGCCCGCGACCCCGATGCCGGCCGGGCGTAGTTGTCGATCAAGGATGAAGACTTGCGTGTTCGTGATCGGGCGACCGATAGGAACTGTGCCGCTGACGGTTGCGCTGTCGCGCATCACGTGGCAGCAAGCGAAGGTCGTGCATTCGGTCGGGCCGTAACCGTTGATCAAAGTCAGACCGGGCACACCTTGCAGCGCACGTTTGACGTGAGCGACGGAGAGCACATCGCCGCCCGCGAGCAGTTGCCGCACACCGCGCAGATCGTCGAGTCGTTGTTCGACCATCTGATGAAACAGCCCCGCCGTCAACCACATGGTCGTGACCTGCGCGCCACGAATACAAGCGCCCAACTCTTCGAGCGCGAGTGTCTGCGCGGGCGCGAGCGCCACGCATGCGCCATTCAAGAGCGCGCCCCAGATTTCTAAGGTCGAAGCATCGAATGTGACCGGCGCGAATTGCAGGACGACTTCGCCGGGTTGAAGCTGAACGTAGTTTGCGCTCTTGACCAAACGCAAGATGCTGCGATGCGTCACGCAGACACCTTTGGGCTGGCCCGTCGAGCCGGACGTGTACATGACATAAGCGAGGTTGTCGGCGCTCGCGCACGCGGTCGGGTTCTCATCAGACCAGTCCGCGTCCGGCGCGCCCGCATCATCCACACAGACGACGCGCGGACTCATCACCGGCAAGCCGTCGGCAAACTTCGTCTGCGTAAGCAGCACCGCTGCTTCTGTGTCCGCGAGCATGAAGGCGAGCCGTTCTTGCGGGTAGGTCGGATCGAGCGGGACGTATGCGCCGCCCGCTTTGAGAATCGCCAGTAAGCCCACAAGCAGTTCGGGCGCGCGTTCGAGACAGATCGCGACGCGCGTTTCGCGGCCGACACCGAACGAGCGCAGTTGATGCGCCAGTTGATTCGCGCGCCGGTTCAGTTGGTTATAAGTTAAACGTTCAGCACCAGACACGATGGCGGGCGCATCGGGCGTCGCGGCTGCTTGCGTCTCGAACAACTCATGCACGGTGCGGTCGTGCGGGTAAGCGCGGCGCGTGTCGTTCCACGCTTCTAACACTTGCTGCCGCTCCGTTGCGCTGACCATATCGAGCGCGCCGACGCTCACGTTCACGTCCGCCAGTGCGCGCTCAAGCAGGTGCAGCAAGTGTTGGATGAACCTGTCGATGCTTGCGCGTTGAAACAGGTGGCCGGCATAGACCACTTCGCAAACAATCGTGTCGGCTTCAGGGCGCAAAGTGATCGTGATGTCGTTGTTGACGGCGGGCAGTTCGGCGTGCAGGGCGCTATGCGCGAGCGCCACGTCGAACAGTTCGCACCTGTGCGCGGCCGGCGACAAGGCCAAGTCTCTGACCACGCGCGCGAAAGGATAGTCCGCGTGCAAGTATGCTTCGTCCAACGTCGCGCGCACGTCGAGCAGGAGTTGGCGAAACGGCGCGTGCTCGTCAAGGTCCGTGACGATGGCCAGCGCGTTGCCGGGCTTGTCCGCGTTGTCGGCCGCGCGAAGCGACGGACTGCCCACCACAATCGTGGTGCTTTGCGTGTACTTGTGCAGGCAGACTTTCAGCGCGGCCAGCGCGGCCGCGTAGACGAGCAGCGGTGCGCCGCCCGTCAACTGCGTCAACCGTTGCTGCACGGCGGGCGGCAACGTGAACTCAAACTGTTCGCGCTGGTCCGCAACGTCCGTCGCTGCTCGATCAAAATCGGGCCGCAAGCCTGTGGGGCCGAGTTCGCGCGTCAGCTTGTTGAGCCAGTAGTCACGTTGTGTTTTTAAGTGGCTGTTAAAAAGCGGCCGTTTCGATTTCATATCGCTCACGTTGTTTGCTCCTTGACGATGAACTGCGCGCGGCCGCACGGTGCGCCGCGACCGGGACAGCCTCAACCTAGTTGTTACATGACGAACTGATCTGAAGGCGACGATGCGGCGGGCACGGGCACGGCGACGCGGCCGTAGTTGTCGGCTTCGGTGTGCCCAAGCGGGATGTCGAGCAGCCGCCAATCGGGATTGGTCACGACGCTTTCCAGCAGCAAGCGGAAATGTTTGAGTAGTTCGCCAATGGTGTCGGCGTCGAAGAGGTCTGTGCTGTAGGTCAGCATGCCTTTGAGTTGGCCGCTGGCTTCGGTTAGCGAAAGGATCAGGTCGAACTGCGTGACGCCGTTGTCGAACTCCAAAGACGAGAGCGTCAGGTTGGGCAACTCCAACGAGCGCAGCGGCGCGTTCTGAAGCGCGAACACAACCTGAAAGAACGGCGCATAGTTCGCCTGTCGCTCCGGCTGCAAAGTTTCGGCCAACAACTCAAGCGGCACGTCCTGATGCGTATAGGCGGCGAGGCTCAACTCGCGCACGCGCGTGAGCAACTCCCTGAACGTGGGGTTGCCGGACAGATCGCCGCGCAAGACGAGCGTGTTGATGAAGCAGCCGATCAGCGGTTCGAGTTCGGCGCGTCTGCGGTTGGCAATGGGCGAGCCGATCAGTATGTCGTCCTGCCCCGTGTAACGATGCAGCAGCGTTTGAAACGCCGCAAGCAACATCATGTAAAGCGTCACGCCCTCTTGCAGACATAGTTTCTTCAACGCGGCGGTCAACTCTTCGGGCAAGTGCAACCACTGATTCGCGCCGCGAAAACTCTGGACGGCGGGACGTGGGCGGTCGGTCGGCAAGTCGAGCACAGGCAACGTGCCGCCGAGTTGCCGTTGCCAGTAAGCGAGTTGCGCGTCGAGTCGTTCACCTTGTAACCACTGGCGCTGCCAGACCGCGTAGTCCGCGTATTGAATCGGCAACTCTGCAAGCGGCGACGGCTGCTGCTCGCTGAAGGCCGTATAGAGCGCGGCCACTTCGTCCACAAGCCGGCCCATCGACCAACCATCAGAGATGATGTGATGAAACGTGACGAGCGCGAGGTGTTCTTCGTCGCGCAGGCGCAGCAGGCTTGTGCGCAGCAGCGGCCCGCGCGCGAGATCGAACGGTTGCCGACTTACCTCATGCGTCAACCGCGCCGTCTCCGCTTCGAGTTGCTCGTCGGCCAAGTGGCGCAGATCATGTAACGGCAACGACAAGTGCTGCGGCGGCGCGATCAACTGCACCGGCTGACCGGCACGGACGGGGAACGACGTGCGCAGGACTTCGTGCCGGCGCACGATCTCGCTCAGGCTCTTTTCCAGCGCCGCCGTATCGAGCGGCCCGTTGAGCCGCAGGACGGTCGAAAGGTTATAGACGGCACTGCCGGGGCTGAGTTGTTCAAGCAACCAGAGCCGCTGTTGCGTGAACGAAAGCGGTAGGTCCTCGGTGCGGGCGACGCGTTCGATAGGTAGTTCTTCGCGGTCGCGGCCCGGTTGCATGACTGCTGCGACGTGTGCGGCCAGCCCGGCAATCGTCGGATGCTCGAACAGGCTGCGCAACGGTAACTCTTGTCGAAACACTTCACGTGCGCGCGCGATGATCTGCGTGGCCAGCAGCGAGTGCCCACCGAGATCGAAGAAGTTGTCGTGCACGCCGACGCGCTCAACGCCCAACACCTGCGCCCAGATTTCCGCCAGCAACTCTTCCGGCAACGTGCGCGGCGCGATGAACGCATATTCAAGTTCGGGGCGTTCGTGACCGGGCGCGGGCAACGCGCGCCGGTCGAGTTTGCCGTTGGCGTTGAGCGGCAGACGGTCGAGCACACAGAAGGTCGAAGGGATCATGTAATCAGGCAGTGCCGTCCGCAGATGACTGCGTAGCTCTGTCGTCTGCACTTCATGCCCTTGCTCGCCGACCACGTAAGCGACCAGACGCTTCTCGCCCGGCTCGTCTTCGCGCGCCAACACGACCGCCTCGCGCACCGACTGATGCCGACTTAGGACCGTCTCGATCTCGCCAAGTTCGATGCGGAAGCCGCGCACTTTCACTTGACTGTCGCTGCGCCCGACATATTCGATGCTGCGGTCGGCGCGATACAGCACAAGGTCGCCCGTGCGATAGAGGCGCGCGCCGTCGGCGCTCATCGGGTTCGGGATGAACTTCTCGGCCGTCAACTCCGGCCGGTTGAGATAGCCGCGTCCAAGCCCGACGCCGCCCACGTACAACTCGCCGACCACGCCGACCGGCACAGGTTGCAAATGCTCGTCCAACACGTAAGTCTGCATGTTGGCGATAGGCCGGCCGATAGGCACTGTGCGTCGCGCCCGGCCGTGCTCACAATCCCACGAGGTCGCGTCGATAGATACTTCGGTCGGGCCGTAGAGGTTGTGCAACTCGGCCCCAAGCCGCGCGTAGAAACGCTCCTGCAAATGCGCGCTCAGCACTTCGCCGCCACAGAAGACGTGCTGCAAACTCTTGCAGTTCGTCACCGCGGCCTCTTCCAAAAAGACTTGCAGCATCGACGGCACGAGTTGCAGGATCGTGACTTGCTGTTCGGCGATCACCTCGGCCATGTAACTGCATTCGCGGTGGCCGCCCGGCCGCGCCATCACTAACTGCGCGCCCGCCATCAACGGCACGAACAGTTCCCACACCGAAGCATCGAACGTGAACGGCGTCTTCTGTAACACGCGCTCGGCGGCGCTCAACGGATACTGCGCCAGCATCCAGCGCAAGCGATTGCAAATAGCGCGATGCGAGATCATCACGCCCTTCGCGCGCCCCGTCGAACCGGATGTATAAATGATGTAAGCGAGGTTACTGCCCGTCACGCCGCTCTGCGGGTTGGTCGTGTCCGACGCCGCAGTAGCAACAACTTCGTCCGTGTCGAGACACAGCACGCGCCCCGCGAAGGGCGGCAGCACTTCAAGCAGTCTGTGTTGCGTTAAGCACAACGGGCACGCCCGTATCTGCGAGCATGAAAGCGATGCGCTCTTGCGGGTACTCAGGATCAAGCGGCGACATATGCGCCGCCCGCTTTCAAGATGCCGAGCAAGCCAACGACCATCTCGATTGAGCGTTCGACATACAGCCCGACGACGACCTCCGGCCCGATGCCTAACGCGCGCAACTGATGTGCGAGTTGATTGGCCCGCTGGTTCAACTCCGCATAAGTCACCTGCCGGTCTTCACAGATAACGACAATCGCATCCGGCGTCCGCGCAGCTTGTGCTTCGACCAACTCGTGCAGGCAATCTTTCGGGCAACTCGGCCGCCGTTTGATTCCAGTCAACGAGCATTTCGCGGCGCTCGGCTTCGGTCATCAACTGCAACTCGCGGACGCGCTTCTCGGTTGTCGTCACGCCGTCGCGCAGCACGTTGAGATAGTGCGCGATGAAGCGTCGTACCGTCTCCGGCGCGTGGACGGTTGGGTTATAGCTCACCTCGGCCGTCAGCACGTCCGCCGCATCGGTAAACGTGATGGCGATGTCTTGGCCCACGTCCGGCAGTTCGCCGTGCATGCCGTCGAGCGCCAGCGAGATGTCGAACAGCGGGCACTTGTGCTGCACATCGCTCAAGTTCAAATCTTTGATCAGCCGACTGACGGGATAACGCTGCTGCCCATAAGCTTCGAGCAGCGTGGCGCGCACGACGAGCAGCAATTGGCGGAACGACTGTTCGTCGTTGAGTTGATCGCTAATGGTCAAAGCGTTCGCCCGGCCGAGTTCCTTCAGTGCGGGACTGCCGACTAGCACGTTGTCGTTGCGCGTGTACTTGTAGAGACAAACTTTCAGCGCCGCCATCAAAGCCGTATAGAGCAAGAAGGACGACGAGCCGACCAGCGCGCGCAATTGCCTGCGCACGTCCGCAGCCACTTCAATGCTCAACCGATCACGTTGCTGTGTCTGCTCGTGCGGCCGCTGGTAGTCGGGCAACGGGCCTGACGTGACAAGCTCAGCCGCGAGTTTCCGCAACCAGAACTCGCGTTCCTGTTTCAGCTTCGCGTCGAAAAAAACAACATCTGCATTCGTGGCCTTCATCGCTATCCTCTTCGGTCTTCGTCGTCGGCAAAAGCGCGTGGGGAACAAGGCGGCGCAGCAAGCGGCTCGCTTTACAGGTTCGGCCCGAAACTGAAAATATCCTGCGCCAGTGTTTGCGGCGCATCGATGGTCGTGCGGTCGTCGTCCAAGACGATCTCGCCGAGCTTGATGCTTGCGTCCGCGGCCACTTGCTCAAGGATCGCGGCCAGATGTGCGATCACGTCGTTCAGCACGGCCGGCTCGAACCGATTCTGTTTATAAGCAAGCTGCACGCGCAGTTCGTCGGCGCTACCCGTGGCGGCCAGCATCAGTTCGGGCAACTGCGGCAGCGCGGCGAAACGGTTACTGAAGTGCGCCGTGCTCAACGCGGCTTCAGCCGCGCCGCCCTGCGCGACATAACCAACGTCGCAGACCGGCAGCTTAACGTGCGTGTGCCCGCCTTGCGCCGCGTGCGTCAGGATGTCGAGCGCATGCGCGCCGTGCTCGCCTGCGCGACTCACTTGTTCCCGCACCTGCGCGGCGAAACCGTCGAAACTCAAATCCCAAGACGGCTTCAGTCTTAACGGAACAGGCGGCGCGCTCTCGTCGCCGAGCGCAGTTGCGATCACGACATCTTCTCGACCATTCAAGCGCGACAACAGGACACCGAAGGCGCTCAACAATGCGACGGCCGGGTCGACCTCGCACGCGCGGCCGACAGTGGCCAGCACGTCCGGTTCGACGCGACAAGGCAGCAACGTTGTGCGCTCGTCTGCGCCGGCCACGTCAATGCTGATGCTTTCGACGTTCGACGCGGGCACGTCCTTATCGAACTCGTTGAGCCAAAACGCCTGCGCGGCGGCGTAACGCTCGCAGTGTTCGACGACAGCGCGCATCTCTTCAACCAGCATGCGTGTGAACTGCTCGACGAGCCGTTCGACTTGCGCGGTCGCGCGGTATTGCAGTCGCACCTGAATCTCTGTGCGCGAGAACAGCGGCACGACCTCAAGCTCGTAAGCGCCGCACGAACTCGTGCCGTTAACGACGAACCCTTGCGCTTGCCACTGACCGCCGCCGAGCCACGGGCCTGCGATGAAGTATTCAAGGTTGAGCAGCACATTCGTGCGCGTTGCGTCCGCCTGCGCTTCGACGGGTGGCACGCGCAACGCGAACATTTCCTGTACGGCCTGTTTCATCCGCGTCATGTTGCCGCACGGCCCGGCCGCATCGAACAGCGTCGCGGGCAAGCGTTGCGTTAAAGTCAGCGCGCCGACCGTGCGTGCAAGCTCGCTGTTCGTGGCGCGGAAGTCCGTCGTCAGATCGACGGTTAATTCATGCGCGGCATTGAGCCTTGCTACAGTGCGCAGCAACACCGCGGCCATGGCCTCTGCTTGTGTCAGCCCGTATTGCTTCACGGGGTCAGCGAAGAATCTGCCGGTCAATTCCGGGCCGAGGGTGATGACGTTGTGCGCGGTATCTTTTGCGCTTACGTCTGCGGCGTTCAGTCCGTGCGCGCGCAGTTGGGCGAGTGATGCGTTGACGGCGTTGTTGTCTTGCGCAGTCAGTTCGCCGATCAACTCGGTGTAGGTCTTCTGCACGGGGATGAGCGACAAGGCTCTGTTGTGGGCGAGTTGTTCATAGCTGCGGAACAGGTCTTCGCAGAGCAGGATGAGGCTGCGGCTATCGAACAACGCGCGGTGCGCCACGAGTAACAGTTCCGAAGTCGCCGCGCCGTTCTTGATATGCACGATGCGCAGCGAGTGGGGCGGTTCGGGTCGTAGTTGCTCGGCCAGTTCGGCGACGGTGTGCTGGATGAACTCAGGCAGGTCGTTGCGTTCCGCTTCGGTCGGCGTCAGCGTCAAGACAGCGCCGCTTTCAGACGTCAACGATGCGGGCACGTACTGCCCGTTGTCGCAGCGCAACTGCAACATCTCGTTGTGCTGCGCGAGCAGTTTGGCGGCGGCAGCCAGCGTCTCATCGACGAGCGGCTTGCCGTGCGTCATGTGATAAGACAGGGCCGCGGCTTGTTGCGTTGACCCGGCGGCGCTCGCTTGCGGCGCAGCAGCGACGAGCGGGGCGACCGGATGCGAGGGCAGCGCGGGCAAGTTGCGTTGCAGGCGTGTTGCGTCGTAGACCTCGGCCGCGAGCGGGTAGAGCCTGTGCCAACGTTCTTCGGCCTCGTAGCGTTCCGCCATCGTGTAGATGTTCGGCAGACCGAGATTGGAGGCAAGCTCAGACATGCGCCGCAGCCGGTCGAACCGCTCCACGCGCGTCGGGTTGGCGTTGATGATCTCCCAGACCTTGAACTTGATGATGTCCGTCACTTCGTCCGGGTAGAGTGAATAGCACTGGTGCAGGCGCGAGCCGATCTGCCCGTAAGGGTAGTAGTAATAGGCGTGCGCTTCTAGCTCGTAGATGTACTGGTGATGCGCGCGGATGAAGTCGCACGACTCTTGAAAGTCGGCTTCGGTTTCGCCGGGGAAGCCTGTGATCCAGTAAGTCGTCGTGCGAATACCGGCGTCGGCGAACGTCTTCAACACGTCGGAGATGACCTGCGGCGTCGTCATCTTATCCATCGAGTCCAACACGCGCGCGGCGGCGCTTTCGATCCCAAGCCGCACGCGATAACAACCGGAGTCGGCCCACATCTGCACGAACTTGCGATTCGAGACGGGCTTGTCGGCGCGCAGATAACCGTCGTATAGAATGTTGGCGCGGCGCTCCAACAACTCACCGGCAAAAGCGTTGATGTAAGGGTTCATCAACGAGTCGCCCATGAAGAACGAGTTGTTGTTGTAACGCTTGGCGAGTTCCAGCACTTGATCGGCGAAGTCGGCCATCGGCTTCTTGCGATAATCGCCCCACTGGATCGTCTCCGAGCAGAAGCTGCATTGAAACGGGCAACTGCGCGCGCCTTCAATGGTCAGATGGTAATAGCTCTCAGGGCGCACGTCGGAGAAGTCCGGGATCGGCACGTCCTTCATTTGCAGCGTCGAGCCTTTCAGATCGGCCAACGAGATCAGGCGCTTGTCCGCGAACTCGCCTTGCAACAACTTGAGCAGGAGCAGTTCGCCTTCGCCGAGGACGAAGTGATCCACGAAGTCGTACTCGCGCATCAACGTCTCAAGATTATCCGAGCCGAGCGCGAGGTCGTCGGCGAACGCACCGCCGCCCATCACGCTCTTGATGCGCGGATACTTCGTCTTCACTTGCTTCAGGAAAAAGAGCGACGGGCCGAGCGAGGTCGTGTACGTGCTCGTGCCGATGACATCGAACGACGCAAGGTCGAACTGCTCGGTCATCTCACTTAAGCGCCGGTAAAACTTTTCGACCAGCGGCAACAACAGCTTGATGATGGCCGGTTCAATCCTGATGCCTTGCAGCGGCACGACGACCTCAAGCACTCTGGCGCACGCCGCCGCGTCAGCGCCGTTCGCGTAGGCAAGCATGTGCGCGTCGAGAATCCACCAGAGCTTCGAGTAGCCGTCGTTGACCGACACGTCTTCGAGCGTTTGCAGGATGCTGAAATATTTATGGTGCATCCCCCACAACTCCGGATCGGCGTTGAAGTCGTAACACTGCACGAAGTAACCGTGCTGTGCGAGGAACGACTTCAAGATGGCGATGCCGAGCGGCGGCGTCCACGGCGAAAAATACGGCGGCTTGACCAATAGCACGCGGCCGTTCTTAACCGGCGTGCCCTGTCCGCTCAGTTCCCCGCGGCCGTTCGCGGCCCGTAATTGAAACCAGACTCATGATGGCTTGCGCTCCTTAATTCAGACTGAAGGTAAACTGATCGGACTCGTATTGATCGGATAGCACCGCGGCCGCGCTCGGTTCGTCCGCGCGTTCGTCGGCCTGCGCGGCCAGTTGCAACGGCAGATCGAGCAGTCGCCGCTCCGGCTGGGCCGCGATGGCCGCCAGCCAGATTTCGTAATGCGTGAACAGGCGATTGATCGTCGCCTCGTCGAACAGGGCGACGTTATAGGTCACGAGCAGTGCGAGGCCCTGTTCGCTGTCAACCATGCGCACGATGAGATCGAACTGTGTGACGCCGCTATCGAATGCGACGGGTTGCAGTTCAAGTCCCGGCAGGACGGCTTGTGTCGGCTCGGCGTGTTGCAGACCGAAGACCACTTGGAACAGAGGGCTGCTGCTCAGCGTTCGATCCGGACGCAACACCTCGACCAGTTTCTCGAACGGCAAATCCTGATGCGCATATGCGCCGAGGGTCACTTCGCGGACGCGCGCGAGCAACTCGTCGAAGGTCGGGTTGCCGGCCAGACTCGTGCGCAGCACGAGCATGTTGACGAAGAAGCCGATCAAGCCTTCCGTCTCGGCGCGATTGCGATTCGCTACCGTCGTGCCGACGACGATGTCTTCTTGGCTGCTGTAGCGATAGAGCAAACTCTTGAACGCCGCGAGCAACGTCATAAACAGCGTCACGCCCGCGCGTCGGCTGAGCGCCTTGAGCGCCTGCGCGAGTTGCGGCGACAACCGCCACGTCAGCACCGCACCGATAGTGGCCGGCATGGCCGGCACGCGGCCGATCCAGCGGCAACTCGATCACAGGCGGTGCGCCCGCGAGTTGTCGTTGCCAGTAGTCGAGTTGCGCTTGCAACGCCTCGCCTTGAAGCCACGCGCGTTGCCACACGGCGAAGTCCGCGTACTGCACGGGCAACTCGGCGAGCGGCGACGGTTGCCCACTGACAAAGGCCGCATAGAGCGCGGCGAACTCACGAATGAACAGTTCCATCGACCACGCATCAGAAATGATGTGATGCATCGTCAGGACGACGACGTGATCCTGCGCGCCAAGCCGCAGCACACGAGCGCGCAGCAGCGGCCCCTTAGTCAGATCGAACGGGCGGCGCACTTCGGCGCGCGCACAGAGCAAGGCTTCTGCTTCGCGTTCCGACTCAAGCAACGCGCTCAGATCATCAACCGGCAGCACCAACGAATCTGCGCTCAGGATGATCTGCGCGGGCGTCCCGCCCTCGTCCTTAAAGACCGTGCGCAAGACTTCGTGCCGCCGGATCATTTCCTCGAAGCTGCGCGTCAACGCCGCGAGGTCAAGCTCGCCCTTGAGTCGCACCGCCGCCGGCACGTTGTAAGTTGGACTGCCCGGCTCCAGTTGATCAAGGAACCACAACCGCTGCTGCGCAAACGACAACGGCAACGCACCCTCACCGCGCGCCGCTCGCGCAATCGCTGGCCCCGCTGCGTCTGCGCCTGCCTGCTGCTGACTCGCCTCGACCACCGCCGCGAACTCCGCCACCGTCGGCGCATCGAACAACGCGCGCAACGCCACCCCACCACCCCACACCTCGCGCACCCGCGAGATGACCTGTGTCGCCAACAGCGAGTGCCCGCCCAACTCGAAGAAGTTGTCGTGGATGCCCACCACCGGCACACCCAGCACTGCCGCCCAGATGCCCACCAGCAACTCCTCAACAGGCGTGCGCGGCGGCGCATAAGCAGCGTCCGTGGTGGCAGCCGACTGCGGCCCGGCGGCAGGGCGCGCCAATCGACTTTGCCGTTGGCGTTGAGCGGCAAGTGCGTAAGCGGGACGAAGGTGGCCGGTAGCATGTAATCGGGCAGCGTCCGTTTCAGGAAACTGCGCAACTCGCTCGCGCTTGTCTCAGCTGGTGTGGTCGTGACCACGTAAGCAATCAGGCGTTTATTGCCCGCGTCGTCCGTCTGCACTCTGACGACCGCATCAGTGATGGCTGCGTGTTGGCGCAGCGTGGCTTCGATCTCGCCAAGCTCAATGCGGAAGCCGCGCAAGCTTGACCTGCTGATCCAGTCGCGCCGAGAAACTCTATGTTGCCGTCGGGCAGGTAACGCACGAGGTCGCCGGTACGATAGAGGCGCGCGCCTGCCGTATGCACTAAACGGGTCGGGGATGAAGCGTTCGGCGGTCAAGTCTGGGACGGTTGAGGTAGCCGCGGGCGAGCCCATCACCGCCGATGAAGAGTTCGCCGGTGATGCCGACGGGGACAGGTTGCAGGTCGGGGTCGAGAATGTAGTTCGTCGTGTTGGCGATGGGTTGTCCGATGGGAACATTGGTTGCTTCGGGTGCGAGTTGGTTGATCAGGTAACAAGTCGCAAAGGTCGTGCTCTCGGTCGGGCCATAACCGTTTATGAGTTGCACCGGCCCCGGCGCGTCCAACACCAGCCGGGCGTGTCGTGGATCGACCGCATCGCCGCCACACAGAACGTACTGCATCGAAGCCAAAGCGGCCGGAACTTCGCGCGCGATTTGATTGAACAGGGCGGGTGTCAGGAAAGTCGCGCTGAGGCTATGCCGCTCAATGGCAGCGGCGAAGCGCGCGGGCGTGAGCAAGACCTCCTTCGGCACAAGCACGCACGTCCCGCCGTTCAAGAGCGCACCCCAAATCTCGAAGGTCGCGGCGTCGAAGGCGAAGTTCGATGTTTGCGCGACCTTATGTTCAGCGGTCAGTTGCACATAGTTGGTGTTGCGTACCAACCGCGTGATGCCTCGATGCACGACGGCAATCCCCTTCGGCTGTCCTGTCGAACCCGACGTGTACATCACGTATGCCAGATGTTCCGCCGTCGTGTGGCTCGTAGGATTGTCTGTGCGCTGTTGCTGTATCTGTTCTCGGTCTGCATCGAGCAGGACGGTGCGCGCTTCGTGTGGTGGCAGGGATGCGACCAGCTGTTTGTGCGTGAGCAGCACGGGCACGCGACAATCGGCGAGCATGTAAGCAAGGCGCTCGGCGGCTGGGTGGGATCGAGTGGCAGATACGCACCGCCCGCTTTGAGGATGGCGAGCAGGGCGACCAGCATATCGACCGATTGTTCGACGTAGACGCCGACCAACGATTCAGCTTCGATGCCGAGCGTGTGCAGGTAATGCGCGAGTTGATTGGCCCGCTCGTTCAGTTCCGCGTAGCTCAAACGTTCGTCGCCGTTGATGATGGCGAGGGCATCGGGCGTGCGCTCGGTCTGATGTTCAAAGATTTGCTGCACGCAGAGGTCGCGCTCATAAGTGGTCGCGGTGTTGTTCCACTCGACAAGTGCCTGCGTGCGTTCCGTCTCTGGCATGAGCGGCAGGCGAGTGATGCGCTCGTCGGCGTTGGCGCTGATCGCTGTGAGCAACGTTTCCAAATGACCGAGCATGCGTGTGATGGTCGCCGTCTCGAAGAGGTCTGTGTTGTACTCGAACGTGCAGAGGAAGCGAGCGTCGCGTTCAACCACAGTCAGCAGCAGATCGAACTTCGCAGTCTCACCGTACAATTGTTCAAAGCTCAGCGTGATACCCGGCAGATGCAGTTCAGGTTGCGGCGCGTTCAGCATGTGGAACATGACCTGAAAGAGCGGCATGTGACTGAGACTGCGTTCCGGCTGCAACTCTTCAACCAGCTTTTCAAACGGCATGTCCTGATGCGCGTAAGCATTCAGCGCCACGTCGCGCACACGCCGCAGCAACGCGCGGAAACTCGGCGCGCCCGCGAGGTCTGCCCGCATCACGAGCGTGTTGACAAAGAAGCCGATCAAGCCTTCGACTTCCGCGCGATTCCGCCCCGCGACCGGCGTGCCTACACAGATGTCCTCTTGCCCCGTGTAGCGATGCAATAAAGTTTGAAAGGCAGCAAGCAAGGTCATAAAAGGTGTGACCGACTCGCGCCGGCTCAACTCCTTCACGGCTGCGCTCAAAGCGACAGGCAGATGCACACACTGGCTCGCGCCCTTATAAGTCTGCACAGCCGGGTGCGGCTTATCAGTCGGCAACTCAAGCGTCGGCAACTCGCCGCCCAACTGTTTGCGCCAGTAGCCCAACTGCTCATCAAGCACTTCGCCTTGCAGCCATTCGTGTTGCCACGCCGCAAAGTCCGCATACTGGATCGGCAACTCTTGCAACGGCGACTCAGCACCACTTGCAAACGCCTCATACAACGCCGCCACTTCATGCACGAAGACACTCATCGACCAACCATCAGAAACGATGTGATGCATCGTGATCAGGGCGACGTGTTCTTCTTCAGCCAAGCGCAACAGGCTAACCCGCAGCAGCGGCCCGCGCGCGAGATCGAACGGTTGCTCCGCTTCCTCAATGGCCAGTCGCAACGCCACCGGGTTGCGCTCGTCCGCAGGCAACTCGCTTAGATCGATGACCTGAAGCGGCAAGAATAGTTCCGGTTGAATGCGTTGCACGGGCAGGCCTTCTTCAAGCGCGAACGTGGTGCGCAACACTTCATGCCGCCGAACTATCTCGTTGAGCGTCTGTTCCAAGACGGGCAAGTTCAGTTGCCCTTGCAAACGCACGGCGACGGGGATGTTGTAAAAGGGACTGTTCGGCTCAAGTTGATCAAGGAACCACAACCGCTGCTGCGCAAACGACAACGGCAACGCACCCTCACCGCGCGCCGCTCGCGCAATCGCTGGCCCCGCTGCGTCTGTGCCTGCCTGCTGCTGACTCGCCTCGACCACCGCCGCGAACTCCGCCACCGTCGGCGCATCGAACAACGCGCGCAACGCCACCCCACCACCCCACACCTCGCGCACCCGCGAGATGACCTGTGTCGCCAACAACGAGTGCCCGCCCAACTCGAAGAAGTTGTCGTGGATGCCCACCACCGGCACACCCAGCACTGCCGCCCAGATGCCGACCAGCAACTCCTCAACGGGCGTGCGCGGCGGCGCATAAGCAGCGTCCGTGGTGGCAGCCGACTGCAGGCCCGGCCGGCAGGGCGCGCCAATCGACTTTGCCATTGGCGTTGAGCGGCAGATGCGTGAGCGGGACGAAGGTGGCCGGTAGCATGTAATCGGGCAGCGTCCGTTTCAGGAAGCTACGCAACTCGCTCGCGTTCATCTCATCTGCGTTCGCGGTGACCACGTAAGCGATCAGCCGCTTGTCGCCCGCCTGTTGTTCTTGCACTCTGACGACCGCATCAGTAATGGCTGAGTGCTGGCGCAGCGTCGCTTCGATCTCACCAAGCTCAATGCGGAAGCCGCGCAACTTGACCTGCTGATCCTGTCGCCCCAAGAACTCGATCTGGCCATCGGGCAGGTAACGCACGAGGTCGCCGGTACGATAGAGGCGCGCGCCAGCGTGGCCACTGAACGGGTCGGGGATGAAGCGTTCGGCGGTCAACTCTGGGCGGTTGAGATAGCCGCGGGCCAGCCCGTCGCCGCCGATGAAGAGTTCGCCGGTGATGCCGGCGGGGACGGGTTGGAGGTCGGGGTCGAGAATGTAGTTCGTCGTGTTGGCGATGGGTTGTCCGATGGGGATGGTTGTCGCATCGGGCGCGACCTGTGTGATCAAATAGCTGGACGCAAAGGTCGTGCTCTCGGTCGGGCCATAGACGTGGAGCAATTGTGCTGGCCCCGCCGCGTTTAGCACGAGCCGCGCGCAACGAGGGTCAACGGCTTCGCCGCCGAACAGGACGTGCCGCATGGAGGCGAACGCGGCGGGCGCTTCACGCGCGATCTGATTGAACAGCGCGGTGGTCAAGAAGGTCGTGGTAATTCCCTGCTGCTCGATGGTCGCGGCGAAGCGGGCAGGCGCGAGCAGCACGTCCTTCGAGACGAGGACGCATGTTCCGCCGTGCAGCAACGGCCCCCAGATTTCAAAGGTCGAGCCATCGAAGGCGAAGTTCGATGTTTGCGCGACCTTATGTTCAGCGGTCAGTTGCACATAGTTGGTGTTGCGTACCAACCGCGTGATGCCTCGATGCACGACGGCAATCCCCTTCGGCTGTCCTGTCGAACCCGACGTGTACATCACGTATGCCAGATGTTCCGCCGTCGTGTGGCTCGTAGGATTGTCTGTGCGCTGTTGCTGTATCTGTTCTCGGTCTGCATCGAGCAGGACGGTGCGCGCTTCGTGTGGTGGCAGGGATGCGACCAGCTGTTTGTGCGTGAGCAGCACGGGCACGCGACAATCGGCGAGCATGTAAGCAAGGCGCTCGGCCGGCTGGGTGGGATCGAGTGGCAGATACGCACCGCCCGCTTTGAGGATGGCGAGCAGGGCGACCAGCATATCGACCGATTGTTCGACGTAGACGCCGACCAACGATTCAGCTTCGATGCCGAGCGTGTGCAGGTAATGCGCGAGTTGATTGGCCCGCTCGTTCAGTTCCGCGTAGCTCAAACGTTCGTCGCCGTTGATGATGGCGAGGGCATCGGGCGTGCGCTCGGTCTGATGTTCAAAGATTTGCTGCACGCAGAGGTCGCGCTCATAAGTGGTCGCGGTGTTGTTCCACTCGCTGAGCGTGCGGTTGCGTTCGGCGGGCGGCAGCATGGGCAGCCGGGCGATATGCTCGTCGGCGTTGGCGCTGATCCCGTCGAGCAGCGCGGTCAGATGGCCGAGCATGCGTGTGATCGTGTCGGCCTCGAAGAGATCGGCGCTGTATTCAAAGGTGCAGACGAAGTGGGCGTCGCGTTCAACCACGGTCAGCATGAGATCGAACTTCGCCGTGTCGCTGTGCAACTGTTCAAGGCTCAAGGTGACGCCGGGCAGACGCAACTCGGACTGTGGCGCGTTCTGCATGGCGAACATCACTTGAAAGAGCGGCATGTGGCTGAGGCTGCGTTCGGGCTGCAACTCTTCGACCAGTTTGTCGAAGGGCAAATCCTGATGCGCAAAGCCATTGAGCGCCACGTCCTTCTCGCGTGCGAGCAGTTCGCGGAAGGTTGGATTCTCGTCGAGGTCTGTGCGCAGGACCAGCGTGTTGATGAAGAAGCCGATCAAGTCTTCGAGTTCGGCGCGGTTGCGGTTGGCGATGCCTGCGCCGACCACAATGTCTGTCTGTCCCGTGTAGCGATAGAGCAACACCTTGAAGGCTGCGAGCAGCAGGATGAACGGCGTGACGCCGTTGGCTTGAGCCAACTGTAAGAGCCGCGTCGTCAACTCCACGGAGAGCGTTTGCGTCTGCTTCCCGCCGCGATAACTTTGTGCGGCCGGGCGCGGGTGGTCTGTGGGCAGTTCCAGCACGGGCGCTGCGCCGGCCAGATGTTGCTTCCAGTAAGCGGTCAACTTTTCAAGTTGTGCGCCGGTGAGCGTCTGCCGTTGCCAGTGCGCGTAGTCGCCGTATTGAATGGGCAACGCGGCGAGCGGCGACGGGCGCTCGGCGGTGAACGCTTCATAAAGCTCAGCCGCTTCACGAATCAACACGCCCATCGACCAACCGTCCGCGATGATGTGATGCATCGTCAACAACAGGACGTGCTCATCGTCGGCCAAGCGTAGCAACTCAACGTGGAGCAGCGGCCCGCGTGCGAGGTCGAACGCGCGCCCGGCCTCGGCCTGCGCCAGTCGCTTAACTTCGCGCTCGCGCGCGGCCGTGGGCAACTCACTCAGGTCGGTCGTCTTGAGCGCCAGTTGCAGCGCCGGGTTGACCACTTGGATCGGCTGCCCGTCAACGGTGCTGAAGATCGTCCGCAACGCTTCATGGCGCGCAACGATCTCATTCAAACTTTGCGCTAACGCGGCGACGTGCAGTGGCCCATTGATGCGAATGGCGGCCGGGATGTTATAGAGCGGGCTGTCCGGCTCCATCTGATGCAAGAACCAGAGGCGGCTCTGCGCGTATGAGAGCGGCCGGTGGCCGTCGTGCGGAGCGCGCTGGATGGCGGTCGTGGTCGCGCCTTGCCCGGCGGCGCGCACGGCCGCGATCTTTTCGGCCAACCCGGCGACGGTCGGCGTCTCGAACAGACTGCGGAGCGGCAGATCGACCTGCAACGTTTCGCGCACGCGCGAGATAACTTGCGTGCCTAGCAGCGAATGCCCGCCCCACTCGAAGAAGCTATCGTGGACGCCGATGCGCTCGACGCCGAGGACCTCTTCCCAGATGCGGACGAGCGCCGCTTCGCCTTCGTTGCGCGCGCCCATGTAGCGCCGCTTCACCTGTTCGCGCGCTTCTTCCACACTCGGCAGCGCGCGGAAGTTGATCTTGCCGTTCAAGGTCAACGGCAGCTTGCGTAAGTGGACGAACAGGTTCGGCAGCGTCTCTTCGATGATGCTGTCGGCCAGAAACTCGCGCAACGCTTCGCCTTCCAACTCGCGGCGCGAGACGTAGTAGGCGACCATCACAGGCCGGTCCTGCTGATCTTTCGTCACGACGACCACGCTGTCACGAATCTCCGCGTGCCGGTTGAGCGCGCTTCTGATCTCGTTCAACTCAACGCGATGCCCGTGGAACTTGACCTGTTCATCGCGCCGACCGATGAGATCGAGCGTGCCTTCAGGTAACAGGCGCGCGAGGTCGCCGCTGCGATACATGCGCGCGCCCGCGACGAACGGGTTGGCGATGAACCGCTCGGCCGTTAACTGTTCCTTGTTCAAATAACCGGCCGCCAAGCCGTCGCCCGCGATATAGAGTTCGCCCGCGACGTGTTCCGCCACCGGGTTGAGTTGCTCGTCGAGCACATAGATTTGCGTGTTGGCGGCGGGGCGACCGATGGGCACATGCACGCGGTCGTCTTCGGCCGGATCGAACAGGTGGATCATGCAACCGACCGTGGCTTCGGTCGGCCCGTACTCGTTATAGATTTCGATCTCGCGGCCGAAGCTGCGCTGGACGTTGCGCGCGAGTTCGGTCGTCAACGCTTCGCCGCCGACGATCAAACGCTTGAGCCGGCTCGCGCGGTTATCGCGTGCGACGACGAGTGCGAGGTGGCTCGGCGTCAGCTTCAAGACTTCGACCCGATTGTCACGCAACACTTCATCGAGCGGCGAGCGCCCTTCGGCCTTGCGATAGATGTGGATGCGGTTGCCTGTGATGAGCGGCACGAAGATCGACGTGACCGTCAGGTCGAACGCGACGGATGAATAGAGCGCGAAGTTCAACGCCTCGCCGCGCAAGTAAACGCCGCGCGCCCACCAGATGTAATTGACGAGCGCCGCGTGTTGAATCTGCACGCCCTTCGGTTCGCCGGTCGAGCCGGACGTGTAGATGAGATAAGCGAGGTCTGCGGGCGCGGCCAGCGGCGCGGGGTTCGCGGCGCTCTGTTCATCAATGATGGACCAATCACGATCAAGACAAAGCACGGGCGGCGCGTCGTCGGGCAGACGTTCGACCAGATGACTCTGCGTTAGGACCACTGTGCTCTGGGCATCGCGCAGCACGAAGGCGATGCGGTTGCGCGGATGCTCCGGGTCGAGCGGGACATAAGCGCCGCCGGCCTTGAGCGTCGCCAGCAACGCGACGACGAGTTGCGGCGAATGTTCGAGCAGCACCGCGACCTGTGTGCCGGGGCGGACGCCGCGCGCGCGCAAATGATGCGCCAGTTGATTCGCGCGCCGGTTCAACTCTTGATAAGAGAGTTGCTGATCGTCATGCACGACGGCGATCTGCTCCGGTGTTTGCGCAACCTGTGCCTCGAACAGTTGCATGGATCGGCTGCGTCGCGCGGGTAATCGGCCGCTGTGCGGTTGAACTCGTCGAGCCAGTGGGCGCGTTTCTCCGGCGTTAGTAGTTCAAGCGCGGCCACCGTCTGTTCGGGCGCGTTAATGAGGGCGTTGATGATCTCGCGGTAGTGTTCGGCAAAGACGGCGATGGTCTGACGTTTGAAGAGGCGCGGGTTGTATTCAAAGTTGAGGCCGAGTTGATCGTCGAGCCACGCACAGCGCACGGTTAGATCGTGTTTGAGGTGGGTGACGTGCGCGGGATCGTTGATGCTTTCAAGGATGACGACGACGTTAAAGAGCGGGGCGCGGTTGTGCGGTGGTTCGGCTTCGAGCAGTTGCAGCAGCCGTTTGAACGGATACTTTTGATGTGCGTAGGCATCGGCGACAGTCTGTTTGACGTGCGCGAGCAGTTGACGCACGGTGGCGTTTGCATCGATGCGACTACGCAGCGCCAGCACTTGATTGAGCGGCGCGACCTCTGCGTGTTGCTCGTGGATGGACGTGCCGACGATCACGTCTTCGCTGCCGGTGTAGCGCGCGAGGCAGACTTGCAAGGCGGCGACGAGCGTGGTGAAGACGAGCGCATCGTTGTTGCCGCAGACCTGACGCAGCTTGGCCGTCGTCTCGAAGGTGCAGTCGAGTTCGATGAGGCCCGCGCGTTGGGTGAAGACGGCCGCGGGTGAAGTCGAGCGGCAGGCCCGTCGTCGGGAGTTCGCCCGCGAGTTGTTGCAGCCAGTATAGCTTTTCCGTCTCAAGCCTATCGTCGAGAAGGCGCAGATTCGCACTGGTCATCGTCTGATCCTGTTGCTTAGAAGGGGTCGTTGGGGGCGTGTGGTCTATCGGTCGATGCGCCAGTTGCGCGCCAGATCGATCAGGCTTTGCATGTGCTCGCGGCTGAGCGCGCGTTGTTGCGACTCGGACACGGCGGCGATGTTCATGGCGAGCAGTTGGTTAGCGACGCGCATGAAGTCGGCGAATTGTGTGAGCGTCAGCCCTTTGCCGAGCAGGTATGGAATGATCCAGAAGTCGAAGGACCACTGCGGCAGCCATTGCGATTCGGTGACGGTGAGGAACATGCGATCAATGTGATCGATGGCTTCAAGACTGTCCATCGTCGCGTGCGACCAGACGAAGCCCTCGCCTTCGATCTCGTACTTCTGCCGGTGGCGATCAATGGGCGTGCCCGGTTCGCAGTACCACATCTGCGCGCGATAGTAGCTCGGCTTGGTCGCGCGGATGAAGTTGACCGTCTCGGCCACCGTCTCGGCGGTCTCGCCGGGAAAGCCGACGATGAACGAGGCAAAGGTGAGGATGCCGTGCTCGTGCAAGAGCTTGATACCGCGCTCGTACTTCTCAATCGTCGCGGCCTTGTTCATGTTCGTGAGGATCGCGGGCGAGCCGGACTCGATGCCGAGGAAGACGCCTTTGCAACCGCTCTTGGCCATCAACTCGATGGCTTCTTCGTCGGAGTTGCTACAGCGAAAATAAGAAAACCAGTTGAAGTTGTAATCTTTGCTGATCATCATCCGGCAGAGGTCTTTGAAGCGCGGCAAAGGCACGTTGAACGTGTCGTCAATAAAGACGACGTTGCGCACTTGACCGAGTTGCTTGATCGATTCGAGTTCCTTTTCGATGGTGTCGAGACTCGCCAGCGTCAACTTGCCGGCGCGCGTCGGGTAGTTGCAGAACGAACAATTGAAGGCGCAACTGCGGGCCGTGCGCGTCTGGATCGTGCTGGCCGAGATTTTCGCTGGCGAAGCTGCGCCAGTCGATGTAGTTCTCGTCCATCGAATTGCTTTCAGGCACGCTCGGCGTCATGCGCAGCCGGTTGTTGTTATCGCGGTAGATGATGTTGGGAATGCGGCCGAGGTCGCCGCCGTCGCGCAAAGTTTGCACGATCTGCGCGAGCGTGGCTTCGCCCTGTCCTTCGTTGACATAAATATCAGCGCCCATGTCATCAAGCGCCGCGCGCAACTCAGAACTGACGCCGCCGAGCGCGACCATTGAGCCGTCGCCTTTACCGTTGCGCGCGTGGTTGGCGATGAGCGGCCCGCCGACGATGATCTTGACGCGGCTGTTGTGGCGGCGAATGAACTCGACCATCTCGTTGACCGGCATGTTCACGACGTAAAAGGTCGTCGTGATCGCAACGCAGAGCGGGTCTTGCGCGAGATAGGCGGCGAGCTTCTCTTGTTCCTGCTGAAAGAGATTGATGGCGCGCGCCTCGAAGCCGCGCGTGTTGAGATAGTTGGTCAGCACGGCCGCCGCTAGGTTCGGGATGTCGCCCGACAAAAACTCTTGCCGCGCGTGTCCGCCGTTGCCATTGCCATTGTGCCCGTTGCCGTGCGCAGCCGTGTAGACGTGATTGAGCAGCCCGATATAGTCGAGCTTCTGCGTGCCCGTTTCGACGTAGCTGAACTTGAGATCGCGGTACGCTTCGGACTCCTCGCCGTAAGTGCGGAGAAAGTTCTCGTAGCGGTCGAACGGAAGTTCGTTATAGCCAATGACCACGCAGTCAAGCTGTTTGCCGTCCATGACGTTCATTACCTTTCGGGGGTCGGTTGCGGCGGCGCGCTAAAAGCAGAAGCCGCTTTCGAGTTCTTCTACCTTCGTGTTCCGGGCCATGGCCACGTGTTCGCGCTCGGAGAGGATTTCGAGCCTGTTGAGTTGTGTGTCGGGCCGTTCAACGATGCCGCCGAGCAGGCGTGCGTAGTGCTCGCACATCTGCGCGATGGTCTGCGCCTCGAACAAGTCGGTGCTGTAGCGCACGAAGCCGCTCAAGCCCTCGGCCGTCTCCCACACGTTGATGACGAGATCGAACTTGGCGGCGTCGCCCGCGACTTCGACCGGCGTGAGTTGCAAAGCTGGCAGCTCGACCGACGGCATCGGCGCGTTTTGCAGCGCGAACACGACGCGGAACAAAGGCGTCGCCGTATTGAGTTCACGCGCCGGCTGCAAGTGCTCGACCAACTTCTCGAAGGGCAACGCTTGATGCGCGTAAGCGGCGAGCGTGACTTCGCGGACGCGCGCCAGCAATTCCTTGAAGGTCGGATTGCCGCCGAGGTTCGTGCGCAGCACGAGCATGTTGACGAAGAAACCGATCAGCCCTTCAGTCTCGACGCGCTGCCGGTTGGCGATGTCGGTGGCCAGCACCACATCTTCCTGTCGCGTGTAGCAATAGAGCAGCGCCTTGAAGGCCGCGAGCAGCGTCATAAAGAGCGTCGCGCCTTCGCAGCGGCTGAAGTCTGCGAGCGCGCGCGTCAATGCGTGCGGCAGGCTGAACGAATGCTGCGCGCCGCGCCCCGTCGGCACGAGCGGGTGCGGGTGGTCGGTCGGCAGCGCGAGCTTCATCGGTTTGTCGCCCAGTTGCCGTCGCCAGTAGGCGAGCAGTTCCGTTAACACTTCGCCTTGCAACCACTGCCGCTGCCAGACGGCGAAGTCCGCATATTGAATCGGCAACTCCTGAGAGCGGCGACGGTCGCCCCTGCGCGCACGCATCGTAGAGCGTCACCATCTCGCGCAGCAGCACGCCCAACGACCAACCATCCGAGATGATGTGGTGCATCGTCAGCAACAACAGGTGCGTGTCTGCGTCGAGCCGGAACAGACACGCGCGCAGCAGCGGCGGCTGATTCAGATCGAACGGTCGCCGCATCTGCGTCGCCAGTAGTCGTTGCGCTTCGAGTTCACGATCCGGCGGGCCGACAGATCGTGTTGCTCGATGGTCAGACGCAACGCAGGGGCGACAACTTGCACCGGCAGACCTTTGCTCACGCCGAACGAAGTCCGCAGTGCTTCGTGCCTGCGCACTACTTCGTTGAGGCTCTGTTCAAGCGCGGCTACGTCGAGCGCGCCCGCGACGCGCAGGGCCACGGGCACGTTGTAAGCGCAGTTGCCCGGCTCAAGTTGATCGAGAAACCAGAGCCGTTGTTGCGCGAATGAAAGCGGGCAGGGTTCGCTCGACAAACGACGCGGGATCGGCCGTTTCTGTTCGACGGCCACGCCTTCTTTCTTCAACAACAGCGCCATGAGTTCGCGCTTGGCCGGCGAGAGCGACTTCCAAGAGTTACTCATTTGATTCAGTCCGCAGCTTGAGCAGCGAGTCGTCGGGGATCGGGGTGACGGGGCTGAAATCGCGGCTGGCGATGAAGGACGGGCGCGGCTGCGCAACCTCGCCGAGTTTGTTCTCGACGCTGTTGTAGGTGACGAACACGCCGACGCGGTCGGTTGGCGACAGGTTGGTGGCGGAAGCGTGAAAGAGGTTGCCGTGGAAAAAGAGCGTGAACCCGGCCGCGCCTTTGGTCGCTTCAATCGTGTGCCGCCGCAACAGGGCCGCCAGAATGTCGCGGTTGATCTTGTACTTCAAATCGGCGGTCAACGTCGGCATCCAACTCGAACCGTTGCCGCCATTCGTGCCGTTGCCGCCGTTCGTACCGTTACCGTCGTGATGCGCGCCGCCGTCGCCGTTGCCGGCGAACGTCTGGTGTGCTTCCACCTCGATCATCCCTTCTTTGTGCGAGCCGGGAATGACAAGCATCGGGCCGTTAAAGTCGTTCACGTCCTGTAGAAAGATCACGGCGGTCAGCACGCGCGCGGTGGGCATGCCGTCCTCTTTGTGCCAGTAGAGGAAATCTTGATGCCACTCCCATTGGTCGCCTTCGAGCGCCACCTTCGCGTTGACCTTGAACTGATGAATGTAAACTTCGCTGTCGAGCAACTGCCGCGCCGGCCCGACCAGCCGGTTGAGATAAGAGAGACAGCGAAACGTCTCGTTCGTGGTGTGCAGCGCGAAGACGGAGCGGACTGCGCCGCTCGTCTCCTTGATGCGGCGCGGCGAGTCTTCGGCAAACACGCGCGGAATCTCTTCGAGCAGCACGTCGATCTCGGCCGGCGAAAAATAGTTCTCGATCAGCAAATACCCGTCGCGCTCAAACTGCTCCACTTGCGCTGCGGTCAACTGCTGCGCCGTTTGCGCTTCAGTGAAATGCTTGCCCACTTGCTCTTCGATTACTTGCATTACATCACCTCGAACGGTCTGAGTTTTATTATGTGAGTGCGGTTGACGTTAAGACTTAAGTGCGCCGCGTTAATGAAGGTTGCGGGTCTTGCTACTTACTAAGGACGGCTTCGATCACTTCGACGCCTTGCGCCGCCGCTTCCGCCGCGCGGAACTCTTGCCCCAACGTCTCGACGCGCGCTTTGAAAGACGTGTCCTGTTGCACGCGGTCGAGCATGGTCAGTAGTTGTGCGCTTGAACACTCGCGCGGGTCGGCCATCAAACCGAGCCGGTGATAGACGACGCGCGCGGCGATGGCCGGGTGATCTCTGATGACGGGAAAGACGAGCATGGGCACGCCAAAGTAGATACCTTCCTTGACGCTGTTGAAGCCGCCGTGCGTGATCATAATGGCCGCTCGTTGCAGCACTTCGAGTTGGGGCGCGACCTTGACGAGCAGCGCGTTCGGCGGCGCGGGCTGAAAGTCTTCGACGTTCAGATATGAACCGACCGTTAACAACAACTGCCACTGGGCCGCGCGGCCAGCGCCTCGATCACGACGCGGAAGAAACGCTCGCTGCCCGGTAGCAAGTGACTCTGGCTGCCGAACGAACAATAGACCAGCGGTTTCCGTGTATCGATCTGCGCCCAAGAGAACGGCGGTTCTTCTCGTTTGAGATCAATCGAAGACTCGACGTAGTAGCTGCCTTGCTTACGCACCGTGCCGGGAAAGTCGAACGCTTGCGGGCACAGGATCAGTTCGGTCTTCGCCAACAGCGGAGCATAACCGACCGGCTCGTCGCTCCACGGGTTGTAAAGCTGCGTGTTGAATAAGACCGTGGGCAGGCTCAAGCGGTCAGCGATTAACGCGAGATCGCTCAACAGCAGATCGATGATGAACAGATCAGGCTGCAACTCGGCCGCGATGCGTTGCACATGCTGCGGCAAGTTGATGGGGCGACGCTCGCTCTTGGCCTTGAGCAGCACGGCGGCAAAGTTATCAATGTTCTGCTTGACGGCGTGCTGCTGCATGAAGCCTTTGGGGAACAGGTCTTCAAGCATGGCACGGAACTCGAATCCTTGCTGCCGCACAGCGTCCGTGAAGTCCGCCAGCCCAAGATAGAACAGCCGGTGGCCGCGCTCTTTGAGTGCCTTTGCGATCTTGAAGGTCGCATTCAGATGCCCCGTCTCCGGGTAAGGCGCAAACACTATGGTCGCCATGATGGATGCACTTAGTCTTCGCTATGCGTTTTTGCGTGAGTTATTTCTCTAGTGAGTAATGACCTCACGCAAAGACGCAAAGGAAGTTTAGGAAGGTACGCTGTCGGGTTCGTCGTCGTGGGCGGTTAGTTGCGTCGATTCGAGCAGGGCTTGACCTTCTTCTTCGGACAGGGCTTCAAGTTGCAGCAGTATGTCGGCCATCTTGTCGAACGTGCCCGGCTCTTGTTCTTGTTGGCGCATGCGTTCGGCCAAGCCTGCGACCGTGGGCGACTCGAAGATGGCGCGCAACGGCAGATCGGTCTGGAACGCTTCGCCGATGCGCGTCGTGACCTGTGTGGCGAGCAGCGAATGCCCGCCGAGGTCGAAGAAGTTGTCGTTGATGCCGACCTGCTCGATGCCGAGGATGTCGTTCCAAATCCGCGCCAGCACTTCTTCCAACGCATCGCGCGGACCGACGAACGCTTGTTCCAGTTCCGGCCGCGCCTGATCGGGCAGGGGCAACGCGCGGCGATCAACTTTGCCGTTGGCGTTGAGCGGCAGCGCCGCGAGGAAGACGAAGGTTGAAGGGACCATGTAGTCGGGCAACTTGGCGAGCAGGAAGTTGCGCAGGTCGCTGCTGGTCGGCGTCTGGTCCGGTTCGGCCACGACGTAGGCAACCAAACGTCTGTCGCCCGGCGCGCGTTCCCAAGTGAGCGCGATAGTCTCATGCACGGCCGGATGTTGACCAAGTGTCGCTTCAACCTCGCCGAGTTCGATGCGGAAGCCGCGAATCTTGACTTGATGATCCTGCCGGCCGAGAAATTCTATATTGCCGTCGGGCAGGTAACGCGCCATGTCGCCGGTCTTGTAAAGCCGCGCGCCGGGTTGGCGGCCCAAGTGATCGGGCACGAACCTGTCGGCCGTCAAATCAGGGCGGCCCAGATAACCGCGCGCCAAGCCCGCGCCGCCGATGTACAACTCGCCGGGCACGCCGACGGGCACAGGTCCTAGCGCCTTGTCGAGCAGATAAATCTGCGTGTTCGAGATGGGGCGACCGATGGGCGGGCGCGCGGGCCAATGCGCCACATCATCGGGCAACGCGAGCGCCGTGACAACGTGCGTCTCCGATGGGCCGTACTCGTTGTGCAGCGAGCAGCCGCGCGCCTGATTGAAGAACCGTGCGATTGGTTGTGTCACCTGCAACTGTTCCGAACCGGCGATGACTTTAAGTAGATCGGTCGAGACGGGATCGTGCGTGCAGAAGCCTTCGGCCAACTGTTGCAGGGCGACCGCCGGGATGAAGATGCGATTGACGCCGTTCTCCGTCAGCACTGCACTTAATGATGCGATGTCGCGCCGTTGCGCTTCCGTCACGAGTACAAGCGTGCCGCCTGAGAACCACGTCGAGAACATATCTTGGAACGACACGTCGAAACTGAGCGAGGCGAACTGCACCGTGCGTGCGCCCACGGGCAAGTGCGTCGTGCGACACATCCAATCGATCAGATTCAACAACGGGCGTTGAATCATGCCGATGCCTTTGGGTTTACCCGTCGAGCCGGACGTGTAAGTCACATAGACGATGTTCTCGGCCGTTGTCGTCTGAGCAAGATTATCTGTGCGCTCGCGGGCAATGATGTGCGCTTCGTTGTCCAGACAGAGCACGCGCGCCGGATGCTCCGGCAGTACGGCGCGCATGTGTTCCTGCGTGAGCAGCGCCACGACCTGCGCGTCGTCGAGCATGTATGCGAGCCGTTCTTGCGGGTAGGTCGGATCGAGCGGCACGTATGCGCCGCCCGCCTTCAAGACGCCGAGCACGGCCACCATCATCTCAAGCGACCGCTGCATGCAGATGCCAACGAGCACTTCCGGCCCGACGCCTAGCGCACGCAAGTGATGCGCGAGTTGATTGGCTCTTGCGTTCAACTCCGCATAGGTCAACTGCTCGTCGCCGAGCAGCGCGGCGACCGCTTCGGGCGTGCGCGCAACCTGTGCTTCAAAGAGTTGCGTCAGGCACTTGTCGGCCGGATATGCGGCCTCTGTGTCGTTCCACTCGACAAGCAGTTGCGTGCGTTCGTCGTCCGTGATGAACGGCAGTTGCGATAGACGCTGTTCGGGATTTGCGGCCGCGCCCGCGAGCAGATTTTGGAAGTGCTGCATCAAGCGTTCGATGGTCGCAGGCTCGAAGATGTCCGTGCTGTACTCCATGACGGCCAGCAGGTGGTCGTCCTCTTCACGCATCGAAAGCAGCAAGTCGAACTTCGCCGTCTCGTTATGCACGCGCATCGATTCGATGGTGAGGCCGGGCAGTTCCAACGGCCGCATCGGCGCGTTTTGCAGCACGAACATAACCTGGAACAGCGGCTGTCGATTCAAACTGCGATCAGGCTGCAACTCTTCGACCAGCCGCTCGAAGGGCATGTCCTGATGCGCGTATGCGCCGAGCGCCGTCTCGCGTGTGCGATTGAGCAACTCGCGGAAGGTGGGGTCGCCCGCGAGGTCGTTGCGCATGACCAGCGTGTTGACGAAGAAGCCGGTCAGCCATTCCGTCTCGATCCGGTTGCGGTTGGCGATGGGCGCACCGACGGCGATGTCGTCCTGCCCCGTGTAGCGATGCAGCAAGGTGTTGAAGGCAGCCATGAGCGTCATGTAGAGCGTGACGCCTTCGCGGCGGCTCATGGCATTCAAAGCCTGCATCAGTTCGCGCGGGAAATGACAGGTCAGACTGTTGCCGCGAAAACTCATGACGGCGGGGCGCGGCTTGTCCGTGGGCAACTCCAACACGGGCACGCCCGCGAGTTGTCGCTGCCAGTAGCCAAGCAGCGAGTCCAGCAGTTCGCCCTGCAAGGTCTGCCGCTGCCAGTGCGCGAAGTCGGCATACTGGATAGTTAACTCCGGCAGCGGCGACGGTTCGCCGGCCGCGAGCGCCGCGTAGAGCGTCAAGAAGTCCGTCACCAAACGCCCTTCCGTCCAACCGTCGTGAACCATATGATGCTCGGTCAGCATCAACAAGTGATCTTGTTCGTCGAGCTTGAGCAGCGTCAGCCGCCACAGTGGGCCGATTGCCAGATCGAACGGGCGCTGCCCTTCGGCTTCGATCAACTGCTCGACGCGGTGTTCGCGCTCGACGGGCGACAAGGCGCGCACGTCTATGACGGGCAGCTTGATGGCTTGCGGCGGGTGGATGATTTGCACGGGCGCCGTCTTTCGTCGAGATCGTCGTGCGGTAGATTTCATGTCGCCGCAGCACTTCTGTCATCGTGCGCTCTAGCAGCGATATGTCAAGCGCGCCTTTGATCCGCATCGGGCGCAGGACGTGATACGCCACGCTGTCCGGGTGCAATTGGTGCAACAACCACAGGCGCTCTTGCGAGAACGAGAGCGGCAATTCGCCATCGCGCGGCACACGCGTAATCGACGGGAGTTGCGGCGCTTCATCTAACTGCATCGCGGCGGCGATCTTTTCGGCCAGCCCGGCGACGGTCGGCGTCTCGAAGATGTCGCGCAACGGCAGATCAACTTGGAACGCTTCGCGCACGCGCGAGATAAGCTGCGTCGCAAGTAAAGAGTGGCCGCCGATGTCGAAGAAATTGTCGCTGACACCAATCTCTTCATAGCCGAGCAACTCGGCCAGATGGCCGCCAGCACTTCTTCGAGCGGCGTGCGCGGGGCGATGAAGCTATCGGTCTGCGTCGTCTTATTACGTTCAGGCGCGGGCAGAGCGCGTCGATCAAGTTTGCCGCTGACTGTGAGCGGCAACGTGTCGAGCAACACGAAGTCGGCCGGGATCATGTGTTCCGGCAAAGTCGCGCGCAAGTAGCGGCGCAGTTCCGCGAACGTCGGCGGCTGCGCTTCCGACGTTGTGACGTAAGCCACGAGCCGCCGGTCGCCCGGCGCTTCATCGCGGGCCACGACGACCACATCGCGCACAGCCGCGTGCTGCGATAGCGCCGCTTCGATCTCGCCCAGTTCGATGCGGAAGCCGCGCACCTTCACCTGATTATCGCTGCGCCCTAAGTACTCAAGCTGCCCGGTGGGTAGCCAACGCACGCGGTCGCCTGTGCGATAGAGGCGCGCACCGGGCACTGGGCTGAACGGGTCGGGCAGGAAACGTTCGGCGGTCAGCGCGGGGCGGTTGTAGTAACCGCGCGCGAGGCCCGCGCCGCCGATGTAGAGTTCACCGGGCACGCCGACTGGGGTGAGACGCAATGAAGCATCAAGGACATAAGCTTGCACGTTGCGCACGGGTCGCCCGATGGGAACTTCGTGCGCGTTGCTTGTGGTGGTTGAGATAGACAACTCGGCCGTGGTCGCAACGATGGTTGTCTCGGTCGGGCCATAAGTATTCAACAGGCGCGCTTGCGCGCCGACGCGCGCGTGCCACGTGGCGACGCGCTCAGGCAGGGCGCGTTCGCCGCCGATGATGACGAGCCGCAGCGCAGGCGGAAGCTGCAACGACTCGGCGTCGATGCGGGCGACGAGTTCGTGCCAGTAGGCGGTCGGCAGATCAAGCACGGTCACGCCCCACTCACGACAACGCTGCAAGAAGGTTTGCGCCGCACTGAGCATGGCGGTGGTGCGCAAGACGAGTGTTGCGCCGCTCGTCAGGCACGGATAAATCTCCTCGGCGCTCGTATCGAAACTGATCGAGGCGAACTGAAGCACGCGGTCGGCGGGCGTGAGCGCAAAGTCGCGGCTCGCTGTTTCGACGTAACCCGCGAGCGAGTTGTGCTGCACTTCGACGGCCTTCGGTTGCCCGGTCGAACCGGACGTATAAAGCACGTAAGCCAGATGCGCGGGCGTGACGTTCGGCTCGACGTTCTGCTCTGACGCGCGCGCGATCACGGACCAATCCGTATCGAGGCAAAGCCTGTTAACCGCCTGCGCGACAATGCGGCCGGCCAGACGTTCCTGCGTCAACAGCACAGAGACACGCGCGTCCGCAAGCATGAAGGCGATGCGCTCGCGTGGGTACTCAGGATCAAGCGGGACGTATGCGCCGCCCGCTTTCAAGATGCCGAGCAAGCCCACGATCATGTCAATTGAGCGTTCGACGTACAGCCCGACGACGACTTCCGGCCCGACGCCCAACGTGCGCAAGTGGTGCGCGAGTTGATTGGCCCGCGCGTTTAGGGCGCGGTAAGTCAACTGCTTGTCTTCACAGATAACGGCGACCGCCTCAGGCGTCCGCGCGGCTTGTGCTTCAAATAGTTGCTGGACGCACTTGTCAGTCGTGTCATCAGCCTGCGTGTTATTCCACGTCTCTAATTGTTGCCGCTCCGGTTCGGTCAACAGCGGCAGTTCGGAGATGCGGCGTTGCGGCTCGGCGACGATGCCTTCGAGCAACGTGTGGAAGTGGCTGGCGAGGCGCGCGATGGTGGCGGCCTCGAAGATGTCCGTGCTGTACTCGAACCAACCGGCCAGACCTTCGGGCGTCTCTTTGAGGTCGAGCGTGAGATCGAACTTCGCCGTGAGCGTGTCAAGCTCCATCGGCGCGAGCGTGAGGTTCGAGAGCGCAAGGGCCGGCCGCGGCGTGTTCTGAAAAATGAACATCACCTGAAAGAGCGGGTTATAACTCAGGTCGCGCTCCGGGTGCAGCAGTTCCATCAACATTTCGACGGGCACGTCCTGATGCGCGTAAGCACCGAGCGCGACTTCACGCACGCGCGCCAGCAACTCGTTGAAGGTCGGGTCGCCTTCGAGGTCTGTACGCAGCACAAGGCTGTTGAGGAAGAAGCCGATCAGGTGTTCGACCTCTGTGCGGTTGCGCCCGGCGATGGACGAGCCGACGCTGATCCGCGCCTGCCCGGTGTAACGTTGCAATAGGACCTGATAAGCGGCCAAGAGCGTCATAAAGAGCGTGACGCCTTCACGCTGGCTCAAGGCTTCGAGCGCGTCGGTCAATGTGCGCGGCAGTTCGATGTAATGACGCGCGCCGTTGTGTTGCTGCACGGCCGGGCGCGGGTGGTCCGTGGGTAGTTGCAATACGGTCAACTCGTCGCCGAGTTGCTGCTGCCAATAGTCGAGTTGCTCCTGCAAGGCTTCGGGCTTGAGCCACGTCTGCTGCCAGCGCGCATAGTCTGCGTACTGGATCGGCAGGGCTGACAGAGGCGAAGGCTGCCCCGTGAGGAACGCGTCGTAGAGCGCGGCCAGTTCGTTGATGAAGATGGCGGTGGACCAACCATCAGAGACGATGTGATGCATCGTCAACAGGACCACATGCTCGTCCGCATGCAAGCGCAACACCTGCGCGCGGATGAGCGGGCCGCGCGTGAGATCGAAGCCTTGCTGCGCTTCAACCTGTGCGCGGCGTAACACTTCGGCTTCGCGCTGATCTTCCGCGACCTCGCTCAAGTCCGTCAGCGGCACATGCAAGTTCAACTGCGCGGTGATGACTTGCAACGGTCGCCCGTCCACGTTGGCGAAGGTCGTGCGCAACGACTCATGCCGGCTGACGATCTCGTTGAGGCTTTGGCGAAAGGCCGCGAGGTCGAGCGGGCCGTGCAGGCGCACGGCCGCCGCGACATTGTAAGCCGCATTGCCCGGTTCAAGCTGATCGAGAAACCAGAGCCGTTGCTGCGCGAACGAGAGCGGGAAGGCGTTCGATGCGCCGCCCGCTTCTTGCAACAGGAGTTGGAGCAGCTCACGTTTTTCGGGCGTGAGCGAGGCGATTGGTTCAGTCAAGTTGTTCATGCGTCACCGCCCGGCCGTAACTTTTTTCGTCGAGCATACGGTTCACTTCATCCGCCGAGAGTTGCTGCAACTCCGCGAGCAGTTCTTCCAGACTCTTGCCCCCGCGCTTGATGGCTGCGACTTCCGGTAACTCTTTTTCCGTCTGCGCGCCCGCCGCCTGCGCCACGACCAACGCCAGACGGGCCACGTCCGGCGACTCAAACAAGCTCCGCAGCGGTAACGCGATGTTGAACTCGCGTCGCAGCCGCGAGACAACCTGTGTGGCCAGCAACGAATGCCCGCCGAGATCGAAGAAGTTGTCGTTCACGCCCACGCGGGCCACGCCCAACACTTCGGCCCACACGTCGGCAATGCGAGCCTCTGTCTCATCGCGCGGCGCAACATAACCGGCGGCTAAGGTGTCGCTCGCAGCGGCCGGCTCAGGCAACGCACTTCGATCAACCTTCCCGTTCGGCGTCAACGGCAAAGCGTCTAAGACGATCAGCCACGCGGGGATCATGTATTCCGGCAGACGCTCGGACAGGTAGCGTTTGAGTTGGCTGCCGAGTTCGTTGTTGAGTTCGTCGTTGTGTGTGCCCGCATCCGCCGCAAGCGTCACGTAGGCTGCGAGGCGTTTGTCCGGTCCCGCCTCGCCGCGCGCGACGACGGCCGCTTCACGCACACTTCCATGTGCGAGCAAGGCCGCTTCGATCTCGCCCAACTCGATGCGATAGCCGCGAATCTTGACTTGATGATCATCGCGCCCTAAAAACTCCAACGCGCCGTTGACGAGTCGCCGCGCTAGATCGCCCGTGCGATAAAGACGTGCGCCGTGTGATGTGCTGAACGGATCGGGGATGAACTTCTCGGCCGTCAACTCCGGCCGGTTGAGATAACCGCGCGCCACCCCCGCACCGCCGATGTAGAGTTCGCCCACCACGCCCACGGGCACGGATTGTTGCTTGCGATCAAGAATGTAGAGTTGCGTGTTAGCGATGGGTTGCCCGATAGGCACGCTGCCCGTCTCGAAGCGTTCGCTGCCAACTTCATACACGCAGCAACCGACGACCGTTTCCGTCGGCCCGTACTCGTTGATGAGTCGCGTGCCCGGCGCGTGTGTGCGCCAGTAGGCGAGCGGGGCCCACGACAACGCCTCGCCGCCGATCACAAGTGCGCGCGCTTGCTCGTCCGAAGGCGGCAGGGCAAGCACCTGCGGCAACACATCTAGGTGCGCCGGGGTGAGCTTGACCAGACTGAAATCCTGACATTCGCTCAACGCCTGCCCAAGCCCTTCGACGCCCTCCGCTTCGGCAATCAAACGGACGCGCCGCCGACAACCAGCGGTGCGAACAGACTCGTCACCGTCAGATCGAACGAGAGCGACGAATGTACGGGTGCGCCTTGCCCATCCGTCACCGCATAGGCGCGCGTGCTCCATTGCAAGTAATTGCTCAAGCCGCCGTGCGTCACTAACACGCCCTTCGGTCGCCCCGTCGAGCCGGAGGTATAGATCACGTAAGCGAGATTCTCAGGCGTCACCGCGATGCGTAAATTCTCAACCGGCCGCGCACCGATGAGCGGCCAATCGGCATCGAGACAAACCACTGCGGCCTCGTGCTGCGGCAACCCGGCAACCAGATGTTCTTGCGTCAGCAGCACAGGTATCTGCGCGTCCGCGAGCATGAAGGCAAGCCGCTCTTGCGGGTAAGTCGGATCGAGCGGGACATATGCGCCGCCGGCCTTCAAGATGCCGAGCAACCCGACCACCATCTCGATTGATCGTTCGACGCACAGACCGACCGCGACATCAGGCCCCACGCCCAACGCGCGCAAGTGTTGTGCAACTTGATTAGCCCGCGCGTTCAACTCGGCGAAGCTCAACGACGCCGCGCCGAACTCCACGGCGACCGCATCCGGCGTCGCGGCCGCCTGCGCTTCGATCAACTGATGAACAGCACGATTGTCTTGATAATCAACGCGCGTCTCGTTCCAATCAACGAGCAAGCTCTGCGCTTCTTCGGCGGACAGCAACGGCAGATCAGAGAGCTTCTGATCAGGATTAGTTACCGCCCCTGCGAACAGGTTCAGCAGATGCCCCGTCATGCGCGCAATCGTAACGCTGTCGAACAGGTCGCAGTTATATTCCAACGCGCCGATCAACTCACGCCCCGTGTCTTTAAGCGCGAGCGACAGATCGAACTTCGCCGTCCCCGTGTTGCTCTGCAACTGGCTGAGCTTCAACCCGGCGAACTCCGCCTGCTCAGCCGGTTCGTTATCAAGCATCAACATCACTTGAAAGAGCGGCGTATGACTGAGACTGCGTTCCGGCTGCAACTCTTCAACCAGCTTCTCGAACGGCACGTCTTGATGCGCGTAAGCATCGAGCGCCACTGCGCGCACATGCTTGAGCAGACCGCGAAACGTCACATCACCGTCAAGGTCTGTCCGCAGCAACAACGTGTTCACGAAGAAGCCGATCAAGCCTTCCACTTCGGCCCGGCTGCGGTTCGCCACCGGCGTCCCAACCACGATGGTTTCCTGTTGCGTATAGCGATAGAGGAAGGCCACGAAGCCCGCCAGCAACGCCATGAACAACGTCACGCCTTCACTCCGGCTCAACTCTTTGATCGCCGCGCTCAACTCGTCCGGCACGACGAGCGCGTGTTGCCCGCCCCGGAACGTCTGCATGGCCGGGCGCGGCCGGTCCAGCGGCAATTCGATCACGGGCGGTGCGCCCGCGAGTTGTCGTTGCCAGTAGTCGAGTTGCGCTTGCAACGCCTCGCCTTGAAGCCACGCGCGTTGCCACACGGCGAAGTCCGCGTACTGCACGGGCAACTCGGCGAGCGGCGCAGGTTCGTTCACACTGAACGCTTCGTAGAGCGCGGCCAGTTCGTTGATAAAAACGCCGGTTGACCAACCGTCCCAGACGATGTGATGCGTGGTCAACAACAGGACGTGTTCAACTTCGCTCAGCTTGAGCAGCCGAACTTTCAATAGCGGCGCTTTCGTCAAATCGAAACAGTGCCGCGCCTCCTCGGCCGCCACGCGTAGCACCTCGGCCTGTTGTGCCTGCTCATCCTGTTCCGGCACATCTTCTACATTCAGCGTGAGCGTTATGTTGTCCGCGACGACCTGTTGCGGCTGATCGTTCACCGGCACAAAACTCGTGCGCAGTGCTTCATGTCGCCTGACGATCTCGTTGAGACTTCGTGCCAGCGCCGCCACGTCGAGGCGACCTTCGAGCCGCGCCCCGGCCGACATGTTGTAAGCCAGACTGTTCGGTTCAAGTTGATCAAGAAACCACAGCCGCTCCTGTCCGAACGAGAGCGGCAGAGCGTCCGCGCGCGGCATGCGTTCGATGGGCGGCGCTTGCTCGCCTTGCTCGGCCTTGATTAGCGCAGCCAATTCGCCCGCCAACTGCGCGACCGTCGGCGACTCGAACATGCTGCGCAGCGGCAAATCTACGTTGCAGGCTTGGCGCAAACGCGCGACGACTTGCGTGGCCAGCAACGAATGCCCGCCGAGATCGAAGAAGTTGTCGTTCACGCCCACGCGCTCCACGCCCAACACTTCAACCCACACGCCCGCCACCATCTCTTCGACTGTCGTGCGCGGGGCAACGTACTCTTGCTCCGTGGTCGCGCTCGCCGGTTCAGGCAATGCGCGTCGATCAATCTTCCCGTTCGGCGTCAACGGCAGCGCGTCGAGTACGACCCACGCCGTCGGCATCATGTAAGCCGGCAGTCGTTCGCGCAGATCGTTTTGCAGCGTCGTGAGATCGAGCGCGCCCGCGCCCGCAGACACAACATAACCGACCAGCCGTATATCATCGCCGCTGCCCGCGCGGGCCATAACGGCCGCTTCGAGTACACTCGCATGTGCGAGCAGCGCCGCTTCAATCTCGCCCAACTCGATGCGATAGCCGCGAATCTTGACTTGGCTATCGCCCCGACCGAGAAAATCCAACGCGCCGTCGGCCACACGCCGCGCCAGATCGCCCGTCTTATACAAGCGTGCGCCGTGTGATGTGCTGAACGGATCGGGGATGAACTTCTCGGCCGTCAACTCCGGCCGGTTGAGATAACCGCGTGCGACGCCCGCACCGCCTATGTAGAGTTCGCCCACCACGCCCAACGGCACAGGCTGCATGCGTTCGTCGAGGATGTAGCATTGACTGTTGGCGATAGGTTGCCCGATGAGCGGCGCGTGCGCGTCGCCTCGTGCCATCAGCGCATAGGTCGAGTAGGTCGTATCTTCGGAAGGACCGTACAAGTTATAGACTTCCTTGACCGTCGCTTGCCGATAAATCTGCTGCACCAGCACGCCCTTGAGCGGTTCGCCCGCGAGGTTGACCGTGCGAACTGAAGCGGGCACACCGCCGAGGCGCACAAGTTCCGTCATCGCCGAAGGCACGGTATTGATGAGCGTCACTTTGTCGGCGGCGGGCAACGTGGGCAAGTGCAGCGCGTTCTCCGCGAGGATGATCGTGCCGCCGCAACTCAACGGCACGAACAACTCGAAGACCGACAGGTCGAAGCAGATCGACGTGGATGCCAGCACGCCCGCGAGTTGTTCGGGCGTGAACAACTTCGTCGCCCAATCAATCATGGCGACGGCGTTGCGATGTTCGATAGCCACGCCCTTAGGTCGCCCCGTCGAGCCGGACGTGTAGATCACGTAAGCAAGCGCCGAAGACGATTGCTTGATAGGCGCAGCCGTCTGCGCGTGACTTGTCTGCTCCGCGTCTGCATCGATGCTTAGCTCTTGATCCAGACATAAGCGGCGCGCGCCCGTTTCCGGCAGTCGATCAAGCAGCGCCGTTTCCGTCAACACAACGGGCGTCTGCGCGTCCGCGAGCATGAACGCAACGCGCTCTTGCGGATAGGCCGGGTCAAGCGGCACGTATGCGCCGCCCGCTTGCAAGATGCCGAGCAAGCCCACCACCAACTCGACCGAGCGACTGACGCAGACACCAACCGGCACTTCCGGGCCGACGCCCAACGCGCGCAAATGCTGTGCGAGTTGACGGGCACGCCGATGCAACTCCGCATACGTCAACTGCTGTGGACCACAAACGAGAGCGACCGCATCGGGCGTGCGTGCAACCTGCGCCTCGAAGAGTTGTTGCATCGTCGCATCGGTGGGCCACGCCTGCTCCGTCTCGTTCCATTCGACGAGCAAGCGCGTGCGCTCTGCCTGTGGCAGCATCTCGTAGTGCGACACGGGCCGGGCCGGCTCAGCAGCAATCTCTTCAAGCAACTGCCGGAAGTGGCCGGCCATGCGCGCGATTGTCTCGGCGCTGAACAGATCGGTGTTGTACTCGAAGACGGCCGCCAACCCGTCGCCCACTTCGGCCATCGAGAGCGTCAGATCGAACTGCGCGATCCGCTGTTCAAGCGGCTCAGCCTCGAAGGTCAGACCGCCATGCTCAACGACGATGCCCGGCTCGCCCAAGGCGAACGCAGACAGTTGCGCGTCGTCGGCCGCTTGCATGTTCTGCAAGACGAACATGACTTGAAACAGCGGCGAGCGGCTTGGGTCGCGTGTGGGTTGCAGGCGCTCGACCAACAACGGGAACGGATAATCTTGATGCGTGAAGGCGTCAAGCGCAGTCTCGCGCACACGCGCGAGGAAGGCGGCGAAGGTCGGTTCGCCTGTCAGGTCGCCGCGCATGACGAGCGGGTTGACGAAGTAGCCGACGAGCGGCGCGAACCCCGCGTGAGTGCGCCCCGCGGCCGGCGAGCCGACGAGAATATCTGTCTGCCCCGTGTAACGATGGAGCAACACTTGAAAGCCCGCTAGCAACGTCATGTAGAACGTCGCATCGTGGGCGCGCGCCAATGCACGGAGTTGCTGCGTCAGTGCGCTATTGAGTTTGAAGTTGTGTGCCCGGCCGCGATAGTTTTGTCGCGGCGGCCGCGCATGATCGGTCGGCAGGTTCAACGCGGGCAACTCGCCTTTGAGTTGCTGCTGCCAGTATGCCCAGAGACGTTGGCCCGCTGCGCCGGCCAGCATGCGCTGTTGCCAGCGTGAGTAATCAACGTAGCGCAAGGCAAGCGGTGCGAGCTGCGCCGTCGTGCCGTTGCGCGCGGCTTCGTATAACAGACCAAGCTCGTTGAGCAACACGCCGAGCGACCAGAAATCGGCGACGATGTGATGGACCACTAACAACAGCACATGCTCTTGTGCGCCGCGTGTGAACAGTTGGACGCGCAGCAGCGGCCCTTGCGCCAGATCGAACGGCGCGTGCGCTTCGGCGCAGAGTTGCGTTGCGAGTGCCGCCTCGCTCCACGTCGTCGCATCGGTCGTTTGAAAACAGACTTGCGCCGTGTCGTGCGTGAGCAGCACAGGTTCACGGCCGGCGGCGACGAACTTGGCGCGCAACGCTTCGTGCCGGTCAAGCAACTGTTGAAAGGCGCGTTGTAAGGCGTTCACGTCCAAGTCGGCGCGCACACGTGCGGCGCGGGCGATGTTGTACGCCGCGTTGTCAGGTTCAAGCTGTTGCAGAAACCAGAGTGCTTGCTGGCCGCGCGAGAGTTGCTGTTCGTTGCTGTCGTCGTCGGCGCGCGTGGGCAGTTCGGCCCGCGTGGATGAATCGGCCGCTAACAGGCGGTCAACTTCGGCCGCGAGTTGGGCGACACTTGCATCTTGTAAGAAGTTGACCATCGGCAGGCTGATGCCGGTGGCCGCTTCGAGCCGGTGCGCGAGTTCAACCGCGCTCAGCGAGTCGATCCCGTAGCGCGTGAGCGGCTGGTTTACATCAACCTGCGCGTGCGTCAAGCCTAAACGCGCAGCCAGTTCGGCCACGAGCCAGTCGCCCACTTGACCGGCGTTGACGAGTGACGGCGTGGTCGCTGTCTGCGCGCCGGCCGCAACGGGCGCGCTTAAGCGCCACTCGTGAACGACGGCCAACTCGCCCGCTTCAAATTGAGCCTGACACAGATGTCTTTGCAGCTTGCCGCTGGATGTTTTGGGGATGCTGCCGGGCTTGACGAGGACGATGGCGTGCGGTTGCAGTTCGTGTTGATGCGCTACGGCTTGATAGACCGTCTCGGCTATCGTTGACCAATCATGTGCAGGTCGCAGTTCGACTTCTTGCACCACGACGAGTTGTTCTTCGCCCGCGAACGTTGTAGCGAAAGCCGCGCCGCAGCCTGCACGCAGTTGCGCGTGCGCTTGTTCGACTGTGGCTTCGATGTCGTGCGGGTAATAGTTCAAGCCGCGAATGATGATCAGGTCTTTGCGCCGGCCCGTGATGAAGAGTTCGCCGGCCGTGATGAAGCCGAGATCGCCTGTGCGCAGGAACGGTCCTTCACCCGTATCCGCACGATGCGCTTGAAAGACCCGCTCGGTTTCAGCGTCGCGTTGCCAGTAACCTTGCGCGACGCCCGGACCCGCAACCCATATCTCGCCGACTTCATCGGGCGCACATGCAACAAGCGTGTCCGGGTTCACGATGACCACGCGTTGACCGGATGCAGCGCCGCCGCAACTGACCAACGAGCGCGCGTCTCGTTCGGTCGCTGTGGCCGCGACCACGCGATGTTGTTCGAGTCCTTTAGCGGCGACTTGTTTGATCACAGGTTCGGCCGCCGTGCGACTGCCGGAGACGAGCAGCGTCGCTTCGGCCAGACCGTAGCAAGGCTGGAAGGCGGCGCGGCGAAAACCGCTGGCAGCGAAGGTCGCGGCGAAGCGTTCAAGCGTGTCGGCGCGCACAGGCTCGGCCCCGTTGAACGCAATCTGCCAACTGCTCAGGTCCAGCGTCGCGCGATCTTCGGGTTTGATCTTGTTGACGCAAAGTTCGTAAGCGAAGTTCGGGCCGCCGCTGGTCGTGGCTTTGTAATGCGCGATAGCGCGCAGCCAACGCAGCGGGCGTTGCAGGAACGCTAGCGGCGACATGAGCGCACAAGGCACGCCGAGATAGAGGGGCTGTAGCATGTTTCCGATCAGCCCCATGTCGTGATAAAGCGGCAGCCAACCGACGATGAACGATTGCTCTGTTTGCCGGAAGACCTGCCGGATCATGCGCTCGTTACTGAGCAGGTTTTGATGGCTGACCATCACGCCTTTGGGCGTCGCGGTCGAGCCGGAAGTGTATTGCAGAAAGGCCAGCGTGTTGCCGTCGATGACGGGTTCGCGCCAGTCGGCGGCGAGGCCGGCCGCGAGTTCATCGGTGACGAGCCAGTGTAGGCGCTGTAATTCAGGGGCTTGATTGGTGAGCGCCGTGGCGCGTGCGTGAATGCTGGCCGTGGTCAACGCGGCGATGGCGCGTGCGTCATGCACGATTGCTTGCAGGCGCGACAGGCTGCGATTCATGCGCGGCGGATAGGCGGGCACGGCGACTGCGCCCGCATAGAGGCAGCCGAAGAAGGCGGCGATGTACTGTAACCCCGGCGGATATAAAAGCAGCACGCGCTCGCCCGTCGCGCCCACAGCTTGCAACATGGCGGCGATGGCGCGCGCTTGCGCGTCAAGCTCGGCATAAGTCAGCGCCGCTTCTTCACGTTCACCGTCCGCGAGAAAGATGTGCGACCGGCGCGTGGGCTGTTCGAGCGCCCGCCAGCGCAATAGTTGCACCAGCGTGTCGCACTCGTCGCCCGTCGCCCGCGCAACGTCCGGCAAGACTTCCGGTTGATGAAAGTGAAACTCTTCTAATGACATATGCGTCACGAAAGCAGGCGTGCGTTAACCGAGGGTGTTGGCGAGTTGCTGCAAGTCTCTGGCGAGCACGCGCAGCAGCAGCGGCTCGGCGGCGTGCAGGAAGAAATGATCGCCCGCAAACATGCGGACGGTGCAGGCGGCGTTCGTTTGCTCACGCCAGCCTTCGAGTTGTTCGCGCGGCACGTCTTCGTCTTGCAAGCCGCCGAGCGCCGTGATGGGGCAGTTGAGCGGCGCTTCCGTGTTGTATTCGTATGAGCGGACGACGGCGAAGTCGGCGCGAATGGTCGGCAGCATCAACTGCATCAACTCGGCGTTCGCCAGCACCTCGCGCGGTGTGCCGTTGAGCCGACGCAGTTCCGCGATCAATTCCGCTTCGGGCAACTGATCAATCGCGGGCCGTGTGCGTGGTATCTGCGGCGCGCGCCGGCCTGAAACGAACAGGTGGACCGGCTCGACGTTGTGTGTGCGCCGCAGGCTGCGTGCGAGTTCAAAGCTGATGAGCGCGCCCATGCTGTGCCCGAAGAAGGCGAGCGGCTTATCGAGATAAGGCGCGATGGCGGCGGTGACGTACTGAACCACGTCTGTGAGTTTGGTGAACGGCGCTTCCTGCAAACGATTACCGCGCCCCGGCAGTTGCACCGGACAGACTTCGACCGTGGCGGGCAGGGCCGCCGCCCACTGCCGGTAAATTTGTGCGTTGCCGCCCGCATACGGGAAGCAGAACAGGCGCAGCGCGGCCTGTGGATTCGCAGCCGCGCGCCGGTCGGGCAGAAACAGTTTGCCGTCAACTGCGTTGTGGTCCAGCGTTGCCATACTCATCTCAACTCACCCGCGCGCCGCACGAGCATGTGCGCCGCTCAAAGTTCTCGTACCTTAGAATGTGAACTGCTTCGTTACCATCGTCGAGTTGTTGGTCAGATAAGGCGCGGGGAGCATGTTATCGGGCCGCTGGTTGAGCGCCGCGTTGTTCGGCACTTGCGGCAGTTCCGAGTTGATCGACACGACGCGCAAAGTGATGGGCGCTTGCGCCGACAGTTCCAAACGCAACTCGATACCGCCCGGTTGCGGCGCGTAATAACGCAGCCCCAATCCCTTCGCATAAAGCTTTTGGGCCATCGCTTCGTTAGCCGCGATCTGTTTCCCGCCCAACTGCGCGCTGATGATGCGCGCTTCTGTGTCCACATTGATCACAACGGTCGTCGCCGGTGCGGGCGCGTCCACACGCACACGCAGCACACGCCGATCATCGACCTTGCTGTCTTCAAGTAACGTCGCGGCAGGTGCGGCCAACGGCAGGACCGGCGCGTTGCCGACGAGGAACGTGCGCGGGTTGCGATGATAGAACATATCGAGCGGGCGGCGTTGCACGCCTGCGGTAAAGAACTGCGCTGTCCACCCGCCCGGTCGGTCGTCGGCGCTGGCCCAGACCGCCTCGTTCTTGTCCGCATCGAGGCCGTAGATCAGGTGATAAGGCTCAGGCTTGCTCCGATCAAAGCTGGCCGTCATGCTACCGGCCACAAGGAAGCAAACACTGACCAGCAACGCAACACCGGGCAGCAACCAACGCCGCTGCGACGTGGCCAGATTCAGATGCGTGCTGAGCAGGAATAGGACCAGCACCAGCAGGATCGTCGTCACCCAGGCCAGATGCACCGTCAGCGCGAGGAAAATTTGATAGATGAGCGGCACGAACAACAGCACACCGGGCACGGCACAGAGCAACAGCACTATCGCCAGTTGTTGCGGCAACGCCCCGTCAGGCTCTAAGGCGAACAGCACGCCCGCGCCCAACAATGTGAACAGCAGCGGCCACGTGAACAGGTAGCTCCCGCCCGGTAGATACAGACTGCTCAACACCAAGAGCAACGCCCACCAGCACAAGCCGCCGACCAACAGGTTCGCTGCCCCCACCTTCTTGCGAAACAGGACAACGAACGTTGTCACGATGGCACAGGTCAGCGCGGCGAAACTGTAGAAGTACAGATCGCTGTTGTACGTGGCCCCAAACGTCATGCGCCGGTAGCTCGCGTGCAGCATCATCACGCCCATCCAGACAAGCAAGACGGCCACGGCCGAAGTCACGATGCTCAACAGACTGACCAGCACGCCGAACACGATGCCCTTGATCGTCAAGTGCCGGCGCTTCAACCCGAAGCCGACCACGGCGACGAAGGCGAGCAGGACAAAGATCGTCAGCGGCATGATCCACGAGAACGGATAATGCAGCAGCGCCGCGCCGAGCGTGTCGAAATAGACGGCGTTGCCCGCACGTTCGACGCCGCCCGGTCGATTCCCGAAGTGTCGCGCCAACGCGAGGGCGTGCGTGCCGTGATGTTGCAGGCTGCGCTCGTTCACGTGGGCGACGCTATCGAGTTGCGTGTGATAATCGGGCAAGCCTTCGATGTAAGCGAAGTTGAGGCCGGGCATGCCCGCATCTTTGAACATGCTCATGTCCGTGTCGTTGGGCAAGAGCTTGTAGATGTCGGCCGAGAGCGAATTTGCGTTCGGGTATGGGGTGGCTCTGGCGAACTCGCCGATCAAGCGGCCGTTCCCGTTCGACGTTTCAAACATCGTGGACGGGCCGCCGTGGCCGCGCGCCTCGAAGTTGAAGACGACGCCGACATCCTTCGCCCACGGATGCTCGGCGACGAACGCCTTCGCGCCCAGCAAGCCGTTCTCTTCGCCATCGGTGAACAACAGGATCACGTCGTTCTTGAGCGGCGCACCGGCCTTCAAGGCCCGCAGCGTCTCAAGCAACGCGGCGACCGCCACGCCGTCGTCGTTTGCGCCCGGCCCAGTCGGCACGGAATCGTAATGGCTCACCAGCAACACAGCCTTGCTGTTGTCGGTCCCGCGCAATCTGGCGACGACGTTCTCGACCGTGCCGCCGTAAGCGCCCTGCGCGCGCACGTTCACGCTCTCGGTCTTCTGCACTTCAGGGCTGACGCCGAGCGTCGTCAGTTCGCCGACCAAGTAGTCGCGCACTTTGGCGTGTTCGGGCGTGCCCATCTCGTGATGTCGTTGCGCGATCACAGCCAGATGCATTAACGCACGGGTGGCCGAGAACTCGGTGGGGGGCGCATCAAAGGGCTTGGCGGCGGGCGGTGCTTGCTGGTACAGCCCCAGAAACGCAAACAAGGCCACACCAACAAGCATCAGCAGCCCGGTGCGAAAATCGTTTTTCACTCTGGTCATGGCGTCACTATCTCGGTTGGCGGTGAACGCGCGCACAAAAAAAAGGCTCTGACACTAATGTCAGGCCGGAGTTCATACTACTTAAGCCGCGCGTGTTGATTACGCGGTCTGTTCCATCTGTTTGCGCAAGCTGAGCGGGCGCATGTCGGTCCACACTTCCTTGATGTAAGCGAGGCATTCGGCCTTAGGACCTTGCTTGCCCGCATCGTTCCAGCCGAGCGCGTTCTCACGATCAGCCCGCCAGATCGAATACTGTTCTTCGTGGTTGACGACCACTTTATAGATCGTCGTGTCTTCCCGTTCGTCTCTGCTCATGGCGACTCCTTCTGCTGCGGGCTTTGTTTGTTGTTGTAGGACCTAACGTGCCGGGCAACTTTTGCGGGGCTTGGGCCGGGCAGAGCTACCGCACATCGCGCCAGCGACTACTTTTGCGAATTGAATTATCCGGGCTTGTTCGTTCTTCAATCCGGCATCGCTTGAGCGAGCGATGAAAGCGCCGGACTGATGCTCCAATCCATGAACCGCAAGGACGGGAGCGTAGCGGAGGGGTTCGCTACATATACGCGCCCGCATGATAGACCGAGGGCGCGTTGCGGACCGTTCGGCCGCTTACCTGCGCTCGCAAACACGGAGCACGAAGCGGCACATTTTCAATCACCCCAAGCGAATGCGGCCGCGCTGGGGCTAATGCTTGCGCGTCAACCGACCTTTTCGACCAGTCGTCGCTCGACTTCAACCTGACCCTGATAACGGATCGTCTCAAACAGGATGACGACGCGATCAGTGGCTTTGATCTCGCGGGCAAAAATGCCGACCAGACTGTTGAAAGCACCGCCGCGAATCATGACCTTATCGCCGTGCTTGAAGCCTTCGCCGATGCGGATCAAACCATCTTGATCCGCGTTCAGTTGGAGAAACTCGATCACTTCGTCGTCCACCGGCGTCGGGCGCGCGCCGAAGCTGAGCACGGTCTGCACGCCTCTGGTATAACAAACCTTACCCAGTAACGCGTCCGCGTTGAACCGGGCAAAGATGTAACCCGGAAACAGCGGCTTCGTCACATGAAACGGCTCGTCGGTGAAAGGATTGGTCCGGCGCTCTTTTGCTTTCGGGTTGAAGGTCGGCAGCCCCCACGCCAGCAAGTTGGCGTTGGCTCGATCCTCCTGCTTCGGGCATGTACGGATGACATACCAGCGCAGTTCATTATCAAGATGCGACATGCTCTAAATCCTAAGCTCCCCCGTAAAATTGGGCAGTTTAGACAGTTGCTTACTTAGGCCGCATGCAAGGGAGGCGACCGGTGTGCGTCGCCCATATCGAGCGACGCGTACCACTTATGGCCGAACCGAGAGGTTATCCGGCGCTTAGCGCAGAAGCAGGTGGGCGCTGACTAGCGAGTTCAGCCGTACTTAATGCTGAGAGGCACGCTACTGCGTGTTACATCTCGGCGCGGCCGTGCGGCTGAAGATGCACTGCTAACATGAAGGCGGCAGCATCACGGTTGAAGTGGTGCTGCCGCTGCTTAGATAAGTAATGTGTTTGAGGTAACGGAGAGTTGACCTGGCCCGACAACAAGTCTACCCGAAAGCCTGGCGGCCGGCCAGCTTTCAGATATGAGACAGACTTCGGCGAGATAGGGGAACTGCACTACGATACCTATAATTCCGTGACCAGATGATACGCGTCAGTATAATAAACGTCGCAAACTGGCCCGCATGCGAGCCGGGCGTTTGCCACCCTCCACCAGGGGAGTTGCGGTAGGGTGCGGTGCGGTGTAACGCTCCTGACACAGATATATAACGGATTGGTCACAGACCTGTCTGTCTAAAATTAGACACAATGCAAATTTTTTTCTAAGTGGTGGCGGGCGCGTCGCTCAAGCAGCGCGAAACTGCTTAATTTCTTCGGCGATCACGTTGTAGCACTCGCAGGCCGCGGCCCTTAACCGCTGGCGGTCGAGGACAGTGATCTTGCGGCGGCTGTAACGGATCAAGTCCAACTGTTGCAGCTTGCCGGCGATCATCGTCACACTCGTGCGTGGCACACCGAGCATGTTAGCAATGCTCTCCTGCGTGAGTTGCATCCCGTCCTCAGTAGCGCAGTCGCGCGCCGTCAGCAGCCAGCGACAGAACCGTTCCTCGGTGGTGTGGAAGCGATGACAGACCGCCGACTGGGTGATCTGCTTAAGCATGGTGAAGAGGTACTGGTGGAGTAGTTCGTGCAAGCGCGGCGAGCGGCGCAGTTCCTCTTCGAGCACGGTGGCCTTGAGGCGCAGCGCATCGGCTGCGAGTTGCGTCACGGCGCGGTACGGCATCTCATCCACGCCGAGGATTACGGGGATGCCGGCCATGCCCTCGGTGCTGATCATAGCGACCTCGACGGACGTGCCGGATTCGATTGAGGAGAGCAGCGACACCATGCCGCACGTCGGGAAGTAGACGTAGTTAATCTGGTCGCCAACTTCGTAGAGCACCTTGCCCGGTCTTAAATGCACATGCTCCAAACGCGGCAGCAGACGCTCGGCTTCCGCGTAAGGCAGGGCGGCTAAAATCCGATTTTGGTGAAACGAGTTTGCGACGTGAGGCATAGTTCAAGACCTGTGAAAGGCCGGCCTCTGTCGCTGAGGTGTCCCGCGAATGAGAAAGGTGTGGGCCCTCCTATAATCGCAACGCGGTTCAGGACAGCGAGGGCCGACAATTGTTTTCTGCTGTTAAGACTGATTGCTCTCGGGCGAGCGTGTTCAACCCTAGCTCGGAAAACTCATTATACACGCATTCGATGAACTGTCTAAGGCCGATGGTTGCCCCGCCCCGGCGCGTCCAGATGCGACAGCTTGAACGTAACCGGGCCGCTCACTGATTTGGCGGGTGCTAGAATTGCTGCTATGCGGCGGGTAGAATTGCCGCGCCGGAGATCGTGAGGGCGGTTCGTTGAAGCAGACACATCCGTTAGCAACTGCTGCGACATGGTCGCGCCCGCCACAGCCTTTGATATTGGCTGGCGATGAAGTTCACGTCTGGCGCGCTTCGTTGGCACAGCCGGCGGCGCGCGTGGCTGAACTATTCGCCGTGCTCGACGCAGCGGAGCGAGACAGGGCCGCGCGCTTTCGCTTCCACAAAGATCAACAACACTTTATTGTCGCGCGCGGTATCCTGCGACAACTGCTCGGCCGCTACCTGAACAGACCACCGGCCGAACTTAAATTCTCTTACAGTATGTACGGCAAACCGGCCCTCGATAGTGCTTCGCCTGACGAGCCGACGCTTCAGTTCAACTTGGCGCATTCACACACGCTGGCGCTCTATGCCTTTACTTACGGTCGGCAGGTCGGCATCGATCTTGAATATGCTCGCACAGATTTTGCCAGTGCAGAGATCGCCGAGCGTTTCTTTTCGGCGCGCGAGGTGGCGATGTTGCGCGCCCTCGACCCGGAGTTGCAATCAGCAGCGTTCTTTAATTGCTGGACGCGCAAGGAAGCTTACATCAAAGCGCGGGGCGAAGGGTTGTCACATCCCTTGAATAGCTTTGCCGTGTCGCTGCGGCCGGGCGAGCCTGCGGCCTTGCTCAGCGTTGACGACAATGTTGAAGAGTTGGCCCGTTGGACATTAGAGGACCTAAACCCCGCGCCCGGTTACGCCGCCGCTCTCGTCGTAGAGCAACCAGACTGGCAACTAAAATGTTTCGAGTGGGTCTGAACGTTTGCGCCTTTGCGTGAGGTCATCATCGAGCAGGTATATCTCACGCAAAGGCGCAAACACTGTTATGAACAATACCGCGCCGTCACGTTTAACCTAACGCCTGCTTCGAGTCTTTGTTGCCACCCTGCGGCTCATACGTGACCACGCTGATGCGCCCGTCGCCCTCCATGTAGGCCATCTTCACGGCTGACACATCGTCCACGCCTTGCTGCCGCAAGTGGCTCATCAACTCGTCCTCTGTGACCATCTCCTGCCGCATGTTCCGGCGCAGCATCCGGCCCGCCTTAACGAGCGGCAGCGGCGGCGGATGAACGAGCCACTCAAAGGCCTGCGAATGATAGCCGAGCCAATCGAGCGCGTAGTTCCAGAAGACAATCGTGCCCACCAGCACCAAGCCCTCTGTGATCGACTTATAGTCGCGCGCCATCGCGTTCTGCGCCGCGTCAGCGACGAGCACCACCATCAAGAGATCGGCCATGCCGACCGTGCCCGCCTCTCGCTTCAAGATGAAGCGCATCATGAGAAACAGGGCGAGGTAGATGACCGATCCGCGCAGCACAATCTCGATCAAAGAGCCGCCCGGCACGAACACGCTTTGCCAATCAATGCGCAATGTTTCCTCCGCACCTAAGCCGCTTCCTCATATTGCAAGTAGCGCATGACCGTGCTGATTAAATATGAAGTGACTCGACTCCATAGCGAGGTATTGACCACGAAATCGCCTGCGATGATGCGCCTTCCGCCTGCGCGCGTCAATGCAACTGCTATGAAAATTGGCCCGGTGAAGCAGGTCACTCAAGCAGCCTCCGGCAGCGCCTCGACCGTCACTTTCAAGCCCATCCCCTCCAACCTCTTAATCAAGCGTTGCTGTTGCGTCTGCTGATACTGGCGATCAAAGTAGTCGCCGCCCAGTTCACGATAGTCTGCTCTTTGGGCGAGCACATGGTAGGCGATCACCAGCAGGCTATGCGCGACGGCGACCAAAGCTTTGTTTTTGCCCATCCGCTTGATTAAACGGTGATACTGTGCCGCCAGGTAGGTGTTCTTCGTATGCGCTGCGGCCCATGCCGCTTGTGTGATCGCGGCTCTCAGGTAAGGACTGCCTTTCGTCGTCTGCCCGGAGCGCCGCTTGCCGGCTGATTCGTTGTTGCCCGGACACAAGCCCGCCCAACTCGCCAGATGAGCATCGGTGGGAAAGCGCGTCATATCCACACCGATCTCGGAGACGGTCACTTCGGCGACGCGCAGCCCGATGCCAGGAATGGTCTGTAACAACCTTACCGCCTCAGGGACGAAAGGGTCGGCGCTCTCGGCCACCTCCTTCATGAGCTGCTCGCCGACGCGTGCGGTCGCCGCTTCCAACTCGGAGAGACGGATAAGTAGTTCGTTCAGGACGAAGCGTTGGGCAGGAGTCAGGCGGTTCGTCAGCGCGCGGCGAAGTTCGAGTTTCTTCTCTCTGAGAGAACCGCGTGCTAATTCGACCAACTTCTCGCTGTCCTGCTCCCCATCGGCGAGCGCACGCAACATTAAGCGCCCCGAAACACCGAGCACATCCGTCGCGACTTGCCCTAGCTTGATGTTGGCGCTCTCGATCAGTTTCTGGATGCGATTAGCGACCGCCGTGTGCTCTTTGATGAGCGTCTGGCGGTAGCGCGTCAACTCCCGCAGTTCACGAATCTCCAACGGCGGGATGAAACTGGCGCGCAGCAGCCCATGCCGGAGCAGGTCGGCCAGCCACTCGCAGTCGCGCACATCGGTCTTTCTGCCGGGCATAGCTTTGGCGTCGCGGGCGTTGACGAGGATGACCGTGAGCACGGCTTCGAGGATATTAAAGACCGGTTTCCAGTAGACGCCTGTGCTCTCGATGGCGACGTGCGTGCAGCCTTCTGAGATGAGCCAATCCGAGAGACGCAACAGGTCGTCGGTCATCGTCGAGAAGGTGCGGGTCTGCCGCTTGCCTTGTTTGATGAGGCAAGCAACGGCGGTTTTTGCATGGACGTCGATGCCGCAGCAATACGGATAAAGGACTTGCATCTGATCCTCCTTCGACTGACGGATGAGCCGCCGGCGTGAGAGCCTTGCTGGAAGGAAGAATCTGCTATGCGTGCTCGCTCCCGATGGAGCAGCAACAGTTGGTGAGTCCTCGAAGGCTCTCCGGGTCAAGCTATTCAACGGACTCAAGACGGTACCAAGTAACCCCGACCTGTTGGCCGCGACGGCTTGGCGCAATCATACGCGCGCAGGCGAAGATTTTCATCGCCGGTGGAGAAGCGTCGATTCATCGCAGCTATTCAGGCAATTCAGCTTGCTAGTGAACACAGTGTCTTGATCAGGCTTTTGCCTTATTGTTCGATGCAGGCGCGCTTAAATTTGTTTGGGCGCAGCGCCAAAGGTGCAACTCAACCCGCGCCTCGTAGCGTTTGCACCTCAACCAAAAAATTTCTGTTGACAGGGTAGAACGATTGGCATAGTCTCTGCGCGCTACAGTCGTTTGTTCCGTCACCAACGAGCAACGGGCGGGCAACACTCCTCTCAATCATAAGTCACTCGCAAGGGGCATTTGTGTAATGCGATTCCCCTCTTCCATATAGCAGTCGCCGTGATGAATGCTTTGTCCGGTGCTGGCGAAAGCTTATCGGTGAGCGCCCCCCTGCCCCATAACTTTCGTCGTCACTAGCCAAACGTATTCGATCTCTGCGGGCTTCGTCTATCCGGTTATCACTAGCCGGGCAGATTGCGGCCACAGGCGGAGCACGCAAACTATACCGGCCGCGTCTCCGTTAACACGGAGGCCAAGTATAGCTTTGCCTTCGTCCGGGTGGCACTTGTTTTCGCCAACAACAGATAAGAGTGACGGGCGACATGGGCGCGGCGTTCTGCCTCGCTCGAACCGCCCCTTGGCCCGCACTGAGCTTGTACTAGCAACATGCGCGGCAGAGGACCTGACGGCCCAGCGGCAACAAAACTATCGCACAGGCACACAGGAGTCATCATGAAGAACCATACCAAGCACATGCAGGGTCACTCGCCCCGCGCGCTTTATCCGCTGGTAGTCTTGACCCTCCTGCTCTTTCTCGGCCAGCCGCCGGACGCCCTAGCTCAGTGGACCACTAACGGCAGCAACATCAACAACACAAACCCCGGCAACGTCGGCATTGGTACGAGTACGCCGGTCAGCCCGCTTGAGGTGCAAGCCCCGGACGCCCCGCTCACCTTGTCGCAAGCGGGCGTCGCGGCCAAGTCCACCATCCAAGCGGCTGTCGGGACAGACTTGCACTTGAGCGCCAACGCCAAATGGTTTGGCGGCGCGTGGAGCCGCTACGACACCGCCGCGCCCTCTTGGAATTTTTTCCTCGCGGGCGGCGCGGGTTCCGACTACGCCGGCCTGCGTCGCACCGCACCGGGCGGCGGGGCGATCACGTGGACTGACATACTCAGGATCACGAACACCGGCAACATCGGCATCGGCACAAGCGCGCCCGGTTACCGGCTGCACATCGCGGGCGACAACACGAGCGCGGGCGGCTTCCCGCTCATCAAGCTACAGAACACACAGGCGGGTGGGCGTTCGTGGTGGCTCTATTCAGGGGCCGCGAACGTCCCCGGCGCGTTCGGCGTCTATGACGAAACCGCTGGCGCTTATCGCATGTTCTTCGATGCCGCCGGCCGCGTCGGCGTCGGGACGGCAAATCCGGAATATCCATTAGATGTGCAAGCCAACACGCAATGGGCCGCGCGGTTTAAGAAATCCGACGCCACACATGGCGGCATTATCGTTGATTCGGCGGCGGGCTATAACCCCAACGTTGCGCTGGCCACTAACGGCACAATCAAGTGGTACATGAACAGCAACACAGGCAACGCGGACATGCTTCAGTTTTGGGAAGCGACCGGTACGTCCCCGCGCTTAACGCTGACACAGAGCGGCAACGTCGGCATCGGCACGAGCGCGCCGACCACGAAGCTGCACGTCGTCGGCGACTTAACTGTGACGGGCAACATCTCGGCCAAGTATCAGGACGTGGCCGAGTGGGTTCCTTCAACCGAGGAACTCGCCGCCGGGATGGTCGTCGTGCTAGATGACGAACACGCCAATCACGTCGTCGCTTCAACCTCGGCCTACGATACGAAAGTCGCAGGCGTCGTCAGCGCGCGGCCCGGTCTGACGTTAGGCGAAGCCGGGGAACACAAGACGCTGGTGGCGACGACGGGACGCGTGCGCGTGAAGGTTGATGCCACGCGTGCGCCGATCCGCATCGGCGATCTGCTGGTGACAAGCGACGTGCCCGGCATGGCTATGAAGTCCGAGCCAATCGCGGTCAGCGGGCGGCAGATGCACGCGCCCGGCACGTTGATCGGCAAGGCGCTTGAGCCGTTGGCCAAAGGCACGGGCGAGATACTAGTGCTACTCAGCCTGCAATAGTTTTTTCATCCACATGCGAACGGAAGGGACAAAGACATGACCATCATCACAAACCGGCGAAGACTCTTCGGACGGCGCGCGCGCGTCGCGTCCCTCGGTCTGTTCGCGCTGGCGGCGCTGCTCTGCCAACCGGAGCGGACGGCCGCACAACAGTGGTCGACGAACGGCAACAACATCAACAACACCAACCCCGGCAACGTCGGCGTCGGCACGACCAACCCGGCCAACGGTAAGTTCGAGATTGTTTCAGACGATGGGACAGCTTCCGGCGAGCATAGCTTGATCTACGCCAGCCGGAGTGGGACGAGTAGCGGCGGCATCAAGCTCGGCTATCGTGCCGACGGGACCACCGTGACCGGCGGCTTCCTCCGAGGGTTGAATAATAGCCCTTTCTTTATCGGGACCACGGCCGTGCCCCAAGCATTAACGCTTGATAATACCGGCTACCTCGGCATCGGCACGACCGCGCCGCTCTCCTTCCTCGACATCAACGGCCCGCCCACAGCGTCGCAGCCGCAGATGCAGATCAGGAACGGCACGACGACCGGCCGCGTGCGCCTGTGGGGTGATAGCGCCGCCGGCATCGAGATGTGGAAGGACGGCGCGGCCAGCAAGGCGGCCTTTATCGGCATGAACAAACCGGGCTTCGCCCTCGAGCGACGACCTGGTCTTCAGTACGATCAACGGCGTCGGTTGGGTCGAGCGGATGCGGCTACAGACCGCGACCGGCAACTTCGGCATCGGCACGAGCGCACCCAACAGTAAGTTGCACATCGTCGCGGGCACAGACACCTACACGAATCTGCTCAATCTCGATACGGGCGTCCATCTCGGCACAGTGTTCGGCGTCGGCGGCACGGCCAACAACGAGAGCGTGTTTGGCATGAGCGTCTATCGCGGCGGGCAATACTTCACGCGCATGTATGTCGATCAATTCGGGCGCGTTAGCCTGCAACCGAACGGCGACGGGCACGTGGGCATCGGCACGAGTGCGCCGAACTATCGGCTCGACGTGCAGGGCGGCGCGGTCAACGCGGCGGGCGGCTTGTGTATCGCGGGCGATTGCAAGACGGCGTGGGCGCAAGTCGGCGGCAGTCAATGGACCACTGGCGGCGCAAACGTCTTCTACAATTCAGGCAACGTCGGCATCGGCACAGGCACGCCGAGTTCCGCCAAGCTGGTCATCTCTGGCAGCGCGGGCGCGGAAGGACTCGACCTAGCGTCCGCCGATCAATACGCCAACCTGCGCGTCATCCGCAACAGCAACAGCGTCTATGACAAGGACCTCTACCTGCAATACGGCGCGGGGACCAATAGCAAGACTCACTTCTACTCGAACAACGCCGAGAGCATGACCCTCACGGCCGGCAACGTCGGCATCGGCACGACCGCGCCGGCCACGAAGTTGCACGTCGTCGGCGACTTAACTGTGACGGGCAACATCTCGGCCAAGTATCAGGACGTGGCCGAGTGGGTGCAAGCGGGCCGACAGATCACGGCGGCACGGTGGTTGTGCTTGATCCTGAAAAGTCGAATCAGGTGATGGCGTCGGCGAGCGCATACGATACGAAGGTGGCCGGCGTCGTCTCGGCGCAACCGGGCATCATGCTCGGCGAACGTGGCGAGGGGAAGGTGTTGGTCGCGACGACGGGCCGGGTCAAGGTAAAGGTCGATGCCACGCGCGCACCGATCCGCGTGGGCGACTTGCTCGTGACGAGCGAGATAGAAGGCGTCGCTATGAAGTCCGTGCCCGTCGATCTTGGCGGCGTGCCAATTCATCGCCCCGGCACGTTGATCGGCAAGGCCCTTGAACCGTTGGAGAAGGGCGTGGGTGAAATCCTCGTCCTTCTTAGTCTGCAATAGCGTGTGGGCAGTCGTCGTTTTTGATGAGTGTCTTGAGCAAACGTAAACCGATCCGAGCAGGCTGCGGATAACGTCGCCGTCAGGGGGTCTATCCATGAAGCGCAACACTTCGCTCGCACGCCACATCGCAGGGGTGCAAACGTCGCCCCGCCCGCGCCGCCACGCTTACGCTTGGTGCGTCAAACTGTTGTGCCTCGCCCTGTGCTACGCGCTGGTCCTACAACAGCCCGCGCCGTTGTCACCGGGCCGCGCCGCTGCCGCCGCGCCGGAGCGCGGCGCGAAGACGGCCACGCCTATGTCGATTCGCCGGGCCGGGCCGGTGAAGAGTCGCGGCAGTCGCAACGCGGGCGAGTTGCTGTTGCGTTTCCGGTCCAGCACCACGGCGCAGGAAGCGAGCGCCGTGCTTGAGGCCAAAGGCTTGCGCCGGAAAGATAAACTGCGCGGCGCATCCGGCATCGAACGGCTGACGCTCGACGCCGGACAAGACCTCGACGCGCTCAGCTACGAATTACGCAGCAACCCTGCGGTTGAATTTGTCGAGCCGAACTTCACGATCACCGCCGATCAATTCTCGACCAAGATTCCCTTCTTGCCGGAGCAACGGCCCACGCAAGAACCGGCGTTGTTCGGTCGGGCTGCGGGCGCTGGCTCCGCCATGCGTAGCAGCCAACGACGCGCCGCCGCGACCAAGACGGTTATAGCTGTGATCGACAGCGGCGTTGATTTCACGCACGCGGAACTACGCACGCATCGCTGGGTCAATCGCGCCGAACAGAAGAACGGCCGCGACGACACAGGCGATAACTACGCGGACGACTTCAGCGGTTGGGACTACGTTGCCGAGTCGAATGAGATCAAAGACGATCTCGGCCACGGCACGGCCATCGCCGGCATTATCGCCGCGCAATGGAACGAACAGGCCGACGCGACCGAGCAAGCCAGTCTCATCTCTTTGCGCGTGTTAGACGACAGCGGCAATGGTGACACGGCGTCGGCTGTCGAAGCGATTGATTATGCCGTCGCCCACGGGGCGCAGATCATCAACTGTTCGTGGAGCACGGATGCCCCATCGCACGCCTTGCGCGATGCGATCATGCGCGCGGCAAAGCGTAACGTCTTGGTAGTGTGCGCCGCCGGTAACGGCAGCAAAGACCTCGACAACACGCCCCGTTATCCGGCTTCGTTTAGCTCGAAGCTCACGCTCTCGGTCGCCGCGACCAACGATGCCGACGCGCTTACTTCGTGGTCCAACTGGGGCGCGCGCAGTGTCGCCGTCGCGGCAGCGGGCGCAGAGGTCCGCACCCTCAAAGCCGACGGCGGGCATGGCACTGTTTCCGGCACGTCCGCCTCGGCGGCCGTCGTGACCGGCGTCGCCGGCCGACTCCGCGCGTTGCGCCCTGACTTGAGCGCCACACAGTTGCGCACGCTCATCACCGGGAACGTCAGGCGGGTTGCGAGTCTGCAAGGCAAGGTTGCGACCGGCGGCATCGTCGATACAGGCGCAGCCTTGAGCGCGCTTAACTCTTTGCCACCGGGCGCAGCGTTGCATGATGCAGCCGATAGCGCCGCCGTTGACGAACAGACAGGCGAGCGCGGTCGGCACAAAGGGACGCTCGCGCCCGTTGCCGATCCGATCAGTGCTGATCAGAGTTCGGACCAGATAATTAAAGGACCGAAGTTGACCGCAGCCCCGGCGGCCGGTCTGCCGAATCTCGACGAAGCGAAGCGACTGCGCGCGCCTGTGGTGCGCACGCTCCCGCCCGTGCCTTCGAGCCGGCCGCGTTATCCGGTCCAGAAGCCTTGCTGTAACGGGTCGGTGAACAGCCCTGCGGCCCAACCTGCGCCCACGCCCGGCTCAGCGTCACCCGACAGCCCCGTCGCGCGCGCAGAAAAACCATCAGCCGACTTTCTATTGGCGAGTCTGTTCAAGCAATCGTTGCTCGCCAACATAACCGCAGCCCTCGACGGCCGGCGGCCCACATTCGACCTGTCGGAAGCGGACTACTACCGGAGCGGCAACTATGCCGTCGCCGACACATCCGGCAATGCTCTACTGCCCGCGCTCGCCGCCGCGAGTCTAACGGCCAGCGCAGCCTTCGCGCTCGATGCACCGACGAACCTGTCCGTCACGTTAACGTCTGCTACACAGGTGAGCCTTAGTTGGACCGCTGCCACGGGTGCGAGCAGTTATCAGATCGAACGGAGTCCGAGCGCCTCAGGGATATTCGCCGTCGTCGGCAATACCAACACGGCGACGAGCTTTAACGATCTGACGGCGACGAACGGCAACGCCTATCTCTATCGCGTGCGCGCCGTCAACGGCAGCACAATCTCGCCGGCCAGCAATCTCACGTTGGGCACGGCTATCACCTTTCTTGACACCACCTTGCTGCCCCAAGTCACGACCATCAAAGCGCAGCACATCTACGATCTACGCACAGCCGTCAACGCCGTGCGGCGCGCAGCCGGCATGGCCGATGCGACATGGCAGGACACGACGCTCACGCAAGTAATCATTAAAGCAACGCACATACAGGAATTGCGCGACCGACTTAACGAGGCGCTGGTCGCGCTCAGCATACCTACGTCCGCTTACACGGATGCGACCCTGACGACCGGGGCGAATGGCACTGTTATCAAAAAGATTCACGTCGATGAGTTGCGGCAGCGCGCGACGCGCGGCATCGTTAGCGGCTCAATCGGCGGTGGCTCAGGTTTGACCGCCAGATATTTTGACAATCTCGACTTTACCAACTTCAAGTTCGGGCGCGTCGATTCGACGCTGAACTTCGATTGGGGCAACGGCGCGCCCGCCGCTTCCATCGGGGCTGATCAATTCTCCGTGCGCTGGATGGGCTTCGTGCAAGCCCGCTACTCGCAGACCTACACCTTCTACACGACCACGGACGACGGCATCCGCGTCTGGGTCAACGGCCAACTCATCATCGACAACTGGACCGATCATGTGCCGACCGTTAATACCGGCACGATCAATCTCACGGCCGGGGTGCTGACGCCGATCAAGGTCGAGTTCTTTGAAAACTTCGGCGGCGCGTTGGCGCGGCTCGAATGGTCCAGCACCAGCCAACCGCGCGAGATCGTCCCGCAGGCTCAACTCTATCCGTGCTGGAAGGACCTCACGCAGTTTGTCCGCGACTTCTATCAAGGCGCGTTGTACCGGCAACCGACCGCCAACGAGTTACAGGATTGGACCAACACGCTCATACAGGCGCAGGGCGAGACGCAACTGATCATGGCGGCGGGCGCGTTAGGGCACACCCTCTTTACGTCGCCAGAGTACGCGGCCCGCAATCCGTCGGACAATCACCTGTTCGTCTACGATTGCTACCGCGCCTACTTGCAGCGCAACCCGGATCAAAGCGGTTGGGACTTCTGGACGAACCAGACGAACCTGAACGGGCGCGTCGCCGTACTCGCGGGCTTCGACGGCAGCCCTGAGTTCCACGAGAACGTCAGGCGGCTGTGCGACTTCTCGGCCACAGCTTATAGCTTCTCGTCGTCGCGGCTCGATCCCACGAACCGCACGGGCGGGTCGGGCGTCGATCCGCTTTCGCGCAACTACAATTGGAGCGTCCCGCTCCTGAGTCTGCCCGGCCGCGCCGGTTTAGACTTAGGGCTGACGCTCTCTTACAACTCGCTGGTCTGGACGCGCGACGGGTCGGGCATCACCTACGACGCCGATCACGGCACGCCCGCGCCCGGCTTCCGCCTCGGCTTCCCCGTGGTCCAACCCCGCTTCTTCGATCCGCAGACGGGCAAAGACACATACATGCTGATCGCCCCGTCGGGCGGGCGCACAGGCTTGCGGCGCGTGGGCAGCACGAACGTCTTCGAGTCGGCGGATTCTTCTTACATGCAGTTGATCGACAACGGCACGACGCTGCTGCTGCGCACCACCGATGGCACGCGGTTGAGTTTCGCGCTATTGAACGGCGAGTATCACTGCACCGAGATCAAGGATCGCAACGGCAACTATCTCAGCGTCAACTACGATGGGTTGGGCAAGTCACGAACATCGTTGACACGTTAGGGCGCGTCATCACGTTCAACTACGATCAGTTCCAAAACCTGATCTCGATCACGCAACCGTGGACGCGCGAAGGCGACACGGGGCAGGTCGTCAACGAAACGCACACTTGGGCCAGCTTCGGCTACGCCGATCTGACGCTGCAACCCAACTTCTCCAACCTTGCGATCATCGGCGCACAGCCCGGCACGATCATTCCCGTGATCCAACGCGTGGGCCTCGGCGACGGCTCGTACTACAAGTTCGATTACAACGCGTGGGGTCAAGTCTGGAAGATCACACACTTCGCGGCCAATAGTGTGGTCGGCGGCGTTCCGCAGGACACGCACGCGCTCTCCTACCTGCGTTACAACCTGCCCGGCTCAGACCTGCTCGGCGCGTCGGCGCAGACGGATTGCCCGCGCTTCACCGAGCAGCGATTGTGGATCGAGAACGGCGTCATGAATCAGAGCGCCGAGGTCACGAAGTCCTACAATCCGTGGTCGCCCAATCTCACGTCGTGCGACGTGACTGCCGCCGACGGCACGCTCTACAGAGACGTTTATGGGACGGGCTGGCAGAAGGGCTTGACGGTCGAGTCGTTCGTCTTCAGTGCCGACAATCTCAGCACACCGAAGAAGCACACCGTCTTGACGTGGACGCAGGACGACGAGAACTTGCCTTATCAACTGAACCCGCGCGTGCGTGAGATCAACGTCAACGACGAGGTGAACAATCACCAACGCACCGCCATCACGTTCGCCGCGTTCGGGCTGCCGCAGGATGTCACGGAGTACGCGGCCGACGGGCAGACCCCGCTGCGTACAACCCGCACCGAATACAACTTCGGGCAGGAATATCTCGACCGCCGCATCATCGGCCTGACCAGCTTCCAATACGTCTACGAAGGCACGCCCGCCGCAGGCACATTGAACTCGAAGGTCGGCTACGTCTACGACGACGCGAGCGATGCCACCTTACTGCAAGCCATGCCCGCCGCCGCGAGCCAGCACGACGGCACGAACTACGGTTCCGGGGCATGGTGGCGCGGTCACATCAATCGCGTGCGTCGTTATGACGTGACCGGCGCGGCCAACAATTACGTCGAGACGCGCATCGGCTACAACACGGCCGGCGGCGTCATCTTCACCCGCGACCCCGACGGGCATCAAACCAACGTCAGTTACACAGATGTCTTCTATCAGGGCGTCAACCGCGATGCCTTCGGCCGGCCGACCTTCGCCTACCCGACGAGCATCACCGACCCCGGCAACTTCGCCTCGACCGTCGAATATAACTACGACACCGGCGCGGCCACGCGAAACACCAACCCGAAAGGGGCCAGCCTGAAGACGCGCTACGACGCGGCGGGTCGCATCACGCGCACGGCGCGCTTCGACGGCGCAACCGAGCAGGGATACATGAGGCGTGTCTACCCGGCCGATATGGGGCTGGTGCAGAGCTTCACGTTATATGACACGGGGCTGGCCGAGGCCTACTCGGCCAGTGTCCTAGACGGACTAGGACAGGTGCGCGCCACCGCGCAGAGCAACCCGACGACGGGCGGCTTCAACGCGCAGTTCTTCGACTACGATGTGATGGGCCGTTTGGCCCGCCAATCCAACCCGACCGAGACATCAGGCACAGGCTCTTGGCCCGCCACGGGCGACGACGCGCCCGCCAATGGCGGCACGGGCTGGGTCTATCGCCAGCGCACTTACGACTGGCAGGGGCGGCTCAAGGCCACCATCAACGTGGACAACACGCAGAAGCAGGCCAGCTATAGCGGCTGCGGCTGCGCGGGCGGCACAGTCACAACGCTGACGGATGAAGTCGGTCGCCTGCAACGCGTCACGACCGACATCTTGGGCCGCGACCTCAAGAACGAGTTATTGAACTTGGACGGCAGTGTCTACCGCGCGGTCGTCAACACCTACAACGCACGCGATCAGATCACGCGCGTGCGCGACTTCCAGGGCGGCCGTGGCCGGCGAATCCTGCCCGACCGGCACTTGTCAGGAAACCTTGATGGGTTACGACGGGCACGGCAGGCTCACCTCGCGCAAAGCGCCTATCGAGACGGCCGCCAGCACCTTCGCTTATAACAACGACGACACGGTGCAACGCGCCACCGATCCGCGCGGCGCGGCGGCTAACTACATCTACAACAGTCGCCACCTCGTCACCAGCATCAACTACGAGACGCCGACGGGCGTGACCGCGGCTGACCCGGTCGCGTTCGACTACGACTCGGCCGGCAATCGCTTGTGGATGACAGACGGGCTTGGGCGGGTTGATTACAACTACGATACGCTGTCGCAGTTGCGCACGGAGACACGCCAGTTCACAGGCGTCGGCAGCTTCGCGCTCAACTACAACTACAACTTGGCCGGCGAGATGAAGTCCATCACAGACCCGACCGGCAACCAGATCAACTACGCCTACGACCAGACGGGCCGGCTGACCGGCGTAACTGGCACGACCTACGGCGGCGTGAGCACTTACGCTTCCGGCATGCAGTATCGCGCGTGGGGCGGGCTGAAACATTTAACTTACGGCAACAACCTGTCGTTGTCCGTCGGCTACAACGCGCGCCTCTTGCCGCAACGCTTTGAAGTCAGTGGCCGGCCCGCGCAGTTTGGACCGTCCACCGCCATGCTCTCGCAGATCAGTTACTACGCCGACGGCATGCGCCGCTTCGTTGACGACGGCGTGGACGACCGCTTCGACCGCGCCTACAGCTACGATCAGATCGGCCGGTTGCAAGAGGCTTACACGGGGGCCGAGGCCCGCGACTTCATCAACAACACGACCAACACCGTGCAGGACGGCCCTTACCGGCAGAGCTACCAGTACGATGCGTGGAACAACCTGACGCGGCGCGACACACGCTTCTGGAGTCAGTTCAACACGTTCATCGGCACGTACCTTAACAACCGCCGGCAGGAGGCTCCGTGGCAATACGACGCGGCCGGCAACGTCTTGCACGACGACGATCTGATTTATACGTGGGATGCGGCCGGGCGTAACCGCACGGTGCGTAGCGTTGACAACACAGTGACCAACACGCAGTGGTTCGACGGCAGCGGCCAGATCATCAAGCGCCTCGAACAGCGCACCAACTCGTTCCCGCATACTACGACCACCCTCTATCTCAGATCGACCGTGTTGGGTGGGCGGATCGTGACCGAGTTGAACGCGCAGGGCGTGAAGCAGAAGAGTTACATCTACGTGTGGGGCGAGGTGCTGGCGCAACAGGCGAACAACATTGTGACGTGGCGGCACACCAATCCGGTCACGGGCAGTCAGGGCGAATCGAGCGCCGACGGCAACTTCTGGGTGTCGGTTGAGGCCGACCCGGTCGGCGTCAACGTCGGCCTCGAAGACCCGTTTGTCGAGTTCGATCCGGGCGGGTTCGAGCCGCCGCGCGAGTTCCCCATGCTGTTCCCGATGTTTGATGGCGGCGGATGCAGCTTTAGTAATCCTAACTGCACGCGCTGCTATCTCGACGGCTTCGAGGTCGGGTGCGAGCAAGCCTTCCGCATGATGGAAAGCGGCGCGGCGGTCCAATGCCCGAACAACGATTGCGGGCCACGCGTTGTCACGGGCACGCTGATCATCAACGGGCAGGTGGTCGCTTCCGGCAGTATCTTGACCCACCCGTTCAGCACGAACTTGCCCGCGTGGGAACAGGCCGCCTTCGCCGGGTTGCTCAACGGTACGTTCACTGGACCGCTGACCAATCTGCTCGGTCTGGCCGGCAGCTTGTTAAGCGGAGCCGGGCTGCCCATCTCGCAGACCAGCAGCAGTAGCGGCGGCGGCGGCTTCCGCTTCGATCCGGCGTGGCTTGAGATGAACCGCCTCAACTGGCAGCCGCAGGGCGGGCAACAACTCGCCCCGCTCGATCCGAGCAAGCTGCTGGCCATCACGAACGCGCTCGCGGACATCAGCAAACTTCTGCGCGGCACGAAGAAGCCGAGCGCGAAATGTCAAAAGAACGTGATTGACAAGCTGAACACGATCCCCGGTTTCAGTGCGGAGAAGTTCGCCGACTTCCTCGATGCCGGCGGCTCGTTCTACGATGGGACCGCTTCGCAGGCGCTCGAAAAGGACTACATAGCGTTCGATCCGAAGTCAACTTGGCCGGTCTAGCCACGCTTACTTTCGCGCAGGACTTCAAGACCAGATCGGGGCTGGGTGCTATCACCAGCAGCAATGGAAAGATGGGGTTTGTGGTATTTTACAGACCCAACGACATCGATAGAGGCGATGACGGGGGCGCGGTCGGGCTGAACCCCGGCAACTTGGCCCTGCATTTCCACGAGTCGTTGCACGGGTATGGCAACGCCAACAACTTGATCGGCACGGCGGCGAGTCCGGGCCCGCTCAGCGACGAGGGCTTGCAAAACCTCTTCGGACTGGCAACCGGCGGCGGCTCGAAGAACATCTCCGACTACATCAAGGAGAACTGCTTCAAGTGATGCCGGTTGCGCGCTACGCAGCGAAGCTCGGTTAACTAATCAAAGGGCGCGTCGCCGAAGGCTTGCGGCGCGCCCTCTTGACCACGAGGCTTCGTGGCTGTGGCAACCGCTGTCAGAGATGTTGAGGGATGAGCAATGAAACGTTCGGTCAAGTGGCTGCTGTTAATTGTCGTGTTGTCGTTGTCACTTAACATTCCGCCAGCCGTTGTCACCAACGGGGCGGCCGTCTTCATGCCACAAATGTCACGTGAGCCGGGTGTTTACTTAACGCCTTATAAGACCGCAACCGCGCCCCCGCAGGACGTGGCTGAATTCGAGCACTTTATCTTGCAGGAACTGCCGGGTCAGGAACATGGCGAGATCAAAGTTGACGGCGAGGGTAACGTGCCGATCAGCGGTCGCCTCTATACCGCGGGCGGGTTAGTCTATAATTTCAAAACGGCCAAACTGATCAAAGGCAAACGTGGTTACGAGCAATTGACGTTTACAACCACGAAACTCGGCGGCATTCATTACACCTTCACAGGCACATACACCGACGACCCGGAGCTAGAGCAAGGCCAATACATCACGCTCAAAGGCATGCTCAATAAATATAAAGACGGGCAAGCGGTGACGACTGCCCCGCTAGGGCTTTACCAGTGGGTTATCCTCTAACGCCGTTTAGCCGGCAGCCTGCCGCGCTTTAAGACTGTAAGCTCAGGCGCGTGCAATATTTCAACAATGTGATTGAACAAATTCAGCGCACGCTCGCCTTGCGCGCCGCATACTGCGCTGGCGTCAGCACGTCCCAATAGACGTTGTAATAGTCGTAGAAGATTTCGTTGAAGGGCCGCAACGTCACGTCTTGCGGCTGGCCCACTCCGACCGTGCGAAACATCAACCCGTTTGCGCCCACACGTTTCACCATGTCTGCCAGATGCTTAGCCTCCGTCACTAGCACGGGCACATTTGCTACCGGCTGACGGAAGTTATCTCCTTGATCAGGCGCGTAAGGCACGGTCTTACTCGCAGGGACGCGCCCCAGATCACCCGCCAGCACTAACGGGCCGTAAAGAAACGCCACCTTGTTAGGGTCGTCCGGCATGGCTTCCGCGCGCACGCCCATCGGGATCGTCACTTGCAGCACGTCGCCCGCCCGCCAAGTGCGCCGCACTTCCGCGTAGCTGCCGGGCGCAGAGGCCACGCGCATCGGCTTACCGTTCAACCGAAACCGCAAGCCGCCCCCGGCCCATTGCGGGGATCGTATTTTCATGGTCAAGAGCAAAGGCTTCTTCGGCGTGAAGCGCAACTCGACCCGGTTGCTGTGCGGGTAAGTGGTTTGCTGTTCCAGTACCAACCCCTGCTCTTGCCAGTTGAGTCGCGACGGAATGAACAGATTGACGTACAGCGAGTCCGCCCCATGAAAGTAGATCGAGTCGTTATACTTCGTGTGGTTCTCCATGCCGGAGCCGACGCAGCACCAGAACGAGTCTTCAGGCGTGCTGTAGGTTTTGAAGTGGCCCGGCTTGAGCGATATGAAGTAAGCGAACATGCCCTGCCTCGGCTCCTGCGAACCGAGGATGTGGTTGTAGAGCGCGCGTTCGTAGTAATCGAAATACTCGGCCTGCGGTTGCCAAGCGAACAGATGGCGCGTGAGCTTGAGCATGTTGTACGTGTTGCACGACTCGGCCGTCGCCGGACCTAACCGCTTCGCTAGATCGTCGGCCGGGCCGAAGTGTTCGTTCTCGCTGTTGCCGCCGATGACGTATGAGTGTTGATGGACCACTCGATCCCAGAAACCTTCGGCGATCTTGCGCCCGTCGGCGTCGCCTGCGACTTCGTAGAGCCGGGCTTCGCCGATGACTTTGGGGATTTGCGTGTTGGCGTGTTTGCCCGCCAGTTCGTCGCGCCCTTCGGCGAGCGGTCGCATGATGGCTTCATGGTAGAAGCGGCGCGCAGTGTCCAAGTATTTCTGATCGCCCGTGAGCGCGTAGATGTCGGCCAGCGTTTCGTTCATGCCGCCGTGTTCGACGCGCAGCATCCGCTGTCGTTGGTCGGGCGTAAGCGGGCGCGTCACCTCGTCGATCCAATCGGCCAGTTTGAGCGTGACTTCTTTCGCCTGCGTGTTCCCTGCCAGCACCCATGCGTCCTTTAACCCGGCGAGCACTTTATGCTCGGTGTACCACGGGACCCACGCCCCGCCTTGAAAGTTGAAGCCGCCCTGCGGTTCAACTTTACCGTCTTTGAAGCCGCGCAACGTTTCGAGTTCGAGCGGCGGCAGCGCACCGATGTAACCGTCGCCGTACACCCGCTGGCACGCGGCCATCTCGTCCACGATGTAAGCGATGCGGTCGTGAAAACGCACGTCGCCGGTCGCGGCGTATTGTTGCGCGAGCGCGGTCAAATAATGCCCTAGCGTGTGCCCGGCGATGCCGCGCGCTTCCCACCCGCCGTATAATTCGCCCTTCGGTTGCAAGCCCGCGTACTTGCGCGTGTTGTGTAGTAACCTGTCGGGGTCGAGCGCCAGCAGATACTTCGCGTTGCGCTCCATCGCCGCCTTGAACGGGCTGGCCAGCAACGTCACCTGCCTGAGCGTGAAAGGCTCCACCGTCATCGCAGTGGACTTAACAGGCACAGTGTTTCTGGTAACGGATTTGCGTTGCGGCTGAAACGGTGCGGCGCTGTTTGCAACTAACACAAGCCCACTGAGCAGCGCAGCTATGCGACACACGGTTGCGGACATCTGCATCATCTTCACCTTTATAACCCGGTCAGGATCAGCGGTGTTATCACTGACTTTTACTGCGCCCAACCATAAAACACAACCACATCTGGTTTCTACTATTTGCACCGGAACTGTTAGCTTTGTCTTGACAAAGGTTTTTCTTGACTAAGATTTTCGCGGCCGTATAAGCTTCAAACATGAACTTGCTGACAATCCCTGAGGCCGCGGCGCGGCTTTCGCGTGACGGTAACGCGCGTGCAGCAGAAGGGCAGATGATATGACTGACGAGGGGCTGCGCCGACCACTTCAGAACCAACAGGAGTTCTTATCCGCCGTGCTGGAGAATGTCGAAGATGGGATCGTCGCCTGTGATGCCGCCGGGATTCTGACACTCTTCAACCGCGCAGCACGAAGATTTCACGGTCTGCCCGAAGCACCGATCCCCGCAGACCGTTGGGCCGAGTACTACGACCTGTATCTGCCCGACGGCAAGACGCGGATGCACACGGAGGACATTCCACTCTATCGCGCGTTGAATGGTGAGCACGTCAGCAACGTAGAGATGATCATCGCGCCGAAAGGCGGTCGAGCATGCACGTTACTGGCCAGCGCCCGCGCCCTGTTCGGGCCAAGCGGGGAGAAGCTTGGGGCCGTCGCGGTCATGCATGACATCACCGAGCGCAAGCGGGCCGAGGATGCACTCAAGCACGAGAGCAGTTTGATGCAGACTCTCATGGACAACATCCCCGACGCGATTTATTTCAAGGACACCGAAGGCCGCTTCACCCGCGTCAACCGGCACGCGCCTTACAGGGGCAACAAAGCGCCTGAGGCTGTGATCGGCAAGACCGATTTCGACTTCTTTGTCGAGGAGCATGCCCGTGCGGCCTACGAAGATGAACAACAGATTGTCCGCACGGGTCAGCCGATCATTGACAAGATAGAAAAAGAGACGTATCCCGACGGCTCTATCACTTGGCTCTCGACCACGAAAGCGCCAATCATTGACGATGATGGGCGAGTGACGGGCATCGTCGGGATTGGGCGCGACATCAGCGAGCGTAAACGGGCGGAAGAGGCGCGCGTGCAACTCGTCCTTGAGCAAGCAGCCCGCGCCGAAGCGGAAGCGGCTAACCGCTTCAAGGACGAATTTTTGGCCGTACTCTCGCATGAGTTGCGCGCACCGCTGACGCCGATCCTCGGCTGGGCTAGTATGCTGCGCCCCGGTCAGTACGATTGGGCCTTGGTCGCACAAGCTGTCGAGGTGATCGAGCGTAACGCCAAAGCTCAGTTGCGACTTGTCGAAGACCTGTTGGACGTTTCACGCATCATCACAGGCAAGCTCCGTCTGTACGCCGTCACGCTGGACCTTGCGCCGGTTATCGAGGCGGCCGTGGCCGCCGTGCGGCCTGCGGCCGCGGAGCAGGACATACAACTTGAAGTTAGCATCGCCCCGGACGAGCAGCAGGTGACGGGTGATCCCGACCGCTTGCGTCAAGTCGTGTTGAACCTGCTCTCCAACGCGATCAAGTTCACGCCGCGCGGTGGGCGCATAGAAGTCAGGCTGGCGCACACTAACGCGCACGCCGAGATCAGCGTGAGCGATACAGGCACGGGCATCAGCCCTGAGTTTCTACCCCACGTCTTCGAGCGATTCCGGCAGGCCGACAGTTCAACCACGCGGACCTATGGCGGGCTTGGGCTTGGGCTGTCAATCGTGCGTCATCTGGTAGAACTACACGGCGGGACGGTGCATGCTGCTAGTCCCGGCAAAGGGCACGGCTCGATCTTCACAGTGCGCCTGCCGTTGGCAGATGCTTGTGGAGAAGCCGGCGCGTCAAGTCAAAAACACTCGGCCGGAATAAAGGACCCGGTCGAGGATAGTAACGCGCCGCTGCGCGGCCTGCGGGTCTTGGTAGTTGACGACGAGGCAGACACGCTGCAAATGCTCGCCACCGTGCTCAGGCGGTACGGGGCCGAGGTCACGACCGCCGCTAACGCTAAGCTGGCGCTGGCGGCGCTGGAATATCGGCGGCCGGACGTGCTCATCAGCGACATCGGGATGCCTGATGAGGACGGCTACACCTTGATCCGCAAGGTGCGGGCGCTGCCGGCAGAGCGAGGCGGGCACACCCCGGCCGCCGCGCTGACGGCATACGCCAGAGCCGAAGACCGGGCGCAAGCACTCCATCTCGGTTATCAAATGCACCTGTCGAAGCCGGTCGAGCCGGACGCGTTGGCGACGGCTGTGGCCTGCCTCGCCGGGCGTGTGTCCGTCAGTTGAACAGATAGGTCAGAGGTGGTTATTCGACACTGGCTCGGCCTGAGCCAGAGCTACAAGTTGAGGCGCGCACGTGTCAGGATTGTGGTGGCTCGCGTTGGTGGTATCCTAAAGGGCCGGCGCGTAGCTAAACGTAGGCATGGCAAATTGAAGTCAACGGAGAGTTCAATGGCCTAGAGTTATAACGTAAGTACATCGTCTGAAGAGGAAACGAGCATGATGAAATATTTCTTGGTTGGGGCGTTGCTCATCGTGAGCGCGCTCGCATTGGTGGCGGCTAAGGCTGCTGCGGACATACCGGCCGTCGGCGCAGCCGCGCCCGACTTCAAACTAACGAGTAATGAGGGCAAGCAAACCAGTCTGAAAGATTTTCGTGGTCATTGGATCGTGCTTTACTTCTACCCGAAAGACTTCACGGGCGGTTGCACACTAGAGGCGCACAACTTCCAGCGCGATCTGGCGAAGTATGAACAGGCGCATGCCGTCATCCTCGGCGTCAGCGTTGACAGTGCCGAGTCGCATAAAGATTTCTGCGCGAAGGAAGGGCTGAGCTTTAAGCTGCTCTCAGACCCCGACGCAAAAGTGTCAACTGATTACGGCTCGCTGATGGAGTACAACGGGGCTAAGCTCTCGGCCCGGAATACGTTCATCATCAACCCGGAAGGCAAGATCGCTAAAGTGTTCACGGGCGTCAAGCCGATCAGTCACAGCGAAGAAGTGCTCGCGGCCTTAGCCGAGTTGCAAAAGCACTGACGGACAGCGCCGGTTAAAAGCCCGGCGCACGCAGAGCGGTTGTCGGCGCAGGCTGCACACTCTGAAGGGTCGTCGCTTCGGCTCGGCGCACGCCAGCTTTGATCCGGTATTGTTGGGATATGACCTGCGGCCGTTAGGCCGAACGAACAAAGGGGGTTTGAGGTGCGGCTCAAAGGAATGGGGAAAGTATTACTGGCTATCGGAGCGGCCAGCCTGCTCTTCTACGCCATCTTTACTCTGTACGTGACGACGACGGCGAACAGGCGCACGGCGTTACTGTTCGTCGGCCTTGTCGGCCTGTCCGCCGGTGTCGTCATGTATCTATTGAGCACGACCTCGCGCCGCGATTGAAAGCAGCAACGCGCATCGCAGCGGCTTGCGCGGCTATGCGCGTTGTTGGAGTCTTTACCGACCGCCACAGGCTTATTGTGCCCGCCGTGCTGCTTTGCTCAACTGCTCGCTGGTCTTCTTAACTTGACCGCTCAACTCAATGATCTCTTCGAGATCACAACGGGCTTTAGTCGATAACTGAGCGTCGAGCACCTTCGTCTCTTTGAAGATGGGGTTATGCGCAAACCCGACGATCAGCGGCCCCAAAGTCGTGAGTGCCGCCCGCAGTTGCTCGCCCGTCTCGACCTCGACCTTCGGGCGCTTGACCCGCTCCGCAGGCTCCGGCAGCGCCAGATTGTACTTGAGCCGGCCCGCGCGCTTCTTAATCTCCGAAGCCGCCTGCGCGATGAACTTGAGGTCAAGCGGGGCCGTCGGCTCCACCGTCCGCGCCAGTTCGTCGTTGACAATCTGGATGCGCAGGAAGTCTTCGCTGATTTGCGTGAACACGAGCCGCTGGTCCGGGCGCTCGCCGACCCGGCGTGTCTCGTCTAGCTCCACGCCCCAGAGCCTGCGCGCGGCCTCTAACTCGCGCGCCACCTGCCGCGCCGCCTGCCCCGAATCAGGGCGCGCACGCCGCTCCCCCGTCCCGCTTGGCTGCTCGATATTGGGTTGCTGCCCCGCGCACGGTGCGACCAGCACTGTCAGGGTTAGCGCCGCCACGAACCACAGCGCCGGCTTAACTGTAGACTTCATCGCTTGCCGCCTTTCTGGTTAGCAATGGCACTGGTCGTCAAGCTTCTTCTTCAGTCGAGAATAAGCGAAAACTGACCGAATGAAGGTTAAGCAACGCGGCGGCCCCGGCTTAGTTAGTTCGGCGCACTCAGGTTGCTTTGCGGCCGCGCTGTTTTGTCGGCGCGGCTGCCGGTTTGCCCTTTGGGCCACGGTTGGGCGTCGCCTTGCGCTCGGCGGCGGTGGCTTTACGCACAACCACGCTGCCGCCTGCTTGCCGGGCAAAGATCAACATGTCGCCGGGTTGCGCTTTGAGAGCGCGGACCACAGTCGAGGGTATTTTGCCCCGGATAATTGCGCCGTCCTGCGTGATGGTCGCCAGTGCGATCACGTTCTCTGCTTCGTTAGTTTCTTTAGCCAATCGTCCCCATCCCTTTCAAGTTGTCCCCTTGCTGATCTGTTACTTAGCCGGTGGACCATTAGTGGTGTGCTTTGAACAACTCACTCACGCTCAAGCGGCCCTTCTGCTGCGACGTTTCGCGGGCGGTGCGACCGTGGCCGGCTTCGGGCCGGGCTTCGGTCTAGCCATACGCTGCGCCGTCTCCGGGATTTCCCAGTACTCGCCCACCGGCGAAGGCTTTCGCGCCGCGCCGGGCACTAAGCCGGCTTCGAGCCAGTTCAGGGTCGTCCGATAGTTGACGCCCATCCGTTCGGCGAATTGCCTAGCGGTCATAACCCGCAGCGGCTTCTTGCTCATGTGCCATACCATACACCTCTCTGTAACTGATCGTAAAGAGATTATTTCACGCCCCTGTAAAGAACCAACAGAAATCTTTACAGGGGTATGCAGCTATGACCAAACTCATTTCAGTCCGCAAAAAACCTTTACTGCCGTTGGCGAGTAAACATATAGTAGCGGCTGTTAAGCGTGCTAACTCATCCTGCGCAGGGAGGTCAATCATGAGTTTTAATCGGTCGTATCCACAGACCCCGCACGAAACGCAATTCGCGGTGCATCGCATCATTGACGAGTTACACCGGGGCATGGTCGTGGCCACGTTCGAGCATCCACACGATTGGCCGGCGCATAGTCAGATGGTTTGGAATTTTGCAGACTCAGCCTCGCCCTTAGAGAGCTACGCGTCAACTTTTAATCCAAACGGAACCGAAGCGTTCGAGTTTCTGCCTATCGAATCGTGCTTCTGGGTGCAGCCTAATTTCATGTTCACGCCGTGGCAAAAACATCGAGGGCAAACGTGTCTGCCGCCGATGGGCGCAGTCGAGGCATTGACTCAATTTGCGATCCCTAAGTATCGCGGCAACCGGCCGAACTTTCGCGGTATACATGCACAGCCCCTGCCGAATCTGGCGCAGATGATCGGCGCTGATGAGTTGCGCAACGTGCGGCACGAGGGCGTCATGGCGCGCATCGAGTACGACGAGCACGGGCGGCAGTTTGAAGAAGAGTTCTACGCTTGCGTGATGTGGCATCCACCAAACGGACAGCAAACCAATTGGGGCTTGGTCAGGCTATTCTGTTTCCGGGCGGAGCGCGGGCAACTCGATAGGGCGCGGCCACAGTTGTGGCGCATAGCCACTTCGGTGCGCAGTAACCCGGAGTGGAACCGGCTCTTGGATCAAGTGCTACAGGAACTGAATGCGCAGGTGATGGCGTTCCTTTCAGGCGTTAAGGCCAAACTCGCGGCGGAGATAGATTTTGGCCGGAAGCTGACCGAGTATCGGGCCTGGCAGAATGATTTGAACCAGCAACAATTCAACGCGCGGTGGGCTTCCGACGAAAGAAGAAACGAGCAGACAGGCGACATCTTAGCAGGGCGGCAACGCTTCGACGATCCAAGCAGTGCCCACGGCAATCCGCATTTCGATTACGGCCACCACCAATACTCTTGGACCAACGGCCGGGGCGAATGGATTCATACGCACGAGGCCGGCTACAACCCGAACAGCGACCCTAATACGCTCTCCAGAGGTCATTGGTATTTGGCCCAACCGTCGTGACGCACTCAAGTTAAAAAGCAACTTCCGCACAGCCCGACAAATTCGTGCGCTGACGACTTGTTAGCTGCACGTCCTTGCCGCACAGGCAGCGGCGCTCAGACCTCGCTCGTGGAATAACAAAAATGCGCTCCTTTGCCCCGACCCAGCAGCACCCGGCAGCCAACGACAAAAGGACGGAAGCGGCGGCTCCTGTCAGCAGACATCGGGCACACGCTAGCCAGCACTTGCAGCGGACAGTTGGCAATCAAGCCGTGCAGCGGTTGCTACAGCCTAATGCTGAAGCGAGCAAAGCGCACCCGGTAAGTGGTGCAGCAACGCGCACTGCTGATGGTGTCAATTCAGTGGCCGCGATAGCGCGCAACGATTCTGCCGAAGAGTTGCAAGCTCATGCTGTGGGCGAGCGCGTCCGGCATGCGCCCACAGACGCGCCGCCGCTTATCGCCAACGATGCAAGTCCGGCCGGCAAAACTCTCTCCGATTCAGGCCGGCGCTACTTCGAGCCTTTGGTCGGTCCAGCCATAGATCGCGCGCGGTTGCATGTTGACAGTCGAGCGGAACGGCTGACGCACCTCGCGGGAGCTAAGGCGTTGACCTACGGCAACGATGTGTTCATCCCGCAAGATCGGTTCGCGCCTGAGTCGGTTGAAGGGCGCGCATTGCTCGGTCACGAGTTGGCGCATGTCGCGCAGTGGCAGCCGGGCCGGGCGCAACTGTTCCGGCAACCAACCGACGAGCCGCGCTATCCGACCAAAACCGAGCAGCAAGAGATCGAGAAACTGCTATCCCGCCACTTTGAAGAGACGAAAGATACTGCGGCGACTCCGCCGACGGCCGACGGGACGCCGGCCGCGCCCCCCAAGCCTCCTGAGCGAAAAGAATTGACCGCCACAGAGGTCGTGGATTACACGAATCTCTTGAAGACACCTTACTTGGCCGAACTCGATAAGTTGGATACCGGCCCTGCCGTAGCAAGCGGCGATGTGCTCGGCGAGGAAGACGCGTTCGGCGTCGTCACCCGCGCGCGCGAGGCGATCTATAAACGCTACGGCGACTACGCCAGCCGGAACGTAACCTTGACACGGGACAAGAAATCAACCGTGGCAGATCGGCAAGCAGCCAACCAAGTGCTGATCAACTTTGCCGCCGTTAGTGAACACACAATATCTCTGGCGCGCACCCTCATCGACACCTGCATAGATTGTCGCACCAAACTGGCCGGGGTCGTCGATAAGTCAAAGAACGCCGTGGTCATTGCGCTGATGGGAGTCGCTATGAGAGAGCGCGGCGAGCAGTTGAGCCGCGTAGCCCGCGACCGAGTCAGCGGCTCGCATAGTAAGGAACAGGCAAAGATAAATCTCACCCTCAACACGGAGACAAGGCTTTACGGCACGGCGGTTCACGAGTTGATCCACGCGTTGGCGCATCCGGTCTTCCATGCCGCGTTCATCGACGAACGAAACATCATAGAAGGGTTCACCGAGTACTTCACCAGACAGATCGTCCCCGAACGGGGATCATATCCAGAGCCTTTCGAGAAGATCAGCGGCGTCCACGGCGCGATCAAAAGTCCCTTCCCCTTCGGCGCTGGCGGGTCGTCGGAAGAGAGTCTGCGCCAAGCCTACTTTCGCGGGCGGCTGGAATATATCGGCTGGAAAGCGAGCGGCCCGGACGAACAGAAGGCGGTGGAAGAAGCAGGCGGTTCGGCGCAGTGGGATGCCGACACCGCCCGGCACTACGCGGAAACCTATCAGGCTCAAGCGGTGGCGAAACAAGCGCCCCACCGCAACGTCCTCGGCATCGGCTTCTATTTCACCAAAGGATCGGACGACACGGCCATCGCCGTCCGCTACGCGCGGGTCATCGCCCGAACTGAACCTTATGCGCGCGGTCAACTCCTGGTGGAAGGCCAACTACTTGGTGGGCCTGTACAGAATCCAAGCCGGCTGGGTGCAAGTCTTGGCATCGCCGCTGAGTATCAAGAGCCTTACTTCTATGCTCAAGGCGGCGTCAGGTTTGTGGGCACGGCGGCTCCGGGCAGTGGGTCGAACCGCCTTGACGTATCGCCCTTCGTCGGCTTAGGCATCCGCGCATGGCAAACCGTGCGCGTGGGTGTTGAGGGCTTCGGGGCCGTGCCGATCTTAGAGGGACAAGACAAACTGTGGGGCGGCGTCGTTAACTTAGGCTTCGAGTTCAAATGAACGTCGCCCGGCGCGTGGGCTGAGCTAACCCGTCCGGCCGCTGGTCGGGCCGCGCGCAAATTATTTTTCCAATGCCGGTAGTAATAATAACTCCGGCTCAACCTCACACCATCCGTAACGCGAATCACGCTTGCACGTTTACGCCTTAGACGCAGCGCATGCGTCGGCGGTCGCAGGCAATTCAAACCGGAAGCTGTGCGCCGTCGTTTTGATAGGCGCGCTGATCTCTTCAAGCACTCATCACCACACCGGAGCAGAACATGTCTATCTACTATCCCTACGGCGAGTCCTCATACATCTACGGTCTGCACCAAGCAGGCGGCGAAGGCAACATGGTTGACGGCAGCGGTCAAGGTAAAGGCTGGATCCTCTTTACTGAAAAGCAAGACTTCCACGACGCCAGCGTGCCGGTCGGCTATGACCAAGAACAAAAGCAGCCGTTCACCTACTGGGCGGATAAAGGCTACGGCGTGATGGTCAGGCTCAACCACGGCTATCACCAGATGGGCACACTGCCCTACGTCGAAGACTTGGAGTCGTTCAAAACTTGGATAGTGAATTTCGTGGCCGGCTCGGCGGGCGCGCACATCTGGATCATCGGGAATGAGATGAACCTCCCGATTGAGTGGCCGCGCTACAAAACGGAAGCCAACCCCCACTTTAACAAGGTGGCGGGGGCCAGCGCCACGCGGCCGAGAGTTGAAGTCATCACGGCGCAACGCTACGCCCATATCTTCAAGACCTGCCGGCAGGCGATTCGTGGCGTCGCCGGGCATAACTTTGATCAAGTGGTCATGGGCGGCGTGGCCCCTTGGAACAAAGGCGCGCGGGCGCAACTCGACGATTGGCACAGGGATAACGAGGGCGTGGAGGGGATAGATAAGGGGAAAGATAAGGGCTACATGTTCGGGCGCGACACTACGGGCGATCCGGCGTATGCAGATGTCGTCCAACTAGGCGACTGGGTTGAGTATTACAAAAACATACTCGACAAGATCGAGCCGGGTAATATAGACGGCATCGCCCTGCACACCTACTCGCGCGCTTATCCCGGCCGGGATGTCGTCCAACTCATCATTGGGCAGAAGAAGTGGGTGCGCGACACGTCTAAGCAACCGCCGGTCGATCCGCCTTACGACCCGCCGTATGATTTCATGGGCGATGGCAACCCCGCCAAAGACCCTGAGTGTCATCACCTCCACAACGGTTTCCAGTCATACACGGACTTCCTCGCCAAGACGCCGGACTGGGCGCAAGGGCTGCCCATCTACATCACTGAAACTAACAGAGATGAGACGTGGCCCGACAAAAACGACGGGTGGATTCAAAGCGCGTACAAGGACATCAACGACTGGAACAATCGAGAAGGCACGGCGAAAATCCGCGCCCTGTGCCTGTACCGCTGGTACAACGAAACTGTAAAGCCGGGAGATAAAGATTTCCATCTCGGCAAGGCCGAGAATGCCGTCAAGGATTTCAAAGAGGCGACCGGCCCAACCCTCGAATCTGAAAAGGGCAAATCCTACCGTTGGGACAGGTTGGTGGCCCATCCGAAGTTCCACGAGCGGAAGAAGGCGACCGAGGCCGCCGGCTTCGGTTGGATTTGGGGCCTGCGCCCCGCACCGCCGGTTTGATGGAAGCCTATGCCAACTCGCCGGGCGGCGCGCGCTTCGTGCAGTACTTCGACAAAGCCCGCATGGAGATCAACCAGCCCGCCAATCCATCGGCGATCACAACCGGGTTGCTGGTGACCGAGATGATCGAGGGCAAGGTACAACTCGGCGATACAAGTTTTGATACGCGCTCGTCGGCGGCTGAGTGTGTGGCCGGAAATCCGAAAGACGTGAACCTGCCCACCGCGCCGACCTACGCATCGTTCAAGGGCCCGCAGGGCAATCCCTTTACCAAGCTGGAGGGCGACAAGACAGGTACGCTCGTTAGCCTGCAACTGATGAAAGACGGCACGACAGCCACCTTGAACGATCCGCCCAAAGACCCTGACAATCAGCCGATCAAGTTTGCCCACTACATCACCGACAACGACGCCAACCCGCCAGCCAGAACGCTCTCACATAACATCCCCAACGTCTTACATAAATACTTGACGACGACGGTTAACTCGGTGGTTGACAAGATCACGCCGCCGCCCGCGAACCCTGATCCGCGCCGTTGGATTTCGCTGATGGGCTATCCGATCAGCGAGGCTTACTGGGCCAAGGTCAAGGTGGGCGATCTGGAGAAGACGGTACTGGTGCAAACGTTTCAGCGGCGGGTCTTGACCTACACGGCTTCTAACCCGGCCGAGTATCAGGTGGAGATGGGCAACGTCGGCCTGCACTATCTCAACTGGCGCTATCCCGACGGACAAGGCGAGACGCCCTCCATCGCTGCGCGCAAAGTGGGGCCGCAGGGGGCGAGTTCGTTGCAGATGAGTTCACCACGTGCAAGTGTCGCGGCGGAGTCGTCGCCGCGCGGCTTGGCGGCCGGTCAGCAGGCGAACGTCTCCGTGACGATTCAGAACACGGGCACGAGTGCGTGGACTTCGCAAGGAGGTCGGCCGCACTGGTTGGAAGCAGCGAGTGAGGCCGTGCGCGCCATGTGGGGGGTTGGACGTGTGGCCTTGCCGAGCGTCGCGCAAGGCGCGCAAGTGACGGTCAACGTCCCCGTCCGCGTGCCGAACGTGCAGCCGGGAACTTATCGCCTCCCGTTGCGGGTGGCGCAAGACGGGGCCGACAGGTCAGGCAACTTCGCCGTGATTGATGTGGCCGTCGAGGTCGGTGAGGCTCCGGAGACGACAACGTTTGCAGGTTATATTGACGTGGTCAGCGGCGCTATCATCTGGGGCTGGGCGTGGGACAGCAATCGCCCTAACACACCCATTGAAGTTGAACTCTCTTATCAGGACTTCGACGCCAGCGGGCAGCCCATCTTGCCGTTCATACATCTGGCTACGCTCCGAGCCGATCTGTACCGCGAGGATTTAGTCCGCGCGCACATAGGCAACGGCTGTCACGGCTTCAGCTTCACCCCGCCCGATTTCTTGTTCAACGGCAAACGGCGCTACATCAAAGCGACCGTCAATCGCGGGCACACGCAGCTAGGTGTCTCCAACACGTCGCCATCTTTCACGGGTGAGATATCAACTTACAGCGGGCGCGTCGTTGACCGCATGGGGACCGGCATCGCGCAAGCGAGCGTGACGTTAACGTCGAACCAAGCGCCCCCGCGCCACACGCTAACAGACGCGGGCGGCTACTACAGCTTCGCCAATGTACGCACAGGTCGCGGGCTTAACTACGCGTTGATGGCGTCGAGTCCCTTTTACGACATCGTCCCGTCGGCGCGCACCTTTGACAGCATCATCGGCAACCAACCGCAGGCCAGCTCCGCAAGCACAGACTTTCAAGGCACGATCAGGTGGTTCAAAATCTACGGCAAGGTGCAGACCGTGCCGGAAGAGGCCGGGGTGCTCGTCCCCGACATGGAGATTCTGTTAACCGGCGGCCCACAGCCCGCTTCGACGCGTACCGGCGCGGCTGACCGAGTTGATCGAGGGCTTTACAAATTCGATACGGTCAAAGCCGGCCGCGATTACACGATTGCACCGTCGGACGCCAACTACAATTTCTTCCCGCCCACGGTGCAAGCCGCGAGATTGGCCGGCGACCAAGAGATCATTTTTCGCGCGGCGCGGAAGCGGCACAGGTTAGACGTGGTGGTCAAAGATGATAGTGCCGCCCACCTCGCTATCAGCGGCGCAACCGTTGGTTTAAGTGGTTGGGAAACGCGGACGGCAACGACCGCCAGCAATGGAATCTATTCATTTCCGGATTTACGAAAAGGGCCGCCCCTACACGGTCGGGGTCACGCACAGACATTTTGACTTCAACCCGGCCACGCAAGCCACGCCGCAAGCAGGCGGCCTCAACCAAGACACCACTTTCACGTTCAACGGCAAGCTGCACAAGCATGACATCACCGTCCTGATCACGGATCAGACCGGGTTCATACCTGATGGAGCCGGCCCGCACGTGTTGGATGTCACGCTCAAGGTCAGCGGCAGCAGCCCATTAGACCCGTCCGTCAACTTTAACGCGAGCAACCAGCCCGTCATCACTCTCCCGACAAGTCAACAGTCGCCCAGTTACACCATTCGCCAGTTGCCCGCAGGCGGCAACTACACTGTGACGCCGACGCATGACTACTTCGACTTCACGCCTGCGAGTAAAGTCGTCTCCGATCTAAGCAGCACGGCCGCGTGGACGTTTGAAGCGCGCAGGAAGAAGTACCCCGTCAGCGGTTATGTCAAAGACGTATTCGGCACGCCGCTCAGCAACGTCGTAGTCAGTTCAAGCGCGCCGCTCGCAGTTCAAGCCAGCACCAACGCCGATGGTTATTACAACCTGCCCGGTGGGTTGTACGCAGGGCTGGCTTACCGTATCAGTCCGACGCCGCTACCGGGGATGAGCTTCGACTTCCCAGAAGAGATACTGCTGGCGCTGCTCACGGGGCCGCGCGACGCGGTGAACTTCAAAGGCGGTTACGCGATCAGCGGGCGCGTCCTTGACCGCCGTGCTCGTGGCATCGCTCGCGTCGTGCTGACGTTAACCAAAGGTGGCACGACGACGCTGCCCCCCATCACAAGCGACGAAAGCACAGGTGACTTCAAATTCAAGTTCTTGGCCCGAGGCGTCCACGACTACAAGATCACACCGACGAGAGAGGGCATGTCGTTCAGTGATACACAACTGACGATCCACGAGTTGACGGGCAACTATACGACGGCCAACTTTACGGGCGGCCACACCGTCAGCGGGCAGATCAACGACGAGTTCGCAACACCTGCAATCGCTCAACTCGGCGTCAGCGTGGCCTTGAGCAGCGTCGCCTACAATGAGTCGGTGGAGACAGCCGGGCCGGCCGGGCAGTATCGCTTCGAGCTTGTGCCGCCGGGTGACAACTACGTCGTCACCCCGACGAAGGAGGGCTTCAGTTTCGACCAGTCGAGCCAAGCCATCACCAACCTGCAATATCACAAACCGTTGGCGTTCAAGGGCGGCTACACCGTCAGCGGTCGCGTTACCGATCACTCCGGGCAAGGCATCGCGGGTGTCGCCGTTAAGTTGACACGCACCTTACGCGGAGCCAGTTCGGAACGCAATCTTGTCACTGACGCTGCGGGCCGCTACTCGTTCAACTTCTTAGCGGCTACTACACGCGCGGGCGAAGTCGTCCATGAAGCCGCGTATGTCGTGACCGCGCAAAAAGCGGGCTACAGGTTTCACCCTTTATCGCCCGCGCTCGATCTGCTGCGCGGCAGCCGAACGGCAGACTTCACGCAACTCCTAGAGATCAGCGGCAACATCACATGCAACGGCGTGGCGGTTCCTGATGTCGCGATGCAATTGAGTGGGGCGGGCAGCGCCGTTGCGAACACAGGCCCCGACGGACGTTACTCTTTTATCCTGTTGCCCTCGAAACAGAGTTACAAGCTAACGCCCACTCACAGCAAGTACGTCTTCACGCCCGACAGTCAGGCGGTTCTGCTGACCACTGCTGACCAAACAGCCGACTTCACCGCGCGGGCACTATGCTTCATCAGCGGTAGCGTGTCACAAGGGCGCTTCCCGCTGGTTAATAGGCAAATAGAATTGACCGTGCTCCCAGCCGGCGTGCGACCGGCCAGTCTAAAACCTGTTCCGCCTTCCCAAGTTACCGGGACGGACAAAAAAGGAAGATATGTCTTCGCCTTCTTGCCTGAGGCAGACGCCAGCTACAGGGTTGCGCCCGCGCGCGGGGAACAAACCTTTAAGCCTGAAAGCTGGACCTTCTCGAAGCTGAACGGCGAGCAAAAGGCGGACTTCGAGGTTGAGCAAGCACCGCCGCCATTCGACGAGGGCGGGCCTGCGCCCGTGTGAGCAGAGGACATGCTCTTGCGCGGCCGGAATGACGCGCTAAAAGACTTAACCCAATTGACGACGAAACACTCCGGCCCACTTGTGAGCCGGAGTGTTCGTTTCATCTCAGCCGTAGTGCCGCGTGGGTCGCGCGCTCACAGTACGAAATACTGTATCCAGTCGTACTTCGCATAAATCGGCGTGCCCGGATAGGTGAACGGTCCCAGCCAACTATCCACGCCTGTCCCGGCCCACATGTTCGCCATGATGCGCCCCGGCAGACTCGGCAACGGCTGACCCGCCCCGGCATACTCCGTATGCACCAGCACATCATCGACGTACCACTCGATCTTACTCGCCGTCCAGACAAACGCGTAGTTGTGATAACCAGCCGCCGCGTCGAAGCCGAGCGAGATCATCTGTTCGTGCCCGCCTACTCCGTTGACGAAGTAGTTGGTCTGCATCTTGGTCGTATCCTTGCCCAAGATTTCGATGTCGATCTCGTGATGCTGCGTCCCATTGGACGGGCCCGTGTAAGTAAAGAAAGAGGTCACAAGGCCGCTGCCTTTCGCGGCCTTGAAGCGTGTCTCGTATTTGCCGTAACCGTAGTAATCGTTGGTGCGATACTCGCCGGCCGCATACGGCTTGCCGCTACAGCCTGAAGGACAAGTGGCGGTATCGAGTTGCAGGATCATGAACCCGTTGGTGAAGTTGACGTGGTCGGCCCGCCAGCCGACGTTGAATGGATTACCGTTCGTCCACCCGTCGGCCTTATGCCAGCGCGCCGAGTCGAAATAATCCAAGCCGTCAAAGAAAGTGCCGCCCGCAGCATGGGCCGAATGCACAGCCGCACAAAAGAACACTACGCTCAACAAGGCAACGCACGAACGCATCAGACGACGACTGCTCTTGCCACGATCAGAACTTAGATAAGACATTATGTGCCCTCCATTGGCAGTGAAGTTTCAGTCAGAGGGAGTGCATGTAAACCGTGAGGGAAATTGCCCGACGCCTGCGCGTTGCTATAAGCGTGCCAAAAGCAGGATGACTAAGAATCAGCACGCACTGGCCAACGTTGGCCGGATGACGACGACGAATAACCAAGTACGTGTTTCAGTATCGCTTTGCTACAGATGGATTGAAAACTTACAATTACATGAGATAGGCACTTACCAGCAGCATCTTCTTGGAGGTCACGATGTCTGATACGACTCGTTTTACCCGGCGCGATTTCGTCAAAGCCGCAGCCGGGGGCGCGGTCGCCGCCGCGTCGCTCGTCACCGTTGCCCCGGCACTTGCGCGTGTGAACACGGCCCGTCGCCGCTACGCCATCGTCGGCACGGGCGACCGCGCCACAAGCATGTGGGGGACGCCGCTGGTCGCGCGTTACGGCGACGTGTTGGAGTTCGTCGGCCTCTGCGACATCAACCCGAAGCGGGTGGCGGTGGCGAAGCAATTGATCGGCGTTGACTGTCCCACCTTCACGAACTTCGACGAGATGATGGAGCGCGTTAAACCCGATCTGCTCATGGTCACAACCGTTGACGCCTTCCACGTCGAGTACATCACAAAGGGCTTGGCGCGCGGCGTGGACGTGATGACCGAGAAGCCGATGGTGATCGACGAGAAGCAATGTCGCACCGTGCTCAATGCGGAGAAGCAAGCCGGGCGCAACATCATCGTGACCTTCAACTATCGTTATGCGCCGAAGCATCAGAAGGTCAAAGAGATTCTGCTGTCGAATGAGATCGGGCGTGTCCTATCGGTTGATTTCAGTTGGTATCTGGACGTGTATCACGGCGCGGACTACTTCCGTCGTTGGCATCGTCTGAAGAACCGGGGCGGGAGTCTCTGGGTGCATAAGGCGACGCACCACTTCGACCTGATGAACTGGTGGCTGGCCGCCGATCCGGTCGAAGTAACAGCGAGCGGCGCACTCAAAGTCTATGGCAAGAACAGTCCCTTTCGTTATACGCACTGTCGCCCGTGCCCGCACAAAGCGAAGTGCCCTTTCTATTACGACATCACAAAGAACGAGCGGCGCATGAAGCTCTACGTTGCCTGCGAGAGCGCGGACAACTATCACCGCGACGGCTGCGTCTTCCGCGAAGACGTGGACATCTACGACACGATGTCGGCGCTGGTGCGCTACTCGAACGGCGTAACGATGAATTATTCGTTGAACGCTGCCATGCCGTTCGAGGGTTACCGCGTCGCCTTCAACGGCGAGCGGGGCCGTTTGGAAGTGCGCGACTATGAACGCCAGCCTTGGCCCGCAGCCGAAGAGACAGAGATTCACGTCACGAAGAATTTCGGCAAGCGTCAGAAGATCGCGTTGCCCAAGGCGGAAGGTGGACACGGCGGCGGTGATGATCGCCTGCGCGACCTGATCTTCCGCCACGCCAGCGCGCCCGACTACATGCGTCTGCCCGATTCGCGGGCCGGCGCAATGTCATGCCTGACTGGCATCGCCGCGCGCACAAGCGTCGAGCAGAAACGGCCCGTCAAGCTCGAAGAACTGATCGAGCTTTAGTTAGTGACCGGGCAACATTCGGCTTGGGATCAAGTTGGTATACTGCGCTGAAGGATAAGGACTGGCCGACAACTTACGGCTTATGTCTCCAACTGGCTCGCGTGTGTGGCGACTACTTCCCAGCGGTCAGCACGCTGCACGTACATGTTGCTGAAACGATAATGGCCGCTGATGTCGCGTCCCTGATATTGAGCTTTGACCGTGTCGCGCCCGATGGCAACCGCTGTGTTCAAGTACACGTTGACATCGTCAACCTGCCGGTCGAAACTCTCGAACGTTAGTTCCCCGCCTTCAATCGCTCGCAGCAGTTGCGCGCGGTCGAGCACGATGCCCGAAGGGCGTGTGAACGTGAAGTGTTCGGGCAACAGGCGCGCAAGCGCCGCCACATCGCGCGTCACATAGGCGTCGCATCGTTGCCGCTCAAGCCCGATGATCTCCTGCGCGACCGCGGCCTCAGGCATGTTCTCCGGTGCGTTCATAGCTATAACCTCTACCCTTCTTAACCATCACCGGTCGGCCCGTCGGCAGTGTTACGTTTGGTGCTGCGCTCGAACGCACTGAAGGCTTCGCCCAACACAAGCGCGTCCGCTTCAGCTTCGTCCTGACCCAGATCGCGCGCCAGTCGTTCAACCTGCTCACGCTCCTTGAAGGTGAAATGCCCGTCGGCGAAATAAGCGCCCACCGCTTGTTGATAGAGCGGCAACAAGATTTCGCGGTCGAGCGCGGCCGCCTCGGCGTCGCTCAAACGAAACACCTTCTGCAAGTGCGCCAGATCGGCCTGCTCCTGTGCAGAGATGCGTCCGTCCTGCGAGAAGTGATTGACCACTTGCGTGTAGATCACAGTGAGCGCCGGCTTAACGTCCGCATAACTGCACGCGTGTTCGGAGAGAATGCGCGCGAGGTCGTGTCCCGTCACTTCTTCAAGGGCCGTGCTGGCGACATAGTTGTTGATCTGGATCGCGGCGTTCTCTTTTGGCTTGCGCCGCAAGAGCCGGTCTGACAGGCTTAAGGATTTTAGTTCAAGGGCGTGCAGTCCGTTCATGCGGATGTCCCTCCTTCAAGGCGCAGAATTACTCGTTCCGATTATCGTTTTCAGGCTGATTCAAAGTCTGCAACCGGGCCGACACCTGTGTGCTCAAGCGTTCATTGGCCTGCTTAGTCGAAATCGGCGTGTCGAAGATGGCATCGAACCAAGACTGTTCGCCCGCGTTCGACTGCCGCCCCGCCGGCTCTTGTGGCTGCGTTGTGCGTGCAGTCTCTGATTCAGGCTGCACGGCCGCGCCGCTGCCCTGCTGTTCGTAGAACGCCCTGACGCTCCGCAATTCGTCGGCCAGATTCAACGCCGTGAGAATGGCAACCTTGGCCACGTCGTGTGTCGTCAAGTGTGCCGAAACTTCGCGCATCCGCGCATCGAGCAGACGCGCCACTTCGCGCACGTGCTCAGCCCCGTTGGGTGAACGTAAAGTGAAAGGCTGGTCGAAGATAGTGACCCGGATCGACTGGGCCGGCTCAACGTCTGCGTCGCGGCTGTTCATAGTTGCTTCATCGCCCCGGCAGGTGCTTACTCCTGACCGCCCGGCTGCCCTGCTTTAAGTTGTTTGTGTTGGCACTTGGCCACACCCTTCTCTAACCCTTCCGGATACCACCAATTCGAGCCGCCGCAATCCGGACACTTGCTCGCGTCCACAGTCGGCTGAGTTGGCGTCTCTGCCGCCGCTTCCCGCTCCATCTGCGCCTTATCCTTCTTCCACAGACGCCGCCGCAAGTGCTCGGTGAGAAAGGCCGGCACGGAAGACACAGACCCCGTGCGCGCCGCCGCGATTTTAAACTCGGCCATCAGCAACTCGCCCAGTTCACCCCACTTGTTACGCTCGGCCGCAGTTATGTCTTTACCCGTTGCTTCCTTGCTCGTTTGCTGCAATTTTGCCAGCAGATCGGCGAACGCCTCATCATCAGATCGATCAATGTCTTGTATTAAAGTCTTAGGCAGGGCCGAAACTGTTGATTCTAAAGGCCGGGAACCTACGTCACCCACACCACTTTCTACGGGGGGTACGGGGGGTAGTTCCACCCGTGCGTGACGTGGGGTGGGTGGGGTACGTGGCGTGGGTGGGGTGGGTATGTCGCTCAGCCCGATCTCTTCAGGTAAATAGACCGTATATTCGTTCCCCTCATGCTTTCCATCCGTGTAGTTAACCTCGACCAAACCGACCGTTCGCAGATGCGACAAATTCTTCAACAGCGTCCGTTCCGAGCCGATCCCGGCCTTCTGCATGAGGGTCGGTTTAGGCAGCGTCACGCTTCGTTTGGGTACGACCGCGCCGCGCGTCAGGTAATAAAGACAATCGTAGAGTTGTTTCGACTTGCCGACGAAGTGGCCTTTCGGTACGACCTCGCGCACGACGGAGTTAGGAACGCGGGTAAAGTCGCGCGCCGGGGCAATAGGCATGCCGTCCGTGCGTGGCGTGGGTGGGGTACGTGGCGTGGGTGGGGTAGGTAACGCCTGCGCCAGCCGTAGTATCTCCATCATCGGATGGTCGGCCGCCACCGTGCGCGGCTCCGGTGGGGCCGAAAGGTTTAGCCGGTTCACGCAGTTCCAGCTTGGGCTTGCGTTGTTTTGGTTTAGGCTCTGTCATTTCTGTACTACGCTCAAGTGCGATGCTTTCGCAGCCATGCCTATACGCTCAAGGATTTCGTCCGTAAGTTCGGCGTATTGAATGGCCCCGCGCGTATTCGGGGCGTAAATCTGGATGGGTTGGTGAACGAACGGCGACTCTTCCAGCTTGGCCTGAGCGTGTATGACGGTGCTAAATACCCACTCGCCAGACTTTTCTTTCAACTCCAGCAGGGAAGTGCCCGATACGTTCATCCGCTTGTCAAACATCGTGCAGACTGTGCCCAGCACCTTCAACTGTTCGTTCAAACTGCGTGCGCCGTTGATCGCATCAAGCAAGTCGTCAAAGCCATAGAGGGCAAACGGGGCAGCTTTGACCGGGATAATCACGTAATCCGCAGCCGTCAACGTCGCGGTCAGCAGCAAGCCGAGGTTCGGCGGCGTGTCGATGATGGCGAAGTCATAGCGGTTCGAGACAGCCTTGAGCGCGCTCCGTAACTTAGTGATAGCTAAGGGGCTTTCGCGCTCGAACTTCGCCAGATTGATGGTCGCCGCCACCATGTCCAGATGCGGAATCGCGGTCGTCAGCCCCTTCTCCATCAAAGAAGCGGCCGGTTCGCTGCCGCCGCCCATGAGCACGTCCGACAGGGTAGCGGTGATCTGATCGGGACTAAAGAAGATTTGTGTGGCGTTGCCTTGCGGGTCAGCGTCGATAAGCAATGTGTCGTACTCGCGGATCGCCAGTTCGGTCGCTACCGTAGCCGCGGTCGTACTCTTACCGACCCCACCCTTCTGGTTTGCGATAGCAATAGTTTTCATGCGGCCTCCGCGCGCCGGGGCAACAACTCCAAGACCGCCGCTTTGCTGACAAATTTGACGCGCCCATCCAATGGATTCGGAAAGTGGCGGAGCGTACCATTTTTAAGTAGCTGGGCGATCTTGACAGTGCTGACCCCAAGCAGCTTTCGCGCTTCGGCCACGGTAATCAGATCGTCTGGCTTCCGTCTGGACATGAACCAACCTCCTGTTGTCGCGTGACAATACAGGAGGCTTTATAAAGGGTCAAGGTAAATTTAGATAGATTTATCCCAAAGACCAGCCACGACAGGGAAGCGCGTCCCCTCCCAATTAGGACAATTATATAGTTGACGCACCCAGGTACTAATGGCGGTTGAAATAGCTGCAAGTTAAGGCGTGTTTTGGACCGAAATGAGCTTAGGGTGCGTCAACTATATAATTGCCCAAAATGAAGATACTAGTCTGCATATTGTTTACTGAATTGGCAGTCTTTTACTAAACGAGTTCGGATCATTCACTAGCAGCACAACTTCAGCAACATGATCTTATGTCCCACCCTACGAAGAATACCTCGTCTCAATGTTAGGTTTCACGAGCGCCTAATGTAAATCTTCAGAATTTTTACCAAACAGGGAAGTAAATAGTGGGAGAGTAACAATGGAACTAACATCTGCTAATTCAGTACCTTACACGAGATATTCAGCCGCCTAGGAATTCAGATATTTTGCTAAACGGAGGCCGGTTATTGTCCGCTCTTCACATATTTTACTAAACAGGGGCCTTCGAGGTGGAGCTTGAACCGGACTTTGTTTTGACCATAAAGTTTTCAGTTGACTCTAATGTCCGACTTTAGGGGCAAAGCTCAAGTAATAATGTTACACATAGATTGATATTACATTTAGCATAAGTAAAAATTCATCAAAATCAGCGATTGGATACACAAACTCATCAGTTGTGTATCCAACGTGGTGGGTCGTATCAGTTCAGGAGGTAGGGTGGAAAAGCCGTGAAAGAAAGGCTATCGCGGCGTTATCGCCCTGCCACGCGTGTTTTCTAGGGTTGCAGCCTTGTTCTGATAGCCCGGCTTCCAGCGTTGAGGTGGTAGGAAGTGCTCACTTGCCAGCAGCTTTATGAGCTGTACGATGAAGGGCCACAACCTACGATTCACTACATCGAGGGGTTGTTGGCAGAGTTCGCCGACCAGGAGCGCATCCTCGGAGCACGGCAGCAACGGATTATCGAGGTGCAGCGCGCACGCAACGAGCAGCTGTCGCAACAACTCAAGCGAGCCAAAGAGAAACTGTGGCGGCAGGAGGCTCTGAACTATCAGCTCAAGCGGCGGATAGCCGAACTGGAGGCGGTCAGTGTCGGCAAGGATTCACACAACTCAAGTTTACCGCCTGCAATGGACTCGCCAGCAGCCAAGGCCGCCAACTCTATCAAGCGCACGAAGAGCTTGCGACGACCCTCGGGGAAGCGAGCGGGCGGCTCAGCCCGGACACCCGGGTCACAGCAAAGCCTTGAGCGAGCAGCCCGACACAGTGGTGCCGCACGCTGCCACGGCCTGCCGCGACTGCGGGGCGGCGCTCGCTGCGGGCTACATCGTCAAGTGTGAGCGTCGGCAGGTGATCGACATCCCGCCCATCAAGCCGTGGGTGGTCGAGCAGCGCGCGTTGACGAAGGGGCGCTTTCCGCAAGTGGTCAAGGCGGCTGTCCAGTACGGGCTTGGGGTACGAGCGCGAGCCATCTATTTGACTAACTACCAGCTCCTGCCCTACCGGCGGGCCGCTGAGTTGCTGAAGGACTTCTTCTCGTGTCCAGTCTCGGCGGGCAGTTTACGGCGCATTATTGCTGAATGTGCCGGGCGAGCGCTCACCACGGAAGTGGAGATCAAGCACCGACTCAAGCAAGCATCGGTCATCCATGTGGATGAGACGGGGCTACGGGTGGCGGGCGCAGGCAGGTTCGTGCACGTGGCCAGCACAGAGAAGTTGACGCATTACGCCTGTGACTCCCGACGTGGCAAGCTGGCGATGGATGAGATCGGGATACTCCCGGCCTTCCGAGGGACGAGCGTGCATGACGGCTGGTCGGCTTACAGCTATTACTATCAATGCCGGCATTCTCTGTGCGGCGCGCACCTGCTGCGGGAACTGACCTACATCGAAGAGAGTCATCTGCACCAGCGGGGGCAGTGGGCCGCACCGATGGCGCAGTTACTTTTAGAGATGAAGGCGGCGGTGGAGGGGGCGCGCGGGGCTGGCCGCTCGGCGCTGACGGAGCAGGAACAGGGGAGTACTTCGGCCGCTATGACCGGCTGGTCAAGCGCGGGCTGGAGCTGAATCCGGAGCGCAGGAGTCGCCGGGTTGAGCCGGGGGTGGCGGAAGCGAGGAGGGGGCGCGGACGCGTCGGGCAGAGTGAAGCGCGCAAACTGGTGGCGAGGTTAGAGAGCCGTCGCGAGGAGGTGCTGCGCTTCATGACAGACTTCCGAGTGCCGTTCGAGAACAACCAGGCGGAGCGTGATCTGCGGATGGTGAAGTTGCAACAGAAGATCGGCGGCTGCTTCCGCTCGGGGGAGGGGACGCGTCAGTTCTGCCGCCTGCGGAGCGTGCTCTCGACGGCACGTAAGCAGGGTCAGGCGGTGCTGGGTGCCATCGAACAGGTGCTCCGAGGCCAGTCAATCACACTCACCTCCTGAACTGTTACTGCCATAGAGTATCTGCTATGAAAATGGGGTTGAAGCGTACCTAAGCAGCCTTCGAGAGAGTCTCGACGGTCACCTTCAGACCCATCGCCGCAAGCTTTTTGATCAAGCGGTGCTGCTGCGTCTGTTGATGTTGACGCTCGAAGTAATCGCCGCCCAGTTCCCGGTAGTTGGCGTTCCGAGCAAGCACATGGTAGATGATGACCAGCAGGCTGTGTCCGCCTGCGATCAGAGCTTTGTTTTTACCCATCCGCCGGATCAGCCGGTGATATTGCGCCGCAAGGTAGGTGTTCTTCGTGTGCACCGCCGGCCACGCCGCTTGCGGCACGGCAGCTCTCAGATACGGACTGCCTTTGGTGATTTGAGCGGACCGACGCTTACCCGCTGATTCGTTGTTGCCGGGACACAAGCCCGCCCAACTTGCCAGATGTGCAGCGCTGGGGAAGCGCCTGAACACGCCGGGCGCTACGTCGCCATTGAGCCTGCTGCTGGCCGCTACTTCCTTGGGGACACCGGGACGGAAGCGCTCGTCGAGGCCCATCGCGCCCTGCCCAATAGTCTGTTCTACCTCGCCCGCGTCGGTCACGCCGCAGCGGACACCCTGAGCGGTTATGGCAGAAGAGACCGGTAGGGTCACCGGTGCGCGCGAAGCCCTCCTGCCGCTGCGCCTCACCGCTGGCGAGACGGTCGAGTGCTTGGTCGGCACGGGCTTCACCGGCGCGCTTGTGCTGCCGCGGCGTCTGGTGGCACGACTCAACCTGCCCATCGTCGGGCGCGAGGTCTTCGAGATGGTCGGTGGGCAGCAGTTTGTGGCGGGCGTGGCGCTGGCCGAGATCGAATGGATGGGCGCGGTGCGCACCGTCAGGGTGATTATCAGCGATGACTCATTGCTCGGCACAGAACTACTTGATGGCACACAACTCACCATTGATTACGTCGGGCACATGGTTAGCATCCGTGACTAGAATAGTTGGATGAGCACGACCACACCGGCCGCGATCTAATTCCTACCGCCGTAGACTGCGGCTGAGCCGCCCACCCCACCGCACGGGTTCGACCTGAGATTAGCTCGGCCCCTTCATTTACAAATCACTCCCGGAAGAGACGCGCGCCGCATACCACTGCGCCATCCGCGAGTTCTTCCAATTCGTCGGGCGTCCATTCAGCACAAGTGACGCCGGCGCAGGGGCAAGCTTACCGCGACCGCTTACGTACTGCCCGCCGCAAGTTGAACATGATCGCCACGAAGCTCGCCATCATACGCTCGTTCTTCGAGTACCTACGCGTCGGGGCGTCGTATCCCTCAACCCTGCGACGACGAAGTTGGGCACGCCGCCAGCGCTGCCGACCGATCCCCAGGGCAGGGCACTGACGCCGAAAGAGGTCAGGCATCTGCTGTCCGGCCCTGACCGCAGTAAGCCTGATGGTGCGCGCGACTACGCTCTGCTGCTCGTCATGCTCCGGCTGAACTTGCGGCTGGCTGAAGTGAGTAGCCTGCGCATCTCGTTGATCAAATGGAGTCATGGGCGCTGGACGCTACGGTGTAAGGTGAAGGGCGGGCGCGAAGTAGGGAGGCGCGGCGGGCTGAGAAGCGAACAGGCGCGAAGCCCCAAGGCTCTTGCGCCTGATCTAATCCGGTCTATGTCCTCACCCCATCAACCGATGAGATGAAGGATTCACCAACGCCTCGGTTGCTGCAATCTTAGCCGACGACTTGCTACGGCGCAATCGGGACGACAGGCAAGGCGCGTTGCCCCACTCGACTGCTGATAGCGTGATATTGCATTGTAGTGCCCTCGTTAGCGGTTCTAACGCAGCATTTAAATTAGCCGGCCCGGCAGCAAGCGCGCTCTTTCATCCCCATTGCGGCCGGTTCAAGGTTCGACCGCGATGCCCCAAGGCCCATCCCCGGCCTTGATATTCTTAAGCACCCGGTTATTGGCCGTATCGATCACCGAGACATCATTAGACAGGCCGTTAGCGGCATAAACTTTTTTGCCGTCGGGCGTGATCGCCAGACCCCAGACGCGCTGGCCGACAGGTATCGTCGTCAACGCCTCATAGCTCTCTGTGTCAAACACCACGACAGTGTTGCCGCGCCCCGTTGCCACGTAAATGCGCTGGCCGTCCTTCGAGACGACAACACCCATCGGCTTGACGTTCTCGGCGCGCGGCACATGCATGCGGTGGACAACTTTGTGCGCATTCATGTCCACGACAGCCACCGTGCGCCCGATCTCTGTCGTCACGTAAGCGCGTGAACTGTCTGGCGCGAACGCCGCGTCGCGCGGACGCGCATCAACTATGAAAGTTTCCACCACACGGTTCGCCTGCGTGTCTATGACGGAGACAGTATTGCTCGTCTCGGCGGTCACGTAAACCCAACGCCCATCGGGGCTAATGGTCACTCCTTCCGGCTCAATGCCGACGATCAGAGTTGCGAGTAGTTGGCCCGTCTGCACGTCGGTCACGGACGCCGTGCCCGCGTCTTCGTTCGAGGCGTAGAGCCGCGTGCCGTCACGACTAACTGCAAGTTGTTCCGGGTCTGAGCCGACGTTGTAAGTCGTTACAAGTTCACCTGTCGCGGTATCAATAGCCGCGATCTTATTCTCTGCCGGGTCATACAGTTTACCTGAAGGCGTACTCAGCGCGACGTACACGCGCCGGCCGTCGGGACTCAGGCGGATGCCGCGAGGCCGCGCGCCGACATGAATCGTTGACACGACCACGTCGGCGGCTGTGTCTATGACTGTGATCGTGCCGTCGCGCTCGTTGCTCACGTAAGCGAGCGGCCCGTGCGCACGTTGGGCACACGCGCTCAAGAGTTGCAGGGCGCAAAGGGCGGCGAGCAGTTTGATCAGCAGGGATGACTTCACTTCAACGTGTAGAGATAACTCGCAATGTCACGCGCGTCTTGCTCAGCCAAACCGAGGTTCGGCATGGCGGTCAGTTGGTCAACCGCTTGCGGGTTGCGCAGCCAGCGGATCATGTTGTCGGGCGAGTTCGTCAGAACGCCTGCAACGTAGGTGCGGCTGGCGATCTTGTTTAAGGGCGGGCCGACGAGGGCATCGCCGCCCGTGATGCCGGGGATAGTATGACAAGTCTGACAACCATATTTACTGATCTTCGCGCGCCCTTGCACAGGATCGCCGCCCGTCATTTCGGCCGCCGCGCGCTGTGCCTCGCCGCCGCATGATGCGATGGCGAAAAGGGCCGTGCCAAACCCGCACGTTATGATCAACTTGATTGTCTTTACTACTGCCTGCTCGTTGCCCATCTGCCTGAAAACCTCACGGCCGCAAACGTTGCTCTTATTGGCGCTCGAACTGTAGCGCAACCTGCTCGCGTTGCAACACACGCCGCTCCGACTCGCGCAGCCAGCCCACGCAGAGCGCAAGGCCCGCGCTGATATAAACAAGGCCGGCCGGAACCCACATGATGAGGCCGCCGAGTTGTTGATCTTCGAGCGGCGTCAGCCCCCACGACTGAGTTGTTGTGTTGTAAACCGGATAGAGGGCGCCCCGCGTGAAGGTGATGAGCGCGCCGAGCACGCCGCTGTGTACGGAAGTGGTGAATAGATAAAGCACCGCTACGCCATAGCCCTTGAGGCCCTGCGGCCCATGTATAAGCGCCCACCAGAACATGAGCGCCGAGCCGAGGAAGCACACGTGCTGAAGCGTATGCACGAAGTCGCTCCTGAGCGTTGCCTCGAACAACACAGGCACGTGCCACAGCCACAACGCGACAGCGTGAATCGCCCACGCCGCAAGCGGATTCGTCACTGCGCGCCACACACGTTGAAACCACGCGACCTTAGCCCACCCGCCGACCTGCCGCGCCCAAGCGACGGGCAGTGCCCAGAGAAACGCCACCACGGGCCGACCTAACACAAAGAGTGGCGCAGCAATCAGCATCAGAATTTCGTGCTGTGTCATATGCGCTGAGAAGAGCACCGCGCCCATCGGGTGCAATGGACTAACGAGTGCGACAAACAGTGCAGACCAGCCGCCCGCATAAGCCCACACTTCCCAGCGGCGAAGCCCGCGCCCGCGCTCTGCGCCGCGCCATAGTCGCCTCACGCCGCGCAGATAGAGCCAGCCCGATAGTGCGAGGCTCGCGATGACCAAAGGGTCTAAGCCCCACGTATAGATTAGATCGCCGAACTTGTGCGGCTTGCCCTCATGTGCGGCTATGGGCATGCAGGCAAAAATCATAAAGAGGATAAACAATAAAAGTTGCTTGACGAACCTGTAGCGAGAGCCGCGCCCTTCCGTCCAATTCCGTCTGGTCCCTTTGCCTTTGGCTTTCATTACGTCATCTATCACATGTGCCATAGATAAAGATCGGCAACCACTGCGCAACGATCACGAGCGTCATCAGCGCACTGATGAGTATGCCAACGGCGGCCATGAAGCGGCTGCGCGGCACAACGCCCGCGCCGTCGTCTGCCCGGCGCGGGCCCGTCCGCCGCCAATTGCGCCATGAAAGAAGACCAACCACGACTGTCACGGCCAAGGCCAAGAACGCGACAAGGTGTAGCGCCCACTCGCGCCCTGAACTACAGACCCTCGGCACGAGCGCATAGTTGATCTGCAACTGCAAGAGCACGGCCACAGGCCCCGCGAGCAGTCCCAGCCACAGTGTTAGCGCGCCCGCGCCCGCTTTGAAATCACTCGCAGTTTCAGAGTCCACTTCTTTAATCTTTCGCCTTCATAAGAAGCGCGGCGCGATGTAGATGACCGCGTAGAGCGGCAGCCACATGGCGACGACGAAATACCAATAGATGCCGTTCTCCGACACGTCCACGAAACGTTTGCCCTCGATTGGCCCGAAGAACATTAGGGCGATGAGCACAACCGTGTCGGCCATGTCCGTCAGCAGATGTGTCGTGTGAAAGCCCAGGTTCAACCAGACGATTGAGCCGTAAGCGTTCTGCTCCCAACTACAATTCAAAGCTCGAAACTCGAAGATGCGAACGACGGCGAAGGCTATGGCGCAGGCGAGCGTCACGATCATCCAGAGGCGCACGCGGCGCAGATCGAGCCGCCGTGCGGCCCGTTCTGCAAAGTAGTTCGGGATGCAACTTGCGAGGATGATGCCGGTGTTGATTGTGCCCCAGAGCAATTCGGGCGGCCGCGTTCCGCCGGGCGGCCAGTCGGGCACGCGTGTGCGCAGGAAGAAGTAGGTGACGAGGAGGATAACGAACATCGTGCCCTCCATGAAGATCATGCTCCACGTCGCCCACCAAGTTAGTTGCCGATGACCGAAGGCGTAGGTCGGCAACTCCGACACGTCAATCGTAGGTCGCCCGTTCATGACGCCTCCTCACGGAAATGCAGCGCCGCCGGTTCACCGAGCTTTTCTGTGACTTCTTCGGGCGGATGTTCCTCGGCCTGTTTGCGCGTCGGCCAGAACCAGCCTATTAATGTGATGCCAATCGGGATCGAACCCCAGATCACGGCCTGTGGCGTGAAGATCGACGCGATGAACATCGCCGTCGTCGCTAGCGCCGCGAGCAACGGCCAGATGCTCGGCGTTGGAAACTCGTCTTTATAGTCCGGCTCCGCGTCGAGCATCTTGGTAACGAGTACTTGCCGCACGTCGCTTCGCAAGCCGACCACGACAGGTTGATCGGGCGGCTGCGTCCATAGCGTATCGCGGCCGGCGACCGTCGGCGTGAATAGAAAATTGTAACTCGGCGGTGGCGACGTGGTCGCCCATTCGAGCGTGCTTGCGCCCCATGGATTATCGCCCGCCATCGCGCCGTTACGGCGGCTCCAAAAGAAGTTGATGATAAAGAGCAGCACACCTAATGTCAGCAATATACCGCCGGCAGTTGCGAGTAGATTCATATTCTCCCAACCAAGTCCGGGCCGGTAGGTATAGACGCGTCGTGGCATGCCTTTGAGGCCCAACTGGTGCATCGGGAAGAAGGTCAGATTGAAGCCGATGAACATCAACCAGAAATTGATCTTGCCCAGTCGCTCGGAGAGCATGCGACCAGTGATCTTAGGCAACCAGTAATAGAACGCGCCGAAGAGTGGAAAGAGCGCGCCACCGATCAAGACATAGTGGAAGTGTGCGACGACAAAATAGGTGTCATGCACTTGCAGATCGAGCGGCACGCTCGCCTGCATCACGCCGGTCAGCCCGCCGAGCACGAAGGTGAAGAAGAAGCCGAGCACGAACAGGAAAGGTGTCTTAAAGACTGGTCGCCCGGCCCAGATGGCTGCAATCCAGCAGAAGATTTGAATGCCCGAAGGGATCACGATCATCATCGTCGCCGCCGTAAAGAAGCTCTCGCCCATGTGCGGCAACCCGACCGCGAACATGTGATGCACCCAGAGGCCGAAGCCGATGAAGCCCGTCGAGATGAGTGATAAAACAAGCGCCGTGTAGCCAAACATAGGCCGGCGCACGAAGGTTGGAATGATGGCGGAGACAAATCCCGTGGCCGGGATGAAGATGATGTAAACCTCCGGATGGCCGAAGAACCAGAAGAGATGTTGCCACAAGATCGGATCGCCCCCTTCGGCCGGGTTGAAGAAGTGTGTGCCGACAAGTCGGTCGAGGATCAAGCACAAGCTCCCCAACGCCACGGTCGGCATGGCGAAGAAGATCATGAAAGCCATTACGAGCACTGACCAAACGTAAAGCGGTATCCGGTTCAGCGACATGCCCGGCGCGCGCAGTTTGAAGATAGTCGTGATGAGTTCGGTTGCGACGACTAAGGCGGACACTTCCGTGAAGGTAATAAGCTGCGCCCAGAAGTCTGCGCGCTTGCCCGGCGAATATTCCGGCCCTGAGAGTGGCGGATAAGCGAACCAACCGACATCAGGCCCGACGTTCAAGACGAAGGCGACGTAGATCATGATGCCGCCGAATAGATAGATCCAGTAGCCGAAGGCGTTCAGACGCGGAAACGCGATGCTGCGCGTGCCGACCATCAAGGGTACGAGATAGACGGCCATCGCTTCCATCACAGGCACGGCGAATAGAAACATCATCGTCGTGCCGTGCATTGTGAAAATCTGATTATAGAGATCGGGGCCGAGGAACTTGTTTTCGGGACGCGCGAGTTGTATGCGCATCAACACAGCGAGGATGCCGGCGAGGATGAAGAAGACGAAGGCAGTGATGATAAAGCGCGCGCCGACGGTCTTGTGATTAACGCTCGTCAGTTGGCCCCAGAGGCCGGGCGGGTTGTTCCAAGTCTGTTCCAGCGCACGGCGCTCATGCTCGGCAACGATGTCGGTGGTGCGCTCCGTCTCAGCCGCGCCCGATTGCTGCGCTGCCTCCGGCCCTGTCATCGCATGTCGTGCCACTGGCGCTTCTCCCGTCTCACTTCAGGCTTTGCAGGTAATCGAGCAGTGCTTGCAGGTCTTGGGCTTCAAGGTTGTTTGGCGGCATATGATTGCCGGGCTTGATCTGCTGTGAGTCAATGATCCAACCCGCAAGCTGGCCGCGCGTGTTCTCTAAAGTGCCCGCTGCGATGGTCGGGCGGCTCGCAATGTGTGTTAAGTCTGGGCCGACCGCGCCGCCCGCACTTGTTCCCTGGATGCGATGGCACATGACGCAGGGCGAGGATAGAAAGACCTGCTGCCCGCGCGCCAGTTGTTCTGTGGCCGGCTGTGCGGCGGATTGTAGTTGCGCGTCGTACCACGCTTTGAACTGTTCGGGCGGCTCGACGACTACCGTGAAGGCCATGTGGGCGTGCTGATGGCCGCAGAACTCCGCACATTGGCCGCGATAAGTACCGATGCGGTCGGCGCGAATCCACGTCAGTGTCTCGTGCCCCGGCACAAGATCGGTCTTGCCATGCAGGTTCGGAATCCAGAAACTATGGATCACGTCATTGGACGTGAGCCGGACCAGCACAGATTGGCCCAGCGGTAAGTGAATCTCGTTCGCCGTCGTCACGATCCAACTCGGATTTGCGTTGTTATACTTGACCTCCCACCACCATTGGCGACCCGTTACCTTCACCTCTAATGCCTGCGCGTCCGAGGCCAACGTGTACAGTGCCCGCCCCGTCAGGAAACTTGCTACAAGGAACACGAACAGCGTGATGATGGTTGCGACGACGCCGCTGATCACTACATGCGACATGCGCCGTTCCCTATCGGGATCAGGCTTCGTATCAGGTACGTCTGACGCAGCGCCACGGACAGGTCTGTGGCGCGCACGAAAGGCCGCGCCGAACAGGATGGCCATAACGACGATAAAGATCGCCGTCATCGTGTAGAGCATCAGCCACCAGAGCGAGCCTATACGCGCAGCTTGCAGCCCCGCCGGATCAAGCGCCGACTGCGCACCGGAACAGCCGGACAAAAATAGTAAGCAGTAAGTAGTAACCAACAAGCAGAGCAATGATCGGAAGCTTGCAGCCTGAAAGATAATCCTACTCAGCCTCGTGCCTCTGGCTTCATTACTGTTTGCTGCCTGCTGTCTGCTGCCTACTTTCATTACGGCATCTCCGCCGATTTCGGCACGCCGCCCATCTGCTTCGGCTGCAACTTCTCCGTCGAGGCTTCGGGCGTCTTCGTGCTCATGTTATCGTCGCGGCCCGGCGACACGTCTTTCGCCAGTTGCCCGCTCATGCTCCGCACGTAGGCCGCGAGTTGCCAAACTTGATAGTCCGGCACTTTGCCACGGAACGCGGGCATGCCGTTCGGCGGCCTTCAACGATGGTCGCAAAGATTTGCGTCGAGTCGCTGCCGTAAAGCCACTTGTTATCCATCAGCGCCGGTCCCATGCCGCCGCCACCGTGCGCGTGACAGCCGACGCAGTTGTACCACTCGTAGAGGCGCTTGCCTTCCGAGACAGCGAAGGCGTTGTCCTCATACTCGTTCTTCGTAACGAAGGGCGACGCGGGCTGACCCGGCTGCAACTCAGACAGACGAACGGATTGGACTCGACCCGACGACGGCGGATTGACGCGGAAGCCTCGCTCCTCGCGCTCGCACGAAACAAGCGCGCAGGCGACGATGCCGCACCAAACTATGGCGGCCAAACTGCGGACGTGTCGCAGGTCAGACATCGCACACTCCTTCGCCGTCACCTTTCGGCCTCTGCGCCCACGCGCGGCACGTTGAAATCATCGAGAATGCGTTCGATCTCCACATGTCGTTTGACGAGGAACTGTTCGATCTCCTCGCGGAACGAATCATCGCCACGTCGCACACCCACCGAAATGTCATAGACGAAAGGCAGGAACGGCAGATCGATCTGCGGCGAGACAGGCACGACTTCAAGTTGCGCTTTCTGCCGTCGAGCGAAATAGCCTGCCAACGGCCCCCACACAACCGCTACGTCAACCTCGCCCGCCGCCACTGCTTCGACAATGCGCGCGGTTGGATTCGCCTGCGCATAGTCGCCATAGACCGTATAGCCGCGCACGTTTTGAATAACGCCGCGCGCGGCCAGCGCATGCGCGGGCGGCGCGTTCGTGAAGTCGTCGCCGATCATCTGCACGCCGATCTTCAGTTGCCGCAAGATAGGATCGTCAAACGAGCGCACGCTTAGGCCGCGCCCTTTGCGATAAATGAAGACGTAGGTTGAGCGGTAATAAGGCGCAGTCGTCAACGCCAACTCGAAACTGGCGGGCACGCCCATAACCACGTCGCATTGACCTGCGCGCAATGTGTTGCGAAAGAACCCGCGGCGCTGCGCCCACCAAGTATATTGAAGTTCCGTATGTGAATCTTCGGCGAGCAGCGCGGCGATCTTGTTCTCGAACCCTTCGAGCCGCGCATTCGAGAAAGGCAAATTGTTCGGGTCAGCACAGACACGCAACACACCCACGGGACGCTCCGGTTGCGCCAACTGCGTGCGTGCCTGCGGCAACTCTTGGTTCGTGCAACCGGCGCACGCGCAGGTCATAGCGATGAACAGCATCAACCACGACGCGCGCACAACCTCAGGGCAGCGAGAAGACATAGAGCGTGCCCCCTTTCGTCGTGTTATCCGGCAGATCGCTCATCGCGCTGACGAAGCCAAGCGCAGCGGATGGATCGCGTGGGTCGAGGCCGGCGGCGACAATCGCGCCCGACCAACCGCCCACGCCCGACAATATCGCCACGTATTCACGGCCGTCCGGGCCGCGATAGACGACTGGCTGGCCGATGATCCCTGAGCCAGTCTTGAACTGCCACAGCAGATCGCCTGTGCGTGCATCTACGGCCTTGAAGTAGCCCTCCATCGTGCCGTAGAAAACTACGTCGCCGGCCGTTGCGACTGCGCCGCCCCAGACAGGAAACTTCTCTGTAATCTTCCACACGGCGCGGCCCGCCGCCGGGTCCCACGCCGTAAACTCGCCGCGATGCCCGCCCGGCCCCGCGTACATCTTCACGTTCGCGCCAACGTAGGGTGTGCCCGCGATGTAGTTAACTTCAACGCCCTCGAAGTCCATGCAGAGGTTGTTGTGCGGCAGATAGATGAGGCCCGTGCGCGGCGAGAAGGCTGACGGACTCCAATCTTTCGCACCGGGTGCGGCCGGGCATATGTCGCGCACGACCTTGCCCGATACAGGTTGCTTCTCTTCGACGTGTATGAGGTGGCCCGTTTTTAGATCGACCCCCTTGGTCGTCGTGATATGCACGAAAGAATTTGCCGATAGCACCTCGCCCGTCGTGCGATCCATAACATAGACGTAGCCGTTGCGTTCAGGCCGAACGAGGACTTTGCGCGGCTGCCCGTTGATGGGCATGTCAAGTAGTATCTGTTCATTGATCGCATCCCAGTCAAAGAGGTCGTGCGGGCCGAACTGATAGAACCAAAGCGCCTCGCCCGTGTCGGGGTTGCGCGCGAAGATGCCGCAGGTCCACTTGTTGTCGCCGGGCCGCAGATCGGGATTCCAAGGGCCGGGGTTAGCTGTGCCGTAATAGATGAGGTTCAGTTCCGGGTCATACGAAATCCAGCCCCAGACCGTGCCGCCGCCGATCTTCCAGTGTTCGGGTGGCCACGTCGAGACGCCTAAGTCTTGACCCCGATCCATGTCGTAGAACGGTTTGAAGTTTGGTCCGATGAGCACATCCGCGTCGGGGCCGGTCGAATATGCGCGCCAAGCGACGCGGCCGTCGGTCGTGTTCAAAGCCGTCAGCCAGCCGCGCACGCCGAACTCGCCGCCACTGTTGCCGACCAGCACTTTGTCTTTGACGACGAGCGGGGCCATCGTCATCGTCTCGCCCTTATTGATCTCGCCGAGCTTGGTCTTCCAAACTTCCTTGCCGGTCGCGGCATCAACGGCGACCGTGTACGCATCGAGCGTGTTATAGAAAATCTTTCCGTCCGCAAAGGCTGCGCCCCGATTGACGACATCGCAGCAAGCGACGCCCTGTGCCGCGGCGACAGGACTAGGTTCATATTTCCACTTAGTTGCGCCGGAGTTCTTGAGGTCGAGCGCGTACAGAATGTTTGGATAAGGTGTGACGACATACATCGTGTCGCCGACCACGATGGGCGCGGCCTCTTGCCCGCGATTCACGCCGGTCGAGAACGTCCAAGCGACCTTGAGGTTCTTAACATTGCTGCCGTCGATCTCTGCGAGGCCGCTGTAGCGCGTGCTCGCAAAGTTTTTGGCGGGCATCAGCCATTGCCCATCTTCCTGTCCTTCACCGGCGCGCGCACCGCCCGACGCCTCTGACAAACGTTGCGTGCCTTGCGCCTGTTGCGGCTGTGGGCTTGGTGCGTTATGACTACAGGACTGAGCGAGTAAAAGGCAGGAGATAAATAAGAGGCTGCGCGTGCACAGTAAGAACGTAGTTGTCCCGGTATAGGCCATTACGTCTCCATATATTCGGGAGCAGAGGAGGTTCGCTGTTACGTGCAGTTCGGTGGCAAGCCGAGGCGAACAGGGGAACATAATTCTCGGCGAGTCGCTATCGTAGTCCATGACCTCCGCTCCGTATGTCCGTTATCGTACTTAGGATGCGCGTATAGTTGTCTAAGCATAAACGTACCTTCGGTCGTTACGTCATTAGTTACTTAACACTTCAGATGCAAAGCCGATCACACGTGCAGCAGTGATTGAGTTATGCGTTGTGCCACTATGCAACATATTGCTGTGTGAGTCATGCAACTATCACAGGCCGTTAAGTCGCTGGTTATGCTGGTGCTCATCTGCGCGCTCCACTTGCATGCGCACGCGGCGCAAGAGCCTGTCGCCCAAACACACCGCGTTGCAGGTGTAGTGCTTGACAGCGCAGGCGCACCCATACGCGGAGCGGAAATCTCTTTAACCACGGGCACGTCAGTTATACAGCGCGCGGTGACGGGCGACGACGGGCGTTTCTCCTTCGCCAATGTGCCCGTAATCGCAGGGACACTCACAGTCAGTGCGCAAGGCTTCGCACCTCGATCACAGCCATGGCAGGTGTCCGGCAGCACGACGGAAGTTGAGCTTGTGCTCACGCCCGCACCCATCACGGATTTGGTAATAGTGACGGCCACACGCACGGAGACTAAGCTGGGCGAAACTGCCACGAGCGTCGTTGTGCTCACCTCCAAAACGCTTTCCGCCACCGCTGCGCTGACGCTCGACGACGCGCTACGCCAAGTGCCGGGCTTCCAACTGTTCCGCCGTTCCGGTAGCCGCACTGCCAACCCAACATCTCAGGGCGTCTCGCTGCGCGGGGTGGGCGCGAGCGGCGCGAGCCGGGCCCTCGTGCTGGCTGACGGCGTGCCGCTAAACGATCCCTTCGGTGGTTGGGTCTATTGGGGACGCGTCCCGCGCCAATCAGTTGCTAGTGTCGAAGTGCTGCGTGGCGGCGCGTCAGACCTCTACGGCAGCGCCGCCCTTGGCGGGGTCATCAACATCCGCAGCAAACGGATCGCGGAACGATCCACGCTCGCGTTCGCGGCTGCTTACGGCAGTCAACGGACACTCGATGCCTCGCTCTTTGCCAGCACGCATAAAGGGCGCTGGGGCGCGAGTCTGTCCGCTGAGACATTCCATACAGGCGGCTACTTCTTACAGGGCCCGGCAGAGCGCGGGCTTATAGATACGCCTGCGGCATCAAGGTATAAAACTTTAAGCGTGACCATCGAACGTGAGATCACGCGGGATTTGCACGTGTTCGCACGCGGCTCTTACTTTGGCGAAGCACGCGACAACGGCACACTGCTGCAACGCAACCGGACACACATCCGTCAAGCCATAGTCGGCGGCAACTGGCGACACGATTGGGCCGGCACATTCACCTTACGCGCCTACACCAACTCCCAAGTCTTCGATCAAAGCTTCTCAGCCGTCTCCGAAGATCGCGGCAGCGAAACCCTCACGCGCAATCAACGTGTGCCCGCGCAGGCCGCAGGCTTCATGATGCAATGGTCGCGCGCCTTCGGGTCGAAGCACGTGTTAGTCGCTGGCGGCGAAGCGCGCGAGGTGCGCGGCGCGAGCGACGAGTTGATCTTCGCTTCGGGTCGCCCCGCAAGCAGGATCGGCGCGGGTGGTAAAGAACGAACGGTGGGGCTTTTCGTGGAAGACAGTATCCGCCTCGCGCCGCATGCGCTTTTGACAGTCGGCGGCCGCCTCGACCGTTGGCGTAATTATGATGCGCTCACGGCGACCGGGCCTGCGGGTCGACCCGGCCCCAATATCGTGACGGTCTTCCCCGACCGTTCGGACTCGGCTTTCAGCCCGCGCGCGTCCTTGCTCTATCACCCAACCGAGCGGCTTTCCCTATACGCTTCCGCCTACCGCGCTTTCCGCGCCCCCACCCTCAACGAGCTTTACCGAGCCTTCCGCGTTGGAAACGTTCTAACCCTCGCCAACGAGAACCTGCGCGCAGAGCACCTCTCTGGCGGTGAGGCCGGCATTGGCCTTGCCTCTTCAGACAAAAGCTTCAGCGCGCGCGTAAACTTTTTCTGGTTGGAACTTGCGCGACCAGTCGCTAATGTGACGCTGAACGAGACGCCGGCCTTACTCACACGGCAGCGGCAGAACCTTGGACGGACGCGTTCGGTTGGTGTTGAGGCAGACGCGGACGTGCGACTCAACGCGCGTTGGTCGCTTTCTGGCGGCTACCAACTGACGCGCGCCACGGTCGTGCGTTTCCCGGCGAACATCGCACTCGAAGGATTGCTCCTGCCGCAGGTTCCCCGTCATACGCTCACATGCCGCATTGATTACAAAATCTCTTCACGGCACACCTTCAGCTTTCAAGGCCGCGCCATCGGCGGTCAGTTCGACGATGATCTTAACCGTTTAAAGCTGGCGCGCTTCTTTACCCTTGACGCGTTCGCCGCCCAACGACTGGGCCGCGGGGTGGAGCTGTTTGTGGCGGCCGAGAATTTGCTTAACACGCGTTATCAGGTTGGGCGGACGCCCGCCTTGACGCTCGGACCGCCACTGTTAGTGCGGGCCGGTTTCAGAATACATCTTGGTCCATAGTAGCGACTCTTCTTGACGTGCTGAATGTTGTACACCGGCGTACAACACCAAAGCTAAGGTAGTTAGGTCGCGGAAGCATGTTAGGCTCGCACCTTGCAGTGCCGGTTCTATGTGCGATGGATTTGAGGGCGCGGCGGGGATAATCTTCAATCGGACATGATGCGGACGAGTGCCAATGGTCTGCGCCCGATGGGAATGGTTCACAGGGCACATTTCAGTGGGTGAACTTCCGTCGGGTTGACGTTGTTTCATCGAGCGCGGGCGCGTGTTGTACGTGAACGCACAGATGGTTGTGCCGTCTTCTGCTACTCTGTCGTTTCCCCTTAATGCGTTCTAATTCCTCGCCCGCGAAGGCGTGAAGCTATCGAGACCGAGGATGTTTTTGGACAATGCAAGTCCATGAGATGATTACTAACAGAAAGGCAACCATGAAGAGAAGAACAGGGAGCAGTTTGTTATGCGCGCTGTGTTGCGTCGCGGCGATCATGCTCTTTCAGCCGGTAGCGGGAGTGCGGGGTCAGGATAGCAGGCTGTCAGGGCGCACCGTCACAGGCACTGTGTACTTCGTCAGCGGGCGGCGCGCAGGTCAAGCGCCACCCTTTACGCTCATCATTAACAGGCTCAGTTCGACCGACGATGTGCAACGACTCCAAACGGCGCTGCAATCCGGCGGGCAGGACGAGTTGCTGCGGGTGCTTTCGGGGATGAATGCCGGGCGGATTCAACTTGGTACAGGCATCGGCGTTGTAGCCAACGCTATTATCTCTGCCCCGGCGGAGGGCGGCTCCAAACTGATCGTTCTCTACGAGCGCAATCTGCGCATTTCAGAACTGCGTTATGGGACACGCTCGGAGGATTACAGGTTCGGCTACGCGGAATTGTATCTGCGTCGCGGCGCGGGTGAGGGGATGCTGATCCCTGCGGCGAAGGTTCGGCTCAAAGACGGTAACACATGGGAGGTCGAAGATTTCGGCACGTTTCCGGCGCGGCTGATGGGGTTGCAGGTGCGCGGCGGCAACCGCACCGCACGCTGAGTTGAGCGACTAACAACGCGGTAGGTCGGGCCCTGCCCATGCTATGACAAGCGTTGTACTCTTTCCGGGCTAAGCAGCAGGCACTTCAATTGATCGTAGTTGTTGAGCACCACCGCGCCTGCGTAGCTCGTGCCATCCTCCGCGTCTGGGTTGATGATCACCACGGTCAGACCTTTGAGCGATGCGTCGGCGCGCGCCCGCTCCATGAGGGCGGCAAAAGTAGGCAACTCTTCCTCTGTGAGGATGAGGTCTAAGGGGCAGCGCGCGGCGACTTCAACAGCCTCATCGGCGTTGGCTGCTGTCAGCACGCGGTAGCCGTAGTTGCGCAAAGACCGCTGCATCCCCGCCCGAATTTCCTCGACATCTTCAACGACCAAGACCGTCGGCTGGCTGCTGCTCGTCTGGTTCACAATTTACCCCTTGCCATGCTGCGGAACATTATCTTGTGGCGGGAAGAGCTTTTGCCTAAAGTGCGTCGTCACCAGCAATCAGATATGAAAGCAAGGCGACACGGGGCATTGTAGCAGGCAAGAGATGGAATGTAAGTACGCTTTAAGACGCTGCGACCTGAGCGGGGCGGGTTGGTTCGGATAGCTAGAACAGGAAGTCGTCGAACTTCTCTTTGACCACGGGGTAGCACTCGCAGGCGAACTTTTCCAGTCCTTTGCGGTCGAGCATTATGAAGTGTCCGCGCTGGTAGCGAATATACCCCATCTCTTGGAGTTTCTCTGCCACCTCGCTGACGCTGGCCCGGCGCACGCCCAACATGTTCGCCATAAACTCGTGCGTCAACTCGAACTCGTCCCGCCGCCATCGGTCGTGGAACATCAGTAGCCAACGCGCGAGTCGCCCCTCGATGTGGTGGCGTGCATTGCAAACAACCGACTGTGAAACCTGTGCCATCAGCGCGTGCGTGTAACGCAGGAGCACGCTTTGCAACATACCGCCACGGCTGAACTCTACCCGCAGCTTACTCGCTTCCAGCCTGAGGCTTCCGCCAGTGGCTTGCACGGTGGCGACTGTCGTTTCGCTGCTGCCTAAGAACGCGGAGACGCCGACCACGCCTTCGCGCCCGACGAGTCCGACTTCCATCCCGCTGCCGTCTTCCAGAGACGTGAGGAGGGAGACGATTGCGTCGGTCGGAAAGTAAACATACCGGAGTTGGTCTTCGGGCCGGAAGAGAACTTGGCTCAGGCTGAGCGGCGCGGGGTCGAGGTGCGGCGCAAGCCGTTCATACTCCTCTGCGGGGAGTGCGGCGAGCAGCAGGTTTTCACTGGCAGATGGATGCGTCGTCTTGGACATGAGCGGGTCAGTTACATCTGCGCCGGTATGAGATTCTGCTGGCTGAGCATTCGGTAACATTCACAGGCAGCCGTCTCTAACCCCGGCCGATCCGTGATGTGAATCTGTCCGCGACTGTAGGTGATGATCTCTCTATCACGGAGTGCGAGGGCTGCTTCGGTGATCCCGGCGCGGCGCGTGCCGAGGTGGCCGGCGATCTTTTCGTGCGTGAGCGGTAAGTGGTCGTCCCCGACGCGATCATGAATCATCAACAGCCAACTGCACAGACGTTCTTCCACCGTATGACGACCGTTGCAGATGGCTCTCTGAGAAAGTTGCTCGATGCGTGCGCCCGCGTAAGCGAGCAGCAGGCGTTGCATCGCCCCGCCGCGCGCGAACTCATCTTTGATCACTTCGGCGCGCATCCTCAGGGCAGTGCCGGTGATGAGAACTTGCGTCCAATGTGTCGGCGTGGGAGGGGCTAAGATGGTGGAGAGTCCGACCACGCCCTCCTTGCCGATCAAGGCGGCTTCAGCCGTGCTGCCGTCCACCAAAATATAGAGGTGAGAGACCACTGCGTTCTCAGGAAAATAAACGTGCTCCATAGCTTCCCCAAACCCGCAAAGGTCTTCGCCACTAGCAAGCGAGACTGGTTCGAGGTACGGCAGCAGGCGCGCGAAGTCCTCGCCGGGCAGCGCCGTCAGCAGCTTGTTGGTGAGCAGTCCGTTGAACGGAACACGCTTGATAGACTTCAGTGCGCGGTTCATGCCGGACGTATCTCCCGTCGCCGGGCGCGCGCCGACGGTCATATCCGCGCCGCCGTATCTTAGCCCGGACTCCTGGCGCATGTAGTCGTGATTATGCTCAAACCTATTCGTCATTACTGTCTCCGTTCCAGAACCAAGATCGAGTCAAAGCCAGCGGCGCGGAATGCGTCGGCTAAACTTTTCTAATATGCACGAGGATGGATTTCGTGTGTTTGCCGTTCGACCGCTCGCAGATGCGCGCGAGGAGAACCTTGACGGGCAAAGGGCCACTGTCAACGCGGCAAGTGAAATGAAAGTTGTCGGCTTGCCCGTCGCCGTTCGTGAAGGCGCGAACGCGGCTGCGCAACTCTTCCGCATTCTCGAAGGGTGCAACCTCGTTGAAGAAATTATGCCCGGCTACGTCCGGCACTTCGCCCATGGTGTGACCGTCCGGTTCTATGCGGGAGTAAAGCACCGTCCCCGCCGAGTCGAGTTCAAAAAGTCCGAACAGTTTTCGTTGATCGAGAAGCGATGCGCTCATTGGAAAACCTTTCGCAGCTATCTTGTCTTTACCGCCCCGTCTTGTCCGAGATGCCTGTCGAGGACCTGCCCCAGTTGGCTTATGTCGAACGGCTTGGTGATGAAGTCGTTGCCGCCCGTTTCAAGGGCCGCGGTGCGGAAGCGGGCTTCGGCGTGACCGGAAAGAAAGACAACCGGCACGTTGCAGATCGCGGGCGTCGCGCGTATCCGGCGCGTTGCCGCCAGACCGTCGAGGCGCGGCAGCGTGGCATCCATCAGGATAAGATCGGGATGTTCGCTCTCAGCCACACGCACGGCGTCTTCGCCGTTAGCGGCGACGCTAACGCGATAGCCCTTCTGCTCCAACAGGTACATGAGCAGGAAGCGCGTGTCGTCGTGATCTTCAACCACCAGCACGTGCGGCCGAATGCCCGCAGCTTGCGCGCGCGCAGGCATGGCGTTTGGGTGGCGTGATAAAGCAGCCATAATTAGCAGAGTGCGAGAAAATGATGATGAGCCGCGAATCGTAGCTCGCCGCCCGTCGGAGCTTAAATTGGTTGGGGGTGAAGCGGGCGATAAAAAAGGGCGGGTTACTAAGCGAACTCACCCCTCTTTGGTCTCCCTCGTCCGGTTCAGATCGTCAGGCTGAACTTCGGCTCACGTCCAAGAGGCTGACGCGTGCAACTGCCGAACTTCGGGTCAGGAACACGCCGCCACCTTCCTTATTCGAGCAACGCGACTATCACACGCTGGAAAACTTTCGCCTATCGGGAAGGACCGCAGGGCGAAAAGGGATTATCCCTACAGGGGGCGGAAGATGTTGTTGCTTGGAAAAGTGTGAAAGCTGATGGGAACTGTCGTGAGAGTTCCTAAGTATCTTCGAGCCAGCCTTGCAGGAGCGCGAAGCGCACGATGTCTATGCGGCTCTGCATGCCAAGTTTCTTCATCGAGTTGGCTTTATGCGTCTCAACCGTCTTGACGCTAATCTCCATGCGCGCGGCGATCTCTTTGTTGCTGTGGCCCCACGCGATGAGGCGCAGGACTTCTGCTTCACGGTCGCTCAAGCTTCCTTGCACCTCGCCGCGCAAGGAAGCCGGTCGCCCTGCGTAAGTCCCCATGACTTTGCCCGTGACCGCCGGGTCGAGGTACTTGCCGCCCCCGGCGACGGCACGGATAGCGTGGAGCAGTTCGGTAGGCGCACTCTGCTTGAGCACGTAGCCGGATGCGCCCGCGCGTAGTATCTGTTGCAGGTAGCCATCGTCTGTGTGGCGCGTCAAGGTCAGGACCTTCACCTGCGGGCAGACGGCTTTAAGTTTCTCGGTCGCCTTCAGCCCGTTTAAGTGCGGCATGGACACGTCCATCACGACGATGTCGGGCAGAAGTTCCTGCGCGCGGACGACCGCCGCGCGACCGTCGCTGGCTTCGCCGACGACCTCCATGTCGGCTTGCGCGTTGACGATCAACTTCAGGCCCGCGCGCACCGTCTCGTGGTCATCGGCGAGGAGAATGCGGAGCTTCGTCATTGGTCCAATGCTCCTTCGCCGGGGAACGTGACGGGGACGCGCGCGAAGACGGTCGTGCCTCCGCCCGGCACGGATTCGATCTCAAGCGTGCCGCCGATGAGTCCGGCGCGCTCGCGCATGCCGAGCAGACCGAGACCCTCATGCGCGGCGGTCGCCTCGTCTGGGTTAAAGCCCTTGCCGTCATCTTCGATGATGAGCACCATGTGATGGTCGCGCCGCTCAAGCAGCACGTCAACGTGAGTAGCTTGCGCGTGCTTGTAGGTGTTGTTGAGCGCCTCCTGCGCGATGCGGTAGAGGCAGGTTTCGGTCTCCGGCGAGGGGCGGGCTTTCTCCATGTTGGTGGCATGATACTCGGCAGGAAGCTGGAAGTGCTTCGACCAGTCTTTGACGAAGTTGGCGAGCGCGGCGTTAAGCCCGATGTCGTCGAGCGACGCTGGGCGCAACTCCCACGCGAGAAAATCAACGTCCGCGTCGAGCCGCGCGGCAATCGTCTGCGTCTGCGCAATCGGGTCGCACAACTCTTCGTAAGCCGAGCACATTTCTTTGAGTGCTTCGAGATTCAGCCGCAGCGCCGTTGACTGTTGACCGAGGTGGTCGTGGATTTCGCGTGCGATGCGGCGGCGCTCGTCCTCCTGCGTGCGGACCAGTTGCCGGAGCAGTTGTAGGCGGGCGCGTTCGAGTTGCCGTCGCTCAGCGTTCTCCCGTTGCAGCGTTTCATTGGCACGCGCCAGTTCGCTCGTCCGCACTGCGACCCGCTGTTCCAACTCCTCATGCGCGCGGCGCAACTCTTCCTCCGCCCGCTTGCTCTCGGTCAGGTCGCGCGCGATCTTGGCATAGCCCAGCAAGCCGCCGTCGCGCAAGGCCGTCAATACCCCGCTCACATAAAAGCGCGAGCCGTCCTTGTGCAGATGCCAGCGTTCGTCAGCCGCGTGCCCCGTTGCGCGCGCCCGCGTCATCTCTTCAAGATGCACGTCGCGCTCACGGTCTTCGGGTGTGAAGATCATGGCAATGGATTGACCAACGGCTTCCGACGCCGTGTAACCGAACATGCGCTCCGCGCCCGGATTCCAGATTTCGATGCGCCCCTCAAGGTTCTGAATGATGATGGCGTAGTCCGTGACGCTCTCGATCAGCAGGCGCAGCCGCTCCTCGCTCGCGCTCAACTGTTCTTCCGCTGCCTTGCGCTGCGTGATATCGAGGAAGGTCACGATCACACCCTCGATGCGATCTTCCATCGTGCGGTACGGCAGAATGTTCATCAGATACCAGCGCCCTGCGTGCGTCCGAACTTCGCGCTGGATGGGTTGCAGCGTGTTGAGGACGCGCTCAATTTTTGCGGTCAAATCGCCGACGGCGATTTGACCAGTGATGTCGGAGAGTGGTCTGCCCACGTCCGCGGGCAGTAGGTTGTAGAGGTCGCACGCGCCCGGCGTAAAGAGTTTCACGCGCAGGGCGCGGTCGAGAAAGAGCGTGCCGATATCGGTCGAGTTCATCAGGTTGCGGAAGTCGTCGTTCGCCTGACTCAACTCTTCGATCTTGATCTTCAACTCCTGATTCACTGTCGTTAACTCTTCGTTGACCGACTGCAATTCCTCCTTTGATGTCTCCAACTCTTCGGCGGTCGAACGCAACTCCTCATTCATCGCCTGCAACTCTTCGTTCGAGGCTTTCAACTCTTCGGTCTGTGTCTCGTACTGCTCGACGGTCGCGCGCAGTTGCGCCTTGACGCGCACCAACTCGTCTTCGAGCCGCCGCGCCGCCGGCTCGCCCGCGTCAACCACTTCGACCACGTCGGCGCTCGCCGCCGCATCCGCACCCGCGTCCTCGAAAAGCACGAGGATGAAGCCGTGCGAGTTGTCGGCTTCGCTCAACACCGGGCGCACAAGCAGGTTGACAAGGCGCGTGCCGCCATCGAGTTGTACGGCGACGCCGCGCGCCTCAACGTTCGTCCGGTTCTGTAGCGCCTGATAAAGCGCCGTCCGCAACTCAAGCCGGATTTCGGGGCGCACCAGCTTGAGCAGGTTGTGCGTCGCCTCGCCGCCCGCGACCTGCATGTAGCGCCCTGCGCGCTCGGACAGATGCACGATGTCGTACTCCTCGTTAACGACGACCGAGGGCGGCCCGTACTGCTCGATGAGTCGCTGGTGCAACTCCGCGTAGGAGAGTCGGTCGAGCGCGCGCAACTCCTGCACGCGCTGCTCGCGCTCGCGGCGTTCGTTGTTCTCGGCGAACCCATAATCCACTGCGCCCGCACGCTTGCCGCCTGAAAACGACGTGTCATACGCGGGCATGGGCAGGCGTGCGAGCGCGGGCCGGCTCTTATAAAGATGCGCCTCCTTGTCGAAGGTCATGAACAGATCGCCCGCGCCGTCCACGGACTCAGACGTGCCGAGGAAGAGGAAGCCGCCGGGATTTAAGGCGAAGTGGAAGACCTGCATGACGCGCTCCTGCGCCGTGCGGTTGAGGTAGATCAAAAGATTGCGGCACGTGACAAGATCGAGGTGCGAGAAGGGCGGGTCTTTGATCAGGTTATGATGTGCGAACAGCACGCGCTCGCGCAACTCGCGGCGCACGCGGTAGCCTTCCGTCTCTTTCGCGAAGAAGCGGCGCAAACGCATGAACGAGATGTCCGCCACGTCCGATTCTGTGTAGAAGCCTTCGCGCGCGGTGGCGATTGCCTGCTCGTCTATGTCTGTGGCGAAGACTTGCACCGTCGGCGCGCCCGTCAAAGTCTCCGTAAACTCTGTGAGCAGCATCGCCAGCGTGTAGGCTTCTTCGCCGGTCGCGCAACCCGCCACCCAGACACGCACCTGATCGCCTGCGCCCTTGCCCTCGAAGAGTTTGCTGATGATGGCGCGCTCCAACGCCTCGAAGGCTTCGCAGTCGCGGAAGAAGTTGGTCACGCTGATGAGCAGGTCTTTCAAGAGCGCGTGCGCCTCTGCCTTGTGCTCACGCAGGAAGCGCGCATAAGCCCGCAGCCCGTCGAGTTCGTGGACGTTGATGCGTCGCTCGATGCGCCGCAGCACGGTCGGGCGCTTGTAGTTCGAGAAGTCGTGCCCGGTGCGGACACGCAGTTGCGTGAAGATGTCGCGCAGCGTCTGCTCATCCGTCTCCGGGCGCTCTGCCAACTCCACGGCGATGCGCGTCTGACCGAGCCGCTCCTTGTAGGCGACGATCTTGCGCGGTATCTCCGCGACGGGCAGCACGTAATCGACAAGTCCGGTCGCAATCGAGTTGCGCGGCATATCGGAGTACTCGGCTTCGGCCGGCTCTTGCACGATGCAGATGCCGCCCATCTCCTTGACGCGCTTGAGGCCCATCGAGCCGTTCGGGCCCGTGCCCGACAAGACAACGCAGACGGCGTGCGCAGTCTTCGAGGTGGCGAGCGTGCGGAAGAAGATGTCCACGGGCGCGCGCCGCTCCTCGACGCGCGTAATCTCGGAGAGCGCGAGGTGACCGTCGTTGATTGCCAGACTCTTGTTCGGCGGGATCACGTAAACGTGGTTCGGCTCGATCTTGACAGTCTCTTGCACCTGTGTGACCGGCATTTCGGTGGCGAACTGCAAGACCTCTGCCAGATGGCTCTCATGCTCTGGCGACAGATGCAGTATCACGACGTAAGCCATGCCGCTACGGGGCGGCACGTTGGCAAAGAACTCCTTAAAAGCCCGGATGCCGCCCGCCGACGCGCCTAAGCCCACGACCAGAAAGTCGTCGCCTATTGGCCGATTTAACGGTTGCTCACCGAAGGGATCATTATTGTCAGTAGTGCCGCTCATATTCTAAAGCTGTTGTGTTTTATGAAACTAAGATTGAAAGTGATCGCCGCCTGCCTTAACTTTTTCAACGGGGGATTGGAAAGGGAGGTAGGGCGACGGTCGGAAAAGAGAGTTTAGTTTAATTCGGGCGCTCTGTATAGTGGGGCATTATTCGCGCCAGTATTCGTCGCCCCGTGTATTATAAGTTCATCAATTTTCCAACTACGGTTAACTGTCGGCCGGTCGCAGCACTCGTCCGAGGTCTTGGTCAGAAGGAGGCTCTTGGTGCCAACAAAGGACATCATCGTCGTCGGTGCTTCCGTCGGCGGTATCGACGCACTGCGGGCGATAGTAGGCGAGTTGCCGACAGACCTCCCGGCCGCCGTCTTCGTCGTGCTGCACAGTGCGCCCGAAGCGCCGGGCGTGTTAGCCGACATACTTGATCGCGCCGGGGCGCTCCCGGCGGCGTTTGCCAACGATGGCGAACACCTGCAACCGGGGCGCATCTATGTCGCGCCGCCGGATCGCCACTTAATCATCGAACCCAACCGTGTCCGGCTCACGCGCGGGCCCAAAGAGAACCGCTTCCGGCCCGCCGTCGATCCGCTCTTTCGTTCGGCAGCGCAGGTTTACGGCCCCCGCGTCATTGGCGTGATCCTGACCGGCTATCTGGACGACGGCACGGCGGGACTATGGGCTGTCAAACAACTCGGCGGCACGGCCATCGTGCAAGACCCGCACGAGGCGCTCGCCTCTTCGATGCCCGCGAGCGCGCTCAGACAAGTGCGCGTGGATCATTGCCTGCCCGTCGCGGAGATCGCGCCCCTACTGGTGCGTCTGACGAGCACGCCGCTCGGCGAGGAAGGAGAGTATGAAGTGCCGGACGAGCTGGAGATCGAAGTTAGGATCGCGAAGGAAGATACGGCACTCGACGCAGGCGTGCTCAAGTTGGGCGAGCCGTCCAACTATGCCTGCCCAGAGTGCCACGGCGTGCTCTTGCAGTTGTATGAGGAACAGCGCATACGCTTCCGCTGTCACACGGGGCACGCTTACTCGGTTGACAGCCTGCTGGCGGAGATCACCGAAGGCGTCGAGGATTCACTCTGGAACGCGATCCGCTCTGTCGAAGAGAGCGTGCTCCTGCTGCGTCACATGGCGGAGCACCTGGGCAGGCGCGAAGACGGACACACCGCCGATGCCTTTCTCGCCCGCGCCCAAGAGGCTCAGCGGCGCGCAGATTTGGTGCGGCAGGCGGTGATGACGCAGGAGCAATTAAGCGTAGCCAACGTGATTAGTACACGTGCGACATAAATCCCTAGGGACTGGAGTCGTTGAACACTTGCAGACCGGGAAGTGATGCTCAAGAGCAGGCGATGTTTGTCGAGAGCGTGTTCGGGATCGCTGCCTGAATGAAAGGCGTTCGAAGAATTTTCGCGCCTCAAATAAATCTTTGCAACATTACCAAAATTTCTGACTGCTCAATTATATTGAGGTAGACGCATACCCTATGGCACAACTAATCGTAGCCAAAATATAGCGTTTTGCAATTGCACTGATACTAATAGCCGCAGTGTCCGAACCAGCCGTCGATGTCGGCGAGCGTGACGGCGCTCAGAGCACGCGTTAACGCGGCATCCAGTTCTGCGGCCGTGCGCGGTTGCTCACCAGGCACCCAGTGCCTTGACCTTCGACCAGCAGTTCTCTATCGGTGACAGGTCGGGTGAGTAGGTCGGCAGCCACATGACCCGCGCCTTTAGCTTAGGCGACCGCCTCCTCGACCCGCTCCGAGGCGGCCAAGCTTTTTAGGTAATGCCTAAAGAAACTGGACTAAGTTTTCGAGAACCTGAGCGAGTGGCGTGCACTGCAAAAGCCTTGTAATCAGCGGTCGTAAGGGCCATAGAATGTAGCTGCTATGACTGACATTCAGCCCGCACTAACTCCCGCGCTCGAAGCATATCTCGTCGGCCCGATCTACCGCAACACGCGCACCAGTTGCACCGCGCTGGCAGATGTGTGTGGACACACGTCGCATGACGCCTTGCATTGCCTCCTGCATTCCGACCTCCCCCTGGTCACGACGGCTATGGGAAGAGTTCTCGTCCGCGATGGTCGCCGAAGGCGGCTACCTGGTGTTCGATGACACGACGTGGCGGCGCTGGGCGGAGAAGGCCGAGGCGGTCAGTTGGGTCTGGTCGTCGAGCGCAGCTCACATCGTGCGCGGCGTGCAGGCCGTGCTGCTGGTCTCGACTGACGGGCAAGTCAAGGTGCCGGTCGGGATGCGGCTGTGGCAGAAGGGGGGCCAGTCGAAGGTGGCGCTCGCCGGGGAGTTGTTGCGCGAAGCGCGCGAGCGCGGGCTTGAGCCGAAATGCGTGCTTTTCGACAGTTGGTACACGGCGGGCGCGCTCTTGAATCTGCTCGAAGCGTTCGGCTGGAAGTACGTCGCGCACCTCAAGAGTAACCGCCTGCTCGATTCGGTGGCGGTGCGCGAGCAGTGGCCTCACCGCTTCGGGCGGGGCCGCGGTCAGCTGCGCAAAGTCTCTCACGAGGTCCTGGTCGTCAAAGACGGGCGGCGCACTCGCCAGGCTGTGAAAGCGCAACCGTTAAGCCGGCACACCCAGGACAAAGTAATTAATCAGCCGTCGCTTGAGCGTGTCGCTCAGGCGTGTCGCCGTCCACGCCGGGCGCACGCGGTATCGCACTTGACAGCCGCGGCACTTGAAGCGTCCGTCGGCCAGCTCCTAAGCCCAATGATATCCGCACGCTGGACACGAACGGCGCATGGCTTGACGATTCTACTCATTTCTTTAGTCCAGTTCGCTTAGGAATTACCATCTTATAAGCTCTATTGCGCTGCGCCGAAGCGCAGGCGGTACTCTTGCGAGTTCATGAAGCCGTTGACCATCGTGCGGAAGTCTGTTGGATGCGCGGTTAAATAGTTCAACCACGCCTGATAGCCGGTTATCTCCGGCGTGCGGCGCAGATAACCGTAATACTGCATGGCCACGAAGGCGCGGCTGAATTCCGCATTCCCCACTTCGTTGCTTTGCACAATGGCCCTGACTACCTGCGCGCGCGTCAGCGTGCCGCCGGCCAGCCTCGTGACCAAATCGCTCGTCGTCAACGTTACCAGTTGCGCGCCGTCGGGCTGCGCCGGGTCGGGCGTGGTGATCTGTGTCAGGTTATAGCGCACAAACAGCGCGCTCACGAACTGTGCGTTGGAGCGGCTGTCGTAGAGCGTTTTGAACTCCGGTCGTTGCGTAAAATTTTGCGCGAAGGCGGCGAGCTTCTGGAAGACCTCGTTGCTCGTCTGCCCCGATACGCTGCGCAGGTCCGGGATGATCTCGGCGTAAGCGGGCAGCCGCCCATTGAACGCCACCTGATAGAAGTTGAAGACGTAGAAGCCCTTGAGCCGAAACTCCGGCGAACCGAAGAAAGCGGCCGAGACGGTGATGCGATCACAGTTGGGGTTGTTGTTCACGTCCGAACAATTGTTCAAGACGGCCGACCACGGCTCGCCAACTTCAGGTTCGCGTGACAGGAAGTCGAGATACTGTTGCCGGACAAAGAAGGGCGTGGTGAAGACCGGGTTCGGTGCGTTCGGGTTCGTGTCGTTGTCCACGATGGTCATCGTGGTCGCGCCGACGGCGGCGCTTAGGCCCGCGCCGGTCGTATTGCGCAGAATGATGCGCACCGTCTCGTCCCCTTCGATAAAGGCGTCGTCAATCACCGGAATCAGCAGCGACTTCTGCGTCTCGCCCGCCGCGAATTGTAGTGTGTCTACGCTGGTCGCGTAGTCGCAGCGCGCGTATGACGCGCCGTGATTGTTCGTCGTATCGTCGCAACGAATCTCGGCCGGATCATCTATGGTCGTGAACTCCACCGTGGCGGCCCCGCGATGCTGCCGGTTCGTGTGACCGTGATGAGCGCGCCGCCCGTATTCTCCGCCACGCTGAACGAAGGCGCGGAGAACTGCATAGTGCTGGCCATCAGGTTGAGGTTGTCGTAGACGGCCGTGCCGCCGCCCGTGGTCGGCGTGGCCGTGCCTGCGCTCAATTCCACTGCCAACGCCGACACGCTCTTATCAAGCGACTTGCGGTATCGCTCCACGTAGGCGCTGTTGTCCGCGCTCGTCTCGAACAGGATAGCGTTCTGCGGCGCATCGTGGCGGAAGCGCCAGAAGCGATGCAGCGCCGAGTTATAAGGAATGACTTCCTGCGTGACTATGTCGTTGATGCGTACTTGGAAGACAAGCACTAGCATGTCGTTCGCGTCGAGCGGACTGCGCCGGCCGCGGTGCGGCGGGAACGCAGGGTTGTTCCCGCCGGTGACGACGAAGCGATAGTTGTTCTGGTTATCGCTGCCAAGCCCGAAGATCGTTTCGGCGGTCGATGTAGTCGTCTGCTTGACTTCGACGCTGGCAGCGGCGTTGGTGAAGTCGAACGAGTTGACCGAGACATAGCCGTTGTAGTGCGCGCCGGCCGTATTAACGCGCGGCGTGATCTCAAGGCGGCCCGCGCGCTGCACGACCGGCACGAGTGGATCAACATCATCCGGGTCTTGCGAAACCGTGCCGAGATTCCACTTTTGCAGATCGCGTTGCGCGCCGTTGAAGTCGTCGTTCAAGGGCGGCGTGGGCGTGGGCGTCGCGTTGGGCAGCGTGGCGAAGTTGGCCGTCTGCGGTCCGCTTAGATTGGCGAAGTCGGCGCGCGGCGGCGTGAAGGTGTAGTAGGGGCTAGTCGGCGTGACCGAGTAAGTGCCACCGGCGGCGACCGTGAGCAAGTAGTTGCCGTTCTGGTCGGTGGTGGTGATGACGGTGCGCGTGCCGGAGACGGTGATCGTGACGCCAGCAAGACCGGCGTTGGTCGCGCCGTCAGAGACGCGGCCCGAGATGGTGAAGACCTGCGTGGCCATGAAGTTGGCCGTCTGGTTGACCAACTGATTATTGAAGGTCAGTGTGGGCAGGTCGAACTCGCAGTTGGTGCGTGCCGGCGTGACCGTGTAGTTGCCGCCCGGCGTTAGATTGGTGAAGGCGTAGTTGCCGAGCGCATCAGTTGTCGTGCTGCCGCTCGCAGAACCGGACAGCGTAACGGTCACGCTGCCGAGGCCCACGCTTGGGTTGTTCACGTCCACAACGCGCCCGTTGATCCCGACCGTGACCACGGCCGCCGAGAAGCTGGCCGCGGCCGTGCCGAGGAGATTATTGATGTTGCGCGTCGCGGGGCTGAAGGTGCGGCCGGCGAGTGTGGGCGTGACGGTGTAGTTGCCGCCGCGCGTGATATTGCGGAACGCGTAGAAGCCGTTGGCGTCGGTCGTCGTCGTCGCAGCCTGCGCGCCGCCGAGCGTGACGCTGACGCCGCCGACCCCGCTGTTTGCGTCGGCAACGCGCCCGCTGATGTTGGCGGGTTGCAAGTTCCGGTCGGGTCGCCATACAGGCCCGAAGCTACTCTGCTGCGCGGCACTGGTGAGTTGCGTCAAGCCGGTGCCGTCAGGGTTAATAGCGAAGAGATTGTTGCCGCTACCGCCGGGGCCGAAATTAATGACACCTTCAAACGCGATCCTTGAGCCGTCGGGCGACCAAGTCGGACTGGCGGCATCAACCACGAACGGCGTGAGATTAGTGATCCCTGTGCCGTCGGCGTTCATTATGTAGATGTTCCTGCTGAAGTTGCCCGGCGATTGGACGCTCTTGACGAAGGCGATCTTCGAGCCGTCGGGCGACCAGACGGGGTCAACCTCGTCGTCAGCGTTGTTGGTCAGTTGCGTCTGCGCGCTGCCGTCGGCGTTAATGAGCCAGATGTCGCCTTCCGCGCCACTGCAATCTCCGGGGACGGTTGCGCGCGCGAAGGCGAGCCGCGTGCTGTCCGGGGCCCACGCCGGGAATGCTTCGGGAAACAAGGTGTTGGTCAACTGGGTGCGATTCGTGCCATCGGGGTTTATTGCGTTGAGCCGGATCGGGACTAGCTCGTCGGCCCGACTGCATTCCAGATTGCCGTTCATAAAAGCGATCCGCCCGCCGTCGGGCGACCAAGCCGGCTCGCCGTCGCTGAGAAAAGGATTGGGGCTGGCGCTGTTGTTGGTGACGCGGACGAGACCCGTGCCGTCGGCGTTCATCGTATAGATGTCGTTTTTGATTGAGCCGGCGGGTTCGTTGCGGTCGCTGACGAAGGTGAGCTTCGCGCCGTCAGGCGACCAACTAGCCTCATCGTCAAAGAAGGCGTTATTCGTAATGTTCACCTCGCCACTGCCGTCGGCGTTGGCGACGAAGATTTCCGTGCTGTTCGTTGGCTGGTTGAAACGACTGTAGGCGAGTTGGCCCGTGAGGCCGGCGGCCGGTGCGGCCGTGAAGTTGAGCGTCGTCGGCCCCGTCAGGGTGGGGAGCGTCGGGTTGTACGGGGTGAAGGTCAGGCCCTGTTTGACCGGAATGAGGGTGAGCGGGAAGTCCGCCTGCACGTTGTTGATGGCATAGTTGCCGTTGGCATCGGTGACGATGCCGTTGATGCCGGAGAGCCGGAAGGAGTTAGGGAATATATTAATGTTCACGCCGCTGATGCCCACATTGCTCGTATTCGCCACGCGCCCCGTCACGTTAAAGAACTGCACGAAGTTGGTCGTGAAGTTGACGGAGGTTTGATCGGCGCTCAGGGCGGACAACGTCCGGTTCACGGGGGTGAAGGTGAAACCCGGCCGCGACGGCGTGACCGTGTAATTGCCGGTCGGGAAACGACCCAAGAAGTAATTTCCATCTGTATCGGTCGTGGCCGTGGCCCGTGGCCGCGCCGCTTAGCGTCACGGTCACACCGGCGACGCCGAAGGCAGACGGCCCGCCCGTGACGCGGCCTGAAACCTGATAGATCGGTGTGCCGACGAAGTCGGCCCGTCTGATCGGCGCTCAGACCGTTGAAGGTGCGCGTCGCCGGGTTGAAGCTGAACCCTGCGCCGCCGCCGCCGAAGACCTCTATCATGTAATCGCCCGGCGGCAGGCTGATTAACTCGTAATAGCCGGTGCTGTCGGTTGTGGCAAAGCGGAAGATTGTGCCGTCGGTGCTCAACAAGTCTACGGACGCGCTGGCAATAGGCGCGCTGGTATTGGTCGTCACATGGCCGGTGATGCTGTAAGAGGGCGAGTCGGTGCTAACTTTGGCGACGAACGTGGCGTTCGTGCCGAAGATGTTATCGACGTTAACGTAGTCGAATGCGGGGAAGGTGTTCGGGTTGTCGGTGATGCCGACGACGTAGGCGTTGCCGAATGCATCGAGCGCGATGGCGTTGCCCAGAATCACGAGGGTCGAAGTAGCTTCGCTGCCGCTCCCGCCCAGATAACTCGAATAACTGAGGGCGTTGCCCGCCGCGTTGAGCTTGGTGATGAAGGCATCGCTTTTGGTGGCGTCGCCGGGGTTGCCGATCTTAGTTTGAAACGCACCGGCGGTGACGGGAAAGTTGAACGAGGCCGTGCGCCCGGTGACGTAGGTGTTGCCGGCCTGATCGAGCGCAAGGCCGATGCTGTCTTCGGTGCTGCCGCCGCCGAGATAGGTCGAATAGACCAGTGTGTTAGCGGCGCTGAGCTTGGTGATAAAAGTGTCGCTTGCGCCGCGCAGCGTTGTCTGCGGTGCGCCGGGGGTGGTGGGGAAGTTCGTTGAAGTAGTGCCGCCGGCCACGTAGGTATTGCCGAGACTGTCCACGGCAATGCCGACACCCGTTTCAGCGCGCGCGCCGCCCAGATAGCTTGAGAAGAGAGGTGTCGCATTGCCGGGCGTCAGCTTCGTGACGAAGGCTTCCGCGTCGCCGCCCGTGCCAGTGTAGATGATGGCCGGATTGGTCGGGTCGAAGGAGAAGGAGAACAGGCTGTTGTTCAGGTTGTTGAAGCCACTGGTCTGCGCCGTCCAGTTTGCGCCGCCGTCCGTACTCTTTAGCACGGACGCTAGCGGATAAGCGCCGGTCGAAATGGCGCTGTTGCTCGCGCCCACATATAGTGTGTTCGGCGCGACCGGATCGATGGCCAGCGCAACGACGAGCGGCAGGCGACCGACGTTATCCGTGTACGGCAGGAGCAGGTTGTTGTTGGCCGCGCTCCAATTCGTGCCGCCGTTAGTCGTCTTGTAGACGCCCGAACTGCCGCCGACATAGAGCGTCGCGGGCGTGAGCGGATTGATGGCCAGCGTGCGGAAGGCGGTGGTGGCTGGCAGCCCCGTACTACTGAGCGTCCAGTTTGCGCCGCCGTTCGTACTCTTGAAGACGCGCGTGCTGGTCGCGCAATAGAGTGTCGCCGAGTTGGACGGATCGATCACCACCGCCCGCAAGGTGGTGCTGGTCAGCCCCGTGTTAATGGCCGTCCAGTTTGCGCCCGCGTTGGTGGTCTTGTACATACCGCCGAAGGCTGCGGCATAGATGGTCGTCGGCGCGTTGCGATCAATGGCAAGGCTGCGGACGAAGACCGGGAGCGGCCCGCCGGAGATGGCCGGCAGCGTCAGCCCGTTGTTGATGGCGACCCAACTGTCGCCGCTGTTGGTCGTCTTGAAGACGCCGTAGTTCGTGCCCGCATAGACGATGCTGCCGTCAAAGGGATCAATGGCGAGCGTCTGGACGAAGCCGCCCGGCACAGTGCCCGTGGGCGTCCAAGTCGCACCGCTGTTGGTGCTGCGCGAGACGCCGCCGGTCGTGCCCGCGAAAACGATGGCCGCGTTGTTCGGGTTCACAGCCACAGCGTTGATCGTGCCGGTGGTGAGACCGTTGCGGCTGAGATTCCAACTGCTCCCGCCGTTGGCCGTCTTGAAAAGCCCGCGATCAGTACCGCTCGGTGGTTGCAGCGAATTTACTACGGGCAGATTAAGCGAGGTGGTTTGGCCGACAAGGTAGATGTTATTCGCGTTATCGAGCGCGAGAGTGGAGGCGTAGTCAGTGCCGCCGCCGCCGATGTAGGTTGCGTAGAGTAGACTTGAGCCGGTCGGATTAAACTGCGCCACGTAGCCATCGCGCCCGCCTGCGTTCGCCGCCTGCACCGCGCCCGGCGTGGTCGGGAAATCAGTTGATTCGGTCAGGCCTGCCACGTAAGCGTTGCCCGCCGCGTCCACGACGATGCCGTCGCCCTCGTCGTAGTTGAGACCGCCGAAGAAGGTGGAATAGACCAGACCGCTGCCCGTCGGATTTAGTTTAGTTATGAAGGCATCGTTGCCGGCCGCCAGCGTGGGCTTGTATGCGCCGGGCGTGGTCGGGAAACCGGGCATGGCGTAGCCGGTGACGTAGGCGTTGCCGGCCGCGTCGAGCGCGATGCCGTATGCGTCATCGTCGCCGGGGCCACCGAGGTAGGTCGAATAAATCACATCGTTGCCCGCTTGATTAAGCTTGGTAACGAAGATGTCTTGCGCGCCACCGCCCGCGATCTGGAAAGCGCCGGGCGTGGCCGGGAGCGAATCGCCTTGATCAAGCGAGCCGGTAATGTAGGCGAAGCCGGACGGATCGACCGCGATGGCGAAGCCACGCCCGCGCGTGTTGACGAAGGACAGATAACTCAGGATCGGATCAATGATGAGCGGTCTGCGGCGATCATATTTCGAGACATGGAAGCCGACCCGCCCATCGCCTTTGAGCACGTAGCGCCCGCCAATCTCTTTCTTCGAGCCGTCCGGGCGCTGTTGGTAGATGAAAGGCTTGTGCTGCTGCAAGTCGCCGCCAGCGGTCTTGAGCACGAGGCCGCCGTCGTCGTTGAGCCTGATCTGCTGCGCGCCATCGAAGTTGAGTTCGATGCGGCCTGCGTCCGCGCCCGGTGCGACCACGAAGTCGTACTCCAACTGTTGTTGGTTGCCGTAGTAGATCAAGTCTACGCCGGGATAGACCTGCTCATAGCGCACCTGTTCGTAAGTCGGGATGTTCGTGTGCCACTGCGCCGCATCACTGCCAAAGATGTAATTGACTTTGCCGGGCAGTTCGCTCGCGCCCGTGATCGCGGTCGGACGATTATTCGTACCGAGCAGTTGCAGCCGCAGCACCGTGGGCGGAGTCTTGCTGCTTGCTTCCTTGCTTGCCAAACGTTGCTGCTCCGGTGCGGTTCGCTTCGCAGCCTGAAGATCGTCGTCCGCCGCGTTCGCTGCCGCCGGTTCACCTTTGCCGGCCGGTTGCAGCACGAGCACCGCTTCGGCCGCCGTCAGGAAAAGCGTGTAACCGGGGCCGTGCGCGAGGTGGTTGACCTGCGCATCGGTCTGGCCGCGATTGGCCTCAAAGCTCAAGGGCAGCTTACCGTAAGCCTGATTGATGTGGCGCTGCGTCTCTGCATCGGCAGCGTTGCGTTGGCGTGTCTTCGCTATGGTGACGGGCGCGGTGTGGCTGGCGGTGAGGGCCGTGCGGGCCAGCCAAATCAAGCTCAGACCTGCGGTAAGCAACAGACCAAGGGCAAGTTGACACCGGATGTTCGACAGAGGGGGGCAAGACATGGGGGCATTCTCCTTGTTCGACGGGCAACTGAGAGATCAGGGTTAGAGACTATTCATGAGAGCGAACGGGGCGCGGAGTTGGCGTAGTCAGGATGGTAGCTGCGCTGGTCCACGAACGATTGGTGAGAACGGGCGGCAGTGTCAATACGCCCGGAACGGCATCTGGAAACTAACCTCCGTGACTTGAGGCGCGAGGCTGTCAATGACTGCTCGAACGCTGGCGCGATGTTGCGACCGCCGCGCTGCGCCCCGGCAGGATGGAAGCGGTAACAGGTTCAGGGCATCGGGCGTGGCTTTAAGACGGCGACCGCAAACCCGGAACGAAACGTGGACTGGTGACGGGCGATGAACAAAATTTGCGACGGACTAACTGAGCGCAGACGATATACCCACGCTTAAAGGATGTCAATGATTTCTGCGGCCCGCACAGCGCAGCACAAACACCACGCCCCACCTGTCTCTTGACTTTTATTCGACACATACTGTATCTGAGTGCGCGCCTTTGAATAACGTGCCCCGCACTCTTTCACTTCCTCGCGTCACAGCCTGCACCAACGAACGCGAACATGAAATCGAGTCAGCAGCAAGCACAGGATAAGCAGTCGGCCCGCGCGCTGTCGGCGTTGAGCGGTGCGGGCGGCGTGCGCCTGCTGTTGTTCGCGCTGCTGGTTGTAAGTCTCGCGCTCAGATGCTACGGGCTTGATCGACAGGGACTCGAATGCGAAGAACTCTACACTGTCCCGGCCGCGACCGGGCATCAGTACGTCTACCTGCGCGCCGAGCCGAACGACGCGCCGCCGCCCATGCCCTTGACGCTGCACGAGTACAAGCAACTGCTGATGCCTGAAGCGAACCACGGCTTGCGCGACGTGACCGGCGTGCTGGCGCGAAACGTACACATGCCGCTCTACTTCTTTATCATGCATTATTGGGTCAGCGCCTTCGGCACATCCGAGTGGGCGTTGCGTTTGCCTTCGGTCATCTTCAGCACGCTTACCGTTCTGCTACTCTTCTTGTTAGGCCGAGCACTCTTCGATCAGTGGACCGGTCTGCTTGCCGCGCTGCTCTTCGGCCTCATGCCCGAACAGATTCACTTCGCCCAACAAGCGCGCATGTATCCGCTGCTCGTCCTGTTGGCCGTTGCCTCGACCTACGCCATCACACGCCCGCGCAAACGCCCCACAGCACACGCGCCTTACGTCATCTACGCGCTCACGTCCGTGGCGGGCCTTTACACGCATTACGAGTACGTCTTCTTTCTGGCCGCGCAGATGTTCTTCATCTGGTTCGCTTCGCCACTGGGGCGACAACAAAAGCGTGCGTGGCTGATCACGCACGCGTCCGTCGTGCTTGCCTTCAGCCCTTGGCTCGTCATCAGTCTGACGCAGCGGCGCGCGTCCGCCGAGGTTATCGCGTGGGCGCACGGCAACCTGACCGCCGCGACGCTGGGCACAGAGATCATCGCCAAGCTCACGCGGCTAATCTCCGTGCCGGAAGTTACGCTCGGCTGGTTGAGCGTCGGCGCTGCTTACGGGCTGCTCGCGTCGGGCCTGCTGATGTTGCGCGCCGAGCGTAGCAAGCTTTTGCTTCTATGCGCGTGGATCATTTTCCCGCTTGCCGGGGTGCTGCTGCTTGATCGCTTTCTCGACACGCGCGCGATCAGCATAACGCGCTACTGGCTGCTTATCACGCCTGCGCTCTACCTGTTGATGGCGTTCGGCGTGCGTCGGCTTAAACAGACATCATGGCGACTTGCGCTCGTCGTCGTACCACTCGCAGGCTTTCTGTGCTTGAACGCCATCGGGACGGCGCGCGGCGAAGTGCGCCGCAAACCGGATCGGCACAGAGAGCTGGCCCGCTTTCTCGATCAGCAGTTCGCCGGCACGAGCCCGCCCGCCCTACTGACCGAAGGTGTTAACTCCATCCCCCTCGCGCTGGCTTACTACGGACAGGGCGAGGCGCGTGTGCTCAGATACAAGTGGCTCACGGACAAGCTGGCGCAACAGAGTTTCCGCGACTTGACCGGAAACGCGCAGGACGTTTGGCTGCTCGTTTCGGGTGAAGGTCAGAGCGCAAGCCTGCTCGAAGCCAACGGCTTTCGGCGCAGCAGCGTGCAAATCCTTTTCGGCCACATACTGGTCAGCCGGTATTCAAGGCAAACCGCAAAGTAAAGGGCATGTATGCAAACTAAGCCCTGCCTCACCGCACAACGAATGTGCGCGCTAACGCTATCCATCCTTCTCTGCCTGACGCCCCTGCTGCCGATCAAAGCGCAGGACACAGTGACGGGCGCGTTCGAGGGCACGGTGACGAACAGCGACACCGGCGCACCCATTGAAGGCGCGACCGCCCTCATCAGCAACCAGCAGAGCGGGCAGACCTATCCGAGGACCTCCGACACGCTCGGTCGTTTCTATCAAGGCTTACTGCCGCCCGGCGTCTATACGATCCGCGTCTCCGCGCCCGGCTACGTCACCAAAGAAGTGCAGCAACGTCTGTTCATCTCGCGCACGGGCGAGGTTGTGCCCGTCCCCGTCGCGCTCGATCCCGCGCCGCCCACGGCTGCACCAACGCCGACCCCGACAACAACAAGCCCCATTCCGACCGGCACAGGCACCGCGACGCCGACGCCTGCGCCCGCGCCCGCGTTCACGGAACAAGACACGGACATACGCGCACGCGTCAACGCCTCGAACGCGAGTCAGGGCGGCTCGTTCACCGATGACGAAGTTTCGACCTTACCGCTGGGCGGGCGCACCATCGTCCGCACGTTCGACGAGTTGACGCTCCTGCTGCCCGGTGTTGCCCCACCACCACAGACATTAGGCTCGGTTGCCGGTCCCGGCGTCGGCGCAGGCGTCGGCTCGGCCGGGCAGTTCTCCGTCAACGGCTTGAGGTCGCGCGCCAACAACTTCACGGTCGATGGCTCGGACAATAACGACGAGGACATCGGTGTTAGACGACAAGGCTTTGTGGCGTTGAACTCGCAGCCGATTGAATCGGTGAAAGAGTATCAAGTGACGACGCTGTTAGCGCCCGCGCAGTTTGGGCGCAACATCGGCGCGCAGGTGAATGCTGTCTCGAAGTCGGGCGGGACGAACACGCATGGTGCGCTCTACGGTTTCTTCAATGCGAGCCAATTGAACGCGCGTAATTTCTTCGATACAACTTTCGGCAACGGGGTGACGGCGTTGCGCGCCGGCAACAATCAGCCCGTCTTACTTAACAACGTGCCGATCACCGTGCGCAATGAAAGCGGCGCTAAGGACTCGTTCACGTTCGGGCAGGCGGGCTTCGTCTTGGGCGGGCCGCTTGAACCGGCGCGCGGCCCCAGCCAGCCGCCGCGCTTCTTCTATTTCGTCTCCGCCGAAGGTTACATCAACAACGCGATGCAAGAAGCGAGCTTCGCTGTCCCAACGGTCGAGCAACGCGGCTTTAATAACACTGGCGCAACGGGCATCTTTCAAAACCCGACGCTCGTTAGCACAAGCACAGCCTTTGCCTTCCCGACGACAACGAGCGGCGATGCGATCTTCAGCCTCTATCCGTTCCCGAATAATCCGCGCGGCATCTACGGCGCGAACACGTTCACGCAAAGTTTGCCCGCCAGCGCGCAGGGCAAGATTGCTTCCGGCAAGTTCGACGTCAACTTCAAGCTCCGCGGCCGCCACAGAGCTTGACCAACCGTTACAACTTTACCGACGACTGGCGGATCATTCCCGTCACGGGCGGCGCGCTCTTCTCAAGTTTGCAGCCGCGTGTGCGGACACAGAACAATTCCCTCTTCCTCAACAGCGAGTTGACCGGCCCCAACTCAACGCGCGCCATCTTCAACCAACTACGCCTCTCTTACGGGCGCACCCGGCTAAAATTTTTGGACGTGCCCAATCCGCTCCTGCGGCCCAGCAGCAGTCTGCCCAACACGCCCTTCTTGCTCAACGCGCCGCTGATTCTCAACGCCACGCTGCCTGTCATGGATAACAACGGCCGCACCTCGCCCAACACAGGCCCCGTGCTCTACACGACCGATCCGAACGCCCGCCTGACCGAAGCGGCGACCGGCCCCATCGGGCAAGTCAACATCGCGGGCTTCAGTCCCGTCGGCGTGGACGTGTTCAACTTCCCGCAGCGGCGCGTCAACAACACGTATCAAGTGGCCGATGAACTAACCATGCGCGCCGGTCGCCATACCTTCGTCTTCGGTGCGGACATGCGCCGCTCCGAGCTCAACAGCGAACTGCCGCGCAACGCCCGCCCGCGTATTACATTCGCCGGTGCGCCGCAGTTGGCCGCCAACTATGATTTTCAGACCGACCGCTTTGAGAACCTCGCCTTCACCGGCCGCTTCATCCCCGCCGTCAGCTTTGCCGCGACCGAAGCTCCTAGCGGGTTCACGCAGACGCTCGCGCGCGGCGGCGAGTCCGGCATCAACCTGCGCTTCTACCAGTACAACTTCTACGCGCAAGATCAATGGCGCATCAGGCCCACGCTCGTACTCTCTGCGGGCCTGCGCTACGAGTACAACACGCCCGTGCGCGAGGTGCAGGGGCGCATCGAGCAGACCTTCAATGATCCGGTGCTCGCCTTGCTGCCCGGCGTGCAAAGCTTCATCGGCAACCGCACGAGCATCTTCGATCCCGACCGCAACAATTTTGCCCCGCGCTTGAGCGTCGCTTGGTCGCCCAATTTGTTCCGGCGTGATCGAGGTGCGACCGTCATACGTGCCGGTTACGGCCTCTTTTACGATCAAGTGCTCGGCGCGGTCGTCAGCCAATCACGCAACGTCTACCCGTCTTACTTAACAATTGATCTAGCGGGCGGTGGGCTGCCCAACTTCACTTTCATACGCGGCATTCCGGGCCTCGATCCCAACCGAGGCGAGTGCCAGCCACGGCGTGACCCTGTAGGCGGCATCGTCTTCTCGAACTGTTTCCCGTTGCGGCTAACCAACCCGCGTTTGGCTCTGCTCAATGGTACGCCGGTCGTCCAACCGGGCACGCTCAACACGCTTAACCCCGCGCTTTCGTTTGCGCAGTTAGTGCAACTCTTCAGCCGGTTCGGCACGGGCGGGGAACGCTTCCCGCCGAAAGCAGCTTCGGCTTCACCATCCCCGCGCAACGCCTCGACATGCCGACGGCGCATCAATTCAACTTCGTTTTCGAGCAGCAGTTGGGCCGCCAAATCGCGTTCTCCGCGGCTTATGTCGGCACGCGCGGGCGCAAACTGCTCCGCTTCACCACGCCCAATCTCGGCCAAGAGGCGTTTATCATTCCCCTGATCTTCAACGCCGGCTTCTTCTCGGAGTTCGGTCTACAGCCGCTCTTCTTAGGTTTGTCGCTGCCGCCCGGCACACGCATCACGTCACAGCGCGATGGCTTCATGGGCGGGCGGCCCACGAGCGGCGTCGGCGTGGTCAACCGCTTCGAGTCGTCGGCCAACTCAAATTACAACGCGCTGCAACTGCAACTGCGCACACGCCTCAGTCACCGCTTACAGTTGCAGACCGCCTACACTTTCGCCAAAGCGACCGACGACGTATCGGACATCTTTGAACTGGCGGGCGCGGCCGCGTTACCACAGAACAGCTTCAACCTAGCTGCCGAACGTGGCCCCGCCAACTTCGACACGCGCCACCGCTTCGCTTACAACTTCATCCTCGACTTGCCCTCGCTCAACCCGCAAAACTCCTTCGTCAGATCAATCCTCAGCAGTTGGCAGCTTGCCAGCCTCGGCAGCTTCCAAACCGGCCAACCCTTCACCGTCAACTCCATCTTCGACGTTAACCTCGACGGCAACCTAACGGATCGGTTGCACACGACGAGCGGCCTTGTCGTCACCGGCGACCGCAGACAGCCTTTGCGCTTGGCAGTTGCCGATCCCACGTCGTTGCTTGCGCCCGTCGGGCAAGACGGGCAGGTCGGGCGCAACTCATTTCGGGCGGGCAACGTGCTTGATCTCAACCTCGCGTTTATCAAACACACGCGCCTCGCAGAGCAGCGCGAACTCATCTTCCGCGTGGACGTGTTCAACTTCATCAACCGCGCCAACTACGGCATTCCCGTCCGCTTCCTCGAAGCCCCCAGCTTCGGGCAAGCGACGAGCACCGTCACACCCGCGCGCCGCATACAGTTCGCGCTGAAGCTGTCGCTATGAAGCGACAGCTTCAGCGCGGCAAAAGAAACTGCTTGCCGTCCTCTTTCAAATGAGGGCACACAATGGGGGAGGTTATAGGAAACGGTTCTGGTGCAAAATTTCAATTGGCTACAAGATATGGGCAGCGTTAGCAGCATTTTCTACTCTATCTGGTAGCCATTTTCAACTCCTCAACCTATTTGCACCAGAGCCGCCGCCATTAAGGTACGCACAGAGTCACCTCTCGCGCACGAAGAACGACCGGGTGGATGCCGCCCTCATCGCGGGCTTCTGCGCGGAGCGCAGACCGCCGGCCTGGTATCCGCCCGCGCCCGAACTGCGCCAGTTGCAGGCGCTCGTGCGCCGCTTGGAGGCGCTTATCGAGATGCGCACCGCGGAGCAGAACCGTCTCTCGTCGGGCAGCGCCGTGGAGGCCGTCAGGGCGTCGGTCGAGGAGGTGATCGCGCACCTCTCCGAGCAGATCAAGAAGACCGAGGTGCTCATCCGCTCGGTCAGGCAGGTGGCGGCCTTGACCGGGCTGGTGCCGCGCCAGCGGCAATCGGGGAGCTCCGTCAGGGGTCGAGTCAGGCTCTCGAAGAGCGGCAACGCGCGCTTGCGCAAGGCACTGTACTTCCCGGCAGTGACGGCGCTGCGGTGCAGCCCCTTCTTCCAGCAGTGGGCCGAGGGCTTACGAGCTAGAGGCAAGAGCAAGCTGGCGGTCATCGGGGCGGCGATGCGCAAACTCATCCACTTGGCTTACGGCGTGCTCAAGACGGGCAGGCCGTTCGACCCGCAGTGGGCACAGAAGGCAAAGAATGCTTGACACAGAACACAGTATCTCACCCGCCGCGACGAACCATAGCATCAAAGCAAGTCTTGCGGGTGAAAGCCGTGCTATTCGCGGTCGGGTGCATGCCGTTGTTAGGTGCCGGGCTGCCATTGTACACTTGTCTTCCGGGCGGAATGATGGCCTTTTACCTTGTAGTTTCGCCAACTCATAAAATGCTCAGACGTATTCTTTGCTCACTCGTTTTGCTCTCACTAACGAACACCGCTCCGTCCTCCGGCCAGCAGCCTGCGCACCCGCAACTAAACCCGGCTGAGGTGGAAGAACTCATTCGCCGTGCCCGCCTTAGCGTGAGCGAATACAGGGCCAAGTTTAAAGACCTCACCGCCGACGAGGAGCAGAAAGTAGAAGAATACGACGGCGAAGGCAAACTCAAGCGGCAGCGGCGGATCGTTTCAGAGCTGGTCATCTATCAGTCCCAACTAAATGCATCTTTAACGGCCGAGTATCGCAATGTGCGTTCGGTTGATGGCAAGGCGGTTGCAAAGCGGGAAGAGAGGCTGGTGAATCTCTTCAAGCGATTAGCCAAAGCGGATTCCGTCAAGAAAGAGCTCGACCGGGTTAGCCGCGAGAACCAGAGGTATGCTCACCGGTATAGTATGAACGGTTTGACTCTCAATCAGGGGGAGCTGCTGCATGAGAGCCTGCGCGCGTCTTTTCAGTTCACGGACGCCAGCCGCGAGCGGGTTAACGGGCGTGAGGTGATCGTCCTTCAGTATCAGCAGGTTAAGCAAGACCCCGGGCTGTCGTTAGAATTTCACTCGCTGCCTTCAGCGTTAAAAGGCGCGGAGCCGCTCTATCGTGGGCGGCTGTGGTTGGACGCTGAGACGGCGCAGATCTGGCGCGAGGAGCGGGAGGTGACGCTGCGACATAGTTCGTGGAACCATCCTCTCGTCCTCTGGAGATTCGAGTTCGAATACGTCGGCAGCAGCTTCGGGATTCTAACGCCGCAGCAGATAGTGTGGAGTTCCTATGACAATGGGCGAACTGGCGCGGACAAACAGCCTGAACTGTTGTTGGGTGGGAAAGTAACTTTCGAGTACAGCGCCTTCCGCCGTTTTGATGTCAACTCGCCGGATGCCACTCTTAACCTAACGGCAAAACCGTAAGGCATCTAACGCCCGAATTAACCGGCGAGCAATTAACATTAAAGATAAGAGTCAAGCTTATTGCGAGTCCGGTTGAATAAGTTGTTAGGCGTGGCAACCCCCGTCCGATTGTTCACTTGACCGTCAAGACGGTCTTCGCAAAATACTCGGTTAGGTTGCCGCGATGTTCCATGACCTCACGCTTCCCCCAAGCGATGATGTAGACGCTGTAAGTGCCGGCGGGCAGCTTGAGTTCGTCGCCGACCGTCGCGTACCTGCGGCTCTCCATGCCTATATTCTGCTGGTACTCGTTAACGAATTCCACGTCTTTGCCGTCAGCGCCCCGCCTGTAAAAGACGATGCCGATAAAATCCACCCCGACCTGCGACGGGTTCTCGAACAAGATGTTGAAGGGCGTGTTGGCCGCCCATTGATTCGACTGCCCAACGCATTTCCAGTCGTCGTCAATCTCCTTACAGACGCTGACCTTGCCCTGACCGGCGGCAGTGTTACCAGCCGCCCGCGCCCCGACCGTGTCCTCGCCGACGGCGAAATCAGCTGTTGCCCACACCTGCGTCTTGTCGAAATAGTTCACCATGCGCACGAAATATTTGCCCGGCTTGTTGATAGTTAACTGGGCGTAAGCCGTGGTGTGATGCGGCGTGGCCGTATAATCAACATACTGAACGTGCTCGCCGCCAGCATCATTCTCCGTCACCAGGAAGGTGATGCCTGCCCCGGTGGGCACCGCGGGGAACGTCGCCACGATGTGGACGTTTCGCAAGGTGCCTTTAGGTTGAAAAGTCTTAGTGGGATTGATGCAGGTCGCGGTCTCCACCACCAACGCCCCGTATTGCTTCTTAGTGATCTTCAGGTCTTCACACGTATGCAGTTCGATTTTAGATTGGGCTTGAGCAGAATTGGCAAACAACATCGAACAGCAAAACGACAGCACAAGAAGTCCTGTATGACGAGTTTGTCCGGGCGACAGCATGATCGTTTCATCTCCTTTCGGGATGGCGAATACTATTGCTTGCAAGAGGTCCGCGTCAAAGTCAATGGTTCTGGTGCAAACTTTGAGTTGGGCTAATAATCAGTCGCATTGAATCAGCTACCTCCTCATTCGTCATCCCTGTTTCATGGTCGCCACTTTGAGCGCACAATCATCATGCTCTGTGTCCGTTGGTATATCACTTACAAGCTTAGCTATCGCGACTTGGTCGAGATGATGGCCGAGCGCGGCGTCGATGTTTCTCACACTACTATCCTGCACTGGGTTCTACGTTATGTTCCTGAGTTCGAGCAGCGCGGGCAGCGCTATGCTCGCCGTCGGCACGTCATGGCGCGGCGATGAGACCTACATCAAGGGCAGAGGGCGCTGGACGTATCTCTATCGTGCGGTCGATCAGCAGGGACGCACGGTCGATTTCCTGCTTAGCAACCGCAGAAACATTGCAGCCGCCAAGCAATTCTTCACCCGAGCAATCAAGCAGCACGGCCCACCTGAGAGAATCACAGTTGCCGGCTATCGTGCAACTCACCCTGCCATCAGTGAACTGAAGGCTAAGAACGGCTTGCCTCAAAAGACGGAGGTGAGAACGAGCAAGTATTTGCACAACCTCATCGAGCAGGACCATAGAGCTATAAGGAGGAGGTGGCGGGCGATGCAGTGCTTCCGCTCCTTCCACACCGCCGAGAGAACTCAGGAAGGCATCAAGGCGCTACACATGATGAGGAAGGGACAGGTCAAAAGATTGAATGGCAGAGACTCTGTCGGACAGGCGAAGTTTGTCAAGAGCCTGTTCGGGGTAGCTGCATAGTAGGTAACCAACTAACTCCCTTACCCGCCTCAAATCAATTTTCGCAACGCAACCCGACGGCGTATAGTACGGTGGCAAGGGGACGGCCGACCTGTTCCTCCACATCACGTCCAACTACAAGTTCATGGGCTTCGACATTCTCCCGGACTACGGGGTGTTCGACATCTTCAAGAACCCCAACATCCCGCGCTCTCGAAGACTACAAGCGGCATTTGGAGAAACACTGCCTGTGAGGATGTTTCATAGCGAACATAGCCGGGTCCGATACACACAATAATGTAAAAGTAACTGACCGAATGGCCACGATCACCCGGCCCGCACGACGGCGCCGAGAAGGACGGATAAACTCAGCTATGCGGGCTCGGGTGCATCCGCTAGTTCGGCGGTGTGAGTCGAGAGCGCTGATCAAAGCATGCGTCAACCGCGGTATGCCTCCTCGATTGCAGCGATGTCGATCTTTTTCATCTGCATCATTGCATCGAACGCGCGCTTGGCCGCAGCACGATCGGGGTCGGTAACCGCTTTCGTCAGAGCAATCGGCGTAATCTGCCACGACAATCCCCATTTGTCCTTGCACCAGCCGCACGCGCTCTCCTGGCCGCCATTGCCGACGATTGCGTTCCAGTAACGATCCGTTTCGGCCTGGTCAGCGGTCGCGACCTGAAACGAGAATGCTTCGTTGTGCTTGAACTCGGGTCCGCCATTGAGCCCGAGACAGGGAATTCCCATCACCGTAAACTCGACCGTCAACACATCCCCTTGCTTCCCCGAAGGAAAGTCTCCCGGGGCGCGGTGCACCGCCGCGACGGATGAATCGGGAAAGGTCTCGGCGTAAAATTGCGCCGCGTCCTCGGCGTTTCCGTCGTACCAAAGGCAAATCGTGTTCTTAGCCGGTTTGACCATGTCACTTCTCCATTATTATGAGCCGCCTAATGCCAGGCATCACCTGCCGCCCCGCAAGATTGCTTTACATGACGAGCAGCGTGTCGGCGATCGGGTGCATGCCGTTGTTAGATTGCGTCCGACGTTATAGCTTACTTTGCATTAGAGGTGCTGAAGTTCTCCTCCGTCTTTCCACGAGAAGATTAGTACATAGGACGGAAGTATCCGCTTTATCGTATATGATCCACAAGCACCTACTGCGGAATCACCCCGATTGTCCCCAGCCACCTCTCCACCAACTGAGGCCACCCCGTGATCGGAAACTTCGTGCGCCGTAACCCAAACGCATGCCCGCCCTGCGCATATAAATGCATCTCCACGGGCACTTCGGCCTTCTTCAGAGCGGCATAGTAAACCAGCGAGTGGGTTACCCTGTTCACGGGATCGTTCTCCGCATGCACCAAAAACGTCGGCGGCGTCTCGCCAGCGACAGGAACAAATGGGTTCAACTCAAACTTGTCGTCTCTAGTCCACAGGCGCCCTGGATAAAGCACTACCGCAAAGTCCAGGCGACAGCTTTCTTTATCGGCGGCGTCTATGGCCGGATGCAAACGCTGCTCGAAATGCGTGCTCATCGCCGCCGCCATGTGTCCGCCCGCCGAAAACCCGAGCACCCCAATCTTGTGCGGGTCGATATGCCACTCCGCGGCGCGAGTGCGCACCAGCCCCACTGTCCTCTGTGCGTCTTCCAGCGCCATCGATGACTTCGTATCGAGGTAACAACCGCATCGATTGTCCCAGGACGGCCCCGCATGCGGCACGCGGTACTTCAACAGTACACACGTGATCCCCTTTGCTGTCAGCCAATCACAGACCTCCGTGCCTTCAAGATCGATGGCCAGAATCCGATAGCCCCCGCCGGGGAGCACGACTACCGCGGCACCAGTATTCCTCCCCTTTGGCGAATAGATCGTCATCGTAGGCCGCGAGACATTGCGCACCTCAAGCCACGGCCTGCCGGCAACCAGCGAGTTCCCCTCCGCGGTCTCCTCGATACCCGGGACAGGCCGCGCATGCGGCGCCGTTCCCGGCCATATCGGCACTTGCGTATGTCCCGGCGATGGCTGCCAAGCAGGCTGTTGGGCGCTCAGGCAGTCGCACGTGAACACAAGCCAGAGAGCAAACATCAACGGCTTCATCATCATCCAGGCATCCTTCCAAAATATTTACCAAGCCAATACGTCGCTTGTTATACACTCACCACAGAGCGCCTGTAACCAGATGCAATCTAACGCCCAGCATCACCCGCTCGCTATTGCCCTTGATGATGAGAGCCGCGCGATTGCGGGTCGGGTGCATGCCGTTGTTGGGCGGCGCGCTACTTGTGGACACGCCGCCCTCGCCCTCGCGCGTGAAGGTCTGACCGAGACGACGCTTACAGCCGGGCGAGAAAGGCTGTGAGGTAGGACTACGCCTTGCGTACCGGGTAGCGCAGGTGTGTCACGCCGATGCCCGCGATCACCGTCGGGTTGCCGAGGACGGCCGGCGTGCCGGCGAGGCGGTCGAAGAGTCGAACCCCGGAGCCGAGAAGAACCGCCGCGATGTCGATGGACATTTCGTCGAGGAGGCCGGCATTCAGGAACTGCTGGATGGTGTCGGCGCCGTGGACGCCGACGGACTTCCCGGCGGCGGCGGCTTTGGCTTGCTTCACGGCGCTTTCGATGCCGTCGGTCACGAAGTGTACAGTCGAGTCGGGTCGCGGCCACCCGGCGGGGACGTGGTGTGTAAGTACGAACGCCGGCCCCCAAGCGTGATTCCCGCCCCAGCCTTGGGCGACGTCGGGCTTTGCCGCAAAAGTCGATTTTGTGTCGATATATTGAGCCCAGTCCGTTTGGTGGATACATTATCTTGTGCCTGTTACCGACTTTTGCGGCAAAGCCCATCCGAGCATGACGTTCAGAGAAGCTGATAACGGCTCTGTGAGGCGGCGGCCATGCGTCAAGCACTTTCTTTTTCTTTGGTCATGACACACGTGTCCTTCAACTCGGCGAGGTTTGTCTCACCACTCTGTTCGCGCGCTCTTGGGGTGACTGTTTAGCCACGGCACATGAGTCACACTTTGTAATACACTCGTCGTCAGGGGCAAAAGTTCGGAGTTGACACGTGGCGACGGTTATCATAGTGTTTTGTCTCCTCGTAGAACAAGCTGGTTGGCGTAAGTGCGTTGGCCGCTTCGAAGGTTGAGTGGGCACGAGCCAACTTTGTCTTATGACTCGCCGACTCCAGCCCTACTCGGTCGTGGCGCCGAGCAGCTTCGAGGCCCACAGAGGCTGCCGAGAGGCGACCCCGCGGCGGGCCAGTCCGAAGGTCTCCTGACAACTTTCGACTGCGCTGGCGTGTCTGCGGCCGGCTAAACTGTTCACCTGCCCTTTCCTCATCTTGCGTAATGCTTCAATGTCTTTCGTCATCAGGCCGTGATACGGAAGGGGCGGGAGCGATGTGCGGGTCGCCGCCTCCTTCGGAGCGCACGTCGAGCTTGCCCGACGATTTCGTCTTGAGAGATGTCGAAGGCTTGAGGGCGGGGGCAAGCAGGAGGGCGAAAGCTCTGACCGGCGGCCCCGGCTCAAACCCGTTGACGCTGAATCCTCGGAACTCCGTCGCACGCTCCGGGATTTACCTGACGACTCCGTTAGCGGCGCGGGGGTTGATGGCTGTCGTCATCCGACTTTCCTCACTCTCCTTATTGAGCTTGATTTTGTTGTCGGGGGCTACCGCCGTAGCCCAATACCGTTTCGAGAGTTGGACGGCTGACGACGGGCTGCCGCAGAACTCCGTCCGCTCGATTTTACAGACCCGCGACGGTTATTTGTGGCTGACGACGTTCGACGGGCTGGTGCGCTTCGACGGCGTGCGCTTCACCGTCTTCGACAAGAGTAATACCAGGGGCCTCAGCACCAACCGCTTCACCGCACTTTACGAAGCCAAGGACGGGACGCTGTGGGTGGGCACGGGCGACGGCGGTGTGACGCGCTACCGTGCCGGGGTCTTCACCTCTTACGCCGCCGCTGATGGGCTGCCGCCGGGTCAGGTCATGGGCTTCGCGCCTGACCTGAAGGGCGAGCTGCTCATCAACGTCGGCAGCGGCCAGTTTTACATGCGTGACGGCAGCTTCGTCGCCGCGCCCCCTGAATATCAGGCCCCGGACATGAAGTTTTACCTGGCGCCTTCCGGGGCGCGATGGACGATCACTAAGAGCGGAACAACGCAGGAGGTCGGCGGGCGCGCGACTCAGTATGCGCTGAAGCTCAGCTTCGATTCCTCCGGGGTCTGGCCCTACGAAGACGGTCAGGGGAATCTGTGGCTGGGCGACGCGTCAGGGGTCTACCGGCTGCGCGACGGACAGGTCACGCACTACACGGGGCAGGACGGCGTGCCGCTGCACAGGCTGCTGCGCCCCTATTGTGAAGACGACGAGGGCGGCGTCTGGTTTGCCACAGACGGGCTCGCGCGCTTCAAAGATGGGCGCTTCACCATCTATGGGCAGAGCAGCGGGTTAGCCACTCTCGCGGTTAACTGCATCTTCAATGACCGCGAAGGCATCATCTGGGTCGGCACATCAAGCGGACTGTATCGCCTGACGAAACAGGTCATCACCGGCTACTCGACCGCGAGCGGGCTCCTGCACCGCGAAGTCTATCCCATTTTGCAAACTCGTAACGGCGACATCTGGGTCGGCTCGGTCCGCGGGCTGAGCCGCTTCAGAGCTGGACAATTCACAAACACGCCGTTGCCTGAGCCATACAATGTCGTCCAGGCTCTGTCCGAAGATGGCGCGGGCCGTTTATGGGTCGGCATTGTCGGCGGCTTGCTTATTTATGAGAACGGCAAGCTGAAGAACTTATCGAGCTTGGTCGAAGGAGCCACGGTCGCCACGATTCTAACGGACCGTGACGGCACCGTCTGGGTCGGCTCCGAGCGCGGCCTGTTCAGATTCGCCGGCGAGCGAGTCGCGGCTCATTACACGACGAAGGACGGCTTACCCAACGACGATGTAATGGTCGTTCATGAAGACCGGCAGGGCCGACTCTGGCTTGGCACCTACAAGACGCTGGCGCAGTTCAAAGACGGGCAATTCGTTTCCTACGCGATGGCCGAGGGTGTGGCGAGCAATCGCATCCGGTCCCTCTACGAAGATGCGGACGGCACGTTGTGGCTCGGCTCTTACGACGATGGCCTGAGCCGATTTCGCGACGGCCGTTTCTTCAACTACAAGGTTGAACATGGGCTGTTCAACAACGGCGTCTTTCAGACACTCGAAGACCGACGCGGCTATTTCTGGATCAGTTGCAACAAGGGCATCTATCGCGTCAGCCGCCGTGAGTTGAATGATTTCGCAGACGGCAGGGTTTCCAGAATCAACAGCGTCGCCTACGGCAAACAGGACGGCATGCGCAACGTCGAGTGCAACGGCGGGCGGCTGCCCGCCGGGATCATCGCGCGCGACGGTAAGTTCTGGTTCCCGACACAGGAAGGCGTGGCAGTAGTTGACACGGAAGCCGCACACCTCAATCCGCAGGCTCCGCCGGTGCTGATTGAAGCGGTCACGCTTGAGCGCACCCCTGTAGATTTTCAGCGCGGTGTGACCGTCGAGCCGGGGCAGCGAGATTTGGAGATCAGCTACACGGGGCTGAGTTACGTCAAGCCGGAGCAGGTGAGATTCAAGTACAGGCTGGAAGGCTTGCGTGACGAATGGGTGGAGGCGGGCACGCGCCGCACGGCCTACTTCCCGTACCTGCCGCCCGGCAGCTACACGTTCCGCGTGATCGCTGCCAACAGCGACGGTGTCTGGAACAACGAAGGGGCTGTCATCAACGTGGTAGTCCGCGCCCCCTTCTGGCGGCGGTGGTGGTTCTGGGTGCTGTGCGCGGGCACGGCGATAGGCATTGCGGTTTTTGCCGTCAGAGGTCGCGTCATTCAGTTGAAGAAGAAGCAGGCGGAGCGCGAGGCTTTCTCGCAGCGGCTCATCGCATCACAGGAGGGCGAGCGCAAGCGCATTGCCGGGGAATTGCACGACGGTTTGGGTCAGAACCTGCTGGTCGTCAAGAACTGGGCGCTGATCGGATTGAACTCGCTCGCCGCAGACAATCCCGCCCGCGAGCACCTGCATGAAATTTCTGAGACGACTTCGCTGGCCCTCGACGAAGTCCGCGAGATCGCCGGCAACCTCAGACCTTATCAACTCGAAAGGCTCGGACTGACGAACACGATTGAGCAGATGGTTCGCCAGGTGCAGAACTCTTCCGATATCGAATTCAGCACCGAGATAGAGAACGTTGATGGATTGTTGTCGAAAGAGTCCGAGATCAACCTGTATCGCGTGGTGCAGGAGTGCGTCAACAACGTGCTCAAGCACAGCGCGGCGACGAATGCATGGTTGCTCATCAAGCGAACGGCCGGCGGGGCCGAGATCACTTGCAGGGATGACGGGCGAGGGTTCGACCCCGAAGCAGGCTCGCGCAAGGGCGGCATGGGGTTGACGGGTATGGCGGAACGTGTGCGTATGCTCGGCGGCAGGTACACGCTGGAGTCCGCCGTGGGGAAGGGCGCGACCGTTCGCGTCACCATCGACAAGGCCGACGGCGAGTAGGTTGCGCGCGGGCGTCTCCTCCTCTGTGAGGTCAACCATGAGTAAAGAGATTCGTATCGTGATCGCCGACGACCATCCGATCTTCCGGCGCGGGCTGCGGACGGTGATCGAAGCAGACCCGCTGCTGAAAGTAGTCGCCGAAGCCGACGACGGCGAGTCGGCCCTCGCGCACATAGAGGAGCTTCAACCCGATGTCGTCGTGCTCGACATCGATATGCCGCCGCCCGACGGGCTGGCGGTCGTGCGCAGGCTTCGTGAGCAGCGGTCGGCGGTGGCGGCAATCTTTCTGACGATGCACAAGGACGAGGCTTTGCTCAACGCCGCGCTCGACGCGGGCGTGCAAGGGTTTGTCGTGAAGGACGGCGCGGCCAGCGAGATCGTCGGCTGCATCAAGGCCGTCGCCGCCGGTCAGAGTTTCTTCAGCCCGACGCTGTCAGGCCACCTGATCAGCAGAAGAAATCAGGCAGACTCGCCCGCCGGCCAATCATCTTCAATCAACGGCCTCACCGCTTCGGAGCGCCGCGTGCTGCTGCTGGTCGCCGAATCGAAAGCCAACAAAGAGATCGCCGGGCAGATGTTCATCAGCGTCCGCACGGTCGAGCACCACCGCTCGAACATCTGCGCCAAACTCGGACTGACGGGCAAACAGGCGCTGCTCACGTTCGCGCTGGCTCACAAATCTGAGCTTTGAAACCGAGTTTTTTCCGACTGTCACCTGTCATTTACCTGTCTTCCATGCACCATCGCATAGGTAGTGGAACGGATTTTATGGGTAGTACTACCTATAAAACGGCCGCCACTACCCATAAAAAATAGGTAGTACTACCTATATAAAATGGGTAGTAGCACCGATACCCCGCCCGCCTGTCTCGGCCCATAATCCAGCCCTCTCGCACCGACAATAATCCTGGCCGTTGCAGATGCGTCTGCCCGCCAAGCACAAGCGTCCCACACCTTGCGGTCTTCAACCATCCGGAACGGGGCACGGGGAGATGGATGAGACTGCTTATCGTAGACGACCACGCGGCCATGCGGCGCTTGCTCGGCAGGGTGGTGGGCGACCTGTTCAGCGCCGTCGCGGAATGCGACGACGGTGCGGAGGCGCTCGCCGCCTACGAACGGCACCGGCCCGACTGGGTGTTGATGGACATCGAGATGAGCCGGACGGACGGACTCACGGCCACGCGCGACATCATGCGGGCCTTCCCCGACGCGAAGGTGGTGATCGTCAGCAAGCACGACGACGAACAACTGCGGGCGGCGGCGCGCACCGCCGGGGCCTGCGGCTACGTGCTGAAAGAGAACCTCATCGCCGTCCGCGAGCTGCTAGACAAACGGTAGCGGTCAATCGGGCGTGTGCGCCTCTGCCCTCAGGGGGCTAACCACCCGCTAACAATAATCAGAAATGCTCTCAGGCCGAGCTTCGCAAGCCGGCCTCGGAGGTCAAAGGAGAATCGAACGATGACGAGTCTTACTCAGAAGTTTTCAAAGCGGTTTTTTGGCGCGGCGATTCCAGTAGTAACGCTGGCGCTGTTGCTCGTGGTTTTCGGAGCCAGCGCCGCCCTCGCTCAAAGCAGGGCTTACGTGTCGAATTCTGGTGACGGCACTGTCTCCGTGATAGAT
>CAWBIK010000004.1:0-544613 GCA_963788965.1 uncultured Acidobacteriota bacterium
TCCGTTTTCTGACGGAGCGGCAACAGAACATCTGCGTCGTCGGCGACGACGATCAGAGTGTCTATGGTTGGCGCGGCGCGGACATCACGAACATTCTCAACTTCGAGGAACAGTATCCGAACGCGGCCGTTATCCGGTTGGAACAGAACTATCGCTCGACGCAGAACATACTCAACACGGCCGGCGCGGTGGTCAAACACAACGTCGCGCGCAAAGGTAAGACGCTCTGGACGGAGAACCCTGCGGGCGAGCGGCTGCGTTACTATCAGGCGCTCGACGCCGAACACGAAGCGCGTTTCGTCACCGCCAAGATCGACGAGCACAGGCGGCGCGAGCCAAACCTGCGCGCGGCCGTGTTGTATCGCACGAACGCGCAGTCGCGCGTCTTTGAAGAAGCACTCAGACGCGCGGGCTTGCCTTATAACATCGTCGGCGGCTTCTCGTTCTACGAGCGCGCCGAAGTGCGCGACATCATCGCGTACTTGAAACTCGCGCTGAACCCGCACGACTCAATCGCGCTCATGCGCGTCATCAATTCACCGACGCGCGGCTTGGGCAAGCAGACGCTCGACGAACTCGAACGCCGCGCGAAAGATTATGGCGTCTCGCTCTGGGAAACCATCGCCATCGTCACGAACCCTGAGCCGAAAGCGGCGGGCTTTAACCCGCGCGCCACGAACGCGCTCAAGAGCTTCCAACAGATCATCGTGAACCTCGTCACGGCCGCGCAGAAAGAGCCTGCGTCCGAAGTGGTCAAAGCTGCGATCCTCGATTCGGGTTACGCGCAAGCGTTGAAGACCGAGAACACGGAAGAAGCCGAAGGGCGTTTGGAGAACTTGCAGGAGTTGGTCAACGCCGCCGTGGACTACGACGCGGACGAGGGCGGCGGCTTGCGCGACTTCATCAATTCGGCCGCGCTCGTCGCCGACGCCGATCAATACAACCGCGATGCGCCCGTCACCTTGATGACGATGCACTCGGCCAAAGGACTTGAGTTCCCGCTCGTCTTCATCGTCGGGCTTGAAGATGGACTGTTCCCGCACGCGCGTTCGGCAACCGACAAGGCGGCGCTCGAAGAAGAACGCCGCTTGTGCTATGTCGCCATCACGCGCGCCGAAAGATTCTTGTACGTGTCGCACGCGATGAAGCGGCGCGTGTACGGCGAAGAGTTGGCGTCCGAGCCGTCGCAGTTCTTAAACGAGATGCCGCTCGAATTGATGGAAGACCTGTCACGCGGCCCTTCTTGGTTGTCGTTCGCGCGCAGTTCGGCGCGCACTGATAATCTTGCGGCGGCGCGGGCGCTGCGTGGTGAACAGAGCGGCGAACCGCGCACACAACAACGTTACGGCGGCAAGACTTATGACAGCGTTGATTCCATCGCCGAGTTCTTCCGTCAACGCGGTCGCCAACTCGACCCGCAGCCAAACGCGAGCGCGCCAACACAACCCACGATCAAACGACGCGCGGAACAACGCGAGGCCGCTTCATCTTCTTCATCGGCCGCGGCCGGCTTCGTGCCCGGTTCGCACGTGCGCCATCCGAAGTACGGGCGCGGGCTTGTCTTGCGCCGCGAAGGCGCGGGCGACAGCGCAAAACTCACGGTCAGCTTCCCCGGCTTCGGGCAGAAGAAGTTGATCGAAAAATACGCCGGACTGGAAAAAGCTTGAACCCGCCCGCGCTTCGTTTGACAGCAACTCCGACGCGGGCCGACGACGTAAGTGCCGGCCGCATACCTCGTCTCAATAGCCATGCTTTCTTTAACTGCCGACCGGCTATCGCTTACTGCCCGCTGCTTTTTCCTGTCATAATGTTTTGCGAACAGACGGAGCGCCGCGTGCGTTTCTGTCTGTAGTGTTAACGTCTCGGATGAAGGAACCCCCGTTATGAAGTCACCCGCAAGTTTATGGCGTGCGCTGGCGCTATTCGTCACGCTGGCCGTCGCCGCGCCAAGTTTTGCCCAGACGCCCGTGGTCGCGGTCACGCAGAAAAGTCCTGCGCCGCCCGCCGCACCCGCCGCACCGCTGAAGCAGAGTCCGAGTGCCACGCCTGTCGCCTTCGATACGCTGCTCGCGGCAGACTCTTATGCGATCTATGGTGAGGTGCGCGGGGTGGGGCGTTATGTCAACTCGAAAGAGATCACCGATCTGATCGCGCCGTTGGGGCTGCCCGCGAGTGGTGCGCCGCCGGAGTTGCTCGACCTGTTCAGTTTCCTGCGCGCGCACGCCGAGGCGTTGACCACGGCGCGCGTCATGGTCGCGGGCATGCCCGTGCGCCCGAAGTTACCGGACGTGTTCGCGGCCGTAGAGATGTCGTCGCCCGAACAGGCGCAGAAGTTCGAGACGGAGTTGCGCAAGTTCCTGACGACGCACGCAGAGGCCATCGGCAGCGGCCGGAGTAGTGCGACGCCGACCGGGCCGGACGGCGCGGGCACACCCGGCAACGACGCGCCCGCGCCCAATGCAACGCGCAGGGGCCGGCGTCGGGCCGGTGCGCGTGCGAACGATAAGCCGGTCGCGCCACCGCCGCCGTTTCATCTTGTGCGCGCAGGCTCGCTACTCGTCGTGAGCGACACACAGTTTAAGCTCGCAAGCTTGCGCCCCACGGACGCGCCGCTCTTGACGGACGAGCCGGGCTTCGCGGCCGCGCGCAGTCGCTTCGCGCACGAGACGTTGTTCGTCTACTTCAACACGCGACTCATCGAGCGCAACTCGGAACAGCAGCGCGCCAAAGCCGAACGCGAAGCCACGCGGCAACGCGCCGAAGAAATGCGGCGGTTGCGTAAGACGCGCGGCACGCAGGGTAATGAAGACGCGACAACTAAAGACGACGAGGCGAACAGTAACGCGAACTCGAACGCGGTGCTGAGCGTGGGCGACAGCGGACGCACGGACGAAGACGTTAATGCGAACAGCAACGTCGCGCCTCCGACGGTGGAAAGTGTGAACGAGAGCGTGGCCGTGGTTACGCCCGTGCCGACTATCGCAGTCGATCCGGCGTTGGTGCAGAACGAGGTTGAGGGCACGCCTGAGGAAGAACCGAAGAAGCTATCACCTGAAGAGGAAGCGCAGGCGCAGCAGCAACGCGCCGCGCAACAGTTGATGTCGGCGTTGCCGATGCTGCTGTTCAACGGCGGCCCATTCTCAGGTGGTAGTAACACGTGGCCTGAGTCAATCGCCGCTGCCGTCGAGTTGGAGGACGATGCGTTGGTCGCGCGCGTGCTGCTCGTCAGAGAAGCGGGCGACGAGAAGCCGCCGCGCCCGATTCCCTTCTTGCCGTTGCTGCTTTCGGCGGCCATCGTGCCCGAAGCCGCGCGCGTCGTGCCCGCCGACACGGACATACTGGTCAGCGCCTCGCTCGACCTGCCGCAGATGTACGACTACGTGGCCTCGATGCTCAAAATTCTGGACGTGGCAACGGCGGCCACTTCGGGCCGCAAAGACCCGAACAACACATTCGAGTTTCAACTCGGCGCGTTCGAGAAGACGAGCGGCTTCCGCATCAAAGAAGATTTAATCGCCGCGCTCGGCAACGAACTCGCCATCGCTCTGCCCGCGCAGACGCTAGGGCTACGCAGCGGCCGGACAACCAAGTCGGGCAGTAAAAATGAGCGCGCCCCAAGCGGCCCCGTCTTCATCGTCGCCTTGAACGACCGGAAGGCTTTACAGGCGCTCTTGCTGCGCGTGTTGAAGTCAGCGGGCTTGCAGGGCTTGAGCGAGCAGCAGTTGTATGAGAAGCGCGGCGAGGTCGAGTTGCTCACGTTGGCGCAAGGCTCGGTTGCTTTCGTTGATCGCTTCCTCGTTCTTGCGCCCGACGCGGCGACGATGCAGCGCGTCATCGATGGGTATAACAACCGCGAGACGCTCGCGGGCAGCGAGGCTTATAACAATTCCGCACGTTGGCAACCGCGCCAAGTGCTCGGCCAGATTTACGTGTCGAGCGCGCTCTTGAAGGCTGCCTTCGACGATCCGAAAGCGGCGCTCGAAGACATAGAGGACACGGCCGTGCGCGATGTGCTTTTGCGTCTGGGCACAGAGCCGGGCGCGATCACGCACGCGCTGGCGAAAGACGATCAGGGCCTCGTGCATGAGTTGCACGTGCCGAAAGACGTGCTCTCGTTGATGGCGGCGGAGGCGCTAATCGGCAAAGAACTCGGACCGCTGCGTAGTCGTGAAGCGCAGGCTCGTTGGGCGCTGCAAAGCATCGTAAGCCGGCAGGAAGCATACAAACAGAAACACGGCCGTTACGGCTCGCTCGAAGACTTGAAGCACACGTTGAAGAATATGCCCGACGGCACTGAGGATGAGAGCATCGCGGACGACGAGTCTGAGTTCAATCCACAGGCGGACGGCTACGAAATCAAGCTCAACGTATCGGGCGACAAGTTTGAAGCGACGGCCACGCCCGAACTCTATCGCAAGACAGGTCGCCGCTCCTTTTACGTCGATCAAACGGGCGTCGTCCGCGCCGCCGACACGGGCGGCAAGCCGGCAGACGCCAATGCGCCCGCAGTCGATTGATCTAACTTAAGAACATGAAGAACCCGCAACGGCGATCACTTGTCACACATGATCGCCGTTGCGGGTTCTTCATTCCGTCCAGCCTTTAACGTTGTTGCGTCAACGCTCGCGCGCCCGTTTGCCGGCGAGCAACACTTCGCGCCCGACCAGATAGAGCAACACCGTCAGCACAAGGAACGGGAGCAGCCCTAAGATGTCTGCGTACTCGCCCTCAAAGAGCGGGTTGTTAGCCGTCGCCCATTGCTCGAAGCCGCGCAGTTTGGCCAAGATCGAATCGCTCAGATTGAGGAACGCGTAGATGACCCCGGCGAGCGTCGCGCCCGCGATGTAGCCGGAGGCGAGCAGCACGCCCTGACTCTTATCGCCTTCGGCGACGAGTTGGTCCTCGGTCATCGTCTGGTTCTCAGGTTTCTTGCGCAGGTACTTGTCCACCGCCCAACGCACAAGGCCGCCCACGAAGATTGGCGACGACGTTGAGATCGGCAGATAGACGCCGACGGCGAACGCGAGCGACGGGATGCCGGAGAGTTCCAACACGACGGCGATCATCACGCCGAGCAGCACCAAGCCCCACGGCAACTGCCGGCTCAAGATGCCCTTGATGATGTAAGACATCAAGGTCGCTTTCGGCGCGGTGAACTTCTGCACGGTCGAACCGTCGGCGCGCTTGTCATAAATGCCGTTGATGCCGGGGTCGGCCAAGTAAACGGGCGTGCCCTGATCGTTGACGAGATAACGGCCGCCGGGCCGTTCTCCGTCGTGGTCTTGTGCCAGACGTAGTAAGTGTTGCTGTCGGCCTGCGCCTGTGCGCCGTGCAACGGTTCGCGTTTGGCCGTGCCGCCGCTCTGCTCGTAGGTGGACGGATCGGTGCGGAAGCCGGGCGCGAACGTGAAGTCCTGACTGTTGGCGACCGGGACATAGACCGTGCCCGATTGGTTAAGCTGCATCAGGATCGGCCCCAACACGAGCGCCGACAACAACGCGCCGACGAGGATCGCTACCTGTTGATACTTCGGCGTCGCGCCGACTAAGAAGCCGGTCTTCAAATCCTGCGAGGTCGTGCCGCCGTTCGACGCGGCGATGCAGACGATGCCGCCGATTGAAAGCGCCGTGACGAAATAGGGCGGCGCGGTCCAACCGATGATCAGGAAGGCGAGACAGGTCAGCAATAATGTGGCGACCGTCATGCCGGAGATCGGGTTCGACGACGAGCCGACCTCGCCCGTCAGCCGCGACGAGACAGTAACGAACAGGAAGCCGAACGCGATGATCAGAAACGCGCCGAGGATGTTGAATTGCAAGTTGAGTTGCGGCGCGATCATGATCGCAATCAGTAACGCGATGATGCCGCCCAGCACGAACTTCATCGACAGGTCTTGATCCGTGCGCGGCGCGTTCTCGCTCGCCGCACTGCTGCCGCGCAGATCGGCCAAGCCGCCTTTTAAGCCACTCCAGATAACCGGCAGCGACCGAAACAGGCTGATGATGCCGCCCGCCGCGACCGCGCCCGCGCCGATGTAAAGGATGTAAGCCTTTTGAATTTGCGTGACCGACATGTCTTTGATCAAGTGCGCGGTTTCGGGCGCGAGCGGCGTCATCCAGCCGCCGCCGAAATACTTGATCGCCGGGATCAGCACAAGGTACGCGAGCACGCCGCCCGCGACCATGATCGACGAGATGCGCGGCCCGATAATGTAGCCCACGCCCAGAAGCGCCGGGTTGTTCTCGATTGAGACTGAGCCGCCCTCGAACGGCGCTTTGAACTCTTTGGTCGGATACTCGCGCCACGTCTTGAAAATCTGTTCGAGCGCGTAATAGAGAAAGCCGATGCCGAAGCCCGCGATGATGGTCTTGCCGCCGGTCGTCGCTTCGTCGCTGGTCATCGCGGCGGCCTCTGAGGCGGTCATCGCCGTGCCTTGCATGCTCTCGGCGTGAGCCGCGCGCGATTCGGCCGACGCGCCGGCCTTCAACACCTCGGCGCAGGCCGTGCCCTCCGGATACTTCAAGTGCCCATGCTGTGCGACGATGAGCGCGCGCCGCAAGGGAATCATCATCAAGATGCCGAGCAGCCCGCCGAGGACGGCGACGAGCATGACGCGCGTGATCTCTAAGTCGAAGCCGAGGATCATGATCGCGGGCATGGTGACGCCGAGGCCGAAGGCGATTGACTCGCCCGCTGATCCGGCCGTCTGCACGATGTTGTTCTCTAAGATCGTCGCGTCGCGCAGCCCAAACTTCGAGAGCAAGCGAAAGAGCGTGATCGAGATGACCGCGACGGGAATCGACGCGCTCACCGTCAAGCCCACTTTCAGCACGAGGTAGAGCGACGACGCGCCGAAGACGATGCCGAGCAGCGTGCCGATGATGAGCGGCAGCGGCGTCAATTCGCGCAGCCGCACGTGCGGGGGAATGTACGGGCGAAACGCCGCGAGGTACGGGTTCGAGGGCTTCGCGCCCGACTATGTCCGGGTACTCGTTCGTGCGCGCTACGTCAACCTCAGTCGCCATCAGTCGTGACCTCCGATCAAGGTGCTGTCTGCAAGATTGGGGAGTGCTGCGGGGATTCTGTTCGGGCGCTACTTTACCGCGCGTATGCTCCGACAAGCAAGGATGCGAAGCCCGGCCGGGCATTATGCTAAACTGCGCGCGACACAGATTACGCTAGTCCTGTCCATCCCCCTTTGGAGCTTTGACGCACATGCGCCCACGCTACGCTGCCCTCGCGCTCTGTCTTTTGTTGCTGGCTTTATCTTTCGTGCCCGCGCAGCCGCGCCGCGCGCCCGCACCGCGTCCCGAAGTCGCGCCCGCCGACGTGCTCGGCTTCACGCCGGGCGACGACCGCAAGTTGGCGAGTTGGGCGCAGATCGTCGATTACTTCCGCAAGCTCGATGCGGCCAGCGACCGTGTGCAGTTTGCAGAGTTGGGCCAGACCACTATGGGCCGGCCCTTCGTGCTGGCGACCATCAGCGCGCCGGAGAATCTTGCGCGCCTCAACGAGTACAAAGAGATTCAGCGGCAACTGGCCGACCCGCGCACGTTGGGACGCAACGCGGATCAAAAAGCGCAACGACTGATCGCACGCGGCAAGACCATCGTGCTGATCACATGCGGCATCCATTCAACCGAGGTCGGCTCGACGCTCTCAAGCATGCTGATCGCGCACCGGCTCGCGTCGTCCGACGACCCGGTTGTGCGCGAAGTCTTACGCAACTGCATCGTGCTGCTTGTGCCGTCGTTGAACCCGGACGGCGTGGACATTGTTAAGAGTTGGTATGACAAGACGCTCGGCACGGCTTACGAAGGCACGCAGCCGCCGGAGCTTTATCACAAGTACACGGGGCACGATAACAACCGCGACTGGTACGCCTTCACGCAGGTCGAGACGCAGTTGACCGTGGACAAGGTGCATAACGTCTGGCATCCGCAGATCGTCCACGACATACACCAGCAGGGCGAGTTCGGCTCGCGCCTCTTTCTGCCGCCTTACATGCAGCCCGTCGAGCCGAACGTGCCGCAGCAGATCGTCGCAGGCTATACCGAACTCGGCAACGCCATGGCCGCCGAACTACGCGCCGCCGGCTTCAAAGGCATCACGACCGATTCGACCTACGACGCATGGACGCCCGCGCGCGCCTACTCGCATTACCACGGCGGCGTCCGCATCCTATCCGAAACCGCTTCGGTGCGCCTCGCCACACCAACCACCATCAAGTTTGCCGACCTGCGCACGCGCGAAGGCTATGACCCACAGAAAGAGTCTGCCAACTTCGGCCCGTGCTGGCCGGGCGGCGCGTGGCATCTGCGCGACATCACCAACTACATGACCACGGGCGCGTTCGCGCTTGCTTCGGCATGCATCTGAGCATCGCACGCAATGGCTCGAACGTTTCTATGCCATCGGCAAGGAAGCAGTGCGCCCGCGCAAGCCCGGCGAGTTGTTCGCGTATATCATCCCGCCGCCGACAACAGCGGCCGGCTGATCGACATCTTCGAGCGCGCGGGCGTCGAGGTAGATTTTCCGGGCCGCTTCACGACGGGCGGGAACACGTATGCACAAGGCACGGCGGTCGTTCGGCTGGCGCAGCCTTACGGCGGCTTCGCCAAAGCACTCTTAGAACGGCAGCACTACCCCGACCTGCGCGATGCAACCGGGCATCCGATCCCGCCTTACGATGTGACGGCGCACACGCTGTCGTTGCTCATGGGCGTACCGGCGACGCCTATCTCGACGCCGTTCGCGCTGCCGAAAGCGCGGCCCGAACCCGGCGCAGGCATGAACGGCGGCTGCGGCGGGGCGTCGCCGCCACGACTCGCGCTCTATAAATCGCACGTGCCTGCCATGGACGAAGGTTGGACGCGTTGGGTGCTCAGCAACGATGGTCGTTGTCTGTTCCACAAATCAGTTGAAGATGCGGAGATACGCGGCGGCAACCTGCGCGCGCAGCTACGACACGATTATCATTCCCGACCAACAGCCGCGCACGATCCTGAACGGGCATCGAGCGGGCACGATGCCGCCGGAGTTGACGGGCGGAATTGGCGAAGCGGGCGTGAAGGCTTTGCGCGAGTTCGTCGAACAGGGCGGCACACTCGTCGCGTTGAACGAGGCATCGGACTTTGCCATCGACGCTTTGAAGTTGCCTGTGCGCGACGTAACCGCAGGCTTGAAGCGCACGGAGTATTATGCGCCCGGCTCGATCCTACGCATCGAGTTGGACACGGCGCATCCGCTTGCCGCCGACATGCCGCGCGCAACCATCGCGTGGGTCGAAGACTCGCCGGTCTTCGAGTTGACGAATGCGGACAATGCCATGCGCACGCACATCATCGCGCGTTATCCGGCCGACAGCGATCCGTTATTATCCGGCTGGCTGCTCGGCGGCGCGCGCCTCAAAGGTAAGGCCGCGCTCGTCGAGGTCATGTTGGGGCGCGGGCGCGTCTATCTGTTCGGCTTCCGCCCGCAATATCGCGCGCAGTCGTTGGCAACCTATCCGCTCTTCTTCAACGCGCTCAAAGCGCGCGCCGATTGAAGGCAAACGTTAATCAGTCGTCGCACTTTAATGCGCGGCGCACACGTTAACGAGCGTTCGCGCAGGAGGTGATTATGATGAACGCCACAGACCACAACATTCGCAGTGCTCGCACAACTCTGCGCGCGTGCGTGCGCTGCGATTGTTGGCGCGCTTGTCTGCTTGTGTCTGCTGCTTGTGGGCGCGCGGGCACAGCAGCCGACGCCGACGCCGAAAGCGGCGGACGACGTGGTGCGGATCAACGCCGATCTGGTGCAGGCGGATGTGGTCGTACTGGATCGGCAGGGGCGCTTCGTCGATAACTTGATGCGCGACGACTTCGTGCTCAGCGTGGATGGCCGCACGCAGCCGTTCGCCTTCTTCGAGCGCGTCACGGCCGGCAGCATCGACGAGGAGGCGCAGTTAGAGTTGGCGCGCGGCGGCGGCGGCAAGACGGGCGGCGCGGTGCGACCGCTTGATCGCGGGCGCACGCTTTTCTTCTTCGTTGACGACTTTCACCTCACGCTCAGCAGCACGCAACAAGTGCGCACGCAACTGCGTCGCTTTATCGACACAGAGTTGGGGCAGAACGATCAGATGGCCATCATCACCGCGAGCGGGCAGGTCGGCTTCCTACAACAACTGACCGACGAGCGCGCCGTCCTGCACGCCGCCGTCGAACGCATCAAGCCGGGGCCAGCCGTGAACGACTATCAACAGCCGCCGATGAACATCGCTCAGGCGGTTGCTATCAAGCAGGGCGACCGTGGTGTCCTTGACTATTTCGCCTCGCAAATAGCCCGGCGCGAGATTCCGCCCAATGCGGCCGGCGCGTCGCCCATCGAACTAGCTCGGCCGCTGGTTGTGGCCCGCGCCGAGGCGCTCTCGAACCTGTCGGCCGACTCGACGGCCAAAACACTGTTCGCGCTTGAATCCGCGATCCAGCCCGCGTCTGTGTTGCCCGGCCGCAAACTCATCTTCTTCCTGAGCGATGGCTTCTTTATCGATCAGACCAATAACTCTGCGCTCGGCCAACTGCGCCGCGTCGCCAACTCGGCCGCACGCGCAGGCGTGGTCATCTACGCCCTCGACACCAGCGGCCTCATTGCGGGCGTGCCCGGCTCTGATCTGCTGGAACAGGGCGACACTTCAGGGCGCATGTTCAGCGCCGGCCTCAGTTCGCGCGCCGCCACGCAAGACCCTTTGAACGCGTTGTCGGCCGACACGGGCGGGCGCGCGTTTTTGAACTCGAACGAGTTGTCGGTCGGCGTCGGCGACGCACTCGCAGAGACGGCGCGTTATTACTTGCTGGTCTGGCAACCGGAAGAGGCGGACACGCGCGCGCGCGATTTCGGCCGCATCAGCATCAGCGTCAAAGGCCATCCCGAATATAAAGTACTGGTGCGGCGCGGCTACTTCCGACTCGACTCCGAAGCGCAACCGCGCGTCCTCGCCGCACGCCACCGGCCGCAACCCGACGCCACGCCGACCCCGACGCCACGCACCGCGCCGGAGTTGATCTCGGCCATCGTCGCCCCTTATCCCACAAGCGCGTTGCCCACGGCCCTGAGTTTGAGTTATCAAGACGTGCCTGCGCTCGGCTCGGTCGTCACCGCGTCGGTGCTCGTTGACGGTGCGGCGTTGTCGTTTAATTCGATAGCGGGTCAGCCCGCCGCCGTCGTCGAAGTGGCTGGCGTGGTCTTCAATAGCAACGGGCAACAGGTCGCCAGTTTCAAGAACCAACTGAACCTGAGCGCGAGCGTCGGCGCTGAGCGCCCCGCCGGGTGGCGCGGCATCGTCTCGCAATACAACGTGCAACTCGTACCCGGTCTGTATCAAGTGCGCGTTGCGACGCGCGACGTGCGCACGGGCCAACTCGGCAGCGCGATGCGTTGGATCGACGTGCCCGACGTGACCGTGCGCAAGCTCGCGCTTGCCAGTCTGCAACTGACTGAACGTTTGACCGTCACCAACGCGCAGGCCGAGACGGTGCAAGCCTTGCGACCAAGCATCGACGGCCGTTTCAGTGCCAGGTCCACGCTGCGCTTCCGCACAGACATCTATAACGCCGCGCGCGGTGCGAACGGACACCCGCCCGACGTGGTGGTGCAGGTGCAAATCTTCCGCGACAACCAGCCCGTCGTTACTGCGCCCGTGCGAACGCTCTCGGCACGCGGCGCGGCCGATCCCGCGCGTCTGCCTTACGAGGCCGAACTGCCGCTCAATACACTCAACATCGGGCTTTATCAACTGCGCGTCACGGCCGTTGATCGCATCGCCAAGACGAGCGCCACGCAACGCATTAACTTTGAAGTGCGTTAACAGCATTAACCACCAAGACACGAAGGCCACGAAGAAAGATTAACTTCTTCTTCGTGGCCTTCGTGTCTTGGTGGTTAACTGCTACTTGTCGAGATACATCTTCGCGGCCATCTTCGCCAGCTTCCACATCTTGCGCCACTCGATGCGGCCGTCGCCCTGATCGCGCCCGGTCAGTTTATCAAGTACGAGCTTGCGCAGTTGCTTGCCCTCGCGCCGCAGCATGAACTCTTTGGCGTAGGGCTTCGCCGTGTCGAAGAAGCTGAAGCCGGGGTCGGTCACGAGGCCGATGCCTTCGAGCGTCATCAGCGCGCGCATCATGTAGGTGAAACGCGCGGGCAGCCGGAACGGGTACTCGTACATCACTTCGGCCAGTTCGTAAGTCAACTCTTTGAAGTTCACTTCGCCCAAGCGCAGATTCAAATAATGCTTGAACAGACCTTCGACCACCGGGCGCACCAACTCAGGACTCACGCCGGGCTTCAAGAAATCGAGATCGATCAAGTCCTGCGCGAGGCCCTGCACGTCGCGCTCGATGACGTGGAAGAAGGCCGTGATCATCTGTGCCTGCAACTGCGCCGTGATGCGGCCCGTCATGCCGAAGTCGAAGAAGGCTAGATGGCCCGTGTCCATAACAAGCAGGTTACCCGGATGCGGGTCGGCGTGAAAGAAGCCGTCTTCGAGCAACTGTTTCAAGTACGTCCGCACGAGCAGACGGTTGACCTTCATGGGCGAGATGCGGCGGGCCTGCAACGCTTCAATGTCCGTGACCTTTGTGCCGCGTATGAACTCCATTGTCAGCACGCGCACAGTGGAGTGCGACCAGTAGATGTGCGGCACGCGGATCGCGCGCCAATCTTTGAAGCTCTGGCGGAAGCGGTCGGCGTTGCGCCCTTCGTTGACGTAATCCATCTCTTCGTGGATGGTGTCGGCGAACTCGCGCAACATGCCTTCCCAATCGGCATTCTCCGTGAAGCTCGGATAACGCGAGAGCGCGCGCACGAGCCGACGCAACAGCGTGATGTCGAAACTGATCGTCGCTTCCAGATGCGGGCGTTGAACCTTAACCGCGACCTCTGCCCCGTTATGCAACCGCGCCCGATAGACCTGACCGAGCGACGCGGCCGCGACCGGTTCGGCGTCGATCTCCGCGAATGCTTCTTGCAGCGTGCGCCCTAACTCCGTCTCGATGCGCGCGTAAGCTTCGCTCGTCGGAAACGGCGGCACTTGATCCTGTAACGTCGCCAACTCTTTCACGTAGGCGAGCGGCAACAGGTCGCCGCGCGTGCCGAGCGCCTGTCCGATCTTGATGAAGGTCGGGCCGAGTTTGATCAAGCTCTGCTTGAACCAGCGCGCCTGCTGTTCAAGCCGCGCCTCTTTACTGCGCGACGCATCCGCGCCGCGAAAGACGACGTAGCGCACCGCGCGTATGAAGCGATCAAGCGCGCGTCTATCAACGTCGCGGCTCCACGCCTGAAAGCGTGCGGCGCGGCCGCGTGTGCGCGCTTCCTCAAGATCGCGCGCGCCCATGCGCTCGATGAACTTGCTGCGCGCCTCGTAGTTTTCCAAAAACAGATAGAACGAGAAGCAGGCCCAGCACGCGCGCGATCTGCGACGTGCGCCACCAGCCGCGCCAACCGAGGCGCTCCGACTCAAGCGGCGCGGCGGCTGCGACCGACGAAGTTTGCGCTGCCGCAAGCTGACCGTGCCCGTTCGGGCCATACGTGTCATTGACGGCAGCGGGCAGTGCCGCCGCATGCCCGTTGCCATTGCCCGGTGCGGGCCCGTTCGCATTTTGCCCACGGGGCTGCATTTCGCCAACCGGGACGAGTGATGTCTGTCTCTGCTCAACCATGGCCATGTCGAAATCTGTTAAGTAAATCCAGCCTGTCTAAAATTAAACTGCCCTTGTGCCAAACCTGTAACAGCAACGAATATTTTAACTATCAAGTTTCAGGCCACACGGTTGCCGTTAGATGCGCGCGGCGGCCATTCGGCCGTCGCCGCAAGCGCCCACGGCAGACGAGCGCGCTTATTGCCGGCGCGCTCGACGATTAACCAACACGGCCGTGGCAGCGCGGTTGTCGCCGTCGTTGGGCGCGGGCCGCAGACCCAAAATCCGCGTCATGATGTTATAGACGTGTATGTTGGCAAACGGGGCGACGACGCGCCCTTGTTTGAAGGCGGGGCCGTGCGCGATGAAGGTGGCGCGCATCGAGCGCAGTTCGTTGTCGTAGCCGTGGCCGCCTTTCAAGTGCCTCAGGTCGCCTTCCTGCCGCGCCTCTTCGTAGCGTTTGCGATTCATCACGATCCAGCCTTCCGCTTGCAGGAGCAAAAGCGGCGCGATGCGCGAACTGTTGCCATAATGAAAGCGCGCGGGCAGTTCAGCTTTGCGATAAATCCGCGCCTGCGGCGGTAGCCGCGTCTTCAACGTGTTGTAGATAGCATCTTCCTGGCCCGCTTTAGGAAAGATGCTGGCGATCTCATGCGTCCACAGTATCCGGTCCGCCAGCGTTGTGTCGAACAGTTCGTCCAAGATAACGGCATTGTGAAAATCAACGGTCGCCATGCCGTGATCGGACACGATGATCAAGTTGACCTGCGTGAAAATCTCGCGCCCTTTGAGGCCACTGACGAGCCGGCCGATCTGCGCGTCAACTTCATGCACGGCCTTTCTTGTCTCGACCGAGTCGGCCGGCAGCATGCCCGGCCGAGTCCACGTCGCTGAAATACAGGGTCAGCATCGTCGGGCGCTCGTGTTGCGGCAGATCGAGCCACGACAAGATCGTATTGACGCGCGCTTCGTTCGACATTTTGCTGTCGTAAGGCTTCCAATAAGTCGGGCGCGCGCCCGCGATTTCAGCTTCCGAGCCGGGCCAGAAAAGCGGCGCGGCGCGCTGCCCCTGCTTTTCGCCGTGATCCAGATCGGCTCGCCCAACCACCAACGACTATTCTGCACCTCTTCCCGCTTGCTCATCGTGAACAGCGCATTGAAGCCGTCGGTCGTAGACGCTGTTCTCGACGATGCCGTGATTTTGCGGATACAGCCCCGTCGCAATCGTGTAGTGGTTCGGAAAAGTCTTGCTCGGAAACGAAGGCGTCAGCCAACGGGCGCGCACGCCCGCACGCGCCAGCGCGCTCAAGTGCGGCGGCTTGTACTTCGCCAGATAGTCGTAGCGAAACCCGTCCAGCGAGATCAAGATCACCGTCGGGCGCAAGTCCCCGATAGGCTGTGCGAAACTTGACAGGCTGACCGTCAACAGTAAGACGGCTAGCAGCAATAGCGACGAAGACTTTACGCTGTGTTCTCTTTTCATTTTTGTTATGGCAATTAAATCAGACGACCGTTAAAGCGTGCTGCACGCCGCGCCGGGTGAAGTAGCGCCGCGCCCGCGCTACGTCATAATCGATCTGCCGTTTCAGTTCATCGACGGACGCGAACTTGCGCTCCGGGCGCAGGCGGTGCAGGAAACGCACGCGCACCACGTCGCCGTAGAGATCGCCCGACCAGTCCAGCACGTAAGTCTCGATGGACGCGCCGGCCGCTCGCTCGAAGGTCGGGCGCGTGCCGATGTTGGTGACGCTGCGCCGCCACGCGCCGTCGATCAAAGTGGCCGTGACATAGACGCCGCCCGCCGGGATGACGCGATTCTGCGGCTGCAAGTTCGCGGTCGGGAAGCCGAGCGTGCGCCCGCGTTCGTGCCCACGCACGACGCGCCCTTCGACGCCGTAAGGTCGCCCCAACATGCGGCGCGCGAGGTTCGACCCGGCCCGCCAACAACAGTTCACGAATCCGACTTGAGCTGATGCGTTGCCCACGCAAGCGCACCTCCGGCACTTCGTCGGCGTGAAAGCCAAGCGCCGCGCTCACACGCTTTCAGCAACTCGATGTTGCCCTCGCGCTTGTAGCCGAACGCGAAGCCGCAGCCCAGATAGACCTCGCGCGCCTGCAACCGCTCGTAGACCACATCGCGCAAAAAATCCGCCGCGCGCACCTGCGCGAACTCGCGCGTGAACCGCACAACGATGGTCTGCTCGATACCGAGCACGCCCAACGCCTCGACCTTCTGATCGAACGTCTGCAAGAGCGGCGGCGCGGACTCCGGGTGCAGCACGGCGCGCGGGTGCGGATCGAACGTGATCACGGTCGGCACGCCACCCACGGCCCGCGCGCGCTCAACCACAGTCTGCATGATCAACTGATGACCGAGATGCAGCCCGTCGAACACGCCGAGCGTCAGCACCGTCGGGCGCGCAATCTCCGCGTTATCCGTGCCATGAAACAGACGCATAACAGAAATGATGACTGATGAATGATGAATGAAAGACAAGCTGATCTGTATTCAGCATGATGAATCGATGAATAGCAGCTTGTTCATCAGTCATCATTTATCTCCAATCCGTCATAACCGAACTCGACGCCGTCGGGTAGATGAGCTTTGTGTCGCGCGCGTGTTTGATGTCGTGCGCGATGTGTGTGAGGTAGGCGCGGCGCGGGCGGAGTTGTTCGAGGTAGGCGAGCGCGCGCTCAAGCCAGAGGTGCGTCGGGTGCGGCGTGAGCCGCAGGCAGTCGAGCACGAGCACGTCCAGATCGCGCAAGGCGTCGAGCGTCGCGGGCGGAATCTCGTTCAGGTCGGTCGCATAGGCGAAGTCGTTGAAGCGATAGGCGACGACGGGCAAGCGCCCGTGGATGACTTCGAGCGGCGTGACGAGCAGGTTGCGGCTGAAGGAGAACGGCGCGCCCGCGACGACTGTGTGCGCGACGACCTGCGGCAAGCCGCCGCCGAAGTAGCTCGGCTCGAAGACGTACTTGAAGATGCGCCGGATGTCCACCCATGCGCGCTCGTTGGCATAGACGCCGAGCGCGCCATGCCGAAAGTTGAGCGGGCGTATGTCATCGAGGCCGAAGACGTGGTCGGCATGACAGTGCGTAATCAGCACGGCATCGAGCCATTTGAGTCGCTGGCGCAAGGCTTGCTGTCGAAAGTCGGACGAGGTATCGACCAGCACGGTCTGCCCGTCGTGCTCGACCAGCACGGAGACGCGCAGACGTTTATCGCGTGGGTCGTCCGACGTGCAAGTCTCGCACTCGCAACCGATGGACGGTACGCCCGTCGAAGTGCCTGTGCCGAGCAGCGTGAACTTCATGATGCACAGTCAGCAGTCAGCGATCAGCGGTCAGCTTTGCATGCCGGAGCAGGCCGAAAAGCTGACCGCTGATCGCTGACCGCTTCGTTACCTTCCGCCCGTGATGTCGCTGCCGGTGAAGCCGCGCGGGCGCGTGGCCGGGCGCGTGTGCGTGAGCGAGACGTATTGCATGCGCAGTTCCGCGAGCAGCCCTTCGAGAATCTGTTGCTCCTGCGCCGTCAGGTTGCCGCGCGTCTTCTGCTGCACGATGGCGAGCAGATCGATGCAGTGCTTCGCGAGCGGCAGATCGACCTCGCCCGGTGCTAAGCCGGGATGCTCCGACATACCGAGCGCCGCGGCCGCGGGCGACGCGATGAACATGACGAGGTTGGCAAACTGCGTCGGGTCGCCGCCCGCTGCGTCCCTGTCCGGCTCGCTTGTGAACGGCGCAGCATCGCGTGGCTCGGTCGCCGCTGCGCTCCGGGTTCAGCGCCGCGTGCATGTCTCCGCTCGTCCGCATCGCTTGGCGACGCGACATCGGTTTGTTCGACGGGCGCAGCGACGGGCGTTGGTTCTTCTTCGCGTTCGACTTGGCGCGGCGTGCCGTCTGCGTTGAACAGGCGGCGGTCGGTGACTTTGAAAGTAGGCTTCTCTTCGCTCATATTTTTCACACGACCGAGACGACGACCGTGAGGGTCGCGCCGGTCAGTTAACGTTAGTTAGTTTGCTTCGGCGTTTGATTTTAACCACAAAGCTGCGCAGACACAAAACAGGGCTTCGGGCCGGCGCGGCTTTGTGGTGAATTATGCGCGCCTAACTCTGACCAGCGCCGGCAAAGTTTTAGACTCGGCACTTAAAACTCAGGACAAAAATCTTATGCCCGCATCATTCAATGATCTCGTCGCGCTGATGGCGCGTTTGCGCGCGCCCGATGGCTGCCCGTGGGATCGTGAGCAGACTTATGCCACGCTCGCGCCCATGCTGCTGGAAGAAGCTTACGAAGCCTTCGAGGCCGTCGAAGCGGCGCGTGAAGGTCGCCCCGAAGAGTTGCGCGCCGAGTTGGGCGATCTACTCTTTCAGATCATCTTCTACGCGCAGGTCGCGGGCGAGCGCGGCGAGTTCACCATCTCCGAAGTGGTGGACGGCATCCACACGAAGATGGTGCGCCGCCACCCGCACGTCTTCGGCGACGCGCAGGCCGCGGACGCCGCCGAGGTCCTGCGCAACTGGGAAGCGATCAAAGCCGACGAGAAACGCGACGCGGGCAAGGTAGACGAAGCCAAAGACGCGTCGCTGCTCGACGGCGTTTCCACCAAAGCGCCCGCGCTCATGGAAGCACATCAGTTGACGACCAAAGCCGCGCGCGTCGGCTTCGACTGGCAACGCCTCGAAGACATCTTCGCCAAGTTGCACGAAGAGATCGACGAACTAAAGGCCGCGATCAAAGACCGCGACGAGCAACAACAGGCACGCGCCGCCACAAGCACAGAAGCATCCATCGCATCGAGCGAACAACTGCGCCGCGAGTCGCCCGCCCGCCCCGTCTCGGACGAAGAGGCCGAACACGCGCGCGTGCGCGAAGAGTTGGGCGATCTGATCTTCGCCGTCACGAACATCGCGCGCCATCTCGGCGTCGAACCCGAAGCCGCGTTGAAGTTGACCAACCGCAAGTTCCGCCAACGCTTCCGCCACATCGAACGCGGCCTCGACGCACGCGGGCGCACACTCGATCAAGCCACACTCGATGAGATGGAAGCACTCTGGCAAGAAGCGAAACAGAAGTGACAAGCGCCGGGTGACAGGTGTTAAGATTATAGCCGATGGGGCAAGCTGCTTCTGCGCCGCTCGTCACCTACCATTCGTCAATTATTTTTGAGGAGGCTCGCGCAACAATGGCGCTCGTGCAGTTCGTCAGGAATTACGAAGACCTGTCCACGGATAGGGGCTTTCAGTTCAAGTTCTATTGCGACAAGTGCGGCAACGGTTACCTGTCGCGCTTTCAGGCTTCGACGCTGGGCACGGCCGGGTCGCTCTTGCGGGCGGCTGGCGACCTGTTCGGCGGCTGGGCTTCGTCGGCCGGCAACTCCGCTTACGAGATGCAGCGCGCCGTCGGCGGCCAGGCGCACGACGATGCGTTGGCGCAGGCGGTAGCCGAAGGGAAAGAGCATTTCAAGCAATGCTCGCGCTGCGGCAAGTGGGTTTGTCCTGAAGTCTGTTGGAACGCGAACGCGGGGCAGTGCGAAGAGTGCGCGCCCGATTACAAAGAAGAGTTTGCCGCGTCGCATGCGCAGGCGAAGGCCGGCGCGGCGCGCGACCAACTGCACGAACGCGCGCGGCAGACGGATTACACTTCGCAGACCGACATGAGCGCCGACGCTTACATGAAAGCGCCGCCAGCGGCAGCGACATCGGAGGCAGCGACGGCCGCGACAGGGCCGTTCTGCTTGAACTGCGGCACGTCGGTCGGCAAAGCGAAATTCTGTCCTGAGTGCGGCACGGCGGCTGCGCGCCCGAAGCCGACCTGCGCGTCGTGCGGTCATCAACCCGAAGGCGCGCCGAAGTTCTGTCCCGAATGCGGCACGAAGATGTAGCGCGCCGAAGCTAACTACAAAGCCACGAAGCCACGAAGATTGTATCTTTGCGCCTTCGTGGCTTTGTGGTTTAAGTTTATCCTGACGAAAAGAGGCCGGTTCAAGTAAACCGGCCAGCCTTTTTCTTCGTCTTGTAACGACCGCGTTAGTCGTTGAGTTGGATGCTACGCAGGATCGTGTTGAAGGCGTTCTGGTAGTAGCGCGACTCGTCCTGCGGCACGATGAAAGCCAGATAGAGGAGATCGCCGCTACGCACCATCGTAGTGACAATCGTGACTTGCTCATTGCGTCCCGTGACGGGCGAGCGGCCCACGAGCGTTGTCGTCAGCCCCGTGCGCCCGGAGACAGTGGCGCGCGTAAAACGGCTCTGCTGGCGTAGGTATGGATTACCCTGCAACAACTCGCTGACATACTGTTGCGTCGCACCCTGCAAGCTTGTGGTCTGCTCACGGTCTACGCCGAGAATCAGACCGTGCGTGATGCCGTTCTGATCGGTCGCGCCTTCGGGCGCATACGTGGCCGAACGCTCCGCGCCCAACTCACGCCAGTTGTCAGGAATGGTCAGACGATACCAGTCAGTTCGCACCTCGCGGTAGCGCGTCGAGGGCGTGGGCACGCGCGCTCTGCGTGTGCCCGGATAGCCTGAGCTTTGCGGCTGCTGACCGCCGCCCTGCCCGCGCGCGATCTCTTCCGACGTGTACGAGCGCCCTGAGCCGTTGAGTCGCGCCTTGATGCGCCGGAACTCCGTTGTGTCTTGAATGGGATTGCGCACCCCGCCGATCAGTTGCGCTTCCTGATTGATGCGCTGATAGCGATTGGCCGGGTTCGGGTGGCTACTCAAAAATTGCGGGCCGCCGCCGCCGCCCTGTCGCTCGATGGTCTTGAACATTTCGGCCAAGTCGTTCGGGTTGTAACCGGCGCGCGCCATGATCTGCGCGCCGAGCACGTCCGCTTGCGTCTCATACTCGCGGCTGAACTTCAAGAAGTAGACGCCCACGGCCGTCTGCGAGCCTTGCCCGATAACGCTGCCCAAGCCGCCGCCGATGACCGCGCCGGCAATCGCGCCGAGGCCGCCGAGGATCGAATACTTCTGCGCCTTAGTGGCCTGCGCCGTGCCGTGGCGCAAGGCGACGTGCGCCAACTCGTGCGCCATCACGCCCGCCATCTCACCTTCCGACTTCGCCGCTTCAATCATGCCACGATTGACGTACATCGGGCCGCCCGGCAGCGCGAAGGCGTTGATCTCGCGTTGGTTCACCACCTTGAAGAAGTAACGAAACTCCCGGTGCTGAAACTCCTCCGGTATCGCGTTGACCAAACGCATGCCGACGCGGTTCACGTAACTGTTGATCTCAGAATCATTCAAGAGCGGCAACTGCTGCTCGACCTCGCGCGCCGCCTGCTGGCCCGCCTGCACGTCGTCCGCCGTGCTGTAACTATTCGACGGAGCTTTGATGCGCGTCGGCTCGGCGAGCGCGCCGAGCGGCAACGCCAGCATCATGAATGTGACGAAGGCTGCGAACCCGACCGCGCCCCGCGCGCTTGATAATAACGACTCTTCATCTTTCCCTCCTCCGCGACGCGGCGCTGAAATAGCCTCACGCGCACTGATTGAGCTTCGGCAAAACTAAAAGGCGGCCGCCACCCTTGCTGCATCATGCACGAGGGTTGCGGCCGCCTGTCTACAATTTCAGCCTCTCCCTCAAAATTAATCAACTATCTGCACGCGCGCACCTGCACACGCACAATCATGGGGAGAGAGATAAACTATTGCCAAATACCAGCCGCGTCTTCTGTCGGGGTCGTGCGCGGCGTCCCTTTGCTCTTATTTTGATGAATCCTAACCGGACATCGTTGACCTGAAATTAAACCCCATTTCCGCCCGCCCGCATGCGTTATCGTTCAAGCATACGGCTTGACTCGACCTGATAAACCAAACTTTGTTGCGATGCTGTTTCAAATCTTCAATAGCGGCAATGTCGTCAAGCAACCGACGCGTTAAGGGCGGCGCGCGCTGCGTCTGCGCCTGACAGGCCGACGTTGTGCCGGCCGCGCTGTCGGCTGTTGCACCTCGCCCGCGCTCGCCTCTTGCGCGAACCTGACGCTCGTGCCCGCGGCCGGGCGCGGAATCGTCACCGCAACGAACGGCGACGTGACGACCTGAGTTGTAATATCACCGGACGCAGGCCGGCGCTCCTCGACACTGACAGCAAGCACAGTGCCATCGCGCCGGATGCCGTCGAGCGCGACCGCGTAACCGCCCGTCGGTCGCCGCCCTTGAAAGACGACGACCACGGCCTGTGTCGTAAAGTTCAACTCCGGCGCAGCCCGGCCCGCGCCGATGACGCCCCACACGCGCTGCCAATCCTGCTCGTTCGTGATCAACTCGACCGCGCGCCCGTACTCGTGCCCGCTCGTCGTGCCCGTCGCCAGCACCGAGAACTCGACCACGCGCGTCTCGTCTTCAACGCCCGCGCCGCTCGCACTGTGCGCCGCGCCGTCCGTCCCTTCGCCAAGCAGCGCGAGGCGCAACACACGCACGGGCGGCATGCCATAGCTGAGCAAACGGTCGTGAAACTCGCCGAGCCGGAAGGCATCACCCATGCGTTGCCGGTAGTCCGCGCGCAAACGCATGATCTCCATCTTGCCGAGCGTGTAAACAAGATAAGTGGGATCGGCCGTGCCGCGTCGCGCCTCGCGTTCCGCGTTGGTGCGTTCCATGTAACCTTCGCGCATGAAGAACTCGACGCCCTGTTCGTAACTCATGCCCTGCGTGTGCAACTGCAAGCCGACGAGGTAACGACACAGACGCGTCAACGCCGCGCTCAACTGCGCGAGTCGCAGACGCGGATTGTTGCCGCCATAACCTTCGTCCAACATCATCTGCTCGCAATAGTGCGCCCAACCTTCGACGAAACCGGCCGAGCCTAACACGACGCGCACGCGCGAAGTGGTACGCGGCAACGCAGACAGTTGATAGTAATGGCCGGGATAGACCTCGTGGATCGAAACGATGGGTAGTTGATAACGATTATAAAAACTTAAATGTTCTTCTCTGCGCCGCGTGTCCCACGCCGGATCGGGCGGCGTGACGTAGTAATAAGCCTCGGTCGCTGTGCGCTCGAACGGCCCCGGCGGGTCCATCGACGCGAACGAGAAAGCACGCGCGTACTCAGGCGTTTCGGCCACGGTCAGGTTCTCGCGCGTGGGCGGCGTCAAGATGTTGTTGGCGCGGACGAACGCGCGTATGCGATCAAGTTCGGCGCGCGTCTCGCCGACCAGACCATCGGCCGTCGGATGTTCACGGCCGAGCAGGCGCAACACGTCGCGCACGTCGCGCCCCGGCGCAATCTCTTCGGCAACGGCGCGCATCTCGTTCTGCGTGCGGCGCAACTCGCGCTCGCCATCGGCGACGAGTTGTGCGAGCGGCGTCTCGACCATCTCTTCATAGAGCAGCTTCTTGCGATAGTTCTCCGCGCCGATAGCGAACGCACCCTGCGAGCGCGCCAGCAGATCGCGCTGCAACCAGTCGGCGTATGAACGAAGTGCTGTGACAACGTTGTCGTTGGCGTTGGCAAACTCTGAACGGCGCGCGGCCGACAGGCGACCGCCGCCCGCGTGCTCGAACATCTGCGGCACGACGCGCTGGAAAAAATCCATGCTGCCCTGTGTCTGCGCGATGGCCGTCTCGGTGTAGGTGCGCGGCGGGTTCTGCAAGTTGGCGCGCGCTTCCGCGAGCAGGCGCGCGGCTTGACGTTCGCGCGCGAGCAGCGCATCGAGGCGTTGTTCGACGGGCGCGTAGTTGCGCTTGAGTATGTTGTCGATGCTTTCGGCGAGCAGGTGATTGTAGAGATTCGGATCGCGCTGCCACGTCCGCACGTCTTCGAGTTCGAGCAACTGTGCTTGCGCGTGCGCGCGCAGGACGAGGAAGTCATAACGCGCGTCGGGCGACAGACGCCATTCGGGCGTGCGCGCCAGTTGCGCGAGCATCGCGCGCAGACGCCGCGCCTCACTCGTGATCGCTTCAGGGTTGCGCGTTTCCAGTTGCGCGTCGTAATCGTGCAGCCCCAACGCCGTCGCCCGCGTCGGGTTGAACTCGTAGTAGCCGCGCAAGTATTCGTCCGCGAGTTGCCGCAGGCGCGCGTCCGCAGCAGCGTTCACGCTTGATGCTGAAACGGGCCGCGGGTTGCGGCGACGTTGCGCGCCGACGGGCCACACGACGAGTTGTAACATCAGGAGCAGCACGCACACGCGCAGACAAGTTTTGCGACTCATGGACAGACGGAGGCTCCTTGCCACTACGAAATAACGATAAGCACGGGAGAGGATGCGCGTTACGCGCCGGCCGCGAGAGTAACACAAAGAAATGATGATGCGGAACGATGAATGCTGCCTGACAGGCAGGTTGCTCAGTCAGGCAGCATTCATCGTTCCGCAGTCCGCGTTAGCTTATGACTTGCGCGGGCTGATTCGTTCGTTCAGCCACTTCGTCGCGTCGGCGAGCGGCCCGATGCGGTGTTCCTCGCCTTTCGAGACGCGAATCATAGAGATGATCATGAAGACGAACCCGGCGGCCCAGACAAGCCCGCCGCCAAAATTGCTGTGGGTGATAAAGCCGATGAAGGTGAACAGGTAGGAGAGGGCCATGATTGTCAGTTGCAGGGCCAACCCTTGCGACGCATGGAAGCGTGCGCGCACTTCGTGGCGCGGCACGAGCAGCAACTCGATCAGCGATGCCACCAACCCGATATAGAACGGCGCATATGGCAACATCGTCGTCCACTTCTCCGAGATGTTGACGCCGGCAACCGTGCGCTCGCGCGTAGCGAACGCGGGGGCGGGCGGCGCATAAGGTTGCTGATACGCGTTTGGCGGCGGTTGCTGATAAGGCGCAGCGGGCGGCGGCTGTTGATACTGGACGGGTGGCGGCGACTGTTGATAAGTCGGCGGGATGAAGATGGACGGGTAGCTTTGCGAGAACTGCTCGTCCATGCGGCGCGTCGGCGCGTCGGTCGGCGACGCAGCGCGCGGCGGCTCGCTCGACGGCGCGGGCTGCGGTGTGCCGGGCAGCCGGATCGTCTCCTGCTCGTTGCCGGGCATGCCGTCCGTCGAGCGTGGTTCGACGCCGCGCGTCGCGCCCCACATTTCGTCCGTCTGCCGCACGAAGTCCGGGTCGAGCGGGTCTGTGTCGTACTTGTTGCGCTTCTCTGACATAACAGGAAAGTTTACGAATTGCGCGCCCGCCGGGTTCACCTCAATGTTACTCCGCACTGAGGCCGTATTCCACCCGCTCCCAACGTTTTTCGTTCTCGAAGATGCGATACGCGCGCACGACCGCGCCGTCGCCACCCAACGCGATGATGAGATAGAGCGCGGCCGGGTAATAAGCCAAGCGCACGTCCGCCGCCGACGGCACAGGCTCGCGTGCGCGCGGGTGCGAGTGATAGATCGCCAGCAACTGTTCGCCGCGCTCGCGCATACGTCGCTGTGCCGCGAACAACTCGGCCGGTGCGCCCTCGTAAGCCGTCAACGGATCGCGTGCGACGTTACGCAGACGATAGACGTTCTCCGCGCGCCGGCCCCGTCCGCCCACCAGACCGCAACACTCGGCCGGCTCGACCTCGCGCGCGTGCGCGACCAACTCTTCAACGTGCGCGCGCCGGAGCGTGATGAGCACGACGAACGATCTCCTGTCAGACCGCGCCCGACGGCGTGGCCGCACGTTTACTCTTCCACGATGCGGATGTGCAGTTCATTAAGTTGCTGCCGGTCGATGCCGCCGGGCGCGTCGATCATCAGATCGGCGGCCGAGGCGGTCTTCGGAAACGCCATCACGTCGCGTATGTTGTCGGTCGGCGTCATCGCCATCATCAAACGTTCGATGCCGGACGCGATGCCGCCGTGCGGCGGCGTGCCGTATTCAAGCGCGTCGAGGAAGAAGCCGAAGCGCGCGCGCGCCGTCTCTTCGCTCATGCCGAGCGCCTGAAAGATGAGCCGCTGCACGTCCTGCCGGTGAATACGGATCGAGCCGCCCGCGACCTCTATGCCGTTGATCACCGTATCGTAAGCCTTCGCGCGAATCTGACCAAGCAGGTGCGGCTCGTTGTGCGTCAGCGCGCGCTCCAAGAGCGGCAGGTCTTCGTCGAGCGACGAGGTGAACGGATGATGCATCGCGTAATAACGTCCGTCGTCTTCGTGATACTCGAACATCGGAAACTCCGTCACCCACAGCGGCTTGAACACATTCGCCGGGATCAACTTCTCGCGCTTAGCGACCTCGATGCGCAACGCGCCGAGACTCGACGCGACCGTCGCCGCTTTGCCCGCGACGATCAGCACCGCATCGCCCGGCTGCGCGCCCGCCGTTTCGGCGATGCTCTGCACGCCCTCTGCGCCCAACGCTTTCAAGAGCGACGAAGACAACTCGTCGCCCAACTTGATCCACGCGAGCGCGCCCGCGCCATAACGTTTGACGAACTCCTGCAACTCGTCAAGCTGCTTGCGCGACCACTTCGCGCCGCCACGCACGACCAAGCCCTTCACTTCCCCACGCGCTTCGAGCGCCGCCGCGAACGGCGCGAACGTCGTCCCTTCGAGCGCGGGCGCGAGGTCTTGCAACTCCATCTCGAAGCGCAGGTCGGGCTTGTCGCTGCCGTAGCGCCTGAGCGCCTCGGCATAAGAGAGGCGCGGGAACGGCACAGGCAATTCAATATTCAAGGCCTCGCGGAAGACACGCGCGAACAAGCCCTCGACCAGTTCATAAATCTGCTCTAACGATGGAAAGCTCATCTCCACGTCAAGCTGCGTGAACTCCGGTTGACTATCCGCGCGCAGGTCCTCGTCGCGGAAGCAGCGCGCGATCTGGTAGTAGCGATCCAGCCCCGCGATCATGCACAACTGCTTGAACAACTGCGGCGACTGTGGCAACGCATAGAACTTGCCATGATGCAGCCGCGACGGCACAACGTAATCGCGCGCGCCTTCCGGCGTTGACTTGATCAAGATCGGCGTCTCGATCTCCGTGAACCCCTGCTCGTCCATGTAGCGGCGGATCGCGCCGACGGCACGCGCGCGCAGCCGCAGATTCGCTTGCAGCGCGGGCCGGCGCAGATCGAGATAACGATACTTCAACCGCACGTCCTCGCTCGCCATCCCGTCCGAAGACGCAACTTCAAGCTGGAACGGCAGCGTCCGCGCCGTGTTCAAGATGAGCAACTCGCGCGCTTGCACCTCGACCGCGCCCGTCGCCAACTTCGCATTGCGCTGCCCCTCTTCGCGCGCCACCACTTCGCCCGTCACGGCGATGACATACTCGCCGCGCACCTCTTTCGCTTTCGCATGAGCCGCGGCCGCGTCCTCCGCATCAAACACCACTTGCGTGATGCCGTCGCGGTCGCGCAGATCGAAGAAGGTCAGCGGCCCGAAGTCGCGCCGTCGCGCAACCCAGCCCATCAACGTCACCGTCTGCCCCACATGTTCGGCGCGCAACTGCCCGCACGAATGCGTGCGTCGTAAATCTCCTAAGTTATCGAGCATAGCTGTTATTGAATCGTGAAGCGAAAACTACACCAGTCCGAATTTTTAACCACCAAGACACGAAGACACGAATGATAATGATCAAGTTTGTCTCTTCGTGTCTTGGTGGTCAATATTCTGATCACTCATTATTTCACGCAACGTCGCGGCCACTGCCACGCGGCTCGACGTGCGCTGTTCGCCGGAGCGCATGTCCTTCAAAGAGACTTCGCCGCGCGCGCGCTCGTCGGGGCCCGCCACGACGACGAACGGCACGCCCGCGCCGCCGCATACTTGAACTGCTTGCCGACTTTATCGCCCGCCTCCGGGTACACATCAACACGCAGCCCCGCCGCGCGCAACTCCCGCGCAAGCGCAAGCGCATCCGTCGACCGACTCTTCATCCCAGATCGTCACCATCACATCGGCTGGTGCGTTGTCAAGTGCTGGCGGAAACATCGCGCGCTCGGTCATCACGACGATGATGCGCTCAAGCCCGAGCGAGAAGCCGCACGCCGGAATATCGCGGCCCGAAAACATGCCGACCAAGTTGTCGTAGCGCCCACCGCCGCCAAGACTACCCGCCAGATCGGGCACGCTGATCTCCATGATCGCGCCGGTGTAGTACGACAGTCCGCGCGCTAGACTTGGGTCTAATCTTAATTCTGCCATGTGCACTGGTGCGTTTCAGCGTACTTCAATATCCGCCGCAACTCCTGAATGCCGCGCTGCGTCAGCACTGTAGGCCGACGAATTGACCAAATCCGATTCACTTCAGCGATTGAAGTCGTTCCAGCTCGGGTCTATCTTGTCAGACGTCTTTAATTCGAGAAAACCAACTGAGGAGTCGCTCGCCCGCCGCAGGAGGAATATTCCTTTCACTGAACTCTACTCTCACTCCTTCAACGCCAATCTTATCCAACTTGTCGAGACGCAACGAGCGCATCGGCATGTTGTTGGCGGTGCGACTCCAACGGTTCAAGCACGCCGGATAGATGACCGGTGATTCAGACGGATAATGAAGTCATTAAACCCCAGTTTCACGAGCACGTCACTGACAGCCGCGCAGAACTCCGCCTTCGACGATCATCGAGCGCGAGCCGATGGCGTCCACGTCGCACTGGTAGAACTCGCGGAAGCGACCGCGCGCCGGGCGGTCTGCGCGCCAGACGGGTTGAATCTGGTAACGCTTGAAAAACTTCGGCAGTTTGTCGCCGTATTCGGCGACGACGCGCGCGAGCGGGACGGTCAGATCGTAGCGCAAGGCGAGATCAGCTTGGCCGGTCTTTTCGTGTTCGCCGCGCTTGAGAATTTTGAAGATGAGTTGGTTGCCTTCTTCGCCGTACTTGCCCAGAAGCGTTTCTATGTTCTCGACCGCGGGCGTCTCCAACGGCTCGAACCCGTAACGCTCATAGACCTCGCGGATCACGCCGACGACGTACTCGCGCCGCCGCACGTCCACCGGCAAAAAATCACGCATCCCCCGCGCTGGTTGTGTCTTTGACATAAAACAGTAGACAGTAGGCGGCAAGCAGTAGACAGTTAAAGGCAGGTCTGTAATCACTGCCTACTGTCTACCGTCTACTGCTTACTCTTCCTTGTATTGCTTCGTGTATTCGATGTAGTTCTGCCAGTAACGATCAAGCCCGGCGACCTCTTCATCCGTGAGCGGGCGCTTAACTTTCGCGGGCACGCCGACGACGAGCGAGCGCGGCGGCACTTTCGTGCCGGGACTCAGGAGCGCGCCCGCCGCGACGAGTGAGTACGCGCCGACGCGCACGTCGTCCATGACGATTGCGCCCATGCCGACGAGACAGCCGCGCTCGATGTAGCAGCCGTGCAGCGTGACGTTGTGCCCGACCGTGACTTCATCTTCGAGAATGGTGGCGTGCGTGCCGTTGCTGACGTGGACGACCGTGCCGTCTTGTATGTTGGTGCGCGCACCGATGCGTATGTGGAACACGTCGCCGCGCACGACCGCGCCGAACCAGATGGACGACTCCGCGCCGATCTCCACGTCGCCGATGACGACGGCCGTATCGGCTATGTAAGCCGTCGGATGAATCTGCGGGTGCTGGCCGCGAAAGGGTCGAATCATGCGCGCGGTTAACCTCTTCGGTCAGATAGCCTGCGCCGGCAGGCCCTTAAGAAAGCGTTGACGGTAGCACGGCGCGCGCGCGCGGAGCAAGCGACTTGGTTGCGCGCACCTAAGCGGTGCAAGTTCCGCGTGTGCCCGACATTCTAACCGCAGCAGACCTCGCGTCGGTAAACATCATGAACGCTCGCTCGGAGGCCGCTGCGCTGGCCTTATCGGTCGAGGGGAGGACAGAGAACATGCGCCGTCCACAGTCAAGTAAAAGTTTCTGGCTCGTCAATCTGTTTACGCTTTGCGCCGTCGTCGCGCTCTGGGCCGGCACGCCCGCGCCGAAACAACAACACGCGGCCGCGCAGACGCCGCAGACGCCCGGCCAAGTTGCGAGCAAGACCAAACAGATACAGATCAATCTCGACCGCGCCGTCGCCGTCAAACTGCCGGAGATGGCGCACGACCTGAAGGCTGCGCCCTTCAAGACGACGGACGGCAAAGACGGTTGGGCGTTGCGCATCCCCGGCGGTCGCCCCATCGCCACGCCCGCTTACGCCGACGGCCTTCTATTCGTCGGCGGCGGCTACGGTTCGCACGAGTTCTATGCCTTCGACGCCGCGACGGGCGCGTTGCGTTGGCAAGTGAAGACTTCGGACGACGGCCCGACGGCCGCGGTCGTGGAAGACGGACTCGTCGCTTTCAACACGGAGAGTTGCACAGTGATCGTGGTGGATGCAAAGACGGGCAAACTCGTCTGGCAAGAATGGCTCGGCGATCCGCTGATGAGTCAACCGGCGATTGCGAACGGGCGACTCTACATCGCCTTCCCTGCGGGCCAGCGCGGGAACAAACGAACGTTACAGCAGCAATCCAACGGGCGCGCTCAGACGAGCCACAGGCTCTTATGTGCGGACCTACGCACGGGCCGGCACATTTGGGAACAAGACATCACGGCCGATGTGATCTCCGCGCCGGTTATCTCCGGCGATAAGATTTATCTGACCTGCTTCAACGGCACTTCGTTCGCGCTCAACGCAGCGGACGGCTCAATCGTCTGGCGCAAAGAGAACGCCAGCACGAGCGCGCCCGTCGTCGCAGGCGATCAGGTCGTCATCACACAGAAAGAGAAGACCGGCGCGGACGATTACGAAGGCATCAAGCGCATTGATGCGCGCCGTGGCGAGGAACGCGACAAGAATCTGATCGCCAGAGAGCCAGCCGCTTATCTCGGCACGAACAAGGGCGGCGGCGTGGCCTTGAAAGCGGAGACGCAAGCGGCGCTCGATGCTTCGGTCGGCTTCGGCGGCGGTGCGCCCGCCGCGGCCAACATCTCCGCGGCCAACACGCACGTCGGCGTGAACACGGTCGCGGGCGGTTGGGCTTATCAAGGCTCGCGCGCCGCCTACAGACGCGGGCGCGTCCACAACGCGCAGGGGCGTTATCTCAACTCGGTCAGCGCCGCCGACGGGCAACTGAGTTGGCGCGCGGAAGTGCAGGGGCAAGGGGTGGACCGACAGGCACAGGTCTTCTCGCCGCCCGCGCTCGGCGACGCGAACATGTACCTGACGAGCCTGCTCGGCCACTTCATCGCCGTCAATCAGCAAGACGGTGCGCCGCGTTTCATCTACGCCTTCAATCAACCGATGGCCTTTCAGCCCATGCTCGCCGCCGGCAACGTCTACGCGGGCACAGCCAACGGCATGTTGATCTGCCTCAAGACCGGCGACATGGACGCCGATGGCTGGTACGCATGGGGCGGCAACGCGCAACACAACAAGAGCGACTAAATGCACAGGATGAAGGCTGAATGCTGAGTACTGAAGGCTGAATGAAAGACGAACTGATCTTTCTTCAGCCTTCATCATTCTGCATTCATCCTTTTTCATGTAGGATGGCATCCAAGCCGCAGCTTTCCGACCGCAGTTTCCCGACCGAGCAAGGGGTGTTATCTCTTTCGACCCTTTGGAGGCAGACACCATGAAGAACTGGTTGAGCAGCTTTGCTTTCGTCGCGCTGTTGGCAGCGACGACCGTGCCCGCCCTCGCCAACTTACCCAACCCGAACCGCAACCCGCGCCCGCGCCCGAACAGCAACGTCCGTATGAGCATCGAGCCTAATCAAGAGGCGAAAGATGCCCGGCTCGTGATCCCCCGCGCGGTGTGGCGCAACATGGTGGCCGAGTTGGACGGTCAAGACACGCAGACGACCGCCGCCCTATCCGGCTCGACCTTCACGCCCGGCGGCATGCAGACCGTGATGGCGGGCCTCTGCCTGTCGCTCGCGTTCGCGTTCGGTGGCGTGTGGTTCGTGCGTGCGCGCAAGCCCGTGAGCAGACCGGCGCGCGTCGCGCTTGGCGTGTTAGCACTGGCGCTGTGCAGCGCGACTGTCGCAGGGCTAGCTTACGCCAACGCTGGCCCGCCGCCCGTCGCGCGTTCGCTGACCTCGAAGATTTTGATCCCCGACGCGCAGTGGTACGGCGTCTATGGACAGGTCAAGGTCGAGGTCGTCGAAGACGGCGAACAGATCAGACTCATCCTGCCGAAGCCCAAAGAGAATAATAAAGACTAGGCTCGAAGCGTCATGCAGAACCTTGCCGGCAACTTAACGCTTGCGCGCCCCGGCCGCGAGCGGACATTCGCGCCGGAGTTCGCCGTGCCGTTCGTCGGCTTGTGCGTGCTGGCGGCGCTGCTGATCGGGTGGCGGCCCGTCGAGCTTTCGATCATCACGATCTTTCTGTTCGCAGGTCCGCACAACTGGATCGAGTTTCGCTACTTCCTCGCGCGCATGCCCGCGCGTTGGGGCCGGTCGAAACTGTTCTTCACGGCGGGCCTCGGCGGCGTCGCGTTGTTGACGACGCTCTACGCCTTGCTCTACGCGCTCGGTCAGACGTGGTACTTGAGCGCGGCGGCGTTAACGAACGTGGTGGCGCTGTGGAACACGGGGCTGCTGTTGTGGCTCTGCGCGCTCGTACACTTGCGCGGGCGACTGGTCCGCCGCGACCGCTCTTGGGTCTTCGCCGCCGGCTTTGCGTTGTGTGCGTGCGCGTGGCTTGCACCGTTGTGGTTCAGCCTCGCGCTGGTCTATCTGCATCCGCTCGTCGCGTTGTGGTTCTGCGACCGCCAACTCAAACGCACGCGCCCCGCATGGCGCAAGACTTATCACTTGTGTCTGGCAGTGCTACCTCTGCTGCTCGTCTTACTGTGGACACAACTGGCGCGCACGCCCGACCTGCCCACGGGCGACGACCTATCGTGGCGCATCACACAGCACGCGGGGGCAAGCGTGTTGCCGAACGTGTCGAGCCGTCTGCTCGTCGCCACGCACGTCTTCTTGGAGACGGTACATTACGGCGTGTGGCTCGTGCTGATCCCGTTGATCGGACTCGGCGCTGCGCCGTGGCGCGCGGACAGGATACCGTTGGCGGTGCGCCGCGATGGTTGGCCGCGCGCCGTGCGGGCAGTGCTGGTGTTGGGCGTCTGCGCGGTGCTGGCCCTGTGGGTCTGCTTCACGTTCGACTACACGACGACGCGCGATCTCTACTTCACCTTCGCCATGGCCCACGTCCTAGCCGAAGCGCCGTTTCTCATACGCCTACTGTGAGCGCATCTCTCAACACACAACCTGTGAGCCTTTGTCTGCGTGCGTTCAGCCGCACGCTGCTGTCGCTACTACTCATACATCTGGTCTGCCGCAACGTGTTCGGCTTCGACGTGCGACTTGAGCCGACCGTGCCCACTTCGCGGCCGGACGAGTTGTGGTTCTTTCTGCCCGTCGGCTATCTGTTGACGGTGGCGATTGAGACGCCCGTGCTGCTTTTGGGCTTGCCGCGCGAATTGAGCTTTAAGCAACGCGGCTTCGCCGGGTTGTGGCTGACGGCCTGCACTTATCCAATCGTCGTGCTGGTCATGCCCATCCTGTTCGCGTCGTCGCGCAGCCTGTATCTGCTCGTCGCGGAAACCTTCGCGCCCGTCGCCGAGTGCGCCCTGTTCTGGCTCGCATTCCGGCACAGACTCGCGCCCGGCCTCAAGCCCAAGGCGCGCAGCTTCGCCGTCATCATCCTCGCCAACCTGCTCTCCTTCGGCGCAGGCGAACTGCTCAACGCCGTCCGCTGGTTCGGGCTGTTCTAAAGAAGAACTATGTGTGAACGCGCTGCGGGCTGTCAGTCGCCGCCGCCTGCGAGGGTGCGGCGCAGTTCGGTTAGTTGGGGCGACTTGACGGTGAAGCGTTCTGTGCCGAACTTTAGTTTTAGACTGTTGCCGTTGGCGAGTTGCGGGAGGTCGTCGGGTGGGACTTGGAAAGATAGAATTTCACGTCGCAACTGAAGCGGCGCGCGTGCGCCGTCGGTGGCTTCAATCAACTCTGTTTGATAATCCGCGCGCGCGTAAGTGTATTGATAACCGTCTGCGTCAAGATCGAGTTGTGCGACCGCGCTCAGCCGGGCGCTCTCTTGCCGGCCGGCGGTGGCTTGCAGGAGCAAATTAGCCGCGCTCAGATCGTCGGTCGTTGCGCCCTTGTAGATCAGTTGAAAGACCAACGTTATGTCCCGCACCGTTGCGCCCGTCGCGGGCGGGCTGCTCGCACCCTGACTTTGCAGCCCAATGTCCACGTTCAGATAAGTGACGTTGCGTGCGCGGTCGTACCATTTACGCGCGCGTGCGGGCGGCACGACCAGCCCGGCCACGCCCTTCATCGTCGGCGCTTGCGGCCGCTGCTGCTGTGCCGTTTGCGTCGCACTGTTCGCCCTTGTCGTGCCAGACGACGAGCAGCCCGACAAACATAAGCTTTATAAATCGCATAAGCTCATCTTCATTACATCGTTATAGGTTCGTGCATGGATGAACATTTCCGTCGGGACTAAATTTCAGCCTGCGTCATTAAAGCACACCCTTGAAGGGATAATATATCATTGCGGCCGACCTGATTGCGTTGCCCGCTTGACGCGCGAGTTGACACGGGCCGGGCTTGGGCGCAGGATGGGGGCGAACCGAGTCAAGCTAACTCCTTCTCAGTCGCGCTGGAATGCCCCAGACCTTACTGAACCGAACAGCTTAAAGACAACGATGCGTTTCTGTGGCGCGTTCGGTGTGTCTGCCAGTAAGGTTGAAAGGTGGGTTTATGGGACGGAAATCGGAGCAGCAAGCGGGCACGCTCGAAGCGGTGCTGATCAGCCAAGCCAAAGCGGCGGAGATGTGCGGCATGACCCGCGCGGCGATCCAAGACCTCGTGCGCCGCAAGCACTTTCGCTCGGTGGAAGTGGACGGGCGGGCGCTCGTCTACCGCCAAGAGATCGAAGCGTTCGCGGCCGAACGGAAATAACCGGCGTACCCCGTTGCTTGTCGGGCCGGAGTTCGACCATGTGTCAGCCGCGCAGCAACTACTTTCGCTTTGCCCCCGGACAGACACCGCCCCCTTTACTTACCCTGTAACTTGAGTGAAGAACAGTGTAAGCAGAGGGGCCGCCCGTCCGTGCCCTTTCTGATGTTCCCCGCCGCGATGTTGTTACGCTCCATGCAGCGGTCGTGATTGTGATAGATGCGCGGCGTGTTCGGCTTGATCGAATAGGTTGGGGCAATGATCGGCATAGTGATGTTCCTCCGAAGCGTGCGCGCGGTTGGTCGTGTTTCGTCGGCTGCGGCGCGCTTACACGAGCGGCGGCTCGCCCTCACCGTTCTTCTTTGCTGCCTCGATGCTTGTGAACGCCACCAGCCCGCGTTTCACTTCTTCAAGTGCAATGGTCGTGTTCCTATGCCGGCGCGGGTCGGCTTCGATGCGTGGGGTTGCGCCTCGTGTGAGTTGCTTGTTTCTTAAAGCCGCTACGATGATTAGTTGATAAGTCGAATTGATGCCCGGCCAGTAGCCTTCGCTTGTGACGGTGCTAAAAGTGTTCCACGAAGTTTTATTCATCAGGCGCTGTCTCCCCACATGCTAACTGCATGGATAAAAGTGCGACGCAGCCTGCCCGCGTCCGCCGCCAACTACTAAACCATCCTGAGCAGATAAAAGAGGGCGCTCACCGCGCAAGCAGCGATGACGATGCGATGCAGCCAGCTCATCGCCGGTGTATGGCAATAGCGACACTTCAGTGCCCTCAGTGGCAATCTCGTTCTGCAACGATGGCAATATCTTTTCATCTCAAACTTCTAACGTCAGCCTAGCGCAAGTGGCTCGGCATGCTGGACGAGCAGCGCAAGTTGCGCTGGCTCTATCGAGCGCCCGCGATCCAGATCGGTGAACGGGTTGTCCACCAGCCAGAAGTACACAGCCCCGCCGCCATTCGGCGCGACGAAACCATCGAGCGAGCGCACGTCGAGCGCGACCGGCTTGAACAACTGCATCCCCCAATGCGAAGCCCGCGCCATCATCCCGTCCCAACGACTGCGAAACACCGGCACGCGTAAACGCCCCGGCTCGTCGAGCGCGAACCAATCACCGTTAGCGCGCTGCATGGCAAATAGACTGCTCATTGACTGCTCCCTTATCTCCTCCGGCCCAATCCCAGTGTCGATTTGCCTAAAGAACACCTAAGGTAGGTATAACACGTAAACCGCCAACTGTCCGTGCGTTACCACACATATAAAAGGCAGCCCGCGAAGTGGGAAGCATAAATTTGCTGCGCCGACAAACTTATGCTTCCAGTTGCCCCCTGTGACTTGAACCATAACTGGAAGCATCTCTTTGCCGCTGAGATGATAAGCGGCAACAGGTCCGGCGCGCCGGTTTTTAGCTACGCAGGATTTACGATTCACGATTTACGTTCTACTATTCAGCTAATGATCAGAACAATCGGGTTGATTACCGGCGGCGGCGATGCGCCGGGCTTGAACGCGGTCATCCGCGCGGTCGTGAAGACGGCCGTGGTGGAGCATGGCTTGCGCGTCATCGGCGTCGAGGACGGCTTCGAGGGGTTGCTCGGCGAGACGCACACGCGCGAGTTGAAACCGGCCGACGTGCGCGGCCTCTTGCCGCGCGGCGGGACGATCTTGGGCACACGCAATCGCGGCCAGTTCGTCGTCCGCACGGACGAAGGTTCAAGCACGCCCGAAGCGACGTTCCGCGAGGCGCTCGATAACCTGAGCCGCTTAGGGATCGACGCGCTCATCGTGGTCGGCGGCGAAGGCTCGCTCGGCATCGCCATCGAGTTTGATAAACGCGGCGTGCCCGTGGTCGGCGTGCCGAAGACGATTGACAACGATCTCGGCTGCACGGAGTTGACCTTCGGCTTCGTCACCGCGCTCGACATCGCCACCGAGGCGCTCGACCGCTTGCACACGACCGCCGCCTCGCACGACCGCGCGATGGTGCTCGAAGTGATGGGCCGGCACACCGGCTGGATCGCTATCCACTCAGGCATCGCGGGCGGCGCGGACGTGATCCTGATCCCGGAGATCGGTTTTACGATGGAGTCGGTCGCGCGCAAAGTGCGTGAGCGCGATGCGTGCGGGTCGCAGTTCAGCATCATCGTCGCCGCCGAAGGGGCGAAGGAGTTGGGCGGCGCAGAGGTCTATCAGACCACGGGCGACCGCGACCACGCGCCGCGCCTCGGCGGCATCGGCAACCACGTCGCGGCCGAGATCGAGCGTTTGACGGAGAAGGAGACGCGCTGTGTCGTGCTCGGCCACTTGCAACGCGGCGGCATGCCCAACGCGTTCGACCGCATGCTGGCAACCAACTACGGCTCGTGCGCCGTGCGTGCGCTCATGCGCGGCGAACACGGCAAGATGGTTGCACTGCACGCGGCAGACATCATCACCGTCCCACTGGCGCGCGCCTGCGCGAACTTGAAGACCGTGCCCACAGACAGTCAACTCATTCGCACCGCCCGCGACGTAGGCATCTCGTTCGGCGCACCCGACGAGGCGAAGTATCACGGGCTGGAAAACTGCTGACGCGCTACGAGCCGCAAACGCAGTCGCACTTCAATGCGGGCCATTGTCAAACGCCCCGGCCGGGGCTTATAACTTTTGCATCTTGTCGGTTGGAGAAGTCAGGTGACACAAGAGGTTAAGGAAAAGCTGAAGGCGGAGTTGGAAGAACTCGAATCCGAGTTGCGCGTCCACTTGCCGCGCGAGATCAAACGCGCCAAAGAGTTTGGCGACCTACGCGAGAACGCCGAGTATCACGCGGCGCTCGCGCGCCAGCAGTTCGTGCAAGCGCGCATACGCGACCTGCGCCAGCGCCTGAGCGAAATCTCCTCGATTGATCCGACCAAAGTGCCGCACGGCAAAGTCGCCTACGGCTCGATAGTCGTGCTCTACGACGACGAGCGCGACGAAGAAGTGACCTATCGCCTCGTCACACCCGAAGAGAGCGACCCGCCCAAAGGTCTGATCTCGACCACCTCGCCCATCGGTCGCAGCCTGATGGGGCGCGCAGAAGGCGACGAGATCAAAGTCACCACACCGGGCGGCGCGCGCAACTTCGAGATACGCCACCTCAAGACCTTGCACGATCAACCGAGCGAGTAAAGCTCGAAGCAACAATGCGCCCGCCGCGCCGGACTGATGATCAGCTATCAATCCGGCGCGGCGGGCGCGTTAGTTCGTGTGCTTTCGTGGTTAATGCTTGTTCTGTCAACCATTAGTTGACCATGCGGGCGGGCTTGCTTTTCTTGACACTGGCGGGCCGCATCCCTATGATGCACTGTCAATGTGGCGGGTCTCGCACCGAACGTGCGGCCCGTCGGTTTTGTATCCGAAGAGAGGCAAACGTAAGTTGTTTGGGGCGAGCATCGGGCGCGGCGCGCAGCGGATTATTAACGCGATGGTGCGCTGGTTGGCGCACGGCGGGATCAACCCGAACGCGTTGACGGTCATCGGCGTTGCGATCAACGTCCTGTCGGGTCTGCTCTTTGGCATGGGCCACTTCTTCTGGGCCGGCGTCGTGCTCGTCGTCGCCAATCTATTCGACATGCTCGACGGGCAAGTGGCACGCCTCTCGGGCCGCGTCACGCGCTTCGGCGGCTTTCTCGATTCGTCGCTCGACCGTCTGTCCGACATGGTGGTCTTCATCGGGCTGATGGTCTTTTATGCACGTGACACCGAGTACCATTCGACCTTGAACGTCTTCCTCGCGGGCGCGGCCATGATGGGGTCGGTCATGGTTTCTTATGCGAGCGCGCGCGCCGAGAGTTTGATCCCGAAATGCGATGTCGGCTTCCTGCGCCGGCCTGAACGCGTCGTGCTGCTGATCATCGGCGGCCTGTCAACGCACCCCGGCTCGCAGAACTTCTTCGCTAACCGCATGCCCGCGGTGCTCTGGATTCTCGCGGTCGGTTCGTACTGGACGTTCGCGCACCGCATGTATCACACGTGGCGCGAGGTCTGGCGCTCGGACGTGGCAGCGGCGTCGAAAGCCGCCGCCGAAGCATCTAAGACTGAGCGCGCCGACGAAGCGGGCCACGCCGCTGCGCGGACGGATGCGCCGAAGGTCGTGCCCGGCGCGACGCCTTCGCACTGAATTCGAGTTTTACCAGCCGTCAACTTTAACGAACCACGCGCCCCGCGCGTCCGTTTAAACCAGCGAGGTATCAGACGTTGAATATTTGCCCCTGTTGTGGCGAGAAACTGGCCGGCGAACAGTCGTTGGTGGAATGCGGCGCATGCGGCGCACACGCGGTCGGGCCGCCACTTGCGCGGCCCGAACACGAGTTGCCGTCTTACGTGCGCTCGCTCGCCATCGGCGCGACGGGCACGTTGCTGCTGGTCGTGTTCCTGATCGCCACGGTCGCGGCGCTGATCGAGAGCCAACCGTTCTCGCTCGATTTCTGGAACGTTATGGCCGCAGGCGAGACAGCCGCGTGGCGGCTGAAACTGCTAGCCTTGCCGCTGGCGCTCGTCGCTTTGTGGCCGAGTTGGCGCGCACTCGCCGCGTTGCGTCATGAACCGGCGCGCTTCGGTGGTTTGCGCGTAGCGCGCGTGGGGTTGGCCATGTCCGCGTTCGTCGTCGTCGCTATCGCCACACTGATCGGCATCACCGTACCTGAGCGACTGCACAAGCGCTCGCTCGCCGCACAGGCCGCGCAGAACGCGGTCGCGTATGAGATCAGCGGCGTGTTGCTCCAGTACCAGACGCGTTACGGCACATACCCTGCGACCGCCAACGACCTGCGCATCAAACTGGACGACACGGACGGCTCGGTCGCGCGCGTGGTGGAGTTGCTCAAGACCAGCACGTATGAGCCTGTGTCCGACATCGCCGCGCTGCCATCGGCGGGCGGGAAGGGGCGCGCACCGCGTCGCGCCGTAGCCGTGCGCGTGCGCAACGCCCTGCCGCGTGCGGGCTTGGACGATGCGCCGTCCGAAGGTCTGTCCTTCACCAGCTACAAACTCGTCCTGCCCGGCCCTGATAAGAAACTTGGCACGGCCGACGACATCACGTTGCGCGACGGCGCGCTCGTAGCCACGCCGCCGCCCGCGACCAACAACGCGCGCGCCAGCCAGAGCAGCAACGCGCCTTAACGCGCCGCAGGCACGATCATGGGTTTGCTCGGTCTTCTACGGCGGAAGCAGGACAATTCGGAAGCCGCGCGCCGCGCGCGTCTGCTGCGGACCGGCCGCATCGCCGAAGGCTCAATCCTCGACATCGGCACGGACGACGAAGGCCAGATCATACATATCTTCTATTCATACGAGATCAACGGCGTAGACTACGAGTCCTCACAAACACTCGACGAGACACAACGCACACAACCGGCCAACTATTCGCCCGGCGCACGCGTCGTCATCCGCTTCGACCCACACCAGCCCGCCAACTCCGTCGTCGTTTGAACATCCAACGACTGCTAAAACTAACCACAAAGACACGAACATACGAAAGAAATACTGACTGATGAATAAGCTGCTATTCATCGGTCATCGTTCATCATTGCGTTTCGTGGCTTCGTGGTTAAGTTTGACTTTTGTAACCACTGACCTCTAACCTCTGACCTCTGCCGTTATGTTTAGCAAAATCCTGATCGCCAATCGCGGCGAGATCGCGGTGCGGATCATCCGCGCGTGCCGTGAGTTGAACGTCGTGCCCGTCGCCGTCTATTCAGAGGCGGACGCGGCGGCGTTGCATGTGCGCTTGGCCGATGAAGCTTATCTGCTCGGCCCCGCGCCTTCAGTCGAGAGTTATCTACGCATTGATCGCATCATCGCGGCGGCCAAACAGAGTGGCGCGCAAGCGATTCATCCCGGCTACGGTTTTCTGGCCGAGAACGCGGAGTTTGCGCGCGCCACAGCCGCGGCGGGTCTAGTCTTCATCGGGCCGTCGCCTGCGGCGATGGAGTTGATGGGGTCGAAGACGAACGCACGCCGCGCGGCGCAAGCGGCCGGTGCGCCCGTCGTGCCGGGCACGACCGAACCGCTCGCATCCGTCGCAGATGCGCTGACGACGGCCGCGCGTTTAGGTTATCCGGTGATGCTCAAGGCGGCGGCCGGCGGCGGCGGCAAAGGCATGCGCCTCGTCATGCATGAGCATGAGTTGGCTGCCGCTTTCGAGACGGCGCAGGCGGAAGCGGCCGCGGCATTTGGCGACGCGTCGGTCTATCTGGAAAAGGCAATCGAGCGCCCGCGCCACATAGAGATTCAGGTCTTCGCCGACAGCCACGGCAACTACGTCCACCTCGGCGAGCGCGAGTGTTCGATTCAGCGGCGACATCAGAAGGTGATCGAAGAATGCCCTTCGCCGATTAACGATGCCGACCTTGCGTGAACGCATGGGCGCGGCGGCGCTCAAGATCGCGCGGGCCGCTGATTACGTCGGCGCGGGCACGGTCGAGTTCCTCGTCTCGGACGTGACGCGCGAGTTTTACTTCCTCGAAATGAACACGCGCCTGCAAGTCGAGCATCCGGTGACGGAGTTGGTCACGGGCATCGATCTTGTGCGCGAACAGATCACGGTCGCGGCTGGCGCGCAGCTTTCGTTCACGCAAGACGAAGTTGCATGGCGCGGTCACGCCATCGAGTGCCGCGTCTATGCCGAAGACCCGGACAACAATTTTCTGCCGTCGCCGGGGCGCATCACGCACTTGCGTCTGCCGCAAGGGCCGTGCGTGCGCGACGACGGCGGCGTGTACGCGGGCGCGGACGTGTCGATCTACTACGACCCGATGATCTCGAAGCTCGCCGTCTGGGGCCGCACACGGGCGGAAGCGATTGACCGTGTGCGACGCGCGCTCGACGAGTACGCGGTCGGCGGCATCAAGACGACGCTGCCTTTCTTCCGCGCGGTCGTGCGTGATGCGGAGTTCATCGCCGGCCAACTCGATACCGGCTTCATCACGCGCTTCTTCGCGCGACGCAACGCGCACGAAGCGCACACTGTAGAGATTGAAGACACGGCGACACGCGACATGGCCGTTATCGCGGCCGCGCTCGCGCACACAGAGCGGGCGCAAGTTGCAACGACGAACGGCGCGCCGCAAGCACCCGTTAGCAATTGGCGCAACACGGGTCGCAACGCGCAGCAACGTGGACGCACCATGTAATTACATTTCGAGAGCGCATGAAACTCACAGCAGAACTGGCGGGCACGGAACACGCGCTTGAGTTGCGGCGCGAGGGCGCGCGTGTCTTCGCGGAGTTGGCGGGCCGGCGTTATGAACTTGAAGCGCGCGAGGTCGAGCCGGGCATGTACCTGTTGCAAGCGGGCGGGCGCGTGTATGAATGTCGCGTCGCTCATACGGACGCAGCGGGCGGCGCTTATGAAGTCAGCATCGGAGCGCAGACGTTCACGATCAACTTGCTCGATCCGAAGCGACTGCGCCACACGCAGAGCGCGGGCACGATGGCGGCGGGGCGCGCGGCGGTCGTCGGGGCGATGCCCGGCAAGGTTGTGCGCGTGCTCGTCGCAGCGGGCGCGCAGGTCGAAGCGGGCGACGCGCTCGTCGTGGTCGAAGCGATGAAGATGCAGAACGAATTGAAGTCGCCCAAGACCGGCACGGTTGTCGAAGTCCACGCACAGGCGGGCGCAACCGTCAACGCGGGCGACGTGCTGGTGGTTGTCGAATGAAGTGCATCATTGATTCATCGCTTCGTTGAGTCAATGCACAGATGAATCAATGAATCAATCATCATCGGACCTGCGCGTGCTGTTGTGGGATGTGGACGGGACTCTGGTGCGGACGGCGCGGCGTGGGGCGTTTCTTGATTACACGCGCCCGGCCCTTGAGCGCGTGTTCGGGACGGCGGGGCGACTCGCGGAGTTGTCCGTGTCGGGCATGACCGATTTGCAGATCGCCGCAGAGGCTTTGCGCGATGAGGGCTTCACGCACGAACAGATTCATGCGCGCCGCGCGGAGTTATGCACGCACTACTACGCAGAGCTTGAACGCATCACGACGCAAGAGTCGCTCTACCTGTTGCTGCCGGGTGTGCGTGAAGTGTTGACGGCGTTGGCGACGCGGCCACGTTATCGCTCGGCGTTGCTGACGGGCAACGTCGAACAGGCCGCTTATTTGAAATTGCGCCTCGTCGGCCTCGCGGACTTCTTTCAACTGCCCGGCGCATACGGCGACGATTCGCACGACCGGCGCGAGTTGCCCGCGCTCGCCGCCATGCGTATCAACCGGGCACTCGGCCTCGACCTCGCGCCCGCGCAGTTCATCGTCATCGGCGATACGCCCAACGACATCGCCTGCGCTCGCCACTTCGGCGCGCGTGCGGTCGCCGTGGCTACGGGGCGCACACACGCGGCCGCAGACCTGCGCGCGCACCGCCCCGACGCACTGCTCGACACACTCGCCGATACCGCACACGTACTCGACACGCTCGCGGCGTTGTAAGCCGGCCAGACTTAATTTGACGACGGGTGTGTGCCGTTGCCGCTTGCTTCGGTGGACGACGGCGCGGCCGTTGCGGACACCAACTCGGCCGCGCTCGCTAATGCGCCGACGTTGGCCACCAACGCTTGGCCGCTGACAGTCGCGGGCGTGGGCGACGTTATGCCGGCCGGCGCGGCGGTCGCCTGCGGCGCAAGCGTGATCGCTTGGTCGCTGATGCTTTCGAGTTGAGCAATATATGACTCGCTCAGTTGAAAAGCGCGCGCGCCTTCGAGCATGAGTTGCAAGCAGTACGTCTCAGGCTTGAGGTTGGGGCGCGTGCCCTCCGCCACGTATATCTCGGCCTTGAGTAGTTCTTTGCCGACCAGCACTTCGATGTCGTGCTTGCGCACGTAGCCGATCTCCGTGCGGTCGATGAATCGCAGCGTCGCGTCCGTCAGTTTATACAGCACGCCCTCGACCACGTTCTGCTTGTCCGTGGTCGCTTCGATGTTCGGCATGCCGTATGTGGCAGCCGGGTCTTTCGCGTCCGGGTCGTGCGGCTTGTTGAAGACCAGCCGGTAGCCTTGCAGCACGCAACGTTGCGGCTCGCAGCGGGTCACAAACTCAGTCTCTTCCATGTCGGCCCAGTTCAGTCGCTCGCGGAAGGCCCGCCCGGACATGCTCGTGCCGTAAGCCATGTAATAGACGGGTTTCGTCTGTGTGGTGCCGCCGAGTTGCGCCAGTTTGTTGAACAGACCGCTCGTCGTCTCTTGCTGCTCCGGCATGGCCGCTTTCACGTACCAGTCGGCGGGCAGATTGGCGAAGACCTTGCTGACAAAATCCTCGCCCATTCGGTTCAACATCAGGAAGCCCAACTCAAGCGAGCGCAGCGACGGGTCTCTGAACTCGCGCGTGCGAATCTGATCGATGTTCTCGCGGCACTTGATGATCTCTTCGAGGCTGAGCGCCTGCGCCGAGCGCAGCATCGACAGGCAGTACTCGTCGAGCCGGTCGAAGTGGATTTCGTTCAACCGCAGCTTGCGCAAAAAATCGATCCGCGACTGCGCGCGGACGCGATCAATGGCGTCTTCCATGAAGCTGAAAAAGATGTTGATGAGTTGTTCGGGGCCGAGCGCCACGTCCTGCCCGCCGACCTTCAAGTTGAACAGTTTCGAGCGCATCACGAACATCGCGCCGAGGCCGGCGATAAGCACGAGTTCAAGTTTATCCTGATTGTTGACCGGCTTCTGCCCGAAGGTCTTCATGGTAAAGAGCGCAAAGGCCGAGATCGAGCCGTTGAGCAAGTGATAAAAGAGCGCGTGCGGCGTGCGCAAAGACTTGATCGGCTCGTCGCTGAACTTGCCGATGATCTCGCCGAAGGCGGTCGTCATGCCCAACAGGAACGCGTAGAAGTAGAGCATGTGATCGACTTCGAGCTTCGGGTCGGGGTCCCAGTGTGACGACTTCACCGCCCACAGCAGCACGATCAGGATCGAGACGAAGTACCAGATGTAGAAGTCGAGTTGCTGATGCAGGAAGCTCACGATGCGCACGCCGAAGCCGAGCACGATGAGGGCCAGCACCACTGTCAGCAGATAGTTGTCGGTGAAGAAACGCATGATGGAACTGAAGTCCATAATAGAAGACATGTTCATGGGGGTCTTGCTACCTCCTTAGGTACGGGTTGGCGAGGTGTCGGCGACAGGGACGGCCCTTGTGATCGGGCAATGGCGGCGCTCGTAAGCAGCAGGCAGCATACTCCCGGCGCACGCGCGGTGCAAACATTTTCTCGCGGGTTTAAGCCGAGCGCCGCCGCGCCTCACGCCATGCAGTCGTGACCAATCAGCGCCCGACGCTCAGTCCGTTGTACTCATTATTTAATGCTGACCGGCACTAAAACATTTCACGCGCCGGGTGGCCGAATAAAATGTGAAACGGTAAATCGATCCACTGATCCTGTTTAAGTGGCTCGGTTGATCCTTCATTTTACGCAGCGACTTTTTCAGACTTTGCGCGCGCACGCGTCGTCCAATGTTGTGACCGCGCAAGCGGTCGGCAACATCAAGGCAGACTACGAAGGAGGAGAGAACCGAACATGAAAGCGATCTTAAAGAAACTGTTGGCCCCGGCCACGCTTGTCGTGGCGCTCGCCTGCCCGCTCGCGGCGCAGGCGCAAACGAACTGTCATCATCCGCGCGGCATCAACCCGCGCCAGCACCGCGAACAGGGGCGCATCCGGCAAGGCATCCGCAGTGGCGAGTTGACGCGCCGCGAGACTGCACGCCTCGAAGCCGAGCAAGCGCGCATCCGCGTCAACGAAGTTTACGCGCGCCGTTCGGGCGGCGAGTTCACCGCGCAAGAGCGCGCCCGCGTGCAGCGTCAACTCAACCGGGCGAGCAGAGACATCTACCGGCAGAAACACGACGGGCAGGATCGCAACTAACGCGACCCACTGCAAACAAAGATAAAGGGCGCGGCGCAAGACTCTCTCCTTTTGCGCCGCGCCCTTGTCTTTAGTTGTTAGTGCAACCGCGTCAGTCGTACAGATAAAACTGACACGGGTTACAAGGTCATGGTCGATGAAAGCCGTGTTCGATGTCGCGTGTACGCAGGCGGAGGATGGAGGGGCGACCATGCGGGCAAGTGGTCGGCGAAGAGGTCAGCAGCAGACGGTCGATCAGCCAACTCATCTTTTCCGGCGCGAGCGGCATGTTGACCTTGATGGCGGCATGACAGGCGAGCGAGGCCGCGACACGTTCGCGCAACGTCTCGCGCGAACGCCCGCGCCGCTCCGCGTCCACCGCGTCGAGCACTTCGGCCAGCAGGTTGCGCGCTTCGGCGGCGGGCAGATCGGCCGGCACGGCTTTGACCGCAACCGTGCGCCCCGACAGGCGCATCAAGTTGAAGCCGTAAGCTTCGAGGTCCGCAGCAACCGTGTCGAAGGCCGCGGCTTGCGCGGGCGTCAGATCGAACGTCTCCGGCACGAGCAATTGTTGCGCGTCGGGCGTGCGCGCGGCTTCAAGCGCACGATACTTGTCGAACAGTATGCGCTCGTGCGCGGCGTGCTGATCGATGAGCAACAAGCCTTCGCCGTCCGCCGCGACGATGTAACTCTCTTCGAGTTGATAGAGCGGGCGGATATTGTGCGCGACCTGTTCGACGGGCACGGCCCGCAACGCACCCGCAATCGAATTGAGCGGCGGCAACGCGGCGCGGGCGGTGCGGGCTGCGACGCAACACGCGCGTTAGCCGTCGGCCGATATTTCAACCGATTGAGTTAAAGCGGCGGAGCGAAAGTTGAAGGCGCATCCGGTTGTGCAGGCGGCACGGTTTTTGCTTGCGCCGGTTCTAGCTGTTCATGCTCTGCCTGCCGGTCACGCCCGTTCTGCTCATGTGATGGCGTGACCGGCGCGTCGTGTTCGTGCGTGAGCAAGACCTCGGCGCTTGGCGGTGTGAACCCGAACTCGATGGCTTCTTGTTGCGGGGCTGCGGGTGGCTGCTCGACGGGCTCCGTGTGCGTTGCGTCGGCTTCAGTCGCGCCAAGTTCAACGCTTGTTATCTCATCGGTATCGCGGCGCACGTAACCGGCGGCGGCGAGGGCGGCGCGGACGCTCTCGCGTACCACGTCGGCGACAGCCGGGGCACGACGAAAACGCACTTCGGTCTTCGCCGGATGCACGTTCACGTCCACTTCTTCGAGCGGCACGTCGAGAAACAGCAGCGCCGCCGGATAGACGCCGTGCGGCAGCACCGTGCGATAGCCTTCGCTGAGCGCGCGCGCGATCAGGCGGTCGCGCACGTAGCGGCCGTTGACGAACAGATATTGGGCATCGCGCGTCGTGCGCCGTTCGCGCGGCGCGGAGACGTAACCGCGCACGCGCGCCACTTGCGCGAGGCCGCCGTCCAACGCAAGCAGACTGGTCAAAAACTCCGCGCCGAAAATTTGATAGGCGCGCTCATGTAAGTCCGCGGCCCGGTCGGCGCGCAAGGTTTCGCGGCCGTTGTTCGTCAAGACGAAAGCGATCTCCGGGTGCGCCAGCGCGTAGTGTGTGACGAGGTTCGTCAGGTGAAAACTCTCGGTCGCTTCGGAGCGCAAAAACTTGCGGCGCGCGGGCACGTTGAAGAAGAGATCGCGCACCGTGATGGTCGTGCCGCGCGGTCGCGCCGTGGGCTGCACGTCGCGCATGCGCCCGCCTTCGATCAGCACGCGCGTGCCTTCCTGTTCATCGCCCTGTAGCGTGAGCAACTCGACGCGCGCCACCGAAGCGATGGATGCGAGCGCCTCGCCGCGAAAGCCGAGCGTGCTGATCGCTTCGAGGTCCTCGGCGCGTTTGATCTTCGAGGTCGCATGGCGCTCAAAGGCAAGCAGCGCGTCGTCGCGCGTCATGCCGCAGCCATCGTCCGCCACGCGCAAGAGTCTGCGCCCGCCTGCTTCCACATCCAACTCGATGCGCCGCGCGCCCGCGTCAATAGCATTCTCAACCAACTCTTTCGCCACCGAAGCAGGGCGCTCGACCACTTCGCCAGCGGCGATCTGATTGACCAGTTGATCGGATAAGACACGAATGATGGACATAAGTAACGATCAGTGATCAGCGTGATCAGTGATCAGCTATCAGCGGTCAGCTTAAAACAAAAATTCAAAAGCTGATCGCTGACCGCTGACCGCTCATAAATAAACTATTTGATGATCAACCGAGCCGAGGTCAATCGCGTTGAAAATCCAGTCCATGCAATAACGCCCGTGACGGGCGAGCAGCGACGCGATGTTGAGGCGGCGCTCTTGCAAAGTCTTGTCGGGGTAGAGCGCGGTGTAGGCGCGTTCGAGTTGGCGATGGGCGGCGCGGTCGCGTGCGAGTTGCGCGCGATGAAAGCGCGTGCGCAGACCCGCCAGTTGATATTCGATCTTCTGCCCGCCTTTGGTGAGCGCGGCGGCGAGCGTCGGCTCGAAGCCGCTTAGTTCCGCGCCGAGTTCGGCGAGCGCCTGATTGATCTTCGCTTCGGTGCGGTCGAAGACGCGCGCCTGCTCCGCGCCCAGATGTTCTTCGACCACACGGACTTCAACCGCATCGAGGCCGGCGAAGAAGTCTGTGAGCTTGAGTTGGTAACGTTCGAGCGTGCGCGCGGTGCGCCGCTCGACGATGGTTAAACTGGCGCGATGCAGAATGGGTGTGACGGGTCGGGCCAGCACACGATAAGCCTCGGCGGTCTGCGCGAAGTAAGCGATCTCGGCCGCGCCACCGACGTAGGCGACGGTCGGCAACAGATAGTCTTGCACGACCGCACGCAAGGTCACGTTCGGACTAAACGCTTGCGGCTCACGCGCGGCCAACTCGGCCAGTTCGGCGACGGTGTAAGTGGCCGCTTCGTCGCGCGCACCCTTCGCGCGATAGCGACCATCATCCGTGCGCGTGAGCGCGTGGCGCGCGCCGTCGAGATGAATGAACAGCGGGAAAGCATCAGCGGTGGCGTGGACCTGCGCGTGATAGCCGGACTGTTCCAGTTCGCGGCTGCGCGCTTCGATGGCAGCGGCGATGTCGGGCGCGCGCCGCACGGCTTCCGAGTAGAGCGGCGCTGCGAGTTGCTTCAACCGCGCATCGAGCGGATCGAGTAGGACGAGGCCGTAAGTTTTAGTCAGCGCCGTCATCATGCGCGCGAAGGCCGCGCCGTAGGTGCGACCGGGCGCGTAGGCATCGCGCACGAGCGCGGCCAGATCGTCGGAGAACTCGCTGGCGGGCAGCACGTCGAGCAGGCGTTGCACAGTGTCGTTGATCTTGTCGTCAAGTATGACGCCGCCGACGGGCGCACCGGGCGTGTGCAGATCTGCGGGCAGATGAACGCTGGCGAGCCGGCCGTCGCAGGCGATCACTTCGGCCGTCTGCACTTCGGGCCAATCGTGGTCTTCGGTGGCGAGCCAGAAGACGGGCACGGCCTCTGTGCCGCGTTGCGTCAGACAACCGGCGAGCTTAACGGCCGAGAGCGCCTTGTAGATCGTGTAGAGCGGCCCCATGAAGAGGCCGACCTGTTGCCCTGTGACGATGGCGACGCAGTCCGGGCGGCGCAGGCGTTCGATATTTTGCAGCGTCTCCGCGCCCGCGCCCCAGTCCGTGTTCAACGCTTGCAGCGCGGCGCAGAGGGCGGCGCGATCAGTCTTGTGCGCGGCTAAGACTTCGGGCGCACGGGCAGCGAGTTCGTGATGATAACGGACGGCGTTTGGATAGAAGCGACGGAGCGCCGTGGGGTCGCGCAGGTAATCGAGAAAGAGACGTGACTGATGCGGGATGCGCGCGAAGGGCACAGGCTCTAGGCGCAGACCGGCTTCTTCGGGCGTGCTGTAACAGGCGGCTTCGGGGGTGCTCACACGTTCGCTCCTGCGCTAAGGCTGTCGGGCGCGACTGCGCCTGCCAGCGCCGCGTCGTCGGTATAACGTAGAGCATCGCGCAGGAGTTGCGCAATCTCGCGTTGCGCTTCGGCTGAAGGACTAGGCAGCGGCGCGCGCACCACACCGCCCGCGTAGCCGGCCAGATCGAGCGCGTGTTTCAACCCGCCGATGCCGTAGCGTGCGGTGACGGCGCGCGCCAACGGCGTGAAGGCGCGTTGCAGCATGAGCGCGCGTGCGTGGTTGTCTGCGCGAACGGCCTTGAAGATGTCAACCGCGAGTTCGGGCGTGGCGCAAGCGGCGGCCAAGATCGCGCCGTGCGCGCCGGCCGCGAGCGCCGCGTAGAGCAAAGGGCCGTTGCCCGTCAGCACGGCAAAGTCGGCGGGCGCGCACTTGATGGTTTCGGCGAAGTTGAGTATGTCGCCCGCGCTGTCTTTAACGCCGCGGATGTTCTCATGCGCGGCCAGTTGCGCGATGGTGTCCGGTTCTATGCGGATGCCGGTCAACTCCGGCATGCTGTAGAGAAGCACGGGCACGGGCGCACTGTCGGCAACCGCCGTGTAGTACGCGACGAGCGCAGCTTGCGTCATCGCGTTGCGATAAAAATGGGGCGTGATCACTAACACCGCGTCCGCGCCCGCATCTGCCGCACGCCTGATCTCGCCTATCGAGTGGCGCACGCTCTGCTGGCCCGCGCCCGCGATCAAAAGCTGCGACTCAGGCACGGCCGCACGGGCCGCTTCGAGGACCAACACGTATTCGCGCTCGTCCAGATGCACGCGCTCGCCCGTCGAGCCGAGCGCGACATAACCGTTGATGCCCGTCTCCTGCCAGCGCGTGAGGTTGGCGCGCAGAGCGGCCGCGTCGAACTCACCCGCAATCGTGAACGGCGTCGGAAACGGGAGCAAGACGCCGCGCAGCTTCTCAAGCAGAGAGCCGGCGGCCGGGCGTGCTGTCTGTTCAGTGTCGTGTTGTGCTTTCAAGGCCCGGCATTATAACGACCGCCCCGCGCACGGCGCAATGAAGCGCGCGGCGCATGGCTTGCGGCTATTTGCCGTTCTCGCCATCGTCGTGCGAGGATTAGTTAGATTCGACGTATGCAAGCAAACACGGAACAGTTAGACCTGTTGATTGTCGGCGCGGGCCCGGCCGGACTGTCGGCGGCGGCGGCGGCGGCGCAAGCAGGGTTGCACTATCTGGTGATCGAGCAAGGGCTGCTGGCTAACACGATCTTTCGTTATCCGATTGGGCGCACGGTCTTCTCGACGCCGAACGAGTTGGAGTTACGCCCCAACGCACTGCGCCCGTGCCGCGAGAAGCCGACGCGCGAGGAACTGTTGTCGCACTACGTGCGGTTCGCGCTCGACGAAGATTTACGCATCCACACGGAGGAAGCAGCCACGCGCATCGAGCGCACAGGCGCGGCCGGTTTCGTCGTGCAGACGACGCGCGCTGCTTACCAGACTGCGCGCGTGCTGGTCGCGTTCGGCGCGATGGCGCACCCGCGCCGCTTGCATGTGCCCGGCGAAGAGTTGCCAAAGGTGCAGCACCTCTTCACCGAGCCGCATCCATACGTGCGCAAAGACGTGCTGGTCGTCGGCGGCGGCAACTCGGCGGCCGAGGCGGCGCTGTTTCTCACGGACGAAGGCGCACACACCACGCTCGCCATCTGGCGCACTGACTGGGAGAACCGCGACCCCAAAAAGAATGCGATCAAACACTGGGTTCGCACGCCGCTCGAAGCACACATCGAAGCGGGCCGCCTGCGGCTCGTCTTCTTCACCGAACTCGCAGAGATCAAACCGGCGACAGTTCAACTCAAACAAGAGGACGGCACAACGCTCGAACTACCCAACGACGCCACCTTCATCCTCATCGGCAGCGACGCAGACTTCACCCTGCTGCGCGACGCAGGCGTCGAGATAGTCCCCGCCGGTCTAACCCAAGTGCCCGTCTACAATCCCGACACCTTCGAGACCAACGTGCCCGGCCTCTACGTCGCCGGCCACTTCACCCACGCCCGCCACATTCAACAAGCCATCGCAGTTCCCCGCCGCATCGTCCCCCTCATCGCGCAAAGCTTGCGCGCCACGGTTTAACCCATAAACGACTTGCCGTTTGCGGCCAACCGGAACTTGTTGGCTCAGCCCGCTGGACGTGACTTTACCTATTCTCAAATCCATAAAAATATTTAGGCTGTGAGCTGAAATGTTTTGGTGCGGCTTAGCATACTAGTTTAGTGAGGCAGGAAGTAGATATTTAACTGACTGCTGAAATACGACTGGGCGGGCCGGCGATGTCTTGGCTGCGAAAACATATGACGACCACGTGTTGTGGGGCTTAATTCACGCCTGCTTTTAGGTCACATTCACCGCACGTTGCTTATAAAGCGGCCGCATAAACTTACTGTGAGTTCCCGTCTTGTCTCCTGCGCCTAGTGCTCTTTAAATCGTGCAACCGGTGCTGAGGCTTTAAGGCTCTCGCCCAACACAATGTTTCGCTTTCAACAAAGCGGTGGCTGAACTTGGCCGTCACCACACCCCTACTACAAAGGAGCAGGTCATGCGTAGAATCAATGCTTTCACCTACGATGTTCGCCCCGGCGAACGGATCACAATCAATGTGACGCCTACCAACTTCGGCGGCAGCGCGCCCGATGTCGAAGCCGTGCTCGACGGTAAGGACTTACCCAATCTGAACACTCAGGACGCGCCGGTCTTCGAGTTCACCGTCAGCAAGCCGGTCACGCAAACGCACCGTGTGCTGATGGAGTTCATCTTTTTCGCCGACGCTCCCAACACCTCTTTCTACCAAGTGGACATTGCGGGTCAGGATGATGTGGGCTGTCCGTGCGGCTTCATCCTCGCCAAGTCCAACCCGCTCAAAGAGGCGGGCGTAAGATTCAGAGTGAGAGCCGCGTAACCGCCCGGCCCCAAATTCCGGGCGCGCAATCTTTAGACCGAGGAGCGTCTTATGAAAACCTCTCTGTACCTCAAATTCTTTTTCGCGCTAGTTCTTTGCCTCGCGCCGACTCTCGGCATGGCGCAGCAGATGGCGGACTGTGACCAGTTGCGCGACAGCATCGAGCAGGTGGAGAAGATGGATGTAAACGCCCTGTCCCCCTCGCTCCGCCAATTCTACAAAGAGTCACTACTCACGCTCTACACGCAGCTCAGTCAGTGCCTGCAAGGTGAGATCGCCACTGTGACCGCCATGCAGCGGGTCAAGGCTCCGGGCGCTGAGAGCAAGTTGAGCGCGTTAACTAAAGAGAAGGAGAGCATTGACGGCAGGATCACGATATCGCGGACACTGCTCAACCGCGCCACCGCCACGTCGCGGCCCGCTCCGGTCGAGTCGCAACCGATGCGACCCGCCGCGCCGTCGGGCCGACGCAGTTTCCAAGCCAACCGGAACACGCCGCCCCGGCCGGCGCTCACCGCAGCGGACGCGGCCACCCCGGCGGACGTTACCACCCCGGCTGCCCCAACCGCCGCTCCAGTCGCTCCGCCCGCGCCGGTCACGCCCAATTGCGACCCCGACGTGCCCTATAACAACGCGCCGGGGATTCTGACGGACTTGCCGGGCGGATCGCGGAACAGGTGGTCAAATCAAAAGACCCTAATTTTGTGCTGCAAGCCGGGCCGCAGATCGTGGTCTACACCATCTTCGATGCGGCTTCCGAGAAAAGCTCAAAACTGGTGCGCGACTTGGAAGCCTACCAGTATCTCGCCGAGACGGCCCGCACGGATAAACAACTCGGCGCATCGGCTAAGGCGGCCGGCGCGGTCAGCGCCATCGAAAAACCCGGCTTCGCCCGGCTGCTCGGCTTCGCCATCGAACATGGCGGCATCACCAAGATGAACGACGGGACGAACCTGACCCTTAGCACTTCACTCTACTCGCTCTACGCGATGGGCAACGGCGACACAGCGGAGAATTACGCGCGCGCCGGAATCCTCAACCGCGTGGCCGTAGCAGCCAGCTTCGCGGTGGACAATAAAGATGACGAGTTGGCGAACGCGCGCCGGAACAATCTGTCCGAATGGTCAGCCAAGGTGCGCCTGTTCGGCGACCGTAGCACTCGCTCCGCCGAGTTTCAGCGATTATTTGACCGGAACATCAGGCCGCGCATCCGCGAACGGCTACGCACGCTAGGCTCGACGATAGAAACCCTAGCCCAGAATCCAGCCTATGACCCGCTGGAAGATGCTGCGCTGACAGATTTGGACAAGCTGGTCGCGGCGCGCATGGAGTGTCCGAGTTACAAAGCTGCCACGGTCGCGCAGCAGGAGCAGATGATCCGCGATCTCTTGCTCAGCCGGATGCGGACAGAGGTCTATGAGCCGTTGCACAGCCACAGCGTAGCCTTCACCCCGGAGCAGATCGCGTTCATCGAAGAACAATCCCTGCCTAATCTGCGGAAGGCGCTGGACAATCTCGTGCTGGCAAAGGATGACTTGAAGAAAGCGATTGCCAATTTGCAAACGGGGCCGTTAGGGACTTTTGCCTACACGAACCATCGTCAGCCCGATGCATCGGACTACTCGGAAACCAAATTCCTCTTCGAGCAGGAACACGGCTTCTTCGGCCCATTGAAGTTGATAGGAAACTTCGGTCTGTCCTTCTACCATCGCCCCGATCCAAAGCTGCGACAGGAGAAGATGCGCGACGTGACGGCCGCGCTCTCCTTCGAGGGCACGAGCCGCAGCCCGTTTACCGAGGACGAAAACCTCAGCAAGGTCACCTATACTTTCACCGGGCGCTACCAACGTATGTTCGAGAACCGGCGTATGCCGAACCGCAAGCCAGACATCGGTAGTGTCCAGTTCCTCGTGGAGATACCTTTCCTTAAGGGCTTCAGCCTGCCCTTCTCGCTGTCCTATGCGAACGCGACCGAAGAGGAACGGAAGAAGAACGTCAAGTTCAACTTCGGGATGCGACTCGACACCGACAAACTCTTTGACATGTTAACCAAGCAGCCCTAAGCGCCGGACAAGCGCGCGGGCACAACAAGGCTGAAGGGTCTGCAACGGCCCGTCAGCCTTGTTTCGTTTGCGCTCGTGCGCGCGAGCCGAGGGATTATGACGCGGCCTCAATAGTTGTGCGGTCGCGGCGGGCGACGCCGGTTTTGTAGGCGGCTTCTTCGACGGCGCGGGCGACGGTGTCGGCGACGCGTTTGTCGAAGACGGAGGGGATGATGTATTCGGGGTGGAGTTCGTCGGCGCTGATGAGCGAGGCGATGGCGTTGGCGGCGGCGATCTTCATCTCTTCGTTGATGCGGGCGGCGCGACAGGCAAGCGCGCCTTTGAAGATGCCGGGGAAGCAGAGGACGTTGTTGATCTGGTTCGCGTAGTCGGAGCGGCCCGTGGCCATGACGGCGACGTATGGCTCGGCCTCTTCCGGCATGATCTCTGGCGTCGGGTTGGCCATGGCAAAGACGATGGGCTGCGGGTTCATTCGCTTGATGTCTTCCACGTCGATTACGCCGGGCGCGCTTAAGCCGAGGAAGACATCTGCGCCGCGTATTACGTCATGCACCGTGCCCTGTTCGTTGGCGGGGTTCGTGTTCTGCGCGTACCACTCCTTGACCCAGTTCATGTGTTCGGTGCGGCCGCGATAGATTGCGCCATGCTGGTCGCAGCCGATGATGTTCGTGACGCCCGCGCTCATGATGATCTTCGAGCAGGCGACGCCCGCCGCGCCGACGCCGTTGACGACCACCTTGATCTCTTCCATTCGCTTGCCGACGATCTTCACCGCGTTGATGAGCGCGGCCAAGACGACCACGGCCGTGCCGTGTTGATCGTCGTGAAAGACGGGGATGTCGAGTTCCTCTTTCAAGCGGTCTTCGATCTCGAAGCAGCGCGGCGCTGAGATGTCTTCGAGGTTGACGCCGCCGAACGCGGTGGCAATGTTCTTGATCGTGCGCACGATCTCGTCCGGGTCTTTCGTCGAGAGACAGACCGGAAAAGCGTCCACGCCCGCGAACTCTTTAAAGAGCATCGCCTTGCCTTCCATGACGGGCATCGCGGCGGCCGGGCCGATGTCGCCCAGACCAAGCACGGCCGTGCCGTCAGTGACGACGGCGACCGTATTGCGTTTGATCGTGAGCGTGTAGGCTTTTTCGGGGTCGCGGTGGATCGCTTCGCAGACGCGGGCGACGCCGGGCGTGTAAGCCATCGAGAGATCGGCGCGCGTCTTCAAAGGTATCTTCGAGATGATCTCGATCTTGCCGCCCAGATGGATGAGGAACGTGCGGTCGGAGACGTTGACGACTTCAACGCCGTCGATGTTGCGCACCGCTTCGACGATCTCGTCGACGTGTTCGATAGAGCCGGCCGTGAACGTGATGTCGCGGATCATCGCGCCGCGCGTGACGCTGACGATGTCGATTGCGCCGATGTCGCCGCCGGCCGGCCGATGGCGGTGGTCACTTCGCCGAGCGCGCCGGGGCGGTTCGGTAGTTTCACGCGCAGCGTCGAAGTGTAGCTCGCGCTCGGTGTCTGCTGCATCGCTCTACTTGTAGATCATCCTTTCGCGGTTCGTCGGGCAAGAGGTACTGCGTTGGTCTCACTCTAACGCGAAGCCGCGCAGGCACGCAAGCAAAGGTAAAGAGGAAATAATGAGGCATGAACGATGAATGATGAATGACAAACAAGCTGATCTTTATTCATCGTTCATCATTCATCGTTCATCATTTCTTTAAGGCATGGCCGCTAGAACTGAGTTGAGCGCGGCTTCGATCTCGGCGGCGTGCGCGCCTTTCGTGCGGGCGAGGCGGAGCGCGTGCGCGCCGAGCAGCGCATAGATGTTGCGGGCGGCGCTATCGGTTAGTGTGCCGAGCGCGGCGAGGCTTTTGCGAATGGTGGCGGCGTCGCCGCGTGCGAATGGTCCTGTGAGTGCTCGCGCAGGATCGTGTGCGGCGAGTAAGTTTGTGAGCGTGCTGTAGGTGAGCGGCGACAGGGCGCGGCGTGCGTGCGCGCGCGTGACGCCGCAGTGCGCGAGCAGTTCGGCCGCGAGATCAAAGAGCGCAACCGTGTGCCCCGCCGCCAACACGGCCGCTGCATGATAAAGCGCCTTGTCCGCGGGCTTGATCGAGAAGCTGTGACCGGCGAGCGCGCGCACAAGTTTGCGGGCCGCGCGGACAGCCGCCCCATCACCTTCCACGCAATAATAAGCGCCGCTTAAACTCTCTGCGCCCGCGCGTGCATCGCTGACCGAAACGAGCGGATGCAGCGACCCGACCGCGAAACCGCACGCACGCAACTCAGCCAACTCAGCCGACGATAGCGCGCCGCTTGTGTGCAACACGACGCATCTATTCTGCTTGCGCGCGTGTTTGTTGTGCGCGTGCGCGTCGCTTGCATTATTGCTTCGTGCAAGTTCGGACTGTGCGAGGCGGGCGGCGGTCGCGGCGATCTGATCGTCGGGCGTCGTGATGAGCAGCAGGTCTATGGCGTGCGGCAGCGCGGCGAGTTCACGCATGTCGAGTGCGATGGGCTGCGGGTGTTTGAAGAGACGGGCGGCGCGTTGCGCGCTGGACCGGCGACGTGCGACGAGGGCGTTGACTTGATAACCGTGCGCGGCCAGTGCAAGGGCAAGCGCCGTGCCGAGTCGGCCCGCGCCGACGATGGCGACGTTGGGTAGTTGTGTCTTGGTCGAGGTCGAAGCGATTACCGACCGCTTGCGTTGTAAGGTCCTACGCGTAGTCGTCAGCTTGCGCGCACGTTTGCGCGTCGTGCCGGTTGTGCCTTTGACCTTGCCTTTAGCCTTGCTTTCGTCACGCGCCATCGCGCGCCATCTTAGCAGCGATCTCAACCAACGCGGGACTGCGCGGCAGATCGCCGAGCCAATCGGCCAGCCGCGTGTGTAACTCGGCACGTGTCACCGAGCCGTGATTGAGATCGGGCGGCGGCACGGGCAGCGGTTCGGGCGGTGGGCTAAGCTCGAAGGCGCGTGCGACGAGGCGCACGTCGGCGCGTGCGAGCAGCGCGGGGTTTTCACCGCGCGCAAATGCCTCGGCCAAGTAGCCTGCGCGGGCGGCGGCGGCCGACGATTTTTCGCGCGCCAACAGACTGAGCGAGCGCGCCAGATGTTGATGAAAGAGTGCGAGCGTGCGGCGTGCGGCGGCCCGCCCGCGCGCGACGATCTCCGCAAGCCGCGTCGAGGCCGCGATCAGATCGGCGGCGCGCATCAAACGGAACGAGCATGCGCAGACAGGTTGCTCGGCGAGCAACGCGCGCACGTTCAAGACGCAACGCGCTTGACGTAAGGCTGCGACGAGCGCGTCTGCCTCGCGTCGATGCTGGCTGGTGACGAAGGGCAAGTGCGCAAGCGCCTCGAACTCGCGCCACGCGTCGCCGCGCAACGTTTCATCCAGTGCTTGCCGGTCGCACTCCGCACCGACCGCGCGCTCGTGCAAGGCCGCGTAGTGCTCGACGTAGCGCGTATGAAACTCCTGCCACAGCAACTCGAAGCGCGCGCACGCGTCCGCGTCGAACAGACTGTGCGTGTCGTCGGCCCAGAGCAGCAACTCGCGGCGGGCACATTCGATCTCGGCGCGGCCGGTCGGCTCTGCGCCCGCGAGGTACGCGCGCACGCGCTCGCGCTCGGCCACGCCCTCGACGTAAGCCGCGAGGGCATCACGCTCGCCGACGCTTGCGGCGAACTGTTGGACCGAATGACCAAACGCATCGGCGACGCGCTGCAAGCCTTCTTCGAGTGAGATCGCATCGGCGAGCGTGGCCGCAGCAGCTTCGGCCGCAATTGAGAAGGTGCGGCGCACGGTCTTCAACAGTCGCCACGCGCGCAGCGTCAAGCCGCCGTCGGGCAACTGCTCGCACCGCGCCACAAGCGCGTGCGTGCGCCAATCTTCGAGCCACGCGGCCAGCGCCGTGCGGGCTGCCGCGCGCCCTGCTGCATCAGCCACGGACGGCAGTTTGTCGTCGCCCAATAACAGCCGCGCCCATGCTGTTAACTCTTCGGTGTCGTGTTGCGAGGCAGTGGCGCGCGCAACGCCGGTCACGTCGGTCCAGTCGAATTCTTCGATATGCACGCCGCGACCCACGCGCGCACCGGCCGACGTGACAAGTTCGAGGCGGCGTTGTGCGACGAGCGCGGCGACGACTAAGCGTTGCGCGGCGGGCACGAGGCCGAACGGCGCGCTGCCCAGAGCCGCTTGTAGTTCGGCGGTCGAGACGCCGCCCATGCCGGACTGTTCGACGTGCGCGAGTACGGCCTGACACCACGGTTGCGCGAGGACGGTGGTGTTGCATTCAAGCGTGTACGCGTCGTCGCGTTTGACGGCGAGGCCGAGCGGGAGCGCGAACTGTTCGATCTGCGTCTGCGCGTCCTGTTCAGGCACAACGCCCAACATGCATTCGACGAGGTGCGCGCAGTCCGACTCGTTCAAGATCGCGGGGAACTGCGGGTGCTGCGGGTAGCGCGCGGCGAAGGGCGCGTCGAGCAGTTGCGCGAGCAACGCGCCGAGCGTCGGCACGGACTTCATGCGCGCACCGAGCGAGAGGCGCGCGCCGGCCAAAGTGATCGCGCCGTCGTCCAGATAGAGACGCGTCCAGATGCGTTCGCCTTGCGTGGCTAAGGTGGTGTGTGCGGCGAGCGTGGCTTCGACGAACTCGCCCAAGGCCGGGTCCGTGTGCAGCGCCAACAGACGCCGCAGTGTGAGCGCGTCGCCGTCCGTTAAAGCGCCGGGTTGCCAGAGCAACGTGACGGGGCGACGCGTGTGCAGGTCAGACTTCGCGCGCGCATCGTCGGCCGGGGCGGCTTGAGTTGCACCGGGCACGTGCGGCGCGAGCGTGAGCAACTCCCATTCATAGTGCGCCGCTTCGGGTTGTGCATCTGGCGCGGCCGGGGCGACGGTTGAGATTGTTGCTATGGTGCGCTGTTCTATGAGGCGGCCGCGCCGGCTCGCGCCGCGCCAATCGATGTGCAGATCAAAGGTCGTTGTGTCCGTGTCATTGGCAGAGGCGGGCCAGTCGTTGAAGCGTGCGCGGGCGAAGGTGCGGAGCAGCGTGTGGAGCGCGGCTTCGTCCGTTGGCAGGCGTGCGACGGCGGCGTCGAGCGCGGCCTCGAACTCGCCGCCTTCACCCGTGGCGAAGCGATAGTGCGGCTCGCCTTGATGGACGCGCGCGGTGAGGCCGCCGATGGGCGCGAGTGCGGCAAGGCGTTCGAGCGTCGCGGCGATGCGTTGGATGGCGGCTTGCGGCGCGGCTTCGTCGTGGAACAGCAGCGCAGCGCACAGGTCGCGTGCGGACGCGCCGCGCCCGTCGAGCGACAGGATGAACAGCAGTTTGAGGACGAGTCGCACTTGCAAGCGTTGCAAGGCCGGAAACTGGCCGACACCGTTCGTACTCAACTCGTCGTAAGTGGCGAAGGCGGCTTGCAGGTCGGCGGCGCGGCGCAGTTCCTCTTCGGTGCGGTCGAACACTTCGTCGAGCAGGATGAGCGAGAGCGCGGGCCGGTTGAGCGCCTGCAAGGCGGCGCGCGCCGTGAACGGCAGGAAGGCGAACGTCGGCGCGTAGAGGCGCACGGCCGCCGCCACGTCCGCGACAAGCGGGTGGACGGGATAGAGCGCGGCGAAGCGTTGCTCGCTCCAATTGAAATTAGGGATGGTGTGGCGGAGCGTTAGATATAACTCGTGCAGGGCGGTGCGCGCCTGCGCCTGCTTGCGCAGCAGATAGTTGTCGGCGACGCGATAGAGATGTTCTTGTTCGAGGTAGTCGATCTGATAGGTCTGCGCGAGCGCGACGTTGATGCCGTCCGCGCCCGCGATGTCGTCGTCGAGCGCGAGGGCGACGTAGGCATCCGTGGTCGCGGCAGCGGCGGACAGTTGACTGAGAAGCGGGCCGTCGTCGCGTTCGACGCGCTGCTCGCGCCCGTAGGCGGTATCGACGATGAGGACGAGCGTTGCGCCGCTACAGTGTGCGACGGCCGCGCCGACGAGGGCCGGCGGGTCTTCGGCCAGTCGGCCGCCACGTCGCGCCCGAAGGCCCCGATGCAGGCGGCGCGCAACTCTTCGCCGAGCGTCGGGCGTGTGCCGCGTTCGACGCGGACGACTTTGAAGCGTCGCCCCGCGAGTCGCTTGGCGCTGACGGCGACGTGCGCGTCCGTGACGCGCGGGCGCAGTTCGGGCGCGGCGACGAGCGCGGCGAAGGTCGCCAGCAAATGGCTCTTGCCGACGCCGCGCAGCCCCGCCAGCGCGCGCGCCGTGCCGCGCCCCGCGGGCAGGTCGGCCAAAGCGTCGAGCCAGCGCGCGAGCAGGTCTGAGGTCGCGTCGGTGAAGCGATAGGCGGCGAGGACGCGCGCCGGGTCGGCGGTAAAGTCCTTAACCTCGTCGAAGGCTTGCGGCTCGACGTAGTCCTTGATCTTATCTTGGGATCGTTTCATGCCCTGTGCTCGTTGGAGAGATGGCTTGGGCGACCGTGAGGCCCGTCACGGCGCGGGGTGGGTGGGGCCACATCCGAATCTAGCACGCGGGCACGCGCGGGCGCAATAAATATACTCGCGGACGTGTTTACTATACTTTTCCGGGCGCGCTGTTATAATGCCCGCGACCGAAACGTAAAGCCGACAAGACAAGCGCCCCACTCAACTGATCCGGCTCGAACATTTTGCGCGGCGGGCGCGCAAACGCGAACGCGCCCGGCCGCATCAAAGTGTTACGCGACCGCCGCACTAGTCAGTTCGCATACATTGCCGGACGAGACGTTTACGGCGGCGGACGCGCCTCGTAATAGCAAAGACGCGAGAGTTCAACGCCGCCAGTTCCCTTTGGATGGGACGCGCGGCCAGGTCAAACCGGACGACGAGGCGACGCGGCAGTTCCCTTCGACTCTCCCCGGCGCTCATTTAAGTTCGCAGCAGTTTTCGGAGATTCCACCATGTTCAGCCAACTCGCACGCAGTTTCACGGCGACGGCGCTCGCCCTCAGCCTGCTCGGCAGCACGATTGCAGCCGCGCAGACACCGACGCAGCCGGCCGCCGCGCCGAGCGCGCAGGACAAGAAAGATAAGAAAGCCAAGCCGGAGCAGAAGACGGACGCCGCACAGACGGCCGCCGCTGACAACGATCCGAAGCGCCCGCTCTCGACCAACGAAGACCCGCGCAAGATCGGTCAACGCAACATCAACACGGGCATCTGGGCGAAGATGGCCGGCTCACTCGAAAAAGAAGTGGCGCTTGGCCGGCAGTTAGCCGCCGAAGTTGATCGTGAAGCGAAGTTCGTTGACGACCCCGTTATCACCGAGTACATCAACCGCGTCGGGCAGAACATCGTGCTTCACTCGGACTCGAAGATTCCCTTCACCATCAAAGTTATCGACTCGGACGAGGTCAACGCCTTCGCGTTGCCGGGCGGCTTCTTCTACGTCAACAAGGGTTTGATCCTTGCGGCGGACAACGAAGCCGAGGTCGCGGGCGTGATGGCGCACGAGATCGCGCACGTCGCCGCGCGCCACGCCGTCGAGAATCAAGCGAAGGGCAACGCCATGGAGATCGGCGCGATGCTCGGCTCGATCTTCACGGGCGGCATCACAGGCATGATCTACCAGAACCTCGCGGGCTTCGGCTTGCTGGCGGCGTTTCTGAAATTCAGCCGCGCAGCCGAAACTGAGGCGGACAAGTTGGGCGTGCAGTATATGTACGCCGCCGGTTACGATCCGGGCGCGATGTCCACGATGTTTGAAAAGCTCGCGGCGCAGAATAAGAAGAAGCCGGGCTTCATCTCCAAGGCGTTCGCCACGCACCCGCAGTCGGTTGATCGCTTGGAGACGGCGCGCGTTCTCGTCGCCCGCTTCCCCGAACGCGAGGAGTACGTGCTCAGCACCTCCGAGTTCCAACGCGTGAAGGGGCGGCTGTTGCGGCTGTCGAATGCGAAAGCCTCGACGGCGGGCGCGCTGGCCGACGAGAGTGGTCAGCCGAAGCGGCCGACCTTGAAGCGTCGTCAGCCGACGCCGGACGATCCGGGCGCGACCGGCACAAGCACGGGCGACCAGCAGCCGACGAAGGTAGAAGAACCGCCCAAGCTAAAGCGGCGCGATCAGACGCCGACCACGCAGCCGACGACAACGACGACGCCACAGACGCCGCCGCCAAGCGACAATCCATAACTCTTTCCGCAGCCGACCCGCTAGCGAACGAAAGCGGCGCGCAAGTGTTTCGTGAACACCTGCGCGCCGCTTCCGGTTTTGCGCCCTTGCTGTGTCGAGCGACCTGCTTACATCTTCTTGTCGTTCTTCATCGCGGGGCCGGCGTCGATCTTACTCTTCGGCAATGGCTTGGCGGGTTTGAAGTTGGGCGGGAGCGGCGTGCCCGTCGCGTTGCCGGGCACTTCGACGATCTGATCCTTGAGCGGGGCCAGCGCGCCGAGCAGTTCGTTCTTCTCCGCCGCCGGCACGTTGAACTTGTCGAGCGCCGCCACGAGGTCTTCCACGAGCGCGTTGAACTCGCCCTCTGTGACCTTCATGTTCTTATGCGACTTCTTCATGTCGTTGCCCGTGTACTTGCACGGGCCGCCCGTCGCCGCGCAGACCTGCTCGACGAGAAAGTGCGTGACGCGCGCCCCATCCGATTTGGCGAACTTCTTGTTGATGCGTTCGTCGGCGACGACGCGGCCGACGAACTCGCCGATCACTGCTTTGATCGCGTCTAATCCGCCGAGTCGCTCATAGAGCGACTTCTGCGCGGGCTGGTTGGCTGCGATGCTCCCCTGCGCGGCGGCGCTGACGGCGAGCGCGCCGAGCAGACAGAGAGCCATCACCACTGCTGTTAGTTTTCGCATGCGTTCATTCTCCTTAAGTCAGAAATTGTGGTAAGACTGCCCCGCCGAGTGGACGGCGACGTTAAGATTCGGAAGCGCCCGGCTTGTTGCCCACCCTAACTTGAAGCTTTGCCCAAGAACAAAACGCGAGGCGGAGTGCCCTTTATAGACTGATGTGCGTGCTGCCGGTCGTTCTGCACGATATACGGACTGAGGTTCAGACCGGATGCCAGCCGCGCGCAACGCGAGGAGTGCCGGCCGGATGTTAAGTTGAGCCGGGCGCGATGATACACGAATTTGCCCGTTGTGGCTGTTAAATTTTGCGTGCCGTGCGGTCGGCGTCCGCGGGCAAGCTGCCCGTTTAACGCAAGGGCAAACGCCCCCGTCACCTTGACAACATTCCGCACACTTAAGTATTCTAGCCGTTCGCGTTTTAGACGCTAATTTCCGAGAGAGTTATCTATGTCAACATACTTTCCCAGCGGGCAAGGGCTTGCTGATAAACGCAGGTGGTACGTCGTGGACGCGGCGGGGCAGACGGTCGGCCGGCTGGCGACTGAGATAGCGCGCATCCTGAGCGGCAAGAACCGGCCCGATTACACGCCGTTCCTCGACATGGGCGATCACGTCATCGTCATCAATGCCCGCGCGGCCGTCTTCAAAGGCTCGAAAGCCGACCAGAAAGTCTATCGCTGGCACACGCTCTATCCCGGCGGCTTGCGCGAAATCTCCGTGCGCGATCAGTTTGCCAAGCACCCGGAGCGCGTCATTGAGTTGGCGGTCAAAGGCATGTTGCCGAAGTCGAAGCTCGGTCGCGCGATGGCCAAGAAGCTGAAAGTTTATGCCGGGGCGGAACACCCGCACACGGCGCAGCAGCCCGTGGCGCTTGAGGTTAAGACAAGCACGCGGCAGTAACTCGGTTAACCCTCCGCATAGGAAATTAAGGATAAAGGATCGTGGCTGAGACACAGTTTTACGGGACGGGCCGGCGCAAGACCTCGACCGCCCGCGTCTATTTACGCCCCGGCACGGGCGACATCGTGATCAACCGCAAGACGTTTGATCAGTACTTTCCGAACGAGGCGCTGCGGATGATCATCCGCCAGCCTTTGCAGTTGACCGAGACGGCGGCAAAGTTCGACATACTCGTCAACGTCAAGGGCGGCGGCCCCGCCGGCCAAGCCGGCGCGGTGCGCCACGGCATCACCCGCGCCCTGATGGAGTTCAACGCCGACCTCCGGCCCACGCTCAAGCAGGCGGGCCTTGTCACGCGCGACCCGCGCATCAAGGAACGCAAGAAGTACGGCCAGAAGGGCGCGCGCAAACGCTTCCAGTTCTCGAAACGTTAGTTCGATTGCGGATTTCGGAATGCGGAATGCGGATTAGAAGCAAACTGTCTTTCAATCCGCATTCCGAAATCTGAAATCCGAAATCCCATTGTCGTCGTCCGGGTTGGTTGCTCCACACAAGGGGGCTGACGGGCACGGCGAGTACATAAACCAATCAACCGAGGAGGTTTTAGTTTGGCATCCGTTACGATGAAAGAACTCTTGGAGGCCGGCGTCCATTTCGGCCACCAGGTTAGGCGCTGGAATCCGAAGATGAAGGACTTTATCTTCGGCGAGCGCAACGGCATCAGCATCATTGATCTGCAAAAGACGCAGCGCATGTTCCGCGACGCCATCGCGTTTGTCACCAGCTTGATGGGCGAGGATCGCGGGCGCACACTCTTGTTCGTCGGCACGAAGCGGCAGGCGCAGGACGCCATCCGCGAAGAGGCGACGCGGGCCGGTCAGTACTACATCAATCAACGCTGGCTCGGCGGTCTGTTGACCAACTTCCAGACCGTGCAGAAGTCGATCAAACGTTTGCGCGATCTGGAATCGATGCAGACGGACGGGCGTTACGAGATGCTGACCAAGAAGGAGCGCATCAAGCTCGACCGCGAGCGCGAGACGCTGGATAAAAACCTCGCGGGCATCAAGAACATGGCGCGGCTGCCCGATGCGCTCTTTGTCATCGACGTGCGCAAAGAAGAGATCGCGGTCGCGGAAGCGAACCGCCTCGGCATTCCCGTTATCGCCGTCGTTGACACCAACTGCTCGCCCGAAGGTATCGACTACGTGATCCCCGGCAACGACGACGCCTTAAGGGCCGTGCGCCTGTTCGCCTCGCGCATCGCCGATGCGGTTGTCGAAGGCCAGCAGATGCAGGCACGCGCCGACGAAGGCAGCACGGACGAGACGCAAGCCGCTGCGACAACGCCCACGCCCGACACAACGGCCGCGCCGGGTGGCGACACGCAAGCGCGTCGGCGTAGCGCGAGCGGCGACAGCACTTCATCAGTCACGACCGTGCGCGATCCCGGCCGCGAGGCCGCGAACGTGACGGACATGGAAGCGAGCGCGCCCTCGGCAGAGACGCAAGTGTCTGCTCCCGGCAACGTCGGCTTCGGCAAGACAGGCCAGCAGCCTGATTCGGTGGGCGATCACGAACAGGTTGGCACGCACGCGCCCGTGCGCGGCGCGACGGGTGGCGGCGAAGACGACAGCGAGTTGCGTCAGCCCCGCGACGCCCAACAGGAAAAGGGCGCGGAGTCGGTCGGCGCGGCCAAGTAGTCCGCAGCGACGAACGAACATTTCAGGTTTCCATATTCGGCGAGCGCAGCCACGCGGGCGCGGAACAAACCCGCCGGGGCTGCGCGCTTTTTTAGCAGCGATCAGCTTTCAGCACTCAGCGTTCAGCTAAAAATAAAAAGCTGACTGTTGAACGCTGACAGCTATTTTAGAGGAGTCAAAAAGATCATGGCAGAGATTACGGCGGCGGCGGTTAAGGCGCTGCGGGAGAAGACGGGCGCGGGCATGATGGAATGTAAGAACGCGCTCACCGAAGCGAGCGGCAGCGAAGATCAGGCCATTGAAATCCTGCGTAAGCGCGGCCTCGCGTCGGCGAAGAAGAAAGAAGGGCGCATCGCCGCCGAAGGCGCGGTCGGCTCTTACATCCACATGGGCGGCAAGGTCGGCGTGTTGGTCGAACTCAACTGCGAGACGGATTTCGTAGCGCGCACGGAACAGTTCCAACAACTCGTCAAGGACATCGCCATGCACATCGCGGCGGCCGAGCCGCGTTTCGTGGCGCGCGAAGAAGTGCCCGCCGACGCGCTCGATAAAGAGCGTGAGATTGCGCGCGCGCAGGCCAAAAACGATCCGAAGAATGCGAACAAGCCCGAACAGGTGATCGACAAGATCGTCGAAGGTCGCTTGAACAAGTTCTACGAGGAGACGGTGCTGCTCGACCAGCCGTTCGTTAAAGACCCGGCGAAGACCATCAACGACTTGCTGAACGAGAAGGTCGCCGCGACCGGCGAGAAGATCAGCGTGCGTCGCTTCGTGCGCTATAAGATGGGCGAGGGCTTAGAGAAGCGCGCCGACGATTTCGCCAACGAGGTCGCGTCGCTTGGCGGCAACTAAGAACGATTGCGGAGTTCGGATTGCGGAATGCGGATTGACGAAAAAAGTTTGATCCGCGATACCAATCCTATAATCCGCATTCCGCAATCCGAACTCCGCAATTGAGAACTCCGCAATTGATATGACGGCCGAAGCACAAACGTCTCAGCAGCGCGCGCCCGCGTACCGTCGCATCATGTTGAAGTTGTCGGGCGAGGCGTTGATGGGCGCGCAGAGCTACGGCGTGGACGTGAACGTCGCGGCAGCCGTGGCCGACGAGATCAAGGCCGTGCAGACGCTCGGCGTCGAAGTGGCCATCGTCGTCGGCGGCGGCAACATCTTTCGCGGCGTGTCCAAAAGCGCCGGCAACATGGATCGCTCGTCGGCCGATTACATCGGCATGCTGGCGACCGTGATGAATGCGGTCGTATTGCAAGACGCATTGGAGACGGCGGGCGCGCACACGCGCGTGCTCTCGGCGCTGAACATACCGGAAGTGGCCGAGCCGTTTATCCGGCGGCGCGCGATTCGCCATCTGGAAAAAGGGCGCGTCGTCATCTTCGCGGCCGGCACGGGCAACCCGTATTTCACGACCGACTCGGCCGCGGCCTTGCGCGCACTCGAAGTTAAAGCGGAAGTGATCTTGAAGGCGACGAAGGTTGAGGGCATCTATTCGGCCGATCCGGTGAAAGACCCGACCGCGACGCGCTACGACTGCATCACCTATCAACAGGTGCTCGAACAGCGCCTGCAAGTGATGGACGCCTCCGCCATCTCGCTCTGCATGGACAACGGCCTGCCCATCGTCGTCTTCAACATGCGGACGCCCGGCAACATCATGCGCGTCGTCATGGGCACGCCCAACGTCGGCACGACGGTGTGCATGGAAAAAACTACTTCGTGAGTCGTGCATAGATAAAACTGATCTCTGCTATTCACGATTCACGGCCTTTCGGAGAAGCGCCAATGTCTGAGAAGGAAGTTATCAAAGAGATGCGGCCGCGCATGGACGGGGCTGTGGAGGATTTACGGAAGAAGCTGGGCGGCGTGCGCACGGGCCGGGCGACGGTCAGCGTGCTCGACCCCGTGATGGTCGATTACTACGGCACGCCGACGCCGCTCAACCAGATGGCTTCGATTCACGTGCCGGAGCCGCAGATGATCACCGTGCAGCCGTGGGATCAGACGCAGATCGGTGCGATTGAAAAAGCGATCCGCGCCGCCGACCTCGGCCTCAACCCGTCGAACGACGGCAAGCTGGTGCGCGTGCCCATTCCGCCCTTGACCGAGGAGCGCCGCAAACAACTGGCGAAGCAAGTTCACGAACTGGCGGAAGAACATCGCACGGCCGTGCGCAACGTGCGCCGCGACGCCAACGACCGGCTGCGGAAGTTGCTCAAAGACAAGACCATCTCCGAAGACGCCGAGCGCGACGCCTTAGACGAGGTACAGAAACTCACCAACACTTACATCAGCAAGATCGACGAACTCGCGCAGAACAAAGAGCAAGAGTTGATGAGCGTCTAAGCGGCGCAGGCGACGAACTAAGACAAACAAGGCGACGTGAGTTTATGCTCACGTCGCCTTGTTTTCTTTAAGTTTGCGTTCTTTAATTGCCGGCCGGGATCGCAAAGACATCTTCGGGCAACGTCTGGTTCACCTTGACCTCTTTGGCCTTGAACTCGGCGTAGTATGCGCCGCCGGGCGTGTCGATTTTCCAAGTGGATAGGATGGGCACGAGCACGCCCTCGTACTCCTGCAACTTCGTGTGCTCGACGCTGAAGTTCAGACCGTTCAAGATGATCTCATAGCGGACGAGGCGGCCCGTGGTCGCGTCCACATAGAAGTCGGTCGCGTTGCCTTCGATGTCGGTGATGCGGAAGGCGCGTTCCTTCTTCTTGTCGGGCAGAGCCGTGACGGTGTAGCCGGGCTGATCGAACTTGGCCAAGACGGGCAGCCCGTACTTGTTCGCGGGCGGCAAAGACATCTGGCGCATCGAGCTATAGGTGCGATTGCCGTTGGAGATGCTTTCAAGTTGAAAGAGCGGCGTCTGGATGTTGAGGCGCGCTCGCTCGCCCGCGAGGATGAGGCCGAATTTGCCGGAGAGCGATTGCGTTGAACCGGGCGAGAACATCTCCACCGAACCGATGAGCATCATGTTCTTCAACGTGCGAAACTTCTCGCCACCCTGCGCGACGAAGGCGGCGCGGGCCAACTCGGCGGGCGTGCTCGTGGCCGTGATAGCGGCGACGGGCGCGGCGGCCGTTGTTGTCGTCGTCTTGTTCGCCGGCTTCGGCTGCGCCTCTTGCGCGTTGACCATCGACGCGGCGCAGACGACGAGCAGCAGTGCGCGCGTCAAAGTTGAGACTGCGATCTTCATCTGATAACTCCTTGCGATCTTTCGAGGCTTAGGGGCGGAACGTTTAATAAGTTCGGCGGCTAACGACTATGCGTCTTTGCGCGAGACAGATTGTCTCATGCAAAGACGCAAAAGCCGTAAGCAATGTTAACGTTGAACGGGCGGCGCGGGTTTCAAACGCGCGCCCGCGCCGGTTAGAAGCTGAAACGCACCTGCGCTTCCACGCAACGGTTGTTGGGGCAGCGCCCGCCGCCGCCGAACGCGCCGCCGGTCGAGATGGTGCGCCCGAAGTCCGGCGAGCTTAAGTTGCCGACGATGATGCCGGGGTTCGTGTGGTTGAACAGGTTGTTGAAATTGAGGCTGAGCGTCATGTTGTAACGCTTCTCGGCCCGACCACCAGCGCCGCCGAACATAGCAGCGGGGCCGCCGCCACCGCGCGGGCCGCCACCACCACCGAAGACGCCGCCCGCGCCGAACGGGCCGCTCGGACTACTGCTGCCACCGCGCGCGCCGCCTTGAGCCGGACGACCACCGCCACGATTGCCGGCCGCGCCTTGTGCGGCGGTCGTGCTGCCCTGTTGATTGTTCGCGGCAACCTGTGTGCGCCCGCCCACGTTGCCGAAGCTGAAGGTCTTGCTGACCCGCAGGTTGACGGTGAAGATGCCGGGGAACTGGCCGTAGTTGCGCGGGATGATGGTCTGCCCGGCTTTCGGCCGGATATCGAAATTGCCGAAGGGCGTCGTGCGCAGATCACACGACAAAGGGTTGGCGTTAGTGCAAGCCGGTGTCTGTGCGTCGGCGAAGGCCGGGCGCTCTGTAAAGAGCGTGTCGCCGTTGGCGTCCTGCCCCGTCGTGATGTTGAAGGGCCGGCCCGACGTGGCGATGATGAACGGGTTCAGGCGCAAGTCCCAAAACGGCATCGTGAACGAACCGCCGAAGAAGAGACGATGGCGCACGTCGATTGAAGCGCGCCCGTACTCGCCACTCAGATCATAGCTATTGGCCGGGAACGAGTTTGCGCCGTCGGAGTTGCTGCGTGTCTTGCTCAGCGTGTAGTTCGAGAAGATGGTGAAGTTCGGGTTGAAGCGCGTGTTCGCGCTGATGACCAGTTGATTCTGATTGAGCACGCCGCTCGACTCGAACTGATAGATGTTGCCCGCGACATCGCCCAACGGGCGCACGCCGTTCAAAGGCGCGTTGATGTTGCGCGAGCGCAGCAGGTGCAGCGAACGCGTGTTGATATAGTTGACGGTCGCAGTGATCTTACCGGGCAGCAGACGCTCGACACTGAAGACTGACTGCACGGTGTAAGGCGCTTCGAGTTCGTCGGCGACACGGCGCGTGGTCTGGGCCACGCGGAAGGCGGTTAGATCGGCGATGGACAGCAGCGCCTGTGTCCCGTTGAAGATGCCACGGAACTGACCGAGGATGCTGCGCGCGACGGCGTTCTGTTGCGCGATGGATGCGACTTGGTCGGCCGTAGCGCAGCCCGTCGTGGGCGCACCCGCTGCACCGCAGACGAACGGCAGCGGTCGTTCGATGATAAAGAACTGCTGCTGATTCGTGCCGTTGAAACGATTCTCTTGCAAGGTCAAGCTTTCGCCCGCGCGGTCGTAGAAGACGCCCAAGCCGCCGCGCAGGACCGTCTTCGGTTGCCGTCCGGCAGCGCCGGGCGACCACGCGAACGACAGGCGCGGCGCGAAGTTGAGATTGCTGCTGATATTCGTCTGGTTCTCGTAACGCAAGCCCGCCGAGACTGTGAAGTTCGGGCGCAAGCGCCAGTCGTCTTGCCAGAACAGGCCGAAGTCGGTCTGACTAACAAACGCTTCGGGGTTGCCGCCCGCGATGGTTAGCTGCGTGGGCAGGACGCTCGTGTCGCCCGCGAGAAAAGCGCGGAACTGATCGAGCGACGAGACGCCGGGCACAAGCACCGCGCCACTTGCACTGAGTACGGACTGTTGCCCGGCGAAGACGAACGTGCCGTTGAAATTCTGTTGGCTCGAATCAGTCAACCGCACGCCGCGTATGCGCACGCCCGCTTTCATCGAGTGCGTGCCGCGCGTGAACGACGTGTAGTTTTGCAACTCGAAACGATTCGTCGTGACGCTGACGGGACCGGCGCTCGAACCACCGGCCGTGAACGCATCGCGCACGGCGATGACCGGCCGCGAGATGTCGCCGCCCGACGTGCGCGGGTTGTGCGCGAAGCGGAAGCGCGTCTCGTTGATGACGGTCGGCGACAGGATCGCCGTCTCGGTCAACATGATCGCGTGCTCGGTATCGGTCAGACTGTATGTGCGGTCGAGGTTGAAGAACGGATCAAGGTCGAGCGATGTCTCGCTGACGCCGAGGTTATCCTGCGTTGTGCGCTCGTAGCTGTAACGGGCGACGAGTGTGTTCGACGTGTTCAACTGGTAATCAATGCGCGGGTTGATCGAAAGATGCGTGCGCGGCGTGACCACTGTGCGGTTGACGCGCGTGAGATCGAAGGGCGCGGCGAGCGTGATGAACGGCGCGTTGATGATCGCGTTGTCGTCCGAGCCGCGCCGCTCGAAGTCGATGAAGAAGGACGACTTCTTTTTGACGATAGGACCGGACAAGTTGCCGCCGATGTTGCGCGCTTGATAGGGCGCACGCGAGCGCGCATAAGGATTGCGCGAGTTCAAACTCTCGTCCGAGAAACTGAACGAAGCTTGCCCGCGCAGCTTGTCCGTGCCGGGGCGCGTCAGAATCTCTATGCGCCCGAAGCCGAGCCGATCAAACTCGGCCGAGAACGGATTTTGATTGATGCGAATCTCGCGGATCGACTCTTTAGACGGAATGCGTCCGCCTGTGAAGCCGTCAATAAAAATCTGTCCACCGTTCGGCCGGCCGCAGGACCGGCGAGTGCTTGCAAGGCAGCGGCCAAGTCATCAGGATCGTCGGGCAGCGCGTCGAGGTCAGTGCCCTTGATGACGAGCGAACTGGAATTATTCTCCGCGTCCGTGCTGATCGGCGTCTCGCCCGCGACAATGACTTCCTCTCTCGCCAGCGTCACGCTTAATTGAATATCGAGCGCCGCGCGTTTGCCCGCCACGATCTCGAAGTTGATCGTCTCGAAGGGCGCGAACCCTTGCGCGGCGGCGCGCACCGTGTATGCGCCCGGCGCGAGCGCGTTGATCGCATAGACGCCCTCTTCGTTGGTCTGCACCGACTTCGGCACACCGGCCGCGTCCACGAGCGTCACGGTCGCGCCGACGAGCAGACCGCCGAACTCGTCCTTCACTGTCCCGCGCACAGAGCCGGGCTGCTGTTGCGCCACGGCTGCGACAGACACGCACAAGCAGAGTGCGAGCGCGAGGCCGAGGCTGCGTTTGATGATTGCTAAGGTATGCATGATCTTTTGTATGACTGTCTTTCTGAACTGAGATGTATGAACTAACTCCGACTTGATCTCATCTGGCTGATAATGAATAAGCGAACGCGTGCGCCGGTCGGATTTGAAGTTTGATAATAATAGATTTCAAATCCGACCGGCGCACGCCCTCTGGTTCGTTATGGCATGCCGATGCCGAAGTCGAGGCCGGCGGGCAAGCCTGTGCTGAGGCCGCCGCCACCGCTTGCGCCGCGTTGCTGTTGCTGCTGCGGTTGCAGCATCGCCAGCAAGGTGTCTGCGCCCGCGATCACGTTGATCGCAGTGATGCGCGTCGGGTCAGCGCCAACCGTGCTCGACACGATGATCACGTCGCCCGGTTTCAACTCCGCGAGCGTCGTCTGCGGCATGCGCTCCATCATCGACTGCACGTCGAAGCCACCGCCGCCCATGCGCCGTTGGCCCATGCCGCCCTGTTCGCCGCCTGCGGCGGGCGGGCCGCCCGCACCGGGTTGACCGGCCGGCCTGCCTTGCCCTTCGGGGCGCGCGCCGCCGCCGGGGCCGCCGCCCTGCCCGCGCATCGCCATCATCTGCGTCATCATTTCGGGGATGCGGCGCAAGGTCGAATCTTTACTGACGACAACCGTGAGCGGTTGCTTGGTCTGTTCGTTCTTGATCGTGAGTTGATTGTTGGCCGCGTCCACGGCCGTGACTGTGCCGAGCAGCGTGCGGAACGAACCCGTCACGATCTCTTCGGGCGTGAAGTGCGTGCCGTCGGCGCTGCGTTCGCCGAGCGCGCGCATCTGATCGCCGACGTGCAGGTCTGCGAACGTGCCTGCGCGCGCGTCGCTGAACTTCACCGAGTCGGGCGCATAACGACGAAACTTCGTCGCATCGCTCGCCGCCACGACGACGGGCTGGACGCCTTCACGCCCGCGCACGCTGATGGTGATCTCTTTGGTCGCCGGGTTGACCGTCTGGATCGCGCCGAAGATGCCGCGCCGTTTCCACTCTTCGCGGTCGCGCTCTTGCTTCGCTGTGTGGTCCGCCTTCGTCATCATAATGACGATACGCGCGGGCACAGACTTTTGATCGTCGGCCACTTTGCCGAGCGCAACCAAACGGTCGCCAACGCTGATGTCGCCCGCCGTGATCGCATCGAGATCGGCCGGCGTTAATTTCTCAGGATGCGCGAGCGCCTCAGGCTTGGCGCGATAATACTTGGTCGTGTCGCTCACCGTGATGGTAAAGGTCGTGGTCATGCCGTCGGGCTTGATCGTGATCGCATGACCGGCCGCGTCGAGCGCGGTCACTTCGCCCGCGACGCGATTGGGCGAAATGCCTGCGCTTGGTTGCGGCGCGGGCGTCGTGCTTGGCTGTTGCGCGGATGCGCCAGCAGTCAGTGCGGCGGTGCAAAGCGTAAGAATGAATAGAAACTTTTTCATGCTGCCTCTTTAGTTCGGTCGAAAGAATTGTGCTTATTAACGAGCGCGTTCAACTGTAGCGTGGTCAAACTTCGCGCCTGTGGCTGGTCTGCATCATGCGTTCACGGTCGCGCTTGCTTAGTCGCGTTCGTGGCGCGGGCCTTCATCATCACGTCGATCTTCTTCATCGCGCTTGTTGTCTTTCTGCGCGGTGATCGCGTCGAACTTCTGTTGCTGTTCGGGCGTCAATAACGCACGAATGCGCGCACGCGCTTTCAAGCGCGGTTCTTCAAAGCGCGGCCGCAGTTCGGTGCGCAGCGTGCGGTATTCGTTGCGCGTCTCATCGAGGATGGCGCGGATCGCGTTAGCTTGTTCGTCGTTCAACTTAAGGTCGCGCTGCATGGCAGCAAAGTGCGCTTGCATGTCGCGCCCGCGGCCTTCGCCGCGGCCGGCGCGCGCGCGCGCATGATAGAGCACGTCGAGCGCCGCGCCCGTCGCGCAGCCCAGCGTGAAGACGACCATGAGCACCAGCCAGATTTTGATTCTTGTGCGCCCAGTCAAACTCATTTAAGGTCTTCCTTGTTCCTGCCGTTCGACCACAATAGTCAACACTTCGTCGTGCGATAGATTGTCCGTATCCGCCAGCACCGCTTGTTCGACGCCCGGCTCGCCGGGGCCATAAAACGCTTCATCACCGAACCCGTTCGCCGCCGGCAACTGACCGCTCGCCAACCACAACATCAACGCGAAGACGACCGCCGCCACGGCCGTCAACGCGGGCACAGCGCGCCGTGCAATCGTCAACAAGGCGAGCCAGCCTTCGTCCGTGTCCCATGCCAGCACGCCGCGTCTGCTCGGCCGCGATCTGTGCGCGTATGCGCGCGTAGAGAAACGGCGCGGCCGTCGCCTGTGCAACCGCTTCGTCGTCATTCGCGGCGGCGCGCACGAGCGAGCGCCCGAACGCGTCGAGTTGCTCGTCTGTCATCTGCCGGTTTCGTCTGTTGTTCATGGAGAGCTTACCTACCCGCCGAAGTTTTGCGGTTCACTGATGAATGACGACTGCGGGTCGTCGCCGGTTACAAATATTTTCTCATTATGCGCCGCAAATGTGCGCGCGCGCGGTGGGCGCGGACTTTAACTTTAGGGCGCGACCAGCCGGTTAACTGCGCGATCTCGGCGACGGTCAAGCCTTCGGCATCGAGCAACGTCAAGACCAGACGATCCTCGGCCGACAGGCGCGCGAGCAGTTTCGCGGCGAGGTCGCGCGAGATAGCAGCATCTTCAACATTCTGCGTCGCGGACGCGGCGCGCAGTTGCATGGTGAGCGCGTGCGCTTCCTCGTTGTTGAAATCATCTAGTTGTTGTTCGGCGCGGCGTTGCGTGCGGCGCAACTCGTCGTAGCAGGCGTTGACGGCGATCTGCGCGAGCCACGCGGCGAACGAAGCGGCGTGCGCGCCCGTGAAATCGGCGAGCGATAGGTAGGCTTTGGTGAAGCTCTCCTGCACGATCTCTTCGATCTGTTCTTGTTGCGTGAAGAAGCGCGAGGCGGTGCGCGCGACGCGGCGGCGATGGCGCTCGAAGAGTTGCGCGAACGCTTGTTCGTCGCCCGCGCGCGTGGCGGTGACGAGCGCGTCGTCGGTCGGTTCGCCGGTCGGTTGCACAGGTTTTAGACGGGCAGGCAGGCGTGCGGGTCGGGCAGAGTTAGCGCGGCTTTAAGTCGGCATCAGTCTTTCGCCGCGTGTCGCCAGCCGACGCGGTAGCGCGCCGTCAGCGCCAGCCCCAGACTCGCCACCAGTAACCCCGCGACGCCGATCAACCACAGGTACGGCAGCGACAACACGACGACCCAGAAGACCGTGCCCAACAAGAGCGCGACCGACTCGGAGCGGTTGCGTTCAGCCAGCAGCGTGCGCTGCAACCAGCGCCCGGTCGCCGCGTGGATCGCCACGCGCCCGAACAGGTACGCGACCAACAGCAGCAGCAGCGCGAGCGCACCAACGGTCGCACTCAAGACCGGCGGCAGCACGGCGAGCGACACGGGCACGCCGAAGCCGATGACCAACGCGCCGACCAAGCCGATGATGGCCACGCGCAGACTCGTCAAGCGCAGGCGCGTTGCGGCGCGACTGATCGCGCCCGGTGTTGCGGCCGTCAAAGCGAGCGAGACGACGAACCAGAAGAGGATGGCCAGCACGCGCAGACCCAAAGCGGCGGGCGTCCAGCGCGGCACGAGGAGCGAGGTCGGGTTGCGCGCCAGTTCGCGCATCTCGCCTTCATAACCGGCGTACATGACGGTCGTGCCGGGGCCGTTGCGACAGGGCGACTCGCCGTGCTGATACGTGCCGCCGAAGATCAGCACGTCGCCGCCGATGCACGCGCCATCGCGTTGTATAACCGAGCCGCCGATAGCCGCCACGTCGCCCATGACCGTGCCTTCAACGATCACGTCGCCGCCGAAAGCCAGCACGCCGTTTCTGACCTGACCGCGCACGACCACCGATTGACCGATGCCGAACACGTCCTTGCACGTGTTGCCTTCGACGATGCGCGGCGGTTGTGCGTTCGCCTCCGCCGGTCGCGTCAACGTCTCCTGCTGCCGCGCACAGACGACCACGCACGCGCCACACACGAACACACACACGAGGGCGATTGATTTAAGCAACGCCCTGAATGCGTCGGCAGCAAAGATGCGGTCGTAGGTGATCGCGTTCACGTTCGATTCGTTCGATCAGACAAGTAAACTGCGCGTGCCGATTGCAATGGAGCGAGGGAGATCGCAGCGCGTTATCAAGCGCACTCAATCGGGGATGCGTGTGCGGTGATAACTGTTGATGAGGCGGAGGAGCAGAATGATTGCGCCTGTCAACCCGATGAACACTAAGAGCCGGAGCGCGCCCGGCTCACTTGCCAACGGCCCGCCGAGCGCACGCAGGATGAGCGCCACACCCCGCACCATCTCGACGAGCGTGTGGCTGAACACGTCGAAGGCGGCGACGGCGGCCCGCGCAGCGGTTCGCACGGGCGCGATGACGGCCGTGGTGGTCGATGCACCGAGCAATGCGAACGCCAGCGCCGCCAACGCCGCACACAACAACAGCGCGCGTTTCTTCTCTGTGCGCACGCGCCCCATGTCGGACTGTGCGCGCGCCTGCACCACGCGGCTGAAGTCGCGCGGCAAGGCCGGTTCTTGCCGCCGCATCTGCTCGCCCAACGCCGTCTGTAACAGACAGAGCAAGCGGCGCTGTTCGGTGAGCGTCGCCGCACAAGGCTGGCACACGCGCAAGTGTTGCTCGAAGCTGGCGGACTCGGCCGCGCTCAACTCGTCGTCGAGATAAGCGGCCGCATCTTCCGGTCGGCAATCCGCGCGTGCTGGCGTGTTGGCTTCGGCGTCCATCAATGCCCCGTTTACCCCTCGTGCTTTTAAAGCCCCGTGATGCCGCGCGCGACGAGCGGCGAGCGCATAGCTTCGCGCGCGCGGAAGATGCGATTCTTGACCGTGCCGAGCGGTAGCCCCGTGACCTCGGCGATCTCGTCGTAACTCAAATCGTGCCCGTGGCGCAGGATGATCAACTCGCGGTAAGCGGCGGGCAGCGCACGCACTACGTCTTCGATCTCGGCGCGTCGTTCTTTGCGTTCGCTCTCCTGTTCAGGCGTCATCAAGCCGCTGGGGAACGGGCGCGCGTAACCGTCTTCGGTTTCAAGTTCCTGTGTGCGCGGGCCCATGCGCCGCAGGTAGTCGATGGCGGCGTTGTGTGCGATGCGATAGATCCAAGTGGAGAACTTGTATTCGGAGCGATAACGCGCGAGCGAGCCGTAGACTTTGATGAAGACATCCTGCGTGAGATCGAGCGCCGCCTCGTAGTCGCCGATCATGCGATAGACGTAAGAGACGATGGGGCGTTGGTAACGTCGCACCAACTCCTCGAAGCCTGCATCCGCGCCGTCGAGCGCGCGTTCGACCAACGCGCTGTCCGCAAGCGTCGCAAAGCTCTCGAACGTGGGGGATAAGGTACTCATAAAGCCCTCGAACAGTGGTGTTACGCTAACACAAAGGGCGAAGTTTCAAAAGTGACGAAGGCAGGCGGACGAAGCATGGGCGCATGCGCTCCAAGCACAAGCTCGATGAAGCGCACGACGGACTCAGACCGCGTTCAGCGGGCGACGAGCGAACGGGCGACAAGCCCGATGCCGCCGGCCAGCAAGACGATCATGATGAGCGTATTGAAGAGACTGGTCTGTTGAAAATAGATGGTGAGATTCATCAGTATGCCGGTGAGGATGATGACCACGCCAGCCCCGGTCAGCAGCCAACCGGCAATCGAGCGCCCGTTAAAGAACAGGATGCCGATGCCGAAAATGAGCGGCACGAGCGACAAGCCGAAACCGTTGTAGCCCCACACAGACCAATAGCCGCTCGTCACCGTGACGCGGTTCGTCAAGATGTACGCCCCGGCCACCGCCATCCCCAGACCGAGAAAGAATTGACCGATACCGCCCGGCGTGCCGCCCGCACCGCGCGGGCTTCGTCGATCATGCAGCCTGTCTTCGTCCATGATGTTCGGCTCGCCCTTAGGCCCACGCCAGCGCGGCAAGGCCGGCGGGCGCGGCGATGAGATTGAAATCGAGATCGCGTGTGGGCAGGCTCAAACGCACATCGTCGGCATTAACGAGGCGCGGGTTAGCGTCGAGCGTTTCGGCGACGAGCGTGCGCGCGGCTTCCGGTTCGAGGCCGTGACCGGCGACAAGCAGTTGGGTCAGACGGTCGGGCACGATGTCGCCCTCTTCGCTCGGCGCGTTCACGCGGTCGCGGTAGAACAGCAGAAAACGATAGAGTTCGTCGGCGCGATCTTCCGCTTCGCAGATGATGCTACGGACGAGCAGGGGCGCCCGCGCGCAGCAGCACAGCCGTGAAGCCTTCGGCGTGCGCGCTGACCAAGAGCGCATCGGCGGGTGTGCGCGCGCGCATCAACCACCAAGCCTCGCCCATGTGGCGCGGCAAGACGAGGCCGGCGTGCCAACCGAGCGCGGCGAACGCCGCTTCATATTCGGCGAATACGGACAGGCGCACGGCCGAAGCAAGATAACGCGCACGCCCTTGTGCGTCGGCGCTCAAGCGTTCGCGTGCGACACGCAACTCGTCGAGCGCGTGCCCGAACGTGCGCTCGGTCTTCCAGCGCAACATCTCTTCAAGTTCGCCGCGCGAGTCGGGCGTCGATTCGAGCGTGATGATGGCGGTGCGCGTCGCGGCTTCGGGCAACGCGACCGACCAGCGCCGCCGCTTCAACAGGCCCGTGCTGCGCACCAACTCGCCCAGCACGTCCGCCAGTTCATTCACGTCCGCCACGTTCGTCTCGTCAAAACCGGGCTGCACCAACCCCGCAGGCAGCGGCACGTAGCCTGCGCGCCGCACAACCAGCGCATCGCGCCGCCGGTCCAGCGCAACGACCGCTGCGCCCTCGCCCGTCAACCCGACCGCCGCCGACGGCCAACGCGGCTTCAATATACGCGTGAGAATGTTTGCCATAAGAAATCAGTGACAAGTAACAGGTGACGAGTGACAAGTTAAAAATTTCTTCTTACTTGTCATTCGTCACTGGTCACTGGTCACCGTCTTTGTCACCACTGATCGTAAGTTGTTTGACCGTCGAGGGCCGTTTCGGTCGAGAAGCTGTGTACGTCGGTTATGCCTTGCCCGTTCTCGGACGAGTTCGGATCGGGGCCGGTGGTTTGATTCCACTCGGCGCGACCCGTGATCGGATCGACGGGTATTTCGCGCATATAGCCGGCGCTGACCAACTCGTCGAGCGTCTGCGGCAGTTTGCCTTTGTCCGCGCCGTACTGGTCGAGCATCTTGCGCATCTGGAATAGATCGTCGCGCAGCACGGACTCGCGCGCTTGCTGCACGGTGCGCTGATACTGCGGCAAGATGATGACCGCCAGCACGATGATGATCGAGATAACGATCATCAATTCAAGCAGTGTAAAGCCGCGCGCTTGCGGATCGCGGATGACGGATTGCGGATGGGAAATCAGCAATCTGCGGCTCCGCGCTTTGAAAGGTGCAATCCGCAATCCGCAATCCGCAATCATAATTCTCTTACCAGTCCTTATATTTCGTGCCGTCGAGCGCCGTCTCTTCGGACTTGGAGGATATGTCGAAGAGGCCTGCGTCCGTGTTGTCGGAGCATGTTTCGGGGTCGTCGAACGGCGAATGCAGACACCAATCTTTCGTGCCGGTGATCGGATCGATTGGAATACCGCGCAGGTAAACTTTCTTCTTGTTCGCCAGCAAGCCGCCCTTCGACACGTCCGACTCTTGCTTCAGGTCGCCGGGCACGCCGCCCGCTTGCTGCATGCGCGGGACGACGCTCACGCCCGCCACCAGCGTCTCCAAACTCGGCGGATAGTACAGGATGTTTTCCGGCCCGAAGACCGTCGGGTCGGCGATGATCACGCGGCTGCGCGGATCGGCGGCCGCCCCGCGTTCGGTTGGTTCGGCTGGTTTGGCACAGGGTTGGCGGCTGGCGTGCCGAGCCCGCCGGGCGCAGCGTTCTGCATCCCCACGGTGTCGCGCTTGAACTCCTTGATCGCCTCGCGCATCGAGCGCAACGACTCACGCAGTTGATATTCGCGCTGCCGCTTCACAGCCGTCTTGACCAACGGAATAATGCCGACACTCAGAATCGCCAACACCGTCATCGTGATGACCAACTCGATCAGCGTCCAGCCGCCCGCAGAGTTAGCACGCGGCCGTCGGCGGCCGCCGTGAACGCACGTCGTCGCGGTGCTTCATCCGGCCGAGCCGTCAACTTTTTCTGATCGCCTTGTGCCATCTGTCTATCGCCTACTGTTTCACCACCAAGCGTGTCTGCGCCAGTTGCGGTGCGACGCTGCGCCCGTCAGCGGCCATGAAGTGGACGCCCGATTGCTCGAAGGTGATGTCGCCCGCGCCGAGCGCGAGGGCTTCGACCTCGACAAAGAGCAGCACGCCCATGCCGTTGATCGGCATACCGGCGGCGGGCGCGATGACTGTGAGCAACGACCCCATCGGATCAATCGACTGTGTGAGCGACGCGCCGCTCGCGGGGCCGTCGAACAGGTTGCCTTTCGCCACCGAGCGCACGGCGAAGACGCGCGGATCGAAGCGCAGCGTGGTCGCCGCGAGATTGAGCGGCGTCCCCGTCTTGATCAGAATCATCAATCGCTGTCGCTCGCCGACGCGCATCTCCGGTTGATTGGACATGATCATCAGGGCCGCGCCGGAAGCTACAAGCGCCGGAGCCGCAGGCACGGGCGACGCGACGCGGTTCAAGACCGCAGGCACGGCCACCGTTGCGGCCGCAGGTGGTGGCACATCCGGCAGAGTACTTACATCCACGGCCGGCGACGCGTTCGTGTTCGACGCGGGCACAAATGAAGCGCCCATGATCATGTTGGTCGTCAACGCGGCCGGGATGTTGGGCGCTAACGTGTTTGTCGCAGTCGTCGGTGCGGCGCTGCTCGCGTTGGTGTTGGTTGCGTTCGCGGCTGCGGTCAATGCGGCCGGGGCGGGCACGAAGGACGGCTGCTCGGCGGCCTCGACCGCTGCTTTGGTCGGCACGACCACGCTCGTCTCGGTCGGCAGCGCCCGCGCGGCTGCAAGTTGATCGTCGCGGTCGGCGGCGACGAGGAAAGCTTCAAGCGATTGGCTGGTGGGCGATTGCAGCGTGCCGCTTTCGCGCATCTCCAAATCTTCCGGCGTGATGGAGGGCGCACGCAGCACGCGCGGCGTCACCGTCACCACCACGTCCGAGTTGCTGTCGCTCTTGGTCGGTGTGGCGAACAGGCGACCAAGCACAGGAATCAGACCGAGCAAGGGCACGCCGCGCCGGCCTTCCGCCTGCTTGTCCTGCGCGACCGAAGCGATCATCATCGTGCGATTGTTCGGGATGCGCGCTTTGCCGCTGATGCTGCGCTGGCTGAAGGTCGGCGTCAGGTTCGACGCGCCGCCGATCACGTCGTTCGACTCGATCTCCATCTTCACTTCCACGTCCTGATTCGGGAAGACGCGCGGCTGAAACTTCAAGATCAAACCTGTGTCTTGATACTGAATGACGGGATAGCCGCCGCCGAAGATGCCGTTCGTCGCGCCCCCGGTCGCGCCCGTCCCCGCGCCGACGCCCGTGCCGAGATAAGGCGTAACGGATGCGGTCTGCACAGGCACTTTCTGCCCGATGCGCGTAGTTGATTGCTCGTCATCGAAGGCGTGTACTTGCGTCGAAGCGAGCAGGCGCGAGTTGTCTTTGGATTGGAACAGACTAACGGTTGAACCGGGCAACAGGAACGCGCCGCCGATGACGTTCAACAGGCTCGACGTTGTGCCCGTGCCTGTGCCTTTACCAGTGCCCGTCGTTGCGCCGCCGAGCACCTGCGCGCCACGCGCGAAGGTGAGCGTGCCGGGCAGTATGCCGCCCAAGTTGGTCAGCCCCGTCTGGTCGCCGATCTGGTTGCCGATCTGCAACAGGTTGTTGCGCGACACCTCGTAGATGTTCACGTCCATCACGACTTCGGCGCGATCCTTGTCCACGCTGTTCAAGAGTTGCGCGATGAGCCGGATGTTTTCAGGCGTGTCGCGCACGGTGATGCTGTTGGTCTGTTTGTTGGGCACGACCTGCGGCTGGCGACCGGCGTTGGGCGGCAGCGCCGATTGAATGAGCGAGCGCGCTTCGTTCGGATCGGTGTTCGACAGATAGAAGGTGCGCAGGACCAACTGCTGATACTGCGGCCGCTTCGACGAGTCGGCCACGAGAATCGTGCGCCGGTCGAGCTTCTGGAAGAACAGACCTTGCGCGAGGAAGATGTGATCGAGCGCGCGCGCCGTCGTCACGTCGCGCAGTTGAATGTTGAGCGTGCGTTTCGGAAAGTCGCGGTCGAAGATGACGTTGAGATTGAGTTCGTTGGCCAGTTGGCGAATGTAAGTTTCAAGGTCGCCGTTGAAGTTGACGACGCGCAACTGCTCGCTGCGCCCTGTCACCGTCGGCACTTGCAGCGCCGTCACGCCACCCACGCGATAAGTGGCGGGCATGACGCCCGCGCCGTCCGTCGCGGCCACGGCGCGGCCAATCGCGCCGTTCGTGTTGCCGTTGGGCGGAGTCGTACCGTTGCGGCTGCCTTCCTTCTCGCGTTGCAGGCGCAACATGCGCTCCATCTCGGAGGCGGCCAGTTCGTTGATCGGATCGTAGCCGTAAGCCATGCGGAAGGCGTTATAAGCGCCGACGTAATCGCCCTGCTCGGCCAGACTGCGCCCCTGCTCCATGAACCGCTGCGATGCGTTGAAGACGGCGCGGCGATAGTGCAACTGATACTCGATGTCCGAGGGGCTGGCGGCAACGGCGAGCGCAAACTCCTGCGCGGCGCGTTCCCACTGCTGCATCTTCTCGAACTCGATGCCGCGGTTGTAATTCTTCTCGCCCTTCTTCGCCAGCGCCGCGATGGGCGCAAACAGCAGGCAGCAGATCATAGCGAGCGCGGCAAGCGCACGCGCGGAGGAGTTGTTAGACTTCATTTCGATCCTCAAAACAGTGTTCAGCAAAGCAGTGTTCGGTCGGTTTGCAGTTATCAGGCTGCAAGCGTCAATAGATCAGTTGTCTCCGGGGTCGGCCCGCGTTGCCTGCGGTCTTAAACTTACACGCCGGCCGCGCAGCCCACGTTCCAGAAAGCTTGCCGCTGCGACCGCTTGTTGAATAAGCCCGACTGACCGAAGAGTATGACTTAACTAGGCCGGATGGCCGTTGAGCTTGACCTCTTCGACGAACGTGACGCGGTTGATCTCGTGTAGTGTCGAGACGCCTTGAAAGACCTTCTTGAGCGCGGACGCGCGCAAGCTCAGCAGCCCTTCGGCTTCGGCCGCGCGGCGCACTTCAGAGCCGGGCCGGCGCTCGATAATCATCTCGCGGATGTTGTCCGACAGATCGAGCAGTTCGTGGATGGCGGTGCGCCCGCGATAGCCCGTGTGGTTGCAGGCATCGCAGCCAACGCTCATGTAATAGACCTGCTCTTGATGCTCGTTGGGCCGCAAGCCCGATTCGAGCATTTCATCCTCGGCGGGCCGGTACGGTCGTTTGCAGACCTCGCACAACATGCGGATCAGCCGTTGCGCCAGCACGCAGTTCAACGACGAGACGAAATTATACGGCTCGACGCCCATGTTCAAGAAACGACCGATCACGTCGATCACGTTGTTGGCGTGGACGGTGGTGAAGACCAGATGCCCGGTCAGCGCCGACTGGATGGCGATTTGCGCCGTCTCGTTGTCGCGGATTTCGCCGACCATGATCTTGTCCGGGTCGTGGCGCAGGATCGAACGAAGACCGCGCGCAAACGTCAGCCCCTTCTTTTCGTTGACGGGAATCTGCGTGATGCCGTGGAGTTGATACTCAACCGGGTCTTCAATCGTAATGATCTTATCTTCTTCGTTGCGAATCTCGTTGAGCGCCGCGTAGAGCGTCGTCGTCTTACCAGAGCCGGTCGGGCCGGTGACGAGTACCATGCCGTAAGGCTCGGCGATGTAGCGGCGAAACTTGCGCACGTCGTCCGGGTCGAAGCCGACGACGTTCAGATCGAGATTGCGGAACGATTCGTTGATCTGTTCCTTGTCGAGAATACGAATCACCGCGTCTTCGCCATGCACGGTCGGCATGATCGAGACGCGGAAGTCCACGTTGCGCCCTTTATAACGGACGCGAAAACGCCCGTCCTGCGGCACGCGCCGCTCGGCAATGTCCAACTCGGACATGACCTTGATGCGCGAGATCAACGTCTGATGATATGAGATGTCAATCGGATCGACCTTAGCATAGAGCGCGCCGTCGATGCGGTACTTGACCTGCACTTCCGTATCGCGCGTCTCGATGTGAATGTCGGAAGCGCGCGACTCCATCGCGTTGAAGATGATCGTATCGACCAGCTTGATGATCGGCGACATGTCCGAATCAGTCGCCAAGCGATCAAGATCAAGTACTTCTTCGCCGTGCTCTGTCTCTTTAACTAGCGAGATGCGAAAGCCCGACGCGGCTTCTTGCAAGACGCGCTGCGTCGCATCACCTTTGCGCAGCACCACGTCGATTGCGCCGCCGGTCGCCACATGCGGCACGATGCGCGCGCGCAAGGCGCTGGCAATTTCGTCTAACCGTTCGAGGTCGGTCGGGTCGGCCATCGCCAGATGCAGGCGGCGACCTTCGCGCCGCAAAGGCACGAACTGGTGGCGCAGCATCAACTCGACGGGGATTTCGCCCAACAGCGCATAGTCAATCGGCGACGGGCTATCGGGCGGGAGCAGATCGATGTAGGGCAGGCGATAGCGGCGGGCCAATTCCTGCGCGGCGCGCACCTCCGGCGGCAGGTGCATGTCAGGCACGCTCAACAATTCACCTGTGCGCCCGTTCTTGGGCGCGGTGGTCGTCTGCGCGTCCTGCGCCGTCATGTCTTCAAGAGAAGTCGTCATAACTTACTGTGGCTGCGGTGTTCGGGAGTCGGGGGTTTTGTCTTTCAGGCCCAAGTGTGTCAGATGCGTTAAAGAGCCGGATGATTGCCCGTCTTTAACGCCCCGTCGAGACGTGGGAGATAGACTGCACAATCGGCAGGTAGATGGCCAACAGGATCATGATCACGACCCCGCCCATCACCAGCAGGATTGCAGGTTCAAGCACAGTCGTCAACTGTTCCAAGCGCACTTCCGACTCGGCGTCGTAGAAGCTCGCCACCTCTTCGAGCATCTCGCGCAAACTGCCCGACCGCTCGCCCACCCCGATCATGTCCAGCCCAAGCGCCGGAATCCACCCGGCCGTCTCCAAACTCTCGGTAAACGAACGCCCTTCGCGGATCAACGGCAGGATCGAAGAACTGCGCGTGCGCAACTCCCGATTCGTGATCAACTCGGCCGCGATTTCCCACGACTCGACCAGCGTGATGCCGCCCGCCAACAGCGTCGAGAGCGAGCGCGTCACCTGCGCGATGGCCAGTTGCCGGATCAACTGCCCGGCAATCGGTATCTTCAATAGCGTCCGGTCTATGATGACTTGCCCGGCCGGCGTGCGTGCCCAGAAGAAGAACGCCGCCGCAAGCGCGATGACCAACGGGCCGAACCAGAACACATTCGCCGCCACCCAACCCGACGCGCCGACCACGACCGTCGTGATGAACGGCAAATCCCGGTTGAAGCCCTCGAACAGACGCGACATGCGCGGCACAACGTAGAGCGTCAAAAACGTGACCATGCCGCCCGACGCCAGCAGCAGAAAGATCGGATAGGCCAGCGCGCCGCGAATCTTGCGTCGCACCTCGACGCCGCGCCGCATGTATGCGTTATAACGATTCAGCACGTCGTCGAGCGCGCCGGAGCGTTCGCCCGCGAGGATCGAAGCCGTGTAGATACGCGGGAAGACAGGCCCCTGCGCCGCAAACGCCTGCGACAGCGCCATGCCGCCGCGAATCTTATCTTCCACGTCGCCCAAAACCATTCTGAGGCGCGTGCCCGCCGCCCGTCGCCTGAGCATCGCAACGGCTTGCAGGATCGGGATGCCCGCGCGGAGCAGCGCGGCGAGTTGCTGGTTGAACAGCAGGAAGTCGGCCGCCTTGATGCGGGCTTGTGTGCCGCTGCGCCCGCCGCGCGTCAGTGCCGCCGCGCCGCGTGTGCGGGGCGGGATGACGGAGAAGACGCGGAAGCCTTCGCTCTCAAGACGCACGCGCGCCTCCTGCGCCCCGGCCGCCTCGACCGTCCGCGTCACCACCTCGCCTGCCGGCGTCCCCATGCGACAGATAAATTCAGCCATCAGTTTGCTTGGTTCATTGGTTCATCGCAGCCATGAAGCAATGCGGAAAATGGATAAGGAGTATAACACGCGCCTGCCCCATGCTCACGCGGCCACATCACGCGCATACTTTACACGACGCCAGCAGCGGAAAGTTGCAGCATCACGCCTGCTAAAACTCCGCGCCTCTTGTAACGCCCCTGAACCGCCGCCCGCGAACTTGGCGTGAACTAACGGACGACTACGCGCAACGGTTATTCGCGCCACATGAAATTATTCAGGCTTGCTTCTTGCACACGTCGGGGCTGAGTCGTACAATGCGGCTTGTTCCCGGAGTCTCCCCAACTCGCCGCGTTTGTACGGTCAGACAATATGTTGTAGTCGCGCTCGAAGCTTCCGCTCTCGGGCCGAAGTGTCAACCGCCATCGTGCGCTTATACGGTTCCGCTTCGCCGGAGTTCTCCGAGGACTCCCATGATCAGGAGGGTTTTCATGCGACCGCCGCGATACGTTTACGCTTACGTCGCCCCCGTGCCGCGCTCTGCGCTCGTTGCGCTGCTCATTGCCTGCGCACTCGCCTCTGCTTACGCCCAACCCAAGAAACAGGAGGCGGACGCCGCCGCCAATCAAGGTCTTGTGCCTGTCAGCACTACTGCGCCCGCGCCGTCGCCGGTCAACGCCGCAGGTGGTGGCACAACAACGGCCGGTGCGCCTGTCGCTACGACAGTTGCGGCCGCAGCCAGTGCCTCTGCCACTGTCGGCACATCGGTCGGCAGCGACGAGCAGGTCATCGTCAACGCCGACCTCGTCGTCTTGAACGTTACGCTGACGGACATCTACGGCCGGTACGTGACCGGCATCAACAAAGATGCCTTCACCGTCCTCGATAATAAAGACCCGCAGAACATCACCTTCTTCTCCGACGAAGATGTGCCCGTCAGTCTCGGCGTCATCTTCGACGTGTCCGGCTCGATGAGCGGCGACAAGATCAGCAAGGCGCGCGAGGCCTTGCGGCACTTCGTCGACACGAGCCACGACAACGACGAGTACTTTCTGATCGGCTTCAACTCGCGCGCCCAACTGTTGATGGACAGGACGCGCGACTCGGACTCGCTGTTGTCGAAGTTGACCTTCGTGCAGACGAAGGGACAGACGGCGCTCTATGATGCGTGCTATCTAGGCGTCGAACGCGTCACGCGCGGCGTCCATCCGAAGCGCGCGATCCTGCTCATCTCGGACGGGCAAGATAATAGTTCGCGTTATACGTTCAGCGAACTACGCAAGATGTTGAAAGAGACGGACGTGCTGATCTATGCCATCGGCATCCTCGGCAGCGGCAGTCCGGGTGAACTCGACATCGGCGGGCAAGCACTCTTGGACGAGTTGGCGTCCGTCTCAGGCGGCAAGGCGTTCTTCCCGAACACCGGCGCGGAGATGAACGAAATCTTCGAGCGCATCGCCGTCGAGTTGCGCCATCAATATTCGATTGGCTACAAGCCGTCGAACTTCGTCAACGACGGCAAGTGGCATAAGGTTAAAGTGAAGGTCACGCCGCCGCGCGGGCTGCCGCGCTTGTACGTGCGCAGCAAAGAGGGTTACTTTGCGACCATGACCCCGCGCTGAGCCGCGCAAGGTAATTGGCAACCCGACGCGCCGCGCGCCTCTCTAAAGAAGCAGGCGCTCATCGGTAGCGCGTTACGAGATTCAGGCTCTTTGCCCCAGCCGCGCACGTAGCCGTAAGACGGTCGGCCCGTAAGAAGCGCCCCGCGACATCCGCCTTGCAGCAAACAGGGCGGGCGTGCCGGGCGCTTCTGCTTGTGTGGTGGGGACGCGAGGAATTTATTCGTCATGCTTCGTCCGCAATCTAAACGCAACCCACAGCACACATGGGCGACGCGCGCGCTCTTTGGCTTCGTCGCTGCCTTATTGATCGTCGGCAGTCTGTTGCCCACGACCAGCGCGCAGCAGCCGACCGATTCACGCCCGCGTCGCGTCGTCGGCAACACGAACCAGCAGCCATCGCGCCGACGACGACGAGTGCCGCGCCGCAACAGCAGCAGCCCGCGCGCCCGACGCCCACGCCCACCCCTGCGCCGCAGCAGAAGCCGTCCTTGCAAGTACACCCCGCGTCCGAAGCGACGCCGACGCCCACGCCGACACCCATAGGCCAAGAGATCGACCCGGACGAAGTGGTGAAGGTGGACACCGATCTCGTCAACCTGAGTGTGCGCGTGATCGACCGCAACAACCGGCCCGTGAACGATGTGCGTCAGGATGAGTTTCGCGTCTTCGAGGACAACGTGCCGCAGAAGATCGAATACTTCACGAAGGAAGAAGTGCCGATCAGCTACGGGTTGGTCGTGGACAATTCCGGCTCAATGCGCTCGCAATTGAACACGGTCATCGACGCTGCCAAGACGATCATCAACAGCAACAAGTCGGGCGACGAGACGTTTCTCGTGCGCTTCATCGACAGCGAAAAGATCGAGGTCTTGCAGGACTTCACGCCCGACACGAACGCGCTCATGGACGCGCTCGATAATCTCTACATCGAAGGCGGGCAGACCGCGATCATCGACGCCGTGCTGTTGTCGGCCGAACGCGCCACGAACTACAAGAAGGGCAACGATCAGAACGACCGGCGACGGCGCGCTTTGATCTTAGTCACCGACGGCGAGGATCGTGACAGCTACTATAAAGAAACGGACCTGTTCGCGCGGCTGCGCGAGATGGACGTGCAACTCTACATCATCGGCTTTACCGGCGAGTTGGACTCGCAAGGCAGCTTCATCCGCAAAAGCTCGAAGGACAAGGCCGTCGCCTTGATCAACAAGCTGGCGACCGAGACGGGCGGGCGAGCCTTCTTCCCCGCCTCGCTCTCCGAGTTGCCGCAAATCGCACAGGACATCACGCGCGACATGCGGACGCAGTACGTCATCAGCTACTACCCGACCAACAAGACGCGCGACGGCCAGTTCCACGGCATCCGCGTGCAGGTCGCCGCCAACGACAAGCGCGACAAGCGCATCGCCATCACACGCACGGGTCGCATCGCCACCGTCGGCAACATCAACGCGCCCGCGCCAACAACAACAAGCTCACGCCACAACGCAAACCCTAAGACGTAACGCAACAACGAACGCCGGATGATGAAGGATGAATAGCTGCTTATTCATCCGTCATCATTCATCATCCGCCCTTCGTGATTTCTGCTGTACCTGTGCGGGTGGTTCGTCTGCGGGGCGCGGCATGTGTGCGATCTGCCATGTGATGAAGGCGATGAAGGCGAGCACCACTGTCAGGAGCACGACGACCACCGGCTCAAGCCCAAGCAAGGGCGTGCGCCATGTCTGCCTCTCGCTCAAGCCTTCGGGCAGACGTAAGCGGCCTGTGTCCACGACAATCGCGCCGCCGCGCGCATCGTCTTGCGTCGTCTGATCCTGTTCTTCGGGCGGCGCGAGTTGTTTGGCCAACTCGTCGAGGTCGCTGTCCACCTGTGCCGCGCCGGGCGGCTGTGTCTTGCCCGTCATAGCCAGTTCACCTTCTTCAGATAGACGTAGAGCGCCAGCCCGACGCCGACCATCGAGAGCAGCGCGAAGACGTAGCCGAACTGCCATTTCAACTCCGGCATCAGCTCGAAGTTCATCCCGTAGATGCCGGCGATGAGCGTGACCGACATGAGGATCGTCGAGATCGAGGTCAGCCGCTTCATCACCATGTTCATGCGATTGCCGGACATAGACAGGTACGCGTCCATCGTCGAGCCGAGCATATCGCGCAAGGTGTCAATCGTATCGGCGACGCGGATCAGGTGATCGAACACGTCTTGAAAATAGACGTAAGTAGCACGCGCGAAGATCGGCTGCTCGCGCCGCAAGAGCGTGTTGAAAACATCGCGGAGCGGCGTGATCGCACGACGCAAAAACAGCAGTTGTTTCTTGATGCGAAAAATCTCTTCGATGGCTTCGGGCTTGAACGTGCCGAAGATTTCATCTTCGAGATCGTCGATGCGCTCGCTCAGGATGTCTAAGAGCGGCAGGTAGTCGTCCACGATGGCGTCGATCAGCAGATAGGCGAGCAGCCCCGAACCGTGCTCGGCGCGATCCGTCCACTCGTGCCACAGCCGCCGCGCGGTGTCGAGGGCGCGAATGGGCCGGCTGTGGACGGTGACGAGATAGTTGTGGCCGAGGAAGATGTTTAACTCGCGCAGTTCCAACTTCTGTTCGGGGCCGACGAGTTCGACCTCGTACAACACGATGAAGTAATAACCGTCGTACTCTTCGACCTTCGGTCGTTGATGCTCTTTGCGACAGTCTTCAATCGAGAGCCGGTGAAAGCCGAACTCTTCGGCCAACTCCGTGAAGTCCGCGCTGGTCGGGTCGCTCACGTCGGCCCAGATGATGTTCTGCTCGGTCGCGCGCAGGTCGCTGATATCGGCGGCCGGGCAGTCGTCTATAAACTTCTTATCCGCGCTGTTCAGGCAGACAGTCTTAATCACTTGACCCGTGTCCTTTCAGGCGACGTGCCGTGGATTATAGAACGGCTGACAAAACTGACAAAATTAACCACTAAGACACTAACGACACAAAGAGTGACCTTCGTGTCTTGGTGGCTTAGTGGTTAATCAGGTGCGCGAAAATCTTGGGCGCGTTAATGAATGATCTGCTTCGTCAGGCTCAGGCGTTGCCAGATGATCTCTTCGTTGGGAAAGGAGATGCCGTCGGTTTCGCTGCGCAGGATGATGGCGGTGCGGACGATGGAGTCTAGCTCGCGCGAGACGCCGTCGCAGGGGATGCAATCTTTCAAGTGTGTCTGCACGAGCGTGCGGGTGTCGGCGTCGAGCCCACCGTCGCAGTAGTCGCTCAGCAGTTCCAAATACTTAGCGCAATCCATTCACCTCTCCTCATAAGCCGGACGGAATAACACGGAACTTGCTTCCGAACGCCCTGTTAGACTCCTGAGTTACGCGGCCTGTTGTCTGAGGATTTGTCTTAATTTCAGCCGCGCCTTGTGCAGTTGTGATTTCGACGTGCCTTCGGAGACGCCGAGTATCTCGGCGATCTCGAAATGGTCGTGTCCTTCCACGTCATGCAGGACGAAGACTGTGCGGTAGCCGGGCGGCAATTGGGAGATGGCGCGTTCCAGCGCGATGCGATCCACAATCGGCATGCGGTCGGGATTCTCCGTGCCTTTGACGATCTGCACGGGCGTCTCGCCCTCTTCGGTCGTGAACTCAGGGCGCGAACTGCGCCGCCGGAAGTACATCAAGACTTGATTGACCGTCAGGCGATGCAGCCAAGTGGTGAAGGCCGACTCGCCGCGAAATGAACCGATCTTATTGAACAGGTGCGTGAACACGTCTTGCGTCAAGTCTTCGGCCTCGGTGGAGTTGCCGAGCATGCGGAAGCAGAGCGCATAGACGCGCCGGAAGTGGCGGCGGTACAGTTGCTCGAACGCGCCGGAGTCGCCCGCGGCCGCGGCCCTAGCCAGTTCCAGATCGTTCGGTTGTGGTGTCTCTACTTCGGCTGCACTCATGCTCATCCCCCCGCCCGAATTTAGGGCCGAGCCTGTCCTGACTTCAACTTGTTTCGCGTGTCCCATACTTTAACATCCCACACGCGCTTAACCAAACCGTTAGTAGGCAAGCGCAATGCCTCAAACACGCACATTTATCGATCAAGAAAGAAAAAGACCGGACGGGGCGATTAACCCGATCCGGTCTGACTGTGCCTGTTAACGACTTGCGCGCTTAGCGATCATCGCTCTCGCGGTCGGTGCGCAGATTGTTCGTGACCGAGAAGACACCCGGCACACGGCTCGCCGCCATATAGGCCAGATTTCGTTCCCCATCGTTCGCCACCACGCCTTCGAGCGACACATGCCCGTTGTTCACGATGATGTGCAGCGACGGGTTCGCGCCACGCGCGTAACGATACAGCGAGCCGGTGTTGAAGATCGACCGATAGGTCGCCCGCCGGATCGAATCGTCGAACGAAGAGAGCGGCAGCACTTCGATGTTGTTGACCACCTGTCTCACACCCGCGAGCCGCGCCACGCGCCGCGCCGCGTCTGAACGCGTGGTCGGGCGCACGACCTGTCCGTGCAGCGTTACCGTGTCGCCGTTGATCTGGTAAGCCAGATTATCGAACACGCCGTAGTACGGCAGCGTCACCAACTCCTTGCGGATGCGCTTGCTCAGTTGCTGTTGCGCCAACCCCTGCCCGTTCGCGTCTGCGGGCGCGGCCAAAGCCACCCCGGCCGTCAGCGCCAGCGCCGCGACGAGCGCCATGAATTTGCTTTGAAACGTTTTCATCATACCTTTTGCACTCCTCCAAATTGGTGCTTCACCCTTTATCCTTTTACGTTGATTAGATGCGCGGCCGGACAGTTTAACTGCCTATCGGTGCAGGTGCTCAAGGCAACAGTTTCAGGTGATTTTGGCGGTATTTTAACGCTTTTTGCGGTCGGCAGATGACCATGTTGGGCGGGCTTGCGGCGGACTATCGGGCGGACAAAATAAATCGGCTGCCGACCAATTCTCTACAGGCTCCCCCAAACCTGCACAGAACCATGACCGACAGCCTATTTATTTATCAGCTCGTCTAACGATAGCTCAACTCGGTCCCGTTCCCCCAAAAAGAACCGTGCGAGCAAGAGCGAGAGAACGCCTCCCCCAAAGCCTTCACTCACTGTCGTCTCCGAGCCGTCCCCCCTTGTTCCCTTTTGTGTAACCCTTGTTCTCTACGCCAGCTATAAATGCAACGTGCGTACCACACAAACAGCAATACGACGCGCCGCAAACGTGGCTCAACTTTCAGCCGGAAAATTCCATCTTCAACCCTTCATGTCCGGCCGCCGCCTGTACCGGCCCATCGGCCACTTGCATTTAATTAATACTGCGCGTGTGTAGCATTGAACGATTACAGTTCAGGCGCACACGATTAACCACTTCTCAAGGACACGCAAGAGACTTACGCCTTAGACCGGAGGCGCGATCTTGATGTCGGCGTTGTAGTCCGAATAGGTGATGCTCGTCTTCGTCTTGAGCGGTTTGCCCATGACCTCGATCTCGCCCTCGGTTTCCGTCTTGCGCGGCAGATTGTCCGCCGCGCCGATCCACGTCTGCGCCGTGTTCTTGATGCCCTTACCCAGTTCGCCTTTGATCGTGTACTCGTAGATGTGCGTGGGCGCACCGGCCACTGTGTCCGCGCCGATGTATTTGATGTCGGCGCTCTGCGTCAACTGGTCGAGCACCTTCGGGTCGCGGAACTGCGCCACGATCTGGCCCACGTCAACCGGGAACTTCTGCCACGCCCCGTCGCCCACACGCATCCACGTCTCTTTGCCGACGATAATAAACTCCTGCCGCATCTGGCCGCGCCCCGGCAACTGCGAGTTCTGCGTCATGTGAAAGCGGTCGGGCGCGACGAACTCGATCTGGGTCGTGCCCGTCATCCCGTTCGAGCCGGACAAGGCCATCTGCGCGCGATACGACCGGGCGTTAAGCTGGGACTTCATCGCTTCGGCCAACTCGGCGCGTGGGTTCGCCCCGGCCGTTGTGGTCGCGCTCGCGGGCGTGGCGGCGGGCGGTGCGCCCGTGCCGGTTTCGTTCGGCCGCGAGCCGGTGCAAGCCGCCGCTGCCACCAGCAGCCAACAGAGCAGCCCGACCAGAGACGTGCGCGCGTGGTTCATCCGTGTTCTCCCGGTTGATTAAACTTGCGGACCGAATTGTAGCGAGACTTTGGCGCGCACAACACGCGCGACGCGGCCCGCGAGCCGTCAGTCGCGCGTCCTGACCGAGCCGCTGATCTTCTTGCGCGTTGTCTCGCCGGTTTTTAGTACGGGCAGACCTTGATCCACGTCCGCGTGCGGGCGCGGGATGACGTGCGTGGCGACGACCGTGCCGACACGCGCAGCCGCGGCCGCGCCCGCGTCCACCGCCGCGCGCACCGCCGCCACGTCGCCGCGCACAATCGCCGTCACTAGCCCCGCGTCAATCTTTTCGTAGCCCACCAGCGTCACGTTGGCCGACTTCACCATCGCGTCCGCCGCTTCGATCATCGCCACGAGTCCCATGCATTCCACCATGCCCAACGCTTCCATAAGCCTCCTCAAGTACCCCGGCGGCGCGCAGTCGCAAGCCGCCTCAGTTTAAGCCAACGTCCTCATTTAATATTGAGCGTCACGTCCACGGTCTGCGTCTGCCGGTTCGGTTTCACGTCGGTCTTGATGTTCTTGTAGCGCGTGCCCAAGCCCGCGATGCGGAGCGCGGGCAGTTGCCTGCCGAACGCTTCCAAGTAACCGGCGTCGAAGACCGCGCCGGGCGCGAGTTGCCAAGCGTTGCGGATGCGCGCCGCGTCCGCGTCGGCCAGCCCCGTGACCGCGAACGCGCCCATGAGATACTGCGCGCCTTGCTCGATCTGCACACTGTAGACGACGCGCTGGTTCGCGTCGTCGAACGCGGGCGCAGACCGGACGCGCGCGTCCAGATAACCTTTGCGCCCGTAAGCGCGACGGACGGCGCGCCAGCCTTGTTCGATCTTCAAACCGTCGGCCACCTCGCCCGCTTTCATGTTGAGCGCCACGTCGAGTTCTGTGGGCGTGAGCGCGCCCGCGTCCGTCCAAGCGGGCGCGGCCCAGAGATAGACCACGCCTTCGGTCACAGGCACGCTTACGTTCGCGCCGCCTTTGCACTCGGTTTGCGCGTCGGTCGCAATGACGGCGCTCGGCGCGGCGAAGCGCGCGCGCAGGTGGCCCGTTTTGTGATAGAGCGGCAACAGGCTGCTCGCGGCAAAGGCGGTCGTGTTCTCCTGCGAGTAGTCCGTCTCCAAGAGCGGCTGCGCGTTTTTGATCAAATCGCTTTCCGCCACGTCCGTTGCGCCCGGAAAGTGCAGCTTGCACACCGGCACATGCACGCCGCGCACGTTGAAGACGTGGCGCGGATTGCGTCCCCCTTCGTCCGTGCCCAAAGCATAATCGACCTGCGCTTTGATCTGGCGCGCGCCCAGCAACGCTTCGAGTGCGCGCGTGATGCTGGCGACCGCGCCTTGCGTCTCCGGCGCTGTGCCGTCGAAGGCGGGCAACTCGCGGCGCACGGCCGCGGTGACTTCGTCACGACTGAACCAGACGAGGTTGTCGAAGACGACCGGCAACTGGCCGCCGCGCAACTCTTCGACTTGAAACGTGACCACGGACTGACCACCCACCGTGTGATAACGATAACTCACTTTGCTAAATAGACCCGTCTTGACGAGCCGGCCGCCGCCTCGTCGAGCGTCGCTTCGTCAACTGTCTGACCGGGTTGCAAGCCAGTCGCCGCGACCACTTCATCCGTCGTCAGCCGTTGCAGGCCCGTCACTTCGATCTTGCCGAGTTGCACCTTTTGCCCTGCCGCCGCCTGAACAGCCATGACGCTGAACCACAAAGCGCACACAAGACAGAGCATGTGCATGCGTTGACCACGCTTCGGCACGCGCATCAAACGAACATAGTTGCGAGGCTGCGCCATAAACTTTGCTGCCAACTCGAAACGAGTTCTAAAGCTCGCGCTTCAGATAAAGCACATCATAACCATCGGGCGTAAGGGCCGCGGCCACATTACCATCTGACACAGTGCCCCGTAGATTCACACTCGTCTGGTGCGTCAACGCGGCGACGAGTTCCCAACCATCCGGCCCGACGCGTTGCAGATAATCCCAGACCTTCGGGCACGACCCGAACGGGTCGCTCGCCCCGGCAGCTTCCGCGAGCGGGACGCGGCCGTGCCACTCGCCGTTGACGAACGTGATGCACTGTTGCTGTACCTGACAGACGCGATACTCATACATTCGGGCCATCTGTTTATTACTCGTCGTTCGTTACAGCTTACGATCTAATTTCGCAATGAATGGATCGGCGCGGGGATGCGCCCGCCGCGACGGATGAAATCGGCGCAGGCAAAACGATTGACCGGCATGACGGGCGCAGTGCCTAGCAAGCCACCGAACTCAACCATGTCGCCGACATCTTTACCGGGCACGGGGATGATCCGCACGGCTGTCGTCTTGTTATTCATCACGCCGATGGCCATTTCGTCGGCGATGATCGCGGCGATGGTTTCGGCCGAGGTCGCACCCGGCACGGCGATCATGTCCAGCCCGACCGAGCAAACGCTCGTCCACGCTTCGAGCTTCTCCAACGTGAGCGCGCCCACGCGCGCCGCTTCGATCATGCTGCCATCTTCCGAAACAGGAATGAACGCCCCGCTCATGCCGCCGACCGCGCTCGACGCCATCGCGCCGCCCTTCTTCACCGCGTCGGTCAACAACGCAAGCGCGGCGGTCGTGCCCGGCGCACCCGCGCGCTCGAAGCCGAAGCCTTCGATAATCTCCGCGACTGAATCGCCGGGCGCGGGCGTCGGCGCAAGCGATAGATCGATGATGCCGAAGCGCAAGCCTAAACGGCGCGCGGCCTCGCGCCCGACCAGTTCGCCTGCGCGCGACAACTTGAACGAAAGTTTTTTGATCAGTTCGGCCAACTCGTCCAACGGCAGATCGCGCGGCGCGTGTTGGACGGCGTGATTGACGACGCCGGGACCGGAGACGCCGACGTTGATCACCGCTTCCGGTTCGCCGACGCCGTGAAACGCGCCTGCCATAAACGGGTTGTCTTCGACCGCGTTGGCGAAGCAGACGAACTTCGCACACGCGAGGCCGCCTTGCTCGCGCGTCCGTTCCGCTGCTTCTTTGATCAACTCGCCGACACGCCGCACCGCATCCATGTTGATCCCTGCGCGCGTCGTCGCCACGTTGACCGACGAGCAGAGCCGTTTGGTCGTCGCCAGTGCTTCGGGGATCGAATCGAGAAAGATGTTCTCGGTGTCGGTCCAACCTTTATGCACGAGCGCCGAATAGCCGCCGATGAAGTCCACGCCGACGCGCCCCGCTGCTTCGTCGATGGCGCGCGCGAGTTGCACGCAGTCACTCGTCGTGCGCGCCGCACCCGCGACGAGCGACGCGGGCGTGATCGAGATGCGCTTATTGGCGACGCGCAAACCCAACTCGTCCGCGATCTCATCGACCACTGCGACGAGGCGCGCGGCCGTCCGCTCGATCTTCGCGCGCACGCGTTCGGCCGTGCGTGTGATGTCGTCGGTCGCGCAGTCGCGCAAAGATAGACCGAGCGTGACGGTACGCACGTCGAGGTGCTCCATCTCGGTCATCCTGATGGTCTCTAAGATTTCGGCCTGCGTGTATTCCATGAGTCTCAGTTGTTAGGGCGCGCGGCTTAACCGAGGACGTGGCTCAGCAGCAATATGAGTAGGAACAGGATGAAGCACACGGCGGCGACGAACACGAAGCGCAACGTCGGATCATCTTGCGTCTCGTCAAACATCACGAACGAAGCCTCGCGCAAACGCTCCACACGTTCGCCCGCCCGCGCACGCACGCCGCCCGCGCGCTCGGCCTGCGTCGCATCGTACCCGGCCGCCGGCCCAATCTCATGATGCACTGTCGGCTCGACGGCTTCGCTAACTTGGGCCTGCGCATCGCCGGTCGTCATATCCGACCGCGCTGGCTCAACCTGCGGCGACGCGCCCGTGTGATTATCACCAAGCGGCGCAGCAGGCTCGACGACCGGCGACACCTTCTCGTTCAATTCGTGCGCGATGCGCTCGGCCTCGTTAACCAACCCGCCGTTCGACGCGGGCGGCTGCACCTCGACCGCAGGATAATTAAACGTCGGCGCTTCGCTCATCGCTTGCCCGCACTGCGGACAAAACCGCGCCCGCCCGCGTACCGACGCGCCGCACTTCACACATCGCCGTGCAATTTCCGGCTCAGACATAGACAAGGGCTGAAGGCTGTTCAAACTCTGTGCATCGCGTTGAAGAGGTCTTCGCGCTGGGCGTAGATGCGGACGCCGAGGCGATCACCGGCGGCGCGAAAACGTTCCTTCAATTCCGTGACGGAAACTTTGGCGCGCGAATAATCGGCGATGATGACCATAGCGAACTTGCCTTGCACGACCGTCTGGTTGATGTCTTCGATGCTGCATTCGGACTCGGCCAAAATCTGCGCCACGCCCGCGACGATGCCCGGATGATCTACGCCGAACACCGAGACGATCAAACGACCCGCCGAGCCTGCTTCGCGCGCCGCCCTTTCTGCTTGCGATGCGCCCGCGCCGCTACCGTTCGCCGCCACAACCGGCTCAATCGCGCGGTAGATGTCCGTCACCAACTGCTCGACCTGACGTTCATCCGCCTGCGCGCCCAAACGTCCGTACACCGCCCGCGTGATGCGATAGATCAACTCTTCATTTGGCATTGATAAAGTAGTCAGTAGTCAGTAGTCAGTAGTCAGTAGTCAGTAGTCAGAGCACTTATCATGCTGACTACTGACTACTGGCTACTGACTACTTTTAACGTCTTCCATTGTCGCGCGGTCTGAGTTCGTGCGCGGCGGCGCGCAGATCGTCGGAGGGCGTATCATGCACGTCCACGCGATCCACGATGGCAACGACCGCGGCTTCAATCGCCATGTCCTGATCGCCTATGGCGGTGCGCGCCGCCTTGCCATAAGCGCACATGACCGTCTCGCCGATGCCAGCGCCCATTCGATCCGCGACGACCACAATGCTGCGCGTCGGCTCTTTGTCCAACTCAATCGGATGCACCACGAGGAAGCGCACGCCTTCCAGATCAGGCGACTTCTTCGTAGCCCAGACCGTCCCGACGACTTTGGCTAAAAACATAGATAAGCTCTCGGCAATCAGTGGTCAGCGATCAGCTAAACATCTTGCACTAGCGTCGAAGGGGGCAAGCACCAGCTAACGTTTAGGCAGACCCGAACAAGCTGAAAGCTGATCGCTAACTGCTGACAGCTATACTTTCGCAAACACTTCGGCCGGGTCGCCGAGGTCGCGGGCCGAGGGGGTGATGATGGTACGCGCGCTGACGTAAATCTTCTCGCCCTTTTGGATGGCGCGCCGCACATCGTCCTCGGAGACAAACTCGACGGCCTTGCGGCCGTTCGTTGTCGGCGCAGCCTGCGCGCCGCCGTTCGTGCCCGACGGGGCGGCAGGTTTGGCGGCCGGCGCTGTTGCCGGAGATGGAGTTTGCGTGGAGCCACCGTTGCCACCCGTGGGCGCGGGCGTCGTGGACGGTTGCGCCGCTGCCGTTGGGCTGACGCCGCGCGTCGTTAGGAAACGATCAACTATGGCCGCTACGTCTGCGCGGCTGATGCGCGCGCCGGTTTGCGCCGCGACGGCCGGTGCGGGCGCAGGTGTCGGCAGAGACGTTTGCGGCGCGGTCGTCGCCGTCGTCGTTGTAGTCGAACGCGCGGGGCGTGCGCTCTGCACGGGTCGCGTCTCGAAGGCAACGCGCTTGATGTCCATCAAGTGCAGCGGCGAGATGTTGTCGGAGGTGACGTTGCCGCCCCACGAGCCGCAGCCGAGGGTCATCGATGGGGGTAGTGCTGTTGAGAAACCGATTGCGCCGTGCGTCGTCGGCGTGTTGACGACGACGCGCGAGGCGGGCATCTCCGCGCCGTAAGCTTTCGCCAGTTCGCGCGAGCGCGTGTGTATGCCGGCGGTGTGGCCCATGCCGCCGTAGGACAGTATCTCGAAGCAGCGCGCCGCGCCGCGCGCCACGCCGTCTTCCACATAGAACGCGAGGATCGGCGACAGCTTCTCCATCGAGAGCGGATAGTCGCGCCCGACGCCGCCGACTTCCGCGATCAGACAACGCGTGCCCGACGGAACACTGATGCCCGCCATCTGTGCGATCACGTCAACCGACTTGCCGACGATCTGCGGGTTCAAACCGCGTTGCGGCGTGGTCACGACTTTGCCGAGTTTGTCCGCATCGGCCGCGCTCACAAAATAAGCGCCCTGCGCGATGAACTCTTGCCGCGCCTGCTGTGCGATGGGCGCATCGGCGACGACCGCTTGTTCCGAAGCGCAGATCGTGCCGTTGTCAAAACATTTGCCCGTCAGAATATTCTGCACCGCGAGCGGCACGTCGGCCGTGCGTTCGATAAAGACGGGCACGTTGCCGGGGCCGACGCCGAACGCAGGCTTGCCCGACGAATAGGCCGCGCGCACAAGGCCGATGCCGCCCGTCGCAAGAATGACGGCCGTGCGCTTGTGCTTCATCAAAACTTCCGTGCCTTCGATGGTCGCGTTCGTCATGCAGCCGATGGCGTCGGCGGGCAAGCCTTCTTTCACCGCGACCTCGCGCATCACACGCGCCGTCTCGTTAATACACTTCGCGGCCGACGGGTGCGGCGACAACACGATTGCGTTGCGCGACTTGATCGAGATCAGGATTTTGAAGATCGCGGTCGAGGTGGGATTGGTCGAAGGGATGATGCCGGCCACGACGCCGCGCGGGCTGGCGAGTTCGATCACATCTTTTGATTCGGAGATGACGCCGACGGTGCGCAACGAACGAAAAGCTTGCCACACGTCTTCGGCGGCGAAGCGATTCTTCTCGCGCTTGTCGGCGGCCACGCCGTAGCCTGTCTCTTCGACCGCCAGTTTGCCCAGCCGCTCGGCTTCGCGCAACGCCGCCTGCGACATCGCCTCGCAGATGCGATCAATCTGCGCCTGATCGAAGCGCGCCAACTGTCCTTCGGCCCGGTGTGCCGCCTCGACCAGATCGCGCGCCTGCTGCACCGACACGAGGTCTTTATCAACTGACATAACACACCCCCACAAAGCCAGTCAGCGATCAGCAAGTTCAGCCATCAGCTAAAGACCAAAAGCTGACCGCCGATGGCTGACAGCTATTTGCTTCTTTCCTTATTGTTCTCGCGCGCGCCAGCGGGGAGGGCGCGGCCTTGATCGCCTTCGGGGAGTTCGCCGCGTGCTGCGCCGCCGCCTTGTAGGGCCCGCTCGTCGGGGCTGTAGCCGGTGCGGCCGTTGTGGGGCAGTACGCGCTCGACCTCTGTGTGCGGGCGCGGGATGACATGCACGCTGATCAACTCGCCGACGCGGCGGGCGGCGGCTGCGCCTGCGTCCGTCGCGGCCTTGACCGCGCCCACGTCGCCGCGCACGAAGATCGTCACGTAGCCCGCGCCGATATACTCCTTGCCGATGAGTTGAACGTTCGCGGCCTTGACCATCGCGTCGGCGGCCTCGACCGCCCCGACGAACCCTTTGGTTTCGACCATGCCGAGTGCTTCGAGAGGCATAAACGGTGTCCTCGCTTTTCGATTGTAGAATGGAAAACGGTTATTGTTCGTTTCGCCGGAACGCTTCAACGTAGCACCGCCCGCGCGAAGAATCAAGCCGCGCGCATCTTTCTGACCGGCCTAAAGTTTGACAGTCTCGCCGACGCCACGTTATAGTCGCGCAAAGTCCCGGCCGGGCTAGATGCAGGACTGTAGAAGGGGTTTCGATGCAAGTCCGACGGGCAGCCATAAGTCAACTAAGCCAGCGCGAGCCGTGAACGCCAAAACCTCTGACCCAACGCCCGACGAGCGCGCGCAGCAGGGCACAGAGTCGCTGGGCGCGCAGATGCGGCGTGCGCGCACGGCGAAGAACCTCTCCCTGCGCGATATCTCCGATCAAACCCGCATCTCGCGGCGCTACCTCGAAGCCATCGAAGCCGACGATTACAAGAATCTGCCCGGCGGCATCTTCAATCGCAGCTTCGTCAAAGCCTTTGCCAAAGTGGTTGGCTTAGACGAGACGCAGGCTATCAAAGCCTACGAGCGGACGGCGCGCGCGCAAGGCGAGCCGGACGAAGTGCCGACCTCGCGCCAGACCTCGCACATCTACATGGACGGCGGCGACACAGGCCGCTCGCCCCTTGTCACCATCGGCTTAAGCATCGTTATCCTCGCCGTCATCTCGCTCGGCGCATACGCCCTGATCCACTGGAATCAACGCCGCAACCAGAACCGCGAACAACCGCAGCCGACCGCGACGACGAATCAGCCCGCCGCCAATGTCAACCAGCAAACGGCCGCGCCGGTTGTCCAACCCACATCCGCGCTCGCCGCCGCGCAAGGCTTGAACGTGCAGGTCAAGGCGCGCGGTGAAGAGGTTTGGCTCAGCACGCGCGTGGACGATGCGCCGCAGTCGAACGGGCTGCTCAGGGCCGATCAGGTCAAAGACCTGTCGGCGCAAGACCATGTGACGTTGCGCTTCTCAAAGAGCAAGGCCAACGTCCTCGAAGTGACGATCAACGGCCGCGCGGCCAACGTGCCGACCGAAGCCAAGGCCGGCATCGTCGAGATGGCGTTCACAAAGGACGATTACGCACGCCTGTTGCAACAGCCTTAACTGCCCCAGCGCCCACGCGCCATGCGTGCGTGGCCCGTCTGCTTGCGCCCGCCCGCCTGCTTTGTTACGCTCGCCTTTAGACGACCTCGTTCATCCGTTCAGTCAACACGCGCATTGCCTGCGCTCCGTTCGAGTTTTTGGAAGGGAGGCTCGCTTAAGTTCATCATGCTAACTGACGATCTCATCGAAGGCTTAACGTTCGACGACGTGCTGCTTGTGCCCGCTCGCAGCGACGTGCTGCCCAGCGAGACAGACACCGCCACGCAGTTCACGCGCGGCATCACCTTGCGCATCCCGCTCTGTTCCTCCGCGATGGACACGGTGACAGAGGCCGCGCTCGCCATCGCCATCGCGCAACAGGGTGGCATCGGCGTGATTCATAAAAACATGCCGGTCGCACGGCAGGCGGAAGAAGTTGATAAGGTCAAGCGATCTGAATCGGGCATGATCGTCGATCCGGTGACGATTCGCCCCGACCGCCCGGTCAGCGAGGCGCTCGCCGTGATGGAGCGGTTCAAGATCAGCGGCGTGCCCGTCGTGGACGAAGGCGGGCATCTGGTCGGCATCATCACCAACCGCGACCTGCGCTTCGAGACGCGCTTCGAGATTCCGATCTCGGAAGTGATGACGAAGCAACCGCTCGTCACCGTGCCCGTCGGCACGACGCTCGAACAGGCCAAGGCCGTGCTGCAAAAGCACCGGATCGAAAAACTGCTGGTCATCGACGGCGACAAACATCTCAAAGGCCTCATCACGGTCAAAGACATTCAGAAGGCGATCAAGTATCCGCACGCGGCGAAAGACGATCTCGGCCGGTTGCGCGTCGCCGCGGCCGTCGGCGCGACCGGCGACTTCCGCGAACGCGCCGCCGAACTCGTTAACGTGCGCGTCGATTGCCTCGTCGTGGACACCGCGCACGGTCACTCGTCGCGCGTCATCGAAGCTGTGCGCGAACTCAAACGCAGTCATCCCGATACGCAACTCATCGCGGGCAACGTCGCCACCGCCGAAGGCACGCGCGAACTGATCGAGGCGGGCGTCGATGCGGTTAAGGTCGGCATCGGGCCGGGATCGATCTGTACCACGCGCGTCGTGACGGGCGCGGGCGTGCCGCAGATCACGGCGATTCAAAATTGCGTGGCGGCGGCGCGCGGGTCGGGCGTGCCGATCATTGCCGACGGCGGCGTGAAGTTTTCCGGCGACGTGGCGAAGGCGATTGCGGCGGGCGCGGACGTGGTTATGATCGGCTCGCTGTTCGCGGGCGTCGAAGAGTCGCCGGGCGAGTTGATCTTGTTTCAAGGTCGTTCGTTCAAAGCGTATCGCGGCATGGGCAGTATCGGCGCGATGCGCGAAGGCTCGCGCGACCGCTACGCGCAGGAGATGACCGAAGCCGAGTCGAAGCTTGTGCCCGAAGGCATCGAAGGGCGCGTGCCTTACAAGGGCACGCTCGCCGACATGGTGACACAACTCGTCGGCGGCTTGCGCGCCGGCATGGGCTACACTGGCTGCCGCACGATCCGCGAGTTTCAAGAGCAGACACGCTTCGTCCGCATCAGCGCCGCCGGTCTACGCGAGTCGCACGTGCATGACGTGATCATCACGAAGGAAGCACCGAACTATCGTTTGGAGTAGCGCCGCCGGTGAAATGTTTTGGCGCGCGGCAGCACTATTAATTGAAACGGAAGCCGGATTGAAGTGCGCCGCGTTGGCAAGGCAGCCCATCCACTGCCTGCGCTCTTTAAGCCCCGGACTTGCAGCCGTCACAAACATTCGTGCTTAAGGAGACAACAGCTTGCCGAGCCTAATCAACGTGCCGGGTCTGGAAAAGACCAGCGAAGAGTTTCGCCAGAAGGTCATACAGATCGCGGCCAACATCCAAACCGATGCTAACTTCCTGCTGGCCATCATGAGCTTCGAGTCGGGCGCGACCTTCAGCCCGTCGGTGACGAACGGGGCCGGCAGCGGCGCGGTCGGACTCATCCAATTCATGCGCCCGACGGCGAAGGCGTTGGGCACTTCGACCGATGAATTGGTCAAGATGTCGGCGGTGCGCCAACTGGATTTCGTCGAACAATACTTCATGCCCTTCAAGGGTCGCTTGCGCACGATTGAAGACGCTTACATGGCCGTGCTGTTCCCGAAAGCCATCGGCAAGGGCAACGGCTTCGTGCTGTTCACGCGACCGAGCAAGGCGTACACGCAGAACCGTGGGCTGGACGGCGACGGCGACGGCCGCATCACGGTTGCCGAGGCGGCGAAGCGCGTCCGGCAGCGACTCGGTGCGCCGCCCGTAGGCTCGCCGACCAAAGACGATCTGCCGCACATGGATGTCGCCACGCCGGATGTGGCCGTGCTCTCGAAGGGCATGGAGAGTCCGGCGGTTGGGGCGCTGCAAGACGAACTGATCGACCTCGGCTACCTGACGCTCGAACAGAAGAAGACCGGCCCCAACATCTTCGGCAACAAAACCGAGACGGCCGTTAAAGCCTTGCAACACGATCTAGAGTTGATGGAGACGGGCGCTTACGATGCGGCCACGCAGGCCGCCGTCAAGCAACTCAATACCGGCGTCAAGTTTGGCAGCGAGGGTGGTGTCGTGCTGCCGGTCCAGCAACGTCTGGTCGCCGCGAAGTTTCTTACGCAGGCGCAGCTTGACACCGGGCGCGGCATCTTCGGCAACAAGACGCAGACGGCGCTGCAATCATTCCAACTGGCCAACAACATCCAGCCGACCGGCATCGTTGACGACGCGAGCTATCGCGTGCTCTTTCGCACCGTGCCTAGCCTGCCGCCCGACAAGACCCACGGCTCGAACGACACCATCGACACGGTGCTGCCCGAAGGCCCGCCCGGCTCAGGCTACACGACCTATAACCGCGAAGCGGGCGGCGTCGATCAGTTCGGCACGCAGGGCACAATTCGCGCGCTGCAAGAACTGGCGCTCACGTGGGCGGCTACGCATCCGACCGTGTTGTTGCAGTATGGCGACATCAGCCGCAAGGGCGGCGGCCCGTTCTTCAACGCGAAGAACCCGAAGGTACTCGACCACGGGACGCACCGCGACGGGCGCGCCTGCGACATCCGGCCCATCTCCAAAGGCGGCGCGCTCATTGCCACCACCTTCAACGATGCGACCTACGATCAAGCGTTGACGTTGGAACTCGCCAAGCTCATCCGCCTGAAGTTCCCAAAAGCGGCGGTCCTCTTTAACGACCCCAAGTTGATCAAAGCGGGGCTGACCAAACAGCACCCGAACCACGACAACCACCTGCACGTCCTCTTCAAATAAGCGACGCGCCATAGACAAAACTATCGGGGCAGGGCCTTGCAAGGCCCTGCCCCGATAGTTTTGTCCTCAAGTGCAACTTGCTTTAGTGGTGCGAGGTCGCGGCGCTGCCTTCACCTATCGAGCGTCAACAACGCAAGCCTGTGCCGACAAGTGACGGCTGAAAGATGCGGCGCAAACGTCGATGCCCGGTCGCGCTCTTGAAGTTTGGCGCTTGTGCTATGTTTGCTCAGGGCGCAGGCGGCACTCAACTTGCTGCCCGGTTACAGGTTGGCCAGAGACGTATGACGCGCATCATTCATTTGATCACAAATCCGAACGCGGGGCAGAGTCGCGCGCGGCGCGCTGCGGCCATTGCACGCTTCAGCGCGTTACTCAAAGCGCGCGGCATCGCGGTCGAAGTCTTAGCGACGACCGCGCCGGGCGACGCGACGCGTTTGGCGGCCGAGGCGGCGCGTGCGGGCGCGCGCGAGATCGTCGTCGCGGGCGGCGACGGCACGGTCAACGAGGCGCTGCAAGGATTAGCGGGCACGGCCGTAAAGCTCGGCGTCTGGCCTGTGGGCACGGCGAACGTGCTGGCGCGCGAGTTGGGCTTGCCGTTCAAGCTGCCGGGCGTGGTCGATGTCATCGCGCGCGGGGCGACGCGCCGCATCTATCTCGGCTGCGCGACCGAAGAAGGGACGGGCGCGCGGCGTTACTTTTGTTTGATGGCGGGCGTCGGGTTGGACGCGTCGGTCGTCGCTGGTGTGCGGCCACGTTTGAAGCGGCGCGTCGGCAAAGGCGCGTTCTGGGTGTCGGGCTTGAGCCATCTGGCTTACTGGCGGCCCGCGCCGTTCAACGTCGAAGTCGGCGGCGAGACTTACACGGCCACGTTCGCCGCCATCGGCAAGATGGCGCACTACGGCGGCGACTTGGCCGTGACGCCGCGCGCACGCTTGGATCAGCCAGAGTTTGAAATCTGCCTCGTCTCGTCGCACAGCCGCTTGCGCTATCTCTACCTGCTCGCGCACACGATGCGGCGCGACGGCGTAACGCACGCGATCAAAGGCGTCCGCTTCCTACGCACCACGCGCGCCCGCGCCACTGGCGACGCGCCCGTCCAAGTGGACGGCGAACTGATCGGCCAACTGCCCATGACTTTCGAGATCGTGCCCGAACCCGTCGAAGTCCTCGCCCCGCCGGTTGTAAACTGAGCGGTACACAGCAACTTTCTCCCGGTACGCGACAACTTTTACGTGATCCACGAGGACTTTCACGTGATCCACGCCAACTTTCATGTGATCCACGGAGACTTTTGCGTGATCCATGAAGGCCCGCGAGTGATCCACGCCCACCCAAACGTGATCCATGCAGCCCCGCACGTGATCCATGACAACCTTGACGTGATCCACGACGACCTAAACGTGATCCACGAACACTTTTGCGTGATCCACGGACACTTTCACGTGATCCACGGGCACTTTCACGCGGTACGCCTAATACCTCACGTGATATTCATAAACCATCTTAATGATTAGCCCGTTTTTCATGTCGTCGCCGGGATCGAGTCAGTCGCCGTTGCGCTTGAGCCAGTTGCGCCGGAGTTCTTTGGCCTGTGCGGTGGCGTTCGGCAGTTCTTCGATGCGGTAGTTGTCGAGCCGCAGGCCGACGTAGAGCGAGCGCCTCGTTGTAAGGCAGCGGCTCTGTGCCGCGTATGTGGCGCGTGAAGAAATCTTCGAGGTCGAAGCCCGCGACTTCGCTGGCGACGCGCTGAAATTCTTCGTTCGTGTAGCCGCGCCCGTGCAGGTAGTAACTGGCGTTCGGACTCTCCACATAGAACTCACGATAGGCGCGGCGCATCACGTCGTCGAGCGAAGCGCGACCCGCGCTGCGCCCGCGAATCAACAGGTCGAGCACAAGCGCGATGACCTCGCCCTTGTCGTAATAACTGATCGAAGTTTGATCGAGGCCGGTGCGTTGAACGTGGCAAGCTGAATCAAGAAAGGGCGCGACGAGCGACGACTCTTCCGCGCTCATCAGACGGCTACCCAGCGCGCGTTCGACCGTCGCCACCTCTGCGCTCAACTCGCGGTAGAGGCGTTCGTCGGTCCACAGCCCGGCGCGGCGCTGCATCATGTGGCCGTAATAGTTCGTGAAGCCCTCGGCGATCCACAAGCCGCGCGTGCTGACGGGCCGCGTAAAATCCCACGGCCCAAGTTCGACGGGTCTTAGGCGCTTCACGTTCCAGACGTGGAAGAACTCGTGCGCCGCCGTGTCGAGCACGCCTTCGTACACGCCCGACTCGGAGAGCGCGCGCGGCAAAATGATCTGCGTCGAAGTCAGATGCTCCATGCCGTCGCCGCGCCCGCCCGCGCCCGTGTGGACCAGAAAGGTATAATCTTTAAACTCCGGCGCGGCCCACATGCCGACTTCCGCGCGCACGATCTTCTCTATGTCGCGCGCAAGTTGTTTGCGCTTGCCGCCGTCGCCGCCCACGGCATGCAGTACGACGTGATAAGTTTTCCCTTCGACGTTGAAAGTGTCTTCGGTCCAATCGGGCCCGATCTCGGTCGGCGTGTCGATCAGCAGATCGTAGTTGTCGAACTGCCACTCGCGCTGCTCCGCGTTCGTCATGCGCCCGTTGACGATGCGCCAGCCGTTAGGTGCTTCGATCCGCAACGTGACCGGATCGGGCTTGTGCCCGACGACGTACATAAAGAGCGAGCCGCCGTTGAAGTTAGCATGCCGCTCGTCGAGTTCCGAGAACGTGCCTGAAAGATCGTCTGCGAAAACTTTATAACTGAAGCGCACACTCTGTGCGCCGCGCGTGGGCACGCGCCACGTCTGCGTGTCAACGCGTGTGGGCCGCACACCGGCCGCGTCGCAGCGTTCGCCCGGCGCGCAGCCCGGCACGGCATACGCTTCGCGCACGTTCTTCGCAAAGTCGAAGACGGCATAGCGGCCCGGCGACCACTTCGGCATCTGAAACTCAAAAGCCGTCTGCGGCGTCGGCGCTTCGACCATGATGCTCACCTCGAACAAGTGCGTGGCCGGGCGCGGCAACTTCAACTCGTAAGCGATGCGATAAGCTCCTTCGGGTGCGCCCGCTTGCGCCAACGCGGCGACCGCACAGACGAGATGCAAGCTGACGAACAAGACCGCGCGGCGCAACTGCGCAGCGGCGAAAGTTGTACGCATGAACGACTCCGAACCGTAAGATGACGAGAGCTTGGCCCAACCGTGGGCGTGCGATTATTGGCGGGCACACGAACGCCTGTCAAAAGTCGGCCCGCCGCCTTGACGCTCACAACACGCGTCGGCTAGCTTTGAGTCTGCAAGATGAGCACAACCGAACGACTCTACTATCACGATTCACATCTGACCGAGTTCACAGCACGCGTCACAGACGTGACCGAACTTGCGCCCGGCCGCTACGGCGTCACACTCGACCGCACGGCCTTCTACCCGACCGGCGGCGGCCAGCCCACAGACACGGGCACGCTCGGCGCAACGCGCGTCGTCGAATGCATTGATCAGGAAGCAGCGGGCGTGCTCCACGTCGTCGAAGGTGCGCCGCTCGCTACGGGCGCTGAAGTCACGGGCCGCGTTGACTGGCCGCGCAGGCTTGATCACATCCAACAACACACAGGCCAGCACATCATGTCGCAGGCGCTTGTGTCACTGTTCAACGCGCCGACGCGCGCCTTCCGCATGTCGGAACGCGTCTCAGAGATTGACGTTGAACTGCATGACCCGACGCGTGCGCGGATCGAGCAGGCAGTCGATCTCGCCAACCGCATCATCTGGGAAGATCGCCCCGTCTGCATCCGCAACGTTACGGCGGCCGAGGCCGCGCAGTTGCCCCTGCGCAAAGACTCTGCGCGCACGGGCGAACTACGCTTGATCGAGATCGCGGATTTCGATCTGAGTCCCTGCGGCGGCACGCACGCACAACGCACGGGCGAGGTCGGACTCATCGCCGTGCGCGCGTGGGAACGGGCGAAAGGTTTGACGCGCCTCGAATTCGTCGCGGGTCAGCGCGCGCTCGCCGACTATCGCCGCGCCAACGACACGGCGCGACAAGTCGCCGCCCTCTTTAGCGCCGGGCGCGACGATGCACCCGCCGCCCTTGCACGTCTCTTCGCCGAGCACAAGGAACTCACCCGGCGCGTCCACACACTCGAAGAACTCGCGGCGCGCGTCGAGGCCGACGAACTCTTGGCCGCCACCTCCATCGACGCCGACGGCACACGCCTCGTCGCGCACATCTTCGACGCGCGCGATGCCGAATCACTAAAACGGCTCGCCCTCGCCCTGATCGCACATCCCGGCACGGTCGCGCTCCTCGGCGCACGCGACGCCGACAGCGCCCGCCTCGTCTTCGCCCGCGCGGCCGACGCACCCGGCGACATGAACACGCTCATGCGCGCCGCCTGTGAACTTTTAGCCGGGCGCGGCGGCGGGCGCGCAGACATAGCACAGGGCGGCGGCCGCAACGTCGAGCAACTCGCCGCCGCCATCAACACCGCCGCCCACAGCCTACGCGCAGGCTAACCCGCGCCCCTTGCGCGCCCAGCCCACAAGCCCGCGCCGCACCAACCCAACGCACGCTTGACAGCGCCGCGCGCCCTCTCTAATATCTTTCCCGTCCGCATGGGGCAGTAGCTCAGTTTGGCAGAGCGCCGCGTTCGCAATGCGGAGGTCAGGAGTTCGACCCTCCTCTGCTCCACTTTAGCAGTCAATCACAAACGGCTACCAACTTTGGTAGCCGTTTGTGTTTGGACACTCTAAATAAAGTGATTATCTAGTTGACTCAGGATTGAGTCAAGAGATAGACTCGCGTGCATGGTTAAGAAGCGCGACAGAAACAAGAAACCACCACCGCCCCCACCGCCCCCACCGTCGTTGCCCGCAAAACTTGGGCATCTTGCCGAAAGCAACCTTACATGGGGGGCGCTCGGCATGATTGTAGCTGCAATCGGCGCATACTTGGGAGTAGCTCTGCTTGTAGTAGGCGGATGGCTTTTCTTAACCGTTGCGATTTGGCGGACAAACTTCTTTGAAGGCAAAACAAAAAAACATCAATGGATAGGCAATGCACTCATTTCACTTAGCATCGCGGCCGTCCTAATCTTGGTCATGGCTTTCTTGCCCCCGAAAGCGCCACAAGAGAGCTCTCAAACTGTTCAGCTACAATCAACATCTCCGATTTCTACAATGCCGCAACTTGAGCAGCCGACGTTCACGGAAAAAACGAATACTGTTTATATCTCGCTTGGTGAACATGGCATGACGTTTCCCTTTAGTACCGCAGCCATCGAAAGCGAGCACAAGCCGATCATCACGCCCGACGTAACTACTCTAGGCTATGTCTATATTGAGCAAGGCAAGCCATATTTTGACGTGCAACTGTTCTTTACCCCCGACACGCCGCCCGTGCAAATAACACATAATCAAATTGAAGGCAGGCCCATCAGTTGGGATGCTAACTCCAACAAGAATGCTTTTGAGATTGTTGACGATAAGGGCAAGGTTCGCTTTCAGTTCTATTATAGAAGCAACGCCCAGATCGTGATTAAGGGCATCTTTATGGGCGGACAGCATGTTTACTTAGTGGATGAAACGCTTCGCACCACGCTGGCTAAGTGGCCCGAGAATCTACCGAAACCGCCGCCAGCGTGGTTTCTAGGGCAAGCAGGTATAGACAATTTTGCAATTCGACCCATTTTCAAATACCCGGCATGGAAATATCCCGGCGTCTTAGCAGAATAAGATTTTAAGCGACTTCTTCTTTAATCAATTCCTTGTATTCAAGGCTCGATGAAGCAATGAGTCTTAACAGCGTATCGCGGAACAAGTAAGGGTTATTCCGATTGTTGAAACGAAATTCAAACTCGTCAAGGTAACGGTCAAGATGCTTCTCAGAGATTTGATGATACGAGCCAATGATAGACCGCTTAAAGAGCGACCACACGCCTTCTACGCCGTTCGTATGCACGTCGCCGCGTACATACTCGCCTCTGTGATGGTCAACCGTCTCATGCCGTGTATTCGCATCATCGCAGCCGTTATACGCGGGCGCTTCGTCCGTCATGATGCACTCTGTTTCGTCAGCCAATGCAGCCTTGATGAACTTATGCAGCGTCGCGCGGTCGGCTCTCTTTTCAACCGTGAGCCGCACGCCGCCGCCGCGTTGGATCGCACCCAAGACCATTGCCTTACCAACAGGCCCGCGCCCTTGAATCTTGCGCGCACGGTCTTTCTTGTGCATGTTCTTCGCCTTGCCGCCGATATAGGTTTCGTCCACTTCAACGATGCCCGCCAGCAACGAGGTGTCAGCGTCCGCAACTGCCTTGCGTATGCGGTGGCAAAGATGCCACGCCGTTTGATAAGCAACTCCAAGCGTGCGCTTCAGTTGATTGGCGGAGACACCCTTTTTCGCTTCGCACATCAAATAGACAGCGAGAAACCATTTTGTGAGCGGCAGGTGCGAGTCATGGAATATCGTGCCAGCTTTAACAGAGCCTTGATAACCGCATGAATCACAATCAAACAAAGCGCGCGTCTGGATACGCGAGATTTTATCCGACTGACAACGGAGACACTTTACGCCGTCCGGCTGAACGAAGATGCTCAAGATAGGTGCGGCATTGTTCTTCGTCGCTAAACTTGCTCATTAGCGTCGTCAAGTCAACGTCTTGTTTTTGTTTCTTAACCTTAGTCGTCATGATCGGAGTCCTTATGCCAGCGAAGAAAAAAGAAGAGAAGAAACCGCTTGATATGACAACGGATGAAGCGATTGAATTTCTGTTTGGCCAAGAGGGCGCGCAGGTGTTGAAAGACCATGTACGCGAGTTGAACGGGCCACCGGATGGCGACGATAACGGGGCGCAAAAGAAAGGCGGCTCAACACGAAAACAGGATACTACATAACGCACCCTGAGTCAACTAGACAATCACCCTAAATAAGGCAATCATATACTGGACGCACCTAGCGTCCGATTCGACTGGCAGAACCCGGTTAATTCCAGATGTCCGCAGCCGCAATCTCCCAACAGGTGCGTCAAGTATATGATTGCCTTACATAGCTGCACTGTCATTTATGAATTTCCGATAAAGCCGAGGCGTCTATGACTGCTAAACAACGGATCGTTTGGCTCACTGTTCTTCAAGTGACGATGGTCATTGTGGGGGTCAGTACCTTAATGGCTGTTAAGCAGTTCTATCAAAGCTTTGTGCTCGTACCTTCCTTCCGAGACGCACTCAGGGACGACATAATGGGGAAGGAGAAATTACGGGCAACATCGCCAAGGATCATATTCCCTTGGCTCGCTTTGCCACTGGTGCTCATCGTAGGGCGTAACTGCGCCTCGATTTTCTACCGGGCCGGACGCAAGAAGCGGCAACTTGAACGCGACCTTAAGGCCGTCCTGTTATTAGACCGACTGCAACAAGGATATGAGGAGCCCTTCTCGCTTTACCTCCGCTCTTTTTCTCAAGAAGAGAAGCTGAAGCGCAGGAAAGGAGTCTGGTGGTACCTTTTGCTTGAGGGTGATTTTTTCGGCCTCGACCGCGAGACGCTCGAATTGATGATTTCGTCTGAAGTGCGTCGTAACTATCCAATGATAGCGCTCGGTCGGCCGGGCGAAAAACTTGGCGCCGGCCGCTTGCCCTCGACTGATGCCGATTGGGAGGCGCTCGCGCTCCTGTTGATGAAGCAGGCGAAAGTTATCTTTATTGTGCCCAGCACCAGCGATGGTGTTATTTGGGAAATGGACCGGCTGAATGGCTATCGCGAGAAGACTATCTATCTTATGCCGCCCACGAAGTATTATCACGGGGATGCGGCAAGCGCGGAAAACCACTGGCGTGCGACCCAGCACACATTCATACAACGCGGCATCTTCCTGCCTGCGTACAGCAAAAAGGGGGCGCTCTTCATGCTCAACGAGCAAGGCGGCGTGGCCCGTCAGAGCTTGTTCGAGGCTCGCTTAGGTGGCAGTCGCACGTATGAGTTTATTTCACTGATAGGTGCGGAACCAAAGAGCAGACAAAGCCGAGTCGGGCGCGCTGTCATCCCATCGTAGTCTCTCTGAGCGTTCTATCGGTGCTGGGCGCAATAGTCTGGCAATACAAGGTCGCGCAACATAAAAACCCTGCCGCTCGGAGTGCCCTGATTGAAACAGTTAGGTATGACAAAAATGGACTGAGTTTTTCCCATCACAGCAACTGGAACATCACGGAAGACGAAATAATCGCGGGCCAAGCAAGGCAAATAATTATTGAAAATGATAACAATGCTGTTTTTATCATTCTTTCATTCCCACTAGAATTACCTTTAAATGTTGATGCGTTCGCCGCGCAGATAGCGAAAGAAAGACCAACAGGCATATCAGTCGGGACTGTATCTGAAACCCAAAGCTTTGAAATACGCAGAGAGGTTGGCGGGCAGGTCCTCCGGGGTGTTCGCCAAAAATTTTCCATCAGTCTATTGGGTGAAACTGTTCCGCATACTCAAGATTTTTTTCAGATTGACACTGACAAGGTCAACGCACTAATCACTATTCAAGCGCCTGATGAAGACTGGGCAAGCTCTGAAAAAGGGGTTCAAGTGATTTTCGATTCGTTAAGATTTGCAAACTGAGTGAGCGCACAGTGTTCACCTTTCATTGGTTTCTGCGGCGGTCGTATTCTTTGCCAAGTTGGTCTTCGTAGCGGCGTGCCTGCGCGCTGAAGCGGCTCGTCCGCGCATGCTGAAAATAGTTGAGGGCGGCGACGAGTTCCGCGCGCTTAAGTGTGCGCGGCTCACGCCCTTCAGCCATGTTCAGACCAAGATAATAGAAGGCATCAGCGTGGCCGCCATTTGCAGCAGTTTGAAACTCCGCAACGGCTGCCGTGCGATTCGACGCCCATAGCGTAAGGCCCTGTTGATAACGCTCGGCGGGCGAGACGGCACGCGCTGGCGTGGGCGCGCTTGCGCGAATAATCGCTGCGGGACTAACGACGGACGGCGGCGCAACGGCGACCGTGGCGAGAGGCCCATTTGCCGGCGACGTGGGTTCGCTGCGCTGCGCGGAGGCATCAGGCTCTACGCTCGTCATGGCGGCAACAGCCGACCGCGGATTTAGTTGCGCCAGACGTTGCTTGCTGGCGCGGGCGATGTTGGCGACGGGCGACGAAGCGAGTTTCCGATAAAGCACGCGCGCTTCATTGGTGCGATTGGCTAGGCGCAAAGCGTCTGCAAAAGATAACCGCGAGCTATCGTCTCTGACCGCCTCAGCCGATAAAGCAAAGTAGCGCGCGTAACTGTTCGCGGCCTCGCTATACAGGTTTGCGGCAAACTGCGCCGCCGCGAGTTGACGCCAAGCATCGGCGTCGAACGGAGCGATTTGCGTGACGGTGCGTAACTCCGCAATGGCCACACGATGCTCGCCGCCTTCGCCGAGCAAGCGCGCAAGTTGTCTGTGCGCTTCGGCGTTCGTCGGCTCAAGCGTGGCGGCTTCGCGCAGACGAGTTATTGCTTGCGCCGCATCGCCGGAGCTGCTCAATTGTCGCGCTTCGCTGATCTTGGCGGCAGCCAGTTGCTTTGCATCCATTGTCGCCGTCGCGCCAGCAGGAGCGACAGCACTGGGCACAATTGCCACGCGCGGCCGCGCCTTATGTGTGCTGTGCCACACCGCACCGATAGCGCCGCACAGTAACAACACCGCCGCCCCAATGACGATGCCTGCGAACCATAAGCGGGACCCGCGAGACTGCGGCGTGCGTGGTGGCGCAGGTGTGACCGCTGAAGTTGTGGCGCTAGTTGCACCAGCCCCAATATCTTTCTCTAGGTAGAAGCTTACCAAGTCTTGCAGGGTGCGTCGGTCCTCCTCCGACAAGCCAACGAACTCTATCCCCGCCCCGTCCGGCGGCAGCTTGCGCCCCGGCTTGAGCAGGTAGCGCACCTCGCCTTTCAGCAGATGTGCGCCTGCTGGCGTGTCCCACAGGCTGACGAAGATGCTTCTCCCGACCCGCAACTCTTGTTGTGTTTGCAGGAAGCACCCGCCGACACAGAAGCAAGTAATCTTGTCGTCGTGGTGCTCGGACAGGGGCTTGCGGCCCACGCGACGGGGAGTTCGATATAGGTACGCGGGTATTTCCGCCGCACGGCGTAAGCGGCCACGTATGCACCTCCGTAGGACGAGAAGCAGCTGAAGATGGTCAAGCTCTGTGAGGTAAGGGGCCGAGCGCGGGGCACGTGCGCCTAGCAGTAGGGTACGAGAATCCGATGTGGTCAGTCAACAACATTGGCTGGTACTTGTTCGCGGCTGCAATTTACTGTGATTTTTGGTGGAAAGGACGACTACTACGGTGTATGACGCAGTTTCGTATGTCCCCTTTCGCAATGCGGAGGTCAGGAGTATGCCCCTCTTCTGCTCCACTTTAGCAGTCGATAGGAAAAGCCACCGCTGCGGTGGCTTTTCTTGTTGATGGATACTGTGGCGGACACGTTCTGATGTTAACGGTGTCCGGGCGAAGGCGCTGTGCTACTAACCTGAGTTACTGCTCCGCCCCATGCCCCACGCATGATGTGCGGCCGGCGCTCGCGGTTACTTGGCACATTCCTACTTAAACCAGATCGTGTCAGCCAACCATTGACCGTCGGTTTCGACCAAAGTGGTTAGCGTGCGGCCGTTCTTCATTTTGACTTTGGCGGTTTTCTTGCCGTCAGCTTCGCCCATCTCGGTGGAGGCGTACAGATCGTCAAGGGTGTAGTTCGCCGCTTGGGTTTTTGCTTTGGCCATAACTTCTGGCGTCACGCCGTCGCGCAAACGCGGGGTCAAACAAGCTTTGAGTTTGTCCACGTCGCCCGCTTTAACCAACTCGAACTGATAGGCAATCGAACTTTTCGGGTCGCTAAGCGAGCCGCCGCTCGGACTGGTTGCTGAGCCTGAGTTGGTGGCCGAGCCACCACAGGCAACCAACAAACTTCCCACTACGAGTAGAGCAACGGCCAGAGTTAAGTTTTTAATCATTATCTTTTCTCCTGAAGGGAAGGTGATAAAGCCTAGCTAGATTGGACGATGAACAGCTTTCGATGAAAGCCGGATATAGCACTAGCGCCTTTGGATTTAAAGCGCGGGGAGTATAAGCCCGAAACTGTCGTGAAGCAATGGACAGATTAGAAGCAGTCTCATAAATGGGCGGGCTACGATTTGACATGGCCCGACAAGACGAACTGACTGACGACCAATGTGCGTTCATTGCATCGTTAATACCTAAATTGCCCCGCCGCTTCGTGGTCACTAAAAAGCAGGCGCTAAATAATTCTTTATATGTGTGCCATCGCACAGACGGGCGCTTCAAGATAGCTTACTCTGTAACTTACCGTGCCTGAACAAATGCTTACCCGACTAAGCCTGCGTTAGCAGGGAGAGAAAACTGGTAACAGTATCAATCGCGGGCCGCTCAGCTATACTTGACTGGACGCAAGTATAGTCCCCTGAACTTACGTTCATCTCCTAGAAATTGCTTTTCCAACGCCCCTCTAATCCGGGCAGGGCTGGACTCTGCTCAACTGCCGGGCTATGTCAGCCGCAGCGAGCAGTGCGGCCGACATGAAGTCATGTTACTGGCCGGATGCTATGCCTCAAGGCCGTGAAGCGCAGGATGCTGTCGAAAGTCAGACACCATTGTGCGCCTCTGCTTCGGCTTTAACTTTCGAAAAAGGAACCATTAAATGACTCACAGGTACTTCAGATTCTTAGCAGGTGTGGCTCTCGCCATACTACTCGGCGCAGCCAGCGTCGCACTTCTTCATACGCCTACAACCTCAGCGCAAAGCGCAGTGCCACAGGGCACGACGACGACCTACGCTGTTTTGGCCGCCTCGGCGGTAACTAGCTCGGGCTTGACCGTGCTCAACGGCGACCTGGGTGTCAGTCCGGGGACGGCAATCACTGGCTTTCCGCCGGGGATTGTGACCGGAGCGATACATGCAGGTGATCCGGTCGCGGCTCAGGCTCAGGCCGATGCCCAGGTCGAGTACAATTATCTAGATGGCTTGCCGTGCGACCCCGCGAATAACTTGAGTGGTGTTGACCTCGGTGGGAAAGTACTCACGCCGGGCGTCTATTGTTTCGATTCGTCGGCACAGTTGACGGGGACGCTCATTCTCGACGCGCAGGGCTCGTGTGATTCCCTCTTCGTCTTCCAGACCGGGAGCACCCTCATCACCTCAGTCGCTTCGTCAGTTGAAGTGATCAATAACCCGTGCGCTATAAATTGCCGCGGCGGGGCGAACGTGTTCTGGCAGGTCGGCAGTTCCGCGACTATCGGCACAGGCTCTCAATTTGTCGGACATATTGTCGCTAACACTAGCGTCACCTTGAATTCCAACGCGAGCGTGGCCGGTAACGTCATCGCGATCACCGGCGCGGTGACGATGGATACCAACAACGTCTCCGCCTGCGGCGTCAACATACCGCCGACGCCGACGCCGACGCCGACGCCCACTCCGACGGCAACGCCTACTCCCACGCCGACTCCTACGCCCACTCCGACGCCGACAATTACATGCGCGCCCAAGGTGACGGGGGGCGGGCAGATACCTGTTCCCGAGCCGGATATCAATAACCCGGTCGCCAGCGGCACGGGGCGCGCCACCTTCGGCTTTAACTCGCAGCCGGAAAAGAACTGCACGGATGGCGGGGCGAAAGGCCACTTCAACTACGTCAACCATGTGACCGGCCTGCACGTTGATGGCAAGGTCACTCAATTCTCTGTTAATCGCGCCGAACACTGTCCAGTTCTCCGGCGAGTGCGGCGCGGGCTGCACGTTCACCGTGACGGTGCAGGATAACGGCGAACCCGGCACACTCGATACGTTCGGTCTGACCGTGACAGGGACGAAGAACGAGGTCCGGTCGCTGCGCGTCATTAGTCGCGGGAACATTCAGTTCCACTAAAAAGTGGCGGCTGACCTGTAACCATTGAAACCCCGGAGGCAATAGATATCGCCTCCGGGGTTACTTTATTTCTGATATGTCCCAAGCAATTTTACAACTTGGGGTATTTTGTTACTAGGTGGTAATAGGTATAGCTACCAAGATCGATCCACCCGGCCTTCAGTCCCCGCGCCGTTCAAGGTTGTGGCCCTGCTCGACCAGTCCGCCGACGAGCAATAGCGCCCCTGAATAGAAGAACCAATAGAAACTCGCCCGGTCGATGGTTTCAGCCGCGCGGACTAAATAGAAGGCGTAACCCATGCTGACCAGCCCAAGCAGGATAAAAACCAGCCAGCGTAACCTGAGCCACAGCCGCAGCCCCGGCAGCGGACGCCCTTTGACGAACCAACTTGTAAGCAAACTGCGCAACACTCTGTCCTCTGGCTCGTGGCGGGCCGGCGAAGATCAAGCACCCGGCCGCTTACTGGCGCGCGACCACTTTGCCGCGCTCGCGCTGCATAGATTGTACCTATAGTAGTAAAGATATATCTAACGAAGCGGTAGCCCTTACGCATTTTGCGGGCAACCGTAGTCGTGCGGCAGGCAGTTATAATCGGTTAGTTTCTTCTCTTGCGGTCATAAGCTTGACCTTCTTTAGCTCAGTTCCCTTAATACCGAAGAAGGTTGCCATCTGGATAATCTGCCGTGGGCTGACGAAATCTTTAGGGTTGGCGCAGAATCGCTCGATGCTCGGCTCAAACTCGCGGCAACCCATCCCTTTGGGTATGTTAAGGCCCAGCCCGCACTTGCCGTCCCGCTCATATCGCATACAGAAATCACAAACTATCATCAGACACTTCCTTCCACGGCTTCGGGTCAGGCTTGAGCAGGTCCGGCCGAGTTGGCCAGCCCGCAACTGCGACCGATGCGTTTTGGGCTACGTGAGCCGCACGCCGGAGCAGGCTTGCGGTCGCAACCGTTTCTTGGATCGTCAACCGCTCACTGGCGGCAGCGTCGCTAAAGCTAGCGCCGCTCGCGCTCAAGGTCCAATCGGCACGGCCTCTGTGTTGCTGCCGGTTGAGTGTCTCGACCGCGTCGTAGCCGCTGATGGCGGTGAACGAGCGGATGAGGCCCTCGACCCATTCGCGCTCACGCGTGGTGTGCTCTATCGCGGCGCGGACTGCTTTCCTGTTGGCGTTAACGTCTGCGCGGGCTGAAGTCTTAGCGCGAAGATTTAGCTCAAGCTTGTCGGGCAGGCTGTAAAGTTCGACCCGGTAGTCGGCCAGCAGGGCGAGGTATTGTTGACAAAGCTCGACGATGTTTTCACAGGTCGCGCGCGCAAGCGCGAGCCGGGCCGTGTGCAGTTTCGCTTCTAAGGCCGGACATAACATGTGCCTAACCAATCAGTGCCCGACCGGGATTCTTTGGTAGCGCGATTTCCCTTCCGTATCCTCCCAAGAAATATCGAGCACGTAAGGGCGGACGCTGCCCGCGACCACTTTAAGCTGCGCCAACTTGTCGTCCGCAGGGTCGGCCGGTTTGCCGTCGATCCAAGTCTTGTGCGATAGGACAACCTTCTCCTGTGGGCGTAAAAAATTGATGGCTTCAAATCTAATGTGCGCCCGCGAAGGGCCGCCGCCCGGCGTGTCTTCGTCCTTCAGAAAGATGCTCAGAATCTCGACACATTTGAGCGGCTGCGCGGTCGTATTCATCAACTCTAACTGGAACTGCGCGCCCGTCTCGACGAAGTTCGCGCTCAACGGCTCTGCTCTTTTGGGATTAGTACTCATAACCTTCTTCTTAATGGGCTTCAGTTGCGCCCGACTTGACAGATTCTTTAATGCCCTTAGTATAGTAGCCGAAAGCGCGCTGCCTGTCTGTGCGCTACGCCACATATAGCCGGGTTTTATTGATGACCTGCACTCTAACATATAGTGAGTTATATCCCGGCAGCTAAGCTTTGACAGGAGGCTTTATCTCACTCAACGCCCCAGAATCGATTGAACCGGCGGAGAATCGGCTGCTGGCCATGCTGCCGGGCGAGGACTATGCGCGCCTGCGCCCGCACCTTGAGCCTGTCGCCTTTGCGCTCGGCGAGGTCGTCTATGAATCCGGCGGGCAGATGAATTACATCTACTTTCCCACCACCGTCATCATCTCGCTGCTCTACATGATGGAGAACGGCTCGTCCGCCGAAATGGGCATCACGGGCAACGAAGGCGTGGTCGGCGTCGCCCTCTTTATGGGCGGCAACACCGTACCTAACCGGGCAGTCGTGCAGAGTGCCGGCGCGGCGCTCAGGATGAAGACAAAGGCGCTGCAAGCGGAGTTTGCGCGCGGCGGTCCGTTTCAACGTTTGTTGCTGCGCTACACGCAGGCGCTGATGACGCAGATGTCGCAAACGGCCGTCTGCAACCGCTTGCACACGGTCGAGCAGCAACTCTGTCGTTGGCTACTATTGAGCCGCGACCGGCTGAACACGGACGAGTTGGTCATGACACAAGAACTGATCGCCAACATGCTCGGCGTGCGCCGCGAAGGCGTTACGGCGGCGGCGGGGCGACTGCAAGCACAGGGCTTGATCAGCTACGTGCGCGGGCGCATCAATATCCTTGATCGGCGCGGGCTGGAAACGGCGGTCTGCGAATGTTACGGCGTGGTCAAGGGCGAGTACGACCGTTTGCTCGGTTGATCGTCCCCTTATTTTAAGCTACGAAACCTCTCGCGGTTTTTCAGGTCGCGGCCACAACCCCGTTGTCGCTTCGTTGCCAAAACTGATTACAATGGGTAGCATTCGGCTGTTACTTCAGCTGGTTGGCTTACCTGTGCGCGGCTGCAATTCATGATAGTTTTTAAGTGGCAATGAGCGTACATTCATGGTGGTGTGCGGGCGTAAAAGAGACTCTGAATGGGGCAGATGATTGTGACAACAGTTGCGAGCAAGCAGACGTTAACAGAGCAGGCGGGCGCTGACACGCGGGTCGAGTTGCCGCCGAGTTTGTTGCATCATAAGCACCTGCTCTTTAACCGCGAGTTGAGTTGGCTTGAGTTCAACCGCCGTGTGCTGGCAGAGGCGCTCGACGAATCGCATCCGCTCCTTGAACGGCTCAAGTTCCTGTCGATCTTCTCGACCAATCTGGACGAGTTCTTCATGATCCGCGTGTCGGGTTTGAAGGAAGAATTGCCGAAGACATCATCGAGCCTTCGCCCGACGGGCTGACGCCGGCCGAGCAACTGCAAGAGATCGGCCGTGCCTTGCGCCCACTCTTGGCCGAGCAGATGCGTTGCCTGCGCGAAGACATCTTGCCCGGCCTCGAAGCGCACGGCGTTCAGATCACGCCGTATAAGGACCTCACGAAGCGTGAGCAGCAGGCGCTCAACACTTATTTTATCGAGCACGTCTTTCCGGTGCTCACGCCGCAAGCGGTCGATCCCGGCCACCCGTTCCCTTACATCTCGAATCGCAGTCTTAACCTCGGCGTCTGGGTCGAACCGCAGGCGGCGGGCGACGGAACGGAGACAGCGTGCGGGCGGCGCTTCGCACGCGTCGAGTTGCCGCCGACCGTCTCGTGCCTCGTGCCCGTGGACGAGGCGCAGCCGCGCTACACTTTCCTCGGCGAGTTGATCGCGGCAAACGTCGCGGCGCTCTTTCCCGGTATGCGGACCGGGCGCTGCCAACTGTTCCGCGTCACGCGCGACGCCGACATAGAGATCAGGGAAGATGAGGCGGGCGATCTGCTTCGTTTGATGGAACAGCAGGTGCGGCGTCGCCGCTTCGGCGATGCCGTGCGGCTTGAAGTCACTGCCAGCATGCCCGCGGAGATGGCGCGCTACCTCGCCGAGTCGCTTGAGTTGACGAATGATGACGTGTACGTCATCGACGGGCCGTTAAACTTGCCCGACCTGATGTCGCTCTACGATCTGCCGCACCCGGAGTTAAAGGACAAGCCGCTTCAGCCGACCGTGCCCGCCGCGTTCGCGCAAGCGCGCTCGATCTTCGCCGCCATCCGGCAACAAGACATACTGCTGCATCATCCTTACACGGCCTATTCGGCCGTCGTGGACTTCATCAACGCAGCGGCGCGCGACCCCGACGTGCTGGCCATCAAGATGTGCCTGTATCGCACGGGGCAACGCTCGCCCGTCGTGCGCGCGCTGATCGAAGCGAGCGAACTGGGCAAGCAGGTAGCGGTGCTGGTGGAACTGAAAGCGCGCTTCGACGAAGAGAGCAACATCGGTTGGGCGCGCCAACTTGAACGCGCGGGCGTGCATGTCGTCTATGGCATCGTCGGTTTGAAGACGCACTGCAAGGTCGCGCTCGTCGTGCGCCGTGAAGACGGCCGGCTCAGACGCTACGTCCACGTCGCCACCGGCAACTACAACCCGACGACCTCGCGCATCTACACAGACTTCGGCCTCTTCACCGCCGACCCGGAGATCGGCGCGGACACGACCGATCTCTTCAACTTCCTGACCGGCTATTCACAACATAAGAACTATCGGCAACTGCTCGTCGCGCCGTTCAACTTGAAGGAACGCATGCTCGCCATGATCGCGCGCGAAACGGAGCATGCGCGCGCCGGCCGCTCGGCGCGCATCGTCGCCAAGATCAATAGCCTGACTGACCTCAACATTATCCGCGCGCTTTACGAAGCGGCGCAGGCCGGCGTGCGCGTCGAACTCGTTGTGCGCGGCATCTGCATGCTGCGGCCCGGCGTCGCGGGTTTATCTGAGAACATCAACGTCACGAGCGTCGTCGGTCGCTTCCTCGAACATAGCCGCGTCTATTATTTCCAGAACGGCGGCGCGGAAGAAGTCTACATCGGCAGCGCCGACTGGATGCACCGCAACCTTGAGCGCCGCGTCGAAGTCGTCGCGCCGATCAACGACGAGCGGTTGCGGCAACAACTAAAGGACGTGCTCGAAGTCTACCTGCGCGACAACGTAAAGGCGCGCCGACTCATGCCCGACGGCACTTATGCGCGCGTGCTATCTGCTGGCACTGACACAGAACCGCAGGTCCACACGCAGATGCACTTCGCGCAACCTAACGCGCCGAGTCAGCCTTAAGCTCAACAACACAAAAGGCAAGAGCGCGCAGGCATCATCGTCTGCGCGCTCTTGCTTATAAGACCTGCGATTAGAAATTCAAGCGCAGGGCAAACTGTATCTGGCGGCTCGTGCCCAACCCAACGTCGCGCACGACCGTCTGTCGCAGCAACCCGTAAGTCTGTCCGGCGAGCGATTGTGTATAGGCTTGGCCCGGTTGCGCGCCTGTGCCGAAGGAGTTGCACAGTGTCGAACAGGTCAGGCCCCGTGCGCACGGTCACGGCGTTTGGATCGCGGAACGCGGGGATGAGGGCGGCGCAGGGCGCGCGGCATGCAGCCGGCCTCGATGGAGTTGACGCCCGCGCGCAGCCGGTAGCCTTCGTTAGGAGAAGAGAAAGAACGCTCGATCTTTTTTCAGGGGGCCGCCGATTGAGCCGCCGAACTGGTTCAATCTAAGCGGCGACTTCTGCCCGATGATGTTGTCGAAGAAGTTGGCCGCATCAAGCGCATCGTTGCGCAGGTATTCAAAGAGCGAGCCGTGAAACTGATTGCCACCGCTCTTCGTCACGACGTTGATCTGCCCGCCCGTGCCTGTACAGCGCCGCTATGATCAGCACGATAGAAGATGAACGATTGAACCGTGGGCTACGGGTTCGCATAGTTAGAGGCCTCCTGCCGAAGCAGCAAATGTGTTGCCGTTGCTTGATGAATACAAGTCGGAGTTTGAGCTTAAGCCGGAGCACTCCGAGCATCGATGCGACGCGCTCCGACTGTGCATGTGTACGCGGTCTGTTAGTTCAAGCAGGTGAGCCTAAGGCAAGCGGATTAAATCAGGCTGAATCAGGCCTTAATTGTCTGTTAACTCGGAGCAGGGATGTAAGCTGATTGCACCGAAGTTATTGGCGCGAAGCTGGCAGACAAAAAGACCGGACAGGCGTATGAGCGTCCGGTCTTTGTTATTAAGTGCAGCGTCGTCTAACGGCGCGCGGCTTCGGCTTGTGGCGGTGTGTCCAACTGTTGCGCGCGCCGTTGTTCTTGCGCGAGCAGTGTCTCTTTGCGCGCCAGCCCCCAACGATAGCCGCCTCGCTGGCCGTCGCCGCGCACCACGCGATGACAGGGCGTGACGAGTGCGACCGGATTCGTCGCGCAGGCGCGCGCCACCGCACGCGTGGCCGTAGGTTGACCGATGGCGGCCGCGATCTCTTTGTAAGCGCGCGTCGTGCCGTAAGGGATGCGGCGCAACTCGGCCCAGACACGCGTTTGAAAGGCCGTGGCTTGCAGGTCTAACGGCAAGTCGAGCGCGGGCTGCGCGCCGTCGAGATGGCGCAACAACGCGGCCACCCATTCGCTCAGTCCAGTGTCGGCGCGGCTGATGCTTGCGGCCGGGTACTCGGCGGCGAGCGCGGCCGCTAATTCGTCGTCCGTGTCACCGAACTGGACGGCGCAGACGCCGCGCTCGGTTGCCGCGACGAGCAGCCGGCCCAGATAACTATCGACGATGGTGTAGTTGATGTTCATACCCTTCCCTCCCCGGTGATATGTGGCGGGCGTCATGCCCAATTGCGCCGCCGCGTTTTCATAAAGCCGACTGCTCGAACCGTAGCCCGCTTCGTAGATCGCACCCGTGACCGCCGCGCCGTCTTTGACGCTTGCCTTGAACTGTTTCAATCGATGCGCAGCGGCGTACTGGCGCGGCGTGATGCCGGTCACACTCTTGAACGTTCGTTGCAGATGATGCGGGCTGACGTTCAACTCAGCACCCAACTCTGCGAGCGATGGTGTGCCCGCATGAGCTTCGATAGCGCGCGCGACGCGCAGCACCATCTCGACGCGCGGATCACGCAGCACCGCGTTGGCGCGCGGCTGACAGCGCAGGCAAGCGCGAAAACCGGACCGCTCGGCCGTTGCACAATCAGCAAAGAACGCGACTTGCTCACGACGCGGGCGGCGCGCAGGGCATGACGGCTTGCAGTAGATGCCGGTGGAGCGCACGCCGTAGACGAAAATGCCATTGAAGCGCGCGTCTTTCGCTTCGACGGCCTGCCAGTAGATGTCTGCTTCTATCGTGCGTAGTTCGTGCAGGATGTCTTGATCATGATTCATGTCTGTTGTTGTCTCCGAGCGTCCATACTACGGAGATGCAGCGTTTTAATCTATCCGAATCTTGCGGGCAAAGTGCCGCCGGCTCGTTCAGTGCGACGGGGTCGGCGGCCCCGTCGCACGACTCAAGTAGTAGTGCCACAACACGCGCGCGGCGACGGCACGCCACGGTCGCCACTGCGCGCCGATCTCTTGCAACTCGGCCGGCGTGGGACGCGTGCGCAGACGCTTCACGGCCTGCACGGCGACGGCCAGCGCAAGGTCGCCCACGGGCCAAGCGTCCGGCCGGCGCAAAGCCATCAAGAGATAAATCTCGGCCGTCCACGGGCCGATGCCTTTGACGCGCATCAATGCTTGACGCGCCGCTTCGTCGCTCATCGCTCGGAGCGCGTGCAGGTCTATGTGCCCGCTCAAGACTGTGCGTGCAAGCTCTCGACAGTAAGCGGTCTTCTGGCGACTGAAGCCGACGCGTTTGAGCGTCGCATCGTCGAGCGGCAGGAAAGTTTCGGGCACGAGCGGCGCAGCCAGCACGAGCAGCCGGTTGTAAGCGGCCTGCGCCGAAGCGAGCGACACCTGTTGTTCGAGTATGACGCGGACTAACGTGGCGAAGCCCGGCGCTCGCGCCCACAAAGGCGGCGGGCCGTACTCGGCGCAGACCCGCGCGAGGTCTGCGTCCAGCGCGATTAAATGTGACAGCCCACGAGCCAGCGAAGATTCAGTCAAGGTACGAGGCATGTTCGTTTATGCGATCAAAGAATCAACTCACGCAAACGGAGACACGTTGATCGATCAAGTTATAACTTAATGCGCGCCGTTAGCGCGTGCGGTGTGGCTTCATAATTTGAGCCGCACCAATGACAACTAAGCGATTAAAAAAATTTCTGTTGACAGTGTGCAGCGATTGGCATAGTCTCTGCCCGCTACGATTGTTGTTCCATCACTCACTCCACGAGCAAGGGTTTCTTTTCTCCTCTCAGTCACGCGCAAATCTTTACATGCAGTCCCCTGCCTAACAGCACTCTCTGTGCCGGCCGCGCTGTCTTCAAGCGCGCGCGACATCGGGTGGGGGTTTTGTGGACCCGCGCCGGTCGCGGCGTCGTGTAGGCACGAGGCGCGCTAACGGATCGAGTCCTGCCGGGTGGTAGTGTCTCTGCCATCCAAGTTCAGAAGTGACTGGCGCATCGAACAGGCCGCAGCCGCGCTCGCCTGCCATAACGCACCTAACGCACAGGCACACAGGAGTCATCATGAAGAACCGCACCAAGCAACTGAGAGGACAACAGGCCCGCCGTCTTTATCCGCTGGTAGTTTTGACCCTCCTGCTCTTTCTCGGCCAGCCGCCGGACGCGTTAGCTCAGTGGACCACTAACGGCAGCAACATCAACAACACAAACCCCGGCAACGTCGGCGTCGGTACAACCGCGCCTGCGACCAAGCTCGACGTAGTTGGCACGACCCGCGCCGATGCTTTCAACGTCAGCAGCACGTCGGCCGAGAAGTCGTTCACCGTCCTGTGGAGCAACGACGTGGCCAATCAGAAGGTGCAACTCTATTGCCGGCCAGTACGCAAGTTGATGGCATCTTCGAGATCACTGTCACCGGGCACTATTGGTACTCGAACTCGAACGGCGGCATCCGCAAGCGCATCGTCATCAACGGGCGCAACATCGGCATTATCAACATGCAGCAGAGCGAAGTGCCGTTCCGCATGGGCTTCACCGGCAACAGCGACACGATCTCAGACATCATGTGGGACGCGACTAACAGTCGCTATTATTTCATCGTGTCCTGTCTCGACAACAAGCAGAACGCCATCACGATCCACGTCAAGTCAATCACGCCCGGCGCGACGCCCGCCAATGCCGATAGCCTGACCATGTCAGGCATCTACACAACCGACACGACGGTCTATCCGCAGTTGTTCACGTCTCATGTGGGGAGCAACGTCGGCATCGGTACGAACACGCCGGGTTACAAGTTGGACGTGCAGGGCGGCGCGATCAACGCGTCGGGCGGGCTCTGCATCGCCGGTGATTGCAAGAGCGCGTGGTCACAGGTCGGCGGCGGCAGCAGCCAGTGGACCACCAGCGGCGCGAACATCTTCTACAACACGGGCAACGTCGGCGTGGGGACAGCAACGCCGAATCAGAGGTTCGGCGTGCAGGGCATGTTCGGTCTTTATCCGCAGGCGTGGGTGTCGCCCAACGTGCGCGGCATGTTCATGTTCCACGATGGTAACGGCGGTAGTATCTATGCCTACAACTACCCCGGCGGGTCGGGTGACCCTATCGGCATTTCGGCTAGTTCCATCGGCTTCAATACCTATGTCGGCGGCTCGTCCTTCCAGCGCATGGCCATCACCAACAGCGGCGATGTTGGCATAGGCACGAACGCCCCGACGAGCGCGCGGCTGCACCTCTACAGCCCCGGCAACACATACTTCCGCATCGGCGCGCCCTTTGCCAGCCAGAGCAGCATCGCCTTCAACGACGACGCCAACGGCCAAGACATCGTGCTTTACAGGCGCGAGAACACACGCGACTTCACCATCTGGACTGCGAGCGCGGGGAACGTCTTCAACGTGACGCAGGCGGGCAACGTCGGCATCGGCACTACCACCCCGTCGCAAAAGTTCGACGTGCAGGGCGGCTCGATCAACGCGTCGGGCGGGCTCTGCATCGCCGGTGATTGCAAGAGCGCGTGGTCACAGGTCGGCGGCGGCGGCAGCAGCCAGTGGACCAATAGTGGCGCGAACATCTACTTCAACACGGGCAACATCGGCGTCGGTACTACAACCCCAAGCGCCAAGCTGCATCTTGTCGGGGCTGACGGCGCGGCGGACTTCACGGGCGCGACCGCTCCGTCGGCCCTCTCCGTGTTCGGTGGCGTAGGCGGCAACGGCAGTTGGGGTGGCGGGCCGGGCGGCGCGGGCGGCAGTATCAACCTGTTCGGCGGCACAGGCGGCGTGCCCGTCGCTGGTAGTGGCTCCGCCGCCGGCGGGCCCGGCGGCACTATAAGTATTACCGGCGGCACGGGCGGGACATCCCCGTTCTCTGTCTCATCGGGGGGCGGCGGGAACATAGTCCTTAACGGCGGAGCGGCCGGCGCAAGCACTCCGGCCGGTGCGAGCGGTAACGTTCTGCTCGCCAACCTGCGCGGCTGGGTCGGCATCGGCACGAGCGCCCCTGACCGCAAGCTCCACGTTCTCGGCGGCAATGTCGAGCACCAGTTTTCTACAACCTCAGGGCAGGGCTACGGCTTCTTCGTCGCGCGCGACAACAACCACTTCACCGAGAACGCCTACTTCGACGGCACGGTCTGGCGCGCGATGCGCGACGGCCGCGCCGCCATCATTCAGACCAATACCATCGGCGGTCATGCGCTCTACATACAGACCGACGACACGCCGCGCACAGTCGGTTCGACGCGCGCCTTCACCGTGCCCTTCGTCGTCAAGATGGACGGGCGCGTCGGCATCGGCACAACCGCGCCGGCCGAGAAACTACAGGTCGAAGGCAACGTCGTCGTCAACGGCACGATCACGGGCAGCAACATTGTCGCCAAGTATCAGGACGTGGCCGAGTGGGTTCCGTCCATTCAGAAGTTGATCGCGGGCACGGTTGTCGTGCTCGACGCCGCGCGGTCGAATCATGTGCTTGCCTCTTCGGCCGCTTACGACACGCGCGTGGCGGGCGTCGTCTCGGCCGCGCCGGGCGTCGTCTTGGGCGAGGCCGGCGCTAACAAGTTAATGGTGGCGACGACCGGCCGCGTCAAGATTAGAGTTGACGCCACGCACGGCCCCATCAAGATCGGCGACCTGCTGGTGACCAGCAACGTCGAAGGCTTGGCGATGAAGTCTGAGCCTATGCAGATCAACGGTCGCGCGTTCCACGCGCCGGGCACGCTGATCGGCAAGGCGCTTGAGCCGTTGGACAAAGGCGTCGGCGAGATTCTCGTGCTGCTCAGCTTGCAATAAGCCGGGCAGCGGGCAGCGACTTACGACACGTTGGTTCGATCAACGTCGCTGCCCGCCGGCCACGCTTGAGCATGCGCGCGCCGTGTGGACCACACGTGCCGCACGGCGCGCGCAACGAGCGGACTTGCAAGCCGCCCCGCACCTTTAGCTCACGACTCGGTTACAGGTTTATTTCCGTTGAGGGCTACTCAAATGAAGCGCGCCGCCCGCACTAATGCCAACACTCGCGTCAACCGTCGTTCGACTTCCATCATGCAACTAACCCGCGCCGCGTTCGCGCGCCGACGCGCAGCACTCCGGCGTGGTCTGCATCGCACGTTATGCGGCGCGTTGATTATCGCGCTGCTCGCCGCGCAGACGCCCGCCGCCCCGCTACTGTTGACCGGGGCCGGCGCGCGTTGGCAGCAAAACCTTGCGTTCTGGTTCCAGTCGAGCGGACTGGCCCGGACGCTCTCCGACCTTGCCGCGTTCCAACGCGGCAACAAGCCCGGCCGCCAAGAGACACAGCAGGAGCGCAGCGGGCGCGTCGCGCGGCTGCAAGTCTCGCCCGACGACGCGACCATTCGCACGGGCGAGCGCATACAGTTCGCCGCCATCGCCTATGATCAATTGGACGCGCCCGTGGGCGGCTTGCGCTTCATCTGGCGCGCGTTCGATGTCGAGAACAAACGCCCCGTGCGTATCTCGCGGCACGGCGAGTTTGAGCCGCGCTTCGACGGCACGTTTCGCATCGTCGCCGAGGCGGGCGGACTCACATCAGAGGCGCAGGTGAAAGTGACCAGAGGCGAACCCGTGCCGCGCGGCCAAACCGGCCCTGCCGCGCCGCGTCTCGTCGCGCGCGCTGCCGCTCAACGTGCCGCAGGCGCGCGTGCTCAAGCCGGGCCCCACGCCGAAGGCGAACAGACGCGCGCAACGTTCGGGCACGGTCGCTTTCGTCAAGACATCGTTCGCGTCGCCGCCCGCCGTCGCTGCTGCCGCCACTTCGCTGCTCATCAACGAGGACTGGAATCAAGACAACTACATGTACGCCGACGATCCCGGCAACGGGCGTGGCGACCCGCCCGGCGCGCCCGATGACGACGGCGCGGGCAGCGGCAACTTTCAGATCGCCGCGCCCGTTGTCAGCCTGCCCGGCCGCAACACCAGCGTCGCGCTCAATCTCGTCTACAACTCGCACCTGTGGAGCAAGACCAGTGCGAGCGAGATCACGTTCGATCCTGACAAGGATTCGCCCGCGCCCGGTTGGTCGCTCGGCTTCGGCAAACTGGTCGGCATGAATCTCGGCGGCAGCATGCTCATCGAGGCCGACGGCACGCGCCACTCCTTCGGCGGCGAGGTCACCCCAAGCGGCAGCTATACGAGCTTCACGGGCTACAGCGCCGACGGCACGTTTATCGACTACTTCACGAGTTCTTACAACGGCGTCGCTTACTGGGGTTGGGCAAAGATGCCGAACGGCACGGTCGTTGACTACAACGCACCGGGCGAAGGGGCGATCTATCCGACGCGCATCACCGATGCCAACGGCAACTTCATCACCATCACCTATCGCAACAACCAAGGCCCGAAGATTGAAACCGTCACCGACACGCTCAATCGCGTCGTCAACTTCCACTACAACAGCAACGGCCTGTTAACCGCCGTCACCGCGCCCGGCTTCGCGGGCGGCGCGGCGCGCACGGTCGTTCGCTTGCACTATCAATCGTTGACACTCAACCCGTGCTTCGCGGGCTTGACGCCGCGCATGCGCGCTCAGTCCGTGTGGGTCATCGACGGGCTTTACTATCCCGGCACAGGTTCGGGCTATTGGTTCAACGATGCCGATTCTTATCTGCGCCCCTTCGGCATGATCGAGCAGGTGCGCGAGCATCGCGCGATGTCCTTTAGCGGACCAGCGCCCATCCCGCCCGCGCAAGGGCCGACCGAGCAAGGCACGATCTCGCCCGGCACGCTGACGCGGCAAGGGTTTTACAACTACTCCCAGGTCAGCACTTGTCCGGCCGATGCGCCGACCTACGATAAGCTGACCGAGTTTTGGGACTCGATGGACACCGCACCGGCCGTGACGATGTATGCCATCGCATCGAACGCCACCAATCCATCGCAGCCCACCATCCCTTCGCGCAAGGTCGAACTCACGCAGCCCGACGGCACAAAGGCCATACAGTACTCTTACAACTACACCAACCTTGCCGAGACGCACCCGCTGAAGTTCAAAGACGGCCTCGTCTATCAAGACGAGACGCGCGCGGCCGACGGCACGCTGTTGCACAACAGCACGGTCGATTGGCAACAGGGCGTTTACGAGTCGCCGCGCCCGACGCGGCTGGAAGCCACGGACGAACGCGGGCAAATAACCGGCACGGAGTTCAGTTACGGCCCCTCGCATAATCAAGTCACATCTGTCCGCAGCTACGATTACGGCTACGTCGCCGGCAGCCCCAGCAACGTCTTGCTCAGCAACGTCACCACGCAATACGAAACGGCGGCGGGCTACACGAATCGCCACATCTTCAGCCTGCCCCGCATCGTTGACGTGCTCAACGGCAGCGGCGTGCGCGTCGCGCGCACAGAGTACGAGCACGACGGCGCGACGCCCCCGGCCACGCCGAACGGCACGGCCTCGCTCGTCGGTCTGCCGACCGACGTGACGCATCACGACGACGCCAACGATCCGTTCGACCCGCAGTATTACGTCGAAGGCTACTGGGACGAAGTCTGCCCTGGGTTCTCCTACATTGGCTGTCACCAAATCTGGGTCCCCGGTTATTGGACCAGCGACTATCAACCCGCGACCGACTATCGCGGCAACGTCACCAAGCTCACTAACTATTCGGACGCCGCCACGCCCGGCGGCCCCTTGCCCGAAACGCGGCGTTACGACATCACCGGCAACCTCGTCATCGCCTCGACCGATTGTTGTCAGGAGACACGCAACAACTTCAACGTCGATACGCAATATGCTTATCCCGCTTCACTCACGCGCGGCTCGTCCGACCCAAACTCGACCGTGCGCGTGACCAACAGCACGACCTACGACTTCAACACGGGGCTGCCACTCACCACGACGAACGCCGACAACCGCACCGCCTCGACCACCTACGCCGCCGACACGTTGCGCGCCCAAGTCACCACATTACCGACGAACGCGCACACCGATTTCGCTTACGACGATGCCGCGATGAGCGTCACCGAATCTACTTACCTCGCTGCCGCCGATGGTGGCGCGCTTGCCGCCCGAAGCGTGCGTTACATGAACGGGCGCGGGCAAGTGCGCCGCGAGGAGACGCTCGGCGTGGGCAACGTCTGGGACATCGTGACGACGAAGTTCGACAATCTCGGCCGGCAATGGAAGCAGGCGCGCCCCTATCGCACGGGCGACGCGCCGCAAGAGATCATCACCACCTACGACGCGCTCGGTCGCACGAAGGCGGTCGAACTACCCGACGGCAGCAAGACCGAGACGTTCTATAACAACGCCGCCGGTCGCCCCGACGTGGTGGCCGATGCCCCCGGCGAGATGGTTCGCACGATGGATGCTTGGGGGCGCGAACGCTGGGCGCGCACAGATTCGCAAGGGCGACCCACGATCATTGTCGAACCGAACCCGCAAGGCAACGGCACAGTCGCCAACGGTGGCTTGATAACGACCTACACGCACGACACGCTCGGCCGGTTGACGGCGACCACACAAGGGTCGCAACAACGCAGCTTCCGTTACGACTCGCTCGGCCGGGTGACGCATCAGCGCCTTGCCGAACCGACGGCGACGCTCAACGATGCGGGTCAGTACGTCGGGCCTGGCGGCCAGTGGAGCGATGTCTTCACCTACGACGCGCGCTCGAACCTCGTCACGCGCATGGACGCGCGCGGCGTCGTCACCACGATGAACTACAACAGCGACCCGCTCAATAGGCTGCAATCGATCAGCTACACCGTCGGCGCAGCGCACGACACGAGTTCGCCTATCGCTAACGCCGCCACCGTCAGTTATGAGTATGCGACCGGCGGCGACCTGACGCGCATCACGAAGATACGCACGGCCGGCGTCAGCACCGAAGACATCGGTTATGACTCGGAAGGGCGCGGCAACTATCGCAAGCTCACGCTCGACGCGCGCACGGGCCATCTCGTCGAAGTCAACATCGGTTACGATTCGCTCAACCGGATCAAAGACACCACCTATCCTGCGCAGCATCAGTTGGGCGTGCCCAATCCTGTCCGCAAGGTCGTGCATCAGGATTACGACGTGGGCGGGCGCGTCAGCGGCCTCAAAGTGGACGGGCAAGACTATGCTTCGCAAGTTGTCTATAACGCGGCGAGTCAAACCACTTCGGTCAAGATCGGCACGGGCGCAAATCAGGTCACCGAAAGCTACGGCTTCGATCCCGCAACCGGGCTGTTGACCGAACAGCGCGCCTATCGCGGCCCGGACCCGAACGCGAATCGTCTGCTCCACTTGGCCTACGACTACTTCCGCCCGAACACGAGCGCCGGGCGCACGGGTCAACTGACGAAGATCACCAACTATCTCTCGGCCGCGAAGGGGCGCACTTACAGTTACGATGCGTTGGGGCGACTCAAGCGCGCCACCGGCGGCGATCCCGCGACCACGCCTGAGTGGTCGCAAGACTACACTTATGATCGCTACGGCAACCGCACGAACGTCGCGGCGTCGGGCAATCAAGCGGCACTGCTGCAAACGCCCGCCGATCCAACGGCCAAGCCGCGCCCCGTCGAGGTCGCACTCAATGCCGGCCCGCGTCTGCCCGAAGTCTTGCGCGGCCCGACCACGCAGTCAGTGACGGACACAACGCTGCCGCTCTTAGCGCGCGCGACCGAACCCACGGCTGCGACGGCCGCGAACGCGGCCGCGTTCGGCCCCGCTCCGACCGCTTTGACCGTCAACGCAACTGCAAGCACGCAAGTCAGCCTGAACTGGACCGCACCTGCGGGCGCGGTCGATCATTATGAGGTCGAGCGCAAGCAGACGGCCGCAGGGTCGTTCGTCTTCGTCGCCAACGCGCCGTCGAACACGTTCACGGATACAACTGTGAGCGCGGGCGCGGCCTACTTGTATCGCGTGCGCGCGGTCGAGCCGAGCGGCGTCCGCTCAGGGCCGAGCAACATGGCTCTGGGCGCGGCCGTCAGTTTCACGGACAATCCGCTCGTCGCCGGTGTCACGGCGGTCAAGGCGCAGCACTTCACGGAACTGCGGCAGGCCGTTAACGCCGTGCGCGCCATCGCCGGCCTCAGTGCCGCCGCGTGGACCGATCCGACGCTCAACTCAACGGTCGTTATCAAGGCCGTTCACATTCAAGAACTGCGTGATCGCTTGAACGAGGCGCTGACCGCGCTTCAGATCACGACCTCGCCCTTCACCGATCCGGTGCTGGCGACCGGCACGAACGGCACGCCCGTTAAGCGGGCGCACGCCGAAGAGTTGCGCCAACGCGCCGCGCGCGGCAGCAGCAACAGCAGCGGCTCGTCCGCGCCCGTGCCTGTGCCAACCGACGGTCACGCCACACTCGCTTACGATCAAACCACGAACCGCATCAACTCGCCGGGCTGGGAGTACGACACGGCGGGCAACCAGACGCGCGCGCTGTCGGCCGCAGGCTCGTGGCAACGGATGGAGTATGACGCCGCGAACCGGCTGCTGCGCGTCTTGAACGACGCACGCACGGTCGTGCTGGCCAGTTACACCTACGGCGATTCGAGCGCGCGGCTCGTGGCACAGGAAGCGGGCGCGCGCACCTATTACGTGTGGGATGGCACGGGCGTCGTCGTCGAGTACAGGGAAGTTGACGGCGGGCCGAGCGCGACCGCGCCGCAGTGGACGAAGAACTATGTCTATCTAGGTAGTCGGCTGCTGGCCACGCAGCAACCGGGCAGCGGGCCGGAGTACGTCGAATATCATCACCCGGATAGGCTCGGCACGCGCCTCGTGACGAACAACGCGAACGTCAGTTTCTACGAGCAGGTGACGTTGCCCTACGGCACTGTCTTGAGCGGCGAGAGTTCGGGCAGCACGTCGCGCCCCTTCACAAGCTACGACCGCAGCGCCGTGACCGGCATGGACTATGCCCTCAATCGCCACTACGACGCGACGCAAGGACGCTTCACGCAGGTCGATCCCATCGGCATGAAGTCTGTGGACCTGAACAACCCGCAGACGCTCAACCTGTACGGTTACTGCATGAACGATCCCGTGAACCACACCGACCCGGACGGGCTGCTGTTCGGCTTCATCGGCAAAATCTTCAAGGGCATCGGCAAGCTGTTCAAGAGCCTGTTCAAGCTCTGGTGGAACGGCCCCTTCGGCATCTACAAGTTGATCCGCAAGGCGATCATCAAGGGCATCAAGATTGTGGCTAAGGTGGCCTATCACGTCGCACAGATCATCTCGAAGGTGCTTAACAATCGCTACGTCCGCATCGCCTTGCTGGTGGCCGGTTTCATCGGCCTCTTTGTCGCGCCCATCGCGGCCATCATGCAAGTCATCGGTCGCATCAACGACATAGTGACCACGATCCAACTGGCCGGAGATTTGATCACCGGCAAGTTCAAGGAGTTCTTCCTCGCCATCGGCTTCGGGCTGCTGAGCAACGCGATCTCCGTCATCGTGGATCGCGTGATCGAAGGCATCCTCGCCGGGATCATCGGGGTCAAGATCTTTGGCGGGTCGTTCAAAGACATCCTGCGGGGCGCGTGGGACGGGTTCAAGACCGGCCTCGGCGACATCTTCGGGCGCGGCTGGCAAAGCCTGATCCCGGTCTATGGTCGCTACTGCACGCCGGGGGTCGGCAACCACGGCGTCGGCCCGCCCGGCTGGGACGGCATTGACGCGCTCTGCAAAGTACACGATGCGGCCTATGTCAACACCAGCAACGCCGTGCGGCTTGCCGCCGACATAGACCTATTCCGTGGGCTGCTGACCGCCGTGTCGCGCATCGGCATCGGCGATATCGTCTTCGCCGGGCGGGCGTCGGGCGGCAATGTTTTCCGCTTCCTGCAAGTCCCGACCTTCGGCGGGATCATCATCTACCGCGCGCTCAGGTAGCAACTCAGGCCGTCGCCACGCTGCGCCCTGCTCGCGGTCGCTTGCGTGGCGCTAACCGCCGCGAACTTGGCTTGTTAAGCTAAGTTCGCGGCGCACTCATCTACGGCGCAGTCTGCAACTGCTAACCGACTTGATCGAACGAAGATCACGGCCGCGTCAAACTGTCGTCACTCCGGCAACTGGCCGACGAGTTGCTGCAACTCAAGCCATCGTCCGACACGCATTGATCGCGGCCGCATCAATTACAAGTTTCAACCCGCCAGCTTCTCGCTTGAACACGGCCGGCAACGCTACGTCCGCGCGGCCGTAACGTTGTCGCAACTCGTCGGCATGTAAGAACTCCAACGGGCGCGCAAGCGTGCCGAGAAATTCCCGCCAGCCTTTGTGCATCCCGAACGTCGAATGGGTCAGCGCGCACAGGTTGCATTGATACGTCTGCGGCGCAAAGAATTTATGCGCCGCGTCGGCCACGGCATTGAACAACCCGCTCTCCGCGTTATAAACGAATACGAGCGCGGGCTTCGATTGATCAGAGCTTATTGCCATTGCTGAACGCGCCACCATAGTTGGCAACCGCTGCCCCTTGCCTGAAGTTGTGGCTTCGGATGCAGTGCATTGTATATGCTAAATTAACGCACACAGAAGCCCGGTTTGGTTTGCGTCGTTTAGCGCACGGGGAGCGCGTTTGTGAAGCAGCGTCAAGTGCCGGCTTGGTTAAGCGCGCCGCTTGTCTTGGGCGCGTGTGGTCTGCTGTGGTGGTTGGAGCGCCGCCGGCCTTTGCGTGCGCGCGTCGAACCGGCACTCAGGCACGACGCGCGCAATCTCGCCATCGCGGCCACGGCGGCCGCGGCCCTGCAACTCGTCGAACGGCCCGTGGCGCAACCGCTCGCGGCGCTGGTCGAACGACGCGGTTGGGGCTTGCTCAAGCGTGTGCGGCTGCCGCAATGGTTAGAGGTCACACTCGCCGTCGTGCTGCTGGATTACACGCTGTACGTGTGGCATGTGCTGACGCATCGCGTGCCCGTGCTGTGGCGCTTTCATGTCGCGCATCACGTCGATCTCGATCTGGACGCGTCCACCGCTCTGCGTTTCCACTTCGGCGAACTTGTTATCTCGACCGCGTGGCGGGCCGGGCAGATCGTTTTGATCGGTGTCTCGCCGCTGGCGCTCTCCATCTGGCAAACTTGCCTGCTGCTCTCAGTGCTGTTTCATCACTCGAACGTGCGCTTGCCGCTTGAAGTCGAACGCAAGTTGAATCGCTTCATCGTCACGCCGCGCATGCACGGCATACATCATTCTATTATCGCTGAAGAAACGAACTCGAACTGGTCCAGCGGACTAACCTTGTGGGATCGGCTGCACGGCACGCTGCGTTTGAACGTGCCGCAATCGGAGATCACAATCGGCGTGCCCGCGCACCGTGCGCCACACGAAGTTGAACTCGGCGCAGTGCTCAAGATGCCGTTCGTCAAACAACGCTTGACGCGGCTTGTGCCCGAAGCCGACCAGCGCGTGCGTGTCTCGGCAATGGTTGCGCCCGATCAGTTGTTACCTTGAGCGAGCCGCACACGATGACACAGGCGACCGCAGCGGCGCATCCGGCGCTGTCCATCATCGTCCCGACGCTGAATGAAGCGCAGACGATTGGCGGGCTGCTCGCGGCGTTGGCGCGCGTGCGTGGGCGCGTCGAAGTGCTCGTGGTTGACGGCGGCAGCACTGACGCGACAGTTGAGATCGCGCGCCAGTGCGGCGCACACGTCTTGACGAGCGAACGCGGGCGCGGGCTACAGATGCACACGGGCGCGTGCGCGGCGCGTGGTCAGGCGTTGCTGTTTCTACATGCCGACACGACCGCTCCGCCCGATGCGGCCGAGCGGATCATCGAAGCTTTCTCAGCTGACGAAAGCGCGGTCGGCGGCAACTTTCAGATACGCTTCGACGGCGCGCAACGCGCGGCTCGTTTTCTGACGTGGCTCTATCCGCAACTGCGTCGGCTCGGTCTGTCATATGGCGACTCAGGCATCTTTGTGCGCGCCTCCGTCTACAGACAACTCGGCGGGTTCAAGCCGTTTCCGCTCTTTGAAGATTTAGACTTTGTGCGCCGGCTGCGACGTTGCGGGCGCATGGTGCATTTGCCGGTCGCAGTCGTCACCTCTTCGCGGCGGTTCGAGGGGCGCAGTTTCCCGCTCACGTTTGCGCGTTGGGCCATCCTGCAAGGACTCTACTGGCTCGGCGTCAACCCGCACGTGCTCAACCGGCTTTACGCGCCGATACGCGGTGCGCGAAACTAAAGCGCGTTGCTGGTTAACGACCTGCTTGGTCCTAAGTATCCGTCAGGCATCTGTGCGAGGCGACAGGTCGTGCGCGCACAGCCAATGATAAGTGTGGGGTGCGCGCGCCCGCGCCTGCTCGTCAGCGCAGACTTCAGCACGCAGACGTAAGAGATCGGCGCACGTGTCCACGTCGTACCACGCGGGCAACGCAAGCAGGCGCAAGCCCAACCGGGCGACATTGGCCGCGGTTTGTTCATACGCGTGCGGCGTGCTCCACGCGATGTTTTGAAAAAGAGTCGGCGCGGGCTGGCGCAGGCCGACGAGATAATAGCCGCCGTCTGTGGTCGGCCCCAGCACGACATCGGCTGCGTCGTCGGTCAGTGCGGCGCGCGCCGTTTCGATGAACGAGTCGGGCAGCGTCGGACTGTCCGCGCCTAAGACGAGGATGGGAGCGCAGCCGAGCGCGGCCGCGTGCGCGACGGCTGCTGCGAGGCGCGCGCCGAGGTCTGCGCCCTGTTGCGCGACCCAGTGCAGCCCCTTCGGCAAGAGTGGTTCGAGCAACGCGCGACCGTCGGCGGGCGCATAGGCCACGAGCAGTTCCGGCACGACGCGCAAAGCTGTGGCGACAACATCGCGCACGAAGCACGCGGCCAACGCGGCCGCGTCCGTTGCGGCCAACGCAGGCCCGAGCCGCGTTTTAACCAAGCCCGCGCGCGGGGCTTTGACCATCACGATCACGACCGGACGCAGCGGCGTAAGCATTGTGTCCACGGAGTATCACACGCATGCCCTATTATGATGAAGAAGACCTGCATCGTTTTGCTGACATGGGCAAGCACCGGCCCGATCTCTTCGAGAAGTTCATGGCGTGGTATCAGGCGTGTCAGGAGGACGGCGCGCTGACGCGGCGCGAGAAGGCGCTGATCGGCCTCGCCGTCGCGCACGCCTTGCAGTGTCCCTATTGCATCGACGCTTACGCGCAATCATGCCTCGAAGCCGGCTCGAACATGGAGCAGATGACCGAAGCCATACACATGGCCTCGGCCTTGCGCGGCGGCGCGACGCTCATCCACGGCCTGCAAGCGCACAACTCCGTCAACAAGGTGTCGATGTAATGCCGCAAGCTTTACCCGTCTTGAATGCAGAAGGCGCGGCGCGTGCGCCCGTCGATTTTACCGAGACGCTTGGCGGCGCACGGGCTTGAGTTGCGCGCGGGCGTGGTCGAGACGTTGCAGGTGAACGTCGGCAAGTTGTGCAATCAAGCGTGCAAGCATTGTCACGTCGATGCGTCGCCTGCGCGCACAGAGATCATGACCCGCGAGACAGTCGAGCAGGTCATCGCCGCGCTGCGCCGGTTTCACTTTGCTACTGTGGACATCACGGGCGGCGCGCCTGAGTTGAACCCGTCGTTCCGTTATCTCGTCGAGCGAGCGCGGGCACTCGGCGCGCACGTCATGGTGCGGCACAACCTGACCGTCATGTTCGAGCCGGGGCAAGACGACCTGCCCGAGTTCTTCCGCGCACACGAAGTTGAAGTCGTCTCGTCGCTGCCCTACTTTCTCGAACAGCAGACGGACGCGCAACGCGGGCGTGGCGTCTTTGAAAAATCTATTGCGGCGCTGCGCCGTTTGAACGCCGTCGGCTACGGCGTGGCGGGCAGCGGGCCTCGACCTGCATCTTGTCTATAATCCCGTCGGCGCATTCCTGCCGCCGCCGCAAGCGTCTATCGAAGCTGATTTCAAACGCGAACTGCTGGCGCGTTATCAAGTCTCGTTCAATCACCTCTACACGATCACGAACATGCCGATCAAGCGGTTTCTCGATTACCTGCGCCGCAGCGGCAACGAAGAACGTTACATGCGCAAGCTGGTCGAAGCCTTCAACCCGCAGGCGGTCGCAGGCCTGATGTGCCGCAGCCTCGTCAGCGTTGACTGGACGGGCCGCCTCTACGATTGCGACTTCAATCAAATGCTCGACCTCGGCGTCGCGCCCGACTTGCCGCAAACAATCTCAGAGTTTGACCGCCGAACAATTCGCCGGCCGCCGCGTGATGACAGCCGCGCACTGCTTCGGCTGCACGGCCGGCGCTGGCTCAAGCTGCGGCGGCGCGGTCGTAAGCGGCTGACCTTAAGAAGTCCGCCCGGTTGTTAGCCAACCCGCCCACGGCCGCTGCCCGGCCGAAACATTTCCAGATATAGACACATTAAAAGTGTATGTACTACTCTGTGCGCGCTCTGGCCGGGAACACCTTCACAAGCTCGTGCCGCAGCCGCAGAGTCCGGCCGTTGAAATCTTGCCACCACGCAAAAGGAGATAGCGCCCCATGTCTGAAAAACAGGAGAAGGAATGGACGTTGATGTTCTATTTTGCGAGCGACAATCCGCTCGCGCCCAGTGTTGTCTCGCAACTCAAAGCACTCAAACAGTCCGGCTTTCACCCGGACGCCAACGTCGTCGTCCAGTTCGATCCGCAGACGCCGAACACGCCGACGCACGTCTTCGATGTCAACCTGATTAAGAAACTGAACCGCCCCAACCAATCAGTCAGCGGGTTTATCGGCCTTAACGCCAGCGATCCGTTCGTCACGAGCCTGATGGAAGACAAACTATGGAACAATAGTGAAACGAGCAGAGACGAGGTAACGCCGATCAGAGAACTGCTGATAAAGTCGCTGGCGAAAAAGGGCATTACCTACAACCCGCCCAAGCCGTTAGCCGTTAACGGCACGCCCAAAGCCAGCCCGCCCAAACCGCACACAGCGACCGACGCGACCGACACGACCGACGCCAACGCCAACGCCAACGGTAATGGCAATGGCAACGAACCAGACCCCGAAACAGCCTTGACGAGATTTTTGGACTTTTGCAGCGAAAATTATCCAGCCCGGCATTACATGTTATTCCTGCTCGGCCACGGGCTGGTGGTCGGGAACGACGTGTTTCTGTTCGACGAGCACGCCGCCATCAATTCGCTTAAGCTATGCCAACTGGGCCGCCTGCTGAAAAAGTTCAAAACGGAGATTAAGACAAGGAACAAGGCCGCCGAGTTCGAGTTGATCAGCTTGAATAGCTGTTCGATGAGCGCCGCCGAAGTGGCGTATGAACTGCAAGACACGGCTAACTTCATGCTGGCTTCGCAAGGCCCCGCGTTCGTCGGCAGTTGGCCCTATCGCCAGATATTGATCCGCGTGTTCAATGATCTGAATGCGTCGGTGTCGGAAGATGACTTGCTTGATGTCGCCGGGCTGACCAACAAATTGCAGACCGGGACTGATCCCCTCTCCGAACTCCTGCGCCCACAGCTTACGGCCACGACTGCGCTGTTGACTCGGTTTAGCGGCCCGCAACCTGACGGGCCCACGCAGCCGCTTGCCACTGATCTGCGCAAAGCACTCGTTAAGGACCTCAAGCGGCTCACCGGCGATCTCAAGCTGGCCGAACACGAGAGTCTTCAGCAGTTGAACTTGTCCGAGCGGACGCAACGGCTCAAAGGGACGAAGCATTTAAACCGAGGTGACAAGCGGCGGCTAAACCGCATGTTGCTGGCGGATGCGTTCCCGGACGAAATAGCGCGCACCCCGAAGACCAACATCCAAAAGATGCTGGTGAAGATTTTCTACTACTGTCTGTACAACAGTTCAGACTTTATTCTGGCCGGCTACTCGTTCGATCTCTGCTTGTGTGACTTGCGCAAAATCACCGATCTGGAAGACGCGCTCCAAACTTTGGTCGAGAAGCTGATCGCAGGCGTCAGCATGAAGGACTCATTGGAGCAGGAAGCCATCCTGCTGGCTCATTGGAAGTCACAAAGCTACTGGGAGGAACACTACACCGACCTGTTCGACTTCTGTTTTTGTCTGCACCAACGCTGTAAAGCGTTAGCGGACAAGTCCGACCTCTTGCAAGAGATCGTCACGGCCTGTGAGGCGGTCATGGCGAAGTTGGAGAAAGGCGACGACAACCTCATCGTGCGCTCTGCCTTTGCCGGGCCGGCCTATCAATACTCGAACGGTCTGTCCGTGTTCTTCCCGTGGGCCAAGCCGGAGCGCACGATTATCGACGAGTATGGCAAGTACGCATTCGCTAAAACTAACTGGCTCAAGTTTCTGCATGCGTACTTCGAGGCAACCCAGCGCAAGACTCGACGTGAAGAGTTGAAATTGCCGGAGCCGAGCGCAGAGGACATGCTGCTCGAAGACATTGCGAGTTTGGTTTACAATCAAGAAGGGCCGCTGAGCCTTGAGAACTCGCTAGCTCCCTTACCTGACGGCAAGGTCGGGTCGGGAGATCGCACAGGTGACGGCTGCATGTGTCAATCCATCAAGAATCATCCACATGACACGCGGGCGCTCCGTGACCGTGGCCGAAAAGTCAGCGAGAAAGGGATGCCGTTCAGCGAGTCGTTCCTGACGCAGGGCCTCTTTAGCCAGCTTAGATGAATCGGTCTAGGCTGCGCGGGTCAATGCTCGCTGCTCTCCGCATACTGCGCTTCGTGCGCCTGCGCCACGCGCTCACAGGGCAGCGTGTCGCGCAGGCGCACACGTTATCGTTTTGCTAACCTGATGAAAGCATCACGCAGTCTCTTCACGTTGTTGGCTGTCTTGCTCTGGTCTGTGCCGGCCGGACAGACGGCGGCGTTGTCGGCCGCCAGCGGGGGGCATGGGCCGGCGCTCATCACGCTCACTGCGCTTAGCAGCGCACAAACCGACGCGGCCGTCGTCCAACAGGCGCAGGACCTACTCACGCTGAGCGAACAGCAGAACTTCGAGAATCATGCCCTCGCCTTGCAAACGGCGCGACAAGCACTCGCGCTCTGGCAGACGACGACCGACCGGGCCGGCGTCGCCCGCACCTACGCGCACATCGGGCGCTGCTACATGGCGCAGGGCGACTTGTCAGCGGCGATCTCAAACTATGAACAGGCACAGCAACTATGGCAGGAGTTGAACAACGCGCAGGAACAGGCCGAAGTTTTGATCATGTTGGGCCTCATCGAGATTCGCAGAGGTGAGTGGACCAGCGCCGTCTCGTTCCTGAACCAAGCCCAAAGCATTCCGGCGACAAGCAGTAACCCGGCGCAGATGGGCCAGATCGCCTGCGGGTTAGGCGATATTTTCACCTTGAACGGGTTGCCGGACAACGGCCTCATCCAATACAACCAAGCCTTAGAGTATTATCGCCAGACACCGGACCTACGCGACGACACGCTGACCACCATATTCATCGGCAATACGCACTACGTGTCTGGCGCATACGAGGCCGCGTTAAAGCACTACCGGCAAGCACTGGCCAGCGTGGCCCCCGCAAGTCTGGACGCGGCCCATTGTCACGAATACATCGGCCGCGTTTATCTGGCGCAGGGCGACTATGTTGGGGCTTTGCCGGAACTGCAAACGGCCTTGACTACTTATACAAACACCGTCAACCCGAACGAAGCCGCGCAGGTGCGCGCGCTGATCGGGCAAATCCATGAGCAGCAAGGTCAACTCAAACTCGCCCGCCGCTACTACGAGCAAGCACTGGCGACCTTTACGAAGTTAGCCGACCGGCTGAATCAAGCGGCGAGCTATTATGCGTTGGGGCAGTTGGCCGCGCGGGAACAAAACTACGACGCCGCGGCCGAATACTTGCGGCAGTCAATCGCCCTGACCGAGGACGTGCGCCGCGTTGCCACGAGTAGCGAACTAACCGCGGCCTTTTCCGCCACCGTGCATGCGCGTTACGAGCAGTACATCGACTGCCTGATGCACCAGCATGCGGCGCAACCGGCGCAGGATTTCGCCGTGCGGGCTTTCGAGATCAGCGAACTGGCCAGAGCACGCTCGCTGGCCCAGTTGTTGCACGCGACACAGACGAACCTTGCTCCCGGCGTCGACGACCAACTGGCCAAGCAGGAAAGATCGTTGCGCCAACTGCTCCGGGTGAAAGCTGACGATAAGATCGCGCTGTTGGGGCGGGCCTATAAACGTGAAGAACTGTTGGCGCTTGAGGCTGAACTGGCGCGGCTGGAAAATGAATACCGGCAAGTCATCGACACCATCCGCGCGCGCTGTCCCGCCTACGAGCAGCTAGCCCGGCCAACGGCGTGGGACTTGCGCCGCATACAGGAGCAGGTCGTCGCCGACGACGAGACGCTCCTGTTGGAATACAGCCTCGGCGCGGCGCGGAGTTACGTCTGGGCCGTGACGCGCGACCGGTTCACGAGTTACGAGTTGCCGGCCGAGGCGTCGATCAAAGCGGCGGAGGAAAAAGTTTATCAGGCGTTGAAGACGCCGCCCGACGCGCGGACTGCGGCCGACTTAGACGCGGCGGCGCAGGCGTTGGCACAGATGATCTTGTCACCCGTCGCCGCCGAATTGAACAAGCGGCGCATCATCGTCGTCGCGGATGGGGCGCTCAATTACATCCCCTTTCAAGTCTTGCCCGCGCCGTCAGGCGCTAACGAACCGCTCGTCGTCAACTACGAAATCATCAACGCACCGTCGGCTTCTATCCTAGGCGACTTGCAACAGGAAGCGGCGCGGCGGCAACCAGCGAACGTGTTGGCGGCGTTCGGTGACCCGGTGTTCGCATCGAACTATGAGCAACGCAAAGACACGAACGACAATGGCCAATTGGCCGCTATGCAGACACTTGCGTCGGCGGGTCTGTACCACGCCTTGCGCGACCTTGAGCTTAACGGCGACAGGTTCGATCCGACCGTCCTCAAGCCCCTATTTTACGCCAAGCGTGAACTGGACAATCTGCGCGCCGTGGCCGCAGGGGGCAAGACGTTCGTGGCCATGGGGGCCGACGCCACACGCGCACAGTTGCTCAGCACCGATTTGACGCAATACGCGATCCTGCACTTCGCCACGCACGGTTTCCTCGATCCGAAACAACCCGAAATGTCCGGCCTCGTGCTGTCCACGGTGGACCGCGACGGGCACGAGCAGAACGGCTTCGTCGGATTGCAAGACATCTACGGTCTGCGTGCGCCGGTCGATCTCGTCGTCTTGAGCGCGTGCCAGACGGCGCTCGGTAAAGACGTGCGCGGTGAAGGTCTGCTCGGCCTGACACGCGGCTTCATGTACGCGGGTGCGTCGAGCGTCGTGGCCAGTTTGTGGAAAGTGGACGACGAGGCGACGGCCGAGTTGATGCGGGAGTTTTACAGCCAGATGCTGCAAGAAGGGCTGCCCCCGGCGGCGGCTTTGCGCGCGGCGCAGAATCGCATCCGGCAAAACCCCGATTGGCACGCGCCTTATTACTGGGCCGCGTTTACCTTGCAGGGCGAGTATCGCCACGTCATCAAGCCTGCGCCCGCCGCCGCCACAGTGGGTCTGACGTTGGCGCGCAAGGGCATCATGGGCGGGACGTTGTTGACGTTGTTGGTGGGCGCTGCGTGGTGGTATCGCCGTCGTAGATTACGCCTGAAATAAGCGCGCAGATAATTATTCGACGATGAAGAAATAGCTGCCTTGAATGCGTTGCTCCGTGCCGTCGTCTTTGACCACGAAGAGTTTCACAGCATATGCCCCGCGCGCGACTTGGGTCGCCGGCAGCATGATCGAGACTGATTGCGCGTCGCGGCTGGCGACCTCCACAGGTCGGCTCTCGCCCTGCTCATTCTCTAACGCGACGCGATAGCGCGCCGCCTGTGGCACACCGTCGGGCAGTGTCAGAGAAATTCTGAGGGCGTCGGCGTTGAGCGGGAGTTTGACGCGGCCGGCTTGCATGCCGTCGGCGCGGTTGTTGTTGACGTTGATGGTCAAGGCCAGCGTCGCAAAGGTTTGGGGCGCACTCGGCGCGTAGGCTAGCGTGAACCAGAAGGCGGCGGCAATGATGACGACCGGCGCGAAGGCCGCGACCATGCGTAGGCCCCACGGTTGGCTGCGCCAAAATTCAAGGAAGCGCTCAAGCAAGGTCAACGTGGCCGGTTCGGCGTGGCAAGAGAGCCGGGCGACCGTGGTGATGTGCGCTTGCCGCGCTTCGGTGGTCGCATAGTTTTGCTCAAAGCGTTGTCGTCGTTCCGGTGTGAGTTCTTTACGCAGGTAGGCGTCGATCAGATCATCTTCGATCAGTTCGAGTTGGGCGGCCAGTTCGGCCTGTCAAAACACTCGGCTTCAAACTGCTCGGCTTCTGCTTCGGATAGTTCCGCCAGCAGATAAGCAATGGCCCGTTCGGTGAAATGCTCATCCTCGAACTGCGCCAAGTCTGCTTCGGTCAGGTCGGTCAGCAGATCATAACCAGCATTAATACGTTTGTTAGTCATGCTTTTGTAATAACTTGGAATGCGACCACGGTTGCCAGATTACTGCCAACGGTTTCTACAATAGTATGCACCAAAGCTTTGATTTGTTGCATAGCAAAGTGACGCCTTTAATTTTGCTTTGAACGTTTCTTGGCACAATCTGTCAAGCGGCGGCGCAAGCGCGTTACGCGCAGCCGCAACGCTAGCATCGAAATGTGCATGTGCTCAGCCAGTTGCCGCCTGTATTCAGCGCGCGCGCGCCCGCGTGGAATCCGGCAATAGTCCCGCAGCAAGGTCTGATCGTCTTCGGTCAACTCCGCGAAACAGGGCTGCAATAAGCGGTCGATGCGTTCGACCTGCTCACCGGTGGCGTTGGCGATGTTGGCAATAAACTCTAGAAACGCCTTACTTTCGCGCCGCTGCTTGCGCAGGCGTTCCTTGATGATGTTGCGGGCAATGCCCTTGCAGAAGTTTTCCAGATCAGACACCTCTGCCCCGGCGCAGAGTTTGTGGCCAGCGCGTGTAATCGTCTCGTCGGCGGCGTCCATCGGATCGGAGATGCCGTTCATACTGAACAAGCCGACCAGTTTCCTGTGCAGGCGCAGGTAACGGCGACCGGCTTCGTCCGGGTCAGAGTCGAGCGTGGCTATGAACCGCGCAAACGCCTCGCGGTCATCAGGCGGCTGTGTGGAATCTGTCATGTGTAGCTTGTGCAGTCTTGGGGGAACACGCGCGCGTCGCGCGCAAGCATACCCCAGAAGGTGCGGATTTGAAATAAGCGGGAAAAGGCGGGACCCGTATGCGCGCTGCATTAAATACGCGCGCAGCACATCGTGACTCACAGGCGCAGCACGCGGGCGCTAATGACTCATCGCATAGATGACGACGTTGATGCCGACCTTGTAAGCGGCGAGGCCGTACTTGACCGGATAGCGCGCATCGTTGATCCACTCCCACGCGTCGCCCAAGTCGCAGTTGCGCGCGATGAAGACGACGAGCCGGCCGTCCTTGTCCTCTATGCCCATGTAGTGCGGCACGACGCCGCCCTTCTCGGACGTGATGCCGCGCTGCGCGTTATAGATGTTGGGCACTTGGACAACCTCTTCGATGTCCAGATAAGAATGAAAGACCGGATGGTTGAGCGGTAAGTCTTTGATCTGATATTCGGGCAGCGCCTTCTTCAGTTGCTCCTGCACGTTCTGCCATTCGGCTTCGCCCCAAAAGTCGTCGAAGAAGATGAAGCCGCCCCGCATGATGTACTCGCGCAGCCGCGCCGCTTCTTCCGGCGACAACTCAAGGAAGCCGGGTTCGACGAAATAGATCAACGGATAATCGAACAGGCGCTCGTCCATGAGTTCCAACTGCACGGGCTGCGCCGAGACGTTCAAATTAGTGCCCGCCCATTCGCGTATGCCGAGGCTGAAGTGGTTGTCGGCTTCTGGGAAATCAACGGTCCACGAACCGCCCCGGCCGTAAGGCGAGTAAGGCGAATGATAGATCGCGCGCATGAACGTGAACTCGCCACTGGAATGAACGACGCCGGCCGCGACCGCGCCTTGCCCTTGCCTGCCCCGCCCGCCTAACCCTTCGAGGCCGCGCCGCTGCCCCGTCGCCGGCAGCAGCAACAACAACAACAGCAACGCGGACCAATAGCATCTGTTTTAGACCCGGCATCGCGCCTTACCTCCGACCGCCCTGCGAGAGCCGGCGGTAATATTCCTCCACCGATTTGCGATAACGTTCCGGGGCTGCGCCTTCATCGCCGAGGCGCAAGTTGGTGCGACCGAACTGCGCTTGCAGGCGGCGACTCAACTCAAGTTCGAGTTGCCGCAACGGCTCGATCACTTGCGCCTTGAGGGCCGCGGCCGTCTGCGCGTCGCCTTGCATGCGCCCGTCCGCCAGTCGCCGCAGTTGTTCGATGGTCTGACCGAGATCGCCGACCGGATTATTCGCTGTCCCACCGACCGCGCGGCGCAACTCCTCGGCATCACGCAGCCGCTCGCGCCACTCCGCGCCAAGCTGCCGCGCATCACCGCCACCGTTGCCGCCCGCGCCACCCTGCTCCGGCTGCCCCGCCTGCGCGCCCTGCTGTTGCTGCCCCGCCTGTGACTGACCACCTTGTTGCTGTCCGCCTGTCTGCTGCTTGCCTTGCTGTTGATTACCTTGCTGTTGACTACCTTGTTGCTGATTGCCCTGCTGTTGATTGCTCTGTTGTTGACCCGCACGATCTGGTCGGCCCGCGCTTCTCTGATCGAGCCGGCGGCGCAATGATTCGAGATCGTCGGCGAGGCGCCGTGTGCGCTCAAGCGCCTCTTCCGCGTTTGACGCTGCGTTGCGACCGGCGGCCGACTCGGCCGCTTGCAAGCGTTCCGCCAACTCGTTGAGGCCACGCTCGACGGCGCGTTCTTCGGCCCGTGCCGCGTCGGCTTGATTGTTTTCTAAGCTGCGCTTGCCGCTCTGTATGCGCTCGGCCACGCGGTTGCGCCGCAGCGATTCGGCGGCATCGGCCAACTGCCGCGCCGCACGCTGTTGCCCTTCACCGAGCGCGCGCGCCTGCTGTTCAATGTCCTGCTCAAGATTATTAACCGAGTCGGCGAGCGCGTTCTTGCGTTCCGCTAAACGAGCGCGCGCACTCTGCCCCGCCGCGTCCTGCCGCTCTGCCCCACCGCGCCGCGCGAGGTTCTCAACGTCGCGTCCGATCTCGCGTTGACGGGCAGCGGCTTCGGCGGCGCGCTGCCGCAACTCGCCGATCTCCTGCTTGCGTCCTTGCTGGCCATTGCCGCCGCTGCTCATCTGCTGCAACCGCCGCCGCGTCTGTTCCAGACGTTCGAGCGCGCGCTCGCCCTGCGCGATTGACTCGTTCATGTTATTCGCCGACGAAGCTTGCGCCCGTTGCATCTCGTCCGCTGCCTGCTCAAGTTGCCGGCTCAACTCCTGCATACGCGCATCACGCCGCTCGCGGGACAGACGCTCCAACTCGCGCGCCGCCTTGCGCGCTTCTTCGATCAATTCTTGCTGCTGACGCCCACCGCCGCCGCCGCTCGCGCTGTTGCGCGGCTGTCCTTGTTGTTGTCGTCGGCGCTGTTCTTCCAACGCACGCTCTTGCCTGCGGGCCAACTCTTCCAACCTGCGTTCCGCTTCCGTCTTCTCCTGCCGCGCCTGTTGCCGCTGCTCGCGCTGCAACGTCTCATACTGGTTCTTCATCTTGTCGAGTTCCAACTCGAACAAGTCCGTCATCTCACGCGACTCACGTTCACTACCACTGCCACCGCCGCCCTGTTGATTGCCGAAGGCGACCTGCATCTCGCGCAGGACCGCATCGGCGGCCAGCAGTTGTTGCAACGCACGCTGTTCAGGCGGCAACGCATCGCCGCCGCCCTGTTGCTTTAACGGCGGGACGGCCGCGCCCATCTCGCTCGCGGCTTGAATCAGGTGGCGCACCATCTGTGCGATCTGGCTCGATTCGGCGGGCTGCTCGCCGAGCCGCTTGCCGATGCGGCCGATAAACTCGGTCGTGTCCGCGCGCAACTTCTCTTGCCCGGCGACGACCGCCGCATAACCTTCTGTGCGTTCCTGCGCCGTGTAGCGTGTGCCTTCGCGCAGCAAGCGATGCGTCGCGGCGATCAACTCTTTCTGCCTATGCGTCAACGCATTCTGTTCTTCGCTTCCGCCGCCGCCACCGCCCGCACCGTCCTGTTGAATCTGACGATACTGCATCTCAAACGGCTTGACTTCGATAAAGTAGATGTCGCTTGTCGTCTCGCTGGCGGCATCGCGCGCCTTCGCGTAATAAGAGATGAAGTCGCCGGGCTTTAGTTTGAACTCTTCGAGAAAGAAAGTGTGCGTGCCCGTCAGACTGCGTGCCGCATCGCGGCTTAGGTCCTGTAAGTTGATCTTCCGTTCCGCGCCGCCGTTGACCGAGAAGAACATCTCGACCGCCGCGACGCCGTAATCGTCTTCAGCGCGCGCCTGCGTGAAGACCTCTTCTAAACTTGTCGCCTTCGTGTCGCGCCCCGGTCGTTCGAAACTGATCGATGGCGGCTGGTCCGTCAACACGGTGATGTCATACTCGTTCGAGCCGCGATATGTTTCGCCGTCCACGCTAACAAGTTCGACGTAATAACTCGTATCGCCCGCGACCGTTAGCGCGCCCACGAAGTCCGGACCAATAGCACGCATCTCAACCTTGCGCCCGTCTGCAAGCACGAGCCGCGCGGCACTGGCCCGGTTAGACAAGCGCGCCGTGATCGTCGCCACCGTGCCTTTCAACGCGGCGATGTCGCCGCCGTCTTCAATCGTCTTCGCGGCAATGCGCGTGTACGCGGGGAAGTTGAGCGCGAGGTCGAGTTGCTTGACGAACGGCAGATCGGCCACGTCTAACTTGAACACTTCCGAGCGCACGTTGTTTGCTTCGACGAAATACTCTACCGACGACTGTATGTTGAAGATCGAGAATTGAAACTCGCGCTCGGCCTTCGCCGCTTCCATCGGTTGCCCTTGCCAGCCCGCATCGTCTTTCGCACCGAGCGGGCGCGTGAAGAACGTGACCGGCTCGGCGTTGAAGTTAACGAGCGTGGCCGTGATCTCTTGATCCGATCCCTTCGGCACACGCGCCGTGCCCGGTTTGACCTTGATGCTCAACGCGTTCGGCGCGGCCGCAAGACTCGCGGGTGCGACGAGTTGCGCGACACCTTGCGCCACAGACCCCGGCCCCCATTTCAACACGCCGACAAAGACCAGCAGACTTGCGAGCGCCAGCGCCCCGTAAGCCGACAACGAACGCCGCTGCACTATTGCGTTCGCATCGACCGTGGCCGCCGTCCTGTCGGCATCCGATACGAGCCGCTGCACGATGGCCGGCGACACGCCGCGCGGCGCGGCAGCGGCAATTTCAACCGCCGTCACAAAACGGTCGTCCGCACCCGGCGCACGTTCTTCAATCAGACGCGCAAGGCGCGCATCCGTGATGCGCCGCATGAGCGGGCGCACGAGCGCAAGGTACGCGGTCGCGGCGCAGACGGTGAGCGCGCCGAGGCGCAACGCAATGAGCGCCGCTTCGCTATGCCGGTAACGATGCGCCGCCCAACCCGTCAACAACAGGACACACGCCCCGATGCCGAGACAAACGGCCACGCCCCGCAGCGCCAGCAGCAGCCGCCGCCGTTGCCGCGTCGCGCGGATCAGGTCGCGTAGTTGTGCGCCTTCATAATTCATCGAACGCCCTCGCATCTTCACCCGATCATCTTCACCATCTTCGTCCGCCGCGCGAGCAGCAACTCGGCGGCGAACAACAGCAACGCGCCGAACAGCAACGGCCACCACACACGCTGCCGCGCTTCGATCTCTTCGTTGCTCAACTTATCACGCGCCGCCATATCGGCCGGCGCGGCTGCGTCGCCGCCCGCCACGCCCGCGAGAAACTCAGCCGTGTCGAGCTTCGTGAAGTCGCCCTCGTCGTCGGCCACGTTGACCGCCGCGAACTCAGGTTGCGCGTTGTAACGCAGACGATAGAAGCCCGGTTCGCGCGCCGTGATCAGCAACTCGCCCGCAGGCGTCAGACTATTGGTCCTAAGCCGCGCGCCCGTGGGTGTATCGACGGCCGGCGGCCCGCCCTGTGGCTCTGGTGCGACCGTGAAAGTTTGACCGAGCCTGTGCCACGCGGGCATGTCGCGCGCGCCGAGATAGCGCACCATCTGTTGGACCAGCGGCAAGTAGAGCGGCGTCAGCGGCAGATCGGTCCAACTCGTGCCGAGCGTGGACGCGAAGAACAGCACACGCCCTTTCGTGTTACTGCCGGACTCGACGAGCGCAGGGCTGCCGTCTTCAAAGCGCGCGAGCACGTTGGCATCGGCGCGCGGCTCTGCGCGGTAATAGCCGAAGGCGCGCGCCGCCGCCAGTCGCCCGCCGCCGCGAAAGATTTCAAAGACGGGATGCGCCAGTTTCACGTCCGTGATCGCAATGCTCTCGCCACGTTGAAGTTGGACCGCATCACGCAGCGTTGCCGGTGCGATGCGCGCGTAGGCTTGATTGAAACTCTCGGCCTTCGTGTGCGGGCCCGTGGCGATGATGAGCGCGCCGCCCGCTTCGACGTATTTCGTGACGGCATCGAGCAACGCGCCCGTTAGTGTGCCCGCATCGTTGAGGATGATCAGGGCATGATTGGCCACGTCGGCCGGATCGATTGCGCCCGCGCTCTTGACCGTGAACGTGAAGGGCAGATTCTCGCCCGTCGTCAACGCGCTTTGCAGATAGAAACTATCGCCGCGCCCGCGCACGGCGCTGTCGATGATGAGCGCGCGCGCAGGGGCTACGCGGCGCAAGGTGAAATAGAATTCGTTGTCGGGCGCGAAGTCGTCGGCGCGCAGGCGTATGACGCAGCGGTTCGGGCCTTCCGTTAGATTGAAGCCGGTGAACTCGAAGACCTTCGCATCGCGCGGCGCAAGACTCAACTCGCGCTTCTCGACCGTCTGGTCGTTGATTTGAAAATCCAACGCGAGCCGTTCGTGCGCTTCGTCGCCGAAGTTGCTGACATGGACGGCCAACTTGTCCGCGTACTTCTGACCATAGACCACGCCGCGTGCTTCCACGTTCGTCACGGCCACGTTCGCCGCCGGGTCGCCGCCGACATCCACGAGCGCGAGGCGTATGTCGTCGCGCAGTTTGAAGGTGGCGCGCGCCGCGTGCCAACCGGCGGCTTGATAATCAGAGATCAGAAAGATGCGCTTCTGCCCCGTCAGTCGCAACTCGTCGAGCAGCGTTTCAGCCCCGCGCAGAGCTTGCTCGTAATCAGTGCCTTCGTAGCTCGCGCCGAGGCTGGCGAGCGCGCCGCGCACGCTCTGCCTGTCGGCGGTGAAACCGCGCACAACCTCGTAGCGCGTGCCGAACGTCATGAGCGCGAGTCGTTCGTCGGGCAGCGCCGCGTTAACGAGCGCGTCAGCGTGCGCCAGCGCCTCTGTGAAGTGCGCGCCCTGCTGCATGCTGAGCGATGTGTCGATCAAGATGACGCTCGCGCGCGCCGACTCTGCTTGGGCCGCGCTGCCGCCACCGAAGAACGGCCGCGTGAAGGCTAAGACGACGAGCAGCAACGCCAGACAACGCAGGATGAGGAGCAGCAAGTTGTGCAGCGTCCTGCGCCGGATGGTGCGTTGCGGCACTTGCCGCACGAAGACGAGCGCCGGGAACTCGACGCGGCGCGCGCGTGTGCGTCTGACGAGATGCACGAGCACAGGCGCGGCGAGCGCCGCCAAGCCGAGCAGGAAAAATGGATTCAGAAACGACATCGGTTGAATAGCAACGAATCGTTACTTGCCCGCGCGCCGCGATAAGAAAGAGAACAGCGCGAAGTCGAGCGGTTGATCGGTCGTGAACAGTTCGTAGTCAACGTGATTGGCGGCGGCCGTCTGTCGCAGAGCAGCGACGTGCGCTTGCATGCGCGCGCGATAGCCGCCCGCGACCACATCGGGCAGCACGGGCAACTGCTCCGTCGTCTCGGCGTCTTCGAGCAAGAGCACCGCGTCGTCGAAGTTGAACTCGACCTCGTTTTTATCGAGCACATGAAAGGCGATGATGTCGTGCCCGCGAAAGCGCAAGTGCTGGAACGCGGCGGCGAGCCGTTCGGGCTGCTCGTAAAAATCCGAGATGAGCACAATGAGGCCGCGCCGCGTCAGACGTTCCGCCGTTTGATGCAGCGCGTCACTTAAGCGCGTCTCGCCGTCGGCGGTGAGTGTGCTGAGTTGACCGTAGATCGTTCGCAGGTGACCCGTGCGGTTGCGCGCCGGAACGTGCGTGTGCAGCCCTTGACCGAAGGCGACTAAGCCGACGGCGTCTTGCTGGCGCGCGGCGAGGTGTGCGAGCGCGGCGGCGAGAAACTGCGCGTATTGCAGTTTCGTCACCGCGCCTGCGCTCGCGTAGCGCATCGACGCGCTCGTGTCCACGAGCAGATGACATTGCGTGTTGGTGTCGGCGCGATACTTCTTGATGAAGTAGCGGTCGGTGCGGCCGAGCAGACGCCAATCGAGATAGCGCAGATCGTCGCCGGGGTTGTACTGCCTGTATTCCGTGAACTCCGTGGAGAACCCTGTGAACGGCGACCGATGCAAGCCCGCGATGAAGCCTTCGACCACGGCGCGCGCCAGTAACTCTAACGAGCCGATGCGCGCCAGCACTTCCGGATCGAGGAAACGCGCAGGGCCGCCGGGCGCGTGCATCGCAGGCGCGCTCACCGCTGCGTCGCGCTCCGCTATGACCTGTTTTTTACGCCGCCACCACATAGTTCATTTCACCAGCGGCTAGACGGCTCAGGTCGCCGCCAGCCGATGAGCGAGTCCACGCTCCAAACGCCCGATCCGCGCGCAGCGATGTAGAGGAAGACGAAGCAATAGATGACGGCCAACTCGCCTTGATTTATGATGGGCCAGAAGCCGTTTGGGAAGTGGGCCATGAAATAAGCGACGGCCATCAGCCCGCTGGCGATGAACCCGGCGATGCTGGCCAGCAACCCGATCAAGATCATCAACCCGCAGATCAGTTCGATTGCACCGGCCACGCCGACCAGAGAAGCCAGCGGCATAGGGGGCTTGTTGCCGGGGATGCCGAACAGTTTCTGCGTGCCGTGCATGGTGAACAACAAGCCCACAACGATGCGCAAGAGCGCGTAGAGGTACGGCGCATATCGAACGAGGAATCTATCCATGTTAGTTAACGGCCTTTCCGTCTCAGCCACGGCTGAGACTCAAAGTAAGTGTGGTCTGCATCAAGTCTATGCCGCGCAACGCCGCGCTTACATCCGGTCTTAAAGTCCCGACTTCGGCTCAGGCACAGTCTCGATTAATTGTTTGATGACCTGATCGGAGTCAGCCTTCTCCGCTTCGGCCTGATAGTTCAAGAGGATGCGATGACGCAGGACCGCAGGCGCAACGGCGCGCACGTCTTCGCAGGCGACGTTGTAGCGGCCGCGCAGGATGGCGCGCGCCTTGCCGCCGAGGATCAAAAACTGCGACGCGCGCAGAGATGCGCCCCACGTCACCCAACGATTGACGAACTCAGGCGCGGCGGGGCCGGGCGGCTCGCGCTGGCCAGACGAACGGCGTAGCGCGTCACCGTGTCGGACGCGGGCACTTGGCGCACGAGCCGTTGAAAGGCGATGATCTCGTCGGCCGTCATCACGGGCGCAAACTCGTAATCCTGCGGCGCGGTCGTCTGCTTGACGACCGCCACCTCGTCCTCTTCGGGCAGATAACCGATCCTGATCTGAAACATGAAGCGGTCGAGTTGCGCTTCGGGCAAAGGGTACGTGCCTTCCATCTCAATCGGGTTTTGCGTGGCGAGGACGTGGAAGGGGCGCGGCAGTTCGTAGCTCACGCCTTGCACGGTGACGCGCCCTTCCTGCATCGCTTCGAGCAGCGCGGCTTGCGTCTTCGGCGGCGTGCGGTTGATCTCGTCTGCAAGGACGATGTTGGCGAAGACGGGACCGCGAATGAACTGAAGTGCGCGGCGACCTGTCGCGCGGTCTTCTTCGATGATCTCCGTGCCGGTGATGTCGGCGGGCATCAGGTCGGGCGTGAACTGGATGCGCTTGAACGAAAGGTCGAGCACTGATGCGATAGTGCTAACGAGCAATGTCTTGGCCAGACCGGGCACGCCCGTGATGATCGAGTGCCCGCCGACAAAGAGCGACAGCAACACCTGCTCGATCACATCGTCTTGCCCGATGATCGCCTTGCGTATCTCACGCAGCAACTTTTCGCGCGCCGTCGCCAGTTTGTCCAGCAACTCCTCGTCGCGTATCACAGTCGTCTCAACAGCCATTCATCTCTCCTTGCCCACACGATCCACCCAACGGCTCACTGTCCCGTGATGATTAACAATAACTCTTGCGCCTTGTCATAACTTGGCGCGGATTCGAGCGCACGCAGCACGGCGCGTTTTGCTTCCGGCGTTCGGCCGAGCGCGTGATAAGCACGGGCGACATTGTAATTGGCCTCGGCTGCGTTCGGCGGCTGCAAAGCGAGCGCCGCTTGAAATTCATTGAGCGCGTGCGGCGCATCGCTCTGCGTCAAATACAACTCGCCTGCGCGCGCGTGCGCCGCCTGCTCAAAAGGGCTGACGTAAAAACTCAAACGCAAGGCTTCGAGGGCACGGCGGATCATTCTGCTTGAGCCGCAGGCGCGCAAGCCGCTCGACGGCCGGCAGATTATTCTCGTCCTGCTTGACGAGCAATGCCAGCGCGTCTGCGGCCGCGGCCGTGTCGCCTTGCTTGTCATAGATGTCCGCGAGCGCGTCGTAAGCGTTACCTTCGCCGGTGTAGTAAGGGAACAACTCGACGGCGCGTTTGAAGTGGCGCGTCGCGCTTGCCGTGTCGCCTTCTGCTTGCGCCAACGCGCCCGCGCGCAGGTGCAGCGCGAACGTCTCCTGCGTGCCAAGCAGTTTAACGACGGCCTCTTTAGACAACTGCATGGCGAGCGCGCCTTCGTCGCCGAGCGCCTGTTGCAACGGTCGCGCTTTGCTTGCGACGTACTCCATAAACGCGCGGTCGAACTCGCTCTCGCTCAGCTTCAACGCCTGCCGCAGCACGTCGGGCGTGCGCGCCTTGTCACGATAGAGCGCGAGCATACGCAGGATCGCGTCGAAGCCGTAACGTTCGGTGATGAACTCGCAGACTTGCGACGCTTGAAAATATGCGAGCGACACATCGGTCGGCGTGCGCGGACGCATGAAGCCCGCATCGAGATCATTGATCTTGAACCAGCGCCCGGCCGCGAAGGCGCGTAGCACAAACGGATTCCACTCGTCGCCCCAACCGGGGCGCGCACGCCGCTCCTCATAAACCGACAGCCCTTCGGAGAACCAACGCGGGATGCGATAGTCGGTCATCTGCAAAGTGATGACGTGCGTGTACTCGTGCCAGAGCGTGCTGCCCCAGTTGAACTGTCCAGCGGGTCGCGCAGAGGGCGAGTCCTGCGCGATGACGGGCCCGAAGCAGACGCCCAACGCGCCGAGGCCGGGCAAGCCAAGAGCGCGCACCGCGAAGTCTTCATGGTTCGGGAACAACTCGACGACGACCGGACCTTGCGGCGTGAAGCGATACTTCGCCGTCAGTTTCGCCGCCGCTTCTTCGAGCAACTCGGCCGCGTAAGGCGCAAGCACGTCGCTCTCTTTCGCATCGGCTTTGATGAGAAAAGCGCCGCGCTTCGTCTCGCGATAGTCGCGCATCTCGTCGAGCAGATCGAGCGTGTTCTTGGCCCAGACGTTGAACGGGTCGCCCGCAAACGATGTCTCAACAGCCGCGCGCCCTTCGTCCATGCGACCAAGCCGCAGCAGCGCCATACCCAGACTGAGATGCGCGCGCCATAGACGTGGTGCGAGCGCGACGCCGCGCCGCGCAAACTCGGCCGCCTGCGCCGTGCGCCGCGTGATCGTCGCGTAGTGCGCGAGCGTGTCGTAGAGCGCACCGTAGCGCGGATTGATGGCGAGCGCCTGCTGCACGGCCGGTTCATAATCGCGGTCTTGCAGATAAGCAAGCGCGGCGCGCAAGGCATGTGCTTCGAGCGCGCGCGGATTGGTCTTGAGCACCTTGTCCAATTCAAGCGCCGCAGTATCGTACTCGCCCGCTTCCAAGTCGAGGCCGGCTTTGAGCGCGCGGGCCTCAACCAAATTTGGATTGATCGTGAGCGCGCGGGCGAGCGCCGCCACCACTTCGCCGTCGCCTTCGAGTCGTTTGTTGGCGGCGAGGCCCAGATGCGCGCGGGCGCTGTTCGGATTGATCTCAAGCGCGTCGGCGAAGAACTGCGCCGCCTCGGCGTAATTATATTTTTCCGTGAACAACTCGCCGCCGCCCAAGTGTGCTTCGATAAACTCCGGGTCGGCATCGATGGCGGCCGTGTAAAGCTCGCTCGCGTCTTTATATTTTTCAAGTTGGACGAGGGCACGCGCAGCCAGCGTCAGGTCAGGCGCGGTCTGCGGTTCGGTGTCATTGTAATAACCGGCGATGGTCTGAAAGATTTCGCGCGCGCGCTCGTCCTGCCCTGTGAGTTTCAAGACTTCGGCGCGGCGCAGATCGCTTTCATAATATTCGGCGGGCGCGGCCTTTGCCGTCGTCAAATCTTTTGCGGCGCGCTCGAACTCGCCGACGGCTTCGCTATAACGACCCGTCGCCGTCAAACTTTCAGCCAGCATGTGCCGCACGCCGCACGCGTTCGGTGTCTGCGTCAGAAATTTGCGCGCGCTACTTTCAACTTCCGCGTAACGCCCCGTCTCCATGTAAGCGCGCAACAGATATTTCTCGGCCGTTGCATCCGTAGGCGACGATGCCAACCGCGCGGTTAATAACTGCACCGCACGTTCATATTCGCCTTGCTGCAACTCCGCGAGGCCGGGCACGGCATCGTTCGCAGTTGGAGTCGGAGTATCTTGCGCTGAACCGGCGCGCGGGCAGACGTTGAGCGCCACACCGATAGCAAGTAACACGAGACACACCGCCGCCAACGAACGCGCGTGCTGATTGCTTTGCCGATCAGACTTCACAGGCCACCTTTCTTAATGGTGCGGTTCACTTTCGCCAGCCCGATGAACAGACGTTCCAGTTCGGTTTCATATGCGGCTTCGGCCATCTGACTCTTACGCAGTTTGAGTTGTTCGATCTCTGCTTCAAAGCGCGTGCGCTCGCGCAGGAGTTTGGCCAGTTCGGCGCTGGCGGCGGCTTCCGTCGCCGTCAACGAATCGAAGTAGGTCGTGCGCGCAAGCGTGCCGTCGCCGCCTTCGGCCTGTTCGTGGCCGATGCCGTCGCCACTGTCTTCGATGAGCGGATGCTCGGTCGCCAAACGACCCGCGCGCTTGTACTGCTCGGCGGTCAGGCGCGCGCCGTAGTTGAAGGCTTCGAGCACTGAGACGCGGCCGTTTTGATCCGCGTCCGCGTCGCGGGCGTCGAGCGCGGCGATGAAGTGTTCGGCGAAGTGCGGCGCGTTCTGCTCCTGCCCGCTGCGCGTCGCAGCCACGACGATGCGCCCCGCGCCCGCCAACGGTTTGACGAACTCGCCGCTCGCGCTCGCCATGTTGAGCACGACGACGCGGCGGGCCGCGAGTGCGCCGATCAGACTGCGGTATTCGGCAACGGGCAGATCAGGCCCGACGAGATTGAACTTCGCCTGCTTACCGTCGAACGTGCCGTGCCCGATCAAAAAGATGAAGACGGTGCTATCGGGCGTGACCGCGCTTTGCAGGTCGGTGAACGTGCGCCGCACTTCTTCGGCCGTCGAGCGCGTCGTGCCTTTGTCCACCGGGTTCTCCGCCAGAATCTTTAAACGATCTTCGGCGAAGCCCAGACGTTCGACGAGCGCGCGCTTGAGAGTTGTGGTCCACTGCGCGAACTGCTTCGCATAAGTCTCTTCGCCGCTCGCGCCGCTCAAGATGACGGCGAACTTGTTCGGGTCGGCGTGTGGCCGCACGGCCGCCGTCGGGTTTGTGGTCGAAGTCTGCGCACGGCTATGACAGGGTGCTAAGAAAATAATGCAGGCTAAGAAACTAACCACAAAGACACGAAGCCACAAACAGGATCGCTCGTCGTGTCTTCGTGTCTTTGTGGTTTGATCAGTCATGCTTTTATGCGCCACCTTAATTAAGCCAGACCTTCACGCTTGCGTAAGAACCACTCGGCGCTCACCAGTGTGATGAGCAAAAGAAAATTGACGGGCATGTCCCAGAGGTCTTTGGTCACAAGTTGCGAGTTGTCCGTCTGTCTATAAGTCAGATCGTCTATGAGCGCGTCCGTCTGATCGAGCGTGTAGTACTTGCCGCCCGTCTCGGCCGCGATGCGCTTGAGCAGGTCTTCATTCTGCGTGGCGTCGTAGAACTCGCGGTTGAGTTCGGCGACGAGAAAATCCGCGCGTGCTGTGGCCGTCCCAATGCTCGCCCCGGCCGCGTTCAACTCGATGTGATGCGCGCCCGCTTCGTCAGCCCTCAACTCGCCGACATAGACGTTCGCATCGTCGCGTGCGGTGAAGCGGAGCGGTACATCCACGCTCGCGCCCGAAGGCTTCGTCACGCGCGCCACGGCGCGTGCGTCCGTCACCGCGTTGTACTTCTTGTCGCGCACATCGGCGACAATCCGCACGGTGTCGTTCAAACCGTACACGTCCTGCTCGGCCGCAACTTCCGTCTGCAAGGGCGCGACGCTCACGAGGTAACGTAACATCTGACGCCAGAACGTCTCGTGCGCGTTGCTCTTGGAATCCATCCGCATCTGCCAGCGCCACGTGTCGGCGGCGGTGAAGGCGAGCGTGTGCCCGCGCCCGTAGCGTTGATAGGCGAGCAAAGGGATGTTCGCGCCGCCGCTCGCAGGGCGCGCTTCGACAAGGACGGTTGCGCCGGGCTTCACAGTGCCGAGCGGTTCGGGCACGGAGACGGGCGGCAGGTCGTTCCAGATTTTTTGACTGAGGTTGCGATCCTCGTTGAGACGCGTGATCGCGTGCGCCGCACCACGCGCAGTGAGCGCGGGCTTGAAGACGGGGTTGTTCACTTCCGTCGTTGTGCTTGTGCGGCCATCAAGTGCGAGCGGCAGTAGATCGGCGATGGGTGTCGAAGCGTAGCGGCCGCCGTCGAACGCCAAGCGCCCGCCGAGCGCGAGCAAGCCGCCGCCGCGCCGTGCGACGAAGGCTTCGATATTGCGCAACTGTTCGGTGGTGAAGAAACTCGCTTCGACGCTGCCGAGGATCAACCCTTGATAAGCGAATAGCTCGTCCTCGGTCTGCGGGAAACCGGCCACGAGGTCTTGCTCGCCCGCGACGCCTTGCCGGTACAATTTGTTCTCGCCCGAACGCAAGAGCGACACCAGATTAAGCTGCTTCTCGTTGCGCGTCAGGGCCGCGCGCAACTTGCCATGCTCCCAACGCGGCTCGCCTTCGACATAGAGCACGCGCATAGGTCCTGCGACCACTTCGACAAGCGCCTCGCGCCGGTTGTTCTCTAAGGTCAACTCGCCGTCGAGCGGCGTGATCTCAAACGTGTACTGGCGCGTGCCCGGTGTGGTGGGCACTAATTCTAAGTTGACTGCTTCCGTCTCACCGCCGCGCAGGTTGAACGCTTCCGTCTTGATCGCGCGGCCGTCTTCGCGCACCGCGACGAGCACCTTCGACGCGCCGTAACCGCTGAGCCGCACGAATGCTTCCACGTTGATGCTTGAACCGACCAGCACACGACGCGGCAGTTGGACGCGTACCAGTTCCGCATCCACGGGCCGCGTCGTACTGCCGACGCCGACTGTATAAACGGGCAAGCCTCGCGCACGCAGATCGCGCAAGCCCGCCGCCAGATCGCGCGGGGTGTTCGCCGCGCCGTCCGAGACGACGACGACGGCCGAGAGCGGCAGACCGGCCGCGCGGCGCGTTGCTTCCGCGAGCGCGCCGCCCACGTCGCTCGTCGTGCCTTCGCCGAACAGTTCGTCGCCCGTCCGCAGTTTGTTCAACTCGCCCGCGAAGCCGTAGAGATCGGTCTTGAACTTTGCTTGCAGGCGCGGCAGGAAGCGACTCTGCGGGCCGAAGAGTGTGCCCTTCATCGCATCAAGTCGAGTCTGGCCATTGGGCGCGTCCGCGATCTGCATGCTGCGCGAATCGTCCGCGAGGACGGCGACGAAACTGCTGCGCGGCACAACCGACGGCACGACGACAACTGGCTTGAGCAGGATAAAGACGAGCAGGGCGAACAGCGCGGTGCGGAGCGCGATCAGTCCAATGCGCGTGCGTGGTTGCAGGCGCGTGCGTGGGCGAATGTAAACGAAGTAGATGAAGGCGACGCAGAGCAGCGCGCCGGCCACCAACAACGCAGGGTGCGGGCGCACGTCGAAGCCGAACCGACCGTTAGTAAAAACAGCCCGCTCATGCCCGAATAGTAGCTGCACGAGTCGATCCATGCGTCAATGCTCACGAGTCTGATCTGTGGCTTATGACGTGTTACGGATGCACGGGAATTTAGTTCAACGTCGCGCCGGCCGAAGGGGCTTAACGCGCGCCGAACCGTGTCGTGGGAGACGGGTTTAGCTTAGCCTGCCCGCCGTCATTATACAAACGAAGCCCGCGCGCCAACGTCGTCGCCGCTTATACGTGCATAAGAAAATTCGACCTTGACAGGATCGCATGTAGCTGCATATGCGATCCTGTCAAGGTCGAACTGTTGCGGGCCATGACGTTGGCACTGCCGCGCAGTTTTCAGAGATTAACGATCAACTAAAGCACTTACTCTTGCCGCAAGATCAACGGGCCCGTTTTGTGCGAAGCCGCGCCGGCCGAAGCGGTTGTTCGTGGGCGCGGGTGTGCGCCCGCCGCCGAGCACGCCTTGCACAATCGCCAACCGGGCGATGAGGCGCGCTTCCGGATACTGGAAGCGGTCGGCCGTCGTGCGCGACCGCTCGAAGTCGTTCTTGGCGAGCGTCGCCAAGACTTGGCCGAAGCGGTTCACCATCGCGCCGAGTTGACTGTTGCCGGGCAAGGTCATCTCGCCGTCGCGGAAGATGTTCACCTCGAAGCCGCTGAGCAGGGCGGCGGCCGGCAGGAGTTCGTTCAGTTGATTGATGCCGAGTTCAAGCAGTTCAAACCCGCGCGCCGGATCGTGTGCGCCGATGGCTTGCGCCACTTGTAGTTGACTATTTAGCTGCTGGTAATTGGTCGCACGCCGTGCCACGAAGGTGCGCGCCTCTTCTAAAAATTGTAGCCCCTGTTTCGGGTCGTCGGCTTGCGCCGCGTCGGCCAGTTGCAGCAACAGACGCACGCGCTCGTCGTCCGAGGTCAAGCGCGCAAGCATCTGGCGCACGTCTTCGATCTGGCTGGCCTTGGCCTTACGAATCGTCTGCTGCGTCTCAATCGCCTGCGTGACGACGCCGCGCATGTCCGTGTCCAAATGCTCGTTAGCGATCTGGCGTGCGCGTTCAGGATTGCCTTCGGCCAACGCTCTAAAGGCCGCTTGCTGGTAGAGTCGATCTTGCAAACCTTCTTGCGGCGCGGCCGCGGCCGCGGCCAACAGACTATCGCTTGTGCCCTGTTGCATCAGGTTGCCGAACTGGCTGAAGTTGGCGCGCTGGTTGTTGCCCACGCCCAACTCGGTCAACTTCTGCCGCACGGCCGGGGCGCGTGCAGGCAAGTACTGCTCGACTTGCGGCATGAGCGCCTGCAAGCGCGTCAACAACGCACGCGCGTTGCTCTGTTCGGCTTGCGCGTCGGTCTGTTGCGGCTGCACGACTGCTTGACTGTTGCGCGGGCCGTTGCCGCCGCCGCCATTGCGTCCGCCCGTCTGGCCGGGTCGCGTTTGAGTTTGCCCTTGCGTGCGCGTCTGGTTCGGCGTGGCCCTGAGCGCCGCGCTCACAACCGTCTCCATCAAGTTGCGGTAGGTTGAATCGTTGAGCACCGCACTGTTGTTAGTGGTGCTTGTCTGCGTGCTGCTGGTTGGCGCATCGGCCGGGCGCACACCCGCTTGCAGGAGACTGAAGGCGAGGCCGCCCGCGTCGCGGCTGGCGAGCAAGTTGTCGGTTTGTAGGCGGGCGAGAATTTTATCCGTGAGCCGCGCGGCGGCCGCCTTGTCCGTCTGTTGCAGTTGCGCGAGCACGGAGGTCAGCATGTTGCCATACTGCCCTTTGTCCAACATCTCCTCGGCCTTGCGCAACGCGACCACCGGATCGTTGGCGGCGACGAGGGCGAGCAGGCGTTGTTCGAGCGCCGCGTCTTCATCGCGTTGTCGATTGTTGGCGCGCGTGTCCGTGGTCGGCTGCTGCACGGGGCGCGTCGTCTGAAAGAGTTGATAAGCCAACGTCGCATCGTGGCGCGCTGCGGCCAGCACGAGTTCTTGCCGGAGCATCGCGGCCGAGCGCGTCGCCTGATTGAAGCCTTGCCGTTCGTTAGTGTCGGGCTGCTGGCGCGTCAACTCCGCGAGACTGGCCGCCGCAGTGAGCAACAACGCACGGGCGCGCCCTTCGTCGCGCTTCCAGAGCAGGTCGGCGGTCGTGATCTGCATGCGGACACGGTTCTCCGGCAACCTGAGCGTTTGCGCCTCGGCCACCACGTCTTCGAGCAGCGCGTAGGCTTGCTTCTCCGCCGCTTGCTTGGCCGCTTCAGCCTGTTCGACGGGCGACGGTTGCGGCGTTGCTTCTTGCGCTTGCGCGCAGACAGTAGCTAACACGAACATGGTCAAGACGGCGACGACTTTAATCTTTTGCATTCTCATCAATCCCACAATTGCCGAATAAGTTTAAGAGGCAGCCGGGCGCGGCCTCTTATTATAACGTTTAGACGCGGCGACGAGCGGGCTGGTTACAGAAAATTCACGCAGGCGACCGGCCTTAACCAAGTTGGACCGAGAGCATTGAGATCGAGCCACCGTCGAAGCCTTCGACGGGGAACGTGACGGCATCGTCTGCGCGGCGCAGACCCAAAACGTAGAGCAGCGGCAAGTAGTGGTCGGGCGTCGGCGCGGACAAGAGCGCGTCGCGGCCCATTGTTTCATATGCGACGAGCGGCGCATCGTCGCCCGCTTGCATCAGTGCGCGCGCCTGTGTCTCGAAGCGCACGGCCCACGGCAGCGGCTCGACCGCGTGTTGCCCCCAAGCGTAAGCGTGCAGATTGTGGACGAGATTGCCGCTGCCGACAACGAGCACGCCCTCGTCGCGCAAAGGTGCGAGGCGGCGGCCCGTTTCGTAGTGAAACGCGGCCGGTTGTGTCTTGTCGATACTGAGTTGGACGACGGGCACGTCGGCCGCGGGGAAGACATGACAGAGTACAGACCACGCGCCGTGATCAAGTCCCCAATGATCATCGAGCGCGACCGGCAACGGTGCGAGCAGACTTTGCACGCGCTGCGCCAGCGCCGGATCGCCCGGTGCGGGATATTGCACCTCGTAGAGTTCGCGCGGGAAGCCGCCGAAGTCATGAATCGTGCGCGGCGCGGGGCTGGCCGTCACCGCCGTGCCGGGCAGATACCAGTGCGCCGACACGCAGACTATGCCACGCGGGCGCGGGATGCTGCGACCGAGCGCGGCCCAACCTTCGGTATAGTCGTTGCGCAGCAACGCGTTCAACGGGTTGCCGTGCCCGAAGCAGATCGCCGGCATGGGCTTCGTCATCGTCATTACCTCATTCGTCAAGCAAGCATTAACCGCACAGAACATGATGCAGGCAGCAATGATAAATGATGACTGATGAATAAGCAGCTATTCATCAGTCATCATTTCGATTGTGGCTTCGTGGCTTGGTGGTCGAGTTTATGGGCGGTCGGTTATTCGTGGCGGAGCGCGATCAGCGGATCGAGTCGCATGGCGCGGCGCGCGGGCAGATAGCAGGCGGCGAGCGCGACAACGAGCAGCACGAGTGCCGTCGCCGCATAAGTCGCGGGGTCGGTCGCGGTCACGCCGTAGAGCAAGTTGGTCATCACGCGCGTCACCGTGTAAGCGGCGGCGAGGCCAATGGCGATGCCGCCGAGCGCGAGCACCATGCCTTGCCCGACGACGAGTTTGAGCACGTCGCCGCGTTGCGCGCCGAGCGCGAGGCGGACGCCGATCTCGTGTGTGCGTTGGCTGACCGAATACGAGATGACGCCGTAGATGCCGACCGCCGCCAGCATGAGCGCCAGCAACGCGAAGCCCGTGAGCAACACCGTGTAGAACCGGGGCTGCGCGACCGATTGCGCGATCAACTGTTCCATCGTTTGCGGGTTCGCGGCTTCGAGCGCCGGATCAACTGCCGCGACCGTCTGCCGCACTGCGGCGATAACGTTCTGCGGCGGCACGTCCGTGCGCAGCATGACGTAGTTCCACAAGCCCGGCGTCTGCGCGAACGGCGTGTAGATGGCCGCCTCGCCGGGATCGTCTAAGCCCGAATAACGCACGTCGCCGACCACGCCGACAACCTCGCGCCACTCTTCCGTCTGTTCCGGGTTTACGAGTTGCACGCGCTTGCCAATGGCCGTTTCATTCGGAAACAGACGCCGTGCCAGCGCGCGATTGATGATGACGACCTTTGGGGCGGTCACTTCATCGCGCTCGCCGAACGGTCGCCCTTCATAGAGCGGCGTGCCGAGGGCGCGGAAGTAGTCGGGACTGATCGCCAACAGGTAAGCGCCGCGCTCCTCTGCGTTGTCGTTGGGCAAGCCCTGCACGGCGAAGCGCGTGCCGCGTTGCGGCGTGATCGGCGGCAAACCCGTGCCGCCACCAACCGCACGCACACCGGGAACGGCTTTGAGTCGTTCGATAATTTCATGCGCCACACGGGCGCGTTGCTGCGGGTCTTTGTAGCCGACGAAGGCGACCTGCACCGACAACAGTTGCTCAGGCACGAAGCCCGCGTCGGTTCGCAATAGCCGCGTGAAGCTATTGATGAGCAGCCCTGCGCCGACTAGGACCACAAGCGACAGCGCGATCTCTGTGACGACGAGCGCGCCGCGCAGGCGTCGCCCCTTCGGGCTGCCGAGCGTGCCGCGCCCACCCTCTTTGAGCGAGTGATTGATGTCCGAGCGCGTTGACTGCCACGCGGGGAACGCGCCGAAAAATAACGCCGCCGCGACCGACACGGCCAACGTGAACAGCAACACGGTCGGGTTGATGCCGATGGCACTAACACGCGGCACGTCGCCGGGGTTGAGGCGCGGCAACAGGTCGATCAACCAACGCGCGAGTAGTAAGCCGAAGACGCCGCCCAAAACTGCGAGCAGCAAACTCTCCGTCAACAGTTGCCGCGCCACGCGCCAACGGCGTGCGCCGAGCGCCAGACGGATCGCAATCTCGCGCTCGCGCGCCGTCATGCGCGCCAACGTCAGGTTCGCCACGTTCGCACACGCGATCAGCAACACGAAACCGACCGTGCCCAACAACACGACGAGCGCCGGCCGCACGTTGCCGACGATGCGCTCGTACATCGGCGTGAACTCAAGGCGCACGCCCTCGTTCGTCTTCGGGTATTGCTGCGCCAAACGTTGCGAGAGTGCATCCAACTCGGCCTGCACTTGCGCCGGAGTGACGCCCGGCTTGAGATGACCAACCGCGCGGAAGATGCGCAGTTGCCGATTCTCGCCTTGCTGCGGTGCGGCGGCCATCGCCGAGCCATACGTCACCCACAGTTTCGTCGCTTGATTTGGAAACTGAAACTCCGGGGGCATGATGCCGACGATTGTATGCGGCTTGCCGTTCAGATTGATCGCACGACCAAGCACTTGCGGCTCGCCCCCATAGCGCGTCTGCCATAGATCATGACTGATGACGGCCAACGGCTCGCGGTCATCTTCAGCCGTGAACGTGCGCCCTAAAGCTGGCGTGCCCAGCAGCGATAGAAAGTTGGGCGAGACAGTCGCGCCGAGCGTCTGTTTCGATTCGCTGTTCACGGCCGCGTTGTATTGATTCGTGCCCCACAGCGCTAACTGATCAAAGACCTGTGTTGATTCTTTGAGGTCACGAAAATCGGGCGGCGAGATGCTGGCGATAAGTAAGCGGTCGGCGTCTTTGTAAGGTAAGGGACGGAGCAGCACCGCGTTGACCACCGAGAAGATGGCCGTATTCGCGCCGATGCCTAATGCCAGTGCCGTGACGGCGATCAACGTGAACGACGGTTTCTTGCGCAGCATGCGCGCGCCGAAGCGCACGTCCTGCCAGCACGCTTCGAGCCAACCGCCGCCGCGCACATCATAACCGCGCTCCTTGATCCGTAACTGCGCCCCGAAGCGTTGCTCTGCGTCGCGCCGCGCGGCCGCGGGCGTCATGCCTTGCCGCATGTTCTCCTCGGTGCGCATGTCCATGTGAAACTGTAACTCTTCGTCGATCTCACGGTGGATCGCGTCCGTGCGCCAGAGCGCCTGCACCCGTGCGAGTAAACTGTGCAACCACATGATGACTTTAGTTCCTCTCAAGCAGTCTGCATGATCTTGCCCACGACCGAGACGAACCGCTGCCAACTGTCTTCTTCCACCTGAAGCTGCCTGCGCCCGGCCGCCGTCAACTGGTAGAAGCGCGCGCGCCGGTTGTTCTCGGAAACGCCCCACGCCGAACGGATCAAGCGGCGGCGCTCCAACCGATATAACGCCGGATAAAGCGAGCCTTCTTCCACGCGCAACAACTCGTCGGCGAGTTGCGTAATGCGCTGCCCGACGCCATAACCGTGCATCGGGCCGTGCGTCAGCGCCTTGAGGATCAGCATGTCCAGCGTGCCTTGCAATAGGTCTGATTTCGTCTCTGCCATCGGCCCTTCCCCTAAATAATCTAGGGAGAAGATGCCACGCCTTCCCTAGATTGTCAAAGGGGCAAGCGGCGTTAAGCAGAAACGTAACTGCCGCAACCTGCGCCCGGCGGCCTCTCTGGCCGCGTATGGACGGCGACGGGTTGTTAGTTTATGCTGCCGCTGCCGCGCGCTTTATCAATTCCACAGTCGGGGGTTCTGGCAAGATGCTGAGGCACAAGTTGTCTGTCGCATGGGTAGTGGTGTTGCTCTTGGGCTTGAGTGGCGCGTCGTCGCGCGCGGTCGTGGCGCAACCGCCGCAGGCGTCGCCGTCGCCGACGGCTTCGCCCGTCGCGGTGAATACGCCGGAGACGACTGACATCGAGATGAAGTCGTTCGCGCGCTTGGAGTGGCGCAACCTCGGCCCGGCTAACATGGGCGGGCGCGTCGCGGACGTCGAGGGCGTGCCCGGCAATCCCGATCTCGTCTACGTCGCTACGGCGTCGGGCGGTTTGTGGAAGACGACGAACGGCGGCGTGACGTTGGACGCCTGTGTTCGAGCGGCAGGGCACGATCTCAATCGGCGACATCGCGCTTGGAGCCGGGCAACCCGGACGTGGTCTGGGTCGGCACGGGCGAGTCGAACGTGCGCAACTCGGTCTCGTTCGGCGACGGCGTTTACAAGTCGACGGACGGCGGGCAGCACGTGGCAGCACATGGGCCTGCGCGACACGCGCTTCATCTCGAAGATCCTCGTCAACCCGCGCAACCCCGATGTGGTCTACGTCGGCGCGCTCGGTCACGCCTTCGGCGCCGAACGAGGAGCGCGGCGTCTTTCTGACGACCGACGGCGGGCGCACGTGGACGAAGACGCTCTACATCGATCAGCGAGCACGGCGTCGCCGACATGGACATCGACCCGTCGAACCCGAACATCGTCTACGCGGCGATGTGGAAGTTCCGCCGCACGCCGTGGACGCACACGCGCGGCAGCGAAAAGGGCGGCCTCTTTCGATCGACCGACGGCGGGCGCACGTGGAAGAAGTTGAAGAGCGGCTTGCCAAAAATGATCGGGCGCATCGGCGTCGCGGTCGCGCCGATCGAACCCGAACGTCGTCTACGCCATCACGGAGGCGAAGGACGGCACGCTCTGGCGCTCGGACGACCGCGGCGAGACGTGGCGCAACGTCTCGAAGCAGACCAACATCGTCTCGCGCGGCTTCTACTACACGCACGTGCGCGTTGACCCGCACGAACGAGAACCGCGTCTACGCCGTCGCTTCAACGCTCTTCGTCTCGATTGACGGCGGGCGCACCTTCCGCGCGATCAGCCGGGCGCACGCACATCGACTATCACGCGCTCTGGATCGACCCGCTGCAACCCGCGCCGCATGTGGCAGGGACAGGACGGCGGCGTCGCCGTCTCTTACGACGGCGGCGAGCGGTGGGAGTACGTCAACAATCTGCCGCTCGGTCAGTTCTACCAGATACACGCCGACAACCGTCAGCCCTTCTACTACGTGATGGGCGGCTTGCAGGACAACGGCACTTGGACGGGCCCGAGCCGCACGCGCGAGCCGGCCGGCATCCAGAACGACGACTGGCGCATGATGTCGTTTCGGCGACGGCTTCTACGTCATCAACCACGCGGACGACCCCGAGCTCTATCTGTCCGAGTCGCAGGGCGGCAACATCGTCCGCACGGACATGCGCAACGCGCGAGCAGCAGCTCGTCGTCGCCTTACATGGGCGACGACGGCGGCCCGGCCGAGTTCGCCAAGTATCGCTTCAACTGGAACTCGCCGATCATCCAGTCGCCGCACGACAAGAACACCGTCTATCTCGGCGGCAGCGTCGTCTTCAAGTCCACCGACTTCGGCAAGACGTGGGCGACGATCAGCCCCGACCTGACGACGAACGACAAGGAGAAGCAGAAGCGGACGCGGGCGGCCCCGTCGCCTTCGAGAACACGGGCGCGGAGTATCACGGCACGGTCATCAGCCTCGCCGAGTCGCCCTTGAAGGCGGGCGTGATCTGGGCGGGCACCGACGACGGCAACCTGCAGGTGACGACCGACGGCGGGAAGAACTGGCGCAACATGATCAAGAACGTGCGCGGGCCTCGGCGCCAACTCGCCCGTCTCGCACGTCGAGCCGTCGCGCGCCGATGCAGACGACGTCTACGTCTCGTTCGACCGGCACATGCTCGACGACCTGCGCCCTTACGTCTACAAGACGACCGACGGCGGGCGCACTTGGCAGAACATCAGCGGGCAACCTGCCGGCGAACGCTTACGTCTGGGTCGTGCGCGAAGACCCGAAGAACCCGCGCCTGCTCTACGCCGGGACGGAGCTTGGGCTCTTCGTCTCTTACAACGGCGGCGGCAACTGGACGCGCCTCGGTCTCAAGAACCTGCCGCACGTCGCCGTCCACGACATCATCGTCCACCCGCGCGAGAACGACCTGATCCTCGCCACGCACGGCCGCAGCATGTGGGTCCTCGACGACGCGACGCCCGTTCAGCAGTTGACGCCCGAGGTCGGCTGCGCGTAACGACGCGCACCTGTTCGAGCATTCGCCCCGCCCTGCGCTACACCACGCGCTTCACGCGCTACGGCATCGGCGACAAGAGTCTTCACCGCGCCCGAACCCGCCCTACGGCGCGCTCATCAGCTACTATCTCAAGACGAAGCCCGACGACAAGACGAAGCCCAAGATTCAGATTCTCGACGACGAAGGGCAAGCTCGATCATCAGAGCTTGAGAACGTCGCCGAAGGAGCAGGGCCTCAACCGCGTCTCACTGGAATCTGCGCTACGGCGGCCCGCAGGTGCGCCGCCCGCCGACCGAGCGAAGAGGTGCAGTTCACCGGCGGCCCGCGCGGGCCGCAAGTGCTGCCCGGTACGTACACAGTCAAGCTCACAGTCGGCGATAAGACTTACGAACGAACGCATGGAGGTGCAGGCTTGACCCGACCGTCTCCGTGCCCGCCGCCGACTTGCAGACGCAACTCGACATGCTGACTGAAACTGCGCGACATGCAATCGGCGACGAACACCGCGCTGCGCACGCTCGACAGTTTGAAAGCGCAGCTTGAGTTCGTCGAACAGACTGTGAAGGAGCGTTTGACGGACGTGCCGAAGGATGTGGCGGACAGGCTCGCGGAGCAGAAGAAGCAGATCGAGGAGTTGCAGAACAAGCTCGTGCAGCCCGACGACGGCCTCGGCATTCGCGGGCCGGGCGCAACTCGTGGACACGCATCGGCGGCCTCTTCTTCGCCATCGACGGCACGAACAGCCGCGCCGACGCCCGCCATGCGTGACGAGTTCAACGAAGTCCAGACCGTATTCACGCAGAGACTCGCGGAGGTCAACAACTACTTGACCAAGACCGTGCCTGAGTTGAACGACGCCTTGCGCCGCTTGAACGCGCCCACGCTGATGCTCGGCAAGCCGATTGAAATGCCGAAGCTATAAGCTGTGCGGATAAATTAACCACGAAGCCACGAAGCGCGTTGATCGTCCTTCGTCTCTTCGTGGCTTCGTGGTTAATTCACAGCGCGGCGCGGACGGCGCGGCGAACGATCTCCGCGCTCAGCCCGTAAACCAGATGCGACGCGAACGCATAGAGGTGTATCTCCGTCGGGTACTCGGCCGGCGTCTTCGACAGCCCCAAGAGCGGCACAAGGCCTTCGTCCGCCGCAACCCACACGAGCGCGCCGAAGGGCAAACCCGCGCCCGCGCTCGCTGCCGGGTAAGAGTTCAACCGTCGCACCGTAGAGCGCGCCCGTCGTCACGCCGAACGCGTAGTGGACCACCGTGCCCGCCGTCTCTTTCTCGCGCCCGGTCAGTTTGTGATCGAAGACGCCTTCCGCGACCGCCGCCGCCACGCGCTCGGCCGCGTCGTCGTCTTCATCATCATGCCCCCGCGCCTGCAACGCGCGCCCGACCCCGTGCTGCGGCGCACCTTGCTGCATCGACTGCGCGCCGTGCCCGCGTTCCTCGCCCGTGATCAGCTTGCTCAACGCCGCCTGAAACTGGTTCATCACGAACGCCGCCGCCAAGCCGCCCGCTAGTCCCGCGATTAAGCCCTTCAACACGTCGCCATCATGTCGCCCAACTTCGTGTCCGTCGTCTCGCATCATGCCCTTCCTTTCGTGTCCGCTCGCCTAAAGCAGCCTGCAATTTATCATACCCGGCGGGGCGGCCGGGCCGCGCGCCGCTTTGAGCCGATGGGCGAACGGCCGTATGCTGAAGGGCAAATACTTAAACAGCAGTTGAGCCAAAACGGGCCGCGAGAGGAAGGATTGCGATGAGCGCGAACAAGGACACGCTGACCATCACCGACAACCGCACCGGCAAGCAGTATGAAGTGCCGATTGAGCATGACACGATCCGCGCGATGGACCTGCGCCAGATCAAGGTCAACGACGACGACTTCGGGTTGATGACCTACGACCCGGCCTTCATGAACACCGCTTCGTGCAAGAGCCAGATCACTTACATCGACGGCGATCAGGGCATACTCGAATATCGCGGCTACCCGATTGAGCAACTCGCCGAGCAAAGCAGTTATCTGGAAGTCGCCTATCTGTTGCTCTACGGCGAACTGCCGACCGAGGCACAGTTGCAACAGTGGACGTGGCACATCACGCATCACACGTTCATCAACGAGAACATCAGGAAAGTCTTGGACGGCTTCCACTACAACGCGCACCCGATGGGCATGTTCGAGGCGATGGTGGCGGCGCTGTCAACTTTCTACCCGGATGCGAAGAACATCTTCGACGTGGAGTGCCGGCAGAAACAGATTTACCGGCTGATCGCCAAAGCCCCGACTATCGCCGCCTTCGCCTATCGCCATCGCATCGGCCAGCAGCTTTCGTATCCCGACAACGATCTCTCTTACGAGGGCAACTTCCTCAACATGATGTTCAAGACGACCGAGTTGAAGTATCAACCCAATCCCGTCCTTGAACGCGCGTTGAATGTGCTCTACATCCTGCACGCCGACCACGAGCAGAACTGTTCGACCAACACGATGCGCTCCATCGGCAGCGCCCAGACCGATCCGTTCTCCGCCATCGCGGGCGCGGCCGCCGCGCTCTACGGCCCGCTGCACGGCGGCGCGAACGAAGCGGTGCTGCGGATGCTCCACGAGATCGGTTCGGTCGAGCATGTGCCTGAATATGTGCGGCGCGTGAAAGCGGGCGAGTTCCGGTTGATGGGCTTCGGGCACAGGGTCTATAAAAACTACGACCCGCGCGCACGCATCATCAAGCAGGTGGCCGACGAAGTGTTTGAAGTGACGGGCAAAGACCCGCTCCTCAATATCGCGCTTGAACTTGAACGCATCGCGCTCGAAGACGAATACTTCGTCAAGCGCCGGCTCTATCCGAACGTGGACTTCTACAGCGGCATCATCTATCGCGCGATGAAGTTCCCCGTCGATATGTTCCCGGTCATGTTCGCCATCCCGCGCACTTCCGGGTGGATCGCGCAGTGGGTCGAGCTACTCAACGACCCGGAACAGAAGATCGCGCGCCCGCGCCAAATTTATTTAGGCCAGCGGACGCGCCAGTACGTGCCACTCGCGCAGCGCAACGGAGCGGCGGCGCAAACGGCCGGCAGTTAAGCCGAAGCGAACGAAGGAGGGTTACGACAGATGGGTTTATTGCGAGCACTAGGCAGCGGCTTGGCGGGCGCTTGCGCGCTGACGCTGATCCACGAAGCGGCACGGCGCACGTTCAGCGATGCGCCGCGCATGGACGTGTTAGGCATGCGCGCCATGGCCCGCTCCTACAACGCGGTCGGTGCGCCGACGCCGACCGAAGACGAACTCTTTAACCGCACACTCGTCGGCGACATCGCGGCCAACTCGCTCTACTACAGCATGGTGGCCTTGGGCGACCGCAAGCATGCTTGGCTCTGCGGCGCGGCGCTCGGATTGGTCGCGGGCATCGGCGCGGTCGCGTTGCCGGGGCCGCTCGGTTTAGGCGAAGGGCCGAGCGCGCGCACGACCGCGACGCAGGCCATGACCATCGCATGGTATCTCGCGGGCGGACTCGCCGCAGCCGCGACTTATGAATGCCTCGCGGGCGACGAGTAGTTAGACAAAAACACTAACAGCATTAACCACCAAGCCACGAAGCCACGAATCACGTTGATCGTCCTTCGTGGCTTCGTGGCTTCGTGGCTTCGTGGTTATATGCGGCCGGTCAGTATCGGCTCAGTTGGCCTTCAGCCTCGTGCTTGATGTGCGCGAGGACGCGGCCGTGGATGCGGTGGATGATGTAGTCTGACCAGACGTTCCAGTAAGCGCCGGGCCAGAAGCTGTTCTGATACCAAGTCGTGCCGGTCAAACGCGTGCGCCCGTTCGGGAGTACTTCAAGGAGAAACTGACCGCGCCGCGATTGCAGGTAGTTGTCTAAGTGCGGCGGGTGCAGGTGCGGGTAGGGCGACAGTTCGTCCATCACGGGCGGCTGCGCCGTGACGCCGAAGCGCAACAGGCGCGGCTCATCCCAAACTTCAATCGGTTCGACGAACGCGCCGGTCGTGAACACGCAATGGCGCACCGCGCCGACGCCGTGCCCGTTAATCTCCGCGCGCAGAGGGTACGCGATACCCGTCTTAAAAATTTTCTCAGTGGGCGGCGGCAACTCGTTGAAGGCGACTAGGTGCGACCAGACTTGCGCGGGCGGCGCGTCAACTTCGATGCTCGTCTCCACGGCGCGCAAGTTCGGCGTCAGCCGCACACTCTGTTCTAACAACATCACGGCAGGCAGCGCCAGCAGTAGCAGCGTGCAAGCGCGCAACGCGTCTTCCTGTCGCAGCGGCAGCGAACGATGATGCTGCATCGCATAGCCGACCAAGCCGCCGAGCAACGCCACGGCCGCACCGAGCGGCGCGGCCATCGCCACGCAGATCACGCCCTCAATCGCCACGCCGATCAGCACCACGCTCACCAAGCCCACCGACAGCAGCGCCACCAGCAGACACTTACCCAACGGGCGCGGCGCATGATAGCCATAGACCAGCACGGAACTCAGGCCCAACGCGAAGGGCAGCCCGACGAACAGACCCCAGCCGTAGTTGCTCAAGCCTTCGACGCTTAAGAGCGTCAGCGCGACGACCGGCGCGGCCGTAACGACGATGCCCATGACGGCGCTGCCGAACGCACCGCGCGGGATCAGTCGGTCGAAGAACGAAGCGGCGCGGCCGCTGCCGATGCGTGGGGCGCGCGCGCTCGACGGCAGCACGGCGAGCAGCAGGAAGAAGAGCAGGTTCAGCACCGGCACGAAGAAGAGGACGACGAGCCACGGCGGCAGCCCCGCGTCGCGCAAGCGTCTGAGCGTTAGCACAACACCCGTCCAGATGAAGGGCAACGCGATCAGCACGAGCGTCGCGTAAAAGCGCAGGCGGCCGAATGGAGTCTGGTCTATGTCGCCGCCGTCGGCGAAGACCCAGTAGTTAAAGAGCGACCAACGGCGGTCGAAGACAGTCGCCGCGACGATGCGATCAATCAGGTGCTTGAGGGCAAAGAGCGTCGCGCCAATCGCAACATATTTCGCGCGCCCGACCCTGCCTTGCCAGCGCCACAGGTCTGAAGGGGTGAAAGCCATCGTTCAATATCTGCTCCTTTCGCGCGCCGGACTATAACACGGTCGCCGCGTGCGCGATACGACGGCGAACGCGTGCGGCGTGCAATGAGGCGGTCGCTGCCGCCTTAAAGACATAACCACTAAAGACACGAAGCCTCGAAGAATTTCCATCTTCTTCGAGGCTTCGTGTCTTTAGTGGTTATATCGAGTGCGCTTAACCGAGCAGCGGCGTGCCGTCATAGACTACTTGCCAGCCGTTGCGGCGGCTCGTGGCGAGGCTGCGCCGGAACCAGTGCAGCGCCTTGTCTGCGTCCTCGTAGCTCTGCGCGACCGGCAGTTGTTGCCGTGGATCGACGCGCACGATCAGACTGCCGCGCGTCGTCGTCTTCAAGCCGAGCAGCGCCAGCATGTCGTTCTTCGTCAACACGACGGTGCGCACGTCCAACACGTCCGTCTCGTCGTCGTCATCATCTTCTTCCGGCTCAACGTCGGACTCGTCCGTGTCCGCGCCGATCAACTCGTCAAAAAAGTCATCTCGTTCAGTCATTGCCTCATCACTATAAAGCGTCACAGCGTTAGTGTCTAACAGCGCGCGCGCGGGCGACGATCTCTTTGACCTCGGCGAACAGCGTGGGCGCGTGATAAGGGCGACCATCTTTGATCGTCCATTCGATGCCGCCCGTGTGGGTGGCCTGCCCGTTGCGGATCACGTCTACGCCTGTCGGGTATAGCACCTTGAGATTGTCGAGCGGGTTGCCGTTGACGACGATCAGGTCGGCGAGATAACCGGGCCGCACACGCCCGATGCGATCTTCCATGCCTAAAATCTTCGCGTTGTTGCCCGTGGCATGCTGTATGACCTTGAGCGGATGAAAGCCGGCCTCCTGATGCAGCTCCAACTCGCGCAGCAGCCCGAAGCCGTACATCTGATAGATAAAGCCCGCATCCTCGCCCACGCCGATCACGCCGCCGCGTCGCTCGAACTCGCGCAACGTCGCCATCCAGATGCGATAGTTCTCTTTCCAGAACGCTTCATCGGTCGAGGTCCAACCGATGAAATACGAGCCGTGATTGGCGGGGTCGGGGCGGAAGTAGGCTTCGAGCGTCGGGTGCAGATAGTCCGCGAACCACGGCTGCGTCTGCGCGCGTTGCAGGTCGCGGCTCGCCTCGTAGATGTCGAGCGTCGGGTCCCAAGCGACCTTCGCTTCGACCATCGCGTCCAGCACCTTCATCAACTTGTCCCAACTCGCCTCGCGCCACAGACGACCCGCATACCGAAAGCGATCAACCTCGTCGCTATAGTTATAACTCGGCGGAAAGTTCTGCACGCCGTCTGCGAGCGCGGCGTCGGGGATGCCGTACCAATGCTCGATGGAGGTTGTGCCATAGCGCGATGTCGTCCCACGCGTTCGCCTCGGCTACGCCAGCGTGATGCGCGAGCGGCAGACCAAGTTTGTGCGCCTCGTCGGCCATCGCGGCCATGATGTCGCGGTCGATGCCGAAGAACTTGATGCCGTCCGCGCCCTGCGCTTTGATCGCGCGGACGCGGGCGCGCGCTTCGTCCGCATTGCGCGGGCGCTGCCCCCCGAAGAAGTTCGGATAGACGAGCACACGCGGCGCGGCCGTGCGCCCCGCTTCGCTCTCAGCCCGCAAGGGCAACGCCAACTTCGTGTTGCTGGCGAGATCGCGCACGGTCGTGATGCCGCACGCGAGCCAGAGCTTCAACTCGTAGTCGAGCGGCTGCGCCATCCCGCCGCGCTCGTTCTGCAAGTGCGCGTGCGCGTTGATCAGACCGGGCAGCACATACTTGCCCGTCGCATCGATCTCGACATCGCCCCCCGGTCGCTTCGCCGTGCCGCTTTTAACGGCGACCGGATCGAGCGGCACGATGTCCGCGATCAAGTTGCCCTCGATCACTATGTCCTTCGGCCCCGACGCGGGCGTGCCGTTGCCGTCCACAATCGTCGCGTTGCGAATGACAAGGCGCGGGTAACGCTGCCCACTTTTAACATTCGTCGCGCCCTGCTGCGCGCGACTCGCGGGCCCGATAAAACTCAGACTCAACAAGGCGCACAGCACGAGCGCACACGCGCGCCGCACATTGCGACCCGTAAGAACAGTCGGCATCTTATTTATTCCTCGGTGTGGGATAAGGAAACAATGAAGGCGGAATGATGACGGATGAATAAGCAGCTATTCATCCGTCATCATTCCGCCTTCATCCTTTCCATTGCGATCTCACTTGCGCCTTCGCCTGCTTCGGAGACGTAGATGATCGGCTCGTGGCCGATGCGGCGTGCATACTCGCGCGTGATGGTATCTTTAAATTCTGCGAGTGCATCGCGCTGCACAAGGTTGACGGTGCAACCGCCGAAGCCGCCGCCGGTCATGCGCGCGCCGATGGTGCGCCCTTCAAGTGTCGCCGCGATCTCGACCAGCACGTCCAACTCGGCGCAACTGATCTCGTAATCATCACGCATGCGACACGTGGCTCTCGTACATCAAACGGCCCATCTCCGCCAGTTGATCGTGCTTCAGCGCCTCGGCCGCAGCCAGCGTGCGCGCGTTCTCCGTGACAACATGACGACAACGACGGCGCACGGGTTCGGGCAGCACGTGTTCCATAGCGCGCGAACTCCGCGACCGACACGTCACGCAGAGCGCGTATGTCCGTCAACCCGGCGCGCTTTAATAACTCGACGCCCTGTTCACACTCTGCACGGCGCGTGTTGTATTCGGATGCGGCCAACTCGTGTTTGACCCGCGTGTCGCAGATGACGACGAGCGCGCGCTCAGTCTTAACAGGGATCAGCGTGGTTGTCAGCGCGCGACAGTCGATCAGCAGCGCGTGCCCCGCGCGGCCCAAAGCGGCGATGAACTGGTCCATGATGCCGACCTTCGCGCCCACGTAAGTATGCTCGGCTTCCTGCCCGGCGAGCGCGAGTTGCACGCGATCAACTTCCACACCCGCCAACGTCAAGAGCGCCAGCCCGGTCGAGACTTCGAGCGCGGCCGAAGATGACAACCCTGCGCCCACGGGCACGTCCGACATGAGCGCCATGTCCGCGCCTTGCAGCCGCGCGCCGCGCCGTTCAAGCGCCTGCGCCACGCCTTCGATGTAATCGAGCCAGATGCCGCGCTGCCGGGGGCCGGGCTGATCGAGATCGAACTCGGCCTGCTCATTAAGATCGAGCGCATGCACGCGCACACGTCGATCCGTGCGCGGCGCAGCCGCCACAACCGTCTCGCGTTCGAGCGCCATCGGCAGCACGAACCCGTCGTTGTAGTCCGTGTGTTCGCCGATCAGGTTGACGCGGCCGGGCGCGCGAAACAGGCGCGGGCTAACGCCGTAAAGTTCTTGAAAAGCGCGCTGCAACTGCGTTCGCTCAATCACTTCGGCGCGCCTCCCCGGTCGTGTTTGTGTCTGCTTGCCACACGACCGGCTGGACGTGTTGCCGCAGTTCAGCGGCCTTCTCTTCAGCCAGCGTGTCGTTGATGAACATGCCTGCGCCGGCCTCGCTGCCCGCGAGATACTTGAGCTTGGTCTTGGTGCGCAGCGGCGGATAGAACTCGATGTGGAAATGATAGTAGTCGTAAGCTGCGCCATCGGTCGGGCGCTGGTGCATGACCATCATGTAGGGAAACGAGATGTCGAACAGTTGGTCGTAAGCAACAATCACCTGTTTGATGATCGCGGCGAGCGCGCGCTGTTCGTCGCCTGTGAGATCGGTTAACGCTTGCAGGTGGCGCGCGGCTGTGATGTGGACTTCGTAAGGGTAGCGCGCGAAGAACGGAATATAAGCGACGAACGCATCGTTGGCGGCGACGATGCGTTGGCCGGCGCGTTGTTCTTCGTCGCGTATGTCGCACAAGAGGCAGCGCCCCGTCTGCGCGTGATGCGCGTGCGATTGTTCGAGTTCGCGTTCGACGCGCGGCGGGATGAACGGGAAGCCGTAAATCTGTCCGTGCGGATGATGGAGCGTGACGCCGATGGCTTCGCCTTTGTTCTCGAAGATGAAGACGTAATCAATGTAGTCGCGCGCGCTCAGATCGGCGAAACGATCTGTCCAGACCTGCACCAGTTTGTAAATCTGCTCGACAGGTTCGCCCGCCAACGTCGCCTTGTGGTGCGGCGTATAGACGATCACTTCACACTCGCCCCGTCCCGGTCTGACCGGATAAAGCTCCGTGCCCGCAACGGCCGGTTGCAGGCGGATCGGGGCGCAGAGAGGGAAAGCGATTCTCGAAGACGACGATGTCGTAGTCGGATTCGGGTATCTCGGTCGGGAAGCCGCCGGGTTGCGTGGGGCAGAGCGGGCAGAAGTCGGCGGGCGGCAGGAAGGTGCGATCCTGCCGGTGCGTCGCCGTCGCCACCCACTCGCCCATGAGCGGATGCCAGCGCAGTTCAGACATCGCGTTCCTCCGTCGCTTCGGGTTGCGGCTGTGGTTCAGGTTTGGGGGCGCGCGCGTTGGCCTCAGGCTGTGCGGCTTCCGTGTGCGCGTCGTCGGTGAACGTGTAGAAGATCAAATAGCGACCGTCGGCAAGTGTGATCTGCCTGCGCTGCATCATGATTCAAGGGCCTCTTGTCTGCATCAGGCGCGCGTGGGCGCGCTGCTGCTGTTGGTGGCTTGCTGCTTTGTTCGTGCTGACCGGCAGATTCTAGCAAGGGCATAGCTGTTCGGGCTACACCGCAGGCGCGCAGGAGCGACCGCCGACGTAACTTATGTGACTTGGTTCAAGTTATAACGTCGGGTGCATGAAGTTTTTCTTGCGTGCCGCGCCGAATTAGTTTATTAGGAATACACCAATAGTTAAGCAGACTAACCAAGAGGAGAACAGCCAACATGCCAGCAAAGAAGGCTAGCAAGAAAGCGTCGGCGGGCAAGAAGGGCGGCGCGAAGAAAGCTGCGAAGACGGCAGCGAAGAAATCGGGCGGGGCCAAGAAAGGGGCGTCCAAGAAAGGCGGCGGTGGCGGCGCAAAGAAGGCAGCCGCGAAGAAAGGCGGCGCGGCCGGCGCGAGTAAGAAGGCGGCCGGCGGCGGGGCCAAGAAGGGCGGCGCGAAGAAGGGCGGGGCCAAGAAAGGCGGCGCGAAGAAAGGCGGCGCGAAGAAGGGTGGCATCATTCGCAAAGTCTTGTCCGGCGCGGCCGCGGGGTTGTTGAGCGGCGTGGTGGCCGCGGTGTTGCCGCCACTTGAAGATCAGGCCGGCATCGAAATACCCGACAAAGGCAACGGCGAGCAGGGCGGCAGCGGTTCGGGCGGGGGCGAGCAAGCCGGCGGTTCGGGCGGCGGTCAGTCCGGGCAAAAATAGCCTGCGGCAGAGAGACGAAAACGGCGCGTTGCAACTCAAGCAACGCGCCGTTTTTTTGTGCTGGTCGTGCGCTTAGGGCTTCGCGGCGGCCGGTTGTTTGTACTTGTCGATGAGTTGCTGTAAGCCGTCCGTCGAGTTGCGCCGGTACTGGTAGTAGGCTTGCAAAGCCTTCAACGCCTGATCGTGCATCGGTTGATATTCGGCTTTGCCCTCGCTCAGTGCGACAACGTGCGCGTAGTCGTCGATGATCTGATCGAGTTGTGCCTGTGCCTGCTTGAGCAGTTCGGCTTGGGCGGGGCCGGTCGCCGCTTTGTATTTCGTGGCGATCTCTTGATACTCGCTGTCGCGCACGTTGCCGAGAATCCAGTAGGTCTGCGGATCGGTCGGGTTCAATTCAATCGCCTTGGCCAGTTTTATTTTCGCCCCGGCCTGATCGCCGCCGATGAGCGTCAGAAAGCCTTGCAGTTGATAGAGCCGGGGCAACTCTTTGGTCTTGTAGGCGGCCCAGATCGCATCGCTCACCGTCGCGGGCTTCTTGTTCGCCTCGATCTGTTCGATGGCCCGGCGTATTGCGCGCCTTGTGCGACGTATTGCGTGTTCTGCTGGCGCACCTGCGCGTTGGCGGCATCCGCCAACTCGATCATCGTCTGCACCGGGTTCGGCATTGTGTCAACGGCAGTGCCGGCGAGTTTGTACGCGTCGTCAAGGCGGTTGGTTTTAATGTAGCCGGGCAGCAGAAAGTAGGTGGCGATGGGAACTTCGGCCGGGTCTGTGAAGACTGTGCGGAAGCTTTCGCCCAACGTGATTCGCTGCGCGGGATCGGTCACCAGATCGATCTTCTGGGCGACGAGTTCCGCCACGTCATGGCGCAACGTGCTGTTTGGATACTTCTTGAGAAACTCGGCGGCGGCCGTCAGGCGCGTCGGCGCGTCGGCAGCGGCCTCGACCTTGCGCGCCTCGGCCAACTCAGGCTCAGGCACAGTAGTTTTCGCGGGCTGACCCTTGGCCGGCGTGGGCGTCGGCTGCGGCGTCTGCGTGGGCATGGCGGCCGTGCGCGCCCATGCCGCCCCGGCCGCCCCAAGCATCAGGCACAAACTTACAAGTAGACGGCGCAAAGGCCGTGCGCTGAATCTCATGTCCGGCTTCCCCCGTTGAAGTTAAAATTATTGCGGCGCACGCACGGGCCTCATTGTAAGGCTTCGTGCGTGCGCCACTCAAATCTCCGATGACGCGCCGGGGCCGCGGGCCGGTTTTTACTGGCTCATCAACTTGGCCAGTTCGCGTGCCAACTCAGGCTTCACGGCTTGCAGCGCCTTCTGCTGCTCGATCAAACCGGGCCGGTTGTCCATCATGTAATAGACCAGCCCAAGGTTGTAACGCGCTTCGGCGTGGTTGGGATCGAGCGCGAGCGCCTGTTTGAAGTCCACGGCCGCCTCGGCGTACTGCTCAAGCTTACTGTGCGTGAGGCCGAGATTGTAATAAGCCAACTCGAAGGTCGGGTTCTTGTAGCCGGGCACGCGCGCGGCCGTATCCTGAAACGCCTTGACCGCATCCGTAAACGCCTTGACCGCGTCTGCATGCTGCCCTAACGCCACGTAAGAGAGGCCCATGTTGTAGTAGGGCATGGCCAACGCGGGCTGGCGGCTGATGATCTCTTTATAAGCCCCGACCGCTTCCTTGTGCTGCCCTGCGTTGGCGAACGCGTTGCCGAGATTGTAGTACGCGATCCAGACCTCGCTGGGCGCGTCGGTCGTGGGATCGATCTGCAACGGGACGGCCGCTTTGTAAGCCGCCGCCGCTTCTTGATACTGACCGAGGCCTTCGAGCGCGCCGCCGAGCAGGAAGTGCGCCCGGAACAGATCGGGCCGCAGGCGCGCGGCCTCTTTGTAAGCGGCGACGGCGATGCCGTACTGCTTGTTTGACTCAGGCATCTGCCCGGCGTCTTCGGCGGCCCGCGCCGCCTCGAAGGCTTCGTTGCCGCGCTTCATCGCATCGGCCGCCTGATCGCCAATGCCGCGCGTCGCCCCGCCCGTCACCAGTTTGTCCGACGCGTCGCGGCCCGCATACTGCTCGAAGCCCTTCGCGCCCGCAGGCAGTTTCTTCTTCTTCGGCGGCTGCGCCGAATTAGCGTTCGCGTTCTGCGCCCGCGCCGCCGGCACGTCTAAAGACAGTGTGGCGGCCGCACCGCACAACAGCAGGGCGCAACACGCGCCACATAACACCCGACTCGACAACGTAAAAATTTTAGCCATGATCAATGTCCTCTTCGACAATCGAACTCGCAACTCGCAAATGCGTTCTGACTTCTAATGCCGCTAGTGCTGGCCCGCCCGTGTTTGCGCCGGCCAAGCTTTCTGATGAAGGCTGCCGGGCCTTCGTTTCCCATCTTTTTACCGCGCCACCATGGAAGCTACGAAACTGAACCGAACGATGGATGCGACGAAAACGATGAATGACGAATGATGAACGACGAATGACAGCAGATTTGCACTTTATTCATCATTCATCACTCATTATTATTCTTCACTTCCAATCGCCGACGAGGATGAACGGGGCCCAATAGAAAGGCGCGCTGTAGCGTTTGCCCGCGATCATCTGTTGTTGTGCGGCCCGCATGGCGGCGGGCGCTTCGTTCGGCTGGCCCGCGAGCATGCGCTTGTAGAAGTCGGTCATCAGTTCGGCGGTCGGGCGGTCAGCCACAGACCAAAGACTGACGCCGACCAAAGGTGCGCCCGCGTAGATGAAAGCACGCGTCAGCCCGATGACACCTTCGCCGCGCTTCTCTTTCCCCAGCCCGGTTTCGCACGCAGACAATATCACGAGGGGGCTACCCAGACGCAAATTAAAAACTTCGCCCACGCGCAGGAAGCCGTCCGCGTCGTCGGTGCGCGTGGCGGCAAGCGCCAAGCCCGTGAACTGCGGGCGCGTGGCGTCGAGCAGCCCGTGCGTGGCGAAGTGAACCATGCGATAGCGGCTCAAGTCGCGCCGCGCCACGTTCGCCTCGCTCGCTTCAAGGTCGAGCAACACGTCCGCGCTCGCGCCCGACCCGCGCACCAGTTGCGCGATCTGTTGCGCCTCCATGCGCGTGCCCGCGAGGCGCGCCAGTTTCAACTTGCCGATCTTTGTGTTCGTCACGTCGGCCGCGGCCGACGCGAGCGCCAACCCGCGCATGTCGTCGTTGCGCGGCGTGCCCGACCCGGCGCGCGGATCGCTCGGATCAAAGACCGGATCGGCGACCACCAACAAGCCGCCCGGCCCGGCGTTGGCGCGTCCGCGCGCCTGCCGGATGGCGGCGACCACCGAAGCCGAAGGCGCATAGACGATCTCGTTCGTCTGCACAAGGTACGACAGACTTGAGAAGTCCGTGCCCGGCGAACTGATGAGCGCCTCGAAGGGCACGTAGTTAAGCGCGCCGTCGGCGACAATTAGCAGGCGCTTATTCGCAATGACTGACGCAGCGGGCGCGACCGTCGCTTGATAGAGTGCGCCGGCCGCATCCACGTAAGCCTTCACATTCTCCGGCGCGACCTGCTGCCCGCCAAGACCCAGACCGCGCTGTGCGTTGTCAGCCAACTCGATGATTGAACGGCGCTGCCCGACCGGGATCAACTGATCGCGGAAGCGCACGACCTGTTGCTCAACGTCCTTGCGCGCGGGCAAACGATAGAGCGACAGCCCGTTGTTCTTCGTCGCCGCCCACAGATAAGAACCTTCGTTGCCGAGGCTGTATTCGAGCAGCACCGTCTGATCGTCGAGCACCTGCGTCTGCACTTGCGCGAGCGTCAAAGGCTGCGGGCGCGTCAACGCGTTGTAGCGCGGGCTGGCGACTCTGATCTGATTCTCTAAACTTTCCGCTTCGGTGGTCAGCCGCTCAAGCTCGGCTTCGAGTTTTGCGACTGTGCTATCGGGCGCGTCCTTCGTCGTGTTCCCGCCGACCAACAGGTCTGCGATCTCTTGCTGGCGCGCGAGATTGGCCGCGCGCCGCTGCAACAGTTCGGCGGGCACGCCTTCCGTGATCTCTGCGCGCGACTCGCCCAACAGATCGAGCAGCGCGCGTGCGCGTCCTTCTTCCGTGATGCGAAACGCTTCGACCGCGTAAGCAAGCGCCGGCCCGTTCAAAGGCCCCGCGACGACGGCTGCGGCGTGCGCTTGATCGCCGCCGGGTGCTGCGCCACCACCACCGGCCGCCGCCAACGACATTTCGGCCGACACAGACGCGGCCTCGTCGAACACGTCGCGTGTGCGCGCGAGAAAACTTGTGCGGGCGTCGTCGGCGCGCAGGCTGCCGGCGAATAACGTCCCGATTGAATCGAGCGCCGCACGATAAGCACGGCGCGCGTCGTTGCGTAGGCTCAAGGTGGTCTGCGCGTCGCGCGCCGAGTTCGCTTGCAGCCACTTGCTGCGGCCCAAGCCGCGCTCGGCCGCCCATGCGAGTTCGAGCCTATTGTCGCGGCGCGCGCCTTCGGCCGCTTCCGTGTAGAGTTTGCCGGCTTCGGCGTAACGCGTCTGTTTGAGCGCGATGTCGCCGAGGCTTGTGCGGGCCACGGCGCGATAGAGCCGGGCCGCGAGCAGGTCGGAGGTCGGCGCGTTGCCGTCGCTTGCGGCCAAGATGTTCTCGAAGTGTAGTTGCGCGGAGTTGAGATCGCCGCGCGCAAAGTCTATGCGACCAAGACCAAGCTCGGCCGTCACGTAACTGAGGTAGAGCGTGTAGAGATCGAAGCAAGCTGCGGGCGAACTGACGGGCGGCGGGTTGCTTGCGTTGTTACCGGCCGGCTGGTTGGTCGGGCGTGGCGTCACTGCGCCGGTCGGCAGGATCATTGCGCCACCCGTGCGGCGCAGCATGACGCGGTAAGGCTGCGCCATCGCTTGCGGGTCCACGTTGACGACTTGCGGCGGATAACCTTTAGCCCTGAGTTCGAGTTTGAGTTCGGGGCCGACGTGGATCGGGTTCATGACGGCGCGGCCCGTCGGGTCTGTGCGATTCATGCAATCGCAGAGGAAGCCGTTGGTGCGTTGAGTTGAAAGCTTGGCATCTACGTCTTTGACGGGCTGCCCTTGCTCATCTACAACGCGCAAGTCCATGCGCCCGATGCCGTCCGGCCCTTGTGGTGCGCGCCCCATGTTGGGTGGCTCAAGGCTGAGATTATTGCTGCCCACACTGCTGCCGCCACCACCGGGCAGCATCGGCGGGCCGGGCAGTCGCCTATTTCTGAGCGCGTCGCAGGTCAGACCGGGCAAGAGCGCAGCACTCGCAGCGGCGAACGTGACCGAGGCGAATGCGCCGCCGGAGTTGCGCCCGCCGGAGTTGCGGCCACCGCTGCCGCCGCCGATGACACCGCCGCCGCCGCTCCGGTCGTCTTTGGTCTGCTGGCTGATCATGGCGAAGGCGGCGCGCGCTTCTTCTTCGCGCCCGGCCAGATAGTAAGCCTCGCCAAGTTTGGCATACATCAAGTTGGCGTTCGGCGTCTCTTTCCAAGCGCGATACCAATCGGCGGCCGTTTGAAAGTGTGGCAGCGCCAACTCGTATTGGCCTTGGCGCAGGTACACGTCGCCGAGCGCGTCGTGCGCCGAGGCCGCGCCCACTTGATTGCCCGCGGCGTCGAACTGTTTGAGCGCCGACTCAAAGAGCGGCATCGCCTGTGCCGCGCGGTTGCGACGCAAGTGTTCCTGTCCTTGTTTCAACGCGATCTCGGCTTGCGTCAACGCACCTGCGGCGACGGCCGGCTGCGCCTGTGTCTGCGGCAGACTCGCGCCAACGGCGACAAACGAAAGAACGACTGCCAGCAGCATTGACAGCGGCGAGCGACGACGACGGCTAAGCATGTAAAACTCCCAACTGATCGTGGATAGATAAGATGTGGAACGCGCAGGCGCGGCCAGCGAATAGGGATGCCCGGTCATGTTACGGGGGAGACGGTTTGTGCTGCACTCCTGACATTGAATTTAACACAGACCTTTGAACCGAGCCAACCGGGTGCTTCGACTTGCACATGGGCTTATGCGAGCAAGTGGCACTGCGCTTGCTCCCTAGTAGCTCAGCCGAACCGTTGCACGGCAGATTGTACAGTTTGCGACCGTTCTCCCCGTTCGGCTTGACGATAGTTGTACGGAGACGCGGCCTTTACGTCAGGCCCGCCCTCGTAAAGTCAAGCTAAGTACGAAGGAGGCCAAGCATGAGATTTAGCGCAATGAATTTGAAATATTTGGTGACGGCGGCCCTATGCAGCATCGTGTTGCTTTGCGGCCCGGCCGCATACGGTCAACGCAGGTCGGAGCACCGGGCGCTCAAGCAACATCAGAAGTACGAGCGGCGCGCCTTTAAAGAACGTTGGAGCAACAACGAACGCCGCGCCAACAACAACCGGCGCGTGTGGCGCGAGCAGCGGCACGACCAACGCATCGCGCTCAGGCGTCATCAGCAAGCCGAACGGCGCGTGTTCCGGCAGACCTACAATCCGGGTCGCCGCATGGCGCGCGGTCGTTACAACGCGCAGGGGAAACGACGTGTGAACTACTACGGTCGGCGCATCAACTACCGGCGCTAACAGCTTAAACACCGAGCGCGGCCCCTAAAGGTCAACGCTAAAAACATGACGGGCGCGAGCAACTTGAAATGCTCGCGCCCGTCATCTTTGTTATGCCGCGCTGGCGTGTGCGTTATTCGTAACGCAGACATTCAATCGGATCGAGCCGCGACGCCTTGAGCGCCGGCCAGACGCCGAAGACCAGACCAATGCTGACAGAGACGCCGAGGCCCGTAATGACCGCCCACGAAGGCACGGAGGCCGGCAGGTTGGGCACGAAGCAGCATGATCAGTTGACTGACGCCGACCGAGAGCACCACGCCGATGATGCCGCCAAAGAGCGTGAGCGTCATCGCCTCGTAGAGAAACTGACTCACGATGTCGCGGCGGCGCGCGCCGATAGCTTTCCGCACGCCGATCTCCTGCGTCCGCTCGGTGACGGAGACGAGCATGATGTTCATCACGCCGATGCCGCCGACCAACAGCCCGACGGCCGAGATCGCGATGGCGATCAAGCCGACCATGCCGAAGATGCTGTCGAACTGGCTAACGAACGAGTCGGCCGTTTTGAGATCGAAGTTGTTCGGTTGATCGAACTTGACGGCGCGGCGCGTGCGCAAAATCTCTTCCACCTGATCGTAAGCCTGCTGGCGCAGACCCGACTTGGCCTGTATGACCAACAGCAAGAACTTGCGCGCGGGCGCGACCTGCACGCTGGTCCGAAACGGCAGATAGACGGCGTTGTCCTCGTCGTTCTCGCCGAGGAAGGTGCTCTTGCGTTTCTCCAGCAGGCCGATGATCTCCCACACGTAGCCGCCCATCTTGACGCGCTGTGCCGACGATGTTGTCGGGCTGATCGGGAAAGAGCGCCTCGGCGGCGTTGACGCCAAGGACCATCACGTTGCGCCGGTAGAGTATCGTCCTGCTCGTTGATGAAGCGGCCATCTTTCAGGCGGACGTTGGTGATGACATCGTAGTCGGGCGTCACGCCCGTCGTGTTGCCGCGCCGGTAGGTCTTGCCGTTGTCGGTGATGATCGTGTCGTCGAAGCCGCTGCCCCAGCCGCCGATGTTCGGCGCTTCAAAGCCCACGTCCTGCACGGCGGTCGCCTGCTGCCGGATCGCGTCGCCGTCTTCGGGCGTCAGCACCTTGCGCGTCCGTTCCGACTGATCGCGCTCGCCGACCGTGATGCCCGTCGTCAAGTGAAACGCGTAGATGTTGTTCGTGCCATACTCTTCGACGATCTTGACGAGACTGCCGCGCAGGCCCGTCAGGATCGCCGCGACGCAGATGACCGTCATCACGCCGATGACGATGCCGAGCACGGTCAGCGTGCTGCGGAACTTGTGCGCTCGAATCGAATCGAACGCCATGGCCAGAATATCTTTCGTGATGAAGCCGGGCAGGCGCAATCGCTTAAGTCGCATAACAAACTCTCTCTAATTTCTGGTCAGCGCGATGATCGGGTCGAGGCGCGACGCTTTGAAGGCCGGATAGATGCCGGCGATGATGCCGATGCCGCTGGAAATGCCGATGGCGAGCAGCACGTATAGGATCGTGATCGTCATCGTGATCGGCGTCAGCACCGTGACGAGCCACGACAGCCCGGCCGCGAGCAGCAGGCCGATGACGCCGCCGAACGCGCACAGCAGCGCCGACTCGATCAAGAACTGCAACAAGATTTGCTTGCGCCGCGCGCCGAGTGCTTTCCGCAAACCGATCTCGAAGGTGCGCTCCGTCACCGACACAAGCATGATGTTCATCACGACGATTGCCGCCGACGAAGAGCGAGATGAGCGTGATCGGCACGACGACCATAGCGATTGCGCCGGTGAACTGATCGATCTGCCCGTGCAACTCTTCGGTGTTGACCAAGCCGAAGTCGTCTTCTTCGCTGCCGACCAACTTGTGATAGTTGCGCAGGGCCGTGCGCGCGTCCTCGATGGTCAACTGGAACTGACCGGGCGCAGAACCTTTGCCGTGAATCTGCATGTCCTGCGGCTGCGCCGTAAATCCGCGCGAACGTCGTGATCGGGATGTAGACGTGCTTATCAACGAGGTCGCCGAAGATGGGGCCGCGTCGTTCTTCGACGCCGACGACACGCATCGGCAGACCGCCGACTTTCAGCGTCTTCCCAATTGGGTCTTCGTCGGGAAAGAACTTGTCTTTGATGTCCGCGCCGAGGACGGTGACGAGCGAGCCGTGGTCCACTTCTACGTCTTCGATGAAGCGCCCTTCGGTAATCGTCTTGTCTTCGATGTCGGCCATGTTCGCGGTCACGCCGAAGATGATGCCGCCGAAGAAGGTCTTGCCGTCCTGCTCGAACTTCGTGCCGCGCCCTACCTGCGCGCCCACGGCGCTGCAACTCTGGCAATGCTCTTTGAGCCAATCCATGTCGGCGAACTGCAACTTCGGGTTGCGCCGGTTGCGCCGCTCCAACTCTTCTTCCGACATCTGGCCCGAACTGGCAAAGCGCGCGATCATAAAGTGGTTCGCGCCGAGCATCTTCCCAACCTTCTCGATAACGTAGGTGTTCAGGCCCGAGATGGCCGCGCCGACCAGCACGACCGATGCGACCCCGATGATGATGCCGATCAAAGTCAGAAATGCACGCAGCTTGTGCGCGAGGATCGACGTGAAGGCGATGCGGAAAGATTCGGCGTAGAAAGAATAAAAGTATTTCATGACGCAATTTAGCCCAAAGGCGTGACTACCTTAACAACGCCTGTCTATACGTCGCAGCGGGACAGCAAGTTTACAGATTATTTGCGCGAGGTGTGGAACGCCGCGACGGGGCGCGGAAAACCTCAAAACGGGCGCTATTTTGCCGTTTTAGCCGGTATTGCGCAACCCGGAAGCGATGCCGTTGATGGTGGCGGCTAAGCGCGTAGTTGAGTTCGTCCGTCTCTTCGCCCGCGCGCTTGCGGCGCAGCAGTTCGACTTGCATGAGGCTCATCGGATCGACGTAAGGGTTGCGCAGCCGGATCGAGCGCGCGAGCACAGGGTTCGTGGCGAGCAGTTTGCCGTGCCCGTTCAGGCGCAGGATCATGCGCCGCGTGCGGCGAAACTCGTCGCAGATGAGCGTGAAGACGCGCTCGCGCAAACGCTCGTCTTCCACCAACTCGGCGTAGAGTCGCGCGATGCCGAGGTCGGCCTTGGCCATGCCGATCTCGACGTTGCTGAGCAGGTCTTGAAAGACGATGAAGTCGGCCAGCATGTCGCGCAAGAGTTGTTCATGCGTCGCGCTCTGATTGGCGAAACGTTCGAGCGCGTAGCCGACGCCGAAGTAGGCGGGCACGACATGGCGGCTCTGCATCCAGCCGAAGACCCACGGGATCGCGCGCAGATCGGCCAAGCCGCGTTGCGCGCTCCGCTTGGCCGGGCGCGAACCGATGCGTGCGTGCTCAAGCTCGCCTGCTGGTGTGGCCTGCTCAAAGTAAGGCACGATGTCGGGGTTGTCTGCGATGCGTTCACGATAGAACGCGAACGCATCGGCCGACATCTCGTCCATCGCCGCGCCCCACTCTTTGTGCCGCGCGTCGGCCGCGTCTTTCGTGCGCGTCAAGGCTTCGAGCGACGCGGCGATCATCAACTCAAGATTGCGCTCGGCCAGATCGGATCGGCGTACTTCCAGTTGAGGACCTCGCCCTGTTCCGTGATCTTGAGCGTGCCGGTGAACGCGCCCGCGGGCTGCGCGAGGATCGCTTGATGCGTCGGCCCGCCGCCGCGCCCGACCGTGCCGCCGCGCCCGTGGAACAGACGCAACTTAACATGACACTCAGCGGCAACTTCATGCAGCGCACGATGCGCCTTGTACAACTCCCACGTACTCGTCAACATGCCGCCGTCTTTGTTCGAGTCCGAATAGCCGAGCATCACCTCTTGTTTGCGCTCCCACGAATCGAGCAGCCGCGCATAGTCATCCGCTTGCCACAACTCGCGGCAGACCGAGGCGGCGCGCTGCAAGTCTTCGATGGACTCAAACAAAGGCACGGGCATCAACCCCGGATCACCACCATCTTCAGACGCAGCGACACGCACGCCGCAAACTTCCGCCAACCAGACGACCGCGCGCACGTCCGCCGCCGAATGCGCGCCGCTGATCACGAAAGTTCTGATCGCCGCAGGTGGAAACTCAACCTTCAACGCCGCGACCGCGCGCAAAGTGTCGAGCAGCGCGCGCGTCTCCGCGCTGGGCGGCGCAGGCAATGCGGCCTCTTCGCCGCGTGCCAGTTCTGCGATAGCGTGGGCGTGGATGCGCGCATGCTGGCGCACGTCGAGCGTGTGCAAATGGAAGCCGAAGGTCGTGACTTGCCTGAGCAGCGGGTCGAGCCAGAAGCGCGCGATGCGCGTGCCTGCGTGGGCCGCAAGGCTTGTACGCAGTAACGTCAGATCAGCGGCGAACTCATGCGCGTCTTGGTAAGCGTCCGCCCGTGGCGGCTCGGCGCGAGCGGCGCGCAGTCGATGTTGCACACAGACGAGGAAGCGTCGATAAACTTCATAAGGCGCGCGCGATGCGAGTTGATCGCGCACGGCATCGAACCGTGCCGCGTAATCGGCGAGCGCCTGTTGCAATTCGGCCGACGCGCCGACTTGCAGCGTCGAGGCACTCAAGCGATCCAGTAACTCCGTCAACGTGTTGACGTAATGATCGAGGATAACGCGCCGCGCCATCAGCAGAGCTTCGCGCGTGCAGTCGGGCGTGACATAAGGATTGCCGTCGCGGTCGCCGCCGATCCACGAACCGAAGCGCACAACTGACGGCAACTCGTGCGCGGGCAGTTCGACGCCGTAAGCCTCTCGGAAGTCTTCGGCCAGACTATCGTAGAGGCGCGGCAGCGTTTCCAGCAGCGAGGCTGGATAATAATCCAGCCCCATCTTGATCTCGTCGCGCACGGTCGGGCGACCGCGCCGCACTTCGTCGGTCTGCCAGAGCGCGCTGATCTCTGCATTGATGACGACGGCGCGCGCGCGTGCTTCCGTGTCCGTGAGCGGCACGCGGTCAAGCTGTTCGAGTTCTGCTGCGATGCGGCGACGTTTGAAGAGGACTGTGCGGCGGGCCACCTCGGTCGGGTGCGCGGTGAAGACGGGAATGATCTCGACGCGGTGTAGCAGTTCGAGCGCGGTCTGCGCATCGAAACCTTCGGCGCGCAGGCGGCGCAGCGTGCCGAGAAATGAGCCGGGCTGCGCGGGATGTTCGGGCGCGACTAGGGCCGCGCGTCGTCGCCGCTTGCGGTGGTTCGTCTCCGCGAGATTGGCCAACTCGAAATAGATGGCGAAGGCTTTCGTCACACGATACGCGGTCACAACGTCTAACGCGCCGACAAGCGCGCGTGCTGCGCCCATCAACTCGTGCTCGTCCGGTAGCTCGTCTGCGGCGGCCGACTGTTGCGCGTGCAGTTCGCGGTGTTGGATCGCCAGCGTGCGCAACTCTTCGACCGCGTTGAAGAGTTGCGTGCCCGCTTGTTCCTTCAGCACTTCGCCGAGCAGCCGCCCTAACGAACGCACGTCGCGGCGCAGCGGCGCGTCCTTCAACGGCGCATCCTGACTGATCAGTTCGGCCAAACGCGCCGCCTGATCTTCGACCTCCCACAACGCGTCGGTCGTGTCCTTGCTCGTTTTCGCGCTCATGATAAAGTCAACGGCACTGCGCCCATCTCTGCGCCCGCTTCATGCTCAAAGGTCGCCATCGCTTGCAGGTGCGCCTTGTGGCGCAAGGTGAAGGCGAGGAAGGCGCGCGTGGGCGCGGGTTGAAAGCGACCGAGGGCGAGCATCGCCACCGACCGCCGCAGGCGATGACCTTCGATGCGCAGTTGCGCGAGCCGGCCCGCCTGCACCTCATCGCGCACGGCCCAAGTCGGCAGCAACGAAATGCCCAGCCCGTGCTCGACCATCAACTTGATGAAGTAAGTGTCGTTTGATTCCAACGCCAGCGCCGGACTGATCTGCACGCGCTTGAAAAAATCGTCGGTCGCGCGCCGGATCGATGCGCCGCGCTCGAACAGGATCAAACGCTCGCGTTCGATGTCGGCGACCGTCGCCGCTTGCGCGCCCGCGAGTCTATGTTCGCGGCCGGCCACGACTAGCAGCTCGTCCTCGAACAGTTCCGTCACTTGTAGCGTGGGCGAATAGACCGGCATCGACGCGAAGCCCACGTCGGCCGCGCCGTTCAGTATGTCGTCCACGGTCTGCTGTGTGCTGACGGTCGTGCGAAACGATAGCTCGATGCTCGTATGCTCGCGCATGAACGACTCGAAGAGTGTGGCGAATAGATGCACGAAGGCTTGCGTCGCGGCCGCTGCCCGCACGCGCCCCGCGAGTGCCCGCTCGCGCCCCGCGATGCGTTCGCGCAACGCTTCCGTGTCGTCGAGGATGCGCTCGACATATTCGAGCGCGAGCTTGCCCGCTTGCGTCAGCTTCACGCCGCGCTTGGCGCGGATGAACAGCGGCTCGCCGAGTTCCGTTTCGAGCGCCTTGATCTGATGACTGACCGCGGCCTGCGTCAAGTGCAGACGCTCGGCCGCGCGCGTGAAGTTCAACGTTTCCGCGACGACGCGAAACGAGCGCAGTTGCGATAGCTCCATAGAACAACTCTCCGGCCGCCGGCAGCTTGGGCACGCGCGAACCATGTTGGGAGTTAAGCGCGCGAATTATAGCAATCAATCGGCGCAGCGCCCATGCAAACGCGCGCAACAGAGCGCGTGACAATTCGACATTTAACCACAAAGACACGAGGACACTAATTTGATCGCGGACACTGATTTGATCTTAGCGTCTTCGTGTCTTTGTGGTTAAATCGTATGTAGAGGACTTATGACAACAAAGACTGCTTCAGCCGCGCGGCTCGATCAACTCGATCCGTTCAACGAGGACGACGATGATTTGAACGTCATTATTGAGACGCCCAAAGGTAGCCGGAACAAGTTCAACTACGACGTTGAGCGCGGGCTGTTCAAGTTGGGCGGCGTGCTGCCTGCGGGCGCGGTCTTTCCGTTCGACTTCGGCTTCGTGCCGGCCACTTTGGGCGGCGACGGCGACCCGCTCGACGTGCTCGTGTTGATGGACGAACCGGCGTTCGCCGGTTGCCTCGTCGCGGTGCGCTTGCTTGGTGTCATCGAAGCCGAACAGACGGAAGAGGGCGAGACGACGCGCAACGACCGTTTGATCGGCGTGGCGGCCAAGGCGCACAACCATAAAGGCGTGCGCTCGCTCGGTCAGTTGCACGACAACCTCGTGGCCGAGATCGAGCACTTCTTCGTCTCGTACAACGAGATGAAAGGCAAGCAGTTTGTGCCGCTCGGCCGCTTCGGCCCGAAGCGCGCACGCGATGTGGTGGAAGCAGGCATGCGCGCCTTTAAGGCAAAGCCGGCGCGGCGGGGCGCGACGAAAGGCGGGCGCAAAAAGCAGCAACGTTAATTGTCGCGGCCGATGATCAACGTGAAACAGAGAAGCCGGCGATCTTAAATGGATCGCTGGCTTCTCTGTTGTGTGCCTATGTGTGGCGCGGTTAGTTGCGCGGCGGCGAAGGCGGTCGCCGTTTCTTCTTGTTGCGCTTGCGCGCGAGCGCCGATTTGAGTTTCGCCTTCTGCCCGCGCGACATGAAGAAGGCGTGCTTCTTCGCATCCTTGATGATCTCTTCGGTCATCACCTTGCGCTTGAAGCGGCGCAACGCGCTCTCGATGGATTCACCCGGATTAACATTAACTGTGGCCATCTTCGCTCCTGATTCTAAAAGCCTGATGCAATTATTTGCGCCGGCACTTGTGTTATTTGCCTTACTTGTTTAACTAAACTGCGCCCAAAGGTCAAGCGGCCGCGCGCGGGACAGGCTAAGAGCCTGCCACCCCGGCGCACGCACGCGCGCAACGCCGGGGTGTCCGGGCCGTCAAATCTTTGAGGCTGATGTAGCGCCGTAACTACCAGCGCGGCTCGCGGTTGCCACCGCCACCGCCACCGCCGCCGTAGCCACCGCCGCCACGGCCGCCACCGCCGCCGCCACCGCCGCGCCGATTGCCGCCACCGCCGCCGCCATAACCGCCGCCGCCGCCGTAGCCGCCACCGCCGCCGCGCTCTTCACGCGGCCGCGCTTCGTTGACTGTCAGGTTGCGCCCGTTGAACTCTTTCCCGTTGAACTGCTCGATGGCGCGCGTGCCGTCGTCGTTCGACGCCATCTCGACGAAGCCGAAGCCGCGCGAACGACCCGTCTCGCGGTCGGTCACGACCGAAGCGGACTGAACTTCACCGACTTGGCCGAACAGTTCCTGCAAGTCTTCGCTGGAAGTTTTAAAGTTGAGGTTACCGACGAAAAGTCTCATGGTCATAGCGGACAAAATCCTCGCCCCGTTGGGCGCGTGAAGAGAAGCTCGAATGCTATGGGCTTCGGCGGACGGTGGCGGCGAAGTCGCGGACTCGGACGCTCGACAAACGAGCAAGCTTCTACCAGTTGAACATTCAAACCTGCTCTCGAACTATCCTGACGCCGCCGCTCACTGCTTCGTTGCGGGGCGCATCACCGTTGATGCGCGAGAGAGGACTCAGACGGGCGTCATTATGCCTTAAAGCGAGCGCAAAAGGCAAAAAGCAAATCGCCCCGGCGCAAGTTGGGCCGTCAGGACTTCTTCGAGTCGTCTTTGGCGTGTTTGTCGGAAAAGATGATGACGAAGGCGAGATAGAGGGCGGCTAGGGCGGCGAGCAGGAAGAAGATCATGGCGAAGCCGGGATAGCCGAAGAGTTTGAACGTCGTCTCGACCCGCATCAACATCGCCGCGCCGACGATCATCGCCGCGATGATCAGACCGAGCGTGATCCGGTTCGCCACCTTCTGCAAACCTTCGAGCAGAATCTTCTCGTCAATCGCGTCCACGCGGATCAACAGTTCGTTGTTGCCGACCGCATCCAGAATCTTGTTGACGCGCAGTGGCAGTTTTTCAACAAACTCTTTCACGTCGATCAGGCTCGACATGATGTTGCCCGGCGCGAGCGATTTTAATAAACGCTGCTGCATCAACTCGGTTGCGTAGCGGCGAATCGTGGCGTTCGGATCGAAGTCGGCCGCGAGCGTATAGACCACTTGATCGAGATTCAAGAGCGTCTTTGCGATCAAGGTGAACTCAGGCGGCAGACGAAAGCCGCGCTCGGCCGCGATGCGTTGAATGGCTAGGACGACTTGGCCGGCGTCGATCTGTTGCAGGTTCGCGCCCGTGTGGCGCACGACCAGATCGGCGATCTCGCGCCGGAACTCCGTTTCGGCGAAGTCCGGTTTGCGCTCGCCCATCTTGATGGTGGTGTCAGCGGCCTCTTGCCCGCGCCCTTCGGCGATGGCCAAGAGCAAGCGCAGCATGTCGTCTTGAAACCCGCCCGTGAGTCGCCCGACCATGCCTACGTCGAGCAGTGCGATGCGGTCGTCGTCCGTGAGAAAGACGTTGCCGGGATGCGGGTCGGCATGAAAGAAACCGTCCACGAGCATCTGCTGCAAGTAGGCGCGAAAGAGTTGTTCGGCCAGTTCGCGGCCGTCCAACTCGATGCGCGCCAGCGGGCTGAGCGCCGTGATCTTCTTGCCGCGCACGTAGTCCATCGTCAACACGCGCGAGGTCGTGTAATCGCTCACGGGGCGCGGCACGACGAGCAACTCGAAGTCGCGCAAGGCATCGCCAAGCGTCAACAGGTTCGTCGCTTCCTCGCGGTAATCGAGTTCGCGCAACAGGCTCTTGCGTAGTTCGCCGAGCATCATGGCGAAGTCGTAGCGCCGGCCCATCTCTGTGTGCTGATCAAGAAACTCGGCCAGTTCGCCGATGGCTTCGAGGTCGGCGACGATGGTGTCGCGTATGTTGGGGCGCTGCACTTTGACGACTACCGCACGCCCGTCGCGCAACTCCGCCGCGTGTACTTGACCGAGCGAGGCCGACGCCATCGGCGTCGAGTCGAAGTGCGCAAAAGCTTTCGACAGCCGCACGCCCAGTTCGCCTTCGACGATCTGCTCGACCTCTGCGAACGAGAACGGTTCAACCTTATCTTGCAAACGCGTGAGAGCTTCGAGGTACGGCGGCGGGAGCAGATCGGCGCGGGTCGAAAGCAGTTGCCCTAGCTTGATGAAGGTCGGCCCCATGCGTTCCAGATCGGCCGCCAACTCGTCGGCTTTAGCGGCGGCGTTGGTCGCCACCATCGGTTCTTCGTCTTGCAGCGCGGCGGCGAGGCCCGTCTGCTGCACAAGGTCTGAGCGCCCATACTTCATAAAGAGCCACGCGATGTCTTTGTAACGCTTCAGATGTTCGGGCTTGAGCGACAGAGACATGCGACACGACTCCAAACGAGCAGGATGTAAGACTGAAAGCTACAACGGGGAAAGGTAACGCTGCACAAGTTTTTAGCCTCTGACGGCGACGGCGTCAAGCAAGCGTGGCTGTGGCAGCTTTGCGCGCCGCTCACAAACGCCACACCATTCTCGCCCCGCGCCGCGTGCGGCCCGCACGAAAGACCGCGTAAACCGAACTTGTCATGCGTCGCCGCAATCCGGCACCGGCCGTTGCTCCACGAGGATTTGTGAACGGGGCCGAGTCAGACCTTTTGTGCATGCGTCATGGTTGCACTCTTTGCGTTATGCCGGGGGTCACTTGTGCAGCTAGAGGGGTGTGGTCGTTTGAGGAGGCGGACGCACCCCTCTCCGTTCACGCCAACACAGGCGCACCCACCAGCGCACAGCCGCACAGCCGCACGCGCGAGCATAGGGCAAGGCTTGCGCGTCGTGTTCGTGCGGCTGTGCGTTTGTACGTGCTGCCGCTGTGTGCTTGCCTGACGCTCGCCGCGTGTGCGGCGTCGCCGGTTGAAGAAACGGTGACGGTGGACGCGAGCCGTTTGTCGCCACAGCCCGCACCGGCCGTTGCCGTCACACCGCAACTGCCCGCGCGCGACGAAGACATAGAGGCCGCAGGCGACCACATCGCCGCCGCCATCACCAGTCTGGGCAAACGACGCGGCGCAACCCCCACGCGCCCGAACGCGGCTGCGGCCCAACGCGCACTCGAACAAGCCGAGGCCGCACTCACACGCGCCCTGCGCGATAAGCCACACGACGAACCTGTCCGCGCCGCCCTACGCGCCGCCATCCACGAACTCAACACCGCCCAACGCACCATCCAACGCAACGCCTACACAGACGCCGTCCGCGACCTCACCGCCCTCGACAAAAAACTCGACACGCTCCCCGCCCCGCAAGATGAAACAGTAGCCAGTAAGCAGTAGGCAGTTAAAGAAACAGTCGCTATTAAGTCGTTACATTCAGCGCAGACGTTGATCAGTTGTTCCTTGGTCAGTCGATCTTGCTTAACATGCCGTAGTTATTCGATCTCGATTGATGCGGCGTCTTCTTTTAACTGCCGACTGCTTACTGTTCTTCCAACTGAATGCCGAATCGTTCGGCCATGCGATAGAGCGTGCGGCGATCTATCTTGAGGACTTCGGCGGCGCGTGTGCGGTTGCCGTGGACGCGCTCAAGCACATAGATCAGATAACGACGTTCCAACTCGTCGAGCGCGGGCAGGTCGGCGTAGAGCGCCGCGAGCGGCGAGGGGTCGGTCGCAAGGCGTGTGCGCGCCTCGAAGGCTTGCAGTTTGGCGGGCAGGTCCTCCGGCGCAACCTCTGCGCCGCGCGCGTGCAGCGCCGCATACTCGACCGCCGATTCCAACTCGCGCACGTTGCCCGGCCAGTCGTAAGCCGCGAGCATGGCCAGCGTCCCTTGCGCGAAGCGCAGGCGGCGGTTCGCGCTTGCGCTCGTCGCGCGCAGAAATCGTTCAGCGAGCAGCGGGATGTCGCCGCGCCGGTCGCGCAACGGCGGCACGTGCAGCATGACGACGCTCAGCCGATAGAACAAATCTTCGCGGAACTTCCCGGCCTTGACCTCTTTTTCGAGATCGCGGTTCGTCGCCGCGACCACGCGCGCGTCCACACTCGTCGTGCGCGATGCGCCGACACGCCGAATCTCGCCCTCCTGCAAGGCGCGCAGCAGTTTCACTTGCAACGCCGGACTCGTCTCGCCGATCTCGTCGAGAAAGAGCGTGCCGCCTTCGGCTTCTTCCCACAGCCCCTTGCGATCCGCGTGCGCGCCCGTGAACGAGCCGCGCACGTGCCCGAACAACTCGGCCTCCAACAACGTCTCGGTCAGCGCACCGCAGTTGACTGCAACGAACGGCCCTTCTGCGCGCGGGCTATGCTTGCGCACGGCTCGCGCCACCAACTCTTTGCCCGTGCCCGACTCGCCGACAACCAACACGGTCGAGCGCGACGGCGCAACGCGCGCGATCTCTTTATAGAGTTCGATCATCGCGGGCGCGCGCCCCGTCAGCCCCGCTTCTTCATAACGCGCGGAGATGGCGGCGGGTGCGTCCGCATCCTCTATCGCGTCCGCATGCTCCATCGCGCGCCGCGCCGTTGCAATCACCTCTTCCACCTTGAACGGCTTCGAGATGAAATCCCATGCGCCCTCGCGCGCTGCTTCGACCGCGGCCGACAACGTGCCGAAGCCTGTCACAAGAATGACCGGGCAGCGTTCGCGCAACGAGCGCAGCAGGTCTAAGCCTGACTGTTCGGCTTCGAGGTTCACGTCGCTGACGACCAGATCGAAGGGCGCAGAGGCCGCCAACGCGAGCGCCCGCGCAGGTGTCTGCGCCGTCTCGGCCGTCCAGCCTTGATCAGCAAAAATCTCGCGCAGCAATTCGCACGACGCGCGATCATCATCGACAACTAGAATGCGTTTCATCGCTTAAGCATTAACACTCACGCTTGCGTGCGCGGGCGCAACCGGAAAACATAAACGGAAACAAGAGCCGCGCCCGCGTTCGCTCTCGACTTCGATCCGGCCGCCATGCTCGCGCACGACTTGACGCACGACGACCAACCCTAAGCCCGTGCCGCGCCCGCGCTCCTTCGTCGTGTAGAGCGGATCGAAGATGCGCGCGCGCACTTCCGCAGTCATGCCACAACCCGCGTCTGCAAATTCGACCACGACCTGCGCGAGTGCGTCTGTGTTCGGGCCGGCCCCGCGTCGCTTGCATCTGCGGCGGCGCTGAACGTGTGAACGCGCAACGCGCCGCCGTCGGGCATCGCGTCGAGCGCGTTATTGATGAGATTGATAAAGACTTGTTGCAAGCGATCTGCGTCGCCCGCGACGGCGGGCAGCATGTCGCTCAGGCTCGTATGCAAACGCACGTTCCGCGCTTCGAGCGCGGGCGCAACCGTGTCGAAGATGCGACCGAGCAGTGTGTTCAGATCAAGCGGCGTAAGCACGATTGCTTCGGGACGCGTGCGGTCGAGCATGCGGCGGACGATGCGCTCGATGCGCTCGATCTGTGCGCTGATCGTGCCGAGGCGCGTGGTAGCGCGCTCGTCCGTGCCGAGTTGCGCGCTCAACAGTTGGACGTGCCCGCTGATCAGATTGAGCGGCGTGCCGACCTCGTGCGCGAGTTGCGCGGCCGTTTGACCTGCGGCGGCGAGGCGTTCCAACTCGGTCAGCCGACGCGTCGTGCGCCACAACTCGCGGTTGGTTTCTTCGAGTTGTTCGTTGCGCTGTTGCAACTCGGCGGTCGCTTCATGCACGCGCTCTTGCAGCACGCGCCGCTGCGCCTCGCGCTCGTCAGACGCGGCGCGCAGGCGCACGATCATGCGGTTGAAGCCGCGCGAGAGCAAGCCAAGTTCGTCGGGTGCGCGCGCCGGAGCGTCGGCGGTCAAGTCGCCGCCTTCGGCCCGCGCCATCGCATCGAGCAGACGTTCGACCGGCCGATAGACCAATTGTCGAAACAACAGATAAGTGCCGAGCGTGATCAGCACGACGGCGACGAGCGCCATCAGTGCGGCCGTGCGTTCATAGCTGCGCGCGATGCTCGGCGCGTCTTCGAGTTGTTCGACCAATTCGGCCGCGCCGCTGTAGCGTGCCCCGTCCTTGATCGGCACGAAGACGCGATAGAGCGAAGCACGAGCGCCCTGCGGCCGCGCGTTCGTCATGTGCGAGGCAAGACCGCTGCGCAGCGCCGCCTTCGTCTCGTCTGGAATGTCAGGTGGGCCGGCGTCGCCCGCCGCCGCCACAGGCACATAGACACCGCCCACGCGCTCCCAAACGCGCACCGCCACCACGTCGGCGCGTGCGCCGCGCGCGAGCGCCGCTGCCTGCGCAAGCGCCTGCGGATCGCGCGGCGCAGGCATAACGCTGATCTGCTCGGCGAAGTTGAGCGCCTGTAGATCGGCGCGCGCCTTCTGCTCGTCAGACACGATCTCGGCCACACGTGTCGTCGTATAAGCAAGCGCCGCCGCCAGCACGGCGACCGTGATCGCCGACGCCAGCAGCGTCGTCTTCGTGTGCAACTTCAAAGGCCGCATAACAGCAGGGATGATGGATGAACCGATTGTCATTCATCGTTCATCATTCCTATTCATCCCTCATCCATTCATTGTCGCGGAAAGCTTAGCGCAGGGCGCGTTCGCGGGGAAGGTCTGGTTGGTGCGCGTTGATGGTTTGGCTAAAAAGAGAAGAAGGGCGGGGCCGTTTCAAGGAACGGCCTCGCCCTCTTGTTTGTTCGCGCGACCGGGCGAGCCGGACTCGTCGCCGTTGTATAAGCTCGCAGATGCGGACGCCGGGGGCACAAGTTCGACGTGCGTGGCCCAATGCTCCGAGCGACTAGGTGTTGGTGTTGCCGCTCATGTTTTTGTTGCTGTGCCGTTTGTAGTGACGAGGGTGTTTGCGGCGGCGATGCCGCGTGCTGGTGGCCATGCTGCCCGCTGAGTTCGTGGTGGTGCTGCTGTTGGTGTTCTGGGCGAACGCGAGTTCGCTCAGGCTGAAGACGAACACGAGCGCCAGCATGAAGCTGAGTATCTTGCTCACGATGTAACTTCTCCTTCTGCCCGTTCGGCGCGGCACGGTCGGCCGCTTTGAGTTTGATAGAACTGCTTGCATCACGACGCGGGCGGGCGGGCCGGGGCCGCCGGAGAGCCGACCTAGCCCGCCCTCCCGCTTTGTCGCCTACGCACCCAGCGAGACGGCAAAGCTTGTGCCAGTGTTATGAGCGAGCGCGGGGCATGAAAATCACGGCTTTTCGTCGGCGCAGCACACGTTTTAATTGTGGCACTTGTGCGCGGCCGGCAAAGCCGCCACAGGCGGGGAAGAAGGCAAAAGATAAGTGAGCGTTTGCTGTTACTGCTTGAGCTTGATATTGCCGCTGAGTGTCTTGACGACGAGCGCGGGGCCGCCGTGGCCGAGTTGACCGGCGGCGCGCTGGCCGACGATCTGTTTGGTGACGGTGAGGCCGAGCGCGTCGTCAACTTCAATCGCGCCCGTCGTGGCCTCGGCCTTCAAGTTGGCGTTGATGTCGTCGGGCAACTCGACCTCGATGTTGCCGTTGAGCGAGTTGAAGACCTGCTCGGCGTCGTGCCCTTCGTCGGCCAGCACGACCTTCGTGTTGCCGTGCATGGTCTTCGTGCTGATCTCGCCGGCCACGTCTTCGAGTCGGATGTTGCCGTTCTGCGTGTTGATCTCAAGCCCGCCCTGCACGCCCGTTAGCTTGACGTTGCCGTTCAAGGTGTTGAGGCCGATGTGCGCCAGCCGGCGCGGCAGCTTCACTTCATAAGTGATCTGCCCGGCTACGCCCGATGCTGTACTCAAGGCTAAGTGGTCGCCTTCATGTTCAAGTTTGATCCGCATGCCTGCGCGCGTGCCGGGTGTGCCGCCGCGCTTTGTGACCTTCACTTCGGCCTGCGGTTCGTCCCAACCTTCGATGGTGATGTCGCCGTTAAAATTCTTGACCTCGAACGTGCCCTCTTCGAGCGCGAGCGGGAAAGTCTTCGTGATGACGGTCTTGTCCGAAGACACTTCGGCGCCCGTCTCGTCGAGCATGTCGGTGCTGTTGTCCGCCGCGTTCGGCGGCATAGGCGGCACAGGCGGGATGGGCGGCACGGGCGGCGCGACGATGACTTTACGCGTGACGCTCGTGTGCCGCGTCTGCTGGTAGAGAATAACGCCGGTTGTGATCACGCCGCCGATGACGACGAAGAAGAGGCCGAGCAGTATCCAGATGAACGAACCGCCACGACGACGCGCGGGCACAGGCGCGGGGGCGTGCGCGGCGTGCGGGACGACCTGTTGCGGCGGTCGATAAGCGGCGGTCGAACGTGGCCGAAGTTCGGATCGGTGGTGCGCTCGTGGCCAATTGGGGCGGTGGCGGTGGGTGGTGCGCCGGGGCGCGGCGGCGGCTGTTGTTGCTGGCCCGGCGGGAGAATTTGTGTGGCTACGTCGTCGTGCGAGAGCAGCCCTGTGCGCGCGCCGCACTGGCGGCAGAACTGCTGCCCCGCGAACAGTTCCGCGCCGCAATTTCTACATTGCTCAGTCATAAACTCACCGCCGTCCGGTTACTCGGTCGAAGATATTTGTAGGGTCACTCGGCTGCCCGCCTTGCGCCGGATTGTAGCCGCGCCCGCGCCGTTTGCACAAACGGCAGAGAATTAACGACACGAAGCCGCGAAGTAAGGCCGGATTGTTGGTTTGTGTCTTCGTGGTGGCTGCATCGCATTATCAACAGGTTGCTTCTCTGCGGTAAACGCTGTGGGCGGCGGCGAGGTTCACAAAAGGACGCCCGGCCCGTATGTGGGCCGGGCGTGGTCTGTCAGTCTTGCGCGACAGTCGTGTGCGTTAACGGCCGGGCAGCGATGCCTGATTGCGCGTCAGGTAGTCGATGAGCGTGATCCCGATCATGATGGCGAGCCAGAGGAAGCCGCTGGCGATGACGACCCACGTGAGGCGCGGGCTGTAGCGCACGTGCATGAAGTAAAGGATGACGAGCGTGGCCTTCGTCACGGCGATGGCGAGCGCGATGATGGTGTTGAGGGCCTCGTTGCCGAAATGGACTTGCGCGGCCAAGTACGTGACCAGCGTTAAGACCATGAGCGCGCCGAAGATCACGAAGTAGCTGGTTCTTGAGACGATGTGTTCCGACATGCTTTAACGCGCCTCCATCAATGACCCATGTTTGCGCCCAACAGGTACAGGAGCGGGAACAAAAATATCCAGACGATATCGACGAAGTGCCAGTAGAGGCCCGACAACTCGACCGGCGCGTGATACTCCGGCGTATAGCGCCCGCGCCACGCGTGGAAGACGAGCACGGACATGAGGCCGAGGCCGATGATCATGTGCAGGGCGTGCAGGCCCGTCATGGCGAAGTAAATCCAGTAGAACATCTGTATGCCGTGGACGGTCGCGCCCGGCGGCAGATGCCCGGTCCACTGGAAGCCGAGGCCCGGAAACAGGTTGTGCTCGAACTTGTCGGCGTACTCGAATCCCTTGACGACGAGGAAGGTCGCGCCCAGAGCCATCGTCAACAACAGGCAGATGATCTGCCAGCGGCGACTGCCGGTCTGCGCGTAATAGACGGCCAAGGCCATCGTCAAACTGCTGACGATGAGCACGACCGTATTGAGCGCGCCGAGTTTCACGTCCAAGTGGTTGCTGGCCGCCGCGAACGAGGTCGCGTTGAACATGCGATAGATGACGTAGGCGGTGAACAGCCCGCCGAAGAACATGATCTCGGTGATGAGGAAGACCCACATGCCGAGCGTGCCCGCTTCGCGCTGCTGCTCCATGTTGTCGAAATGGTGTTGCAGCGCGGTCGAGGCGTGCTGTTCCGCGTCCGTCAAATGTATGTTGGCCGCACTCATCCGTTCCCCTCTCTCGTTAGGTGGTGATGGTCCCGTCAATCGGCTGCACAGGGCGCACGTCGCCCGCGCCGATCACTTCCATCTCTTCAATCGGCCGGTACTCGTAAGCTTCCCAAGTGACGACGGGCGTGCGCGGGAAGTTCTCGGTCGGCGGCGGCGAAGGCGTGCGCCATTCCAGCCCGGTCGCGGGCCAAGGATTCGGCGGGGCAAACTTGCCGTAGCGCATCGACCAGATGAAATAGACCGCCGGGATGATCAGGCCGAAGCCTAAGATCGACGCGCCCGCCGTGCTCATCACGTTTAGGACCTGCCACAGCGGTTCGTCCAACGAATAGGCGTGATAGCGGCGCGGCATGCCCATGTAGCCCAACAGGAACTGCGGGAAGAACGTCAGGTTGAAGCCGACGAACAGGACGAGCGCCGCGAACCGCCCCCAACCTTCCGGGTACATGCGCCCCGTGATCTTCGGCCACCACATGTGCAACCCCGCCATGTAAGCGGAGAGCGCGCCGCCGACCATGATGTAGTGGAAGTGCGCGACGATGAAATAAGTGTCGGTCAGATGCACGTCCATGCCTAACGCCGCGAGGAACAGACCCGTCAGACCGCCGATGGTGAACAGCCCGATGAACGACAGCGCGTAGAGCATCGGCGTGTCGTATGAGATCGAGCCTTTGTAGAGCGTCGCCGTCCAGTTGAAGACCTTGACGGCCGAGGGGATCGCCACCGCAAAGCTGATGATGGAAAAGATCATGCCCGCGTAAACCGATTGGCTCGACGTGAACAGGTGATGTCCCCAGACGAGGAAGCCGAAGACCGCGATGGCTAAGCTAGAGAAGGCGACGAACGAATAACCGAAGATGTTCTTGCGCGAGAAGGTTGAGACGACTTCGCTGACTACGCCCATGCCCGGCAGGATCATGATGTAGACGGCCGGGTGCGAGTAGAACCAGAAGAGATGCTGGAACAGAACAGGGTCGCCGCCTAATCTCAGGATCGAAGATGCCGATATGCACAGTGCGCTCGAAGGCGAGCAACAGGATCGTGATGGCGATAACGGGCGTGCCGAGGACCATGATCAGGCTCGTCGCGTAATGCGCCCAGATAAAGAGCGGCAGCCGAAACCACGTCATGCCCGGCGCACGCATCGTGTGGATCGTGACGATGAAGTTCAAGCCCGTCAGGATCGACGAGAAGCCGTTGATGAAGATGCCGATGCCGACGATGGTGACGTTCGTGTTCGAGAACGACGTGCTATAGGGCACGTAGAACGTCCAGCCGGTATCAATGCCGCCGTTGAGCAAAGCCCAGATGACGAATGCGGCGCCCAGTAAATAGATGTACCAACTGAGCAGGTTGATGCGTGGAAAGGCCAAATCCTTCGCGCCGATCATCAAGCGGCACAAGGAAGTTGCCGAGCACGGCCGGGATCGAGGGGATCAAAAAGAAAAAGATCATCAAGATGCCGTGCTGCGTGAACAACTTGTTGTAGGTGTGCGGGCCGAAGAAGTCGCCCGCGGGCGTCAACAGTTCCAGCCGGATCGCAATGGCATAGAAGCCGCCCAGCGCAAAGAAGATCGAGATCGAGATCAGATACAGCAGCGCGATGCGCTTGTGATCTCTGGTGAACAGCCACGACTTGATGCCGTAGTGCGCGTTCAAGTAGTTCGTGTGCGCGAAGCGTGTGCGCCATTCGGGCGCATCGGCGCGCGGCGGCGTGCCGACGGGCGTGGCCGGGTTCAGCGGTGTGTCTGCTGCGCTCATAAAACCTCGTGTGCTTGCTCGGATAAAAACAAGTGGCCCGCGATTGCGGCGGCGGCTACTTAGTTATGTCCTTGCGGGTTCGGGCCGCCGCCCTGTGTGTTCGCGTTGCCGCCTTGCGCCCCGCGCGGCGCGGTCGGCCCGACCGGGTTGCTGCGCTGCGTGTCGGGCGCGATGCCGGTGGTTGTCCCGCCAGCTGGTGCGGGCGCGGCCGTGTTCATCGTGCCGCCCGTCGCGCCCGTTGTGCCGCCCGCGGCCGGTGCGCCGAGCGCACGAATATATGCGATCAGTTGGAGTATCTGTTCTTCGGTCACTTGCCCACGGAACGAAGGCATCTGCACCGAGCCGAAGCCGAGCACGCGCTTAGCCTGCGGGTCGAGGATCGACTCGCGGATGTAGGCTTCATCCACGACGACCTCTTGCCCTGTGTCGAGCTTCTGCGGTTTGCCGAAGAGGCCGGTCAACTGCGGGCCACGCCCCTGCACGTCCGCGCGGTGACACGAAGCGCAACCTAGACTCTGAAACAGCTTCTCGCCCTGCGCCGACGGCGACTCGCTCGTGCCGCCGGAGAGCCACGCTTGATACTCCTGCGGCTCTTGCACGACGATGTAGCCGGTCATGCCGCTGTGGTTCGTGCCGCAATACTCGGTGCAGTAGAGATGGAAGCGGCCGGTCTTCGTCGCTTGAAACCAGACGAAGGTATAACGCCCCGGTACTACGTCCGTGCGGACGCGGAAGGCGGGCACGGCGAACGAGTGGATCACGTCCTCGGTCGTCAAGGTCAGCTTGACCTTCGCGCCCACGGGCACGTGCAGTTCGTTGATCTCGCGCTGCCCTTCGGTGTGTTGGAACTTCCACATCCACTGTTTGCCGACGACGAAAATCTCGATGGCATCGCGCGGCGGCCGGTAGAGCGCGAAGTACAAACTCGCGCCCCAGACGAAGATCGTCATAGAGATCAGGAACGGGATGACCGTCCACATCGTCTCTAACGGGAGCGAGCCGGCGTTCGGGCGCGGTATCTCGTCGGGCGAGCGGCGGCGGTATCTGACCGCGAAATAGAAGATCAGCACCGACACGAGCACGGAGAAAAAGAGCGTGATCGCGATCAGGTAGAGATAGAGCGCATCCACGTGCCCCGCTGTGCTCGACGCCTGTTCGGGCGTGAACGGGAGTCGCGGCAGATCGATCTTTGGCAAAGGAATCTGCATCGTGCTTAGGCCGTCCCTCCTGCTGCTGCGGCCGCGTCCGGCCGCGGCCGTGTGCGGCGCAAGATCATGATCAGGGCCACCGTGCCCAACACCGTCGCAATGCCGCCGAGCCGCATGATGTTCATGATGACAGGGCCGTAGCGGCCCGTGGTCGGGTCGTAGTGGTAGCAGTAGAGCAGCAATTGATCCACGGGCGTGCCGACCCGGCCCTGCGAGGCTTCGATGACGGCGAACCGCAAGCCGCGCGGCTCATACTCGATGCCGTAAAAATAGTGCGACAGTTTCCCGTCGGGCGTCGTCATCATGATGGCGCTTGCGTGCGCGAACTGGTTCGTCGCTTCATCGAAGGCGTAATGAAACCCGGCCGCCGAGGCAACCGCATCAATCGCGGTCTTGTCGCCGGTCAGGAAGTGCCAACCGGCGGCCGTCTCAAGTCGCCGGTAGTCGTGCATGACGACCTGCTTCTTCTTAGCCGCATCGGCGGCACTCTCGCGCGGGTCGAAGCTGACGACCACCACGTCGAACTCTTTGCCCGGATTGAACGTGACGCCGCGCAAGCCACCGACCAAGCCGCTGAGAATCTGATTGCACAAACGCGGGCAGTTGTAATAGACGAGCGCCAGCACAACCGGCCGCTTCGCGTAATAGTCGCCGAGTTTGACCGACTGGCCCGCTTCATCTTTGAACGCAGCATCGAGCGGCAACTGCGTACCTAGACGCTGTTCGATCCGCACGTCCTTCAACACGGGCGGCGGCGTGTTCGCCGTCATCTGCCACTGCGGCGGCTGTGCGTACTGGGCTTGCGCGGTAGGCAGCAGGCAGTAGGCAGTAGGCAGTAAACAATAAGCAGCCAGCAGCAATAGACTACTAACGCGCAACAGACTGCTGACGCGCCACGCTGACTTGCCTGTTAAGTTTCGACGTTTACCCTGCATAATCTTTTAACTGCCTACTGCTTATCACTGATCCCTTTTCTCCGTCTGGCGGCCGGCGCTGGAATAGGAGGGCAGGTCGAGGCCGCCCTGTATGGTCGGGTCGCCGGGTTGCGCCTCAGCGCGCGCCGGCAAGCCCTTTTGCAAGAGCCGCTGCATTGCCTCGTCAATCGGCACGCGCACCATGCCGGTGCTCGGATCGGGCTGACCGTAATTGTGCAACTCGTAATCGTATTTCTCGCGCAACAGATGCCACTCCGCCTGCGGCTCGCGCAACTCGAAGTTCCCGCGCGGGTCATTCGTTAACTCCGGGTCGAGCGCACGCTGCCCCTTCATGCCTTGCAGGTGCGGGACGCCTTGCGCCGGTTGGCGCTCAACGTCGGTGCGCGCCAGCGGGCTGTGAAACTCTTGCGCCTCTTTGGTCAATTCGCGGTGTTCAAAGTAGCGAGCCAGCGCGAACATCAACAGGCAGATGATGACGCCGAAGAAGGCGAGCGCGGCCACGAACGTGGCGACGCCTTTGACGTTCACGTCCGATTCTTCGTGCATCACATCCGGATTCTCGATGTGGCGCACGTCCGGCGTCTCCGTCACGTGAATTTTTCGCCCAAAGACTCCCATCTTATTCCTGCCTCACAAAGTTGCTGACCGTCATCCAACACGAACGCACCTGCGCCCTTATCCGCTTAATGGTGGCCGTCGTGCTGTTCCAGCGCATTCTCCAAGCCGGAATCGCCGAGCGGCAACAGCGGTCGCTGCTTCAACTGGCGCGCGAAGTACCAGAGCCACAGACCGCCGATGCCGATGGGCGCGACGAAGTAGAGCGCATATGTCAACACGCGCATTGCGCCCGCTGCCGCCGCGTCGTGCGTTTCCGGAAAGACCATGTGGCTCGGCGCGATCAACCAGAACAGATCGACGACGCGCGCGCCCAACACCAGCAGCGCAACCAGTACGAGTTTGCCCGCGTGCCGTTTCAAACTGCGCGACAGCAGGATGACGAACGGCAACGCGAAGTGGAAGAAGATGATAAAGAGCGCCACGTATTGCCAGCCGCCGCGCAGGCGATGCAAGTACCAGGTGATCTCTTCCGGCAGGTTGGCCGACCAGATGATCAAGAACTGCGAGAACGAGAAATAGGACCAGAGCATCACGAACGCGAGCAGGAGTTTGCCGTGATCGTGCAGGTGGCGCGGCTGATAGACCGCGCCCAAGCGCGCATCGTGTTTGACAAAGTACGCTTCCATGCAGATGGCGAAGGCGAGCGCCGTCAAGCCCCAACCGACCATGATGAGCAAGCCCCAGATGGTCGAGAACCATTCCGGCTCAAGCGACATGGTCCAGTCAATCGCCGCGAACGTCACGGTCAATCCGAACAGCACGATGCCGGGGCCGCTCACGTTCTGCATCCGTTCTTTCAACGTGCGCTGCATGCGCGGGTCTGATTCCGTGTCCTGCTGAAGCGACCACTTGTTCAACAGGTGCGCCAGCACCCACCAGACCAGAAAGTAGAAGACGAAGCGACCGATGAAGAACGGGATATTTAGATACAGTTCCTTATGTTTGACCGCGTGGCTCTCTTGCACGACCTCAGGCAGCGTCCACGGGTAGAGCTTGTGCATGACGACCGCCGCGATGATGGGCAGAAACAGCACGGCCATCAGCGGCAGCACGCGCGTCGCGGCCTCGAACAGACGGCGCAGCACGACGCCCCAACCGCCGCCCGACAGATGATGCAACATCATCAGCGCCATCGAGCCGACCGAGATGCCCGTCCAGAAGACGTAGCCGAGCAGGTAGGCGCGGAAGAAGTGCGACAGGTTGAAGAACGCGCCGAGGACCAGCAGGATCAGCGCCGCAATGCCGACGACGAGCGCCGTGCTTTGCAGCCGATCAAGTGCCGCGGGCGGCGTGTAGGTGCGGGCTTCGGTTACGTGTTCGGCTGCCATCAGTGATGCTCACCTCCGCCCTCGTTGTGGCCGTTCGCGGTCGCGCCGGGCTGCGCCTGCTTGAGCTTCGCCGGGTCAACATCCTTTTGATCCACCTGCTGGCTCAGTTGCAGCGCGCGCACGTAGGCGATGATCGCCCAACGATCCTGCACGGGAATTTGCGCGGCGTAGTCGGGCATCGCGCCCCAGCCATTCGTGATCACGTCGAAGAAGTGGCCGACGGGTGCTTGGCGCAGGCGGTCGTCGTGATACGAGGGCGCGGGCCGGAAGCCGCGCCGCACGATCATGCCGTTGCCGAAGCCGGTCGCGCCGTGGCAGAGCGCGCAATAGATTTGATAACGCTCCTGCCCACGCTTGAGCACGTCGGCCGTGACGGGGAACGGGAACATGATCGCGTCCTGCTCCGCGCCGCCGCCGCTGCTACCTGTGCCCTGTTGCTGGCCCACGTTGCCGCGCACGTTCGTATCGCCGCCCGGTAGTTGTCCGCCCGTGCTGCCCGGTATGTTGGCCGTGCCGGCCTGCAAGACTGTCTGCGTCGTGCCGCCCGTTGTGAGCGCCTGCGCGCCGCCGCCTTTGCCCGTGTAATACAACTTGTCCGCGCGCAAGTAACCGCGCGGGATCGTGCCCGCGACGTATGGCCGCGACGACAGCCCGTCGCCGAACGTCGTGCTCGCTTCGTACACTTCAAAGCGCGGCTGATCCTGCATGTCCGAACGGCAGCCTGATAACAGTAGGCAGCAGGCAGTCGGCAGCAGGCAGTAAAGACCAAACCGCCAGCCCGTCGCGCGCGCGCCGCCTGCGCCCGTCTGCCTGCGCCTGTCTGCCTTCCGCCGACTAATATTCCACATCTGTCACCTCACGTGGCCCGAGGCTGCGCATGAACTCGAACGTGCGTTCGCGGTCGAAGTTTTCGTCGCGCGCTTCGATCAGCAGGAAGAAACTGTCGCGCGAGGCGAGCGCGAAGTTTCGCGCGTTGAAGACCGGGTGATAAGGTTCGGGCAGACCGTTTAGCGCGAGCATGCCGAAGATGCCCGCGAGCGCCGCGCACAGCACCGTCGTCTCAAACGTGATCGGGATGAACGCCGGCCAACTGTTCAACGGTTTGCCGCCGACGTTCAACGGATAGTTGATAACCGACAGGTAGTACTGCATGCCGAAGCCGCCGAGGCAACCGATGATGCCGCCGATCAAGACGATGAGCGACATGCGCGTCTCATGCACGCCGACCGCCTCCGACAACGCTTCAATCGGATAGGGCGAGTAAGCGTCGAGCCGCCGGTAGCCCGCTTCGTGGGCGGCGCGCGCGGCGCGCTACCACGTCGGTCGGGTTGTCGAACTCGGCCATCAGCCCGTAGAAGGGCGGGCGCTCTTTCCGTTTCTTCATTCCTCCTCCTTGACCGCAGCCTGCGGCAGAATCGTCCGCATCTCGAAGATCGAGATGACCGGCAGGAAGCGGATGAACAGCAGCAACAAGGTGAAGAACAACCCGATAGTGCCGAAGAAGGTTGAGAAGTCGATGATCGTCGGCCGGTACATGGCCCACGACGACGGCAGGAAGTCGCGGTGCAAACTCGTCACGATGATAACGAACCGCTCCAGCCACATGCCGACGCTCACGATCAAAGAGACGATGAACAGCACGAACACGTTATGCCGCATGCGCTTCGACCAGAGAATCTGCGGCGCGAGGATGTTGCACAGGATTAAGAGTGCATAACTCCACCAGTACGGCCCGGTCCAGATGCGATTCTTCATCATGAAGCCTTCATACTCGCTCGCGCTGTACCAAGCGGTGAACGCTTCCATCATGTAACCGTAGCCGACGATCAGGCCCGTAGCGAGCATGACCTTCGCGGAGTTGCGCAGGTGGCGCATCGTGATGAAGTCTTCCAGATGGAAAAGTTTTCGCAGCGGGATCGTCAGCGTCAACACCATTGCGAAGCCCGCATAGATCGCGCCCGCGACGAAGTAAGGCGGAAAGATCGTCGCGTGCCAGCCGGGCAGTTGCGAGACGGCGAAGTCGAAACTGACGATGGTGTGGACCGATAGCACCAGCGGCGTGGCGAGCGCGGCGAGCAGCAAGTAGAGCGATTCATAACGCGCCCAGTGTTTCGCCGACCCGCGCCAACCTAGCGAGAGCATGCCGAAGAGTATCTTCGACGGTTTGTTCGTCGCGCGGTCGCGCAAGGTGGCGAAGTCGGGAATGAGGCCGACGAACCAGAACAGGGCCGACACGGTGGCATAGGTCGAAACCGCGAACACGTCCCACATCAAGGGACTGCGGAAGTTCGGCCAGATGTTCATCGTGTTCGGCAGCGGGAACAGCCAGTAGATCGCGAGCCACGGCCGCCCCGTGTGGAACAGAGGGAAGATGCCCGCGCAGGCGACGGCGAACAAGGTCATCGCTTCGGCGAAGCGGTTGATCGAAGTGCGCCACGATTGGCGCAAGAGCAAGAGGATCGCGGAGATCAAAGTGCCCGCGTGCCCGATGCCGATCCACCAGACGAAGTTGATGATGTCGAAGGCCCAACCGACCGGGATGTTGTTGCCCCAGACGCCGATGCCCGTCAGCACCAGATAGCCGATGGAGAACATCAGCACGTTGGCCAGCGCGAACGAGATCGCAAAGGCGATGAACCACCAGAGCGGCGTCTTGCGTTTCAAGACGAGCGAACTGATCTGATCCGTGACCGACCCGAACGTGTGACCGGGTTCGATGACCGGATACGGCGTGACGTGGATGTCGTCGTGCGGCTGATCAATCGTGGCCATCAGTTTAAGTCCCCTGTATCTCCGGGTTCGGGTTGCTGAGCGCCCACAGGAACGTGGTGCGCGGGCGCGTGTTCAACTCGGTCAGCAGACCATAGTTGCGCGGCTCGCGCTGCCACCGCTGGATGCGGCTACCGCCGGGGCTGCGGTCGTTCAAGTCGCCGAACATGATCGCCTGCGTCGGGCATGCGGACTGACAAGCGGTCACGACTTCACCGTCGCGGATCGGCCGGCTGTTCTCTTTCTCCGATTCGATCTTCGCGTACTGAATGCGCTGAATGCAGTACGTGCATTTCTCCATCACGCCGCGCGAGCGCACGCTGACTTCCGGGTTGCGCATTAGCTTCAACGACGGCGTGTTCCAATCTTGATAGAGCAGGAAGTTGAAGCGGCGCACCTTGTACGGGCAGTTGTTCGAGCAATAGCGCGTGCCGACGCAGCGGTTATAGACCATGTTGTTCGTGCCCTCGGCATCATGCACGGTGGCATTGACGGGGCAGACCGGCTCGCACGGTGCGTTCTCGCAGTGCATGCACGGGATCGGTTGGAAGAAGACGCCTGCCGGGTTCTCCGCCAGACCTTTGAAATAGGTGTCAACTCTTAACCAGTGCATCTCGCGGCGACGCGCGACCTGCTCTTTGCCGACGACGGGAATGTTGTTCTCCGACTGACACGCGATGATGCACGAGTTGCAACCGACGCACGCCGTCGTGTCAATCGCCATGCCCCACTTGTAGCCGTTGTAATCGAACCCCGTGTAGAGCGTATCTTTCGGCCCCGGTTCTTTGTGCGTGCCCGTGCCGACACCCGCGCCTTCTGCGCCGTGCCCGGCCGCGATACCACTATCGGCCGGTGCGCCATGCTCGCCGCCCGAACCGGCCGCGCCGCTCGTCGCAGGCGGCCCGCCCTCGCTGTGTTCGACCTGCGGCCCGTGCCCGCCCTGCATGTACTCGGCGAGCGTCTTCGAGATGACGATCTCGCGCCCCTCCATGTTGAAGTGGAGTTGCGTGCCGACGAGTTGATAAGTATCGGCGGTCGTCGTTAGTTGCGCGCCCGTGGCGTACCACGGCGCATCGGCGAAGCGCAGTTGATAAGCATTGAACCCAACCTGCGTCTGCGGTGTGCCGCCGACATTGCCGGCGCGCGTGCGCCCGTAGCCGAGATGGATCGTCACCACGTCGTCGGGCTGCCCCGGCAGGACGAAGACCGGCGCGCGCACGGTCTGCCCGCGATAACTCAACTGCACGACCGGGGCCATGTACTCGATGCCCTTGTAGGTCGCCACGTCCTCTTGCTCATCGACGTTGAAGAGGCGACGCGCGGTCGCGGGGCTGACGTGCGCTGCGTTGTCCCAACACAACTTCGTCAGCGGCTTCGGCAACTCTTGCAACCAACCGTTGTTCGCATAACGCCCGTCATAGACGGACGGGTCGGGGCGAAAGACGATCTCAAACTGGCCGGTTGCGCCTGTAGCTTGTGCGCTCGTGCTCTGAGCAGCCCAGTTGGCGTTGACCGCGACCGTCTTCTCCGGCGCAGTCGTGCCCGTGATGAGGCCGTCATGCACGGCCCTGCGCCACGCTGTCTCGAAGTCGCCAGCCATCTGCGGTTGCGTGCGCCAGTAGTCGCGCACGATGTCGTAGCCGCTCTTTTCGGGCGTGTCGGTGAACGCGGACAAGAACTCAACCGCGCTGCGCCCGCGATAGAGCGGCGCGATCAAAGGTTGGACGATTGACACCGTGCCGTCGTAAGCGCGCGTGTCGCCCCACGCTTCGAGGAAGTGGGCTTCGGGCACGTGCCACTTACACCATTCCGATGTCTCGTCGAAATGCAGACCGAGATGCACGGTCAACTTCTGCTGATCGAACAGCTTCTTCAGCTTGTCTTGAAAATAAAAATCGGCCGGCGCGTTATAGACCGGATTGCCGCCGACGATAACGAGCGCCTCGACCAGTCCGTTGTGTATATCGCTGGCGAGCGCGCGCAGGTCCTCGACCTGATCGACCGGCTGGTTGTTCGGATAGAACTCAAGCGGCTCGGTGTAAGTGACCGTTTGCCCGACGTTGCCGAGCGCGGCGTTCATCGCGTGCGCGAGCGCGTGAATGGCGGGCGGCGCATAGTCGCCCGCAATCACGATTGACTTGCCGCGCGCCGCTTGCAGGTCTTTCGCAATCGCCCCGATGCGTTCCGCATGGCGCACACCGCTCGCCGGCGCGGTGATGCCTTGCGCCCCAAGCGCGGCGGCGAGCGCGCGGGCGAACGATTCCAACTCGCTCGGTTTGACGGAGAAACGATGGTCGGCCTTTCGCGCCCGTGTTCGTCGGCGTCGTCTCGACGACGTAGAGCCGGTTCATCTCCGTCTTGCCTTCGAGGACGCGGCGGCGGTCGATGAAGTCGCGGGCATAACGCAAGTCGCCGGGGCCTGCGGCGAGGAAATCCGCATCGAGCGCCAGCACGCGCTCAGCGCGGTCGAAGCGATAGACGGTGTTGACGGCCTGCCCGAAGGCGAGGCGTGCGCCCGCCTGCGCCGCACGCGTCCCGACCGGCTCGTATTGATGCCAACGCGCCTGCGGCAGCGCCGTTAGAATCTGTTTCATCAACGCCGCTTGCGTGGGCGACGTGACCGTTTCGGTCAAGAAGCGCAAGCCCGCGCCTTGCTTAGTCTTCAAGCCTTCGAGCGCCGTGCGCGCGTCGGCCAGAAACGCCGTGTAAGGTCGTATCTCGCCGCGATAAAGCACCGTGTTTGAACGGTCAGGATCGTAGAGCGTCAGGATCGAGGCGATGGCGAAGATGTCGGTTGCGCCGAGGTTGCCGGGGTGCAGTTCGTTGCCTTCGACGTGCGTGGGTCGCCCTTCATTACTACGCACTAACAAGCCGGTCGCGCCCTTCGGGTGCGGCATCGCGGTCGCAAAGAACAAGGGCGCCGGGCACTAACTCTTCGGGCTGGCGCACGAACGGCACGATGGATTCGGGCGGCTGATAGACGCAGCCCGACAAGCCAGCGAGCGCGAGCGATGCGCCCATGATCTTCAGGAACTTGCGGCGGCCCACCGCGTCGTCCCACTCGCCCGCTTGGCGCGGAAACTCGCGATGCAGAAACTCGTCGAACTCATCGGTCGCGGCCAACTCTTCGAGACTGCGCCAGTACTCTTTGCCTTGCTTCGCGGCCAGCCGCGCGCGCACGTCCTCGGTCTTCAACGGCCGGCGTATCTTGTACAGTTCGGGGAGAGTGTCTTTAATGTGCATCTGCTCAAACCCTTCTGCGGCTTACCTGTGACAGGTCGAACAGCTTTGCAGGATCGCCTTGTGCCGGACGTGATATTGCTCTTTCAATCTCATGCCTTCCGCCAACTCTTCCTTCGACTTGTTCTCGCCGCGCCACGCCATGTTGAAGACCTGCTCGCGCGGGCGCAGGAAACGCTCCGGCGCGCGGTGGCATTCGAGACACCATTCCATTTGCAGCGACGCGTACTGATAGACAATCGGCATCTCGTCCACGCGCCCGTGACAGGTCGAACAGCCGACCCCTTTGTTGACGTGAATCGAGTGGTTGAAATAAGCGTAGTCGGGCAGGTCGTGAACGCGCGTCCACTCGATGGGCCGGTTCTCGCGCCAACTCTGGCGCACGATCTCTAAGTACGGACTTTCGCTCCAAATTTGCGAGTGACAATTCATGCAGGTCTTCGTGGGCGGCATCCCGGCCGAGGCAGCCGTCTCGACCGACGTGTGACAATAGCGACAATCGATGCCGTCGTCGCCGACGTGGTGCTTGTGCGAGAACTGCACGGGCTGTTCGCGTTCGACGAACGCGCCCGTGTTCCAAGACGAGCGATTGATCTCGGCGAGACACCAGGCGGCAAAGGCGAGAATGAACAGCCCGCCGAAGATGCTCAGTTTCGCCAGCGTGTTCGTGCTGCGGTGGAAGATTTGCGGCATGGTCTTCTACTCGTTTAGCTGACCCGTATCGCGCAAGTACGTCGCTGCTACACCGGGGCTTGGCCCGGTCGGCCGCGTGGAGCAAGTCGTACACGACCCGCGCCTATTACACGCGTGCCGCCCGTGGCAGTTGCCTGCCGTCCGCCGTCGAGCCACACGCGCTTTCATGCGGCCCTATTGGTAATGCTTTTAGTGGCTTAGTAGTACTAAATTTTTCCGCGCACGGCAAGCACTTTACTTGAAAAAGTTTTGCGTTTTTCGCGCGCATGCAGCCGACGCGCGAGGCGCGACCGCACGCCGCCCGCCTAATTACAGCCCCCGCGCGCCCACACGCCGCCGCAATTATTAGTTCGCCACACATACGCGCGCATAATTATTCATGGCCCAGCTTAACTGTCTACTGCCTACTGTCTAACCACTTTCCGCCTTGCGTTCCATAGTGTGTGCGCGATGACGGCGACGATGATGATCGCGCCGCCGCCGAGCGCATAACGCGACGGGCGCTCGCCTAAGACAAGATAGACCCAGACGGGATTCAAGACCGGCTCGATGTAACAGATGATGCCTGCGTCGAGCGACTTGACGCCGCGCGCGATGCCGAGCGTCAGCATCGTGTAAGCCACACCGAGTTGCACCACGCCGAGCCAGACGACGACCGCGAGGTTCGTCGCCGTCAACTTCCCTGCCCCCGCGACGAAGGCCGGCAAGGTCACGAGCGCAAGCAACAGGTTGCCGTAGATCACGGCCGAGGCGCGGTTCACACGCCGCGCGCTTGGGTGGCGCAAGAGCAGCAGGAAGACCGCGAAGCATAGACCGGAGGCGAGCGCCGCGATGTTTCCTTGCACGTCCTGCGGGCGCAGTTGCCCGACGAAGAAAAGCGACATGCCGCCCAGACAAAAGGCGACGACCAGAAAGTCTTGCCAGCGATAACGCTCGCCGAAGACGAGCGGCTCAAGGAGCAGGATGTAAACGGGCGCGGTGTATTGCAGAAAGATCGCGTTCGCGGCCGTCGTTAGTTTGGTGGCGACGACAAAGAGCAGCAGCAGCACGGCGTAGAGCACGCTCGCCGCGGCCGTCGTCAGATTGAGGCCGAAGCCCTCGCGCCGCGTCAGCAACGCCACGGTCGCCGCGGCCAAGAGCGAGCGCCCACACGACAACTCGAACGGCGTCAGGTTATTCGCCTTGATGAACAACCCGCCCGTGCTCCACAAGAGCGCCGCGCCCAACACAAGCAGGTACGGCGAGACACTTGAATGCGCGTCGGTGCTATTGCGGAGAGAGTCGGTCAAGACTTAGCGCGCCGAACCGTAACCACCAAGCCACGAAGCCACTGATTGATCCTTCGTGGCTTCGTGTCTTGGTGGTGAAACGTCTTAGTCATCACTTCGAGCCGAACCGGAACGAATCGAGGATAACGGGCAGTTCGCCTTTCACGCCCACGTCGTCCACGCTCTCGATCTCCGGCGCGAGGTTCGTCGTCAACATCACGAGCGCGACGCCTTTGGTCTGGCCCGCAGGCGGCGGCAACGCGACGACGCGCCCGTAGAGCGTGATGTCGCCGCGCGGCGTGCCCTCTTTCTTGGCCGTGAACTTGAACTCATAGCCTTCGTATGCGCCGATCTTCGTCGCGCCCTCCGACACCTTCCGGTAGTTCGGAAACTGCTTGCTGAACTGATCGTTGAACTGCGCGGCGAGCTTCGGCATCAACTGCTTGTCGAGCGCCGTGCCGCTGGCGCTGACCCAGCCGACCGCGAAGTTCTCCAACGTGAAGTTGCCCGCGTCTTCGTCTTCGAGCTTACGCTCGACGCGGACGAAGTTCGGATCGGGATCGTCATCGATGGCCCAGTTCTCCGGGTAATAGAACGAGAAGTCAACGTAGTTCTTCGCCAGATCGCCCGTGCGGCCCGCGCGCGTGTTGACGTACTGCTGCGTGCCCGTGGGCCGACTGGCGGGCGCGACATCTGCGGGCTGCGACGACTGCGCCTTCTTGCCGACGTAGTACAGCCCCGCGATCAAAGCGATGCCGCAGATGCCTGCGAGCACCAGACAACCGACGCCCGCGATAATCCACGGCGTCTTCGACTTCGGCGCAGCGGGCGGCGGCGCGGGCCCGCCCGCCGGGGGATAGCCCTGACCGGGCGGCGGATAGTTCTGCATGAAAGATTCTCCTTAACAAGTTAATGATGAAGTATGAATGATGAATAACGATCAGCTTGTCTTACATGCTTCATTCATCGTTCACACTTCATCGTTCATCATTCATCATTGCTGTTCGTCGTCCGCGTTCGGGCGCGCGGGCGCGGGCGGCGTAGCGCGGCCGACGCCGAGGTTGTCGAAGTTGAGCGCGGCGTTGAAGAGTAGGAAGAACGCGCCCTGCGTCTGGTGTCGCCACATCGGGTTGGTGGCGAACAGGACGACGTGCCCGCGCCCGACCGGCACGTCCACGACCGCCGGCCGGTTCGCCAACTCGGACGCGCCTGCCAGCATGCCGCTGATCAGCAAGTTGCGCTCGTCGCGTGCAAAGCGCAGCACGACGCGCGGGCGTTCGGTGGGCGGCGTGTAGAACGGGCCCAACTGCAAACGTTGTTCGTCGGTCAACTGTTCTTCGCCGGGGCGCGCGGGCGGGCGCGGCGGCGCGGGCGCGGCTTGCGGCATCGCCTGCACTATGTCCGGGTCGGTCAACGTCCCGCGCCCCGAAGGTCTTTGCCCGCCCTCGCCGCCGCCCGCACCACCACCGCCACCACCGCCGCCACCGCCCGGCCCCGCGCTGACTTGAAAGAGCGGCGCTTGATTGAAGTAGAGCGGGAGCGTTTCGCCGTAGCCGTAGGCGATGGGGCTGGCGCGATCCGCGAAGGTCGCGTTGAAGATCGAACCGGCGGCTTGTAACTGTCGTGCGTTCTCAATCGTGACGCCGCTTGTGATGCCGTAGTCGAGCGGCACGCGCGCCGTGTTCTGAATCGTGATCAGCAAGCCGCCGTCCGTGATGAAGCGTTGCAGGTTGGCGACGCCCGCGAGGCCCATGCCGCCGCGCATGTCGGCGGTCGTGTCGGGCGAGTTGCCGAGGTTCGGCGTGACGGCCGATTGCTGCCACGGGATCGGATCGCCACGACGCGGAATGCCGTTGACGATTGTTTGCGCCGTGCCGCCGACGGGCGGGAAGATGATCACGTCGTACTTGTCGCGCAAGTTCGTCGTGTCGCGCAGCGTGTGGTCGGAGATGTACGCATAAGGAATCTGCAAGCGGTCGAACTCGATGCGAAACCAACCTTCGTTCTGCGTGTTGATCCACGTATGCAAGATGGCGATGCGCGGCACGCCGATCTCGTGCGTCTTGACTGTCGGCGCGGCATCGGCAGCGACGACGGTTAAACCTAACTCGGTCGCAGTCGCTTCGAGTCGCGCGCGCAGATCGTTGGGGTTGCCGTCCGACTTGATGATGAACGAGCCGGCGTTGAAATTCTGCGCGCCGATCTTGAACGCTTCTTCGGCGACGCTCAACTTCACATCACGCAAGCGATAACGCAACGTGACGAGCGTGTTCTCCGTGTTGTTGTTGATGACAAAGGCCGTGCCGCGACCTGTCAGACGCCCACGCACGCGCGCATCCGTCGTCAACAAGTTCATCGGCACAGTCAACACATCTTTGCTGGTCACGCGCACAGTCTCGACGTTGCGCAACGCGCCCAACGTCCAACCCGTGTCGTCGTAAGGGCGCGGATCGTTGACGTTGTAATACTGCGTGTCAAACATCATGTCGGCCATGCGCGAGTAAGGCTGATCCATGCGGATGATGTATGAACCTGCCGGGAACTTACGCGTGGCCGGCGCGGGCGGACGTGCCGTCGTATCGCGCGTCTCCGTGTTGCCCGCGTCGCCCGCCTGTTCGCCACCACGCGCGGGGCGCGGCTCGCTCTTAACGCCAACCGAGAACTCGCCGGTCGCTTGCTGGACTTCGACGCCCATCAGACGTAGCAAGTTGATCATGTCGGCCGCTTCGACCGGGCGCGGCGTGTCGGCGGGCACGACCCACGCCGCAGGGCCTTCGTTCGCGGCCTTTGCTATCGAACGCTTGCTCTTGAGATAGAAATTATTCAAGAAGCGATCCTTGTTATTGGCCACGAAGTTCATCGCCAACAGGATCGCCGACTGCTGCATGTTGACGTTGTTGCGCAGCGACCACTTGACGCGCGGCTGCGGCGGGTTCGGTCGGAACCAATCGCGCTGCGCTTGCTGCGTGACGGTGCGATCAATCGTGTCCGCGCCGCCGTTGCCGAACGTCTCGTAGAAGCGCCCGATGCTGTTGTGCCCGTTGGCGACGTAGAACATATAGTTCGGGGCCCAGCCATCATAGAAGCCGTGCGTCCAGACGCCGGGCACGCCGCGCTTCGTCATCTCTTCGATCTCGTGATAAGCGAGCAGATGCCATTCGTCGATCACCAACGGATCGAGCCATGCGTTATAGGGGCCTGTGCCCGTCGAAGTGTAGAGGAACGGCACGGACTCGTGCAGGTCGTGCAAGACGGTCGGATGATATTCCAGAAACGTCTTCATCATGTTGCGCGTGAGCGCCAGCGCCATGCCTAAGCCGTCGCGGTTGTTGTCGTGCGCGACGTACTTGCCCCAGTACAACAAGCTCGGCGCGTTCTTCCCCGGATTCGCCTTGCGATAGTTATAGAGATCGACCATGCGGTCGCGCCCGTCCACTTCCAAGACGGGCGTTATCAACACGATCACGTTCTTACGGATCGCCTCGATAAACGGCGTGTCTTCGACGGCGAGGCGATATGCCATCTCCATCAACATCTCAGGCGAGCCGGTTTCGGTTGAATGGATCGAGCCGGACGCCCAATAAAACGCCTTGCCTTCGCCGATCAACTGTTGCGCGTCCGCGTCCGTCGTCTTGCGCGGATCGGCGAGCCGGGCCGTGATCTCTTTATAGCGATCAAGTTTCTGTAAGTTCGCTTCGTCGCTGACGGCGATGAGCAACTGCTCGCGTCCTTCTTCGGATTTCTCCGGCGCGCTGAAGAGGCGGACGCGCGGGCTGGCGTCGGCCAGCGCGCGATAGTAACGATAGAGGTCTTTCGTGTAGGTCAACTTGTTCGGCGCACCCGCGACGTAACCAAGCACCTTCTCCGTCGTCGGCACACTGGCGGACGCGGGCAAGTGATCGACCAACTCGGTCAGGAAATATTTTTCGGTCGTGTACTCTTTGATCTTCGCCGTGTAGCCTTCGTCGTTTGCGGGCGCGGGCGCGTTGACCAACTGCTGACCACGCCCATTGTCAACGGTCAACAAGGCACAGGCGACGACCAGCGCGCACGACACGCACGTGCGCGCCAGAAAGCGTTTCCCCTTCATGGACTCCTCCATCAAATGCAGTTTCGGGTGCAGCCGAGCCGGCTTCAGATACTTGTTGTGAAAGCGGCCGCGATGATACATCTTCGGCGCGCGAAATCATACCCGGAAGTTTCGGCGGCGCAAGTTGGCGCGGGCAGCGCCGCGCTGCGATAATGCATCCGGCATGGTCAGCGCGCGCATCTAAATAACGTCCGGCTCGCGCGTGTGTGCGGCCGGGCATAACCGATAGGTCAACAAAGGAAGGAAGCGATGAACGAATTCAAGTCCCCGCGCCCCGGCTTCGACGACCGGCAACAGGCGTGGCCGCCACCGCAGGGCGGGTGGGGCAGCCTACAGGCGCAGACGGCGGCGCAAGCCAGCGTCGCCGAGCGTGTGAGTTTTATTCGTAAGGTCTATGCACTCTTCTTCGTGGGCACGTTGTTCGCCATCGGCGGCGTGCTGCTCGGCTTCATGTTTCCGCCGCTGATGATGATGGCGCTCCGGCATCCGTGGATCATGTTGTTCGCCATGCTCGGCGGCGTGATGGGCGCACAGGCCGTGCGTCATGTGCGCGGCGTGAACTTGCTCGCGCTCTTTGGGTTCACGACGCTGACCGGCGTGATTATCTCGCCGCTCATGGCTTTGGTGTGGGCAACCAATCCCGCGTCGCTCGTGCAAGCGGGCGTGTTGACGGTGGGCATTTTCGGCGGGTTGACGGCTTACGTCTTCATCTCGAAGCGCGACTTCAGTTTCTTGCGCGGCATGGTGACGACGGGTCTGATCGTGATCATCTTAGCGGGCTTGCTGAACATCTTCCTCGTCGGGTCGAGCGCGCTCGGCTTCGCGCTCGCGGCGGCGACGCTGTTGCTGTTCTCCGGCTTCGTGCTCTACGACACGTCGAACATCATCAGGCGTTATCCGACTAATGAATACGTTGCTGGCGCGTTGTCGCTCTACCTCGACGCTTTCAACATCTTCCTCGCGCTCATCCGCATCTTGAACGCGGGCCGGCGCTAAGGCAGACGGCGGCAAGTTATAACTGAAACGTCGCAGCGGCGGACAACTCGTTGGAGTTGCCCGCCGCTTAACTTTAGCCGCCGAACTTTTTAGAAGTCGAACTTGACGGCCAGTTGCAGTTGGCGCGGGGTGATGATCGAACGTTGCGAGCCGAAGGGCGGCAGCGGCGGCGTCGCACTCTGGGGCACGAGCAAGCGAATGGTGTTGACGCCGTTGACGACTGTGAACGCCTGCGCGCGGTACTGGTTGATGTTGACGAACGAGAAGTAGCCGCCGCCGGGCGCGAGGCCCGTGTTCGCGCGGTTGAAGATGTTGAAGCCTTCGAGGATCAGGCGCAGGTGCATGTTCTCGCCGCCCAATGGAATGCTGCGCTGGATGCGCGCGTCCACTTGATAGACGTTGGGCGAGGTGAACTGATTGCGGCGCGTGCCGGGCACGCGGTCGTTGCGCGAGTTGCCGTCGCGGTTCACGTCCGCGCCGATCTGCGCCGAGTAGCGAAAGCCCGACATGCAACTGCACGATCCCGCTGAAGCGTGTAGTCGCTAAAGAGAGCGCGCGCGATTGGGTTGTCGCTGCGCGTGAACGTGCCGAGTTGATAGACGGGACTAAAGACGAAGCGATGCCGCTGATCGCTATCGGCGTAAGACGCAGTCGTCGCGCAGGTCGAATGAGTTCTGCGCGATCTTGAAGTCGTCGCCGCCGTTGGGCACAACCGCCGTCTGGTCGGGCTTGTCGTCCTTCGCACGCGAGAGCGTGTAGGAGGCGAGGAACTGTAGGCCGCGCGCGAAGCGGCGTTGCAGTTGGACGGCGAGGCCGTCGTAGCGCGAGTTGGCGCTGGACTCGAAGAGGCTGATGCGGTTGTAACGTGTGAAGGGGCGGACGGGCGCGGTCGAGGTGAACGATGCGCCGGGGAAACGTTGGATGGTGAAGGTCTGCCCGTCTTCGCCGATGGCGGGCGTGGCCGACGGGCGCGACCCAAGTTGACGTCGCGCATGCGCGACAGGTGGACGCCGTGGAAGTAGAGATAAGTGACCGAGAGGCTCGTGTCATTGAAGATCTCGCGCTCGACGCCGAAGCGCGCCCTGTTGAACGTAGGGCTGCGCGTAGTCGGGCGTGAAGATGTAGAGGTCGGGGTTGCGGCTGCGTGACGCCCGCGGGGATCGCGTTGAGGATGTTCGGATAGACGATGCTGGCGTTGGCGATGTTCTGCGTGCCGGTGAGCGTGATGCCGGTCGTCTGGACGCCGTTCCCCGAGTGCGCCGTGCCGAGCATGATCGACGGTGGTGCGGCCGTAGAAGATGCCGTAGCCGCCGCGCATCACCGATCTTCTCGTTGGGCGCGTAGCTGAAGCCGAAGCGCGGCCCGAAGTTGTTGTTGTCGGAGACGCCGCGCGCTGTGTCCAAGTTGGCGGCCAAGAGCACGGGGTCTGGGTTCTGCAACGGCGGGCGCTGCATTAGTCTGGTAGTCGTAGCGCAGGCCGAAGTTGAGCGTGAGACGCGGCGTGACGCGCCAGTCGTCCTGCGCGAAGACGGCGATATCGGTGCTGTGTGGGTGCGTCGTCGCGCCGGACGTGCCGGGCAGCGCGAAGCGTTGCGTGAAGCTGGCCGGGCAGTTGGGCAAAGCTTGCCCTGCGGGCGTGCGGACGGCGGCGCAGTTGGCGTTCGAGCCGAAGTCGGCGTAAGAGGTGAACGTGTATTGCCCGTGAAGAAGCCGGGGAAGAAGTTGAGAATGCGGTCGAAGTTGGAATCGACGCCGACCTTGAAGTTGTGCGCGCCGCGCACGGTAAGAGACGTTATCGATGAACTGCGCGCGCTTGATGGTCGTCTCGCGCGGGCTGAAGTTGTTGCGCCCGAAGCAGCAGGTTGCCCGCCGCCTGTGTTGATCTGCGTTCGGGCAGATCGCTGTTGGCCGTGCCCGGCTCGCTTGTCGCGCGCGAACTGGAAGCGAAACTCGTTGACGACGCGCGGCGAGAGCGACGAAGCAGCGTGCCGGAGAAGGTGGTCGTGCGCGCGAGGCAGTCGCCCGAATGCTCTTCGCGCCGAGCGTGCCGGTGAACTCGTTGTTCTGGCCAGTGAAGTTCTGCCGGTTGAAGCGCAGGGTCAGCGTGTTGCTGGCGGTCGAGAATGATGTCGGTCTTGGCGAGGTACACGTCCTGATTGCGGCTGATCTGATAAGTGCTGAGGCGCGGCACTAAGAGCGCCTGTATGGCCGCCGATTGTTGAAAGAGGCCGGGCGGGTCGAGCGGGTTCGGCAGGTCCTGCCGCTGCCCGTCGTAGGTGAAGAAGAAGAAGGCGCGATCATGTTTGACGATCGGGCCGCCGACGCGCCCGCCGAACTGGTGAATCTGCAACGTGGGGCGCTTGTTCGGCAGGCCGCGCTGGAACTGCGTCGCTTTGAGTTGCGGCGTGTTCGCGTTCAACGACTCGTCGCGGAAGTACTCGAACGCGCCGCCGTGGAATTCGTTCGTGCCCGACTTGGTGACGACGTTGATGACCGCGCCGCCCGCGCGGCCGAACTCGGCCGAGAAACCGTTCTGGTTAACCTGAAACTCCTGCACCGATTCTTCGGAGAACTGATAAGGCGGCCGCACGCCCGTGCGCCCGAACGACTGCCCGAAGAAAGTGTTGTTATTGTCCACGCCGTCAACTTGCAGACTATTGAGCGTGCCCTTCTGGCCGCCGACCGAGAGATCGCCTTCGCGGTTCTGGTCGCGGATGACACCGGGCGTGAGCGTGGCGAAGTCAAGGTAGTTGCGCCCGTTGACGGGCAGGTTCTCGATGGCACGCTGGTTAACCGTGGTTGAGATCGAAGTGCGCGTTGTTTCGACGACGGGCGCTTCCGCCGTGACGGTCACGTCTATGTTCGCGCCGCTGACGGAGAGGTTGATGTCGAGCGGTGTCTTGCCGCCGACCGTGACGGTGACGTTCTGCAAGATGGTCGGCTGAAAGCCGGACGCGCCCGAAGCCGTGACGGTGTAGCGGCCGGGCGGCAGCAGGACCAGACGATAGAGTCCTTCCTCGTCCGACGTGACGGACTTCTCAAGCCCCGTCTCTTGATTCTTGGCCGCGACCGTGGCGTTCGGCACGGCCGCGCTGTTCGGATCAAGCACGCGCCCTTCGATGTCGCCGGTCGTCGCCTGCGATTGAGCGAAGGCCGGCAGCGACACACAGAGCAGCGCGGCCGACAACAAAAACAGCCGGGCATATAGGGGGAATAAGTTGTTGCGCATAGAGTCCTTTCGCTTGACCGATGTTAGTTTGGCGTTCGCTACGGAAGCAGGATGACCGTGCGTGGAAGCGGGAATATAGTTGCTGCGCCGGTTGCGGTCAAGCGCGTCACGGATCAACCACGAAGCCGCAAAGATCGACTCAGCGATCTTCGCGGCTTCGTGGCTTCGTAGTTAATGCTTTTAGGCGCGGCGCGCGGTGAGCGGTCGCCAGAGTGATTGCAGGCGTTGACCTGAAGCGGTTTGCAGCAGACTCATCGTGCCCATGTAGCCGTAGCCGAAGAAGAACAGCGCGAGGAACGGCAGCGTGCCCCACATGCTCATGTGCGCGGCGTAGATCATGGCCAGCAGGAAGTAGCCGGCGAACGACAACTCAAGCAGCGGCAGCCAGCCGCGTTTGCGCTTGTACTTCTTCGCCTTCCACGTCGCGTCGGTCGTCTGCTCGACCTTGTACTTGGGCGTGCGGACAAACTCGGACTTCACGCCGAACAAGGCTTCAAGCACCGCGCGCGCGTTCGAGAACGCGAGGCCGATGCCGATGGCCATGACGAGCGGCAAATGCAGCAGCCGTTTCGTGCGGTGCTCGTCCAGATACCAGACGGCCGAGCCGTAGAAGAAGACGACCGAGACGGTCGAGAAGAACAGCAGCGGCACGTCGAAGACCATCAGGTGATAGAAGCCCTGTTGATAACGGACGAGCAGCAGCGGGAATTGCAAGAAACTGGCAACGATCATCAGCGGGTAGCTGATGTTGCCCGTCAGGCGAAAGAACATTTCCAGTTTGACGCGTAGCGCGAGCGGCGCACGCCAGATGCGCGGGTAGAGTTTGAGGCCCACCTGCATCACGCCCTTAGCCCAACGGCGCTGTTGTGCTTTGAAGGCGTTGATCTCGACCGGAATCTCGGCGGGCGCGTCCTCGTCCAACAGATAGACGAAGCGCCAGCCCATCAACTGCGCGCGGAAACTCAAGTCTGTGTCTTCGGTCAGCGTGTCGTGCTGCCAGCCGCCCGATAGTTCAATCGCGCGTCTGCGCCAGATGCCGGCCGTGCCGTTGAAGTTGAAGAAGCCGCCCGTGCGATTCCTGACCGTCTGCTCGATGACGAAGTGGCCGTCGAGCATAATCGTTTGCAGGCGCGTCAACAGATTGTACGTGCCGTTGATGTGCGACCAACGCATCTGCGCGCAGCCCGTCAGCGGATCGGTGAAGAAGTGGACGAGCTTACGCAGGCAATCGGCTCTGGGCACGAAGTCCGCATCGAAGATGGCGACCAGTTCGCCCTTCGCCGTGCGCAACCCGTTTTCCAGCGCGCCCGCTTTGAAACCCGTGCGGTCGTCGCGGTGAACATACTCGATGTCGAAGCCTTGTTGCGCGTACAGCCCGACGGTCTTGCGCGCGAGTTCCTGCGTCTCGTCGGTCGAATCGTCCAAGACTTGAATCTGCAAACGCTCACGCGGATAGTCAATCGCGGTCACGGCGCGCAGCAGTCGTTCGACGACGTAGAGTTCGTTAAAGAGCGGCAGTTGCACGGTGATGTGCGGCAGCGCGTCTTCGGTGTAGAAGGCTTGCGGGCGCGGCTGTAAGCGACGATAACGCCAGAAGTCCGCCACCTGCTTGACGCGATACGCACCGTAGATGGCGAGCACGCCGAGGATCGTGAAATAGACGGCGAGCACCGCGTAGTCGAACGCGTCGAGTTGGTAGAGCGGGCTGATGTTGCCCGCCGTCTTCCAGAACAACTCGGTGTACTCGCGCAGCAGCACGTCCGGGCATTTGCCGACGAGCTTACCGCAGGGCGCGTCGGTCAATAGAACATCCGAAAGCATGGCCATCAACTTTTTTAACTCCGAATCATAACTTGATCGGGCAAATCAGCCCCGACGATGAACGCGCGCGGCTCGCGCAAATTGCGCCCGCCACACACAAAACGAGCAGCGCCTTCTCGAAGACGCTGCCCTCGTTCGACGCCGCACATTCTAACCGAATAGCGGCCGCCATTCAAATGATGAAGGATGAAGGATGAAGGATGAATAAAGATCAGCGTGATCTTTATTCAGCATGAATCATTCATTGTTCATCATTATCTTTCCTCGCCTTCACCACCGGGCCTGTATGTGCCGCCGGGGTCGCCCGTGGCCGGTGGCGTCTGTGGTTGCGTGAACGGTGGCGCTTGCGGCCCGCCGTAGTTCGTTGGCGGGGGCGGCGGCGCGGCCATCGAACCGACGCCGACTGCGCCCTTGCGTTTCTCAAACAGCGCGACGCCGAGCAAGCCGCCGAGCGTCGCAAACAAGAGCGTGATGATTGCGTTCATGATCGAGTAGCCGACCATCTGCGACAGCCGCGCGCTCAGCGGCATGTTCTGTTGCAACTCAATCTGCCGCTGCACTTCTTCCGCCACCTGCGGGTTCATGCGCGCGACAAACGACACGATCAGATCGTTCATGATGCTGCCGAAGATCAGCCCCAACGGGATGCCGACGACGAACAGCACGATTGCGCCTACGATGCCCGCGAACAGACCCACCTGCGCGCCGTCGCCCGACGTGACGGGCACGGGCGACTCTTTGATGTACAGGTAAGCCGCCACCGCGCCGCCGCCCACGACCCACGCGCAGCAGCACACGTTGCCCAGACTGACGAACGGGATCGAACTCAATAAGCCCAACGCGACGCCGCCGATCAGCGCCGGCCGCATTTTGTCGTTCATTCAGCTTTGCCCTCTGATATATGAAGGATTGGTTGCCGGCCGCGCGGCGTCTGCCGCACCAACCGGCCGAGATCAAGCAAACCGGGTATGACGTACAGGGCCACGGTCGCGCCGAGCAGTGCGCCCGTCAGCGCGCGCGACGTGTGCGTGTTGGCCCACAACCCCGTGACGCCGAGCATGAAGTCAACGCTCGTCGGCAACGCGGCGAGCAGCAACCAGCGGCGCGCGGGCACGTCGCGGCGTGCGAGCGAACGCACCAGCGGATAGCCGAGCGCGCCCGCGATGAAGCCCGCGTACACGCCGAAGCAACGCGCGCAGACCGCCAACGGTTGCCCCCACAAAAAGAAACTGCGCGCCGGCATCTGATGACAGACCACGCCGAACGCATGATAGAGCAACCCGGCCACGCCTTCGTGCCCTTCTATGCGCGCCAGCGGCGCACCCACGATCAACCCCAGAAACGCGCACGCCCCCACGACGATCACGCCCCACGTCAGCCACACGCGCCCCGACACACGCGGCAACGGCACGCACTGCGGAACGTAATCATGGACGGCTGAACTCATGATTGCGGAATGCGGATTGTGGATTGCGGATTAAGTGAAGCCAAAGCTGAAATTTCAAATTTGAGATTTCAAATTCAGCTTCAGCTTCATCAATCCGCAATCCGCAATCCGCAATCTAAAATCGGATCACTGTGTCGGGGCCGCCTTCGACGTGGACGGTATCGATGAAACGTATGTGGCGCGCTTCAGTCGTCATGATCAGCGAGTGCGTGCGCTTGCCTGCGCCGAAGAGGCGGACGCCTTTGAGCAGTGCGCCGTCGGTCACGCCCGTCGCGGCGAAGATGATCTTGCGGCCGGGCGCGAGGTCGTCCGTCTGGTACACCTTGTCGGGATCGTCTATGCCCATCTCGCGCAGGCGCGCGAGCACTTCGTCGCGTGGCGGCACTTTGTCTTTGTCCACGCCGAGCCGGTCGGGGTCGAAGCAGAGCCGCGCTTGCATCTCGCCGTTCAGGCACTTCAAAGCGGCCGCCGTCAGCACGCCTTCAGGTGCGCCGCCGATGCCCATGAGCGCGTGTATGTTCGTACCGGCGACCGCCGCCGAGATGCCGGCCGACAGGTCGCCGTCCGAGATGAGACGAATGCGCGCGCCAGCGGCCCGCACGTCGGCGATCAGTTGTTTGTGACGCGGGCGGTCAAGCACGATGACGGTTAGATCGTCCACGTCGCGCCCCAACCGTTTCGCAATCGCCGCGAGGTTGTCTTTGACCGGCGCATCGATGTCAATCGCGCCACGCGATGCAGGCCCGACGACGATCTTGTCCATGTAGATGTCGGGCGCGTTTAAGCAGTCCGCCGCGCTCCGAGGCAGCCAGCACGGCGATGGCGTTGTTCGCACCGAGCGCGCACAGGTTCGTGCCTTCGAGCGGATCGACGGCGATGTCCACTTCCGGGTAATTCTCGTCGAAGTCCGGGTCTTTCGTCCCGCTGCGATTGACGCCCTTGCCGATCTCTTCGCCGATGTAGAGCATGGGCGCTTCGTCGCGCTCGCCCTCGCCGATGACGATGCGCCCGCGCATCGGCACAGTGTCCATCACCGTCCGCATCGCTTCGACCGCGACTTGATCCGAGTACTTGCGTTCGCCTTCGCCCATCGTATGCGCCGCCGCGATGGCCGCAGCCTCGCAGACGCGCAGGAAGTCCAGCGAGAGGTGCTCGGTGTGCAACTCCAGCCCCATCTTATTCGTCTCCTGATCTTAAATTGTCGCGGCCCCTTTGAGGCCCGGCGCGCTGTTAGAAGAAGTGCGTCGTCATACTAACAGACGCACGACAGTTTTTATAGTGACACTGTACGACCCGCGCTTAAACTTGGTCGGGCAGACGAACAAAGCCGGCCGCAACTGCACGCAGCGATAGCAACGATCTCATGCAACTGCCGCCGAACATGCGTGACCCTTGATCATACATGCGCGGCTACGTTGACATCCGCGCATTAAGTATCTACGCTTCGGCCCGGCTGCTGCCTGTTTCCGTTGGTTACTTATCATGCGACACGAACCATCCGCCCTCAGACTTCACAACACCCTGTCGGCGTTTGCCCTGTTCACGCTCATCGGCTTGACGACCACCGTGCTGTCGCCGTCCATCCACGCGCAGTCGCCCAATCGTGACGTTGGGCGTCAGCCGACGCCCACACCCACGCCCACACCGAGAACACAACGTTCGCCCGTGCCGCGCGAAGCGCCCAAGACGGATACGCGGCCGTCCAAAGGGATTATCGGCCCCGGTGGCCTCGGTGGCTTCAAAAAAGTGGGGCCGCCGCGTCCCGTCGCCGCGCCGCCACCGCCCGCCGCCGACCCCGGCGATGTCGAGACGCCCGTACAGGCGACGCGCACGGACGTGGGCCGTAGTTCGGCCGAGATCAACTTGGGCGATGATCCTTTGACCGCGCAGGGTCGCGCACACGAGCGGCTGGATGAATACGACAAGGCCGTCGAATTTTATGATCGTGCGCTCGCGTTCCATCGTGCGCGCAAAGACCGCGTGGGTGAAGGGCGCTCGCTTAACGATCTGGCTAATGCTTATTACGCGCTCGGCCGCTTTGAGAAGGTGATCGAGTTTGCGGAGCAAGCGCGCCCGCTTATGCGTGCGGTGACGGATCGCGCGGGCGAAGCGGCCGCACTCAACATGCTCGGCGCGGCGTATCACGAACTCGGCAGCTACGACAAAGCGATTGACTACTACAAGCAGGCCTACGAGGTCGTGTCCGCGTTGCATGATCGCGCGAGCCAGTCGGGCGCGCTTAATAACATCGGCGAGTCGCTGCGCGTGCGCGGTCGTTGCACAGAGGCGCTCAACTATATCGAACAGGCGCTTGCGCTCACGCGTGCGCCCGCGCCGCCGCCGGGCGTTTATGCCGCCGTTGTACGCAACCTGTCCGACCTGCGCGCCGAAGGCGTGACGCGCGATAGTCTCGGCGCGACCTATTATTGTCTCGGTCAAGACGACAAAGCCGCTGATGCTTTAACCGAAGCACTCATGCTGCATCAAGAGGCGCACAATCTGTTTGACGAAGGCATCACGCGCAACAACCTGGGGCGCGTCCTGTTGCGGCAAGGCCAAACTGATCAGGCGCTCAAACAGTTCACGCGCGCGCTCGTCGTCAATCGCACGGTGAAGAACTTGAAAGAAGAGGGCGCAACGCTCGGCAACCTGATGCTCGCGTGGCGTGCGCGCGGCAACACGCGCCTCGCCGCCTTCTATGGCAAACAGGCCGTCAACGACTTCCAAGCGATCAGAGGCAACATTCAACGGCTCGACAAGAGCGTGCAGAAAGGTTTTCTCAGCGCGAAGCAGGAGACTTATCGCACGCTGGCCGATCTGCTGATCGCTACAGGGCAACTGGCCGAAGCGCAACAGGTTGTCGGGCTGTTGAAAGAGGAAGAGTACTTCGAGTTCGTGCGGCGTGCGGCGACTGAAGCCCCGGCGCTTGCGGCGCGCGCTACATTAGCGCCGGCCGAGGTCGAGTTGGAGCAGCGTTATCGCGCGATTGCGGATCGCGTCGCCGCGTTGGGGCGCGAGCGCGGTGGCTTGCGCGAGAAGCAAAGTTTGACGCCCGAAGAAGAACGCCAACTCGCGCAACTCGAAGCCGACCTTGAAGTCGCGGGCCAAGCCTTTCAACAGTTCCTTGATCGTTTAGCTTCAGAGTTGGGCAACACGCCCGAAGCGTCTGAGCGCGTCTTCCAGTTGCGCGAGTCGCAGGCGTTGATGGACACGCTGCGCGAGTTGGGCAGCGGCGCGGTCGCGCTCTACACGGTGGTCGGCGCGGACAAGTACCGCGTCATCCTGATCACGCCCGACGCGCAGAAGGCGGCCGAGTATCCGATCACAGCGGCCGATCTGAACCGCAAGATCGCGGCCTTGCGCGAAGCCTTACAGAACCCGCGCAGCGATCCGCGCCCGCTTGCGCAAGAGCTTTATAAGATCGTCGTAGGTCCTATCGCCAAAGATTTAGCGGCCGCGAAGGCCGAGACGTTGATGTGGTCTTTGGATGGTGCGTTGCGCTACGTGCCGGTCGCCGCGTTGCATGACGGCGCGGGCTATCTGGTCGAGCGTTATCGCAACGTCGTCTTCACGCCCGCAAGTACGTCACGTTTGAAGGATCAGCCGAGCGCGAGTTGGACGGGTCTGGGCTTGGGCGTGTCGAAGGCGCACGGCGATTTTGCGGCGCTGCCGGCCGTGCCCGACGAGTTGCACGGCATCATCAAGGATACGACGGCGGACGCGGGCGGTGCGCTCGCCGGCCGCGTGCTGTTGGATGAAGCGTTCACGGCTGAGGCTCTGCGCGCGGCGCTCCGGCAACGCTTCCCTGTGGTCCACATCGCCAGCCACTTCCAGTTTGCGCCCGGCAACGAGACGAACTCTTACCTGCTCTTAGGCGACGGCACGCACCTGTCGCTCGCACAACTGAAGAACGCGACGAACCTTTTCAGCGGCGTCGAACTGTTGACGCTCTCTGCGTGCGACACTGCGACCGGCGGCGCGGGCGCGGACGGGCGCGAGGTCGAAAGCTTCGGCGTGCTCGCACAACGACAAGGCGCAAAGGCCGTGCTGGCGAGTTTATGGCCCGTCGCCGATGCCAGCACAAAGCAGTTGATGCAGCAGTTCTATCAACTACGCAACGCGCAGACCGGCACACCGAAAGTCGAAGCGTTAAGACAAGCGCAACTCACACTGCTGCGCGGCACGACCGCCGCGACCGCAAGCGCGCAACGCGGCCTCGGCGCGAAACTCGACAACATGAACAATGCGGCCGCCACCTACACGCACCCGTACTTCTGGGCCCCGTTCATCTTGATCGGGAATTGGAAGTGAAGCGCGGCTCGTCGGCGCGAGCTTATTCCTTCTTCAACGCCGGTTTCAAATTCAGATTGCGGATCAGGCGGTGCAGGTAGTTGGGATGCACGCCGAGCAGGCGCGCGGCTTCTGTGTAACTGCCGCCGGCGCGTTCGACGGCGCGCAGGATCAGTTGTCGCTTCGCTTGCTTGAGTGCCTCGTGATATTGCGTGACGGGCGTGCCGGGTGCGACGGGCGGCGCGGCGTCTAAGATGGACTCAGGCAAATCTTCGGGCAGGATCGTCTCGGTCGCGCCGAGCACGACGGCACGCTCAATGGCGTTCTCAAGTTCACGCACGTTGCCGGGCCAATCATAAGCGCGCAGACACTCTACGGCTTCGGGCGAGATGCCGACGACGCGGCGCTTGAACTTTTGCGCGTACTTGCGTGTGAAGTGCGCGGCGAGCAGCGAGATGTCGTCGCGGCGCTCGCGCAACGCCGGCATCTCGAATGACACGACGTTGAGGCGATAATAAAGATCGAGCCGGAACTGATTATCGGCGATGGCCTGCTGCAAGTCTTTATTAGTCGCAGCGACGACGCGCACGTCCACCTTCAACGTGCGCGTGCCGCCCACGCGCTCAAACTCGCGCTCCTGCAACACGCGCAATAGTTTCGTCTGCAAGGCCGGACTCGTCTCGCCCACTTCGTCGAGAAAGAGCGTGCCGCCGTCCGCTAGTTCGAGTTTGCCTTTCTTCTGCGTGAGCGCGCCCGTGAATGCGCCGCGCTCGTGCCCGAACAGTTCACTCTCAAGCAGAGTCTCTGCGAGCGCCGCGCAGTTGAGCGCGACGAAGGGCCGGCCCGCACGCGCGCTGTTGCGATGTAGCGCACGCGCCGCGAGTTCCTTGCCCGTGCCCGACTCGCCGCGTAGCAACACGGTCGAGTCGGTCGGCGCGACGCGCGCGATCAGTTGGCAGATGGCGCGCAGACGTTTGCTCGTGCCGATGAGTTCGTGTTCGAGGCCGGCGGCGGCGCGCAGTTGTTCGTTCTCGCCCGCGAGTTGTTCCATGTGGCGCGCGTTCGCCAGCGCGACCGCGGCGATGCCGGACATGACCGTGAGCAGATGCAGATGATCTTCGTCGAAGGGCAGCGCGGCGGCCGAGGTCAGGTAGATGACGCCGAGCGCGCGCCCGCGCAAGATGAGCGGCACGCACAAGAGCGCGCGGATGTGCGTCGCTTCGAGACTGGCGACGCCTACGAACTCGGCGCGCTCCGCCACATCGTTGCTCAAGAGCGCCATGCGGCTTTGCAAGACCTGCTGCGCGATGGTGCGGCTGACCTCGACGGGCTTCTGCGCGTTCGGCTCGCGCTCCCAACCGAACACAGACACGATCTCTTCGAGCGTCGCGCCCGTCAACAGGATCGCGCCGCGTTGCGCGGGGATGACCTCAAAGATCGTTTCGAGCAGATGACGTTGTAGGGCCTCCGCGTCGTGCAGCGCGTTGATCGTGGTGCAGAGTTTCAAGAGCGCGGCCAGATCGCGCGCCATCTGGGCGAGCGGCGGCAGCGTCGTGAGCATCCGGTCGGGCCGCAGATAGAGCGCATCTTCGGGGCGCAGGCGGATGGTCGAGCCGGAGACGAGATCGCGTTCGTGCAGTTGGACGGGTTGCGCGAAGCGGCGCGGGTCGTCGTCGTATTGCAGGAAGACGCAGCGCACGCCGCCGCCAATGCCGATCTGATCGCCGTGCGCGAGCGTGTGCGTGCGGATGCGCGCGCCGTTGACATACGTGCCGCTCGTGCTGTCGAGGTCGCTCAACTGATACTGCCCGGCGGCGTAAGTGATCTGGCAGTGACGACGCGAGACGGCGGCATCGCCGACGGTGATCTGGTTCGCGTCCGCGCGCCCGACCGTCACTTCTTCCTCCGCCAACGGGTAGACCGTATCCTTCAGCGGCCCATTCATGAAGACCAGTCGCGGCTTCATCGGCTCAACACCTGCACCTCAAAATTATGCTTTGAACTTAAGTCGCACGCCCGCACGTTGCGCCTACGCTCGGCTGCGACTATCCGAACGGATAGCTTTCCTATCCAACCGGATAGCGTTTGCCGGCTGCGCCCCAAGCGCGCGACACGCCGCGGCGAGGGCCGGCGCGCACCCTATCTTAATTCAATTCAGCACTTCGGGCGAGAAATCCTGTGCGCCCAACTTGCGCGCGCCGCGTGGCACACGACTTGTAATGTACCCGTCATGTACGAACCAAACGGGTTGGGCTTGAATTGATAATTAATGATCGGCGCGGGCTGTGGCGGCTGTTGCTCACCCCCCAAGAGTGTAGCTGCCCGCCCGCGCCGAGCCAGTCATACACGGGGGGCCCGGCCACGACCGCCGCCCCGAAGCGATCATAACCGGAGGCCGTCATGCTGAAACGAGCTTGCACTTGCGCCGCACTCTTAACCGTCCTCGTCATCCTCGGTCTGCCCATCGCACAGGCGCGCGCCGGGCACACGACGCAACTCGCAGTGAGCAAGTTCTCTCCCCATCTGATCGGCCGCTAGATCGATCTCCATCAAAGCCCTGCGCCGCCGCCCCACCTCACCACCCACGCTAAGGGGCCAGCATCAGGCATAACGCGGGGTTACACTTGTAGCAGTGCAACCCCGCGACCACATTTAAAGCCCCGACGGCCACGACGCAAGTCTGTTGCTTCGTGGCCGTTGGGGCTTTGCTGCTTTGGCCGCGCAAAAAATAAACACAGTCCGGCCGAAAAGTTTTAAACTGTCGCCGCGCTCACCACTGCCGCCGCGCACTTCGTCACCTGACCGCCGGAGAAACTGTTATGTCAGACAAGTCGCCTGTGGTAGCAAATCTCATTAAAGAGGCCCGCCGGACGCGCGCCGCTGAATTGAATCTATCCTTTCAGGACTTGACCGCGCTGCCGGAGTCCGTCGGGCAACTGACGCAGCTTCAATACCTGCATCTGACGGGCAACCAACTAACGACGTTGCCGGAGTCCATCGGCCGGTTAAAGCTGCTTCAGCGTTTATATCTTTCAGGCAATCAACTGACAACCTTACCGGAGTCCATCGGTCAACTAAAACTGCTCCAACGCCTAGACCTGTCGGGCAATCGACTAACGACGCTGCCGGAGTCGATTGGTCAACTGACGCAGCTTCAGCGTTTGTATATCTCAGGCAATCAGTTGACGACGCTGCCTGAGTCTATCGGTGAGCTAAGGCTACTGCAACGCTTGGACCTATCGGGTAATCAACTGACAACGCTGCCGGAGTCGATTGGGCAACTGGCTAAAGTTACATACTTATATCTTGACGATAACCGCCTGACGGCATTGCCCAAGTCCCTGAAAAATCTCGGCCTGCTGGCCGGGCTTTATCTTAACGGCAACGATGCGCTCGGTCTGCCGGTCGAAGTGCTGGGGCCGTCGCGGCGCGTGTTCAGCGCCAAGATTGCGAAGCCGACCGAGATTCTTGAATATTATTTTCGCGTGCGCGGTGGCGAGCGCCGGCCGTTGAATGAAGCCAAGCTCATCCTTGTCGGGCGGGGCGCGGTGGGCAAGACCTCGCTGGTCAACCGGCTGTTGGGTGGTCAGCTTGAACTCAACGAGAAAAAGACTGAAGGCATTAAGATAACGGAATGGTCGATCCAACTGAACGGCAAAGAGGACGTGCGGCTCAACATCTGGGACTTTGGCGGGCAGGAGATCATGCACGCCACGCATCAGTTCTTCCTCACCCAACGCAGCCTCTATCTGCTCGTCCTCAACGGGCGCGAAGGCGGCGAGGATAAGGACGCCGAATACTGGCTCAAGCTCATCGAAAGCTTTGGCGGCGACTCGCCCGTCATCGTCGTGCTCAACAAGATCAAAGAGCATCCCTTCGACGTGAACCGCCGCGCCCTGCAACAGAAATATCCTGCGATCCGCGACTTCATCAAAACGGACTGCGCGGACGGCACGGGCCTCGACCAACTGCGCAGAGCCATCGAGCGCGAGACGGATCGACTCGAACATTTGCGCGATGCGTTTCCGGCCAGTTGGTTCAGTATCAAAGATGAGTTGCCAAAACTAAAAAAGAATTACTTGAGCTTTGACGAGTACCGCAAGGTGTGCGCGAAGTTTGGCGAGAAGGACGCGGCGGCGCAAGAGTTGCTCGCGGCTTATCTGCACAATCTCGGCATCGCCCTGAACTATAAGGACGACCCGCTGCAAGACATGCACGTGCTGAACCCGCACTGGGTCACGAACGGCATTTACAAAGTTATCAATGCAGAGCGATTGGAACAACAGAAGGGCGTGATTCGGCTCAGCGAGCTATCCAAGATTCTCGACCGCGCCGAGTATCCGACGGCGATGCACCGTTTCATCTTCGATCTGATGAAGAAGTTCGACCTCTGCTTCAGCTTCCCGGACGATGACACGCATTACCTGATCCCTGAATTGCTCGACAAGCAAGAACCGCCGGAGACGGCCGAGTTCAAGCCCGAAGAGTGTCTGAACTTTCAATATCATTACCCGGTGCTGCCGGAGGGTCTGCTGCCGCGCTTCATCGTCCGCACCCACACGCTGAGCGAAGGACTGCCGCGCTGGCGCACGGGCGTGATCGTGCAGTTTGAAGGCAACCGCGCGCTGGTTAAGGCCGACGTGTTGGATAAGCAGGTGTTCGTCTCGGTCGCCGGCCCCGTGGCGAGTCGGCGACGCTTGCTCGCAGTCATCCGGTCAGACTTTGATCGGATTCATCGTGACATACGCAACTTGCAACCGCAGGAGATGGTCCCGCTGCCGGCGCATCCGGCCGAGGTCGTGTCGTATCAAGAACTGCTCGTGCTGGAACAGGAAGGCGAGCGCGAGTTTAAGAAGGTCGTGGGCGGCCGCGTGCTCAAGCTCGACGTGAGTGAACTGCTCAACGGCATAGACCTTGAAGGCACACGTAGAAAAGCGCGCGCGCTGAATGTGCCACGAGCCGCGCGCCTCTTCTATAGTTATTCGCACAAAGACGAAAACCTGCGCAACGAGTTGGAGACGCATCTGAAACTGTTGGAGCAGCAAGGGCTGATCGAAACGTGGCACGACCGCAAGATCGAACCGGGCGACGGCTGGCGACAGAAGATTGACGACGACTTGGAGCGGGCCGACATCATTCTATTGCTCGTGAGCGCCGATTTCATCGCTTCCGATTATTGCTACGAGGTCGAGATGCAACGTGCCCTTGAGCGCGACCGCAACGGCGAAGCGACGGTGATTCCCATTATCTTGCGTGACACAGATTTGCACGCTGCCCCGTTCGCGGAGTTGCAACACCTACCGACGGACGGGCGCGCGGTCATGTCTTGGCCGATTAAAGATTCAGCGTGGCGTAACGTCGCGGAAGGGATTAGAAAAGTGGCGGAACGCAAGCGCAAGCAATCCGGTCGCCGGGGCGAATGAAGGCAAACCGACAACGTGCGGCCGCCTTCGGGCCGCGTAAGAACAAGACGCAAAGCAGTCTTTACACTTGGCCGAAAACTGATCGGGGTGGCGACTTATAAGTCGCCACCCCGCATGCTTGCCCGGCTTATGTTTCGCTCAATCGGCCGCGACGGCTTCGTGCGCTTCCGTGGGTTTGTAGGGCGGGAGCGTGATGCGCGCGGGCTTCTCTTTTTTGAGGCCGAGCGCCCAGTCGGCTTGCATGAGCGTGTGGATGTCGCGTGTGCCTTCGTAGATGACGGCGGCTTTGCAGTTGCGTAAGTAGCGTTCGACGGGGTAGTCGTTGGAATAGCCGTTCGCGCCGTGGACTTCGATGGCCATCGAGGCGGCGTGTTCGCTGCGGACGGTGGCCTGCCATTTGGCTAAGCTGGTTTCGCGGGCGTTGACCTTGCCTTCGTTCTTGAGATGGCCGGCGCGCAGCCAGAGCAGATGGCACATCTGATAGTCGGCTTCCATCACGGCGATCTTCTGTTTGACTAATTGATGATTGGCGATCTTCGTGCCGAACGTCTCGCGCGTGTTGGCGTAAGCGACGGACGCATCACGACTCGCGCGAATGATGCCGGTCGCGCCGGAGGCGACGGTGTAGCGGCCTTGCTCAAGTGCGAACATGGCGATCTTGAAGCCTTCGCCTTCTTCGCCGACGCGGTTCTCTTTCGGCACGCGCACGTCCTGCAAAGAGAAGTAGCCGGTGTTGCCGGCGCGTATGCCCATCTTGCCGTGGATCGTGCCGGATGAAAAACCGGGCATGCCGCGTTCGACGATGAAGCAGGACATGCCGGAGTGGTCGCGCTTGCGTCGCTTCTCTTCATCGGTCCAACAGAAGAACAGGAAGTTGTCGGCCACGTCCGCGAGACTGATCCACATCTTCTCGCCGTTCAAGACATACTCGTCGCCTTCGCGTCGCGCGGTCGAGCGCGCACCAACCACGTCCGAACCCGCGCCCGGTTCGGTCAAACCATACGTAGCGAGTTTCTCACCTTTAGCTTGCGGCACAAGGTACTTCTGCTTCTGCTCCTCAGTGCCCCACGCGTAGAGCGTCAACGAATTGAGGCCCGTATGCACAGACATGACGACGCGCAGGAACGTGTCCACAGCTTCGAGTTCTTCGCACACAAGACCGAGCGCGATGTAGTCGAAGTCCGCGCCGCCATACTGTTCGGGGATGCAAACGCCAAGCAGATTCAACTCAGCCATCTTGTCGATGATGGCGCGGTCAAACTGCTGCTTCTCGTCTAACTCCTTGATGCGCGGCGCAACCTCTTTGAGCGCGAACTCGCGCACGGTGTTGCGGATGGACAAGTGATCTTCGGTCAGTTCAAAGTCAATCATATTGAAGTTTCCTTAACAGAGATTGAGTTACATGCACACGCTCGGCGCGCGAGGGCAACAGGCCGTCAGTCGTTGATTCGTTACGGAATGTACCGCGAGCTTTAAAGTGCATCTTACAACAGCGCGTGCTGACATGAAAAACGCGGAACTGCGTCGCACATCTAAGAAAATTCACCACCAAGCCTCGAAGCCACGAAAGCAACATGACAAGCTTGCTTTTGTGGCTTCGTGGCTTGGTGGTGAATCCGGCCGTGCTTGATTAGCCTTCAGCGTCATTGTCATCGATCAGCTTGCGGGCCGCCGCGACGGCTTCTGCCAACGTGCGGACGCGCCCGTCAAGTTGTAGCTCATAGACGGCAGAGAGGACGCGGCCGAACTGTGGCGAAGGTTGCAGGCCCAACTCGATCAGGTGACGACCCAAGAGCAGCGGCGCGGGCGCGCTTTGCGCGACTTCGAGTTCGCGGGCGCGAGCGATGAACCACTCTTGCGGCACGGCGTCGAACCAGCGTTCGCGCGCCACCCACGGCGCGTTGCGCCCTAAGGTGTCCGCACGCGCGACGCGATAGAGCAGTTCGAGTTCGCAGCGACGTGCGAGCCGACGAAACGCGCCGTCGCCGATCTGTTCGCGCTGTTTATAAAACTCGCCCGGTTTCAAATGTGCGCGGACAAGTTCGACGACCTGCGCGCGCACGTCGTAGCCGTCGAACGTGAAGATTTTCAGCCGGTCTAAAAAACTCAGCGTCGGCGCGACGCCCGCTTCGTCGTGCCCGCGCGAGCGGATGCGCCCTTCGACGAACTCGGTTGTCGCGGGCTTGCCGAAGTCGTGCGCGAGCGCCGCCAGCATGACCGCGACCTGTTTCGCGTAAGGCAGATCGTCAACCAGTTCACGTGCGCGATCAAGCACGAGCCACGTATGCACATCGACCGTGCCTTCGGGATGCCACTCGCTCTCTTGCGGCACGCCGACGAGCGCCTGCACTTCGGGAAACAGTTGCGCCGTCGCACCAAGCTGCCCCAACCACTCGAAGCCGATGGCCGCCACGCGGCCCGCAACAGCAACTTTTCCAACTCGCCCCAGACGCGCTCGGCCGGCAAGTCCGACAGATCAATCGTGCGACACAAGGCGACCGTCTCCGGGTCGATCTGAAACTCGAAACGAGCGGCGAGTTGGGCGGCGCGCAGGACGCGCAAGGAGTCTTCGACGAACGTGTCGGGCGCGACCGCGCGGAGCAGTTTGCGTTCAAGGTCCGCGCGCCCGTTGAAAGGATCGATGATCTCGTCGGTGCGCGGATCGGCGAGGATGGCGTTGATGGTGAAGTCGCGGCGGCGCGCGGCCTCCGCCACGTCCATGTGCGGGTCGCCTTCGATGACGAAGCCGCGATGGCCGCGCCCGGCTTTGCGCTCGCGGCGCGGCAGCGACACGTCCAAATTCGCGCCCAGCTTATAGACCGTGAACGCCTCGCCGACCGCATCCACGCGCCCCAACCGTTCGAGCAGCGCGCGCAAACGTTCCGGCGCAACGCCGTAGACTTCAACGTCCCAATCCTTCGACGCATGCCCCAACAACGCATCGCGCACGCAGCCGCCGACCAACAGCGCGCGCCCGCCCGCAGCATGCACGGACTCTGCAAGGCGCATTACTTTGGCGGGAACGTGAATGAACATCACGACTAAATTAACCACACAGACACGAAGACACAAAAGAACAGATCGTTAATTTGTGTCTTCGTGTCTGTGTGGTTAATTGTATTTACGCTTCAGGCCGGATCAGGATTATCAGTATCGTCTTCATCAAAAAACTCTTCGTCGTCGAACTCGTCATCGGCCACCGCGTCCGGTTCATCGGTCAGCACTTGTATGCCGCGCATCGAAGGCAGGCAACTTAGGACCTGCACGCGTTCGACCCGTGCCATGTTGTCGGCCGCGTGCCAGAGCTTGACCCAGAAGGTGCGCGTCTCGGTGTGGATGGCGAAGGTTGAACCGTCGCGCATGACGGGCACGAGTTCCGCATGCGTGCCCGCGCGCAACGTCGTCACCAACTCATGAATGAACGGGCGCATGTTGTCGAACTGCACGACGACCGCAGATTCTTCAACTTCGGCCGGCGGCAACTCGACCGGCTCATCCGCTTCGAGCAGCAGCCGCACGTCCGTGCGTTGTGTTTTCAACTTACGAATAGCCATAAAATCGCTCGCACCTTAGCGGTCGCAGATCAAACTTAAAGAGTTACGCTCAACTGGCTTGCGCCGTCAGTTGACGACTCCGTTGCGTCTGAAGTTTCCGTCGGGCCTGTGACGGGCACAGGTCCTTTCAAACGCGCGAGCAGATATTGCTGCAACTCGGTGACAGCTACGCGCTCTTGCTGCCATGTGTCGCGGTCGCGGACGGTGACGGCCGAGTCTTCGAGCGATTGGTGATCGACTGTGACGCAGAAGGGCGTGCCGATCTCGTCCTGCCGCGCGTAGAGTTTGCCGATGCCGCCCGTATCGTCATAGACGGCGCGCAGCAAAGGTTGCAGCGAACGCTTGAGCGCCTTTGCCAGCGCCACGATCTCCGGCTTGTTCTTCGCCAGCGGCAAGACCGCGACCTTGATCGGCGCAAGCTCCGGGTGCAGCTTTAAGACCACGCGCGTCTCGCCCTTCTCGGTCGTGCGCTCGGTGTAAGCGTCCATCAAAAACGCGAGCACGGAGCGATTGACGCCCGCTGCCGGTTCGACGACGTGTGGGTAGTAACGCTCCTTCGTCGCCTCGTCGAAGTAAGACAGGTCTTCGGTCGCGTCGGCGTTGACGCGCTTACCTTCATCGTTCACGGGTTTGTTCGAGTGCGACTTCAGATCGAAGTCTGTGCGATAGGCGATGCCCATGAGTTCTTCCCATTGGCGCGCGGCTTCGTCGCGTTCGGGGAAGTAGCGATACATGATGTCCACCGTGCGGCGCGAATAGTGCGCTAACTCGGCGGCGGGCACTTCATGCAGATGCAGGTTCGCACGATTGAGGCCGAGATGCGTGTACCACGCAAGATATTGCTCGACCCAGTAGTCAACGAGTTTTGAATGTTCCTCATTCGGGCGCACGAAGTACTCCATCTCCATCTGCTCGAACTCGCGCGTGCGCAGGATGAAGTTGCCCGGCGTGATCTCGTTACGAAACGACTTGCCGATCTGCGCGACGCCGAACGGAATCTTGCGCCGCATCGTCTGCTGCACGTTCAGGAAGTTGATGAAGATGCCCTGCGCCGTCTCAGGCCGCAGATAGGCAAGCGCCGTCGGATCGTCTTCGTCCGCCACCGCGCCGAGCGTCGTGCGAAACATCATGTTGAAAGGGCGCGATTCAGTCCAATCCGTCGCGCCGCAGTTCGGACACTTGACCGCAGCGAACACGTCGCCGGCCGCACCGAGCGGCGCGTGCGTCTGCTCGACACCGCCGCTCTCTTCCAGCAGTTTGTCGGCGCGGAAGCGTTGCTTGCACTTGCGACAATCAATCAGCGGATCATGAAACGTCGCCTCATGCCCGGAGTATTTCCACACGAGCCGGTTGAGGATGATAGACGAGTCGATGCCTTCGATGTCGTCGCGCTCATAGACGAGCCAACGCCACCACGCGCGCTTGACGTTGTTCGACAGTTCGACGCCCAACGGGCCGTAGTCCCACGCGCTGCCCAAGCCCCCGTAAATCTCCGACGAAGGGAAGACGAATCCGCGCCGCTTAGCCAACGCAGACGATGGTATCAATGTTCGGTGCAGCCAACAGTTAACCTCCGTGCATCGTGCATAGATCGGAACTGTCTTTATCTATTCACGAGTTACGATTTACGATTTACGATTTACTAATCACGTCTTTGCACGCATGTTACCAGCCGCGCGGCGCAAAAGAAAAGAAGAGAGGCTCGCAGGGTGTTGGCCCCGCGCGCCTCTCTTCGGTTTATGACTCAGTCTAACTGTGCAGCGGCGCGCGCTTGCGCCCGGCTTCACTTCGACTGGATGTTAACGTCTACCTTCGACGGCGCGCTGCGGAACAAACCGCCGCGCAACACGAAGTAGCCGACCAGCAACACAAGGATCAAGATCGCTATGATCGCCACTATGCCGACACTGCTGCCGCCACCACCATCGTCACCCATGAGTTAACCCTCCTTCAGCGATAGGTCTTAAGTCTTAAGCGAAGTATGTCGTCGTTGGGGGACGAAGTGCGCTGTTGTTATCACAAAAAGCAACAGGTGACAAGAAGAACTTATCTTCTGGTCACCTGTCATGTCGTTAGTCGCTCACGCACAGGGCGCACGCATCAGCGGCGACGGCCGCGACGCGGCGCGAGTGGCGCGGGGCGCAGATCGCCGGGTTGGAGCGTCGGCGACGGTTGCGGCGGCGGCGCGCCCTGCGGCACGAGCCACAACTCGAAGGCGTCCGTGTCGCGGTAGCCACCGTTGATGACGACGACGCGGCTGGCGTCGATGCCACGCGTCGCGGTCAAGTATTCGCTGGCGCGACGACCCAACGTGTCGGCGCGATCCGCGCGGCTGGTACGCCCGCCATAGACGATGATGTAGCCGGTTGAGCCGGGATTGTTCTGCAACTCAATCGCCAGATTGTCGAGCCGCGCCTTGTCGTCGTCAAACGCGATGGACGGGAACTCGTCGAAGCGGCGCGGCGTGATGGGCGGCGGCGGCGGCGAATTAACGATGGTCGAAGCCGAGGCACGTTGCCGGCAGGCCCGGTCGCCTGAGCCGTCGTCCACGACGAGGATGGCGGTCAGGCGTTGCCGCCCGATGCCGGTCGAGTCAACCGTGATGGTCGGCGTGCCCGCGCCGCTGACGATGCGCGCCGAGGGCGGGCTGATCGTCCACGTATAGCTGAGCGCCGAGGGGCCGACATAGTTCACGTCGGCCGAGAAGGTGACGATGCTGCCTTCGCTCGCACTGGCCGGCGCGGAGATGTTGACCGGATACGGGCAGGGCGACTGCACGGCACGCGGAATCTCAAGCGCACGCGGGCGATAGGCAAGGCTGATGCAGTTCTTCTTGCCGGGCAGGATGTTGAACTCATGCGCCCAACGCGTGTTGTTCGGGAACATGATCTCGACCGTGTGGCGACCCGCCGGCAGATCGATCTGCTGCACGGTCGTGCTGGTATCGCCCGCGGGCTGCCCGTCGATCAGGATCGGGTAGCCGCCGGGCGTGGTCGAGACTTCGATCCGGCCGTTCTGGTTGTTGCGGTTGCGTTGACCGGCGGCGTGCGCGGTCGCGCTCAGACCGAGACAGAGGAGCAAGAGAGCGCAGGCAAAAGTTAAAGGGCGCGGCGCGGCGGTGGTCGGCTGATGGCGCGTCATGTCGGTTTAGACCTCCCCCGCAATGGTCGGCAGCGCGGTGTGACGGCGCAGTTGCGCGGCGCGGCGGCGGCGTGCGCCTCCGGCGAGCGCAGCCAGCCCCGAACCTAAGAGCAGGAGCGTGGCCGGTTCCGGCACTTGGGGCGGTGTCGGCGGCGGTGGCGGGGTCGGCCCCGGCGGCGTGATGTCTTTATCGCGGTTGATGAACAGGAGCGGGATGCCTGCGAGCGCGAGGAACGGCAGTTTCGGGAAACTCCGGCCTGCCTCAGGGATCAAGATGTCGCCGCAGTCGCAGACCGTGCCGGCCACGTCGCCCAACTGCACGACCTCGACGTTGCCGCCTTGACCCTGTGGCTGTACTTCCGTGTTCGTGACCGAAGGGTTGGCGCTGGTGTCGGCGGGGGCGGTTGCCGGTCCCTGCCCTGTGGTGGTGCTGCCTGAAGGGGTTTGGACTTGCGTGCCGGAGTTGGCGGCGGCGCGACCGCTCTGCGGCAAATTGCTGCGCAGGTGCAGGTCGTAGGTCTGCCGCCCACCTACGCTCGTTGCGACCGCTTGCGCGACCACGTCGGCGAACCGGATGGGACTCGCTTGCGCAGGCCCCGCCGTCAGCAGCAAGAGGCTGAGCATGACGGCGATTGGGCGAAGACCTTTGCGACTCATTGTGTGGTCGATCCTCCTAGAACTTCCCTTGCACGCGACCCTTGACAGTTCAAGCCTGCGCCTTTAATGGCATTGCTGGCCCGACTTTTTCGAGGTATTTGCGCCGGTCGGGCCGGTGAAAAACCACGTCTGGGTCGTTTTCACTCATGGAAAAGACCTAATCGGGCGCGAGTTCCAGTTTTGCCCGGCCGGAAACTTGGTGTAAAGCTTTGTGCCCAAAACAAAAAGGCCGGCGTAACCAGTGGCGCGGGCCTTTCTGTTATGGGTCAATCAGAGCTACGTGTCAAGCGTTATCGTGCGTTTGGGCGGCGGGCGGTTAACGACGCGGGCCGCGCCCACCGGCTCTGGCTTCGCCTCTACGGCCGCCGCGACCACCGCCACCGTCGGGCCGGTCGCCCTGCCGGCCGTTTTCGCGTTCACGGTCGCGGTCTTCACCACCGCCGCCACCGTCGCCCGGTTCTTCTTCGTGCTCGCCTTGACCTTCGCCTTGCAGCAGCGCCTTGCGGGAGAGCTTGATCTTGTTGCCCTCCTTGCCGATGCATTTGACCATGATCTGCTGCCCTTCTTTGAGTTCGTCGCGCACATCGCGGACGCGATGGTTGGCGATCTCGGAGATGTGCAGCAGCCCGTCCGTGCCGGGGAAGATTTCGACGAACGCGCCGAAGTCCACGATGCGCGAGACAGTGCCGACGTAGGTTGCGCCGATCTCGGCCTCGGCCGTCAAACCGCGTATGCGATCCACGGCCGCCTGCGCCGCGTCGCGGTCGGCGGTCGCAATCGAGACTGTGCCGTCGTCTTCCACGTCGATCTTCGCGCCAGTCTCTTCGACGAGCGCGCGGATGATCTTGCCGCCTGGTCCGATCACGTCGCGGATACGATCAGGGTTGATCTTAATCTGGATGATACGCGGCGCATAGGGCGACATATCCGTGCGCGCCGTGGGCAACGCTTGCTCCATGATGGAGAGGATGTGCAGCCGACCTTTGCGCGCCTGTTCCAGCGCCTCGGCCATGATTTGGGCATTGATGCCGCCGATCTTGATGTCCATCTGTAGGGCGGTGATGCCGTCTTTCGTGCCCGCGACCTTGAAGTCCATGTCGCCGTAGTGGTCTTCCGCGCCCGCTATGTCCGACAGGATCGCGTACTTGTTGCCTTCCATGACGAGGCCCATCGCCACGCCCGCGACGCCCGACTTGATCGGCACGCCCGCATCCATCAGCGACAGACTGCCGCCGCACACGCTCGCCATCGAACTTGAACCGTTCGACTCGGTAATGTCCGAGACGATGCGCAGCGAATAGGGAAACTCAGACTCGTCGGGCAGCACCACTTCGAGCGCGCGCCGCGCCAGCGCCCCGTGCCCGATCTCGCGGCGACCGGGCGAGCCGAAGCGGCCCGTCTCGCCGACCGAGTAGGGCGGGAAGTTGTAGTGCAAGAGGAAGCGCCGTTTGATCTCGCCCATTTCGAGATCGTCCATGAACTGCTCGTCCTGTTTCGTGCCGAGCGTCGCGGTGACGATGGCTTGCGTCTCGCCGCGCGTGAACAGGGCCGAGCCGTGCGTGCGCGGCAGCCAGCCGACTTCGCAATCAATCGGGCGAATCTCCGAGAAGCGGCGACCATCGGGCCGGCGGCGCTTGTTCAAGATGTCGTCGCGGAAGATCGTCTCTTTCAAGTGGTCGAAGACCTTCTTCGCCGTCTTGCGCTTGTCCGGTTCTTCTTCCGGGTACGATTCGACGACCTCTTTCTTCAGCGCGTCCACGGCATCGTAAGACGCCTGTTTGCCGAGCGCCTCTGTGTTCAAAGCCTCGCGCAGACGGTCTGTGTACTTCGCTTCGATCTCCTTGAGCATCTCCTCGTCGAGCGCGGGCGGCGTGAACGCGCGCTTCTCGATCTCAAGCGCCTTGTAGAGTTCCTTCTGCCAGCGGCACAGGCGATTGATCTCTTTGTGCGCGAGCATCAGGGCCTCGACCATGATCTCTTCTTTGACTTCCTTCGCACCCGCTTCGACCATCACGATGGCTTCTTCCGTGCCCGCGACGATCAAGTTCAACTCGGATTCGCGCACCTCATCGTAAGTCGGGTTGATGATGTAGCGCCCTTCGGTCAAGCCGACGCGCACGCCCGCAATCGGCTGCGGGAACGGAATGTCGGACAGGTAGAGCGCGCACGATGCGCCGGTGATGGCGATCACGTCCGGGTCGTTCTCAGGATCGGCCGAGATAACCGAGGCGACGACCTGCGTTTCGTGCCGGTAGCCTTCGGTAAAGAGCGGCCGGCAAGGGCGGTCGATCAACCGGCAGGTCAGGACTTCTTTTTCGTTCGGGCGGCCTTCGCGCCGGAAGTAGTTACCGGGGATGCGCCCGGCGGCGTATTGATGCTCGCGGTATTCAATCGTGAGCGGAAAAAAGTCGATGCCCTCGCGGGGCGAGTCGGCGCTGACGGCGGCGCACAACAGCACCGTGTCGCCGTAGCGGATAATGACCGAACCGTCGGCCTGTTTGGCCACGCGGCCCGTCTCGACCGTCAGATCGCGGTCGCCGAGTTTGATAGTCTCTTTCAAGTATTTCTTAACTGCCATGTGCTCATCTCTCCTTCAACGACGAGGAGTGCGCGCGCTGCCGAGTCTCGTACTGGCGCGCTCCTTTTTTGTTCGGCGCGGGGCGCGACGTGCAACACGTCCGAAGCCGCCGCGCTCGTCTTCTGTCAACTGGTCAACTAAGCAAAAGCGGCGACGACTTCAACCCATGAAGCCGTCGCCGTCTTGTTGCTTGCTTATGTGCAGACACGCGCGTCCACCGCAGGCGGCAGGTCGCGCCGTCACGTTCGGCACTGCGGCCCGTTGTGTCTCGCAAAGGGACGCGGGCGTTTGATCCGCAGGGGCCACGCTGGCCCCGTCTAGTTCGTTCATCGACAACCAGAAGGGCCGTTACTTGCGCCCGTTAGCGACGCAGGCCCAAGCGGCCGATCAGCGCGTGGTACTGTTCGATGTCCCTGCGTTTCAGGTAATCGAGCAGGCTGCGGCGCTGCGAAACCATCTTCAGCAAGCCCCGCCGCGAGTGGTTGTCCTTCTTGTGCGTCTTGAAGTGCTCGGTGAGTTGGTTGATGCGCTCGGTCAAGAGCGCAACCTGCACCTGCGGCGACCCCGTGTCGCCCTCGTGCGTGCGGTAATCGTTAACGATCTTTTCTTTCGATTCTCTGTCCAACATAACTTGCTTTCGGATGGCCTCCCAAACCGCAGTCCACCTGTAATCTCAGGCAACCGCTAGAGTTATTTAACTACGCCGAACAATCTAACACGCCGCCCAAAGCACTGTCCAGCGAGCATGACGCGCACGAATTGCGCAACCAGCAAGACACGCAGACACGAATGATCAAGTTTGTATCTGCGTGTCTTGTGGTTGATCGCTGCGTGCGCCGCCGCCCGTCCTTTGCTACCATGTGGGCGAATTTCAATCCCCCGGTTAAGGACTAATTGACGCATGACTAATCAGCAGGCGCGCATTCTCGTGATCGGCGGCGGCATGGGCGGGCTGTTCGTGGCACTGGAACTGGCGGGCGCGGGACAGGTCACGCTCGTCAGCGACGAGGATCATTTCCTCTTCAAGCCGATGCTCTACGAGTACATGAGCGGCGAGGTCGAGGCGTGGCACATCGCGCCGCACTACACGGAACTGCTGGACGAGCGCATCCAGTTTATTCAAGGCGCAGTGAGCGACATAGATACACAGGCGCGCACGGTCACTATCGAAGGCTGGGCGCAACCTGAAACTTACGACGCGCTCGTCGTCGCCGTCGGCGGCGTGACCAACTATGCGGGCGTCGAAGGTGCAGCCGAACATGCGTTCCCCTTCCGCCGCCTCGCCGACGCGGACGCTTTGCGCCTGCGCATGATCGACGCGCTCGACCACATCCAACCCGACGCCGCGCCGCAAGACGCCCGCGCCGCCGCCACCTTCGCCGTCGTCGGCGCGGGCGCGAGCGGCATCGAACTATCGACCAAGATGGCCGACCTGTTGCACGACGCTTTCCGCCGTCGCGGTTTGCACGGCGAGGCGCGCGTCCTCGTGCTTGAGATGGGCGACCACATCCTGCCCGGCATGGGCGACGAACTGCGCGCCTACGTCGAAGGCGTGCTGCAAGAGGCGCACATAGAAGTTCACACACAGACGCGCGTGCTGCGCGTCACGCCGCAGAGCATCGTCTTCGAGCACGCGGGCGCGCAGACCGAGTTGCCGCTGAGCGCAGCTGTGTGGGTCGGCGGCGTGCGCGTCGCGCCGCTCGTCGAGCGTTTGGACTTGCCGAAGACCGAGCGCGGGCTGTTGCGCGTCGAGCCGACGCTACAGGTCGAAGGTCATCCGAATATCTTCTCGCTCGGCGACGATGCCAAGTTCGACAACGCCGACCCGCAACTCGCGGGCACGGCGCAACTAGCCTTCCAACAAGCGTCGCTGCTCGCCGCGAACGTGCGCGCGCTGCTCGCGGGCGACAAGTTGAAGACCAAGCACATCAAGGAACTCGGCGAAGCCTTGAGCCTCGGCACGGAGCGCGGCGCTGTGCTGGCCGGCGGGCAGACCTTCACGGGCGCACTCGCGCGCCAAGCACGTTTCGCCATGTACACGTCGCGCCTGCCGACGTGGCATCACCGTCTCAAGGTCGGCGCAAGTTGGTTCTTCGAGGGCACAGCGCCGCGCCCGTTAGAGTTGCGTCGCCCCGGCACATAAGAGCGTTAAGCAAGAAGGATGAATTGAGATGGCTCGCGGTTGGGAAAGCAAATCGGTCGAAGATCAACAACAGGCGGCCGAAGAACGCGCACGCCAAAAAACTGCGCCGCCGCACGACGACTCGCCCGCGGCCCGTGCGCGCCGCGAACGCTTGGAACAACTGCGTCTGTCGCGCGCCCGCACGCTCGAACAACTCGAACGCGCCACCAACCGCGCCCACCGCCAGATGCTCCAACGTACCCTGCGCGCAGTCGAAGCTGAAATTGAAGAGTTGAGCTAACCCGAAGAAGTTTTAACCACCAAGACATGAAGGCCACGAAGATCATCATGATCTTCGTGGCCTTCATGTCTTGGTGGTTAACTATCTTTCGCTCTCGTTATCCTGCACGCCTTCGCCCGGCTCGCCGCTGAGGACAGTGCTTAGACCTTCGTTATCTTCCGTGGCGGTCGGCGCGTCCGGCTCGGCCACGTCGCCGCGCTCGTCGGCGCGATCAGGCGTGTTGGCTGGTCGATCTATTGTTGCGTGGCCGTTCATCGTCACACTTCCACTGTCGCGGCTTCGCATGAATCGAGCACGGGCGCTTCCTGTTCATCGCCCGCGTCGCCTTCGCCGATGTAGGTGCGCCCGGCCGCGACCGTGTCGAAGTAGTCTTCGATGCGGTCGAGCACTTCGTTGACTTCGTGCGCGTGATAGATGACTTGCCGGAAGCGCGCGCCGCCGGGCAAGCCTTTGGTGAACTGCCCGGCGAGTTGCTTCATGCGCCCGATGGCGGCGAACTCATGCATGTCTGCGCGCAGCAGGTCGAAGTATTCGAGCAAGACGGCGCGCTTGTCTGCGAGCGTTGGCTGAAACGGTTCGTGCCCCGCCATCTGGTCTTCAATCTGTCTGAATATCCACGGATTGGCCATCGCGCCGCGCCCGATCAAGATGCCGTCGCAATTTGTCTCGCGCCAGCGCGCGAACGCCTGTTCGGGCGTCACCACGTCGCCGCTGCCGGAGACGGGCACGCTGACCGCCTCTTTGATCTGGCGCACCAAATCCCAGTTGGCCAGACCCTTATAGCCCTGCTCCTTCGTGCGCCCGTGCAGCGCGATGTGCTCGACGCCGCAGGCTTCGGCGACGCGCGCTGTCTCGACCGCGTTGATCGTGCTGTCGGTGTAGCCCGCGCGAATCTTGATCGTCAAAGGGATCGAGATCGCCTTCTTAATCTCCGTCAGTATCTTTTCGAGGCGCGGCAGGTCGCGCAGCAGACCGCTGCCGCCGCCGTGCTTGACGACCTTCGGCGCGGGGCAACCGCAGTTCACGTCCAAGATGTCCGCGCCGACCTCTTCAGCCATCTCCGCCGCCATACGCATGCGTTCAGACTGCCCGCCGAAAATCTGCACGGCGAACGGGCGCTCGTAATCATAGAAGCGCATCTGCCGCTTCGACTTCGGGTTGTTGCGCGTCAAGCCTTCGACCGAGATGAACTCCGACACGGTCAGACCGATCCCGCCGCGCCGCTTCAACAACGCGCGAAACGGCACGTCCGTCACGCCCGCCATCGGCGACAGCACGAGCGGCGGTTTGATCTCGATGTCACGAATCTTGAAAGCTTTGCTCATCTGCGTGCCGAATTGCAGTCAGGTTGACCGGCCCTGCTCATTTGCCGGATTTCTTTGCACCTTCCTTGCGGATGGTTCTGAGCTTCTTATCACTTCTTGTATCCCGGCCGTCTTCGTTTCTAATTGTCCCCGGCGGCACGCCATGCTTGGCCTCGAATGTGCCGACCGTCATGTCGCTTCTATCTTTTCTGGCAGTTCCTTTTTTACTTGGCATGCACCAGCCCTCCCGTCTACTTCCAAATCTCGACGCCCGTGGCGATGAAGGTCACTTCGTCGGCCGTGCCGTCGGGGTTGGTCTTCACTTTCGCGCCGTCTTCTTTAACGAGATGTTCAACCATCTCCTTGTCGAGTTTCTTAACGGTGAACTCGCCGACGGCGCGAAACTTCGTGCCGTCCGAGTCCTTCGGGACGAAGAAGGCGTGATGCTTGAAGGTGACGCGGATGCTCTGTGCGTCCGACTCCGGCGCGATCTCCATCCAGCAACCTTCCATCTTGCAGATGCGTTTGACCACGCCTTCGATGACGACCGTTTTGCCAGCAAACTTGTCAGGCTCTTTGAGCGCGTCGGCAAAGGCGACCCGCTTGGCGTCGTCGGCGATAGCCGCGCCGCGTTTGATCACGTCCGGCTTGTCCAGCTTGATCGTTGTGGGACTACTCTCGGTGCAAACTTCCGTTGGCGCGGCGGCTACAACTGGTTTGCTTCCTTGCGCGGGCGCGGCGAGAGCGCAGCAACCGGCGACGACGAGCGTGGCGAAGAATGTCTTCATAGTGAAAATACGTTATCCTTTCAACTCAAGAATCCGAACCGAACAGAGTTTCTCCCGGCGCGGCAGATTATAGCAATGCGGCACAGACTCATCCAATGGCTCGGCATCGCTTGGACGATTCTTTATGCGGCGGGCATCGTCTGGCTCTACGCGACCGCGCCGCGCACGCTACGCGAAATGACCAACGAGGCGAGCGCCACGGTCGGCGTCTATCAGATCGATCAGGCGCGCTTCGACGCGGCGCGCGAACTGTTTCGCCGCGAGCAATACGCCGCCGCCCGCGCCGAGTGGCAACAGGCCGACCCCGCACGCCGCGACGCGCGCACGCAGTTCTACATCGCTTACGCTTACTACCGCGAAGGCTGGGGGCACGTCTATAGCGACGACGCGCTCTACGCGCCCGGACTTGAAGCCGTCAATCGCGCTATCGAACTTGCGCCGCAGGGGCCGCTCGCGGTCGACGACGCAGACCTGCGCCTGCACACGGCCGCCGAGCTAAAGGCGGAACTCGAAGCGGGCCTCAAACGCGACTGGGGCGATCTCAACCCGCTCAAAGTTTTCCGGCGCGAACGACAATGATCGACCGACGCAAACGTGCATGACCGGCGACGACGATGCGTGCAACGACTGACCACGCGGCCACCAACCACGCGCTTGTGCGCTACCTCTTGCTGCCGACGCTCTTTCTGACCGTCGCGCTCATGGGCGGGCTGCGCATCGACGCCGCGACGCGCGCCTTCGTCTTCAGCCCGCCGCCGCTCGTCGCGCTCGTGCTCGCGCTGCTGTTGCTGCTGCTGTTCGTGCGCGGGCAGTTGCTCATCTTGCGCGCATGGTTCGCCGCCGCATTGCCGCCGCACACGAACGTCGCGCATGCGCTCACGCTCTGCGCGCTCTACTTCGCATCGGCGCAGGCGTTCAACGCGGTGCTGCCCGAAGCGGGCCTCATGCGCTGGCTATTCGCATTCTTTTTCCTGTGGACACTCTGGCAGAATCAATTCGTCACGTTCGATGCGCGCCGCCTGCTCCGCAGTCTCGCCGCACTGTTCGGCACGGCGTTCGTGCTCAAGCATCTATTGCTCGCAAGCCTCTACGCGCCCGAAGGCGGCTGGCTCAAACGACTCGCGGGCGTGCTCGTCGAAGGACTCACACAGGGCACATACGGCGCGGCCGAATCCTTCGCGCCCGCCACCGGCTATCTAGCTTTCTTCACGCTCGCGTTATACGCCGCTGGCCTCATCATCTTGGCTTTCGCACCTGAAGCGACAACTGATCAAACAACACGCGCTTTAATTTCACGAACAGAACCAAAGCAGATTGATGTTGAGTCAACAACGGCCGAACACATCATCGAAGCCGAATAACCACGAAGACACGAAGCCGCGAAGAATGATCAGCTTCAAAGATCATCTTCGCGGCTTCGTGGTTAAAAATTCTGTTACCAGTTAACAACCAACTCTTCCGACTGCTGCCAGACGGGCACGTCGTCGCGGATGGCGACGCGGTGCAGGTGATCAGGGTCGGCCAAGAGTCGCCCCGCACCGAGGGCGACGGCGAGGAGTGGTTGTTCGGCGACGGCCACGTGGAGTTTCAGTTCCTTTTGTAAGCGTTCGGCCATGCCGTCCAAGAGCGAGCCGCCGCCTGTCAGGATGAGGCCGGTCTGATAGATGTCTGCGGTCACGTCGGGCTGCGAGTCTTCGATGGCGCGACGTGCGCCCGCGACGATCTCCGTCAACACCGGCTCAAGGGCCGGTGCGTACTTCGTCCGCGCCGATCTCGACCGCCTTCGCCATGCCGCTCGACAGGTCTTTGCCGACCACCTCCATGCGTTGCGCGCCCGTGGCCGAGAGCGCGCCCAACTCTTTCTTCACCTGTTCGGCCGTGCGCTCGCCCAGTTGCATCTCGTAGCGTGCGCGCACGTAGTCGCGGATGGCTTCGTCCATCGCGTTGCCCGCGACGCGCAAGGAAGTCGAAGCGACGACCGCGGCCGAGGCGACGATGGCAATGTTGGTTGTGCCGCCGCCGATGTCAACGACCAGATGTGCGCGCTCGTCGTCGTAATTCAGACCCGCGCCGAGCGCGGCCGCTAAGCCTTCGTCAACGAGATCGACGCGCGTTGCTTTTGCATCGCGGGCCGCGTCGCGCACGGAACGTTGTTCGAGCGCGGTTGACGAACCGGGCACGCCGACGACCATGTGGCTGCGCTTGTGATGATTGCCCTGCACGCGGCGGATGAAGGCAATGAGCATCTTCTCCGTCGCTTCAAAATTTTCAATCGTGCCGTGCTTGACGGGGCGAAACACTTCGGCATCGTGCGGTGCGCGGCCGAGCATCTTGTACGCTTGCGCGCCGACCGCCAACACTTCGCCCGTGTACTTGTGAATGGCGACCGCCGACGGTTCGTTCAAGACCACGCCGCGCTCCGGCGCATAGACGAGCGTGTTGACCGTGCCCAGGTCAATCGCCAGCCTGTCCGAAAAGAAGTTATCTAACAACTGCATAATGTCTCCCCGCTTTGTGTTAATGAACCTGTTCCTGCCGACGAGATGAACGGATACCAACCAGAAACTCCGTTTGGCAAACCGCATACCAGCGGACAGCGACCGGAAAATCGGCTGAATCAGATATGACGCCCACTCGGCTGCGTTCGCTTCTCGGACGATTCAGCGTCCGGGCGCGCGTTCCGCCGCGTGAAAGGCGAACAAGGGCAAGAGCGTGAGGTTAAAAAGTTGGCTTAACTTGATCGTTCGAGTTTAATGGCTCACGTGATCATTAAGGGTAAATGATCAATCGAGCGCGCGCTCCACGTTTTGCTGGTTGAGGATTTCGTAGAGCGCGGCGGCTTGCTGCTTTGAAGTCTGGCGCGCGGCGGGCAACTCGACAACGCGCACCGTCAACACCTGCTCATCCCTGCGCCGCAAAACGACGATATCGCCCACGCGCACCTCGCGCGCCGAACGCGCCGGCAGACCGTTAACCGTGACCGCGCCCAACTCGCACAACTCCTGCGCGATCTTCCGCCGCACGACCAACCGACTGGCTCGTAAGAACTGATCGAGACGCATGAAAACAGTGATAAGTGACGAGTGACAAGTGACAAGCAACGAATGACGAATGACGAGTGACAAGTAAGAACTTCTTTTTAACTTGTCACTCGTCACTCGTCACTGCCTTTAAGGCTTTTTCTTCTTGTCGTCTTTCTTTTCAGGGGCGGGCGTGGTGGCGCTGGCGGTCTTGTCAGGCGCAGCCTTCAACAACGGCAGGATGACATCGCGGTAGCCGGGCGCAACTTCGATGTAAGCCTCTTGCCGCAGTTGGCGCACGTAGTTTTCGCGTTCCTTCGTGGCGCGCTCGTAGGTCAACGCCTCGCGCACGCGCGTGTCATCGAAGGTGGGTTCGCCCGCGGGCGTGCGCGCGTCCACGCGCAGCAGCATGTAACCTTGCTCGGTCTTGACGGGATCGCTGACGCCGCCGACCTTCACGTTCGTGATCGCGTCGGTGATGGTCTTGTTCATGTCCGGCAGCGGGAACGTGCCGACGCGCCCGCCGCTTTCCGGGGCGACGCGCTTGCCCGTCTGGTCTTCGCGCTCGGACTGCGTTTTGGCGAGCGCCACAAAGTCGCCACCGGCGCGCAACTGCGTCAACAATTTCTGCGCGCGCGCCAGCACGTCGGCTTCGGGCTTGCCAACCGTGCTGAGAAAGATTTCCGACAGCGTGACCATTTCCGGCTTGCGGAATTTATCTTTGTGCGTGTCGTAATAACTCTTTACCTCGGCCTCGGCCAGCCCCAAGTAGACTTTGCGATCAACTTCGCTGCTGAGCACCTGTTGCTTCATCGCCTCGTTGCGCATGGTCTGGCGCACGGCGGCCGGATCAAGCCGCTGCTGGCGCATCGCTTCTTCCAACTTCTCGATGGTCTTGATGCCTTCCTGATTGGCGATCTCCAAGAGGCGCTGGTTGACCTGCCGCTCCACGTCCTCGGCATAACCAAGTTCCTTGCCCTTCTGCAACATCAACTGCTCGTTGACAAGCGCGACGATGATCTCGTCGCGGCGCTTCGCCACTTCGGCCTCAGCCTGTTCGCTGGTCTGCCCCTGTTGCTTCAGCGCATCGGTCGCCTCGCGCATCTCGCGCCGCAGCATCGATAGCGTGATAACTTGATCGTTGACCTGCGCGATCACTTCATCAACGACGAGCGGCACGCCCTCTTCCTGCGCGAACGCGGCTGACGCCGCACCCAGCATAAACGTCAACAGCAACGCGCCAATGACGCCTTTCAATAAATTGAACTTCACGAATGTTGTACTCCTTAAGGATTAAAACCGTCGGCGCAAACGTAGCGCCGCTGCGAGCGGATGCTTATGGCCTTACAGTAGGTCGGGATTCGAGCAAGGGCCGCAAACGCGAGGCGTGCATTTTAGTCTGCCGCGCGGATTTGCAGCAACAAGCCGTGCGCGGTTTCGATCAAACGCCCCTGCTCGTCTTCGTCAACTTCGAGGCGCAAGACGCCGCTCGGCGTGAACGTCACGCCCGGCCGTTGCTGCACGAGCGTCAACAATTTTTCCGGCGCAACCCGCGCCCGCTCGCCCAGTTTGACGGCAAAACCCGTGGGTGTCCGGTCAAGCGAGACAACACCCGTCTGCTCCGCCATGCGCCGCAAACGCGCGTAGGCTAACAGGTTTTCGACCGACTCCGGCAGCCGCCCGTAGCGGTCTTCCGTCTCCGCGCGTATCTGCCGCAACTGTTCGTCGTCGCGCGCCGACGCGATGCGCTTGTAAGTGCGCAAACGCTGGCCCATGTCCGAAATGTAATCTTCGGGGATGGCCACGTCCACGCCAAGATTCAACGAAACGGAAGTCTCGTCCACCACGTCTTCGCCGCGCAACTCCGCGACCGTGCGTTCCAACATCTGCGTGTAAAGATCGAAGCCGAGCGCGTCCATGTGCCCCGACTGCGCGCCGCCCAACAGGTTGCCCGCCCCGCGTAGTTCCAGATCGAGCGCCGCCACGCGAAAGCCCGCGCCGAGATCGGAAAACTCTCTGATCGCAGCGAGCCGGCGACGTGCAATCGGCGTCAATTCCTGTTCCGACGGGATGAGCAGATAAGCGTATGCGCGCCGGTTCGAGCGCCCCACGCGCCCGCGCAATTGATAAAGCTGCGCCAAACCATAATGATCCGCCCGGTTTATGATGATAGTGTTGGCGCGCGGGATGTCTATGCCGTTCTCGATGATGGTCGTGGCCACGAGCACGTCGTACTTGTAGGCCATGAAATCCAGCATGACCTGCTCCATCTCTTTCTCGTTCATCTGCCCGTGCGCCACGATCACGCGCGCCTGCGGCACAAGCCGTTTAACGAGCGCCGCCACCGTCTCAATTGTTTCAACTCGATTGTGTATGAAGAAGACCTGCCCGCCGCGTCCAAGTTCCAACTCAATCGCCGACTTGATGACCGACTCGCCGAACTGCACGACCTGCGTTTGAATCGCCAACCGATCACGCGGCGGCGTCTCGATCACAGACATATCGCGCAAGCCCATCAAAGACATATTCAACGTGCGCGGGATCGGCGTCGCCGAGAGCGTCAACACGTCCACACGCTTCTTCAACTGTTTCAGACGTTCCTTATGCGCCACGCCGAAACGTTGTTCTTCGTCCACCACGACGAGGCCGAGATCGCGGAACGCTATATCCTTCGACAGAATCCGGTGCGTGCCGATCACTATGTCCAACTCGCCCGCTTCCACACGCCGCACGATCTCCTTCTGCTCCTTCGGCGAACGGAAGCGCGACAGCAACTCGATCTTCACCGGGAACGGCGCGAAGCGTGCGCTGAACGTCTCCAAGTGTTGATAAGCCAGCACGGTCGTCGGCGCAAGCACCGCCACTTGCTTCGATTCCATCACGGCCTTGAACGCCGCCCGCATCGCCACTTCCGTCTTGCCATAACCCACGTCGCCGCACAGCAAACGGTCCATCGGCGTCGGCGCTTCCATATCCGTCTTCACGTCCTCAATCGCCGTCTCCTGATCCGGCGTCGGCACGTACTCGAAGCCGTCTTCAAACTCGCGCTGCCACGGACTGTCCGCCGCATACGCATAACCGCCGACGAGTTTGCGCTCCGCATACAGGCGCAACAACTCGTCCGCCATGTCGCGCATGGCGCGCTTCGCCTTCGCCTTCGTCTTCTGCCAACCAAGCCCGCCCAAACGATCAAGTTGCGGCTCGTGCCCTTCCGCGCTCGAATATCTTTGCACCAGATCGAGCCGTTCGACCGGCACGTACAGCTTCGAGTCCTCCGCGTAATAGAGCAGCATGAACTCGCCCTTACGCGCTTGCAATTCCAACGTCTGCAACCCACCAAACCGCGCGATGCCGTGATCTATATGCACGACATAATCGCCCACTTTCAGATCACGAAAGTCCGACAAAAACGCCGCCGCTTTCGACTTCCGCTTCTGCCCTTTCTTGCTCGCCGTCGTCGCCGCGCCCGTGCCCAACGCGCGATGCTCAACCGTGCCGTCGCTTGCTTCGTCGAACAGATCATGTTCGATATGAACGACCAGCCCCGCGTCCGGCAACTCGAACCCGCCCGACAGACGACCCGTCGTCACCACGGCCTCGTGATCGCCCACTGCGCCGCCTTCGCCCGCCAACGCCAAACGCGCACGCAGGTTGTACTCCGACAGCATCTCCGCCACGCGCTCTGCCACGCCCGCGCTCGGCATCGTGAACAACACGCTCACGCCGCGATCTGCTTGCATGCGGCGCACGTCCGCCGCCAGATCAGAGATGCGCCCGTGATAACGCCGCGCGGCCGTCGAACGCCACTCAATCTCCGGCCCCTTTGCGACCGCCGGGAACAGAAACAACGGCGCGGCCGTCGCACGCGCACGCCCGATCTGCACCGTCGGCGTTTCACTCTCACCAGCAAACCTTTCATCCACCACCGCCGCTGTGCGCCCCAACGCACGCAACTCCACGCGCGATAATTCTTCAACGCGCGCCCGCACTTCCGCGCCCGACAAATAAAGCTCATCCGGTCGCAGACTGATCTCATCCGCCGCTTCCATCTCCGCGTGCCGCGCACCGAGCGTCTCGTACAAGTTGCCGAGATACGTCTCCAACCCCGCCGGTTCGTCCACGACCAACACGGCATCTTTCAAATAATCGAACGTCGTCCCCTTCGTCGGATTGATCAAAGAGATCAACCACTCCCAACCCGCGAACGTCTCGCCCTCATCCGCGAACACCGTGCGATCCTTCAACGCCCGCGCATAACGTTCATCCGCGAAGCGTTCGCGCGCCGCCTCGGCCCACAAACGAAAATCATCCGGCGCGACCGCATACTCGCGCATCGGCACGATCTCGATCTCCTGCAACGGCGCAATCGACAACTGCGTCTCAGGATCAAACTCGCGGATCGAATCAACCGTGTCGCCAAAAAATTCCACCCGCACAGGCGCGGCGTGGCCCGGCGACCACACGTCAAGAATGCCGCCGCGCAAACTGAACTCGCCCACCGCGCCCAGAGGGTCTTCGCGCACATAGCCCGACGCCAACAACAACTCGCGCAAATCTTCCGGCGCAAAATCTTCGTCGCGTTTCAACCGCGCGCCCGTCGTCAACAACTGCTCCGGCCGCACCGTGCGCCGCGCCAGCGCACGCGCCGTCAACAACACGATATCGCCCTCGCCCCGCGCCAGCCGCCACAGAGCCAACGCGCGCCGCTCCAACGTCTCCGGGTGCGGCGACGCGCCCGCGTAAGGATCACTCTCCGACGCAGGCAGCGTCAGCACGCCGCGGCCACCACGCACGCCGTCTAGCGTGTCACGCCAGAAACAAAGGTCGCGTTCCCATGCCTCCAGATCGCGGTTCGCCTGCACGACGACCGCCAACCGCCTGTCCGTCTCACGCCGCAGCGCCACCAGCGCCAACGCACGCGCCGCCGGTTGAATCAATCCGCCGACCGACACGACGCGCGCTCCACCACGCACCTCGGCCGCCAGCCGACGCAACTCCGCGCCCTCCGTCACGCGCCGCAACACGCCCTGCATCAACGAACCTGTTTCCGCCGTTCTACTCATAAATCAAAAACAGTGACAAGTGACGAGTAACAAGTGACCAGTCAGAACAAGTGGTTAACTTGTCACTTGTCACTTGTTACTCGTCACTTCTTTTATCCGCTCAATGATGTCCGTCGTGGATGCGCCGGCAACGAACGGCAGCGCCACGACCCGCCCGCCCGCCGCTTCAACTTCCGCGCGCCCGTGTATTTCGTCGAGCGCATAGTCGCCGCCTTTGACGAGCACGTCGGGCAGCAATCGTTCGATCAACGTGCGCGGCGAGAGCGCATCGAAGACCGTGACATAATCAACCGCGCCCAATGCCGCGAGCACTTCCGCGCGTTCAGTTTCAGACATCACGGGTCGCCCCGCGCCTTTCAACTCGCGCACCGCGCGGTCGCTGTTAATCGCCACCAGCAGCGCATCGCCGAGCGCGCGCGCCTGTTGCAAGTAACGCACATGCCCCACGTGCAACAGGTCGAAGCAGCCATTCGTGAACACGAGTCGCCGCCCTTCACCGCGCAACCGCGCACGCATCCCCGCGGCCTGTTCCGGCGTCAATAGTTTCTCGCTCGTCATCGTGCGCCGAAAAGACTAACACAAGTGAGCAGGCAGTAGGCAGTAAGCAGTAGGCAGTCTATAATGCGCTTTTCTTTCGGAGCTGATTGCATGACACAAGAGCAACTGCCCTTCATCGAAGACAACGATCAGACGCGCGCACGCCGCGAGCATCTGGAGGCGATCCGCCAACTCGTCGGCAACGTCTATCCCAACAAGTTCGCGCGTAGCCGCGTGACCGGCGACGAAGACACGATCACGGCCATCGTCGAACAGTTCAAACACCACGAGCCACCCAAACAAGAAGGCGCACGCCCGACCGCCGAACAACTCGAAGCCGCCAACGCCGCGTTGCACAACTACGAGGTGCGCGTCTCCGGTCGGCTCGCCGTGCCCCCGCGCGTCATGGGCAAGGCCGCGTTCGTTCATCTGTCCGACGGCAACGAACGCTTACAAATTTACGTGCGCAAAGACGACGCGCGCGCGCGCGACAACGACTCCGGCACTTTCGTCGAAGAACCCGAAAGCGGCTGGCGACTCTTCAACCTGCTCGACCACGGCGACTTCATCGGCGTCGCCGGCTACCTGTTCGTCACCAAGACCGGCGAGCTATCCGTCCACGTCCGCGAACTGCAATTTTTATCAAAGGCGCTCGTGCCCATGCCCGACAAGCTGCACGGCATCTCCGATCCTGAAATCGGCCGCCGCCAACGCTACGTCGATCTGATCGCGGCCAGTTTGAAAGTCGATCTCAACAAAGGTGAAACGGCTGACGCCGACGCCGACACCGACGCCGACGCAGCGACTTCACGCGAGCTAAGCTCGCGTGAAGTCTTCGCCCGCCGCTCCCGCCTCATCACCGAACTGCGCCACTATCTCGACGCCCACGACTACATCGAAGTCGAAACGCCCATGCTCTCCCCCATCGCCTCCGGCGCAGCCGCCAAGCCCTTCGAGACATTCCACAACGCCCTCGGCATCAAGCTCTACGCCCGCGTCGCCCCGGAACTCTATCTAAAGCGCCTACTCGTCGGCGGCTTCGAGCGCGTCTACGAATTGAACCGCAACTTCCGCAACGAAGGCATCGGCTACCGCTGGAATCCCGAATTCACCATGCTCGAATTCTACTGCGCCTACATGGACGTAAACGGCATGATGGACTTCTGCGAAGCGATGCTGCGAACAACAATTGAGGAAGCGACAGGCAGTACTCGATTTAGATTTGGCGATGATGAGATTGACTTTGGTCGTCCATTTGAGCGGCTAACAATGAAACAAGCTATTGCCGGTTACTGAGCTGCCCCAGTGGAATGTGTGGCGCATAGTTGGAGGAAGACGAATTTAATGTTCGATGGCTAGACGACCTAGATGTGCTGTGCAAGTTGCATGCATATGCCTGTACCCTGAAGCTTTAGGGTCTAGGCTCTATGATTGGGCGGCGGAGGTGAATCTATCAGAGACTGAAATAGACGCCCGCAGAACAAGAAAGACCAATGGCATATGGTCAGCAGCTATTGAAGGGTCTGATTGTAATCAGCATAACGGCTCGGAAGACTCGATTACGGCGCGGTATATTGTATTCCTATTCGGTATGCATCGTTGAGGAAAGGTTGCTCCAGCCAACATTTATTACTGACTTTCCAAAACCTATCTCCCCACTCTCGAAAGCTTCGCCCACTGATCCATCCATCGCCGAGCGGTTCGAGTTGTATATCGCGGGGATGGAGATTGCGAACGGGTTTTCGGAGTTGAATGATCCGGTGGAGCAGTATGAGCGGTTTGAGGAGCAGATGCGGCAGCGGGAGCGGGGCGATGAGGAGGCGATGCCGATGGATTTGGATTATGTGCGGGCGTTGTCTTATGGCATGCCGCCGGCCGCGGGGATCGGGATCGGGATTGATCGGCTCGTGATGCTGTTGACGAACCGGCGTTCGATCCGCGATGTGATCTTGTTTCCGCACATGCGCCCGCAACGACAGGCGGACGAAGCGGACGAATAACTTTAACCACAAAGCCACGAAGCCACGAAGCAGGTGCAAATCAATCTTCGTGGCTTCGTGTCGTTGTGGTTAATGGTAACGGTTGCGGCTTATGGCGTCGCTGTCGTCTTGGCGCGGAGTTTGGTCAATCGTTCTTCGGCCCAGACGGGTGCGACGCCTTGTTGCGCCATGAGTTTGACGTAGGCTTCGAGCGCGGCGAGGGCGGAGGCGTTGTCGCCGGCTTTCTCGCGCACGCGGCTGAGGTCGAGGAGCGCCTGCGGGTTCGTGTCGCCGTAGAGCGCGGCGGCGCGGGCGAAACTGTTGGCGGCGCGCTCGAATTGGCCGGACTGTTCGTAGAGCCGGCCGAGATGATAGTGGGCGACCGGGTAGCGTGCGTCGTCGCGGGCGACGAGCGCGGTCAGCGTCGCAATCGCTTCGTCGTTGCGGCGCAGGCTGATGAGCGAGAAGGCGAGTTCGAGATTGGCGGGCGGGAAGTAGCCGTTGCTGTGCGCGAGCACGTCGCGGTAGGCGCGCACGGCCGCGTCGTGCTGCCCCGCCTCGCGCGCCGCCCGCGCACGCTGCAAGAGGTCGTGCGTCTGCGCGTCGAGCGCGAGCGGGCGCGCACGCGCGCCGACGCTTGCACGACCGGACTGCGAGCGTTCAGCCCGCATGTTGTTGCTACTCAAAGCGGCGCTTGTGTTGGTGTCACTTGCTGTCACACGCGCGCCGGTCCTTGTCACTTCACTGTTTGTTAGTTCGACGTGACGCGCGCTTGCTTCGTTCGTCGCGCTCGTGTCCCATGCGACCAACTCGCGGCGTGCGTGGACGACGGGCAGCGGCACGCCTTCGCCAGTGCGTGTCGAGCGCGCGGCATAGGCATCGAGCACGGCGAGGCCGCGTTGCGGGTCGCCGTCTTCGGCGTAGGCGCGGGCGAGTGCGGCGGCAGCATCGGCGTGTTCGGGTTGCAGGGCGAGCGTGCGCCGCCAGTGGCGTATGGCCAGATCAACTTCGCCGCGCAGCAGGTAGAGGCGACCGAGGTTATAGCTGGCTTCGGCGTAAGTGTTGTGTTCTTCGTTGAGCGCAGCCGTGAGCGCATCGTGCGCTTCGTCCCAACGTCCTTGCCGCGTGAGGATGACGCCGAGGTTGTTGAGCGCGCGCGCATAATGGCCGCGCCGCTGGCTGATCGCTTTGCGGTACGCGTCGGTCGCCGCGCTCGCGTCGCCCGTGCGCGCCAGCGCGTTGCCGAGGTTATAGAAGAACGGCGGATCAAACCGATCCTCATGCAAGAGCAGGCGCAACTCGTCGAGCGCCGCCGCTTTGTCAGAGACGGCCGCGAGTCGTTCCAACAAGTCGCGTTGCAAACGCGCGCGTTCGCCCGGCTCGCTCGTCAGTTTGATCTGATCACGCAAAGCGGCCAACTCGTCAACCTGCGGCGCGGGCGCGTCGCTGTTTGCGACGACGACCTCGTTACCGACCGGCGCGGCGCGACGTGCGCGCGTTGCCGAGTCGGCGTTTGTGGGCGCGGCTACCGCAGGCTTGGCGGCCGGCGCGGGCGGCGTCTGTCGTGGCGACGGCGATGTGGTCTGCGCATGTGCGAGGATACAGCCGACGAGCAGTGTCATCGTGGCCGCGATGAGCCGTGACAGACAGCGTGTGCGCGCGTGACGCGAACAGGGCGAGACTGACATAACTTAATTCTCCGAACTGAGTCGCAAGTTATTTCTGCGAAGCGAGTCGCAAAGTGATCGTGATCTTAAGTGATCGTGATCTATTGCCGGATCATGCGTGACTATGTGGCTGTGTGGCTATGGTCTGTTGTCGGGCCACTTCATGATCGGTGGCGTCTGTAAGACGGGCGGCCGGGCTTGCCCCGGCGTGTAGGCGACGATTGTGCCGCCGAAGCCGACGGCCCAGCCGCGCGTCGGCGAGACGAAGCAGAGGCGTTCGAGCGGATGTCGCGTGGCGCTCGCTTCCGCGCGCCAATGTGCGCCGCCGTCGGTCGTGTGCAAGAGCGTGCCGTCCGCGCCCGCGGCCCAACCGGTCTGCGCGTCGAGAAATTTTACGTCGAACAGGTCGGCCGTTGTGCCCGCGTCTTGCGGCGTCCAACTGCGCCCGCCGTTCGTGGTCGCCAGCATCAGCCCACGCGCGCCGACCGCCCAACCACGTTGCGCGTCCGCGAACGTGATCGCATTGAGCCGCGCGTCGAGCGAGACAGCCGGAGGATGTGCGCGCCATTCAGTGCCGCCGTCAGTCGTGCGCAGGATAGTTGCGCCCGCGCCGACGAGCCAGCCTTGCGTCGCATCGAGGAACGCGCCGCCAAGAAGTAAGTAACGCGTCGGGACACGTTGACGTGTCCACGTTGCGCCGCCGTCCGAGGTCGCGTAGAGCGCGCCCTCTTCGCCGAACGTCCAGCCGTGTTGTTCGTCGGCGAAGATGACGCGCACAAGCACTGTGTCCACGTCGCGCCCGGTCGCTTCGACGCGTCGCCAACTCGCGCCGCCGTCGTCGGTCTGCAAGAGATAAGAGCGCGGTTCTTCTTTCGTCTGCAACTGAAACATGCTCCGCTCGCAGACGAGCCAGCCGGTCTTTTCATCAATGAAGAAGAGATCGCGTAAGCCGTCTTCGGTCGGGCGTCGTTCGGTGCGCCAGTGCGCGCCGCCGTCCACGGTCGTGAGCAAAGCGCCGCGCCCGCCCACCGCCCAGCCGCGTGTCTCATTCAAAAAATAGACCGCGCGCAGCCGCGCCAGCGTCCCCGACTCCTGCCGCGCCCAAGCACCAAAGAGAGAGGTGGTCATCGCGAAGTAAACAACGAGCAGTGAACACCAGACGAGTGAATTGCGGATTGCGGATTGCGGATTGCGGATTGATGAAGGACAAAGGCGAAGCACGGAACGATGGATCATGTATCGTTCCATCTGCCGCGTTTGCCCTGTTCCATTCCGCAATCCGCAACTCCGCAATCCGCATTTCCTTAAAATCCTCCCGTGAAGATGCGGAACATGCTGAAGACGGGCAGGAAGCCCATGATCGTCTGCACGGACTTGAGTTTGTTGCCGGGCACAAGCACCTGATCGCCGGGGTTGAGATAGAGCGTATCGGGCGCGCGCCCTTTCTGAATCGCGGCGACGTTGACGCGGATCGGTTGCCACATGCCGTCAGCCCCGCGTCGCGCGACAACGACCTTGCTCTTATCGCCGGTCGATAGGACACCGCCCGCCAACGCAATCGCTTCGGCGACCGACACGCGCCGGGTCATGGTCCGCACGCCCGGTTGCGCCACGTCGCCGAGCACGGAGAAGACGGCCGATTGCGCTTTCTCCAAAGAGACTGTGACCTTCGGATCGATCACGTATTCGTCGAGTTTGCGCGCGATCTCATCCGCCACCTGCTTGGTCGTCTTGCCGACGACGAAGACGCCTTCGGGGATGAGCGGCAGCGCGACCACGCCATCGGGCGGCACGGTCACGCCGGTCTTTGAATAGCGGTCGAGGCCGAAGACAGTGACCGAGATTATATCTTCAGGGCCGAGGTGATAAGACGAGAGATAGTTGTTGTAGTACGGCACGATCTGCGCTTCGTCTTCGCTCATGCCTTCTTGGCGGTTGGCGAGCGTCTGCGTGGGCACGTCGGCGCGCGGCGGCGCGCTCTTGTCGTCCGGCTCAAGACGCTCTTTCGTCTGCTCGCTAGCAGGCACAACCGGCGGCTGTTGCCCGACCGTGCGCGGGCGCGACTTATGCTTGTCCTTATCTTTGTCCTGCGCACGCAATGCCACGCCCGGCGCGCACAATAACGCAATGACGAATATAACTAACAGCCGATATGTTTTACTTCTCATCTGGTCTTACCTCCTTCAACCAACCGCGCGGCCTTGCTAACTCATTTAACGACCGCCGCGCCCGAACAAGATCGTCTTCACCGTCTCGAATAAGATAACCGCGTCGAGCATCAAGCTCTGGTTCTTGATGTAGTAGAGATCGTATTGCAACTTCTGCCGCGCGTCTTCGATGGACGCGCCGTAAGGGTATTTGATCTGCGCCCAGCCGGTTAAACCCGGCGGGATCAAATGGCGCTGTTCATAGAACGAAATCTCGGCGGCGAGTTGCTTGACGAAGTGCGGCCGTTCGGGGCGCGGGCCGACGAAGTTCATCTCGCCTTTCAGGATGTTCCAGAACTGCGGAATCTCGTCCACGCGAATCTTGCGGATGACGCGCCCGATGCGCGTCGTGCGGTCGTCGCCCGTCTGCGCCCACACGGGGCCGTCCTTCTCCGCGTCCAAACGCATCGAACGAAACTTCATGATCATGAACGGGCGGCCGTTCTGCCCCACACGCTCTTGCCGGTAGAGCGCCGGCCCCGGCGATTCGAGTTTGATCAGTACTGCTGTCAACAACGCCACGGGCAAACTGACAAGACCGCCGACGAGCGCCACGCCGCGATGCAAGAACGCACGCGCGACGCCCGACAAACGCGCCTGTCGCCCACGCCCCGAAAAGATGAGCCACGACGGGCGCAACATATTCAAATGCACGCGCCCCGACACGCGCTCGTAAAAGGCCGCGCCCTCTTCGATAGCGACCGCGCCGCCCAAACTCAAATCAAGCAACTCATTCGTCGGAAACTGCCCGCGCCGTTCGCCTTGCGCCACGACGATCCGATCCACGCCCTCGCGCTTGACCACTTCGGCCAGTTGACTTGTCAAACCGATCACGCGCGGGTTGATGATCGACTGCCCGACAAGTTCGGGCCGGTTGTCCACGAAGCCGACGATGCGATAGCCCGCATCGCGTCGATCCAAAACTTCACGCGCGATCTCGACGGCCGCGTCGCCTGAGCCGACGATCAAGATGCGCTCGCCCACGTTCGGATGACCCAAGAGCCAATGGATCGAGACGCGCCAGCCGACCATTAACGTGAGCGCGAGCGGCAAAGCGATCAGCGAGATGCCGCGTCCCAACATCACCTGCGGCATCGCGTAAAAGATCAACGCCAGCGCCACCCACGCGAGGCCCAGAGCTTGAATCAGACGCAGGACCAACTCGCGCCGGTCGTGCATCACGATGAAGTCGTAGAGGTCGTAAAGATAAAACGCGCCGATGCAGAACGCGGTTGCGAGTGCGGCCTTGTAGAGTCCGTGGCGCACGAACAGCGTGAGATAAGCCTCGTCCGCGCCGAGGCGGATTTCCGCCGCCGCCACGACGCAGCCGAAGATCAAGAGCGCCTCGGCCGTCAACAGCAACAGCGTGCGCAGACGTGTGCGCGCAGACCTCAATCAGTCTCCTCCGCGTTGTGCGCCGCCGTGCGCGTCGCCCCTTCGTCGCGGCGATAGTAGCGGCGCTGGTAGTAGTAACTATTCGTGTCGGGCGCATCTTCCACGCCGTTCAAGACGACGCCCATCAGCCGTTCACGCGGCAACGGTTCGAGCAAGCGGTCGAGCGTGCCGTAGCGCGTGTGCCCTGCGCGCACGACCATGAGTGCGCCGTCGGCGCGGTTAATCAAAACGGTCGCGTCGGTGAAGATGCCGAGCGGCGGCGCGTCGATGATGATGTAATCGAACGTGCGCCGCAGTTCCGCCAAGACGGCGCTGAACTTCGGCCCTGATAGTAACTCGGCGCAGTCGTCACGCGGTGTGCCGCCGGGCAGCAGATGCAGACCGGCCGGTTCTAAGCGCACGATGGTTTCGTCTAAGCGCGCGTGGCCCGCGAGCACTTCCGATAGCCCGACGGGCGCGTCGAGCGCGAGATATTCGGCGGCGCAGGGCTGGCGCAGATCGCCGTCAACGAGGATGGCGCGCACGCCGTCGGTCTGTGCGAGCAGCCATGCGAGGTTCAAGGCCGTGACGGTCTTGCCTTCCGCGACGCCCGCGCTCGTGACGACGACTGCTTGCACCTTGCGTCGTTCGCCCGCTTGCAAGACGCGCGTGCGCAGACTGCGATACTGCTCTGCGTGCGGCGTGCGCGGATCGGTGATGGCGACGAGATGTGGTTCGACGCGCGATGCAACGACCTCGATTGAGGTGAACGCTACATCGCGCGCCGAACTGACAGCGCCCACCGTTGCCCCAGCAACACGCGTAGCCTTATCGCCGGGGAGTGCCGACCCGGCGGGAGCTTCAATCGTGTGCTCGGTGGACGCTGAACTGTGCGCCGCATCGGGCGCGTGGAAGCGAGCGGCCGTACGGCCGAACAGCGCATCGGTGCGCGGCGCATGATCGTGCGTCGCGCCGTTGCCGTTCGTGCCGTTCGTGTGGGCGGGGCGCTCGTTGGCCGGCGTGTGTTCGACGCGCGGCGCGACGCCTTCGTCCGCTCTCTCCGGTTGCGCGTCGCCGTGCGCGGCGGCGCGTTTCAAAGCTTCGTAGACTCTACCCATCACCTATCTCCCATCGCGTCCCAGCGGCGAAAGGCCGCGCCGATGTCGGCCGTGTCCGGCGCATCGTCCGGGGTCGCGTCCGGCGCTGCTGTGGCGGCGTGTGCCGCGTCTCTCTGTGAGGTTGTGTGTGGCGCGGCGCTGCCCGCCGCCCAGAGTTCCGCCCGCCCTTGTGTGCTGAAGATGGGCGCGGGCACGAGCGGGCGCTCGCCGTTGCCTGCGCCGCCCAAGCCACGCTTGGCGTCGGGCAGCATGTCGAACGTGTCGGCTACTTCTTCGATGACGGCGCGGCTGATCTGGCGTTCGTTGGCGGCGAAGCCTGCGAGCAAGGCGTTGTCGCAGAGGTTGTTGATCTGGCGCGGGATGCCGGCCGAGCAGCGGAAGATGTAATCAATCGCGCCGGGCGAGAAGATGTCGGCGTTGAAGCCCCCGCGACAGTTAAGCGTGCCTTGATGTACTTCTCCGTCTCGGCCACGCTAGGCAGCGGCTTGATCTCGCAACGCAAGGCGACGCGCTGTTTAAGTTGCCGCAGTTCAGGATTGTTCAAGACGGCGCGCAGTTCCGGTTGCCCGGTCAAGACGATCTGCAAATGCTTGGCGGCGTCGGATTCAAAGTTCGACAGCAACCTGATCTCTTCGAGCACGGAGGTTGAAAGACCGTGCGCCTCGTCGATGATAAGCACGGTGCGCAGGCCGCGCGCCTGTCTCTCTTCAAGCGTGCGCCCAAGTGCGAACAGCAACTCCGATTTGTTCTCCCAATCGGCGACGCCGAGCAGACGCGCGATGTGCTGGTAAAACTCCGTAACGGACAGGCGCGGGTTGATGACGTAGCCGACTAAGACGGCGCGGTCGAGCCGTTGCATCATCCAACGCAGGATGGTGGTCTTGCCCGTACCGACTTCGCCCGTGACGACGATGAGGCCTTTGCCGCTCTCGATCCCGTAGTGCAGGTTCGCCATCGCCTCTGTGTGCGACGGCGTAAAGTAGATGAAGCGCGGATCGGGCGTCAGCGCGAAAGGCAACTCCTTTAAGCCGTAGAACTCTCGGTACAACGTTAGAACCTCGGTCTTTATTTGTTAGGTCGCAAAATATTCAAAGACGTGCGTGAACTTCAGTAACAACGCGAGCGCGGGCACGGCGACGACGGCGACGACTGCGCCAGCAAACGCCAACGTTGCGCGCCGCAAACGACGACGGCGCGCTTCCTTCGGCGTCAACAGTTCAGGTACGGAGACGAGCACGGGCAGGTTCGTGTAGTGGCGCGCGTCCGCAACCGTCTGGATCGTCAACAGGCGCGGCACTTCGCGGGCGGCGGCGCAGGCGAGGCCGAGCGCGAGGCCGAGCGCGAGGCCCAGTGCAATGAGCAGCGGGCGCTTGGGCGCAACGGGCCGTTCGGGCAAAGAGGCCGGGTCGATGACCTGAATCTTTTCACCCTGCTGCTTCTGCGTGACGGCGCTCGTCAACTCGATCTGGTGCTGCTTCGTTGACAACTCGTCGAAGTAAGCCTTCTTCGAGCGATACTCATTCTCTAACGATTGCAACGCGACCTCTGCGCCGGGCACGCGCCCGATATTGTCGGCCAACTGCGCGATCTGCGCGGTCGTCTGCTTGAGCAATTCCTCTTGCCGGCCCAACTCACCTTTGACCAGTTCAATGTTCGTCTTAACACTCGTCACGCGCGGATCGATCAGCTTCTCAAGCTTCGCTTGCTTTTCGGTGATCTCGCTCTTGCGCGCTTCGAGCATGTCGTCTTTGCTGCGCTTGAGGGCGGCGATCTGCTGCTTGAGGGCGATCACGTCCGGATTCTTCTCTTTGAGCTTGGTGCGTAGGTCCTCATACTGCGCTTCGAGTTCCGACTGTCGCCGCGTCAACTCCGCCCACGCCATCGTGGTCTTCGGATCGGTCGTGAGATCGACGACGCGCTCTTTCTCCTGCTCGATCTGCTTTTGCAGATCAGCCAATTGATTGTTATAGGCCGCGAGTTGATCGCGCAGGCGGCCGACTTCGGCAATGCGCGCCTTCTGTTCTTCGTGCCGCCCGGACAGTTGCATGCCGAGCGCCTGCCCTTGCGACGGCAGGCTGTTCACGTTGGCCATCATCAACTCAAGCCGGCGCTTGTCGATCTCGTCCAACGACGCCTTCGACTGCCGCACCTGTTCCTCGATCAAGTTCTTCGTCGCGTCAACTTCATCCGTGACCGCCGTTAGTTGCGCGCTAATGTACTTGCCGGCCAGATCGCCTGCGACGCGTTGCGTGATGTATGGATCGGGGCCGCGAAACGAGAGATTGAAGCCGTTGGTGATGTCGTTGCGGCTCTTGTTGATCTCGATGATGATGTCTTTCTTGCGCATGCGCTCGATCAAGACATCCATCGGCTCGCCGCGTCGCCGCTCGGCCGCGTAGAGGTTGTAGCCGACCACGAGCGGTTCGAGCGACGTGCGGCTGAACACCTCTTGACTGATGTTGTTGATGCGGATCGTCAGATCATCATCGGAGAGTTGCGGCACGATGTTGTTCGCAACGGCGGCCGGTTTGACGATCAACAACGTGGTGGACTGATAGACGTTCGGCAGTCGCCACACGACGATGCCGATGGCGAACGAGATCGCAAACGCCGGCAGCAAGATCAGCCACTTACGCCGCCACAGGATGCGCGCATACTCGCTCGGTGTCCGCTGTCTGAATTCAACACTCATTGGCTTAACTCCAAGTAGGCCTCACCATGCCTACTATTCCTCACAAGGTCGCTAACGCTTGGCGGGCTTCTTCGAGTTGTTCGGGCGAGAGCAGGTTCTTCTCTGTGCCCATGTTGACGGCCTGTTGTAGTTGCTGGCGCGCTTCCGTCTTGCGGCCGGCGGCGGCGAGCGCGCGCCCTAAGTGCAGGCGATAGACTGCGCTGTCCGTGTTGCGCGAAGCGGCTTGTTTGACGGCCTTCTCCAACTGTTCGACCGCCGCGCCGCTCAAGCCCTTCTTGAAGTAGACCCAGCCGAGCGTGTCCGCGTAGCCCGGCTCGTCCGGGAACTTCTGCACGACGCCTTGCGCCAAACGGATCGCTTCGTCCAAGTTGCCCTTGCCGTGTTCGGCGTAGTCCCACGCGAGGTTGTTGCCCGCAATCGCGCCGATGAACGCATCTGGACTGCGCGCGAGCGCGTCCTTGTAGGCGGCGACGGCAGCATCGCGGTTGTTGCGCCCGTCTTCGACCATGCCGATCAAGGTGAGCGCGGCGGCGTCGTCCGTGTCGGGCCGGCTCTCGGCAATCTTGCGATACTCGGAGACGGCGCGATCAGGTTGGCGCGTGTTGACGTAGAGCGCGGCCAGCGAGGTCAACGCGGCGGCGTTGTTCGGATCGAGTTCGAGCGTGCGCCGCAAGGTCTGCTCAGCCCCTTGCGCGTCTTGCTGCGCGCCATAGACCTGCGCCTTCAAGAAGTGCAGCCCGGCGTTCTGCGGGTGCGCGGCGATAGCTTGATCGAGGCGCGCGTGGGCGTGGTCGAACTGCCGCCGGTTCGTGTCGAGATTCGTTAAGCCGCCGAGGGCATCAAGGTTCGCGCTGTCGATTTGCAACACGCGTTCATAAGTCTGTTCGGCTTCGGGCAACTTCTTCTCGGCCAAAGCGACGGCGGCCAAGTTGACGTAACCTTCGGGCGCGTTCGGTTGCGCGTCGCGGGCGGCGGTGAAGTCTGTGCGCGCGGCCGCGTTGTTGCCGAGACGCAGGTTGGCCGCGCCGCGTGCGGTGTGCGACTTGGCGCGCAACTCGGCGAGCAGTTCGGGCGAGAGTTGCGGCCCCGGCGTCGCGCGGCTCAAGCGATCAAGCAGGTCGGTGGCGAGCCGCAGCGTGTTCTTCATGTTCTCTTCGCCGCCCGCCTTGAGGTTGATCTGCGCCTGCATGAGTTTGCCGGGCAGATAGTCGGGATAATACTTATCGAGGTCGCCGGCATAAGAGCGCGCCTGTTCGATCTGACCCGTGGCCAGTTGTGCCTGCGACATGAAATAGAGCGCCGCCTGTTCGCGCGGCTCTTGTTTCAAGACCTGCGCGAGATCGTCTATGGCCTTTTTCGCCTCGCCTTTTTGCAGGTTGATTCGTGCGCTCAACTTGCGCGCGTTGATGTCGTTCGCATTCTTCGTCAGCACGGCTTGCGCCTGCTGCTCCGCGCCCTGTAGGTCGCGGCGTTGCAGCATGATCTCGCCGAGACGATAACGCGCCTGCGTGTAGTCGGGCGACTTGGCGATGACTTCTTGATAGAGGCGGATGGCTTCGTCGGGGCGATTCGTGGCCGAGTAGAAATCGGCCAGCACGGAGCTTCCTTCGGGTCTGTCCTTGTCGAGTTCGGCAAGTTCCTTGAACGCGCTCTCGGCTTTGTCGAGTTGCTTGTTGGTTAGATAGAACGTGGCGAGCGTGCGGCGCACGTCGCGGTTTGTAGGTTCGACCTCGACCGCTTTGCGAAACTGCGCTTCGGCCTGATCGAGATGCTGCTGTTGCGCTTGGAAGAAGCCGTACTGCGTGTGTGCGAGCGCGGAGCGGTCGTTGATCGAGATGGCGCGTTGGAAGGTCGCATCGGCATTGGCCGTGTCGCCCTCTTGCATGTAATAACGCGCGAGGCTCATCAGCGACTCGATGCGCTGCGGGTTCAGGTCAAGCGCGCGTTTCAACTCGGCGAGCGAGTCTGCACGTTTGCCGTCGGCGTAGAGAATCGTGGCCTTGAGGATGCGCGCTTCGATGTGTTTGTCGTCGCGCGCCAGCACGCCGTCGGCGAGCCGCATGGCTTCGTCCTTGAGTTGCTTGTTGGCGTCGCGGTTGCCTTGAAAGGCGATGATCAAATAGTTACCGAGCCGCACGGCCGCGTCCGAGTGGTTCGGGTCAAGCTCGACCGTGCGGCGCAACTCTTGCACGGCGGGCAGAAATTGTTCCTGCCCTTCGTAGGCTTGCGCCAGTCCCCAATGAGCGGCCGCTAAGCGTTCATCGAGTTGCAAGGCGTTGCGAAACTCAAGCGCCGCTTCTTGAAACTGTTTGTCTTTGAGGTATTGCTCGCCGCGTTGTAGGTGTTCGGCTTTGGTCTTCTCTGGGTTGGAACAGGCGGCAAACGCCAGCGCCAACAGGAGAGACAGGAGGGTAAACAGCAGACCCCGGCCGAAGCCGGAGCGCAGGCACTCTGATCGATTCATCTTAAGCTTTCGACTCCTTCACGCGCCGTCCCTTAGAAGCACGCGACCGGGGCAACGGTCGAATCGGCTCAAGGCGAGCGGCGTGTGTTTGTACTGCTTCTCCGAGTTGCGCGCGACCGAGTTTCTTAAGGCAACCGGACGAAGACCGGAAGCGCGTCAGTTAAAGAAAACTAGCAATCGACAACTTCTTCCGAAAGCCGCGACCGCCCCCAATGCGACCGCGCCGTGTTTCATGTTACCTCATTCAAGGCATTTACGCGCAACTGATTTATCGGGACAAGGCAAGTGCGCCCTTCGACTCAGTTGGGCACGAACGTCGGCAGCGCAGGCGCGGACTGCGCGGCCAGATCGGTTGCGAGGCGCAGCGCCTCTGCCTCGGACTCGCCCACAGGAACCATCACGCGCACCATCGCGCCGTCGCTGCGGCGTCGCCCGATGCTATCGAGCACGGTGTAGAGTTTCCCCCAGTACTCGCTCGCCACCGCGCGCCCGCGCCCCTGATACCAGTAGATTAAAACTTGCCGACTGCTGCCGTGCTCGATGATGTAGCGGTTGGCTTCGATGGGCGCACCGCCCGCCGCGGGTTGAATGACGAGCCGGCCCGGCTGCTGCATGACCCAGCCTGAACCGGGCAGACAGTTGAGCGGGCTGTGATAGGTCGCGCCGCTGCGCTGCGAGGCGTAGTAGCCGACGTAGAAGTTGGCGGTCGTGCCGTCGGCAAGCGCGTAGTCGCGCGACAGATAATCGTCGGCCAATAGGACCGACTCGGTAACAGCGTCGAAGCGCGTGTCCGCGCCCTGCTGCCGCCACGCGCCGACCTGCGCGGGAAACTCGACCAGCGGGCGACGTTCGACGTGCGCTTCGCCCGCGCGTTCCCACACGTTGATCAGCGCCCCGCCCGCGACGAGGAACGCAAACAAGACCCAGAATTGCCAACGCGCCGTCTTCATCTGTTTCATCATTGCGCCGCCGAACCGACCACCGGCTCGGTCTTAACTTCAATCTGTTCCGGCCGCGTCGCCGCTTCGGTCGCGGCCGCGTTCGGGTGCTGCTGATTGTTACGCGCGTTGCGTTTGTCCTTTGTCTTGCGCCGCGCGATCAAGTCGAGCAACCAACCGACGGCGAACAACAGCAGAAAGGCGACGATGTACACGACCCAACCGGAGAACTCGTGGAAGAAGCCGTCGGCGATCTCTGTGCCGTAGTAGCGCGCCAGTATGCCTGTGCCGCTGACGCGTCCCGCGTTGGTCACGATAGCGATGGGCACGGCCGACAACACTATGATCGTCGAGCGCCAGAAGCCGTAACGGCCGAGCCACGCGAAGCGCCCGCCGCTGTCGTTGTTGTTATTATCGTCGCGCGGGTGCGTGAAGTAAGCGAAGACAACGGCGAGCGTCACCAGCGTCATCAGCGAGCGGATGCCGCTGCACGCTTCGACCACTTCGAGTTTCTTCGTCGTTAATGCATTGAGCGGCATCAACTCGATCACGTTCCCTTGCCGCAGCACCGGAATATCGAACAGGCGCATAGCCCAGACCGCGCAACGCGAAGCGAACAACTGTAACGGGAACGCGACCTGATTGAAGATGATGGCCGGAATTGGAATCGCCAGCGCCAGCAATGCGAGCGGCACAAGCACGAGCCGCAATATCTGCCAACCCCAGAAGTAGAGCACCACGCCCGCCAGCATCAGCACAAGCGACGTGCGTTGGAGATACAACTCAGCGCCCGCCGTGCCCGCCCACAACGTTGCGAGCGCCAGCACGATGCTCGCCCCGCCCCACACGAGCGCGGGCGGCGCGTGGCGGCGGCAATGCGCGCGCGCTCAGCCCACACGATGTAGCCGATGATGAACGGCACGAGCAACCCGTGCGAATAGTTTTCGTCAGACCACCACTGCCCGGCGAGTTTCGTTAGCACCGCTGCATAGACGAAAGCTAGCGCAGCCGCGAGCAGCACGGGTCGCCACAGTTGGTTAAGGGGCACGGGGGTTATGCTTGACGTGTTTGACACTGCTTAGGCCGGAGTGATGGATTCAAGGGCGGCAGCGGCGTGCCGTTACATCCTCTGACTGCGAACTGCTTACGGGCGCGTTCCCGTTCGGCCCGCCGCCGGACTCTTTGAGTGTAGCTTACGGGTCGCGGCGCAGGCAAACAAAAAAACAGTAGGCAGTAGCTTACTGCTGACTGCTCTGTTGCAACGCATTGAGGATGCGGTCGGCGGCTTGACCGTCCCAGAGCGGCGGGCGGCTGGGGTGTGGATGATCGAGCGCGTCGTGGGCGGCGCTGATGATGCGGTCTGCGTCCGTGCCGACGATGCGGTTCGTGCCGTCGGTGACGGTGATAGGGCGCTCGGTGTTTTCGCGCAGCGTCAAACAGGGAATGTCGAGCGCGGTCGTCTCTTCCTGTAAGCCGCCGGAGTCGGTTAGGACCAACTGCGCGCCGCTGAACAGACGCAGGAAGTCGAGATAACCCAGTGGCTCGACGAGTTGCAACTGGGGCACGCGTACCGTCAACTCATCTAACAGGCCGAACTCCGCGAGCCGCTGCTGCGTGCGCGGGTGGACGGGAAAGACGACGGGCAGACGCGTGCTCAAACGTGCGAGCGCGCCGAGGATGCGCGCGAGTGCGTCCTTGTCGTCCACGTTCGCGGGCCTATGCAGCGTGACGACCGCATAGGCGCGACCCGCGACGCCCAGACGCGCGCGCACGTTTGACTGCTTCGCCGTTTCAAGATGCGTGTAGAGCGAATCGATCATCACGTTGCCGACGAGGCGTATGCGCTCAGGTGCGATGCCTTCGGCCAAGAGGTTCGCGTCGGCATCGGGCGAGGGCGTGAGCAATAGATCGGCGATCTGATCCGTGAGCACACGATTGATCTCTTCGGGCATCGTGCGGTCGCGGCTACGCAGGCCCGCTTCGACGTGCGCGACCCGCACTTGCAACTTCGCGCAGACGAGCGCGCACGCTAAGGTCGAGTTCACGTCGCCGACAACCACGACCCAATCAGGTCGCTGCTCTAAAACGACCGGCTCGAAACGCAGCATGACCTGCGCGGTCTGCGCGGCGTGCGAGCCGGAGCCGACGCCGAGATGTATGTCAGGCGCAGGCAAGGCGAGGTCGCGGAAGAAGGCATCGGACATCTGCGCGTCGTAGTGCTGCCCCGTGTGGACGACGACGGATTCAAACTCGCGCGCACGCCGCCCCGCAGCCGCGACGATTGGGGCGACCTTCATAAAGTTCGGGCGCGCGCCCACCACGTTCAAGACCTTCAGCATGCGTGCCACGTTAACGCACCGACGCCGCGACTGGCAAAACGAACTTGGAAACTTAGCTTTGCGTCTTTGCGTGAGTTAACTACCGACTAAGTAAGAACCTCACGCAAAGCCGCAAAGCGTTCAGTCTCCGAGGCTCAACTTTCAGGCGGTGGATAAAAAATAAGGCGGACGGCTTATCACCGTCCGCCCCCGCCCTTGTTCGTGCTAAAGCAACCGCCCTGATTCGTTCTTGCTGCCCTTGATTCGTTCTTGCTCCACCGCCCTTGTTCGTCGTGTCTGTACTGCCCTTGTTCGTTCTCGTCCCTGTTCGTTCCTTGCCCGCTGCCCCTTGTTCGTTAAACTCGTCGTCAGCGCACGCGTATTTGGACGCTGTTGCTGCGCTGCCCGGCGACGATGAGCGTCAACTCGACTTGACCAGCGCCGCGCAGTTGCGGCACGAGCACAAGGTTGATTTGATCGACGCCCGCCACGCGCCCTTGCGCGCCCGCGTACTCGACCGGCAACAGGAAGACACGCCCGTCGTCCGTGCGCGCCTCGACCGTCACAGACTCGGCCACGTTCGGCCACACCACGCCGCCGTCCATCTGCACATCGTTGCCCGGATTCGTGTTCAGCACGGCGCTATTGCCGAGGCCCGTGGCAAACAGCAGGACGCGCGTGCGCTTGTCCGCGCCCAACAGTTCGGGCGTCTGCACGTCGAAGCCCGCGACGGCGCTGACGCCGGCCGCGTTCTGCGTGAGGCCCGTGCCCGCACCGCTGCCGTCGGCCGCGAACAGCCCCGGCGCGAACGGCATGACGGTGACTGTGCCGCGCGAGACATAGCCTTCCTGCGAGGTCACGATCAACTCGGCCGTGCCCGCAGGCACGTCCGCCGGTACAGAGAAAGTAACGCGCGCGGGCGACACGTACAGCAGCGGCGCGACCCGCCCCGCGATGGTCACGCTCGCGCCCGCCAACTCGAACGACTGCGACTCCGGCCCGAATTGCGCGGCCGCGCGTGTCGTCACGGCGAGCGGACTCTGCGCCGCGTCGCCGTAGATCGTGCCGAGGCTGAGCGGGGCCAGCACGGGCGACAGGCTCGCGCCTGAGAGGGCTACGGCGTCGCCGATGACGGCGGGGCCGGCGGCGGGCGCGTGTGCGCTGTCGCCGGGATCGGTCAGCGTGCCGGGCTGCAACAGGTTGCGCGCCTGACCGAGCCGCGCCACGTCAATCTGCAAACGACTCTGCACGGAGGCCGGGTAACGTTGCGCGGTCGCGAGCGCACGCGCCGCCCGTGCGAAGTAGAGGGCTGCGCGCAGAACGCGGTCGATCTGGTCGGCCGACTGGACGCGATCCTGTTCGCGCAAGAACGCGGCGTAAGCTTGATCGATGTCCGTAGCCAGCGAAGCGATCTGCGCTGCGGCACTGTTGGACTCGGCGGCCAACAACGTCGCCTTGTTGTAAGCCGCAGCGACGAGCGGCGGCGAGAGCAACGGCGTCGGCGTGGGTGTCGGCGTCGGCGTTGGGGTGGGCGTAGGTGTAGGTGTGGGAGTTGGTGTCGGTGTCGGTGTGGGCGTGGGCGTTGGGGTTGGCGTCGGCGTCGGTGCTGCGCCGGAGTCAACGCGCGCGATGAATAGATCGACGCGATTCGAGCCGCCCCAGTTTGATGAGAAGGCGACGAAGCGGCCGTCGCGGCTCAGATTTGCACGCGGCGTGGCCCAGTAGTCGCGCGCCTTCGAGCGGTGGTGCGCGAGTCGCCGGAACTGCTGGCTGCCGTCGGTCTTGACCAGCACCAACTCGTCGTGGAACAACCCCGGCTCAGTGCCCTGTCCCTGCCAACTGTAGAAGCTGACGAGCGCCCAATTGTCGCCGCCGCCGAGCATCGAGACGTGCAGGTTCATCCAGTCGCCGCCCAGATTCAACGCCGATTGAAACTGGTGCGGGTTGTTGAAGCTGCGATAGAGCAAGCGGTTGTCGTCGTTGTCCCACGCGAGCAAACCGCCCGCGCTCACGTCGCCGTGACCGGGCGCGTAATCGGGCGCACTGTCAACGAGGCCGTCCACTGTGCCCGTCTGCAAATCACGAATCAGACAGACCCGTCCTTGCGCGTCCGCGCCGTCGGGCGACACCATCAGGTAGCGCCCCGTCTTGTCAACACGCACTTCGTTGAGCGCGGGCAGCGGCACTTCCAAGATGACGCGATTGAGCGACCGCTTGTAGACCGTGTAACCGACGATCTGATAACTCCGGTTCTTATGCGTGAACGCGAACGTGTCGCCGTCGTCGCTGACGCTCATCTGCCACAAGAAGTCGGTCGCCGCCATCTCGCCGCCCGCGCCGAAATCATGGACGAGCGTGTAGCTGAGTGTGCGCGTGTTCAGCGCCCAGATGCGCGGCCCGTTCCATGCCGTGCCATAGAGAATGTCGGGATCGGTCGTGCTCCAAACCGCGCCTTCTGTGACGAGCGAGCCGCCGTCGGGCAGACGCGGGATGTCATAGCGCCCGCCGAGCGTGAACGTCACGGGGTCGAGTTCATAGAGCGAGTCGCCGTTTGAGCGGCGCACAAAGAGACGCGTTGAGTTCGCATTGAAGGTCGGCCAGAAAGCGTAGAACGTGCCGTTGCTGTTGCCGTCGGCCTCGTCCGTGACGCGCATGAGTTCCGTGCCGAACGTCGGGTCGTGGAACTTCCCGCCTGCGCCCGGCAACGCGGGCAGCGCCGGTTCAGGATGGACGTTGTGATCCGTCTGCGGGTCGGCCTGTGCGAGTTGCGCGCCGCCGAGGAAAATAGCGATGATTAAAAATAGACTGAAATAAAAAGGTGCGAGGGGAAACCACTTGTGCCCGCGTGGGGAAATCATGCTGAACCTCACTTCGGTAACCGGACGATCTCCAAACTCAAGCTTGGAGACTCCTGGCTTTGCGAACCCGCATCGCTACGGGAGTGCCTTTAGTCGGTGATGTGCTGGCCGCTCCGTTGGCGCGCTTTGACGCCACGGAACAGCTAAACGGCGGAGATGTTTGTGACCCGGATCGGTAGGAGAGCAAACGTCAGGCGCGCACAGGGCGCACCGGCGGACGAAAAGCGGCGTGAACGTTTATTTGTCTGATTGGTGCGAAAGGTTTGAAGGATACCGGGAGAGAGAAAACCACCGACGGCCGAGGTTGGCGCATGCGAGTGGTTTCAGCCAGAGCTTCATTCGATGAGGCGTGCCCGCCAAGCCCCGGCCGTTAAACGGTCGAAGCGTCCGGCTCGAACCGGACGGATAACTCCGACCGACGCGCGCCTTGTGGCAGACATGAAGTTCTGGCTTTACGGATCGCCTTCGGCAACCAGACAATCTCTCAAGTGACCTTTGCCTGAGCAAATCAGCCACGGTCAGAGAGATTCACGGCTTTGCGCCCCTGCCTCACGACAGGTTTGCCCTTATCGGGTGCAATCTCATCGCCTTGCGAAAGACCATTGCCGCTAACTTTGCGTTAGCAGCAAACCCATTTGATTAAACGACGTTGGGCAAGATTTGTCAATGCCTTTTTACTGCGCCGGCCGACATGCCCGCGCGGGGTCGCACGCGGCGCGGCCGGGTCATGTCTTGGCAGATCGGATCGCTTCGTGTTACAAGGCAGAAAGACCGCGCTGCGGGCGTTTCGGCCCCGCGCGCCCCCGAACATGCAACAACACGCCGGCCCGCCAAACATCAAACTACTCGCGGTCATAGAGGCAACGACGGTCACGGGCGTGGCCAAAAACATGCTCGACTTCTGCCGCACGGTGCGCGAGCTGAACGCGGACCAGCCCGGCACGCTGCCCGTCGAAACCGCCATCGTCACCTACGAACGCGGGCGCAACACAGCGCCATTACTAACTGAAACAGCGACCGGCGAACCGACCAGCGACGACAGACTGACCGGCGACGCGGCGTCGCCCAACGAGTTCATCCGTGCGGCCCGCGCACTAGGGTTGACAGTGGACGTGCTCGGCGAGCGTTTCCGTTTCGACCCGCGCCTCGTGCCCAATCTGCGTCGCGCCGTCGCGCGCCACGCGCCCGACATAATCCTGACCCATCAAGTCAAGTCGCACTTTCTGCTGCGCCTCTCCGGCCTCTGGCGCACGCGCCCGTGGGTCGCCTTTCATCACGGCTACACCACGACCGATCTCAAAGTCCGCGCTTATAATCAACTCAACCGCTGGTCGCTGCCGGCCGCCACGCGCGTCGTCACCGTCTGCCACGCGTTCGCGCGCGAACTGGCGCAAGCGGGCGTCGCACCCGCGCGCATAGCCGTGCAGCACAACGCGATCAGCGCGGGCGCACCAACGGACGAAGGCGCGGCCGCAACACTCAGAGCGCAACTCGGCCTCTTGCCCGACGAGCGCGTCGTGCTTGCCGTCGGCCGGCTCTCGCGCGAGAAGGCGCACGGCGATCTGCTCGACGCCTTCGCACACTTGCGCGCGCTCAACCCGGACGTGAATGCACGGCTCGTCATCGTCGGCGACGGGCCGGAACGCGCGCAGATCGAAACCAGCACGGCCCGCCTCGGCTTGAGCCAACGGGTGATCATGACCGGGCAGCAGAGCGATGTCAGTGCTTACTACGCCATCGCCGACGTGCTGGCGCTCCCGTCACACAGCGAAGGCTCGCCTTACGTGTTGCTCGAAGCGATGGCGGCGCGCGTGCCCGTCGTCGCCACGGCCGTCGGCGGCGTGCCTGAGATGGTCACGCACGAAGAGAGCGCCTTGCTCGTCGCGCCGCGCGCGCCGCAAGAGTTGGCCGCGGCCCTCAACCGCGTCTTGACCGATGCGCCGCTCGCGCGTCGTTTGACTGATCAGCGCGACCACACTCGTCGGCACGCGCTACGCACCCGAAACTTACGTCCGCGCGCTCGTCGAACTTTACCGCGCGCTACTTGCCGTCATGACTCCACGCGTCTCCGTCATCGTGCCGCTTTACAACAAAGCGCGCTACGTGCGCCGCGCGCTCGACTCAATCGCGGCGCAGACGTTCACGGACTTTGAAGTGCTCGTCATAGACGACGGCTCGACCGATGGCAGCGGCCAACTCGTCGCCGCCGATGCCGATCCGCGCTTGCGCCTCATCACGCAAACGAACGCAGCCCCGGTGCTGCTCGCAACCGTGGTTTATCAGAAGCGCGCGGCGAGTTCGTCGCGTTCCTCGACGCGGACGACGAATGGCTGCCCGACTATCTCGCCGCAGGCGTCGCCGCGCTCGACGAGTACGGGCCGCAAGTGGCGTCGATTACCTTCGGTTACATAGAGCATCCGGCGGGCGTCACGCGCGAGCCGATGTGGCGTGCGCGTGGCCTCACGGACGGCGTGCAGCGGCTTGCACCGCAGACAGCGCCGGAGTTGGTCGTGTACCTGCTCGCTTATATGTCGCCCTGCACGACTCTGGCGCGCACAGATGTCTTGCGTCGTTGGGGCGGCTTCTATGATCGTGATCGATGTTTGTATGCGGAGGATGCGTTCCTGTGGTTGAAAGTGTTGCTGAACGAACGGGTCGCGTTTCGGCTGCGCCCGCTCGCGCGCTTTCACGTCGAAGCGTCGGGGCTGAGTAAAAACTTACAGGGCGCGCGCCCGGTCGAGCCGTTCCTGATCGACGCAAGCGAGATCGAACAAGCCTGCCCGCCGGAGTTGCGTGAACTATTAAAGCGTGTACTCGCGGCGCGCGCGTTGAAGACGGCGTGCGTGCTCGGCTATTGGGGCGACTGGCACGCGGCCAAAGCACTCATGCAACGCTTCGTCACCGCGCACGATTGGCGCTTACCCTATTACGCACCCGCACTCGTCTGTAGCACGCCGCTCGGCGCAGGACTAGGAACAGCATGGCGCGCGTTACGTTCCCTATCGTCACGAACAAACAGGCAAGAAACGATGAACGAGGAACGATGAACGATGGATGACAGGCAAGCTGATCTTTATTCATCATGATGACTGATGAATAAGCAGCTATGCTTTCATTCATCGTTCATCATTTATCTTGTGGATTAACTCTGCGCGGGCGGCGGTGTATGGTCGTCGGTGAAGTTTGCGGTTGCGCGCCGCTTGTTGTTGCGAGCGGCGGATCGAGGCGTGCGATGAAGAGGTCTTGGCGTTTCTGCCCGCCCCAGTTTGATGAGAAGGCGACGAAGCGGCCGTCGCGGCTGAGGTTCGCGCGCGGTGTGTCCCAATAATCTTGCGCTATCGAGCGATGATGCGCGATGCGGCGCACGCGCTGGCTGCCGTCTGTGCTGACCAGCACGAGTTCGTTATGAAACAGCCCCGCCGTCGGTTGCGTGCGGTAGCTGTAAAAACTGACGAGCGCCCAATCGTCGTTGCCGCCTAATAGCGAGACGTGCAGGTTCATCCAGTCGCCGCCCAGATTCAGGACCGGGCGAAACGTGTGCGGCGTTGCGAGCCGACGATAGAGCAGGCGGTTGTCGTCGTTGTCCCACGCGACGAGTGCGCCCGCGCCTATGTCGCCGTGGCCGGGCGCATAGTCCGGTGCGCCGTCAACGAGGCCGTCTACTGTGCCCGTCTGTAGATCGCGGATCAGACAGACACGTCCTTGCGCGTCCGCGCCGTCGGGCGACACCATCAAGTAGCGCCCCGTCTTATCCACGCGCACTTCGTTGAGGCCCGACACTTTCGTCTCCAAGATAACGCGATTGAGCGACCGCTTGTAGACCGTGTAGCCGACGACTTTGTAGCTGCGATTCTTATGCGTGAACGCGAACGTGTCGCCGTCGTCGCTGACGCTCATCTGCCATAAGAAATCCGTGGCGGCCATCTCGCCGCGTGCGCCGAAATCATGGACGAGCGTGTAGCGCAATGTGCTCGCGTCCAAAGCCCACAGACGCGGGCCGTTCCACGCCGTACCATAGAGCGTGCTCGGATCGGTCGCACTCCAAACTGCGCCTTCGGTGACGAGCGAGCCGCCGTCGGGCAAACGCGGCACGTCGCGGCGTGCGTCGAGCGTGAACGTGTCGGGATCAAAATCATAGATTGAATCGCCGCCCGCGCGGCGCACGAGCAAGCGCGTGGCGTCCGCATTGAAGGTCGGCCAGTAAGCGTAGAACGTGCCGTTGCTCGCGCCGTCGCGTTCGTCCGTGACGCGCATGAGTTCCGTGCCGAACACGGCGTCGCGGAACTTGCCGCCCGCGCGCGGCAACGCGGGCAGCGCCGGTTCAGCGTAGACGCGCCGATCAGTTATGCCGCTGCGCGGCAACGGGCGCGGCACGCGCTTGTGTTCTTTGCGCGCGAGTTTGCGGCGCTCTTTACGCAGACAGTAGCGCAGGGAGCAGTGCGTGCTGCGCCGTCGTCGCTATTAGGGGCACGTGAAGCACGAGACAGAACGCAAATCGCAATCATTCTTGTGGTTAATCATCTCTCGACAGTCATTAACGACGAACTCGTTGCAGCCAAGCCCGACGCCGCCGCACTTGAGTTTGGTCAACGTGAAACCGCGTGCGCGGTAGAAGTCGAAAATCTCTTCGGGGCGCGCGACCTCGTAAGGATAGCCGCCGACCCAGTCGATGATGTCGTACCAGCGACTCATGCCCCGGTTCTGGTCGTAGCGCGTCCAGCGTTGCACGTACTCTTGCGGGCGCAGCGTCAATAGCGCGCGCAGCATCAGCTTCGTCTCTTCGGGCGCGATAACCGTGAGCGCGAAGGGCGTGCGTAGAGGTCTGGGCAGTTCGTTATAGATGCGTTTGATCGTCTGCCAGCGACGACTCTGGCTGCCGGTGTCGTTGTAGATGGCGACGAACAATTTGCCGCCGGGCGCGACCGGCAAGTGCGCGTTATCGAGCGCCTGCCACATGCGCCCCGTATGATGCAGCACGCCCCATGAATAAACTATGTCGAACTGGCCGAGCGCGCGCAGGTAGTCGGCATCGAGGGCCGAGCCTGATTCGACGATCCAGCGGTCGTCTTCAGGGAAGTAACGCCGCCGGAGTTCGGTCGTGCAAGCGACGGACTGCGGGTCGTAGTCGAGCGAATGCACGCGCGCGCCCAAGCGCCGCGCGGCGAGACTGAACAGGCCGCTGCCCGAACCGATGTCTAAGAAGCTGCGCCCCGCGAGGTCTGCGACTTCGAGCATCTCTCTGAGCGAAGCCTCGGCGCGGGCGATGCGCGCATCGTCCAACACGCTGAGAAAGCGCCCCCAGTTCTTGCCGAACTCGAACCGCTCGCCGCCCGCCACCTCGCGCGCGTGCGCGCTCACGTTGTCGATCTTTTCCACCATGAAAATGTTTGTGCGTCAAAGTGTCAGCCGCCAACACGCTATGTGCCGAACGACCCGCGCACCCTTCACCTGTAGCGTATGAAATAATAGACCAGCTTCACGTATTCGCCGGCCACCATCTGCCAGCCGCGCCTGTGCCACCACCACGTTGCGGGCGTCGGCGTCTGCGTGCCCGGCGCAACCGGGTCGAGCGCGACCGTCACCTGTGTATCGCGGAAGACGCGCCGCAACACCCAACGCGCACGCCGCGCTTGATAAGCCGACGTGACGACCAGCAATGATTGTAACCCACGCGCGCCCGCGTATTCGCGCAACCGCACGGCTTCGTCATAAGTACCGGCGACCGCTTGCGGGATCACGTCGATGCGCTCGGCCGGCACGCCCTGCTGTTGTAACTCAAGCGCCGCGCGCTCGACAAAGTAAGGGTTGCGCTGCGCCGCGACCGACCAACCGCCTTGCAGGTTGTCGTTCGTCAAGACAACACGCGGCGCACGTCCCGCGCGGAACAGTTCGGCCGCGTGCCGCGTGCGCTCTTGATAAGTGGCGAACCGGCCAAGACGGCCAACGCGTCGGCACTGCTTGCTTCGGGCTGCACAATCAGTGCGAGCGCCGCCGCCCACGCAAGCAACGGCCAAACTATCAACATAACGAGCACGACGCGCGCCCAACGCCAACCGCGCGTCGCTTGTTGCTTTCGTCTTGTGTTCGCAACCTCGCCCATTATGATCCAAGCCCCACGCGTTTTAACCGGCCGCGCGTTGGCCGGCGCGCGCCAGCAGTCGATCATAGAGTTCTTCCGTGCGCGCAAGCTGTGCCGCGCAGGAAAACTTTTCCGCGACGATCTGCTGCCCGCGCGTGCCCATGCGCCGCGCGCGTTCAGGTTCGCGCAGCAGCGCGATGATTCGATCAGCTAACATTTCATCATCGCCGGCCGCGACGAGGTGGCCTGTCTCGCCTTCGCTGATCGCTTCGCGCGCGCCGCCTACGTCAGTAGCGACGACGGGCCGCGCCGCCGCCATGTATTCGAGGATCGCGTTCGAGAATCCTTCGGCCCGCGAACTGAGGACGCATACGTCGCTCAGCGCCAACAACTCCGCGATCCGCTCGCAGCGCCCCGTAAAAAAAACGTCTTGCGCCAACCCCAACTCGGCCGCGTAAGCGCGCAACGACGCTTGCAACTGCCCTTCGCCCGCGACGATGAACGCCGCATCCGCAACGGCCGCGCGCACACGCCCGGCCGCGCGCAGAAACATTGGATGATCTTTTACTTCATGCTGCACGTTGGCCACGATGGTCACGAAGCGCCGCGCAGATTCAGCCGCAGGCAGCTTGAACAGTGCGAGCGCATCGGCGCGTTTGAAGTCGGCGGGCGGCACGACGCGCGCCATGTCCAGCCCGTTGTAAATGGTGACGCACTTCGCGGCCCGCACGCCTTCTTTGATCAACTGGCGACGCACCGCGTCGGCGTTTGTGACGATGCCGTGCGCGAGCCGGAATGCTGCACGTTCAAGTCGCTTCTGACCGGGGCCGCGAAAGTCCGTCTCGCGCTTCGACGCCACGCGCGCAGGCACGCGTGCCAGCGCCGCCGCTGCCATGCCGAAAACGTTCGTGTAAAAATCGTGCGCGTGTATGACCTTGATGTCGCGCTCGCGCAGCACGCGCGCGAGGCGACGCAATTGCACGACGGCGTTGCGATCATAAAAACTTGTGAGCGGGTACGCCGGGATCGGCGGCAGCCCTAACGCTTCGGCTTCGGGCCGGAGCAGACCGTCGGCGTTCAAGCACGCGAGGTGCGGGCGATAGCGCCCCGCCTCGTTGAGCAGGCGCACGAGTTGCACGGCTTGCCGCTCTGTGCCGCCCTGCTGAAAGCTGTCGATGAGGTGTAGGACGTTCAACTGCACGGTGGCGAAACTTCAAGCCCGGATCAGATGAAGGGCTGACTAAGATCAAACGAGGGCGGGCGCGCGCCCGGCGGCGACGTGCGTTGCGTGTGTGCCGAGGCCGGCTTCGTCCATGAAGGTGCGCTGCCATAGCTCAAGCATAAAGAGCGCCCACAACTCCATCGCGTGATCGCGTCGCCCGCGTTCGTGTTCGTCCAAGAGCACGGCGACGTAGCGCGGCTCGATGAGGCCGCGTTGTTGTGTGCGCGGCTCGGTCAGCGTCGCCCGCACGCGCGCGCGCAACTGTCGATTGATCCATTCGTCGATGGGCACGCCGAAGCCCTGTTTGGGCCGGTGCAGAATCTCCGGCGGCACAAAGTCTGCGACCGCGCGTTTGAAGATGTGTTTCGTCTCAAGCCCTTTCAGCTTCAAGCGCGCAGGGATGCGCGTACAGACGAACTCGATCAACTTGTGATCGAGCAAGAGGCGCGCGCGCTTCGAGCGACGCGGCCATGCTCATGCGATCAACTTTGGTCAGGATGTCGCCGGGCAGATATGTCTTGGCGTCGAGATACAAGAGCGCGTCGAGCGGATCGCCTGTGCGGACCTGCGCGGCGTAGGCACGGAAGCGCGCCGCCGGTTCTGCGCCGCGCAGTTCGCGCTTGAAAGCGTCGCTATAGAGAGCGCGCCGGTTGAGCCGTGTGAAGACGGACACCTCTTCGATGTAGCGATCCAGCGGATCGAGCGCGACGTTGTGAATGAAGTTGCGTCCGCGCGCGCCATGCGGCAGACGCCGCCCCAGCGGTTGCATCACGCCTTCGCGCACCACGCGCGGCAGACGTGCGAACCCGGCGCGCTTGCGATCAATCGCGTAACGCGTGTAACCCGCAAACAGTTCGTCGCCGCCGTCGCCCGATAGCACGACCTTGACGTGTTCGCGCGCGAGTTTCGACACCATGTAAGTGGGCAGCGCAGACGAATCGGCGAACGGCTCGTCGAAGTGCCAGACAAGTTCGTCCACGATCTCGCAGATGTCGGGCGTGACGATGAACTCGTGATGGTCGGTCTTGAATCGCTCGGCCGCCACGCGCGCATACTTCAACTCGTTGTAACTGTCTTCGTTGAACCCGATGGAGAAGGTCTTGACGGGTCGATCAGTGGCGCGCGCCATCAAGCCCACGACCGCGCTTGAATCGACGCCGCCGGAGAGAAACGCGCCGAGCGGCACGTCCGCTACAAGTCGCACGCGCACGGCTTCGGCCAGCAGCGCGCGCAACTCTTCGAGCAAGTCTTCGTCGCGGCGCGCGCTCTGTTCGTCAACCGGCGCGTATGGAAAGTCCCAATACTGCGCGACGCGCACGTTGCGCCCGTCGAAGGTCAGATGATGACCGGGCGGCAGCTTGTGTACATCTTCGAAGATCGTCAGCGGGTCGGGCACGTAACCGAACGCGAGGTACGCATCGAGCGCCTGTAGGTTGAGCCGCCGCCGAAACTCCGGGTGGACCAGCAGACACTTCAACTCCGAACCGAAGATGAACGTGCCGCCCGGCGTCAACGTGTAATAGAGCGGCTTCTTGCCCGTGCGGTCGCGCGCGATGAACAACTCGTCTTTGCGCGCGTCCCACAACGCATATGCGAACATGCCGCGCAAACGCTCGACCGACGCCGCGCCATATTCTTCGTAAGCATGCACGATAACTTCCGTGTCCGACTGCGTGCGAAATTGATGACCGCGCGCAACGAGGTCGGGCTGCAACTCACGATAGTTATAAATCTCGCCGTTGAAGACGACGTTGAGCGCGCCGTCTTCGTTCGCCATCGGTTGTTGCCCGCCCGCGAGATCGATGATCGACAGCCGACGCATGCCGAGCGCCACGCCATCTTTCGTCAACGTGCCCTGTTCGTCCGGCCCGCGATGCACGATGACGCGGCACATCGCCTCTAGCACGACCGCCGCATCGGCCTCACGGCCGCGCTCTGCCCGATTGACGAAACCGGCGATACCACACATAACGATCTCCTTCAGGCCAGCGGGTTCATCGCGCCCCGCAATAGCAAGCGCCGCTGCACGCGCGCAAGATGCTGCCGCACGAACGCGCGCTCGTCGAGCGTCGGGACGCGCAGCAACCAGATGCAAATAAGATAGACCGACGCGAACGCGACGCCGCACACGGCCAGCACAACGAACGGTCGCAGCCCCAACACAGTCAGGCGCACCAGCGCCGTCGCCACGCCCGCGAGCGTCGCCGCCAGCGCCAGCTTGCCCACGTCTTTCAACAACCGCACGTCGCGTCGCGTCACGCCCACGATGCGCCACGCCTTGCCCGTCTCGATGAAACGATCAACGAGCGTCAGGCCGACCATGATCGAGATCGCGCCGACCAGCCCGAAGCGTTGCGTGCCGAACCAAAGCGCCGCGAACAGCACGACGACCGTTGCCGCGCGCACCTTCAACAAAAAGAAACGATGCTCTGCGTGCGCGCGCATGATCGGATCGACGATCAAGATGAGCGACGGCAACAGCGTCAAGTTAATGACGAAGATCGGCCAACTCCCCAAGTACTGCGCGGTAAAGAGCAGCTTGATCAACTCGCGCCCGACGACGATCAAGTAGGCGTAAAGCGGAAAGTAGATCGCCGCCAGCTTACGCATCGCGCGCGCCGTCAACAGCACGATCTCGCGCGCCGCGCCCTGCTTCTGTAACTCGCTGATGCGCGGAATCATGACTGAGCCGACCGACTCGCCGATGATGCCGACCAGCGGCAGACTGAAGCACCCGACCGAGTAGAGCGCGAACGCGGCCGGCCGAAGCGATGCGACACGAAGTAGTTGTGCAGATCGGCCATCACGGCATAGACCAACCCGGCGCAACCAATCGGCAGCGCATAGGCCAGTTGTCGCCGCAGCATGGCCCAATCGAGCGCACGCCAGAACCCACTGAACCGCGCGCGCAGATATAAGAGCAGCACGAGCGTTTGCAGCGTGCCTTGCACAACCGCCGCCCACAGCAGCGCGTGGATCGACGCGAACAAGGCCGCCGCCGTCAAGAGCAACGCGGTCTTCGTAAACTGCGCGACGATGATAAAGAGCGTGGCGAGTTTGGCCTCTTGATGCGCGATAGCGACGATCTCAAGAAACGCCGACACGATCCAGAGCAGGATAATGACGCCAATGAGCGGCGCATGAGCGATCAGCGTCGTACTGCCAAAGAGTGCGCCGAGCAGTTGCGGTCGCACGAACAGTGTCAGGGCGGCGAGGCCGCCGATGGTCGCGTTAAAGAGTAAGACGTTGAAGACGACCGCGCCGCGTTTGTCCGGTTCGCGCGGTAGGAAGTAGAACGCGCTCATGCCGAAGCCGAGCGGCAACACGCTGAGTGACGTGGTGACGACAAGGAACGCTTGCTTATACAAGCCATACTCGGTTTGACTGAGCCGCCGCACAAGCAACAACGGCAAGGCAAAGCTGAAGACGAAGCCCAACGTCTTGGCCAACATCAGCCAGAACGTGCGCGCCGTCAACGAACCGCCTTTCTCCGTCGCTTCAGTCATCGCTTGTGCCACAATCTCAACGCCGCTGCTCGCTATCGTTACTGTTTCAACAACGCGCCCTTAACACTGAGCGCCGTCGCTTGTGCGCCGTCATCCAGCAGCGAACGATAGAGCGCCGTCATGTCGGCCGCGAAGCGTTCGCGGCTCCATTCAATCTTAACAAACTCGCGCGCCGCCGTGCCGAGTCGGGCGGCGCGTGCGTCGTCTTGCAACAACGACAACAGTTGTGTGGCCAGTTGCGCCGCGTCTTCGTGTTGATGCAGCAGGCCCGTGCGCCCGTCGCGCACGATCTCAGGGATACCGTCAACGGCCGTTGCGACGACCGGCAGCCCGTGCGCCATCGCTTCGAGGATGACCAGCGGCAAGCCCTCGAAGTGTGTGCAGAGGACGAAGATGTCGCTGGCACTCAACATGCGCGCCACGTCGGCGCGAAAGCCCGTGAAGACAAAATAGGGCGCAACCTTGTTGTCGGCGAGCGCCTGTTGAACTTCGGCATAATGCCCGCGATGTTCCGCCGTCTGCGCGTGGTCGCCGACGATCAGAAAGCGCACGTCCGGTCGTTTAGCCACGACGCGCTTGGCCGCGCGCGCCAGCGTCATGAAATCTTTCTGCGGCGCGATGCGAGCTACCATGACGATGAGTTTTACGTCGTCGCTTAAGCCGAACTCTTGTCGCACGGCGCGTGCTGCGGGCGGCGCGACCTGCACGTCTATGCCGTCGTAGATCACGATGCCGCGTCGTGGGCCGACGCGATAAGCGAAGTGCCGCCACGTATCGGCGGACACGAAGGCGAACTTGTTGACGAGGCGCAGGAAGGCTTGATCGCGGCGCGACATCTGCCCGTGCCGGTTGCGGACGTGACACAAGACGGGCAAGCGCGCCAAACGCCCGGCCAGCCCCGCGCTGAACGCGCCCGCCACGTCCGCGCAATGGACGAGATCGATCTCGCGTTCTTTGAACTCGTCGGCCAGCAAGTCCGAGGACCGCCAGTAGGCGCGCACGCGCCGGTAGCTCGGCATGATCTGATCGTAAGCAAACGTCTCGTAGCCGGCCGCCGCGAAGAAGTCGCCGACGACGGGCGCGATGCGGCGATAGAACATGACGTGTCTGAACTGCGCGCCCGCCGTCGCCTGCGCGATCCGCAGCGTCGCGTGCTCTGTGCCGCCGATGGCTGTCCACGGCAGAACGTGCGCGATGTTATAAGGTGATGCGGGCATCCGTCGTTGTCGCTTCGGGCGGGGCGTTCGTTGTTGTCACTTCAGGCAGGGCACGCGGGTCGCGTTTGAGATAGACCCGTTGCGCCAGACGCGGCGCGACGCGCAAGAGCAACAGCGCGAGGCGCAGTTTGCGGCCGCCATTGAGGCCCGCGCGGCGTTGCAACGCGCGCGCGCGATTTAATTCCGTCGCGGCCTGCGCGAACTCGCCGGCAGACAACAAGTGCTTGCCGCTGGCAAGCGCGAGATTGAATTGATACTTAGTGATCTCTGTCTTGATGAGTGCGAGTTGCGGCGGCGTTAATGTCAGCTTGCGCGCGAGCTTGGCATAGACCTCCATCGCGCATTCTTGCATGCGCGTCTGATCGCCCGCGAGACTGTCGGGGCGCAGGCGATGTTGCGCGAGTACTTGTTGTTGATAAGCGAGGCGCGCGCCGTTGTGCGCGAGTCGCACCCAGAGATCGAAGTCTTCCGAGCGGTAATAATTTTCGTCGAACAGGCCCGCGTCTAGGAGCGTCGTGCGGCGCGCGACGACGCATGACGTGATGACGACGCATTGCTGGCTGAGCAGCGTGTCCACCGTGACGGGGCCGCGCGAAGGACAGGTCTGCATGAACGTCTGCCCGGCGTGCGCGCCCGCGCCAAAGAGCAACGCGTCCGAGTAGATCAGATCGAGCGTTGGATCAGATGTCAACGCATGCATCTGCGCGGCCAAGTATTCGGGCAACCATAGGTCGTCCGCGTCGAGCAACGCGACGTAGCGACCGCGCGCGTGGCGTATGCCTGTGTTGCGCGCGGCTGAAGGGCCGCGATTCTCTTGTTGCAGATAGACGATGCGCGCGCGATACGGCGCAAGCGCGCGTTCAAGTTCAACTGTATCGGGCGAGCCATCGTTGACGACGATGACTTCAAAGTCCGTGAACGTTTGGGCAAAGGCAGAAGCGAGCGCCGCGCCGATGTAGGGTGCGACGTTGTACGCGGGCACGACGACGCTGACGGCGGGCGCGTTGCCGTCAAGTTGCACGTCGTTCGTGTGGCTGTTCGCGGCCGTCATTAACTTTCTCTGACCTGTGCTTCGACCACGTTCGACTGGGCTGCGGCCGGTTCGCGGATCGGCTCCCAGCGGGCGTAACGTTCGCCGCGCACGAATTGATAGAAGGCCAGCACCGATGCGAGGTTGGCCAGCACGAAGTATTGCGGCATGGCGAGCAGACGCACGCGCACGCCCATGCGTTCGCAGAGCCAGCCGAGCGCCGCTGCCGCGTAACAGCAGAGTTGACCTAAGAAGGCAACGGCGTAAAAGATTGAACGCGGTGCAAGCAGCGCAGACGTGATGAGCAGCAGCAGCAGGAAGACGGGCACGAGATAACGCATGACCTTGTGCGATAGCAACTCAATGGCGTAGAAGCCGCTGCGCAAGGGATTCATCAACGCGCGATGCCGCCACAGGTCTGTGAACGTCTGCGTGATGACGCGCACGCGCATGCGTAGTTCCCTGTCCGCCCGTTGGTTCGTCTCTTCAACACAGACCGCGGCCGGTTCATAGACGGCGCGCAAGCCCTGCTCGACCATCTTGGTAGCGATAATGAAATCGCTGCACGCTTCATGATAGAGCGGCACATAAGCTGTGCGCCGCACCGCGTAGAGACAACCCGACGCGCCGATGAGCGAACAGGCGCGGCTCTCGTGCCGCTTCAGAAAACTCTCGTAGCCCCAGTAAGACTTCGCGCCTTGCCCGACTGCCGTTGCGCCCGGATCGACGTAGATCAATCGCCCGGCCACGCAACCCACGGACTCGTCCGCGAAGTTCGGCACTAGCGCACGCAACACGTCCGTTTGATAGAGCGTGGTTGCATCTGAGAAAAGTATGACCTCGCCGCGTGCGAGTTGCACCGCTTCGTTCTGCGCGGCCGTTTTGCCGAGCCGTTCCAACTGTCGATGCAAGCGCACACCGCGCGGCGCGTATGCGCGCACGATCTCGTCCGTGCGGTCGGTCGAACAGTCGGACGCGACGATGATCTCAAGTTTGTCGGCCGGATAGTCGAGCGCGAGCGTGTTGTCTAGTTTACCGGCGAGCGCGCGCTCCTCGTTATAAGCGGTGATGATGACGCTGACCGTAGGTTGCCACTCGGCGCGGCGCACAGGGCGCGGGCGCAGGCGACTCACCACATAGACCAGCAGCGGGTAGCCGACATAGGTGTAACCGAGCGCCGCCGCGCTCAGCCACCAGACCACTTGTGCTGCCAGTGCAAAGTTCATCTAACGTTCACCTGTTAGACGACCGCGCATTCGTTACGTCAAACGGATCAGGCGGGTGTATCGTCAACTTCAGTTCGGGCTGTCTGTCCGCTCAGCGCGCACACGTCGCCGCGTCGTAGAGGTAGCGCAGGCTGACGGCGTAGGCGACGAGATAATAGACGTACCAGTAGTAAGCGACCGACGCGAAGAAGCTCGCCACCATGTAGCCGATGAGGCTCGCCTGCAAGCCGACGGCGAGATAGTAAAAACGTGAGCCGGACTGCCGCGCGGCGAACGTCTCGCGTTCGATGCGGCGCAGATGCCGTAAGGGCGTGATGATGAACAGAGTGTAGATGACAAGGGCCGCCACGCCCATCTCGGCCGCGACTTGCGTGTAAGCGTTGTGCGACACCAACTCTCTGATCGAGACGTAGTGGAAGTTGCCCATGCCAACGCCGAACAGCGGATTACGCAGCGCCACTTGCAGCGATCTAAGCAACAAGGCTTGGCGTGCGTCGCCAGAGCCGAACGCGTCGCGGCTGCGGTCGAAGATGGACAAGATGCGGTCGCTGTAGCCGCCCGGCGCAAGCACTAGGAAGCCAAGCAGCGCGACACACAGCAGCGCCAGCGCGGCGAACCTATGCTTGCGGCCCAACTTCCAGACGAGCACGCCGACGACCACGACGAGCGCCAGAAAACCGCCGCGTGAGAACGTGACGGCGATGCCGGCCGTTAACAGTGCGGCGCACGCGCCGTAGAGTGCGCGCCGGAGCAAGCCGCGCGTGCGGAAGAAAAGTGTGACGGCGATGGGAACCATCGTGACAAGGTGGATCGCCATGTCGTTCGGATTGCCGAACATGCCGCCGATGCCGCCCGTCACGCGATAGCCTTCGACCGTAAAGTTACCGAGCCGGTAGTTGTTAAGCGAGATCAGGCTGAGTACAGCGCCCACGCCGAGCGCGAGCAGCAGCATGCCTTTGAGGCGGCGCTCGGTGCGAACCACGTTGACGATCACGACGAACATGACGATAGCGCGGATGAACACGTCGCTGAACGTGTCCCACGCTTCCGTCTGGCTGACTTTGGCGAACGGGATCGACAAGAGCGCCGTCAGGCAGAGCAGCAGCGCCAGTTTGACCTCGCGCGGAAAGATGCTGAACGTGCCGTCGCTGATGAACTGCGCGGGCACGAACACGGCGAGCGTGATCACGCCCAGATAGAACGCGAGTGAGTTGGTGAACGCCGACGGGTAGAAGTCTGAAGGGCGCGCGTAGAGAACGATGGTGAACAGGAACAGGCAGGCGTAGGTCAGCGCGTGGCCGCGACGGCGTGGCCGGGTTGCGACAGTGGTTGTTGAAGTCTCGGCCGGCGCGGGTCGTTCGTTAGCAACGTCGTGCGTTTGTTCGCTGCCCCACGACGACGACGCGGCCGGTGTGACCGGCGTATGCTCACGCGTCGCCGACTGCCGCGAGGGCAGGACGGCTTCATAATCACTGACATGACGATCAGATCGCATCGACGCACCGAACGGGCCGAAAGCTGTCAAGCGGTGCCCCGACGACCGCGGCCGTCATTGCAGACTATGTGCGCGCCGCGCCCCCGGAGGCTCGGCTCTGATTATACGGCAATACTTTCGGTGTCGCAGACCAGCGCGTGTACGCGTTCGCGCAAGCTGATCTCGAAGCGGCGGGCCTGCTCGATCTCGGAGAAGGCGAGCGCGCGCAACTGCTGCTCGATGCGGCGGCGGTAGTCGGACACAAGCGAGTCCGAGACGCGCAGGCGCGCGGCGGCTTCCAACTGCGTCACGTGGTCGGGGCTTAAGTAGCAATGCCACAGCACGCCGAGCATGCGGTCGTACTGTTTGGACTTGCCGCGCACAGACGAGTGCAAACTCTTCAAGAACTGATCGACGTAGCCGGTCGCTTCGCGCTCCGACTCGCGGCGCAAGAGGCCCTGTTCCGGGTTCTCGCGGGCATCGACGGGTTCAAAACCGCGCCCCTGTTCGTCGTCGTCCGTGCCGCCGAGCGGCACTAAGTAAATGTCCATCACGGGCAGACGCGACATCACGAGGCTGCGCAAAGAGCGCACGTCCACGGGCGCGTCCGTCGCTTCAAGGACGCTGACGATCAAATCTTCGAGGTCGGAGTTGCTGATGATGATCTGCGCGTCGCCCGTGCAGCCGACCATGCGCGTGTCGCGCTGGCGGACGGGGATGAGTTGGACACGCTGCTCAAGTTCCTGCGCGCCGCGTCGCGGTTTCACATCGGGCCATTCCGCTGAGACCATAGACGCGATCCGCCAGCCGGCGATGCTCCGCTTCGCCTGTTTGAGTCGAAGCGGCGGAAGTTCGGGCTGGACTGAATGATGGTCGAGATGCGGCGTGCGAGCCGGTAAGATTCGGGATGCCGCTTGCGCAGTTCGGCGGTCAGCAGGTTCGTCAATTCGATCTGGCCGATTTCGCATTCGATCTCGGCGTCCGACATCTGCGTGTCGAGGTAGTGCTGGAAGCGTCCCTTGCTGAGCAGCGTGACGAACAGTTCCTGCGTGAGATCGACGTAAGCGTTGCCGCGTTCGCCGCCTTCGACCAACAGGCCCGCGCTATATGAAGCGCGCACGAGCGGGTGGCTGCACACGACGCGGTGCAACTCGGTCCACAACCGCGTCACGTCCGAGCGATGCAGGGACTCGACCCAGTGCGCGCCCGTGGTGCGCGTGCGCTCGCCAGTCGCCGCCCGCGTGGGCGACGGCGACTGCGGCGCGCGCAGGTCTTCATCGGCCCGCGCCGTCGTGGTCTTAAGAGGTTGATTCTGATCGGCGGGTGTTGCAGCCATGTTCCTTGTGTCGTCCGTCGGGCCAGGATTGCGGGCAGGCATAGTGAGGCGGTTGCCGTCGTCGGGGCGCTGGCACTGATGCTGTCGGGTTTGCTCCTTAACCGTCTCCGCGTGCGCGCCCGCAAGCGTGCGCGCAGCCAGCAGCAGGTGTGCCTTTTTGTCGAGTCGTTCTCCGAGACAATCTGCCTTCAACTCATAGCTTCAACGTAATCCGTGCTGTGCCCCGAACCTGGTTGCCGCACATTATCTATATGCGGGACGGCAAACGCAATGATTGTTTCCCGAAGTGGGACGAAGGCAGCGGCACGGAACAGGAGGAAGCGCGATTCGCAAGGCATTGACCCGTGGTTCGTGGACGGCGACCATGCATCCGTCACGCGGGACGAAGCAAGTCGGCGCACACGGCGCGGCGGCTGTTTCAATGTTACGAGCTGGAAGTCCGTGCCAGGTGACCGCAAAGGGGAATAGGCGCGGCCGACCAGTGGGGAAATCAGGAAGAACGTCGTCTCCCTGACGACATTCGGGATATTAACAGTTGAGCGCGAATTGAGCAACATCTTTTTACACTCGCGTCAAGCTGTTGATTAAACAGGTAGAAAATCCATCGGCGCAGGCGGCCGAGTTGTGGAACTTGTAACCCATTGACGCTTTCTCTGTTATGACCTAGCGAAGTGCTTAAGATTTCGGGTTAAATGGCTGTGGCTTCCCTCACCTCGACGTTTCTTGCCTTGGCCAGCGTGCTGTGCCGTTGCCGTGGCACTTCGGTCAGAGTCCAAAGGGAGAGGTGTGTGCCGATGCGGCCACGGCTCTGACGCGGTAGAAAGAGAGGAACCAATGGGTTCGGTAAGCACAGCCAAATTCTGCAAGCACAAGACCTGCCCGTCGGCAGACATGCTGCTCCTCTACCACGATGCGGTACTGGCGCGCACACTCGCCCGCGCGGTCGAGACGCACCTCGCCGAGTGCGACTTCTGCAACGCGGAACTGTTTCTGCTCGCAAAATTCCCGCCGCCGCATCTGCCCCATTATGCGCCGGTCGCCGTGCCCGAACCGCTCTATCGACTCGCTAAGGCGCTCTTGACCGCCGCGCCGCGCGTCATCAGCCGCACGCTCGAACTCATCTACGACAACGACCGTCTATCGCTGACCGACGCCTGAAGCAGCAGCAAAAATTTTAACCACAAAGGACACGAAGACACTAACATTGTTCTTCGTGTCCTTTGTGTCTTTGTGGTTAATTGTTTTCGCTGCCACCGTAAATTTCGTCAATCACGGGGCCGTATTTTTCATCTATGACGCGGCGCTTGATCTTGAGCGTGGGCGTCATCTCGCCGCCGTCAATCGAGAACTCGTCGGGCAGCAGCGCGACGCGCCGGACGCGCTCATAGTCGGAGAGGCCGGCGGTCAGTGCCGCCACGTCGCGCTGCACGAGGCGCACGGCCGCAGGTTCGCGGCTTGCGGCGGCGCGGCCGTTGTTGCCGCGCGCCTGCAACTCGACGCCGCTCTCTGCCAGCGCGCCCTGCAACGCTTCCCAATCGGGCACGATGAGCGCGGCCGGCTGCTTGCGCCCCGCGCCCACGACGATCACCTGACTGACCAACTCGCTCTGCTTGATCAGACTCTCGATCAGTTGCGGCGCGACGTACTTGCCGTTCGAGAGTTTGAACAACTCCTTCTTCCGATCCGTGATGTAGAAGTGGCCGCGCGCGTCCTTGTAACCCACGTCGCCGGTCATGAACCAGCCGTCGTCTGTGAACACAGCGGCCGTGTCTTCGGGCTTGTTGTAGTAGCCGCGCATCACGTTCGGCCCGCGCACGTGCAACTCGCCCTCTGCGTCCACGCGCATCTCTATGCCGGGGAACGGGCGACCGATTGAGCCGACCTTGTTGTCGTCGGGCCGGTTCGCCGCGACGATGCACGCCTCGGTCATGCCGTAGCCTTGCAGGACAGGGATGTCGGCCGCGATGAAGGCATAGGAGAGCGCGGGCGATAGGGGCGCGCCGCCGGAGACGAAGTAGCGCATGCGCCCGCCGACGCCCGCGCGCCATTTCGAGAAGACAAGCTTGCTCGCCACGTCCTGTTGTAATTCCAGCAGCGGCGGCACGCGCTCGCCTTTGTCGCGCAGTTCGGCGGAACGCTTGCCCGTGTCGAGCGCCCACGCGAACAGTTTTTGTCGCCAGCCCTTCGCCGCCATACCCTTCTTGACGATGCGATGATACAGCTTCTCGAACAGACGCGGCACGGCCGTCATCACGGTCGGGCGCACTTCCTGTAAGTACTCGCCGAGTTGATCGACCGACGCCGCATAATAGACGGCCATGCCGGTCCAGCAGAAGACGTAGAAGGCCGTGCGCTCGAAGATGTGCGAGAGCGGCAAGACCGATAGCGACACGTCCGTCTCGGAGATGGGCAGCGAATTTGAGATCGAATAAACGTTCGAGACGAAGTTGGCGTGCGTCAGCATCACGCCCTTCGGCTCGCCCGTCGTGCCCGACGTGTAGATGATCGTGGCGAGGTCGTCCGCATGGACCGCGTTGACGAGCGCGTCGTAAACGTCGGGCGTCGTGGCGTCAAGGCTTGTGCCGCGCGTTTCAAGCTCAGTCAGCGTCAAAGCCTCTTGCTGATTAGCGGCCGCTTCATCATCGAAGAAGACTAAACGCTCAAGCGTGGCGACGCCTTCGACGCCCGGCCGCGCGTGCTTGAACACCCGGCGGTTTGAGACGAACAGCACGCGGGCGCGCGAGTCTTCAAGAATGTAGCGCACCTGTTCGACCGCCTGCGTCGTGTAGATCGGCACGTTGACCGCGCCCAGACTGAGAATCGCCATGTCGGTCAAAGACCACTCCGGCCGGTTCTCCGATAGCAACGCAACACGGTCGCCTTTGCGTATGCCGAGGTCGTGCAGGCCGATGGCGATGGCGCGCACGCGTCGGCGCATCTCTGTGGCGGAGATGTGCTGCCACTTGCCGTCCGCTTTGTTGTTGAGCACGTCGGGCCGGGGACGTTCCGCAAGTGCCGTCAGGCAGAGTTGGGGCAGCGTGGTCGGCAGTGTGGCAGTGTGGGCGTCGAGTTGGGTCATGGCGATTCGGCGACGGGCGAAGGGGACGAAGGGTTAAAAGCGTGCATGATATTAACCCGTCGGCGGCCGCCTGTCACTTATCAGGCTGACGGCGCGACGGGTGTGCTATCTAAATGCGCGGAGGACGACGACGACTTGCGCCGACGATGCCGACGCGCTTGCTCCTCGGCTTCGACGCGTTGATCGGCCGTCGCCAATGCGGCGAGCAGCAGGAACAGGAGCGCAATCGAAGTGATATGCAGCGGGAAGTCGAAGAAGCTGTGGACCAGCACGGCGCTGCATCCGGCGAGTGCGCCCGCCGCCACGCCACGCCGGAACTTGTCGGCCGCGCCGAGCCGCTGCATTCCCATGCGAAAGAGGGCCGCGACGAACAGCAGCGCCAACACGCCGCCGACGATGCCGGCATCGGCCAAGATTTGTAGATAGTCGTTATGCGCCTGTTCCAGACGCAACGCGCCGTGCAACGGATCGTGGCGCGTGTAGGCGACGCCGAACGCGCCGAGGCCCGCGCCGATAATCGGGTGCGTCTCGATCAGTGCGACCGTGCCGCGCCAGAATTGCGCGCGCCCCGACGTGGGATCGTCCGAGTTGACCGTGCCCACCAGCCGACTCAACGACTGCTCGCCGCCAAACAGCAACGCGCTCGCCAGCAATCCCACGACGAGCACTAACCCTAAGCCCGCGCGCACGAGGGCCGAACGCACACGCGTGCGCCCGTCCGTCGTCTCGTCCGCGTTGCGCCCGCGTCGCCGCATCGCGCCGCCCAGTATGAACAGGAACAGCACCTCGACCACGAGACTCAACACGCCGCCGCGCGAACTCGTCAACACGAGCGCGACCGCCATCAACGCGATGGCGAACAGATACAACACGCGCCGCTCGCGTGCGACCGCGCCCGCCATCAACAAGCCCAACGGCAACGCGAGCGTCAACTCCATGCAGGTGGCGAAGTGGTGGCGGTTGATGAACGGGCCGAACGGTTGCGCTTGATTGGGCGTGCGTAGCCAGTAGATTTGATCCGGGTTGACAAAGTGTTGCAGCAGCGCGAACAGCGCGAGCAGAAAGCCGAAGACAGTGACAGTACGCACGACGAGGCGCAGGCGTGCGGGGCTGTCGATGAAGACGAGCGCGGCGACGAAGTAGATAAAGAGCGCGGCCAGTTGAATGAGTGCGAAGCGCGTCGCATACGGATCGAGCGAGAGCGACTGCGTGGTCGTCAGTCCGCCCGCGTTTGCCGGCCCGAACGGCAAGAGTTGCACCACGCCGACGACGAACAGACCGAGCAGCGGCAACTGCAAGACGTTGCGACTCAGACGCAGTGTGCCTGTGCGCCATGCGTCGTAGGTCCAGAGCGCGACGACCAGACACGCGCCGGCCGCGAAGAACATGAGCGACCACGCGTGGACTGTGCCGAAGGCGAGCGTCGAGCCGACGAGCGCCAGACACAGCGTCAAGACGATGAAGCGGCTGGCCAGCGTGCTGCGCGGCGCGTCAGCGCGTGGGCGCGGCCCCGTCGGCGTTTGCGGCGGCGGCGTTGCCACGTCCGCGCTCGGCGGCGCTGCCCCCGGTGAGGCGTTGAAGGTTGAAGTCGTCATACCAAACTTTGCCGAACAGCGGGCACAGGGTTGCGGGACACGCGGGCCGGTTCAAACGCACGACGACGGCTTCCGTCTGCGGCGCGGTCGTGAACTCAAGCGCGACCTCACGCCAGTCGCTTGTGCCGACCGCGAGCGGCGCTGATGCGACCAGCACGCGCGCCGGCTCGTTGGCCACCACGACCTCTGTTAAGACCGTGCTTGCGCCCTTCACGTCTTCGCCGCGCACGAAGTAGGTCAGGCGGTAGCGCGTCTGCGGCGCGACGACGACGAGTTGCGAGACGTTGCTAAAGTCGAGCGCCTCGGATGCGTTGAAGATGACGCGCAGACTGCGTGCGCCGCTGTGCCGCTGCCGCTCGTCGAGGTTGATCTGCGTCGGCGCGACGGGCGGCGTGACTTGCCAATCGTACCAAGTGCGGCCCGGCGGCCCGACCGCCGACTCGAAGCCGCCGTTCATGATCTGTTCGAGCGCCGGGGCGGCGACGTTGCCTGCGCCCGCCTCGCCCGCGCCGCTCAACTCGCGCTGCACTTCGAGCGCCGCCGCGTACTGCTTCGCGTTAAAGAAGGCATCGCGGAGTTTTTCGCCGGTCGGCCGGTGTGTGCGTCGCTCGGCAGGGGCGAGGCTCTGCCAGAGTTTGGCGGCCTCGGCGAAGGCCGCTTTGCGCATCGCTTCGTCGGCCGGGTGGACGAGCAGAAACTCGATCAGGCCGGCGCGCGTCGCGGGCGCATCGCCGATGGCCGCGACCACGGCCGGCACGTTGCCCTGCGCCCTGCGCCATGCGACCTCGAAGACTTGCGGCTGAAAGCGCGCCGGGTTGGCGTCGGCCGCGCGGCGCAACTCTGTGAAGGCTTCGTCGTTGCGCCCGTCGCGCAACAGCAAGTTACCCAGATACCAGTGCGGATCAGGATAGCCGGGCGCAAGTTCCACGGCTCGCCTGAGCGCGCGCTCGCTGCCCGCGTCGTCGCCCGCCAGCCCGCGCGCCCGTCCCAACTCCAACCAGAGCCGGTAGTCGTGCGGCGACAACGACGCCGCCTGTTCATACTGTGCGACCGCTTCGGCCAACTGTTCCGGCTCGAAGCTGCGCTCGGCCAAACGCGCGAGCGTGAAGTGCGGCTGCGGGTCGCTTGGCGCAAGCCGCGCCGCCGCCCGCGCCGCGCCCGGATCAGACAGCCACTCCGCCATCGTGTTCCCCACGCACCAGCGCACCACGTAACCCGCGCACACAAACGCCATCACGACCGGCACTAGGAGCAACACGCGCCGCCAGAGTGGTTTGACTGTGATCGAGATAACTTGATCGGACATGAATGCGCCGCCGGCCGCCTACTGTGTTCAGTCTACTTCGTCGCCGAGCGATTCGATCTGAATACGCAAGCGGCGGAGCGCGACGTGGGCGTCGGCGCAGTCGCGGCGGATTTCGCGCAGGCGTTCGTCGGAGAGATGCGCGCTGGAAATGACGACTTCGGCGACGCGCTGCTCCTGACAGATGCGTTGCAGCGAGCCGTTGCCGCCGAAGACGCGATAACCGTGAATGACTTTGCCCTTCTTCAGTGGGTCGTCGTCCACGAACCCGACCGGCGTGAGTTGCAGTTCGCGGTTGTTCAAGATTTCGCGTAAGAGCAGTTCGCCCGCGTCGCCCGCGCCGTAGATCAACATGCGGCGGCCGGCCGCGCCCGACCCCGACGGCAAGATGCGGCGGAACAGGCGGAACGCTGCGCGGCTGCCCGTCAACATCAGGAACATGAGCATCGCGTCGAGCAGAAAGACTTTGCGCGACAGCCCCTCGAAGCGAAACGCGAAGACGAGCGCGATGATGCTGACGAGCGAGCTTAAAATGACCGCTTTGCCGTAGCCGATCACGTTGTCGATGCTGATGTAGCGCCACAGACCGCGATAGACGCCCGATGCCAAGAAGACGAACATCTTGACGAAGACCAGCACGGGCACGGTGCGCCAGAACAGATGCCACGCTTCGTCGCTCTGCGACACAGGTCCGTAGAGGAGCGTGTACGCGCTGTAGTACGCCAGCACGACGAGCGCCACGTCTAAGAGGACCTCAAAGACGCGCCGCTTGTAAGAGAGATCGACGAGGAACGAAACCAGCGGCTTGGTGCGCGCCGCCGCCACTTCTTCTTCGTCGTAAACCTTCACGCCCGCCAGATAGACGCCCATCAGCGTCAGCACGATAGTGAACAAGATGATCGCCACGAAACTAAGTTCAAGCCGAATCTTGTTGACCATCAACGCGAGGAAGCCGGAGAGCGCGGCGAAGCCGTAGAGCATCCAGACCGCGCGCCGCTCCGTCAGACCCAACGCGACCAGCCGGTGCGATGCGTGGTCGCGCCCGCCTTGCGAGGCCGAGCGCCCGGCCAGTTTGCGTAAGACCGTGACCAGCGTGGTGTCGAAGATCGGGATGAACAGGATGAGCACGGGCACGGCGATCACGATCAGGTACGAGCGCGAGCGCGTGCCCGCCACGCTCATCAATGCCATCGACGCGATAAAGAAGCCGATGAACAGAGAGCCGCAGTCGCCCATGAAGATCGACGCGGGGTTCGCGTTGAAGACCAGAAAGCCGCAGAGCGCGGCGGCGAAGATGCCGAGCATCAAGGCTTCCGGCAAGTGCCCCGTCACGAGAAAGCTCAACGCGAGAAAGCCGGCGGCGATGGCGGCGATGCCGGCCGCCAGCCCGTCCATGTTGTCGAGCAGGTTGAGCGCGTTCGTGATGCCGATGAGCCAGACGAATGTGATGGCGATGTTGAGCGCGGGCGTGTAGGTCCACGGCAGGTTCAGCCCGTAATAGATGACAAGGGCCGTGCCCATCACCTGCCCGACCAGTTTCTGATACGGCTTGACGTGCAGGAAGTCGTCCACCAACCCGACGAGAAACATAAAGGCGCTCGCGGACATCACCACCCAACCGTAAGGGCTGTGCGGCATCGCGGAACGAAACAGGAGATAGGTCAGCCCGACCGTCAAAAAGATCGCCACGCCGCCGAACATCGCCGTCGGTTTCTTATGCCAACGATCTGCTTTCGGCTGCGCCACCAACCCGCGCCGCCGCGCCAACGCGCGCACCAGCGGCGTCAAGGCGAGCGCCAACACAAAGGCCACTAAGACGGGCAAGAATTGAACGAAGACGGCTGACATGACAGTTGTTCTGAGCTTAACGAGGGCGCGGCCAAGCTATGCGATGCGCCGTTAGAAATCAAGCGACGGCCGGCGCAGGCTACTACTACTGCTCGCTATAGTATGCGATCACCTGTTCGAGTATGCCGTCGAGTTTCAGCTTCGGCTCAAAGTCGACCAACTGCCGGACCTTCGTTGTGTCAGGCACACGGCGCGGCATGTCCTCGAAGCCTTCTTCGTAGGCTTCATCGTAGGGCACGAAGACGATCTCGGAATTAGACTTGGTCAACTCTTTGACGCGCTCGGCGACTTCCAAGATCGAGACTTCCTCGTGCGAGCCGATGTTGAAGACTTGGCCCACCGCGTCGTCCGTGTTCATCAACCCGATGAGCGCGCCCACCACGTCGCCCACGTAGCCGAAGCAACGCGTCTGCTTGCCCGTGCCATAGACCGTGATCGGTCGCCCCGCCAGAGCTTGCTTGACGAAGGTTGGGATCACCATGCCGTACTGACCCGTCTGACGCGGCCCGACCGTGTTGAATAAACGCACGACGACCGTGGGCAACTTCTTCTCGCGCCAGTAGGCGAGCGCAAGGAACTCGTCAATCGCCTTCGAGCAGGCATAGGACCAGCGCCCTTTCGTCGTCGCGCCCATCACGAGGTTGCCGTCTTCCCGAAACGGCACGTCGTTCGATAAGCCATAGACTTCGGAAGTCGAAGCGATCAGCACCTTCTTCTTCTTCTTGTTCGCCAGCGCGAGGATGACTTCGGTGCAATGCACGTTCGTCTCAATCGTCCGCACCGGGCTTTCGACGATCAGTTTGACGCCGACCGCCGCCGCCAGATGAAAGACCACGTCGCAAGCGTCCACTAGTTCGGCCGTGACCGGCGTGTTCTGCACCGTGTCGATGGTGTAATGAAAGCGCGGGTGCTCTTTCAGGTGCGCGATGTTGGTGATCGAGCCGGTAGATAGATCGTCGATGCAAAAAACTTCGTCGCCGCGCGCGATGTATGCATCCGCGAGGTGCGAGCCGATGAAGCCCGCGCCGCCTGTGATTAAAACTCGCAACAGTTCATTCTCCTGATGAAAATAGTTTGCCTAATGAAGCCGCGCCGAACAGTTCACTCGCCCTTTGCGCGCGCCGACCGGATCGACGCGCCCGCACGCACGTTGCGCCTGCTCTGTGCCGTGCGCGCCACGTCCACACCGGGCCGCAGGTCCTCGTAAAGATTTAAGAGATCGCTCAACAGCCGCTCGACCGAATAATGGCGCTCGACGTACTCGCGTCCGCGCGCGCCCAACTCGCGCCGCAACGCAACCGACTTGAGCAAGTACAACAGTGCCGCGCAAAAACTCTCCGCATCCTGCGGCGGCACGCGCACGCCCCGCTCGCACACAACGAACGGCGCACGCGAGGCCGCATGCTCATCCTTATCCGTGGGCGCACCGAGCAAGTCCACGACGCCGCCCACGGCCGTCGAGACGACCGCGCGCGCGTTGGCCATCGCTTCGATGAGCGTGAGCGGCGTGCCTTCGTTCAAAGAGGTGAGCGCCACCACATCAAGCGCCGGGTAATAATTTTCCGGGTCGGCGCGCATGCCCGTGAAGACAACATCTTCGTCCAAGTTCAACGCGCGCGCCTGCGCTGTCAACTCGCCGCGCAAGCTGCCGTCGCCGACGATCACGAACCGCACACGCGCATGCTTGAACGTGTCTTGTGCATCCGCCAAACGCGCCTTGCATAAAGCCGCTGCTGCAAGGAACAGCTTGTGATTCTTGATCTCCGTCAAACGCCCGACGATGCCGACGAGCAAATCCGCGTCGCTTGCGCCGAGTTCCGCACGCATCGTTGCGCGCCGCGTCGCCCAATCGTCATAAGCGTGTACGTCCAACCCAAGCGGGACGACGGCGAACTGTGCTGCACGGCCGACGCCGAACTGCTCGTGTATCTCGCGCCGCTGCTGCGGGCTGATGACGACGATGCGGTCGGTCACGAGCCACGCGAGCAGTTGTTCGATGGTCAAGAACAGCCGCGTCTTCAAGCGCCCATAATAGCTGTGGAAGATGTGCCCGTGATACGTGTGGACGAAACGCACGGCGCGCGGGCGACCCACCAGCGCAGCGGGCGTCAACCAGCGATAACAGAAACCCGCGACGCGCCCGACCGTGCCCGCCTTCGCCGTGTGCGTATGCACGATGTCGGGCCGCTCACGCTTGAACAGGCGATAGAGTTTCCAGACCGTGATCGCATCTTTGGGCGAAATCTCGCGGCTCATTTCCGGGATGACCACGGGCACGACGCCTTGCGCCGCCGCGAAGTAGCCCATGTCGTCTTCGCCCGGCGGCACGATGCCCGCGACCAACACAGACTCGTGCCCGGCGCGGCGCGTGCCCGCCGTGACCCACGCCACATGCTTGGCCGGGCCGCCCACGTTGAGCCGCGCGATGATGCGAACGATCTTCATGCGAGAATTGATGCAGGGTGAAGGCGGCATGATGAATGATGAATCAAGAACTGCTTGCTATTCATCAGTCATCATTTGCCTTCGGCCTTACTTTTTGCGGCCTGCGCGGCGTCGTGATTGTCTAACTTGTTCGCGCCGGTTTCGGCGACGAGGTTCGAGGCGCGCAGCAGACTCTCGAACGTCCCGGCGTCGGTCCACCAACCGTCGAGTTCGTCCCAAGTCATTTCGTTGCGTTCGATGTAGGCGTTGTTGACATCGGTGATCTCAAGTTCGCCGCGCCCCGAAGGTTTCAGCGTCTTGATGATCTGAAAGACCTCCGCGTCGTACATATAGACGCCGATGACGGCGTAGTTCGACTTCGGCTCTTTCGGTTTCTCCTCGATACTGACGACGCGCCGGCCGTCCAACTCGGCCACGCCGAAGCGTTGCGGGTCGTGAACTTCCTTCAAGATGATCTTCGCGCCGCCGCCTTGATGGCGATAAGCCCTGACCGCTTGGCAGATGTTCTTCTCGATGATGTTGTCGCCCAAGACGACGCACACGGGGTCGCCATCGGCAAAGGCTTCGACCAAAGAGAGCGCCGCCGCGATGCCGCCCTCGCCCTCTTGATAAGTGTAGTTGAGATGTTTCAGGCCGAAAGCCTTGCCATTCTTCAACAGCTTCAGAAAATCGCCGGCCGAGTTGCCGCCCGTCACGATCATGATGTCGGTGATCCCGGCATTGATGAGCGTCTGGATCGGGTAATAGACCATCGGCTGATTATAAACGGGCAGCAGGTGCTTATTCGTCACCGCCGTCAGCGGCATCAACCGCGTCGCCAAACCGCCCGCTAACACGACACCCTTCACACGCATCGTCCTCCCACAAAAGTTGATTTCTTAGCCCAGATACTAACATTAAACGCGCCGCACCGCGCGTCGTCACCGGACATCGAGCGAGCGGCTGACCTCTTCCAAGCCCGCGCCGTCGGGCGAGATGAAGCGAAAAATGTCAACCGCGCCCGCGCCCGTTGACAGGCGCGGCGCGCTCCCGCCCGCCCACTTGACCGCCGCGCCCCACGCGACCGTATTAGCGCGCCCGCCGCCTTGCACGAACCGCACAGTGTACTCGCCGCCCGCCTTCAGGTTCACGAGCGCGAGCCGCTGCACATCGCCCGTCAGCGTGATGGTGTGGACGTTGCCCTGTGCAAAGTCGAGCGTCAAGGCAGCGGCAAACTGATCGGTCTTCAAGGGCGAATAGATGTTGGGCGCGCTCACGCTCGCCGCCGCCAGATGCCCCGCACCGTTCGCGCCGTTCGTTACTTGCAAAGTGTTCGCGGCCGTGCGCGCGAGGCCGACATCACGCGCTGGCCCGATGAAGTCGATGCCGCGATAGAGCCAGAGCTTGCCCGGCCCTTCCGCCGCTGTTGAATCGGAGAAGGCCAAGACCGAGCCGTGCTGATCGACCGCGTAGTTAGTGCCGACGCCGCCCGCGTTGCCCTTATAGAGTGAATACCAACCGGGCGCAAGTTGGTTGTAACCGAACTGGTACGCGTAGCGATCAATGCGCGTCGGCGTGCCGCCGGCGACGATGTTGCCCGCGTCTTCTGCCGCGCCGAAACCAAACAACGTGTTCGGCTGCGCGGCGACGCCGCCGAAGAAGATGCCGAACAGTTTGTCCGACTCGCCGTTGGTGTTGTTGATCTTCAACGAGTCGAGGACCGTCCAGCCCGACAGGTGTTGAATCGCGCCGCCCGCGCCTATGACACCCGCGCCGTGGTCGCCGCTGATGAAGATGGAATTCTGATTCAACAAGGACGCGGGCATGCCGCCTTCGGTGTAAGCCGAATAATAAGCTGAGAGGTTGACGCTGTTCTGCGTCGAAACGAAGCCGCCCCAGAAGTCGAAGCTCGCGTGGTTCGTGTAGTAATGATTGCCGAGGAAGCTGCCCTCGAAGAAGCCCGCGCCGTGATTGTTCGTCGCGTCGTTGGCCTCGAAGTGCATCTGGTTCGAGTTGATGCCGCGCGCATAGACGCCGTTGCCGAAACAACCGTAGAAGGCGCTGCGCTCGATCTGCGCGAGGTTCGTGTTCGGCTGTGTGCCGGGAAACGCGGTCGGCCCCGAAGACGAATCGAGGTTCAAACAGTTGCCCGCGAAGCCTTCAACGCGCACGCTGTCGATCTTGAGCGTCGTGCGCGCGTCTAAGCCGTGGAACAAATTCGCTCGCGCGCTCGCGGGCGCGCTCGCCGTTGCGCCGCCGATGGTCGCTTCGGTCACCGTGGCCATGTTGTCAAAGGCATTGTAGGTCAGACCCGTGACCGGCTTGGTCACGGTCAACGAACCGTAACTGCCGACGGGTGTGACGGTGGTTGGCTCGACTGTGGCGATGGTGTAAGTCCGACCGGCGAAGTTGATAGTTTGGCCCGCCCAGTATTGCGACCAGTGTGAGTTGCCGGACTGCATGCCGTTGCGCACCGTCGTCGAGTTGTTCGTGGCCATGACCATGATGCGCGGCGGTTTGAGCTTGACGTGATCCGCATCGACGAACGAGTCGATCATGTAGTCGTAGGCGCTGCCCGAAGTGTTCTGCACGCTGATCGTGTTGCCTTCGTGATAGCCGCCCGCGTCGGAGAAGGCGGGGCCGGCGGTGCGTGTCAAGGTGAGATCGGCGAGCGTGACTTTGTGTGTCGCGGGGCTGCTTGGCCGAGTATGTTTAGATTTCTGATCGTGGAACTGCGCGCGAGTCGTCCGTCTTGTTTGCCCGTGCGCGTGGACAGATCGTGGACGACGACGCCGGCCGTGTTGGGCGCGAACAATAGGTGCGGGCTGAGAAAGCCGCTGCCTGAACCTGGGCCTTCGAGCGTCATCGTCGCGTCCACGTCCCACTGCCCCGACAGGAAATAACTCTTTGCGCCTAACAGGACGCGCGCCGGTCGCGCCGCTTGCAACGCGGCGGTCATAGCTTGAAAGGCGGCGAGGTCGTCCGTCTTGCCGTCGCCGCGCGCGCCCCACCATTCCGGATAGACGACCTCTGGGTAAGTAGTCTCGAATTTGACCGTTACCCCGCGCGCAAAAATTTGTCGCCGCTCGGCCGTCAACGATGCTTTGATCGTGAGCGTGACGGGCGCGCTCGCGGTGAACGAACCGCCCGGCTCGAATCGCAGCACGACGCCCGCCGGCACGATCTGATCCGTCGTCAACGGCTGCGCCGTGGACACGACGAGCGTGCCGCCCGTGGGCGCGAGCGCGGCGACGGCGGCCGTGAAGTTGGCAAAGTTCGCAACGTTTCGCTCGGCTGTCGGCGTGGGCTGGCCAGCTTGAGACGCGGGCACGGTCTGTGCGCGCAACGCAGGCGCGACTGCGGACAGAAGCGACAGAGCAACAACGCTGGCGCACATGCGGATTAAATTAGTCATGCTAGATTCAGACAGATGATAACAACTATTGGCAGGGCGCGCGGCTAATCGATGCAGCGTTGAAATCAAAGCTCAAGCATCAGGAGCGTCCATAACTGGCGCGGGCCTGCCCGTTGCGCCGAGACATGCCCGACCATCATATAGATGGACTATTATCGCCTTGCACCGGCGGCTGCGCGCCTAAGCGCCCGCACGTACCGAAGCCGCGCCGGCCATCGTTACAAAGCCAGACTTCCGTGAACCCGGCCGCGCGATACCAGCCGATGATTTCGTCATAAGAGTGGTTATGCGCGTATGGCGCGCCGAAAATATCCATCAGCGCGAGCACCGCCTCGCGCCGATTTATTTTTGGATACTGCCTGAGGGCCAACCATGTTCACCGCCGCGCAGAATAATTGAAAGGGGACGGCCATCGCTTGCGCCGTCGCCGCAAAGGTAGCGGGCGAGATGCGCGTTGTCACGGCGCGGATCGAGTTGACCAGCGGGGTGACGAACCGCTCGTGCTTATAGAGCCAGACGTAAAACGTGCCGCCGCGCGTAGTAACGGCAGCAGCGCGCGGAACGTGGTCAAGGTATCCGGCGTGTGGTGCAGCACGCCCGCCGAGTGGATGATGTCCACGCAGGCGTCGCGCAACGGTGGCCGTTGCAAATCACCTTGAATAAAATGGACGCGCTCCGGCCGTGCCTCCGTGTGCAGCCGGCGATAGGCGTGGCCGTGTTCAAGGCCCGTGCTGAGATCGACGGCCAGCACCTCAAGCCCATGCGCGGTATAGGCGACCGATTGGCTGCCGTTGCCGCAGCCCGCGTCAAGCATTATCTTATCGCGCAGTTCCGGCGCTGAAATTCTTAACGGCTCAAGAAAGAACCAGCGCACGCGCTCCGCCAGCGTTATGCCCCAAGTCTTACCGCCTAATTCATGCTGTGCCCACTCGTGGCTGAAGTTCTCCTGCGTCGCGCGATGATAACTGACCGCCCCCTCGGCGCGGTCTGCCAGCTTGCGCAACAGCGCCTGTAGATGTGGCGGCAAGGCGCGTAGTACGTGCTGGCTGAGCGCCGCCCAGTGCGCGCCCAACGCATCCGGCAGCATACGTGGGATGCCACGCACGATTGGATACCAATGCCCCGCCGTGCAGTGCAACAGTCCTGTTTCAATCTCTTCCTCGCCCGCGCTTGCCGCCGCATCGAAGGACGATAACGAAAGCGGCGCGCGGCATTCCGGGCAGCAAAGAAAATCAAGTAGGCGCTTATACATCTCTTCACCTGTGAGTGCGCGGACGCACTGGCAATGGGCACTTTCAGCCCCAGCCAATCAGTGGTCCGAGGTTAAACGGCAATGTGAGCGAATGGCCCATGCCACTCGGTTGCCGTAGCGATGCATTAATCAATGAAGCGTTGGAACCAAAGCTCCAGCATTAGAAGCGTCCACAACTGATGCGCGTAGTCGCGCTGCCCCGAAGTGTGCGCTGCGACCATCTGCGCGACCTGTGCGGGTTTGAACAGACCGCGTTTGAGACTGCGCTCCGACAGCAGCGTCTCGCGCAGGAAGGGCGCAAGGTCGCCGCGCAGCCAGTGCGTGATCGGCACGCCGAAACCCATCTTGCGCCGGTTGAGATTTTCGGCCGGCAAGAGTTTTCGCAACACGCGCTTGAGCAAGTATTTCGTCGTCAAGCCGCGCAGCTTGTAGGCTTCTGGCAAACTCGCGGCGAACTCGATGACGTGATGATCAAGAAAGGGCGAGCGCGCTTCGAGCGAGACGGCCATCGTGGCTATATCCACCTTGACGAGTAGATCGTTCGGCAGATACGTCATCGTGTCGGTCATAAGCGCCGCGTCCACCACGCCCGCGCCGTTGACGCTGGCGAACCACGGCGCGAGCAGTTGGGCAGGGTCGTGCCCGTTCAATTGCTGCCGGAACTCGGCCGTGTATAACTCGTCCTTCGCGTTGCGATCCAGCACGTTCACCCAGCGCAGGTAACGCTCGACGGTCGGCATCGAAGCCGCTTTCAAGAAACGCTTCGCATCGCGCACGCGACTGCGCTTCAACTCCGACGAAGGCAACAAGTTTATCGCCTGTTCGATCACGCGCTTGCGTAAGACGGCGGGCAAGCGGCGGTAACGTTCGGCCATACGCATCGCGGCGTAACGTTCATAACCGGCGAAACATTCGTCGCCGCCGTCGCCATTCAAAGCGACCGTGACGTGGCGGCGCGTCTCGCGCGCGACGTAGTAAGTCGGGATCGCGCTTGAGTCGGCGTAAGGCTCGCCGTAGTGTTCGACAAGCGTGGGCAGGACTTCGAGCGCGTCGGGGCGGACGATGAACTCGTGATGCTCCGCGCCGACGTGCGCGGCGATGCGGCGCGCGTGATGCAGTTCGGAAAAATCCTGTTCTTCAAACCCGATGGAGAAGGTCTTGACCGGCGTGCTGCTCGCTTCGGCCATCAGCGCAACAACCGTTGACGAATCGATGCCGCCGGAGAGGAACGCGCCGAGCGGCACTTCCGACATCAAACGCACGCGCACGGCTTCGCGCAACAACTCGACCGCGCGTTCGCCCGCTTCTTCTTCCGTCAGCTTAACTTTCTTCGTGAAATCGGGCTGCCAGTAGCGCGCGAGTTTGACTTCGCCCGTGCGCGTGAAGGTGAGCGAATGCCCCGGCTCAAGTTTTCTGATCTGCCGGTACGCGGTCAGCGGCGCGGGCACGCACATGAACGAGAGATAGTAATGGATCGCTTCCGCGTCGATGTCGCGCCCGATGTCCGGGTGGAGCAAGAGCGCGCTGAACTCGGAAGCGAAGATCAACTGATCGCCTAAGTGGGCATACAGGATCGGTTTTTTGCCCACGCGATCACGCGCGAGAAATAGTTCTTCCTTGCGCTCGTCCCAGATGGCGAAGGCGAACATGCCGCGCAGGTACTTTGGACAGTCCGCGCCGAACTGTTCATAAGCATGGACGATGGCCTCGGTGTCGCTCTCGGTGGCGAAGTGGTGGCCGAGGTCTTCGAGGCGTTTGCGTAGTTCTTGATAGTTGTAGATTTCGCCGTTGAAGACGATCCACGCGGTGCGGTCTTCGTTCGTGATCGGCTGCTGGCCGTGGGCGAGGTCGATGATGGCGAGACGGCGCATGCACAAGCCCACGCGCCCGTTGAGATAGCGGCCCTCTTCGTCTGGGCCGCGATGGCGGATCGCGTCGCACATGCGCTGCAACAGTTCCGCGTCCACCGCGCGGTTAGCCCCGCGCACGATCCCTGCAATGCCACACATAACTTAACTCTTAACTCCAACTACGACCAAACTAACTTTAAGCGCGCCTGCTATCAACTTGCAGCGCGCGTCAACTCGCATCAGGTGCGCTTGAACCTTGTGCGATAGCGATCTTACTTAAGCCCGGCCGCGCATTCGCTGGCACGTTCTCAGCCGTGCGTGCTACGGCGACTGCGGCGGGCGGTCGTGCTGCCCCCGCCGATTGTTGCGCCTCGCTTGCCTGCCGGCGCGCATCGATCTGTCGCTGCCGCTGCTCCTCGCCGCGTTCCTTCAGCAGCACATAGCCGACCGCCACGAACATGAAATAGAAGATCAGCAGTTGTGCGCGTTGCCGATAAGCCGTGCCGACGTTGCCTTGAAAGACCGAGTAAGCCAACGTCAACATCGTCGTGAACAGCAAGATCGGTAACGCTTGCCGCAATCGATACTTCAACGTGAACCACAAACCTAAGGCGAGTAATGGAAATAAGCTCCACCAGACTAACATCTCCGGCAGCGTGATCGACTGCCGCAAGTTTGCCACTTGCCACGGGAACGGCGCGAATAATAGATAGACCAGCCCCAAAGGAATCGCCGTCAGCGCGCCGCCCGTCGTTGATACGTCCACGTCCTTAGCGAAGCCTGACTCGGCGCTCTGCGATTGGTCTAGGCGCGAGCGTTGGATGGCGTCGAGGTTGCCGAACGTCTCATACTGCGCCGTCGCCCGTTGCAGCACACCGAACTGCACCAGTGCCAGCCCAACGCACACGAGGACGACGAGATGCTGCACGAAGCTGCGCGCCGTGACTTGGCGCTGCCCGATCAGGAACGCCCCGGCCGCCGCCGCCGCCACTATGTAAAAGATGTAGAAGCGCAAACTCAACAGCCCCAGCATCGCCACGATCAGTAGCGTAAAAAACTTGAGGCTCGGCTTGCGGCACAGGCGCAGCGTCGCCAGCATCGCCAGCCCCAGCAGAAAGATGATCGGCGCGTCCTTCAACCCTTGCGACGACCACAGGATCATCGACGGAAAGAAGGCGATCATCAACGCGGTCAAGCGGGCCACACGCCGGTTCTCGAAAATTTGCTGCGCGCATAAATAGACCGGCAGCATCGTCAGCGCGCCCAGCACCGCGTTGACAAACTGCACGGCCAGCATGTTGCGCCCGACCACCGAATAAATCCCGGCCACCAGATACGGCATGCCGTAGAAGTTTCGCACGGCCAAACTGCGCATGGCGATCTCGTAACTCAACTCGCCGCGCCAGACCTTCATCAGCGAGTAGCCCAGATCGTCATACGACAGCGCATCGCCGCCGAAGAACTCTTGTAGGCCTAAGGTGAAAGTACAGACGCCGAGCACGATGCGCAGCAGCAGGGCGGCAATGAACAACTGCGACAAAAACGTGCGGTCATGCCCGGAGCGGCTGATCACTAACAACCCCAGCGCCGCCAGCACCGCGCATAGCAACACGGCCGGTGCGCCGTAGCCCGGCACTAAAATGATGATGGCGACGCTCAAGATGAGCGCCACGGCTCCCAGAAGTCCGTTCATGAATTATTTACCGGAACGAGCTTGGCTCAAACCGAGGACGGATCATTGTCCGGCCGTGACAACGAGCTTTAGCCGGGGCCAAGCCCCCGTGTGCGCGGGCGTCTCCGTGCAGCCTTGGGCGCGGCGGGCGCATGCGTCTATTCGGTCGCGCGGTCGAAGGGCGCACTATCTCAGAAACCCAGACTCTTCTGCAAGTCGTCGGCAATCTTTTCCAACTCCTTCTCCTTCTCGCGCCGCCAGCGTTCGTAACGCCGGTGTGCCGCCACCGTCTCCTGCGCCGCCTGCCGCGCCGCCAACTGCCGCGCCCGCCGCTCCTCCGCCCGTTCCCGCAACAGCACATAGCCGACGGCGACGAAGATAAAATAGAAGACCACGATCTGCGCCCGTTGCCGGTAAGCCGTGCCGACGTTGCCTTGAAAGACCGAGTAAGCCAACGTCAACATCGTCGTGAACAACAGGATCGGTAACGCTTGCCGCAATCTGATACTTCAACGTGAACCACAAACCTAAGGCGAGTAATGGAAATAGACTCCACCAGACTAACATCTCCGGCAGCGTGATCGACTGCCGCAAGTTTGCCACTTGCCACGGGAACGGCGCGAATAATAGATAGACCAGCCCCAACAGGAATCGCCGTCAGCGCCCCCGCCGCCGTGGACACGTCCACGTCCTTAGCGAAGCCCGACTGCGCGCCGCCGCCCGCCTGATCGGCGCGGCTGCGCTGCACGCTCTCCAACGTGCCATAGTCTTTATACTGCGCGCTCGCCGTCCGCAGCACGCCCCAATAAGTCAACGCCAGTCCGATGCTGACGACCAACGCCACCTGTCGCACCAAACTCTGCGCCGTCACCTGTCGCATCCCGATCATGAACGCCCCGCCGATGGCGATCAGCATCATGTAAAAGATGTAGAAGCGCAGGCTCAGCAACCCCACCAGCGCGCCGAGCAGCAGGACGAAATAACGCACGCTCAACTCTTCGCCCAAACGCAAGGTCGCCAACATCGCCACCGCCAGCAGGAAGACGATGGGGCCGTCCTTCAACCCTTGCGCCGACCACAGCACGAGCGACGGGAAGAAGGCGACCAGCAGCCCCGTCAACCGCGCGACCTTTTGATTTTGGAAGATGTGGCGCGCGCACAGGTAGATGGCGGGGGCCGTGGCCGCGCCCATGATCGAGTTGATGAACTGCACCGCCAGCAGGTTGCGCCCGACGATGCTGTAGATGGCCGCGACGTAATAAGGCATGCCCCAGAACGTCTCGACTACGCCGATCAACTCTTCCTTATAACGTGTCTCGCCGTGCCAGACGCGCCATAGCGCAAACCCCTGTTTGTCGTAGGTGAGGGCGTCGCCGCCGAAGAAATCCTGTAGGTTGAAGGCGAAGACCAGTGCGCCGACGACGACGCGCACGAGCAGCGCGCCGATGAACAACTGCCAGAGGAAACGGCGGTCGTCCGCGCTGCCGATTCGTTGTATGGCCAGCCCCACACCGCCCGCCAGCACGACGCAGAGCAGCACGGCCGGCGCACCCTGAGCCGGCGCGACTAGCACCACCAGCAGCGTCACGACCAGTGCTGCGCCAATCAACAGACCTTGCATAACCCTTCTGTCCGCCGCCGGGGCACTAACGACGCGCATGGCGCGCGTGCGGCGCATCAGGCGCGTCGCAGCACGAGGTTGTTCTCCAAGACCAACCCGTCGAAGCTCGCGTTCTCAAAAGTTTTGATCGCGTCCTGCGGGCGACACACAATCGGCTCTTGAATATTGAACGAAGTGTTCAAGAGCATCGGCACGCCGGTCAGGCGCGCGAACTCGTCAATCAAACGCCAGTAGCGCGGGTTCACACTTTGGCTAACCGTCTGCGGGCGGGCCGTGCCGTCAACGTGTACGACCGCAGGGATCGCCGCGCGCTTCTCTTCCTGCACGTGCAAGACCGTGATCATGAACGGATCGTAATGCGGATGACCGAACAAGTCTTCGGCGGCTTCTTCCAACATCGAAGGCGCGAGCGGGCGAAACCACTCGCGCAGTTTGACCTTCTTGTTGAGCAGATCGCGCATGTCATCGCGGCGCGGGTCGGCGATGAAACTGCGATTGCCTAACGCACGCGGGCCGAACTCCATGCGCCCTTGAAACCAACCGAGGATCGCGCCGTCCGCCAACAGACGCGCCACGCGCGGCAGCAACTCTTCATCCGGCAACGTCTCAAACTGCAACCCGGCCGCGCGCAGCGCCTCGGCACATTCCTCGGTCGTGAAGCCGGGGCCGTCAGTAGGCGTGTTCCATGCGCGACAGGCGCGGTTGATTCAAGCGCGTGTGCCAGATCATCAACGCCGCGCCGAGCGAGCAGCCCGCGTCGCCCGCCGCCGGTTGAATGAAGTAACGCTTGAACGGCGACTCTTGCATGATGCGCCCGTTCATCACCGAGTTGAACGCGACGCCGCCCGCCATGCACAGGTTCTCTTCGCCCGTGCGCTCGTGCAAGCCTTGCAACAAGTGCAGCGCCGTGTCTTCTAAAACTTTCTGCGCGCTCGCCGCGATGTCCCAATGCTTCTGCGTCAGTTCGTCGCCCTTACGCCGCGCCGGGCCAATGCCTTTGATGATCTCGTCGCTGAACTGATAACGCTTCGCCAGATGATGATCGAGCACGCGTATGTTCAAGTGAAAATCGTGATTGCCGTTCGTTTGCAGCACATGCTGCGCGAAGAAGTCGTAATACTCAGGCTTGCCGTAAGCGGCGAGGCCCATCACCTTCCATTCGTCGCCCTCGAACATATCGAAGCCGAGATAGTTCGTCACGGCCGAATAGAATTGACCGAGCGAGTGCGGCAGCTTGATACGTTTAAGGACGCGGATGCGCCGGTCGTCGCCGTGCGAGAACAAGGTCGTCGTGTCTTCGCCCGTGCCGTCCCACGTCATGATCGCGGCGCGCTCGAAGCCGGAGACGAAGAAGGTCGAGGCGGCGTGACACTGGTGATGTTCGAGAAAGTGGAACTTGAAGTCGCTCGGCCCGAAGTGCTCGCGGATGCGGCGCGGATGCTTGAGCATGCCGAGATAGCTGTCGCTCACCTGCGCGACGCCGCGATCAACGCGCGCGCTGAACATGGCGCGCGAGATAAGGCCCGACTTCAAAGCTTGCAGCGCCTTGTGGCGCAAGACCCAGGGCTTCCAGTAAAGACCGATGTGCGCTACGTCTTTGATCGTGATACCGGCTTCGTCCAGACAATATTGCATCGCCTGATACGGGAAGCCGCTATGATGTTTGCGCCGCGAGAAACGTTCCTCTTCGGCGGCGGCGACGATCTCGCCGTCGCGGATGAGTGACGCGGCCGAATCGCCGAGGGTGGTCAAACCGAGAATGTACATATTAAGTGCTGCTTAAGTCCTGCTCAGAAACCGCGCCCTATCAACTGATACACGCGGCACAAAGGTTTAACAATAACAGGTTAACCTACCAAAAAAAGTACCAGAAGTCACCCGCACGCACGCGCCGCTGCGGCTCACGTCGTCGCCATGTGCAAAGCCGCCGCGAGTTTGTCAGCCTGCGCGGGCAGCGCGTAATGCTCGACGGCGTGGCGGCGACCGGCCGCGCCGAGCGTGTGCCGCAGCGACGCATCGCGCAACAGGCGTTCGAGCGCCGCGTACCATTCGGCGTGCGTGCGCGCGCTCAGATGCGTCGTGCCCGCCACGCCCAACTCGGCGCAGACGCCGACCGGCGTGACGACGAACGGCGCACCCACCGCCATGTATTGAATCGCCTTGAAGCCCGACTTGCCCGCCAGCCATTCGGGCGGCGACGCGGGATTCTGATCGAGCGGGTACAACCCTATGTCCAACGATTGAAAGTCCGCGACCTCGCGCGCGAGTTGCCACGGCAAACTCTCAACTTCAACTCCCGGCAACTCAATCCGCTCACGCCCCGCACCCACCACTTTCAAACGAAACTGATAAACGCGCGCCAACTCGGCCAGCACGGGCAAGATCGTTTCGAGATAGGCAAAGGTCGAGTGCGTGCCGATCCAGCCGACGGTCGGCACTTCATGCGCGGGCGCAGGCTCAAGCGGCTTGAAAAGCTCCGTATCAACTACGGTCGGGATCACAACCGTGCGCGCGCCTTTGCCCGCCGCATACTCCGCGATGAAGCGATTGCCGCAGGTCACGACCGACGACCAGCGGATCAACTCGTCCGTCTTCCCGAACCACTTCAACGCGCCCACCAGTCGCCCGTAACTTTGACTCACGTAGCGCACGTAAGTCGCATCGTCAAGATCGAGCACCAGCGGCCGGCCCGCCACGCGCGTCAACAACCATTCGACCAGCGGCGGCCCGAACAGCAACGCCTCGCGCTGCACGAACACCACATCGTAACGGCGCGCGCGCAAAGTATCGGCCACGCGCTTGAGCGTCGCGCCCGTCACGGCCAGGCCGTGCGCGGCAACTCCGCGCGCCGGTAGAGCGCCGCGAAGGTCGGCCCGTCAAGTAACGGCCGCAACGTCACGTCGATGCCGCGCGCTGCAAGCGGCGCGACGAACTGCGCCACACGGTAGCGCGTCGCCGCTGCCTCAACCGGATACGAAGCGAGCGCCAGTACGTTCATCAGCTAAACGATGAATGATGAACGATGAGCGATGAATGACAGACACGCTGATCTTTATTCATCAGTCATCATTCCGCATTCACACTTTCTCCCAGCAGTCGTTCGTAGAGCCGCAAATAGCGCGTGCCGCCGACGCGCGCGAGGTCGAAGCGTGTGTGTGCGCTTCGTCGGCAACGCGCGGCCAAGTCAGGCTCGCATTGCAGTGCTGCTATGGCTTCGAGCGCGCGCAGATAACTTGCTTCGTCGAACTCGTCGAGCAGCACGCCGACACGATCCGTCTCGATCAATTCGTCCACGTCGCCGATGCCGCGATTGCAGATGACGGGCAGACCCGCCGCCAAGTATTCGGCCATCTTCGTCGGCGACGAAGACTGCTTCGAGTAGCACGGCTTGATGAACGAGACGGCCACGTCCGCCGCTTGCAGGTAACGCGGCATCTCGGCGGGGCTGACCCGGCGCACCATGAAGTCGCGCTCGCCCACGCCGCGTGCGCGCAAGCGTTCGACGATCTGCGCGGGCTGGCTCTGCGTCAGAATCAGCGAGAAGGTCTGCGGGTCGTGCCGGTGCGCGGTCGCCAACAGATCGGCCGTCTCGTCGGTCAGATACCAACCGCCGAGCGAGCCGACATAGACGAACACGCGTCGCCCCGCCGCGATGCCAAGCTCGCGCCTTACTTCAACGCGCGCGTCAGCTTGGATCGCATCGAAGTGCTCTAGATCGACGCAGCAGGGGATGACTTCGACCGGGCGCGCGTGCCCGTTCTGCGCGTGCGCGGGAAAGAGTATCTGCCGCGCCTTCTCCGTCAACACGACGTAGCCGTCCGCTGCCGCGAGCAGACGCCGCTCGGCCGCCTTCGCCACCCGATAGAGATAACCGCCCGCCGGCCACAGCCCCGCATCCGTGTATTCTTCGGGCATGAAGCCGCGTATGTCGAACAGCAAACGCGCCCGCGTGCCGCGCGTGGCGAGCGCGCCCATCGCCGCCGCCACGTGGCTGCGCGCATGCACGATACTTAAACCTTCGCGGCGTATGAGCCTGCGCGCGAACTGCGCGCCACTGATGATGTCGTAGATGGTCGCGGGCAGCGTCGGGCGCTTGTGATATGTGCGCGCGTGCCACTCGATGCCGTGCGCCGCGAGCCGCGCACGCACAGCGTCGCGTTCCGCCGCCGGCCACGTCTCAACCGGCTGCGGCTCGAACGTCAACAAGTGGACGCGGACACCGCCGCGCGCGAGTTGCCGCAAGTAAGCGACCACTTGCGTCTCGACCAACGGTTCGCGCACGCCGAAGTAACAGATATAAAGCGCGCGGGCTGAAGCTAAAGACGACATGAAACAACGATGCATGATGCAGGCTGAATAAAGAATAGCTCCTTATTCATCCTTCATCATTCGGCCTTCTGCATTTCTTTCTTGGTGGTTAGTCCTGTTCGGCACTCTAAGTTTACGGCGCGCGGTTCGTCAACCGGCCGCGCGCTCCGTTTGCCGCCCCGCGCGTCGTTTGTTAAGCTGCCCGCACGTTGAACCATTGTGCTTATCCCCGATAACAATTTGGCTAAAGGACATTCACACATGGCCGCAGACGGCCCATTGCAGACGACCGAGCCGCTGAACTACGACGCACGCACCGTCGAAGGGTTCGGGCGTGAGTGGAGTCGCTTCGATCAGGCGACGCTCGACGCGCGCGAGCATGCCGAGTTGTTCGCCGCCTACTTCAAAGTCTTCCCGTGGGCCGACTTGCCTGCGGCGGCCGTCGGCTTTGATCTGGGCTGCGGCACAGGGCGCTGGGCCGAACTCGTCGCGCCCAAAGTCGGCCGGCTCTATTGCGTGGACGCCAGCCCCGATGCGCTCGCCGTCGCCCGGCGCAATCTGGCCGGGCAACATAACTGCGAGTTCGTCGCGGCGTCGGTCGCGCAGTTGCCGTTCGCCGATGGCTCGATGGACTTCGGCTACTCGCTCGGCGTGCTGCATCACGTGCCCGACACGGCCGCAGGCATCAAGGCGTGCGCCGCCAAGTTGAAGCCCGGCGCACCGCTGCTGCTCTATCTCTATTACGCGTTCGACAATCGCCCCGCATGGTTTCGGCTACTCTGGCGCGCGAGCGACGCAGCCCGCCGGGCCGTTTCACGTTTGCCCTTTCGCCTGCGCCATCTGACGACCGATGCGCTCGCGCTCACAGTCTACTGGCCGCTCGCCCGGCTCGCGCGCGGCCTCGAACGCGCGGGCCGCGACGTGGACGCGTTCCCGCTCGCGCACTACCGCCAACGCAGTTTCTACACGATGCGCACAGACGCGCTCGACCGCTTCGGCACGGTCCTCGAACAACGCTTCACTGCGCCCCAGATCGCGGACATGATGAGCGCCGCCGGGCTGGAACGTATCACCTTCAGCGACACGATGCCCTACTGGTGCGCCGTCGGCTACAAGCGCGTGTGAACGCAATCATAAATTTGCCTGCTTATAGTTGACTGAAATTACGCAGCAAGAAGTAAGTTCTCTAACTGCGGTAGATGTTCTGGAATGGGCAGACGAAATAACTTGCGCTTGAAAGCATAAATCGTCTGCCCTTCTTTTATTGCTGCGTGCTCGCTTATGCACAAGGCATAGAGTCCCAGATGCAGATGCGCCACCTGCGCTCTGGCTTTCTGCGCGCTTGATGAACCCCAGCCGAACTCCTGCTTGAGAAGACGGAAGACCTCTTCGATCTGTTGTCTGCGCCGGTAGCGACGCTTTAACTCTGACGAAGAAAGCTCGGTATCATTAGCCACAAAGTAACGTCGCCCGTCCTTGACGACGACCACCTCGTGACTGATTTTACGCAAGCGCCCGACAGCGCGCCCAAAGCGGTGCGGCCACAGCAAGCGCACAGCACGTCCCTCGAACAAGCGATTTGATTTCAGCCGCGCGACATACTTCCAACCCATGCGCTCAAGCAGATGAAGCAGGCTTGCAGCCGCGTACCAACTATCAAAAAGCACGTATTCTGGCCGCAGTCCGCGCCTTTCGGCTTCTCTCAACAGTTGCGCGGCCAACTCGACCTTCGAGTAGCCGCCTTTCTTCCAGAGCCTGATGCCGAGCGGAACTCGGACTCTCCCATCCGTCCAGATCAAGAGCACCACCTGATGCCCCCGCAGCACTCTCCCGTGCGTGGATGACCAGACCCAACTAACAGCCTCCGACTGCACCGCCCATCTCGCCCAACTCGTATCATCGATGATGAGATAGCCGCCCTCTCGCACCATGCGTGCAGCAAAGTAGTCCCACAGCCGTCGTGACCATGCGAACTTGGAGTAGAGCATTCTCTGCAAGCGATCATGCGAGATGTGGGCGCACACGGCTGACAAAGATAAACAACTGGTGCGCGTGTTGCGATAGATCAAGCCCACAAGATATGCTTGCATCGCGGGAGTTAGTTCGAGACTGATGCTGTCCATAACACCAGCATCTTAAAACTCTTACGACCTCCCGCGTAATCTCAGAGTTGAATAATAAAGTTCGGGTCATGACTAGATAGCTGATCTAGTGATTTTCAGAAGGAGTCGGTAGAGGTCTTCACCTCGATGATTGAACCTGAACTCGCACTCCTTCAGATGCAGGTAAAAGGTCGAGCGGCTCATGCCGCGGAATTTGACCAGGCGCGTCTTCGCCATGCCCCAGAAGCCCTCGATGCCGTTGATGTGGGCCGTGCCTCTGGCGAACTCGTCGCGGTCATGACGGACACGATAGTGCTTCTTGTAGCCCATGTGCACGATGCCGTCGTAAGAGCGGAAGCCGTCGGTATGAATGGTCGCCGCCAGCTCGACTTTGCCTCGAATAATCGCTTGAAGACTGGCTTTCTTGCAGTTCGGCACGACCTCCGTGTAGACGCGCCCGTTCCTCTTGTAGATGCCGAAGACAACTGTTTTACCGCGCGCGCCGCGCCCGCGCTTGCCGCGAACACGCCGCGCGCCGAAGTAGCTCTCGTCGAGTTCGACCTCGCCGCTGAACGGCGACTCGCGCTCGCAGTGCGCGGCGACGGCCTGCCGAAATCAACGTCAGATACCGGTTGACCGTGTTGCGGTTCAGCCCCGTCAACGCGGCGCTCTGCGTGGCCGTCAAATCGAGTGCAAAGAGCTTCAGGAGTCGCCGAAATTTAGCACGAGAAATTCGTGCGCGAACAAATCGCTTGGAACTGACTGCCATGACTTAGTTTAACGCCGGCTCAGTCGTCGTTATCTAGTCATGACCCTAAAGTTCAGCTTTACAGTTTCATCTTTTAATCTCAACTCACATAACTGCAAAGCTCACCTGTCAACTTTAAGAGGTCGCTTTGCGGCCGGCGTAGAAGTAACGATTGCCCCAACGCGTGGGCCGCAGCGCCGAGAGGGTCTGCGAGCAGCGGCGCAGGGCGAAGAGGCCGACGGTGCGCGGGCGCAACAGGTCGGCGCGCTCTAACCCGCTCGGCGCGGGCCATGCGACCTCGCGCAGCCTGTACTCAACCTCTGTCAACCCGAAGCGACGAAAGAACTCGCGCTGCCCCTGCGCCGTCGCCAGCAGCACGTGATACGGGGCCATCTCCGTGCGCCTGTGTGGGCGCAGCCGGCGCGCCGTGGCCAGCGCGAATGTGAACAAAGACGTGTTGGCTTCGAGTGGTCCTTGCGCCAGCAATAACCCGCCCGGTTTGACGAGGCGCAGAATCTCTGGCATCTGTTCATCGAGCCGCGTGAGATGCTCGATCACGTCGCCGAGGTGCAGCACGTCCGCCAGCGGAAAGTCTGCGCGCTCGTGCGGTCGCGTGAACACGCGCGCGCCTGTGCGTGCCGACACTTGCCGCGCCACTTCGTCGCTAAACTCTACGCCGACCGCTTGCCAGCCCGCGCCCGTCGCCGCCGTCAACAACTCGCCGCCGCCGCACCCGTAGTCTACGAACGTGCCCGGCGTGAGTTGCTTCAGCCACGCGACCACACGCTCTGGCTCCTTAGGGTTCTCGACGTGCCCGCCCCCGCCCTCCTGCGTGTAATCGGGGCCGTACATCTCCGCGAGCGTGGCCGCGTTCGGCATCGGCGCGCAGTAGAGCGTGCCGCACGCCGCGCATTGTGCGTAATGAATTTCGCGCCCGTGATAATAAGTCGTGCCCAACCACGACGCGCCCGCCCGCGCATCGCCGCACAGAGGACAAGCCATCCGCAACCCCTTAGCTCATAGAGTAGTTGATAAAACTAACCACGAAGCCACGAAAGCAATAATGAACGCTGCGTGATGACAGCCAAGCTGATCTTTATTCATTACTGCTTCGTGTCTTAAGTGTCTTCGTGGTGAAAGTTTTTTGCTGCGTTAAGCATTCGACGAAGACGACGCGCCCCGGCCGTTTGCTTGCGCCAACTCACGATAAAGCTGCGCCCACGCGCGCAGACCCGTGCGACTGTCGAAGCGTTCGAGGGCCAAAGCCCGCGCGCGTGCGCCGAGTTGTTGGCGCAACTGCGGCGCGTGGTACAACTCGATCATCGCCGTGGCCAATCTTCGGCCGAACCGGGCGCGACCAGCACGCCCGTCTCGCCGTCCGTGAACAACTCAAGCACCGGCTCGATGCGCGCGACGATGCACGGCAAGCCTTTGAGCATCGCCTCAATCGGCGCGAGCGGCAACCCTTCAAACAGCGACGGGAAGACGAACGCATCGGCCATCTCAAGACAAGCGCCCACGTCCGCGCGCCGCCCTAAAAACTTGACCCGCTCGGCCACGCCCAACTCGCGCGCCAACGCTTTGAGCGATTCTTCCGCCGGCCCTTCGCCAACGAAGACTAGATATGCATCCGGCAACGCGCCTGCCACGTCTTTAAACGCGCGCAGCAACACCGGCTGCCCCTTCTGCGGCGCAAGCCGCCCGACGTTCACGAAGACGAAAGCATCGGCCGGTATCCCGGCCGTTTGTCTGATGCGGCGCGGCTCGTCGGACGCACATTGAAGCGTCGTCTGATCGATTGAGTTGTAGATGACGCGCACGTCTGATGATTGCACGCCGAGGTTGCGCAGCGCCGACCGCTTGACCGCTTCGGAGACGGCGACAAACAGCGGTCGTGCCGCGCGTGCCGTCCAACGGTCGAGTCGTTGCAGCACGGCCATCTTGCGCGCAGACCAACCGGCCGCGCGGATCGTCTCCGCGTCGTAAGTGGTCAAGTGCAGCGTGTTGATGATCGGGATCGAAGGGCCAACGAGTGTGCTGAGCCGCGCGCTTACGTCCGCCTCGAATAGCCACGTTTGAATGAGATCAGGGCGGCGCGCACGTAAGATGGGCACGAGTCGCGCGGGCGCGAATAGCCACGGCCACTTGCGCGGCAGGTTGAGACAGATGACCTCGTGCCCGTGCTGCGTCAACTCGGCGGCGAAGTCGCCCGGCGGGTGCAGGTAGCAGACCGTGTGCGCGAACTCCGCGCCTTCTGTGTTGCACACAAGGTTCACGAGTTGCCGCTCGGCCCCGCCGCGCCCAAGCGTGGTGATGACGTGCAACACCTTGACCGTCATAATGTGCGCTTGGCGACCTGCTGCGCCGGCCCTTCGCTCGCGTCGTCGCGTCGGCCCGCGAGCAGTTGCTTCAACTCGGTCGCATGCAGTTGCAGCACCATGCGCGGCGCGGTCAAGTCTTGCCCGCGCAGACGCCGCCATGCGTACTGCGCCGCCGTGAGCGCGCAGCCGGTCAGGACGTTTGCGAGTGCGAGGCGACGCGACAGGCACAGTCGTTGAAAGCGAAAGAAGCCTTGATATTCTGTGCGGCGTTTTTCCAATTCGGTCCAACGCTTCGCGGAACTCTGCCCGCCGTGATGCAAGACCGTCGCCTCCGGCTCGAACAACATCCACCAGCCCGCGCGCACGATCCGCAAAGACCACTCGGTATCTTCGCCGTACATATGAAAGCGTTCGTCGAAGCCGCCAACCGTGTCGATCAATTTGCGTTTGACCATGAGCGCCGCGCCGCTCAACAGGCGTGCGCGGCGACGACGCGCATGATCCCAATGATAGCCGAGCAGCAGTTCGCCCCGCATGCGGCGCGGCATGAGTTTATAGAGGCGCAACGCATTGGCTACCGTCTCGAACGGTGTCACGGGGTTGCGCCACACGCTCGCCTGCAACGTGCCGTCGGGGTTAATAAGTTTTGGCCCGACGACCCCGATGCGCTCGTCCGAGTTGACCGTTTCGACGAGCTTGTCAATCGCGCCGGCCTGCACCTCCGCGTCGCTGTTCAAGAGCAACAGCAGCGGCGCGGCCGAAGCGGCGAACCCCTGATTGTTCGCGCGCCCGAAGCCGCGATTGTCTTCGTTTGCGATCAGGCGCACGCGCGCGCCTAAACTTTCAAGCCACTCGCGGCTGCCGTCGGTCGAAGCGTTGTCCACGACGACGATCTCATAGGACCGGCGCGGCGGGTGTTGCCACACGCTCGCCAGTGAGCGGCGCAGCAACTCGCCGCCGTTCCAGTTCACAATGATGATCGCTATCTCGACTGCCATGTTGGCCGTGCTTTACTGTTGGACTAACTGTGTGCTGCCGCGCCGCGTCCTACGCGCGCGCCGCTTCAAGGTCCGATACGCCGCCCCAGAATGCGCGTCTCAAGCGCGTGGACCGGCCACCAGAGCAGCTTACTCCGCATGGCCAGCGCACGCGCGCGCCAACGCGGCGTCTGCATCTGGCGCGGGCAGTTTTGCGCGAGCCAGTTGTAGCCTTCCCAGAACGGCTCTTGCAGGTGCAGCCGGTAGCCGTATTCGGCGTTGGCGGTGTGGATGTTGCGCAACGCGGCGTGGTGCGTCTGGTCCGGTGCGCCATATTGCCGGATGTAGTCCAGTGTGATCAGATAATAGTTGCGGAAGTTTTGATACTGCCGGTGCAGATCGGTGGTATGCACCCAAGAGTTTTGCAAAATCCGGTAGCGGGCGAGCGACTTATTGATATAACCAAAACGGGTCTGGCGGGCCAAATCCAGATAGCAGGCATAATCCAACATGCGATAGCCCTTCGCCATGTACGCGCGCCAGTCGATGTGCTGCCGCATCAGGTCCGTGCGGCAGCAAAAGGAACAGGTCATGATGAAGTTGCCGAGCAGCAGGGCTTCAAAGATGTCGCCTTCCGGTATTTGCTGCCCCGTCGTTTCCCAGTGGCGATACTCGATGTGATCGGGATAGATGTAATCGACTTCGCTGTGGACTGCGCCCACGTCCGGGTGCGCCTGAAAGTAACGGACGTTCTCTTCGATCTTCGTCGGCAGGAAATAGTCGTCCGATTCGAGCATGCACATATATTCGCCGGTCGCATGCTGCCAGAAGTGCGCGAGGAACTCTGCGGTCGGGCCGATGTTGTCGTGCCGCTCAAGCACGACCGACGGAAACTTCGCGCGCAGCCGGGCCTCGTAGCTGCAAACCTTGGCCCACGAGCCGTCGGTCGAGCCGTCGTCGATGAGGATGAGTTGAATGTTGGAATAAGTCTGCGCGAGCAGCCCTTGAAAGTAGTCGTCCAAGTAAAGCTCGTGGTTGTAGCAGGGCGTCCAGATGGTGACGAGCGGCCCTTGCATCGCCTGCGCCGCCGGTTGAGCACTGTCGTTCATGTATGTTTACAACTGCGTGCGCAACTGCTCGCCGTGCGTGATCGCCAACCGCAGGAGCGCGCAGATGCCGGCGACTTCGGTTGCGCCGACCGCCGTGCCGTTGGGCAGCGAGAGCACGCGTTCGACCAGCCGTTCCGTGACGGGCAGCATCAGGCCCGCGTGCGGGAAGTATGAGCGATACGGCTCCATCTGATGACAGCCGGGATAGAAGTAGCGCCGCGCCAGCACGTTCTCGGCATGCAGGAGCTTGATCAGTTGATCGCGGCTGATGCCCGTGATGGCTTCGTCCACTTCGAGAATGATGTACTGGTAATTGTGCCGCTCGGCCGCGTCGTACTCGATCACGGAGAGGCCCGGCACGCCCGCCAACTCGCGCCGGTACTGCTCGTAGTTGCGGCGATTGACGGCGATGAACTCAGCCATGCTCTCAAGATTCGTCAGCCCCATCGCGGCCGCAACCTCGTTCATCTTGCCGTTTGTGCCGATGTAGTCGGTCTGATCGTAGGCGGTGAAGCCGAAGTTTTTCATCAGGCGCATCTTCTGCGCCAACTCGGCGTCATCGGTGACGACGGCTCCGCCTTCGAGCGAGTTGAGAAACTTGGTGGCGTGGAAGCTGAAGACCTCGGCGTCGCCGAAGCCGCCGATCATGCGCCCTTTGTCCGAGCAGCCAATGGCATGCGCCGAGTCGAACAAGAGCTTGAGGCCGCGCCGCTCGGCGAGGTCGGTCAGCGCGTCCACGGCGCAGGGTCGGCCGAAGACGTGGACGCCGATGATGCCGGTCGTGCGCGGCGTGATCATCTGTTCGACGCGGCGCGGATCGAGATTGTAGGTGCGCGGATCGATGTCGCAGAAGACGGGCGTGATCTCTTGCCACTGAAGCGCGTGCGCCGTGGCGACGAAGGTAAACGAGGGCACGATCACTTCGCCCGTCAACCCCAGCGCGCGGATCGCAATCTCCAACGCGACGGTCGCGTTGCACATGGCGACGCAGTGCTCGACGCCGACGAGATCGGCGATGCGCTGCTCGAACTCTTGCACGTAGCGCCCGCCGTTGGTCAGCCAGCGGCGATCTAAGATATCACGCACACGTTGTTCAAACTGTTCCCGGTCGCCGATGTTCGGGCGGCCGACGTGCAGCGCCTCCGCGAAGGCCGGCGGGTTGCCGCTCAAGATGGCCAGTTCGTCCAGTGCGCTTTTCGGCGCGGCCGGGCTGTCTTTCGTCACAGACATAATGCTTCATCCTCGCGCCCGCTGCTTCAGGGCTTGACTACGTAGGTTGTGGGCATCCAGCCGAAGGGGAACGTGCGCATCTTCGCGTCCGGCATGAACTCTTTGATCGCGCGCGTCTCGCCCGGCGCAACCTCGTGGTTGAACTGATCGAAGATCATGATGCCGCCGCTCGTCAGTCGCGGCCAGAAGTGTTCCAGCGTGGACTTGACGACATCATAGATGCCGCAGTCGGCAAAGATTAGTTTGAACTGCAAATGCGAGTTGTCGCGGAAGAACTGATCGAGGTCCTTCGTCACGTCGAGGTTGTGGACGTGGACCATGTTGTCGAGGCGTTGGGCACGAATGAGCCGCAGCAGCCGGTCGTAGTCTTCGCAGCACTCGCCCTCGGCAACGTACTTCTCTTCGGCCGTGATCTGTGCGCCTTGAAACCAGTCGAAGCCATGCACGAGCGTTAACGATTCCGGCTCGAAGAGTTTCATCAGCTTGGCGAAGAAGAGGCTGCCCGCGCCTTTGAAGACGCCGATCTCGGCGATGTGCCCGGCCACGCCCAGAGTCATCTTGTACGCTTCGTAGAGCGAGAGGAAGCGCGCGATGGTCAGGTGGCCCGCGAAGGCCGGGAAGTAGTGAATGTAATCGGCCGCGTCGAAGCCGAGCGTTAACATCTCATTCAAGCCTTCGTAGTACTCAGGCTTACGCGCAGCGAATTTCTGCAACTCAAATTTACCCGTCGCTTCGGTCATAACTTGGTTCTAAACTCCTCCCGTTTGATCGCGGGCCGGCGCGGCGTGTCAGCCTTGCGCGGCCCGAAACTCGCGCGCAAGCAACTCGTAAGTCTTGTGGTTGTGCCACACGCCGTCTTTTTGAAACTCCTCAAGCTGCTCGCCGACGTAGCGAAAGCCCAGTCGCCGGATGAGCTTGCCAGACGCATCGTTGATGGCGAAGTGGCTGACGAAGATTTTATGCAGCCCAAGTTCGTCGAAGGCGTAAGCCATCACGCGGCGCACGGCCTCGGTCGCAATGCCCTGCCCTTGATAGTCGCGGTGCAGCCAATAGGCGAGTTCGGCCTTATTGTACGTCAAGGCGCGGTGGCTGCGGACCAGTCCGATCAAGCTGACGATACCGCAGAACGCGCCGTCCTTGAAGATGCCCCACGTTGCGCCGCGACCCGACGCGCGCCGCGCTAACTCGCCTTGTAAAAATTCGACCGTCTGCGCCTTGTCGGTATGCGTCTCCCAAGCCATGTAGCGCGAAATTTCCGGATCGGAAGTGCCGGCCAGAGCAAGTCTGCATCCGTCAATTCAAGCGGGCGCAGCAGCAGCCGCTCCGTCCGTAACACCGTGTCTTGCCCTTCAGTCGTCATGCGGCGTTCAATCCTCCCAACTCGCATAGCCGAAACCTTCAGCCCCGAAATCGTTCCCGTTATAAAATAGGTACGTGCGCCCGGCCGCCGTCACAACTGCCGGATATGCAACCATCGTTGCGTCCCAGCCGGAGTCGGACGGGCCGATGCCGGCCTGCTCGTCGGCGCGTACCCATGTCTGCAAATCAACCGAATGAGCATACCCGATGCGATACGCGTCCGCACCGTCGCGGAAGCTGTGGCTGCCGCGATAGCAGAACCACATATGATAACCGTCCGCGTGCGCGACGACGTAAGGGCGCGTGATGGCCTCGTACTCGGTGCGCTGCGGAATGACGGCTTGCCCGACGGGTTGCCAATCAATGCCGTCGGCCGAGCGCGCATACTTAATGTCGTAAGTATGCTCATACTTGTCGCCGACCTTGAGCCAGCCCGTGCCGGAGCAGTACCACATATGCCACGCCGCGTCGGTCCGCAGGACCACAGGCGACGTGGCCGAGAACGGATCGTGCCGGCTCTTGCCGAGGATCGGGCCTTCGCTCACCTTGCGAAACGTCGTGCCGCCGTCGTCGCTAATGGCCAGCCCCGTCGTGTTGGTGTAGGGCACGGAGGCGGCGCGCGACCAACCGCTGTAATACAGATAGACCTGATCGCCGTGCCTGACGGCCGAGGCCGGCATGATGCCGTGTTCGTCGAACGTGCCGGGCCGGCCCGGTTCGAGGAGCGGCGTCTGGTTGACGCGCAACACGCGGCCCGGATCGGCTGCGTCGAGATCGACGAAGCTCGTCAGGCTGGTCTGCCGTTCGGGCCGCGATGAGAAATAGACGCGGATGAAGCCGTCGCCCGCGAGCGGCGTAGGCACTTGCGCGTGCGTCTGCATCCAGTCGCCGCCCGGTTTAAAGATCAGTCCGCCTTTCTGCCACTTCATCGCGCGCAACCTTTTTAGCCTTGCGGCTCCGTCTGCAAGTCGCGCTCGGCCGCCTGCCGCACCACATCGTCGAGCCAGCGGTGCATGCTGACACCTTTGCGCGCGCGCGCCAACTCCGCGAGTTGTTTCGTCTCCGGCGTCACGCCTTCCATCTGGCCCAGATAGCGCGTCCGGTACGTGCCGCCGCGCGGCCCCGGTATCTCGAAGTCGAAGTCGGCGACGGGTTCGCCCGCGCCGACGCGAAACTCAAGCAGGTAGAAGACGCCGCCGATCACCCAACGCAGACAGACCTCGCGCGCCTCGACCGGCATCTCTGCGAGCGGCACGTTAGCCATAAACTGCTTGTTGGTCATCGTCAGAATCTTCGCAAACTCAGTCTCGCGCAACCACGGCGGCATACTCTCGTCGCCGACAACGATCTTCGCGCCGACTTTGCTAACGCGCACCATCTCCGCCAGACTCCGCTTGATGTCGGAGAACTCGCCAAGGCCGCCGAAGCTATAAACGGCGTCGAAATACTGATCGGGGAACGGCAGATAGCAAGCGTTCGACAAACTATAGGTCGTCGGCACGGTCACTTCGGCGAGCCGCCGCCGGCAGCGGTCCAGCATCGCAAACGAGATGTCTTGCAAGCAGAGATGACCTCGGGCCGAGGCGCGAGGCGATGATCTCGGAGTCGCGCCCCGTGCCGCACGAGACTTCCAACACGCGCGCCGTGGGCTGCAACTCCAACGCGTCGATAAAGCGATTACGCACCTGCTGTTCGTCCTCGCCGTGCGTTTTGAACGTCAAATGCAGGTTCTGATCGTAGGCTTCGGCCCGCCCGTCGTAGAAGACGCGCGCGTGCTCGTCTTGGGCCGCGAGGTCGGGTGGAAAGGTCAGGTCGGGCAAGCCCGCCGTGATGCGGTACGAGCGCCCGCCCGGTGCGCTGAGCAACCCGGCTGTGATCTCGCCGCCGGCTTCTTCGGCCGTTGCCAGCGTCAGCGGTTGCCGCGTCTCCGGGCAGACCAACAAACTCACGTCTTCACGTTTCATCTACTATGCTCTCAACTCTCTCGCAAGGTGGCGCGCACGCCGAAATCGCGGCGGGCGCGTCATTTCATTTTGGTCAGCCGCAGGAACGTGGGCGCGTCGAGCCGAAACTTCGGCGTGTCCGGTATGACATAGACGCTCTGCGGCGCGACGTTCTTCGTGATGAGCGTGCCCGCGCCGATGAAGCTGCCTTCGCCGACCGTGACCTCGTGCCCGATGGTCGCGCTCACGCCGAGGAAGCAATACGGCTCGACGACCGTGCTGCCGGAGATGACGACGTTGCCCGCGATGTAGCAATGGTCGCCGACGCGCGCGTGATGCCCGACATGGTTGCCGCTCCACAGAAAGACATTGCTGCCCACTTGCGCGCACGGTTGAATGACCGCGAACTCAAGAATAAAACAGTTGTCGCCAATCTCGACCCCGCCGACGTTCGCGGCCCGCGAACTGACGTAGCTGATCAGTTCGTAACCGCGCGCCTTAGCCTCTTCATACTTCTGCGCGCGAAACTTGTTCAAGTTCTGATAACCGACGGCCACGAACATCTTGAACTCGCCGGGCGGATACTTGGCCGCGACTTCCTCGAACGCGACGACCGGCGGCCCCATAGCTCCGGCTGCGTCACGTATGCGCCGTCCACCGTGAACGCGACGACCTCGTGCGGACTGTCGTTCGTTAAATAAAAGTAAGCCTCGTCCGCAATCTTGCCTGCGCCGAAGATGACGACTTTGCTCATCGCTTAACGCCTCGTGCCCGCCCGTTCACGCGCGGAGATATTTCTCCGCCAACGCCCGCCGGTCAATCTTGCCGTTGGGATTCTTCGGCAGCACTTCTTCCCGGTGAAAGACGGACGGCAGCATGTAATCAGGAATGATGCGCCGCAGATCAAGCCGCATCTCATTATCATCGAACGTGCGCCGCGCCGCCACGACGGCCACCAGCCGACTCAACCCATTGACCGTCGCGTGCAAGGCCGCCGCTTCGGCTACGTAGTCCAGCCGGTTGAGCGCCGACTCGATCTCTTCGAGTTCGATGCGATAGCCCATGTGCTTAATCTGATTGTCCTTGCGCCCGTGGATATAAAGCTTGCCGTCCGCCGGATTGAGCCGCACCATGTCGCCCGTGCGATACATGATCTCGCGGAAGTTGGCGCTATACGGATTCGGCACGAAACTCTGCGCCGTCCGCTCCGCATCGTTGTAGTAACCCAAGCCCACGTTCGGCCCCAACAGACACAACTCGCCCACCGTGTCCGCAGGCACAGCGCGCCCTTCGTCGTCGAGGACCAGATACGCGAAGTTGTCTGCGATGAAACCGAGCGGCGGCAACCCTTGCAGGTCCTCGAAGTCGGCGGCCGATAGTTTATAAGCAGAACAGATGCAGGTGCATTCGGTCGGGCCGTAGACGTTGAACAACTCGCTCGTCGCCGCGTAAGCGTCGTAGAGTTTTTTCAGTTTGGCCTTCGGATAGCCTTCGCCGCCGAAGACGAAGCGGCGTAGCGAGCGCAGACGCTGGCCGTCGGCCGCCTTCATCGTCTGCAAAAAGATCAAGAGCGACGGCACGGAGAACCAGAGCGTGCAGCCCGCGTCGTCCACCTTCGTTACGAGTTGCTGCGGGTCGCGCACTTCCACTTTCGAGAACGGCACAAGGCACGCGCCCGTAAAGAGCGCCGTGTAGAAATCGAAGACGGAGTTATCGAAGTAGAGCGGGTTGACGTTCGTGAGCCGGTCGGCGGGCGTGACATCGAAGGTCGCCTGTCCCCACGCGACGAGGTTGAGCACGTTGGCGTGCGTCATCACCGCGCCTTTCGGCACGCCCGTCGAGCCGGACGTGAACATGACGTAAGCCGGGTTCGTGCCCGTGACGGCGCGCGCCTCAGTTAAGTTCGTCTCGTCGTATGCAGCAAGGTCGCGCTCGTCTTCGTGCTGTTCCGCGACGGCGACGGCGAGCGCGGCTGTCGCTTCGGTCAAACGCGTCAACAACTCGCGCTCGGCCAACAAGAGTTTTGGTTCGCAGGTCGTGATGATCTTGCGTAGCCGTTCGGCCGGACTGTCGGGGTCGAGGATGACGTAAGCCGCGCCGAGTTTCAGACACGCAAGCATCGAGGCAAAGGTGTAGCGCGACTTCACGCCCGACACGCAGACCACATCGCGCGCGCCCACGCCGCGCGCCAGCAACCAGCGCGCGAGCCGGTTCGCCAGCGCGTTCAACTCGTCGTAGCGCACAACCTCGTGCGCGCCGAACCAGAGCGCGGGACGCTCGGCATGTGTGGCGACGACCGACTCGAAGCGCAGTGCCAAGTTGTATTCGTACATCTCGCTCACGAAAGGCCGGCTCAGATGATCAGGCCGCCGTCCAACTCGAACACCTTGCCGTTGAAGAAGTCGTTCTCCAACACGCAGACGACGCCGGCCGCGATCTCTTCGGCCGGCCCAACCGGCGCAACGGAACGCGTTTGACCGTCTCGCGCAGCACCGACTCGCTCAAAGCTTGTTTCGTCGATTCCGTCTCCGTGAAACCGGGGGCGACCGCAACGACGCGAATGCCCATCAGGCTCAACTCCTTCGCCCACGTCGCGGTCAGAGCGTTGACTGCGGCCTTGGCCGCCGAGTAAGCGGACTGCCCCGGATTGCCCGCGGCCGAGACGGAACTGATGTTGACCACAACGCCGCGCGTGCGTGTTGTGATCATCTGTTCGACGATGCAGGCCGTCATATAAAAGACCGAATCCAGATCGGCGGCGATAACTTTGCGCCACATCGCCGGGTCGTGGCGCTCGATGCCGGTGGGTGTCATGCGGACGAGCGGTGCGCTGTAGAGAATACCCGCGTTGTTGACGAGGACATCGGCCGCGCCGAACTGCTCGTGATAACGCGCCGTGGCGGCGACCACCTGTGCGTCGTCTGCAACATCGCAGACAACGCAATGCACGCCCGGTTGGGCCGCGCGCAATTCGTCGAGCGCCTGCGCGTCGAGGTCGAAGACCGTGACGTGCGCCGCACGCGCGACAAGTTGCTCAACCATGCTCCGGCCGAGGCCGCGCGCGCCGCCCGTGACGATAACTTTTTTGCCGCTCAGGTCCACGTCAGTTTTGCGCGCCCTTTTCCCGCAGCACACGTTTGATCGCACTCACGCTCTGCATCGCCACGATCTCGTCGAACGTGAACTGCTGCCCGAACGACTCTTCCAGCGACACGATCAGTTCCATGTGCTTGAGCGAGTCCCAACTCTCTACGTCCTGCATCGTCAGGTCATCGGTGATGCTGGCCGCCGGCAGTTGCAACACATCCGCCAACAGCCCCGCTACTCTGTCATCCACTTGCATCGTCTCCATCTCTATGTTGTTCGCACGAACTGTTGCGCGCCGGCCCGCGCGGTCATTGAAACTCGCCCAGCCGGTACGCGGGAAAATAACTCGTGGCCGGGTCGCCGCTGGCGCGCACTAGCTCGGCGTATCTGTCATGGTCCAGAATGCGACCACAAAAATAGGCCGTGCGGGTATCGTTGGCCCAGCCGGCTTTGAACCGGCTCAAGCCCGCAGTGCCGCCCGTCTCCGTGCCCGCCCCGCCGCCCAGATTGAGATAGCGCAGCCCGTGCTGCGCGAAGTATTCCAGCGCGTAACTGAACAGGGCGAACGAGGCCCGCAGTTCATAACCGCGCTCGCTGTAAGCGCCCAAGTGGTAATAGGCCACGTCGCCTTGAACATACCACAGCAACATGCCGACGGTGGCGTCGCCTTCGACCGCGCGCAGGGCCACCAGCCCCGGCACGCTCAACTGCGCGGCGAAACTTTCGCGCGAGAAAGCCGTCAGCCCCGTGATGCCGTGGCGCGCGCTCAGATTGTCGTACAGGGCCGTCCAAGCGTCGAGCAACGCAACCGGCTCGGCGCACCGTTCGACCGCCAGCACGGCGCGCGCCTTACGCGCCGAGCGCCGATGGTGCGCGTGGACGAAGGCCCTCCGGCGGCTGACTGAGATCGACGACGAAATGCTGCTTGAACGGAATAACTACGTCTCGGAAGCAAGCGCGCAAGTATGCTTCGTCGTACTGGCCGAATGGGTCTGTGACCACGGCGATGCTGACCAGTTCGCCGGTCAAGTCTTCAAGGTCGGCGGCGCAGCCCAGACCAATCCCGGCAGCAGAACAGCGGGTAGCACCACATCGCGTCGGACTCAGCCCACGCCGCGATCCGGCGCTGCAAAATCCACCCGCGACTCCGGGGCAACTCGCGCGGCCGGCCGTAGCCGGCCAACGCCTCGGCATAAGCCCGATGCAGGTAACCGCTCGCGCCCGCCGCCGGCTCGGCCCCAATGTGCGCCGTGCCCTCGCTCACGTCTTCTCCACCACGTACAAGACACTCTGGTCTGAGATGCCGTGCCGGGCAAACGTCTCGGCCCCGAACGCCTCGCGGTCGAGTTCGTGGACGACGAACCCGGCGGCGCGCACGCGCGCCAAAAAGCCCTGCTTGGAGTACAGGCGCACATGATCGTCTTGCCCGAAGCGTCGCCAACGCTCGGCCGGATCGGTCACGGTCGGGTCTTCGTCAATCTCGTCAATCGTCAGGACGATGGGCACGACTAGGATGCCGCGCCCGCCCGGCGTCAGGATGCGATGCAACTCGCGCAGCGCCGCCCGGTCGTCCGCGACATGCTCCAATACGTGCGAACAGATGAAGAAGTCGAACGCGCCCGCCGGATAGTCGCGCATGTCCGTGATGTCAATCTTGTCGTCCACATCGGCCCGGAACAGATCGGCCGTGCGGTAAGAACTCTGCGGGGCGGCTTGGGTGATGCGGCGGCGAATGAAGCGCGTGAGCGGAGCCGACGGCGCGAAATCTATGATCCGTTGTCCGGCTGCGGGCGCGCTGAGATAGTCATGCAGGTAGAGGGCGTATAGGCGCTCGCGGTCGGCCGCGCCGCAGAAAGGACAGGCGTAGTGCGCCGCGTTGCAAGTTTCGGCCTCGTCAACTGTGTAGTTGAAGCCGTGTTGCTGCGCCGTGACCACGAAGGCGGGCGACAGTGGCTCGAAGCGGCTGACGCGGTGCGCGCAGACGGGGCAATAATACTTACCCTTGATCGAGGCGGCCCTTACCCTCAGCCTGTTCAGTTTATATTTCACCCTGCCGAGAGAGTTTCGCAATAAGGCCATCACTCATCCAAATAAATTATTCCGCCGTCCGGTACGCATTCCGTTTGCTCCGGCTGCGCCACGCCACCAGCCCTTGCAAGCCGCCCACCTCGCCCCAAATCTTATATAGACTGCCCACCCCAAACAGCACAGCCAGCGCCAATGCAACCGGCGTCCGCAGCCGTTCCAAGCCTGCATAGGGCAAGGCGCGAACAATCAAGGTCATCAGCACAAGGAGCAAGAATAGCAGCTTATTCTCCGTTGTCCAGCGCAGACCAATGTTGCGCCGGAGCATGAGCAGGCACACGCTGAAGTAGACTACGGCACTCAGCGCGAAACTCAGGCCCAGCCCTTCAAGCCCGAACCGGCGCATCCCGTACCACCCCGTCACCAACCCAAGCGACCCGCCCATCAACTCGATCCAGAAGTAGCTCTTGCTGCCCATGCGCGTCAACACGACCATGGCCATCGTCCAACTTGAGAACTTGAACAGATCGCCGATCAACTGCCATTCGAGCAGACTGCTCGCCGGGATGAACTGCGCCGAATAGACCAGCGGCACAAGGTATGGCACAAGCGCCAACATGCCGAGAATGACCGGGCCGGCCAGTAGCAGTACGAGCCGCAGTTGATCGTTGACGAGTTGCCCTAAGGCGGCCGGTTGCTCGACGACGGCCGAGGCGCGCGGGTAATAGTCCTGTCCCATCGCCGTCAACAGGACGCCGAGATAGCTGATCGAGATGGCCGAGGCCGCCCGGTAGAAGCCCACGTCCGCGCGGCTGAGCACATGCAAGACCAGCACCGGCATGAACATGACCACGCCCGTCCCGACCAGCGTGCTCGCCATAAACGGCACGCCAAAGCCCAACAGCGAGCGTGCCGCCGCGAAGACTTCATGGCGGCGCAGGGTCAGCCGTGGCGCAGGCACGCGGCCGCGCACAAAATAGAGCGAGACGGCCCAATTGACGACGCAACCGGCCAGCACCGCGAGCGTAATTCCCTGCTCGCGCCAGCGCCAAACGATCAGCAGCATCAGCGGCACGCTCAAGATGCTGCCCAACACGCCGACGCGCGCCAGATCGGCGATCCGATGGTGCGCGTTCAGGAGGCTCATCTGAACGCTTGTTGCGAGCGTGAGCAGCAGCGCCACGCCCATCAGCATGACCGCGCCCGTATGCTCCGTGCCGCCCAGCATGAGTTGGCTCAGCGGCCGGCGCAAGACGACAAGCAAGAACAGCGCCAGCCCGCCCAAAGCCCCGCTCAGCAGCCACGCGCCGCGCCGCAACGCCGCCAGTTGCCGCTCGTCGCCCTCGGCCAACACTTTCGCGCCGGCCCGCACAAGGCTTGTGCCGACGCCCATGCCGGCGATGATGACGGATAGGCTGACCAGACTTTGCAGCAACCCCATGTAGCCGACGCCGTGCGGACCGAGCAGCACTGCGTTGACCTTCGCCGACACGAGGCCGAGAAGGATGTTGACGACTGAGACACTGCTCAGCACGGCCGTAGCTTTGAGGATAGATTTCATCGCGTAGCGGCGCACTGGCCCGCAGGCCATTCAAGACAGGTGCTGGCTGGCTGTAGCAATGACCGCAAGTCTCGCATAGAGCAGCTATAGCTTGAAACTAAGGAAGCGCGAGTCTAGCGGCACGCGCCGCCGGCCGTCAAGCAGGGCCCACGGCAGCCGCGAGCCGGACTGTGCCAGCTTGTGCCCGGTGCGGGTGCGCCAAAAAGTTGCGCCCGCCTGCTTCATCGAAGCGAGCGGGCGCAACGCGTTGAGCCGCGTCAAGCGGATGGTTTAGGAGTTGGGTGTCGGAATCGCCGTGCAACCGGGGCAACCATCTATGTTATTGCCGAAGATTTGGTTGTTGCCGTAAGTGTCGACCTCGCCTGATGTGCCGATGTTGACACCAGCCGTCCCACTGCCGGTGACGTGGTTTTTGTTCAAGCGCACAATCGAATTGGCTAAGGCTCCGCCGCCGCCAGCCTGCACGCCAAATTGCGTGTTGGCGGAAACCTGACAGTTGGAGAGGTTGACCACGGCGACGACGCCAGCCGTCAGACTCCGTGCCAGCGCGCCGGCGTTAGTGTTGCCGGAGAGCGAGCAGTTATCGGCCGAGATGCGCGCGTTAGCACCCGCGTTGATGCCGTTTTGGTTGCCGGTCATGTGGCTATTCTCAATCGTCGCGCGCATGAAGTTCAGCGAGTTGGATGAACTCATCGCCACGCCGTCCAAGCCGTTGTCACGGATCACGCTGTCTCTGATGAACAGGTTGAAGTTGTTGGCCACGTTAGTGACGACAACGCCGTTCTGGGCGAAGTTGAAAATGACACAGTTTTCGATCCAGACGTTATTGCCGGAGAGTACGCGAACGCCATTCGTGCCGGTGCGCGTGCCGACCGCGCCACTCGCACCTGCGCCGTTGATCGACAGCCCGCGCAGGATCACGTTCCGGAGTGGGTCGTTCGCGTTCACAGCGATGTTGACGAGAAAGCCCTGCGGTGCGCCGGAGGCGAGCGTCGAGGCCATAGTGCCCGTGCCGTCAACCGTGATCGACTTGGTGATGGTCAACGTACCGAAGCCGCCCGGATCGAGCGCGTCGATTTCGCCGTTGATGAACGTCTTCGAGATCGCACCGGCGAATGTCTTGCAGGGGGCGGTGCGGCTGCACGGGTTCACGTCGTCGCCTACGCCGGAAACCCATGTACGCGTGGCTTGCGCCTGAGCAATGGAGGTGATGGCGAGGGTGAAAATGACCAAGGCCAATGTTTGTAGAATGCAGCGAAACTTACTCATGTGCGTGTAGCTCCTTTAGGGTTAGGGGTTCCTGGGCCGCACGCGCAGGAACCATTGGACGAGAGAAATATAGAGACATGCTCCACAGACCAGAGCTTACCGGCGGCCCGGCAAACCCAAGCAAGCGTGCGCCAAGTTAATCAGCGCCACGCGGAACAAGATTGGAGAAGAAGTTAACGACCCTTATGCTGCCCGTGAACGTGCGTCCCCATCTACGGGCGGTACTGGTCGATCAGATGTTTTAACTTCAGATGTTTCAACTTCGCGAGAGCGACCCCAGGTTCGCTTGCCTAACGGCTGGACGGGGGAGCAAGTCTTATACCGGAAGATAGATTGGAAAGCAAGCCAATGGAATCGGCGAAATCAACCCGCCGTGCACGCCCACTGTGTGTACACTCGTGGACGGTGCGTTAACGGTTGTGGACAACTGCGGCGTGTGTGGCAAGCGGCATGCCGGGGTTACTTGCGCGGGCTGGCCGAGCCTTAACTGAAATCGGGATACTGCGCGTCGCGCGGCAGCAAGATCAACTCGCTCGCCGGCCACTCGACGCCGAACGCAGGATCGTTCCAGCGCACGCCGGCAGCGTATTCCGGCGCATAAGCAGCCGACACTTGATAGACCACCTCTGTATCGTCGCGCAGCGTCAGGAAGCCATGCGCGAAGTCTTCGGGCACGTAGAGCATGAGCCGGTTGTCGGCGGTCAATTCCACGCTGAACCACTGCTTGTAGGTTGGCGAATCAGGTCTGAGATCGATGATCACGTCATAGATCGCGCCCGCCGTGCAGCGCACCAGTTTGGCTTGTGCGTAGGGCGGCCGTTGATAGTGCATGCCGCGCAGCGTGCCCTGTTTGGCACTGACCGAGATGTTGCATTCGGTGGTGGGCACGGTGATGCCGTGCGTGGCGAAGGCGGTTTGCGTCCACGCGGGCGCAAAGAAACCGCGCTCGTCGGTAAATCGTTTCGGTTCGATCACGAATGCGCCCGGCAGTTTCGTCGCAGTAAAGATCATGCTGAATCAGGCAGACTAAAATTAAGGAGGATTGCTAGAGCGGCTTAAGCCGGCGTTAGCCTAGCACACTTGCGCGCGGGGGGCGCAAGTGTGCGCCGTGCATTCTTGACACTGCCGAAAGCGCGCACCTATACTCCGCCCTTAACTCGACAACCGCTCGCGCGTGGCAGCAACAGAACGACAGACGTGCGCGCGGTTGCTCGCTCTTTAATCAATCCCAGACGGGCTAACCGGCCGCCTCTGCAAAACAAGTCCGGCAACATTCCTGACTCTTCTCGACGAATCACACATGCATACACTGTTCGTGACCGGCGGCGCGGGCTTCATCGGCTCCGCTTTCGTCAGGCTGGCGCTTGACGAGTGGCCCGACTGTCGCGTCGTCAACTTCGACGCGCTCACCTACGCGGGCAATCCCGACAACTTGGTCGGCTTAGACGACGCGCGCCACCAGTTCGTGCGCGGCGACATCTGCAACCGCGACGAAGTACTGGCCGCGCTTGCGGCCGGGACGGATGCGATCATCAACTTCGCCGCCGAGTCGCACGTTGATCGCAGCATCGCCTCGGCCGCCGAGTTCCTGCGCACCAACGTGCTCGGCACGCAAGTGCTCTTGGACGCGGCGCGCGCGCGTGGCGTGCGGCGCTTCCTGCACGTCTCGACCGACGAGGTGATGGGCAGTCTGCCCGAAGACGACGCGGCCTTCTTCACCGAAGCGTCGCCGTTTGCGCCGAACAGTCCATACGCCGCATCGAAGGCGGCGGCCGAGCATCTGGTGCGCGCCGCCCATCACACACACGGCCTCGACACCGTGACGACGCGCTGCGGCAACAACTACGGCCCGCGCCAGTTCCCCGAAAAACTGATCCCGCTCTTTATCGCCAACGCCTTGAACGACGAACCGCTGCCCGTCTACGGCGACGGGCAGAACGTGCGCGACTGGATTTATGTGGACGACCACTGCCGCGCGATCATGTTGGCGTTGAGCAAAGGGACAGACGGGCGCGACTTACAATGTCGGCGCACGCAACGAGCGGCGCAACCTCGAAGTGGTCGAGAGTCTGCTGGCCGCGCTCGGCAAACCGGCCACTTTGATTCGTTATGTCGCGGATCGGCCCGGTCATGATCGACGTTATGCGATTGACCCGGCGAAGTGCGAGACGGAGTTGGGCTGGCGTCCACAGGAGACGTGGCAGACGGGCCTCGCCAAGACGATTCAATGGTACGCCGACAACCCTGAGTGGATCGCGCGCGCGCGTTCAGGCGCGTACCGCGAATACTACGCGCGGCAATACGGCGTGGAGGCGGGCGCACGTTGAGAGTTTTAATCACAGGAGCGAACGGCATGGTCGGGCGCGCGCTCGTCGCGCACTGCACGGCGCGCGGCGACGAGACTTTAGCTTACGACCGCGCCGGCCTCGACATCACGAACACGGACGAAGTTCACGCCACGTTTGAACGTGCGCGGCCCGAAACGGTCATCAACTGCGCCGCGTGGACGGACGTGGACGGCTGCGAGTTGAACCCGGAACGCGCGCTCGCCATCAACGGCAGCGCCGTCGAGACGTTGGCGCAGGCGAGTCGCTCCGTCGGCGCGTCGCTCGTCACCATCTCGACCGATTACGTCTTCGCGGGCGACAAGGAAGACTTCTACACGCAGCGCGACGACCCTGCGCCGCAGAGCGCCTACGGGCTGTCGAAACGCCGAGGCGAATGGCTGGCGCAGGTCGCATCGGCGCGCACCATCGTTGCGCGCACGGGCTGGGTCTTCGGCCCCGGCGGGCGCAACTTTCTCTCGACCGTCCTTGCGCGCGCCCGGCGCGGCGAACACCTGAGCGCCATCAACGATGCTTACGGCACGCCGACCTACGCGCCGCATTTAGCCGCGCGCTTGCGCGAACTGGCCGAGCTTGATCTGCCCGGCGTCTATCACACGGTCGGCGGCGGCGACGGGACGAGTTTTGCCGGCTTTGCGCGGGCGGCTCTGGAACTGGCGGGCAACCCGGCGGCGACAATCGCGGAAGTCTCGATGGACACGCTGCAACGCCCCGCGCCGCGCCCGCGTAACTCGCGCCTGCGCTGCCTGCTCTCCGCCGCCATCGGCCTCGCGCCCTTGCCCGACTGGCGCACGGCGCTCATGGAGTTCGCTGACATGCAGAAGGATGTCAGGCTGCATGACGGATAAGGAACAGCCTGTTTTTCCTTCAGCCTTCAGCCTTCCGCATTCATCATTTCCCCCCTTCTCTGCTATTATGCGAGGCTGTTAAGACCTGTCGTGCCCCGTTGTACTGCAAAGCTTTAAAGTAAGGTTAAAGAAGTTATGTCTCAAGATAATCGCCTGCTGCCGTTGACCACTCCGGCCGGCAACATCGACCGCCCTTTGCGCGAGTTGGCGCAGAACGTGCAGGTCACCGGCTCATACTCAAGTGTTGAACCGACGCACCTGCGCGACTACCTCAGCATCGTCTTAAAGCGCAAGTGGCTGATCCTCAGTCTGGTCACGGTCGTCACTACGCTGGTGGCGATCCAGATGTACCGGATGCCGTCGATTTACCAAGCGGAGACGACCATTCAGATCGAACAGAAGGCGCGCGGCATCCGCTCGAAAGATTTGGTCATTAACACAGGCAACGATCAGCAATACTGGAACACGCAACTGAAGCTATTGGAGAATCAGAGCCTGCATCGACAGGTGGTCCTCAAGCTGGGCCTACAGAACAATCCCACGTTCCTCGGCGGGCAGGCCCGCCCGTCGTTGCTGACCACGCTGCGCCGCGCCATCGGGCGCGACAAGACGAAGCCGGACGAAGCCGCGCCCGCCACCACGGCGGAGGGCGGGCTGACCGTGGCGACTGAAGCCGCGCCCGGCGACCAGTATGCCCTGACGGCCGAACAGCGCGCCCAACTTGAACCTTACGAGGACGCGCTGGCCGGCAACCTGACGGTCGATCCGGTCGAGCGCACCAACCTCGTCGTCATCCGTTACCGGCACAACGATCCCGACCTCGCGCGCCGAGTGGCCGACACGCTGGCCACCGTCTTCATCGAAAACGACCGCCAACGCGAGACGGGCAACACCGTCGCCCTCAAGGAATCGACCGCGCGGCAGATCACCGATCTGCAACAGCAACTCTCGTCGTTAGAGAATCAGCGCATCGGTTACATGAAGGCGAACAACATCCCGCTCAAGTCCGACATCAAGGCGCTGAACGTGCCGGCCATGCGCGTCGAAAATATCGGCATGGAGTCGCTCAACGCCGAGAACATGGTCAAGAAGTTGCAAGCCGACTACGACGCCGCGCAACGCGCGCAGGCCGCCCGCGACGTGTTCTCGATCCCGAAGGTGTTGGAGAGCAAGCAGGTGCAAGTGCTCAAGGAGAAGCTCGACGGCTTGCAGGAACGACGCGAGGCGCTGCTGCAACAGTACACGTCGGAGTGGCCGGAGGTGAAGAAGATCGACGCGCAGATCAAACAAGTGCGGGGCGCGTTGGACAAGTCGGCGGCCGACATCGTGACCGCGATGGGCGCGGAACTCGACGCCGCCAAGCAGCGCGAGGCCAAACTGCGCTCGACCTACAGTCAAGAGCGCGGCATCGCCACGGACGTGAGCGTGAAAGAGATCGGCCTCGGCAATCTCAACCAGCAGATCGAAACCAGCAAGCAGATGCTCGCCGCGCTATTGCAGCGCCGCACGGAGATGGAGACGGCGGCGGTCGCAGAGCAATCGAGCAACGTCAGCATTCAAACGTCGGCGCGCACGCCGCATCTGGTCGGGCCGCCGCGCGTGCGTAACATCATGATCGCGCTCATGCTCGCGCTCGGCGCAGGCATCGGCCTCGCCTTCCTGCTCGACTACTTGGACGACACGCTCAAGTCCATCGAAGACGTGGACCGGCACATACATCTGCCGACGCTGGCGCTCATCCCTGCGCCGCGTGAACTGCGCCGGCTCGCCTTCGCGCGCGGTGCGCCCGCGATGGACCACTCCGACAATACCGCGCTCGCGCTGATCGAAGAGGCGCGCTCGCCCGTCGCGGAAGCCTATCGCCACTTGCGCACGTCGCTGCTGTTATCGTCGGCGGGGCAACCGCCGAAGACCGTGCTCGTCACGTCGAGTCAACCGTCCGAAGGTAAGACGACAACTGCGGTCAACACCGCGATGATGCTCGCGCAGACCGGCGCGGAAGTGCTCATCCTCGATTGCGACCTGCGCCGCCCGCGCGTGCATGCCCACTTCCAGATGGATAACAAGCGGGGCGTGACCAACTACCTGTCCGGCGAGATGAACGTCAGCGAGTTGATCCAGCCCTACGAGCGGCAGCAGAACTTAAAAGTCATCACGTCAGGTCCCGTGCCGCCGAACGCGGCCGAACTGCTCGGCTCTGACGAGATGCGCCGTCTGCTGCACCTGTTGGGCGAGCACTTCACGCACATCATCATCGATTCGCCGCCCGCCATCTCGTTCACCGACGCGTCGATCCTTTCGACGATGGTTGACGGCGTGATGCTCGTGGTTCACGGCGGGCGTTCGTCGCGCGCGGTTGTGCGCCGCGCCAAGCAGCAGTTGATGGACGTGGGCGCGCACATCTTCGGCATCGTCTTGAACAACGTGAAGATGGAAGGCACAGACTACTACGGCTACGGCGGCTACTACTCGAACTATTACGCGCAGGATGACGACGACGACGCGGACGAGTCTGCGCCCGCGGGCGCAACCGGGCGAGGCGCTTGAGCGTGATGCGCGGCGAGTTTTGCGTCATCGCGCCGGATGTCGTGCTGGGGCGCGACGTGCGGATTTATAACTTCGTCAACCTCTACGGCTGCCGCATCGGCGACGAGACGCGCATCGGCACGTTCGTCGAAATTCAAAAGGGCGCAATCGTCGGCGCGCGCTGCAAAATCTCAAGCCACACGTTCATCTGCGAAGGCGTCCACGTCGAAGATGAAGTCTTCGTCGGGCACGGCGTCCAGTTCATCAACGACCGCTACCCGCGCGCGACCAACCGCGACGGCACGCCGCAAACGGATGCCGACTGGCCGCTTGCGCCGACCATCGTGCGCCACGGCGCATCCATCGGCACGGGCGCAACCATCTTAGGCGGCTTGGAGATCGGCGCGCGCGCCATCGTCGGCGCAGGCGCGGTCGTCACCAGAGATGTCCCCCCCGGCGCAATCGTCGCCGGCAACCCGGCCCGGATTTTAAGAGAAGTAGATCGTGAATCGTAAAGCGTGAATAGCTAAGAGCCGGTGTTTGATCTATTCACGATCTACGATTCACGATTCACGTTTTTATGACTACTGTTGGCGTCATCGGTTGCGGCTATTGGGGCCCGAATCTGATCCGCAACTTCGTGGAGAACGAGCGGGCGGCGCTGCGTTGGATTTGCGACGTGGACGCGCACCGGCTGCACGGGATCGGCCGCCGTTATCCGTCCGCGCGCATGACGACCGACTATCAAGAGTTGCTCGCCGACACGGCGCTTGAGGCCGTTGTCGTCGCCACACCTGTCGCCACGCATTATCGGTTCGTCAAAGAGGCTTTGCAGGCCGGCAAACACGTCCTCGTCGAGAAGCCGTTCACGACGAACATGCGCGAGGCCGACGAGTTGCTGCGGCTGGCCGAAACCACGGGCCGGACGTTGATGCTCGATCACACGTTCATCTACACGGGCGCGGTGCGCAAGATCAAAGAGATCGTGGACAGCGGCGAGATCGGCGACCTGCTCTATTTCGACTCGGTGCGGATCAACCTCGGCCTCTTCCAACGCGACATCAACGTCGTCTGGGATTTAGCGCCGCACGATCTGTCGATCATGGATTATATCGTCGGGCGCGAACCTGTCGCTTTGACGGCCACGGGCAGCAGTCACATCGAGCCGGGTGTCGAAAACATCGCTTACGTCATGTTGCGCTTCGCCGATCAGTTCATCGCGCATTTTCATTTCAACTGGCTCGCGCCCGTCAAGATTCGCCGCACGTTGATCGCGGGCAGTCGCAAGATGATCGTCTATGACGACATCGAACCGACCGAGAAGGTGCGCGTTTATGATAAAGGCGTGACCACCAATCGCATCGAGAACGACGCGGATAAAGAGGCCGCTTATCGCACGCTCGTCAGCTATCGCACGGGCGACGTGTGGGTCCCGAAGCTCGACTCGACCGAGGCGCTCACGCACGTCTGCGCCGAATTTCTCGACGCCATCCGCACCAAGCGCCGGCCGCTGACGGATGGCGCGTCGGGGCTGCGCGTCGTCCGCCTGCTCGAAGCGGCGCAGCAGTCGATCAATCAAGGCGGCCGGCTGATTGAGTTATAGCAGCAGTTTCAAGCGTCTCGGCCGGGACGCCCAGCGCGTTTGAGGTTTAACGATGGTACAAGCAGCACCACAAATGAACGTTCCATTGTTCGATCTGAAGCAGCAACACGAGCCGCTGCGCGACGAGTTGCGCACGGCCATCGAGCGCGTGCTCGACTCGCAGCAGTTCGTCTTAGGTCCTGAAGTGGGCGCGCTCGAAACCGAGTTGGCGCAATACTGTCAGGCGAAACATGCAATCGGTTGTGCTTCCGGCTCGGATGCCTTGCTGCTCGCGCTGATGGCGTTGGACGTGAAGACCGGCGACGAAGTTATCACCACGCCGCATACCTTCTTCGCCACCGGCGGGGCGGTCGCCCGCACGGGCGCGCGCCCCGTCTTCGTGGACACAGACCCGCGCACTTACAACATCGATCCGAACTTGATCGAGGCCGCGATCACAGAGCGCACGCGCGCCATCATGCCCGTCCATCTCTACGGGCAGTGCGCCGAGATGGACGCGATCAATGAGATCGCTACGCGCCATAATCTGCCCGTCATCGAAGACGCGGCGCAGGCCATCGGCGCGGAAGACAACGGCCGCCGCGCAGGCTCGATGAGCCGCATCGGCTGCTTCAGTTTTTATCCATCCAAAAATCTGGGCGCGGCAGGCGAAGGCGGCCTCTTGACAACCGACGACGACGCGCTCGCCGAGCGACTGCGCGCCCTGCGCATCCACGGCGGCGCGACCGAGTACCTGCACCGTGAGGTCGGCTTCAACAGCCGTCTCGACGCCGTGCAAGCGGCCGTCTTGCGCGTCAAACTGCCGCACTTAGATGAGTGGGCACAGGCGCGCCGCGCGAAGGCCGAAAGCTACACGCTGCTGTTGCTGAACGCGCATCTGCCCTTCCGGCTCGTGCCGCCCTTCATCCGCCAGAACACGCGCCACGCCTTTCACCTCTACGTTGTCCGCGTGGCGGCCGAGTTGCGCGATCCGCTCTTGGCGCACCTGCGCGCGCACGGCGTCGGCACGAAGGTCTATTATCCTGTGCCGCTGCACCTGCAAGAGTGCTTCGCCTATCTGGGCTACAGCCACGGCGACTTGCCTGAGGCCGAGCGCGCCGCCAGCGAGACGCTTGCGCTGCCGCTGTTCCCTGAGTTGACTTTGGAACAGCAGCAGTACGTCGTGGACGTGCTCGCACGTTTCCAACCATAAAACAGCGCGGAGTTGATCGTTTGACGAAAAAGGCCCTTATCACCGGTATCACGGGACAGGACGGAAGTTACCTGACGGAGTTGCTGCTCGCGCAAGGTTACGAGGTGCATGGCCTCGTGCGCCGCGTCGCGCTCGAAGACCCGCAACGCCGCTTCACGCGCCTCGCGCACTTGCTCGACCATGTGACGCTGCACCCGGCAAGCCTCGAATCTTACGCGTCGATCTTCCACATCATCAGTCGCCACGAGTTCGACGAGTGTTATCACCTCGCCGCGCAGTCGTTCGTCGCCGAATCGTTCCGCGACGGCTTCTCGACGATGAACACGAACATCAACGGCACGCACTATCTGCTGGCCGCGCTTCGTGAGTTGCGCCCGCAGTGCCGCTTCTACTTCGCCGGTTCATCCGAGATGTTCGGCAAGGTGGCCGAGACGCCGCAGTGCGAGACGACGCGCTTTCACCCGCGCTCGCCTTACGGCATCAGCAAGGTCGCGGGCTTCGATCTCACACGCAACTACCGCGAGGCTTACGATATGTTCGCGGTCAGCGGCATTCTCTTCAATCACGAGAGTAGCCGGCGCGGGCACGAGTTCGTCACGCGCAAGATCACTTCGACCGTCGCGCGCATCAAGCACAAACTCACAGACGAACTGCGCCTCGGCAACCTCGAAGCGCGCCGCGACTGGGGCCACGCACGCGACTACGTGCGCGCCATGCACCTGATGCTGCAACAGCCGCAACCCGACGATTACGTGGTCGCTTCCGGCGAGACGCATACGGTCAAAGAGTTTTGCGAACTTGCGTTCGCCGAAGTCGGCTTGAGCTACCGCGACTACGTCCGGCAAGACGAACGTTACTATCGCCCGGCCGAAGTCGATCTGCTCATCGGCGACGCCACCAAAGCGCGCCACGAGTTGAACTGGCAACCCGAATACACCTTCGAGAGTCTGGTCAAAGAGATGGTCGCGGCCGATCTAGAGGCTGTCGCGCGGGGCATTAAGGAGTAGAATAGGGTCAACGTCGCAGCCGGCCGCGGCCGGCGTTTTAGTTGCGACCCTATTGCCATTAACCGGGCGACCGACATGCACCACCAAGCCGAACGCCATTACACCATCGAAGACTACTTCGCTATCGAAGAAAGCTCGCCCGTCAGACACGAGTTTCACGGCGGCGAAATTTTTGCGATGGCGGGCGCGTCGTTGCGCCACAACCGGATCGTGGGCAACGTCTTCGCGGCCTTGCGCGCACAACTCGAAGGGTCGGATTGCGAAATCTTCAGTAGCGATCTGCGCGTGCGGACACCGGGCGGGCTATACACTTATCCTGATCTGCTGGTCGTTTGCGGCGGTGTCGAGTTGAGCGCGACAGACCGTTTGGACACGGTGCTGAACCCGACTGTGATCGTTGAAGTTCTGTCCGAGTCAACGAAGGATTATGATCGCGGCGGCAAGTTTACCTTGTATCGTGAACTGCCAAGCATGCGCGAGTACGTGCTGATCGAACAGACGAGCATACGCGTCGAACATTTCAACAACCCCGCGACTGTGCGCGACGCACGCGCCGAGTGGCCGTGCCAACAATATGCTGACGCACAGGCGCGCATCGTTATTAACGCGCTCGGCGTTGAACTATCGCTCGCGGAGATTTACGCGCGCGTCGAGTTCGACGACGCGGCTTAGGTAGAGCAAGCAACAGCACAACTAATTTGCCTCGAAGTAACACCCCATGAGTTCGCAATCAGACAGCACAGATCAACTCGTCGGCACGATCAAGGGGCCGGGCGAGCGACCGCATGAGTATCTGTTTATTACGGCGGATAACCGGCGCGCGCGCATTGGCGAGTTCGTCTATTACACGGCGCGCGACGGCAGCGAGGAGCGGCGCATCCTCGGCACGGTGACGACCAGACGGATGGTGCGTAATCTGCCGGATACGTTTTTAGCTGATCCTGAAACGCCGCCGGCCGTCGTCTCCGCGCTGATCGGATTGGACGGCGAAGGTTGCGAGTTGTACGAGATCACGGTCGAGACTATCGGCTATTTCAGCGCGCGTTTGGGCGACTTCGTCAACCCGCGCATTCCGCCCGAAGCGGGCGCACCCGTCCTGCTCGCTTCGTCCGAGACGCTTGGAGATGTGCTCTCGCCGCGCCGCGTGGGCGAGCAAGGCGCGGCGCATCTCGGTAGCTTGTTGACGCGAAGCGCGGGCGAAGTGCCCGTTGTGTTGTCGGTCAAAGATGTGGTTTCGACGCACCTTGCGATCCTTGCTTCGACGGGCGCGGGCAAGTCGTACACGGCGGGCGTGCTGGTCGAAGAGTTGATGATGCCGCACAACCGCGCGGCCGTTTTGATCGTCGATCCGCACGGCGAGTACGACACGCTGCGCTCCATCGAAGCGGACGCGCGCTTTGCGGCCGGCAGTTATCAGCCCGAAGTTAAAATCTATACGCACGACCGCGTGAAGGTGCGCTTCTCGTCGCTGACCGAAGCCGACATCAAGTATCTGTTGCCCGAAGGCACGTCGGACAAGATGCTGCACTTTCTCGCGCAGGCTTATCGCGCGTTGACGAACCGGCCGGACTCGGAGCGCGGGCTGTGGGGCTATCACGACTTGCGCGACGAGGTGAAGGCGCAGAAGTACGAAGGCAGCGAGCGCAGCGAATCGAGCAACGCCAGTTCCATCGAGGGCTTGCTGTGGCGCTTGGATTCACGCTTCGACAAACCGGGCGCGATCTTCTCGGACAACGAACACATCCCGCTCAAAGATTTGTTTCAACCGGGTCGCTGCACCGTCCTGCAACTCTCAGACATCGAACAGCACGAACAGCAGGTCGTCGTCGCCACGCTCCTGCGGCGCGTCAACAAAGCGCGCATGATGACCGTCCGACAAGAGGCCGAGCAAGCGACCGACAACCACTTGCCTTATCCGGTCTTCGCGCTGCTTGAAGAGGCGCACCGCTTCGCGCCCGCCGGGCAGACCGTTGTGTCCACGAACATTCTCAAACAGATTCTTTCCGAGGGGCGCAAGTTCGGCGTCGGCATCGGCCTCATCACGCAACGACCGGGCAAGCTCGATCAAGACGTACTCTCGCAGTGCATGACGCAAGTGATCATGCGGATCGTCAATCCGATTGATCAAGACACGGTGGCCAAGTCGGTCGAAGGCGCGGGCCGCCAACTCTTGCAAGAGCTGCCCGCGTTGACCAAAGGGCAGGCGGTCGTCAGCGGCGTCGGCGTCAACACGCCGGTCATGTGCCGCGTGCGCGAGCGCGTCACCAAACACGGCGGCGAGACGTTCGACGCGCCCGGCGAATGGGCCAACTGGCACAGCGACGCGGCGCAGCGTCAACGCACACAAGACAACGCCGTCCTCGTCAAACCCGAAAAGAAAACCGAGAAGTTTCGCGGCATCCCGCTTTAAGTAATACTGAACAATGAAGGCAAAATGATGAATGAAAGCTAAGCTGTTTGCTATGCATCATGCACCATTCATCGTTCATCATTCTGCATTTGGCATTCATCATTTTGCATTTCTTGTTGCTTCTTCTATTGACTTCGCGCCCGCGCGGGCCATATCTTTTCGGCCTACCCAGCCGGGGTTCGCAGGCCGCGGCAAGCGCGTAGCAAACGCGCTTCTCTTCTCTTCAACTTTTCGCATCGTTCGTGGGTCGGGCCTGTTACCTTGTGCTGAAGTCGAGCCTTGCCCGGAAGGAGCACCCCTTATGTCGCAGTTCTTTAATCGTCTATCGAGACTGTGGCCGCTCGGCCTGTGCCTGTTGTGCTGCGCGCTCGCCGTTGTCGTCGTCACGCCGGAGCGCGCACGCGCGCAAGACCAAACGCAGACCGAGGCGACCGACGCGCCCGTCTTTAGCGAGTACAAAGGCGTTCGGATCGGCATGCCCGCCGACGAAGCCCGCAAGAAACTCGGCTCGCCGCAAGACAAAAGCGACGCGCAGGACTTCTACGCCTTCTCGGACGGCAACGAGACGGCGCAACTCTCCTATGACGCGCAGCATCTCGTCACGTCCGTCGCCATCATCTACCTCGGCGCGGACAAAGCGCCCGCGTGCAAGCTGGTGCTCGGCGCTGAACTCACCGCCAAGCCCGACGGCTCGATGTATCGACTTGTGCGTTACCCGAAGGCCGGCTACTGGGTTTCCTACAGCCGCACCAGCGGCGACTCGCCGCTCGTCACGGTGATGATGCAGAAGTACAAACCTTGACGCGGTTGCGGCGCATCGCTTAGGCGCGTCAATTTGGTCGTCCCGCCGGGGCGGATCAGGGTCAGCCGTGCTGATCTTAACCCGCCCCGACGGGACTTGCTGTCTTGCGCGCGCCCCTGCGGTTGCTTTTACCCGCCGCGATGCTAATATAGCTCGCCAATCGCCCCCGAACATTTTGTCATGCGCGCGCGCTCTCCCGCGCACTCTTCGCGCGCTCGACGGATAATGGACACGATGATAGACAACAGTAGCGCCACCGAGACGCAAAACTATTCGCGCCGCATCGCCGAACTGCTCGGCACACGCCGCGACGAGATTCTCAACCTCTGGATTAAAGACCGGCTTGACTCGGACGATTTCCGCGACGAGTTGATCACGAAAAAAGAGTTGCAGCAACAGTCGCGCGCGCTGCTCGATCTGCTGGTGCAAGGCATCGACGATTCCGGCGGTGCAAGCTTCGATGATGCGGCATTCGACGAGTTGCGGCGTCTGCTCAACGAGATTTCCCGTCTGCGCGCCATCAAAGGACTCACGCCGCTTGAGAACGCTTCTTACGTCATCGCGCTGCGCAACACTGCGCGCCCGATGCTCGTCGAAGACTTCACGGGCGACGCGCGCACGCTCGCGCACGAGTTGGACTACTTCGCCGGGCTGATCGACAAGATGGCGCTCGTCATGGTCGAAAACTTCATCCGTTCGCGCGAGGAGATCATCCGCCAGCAGCGCGCCGACATGATGGAGTTGTCCACGCCGGTCATCAAAGTCTGGGACAAAATCCTGACGCTGCCCATCATCGGCACGTTGGATTCGCGCCGCGCGCAGTTGATGATGGAGGCGCTCTTGCAGCGCATCGTTGACACCGGCTCGACGGTCGCCATTCTCGACATCACGGGCGTGCGGACGATGGACACGCTCGTCGCCAACCACCTGATCAAGACCGTGACGGCGGCGCGGCTCATGGGCGCGCGCTGCATCCTCACCGGCGTCTCGCCCGCTATCGCGCAGACGATGGTGCAACTCGGCATCGACCTCTCGCAGATCACGACGCGCGCGCAAATGTCGGACGGCATCAAGCTCGCCCTCGAACTGATCGGACGCGCCATCGTGCCCGTCGCCGCGCTCGCACAGTTGCGCGCCCACAACGCAGGGGCGGGCGCGAAGTCGAACGAAGCGAGCGCAGCACACGCCGACCAGAATCAACTTAAAGCATGACGCGCGGAGCATGACCGGGTGAGACGCGGTTTCGTTCATCAATCATCATTCCACCTTCATCGTTAGCTTTCGGAGAGAGGCTTATGAACGGCGCGCAGCGCATCCCGATCTTGAAAGTGGGGCGGGTTCTGGTTGTCCCGATTCAAGTGGACATGGACGACCACACGGTTATCCACTTGCAAGAGCGCATACTCGCGGAACTCGAACGCACGGGCGCGCGCGGCGTGCTGATCGACATCTCGCTGCTTGAGATGGTTGATTCGTTCATCGGGCGCATGCTCTCGGACATCGCCGCGATGGCGCGCATCATGGACGCGCGCACGGTCGTAGTCGGCATGCGCCCGGCCGTGGCGATCACGCTCGTCGAGTTGGGGCTTGAGTTGCGCGGCGTCGAGACGGTCTTGAACGTGGACGAAGGCATCAAGCTCTTACGCGCCGAACTGGACGGACGCGACGACGAGGACGCGTGGCTGCTGGACGAAGGATCAGGTCTATTTGGAGAGTCGTTCCATCGCGCTTGAACGCGACGACGACGTGGTCGTGGCGCGCAACGAGGTGCGGCGCATGGCGGGTGCGCTCGGCTTCGGCCTTCTGGATCAGACGCGCCTCGCCACGGTCGCGTCCGAACTGGCACGCAACGTCGTCAAGTATGCCGGGCGCGGGCGTTTGATCGTGCAGCCCGTCACGGACGCGCACGGGCGCGGCGGGTTGCGTTTAGTCTTTGAAGATTCCGGGCCCGGCATCAAAGATGTCGCCGCCGCCATGCGCGATGGCTTCTCGACCGGCGGCGGCTTGGGTCAAGGTCTGCCCGGCTCAAAACGTCTGACCCACGAGTTCACCATCGACACTTCCCCCGAACGCGGCACGAGCGTCACGGTCGTGCGCTGGTTATAAGATAAAGGGATGAGGGCGCAGGGATGAGGAATGAAAAGGATGCGGAACGATGATTGACGAATAGCTGCTTATTCATCAGTCACCATTCATCGTTCATCATTTCTTCTTCATCCCTATAGTTATGCGTGAGATTCAATCAATGGAGGTGCGGGACGAGGCGCAGGTCGGCGCGGCGCGGCGCGCGGTGCATGCCTATGCGCGCGAGGTTGGTTTTTCGGAGCGCGAGTTGGCCGAGTTGGACATCGTCGTGCAGGAGCTTGGCACGAACGCGGTGCGCTACGCAGCGCGCGGCGGCTGGCTGCACTTCATGCGGCCGCTCGGCGCTGAGCCGGGCGTCGAACTGTGCTATTGGGACAAGGGGCCGGGCATCTCTGATCTGGCGCGCGCGGTGCGCGACGGCGTCTCGACCGGCGGCAGCCTCGGCACGGGCCTCGGCGCAGTGCGGCGACTCATGGACGAGTTCGATCTATATTCAACCGTGCGCGCGACCGGCACGTTGAGCAGATTGCCGCCGCAGCGTCGCACGACGCACGGCACTGTGCTGGTGGGGCGCAAGTGGGTGGCGACGACGCGGCTATCGTCGCGCGCGCATGGCGCGACCGCGCGCCGCGTGGGCGCGTTCAGCCGGCCGCACCCGAACGAGACACGCAACGGCGATGCGTACTTCGTGCGGCGACGCGGGCCGCAGATGCTCTGCGCGGTCGTGGACGGCTTGGGGCACGGCAGCGGCGCTTACGAGGCTTCACTCGTCGCGCTCGACGCGCTAGGCGAATGGCAAGGCGAACCGCTTGATGAACTCTTTCATGCGGCGCACGCCGCCTTGCGCGGCACGCGCGGCGCGGTCCTCGGCGCGTGCGTCGTGGACAGCGCGCAGGAAGCTTTGCACTATGCGGGCGTGGGCAACATCGACGTGCGCGTCTTCAATGCGCCCGCGCCCGCGCGCCCCATCTCGACCAACGGCACGCTCGGCGCGCGCTTCGAGCGCGTGCGCGTCTGGTCCTACAAGTGGGCCGAAGGCACGACCATCGTGCTCGCCAGCGACGGCATCAGCACGAAGTGGGACATACAGGATTATCCGGGCCTGCTACAACACAGCCCCCAACTGCTCGCGGGCGTGCTCATGCGCGACTACGTGCGCGACACCGACGATGCAACCGTGTTCGTTGCAAGATAGCGTTCAAGTTTCACGCTTCAATATTCGTGCTTACTGTTAAGCTACATTTTGCAAGTTCAGCTTTGAGTTCAAGGCGGCGCTAAGAATTTATAAACAACCAAACTGGCCCTTGAGACTTAGCACCTGAAAACTTTTTATGGCAGGCGTTGAAGCGATCAGACTCGGAGACATCTACGTGCGCCGCGAGGCGGACATCGTGGCGGTGCGCGACCGCGTGCGGCGGCTCGCGCGCGACCTCGGCTTCGATACGACTACGCAGATCAAGATCACGACCGCCGTGTCGGAGTTGACGCGCAACATCTACGAGTACGCCGAGGCCGGCGCGATCACGCTGGCCATCGCCACGCGCACGGACGGCGCGACGGGGCTGCAACTAACGGCGCGCGACGACGGCCCCGGCATGGACAAACACGTGCTGCGCAACATCCTGCGCGGCAATTATCGTTCGCCTTCGGGCCTCGGCGTCGGCCTCGCCGGCACACGACGTTTGATGGACGAGTTCGAGATCGACAGTGCTCCCGGCGCGGGCACGCGCGTCACGGTCGTCAAGTGGTTGTCGCCCGCGGCCGCGGGCGACGTGAAAGACCGCATCGAAGAGTTGCGCGCGCACTTCACCGCAACCGACGATGAATCGGCGGCCGAAGAACTCGCGCAGCAGAACCGCGATCTACTCGCGGTGCTGGCCGAGTTGGAAGAGAAGCATGCGGAACTCGGCCGGGTCAACGCGGAACTGAGCCGCACGAACGTAGAGTTGAACGAAGCCAACGGGCGGCTGCGCGAAGTGGCCGACATGAAGGAAGAATTTCTGGCGCTCACCACACACGATCTGCGCTCGCCCTTAACGGTCATCAGCGGCGTGATCAACTTCTTCACGTCGGGCCGTCTCGGCGAGTTGACGCCGGAGCAGCAGCACATGGTCGCGATGATGGAGCGCAACACGCAGAACCTGATCGAGTTGGTCAACGATCTGCTCGATGCGTCGAAACTCGAAGCCGGGTCGCTCACCCTCGACCTCGCGGACGTGACGCTGCCGGACCTACTGAGCGAACTGCGCGAGACGATGACGCCGCTCGCGCGCGAAAAGGGTCTGACGCTTACGACCGAGTTGCCCGCAGACTTGCCGCACGTTCAAGCCGACCGCCCGAAACTGCGCCGCGTCATCGTCAACCTGCTCTCGAACGCGATCAAGTTCACACCACGCGGCGGGCGCGTCACGCTACAGGCCGAGTGCATCGGCAACGAACGCTTGCGCGTCGCCGTGGCGGACACGGGCGTCGGCATCCCCGCCGAAGACCTCGAACGCCTCTTCGACAAGTACGAACAGGCGCGCAGCCGCGCGACCCGCAGCGAAAAGGGCACAGGCCTCGGCCTCTACATCACCAAACAGATTGTCGAACTCCACGGCGGCGGGATACACGTCACCTCGCAAGTCGGGCAAGGCTCGACCTTCTCGTTCACGTTGCCAATTGCGCCTGCGGCTAAAGATAATATTGTGTAATTGAATTTCCGACAAAAGATCTCACGGCTACTTATCTGCATAAATCCATGCACTATCACTTGATCGGCATTTGCGGTACGGCGATGGCTTCTCTGGCGGGGATGCTGCAAGCGCGCGGGCATCGCGTGACGGGATCGGATCAGAACGTGTACCCGCCGATGTCCACGATGCTCGCGGCTTTAGGCATCGACGTGATGCAGGGTTACGACCCGGCGCATCTTGAACCTGCGCCCGATTGCGTCGTCGTCGGCAACGCCTTGTCGCGCGGCAACGCGGAAGTTGAAGCGGTCTTGAACCGGCGGCTGCTCTATCGTTCGCAGGCCGAGACGGTGAAGGAAGAATTTATTCGTGGGCGACATTCGTTAGTCATCGCGGGCACGCACGGCAAGACGACGACGACGAGTCTGGCGACGTGGGTATTAGACATGGGCGGACTGCGGCCGGGCTTTCTCGTCGGCGGCGTGGTGCAGAACTTCGGCGCGAGTTTTCGCGTGACCGACAGCCCTTACTTCATCATCGAAGGTGACGAGTACGACACGGCCTTTTTCGACAAGGGGCCGAAGTTCATGCATTACCTGCCGGAGTTGGCCGTCGTCAACAACATCGAGTTTGATCACGCGGACATCTACAAAGACCTCGCGGCGGTGAAGTTGGCCTTCAAACGTTTGATGAATTTAGTGCCCGGTAACGGTCGCCTGATCGCTGGTTGGGACAGCGTGCATGTGCGCGAAGTGGTCGCTGAATTTGGCGACCAATTGCACACGCAGTTGGAGACGTTCGGCACGGCCGACGATGCGAAGTGGCAGGCGCGCGACATAGATTTCACGGGCGAGTTGACGCGCTTTCGCGTCTTCCGCGAAGGCAAGGCGTGGGGCGAGTTTCAGATGTCGCTTATCGGCGAGTTCAACGTGCGCAACTGTCTGGCGGTTATCATCGCGGCGGACGCGTGGGGCGTTGAACGCGCGGCGATTCAAGATGCGCTGGCCACGTTTCAGAGCGTGCAGCGCCGCATGCAAGTGCGCGGTGAAGCGCGCGGCGTCACGGTCATAGACGACTTCGCGCATCATCCGACCGCCGTGCGCGAGACGCTCCAAGCCTTGCGCGCGAAGTATCGCGCCCGCCGCCTTGTCGCCGTCTTCGAGCCGCGCTCGACCTCTTCGCGGCTCGCCGTCTTTCAACAAGACTACGTGCGCGCCTTCGCGCCCGCCGATTATGTCGTCGTCGCCAGCGTCTTCAACCCCACGACGCTTACGCAGTACGGCGCGCTGCTCGACACCACCGAACTCGCGCAAGAGATCGCCGCTACCGGCACGCCCGCCTACACCTACGAAGGCGCGGACGAGATCGTGCGTCGCCTCGCACCCGAACTGCGCGCGGGCGATGCCGTCGTCATTATGTCCAACGGCGGCTTCGGCGGCATTCACGAGAAGTTATTAACCGCGCTGGAAAAACGATAGCAGTAGGCAGTTAAAGCAACAGCCGGTTGAATGATCATTCATATGCTTGAGTGAGCATTCAACCGGCTGTTTGTTGTTACTGCCTACTGCCTACTTCTTTGCTGTGACCGTTAGCGTCTCCGGTTTGGCGCGGCCGGCGGCGGTGGGGTTGTAGTACTCGTAGACGCGCGAGGGGAAGCTCTGGGCGCGGAGGGGGAACTTGGCGCGCAGGCGGAAGGTGAACTCAAGCGTCTGCTTGGGGTTCAGCCCGTCGAAGTAAAGGATCACTTGTTTGGCCGTGAGCGTGTACTTCTCAAGCTTGCCGCCCGTCTTGCCGCGCGACGTTGAGACTAGTTCGGCGAAGTCTTCGCCCGACGGCTCGAAGCCGGGCGGTATGCCGAGATCGACCATGACCATCTTGGCTTTCGCGGCCGTGTTGTTCCGAACGGTCACGCGGGCGGTCGCCGTCTCGTCTTGCGCGAGGCGCGTGCGGTCGTAACTGAGATTGATGACGAGCGGTTCGCGCGAGTTCGCGTCTGTGCCGCGAGTCCACGGCACGTAGTAACGCCCGACGATCTGATACTGCATGCTGCCGCGCCCCGCGAATGAGAGCGTGATCTTGTGCGCGCCCGTGTGCGTGTAAGGTTTGAGGTCGACGAGGTGCAGGAGGTCGTTGTTGTCTCTGCGTGATGCTGCACGCCGTCGGTTGCGTGTCCATCGGCCGCGACGGTGATCGTGCCTTCGGTGTCGGCGCTCGTGCCCTTCGTGAACGAGAGCAGGAAGGCTTTGAGCGCAAGGATCGTCGCCTGCGTCGTCTGCCAGTTGCCGAGCGCGTCCTTCTTCTCGGTCAGGTAGTCGAGCCCCTTCTTCGCCAGCGCGCTGCGCTGCCCCGATTTTAAGAACGCTTGCACGGCGAGCGCCGTCGTCTCCAGGTCGGCCGAGTCTTCGCGCGCGGAGGTCGGCGTCTCGCCGTCCTGATTCCAGAAGGCCGTCTTCGAGCTTTCGGTCGCCTTCGCCGCGAGCGCGTTGACGGCCGCGTCGGTCCAACTCTTGTCGCGATCGCTATCGGCGGCGAAGTTGGCGATGACGGCGAGCGTGTACGCGTCCTCTTTGCCGGTCGCGTGCGATGGCGACGTACTGCCGCGCACGTCTCGACCGCTTCGCCTTTGTAGCCCGTCGTGGCGAGCGCCCAGCCGATGTAGGCGGTGATCCGCACGACGTCGGTGTTGTAGCGGTTCGTCGCGCCTTCGTTGATGAAGTAAGTGTCGGGCTTGAAGCTGCCGTCCGGCTTGTTGCTGCGCGGCCAGCCAGCTTTGCGTGCGCTCGATGAGGCGCGGATCGACTTCGTGGACGCGCGACATGTCGGAGAACTCCATCAGCCCGTAGGCCGTCAGGATTTTGTTCGCCGGCGCTTCGCCGAACCAAGAGAAGCCGCCGCCCTTGACTTCGAACGTGACGAGCCGCTGATAGCCGAGCGAGATGTAGCCTTCGGCCTTCGCCTGCAATCTCCGGCGTCAGCTTCTTGCTCGCCTTGAGGTAGTCGAGCACGAGCACGTTCGGGTAGGTCGAAGACGAAGTCTGCTCGAAGCAGCCGCCCGGCATCCGCAGGATCGAGTCGAGACCTTCGACCACCTGCGAGAGCGCGCCGGGGTAGAGCTTCACGAAAATCTTCGACGCGTCGGCGATCGCTGCTTCGGGAATGACCACTTCCTTCGTCGCCGCGCCTTCGAGCCGTTCGTTGATGACGACGACGCGCTCTTCGCCGTTCGGCAAGACCGTCGACGTTGCGCGCCACGGCGTCGCCCGCCTGCCCGCGCCGCCGTCGAGGCGCGCCGGTCACCTGCAACTGCTGGTCGCCGATCTTCGACGCTTTGATACGGAAGTAGGCGACCGTGACTCGCCCGCGCCGACTTCGACCTGCTTGACTTGACGTGTCGCCGTCTTCGAGCGCGAACCACGGGTCCTGCCGCAACTCAAGCGAGACGCGCTGCGGCGTTGGCAGATAGTTGTAGACGGCGACGGGCACCGACACCTACGTCGCCCTCGGTGATCGAGACGGGCAGGTCGAGGTCGATGAAGAAGTCTTGAAAGACGCGCAAGGGCGCGGTCGATGAGCCGAGCGCGCCGCGCGCGGTCGAAGCGAGCGAGGTCACGCGCCACGTCGTGATCGAATCGGCCAGCGGGACGATTGATCGAGGCGCGCCCGTCGCCGTCGGTGATGAGCGCCGGGTTCGTGTAGAGCGTTTCGGGGAAGAAGCTGCGCACGCGCGGTCGCGCCGCCGCCGCTCGCCTCGTTCTTTGCTGTGTCCTTTCTGGCGCGCTCGTCATCGGCCGGCGCGGGGCCTTCGGCGGCCGCAGTGCCCGCCGCCATCATCATCAGTGGTGCTGCTCTGTTCGCCACATCGAGATCGGCCAACCGGCCGTTCACCGGCAATTCTTTGGCCTGTCGCTGAAGCACCTCTCTGCGGAAGGCGCGCCCGCCCCCAACTCCGTCCACCGTTATCGCCACCGTCTCCGAGACGGTGCTGTAAGGGTTATAGACACTGAGCATGATGCTTGCGGGGCCGCGCGCCGCGAGCGTCGGCTCGACGCTGCCACGCGCGCCCGCTGCAAGGGTCAACGTCTTATAAGTCGTGGTGTGATGCGTGTCGCTCTCAAACGTCACGTGGTAGCGGCCGGGCGACAGATCGCTGACGGTGAAACGCCCTTGCGCGTCCGTATAGACCCACACGGCCTGGCCGTCCGTCACACGTCGCGCAGACACTTTGACGCTGGCGACCAGCTTGCCGCGCTCGTCCTTGACGATGCCCTCGATTCGAACGCGCCCGCCCGCGACCAAGCCGTCCTGCACCGTGGCTTGGCCGTTGAAAGCGACCCGGCGTATTTTTTCCAACGGGCGCACGCGTTGCGCGGCGACTTGCACGTTGATGTCGTCCGCCGTGCTGTGCGCGTCCGTCCGGCCCGGCGACCGGAGCGTGAACGTAGCGTAGTCGCCCGTGCCGAGTGTGCCTTCACCGGCGAGCATGTTGCCCCACGGGTCTGTGAGCAAGTCGGCTTGCTCGCCGCTCGCGGCGAACGCCTGCACGTCGCGCCCGAAGCCTTCCTTCGACGGGCGGATTGTCCTCGTAGTATTTCGTCAAGGCCGGGACCAACAGTTGCGCCCGCTCGGCGACGCGCTGCCAGTAGCGCATCGCGTATTCGGCCCGTTTGGTATTGAGCAACTCGCGCCCGTATTCGGCGCGCACGTCACGATCCGAGACTGCGCCCGCAGCCGCGAGCAGCACCTGCGCGGCTCGCTCGCGGCGATCCGTGCGTGTGGCGGCAACGCCCTCGAAGTCGTCGAGCACGACCTGCTCGAAGGAGAACTGGTGGACCTCGTAACGCGGCGTCAGCAGTTCCTTCTGCAACTGCATGAAGACCTTCTCGAAGCCGGGCTGCTTGATCCGAGAGCGCGAAGACCGCTTCGTCAACGATCTCTATGCCGAGGGCCGCGAGACGCAGGCCGCCCCGCGCGGTCGGTCGCGCGAAACTCGATGCGCGCGTCTTCGCCGGGCTTGTAGCTGTCGCGCGCCGCCGCAACCTCGACGCGCAGATCGTCGGCCGGATCGACGTAGACGAGCCGGCGATCAGAGATCGGGTCGGCCGTCCGACGTGAACTGATAGGCGCGCACTTCTATCGCGCCGAACATGTCGGGTGTGAGGTCGATGTCGAGTTGACCACGGCCGGCGTCAGTCTCAATGGCGCGCGTCAAAAGCGTCTGCCCATCTTTGACCACGTCGATATAGACCGCGCCGCGTTGGCGCGTCGAGATGGTTTCGAGTCGTAGTTTATCGCCGACCTTATAGACGGCGCGCTCCGTGCGTAGCATCAGGCTCTCGGCTTGCGCGCGGTTGTCGAGCTTAATGCTCGCCTGCGCCGCGCGCCCGCCTGCGTCAACGGCTTTTAAGTTGAGCATGACCTGCCCCGTGTTGGCGGGCCGAAGGTTGATGATGGCGACGCCGCTCTCGTCGGTCTTGAGCGCGGCGGGCATGATGTCGCTCGTCGTGTTCGTGACGGTCGTCTCGGCCGGCGTGCCGTCCGGGTATGAAGTCAGGACGAAGACGCGGTTATCAAGACCGGGCAGCAGTTGGCCGCTTTCGGGCACGGCCATGATGAGAATGGGCGTGTTGGAAACGAGAATGTCGCGCGCTTTCGTCTCCGTGTGTTCGGCCGTGTCTTTGACTTCGACGCCGATGGAGACGGGCGCGCTGCCCTGTTCGGTCGAACGCCCGGCGAGAAAGTCGGGCAGCTTTGACGAGAACGAAAAATGACCTTCGGCGTCGGTCTGACCTGTGATGCGGCCGATCTCTGCGGCTTCAACGTCGAACGTCTTGAGCACGATTGTCACCGATGCATTAGCGAGCGGCTTGCCGAAGAGATAACGCGCGGTAACTTTGCCTTCGACCGTCTCGCCCGGTGCGTAGTAGCTCTGCTGTTGCCGGCCCGCGTCGCGGCTCAACTCGATCTCGACCTTGAACTTCGGCAGCACGTAACGATCAACTGTGACGGTCTTCTCTTGCGTGTAGAGCGCATCGCCCTCGCCGAGTATGGCGCGCACATGATAGGGGCCGAAGTTGACTTCGTCGGCCAACTCGAAGTCGGCGGCGGCGATGCCGAAGTTGTCCGTGCGCCCGCGCCGCTTGCAGACCTTGTTGCCTTTCGCGTCTTCGACTTCAAGCGTGACGGGCTGCTCGGCCGCAGCCGCGCGCGTCGGGCCGTCGAGCGCGAGCGCGCGTATGTGCATGGTCTGACCCGGTTGATAGAGCGGCTTATCTGTGGTCAACAGAATCTTGTTACGCCGTTCGATCTGGATCGACTGTTCGGCTGTGACCGCGCCGAGCGGCGTCTCCGCCGTCACGCGCAGCCGCCGCGCGCCGTAACTCGCGGCGGGCAGCGTGAACTCAACTTGCGCCGTGCCGAGTGGATCAGTTTGACCGGCGAACAAGTTGGTCGCGTTGTCGGCGTTGACGAGATCGAGTTTGATCTGACTGTCGCGCAACGGTTCGCCGGTCTGTGCCTCGACGGCGATCACGCGCACGGAGGCACGCGCGCCCGCAGCGTAAGTGCGTTGCGCATAGACGCGCACGACGGGCAGGCGCAGTATCTCGGAGAGTGCGACGACGCGCGCATTCGCACCGTCGCCGATTCGCAGGCGATGCCAGACCAAATCTTCGAGCGCGATGCCCTTATCAATCGGCACTGAGATACGCCACTCGCCGCTGGCAGTGCGGCCGCGACTGACCTGACTCGTCTGTTGTGCAACAGGCTTGTCGGCCGGGTCGAGCACTGCGACACGCAACGTGTGGTCGCGCGCGATCCGCTCGTCGTAAGGGACGACGACGTTGAGCGCGCCGTTTTTATAGATGGCGGCGAGTGCGTCGTCGGGTGCGGCGAAGGCGGCGCGGCGCGGCGCGGTGGTGTAGCCGATGACCGCTAAAGCGGCGATGGTGATGACAAGGGCGGCGCGCACACGGCGACGACCAGAGCGTGCAAATCTCACGGGTTGCAACTCCTGACTTATGCGAAACGAATTAAACTGTTAGCTCTCCGCCAGCACCGGAGGGCGCGTCGGCGATCATGCAACGGGCATGTCGCATGATCGGCCGCAGCCTTACGACGAAAGCTGAACGGCAACGCTGTCTGCTTCTTGCGTCCCGGCTCGCGTTTGAGTCACGCGACTGCTATGGAAGATGGCAATTTGCTCACCGAGGGTTGTATGCCCGCGCAGATCATTCTGCGCCCGTCAGCTTGATCACGCTTGCCGGCCTTCGAGATAATGTCGAGCTAGAATTGCTTTGACGTTGATTATGATCAGGACTTGGTTAAGATAAGATCGGACGGCGCGCGGCATAAGGCCGGAGTTTGAACTACCTGAGCGCGCGTCGCCGATGACGTGCGTTAGACCCCTAGTTGGAGACAGCGATGGAATCGTTCAAAGACGCGAGCAAACTCTATGAAGTCGAGCGCCGCGCGCGCCATGCGGAACGCCCCGGCTTTCGCATCAGCGAACTGCAAATCTCGCCGACGCAATGCGTGCCGTGGCATAGTCACAGCTATGTGCATGACACCTTCTATGTCATCGAGGGCAGCATCAGGCTCTTGCTGCGCGACCCCACGGAGGAAGTGCAACTCGCCCCCGGCGAGACGTATGCCGTGCGCCCGCGCCGCCCGCACTTCGTCGCCAATGGCGGCGACCGTTCGGCCACTTTCCTCGTGCTGCAAGGCATCGGCGAATACGATTACGTCCCGCTCGCGTAGTGGACCGCACAAGCAGCACTGCTTTGATCCTTAACGGCTCGTGCGCGCCGCTCGTGGTTGGCGTTTCGTGGCTGCGCTTGTGTTAGGATGCGCGCGTTATGACGCAGAGCAACACTTCCGTTCGCCGGGCCACTGTCGTCGATGCCGATCTGTTAGCCGACTTAGGCGCGCGCACTTTTTATGACACCTTTCGCAACGACACCAGACCGGAAGACATGGACGCCTATCTGGCCGCGGCCTTTAGCCCGACGATTCAGGCGGCCGAATTGGCGGACGCGCACTCGACCTTCTTTGTCGCCGAGATAGACGGCGTAGCGTGCGGCTATGCACAGTTGCGCACGGGCGCTGTGCCGTCGTGTGTGACGGGCGCGCAGCCGGTTGAGTTAGTCAGGCTGTATGTTGGGCAGCAGTGGTTGGGACATGGCGTGGGTGCGGCGTTGATGCGCGCGTGCATGGACGAAGCGGCGCGGGCGGGGCGGCAGACGATGTGGTTGGGCGTGTGGGAACACAACGGGCGCGCGCAGGCGTTTTATCGTAAGTGGCAGTTTCAAGTGGTCGGCGATCATGTCTTTCAGATCGGCGCTGATCCGCAGACCGATCTGATCATGGAGCGCGCACTGTGATGAAATCGTTCTACTTCCCGCTGGTCCTAACCATCGGCGGCAATATTCTCTATCACGTCTCGCAACGATCCATTCCCAAAACGGCGCACCCGCTCGTGACGATGATGCTGGCCTACGCGGTCGGCCTCATCATCTGCGCTTTGGGCTTATTGTTTTACCCGGCAGAGAAATCGCTGCTCAACTCGGCGCGCGAGTCGAACTGGGCCGTCTTCCTGATCGGCGTCGGCGCGGCCGGCGTCGAGATCGGCTACTTGCTGGCCTATCGCGCCGGCTGGCGGATCAGCGTCGCCCCTATCGTGTCGAGCGTCGGCGTCACGTTGTTACTCATCCCCATCGGCATCATGATATTCAGAGAGCAGCTATCCGCGCGCAACGTGATCGGCATCGTGCTTTGCGTCATAGGTCTTGCACTCGTCACGCATGAATGACCAGCCACGACACATAGATAATCAACCACAAAGCCACGAAGCCACGAAGAACTTTAGTCGTCCTCCGTGGCTTCGTGGCTTTGTGGTTGATTATGTTGGCAACGACTTGCGCCCGTTGCGTGTGGGCTTGTGGCCGTTTTGGCGGCCGACGCCGCGTAGGAGTGCGAGCGCGCCGACGGCGGCTGCGGCGAGCAGCACGCGCTTGCGGGTCGGATGAAATTCGAGATGGCGCGTGTAGGGGCTGACGGTTGTGGACAGCGCGCTGTACTCGCCGATGGTTGAGCCGGGTTCGGGCATGGGTGCGAAGAGGTTGTCGCCCGGTCGCGGCGGCTCGTCCTTTTGCTGCATGCGGATCATCAGGTCGCCGCGCGTCATGAACCAGTCGAGGAATGTGGGGCTGATGCGTTGCAGCACGCTTAAGAGTTTGCCCGCTTCGCCGACTGAGATTTCGCGGCGCGGATGCTCGGCGGCGAAAACGATTGCGTCGGCGACGAGGCTCGGCTCATACACGGGCGGCATCGCTTTCGGTTCGACGCCCATACGCGTGCGCGCGTGGTTGTAGTAGGGCGTGTTGATGACGGCGGGTTTGATCAGCGTCAGGTGTATGTTGGGCGCGTCGCGGCGCAGTTCCATGCGGATCGCTTCGGTGAAGCCTTTGACCGCGTGCTTGGTGGCGCAGTAGGTTGACTGCAAAGGGATGGCGCGATCAGATAGCACCGAACCGATGTTGATGATCGCGCCGCCACCGCCACGGCGCAGGTACGGCAGCGCCGCCTTGATGCCGTAGATCGTGCCGAGCAGGTTGACCTGTACGATGCGCTCGATCTCTTCGAGACTGATCTCATCGACCGTGCCGTACTCGCTGACCGCCGCGTTGTTGACCCACGTATCGATGCGCCCGAAATGTTCGGCGGCCGTCTCGGCCAGTTTGAAAACTTGTGCGCTATCGGCCACATCGGTCGGCACGACAAGAGCGCGCGCGCCCAATGCTTCGACCTCCTGCGCCGCCGTCGTCAACGCCTGTTTATTACGCGCCGCCAGCACGACCGCCGCCCCGCGTCGTGCAAACTCAAACGCCGTCGCCCGCCCGATGCCACTCGATGCGCCCGTTATCACCACCACTTGCTCGTTAATCGGCTTCAACATAAATCCCCCTGAATGCAATGATGGCTGTTAGCGATCAGCTATCAGCTTATGACAAACAACGGTGTGTCATTCATCGGTCCGCTTTGCATCGCTGCTGTTATTCTTTCTCGCGCGCGGGCTGGCCTGATAGCGAACTGGGCGCGTCGAGATGCGCGCCGTCGTGTACGCCGACGGCGAGACGTTCGACCAGTTCACCGCCGAGCCAGCCGGTGAACAGTGCGAGCAGCACGGCGATGACTGAGAGCGCGAAGGCGACCGTGCTCGGCTCGTGGTTCGGCGCGTCGCGGCGCAGCCACCAACTGACGGCGAACAGTATGAGCACGATGTCGTTGCCGACGGCGTGATAGAGGCCGATGCGTTTAGCGCGCGTGCCCTTCGGGATGGCGAGCCAGTCCACGAAGCCCGGCACGGCCGCGACGAGGCCGCCGATGATGCCCGCCGCGATCAGCCAGTAAGAGACGATTGGAAACTGCGCGTTACCTGTGGCCGCGCAGAGGATGTCGAAGATGACCGAAGTGGCCAGCAGGCCGAGCGGGAAGACGATCAGGATCGGATGCGCCCCGTGCCCCAACACCTTAAATCTACTCTCCATGATATGCCTCCTTAGACTTCCAAGATGCGCGGCATGGACCAATGCCCTGCTCCGCTCAACAGTCGTGGGAACGGCGACAACCGTAGAACCAGTTTTAAGGGGATACGTCAGTTTAACGCAGCCGCGCGGCCGCCGGCAAACCGTTTCAGGTTTGCCTGATCAATGGTCCGCGCCTTGCGCCGCGCGCCCCGGCTGATTCGCCGTTATCGTCCAACTTCAGATTGCACTATACTGTCTGCGCTTTGGCCCAACTACCCTTAGTCGGCAATCGAACACTGACCACGCAAACCTGAAAACTTTCTTATGTCCATCCTTGAACAGATACGGCGGCGCGCGGCGGCTGACCCGCAACGCATCGTGCTGCCCGAAGGTGAAGACCCGCGCACGGTCGCAGCGGCCGGCATCTGCGCGCGCGAGAAGTTGGCGCGCATCACGATCCTCGGCGACGAAGAAAAGATACGCGCGTTGGCGCGCGACACGGGCGCGGACATGGGCGGCGTCGAGTTGATCGATCATAAGCGCGCGGCCGACTTCGATAAGGTCGCGGCGCTCTATCACGAACTGCGCCGCGCCAAAGGGTTGATGCCCGACGAGGCGCGCTTCGCCATCGAAGACCCGCTCTATTATGGCAACTTGATGGTGCGAATGAATCGCGCCGACGGCTCGGTGGCGGGTGCGACGAACACGACCGCGCACACCGTCCGCGCCGCGCTCCACTGCGTCGGCGTGCGTTCAGGCTTCAAACTCGTCTCAAGCTTTTTCGTCATGGTCGTGCCCGATCCGAACTTCGGCGCGAATGGCGCGATGATCTACGCCGACTGCGGCGTGGTGATCGAACCGTCGGCGGTCGAACTGGCCGAGATCGCGTTGGCTTCGGCCGACTCGTGCCGCGCGCTCTTAGAAGTCGAACCGCGCGTGGCGCTGCTTTCGTTTTCGACGAAGGGCAGCGCCAAGCACAAGTTGATCGACAAGGTGGTTGAAGCGACGCGCACGTTGCGCGCGCGCGCGCCGGAGTTGATCGTGGACGGCGAGTTGCAGGCGGACGCGGCCCTCGTCGCGCGCGTGGCGGAATCGAAAGCGCCCGGCTCGCCCGTCGGCGGTCGGGCCAACGTCCTCATCTTCCCCGATCTGCAAGCGGGCAACATCGCCTACAAGTTGACCGAACGACTCGCGGGCGCGACCGCCATCGGCCCCATCCTGCAAGGACTCGATAAACCCTGCAACGACCTCTCGCGCGGCTGCAAAGCCGAAGACATCGTGGACGCCGTCGCCATCACGGCAGTGCAAGCGCAGGCACGCCAAGCGCAAGGGTAAAACAGACCAGTGCTATAATCCGCTCATGCCTAGCAAGCGAAAGAAAAACGCGACTGAACCAATGCGCGTCGGGAGCCGCACTTTCACAGTTATATTTAATCCGGCGGAGGAAGGCGGCTATACCGTGACCTGTCCCGCGCTACCGGGGCTTGTCACTGAAGGTGACACCCTCAGAGAGGCCCGCGCGATGGCCGTTGATGCGATCAAGTTGTACATCGAAAGTCTGCTGGCTGACGGACTGCCAATTCCGGCTGAGAAAGTGCGTTATGAAGAGATCGAAGTCAAAGTAGCATGAGCAAGTTACCCGCGCTCAAACCGCAACGTGTGCTCCGTGCATTGGGCCGAGCCGGGTTCTACGTTGATCGGACGAGTGGTAGTCATTACTTGCTTAAACACCCGGCCAATCCGGCGCTGCGTGTGATCGTGCCTTATCACAATAAAGACCTCAAGGCCGGAACGTTGTTGTCTATTATCAAGCAAGCCGACATGACCATCGAGGCATTCATTGCGTTGCTTTGATGCGGATTCGATCAAGCCATACTCTTTATTCTTTGGCATTCGCTCACATAGGCAACGCGCAGCATACGATCAAAGCATCTGAATAATATTATCTTGTCATTGCAAGCAGTCTTGGAGTTAAACGTTATGTTGTCAAGTCGTTATCTTTACGCTGTCTTTACATTCGTGTTGTTGCTTGGGTGTGTGCCCGTGAGTTTGCGCGCGCAGTCGGGGCGCGTTGTGCCGACGCCGACGCCTGATGCGGAGCAGGAGCGCGTCTTTACGGAAGAGGTGCGCGTGCCGCTGTTTGCGCGCGACGAGTACGGGCGCTTCGACCCGACGTTGGAGCGCGACGACATCGTGGTGCTCGAAGACAACGTGCCGCAGCAAGTGCGCAGCATCCGGCGCATGCCCGCGCATGTGTTGCTCGTGCTCGGCACGGGCGGCGAGTTGAACCCGGCGCAGCGCATGAGCAACACGCGGCAGACGGCGCTCGGCGTCGTCGCCGGGTTGAACGCGGGCGACGCGGTCGCCGTCCTTCAGTTCGACAAGAAGGTCGAGTTGCTCACGCCGTGGACGCTCGACCTTGCAGCGGCCCGGCACAGTTTGCAGACCAAGTTGCGCGCGGGCAATGGCGCGCGCCCGGCCGAAGCGTTGCAACAGGCCGCGCGCCTGTTCGGAGAGTTGCCGATGGGCAACCGCCACATCGTCCTCGTCACCGATGGCGTGGACACGCCCGGCACGGCGGTCAGCAAAGACGAACTGTTAAGGATTCTAACGGCGAGTGAGGCGAACACGATGGGCGGGCGCGTAGGCTTTGCCGAAGCGTTGAAGCAACTGAACGCGGCGCAAGTGACCGTGCATGTCATCAGCTATACAACCGTGGGGCGCAAGGCGAGCAAGGAGCGGCAGAAGAACGCGAGCCTGTTGCCGCCGCCCGGCAGTGTGCAATCGTCGGGCATTCCAACCGTCGGCATCAACCCCACGCAACCGCCGACGATGAACCGTGGCACGGGCACAGGCTCGCCCACGGGCGGCGGCGTCACGTTCGACACAGGCATGCGCAAGATCAATCAAGCATACGAGCGCGCCTTGCGCCGTAGCGAGCAACGCTTGAAGACGCTCGCGACCGAAACCGGCGGGCGTCTCTTCTTGCCCGAATCGGAAGACAACTTCAGCGCACAGGGCACAGAGGTCGCGCGCGAGATCGGCACGCAGTACGTCGTCACCTACAGACCCAAACGCCCGCTCAGTTCCGGCGACCCTTACGAGTATCGCCGGCTCGCAGTGTTGCCGCGTCGCACAGGGCTGCAACTGCGCGCCCGTCGCGGCTACGTCGCCGCCGCCGTCCAACACGCCCGCACCGACAAGGACGACATGCAATAGACGCTCCGCCCGCAAACTGTGCGCGAGTTTCACCAACTGTGATTTGTGCAGAGCAGGCAGGTCTTGCTGGACTCCGTGGCAGACGCGGCGGGCTATCCTTTATTCCGACCGGCAAAAGTCTCTGTTTGCGAATGGCAGTTGGGTCATAGCAGTCTAAGATTTTCTATCCGGTGGTCTAAATGCAACCCGTTAATATGATCGAGTTGTAATGTTATAGGCTTGCCATTCCACTCAGTTAACCCGCACAGATAGCAATTGTACTCCAACATCCCTGCCCGCAGCAGTCGCCGCTTAAGCCGCCAAATGGTTGTATAGGTGGAGTGCTCAACTAAAATACTCGCTAAGGGAATTACTCGCGCTCTGGCCGGGTTAGACGGCCACCCGATATTCCAACCCTGTCCGGTCATATGGCGGTCGTCTAAGGCCAACTCACGCGCCGCCAGCTTCAATGTAATGTAGCCGCCGCCTGTGGTATTGCACCCTAGCTTCTTCGCTACTTGAGCAATAGACGCGCTGCTCAGCCACGCTTCGGTGAACTCTTCCCGGCTGTATTTTCTTCGTCGCCAATTGACCATAACTCGTGATGTCTAATAGTATAGGACTGCACGCCGGTGTGGCGAAATTGGTATACGCACCAGACTCAAAATCTGGCGGGGTTCACTCCCCATGTCGGTTCGAGTCCGACCTCCGGCACTTGCTACTGAAGAAGCAAAGGGCGCTCTACGTGAGCGCCCTTTGCTTCTTGGCCCTTAATCGTTCGCAAATTAGCTGAAGGTTATGTTAGTTGTGCGCGGGCCGATAAAAGATCGCGGGCCGACAAAAGTGTCAGCCTGAAGACCGCATGGCCCGGTTCGACGTGCGCGCTTAGCCTTCGCTTGATAGACGCGCCCCTTTCGTGTTTTCATGGCTGCTCTTTAGATCGGGCGTGGGCGCAGGTTGCTTGCGCGCGCCCGCGTTAAGTTCAAAAGTTAATGATGGCATCTGTTAACAAAGACTTTCCTTTTCGCCGTGTGACCGTGACGGGCGGCGCGGGGTTCTTGGGCCGTTATGTGGTCGAGCGGTTGCAGGACCTACCGGGCGTAGAGGTGTTTGTGCCGCGCCGCAACGACTATGATCTGGTTGACGGTGCGGGCGTCAAACAACTCATGACTGATGCGCGGCCCGATCTCGTGATCCATCTTGCGGCCGTGGTCGGCGGCATCGGGCACAATCAACAGAATCCCGGTCGCTTCTTCTACGACAACTTGATGATGGGCACGCAACTGATCGAGCAGGCGCGGCTCAGTGGTGTCCGCAAGTTCGTCGCCGTCGGGACGGTGTGCGCGTATCCGAAGTTTACGCCCGTGCCGTTCAAAGAGGACGATCTGTGGAACGGTTATCCGGAAGAGACGAACGCGCCTTACGGGTTGGCGAAGAAGATGATGCTCGTGCAGGCGCAGGCTTACCGCGAGCAGTACGGCTTCAACACGATCTTTCTGCTGCCGTCGAACTTGTTTGGGCCGGGCGATAATTTCGATCTCGAAACGTCGCACGTCATCCCGGCGCTGATTCGCAAGTGCGTCGCGGCGCGGCGCGCGGGTCACGATTTCATCGAGGTCTGGGGCACGGGCGACGTGTCGCGCGAATTTCTTTACGTGGAAGATTGCGCCGAGGGCTTAGTGCGCGCGGCCGCCTTGTACGACGAAGCGTTGCCCGTGAACTTGGGGAACGGGCGCGAGGTCTTCATCAAAGAGTTGGTCAAGACGATTGCGCGCCTCACCAATTTCACAGGCGAGATCAGATGGCAACCGACCAAGCCCAACGGGCAACCGAAGCGCCAACTCGATACCACGCGCGCCCGCGAGAAAGTTCGGTTTCAGCGCGCACACCTCGCTCGAAGAAGGACTGCGCCGCACGATTGACTGGTACGAACAAAATTATTGAAGCCAACCGTAGGCCGATGATTTGACCGCGACTCGGTGCGCCTCACAACCTATCCGTTTAGATAGCCGGCCAAAGCACATTTAGATAGTCTCTGCTCAAACCATAGATGCGCGCGGCCGCAGTCGCACGCACGTTTAGTCTGCGCCGGTCAAGTGTTTGCGCGTCGTGTTAAGTCCACGCAACGCGGGCGGCGCGACGCGGCACATTGCTTGCCCTCTCCTTTGTTGCGTACAGCGTTCTTTTCAACCTCACTCGGACACATAAGGAGATACAGCAAATGAAACGCACACTGCTCAACCGCATAGCCTACGCCGTCATCAGCCTGAGTTTGGCCTTCCTCTTGCACGGTGCTTACAAGACCAGCAGCGGCACGCCGGCCGCAGCGACCACTACCACCGCCGTGCAGGCGGTCAAACCGACGCGGTTGCGCTATAACTGCGGCGACCCGCAATACCCCGACTTCATCACTTTCAACTGGACGCGGCCGATGCCTCAGGGCGGCTGGCTCGGCACGTTGACCTACGGCGGTGTTGTCAACAAGCCCATTCAGGTCTTCGACGCGAAGACGGACGATCCCAGGTTCACCAACTGGGCGATTCAAGCGCAGGACGGCTCGTTCGTCTGCCGCATGCATGTCAGCACGAATCTCAAACGCGACGTGTGGATCGGGGATTGTACGAAAGGCAGCTTCACGACCCCGGCTTGCGGCACTGACCGGCTCACCATCAACGACAAACAACCCTAACGCGGTCTGCGCTCAAGCGCGCAGCAGACGGGGCGCAGGCGTGCGGGCCGCGCCCCGTCTGTCTTAGTGCTCAAATAAACTTGATGCGGCGGGCGGCGAAAGCGACCATGCGGATTAAGAGCCAGCCGTGTCGCCAGCGTTGGATGTTGGTTTCGCCATAGGTGCGGTCGCGGTAGCGGATGGGGACATCGACCAGTTTTAGATTCAACTTCGCCGCGCCGAACAACAGGTCGAAGTCGCCGAACGGATCGAAGTCGCCGAAGTAAGCGCGCGCGGCCGCGAGTCGTTCATAGTCATCACGCCACAGGACCTTCGTGCCGCAGAGCGTGTCCTTGATCGGCTGATCCAAGAGCCACGAGAACGCGAGACTGAAGAATTTATTGCCCACCAGATTGATGAAGCGCATCGCTTCGCTCTCCATCGGATAGACGAGCCGCGAGCCGTTGGCGAAGTCGCCTTTGCCCGATAGCAGCACGTCGAGAAAGCGCGGTAGGTCTTCGGGCGGCACGGTCAGATCGGAATCGAGTATGAGCAACACGTCGCCCGCCGCGTGCGCGAAGCCGAGCCGCACGGCGTCGCCCTTGCCCTTGCCCGTCTGGCGCAGCAGTTGACAACGCCGCTCAGGATGATTCGCCATCTCACGCTCGATGGCTTCATAGGTGTTATCGCTTGAGCCGCCTTCGACGAAGACCAACTCCGTCCCGCGCCCCAGTTCCGGCGTGCGCGCGAAGATGTTGGCGATGTTGCCCGCCTCGTTGCGTGCGGGCACGACGACGGAGACGAGCGGCTGCGCGTCCGCTCTCTGTTGCTGCATCGGACGCGCGACCAGAAAGTGCGTCATCGCGCCCATGCTGAACGGCCACAACTTGACGAGATAACGATTGCACAACGCGGCGAGGCCCGGCACGGGCAGCGGCAAGAGTATCTCTTCGCGGCGGCGTATGACCTCGAAGTCCGCGAGCGCGAGCAGCCCCGTGAGATCGTCCACTGTCAACCAGTTCTGCGGCCGCATCGGGCGCGCGACCCGCAGCCGTTGCGCGACCGACAAAGGCAGTTCCCACAACCGACTATAAAAGTTAATGACAATGCGCGTGCGCGGCGTCGCCAGCCGCTCGACGCGGCGCAAGACCGCTTGCACATCCCACAGGTCGTTGACCAGATCAGACAGGATGATGAAGTCGAACTCTGCATCGAGTTCAAGTTCGTGCGCGTCTGCTTCGACGAACTGAAGTTGCGGATGACGCACGCGCGCACGCGCGATCATCTCGCCGGAGAAATCAACGCCGACACCGACCGCAGGCTCAAGTGCCGCCAACAGGTCGCCCCGCGCACAGCCGATCTCAAGCACGCGCTTGCCCGGCGGCACAAAGAAGCGATAGACCTCCGCCAGTCGCCGGTGATACGCGCCGCTCCAACCCGCGTGCGTGTCCATCCAACGCGCCACCGTGTTCCAGTGCGCCGCACGCTCCTGCCGGTAACGCGCTTGCGCCGCGTCAACGCGCGCCGGTGCGGCAACGGCGATCTGTTCGGCACGCGGCGGCGAATGCAATTCTTTCACGTTCATAAGGATCGATCAGGACCGAAGCAGGGCACGCAAGCAAAGGCGTTATCATACAGTGTCCGACTAAGCCACACCACTGACCACCCACGCGCAACGCGTTCGTTGCCACTTGAGAATCTGGGACACGCCGAGTAGTCTGCTAACACTTGGACTATCAGGTCAGAGGTTAAACTTGATGCAGCGAATAATCCTGATCGGCTTGGCGGGTCTGTGCGGCACACTGGGCCGGTATGGTCTGACGACTCTGGTGGCGCGGCGCTACGGCGAAGCGTTCCCGCTTGGCACGCTGCTCGTTAATCTGCTCGGCTGTTTTCTGGCGGGCCTCTTGTTCCAATTGATGAATGAGCGTTATCTCGTTAGCGAGACGTTGCGGACGATGGTGCTGGTCGGCTTCTTAGGCGGCTTCACGACTTTCTCGGCCTACGGGCTTCAGACGTTCGCGCTCATGCGCGCAGGCGAACTTGGCCTCGCCGGCCTGAATCTCGTCTGTTCTAATCTGTTCGGCTTGCTTATGGTGTGGGCCGGTTATAGTTTGGCTAGAGCTTTGTGAGCCGTTCGATCTTTTGTGCCAGCATGAGCATGACCGACAACGACGCCAACGCACAGCCCGCCCCGCGCCGCCGACAGCTTGTCATCATCTGCGTCGTTGTCTTTCTCGTCGCGTGCGGCGTGCGCGTCTTGCACTGGCAGGACAACCGGCAGGGCTTGCCGTTCGCCGGGATGCACGCGGAGTACAGGACACACGCGCTGGTGCTGGTTAACGGCGACCTCAAACACTTCCTGTACGGCTTCGATCCGCCGAGCGACGCCAACTTCGTCAAGCATCCGCCCGGTTACCCGCTGCTGCTCGCGTTCGTCTTCAAACTTTTCGGCCAGTCGGACACGACGCTGGCCGCCGTCCACATCATGCTGGACGCGTTGGCATGCGCGCTTGTCGTACTACTCGCGGCCGAACTGTTCCCTGTTAGTGTTGCATCCATTGCCGGGCTGCTCGTAGCGTTCGCGCCGCAGCTTGCTTACCACGCGATTGCGCCCGTGCCCGATCCGTTGGCCACGCCGCCGATGCTGCTCGCGTTCTACTTCCTCGTCCGCGCGTGGAAGCACAAGCGCCTGCGCGCGATGGCGGTGGCCGGCGCATTGATCGGCGTCTCGTGTTGGCTGAGATCGAACGCGTTGCTGTTTGCGCCGCTACTGGTGGTGCTGATTCGTTTTCTATTCGCGCGGGGCGAACGGCTGCGCTTTGCGTCGGTCTTGGTCGGCGCGTATGTGCTCGTCATCGCGCCCGTCACCGTGCGGAACTACGTCGCGTTCGGTCGCTTCATCCCGCTCTCGTTAAGCGCCGGGATCACTTTAGTCGAAGGCATCGGCGTGTACGACAAAGACGGCCGGTTCGGGTTGCCCGATAGCGATTACCGGGTGACGAAGTGGGAAGCGCAGATGTACAACCGGCCCGATTATCTCGGCACGCGCTTCAAGCCCGACGGTGTGCTGCGCGAGCAGTCGCGCATCCGGCACGGATTGGCGGTTGTGCGCGCGCACCCGCTCTGGTTCTTCGGCGTGATGCTGCGCCGCGCCGCAGACATGCCCCGGCTCGCGCGCGTCGAGACGGTTGCGCCGCAACCCGCCGTCACGCATGCGCCGCAGGTGGCCGCCGGGACAGAGCCAGTGCAGACGTTCACGCCGCCGGAGTCGCGCCGCGCCGACGAGGCCGCGACCACTTTGTTCGTCAGTCCGCCGCTGCCCGTGCAACCGGAGACGGATTACTTGTTGCGGCTGCCGCTCAAGATCGAAGCGGGCAGCGTCGTCGTCGATGTCTTGGACGCGCAAGGCGACGCCGTGCTGGCATCTACGTCCGTGCTGCATCCCGTCAACTGGCTCGACCTCACGCCTGAGCGCCAACCCGCGGTCGAGATCGCGCGCCCCTTCGTCAGCGGCGACGCGCAGACCGTGCGCGTGCGGGTGCGCAACGGTTATCGCAAACCCGCGCGCGTCGTGGCGACGGTGGGACGCATGGAACTGTTCGCGTTGGGGCCGGCGCGCAACGAATGGACGCGCTACCCGCGTCTGCTCGTTCACTTAATCGAGCGCCTGTTTCTAACCGCCACAATGCTCCCGCTCGTCCTGCTCGGCGCGGCGCGGCTCGTGCGCGCCGGGCGTTGGCGCGTCGTGGCGATCCTCATTGCTCCGGCCGTCTATTACATGTGCGTCCAATCGATCCTCTGGACAGAGTTCCGCTACATCCTTGCGATGCATTACTTCCTATTCATCCTCGCTGCGTTCGCATTGCACTGGCTAGGACAAACGCTGTGGCACGTCGATGCGCCGGCTGAGACTGACAAGGCTGAGGGATGAATGATGAATGACGAATGAAAGACAAGCTGATCGTTATTCATCAGTCAGCCATTCATTCGTTCATCATTTTCTTTAAAACTTGTAACCGGGCGGGCTTGGTTTACGTCCTTCGTGATACAGGCAGGCACGGCAAGGAATCGGGCGTGCATTCGGTCTGTCCATTTCAGAACTTTAAGGAGACACGAAGAAGATGCGGAAATTTTTAGTGGGCGGCAGTCTGGCCGCCGTGCTGCTGGTCGGTTGCTGGGCGACGAGTGCCGCCACCGCGCCGACAAACTTTGCCGGTACTTGGGCGCTCGATAAAGCCAAGAGCAAAGAGTTGCCGCCGCAATGGGACAACATCGAGAGCTACACGCTGACCGTCACACAGGACGGGCTACAGTTGACCACGGACACCAAGATCGCGCGTAAAGAGCGCGCCGAAGGACAGGGCGGCCCCGCTCGTGGCCCGCCCCCCGGTGCAGGCGCGCCCGCCGGCTCGCCGCCCGCTGCTGGTGGCCCGCCTCCGGGCATGGGTGGCGGCGGTGGTGGCGGCCGCAGAGGCGGCGGCATGGGCATGGGTATGGGCATGATGGGCGGCCCGCAGACTTACAAGCTCGACGGGTCGGAGACGACGCTGGACACGGGCCGGGGCAGCGCCACGGTCAAGGCCGAATGGCAGAACGGCGGCAAGAGCTTGAAGCTGACGACCAAACGCACGTTCAACTTTCAAGGCGAAGACCGTACCATGACGACCACCGAGACGTGGGAACTGTCCGCCGACGGCAAGACGCTCACCATCCAACGCAACAGCGAGACGCCGCAAGGGCCGCGCACGTCCACGCTCGTCTTCAACAAGCAGTAACTAAGTTGCCCCGTCAAAGGCGCGCAGGCATCATGCGCGCCGTCGAGGCATGAACAAAAACGCGCCGCCACTCAAGCTTGAGTGGCGGCGCGTTTCTGCGCTTAACGCCTGAGCAATTCCGGCCAAATAATTCCATCCGATCAATTCCTTGCTGCGCGTGATACCGCCCGCCCGTTTTTTGCGCGTTAGCGAGTGGGCAATCATTTCGAGCCGCGACGGATTCATAGGCGTCGTCAGATACGCCCGACCTGCGCGGCTCGCCGGCTTAAGCAAGAAGGGACATCAATAGTTATGCGTCGTTATCTATCTTTCGCCATCCTGTTTCTGAGCCTTTGCACCAGTTCCGCGCTGGCGCAGACCACAACGGACACGCCGGTTACGCAAACGAGCGCGCCGGCCGTCACCGCCTCGCTGGCGCAGGGTCGTGTGCGCTTCGCCGCGCCCGCGCAAGTCGCGCAGTTGCGCGTCGAAGTCTATGCGGCGCACGGCGAGCGCGTTTTCGATTCCGGCGCGCACGCCGGTAACGTGCTCGATTGGCAACCGGCCGACGTGGCGCAAGGACTGACCGACGGGCAGTACTTGTTCGTCGTCACCAGCAAAGATTTACAAGGCAAGGCAAGGCAGCGATTCGTGACGGTCGCGTTAGCGGGCGGTCAAGTCTCGTTGCAGCCCGCGAGCGCAAAGACTTTTACGAGCGCACAGACCGAGGCGCTGGCCGCGAGCCGGTCCGGCGCAAGCAACCGACAACGACGACGCCGTGACCATCCTGCGCGAAGGTAAGACGCGCGCCGTCACCATCACCGGCCACGACGGGCAGGACGGGCACGTCACCAGCGCCACGGGCGCGCTCACGTTTCGCACGGGCGACTTCTTCGCCGGTAGCGAGCGCGAACAGATGCGCGTCACGCCCGACGGGCAGGTCGGCATCGGCACGGACAAGCCCGAAGCGAAACTCGACGTGGCCGGCACGATCCGCGCCAGTGAAGGTTTCGTGCTCGCCGACGGGACAGTGCTTAAATCCGCGTCGGACTTAGGAACACGCACGGGCGTAGTGGTCGGCACAGGTCAAGCCGGTACGGTCGCGCCTGCGGCTGCGGGCACGGGCACGCAGAACAAGTTGGCCAAGTGGACGGACAACGCGGGCACGCTCGGCGATTCGCTGCTGTCCGAATCAGGCAACACGCTCATCAGCACCGCGCAGGGCATACAGTTGACGGCCCCCGCCAGTGCCAGTGTGGACACCAACTTGCTCTACCTGAACAGCACGACCGGCACAGCGGGCTTCTTGGCCGGCAGCGTGCCTTCGTTCGGCGCGGCGAACGGCCCCTACTTCGCGTTGCGCGGCAACAACTACACGAGCCTGCCGAACCAGCGCGGGCTGTTCTCGATCTCGGCGGGCAACATCACCAATCCGCAAGGCAACGAGGGCGCGATCCAGTTCGTCACCGGCCCCGACCAGTTGCGTATGCTCATCAAGCCGAACGGCAACGTCGGCGTCGGCACGGCCGCGCCGACCGCGAAACTTGAAGTGGCGGGCAGTCTTAAACTGAGCGGCGCGGGCAGCGCCCTCATCTTCCCTGATGGGTCGAGCATGACCACGGCCGGCGCGGGCGGCGGCACGCCTTCGGGCAACAGCATCGTCGCGGCCATCAACGACCCGGCGACCAACTCTGTGATCGGCGAGGCGCGCCTGTCAGCTAACGTCGGGCTGCGCGCCGGCGCGAACACTTGGACGGGCGCGAACATCTTCACTGGCGGGCTGTCCGCCAACGGCGCGCAGATCACAGGCGTCGGCAACCCAATCGTCGCGGGCGACGCCGTTAACAAAGCGTTCTTTGACACAAAGGCCGTCCAGTTCGTCCCCGGCGCGGAGCAACTCTCGGTGGGCGACGCCAACGGCACGGCGGCGATGATCAACCTGCGCGGCGGCTCCACCTGTTGCACCGGCCCCGGCGGTCACACGCCCGCTTTCTTCAAGGTCTTCCAGAACGGCAGCTTCCTTGCCACGGGCAACCTGGGCATCGGCGTCTCGCCAATGGAGGGCAAGGGCTACCGCACCTCTTGGTACACCTACAAGGGCGCGTTCCGTTCGGGCTACGCCGACAACGAATGGGACGACGCGAACACAGGCTTCTTCTCATGGGCGGGCGGCAGCAACTCGACCGCCAGCGGCCTCTACGCGTTCGCCTTCGGCGACACGAACTTTGCCAGCAGCACTTCGAGCATCGTCTTCGGCAGCGGCAACGAAGTGAAGGGCGCGGCCGGCTTCTCGGCCGGCGCGGGCAACCGCGTGTGCGACACCTACGGCGTCGCCTTCGGTAACAAAGCGCAGTCGGGCGGCCCGCTCATCAACGGCCGCTGCGACCCCGACAGCTTCAACATCACCGGCTTGGCCGCCGTCGCCATGGGCTTCAACGTGACCGCCGACAAGGACCACACGACCGCGATGGGCAAGTTTGCCTCGAACAACGGCTTCAGCGGCACGTTCATCTGGAGCGACGGTTCGGCCACGGCCAGCGCCGACACGTTCCGCAACACGGCCAACAACGAGTTTGCCGCGCGCGCTACGGGCGGCTTCCGCTTCCGCACAAACCTGACCGGCACGACGGGCTGCAACCTGCCCGCCGGCTCCGGCGTCTTCAACTGCACCTCCAGCCGCACGACCAAAGAGAACTTCCAACTCATCAACGGCAACGACGTGCTTGCGCGGCTGCGCAAGATTCCCGTCAGCACTTGGAACTACATCTCCGAAGGTCAACAGGTGCGCCACATGGGCCCGATGGCCGAAGACTTCTATCAAGCGTTCGGGCTGGGCACGAGCAACATCGCCATCGGCGTGCAGGACTTGGCCGGCGTGAGTCTGGCGGCCGTCAAGGCGCTCGACGCGCGCACGACCGAACTGCAACAGCGCACCACCGAGGTCGAACAACTCCGCAACGAAGTGGACGCGCTGCGCAACGCGAACGCCAAGATGGAGCAACGCCTCGCCGCGCTCGAACAGAGCATGCAGCAACAACAAGCGCGCGACGCCAACGACGCCGCGCCCCGCAATTAACAACCGCGCGCATCTGCTCGTTAACTTTACGCAAACAAAAAACCGGCCGGCTGTTATATACAGTCGGCCGGTTTTTTTAATGTCCTCGTTTTCACGTTGATCGTCACTTCGGCAACCGCCACGTCTCGCCCACTTGCGTCGTGGCGACACGCCAACGCTCCCGCGCCGCGACATTCAAGAGCCGGCTGACGGGTTCGCCCGCCGGTTCGCGGCTCAAGCGAAATGTCGAATGGTGCATCGGCAGAATGTAGCGCGCGCCCATCTCGCGCGCCATAGTCCAAGACTGTTCGGGGTTGGCGTGCGCGTAGATGTACGGGTCGTAAGCGCCGATAGGCAGCATGGCCAGCACTATGTCTGCGCGTTCACGCAACCGCGCGAAGGCCCGCGTGTAAGCCGTGTCGCCGCCGAAGACGAGCGCGCGGCCGTCTTTCTCAATCAGGAAACCGCCGTAGCCGCGCCCTCGATCCGTCAGCTTACGCGCGCCCCAGTGATTAACTTCGATTGACTCGATACGTGCGCCGCCGACTTCGACCGACTCGCCCCACTGAAGCGCGCTCACGCCACGAAAGCGCCGCACGAGGTCGCGGTTGCCGCGTTGCACGACGGCGTGCGTCGTGCGCGGCAGTTGTCTGAGCGTCGCAAGGTCGCAGTGATCCATGTGCGCGTGCGAGACGAGCACCGCGTCGAGCGGCGGCAGTTCGCGCGCCGTCAACGCAGGTCGCACCAGCCGACGCGGGCCGACCGTCAACGCCGGCCCGACTTGCACGCCGACACGCGCTCGCAAGGCCGGGTCGGTCAACAACCACGTGCCGTAAAAGTTGATCAGCACGGTCGCGTGGCCGAGCCAAGCGACCGTCAGATCGTCGTCCGCCCAACTCGAAGGGTCGGGCCGGTGCGGCGCGGGCGCAATCGGCAGTTGGCGCTCCGCCAGCCGATCCGCCAGAAACTTGCGCCCGAACCGGCGCGCGTAACCCGCGTATGTGCGTAAATTCGATAGAGATGATTGCATATGTGCCATGTTAGATGCCTGCCGCGCCCGAAACGATGAACGCGCATTGTTGCCCGCTGCCCCGGCTTCGCCGGTTGCACCGTGCGTGCGGTAAACTAACGAACAAGACTGTGCGAAACGACGAAGAGACGCTGACAGCGTGGCTGCCGGAGTTGTTATATGTAGGCGCACGCTTCGAGCGCGGATTGGCGCTCGTCGCGGACGACGCCGGCCGCATCACACACATCACGCGCGCTGATGAGCAACTGCCTGCGCGCGTCGTGCGCTTGCATGGGCGCGCGCTGCTGCCGGGCCTCGTCAACGCGCACTCGCACAGTTTCCAGCGCGTCATTCGCGGCCGCACCGAGCATCGCGTCGCCGCGCACGATTCGTTCTGGACTTGGCGCGAGCAGATGTACGCGGCCGCCGCACGCCTCACGCCCGATGACTTATATGACGCCGCGCGCATGGCCTTTCTCGAAATGGCTTTGAGCGGCATAACGGCCGTCGGCGAGTTTCACTATCTGCATCACGCGCCCGATGGGACGCCTTACGCCGATCCGAATTTGCTGGCTAAGGAAGTTGTCCGCGCCGCCCGCGACGTCGGCATACGCATCGCGCTCTTGCGCGTCGCCTACGCGCGCGCCGGCTTCGAGACGCCGCGCAACCCGCGTCAGCAACGCTTCATCTACCCGGACGCGCAGACCTTCATCAAGCACACGGACGAACTGCGCGCGGCACTTAAGCCGCAGCGCGCTCAACGCTGCTTGGGTCGGCGTCGCGCCGCATAGCGTCCGCGCCGTGCCGCTCAACTATCTACACGAAGTCGCGGCTTACGCGCGCACGCACGCGCTCGTCTTACACATGCACGCCGCCGAGCAACCGGGCGAGGTTGCCGACTGCGCGCGCGAACACGGGCGCACGCCGGTCGCGCTGCTCGCCGCCGAAGGCTTGCTCGACGCACGCACAACCCTCGTCCACGCAGTCCACGTCACGCCCGCCGAGGTCGCCGCGCTCGCCCGCGCACGCGCGCACGTCTGCGCCTGCCCGACGACCGAGCGCAACCTCGGCGACGGCATCATCCCCGCCGATCTGATGTTCGCGGCCGGCATACCCATCGCGCTCGGCACAGATAGCCACACACAGATCGATCTACTCGAAGACGCGCGCGAACTCGAATACCACCTGCGCCTGCAACAACTCGCCCGCGCCGTCCTCGCGCCCGCACAGGTCGAACATGCTGCTACTGATCAAGACGCGCCCGCTCATCAGTTTTCAGCCCTTGCCGTGCGCCTGTTCGACTGCGCGACCACGGGCGGCGCAACAAGCATCGACGCGCCCTGCGGCACACTCGCGCCCGGTCGCGCCGCCGACTTCTTCACCGTCGATTTAAACGACCCGTCAATCGCCGGAGCAAACGTTGCCGACCTACTGCCCGCCGTCGTCTTCTCGCTCGCGCGCACAGCTATCCGCGACGTAGCAGTCGGCGGCCGGTTGATCGTGCAGGACGGACAACACAAGGCGAAGCCGGAAATAGTTGCAAGGTTCGGCGATCTGCAACGAAGATTGTGGGTGTAGAATCCAGCCGGAAGGAGTTCGATTATGACGAACGAAGAGATGCAGAACATCATCGAGTTTATGATTCAACGGCAAGAGGTTTTTTCTACAAACCTTGAGCGACTTGAAGCCAATCAGGAACGGTTGCAAGCCACTCAGGAGCGGACACAGGTACAAGTGGACGGGTTGGCTAAGATTGTCGGGCAGATTGGCGAGGCACAACTTCGCACGCAGGACGAACTGTCGCATTTAATCAAGATCGTCACCGGGCTAGTTGAGCGCGATAACGGCAAACGGAACGGTTGGGCTTCTGATCAGAGTGAGGACGACACGGCATGAGTGTTGTAGAGACACTGGCCGAACTTGTTCGGATTGATTCGGTTTCGGCGCAGTCGAATCTTGAGATCATTAAGGTGCTGGCGGCGCGGTGCGAGGCATTGGGTTTGTGCGCGCGTATGCTGCCGTACACGGACGAGCAGGGCGTGAAGAAGTTCAACCTGGTCGCGGTCGCGCTGCGCACGACGAATGACGATGAATTAATCGAACTCGCGTTGGTTGGTCATACTGATACTGTGCCGTTCGATCCCGCGTGGGCGGAGGCGCTGACGTTGACGGAGCGCGACGGTAAACTTTATGGGCGCGGCGCGTGCGACACGAAGGCGTTTATCGCCGCCGCGTTGACGGCGCTTGAGCAGTTTGATTTGAAGCAACTTAAGCGCCCGCTCGCGCTTGTCTTTACGGCGGACGAAGAGATTGGCTGCCTCGGCGCGAAGCGATTGGCGGACGCGCGTGCGTTGCGTGTGCGCTACGCGGTCGTCGGCGAGCCAACATCTCTGCAACCCGTGCGCGCGGGCAAGGGCTACTGTCTGGCCGAAGTGACCATCGGCGGGCGCGAGGGGCACAGCGCCTATCCCGCGCTCGGCGCGAGCGCCATCTTCCGCGCGGCGCGACTCGTCACGCGCATCGAAGCGGTCGCCGATAAACTTAAAGCCCAACAGCACGCCGCGTTCGATCCGCCTTATACGACCGTCAACGTCGGATTGATCAATGGCGGCACGGCCAAGAACATCATCGCGGGGCGTTGCCGTTTCACTTTGGAGTGGCGGCCCGTGCCCGGTCAGGCAGCGGCAAATGCGGTTGATCTCATCAAAGTTGAGGTTGATAAATTGCGCGCCGACGAAGCGGACTTCGATTGTCACATCGAAGTCGTCCGGCTTGACGAAGGCATGGAGACGCGGGCCGATTCGGCGCTCGTCGAGCATCTTGAAAGGGCGACGGGCAAAGCGGCCGGCACGGTCGCCTTCGGCACGGAAGCGCCGCAGTTGATCGAGTTGGGCGCGGAAGCCGTGGTCTTCGGCCCCGGCAGCATCCGCGAAGCGCATCGCACGGGCGAGTTTGTCCCGGTCGCAGAATTGAATGCTTGCGTCGAGTTGTTGGCGGGCACGATCAAGCGTTTCTGTTATTAGTCAACGAGACTTGGTTATTTGTGCTTCGTCAGGCGCGGCCTTAAGCTTTGGCTTGGAGCATAAAGAACAATCATCGATCACAGTCTTTCATTTATGAACAAGTTTGCTTTACTACTTATGTGCGGGCTGCTGTGCGGCCTATTGTGTGCGGCCGCAGTCGCACAGCAGAACGAGCCGCCGCTGACGAGTCAAGAGTTGGTGAAGTTGGTCTATCAGTTGCCGAAGCATCCTGAGTTGCGCGACGAGATCGTGGCTGAGATCAGACGGCGCGGGATCGCGTTTGAGTTAACGTCGGGTTTGCGCGGCGTGGTCGCGTCAAAGAGCGGCAACGACGTGCTGTTGCGGCGCACGCTTGAAGAGGCCGACCGGCGCAGGTTGAACCCGACCGTGGCGGCGCTGCCTCCGACAGCCGAAGCCGATCAGTTGTTGGAGCAAGCGCGCAAGGTGACGCTCGCGGTCGCGGGCGGCATGCCCGACTTCGTCGTCAAGCAACTCGTCACGCGCGCCTTTGCGCTCGGCACGACGCAGAGTTGGAATCAGACGGATCGGTTGACGGTCGCCGTCAGTTATCGTGAGAGCGAAGGCGAGAAGTATAAGCTGCTGGCGATCAACGGGCTGCCGCCGCAAGCGGATACGCGCGACGGCAGCGACTACAATCAAGCGGGCGGCGCAACCTCGACGGGCGAGTTCGTCTCGCGCCTGACCACGCTGTTCAGTGCCGAGAGCCAGACCGTTTTCAAACTCGCCGACACGGACACGTTGCGCGGTCGCCGCGCGCTCGTCTACGAGTACGAGACGAAGAAGCAGAACGCGCGCGCGCGCCTCGTCTGGTCCGAGCCGGGCGCACAGCGCGCCATCTCCGTCGGCTTGCGCGGGCGCATCTGGCTCGACCGCGAGACGGCGCGCGTCCTGCGCCTCGAATACATCTCAACCGAAGTTGAACCGGACTTTCCGATCCGCAAGACTGAAAGCAGCGTCGATTACGATTGGGTGACGATTGCCGACAAACAATACCTGCTGCCCATCGCCGCCAACATCGTCTTCACGAACTTCGAGCCGGTCAAGATGTTCGACCAACGCGAAGGCAAGACCATCGAACGTCGCCAACTCGTCCAAGCGCGCAACGACATCCGCTTCCGCAACTACCAGAAGTTCGGCGCAGAAGTCCGCATCATCGAAGAAGACGACTTCCCCGTCGAAGAAGAAAAGAAGAAACCGTAGGCAGGCAAAAGTGGTAGCTAGAAACGCTTGTGCGGTTATGCTTCCAGCAAGGCGTGTTCGACTTCGCTCGGCAGTTCAATGATGATGAAATGATCCGCTGGATAAATGGCGGCCTCACCCTCTTCATCCACAACTTTGATCCGACCACTAGGTAGCACTGTGACCTGATAGAGTTTACGCGGGATCAACAACTCAGGATCGTCGGTTTGTAGGCAAATAGCGAATTGCGGTTGCTCGGTGCGCGGCGTCTTAGGCGCAGTAACCTCAAAGACTCTGGATGGCTGCGCTTCGCCGCGCAGGATCGCGCCGCCTTCCCTCACACTGGCTAATAACTCTTGGAAGTCTTCTTCCTTCATGGATATTCATCAACTACGAGCTGCCGCAACTGCTTAATCTCGCGTTGCGTCAGATCAACTTTGGCACTTTTGGCATACACGCGCAACATCAGAATTTGATCTGCGCTCACCGCCCAATAATAGATTACCCGTGCGCCGCCGCTTTTGCCACGTCCCGGCAGTGTCCATCTAACCTTCCGAATGCCGCCGCCGCCCGGAATCAAACTACCCGCAGCAGGCGTGGCCGCTAAATCATCTTGCAGGCTAGCGTATTCGTCATCTGACAATAAGCCTTCGATGTCGCGCGTGAAGGCAGAAGTCTCTTTGAATTCCATAACGCGCGCAGACTTTAGACATCAACATTAAATACCAACCTGAACACCTCTTACGAATCCGCCTTGCCCGCGTACTTGGCCGTGCTGGCGTCGGAGATGACGGGCGCGTTGGTGGTGAGCGCCTGATCGACCAGTTGGCGTTGTTCGAGTTCGTGGATCGTGTACGAGCCGGTGGCGGGGCTGGCGGAGGCGGCGCGGCCGGCGTAGTAGAGTTGTGCGCTGCTGTTGAGCAAGCCGAGCAGGCGGGGTTCAACGAACGTCCAGCCGCCCATGTTCTTTGGTTCTTCTTGCGCCCAGACGAGTTGCGTGTGGTTCGGGTAGCGCGCGCAGATGGCGCGCAGCGCACTTTCGGGGAACGGATAAAACTGTTCGAGGCGCACGAGGGCGACGCGGCGGTCGTCCGTTTTCAAACGCGCGGCGTTGAGATCGTAATAGACCTTGCCGCTGCACATGACGATGCGTTGGACCGCTGTTGCGTCTTGAATCTCGGCGTCGTCGATGACGGGTTGGAAGCCGCCGCCGGTCAACTCGGCCACGGTTGAAGTGGCCGCCGGCAAACGCAAGAGACTCTTCGGCGTCATGATGACGAGCGGTCGCGCCGTCTCTTGTTTGATCTGCCGGCGCAGCAAGTGGAAGTGTTGCGCGGGCGTGGTCGGGTAGCAGACCTGCATGTTGTTCTCGGCGCAGAGTTGCAGGTAGCGTTCGAGCCGCGCGCTTGAATGCTCCGGCCCCTGTCCTTCGTAACCGTGCGGCAGCAGCAAGACGAGCCGCGAAGGTTGTTGCCACTTATCGACGCCGGGCGCGATGAACTGATCGATGATGACCTGTGCGCCGTTGGCGAAGTCGCCGAACTGCGCTTCCCACAAGACGAGCGAACTTTTGGCGACGACCGAATAGCCGTACTCGAAGCCGACCACGCCCTGTTCGGAGAGCGAGCTATCGAAGACTTCGACGAGCGGGCGACCCGTGCGGCTCTGCGCGAGCGTGGCGAGCGGCGTCCACGCATCGCCGGTCTGCGTGTCGTACATGATGGCGTGGCGTTGGCTGAACGTGCCGCGCCCCGAATCTTGACCGCTCAGACGCACGGGCACGCCTTCGAGCGCGAGCGAACCGAAGGCGACCAACTCGCCGAACGCCCAATCGAGCGGCGCTTCACCCTCGCCCATCTTCGCGCGCCGCGCAAGCTGGCTGACCATCTTCGGGTTGACGTGGAAACCTTCGGGCACGACGGCGATGGTGTGTGCGATCTGACGCACGACATCGGCCGTGACCGCCGTCTCGACGATGGCCGAGCCGTCTTCTTCCACGGCGGGCGGCGGCAGTTCTTTCCGCACCGTCTTGTGCGCGACGATCTCTTTGGCGCGTTGCAGGATCGCTTCATACTCCGCAACCTGCGCCTTGATCATCTGTTCAACCTCTTCGGCTGTGAGCACGCCTTCGCGCACCAGACGGTCGGAGTATTTCGCGCGCACGCCGGGGTGCGCCTTAACGCGCGCATACATCAAAGGCTGCGTGTAACTCGGTTCGTCGCCCTCGTTATGGCCGAGGCGACGGAAGCCAACCACGTCGAGCACCGTGTCCTTGTTGAACTCTTGTCGGTAGTCGAGCGCGATGCGCAGGACGCGAAACGCGGCTTCCGGGTCGTCGCCGTTGATGTGAAAGATCGGCAGTTGCGTCATGCGCGCCACGTCGGTCGAATAGATCGTGGAGCGCCCGGCCTGCGGCGAAGTGGTGAAGCCGATCTGGTTGTTGATGATGATATGGATCGTGCCGCCCGTGCGATAGCCTTTCAGGTCGGCCAGATTCAACGTCTCCATCACGATGCCCTGCCCGGCAAACGCCGCGTCGCCGTGCAACAGCACCGGCATCTTGCGATCAATCACCTGCTCGCGCGGCACGCCTTCGTCGCGCTCCAACGCGTCTTGCTTGGCGCGCGTCAGACCTTCGACGACCGGATCGACGAACTCAAGGTGACTCGGATTCGGCGACAGATCGATCTTGATCTTCTTGCCGCTCGCGGTCGTGCGCTCGCCCACCGCGCCTTGATGATATTTCACGTCGCCTTCGTCCGCCGGGAAGTTCGGATGGACAGACCCTTCAAAGGCCGTGAAGATGCGTTCGGCGAAATCGCCGACGACGTTAGCGAGCACGTTCAAGCGTCCGCGATGAGCCATGCCAAGCGTTACTTCGTCAACGCCGTCGCCGTGATCGGCCGCGCGCTCGACGAGTTGATCAAGAAGCGGAATGATCGTCTCGCAGCCTTCGAGCGAGAAGCGTTTTTGCCCAAGTACTTCGTATGCAGAAAACGCTCGAACTGTTCGGCCTCGATCAGTTTCGCCAGCAGTTGTTTCTTGATCTCAGGCGCGATGGGTTGTGAATCGACAAACTCTTCGCGGATGCGCTCGCGGATCCAAAGCTTCTGTTCCTTGCTCTGGATGTGCCTGTATTCCGTGCCGACCTTGCCGCAGTAGGCGCGTTGCAGCACAGCTATGATCTCGCGCAAGCTGGCGCTCTCTTTGCCCGCAAGGCCGCCCGTGATGAACTCGCGATCCAAGTCCCAGATCGTCAAGCCGTAAGTCTCTATGTCCAACTCCGGGTGATACTGCACGGGCAGCGCGTTCAACGGATCGATGTCCGCGATCAGATGCCCGCGCACGCGGTAAGCGTTGATCAACTCAAGCACGCGCGCTTCTTTGACGATGTGCCCGCGCTGGCTGTCGCCGCCAAAGAGCGCGGGGTTGTAGTCGCGCGCCCAACGCAAAGGCTGGTGCGGGATGCCGAGGTCGCGGAAGATGTTGATGTAAAAATCCTGCTCGCCGAGCAGCAACTTGTGCACGTAGGCGAGGAACGCGCCCGACTCCGCGCCCTGCACGATGCGATGATCGTAGGTCGAAGAGATCGTCATCGTCTTGCTGATGCCGAGTTGCGAGAGTGCTTCCGCAGTCATCCCGTGATACTCGGCCGGGTATTCAATCGCGCCCGTAGCGATGATGACCGCTTGACCCGACATCAAGCGCGGCGTCGAAGCGACCGTGCCAATCGTGCCGGGGTTGGTGAGCGAGACAGTCGTGTCTTGAAAATCGGGCACGCCGAGTTTGCCGTCGCGCGCACGTTTAACTACGTCGTCGTAAGCCTTGATGAACTGCGAGAACGTGAGCGTGTTGGCGCGCTTGATGTTCGGCACTAAGAGCGTGCGCGTGCCGTCCTTCTTCTGTATGTCGATGGCGACGCCGAGGTTCACGTCGGCGCGGCGCAGGCGCGTCGGCGTGCCGTCAACGAGCGTGAAGCCGTCGTTCAACTGCGGGTACTTGTCGAAGGCGCGCAGGATGGCGAACGCGATCAGATGTGTGAACGAGGTCTTGCCCTGCTCGCGCTCCTGCAAGTGTCGATTGATGAGCAGGCGATTCTCTTCGAGCACCTTGACGGGCACTTGCCGGTTCGACGTAGCGGTCGGCACGCCGAGACTCGTCTCCATGTTCTCGACGATCTTCAGCGCCGCCCCGCGTATAGGCGCACCATCGGCCGGCGCGGGCGTCTGCGCCGTCGCGGCGGGCGCGCGCGCTCACAGTTTGCGGCGCGGGTTGTGGCGTAGGCGCGGTCGCTTGCACTGCGGCGACGGGCGCGTTGTTGTCCGACGACTCAAGCGCGGCGGCGGTCGTGCCGTTGTCGGACGGCGGCGCGGGCGCTTCGCCGAGCAGTTCCGTGAAGTACGTGCGCCATGCTTCGTCCACAAGCGTCGGGTCGCTGCGAAAGCGTTGCAGGAGCGATTCAACGTAGGTCGCGTTTGCGCCGAAGTTCTCGGCGATGACGGCGGAGAGATCGGGCTGGTTGCTTTGTGTGCTCAAAGTCGTGTCACCTCACCTGCTCATCGGTCGTGAGCGCCTGACAATTTCGCGCGCGGTCGTGCTTGCTGGCTGTTCCGGTTTTGGCTATAGCCTATCATCTTCTGAATTTCATTGCACCCAGCACGCGCGCGGCAAACCAAGCGGCGGCAGGCGGCGTATAGCGTGTTATGCGAACTGCCTTTCGCCTGAAGCATAACCGCCTCGCTCACGCCTGCGCGCTCGCAGCGTTCGTCGTCTTGGCCGCGTGCAGTGCACCGCATTTGAGCGCGCGCCGCGCCGCTGGCCCGGACGCCACGCCGGCCGCACAGTCGCCCGGCGCACGCGTCACGCCGAAGCCGACTTATGCGTCGCCCGTGCTTGAGCAGTTGGTGGCGGCGGCGGTCGCGCGCACGAACGAGCGTGTGCAGTACGACGGGTCTTATTACAAGATCGATTACCCGAACGGCGACGTGCCGGCCGAGCGCGGTGCGTGTACGGACGAAGTGATTCGCGCTTATCGCGCGGTCGGCATCGATCTGCAAAAGGAAGTCCACGAGGACATGCAGGCGAACTTTGCCGCCTACCCGCGCCGCTTCGGCTTGACCCGCACAGACACGAACATCGACCACCGCCGCGTGCCCAACCTGATGACCTTCTTCGCGCGCAAAGGCAAACTGCTGCCCGTCACAGAGCTTGCGGCCGACTACGCGCCCGGCGACATCGTGACGTGGGACTTAGGCGCGGGCCTCACCCACATAGGCATTGTCATCGACGTGCCATCCGAGGAAGAAGCGGGGCGCTACCAGATCATGCACAACATCGGCGCAGGCCCGCAGCTACAAGACGCGCTCTTTGCGTGGCCCGATCACCGGCCACTATCGCTACACGGGGCCGCCCCCGCCGCCACTGCCGCGCAACCGGCGCGCGCAAGTCGATGCGCCTTTGACTCAACGCAACAACGCAGACGGCGCGCGGAGCAAACCTAAGGTTAATCGTTAAATGTCTATTGCCGCTTACGGCACAAGTAATCTCTGCTATCATCCGTCGCCATAAAACATAGGAGAGTCAGTTTATGGCTAATAAGAATCTGGTTGAGATAGACCCCGAAAAACTTGGCGGGACGCCTGTGTTCTACGGGACACGTGTGCCGATTCAAAATCTATTCGATTGTTTGGAGACGGGCGAATCCTTAGACCAATTTCTTGATCAATTCCCGACCGTCACGCGCGAACAGGCTTTAGCTGTCTTAGAAGAATCGAAAGAGAGACTGCTGGTCGGCTATGAAAGTGCTGCTTGACGAGTGCGTCACGCATTATCTGAAGCGCGATTTCACCGGGCATGAAGTGCTGACCGTTGCGGAAGCCGGCTTCAAAGGCTTAAAGAACGGTCAGCTTTTGCTGGCTGCTGCTGTTCAGTATGACGTGCTAGTGACGGTGGATCAGAATCTTCAGTATCAACAAAATCTTAAAACCTTTGCTATCGCTATTGTTGTCCTTAAGGCTAAGCGAAGCACGTATCCCCTGCTCAAGCCCTTGATGCCGCGGGTGCTTGCGGCGCTTGCACAAATCAAGCCGGGTGAAATAAGCATAGTGGTTTAAACGATTCGGCGGGCCCGGTTGCCGAACATGATGCAACTTCGGACTGTGGCGCGCGTTCAATCAGCGCGTACAGTTTGGCCGTCGTAATGAAAGGAGCAGGAGATGATCTTTAAGAGTTTCCTCCGCCTCGCCGTTTTTCTATGCACGTTGACGTTCGCCTTGCTCGTCGCGCGCGTGTTGTTAGCGCCACCGCTCGTCGAGGTCGAGGTACAACCGCTTGCGCCGCGGCCGGTCGCGGCGACCGCGCCGGCCTCGGTCGATTACAAAGTGCAGGTGGTCGCGTTCGAGCGCGACGGCGGCAGGCTCGACACGCGCTTGAGCGTCGCGCGTGTGCCCGGTCGTCCCGCGCCCGCGAGCATCTGGGTCTGGACTTATTTTTTCGCGCCGCAGAGCGCGCTGGTCTGGACGACCACGCCGGTCGAGGTGCGCGCGCCGTTCGCGCAGGGCGACCGCGCAACGCTCGTCGTGAGCGCGCCGTGCTCTACGTGCCGGCCTGTGGACATGACGAAAGATACTAACTATTACGCGCGGGTGTTCGTCTCGACCGAGCCGCTGCCGGCCGATTACGAACGCAACACGCGCTTCGATTTAAGTATCAAATCGGCCACGCCGGTCGTCGTGTCGCACGTGCAGCATGATTGACGGTAAAACTTCCGCCTGCGGCGCGCGCAAGTTTCGCGGCGCGCGCGCATTCAAGTGACTGACAGCTTTTGCTTGCGTTACTCGAAACACCGCAGGAGGACTTATGCGTCAAGCCGCACCGCACACCACTCGCCGTTACACGATCAATCTCTTCCATCTGAGCCGCAACGCACGGCTGCGCTGGCTCGCGCTCTGCATCAGTCTGGCGCTGCTGCTCTCTTCATGTGTGCGCGAAGGCGCGCGTCCGCAGAGCAACCAAGTGGCGCACGAATCGGTGCAAGCGGAAGCCGACACAAATTTGCCCGCGCAGCCTTCGCCCAATGCGAACGCCGTCGCCCGCAGTCCATCGGTCGCGGCCAAATCGACCCCGGCGGGTCTGTTCCAAACGCGCGACGAAGCGCCAGAGACCAAAGCAGACGGCTTCAACACAGAGGCGTATCGCCACATTGTCGAGAATCCGTTTCTGGACGTGACGCGCGCGCCGCTCTCGACCTTCTCGATTGACGTGGACACGGCCGCCTATAGCAACACGCGCCGCTTCTTGAACGAGGGCCGCCTGCCGCCCAAAGATGCCGTCCGCATCGAAGAGTTGATCAACTACTTCGCTTACGATTACCCGCAGCCGGTCGGCGACGCGCCGTTCTCGGTCACAACCGAAGTAGCGCAGTGCCCGTGGAACAGCGCGCACAGGCTCGTCCACGTCGGGCTGCAAGGCAAGCGGCTGAGCCGCGCGCAACTGCCGCCCGCGAACCTCGTCTTCCTGCTCGACGTGTCCGGCTCGATGCAAGAGCCGAACAAGTTGCCGCTCGTCAAGTCGGCTTTGAGCTTGCTCGCGGAACAGTTGACCGAACGTGATCGCGTCGCGCTGGTTGTCTATGCAGGCAGCAGCGGCCTCGTGTTGCCCGCCACGACGGGCGACCGCAAGGGCGAGATTCTCGCCGCTATCGAACGCCTCGAAGCGGGCGGCTCGACCAACGGCGGCGCGGGCATCCAACTCGCTTACAAGGTCGCCGCCGACAACTTCATCCGCGACGGCATCAACCGCGTCATCCTTGCAACCGATGGCGACTTCAACGTCGGCGTCACGAACGAAGGCGACCTTGTGCGGCTGATTGAAGCGAAACGACAGAGCGGCGTTTTTCTATCGGTGCTCGGCTTCGGCACGGGCAACGTCAAAGATGCGACGATGGAACAACTCGCCGACAAAGGCAACGGCAACTATGCCTACATCGACACGGCCGCCGAAGCACGCAAGGTCCTAGGTCAACAACTCGGCGGCACGCTCGCCACGATTGCGAAGGACGTGAAGCTGCAACTTGAGTTCAACCCGGCGCGCGCCGCTGCCTATCGTTTGATCGGCTATGAGAATCGCCTGCTGCGCGATGAAGACTTCAACGACGACACGAAGGACGCGGGCGAGATCGGCGCTGGTCACACCGTCACCGCGCTCTACGAAGTCGTGCCCGCGGGGCAGGAGTGGTCCAACCCCGGCGTCGATCCGTTGAAGTATCAGACCGCACCGCGCACAACGCACGCGCGGCGAGCGATGAACTGTTGACGATCAAGATTCGCTACAAACAACCCGACGCGAACGAGAGCCAACTGTTGAGCGTCGGCGTCGCGGACACAAGCAGCGCATGGCAACAAGCGTCGCCCAACTTCCGCTTCGCCTCGGCCGTCGCCGCCTTCGGGCTGGTCCTGCGCGACTCGCAATACAAAGGCGCGGCCGACTTCGGCAACATCGCCGCGCTCGCACGCAACGCGACTGGCGCAGACCCGCACGGCTATCGCACCGAGTTCGTCCGCCTCGTCGAACAAGCGCGCCTGCTCTCGTCGCACAACGCGCGCCGTTGACCAGCAAGCATTTCAACCACAAAGCCACAAAGGGCATGATGAATTAAGAACTATCTTTCATTCATCATGCCCTTTGTGTCTGCTTGGCTTTGTGGTTAAGCTGCTCGCGGAGGACACATCATGCCAGAGGTTGATCGGATCGCGGATCAGTTCAAGCGCGCTTATGCCGGCCCCGCGTGGCACGGCCCGTCTCTGTCGGAACTGCTGAAGGACGTTGACGCCGCCCGCGCCGCCGCTCATCCTGTGCCCGGCGCGCATAGCGTCTGGGAACTCGTCCTGCACATCGCCGCGTGGCAAACGGCCGTCAGTCAACGGCTCGCGGGCGAGCGCGCCGAAATCTATCAGACCGAACTCGACTGGCCGCAGCCCGCCGAAACGACCGAGGCAGCGTGGCAGGCCGCGCTGGCCCTGCTCGCGCACGCGCACGCAGAGCTACACCACGCCATCACACAACTCGACGATGCGCGCCTCGCCGCGCGGATTCTCGAAGGCATGCCTTCCACTTACGGGACGCTGCACGGCGTCATCCAACACGACCTCTATCACGCCGGCCAGATCGCCTTGCTGTTGAAAGCAACGGCCGATCAATCGGCGTAAAAGTTTGCGCCGACGCGGCCGCGCATGCTATAGCTTCGCGCCGTAGTTCGATCCCAACCGCTGGCGTGAAGCAAACATGAAACAGCAGTCGCGCGCACGCGCGCAGACAGACCAAGCGCGTCGTCAATTCGCCAAAGCGGTTGCCGCCGCCATCGTCGCCGCGCCGTTCGCCGGCCGCATAACGCACGCGCAGACGCCGCCCGCCACGAAAGAACCTGTCGCGCCGCCCGCGCCGCAACCAAGCCCGACGCCGCAACAGCCTTCGCCGCTGGCCGAAGCTTACGGCGAGGTTGCGCGCCTGCGCTTCGGCGATAAACTCAGCGCGGACGAACTCACGCGCGTTAAACGCGACCTCGAAGGCAACGTCCGCACGGGCGACCGCCTGCGCGCCGTCAAGTTGCAGAACAGCGACGAGCCGGATTTCATCTTCAACGCTTGAGCAGTCCGCCCGCAGCAACGTCTCAAAGCTTATGTTGCCTGACGACATCTTCTTTGCTTCGATCAAGGAACTCGGCGCGCAGTTGCGTGCGCGCAAGCTCTCGCCCGTCGAGTTGACCGAAGGCTATCTGGCACGGTTGGAAAAATTCGGCCCACGCCTCGGCGCGGTCGTAACACTTATGCGTGCAAGCGCGCTCAAGGAAGCACGCGCCGCCGAACGCGAGATCAAACAAGGCCGTTATCGCGGGCCGCTGCACGGCATTCCTTACGGCGCGAAGGACCTGCTCGCCACGCGCAACGCGCCGACCACTTGGGGCGCTGCGCCTTACAAGGATCAGCAGTTCGATTACGACGCGACCGTCGTTGCACGTCTGCACGACGCGGGCGCGATCCTCGTCGCTAAACTGGCGATGGTCGAACTGGCCGGCGGCATGGGCTACAACCATGCGAACGCGAGTTTGACGGGCGCGTGCCGCACGCCTTGGAACACGGACTATTGGAGCGGCGGTTCATCATCAGGGCCGGGCGCGGCGGTCGCTGCCGGACTCGTCGCGTTCGCCATCGGCTCAGAGACATCCGGTTCGATCATCACGCCGGCCGCGTTCTGCGGCATCACGGGCTTAAGACCAACTTACGGCCGCGTCTCGCGTCACGGCGCGATGGCCTTAGCGTGGACGCTCGACAAGCTTGGCCCGATGTGTCGTTCGGCCGCCGACTGCGGTTATGTGCTCTGCCGCCATCGCGGGCCAAGACCCGCTCGACCCGACCGCGCACAATCGCCCGTTCCGCTATCCCGCGCCCGTGCCCTCGCGCCCGAAGAAGTTGAGAGTGGCCGTGTTGAAGGATTCTTATGAGAAGGCACAGCCGGAGGTGCGTGATAACTTCCTTGCGTCGCTCGCGTGGCTGAAGCAGACGACGAACGTGACGATGGATGTGAAGCTGCCCGATTTCCCTTACGGCCCGGTGGTCGGCACGATTGTCGATGCCGAAGGCGCGAGCGCGTTTCGTGACTTGATCGAGTCAGGGCGCGTCAAGGAGTTGGCTGTGCCTGAAGATCGCATCGGCGGTTACTCGATGATGCTTGTGCCTGCGGTCGATTACTTGCACGCGATGCGTCTGCGCGCACCGATGCGGCGGGCGTGGGGCGAGTTGTTCAAGCAACACGACCTGCTCGTCGCGCCGTCGCGCGCGACCGTCTCTTATCCGATTGATAAAAGTTTTGCCGAGGCGTGGCCGGGCGTGAGCGCCGCGTCGCCCATCGGCGCGGCGAACGCCGTCGGCGTGCCGGCCATCTCCGTGCCGAACGGCTTCGGGCAAGCGAATTTGCCGACCGGCATACAGTTCGTCGGCCCCGCGTGGAGTGAAGATTTACTTGTTGACATCGCTGCGCGCTACCAGCAAGCGACCGACTGGCACACGCGCCGCCCCACGTTGCAAAGTTGAGACTGACAGCATGAACGATGAAAGCGCGACGGTTTAAGTCAAACCGTCGCGCTTTAGATTTTTCCGCTCAGCTATGATCTTAAGATGCGGACGCGATACGTTCTTCGTTGTCGTCGTCTTCGTCGTCGTCAGTGTCTTCGGTGTCGCCCGTTTCACCGTCGGCTGTTTCGGCGGCGGCTTGGGCGGTGTCGATCTGCGGGCGTTCTTGATCGAGGTCGCGCTTGATGGCGTCGAGGATGCCGTTGATGAACTGCGTGGCCTCGAAGGTGGAGAAGCGGCGCGCGATCTCCAACGCCTCGTTGATGGCGACGGTGCGCGGCGTCTGCTCGTAGAGGAACTCGTAGACGGCCAGACGCAGCACGTTGCGATCAACGACGGCCATGCGCGAGATGCGCCAGTGTTCGGCGCGCGAGCGGATGCGCTCGTCGATCTCTGTGAGATGCGCGCGTGTGCCGGTCGCAAGGCGCGTGGCAAACTCGCGCGCCGCCGCCTCTTGTTCGGCCTCGCTCAACTGCGTCCAGTAGTCGCGCACAAGTTCGTCCAGACGCGCTGCCGTACCCGCCACGTCCGCCGCAAAGAGCATTTGCAAGGCACACTCACGCGCCTTACGTCTCGAACCCATAGCACCCCATGAAAGAATTGCGGATTGTGGATTGCGGAATGCGGATTACAGAATGAACTGTTTTTTAATCCGCATTCCGCAATTCGCAATCGTCATTTGGCAAACGCTTCCTTGTAAAGATTGACCAGTTCAACAGCCGCCATCGCGGCCTCGAAACCCTTGTTGCCGGCCTTGACGCCGGCCCGGTCAATCGCTTGTTCCAACGTGTCGGCGGTGACGATGCCGTAGACGACGGGCACGCCCGTCTCCATGCCGGCCTGCGCGATCCCTTTCGTCACCTCGCCCGCGATGTATTCAAAGTGCGGCGTCTGCCCACGGATGATCGTGCCGAGACAGACAACCGCGTCATACTTGCCCGACGCGGCCGCGCGCCGCGCCACTAACGGAATCTCGAACGAGCCGGGCACGCGAAAGTGTGCGACCGCATCTTCAGCCGCGCCCAAGCGGTCGAGCGCATCCAACGCGCCCTCGACCAAGCGCGCCGTCAGAAAATCGTTCCACCGGCTCGATACTAACGCGAAGCGAAAGCCCGCGGCGTTCAGACGGCCTTGATGTGTCACTGGTTGCAAGAGGCTTCGGCGACTCCAACGCTCGTTTGAGATTGATTCGACCTCAGTATAGTGAACGGGCAAGGATAGTGACAAGTGACCAGTGACGGATGACAAGTTAAGACAGCTTTTTCTTGTCACCCGTCACTGGTCACTTGTCACTGTGCTTCAGACCAGTTTCATCGGCCGCGGGTTCTTCGGATCGCTGTAGTCGTAGAAGCCGCGCCCGGACTTGCGCCCGTAGAGGCCCGCCAAGACCATGCGCTTGAGCAGCGGCGGCGGGGCAAAGCGTTTTTCGCGGAACTCGTCGAACATGATCTCGGCGATGTAATAGGTCGTGTCGAGGCCGACGAAGTCGCCGAGCGTGAACGGGCCCATCGGGTAGCCGCAGCCCAACTTCATCGCGTTGTCAATGTCCACAATCGAGCCGACGCCCTCTTCGAGCGCGCGGATGGCGTCGAGCATGTAGGGGACGAGCAGGCGGTTGACGATGAAGCCGGTCTTGTCGTCGGCGCGCACGGGCACTTTGCCGAGTTGCGTGCCGAACTCGACGGCTTGTTCATAGACCGCTTCGTCGGTCAGGATCGTGCGAACGACTTCGACCAGCTTCATCAACGGCACGGGGTTGAAGAAGTGCAGCCCGACGAAACGCTGCTGCCGTTCGGCGGAAGTCGCGGTCATCATCTCCGTGATCGAGAGCGATGAAGTGTTGGACGCGAAGATCGTTTCGGGTTTGCAGAGCGCGTCGAGTTGCTGGTAAGTCTCGCGTTTGAGGTCGAGGTTTTCGATGATCGCCTCGATAATGATGTCGCAGTCGGCGAGGTCTGCGAGGTCGGTCGTGCCTTTGAGCCGACCGCGAATCTCGGTCTGTTGGTCAGGCGTGATCGTCCCCTTCTCGGCAAACTTCGCCAGCGATTTATCAATGCCGGCAAAGCCGCGCTCGCATAGTTCGTTCGTCACTTCGCGCACCGTCACGTCGAAGCCTGCGGTGGCGGCCGTCTGCGCGATGCCTGCGCCCATCAGCCCGCAGCCGAGCACGCCCACTTTCTTAATTGCCATCGTTAGCCATCTCTCCTGTTGTTATTTTGGACCGAGCGATAAGCATAAAAACTGTTCATTTCTTGTTCGGTGCGACCGGCGACGCGGCCGGTTGCGGCTGTTGCTGCTGATTGTCGGGCTGCTTGGCCGGGTCAGTCTCTTGCAAATAGAGGCCGTAATTCTTGCCTTCGGTCTTGACCCATTCGTCAAAGCGCGCTTCCCACGCTTGGAAATCGTCAAGCAGTTGCTTCAACTGGGCCGGCGTCGTGCGCGTCAATTGCTGGCCGGCATAAGTGCGCGCGCGCAGCAATAAAGTTTTCAACTCGTCGCGCAACGCGTCGGCCTTCGGCTCGAAGGGTTGGAGGCGGCCGAGTTTCTCAATCGCGCCGTCGGCGGCGGCCGAGTTTCGTTCGCTCAGCACGACGGGAAAGGCGCGCTGCCCGTCGTTGATCGCTTCGATGTAAGCCTCTAGGTCAGGCCCCGACGGGCGCAGCAAACGTTCCTTCACGTTGTCGAAGCGCGGGCGCGCGTCGCCCAGATGCCGCGCCACTTCGCCGAAGCTGACGACGACCAAGAGCAGCGCCGCGATCTGCAACGCGTGCCAGACGATGGCGACGGGGCCGCGCCGGCCCGGTCGCTTATAACCGACAAAGAGCGCGAGCGCGCAGCCCGCCGCGAAGCCGCCGAGATGCGCGGCGTTGTCGATGAAACCGCGCGCGATATAACCGATGACTAGATTGATCAGGATCATCGGCAACATGCCCGTGCCGAACGCGCGCCGGAAACCTTCGGGCAACTCGTGCCGAAACTTGATGCCGAAGACGAACAGCACGCCGATCAGACCGAACAACGCGCCCGATGCCCCGGCCGACGGCACGTCTGCCGCTTTGAATAGAAACCGGCCGAGCGAGTTGACATGCAGATCAGGCCGCACTGTCAAGTAACTCGCCACGACGCCCGCGATGCCTGTCACCACCCAGAAGACGACGAACTTGGCCGAGCCGTACAGGCGCTCGACGTATGGGCCGAGATTCCACAGCCCGTATATGTTGACGAGCAGATGCGCCGGCCCAAGCCCCGGCATGCTGACGTGCAGGAAGATAGGCGTGACGAAACGCCACCACTCGCCCTCGTTGATCAACGAGTTGAGCTTCGCGCCGTAAGCGATCAGCACGCGCCCCTGCGCCCCGCCCGATAAGGTCATCAACAGGTAGAGAAAGACGTTGACGGTGAGAAAGACGAAGGTGAACGTGGCGGGCCGCCCCAAGATGGCGCGGGCGAAGCGCATCGTCTCTGCGTCGTAACGCGGCGCACGGGTCGTGTTCGCGCTCGCTGTGACCGGCGCACCGCAAACCCCGCACGCCGTCTCGCCCGCCCCGACCAGCGCGCCGCAGTTGCGACACACACTCGGCCGCGGCGTAAGTGACCTCGTTCCCTTGCTGCTCTGCCAAGACGCTTACACCCCGTGTCGGGCGCGCACGCCCGCCGTGCGCGCTTGCTCATCCGTGTTGCTGATTAGGAATTAATGTTCAGCGCCGATTCTACACCTAAGCACGCGGGCCTCACAAAAGCAGTGCCAAGTGACAAGTAGCAAGTGACGAGTTCGTAGCTCCTGAATCGTCAATCGTGCAGCGTCAATCGAGAATAGACCAGAACTGGTTTTATCCATTCACGCTTTACGCTTGACCAACTTGGCACTCGTCACTTGTCACTTGGCACTGCTTTTCTTCTGTCAAACTGCTTCCGGCCGTTCAAGCTGACCGGGGCTGACTGACAAATAACTTGCGCCCGTCGGCGCAAACTGTCGGCTTTGCCAGCAAATCGCCCGCTCGGTTTTGTCAAGCGACTGGCACGCACGTTGATAAATAAACGGCGCGGCGATTTGTGCTTGTGCTGAAGCGCGTTTGCCGCAACCGGGCGCGCTCAAAGTTGAACTGCCAATCAGCGCCATCGCGCCGCTTGCCACAACCAATGAAGCCAGACATCTCTCACCCGACCGCAGCACGCAGACGCTCGGTCACGGCACGAACACGACGGGCACGGAGCAGGTGCGCACGCAGACGAACGGCTGCCTACTCGTGTTGTGTTCGTCAACCACTTTCGACGGCGCAGGCATCGGCATCGCCGTCCTCGACTCCGGCATCGACTCCGCGCACAAAGCGTTCGCCAAGAACAGCCTGTTGAACACGAACCGCGTCGTCTATAGCGATGGCGTGGTCATGGGCGACAGCGTGCAGGCCATGTCTGCGCTGGTCAACGGCGACAACACGACGTTCATGCGGGCGCGCAGGTGACGTGTCGCGCCGCACAAGCAGGCTAACGATTCAGGGGCAACGATTCGAGGGGCAAGCTATGGCCATGAGGATCATGGAACAGGAAAGCGCGCGTGCGGCGGTCGCACGCGCGGCCGGGGAGCGGGCCCACGCACCCGCATCGCCACTCACCGACGAACACGAGGCCGAAGTGCTCGCCTTCCTCGCGGCGCGGCCGATTCATACGGTCTTTCTGGCCACACTGATCCGCGATAACGGTCTGATCAGTCCGCTCAATCGCGGCACGTTCTACGGCTATCGCGGCGAAGGTGGCCGGCTCACGGGGCTGGCGCTCATCGGCCACGCCACCATCGTCGAAACCGACGACGAAGCCGCGCTCGCAGCCTTCGCGCAACTCACGCAGACGTGCCCGACTGCCTACTTGATCCGTGGCGAGCAGGAACTCGTCGCGCGTTTCTGGCACTACTACGAGCCGCGCGGCCGGCGACCGCGCCGCATCGCGCGCGAGTTGTTGTTGGAACAGCGACTCCCGGCCGCTGTGCTTGAACCCGTGCGCGAGTTGCGCCGCGCCACGTCTGAAGAGTTGAACCTGATCATGCCGATCAACGCCGCGATGATCGAGGGCGAGTGCGGCATCGATCCGCTCAAGCGCGATCCGGTCGGCTTTCGCGTGCGCCTGTTGCGCCGCATCGAGCAGGGGCGCGTCTGGGTGTGGGTGCGACACGGCCGGCTGCTGTTCAAAGCAGACGTGCTGGCGGAGACACCCGCCGCCGCGTATCTCGAAGGCGTGTGGGTTTGCCCGGAGGAGCGTGGGCAAGGGCACGGGCTGCGCTGCCTGTCGCAGTTGAGCCGGACGCTCTTGGCACGCACAGACACGGTCTGTCTCGTCGTCACCGAAGGAGCGACGACGGCGCAGGCCTTCTACCGCAAAGCCGGTTACAAAGTGTCGGCCCACTACGACACGATCTACTTGCAAACCTGAGCCATTGATGACTGATGAATAAGCTGCTATTCATCAGTCATCAATCCGCATTCCGAAATCCGCAATTCACTTGATCTGTCCTTGCGCTTTGATCTCGTGCGGGGCGTCTGCGTCCGTGGTGACTTCGATGGGCGCGTGGAAGGTGAGCGTCTTGATGCGGCATGTGCCGGTGTTGTCCGTGCGACAGTAGTAGAGCGTGAGTTGCGCGCGCAGTTCGGCTGTGCCGGCGGCGGGCGCGCTCAAGGGCAAGCGCAGCGGCAAGCGCACGTCACGACCTGCACGCGTGAACTTATCTTGACCGCCCGCGAAGTTGAGCCGCTCTGTGCCGCTGAGGATTGAAGCTTGCACGCGTTGCGGCGCGGCTTCGTTGAGATGATAGCCCGTTGGCAACGTGACGTTGACGACGAGCGCGGCATCGGTTGCGCCCTGCCTGAGATGTTGCGGCGCGAGCTTGATCTCGTCGCCGTTGGGCGCAGCCGCGTTTGCGTCGGTTGCGGGCGCGACGCTCGCGGCGGGTGGTTGCAAGCCGCGAATCATGAGCGTCGAAGTTTGCCCTGTGCGCGCGTCCACGATGCGGATCGCGTGGTTGTTCGTGTCGGCGACATAGAGTTTGCCGCGCGCGAGGGTCAAGCCCGCAGGCTCGTAGAAAGAACTTTGCGCGCCGTCTGCCTGACCGGGCTTGCCTGTGCCGGCGAAGGTCTTAACCGTGCGCGTTTGCGGATCGAGCCGCTTGATTTTGTGGTTGTACGTGTCGGCCACGTAGAGCGCGCCGTCGGCGTAGAGCAGGCCGAGCGGGTGTTGCAGGCGCGCATCGTCGCCGCGCCCGTCGCGGTCGCCGAACTCGAACAGGTCGCCGCCCGCGAGCGTCCGCACCTGTCCGATGTCCGCGAGCGCCACGTCTTCGTTGTGCGCTTCATACTGGCGCGGCACGGAGAAATCGGGCGGCGGCTCGGTCGCCTTCGGCTGTGCCGACGTTGACCCCGCATCGAGTTTGATCGCGCGAATGATGTTGGACTCGCTGTCGGCGACGTAGAGCGTGTGGCCGTCCGTGGCGAGGCCCGACGGCTGCGCGAACGCGGCGCTCGTGCGCGGGCCGTCCATGCGTGCCTCGCGCCCTGTGCCGGCGAAGACGGCGACCTCTTTGCGTTCGAGATCATATTGCCAGATTTGATGCGTGCCCGCCATGGCGATGTAGAGCGTGCGGTTAACGAGTTGTAGGTCCCACGGCGAACTGAGCGCGGACGTGCGCGCAGACCCCGATGTGAAGTCGAACGAGCGCGCCTGTGCGCCTGTGCCCGCGACCGTCTCGACCGTGCGCGCTTTCAGATCGACGCGCCGCAGCAAGTGGTTCTCCGTGTCGGCAACATAGAGCGCGTCGCCGTCGAGCGCGAGTCCTTGCGGGCGATAGAATGTGGCCGTGTCCCATGCGCCGTCGGCTGCGCCGCGCGCGCCCGTGCCGATGGTGGCGACGAGCGTGCCGTCGAGTTGCGTGACGACGATGCGGTTATGGTTCGAGTCGGCGATGTATAGCCGATCAGCTTTCTCGTCGGCGAGCACCTTGCCGGGAAACGCGAGCGGCAGCGGCGCGGTCTGCGCGCGTTCGAGCGCGAGCTTCAAAGGCTGCTCGTTCAACTGGCCGCGTTTGCGAAACTCTTGCGCCGTGTCGCCGATCAACTTGTCGAGTTGATCATAATAGCCTTCGCCTTCGTAGCGATTGATGACGTAACCGGCCGGGTCGATCAGATAACGCGTGGGCCACGCGCGCACGGCGTAAGCTTGCCAGATCGCAAAGTCGGCATCGTTCACAACCGGGTGTTCGATCTCGTAGCGCAGGATGATGCGGCGTATGTTGTCCGTCTCCTTCTCGTTATCGAACTTGGCGGAGTGGACGCCGATGACGACGAGTTCGTTCGGGTACTTGGCTTCGAGTCGTTTGAGATCGGGAATGATGTGGATGCAGTTGATGCAACCGTAGGTCCAGAAGTCCAACAGCACGACCTTGCCGCGCAAGCCCGCCATTGAGAGCGGCCGTTCCGTGTTGAGCCAGCCGCGCCCGCCCGTCAACTCCGGCGCGCGCACGCGCCCGCGATACTCCGAAGACATCTCATCCCCCTGCGTGTCCTGCGCGGCGGCGCACCCCGCGAGTGTTAATAACAACGACGTGATGACGATTAGACGTTTTAGTTGCATGACTTTCAAATACGCGATCATATGCACTGATAGATTCATCTTCACTGCCGAGCAGATTAACCACAAAGACACCAAGACACAAACGAGCATTTAGTGTCTTCGTGTCTTTGTGGTTAATTTCCTATCCACGCTAAGATACACTTTCGGCATCCCGAAGTATTAGTCGCACGAACAGGCCATTTACTTACATGCACGGTGCGCGTGTGGTTGAGATTATCGCTGTATGAACGAACAAGCATTCGCGGTACTTGAATACGAGGGGTTGCGCGCGCTCGTGCGGCGCGGCGCGCAGACGCCGATGGGCCGCGCCCGCGCAGATGCGCTCGTGCCGCTTGCCGATGCCAACGAGGTGCGGCGTGCGCTCGCGGCCGTCGCCGAAGGTCTTGAGTTGCGGCGGCGCGGCGCTGGTTGGTCGTTCTCGGAGTTAGCCGATCCGGCGGACGCACTCGCGCGCCTGCGCATCGAGGGCGCGGTGCTTGAACCGTTGGCGCTACTGGAACTCGCGCGCCTCTGCGATCAAGTGGGCGAGGCGCGCGCACAGATTCACTCTGCACGCATCGATGCGCCCGTGCTCTGGTCGGTCGTCGCCGAACTGCCGCGCGAGTTGTACGCGCTCGCGGTGCGCGTCACGACGAAGATTCTGCCGAGTGGTGAACTGGACGACCGCGCGAGTCCCGAACTGGCGCGCATCCGCCACGACATCAACCGTCTGCGCTCATCGATCACGCGCACGCTCGAAGGCTTGATGCGCCGCACGGAAGATGCGATTCAAGATCAACTCGTCACCGTGCGTAACGACCGCTTCGTCATTCCTGTGCGGGCGGACGCGCGCGGGCGCGTGGCCGGTGTCGGGCACGGCTTCTCATCTTCGGGCGCGACCATCTTCATCGAACCGCTCGACACCATCGAGAGCAACAACGAACTGCAATCGTTGCGCGAAACCGAGGAACGCGAGATCACGCGCATTCTCGCCACGCTCACCGACGAGTTGCGCCGCGAGTTGCCCGCGCTCGAACACGCCGCCGAAGCAGTCGCGGAGTTGGACTTCATCAACGCGAAGGCCGCGCTCGCGCGTACCTTCAACTGCGTCGAGCCGTTGATCGACGAAAGCGGCACGCTCGAACTTGTCGCCGCGCGCCATCCGCTGCTTGAAGAGAACTTGCGTGCAACTAATGACGAGGTTGTGCCCGTGTCGTTCAAACTCGACGCGGCGCATCCGGTCATGATCATCTCCGGCGCGAACGCGGGCGGCAAGACGGTCGTGTTGAAGACGGCGGGCCTCGTTGCGTTGATGGCGTTGTCGGGTCTGCACGTGCCGGCGCAAGCGGCGCACGTGCCGCTCTATGCGTCGGTCCTCGCGGACATCGGCGACCGGCAATCTCTGGCCGCGCACCTGTCAACCTTCACCGCGCACATCGCCAACATCGGCCGCATGCTCGAACTGTGCCGCCCGCCCGCGCTCGTGCTCTTGGATGAAGTCGGCACGGGCACAGACCCAGAAGAAGGCTCGGCGCTTGGCGTCGCGGTCGTCGATCACTTTCGCCGCGCGTGCAGCGCGCACGTCGTTGCGACGACGCACTACAGCGGCCTCAAGCAATACGCGGCGAACGAAGCGGGCGTTATTAACGCGAGCGTCGAGTTTAACGAAAAGACTTTGCAGCCAACCTATCGCCTGCTCGTCGGCTTGGCCGGTTCGTCTTCCGGTCTTGAGATCGCGCAACGCTTTGGCTTCCCGCGCGAGATCGTGCAAGCCGCGTCGGCGCGCGTGGACGAATCGGCGCGTATGGCGGCCGAGTATCTGCGGCGCATCCAGCGCGAGGCCGAGCAAGCGGAACAACTGCGCCGCGCGCTCGAAGAGGAACGCGCCGCCGTCGCGGACAAATATGCGACGCTCGACCGCGAGGCCGCGCAGCGCGAACGCGAGCGGCAACAAACGTTCGAGCGCGACATGCGCGCGGGCGTCGCGGACTTCGAGCGGCGCGCGCAAGAGTTGTTCGCGCAGATTGAAGATCGCGCCGTGCGGCTCAAGGTCGAACGCGAGACAGAGCGGCGGGCCGCCGAGTTGCGCCGCAGCGCCCAACGCGCCGCCGCCGCGACGCGCCCCAAACAGACGGTCACGGAACAACCGGGCGGCGTCCGCGTCGTGCGCAAAGGTCAGACGGCGGACGCAATGCCAACGCCAACCGATGCACACGCGGATGCGGCCGACTACCAACCCGCCAGCGTTGCGCGCGAGATCGTCGCGGGGGACACCGTGCGCTTGCGCACGTTCGGCAAGACGGGCACGGTCGAGCGTGTATCGGGCAACGAGGCTGAGGTGCGCGTCGGCGCGGTGCGCCTGCGCGAAAAGTTGACGAACCTTGAACTCATGGAACACGCGCCGCAGAAAGCAGAAGCGCGCCAATCGCAACTCGAACGCATGGCCGCTGCGGCCGCGCGCACGACGCAGGTGCGCCTCACCCAGTCGAAGCACGAACCCGACGCCGAGCTAAACCTGATCGGCCGCACGACCGACGAAGCGGTTGACGCCGCCGACAAGTTTCTCGACGAAGCATACCTGCACAGCTTCGCCCGCATACGCATCATCCACGGGCACGGCACGGGCGCACTGCGCCGCGCCATCGCAGACTTCCTGCGTGATCATCCGCACGTGGAAGGCTTCGCCGCTGCGCCACCGGATCAAGGCGGCGCAGGCGCAACCGTCGTCGAGTTGAAAAAGTGATTGCCAACGTGCCCGGTAGAGCCGGCCATCGAAACGCTGCCGCGTGCTGCCCCAAGCACGCGCGCATGATTTGAGAGAACGCTTGCGGAGGTCTGACAGCGATGCTAAGCCCCCAGAGAAACTCTTGGCCCGTTCTGTTGTTGATGCGCGTGACTGTGTTTGTCGGTCTGTCGTTGACCACCACGGCCGGCTTCGGTCAGACGCCGACGGCCACGCCCAGTGAAGAAGAACAATTAGAGGCGGAGCAGACCGCGCGTGATCAGAAATTGTTGGAGGCTGTCGCGGGCACTACCTTTGAAACGTCGTTCAAGGCCGATGATGTCAAGCAATTGCTCGACGCAGGCGCGCGGCCCGATGCGCGCGATGCCGCCAACAAGACGGCGCTCATGCTGGCGGCGACGAACAACTTGCCGCAGATCATGCGTGTGCTGATCGAAGGCCGCGCCGCGACCGAACTGACCGACGCCGACGGCAAGACCGCCCTGCTGCTGGCGGCTGAGAAAGGGCACGTCGAGCCGCTGCGCGTCTTGGAGCGCGCCGGGGCCAAGTTGGACGTGCGCGACAGTAAAGATCAGACGGCGCTGATACTGGCCACGATGGGCAACTTCCCTGAAGCTGTGCGCGTGCTCGTGCGCGGCGGCGCGCGCGTGGACACGCGGGGCGCTGAAGGCAAGACTGCACTCATCCTTGCGGCGGAACTCGGCCACGCGGACATCGTGGACATACTGTTGGCGGGTGGCGCGGACAAGACTATCAAGGACGATGCGGGCCGGCACGCGACGCTGGCGGCGGTCGAAGCCGCAAAGGAAGAGACATTGGCCCGGCTGCTACGCGCGGGTGCGGACGTGCGCGAACGCTTTGATCGTGGCGAGACGCTCTTGATGCGCGCCGTGCGAACCAGCAATGAAGGCATCATCAAACTTCTCGTCAAGAGCGGCGCGGATGTGCGCGCGCGGGACAACGAAGGCCAGAACGTCATGCTACTGGCCGGGCGCGAAGGCTACGGCGACGCCATCCCCGCGCTACTCGCTTCCGGCTTCAACATCAAAGACGACGACAGCAAGGCCGCCCTCGTCGCCGCCACGCGCGAAGGTCATAACTATACGGTCAAGGTGTTCTTATCCAACGGGGCTGACGCCAACGAACGCGACGAAAAAGATCGCACGCTGCTGATGATTGCCGCCGAGAACGGCCACCGCGACACGGTCAAGACACTCATCAAAGCGCGCGCCGACATAAACGCCGCCGACAAAAACGGCCGCACCGCGCTCACACTCGCACGCGAACGCGGCCACAACGACACAGCCAAAGCCCTCGTCTCAGCCGGCGCACGTTAGACGTACAACCGGCTGCAATCTGTCGCTAACTTATTTCCGAGTCGCCGCCACCATGCGCTTTCCGCAAACATTCATTGATGATTTGAGACGGCAGGCGGACATCGTGCGCGTGGTGCAGGACTATGTGGCGCTGAAGAAGAAGGGCGCGAACTGGATGGCGTGCTGCCCGTTTCATCAGGAGAAGACGCCGTCGTTCTCGGTTAATCCGGCGAAGGATATTTTTTATTGCTTCGGTTGTGGCAAAGGCGGCAGCGTCTTTAACTTCGTGATGGAGATGGAGCGTGTAACGTTTCCCGAAGCCATCAGGATCGTGGCGGAGAAGGCGAACGTGCCGCTGCCGGTGCTGGAAGAAGATAAGCGGTTCGAGGCGCGGCGGCGCGATGCGGACGATATTATTCAGTTGAATACGTGGGCGCTCGAATGGTGGGAGCAACAACTAGCGCACGGGGGCGGCGAGGCGAAGTTGGGGCGTGAGTACATCGAAGGGCGCGGCCTAAGCGCCGAGACGCAGCAGGCTTTTCGGTTGGGGTTTGCGCCGAACAGTTGGGACGGGCTGAGCACGCACTTGAAGCAGAAGGGCGCGAGCGCGCAACAGATCGAGCGTAGCGGGCTGGTCGTCGTGAAAGACGGCGGCGGTTATTATGATCGTTTTCGCGGGCGCGTGATCTTTCCCGTGATGGACGCGCAGGGGCGGGCTATCGCCTTTGGTGGGCGCGTGCTATCGCCCGAAGAACAACCGAAGTATTTGAACTCGCCGGAGACAGCCGCATACACGAAGGGGCGACACCTGTACGGGTTGCACCTGACGCGCGACGAGATCAGGCGCAAGGGGTTTGCGATCTTGGTTGAAGGTTATCTCGATCTGATCGTGCCTTATCAGGCGGGCGCGCGTAATGCGGTGGCGAGTTTGGGCACGGCCTTGACGCCGGAGCAGGTGCGTCTGCTGGGGCGGTTTGCGCGCAAAGTGGTCGTCAACTATGATGGTGACCGGGCGGGTGTGAAGGCGGCGCAGCGAGCCATCGAAACCTTACTAACGGAAGACTTCGAGATCAAAGTTCTGGTGCTGCCTGACGGTGCAGACCCGGACGAGTTCATTCGTGAACATGGCGTCGAAGCGTACCACGAGCGGCGGGGCAAGGCGCAGCCCTTCATCCAATTCGTGCTCGAACAGGCGACGCGTGAGCGCAACCTGCACAATCCACCCGACAAAGGCGAGGCGGTGAAAGAGGTGCTCCCGTTCGTCCGCGCCGTGCGCGACCGGATACAGAAACGCGAGTACTTCGATCAAACGATGGACGCCTTACGCGTCGAGGACGCGGGGCTACGACGCACGCTCTGGAAAGAGGTCAACGCGCCGACGGGCACACAGGCCGTGGACGTGCAACAGCAAGTGGCGCGGGCCGAGAGCGTGCCGCCGACCGTCGCCGAGCAACGACTGTTGGAGTTATTAATCCACGACGCCGACTTGCGCGCGACGGTGCTGCCGCAGATGGACGCGGACGCTTACGAAGGATTGCCGACCGCGCCGCTCTTTGCCGCGTTGAAAGAATTGAACGAGGCGGGCACGGCAGTTGATTTCGACTCGTTGAATGCGCGCGCGGGCGACGACGAGGAGTTGCACAAACTGGTGGCGCTCGTCTGGTGGAGCGAGCCGCAGCGCGCCGAAGGCGAAGCGGATGATGAAGTGCTGGCGGCGGCCGAGAGTTGTTTGGCGACGCTCAGGTTGATGAGTATCGAGCGGCGTTTGAAAGAGTTGACCGCCGAGATCACTGCGGCCGAGCGGGCCGGCGACGAAGCGCGCCGCGACGCGCTGATCATGGAGAATCTTGAATGGACGCGGCGGCGCAGTGCGTTGCTGCCAAGACAATAGAATTGTGGATTGCGGAATGCGCACTGCGGATTGATGAAAGATAGCTTGTTTTTTAATCCGCATTCCGCAAGCCGAAATCCGAAATCGTATGAGCATGGAAGAGAAAGATCAGGACGACGTGATGCAGCGCCTGCTGGAGTTGGGCGGCGATAAGAAGTTTCTGAGCTTCGACGACCTCAACCGCGAGTTGCCCGATAACGTCGTCTCGCCCGACGATATCGAGGACGTACTCTCGAAACTCGAAGGCTCGAACATCACGGTTGCGGACTCGGACGAGCGCCTCATCGAGCAGGCGGCCGCTGTCGCCACGCCTGACGACGAAGACGCGCTCGACGAAGACATCGAACTTGATCTCTCGGCCGGCGTGCTTGAGAAGACGAACGATCCCGTGCGTCTCTACCTGCGCGAGATGGGCGTCGTGCCGCTGTTGACGCGCGAAGGCGAAGTGGTTATCGCCAAACGGATCGAGCGCGGGCAACTCAAGACGCAGAAAGCCATCTCGCGCTCGCCCATCGCCGTCCACGAGTTGTTGAAGATCGGCGATAGTCTGGAAGCCGGCACGTTCAACATCCGCGACGTGGTGAATTTCTCCGATCAGGCCGAGTTGACCGGGCAGGAAGACAAGGCCGACGAGTACTTGCAATGGACGCTGGAAGGCGTCGGCAACATTCGCCGCCACTTCAAAGCGGGCTTGAAAGAGTGGGACAAGCTGCGCGCCGAGCAGAAGATGCTGCGCGGCAAGAAGTCGAAGAAGTTGCTGCGCCTGCGCCGCAAGGTCGCGCGCATCCGCTTGGAGATCGCGCAGGAGATCGGGCAACTGAATTTGACCGAGCGCGCGCGGCGACGTTTGATCGACGCCATCGGCGACGCCTACAAGGAAGTGCGCGCCGCCGAGCGCGACATAGAGAAGTACACAGAGAAGCTCAACAAGAAGCGCATCAAGCCCGAAGAAGAACGTGAGTATAAGCGCGTCATCTCGAACGCCAAGCGCAAGCTGCAACTGATCGAGAGTGAAACTTACATCACGCCCATTGAGATCAAGCGGTCGCTGCAAGCGATCACCATCGGCGAACAGGAAACGTCGCAGGCGAAGCGCGAACTGATCGAAGCGAACCTGCGCCTCGTCGTGTCGATTGCCAAGAAGTACACGAACCGTGGCTTACAGTTTCTCGATCTCATTCAAGAGGGCAACATCGGCTTGATGAAGGCCGTGGACAAGTTCGAGTGGCGGCGCGGTTATAAATTTTCTACTTATGCGACGTGGTGGATCAGACAAGCGATCACGCGTGCGATTGCCGATCAAGCACGCACGATTCGCATTCCCGTCCACATGATCGAGACGATCAATAAACTGATCCGCACGTCGCGCGCGCTCGTGCAAGAATTGGGGCGCGAACCGACGAGCGAAGAGATCGCACGCAAGATGGACATTCCCGTCTCGAAAGTGCGTAAAGTGTTGAAGATCGCGCAAGAGCCGATCTCGCTCGAAACGCCGATTGGTGAAGAAGAAGACTCGCACTTGGGCGACTTCATCGAAGACAAGTCGATCTTGAATCCGGCCGATGCGGTCGTCGCATCGAACCTGCGCGCAGATCACGGACGAAGTACTGGCCACGCTGACGCCGCGCGAAGAGAAGGTCATCAAGATGCGCTTCGGCCTCGGCACGACCGGCTCGGAACACACGCTCGAAGAGGTCGGGCAACACTTCGCGGTCACGCGCGAGCGCATCCGGCAGATCGAGGCGAAGGCGCTGCGCAAACTGCGCCACCCGTCGCGCTCGCGCAAGTTGAAAGCGTTCCTCGAAGGCACGCGGCAGTGATTAGTTATTGGCAGTTGACCGCTGTTTTTTGCTTGCCCCGAAGCCTCTCGCCAGCCCCCGTAAGCATCAAATACTGGCACACAACTGCCCCCAGACAACGCATAACAGAAAGTTTTTAATGAAACGAATTAGCGACAGTTACAGACAGAAGCTCGCCACCGAAGAAGGCTACGTGATCAAGCGCGGGGCGCAGTTGCGCGTCGCACTCTGCTATCCGAACGTGTACGCGGTCGGCATGGCGAACCTCGGTTTTCATTCCGTCTACGAACTCTTTAACAACATTCCCGAAGTCAGTTGCGAGCGCGTCTTTTTGCCGGACGAGCATGAGTTGCGCGAGTATGAAAAGACCGGCGCACCGCTCTTGACGCTTGAGACGCAGACGCCCGTGCGCGACTTCGACGTGGTCGCCTTCTCAATTTCGTTCGAGACTGATTATCTGAACATGGCGCGCGTGCTGCGCCTCGCGGGCATCCCCGTGTGGGCGCGCGAACGCACCGCGCGCGATCCCTTCATCGTGATGGGCGGCGCGGCGTCGTTCCTCAACCCCGAACCTATCGCGGATTTCACGGACGTGATCGGCGTCGGCGAGGGCGAGATTTTAGTGGCGCAACTCGTGGATGCGATCTTCGAGAACGAAGGCGACAAAGACGATCTATTGCTCACGCTCGCGCGACGCGGGCGCGGCTTCTACGTGCCCGCGCTCTACGACGTGACGTATGCGGCGGACGGCAACGTCGAGGCTTATACGCCGAAGCAGCCGGGCGTGCCGGTGCGCGTCGGGCGCGCGGTCGCGGCCGCGAACCCGAAAGAAGGCAGTCTGCGGCGGGCGATGCGGCGCGGCGAAACTGAGGTCGCGGCGCAGTTGCGTGAGCAGGATGTGTTCGCGCCGTCAACCGTCGTCTGGGCCCCGACGGCGGAGATGGGCGAACGCTTTCTGATTGAAATCTCGCGCGGCTGTTCGCAAGGCTGTCGCTTCTGTTGGGCGGGTTATAACTACTGGCCGCCGCGCGTCGTGCCTGCACGCGACATACTGGCGAAGGCCGCGGCGTGGCGCGCGAAGACGGATAAGATCGGGCTTGTCTCGACCGCTGTTTGTGATCATCCTGAGATCAGCGAAATCCTGAGCGGACTGCGCGCGATGAACTATCGCATCTCGGTGTCGAGCCTGCGGCTCGATCAGATTGAAGATGAACTGCTTGGATGCGTTAGTTGAATCGCGCGATCAGCAGATCGCGGTTGCGCCGGAGACGGGTTCGGATCGGCTGCGTAAGGTCATCAATAAGAATCTGACGAACGACGAGATAGTAGACATCTGCGGCGCGGTCTTCGACCGGGGCATGTTGACGATCAAGTTGTACTTGATGGTCGGCTTACCGACGGAGACGGATGAAGATTTGGTTGAGATGGTCGCGCTCGTCGAGCGCATCAAGGATCGCATGCTTGAAGCGGGCCGGCGCTTCGGGCACGTCGGGAAGATCATCCCGGCCTTGAACGGCTTCGTGCCGAAGCCGAACACGCCGTTCCAGTGGGAGCCGATCTGCGAAGAGAAGGAATTAAAGCGGCGGCTCAAGTGGGTGGCGAAACAACTGGCGCGCATCCCGAACGTCGAAGTCCGCACGATGTCCGCGCGCATCGCGCACGAGCAGGCGCTGTTCTCGTCGGGCGACCGCACCATTGCGCGCGTCATCGACACGATGGCGCAGAACGGCGGCGACTTAAACGCAGCCTTGCGCGCCACTGGCATTGACGCCGCGCTGCACACCAGCCGCGCGCGCACTTACGAAGAAGCTCTGCCGTGGGAGATCGTCGATTCAGGCTTGGGCCGCGTCTTCCTGCAACAAGAACATGAGCGCGCGCAGATCGCCAAATCAACCGCGCCCTGTCCGTCCGTCAGTCAATGCACACGTTGCGGCGTCTGCCCGACCACATGGCTCGCCGACGCGCCCGCTCCGCTCGTCCAACTACAAACATCGCTCGGCGCAAAGTTCGCAGCCGCGTAAAGCAAACAGTGCAGGCGGCATGATGGATGATGAATAAGCAGCTATTCATCATCCATCATGCCGCCTGTATCATTACTTCTTCAGTCGCCGCCCGATAGGAGCGCGGCGCTTTTGGCGGTGTAATCGAATTTATATTGATAGGTGGTGACGACGAGCGGGATGGGGCGTGTGTAGGCTACGCGTGCTTCCATGCGGCCGGCGCGTGGCGTCACTTCGATCACGGCATCGCGCGGTACGCCGTAGTCTTCGGCGCTGCCGCGTAGTTGCTGCTCAACCCAAGTGGGCGGTTTGCTGAGCATCGCGGCGTTGCTCACCGTGTCCTGCATGAACGATTGAAAGAGCGACGCGCGATAGTAGACCGGCACTAGCTGATAGCCGAGAAAGCCGACGGTGATCAGCAGCACCATCACGATCAGGAAGTTGAGCCGCGCCCCACCGCGCATACGCGCCTGCGCTCCGCACGATTGCCTCATTCACCCTATCCCTTCACACGACCGGACGATTAACTACTCGCGCAACGCGGCGCGGACTGAGGCGCGCAAGATGTGAGGCGGAATGTGTTGACCACTGACGACACGCGCGCGACCTAAACGCTCAAGCAGTATCCACTGGACGTGCCCACCGACCGACTTCTTATCCGTCGCCAGCAAGCGCACCAGAGCGCGTTCGTCGAGATCGTCTGCGCGCGGTAAGCGCCCGGCGAGCCGGACGGTGGCCCGCAGCGATTCTAACTCTGAATCCGCCAGCAAGCCTAGCCTGTTTGAAATCTCGCCCGCCGCGATCAGGCCGCGCCCGACCGCTTCGCCGTGCCGGAAGCGGCGATAGTGCGTGACGGCTTCGAGCGCGTGCGCGAGTGTGTGCCCGAAGTTCAGGATGCGGCGCGAGCGTGCGTCTGTGCGCCCGACGGCCTCGCGCTCGTCGCCCGCCACGATGCGCGCCTTGAACGCACACTGCGCCGCGATCAAAGCACTCAACTCGGCGGGCGCGGGCGCGGCGCTCGACAAGTAACGGCGCGTCGCATTGAACAGACGACGACCGCCGACCGCGCCTTGTTTGATCGCCTCGCACCAACCGGCGGTCAACTCGCGCGGCGGAAGCGTGTCAAGCGTGCGCGTGTCGATGCAGACCGCGCGCGGTTGATGGAATGCGCCGATCAGGTTCTTGCCCGCCCGCGTGTTCACGCCCGTCTTGCCGCCGACCGAAGCATCAATCTGCGCGAGCAGCGTCGTCGGCACTTGCACGAACGCGAGGCCGCGCAAATAGACGGCCGCCGCGAAGCCCGCGAGATCGCCCACCACACCGCCGCCCAACGCGACCACCGCGTCGCTGCGTTCAAGCCCCGACTGTGCCAGAAACGCCAACGCCTGTTCAGCCGCGCGCAGAGACTTGTGCCGCTCGCCCTCGCCCATCAACCAGTGCGCGACCGCGAAGCCTTGCGCGCGCAAGCTGGCGACGACGGACGCGCCGTAGAGACTAAAGACGCGCGCATTAGACACAACCGCCACGCGCCGTGCTTGTGGCGCGAGCACACGTCGCGCCGTTGCGCCTACAGCATCGAGCGCGCCCGCGCCGATCTCGATCTCATAACCGCGCCCCGCGTTAAGTCGTACCGGCACACGTCTGATCGTCGCGTCTGTCTTCTTCATTCTTCATCCACGGCCGCCAGCAACGAGCCGGCCAACAACTCAACGTCGAGCGCGCCCGCGCCCGTCATGGCCGCTAACTCTTCTACAGTGTAACGCGCGCCCGTGTTCCACAGATCGATCAACTCGTCTGCGGCCGCGCGCGTCGCCCACCAGCGGCGGCCGTGTCGCGTCCGCAGATACTCGCCGAGCGCGGCGGCGAACAGGCGCGCACGCAATGTCGCGGCCGCCTCGTTCATGTCGGTGCTGGCGGCGCGCAAGTGCAACGCCGGGTCATAACTAAAGCCCGTCGCTTCCGCCTGCTGCGCCGCATACTCGGCGGCGAGACTTTCGGCGCGCGCGTCCGTCGTAGCGGCGAGTTGCGTTTGATGTTGCAACTGCGCGCAACAACGCCGCACGTCGTGCAACTCCAAAAGCACGAAGTCGCGCGCGACCGCACGCGCATCTGCGACCTTCAAGCCGCGCTGTGCGCCGAGCCACGCGGGATCATGCAAGAGGTACTGGAACAGGAAGCCATAAGCGGCGCGCGTCGTGTCGTCCGAGCCATAGACAAATTCAGGATAACGCGCGGCCGTTGTGCTTGACACCCAAGCGAGTTGTTGCGCGTGGCCTGCGGCGCGGAAGAAAGCGCGAAACAGTTGCGCGCCGCCTATGCGTGCCGGCGACGAGCCGCACATCGTTGGGCGGTGCGAGCGCGAAGCAGGCCGCCGCCGCAGGCCGCGCCGCATGCGTCTCCCATTCGACGCGCAAGTTGGGCTGTTGCTCGATCCGTATGCCAAGCGCGGCGCAGGCTGCGCGGTAGGTCGACGGCAGTTCGACGGCCGGGAAGAATCGATCCAGATGAGCGAGGCGCGCGAAGACAAGGCTGTCCGGGTAGTCGGGCGTGCGCGCATACTGCGGCGGCAGTTGGCGCGCGGCCCAAGCGCGCAGGTGTGCGTGGTAACTCTCGCTCGTGCGCGCAAGCAGCGCGCCGGCCGCGGTCGTCAAACTCGTCTCGTCCGCTTGGGCCGCTGCATGTAGGAGCGCGAGGTAAGACGCGCAATCAAGTTCATTGGCCGCCTCGTCGAGCACGACGAGGCGCGCGGCGCGTAGGTCGTCGCAGGCACGTAGAGCCTCGAACCAGCGCGCGGCCAGTTCACGACGGCGCACGGCGTCCAGTTCGTGCGCGAGCAGATCGGGCACATCGTCGGCCGCCACTCGTGCCCCGGCCCAAGCGATGCGTTGCGCCGTCTCGCAACGCAGCAGTTCGGCCGTCGTCTCGCGCGCACGTTCGGCCGTATAGCCGAGGCGCGCGGCGTAGAGCAGACGGCGCAAGGCGGCGCGTTCAGTCTCAAACTGTTCGGGCGTGTCGCGGCGTGCGCGTTCAAGGGCGGCGATATTGTGGGGCGTCCACAGGTCTGCGTAGCGTTCGCGGAGCGGGTCGAGTTGCGTCTGCGGCGCGCGCCCGGTTTGATAGTCGTATTGCGCGCGCGCCAGTGCGGCGCAGTAAGCCGCGTATTCACGGCGATAGTCGCCCGGATTCATCGAGCCTAACAATAACCACAAAGACGCGCGGACACAAAGGCGCTCCGTGTCTTTGTGGTTAAAGCATGTGTGCGGCGCGCAAAAACAGAACAGGCGCAACATTCTTGGGGAATGTTGCGCCTGTTCTAATTTGTGGTTACTGTCCTCACCCCAGCAACCACTGAGACGGAGGATCCACCAACCGTCTCTCTTGCCCCACACTATAGCTCGCAAGGTCTATGCCACGCAAGGAAGTTAATTGACAGCCAACCGCAAATCGCATTTTAACTAAGCTTTTTGCAACTTATGCGCCGCTGCACGACTTGATGCGGCCAGCCGACCGGGCCGCGACGTGTAAAAGTTGCGCAGTTGACCACGTAAAGTTTTCCTTTAGCACCCGTTTTTACCCTGCGCCGAGCGCGGCGCGAATTGTGTCTGCGAGCGTGTTAGCGAGACGTTCGATCTCGTCCTGTCGCTGACCTTCGATCATGACGCGCGCCAGCGGCTCTGTGCCCGAATAGCGGAGCAGCAGGCGACCCGCCCCGGCGAGTTGCGTCTCTGTCGCATCAATCTGCCGCGCGATCTCAGGCACGTCCGCGAATGGTCGCTTCTCTGCGACGCGCACGTTGACGAGCACCTGCGGGTAGCGCACGAAGCCTGCGGTCAACTCGTCGAGCGCACGCCCTTCGGCACGCAACGCGCGCAAGAGACATAGAGTGGTCAACAGACCATCGCCCGCTAGACTCACGCGCGGAAAGATGATGTGCCCGGACTGCTCGCCGCCCAAGCTCGCACCCGTGCGCAGTAGTTCTTCGAGCACGTACTTGTCGCCCACGTCCGCGCGCAGCAGTTCTAGCCCCTGTTGTTTGAGCGCCAGTTCAAGCCCGATGTTGCTCATCACGGTGGCGACGACGAGGTTGTGCGCCAACTCTCCGCGCGCCGCCATGTGCTGCGCCATAACCCACAGGGTCGCGTCGCCGTCCACGACCGCGCCGCGCGCGTCCACAAACAGCGCGCGGTCTGCATCGCCGTCATATGCGACGCCGAGGTGCGCGCCCGCCGCGACGACTTGTGCGCCCAACTGTTCGACGTAGAGCGAGCCGCACTCGCGGTTGATGTTGCGACCGTCGGGCGCGTTGTTGACGGCGACGACGTGCGCGCCGAGTCGCGCAAGGAGCGCGGGCGCAAGTTCGCACGCCGCACCGTTGGCGCAGTCCACAACGATAACCAGATCATTGAGCCGCAGATCAGCACCGATCTCATCTGCCAAGTAATCAAGATAACGCGCACGTAGAGAGGCCGCATGCGCCGCGTCTGTTGTTTGCACTTGCGGCGCGTCGGCCGTTTGAGTTTGAGATAAGTCGTGATCAAGCGGCGCGGTCGTGGTTGCGTCTTCGTGCGCGCTTGCGGCCGCGTAGATGTCGGCTTCGATGAGGCGCTCGGTCGCGTCGTCGAGTTTGCGGCCCGAAGGGGCAAAGATTTTGACGCCGTTGTCCGCGAAGGGATTGTGCGAGGCGCTGAGTACTATGCCCGCATCGGCCGGCAACGTGCGCGCAAGGTAGGCGACGCCGGGCGTCGTGATGATGCCCGCCGACTCAACCTGTGCGCCGCCCGCGTGCGCGCCCGCCGCGAGCGCCGCTTCCAACCACGCGCCCGACTCGCGCGTGTCGCGCCCGATGACGACGCGCGGTGCGCGGCCTAGTTGCATCGTTAAATGCTGCGCGAGCGAACGGCCCAACGTCTTGATAGTGTCCGCGTCCAGCGGGAAGCGACCGGCTTCGCCGCGCATCCCGTCCGTGCCGAAAAGTCGTTTCATAAGTAGAAAGTTATTGATTAGTTGTTATGTCAACCCGGCGACCGCGCCCAATCACAAATGACAAGTCGTCACTTTTTGAGCGTGAACTCCGTGGGGCTGGTCGAGAGCAGTTCGATGCGGCTGTCTAAACCGGGTGGGAGTTGGAGGCGCGGCTTGAGTTGCCCGTCGGGCGTCTGGTCAAGCACGAGTTTGATCTCGGCGGCGCTCAAGTTTTCGATCACTGAACGCGGGCCGCGCAGTGTGACGTTGACGTGGGCGGGGTGCGGCGTGCCGGCCATGTTCGCGGCCGGTTGGACGACGACGCCGCTGATGGTCTTCATGTCGCGCGCCTCGTCGATCTGCACCTGCACGTCCACGGCCGTTTCGAGCGGGACGACCTTCGAGTTGGGGATGTCCACGACCACTTGTGAGACGGCGAAACTGGTGGTGCGCCCGTCGAGCGCGACCGGATCAGTCTGCACCGTCTGCAAGGTGTTGACGTGGCTTTCGGGGCCGCGCACGCGCACGCGGCCCGGCGTCGCCTGCACGCCGAGCAGTTCATAACCGGCGGCGGGCTGGCCCGCCACGGCCACGCTGACATCGAACTCGCGCTCGATGCGTCGTTCGAGTTGGAGACGAATGCTGCCCGGTTCGATGCGTTCGATCTGGACGCTTTCGGGGTTGATGCCTTCGGGCACTTCCAGCCGGACACTCTGTGGCGTCAGGCGCAAGATGTGCGTGCCCGGTTGCAAGCCGCTCGCGTCGAAGTTGACCACCACGTCGCCCGACTTGAGCGCGGCCAGAGTGCGTTGGCTGCCGCGCAAACTTACGTCCACTTCTTCGCGCAGGTCGTTGCTCACCTCCATGTCGCCCGGCAGCACGAGGAACAGTTGGACGTGGCGCAGGCGCACGGCCGCGGGCGAGCGTTGCCCCGTCACCGCCCACCACAGGCCGAACGTGATGACGAGCGCCAGCAGCTTCAAGCCCCAGTCCTCGAACAGCACTTCGCGCAGCCACCGCCGCCCCATCAACGCGGCGTCTTTTTCCAGATCACGTAAAGTCATTTCAGGGCAGTTGTTATGTGAAATTGATTAACGGATGACTGACAACCGACAGCTTTCACATCGTCACGACTTCGTTGCGTTCTGCTTCTGCTTCGACCTGCGCGGCCAGTTTCTTTTCACGCCGGCCGGGCGCTTCGAGCGCGTTGAGGATGGCGGCGCGCAGTTGTGTGGCGTCGAGCGCGCGGCGAATTTCGCCGGCCTGCATGAAGGAGATCAGGCCCGTTTCTTCAGAGACGACAACGGCCACCGCGTCCGTGTCTTCCGTGATGCCGATGGCGGCGCGGTGGCGTGTGCCGAGGTCTTTCGACAGGCGCGGGTTCAACGTCAATGGCAAGAAGCACGCGGCCGCCGCGACGCGATGCCGGCGCACGACGACCGCGCCGTCGTGTAAGGGCGTCGCGGGATTGAAGATCGTGACCAACAGGTCATAGCTCAACTCGGCGTCAAGACGCACGCCGCCGTCCACCACGTTCTTGAGGCCGACGCCGCGCTCGATCACGACAAGCGCGCCCGTCTTGGTCGAAGCCAGCGTCGTCGCCGCGAGCACAATCTCGTCGTAAGCGCCTTCGCCGAACTGTCCGCGCTGGCGCACAAGCAGTGGTAAGCGGATGCGGTTGCCGAGCGAGATGAAGGCTTGCCTGATCTCACTCTGAAACAGCACGATGATCAGGATCGGCAGATAGATGAGGACGCCGCGCAGGACGTATTCGAGCGTGCCCAGATCGTAACGCAGCGCAAGCCAGTAGAGCAGCGCGAAGGCGGCGAGGCCGGCCGCCATCGGCACGGCGCGCGTGCCGCGCAACAACTTCAAGACCGTGTACACGATGACAAAGACCAGCACCAAGTCCAGCAGATTGCGGGACTCGTGCAGCCGCTCCATGTACTCCGTGTAGGGCGCGAACAGTAACACGATCTTTAGACTCGCTCCGCATGAGTTTGGCGTATTAACACAGTCGGCTTTTGCCGGCCACATTTAGACGCGTCCGCGTTGATTATGCGGTAAGAAACGACGTAACGCAACAGGGGGATTTTCGCGCGTAAGAATGAAGCGTTATTGACCGGCGACGCGCTGCTTTAAGCGGCCGTGCTGAAGGTAGCCGACCAGTTCGCCCGCGTCGTCGATGACGGCGAGCGCACCCGCGCCGTTTTGTTTCATCAACTCGGCGGCGCGCAGCAGCGTCGTCGTGGGGGCGACGAACAGGCGCGGCTCGACCGGGCGCATCACTTCGCTCACGCGCGTCTTATGCCACAACTCGCGCGGCAGTTTCTTCAAATCCGCGAGCGTGAGGATGCCGTGCAGGCGGCGTTGGCGCGCGACGGCGAACGACTCTTGCCGATGCAGGGGCAGCACGTCGTCGATGAAGTGGCTGACGAGCGTGTCGGGTTCGAGCGCGAACGGCGCGGTCATCGCTTCGGCCACTGTGCGCGCGTGGCGTTGACTGTGCGCGCGCCAGACTGCGCGGGCTGCGTCCCACAAGAACAGCCCGACCAGCACCGACCACAACGCCATGAAGTACGCGCCGTACTCGTAAGCCATGTATGCGCCGAAGACGATGATCGTCATGGCGATCCACTGGCCGAATTGGCTGACCGTGCGCGTCGCTTGATCGAGTTGCCCGCTGCGATGCCACAGGTACGAACGCATCACGCGCCCGCCGTCGAGCGGATAACCGGGCAGCAGATTGAAGACCGCCAACATCAAGTTGCCGCCCGCGATGATCGCGCAGACGGCCCACGCGGCGCTGCGGCCCCAATCGGTCAGATACATCGCGCCGTAAGCCAGCAACGCAAAGATGAAACTCGCCGCCGGCCCCGCCGCCGCGATGCGAAACTCGGCGCGCGGGCTATCCGGCTCGCGGCGCAAGCGCGCGAGGCCGCCGAACGGATGCAGCACGATCTCTTCGATCTCGATGCCCTCGCCCTGTGCCGCGAGTGCGTGCGACAGTTCGTGTCCAAGTACAGACGCGAATAGCAACAACGTCGTCACGATGCCGACGACCCACGCGGCCGAATCATCCAAGCGCAATTCCCAGAAGCCGCGTTGAAAGTTCGCCGCCAGCAGCCACGTGCTCAACGCGAACACGATGAACCAGCGATAATCGATCCGCACGGGAATCCCAAAGACCCGCGCCACCTGCACCTGCCGATGGAGAATCTGATCAAGTCTCATAAGCTGGTTAATCGTAAAGCGTGAATAGACAAAGCCTGTTCTATCTATTCACGCTTTACGATGCACGATTCACGGTTTTTATACGCTTGCTTCGGCGTCGATTAAGAGCGACGGTTCGTTGCGGGCGACGCGGCGCAGCAGCAGGGGGATGTCGTAGAGTTGGGCGAGACCTTTGACGATGGCGTAGCGCGGTTCGTCGGCGACGCGCGTGTGGAGTTTCGTCTCGCGTTGCAGGTATGCGTCCATGCCATCGAGGAGCGCGCCGCCGCCGGTCAGGATGATGCCACGGTCGTAGATGTCGGCGGCCACTTCGGGCGGCAAGTCGCCGAGGGCATCGCGCACCGCGTCGGCGATTTTGCGGACGACGTTCTGTGTGACCATGTAGATGTCGTCGGCCGTGACTTCGACCGCGCCGGGTGCGCTTGAATGCACGTCGCGCCCTTTGACCGTGACCGCACGCGTCGGCTCGACCGGCTCAATCGCCGAGCCGAGTTCATTCTTGAGCCGCGTGGCGGTCGGCGCACCGATGATTAGACCCCGGAAGCGGCGCAGGCGTTCCATGATGGCCGCGTCGATGCCGTTGCCGCCGATGCGTTCGGCGCGCGCATAGACGATCTGACCGAGCGCGACGACGGCGATGTTGGTCGTGTCGCCGCCGATGTCCACCACACAATTGGCCTGCGCGTCTTCAACGTCAACGCCCGCGCCGAGCGCGGCGGCGAGGCCCTCTTCAACCATGTAGATGCGCCCGATGTGCGCGTGTTCGGCGGCGGTCAAGAGCGCGCGTTGCTCGACGTGTGTGACTCCGGCAAGCACGCCCATGACGGCGCGGCGGCTGAAGTGTGAGAAGCCGCTGCGCGCTTCGCGGACGAAGTGGTCGAGCAGCTTCTCTGTATAAACGAAGTCGGCGACGACGCCGTTGATCATCGGCGCGACGAGTGTGATCTCACGCGCCTCGCGCCCTTGCATCTCGTGCGCTTCGCGGCCGAAAGCGACGACCTCGCCCGTCAGCTTGTTGACCGCGACGACCGACGGTTCATCGATCACGACGCCGCGCCCTTTGACCGCGATGATCGTCGAAGCGGACCCCATGTCTATCGCCATCGAGTCGGAGATCAACTCGGTCAGGCGACTGAAGTGCCAGAACGAAGGCGTCCGGCGTCTGTAGGAACGTTTGGCCATGTTGTCGTTAGTGCTCAAGTTCCCTTCCCGCGTCTCGGTGCTGGCGTGGCGGCTGCGCTGTCTGAAGTTGCAGGGGCCGGGCGTTCAGCGGCCAACGCATAGATTGTCTGGAACAGGGCGTGCCGACAGTATGCCACACACGCAGCGGAAATTAAACGATGAAGGTTGCACGCCGAAATGAGGTGTGGCGCGCGTGCTTGATTAACGTGGGACGGGCATCTGTTACGCGAAAGATCGCGTCCCGCAGCGACGACGGCACGCGGCATGAGTGCGTGCAAGTCGTCGCTGCGGGACGCGCGCGAAACGGGCGGCGCGGGTCGCCGATCAAGGGTTAGTGTCGCTGGTCGAGTCTTATTCGATGCGATCCTTTTTGGCTCTGCTCCGGGGCGCGGCCGGTTTAGCAGGCGCAGGCTTGTTCGCGGCGGGCTTAGCAGGCTTGCGCGCTTTCTTCTGCGACTCGACGGCAGTTGCCACCACCTCGGCTGCGGGCGCAGCAGCGTCATTGCCGGCCGCGAGTACTTCGCGTTCGGCTTGCAACCAATCGCTCAGCGGGTCGCCGCCCGAACCGTTCCGTTGTTGAGAAATTTCATAAGCGCGTTGCGCAATGGTCGTTTGCAGGTAGTCTATATTTTCAGCTTGCATAATGGCTGCCATCTCCTTCGGCTAGGCCCGGTCGGCGGGCCATGAATCGGCGCAGTGTACCTGAACGAGCGCGGCACGGCTAACTAATTGTCGTAATGCACGCAATCGAAACCGCTCATGCCTGTCGCGTGGGCGCTTGCCGTGGCGCGCGTTTGGGCGCATCATGGCGGCCCCGATAGAGAGCAGGTCAACCCCTAACGATGCAGCAACCCGCAGGCGACAGTGGGTCGCGGACAACGACGGCGACACCGAACACATATCTCAAGCTCGCGCTGCAAGTGCTAGACGATCTAGGTCTGCAAGATCGTTGTCAGGTCACGGACGTGAGCGGCGCGCAGGACGCTTATCGCTGGTGTCTCTTCTTCGTCCTGCAAACCGGGCAAATATCCGTCTGGGGCGACGAAACGACGACCGATCCGAACGACCGCGAGATCATCGTGCTCAAGCTCAGAACCGAACTGCTCAACCACATCAACAAGCACGGTGTTTAAGCGCGCGTTAATGCAGAGTTAAGCTTGTGCGGTTAGCTTGGCGGCAACCCACCGTAGCCCAAGCCTGCCTATTATGCGGACTGATAGGGGCCACAACGCACTTCGCCCGAAGCGCGCTGTGGCCCCGTTTTCGTTAACCGCCTTAACGCAGCCGATCTTAAACGCAGCGCCGTTACTGATTATCAACGCGCGCTTCGATCACGCTTTGGACGGGCGCGGACACGCTTGAGAAGAAATCGTAGCCGGTCAAGCTTTCGACCTGATCGACGCTGACGCGATACGAGCGCCAATCGTTAGCCCTGATGCCTTGCGTGTTCGGCATGATGACGGCGATGGTGCGCGTCGCCGTCGTCACCCGCAGCACGTCGTTGCCGCCCGTGTCCGCCAGCACGACGATCACTTTCCACGTCTGCGCCGGGACAGCCACATGACCACTGGTGATGGTCGTGGTCACGCCGCCGTTCGACCCCGTGCCGCCTGAGCCTGTGCCGCCCGCGATGATGTACAACTCGTTCCCCGAACTAACGAGCGTGCGGCAGTAAGTCTCCAACGCTTCCCACGGGCCCTGATTGTTGTCGGGCGCTTGCGGCATCATGTCCGTCATCAAGAACGTGGCCGAGTTGTCCGCGATGGTGCTGGTTCGATCTGCCGATGGGCAATGATGGCCGCGGTCGAAACCGGAGCCGGAGTAGTCCGTGCCTTGCACGCGATACCAACCGGCGGGCAACGTCGTGTCGGCGCGAAAGTCGTTCTGTCGGGGCGCGCTGCCCAACCACAGGTTCGACAAGTGCCAACTGACCCAGTTCGGGATGCCACGGTCGCGGTGATAAGAGACGGCGTATTGCGGCTTGTCGAGTAGATAGTTGGACGGGAAGCTCACGTTCGTCACCGCGCCGCTTGGATTGCCCAGCGTCAAGTGTTCGCTCGCGGGCACGGGCGGCACGTAAGGCGTGATGGTCACGTTGTCCAGATTGAGCCGGTTCGCGCCGCCGCTGACCTTGCGGAGCGAGAAACGCACCGCGCCCGCTGTGTTGACCGCGAAAGTGGCCGTGGCCAGAGTCGTCGAGGTCGTGTTGACGGTGTTGCCCACTTTCGTGTAAGTGCTGCCGCCGTTCATCGAAGCCCACAACTCCCAACTCGATGCGCCGTCCGTGCCGAAAACGGCGTGCTGGACGGTGACGTTCGTTGCGCCCGTCACGTCGAAGCTCATCTGGATGCTGCCGACGTTGCGTATGCGCGCGGCGGCGCTGCCGATCTTGCGGTCGGTGCTGAGATTGCCGACGAGCGCGTCGTCGAAGTACCACCAGCCAGTGGCGAGTTGGACGCTGGCGGCGGCATAACTGGTCTTAGTGCCGCTCTCGAAAGTTTCGTTGAAGGTCTGCGCGCTGGCGTGGGGCCAAGGCAGGCTGACAAGTATGATTAGCGTTAGGGTGCAACAGACGGCGAGGGTGCGGGCGGACAGGGGCCAGCGGCGCATATCGTTCTCCTGTGAGTAAGGGCCGGCGCTTAACGTAGAGTGACCGGGCCGGCGAGTTGAACTGCGAGCAACCGGCGTGGGGGACACCGGCGAGATGGAACGACGAAGGCGCGGGCAAGATATGTCTGAGCGCAACGGATGTCAATAGGCGGCCGGATCGGAAGCAGCGCACCGCTTGAGAGTGAGGCTATTGCGCGGTCGGCTGCATACGCAGAAGCGGCGACAGTCTCAAGGCTGTCGCCGCCGTGTCGGGCATGGTGTTAGTGAGTCCGGGTTACGCCGCCCGCTTGTGGTTTACGCGCCCGCTTCGTGGCTGTTGGCTGCGGGTGCGCTGGTCGCCGGTAAGAAACGGCTTAACATGGCGCGCAGTTCTTCCGGTTCGAGCGGCTTGGCCAGAAACTCGTTACAGCCGGCGGCGCGCGCCGCCTCTTGTGTGTGCTGCGTGTTGTCGCCGGAGAAAGCCACGATAGGCACGTCGCGCAGCGTGGGTTGCGCCCGCATCTCGCGCGCGGCGCTGAGGCCGTCAACCTGTGGCATTCTGATGTCGAGCAGGATAAAGTCGGGGCGCTCGCGCAGGGCGACCTCAACCGCCTGCACGCCGCCGTTTGCTTCCAAGACGCGATAACCTTCCTTCGTGAGCCAGCGGTTGATCGTCGCGCGCAACTCTTCGAGATTATCAACCACTAAGACGGTCTGAGGGGTAGTATTAGTTGTTGTCTGGTCGCTCATCGCTGCTGACCTCCTTCCGTCCCTTGCCTGATCGGCGGTTGCGTGTGCAGTTCAACCGCGGAGTAAAGAAACGCCGGACTCAACGTGAGTCCGGCGCTTCCCTATGCTTGCCCGCAACGTGCGGGCGTGACGATTCGAGCAGCATACTAGCAGCCCGGTCGTGACTAATGTTTGCAGCTTTGTTGTATCGGAATTATGAAGCGTGCCTGTACCGCGCGTGCCTGTTGCTAAAGAGATTATTTGAACCAGTTATGCCTGACCGACGGCATCCACCACTCAGCAATACAATGTCATCGCGGCCAGCCAACGAGAGTTGGTTTGTGGGGCCTGCGCTGTTTCTACCTTAGACCGTCTGACCGCCGCGACCTAGTACGGCAGCGGACAGACGACCACTTGTATAATGTTCGCACGATTAGACCGTCGGGCCGTCTCGACCCCGACGCTCCTGCGAGCAACCTGTTAATTTTGAGGTCACCCCTATGCAATCACCCCCATGTCGCATACTCTGCGTCGATGACGACCACGACACCTGTGAGGTCATGTGTCTGCTCTTGACGCAGGCCGGGCACGACGTGACCGTCGCGCACAACCGGGCCGAGGCCCTGCGCTTAGCGGTCGGATCACACTTCGACCTCTACGTGCTCGACACAAGGTTGGCGGACAGTTCGGGCGTCGAACTGTGCCGGCGGCTGCGCGCGCTCGCGCCGGACGCAATCATCATCTTCTACTCCGGCGCGGCTTACGACGCCGACCACGCGCAAGGTTTAGACGCGGGCGCGCAAGCTTACGTCGTCAAGCCTTACATCAATCAACTCCTCGCCACCATCCAACGCCTGCTCCCCGCCTGCGCCGAAGCCACCGTCTGATTGCGCGCCTGACAGGCGCAAGCACTTAGCCGTGCATTGCTTGCTTGTCTCGCGCGGGCCATTCGCATATAGTCTCTGCTCTGCGTTACATACAGCCTGACGAAAACGGGGGCCGGCACGAGCGATGGCACGCTTTAGCTTACTGCCGCGAGAGGATCAGTATTTCTCGTTCTTCTCGCAGATGACATCCTACATCTTCGACGCCTCGCGGCTGCTCGCCGAAATGCTCGGCGACGCCGGACAACACAAGTACGACGAGTATGTCCAGCGCATCAAGTCCATCGAGCACGCCTGCGACGAGTTGACGCACACGGTTTCAACCCAACTCAACAAATCGTTCATCACGCCCTTCGACCGCGAAGACATCTACGTCCTCTCAAGCGCGCTTGACGACATCGTCGATCTGATCGACGACGCCGCCCACGCGATGGTCATGTTCGACGTGCGCGAGTCGTCGCCGCACGCGCGCCGCTTCGCCGACGTGATCCACCGCATGGCTGTGCAACTGCACGAGGTCGTCTCGACGCTCTCCAAGCCGGTCGGCATCACACCGCGCCTCGTCGAGATTCACCGGCTTGAGAACGAGGGCGACGACATCTATCACGCGGCCATCGGCGAACTGTTCCGGCAGGAAACCGACCCCCTCACCGTGCTCAAGTGGAAAGAGATTTATGAGAAGCTTGAAGCCGCGGTTGACCGCTGCGAGAACGTCGCCAACATCATCGAAAGCGTCATCATCAAGCATACGTAACGAGAATCGAGTCATGACAGCTACTTTGGCTTTCGTCCTGATCCTCGTTGCGCTGGCGCTCGTGTTCGATTACATCAACGGTTTTCACGATGCCGCCAATTCGATTGCCACCGTCGTCTCGACGCGTGTGCTGTCGCCTGCGGTCGCAGTGGTCTGGGCCGCTTTCTTCAACTTCATCGCGTTCGTTATCTTCGGCACACGCGTGGCCAAGGCCATCGGCGACGGTGTGCGGATGGACTTGATCGCGCCCGACCTGCGACTCTACGTGCTGCTCGCGGCCTTGCTGGGTGCGATCATCTGGAACTTGATCACGTGGTGGCTGGGGTTGCCGACCTCAAGCTCGCACGCGCTCTTGGGCGGCTACGCGGGCGCAGGCATCGCCGCCTATCGCGGCTTCAGCGGGCGGAGGGTCTACTGTTGAAGACCGACGTGTGGGCGCGTGTGCTCAAGTTCATCGTGCTGTCGCCGCTCATCGGCGCGCTCTTGGGCTTCACGCTGATGGTCATCGTCTTCTGGCTGTTCCGACACTGGACGCCGCATCGTGTGGACAGGTGGTTTCGGCGCGGGCAACTGTTCTCGGCCGCCGCCTTCTCGCTCGGCCACGGCGGCAACGACGCGCAGAAGACCATGGGCATCATCACGGCCGTTCTGGCCGCGGGCGGCGTCGTGTCCTACGGACAGGACGGCGCGCTGCCCGCCATCCCGATCTGGGTCGTACTCATCGCGCACGCCGCCATCGGCCTCGGCACGCTCTCAGGCGGTTGGCGCATCGTGCGCACGATGGGTTCGCGCATCACGAAATTGAAGCCGGTCGGCGGCTTCTGCGCCGAGGCGGGCGCGGCCATGACGCTCGCCTACGTGACGCTAACGGGCGTGCCCGTCTCGACCACGCACACGATCACGGGCGCGATTGTCGGCGTCGGTGCGACGCGCCGTCTGTCTGCGGTCAAGTGGGGCGTGGCGGGGCGCATCGTCTGGGCGTGGGTCTTGACGATCCCGATTGCCGCCATCATCTCCGGCGGCTCGTTCTTGTTAATTGAGTTGATTCACAACCTCGCGCGGTAAACCGAGGATGCGCTGCGGCCGCGGCCCGCGCCTTGTGTTCCGACCGCGTGACGCCTAACATAGCGATCCCCCTCAGTTCATCCCCGTTACGTTTGTGCCGGCCCGATCCGCCTTGTTATGGGAGTTCATACATACATGCCAGTTACTTCTGCCGAACCTCGCACCGTCATGGTGGTGGAAGATTTCGACGACACACGCCAGTTGCTTAAGCTGCTGTTGGAACGCGCAGGCTACTACGTGCTCGAAGCGACGAACGGGCAGCACGCCGTCGAACTAGCCAAGAGCGCGCACCCGCGCCTGATTTTAATGGACTTGAGTTTGCCCGTGCTGGATGGGCTGTCCGCCACCCGCCAGATACGCGAACAGGGTTTCTTGAACGACGTGCTGATCGTGGCGGTGACGGCGCATCAGGAGCGCGAATACCGCGACCGGGCGCTCGCCGCCGGGTGCAACGATTTCGTCAACAAGCCGCTGGACTTCGACCAACTCGAAGCTCTGCTGCGCAAGTTCATGCCCGTCCACCGCGAATGCGCGGAATAATCGAGCGGGAAGTTAGCGGCAGTTGGAAAAATAAAGGGCCGGAAAAGCGAACAGGCGCGGCAGCTTTGGGAGCTTCGCGCCTGTTCATAGTCCGATTGATGTCCTCACCCCATCAACCGGTGAGACGAAGGATTCACCAACGCCTCGGATGCACGTAATATAGACAAAACGGTCGCGCGATGCAAGTCCCAAATTAATGATCGCGGCGACAATCTGGTTAACCGGCTTTGGGCAGCGCACATTTCGCGCGGCCGACGCCGCCCGCCACCCGCGGCGGGCAAGAGAAAAGCCGCGCACGCACCTTTGCGCCGCGGCTTCTCCGGTGAACTGTTGGGATTGACCTCGCGTGACTCCGGGTCGGGCGCGGCTGCCCTAAAGCAGCGACGCAGCAGACCGAGTGACCAACGGACAACGCCCTAACAAATTCAGGTTGCGAGTCCGTTTTAGGTCTCAGCCACCTCACTGTGATTAAAACTCATATGCTTTAGTTGATCACCTCCTTTCCAGTGTTGCGCCGATAATAAAAGACAACCGGTTGTGCGTCAATAACTATTTTCACGCACTATCTTGTGACCGGCCGAATGATTTCATTGACAAGGCAGAAGGTGGCGACCTAAGATGAATTTGGACTGGATAGTTACGCCATTAGCGGCTGCCCGCCGTTAACCTCACAGCTCTCCGATGATCAAAGTCGTGCCGCCCGCGGGCACGCGCGCCGGGTCGGTTAGTGTCTTTTACTCCGAGCGGCGCGCGCTTCGGCTCCTTGCAGCGCACTCGCGTCATTGGCAAAGCCGCGCATTCAGTCTCGCGCAAGTCGGCTTGGTACTCAAACTCAAAAGAGCAACCAGGCAAACTCCCAGCAGGCCGCGCCACCCGCGCCTGCCCGGATGTGACCTCAAACATCGAAGGAGACCCTCATGAGTCACTCACGTAAATTCAGCAGTAAACTGTCTGCCGTGCTCCTCAGCCTCGGCCTGCTGCTGCTACCTTCGGCCTACACTGTGCAGGCGGCCACGACCGACTACACGGTCACCGACATTGCCCAAAGCTATGCAGTTAACTCGACGCAAGCACGCGGCATGAACGCGGCCGGTCAGATCGTCGGCTACCTCTATCCGACGGCCGGCGGCTTACACACCTTCGTCTACGACGACGCAACGCTGCACGACATCGATGTCGAACTCGGCAGCAACTACGTCAACTTCAACTACAACATCAAGACCGGCCTCAACACGGGCATCAACGCCAACATCAACGAGTACGGGCAACTGCCCGGCGTGGCCTATACGGTCGCTAACGACGACGTGCGTGCTGTCTATTACGACGCGCAGGGCGTCCACGTCGTCGGCACGCTCGGCGGGTCGTGGAGTTACCCGGCCGCGATCAACGCCTCAGGGCAGATGGTCGGCGTCTCGCAAACGACCGGCAGCGAGCAGCACGCGTTCCTGTACGACGCAACGGGCTTGTACGACCTCGGCACGCTCGGCGGGTCGTACAGCACCGCGACCGGCGTGAACAGCGCGGGTCAAGTGGTCGGCGCGGCGACGAACAGCACGGGGTTGGAACACGCATTCTTTTACGATGACAGCGTGATGCAAGACCTCGGCACGCTCGGCGGCGATTACAGCCGCGCCTATGGCGTCAACGATTCGGGGCTGGTGGTCGGCGCGGCTACGACGAGCGGCGGCGCGTCGCACGCCTTTCTTTACGACGCCACAGGGATGCACGATCTGAACCCGTCGAACAGCACTGAGAGCATCGCCCTCGCCGTCAACAGCGCCGGACAGGTCGCCGGTTATGCCAACGACACCAACGGCGCGGCCTATGCTTTCGTCTATGACAGCACGGGCACGCATCAAATATCGCTCGGCGGTTCGTGGGTGGAGATGCAGTACTTCACTGAGTCGGGCATGGTCGCCGGGCAAGCGCACACGGGCACAGACATCCAAGCCTTTCTCTACGACGGCACGACGACGCATGCGTTGGCGTTCTCCAACACGACCTACAGCGATGTGCGCGGCGTGAACGAAGCGGGCGCGGCCGTCGGCTTGACGGCGAACGAAGACAACGAGCAGCACGCTTACCTTTTCGACGCGAACGGCATGCACGACCTCGTGCCCGACAGCGCCTATAGCGCGGCGAATGCGATCAACGCCAGCGGACAAGTTGCCGGACTGGCGGACACGCCCGACGGCGAGGTGCAGTACGTCTTCATAAATGAGGCCGGCGTGGAGACTGACTTGAACAGTGCGACGGTCAGCAGCGGCTACGAGTTGTACACGCCCATCGGCATCAGCACCGACGGGCAGATCGTTTGCAACGGCGCGGACGAGAATGGAGGGCGCGCGCTGCTGCTCACACCTGTGCCGCCAAACTAACAGCGGCGCACGAATCTATAGGGGCAAGGGATAAGCCTTGCCCCTATAGAAATCGGCCTCTTGGTGTTGCCGCGACTCGCTCGGTTCGACTCAAGCTCGCTGAAACGCCGCGCGCCCGGCCACGTAAACCGCGTGCGCGTGCTCTATGCCGAAGAAGTAAGCAAGCTCGCGGTAGTCCGCGCAGTCGTGAATAACGAAGTCGGCGCGCTTGCCCGTTTCGAGCGAGCCAAGCTGCGCGCCGCGATTGAGACTGTAAGCCGCGTTGATGGTCGCGCAGGTCAACGCCTCCGCAGGCGTCAACTTCATCTGCGTGCAAGCGAGCGACAGCACCGTGAGCATTGAAGGCGTCGGCGACGAGCCGGGGTTGAAGTCCGTAGCAAGGACGACGGCGAGGCCGGCCTCGATCATCGCGCGCGCCGCCGGATAGCGCGTCGAGCCGAGCGCGTAAACCGAACCGGGCAACAGGACAGGCTGCACGCCCGCCGTCTCCAGCGCCGCGATGCCGGCCGCGTCTGTGTGCTCAAGATGATCTGCGGTCGTCGCCTGTAGTTCGGCCGCGAGTTGCGCGCCGCCCGACAGCGACAACTGATCCGCGTGGACGCGCAAGCCCAAGCCATGACACCGCGCGGCCGACAGAATGCGCCACGCCTCGTCGGTCGTGAACACGCGCGCCTCGCAGAACACGTCGCAGTATTCGGCCAACTTCGCTTCCGCCACGCGCGGCAGCATCTCGTTGATCAATAACTCGACATAAGCCGCACGCCGCGCACGATACTCTTCGGGCACGTCATGCGCGCCCAAGAATGTCGGCACAAACTGAAGCTGCGTCTCCGCGCCGAGTCGGCGCACGACACGCAGCATTTTCAACTCATCTTCAATCGTCAACCCGTAGCCCGACTTGGCCTCGACGGTTGTAGTCCCGCCGCGCAGAAACCATCCCGCATAACGCTTGGCTGCCACGACCAACTCACTCTTCACTTGCGGCACGCGTCCGCCGCACTGTCGCAGCGATGCCGCCGCCCTGCGCCGCGATCTCCTGATAGGTCGCCCCGCGCGTGCGCTGCTCAAACTCGTCCGCGCGCGTGCCCGCAAAGACCGGATGCGCGTGCGCGTCCACAAAACCCGGCAGCACCACGCGCCCGCCCGCATCAACCACCACACAATCTTTCTCGATCAGCGGCTCGATCTGCTGCCGCGCCCCGACCGCCGCGATGCGCCCATCACGCACAAGCAACGCACCGTCTGCAACAAGACCAAGCTCGCTCAACTCCGCACCCACGCGCGCCCGCGCCGGCCCGCCAAGCGTAACCAGTTGCGCGCAATTGACGACAGCCAGCGTATCGGTCATAGAAAAACTGATGAGTGCGGAATGACGAATGATGAATAACTAATAGCTTGTCTTTCATTCATCATTCATACTTCATCATTTCGCTTTCATGTGCTGATCGAGGAAGTCCGCGATCTTGGGGTAGAGGACGAGGCGGTTGGCGAGTTTATCGACGCCGTGCCCTTCGTCGTCAAAGAGGATGTATTCGACGGGCGCGTTGCGGTCGTGTAGGACCTTGACGATCTGTTCGGCTTCCGTGTAGGGCACGCGCGGATCGTTTTTGCCATGCACGACCATGAGCGGCACGCGGATGCGTTCGACCTTGTGGATGGGTGAGACGGCGCGCAGAAAATCGAGATCGCGTTCGAGCGTGCCGTACTCGCGTTCGCGTTGCTTGCGGCGGTAGCCGGAAGTGTTTCTGAGGTTAGTCTCGAAATTAGCGATGGCGCGCTGTGCGATGGCGGCGGCCCAGAGGTCGGGGTACAGAGTGATCGCGGCATAGGTCATGTAGCCGCCGTAACTGCCGCCCATGACGGCGATGCGGCGCGGGTCTGCGTCGCCTTGCGTCTTGAGCCAATCAACCGCAGCCGCTAAGTCTTTAACCGAATCTTCGCGCAGCTTCACGTCGTCGAGATGCGTGTAGGTTTTGCCGTAGCCGGTCGAGCCGCGCACGTTCGGCGCAAGCACGGCGTAGCCGCGCGCGAGAAAATATTGATAGACGGGATTGAAGCCCGGCGTCTCTTGTCCTTCGGGGCCGCCGTGCACGCTGACGATGACGGGCAGCGGCGACTGATGCGCCGCGCCGTTGATCTGTATGTTGTTGCTTGCGGGCAGCGGCCGGTAGTACCAAGCTGGAATGTCGCGCCCGTCGAAGGTCTTGTAGCGGATCAACTCAGGCTCGACGAAGGACGACTGCGGGATGCCTGCGCGCGAGCCGTGTGTTAGTTGCGTGAGCGCGCGCGACTTTAGATCGTAGAGCCACACGTCCGGGTTGTAGCGTGCGCCGCTGAAACTGAACGCGAGCTTGCGCCCGTCGTGCGAAAACTCTAAACCGCTGACGACGCCCTTGCCCGGCAAGTTGATCGGCGCACTCTTCGGGCCGAGCGTGCCGTCGGGTTTCAACAGGCGCACGTAGAGTTCGCTGAAGCCGTCGTGGTTGTAGGTCAACGCGAGCAACTGCCCGTCGGCCGCGAGCGCAACCGCGCCCACGTCCCACGGCGTCTGATCAAGCATGTCTATCTTCTTCGTCTGCAAGTCGAGGCGCGCGAGCGCGAGCCATTCGCCGTTCGTGTTCGTGCTTAACAGCAGCGCGCGCCCGTCGCGCGTGAAGCGCACGTCGCCAAACTGCGCCGTGCCTTCGTGCGGCGTCAGGTGCGTCGCCGCTTTGGTCGCCAGTTCGATCAGATAGAGATCGTTATCCAGACTCAACGTGTCGCTGCTGCGCGCGACGACGAGCCACTTGTCGTCGGGCGACCAAGCGGCGACGCCGTTTGAGCCGTCCTGTTGATAGACCAACTCCTCGCGCCCCGTGGCCACATCCATCGTGTAGATGTCGAAGAAGTTCGGGTTGCGCTTGTTCGCGGCGTAAGCGATGCGCCGCCCGTCGTGCGCCCAACCGCCGAAGTTGTAACGCACCTTCGGCGCGTCCGTCAGCGCGCGCACCTCCGCGCCGTCGGGCGCGAGCCAGTAGAGTTGCGCGTTCTCGTTGCCGCCGACCGCTTTGCCGAACAGCAAGCCCGTGCCGCCGGGCGACCATCGCACAAAATCGACGCGGTCCTGATAGAAGGTCAACTGCTCCGGCCAGCCGCCCGTCGCCGCAATGGTCCAGACCTGCGCCGTGCCCGTCGTGTTCATGAGAAACGCCACGCGGTCGCCGTGTGGTGCGAGCGTCGGCGCGGTCGCGCTGCGTATGTTCAGGTAACGCTCGATCCCAAATCGCGCCCGCGTCGCTGTCTGTGTCCGCGCGATTAACGACGGACACATACATGCGCACACGAGCAGCGCCACAAGCACGCGGCTCGTCAACCTGAGTGAGTCACACATCGAAGTCATTTTTAGCATGAGCCTATTGCTGATCGCTGACTGCTGATCGCTATTAACTACGACGCAGAGGTCGTGGTGTCGTGGACGATGCGCCAACCGGCGTCGGTGCGGCGGAGCAGGAGCATGAAGCGGCCGTGCGGCGTATCGTTTGCGCGCGTCAGTTGCCAGCGGCCCGTAGCGACGGCGTAGAAAGGGCTGAGCGGTTTGATGTCAAGTTCGGAGAAGGCGAGCGTGCCCATCTTCTCACGCGAGTTGTAAGCTTTCTTGTAGCGGTCGAGCACGGTCTGCCAACCGCGTGTGATCGTGTCGGCGGAGACGAGCGTGGTCGTCTCCGCGCGCTCGTAGCCATCCATGTAGCCGTCCACGTCGCCCCGATTCCACGCGGCCGCCTGCGCCTCCAACACGGCACGCACATCCGCCACCGCCTGCTCGTTCGCACGCGCCGAGTCGGGTGTGGAGACACACGCGGGCGCAATAGTGATTAATAGAAGAAGCAAGATAACGGTGGGGTGGGTTAAGTTTCTCATCATGTTCATCATGTCTATGCGAGCAAGTGGACACGGAAACCATGCCCTGTCGCGTTACGGTAAAGCGGCCCGTCCAGCGTCCACAATTCGGAGTTGAGGACTTCGGTTAAAGCGAGATAGGCGGCGTCATAAGCATTCTGTCGCCCTAACGTCAGCGCGATCTCGACCGCGCGCCTTGCGTCATCCAAATCGTGATAAGTAATGGGCAGCAGCGCCGCGTTGCTCCAAGCGACCGCCACATCTGCGGCCTGAAAAGCGCCGCTTACGATCAGGCGCGTCAGCGCGTTAGCGAATTCGTACTTGGCTAAAGTCGGAGCGTGGAGGGCCACATCTTGATCGAGCCAGTCGAGGAACTGGTTGAGCACTTGAGCGCCGCGCGGATCGCCGCTCACCAGCGCAACCAACAGGTTGGCATCTATGACAGCCATCAACGCTTGCCGCGCGCCGCTTCGTCCCGCCCCGCACGCACGACAGCCGCCGCATCAACTTCGGGGAGTTTCGCGCCCAACTGTCTCAGCCGTAATAAGGCCGCGCGGACTTCTGCGCGCTGCACTGTTCGGTCGTGCGGTAATTGTGCTGCTTGAATCGGCAGAGATGCGTTGGCTTTGTCCGGCATAATCTAATCACCTTTAGGCGGCAGCGGTTGCGCTCAATCATACTTAACTGCGGCCCGGCCGACAACCTATAGAACTAACTCACACGCGCCTGCAACCACGCGCGCACGTCGGCGCGCATGGCGTCGGTTAGTTCGTGCGCTGCGTCGTAACTGTTGAACTCAACGTCGCGGGCGCGCAAGGTTAGACGCTGTGCGTAGTCCGCGACGCGGGCGGGCGGATAGTATTCGTCGCGCGTGCCTGCAAGATGTAGCACGCTGGCATCGGTGGGTTGATAAAGTGCGCTCGTCTCCCAATCGCCGGGCAAGCCGCCGCAGATGCCGACGACGCCGCGCAAGCTGTGCGCGTGCGTGAAGGCAAAGCGATAGTTGAGCGCGCACGTCTGCGAGAAGCCGAGCAGGAAGATGCGCGTGCGTTCGGCGACACCTTCATCGATCAGTGTCTCGATCAGATCGAGTAACGCGCGGTGATGGACGGCCACGGAATCCTCGGACTTAAAATTGGTCAGCCAGCCGAAGCCGTAACGCAGAGGACCGTCCGGCTCGCGCGGTTCTTTGATGTGCTGATGCGGTCCTTGCAGCGCCGCGACGGCAAAGCCGTCCGGCACACATTGCCGCGCCGCGCGCAACATCCACCCCTTGTTGCTGCCGTAGCCATGCAGCGCGACGAGCAGCGGCGCGGGCGTCGGCGTGGCGCATGGAGGTCGTAATAAAGTTTGACCGTCGCGGTCAGCGTTCGTTCTGCGTCTGGTTCAGTCACGTCGTTATGGTCCAAGCCGCACACACCTTGTCAATTCAAGTAACCACCCGGCTCGCCGTTCGTTACTTCCTTTACTTCGAGCGTGAGCGCGTCTTCTTCGAGTTGCCAGACTTCGTATAACTCCGGCGGCACTTCGGTGACGAAGCGCGAGGGGCGTTGCAGGACGGTCTGATGATTATAGTCGGCGCTCATCAACGGATAGGTGAGATAGAGTTGATCGCGTGCGCGCGTTAGGGCGACGTACCAGAGGCGACGTTCTTCTTCTTCGCCTTCGGCTTCGCGCAAACTGCGCGGCGCGGGGAAGCGCCCGTCCGCCGCCCAGATGACGAAGACCGCGCGCCATTCAAGCCCTTTGGCTTGATGCACGGACGTGAGCGTCAACAACTCGTCTTCGTCGCCGCCGCTGATCACGTCTTCGCCCGTGAGCGGTTGCGGCGCGCCGTAGCGTTCGGTTGAAAGCAAGGCTAACTCGGCGAGAAATTCTTCGGTCGAGTTGTAGCGCGCACTGTATTGCGCGAGTTGGCGCAGGTCCTCAAGGCGCGCGTCGGCGTTCTCGTAAGTCGCCGCAAGGTACGCTTCATAGCCGCGCGCGAGGACCAACTCGATCTGGCGTGCGGGGCTGTGGCGCACTTCGTCGCGCGCAAGCTCTGCAATCAGTGCGCGAAACTCGGCCCAAGTCGTGCCGCGCCGGGCGACGTTGTCCGCGCCGCCGCTAACAACTAAGGCGAGCGGGTCTGTTGTGAACGCGAGTTGTTCCCAGATGCGTTGCGCCGTGGCGGGGCCGACGTTCGGGATCAGTTTCAACGTGCGCTGCCACGCCAACTCGTCGCGCGGGTTGGCGACGAGGCGCAGGTAAGCGAGCACGTCTTTGATGTGCGCCTGCTCGAAGAAGCGCACGCCGCTGCGGATGCGATAAGGGATGCCGCGCCGCGTCAACTCCAACTGCAATTCGAGCGCGTGATAGTGCGAACGATATAGCACCGCGATCTCCGTGAGCGGCACGCCTTCTTCGCGCAACTCAAGGACGTGCGCGGCCACAAACGTCGCTTGCTGATCCGCGTCGCGGCACGGCACGAGCGCGGGCGGTAAGTTTAATGACGGCCGGACAGCGCGCAACTCTTTCGGAAACTGTTTGCGGTTCGCGGCAATCGAGACGTTGGCGACCGCGAGGATGTCGGGCGTCGAACGATAATTCGTCTCTAATCTATATTGGCGCGCGTCCGGGTAACGTTTGGGGAACTCGTAGATGTTCGCCCACTCCGCGCCGCGCCACGCGAAGATCGATTGCGCGTCGTCGCCGACGACCATCACGTTGCGATGTTTGACGGCGAGCAGATCGACGATCTCGGCTTGCAGTTTGTTCGTGTCCTGATACTCGTCCACCAGTATGTGCTGGAATTGATCGCTGTAGAGCCGCGCGATCTCGTCCTTCTCCATCAAGAGCCGCTTCCAGTTGAGCAACAGATCGTCGTAGTCCATCACGTTGCGCGCGCGCTTGCGCTCCATGTAAACGACATCGACGCGTTTGATCTGATCGGTCAACGGCTCGAAGTAAGGATAACGACGCGCGACCACATCGGGAATCGGTTGATCTGTGTTGGTCGCAAAGCTGATGATGTCCTGCAAGACTTCCGCTTTCGGGAAGCGGCGCACGCGCGTGTCTATGCCCGCCTCTTGCACGCACACGCCGAGCAGATCGCGCGCGTCTTCGGCATCGAGGATGGAGTAGTTTGAATCGTAACCGATTGATTCGGCGTGGCGACGCAGCAGCAGATTAGCCACGCGATGAAACGTGCCGCCCCAGACGCGACGGCTGACATCGCCGCCCCCGCCCGTCAACGCTTCGACGCGGCGCAGCATCTCGCGCGCGGCCCGGTTCGTGAACGTCGCCAACATGATCGAAGCGGGCGCAACGCCCTGTTCGATCAGATAGGCGACGCGATAAGTGATCGCGCGCGTCTTGCCCGACCCTGCGCCCGCGATGACGAGCACGGGGCCTGTGGGTGCGGTCACAACCGCGAACTGCTCCGCGTTCAACTCTTCGCGGTAGCGCGCGAGTCGATCCGGCGCACCCGGCGGACGTTTGATCACGTAACGCTTCATGGTCTGGTCAGGCTTATAGCACGCGGGCCTGTGCGCTGTGAAACTTGCGTTCAAGATCGCGCCGCCGACGCCCAACATAGTGGCCCGCAGCCATCGAACTTATGTCTTGTCGCAGGCGCAAGCAGTATGCTAGATTGGATTTGCCCACACTGGCGGCGCTGGGTCCTACTCACTACCAGCCGCGTCGCACATTCTAACCCCTAACCCGGACCGACCTCGCTCATCTTCGAGCGTGCCGTCACCAAACTTTTAAGGAGACTTACCTCGATGCGAACCCCTACGCGCCTGCGCCGCGTGCTGCTCACTGCCCTAACCTTAATCTGTTTTCTATCACCCGCTGCGGCCCAGTTAGCCCGCAAGCCGGCGGCGACCTCGAACAAGGCAAACGTTCCGGCTGCCGATAACTCAATCGTTGCGCTCCCGGCCAAATCACTCACCGCACCACAAGCCCCACAGGCGCTCGCGTGGAGTCCGGTCCCGCCGATGCAAACGTCGCGTTACCTGCTGGCCGCGGCCACGCTCAACAATAAGCTGTACGCCGTCGGCGGCGTGACCAGCATCAACGGCCTCGGCACGTTGGAGATTTACGACCCGGCGACTAATGCTTGGACGACCGGCCCCTCTTTGCCGACGCCGCGTTACGGCATCGGCGCGGCCGTGCTCAATAACAAACTCTATGTGGTCGGCGGCCTCGCCGGCACGTCCACTTCTAAGGTAGTTGAGATTTATGATCCGACGACGAACGCTTGGACAACCGGCCCCGCAATGGTGAATGAGCACGCCTATGTTGGCGTCGCCGTGCTCAACAACAAGCTCTATGCAGTGGGCGGTTATGACATCAACGGACTGGGCAACAAGGCGGAAGTTTACAACCCGGTGTCGGACTCGTGGACGGCCATCGCGCCCTTGCCCACGGCGCGCTACGGCAGCGCCGCAGCCGCGCTCAACGGTAAGCTCTACGCCATCGGCGGCTCAGGCAGCAGCAACCTCAGCCGCGTGGACATCTACGATCCGACCACGAACACTTGGACGAGCGGCCCCGCCATGACCACCGCGCGCTACTATCTCACGGCCGCAGTGGTCAACAATAAAATCTACGTGCCCGGCGGTTTCAATAACGGCCCGCTGAACACGGTGGAAGTGTTCGATCTGGCGACCAACTTGTGGACGCCCGGCCCCGTCATGCTGATGACGCGCTACGGCATTGGCCTGGCCGCGATCAATAACAAGCTCTATGTGGCCGGCGGCAACGTCGTCAGCGGGCGCACGTCCACGACGAACACGGTCGAAGTGCTCGCGCAGGTGGTGAATGCCGGCGACGTGCTCATTAGCGAGTTCCGTTTGTCCGGCCCCGCCGGGGCGCAGGATGAGTTCGTCGAACTGTATAACAACACCGACGCGCCCGTCACGGTTGATACCACAGACGGCTCGGCGGGCTGGACGTTGGCGACGGCGACCGGCGGGCTGCTCACGATCCCGAACGGCACGACCATCGCGGCGCGCGCACACCTGCTCTGCGCCAACAACACGGCGGGCAGCGGCTACAGCCTCAATGGCATCGCGCCGGCCGATCTCACGTACACCACGGACATAGCCGACGGCGCTGGCGTGGCCCTCTTCAACACCGCCAACGCGGCCAACTTCGCGCTCGCCACACGGCTCGACGCGGTCGGCTCAAGCACCGAAGCCAACTCGCTCTATCGTGAAGGCAACGGGTCTGCGCCGCCTTCGGGTCTGAGCAGCACGTATCAGGCCAGCTACGTGCGCAACCTTGCGACGGGTCTGCCCAAAGACACGAACGACAACGCCGCGGATTTCATCATGGTCGAAGCGTCCGGCGCAGGTCTCGGTCTGGACGGCCGCCTCGGCGCACCCGCGCCGGAGAACGCCGCCAGCCCCGTCCAGCGCAACGCGCAGTTGAAGGCCACACTCGTTGATCCGCAGCAGGCGACCACGGCCGCGCCGAACCGCGTGCGCGACACTACGTCGGGCGGGGCGGGCACGCCGACCGAGTTCGGCACGCTCGCTATCAGGCGCAAGTTCAAGAACAATACGGGTGTGCCCGTCACAGCCCTGCGCTTTCGCGTCGTGCAATTGACGACCAACCAGCCTAGCGCACCCGTGGGCACGGCCGATCTGCGCCTGCTCGGCGGCACGGGCAGCTTCATCGTCAGCCTGACGGGCGGCGGCACGGACACCGTGCAGCGCCTCACGTTGGAGCAACCGTCGGACGCGACCGTCGGCGGCGGCTACAACGCCAGCGTGGCGGCGGGCACGATCACAATCGGCAGTCCGCTCGCATCGGGCGCGTCGCTCAATGTCGAGTTCCTGCTCGGCGTCGCGCGGGGCGGCACGTATAGCTTCTTCGTCAACGTCGAAGCTCTGCCCTAAACGAACGCAGCAGTCTGCGCTTAAAGATAGCGCAAGCGGCCGGTTGCAAGTCACTCGGATTATCGAATGACAAGGCAACCGGCCGCTTGCTTTTTTCTGCCGATTGCTGACCGTCTGTTGTCTACTGCGTTTCAATTGCATTTTGCGCCCGTGGGCGGTTAGGATGTGGCGTTAACCCTTTGCCCAAATTCCAGTGTGCGAGAAGCGAGGTGGCGCGATGAAATTTCCCGGCGGCATGAATATTCAGCAGATGATGAAGCAAGCGCAGCAGATGCAGGAGAAGATGCAGAAGGAGATGGAGACGATGATCGTGGACGCCACGGCGGGCGGCGGCGTCGTCACCGTGCAGATGCGCGGCACGAAGGAACTAGAGTCGTTAAAGATCGACCCGGAAGCGATCAAAGACGGCGACGTAGAGATGCTGCAAGACCTGATCGTCGCCGCCGTCAACGAAGCGAGCCGCAAAGTCGATGAAGCCATGCAAGGCAAACTCGGCGGCATGCTTCCGCCCGGACTGCTTTAAGCACTGACGAGTGATGGATAACAAGTTAAGACTTGTTTCCATTCGTCACTCGTCACTTGTCACTTGTCACTTGTCACTGTTCTTATGCTTGATTACGCCGAGCCGGTCACGAAGTTGATTGACGAGTTCAAGCGCCTGCCCGGCGTGGGGCAGAAGTCGGCGCAGCGGTTGGCGTTTCATGTCTTGCGGATGAGTGAGGCTGAAGTCGAGCGGTTCGTCGCGGCGCTCGAAGAGGTGAAGCGCAAGATCGTCTTCTGCTCGATCTGCAACAACCTGACGGACGTTGAGCCGTGCCGCTACTGCGCCTCGCCGTCGCGCGACCGTTCCATCATCTGCGTGGTCGAAGAACCTTACAACCTCGTCGCCATCGAAAAGACGCGTAGCTATCACGGCCTCTATCACGTCCTGCACGGCAGCCTGTCGCCGATTCGCAACGTACACCCGGAGGACCTGCGCCTGCAAAACATGCTGCCACGCCTGCGGCCCGAAAACAACGAAGGCGTCGAAGTGCGCGAAGTCATCCTCGCCACCAACCCCAACACCGAAGGCGAAGCGACCGCCAGTTATATCTCACGCTTGTTGAAACCGCTCGGTGTCCGCACCACCCGCATTGCCATGGGCATGCCCGTCGGCAGCGACCTCGAATACGTCGATGAGGTCACGATGGACAAGGCGCTGGCCAACCGGCACGACATATAAGTAGGCAGTAGGCAGTTAAGATAAGGCTGCTTAAGCGCGGGTCTAGTGCGTGACGCTTAACCCGCAACAAAGGGGCCTTTGGCTTTGTCTTAACTGCCTACTGCTCTTAAAACCGCACGTGTTCTTCGGGCACGCCCTTCTTGCATTCGGCGCATTCGTCGGCGGTGTCGTAGTACTTGGCGTCGAACTCGACGAGCGATTTGATCTCAATGCCGTCGAGTTCGGCCGGTGCGCCTTTGAAGCGGACAATCGCGCCGCAGCCGATGACCTGTGCGCCGAAGCCGCGCACGAGTTCGGCCGTCTCTTGCAAAGCGCCGCCGCTGCGGATGATGTCGTCCACGATCACGCACGGGTTGATGTCGCCTTGATTGACGTACTGGCGAAACATGCGCTTGTCGTCTTCGCGCTCGGCCCAGTAGATTTGCTGCGCGTTCAATGCCTCGCGCACGCCGAAGGCGACGGGGATGCCGCCCGCGCCCGGCGCGATCACGGCGATCTGCGGCAGCATACTGGAAATCTCTTTTTCGATTCTGAACTTGCGGGAGAGCGCGACCGCCAGCACGCGCGCCGTGTCGTAATAGCGAAAGGCGAGCGGCATCTGGAAGTAGTGCGGCGTGTGCTTGCCCGACGAGTAGACGAAGTGCCCTTCGCGGAACGCGCCCGTGCGCTTTAGCATCGTCATCACTTCATCCTGCGACGGAATCAGTTGCACCATAGATCAAATCTCCACTAGCGGAATGATGAACGTTGACTGATGCAGGATGAATTAAAGAGCGACTGCTCGCCGCTGCTCATTCATCATTCATCAGGCCACATTCATGTTTTTGGAAAGCGGGCAAAGCATATCATTATTCGGGCGGGTTTGCGCTACTTTGGAGCGTGCGGGCGATGAGGCGGCGTTGCTCCGTGGGCAATTCGCCGGGCAGCGCGTCGAGCGCGAACCAGCGGGCCGCTTCGATCTCAGCGCCTTGCGGTTCGGCCGTGCCGTCGGCCGCGGCGCGCGCGCAGAACATGATCTCGACCTGTCGCGGGCGCACGAGCGTGCGGACAAAAGCGATGCGCGCGGCCGCGAGTTCCAGTCCGACCTCTTCGCGCAGTTCGCGCCGCAGCGTCTCTTCGGGTTGCTCGCCCTTTTCCATGAAGCCGCCGGGTATGCCCCAACCGCTCCCGCTGCGAAAGGTGTGCTTCAAGAGCAGCACGCGCCCCGTCGCGTCGAGCACACACGCGCCCGCCGTCACCGTGAAGCGCGGCTCAACCAACCACACGCCCCAACGCCGCACACGCCCCGGCGCACCGCGCCACACCCCCGCGAGTATTCGTCGCCACATAGAACGCGATGATAAGCGGGAACGAACGCGAAGGAAAATGATGAACGATGAACGATGAACGAAAGACAGCTTGATCTTTATTCATCATTCATCGTTCATCAATGCTTCAGGTCGCGCGTAGGACGAAGGTGTTGCCGCCGATCACTTGACCGGCTTCTTCTTGTACGACGGTGAGGTTGACTGTGCCTCTGGCGTTCTGGGCCGGAGCAACGGTCAGGATAGCGCGCAGGCCCGTCTTCGGCACTTTCAAGCCGCCGATGCTGCCGCCCCTGTCGCCGCTCTCTAGCGTGTAAAGGTTCGTCGTGTCGTAGTTGTTCAGTTCCGAACTGAACTGCCCCTTCAACTTTTGCAACAAGGCAGCGGTCGGCGTCTTCTTCACTAAGCCTTGTAGCTGAAGCGCCGCGACGGTCGCAGCGTTGCTCTTGGGCAACAGCAAGCCGATGCTCCACGCGTTGACGTTGGCGGGCAACAATCTGATCGTCTGCGCCTTGCCCGTCTCGCTGAAATATTCGAGCGCGTAGCCGGCGCTGGTGCCCGGCGGCGCGTTCACGACGTGCAGGTTCTTCAAGCCCACACGCTTCTCGTTCGGCACGAGCGTGTTGACGTTGAAAATCTTGCTGCTGGCCGGCATCGGGTTGGACGGACTATCCATGACGACGAGCAGGCACGTGTGCTCGGCCGCGGTCGTCGGCGTGGTCCAATCCCACTCAAGTATGGTCGGCTCGGTAGGCGAGAGCGACGTGATGACTTTGGCCGTGCCGATAGGTTTCCAGTTGGTAGTGTTCGTCGAGTTGTTGGGAAAGGCCGTCCAGAAATCCGGCGGCAGCGGCGGCAGCCCGGCTGAAGCGTTCGCGTAGAGCAGTTTGACGGTCACGTTCGCGCCCGGCGCGAAGCCGCGATTGTGGACCTGCACGTAGACGCGGTTGATCTTCCCACGCTGCGCGTTGCGATGTTGGAGCTTGCTTTCGTAAGCGACGTAATCGACGGCCGCGACCGGCAGTTGATAACTCGGCGTCGCGCCTTCGAGCGCGTCCACTTTGATGTCGGCGCATTGCCACCACCAGAGCGTGTCGCCGAGCGCGACGAATTGCAGCGGGTCTTCAAAGGCCGCGACGACCGAAGGCGTCGGCGTGATGCGCGCGGTCGCCATCAAGTGATCACGGAAGTAGATGTCAACGTCGGTCATGCCCGCCACGTCTAGTTTGCGCTCCCACAGGCCGCGCCCGTGCGTGCCCGCGCGCAACAGGCGCGTCGGTTGATGCAGTCGCAGATCGAAGACGGCGCAGTTGGGCAAGCCCTGACTGAACTGCGTCCAAGACGTGCCGCCGTTCGTCGTGCGATAGACGGCCACGTCCGTGGCAATGTAGTAGACGTTTGGTGCATCGGGATCGATGGCGAGCGCGTTGACCGGAATGTCGGGCAGCGTGCCCGCGCCCGTGCCGCTGATGTTGGTCCAAGTGGCCGCGCCGCCGCCCGCTGCCACCACGCCGCGCCAGACGTGCGAGAGGCCGAAGCCGGACATGACGACGACGACCGTGTTCGTGTCGTCGGGGCGCGCGGCGATGTCCCAGATGTATTGACCGGGCAGAGGCGCGGCTTGAATAGCGGTTGCGGTCCACGTCGCACCGCTCTTAGTGAGCCGATAGACGCGGCCTGTGGTCGTGCCCGCGTAGATCAAGTTTGAGTTGACGTAGTGTATCGCCGAGACGTTGCCGGTTATGCCGGGCAGGTTGACCTTTGTCGGCCAGCCCGCTGTGCCTTGCGCGGCGTCGAGGTTGATGAGGTTCGTGCCGAGCGCGATGTTGTTGGGGTTCGTCTGGTCGAGCGTGAGCGGCGGATAAAACAGCGCGGAGCCTGAGATGCCTGAGCTAACGTCCAGCCACGTGTTGAACTTGCCGCCCTGCGTCGAGCGTTTGGGGCTTGCGCCGTAGTAGGTGCTGATGACGTTTTTTGGTTGCAGGCGATCAATGGCGCAACAGCCGCCGTCGCCGTCGTCCGCGTGGTTGAAGACGGGGCTATTGCGAAATTGCTCTGTGCCGTTGTCCTGCGTGCCGCCGAAGACCACCGCGTCCGAGGTCGGATGCTGATCGATAAACTCAAACTGCGTGATGCAAGGACCTTCGTTGATCGTGTCCGACCAAGTTGTGCCGCCGTCAATGGACTTGTAGATGCCGCCGTCGCTGCCCGCATAGACGACCAGATGGTTGTCGGGCTGGAAGGTGAAGGCGTGGTTGTCCGGGTGGATGGCGTCGCCGATCTTCGTGATCGTCCAGACGCCGGTGGCGCTGTTGCGGACGGCTTTCCAGATCGAGACGGCACTTAGAAAAACTATGTCGGGCGTCGTCGGATCGACCGCGACGTTGAGATTGTAGAAGCCTTGCTTGCCGATGTTCCCGCCGGGTAAGGCGATGGCTGTCCACGTCGAGCCGCCGTCGGTCGAGCGCAAGAAGTTGTTGACGAAATAGTCGTCGGCGGGGCCGGCAAGAGTGCGTAGATGGTCTGCGGTGAAGAGGGCGAGAGGCCCAGCGCGATGCGCGTGAAGCCGCTGGTGGGCAAGCCGCCCGCGAGTTTGGTCCACGTTGGTTGCCCGGCCGCGCCCGCGTTGGTCGTCTTGTAGATGCCGCTGCCCCAGAAGGACGCATAGACGGTGGTGGGCGTCGTCGGGTTGATGCACACGTCGGTGGCGTTGACGGTGGGCAGCGACGAGCCGGTCATCTTCGTCCACGTCGCGCCGCTGTCGGTGCTGCGATAGACGCCGTTGCCGGTGGCGGCGAACAGGCGCGCGGGCGTTGCGGGCGTGACGGCGATGCGGCTGAAACGCGAGCCGGTGAAAGTGTCTTGCGCGAGCGTCGTCCAAGTGTTGCCGCCGTCGGTCGTCTTCAAGATGCCGTTGCCGTAATAACTATCGCCGGAGAAGTTGCCTTCGCCCGTGCCCGCGTAGATGGTGAGATGGTTGCTCTGGTCCATGGCGAGCGCGCCGATGGCGAGCGACAGTTCGTTGTCTGATTTGGGTTGCCAGTTGAGGCCGCCGTCCGTCGTCTTCCACACACCGCCCTGCGCCGTGCCGATGTAGATCGTGTTGGTGCTGATCGGGTCAACGAGGATCGAGGTGACGCGGCCTGTGACCATAACGCGCGTCGGGCCGATAAGTCTGACCTTTGGGGATGGCGGTCGGGCCGAGTTGCACCCAGTTGCTCGTACCGGCGACGGGCGCGACCATTTCGACTTCGCCGGGCGCGGTGCTTGAGAGGCTGCGGGCGCGGGCGAGCGTGGGCGCGCCTGCATCTTCGCCGGGCAGCCCGCGCGACTCCTGCAACGCATACAGGCGCAGCTTCGCTAGCTTCTCCATCGTGCTCTCTTTGGGCCGCGTGACGCGCACGCGCGCGCGCCGGCCCGTGGCAAACGCCCGCGCCGCCGTCAGGCTTGCGCCTTCGACGATAATCGTTTCGCCTTCGATGCGCCGGTCGATGTCGAGTTCTTCATGGCGCAAGAGTGGGTTATCGGGCGGGGGCACGGCCTTCTGGTAGGCGCGTGCTTTAGCGCGCGACTTCTTGGCTGCGCGCTTCTTCGCGGTGGGCTGCTGCTTCTTCGTGGCCATGTCGTCATCTCCTTATTGCTGGCAGGACGTGAAGGTGCAAGCGGTTGTTAGCGAGCCTTAACGGTCGTCGTCGTTGGCTGTGGGCGGCTCATCAGTTGTTTCAGTTGTGTCTGCAACGGGCATCTCCTGCGTCTGCTGAATGGCGCGGGCGCGGGCACGCGCCATCTGCACTTCGTCAGCCCCGCCGCCGAGCGCGACCTCTTGCGCTTCGTGCCGCAGCAGCGGATTGTCGGGCGGCGGCACGGCCTTCTTCAATCGTGGCTTAGCGGCCGGACGCTGCGCCACGGACTTTTTCTTGGTCATGCTTGCGCTACCTCCTGTGCGTGATCTGGTTGGCTCATCGCAGTGGCGAGACACTTCGGCCAACATAGTCCTCTTTTTAGTTGCATTGTCAAATATCACTGCCGCAAATTATGTTGCATACACGTCTGTGTGCCGACGCGGCAAAACATTTCACGCGGGCTGCGCTGAAGCAGACTTTTAGCAGTTCACACAAACGCGCACGCTGTCGTCTGGACTACCACTGACAACAATCAGATTTTTATGTATGATGGCGGGCAAGCAAGTTGCACGACCTTATTGCTCAAGCAGCAACCAAACGAGAGCGCAAGAACCGAAGCTTATGGCTACCAACGAACCCGTCGCCAGAGAAGCGCCGACCGAGCAGCAGCGTTCGCAACCCGGTGCGCCCAAGCGTTTCCACGAAGGGCAGACCGTCTGCAACGAGAAGAACGAGAAGGGCAAGCTCTGCAACGGTCACTTGAAGCAGACGCGCCCCATCAACGAGTCGGCGCGCAAACATCTGCGCGGCGACGACCTGCTCTATAAGTGTCAGACCTGCGGCACGCTCTACATGGGGCCGCCGCTCGGCCACGTGCGCGACCCACGCCAGCGCCGTTACGTCGAACACGAACAGAACCTGATCCTGCAAGCGGCCGGCGGCACGCTGCCTACGATCATCAAGAACGACCGCGGCGTCTACGTGATGGTCGAAGCGGCCGTCGGGCACGCACCGCCGCCACCCGCAGCCGCCGCGCCCAAACCCGCCGCGAAACCGGCCGCAACGACTGCACCCAAGCCCACGCCGAAGACCGCGACCGCGCAGCAGCCGGCCGCGTCCACCGCCGCTGCGAGCGGGCCCGCCCGTGCCCGATCCGGTCACAGGTTTCATCCCTTACGTGCCGCCGCCCGCGCCCGGCCCCGTGCCCGGCGAAACGCAGGAGCAAAAGCTCGCGCGTCTAAAAGCCATCGTCGTCGAAGCCAAACGGCGCAAGGAACTGGCCGGCGGCGTGATCGACAAACACGCCACAGGCGCGGGGGCGCGCACCACGCCCGCTGCCGCCACCACCTCCGGCACAGACTCATCGCCCGCCGCCGACGCACACCGCCCGGCCGCCGAAGCGCAAGCCGCCACCGGGAAAGCCTCGGCCGCGCCCTCGAGTCCTGCGGCCGCCACCGCTTCACCCGCCGCTGGGGCCGAGACGGTCGCCGACCTCGCACCCGAAGCGTCAACCGAACTAACGCCCGGCGCACCCAAAGACGAAAGTGCATCGGCCACGACTCAAGCCGACGCCGCCCCACGCGTCAAACCAAAAGCGCGCACCGCCACCGGCACAGTCACCCGCATGGACTACGACGCCGGCCCCCAACCCGGCGAGACGCACGAACAGAAACTCGAACGCCTCCGCGCCGTCGTCGTCGAAGCCAAACGCCGCGCGGGCAAAGAGTAATAACGCTAAACAGAAACACGGCGCACAAGTTTGAGTCAAACTTGTGCGCCGTGTTGTTGTGTGCTCAGTTAAGCGCGCGTTGCGTCTAATGCCCGGCATCACCCGCGCCCCTGCGCAACGTACATGAGAGGCTTCGTGAAAGGGCGTTGGGTGCATGCCGTTGTTACGTTGCGCCCGCCGCCTAAGACTAGCCGCTTACTCGTATAGCCCGGATATCAGGGCAGCCAACCCCTCCGGCACGAGCCGCGTGTCCTTTTCCTTTAGCTCTTCTAACGACTGCCACCGTGCTACAAACCGGGCATCAATCTCCGACTCATATCCTTGAATCTCACGCCTCTCGTACATCCCTTTATCCTGAAACTCGGCGTCATAGACGAAGACCACCTCATGCCCCTGCGCACCCTCATACCTAAAGATGCTCTCCAGCACACCAACCAACTCCAACTTCTCGACTTCAGCCCCGATCTCCTCCCGTATCTCGCGCAGCATCGCCTCCCGGCTGTGCTCGCCGAATTCCACCCCTCCGCCTAAAGGGCGGCAGAAGTACTCGCCCTTAGCGGAGTCGTATGCTTCAGAGATCAGGATGCGACTCCCCCGCCGGAACAGACAGATAACAATTGGGCGAATATGCTCTTTATCCATATCTCCACTTACGGTTCTATCAAACTATGTTCCGATATCGTGAAGCAACATAACGCTTCAACTCTCGCGCACCGTTAAGCCTTCGGGCGCGAAGTGCCAGTCGAGCATTTGCACGTCGGCTTCTTCGTTGAGGGCGCGTTCGACATCGGCGCGGCGGCCTTCTGCACACAGAAAGGCGATGCAGCCGCCGCCGCCTGCGCCGCAGACTTTGGCGGCCTCTGCGCCGTTGGCGAGAGCCTTCTCGACGAGGCGTTCCATGTGCGGGGTGGTGATGTTGGGCGCGAGGCGTTTGCGGTTGGGGTAGGCAGACTGCATGACGGCGCGCACCTCGGCCCAGTCGTTGCGGCCAAGCGCGGTGCGCATGCGCTGGGCCGCGTCGCGGATGCCGTCGAAGAGTTGAAAGATGGTGGGGTCGCCGTCGATGTGGGTCTTGAACATCTCCCAGTTGTTGATGCCGGAGAGGCGCGGTTCGCCCGTGTAGCAGATGGCGATGCGGCGTTCGAGCGTGGCGGCGTCGATGCTTAATTCCTCGCGCTCGCTGCCGTCGGTGCGCCAGTGGATGCAGTTCGCGCCGCCGTAGAACGCGCCGTAGTAGTCCTGCAACCCGGCGGGCACGCGGATCACGGTCGTCTCGACGTTCGCCGCGATGCTGATGAAGTTCGCCGCCGGATAACGATCACCGACCAGCCGGTTCAAAGCGCCGATGCACGCAATCGCCAGCGCGCTCGACCCGCCGAGGCCCGCGCCTGCGGGCGCACTTGATTCCGCGATCAGATGAAAACCCACGTCGGGCTTGAAGAAATGCACGAGCTTGGCGATCAACTCCAAACGTTCTTCGCGCACGAGGTCGATCAGCCCTGCGAGGTTCGTCTCGAAGGCCAGCCCACGGTCGCGCGATTCGAGGATGACCTTGTCATCGGTGCGCGTCTCGATGCGGCAGCGCGCATAGAGCGAGATGCCGAAGTTGACCGTTACCGCGCCGGGGTGGAACAGGTAGAGCGGCCAGATGTCAATCGTCCCGCCCGCCAGATCAACCCGCGTCGGCGCAATAGACTCAATGATCATAATGATTTCGGATTGCGAATTGCGGATTGCGGATTAAAGAAAGCAGGTGCATGTCTTTGTAATCCGCAATCCACAACCCGCAATCCGCAATTACCTCAGTCTCCTTCTTCCGCGTGGCCCGCGCGTTTGCGCTGTTTAGTCTCTTTGCGGCGGGCCAGCGGAGTGGGTAAGTGTTCTTTGATCTCAGCGCCGAGTTCGTGCAACTTCTCCTGCGCGGCGTGTTCCAGTTCATGCACGCGTTCCGGGTCGGCCTCTTCCACCTTCGGCGAGAGCCAGTAGCGTTCGGCGAAGTAGAAGGCCGCGATGCCGACGGCGACGAGGACCAGCAGGAACTTGCCGAGTCGTTGAAAGTCGCCGATGAAGTTGGTGACGATGCTGTGGAAGAAGTAGCCCGCGCCGCTCAGGATGAAAACCCACGCGAAGCAACTCACAATCGTGAGCGGCAGAAAACGCGTGTAGCGCATCTTGCCCACGCCGTAGAAGACGCAAGCCGCCGTGCGCAAGCCATAGACATACTTCGATAGAAAGATCGAGAGCGGGCCGAACGTCTGCGTCAGCCGCTCGATGCGCGGGCGCGCGAGGCGATAAAACCCGAAGTCGCGCACGCTCGAACGAAAGCCGCGCCCCAACGCATAAGCCACTTGATCGCCCGCGACGCCGCCCGCCGTTCCCGCGCCTAGCACTTTGATGAAACTGTACTCGCCGAAGAACGCGCCATGCGCCAGCACGCCCGCCAGCAGCAGCGTTATGTCCCCCTCGATCATGGCAAGGAAGAAGACCGCATACAGGCCGTACTGTTCAACCAGTTCGTAAAAAAAATGGCCGTCCATAAAAAAGCAGTGACAAGTAACGAGCGATAAGTGACGAGTAAGAAGCTTTATAACTTGTCACTCGTCGCTTGTCACTCGGCACTGTTCTTGGGTTTGACCACGAGTACGGGGCAGTGCGCGTGGCGCACGACCGACTCGGCGGTCGAACCAAAGATCATGCGCCCAAGGCCCGTGCGCCCGTGCGACGAGATGATGATCAGATCGACGGCGCGCTCCGCGGCGACGCGGACGATCTCGGCCGCCGCCTCGCCATGCACGATTAACTCTTCCACTTCCAGCCCGGCGCACTCTTTGCGCTCGGCCAACTTCGGCAACTCGCGCTCGGCCGACTGCTGCAACTGCTCGCTGATGTCCACCGTCGGCAACGGCTCCGCGACCGGCGCATAGCCGACAGATGGCATCACCGACTCGACCACGTACAAACAGATCAGGCGCGCGCCCGCCTGTCGCGCCATCTGCGTCGCGTAAGGCAACGCACACTCGGCGCACTCGCTGAAATCCGTCGGCAGCAGGATCGAGCGAATGTTCATAAAAGCTGAAGGCTGCACGGTGCAGGTCGAATGATGAACAACAGACAGTTCGTCATTCATCATTGATCATTTCTCTGGTCGCACATTTTACACGGAGAACGACCTGTTTGACAGCCCCGCACCCCTTTGTTACGATTTTCGCCGCAACCTACCTGACCCGCTAACGAGCGTTAGCCCACATCGGGAGATTAATGTCATGAGCACGACCACCCCAAATGCGAACTATCTCGGCGTTGACCTTTCCGGCGCGCTCTTACAGGCCGCGCTCGTCGGCGCGGACGGCCGCGTCGTCGAACGCCGCGAGGCGGCACTCGACCGCAACGCCTTGGCCGCGCAGGTGGCGCAGATGGTCACGGAGTTGCGAGACGCGCACGCGGGCGTGGCGGCGCTTGGCCTCGGTGTGCCCGGTCTGGTCAGCCCGGACACAGGGCGTGTCATCGTCTCGACCGATCTGCCCACGCTGGCGCGCGGCGACCTGCGCGCCGAGTTGGAACAGGCGACGCGCTTGCCCGTCACTCTTGAGAACGACGCGAACGCAGCCGCTTACGGCGAGGCGGTGGCGGGCGCAGGCCGCGGCGGGCGCAACCTCTTCTACATCACGATGGGCACAGGCATCGGCGGCGCGCTCATCCTCGACGGCCGGCTCTGGCGCGGCGCGTCCGGCTTCGCGGGCGAGATCGGCCACATCACCATCGACCCCGAAGGCATTCAATGCACATGCGGCAACGTCGGCTGTCTTGAGACAGTCGCCTCCGCGCCCAACATCGTCCGCCGCACGAACGAACGCTTACTGCGCGACAGCACCTCGTCGCTCTCGCGGCTTGGGCTGACCAAGAACTTCACCGCCGCCGATATCGCCCGCGAAGCCAACAACGGCGACGACTTCGCGCTCCTCATGTTAGAGCGCACGGGCCGCTACATCGGCACGGCCGTCGCCACCGTTATCAACCTGCTCAACCTCGAACGCATCGTCCTCGGCGGCACAATCATGGAGGCCGGCGATCTCATCCTCCAGCCCATCATCCGCGAAGCCGGCAAACGCTCCTTCCAACCCTGCTTCGAGGCCACCCAGATCGTCGCCGCCCAACTCGCATCGGATGCCGTCCCCATCGGCGCAGCCATGCTCGCGCGCGACGCAGCCAAGCCAAACGGCGGCGACAGCCGGTAAACAAGCAACCTCAAACTCGTAACCTCAGACGGGCGCGCGTGCGGTTTCGCGCCCGTTTTGTTATGTTAGCGGTGCATATTTGAAGCAGAGTTTATAGTCTGAATAATGAATCCAGCACGCATCAGAAATTTTTCGATCATCGCGCACATCGATCATGGTAAATCGACGCTGGCCGACCGTTTGCTTCAGTTGACGGGCGCGCTCTCGGAGCGGGAGATGTCGGAGCAGGTGCTTGACGACATGGACTTGGAGCGGGAGCGTGGTATTACGATCAAGGCGCACGCGGTCAGGTTGGATTACCGGGCGCGGGACGGCGAGGCGTATGTGCTGAATCTGATCGATACGCCGGGGCACGTGGATTTCAGTTATGAAGTCTCGCGTTCGTTGTCGGCGTGCGAGGGCGCGTTGCTGGTCGTCGATGCGTCGCAAGGGGTCGAGGCGCAGACGTTGGCGAACACGTATCTGGCGATTGAGAATAATCTCGAACTCATCCCCGTCATCAACAAGATCGATCTGCCGGGCGCGGAGCCGGAGAAGGCCATCGAACAGATCGAGCACGTCATTGGCTTGAATACGCACAACGCCGTGTTCACGAGCGCGAAGACCGGCGCGGGCGTGGATGAAGTGTTGGAAGCGATTGTGCGCGACGTGCCGATGCCGAAGGGCGATCCGAACGCGCCGCTGAAGGCGCTGATCTTCGATTCGTGGTACGACTCATATCGCGGCGTGATCGTGCTGTTCCGCGTCATCGACGGGATGATCAAACCCGGCATGAAGATTCGTTTCTTCAACACGGGGCGCGAGTATTACGTGGAGACAATCGGCGTCAACCGGCCGCGCCCGACGCCGATTGCCGAGTTGGGCGTCGGCGAAGTCGGCTTCCTGACCGCTTCGATCAAGACGGTGGCCGACGTGCAGATCGGCGACACGATCACTGAGGCCGCGCGCCCGACGACTGTGCCCTTCCCCGGCTTTCAAGAGATCAAGCCGATGGTCTTCGCCGGCCTGTATCCGGTCGAGTCGAATCAATATGAAGAGTTGCGCGACGCGCTCGATAAGCTGCGGCTGAACGATGCGTCGTTCTTCTACGAGCCGGAATCTTCGACCGCGCTCGGCTTCGGTTTCCGCTGCGGCTTCCTCGGCCTCTTGCACATGGAGATCGTGCAGGAGCGACTGGAACGCGAGTTCAATCTCGATCTGATCACGACCGCGCCGGGCGTGCGTTATCGCGTGACGACAACCGACGGCGAGATCATCGAAGTGGACTCGCCCGCGAAGATGCCCGACGCCGTGCGGATCACCAAGATCGAAGAGCCGGTGATCGAAGCGACGATCCTGTCGGCGGACGAATACCTCGGCGGCATCCTGCCGCTCTTGGAAGAAAAGCGCGGCGTGCAGAAGAAGTTCGAGTACATCGCCGAGAAGCGCGTGATGCTCGTCTACGAGTTGCCCTTGAACGAGATCGTGCTCGACTTCTACGACCGTTTGAAGTCAGTCTCGCGCGGCTACGCTTCGCTCGATTATCACTTCACCGACTACTGGGAGAGCGATCTGGTCAAGCTCGATCTCATGGTCGCGGGCGAACCCGTGGACGCGCTTTCGATCATCGTCCATCGCGGCAACTCGCAAGCACGCGGTCGCCTGCTCGCCGAGAAGATGCGCCAACTGATCCCACGCCAGTTGTTTGAAGTACCGATCCAAGCAGCCATCGGCAACAAGGTCATCGCGCGCGAAACCGTCAAGTCGCTCGGCAAGAACGTCCTCGCCAAATGCTACGGCGGCGACATCACGCGCAAACGCAAGCTCCTCGAAAAACAGAAAGAGGGCAAGAAGCGCATGAAGCGCGTGGGCCGCGTCGAGATTCCGCAAGAAGCTTTCCTCGCCGTCCTCAAAGTTAACGAGTGATAGCCAGAGACAAGTGCGCGCAAGCTGAAAGTGCCGTTGCTTATATCACCTGAACGTTGACAGGACGATGAGGTCGCGCGAGAATCGGCGACATGCTCGAAGGAGTTTGTTATGAACATCGTGTTGACGTTCCCGCCCTGGTAAGCAGTTAACCCCGCCACAGTCGTAGTGGTATCGACCGGCTCGCGCCGGCGCAGGTACTACTTTGCCCGCACGGCGATTCCTCCGCCCCGGATTCCGAAGACGCACACGCTCACCCATAGGCGTTAATCGTTTCCGAAGTCGAGAGGGATCAACTCATGTCGCATCAGGTATTGCCGCGCTCTGCCCGGCCAGCAGTGGCCGGAGTTTGCGCGCCTTCGCGCTTACGCTCCTTGCCATCGAATTTTTAGATGAACTGGTTGACGGCTCGCGTCAAGCCGCGTGGCCGCTGATCCGTTCTGATTTGCAACTCACTTACACGCAGATCGGGCTGCTGCTCGCCGTGCCTAGCTTCTGCGGGAACGTGATCGAAGTGCCGCTCGGCATTCTGGGCGACACGCGCCATCGCCGCCGGGCTATCATCTTGGGCGGCGTCTGCTTCACGCTGGCACTGTTGCTCGTCGCCGCGAGTTACAACTTCACGCTGCTGTTGCTCGCGTTCATCGTGTTCAGTCCGGCGGCCGGCGCGTTCGTCAATCTGTCGCAAGCGGCGTTGATGGACGCAGAGCCGGCGCGGCACGAACAGAACATGGCGCGTTGGGCGTTCGCCGGTTCGCTCGGCGTCGTGGCCGGGTCGGCGGCGCTGAACGCAGCGGTCGCGTTGGGCGCGGGCTGGCGCGCTTGGTACGCCGTGATGACGTTGGTGGCGCTGGTCACTATTGCTGGCGGCGTGCCGCTTGCCGCTCAATGCACACGTGACGGCGGCGGCCCAACAAGCGCCGCCCGTTAGTTTTAAGACGAGTGCGGCGGGTGCGCTGCGGGCTTTGCGCCGCGTACACGTCTGGCGTTGGCTCGTGCTGTTGGAGTTGGCCGATTTGATGCTCGACGGCTTTCACGGGTTCATCGCGCTCTACTTCGTGGACGTGCTCGGCGCGACCACGACGCGCGCTGGTCTTGCGGTCGGCGTCTGGTCGGTCGTCGGCCTCTTAGGCGACTTCCTGCTCATCCCTTTGTTGGAGCGCGTGCGCGGGCTGAGCTATCTGCGTTGGAGCGTGCTCACAATGCTGTGCTTGTTCCCCGCCTTCCTGCTCGCGCCGAACTTGATGATCAAACTCGTGCTGCTTGGTCTGATCGGCTTAACGAATGCCGGTTGGTATTCGATCCTGCAAGCGCAACTCTATACGGCTTTGCCCGGTCAGAGCGGCACGGCGATGACGCTGCATAACGTGTCGGGTCTGTGCGGCGCGCTCATCCCGTTGGGCTTGGGGTTGTTCGCCGAACGCTACGGGCTGGGCGCGATGATGTGGCTGCTATTGGTCGCGCCTGTGGCGCTGCTGGTCGCCATCCCGCGAGGCGGCAAAAAATCGCGGGACGTGCTAGGCTAACGCTTCACCCGACCGGCGCTGATCCCGCACACATGAGGTTTTGATCAGGCGTCGGCGGGTGCGCGAGTTTTACCGACAAAGTATATGCACGTTACGCAGGTTGAACTGGAAAACATCAAGGCTTACGAGCGCGCCGCCTATACGTTCGAGCCGGGCACGACCGCCATTGTCGGGCCGAACGGCGCGGGCAAAACGACGATCCTCGAAGCTATCGCATGGACACTCTTCGATGTACTCGACTACTCGAAGGACGACTTTCTACGACGCGGCGCGAAGAAAGGCATAGTGCGCGTCACCTTCGAGAGCGATGTGGACCAGAAGCAATACGTGGTCTACCGCGACACGGGCAACGGTTATTACATTTTCGATCCGGCGCTGCCCGGCAAAGTGGCCGAACAGCGCACGCACGTTTTGCCGTACCTGCGTATGCTGCTCGGCATTGAGCCGGGCACAGACTTGCAGTCGCTCTTTCGTTCCGCCATCGGCGTCCCGCAAGGCACGCTCACCGCCGACTTCCTCAAGTCCGGGACACAACGCAAGGCCGCGTTTGATCGGCTGCTCAAGGTTGAAGAGTACCGCGAAGGCGCGGAACGTCTGCGCGGGACGGTCAACTTGATCGGCGAGCGGTTGGCGGAGGCGCGCGAGCGCATCGGGCGCGCGGAAGGCACGCTCGCGCATTACGACGAGCGCGTCGAAGAACATAAAACTTATGGCGCGCGTGTGGCGGAACTGAGCGCGGCGCTTGCAGAGTTGCAACGTGAAACGCACGTGCGCGAGCAAGGTGTGGCGACGCTGGACGAAGCCGAGCGGCGCGTCGGCGAAACGCGCGCGGGCCTTGAACGCGCACTGGTCGAGCGTGCTGCGGCCGAACGTCGGCTGCGCGATCTGCGTGGTGAGTTGGATGCGGCCCTCGGCGCGCGTGCGCGGCAGCAAGCGACCGAAGACGGATTATCGCGCACACCTCGCGGCGCTCGCCGACGCTGCAACAACTCGAAGTCGAACGTGCCGAGCGCGACCGTCTGCGCGCGGAGGCCGAACGCGTCGCCCTGTTGGTCGTAAAAGCCGACGCCGACGTGCGGCGTTTGACGGACGCACTTGAAGCGGCGGCGCGTGCGCGTGCGTCGCTTGCGACCATCGAGCCGGAGGTCACACGGCAGGAAGAGTTGGAGCGCGAGCGCGAACACTTGCGCGAGTTGCGCGCGCGGGCGATGGCAGCAGGCGAACGGCTCGCGCGGCTTGATGTGGAGTTGACCGACTTGCGCGCGCAGCATGTGCAGATCAGAGAACAGGTGCGCCAAGCCGAGCGCGCGGCCGGCGCGCAGGAACGCTACGCGCAGCTTGAGAGCGAGCGCATGCAGGTCGAAACCGAGTTGAGCCGCGCCGAGCGTGCGAAGGTATCGCACGACCACTGGTTGAAGCAGCAACGCGAATTTGTGCGCGACATCAAACGATTGCAGGGGGCCGTGGCCGCGCTCGAACGCAAGGCCGGCGAGTTGGAGCAACGCGCGCGCGGCGCTGAGCGGGCCAGCTGCGCTCGAAGTCAACGAGCGCGAGTTGCAGGAACAGGCCGCGCACTTGCGCGCGGAGATCGCGCGCGACGAGAAGATGCGCACAGAGGTCAAGGGCGGCTTGTGCCCGATCCTGTCGGAGAAGTGTTTGAACATCGGCGAGGGGCAGACGCTCGACGGTTACTTCACGGATCATCTGGCGACGAATCACGCGCAACTGAAAGCGGTGCAGACCGAGGCAGCGCAAGTCAGCAAGGCCGTGCGGGCCGCGCGCGAAGCGGGCATCGCACTCGTACAGCTTGAACGCGAACGCGCGCTCTTGAGCGAGCAGCGCACGTTGCTCGGCGACGGCGAACGTAAGCTCGCGGAGATCGAACGTCAACTGGCCGCGTTGCCGCCGAACTTGGACGCGCACTTGGACGAGTTGCAGAGCAAGCACGCGGGCGTCAGTGCCGACTTGATCGCGGCGCGCGAGGCGATGTTGCGCCACGCGGAGTTAGAACCTTTGCGCCAGCAGTTGAAAGGGATCGAAGCTGAAGGTAAACGGCGCAAAGAGGATCGTGATCAGTTGGCGGCGAACGCTTCGGCCGTCGCGGGCTTAGACAAAGACATCGCGGACGTGGACGAGCGTTTGCGTGCGCTCAATGATCCGCGCGGGCGCGCGCGCGCTTTGCGCGCCGAGGCCGAGCGTGAACCGGCGCTGCAAGTCGAGGTGCGCGGCGCTGAAGACGCGCATGCGGCGCTCAAGGCGCAGGCGCACGAGTTCGATGCCGAGTTGCAACGATTCAAAGAGTTCGATGCCGAGTTGGCGCGCACACGTGTGGAGCGTGAGCGCACAGCGGCCGCGCACGGCGAGTATCTTGAGAGCAAGGCGCTCGCGGCGATGGTCGAACCGCGCAGCGCGGAAGTCGAACGTGCCGCAGCGGAGACAGAGCGCGCGGTCGCAACGGCCGCGGCCGCGCAAGCTGCGGCCGACGCGGCGGGCGCAGCTTACGACCGCGACCAACACGCGGAAGAACGCGTGCAGTTGCGGCTCGTGCGCGAGCGCACGGCGACGACCGCGGCGCAGCTTGAGTCGGCGCGTGAGCGCGCGTCGGCTTTGCGCGCGGAGATCGAGCGATTGGATGAAGTGCGCGCCAGTCTGCGCGAAGAGTTTCGCGCGAAGGAACGTTTGCAGGGATTGGCGGAGACGACCGATTTCATCCGCGATACGCTGAAAGCGGCGGGGCCGCTCGTCACCGAAAGTTATCTCTACAACATTTCGATTGAAGCGAATCAACTCTTCCGCGAGATCACGGGCGAGGCATCGCGCGCGCTCAGATGGACGCGCGATTATGAGATCGTTGTCGAAGAGGGCGGTTATGATCGTTCGTTTCCGAACCTATCGGGCGGCGAGCAGATGGCGGCGGCGCTGGCGGTGCGGCTCGCACTCTTGAAGCAACTCTCGGACATACGCATCGCGTTCTTCGACGAGCCGACGGTGAACATGGACGCCGAACGCCGCGAACGACTCGCGCAACAGATCGGGCAGGTGCGCCACTTCAAACAACTGTTCGTCATCTCGCATGACGACACGTTCGAGGAGTCAGTCGATCACGTCGTCGCCATCGCCGGCCGTGATAAGGAGGCGGCGTGAGCGGAGACGCGCAGAAGCAGGTCACGATCTACTGCGACGGGTCGAGCCTCGGCAATGGTCAAGCGACGACGCGCGCGGCCGCCGTGGCGCTCCTGGGTTATCGTGACGTGTGGCGCGCGGTCGGTTGCTACTTGGGCACGGCGACCAATCAACAGGCCGAGATCGCCGCCGCGACCATCGGGCTTGAACTCTTGCGCGAGCCGTGTCGCGTGCGCGTGCTGACCGATTCGCGTTACGTGGTCGAAACGATGAGCGGGCGCTTTCGGCGCAAGGCTAATCACGATTGGTGGACGCGGCTTGATCGCGCCGCCGGCACGCATCGGGTCACATGGGAATGGATCAAAGGGCACGCAGGCGAGACAGCGCAGGAAGCGGTTGACCGGGCCGCGCGCAAGATCGCCGCGCTCGGTCGCGTGGACGACGACGTGCTGCGCGAGGCCGTCGATATGGTCGGCAGTCAGGCTTCGACTTAAAGTACATAACAAACCACGAAGACAATATGATCAAAGCAACTATTTAGTTTTGTGTCTTCGTGTCTGTGTGGTTAGTTTTCTTAACCGCTATAGATCAAACGCTTCATGCACGCCCGCGCATCAATCGCTGTGCTGTTCAATTGCGCCTGCGTCTGTCTCTTGTTGACGACGGCGGGCGCGGCAGCGCAGGTGCGCGGGTGGCTGTGGCAGAACCCTCTGCCGCAGGGGAACGCGATTCATGCGGTGCGGTTCGCCACCGACAAGCGGCACGGTTGGGCGGTCGGCGCGGACGGCGCGATCCTGCGCACGGACGACGGCGGCTTCGAGTGGGAAGCACAAACGTCGCTGGCGACGACAACGCTCTACGGGCTGTTCGTGAAAGACAAACGCAGCGCGGTCGCAGTGGGCGCGCGCGGCATGGTCGTCACAACGGATGACAGCGGCGCGCGTTGGACCAAGCGCCCGACGACGACGCGCGATCATCTCGCCTACGTCACCTTCGCGGGCAAAGATTTGCAGCACGGTTGGGCGGTCGGCACTTACGGCAGCATCATCGCCACCGCAGACGGCGGGCGCACATGGCGCGCGCAAACGTCGGGCGTGCGCGCGCATCTTTTCGCTATCGCGTTCACAGACGAACAGACGGGCGCAGCGGTCGGCGACCGTGGCACGTTGCTCACCACCACGGACGGCGGCGTGACGTGGCAAGATAGATCAATCGCAGACAAGTCGCCGTTAACGGGCGTCGCCTTCGTGGGCCCGACGAAGCGTGCCGTCGCCGTCGGCTTCGGCGGGCTTGTCTTACGCACAGACGAAGGCGCACAGACTTGGGCGCGCGTGGACATCTTCCAACAGACCGATCTGCTGTCGGTCTTCTTCCTCGACGAGCGCAACGGTTGGGCCACGGGCAACGACGGCGTAGTCCTGACGACGGCCGACGGCGGCGGCACTTGGCTGCCCGTCAGCGTCAAGACCGCGCCGCGCCTCACGACTATCTTCTTCGCCGACGAGCGCACGGGCTGGGCCGCAGGGCGCGACGGCCTCGATTCTGCGCACAGACGATGGCGGCTTCGATTGGCGACGCTTGACCGAAGGCGGGCGCGACGATCTGACAGACATCTTCTTTCTCGACTCGGCGCGCGGCTGGGCCGTGGGCGCGCACGGGCGCGTGCTGGCCACCACGTCCGGCGGTAAACGCTGGACGGTGCGCCCCACACAGACCGATGCGCGGCTCACACGCGTCTTCTTCCGCGACGAGATGCACGGTTGGGCGGTAGGCGCACGCGCGACGATCCTACGCACCGACAACGGCGGCTTGACGTGGACGAAAGCGGAAGTCATCGACGCGACGGTCGATCTGTTCGGCGTCAACTTTATAGACGTGCAGCATGGCTTAGCGGTCGGCGCGCGCGGCACGATCCTCCGCACGGACGACGGCGGCGAGACGTGGCATCTGCGCCCGTCGAACACTTTGACGTGGCTCGAAGACGTGGCTTATGCGGACGCGCAACACATCACGGCCGTCGGCTCGCAAGGCACGATCATGCGGACTGAAGACGGCGGCGAGACGTGGCAGTTCGTCAGCCTGCCCGTCAAAGAGTGGCTCTATGCGTTGACGTTCGCCGACGCGCAGCGTGGCTACATCGTCGGCGCGGGCGGCCTCATCCTGCGCACGGACGACGGCGGCGCAACGTGGAATGATCAAGAGAGCGGACTGAAGCTCAACCTCTTTGCCATCGCGGCGGCGACGCGCAACGACGCCCTCGTCGTCGGCGATCAAGGGCGCGTCTTGCAGACCAAAGACGGCGGCGCGACGTGGAGCGCGGTCGCGGGCGCGACGAGCGTGCCGCTGTTCGGCGTCGCCTATCGCGGCGGCACGGCCGCATGGGTCGCCGGGCGCGGCGGCGTCATCCTGCGCCGCGCCGACACGATTGCGACCATCAACATCCCACGCCCCAAAATCCCCCTGCTCAAACGCGACAAGCCCAAACTGCAAACGCGCGACAGCATCGAACCGCTCTCCCCCACCAGAGGCGACATCCCCCGTGCCGTGCCGCCAAGCAACAAGAAACCGCCGGGTTAAAGCAACAAGGCAACGGCAAAAGTTGCAGACCGGCAGCGGGCGCGCCTGTCAACTACTTCGCACGCCGCTTGCTATGTACCTTGTGCCCGTTGCTTCTATGGCCGTTTCCATCACGCGCGCTTTGCTTTAGAATGCACGGCAGCGACCAGCTAAAGAGAGGGACACAAACGTGGCAATCGCTGAACAACTCACCTCCGCCGATCTCGCAGACAAGTTCACCTCCGCCGATCTCGCAGTGATGCCGGACGATGGGAAACGTTACGAGATCATCGAAGGAGAATTGTACGTGTCCAGACAGCCCGGCTTTGAACATCAATATACTTGTAGCCAGTTAGTTCGTTTTCTGTTGGAGTGGAATGAACAGAGTCATCTCGGAGTGGCGCTTATCGCGCCCGGTCTGATCTTCGCCGAAGATGATGATGTCGCGCCGGACGTGGTCTGGCTCAGTCATGCACGCCTGACGCATGCGTTGGATGCAGCCGGTCATCTACACACCGCGCCTGAGCTTGTCATCGAAGTGCTATCGCCCGGCAAGGCGAACGAACAACGCGACCGGCAGGCTAAGCTCAAGCTCTACTCGCGCCGGGGCGTACATGAATATTGGATTGTCGATTGGATGCAGCAACTTGTCGAAGTGTACCGGCGCGCGCGGGGCAAGTTGCGTGTGGCTACGACGCTCTATGCGCCGGACGCGCTGGCGTCGCCTCTGTTGCCCGATTTCTCCTGCCAAGTGGCCAAACTGTTCTTCACGCGGCCCGCAGAAAAGTAGCAAGGCTAAAGCGAGCAAGCAAATCGGGCGCGCAGTGGTTCACATCACACTGCGCGCCCGGTCCGTGTCTGCAACTTTTGCCCTTTGCCGTTTGCCCGCCTTACGGTTCGACTTCCATGTCTTTCGTGATGAGATCGACGGCGATGATCTCGCCGTCGTATTTGGGGCGCGGCTGCGTGGGCGCGCGATAGGTGAGGACGACGTGCATCTCTTGTTTGAAGGGGCCGCAGGTGATGGACGTGCCGGCCATGTCGGGCACGTAGGCGACCAACTGCACGCGGTCGAACTGGTCGGCGTGAAACTTGTAGAGCTTAGCGGCGGTCTGCACTTGCAGGACGACGCTTGCGCCGCCGACGCACTCGATCTTAGTGAGCACGCCGCGCACCTGCTCGCCTTCAGCCCGCCGCTTGAGGCGCGGCTTTAAGGCTTCGGGCGGGAGTGACTGTTCGGTCGTCGTGCCCGTTGCTTCGTCCGTGTCATCGTCGGGCGCGGGTCTGCGTTGCACGTTGCCGCCCATAGCCTTGATCTGCGCTAACTGCTCGGCGTAGTTGTTAACCACTTGAAGCGTCATGCGCGCTTCGGCTTGTTCCGGCCCGCTGGCGTTGCTGCTGTGCATGATCTGTTCAAGCACGTTGCGCGCGGCGGCGAACTCCTCGCGTCGCATATAAACTTTGGCGAGCGTGATCGTGTAGTGGTGGCGACCCGGTTTGAGTTGGCGGGCGCGCAGCAGCAAGCCGGTCGCGGCCGGTAAATCTTCTTCGTTGACCATATCGAGGAACGCGAGCAGGTGGTGCGCTTCCGCGAAGTTCGGATTCAACGCGATGGCTTGCTGCAACTCGGCGCGCATGCGTGCAGCGGTGGCGCGCGGGTACTGCGAGATCATACCGTCGGGGCCGATGCTGCGCCGGTTGAGTGCTTCGGCGAGATAGTAGTGTGCGAGGTAGTTCTGCGCGTCGCCCGCGAGCGAGCGTTCGAGCGGGGGCAGAGCTTCGTCGAACCGCCGCTGACGGACGCGCACCATGCCGAGCGTAGCGTGCGCCTGCGGCAGTTCGGGCGCGAGCGCCAGCGCCTGTTGCAGATACTTCTCGGCCTCTTCGAGCCGGTTCGTGTGGTAGAGCAGATCGCCGAGGTAGGCGAACGCTTCGGCGTCCGTCAAAGGGCGCGTCTGCATTGTCGCATCGAACTCAAGCGGCTCGGTCGTGGTCAGGACCTGCACGCTGTAAGTGGTGTTCTGCACGTACTGACGCAACGACTTCTCTATCGTCTTGAAGTCTGTCTGAAAGGCTTGCTGGAAACTGTCTTCGAGCGTCTGCCCGGCGGCGAGCAGTTGGCTGAAGCGCACGAGTTGCGGCAAGCGTTGCCCCTTGTCGCTCTGCAACAAGTAATGGACCAGCGCCCACGACTCGGCGTAGAAGATGCCGCGTGTGTCGCCCTCGTTATAGGCGGGCGAGTCGTGTGTGACGCGCAGCAAATCTTCGAGGCGTAGGAACTGTTGCCGCAACAGCATGACGTGATTGCTGACGGGCGGCCCAACGTGATCTTCTTGTTGCCGTCGGTAACTTCGAGCGTGCTGTAGTATTCGGCCAAGCCTTCGTTGAACCAGACCGGCGGCTCGGACAAACTGTTGCTCACGAGCAGGTGCGTGTACTCGTGAAAGATCGTGCCGAAGGGATTTTCCGCGCCGCGCGTCTCGGACGTGAGCGTGATGTAGTTGACATCTTCGCCCGCTTGAAAATAACCGGCGACGTTCTCCTGCGGCTTGCCTTGATAGAGTGGCTTGAAGGGCTTGTAGGCGCTGTCGCTTTTGAAGACGACGACGGTGGTGGGCACGGGCGTCGTCAAGTTCGCTTTGGGGAACAGGCGCATGAAGATGTGGCGGAACTGTTCGAGCCGCGTGCCGACCTGTTTGATCTCCTTCTCGCTCGCGTTGCCGACGAGCAGAAAGTTTTGCGAGCGGACGCTCAGCCAAGTGTCTTTAGCCGCTACCGTGCTAGTGCAGATGAACAGCACGAAGGCTGCCACAAGCGGCGCGGGCAAACGTTTCATCACGTCACACTCCACCAACATTTGATTGAGTTGCAGGACAACGGCGCGGGGTGCAGCGAGGCGGCGGCACAACGGCGACGAACGACGGCCGAGTATAGAAACACGCGGAAGCGACTGTCAACGCGCGCCGTTCGCGCATAGTGAAACGGCATTAACCACAAAGACACGAAGACACAATAGAAATGATGACTGATGAATAGCTGCTTATTCATCAGTCATCAGTCATTATGCTGACTTCTGCCTGTTAACGTGTGGGATGATCTTTGGCGTAGCTGTAGGCGGTGTAAGCGGCGATGATGTGGCAGACCCAGCCGAGCATGCCGCCTGTACCGATCCAGAAACCCGGCGTAACGATCAACCAGAGGATGCCCGCCAGTATCCGCCCGTTGTAAAGCTGCCCGATGCCGGGCACGATTAAACTCAAGACACCTGCCAGCAAGGGATCACGACGCGCCATAACTTAATTACCTCCGTCGGACTATACGCCGGACGTTTGTGCTAGGTTCGTTGATCTTGGCAGGTTGAGTTTTCAAATGTCGTCTTGCTCGACGCGGCGCACGTCTATGATCTCGGCGCGGAAGGTACGCAGGAGATGTTGCACGGCCGGGTCTTGCTCGGCCAGTTCGCGCAACTGCTGACGCTCGCGCACCGCTTCGTCTTCGCGCGTCGGCGGCGCGTCCGACTCGTTCGCGTCGCGGACGAGAACGCGCACGCCCACGTCGCGCCCCGTCAGTTCGCGGCAGATGTCGCGCAGCAATTTCATGCTGTCGGGCTTGTTGAGCGTGTCGCGCAAATGCTTACGCTCCGGCGCGAACTCCACATACAACTCGTCGCCCGTTATGTCCGCGCGTCGCGCGCCGTCGAGCGCCGTCGCTAACAGAATTTTGCGCCGTTCTTCAAGCACGCGCTTGAGTTGTTCGACGGTCGAGTCCGCCCGGCCCGTGCTTGCGGACGCAGGCGGCTCAGGCGGTAGATCATCGCCGCGACCGGGCACGCGCCAGCCGCGCGCCGCGAACGACTTGTTATCTGTTGAGGCGGGCACGCCCGGTTTGTTGACGAGGCGGAGCGACGCGGCCGACTGTGCCGATGAAGCCGCGCTCGCAGATGGCGACGCAGGTTGAGACGGCGCGGCGGCTCTGTCTTGCGGCGACGTGCCGGCCGGCGTTTGCGTGGCTGCCGGGAGCGTCTCCCAGAAGGGCGCTTCGGCATTAGACGCGCCGGTCGTGTGCGTGGACCAATCGAGCGGGTCAGGGTTGCGCGTCGGTTCGCTCGCGCCCTGCGCCGCATAGGGCGCGGACGTTGTGGGCGGCGCGGGCGCACGCACAGGGGCGGGCGTTTCATTCATTGCGCTGGCACGCGGCGTCGAAGTGCGCGACGCGGGCGCAGCGGGACGACCGCCACCGCCACTGCTACTGCTGCTGCGCGGCCCGCCTGCGCCACCTGCGCCGCCAGACGATGTGTTAGAGCTTGCGCTGCCGAGCGGCGCGCGGCCGGTGCGGAGTGCTTCTTCGAGCGCGCCGAGGCGTTCGATGATCTGATTGATCGGCGCGAGCCGGCGCATCTCGATCAGTTTGACGAGGCCGACTTCGAGTTGATAGCGCGGGTGTGCGCCCTCGCGCAGTTTTTGTTCCGTCTCGGACAGGCTGTGGAAGAAACGCACGAGGTCGGATTCTGAGAACGCATCGGCGGACTTGTCGCGGCGCGCCGCGTCGTTCAACGCGCTCGCGTCGCCGCCGACTTTGGCGACGAGCAGATCGCGCAGGTGCGCCAACAGGTCGCGGCAGAAGTTGCGCAGGTCGTGCCCGCGCATGACGAGATCGTCCACGACGGCGAGCGCCTCGGCCGGTTGCTCGTTGGCGACCGCCGCGACGACGCGCGCCAACTGTTCCGCGCTCGCCAACCCAAGCGCCGCTTCAACGTCGGCGGTCGTGATCTTCCCTTCACTGAAACTGATGACTTGATCAAAGGCCGATTGCGCGTCGCGCATCGAGCCGTCGCCCGCGCGCGCGATCTCGTTGAGCGCGGCGTCGTCAACTTTGATCTGCTCGGCGTCGGCGATCAAACGCAGCCGCTCGGCGATCTTCGGCGTGGCGATGGTACGAAACTCGAACTGTTGGCAGCGCGACAGGATCGTGTCCGGTACTTTGTGCGACTCGGTTGTCGCCATGATGAAGACGATGCGCGGCGGCGGTTCTTCTAACGTCTTGAGCAGCGCATTGAAAGCCGCGCCCGACAGCATGTGGACCTCATCGATGATGAAGACTTTGAAGCGGTCGCGCGCGGGGCGCACGGCGACCGTATTAATGATCGCTTCGCGCACGTTGTCCACGCCCGTATTCGAGGCCGCGTCGATCTCAAGCACATCAATCGAACGCCCTTCGGCGATCTCGCGGCACGAAGGACAGGCATCGGGGTCGGTGATCTTGCAAGGGGTCGGGGTCGGGCGGTCGGACTTGTGGCAGTTTAAGGCTTTGGCCAGCAGCCGCGCGGTCGTGGTCTTGCCGACGCCGCGCGCGCCGGAGAAGAGATAGGCGTGATGCAGGCGGTCGTGTTCGATGCCCCCGCGCAAGGTGCGCGTGATCGGCTCTTGGCCTGTGACCTCTTCAAACGTTTGCGGTCGCCACTTGCGGGCGATGACCTGATAAGCCATTGTCGAATAGTTAACTGTGAAAGGTTAGTTGTTATCCTGTCGTTGATCTTTCCATCAACTCGATGCGGTTGGCGAACGGATCGAAGAAGGAGAAGCGTTTGAGCCCGTTAACCTGCGGCTCGGCGCGTGTCGGTACGTTGTGCGCTTCGAGATAGGCGCGCACAGCTTCGATCTCTTCGACTTCAAACGCGGGATGGCGCTTCGACTTGTCTTGCTGCGCTTCGATGCCGATGTGCAGTTGAATGTCGGCGATCTGAAACCACATGCCGCCGTTGGCGCGCAAGGGCGCGGGCTTCTCGATCTCTGCGAGGCCGAGCAAGCGCCCGTAAAAGTCGCGCGCCTCGCTTTCCGCGCCGGGCGGGATGCAGAGTTGCACGTGGTCGAGCCGTTTGAAGTTTGGTTTCATGGTCTGTAGAAAAACGAAAAGAGTTGCCGCGTGGGCGGCGGCCGCTTGTTGACGCTAGGGCGGCGGTGGATTGTGCTCCAAACGCGCCCGCTGCGGCAACCCGGCCGCCGCTCAACCAGCGGCAACTCTTTTGCAGAATTGGCCAGACTCCGGACTGACCCGCAACACACGCGGTCGTCACTACCGTTGCTCCGTTCCCGGCCTGGCGGGGTTCGCGCGGCCAACGTTGTGCGGAGCCCGAAGTCTGATAAATTGTCAAACCCGTCAAATGCGCCGTGCTAACTTGCATGCCGGCCTGACGCGAACAACTTTAACCGTTTGCGCCCGCGCTGGCAACCGGCGACGGCCGCTGCGCTCACGTCCCGTTAAAACCGATGCTCATGCGGCGCAAGTTCGCGCCCGGAAACTTGCCCGTGGCTTTAACCTGCGCCAGCATCTTGTCGGCTGCGGCGCGCGTGCTGCCCGCATAGACGGCCATGAAGCGCGCGTCTGACTTAACACCCGTGTAGTAGGTCGCGCCCGGTTCGGCGCACCGCGACGTGAAGACCTTCGCGTGCGGAAACAAGCTTTGCGCTTCCTGCCGCTCCGCTTCGGGCACGAACTTCTCACAGTCGTCGTCCGCCGTAGTCATGCTCTTGAGGATGACGGCATAGAACGACTCGCTCTCCCAGATGACGGCGTTCTGCGACAGACGAAACGGCAGATCATAAACTTCAAACTGTACGCTCGTCGGGCAACGCACGGTCGGGTCGCCGCAGACCGCGCCCTTCGTGGGTCGGCGCGCGCCACGTCGTTGCGCCGTCGCGTCGCCCACGCCCGCGACGAGCAGACAGACAAGCGCGCCCGTTAACATTGTTCGCTTGCTCATAGGTTGGCTGTTGAACTTAAAGCGTGGTGGCGGAGAGGGTGGGATTCGAACCCACGGTACGGTTCCCCGTACACAGCATTTCCAGTGCTGCCAGTTCAACCACTCCTGCACCTCTCCGAACAAGCTGCCAGCAATGAGCCAAAGCCAAACAGCTAATTGCTAACAGCTTATAATGTGAACACGTAAGCGTTGCTTCGATCTCAAACAACGCTTAGTCGGCAGAGCATAGCGTATCTCGTCGATTGCTGTCACGTCAGCACGCTCAGGACACAACAGATGTACGCAGAAAATTAAGTTGCCCTAGCGCAAGCCGCTCTGTGCGTGGTCATGCTCATGATCGACTTGCGCGCACACGTTGCTTGCCGTGGGCCGGCTTAACGCGATAAGCACACCTGCGGTCACCCGATACGATGTGTTCCTCACGCTCGACGCCGACGCCCGGCCCAAGCACCGCACGGAACAGATCAAGCTCCGTCGAACAGAAACCTTGACAGGCATTCGCCGCCGCGCAGATCGGGCAATGGTTCTCGATGAGCAGAAAGCTGCCGTCCGTATCCGGCTTGACCTCGGCCATGTAACCTTCTTCCGTTCGCACGCGGGCCAGTTCCTTGAGCTTCTGCGCCAACGGGGCCGCAGGCGGTATCCGGCGCACATAATCCGCCTGCTGCCGCGCACAACGCGAGACGAGCACGCGGTTCAATCCTTCGACCCCGAACGTGTCCTGCATAGCGTCGATCAGTGCGACGCTCAACTCGGCGTAGGCTTCGGTGAAGAGACGGTCGGCGTCGCGCGTCAGCCCCCAGAACTTAGCCGGCCGCCCGACCGGCACAGGCCTCTCTTCGGCCGACACCAGCCCTTCACGCTGCAACGCATAGAGATGCTGCCGGACGGCCATGGCCGTCAAGCCGAGCCGTTCGGCGAGTTGCGCCGAGTCTAAGGGGCCGTCGGTCTTCAAAAGTTTGACGATGGCACGACGCGTCTTGCGCTCGCCCGGCTGCTGCGTTTTCAGGCTCATACATTGTTTCTAAAGAAATCTCTTTACAAAGTCAAGCCGCCGTGCTAGCCTCTGACTTAGTAAAGGGTTTTCTTTAGAAACTAGGAGGCCACAGCAATGACCATCAATCCCAATCCGGCCCGCCACGAACCAACGCAACGCAAGCTTGAAACTGACACGGCCGATCCGATCAACGGCGCGCGCATTGCCATCACGGGCGGCACGTCGGGACTTGGGCTGGCCCTCGTCCGCGAACTGCAACAAAGGGGCGCGCGTGTAGCGTTCGTCGCACGCACACGCGAACGCGTCGAGCGTGTGGCGCGCGAGCAGGTAGGCGCGCATGGCATCGTCGGCGACATCTCGGCCAAAGAAGACATCTACCCTATCGCCATGCAGGTCGTCGGCGAACTCGGCGGCTTGGACGTGCTCGTCAATAACGCTTCGGACTTAGGACCTGTGCCGCTTCAGATGTTGTCCGACACCGAATGCGAAGACCTTGAGCGCGCGTTTGCTACCAACGTTATCGGCCCGTTCCGTCTGACAAAGGCGCTGATGGGCGCGTTGGCCGCTTCGGCGCGCGAGGGACGCGGCGCGGTCGTGCTGAACATCTCAAGCGATGCTGCGGTCAATGCCTATCCCCGCTGGGGCGCTTATGGCGCGAGCAAGGCCGCGCTGAATCAACTGAGCCGCATCTGGGGCGAGGAGCACGCGGCTGACGGCGTGCGCTTCCTGTCCATTGACCCCGGCGATATGGACACGCCGATGTACGCCGCCGCCTTTCCTGATGCCGACCCTGCGACGTTGAAGCGACCGGCAGATGCGGCCCGCGAACTCGCCGCCGCCATCGCAGCCGCGCTGTCAACACGCGAAGCAACGAACACGCCGCCCACAACCTCAGCCTTACTTGAAGGAGCAACTTTATGATCGCCGCCGATCAACCTGTCCAACGTTCGCCGCAAGCTAAACTCTTGGTCGTCGATGCGCGCAGGCAGATCGACCACGTGCCGCGCTCGGCCTTCGTCGAATTCTTGCGTCGCGCCGATCTTGTGATCGCTAACGACGCGGCGACCTTGCCCGCGAGCTTACAGGGCGTGCATGTCGCAACGGGCGCACCCGTCGAGGTGCGGCTCGCCGGTCGGCCTTCGCTCAGGTCCGAAGATGTCGGGCGCTTCAGCGCAGTGGTCTTTGGCGCGGGCGACTTTCGCACACGCACGGAGGACCGGCCCGCGCCGCCGCCTTTAGCGACCGGCGACCGGCTCACACTCGGGCCGCTACGCGCGACGGTCGAGCATCTGTTAGGCCACGCACGGCTCGTGTCGCTGCTCTTTGATGGTGCGCCTGATGAGGTCTGGGCGGGTCTTGCGCGCCACGGCCGGCCGATCCAATACGCGCACGTGCCTGTGCCGCTTGCGCTCTGGGACGTGTGGACGCGCATTGCCGGCCCGCCCGTCGCGTTCGAGCCACCGTCGGCGGGCTTCGCGCTCGACTGGCACGCGCTGGCCGCGATGCGCGCGCGCGGGGCGGAGTTTGCGACGATCACCCATGCCGCTGGCATCTCGTCCACGGGCGACGCCGAACTCGACCGCCTCTTGCCCTTCGACGAACCTTATCGCATTCCTGCGGCGACGGCCCGTGCGATTCGGCGCGCGCGTGCGCGTGGCGGTCGCGTCGTCGCCATCGGCACGAGCGTCGTGCGCGCGCTTGAAGACGCGGCAACGGGCGACGGTCAGGTGCGGGCGGGCGCAGGGCTGGCGACACAACATCTCGGCCGCACGAGTCGTCTGCGCGTTGTCGATGCGATTCTGTCCGGCACGCACGAACCGGGCACAAGTCACTACGAGTTGCTGCGCGCCTTCCTCGACGATGCGACGCTGCAACGCACGAGCGTTGAGTTGGACGCGCGCGGCTATCGCACGCACGAGTTCGGCGACTCGGTTTTGATCGAGCAGCGCGCGCGCACGCACTTTGAGGTCGCGGCGGGCGCACACTACACTGAGCAACAGGAGACGCAAACGTTAGCGACAAAAAAGAGATGGCTGAACAGGCACGTAAGAAGATTCGTTGGTCGTCCGCGTGGGGCGATGCACGCGAGTTGGTGTGGGCACATCGCAAGCGGCTGGCACTCGGCGCGGTGCTAATGATCGTCAATCAAGCGATGGGGTTGGTGCTGCCCGCATCGACCAAGTATCTGATCGACGAAGTGATCGTTAAAGGCCGCACGGCGCTGCTCTGGCAGATCGCGCTGGCAGCGGGCGCGGCGACGCTGGTGCAAGCCGTCACATCGTTCAGTCTGTCGCAGGTGTTGGGCGTCGCGGCGCAACGCGCCATCACGGAGATGCGCAAGAAAGTGCAAGCGCAGATCGCGCGGCTGCCGGTCAGTTATTTCGATTCGACCCAGACCGGCAAACTCATCTCGCGGATCATGAACGATGCCGAGGGCATACGCAATCTGGTTGGGACGGGACTGGTGCAACTGGCCGGGAGTTTCATCACGGCGGTCGTCGCGCTCTGCGTCCTGTTCTGGCTCAACTGGCGGCTGACTGCGATCACGATGCTGGTCCTCGGTCTGTTCGGCGGCGCGCTGGCTTACGCCTTCACGCGGCTCAGACCTTTGTTCCGCGAGCGCGGCGAGATCATGGCGCAACTCACGGGGCGGCTGGCCGAATCGCTGGGCGGCATCCGCATCGTCAAAGCCTACACGGCCGAGAAGCGCGAGGAACTGACCTTCGCGCGCGGGGCGCACAAGTTGTTTCGTAACATCGCCCGGTCAATGACCGGCGTGTCTGCAACAACCGCTTTCTCGTCGGTCGTTATCGGCGCGGTCGGGGTGGTGATGATACTGGTCGGCGGGCGTTCGGTCGTGACGGGCGTAATGACGCTCGGCGACCTGTTCATGTATGTCCTGTTCACGGGCTTGATGGCAATGCCGCTCATTCAGTTCGCGGCTATCGGGACGCAGATCACGGAAGCCTTCGCGGGGCTTGAACGCATCCGCGAGGTGCTGAGCATGGCGACCGAAGACGAAGAAGATGCGACGCGCGCGCCGCTCGCGGACGTGCGCGGCGAGATCGAGTTCGAGCATGTGTCGTTCGAGTACGACGCGGGCGTGCCTGTGCTCAAGGATGTCTCCTTCAAAGCTGCCGCCGGTTCGACGACGGCGCTCGTCGGTTCAAGCGGTTCGGGCAAGAGCACGTTGACGAGTCTCGTGATGAACTTCAACCGGCCCGCCACCGGCACGATCAAGATCGACGGGCAGGATTTGCAGACGCTCAAGCTGCGCGACTTTCGTTCTTATCTCGGCGTCGTCATGCAGGACAACTTCCTGTTCGACGGCACGGTCGCGGACAACATCGGCTTCTCCAATCCGCACGCCACGCGCGCGGAGATTCAAGCTGTGAGTCGCATCGCGCACTGTGAAGAGTTCATCGAAAAGTTTGAGCAGAAGTATGACACGATCGTCGGCGAGCGCGGCGTGAAACTATCCGGCGGGCAGCGCCAGCGCATCGCCATCGCGCGCGCCATCCTCGCCGATCCGAAACTGCTCATCTTAGACGAAGCAACTTCCAGCCTCGACAGCGAAAGCGAAGCTTTAATTCAAGACGGCTTGCGTAAGTTGCGACGCGGGCGCACGACCTTTGTGATCGCGCATAGGCTCTCCACGATCCGCAGCGCCGATCAGATTCTCGTCCTTGAAGGCGGCGAGATCGTCGAACGCGGCACGCACGAAGAACTGCTCGCGGCCGACGGTCGTTACAAGCAACTCTACGACAAGCAGTACAAGTTCGAGCGCGATCAGTTCATCAATCCCGGCGAGGATTTCACGCCCGCGCCGCCGCAAAGCATGCGTGCGGGCGTGCCGCCGCGTCTGTCTAATTTATAGCGGGCGCGATCAATCGACGGATTAGTTTAGTCGTCTGCCGACAGGGACGCGTGCGGCAGAATCGTGGCGGGGATGGCCTCTAAGAAGCGCGAGACGACGGGGAAGGAATCGCCGTCCGCGCCGCGATAAGCGTTCAACGGATAGACGAAATAGAGATGCCGCTTCGCGCGCGTCGCGGCGACATAGAGCAAGCGCCGCTCCTCCTCCAAATCGTCAAACTCGTCGGCGGAACGGGCCGAAGGAAACCAACCGTCCGTCATCCAGATCACAAACAGCGTGTCCCACTCTAAGCCCTTCGCCGAATGCACGGTCGAGAGCGTTATGTCGCCGCGACTGCGCGTCGTCCTGTCCGTGTGGGCCGCGTCCGACGGATCGAGCGCCACGTCGGCCAGCAACTCGGCCGAACTTTTGTATCGCTTGGCGATTGTCTGCAAGTGTTCGAGGTCGCGCCCGCGACGCGGATAGTCGTCGTATCTGGCTTTCAAGATGGGCCGGTAGAAGCGCAGCACGGTCGAGAGTTGCGCGCTCGGCGATCTGTTCTCTACGAGGCTGGTCCACATGCGCGCCAAGCGGCCCAACTGCTCTTTGTAAGCAGCGCGCGCCGGAAACTTATGCAGTTTTTTAAATAGGCCCTCTTTCGTCCGCGTTGCTCTGAACTCTTTGCGTTCGACGCCGAGGTGGTCGAGTATCTGGTTGACCGTCGCGTCGCCGATGTGGTCGATCAGTTTCAGGGCGCGAAACCATGAGAGCGTGTCCGACGGATTTGCGACCACGCGCAAAAAGGCGAGCGCATCTTTGATGTGCGCCGATTCGGCGAACTTGATGCCGCCGAATTTGCGAAACGGAATGCCATGCTTGCCCAGTTCGATTTCCAGATCGAACGAGTGCGAACTGGCGCGAAACAGCACTGCGATCTCATCCGGCGACACACCTTCGGCCCGCAACTCTTCAATCCGCTCGGCGACAAAACGCGACTGCTCGTTCTCGTCGCGCGCGCTGACGGCGACGGGCAGCGGCCCTGTCGGCATGCGCGAGAAGAGACGCTTCGCGTAGCCGTCCGTTACGTCGGCGATGATCGCGTTAGCCACGTCCAAGATCGGTTGCGTGCTGCGATAGTTCTCTTCCAATTTGATCACTTGCGCGGCGGGAAAGAGCGCGGGGAACTCAAGCATGTTCTTGTGGCTCGCCCCGCGAAACGAATAGATCGACTGGCATTCGTCGCCGACAACCGCCACGTTATCGTGCGTCGCCGTCATCAAGCGCACGATCTGTGCTTGCAGTTTATTCGTGTCTTGATACTCGTCCACCATGATGTAGCGATACTGCTCCGACAGGCGCTGGCACAACTCGGTGTCCGCTTCGAGAGCTTCGCGCAGCCGCACCAGCAGGTCGTCGTAAGTCAGCATGTGGCGCGTGCGCTTGAACGTCTCGAAGGAGTTATATAACTCTTCGAGGGCGGGGCGCTCGGTGACGAACTGCGGGTACGACTGCTTGAGCACGTCCGCCAGCGGGCTGACCTTGTTGACCATCATGCTGAAGATCGCGCAGATGGTGCGCTTGCGCGGGAAGCGCCGATCTTTGGTGAGTTGCATCTGCCGACGCAGCAGATCGATCAGGTCTTCGGTGTCGCTGCCGTCTAGCACCGTGAAGTTGCGCGCAACGTTCGCCGCCTCCGGGTACTTACGCAAGACAGAATGGCCGAGCGAATGGAACGTGCCGCCCGACACGCGTTGGCAACGTGCGTCGGCCAGCGCCGCCGCGCGCGCAAGCATGCTCGTCGCCGCTCGCCGCGTGAACGTCAGCAGCAGCACCGACTCCGGCCGCGCGCCCGTCTCCACCAGACGCGCCACACGATAGACGAGCGTGCGCGTCTTCCCCGTGCCCGCCCCGGCGACGATGAGCAGCGGTCCTTCGGTCGTCGTCACGGCCTTGAACTGGGTCGCGTTCAGTTCTTGCTCATAGTCGATCCCGCGCGCGTGCGTCGTGACGGTGACGCGTTTCAAGATCAGTTTGGTTTTAACTTGCGTGGGCGCGGCTTGGCCAAGTTCGAGCGCACGTTTGAAGGCTTTGAGTTCCGTTGCGAGTTCTTTGATCGTTTGATAACGCTGCTTCGGCGTGGTGGCCAGCGCCTTCGTCAAGATGCGTTGCAGATCGAGCGGCAGCGCGGCGCTCAAGGTGGTGCGCAACCTCGGTTCTTCGTGCAGGATGGCGTGCATCGTGTCGATCTGATTTTCGTGTCCGAAGGGGCGCTTGCCCGTCAGCATCTCGCAGAGAACGACGCCGAAAGCGAAGATGTCGCAACGCAGATCGACGCGCTGGCCGAGCAACTGCTCCGGCGACATATAATGGATCGTGCCCATGATCGTCCCGGCTTGCGTCTCGACGCGGATGAGCGTCTTCTGCGCGCTGTCGGCGGCAAACGCGCGCTCGCGTTGTGTGACGAGTTTCGCCAACCCGAAGTCGAGAATCTTCGCGTAACCGTCGCGGTGAATCATCAGATTTTCGGGTTTCAGGTCGCGGTGGATGATGCCCGCCTCGTGCGCTTTGCCGAGTCCTTCGGCGATCTGTAACGCGATCTCCAACACGTCCTTGACCTGTAACGCGCGCGCCACGATCTTCTGCCGCAACGTCTCGCCCTCGACGTACTCCATCGCTATGTAAGGCTTGCCGTCGTGTTCGCCGACTTCATAGACCGTGAGGATGTGCGGATGATTCAAGGCCGAGGCCGCGCGGGCTTCTTGCAGGAAGCGACGACGACGATCAGCTTGGGCGATGTATTCCGGCGGTAAGAGTTTGAGGGCGACGACGCGATGCAGCTTTTCGTCATACGCTTTATAGACCGCGCCCATGCCGCCCGCGCCCAGCGACTCCATGATCCGGTAATGCGCAATCGTGCCTTCAGGCATCACTTTCATGATCCGGGAGCAGACGGCCGTGTTGAGTTTAAGTCCAAAGAAGAATACGCAGAAATCGGCCCGGAAGATGCTTCACACCGCGTTTTTTTTGCCCTGTCAGCGCCACGCAAAACCTGCTGCGCGAACCACATTGAACGGTTGAGAATTAAGCTGGCAGAAGTTGAGGCCGGCCTCGCGGCCGTGCAAAGAGAAATGGCGGAGAGGATGGGATTCGAACCCACGGTGGCCTTTCGACCACTCCGGTTTTCGAGTCCCCTTCGCCCCTCGCGCCTAAAAGCGAAAACGTAGGAATTGCTAAGAATTCAAACAACCCGCAGCCGTCAAAGCATAGCCCATCCTAGCGATTCCTGTCACGTCATCACGCCAACCGCACGCCAAGTTTGAGGAGAGAACTACAGAAATCAGATAAGTCATGGTTTAGTGTGGACTATGGAAGTCAGCGCCTAATTTGGGAGTGACTAAATCAGACATGAGACGAAGTCAATGATGTTGCTTGGCTAGCGTGGGTGCTGTTGCTGCTAGCTCTGCCGCCGGTTCCAACACCAGACGAACAACGCGACCGCTTGACGCAACGCATGGACGCACTTCGAGAAGCAGCGCGCGCGGCTCGTTAGCCGCGCAAGGTAGTGCTGCGGTTCGGCGTTATCGCCTGCTACCGAGTAGGTCTGTGACTTGTTCTACATGCTCGTGTGCTGGCCCCACCAGCACAGGTCCCGGTATGTGTTGAAAGCATCGGAGAAATAACTCTGCGCTAGCGGCGCGGAGTCGATGACAGACGGCATCACTTCCGGGGTGCGCTGCTCGCAGACCGTGTGCGCGCCGATGCAGCGCGGCTCCCGCTCGACGAGCGTGCCGATAGCCGCAGGCTTTTTAGTCCCGACGAAGGTGAACAACTCGTCCATCTCCAGCGTGCCCACCGGCTCTGGACTAGCTGCGGAGACTTCTCTGGCGCGCAGTTGCGTGGGCACCGAGTTGACCCAGTTGGCAAGCGACTGGTGATTAACCCAGAGGAGGCGTCCGATGCGGCGCAAGCCGTTGCCTTCGAGGTAGAGTTTGATGGCTTGCTCGCGCGTCTGATCGTTGTAACCGAGCGGACGCGGCTCTGGCGTGTACTGACGGCGGCACGTCTGACATTGAAGGCGTTGACTGCCGGTGCGATTAAAGCCTGATTTCACTTGGCGCTCACTACTGTGGCAATAGGGAGTTGGTGGATGCCAACTTTTATAACATCATCAGGTCTGATTTAGGCAATCCCCTGTGACAAAGAACTAGTAAATGAGGGTTCGAATCGGCTAGAATGTTATGCTCTAAAGAGTCCGCCGCCACCGCCGTCAAAGCGTTGTGGGCCGGCGGAACCCAACCCCCCGGTGAAGTAACCCATGCCAATCCCCCCCGTACAGAAGGAGAGGCGCCGCGCGCCGCGGCACACAAAGAAGCTCAGTTTTCACATATCCGCCTATAGGGCGGGCGCGGGCGACGAGAGTCGCGGCGGTGGCAGCGCCTTCCGCGGGTACACGACGGACATCAGCCCCCGCGGGGTCGGCTTCGTCCTCGCGCGCGGGCAGGAGGGTATCCTCGAACTGCAACGCGGCGCCGGCCCGCTACGACTCGTATTCGACGGCCCCGACGGCGGCATCGAGGTGCACGCCGCGTTTGCGCACGTCCGCCGGCCGGAGGGGCTTGTAGGCGAGATAGCGGCCGGCGCGCGCATCATGGCTGTCAGCGACACCGACGGCTTCCGGCGGCTGGTCGGGGCCGCCGACGACCCGCGGCCGAGCTACGCCTGCCTCGACGAGCTCTTCGACGCACAAGCCAGAGCCACCCCCGACGGGGTCGCGGTCACGGCGGAGGGGGAGAGCCTCTCCTTCCGGCAGTTGGCCGCGCGGGTGGACGCCCTCGCGCGTCTCCTGAGAAGCAGGGGCATTCGCGCCGGTACGCTCGCGGGCGTCTTCGCCGAGCGCTCGCCGGAGATGTTGGTCGGCCTTCTGGCGGTCCTCAAAGCCGGCGGCGCTTACGTCCCGCTCGACCCGGCGCTGCCCCGCGAGCGCCTGGACTTCATCATTGAGGACACGCGGATGCCCGTCGTCCTCGCTCAGGAAAAGTTGTCGGGCGCGCTGCCGGGGCGAAGCGGCGTGGAGGTGATCCTCCTCAACGGCGGTCGTGGCGACGACCCGGCGGGAGGGTGTAAGGTGGCGGGCGGCGAAACGCGTGGAGGAGACATGGGCGACCTCGCCTACGTGATCTACACATCGGGCTCGACGGGCAGGCCCAAGGGGGTCATGATCACCCACGGCTCGGTCGCCAACTACGTCGCGTGGATGGGCGAGGCGTTCCCTATGACGGCCGGCGATGTCGTCCTGCAAAAAGCGCCCTTCACCTTCGACGCCTCGGTGTGGGAGATCTTCCTGCCTTTGCTCACGGGCGCACGCCTCGTCTTGGCGCGCCACGGCGGGGAGCGGGACTCCGGCTACATCGCGGACCTCATGGCGAGTGAGGGGGTCACCGACGCGCAGTTCGTGCCGTCACTGCTCAGGCAGTTCCTGGAGACACCGGGGGTCGAACGCTGCCTCTCGCTGCGGCGCGTGTTCAGCGGCGGAGAGGCGCTGCCGGCTGCACTCCGGAATAAGTTCTTCGAGCGTCTCCCCCACGCGCCCCTCTATAACCTGTACGGCCCCACGGAGACAACCGTCTACTCGGCCTACGACTTCTGCCGGCCGGTTGATGGCGGTGCCGCGCCTGTCCACATCGGCAGGCCCATCAGGGAGACGCGCCTCCACCTACTTGACCGCGCTCTCACGCCGGTTGGCGCGACCCAACCCGGGGAGATCTTCATCGGAGGCGCGGGCCTCGCCCGGGGCTACCTGAACAGGCCCGGGCTGACGGCAGAGTGCTTCGTCCCCGATCCCTTCTCCGCCGAGCATGGCGCGCGGCTCTACCGGACGTGCGACGTGGCGCGCGCGTCCTCCGGGGGCGGCGTCGAATACTTAGGGCGCGCCGACCACCAAGTGAAAGTGCGCGGCGTACGTGTCGAGCCGGGGGAGATCGAGGCGGCGCTCGGCCTGCACCGGAACGTGCGGGAGAGCGTCGTCGCCGCCCGCGAGTCCGTGGGCGGCGACAAAAAACTGGTGGCTTACGTCGTCCCAAAGGCGGGGCCGGCCCCGTCGGTGAGCGAGCTGCGCGCCCACCTCGGGAGCAGGCTCCCCGACTACATGATGCCCTCGGCCTTCGTCGCCTTAGCCGAGCTGCCGCTGACGCACAACGGGAAGGTGGACATGCGCGCGCTCCCGGCGCCGGCCGGGGGCGGCCGGACTTGACGCAGCCACTCCTCGCGCCGAGAGACGACACCGAACAGGGGCTGCGGCTCATCTGGGAGGAGGTACTCGGCGTCAGCCCCATCGGCGTGAGGGACGACTTTTTCGAACTGGGGGGCGACTCTCTCTCGGCGACCCACATGCTCGCGGTCGTGGGCGAGCGGTTCGGCAGGACGCCCTCGCCCTCCGCCCTGATGCCGGCGGCGACCATCGAAGGGCTGGCCCGCCGGCTGACGGCGCCGGCCGAAGAGGATGGCTCCCTCCTCGTCGCGTTTCAAACGGGCGGGACCAAGCCGCCCCTCTTCTTCGCCCACGGCCTCGGGGGCGACGTCTACGACTACAGGGCTCTCGCCCCCCATTTGGGGGACGACCGGCCCGTCTACGCCCTGCGCGCGCAGGGTCTGACCGACTCCCTCCCCCCCACGAAACCTTCGAGGAGATGGCGGCCGCTTACGTCAAAGAGGTGCTCGCCGTCCGGCCGCGGGGCCCCTACTTTCTGGGCGGGTATTCGTCGGGCGGGACGATAGCCTACGAGATGGCCGGGCAACTGCGGGCCGCGGGTCACGAAGTGGCGTACCTGGCCGTGCTGGACGAAGCGGCCCCGCCGGGTGGCGGTAAAGACGCAACGGCACTGACCAAAGCCCTCCGCCTCGCCATGAACCTGCCCTACTGGCTGGTCGATTTTGTTTGGAGGCGCACGCCCGGTGAAGTGGCCGCCGACGTGAAGAGGCGGGTGAAGTTCTCCGCGAAGAAGGCGTTCGGCCTAGCCTTCCGCCTCGCCGGACTCATGCCTCCCGAGGTCGGCGTGTCCGACGAACTCACGCTGTCCGACATGCCGGACCACCGCCTCAAGTTCTTGGAGGTTCAGCACCGGGCGCTCAAAGCCTACAGGCCGCACCTGTGCCCCCTCCCCGTCACCCTCTACCGGACCCGCTCGCAATCCTTATTCGGCTCCCAGCTTTTCGACAAAGGTTGGGGGCGCGTCGGGTGCCGAGTAGTCAAGGTGCGTGTAGTGCACGGAAACCACAAGAACCTTTGTGAGGAGCCACACGCGCGCCACCTGGCGGCGGCACTCAGAGAGGACATGGAGGCGGCGACGGTCCCGCTTCGCGGTCAGTTACTCTCGGAAGGGTAGTGTCTACGAAAGGGGTTCTGCTGCGAGAATTATTTTGAAGCGTAGCTAGGCTGTGAGCAGCACCTTCCTATGTGGCGATGCCGAAGAGACCCTTGACGAATTTTGCCTGCCCCGCTGAGTCCCTGCCATCTAACCTTTTGATCTGCCCCTTCCTCATCATGGGTTGCCTTCTATGAAAGGGGTGTGTCAAGAAAAAACTTCTCCCATGCCGGCAATACCTGAAGAGTTCTTCGACCACCAGCCCCGGTGCTTAACTTTTAGCGCGAAGTTGCAGCCGTTCATGGAACCGCTAAGAATGCTTCTTGTGCGCCTGTATCGCCCTAGATAATCCTATCTTGCTGCTTGAGCCTACACAAAATCCCACATGAAGAGTTGGGTTTATGAATGGGAATTATCTACTTGACGCAGGTTATTAGTCTCTACGTCAACAACAGATCAGCAAATTTGACTTACAGGTAGAGATTAATTGTCTGTCTTTCGTCAAGTAGATACTTCCCAATTCGACCGCAGTCGCGGAGCGTTATCAGCGGCGCGCGCCGATGTTGCTAAAGATTGTCGGAGTCGCCTTCTGCCCTGACGCCAGTGTGAGAAAAGTAGAGCACTCTCCCATCCACTCCGACGCGCTCGACAATCAGCTTTTTTGCTTTCAACTGCGTTAGCGCCTCGCGCACGGCATCAACCGATTCGCGCACCTGATGGCGCATCAACCACCACCGGGCGATCTCTTCCAGCGTATTGCCTGCGGCGCTATGTTTCTTGAGATACTTGAGTATTTGCTGATGCGCGGTTGCATTGTCTGCCATTTAATTTATGTCTCATGCAGGATTCAACCGGTACTCTGTCGGGCAGCTTTGTCATCTTGAGACAAAGACAAACGACCGTACCTACGTTCAGGACTTCGTTTTCATCGCGCGAAGCGCACCTCGCTCCGGCGCAAGCTTGTCAGAGGCGGCCGGCGATGTCGGGGGCTTCGCGTACAAAACCACCGTTGTTTACTTGGAACTACTCATAAGGCATGGCGTCCGAGTCGGGCTTGGAGTGACGCACCCTCTCGCTACAACCCGGCCTGTCGGTTGAGGACCCAGACAAGTCTTCGGTTGGACCTACTGCTGCGTGGAAGTTTTTAGTTATGCCTCGTCGGTTCGGCATCACAGCAAGACGAGCTCAATCACTCGTGCGCGCGACACAGCTATGAGCAAGAGAGAGGCCAGAATCGAAATGCCGGATAATCCTCCACTGCGTGCTGGTTTGAGCGCCGGGGCGCGCCGCGATGGCAGCAACTAGGATTCTTTTGTCATAATGCAATCGTCGAATCGCGCGTTTATGTCCAACTTTGAAGAAAACAAGTAGGGGGGTTTTATCCACCCCCTACTCATCACCGTGTACAGGTTGAATCGAGTTTACGATTTGCGACGACGACAGTTGGTTGCCGAGGAACTTCTTGTGCCGCGCCGTACCCGCCGCATCAGTCATACTTCAGGGCAATCGCCGGTTCGATCTTGCTCGCCGTGCGCGCGGGGATAAAGCTGGCGACGAGGACGACGAACAGCAGCAGTAGCGGGATGGCGATGAACGTCAACGGGTCGGTGGCGCTCAGGCCGTACAACATGCTCGAAGCGAAACGCGTGAGGACGAACGCGATTACCAGCCCGACCACGACGCCAATCAAAGTCAGTTTCAACGCATGTCGCAACACGAGCGTGATGACATCTGTCTGGCGCGCGCCGAGCGCCATGCGGATGGCGATTTCACTTGTTCGCTGGCTGACGTTGTAGGCCACTACGCCGTAGATGCCGATGAGCGCCAGCAGCAACGCCAGCACGCCGAAGATGGTAAAGAGTGTGCCGGCGATGCGCGCCGCCCAGAGCGATTGACCGAGATAGTCGGCCATCGTCGTCGTGCCATAGACGGGGATGACTTTATCAATCGCTTCGACTTCCCGGCGCACCGCTGCAATCATGTTCTTCGGGTCGCCCTTTGTGCGGACGTGCAGCGTCACCTTCGATTCGTAGTTCTGCGACAAGGGCAGGTACATGAAGGCCATCGGCTTCTCTTGGAGGTTGTAATATTTCGCATCCTTCGCAACGCCGACGATTTCAAGGAACAAGTTGTCCGCGCCGGGGATGCCGATGCGTTTGCCGACCGGATTTTCGTTCCGCCAGAATCGTTTCGCCATCGTCTCGTTGATGATGGTGATGCCGGGCGCGTCGGCCTTGTCCTGCGGCGTGAAGTCGCGGCCCTGCACGAGTTTGACGCCCATCGTCTCGAAGTACTTCGGGCCGACCACGTTGTAATCCATTAGCATGCTGACATCGGGCGGCGGCGTGTAACCTTCGACCGACACGCCCAATTGCTGATCGTCGCCAAACAGCTTTTCCGCCAGACTCGCCGACTCTACGCCGGGCAAGGCCCCGACGCGTTCCTCAAGCTGACGATAGAACCCCTGCCCCGTCGTCTCCGTGTAGGCGTGCGCGTCGGTAATCAGCGACATCACGAGTACGTTGTCAACGTCGAAGCCGGGGTCGATGGTCTGCGCGTTGTAGAGGCTGCGCAGGAACAAGCCCGCGCTGATGAGCAGCAGCAGCGAGAGCGCGACTTGCGAGGTGACGAGGATGCCGCGCAGCCGCGACCCGCCGCCGCCACCCTTGCTCTCGTTCTTCTTGAGCAAATCGACGAGATTGGTCTTGGTTGTTTGAATCGCCGGGGCCAGCCCGAAGGCGATGCCCGCGACGACCGAGACGAGCAGCGTGAAGCCGAGTACGCGCCTGTCCAAGCTCAGGTCGAGGGCGAAGGCGAACAACCCCTGCGGCATGAATTGGAGGATCGCGCCCGAAGCCCAATAGGCCAGCAGCAGACCGAGCGCGCCGCCCGCCAGAGAGAGCAGCAAACTTTCGGTCAACAACTGCCTGATGAGCCGTCCGCGCCCGGCCCCAAGCGCCAGCCGAATCCCGACCTCGCGCCGGCGCGCATTGGCGCGTGCGAGCAGGAGATTGGCGAGATTGGCGCAGGCGATGACCAGCACGAGGCCGACGATAATCAAGAGCGCACCCGCCAGCGGCACCGAAGTCTTCTGCATCTCAGGGTGGCCCGCGCCGCCCGGATACACCGTTAAGGTCCGGCCCTTATTCGTCTTCGGGTATTCCTGCGCCAGTTGGCGCGCGCGCGTGTCCATCGCCGCTTTGGCCTGCGCGAGTTCGACGCCCGGTTTGAGCCGACCCATCAGATTCAGCCAGTTCGCGCCGCGATCTTCGAGCACGCCCGCGCCGGGTCGCACTGCCGCTTGCATCATCGTCGGCACCCACACGTCGGGCACGACGCCCAACTCCGTGCCGGTGAAACCCGGCGGCGTGATGCCGACGACGGTGAACGGCTGCCCGTTCAAAGTCAGAGTTTTTCCGGGCAGCGCCGGGTCGGAACCGAAGCGGCGCACCCAGAAGTTATGACTGACGACGGCCACCGGATGCGAGCCGGGCGTTTTGTCCTCTTCCGGCAGGAAGGTGCGCCCCCGCGCGGGGTTGATGCCGAGCACGGCGAAGTAATTGCCGGAGGCGATGACGCCGTTGACCATCTCGGCCTGCCCGTTCTCCAACAAGCTCATCACCACCCCTCGCTGCGCGAGGAGGCCGGAGAAGACCTCGTTGTTGTCACGATAGTCGAGATAATCCGGGTACGAGACGGCACCGTAGCGCGGTCCGCCCGTGTAGGTGGTGAAAAGTCGGGTCAGTTCTTCGGGTTGCTCGACGGGCAACGGGCGCAGCAGCGCGGCGTTGACGACCGTAAAAATCGTGGTGTTCGCGCCAATGGCCAGCGCCAGCGAGATGACGGCCACGCGCCGTGAAGCCCGGATTTTTCAGGAGCAGGCGGAAAGCGAAGCGAAGGTCTTGAAACAGCGTGTCCATTAGGCAACTCCTACGTTCTCTCGGTAAAGTGCTTCCAGTTTCGGGTCATGCGGCAGCACGGGTAATGCGGGCTGTTCGATCTGACCGTCGAAGAGATTGATGGTGCGTTCGGCGTTACCCGCGAAGCGATAGTCGTGCGTCACCATGCAGATAGTCGCGCCACCGCCATGGAGGTCGCGCAATAAATTCATCACCGCCTCGCCGTTCTTGGAATCGAGGTTGCCGGTCGGCTCATCTGCGAGCAGAATTAACGGCTCGCCCGCCACCGCCCGCGCCACCGCAACGCGCTGTTGCTGACCGCCGGAGAGTTGGCCCGGCATGTGTTGGGCGCGATTCGCGATGCCGACTCTTTCCAACGCCTCGCCGACGCGCTGCTTGCGCTCGGCGCTGCTCAGCCCACGATAGGTCAGAGGCAGTTCGACGTTTTCGTAGACGGTGAGGTCGCCGATGAGATTGAAACTCTGAAAGATGAAGCCGATCTCTTGATTGCGGATGCGCGCGCGCCCCGCGTTGTTGAGGTCTTGCACGGGCTTGCCGTTGAGCCAGTACTGGCCTTGGGACGGCACGTCGAGCAGGCCGAGGATTGAGAGCAAGGTGGACTTGCCGCAGCCCGAAGGCCCCGAAATGGAGAGAAATTCTCCCTTTCTAATCTCCAATTTAATGTCCGACAGGGCGTGTGTTTCCACCTCGTCGGTCAAGAAAACTTTTGTTACCCCGTCGAGATGAATCAGGGGTTGGAAGGATGCAGTCATAATCTTTATCTCCTAGCTTTGTCTAACTCGGATTCAACCTGCGGCGACCGCAGACGTGCCATTTGCGGTCCGGTGCGAACGCATCGCCGCCAAGTTTGTAAGCTGCTTGTTTCGACGTTTCGCCCGCGCGCGCTGCGGTTCATGCTCGACCACTCGGATGGCGCACGCCCGCTGCAACAACTCAAGTCGTCGTGGTCTTAGCGCCCACCGTGTCCCACGATGCGCGCCGCCGATGCGGGAGCGTCCCGACGATGTGATTCAATTTGTGCGAGAGCATGTCGAGCAAGCGATGCTGCGACGTGCGCAGAAAAAAGTGGTCGCCCGGCAGCATGTCGAGCGAGAAAGCGGCGTTGGTGTGTTCGCGCCAGCCTTCGAGTTGCAGCCGCGGTATCCGGTCTTGAAGGCCGCCGAAGACGCTAATGGGGCAGTCGAGTTTCGGCTCCGGCAGGTAGGCGTAGGTTTGCACAATCTCGAAGTCGCTCCGCAGCGAAGGCAGCACCAGCTTTCTCAATTCCTGATGATCGAGCACTTCTTTCGGCGTGCCGTTCAAACGGCGCACCTCTTCGACGAACTCCGGTTCGGGCAGTTGAAAGGTGTGCAGACATCCGCCTGCCAGATGTGGGGCGTCGCGTCCTGAGATGAACAGGTGCACGGGTTGCGGCTTGTGTTCGCGCCGTAGCTGCCGCGCCAGTTCAAAGCCGATGAGCGCGCCCATGCTGTGGCCGAAGATGGCGAACGGCTTGTCGAGATGCGGCGTAATGACGGCCGCGAGAGTCTCGACCAGTGGCCGCAGCCGCGTGAACGGCGGTTCGTTGATGCGCGTCTCCCGGCCGGGCAGATGGACGGGAACTAGCTCCACGCTGATCGGCAGGAAATCCGGCCACGCGCGGTAGATCGCCGCGCCGCCACCGGCATACGGTAGGCAGAACAGGCGCAAGTCGGCGAAGGGGTTCGGTTGATGGCTGGCAAGCCACGGCTTCGTCGCTGTAGTGGTCGTCATACGATTTTTTCCGGTGGTTGAATAAGCACGAGACGAGCGGTTTCGGGCAGGCTCGTTCCGGTGGTGGGGCGCGCGGTTTAGCTCACCGCGACGGGCACTCCGACGTGTTCGGTCGGCAAGTCTAACGCCTGTTGTTTGTCGTATTCGATGCGCCCGTAATCGAGCTTTATGAGCCGGTCTGCGACGTGATAGTAGTGGTTGTCATGGCTGATGACGATGACCGTCTTGCCGCGCTCTTTTAGTTCGGGCAGGATTTGGTAATAGAACACTTCCTTGAACATCGGGTCTTGATCCGCGGCCCATTCGTCAAACAGATAGATGGGCCGATCCTCCAAACACGCGATGACCAGCGCGAGGCGTTTGCGCTGTCCCTGCGACAGGTTGGTCGTCGAGAGCTTGCCTTGCTGCACGTCAACTTTGTGGTCGAGTTGGAATTTGGCGATGTATTCGCTCGCCCGCACGTCGAGGTCTTGCCGGGTCAGTCCGAGCAATTGTTCGAAGAGATGGTAGTCGGAGAAGATGACGGAGAAATACTGGCGATAGGCTTCGCGGTTCTCGTCGGTAACGGCTTCTCCGTCGAGCCTGATTTCGCCCGCTTCCGGGATGTACAACCCCGTCAAGAGCTTGGCGAGCGTGGTTTTGCCGCTGCCGTTGCCGCCCATGATGAAGACCAATTCGCCGGGCTTGAGCGTCAGGTCGATGGGGCCGAGCACGAAATTGCGTTCCTCGCGCTCTTGATAATAAGCATGGGTCACACCCGCCACTTCTAAACTGCGCCAGCCCGACTTGACGACGGGCTGCGAATCCCACTGCTCTTGTTTGCCGAAAGCGTCGAGCGAGATGCCCAGGTCCTTGACCTTTTGCAAAGAGATGTTCGCCAGCCCGAAGGTCGGCATCAGGTCGCTAAGCACGCTAATGGGCGCACGCATGTAGAGCAGCGTGATGATGTAGACCGTCATCGTGCGGCCGTCGATGGGCTGGATGTAGGGCAGGGCAAACAGCAGCAGCCCGATGTAGATGAAGTAGAGGACCTGCCCCCAACTGTGGACGACGGCATAGATGTTTCGCCCCGCAAGATAGTGGCGGCGGTAACTGGTCGCCGTCTCTTGCAGGATGTCGTTGAAGAATGCGTGGCGACGCGGGCGATGGAGTTTCAGTTCCTTCGCGCCGTCGGTCAGCGAACGATAATGCGCGTAGAGTTCGTCCGACTGTTCGCGCGCCAGTTTGAGCACCTGCTTGGCCTTCTTGCGGGGAATCTTGTAGCTGAAGATGCCCAGAAACATAAAGACCAGCAGGGCGACGAGCACGACCGGCGACAGCCAGCCGAGATAGATCAAACAACCGACCAAAATCGTCGCGTTGACGAAGAAGAACGGCAGTTCGATGAGCGCCGTCGTTATCGCAGGGATGTCTTGCGTCAGCGCAGCCAGAATGCGATGCGAGCCAATCGTCTCAAGATGGCGCAGGGGCGTCGCCAGTACTTGGCGGCACAAGTGCATGCTCAGATCAAAGACTGCTTTTTGCGAGAGATGGACGAGCAGCAGTCTGGAAACGAGGTTCGCGGCCAGCACCGCCAGCACCAAGCCGGCAAACGCGAGGACGACCATCCCCGCCGAAGGGCCGGCGGACGCGGTCAACCTTGAGTTGATCACGACCATCAGAGCCGCGCTGGCTGCGCCGCCGACGATGCCCATCACAATCGCCGGTACGACCACGCCGCGCGAGTATCGCAGCAGGAACATAAGTATTTTCATTGTTAGTTTATCTGTGGCTTGCTAGAAGGTACGGGACGACCCGCCCCGGCGTGGTTATGGACGCGCGTAGCGGCAGATGTTTGAACGGATGAGAACGATTGTCGCCGCACGAGTTGGACCGATGTTGCCGCATCGTGGCATCAACCATTAGTCCAGCAGCGATGTTTGCCCGACGCTAGCGCCCTCGAAGAAGGACTCGCCGAGCAATCCGTCCGGCACGTTTTCGGGCGGCAGGTGTTCGGGGTCGCCCGGCGCGGGCGCAAGTCCCGCGTCGGCCTTTTCCGTCTCCTGCATCCCGGCGAGCGCGCTGGCGATTTCCGCGATGGTCGGCGTCTCGAACAATTTCCGCAATGGCAATTCGAGTTGGAACGCGACTTCGATACGCGCGATGATTTGCGTGGCGAGCAGCGAGTGCCCGCCCAACTCGAAGAAGCTGTCGTGCACGCCGATGCGTTCCAAGCCCAACACCTCCTGCCAGATTTCGGCCAGCCCCGCTTCTGTCGCATTGCGTGGCGACACGTAGACTTCGGCGACCGAACGCATCTGCTCCGGCGCGGCCAACGCTTGATGGTCAACCTTGCCGCCGGGCGTCAACGGCAACGCCGCCAACATCACCCACGCGGTGGGAATCATGTAATTTGCCAACCGCTCTTCCAGATGACGACGGAGGTCGATGATCGAAGGTTCGCCGTCACTCCCCGCGACCACGTAGGCGACCAGCCGCCTGTCCCCCGGCGTATCCTCGCGCGTTATCACAAGGGCTTCGGCCACCGCCGCGTGACTGTTCAACGCCGCCTCGACCTCGCCCAACTCGATCCGAAAACCTCTGATTTTGACTTGATTATCAATCCGGCCAAGAAACTCGATGACTCCGTCTAGCCGATACCGCACAAGGTCGCCGGTTCGATACAGACGCTCCCCACCCGTGCCGCTGAACGGGTCCGGGACGAAGCGGTCAGCGGTGATGTCGGGTCGCCGGAGATAGCCGCGCGCCACGCCCGCGCCGCCGATGTAAAGCTCGCCCGTCACCCGGCACGGAACCGGCTTCATCTCCCCATCCAGAATGTACGCCCGCACGTTGCCGAGGGGACGACCAATCGGGACTTCGTGCCACGCCGCATCATCCCCCCTGCCAAGTTCCGCCGTGTCGTAGACTGAAGCGACGATGGTCGTCTCCGTCGGGCCGTATGTGTTGACGAGCCGCACGTCCTCGCCGACACATCGCTTCCAAATCTTCAGACGCTGTTCCAGAGCCTTTTCGCCGCCGATGATGACCAGCCGTATCGAAGCGGGCAACGTCAGCGATTCCGTCTCCATCCGCGCCGTCAACTCGTGCCAGAAAGCGGTCGGGAGATCGAGCACGTTGATTTCCCATTCTCGACACTTTCTCAGGAACAAGGCCATCGTCCCAAGCATCGAATCGTTTCGCAGCACCAGCGTCGCGCCTCGCGCCAACGCCGGATAAATCTCCTCCGCGCTCGCATCGAAACTAACCGACGCGAACTGCAAAACCCGCTCGCCCGCTGCAAGCCCATACGCTTCGCCCGCCGCCCCGACGAAGTTGACCAAAGACCCGTGCGCAACCATCACGCCCTTAGGCTTGCCCGTCGAACCCGACGTGTAGATGATGTAGGCCAACTGCGCGCTGTTAACTTTCCATTCCGGCGCCGCCGCACTCTCAATCGCAATCCGCGCCCAGTCGCACGTCAATCAACGTCACCTGCGCGGCGCTCGGCGGCACATACTGCGTCAATCCGCTCTCCGTCAACACGACCGCCGCGCCCGTGTCCTCGATCATCCAGCGCAACCGCTCGTGCGGATACGCGGGATCAAGTGGGACATACGCCCCACCTGCTTTGAGCACGCCGAGCAACGCCACGACTAACTGCGTGCTGCGCTCCAACATCACTGCGACGGGCGTCTCCGCGCCCACGCCGCGCGCACGCAGATACCGTGCGAGTTGATTGGCACGTTCATCGAGTTCACGATAAGTGAGTTGGTCCGCGCCGCAGACGACGGCTAGCGCATCGGGCGTGCGCGCGGCTTGTTGTGTGATCAATTCGTGAATGCAGCGGTGGCGCGGATAGGCGCGGCGGGTGTCGTTCCAGCCCGACAGAAGTTGCTGTCGCTCCTCGTCGGTGAGCAGCGGCAGGTCGGCGATGCGCCCGTCTGGACGGACGGCGATGGCCGTGAGTAGTTGACGGAAGTGTCCGGCCATGCGTTCGATAGTCGTGGCGTCGAAGAGGTCCGTGTTGTACTCAATCGAGCCGAGCAGGGATTCCGGGGTTTCTTCAAGAAAGAAGGTCAGGTCAAACTTCGCCGTCGTGGCTTCGGTTCTGAGATTTTGCATCCGCAGGCCGGAGGGCAGCGGCGGCAGATCGACTACTGAAGTTCTCGGATGCTGGACGAACAACACCTGAAACAGAGGTGAATGGCTGAGCGTGCGTTCCGCGTCCAAGTCTTCTATCAGCAGCCTCTCGAACGGCACGTCTTGATGCGCGTATGCGTCCAGACACGTCTCGCGCACGCGCCCCAGCAGTTCGATGAATGTCGGGTTGCCGTCCAACTTCGTGCGCAGCACCAGCGTGTTGACGAAGAAACCGATCATGGCTTCCGTTTCGAGCCGCGCGCGTTCCGCAATCGGCGAGCCGACGACGATGTCAGTCTGGTCCGTGTAACGCCACAACAACACGTCGAAGGCCGCCAACAACGTCATGAACGGCGTCGCCCCTGCCCCACGACTCACCGCCTGGAGCTGCCCGTATAACTCTTTGGGAATCTCAAAGCGATGCGTCCGCCCGTGGAAACTCTGCACGAGCGGGCGCGCGCGGTCCGTCGGGAGTTCCAGCACGGGCGGCGCACCGGCGAGTTGTTGCGTCCAATAGGCGAGTTGGTCGGCGAGGACTTGGCCTGTGAGCCACTGCCGCTGCCAGGCGGCGAAGTCCGCGTATTGGATCGCCAACTCCGCGAGCGGCGACGGCTGCCCGTTCTGAAAGGCTTGGTACAACGCCATGAACTCGCGCACCAGTATCGCCATCGACCAACCGTCGCTGATGATGTGATGCAAAGCGACGGCCATGAGGTGGTCGTCAACTCCCAAGGGGAATAGGGTCACACGCAGCAGAGGACCTGTGCGGAGGTTGAACGGGCGATGTGATTGCTCGCTCGCCAACCGTTGCGCTTCGGCCAGCGGGTCGGGATGCGCACTGAGATCGACGACCGCCAACTCCATCTGGCGCGCCTCGTGGATGACCTGCACGGGCTGCCCGTCGTGCCCGGCAAAGGTCGTCCGTAGCGTCTCGTGCCGTCGCACCAACTCCGTCAGCGTCCGCTGCAACGCGCTGAGGTTCAACGCTCCGAGAAAGCGCACAGCCATCGGCATGTTGTAGGAGATGTTGCCGGGCCGAAGCTGGTCGAGAAACCAAAGACGGTGTTGCGCGAAGGAAAGTTGCGCCGGTTCGGCCGGGTTGCGTCGCCCGATGAGTTGCTGCGTGTTGCTGCTGCCCGCTTGCTCGTGCAGTTGCTTGAGGCGCTGCGTTAGTAAGTCGCGCTGCTCCGGCGTCAACGCCTCAAGGCGTCTGGCTAGGTCGCTCATGCTTGGTTATCCTTTAGTCCGTGCTTGATTGGGCGAGAGGCGTTTGAAAGGCCGACGTTGGCGCAAGTTGCTCAAGTTCGGCAAGCAGGCGTGCGAGGGCATCGGCGTCAGTCTGCTCGGCCTGTTTTTGGAGCACCAGCAGCGCCAGTTCCGCCACTGTTGTCGCCTCGAAAAGATTTCTCAGCGTCAACTTAATTTGAAAGGCATCGCGCAGGCGCGTGCTAACCTGCATGGCGAGCAGGGAGTGGCCGCCCAACTCGAAGAAGTTGTCGTGGATGCCCACCGCATCCCGGCGCAGCACGTTGCACCAAACGTCGGCGATCACCTCTTCGGTTTCATTTTGCGGCGGCACGAAGGTTTTTTCCGGCGCAGTCTCTTGTTCGGGCACGGGCAACGCTTTGCGATTGAGCTTGCCATTGGGTGTCAACGGCAGTTCAGCCAACATGACGAATGCCGACGGCACCATGTATTCGGGCAACCGCTGCTTCAGATGAACACGTAGTTCGCTCGCCTGTGGTTGCTGTCCGTCTGCGCCCACGATGTAGGCCACGATGCGTTTGGCGTCCGGCGCATCCTCACGCATCACCACCACCGCCTCGCGCACCGACGAATGCGTCCGCAGGGCAGCCTCAATCTCGCCGAGTTCGATGCGGAAGCCACGCAGTTTCACTTGATGGTCCAGTCGTCCGAGGTATTCGATTTCGCCGTCGGGGAGATAACGTGCGAGGTCGCCCGTTCGATAGAGGCGGCCGCCGGGAACGCTGCTGAACGGATCGGGGATGAACCGCTCGGCGGTCAGTTCAGGACGGTTGAGATACCCGCGCGCCAGCCCGTCGCCGCCGAGATGTAAGTCGCCCGCGATACCAACGGGCGTCGGCTGTCCGTTGCCGTCGAGAAGATAGACTTGCGTGTTCGCCACCGGCCCGATTGAAGGCGCGCGGGGGTTCTCCTTTTTAATCAGCGCGAAGGTCGAATAGGTGGTGTCTTCGGAAGGGCCGTAAAGATTGAAGACTTTTTCCGCCGCCGTCTGTTCATAGATTCGCTGCACCAGCGCCCACGGCAAAGCTTCTCCGGCCAGATTGACGACGCGCACCGAAGCAGGCAATTTGTCGGAATTAAGAAGCTCGGAAATCGCCGACGGCACAGTGTTAACCAGAGTCACTTCCGCCGCCGCGGGCGCGGATAAAAGCTCAAGCACGTTGTCCACCACGATGACTTTGCCGCCCCAACTGAGCGTCACAAACAACTCGTAGACAGAGAGGTCGAAACAGACCGACGTTGACGCGAGCACCCCGGCGAGTTCTTCGGCCGTGAAAATTTCGCGCGCCCAGTGAATAAAAATCACCGCGCTCCGGTGTGTAATGGCGACGCCCTTCGGCTTGCCCGTCGAGCCGGACGTGTAGATGATGTAGGCCAACTGCGCGCTGTTAACTTTCCATTCCGGCGCAGCATCGCGCTCTTGCGCAATGCGCGCCCACTCCGCATCCAGCAACACCGTCGCGCCCGTGCCCGTCGGCACACGCGCCGCCAGTGCTGTCTCCGTTAAGATGACCGGCGCGCTGGTGTCCTCGATCATCCAGCGCAACCGTTCTTGCGGATACGCCGGGTCTAACGGCACGTATGCACCACCTGCCTTGAGTACACCCAACAACGCGACGACTAACTGCGTGCTCCGCTCCAGCATCACTGCCACGGGTGTTTCCGCGCCTACGCCGCGCGCCCGCAGATACCGGGCGAGTTGGTTGGCACGCGCATCAAGTTCACGATACGTGAGCCGGTCTGTGCCGCAGACGACGGCCACCGCCTCAGGCGTGCGTGCAGCTTGCGCGCCGACCAGGTCGTGCATGCCTTGCTGGCTGGGATAGGCGCGGCGGGTGTCGTTCCAGTGCGTGAGGAGTTGCTGCCGTTCCGTGGCGGTCAACAAGGGTAAGTCGCCGATGCGTTGGTCCGGGCGCGCGACGATGCCTTTGAGCAAGGTGAGATAGTGGTCAGCCAGACGGGTAATAGTCGCATCATCGAACAGGTCTGTGTTGTACTCGATATATCCCCTCGGCACCTCCGATGTTTCGACGATGCTGAAGAGCAAATCGACTTTCGCGATGTCGCCGGTAAGGACGATATCCTCGGTCGTCAGGCCGGACAATTGGAGATTGGTGCGCGGGGCGTTTTGAAGCACGAAAATGACTTGAAACACCGGCGAGTAACTCAGGCTTCGCTCCGGCTGCAATTCCTCGACGAGTTTTTCAAACGGCACATCTTGGTTGGCGTTCGCGTTGAGAGATGTTTCGCGCACGCGCCCTAACAGTTCGATGAATGTCGGGTTGCCGCTTAGGTCCGTGCGCATCGCCAGCGTGTTGATGAAAACGCCGATAAGACTTTCGACCTCGCTCCAATTGCGTCCTGAGATGGGCGAGCCGACGACGATGTCAGGCTGGTCCGTGTAACGCCACAACAACACGTCGAAGGCCGCCAACAACGTCATGAACGGCGTCGCGCCTGCCCCACGACTCACCGCCTGGAGCTGCCCGTATAACTCTTTGGGAATCTCGAAGCGATGCGTCCGCCCGTGGAAACTCTGCACGAGCGGGCGCGCGCGGTCCGTCGGGAGTTCCAGCACGGGCGGCGCACCGGCGAGTTGTTGCGTCCAATAGGCGAGTTGGTCGGCGAGGACTTGGCCTGTGAGCCACTGCCGCTGCCAGGCGGCGAAGTCCGCGTATTGGATCGCCAACTCCGCGAGCGGCGATGCTTTGCCTTCGCAATACGCCGCGTAGATCGTCTCAATCTCTTTCAACATGACGCCGGCTGACCAACCGTCGCTGATGATGTGGTGCATCGTGATGGCCAAGATGTGATCGTCGGTTCCCAGACGGAGCAGATGCGCGCGCACCAACGGGCCTTCGCTGAGGTCAAACGGTCGCTTCGCTTCTTCGTCAAGCCATCTAAAAGCTTCGGCCAGCGGGTCCGGTTGAGTACTGAGGTCGACGACCGCCAACTCTGTTTCGCCCGCCTCGTGGATGACCTGCACGGGCTGCCCGTCGTGCCCGGCAAAGGTTGTCCGCAGCGTCTCATGCCGTCGCACCAACTCCGTCAGCGTCCGCTGCAACGCGCTGAGGTTCAACGCTCCGCGCAGACGCGATACTTCGGGGGGCATGTGATAGGCCGAGTGACCCGGTTCTAGCTGGTCGAGAAACCAGAAACGGTGTTGCGCGAAGGACAGTTGCGCCGGTTCGGCCGGGTTGCGCCGCCCGATTAACTGCGGCGCGCTCGTGCCGCCCGCTTGCTCGTGCAGGTGCTTGAGGCGCTGCGTTAATAACTCGCGCTGCTCTGGCGTCAACGCTTCGATGCGCTTGGAAATATCGCTCACGTGAAGTCCTTTCAGTTGGCAATGGCTTGAGGCACGGGGGCCGTTGGCGCAAGTTGTTCAAGTTCGGCGAGCAGGCACGCCAGGGCGGCGGTGTCGGTTTGCTCGGCCTGTTTTTGGAGCACCAGCAGCGCCAGTTCCGCCACCGTCGTCGCCTCGAAAATGTCGTTTAGCTTCAGTTCGATATTGAAACCTTTGGTTAAGTGTGTGTGGAGTTGGATGGCGAGCAGGGAGTGGCCGCCCAACTCGAAGAAGTTGTCGTGGATGCCGACTTGCTCAATGCCAAGATTCTTTTGCCAGATGTCGGCGATAAATTTTTCCGTCTCATCGCGTGGGGCGACGTAGGCGTTGCTCAGTGCGGGCCGCGGGTGCGCCGGTCTGTCGACAGGTTGCTGCGTTGCTTGCTGAACGTCGATTTGGTTTTGAGGTGATTTGCGCTGCTCGATGCGCGAAGGCAAATCAATCGTCGAGACGATGACCTGCGGCAAACCGCCCGCCAGCGCGCGCGTGAACACGTCGATGCCTTCGACCGGCAGGATCGCCCGCTGCAAATTTTCGGCGTGCGCCGCCTGCAATTGTTGGGGCAGGGCGGCGTTCACGGCCATGCCGACTTCGCGCCATGCGTCCCAGTTAATCGAGACGGTGCGGGTCCCGTTGGCGCGCGTTTGGCGATAGGCAAAGGCGTCGAGAAAGGCGTTGGCGCTGCAATAATCCACCTGTCCGAAGCCGCCGAGGATCGAAGTCAACGAAGAACAGACGACGAAGAAGTCGAGCGGGGCCTGCTCGAAGACCTCGGCAAGCGCGAGCGTGCCCTCGACCTTAGGCGACAATACGGCGGCGGCGGCGGCAACTTTCTTCAATTGAATCAAGCCACCACCGGCGATGCCCGCCGCGTGAATAATGCCGTGAAGTGCGCCGAATCTTTCATGGATTTGCTGCGCCACATCTCTCATCTGCGCGCGGTCTGCCACGTCGGCGCAACACGGGAGAACATGCGCGCCCAGTTCTTCAAGCAACTGCACAAGGCGTATCTTTCCCGCTGTCTCATCCTGTGCGTCATGCGTTTCCAGCCACTGCGCCCAAGCATCTTTCACGGGCAGCGCCGTGCGCCCGACCAGCACCAGATTAGCCTTGACGGTGCGCGCCAGATGTTGCGCCAGCGTTGAGCCGATGCCGCCGAAACCACCCGTGACGAGATATGTGCCGCCAGCGCGGAGCAAGTGAGATTGCAGGTCTTGCGATTCCAAGCGGACCCGCTCGAAGGTTCTTACCCAACGGCGCGCGCCGCGATAGGCGACGAGCGCATCGGTCAACGGGGCAGCAAGTTCGGTTAAAATCTGGTCAAGCAATCTCGTCTCGGACGCGTCCCCGTGCGGCGACGACGCCACGTCGATGAGGCGGCAGGAGATGTGCGGATACTCCTGCGGAATTATCTGGCACGGCCCCGCAATCGTCGCTTTCTCCGGTTTCACATCCTCATCGCCGCTGATCGCATGAAGATTGTTAAGCACGACCTCGATGTGCGTGCGCGTGGGGTTGGCAGCGGCGCTTTGCGCGCCGAGCGCCTGCGCCAGAAACAGCAGACTGTAAAAGCCACGCGCCTGTGTTTCGGCCAAAGCACCTGACTCGCTCGCGGCGTCGGCTTCGGGCGTGAGACACCAGAGATGCAGAATGGTTTGCGGCGCGCGTCCGGCGTCGTGCAACTCTTTCAACAGCGCGTTGTAGTCTTCGGGGCGTTGCGGGTTGATGGTGTAAGCGTCGCCGCCCGCGCGTGTGAAACTCTCGCCCGATTTCACCGACACGACCTGCGCGCCGTCGCCGCGCAAACGTTCGACCAACTGCGCGCTCAACCGCGCGTCGCTCTCCAACACGAGCCACGTCGCCACGCATCGCGCCGCGTCTTCCGGCGTCGCCTGCGCAACTGGAACGGACTGTTTCCAGATGGGTGTGTAAAACCAGTCTGCGACATCCGCCGCTTTGCGCAACGGCGAGCCGTTTGCCCGCGCTTCCTGCTTCTGCGCGCGCGCCTCGATCCAGTAACTCTGCCGCTCGAACGGATACGTCGGAAGCGGCAAGCGCCGTCGTCGTTCGCCCGTATAAAAGCCCGCCCACTTCACGCCGACACCCGCCAGCCACAAACGCCCCAACGTCTGCAACAAGCAGTCCGCGTCCGACTGTTGCTTGCCCGGCGCGGGCAGACTCGACAACACCACGCGCCCCGCATCAAACGCCGGATGTAGCTTGACCAGACCGCTCAAGCTGTTCCCCGGCCCGACCTCCAACAGAACGGCATCGGGTGCGGCCAGCAGTTGACCGGCGCAATCCGCGAAACGCACGGTGTGGCGCAGATGCGTCGCCCAGTATTGCGGGTCGGTGGCTTCCTGCGGTGTAATCCATTGTCCGGTCACGTTTGAGACGAACGGAATCTGCGGCGGACGGAGTTCGATTTTTTTGAGATGCGCGAGGAACGGCTCGACGGCTGCGTCCATCGACGCCGAGTGGAAGGCGTGCGACGTTTGCAGCGGACGACAGATGACGCCTTCGGCCACTAGTTCTTCTCGCAAACGCTCGACCACATCCGCCGCGCCAGCTACAACGCAGAGCGAAGGGGCGTTGACGGCAGCCAGTGAAAGCTCTGCGCCGATGCGTCTGCGCGCTTCATCTTCCGTGAGCGTGACGGCAAGCATCGTGCCGTCGGGCGCGTGCTGCATCAGTCGCCCGCGCACGGCGACGAGTTCCAAAGCATCTTCGAGCGTCATCACTCCCGCCAAACACGCCGCCACGTATTCGCCGATGCTGTGACCAATCATTGCCTGCGGCTCAACGCCCCACGCCATCCATAATTTCGCCAGCGCGTATTCGACGACGAACAGCGCGGGCTGCGTCACCGACGTTTGGTTCAGACGCTCTTGTGCTGTCTCGGATGTCGCCCCTTCGGGATAGATGGCCTCGCGCAAGTCGAAGCCGAGATGACCTGCGAGAATCTTTGTGCAGTCGTCCACCGTCGCGCGGAAAGTCTTTTCCGTCTCGTAGAGTTCGCGCGCCATCTGGACATGCTGCGTGCCCTGCCCCGGAAACATGAACATGACGTGGCGTTCGGTCGTCTCTTCGACGGCAGAGAAGATGCGTCGCGGGTCGTTCGTCTCAAGCAGGCTCACGGCCTCTGCGGTGTCGCGGCAGACCAGCATCCGGCGATGACCGAACACCTTCCGCCCCACTTGATAGCTGTAGGCCACGTCGGCGAGATTCAGTTCGGGGTTCTGCGTCAGGTGTGCCAGGAGATTTCCTGTGGCTGTCTCAAGCGCGGTGTCGGTCTTGGCCGACAATATCAACAACTGGCGAGGCCGCGATGCCGAAGCCGCATCAACCTCCGGCGCTTCTTCCAAAACGACGTGGACGTTTGTTCCGCCGATGCCGAAGGAACTGACTCCGGCGCGGCGCGGCGTCGCGCCACTTCGCCACTCGGTCAACCGCGTGTTGACGTAAAACGGGCTGTTGGCGAAATCAATCTTCGGGTTGGGCTTCTCGAAATTCAGACTCGGCGGAAGCTGCTTGTGTTCGAGCGCGAGCGTCGTCTTTATCAGCGACGTGACACCGGCAGCGGCATCCAGATGCCCGACGTTGCTCTTTATCGAACCGATGGCGCAAGAGGCTTTCTGCTCCCGACCCGTGCGAAAAACTTTCGTCAGCGCGGCGATTTCGATGGGGTCGCCGAGCGTCGTACCCGTGCCGTGCGCTTCGATGTAGGTGATGCTTTCGGGTTCGACTTCGGCGACGGCCTGCGCGCCGGCAATCACTTTCGCCTGCCCGTCGATGCTCGGCGCGGTGTAGCCGATTTTCGCCGAGCCGTCGTTGTTGGCGTAAGCACCCCTGATGACCGCGCGGATAGAGTCGCCGTCGGCGAGCGCGTCGGCCAGTCGCTTCAACACGACGACGCCGATGCCGCTGCCGCCGACCGTGCCCTGCGCGTCGGCATCGAACACGCGGCAATGGCCGTCCGGCGACAGGATGCCACCCTCTTGATACATGTATCCCGACTTTTGCGGCACGGCGACCGAAGCGCCCCCGGCGAGCGCCACGTCGCACTGGTAACTGAGTAGACTTTGGCAGGCGAGGTACGTTGCCATCAGCGAGGTCGAGCAACTGGTTTGCACCGACACGCTCGGCCCACGCAGATTCAACTTGTAAGAGGTGCGCGTCGGCAGATGGTCTTTGTCGTTTCCGATCATCAACTGCAAGCGACCGACCGCCGCGAGCACCTCGCGGTTCGTGTAGAGATTCAGCAGGTAACGACTCAGACTGACTCCGGCGTACACGCCGATCAAACCCTGAAACTCCTCCGGGTCGCAGCACGCGTTCTCCAAAGCCTCCCACGCACACTCAAGGAAGAGACGATGTTGCGGGTCGATAATCTCCGCTTCGCGCGGGCTGAATCCGAAGAACGACGCGTCGAACAAGTCGATGTCATCAAGTACCGCGCCCGCCCTGACGTACTGCGGCGAACGCAGCGTTTCCTCCGGCACGCCCGCCGCCTTCAACTCTTCGTCGGTGAACGAAGAAATGGACTCCACGCCGTCGCGGACGTTACGCCAGAACTGCTCGACGTTTTCAGCGCCCGGAAATCGCCCGGCCATCCCGATAATCGCGATGCCGTCCAAAATCTGATTTGACTCGCCCATGTGTCGTCCTATCCTCTTGTCGGCACCGGCCTGTTACGGTTGCGCGCCGCTCTCTGCTTTTGCGCGCGATCCTTCACATCGTCGAACGAACTCTCCTGCGACTCCGACTGTTCCTGCGCGAAATACTTCGCCATCGCGCTCACAGTCGTGTGCTCGAACATCTCGACCACCGGCATCTCTTTACCGAAAATCCGTTGCAGCTTTCCGTGAATCCGCATCATCAACAGCGAGTCGCCGCCGACATCGAAGAAGTTGTCGTTGACGCTGATTCGCTCGACCCCCAGCACCTCCTGCCAGATGCCGACCAGCACCCGCTCCGCTTCGCTGCGCGGCGCTTCGTAAACCCTCGCCGCTTCATCAATCTTCACCCGCGCGACCGGCAGCGCCGCCCGGTCGAGCTTGCCATTCGCCGTCATCGGCAGCGCATCAAGCACGACCACAACCGACGGAACCATGTACTCCGGCAATATATTGCTCAAGTGTCGCCGCAGTTCCCCGACACTCACCGCCGCTTTGTTCCCTGCTCCGACCTCTGCCGCAACCTCTGGTCCGACCCCCGCCTGCACATCCGGCGCAGCCACCACGTAAGCGACCAGCCGCTTGTCGCCCGCCACGTCTTCCCGCACCATCGCAACCGCTTCGCCGACCGATGCGTGCCTGCGCAACGCCGCCTCGACCTCGCCCAACTCGATGCGGAAGCCACGCACTTTCACCTGCTGGTCGATGCGTCCGAGATACTCAACTTCGCCGTCGGGGAGCAGCCGCGCGAGGTCGCCCGTCCGGTACAACCGCCCGCCGCTCACTTCGCCAAACGGGTCGGGCACGAATCGCTCCGCCGTCAACTCCGGTCGATTGAGATAGCCCCGTGCCACCCCCGCCCCACCGATGTAGAGTTCGCCAGCCATCCCGACGCCCGTTGGCCTCATGCCCGCATCCAGCACGTACACCCGCATGTTCGACAGCGGTCGCCCGATAACGACCATCGCTCCCGCTCTCTCCGCTTCGTCCGCATCTCCGCTTAGCTCGTGATAGGTCGCATCGATGCTCGCCTCGGTCGGCCCATACAGGTTAACCAACCCCGCCCATCCAGCCCGCTCCCGAAATCTCGCGGCCAAGTCCTTCGCCAGCGCTTCGCCGCCGCTGAACACTCGCCGCAGCGTCCTGCATTTCGCCAGCCCCTCATCTTCGACCACCGCACGCAGCAGCGACGGCACCACCTGCAACACCGTCACACCCTGCTCCGCCACTTCTCGCAGCAGATACGACACATCGCGATGACCGCCCGGACGAGCCATCACGAGGCGCGCACCGGCCAGAAGCGTGACAAAAAATTCCCAGACCGAGGCGTCGAAGCTGAAAGGCGTCTTCTGCAACACGGCATCTGACGCGGAGAGCGGAAAGCGGTGCTGCATCCAGAGCAGGCGGTTGACGATCTGTCGATGCGCAACCATCACCCCTTTGGGCTGCCCCGTCGAACCCGACGTGTAGATGATGTAGGCCAACTGTTCGTCGCCGACTTTCCACTCCGGCGCATCTCCACTCTCTCTCCCAATCTGCTCCCGCTCCGCGTCAATCAAGACGACCCGTGCCGCGCTCTCCGGCATACGCCCCGCCAACGAACTTTCGCTAAGCACCACCGCCGCCCCCGTGTCCTCGATCATCCAACGCAGCCGCTCCTGCGGATAATCCGGCTCCAAAGGCACGTAGGCACCGCCCGCCTTGAGCACGCCGAGCAACGCCACGACCAACGCCGTGCTGCGCTCCAACATCACTGCGACGGGCGTCTCTGCGCCGACGCCTTGCGCGCGGAGATAGCGTGCCAGTTGATTGGCGCGTGCGTTCAGTTCTTGATAAGAGAGTCGCTCGCCCGCGCAAACCGCCGCCAACGCATCGGGCGTGCGCGCGGACTGCTCCGCGACCAACTCATGCAGACAACTCCCGGCCTGCGCGAATGCTTCGTCCGTCCTGTTCCATTCAACCAATATCTTGTGCTGCTCAACTTCCGAGACGTAGGAATGAGATTCGTGACGGGCGGCAGCGTTGGCAGCTACGGTGTGCAACACGTTTTCGTAAAGCTTGCCGATGGCGTCAATCTGAGCGTCGCACAACTGCGTGGCATCGCAATCGAGTGACAATGTCAGTTGGTCCGACAACGGTGACAAACTGAACGACGCCGACAGGGTGAAGTTTGTCTCCTCGAACATTCGGCTGCCGATGTTCAAGGCCTGCACTTCTCCCGACTGCATCATGTCTTTGAGGACGTGGAAATGTACGTAGTTGAAAGACACCTCGAAGAGCGGCAGCGTCCCGCGCCCCTTCTGTAGCGCGAGCAGCGGGTAGCGTCGGAAGGGCAACAACTCGCGCTCGGCTTCAAAAACCGCGCGGGCAAATTCCGTCCATGTGCTGCCGTTCAGGTGCAGCCGGAAGGGGACCGTGTTGAGGAACAGACCGCACGCGCGCTCGCCGTCGGACTGTTCGGGCCGCCCGTTGCTAACCAACCCCGTCGTAACATCTGTCTGACCACTGAGCAGGCTCAACACTTTGAGATGTGCTGCCAGTAACACGCTCTTGAACGGAACCGAGGCGCGGCGCGCGAGCTGCTGCAAGCCTTCGAGCACTTCGGCGTCGGGGCGGATACTTTGCCTCCGAATCCGCGGCGCATCGCCAACCCGCGCGGCGACGGCACGCCAGCGCGGCAACGCGAGCGGCGTGTAGTCGGTCAACTTTTGCTGCCAGTAGGTCTGACATTCTTCGGAGTCGAGCGCGGCGCGCTCCAAACGGATGAAGTCCTTAAACGAAGTGGCGAGCGGTTGTTCATCAGGCGCGGGTTGATGTTCGAGCAGCGCGGAGTAATGACGGAAAATTTCCGCGAGGATTGATTGCAAACTCCACCCGTCGAGGATGGCGTGACATTCCGTCAGCGTAAACTGTATCGCTTCATCCGACCTTCGCTGGACGCAGAAGCGCAACAAGGGCGGCTGCGACATGTCGAACTTCCGTTGTCTCTCGCCCGCCACGTAATCGGCCACCGCGCCTTCCTGCTCGTCGGACGTGAGTTTACGAATATCTTCGACCCGCACGGGCAGCGAAGCGGTCTGATGGACCAGTTGCAACGGTTGGCTATACCCGTTGAGGTCGAATGAAGTGCGAAGTATCGCGTGTTGCTCGACAACGCGCTGCACGGCTTGCTGAAACGCCGTGCCGTCGAAGCGCAGTTGCAGCGGCCAGCTATTTACGTTGTGATAAGCCGGTGAGTCGGGCGTCAACGCCATGTGATAAAGCATCCCGGCCTGAAGCCTTGAGAGCGGGTAAGCATCCTCGATGCCCGCCGGAATCTTCGCCCGGTCTGTTTCCGAAATGAGGTCGAACCGTTCGCCCTGAACGTTGTCTTCCACGTTCGCTACGGCGGCGTCGATTTCCTGCGCGAGTTCGCGAATCGTCTGATGCTGGAACAATTGCTGTAACGAAAAGCTCAACCCCTTTTCTCTGGCGAGCGCCAGCACGCGGACGCTGAGGATGGAGTCGCCACCCAACTCGAAGAAGTTGTCCGCGACGCCAACCTGCTCCGCGCCCAACACTTCCCCCCAGATGCCTGCCAGAGCGCGCTCGACTTCGTCGCGCGGCATCTCGTACACCCGCGCCTGCTCGCCGTCGCCCATGCCGCCAACCGGCAACGCCGCGCGGTCGAGTTTGCCGTTGGGCGTTAAAGGCAGCGCATCGAGCACGACCAACGCCGCCGGGACCATGTACTCCGGCAACAGCCCGCTCAAGTGCTGGCGTAACTCGCCGACACTAAGCTCCGCTTCGACCGCTTTGTCCCCTGCTGCGCCCTTCGCGGGCACGACCTGCGCCCGCACCACGTAGGCCACCAACCGCTTGTTCCCGGCGGCGTCGGCGCGCACCAGCGCCACCGCTTCGCGCACCGCCTCGTGGCTGCGCAATGCCGCTTCAACCTCGCCTAACTCGATCCGGTAACCGCGCACCTTGACCTGCTGGTCCAGCCGCCCCAAGTATTCCAACTCGCCGTCTGGCAGCAGACGCGCCAGGTCGCCCGTGCGGTAGAGGCGTGCGCCCACAGCGGACGCGAACGGGTCAGGCACAAATCTGTCGGCGGTCAACTCCGGTCGATTGAGATAGCCGCGCGCCACGCCCGCCCCACCTACGTAGAGTTCCCCCGCCACCGCCACTGGCACCGGCTGCATGTACTCATCCAACAGGTACATGCGCAGGTCCGGTATCGGACCACCGATGACGCTGCCCGACCCCTTGCTCACATCGTCCAACGTCAACGAGCGATACGTGACATGCACGGTGGTTTCCGTAATGCCGTACATGTTGACCAAGCGTGGGCGCTGGTCCCCGTGCCGTTCGTACCACGGCTTCAGGCTTTGCAACTCCAAAGCTTCGCCGCCAAAGATGACCAGACGTAAGCCGAGTTGGACGGAGGCATCCGACTCTCGGTCTGCTTGTATCAGTTGCCGAAAGGCGGAAGGTGTTTGATTAAGGACGGTCACGCCCTCATCACACAGCAACTTGTGAAAGGCTTCGGGCGAGCGACTGACAAAGTAATCGACTACCACCAGACGGCCGCCGTAAAACAGCGCGCCCCACATCTCCCAAACGGAGAAATCGAACGCATAGGAATGAAACAGTGTCCAGACATCTCTTTCATCAAACTCAAACCACTCCTGCGTAGCCGCGAAGAGGCGGACAACATTGGCATGGCTCACCATCACGCCCTTCGGCTTGCCCGTCGAACCCGACGTGTAAATGATGTAGGCCAACTGCTCATGGCTCACTGCCCACTCCGGTGCAGCATCGCTCTCGCGCGCTATCTGTGCCCACTCTTCATCTATCGAGACAAGGTGCGCGGCCCCGACCTCGACGCGTCGCGCCAAGGCAGTCTCCGTTAAGACGACTGGCGCGCCTGTGTCTTCGATCATCCAGTGCAACCGCTCTTGCGGATACGCGGGATCAAGTGGGACATACGCTCCACCTGCTTTGAGCACGCCGAGCAAGGCCACCACTAAGTGCGTGCTCCGTTCCAGCATGACCGCCACGGGCGTTTCCGCGCCCACACCGCGCGCACGCAGATAGCGGGCCGACTTGATTAGCGCGCGCGTTCAGGTCACGATACGTGAGCCGGTCTGTGCCGCAGACGACGGCCACAGCATCAGGCGTGCGTGCAGCTTGCGCGCCGACCAGGTCGTGCATGCCTTGCTGGCTGGGATAGGCGCGGCGGGTGTCGTTCCAGTGCGTGAGGAGTTGCTGCCGTTCCGCGGCGGTCAACAAGGGTAAGTCGCCGATGCGTTGGTCCGGGCACGCGACGATGGCGGAGAGGAGTTGGCGGAAGTGTCCGGCGAGGCGTGCGATGGTGTCGGCGTCGAACAGGTCTGTATCGTATTCCAGCGTGAAGCTCCAACCTTCTTGACCTTCCGACAATCGCAGCGTCAAATCGAACTTCGAGGTCCGGCTTTCGACCGGCATCGCGCTCACATGCAAACCGGACAATCGAAACTCGGTGAGCGGCGTGTTCTGCATAACCAACGCGACCTGAAATAGCGGCGTGCGGCTCAGTTTCCGCTCCGGCTCCAATGCTTCCACCAATTTTTCAAACGGCACATCCTGATGCGCATATGCCCCCAGACAGACCTCCCGCACACGCTGCACCAATTCGAGAAACGTCGGGTTGCCGCTTACATCCGTGCGCAGTACCAACGTGTTGGTGAAGAAACCAATCAACCCTTCAAGCTCATTCCGGCTGCGATTAGCTATCGGCGTGCCCACGACGATGTCAGCCTGGCCCGTCTGCCGCCACAACAACACGTCAAAGACCGCCAACAACACCATGAACGGCGTCACACCCGCCCGCCCACTGAGCGCCTGCACCCCGCGCCACTCCGCCGCACCAACCTCGTAGCGTTGCTGCGCGCCCACATGCCGCGCCACCGCCGGCCGCGCCCGCGCACCCGCCAACTCCAGCCCCGACGCCAGCCCACCCAACTGCTTGCGCCAGTAGCCCAACTGTTCATCCAGCACCTCGCCTTGCAACCACCCGCGCTGCCACGCCGCATAATCCGCATACTGCACCGCCAACTCCGCCAACCCACTCGCCTGCATCTGTTCGGCACTACTACTGCCCGCACCGCGCACTTCAGCACTCACTGCACTACTCGCCGCGTCGCTGGCTGCCTCGCCGACACTCCGACTGGCATACGCCTCGTAGAGCGCAGCAAACTCTCGCACCAACACGCCCGTTGACCACCCGTCCGACACGATGTGATGGAGCACCACCACCAGCACATGCTCCGCCGCGCCCACCCGCAACAACCGCACTCTGAACACCGGTCCCGCCGCTAGGTCGAACGCCCGGCCCGCCTCCTCTTGTGCGATCCGCCGCGCTGCTGCTTCCTACCTCCTCCGCATTCCCGGCCTGTCTCCGCGCCGCCGCGCAGGTCTTCCACCTCCACTTCTATCGCCCGCGCTTCTCCGATCACCTGCACGGGGCGACCCGCCTCCGCCTGGAAGGTCGTGCGCAACACCTCGTGCCGCCGCACTATTTGCGTCAACGCCCATGCCAGCGCCGCCACCTTCAGCTCACCACGCAACCGCACCGCCATCGGCACGTTGTAGGTGGCACTGCCCGGCTCCAACTGGTCGAGAAACCACAACCGTTGCTGCGCAAACGACAACGCCGCGCGTCCCGCTCGTTCCGCGCGTCGCTCCAACGGCGGCATCTCAATGCCGTGCTGCGCACGCACCGCCTCGTCGACCCGCGCGGCCAATCCCGCGATGCTCGGCGCCTCGAACAGCGTGCGCACGGCGATGGCGACGCCAAACACCGCGGCAAGGCGCGCGATGAGTTGGGTGGCGAGCAGCGAATGACCGCCCGCGGCGAAGAAGTCATCGTCGCGCCGGGGGTGTTCGACATGAAGGAGGGTTGACCAGAGGGCGGCGATGACCTCTTCGGTGGGCGTGCGCGGCGCAGCGTGCGGCTGCTCGCCGCTTGGTGCGTGCGTTTGTTCGGCTGGGAGGGCGGCGCGGTCGAGCTTGCCGTTGGGTGTCAGCGGCAACGCGGCGAGCGAGATGAAAGCGGAAGGGATCATGTGGTCGGGCAGCAGCCCGCCGAGGTGCTGACGCAACTCAATAGGTGCGAGCGTTGCGCCGCCTTTCATTCCGGCAACTACCGGTGCGTCAGCTTCAAGCGCACCACCTGCGCCATCGTCATGCCCAACGACGTAAGCGACCAACCGCTTGTCGCCCTCGCCATCCGCACGCAGGAGCACGACCGCCTCCCGCACCGCGGGATGCGTCCGTAGTGCCGTTTCAATCTCGCCCAACTCGATGCGATGGCCGCGCAGCTTCACCTGATTATCGACGCGCCCGATAAACTCGACCTCGCCATCGGGCAGCAGCCGTGCCACATCACCCGTCCGGTACAAGCGCCCACCCACCTGCCCAGAGAACGGGTCCGGCACAAACCGCTCGGCCGTCAACGCCGCCCGCCCCAAGTACCCTCTGGCCACGCCCGCCCCGCCGATGTAGAGTTCGCCCGCGATGCCGATGCCCGTCGGGCGCATGGCGGCGTCCACTACGTACACCCGCATGTTCCCCATCGCGCGCCCTAACCCCACGCCCCCACGCCTGCCGCGCCCGCCTGTGTCGTCCACGCGCTGCGCCAACGCGCCCACCGTCGTCTCCGTCGGTCCATAGTGGTTGTAGACCCGACAGCCGCCGCGCGCGCCCGCGCCGCCTGACGCCGCCCCACCGCGCAACGCCGCGACCCGCTCGACCAACGCCCAACTCGCCGCTTCGCCGCCCAACACTAACCGGGCGCGCGGCACCACTCCTTGTCCCGCACCCCCGCCCGCCGCCACCAATGCCGCCAAGTGCGACGGCACGATCTTCAAGCAGTCGATCCGCTCGCGCTCGCAGTACGCGCCCAGCAGCGCCGCATCGGTCGCGCGCGCCGCCGTCACCAGGTGGAACGTGCCGCCACTGATGAGCGCCGGATAGAGCATGGTGTGCCCGAGGTCGGCGGCAAACGTCGAGACGCTGGCGTAGCGCAAGCCGGGTGCGAACTCCAGCCGCACCTGGGCCGCCAGCGTGTAGTTGACCAGCGCGCGCTGCGTGACCATCACGCCCTTGGGCTGCCCCGTCGAGCCAGACGTGTAGATGATGTAGGCCAACTGCTCGCTGTCCACCTGCCACTCCGGCGCACCAGCCGGCTCGCGTGCGATCTGCGCCCACTCTGCATCCAGCAACACAACTCGCGCCGCCCCGACCTCGACCCGCCCGGCCAGTGCTGTCTGCGTTAAGACGACCGGCGCACCCGTGTCTGCGATCATCCAGCGCAACCGTTCCGCTGGATACGCCGGGTCTAACGGCACGTAGGCACCGCCTGCCTTGAGCACGCCAAGCAGCGCGACGACTAACGCCGTGCTCCGCTCCAGCATGACTGCGACGGGCGTCTCCGCGCCCACACCGCGCGCCCGCAGATAGCGGGCTAGTTGATTGGCGCGGGCGTTGAGTGCTTGATACGAGAGCCGCTCGCCTTCGCAGACCACCGCCACCGTGGCGGGCGTGCGCGCGGCTTGCTCTGTGATGAGTTCGTGGATGCACGAGTCGGTCTGCGCATAGACTTCGGTCGTGCGGTTCCACTCTTCGACCACGCGCTGCCGTTGTTCGTCGCCGACGCTGTCGAGGTCCGTGAGCAGCGCGGCGGGCTGCGCGACCGCCGCGCGCAGCAGTGCCGCGTACTGCTCGCCGAGGCTGCTGACGCTTGAGGCGTCGAGGCGCGCCCCGTCGTAGTCCCACTGCAACTCGAATGCCGCTTCTCGGCTGCGGCACGACGCAGCGCAAGGTGAGTGTCGCTGGTTCGCTCGCCGCGTGCGAGGCGTGCCAGCGCCAGCGCAAAGCGCCCGCCGTGACGGCGGCGCTGCGGCGCTCGTAGGCAAACGTGGCGGCCCAGTGATCGCCGGTCGCGGGTGCGTCGTCGGGCGTGGCGGCGGTGATAGTGCGCAGGTCGCGGGCGAAGTATTCTTGCCAGCGGCGGGCGGCGGCGAGCGTGGCGGCGGTGTGCGCCAGCCACTCGGCGAAGCGCAGCGTGGGGGTGGCGACCGCGAGCGTCACGGGCAGGAAGCGGGCGTAGAGCCCGATGGCGTGGTGGAGTTCGGCGTAGTCGCGCCCGTCGCACAGGACGGCGACGAGCGGGGCGGTGGGCGCAGTGTGGCGCGCCAGCAGACCGAGCCAGCAGGCGAGCAGGAACTCTTCCGCGCTCGCTCCGTGCGCGTCGGCGACGGCTCTGAGTCGCGCATGGAATGAGGAGGGTAGCGAAACGCTCAGGGAGCGCGGTGTGAAATCGGCGGAATCGTCGTGCGCATTGTCGAAGGGTAATCTTCGGTTGGTGCGTGCGTCGATGTCTTGAGCGCGCCAGTACGCTTTTCCTTCTTCGGCCTCGTCGCCTTCAAGCAGTTCGTTCTGCCATTCGGAGAACTGCACATATTGGACAGGCTCATCAAGGTCGTCTTCCTGTGCGTTTGACGCGTAACAACGACTTATCTCTTCGGCCAAATTTGACAGTGAGCGTGCATCTGCGACGAGCGCCGGAACTGAGAGCAGCAGATGGTGACGGGCATCGGAGAGTCGAACGTAACAGGCGCGCACGAGTGTGCCATGCTCGAAGTTGAAGACGTGCGCGCGTTCCTGCACGCGCGCAACTTCCAACCGTTCATCGTGCTGCGCGGCTGGCACATCGCTGAAGTCGAGTTCGTGCCACGACGGTGCACCCTCATCGGCGACCACCTGAAAGGGAACGCGCAGGCCGGGCTGATGATAAAAATTGGTGCGCAGACTTTCGTGTCGGTTGACGACCCGTTGCAGAGCCTTTTTCAAATCCAGTGCATCGAGATTCCCCTCAATCGAAACCTCGACCTGATTGTGCCAAGCAGGGGTGTCCGCTTGCAGCAGCCACATCTCTTTTTGTTGGGGCGAGAGTTGAAAGGCGTTAACGGTGGTTTGCATAATTGTGTCCGTGCGGATTACTTATCGAAGGATGATGACAATAATGAGATGGCGCGCGGGCTATCGGGACGCGGCATTCGAGTTGCGCGGCATGCGTGCCGGAGGCTTATTTTTTCTTCTTGTCCCCGTTCTTTTTGGCGACGCTTTTTAAAATAGAGATGAATCTCGCGGACGCGCCTTTTCGGGTTTCCGCGATGCCCAGTTTGTGTTCCGTCTTGCTGACCAGCCACGGCCCGAAATCGTTGAGGAAGGCGAGTATTTCTTTCGGGTCGGAAGAAGGATTGATCGTCAGTTCTAAAGCCCTGCGCATCTGTTCCGCTTGGGCGGGGTAGTGCTTGGAGAACAACTCGTAACAGGGGTAGAGGTCGCGCGTGTAGGCGCGCTCGTCTTCCATCACGATTTCAAATCCCGTGCGCACCATTCGCTTCATCACCCACTGGCAGCCGGATTTCGGCAGCTGCTCCGGGTCGACGCCGAAACGCTTCAGGATTCGATTGCCGTACGGAAACTTCGTGACGATTTTGATGGCGCGCAACCCGTCGGAGAATTTCTCAATATCTCTGCGCATGTCTCCGGCATGGGTGAACGTCTCCGTGCCGGGTTTGAATCGGGGCAGACTGCCGGCCAAGTCTTCGCCGAAAATGCAGACGCTCTGCGTCTTGATGATCATCCGCCAAGAGGCCAACTCCGGGTTGTCGTAATTGAGCAGTTCTTCGTAAGACAGGCAAACGATTTCAATGCCGTTGCAGAAAGGATTGTTCGCCTCGATCTCATGATTCAGTTCACGAACCCAAGAGAAGTCCGGCGGCTTATCCATCCCGCGAATCACGGCAAAGCTATCAACATCGGAGATGCCTTCAATCGCGTGTCCTCTGGCGACCGAGCCTCTGATGTAGATGCTGTGCACCTGCTCGCCGAGATTCTTCAGGTAAGCGTCCCTGACAGCTTCGACAACCCTGTCCCACGGCGAAGCGATGTTGGCCGCGCATGATTCGTTGACGAGATAGCCCTCATCGTCCGTTCGCAGCACGTGTCCGATTTTTAGAATCGCATTCATCTATCATCCCTCTTGTCGTCCGGCATGGACGGGATGGCCCGTTTAATCTTGAAGCGAAAACATATCGCCCATGGTGACCATCACGTGCCGCTCGCCCGCATACGCCCGCCGCCCGTGCGCCACCAGCATGTTCTCCACCACCAGCACATCGCCCTGCTCCCATCCAAAATCCACCGCCTCCTCCTCGTACACCTCCCGCACCTCCTGCATCTCCTCATCACTTATCCTGCTCCCGTCGCCAAAGTAGACGTTGCGCGGCGCTCCTCGCTCACCAAATAAACTCAGCACCGACTCCCGTACTCCCGCAGCCAAACACGACACGTGATGCGCCTGTATCTGGTTGAAAAACGCCAGCTCGCCCGTCTCCGGATGGCGCACCACCGCCTGACACACTCGCCGCGTCTGCAATCCTCCATCCCCTCTCCACTCCCACTCTATTCCTGCCTCCCGACAGTACCGCTCCACCTCCGCTCGCTCACTGGTGCGGAAGAACTCCTGCCAACTCACGTCCAACCCCGCCGTGAAGTTGCGCACGTACATCACTCCGAGGCGTGCGAACTTGTCGCGCAGACCCGCTTCCAATCGCTGATAGACGCGTCGGCAATCGACCACCGGAGTCTGTCCGCCGCTTCGGGCGGCTTGCGTGCAGCCGAAGAAGATCTTGCGCGGCCAGCAGTGCATCTGCGAACTCTCGTTATGGAAGAGGATGGGCTGGTCGGGTGGATAAGGTGTCGAGCCGTAGACGTGGCCGCCGAGGCTGGTGCGCGGCAGGTCGCCGTATTCGGCGAAGAGTTCGGGGCAGAAGGAGCGGGCGAAGCGCTCGAAGGAGTCGGCAGAGCGGATGCCGAAGCCGCGAAACAGGAGGGCACCGTGCCGGAGGAGGTGATCGTTGAGGAGGGGTTGATGAGCGGCAGACCAATCGAGGAGGTCAACGTGGTCGAAGCGTGGATGAAGGAGAAGAGGGAGCGAAGCGGAGCCGAGTTGAGAGGTTTGCACCACGCTCACTTCGCGCAAGTCTATCGCCTTCGGTGTTGACTTGATGAACCTGTTGCGCTTGGCTTCCTTACGCTTCGTCTCTTCGGCTTGAGCGAGCGTGATTTCCGATTGGGGGATGAAGTCGAGTTGAAGCAGGCGCGCGTCGGGGTGAGCGACGATGGAAGCGAGGAGGTGTTGGAAGCGGAGAGCCAAGCGGGAGATGGTCGCCGCGTCGAACAAATCCGTGTTGTAATTCCAGTTTATTGATACGCTCGATTTCGTCTCCGTGATAAATAGCGTGAGATCGAATTTGGCGTTGACGTTGCCGCCTATCTCGAACAAGCTCAGCGACAGGCTTGGCAGTTCAAGCGCCGGCATGGGGACATTCTGAAAAACGAACATCACCTGAAAGAGCGGGTTCTTGCTCAAGTCGCGTCCTGACTGAAGTGTTTCCACCAATTTTTCAAAGGGCAAATCCTGATGCGCATACGCCCCCAGACATACCTCACGCACGCGCCCCAGCAACTCTTTAAAGTTCGGGTCGCCTGAGAGGTCGGTGCGCAGCACTAGTTGATTCGCAAAGAACCCGATTAGCCCTTCCAACTCCGTTCGATTGCGGTTCGCGACATCAGTACCCACGACGATGTCGGACAGACCCGTGTGCCGCCACAACAACACGTCGAACGCCGCCAACAGCACCATGAACGGCGTCACTCCCTCTCTCACGCTCAACTCCCTAACTCCCCGCCACTCCTCCTCCCCCACCTCGTACCGCCGCTCCGCTCCCTCGTGCCGCGCTACCACCGGCCGCTCCCTTACGCCCAACTCCATCCCCTCCGGCGCTCCCGCCAACTGCTCGCGCCAGTATCCCAACTGTCGCTCCAACACCTCGCCCCGCATCCATCCCCGCTGCCACTCCGCATAATCCGCATACTGCACCGCCGGTTCCGCCAACTCACTGACCACATCGCTTGCTGCTTCGCTACTGACCATGCCGCCCGCGTGCGCCTCGTAGAGCGCAGCAAACTCTCGCACCAACACGCCCGTTGACCACCCGTCCGACACGATGTGATGGAGCACCACCACCAGCACATGCTCCGCCGCGCCCACCCGCAACAACCGCACTCTGAACACCGGTCCCGCCGCTAGGTCGAACGCCCGGCCCGCCTCCTCTTGTGCGATCCGCCGCGCTGCTGCTTCCACCTCCTCCGCATTCGCTGTCTCCGCGCCGCCGCGCAGGTCTTCCACCTCCACTTCTATCGCCCGCGCTTCTCCGATCACCTGCACGGGGCGACCCGCTTCCGCCTGGAACGTCGTGCGCAACACCTCGTGCCGCCGCACTATCTGCGTCAACGCCCATGCCAGCGCCTCCACCTTCAGCTCACCACGCAGCCGCACCGCCATCGGCACGTTGTAGGTGGCACTGCCCGGCTCCAACTGGTCGAGAAACCACAACCGTTGCTGCGCAAACGACAACGCCGCGCGTCCCGCTCGTTCCGCGCGTCGCTCCAACGGCGGCATCTCAATGCCGTGCTGCGCACGCACCGCCTCGTCGACCCGCGCGGCCAATCCCGCGATGCTCGGCGACTCGAACAGCGCGCGCACCGCTACCTCGACGCCAAACACCGCGGCGACGCGCGAGATCAACTGCGTGGCGAGCAGCGAATGCCCGCCCGCGGCGAAGAAGTCATCGTCGAGGTGGGGTTGTTCGACGTGGAGCAGCGCCGACCAGATGGCGGCGATGACCTCCTGAGTGGGTGTCAGCGGCGTGATCGGATGAGCGTCGGAGACGACGGCGCGAGGTTGTTCAAATGGGAGGGCGGCGCGGTCGAGCTTGCCGTTGGGAGTCAGCGGCAAGTGGTCGAGCGCGATGAAAGCGGAAGGGATCATGTAGTCGGGCAGCATCCCGCTCAGGTGCCCTCGCCAATCTACGGCGCTGCCGTCCGCGATGGCGGTTGGTTGCGTACTCTCATTGCGCGCCCCGCGCACCACGTAAGCGACGAGGCGCTTGTCGCCGCCCTCATCGTCGTGAACGAGGACGACCGCCTCACGCACCGCTGGATGAGTGCGCAGCGCCGCCTCGATCTCGCCCAACTCGATGCGATACCCGCGCACCTTGACCTGATTATCGAGACGACCGATGAACTCCACTTCGCCGTCAGCACGCACGCGCGCCACGTCGCCCGTCCGGTAGAGTCGGCCTCCCGCCTGACCGGAGAAGGGGTCGGGCACGAACCGCTCAGCTGTCAACTCGGCACGACCGAAGTAACCTCTGGCGACGCCGCTGCCGCCGATGTAGAGTTCACCGGCCACGCCGATGCCGGTCGGGCGCATCGCAGCATCCACCACATAGACCCGCACGTTCCCCAGCGGTCGCCCGATTTCTACGGTCGCACCGGTCGCACGTCGCCGTTGCTCCGGCTCGCCGCTGCATGGGTGGTACGTCGCGTCGATGCTTGCCTCGGTCGGGCCGTACAGGTTGATTAATTCCACCCACGGCGCACGCTCTCCGAACCGCTCGGCCAAGTCCTGCGGCAACGCCTCGCCACCGCTGAAGACCCGCCGCAACGTTTCGCAGCGCGCCAATCCATCCTCTTCGACCACCGCCCACAACAACGACGGCACGACCTGCAACACCGTGATGCCTTTATTCGCAATCTCGCGCACCAGATAAGCCACGTCTCGATGGCCGCCCGGTTGCGCCATCACGAGGCGCGCTCCGGCCAACAGCGGCACGAAGAACTCCCAAATCGATGCATCGAAACTGAAAGGCGTCTTCTGCAACACGGCATCGGAGTCGGAGAGCGGAAACCGTTGTTGCATCCACAGCAGCCGGTTAACGATCTGTCGATGCGCAACCATCACGCCCTTGGGCTTGCCCGTCGAACCCGACGTGTAGATGATGTAGGCCAACTGCGCGCTGTTAACTTTCCATTCCGGCGCAGCCGCACTCTCAATCGCAATCCGCGCCCAGTCCACGTCAATCAACGTCATCTGCGCGGCGCTCGGCGGCACGTACTGCGTCAATCCGCTCTCTGTCAGCACGACCGCCGCGCCCGTGTCCGCCATCATCCAGCGCAACCGCTCGTGCGGATACGTGGGATCAAGTGGGACATACGCCCCACCTGCCTTGAGCACGCCGAGCAACGCGACGACTAACGCCGTGCTGCGCTCCAACATCACTGCGACGGGCGTCTCCGCGCCCACGCCGCGCGCCCGCAGATATCGTGCGAGTTGATTGGCACGCGCATCGAGTTCACGATAAGTGAGTTGGTCCGCGCCGGACGCTACCGCCACCGCATCAGGCGTGCGCGTTGCCTGCTCTGCAACAAGTTCATGGATGGCATACTCGGAGTGCGCCAACACCTCGTCCGTGCGGTTCCACTCTTCGACCACGCGCCGCCGTTGTTCGTCGCCGACGCTGTCGAGGTCCGTGAGCAGCGCATCAGGATGCGCGACCGCCGCGCGCAGCAACGACACGTACTGCTCGCCGAGGCTGCTGACGCTTGCGGCGTCGAGGCGCGCCCCGTCGTAATGCCACCGCAACTCGATGTTGCCCGCTCGCTGCTCGCCCGCTTGGTCAGCCGCAGCCACGCAGCGCAAGGCGAGCACAGAGGGTTCGCTCCACGTCTGAGAGTCGTGCCACTGCCAGTGGCGAACGCCCGTGGTGAGGTTGCGCGGCACGCGCTCGTAGGCAAAGCTGGCAGCCCATGCTCGACGCGCCGCTTCTGCGGTCCCGTGCGGCCAAACTGCGTCGGGTGTGTCCAACAAGTCGCGTGAGAAATAGTCCTGCCAGCGTCGGGCCTGAGCGAGCGCGTCGGCGGTGCGCGCCAGCATGTCGTTGAAGCGCGTGGCGGGGGCGGTTGCAACCGTCACGGGCAGCAGGCGTGCGTAGAGTCCGATGGCGTGAAGGAGTTCGGGATAGGGGCGACCATCGGAGAGGACGGCGACGAGTGGGGTGGTGGACGCAGTGTGGCGAGCAAGGAGGCAGAGCCAGCAGGTGAGCAAGAACTCTTCTTCGCTCGCTCCGCGCGCTTCGGCCATCCATCGTAGGGCGGCGGTCAGTTCCGCCGTCAGGTGCGTGCGGAGCAACTCCGGCGTGAAGCCTGAAGATTGCGCGTCGATGGATGAGGTGAGCGGCAACGTAGAGTCTGTCGTCAGTTGGCGGGTCTGCCAGAAGTCGCGTCCGGCAATCGCATCATCGCTTTCGAGCAATTGGTTGTGCCACTCGGAGAAGTCGGCGTATTGCAGCATGCTTGGCGCGGCGTCGATGTCTTGGCCACCGGCGGTGAGTGCCGCGAGTTCGTCGAAGATGTTGGCGAGCGAGCGCGCATCGGCGATAAGCGCGGGCAGCGTGAGCAACAGATAATGACGAACAGGCGAGAGCCGAAGGAGACAGGCGCGCAGCAGCGGGCCGCGCTCGAAGTCGAAGGGGCGCGCTTGCTCTTGCAGGCGCAACGCTTCGAGGCGCGCGTCGGGCTGCTCGTCATGTTCGAGTTCGACCACATGAAAATCGCACGCGAGCGATTCCGAATCGTCGGCGATGACTTGAAGCGGCAAATCCAACTCAGGGAGGCATTGAAAAGTGGTGCGCAGAATCTCATGCCTGCCGACGACTTGCGCCAAAGCTTCTTGCAGGCGTCGCGCGTCGAGATCGCCCTCGATCAAGACGACGCCCTGCGCGACGGCGGGCAAGCGCGGTTCGTTCTGCTGTAGCACCCAAAGCTGTTTTTGGCGTGGTGAAAGTTGATAACCTTCGATTATGTTGCTTTGCATACTTAACGTCCGCGCGTTTCCGCGTTGAGATTTTTCAAACTAACCGGCTCGGCCATCCCGACCAAAACCGTGCGTGCGCCGGTGTATGGGGCGCGTCCATGCGCCGCCAGCATGTTGTCCAACAGAAGCACGTCGCCCGCTTGCCACGAGAAGATGACTTGCTCTTGGAGATACGCGTCGCGCAAGGCTGCCATCACCGACGGTTCGATAGGCGAGCCGTCGCCGTAGAAAGTGTTGGCCGGCAGATTCTCTTCGGTGAACTCCGCGAGCAGGCTCTGGCGAACTTCCGGCTCAAGCGTCGAGATGTGAAAAAAGGTCGCGTGATTGAACCAAACTTCTTCGCCCGTCTCAGGGTGTCGGTGGACGGCTGGGCGGACGGCTCTGGTGCGCAGGCGATTGCCGTCTTTCCATTCGACCGTGATGCCGTTGGCCGCGCAGTGTTGTTCCACCAGAGCTTTGTCCGAAGTTTGAAAAACGGTTTGCCAGTCGAGGCCAAAGCCATCGCCGAAGTTGCGCACGTACATCCACTGCTTTTCGATGAAGCGTTCTTTGATGGCCGGGGCGATGCGCTTGTAGATGTTGCGGCAATCCGCAATCGGCGTTTCTCCGCCCCACGCGGCGGACTTGAGACAGAAGAAGAAAACCTTGAGCGGCCAATTCTGCTGGTACGAATTTTCGTTGTGCAAAAAGATGCTGTGCGCGGCGGGGTAATCGGTCGAGGTGTAGATTTGGTTGGCGACCTCGCGGCGCGGCGACGAACGCTCATGATAATCGAGCAAGTTGCCCGAAATCATGCGCGTCAACTGTTCAAACTCAAGGGCTGTCTTGACCCTGAAATCGCGGAGCAGGATGCCTCCATGCTTCAACAAATCAGACCTCAATTCAGCCCTGTTCTTCTGCACCCACGCGAGGAGATTGACGCCTTCGACAGCGGGCTGCATGACGAGCGGCAGTTTCTGTTCAGGATGCAGAAGCGCGGCTTTGACCAGCCCCTTGTCAGATACTTGTATCGGCTTGCGCCTTGCTATGACCGGAATATTCACTTTCAATCTCGCTTCAAATGTGCAGAGGTGCCGCCGCCGACTGCGCCTGTTCGTGGCCGCGCTCGACCCACGGTTCGGGGAGGAATGAATTGATGATCGTGCCTTGATTTTGTTGCCGCGCGAGTCGGCACACGTACTGCGCGACGGCGAGGTCGAGAATGCCGAGGCCGAAGGGGCTGAAGACGGTGATGCTGTCGGCGCTTGTTCGCGCCAGCGCTTGCCCCGTCAAAATGTCGCCGAGCGTGCATCGGATGAAAGCCCTGTCGCCCGTCAACTGCTCGGCAAGATGAATCGACGTTTGCGCGCGGCAAACGTGCTCGATGTCGTCAACGACGTTGTCGCACGAGAGCAGCAATTCCGGCGCGAGGTCGCGCAAAGAAACATGCAGGACGACGCTGCCGGGCGCGACCTTTGCGAGGTCTGTGATGTGCGGTGTGGCGGCGGTCGTGGCGATGGAGATGATAGGCGCGGCGGCAAGCGCATCGTCGATGGCAGCGACGGTGCGCGTTTCGATCCGTTCGGAGAGGGCGCGACAACTTTGCTTGAAAAATTCGGCGCGCGCCGGGTCGAGATCGAATACCACGAGCGTCTCCAACTCAGGACAATGGCGCACGAGGAAACGCACGACCTCGAAGTTAATCAGCCCGCAGCCGATGATCGCGACGGACGCGATGCCAGCGCCGCTTCGCAAAACTCGCGCCGCCAGCGCCGCGCTCGCCGCTGTCCGCTTGGCGCTGATGATCGAGCCTTCGATGATCGCTTCGGGCATCCCCGTCTCCACAGAGTTGAGGATGACAACCGCCGAGGCGCGGTCCAGCCCCTTGCGAAGATTGTCCGGGAACGATGCCACCCACTTGATTCCAGTCACGCCGAAGTCGCCGCCGAGATAGGCCGGCAGCGCGATAATTCGATTCGCGGGGCTGTGCGGAAAGCGCAGGAAGGTAGACGGTGGCAGAAACGTGTCTTGCCCGGCGTGAACTTCGTAAGCCGTCCGCACCGTGTCGGTCACGTCAAGCTCGCGGCCCGTGAGCAGCAAGTCAACTTCGGGGCCTGTTAAAATCAAGATGTCGTCATTACGCACGGTTGAGTCTCCGTAGGTTCTTGCCAGAAATGTGAAACGGAACCGAAGTGCTCGGCAACCCAGTCCTCCGAGTAAATGGTATCGAGATAGCGTTCGCCCCGGTCGGCGAGGATGGCGACGCAGACGGCGTCGGGCGGGATGGTGTGCCTGACCTGTTCAATCGCCATCAGCACCGCGCCCGACGAGCCACCGGCCAGAATCGCCTCGTTGCGAAGCAGCCGGTGGCAACCGATCACGCAGTCGATGTCGGTCACATGAATGCATCGGTCGGCGAGGCTGTGCTGGAAAATCTCAGGGCGAAGCGCCGCGCCGTGGCCCGGAATCAGGCGTTTCCCCATCGGCCCGCCGAAGATGATGCTGCCGACGGCATCGACCGCATAAACTTTCGTCTTCAAGTGGTGGGCGCGGATGTATTCAACGCACCCGCGCAACGTGCCGCAGGTGCTCGTGGCGCAGAAGAGATAGTCGATGTCGCCGCCAAGTTGGTCGTCAATCTCGCGCATCGTTTCGTAATGCGCGAGCGGGTTGTCGAGATTGGCATACTGATTCGGCCAGAAACTATTCTTGATGGAGTGGCGCAAGCTCTCGACGCGGTCGATGCGCGCCTGAAGAAACTCTCCGGTCACCCGGTCCGGTGCCGTGACGAGGTCGATCTCCGCGCCGTAAGCCCGCATCAGCGTGAGGTTCTGAAAAGTGGTTTTGGGATCGACGACGCAGATGAGTCGTAAGCCATAATAGGCGCACGCCTGCGCCAGCCCGATGCCCATGTTGCCCGAACTCGATTCGATGATGACCGTGTTGGGGTCGATCTCGCCTGAGGCCATGCCCTGCTGAATGATGCGCCGGGCGGGACGGTCCTTCGTGCTGCCGCCCGGATTTAAGGCTTCGAGTTTGGCATACAGGTGAAACGGGCTGCCTTTGAACACTTGCGTCAACTTGATGAGAGGCGTGTTTCCGATAGCGGACAAGATGCCTTCCTGCATAAGTTCCTTCTTCTGGCGCTGTGCCTGAATGATTGCTTGCATGGGAAAATCAAAGACCTATTCCGGCGCGGATGAAAATTCGTATGCGCGCCGCCGCGCCGCTTCTGTCGTTCACGGTTGCGTCGGCGCGTCGTTGGTCGCGCCTGCTTGTGTTCTTGTTGTAGTAGAGGCTGCTCGGTTTGGTTGCTGCGGGAGGTTGCTTTAGAAAGCGTCGGCGTCGGCCTTTGGCTCTGCAATGTTCGCCTGCACCACATGGCGAACCGGGCGACGCTTGATGTCGCGCAAGGTCGGCGCGGCGGCTCCGCCCGACGCTTCGGGGCGGGTCGTCGGGCGCGGCGCGTGTTTGTCCGGCACGAGGCTGCGCAGTTCGCTCAAACGCGTTTCGGGCGCTGCGACGACCTGCCGGAGAATGGCGACGAAACTCTTCAGCCACTCGGCAATCGTGGCGTCGTCGAACAGTTCGGTGTTGTACTCGACGAAGCCGTCTAAGCCATGCCCCGTTTCAACGACGTGCAAGATCATGTCGAGTTGTGCGGTTTCGTTTTCAAGTTCGAGCGTCGAGAGCGTCAAGCCCGCGAAGTCCAGACGCGGCACGGGGATGTTGCCGAGCACCAGCTTGACCTGTATGAGCGGAGAATGTTGGAAGCTCCGCTTCGGATTGACCGCCTCGACGACTTTCTCGAACGGCACGTCCTGATGCGCGTAAGCTCCGAGCGCGGCCTGCCGCACGCGGCCCAACAACTCGCGGAAGTCGGGGTTTCCGGCTGTGCTCACCCGTAGCGCCACTTGATTGACGAAGAAGCCGATGAGTCCTTCCGTCTCAAGCAAGTTGCGATTGGCGACATCGCTGCCAACGACGATTTCGGTCTGTTCCGTGCAGTGATGCAAGAGCGCGTCGAACGCGGCCAGCAAAAGCATGAACAGCGTCACGCCCTCCCGCTGGCACAGCGCGCGCACCTCTTCGAGCAACGCAGCAGGCCACGCAAACTTGTGGCGCGCGCCTTTGAAACTCTGTACCGCCGGGCGCGGTCGGTCGGCAGGTAATTGCAGCACCGACGGCGCGCCCGCAAGATGCTGCTTCCAGTAAGCCAGCATGTTGTCGAGCGTCTCGCCGCGCAGCCACTCGCGCTGCCAGCGCGCGAAGTCCGCGTACTGGATCGGCAACGCGCCAAGCGGCGACGCCGCGCCGTGCGAAAATGCTTCGTAGAGACGGCTGGTTTCGCGCACTACCACGCCCATCGACCACCCGTCAGAGATGATGTGATGCATCGTCAAAAGCAGCACGTGTTCCTCGCCGCCGAGCCGTAGCAAGCGCACGCGAAACAACGACTCGCGTTGCAAATCGAAGGGTCGCCGCGCTTCTTGCGTCGCTAGCCGACGACACGCAGGTTCACGTTGCGCGTCAGGCTCATCGCTTAAATCCGTCACCGCAAGCGCGAACGGCGCGGGCGGCGCGACAATCTGCACGGGCTGGCCTGCGATGGATTTGAAGCTTGTGCGCAGCGATTCATGCCGCGCGACGATCTCGTTGAGCGCCTGCTCAAGCGCCGCGCTATTGAGACGCCCCCGCAGCCGCACCGCCGCATGAATGTTGTAGAAGGGATTTTCCGGCTCCAACTGATCGAGAAACCATAAACGCTGCTGCGCGAACGAGAGCGGCAAGTCGCCGCCCGGCGAAACTCTGCTGAGCGGCGGCGGCGTCAATCCGGTCGCGGCCTTTCGCCGCGTCTCGATGCGCTCGGCCAAGCCGGCGACCGTCGGCGTCTCGAAGAAGCTGCGCACCGGCTCGTCAACCTCTAAGTCTTTGCGCACGCGCGAAAGCACTTGCGTGGCCAGCAGCGAGTGGCCGCCAAGCTCGAAGAAGTTGTCATGGATGCCGACGCGTTCGACGTTGAGGATTTCTTTCCAGATGCCGCACAACACTTCTTCGATGGCGGTGCGGGCTGGCACGAACGCTTGCTGCGACTCAAGCCGGTGCTCTGTCGGCGCGGGCAACACGCGTCGATTCACCTTGCCGTTTGGCGTCAGCGGCAGCGCGGCGAGCGTTACGAAGATCGACGGAATCATGTACTCCGGCAGCTTTTCTTTCAGGAAGCCGCGCAACTCGTTCAGCGCCGGAGCGCCCCCGTCCGCCGCGACGAGATAGCCGACCAAGTGTTTGTTCCCCGGCACATCTTCGCGCACGACGACCACCGCTTCGCGCACCGCCGTGTGCTGCGTCAACGCCCCTTCGACCTCGCCCAGTTCGATGCGGAAGCCACGCACCTTCACTTGATGGTCCATTCGTCCGAGTACTTCGAGGTTGCCGTCCGGCAGGAAGCGCGCGAGGTCGCCTGTTCTGTAAAGCCGCTCGCCCGCGCCGTCGCCGAAAGAAGCGACCACGAACTTTTCGGCCGTCAATTCCGGTCGCTTGTAGTACCCGCGTGCGACCCCATCCCCGCCGATGCACAACTCGCCGGGCACGCCCGTCGGCACAGGTTGCCGGTTCAAATCCAAAACGTAGACGCGCGTGTTGGCGATGGGCTTGCCGATCAACACTCTCGCGTTGTCTGCTTCAACCCGAAACACAGTTGACCAAATGGTGGTTTCTGTTGGGCCATACAAATTCCAAAGTCCCGTGCCGCGTTTAACCAACCGCTTCGCCAACTCAGGCGGCAGGGCTTCCCCGCCGCAAAGAATCTTGAACCGGGGCGAACCTTGCCAGCCCGCATCCAGCAACAGACGCCACGTTGCCGGAGTCGCCTGCATCGCCGTCGCGTAGGTCTTCGACAACGTTTCCGCCAGCAGCCGCCCGTCTGCCGCGACCTGATTTTTCACCACGACCAAGCGCGCCCCGACCGTCAACGGCAAGAAAAGTTCGAGCGCGGCGATGTCGAACGACAGCGTCGTGACCGCGACGAAAACGTCCGAGGCCACCAGCCCCGGCTGCTCCTTCATTGACCACAGGATGTTCACCACCGAGCGATGCAACACCTGAACACCCTTCGGCCGCCCCGTTGAACCGGACGTGTAGATGATGTAGGCCAACTGCTCGCTGCTCACTGCCCACTCCGGCGCACCAGCCGGCGCGCGCGCGATCTGCGCCCACTCCGCATCCAGCAAGACCACGTGCGCGGTGCCGACCTCGACGCGCCCGGCCAGTGCTGTCTGCGTTAAGACGACCGGCGCACCCGTGTCTGCGATCATCCAGCGCAACCGTTCTTGCGGATACGCGGGATCAAGTGGGACATACGCACCGCCTGCCTTGAGCACGCCGAGCAAGGCCACGACTAACTGCGTGCTGCGTTCCATCATCACTGCGACGGGCGTCTCGGCGCCGACGCCTTGCGCCCGCAGATAGCGTGCGAGTTGATTAGCGCGCGCGTTGAGTGCTTGATACGAGAGAGGCTCGTCGCCGCAGATGACGGCCACGGCATCGGGCGTCCGTGCGGCCTGCTCCGCAACAAGGTCATGAATACAGTGCTGGCTCGGATAATCGCGGCGTGTGTCGTTCCAGTGCGAGAGCAGTTGGAGATGTTCCTCCGCTGTCAGCAGCGACAATTCGCCGATGCGTTGGTCGGGTTGCACGACGATGGCGGAGAGCAGTTGGCGGAAGTGTCCGGCGAGGCGTGCGATGGTGTCGGCGTCGAACAGGTCTGTGTTGTACTCGAACACGCCCTTCAATCCTTCCTCTCCATAATCCATCGAGAGGGTCAGGTCGAGCATCGCCGTGCCGCTATCGACTTCGAGATTTTGCAGCGTCAAATTCGACAGCGTGAGAACGGTCTGCGGCGCGTTCTGCAACACAAACATGACCTGAAACAATGGATTACGGCTCTGGTCGCGCTCCGGCTGCAACTCCTCGACCAGTTTTTCAAAGGGCGTTGCCAGTTGCGAGTACGCAGCCAAACACGTCTCGCGCACTTTCCTGAGCAGTTCGCGGAAGCTCGGCGCGCCTGAGAGGTCGGTGCGCAGCACGAGTGTGTTGACGAAGAAGCCGATGAGTTTCTCCGTTTCGATCTGATTGCGATTTGCGACGGGCGTGCCAACGAGAATGTCGTCTTGATTCGTGTAACGATGAAGCAGCGTCTTGAAAGCCGCGAGCAACGTCATGAACAGCGTTGCGGCTTCGCGCTGGCTTAAATTCTTGAGTGCCTCCGTGAGCGGGCGCGACAGCCTGAACGAGTGGCGCGCGCCCTTGAAGCCTTGCACTTTAGGCCGCGGGTGATCGGTCGGCAACTCAAGCAACGGCGGCGCGCCCGCCAACTGTCGTTGCCAGTAGTCGAGTCCTCGCGCCAGCGCGTCACTTTCAAGTTGCTGCTGCTCCCACGCGGCGTAATCCGTATACTGGATCGGGAGTTCAGGCAACGGCGACGGCTGCCCTTTGCAGAAGGCATCGTAGAGCGCCGTTGTCTCGCGCACGAGGACATCGCTCGACCACCTGTCGGCGACGATGTGATGCATCGTCAGCAGCACGATGTGGTCCTGCGCGCCCAAGCGCAAGAGTTTGCCCCGCACCAGCGGGCCGCGCGCGAGGTCGAAGGGAGTCCGCACCTCGGCTGTGATTAAGAGTCGCGCCTGCGACTCGCGTTCCGCCTCGGCTGAATCGCTCAAATCCGTGACGGGCAGCGTCAGGCCAAGCTCCGGGACGATGACTTGCACCGGCTTGCCTTCGACCGACGTAAACGTCGTGCGCAGCACTTCATGCCGCCGAATAATCTCGTTCAATGTTTGCTCAAGCGCCTCGACGTTGAGCGTGCCCTTCATGCGCAGCGCACACGGACAGCTATACAGTGGCGATCCCGGCTCCAATTGACCGAGAAACCACAAGCCCTTCTGTGCAAACGAGAGTGGCGACGATCCGGCATTCTTGCGCCGCGGAATCCCGGAGGCAGCAGTGCTGTTGGCGTTCTTTTGCCTGAGCCGCAACTCAAGCAGGGCACGCTGCTCAAGTGTCAGGCTGGCGATTTCGCTGGACAGTTTACTCATGATTTCCATGTGCTTCAACCGACTTGCCCGCCGCCTTAAACGACGCTGGGCGCGACATCTCCTGACAGTCTCTTGATCTCTTCGACCAGCAAAGCCATCTCTGCATCATCATGCGCGCTCGCCTGCATCTGCGTTATCGCCAGCGCAAGAGCGGCAATCGTCGGGTCTTCAAACAGCGCACGCAACTGCACATCTACTTTGAAGCATTCGCGGACACGCGTGATCACGCGGGTCGCCATCAACGAATGACCGCCGAGTTCAAAGAAGTTATCCTGAATGCTGAGCTGCCCGATGCCCAACACCTCCGACCAGATCGCGGCCAGTTGTTCTTCGGTCGGCGTGCGCGGGGCGATGATGACGCGCTTCGTCTTCTGTCTGACCTCTTCGAGCGACGGGAGCGCGTTATAATCAATCTTCCCGTTCAGCGTTAGCGGCAGCCTCTTCAGATGAACGAACACGTTAGGAATAGTTTCCTCAAGAATGCTGCCGGTCAGATGTTCGCGCAACAGCGTCACCTCCAACTCTTGCCGCGAAACATAATAGGCGACCAACACCGCGTTCCCGTTCCTGTCATTCACCATCCGCACGACGCTGTTCCTGATCTGCGGCTGCCGGTTCAAAACGCTGCTTATCTCATTCAACTCGACACGGAACCCGTGAAACTTCACCTGATTATCGACGCGCCCGATAAACTCGACCTCGCCATCGGGCAGCAACCGTGCCACATCACCCGTCCGGTACAAGCGCCCGCCCACCTGCCCAGAGAACGGGTCCGGCACAAACCGCTCGGCCGTCAACGCCGCCCGCCCCAAGTACCCTCTGGCCACGCCCGCCCCGCCGATGTAGAGTTCGCCCGCGATGCCGATGCCCGTCAGGCGCATGGCGGCGTCCACTACGTACACCCGCATGTTCCCCAGCGGGCGCCCTAACCCCACGCCCCCACGCCTGCCGCGCCCGCCCGTGTCGTCCACGCGCTGCGCCAACGCGCCCACCGTCGTCTCCGTCGGTCCATAGTGGTTGTAGACCCGACAGCCGCCGCGCGCGCCCGCGCCGCCTGACGCCGCCCCACCGCGCAACGCCGCGACCCGCTCGACCAACGCCCAACTCGCCGCTTCGCCGCCCAGCACTAAGCGCCGCCGCGGCACCACTCCTTGTCCCACACCCCCGCCCGCCGCCACCAATGCCGCCAAGTGCGACGGCACGATCTTCAAACAATCGATCCGCTCGCGCTCGCAGTACGCGCCCAGCAGCGCCGCATCGGTCGCGCGTTCAGCCGTCACCAGGTGGAACGTGCCGCCACTCACCAGCGCCGGATAGAGCATGGTGTGCCCGAGGTCGGCGGCAAACGTCGAGACGCTGGCGTAGCGCAAGCCCGGTGCGAACTCCAAGCGCACCTGGGCCGCCAGCGTGTAGTTGACCAGCGCGCGCTGCGTGACCATCACGCCTTTGGGCTGCCCCGTCGAGCCAGACGTGTAAATGATGTAAGCCAACTGCTCATGGCTCACTGCCCACTCCGGCGCAGCATCGCTCGCGCGCGCGATCTGCGCCCACTCTGCATCCAGCAACACGACTCGCGCCGCCCCGACCTCGACCCGCCCGGCCAGTGCTGTCTGCGTTAAGACGACCGGCGCACCCGTGTCTGCGATCATCCAGCGTAACCGCTCGTGCGGATACGCCGGATCAAGTGGGACATACGCACCGCCTGCTTTGAGCACGCCGAGCAACGCCACCACTAACTGCGTGCTGCGCTCCAACATGACTGCGACGGGCGTTTCCGCGCCGACGCCTTGCGCCCGCAGATATCGTGCGAGTTGATTGGCGCGGGCGTTGAGTGCTTGATACGAGAGCCGCTCGCCTTCGCAGACCACCGCCACCGTGTCGGGCGTGCGCGCGGCTTGCGCGGCGATGAGCTCATGAATGCACGAGTCGGTCTGCGCATAGACTTCGGTCGTGCGATTCCACTCTTCGACCACGCGCTGCCGTTGTTCGTCGCCGACGCCGTCAAGGTCCGTGAGCAGCGCGGCGGGCTGCGCAACCGCCGCGCGCAGCAGTGCCGCGTACTGCTCGCCGAGGCTGCTGACGCTTGAGGCGTCGAGGCGCGCGCCGTCGTAGTGCCACTGCAACTCAATGCCGCTTTGGTCGGCCACGCAGCGCAAGGTGAGTGTCGCTGGTTCGCTCGCCGCGTGCGAGGCGTGCCACTGCCAGCGGAGTCCGCCCGCTTTCAGTTCGCCCACACTCCGCTCGTAGGCAAAGCTAGTTGACCATGTTCCGCGCGTCGCTTCTGCCGTATCGTGCGGCGAAGCGGTGCCGGATGTCTCCAAGAGGTCACGGGAGAAGTATTCTTGCCAACGACGTGCTTCGGCGAGGGTGTCGGCTGTCTTCGCTAGTAACTCGGTGAAGTGCTCTGTTGGGGTTGGCGCAAGGGACACCGGGACGAGTCGTGCATAGCGTCCGAGGGCTGACTCTAATTCCGGGTCACCGCGCCCGTCGGAGAGGACGGCGACGAGTGGGGGTGCGGGCGCAGCGTGGCGGGCGAGGAGTCCGAGCCAGCAAGTGAGCAAGAACTCTTCCTCGCTCGCGCCGCGCGCGTGCGCTTCACGTCTGATGCCGGCGCTCAATTCCGTTTCAAGTCGCGTCAGCAAAACTTCCGGCGTGTGGTTTGTGGCGCGGGCTGTGTTCGGCGCGGCGAGCGGTAGCACGAAGGCTGTCGGCAATTGTCTGGTCTGCCAGAAGGCGCGTCCGGGCGCGGCCTCGTCGCTTTCGAGCAGTTGGTTGTGCCACTCGGCGAAGTCGGCGTATTGCAACGGGGCGACACCGTTTTGGTCGGCGTCGGTGGCCGAAGTTAAGCGCGCGAGTTCGTCGAAGATGTTGGCAAGCGCGCGCGCGTCGGCGATGAGCGCGGACAGCGTGAGCAGCAGGTAATGTTGAGCGTCCGACAGGCGCAGCAGCGATACGCGCAGCAGCGGGCCGCGCTCGAAGTCGAAGGGGCGCGCTTGCTCTTGCAGGCGCAACGCTTCCAGTTGTGCGTCTTGTTGCGCGGCGGGCATGTCTCGGAGATCGAGTTCGTGCCACGCGGGCGCGCACTCGTCGGCGACCACCTGAAAGGGAATGCGCAGGCCGGGTTGGAGATGAAAAGTCGTCCGTAAGATTTCGTGGCGGGCGACGATTTTTTGTAACGCAGCTTTGAGCGTCTCGACGTTGAGTTGGCCGTCAATCTCGATGGCGAGTTGGCAACAATTTACGGAGTCATGCCGCTGCGATAACCAGACATGCTGCTGTTGGGGGGAAAGCCGAAAGCCCGCTGCTCTGTCCTGCATTGATGTTCCTTTCAACCTCGGTGAGCGACGACGTGCGCGGAGTACTGGCCGGTGGGCGAACTACGTGAGCGCCGGCCAATGCTTCGCGGCGGCAACCATTTCTCCAAGATGTTTTTGCTGCGCGGCGCGCTTCTCATGCTCCGGCACGGAGGCAATCTCTAGCGCCAGCAGCCGGTGCGCGCGCGCCATGAACTCTTTGAAACGTTCGAGCGAGATGCCTTTGCCCATCAAGTAGGGAACGATCCAGAAATCAAACGACCACTGCGGCAGCCAGACCGATTCGCTCGCGGTGAGAAAGAGCCGGTCGATGTGATCCATCGCTTCGAGACTGTCCATCGTGGAGTGCGTCCAGACAAATCCATCGCCCTCGATCTGATACTTGCTGCGCTGATTTTGAATGGGTGTGCCCGGCTCGCAGTACCACATTTGCGCGCGGAAGTAATCCGGCTTGGCCTCGTTGATGAAGTCGATAGTTTCCTGCACGGTCTGGCTGGTTTCGCCGGGAAAACCGACGATGAACGAGCCGAAAGTCATAATGCCGTACTTGCGCAGAAGCTCGATGCCCTTGTGATATTTCTCAATCGTGGCGGCCTTGTTCATGTTGGTGAGAATTTCGGGCGAGCCTGATTCGATGCCGAGAAAGACGCCTTTGCAGCCGCTGCGCGCCATCAGTTCGATGGCCTCTTCATCGGAGTTGCTGCACCTGAAATACGAGAACCAGTTGAACGCATAGTTGTTCTTGATCATCAACCGGCAGATGTCTTTGAAGCGTGGGAACGGCACGTTGAAGGTGTCGTCGATGAAGACGAGGTTTTCGACGTTGCCCAACGCGCGCATCGAGTCGAACTCTTGCTCCAACACGTCGAGGCTGGTCAGCGATAACGCCCCGGCGCGCGCCGGATAGTTGCAGAAGGAACACTTGAAGGCGCAACTCCGCGCCGTTCGAGTTTGCAGCGTGGTGCCCAACTCCTCGTCGGGAAAACTTTGCCAGTTGATGTAGTTCGTATCGAGCGAATTATTTTCCGCGCGCGTCGCGGTGCGGTGGAGCATTCCATTTTCGTTGTAAGCGATGTTGGGCACATCGCTCAAGCTGCCCCCCTCTTTCAGACATTGAACTATCTGCGAGAGCGTTAGTTCGCCCTGACCTTCGATGACGTAGATGTCCGCGCCGATGTCGTCGAGCGTCGCCTGCAACTCATCGCCCTGATAGTTGCGCGCATGATTGCCGATGAGCGGGCCGCCGACGACGATCTTCACTTTGCTGTTGTGCCGCCTGATGAATTCCACCATGTCGCTGACCGGCAGGTTCACGACGTAGAAGGTCGTCGTGATCGCAACGCACACCGGGTTGGCGGCGAGATACTCGACGAGCTTGGCCTGCTCATGCTGAAAGAGATTGATGTATTTTGCCCCGAACCCTTTATGCCGTAGAAAGTTCGTCAGGTACACGGCGGCGAGATTCGGGATGTCGCAAGATTTTATTTCGGCTGCGGGTTTGGTGGCGTGCCCGCCGTTTTGCTGAGCCTGCCCGATAACGTGGTTCATCAATCCGACGTAATCCATCCGCTGCCCGTCGAAGTTAAAAAAGCTGTACTTCAAATCGCGATATGCTTCGGTTTCTTCGCCGTACTTACGCAGGAAGCCTTCGTACTGCGCGAATGGCAATTCGTTGTATCCGATGACGACGCAATCCAACTGTTTCTGATTTTCCATTGATTGTTTCCTTTTGTGCGGAGTGCGCGGCGCTCCGAGCCGTGCTTGTGAAAGCACGGGCGAGAAATCGTAAACCTGTGCCTACGTTATTAGTTGAGTTGAATCAGCTCCGAATTTTTCGGGTCGTGCGAAACCATGTCGCCCATAGTGACCATCACGTGCCGCTCGCCCGCATACGCCCGCCGCCCGTGCGCCACCAGCATGTTCTCCACCACCAGCACATCGCCCGCGGCCCACGCGAAATCCACCGCCTCGCGCTCGTACACCTCGCGGACCTCCCACATCTCCGCGTCGCTAATCTGACTCCCATCGCCAAAGTAGACGTTGCGCGGCGCTCCTTCTTCACCAAATAAACTCAGCACCGACTCGCGCACCCCGGCAGCCAAACACGACACGTGATGCGCCTGTATCTGGTTGAAAAACGCCAGCTCGCCCGTCTCCGGATGGCGCACCACCGCCGGACACACTCGCCGCGTCTGCAAGCTCCCGCCCGCACCCCACGCCCACGCCATCCCTGCTGCACGACAGTACGCTTCGACCGTCACACGCTCCTCTGTGCGGAAGAACTCCTGCCAACTCACGTCCAACCCCGCCGTGAAGTTGCGCACGTACATCACGCCCAACTGCTCGAACTTCGCGCGCAGCCCCGCCGCTAATTGTTGATAAACCCTTCGGCAATCGACCACCGGCGTCTGCCCGCCCGTCTGCGCCGCTTGGGTGCAGCCGAAGAAGATCTTGCGCGGCCAGCAGTGCATCTGCGAACTCTCGTTGTGAAAGAGGATGGGCTGGTCGGGCGGGTAGGGTGTCGCGCCGTAGACGTGCCCGCCCAAGCCGGTGCGCGGCAGATCGCCATAGTCGGCGAACAGTTCCCCGCAGAAGGTGCGGGCGAACTGCTCAAAGGCGCGTGGGGTGTAGATGTCGAAGCCGCGAAACAGGAGAGCGCCGTGACGCAGCAGGTGGGCAGTCAACTGCGGTTGATTGTTGGTGGACCAGGCGTGGAGGTCGACGTGGTCGAAGCGCGGTTGCAGCAGCAGAGGCAGTGTGGCGGTGCTGAGCGCAGAGGTCTGCACCACGCTCACCTCACGCAAATCTATCGGCTTGCGGCTGATGTTTTTTAGTCTCTTGAATTTTGATTCTTGTTCCACTTTTTTCTTGTCCTGAGCGAGGGCAATTTCAGCTTGCGGGATGAAGTCGAGTTGGTGGAGGCGCGCATCGGGCTGAGCGACGATGCTTGAGAGCAGATGCTGGAAGCGCAGAGCCATGCGCGCGATGGTCGCCTCGTCAAATAAATCCGTGTTGTAAATCCACGTCGCGCTGAGTCCTTCGGATGTCTCGAACATGCTCAGCGTAAGATCGAATCTTGATGTGCCATCATCAAGTTGCAGCATGCTCAGTTCCAAGTCGGGCAACGACATCGAGGGCATCGGCGCGTTTTGCAGCACGAACCATAATTGAAAGAGCGGCGTTTGCATCGCCTCGCGTTCGGGCTGCAATTCCTCCACCAGTTTTTCAAATGGCAAATCCTGATGCGCGTATGCCCCAAGCGCCACCTTGCGCACGCGCGCGAGCAGTTCGGTGAAACTCGGATTGCCCGACAAGTCAACTCGCAGCACCAGCGCGTTGAGGAAGAAGCCGATCAAGCCATCCAATTCGGCGCGTGTGCGATTGGCGATGGGCGAGCCGACGACGATGTCTTCCGCGCCCGTGTAGCGATGCACCAACGTCTGAAACGCGGCCAGCAGCGTCATGAAGAACGTGACGTTTGCGCGCCGACCGAGAGCCTTCAGCGCCTCGCGCAGGTCGGTGGGAATGATGAACGTTTGCCGCGCGCCGGGGAAGGACGAAGCCGCCGGTCGGGGTCGGTCGGTCGGCAATTGCGTGACGACGCTCCCGTCGAGTTGCTTCCGCCAGTAGTCGAGTTGACCTTCCAACACCTCGCCCTGCAACCATGCGCGTTGCCAGTGCGCAAAGTCAGCGTACTGGATTGGCAGTTCGGGCAGCGGCGAGGGCTTATCTGACAGGAAGGCTTCGTAGAGCGCCGAGAGTTCGCGCAAGAACACGCCGAACGCCCAACCGTCGAAGATGATGTGATGCGTGGCGAGCAGCATGATGTGCTCGTTGCTTTGCAGGCGCAGCAGGGTTACGCGAATGAGCGGCCCCGCACTGAGGTCGAACGCGGCCTGCGCCTTCTCTGTCATCAAACGTTGTGCGGTCGCTTCGCGCTCCGCTTCGCTCAACTTGTGCAGGTCGATGACGTTGAGCGGCACGCTCAACGCCGGAGCAATGACTTGCACGGGTGCGCCGTTGATTTCCGGGAAGGTCGTCCGTAGTAATTCGTGCCGCCTGACAATCTCGTTGATGCTGTGTTCGAGCGCATCGGTGCTGAGCGTGCCCTGAAAGCGCACCGCCGCCGTATTGTTATAAAAGCCTGTCGCGGGCATCAACTGGTCGAGGAACCAGAGCCGATGCTGCGAGAACGAAAGCGGCAGCAACCCTTCACGCGCGACGCGCTGCATCGGCAACACTTGCGCGCTGCCCTGCACGCCGAAGTCGTGGTCGATCTTTTGGCCAGCCCGGCAATGGTCGGCGACTCGAAGAGGCTGTGGAGCGGCACTTCGATTTGAAATGCACTGCGGATGCGCGTGATGAGTTGGGTCGCCAAAAGCGAATCGCCGCCTGCTTCAAAGAAGCTGCTGTCAACGCTCACATGCGGCAGGTTGAGCACTTGTAGCCAGAGTCCGGCCAGCATCTCTTCCGTCGGCGTGCGCGGCGCAATCAGAGCGTCGCCCTCGGTCTGCGTCGGTGCGTGTTCGACAGCGGGCAGCGCCCCGCGATCAACTTTGCCGTTGGGCGTGAGCGGTAAGGCGTCGAGCACCATGAAGGCTGAAGGAATCATGTATTCCGGCAAACCTTCTTGCAGAAACCGCCGGAAGACATCTTGACCGAGCCGGTGCGCCGCTGCGCCCGTGCGTGGGGCGTCCGCGTGCCCGGCGCTGCCAGCACCGTTGCCCGCTGCTTCCTGTCGCAACGGCACAACGTATGCGACCAGCCGGCGCTCGCCCGCCGCGCTCGTTTGCACCGCGACCACGCACTCCTTGACCGCGAAGTGCTGGCCGAGCCTCGCTTCGATCTCGCCAAGCTCGATGCGGAAGCCCCGGACCTTGACCTGCCCATCAATCCGTCCGAGAAATTCTATTTGGCCGTCGGGCATGTAACGACCGAGATCGCCCGTGCGATAGAGGTGTGTGCCGGGCCGCGGCCGAAGGGGTCGGGGATGAATTTCTCCGCCGTCAACTCCGGTCGGTTGTGATAGCCCAGCGCCACGCCGATGCCGCCGATGTACAACTCGCCGACCGCGCCCACCGGCAACGGTTGCAGATGTGGGTCGAGAACATGAAACCGCTGATTCTTCATCGGCCTGCCGTAGGGGATGCTCCGCCACGCCGGGTCAACCTCCGCGATTGGATAGGCGATGGACCAGATCGAGGCTTCGGTTGCGCCGCCCAGACTGTGGACCTCGATGCCCGGCACGAGCGCGCGGATTTGACCGGGCAGTTTTACCGGAATCCAGTCGCCGCTCATGAGCACGATGCGGAGCGAGTTCGGGCGCGCAGCCGAGCCGTTGGCGACGTACTCAACGAACATCTCCATCAACGCCGGAGCCGAGTTCCAGATGGTGACTTGTTCACGCAGAATCAGTTCGAGCCAGTGTGCGGGGTCGGGGGTGGTCGCGGGTCGCGGAATCACGATGGTCGCGCCCGCCGCGAGCGTGCCGAACATGTCATAGACCGAAAGATCGAAACTCAGCGACGAGAGCGCCAGCACGCGGTCGCCCGCCCTGACGCTGTAACGCTGGTTCATATCGACAATCGTGTTGGCCGCTCCGCGATGGTTTATCAGCACGCCCTTGGGGCGACCCGTGGAGCCGGAGGTGTAGATGATGTATGCGAGATTTTCGATCTGCGTGGAACTCTCCGGCTGAGCCGCATCGTGGCGCGCGATTTCGTCCCAGTCGGTGTCGAGGCGCACGATTCGGGCGGCCGTTTGCGGCAGCGTCGCGACCAATTTCTCAAGGGTCAGCAAGACCGGAGACTGCGAATCTTCGAGCATGAAGGCCAGCCGCTCGCGCGGGTAGGCCGGGTCGAGCGGCACGTATGCGCCGCCCGCTTTGAGCACGCCGAGCAACGCGACTACCATCTCCAACGAACGCTCGACGCAAATGCCGACGCGCACTTCCGCGCCAACCCCGCACGCTCGCAGGTAGTGCGCCAAACGGTTCGCTCTTTCGTTCAACTCGCGGTAAGTGAGTTGCTTTTGCTCGAAGATGGCGGCGACCGCATTGGGCGTCTTTTCGACTTGCGCCTCAAACATGCGGTGGAGGCAGTCGAGCGGCCACTCGATGGCGGTGTCGTTCCACGTCACCAACTGCTCATCCCGCTCCGCTTCGCTCAGCATCGGCAGCGTCGCCACGCTTCGTGCCGGTTGGTCGAGAATTGAGGCGAGCAGGGTTTGAAAGTGGCGCGCCATTGGCTCAATCGTCGCGGCGTCGAGCAGGTCGGGGTTGTACTGCAAAGAGGCTTCGAGGGTGTCGTTCAACTCGGCCACGATGAGCGTCAAATCCAGTTGACCGGCCAGCCCGCCCGCGACGCGCCGGTCCAACTCGAACGACTCCAAGGTCAGCCCGCCGACTTCGATTTGCGCTGCCGTCCGTCCTAGACCGAAACCGAGCAAGCTCGCCTCGTCCGCCCGCTGCACGCGCTGCAAGATGAACATCGTTTGAAAGATGGGTGCGCGGCTCGAATCACGCTTCGGCTGAAGCTTCTAACGACCAGCGGGAACGGATACTGCTGGTGTTCCAAAGCGCCGAACACCGTCTCGCGCACTTGCGCGAGAAAATCTTTGAACGACGGATTACCGGCGAGGTTGGCGCGCAGCACGATTTGATTGTCGAAAAAGCCGACCAGCCCGGCAAACTCCGCGCGGCTGCGCCCCGAAGCGACGAGCGAGCCGACCAGAATGTCTTCCTGCCCGCTGTAGCGATAAAGCAAAATCTGGAACGCGGCCAGCAGCGTCATGTAAAGCGTCGCGTCGTGCGCGTTGCCGAGCGTCTTGAGCCGGCGCGTCATTTCTTCGTCGAGCGTGAAGCGATGCGCCGCGCCGCGATAGGTTTGAATTGGCGGGCGCGGGCGCGAGGCAGGAAGATTGAGCGCAGGCAGTTCGCCCGACAGTTGTTGCTGCCAGTAATTCCAGAGCCGTTCGCCCTCCGGCGACGCCAGCATGTTCCGCTGCCAACGGACGTAATCGGTGTACTGGCAAGTCAACGGCTCAAGCGCCGCCGTCGTCTCTGCTCGCTCCGCCGAGAAAAGCTCGCTCAACGGTGCATGAAGACCACGAGTGACCAGAGGTCAAAGCCGATGTGATGCACCGTCATCATCAAGACGTGCTCGCGCGCCGACCGCGTGAACAGCTTGAGCCGCAAGATTGGCCCCGCTTCGAGATCGAATGCGCGATGCGATTCTTCGACCAAGCGGGCGTCGAGTTCTTCTTCGCTCCATTCGGAGGCGTCAATGCCCGCCAGTTGAATGCGGCAATCGGTCGTGACCTTTTGCACGGGCACGCCGTCGCGCAGCGTGTAAGTGGTGCGGAGCGAAGCATGCCGCTCGATGAGCAGTTGGAAGGCGCGACCGAGCGCGCGCACGTCAACTTCCCGAGCGGATGCGCGCCGGGAGCATGATGTTGTAAGCGGGATTCTGTGGCTCAAGTTGATAGAGGATCCACCACGCGCGCTGCCCGTAGGAGACTGGGAAGACGCTTTCGGCCTTGCCCGCCAAGGCCGCAACAACTGCGCCAGCAGCACTCTTTTTTGTTCGGGTGAGAGGGTTTCGAGATTGGAGGACATGCTATTCGATTACCTTTTCTTCGCTCACTGCTGTCGCCAACAGCCGGTCAACTTCTTCGTTGGACAGTAGGTCGAGTCGCGCCAGCAATTGCTCGGCATCTTCGCGGCTGAAATCTTGGATGGAAAAGTCGCTGACCGGCTCAACGGCGTGAAACTCGCCGGGGATGCCAGCCG
>CAWBIK010000005.1:0-2205302 GCA_963788965.1 uncultured Acidobacteriota bacterium
CGGGGACAAAACATTCCTTAAAGTTGATGCCGCTGATGTCCGCGCCGCGAATGCCGTGCGTTTGATCTTGGGCGCGTAGGTGTTCGCCGCCCGTTCGAGGTCGCCCTTGTTGACGAGGAAAAATGAGAAGCCGCGCGCCCCACCCACTTCCGCCATGCGTGCGAAGACGGTGATGACCGCGCTGCGCGTCGCGTTGTTGATGAGCCACTTCGCGCCGTCGAGCACGTAGCCGCCGGAGACTTTGGTGGCGCGCACCTCGGCGGCGAGCAGGTCGCTGCCGTGCGTCTTCTCGGTCAAGGCGAGCGCCACCTGCTCTCGTTTTTTGATGCTGCACGCCAACCGTCGCTGCTGTTTGGCGCTGCCACCGACCCACGCGGCGACGGCTCCGAGATAAGTTTTCCCGTGGGCGATGGCGACCGTCAGGTCGCGTCGCCCGATGACCCTGACAGGCCAAGCAACGCTTCATAAGATTCGAGTCGGCCGCCGACGCACGCAGGGATGTAGAAGTCGGGCAGCCCAGTCGTCGAGCAGTCGGCACGCCGCTGCCGGGTATTCTTCGCGCTCGTCAAGCTCGACCGAGCGCGCGAAGGAGAACGCGCTTTCCGGGTTGAGCGGATTCCCCAGATAGAGTTCAAGAGATTGCGCGGGGACATATTGGCGAAGAGATGTCATTGGATGTTGAGCGGCGAGCCGGCCGGCGGTTTTCGTTATCGTGCGACTACGTTGAGCGTGTCGTTCAGGAAGCCCGCGCGACAGGCGTGCCGCTGAATCTTGCCGCTCGATGTCTTCGGGATGCTGCCAATCCTGACGAGCGCGACGGCGGCAACCTGCAAATCGTGCTGCTCGGAAACCACGCGCCGGATGGTGCGGAGCACGGGTTGAAAATCCACCGGCGCAGATTGTTCAGTCGCGGCGGACGAATCGGGCGTCGCCGTTCGTTCGCGCAGTTGTCGATGATTCACTTCGGCGACGACGAGCAGTTGCTCCTCGCCGTCTTGGTTGATCGAACAGGCGGCGACGCAACCGGCGCGCAAGGCCGCGTGACTCTGCTCGACTGTCTGCTCGATGTCTTGCGGATAGTGGTTGCGGCCGCCGATGATGATGAGGTCTTTGAGCCGGCCGGCGACGAACACTTGACCGTCTTTGATAAAGCCGAGATCACCCGTGCGTAGAAACGGCCCCGCGCCGCCGCCGGCAAGGTAGGCTTTGAAGGTCTGCGCGGTTTGCTCGTCGCGCCGCCAGTAGCCTTGTGCGACGCTCTCGCTCGCTATCCAAATCTCGCCCACCTCGTCGGCGGCGCAATGCTCGAATGTATCGGGATTGACGATGACTATTTTGCTCCCCGGCGCGGCCTCGCCGCACCCGACGAGCGAGCGCGTGCCCGCCGTCGATTCGACCACCCTGCCCGCTTCAAGCGCAGCCGCATCGACGGTGAGTAGCACCGGAGCGTCGGCTCTCGGCCCGCCCGTGGACTTCAGCGTCGCTTCGGCCAGCCCGTAGCATGGATAAAGACTGGTCCGGCGAAAACCGCACGGGGCGAAGGCTTCGACGAATCGTTCAAGCGTCTCTTTGCGCACCGGCTCTGCGCCGTTGTAGGCCACGTTCCAACTGCTGAGGTCGAGCGGCGCGCGCTGTTCCGGCGTCGTCTTCCGCACGCACAGGTCGTAGGCGAAATTAGGCCCGCCGCTGTGCGTCACGCGATAGCGCGAGATGGCCTCTAGCCAACGCAACGGCCGTTGAAGAAACGTCATCGGCGACATCACATAGCAGGGGAAGCCGGTGTAGATGGGTTGGATGATGCCATCGATGAGGCCCATGTCGTGAAAGGCGGGCAGCCACGTGACCGCGATGCTCTGGGCCGTGTGCGCGAAACTCTGATTGATGTACGCCGAGTTCGCGAGGAGATTTCCATGACTGACCATCACGCCCTTCGGCGTGCTCGTCGAACCCGACGTGTATTGCAGAAACGCGAGACTCTCGCCCGTGATGCCGGGCTGTTGCCATGCGCTCGCCGCGTCGTTTGCCAACGCATCGGTCGCCAGCCATCCGAGCGCGCGCAGGTCTTCGGCCTGCGGGAACAAGGGTTCCAGTCTGGTTAAAATCTGCGTCGTCGTCAGGGCGAACTTCGCCTGCGCGTCCGCGACGATGGCTTGCAGCCGCAGAAGATTCTGGTTGAAGCGCGGCGGGTAGGCCGGAACGGCGATTGCGCCCGCATAGAGACAACCGAAAAACGCCGCGACGTAATCCAGCCCCGGCGGATAAAGCAGCAACACGCGCTCTTGCGCCGCGCCGAGACTCTGAAGCCACGCCCCAATCGCGTGCGCGCGCCCGTCAAGTTCCGCGTAAGTGAGGCTTGCTTCCGCCGCCCCATCGTTGCCGAGAAACGTGAAAGCCATGTCGCACGTTTGGCGTTGCGCGCGGCCGCGCAGCAAATCAACGAGCGTCCGCGACTGCTCGATGATGCCGGTGGCATCTTCCATCAGGATGGTCGAAGTGGTGGACATCTACTTTTCGGCCCTTGGATTAGGAAGTTAATTTAAGTCGATGTTATCGACCGAATCCCACTGCGCCGTGTCGGAGAGAATCACCTGATCGCCCTCGCCGAGGCCGTCAAGAATCTCGATGGTGTTGACCGAACTGCGGCCGAGTTTGACGATCACTTTGAAGGCGCGTTTGCCGCCCGCCTCGACCTTGAACATGCTGACGGACGACTGCGTCTGCCCGAATGTCGGGCGACCGACGTAGAGTATGTTGTCGAGCCGTTCGAGTTCGACCGTCCCGTCAATGCTCAAGTCGGGGCGTGCCCCTTGCGGCAACGCGCCTTCGAGCGCCACGTCAACCGTGACTGTGCCCTGCTGCGCCGCCGGGTTGATACGGACAACGCGACCGGGGATGATGCCGTTGCGCGTGTCGATCTCGGCCTTCTGGCCGATTTGAATGTCTTTGGCCTGCGTCTCGGCGATCTTCAACTCCGCCTTCAAGTGCTGCTGTTCGGCCACCCGCGCCAGCACCGCGCCCGGCGTTATCTGCTGCCCGACTTCGACCTGCACCTGCTGCACCACGCCCGCCGTGCCCGCGAGCACGCGCAACGCGTTCGACTGCGCACGCCGCAATCCCAACTGCGCCTTCAACTGTTTGATTCGCGTCTGCTGCGATTCAACTTGCGCCTGTGATGAACGGGCGTTGCCGACGAGTCGCTTCTGTTCGAGGTCGTAGCGATTGGCTAGTTCTTCGACCCGCACGCGCGCGAGTTTCAGGCTGAGCGCGGGAATAAATCCGGCGCGCGCCAACGTATCGTCGGTGTCGAACTGAATCTTGGCCTGCTGATATTCGGCGTGGACGGTGGCCGCCCCCGCCTGCTGGCTCAGCCGCTCGTTGTTGAGCCGCGCCCGCAGGTTGTTCAAATCGGCTTCGGCGGACACCACCTGAAACTCCACATCGACGACCGCCTGCTGTATCTCCGGGTTGACCAGTTCGACGAGCACCGTTCCGGCGCTGACTTCCGCGCCCGGCTGGACGTGAACACGCTCGACCCGGCCTTCGCTCGACGCCGCGATGAGCCGCACCTGCTCCGGCACGAGCGTGCCGATGCCGCGCACCTGCCGCAGCATCTGGCCGCGCTTGACCGTGTCGATGCTGAGCGTCGAGCGGTCAACGCCGAGCGCCGCCGGTTTGAGACGCATTGCGCCGATAGTCAACAACAGCACCGCGCCCAACCCGCTAACTACCCAGAGGGCGCGACCGAGGCGGCGTTTGTTGCGCGATGACGAGCGCGGGATGTCCATTTGGTCTTTTGCTTTCGAGTATCGACAGCACACGTCGTCGTGGGCTGGTTGCGGTGTGCGGTTGAAGACGAATCCGGCGGTCAGGCAGAGCTACCGCACATTGTGCCGATGGGTTACTTTGCAGGCACAACTATAAGGTTGGTTTGGGGGTGGAGTAGGCGGCCGGAGGTCCGCAGCGCAGCCCGGTAATGAGCGCCGTGCCCGGCGCAAACCGGCGCGGCGGATCGTGAGCGCAAGAGCTACATGGCTTTGCTCAAAGAATCTTGTTTCCCAAGCGCCGGGTCAAGCTTTCTAATCAGGCTTCGTTCGATGCTTACGCTGGCTTGATAATTAATGGTCGCAAAAAGAATCATCACGCGGTCGGAATCTTTGACGACACGGTCGAAGACGCCGCTCAGGCCCCGGAAGGGGCCGCATTCGATTGTCACGGGGTCGCCGGATTTAAGGTCGCCGTCCATGATCACGAAGCCGTCTTTGCCGACCCGCGCTTGAATCAATTCGATGTGCTCGTCCTCGACGGAGATCGGGTTGTTGCCAAAACTAACCACGTTCTGGACGCCTCTGGTGAAATAGATTTTGTTCATCAGTTTGTCGGCGTCGAATTTGGCGAAGATGTAGCGCGGGAACAGCGGCTTTGACCAGACGGTCGGTTTGCCATTGAACTGGTTGTAGCGCCGCTCCTTGATGCGCGGATTGAAAGCCTCGATCCCCCAAGCTGTCAGATTGTAATCGGCCCGGTCTTCCGATTTGGGTTTCGTGTGGATGACGTACCAACGAGGGACACTATTTTTTGTCAAGGTACTCACATCGATCCTTTCACTGCCTGACGTATCAACCTACTCGAAGGATGCCTTCACCCGGCCCTCGTGAGTTGCTGTCATCGGACGTTTGCTGTGCCTATCCACAACCGCCCAATCGCACCGCGGCTCGCGCTAGGTTTTACAGTCTGCGCCGCGTTTGTGTACAAAAATAGAGAACCCGGCCATCCGGTGCTTTGCGCTCGACGATCAACCCGGTGGTCATCAAACTCTCAAGCGCGGTTTGGACGGCATCTACCGAGTCGTTCAACTGCTGGCGCATGACCCACCACTTCGCGATGCCTTCGAGGGTATCGCCCGCCCCAGGGTTCGCCGTCAGATACTTAAGAATATGTTGAGTGACTGTGCCTTCTTTTTCCATATACGTATGAAGACTCTTGAATATTGAAGTAATGGCGCATGCCGTGTCGATAAGCGTTGGCAAGCTCGACTTGCGCGAGTGGCCTAATCAATTACGTGCGTCGAATCGGACTGACTCGAACGCCAGCGGCGTGACCATTAGACTCACAACAACTTATCCGAACAACTTGACGCTGCAAGTGAAGTGCCAAACGTTGCTGCAAGGAAATCCGCTATTTACATCGCCTTTTGCCGGGTTGCGCGGCGCACAAGATTAAACTAGGAGGTATTTGCCCTACCGCGGCGACCAACATATCGAGATTTGTTAAGGATCTATTCAGTTGGCGTATAGGATACTTTTAACCTACGACCCGCCGGACGGTGTGAACCGGACTGCCCCCTAGCCTGTAGATAGAGCAAAAAGAATCGGCGGTGTCCGTGTCACACTTGAGGGACACCGACACCGCCGACTTTACTGAAAAGCTCTTTAGTCTTCGACTAACTGGTTTCGTGCGGTCGTTGTCAGACCGTGTTTTTTGAGTAGCGCGAAGAATGTCCGGCGGTCTTTCTGCGCAGCGCGCGCGGCGCGGCTGATGTTGCCGTCGCTGGCGCTGACGATTTCGTTGAGATATTTGAGCTCGAAGTCTTCGATGACGCGCGCCTTCGCCACGTTGAACGACTCTTGCCAGTTGATACTAGCCGCCGTCGTCTCCGACGACAGGGGCAGGTCCTCCGCCCGGATAATCGTCTTATCGGTGAGGACGACGGACTGCCGCACGACGTTCTCCAATTCGCGGACGTTTCCCGGCCACGAGTAAGCCATGAGCTTTTGCATGGCGGTGTGCGAGAACTTGGCGACCGGACGGTTGTAGTCGGTGGCGGAAGTGCGCAGGAAATGGCGCGCGAGCGGCACGATATCCTCCCGGCGTTCACGGAGGGCTGGCAAGTTGAGTGAGACTACTCTCAAGCGATAATAGAGATCTTCTCGAAACTGACCTTCCTGCACCAATCGTTGCAGGTCTTTATTGCTGGCGGCAATCAATCGCGTATTCGATTGTCGGTAGTTTGAAGCGCCGAGCGGTCTGTACTGACGGTCTTGCAGGAAGCGCAGCAGTTTGACCTGCGCCGACATGGGCAGCGAGTCCACCTCGTCGAGCAGGAGCGTACCGCCTTCCGCCTCGGCGATTAATCCGCGGCGCGCCTGTCGCGCGTCGGTGAACGCTCCGGCCTCATGACCGAACATCTCGTTCTCGAACAACTCGGCCGGGATCGAGCCACAGTTGACGGGTATAAAGGGCTTGCGCGCGCGCGCGCTGAGATAGTGGATGGCGCGGGCGTACATTTCCTTGCCCGTCCCTGTCTCGCCAATCAGAAGCACCGCGGCATCACACGCGGCGACGCGCGGCAGTTTTTCGATTGTCTCTACAAAGCTCGGCGACTGCCCAATCAACTGTTGTAAGCCGAAATGAGCAATCAGCTTGAACTTGGTGCTCCCCATCTCATCGCGGGCGACCATCGAGCGTTGTTGCAGCCGACCCACCCGAATCGAGATGTCACGGACGGTGAACGGCTCGATTAAAAAATCGTCGATTTCCGGAATGAGTAAATCTTCCTGATTTTCAAGCAGATGTTGTTTGAAACAAAAAAGGATCGGAATGTCACGACCGGCCGGATTAAAGTGAATAGCCTCGACTAATTCTGGGATCTCGCTATAGCTGGCACCAAGCAAAAGCAGTTTGGTGCGGGGGTTCGAGAGTGCAAGACGTAATCCTTTGACGCCTTCAAAAATGATGCAACGGTGCCCATCCTCTCCTAATTGTGCGATGATCTGAGCTAAAAACTGAGGGTTGAAAACATCCCGCATGATTAGAATTGAGTTGGTGTTTGTTGGCGGAAGTAAGGCCTTCTGGTCCTTGAGGCGATGATCCAATTTTTCTCCGTTCTCCAGCCATGAGTGGGTTTGAACTACGCTACGGTTTGAACTTCAGTCAGGTATCGGGCCCGCTGCTGCCACGTCAAAAGTAGCAACTTGAAGTCAAACGAAAAGTCGAAAACGGTGATCGTTGAACGGCCTTCCTTTTCGGCAATTCTAACCTGCGTTGGATAATCCGATTATCCGATTGAACCCCCACTACTTACAAAGTCTGCCGGATGAGCGCATGACGTGCTAATTAGATGCACATTAAAGGTGGTGGGTCATTTTCAGTGTTCAAAAATTCAACAGAGATGTCGCCTCGTCCATCTCCGGCATAAATGCGGGACGGGCTGATTCTCGCTCTCTACTGTTAAGTTCAGTTTAATTTTAATCCATCGGCAGGGCATCCGTCTGTGCGTTAACACGCTTACCGAAAAATCTTTATCTTTAGTTAAAGGTTGAAAATGGCCCACTACCACATTAAACGCAGACCTTCTGAGCCACTCAACCACGCCGGGCGAGACGCGCAAGATCGAAGGTCACGCGGGGCTACGCACACGGCGTCCCGCAAAGACTACGGGATGCCGTAGCTAGGCTGGAAGAGGGTAAGCGCGTGATTTCTGTTACGCCAACTCTACGCCAAGTGGCGATCAGTGCGTAAGCGGGAGGGAAAGCGATTGCTCGCTAATCAGCTTCTAACTGGTTGAGCTTGAAAGAGAAATGGCGGAGAGGGTGGGATTCGAACCCACGGTGGCCTTTCGACCACTCCGGTTTTCGAGACCGTTTCGGGCCTCTCGCCCAAGCCGCACTTGCACGTATCTGCTAGGAATTAACGACCGGCGCGGTCGCCAAAGCACGTCTCAGCTTAGCAGGTACGGGCACAGACGGGCACCATCGGGGCACTATCGTGTCGAGGTAGCTCTAAGCGCTGCGTATAACGCGTAATCACTCCGCTACCGGCGTAGACATCAGCCAGCGTTTGGTTACTGCGGGGGAAATCCCAGATGAGTTAGAATGGGGCATGAGCATGGAGGCCGGAGAAAAGATCATCTCTACACTCGACGTCGCAGCGAGGGTCAGCCCGTTGGGGTCGCATCAGTTTCTCGACGACTTCGCGCTGGCTTACCACCGAGCGGTCGCCGAGCGCCTGCGCGTCGAGCCGGAAGCGGTTCTCAGCCACGCGCGCCAGAACCTTAACCGCTGGCTGGAAGGCGATGCGTTCGGGCCGGGTGAGCGTCAGTCTGTTGAGGAGTGGCAGAAGATCCTCGACGGGTCTGACGTCGGGCGTCTGATTCAGATCATCACCGACACTTCCGACGAAGGCCAGCGCTTACGCTCGTCCTCGCCTTTCGTCGGCGCGCTCACGCCCGAAGAGAGACTGGAGATACTCGCCGCCTGTGAACAAAGAGCAACTGCTTGACCTGACCGAGCGCGTGAAGCTCGTGGCCGGGATCGAACTGCCGGTCATCGTCGGCTCGCAGTCGCTCTACGCCGTCACCTCCCAAGTTCCCGACAGCGTCAGGCGATCCGTCGAATGCGACTTCCTCCTACTTGCAGCCGGCCCTCCTGCCTTCAGAGCCGTCATTGAGCAGATCGGGTTTGCCAGCAGCTTCCAAGAGACGCACGGCTACTACGCCGACGCGGTCGGCCTCGCAACGGTCGTGCTACCAGCGGGCTGGCAAGAGCGTATCGTGCCCTTGACTGACGAGGAAGGAAAGTCGCACGCCTACTGCCTAGAAGTTCACGACACCTGCGTCAGCAAGCTGATGGCTGGCAGGGAAAAGGATTTTACGTTCATTAAAGAACTGCTAGACCGCGGGTTGGTTGACCTAGAGACTATTATCTCTCGCGCCGAAACGATCTCTGACATGCCGCAGAGTGCCGCCTTACTACCGCGACTCGATATACTGGTGAGTTACCTGAAAAGTGCGCGACCTTCTCTCGACCTCCGTCCACTGCAAAGATTCATTGCAGACCTTCGTTCTCGTCCGCAATGAGTGTCCCTTCATAAGCTGATAATTTGGGTAAACGGGAAGGCCCCTTCACAGTCTCAGCGCCGTTAACGGTTTATGTCAGTAAACTGCTCGTGGGACACCAGCTTACCTAGTCGTCCCTGAAAAAGTCAGGCCGGTTGTAAGCTCACGGCTACTTGGAAGAAGCGCCAGAGCTTCCGCAGGTTGAAGCCGCAACCCGTTAGCAGCGCGTTGACGCGGTCGCCCTCCTGACCGAGTAAGTGATTACGCTCCATCCCGTGGTCGTGCTTGAGATGACCGATGACAGGCTCGATAGCTGCGCGCCTGCGCAGCAGGGCCTTCAGCGTTCGCGTCAACCGCTTTCGTCCTGAGACGTAGACGGCCACGTCTTTTGGGTGATGTGCCGTGCCCTTGAAGCCACGATCCACGAAGGCTTCCTCCGGCTTGACTGTGGTCATCCGCTCGACCTGAGCGAGGGCGGGTGCGAGCGTCCGCCCATCGTAAGGGTTCTCATGCACGGCCTCGACGCCGACCACCCAGTTGTTCTTTGATGTGGTGACTATTGCCACCTTGCAGCCGAACTCGTACGGCTGGTGCGCCTTCCCCTTAGCGATGCACTCGACCTCGGGCGCATGCACACTGTAGAGCTTTGGCGAGTCGTGCCGCTGCTGACGGAGGATGCGCTCGCTCCGCTCCAGCAGCGCCTTGAGCGCGGGTGCGGGCCGCGAACACTTGCGCCGGATGTCGCGGATGACGCGCCCCAGATACAGGCGTAAACGCTTGGTTTCGCGCCGTGCCCGCTTCATCTGTCGGGCCTGGGCGTAGCGCCCTTGCCGCACCAGCGCACGCTGGCCTAAGCGCGCGTAAGACTGTCGCAAGTTGATGAAGGCAGCGCGAGCCGCCCGTACCAGGGCGCACCGCGCCTTGTGATAAAGGCGTGCGTCTGTGGGAAAGGCGATGGCCTTCTCTTGTACGGTCGTATCGACGTTGACTCGCCTGATCTCCGACTCGCGCAACGCCTGCTCGCGCTTGGCCGTCGAGAGCGTCTCCGTGAGCAGCTTCTCGACACCCGCCGCGCCGAGGCGCCAGCGCCAGCGGACGAGCGAGGTCGGGTGACAGGGCAACTCATGCTCGAAGTAGGTGCGGCCACAGAAGAACTGCCAGTAGGGGTTCTCCACATACTTCTCGACGACGGATTCGTCTGACTCGTCGAAGAGGTACTTGAGGTAGTGCAGCCCGACCATCAAGCGCGTGGGCAGACCGGGCCGCCCAACATCCTCGGCATAGAGCGAGCCGAGTTCGGCCTCGAAGCGAGCCCAGTCGATGGCCTCGGCTAACCGGTAGAGCAGATGCTCGTGCGAGACGAGCAACTGAAGGCGCACTCGCGAGGAGTTATCCGGGGCTAGTTCAGGGTTGGTGGGAGGGCGCATCAATCACCGTGTTTTTATGATCAAATGGCAGAACACGGTGATTCTACACACCGCTTGGAGCGCCACACACCTCGCTTTGCTCAGTGTTTTCGTCTGATTCAGACTTTTTCAGGGATGACTACTTACCTTGAGTCAAGTAGATAACCACCTAAGGTAATCTATCGCCTTCTCCCATCGGTTGAGATTAAAGAGGGCTCCACCAAGATTGATGAGTGGAATCAATATCTTGCTTTCATTACCAATCTCCGCCCAATTCCGTACGGCCTCTTCGAGATATACAACTGCCTTTTCGGTTTGCCCGAGCCCTATGTGCAGCTTTCCCAGCCGACTGAGGACGGCAGATTGGTCTGGGCGGTCCCCAGCAGCACGGGCTAGAGACAGACACTTCTCTGGGCATGAATGCTAACCGCCCGTGTCTAGGCGACTCTGCCACTCCGCCACCAAGGCGCGAACTTGCTCGACGCGCGGGTCTTCCATCATGTCGAGAATTTCCACGGCGGCCGCGGCGTAAGGTATGGCCTCAGGCAGGCGCCGCAGAGCCGCGTAGGTCAGACTCAGGTTGGCGAGGTCAAGCCCCTCGCCCCGCCGGTCACCGGCCTCACGCGCGATTTCCAGATGCCGCTCGAAGCATTCGAGGGACTTGACATACTCGCCCAGACTCCTGTAGGCGTTGCCGAGGTTCCCGAGCGCGTTGCCCTCCCCTAAACGATTGCCGGTCGCGTGGACGATGTCGAGATGCTGCCGAAAGTGTTCGGACGCCTTGCCGAACTCCCCGAGCGCCATGTAGACGAGGCCCATATTACCCAGGTCTGTCCCTTCCGCGTTCCGGTCGCCGCATTCCCGGTCGATGGCGAGGGCCTGTGCATGATGATCGAGTGCCTGCTGCGTCTCGCCCAGAATCAGGTACGCCCGGCCGAGGTTCCCGAGATTGACGGCCTCACCCTGCCGGTCGCCGAGCCGTCGAACACCTTCCAGGGCCTGCTGGTAAAGCGCGACGGCGCGCGCCTCCTCACCCAGATCGAGCCACGCATTACCGAGATTTCCCAGACCGCAGCTCTCCGCCCATGGGTCTTCCGTTTCGCGGGCGATGGCGAGGTGTCGCTCGTAACAGTCGATGGCGTTACGCGGCTCGCCCAGCGCGTCGTAAACGAGGCCCAGATCACCGAGTGCGTTACATTCGCCCCTGCGGTGACCCATCTCCCGCGCGATGGCCAGGCGACGCTGGTTGAGGTCGAGGGCGCGCTTGACCTCGCCCAGGTCTAAGCAGGCGGCGGCCAGATTGCCTAGGCTGTCCGCCTCATCCCTGCGGTCACCCAGCTCGCAGTCAATGGCGAGCGCCTCTTCGTAGTGCTCGACTGCACGACGGACTTCGCCCAGATTCCGCCAGCAATTCCCGAGGTTGGACAGGGCGTCGCCCTCGCCACGCCGGTCGCCGCGCTGCCGCGCGATGTCGAGTCGTTCCTGATACAAAGGAAGTGCACGCCGAAAGTCGCCGTGCTCGGCGTCGATGGTTGCCAGGTTGTTTATGCTGAAACCCTCGCTCTCCCGGTCGCCTATTTCACGGGCGAGGGTCAGAGACTCGTGCCAGCACTCCGCCGCGCGCTCCACCTCGCCGAGCTGGAACAGCGCGGCGCCCAGGTTGATGAGGTAGGCCGTCTCGCCCTCACGGTCTCCCAACTTTCGCGCCGCCGCCAAGGCCGCTTCCAGCCACGCGACACGTTCACGCGGGTGTTGCAGCAGGTCAAGCAGGTATGTGCCCGCGCCGGGGTATGTGAGACAGAGGTCTGCCGCCGCGTTGTCCTCTTCCATGTGCGCCGCCGCCCACTCCTGCCCCGAGCGGATATTCTCCCATTCCAAGGCGAAGCCACGCAGGGCGTTGTCGTCATCATCGCTGGTCAGGTAGACGTTATCCAGCGTGTGCAGCACCTTTGCGTAGTGCGTCGAGTACCTGCTCCACGCTTCATGTAGGATTGTCATAGACGACTACTCCTCCGCATCCGTAGTAAGGGGCCGCCGATCGCGGCGGCAGTAACGGCTTTGCAAACGCCTGCCCGCATAACATTTTACTGGACGAGCACACGCCTTTCAGGCGCACGGCGGCGTCTTAACTAACCATGCGTTTTTATTGATCGCCTCGGTGCGTACTCCCATGTAGAATGCTTCCAGGTTCGAAGGCGACGCTCTTCTCTGCTCGCCCCTTCGCGTGTGGTGTTGATGGCCCCTGACAGCTCCGCGACGACCATGCCCGGCCCGCACGAAGCACAACTGCGACACGCAGTCTATTACATGGGACTGCTGCGGAACGCTAAGAACTTCCACGAGCGCGGCGGCGAGCACTCGCGTGAGGCGCTCACGCTCTTCGACGCTGAGCGGAGCAATATCGAACTCGCCTACGGGCGTGTGGCCGCGGCCGCGGAAGAGGACACCGTGGCGGCCGACCTGTGCTGTCACTTCTACCAAGCCGGCGGACTCCTCTTCTACCTGCGCCTGCATCCGCACACGCAAATCCGCTGGGCCGTGGCCGCCGTCCGTGCCGCGCGCCGCTGTCAGAACCGGACGGCCGAGGCGCACTGCCTCAGCGGGCTCGGCGTGGCGCACGCGGCCGTGGGTGATTTCCGCAATGGCATCGAGTTTCTCCGACAGCGCCTTGGGATGGCGCGCGCGGACGGCGACCGAGCGGGCGAGGCCACGGCCCTCGGCAACCTCGGCATGATTCACACTAAGCTGGGCGAGGCGCGCCGCGCCGTCGAGTGCCATGAGCGGCAGCTCTCGCTCATCAAGGAGCTCAAACGCCCGCGCTCGGAGCTGACGGCGCTCGGCAACCTCGCCAACGCGTACGCCGACCTGGGCGATGCCGAGCATGCCATCGAGTACAACGAGCGGGCGCTCATGCTCGCGCGCGAGTTGGGCGACGAGTACACCGAAGGCGCTTTGCATGGCAACCTGGGCATGGCCTACAGCCTTTTGGGGCAGATGCGCCGCGCCATCGAGTGTCACGAGCGAGCGCTCGCCGTCGCGCGGCAGGTGAGCGACCAACGGAGCGAGGCTTACGCGCTGCGCAACCTCGGCCTAGCTTACGGCGAGATGGACGACCCGCGACGCGCCGCCGACTGCCACGAGCGGCACCTGCTCATGGCCCGTGAACTCGGCGACCGCTACGCCGAAGGCGAAGCGCTCTACAACCTCGCCGGCGCGCTCTGCCAGATGGGGCAGGCCGCGCGTGCCGTCGAGCTCGCTGAAGAAGCTTTGGAGATTGACCGCGAGACCCGCGAACCGCTCGGGCGAAGGCCGCGACTTCGGCCTGCTGGCCACCGCCTACCGCATCAAGGGGGAGACGGCGCGGGCCGTCGAGTTGCACGGTCGGCAACTCTCGGTCGCGCGCGAGATGGGAGACGGCAGGGCCGAGGCCGGGGCGTTGAGCAGCCTCGCCTCTGTCCACCTACAGTTGAAGGACGGCGACCGCGCCGTTCCGCTCCTCGAAGAGGCGGGGGAGATGTTCGGCAGGATGGGCGACCTCCGTTCGCTCGGGCACAACACGAGCAACCTCGGTTATGCTTATTACCTGTCCGGCGAGTTAGCGCGGGCGGCCGACTGTTACGAACGCTGCGCGGCCTTCGCGCGTCAGGCGGAGAACCACTTCGGCGAGGCCGCGATGCTGGTTAACAAGGGCTACATGCTCGAAGAGCTAGGCAACCGCGCCGGGGCGTCTGCGGCCCCTCTCCGACGCGCTGGCCATATTCGAAAGACTCGGGGCGCGCGAGGCCGCGGAGGTGCGAGCGCAGCTTGACGAGTGGCGGAGCTAGTCCTCGCCGCGGGCGCCTGCTCCGGTCGCTTCAACAGGTCAACCTACGCCTCATCGCCGTCGTCCTTAAAGATGATGGCAACGCTCAACGACGCACGCCTCAGAGCAGTGTTGCGAAAATTATTTTAGAGCGTAGAAAGTTATAATCTGCTCTCCCTTAGGCAGCGAACCCGAACAGACTCTCGACGAACTTCGCCTGTCCCTGCGCATCGCTTCCTGCTAACCTGTTGACCTGACCTTTCCTCATCATGTTCATCGCCTCAATACCTTCGAGCGTCCGCTCCGCTGTGTGAAAGTGCTTGAAGCATTGTGACGCTCGCAACTTCTTTTTGACAAAACGGTGGTCTTGCTTGATCACGTTGTTCAGGTATTTCACGGGCCGCAGCTTGCAGTCCGGTAGCACAATTCCTTCGGCTTGTGAGATGGAGAATGCTTCAGGATAAGCTGCATTCTTATCGACACTAATGGAGAAGGGTTAGCCTCCGATGCTCGGCCCTCACTATTTTCTTATTGCGATCTCTGAGCCGAACAAGGTTAGCGTGTTCTCGGTAAACGGCTGTCGGCCGTTCAGGAGGGGTGCGCGCGAAATACACTTGACACGCACCCCCTGCTTCATAGATGCAACGCAACCTCATCACATCACTACCGTCTAACGGGCCGAGCGGAAATTCTTACGAAGCCGTTGCTGTGCTGATTCTAGGCGTTCGTTGATTTCTCGGATTCGTGTTTCCAACACTTCGTCCAATTGTCTGTTCACTTCCTCTTCCGTTGTCCCTTCTATCGTCAGGTGTCTCTCTGCTGCCAACTTGTTGCGCTCGGCTTCGAGCAAATCACGCTCCGCCGCTGTAACCAAATCATGCTGCGACTCTTCCGGCAGGCTTTGGCTTTGGTCCTGGCTGGCTTTGTTGAACTCGTCCGTCAGATCGGGTGCGTTCGGCGGGGCCAATCGTTATTCGGCATTTCAATTCACCTCCTCGGTTGAAGCGTTGGAGCCAAAGACTCTTATGTGTAGTCAGGGTCTTTGGTGTAGTAACCCGTGAACGGGTGGACGAACCGCATCAAGAACTCCCGTACTCGCGCCGCCGTCGGCGCGGCCCTGCTCCTGTCCTCGGCAGTCAGCAGGTCTTCGCCCTCGTAATATTTGACCTTCTCCAGCAGGAGCGGGGCCTTCCCGCCCGCAGAATGTATTGCTGCCCGCTTTCGAGCGACGTTTCCTTGCTCACTTCGTCCGGCGTGCGGAGTGGCGTCGCGAACGGCGCATCCGCGCTCGCGGCGAATCGCATCGAGCGCGCGCCGATGTGCTTTGAGATGAACTCAAGGCTCTGCGTGTCGTTCAGAGAGAAGACTTGTACGGCGCGGCTGCTGGACAGAAACGCGTTGACGCCGTTGCCGTACAGTTCCAACAACCCGCCGAAGTCCTGCACGAACGGCCACACGATGAAGTTGTAGCCCGCCAACAGGCGGAAAGCTTTCTCAACCTCGATCATCTTCCCGAGTTGCTGGAACTCGTCCAGGATCATCAACACCTTTGTCTTCGAGCGCCCGCCTCTGGACATCTCGCCGAGCGCGAGATTGATGAAGAGGCGCAGGAACCGTCGATGTATGTCGAGGAACCGCGGGGGCACGACCAGATAGATAGTCGTCGGTCTGTCCTTGAGCTCGGAGAACTTGAAGGTTGATCTCTTCAGGACACTCTGGATCGCCGAGCTGCCAAGCCATTCGCTGTGCTTATCCGCGTTCGAGAGGATGTTCTGTATCTCATCGGTGGCGAGGCCGCGGATGATCCTGCTCCCCGCGTCGCGCGCCAGGTCTCCCGCCTTTTGATTGAGCGACATGGCAGCCCACAACCTGTTCTGCTCGTTCGGCCCCAGTGCCAGGAGGTCACGAATCATCGGTAGCGAGGGGTCTTTGTAGTCAGGCGAGCTGATGAGCTGCGCGATGAGGCCGCCGATGATAGTCCTCGCCCCGTCGTCCCAGTGCGTCCCATTCTTCTGCGACGCGTCCGCAACCACGAGCGCGTCGGCCAACACCCCTATCTCCTCGCGAATGGTCTTCGATTCGAGCAGGAGCGACTCAAGCGGGTTGAAGCCGTCGCTTTCGTTTTCGGGGAGCACGCGGAACGGATCGACGATGTAGACCTCCTGCCCCATCTGCCGCCGTCGCTCAGCCGTCACGATGGCGTTCGTGCCTTTGGGATCTATGACGAGCGCCGACCCTTCCCACACCAGCAGGTTCGGGATGATGACGGTGGCGCCCTTGCCGGAACGTGAGCCCGCAATCGTGAGCATGTGCCTGTCGTCTTCGATGGCGATGTGGAGCAGCCGGTGGTAGAGCGAGCGCCCCATGAAGAGTGCACCGCCGCGCTTCCGCCCCCACTGCCGGTAACGCAGCGCCCACTCTTCAATGAGGCCCGCAAAACGCGCCGAGCCGCCGACGCCGAACCGACCCGCCTCGAAGAAGTTCAGGGCCGAGCCGTGAACCGAAACAGCCAGACGCTTGATGAGCCAGTGCGTCAGCGAATAGCACGCGAGCGCCAACGCCAGAAACACGGGCCACTCCGATTCGATCGTGCGCCAATAGAGAGTAGCCTTATCAGGCTCTTTTTCTTCTTCGCTCTTGCCCTCTAACAAGTCCCATGCCTTCTTCACGTACTGACTGAATCCTTTAGTCTCGGCCTCCTTGTCCTTCATGTACCGGTTGTTGCGGCTCGTGTCCTGCCATCCGGAATCCGTCAAGATGGCGAACGGAATCAGGCAGAAGAAGAACAGCACGATCAACAGCTCCGCACACACGCCCTGGACGCGCCGCAGCAGCCTGGTAGTCCCATACTGCTGACCTTTCGGCAGCGCGAAGCTGAGCAGCAGACCGAGCCCCTTTAAGATGAAGACGAACAGGACGAGCGCGATGATGAACTTGAAGTAGAAGACCAGCCCTTGTCCCGTCAAATTATTCGGAATGAGGAACGTGAGCACGGCTTTCGCAATCGGCCCCGAAGCCCCCACCGCGTCGAGCAGCAGCGGCCCGAAGTTCCACGCTAAAGGGAAAGCCAGCAAGAGAAGCCAGATTCGCTGTCGCATTGATACCTCCTGAGGCAAAGAGCCAACGAACGCAGGACGGGGCGCGGCGGCACCCTCGGAAAACCGAGACGTACAGTCTGTACGGCTCGAAGTTTGTATCTGATCCGCTCATTTAAGCGCCTTCTTGATGACGGCGAGCCTCTGTTGGATAGAGCCTCTGGTGGCATCGTCCAACTCCGGGCCGCCTAAAGACAGAGCACGTTCGTAGGCGTTCAACGCACTCCTGTACCCTGTTTTGCCCCGCTGGAAATAAGCGAATCCCAACGCAAAATGCGCGTAAGCACTTTGCGGGTCGAGCGCCACGGCCTGATGTCCATTGGCGACGGCCTCTTCATATCTGTTCATGCCGGCGTAGGCGATGCCGCGCAACGCGTAAGCTCTGGCGAAATCGTGCTTCGCCTCGATGGCCTTGTCGAAGCTGGCGATCGCCTGCCCGTATTTCAGCGCCTTACCGGACTTGGAGACTTGAAGCTCGGCCTCGTTCAAGGCGACTGTGCCAAGCGCGAAATGAGCATAGACCCAATCAGGTTTCAGTTCTTGCGCCCTGGTAAAATGTTTGAGCGCGGCGGGCTTGTCGTTGAGCTTCCACCACGCCCAGCCCAGGTCGAGAAGCAGATAGACATTCGCCGATTGTGGCCCGTCCAACTCCGAGAGGATTGCGCGTGCTCTCCGCCGTAGGTCTTCTCTCTCAGGCAAGGAAGACGACAGCTCGGCCCTGCGCATCAAATCTTTGAAAGCCCAATACCTGTTAAAGTAATCGACCGTATCGTCGCCCGCTCGCCGCCTTCGCGCCTGCTCGTACAGACTGCTCAACTCCTGCACGTCCTTTAGCTCGGTGGCGAGGCCGTCATGCGCCCGACCTGCTTCAACAGGCCGGCGGTCCGCGCCTGCAGGCTCTGTAACATGCCTTCCAGCAATCGCTGTAGCTCCGGGTGGTCGGGCGCGTCCACGGCCAGCCGCTCATACTCTGGAAAGGCTTCGACGAAACGACCCTGCGCGACATGCTGGCTGAGACTCTTAAACAGCAGGACAACCGGGTCGGGTGAAAGTTTGACGCTGATTTCGTGTTTGTCACGCGGCAGTGTGACGGACTGCTGCGTGTAGCCGCTTCTCGCGACGCGCACCGTGTGGAGTTGATTCGGGTTCACCTGTTCGATGAGCAGCACGCCATCGGTGGTCGTCCCTTTGTACACGCTGTCCAGATAAACCTCTGCTTCCGGCGGCTCCGTCAAGACCTTCAACATGACGGCGCTCGGCAACAGCGTGACGCCGATCTGGCCGCTGTATGAAGTCAGGGGGATGGTCTGCTGCTGGTAACCCTCCTTCGCGGCGCGCAACGTGTGCGGCTGGCGCGGGTTCACGCGTTCGATCACCAGCAACCCGTTCGGGCCGCTGGCACCCTTGTAGACGTTGTCGAGGTAGATTTCGGTCTCGGGCGGCTCCGTTACGATGTTCAGTGTGGTCAGCGCCAGCGGCAGTGTGAACTCTGCCTCCTGTTCCTCCAAAGTGTTCGAGACATCGACCTCGGCTTCTCTGGTGACGTAGCCCGCGCGGGTCACGCGCACGTAGTAAGTGCCGGGCAGCAGCTTGACTTCCAACTTGCCCGCGGCGTCCGTCTCCCCCTGATCCTCGTCCTCGATAATCACCCGACAGCCAGGCGGGTTCGTTACGATCCACAGACTGACCGGAACAACCGCTCTCTGCCTTCTTACGTTCTTTCTGACGTGCCTTTGGTTGTTCGTCGCGGGCCGTGTAACGGCCTTCTTCCGGGCCCTGATGCCGGGCTGCCCCAGCAGGCGAGAGCGGACATCTCCGCCCGAGATGAGGAGGCAAAAGACGACCCAACCTATCGCCAGCAGTTTATGGGCCTGGCGCGTCCTTAACACACCTGAAGCCGGTCTGTGCATAACTTCTCTCCTCGCTCATTCTGAGGGCGTTGCGATAGGTGGCCGTTACGCCTTGGGCGGAGTCTCGATAGCTTCCGCCGCGAATCACTCTCAGGCTTTCGGGTCTGACGCCCGTGGTTATGTAAGAAGTCTTGTCGGGATATTTCCTCAACTCGCTCGATGTCCACTCCTGTGCGTTGCCGAGCATGTCGAACACCCCGAAGGGAGACGCGCCCTGATACTTGCCGACCTCGACCAACTTACTCCCCCCGAAGTTGGCCCGCCCTGGCGCCCACGCACGCCCCCAGGGGTAGAGGCGTCCATCCTCCCCACGTGCGGCGAACTCCCACTCCTCTTCGGACGGCAAACGCTTGCCGGCCCAAGCGGCATACTTATTCGCGTCGTCCCACGCCAGTCCCGTCACCGGCAGTCGCCCGGTGTTCGCGGGATAAATGTCGCCGCCCCACTCCGGAGGCGCGTTACATCGCGCCGCCCTTACACACTTCTGATATTCCTCGCGGGTCACCTCGTAAATGTCCATGAAGTACGGCTTAACCGTCACCGTGTGGGCGGGCGTCTCGTACTGGTCCCCGCCGGTGCGCATGTGCCTGCCCATCTCAAATTGCCCACCACCGATCAGAGATCATCGGCGGCGGTGACGGCGTGGCCGGGGGCGCCGGGAACACCGGGGGCGGAGTAGCTGTTGAGTTGCCGTTGACCTTTTTTCCCGGCGCGCCCCGTCCGACGAAGAGAACGAGGGCCGCGAGGGGCCGAGGCGCAGGCGATGGCGACGCCGAACTTCATCCTCAGAGACTTCGCGCGTCGGAAACTTTCCGGCGTCGAAGGGTGACCGACTAGGCGCTCGCTCGAGGCGACGTTGAAACTGCCTTCGACGCCAATGGGAGACGGCTGACCTGTCAGTGCAGCGCTGTGTGTGGTCTGCCCACTCGCCTCGTCGTCTGCGGCCTCGGCGTCTACCTGACGAACTACCTCGCCTCCCGGCACGGGCGCACCCGAGGCAGCATACTCGTCGAGCCTCGCCTCGGCCTCCTCTTTCGACAACTGCATCCGCCACGCCGCGTTGATGAACCCTGCGCGGCCCGACACCAATGTGTCCGGCTCTCCTCTGACCACCTGCTCGACAAACTTACGGAACCACAGCTCGACCGTGACCATCTCAAGCGCGACCCCGCATTCGACACAATATTTTTCAGAACGCGGAAGAAGGTTGATGGGGCGCGGGCAATCCGGTGCCGGGCAGCAGAATTTTCTCCTCTCGGCCTCTTTTTTCTGTCGCCGCCTCTCTTCTTCGGTGGGGTCTGTGAAGTCTGTGTCGCCGCACAGCCAACACTTGCGTTCGTCTACCTTCGAGAGGTCGAGTTGCGTGCGGCAGACTGAGCAGACGGTCGTGCCGGCTTTGCCTGTGATGTCGGGCCGTGTCCTCCATCGCGACCGGATTAGCCTTCGCGTCCGCGCCGGGCTCGGGTTTCGGCAAACGCTTCTGCGGTCTCTTATCTTCAACCATATGACCAGCGCGGCCTCGCGCACGGCGATCTTCGGGTCAAAGAGCTGCTGGCACTCCGGCGGGAATGGCTTTGGTGGGCCTGTGCTCCCATCTCACTGTACCTTCCACATTTTCGGTTGAATGTAGACGACCCTTTTCGGCTCGATGTTCCCGCTCTCGTAATCCGGCGCGGTCAAAGACGGAAAGACGGCCTTGAAGGTCTCCGAACTGAAGTACTCGTTCGGCATCGGAAAGACCCAGGCTTCGTTCTCGTTAACGCCTGAACGGAAGGCTACGTAAGTCCCGTTGCTCTGTTCGCGCAACTCGACCTTCGCGCCCTCGACCATGTTGCTCGCCGAGCTTGAGCCGGAAGGCATCAGGTAGAAATGCTCGACCGTCTCCCCAGAGGAAAACCGGCTGTACTTCAGCTTGGCGTCCTCCAGTTGCCGGTTCTGTTGAGGGGTCGGCGTGGCGGCGGCGGCCGGCTCGGTCGCCGCCGCCATGCTCGTGGTCTTCGTGGCGGCGGCGGAAACCTGCTTCTCGCGCTCGCCCGACCCATCGTCCATGGCGTCCGTACATTCCTTCCCGGCGACGACGGGCACGGAGTCTGTAGAACTTGATGTCTTGACCTTCTCGCCAATGAGCTGCGTCTGTTTGAACAGCTCTTCGATGCGCCCGGAGAGTGCCACAACGCTTAGCTGCGTGACCGCCGTCGAGGTGAAGTCCCTGAACTGTTTTAGAAGGATGACCACGAACAGTAGCGCCGCCCCGCCGGTCAACAGTAACAACACGCCGAGCAGGCCGGCGGGCGCTGACGTGACTCCTCCGGCACGTCTCGTGACCTGTGCCGTCAGTGAGAGAAGGTATTCGTCAGCCGGGGCGGTTGCGACTCGGTAACACCCGGAGTCTTTAAGCTCCTCGCCGGTCAACTGCGCCTGACTGCCAGTCGGCTTCACGGCGACGATTGAAAGCTGTTCGCCGTTCCCATCCTCGGCACAGATTTCGATGCGGGCGGCACCGGCACCGCCCTGTTTCGGAAAAGTTAAGTCAAGTCTCTTCTCTGTATCACCGGTGGAGACTGTGAATCGCTGGAAGGCCGTCTTCTCCCCCGAACCGCCGCGACGAAATAGGACTGGCTCGTGCCGAGGGTAATTGCTCCGCTGCGATAGCAATTGTCGTCAGTTCTTCGATTGATGACGTCCGGGCGGTTGGTGCTTGAGTTGAGCAGAAAGGGTTTGAGGTCGAGATGTTTCCCCGTCTCGTCGGACACACAGACCTTGATGGGAATCTTCACTGACGCCGCGGCGGCCGGGCGTGCCGCTTGCCGGGCACGAGCCGCGTCCGGCAAGCCGACGACGACCGAAAGCACCGAGAGGCCGAAGCAGAGTCGGAGATCGCGGCGTCGCGCGGTGTTGCTGATTCGGATGGGACAATCGCTCATCGCTCCTCCTCGGCGTTACTTGAAGAGGTTCTCGTTGTTGCTCAACACCTCAAGCAGCACCTTCATCTCGGTAATCAGGAGCGGCTCGATGAGAGCGTTCGGATTATTCTCCTGCTCAAGATCATGCAAGACGCCACCCTCGCCATCGCCGAGCAGGCGGTTGGTCAGGCGGTCAACGTAAATCTGTTTTCCGCGGTCGCTGGCGAGCAGCCCGTCGAAGTCGTAGAGCGGGTTATCCTCGTCCTGATATTTGTAGGCTTCGCGGATGGCGCCGATGAAGCAATTCAGCTCCTTCATCTCGTGGAACGCGGGCATGTTGCCGGACAGGTTGCGCAGCACGGAACGATCCAACCCGCCCTTCCACTCCAACTCCTTCGTCGTCTCTCCCACGCGAATCTGATACCCGGTCTCTGCGACGGTGACCGAGTGCGGCTTGGGGTCGATGAGAACCGAAGCTGTCGTCCTCATCCTCTCCCCCGCTCAGCGTCAGCGGAACCAGCAGGCCGCGTCCGACCTCCTCTTTAGGCTTCGGAGATATCTGCACGTCAACGCTGAGCTGCGGCACCGTCTGCGATGCGGCCTCCCGCGCGTCCGGGCCATGGAGACCCGCCAGGAACATCTTCTCGGCGAAGCGCTGGTAGTTACTGATCCAGGTGAGGAGCGTCCCGCCCTTCCCGCAGACGTAGAGGTAGTAGACGGGTAGCCTCTGCTCCTGAAGGCCCGACCTTCCGCGCCAGCAGTCCCAAGTAGTAGATGAGACTGCCGAAGAGGTAGATGAGGTGCAGCAGCAGGCCGCGGGCTTCGTCCTGCGCCTTGATGAGCCCGAGCAGGGCGTTGTATTCGTTCTTGAGCCTGTCGCCCGCCAGCTCGTAGTAGCTGAGGATGTTGTAGAACATGAGGGCGTAGCCGAGCCGCCGCCCGCTGAAACTCTCCAGTGACAAGTCTGGAAAGACCCCCTGGCTCTTGACCGCCTGCACGAACCATTCGAGGAACCTGCGGGCGATGGGGTCTGACTGAAGGTATCTGCCGATGCTGCCGGCGGCCATCTTGACCGACTCTTGCACGCCGAGGACAGCCTTCGGTCGCTCCCCGCGCTCCGTCCGCACGCGCTTGCCGTACCAGATGGCAACGTCTGTGGTGCTGCCGCCAACGTCGAGTGAGACGGTGTTGCTCATCTGCGGGGCGGCCTGAGAGCCGAGGAAGCGAGCGGTCGCCACTGCTTCGGAGATGACGTTCTCGATGCTCGCCTCGACCTTGAAATTCAGGAAGCTCCCCAGCGCAACCCATTCGGCGTTGTGGTCGGCCTTCAACTGGTTGTTAAAGGCGGTGGGGTACGAGCGTGTCACGAAGACGATGTCGGCGTTGCGCCGCGCGGCCTCGGCCATCACCATCACCATCAAGCAGCGCAGGTAGGAGTTAAGGTCGTTCTTGTTGCCGCTGCTCTCCCACTTGATGTCGGTCTTGAGCCGCCGGTCGTCGAAGCCGCCCTGTATCCAGTGCATGAAGCTGAAGCCCTCGCGCGGCCGCCAGTCGGCGTGCTTCGCCGGGTCGCTGACCGGCTGCATGAGGAGGGTCTTCAGCTCGACGCGCGTCGGCGGGTCGAGCTTGCCCGAGATGGCGAAGAAGTCGTTCTTGAGCCGTTCCGGGTCGCAGCTCGTGAGCTGCTTGGCGTGGGCCGAGAATTCGAGTTTTTCGATGCGCGCCTCGGGCCAGCGCTCATACTTACCTGCGTCGTCGCGCTGCATCCGGAGGTAGAAGACGCGCGTGTGCGTGCTGCCGAAGTCCACCGCGACGTTCCAATAATCCCTGTCTACCTGCGCGGGCAGCCGCGCGTATTTCGGCAGCAGCAGCCCGCTCCTCCCGTTGACGGTGCCGACGAAGGCCGTAACGGGCTGCTGCGTGAAGTACCAGTGCGACTCGGCGTCCGGGCTGCTGCGGGGCGGCTCCGCGCTCACGGGGGCGAAGTCGAGGTTGCGCGCCGGCTTGTCTTTGGGAGCGCGCTGGCGCTTGAAGTAGTAGTAGTAGCTCCAACGCTCGTCGGCGAAGCCGGCCACATCGCCAACTCGGAGGTGAGGTGATCCTGCGCCCTGTTGTTGACGAGGATGAGTTCCTGCGAGCCCTCCTCGTAGAGGCGGGTCGCGCGGATGGTGCGCCCGTTAACCAGTGGCAACTCCAACGTGACCATGTAGCCCTGATCCGGCACGACCCTGATGGAGGTGAACTGTTGCAACTCGGCGGGCGTGAGATAATCGAGTACCACCTTCTTGAACGGGAAGAGGAAAGATTTTTGCCCGACCCGCAGGGCGTAGGCTGAGCCCACGTCTTCGGTGGCCTCCGGCAGTTCGACTTCGATCAGGTGATTCTCAAACAACTCCGCGACCGGGTCGGCGGTGTAGACCCAGTCGGCCGGCAGGAAGCTCTGTGTCTCGGGCAGCGCCTCGTCGGCCTGCATCCAGCGGCCATCGTAGACAAGCAACTGGTCGGCTTGGACCACCTGCCCGTACTCGTTGTAGAGCATGGAGTTCGTCTTAGGGTTTTGGCCCCGCTCGGAGCGGAAGCAGACGAGGATTTTGCGACGTGTGCCCGCTTCGGTGGCGAGCAGCAGGTCGCTCTGCCCCGACGGGGGCACGCGGGGCAGGAACGGGAGCGTGTTGTAGGGCGTGAGGGCGAAGAGCGGCGACAGCTGGCCCAGTTGCGGCTGCGGCGCGTTGGCGGGCAGTTCTCTCGTCACCTCCGACCTCCACTGCTTGAGCAGGCCGAGCAGTTTTTCGTGCCGCCGCTGCGCCGCCACCCCCGGCGGGGCCGGGAGCGTCCCAAGCCACTCGATCAGTTCCTGGTTCCCCTCGACGGCTGAGACGAAGCTGTCGAGCCAACGCTTGAGCAAGGTGAGGTATTTCTGATCCTTGAACTTTCGGTAGTAGCGCAGAGGGTCGGACAGCTTGCCCTGCGCGTTCCTGAACGGGATCGTCGTCGGGCAGTGATGTTCGATGGCCGTGAAGACCAGCGTGCGGGAAGAGGTGGCCCCCAGCAGTTGCCCGTCCACGACTATCAGGTGGAACTGATCCCACTTATAAAGCTCGACATCCTCGTTGTTGATTTCGTAGTGCGGGCGCAAGTCGGCGAAGGTCTTGGCAATCGTGTGCTCGGCGACGAAATCGCTGAGCCTGACGGTGTGCTGCGCACTGCCGGGCTGGATGTCTATGCCGAGCGGGCGCGACAGGGCGAGCAGTCCGAGCAGCCCACGCCACTGATCCATCACGTCGGCGTGCGACGGGTGTTGCGAGTTGTACAGCGCGCTCTCGAACAGGAGCAGCCTTGACCAGGGCGTCGGGATGCTGTTGAGCAGGTCGGTGTTGTCGCGTTCCCGCGGGATGACCAGCTTCTCGGCGATGGTGGCGAGATGTACGATGTCCTGCCCCTGTTTCCAGGTTCCGACCGGCTCTTGCCACTGGATGCCGTCGCGATTCAACTCCGGGGTAAAGCGTGACATGATTCCTCCGCTGGTTGGGAAGCTGTAGGTTGGTCGGGCCGAGGGCCGGCGCACACCTACCGCCAGTCATAGTTCTCTTTACAGAAGTCGCTGACTGCGCAGTGGAGCAGGTAGATGAAGAGGCCGACGGGCGACTGCGTCCCGGGCGCGACGAGCTTGTTCCGGTTCAGCTTCTCCATGATCTTCTGATAGCCGCTGCTGCCGTAGCGCGGCGGGCGCTGGGTCTGCCGCGTGCCGAGGTGAATCAGCGCGCCGACGCGCTGTTCGCAGGCCCGGATGTCACGAGTCTCCAGCGCCTCCCAGTTGAACAGCGCGGGCAGTATGTCGCCGCCGGTTCTGCCGACGGCGCTGAGCCATTCGAGGTAGTTCCCGCATAGGTTGTTGAGGGCGATCAGCGCCTGCTCCTCCGCGTGGCCCTCCAGACTCAGGTTCTTCTCCCTAAAGTTGTCCTTGTACATATCGGAGTCGAGGTAGCTACGGTTACTGATGAACTCGTCATGGAGGATGTTCCGGTAGAGATAGGCAAAGGTTGTGAAGCTAACCATCCGTTTTTTTATGTCCGCGCGCAGAGACTGGTGTTTGCTCACGAAGACGGGCACCGTCTCCCACGACACGCCCTGGTCGCTGCCGTTATCGAAGGAGTCAGCATAGTGCAGCTTCCGCTCCTGCGCGTGAATGCTCTGGAGGCTGAAGAAGTCCCACGCCGCCAGCGCCGCCGTCAGCTCCGCGTAATGCGGCAGGTTCCGCTGCCGGTCGCCGCCGGGGTGGTTCTGCTCGTTGGTCTGGCTGCGGTAGGGGGAACCCAGCAGGTATAGGTGCTGATAGCCGGGGTGCGTGTGCGCGTAGTAGAGAAGCGCGGCCTGTGTGGCAATCGGGTGTTTGGTGCTGTCGGTGCCGGGGCCTAAATCTCCGGCGCCGGAGGAGTTTCGCGGGAAGATGAAATAGGGGGCCATCAGGGCGCACCCCCAACGCAGCCTGTCCCGCGAGTTCTGCGGCAGGGCGGCGGCATCCAGCCCTTTAATGAGAGCCGGGATGGTGGGGATGCCCGCGGCGCCCGTGCCGCCGAAGACCGAACCCATCACGAAGACGCGGGCCTCGCCGTTCTGTAGATCGTTAGTCAGGGCGCTCAGGAATTCACGCAAGCCCGTGCGCTCGATGTCCCGCGTCTCTTCGAGGTCTTGCTTGAGTGCCACGGCTCCGACGTTGGTGCGCCCCTGGTAGCCGACCTCCAGCTCCATGTCGAGGTCGCTCGGCTGGTAGAACAGGTCGATGAATTTTCTGAGCTTCTCGGGGCGCGAGGCGTATTCGACGATGTCGCTGAACCGCCGGTTGTTCCTCTGCTGGACATTCCAGCGCGTGGGGAACTGCCCGTCGTCGTTAACCCGCGCCTGGAACAGGACGGGGGCTGGGGCGTCTTTAGTCCTCCCGAAGCTCAACTGATATCGCGCATCGCGCGGCTGTCTTTCGCCTCGCACGAGATAGTAGTATTCCATCAGCCCTTCTGTGTTCGAGCTGTTGCCGTTGTTCGCGTCCGGGTCGATCAGCAGGACGCGAATGTCTCCTTTGAACAGTCCGGCCGCGCTCATGTAGACGACCGCCTCCAAACACCGCGCGCCCGTCCCGCCAATGCCGATGAGATAATGCGCCATGACCTTCTCCTCGCTTGCCGCTGCCCGCTAACGGAATTTCGGGATGAAGGCGTACCTGCAGTTGCAGGTGCGCCCGTACAGGTAGCGCGTGAAAACGGCTACGGACAGGTAGAAGACCAGCGCGGCGCCCCCCATCAGACCCAGCGTGCGCCAGTGCAGGATGACCACCGAGAGGACGGCCGCGCCGCCCAGCTCGTTGCCTTCGCCGAACGGCTGTGTGAGCCAGGCGTCGTACCAGAGGGCGAGCGGGGTGACGAGCAGAAAGAGCACTAGCAGCCAGAGCGTGAAGCGCATCCGGGCCGCGTAGTTGCAATCCATCAGCGGCGCTTTGATCGGCAGACGGCAGAGGAGCTTCGCGGCCCCCGCTCCCAGAACCGCGCTCACGGCCACGGCCCACCCGAGCCTCGAAATGAACCACTCCCTCAAGTCTCCCTGCTGAATAATCACCTCCACGCGACAGCCCGACGTTAAGAGGATCGCGAGCAGCGAGACGATCATGGCCGGCGTCTTATGTCTCAACTTCATGGGGTCGTCTCCTTCTACCAGTAAGGGGTCTCTACCGTGGCGTCCGTCTATTTGTTGGCGATGGTGACGAAGACGCGAGGCGGCAGCCGGACTGCCTCCCTGCCCTGCATGTGCACGGTCGTCAACGACGAGATGAATTCATAGAAGCGATAGGTCTTGCCCGCCTCGCCAGCGAGGCTGTCATCCTGCGTGGAGAGTGCGCGGACAATCGGGTTCAGCGTCTTGCCGGACAGGTTGAAAATCACGTGGTAAAGGCTGTGGTTCGACGTGTTGTCTTTGCTCAGTATCAGCTTCAGATTCGACCGACGCCGCGCCGCAAGCGTAGGCGTGGGCGATGCGGCGCCGGGCGCCTCTGCCCCGGGTGATGCGGTCGGCAGGGCCAAGGTCGTGCCCGGTTCGGTGTACTCGTAATCGAACTGCGGCGCCTTCTGGTTCTTCTTGAAAGCGTCTTGCTGCCAGGAGTAAGCGTCCAGCGCGACCTCAAGTTTGAACCCGGTCATCGGATAGTCGGCCGCCGGGGTGCACCGGAACTCATAGGCCAACTTGGCCTGATCGTTCTTCCCGAAGATGCCAGCGCCGTACTTCTGTAGGTAGAAGGGGCGACGCGGCGGCGCATCCTTCTTCTCAAGCCCTTCAATATCCTCGGGGCTGACCGCGCAGGAGACGGCCTCGCGCGGGAAGGTCAGCGTCGCGATGACTTTGACCTCACTACCCAGCTGATCGATGAGGTCACGGAAGCCTTTTTCGGTAGGGCTGAAAACGAAGGCGTAGAAGGGGCGTGCGCTTACGTTCACCCGCTCCGTCCAGCCGCGTCTATTCTCGGAGTAGAGTCTGCCGTCGAACGGGCTCGTGAAGACCAGAATCCCTAAGAACCTTCCTTGACTCAGCCACCTATCGGCGGCCTTCACGACTTCGGATTGCAGCTCTGTGTCGCGCGCGGAATACACACCGTCCGTGAGCAGCACCGAGCGCGCCGGAACCTTCTCGGCCGCAAGGTGATTGATTAACTTGTCGTCCTCGTTGAAGCCAAGGTCGTAGAAGGTGGATTTTCTCAGCTCCTGACTGAACCTGATCTCGCGCGCGAAGGGCAGTTCGCCGTCGGCCGGCGCGCTGGCGCGTCTGCTGGAGGCTCCGTACTTGTAGAGCCGACAGCCCGGCATGGCGTAGCCCAGCGATTCGACCACCTTGACGAACGTGTTGTCCGGCGCCGAGGCGAAGCCCTGCATGGATTCCGAAGCATCTATGTAGACCCTGGACTCCTCGTTCGCGGTGCCCGCCGGTGGCGTTGCCTGCGGGCTGTCAGTCGCGCCATCGGACCGCCCTTGACCGTCACTCTGATTTTGCGTCGGGGGACAATCGCTACCGCTGGATATCAGCTCAGCGCACTTGACTGCTCCCTCATACACCTCGTCGCCCCCGCCGCAGGCGGGCATCAGAGATGCCAGGATCAGGAGCCCTATGAGAACGGCTCTCATTACGGGCGGTGCCTCCTTTTGTCCCCGCCGCGGGTGGCGGACACGCGGCGCCCCTCTACACCGGGACGAAAAGCCGAGATGTGATTTGGGCGTGGCATGCTCAGCGAATATGCGTTGGGGCGCGAAACATTACAGCGCGCGTTTGTGGGAAGCGCCTGACCCGTTGGCGTGGAGGCGACGCCGGAATTTATCGTTGTAAGTCGCCGCGCGGCGGGACTAAAATCCGCGCATGGCCGAACTCCAAGACGCGGAAATCCGTCACGCGCGCTACTACCTCAACGTGCTCTCCAGGGCTGACGACTTGTACCGGCAGGGCGGCGAATCAGCCCGGCAGGGTTTGGCGTTGTTCGATGGTGATTTCTCGAACATCCGCGCGGGACAGGCGCGGGCCGAGAAGTATGCGCCCGGCAGTGACGCAGCGCTGTGCTGCAACTACGCGATGCAAGGGGCCAACCTGCTCGTCTTCCGCCTCCACCCGCGCGAGCAGATAAGCTGGGGGGAGATCGCCCTTGAGGCCGCGCGGCGCATGAGCGAGCGCTCCGCCGAAGCGATCATCCTGAGCAATCTGGGGATGGCTTATGAGGACGTGGGGGACTTCGCGCGCGCTCTTGAGTGTCAGACCGGTTCTCTCGAAATCGTGCGCGACTTCAAAGACCGCCGCGGGGAGGCGTCCACGCTCGGCAACCTCGGTGCTCTGTATCACACCCTCCACCAGCACCAGCGTGCCGTCGAGTGTTGTGAGCAGCAGTTGGCCATCGCCGAAGAGGTCGGCGACCGGCGGGTCGCGGCCAACGCGCTGATGAACATAGGCAACATCCGCCACAACCTCGGAGCGAGCCGGGAGGCCGTCGAGTTCCATGAGCGCGCGCTCGGCATCTTCCGCGAGATTCACGACCGCAGGGGCGAGGGGCAGGTGTTGAGCAACCTCGGCATGATTGTCGCCGAACTCGGAGACCCGCGCGGCGCGCTCCGATATCACGAACAGGAGTTGGGGATAGCGCGTGAGATCGGCGACCGCGGGGGCGCGGCGAGGGCGCTCGGGCACATGGGCGCGACGTACTCAGACCTCGGCGAGCATCGCCGCGCGATCAAGTATTACGAACTGAACCTCGAAATCTCGCGCGAGATAGCCGACCGCCAGAACACGTGCCACGTATTGTCGAACATGGGTCTCTCCTACTTCCACTTCGGAGAGCCGGCGCGCGCCCTTGAACACTACATGCAGGCTTTGGAGATCGCCCGCGAGATAGGCGACGCGGATTACGAAGGTTCCGCGTTGACCGGCATGGGCGAGTTGTACCGAAGCCTCGGCGAGATTGGGCGCGCCGTCGAGCACCACGAGCAGGCTCTCACCCTCGCCCGTCAGATCGACAACCGCCGGGGCGAACAGGCCGCGCTCGGCAATCTGGGGCTGGCCTTCCACGCGGCGGGCGATATCAGGAAAGCAGTCCAGTACTACGAAGCGGCCACCGCCATCGCTCGGGAACTCGGCGACAAGCGCACGCAGGCAGTGGGTCTGATGAGTACTGGCATCGCTCATCATCATCTCGGCGACCAGCACGCCGCCATCAAGTGTCTGAACGGAGCTTTAGCCCTGTACCGTGAAATCGGAGACGGCTACAACGAGGCGACCGTACTCGCCGATCTCGGCAACTGTCACTCGGCGCTGGGCGAGACGCAGCGGGAGGCCGAGTTATACGCCGAGGCGCTGAAGTTGGCACGCCTGAACGACAACCCGCGCTGCGAAGCGCAGATACTCTTCAACACGGGCCTCTCACTCTACGGCGCAGGGGAGCGCGAGCAGGCCATCGCCAGCGCGGCGGAGGCGCTCGGAATCTTCGAACGCCTTCGCGACCCGAACGCGGCGCAGGTGCATGGAAAGCTGCGCGCGTGGCGACGCGGACGGCGGCGCAGGAAGAAGTCTGCGGAATGAACGGCCTTGCCGATGACGTGCGTGCGCGAATTCCGTGTAACGTTCGGGCGGGGACTACATAGTAGGTGAGGCGGCGGCGTGTGGCGGCGGGGCTGGCCTGAACGACGTGGGCGGCGGGCGGCTTAGTCAATCACCTCGAAGTTGTACTCGTCGGCCACTTCCGTCGCGCCGTCGGCGTTGACGCCTCTCAGGGTCAGACGGTATGCGCCGCGCGTGAGGAGGCGGACGGGGATTTTTACAGGGACGGCTTTACCGCTCGGCGTGTCTGCGAGGCGCAGATTAGCGATTGCGACCGGAGCGGCGTCGCCGACCCGTTGTAAGGTCACATGGTAACTACGGAATTCGTCGCTGCCGCGCAGCAACCGCAGTTCGACGACGCTCGTCTCGTCGGTGCGGTCGAGCTTGGGCGCGGCCCCGGCACCTCTGACGGAGACAGGCGAGAGCGCGACCGAAAAGACCGCCGCGCCCGGCTGCGGTGGGCCGAGGCTCGACGGGTCGTTGAGCCGCGCCAGCTCGCGCTCGGCCTCAACCCGCCGCGCCTCTTCGCGCGCACGCAGTTCCTTCGCGCGCCGGAACTCGTTCAGCCGCGGCACGCCGAAGACAAGAGCGACGACGAGCGCCGCGGCCAGCGGGGCGTAGACGAAAGGGCTGCGCAGTCGCAGCGCGTCTAAGTACCTGCGCCACCACGGAGCTTGCTGTGTGCGTGCAGCGACCGGGGGAGAGTGGGCGGCAGATTCCACCTCCGCATACTTTTTCAGCGCGCGGGCGATCTTCACCTTTCGGCGTTGTGGCGGCGTCGATAGAAAACGGGTGCGGAACTGCTCCATCTCGCGCTCGGACAGGGCGCTTTCAAGGTATTCCTCAATCAACTCGTTCTCCTCCATCAAGACGCTTTCCCTGTACTCGGCGTCGGTGATGAACCGCTCCTCAATGCGCTGTCGTTCTTCCTCGCTCAGGTCGCCGAGCATGAGCCGCCGGACGGCCATCTTATCTTCATTTTCTTCTCTCATTGCTTGCTCTCTTGAGAACTCGGGTTCCAGCGGTAATGAAGATTGGCTCAATCTATTTCATCCGGGTCGGGGCGCTCGACGCAGCTCTCGATGCACCGCTCAAGGACGGCGCGAATCCTGTAGACTTTCACCCTAAGTGCGTTCGTTAACAAGCCGCGCCGCTGGGCAAGGTCTTTGCGGTGCTCTATCTTGGCCTGCTTCTCTTTCTTGTAGTAGTCCACGATCAGCTCGCGATCGTCGGGGCTGAGCTGACCCATGCAGTGCTCAAGGCAATCGTACTCACGCCCGAGTACTTCCTCCTCTTCGTCGTCGGCGGGCGGAGCCTCGGCGTCGTGCGCTTCTTCGAGCGGGACGAGCACACGGCTGTTCCGCCAGTTCTCCTTGAGAAGCACTCTGGCGACCCCGTAAAAATAGAGGGCCGGGTTGCCTTCGTACGTCTCCCTCAGCTCCTGCACGCGGGCGGTGACGCGGTCTATGGTCTCGTCGGTCATGCCCTCGACATCGCTGCAACCGGCCCACGCGAATATCTTGATGAGGCTGCGCTGGATGCTCTCGTACTTCTCGCCGGCCCGGTCGCGATCGGGGTCGAGCCAGGCGAGAAGTTCGTCGAACTGTTCCTTCGTCATCACCTGCTGCATAGTCAACGATCTTGTGAGGCCAGCCGGGTCGTCCAGCTAGACTCATTGGGGTTAGGCTCAGTATACACTCATGCGCCGCCGCCTTTACCCGAGACGCGACGGCCTGCGCCGCCTGAGTAAGATGACGAGAAGCGCGCCGAGCGCGCACAGCGTCAAGACCGGCACGAGCACGATGCTCGCCGTGGGCGACACGTCGCGGCTCGTCTCGATAGTCCCCTCGTATTCGCCCTGCAAGACGAAGCCCGCCCAGAAGTAGGGCGCGCTCCAGCGCTTCTGCGTTCTCACGGACTGCTTGGCCTCTCTGAGCGCGGCGGCGGGCGACAACCCCTCGCGCAGCATCTTGCTGTAGAAGTGGCCCATCAATTCCGCGGTGGCTCTGTCGTCCACCTTCCACAGACTGGCCACCACGCTCTTCGACCCCGCGTACATGAAGCCCCGCGCGAGACCGACTAGCCCCTCGCCCTTAACGTCCTTACCCAGCCCGGTCTCGCACGCGCTCAGGACGACGAGGTCTGCCGACAGGCTCAGGTTGTGGATGTCTTGCAGCGAGAGGAAACCGTCCTCGCGCCCGCCGTCCTTGTTCGTCATGGCGAGGACGATCCCCGATAACTCCGGGCGCTCGCTGTTGATGAAGCCGTGCGTGGCGAAATGCACGATGCGCGAGTGACCGACCCGCGGCCCAATCGCAGTTCCGCGGTTGGCCTCGAAACCTTTCGCCACCGTCGCCGCGCCTCGCGGAACCGCCGCCAGTATCACGTCCGCCTCGTCCGAAGTATGCGTCAGGCGCGCGAGGCCCGACGCCCCCGTCAGGCCGTTGAAGTCACTGATGGCGCGCTGTGTTAACCCCGCGGCACCGCTGTCGGGCGGCGCGGCGTGTGCACGCATCTCGCCTCCGCCAGCCACGCGCCCGTCGTCGCGGCTGAAGACCGGATCGGCGAGCACGGCGACGAGGTCATCGGTCGCGCGCGCGCGCGGCCTCTGGCGGCGGATGGCGGCGAGGGTGGAGACAGAGGGTTGCGAGACTATCTCGTGGCGCGCGATGAGCAGCGGCGGCTCAGCCGGGACGCGTCCGTCGCCCGCAAGAGCCGCCGCAGGAGCGCGCGGGTCGGGCAGCGCATCGAAGGGGATGTACTGCAAGACGCCTTCGGTGACGACGAGCAAGCGCTTCTCCCCGAGCCGGTCGGCCACAGGCCCGAGCAGCATCTCGCTCAGGCGCCGCGCCTTCTCGTAGAAGAGTCGATCCGACTCTTCCACACGTGACAGGTAAGCCTCGTCGGGTCGTCGCCCGATGCTCTGGCGCGCGGTGAGTAGCCCGTAGACTTCGCGCGCGAGCGTTTCGAGCGTCGCCCGCTCGGGCAGCGCGTGACCGCTCACAGAGTCGCCCGTCACTGCCCACACGTAGCTCCTCTCCGTCCCGAGCGCGTACTGAAGCAGGAGTGTGTCGCTGCCGCGCAACTCGGCCTGCATCTCCTCGGGCTGAGTGGTCTGGCCTGCGTCAGCGCGTCGTGCCGCGGGTTGCGGCCCCTGAGTTGCGACTGCACCTCCTGATACTCCGCCTTCAAGAGGTCGAGGCCGCGTTTGACCTCCGCCGTCTCTTCCCGCCCTGCCCGCTGCTTGCGAGTTCCATGTGGTACCGGCCTGAGCGCCGAGCAGGAGCCGCAGCTCGCGTTCGCGCTCCACAAGGCTTTGATCGACGCCCTGCCGGATGTCCGTGCCGACATCCGCGAGGAGATTCGAGCAGCGAGCGAGCGCGCGCACTCTCGCTTGCCTTGAGTGCGGCGGCGGCGAATCCCTGACCGGGACGCCGCCGCTCCATCTCCATCAACAACTCGACGTAAAGCTCGTAGTGCTTGTGGACGCCCGCGAAGTAAGACGTGCGGAAGTCGGGGCTGCCGACGTTGGCGCGGAGGAATTCGACGAGGTTGACCGACTGCTCGACGCTGGCCAGCGCGCCTTCGATGTCGCCCACTGCGCGGGCCGCGCGCGCGACATTGTACAGGGTGGAGACTTCAACGCCCTTTTCGTTGGCGCGCTGGCTGAAGGGGAGCGCACGCCGGTAAGTGGCCAGCGCGTTGCGCGCGTCGTCCCGCGAGAGGTAGAAGTCGCCCATGTTGTTGAGCGTGATGGCCTGCCCCTCGGGTCGCCGACCTCGGCGTAGAACTTTAGTATCTTGCGGTACTGACCGACCGTTTGCCGCCCGCTTCCCTGCGCGGCGTAGATCGCGGCGACCTCGTTCAGCGCGTAGGCTTCGATGCGCCTCTTGCGCGCGGCGCGGCTGAGCTTGACGCAGCGGTCGAGATAGGCCAGCGCCCGTTCGTACTCCTTCTTCGAGCCGTGGGTGGCGGCTATCTGGTAGACCGTGGCGGCGGCGAAGTCGAGGCTCCCGTTCGCCTGGAAGAGCCGCAGCGCCTCCTTGTAGTTTTCGAGCGCGAGGTCTATCTCGTGGAGGTTCTGGTAGGCTTGCCCGACGCCGTTGAGCGCGATGGCTTCGCTCTGGCGGTCGCCGATCACACGGAAAATACTCAGCGCTTCGCGGTGCAGTCGGAGCGCGGTTCCCTCCTGCCCCTTCTGCGAATGGGCGATGCCGAGAGCGGTGAGCGAGAGGGCTTCGCCCGCGCGGTCTTCGGTCGCGCGGTAGAGTTCCAGCGCTCGGCTGAACTGGGCCAGAGTCTTCTCGCGCTCGCCGATGGCTCCCGAGACGTAGCCGACGAAGAGTCGCGCCCTTGCCTCGCCACGCCGGTCGCCGACCTCGGCGAAGATTCCGAGCGCGCGCGCCAGTTGCTCGGAAGACTTAAAGAGGTCGCCCTTTGAGTAGTAAATCTCGCTGACGTGGCTGAGCGCTTCGGCGTGCGAGTGCTTGAGGCGCGGGGTCTGCTCGACGCCGTCGCGCGAGTAGTAATCAAGCCCTTGCTTCAGGTGCTTCAGCGCTTGATCGTTGTCGCCGAGGTGAGAGAGCAGTCGTCCGGCGTGGCAGAGGGCTTCCGCCTCGCGCAGCCTGTCGGCGGCGCGACGACTGTCGGCGACTGCCTGCCGGTAGAGGATGAGCGCCGGACGGTACTCGCCAAGTACGAAGCGCACTTCGGCTTCCGCCATCGCCGCGTCCGCGGCGCTCCGCGCGTCTCCCGCCGAGCGCCACCACCGCGCCGCCTCCGCGTACTTCTCGACGGCCCCGCGCAGCGAAGCCTCCGCCCACTCCGCGCGCAGACGACTGGCCTCGGCAAAGGCCGCACGCGCCGCCCCGCTCTGCACGTCCCCCGCCGCCGCCCTCGCCTCGTGCACTTTCAACTCGAACCGCCTGCCCGCCCCGTCCTTCTCAAGCGAGCGTACCTCCAGCCTGTATACGCCCGCCGACTCCGCGATGACCGACATCTCCAACGACTCATACCACTGACTGAGTTGCTCGAACACCTTGCGCCCGCCCGGCTCGTAGAGCGCGACGGCGACGCGCATGTCGCCCTTGTCAATCGAGAGTTGAAGCACACGGCGGGCGCCCGGCGAAAACTCGAAGGCCAGCGTCTCGCCTGCTGCCAGTTCGCGCGTAGCCGAGGCGCCGGGCGTCAACTCGGAGGAGGGCGGGCCGCTCTCCTTCGACTGCGGCGCGTTGCGCGCGAGGGTGGGGAGGATACACAGCGACGAGAGCAGAAAGAGGTGGGCCAGGCGCCGCGGAGTCCGGCGGCGGCGGAGCCTGCTCCCGCCCGCGGCGTGTCCCGTGTTAAGAGGCATTCGCATCGCTCGTGCAGAATCTTGCGTGAGCTTAAGGTTTCGACCGGAGAAGACGCAGACAGGCGCGTCTCACGGAACCCACCGGGAAGCCGCTTCGATGGAGTCAGCGACTATTTAACACGGATAAGGGAGTGATTCAATAGTGCGGGGGGGGCGCCTGGAAACGTCGTGCGCCCGCGCCGGATTTCAGGCAGGAAAATGGGGCGGCCCAGAGCTGGGCCGCCCCATCAGGGTGAGGACAAAGTTGTGGGGTAAGGCGGGTTTCAAGTCCGCGGCAAGCAGCGCGCGTCAGCGTCCATCTCGCACCTTGTCGCGCGACCGGGCGGTGCTGGCCTTCTTCTTACCGGCGCCTCTGAAGTCTATCAGGAGGCCGACTCTGGTGCCCTCTTTCTTCGTCTTTGAAGTCGAGGAACCGCCCTTCTTTTTCGAGGGGGAGACCTTACTTTTACTCTTCGTTGCCTTCGCCCGCTTGTCGCCTTTACTGACCGGCATTCCTCATTCTCCTTTCGAGTGGCGGTGTTGGATGACACGCCCGCCTGGCGTGTTCGGTCGAGCCGGGTGTGGTTCGAGCGTCGATACCGGCTGCCGTGTGGAAGGTGAACTTCAAACCTGACGAATGAACTCCTCGCCTCGCCCCTGAAGCGGGGCTGCGTCCGCCTTCACCGAGTATGCATTCGCGCGCGAAACGTTACAACGCAGCGGGCCGCCGTCGGCGTGCGCGGGTCGCGGCCCTCATTCCAGCAAGGAGCGGGCGTGTTTGACGAGCAGCTCGTGCATCTGGAAACGGGCCTCGCCGACCGGCTCAAGCAGGCCGTGCCCGACCAGCTTTCGTATGATGGGCGCGGGGTCTTCGATCTCCCACACGGCTTGCAGCGCGGGGATGTCGAAGGTGGCGGGTTTGGGCGCGAACGGGCCGAGGTAGGCGAAACAGTTGCGCGTAAACTCGTCGAGGTCGTCGGTACTCCTTTTGAACAGCGCGTGAACCGTGGGCAGCACGGGGCCTTCGGCGCGGTCGAGCGGGGCCTGCTCCGGAAACAGTTTCGCCCCCTCCCTGATATCCTCGATGAGATTCATGATGTTGAGGCCCAGCTTCGCCTCGGCCCGCAGGAGGCGACCGGCGACGTGCAGGGCCAGCGGCAGGTAGCCCAAGTCTGAGGCCAGTTCGCGGCACGCGTCCGGGTATTGTTCGACGGTGGACGGGGCGAGCAGGCGCAGCAGCGTGAGCGCGCTCTCCTCCGAGAGCACGGGGAGTAAGTAGATGCGCCTCTCGTCCTTCGTCAGAGCCTCCGCGACCGCGGGCAGGCGCGTCGTGGCGAGCAGGGCGCACCTGCTGCCGGCGGCGGCCTTCAGGAAGGGGAGGGCGTCCGCCGGGTTCCAGATGTCGTCTACGATCAGAAGCATCCGGCGGTGGCGTATGAGGGCGGCGAGTTTCGGCACCGCCTCTTCGACGGTAGGCGTACGCAACAACTCGTCGGTGTCGAGGGCACGGCCCCAGTCGGCGAGCCTCGACATCAACTCGGGGTGACGTTCGAGGGATGTCCAGAGCACGCCGTCGGGGAACGTCTTGAGGACTTCGGGGTCGCGCCCGAGGACGCCGACGAGCGTGGTCTTACCGACGCCGGGCCAGCCGCGCACCACGGTCAGATTAAGGTCCGCCTCTTCCTGTTGCAGCAGCCCGCGCACATCCGCCAGAGAGTCCTCGCGCCCGATGACGATGAGGCCGGGCAGCGGGGGGCCGAGGCCAGGCGGCGGCGGGAAGAGTCGCTCCTGCATCCGTCGGTAGGTGGCGTAATTCACCTCGGCCCGCAGCGACCCCGCGGCGCGCGTCCCTCCGGCGGGCGCGACGACCGACACCTCGCCCTCGGCGGCATCCTCGGTCTGCTCTAAAGTAAGACTGCTGTCGAGCACCTGCCGCCGGACGAGATTCGTCTCCTCCGGCGTCTGTGTGCCCGCGATCAGGTGCTCAAGCGCCGTCTTCACCTTCTCCATCTGGTCAAGCGCTGCCTTCACCTTCTCAGGGGCGAGCGCGGGGGCGGAGACGGGCCACGGGGAAGGCTTCGTCTCGTCGATGCCCTTGCGCACCATGAGTTCGAGCTTGCCCGTCCGCCGCGCGTCCGCGATCTTGAGTTCCGCCATTGCCGAGGCGAAGGCTTGCGGCACCGTCATGTCGTGGGAGAGGGCGAGGTAGAACGCGCCCGCAAACTTGATGGCCGCCCGGTCTCCGATGTACTTGGCGATGCCGACCGTATAGTCCACGACCTCGCTCAGCGCCTCGGCTGCGGGCCGCGTCAGACAAGCGTTGAGGACAATCAAGCGGACGTGATGCCGGTAAAGATTGAACACCTCCACGAGAGCTTTCGTCTTCAGGCGCTTGCTCCCGCCCCGCTCGCCCCGCACGATTATCTCTTGTGAGTCCTGATCGCCGTGGCCGCTGAAGTGGACGATGTGGGGTCTGTGGTTCATCAGGTGCTGCTGTAGGTCGCCGGCCCTGAGCGCGCTGTACTTGAACAGCTCGAAGTTGTCCCGCACAGACCCTTGTCGCAATTTCTCGGAGATCGCATGTTCTTCCACGTCCACGAGTATGCGGCCCGTGTTCGGAGGGTTCGCGGACAGAAACAGGATTCTAATTTTTTCGCCCATCCCCTTCTCCTCATGACGACGGCCCCGGTGAAAAAAGCCCTCGCCTTATATGTCTGGAACGGCATGGCATTACATGCGCTCGCGGAAGGATCAATCGTCGGGCACGCCCTCGGCCCTCGGCCCACCGAGCTTCGCTTCGACTTCAAACGCGAGTTCGGCGTAGGCGACGGCCCTCTCAAGGTCGCCGAGCCAGCTCGAAGTGAGGCTCAGGTTCGAGAGGCAAGCCGATTCGTTGATGGGGTCGCCAAGCTCTTGAAAGATGATGAGCGCCTGCCGGTAACACTCGCGCGCCGGGCCGGCCTCGCCGGCCTCGGCGTAGGCGTTTCCCATGTTGCCCTGCGCGGTGGCTTCGTTCCGACGGTCGCCGACCTCCCTCGCAATGGTCACTTGTTGCGCGTAGAGATCGATGGCGCGCAGCCGTTCGCCCATCGCTTCGTGGGCCAAGCCGTAGTTACCGAGCACGACGCATTCGCCTTCGCGGTCGTTAACCTCGCGCGAGACAAGAAGCGCCTGCTCGAAGAACTCGATTGACTTCGCCGCGTCGCCGATCTCAAGGTGGACGATGCCCAAGTTACACAGCGCCCGGCCCTCGCCCACGCGGTCGCTCACTTCGCGGCTGGCGACGGCGGCCTGCTCGTAATACTTCAAGGCGCGGGCCAGTTGGCCTAGACCGGCGTAGGCGTTGCCCAAATTGCCCAGCGTGCTCGCCTCGGCCCTGCGGTCGCCGAGTCCGCGCGCCGATTCCAGACGACGGTCTAAGATTTCGATGGCGCGGGCCGTGTCGCCCGACGCGGTGTACGCGCCGGCCACCTTGTCCAGTGTGTCGCCTTCTCCGCGCCGGTCGCCAACCTCGCCGTAGACGGCGAGCGCCTGCTCGCATAGCTCAATGCCGCGCGGCGTGTCACCCAGTTTTACGTGCGCGTGACCGAGGTCGAGCAGGGCGCTTGCCTCGCCGCGGCGGTCGCCCACCTCCCGCGCGATGGCGAGCCTCTGCTCCGAGAGTTCAAGGGAGCGCTCCAACTCGCCCAGACCGAGGTAGGATTTGGAGAGATTACCGAGCATGCGCCCCTCGTGACGCCGGTCGCCCGTTTCCCGCGTGATGGCGAGCGCCTGCTCGTAATAGCCTATGGCGCGGGCCGGGTCGCGCAACGCGACATGGGCGTTGCCCAGATTGCCCAGCACCGCCCCTTCCGCGTGCCGGTCACCGCGTTTCCGCACGATGAGGAGCGCCCGCTTGTGGAGGCCGACCATCCGGTCGTACTCGTTCAGGTCGAGGGCGGCGTTAGCTATATTACCCAGAATGCGGGCTTCGGCGCTGCGGTCTCCGAGTTCGCGGGCGATGGCGAGCGCCTGCTCGTAGTATTCCACGGCGCGTGCCGTCTCGCCGAGGGTCGCATAGGCGAGGCCGAGGCTGAGCAAGTCGCTCAACTCACTCCGCCGGTTGCCGAGTTCGCGCGTGATGGCGAGTGCCTGTTCGTGGAGTTCGATGGCGCGTCGCGTCTCGCCGAGCGAGGCGCGCGCGAGGCCGAGGTTGCCGAGATGCGTCCCCTCGCCGTTGCGGTCACCTAGCTCGCGCGCCATCGTCAGCGCTTGCTCGCAGAACTCAACGGCGCGGCGCGTGAGGCCCAGGTTGTCGTAGGCTGTACCGAGGTGGCCGAGGGAGATGGCTTCGCTTTGCAGGCTGCCGAGCGAGCGCGCCGTCGAAAGCGCCTGCTCGTACAGTTCGACGGCACGCGGCGTTGCACCAAGGTCGGCGTGGGCCGTCCCAAGACTATTGAGCACACTCGCCTCGTAGTCATGCAGCCCCAGACGCCGCACGGATGAGAGCACCGCTTCGAGCCTTTGCGCGCGTTCGCGCGGGTGCTGCCGCAGGTCAAGCAGGTGCGGCCCCGCGTTCTGATAAGCGACGTTGAGCAACGCCGCCGCCTCGTCCGCTACGGCGTGTGCACCGGACCAGACTAGCCCGGCCTGTATGTTGTCCCACGCCTCATCGAACGAGACGAGTCCGCGCTGCCACGACTCGCCGCCCTCCAGGTAAAGCTGGTTGCAGCGGCGTAGAATCGTCTCGTAATATCTGGCGTGCCGCAGGTATGCGTGACGGGTGTCGGACATGATCTGGCAACGGTTCTCCTCGCTCCTCGACGCGCGGCGCCAGACTTCAACTCCCGCGTCAACCACGAACTCGACCGTCCCGGCGTCTCTCTGTTAGAGGCGGCCTCCTCAAACGGACGGCCCGGCGCCACTGTGAGAGACAGAAGGTTAAACTATGCCCCGCGATGGGTACAATCAAAAACGTCGAACTGACCCTGACGCGGCGCGGCATCGCGAGCGTCGCGCACCGCGCGACGCATAACTTCTGCTTCAAGCCGACAGGGAGCCCGGGAATCCAGTATGGCAACCTACCGTGAGGCGCAACTCCGCCACGCCAGACACTACCGGGAGATGCTCTTCAGAGCCGACCACCTTCTCATGCGCGGCGGGGAGGAGCTTCAACGCGGGCTGAACTCTTTCGACTCAGACTGGAACAACATTCGGCTCGGGCAGGAGTGGGCCGCGCGCCACGCGCGAGAGGACGAGGAGGCGGCCCGGTGCTGCCGTGGCTACGCCGGAGGCGGGCCGTTCCTGCTCGACCTGCGACAGCACCCGCGCGAAGTCATTCGCTGGCTGGAGGCAGGGTTGGACGCCGCGCGTGCTCTGCGTGAGCGTAACGAAGAGGGACTGCTTCTCGGCAATCTCGGCTGGGCTCACCTGCGTCTGGGCGAGACGGAGCGAGCAATTGAGTGTTACGAAGAACAGCTACAGGTGACGCGCGAGATCGGCGACAGCCCCGGCGAGGCGAGCGCGCTCGGCAACCTGAGCGGTGTCTACTTCATGCTTGGCGAACTGCACGAGTCCATCGGATTCTATGAAGACTGCCTCACCATCGCCTGCCAGATAGAAGACCGATATCAGCAAAGCGGCGCCCTCACAGGACTCGGCAACTCGTACCTCACGCTGGGCGACCTGCCCCGTGCCAGAGAGTGTTATGAGCGGCAGTTGGTGCTCACGCGTGCAATCAAAGACCGGCGCAGCGAGAGTCATGCGATAAACGGTCTGAGCAACGTCTACAGGCAGCTGGGTGAGCTTGACCGCGCCATCGACCTCTGTGAACAGAGGCTTGTCATCGCGCGCGAGCTTGGCGACCGTCACGGGGAGGCGGTCACGCTGGGTAGCCTCGGCCTAATCCACAAGAAGTTAGGCGAGACGGCGCGCTCGCGCGAATACATGGAGCGTAAGCTGGTCATTAATCGCGAGGTCGGAGACCTCTATGCCGAAAGCGTGACGCTCGGGAACCTCGGCCTCCTCTGCCACGAAGCCGGCAACGACGAACAGGCGCTTGAACATTACGAGCAACGGCTGGGGTTGGTCAGGAAGGTGGGAAATCGCCGCACTGAAGCCTCGACGCTGTTCCGGGCCAGTTTGCTACTGGACGCGCTCGGCAGACGTGAGCGGGCCGGCGCCTACGCCGAACGCTCCCTCGCCATTCGGGAGGAGATCAATGACCCCTCGGCCGAGAGCGTGCGCGAGCAGTTGACGCGTTGGCGCGGTGAGGGCTGAGCCTGAGCGCCCTTTGCGTCCGCCCGCAGTGAGATGTCGGGCTTATCTCCAGACTTGCCACCACCTCTTCTTTGACGTTGCCTTCAGTTCGGCGACGAAGGCGCGCAGTTTTTCCGCGCGCGGGTCTTCGCACAGTTCGAACAGTGCCAGACCCGGGCGTTAGTCTTTCCCGTCACCCACTATCCCAAGCCATCCAGCACAACTGCGCCTGATCGCTGGCCTGTACCTGTGCCTGTCGCAAGCAGGCGCGAACAAGAGCGTCCGCATTCCGGCCCGCGTGCTCGATGACGCCTCAGAAAGCATTCACCTTCCTACCAGCAACAAAAAAATGAAGAAGGATGAAATCTGTCTCGAAACACTCAGACTGGCTGAACAGATCGAGCGCATCGTTCAGCATTTCGTCGAAAAACATCAGCCGAGAGCCGAGGCGTCCGAGATCAACTCGCCCTGGATGACTGAGATTCAGTTGGCCGAGTATTGGCAACTCCGTAATAAAGACGGAGAGCTGACTGTTCACTCGATACGAAGGTGGACAACGCGCCCTGGCAATCCACTCCCCTGCGGCAACTTGGGCGAGATACGTCGCTACCACAAAGACGACGTTGACCGCTGGGCCAGAGAAGAAGCCGAGCGCCAGCGCATGGCCAGTAAACAAAGGGGTAGGAATGGACTTCACGCTATCGGCGGTTAAGAACCTTTACGCCACGTCCGGTGTTGGCATATAGTCGCCTTGCTTTGGCGACTGCGCCCCTACCGAGGAGGATGCAGTCATGGCAGTTTTCAAACAGTACAAAGGCAAACGCATCAGGCGCGATCATCCTCACTGGGATGACGCGATCTGGCAAGTCGAGTTCAAGCTGCGCCGTTATCACGTCAAGCGCGCCGTGCCGGAGGCGAGAACTCAGAAGCAGGCCGAGCAGGTGGAAGTGCAACTGCGGCAGGCCATATTCGATCAAAAGTACAGTCAGGCGAGCGCCGTCACTCGCTTCATTGATTTCGTTGACGGCACTTTTGAACCTTGGGCGAAAGAGAACAAGCGGAGTTGGCGTGATGACATGCAGCGGGCCAAAAGGTTGAAGAAGTTTTTCGGCAACCGTTCTTTGCGTGACATCACTCCCATACTCATCGAGAAGCTCAAGTCAGAGTTGCGACGGGAGCAGAATAAGTACAAGCGGCCACACAGTCCTGCGACCGTGAACCGCTACCTTCAGGTCCTGTCGCGCATCCTGTCTATGGCTTGCGAGAACTACCTGCTTGAGTTCAACCCGATGGAGCGCGTCAAGCGGTTAAGAGAGCCTGAGCCGCGCGACCGCTATCTGAATCAATATGAAGACGATGAGGAGGAGAGGTTGTTTAATCAGCTCGCAACATACGGCGAGCACCTCGTCGCGCTCGTTGACCTTGATTTAGAGACCGGGCTGAGATTGGGCGAGTGGCTGAACGCGAGGTGGCGCGATCATATGAATGATGTCCTGAACGTCTGGCAGACTAAGACCGACAGGCCGCGCACTGTGCCGCTCACCGCGAAAGCGCAAAGCATTCTCCGCAGCCTTAGGCAGGACGCTCCCGATGACGAGCTGATCTTTGACCCGAAGCGGACGGGCAGAAAGCGCAGGCAACTGCTCTGCTGCTTTGAGCGAGCCGTTAAGGACGCGAGCTTGGACGACTTTCACTTTCACGATCTCCGTCGGACGTTTGCCACGCGCTTGCGCGCGGCAGACGTTCACCCTTACGACATCGCAGACCTTCTAGGCCATTCCGTACCCGAAGGCGAGACGAAGGCGACGAGGGTGACGAAGGGCTACGCCCGCGCCGTCCCGCAGAGGTTGAGAGAAGCCGTGTCCAAGTTGGAGAAAGGGAAGCTACTGACTTTCTCCAAGCCGCAGAAAGTGGCGGGCGACGTTGAAACAGTTGGAGGACACCATCGGGGCACTATCGGGGCATAAAAAGGGGCGCGGGAACACTCCCGCGCCTGCTTCGTAAGTGATTGAAAATAAATGGCGGAGAGGGTGGGATTCGAACCCACGGTGGCCTTTCGACCACTCCGGTTTTCGAGACCGGTGCACTAAACCACTATGCGACCTCTCCGCAATAGGAAGTGATGAACGCTGTAATGATGACTGATGAATAGCTGCTGATTCATCAATCATCGTTCGACGTTGCTTTGCGCCGCGCGCGGAAGAATGTTTGCATCAACTCGCGGCAGTCTGCTTCTAACACGCCCGGCGTTAGTTCCATCTGATGATTCAAAGACCCGGCGTCGCAGATGCGAAAGACCGACTCGACCGCGCCCGCGCGTTCATCGCGCGCACCGTAGACGAGCCGCGCAACGCGGGCCTGCACCAGCGCGCCCGCGCACATCGCACACGGTTCGATGGTCGAATAGACGACCGCGCCCGTCAAACGATAATTGCCGGCCCGTTGGGCGGCGGCGCGCAACGCGACGATCTCTGCGTGCGCCGTCGGATCGCAATCGGTGCGCGTGCGGTTGCCGGCCACCGCCAGCAGCGTCCCGTCCGCGCCGACCACGACCGCGCCGACCGGCACTTCGTCGTGTTCTTGGGCAGCCCTGTGCGCGGCTTCGAGCGCCACGCGCATCCAGCGCGCGTCCCCGTCCGCCGACGTTGGCCGACACTCTGCAAGCACAGACATTTTCAAGCAGCCACAGACAAAAACTGACTATAGGGGCGCGCCCGTGCGACTGTCAACCGACGCTCAGAGCTTTCGCCGCGCGTCAGTTGCGCCCGCCGCAAGACAGATAAAACGACGCCTGCGCCCGTCGAGTTTTGACCGCGCCCGCACTGTTCTGCGAGACTCAAGCCACATGCCTGAGTTGCTCATCCGCGCGCATGCGCCCTTCGATTTCGCCGCGAGCGCGCGCTTCCTGCGCGCCACAGAGGCCGAGGCGGTGGACACGTTCCACGCCGGCCGCTATGCCCGCGCGCACTACTTCAACGATCAACTATATCTCCTTTCAGTCACACAACGCGGCCCGGAAGCACGACCGACGCTGGCCGTGACGCTCACGCCTGAACCGGCGGCCACGGCCAATGTCATGCACGAAGCTGCGCGCACGGTCGCGCACATATTTAGCGTCGAACACGATCTGGCGGCGTGGCGGGCGCGTGCGGCGCGCGATCCAGTAATGCGCGAACTCGAAGCCACGCATCACGGCCTGCGTCTCGTGCGTTGCCCACGTTGTTCGAGGCGTTGGTCAGATCGATCCTGATGCAACAGATCGCAACCTCTGTCGCCATCACACTCACGCGGCGCATTGTCGAACGCTACGGCGCTTCGTTCGACACAACGGGGCAGCAGTTCTATGCCTTCCCGCGCGCCGACGCGTTGGCCCGCATCGATGCAAGCGAACTGCGCGCGCTTGGTCTGAGCATGACCAAAGCGACGGGCATCGTCGAACTTGCACGCGCATGTGCCGAAGGCACGCTCGACGCGGCGACGCTCGCGCAAGCCGACAACGAGACGATCAGCACGCATCTCATCGGTCTACGCGGCATCGGGCGCTGGACGGCCGAGTGGGCGCTCTTGCTCTACTTCGGGCGCACGGACATCTTCCCGGCCGGCGATTTATTCTTGCGCGGCGTGGTGGCGAAGTATTACAACAAGGGTGTGACGATGGCCGAGCGCGAGGTGCGTGCGTTCGCGCTGCGGCACTGGGGCACATGGGCCGCGTATGCGGCCGTGTACTTCATCGCGGGCTTACGCACAGGTCGCATCACACTCAAACCCGCGCGCGTGCTATTATCACGCACGGCCGCCGACGCTTGACTCCCGCGCGTCGCACCAACGTCGAACCGACGCACATGAAACCCGATCCCCGTCATAGACCCACAGGCCCGTTGATGCGGCCCGACCGCCCGTCCGGCCCACTCACGCCGCCGCGTGACGTGACCAAAACGCCCGTCGGCCCGCCGCGCGAAGTGACCAAGACGCCTGTTACGCCGGCGCGCGAGACGACGAAGTTGCCGGAGCGCGCCCCTGACACGATCACGCTGCTCGGCCGCAAGATGTCGTCGGCCGAGTTCAACACGGCGATGGTGCATTTCTATCGCGGCGAGGTGCAGCGTTCAAACACTTGGCGCAACCGGCTCGACACGACGACCAACTGGGCGGTCATCACGGCCGGCGCAACGCTCTCGTTCGCCTTTAGCTCGTCGCAGAACCCGCACTTCGTCATTCCGATCAACTCGATCCTCGTCGCCTTCTTCCTGTTCATGGAAGCGCGCCGTTATCGCTATTATGAAATCTGGGCGAGCCGCGTGCGCGTGATCGAGACGGGCTACTTCGCGCCGCTGCTGACGGGCGGCGCGACCGACACCGAATGGGCGCACCACATGGCCGAGGAGTTGCACACGCCGCATTTCACCATCAGCGAATGGGAAGCGGTCGGGCGGCGACTGCGGCGCAACTACCTTTGGATCTTCGCGCTGCTCGCAGCGAGTTGGAATCTAAAAGTTTATCTGCACCCGACGCCCGCGCTCAATTTCGAGGCGTTCCTAAGCCGCGCGGCAATCGGCTTCGTCTCCGGCGAGTTCATGGTTGCGCTCGGCATCATCTTCAACGTAGCGGTGCTGGTCTTCGCCTTCGGCACGGTGCGGCTCAGACAAGCGACCGGCGAAGTCTTGACCGAACATCAGTTCGACTTCCACCCGATCCGCAGCGTCACGAACGCGGCGCGCGCCGCACGCCAACGCAGCGCCACCGTGCGCCGCTCCAAGAAGGCCCGCGACCGCACGCGCCAAACGCGCACAGGCGAGTTTGCCCGCACCGGCGAGTTCAAACGTCCCGACCTCGACGACATCCACCGCACCCAAATGCCCGTGCGCGAAGAACCGATAACTACAGTGACGCGTGACAAGTGACGCGTGCCAAGTTAACAACTTGTGCCTGTTTATAACTTGTGCTTGCTTGTCACTCGTCAACTTGTCACTCTCTTTTTTATGCTTGAACTGAACGGTCAACCGCTGACGCTCGAACAGGTCGTCGCCGTGGCGCGGGGCGATGAACAGGTGACGTTGGGCGCGGCGGCGCGTGAGCGCGTCGAGGCGGCGCGCGCAGTGGTCGAGCGCATCGTCGCGCAAGAGCGCGTCGTCTACGGCGTCAACACGGGCTTCGGCAAGTTGTCTGACTACACGATCCCGCCCAATGAATTGCGCGCGCTGCAACTGAATCTTGTGCGCAGTCACGCGTGCGGCGTCGGTGCGCCGCTCGCCATCGCAGAGGCGCGCGCGATGCTGCTGTTGCGCGCCAACGTCCTCGCGCTTGGCTACAGCGGCGCGCGGTCCGTCGTCATCGAACAACTGCTTGCGTTGCTTGCGCGCGATGTTGTGCCCGTCGTGCCGGAGCAAGGCTCGGTTGGCGCGTCGGGCGATCTCGCGCCGCTCGCGCATCTCGCGCAGGTCGTCATCGGCGAAGGCGAAGCGTTTTATCAGGGCGCGCGCATTGACGGCGGCGAGGCGCTGCAACGTGCCGGTCTTGCGCCGCTGCAACTCGAAGCGAAAGAGGGCCTCGCGCTGTTGAACGGCACGCAGGCGATGACGGCCGTGGGCGCGCTCGCGCTGGCGCGCGCCGACCGCCTCGCGCGCATCGCAGACGTAGCGGGCGCGATGACGCTCGAAGCCTTGCGCGGTACGCCCGTCGCGTTCGACGCGCGCATCCACGCCGCGCGCCCGCACGCAGGACAACAGGCCGTGGCCGCGCATCTGCGCGCGCTCTTGGGCGAGAGCGAGATCAGGCAGTCGCATCTGGAAAATGATCCGCGCGTGCAAGACGCTTACTCGCTGCGCTGCATGCCGCAGGTACACGGCGCGGTGCGCGACGCTTTGACCCACGCACGCACGCGCGTCGAGATCGAAACCGGCAGCGCGACGGACAACCCGCTCGTCTTCACGAATGAAGGCGAGGTCCTATCGGGCGGCAACTTCCACGGCGCACCGCTCGCGCTCGTCTTCGACTACGCCTGCATCGCGCTCGTCGATCTCATGAGCATCACCGAGCGGCGCGTGGACCGGCTCGTCAACCCGGACGCGAACGAGGACCTGCCGCCGTTTCTGACCGTCCACCCCGGCACGTCGTCCGGCTTCATGATGGCGCAGGTCACATGCGCCGCGCTCTTGGCCGAGGCGCGCGTGCTCGCGCATCCGGCGAGCATGGACAACGTGCCGACCGACGGCGGCAAAGAAGATCACGTCTCGATGGGCATGACGGCGGCGACCAAGTTGCGCCGCGTCGTCGAGAGCGCCGAGCAGATCATCGCCATCGAACTCATGACCGCCGCCGAGGCGCTCGAACATCGCGCGCCACTCAAGCCCGGCGTCGGCGTCCGCCGCGCACACCGCATCGTCCGCCGCCACGCTGCGCCCCTCACACACGACCGCTCACTCGCCCCCGACTTCGCCCGCCTCGTCGCCGCGATCCGCAGCGGCGAGTTTGACGTGTAAGTTTAAGAAATTAAGGCGGTCTGATGACTGATGAATAAGCAGCTATTCATCGTCAGTCATCGTGCATGCATTATTTTCCGAAGAATCTGAACGTGACGCCGGCCGTGGCGGTGAAGGGGTAGCCGGGCGTGCCGTGGATGCGGGCGACGAGGGGCGCGTCGGGTCGCAGGCGCGACTCGAAGTAGTTCTGTGTCTCGAAGTAACGTTTATTGGTCAGGTTGTCGAGCGCGAGGCTGAGTTCGACGGCGCGGTTGAGGCGTCGGCTTAAACTGAAGTCAACCACGTCGAGGCCGGTCGCGCGGGTGGTCGCATCCGTGCCGTCGAGTCGATAGTTGCTCGTGTGCCGGTAGCGCAAGGAGGCGGTGAAGTCGTGCCAATCTGTGAGCGTGAAGCCGGCGTTGGCGACTGTGTGCGGCGCGCTGTCGATGTAGACGCGCGGGCTTGTGCCGCGATAGAAGGCGTTCATCACGCGCGTCACGCCGCCGTTGAAGGCGAGCGTGCGCGTCAGTTGCACCGAAGTCTTCAACTCGAAGCCGTCGGCGCGCGTTGGTCCTTTGAACTCGAACGTGCCGTCGTCGGGGATATAGACCTGTTCGTTCGAGCGGTCGAGCAAAAACAGATCGGTGCTGAGCGCGACGCGTTTGAAGCGATGCACTGTGCCGAGTTGATAAAAGTCGGTGGTCGAGATAGGCGGCGCGTCGGGTTGTTGCACGACGCCGCGCGCGTCCTGACTGGCGATGCCGCGCCCGTAGTTGAAAAAGAAGGTCGCGGGGAAATTATGCGACGGCAGATAAGACGCGCTGAACTTCGGTTGCAGGCGCGTCGCCGCGCGCGTGCCCGATGAAGTCGGGTTGATCTGATCGGCAACGGTGAAGCGAAAGAAGTCGTAACGCAGGCCGGCATCGACGTGTAAGTGACCTTGCATTAGATCGACGCCTTGTTGCACGTAACCGGCGACGTTGGTGATGCGCGCGTGTGCGCTGGTCAGTAGCACGTTCGGGTTGTCGAGGCCGAGCGCCTGATTGCGTGCAAGGCGATTCGGGTTGCGATTGATGGCAGGATACAGCCCGACGTTGATCTGGTTCGCGTGGAGATTGCCGCCGACAGTTAAGAGCGCGGGGCGACCGAACAACTTGTAAGGATGGAGATATTGCGCGTTCGCGCCTTGCTGCAGCCGCGAATCGTGCTGCTGTATCTCGTCGCCGAACAAGGGATCGTTGAGAAAGAAAGTAAAGTTCGAGAAGAGATCGAACAGCGACCGCGCAACGAAGCCGTCCACCTTCAACACGCGCGCGCCGCGCCACTCTTTGCGATAGTACGTGCCCAAGAGGCCCGTCCGCACGCGCCCGCCGCTGGCCGGATCGACGAAGCCGAACCGATCCAACCGACCGGCCGCCACCTCGTCGAGCGGTAACTGGCCCGACGAGAAGAAGTCGTTGCGCCCGAAGTTGAACTTGAAGCCGAGCGCCTGTTTGCCCGTTAGCTCGCGCGTGTAGTTGCCCGTCAGGTTGTCGCGGCGATAGCGCAGCGGATTGCTGAACGGGCCGTCTGTGCGCGAGCCTTCATAAGCGACGAACGCGCGCGCACGCGCAAGCGCCGGGACTGTAGGCCGCGAAGACGCGCCCCGTGCGAAACGAACCGCCCTGCACGCGCACGGTCAGTTGATCGGGCAGCGACTCTTTCAAGCGTATGTGGACCACGCCGAGGCCGGAGAAGTCGCCATATTGCGCGCTGAACGGGCCGTTCAAGATGTCCACATCTTCGACCAACTCCGGCGTGAGCGATTTAAGTTGGCCGAGATAGCCTTGCCCGTGGCCCTGCGTGCCTTGATTCTGCTGCACGTCGTCAACCAGCACCTTGAGGCCGCCGTTGACGCCGCCGTGATCGAGGTTGAACCCGAAGCGCCGAATCTCAAGCGACTTGCCGCCGCCTTCGTGTTGGCCGGCGTTGATACCGGCGGCGAGCGTCTGCAACAACTGATCGTCGCGCCCGAAAAGGGTGTGCTGATAGATGCTATCGTTGCGCCGCTCGACGGCCGGATCGAGCGCGTCTGCGACGATGACCACGCTCTCATGCACGGGCGCGACAAGGTACTCGACCTGCACGCGCAAATCTTCCGTCGGTGTATCGGCCGCAAGCGTGCGACTCACAAGCACGATGCCTTGCCCGAAGAACTTCACGGCCAGATCGCCCGTGGGCACGACGAGCCGGAAGCGGCCTTGCGCGTCGCTCGTCGTCTGCAAGTCGCCGCCGGGCGTTTGCACTTGCACCGTCACGCCCGGCACGACCTCTTGTCGCACCGTGATGACGACACCGGAGAGGACGCGCACCTGTGTTGTCTGCGCGCAGACGGGCTTGCACAAACAGAGGCAAGCGACTAATAGAAGTAAACGGGATGTGTTTGATGCCACGCTAACTGCCCAATATGATCTGAATGATTGAGTGCGCGATCTTAACCGATCAAGACTCGCACGCAAAGACGCAAAGCAAGGATGCGAAGGTTGCGTGCTCCGCTTTGCATCCTGCTTTGCGTCTTTGCGTGCGACGTTTGCTTTGTTAACCGCGCTTGCTTGTCTTCGCAGCTTGCGGGCGTGTGGTCGTCGTGCCGCTGCCGGTGTCGAGGTTGACGGGCGCGGGATAGCCTTTGCCCTTGAGGGCGGCCAGTTCGATCACGATCTCTTTCTTGCCCTTGACGGTGCGCGTAACGCGGGCGCTCTCTTTGGCGTCCGGCTTGTTACTGTTCTTGCTCGCGGCCGTGTTGTCATTCTTCGCGTTGTCGTTCTTCGTGTTGGCGTTCTTGTTGTCCGTGCCGCCGGCCAGTTTGCCTTGCGCGTCGTGCGCCATCTCGGCGAGGGCGTCCATGACTTGCTTGCGTTCCGGTTCGGTTAAGTCATCGAGTTTAACGCCGTACACTTCAAGCACGCGACGCAGGTTCTCTTCCGTGTTCGCGCCGCGGTCGTACACGTCGCGGTAGATGTGCAGCTTGCCGTCTTCGACCACAATCGTTTCATAGCGCAACTCGACGGGCACGGGTTGCTGTAGCTGCACGTTCTTCGTCTCGGTCTTATTCTTCGCGTAGCCGGTTATGTCTTCGGCGGTCAACTCCGCGCCACTCAACCCGGCGAGTACGCGGGCGAAGTCCTGTACTTGCGGGTTGGTCAAGCCGACGCAGCCGTGCGACGCGAAGCCGCCGAGTTTGGCCGCCGACTTGCCGCCGTGGATGAGCGAAGGCAGACCGATGGGAATCTTGATCGGCCCCAGCGGATTCAAAGGACTGCCCGCCTCGACCTTTTGCCCGGCCTTCACCTTGCTGCTGCCTTCAACCCACGGCTCGTCGGGCGGCGTCCACGTCGGGTTGAAGATGATCGTGCGGGCCGTGCGGACACCTTCCGGCAGCGGGAACTCAGGATAGCCGATGCCGATCTTGTAAGTCTTAGCGAGTTGTCCGCCCTTGAATACGTCCATGCGATAAGCGGGCGCGTTGACGACGATGCGCGTGTCCGTCGGCACGGTGTTTGGTTTGTCGGGCAGCGCGTTGGCCGTCACTACATCGGCGGGCGCGTCGCCTTTGGTCCAACGCTCGCGCACGAAGGCGAAGAGTTGCGCGGCTTTGTCGTCGCCGATGGCGGCCTTGATCTGTTCGGCGGCGCGCGTGGTGGCGGCCGTCGTCGTGCCGCGCGCGTCGTCGCCTTGATCAGACTCGCGCAAAGAAGCCGTCTCTTGCCGCGCGACGGTGCGGAGTTTTTCGAGTTGCTCGTCGGTCAACTGCAAGCGCGCTTTGACATCGTTGGCGAACGAATCGTCGGCGAAGAAAGCATCGAGCACGGGCAAGGTTACCGGCATGCTCGCCGCGCCCGCGTCGCGTTGTGCGGTTGGGGCGGGCGTGGCGCTTGTGGGCGCATTCGCCTGCGGCGGCGTGGCGCTGGCGGGCGCGTTACCAGTGTTTGTCGTGGGCGCAACCTGACAACCCGCCAATGCGGCAGCGATAGACAGACCAACCAGCGCGAACCACGCGCGCTTAGAACCGTTCATGCTTCCTGCTCCTTCGTCTGGAAATTATTATCCGGCATTACGCACAGGGAGAGACACGAACGATTTCAAGAGCAACCGCTATACCGAGCGGCCAGATGCGCCGCAAAGGGTGGAAACACGCACACGTAGTTAAGTCAGCCCGTCCGGCTTGCACCATAAACGAACGCCAGCGGCACGAAAAGCAAACGATGAAAACGGCCTGATGATTGATGAATAAGCAGCTATCCTTTATTGATCATCCATCGTTCATCGCTCATCATTTAACGAGCAGCGGGTAGGGGTTGACGTTCTCGCCGTCCCAGTAGCGTTTGGGGTCTGTGATGAGCCAGATGGCGAAGTGTAGGTGACAGTTGCCGGGGCCGGCGTTGCCTGTGTCGCCGACGTAAGCGATGGTTTCGCCGCGCTGCAACGCGCGCCCTTCGCTGATGCCGTCGGCATAGCGTTGCAGGTGTGCGTAGTAGTAGATCAGTTTGTCGTCCGGACTGCGTTGATAGATGGTCGTGCCGCCGCGTTCGCTCTGAAAGAGTTTGACGATGGGGCCGTCGGTCGCGGCCACGACGGGCGTGCCGCACGGCGACATGATGTCGAGGGCGTTATGCACGCGCCCTTCGGAGCGCGCCTCAGTGTATGTGTCGTGCAACTGCTCTGCGCGCACGCCGGCCACGGGGAGCAGCAAGCCGTTCGCACTTGGCGGCACGGCTTGCGGCAACGCGGTGCGCGCCGGTTCGTTCGTGTTACCGGCCGGCGGCGTCGGCATGGGCGACGAGGGCGCGGCGGGCGGCGCAGGCGTGCTAGTCGGCGCGGGCGTGGCTGATACGGGCGACGGCGTGGTCGCGGTCGGCGCGGGCAGGGTGACGGGCGTGACCGGCATCGTGCGATAACGAATGCTGAGCCAGCCTACGAGCGCGCTGAGCGCAAGCAGAACGGCCGCGGCCGAGAGTAGGATACGCGCGCGCGTCGTCAGTGCCATATCAGATCGAAATTAACCACAAAGACACGAAAGTAAAGAAGGAATAGTTTGTCGTTCATGCTTGAGCCTTGAGCCTGCTTAATATTGTTTGTGTCTTTGTGGTTAATGCATGCCCTCTTAAGTTTCATGAACAGCCGCAGCATAAGCAGTCCGCGCGCCGGACGCAAGCAAAGGGCATGTTGCGCGCTGAAGGACGGATGAGAGACAAGCTATTGGTTATTCATCATCCTGCATTTTGGCTTCATTATTTCTTTCCATCGTCGTTTTCTGTTATTACAATAAGCGTTCCGAGCAAGCAGACCGAGATTCGCGGCGCGTGGGCTTGAGTTCGTGCGCCCGCCGCCGCCGCAACCGGCCCACATAACTTAAGGAGTGATGAAGCATGGCGGAAGGGCTTGATGATCGCAGGAAGGCGTTGGAAGAAGAATACTTCAGGCGCAAGGAGCAGGAGACGCTTGATAAGATGCGCGAGCAGATGGCGGCGGAGGCGGCCGCGGCGGCCGCGCCGAAGTGCCCGCGCTGCGGCGTCGCGCTCACGGAGGTCGAACACGAAGGCGTGAAGATAGACCGCTGTCCGAACTGTCACGGCATCTGGCTCGACGCGGGCGAACTCGAACAGTTGCGCAAACGCGACGAGGGCGGCTGGTTCAAATGGCTATCGGGCGAGTGAAGAAGATTGCGGATTGTGGAATGCGGAATGCGGATTTAGAAATCATGCAACGGTGCTTTAATCCGCAATCCGAACTCCGCATTCCGCAATTGATCTAACTATGTCTGTATCGAGAATCGTGCGTGCGCCGCGTGGTGCGACGCTGAGTTGTAAAGGCTGGCATCAAGAGGCGGCGCTGCGCTGCTTGATGAACAACCTTGACCCTGACGTGGCCGAACGACCCGAAGACTTAGTGGTCTACGGCGGGCGGGGCAAAGCGGCGCGCAACTGGGCGGCGTTCGACGCGATTGTGCGCGAGTTGCGCCAGTTGGAAACGGACGAGACGCTGCTGGTCCAATCGGGCAAGCCCGTCGCGGTCTTTCGCACGCACGAGTATGCGCCGCGCGTGCTGATCGCAAATTCAAATCTGGTCGGCGCGTGGGCGACGTGGGAACACTTCCACGAACTCGAACGGCGCGGGCTGATGATGTACGGGCAGATGACGGCCGGGTCGTGGATTTATATCGGCACGCAAGGCATCGTGCAGGGCACGTTCGAGACGTTCGCCGCGATGGCGGACAAACATTTCGGCGGCACACTACAAGGTAAGCTCGTCGTCTCCGGCGGCATGGGCGGCATGGGCGGCGCGCAACCGTTCGCCGCGACGATGAACGGCGCGGTCTTCCTCGGCATCGACGTTGATCGTGCGCGCATCGAGCGCCGCATACAGACAGGTTACTGCGACCGCATCGCGTTCGACTTGGACGAAGCTCTGCGCATCTGTGAAGCCGCGCGCGAGCAGGGCCGCGCGTTGTCGGTCGGCCTTGTTGGTAACTGCGCCGAGGTCCTGCCGGAGCTTCTGCGGCGCGGCGTTGCAGTTGACGCCGTGACGGATCAGACGAGCGCGCACGATCCGTTGAACGGTTACGTGCCCGCATTGCTCGATCTTGAAGCTGCCGCCGAGTTACGCACACGCGATCCGCAGGCTTACATCGAACGCTCGACGCACTCGATGGCGCAACACGTCGAAGCGATGCTCGCGCTCAAGCGCGCGGGCGCGGTCGCGTTCGATTACGGCAACAACATACGCAAGTTCGCGTTCGATGCCGGTTGCCATGATGCGTTCGACATTCCCGGCTTCGTGCCCGAATATATCCGCCCGCTTTTTTGTGAAGGCAAGGGGCCGTTTCGTTGGGTCGCGCTCTCAGGCGACGCGGCCGACATACGCCGCACAGACGATCTTGCGCTCGAACTCTTTCCCGAAGACGCGACGCTGCATCGTTGGTTGCGGCTTGCGCGCGACCGCATCCAGTTTCAAGGTTTGCCCGCGCGCATCTGCTGGCTCGGCTACGGCGAACGCGCAGAGATGGGCGAAGCCATTAACGACTTGGTGAAGCGCGGCGACTTGCAAGCGCCCGTGGCTATCGGGCGCGACCACTTGGACACAGGCTCGGTCGCGTCGCCGTTCCGCGAGACGGAAGCGATGAAGGACGGCTCGGATGCGGTCGCCGATTGGCCGATCTTGAATGCGTTGCTGAACACTGCGAGCGGCGCGTCGTGGGTTTCGTTTCATCATGGCGGCGGCGTCGGCATCGGTTATTCATTGCACGCTGGTCAAGTCTCGGTCGCCGACGGCACGCCGGAAGCCGCGCGTAGATTGAACCGCGTGCTAACGAACGATCCCGGCCTCGGCGTCGCACGCCACGTCGATGCGGGCTATGAGGAAGCAGCGGAGACGGCGCGCGCGAAAGGCGTCAACGTGCCGATGCTCGATCAATAACGGGCCGAGTGCGAGCAAGCAAGTTCGATTAAGTAAGCTCGATCAAATAGACGACTGATCTATATGAGGTACACACGCTCTCTGTTGCTGTTCGTCATGCTGTTGCTGCCGCTGGCGGCAACGGTGCAAACAGTTGCGCCCGCGCAGTCAGTCGCAACTGTGCAGACGGTTGCAACTGCGCGCGTCGAGACGGTGAACTTCGAGAGCAAGTTGGTCGGACAGGCGTTGCCGTATCACGTCGTGTTGCCGCCCGACTATAACGATGCGTCGAAGTGGGCGACGCGTTATCCCGTCCTGTATCTGCTGCACGGTCTTGGCGGTAGTCACAACGATTGGGTGTCGCAGCGCGCGCACTTGGCGGCGCACGCTGCGCGGCATCACATCATCATCGTGACGCCGGAAGGCAAAGACGGTTGGTACACGGACAGCGCGACCGTGCCAAATGAAAAGTTTGAGAGTTACATCATGCAGGAGTTGCTGCCGGACGTGGGGCGGCGCTACCGGACGTTTGGGTCGCGCGAAGGGCGCGCCGTCGCGGGTCTGTCGATGGGCGGTTACGGCGCGTTGAAGTTCGGCGTGAAGTACCCGATGGCGTTCGCCTTTGCCGCCTCGATGAGTGGCGCGTTCGGTGCGCCGCAGTGGGACGCGCAGGACAAGAATCTGCTCGCGTTCGTCAAGCCGTCAATCGCGCGCGTCTACGGCGCGATGAACACGCCCGTGCGCCCGGCCAACGATCTCTTCAAGTTGTTGAACGACTTGCCGCCGGAGCGCATCGCGCAGTTACCGTTCATCTATCTCGACTGCGGGACGGAAGACTTTCTGATCGAATCGAACCGCGCGTTCGTCGCGTTCTTAGTGCAACGCAAAATCCCGCACGAGTACCGGCAACTGCCCGGCGCGCACACATGGCCCTACTGGGACAGACAGGTGCAAGAGGTTCTCAGGCTCGCCGAGCAACGCCTCGCCGCGCCGCAGCACTTGCCCGAAGCGCCGCAGGGCACACCGACCGCGCGCCCTTGAGAGGTCAGCGCGCCCTTCGAGTCTTTCGCGCCTTTGCGTGAGATCGCAGCCTGCGCGAAAATGACTTGACGCAAACAGAGCACGCGCAGCAGTTTCGGCAAGACCGCGCGGTCAGATTAGTTTGAGGGAGTGAGACGATGACGACAACCGACGACAACAAGCAACCGGCTGGCCCGCATGAACGTGTGCCCGCGATTCAAGCGGCGCTCAAGGCGGCCGGCCTCGACGGCTGGCTCTTTTATGATTTTCGCAAAAGCGATCCGCTCGCTTATCGCATCCTGCAACTGCATCTGCACAACATCACCTCGCGCCGCTGGTGCTACTACGTGCCCGCCGCAGGCGAACCCGTGAAGATCGTCCACGCTATCGAGCGCGAGAAGTTGGACTCGTTGCCCGGCCGCAAGATCGTCTATCTGCCGTGGCAACAGTTGCACGCGGCTTTGCGCGAGACGTTGACGGGCGCAAGCGACGGCGCGACCACGAACGGCAAGCAAGCGCCGCGCGTGGCGATGCAGTACTCGCCGGAGAACGCCATTCCCTATCTGTCGCGCGTGGACGCGGGCATGATCGAACTCATCCGCTCGTTCGGCGTCGAACCGATCACGAGCGCCGATCTCGTACAGGTCTTCGAGGCCGTCTGGACGCCCGAACAGAAGCGCACGCACGACGAAGCCGCGAACAAGATTCATCAGATCATTCAAGACGGCTTCGCCGAAGTCGCGCGGCGCATGCGCGCCGACGAGCCAACAACCGAATACGACATACAGCAGTTCATCGTGCGGCGTTATGAAGAAGAGAACCTGACGTGTGACGGCGATCATCCTATCGTCTCGGTCAACGCCAACAGCGCCAACCCGCACTACGGCCCGACCGCCGACACGCACGCGCCCGTTAAACGCGGCGACTTCATTCTCTTCGACGTGTGGGCGAAGTTGAACGAACCCGAAGCGGTCTATGCCGATCAAACTTGGACGGGTTACATCGGCGACTCAGTGCCCGCAGAGAACGAGCGCATCTTCCAGATCGTGCGGGCGGCGCGCGATGCAGCCATCGAGTTCGTGACGGAGAACGTGCGCGCAGGCCGCGAGATTCGCGGCGCGGAAGTTGACGATGCCGCGCGCAACGTGATCGTGCAGGCGGGCTACGGCGCGCAGTTCATCCACCGCACGGGCCACTCCATCGGCGAAGAGGTCCACGGCAACGGCGCGAACATCGACAACCTTGAGACGCGCGACTCGCGCCGCCTCATCCCCAACACCTGCTTCTCCATCGAACCCGGCATCTATCTCGAAGGCAACTTCGGCGTCCGCTCCGAGGTCGATATGTACATCGGCGACGGCACGGCGGAAGTGACCGGGCAACCGATCCAAACAACGGTCGTGCCGATCCTGAAGTGAGCAGTCAGCCATCAGCGATCAGCCGTCAGCTTTTTGTCTGTCGCTCCGGCTGAACACTATAGATAGAGTGCTTTATCACGAATGAAAAAGCTGACCGCTGATCACTGATCGCTCATCGCTTGCTTATGCTCGACTTTGCCATTCAGACGGCCCGCGATGCCGGGCGCATTCTCGCGGAGCGGTTCGGGCGCGCGTCCTTGCAGGTACAGCACAAGGGCGACATCAACATCGTGACGGAAGCTGATCTGGCAGCCGAGCGTCTGATCGTCGAACGCATCCGCAGCTACTATCCGCGCCACGCGATCTTGACCGAAGAAGCGGGCGCACTGGCCAACGTCGAACATGGCGCAAGCGATTACAAGTGGATCATCGATCCGCTCGACGGCACGACCAACTACGCGCACGGTTATCCGTGCTTCTGCACTTCCATCGGGCTTGAATATAAAGGCGAGTTGGTTGCGGGCGTCGTCTATGATCCGACGCGCGACGAGTTGTTTGCCGCCGAGCGCGGCGCGGGTGCGACCTTAAACGGGCGCACGATCCGCGTCTCGGAAGTCGCAGACTTGAACCGTGCGCTGCTCTGTACCGGCTTCCCCTACGATGTGCGCGACCGCAACGCGTTCGCACGCCACTTCACCAACTTCATCTTGCACGCGCAAGCTGTGCGCCGCGACGGCGCGGCCGCGCTCGATCTCGTCTACGTCGCTTGCGGGCGCTTCGACGGTTTCTGGGAAGAAGGCTTGCAGCCGTGGGACGCGGCCGCCGCCATCGTCATCATCGAAGAAGCGGGCGGGCGCGTCACGCGCTACGACGGCACGCCCGCCACCATCTATGCCCCGCCTATCATGGCCAGCAATAGTCTCGTCCATGATGCGATGATGCGCGTGCTTGCGCTCTGAACCTGTCAAGGTTGACAGGCCCTCGACGCGCCGTTAGATTACAGCCCGCGCAATGTTCTGCCCTTGCTTTAATCATGCCGACCCGACACTGTAAGGAATTATCCATATGACAATCAGGTTGTTGTGTGCGCGCCCGGCGGCGCGTCGGCTCTGGGCCGTGGCGCAGGCGTTCGGCCTCGCGCTCTGCCTGACACACACAAGCGGCGCGCAGTCGCCCGTTGCGCCCAAACAACAACCGCGCGACCGCGGCCTCGGTCTGCCCGCGCAACCGGCCCAGACCGCGCCGCCACCAACAGCGGCCGCGCAAAGCGGCACAACCAAGCGGCCGGAGTTGGTGCTGCAAACCGGCTACCCGCTCGGTGGCGCGACCGGGTTGACTTACAGTCCGGACGGCCGGCTGATCGCCACGACCACTTTCAACAACAATCAGGTCAAGCTCTGGGACGTGGCCACTGGGCGCGAGTTGCGCACGCTGGCTATCGGCGGCGGCGCGGGCGGCTTCTTCAATGTAAGCCTCACGGGCGTCTCTGCCGTCGCCTTCAGCCGTGACAGTCGGCGGCTCGCGGCGGGCGGGCGCGATGGCGCGATCACTCTTTGGGACACAACCACCGGGCGCACGTTGCGCACCTTTGGCGACGCGGCCGAGACAACGTCTTTGGTCGGCGTGCTCGCGCTCGCCTTCAGCCCCGACGCACGCCAACTCGTCTCGTTCGGCGTCGCCGCCAAAACGTGGGACACGACCACCGGGCAACTGGTGCGCGAAACGCCGCTCGACTTGTCGAGCGTGGCGAACTTCGCGGCCAGCGGCTTGACGGGCGGCGGCGGCCTCGCGCTCAGCGCCGACGGCAGCCAGTTGGCTCTATTAACCAGCGAACGCGGCCGGAAGCAGGCAGTTAAAATTTATGAACTGGCGAGCGGGCGCGAAGTCCGCGCCGTGAAATTGCCCGACGAGTTTACGAACTGTGTACAGACGACGCTCGCGCTCACGCCGGATGCGCGGCTACTCGGCGCGTGCGTGCTGGCAGATAACAGTGGTGGGCAGAATACAAAACTCAAGCTCTGGGACTTGAGCGCAGGCGACAAGGGGCGCGTGCTGTTGCAAGCCGACCGCGCCAGTTTCGGGTTGCTCAACTTCAGTCCCGGCGGACGCTGGCTCGCGTTCAGTGGCGCGCAAGCCATCAAAGTTTATGACACGGCGACCGGCACTGAGCGGCAGGGCTTCACGCTAGACAAGTCAACGGCGCAGTTCGACACGCAAGGCATAACGTCCGCGCTCACTTTCAGTGCCGACGAAAAGTTATTAGCGGCGTCCACCTTCAACGGCGCAGTCACCGTCCGCGACATCGAAACCGGGCGCGTCGTGCAGACGCTCGCGGGACACAGCAACCTTGCCTTCGCCGTCGCCTTCAGCCCCGACGGCACGCGCCTCGTCTCCGGCGGGCGCACGGTCTGGGACTTAACCACGGGACGCGGCACACGCACTGTGCCGGCCGCCGAACCGTTCGGCCTAATGAGCCGAGACGGTCGCCTGCTCGCCGCAGGCACGTTCAACGACAGCCGCATCTCGCTCTACGATACGACCACGAAACGCCGCCTCTTCACGCTCACGCCCACGGGGGCGGGCGTGGACGAGCCGCCCTCGCTCAAAGCCAAGCCGACCAACACACGCGCCGCCGCGAAGTATGCCGTGCAGCCGCCGACCTTCAGTCCCGACGGTCGCCTGCTCGCAACTACCTACACGCTGGCCCCCGACAGTCCGGTTGATCAAACCGAGCAACCCGATCCGAAGGCCATGCAACAGGCTATGAAAGAGGCGGTCAAAAACATGAGCAAGAATCCGGCCGCCGCCTCGCAGGCTTACAACGACGCCATCGCCAAAGCGAACGGGCGCAGTAGTGACAGTCTAACCAATCAGGTCAAACTGTGGGACACGCAGACTGGCCGCGAAGTCCGCACCATCACCGTACCGGGCGGCAACTCTTTCGGCTTCGTTCATATCAAGGATGTGCAGTTCAGCGCCGACGGGCGCTACGTGGCCGTGCTGATGCATAACAGCGCGGTCGTCACGCTCTGGGACGCGACGACGGGCGCAGCGGCCGGCACTATCGGCACGCCGCCCGCGCCGCCCGCCGCTACCGGCGCGCCCTTCGGTCTGCCCGGCATGCCCAACATCGCCAACATGCCCGGCACGTCCGGCTCGGCGCAAGTGATGGATATGTCGCAGATGCCCGGCATGGGTCAGATGTTCGGCGGGCAAGCTTCGCTCTCCGCCGTCGCCTTTAGCGCGGACGGTCGCGTCGTCGCCGTTGGCGGCCGCGAGAGCAAAAGCAGTTTCGACATGACGGCCATGATGTCCATGATGAGCGCGGGCATGCGCGACCCGAAAGCCGCGCGGATGAAGCCCGAAGAATTACAACAACAGATGCTCAAGCAGATGCAGCAGACGACCACCACGGGCACGCTCAAGCTCTACGACACGGCGACGCGGCGCGAGTTGGCCACGCTTGCGGGCCACACGGCCGACGTGAAAGCTGTCGCCTTGAGCGCAGACGGCCGCTTGGTCGCATCCGCCGCGGCCGACAATGCGATCAAACTGTGGGATGCCGCCACGGGCCGCGAGTTGCACACGCTCAACGGGCACACGGCGTCGATCAACTCGCTCGCCTTCAACCCCGACGGCAGCGTGCTTGCCTCGGCCAGCGACGACGGCAGCACGCTGCTCTGGGACGCGCGCAACGGCCGCCTGCTCGCCACGCTCATCTCGCTCTATGATGGCGACGAATGGCTCGTCGCCACGCCCGACGGTCTGTTCGACGGTTCGCCGCTGGCGTGGAATCAAGTCCTCTGGCGTTACGACGAAGACACGTTCAACGTCGCGCCCATCGAGTGGTTCTTCAACGAGTTCTTTTATCCGGGGCTGCTCGCAGACTTGCTCGCGGGCAAACGCCCACGCGCGGCGCAGGACTTCGCCGCTAAGGATCGCCGGCAACCAAAGGTCACGCTCGCGCTCGCCGAAAGCGGACAGGCCGGTGCGCCGATTGCGACGCGCAACGTGCAGGTCAAGATCGAAGTGCGCGAGACGGCGGCCGACGCGACAAACAACACGGGCAGCGGCGCGCACGACCTGCGCCTGTTCCGCAACGGCTCGCTCGTTAAAGCTTGGCGCGGCGACTTGCTGCAAGGCCGGCCGAACGCTGTGCTTGAGACGACGCTGCCGCTCATCGCCGGTGAGAATCGTTTGACGGCTTATGCCTTTAACCGCGACAACGTAAAGAGCCGCGACGCGAACTTAAAACTCACGGGCGCGGACTCGTTGAAGCGCACGGGCACGGCTTACGTGTTGGCGGTCGGCGTCAACGAGTATGCGAACGCGCAATACAATCTCAAGTACGCCGTGCCGGACGCGCGCGAGTTCGGCACGGAGATCGAACGGCAGCAGAGCAAGCTCGGCCGTTATGAACGCGTCACGGTCATCCCGCTTTATGACGCGGCGGCGACGAAGGCGAACATCATGGCCGCGCTCGCGCGGCTCGCCACGCAGACGCAACCCGAAGATGAAGTCATCGTCTATTTCGCCGGGCACGGCACGGCGCACGACAACCGCTTCTATTTAATCCCGCACGACCTCGGCCATCAGGGCAGCCGCACGCAACTTAACGAAGCGGCCTTGCGCAGCATCCTCGCGCACAGCATCTCGGACACGGAGTTGGAAGCGGCCTTCGAGCAGGTCAACGCCGGTCAGCTTATGCTCATCATCGATGCGTGCAACAGCGGGCAGGCGCTCGAAGCGGAAGAGAAGCGACGCGGGCCGATGAACTCGAAAGGTCTGGCGCAGTTGGCTTACGAAAAGGGCATGTATATCTTGACGGCCGCGCAGAGTTTTCAAGCGGCGCAGGAAGCGTCGCAACTTGGGCACGGGCTGTTGACTTACGCGCTTGTGGATGAAGGGTTGCGACAAGGGGCGGCCGACGCGGGGCCGAAGGACGGCGCGGTGCTCGCGCGCGAGTGGTTCAACTACGCCGAGGGCCGTGTGCCGACGATCCAGATCGAGAAGGTTAAGGCCGCACGCGCGCTCGGCACGAACCTCTCATTTGTCGAAGGCGAAGAACGCGGACTCGACATACAGAAGCGCATCCCCCAACGCCCGCGCGTCTTCTATCGCCGCGAACTCGAAACACAACCTATCGTCGTCGCCCGCCCGTGAACAGAAAATGATGAACGATGAACGATGAATGAAAGACACGCTGATCTTTATTCATCATTCATCGTTCATCATTTCTTCAAAGCGCCGAGCCGATGATGTGGGCTAACTCTGCGGTCGCGCGACGGGCGCAGGCGCGTGCGTCTTCGCCGGGTTGCTGGGTGACGTAGTGCAGCGGGTGATAGATGATCTCGACGCGGCCGATGAGGCGCGGCCAGCGCCGCCCGCGCGGCCAGACCGCTTGCCCGCCGCGAATCGTCACAGGCAGCACGGGCGCACCTGCTTCGAGCGCGATGCGCGCCGCGCCTTCTTTGAACTTGTGCATCACGCCGTCGGCTTTTGCGCGGCCGCCTTCGGGGAAGATGACGAGCGCGCCGCCTGCGCGCAGCCATTGCAGCGAGCGACGTATGGCGCGCGGGCTGCCCTTCTCGATTTGCAGCGGCCACGCGCCCAACCAACGCATCACGCGCCCCACCACAGGCCAATTAAAACTTTTGTCCCACGCAAGATAACGTGTCGGGCGTTTGACGGGGACGGAGAGCCAGAAGGGATCGAAGTAGGTCTGATGATTGGCGGCGATGATCAGACCGCCGGCTTGTTGTATGTGCTCCGTGCCGACGAAGCGCATGCGCCAGAGCGCGCGGAAGAGGACGCGCGCGCCGGCCCGCATCAACTCGATGCCCCAGCGAGGCACTAGGAACGCTTCGTCCTGTTCGTGCCCGGCGCGCGGCCCGTCCGGGCGGCGCACAACGCTTGTGCCCGTCTCGCTCACGACTCGGACGCCCCCGCGTCCGGTGCTTCGGGCGCGCACGTTGTCTCCGTCTGTTCACGCCACGCCGCACTCATGCGTGCGACCACCGCGCCGCTCTCGTTCACGTCAATCGCCTCTGCACGCGGGCGCAGGGCGTCAAGCCCCGTCACCGCTAACGACTCCCACCAATCGGGCACGTCGCGTTCCGTCAACACGTCCTCGTGCCAGCGTTCGCAGCGCGCACACTCGAAGCCGCGATAGACAAGCGCCTCTGCACGCGTTAGCCCGATGCGCGTCTTCGCGTTGCAACGTTCGTCCGCGCAGCGCCGCTCGATCTCGACGAGCAGCACTTCACGCGGAAAGACGATCTGTTGTCGTTGCCTCTGCGCCATTGGTTATGTGATCAACTCAAGCGGCCACTCGCGGTCCACGAACTCAAGATGCAGACGCGGGATGCCGGCCGCATTCGGCCGGCAACCGCGCACGACCGCGAGCAACGTCAAAGTGTGCCGCGTACTGCGAACGCGCACGAACCGGCCGCGCTCAATCGTCAGCGTGGTGAACACGGCCGCGCCGTGGCGGCTGATGTTCTCGGTCACGGTCTGCTCAGAGGCCGTGACTTGACCATGCTCGTCCAGCACTTCTATGACGACCTCGACCGGCAGACTCAGACGCGTCTCGCGCTCGATGGTTGTGCCCGCGGCCGGTTGCTGCTCACGCACAGGCCACAGGTCAGTCTCCGACGGATCAGCCGCGATCTGGTAACGCGTGGTCGGGTCGGCGATAAAACTCGCGGGCGGGCGCTTGCCGACAAAGGCGACGCCCACCTCGAAGCGCGGCAACCCGGTCGCCGCCGCCGCAACTGGCGGCGCGAGCGTCACGCGGCGCACGAGCGCCCAGACGCGATACTGATCCTCTATGTGATCGAAGCAGCGCAACTGACGCGGCATCGGCAGGGTCAAGTGTACGAGCCGACCGCGATCCACCAGTCGCGCGAGACTAAAACGCGCGCCGAACGGCGTCAAGTCCTGAAGGCGCGTCACCTCCGTCCATTCCTCCTGCGGCCCCTCGCGCACGGCGACGCGCACGGGCAGTTCGAGCCGCATACGCGCCCGCCGCCGCTGCTCTGTCTCGCCCTGCTTCATAAGCTTTTTGGCCCGGTCGAAAGCCCCGGCGACGGCGCTATATCTTGTGCCCGGCTGAAGGGTCTAAACGCACCGTAAAAAACGGCGTGAAACCTTGATTTCATTGGACTTTAGCGGTGTCCGCGTGGTTGCGCCGGGGGCTGTTTCAGGCTACAATATGTCGTACTTCGCTCCGATTGGTTTCCGCCCTCGGAACAGTACAAAAGTTGTAGGTTTTCGGGCTGCCGGGCGACCGGTTCGGAAGTTTGTGGTGCGTGTGGCGTGCGCTGCGGCCGCCGGAGTTCAAGCACCGCAAAAACGGCCGTCGGCGACCCGCATAGATTGTACCGGAAAGGTCAGTTAATGGAAACACTCGATCAAAATTACGTCAACATCGAAGAGGAGATGCGGCGCAGTTATCTCGACTACGCCATGTCGGTCATCATCGGCCGGGCCTTGCCCGACGTGCGCGACGGCTTCAAGCCCGTGCATCGACGCGTGCTCTGGGCGATGAATGAGTTAGGCAATCAATACAACAAGTCTTACAAAAAGAGCGCGCGCATCGTCGGCGACGTGATCGGCAAGTATCACCCGCACGGCGATTCGGCCGTCTACGACACCATCGTCCGCATGGCGCAGGACTTCTCTATGCGCTATCCATTGATTGATGGTCAGGGCAACTTCGGCTCGGTGGACGGCGACGCGGCCGCCGCGATGCGCTACACGGAAGCGCGCATGGCGCGGCTCACGTCCGAGATTCTCACGGACATCGAGAAGGAGACGGTTGACTTCAATCCGAACTATGACGAGTCGCTCTCTGAACCGTCGGTGCTGCCGGCGCGTGTGCCGAACCTATTGTTGAACGGCGCGGACGGCATCGCGGTCGGCATGGCGACGAAGATTCCGCCGCACAACTTGGGCGAGATCGTGGACGCCACCATCGCCCTCATTCGCAAGTCGAACATCAAAGACGAAGAACTCATGAAGCTCGTGCCCGGTCCAGACTTTCCGACGGGCGGTTTCATCTACGGGCGCGAAGGGATCAAGCTGGCATACTTGACGGGGCGCGGCATCATCCAGATGCGCGCGCGCGCCGGCATCGACCGCATCGGGCGCGGGCAGACCGAGCGCGACGCGATCATCATCACAGAGATTCCGTTTCAGGTGAACAAGGCGCGCTTGATCGAGCGCATGGCCGAACTCGTCAACGAGAAGAAGCTCGACGGCATCTCCGATCTGCGCGACGAATCGGATCGCAACGGCATGCGGATCGTCGTCGAACTCAAGCGCGACGCCATCCCGCAGATCATCCTGAACAAGCTCTACAAGCTGACGCCGATGCAGTCCAGTTTTGGCGTCATCAACCTCGCCATCGTCAACGGGCAGCCGCGCGTGCTGACGCTCAAGCAGATGCTCGAAGCGTTCATCGACTTCCGCCGCGAAGTCGTGCGCCGCCGCACCGAGTACGAGTTGCGCAAGGCGCGTGCGCGCGCGCACATCCTCGAAGGCTTGAACAAAGCCATCGATGCGCTTGACTACATCATCCCGACGATTCGCAATGCGGGGTCGGTGGACGAAGCGCGCGCGTGGCTGACGGGCAAGTTCGAGACGATGACGCAGACGAAGGCTTGGAAGGGCGTGCCGACCGAACTGACGCAGGCCGGGTTCATCGCCAAAGTACAAAAGGTCCTCAAGCGGTTGGAGTTTTCCGAAGCACAGGCGCAGGCCATTCTAGACCTGCAACTGCGGCGACTCTCGGCGCTCGAACGGCAGAAGATTCTCGACGAGTATGAGCAACTCATCAAGTTGATCGCCGAACTCGAAGAGATTCTGGGGAATGAACAATCGCTGCGCCGCGTCATCGTGCGTGAACTCGAAGAGGTGCGCAAGAACTTCGCCGATGTGCGCCGCACGCAGATCATAGACGAAGGCGTTGAGTTAAGTATCGAAGACATGATCGCTGATGAAGATGTAGCGATCACCGTGACCAATAGCGGCTACATCAAGCGCACGCCCGTCTCCGCCTATTCGCGGCAGGGGCGCGGCGGCAAGGGTCGCTTCGGTGCTTCGACGGGTAAGAACAACGATTACGTCGAGCACCTGTTCGTCGCTTCGACGCATTCTTACATCATGATCTTCACGGACGACGGGCAGGTCTTCAAGTTGAAGGTCCACGAACTGCCCGACGCGCCCACCGCCGCACGCGGCAAAGCCATCGTCAACCTGATCAATATCCCGACCACGCGCAAGATCGCGGGCGTCGTGCCCGTGCGCAAGTTTTCGGAGGGCATCTACGTCGTCATGGTCACGCGGCAGGGCGTGATCAAGAAGACCAGCTTGGCCGAGTTTCAAAACATCCGCTCGAACGGCATCAACGCCGTCAACGTGGACGACGGCGACGAACTGCTCGACGTGATCCTGACCGACGGTACACGCCAAATTCTGATCGCCACGCACGACGGCATCGCCATCCGTTTCGACGAAGAGGACGTGCGCGGGATGGGGCGCGCGGCGCGCGGCGTGCGCGGCATCGGCTTGCGCAAAGACGATTACGTGGTGGCCGTCTGCGCGGTGGCGAAGGACGGCAGCGAGCGCATGTTGTCTGTCTCCGAGCAAGGCTACGGCAAGCAGACGAAGGTGTCGGACTATCGTTTGCAAACGCGCGGCGGGCGCGGCGTCATCAACATGAAGACGACCGCGAAGACCGGCAAGGTCGTCGGCGTCTTCACCGTCGAAGACGACTCCGAGATCATGATCATCACGCAGCACGGCAAGCTGATCCGCATCGAAGCGGCCGACATTCGCAAGACCGGGCGCTCCGCTTCAGGCGTGCGCCTGATCAAGACCGAGGACGGCGACAAGGTGACCAGCGCCTCGTTGCTCGATGCGGCGGCCGACGAAGCGACAGCCGAAGTACTGGCCGAATAACAAGCTCAATCAACCACCAAGCCACGAAGCCACGAAAGATCAAGCTTGATCTTTCGTGGCTTCGTGGCTTGGTGGTTGATTTTCTCAGCGGTTCTATTTATTCCGCAGCGCCGATTCAGGTATGATCGCGGTTATGACATCAGCCCCGCTTGATCAACCTTATCGCGGCAGCGGCGTTGACCGCCCCGCAGGCGTGCCGATCCCGCCGGAGCGATTGTTCCGCGCCTGCCAGTTACGCAAACGCTGGCACTACGTTTCGTTTTGGAGTCGGGAGTTATCTTTCTGCGCGGCACGCGCCAGCGTCGGGCCGTTGCAGCAGGAATACTGGGGCATCTGGGATCGCGCGGCGCAGCAGTTCCGCGAGCAGTCGCACAACTTCACGCATCGCGTGCAACTCGCGCCCAACCGCGTGCAGGTGCGCGACGGCGACGCGGAGATCGACGTGACGTTCGCGGAGTGCGTCAGCTTCGAGGTCTATCGCCCCGCCAATCGCGCTTATATTTGGTCGCACAAGGATTACTGCCGGCAGGCGCGCGGCACTGTGCGTTACGGTGGGACGGAGCGCACGGTGGCCGGCGTCATGTTCGTGGACATCAACGCCGGTTATCACGAGCGCCACACGCATTGGCGCTGGGCCGCGGGCGTCGGGCTTGATCAGCACAATCGGCTCGTCGCCTTCAACGCCATCACCGGCCTCTTCGATACGCCCACGAACAGCGAGCGCACCATCTGGACCGAAGGCGACGCGCAGGAGATCGGGCCGAACACTTTCTCGGATGATCTCTCGACCGTCTCGTTCACCGAAGGCGGCACGCTGCGCTTCCAACCCGAAGCCTTGATCGAACAACACAACAACTATCTCGTCATCCGCTCAGACTACTTCCACTGGTTCGGCACATACACGGGCACGCTGCCCGGCGGCATCGAACTGCGCGAAGCCTACGGCGTCCGCGAACGCCACGACGCGCTCTGGTAAAGAGCTAAGCTGTCTGTTTCATATTCACCCGCGCTGCCAGTTGCCGCTCGCGCATGTAGAGAAACAGCGGCAGACCGAGCGACACGCCCACAGCCACGTTGCAGAGCACGTAGACCCATAGATGCCGCATCTGTTGTCGTCGCCCTTCCGTGAACACAAACGCCCACAACACGATTGACGATACGATCACGTCGAGGCCGAACAGCCCGGCGATGCGATTGGCGAACATCTGCTCGACGAACAGACGAACATCAAGCCCGTGTTCGGCGACGAAGGGCACGAACTGCGAGTAAGGCAGCACCGTGCCCAGCATGCACAAGATCAAGTAGAGATATTGGAGCATCAGCTTTGCTTTCTGCGTTCACTCAGGATCAAATTGCTGCCCCTGTTCAATCGTGTAACGGACGAAAGCCAGCGTCTCGGCCAGTGGCACAAACTCCTCGCCGTTGCGCCATGCGAGTGCGCGTGTGCTTAAGTCGGCCCAGCGCGCAGCCAGCGTCGCCTGCGCCCAACGCGCCGCGACCGGCTTCGAGACGATGCGGCCAAAACGCAACGCATAAAGCGCCCGGCACATCGTCAGCACAGCATAGGCTTGATAGCCCGCGCCGCCGCTGCTGACCGGCCCGTGTGGCGGCTCCAGCATCGGCCGCCACCACTCGCGTAAGAGCCACAACACCGCGCCCTGTAAGTCTTCGGTGGCGACCGGATCGATCAAAGTGTGCGGCGCTGGCCCGGCCAACACGACCTCGTGTTCGCGCATGATGTGGCGTTGAATAATCCAATCAGGCCCGTTCGGGGCGAGATAAAACTGGCCCTCGTTGAGCGTCGGGCGCGGCGTGTCGTCGTGCGGATCAAAACGCCGGAGCGCGCGGCGCGGGATGTATGCGCCTTCCAACTTCTGCGCCAACTTCGATTTGCCGCCGCTAAGCGCGCGTGCATGTCGGCCAACGCAGTCGTCAATTCGACCGGCAGTTCCTCGTCTGTGACTACGAGAAAATCGATGTCGCTTTGCTGCGGGTTGAAATCACCGCTCGCCAACGAGCCGTACAGGTACAGCCCGACGAAGCGATCACCTAACACAACCTGCACGGCCGACAGCAACTCGTGCAGCAGTGCGTTCACGTCAGGGTAAGCTGTCGGCTGCGTATCGTCGGCCGCCATCAAGTCCTCTGCAACCGCATCAGCCCGGCGGCTGTGCGGTTGCAGCCCGGTCATTGCATCCCTTCGATTGTTAGGGTGCTTAAGATCAACTCGGCCGCCGGCCGCGCCGCCATTGCATTCTCAGCGGCCACTTGCGTCATGATCATGACCTTGTACCTGCTTCCATTCACTTCATAGAACCGCGCTTCGTGTGGCACTTGCGTGCCGAGTAGATCGATACTGAACTGGTGCAGTATGCCCGGTCGCGCTTGCCCGGCGACCTTGCCCGTCGTCGGCGCTGACGTGCCTTTGCTGACCTGTCCCGCCTTCACCGGGCCGAGACTCAGTTTCTCTTCTATCGCCGCGCCGCGCTGGTCCGCCACCGCCGCCGCAAACTCTGCGACGGTTTGCGGGTTCCCCGCGGGCGCACAGATCAGGCTGACCACGGCGTCGTCCGGGCCTTCGATGTGGATGGCTCTAACGTCCGGCTTTCCTTTGACCGGCGCATCTTTAACGACAGTCCAATCCGAGTAGTGCGAAAATTCGAGGCCGTCTTTCTGGTAGTGCTCGACGACGCGGCTGCGCGACGCGCACGCGGCGCTTACCACCACTAAGACCAAAGCGAGCAGGCTCAAGTAGCGCGCACTATGCATTGTCTTATTCCTTCTATACAGACCGGCGGGCGCGGCCGATGAGGCGGCCACGGGTTAGCCGTTTTTCGGCTGCGGAATCTCCAAGTGATAACCGGGGTCGAGCGGCGGTGTAATAAATTTCTGTACGCGCTTGTCGGCCCGAACCGCCTTTTCAAACGCATCTTTCTTGGCTATCGAAGACGGCGCGACATCGAAGACGCATAAGATATTCGGGTCGGCCGCATGATGCGACACCTTCGTCGGCCCGAGGGCAATGATCTTGGCTTCCATCGCGGCCTTGATTTCGGTTGGGGTCTTCTTGGCCGCCTTCGCTTTCACGTATTCATCAATCACGGCGTCGCCCGCCGCCGCATAGAGTTTTTTCTGTGCGACGACGCTCGTGGACTGGATGTTGTTGAACATCACTCTGGCTTGATCGGCGGGCGTGCGCGAGGTCGAAGAGATGATGGCACTGGTCAACCCCGCCGCCTGCAATATGTCTTCCAGCACTTGCAACGAGAAGTTGGTGACGTTTTCCTTCTTGGCGTTACTACCGAACTTGATCTCTACCGGCATAGTTTGTCTCCTGTTCAGTAACCTGATTCTCCGAGCTTGTTTCCGTCGTCGCTGCGCCTTCGCCTTCAACCCAGACTTCGCCGTCTTCGTAAAACTCTTTCTTCCAGATCGGGACGGTGCGTTTGAGTTCCTTGATCGCCCATTCGCAGGCTTGGAACGCGGCGCGGCGATGTGGGGCGCTGACGCTGATGACCACGGAAGTAGCGCCAATCTCAAGTCGCCCCGCGCGATGAACGATGCCAATGTGCGCGATGTCGAACTGCTCATGCGCGCGGCGACCGAGGGCGCGCAACTCGCGCAAGGCCATCGGCGCGTAAGCTTCATAGACGAGATAGAGCGTGCGGCGGCCCTTCGTCCATTCGCGGACATAGCCGTCGAGTGTGACGGTCGCGCCGCAGCGCGCGGGCACGATGCGGCGCGCGACCGCGCCCACGTCAATCGGTTCGGTGGTCAACTCGAAAAAATCAGCCGCGCCGCGTTTAGCTTGCTCATCTTCCGCGCCGCCGCTGACGGGCGGGAAGACGGCGATCTCGTCGCCCGCGCGGACGACCGCATCGGGGCCGGCATACTCTTCGTTGACGGCGACGAGCAGTGCGCGGCCGAAGCGGCGCAGGTCGGGATAACGCGCGAGCACGTCGGCGAGCACGGTCGCGGCCGTGGCGGGCGCGCGCACGGCCAACTCTTCCTCGCCGCAGCCGGTGGCGTCGCGGGCCGCGCCGAAGAAGAGTAGCTGGACGCTGATGCGTGCATCGCCGGTTGCTGGTTCGGCGTGTGGGTTGGTCATTCGTCGAAGTCGAGATGCTTGCGTGCGTGCCCGTTGCCGCGTGCGACCGAGTGGGCGCGGGCGCGTTCTTCGTAGTTGCCGACGACCTGCGTGAGCATCTCGCCGATGCGCGCGAGTCGTTCGGCGGCCGAGCGCAGTTCCAATAATTCCTGTTTCACGTCCAAGTCCAACTCCATCGCGGCGGCGACGAGAAAGGAAAGCCGCTCCGGGTCGGTGCTTGGCAGATCGGGCAGCCCTGTGCGGTCGTCGTTGATGATGCGGACGGCGCGGGCGATGCGCGTGAACAGATCGGCCACCTTCTCGGCGCGCGCCGTGAGCAAGCCTTCGTCCTCGGCGTCGTCTTCAAAGGGCACGACGCGGCCGACCAAGTACGGCTCGTCCGTGTCCACATAAGCGTCGAGCCGATAGCGGACGAGGCCGACCGTAAGGATGTTCGAGCGGCCGTCGTCGAGCGGTTGCACCTCAACCACTTCGGCGATGCAGCCGACATGGCCCACGGGCGGCGGCGCGTCCTGCTCCAACTCGTTCGGCTCGTGGCAAGGCAACGCGAACAGGTTGTGCGAGACGCGCACGTCCGCGAGCAGGCGACGATAACGCGGCTCGAAGATGTGCAACGGCTGCGGCACGCCGGGAAACAACACCAGCGGCAGAGGGAACAGCGGCAACTCGCGCAAGCCGCGCACTTTGTCTAAAGCGTCAGACATGGAAACGATGGTAATGAGTGACAAGTAACAAGTAACGAGTAGGAACAAGTGATTAACTTGTCACTGGTCACTGGTCGCTAGTCACTGCTTTCAAGGCATTGCGTTCGAGCGCGTGCAAGGCGCTCGCGGGCGCGGTCAGTTCGGGCGCGGCGGGCAAGGAGGTTTCTTCGTCGCTTGGTTGGGCCGCGTCCACGGGCGGTGCGATGTGTTGTTCGATCAGATCGAGAATCTTTTCGGGCGACTCGTCCGAGAGCGCGAGCCGTTTGGCTTCGAGGACCAGCGCGGCCAGTTCGTGCGCGCGAGACTTGTAACGATTATCGCGCGCGATCAGGTCTTCGACGATGCGCCGCTCGCGTACCTGCCGCGAGGCGTCGGCTTCGAGGCCGGCAGCGACCGCGTACTCGACCGGCACGCTGCGATTCGTAATGAGCACATGCAGCGCGCCCGTCAAACGCTTCGTCGCTTCACGGATGTCTGGGATGTTTAAGTCTGAGTTTTTAAAGCCGAGGTGGCCGCGCAGATTGATTTCGATGATCGGCGCTGGCGTGCTGTCCTTTGCCGGATCGTGCCGACGTGCTTCACGCTCAACGACCTCAAGCACGCCTTCGTATACAGCCTTTGGATTTTCCACGCCCGATACGTCGTAACTCAAACGTTGAAACGGGCGCTGCGTGTAGTCGCGCAGGTGCGCAGCGTCGATCTGGCGCGCGTCGTCCACGGTGACGAGATAGACGCCGCGCTCCTCTTTGTATTCGTCAATCGAGACGGCTTCGAGCGAGCCGGGGTTGAAGGCCCAGCCCTCGATCTCGAACCGCTTGTGCGTGTGGCCGAGCGCGAGATAATCGACCAGAGCGCGCAACTCCTTCATGCGTTCAATCGAGAGCGCGGGGATGTTCGGCCGGTTCAACTGGCCTTCCACGTCCGTGTGCAAGAGCAGGATGTTGAAGAGGCCGTCGCCGTGTGCGCCGCGCAGTGCTTCGACCAACAGGGGCACGGCCGCGTTGGCGCTCGTGCCGTACCAGTGCGTGCCGAAGATGCGTGCGCCCGCGATGTCCACGTATGAGCCGGTGCGTTCTGCGTCGTCCCACGGCACGAGCGCGAGTTGTCCCGCTTCGTCGCGCCCCGGCTCAAGCAGTTTCAAGTAGCCCCAACTTGAGAGCGAGCGCATCCAACTGTGCTGCGAGATGGCTTCGTGCTGATCGTGATTGCCTTCGATGGCGACGACCGGAATGTCTTGTTCGCGCAGCAACTCAAGCCCGGCGATAGCATGGTTCATCGCTTCAGGTTCAACCCGGCGCGCGTTGAAAAAGTCGCCCGCGATAAGCACGAAATCGACCTTGTGCGGGATGGCGTAAGTCTCGATGACGTTGAGCCAAGCGCGCGCAAAATCCTTCACGCGCTCGTCCAGATTATAGCGCCGGCAGCCCAGATGTATGTCCGCGATATGCAGGAACTTCATAATGACTCATAAACACGAGTGCGCCCGGCAATAGCTGAGCGCGCGCGTTCGTTTATGAGTTCATTATACGACAGAAAAGCCGTAACGGGTGACAGGCGACAAGGGACAAACGAAAGCGTGTGCTTAGTTGTCACCTGTTGCCTGTCACCCGTTACGGAAGAAAAAAAGAAGCCCCCGCGACTCTGGGCATGAGTCTGTTTGGGCGACGGGGGCTTGGCGCTCCGCGCGGCGGTAGAAGGGTAACCGCAAATGCGCGGGCGTTCACGGACTCTCGATTATTAGGGGGGCGAGAGCCGAATATGATGAGGACGTGCAAAGAACTATTTATGATTTCTCGCGGCGTCGCGCTGGTTGGGTGGGCGACCAGCGCGACGGTCGCAAGCTCTAGTAACTACTTCGCTCCGTGCGGCAGGAGCGTGCGTGTGACATCCCGCATAATCCGGTTGAGGGCGGCTATGGCGGGTCGGGCGGCGCGCTCGTCTATCTGTCTGCGCGCCAGTTCAAATAACATGCCGCGGGCCTCGGCGGGCGTGAGTTCGCCCGCCATGCTGTCGCTCTGCGACGGGGTGAGAGCTAATACCCGATTGTTCGTTACTTGACGCATGACATTCACACTTAGGGGCAAATCAAGTTAAATCGTTTCCAACTGCCGGGCGAGCGCCGTTAGGCGCAGGGTCGAGTGCAACTGCTCCACGTCGAGCGGCTTGCTGAGGAAGCCGTCCGCGCCGCCGGCAAAACAGGCCGCCTGGGTCTCGGCGCTGTCTTCCGAACTGACGACGAAGACCTTCGCGCGTGGGCATTGCGTCTTGATGTGTTCGAGCACGCGCAGCCCCGATTGGGTGGAATCGTTCGCGGGCGGCATGTGCAGATCGAGGATCGAAACGTTCGGCTCGTAGAGCGTTGCGCTTCGGAGCGCGGTCGGCAAGTCTTCCGCTGTCGCCACGTCGTAGTCGTCACACAAAGACCAGTAGAGTTGTTGCCTGATGGCGGCGTCATCATCAATGATCAGCACTTTCGTCTTCATCGCCGCTCCCGTCGTCTTCAACTAACCCTATCTGCGGGTTCTCGTTCGCAACAGTCGTGCCAACGCCCCGCAAACAGGTGCGACTGCAAAAACAGCGCATAAATCAACGATTTAACGATAGACCACGCGGGCACGTGTTAACTTCTGACAACAGACGGGCGGCCAAGTGTCTACATATGTGGACAGTCTGGGAGGCTGTTAGTTGTTAACTGTTTAGTTGATGTCGAGGTCAACTGATGAGGCGATGGAGGTAGGTGCGGCTGATGCCGAGGCGTTTGGCGGCGGCGACTTTGTTGCCGCCCTCTTGTTGCAGGGCGTTCTGGATCATACGGCGGCGCAGGGCTATAACCGCGCCTTCGAGCGTGGTGTCGTCGGGCGTTGTGCCCGCGTCCGTGAGTACGACGCGCTGCATCTTCTCCGGCAGGTGTTCCGTGCCGAGGCGCGGCCCCGGCGTGAGCACGACCAAACGCTCGACCACGTTCTCCAACTCGCGCACGTTGCCGGGCAGATCGTACTCTTGCAGCGCCTCGTATAATTCCGCTGTCAGTTCGGGCTGCGGCGCCGTGCTTCTCGGCCGCTTTGGCGGCGAAGTGGGCGGCGAGGACGGGGATGTCGTCGCGGCGCGCGCGCAACGGCGGCAGCACGAGCGGCACGACGTTCAAGCGGAAGAAAAGATCGCTGCGGAAGCGGCCTTCGGTGGCCTCTTGTTCGAGGTCGCGGTTGCTGGCGGCGATGAGTCGTATGTCCACGTTGATCGTCTTCGTGCCGCCGAGCCGCTCGAACGCGCGCTCCTGCAAGACGCGCAAGAGTTTGACCTGCACGACGGCGCTCAACTCGCCGATCTCGTCGAGAAAGAGCGTGCCGCCGTCGGCCAACTCAAAGCGGCCTTTCTTGGTCTGCGTCGCGGTGGTGAACGCGCCGCGCTCGTGCCCGAATAGTTCCGACTCGATCAGCGTCTCCGGCAGCGCCGCGCAACTAACCGCGATGAAGGGTTGCGCGGCACGCGTGCTTTCTTCGTGGATCGCGCGCGCGAGCACTTCTTTGCCCGTGCCGTTCTCGCCCGTGATCAGCACGGTCGCGGACGTTTCCGCAACGGCGCGTGCTTGCTTCAACACGCGTTCGAGCGCGGGCGCGCTGCCGCTCATGCGTGCAAAGCCGCGCCGCGCTTCAAGCCCTGAGCGTAACGCGAGGTTTTCGCTTTCGAGCCGTCGCACGCGCGCCGCTTGCCGGACGATGTGCCCGACCTCTTCTTCGCTGAACGGCTTCTCGAAGAAACCATATGCGCCGTAGCGGATCGCTTCAAGCGCGCCCTGCCGCTTGTCCATGCCCGTGATGACGATGACCGGCACGGGCGGCCGAAGCGTGTGCGCGGCTTCGATAACGGCTAAGCCCTCGCTGATGCCGTCTAAGTCGGGCGGCAGATGCAGGTCGCACAGCACCACGTCCACGCGCGCCTGTCTGCAACTGCGCGCTCGCTTCGGTGCGTGTCTCCGCTTCCAACACGTCATGCTCGGCTTCCAGCGCCCAGTAGAGTTGTCGCCGCAGCACGCGGTCGTCCTCTACGATCAGCACCGTCGCTTTGGCTTGCGTCTGCTCAGTCATCGGTTATCGAAGCTGCCACCAGAGCTAAGCATGGCGTTTGCGGGCACGACCCGCGCATGCCGGTCGCACATCTGTCATGTTAATTGCGTGTCGAAGTTAAGAACTAATGTTCAGAACCACTGTGAGGCTGGATCATGCGCTCGCATTGCCTGTGCGGTCGGTCGTCTGTTGCGACCTCGGGCCTGAAATCTGACTGAAGCGCGTGACCGGCGTGGATGGTAGCACGACGCGAAAGCACGTGCCAGCGCCGATCTCAGATTTCACTTCGAGCCGGCCGCTGTGGGCCGCGACGATCTCGCGGCACGTGTACAGACCGAGGCCGATGCCCTTCTCCTTCGTCGTCGAGAACGGGCGGAACAGGCGCGTGCGGATAAACTCTTCGCTCATGCCCTGCCCCGTATCGCAGACGCTGATGAAGACGTAGCCGTTGCCGTCCGCGCCCGCCTCGACGCTCAGCCGCCCTTCGCGCGCGCCCATCGCTTCAATCGCGTTGAGGACGAGATTCTCCAACGCGCGCTCGATGCGTTCGGCGTCCACTGGGGCGACGAGTTGCGCGGGCAGCTTTGTCTCGATCTGATGAAGCGCGGCCGCAGGCGCGGCCGTCGTTTGCAGCACGCGCTCGACGAGCGGCACAAGGTCGGTCACACGGATCGCGTGCCGATACTCGCCGCTCAAGGTGCGTGCCGGTTCGTTCAAGCGGGCGACGATGCCGCGCAGTTTGTCGGTCGCCGCGCGCAGGCTGCTGATCGCGTCGGCGCGAAAGTCGGCGCGATGCATGTGCCGCTCCATGTTGCTGACGAGCATCGAGAGGCCGGTGATGGCGTTCTTGAGATCGTGCGTGAGCATCGCGGAGAGGCGCAGGAACGATTGAAACTGTTTCGTCTCGGCCTCGCGCGCGATGTGCTCGCGCAAGCGGTCGCTCATCAGGTTGAAGCTCTCGGCGAGCAGCCGTGTCTCGTCCGTGGACTTCACGTAGATGTGCTGGCCAAGATTGCCGGCGGCGATCTCGGCCGCCGCTTCGGCGACGCGGTTGATGTGGCGGGCCGCGCCTTCGACGACGACGATCAACGCGCCGACCGCCGCCAGCGTCGTCAAGAGCGTGAGCAGCAGGCCGAACTTCCCCGTCAGTTGCAGCCCTGCGCCCGCCGCCGTTGCATTCGCGGCCACGGCGACCGATAGGTCGAGGTCGGTAACGGGTCTGTAGTCCACGAGCCAGCGTGCGTGATCGTCAGTCGCTTCATAGAAGTCCGAGCCGCGTTCGCCTTTCATCATCTGGCGCGCCACGCCGGCAAAGCCCGGCATCGCTTCGGCGGCCAGACTGTACTTCGGGAGCGCGCGGGTGGTGTGATAGACGATCTGCCCGGCGTGGTCCACTATGACGACGAGGTGTGGCACTTGCCCGTCGGCGTGCGCGCGTTCCGGCGCATTGTCCGCGTTCGCCGATTCAACTTCGATCTGCTCGAACAACGGATCAAGTTTTACTTCGGCGACAAGCGCGCCGACGGGTCGGGCCGTCGCCGCCGTGTCGATGCTGCGCACGGGCACTGTGTAGCGCAGCCCCGCACCGAAGGTTTCGCGCGCAACCGGAGCGCGCAGAGGTTGCGTCGCCGCCGCGTCGCCCGTCGCCCACACGCGCCCGTCCAATAGGACTTTACTGGTCAACACGTCGCCGCGCGTAAAGACCACCGCGCCACCGGCCACCGACGGCGGCTCGAACCGGCCGAGCGTTTGGCCGTCTGCGCCGATCAGCGTGAGCGAGGCGAAGTAGTCCGCATGATTGCTGATGAAGGCCGCGAATAGGGCGCGCGTGGCGGCGGGCGGTTCGGCCGGCTGAGCGCCACCGGCTAACGCGCCGTCTGCCGTCGCGCCTTTCGTCTGCGGCTCGCGCAGGTAGGCGCTGACGGCCGGGGCAGCCGCGAGCACACGCAGATCGGCCTCGCGTTCATTAAGCGCGGCGGTCAGCCCCGCGCACGCGTGCGCCGCGCGCGCCGCCACGTCTTCGCGCATCAGTTGCTCGATGGCCCGCCCGCCGCTCCAGTACGCGCCGACGCTCAAGAGCAGCATCGGCACGATGCCCAGCACGATGAAGACGAGCAACAGCTTGGTGCGAATACCCACGATCAGATCAGTCCGTAGTCAGTCGTTCCCCGGTTAGTGGTTGTTAGTTATCTGCTATTCGTTAGTGGTCCGTCGTTATTTATTAACTCAATAACAACTAACCAGGCAGCAATAGCAGTTGGTCAGACGCGTTGGCGGCCGAACTCGGCGAGCAGCGGCGCGAGGTGCGCGACGACTGTGGCGTGGGCCGCGCCGTTAGTGGCGACGAGGCCGTTGCCGTTATGCAGGTCCTCTGTGTTGTAAGGATAGGCGACGCCCCATAGGTCGGTCAGTCGCCCGCCGGCTTCGTTCAGGATCGCTTCGGGCGCGCACGTGTCCCACTGCTTCGTGCGCCCCGATAGATGTATGTAGAGGTCGCACTGGCGCTCGACGATCAGACCGATCTTGATGCCGACCGAGCCGCGCGCGACCTGTTCGCGCAAGCCGAGCGCGCGCATCACTGCGTCCATCTTTGGGCTGCGATGCGTCCGGCTCACAGCCAGACGCATGCGCGGCAACTCGGTCTGTGCGGAGACGTGCAACCGTTCGGCGTCCGTCTCAGGACGCAGGACCCACGCGCCGTGGCCGCGCGCCGCATAGTAGAGCACGTCGGGCACGGGCAGATAGACGACGCCGAGCGCCGCTGCGCCTTCGACGGCAAGGCCGATCTGCACGGCGAAGTCGCCGTTGCCGGAGATGAAGCCGCGCGTGCCGTCTAAGGGATCGACCATCCACACGCGCGCGCGCCCAAGCCGCCGCACAGTGTCCACAGACTCTTCCGACACCAACCCGTCGGCCGCAAACTCCGCTTGCAGCCCGGCGACGATCACGTCGTTGGCGGCGTGGTCGGCCTGCGTCACCGGGTCTTCGTTCTCACTCTTATGAACGATTTTGAGCGGCCCGCCGTAGTACGCGAGCGCCGCCGCGCCCGCCGCGCGGGCCAGCTGGACCGCAACTTGTAGCTCACGCTCGAACGCCCCCGCGAAGCCCGGCCTTGCCTCTGCTTGTTCCCGCACAGCCATCAGCAATCTTCCTTCATGTCCCGCGTAGAGGAATTAACCACAAAGCCACAAAGAACACAAAGCGAAACGATGAACGACGCATGCTGCACGATAAGCAGGTTGTTATTTGCTATTGCTCATCTGTTATATTCTGCGCGCAGACTCGCCGCATACAACGAGCAACCTTTTTCGCTTGCGGAGTAGCAGGCGGAATGATGAATGAAGACTGATGACTAAAGCATAGCTTGTCTGTCATTCATCATTCATCGGTTCAATTGGAGAATGATTGATGACCATTGCGGGTTACGCTACGACTGAAGGCACAGCGCGTTATCGTGAACGGTTGCGGACGGACGCGGCCGTGAACCACTTTCGCCACGAGCAACAACTGTGGCTCTCGTCCGTCGGCATCGGCACTTATCTGGGGTCGCCGGACGAAGCGACCGACCGGCACTATGCGGAGGCGGTCGCGCACGCCGTCGAGTTGGGCGCGAACGTGGTGGACACGGCCGCGAACTATCGCTTTCAACGCAGCGAGCGCGCCATCGGCGCGGCGCTCAAGCAACTAACGGCCAGCAGCGTGTATGCCCGCGATGAGATTGTGCTTTGCACTAAGGGTGGCTATCTGCCGTTCGACGGTGCGCCGCCGCGCGGGCAAGAAGGCGTGCGTCGTTACGTCGAAGAGACGTTCGTGCGCCCCGGCGTCGCGGACTTCGCGGACATAGTGGCCGGCAGTCATTGCATGACGCCGCGCTATCTCGCGCATCAGATCGAACAGTCGCGGCGCAACATGAATGTGGACACGATTGACGTTTACTACATTCACAACCCGGAGACGCAAGTGCAGGTGGTCGGCCGCGACGAGTTTGAGCGTCGCCTGCGCGCGGCCTTCGAGCATCTTGAGAGCGCCGTGAGCGAGAACAAGATTCGCATGTACGGCGTGGCGACGTGGAACGGCTTCCGCGTCGCGCCGACGGCGCGCGGCTATCACGCGCTCGAACGCATGCTTGAACTGGCGCGCGAAGCGGCGGGCGGCGACGAGCATCATTTCCGCTTCGTGCAGTTGCCCTTCAACCTCGGCATGCCCGAAGCGTTGACGCAAGCGAACCAGCCTTATGAGGGCGCGCACGTCTCCGTGCTTGAAGCGGCGCGCGCGCTTGGCGTGACGGTTGTGGCCAGCGCCTCGATCCATCAGGGACGCGTGGCGCGCGACCTGCCCGACGCGATCCGCGAACCGCTCGGCTCGCTCGCCACCGATGCCTTGACCGCGATCCAGTTCGTCCGCTCCACGCCCGGCATCACGACCGCGCTCGTCGGCATGAGCAATCCCGCGCACGTCACAGAGAACCTGCGCCTCGCGCGCGTCGAGCCAACGCGCGCCGAGGATTATCAAAGACTATTTGGCACGAATGGTGAAGATTAACCACGAAGCCACGAAGCCACTAAGCATCTTCGTGGCTTCGTGGCTTCGTGGTTGAGTAAGTGCGTTGAATTGCAGGAGGCTGAACCTTTATGACGCAACGCGAGTTCACATCTTTTGCCGACTTCTGGCCTTTCTATCTCGGCGAGCATAGCCGCCCCGCGACGCGCACGTTGCACGCCGCCGGCACAAGCATCAGCACTGTCCTGATCATCATCCTCATCATGCAAGGCAAGTGGGCATGGTTGCCGCTGCCGCTTGTCATCGGTTACGGCTGCGCGTGGGTGGGTCACTTCTTAGTTGAACACAATCGTCCCGCCACTTTTCAACACCCGCTCTGGTCGTTCATGGGCGATTACAAGATGCTTGCTCTGATGCTCACGGGCCGGCTCAATGCCGAGTTGTCGCGTTTGTCGCTCGCGGGTCGAGTCAAGTAAATGATGAAGGATGGATGAGAGATAAGCTATTCGTTATTCATCAGTCATCACTCATCACTCATCATTTCCTGTTGCGGTTATGTGGAAAAGTCGGCGGCGGGGGCGGTGGGATGCGGGCGCGTTCTTCGTCGGTGCGGGCGCGGCGGCGTAAGAGTTCGAGTTTGAGACTTTCTTCGCCGCGCGCCATAGCCCAGTGATGATTGGCGGCGAAGATGGGTTTCAATAAAAACGATAAGGCGTTCAAGAGCGGCTTGCGGGCACGGATGCGCCAGTCGTAGGTGATGTCTACAAACGCGTCGTCTTGCGTGAACGTCCAGATGCCGCGCCCGTCGAAGTCGCCGAGCGCCTGTATGGTCGAGCCGTAAGGTTGCCGCGACTCTGTGACGCGGAACTGCCAGCGCAAGGTGTAAGGCAGCCAGCCCTTCGTGTAGAGACTGACGAGTTTGCCCACGCCGCCCGCCCCGCCCGGTTCAAGCACCTGCACGTCCAGATAGACGGACGGCCACCAGCGCGGCAACGATGCCACGTCGCCGATCACGTCCGCCACTTCCTGACACGTCCCCGCCACACGCCAACGCGAGATGAAGTGATAATCCGAAGATGACATGCGAAGCACGCGCCGGGGTTACAGGTCAGCGGTCGCGGCCCGCGTTGCGTTGGACCACTAAACCTGTAAGCCCTCTAGCTCGTTAACTCCCTTCTGCCCGCGCCGCGCGTTGCTGCCGTTGCTGATAGAGGAACGACACGGCGAGCAGAATCGCGCCGAGCACGATGAAGGAGATGATGCGATAGAGCTTATCGAGCGAAGCCAGATCGAAGAGGAACACTTTGAAGGTCGTGATGCCTAAGAGCAGCAACGCCATCAAGCGCAGCAGACGATTGCGCCGCACGAGGCCCACGACCAGCATCACGCCGCCGTAGAGCGCCCACAAGACCGAGTGCGAAAGTTGCTGCGCGAGCCGCAAGTTGCGTATCTCGCCGACGGCGAGCGCACTCGCGCTGCCGTGGATAGCGAAGTAGCCGCTCGCTTCGAGACTCAAAGCCACGAGCGCGAACACGTTGCCGAGTATCGTCACGGCCGGGACAACGTGTGCCGCTTCGTCTGTGAGCGTCGCGTCGGCGCGCGCGTACAGGAACGCGACGAGCCACAGCGCAGCGATGAAGAGGGCGAAGGCGGCCGCCGTCTGATTAAAGAGCGGCGCGTGCCAGGCGGCGTTGTAATAGGTTGCGTCGAAGCATAGGACCTTTAGACCGGCGACGGCGAGCAGCGCGAGCGCGCCGTAGCGCAAGGCGACGCGGTTGCGTCTGAACCCGATGACGAACGCGCCGGCCGCATAAGTCGTCCAGATAAACGTGAGGCTGAGTTGCTTGTTGTTCTCGACGTGCGCGGCCTCAACCCACGGGTCGGGCAGCGCCCACGTAAGCGCCTTCACGCGATTGAAATGGCCCATCGCTTCGAGGCTCAGCCCCACGAGCGCCAACACGTTCGCCGTCGCCAAGAGCGCCGCGACCGCGATGCCGCGCTCGTCCGGTGCGACATGCGGCGCACGCGCGTAAGCGCCCACACAGAACGCAAGCACCGCAACGCAGAGGGCGAACGTGAGGAAAGTCGGATTGAAGATCGTCGTGTGCCACGGCGCGCTATAGTAGAGCGCATCCACCATCAAGAGTTTGACGACCGGGGCCATCAACCCGAACAGCGCGGCGACGCGCAACACTTTGAGTCGCCGCACCAACCCGACCGCAAGCGCCAACGCGCAATAGAGCGTCCACAGCACGGTCAGCGTGAACTGTTGCATGTTCGCCAGCGTGTCGATGCTATTGCCGGCTGTCTGCGCTTGTCCGATAGCTTGGCGAAAATAGTCGTTGAGATCGAGCGTCAACAGTGTGACCGCGAGCACGTTGCCGAAGACGAGGAACAAGTTCGTCAAGATGTCACGGTCGTCTTCGTCCACGCGCTCGGCGTAGCGGCGATAAAGCCACACGATGCCTGCGCACACGCCGACGAGCACGACGCACGAGACGGCACGCTTATTAAGTAGCGGGTAAAAGATCACATCGGGCCGGTAAAACTGATCATAGCCGAACGCCTGCACGTCCACGATGAACCAGTGCATGACCGCGACGGCGAAGACCGGCAGCGCGGCAAAGCGTGGCGCGTCCTCGTCCGCTTTGAGGCCGACCCATGTGAGCATCAGTGCTTCGACGGCCCAACCGATAGTGACCCACTGTTGGTCGAGCATGATCGACACGGCCATTGTCAAGAAGGTCACTGCGCCCGCGACGTAAGTGTAAGTCAGCAACTTGTCGGCGCGATGCTTGTGGCGCGCGATGAAGTAGAGCAGACCGAAGAAGCCCGCGAGTAGCAGCGCGTGCGGACCTTGCCAGTGCCACGTGCTCTTAATGTGCTGGCGGTACATGTCAAGCATCAGGTAGCTCGTGCCGAAGTAGAGCGTCGCATTGGTGAGGATGAGCGACACGTCGAACCAGCGCGCGCGCCGCTCTTTCAGTACGTTATGCACCACGGCGAGCGCGGCGAACATCACAAAGAAAAGCGTGAGGAAGAATAGCGTCAACCAAAGTTTCGGCTCGTCGTAGAACCTTGCGGCCCAGCCGGCGAACGTAAGCCACGTGGCGGCGAACGCTAAATAATTAAGACTGCGCCAGCGTTTGAAGTAAGCGAGCGCAAGCACGCCTGCGTCCAAGAGCGCGACGTAGCCGAAGAGGCCGACCTCGTTGTCCACATGCGTCGAGAGCAGCGGCGGCGTCATGAAACCGCCGATGAGGCCGAGCACGGCGATGGCGTAAGCGTCGTAACGGGCCGCGAGCACAACGGCGGTCGCGGTGACGAGCGCCATCAAAGCGAAGGCGGGCGGCTGCCCGATCAAATGATAGAAACTGAACGCGGCATAAACCGACAGGTACAGGATCAATATGCCGCCACCAGACAGCACGTGCGCGTAAGCTTGATAACCACGCAGCCGCAGCCGCTCTGCCAACGCCAACAGCGCGCAGCCCACGACGCCGCCCAACAGCACGCGCCCCGTCGGCCCGATCCATTGTCGCTCGAACGCGAGTTTCAGAAAGAAGGACACGGCCAGCGTGCCTGCGATCATGCCGACCCAGAGAAACAGTTTACCGGCGACTAACGTTTCCAGATCGCCCCACGTTCGCGCGGGCGTGGCGGCGGGCACGGGCGCGTTTGCGCCACTCGCGGCGCGGGCCGCGTACTGGCGTTGCGCCGGTCGAAAGTCGGTCGCGCGCCAATCGGGTGGCGGCGTAGGCGCATCGTGTTCGTGCGCTTGATCGGTGTGCGTGCCGGGCGACGCGGTGACGGACGGCGGCACGGGCGCGGACGGCATCTGCGCCGTTTCATCTTCGGTCACAGAGAAACGTGTGGGCGCGGCCTCGCCTGCGCCGGCCGGTTCGGTCGCCGACGGTCGTGGCGACGGCGTTGGCAGCGGCTCGCGCTGCCCGTTGGTCTGTGGCTTGGCATCAGCCGTGTGCCCTTGACCGAACGGGCGCGGCGGTGCGACCTCTTCTGCGAGGCCGAGTTGTTGTTCGACGACGCGCAGGCGCGCTGCCTGATCTTCGAGCAGGCGTTCGAGGCGCGCGAGTTTGGCGGCGAGATAGCCCTGCGAGTTGCGTTCGGGCGGAAGGTCTTGGTCGCTCATAAAAGCTGTGTGACGCGGCTGACTGAAAAGCTTCGAGTCTGTCGGATAGATGAACGCACGCGCGGTCGGGATGTTGCGCGCCGCAAGGTGGTGTCAGATTGTCGTCCCCGAAGGGTCGCCCGCCGCGATGGGCGCACCGGCCCGCGCGGCTTCTTCGCCGAGCGCGACCATCTCCGCGCGCAAGCTGCGCCGCTCGACCAGTAGGCGTTGAAAGAAACGACGGCGCATGACGAAGAACAACAGCGCACGCGCACCGCCGACGAAGCGATCCAACTCTTCAAAGAAACGGATCGCAACGAAGCCGGAGACGGGCGCGGCGACGAGCGCCAGCAACGCCCACGGCCAACGCGTCAACCACAGGCACAAGAACGCAACCACTAGCCACGTCAACGGAAAGAACAGCAGCGCCGCCGTGATCTTGAAAGTGGCGAACACGTCCTCTTGTTCGCGCGCGAGTTTCAGCGCCAGCCAGTGCGCGAGTTTGTAGGCCGGATAGTGAACGATGACACCCGCGACCGCGAGCGGCGCAAGCAACAGCGTCGGCAGCACGCGCAAAAACAGATAACGCACGACGTTAGCGGCGGGCACGCGCGGCGCTGATAGATCGTCCAAGTCAACGCCCGCTTCTTTCAACTCTTCTTCATAACGGCGCAGGCGCGCATCGAGCGCCGCGAGTTTGGCCGGCGCGTGTTGGAAGTAATAAGCGTAAGCCGCGACGAAGCGGCGGCGCAGATCAAACTCGCGCGCGAGACTTTCAGCAGCGCCCTCTTCATCTTCACTTTCGGACGAGAAGATTTTTTCGGCGCGGCTGATCGTCGAGAGCGCCTGTTCGTGTTCGGCGTTCAAGGTCACTTCACGCAACGCGTGCGCCACCGCGTTCGAGAGCGCACGCACAGCCTCGCGCGACGGCGCACCGTCGGCTTCGAGCGCCACCGGCTCGACCTTGATCGGCTCGCCGAAGTAGAGCAGCGCGGCGCTGCGAAACGCGGATTTGGCCGTGTAGTAAAGTCCGGCCGGCACGATGCGCAGATCAAGCGTCGGGTCTTCGCCGAGCACGCCCAGCGCGATGCGCGCCATGCCGGTCTTGAGCGGGCGCAAAGAAGGCTCGTTGTGTGAGACGCCTTCGGGGCAGATGGCAATCGTGCCGCCGCGCTTCAGTAGTGCGCGACAGAGCGCGAATGTCTCGCGGTTGCGCGCCGGGTCTGAGCCTGCGTCTTGTTGCCGGTAGACGGGCAGCGCGTCCAACGAACGCGCGAGCGCACCGATCACGGGGATACGCATAATCGGTTCTTTAGCCAGAAAGGAGACGCGGCGCGGCGCGTGGCACAAGACGAAGACCGGATCGACCAGCCCGTTCGGATGGTTGACGACGAAGATAACCGCGCCCTCGCGCGGCACACGCTCGCGCCCCGCGATCTCTATGCGCCGGAAGAAGACGCGCAGCGCAAGTCTGAGTATGCCGACGATAATGCGCCTGACCATAAAGGGGAACTCCTGCCGCGCCACACAGCCACGGCGGGCAGATAGAAATATAGTCGAAGACTGCGAGCGGCGGCTAGGTTATTTGTGTCAGTTCGTAAAGGCACACAAGGCTCAGAAATGATGAGCGATGAATGATGACTGATGAATAGCAGCTTATTCATCAGTCATCACGGCTGAATAAAGATCAGCTTGTCTGTCATGCATCATGCATCATTCGGCCTGCATCATCTCTTTTGTGTCTGCACGCCGTTCGACGGTGAGTAGTTCGGTCGTGCGATCTGTCACGCTAGGCACTGGTTCAAAGTGTGGCTCTGACAACAGGCGCGCGGTCGGCTCGTTGGGTGGCAGAGTCGGCGGCGCGGGCGTGGACGCGGGTTTGCGTCCAGAGGCCGAGTAAGCCAGCAGCAGCCCACCGCCGACGAGCGCGATCAGCAGCGCGAGAAATATTCCGCCTTCCAACCACTCGCCTTTGCGAATGATGATCTTGAGAATGATGGCCCAGCAGACCGCGAGGAAGAAAAACGCGCCCGCGCCCGCAAGCAGCGCCATGCCTGCGCGCTCAGCCAACCGGCGCAACTGCTGTTCACGCACGCCGTCGGCGGCTTGCCGCACGGACGGACTTAGCTCGCTCAACAGTTGCACGACCTTTTCCAAACTCATGCCGCAGCCGCGACAGAATTTTTGCTCCGGCGAAGTTGTGCGACCGCAGTTCGGGCAATGCATGACCGACTCCCTTCGCGTTATGCGCCTGCACGTAAATACGCCGCGGCCCGTCTGCGAGTTTAATGTACTTACTTGGTCAAAAATTTTTCGACGAAGCCGCGCAGTTCCGTGAGCGAGTCGTCGGCGACGATGCGAAAGACGCGTGCGCTTGTGCCTGCGGGCAGTTGGCGTGCGGTGAGTGCGTCGGTGATGACGAAGGCGCTGGCCCGCAACGCACGTTGCCAGCCGCGCTCACGCGCATCGCGGAAACTCAGCGCAGCCGTTTCAAGGCCGACTGAGACGAGCATCGTGCGCGCCCAACGCAGAAACTCCGGCCAACGCGAGGCGACCGCGATGAGCGCATCCTTAGCGGGTCGCTCCTCGCCACGCAACGCGTCGGGGATCGAACGCGCCCGCAGCAACAAACAACTCGTGCCCGGCGGCAGCAACGCGCGCACGCGTTCCGCCTGCCCGTAGAGCGCCACGGCGGCCGCGCCCGCCGGCAACCCTACACGCGCGCACTCGTCGAGACTTGAACCACGGACGGGAAAGCCGGTTGCGTCCGCGATCTCCGCGACGAGGATCGCGCGCAACTCGTCGTCGGGTTCAAGGACCAGAAAGTGATCAGGCGGTTGCAGCGCGAGCCAGTGCTTAACGCGCGTTTGAATTTCGCCGAGCGAGAGGCCGAGCGCGCGCGCACGTTGCAGGAACGAAGCGATCAGTTGATCGAGTTCGAGTTGCGCGTCGAGCGGCAACGTGCCGTCGAGCGGGCGCACATAGACGCCGCTGCCGCGCCGAAACTCCAACCAGCCGCGCGCCTCCAATTCGCGGTACGCCGCGCTGACCGTGTTCGCGTGAATCTGATAGCGCCGCGCCAACTCGCGCGTCGAAGGCAGACGCTCGCCCGGTCGCAGATCATGACTCAAGACGCCGAGTTTGATCTGCGTCGTCAACTGCTCGCGCAGCGGCACTTCACTACTTCTTGACAGCCAGAGACGCACGAAAGGAAATGATGAATGATGAAGTATGAAGGCGGGATGATGAATAGCTGCTTATTCATCATTCACCATCCCGCCTGCATCATGTCGGCGTGCTTAACGTTTGCGCGACTTGATCGCGCCGGTGAGCGAGTCGAGCACGTTGCTGATCTTGGCGGCGACGCGGCCGGTCGTGCGTGCGACCTGCGCTAACACGGCGTCGCCGCCATTCGTTTCACTAGCGCCGTGCGGCGGCTCAACGTCCGCCGCTTTTGGAGCCGCCCTTGCGGGCTGCACCTCCACTGCCGCCGCGCCCGCCGGCTGCGCCCGACGAGCCGCGCCCTTTGCCCGCGCCGCGTGCAACCCCGCCCGTGCCGCCGCGTTTCGCGCCGCCCTTCGGACTGCCCTTGCCGCCCGCCTTCGAGGGCGTGCCCTTAGGACCTGCGCCGCTCTTGCCGGCCGTGCGTTTCGGGCCGGACTTGCCGGCCGCACCCGTCTGCGCGACGCCGCCCGCCTTGCCCTGCTTCGCCGCGCCGCGCTTGGCCGCACCGGCCGCCGCGCCGCTGCTACTGGCCGCGCCCTGCGTCTTCGCAGTGCCGCGTCCCGGTTGTGCGCCGCCTTGCGCCCGCGTCAGACCGCCGCCGCGTTTCTGCGCGCCGACCTTTGCGCCGCCGCCACGCGTGCCGCCGCCTTTGGTCGCCGTCGCGCCGCTTTTCTTCGCCGCGCCTTTGGTCGAGCCGCCGCCGCTTTGTCCGCCGCGCGGGCCGCCGCCTTTGTTCTTCGCGCCGCCCGCGCCGCCCGCGCGCGTCGGGCCAGCGCCGCCGCCGATTGAGCCGACCACGCCCCCGCCCGTTGCGCCGGACGTGTCGCCGCCGCCGCTTGCGCCTGCGTCGCTGCCGCCCGCGCCGCCCGTGCCGCTGGTGACGCCGGTTGCGCGCCCGATGGCTAGACCGCCGTGGCCTTCTTGTCCTTCAGTGTCGTTGCCGGCGTCGGTCGAGCCGCCGCCGGTTGTGCCCGTGTCGGCGTCGTCCGTGCCGATAGTGCCGCCGCCCGCGCCCCCGGTTGTCACATCGTCTCTGTCGTTGCCGTTTCCTTGTTCTGGCATGTCACTGCTCCTTGATTGTTCACAGATGCGACCTCGCGGTGTCCGTGAGGTCGGGTTACGATTCCGCACGCTGCCGTTGGGGGAAGGGTTGATGAAGGTTGCGCTTGGGCGCGGAGCATAGCACAACTTGCGCGCGCATGATCCACCCTTTCCGCTTGCGCCGCCGAAATAATTTGCGCGCCTGCGCGGCCGAGCGCGCTGACGCCGGGTTGCCCGCGCCGCGCGCGGCGGTTATAAATAGACTAAGCAGCAGACAAGGCTTAAGCGACTGTGGAAGGACTCTCATCAGCACTCGCCGTCCTGACGGCCATGATCACGCCCGCCGTGTTGATCTCGGCGTGTGGCGCGCTCATTCTGTCCACGTCCACGCGGCTGGGGCGCGTCGTGGATCGCGTCCGCGCGCTGTCGGATAAGTTCGAGGAACTGGCGCACGCCGATCCCGAACTGGCACTGGTCGAAGAACGCCGCGCCGTTATCTTCGATCAACTCGACAAGCTGACTTCGCGCTCGCGCATACTGCAACGCAGCATGTCGGTCTTCTACATGGCGCTGTGCCTGTTCGTCGCTACGAGCGTCGCTATCGGCATCGTCGCCTTCGTGCCGCGCATCACGTGGTTGCCGGTCTTGCTCGGCATTAGCGGCGCGTCGTTTCTCTTTTATGGCAGCATCATCTTGATCGTCGAAGCGCGGCTGGCCTTGAGCACGATCAAGTCGGAGATGGATTTCCTCTGGCGACTCAGCAAGCACAACGCGCCGGCCGAACTGGTTGACCGGCACAGCCCGCATTACAGGTTAAGGATCAAGCCGCTCAGCAAGTAAGGCCATGACTGATGCACTGTCCAAGTTGCCCGCCTATCGCGCGCTGCTCGCGTCGGGCGAACTCGCGCGGCGCGTCGCGGCGTTGGAGCAACTGCTCGCACGCTGCACGGTCTGCCCGCGCGATTGTTTGAACGATAGATTGCAAGACGAACTGGCCGCGTGCTATTCGGGCCGCCTGCCCATCGTCTCGTCTTACACGGCGCACTTCGGCGAAGAACCCGCGCTCGTCGGCACGCACGGCGCGGGCAACATCTTCTTCGGCAACTGCAACCTGCGCTGCGTCTATTGCCAGAACTATCAAATCTCGCAAGCACACAAAGCGCAACGCCGCAACGAAGTGACGCACGAGCGTCTCGCCGCGATGATGCTCGAACTACAGGCGCGCGGCTGTCACAACATCAACTTCGTCAGCCCCACACATTTCGCGCCGCAGATGGCGCGCGCGATCCTGATCGCGGCCGAACAGGGCCTCGACTTGCCCATCGTCTATAACACGAACACTTATGATTCGGTCGAAGTCTTGCGCCTGCTCGACGGCATCGTCGGCGTCTATCTGCCCGATCTGAAATACGCCGACTCGGCCGACGGTTACACGTATTCCAAAGTGCATGACTACACGGAGCATGCGCGCCGCGCGCTCGTCGAGATGTATCGTCAGACCGGCGACGAGTTGGTGTTTGATACGGCAGGAAGATTGCAACGCGGGCTGGTCGTCCGGCTGCTCGTGTTGCCGAACGATCTGGCGGGCGTGCGCGAGTCGCTAACGTGGATCAAGGACACGTTGAGTCCGCGCGTCGCCGTCTCTTTGATGGCGCAGTACTATGCGACGAATCGCGCGGCCGACGATCCGCGTTATATGTTGCTGTCGCGCCGCATCACCGAGAGCGAGTGGTTGCGCGCCGTCTCTGTCCTAGACGAACTAGGGATGGAAGAGGGCTGGATGCAGGAGTACGACGGCGCGGCGCATTATTATCGCCCCGACTTCACCGACCGCGAGACGCCGTTCAAAGACATCAGGGATTTTCAGTCATGAGGTGTAGCCATGAGTGAGGGCCCGTCTGAGCTTGTGTTTGCTATTGCGTTCGCGCTGCTGCCGCTGTTGGCGCTCAATCTTGTCGCCGTCGTCGCCGGGGTCAGCTTCTACCGGCTGGCCCTAGTGTTAACGGCTGAAGCTGCACGACCACGAACGCGCCTTCAGCCCACGCCGCAGCGCCGTCTACGCACATGACGAAAGCGAAACCTTTGAGCGTCGGCGACCAAGCGCCGGACTTTACGTTGCCGACTGGCGACGGGCACGAGTGGCGGCTGGCGGCGCAACGCGGCAAGGTCGTCGTGCTGTTGTTTTATCCGGGCGACGAGACGCCGGTTTGCACGCGGCAGTTGTGTGCGGTGCGCGACAACTGGGCGGAGTACGCGCAGACGGGCGCGGAGGTGGTCGGCCTCTCGACCGACTCGGCCGAGTCGCATCGCAAGTTTGCGGCGCACCATGAACTGCCGTTGCAGTTGTTGGCCGACACAGACGGGCGTGTGCGTGACGCTTACGGTGCGCGCTCACTCTTGCCGGGGCGCACGGCGCGCGCCGTCTTCGTTATCGACGCGGCGGGCGTGGTTCGTTACCGCGACGTGCGCCCAATCGGCTTATTGCGTCCGCGCGACGCCAACATCCTCAATGCGATCCGCGCGGCGCAAGGCGCGGGCTGAGCAGTTTGTTTGCAAGCAACACGCACGCGCTTATTTCAGTGCGCGTGCCTGAAGGAGAGTTTTCGATGGCTGATAATATTAAGTGTAAGCACTGCGGACAGCAGCGCCCCGCGCTCGGCTACGCGCCGTTCCCGAACGAGTTGGGGCAGCGCGTCGGCGTGGAGATTTGCAACCCCTGCTGGCAGGAATGGCTCAAGAAGCAATCCATGCTCATCAACCACTACGGGCTTGATCTCTCGAACCCGGAGGCGCAGACCTTCCTCTTCGACAACATGAAGGGCTACCTCTTTGAAGAGGCGCTGCCGACCGCGCAGATCGACACGTCGAAAGAAGGCACGGTGAAGTGGTAGCGGATGAATGCTGACGGCGGCATGATGAATGATGAATAGCAAGCAGCTTATCTGTCATTCATCATGCTTCATTCGGCCGTCAGCATTAACCATGTGGCCTTCATCTCTTTCGTTTGCTTCTTTCATCTCGCGCATCAGGAAATAGTTTAGCCCCGTGCGGATGACGGCGATTGCGCCGAGTTTGCCGATCTGATCCCAACTGGGCGCAATCGCGGTTGAGAGGATGTCTGCGCCGAGTTGAAATTCAAGGGCGAGGGCGAGGTAGCGCGCCAGCGTCAGCCGGATGGCGTTGTAGTCGTCCGCGCGCCGCCCCTTGAGTGTGCGGATGAACTGATAGGCGGCGGCGCTGATGCCTAGCGCGATGACGAGCGCGCCCATCAACTCGACCGCGAGGCGCAGCCATTGGACGGCGTTGATGATGCTCGTCTCGACCGCGCCGTCCTGTGGTGTCGCAATGATTCGGTGCGCGCCCTCCTGCGCCAGCACCATGATGACCGACAACAGCAAAGCTTGCACACCTCCGTCGCGCTTCAAGGTTCGCCGAGCGCGCAGACTGTAACACAACTCACGCGGCGCGCAGTGCAACACACTTGCACGCGCGCCCCGCAAGTGAGTATAGTGTCGCCGGTTTAAATTCCCGTTCCCTTCAAATTCGGTACTAACCGGTGCGGCCTTGCCCCTATCGCCGGCCGGCTCAAACGGGCGTGTATCGCCGTTCGGGCGTGCGCCTTCGATTGACTAAACTCTTAGCACACAGGAGCGTAAAGAACATGAAGAAATTTGCCGTCGTCGTCGCCTGCGCGGCGCTGGCCGCGTTGGCCGCCGCCTGCGCGACCGACACGACCAACACGAATGCCGTTACTGAAAACCGCACGGTGACGACCACTACGACGACCACGAACACAAACGCTAACGCCAACACCAATACGACGACCACGACGAACACCAACACCCGGCGCACCTACAACGCGAACATCTCCGAAGCCGATTATGAGCGCGACAAAGCGCGTTATGGCAGCGAGGCTAAAGACACGGGCGATCAGATCGGCCAAAGGCCTCAAGGACGGTTGGCTGTGGGTCAAGACGCGCGGCGCACTCGCGGCCGTGGACGAACTGCGCGACTCGACGATCAACGTGGACGTGAACGACGGCGTGATCACGTTGCGCGGCTCGGTAGCGAACGCCGCCCAGAAGGCCGCCGCCGAGAAGGCCGCCAACGGCATCGACGGCAAAAAGAGCGTCAAGAACGAACTCAAGATCGATCCGAACGCGGGCGTCGTGATGAACTCCAACACGAACACGAACGCCGCGAACCACAACACCGCGAATCATAACAAGTAGCACGGGCGCGCAGGTGTTTACCTTAACCACACAGACACGCAGACACAAAGCAGTAAGCTTGTCCTGTTTCGTGTCTGCGTGTCTGTGTGGTTAAGCTTCTCAGCGGAAACTTTCCGCCCGCGCGGCGCGTAACACGACCGGCTCGCAACGGCAAACGATACGCAGTCCCCCGCCCCGGTTTCGCTATCAGACCGGCGACCTCGCTTTGCCGCCACGCGCGCCGCTTCCCGCAATTTTCGTCGTCACAAATTAGAGTCACTTCAGAAGGGGCCGACACCACCATGCGAACACGTCTCTTGCGTCTTCTCGCCGCAACGGCCGGCGCGCTTGCGCTCGCTTGCACGCTCGCGCCGCACTGGCAGCCACGCGCGCACGCGCAGAACACGCCGGGCCAGCGCGGCACGGGCATAGACACCTACGCCATCACGAACGCGCGCATAGTGCCCGTTGCGGGCGCGGACATCCCGCGCGGCACAATCGTTATCCGCGACGGCCTCATCGTCTCGGCCGGCGCAAACGTGACCGCGCCCACGGACGCGCGCGTCATAGACGGCACAGGCTTGACCGTCTATCCCGGCTTCATCGACGCCAACACTTCGCTCGGCATGCCGGCGCAGACGCCGCGCCCGGCGGGTGGCGGCGGCGGCGGTGGCGGCCTCGCCGTCTTGCTCGCGCAGGCGCAGGCCACGCCCGCCGTCTCCGCGCCCAACTCGACACAGCCGCCGGGCTTGCAGCCTGAGCTAACTGCGGCCGATCTGTTGCGACCGGGCGGCGATCAGATCGATGCGGCGCGCAACGCCGGGCTGACGACCGCGTTGACCGTGCCGCGCGAAGGCATCTTCGTCGGGCAGTCCGCGCTTGTGAATCTCGCGGGCGACTCGCCGCAAGCGATGATCGTGCGTTCGCCCGTCGCGCTGCACATACAGTTCACGCCCTTACGCATCGGCGCTTATCCGAACTCGCTGCTCGGCGTCTTCGCCGCCATCCGGCAGATGTTCCTCGACGCGCAACGCTTCCGCGAAGTCAACACGATCTATGCACGCAGCCCGCGCGGTGTCCGCCGGCCTGAGTTGGATAAGTCGCTACAGGCTTTGCTGCCTGCGCTCGCGGGTCAGATGCCCGTCGTCATGTATGCCGACCGCGAACGCGAGATTGAACGCGCGCTCGATCTCGCGCAAGAGTTTAATCTCAAGGCGATCATCGCGGGCGGCGCGGAGTCTTGGAAGTTGACGGACCGACTCGCGGCGGCGAAAGTGCCCGTGCTGTTGTCGCTCAACTTCCCGCGTCGCACGACGGCGCAGAGCGCGGACGCCGACCCCGATCCGTTGCGCCTCTTGCGCGAACGCGCCGACGCGCCGAAGACCGCCGGCCGGCTCGCCGCTGCCGGTGTCCGCTTCGCCTTCCAATCGGGCGGCATGACGAACATGGCTGACTATCTAACGAACGTCGGCCGCTCGGTCGAGAACGGCCTCGCGCGCGACGAAGCGATCCGCGCGATGACGTTGCGCGCCGCCGAGATTCTTTCGGCCGACAATCAACTCGGCACGATTGAACCGGGCAAGATCGCCAACCTGACCGTCGTGCGCGGCGACCTCTTTGATCGCAACCGGCGCATCACGCACGTCTTCATCGACGGCCGCCGGTCGATCTCCGGCCCGCGCCGGCCGCGCCCGCAGGCGGTGGGGCTGCGACCGGCGCGAATGCTTCGGGCACTTGGTCTTTGCGCGCCTCGCTGCAAGGGCAACCCGAACGCAGCATCACGCTCAACTTGCAACAAGAAGGCGAGCGCCTGAGCGGTTCGATTCAAGGCGACCTCGGCGCGGCGCAGATCGCCAACGCGTCAATCGGCCGCGCGGGCGACCTGCGCTTCACCGCGCCCGTTACAACGCAGACGCAAACCATCGAGGCCACCTTCGAGGGCACGATCAGCGGCACACAGATGAGCGGCACGGTCACACTCGTCGGCGGTCAACCCGGCGCGTTCACCGGCACACGCACGGGCGGGCCGCCGTCCGCCACGCCGCCCGCCGCCACGCCCGGCACGTCGCCGCCCGCAACGGCCGCTGCTGCAAACAACCTCAGCGGCACATGGACGATCAACGTGCAACTCGGCGCGAGCGCACAAACGGCCACGCTCAACTTGCAACAGCAGGGCGAGCGTCTGTCAGGCTCGTTGCAGAGTCAGATGGGTTCGGCCAGATCAGCAACGGCTCGGCCGGCGCGGACGGCAGTTTCCGTTTCACTTCGATCCTCAACTTCGGTGGGCAGACCGTCGAGTTGACGTACACGGGCACAGTCAGCGGCAATCAGATGAGCGGCACGGTCACCACCCCGCGTGGCTCCGTCCCGTTCACCGGGCACAAGACCATAGGAACAGTGACAAGTGACAAGTTAACAACTTGTTCCTACTCGTCACTCGTCACTGCTTTTCGGAGGGGCTTACAAAGATGAGAACACTGCTTACCTTCCTGTTGACATTTATCGTGCTTGCGCCGTGTGTGCCTTTGGGCGCGCGCGCGCAGCAGCGACGCGGGGGCGCGCCGAATACGAACGTGGCGGCCGGTGAGACGTTGATCCGCAACGCGACGATCCTGACCGCTTCGCACGGCACGTTGCAAAACGCGGACATACTAATCCGCAACGGCAAGATCGTGCAGGTCGGGCCGAACTTGCGCGCGAGCGACAATGCGCGCGTGATTGATGCGACCGGCAAGTATGTCACGCCGGGCATCGTCGATTGCCACTCGCATTCGATGCTCGACGCGATCAACGAAGGCTCGCTGTCCGTTACGTCGATGGTGCGGACGCGCGACATGCTCAACCCGACCGCGCCCAATCTCTACCGCGAACTTGCGGGCGGCACGACTTCGCTCAATCTCTTGCACGGGTCGGCCAACTCAATCGGCGGGCAGAACACGGTCGTCAAGATCAAGTGGGGTCATCCGGCCGCAGACTTCATCTTTCCCGGTGCGCCGCCCGGCATCAAGTTCGCGCTCGGCGAGAACGTGAAGCGGTCGAATAATACTTTCGTTCTGCCCGGCACGCAGCGCCGTTATCCCGTGACGCGCATGGGCGTCGAAGAGACGATCCGCGATGCGTTCGTGCGCGCGCGCAACTACAAACGGCAGTGGGACGAGTACAAGGCCGTGCAAGGTCGTGACAAAAACGCGATCCCGCCGCGCCGCGACTTGCAACTCGAACCGCTTGTCGAGGTCCTCGAAGGCAAACGCTTCGTTCACGCACACTCTTATCGCACCGACGAAATCCTGATGCTCATCCGCATCGCCGACGAGTTCGGCTTCAAGGTCCGCACGTTCCAGCACGTCCTCGAAGGCTACAAGGTGGCGAAAGAGATCGCGGCGCACGGCGCGGGCGCGTCGCCCTTCACCGACAGTTGGGCGTACAAGCTCGAAGCCTACGACGCCATTCCATATAACGTGGCGATCATGATGCGCGCGGGCGTCCTCGTCTCGGTCAACTCGGACTCGGACGAGCGCGCGCGGCGTTTGAACATCGAAGCCGCGAAGTTGATCAAGTACGGCGGGCTGACCGAAGAGGAAGCATTGCGCACGGTCACGCTCAACCCGGCCATGCAACTCGGCATCGACAGCAAGGTTGGCTCGATTGACGTGGGCAAGGATGCCGACGTGGTGATCTGGACGGCGCACCCGTTCAGCGTCTACGCCCGCGTCGAGCAGACTTACGTGGACGGCGAACTTTTATTCGACCGCCAGCAAGACATCACGCGCCGCGCCGACCTGCAACGCGAACGCGAACAACTCGAACGCGCCGACGCCAATCGCGCGCCCGACGGCGCACCACCCGGCGCACCGGCCCGCGGCCGTCGCCCCGGTCACAATCACGAAGACGATCAGCCGCACGAAGGAGACAACAACCGATGAGACTCACGAACATACTCGCTTGCTGTCTTCTACTTGCTGCCTACTGTCTGCTGCCGACTGCCTTATGCTTCGCGCAACAGGCGTCGAGCAACATGGGGCCGGACTTTATGGACGGGCGGCCGGGCACGTATGCGATCCGCAACGCGCGCATCGTGACCGTCTCCGGCGCGGACATAGAGAACGGCACGATCATCATCAGCGACGGGCGCATTCAAACGATGGGCACGACCGTGACCACGCCAGCGGGCGCGCAAGAGATCGACGCGCGCGGCTTGACGGTCTATCCGGGCATGATCGATCTGGGCACGTCGCTCGGTCTGATCGAGATCACGGAGAACGGCGGGCAAGGCTGGGTGGACACGCAGGAGACGGGCGACTTAAACCCGAACGCGATGGCGTGGGTCGCCGTCAACCCGCACAGCGCGCACGTCGGCACAACGCGCGTCAACGGTGTGACCAGCACGCTCTCCGCGCCGCAGGGCGGCCTGATCTCAGGGCAAGCCGCCTTCATCAACCTGCTCGGCTCAAACCCGCGCGACATGGCGCTCGTCCCGAACGCCGCGCTCGTCGTCAACTTCCCGCGTGCGGGTTCCGGCTTCGGCGGGGGCGGCGGCTTCGGCTTCTTCGTCCAGCAACAGCCTTCGGCCGATGCGACGACGGCGCGCGACCGGCAGATCGAACAAATACGCAAGCTCTTGCGCGATGCCGAAGCTTACGGGCGCGCGCAGGACGCGGCGGCGCGCGACAACAAGTTGCCGAAGCCAGACGTTGATGTAGTGCTGGCGTCGCTCGTGCCTTACGTGCGCGGCGAGCGCCCGCTCCTGTTTCGCGCCGACCGCGAACCGGAGATGCGCGGCGCGGTGCGCTTCGCGGAAGAGATGCATTTGAAACCGATCATCCTCGGTGGCGACGACGCTTGGAAGATCACTTCGTTCCTCAAAGAGCATAACGTGCCCGTCGTCCTGACCGGCATCCTGAGCCTGCCCTCGCGCGAGGATGACAACTACGACGTGCTCTATGAAAACGCCGCTAAACTGCAACAGGCGGGCGTGCGCTTCGCTATCTCAACGGGCGACACGGCGGCCGACGTGCGCAACCTGCCGTACAACGCAGGCATGGCCGCTTCGTTCGGGCTGCCGAAGCTGGAAGCGTTGAAAGCCGTCACACTTTATCCCGCGCAGATCATCGGCGTCGGCGACCGCCTCGGCTCGATTGAGCCGGGCAAGATCGCCAACCTCGTCATCGCCGACGGCGACATCCTTGAGGCGCGCACCAACATTCGTCACCTCTTTATCAACGGCCGCCAAGTGCCGCTCGTCAGCCGCCACACGGAGTTGTATGAACAGTTCAAAGATCGCAACGGGCGCTTGACCAGCCGGCAGTAAGCGGCCGCCAAACAGACGGACGGAGACGACGTAACAAGCGGGCGGCGGCCAACGAGAGGCCGCCGCCCGCCCCGTCTAATCCGCCGGGCTGCAACCTTCACGGGCCGGCGGACGTACCAACGAACACGCATCGAGTTAAATCCTGTTCCCGATGCCTCGCAAACGGCAGTCGCATATTGTCCACAATGACCCTTTCGTCATAGGAGGTTTCGCTTGAGTCAGCAACTAACCCGACCCCTGTTATTCGTCTCCGCCCTGATGGTGTTCTGGTTGATCCCGGCCGCCGCCCACGCCCAGACAAAACTCCTGCGCTTCCCCGACATACACGGCGACCGCGTCGTCTTCACCTACGGCGGCGACCTGTGGCTCGCGCCCACGGCGGGCGGCTCAGCGATCCGGCTGACGGCGCACCCCGGCATCGAGTTATTCGCCAAGTTCTCGCCCGACGGCAAGTGGATCGCCTTCACGGGCCAATACGACGGCGACGAGCAGGTCTATGTCGTCCCGGCGACGGGCGGCGAGCCGAAGCAGTTGACGTTCTATCCGGCGAAGGGCCCGTTCGCGCCGCGTTGGGGCTACGACAATCAGGTTTACGGTTGGACGCACGACGGCAAGGACGTGCTCTTTCGGTCGCACCGCGACTCTTGGACGAACCCGATGACGCACCTCTACACAGTGCCCGTCACGGGCGGCCCGGCCGAACAGTTGCCCATGCCCGAATCCGGCGCGGGCGACTATTCGCCCGACGGCACACAGCTTGTCTATTCGCCGCGCTTCCGTGATTTCCGGCCGGAGAAACGTTACGCCGGCGGACAGGCCAATGAACTCTATATCTTCGATCTCAAGACTTACGATGCGAAGCGCATCAGCGAAGGCGAGCGCGCCAGCCGCGATCCCATGTGGCTCGGCAACACGATCTATTACGACTCAGACCGCGACGGCCACTTCAACCTCTACGCCTACGACGTGCCCGCGGCGAAGACTACGCAACTCACGTTCAATAAAACTTACGACCTGCGCTGGCCGAGTTCCGATCACGACGGGCGCATCGTCTATGAACTGAACGGCGAGCTACAAATCTTCGACGTGAAGACACGCAAGACGACGCCGCTCTCCATCGTCGTGCCCGACGACGGCCTCGCGCGTCGCCCTTCGCGCATTCCGGTCAGCGGCTTTATCGAGTCCATCGGCATCAGCCCCAAAGGCGAGCGCGCACTGTTCGCCGCGCGCGGCGACATCTTCAGCGCGCCCGTGGAAAAAGGGCCGACGCGCAACCTGACCCACTCGTCCGGCGCACACGACAAGTTGCCCGCGTGGTCGCCCGACGGCGCACGCATCGCGTTCATCTCCGACAAGAGCGGCGAAGAGGAAGTTTATGTTGTGCCGCAGGACGGCTCGAAGCCGCCGGAGCAGTTGACCAACGGCGGTCAGGCCATGCGTTATGCACCCGAATGGTCGCCTGACGGCAAGCGCCTCGCCTTTAGCGACAAGGACGGCAAGGTCTATGTGTTGACCGTGGCCGATAAGAAGTTAACCGAGGTCGCGCGCACGCGGCGCGGTCAAATACGCGACTACGCGTGGTCGCCGCGCGGCAACTTCCTCGCCTTCAGTATGCCGAGCGTCAGCGGCTTCCTGTCGATCTACATTTGGAGCGCGCAGGATAATCAACTGCATCACATCACAGACGAACTGTTCAACTCTTACAGTCCCGCGTGGGACCCAAAAGGCGAATACCTTTACTACTTCAGCGACCGCGAGTTCGCCCCGCAAATCTCCACCTTCGAGTTCAACTTTGCGACGAACCGCGAGACGTACATCTACGCGCTCGCGCTCCGCAAAGACGTGAAGCACCCGTTCCCACCCGAAAGCGACGAGGTCACGATCAACAAGCCTGACGCCGACGCACAGCCCACGCCCAGAGACAGCGGCGAGACACAACCACCGAAGAAGCCCGCCGAAGACATCAACAAAGAATTGAAGAAAGAACCCGGCGGCCCACCCGCGCAAGCAACCCCAACCGCGTCGCCCACGCCGACGCCCGAAGCGGCCAAGCCCGACGCCGCCAAACCGACGCCCGCCACGATGACCATTGACTTCGACGGTCTATCTAATCGCGTCGCGCGCGTGCCGATGCCCGCAGACAACTACGGCGGCCTCTCCGCCAAGAGCGGCTTCCTGCTCTACGGCACAGGCTCCGCCGCCTTCTACGGCCGGCAAGGCGACCGCCCCACGGTCCTGCACATCTACTCGCTCAAAGATCGGAAAGACACTACGCTCGTCGAAGACGTGCGCGGTTATGTTATGTCGGACGACGGCGCGAAAGTGCTCGTCGCGCAAGGTCCCGGCTACGCGCTCTTTGACGCCATGCCCGGCGGCGACAAGTCGCGCAAGCCCGTGACCACGGCCAATCTCTACGTTGATCGCGTGCCCGCCGAAGAATGGGCGAACATCTTCGACGAAGTTTGGCGGCGCTACCGCGATTGGTTCTATGTGCCGAACATGCACGGCTATGATTGGGCGGCGTTGCGCGAGCAGTACCGCCCGCTCCTGCAATACGTCGCGCATCGGTCTGATCTCAACTACGTCATCAGCGAGATGGTGTCGGAGTTGACCGTGCAGCACGCCTATGTCGAAGGCGGCGACTTCCAACTGCCGCCGCGCCCGCGCTACGGCCTACCCGGCGCGCGCTTCACGTTAGACAAGCAAGCCGGTCGCTTCCGCATCACGAAGATTTTCGCGGGCGAGAATGAAGAGGACATCTATCGTTCACCGCTCCGCGAGATCGGCGTGAACGTCAACGTCGGCGACTACGTGTTGGCGATTGATGGCGAAGAGTTGAAGCCGACCGAAGACCCTTACCGGCTGCTCCGCAACAAGGCCGATAATCCCGTCACGCTCACCGTCAACGCGCGGCCTACATTAGACGGCGCACGCACAGTCTCCTACCGGCCGGTCGCGGACGAAGGCAACTTGATCTATCTCGATTGGATTGACGGCAACCGGCACAGGGTCGCGGAGATGACCGGCGGGCGCGTCGGCTACTTGCACTTGCCCGACATGGGCGCGAACGGCATACGCGAGTTCATCAAGTGGTACTACGGGCAACTCGGCAAAGACGGCCTCGTCGTGGACGTGCGCGCCAACGGCGGCGGCAACGTCTCGCGCATGCTGATCGAACGCCTGCGCCGCCGCGTGCTGGCGCTCTCTTACACGCGCACGAACGAAGACGCAATAACCTATCCCGACGGCACGTTCTACGGGCCGATGGTGGCACTCTTAAACGAGTTCTCCGGCTCGGACGGCGACATCTTCCCCGCCATGTTCCGCGAGGCGGGCTTAGGCCCGCTCATCGGCAAACGTTCTTGGGGCGGCGTGGTCGGCATCAGCAACAAGGGACCGCTCATTGACGGCGGCTCGATCAGCGTGCCCGAAACCGGCTTCGCTAACACGAAGGGCGAGTGGATCATCGAAGGGCACGGCGTTGATCCGGACATCGAAGTCGATAACGATCCGAAGTCCGTCCTCGCCGGCCGCGACCCGCAACTCGAACGCGCCATCGCAGAGATCATGACCAAACTCAAAGAGCATCCGACGAAACTGCCCCCGCGCCCGGCCGCGCCGATCAAGACGCTCAAATAGTGACCTTGCACGGCTCATCTAACGAGCCGCGACGGGCCACAATTCACACTACTAAGCGCGGGCGTTGAGTTGATCAACTCAACGCCCGCGCTTAACTTATCCGCTTCACGGCCGGTTCGGGCTGGTCCTTTGCGGCCGGCAGTTGTCCCTGCACGACAAGTTTCTCCGGCGGCAACATCGCGGGCTTGCCCAAATGCTGCCAGCAGCGCCCCGTGCCGCGCACACGCCGCTGGCAGGGCGCGCCCTTCTTCGTGCGCGCGCCGCACATGGAGACAAGCTCGTTCGGATCAGTCGGGCGTTCGGCCGGCGTGCCATCCGGGCCATATGCGCGTGCGGGCTGTGCGGCGTTGGCCGACGTTGGCGTCGCAGCCGCGGCCGGCGCGTGGTTGATGTATGCGCCGCGCTCGACTATGAGCGGCGGCGGCGCGGGCCGCAGGGCACGACCAAGACCGAAGCCAAGGCCGAAGATGCTCAAGCATGCCACGAGCAGACGCACAATGCGCCCGCGTCGATCAGGTCTTTCACAGTTCGGACAGAAGCGACGACTCATCCACCAGTGCCAGCGTGTGCGCTCGATGCGCGCGCCGCACTCGGCGCAAAAGTTTGGCTTGTACACCACGGGCTGACTCCTTTCGGGTGCGGGCGCGGAGCCGAGAGCCGCACCGCAAAGGGAGTTGGCGCAAGAGATGTCAGAGGATACCCGGCGAGAGTTGCGGGCGCGATTATACAACCGTCGAAAGAAAATGATGAAGGATGATGATGAACGATGAATGACAAGCAAGCTGTTATTCATCATGCGAGGCAAGCTGTTCTTTATGCAGCAGGATGACTGATGAATAAGCAGCTATTCATCAGTCATCATTCATATTCTGCCTTCGTCACTCATCGTTTTCTTTTGTTTCACGCGCTGGCACTCGTTGCGCGTGTGAGACATACGTGTTATAGTCAGTGCCGCTCCCGAACAGTCGTGGACGCGTCTGTTGTCGCAACTAAGATCGTCGTGTCCCGCCGCCGGCCTCAGAGGTGAAGCCATGCGTTTGAAACTCTATTGCAACCGCTACGGGCACTTCAAAGACGCGCTGGTCTGTTCGGTCAACTGCGTCTATCGCACACGTTGCCGCGACTTCGCGCTCTTTTACGACGAGCGCCGCGCGGAGGTGGATGCGCTCGTCGGCGATTACTACGCGGCGCGGCGCGCACAACAAACGACGCCGACACGTGCCTTGCCCGTCCTTGCGCCCGTCGCGCAGGCGGTCGCGGACGTGCGCGAGTTGATTCGTCTGGAGGTTAAACGAGAGATGGCCGAAGCCATGTACATCTGGATCGACAAAGAGGGGCGCGCCGAGTTGCTCGAACACGAAGACGTGCTGCGCCGCGCCGCACGCGGGCACAAGCCCGTGACCATCTACAAAGTGGCGCAGGAGATGGAACTGCGCTTCCAACTCGTGCCGCGCAAGCGCATCGAGAAGGTGAAGCGCGCCGCCGCCAACGAACAGGAGCGCGTCGCCGCGCGCCGGACCGCGCGTCAAACGCCGAAGGCCACGCCGCTCGCGGCCGTGCCTGCGGTCGAACCGGAAGAGCCGGCGACTGTGCCTGCGCCCGTTCGTCGCGCCCGTCGCCGCGCCGCGTAGAAAGATAATGATGCAGACGGAATGATGAATGATGAATAGCGACTTATTCATCATTCATCATTATTTCTCATCCCTTGCGCCAAGCAACGCGCCGCCCGCGCATCGCAACCAAGCAGCACCGCTTGCCAAGCGCCCGCGCCAGTTTGCATACTGTCCGGGTTAGCAGTTGGGTCTGCTCTGATTGCGATGATGTCATTTCATTCTCTTAAACGAACAATCCGCCAAACTCTGCTCGCGTGCGCGATGTGCGCCGTGCTGTGTGCCCTATCAACCGGCGCGTGGGCGCAAGCGCCGGACGACGACGAGACGATCACGGTCAAATCCGATCTCGTCCTGTTGAACGTGGGCGTGGCCGATCTCAAGGGGCGGCCCATACTCAACCTGACGCGCGGCGAGTTCGTCGTCTACGAAGACGGCGTGCGCCAGACGATCACCAACTTCGAGCCGAGCGAGACGCCGTTCAGCCTCGTCCTGCTGCTCGACATGTCCGGCTCGACGTTGAACTTTCGCACGTCGCTGAAACAAGCGGCCCTGCGCTTTCTCGACGCGCTCGGCCCCGAAGACCGCGTCGCCGTCGTCACCTTCCACGCAAAACGCAAGAAGGACAAAGCGGAAGACAAGATCGAAACGCTCGCCCCGTTCACCACCGACCGCCGCAAGATGGCGCAAGCGATCAGTCTGGCCGAAGGCGCGGGCGAAACCAATCTCTACAAGGCGCTCCGCTACTCGCTCAAGGAACTGAGCAAGGAAGACAAGCGGCGCAAAGCCATCGTCGTCCTCACCGACGGCATCGACACCGAACTCGACAGGCAGGATCGCACGTTCACCTCGAACGCGGCTACGAACGAAGAAGCCATTGCGGCCGTCAAACCCGAAGCCAACCAGACACTCAACGCCATCTTGAACACCGCCGACCGGCAAGGCGTCACCATCTACCCGATGGCGCTGCCCTCCGGCGATCCCAAAAAGTTCGAGCCGCTAACGCCCCCGCAGGCCGCCAAATACGTCGCGGCCCGCGCGCGCCTCGAAGCCCTCGCCAACCGCACCGGCGGGCAACTCCACAACATCTATCGCCTCGAAGACATGGGGCGCACCTACGCACAGATCGCCGCCGAGATGCGCACCCTCTACAGCATCGCCTACCAATCGGCCGGCCGCCAGCAACGCGATGGCAACTGGCGCGCCATCACCGTCGAAGTCACCCGCCCCGAACTCGTCGCCCGCACCCGCCCCGGCTACTACGCCAAGTGATTTTCCTGCGGCCCAAAAGCCGCGCGACGACGCAAACGCGGCTCGCTCCTAACCGCCTAATCCTCGCTTGACACCTCTGCAAGCCACCCTTATAGTTTTGCCACACTCACGCACCCGTAGCTCAGTTGGATAGAGCGTCTGACTACGAATCAGAAGGTCGCATGTTCGAGTCATGCCGGGTGCATCAATTAACTCAACGACTTAGGGCGCTCCATCGAGAGCGCCCTAAGTCGTTTCAGCCCAGCTTTCAGCCCCGCTCGTTTTGAGAAGGCTAAATACTCTCTGACATACTGGCGTCTGCACGTCACGCGCGGCAGAACTTCCCATGTACCTTGCCTGAACAGAGGCGTGGTTTCGGTGACTTCTGAAAGTCGGCCGAGAGTAGTAGCAACAACGCAAACAATAAATTGATCATAACTTCACCTTCTCCTTGGGCTCGCCGCCCGCGACATTTCGTAACCAGGCAGGTTTCGGCTTTTTCTCGTAAGGTGGCGGGAGCGCGCCCCGCGGCGGCTCCGGCGTGGGCGTGCGGGCGCGCTCATCTGCCGGCAGTCGCGCCCAGTTCCTATGCGCTGCTTCCAGCTCAAGCCACGTCGCGCGCTCAACCTCACGCTTGAGCCGACACGCTTCCTGATTTGCGTCCCAGTCTTCGACGACGAGCAGACCGGCATCGCCCGCAGCGAGTCCTAACCGCGCGTTATAGTCCGCGAACGTCTCCTCGTGAATGACCTTGCGCCGCTCCGCGTCTGCTGGCAACTCTGCGCCTAAAAACTGCGCCTGCTGCAAGCGCGTGAGCCGGGTGTGATTGGTGAACCTGACCGTGCCGGCATAAACGTTACACTCCACCGTCATGTGCGGCGGGCAGGTGTCTGCCGGATCGTAGAGCCACGCGGGCGCGTCCTCGGCGTGCGGCGAGAGCGTGGTCACGTTGCCCAACTCGTCTCTGACTTTCAATTCTGCGTTCGTGCCCTCGACGTAGAGGTAGATCGAATCGGCGTCGTAAGAGCCAGGCAGGGACGAGTAGGCCGGCAGCTTGATCGCGCCGCCCGGGGTCAACGCCAGCCGCTCGGTCGTGTTCGTCCAGAAGTTGATGCCGCCCGTTGCTGTCCGGTTGACGAACTCCATCCAGTTTTGCTCGGAGCCCGAGGAGTGGTTTGAGCCGACCATCTGGAAATCGCCGTTGGTCGTGCCATTCTCCTGAAAGCGAACACGCAGGACCTGCGTGTTGTCTGTGTTGTTCAGAATCAGTAACGGCGTGGCTTTCTGGATCGTCAGATCGCCCGTCATCGTATCGCCGAGTTTGCTGACGAAGTAACCGGCGAGATAGACCTCGGTGCCATCGTGGACGAGGAGCGCGCGCGTGCCTTGCAAGACGACGACACCCGTCCCCGCGCCGTTGACCTTGACCGTGAGCGTATAACTACCACTCGTGCGGTTATCGATCACGAGTAGGCGCGTGGCGCTCCCGCCCGCCGGAAGATTCACGGTCTGGCTGGCTGTGAGCGTGCCGGTGATGACGACGAGCCCGACTTGGCCCTCCGTCGCGCTCAAGGCGTACGTGCCACCAGTGAGCGTCAGCACGAGTTTGCCGTCGCGGGCATCCAGATTATCGAGCGCCGTGTTGAGTGTGCTCTCCGGATTGTTCTGCTTCGCCGCCAGCTTGGTGATGTTGCGGTTAGTTGTCGTAGCCATGATTATAAAGTGACCTCCAGCATGTCGCCCCGCCCGACGAGGCTGCTCTTCTGGTAAATGCGCAGGCGCAGGGCCGCGCCCGGCGTCAGCCCCAAGGCCGACTGCTCGCCCGCGGTCAGGTACAGACCCGGCGTGCGGCGCAGCAAGCGCGGCCGCTCGATGCCAGTCGTGAAGTCGGTGCCCGTCGCATACACCACAACGCGATACGCGCCGTCAGGCTGCCGCTTGCCGGCGACAAGCGGCTTCGACAGCTCGTTATAAAAGTTCTGGTAATAGTCCACGTGCCCGCGCCGCAGTTCGACGAGCAACCGGTCGCCCGCGCTTGCGGTGAAGACCGTCGTGCCCTCGACGCTGGTCGTGCCTGTGTCTGAGCCACCAACGAAGTCACGACTGAAGAAGAACGGGATCTTCAGCGGCGGCGGCTCGCTCGTCGGATGGTCGGCCGCAGCAAAGCCCACGTAGGGGCAGATGCGCCCGCCGGCCGGGACGAGGAACTCGAACCGCGTTTCGCTGTCGAAGGTTTGCAGCGAATAGAGCCAGACAGCCTGGCCGGATCAAGTGAGCCGCCGTGAGCGACACTGCGTTATCTGTGCCGACGGTTAGGCGCGCGAGGTTCCCGCCCCGCTGCCACAGCACCGGCTCTGCTTTCCGCGGGCGCAAGTCCGTCCACGTTCGCTTGAGCGTGCCGGCGCCGTCGAACAACTCCAAGTCATAAAGCTCCTCCTCTTCCCCGAGCATGATGCCGGCACCGTCGCGCAAGCCCCGCGTCAGCCGGTTGCGCCGCACCCACTCGATGAGGGCGTTGCCGGTGCTGTCGCGCTGCACCGTGGCATGGACCGGTGAGAGGGATCTGAGCGCCGCCGCTTGAAAGGTGAAGGAACTGACGGGTGCATTAGCCAGCGCCTGCCCGACGGTCACGCCTTTGAAGTCGCGCGCCACGCCGATCTCGTTCGCGTCCTCGTGGCGGAACTTGACCGCATCGTTGAAGACAAGGAAGCGTCCGTTCGCCCCGTGCGTGGTCTTGGCCTCGGTGCCGTTCAAGCCCCAGAGGAGATTGCTCAGCCGGTAGCGCGCGACGTAAGGCGCGACAGGCGTCAGCGCCTCGGCATCGGCCCACTGGATGATCGCACCGTCGTAGTAGGCGACGTTGACCGGCCGCATTAACAACTCCGACTCGGGGCGCGAGATCAGCTCGCCGCCGTCGAAGTGCAGATCGACTACAAGCTGGCTCGTGCGGTCGAACTGCGTGATGTCGCCGCCGGGGAAGCTCACGCCCGTCTGCACCACGCCGGCAGTTGCTTGCCGCTCGAAGCCGGTAATGCGCGTGAACTCGTCCTCGATCTCTTCCTTGTATAGGACTGCACCGCGCCATGCGCCCGTGCCGCGCTGGCAGGCACCGACATAGTAGCCGAGCGTGTCGTCTTCAAGCCGGAGCGGCGGCACGTCCGCAAAGACAAGGAAGGAGTTGGCCGGGAACTCGCCGATGGGCGGCTCGTAACCATCGCCACTACTGCCCGGTTGGGTCTGCGTGTAGACGGCGGCGCGCTCCGGCACACTCCGATATTTGCCGAGGCCGACGAGTTGCTGCTGCTGCTGCGTGATGCGCACGCGCTGGGTCGCCTGCGTGGTCACGAGATCGACTACGTCCGCCGGCGCAAGATAGAGATACTTCGGCCCCAGGGCAAACTCCTTGCGCTTGGATTCAAGTTGCAGCGCATAGACGATCCGGAGTGCCGCCTGTTGCGCCGCATCGGCGGAGAGCACGCCCGGCACGTTGATCTGCGCCGGCTCTTGCCCGACAACGATAGTGCGCGCGCCTGGCTGCGTATTCGCGTGATAGTCGAGCGCCGGGTCGAGATGGTTCACCTCGACGACGCGCGGGATCTCTTCGGCGTTCACAAAGGTCGTTACCACCGGGCCGCGTGGGCGCTCGGTGCCAAACTCGTGGGCCGACAACTCGCCTTCGACGATGGTGGCCGCGACCGAGCCGCCGCGGGTGACGGCGACAATCTTGCCGTCGCGGTCCACCAGGTCGAAGGCAAAGATCTGCTCAAGCGGCGCGAGCAGGTCGCCGAGGCGCGTGCGCGCGGGGATAATGAGCCCCGGCAAGACCTTGCCGGCGAGCGCCGACACGTCCAGGTAGCTCGCCGTGTCGAGCCCCGCTAGTTGATAGAGGTCGGTGACTACGTCGGCCAGATCGGTCGTGCCCTCGTCCACCTCGAAGCTGATGTTCTCCAGCACGCCGTTCGGGATGGTATAGATCGAGAAGACCGCGTGGCAGACGCCCCGGTAAGCCGGCGTGGCGGCCGCGCCGTGAAGCGCGACGAAGACATCACACTGTGTTTGCGTTTCCAGTCCTTTGTAGAAGCGAAAATTGCAACCGCGCGCCGTCAGGAACCCCGTCGCCTCGCCATTCCCGTCGTAAGCCAACGCAGCGTTGTAGTAAACCGACGGCTCATCGAGATCGGCCGGGTAGCTGCCGGTGGCCTGCACGCCGGTGATGTCCACCTGGCGGTCGTCGCCACCGCCCGCGCTGCCCGTGGCATCTGCGTTGAGGACTAGATCGGAGTTGAACCAGACGCGCGTGATGCCGGGGCTGGTGGACTTGAGCGCGGCGCAGATCGCAATGTCGAGGCTGGTGTGATAGCTGTAAGTGGTCGAGGGTGCTTCCTGTGGTCGCCCACCCAGACCTTTGCCGCCGGAGCGCCCCGGCGTCGTGACGGTCCGCACTTGCACCGGCGTCGAGTCGATGATGTTGCCGGCCAAGCGCACCTTGCCCTTGACGATGGGGAGGATGCCGCCTAGCTCAGATGTCTGAATGCGCACGTCGTCGAGCCGGCCGCGGTCGAGCGGCGCGAGCTTCGGCTTCTTGGTGAGAGCTTGTTCTAGTTTGCTGGTCCCGTAGTTAACTGCGAGGGCAACAGCAAAAGCTAATACTCCTTGAGCCATTAGGCCACCTCCGTGAATTGGAAGGCGTGCCTCGTGCGCTCCCGCCAAGCGCGATACGGTTCTTCGATCACGCTGCCCTTGCCGAGTGTGCCATAGGCGTGAATGAGCATGACTTCATACGGCCCGTCCGCAATTAACCCGACGTGCGTCGCCTCTTGCTCGCCCTCGTGGCACAGCAGCGCGATGTCGCTGGCGCGCAGTTCCGCCACCTCGATCTCCTCGATGAGCGGCTCGGCGCGCAGATAGGCGAGCAACTCTGCGGCCTTGGGGCGACGCTTGTAATGAATCGGGTGCGGTGCCGGCTCGTGCCCAAAGCGCCGCGCGAGCGCCACGAGCAGACCACGGCAGTCGAGCCCGGTCGCCGGGTCGTTGCCTTGATGGCGGAACGGCGCACCCAACATAGTGCGCGCCTCCGCGACGATCATCTCGCGCGTGAGCATCATGCCGGTCTGATCTGCACCACCTGTTCGGGCGGCTTCACGAATCTGAAGCCGCGAAAGTTGATGATGTTGTTGAAGCTTTCGCACGCTCCGGGCGTGCGGTTGCAGCCGCGAATGACTGAGTAGGTATCGCCGACCTGGATGGTCTTCGGCGTTGCCCGCTGCAACACAAACTTGCCCGTGCCGGAGGCGTGCGTCTTAACCTCGAACTTGCGCCCGGCATTTAGCCCGGTGAGCCAGGTGACCACACCGTCGGTGAAGCGGTCGCCGGCTTCGGTGCGCGCGCTGTCGAAGAACTCGCCGTTGTCCGCGCCCAAGCTGGTGACCGAGCCGCTCACGGTCAGCGGCTGCCCGTCGGGCGCGTTGCCGGCCGGGTCGAGCTTGCAGCGATTCTCCGTTGCCAAATCAGCGAACTCGCGCACGTCGCACTTCGCGGTGGTCGTGCGCCCGAGTTGCCGGTTAGCGGTCACGGTGGACCAAGGTGCGCCCTCGGCCCGGAGCGCATAGCCTTCCCCCTGAATGTTGCCGAGGCTGCCGGCGAACATGACGTACTCGCCCATCTCAGGCACTTTGTAGTTGAGCACGAAGACCTCGAAGCGCGCCCCGTCGTAGTCGCCGGCATCAGCCGCGGCCTCCGAGATGTAGAGCCCGTCGAAGAGCGTCTCTACGTCGAGACCGGCAGAGGTCTGTCCCGCCTCGTGATCCACGGCCGTTGGCACGACGCCCTGGGTGGAGCGGAAGACGAGCGCGCCGTGCCCGGACAAAGTCAGGTCGCGCCCATGCGAGGTTGCGCCGACGGCCTTCGTCGGATCGGGCACGCCATTCGTGAGCGGCGTCAGCTTCCAGCAGGTACAGACCGTCACCGTCGCGCCGGCGAGGTGCAGGGCGAGACTCGAATCCGCATAGTGCGGCGCGGTGCCGACCGTATAAGGGAGATGGACGTTACGCGGCGCACGACCCATTACTCGAACACCTCGATCATTGGAATCTGCGGAATCTGCCCTGACGCGCGATCAACGATCAGCTCGCCCGTGCCGTCATCTTTCATCAAACAGATCACTTCGTCCGTCGGCAGATCCGTAACAGCGAAGCGCACGGCCACGAAGAAGCGGCCGGAGACTTCAAGGACCGCGCCGGTCGCCGGATAGTTGCCGAGCGTGAAGGTCACCTTGCCCGTCGCATAATCAATCGTGTAATGCGTGGTCTCGGTCTTGAGCACGCCGTTGACGTAGATCTTGATGGTGCCCTGCTCGGGCTTAGTGATGTCGCGGTTCTCTGTGTTGTATGCGTCGGTATAAGCCTTCTTGAGTTGGAAGGGGCCGGCGGTGGCGTTGCCGGTCGCAAACTGCACGACACCGCCCGCCTGATCGAACTGGTAATCAATCAGGTCGCGCACGAGAAAGGGGCGGCCTTCGCCCTTGCGGCGACGGAAGAAGGATTGCAGCGTGCGCCAATCCGTCAGACTGCGCACGCCATGCATGGCGTTGAAGAGCAGCTTGCCGTCATCCCAGTTCACGATACGCTGCTCTTTCCCACTGCCAAGCTCGATGATGGTCGTCGAGTACTTGACCGAGCCGGCGCAGCGATCAATTGAGAGTGGATAGCGGATGAGATCGACAGCCATTAGACATTTGTCTCCCGCAAGGTCTGCAAGGTAGAGCGCCCGACTTCACGCTCGATGGCGCGACGGTTGAGTTGGAAACCGCGCTGGTCCCGGATGTTCGGCAGCACGATCTGCGGCGCGACGTTGTAATAGTTTTGGACCACAGCGCCGCCGGTCATGTTGGCTGTGGTTTCAGCTAATGCGTCAGAGACGAAGCCGCCTGCCGCTAATTCAGGAATGATGCCGGTGCGCTCGATGAACGCGCCGAGCAAACGGGCCGTGCGGTCGCTGTGACCCGGATCGGTGGTCACAACCATCTCGTCGAAACCGCCCTCGGCCACACGAATCAGTCGCCCGCCCGCGACCGCACCCACGCCACCGCCTGCGGCAAAGCCCTCATCGTCGCCCAACCCGACACCGCCGAACACGTCCTCGAAGAAGCTGTTGCCCGTGTCCACGCCTCCGAGCCGGAGCAGGAGCGCAAAGACCACCGAGGCCAGAAGCTTCTCCGCCATCTGTTCAAGCAACTCCGCGAAGCCTTCGAGCGCACCATGAAAGCCGTCCTTGAAACCACGCTTGATGATGTCGGTAATCTGCTGTGCGCCCTCGCGCGCCCGATCTACTTGCTCCTCTGTGTCCTGGTCGATTTGCTGTTGGCGGTCTTCAAGGACGCGCCGGATCTCATCTTCCGTCGCCCGATGTGCGTCGCGGATGCGGCGCTGCGCCTCCTCTGTGATGGCAGCCTCTTCGACTTCGAGCTGCCCAGCTCGTCATGAATTTGCTGGTATACCTCTTTGTTTTCGCCGGCTGCGATCTCATCTTCTTTCAGCAGTTGCTTGCGGCGCTCAAGCGCAGCCAGACGGATCCTTAGAATCTCATCTTCAGCAGCAGCGGCGATGAAGATGTCGCGTTGCGCCGCGTCCTGAAGCTTCGCGATCCGGTTTGTGTCGGTCTGCTCTTGGATTGCAAGCACGGCTTCCCGGTGCGCACGTGCCGCCTGTTCCTCTTTTTTATGGCGCTCGTCGAGCAGACGAGTGACGGTCTGATTGTGCTTCTCGTCTTCGTCAGCAAGCTTCTGGTTCAGCTCGTTGACCTTGGTGACTCGATCCTTGTCGTGTTGATCAACCTCGGCCAGTTCGGTCAAGAGAATCGCCTGCACCTGCTCGAAGCGATTATCCTCAACGGCGATGGCATCGGCGGTGTACTGCCGGAGCGAGAGGCGGCGCTGCTCAAACTCACGCTCTAAAACCGTTGTCTCCCGCTTAGCGACAGCTTCAACCGCACGCAGTTCCTGCTCTAGCAGTTTCAGCCGTTGCTGTAGGGCCTTCTGAGCATCGTTGCTGCCCCCGCCCTTGCCGCCGCCGCCACTTGTATCTTTCTTGGAGGTCGGCAAACGCGAGTTCGGCAGCGATGTCGTTGTCAATTCGAGCAAGCCCGGCGGGCCCGCGGGTCGCGGCGCATTAGTCTGCCCAACACCGCGCAGTGTGTTTAAGAGCTGGAGGCCCGGGTGGGTGTTAATGAGGGCCGCGCCCAAACTCGTGGCCCCGGAAAGCGCGCTATGCACTTGCAGGATAATCGACAAGAGGGCGCCGAGATCACTTTCAGCGGCGAGGCGGACGCCGCGCACGACGGCTGCAATCTCAGCCCCCCACCCCCTAAACGTGCTCTGGTTGTCAGCCACCTCGCCGGTGATGTCTTGCATCACGTGCGTGACTTCGGGCAACAACTCAGAGCCGAGCTGTTGAATGGCGCTCGCGACCACAACCTTCAGGACGGCGAGCGTATCATCGAACTCGTCAGCCGCGCGCGCTGTCTCTGCATCGATCACGAAGCCGAGCTTATGCGCTGTCGCGATGAACGCGTCGAGGTCGCCCCCGATCTCCTTAAAGGCTCCGCCAAGTTCTTTCGCTGCCTTACCGCCGAGCTTCGAGGCGACTTCAAGCCGCTCCTCTTCATTTGTGAGGTTCTGTAACCCGGCAAAGAACTGCGCGAGCGCCTGGCGCGGCTCGCCGTTAATGTCCACACCGAGTTGGTTGAACTCGGCGCGTAACTCCCTGTTGCCTTGCCGCGCTTCGACGAGATTGATCTGAAATTTGGTTAAGAACGAGCCGAACTGCTCGATGGAGACGCCGCTCTTCTCAGTGGCCAAGCGGAAGGCGGAGAGGTCCTCGACAGAGAAGCCGGTCTTTGCTGAGAGGTCCGACAGCCCGGCCCCAGCCTTGGCGCTGAACTCCGCCAGCTTGAAGATGCCGGCACCAAGCCCGACAATGATGCCGAGAGCTGCACCACCGGCGACCGCCACCGTGCCAAGACTGCCACCTGCGAGCCCGAGCGCACCGGCAGCGGACTCGGCCTGACCAGCCAGCGTGTCACTCGCACCGGAGAGTTGACGGAAGAGCGCAATTGCTTTCTGCGCGTTCCCCTGGAGCGAGCCACCGCCGATGTCGAACTTCTTGTTTCCATCCGCCTGAATCTTCTTCAAGGCAGACTGAAACTCTTTGACGCCACCAAGGCCATCAATTAGCGCCTTGATGCGGACATTGATCTCTTGGTTGACGCCAGTGCCCATAAGCAAAACGGGGCGCGGCTCCAAAGACCGCGCCCGTGTAATCTCTCTCGGCTCAATCGTCGAGCGCTTTGAGCCAATCTTTGAACGTATCCTTGTCCGCGCCGAAAGCCACGCGCATCAACATTAGCCGGTCGCGGCGGTCGCGGCGGTCGTCACGCTCGGCGGCGGCGATAAAGTCTCGGCACTGCCTAAAGGTGTAGCCGCGGATGTCGGCGAGCCGGTGCCCACACCTGACAAGACGATGGATAAGAGTTGTCCAGTAAGCTTGATGGCCCACGCCTTGGCTCGATTGATGGCCGGCACCGCGAGGCTTTCGAGCAGCTCGCGGTTCTGGTCGAAAAAATCCTCGTTTACCTTCCACACTCCGGTCGCAAGCTGCGCGGCTTCGACGCCGTCGAGCGCGCCCAGCCAGGCCACATCTTGCCCTGTTGCGATGTGCAGCAACTCGATCACATCACGTCCACCGCGCAGCAACATGCGGTGGAAATCGACCGCCGCTTTGCCGTCAGTCGTGACGACGCCACGCTCGCGCATGCGGTCTAACACGAGCAGCGTATCGGCAATCTGCGTCAAGACCAGCGGGGCGAGCGTGAGCGCTTGCCCCTGAATTATGATCTCCTGGCGCGTGCGGCCAAGGACAGCGCTCAAGTCTTCTTTGGTGGCATAATCTGCCATCGATCAATCACCTCCTAATGCCACGCCTTAGAGGTTCGCGTCCGCAAAGACGAGCCTAAAAAACGAACCATAGTTTGTGTCGCCCGCGCGCACTGGGTCACGCAGTAACTCGCCTTCGATCTCTAAGACGCCCTGATCGTCGTTGATCAGTTGCGTAACCGCGGCCGGGTCGAAGACGATCCGATAGACCTCAATGCCGATGGCCTGGTCGGTCGAAGGCTCCGTGTTTAGCAGCGCGCAATAGAGGACGTATTCCTGATCGTCCGCAGCCTCAAACGCTGTCACCGCTTCGGTCGAGGCGTAACCGTACTGGGCCCGGAGCGGTTGCGTGTACGAACCGAGGTTCAAGATCTCGATCAAGCCGTGCTTGGTGGAGATGATCCTGTAGTCGGTATTTGCGACCAGCGTAGCCGGCGAACCGGCAGAGTCTTTCACGACGACAGTGGAGATGTTCGGAAACTTCGTCTTGACGAAGTCGCCGACGGCGAGCGAGTTGGGGAACGTGTCGTAGCTCGCGCCGGCGTAGCTGCCAGCACCGAGCGTGACGTTGTTGCCGGCAAAGGCCAGCGCGACGTTCTTCTTCTGGATGTCTTCCAGCGTGAGCTTGATCCGCCCTTCCTTCGTCGTGGTCTGCACCTTGTCGACAAGGCGCTGCCCCGACGTGCTCTCCTTGTGCTTACGCCGCTCGACGCTCAGCGCGATTTCGCCCTTCGGCACGTTGCCGACGTAGCGCAGACCTTCATTTGGACCGCCGTTCGTGGTGTCGCGCTTCGCTAGATAGAGCTTCCCTTGGAACGAATAATAGTTGTCGTTGAAAGACATCTCTGGTTACCTCTCTCAGGTTCAAGCCGCCCAGGGCTTGCGTGAATACTCGACGATGAATTCGAGCCGCACACCGCCGATGCGCTGCCCGGCTTCGTCCACCTTGACCTCGGCGCGAACCGGCAGGCTATAGCGTGCCAGCCCGCTCCATGTCGGATCGACTCCCACTGCCTTGACCAGATCTGCGAGCAGTGTGCGCGCACGGGCAGCGGTCGCGTCTGCTTCAGTCAACACCGCATCGGCGACGATGGTGAGTTGTCGCGTGTACGATCCGGAGTTCTTATCCGAGATAAGGGTCTCTTCCGTGGGGTCGCTGATCGTGATGGCGGTTAAGTCCGCCGCCTCGAACGGCGTCAACTGCCACTCGGCCAATTTCTGCACGTTGGCGTCGTAACCGTTGCCCGTCGTGATAGCGACGAACCGCGCTTTCACCGCATCCACGATCTGTTGCCGCGTCGAACTCACTCGTTCACCTCAACCACACCGTCGAAACGCCCGTGCCGTCGTCCTTGTGGTTGACGATCCGGTAAGTGGTCGCGCCGATAACGAGCTGATACTCATGCCGCGCGGCCGCGATGTCTGCCGTGCGGCACAGCACCTGCGGCTGGCCCGCCTCGACGCCGGCACTCAATGACACCAGTTCGTCGAGCGGCGTGTCCACGATGACGGTCAACGTGCGGACCATCACGCCGGCAGACGTTTTGAGCGTCGCCGCGACCGCGTGCTCGGCCTCATCAAAGAACACTGTGAGATCTTCCGTGAAAGCCACGGTTAGCCTCGCCGTCGAGCCGGCGGCGCAGGTGCCGGGTCTGCATTCACCGACTCGCTTGCGGGCTGCGCAGTGCTGGTTTGCGCTCCTGCCGCTTGAGCTGGCGCAGCAGGCGGCAGGTCGGCAGGTGCAGACGCCTGTACCTCTGCCTCGGGCGCAACCTCGACGGCGCGCCCCGTGCGCACGTAGTAAGCCGCGCGATAGCTGCCCAACTCGCAGACCTGCTCCGGGTAATCCGGACCGTAGTCCACGCCCCCTTCACAGGTATTACGGGTGAACCGAATACGCTTGGTTGGTGCCGTGTTGTGCATAGCCTCTGTGATGATGTGCATGGTCGCTCGCGCTCAAGTCGCTGATTGCGATTGAGCCGCGCGCCCTGCGCGCGCGGCTCATCCGGATCAGTATTAGCTGACGGTCAGCCCCGTGCCCTTGCAGAAGTTCTCGCCGTGGCGGGCATTGATGTCCACCATCAGGAAGAGGATGACGCGGATGAGCGCCTGCGCCGCGAGGGTGAACGGGTCGGTCACCAATTCCACCGCGCCCCACTCACCGACGAGCAATTGATCCCATGCGCCGAAGATGATGCCGTGGCTTGAACCGCCGGTCGCGGCGCTGCCGTTCATCACGCTCGACACTTGGTTCGTCGCTTCAGCGCGGTAGCCGTTGACCTCGCCGCGCCCGTTCTGCATTGTCCAGAGGGGTACGCCGTTCGTGCCGGAGAACTGCTGCGTGGTCTTGCCGTTGCCCCGCACGCCGGGCGTGGTCAGGTAGGCCATCGTGGAGATGTCGGCGTTGTCGGTCGCAATCTCGGTTTCCATCTGGACGGACTTAGCGAACGAGACCGCACCGCCGAAGGCCACCGAGTTGACGCCGCTCAAGCCGTAGAGCCCGGTCGGCTGATTCGAGGCACCGCTGCCGTGGATGGCCGCGCGGTCAATGCCGAGCGCGCCGATACGCACGAGATCGTTCGTGACGATCTGGTCGGCGGCGACTATGCCTTGCGCGAGCAACTGGCGTGAGTACGCCTCGCGCGCCATCGCCGTCTTCGGCGACAAGGTCACCTGGTCGAGCGTGGTATTCGACTCGGTCACGTCCGAGCCGGCGTTCTCGCCCGTCCAGTAGAGCGTGCCAGCACCCGTCTGGCGCGGGAAGCTCACTGGGCCGCGCAGACCCGGCAACACCGTCGCGCCGAGTTCCATGACCATCGCCCGGTTGCGCAGGAGATCGATGAAGCTGCCCGGCTCGGTGAAGACGGTTTCCGCGCCCGTGCCGGACCCGCCTGCCGTGAGCGGTGTACGCTGCATCTGCATGCCGCGCAGACCGACGCCGGTCGGGACCAGGACACCATTGCGCAGCTTCACGTCGCTGCCGATCTGCTTGCGAATCTCCTCGGAGACTTCAAGCTCGAAGCTGTTGACGTTCTGCCCCATCGTGCGGTCGGCGTGCATCAGGATGGCGCGGGAGATCGAGTAGGTCTGTTTCTCGCGGTCGTTCAAATCAACAAGGGGTTTGCCGTGCTGTGGGGGCTTCTGCGCCGCCCGCTTCTTCTCAAGCACGGACGCGCGGAAGTCCTCGATCTTTTTGCCTTCGGCATAGAACTCGCGCGCCATCTCGGCCTCGCCGAAGAACACACCCTCACGCTCAAATTGCTGCATCAACTCGTCCATCTTCAGAGTCCTCACTTCGGTTGGAGTTTGGGTGGCGCGCGCCGGGGCGGGCACCGGTTGCTTGTCTTGCGCAGCGGCGCGGTCGCCCTCGGCCTGCGCGCATAAGTCACAGCCTGCGCCCGCGCACTCAGCGCAAGCTTCCTCGCGCTGCTCCCGAGCGTCCTGCTGTTGCCGTTCGTCGTCATCGTCGAGCGCGCGGCCGCCGCCGACCGTAATGTCTGCCGGCACGGGCGCGAAGGTCACCTCAAGCGGTTCCCACTTGGTCGCGCGATAGGTGTCCATCTCCTCGTCGGACTTCTTTTCGAGCACTAGCTCGTGAATGAAGTAGCCGACCGAGACCGTAACCGGCGCACCGTCCTGAATGTCCTGCCACTCATCTTCCGCGATCTGCCGGCGCGAGAGTCTGACCGTACAGCGGCCCTTGCGGTCGGTATCGATGCGCGCGGTACCGGGCATGACCCAGCCGAGTTTGCGGTCGGTGTTGTGGTTGTTTAGGAGCGGGCCGGCGGTGTTGAGGCGGACGAGGTCCACAGCAGCGGGCGTGTGGTCGAGAATCTCGAAGCCGAACCAACGCTCCACCGGTGCCTCGGACGAGAAGGAGATCTCAACCGTGCGGTTGTCTCCGTCGAGCTTCATGTCGGCGCGCGTGGCGACGAACTTCCGTTCTTGCCGTTGGCCGACGAGTTGCTTGCGGATGTCCTCGAATGTTCGCTTCATAGTTACGCGCGCCGGGCTTGTCCTGCCCGACGCGCGCGACTATCGCACAGCGAATTGAGGTTATTAGCTTAAGAGGTGCCGGCGTCGTTTTTCGTCGGCGCTGACTGTTTCTGCCCGCCCGGCAGCTTGACGCCTTTCTGCTCAAGGTAGGCCTGCTCGGCGGCGATCTGATCGATGTTCTCCTCGAAGTCTTCGCCGCGCTCAGCATAGATGGCCGTGCGGGTCGTCAGCCCGTTGTCGATGGCTGTCACATGCGCGTTGACTTCCTTCTCCGGATCAACCCAGCCCCAGCCGCGCGGCTGCCAGAGCGCCTCTTTGCAGCGCTCGTAATCAGCTACCGAGATCGGGAGTGCGCCGCCGAGCATGGCCGCCTTGAGCCACGCTTGATAGATGCGCCGGTGCAAGTGTTCGATCAGCCAGTGCTGGAGGCCGCGCCACTCGTCGCGCTCGTCGAGCAGACCGACGCGCGCCGTGGAGTAGTTCACTTCCTTCAGGTCACCCGTGAGCGTGAAGTAGTTGAGGTCGAGGCCGGCGGCGACACCGCGCATCATCGCCCGCTCGAACGCTTCGTAGTTGGCGTTCGGGTGTTGCGGATCGAAATTCTCCACTGCCCAACCTGTCGGCAGGATCGGAAACATGCCGGGCTCCATATCGAAGTGCGGCTCGCCGACTTGCGCTGCATCGGGATCATCCGGCACGCCGCCGTCTTCGTCGTTCGCCGGCGGCTTGAGGAAGCCGCCTTTGCAGGCGGCAATGCGGGCCGCGATGACCTCGGCTTCGTTGTAGCGCCCGAGCTGGTGCAGGCGCGACAGGCTGGCATGCGCCCAAGGCACGCCGCGTGTTTGCTCTTCATCTTCCGCCAGGATGAATTCGTGGATGATCTCTGCCGCCGGGATGCGCTGGCGCTGGCGCTGTTCGGGCCGATACGCCGCCGGATGATAATCATAGTAAGGCGGCGTCAGGTAGTAAGCGACCGGACGATCATACGCATCCACCTCGACGCCCATCAGGACGCGGTTACCGTTCGGCAGGAGATCGTTGTACCACTCGTCGAGCCAGTTCACGTCGATAAACTTGAGCGCGAAGCCGAATTGGTTTGGTGCGGCGATCAGGCGGATAAGCACCTCGCCGTCGCGCGCCAGCGTGCGCATAAAGAAACGCTGCATGTCGAGCCAAGACATTTTGCCTGACGCGGAGGCATGTTCCATGTGCGCCCACTCGGCGAACTTACGCTCAACCGTGCGGTTCAATTCGTCGTCGAAGATGCTTGCGCTGCTCGCTGCGGCTGTTTGGGCGCGCGCTTGGAGCGTGACGCCCTTCGGGCCGACAACGTTCTTGACGACGACGCCAAGGAACTTTTTGATGTAGGGATCATTGCGCGCCATGTCGCGTGCGCGGGCACGCATACTGCGCAAGCCCTGCCGCAGTTCGTGGTTGCCGGAGGTCGGCGTGGTTGTCCAGTCGGCGTTGAGCCGGTCGGTGCGCGCCGCGTCGTAGTAACGCTTGAGCGCCAGCGCCTGCGCTCTGCGCCGCGCTATGGTCTGCGCTTTGCGCCGGTCGGCGACGACCGCGCTCATCGGTGGCAAATCCAGATTGAGGCTCAGCAGGCCCATTAGTTGAACCTCACTTTGACTTGCTGGAAGAATGATCCGCCATCCCGGATGCGAGCGGCGCGGCGTTCGCCGTTGACGCGCTGCGCGAGATTGTGTTCGAGCTTGATCAAGTCCTCTCTGCTGTGGTAGCGGAGCGAGCGGTTGGCGATGGTGTACTCAAGCTTGTCGAGTTGCCCGGCGAGCGCCGAGCGCACGGCTGCCAAGTCCTGCTCGGCCTGCGTGCGACCATCCACGGCGGTCGAGGCGCCGCCATCGGCAAAGCCTTTACGGACGGTCGTGGTGCCCTGCTCGACGAGATACTTTTCGCTCCCCTGCTCGACCCATGCCTGCCAGTCGAGGCGGCCCGGCTTGACCGCCAAGGTTGTAGCGGCGGGCACGCTCACGAGCCAGCCACTGCCGTCGGTCGCGCCGGTCGCGTCGAAGCCACTGCCGTCGGCGTTGCGGAAGTAGTAGGTCAGCGCCCAGCCGTCGGCGGGCGCGTACTCGACGAGATCTTTGCGCCACTGGAGCGTCTCGCCAGCGACGATCTCTGCGGGTTCGTAAGTTGGAATGGTGCGTGTCATGATTACAGTACTGTGCGCTATAAGGGTGCTGGTCTCACCGTTCCTGTTCTGCTTCTACCGGCGTCTGGAAGTCAGCCAGCACGGCATTGACCACACGCTCCGCGTCGCAGTTACAGCCGCTCGCAGGCTCTAAGCCGTTGAAGTGGTCGAACAAATACTGCGCGATGACATGCTTGATGTGCGGGTCGAGCGTTTCGGTGTCGAGGGCAATGCTTACGATGCGGGCCATTATGAACCTCCTGAGAACGGGGTGAGTGTGATAACTGCCGAGTCGGTTGCGAGGGGGATTGAATTGCCGGCCGCGCCCGGTTCGATGGCGGTTAGGATGAGGCGGGTTTCGCTCTCCCCGTCAAAGTCTGCAAGGCAGAGCGTTACTTCAGTGTCAGTGTTGATTGCAGTCCTGATCTGGCTCGTCGTACCTGATGCGCCACCTACTATGCGTATCACACCCTCGCCGGGCGAAGTGGAAAACGTCCACGTCTTGCCGCCGACTGTTAGCGTCTCGCCTACTGACGGCGCGTCGGTCAGTTCTATTGCGCCCGTCGCTGCTACCGCTCCACCACCAGAGGTGGGAGACGACGGAAACTCCAACCCGATACCGATGCCGATCATAGTTAGTAAAGCGCCAGAATGCCGGTGGCGGTCGTCGAGGTCGCATAGACGCGCTTGATCTGGAACGGGTAGGCGATGCCGGGCTGTAACCCGGTCAAGACTATCTCCGTGCCTGTCGTCACGAAGTCCACCTTCACGTCGCCCGCGACTGACACCATCAGCGCCCGCGTGTTGTGCGGGAGGTCGTTGCCGTCGTCGGGCGTGACGGCATCGCACTTGGCGGCCGGGATCATCAGCGCAAGGGACGCCACGGCCGGATCGTCCGATGCTAAGGTCATGCGGGGCGTGGTTGCGCCGACAGCACCCGCGCCTTTCGTCGTGTTCTGCGTGACGACCAGCGCGTTGTTAGTGCCATCGCTCTTGACGACGGCCCGCGTGTCATCCGTCGCGTTCTTGATTTCGATTGCCCCGATCTGTAAGTCGCTCGCATTAACCGTGACCCCAGCAACGTGTGAAGCAATCGAATAAGTGCCGTCGCCGTTGTCGTGCAGCAGTAAATCGATCTCAGTTCGTGTGTTGTTGTCCCAGACGCGCAGTGTCTTGTCAGCCATCCCTCAACCCTCCGCTCGCAAGAGTCGCACGTCGCGCGCCGGTTTTTTGCTTAAAGCCAACCGGAGCCGCGGCCGCCCCGGCGCGTGCCTCCGCCGACGAACGAGCTACTAGGCTTGGGCGAGGTAGGTGCGGACGCCTGCACATCTGCCTCTGGCTTAGCCGCAGCTTGCTTGCCGACAGCCAGCCGGCGCGCCTGGAGCGCCCGCCAATTCGGATTGAGGATCGCGAGCGCCGCCATCGCGTAGACCCGTAAGTCGAGCGCCTCGTTACGCGCGCTCTTCTTAATCTTCTCCCAAACGCGGGCATTGCCGCGCTGCATCGGGCGCTCGCTCCGGAGTTGCTTGAAATACTCTTCGCCGCGTTGCACCGGGAAATGACAGAAGCCCGGCCCCTCGTCCATGACCGCGAGGTTATTGGCGAAGGTGTCCTTGGCGGTTTCTGTGCCGATAAGGTAGAGCCGGACGGGCGGGCGACCCTTGAGCGTGGGCTTGCGCGGGGCGAGCGGTTGCCCCGGCGTCTGTGAGCCTTTGACAGCGTACCAATTGCGCCCCGCGTTCTCACGACAGAAGCGGTAGACGTGCTGCGTGTGATGCCCCCCTGTGTCCACAGCCGCCGCTCTGATGCGCATTTGCGTCCCGTCAGCGCGGTAGAGCGGTGTTAACCACAACTCTTTCAGCCCGCCCCAGACTTCTGCTTGCGCCGGGTCACCTTCGAGCACCTGATAGTCGAGCGACCAGCTCTCGCCGTCCAAGCCCCAACCCACGATCTCTGTCTCAAGGCGGTCGCCCTGCGTGTCCGCCGAGGCGGTGATGATGAGCACGCCGTCGGGCACTTCCGCTTCGTAATCCTCACGCCGCGCGACGAGATCATTGACGCTCGCAAGTTGCGTCAAATCCTCCCACCCTTCAGCGAGTGAGGTATTGACGAAAGACTTCAACGCTTCGGGATCATCTTTTTTGCGAAAGAAGTTGTTGAGCAGCGTGCCCCACTTGACGAACGGCGAATAAGCCTCCCAGATCCGCACGCCGACTGATTCGGCGCGCACGTGCTTAAGCTCCTGCTCGGTATAGACGCGCCCCGTGTGGTCGGTGAAGCGCCACTCGCAACGGGCGAGCATGTCATCCTTCTCGTGCTGCTCGATGACGCAGCCCTTGACGCAGACATAATAGGCTTTCGCCGCGTCGCTTTCGTCACGGCGCAGGTTGAAGTCTCCCTCCTGATTCTTCCAAGTCAGCACTTGGAACTCGTCACAGTGCGGACATGGCACGTAACAGAGTCCGCGGTAAGCGCAGGCTTCGTAATCGCGCTCGACTGGCGATAGGTGCGGGGCATCTGCCGGCGAGCCGGGCGGAGGCGGCAGGCGGTTGCGCGGGCTTGAGATGATGATCTCTTTGCGCGTCTCTTCGTAGGTTTTCTGCCGTGCTTCAGCGAGCGTCACCGGATCGCCTTCGCCCGTCGGCAGCATCGCATCACGCTCGTCGAGAATGACGACGCGGCGCGGGCGCGACGAGAGGGTGGCCGGCGAGGTGGCCCAGGCAATCGCGAGGTGCCCGCCGGAGAATTTCTTGCCCTCGATGTTGTTGCCGCTGTCGCGCGTCCGGTGTTCGCCGACAAGGCCCTTGAGCACTGGCGTGTCGCGGAGCATCGGATCCAGGCATTCGGTTGACCAGGCGCGCGCCTTCTTTTCGTCTTCCGCGACATAGAGGATCGCCGCGGGTTCGTTGTGCATGAAGAAGCCGACGGTGTTGTTGGCGAGTTCAGTGCCCGCGATTTGCGACGATTTGACCATCACGAACCGGCGCACGTCGCGGCGCGTGATCAAGTCCATCGGGCAGCGGAGATGTGGGACGGTGGCATTGTGCCACTTGCCTGCGCGTGCGCTGCGTTCTGGGGAGAGATAGCGGTAGGCTTCTGCCCACTGTGAGAGGGAGAGATTCGACTCTGGGATCGCGGTGGCGATGGCCTCAGAGAATAGCTTGGTGATCGCGGCGCAACTCATTGAAGATTCGCCCCAGCTCGCGCTCCATGATCTCGGCAATTAGTTCGGGCGAGTCGGCCTTGTAGAGCTGCTGCGCGACCTGGCGCGGGTGTTGGACGGCGATGCGCTGGTGCAGACTTTGGAACAAGCGGACGGCATAGTCATGCACCTCTTTGCGCGGTAGGTATTCGCCCTGCTCGACCGCTAGTTCGTGCTGTTTCAAGGCAGCCTCGGCCTGCACCTTCTTGAGCTTGGCCTCGTCCATCTCTGAGTTCTGCCCGGCAATGAGTGCCGGAAGGGCATCTTCTAGCCGGTAGGTCTTCGCGCCTTTGCTGCCTTCACTCGACGGCACGCCGTCGAGCCGCTTGGCGACGGTCGCGCGGTCAAGCGTTGTGAGCTTGGCGAACTTCGAGATGGAATAAGTCTCATCAGCCATTGTCAATTGATAGGCATAAGCGGGTGATGAGTCGGGAAAAGACGGTGAGGCGGGTGCAGTAATATGCCAGCCCCAGCGGGAACACTAGCCACTTGCGGCGAATCGACACCGTCACGGTTGGAGATGTCTCCATGGTCTACCTCGCTGTTGCTATAGCCTGCTCAAGTTTCTCGTTGAAGATTCGCTCAAAGCGTCGCTGCACGACCTTCGGCACGATCTCGACAATGGTGGATTCCTTCTTGATCCGCGCGCGTGGCTCAAGGATGTACATGGCAACGAGGTCGCTGCTCTTCCCTCTGCCCTGCCGCTGGAAGAGCACGTTGACGCCCTTGCTCGTCTTTATGACAAAGGAGCGTTTGAGGTTGCGCGGCCGCTGCGCCTTCTGGATGATCTGCCGCTTGGTGCGCCGGACGTTCTTGGTCGGGATGGCGATGAAGGAGCCGTGCGGGACTTTAGTGCCGGCCGTGTCATGCAGCGTCAGCCAGTCGGCAGCAGTGCGCACCGCGGCTTCGAGGTTGTCTTTGCGCGCCGGCGTGATGCGCATGCCGAACCGGTTCGAGGGTAAGTACCACTTGCCGCGCGTGGTGAAGGTGTGCTCGATGGCTTTGACCGATGCGGTCTGTGCTTCCTGCGCCACCGCGGTCAGGGCTGAAGCCGCGGCGAAGACGAGCTGCTTGTCGAGCGACAACAGTTTTTTGATATCGCCCGTGACCGTGACGGATACGCCCATGGCTGCACGCCTTCTATTACTTCAAGAGGTAATTCAGCCCCGCTAGCGCTAAAGAACCCACGACGTAAGCGCACAAGCCGATGGCCGCGAAGTAACCGAAGCGGATGTTATCGTCGAGGCCGACGTTGGGAGAGGTCTTCATGGTTTTGCCTCGTAAGCCTGCAAGCACTTGAGCGCCTGCGCCTGCTGCTCACGCTCTGCCAGAATCAGGCGGTAGAGTTCGAGCCGGCGCGCGCTCACGCTGCGGTGCGGTGGCTCGGCGTGCAGGCTTTCGCTCAGCTCATCCCAGAGCGGATTCTCGCGCGCTACGCTGGCGACCGCATCGTTCCAGCACGTCGCCATCCGGTTATGCCGGCGCACGGTTTCTGTCGCTGGCTTATCTTGCGCACCCACAACGAAGAGACCGAGGGCTACGCCCGTCAGCGCGGTGCAGATCCCGATCAATAACAGTGTGCGGGTATGCAACTTCATTACTTACTCAGCCGGACTAACCAGACGCGCCTAAGAGCTTCAACCGCCCGTCGCCGGGCTGTGGGTCTTGGCTTGCACCGCAGGGTCACTCTTGCAGCGTCGGTACTCTAGCCCCTTGTTCCCGGTTGATTAGTCCGTCTCTCCGTCAGCTAGTCTTTGGTACGGCCGCGGTCGCGCCGCTCCACCAGCCATTTAATAAGCTGAAACAAGAGCCCGAGCATGCCAACGATCAGCGACGCCTGCCCCGGCGTGATGCGCGCCGCTAAGTCAGCCACGCCGAGCAGTGCCCCGGCTACGTAGCTCGCTGCTGTTACGGCGCAAGTTGCGAGGAAGCCGCCGCTCATGTTGTGCTCGATCCTTTCCATGGCGGTCGTTATCTGCCGGCATCAACCGGCACTGCGCTCGTCGCCGGCTCTTGTCCGTAAGCCGCGATGCGTTCGATCAACTCGCTCTGCTCTGCGCGCAGGCCTAAGCTGCGGGCTATTTGCGCATCCGTATAGCCGTGTGTGCGTGCCACGGCGACCTGCACTGCGAAGTAATTGGCGATGGCCCGGAGCGCGATCTGGATGCCGCCGACGACTCGTTGGGCCGCGCCATTCGGGATTAACCCTTGGATGGCACGCGCCTCGTCGATCATCTGAGCGACGGTCGTGACAAGCTGCGCCGTCGAGGGATGTTCGTTCGCCAGCACGTCGCGCAGGCCGTCGTTGAACATCTTGGTCAAGCGGGCCGCTTGGTCGAAGTGCGTCGCAAGCTGGTCACGTTTCGCTTGGTCGATTAGGCCCTGCCCCAGCAGGTCATCCGGCAGTGAGCGGTTCGCCTCGACGATCCCGGCAAGTTGCTGCCCGTAGCCGGCGATCTTGACCAGCTTCTCGCGCTTGGGCGGGTCGCAGGCGGCGGTCACAAAAGTCAGGGCGCTAAGGGCAAAGGCGAGCAGGAGGGCGATGGTACGTTGCGGTTTGAGTCTCATTAGTCTTCCTTTCAAGTTGGTTGTTCTCCCCTGGTGCGAGTCCGCGGGAAGACTAAGACAGGATGGGCGGGTTTTTAGCTTAAGAGCTCAGGCATGCGGCTGGGTGTGGATGGGGTAGTATTCCATGCGCGGAGCGCCGCCATTCGGGTCGCGCCTCACCGCCGGTTCCTCGGCCATCGCGATAAGGTCGTGTAAGACCAACTCGTCGAGTACGCCCTGAACGACCTTGCGCGTGAGCTGTGTCTCCTCGATGATCTCTTCGAGGTTCCGGCAACCCTGCATATCAATAGCGTGGAACACGTCGTCGCGGATGTGCCGGGCGTCCCGGCGGGCCACTTTGTGTAAGCGCGCTTTAGCCTCTTCCAAGATCTCGAAAAAGACGGCCCCGCGAAACTCTTTTTGCAGCGCGGCGAGGCGTGCTTCCAAAAGCACTGCTCGCTGCCGCTCCTTCCCGTTGCGCCGCTTAATGACCCGTGTAGCGTCTGGAGCGGAAACAGCAGCGGAAGTAGGAGGTTTCATCCGGATCTTAGCAGTAAAACGTAGAGACCGAGCGCGACACTTGCAATCAAGGTGCGCAGCCTAACACCGGCGCGAGGGGTTTTGCGCTTAAGGCAGCACCAGCACAAGGGCGGCTGACGCCGCCGGGGCCATGCCACTCCAACCAGCACCCTGTGATCTCAGTCCTGCTGATGAAATGAAATAAATTTCTGGCACTGGAGATTAACTGCGGTCGTGCGTCACCCTCAGATTGCAAGGCTGGGGAAGGACCCACAAAACATTGACTCTAGCCGTAGCGTGTTACATGGAGTAAGCTGCCGCCCGCCATAGCATCTCACCGCACCGGGGCACACTCCATGGCAAATAAAGAACAGTTACAGCTATTACAGCAAGGGGCAGACACATGGAATGAGTGGCGGCGCACACATCCAGCAATAAAGATCAACCTCAAGAGCGCGGCCCTCCGCGACGCGAACCTCAGCCGCGCGGACCTCAGCGACGCGGACCTCGTCGGCGCGGACCTCTGCGGCGCGCACCTCTACGACGCGCACCTCCGCGGCGCGAACCTCGTCGGCGTGGACCTCAGCGACGCGGACCTCAGCGACGCGGACCTCCGCGGCGCGGACCTCCGCGGCGCGGACCTCCGCGGCGCGCACCTCTACGACGCGCACCTCCGCGGCGTGAACCTCGTCGGCGCGCGCCTTGGCGGCGCGCACCTCCGCGGCGCGGACCTCAGCCGCGCGGACCTCAGCCGCGCGGACCTCAGCCGCGCGGACCTCAGCCGCGCGAACCTTGGCGTTGCGAACCTCAGCCGCGCGGACCTTAGCGGCGCACGGCTTAATCATGCTCTTATCGGGAACACTACTTTTGCCGATCTGGATCTGCGGCCGTGATCGGGCTGGAGAAGGTGGTCCACAGGGCGCCTTCTGAAATTAGCATCAGTACCATTTACCGGTCGAACAGTAAGATCCCAGAAGTCTTCCTGCGTGGCTGTGGCGTGCCTGAGAATTTCATCACTTACATGCACTCGCTCACAGTCAGCGCCATCGACTTCTATTCCTGCTTCATCTCCTACAGCCATGCAGATAAATCCTTCGCCCGCCGCCTGCACGATGCACTGCAAGGCAGGGGCATCCGCTGCTGGCTCGACGAGCACCAGATGCTACCGGGCGACGACATTTTCGAGCAGGTGGACACCGGCATCCGGCTCTGGGACAAGGTGCTGCTCTGCTGCTCCAAGGATTCGCTAACGAGCTGGTGGGTGGATAACGAAGTTACCACTGCCTTTGCCAAAGAGCAGCAGTTGATGAAGCAGCGCGGGCGAAAAGTGTTGGCCCTCATCCCGCTCAACCTCGACGATTATATGTTCGCTGGCGAGTGGCAGAACGGGAAAGCGGAGCAGGTCAAGTCCCGCCTGGCCGCCGACTTCACTGGCTGGGAGACGGACAACCAGAAGTTCGAGGAGCAGTTCGAGCGGCTCGTGCGGGCGCTGCGCGCGGACGCTGGCGGGCGGGAATTGCCGCCCCTGCCGAAGCTGTAAGCCGCAGATGTAAGCAGGCGGCGCAGGTATAGAGCAATTTGCAGGGCCTGCTGAATGTGCCCCAAATGTGTAAGCTGGGCCGCGCCACGCTCGCCCTGTTGCTACTGCTGAGTCGTGGAGATCCACGAAGACCGCAGCCCAACAACCCTCACCCTCGCTTGGACGCATGCGGATAACTATTGACATGAATATCAAGTCGTCCTACCGTTCAGCCGCTCCGTCTGCCTTCCAGGCGGCTGCTATTCGCCTCATGCCATTTAAGAACAGGAGAGCATCACATGTCGTGGTCACTAGCCGCCAATATTGCAACGGTAGTCGAGGCCATCGCCGTCTCGGTGTCTCTCATTTTTATCGCCTGGCAGTTGAAGCTCCAGACTCACATCACCAAGTTTAGTAACGTTCAGACCCTGGTCGAGCTATCGTCGCCGATAATGTTGCTGATAATAGAGAACCCAACCGTGGCCAAGCTGTGGTACACCGGTAAACAGAACTACGATCAATTTACTCCAACTGAGCAGGCACAATATCGGCACATGCTTGTTTGGTGGCTTACTTACTATGAGAACATCTTCCAACAGAAGCGGAGCGGGCTGATGGACGATCTGATGTATGAGGCTTGGCTTAATGACATTAAGAGTTTCGTCAAACTTCGCGCCGTGGCGCGACATTGGGGTTCCTTAGAGCATTTATACGAGTACAAATTTCGCACACACATCAGCAACTTGATCTACGAAGACCATCAGAAGCGCCGGCCAGAAGGCACGGCCCAACCTTAAGCTGCGATTATGCTAGAGGGGTTATCTCGTGTAGGACAGCCCTGCCCCTCATCGCAGGGGTGGCCTGTTTATGACACCCCTCCGATTAGTGATAGGTGACAAGCGACAAGTTCAGACGTTGGCAGCGGCGAACTTCTTGAGCAGCATGTCGAGGTAGCTCGCATCGAACGCAACGAACTGCTCCGTGCTCTGCGCCTCCGCACCCTGCGCGGTCTCAAGCGGCAGCGCGCAGACGAGCGTGCCGTCGTCACGTAGCTCGATGACCGTGGCCGTCTTCGTGCCGAGCCGGATCGTCGGATTCGGCAACCGTCTGACATTGTCATTGAACCAGCCTGTGAAGAGCTCACCAGCAATGGCGAACGGGGTGAAACTCGCAGTCGTCTGCACCTGTTCGGTCTGTTCGCTATCGTCATTTTGGGTTGCAGCGATGCCGGTCTGTCCGGTGCTGATCTCCTCATTGCCTTCGAGGTCAGGCCGGTTATCGTTAAATTCTCTCGCGGGTGTGCCCATAAGACGTTTGCTCCTTGGCTAAGGGACTATTGACCAGAGCCACACGTCGGTGTAAGCTCGCTGCATACTCGTTCGATCAATCTCACGCCCACGCATCCGGCTCGGAGCGCAGGCGTAACCAGCTCAACCAGCGCCGCTGCGGTCGGCTCATTTGCTACGCGGCGGCGCACTCGCATTTCAGGCTACCCGCTCCTTGTCTTGAAGCGACCAAGTCTGCGTTATCACGTCGCGCCGCGCCTGCGTGCCCGCTGCCAGATTGCGCACCTTGTGCGCGTCCTCGCGCTGCTCCAGTCCGGCGAGATCGTCGGACGCCTGCGTAAGTAATTGCTGCGCGAGGTCAAGCGTCTCCGTAATGCGCCGCCGGCCGGGGTTTCGTCGTAGGGGAATGATTGTGGCAATACCCTGCCTCCCTTCACTGTCAGCGTTTGTAAGTCAGAGAAGCGGATGAGGCGGCCGCACCATCGGCATCTCGCTACCCCGTGATGATGCCTGAGATACGAAAAAAAAGTATCACGAAGGCAAGGACAGCGGATGAGTAAGCCGAGCGGGTTGGAGCCGAGTAGTTGGGCGCGCTCAATCATGCGTCGTCGAGAGGTAATGCAGCACTCAAGCCAGACGAAGCAATTCAAGATCGAATGACTAAAAATATGTTTGATAGGTTCATTGTCAGACTCCATCGGAACGTGAAAACTCTTGCCCTGCTTGCTGCCTCGGCCTTATTCTCGCGCACATGAACGATAGTTACATCAAGATTGCGCTGGCTGTGATCGCCTTGCTACTAATCGTACTCATCATCGAGCAGCGCAAGAGTCGCAACACGGCACTAGCGGCGACTGCGCAGCCGAGGCAGCACACGCATACGCATATCGTCCAAGTCATCACGCCAGAGCCAGAGCCGGAAACTCGTCTAAGCCCATCGGCCGGCTTTACTGTGCGGCCCTTTGCGACGGAGCCTGCATAACTGAACAGCAGAGACGAATCGCACTAGGGCGTGCAGCTCGCGCCCGGCTCAAGCTGCGTTACATTTCAACCTCTCACCTTCACCCCGTCGGCTCATAGCTTCCCCACAACTTCCTGATTTAGCACACCGTCGCAGAACGCATGGTTCAACCCTCCTCCGCAGGCGCAATCGGATTGCCGGCAAGCAGACCGGACAGCGTGACGACCACGTCGAAGAGCACGGGTCGCGCGCGATAGTGGCGCAGCACATCGCGCACAATCAGGATTCGCCCTTGTTCGTCATCAAGCGTGACGCGCCAATTCGGTTGCGGTAGGTCGGCCGCCGCCAACTCCATCTGCGCCAGCTCACGTTTGTGCTCGTCAATGAAGAGGACCTTCAGCTTCGCCATGTCACGACCGCCTCTCTTCGTTGAGCGCCGCGAAGTAGAACAGCGCCGCCGCGACGACGATGAAGAACAATCGCTCAAGGATTGTCAGTTGCTCCGTCATGTTGCGTTCCTCGCGGTGTTAGTGACCGGGCTGGCCTCGGCAAACTTCGCGCGCAGTTGCGCTTCAACTTCAGGGCTGATTGAGCCGGCGGCGGCCAACTCCTCGATGACCGCAACCGGCTCGCGTTTGTGCATCGTCGAGATCGAATGTACGACCTGACCCGCTTGGTGGAACGTCATGCGGCTGTCAGGCACAGCCGCGCGCGCCTCTGCGAGCTTCTCCGGCGTGCGGCTCGCCTGCCATTCGCGCACCAGCTTGACGTTGATCTGCTCGGTCTCCGTGTGCCGTCGCGGCCAATGCTTCGCCGCCCAACCGTCAGGATTGACGAAGGAAGAGTGCGCGCGCGCATAAGCCAAGAAGTCGTCTTCCGTGAGGTCAGCCGACACACACACACTTGGCTCCGCCTCGACGAGCGTGAGTTGCTGCTGCTGCGCGCGTGGTTGTGTGTGTGTTGGTTCTGCTTTGGCTCTTAATGGTTCTTCTTTAAGATCTGGTTCTTCTTGATCATTAAGAGACCGACTCAGAAAAACCGTATCCGATTTTTCCGTATCCGAAAAAACCGACTCAGTTTTTTCGGATACGGTTTGCCCAACCACCTCAGATTTTTCGGATACGGTTTCGTCCCCTTCTAAGCGCGCTATCTCCTCTGGTGTCGGGAAGATGAGGTAGAAGTTACGCGCGTAATTCTTGTCACGCGGATCTGCCACGTAATGCGCCGGCGGCTCCTTCGCGCGCAGCAGCACGCGGTAGCCCTTGATCTTCAACTCACAGAGCTTCTTAAGCGCCTTGTGCAGCGTGTCGTCTTCGTAGCCCGTCTCGGCGCGCAGCAACGACACTTTCGGCCACGACCAGCCCTTGTCATCGGCATGGAGCGCGATAGCCATGAAGACGCCTAACTGTGCCCCCTTGAAGTGATGCAGATACCGGCGGAAACGCACCGACATCTGGAGATGAACTTCACGGCGCGACGTTTCGCCTAAGCCCCGGCTGCGCCCGTTGAAGATGCTGATCACGCGCCCGCTGTCTCCACTTGGTGCGTTGTGCAAACGCCCGGATCATCACTGCGCCAGCCGCACGCCTGGTAGTTGTTCATGCACGGCCGGTCATTCGTGCAGCCGCAGACGCGACACAAGCGCCGCCGGCAGAGCGAGGCAATGCGCGCGCCCGGAGTAGAGCGTGAGTTGATGTTGCTGGATGACCTTTAAGCAACCGGCGCATCTACACATCACTCGCCCTCCGCCGACGGCCCAGATCGGAAGTGGGCGGCATAGACGCGCACGATAGTCGCGCGCCAGCGTGTCGCCATGAAGAGCGCACGACTGCCGCGCTCGATGCTGAAGAACTGAAGCGGCGGATACACCTCGTCGAGCGTCTGCCACGCGCGCCGGCGGCGCACGTCATTGCGGTCGCTCAAGAGCGCCTCACGCCGCGCGTAGAGGGGCGCGAGCGCGAGTTCGTGCCTGACGATGAGGCCGTTGAGTTCGCTGATCGCGGCGTCGAGCGGCTCCAATTCGGCAAGGGCGGCCGCGGCTTGCGGCGTGGCTGATGATGGCGCGGCGGGCTGTGCCGGGCTAAGCTGGGCGGCGACCACGTCTGATGTCTCCTATCGTGAGCGGGTCGCGCTGAAACCTCTGCCAAGCCAACGCGACCCTTTCGTTTGTGTGTGGGCGGGCGCGATGGTCAAGCCCCCTCGCTTGACCGCGCCCGCCTCGTTGCCCGCGCAGGCTCATGAACGTGGCTTGTGCGCGGACAAACCGTGTCTGCTCAGGCGGTCTTACGCTTGCGCCCCGTGGACGTGAACTCCAGCACCCTCCCGGCCTGTTCACGCTCAGCCAGGTAGTTGATGATTGCCCGCCCCGTCGTGCGCTGCGTGCCACCGGGAAAGAGATCAATCGTGTCGAGTAAGCCGACCTTGCGAATGCGCCAGAGCGTCGAGCGCGAAATGCTGCCGAGCAGCACACAGACCTCACTGTCGGTGTAAGCGCGGCCCGGATCGACGTGCAGCCGCGTCTGCTCGGCGAGCAGGCGCTCGATGCGCTCAAGTCTGTCCTCGACGGTCAGGCTTGTTCCTGCCGGCGGCGGCTGGTTGCGCTTACTCATGACTCACCTCACGGCAAAAGATTTGCGCGGGTCGCGCCCTTGCCCCCAAGTCGCGACCCGCATCACGCGGCGCGCCGACTCGCGATGCGGCGGACCGCGATCTGTTGCTGCTCGCGCGCGTATGCCATCGCGTCGAGCGCCTGATAGGCAGCGATTGCTTCCGCGGCTTCGCGCCTGACGGCCGAGTAGCCGCCGCGCTGGAAGACCACGCGCATTACGTCGCCGTTCTCGTCCGAGCACCGCGCAAGCTGGAGGTGGAACTCCCCGCTTGTGATCGCGGCGTAGGTCTCATTGCGGAGCCGGGCGACGCGCGTGTTGAAGTCGGCGATGATGAGTTCTGCGCCGGTGCGGTTCTCTTGCCAGCAGGCTTTCACCAGTTTCCAGAAGGCGAGGTAGAGGTCGCGCCCACGCACGCCGCGCGCCGGTTGGCACTGGCGGTAGAGCCATGAGAGGTGGCAGCCCATCGCCTGCGCGACCTGCACGGCGCGCTTGCCGACGGCGTGCTCGACGACTTCGTAAGTCTTCATCGCGTCCTCGTCCGATCAGCCTCGCGCCCTCCTCGCGTGGCGAAAAAATCTGCTCGGTTTCGACTAGACGACGCGCGCCCAACGCGCCGATGATGTGCGCCGTGATGCACGCGCCTCACGGTGGGTCTAAAATGCGTAACCATGAACCTCAAGCAGCACCTACCACCGACGCTACACAATGCTGCCGGCACGCTCATTGCCGCCGCTGCGCTCGGTCTCTTGTCCACTCCCCTGCTGCTTTTCCGCAGTGCCCGCGTTTACGCGGCGGCGGTTTTAACCTACAGGCTGCCCGTTTACTTGTTGGGCCTGCTTATGCTCTCAACTGGCATCGTCATTCTGCTGCTCGTCAGGCGGCTGCGCGCGGCGCGGCAACGAATCAACGAATTGACCGCTCAGTTCGCCAAGAAGCCCAAGACGAAACTTGTGCGCGTGCCGCGCAAGCGCGGCTGGGTCGATAGTTGGCGGCTTTGAAGCCGGGACACGCCGCGGGCCCGTGTAGGGGCGACGCCGCGCCGCGTAAGCCGTAGCTATGGCCGCCGAGGCATACACGAGCAAGACGGTGGGGATTAGGATCGCCCATAGGTGCCAATCCCAGGGGCGCGCCCCGTAGAGGCTCATCAGCGCGATCTCCAGATAGAGAACCCATAGGCTTCTGATTAGGTGGACGCGCATTACTCATCATGCGGTGACAGCTTCGGCTTCGTGTCGGGCCGCGAATAGTTCTTCCATCGTCAAGTCAAGGGCCTTAGCGATGGCTTGAAGTGACGGCAGGGTAACTGAGGTCTTGCCGTTGCGCGCGGCGGAGACAACCTTTGGAGTCACGCCAGCTTTAGCAGCGACCTGCTCGTTCGTGAGTCGGTGCTTACCCATCGAAGCGTTGATTAGATCAGCCCTGTACATTTTCGCCTTCCTTTCGCATAGAGGAACGGTGCGTTCCTCATTGGGAACGCACTATACATACTCGCCCCGCCCATGTCAACCCCTTTAGGGAACATATTGTGCCCCATGACGAACATCCCTCATGCTAAACGTTTCGGCGTAGATATGGGACGCTCAAAAGAGACACTTGCTGACTATGTACAGCGGGTGCGCAATGAAAAGCGACTATCACTAGCGGATGTCAGCGCGAGATCTGGCGGTGGCATTGGCAAGACTCATGTCAGCCGCATTGAGAACGGATTGAGCATCAACCCCTCGCCTGCAAAATTACAGGCTCTCGCACGAGGACTCGGAGTATCTGAAGAAGAGATATTTGCGGTCGCACGCGGCAAATCCCCGACTGAGGATCCCAACTTTTACAAATCGCGCTTTGGAGAACTCGCGCTCAAGTTTGACCGGATTCCTACTGACAAGCGTGTGAACGTGGAAGCCTTAATAGAGCTGCTAGACAGAGAGATGGAGCGCCTCGCCAAGAAATGAATCTACCGCTCGTTGCACTGAAGGCTTTTCCGTTCTGGAACAAGCGGACAGTTACCGAGCAAGACTTGCAAAATTATTGCAAGCGGAACGGCATCCATATCGCAGAAGGCAAGATCGATGTTCCGGGCTTGTACGTGATTAACGAGGGCGTCCCGTTCATTGTTATCGATCCCGACCTGAAAGGGTTTATGCGTGCTTGGGTGCTGCTGCACGAGCTAGCGCACCATCTACTGCATGCTCCGAGCATGCAACTCTTCGACAAGAGATTCGAGACTAAAGCTGATCGCGAGGCGAACTTCATCGCCGCCGTAGCACTGCTACCCTGCGCGGTGCTGGAAACCAAGAACTTCGCTGACTTGCTCGAAGAAGGTTATCCAGCAGAACTATTGTGGCTGCGTAAAGAAATTTACGAGCAGTTCAGGATTTGAATAATTGCGCTGACCTCCCGATCTGCGCACTGGCCTCAGCACATCTGAAAGGGATGCATCATGCAAAGCCTCTGCGCCTACCTAGCGTGCCTAGTCATGTTCGTCTCGCTCGTTCATGCCCAAAGCTCTGGGCCCGTGCTGTGTAAATACAAGACTTTTACAGAGGTTAATCTGTTCGTGGAGCCTGATGCGAACTCCACTAAACTGAGGCGCATCCCTAGCGGCAAAACGCTTCAGGCCATCGCTAGGAAGAGTTATTGGGTCAAGGTGCAAGTCGGCGGCAACAAGGGTTGGCTCGCCACAACCGCGATGGAACGGCTGAGAAATTGCCCTCAGGCTCCATATCTCGAAATGCACAGTAACGGCTACAAGATCATCAAAGGTGTCTATCGAAACTTTTTTGGGATCTATAACTCCGGCACGGCGAGTTACGCCGACAAAATTACCGTCCGCGTTTTCGGTGGCGACAAGCTCCTTTACGAAAAGGTCGTTGACCTATCCGACAGGCCTATTGTGGAGGACGGCGGCACCAGTTTCTTCATCGACACCGAGGAGCGAGCCAACAGGTTTGAGTTTGAGACTAAAGACAGGAAGCAAGTCGGTGTAATTGACAGATTTATTGAGCGCATACATTGAGAACCGCTTGAGCAAACTTTGAGAAATTGCAGCTAACTCGATGCAAATAGGGTTACATAGTTATGTTTTTACAGGCTGTAAACGCCGCCCCTCAGGTTGACCATCTTCGCTACTGGATGGAGATTGCATACTTCGCCAGTGGGATCGTATTAGCCTGTCTCGGGTGCGGCGCGCTATACCAGCTTATCTTGGCCCGTCGTCAGCTTGCCTTAACTAGGGACAGCGTGAGTGCCGCTGTCGATGCGGTGAAGACGGCGCGCGAAGATATTCAGGTTAGATCGCAACGCGAGGCAGTGTGTCTTGCAGCTTCGCAGATCGAGAAATTTGCGGACGAGACTATGCCCCGTATTAACCAGAACATCTACGCAATGCGCGAAGGCGGCCTCCAGATGGTGCTATGGAGACCTGCCTCTACAAACTTTGATGCGGTAGTGGCCGACGAGCTTGAGAGAGCGCGCACTTGGTTGGACCAATTGATGAAGAATGATCTCGTAAGAACAGCCGGCTTTGAAAATGTCAACAAACTTGAAGCTTACGCGCTTTACTTCGTCAAAGGTGCCGCCGACGAAATGGTAGCGTTTCCAACAACTGCTAGGATTTTTTGTGACATAGTAGAGTGGCATGCGCCACTTTTGATTGAACTTCGACACCTTGGGATAAAGCCGGGCATAACCCCAGGGCCTTTCATCAATACAGTGGAACTCTATAATAAGTGGAAGGCACGGCTTCGGCTCGAAGAGGCCCGCAAAATACACGACAGCGTGTCGGGCTCTGACGTCGCACCAATCCCCCCAATCGGTACTATGTGACTCATGCGTAAGCCTGTAGGGCGCGACGAGTGCCTTTGATGTTCGTCGTCGAGTAGGAGGCTATACAGGAGTTAGATTGGGTTGCTGGATCTTGGAGCAAACTACAAGTAATCGTATATCTATCAATCAATAGTACGCCCGCGACGGCGCACGAGGTCTTAAGTTACGTAGTGATTATGCTCAAGAGCTTATTCAACCAAGGATTATTGCTGGGGTGACGACGCGCTTGGCTACGCTTCAGGCAAGGCGCTCGTCGCTATGAAAGGAGCTCTCACTCGTGATCGAAGTTTGGGACGCAATGCGACTCGATCATCCACTTGGCACGGGGCGCACGCGTCCACTTGTAATTGAGTGCGAAAGCCGTGCTGAGGATGAGCAGCAGCAAACGCGCAGGTCACTTGTCGTTAAAGCTTTTGCCCTCCCAGAGGTCACAGAGAGCGGACTTTTCTGTGAGCTGATCGGAAACTTGCTAGCCCGAGATTTTGGGATAGATACGCCAACCCCGGGATTGGTAGATCTAAGCTCCGATTTCGTTGAGGTGGCTAACGCCGTGCTCCAGTCCAAGGGCTTGCGCCTGACCCCCGGTTGGGGTGTAGGATGTGAGTATCTGCCGAAGGGGTTCATCAGCCCAGCTTTCGGCGCTTCGCTGACTCCCGAAGAGATAGAACCGGCCGCGCTGATCTACGCGTTCGATCTGCTCACGCAGAATCCGGACAGGCATGCACGGAACCCGAATTGTCTGATGAATGGCGGACAACTTGTCGCTATAGACTTTAATGCTGCGTTTAGTTTTATCTACGCAATCGGCAGACAGGATGACCCGTGGAGATTGTCACGACTACGGTTCGAGCATGAACACTTATTCCGCCGCTCGCTACGTCACAAATCAATTGACTGGCAACCCTTCCTCGCGGGCGTGCGGGAAATGAGCCGCGGCCGGATTGAAAACTGGTGTCGCATCCTACCTCCCGAATGGCAGAAGTGGACAGAGCGGGTGTGTGAGCATCTGCTTACAATCCAAGCGCACGCCGACGAACTCCAGATGGAGCTTCAAAGGAGTCTCACATGAAACGGATTCAGTACACCTTCAGCGTCATCCGGTATGTTCACGATCCGGCTGCAGGCGAGATGCTGAACATCGGCGTGCTCCTCTGCGCCCCCGACGCAGCATTCATTGGCATCCAACTGGAGTCGCACTATGAACGCTTGTCAAATACATTCGTTGACTTCGACGGGGAGCACTACAAGAGGGCGCTCCGGCAGATTCAACAGGCCGTAGAGAACTATAGCAAACACCCCACTGGAACCTTGTTTGAGCTTCAAGAGCCTGTGACCGATGTGAATAAACTGATTGCGCTGATTATGCCGGACCGCAGCATGAGCATTCAGTTCGGTCCAATGTTAGCAGGCGTCGCTACGAGTCCCGCACGCGAGTTGCCACATATCTTCAAGCGGATGGTAGCCTCGCAATACGAATTCACCAGAGAGCAGAAGCGATCTGACGAGGAGGTCTGGCACGTCTATCAGCATTCGCTAATGAAGCGGCGTGTGTTTCGTTATCTACGCTCAAAGACTTTCACGTCCGTAGACTACTCATTAAAGTTTGACCACGCCTTTAAGAACGAGCGGTGGCATGTACTCCAGCCAGTCTCGCTAGACTATGCTCGTGCCGAAAACATACAGAGCCGCGCAACCCACATTCTCGGCACTGCCACTGCACTGCAAGACAACCCTGAAATTGGTCGACTCTACCTACTCCTAGGGTCCGCCCAAGCGTAATGACCATCCGGAGGCCTACAAGAAGGCTAAGCATCTCCTTAACCGCATCCCGATTCCGCACGAGATAATCGAAGAGACGGATGCAGACAGGTTTGCCAAAGACTTGGCTGAGTACATAGAGAATCACAAAGTAAGAGAGCCGGAATAGCGTTAGGTCGGAAAGAGTTTGTTCACGAACGATGGCCGAGAACATTGCCTATCGCTAGAGAGGGTAAGGTGTAGCGCGCTCCTTAATGCACACAGGCTGAGAAGTACCCGCACTAAATAGTGCACCTTGAAACCAGACGCACGACGAGAAGCGGCGGTTTTTGCCGCCGTGAATCAAAGCACGTGAGTGCAATATGAATACCGGTTCCCAACCAGAAAAGGTGGACGTTGATTCCACTCCAAGAAGCAAACCTGCCGCAGACAGGCAACAGATTGAGCCGCTGGTTTTGGTGTAACCTCGTGTTCGCCTTAACGCCATTAGGTTTAATGCTCCTGATTCGGTTTTTGGGAAAGAGATTAAATTTTCAAGATATAGCCAGCTCCTCAGAAATTCTTTTTTTAAGTCTGATGTTGTGTGCCACTTCTCTAGGAGATGCCTTGGAATATAGGAATCCTGTTAGTCGAGATACTTTATTCACTAATATCGTCTTTGGGTTGATCTTTATAGGGTTAATTTCGGCTGTTCTATACGGCTGTCTATTATTTGATACGGTCCTTGAGTTACAACAAACTTCCTTCCGTTCAAGACTCCTCGTGTGCTCAATACCGTTAGCACTTTCTAGCTTGTTAGTTAGCTTTTATACTCAAACAATGATCGGTAAGATTGAGGGCACTGCGTGAATCTGTTCTTCAATTTAGTTCTGATATTAGCTGTTGTGGCTGCGATTTATGGCTTCGTGGTCGCCATAATGACGCGTCGCGCAATTAAGAAGAAGCAATATCTTTCTTACAGGCGTAAACAAGCAGATTTTGATCGCTTAGATAGAGCGGTTAAGGAGGCATTTGATAAGCACCAATGACAGATCAAGCAAAGACTAAAACCATTAGGGATTTCATTTATGTCGATCAAGGTCGGCTTTATTCATTTTACTCTCAACTTAACGAAGGAATCGCGCAGCAAATTTTTCAATCATTCCTTAATAGCGAGTCCGCGACTAACACACAAACCAGCCCTGATGTTGAGGATGAAGTAATTGAGTCACAACGCAGTAGAGCGTTGCAGCGCACGGAAAGCACGATTCTATATGATTTCATGTATGAGCAACTAGAACGTAAGCTCGGCAACGTTATTATTGACGTATCTGAAATAATTGAAGGTGAGAGCGCCAAAGAAGTGCCGGAGGAAGGTATACGTCTATATCTTGATACCTTACGAAGTGCGGTGATGGTAAAAGTAGTTGGAGAAGCCGCAATAGAAGATTATGACAGAATGGACTCTTTTGTGGGGCACATAAACAACGTAATGGAGGTGCTAGCATTTTTTCATACGCTCTCGGATGAAGCTAAAGCGCAGTTAGCTAGATTGACGGAGGAATTAAATACTGAGAAAGATAGAAATAGGAGGGCCCAAATAAAGGAGCAAATAAAGAGGTTGAATAACCCGAAGTTACATGCAGAAGATATGAATCTTTTGGACAACCCTAACCTTGTTGAGGGATTAAGGGTTATCCTTAAAGCATTTTATGACAAGAAATTTGAAATCGCTATATCTTCAGGCGGCCCAATGTATACAACTTTTCGCGCAATCATTGATAGAGAGTGGCTTCGTGTCCGGCCTGAAATACTCCGATCTTTATACGCCGGAACTATAGAATCGCCTTGGACGATGGTTGGTCAAATAACATCCCTACCATTCCCCAACATAACTAACCTTGATCCGTTGAATACCGGACTAACAGAAAAGCTTGCTGAATCAAAATCTATACGCGATCCATTGAGGATCCTATTTAACCGCCTTAGGGCGTTCGATGCTATGTTGGATCAGAGTTCGTTTAGGTGGGAGCCAATAGTCTGTCCGCTAGCTATTTATCGAGAGTTGAAAGTCCAATAGATCGATAGGTTAAATAAGCAGCGAGGCGGGCACGCCCATCAAAGCAAATGCCCGCCCCGCAATGGAAGCTCGACGACCCACGAAGGGCGACGGCTTTGTGCCGCGAATCATAACACATGAGCGCGAAGAAAAAAGACCTGCGTGATCTCGATTGGCCCGAAGGCGTTACGTGGCAGAAGCATGAGCGGAAGAACGCTGCCGGCGAGCTCGAGGAAGTATTCACGCCCTACGTGCGCGTGCGCTACACCAAAGACGGCCAGCGCACTGCCGTCTGGCGCAAGGTCAGCAGCCCCGCCGAGGCGACGCGCGTGCGCAACCGGCTCACCGTCAAGCGTGACTCAGGCGAGACGGATGAACTGAAGCGCGCCCGGATGACCTTCGCCGATCTCGCCAAGTACTACAAACCGATCTATCTAATTGAGGCGGAGTACTCAGATGGGCGCAAGGTCGCAGGCCGGCGCAGCCTCGCTACTGCCGAGTATCAGTTTGAGCTATTGACTGCTCACTTTGTGCCGGATGCCGCTGCGCTCGATCACGTATGGTGCATTGCGCAAGTTCAAGGGGGAGAGCCTGAAGAAGACTACGAAGCGGAAGGATGCTAACGGGCAGCCGCTGCCGCGCTCGATCACGACCGTCCACCGCGAGCTGCAACTCCTGCGGCACATGCTCAACGTCGCCGTGCGCGAGGGCTGGCTCGCGCGCAATCCGTTCAACGCCGGTGAACCGCTCATCAACCCTGGCCGACGAACGCAAGCGCAAGCGGCTCTTGTCACGCGACGAGGAGGGGCAACTGCTCGCGGCCTGTGGCGAGCGCACCAGCACGTACAAGCGGCGCGGCCGAGAAGTCAGCGCGCAGGACAAGGGCACGCGCCGGCGGCACCTGCGTCCGCTCATCATCTGCCTGATCGACACGGCAATGCGCTGCGGCGAGGCGTTGAAGCTCAAATGGGACGATCTGGATTTCGACCCGCGCCGCATCACGGTGCAGGAGTTCAACACGAAGACGCTGAGTGAACGGGCCGCGCCGATCAGCGAGCGGCTCGCGCGCGAGTTGGCGCACCTGTACCCGCTCACGAGCGCCCGCCCCGACCGGCTCGTCTTCGGCATTAAGAGCAACTTCAAGCGCAGCTTCGCCAATGCCTGCGTCAAAGCCAGCATAGATGGTCTGCGCATTCACGATCTGCGCCGCACCGCGGCAACGCGGCTGGTGCGCGGCGGCATGCCCATTGAGGAGGTCTCACGCATCCTCGGGCACACCAGCATCCAGACGACCTACCGCTACATCGGCGTGGATAACGACACCGTGGCGCGCGCCGCCGCCATCATCAACACGCTCAACCAGGAGGCCGAAGACGCCGAGACGATTCACTAACGCCCGGCTTCGCACTGCCCATTTTTCAGCCCATGGGCTGAAACTTGCTGCGACTTCCTGCGACCGCCTGAAACATGCACATTGCGAATTTACAGGACTTGCAACCACCTGAAACACTCTGAAACCGCCTGACACGGCCGCGGCTGGGACTACGAATCAGAAGGTCGCATGTTCGAGTCATGCCGGGTGCATCAATTGTTACAATAAGTTAAGGGTAATCGCTTGATTGCCCTTTTTCTTCATCTCCCTTTCAATCTCCCTTTTGATTATTTATACTCCTAAAAGAATAAAATATCAATCTTTTTCTTCTTCTTGACGAATAATTACTTTAGTTCTATAACTTCTCTCCTATGGACTTCTTAACTACAAAAGAAGCAGCAGAAAGATTAGGAATAACGCCGCGAAGAGTGCAAGCACTTGTTACGGCTGGAAGATTGCCAGCACAGAAATTTGGTAGGGATTATATGATTGAAGAAAAGGATTTGAAGTTAGTAGAAGATAGGAAAGTAGGCAGACCGAAGAAGATTCAACAGAAATAGATTTTAAGAATGTGGATTTGTCTCTTGTTGTCTGAAAAGGTAAGTCAGGATTTGGCTTATTGGAGCAGTTTGATTCCTGAAAATTTATTTTTATTTTTTGTTTTGAGAGATTGGGTTAAGATTTAGATTATTGCCCGTAGGTCGCAGTATATCGCGTAGCTATTTCTATTCGGTCTTTCCTCAATCGTTCCCACAGACCTAACGATTCACTTTTAAGTGATTCTAAAAGTCGTTTGGGTTCTTCTAAGGATTTAAATATTCGTTCGTCCTCGTTCCTTAACACCTCAGCTATATCTTTACACAGATTCCATAGGTTCTGCTCTTCTGTAATCGTAAGTCCTTGCAAGACTAAAGCTAACTCTAAAAGAGAAAATGCTGTGAATCGAACGAGATTAACAGTACTTACATCAGGAGAAAGAGCCATCTCTAAATGTAATTGTCCTAATAGGCATTGAGCCATTTGCCGCAAATCGTAATGCTCAAACTGACTTCTAGATATACGCTCACGGCTAATCAATCTTTCATATACATCTTTTAAATGTCTCAAGAGAATGGGGGATTCTTCTACGGATTTTTCTAGCTGGCTAAGAGTATTTTTAAAGTCATCCATCCTCTTTTCAAATGAAAATAATTCTTCGCTGATTAGAGGAAAGGCACTCAGAAAATATTCTCCGACACTACTGGATATAAGCCCATCCCATATCTTTTTATTGAAAAACTCAATTCTACGAACAAAAGCACTACCACGAACTTCGGTATTTATGGGAACTAATGTAAATTCCGCCCGGTTGAAGTCCCGCTGTATTTGGTCAAGCAAAGTAATGACGGGACTGAGAAAATCTTTAATCCACCAAGTTGCGACTTGAGACATATTCGAGTTAGCGCGTCCCCATAGAAAAGCTAAATAATGATGTGGTGCTGGTTTTGATTCCGAATTGCTTCGGTAATAATACGTATGGTCACGGACGCATTGATGCGGAGCTAACTCGCTATTAAAAACATCTATCGCAATTATAATTCTGTTGTTACCAATTTGGTGTTGCGTTTTATCAGTTAGCTCAACTCTTGAAATGCGGAAATGCTGAAGCCTCAATTCAAATAAGGCGGGAAGTTTGTTTTCAAGCCATCTTTCAGTTGGAGTATTACCTTTCGCTATTGCTGGAACGCCTATCTTTGTTTTGTCATCAGCAATGCCGATAAATAGAGTTCCACCAAAGGAATTAGCGAACGCTCCTACTTCTTTGGCAAGTTTATTAAAAAAATCGTCAAACTTATTCTTGGAAATTTCATCTCCCGACTTCCGTTCATAGCGGTCATCTTCTCCGAATGGAAGTTCGTCAAGTAGTTCTTCAGTCCATTTTTGTGGCGGGTCGTAAAACATAAATTAAAAGTTACCTGTCTTTATCGTAACTGAGCACGAGACTAACAAGCTTTGGTTAACAGAAAAGAAGCAATTAGAATTACTTTCGCCTCTTACTGCTTTTAATCAAAAGGGAACTCCCCTTCTCCATATCAGGGACATAATCAAATAACAACGCCGGATGCACTTTGAGTTTATTACAAAGGATGTTCAGCGTTTTCAATGAAACCATTTGCGCTGTTCCTTCCCATAATTGATAACAGGAAGTTAATCCAAGACCTGTCAGCTTCGCTAATTGCGAGGCGTTCTCAATTCCTAGCTTTCTGGCTATCTCTTGAACCTGTAATTTCAGTGCCATAGTTTCGAGACTATAGCACCGCTATACTGTTGATTTTAGACGCCTTACCAACTCTAGTAAACGGATGCAAAGTTATTACTGTAAAAAGTGGCAGACTGCGCCGCAATATTGAAACTCGGATTGATAAAAATTACCAAGGCTGGTAATATCTAAATTATTAGGGCTAGTAACTTTTAATTAAAGTTGAGCAAAATCTTTTGAGAAAATCCACTGATGAAAGTTTTAGTAAGGATGATTTATTAGCCGATGATGAAACGTGGCTAAATATCGTTGAGCCTGAATTATGTAAAGATACTGCTGCTGTTGAATCTCTTGCACGATTGCTGTTTATCATTAAGAAGGAAATTAATAGCGGGGCTGATGGAGTGAAAAGAGCAAGTCAGATTTTATCTGATGGTATTGCTGTTCTGTATCTTTATACTAATGCACATAAGGCGGCTCTTGAACTTTATGTATTATCTTTAGAAGGCGAGTTAAAGCCAGAAGATGAACCTTTGAATCTTATTAATGCAGCAATTGAAAGAGGCAAAAGCAAAAGGCAAAAATGAAATAGCTGCTATTTCGGGGTCGGGTTCAATGAGTTGTTAGCTGGCGTGTTTCCCTTCTTATTTAACAAGTCCTCTTTTGGGAGTATACATAGCGGCGCAAGGCGTGGCGTCGGTAACAGGTACTTACTCGGGTGATGTCGCGCCCGCGCAAAGTTATTGACAACCATTCGGGCGCAGGAATATTGTTCCCGCGCCGTGCCGACGCGTTTCCTGCTAGCGAGACTTGCTGCTGCGTAATCCTTAAAGTCGGCAACCCTCAACAAGCACCATAGACAGGGGAGGAAAGCCCATGCTTTGCATCGGTATGTTCGCGCTGCTGGCGGATAGCCCGGTGGTCACGCTCACCGTCGCCGCCATTGGTTTGTTTGGGGTCATCGTCGGCGCGTTGCTGCCTATGTTCGCGGACGAAATCCGCGACCTCTTACTTGGCCGCTCGCGGGGCATAAAAGACTTCAAAGGTGTGTGGGAATGCACATGGAGGGCTGACTACGGCCTCAAAGCCGGACAGCAGGTCGTTGACCGGGTCGAAGTGACCAAAGCACGCGGCGACCAACTGAGCGCACTTGGAGCCAATCAGAACGGGACTTATCCGTTGACGGGCAAGGTCTACAATGACGACATCATCGTCTTCACCTATTCCGGCGAGAAGCTGAAGGACGGTTTGGCCGGCGTGGTCATCCTGTCCGCCGACAAGCGGCGACACGGGATGGAGGGGCGTTGGGACGAGTACTCGGAGACGGAAAAATTCAGAGGCGGCAGCACGACTTGGGTGAAGGTCTAACTGCTACCGCCCGGCTTAGGGGCGCGGCGGGCACACGCCTCTGCTTAGCTCTTGAAGAAGTCTTCGCGGATGGGGGTGAAGATGTCGATGAGGATGACCTCTTCGTCGAGCATGGTTGCGCCGTGCCAGCTGTGGGAGGGGAAGTGGAGGATGTCGCCGGCTTGGGCGATGCGTTCTTCGTCGCCGATGGTGAAGAGGACGCGGCCGCGTTCAACGATTGTCATCTGTTCGTGCGGGTGGTCGTGCGGTGGGGTGACGATGCGCGGGGCGAAGCGCAGGCGGCAGATCATGAGTTTGTCGCCGACGATCATTTGGCGCTCGATGCCCGCTTCCAAGTGCTCGACGGGGATGCGCGACCAGTCGGTGTGCTGCGGGTGCGTGTTCACGTTTGAAGTAGCTGACATGATCTTTATTAAGACTGCTTCCCTTCCGCTTTGAGGGTGATGCGCCAGCGCGCGCTTTGCCCACGAACCAGACGCAGGTTGTGTGTCTCGTAAACGAGGTGTAAGGGCAAGGGCATGCGTGCGCCGCGTCCAAGCGCGCCGTTGCCCGGCGTTGACAGAGAGACGTGCAGCGGCCACGCTGCCGTAGTCGACACTGTAAGTGTGCCCTCGTCCGAGGTGAATCGCTCCGAGCGCGCGCCGTTCGCAAGTTGCGCTTCGTGTTGGGTCGCGGTGGTCGGCACAGTTACCCACCAACGGCGCAACGTGATATTGGCGTCAGCCGTGAGCGTCTCTGTTCGTGTGAGCGTCGCGCCGTCGAGTTGCCAGTTGACCTCGCTCGTGATTTGCGGTTCGACCAACTCTCCGGACTTTGCGCCGACCAAAGCCCAACGACGCCACACGACGCGCAGGCTGCGTCCATCGCGGCCCGGTTCGATCACGTCCGCACCGTCCGTCGCCACCAGCACGCGCCCGTCCGTTAGTTGAATGAAAGGCACGAGCGCCGGATAGACCTGTTCGACCGGCGCGGCGAAACCGTTTAGCCCGTGCGGCGCGGGCAGATAATCCGCGACGCACGGTTTCGTGCCGGTCGTGATCGGTAAGGTGAAAGATAGATCGCCTTGCCGCACGAGCCACACGCCAGCGGGGCGCGCGCCGTGGCGGAAGAACTCGAAGCGCGCGACATTGGCCGCGCCACCTCGACGGGGAAGCGCGTCACGCCTTCGCGTGTGAGTGCTTCGATGAACAGTATGTGCGCCAGCCCGGCCTTGCCGAAGAAGCTGGTCGTCTGTTGCCACTCGCGTGCGCGCGTGATGTAAGCGAAGTTGCCGCGCCCGTAGGCGAAGACCGAGAGCATCTGTGCCTTGTCGTTGTAATCGCGCCGCAGCCAGCGCCACGCTTGATAGTAGGCGCTCGCAAGCTCCGTGAGCGGCGCGGGCCGAAACTCCGGATGGCGCGCGAGGAACGCGACGATCTCCATCGTGTCTTCGTAACTGACGACGCCGAGGCTGCGCCCCCATGCGTAACCATAACCGTCCGGCTGGATCAAATCCCACCACAGACGCATCTGCGTTTTGAGCGAAGGGCGCACGGCATCGAGTATGTCTGCGCGGCCCGATGCTTCGGCCGCGTCCCAGATGAAGCGTGCATACTCGTTCGAGTAACGGTCGAAGCGGCCGGTCGGCGGCGCGTCGTCGGCGAAGAGATTGCCGCTGGTAAAGGGTCGGGCTGCGCGTGTGATGACGCTGTCCAAGAGTGCGCGATCTTTTAATAGGCCGAGTTGATAACTGATGCTGGCGATGCGCGCAGCGACGCCGAGATAGTTCTCCGGCAGGTTGATGACCTCTTGCGTCTTCGGATCGTAGAAGGCCGACACGTCCAGTAGCTCACGCCACTGCGCGCGCTCCGCTTCGTCGAGCCGTTGCCACACGGGGTTGGTCTTTAGGTCCTGACCGAAGTGGCGCAGCGCGAGCACCGCGTAGAGTTGCGAGAAGCGCGTGCTGCCCAGTCTATGTTCCAACAGCCCGATCTGGCCGACTTCGCGCGCGAGGTCGCGCCCCGCCAAACGTTGCTCGCCCGCCAACTCGGCGTATGCACCGAGCGCGCGCATGAACGTGCCCCAAGTGTATTCACCCGACGCGCCCGCGCCGAGCACCTTGTCGGGCGGCGGGTTGAGCGACTTGATGTCGGCGAGATGCGCCGCCAACGCTGCGGCCAGAAAACTTGTGACCTCGTCGCGCAAGGTCGCCGCCTCAATCGTCGCGCCCGTGCGCGCGTGCGCGGGCGGCACGGCCGCGCACACGGATAGCGGTTGCGCCGCCAAGATTAAAAAAAGTAACGCGAACTTCAACATGTGCCTATGCCAGAATCGGCGTCTTAGCTTTGCGCTCTTACTCGCGGCTCGCTTCGAGGCCTGTGCCTGCTTGATCGAAGCCGGGCTGCACGGTGACGACGCCGAACTGGCGGTCGTCTCGTTCGCGGTGCGCGGCCATGAGCCAGACGAAGTTGATTGAATGACCGGGCACAGAGACGTTCGGGTGGAAGCCGCGCGGCATCAAGACCGCGTCGCCGTCGCGCACGATGCCGACAAACTCCGGCTCGTCCGGGTTGGTGTAGACGAACTGCACGCCGAACGCGGGCGCGGGCATGTCGTAATAGACATACAACTCTTCGAGCATCGCCGCGTGCTCGTGCGGCGGCCAACTCGTCCAGTGCCCCGGCTCGGACGTGGTGAAGCCGGCGAGGATGCGGCCCGCTTCGATGTTCTTGCCGAGCGTGATGTTGACCGTGCGCGTGTTCGCCGAGCCGCCCGTCTTGAACTTGAGCGCGCTGTTCTGTTCAACGTCCGCGTAGCGCACGACCTGTAGCGGATACTTGTTATCGACTTCGGCCGAACATTCGACGAGATCGACCGCGTTTGCAGTCGTCACTTCAACCTCGGTATCGCGCGGGATGTAGATCGAATCGTGTTGATTAATGTCGTGCGTCTCGTCGCCGGCCTTGATGGTGCATTGCCCTGCTAGACAGATCAGGCCCGTTTCGAGTTTGCCGGTCGAGAACGTGGCGCTCGGCGTTGCCGCATCGAGGATGATGCGACCATAGACCAGATGTTTCATCGCGCTGTTCTCAGGTGTGATGGCGATGTGCCGGCCCTTGTGTTGGTTCGTGCCGCGAAAGATCATGTTGTCTTCCGTCGCTTGCATTTTCGTACTCATGAATCCTTGCCTTCCTCTGGTTATCTGCTTTCAACTGATTGACGGTGGCCGTGCTCGTCGAGCCACAGCAGCGTCTCCAACAGGTAATAGTCGCCATAGACGAGCATGACATCGCTCGGCCGCGTGCTCGAACCGTGGCGCAAGACACCGGGCGGCGTCTTGTCGGCCGCGCTAACGGGTGTTAGATAGCGATCAATGAGCGTCTGCGTGATACGCTCGCCCTCACGTCGATAAGTGGCGGCGCGCGCCTTGTCTGCGGTCAACTCGGACAGACGCAGCAACCCGCCCGCGATGAGCGCGGCGGCCGACGTGTCGCGGTTGCGAAAATGCACGCCCTCGTCCGCGAAGTCGTACCACGGCACGCCGTCTTCGGGCAGATGGTCCAACACGAACGCGGCGATCTTTTCTGCGGTCGTTAACAAACGCGCGTCCTTCGTCTCGCCGTATGCGACGGTGAAACCGTAGAGCGCCCACGCTGCGCCGCGCGACCAAGTGGTGTCGGCGGCGAAGCCTTGATGCGTGTGCGTGAAGGTCTGTTCGCCGGGGCGCGCGCTGTTCGCAAAGCCGAACGTTGGCGCGCCCGCAGAGTTGAACTCTTGCCGGTTGTCGCCGGGGTTGTAATGCACGGATTGAATCACCGAGCCGTCCGGGCGCACAAGCCACTGCGCCGATTTGAGCGCGTGCTTCAACCCTAGCTCGCGCCACTTCGGCTCGTTCGCTTCGCGCGCCGCCCACCACCAGATTTGCAGGTTCATCATCGTGTCGATGATCGTGTCGTCGCCGCCCACGCTCCACGCCGCGACGAGTTCGGTCGTCGGGTTGTAGAGTTGCTGCAACCGTTCGGCGGCGCGCAAACCGCCCACGCGATACTTCGCATCTTTCGTCTGTTGATAACCGAAGACCGACGAGTAGTAGTTAAGAAATCCTACGTCGTGATTCTCGGTCATCTCTTTGCCGAGCAGGTGCGCGTTCCACAATTCGGCCCAACGCCGAAACCGCTCGTCCTTCGTCTTCGCGTAGAGCGCCCACAACTCCGCGACCCAGAAGTTGCCCGTCCAGAAAAAGCCCTGCTGTTCTTGCCACGCGCCGCTCTGGTTGTCGCCCTCCGTGAAGAAGCCTAGCCCCGTGTTGCGCCCCATCTTACCGGGCGGCGTCTGCGCGAGCGTCGGCTCCCACCTCGCGGCCGTGCGCTCCGCCGCTTGCCGCATGAGCGTGATCGCTTCCGTATAAGTTTTACTGCGCGCCGGGTGCAACGTATCAGGCGGCGCAGACTGCGGCGCGGGCCTTTGTGATAACAACTGCACGCGCGCAGGCGCAAGCAAGTGCCGGCTCGCAGCACGCACAAGTTCAAGGAAACCGTCGAGCGTCTTGATGCTCTGCGCGGGCAGCACGATTGAGCCGTTGCGTTGGCGCGCGGTCGCCGTCGGCGCGTCGTTCAACTTGAGTCGTTCGCTGCCCTCTTGATCCCACGCCGCAAGCACGTACCAACTGGCCGTGCCATTCACAAACGACGGCTGCACGAGCAGGTTGAGCGGATCGTCTGCAACTAATTTACTCGCCTGCCCCGGCGCGATGATCGCAACGCCCAAATTTTGATCCGGCAAACTCTCGGTCGCCGTCGCGCCCGTCTGCAAGACTTGCGGCCCCCAAGTCGCACGCCACACCACAGGCTCAGTTGTGGTCGGCGCAACAGACTGCTCCTGCAAGCCGGGCTTACGAACCAAGCCTGTGACTAACGGTAAACCGTCCGCGCCCGTCGCCGTGATGCGATGCTCGAAGCCGCGCTGGCCCGCCCACTGCGTCATGCGGCTCGTAAGATTGACCTTGCGCCCCGCTACTTGCCAGCCTTTGTATGACAACTCGACGATGGTGCGAACCGGGCCGGCACTGATGATACGCCAACTGCGCTCGGTCACGTCCGCGACGCGCACAGCTTTGCCGTCCACGAGTGCGCCGACCGCGCCGATGCCTAACGCATCGCCGATCTTGTAGATGTCACGGCCGTAAGGTGATTCTTCATGATAGTCGTATTCGGGCGTGCCGAACATTTCTAGATAGAGGCCGGGCCGCCGCTTGCCATAGAGATCAATCGCGTTGCGACGGTCGAAATAAATGCGCCACGCGGTCGCTTCTGATTCCCAACCGAGGCCCTCGATCTTCGACGTGAACTTGGCGTGCGTGCGCTTCGGATAATCGCTCCGCAAACGTTGCATGGTCGCCGCGTCGCCGTAAGCAATGGTCACGATGCGCGTTTGTTTCGGTTTGAGTTCGATCTGAAACGCAAGCTCGTCGAACTTGCCGTCGCCGTCCAAGTCGTCACACTGCGACGCGAGTTCTGTCGTTTGCAACGTGCGCGCGTCTTCATCAAGCGTGGCGGCGTCCGAGGTCGTCACGATTGCATTGCCGGCCTTGAAGTCCGGCGCGATGCGCTGCAACTCCGCGACGCTGACGACGATGTTCTCCGGCGCGCGCGTGTCTGCGGTCGGGTTCGTCACCGCGAACTTCAGGACCTTGATGCGCGGCGCGGCCCAAGCAGGCGCAAGCGTCAACAACAGACACGGCCAGAGCAGTTTGATGAGCAGTTTAACTTTCAAGTTTGCGCGCCCTCATAGCGTTCCGCGCTAGAACGTCAGCTTCAGGCCGAACTGAATGTTGCGCGCCGGCCCCGCCGCCGTCAGTTGCCCGAAGGCGGCGTTGTTGAGGCTGATCTCCATGTCACGGAAGTTGGCGCGATTGAACGCGTTGAATATATCAGCCTGAAGCTGCAAGCGGAATCGCTCTGTGACGGCGAGCCGTTTGCGCACGGAGAAGTCCCACGACTGCCCGCCCGGTCCTTGCACGATGCCGACGCCGCTCGTGCCGCGGCGCGTGTCGGGCGCGGCGGCAAACGCGGCTTTGTTGATCCAGTTCGTCGGGCTGCGCTCGCCGTTCGGGATGAGCACGTCGCCGCCGACATAATCTGCGCGCCGGCTGCCGATGGACGTGTTGCCCGTGACGGTAAAATAAGCGCCCGATTGCAGGCGCGTGATGCCGCTCAACTCGTAACCGTCGAGCAACACTTTGGCGAAGCCGTGCGTGCGACTGAAGGTGTTGACGTGATAGGTGTAGGTGGCGACGAAGATGTGGCGGCGGTCGAACGTGGCCGGGCCGTAGTTGTAACTGCGATTGAACGGGTCTTCCGGGTTGTCGTTGAAACCGCTCGCGTCCGTCAACACTTTCGACCAAGTGTAACCGAGCGTCATCAACAGATCGCCCTTGCGCTTGGCCGCATAGAGTTGCAGCGCGTGATAGTTCGAGGTCGAATCGGACAGGCGCATGCGGATCGCCGAATAACCTTTGTAAGGTCGTAGCGAGTTCACATCGACGCGTTGTGCGGTCGGGCAGCGCGGCGTTCGCGGCGAGCGCGACGAAGGTCGCTTGATTGATGTCGGGCTGACGGATCAAATGCCGGCCCAAGTTGCCGACGTAAGCTGCTTCGGCCAAGATGCCGTGCGGCAACTCGCGCTGCACGCTCAAGCTGTAGCTCAACGTGTAAGGCGTGTCGAGCTTCGGATCGACCGCATTGATCGTGTCGAAGGGCGCAACGGTCGTCGAGCCGCCAGTGATGTTGCTCAGGTTCGCGTTGCTGTACTGCGCGCTCGACGCATAAGGCGGGTTGCCGAGCGACGGGAAGATCAGGTTGCCTTCAACGCGGTCGTAGTACATGCCTATGCCGCCGCGAATGGCGGTCTTGTTATCTTTGAACGGCGCATACGCGAAGCCGACGCGCGGCATGAAATAGTGATGACCTTCATAGAGGCCGCGCGGCGCACCTGTGGGCACAGCTTGCACCGTGGCGCTGTCGCCACCGGGCACGCGCGCCAACTCTGCTTGCGGCACGCCGCCGCCCGCGCGGACAAGTCCGTTCAAGCGATTGCCGCCGCGCGTCGTGTCAATCGTGCCGTTAGCGAGCACGGTCACGGCCTGCGCCGGGTCGTAACGCGCCGGGTCGAAGTTGGCGAGATTGTTGGCCTGCGTGTAGATGGGCGTGCCGAACTGGTAACGCACGCCGAGTTCAAGACTCAACCGTTTGTTCACGCGCCAACTGTCGTTGACGAACGCTTCGGTTTGCGTGAAGCGAAAGAAGCCGAGCGGATCGATGGCGGACTCGCTGTAGGTGCGGAAGTTGCCGAGCAGTGCATCGCCGAGCGCGTTGTTCGTCGTGCGCGTGTTGCCGCTCGCGTTGAAGGTTAAGTTGCCCGCGTAGGTTGTGCGCCCGTTCTGATCGATGCGGTTGCGATAGACCAGCCCGCCGGTCTTAAACGTGTGGCTGCCGCGCACCCACGTCACATTATCGCTGAGCATGATGTCGGTCGTGGGCGAGACGAGCGAACGGGCCGAACCGGCAAAGCTGGCAAAGCCGGTGACGGTCGTATCGGGAATGCTGTTCTCGAAGCGCCCGCCGCCCGTGAACAGTTGCGGGTAGGTGAAGCCGTATGTCTCGCGCTGCCAGAACTGGCCGAAGGGCGGGATGTGCTGCGAGATCCAAGAGGCGTTGACCTTCGCTTCGTTGATGAAAGTCGGCGTGATCAGCCATGTGTAGGCGACTTGCACGGAAGTGCCGGGCCGCTGCCGATTGCTCGGAATCGTCGGCAGTTGCGAGTTGATGAACGTGCCGAACGGATCGATCAGATCGTTGTTGTCGTGGAGATAGCGACCGTAGATGTTGTGCCGGTCGTTGAAGCGATAATCGAGCCGGACAATGTCTTCGCGGAAGTTGAACGGGTTCGGTTGTTGGAACGTCGCGTTGTTGCCCACAGGCGCGTTCGTGTAACTCGTGGCGAGGCCGATCATCGTGCGATAGACGTTGGCGATGGCCAAGCCGTCGGCGGTGATGCGGTTCGTCGGGATGATGTTACGAAGCGCGACGTTCGTGCCGCCGAAGCAGCCGGCCCGATTCGCCGTCGTACACGGCTGCGTGCTGGCCGGGTCTTTCAGTAAGCCGTCGTCAGCCGTGCCCACGATGCCGTCGGTCCCACGCAAGCGAAACGAGAAATCGCCGTTGAGTTCCGCCAGCGTCGGCACGGTGCGGACGACCGGGTTGGCGAGGCGGCGAATCTTCTTCCACTCCTGCCCCGCGAAGAAGAAGAACTTGTTCTTGATGATGGGGCCGCCGATGCTGTAACCGAAATCGTTGTAGCGCAAGGGCGGGCGCACGGGCGCGAAGAAGTTGCGCGCGTCCAATCTGTCGTTACGCAGAAACTCGAAGGCCGAACCGTGAAAGTCGTTGCCGCCGCTGCGGGTCACGACGTTGACCTGCGCGCCGGAGTTGCGCCCGTACTCGGCCGAGAAGTTCGCCGTCTGCACTTTGACCTCTTGAATGAAGTCGATGCCGACGTTGTTGATCTGGCTGGCGTTGCTGCCCGACTGCAAGTTTGTGCCGCCGTCCACGGTCATGTTCGTCATCTGCCCGCGATTGCCGTTGATCGACTGCTGATTCGTGGCCAAACTCGTACTCAACTCAAGCTGATCGTCGTTGATCAACGCGACACCGGGAACAAGCGAGAGCAGTTGAATATAGTTGCGCCCGTTCAACGCGAGGTTCTGCACCTGTTGACTGTCGATCACGCGCGCCACTTCGCCCGACGTGGTGTTGACCGTTTCGCCGCCGCCCGCGCTTGTGACCTGCACAGTCTCCGTCACCTGCCCGGCTTCAAACGTGAGATCGACGGTCAGGCGCGCATCCGCCGTCAGCGCGATGTCAAACTGCCCGGCCTTCTTGAAGCCCGCGCGCTCGGCCACAACCGTGTAAGTGCCGACGGGCAAGTTGGTCACGGTGTAGTAGCCGCTTTCGTCCGTCGCGGCGGTGCGGACCAGATTGTTGGCGACGTTGGTGACAGTGACGCTGGCGTTCGGGACAGACGCGCCGGCCGTATCCGTGATCGTGCCGGAGATGCGCCCGACGACGGTTTGGGCCGCGACGCTCAGACCAGCGACGGCGAACAACACGAGCACGCCGACGACGCACCAAAACTTATTTGCACCTCGCATAGCTTTCAGCCTCCGATGATAAGGTCCAGACTGGATGTGTAGGCCCGCACTTACGCCGCCGAGCAGCAGCGCCTGCCCTGCCAGAGTAACTATCGTCACCCGGCTCGATCTTTGTTTGACCCTGTGGCAGCGGGTCAGACTGTTTTTGGCCCCGGTCAGGCCACACGCGGCGCGGCAAAGGTTGGCGCGGCGATCAGTGCGGCCGCCCCACGCAGGCGTGGATGCTCCTGCATCGAGGTCACACGCAAGGGCGTGCGCGCAGCCGCTTCGGTCAACGTGCGCTCGGCTAGGGCCTCAAGCACCGTCGCTTCGATCAAGTCCCATGCGGTCGTGATCTCGCCCGCGAGATAAATGCTGTCGGGATTGACCACGTTCACAATCGTCGCCAACCCCAAGCCCAAGAAACGCCCTGTCGCTTGAATGGCCGCGTTCGCTTTAGCGTCGCCGCCACGCGCACGCCGCACCAGATCGTTCACGGTAAATGTGTGCGGCTTGGTGTCGCGCAAGGCTTTTGCACTGAGTTTGGACAAATTGCGTCCGAAATAGCGCGACAGGGTAGCGAGGTTTGAGATGTAAGCTTCCCAACAGCCCGTCATGCCGCACATGCAGCGCGGCCCGTCCAGACTCAGCGGCATGTGCCCGAACTCGCCCGCGATGTGATCGCGTCCACGCACCAACTCGCCGTTCACGACCACGCCCACGCCCACGCCGTCCGACACGCTGATGAAAACGAAACTCTGCGGCCCCGCCGAGTCGCCCCGTTCCAACCACAAGTGCGCCAGCGAACATGCGCGCCCGGAGTTCTCCACCTGCACGGGCAAGGCGGTGGCGGCAGCTAAGGCATCGCGTATGTCCACGTCGCGCCAACCTAGTGTCGGCGCGTTGAGAATCCGCCCCGTCCGTTGATCGACCATGCCCGGCACGGCCACGCCGATGCCTTCGCACAATCCTTCAGCGCCCTGTGTTTTCAACAACCTACGGGTGCGTGCGGCTAAATCTTTGACAAACTCAGGAATAGCAAAAATGGTGTCGTAGATTTCGAGCGCGAGTTGCCGGCCCGCGAAATCGCACAGCATCAGATAGGTTTGACTGAAGCGCACGTCAACCGCGAGCGCGAGCCGATCCTGTGTCCTGATGTGGAGAAAGGTGGGCTTGCGGCCGCGCGCAACCTCGCCGGTCGCGCCTTCATAAATCACGCCCTGCCCGATCAACTCCTGCACTAAAACGCTGACCACGCCGCGCGTTACGTTCATGCGCCGCGCCAGATCGGCGCGCGAGATCGGCTGATGCTCGCGGATCAGATTGAGCGCGATGCGGCGATTGATGTCGCGCGAAGTAGAGCGCGTGGCAATGTGGAAGTCTCTGGTGTTGATCTTACGCATGGGGGCTGACCCGGCATTTGTTCCGAGTGCGAACAATATACTTGACGCGAATCGCTGTCAAGAAAATTTTTATCGGCCGGCAACGACTAGGGGACAGAGTAAATGCTGAAGGATGAATAAGCCGCTATTCGTTATTCATCCTTCATCATGCTGCCTGCATCATTTTTTCTTTAGGGCGGCGGCGATGGCGCGTTCGGCGAGCGGGGCCATGAGGGCGTAGCCTTTGGCGTTGGGGTGCAGACCGTCTTCGCTGAGTTCCGCTTGCAAGTAACCTTTGTCGTCAACGACCGCCGAGTAGTAATCCAGATAAGTCGCCCCGTTGTCGGCGGCATACTTCTTGAGCCACTCGTTGAGCGCCTTGATCTGTTCGGGCGGTCGCTGCCCTGTGCGAATGATTGGCTGCCCGTCTTTCGTCTTGTCGTAGTCGCTGACGGGCAGCACCGATGCGAGCACCACGCTGATCTTGTGGGCGCGGGCGAGTTCGGCCATCGAGGCGAGGTTGTCTTCGATAGCGGCGAGCGTGGTCGGCCCGGTGTTGCCTGAGATGTCGTTCGTGCCGGCCAGAATGACAACCACTCTCGGCTGCAACGCGAGCACGTCGGGGCGAAAGCGGATGAGCATCTGTGGCGTGGTCTGACCTGAAATGCCACGATTGACGTAGGGCTTGCCGGGAAAGAAGCCGCCGTACTTTGGCTCGTCCCAGAAGTCGGTGATCGAGTCGCCCATGAAGACGACGCGCTGTTCGTCTTTGGTGGGCGGCGCGACCGTCGTGTTCGCCTCGCGGTAACGCGCCAACGCGGGCCAATCGCGCAGTCTGTTTTCGAGCCGCGCGGCTTGCGTCTTCACATCCGCGCAGGCGTCTGCCGGGGTGGGCGTCGGCGTGGGCGTAATCGTCTGCGCCGAAGCGAACATGGCACAGGCGAGCAGCGCAAGATAAGCAATAAATAAACGCATCATGCAGACACCTCTGAAGGTTAAGAGTTAAGTTGCACACACTGATCTGTGCCGCTAGCGAACTAACGGCGCGGCAGACCTGAGGCCCGCGTTGCCGCCGGGCGCGCGCCGCATGAACTGCGTATGACAAGTTCTGGTGGCAAGACGATTTGCTCTGCTTTAACGTTGGGTTTATCTTCTTTTCCTGTGATCAACTCAAGCAACAGCCGGGCCGCCGCTTGCCCATCTCGTTCGTTGACCACGCAACGGTCGTCAGCGGCACTTTCAGCATAGCGCCATAGTGGATGTTACCACCGCCGACCAGCGCCACATCGCGGCCCGTTTGTCGGCCGGCTGCTTCAAGCGCCTGCATCGCGCCGATGGCCGTCGGGTCGTTCACGGCAAAGATCGCTGTGGGCACGTCGCCCGCCGCCAGCCACGCGCGCATCGCTTCATAACCATCATGCTCGGTAAAGCCGCACGTGCGCACCAGCCCCTCATCGAAGGGCAACTCGTGTTGCGCCAACGCGCGCCGGTAGCCCTCGAACCGGCCCGTGGCCGTGGACGCGGCGGGGCCGCGCAGGTGGCCTATGCGTCGATGCCCTAGCCGGATTAAGTGTTCCGTCGCCAGTAGCCCGACCTGCACGTCGTCGGTCGTGACCACGGGGCCGCGCAAACCTTCGAGACGGCGATCAATGAAGACGACCTGCGCGCCTTCCTTGATGATGCGACGATAAAACTTCGCCTGCTCCGGCGGCAGGCACGAAGCGACGATGAGGCCGTCCGTGCGCGGCAGCAAAGCCTCCGTCTCGTCTATCTCTTTGGCCGGGTCTTCATCCGTGTTGCAGATCAGGTTGCGATATCCGGCCGGGCGCGTGATCGTTTCGACGCCGCGATAAATCTCCGCGAAGTAAGAGTGCATCAAGTCGGGCACGACGACGCCGATCAGTTGTGAGCGGTTCGTGGCCAGTGCGCGCGCGTGCTGGTTGGGCTGATAGTTCATCCGGCGCGCGACTTCAAGCACCCGCGCGCGCGTCTCGGCGTTGATGAGCGGGTGATTGTTGATAGCGCGCGAGACGGTCATCTTCGAGACGCCCAACTCGCGCGCGATGTCGGCCAGCGTTACCGGCATGAGCTTTTAGCGAGCCATCGCTCGCACGGCGAATCTTACCCGCATAACTATTTTCGCGCTACCACGTCTGCAACAGCAGCGGCTTCGAGCTTGAGCTTGGAAAGATCAACAGAACGATTAACCACGAAGCCACGAAGTAAGACTTTTGATCTTACTTCGTGGCTTCGTGGTTATCTTTGCCGGCGCGCGTCGTTACATCTTGCCCGACAGTTTGCAGTCCGCGCACACGCTGCCCGTGCTGTATATCGGCCCGCGCGTCATGCCGCCTTTGGGCAACCCGGCCGCGCCCGTCAGCGCCTCGACGTTGACGAGGAAACGGAAGCGCCCGCCCGCCTGCACACCTAACACAAACTGCACGTTCACACTCGCATTCGGCGCGAGCGCCCCGCCCGGTAAGGCAACAACTAAAGATGAATGTAACCCGCCGCCCGCCGCTTGCGCTGGTGGCTGCTCGATGGTCGTGCCTTTGACTAAGACGCTGCTGCCGCTCGTCACCGTCACCGTCACGTCCGCTGTATCGAGTGCGCGCAGGTCGGACTGTTGCCCGCCGGGGTTGGGCGTGTTCAGCGTCGTGATGTCCACGATGCGGAAGCGCAAGGCCGTGACGGGTGCGCCCGTGCTGTTCTTGAAACTGCGGCGGATCGTGAGTGTGCCTTCGGCGCAGAGGCTCGCGTTGCCGCAGACGTTCGCCGTTGTATCGCGGATGCGGTTGGGCGGGGCGGTCGAAGACTGCTGCGGATCAATGAGCGCGGTTTTGACGCTTGCGTTGCGTTGAATCGGACTCGTTAGGTTCTCCGGCGACGGTGCGCCGAGGATGGCATTGCCTGAACCGCCGCCTTGCGGCACGGTGAACGGGCCCGTAGCAGCGATCAGAACAAAATCATTCGCGCTGTTGTTCGTGTCCTGCGGCGTGCCGCTCTCCATGCGGCGCACCCAACTGTACTCCACGTTGTTGTTGTAATCCGCCACGTAGTTGATGCCCGGTCCTTCGGCGAACAACGGATTGAGGTTGTTGACCGCGCCCACCGCGTCGAGCCGGTTGGCGAGCGACCAGTTGGCCTGATTGCTCGTCGTAAACAACGCGAAGCCCTCTAACGGATCATCGACGAACTCAAGGTTCACGCCCGTGCCGTTGAAGGTCGCATTGCCGGTCGCACGGTTCGTGCCGCCGTAGTTATTCAGACTATAGCCGCGATAGACGCCGCCGCCGTCCGTGAAAGTGTTCGTATAGAGGAAGTGGCCGCGCGCCGGGATGACCGTGCCGTTCGGGACAACGAAATAGACGACGAGGCCCTCGCCGTTCGGCGGGCACAGTTCGCACTGATAAGCCAGCCCGACCGACCAACCGCTCGAACCGTCGGTCGTGCCCACGGTGATGTTATGGTCGGTGTTGTTATACAACTCCATAAACTCGTCGTTCGCCCCGTTCGGCCCGTCCAAACGAAACTCCGTGATCAGCACGTCGCCCGCGACGACGGGCGTACCGGCCGTGACGGTCAGCGTCGCATTGTTCGAGGTAGCACTGCCGAAGGCGTTCGTCGCCACGCAACGAAACTGCGCGCCGTTGTCGGCCGGCGTGACCGAGTTGATGGTGTAACTCGTCGCGGTCGCGCCCGCGATGTCCACGTTGTTGCGCTGCCACTGGAAGTTGATCGGCGTCGCACCGTTCGCGGCGCAACTAAACGTGACGGGCTGGCCCGCCATGACAGTCTGACTCTGCGGGTGCTGCGTGATCGTCGGCGGCACTTGCCCGGCCGGATATTGTATGCGCCCGACTAGCCCCGACGCGCTACCGCGCGCCAGATACCATAGGCTGCCATCCGAAGAGACTTGCAGATCGACGGGCTGCGAGATGCCGGTCGCAAAACTGGTCGAAGCAGGAATCGGCGGTCCCGCGTTCGGATCGACGTAGCGGATGAAACCGCCGCACAGGTCCGCGAAGAAATACTGGTCCTTGTAATTAGTGGGGAACTGCATCGTCACCGGATTGTAGAACGCGCCGCCCGCGATGGCGCACCCCGTCGGCGCTGCGCCCGAATGCGCGAAGACGTAGAGCGGCGCGCGATAATCCGTGGGCGGCGTGCCGCCGCAGACGAAGCCCTCGCAGATGGACCAGCCATAGTTCGAGTGGGCGGCACCTTCGTTGATCTCTTCGTAAGTGTTCTGGCCCACGTCGTTGATGAAGAGACGACCTGTGCCCGGTTGGAACGCAAACGTGAACGGGTTGCGCAAGCCCAGCGACCAGATAGCCTTGTTAACGCCGGTCACGTTCGGATCGTTAAAGTAAGGATTGTCCGCCGGGACGACGTTCGCCGGGTTTGTGTTGATGCGCAACACCTTGCCGAGCAGATTGCCGAACGACTGCGCGTTCGCCGCGTTCGCATTCTCGCCAACCGCGACATACAGCTTACCGTCCGGCCCAAAGTGGATCGCGCCGCCGTTATGATTCGTCGCGCCCGACAGGTTGTTGAGATCGAGTATGACGACTTCGCTGCCCGCCACCGCCACGTCGCCGTTCGCCGTAAAGCGACTGATGCGATTATGAATCGGAGCCGTCGCCGTCGTGTAATACACGTAGACAAAATTGTTCGTCGCAAAGTTCGGATCAAACGCCACGCCCAACAACCCGCGCTCGCCCACCGAACTCACCGACAGCGACACGAACGGCGTCGGCAACAACGCCCCGTTCTTAATCACCCGCAACGCCCCGCCCTGCTGGCACACAAACAAACGCCCATCCGGCGCAAACGTCATCGCCGTCGGAGCACTTAAGCCCGAGATCACCGTCTCCGTAAACCCACTCGGCAACGTCGCCGCGCCCGCCGCCACAGTCAACAACAACACCGCCGCCCACGCCCACAATGCTTCATGCATCGCACGCACACGCCCACACACCCACAACCCGCGCAACCTTTGCGCTTCATTCGACACACGCAACTTCATACTCGTCTCCCTACATCCTGACAGTTTTAATACTGAGGATAACGTCCGGGGCAATCGCTTCAGAGGGGCTTTTCCGCTTTCACCCACGATTATGCGAGCCACACCCCAAGCCGTCAAGCTAAACTTATCCGCCCCATCATGCCGACATCATCAAGCCCCGCTCAGACTCATCATCGCCCCTGCTCCCCTCCCGCTCCCGCGCCAAACTCATCCGCCGGATCAATCTCTACCTCCGGCATCGGCTCAAACTTCGACGCATCAAACGCCGGCATCTCCGGCTCAGCAGCATTCAACTCCCGCAACAACCCCCGCGCCCGCTCCAACCCCCAATGATACGCAAACGGCGGCCCATCACACCACGCCTTCCGATAAGCCTCCGTCGCCGCCTCAACCGCCCGCACCTGATTCCCCTCATCACGCTCAATCTGCGCCAGCACATTCAACGCATCCGCATGAACCAACGGATACGGCCCACGCTCCGCCGCCTCCCACACATCGTCCAACAGTTCGCGTGATGCTTTCACCTCCCCCTGCCGCCGTCGCAACTCAGCCAATGCTACGAGCGCGGGGAGTTCATCTTCAACGCGGTTCACCATCCGCGCGCGGGTGAGCGTATGGTGCAGCCGTTCGTCGGCCGTGGCGAAATAATTCATTCCCAATGCTGCCTCGCCTTGCCGCCGCGCCGCGCGGATGAAATCTGCCTCGTAATTCAGAACATGAGCCAGTTTCCATGCGCTATTGGCGAACGAGAGCGCCACGGTGAACTCTCTTAGCCACAGCGACCTCTGCGCAAGATGGGCGTTAACTACACCCTTAAATTGGAGGTTAGATTGACGTATAAACATGCGCAATGATCGCTTTAGGGCAGATTTGGATTTATTCGCAATCCCCCGCGCCGCCAGCGTTAATCCAACCCAATACAGACTGACCGCTTCTCTGGTGGGATCATGTTGCGCACGTATGATTACCAACGCGCGCCGCGCAGCTGACTCCGATCCACACAGCGTGCCTGACAGCAGCAATGCATGGGCCAGGTTGTATAAGCCAATGCTGAGACTATATTCGTCCCTATTCTCCGAACGAATTGTATTATGGCGGTGAAACAACAGGGCTGCGCGCCCAGGCTGGCCGCTGAATTGATATCCTAGCGCCAGCGCATTGAACGTGAACGCTTGCGCCTCAGGACGGCTCAAGCGTGGCAACTGCTCCGGCCCATCGGGAAAGAGCATCTCCAGAAGTTCGACCCGTTGGCGACTGCTGCTCAAACGATAGAGCGTGGCCTTTTCTAATTGCTCGTAAAAGAGTTGTTCAGCAGCATCATAGCGTTCTAGGCCGATCAGCGTGTTGTACAGTTCGATGGCGGGCGTTAGGGCTTCGAGGCTGTTGACCTTAAGATAATCGTCAATCATCTGCAATGCTTCAAAGTGGATGTGCAGGCTCGTGTAGACGCCGCGCCGGGTGTCATCGCTCAAGGTGCTCCAGACCACGCCGCGCACGATTGGGTGGAGGTCGTAGCGGTTGGCGCGTTTGTCCCAACCGAGCAGGCCGCGGTCTTCCAGTTCTGTCAGGACGCTCGCCAGCCTCTTTTCCTCATTGAAGAGTTTATCTTCGCCAACAAGCAGCGCGGTCAGGGTGTCATAGGTGGCGGGCATGCGGAACGCGGCGATGGTGTGGAGCACCTTGAGGGCTGGTTCGCTGAGGCCGCGGAGGGCGAAGGCGAGGACGTGGGATTTGACTTGTTCAAGGGGCAGGGTGAAGGGGTTGAAGTCGGGGTGATCTTGCTGCCAAGTGTTGAAGTCGCCGTTAGCGCGACGATCATTAGCTACTTCGCTGGCGAGGGCGTGGAGGAGGAGCGCGTGGTTGTCGAAGGTGTGGAAGAGGGGCAGCAGGGTTTCGCGTGCGCCGCTGACGCCGAAGTTGCGCCAGAGGTCGAGGGCGTCTTCGTCTGTTAGACCGGGCATGAAGAGCGCGAAGGCGTTGGGGACGGGATCGGCCGATCTTGGTTTGTAGGTCGGCGGGGTAGAGGCGGGTGCTGATAAGGATTCGTGCGGCGCGGACGGTTGCGAGTTTGCGGAGGAAGTTGCCGGCGCGTGGGTCGGCGGTCTTGCGGAGGCGGTGTTGACCGACGAAGGATTGCGCGGCGCTTGGCGGGGAGGCCGAGCGCGCCGGTGACTAGGTTGGCGGTCTCGGTGTCGAGCGCGTCGTCGAGCATGTGGGCGGCGTCCATGCTGGCGTAGGCGGTGAGGATGCGTTCGAGGCCGTCGAGGACAAGGAGGAACGGTTCGCGGTCGAGGACTTGGAGCAGTTGTGTCTCGCGGTCGGGCGCGGGGATTTGTTGCACGTCTTCGCGGCTCTGACTTGTGACATAAGCTAAGGCGCGGGTGACGAAGTTCTCGAAGTAGGCGTCGGACTCGTAGAAGCTCCACCACATGCGTCCGGCTAAGGGGCGCATCTCGTGCGGGGCGATGTCGTTGAACCATTTCCAGGTGAGCGCGCTTTTGCCCATGCCGCCGATGGCGACGATGTTGAGGATGTGGATGCGATAAACGTCGGTCGTGCGATCAGCGACCCAATCAGTCAACAGTTTAAGTTCGGCTTGGCGACCGACGAGGGCGCGCGTCTGCAAGAGTGTGTAGGGGTGGGCGATGTAGGGTTCGGGCGGCGCGGGGATGTCGCTGACGTAGTGGAAGGCGGTCACGTCGCGCTTGTTGTGCTCGGTGCGATAGCGTGATAGTGCGTCAATGACGTGAGCGCGCAGGTCTGCGGGCGCGCCAAAGAAGGCGACCACCTGCTCTTGCTTGAGCCGTGTTTTCAGCGTCTCCAACTTGAGCGCGCCTGCGCCCTTCTCCACCTCGCCGGGCAGCACGGCGTAATCATCGCGCATGATAAAGATCAAGCGCGGGATGCCGCGCTCAACGGCGCGGTTGTATTCCATCTCTGTGATCGAGAGGTCGTGTCCGGCGGGCACGTAGCCGTAGCGGTGCGCGAAGATGCCGAGGTAAATCTCCGCCTCGGCAACCATCTTCAGCGAGGCGGCGATGGCGTCGGCGTCGAGCGCGGGCAAGTGCTCCATCATTAACGGGAACATGCCCTGCCGCGCACAGGCGTCTAAGACTTCCTTGCGGTGGTCGGGTAGGTCGCGCGCCGTGCTGCTGATCATTACGTCCGTGCGTTGCGTCACGTGAGGGGCCTCCTGTTAAAGGGACGGTGTGCGGGCGTATTGTAGCGGGGAGGCGTGCGGGCTGGCTAGAGTTATCAGTTGTGGCTTGGGCTGAGTTTCTATGCTAAATTTCGGGCCGACCCCAGCATATAAGTCTCTCACCCGATCTGCGAGGAGGAGTTTATGAAGCGTTTGATGTGGCGTGCGCTGATGTGCGTCGTGGCGTTGGCGGCCGTGGTGACGGCGCAGCCGGCGCGGCGACCGATGGCGGTGGACGATCTCTTACAGGTGCGGCGCGTGGGCGACCCGCAGTTGTCGCCCGACGGCAAGTGGGTCGCGTACACCGTGGCCGTGCCGGACAAGGCGGCGAACCGCAGTCGCACACAGATTTATTTGATCGCAATCGACGGCGGCACACCGAAACAGTTGACGAGCGGCGAGAGTTCATCAAGCACGCCGCGTTGGTCGCCGGACGGCGCGCGGCTTGCCTTTGTGACCGGCGGGCAGGTGTGGACGATGGACGCGCAAGGGGGCGACCGCAAGCAGGTGACAAGCATCTCGACCGGCGCGGGCGATCCCGTCTGGTCGCCGGACGGGCGACTGCTCGCGTTCGTGTCGGACATCTACCCGGAGTGCGCCGACGACGAATGCAACAAGCGCCGCGACGCGGACATGGAAGCAAGCAAGGTCAAGGCGCGGACGATTGATCGTTTGCTGTTCCGGCACTGGACCGCGTGGAAAGAGGGCAAGCGCACGCACGTCTTCGTCGCCGCAGCGGCGGGCGGCCCGGCGCGCGATCTGACGCCGGGTGATTTCGACGCGCCGCCCTTCTCTTTAGGCGGCCCGCCCGACTATGTGTTTTCACCCGACTCGACCGAGTTGGCCTTTGCGCGCAACACCGACAAGGTTGAGGCGACTTCGACCAATAGCGACATCTTCGTCGTGCCCGTCGCGGGCGGCGAGCCGCGTCGTTTGACGGACACTAATCGCGGCGCGGATCAGTCGCCCGTGTACTCGCCCGACGGGCGTTATCTGGCTTACCGTTCGCAGACGACGCCGGGCTTCGAGAGCGACCGCTGGCGCTTGATGCTCTACGACCGGCAGACGAAGCAGACGCGCGATCTGTTGCCGCAGTTCGACGCCTACGTCGAAGGCTTCACCTTTGCGCCCGACGGCAAGCACATCTATTTCGCGTCGGGCGAGCGCGGGCGTGAGCCAATCTACGTCGTGCCGACGACGGGCGGCACGCCGGTTCGCTTGATCAGCGGCTTCAACGACGACGTGAAGTTGACGCCCGATGGCAAGACCATGATCTTCACGCGCTCGACCATCAGTTGGCCGACCGAAATCTTTCGTGCCAAGCTGACAGACCCGCTGCACCTCGCGGTGACTAAAGACACCATCGAACAACTCACGCATGAGAACGACGAGTACTTGAAGCAGTTCGAGTTGAACGCGGCGGAAGAGTTGACGTGGACGGGCGCGGACAACGCGAAGGTGTCGGGCTGGCTGATCAAGCCCGCGGGCTTCACGCAAGGCAAGCAGTATCCGCTGATCGTGTTGATTCACGGCGGGCCGCAAGGGGCTTGGAACGACAATTGGGGTTATCGTTGGAATCCGCAAATCTTCGCCGGGCAAGGCTACGTGGTCTTTATGCCGAACCCGCGCGGCTCGACCGGCTACGGGCAACAGTTTACGAACGATATTTCCGGCGACTGGGGCGGCAAGGTCTATACCGATCTGCTGAACGGCGTGGCGCACGTTATCGCCACAGGGTCGGTTGATAAGAACCGGATCGGCGCGGCGGGCGGCTCTTACGGCGGCTACATGGTGAACTGGATTCTCGGTCATAACAACGATCCGCGTTTCCAGTTCAAGGCGCTCGTCTCGCATGCGGGCGTGTTCAATCTAACGAGCATGTACGGCGTGACCGAAGAGTTGTGGTTCACCGAGTGGGAGTTCAAGGGTACGCCGTGGGATAACCCTGAGTTGTACGCGCGCTGGTCGCCGCATATGTTCGTGAAAAACTTCAAGACGCCGACCTTAGTGGTCCACGGCGAGCAGGACTTCCGCGTGCCCGTCGATCAGGGCTTGCAGTTGTTCACCGCGCTGCAAAAGATGAACGTCGAATCCAAGCTGCTCTACTTCCCCGACGAAGGGCACTGGGTCCTCAAGCCGCAAAACTCTGCGCTTTGGTACGGCACTGTCAGCAGTTGGTTCGATCAACACTTGAAGTTGCAGGGCAGCAGTAGCAGTAGATGAACCACTAACGCCAACAAGTCAACAAGCGACGAAGCCACGAAGATCGATCTTCGTGGCTTCGTCGCTTGTTGGTTAAATGGTTTCGCTTATGGCTTCTTGTTGGCGAGCGCCTGTTTGATCTTGGCGACGAGATCGCGTGCCTGCGGGGCAAACTCGCCGTTGGGCGCAAGCACTAGGTAGGCTTGAAACTCGGCGAGCGCGTTCTCGGCCTGTCTGGCTTTTAAGAGAATGTTACCGGCGAGTAGATGGCCTTCGGCCAGTTTGGGATCGAGTTGCAAGGCTTTGCCGACGTGCGGCCCGGCCTTGGCGAGATCGTTCTGATCGTAATAGACGCGGCCCAACGTCAGATGCCCTTGCACCGATTTCTCGTCGAGCTTCAGCCCTTCGAGCAGTTCCTTTTCGGCCGGCGCATACTTCTTCTGCCGCCGGTAGATTTCGCCCAACGCGAAATAAGCGTGCGGGGTCTTCGGGTTGATCTTCAGGGCTTGGCGCAGCGCGGCCTCGGCCGGCTCCCACTTCTGCGCGTCCATGTAGACCGTGCCGAGCAGCAGTTGGGCTTCGAGGTAGTTGGGGTAGAGCTTCACGGCTTGCTGCAAATGCTGTAAGCCCTCTTCCATTCGGGCAGTGTCCTGCACGGCCAAGCGCCCGGCGTCGAACTCTTGGCGCGCGGCCGGCGGCACGCTGGAATCCACGACGAGGCCGTCCGGCCCTATCGTGTTCGTCGCTGCGGCTGCGGCGGCCGCCCTGCCGTCCGGCACGAGCGATACTTGCACGTACTCGCTGGACTGCATGACGAGATTGACCTCACGCTCAACTTCACGAAAGCCGGGCTGGCGGATGTTGATGCGATACTGAATCGGCACGAGGCCGCGGAATTGGAACTTGCCCAAACGGTCTGTGCGGACCTCGCCTTCGTAGCCGCCGCTCTGGCGCTCTAGGCGCACGATGACATCAAAGGCCGGCGAGCCGTTGGGGTAGCGTAGTTGGCCGCGAATCTCGACCGGCTGAGCCGCCGAAGGCATTTGGTCCGCGGCCCCCGCAGCCGCGCACAAGCACAGCAGGGCCAGACCGAGCGCACGATACGTGTTGAGTAACATGGCAACTATCCTCCAAAAACAGGCGCGGGGTTTGTTGCGCGCGCCGCAAGTTAGGACCGTAGCGAGGCGGCCGGCATCATGGCCTAAGCGCGCCGAAAAAACAAGAAGGGAGGGGTCTTTGCAGGCCCCTCCCTATCAAAACCGACCTAACTGCTAGATCGGATTAAAACTCCCAGCGCAGGCCCAGCCGCATGTTGAACGGCAGGTAGAAAGCGCGCGGCGCAAGGAAGTCCACGTTCGGGATGCCACCGCTCAACTGAGCGAACTCGTTGGGCCGGCGGACGCGACGGTTGTTCGTCACGTTGAAGAAGTCGGCAATGAACGACATCTTCTGCGTCTCGGTGATGTTCCACTTGTAGTCGGCGTGGATGTCGCCGCGCACGAACCAAGCCGTGCGGCCCAGCGCGCCACGACCACCGACCGGGATTTCGCCGGAGTTCGAGTAGATCGGATGCGCGTTGAAGCGATTGATCGGCACGCCCGACTCACCGTGGATGCCAAGACCGAGCGTCAGGCCGCTGAGTTGCCGCCAGATGCCGCCGTCACGGCTGAAGGTGTAGGTCGGATAGATGTTGAAGTTGTGCGTGCGATCCGTGTTGAGCGGGCCGATGGCGGTCTGGTCGCCGAGCAGGTTGAACTCGCCTTCGGTAAAGTCGAACAGCGAGCTGATGGCCGGGTCGGTCTGCCCGTTGTCGTTGCGGAAGTGCCCTTCGTAGTTACCGCGCAGGCTGGCGATGCGGTAGTTCGAGAGCAACTGCCAGTTGTTCGAGAAGCGCTTGTTCACTTCGATCTCGAACGCCTTGTAGATGTGGACCGGGTTCGGGAAGCCGTCCGCCACACCGTCGGCGATGAAGCTGCCGGCGGCTTGACCGTTCGCACCATTCGTCAAGTAGCAGATGCCCAGATCGGAGTTGACCAAGCTGGGGTCGCAAGCCGCCGGGGGCGTGCCGCCCGGCGTGAAGCGGCGCGAAATCGGGTTGGTCGCCGCGTCGAGTTGACCGTTGATGTTGCCGATGAAGTAGGCCTGACCGAAGAAGTCGGCCGACTCAGGGGCGACGAGCGCCGCGTCTTCGACGATGCGCTTGATGCGCTTGTCTTGATAGCGCAGCGACAGCGTGAAGTTGCGCGGGAACTGCTGCTCGAAACCGATCAGGTTCTCGTCCGAGTAGCCGAGCTTCGTGCCCGGCAGGATGGCCACGGCGCTGGTCACCGAGGTCGAAACCGTGGACGGGTAGAAGCCGGCGTCGCGGCAATTCTGCTGGGGCGAGCCGGGCGCGCCGGAACCGCAGCTCACGAGGTGGGCCGCGTCGAAAATCGGATTCACGGTGCGGGTCAGCGGGTTGATCACGACGCGCTTGGTCGTGCCCGTGCCAGTGAACTCAGGAATGAACTCCGCACTGCGGAAGTCGCTTTCGGCCGAGAGCGAACGCTCAGCCAAGTCGAGCGGGATGTACTCGAAGAAGCGCCCGAAGTTGTAATAGATCTTCGTCTTGCCTTGGCCGAGCGGATCGACCGTGACGCCGATGCGCGGGGCAAACTGGCCCGTGAAGCTGTAGCCGCTGCGGACGCCGGCTGCATCAGGGCTACCGATCAGGCGCTCCTGCTCATGGCGGAGACCGACGACGGCCGTGATGTACTTGTTGAAGCGCCACGTGTCTTGCACGTAGGCGGCGTGGTAGTTCGAGCGCGTGGTGAAGGTCGTGTTACCAAACTCGCCACGGTCGTTCAAGAGATAGACGCGCTGATCTGTGGCGAAGCCCGGTACGGTCATGAGCGGGCACTGGGTGCAGGCAGCGGACGCAAGGCGCAACGAGAAGGTGTTGTTCGTTGACTGCCCGACGGCCGCGCCCGCGCCACCACCGAGGAGCGAGGTCGCAATGCCGAAAGCGTTCGTGGCCGGCACGACGGATTTCGGGCCGCTGCGATCACGTCTGCCGCCGTAGGTGGCGCGCTGATACTGGTAGCCCAACCCGAAGGTGTGCGAACCGAGGAACGTCACGTTCTTCGTGGTATCGAAGGTGGCGCGATAGGTCTTGCTGTCGGTCGGCTCGAAGAAGCCCAGACCCTGCGCGACGAAGCTGCCGCGCTGACCAGCCAAGCCGCCGGTCTGCGTCAGATCGGTGATCTGGAAGACATCGGCGAAGCCCAACTCGTTAAAGTGGTTCTTGCCCTGACTGAACGAAGCGCTCAGCGTCCAGGTCGGCGTCAGCGCGCCGTTGTAGCGCAGCGACGTGTTGCGTGTGCCGAACTCAAGGATGCTCTGCGCCGTCGTGTTGTCGATGTTCAGGTTGTTGTGCGAGGTCAGGTTGGTCTTGGTCGGGTCGCCGAAGATCGAGAACGCAAGCGCGTGGCTCGGGGCGATGTTCCAATCCACCTTAGCCGCATAGTTCAAGGTGCGGAAGCGGCGTGCGTGCTCGCCGAGCAGCGTGCGCAAGCCCGAGCCCGAAGCGCCGGCCACGATCTCGCGGCGGACGGTCGGGTTGAACGAGCCGAAGAAGAACAGCTTGTCTTTGATCGACGGAATGATCGGGCCGCCGAAGTCTGCGCCCGCGTCATAGTTCTCTTCGTGGCGGAGTTCGCCAACCTTGTTGACGCTGAAGGCGTCGCGCTGACGGCGCGTCGCTTCAAACGCCTTCGGGCGCGCATAGCCGTAGAGCGCACCGTGATATTCGTTACCACCCGACTGGGTGATGATGTTGATGATACCGCCCTGCGCCTGACCGTACTGCGGTTCAAAGCCGCCGGTCTTGACCTGCACTTCTTTGATGAAGGAGGTGTTGATGCCGGTGCCGAGCGAACCGTAGACGCGGGTGAACGTGCCGATGCCGCCAAACGCGGAGTCGGTGATGTTCACGCCGTCGGCGATGTAGAGGTTATCGAGCGGCGAGCCGCCCGCGATGGACGGGTTGTCTTTGCCGCCGCCGAGCGAGTCAGACGCGCCGGGCGACAGGTAGAACAGGCTCGTGACACTGCGCTGGACGGGGATGTTGTCGAACAGCGAGTCGCTGAGGTTCTGCCCGACGGCCGTGCTCGACAGGTCGGTCGCGGCCACGTCTGTGACCTGCACGACTTCCGTTGCCAGACCCGGCTCAAGCGTCAGGTTCAACGTCGCTTGTTTGCCGACGAAAACTTCGACCTGCTTGGCCTCGGCAGCCTTGAAGCCCGGCTGTTCGATCTTAATGGCGTAGAAGCCGGGGATGAGACCCTGAACTTCAAATACGCCTTCTTCATTCGAGGTGGTTGTTTTCGTGCCTGTCTGCCCCGTGACCGCCACGGTGGCATTGGGGATACCGGCCCCGTTGGCGTCTTTAACACTGCCGCCAATCGAGCCAGTCGTATTCCGATCCTGTGCAAAGGCCGAGAGGCCGAGGCACAGCATCATGACTAACCATAAGACTTTCTTCATTAGACTATTCTCCTTGAGAATTCGGAAAAGACGTGACGAGAGGCGTCGGACAGCCCGACCCAACCGCTTAGTCTGTTTATGCGCAATCTCTGCGTAGGCTCACGGAGTTTGACTTAGGCAATGACAGTGCCATAAGCCGGACGGGCGCAAATGTGTTGATAACTGAAGACTTAGCGCCGGGTGCGGGGTCGCTTCATCCGAGATTTCGGCTGATTATCCAAAAATTTGTAATCCAAAAATCTGTAAATCGATGACGGCCAAAACCGCCCGCCAGCGGTTCGCGCGCGCCGCACCGGACGTTTAAAGTGACCCCAGTTTTAAGTTGGCTCAGAGGTTTTCAATCGGGATCGGTTCAACCGGGTCGGCCAGTGGGAAGTCGAAGACGCGCGCATAAAAATATAGTTCGCCGTCGAGCGCACGCTTGATGTTCTCTGCGCGCCGGAAGCCGTGCTGCTCGCCCGCGAACGGCACGTAGGCGACGGGCAATCCCTTTTCCCGCAGCGCCGCCACCATTAGCTCCGCCTGATTAGGCGGCACAACCTTGTCTTCCAAGCCTTGAAAGAAGATGACCGGGCAAGAGAGTTGCGCGGTGAAGTTGATGGGCGAGCGCGCGTGATAGAGGTCTGCGCGTGCCGGGTACGGGCCGACCAACCCGTCAAGATAGCGCGACTCGAACTTGTGCGTGTCGCGCACGAGCGCGCCGAGATCGCTCACGCCGTAATGGCTCGCGCCCGCTTTGAACAGATCGCGGAAGGTGAGCGCGGCCAGTGTCGTGTAGCCGCCCGCGCTGCCGCCGTCGATCACGCAGCGCGCACCGTCCACCGCGTCTTGCGCGATCAGATAACGCGCGCCGTTCACACAGTCGTCCACGTCCACGATGCCCCATTGATCGTTGAGCCGTTGCCGGTACGCGCGCCCGTAGCCGGTCGAACCGCCGTAGTTCACATCGAGGACGGCGAAGCCGCGACTGGTCCAGTATTGAATGCTGAGGGCGAGCGCGGGCGAAGCGGCAGCGGTCGGACCGCCATGACTCTTAACTAAGAGCGGCGGGCGCTCGTGTGTGGGCGCAACGAAGTCGCGGTTGCGCGGTGGATAATAAAAAGCGTGCGCGGTCTGGCCATGCTCGGTCGGGAACTCGACGGGCTGCGCGGTCGATAGATAACCGGGATCGAGTGCTACGTCGCTTGCTCGCCGCAGCACGGTTGGCGCGCGCGTCTTGAGATCGAGTTGCACGATGGTCGCGGGCGCGTCGGGACTGCCCGCGCGAAAGACTGCGTGGTGCGGCGTCGCGCACAAGTAAGTGATGTCTGTGTAAGGCAGGTCAAGTGGTTCGAGTTGGCGCGTCGTCGTGTCAAGCAAGGCGAGGCGCGACAACCCGCGCTCGATGTAAGTGCAGACGATGCGCGTGGGCGACACGAAGGCATAGGTCGAAAAGCCGAAAGCCCATTGCGGTTGCCCGAACTCGGCCGCCAGTTCATATAACAACTCTACGTGCGCGCCCGTTGCTTGTACTTCATCCGTCGCGCGACCCGCACGATAGATGTTCCACCAACCGCTGCGGTCGGAGACAAAATGCAGCACGCCGTCGGGCGACCATTCGGGTTGAAAGATCGACTCGTCTGCGCCGCCCGCCACGAGCGTCATCCTGGCCCAACGCGCCGTCCGCTTCTACTTCCGCGACCCACAACTCGCAGCCGTCCCACGGCATGTTCGGATGATTCCAGCACAACCACGCCAGCCGTCTTCCGTCGGGACTCAGGCGCGGCGACGCATAGAAGTCGTAGCCGGAGGCGAGCACGCGCCCGCCGCCTTCGTGCCCGTCGAGACTGACGCTGACCAGCGTGTTCGTCGCTTCGTGCTCCGGCGACGCGGTGTGATCTTCGCGCACGCAGATGAGCCGTGCGCGCTCGGTGTCGAGCGTCATGTCGGCGTAACGCAGATCGACGCCGTCGGGCGTGAGCGATTCGGGCGCGGCATCTATGCGCTGACGATAGAGGCGCTGATCGGCGAAGTTGCTGAAGTAGATCGTGCGGTCGAAGACTGCGTAGTCGCCGCCGCCGTATTCGTGTACGCGCGTGCGTGCGTTGAAGGGCGGCGGCGTTATGTCGTGCGTCGCGCCGTCGGGCGTGCGGCGGACGACGACGCTGCGCCCCGCTTCCGACGGGCGCACTTCGAGCCAGTAAACGTCGTCGCCGTCGAGCGCAGTCCGCCCCAAGCCGACCGAGCCGCGCGTGATCAGATCGGCCGTGATGGGCGAGCGCCAAGAGCCGTAAGGGGCAACCTGTGGTTCAGTCATTTGGTCGTCTCCGCAGTTGATTATTGTGCAAGCATGATGGCGCAGCACGGGCGAAAAAGCCAAGCCAGCGCGGGGCAAAACAGCATAAACCGCACTTTTACCCCGGCCGTTCTCACTTAAAGCCCGGCCGGTCGCACTTTTAGTGAGAACGATGGGGTAAAAAGTGAGACGGGCCGGGCTTTTTACCCCATCGTTCTCACTTTAAGCGCGGCCGTTCTCACTTTTTACCTCATCAACCGCACTTTTTACCCCATCGTTCTCACTTTTTACCTCATCGGCGGGCTTTTTACCTGATCTTCTCGCTTTTTACCTCATCGTTCTCACTTTGAGCGAGAACGGCCGCCCTTTTTACCTCGTCGTTCTCACTTTTTGGGTGGCCGGTCGCGCTTTTTACCTGAACGGTCGCATTTTTCAGGTGGTGGGCCGGGCGGCCTCAAGAATTTCTCAAGTTCCTTCGGGCATAACGGGTGTTAAGGCTGGCGCGGGCCAGACTCGTTTGCTGTCCCGGAGAGTAGAGAAACTCAAAGATGACTTTAGTGCTCGACAAGATCACGATCCCGACGGAGTTGCCGTGTGTGACCCGCCCGCGCTTGCTCGCCGTGCTTGACGAGAGCATGACCTGTTGCACGTCGTCCATCATCTGCGGGCGCGCGGGCACGGGCAAGACGCTGCTTGCCACCGACTTCGCACACCGCGCCGGCCGGCGCGTCGCTTGGTACAAAGTGGCCGCGCCGGATGCAGACCTGCAAAGCTTCATTCAATACTTGGTCGCCGCCGTGCGCGTGCAGCATCCCGGCTTCGGGCGCAAGACTTTGGCGCTCGTCGCGCCGACGCGCACGCCGGCCGGGGCGACGCTGTTGGCCGAGTCGTTCGTCTACGAGATGACGATGCTCGAAGCGAGCGAGCCGCTGCTTGTCGTGATGGACGATCTGCATCTGGTGTATGATGCCGATTGGTTTGTGCCCTTCTTTCATCGGCTGTTGCCGCTGCTGCCGGCCGAAGCGCACGTCTTGTTGTTGGGCCGCACGCTCCCGCCCGCGCCGCTCTGGCGTTTGCGCTCGAAGCAGACCTTGCGCGTGATAGACGAAGCGGTGTTGCTGTTCACGCAGGCCGAGACGGTTGAACTGCTGGCGCACCACGGCCTCGGACCTGATGCGGCCGCGGGCGTCTGGGCAAACACGCGCGGACGCGCTGCCGCACTCGACTTGGTAGCGCGCGATCTGGCCGCACGCCACCGCGACGGCGCAGCGGTTCGCATACCCAACAACGCGTGTGCGCGCACAACAACCGACGAGCGCAACGCGCGGGCCGGTTTACGTTTAGTCAAAGGCATGGGCAAGCCTTTGCGCGCCTAAGCCGGGCCACGAGCCATCGTTTCGCCCGCGCGCGCCTTTGCACTTGCGCGCCACCGCCTGTCCGGGTCACAATCCGGGCACTTAAAAAAAGCTGTTCGCGTTCGACTCCTCTCTCCGAAACAGCAGCTTCCGTTTGCCGAGTTCGCCTAATGCCGCCCCGCCGAGTGAGCATCGACTGATGAGCAACAGGTCGCGTCGTCAGGACACGCAACCGTCCCCGACTGGTGCGTTGCCGCCGCTACAGGAGGCCGCCGCGCCGCCGGCCTTTTTCCTGCGCACAAAACTCCTGCCGCCGCGTCCCGCGCCCGCGCTCTTGCCGCGCCCGCGCTTGATCGAACGCCTGCAAGCGAACCTCGTCCACCCGGTCACGCTCGTCACGGCTAACGCCGGTTCGGGTAAGACGACGCTTGTGGCCGACTTCGTTCGCACACATGCGCGGCCGTTTGTCTGGTATCAACTCGATCACACCGACGCCGATCCGTTCGTCTTCCTCGGCTATCTCACTCACGGCATCAAGCAGCACGTGCCCGCCTTCGGCGCGGCCACTTTAACTTACTTGCAACAGGCCGCGGCCGAAGTCGCGCAGCAACCCGAACGGGCCGTCGATGTGCTCTTGAACGAAGTGCTTGATCTCGTCGATCAACAGTTCCTCTTGATCCTCGACGACTATCATCATCTCGGCGCGGAGACGGCCGTGCATCGCGTCGTTGATCGCCTGCTCGCTTATCTGCCCGACGTGATCCACGTCGTCATCATCTCGCGCGACGTGCCGCCGCTTGCGCTCTCACGCCTGCGCGCGCAGAACGCGATCACGATCATCGACCGCGCCGAACTGTTGTTCACAGACGACGAGACACAGCAACTCTTTCGGCAAGTCTTCGATCTCGAACTAACGCCCGCACAACTCGCGGAATACCGCGAACGCACGCACGGTTGGATCACTGCGCTGCAACTCGTCCGTCAGGTCGCACAACGACAGGCACTCGCGCGCGGCGGCACAGGCGACGCGCCCGACCTCATCGAAATCCTGCGCCAGTCCGAACGCGACATCTTCGACTACTTCGCCGAAGAAGTCTTCGCCGATGAGCCGACGGAAGTACAACAGTTCTTACTGCGCGTCGCTTTGTTGGAACGCGTCGAAGCGGACGTGTGCGGTCGGCTCTATCCGACCGCACACTGCGCGGCGCTGCTGCCCACACTCGTGCGGCGCAACGTCTTTCTAACCGTGGCTTCGGACGGGCGCGGCGAAGAGTACCGGCTGCATCCTCTGTTCCGCGACTTCCTGCGCCGCCGTCTGCATTCGGAGATCGGTACGACGGGCGTTGCGGCCGAACACGCGCGTTATGCCGGTTACTTCATCGAGCGGCGACAGTGGGAACATGCCGTGCGTCATCTGCTCGCCGCCGAACAGTTCGAGCATGCGGCGGAGATCATCGCTGCGAAGGGCGAAGAATGGATCGCTACGGGCGCGTTCTCGTCCATCGTCTCGTTGGTCGAAGCGATCCCCGCGCGCGTTATCGCCGCGTACCCGCGTGCGCTCGCGCATCGCGCAGAGGTCGCGCGTCTGCGCGGCGAATACGATGCGGCCCAAGCACTCTTTCGCCACGCCGCCGCGCTCTTGCATGAACAGGATGATAAGCAAGGCGAGGCCGAAGCACTGCATTCGCTCGCCACCATCGCGCGCCGACGCGGCGACTTTCAAACCGCCTTCGATTATCTCGACCGCGCCGTCGCGCTCACGGATGAACGCTCGCCCGTGCGCGTCAAGTGCGGCAACACGCGCGGTCTGTGTCTGTTCTTCATGAACCAACGCACAGAGGCCGAGCGCGTCTTTCGTGAAGCGTTGCAGGCCGCCGAAGAACAACGCGACGAACATCACGCGCGCTTGATCACGCACAATCTCGGTCTGCCCGCGATGGTGCGCGGCGACTTCGGCGAGGCCCTGCGTTGGTTGCGCCGCATGCTGCCCACCGACCCGGCCGCGCTGCCGCAACCCCAAGAGGCGACCGCGCATTTGAACATCGCGCGCTGTCATCTTTTTCGCGGCGACCTCGTTGCCTGCGAGCAACACCTTGAGCGCGCGATGCAACGTTGCCAGCAGTTCAATCTCATTGCGATCAGCGGCGAGGTCCTAGAGACTTACGGCAACCTTGATCGTGAACGCGGCGATGCGGCGCGCGCCACCGAGTTTTACGAACGCGCCGTGCGCGCCTACGAAGAAGCCGGGCGCGACCCTTCGCGCATCGAGGTGCAAGAAGAACACGCGCTGCTCCATCTGCAAACGGGCAACCTGCACACCGCGCGTGTGATGCTTGATCGTTTGATCGAAGCGCGCGCCGCCGCGCAGGACGAAGCGGGCACACAGACCGCAAGGCTCGCGCGCGGCCGTGTGCGCGTCGCACAGGGCGAGTTCGCGGCCGCGAAGGCTGAGTTGGAGACGGTGCTTGCTTACTTCAACGCGAACGGACTTTATTACAACGAGGCGCAGGCGTGCTTCGCGCTCGCCGCTTGCAACCACGCGCTCGCCGAAGCACCGGAACAGATCGCACATCTGCGCCGTGCGCTCGATCTGGCGGCGCGCTATGATTACGAGTACTGGCTGCAACGCGAGGTCGGCGCGCATACGCAACTCTTCGCCGCGCCGGACGCGCGCGAGTTGTTGCCGCCCGATCTGCGCGAGCAAGTGCCGGCGGCGGGCGCGACCGTCAGCCGCAAACGTTGCGCCCGTCCGCACCCGTCGCGCCGCCAAAGCCCGCGGCTGACCTGACGCTCAAGATGCTCGGCCCCGTCGAAGTCTTCCGCGACCCTGCGCGCCCGCTCGCCGCCGACGCGTGGACCACCAAACGCGCGCGCGACATTCTCTGCTTCATCGCCTCGCGCCGTCATCGTCGTGCGTCTAAGGACACGATCATCGATACCTTCTGGGGCGAGTCGGACTTCGAAGCCGTCGAGAAGAATTTTCACCCGACCGTCTCGCATATACGCAAGGCGCTGAACAGCCGGCAACCGCTCAAGCAGAACTTCCTGCTCTATCGCGACGGCGACTATCTGCTCAGTCAAGATTTTTCTTACAGCATCGACACTGAAGAGTTCGACCGGCTCGTCACGGAAGCGGAAGCCGCGCGCCGCACGGGCCGGCACGAACGACAGATCGAGTTGTATGAACAAGCGGCCGCGCTCTATCGCGGCGACTTCATGCAGGGCATCTACGACGAGTGGGTTGAAGAACAGCGTGCTTATTATCGTGAGCAATACCTGCGGATGCTCGAAGCGTTAGCGGTCGCGGCGCAGAAGGTTGACGACTGGCCGCGCGCGCTGCAACTGGCGCAGGAAATCTTGCGCGACGATCAGTTCCGCGAAGACGTGCATCGCATGATCATGCGCGCGCATGCCGCGCTCGGTAATCGCGGCGCGGTCAAAGAGCAGTACGAAGTTTTGCGTCGGCTGCTACGCAAAGAGTTGGGCGTCGAACCGGACGCGGAGACGCAGCAACTCCAACGGCAGTTGCTCGCTTGAAGCTAGCGCGGCCGTTGTATTGTCAACGTGCTACGGAGTGTGCTAGTTTTTAAATCCCCCGACTGCAAGCTCAGCCTCGTATCGTGTCCGTTAAGACGGACGCCGCGAATTGAGCCTGACCCCGAAGGCTTAACACGATCACATCAAGCTCCGTTGCGGACATCACTGTTCAACTCGTGATGAGCACTAAACTCCTGCACAGGTCGCGCCAACTAACTGCGCTGCTGCTCGCCTTACTGCTGACCGGCACGGCACAGGCCGGCATTGTCGTCACGGGCGCAGACGGCATCGTCGTTACGGGCGCGGATGGCATCGTCGTCACCGGCGCGGACGGCATTGTTGCGACCGGCGCAGATGGCATCGTGACGACCGGGGCCGATGGGATCGTCGTCACGGGTGCTGATGGCATTGTCGCAACCGGCGCGGACGGCATCGTTGCGACGGGTGCAGACGGCGTTGCCTATTCAAATCCAAACGGCATCGTCGCCACTGGGGCCGATGGCATCGTCGTCACCGGGGCGGACGGCATTGTTGTGACCGGCGCAGACGGCATCGTCGTGACCGGTGCGGACGGTGTGCGCTACAACGCCGACTCGGTGCTCGTCCGGCAACCCGACGGCCTCTCGCTCACAGAGGTCAACAACGTGCGCGTCGTGAGCGCGGACGGCATCGTGGCCACCGGCGCGGATAGCGTCGAAGCAACACACGCGGACGGCATCGTCGCCACGGGCGCGGATGGCATCGTGACGACCGGCGCGGACGGCATCGTCGCTACGGGTGCGGACGGGCGCACGTTTACGATCCCACCGCATAACGTCACCATCAACGGCGCGGACGATATTGCGATCAGCAATCCCGTCGGCGTGACGCTCACGGGCGCGACCGGCCTCATCGTGAACAGCGCGAGCGCGGCCGCGCAAACGGCCGTCGAACGCACAGGGCTACAGAGCATCGACCTCGCGCTTGCGCTCACGCTCAATCGGATGACTGACGACAGCACGATCAACTGCGTCGTCGTCTATCATCGTTTGCCGACCGATGCCGACCTCGCCGAGTTGCAACAACTGGGCTTGACGGGTGGCACGCGTTTTCGTGTGCTGCCGATGGTCGTCGTCAGCGGCACGCGCGATCAGATCGTCGCTGTCTCGCACCTGCCCGCCGTGCGTTCGATCTACGGCAATCGCACTTTGCAACTCACGGCCGATCCGGGTCGCGGGGTCACGGGTGTCGAACGCGTCGGGCGCGATGCGGAGTTGACTGATAAGAACGCGGGCGTGCCTTACACGGGGCGCGGTGTCACGGTCGCCGTACTCGACACGGGCGTTGACGGCACGCATTCTGATCTCGCGGGGCGCGTCGTGCAGAACGTCAAACTGGCCGACTTGCAGAGCGCGGGCGCGGGCTTCAACTATCCGGTTGACATCGAAGATTTGCCGACGACTGATCAAGCGCACGGGCACGGCACGTTCGTCGCGGGCGTGATCGCGGGCAACGGCGCGCGCTCCGGCGGCGCTTATACGGGCGTCGCGCCGAACGCGAAAGTGGTGGGCCTTGGCGCGGGCGACGTGAATCTCTTCTACGTGCTCGACGGCTTCGACTATCTCTTGCGGCGCGGCGCGCTGTTGAACGTGCGCGTCGTCAATTGCAGTTTCTCGTCGAGCGCGGTCTTCGACACGAACGATCCCGTCAACGTGGCGACGAAGATGTTGACCGAGCACGGCGTCAACGTCGTCTTCTCGGCCGGCAACACAGGCCCCGGCATGCAGACGTTGAACCCTTACGCGGTCGCGCCGTGGGTCGTCAGCGTCGGCGCAACCGACTTCCGTAGTCGCCTTGCTTCGTTCTCGTCGCGCGGCGCGTTCGCAAGTGGATTGTTCCGCCCGACCTTAGTTGCGCCCGGCGTCGGCATCGCCAGTTTGCGCGCGGCCGGCGTGACGGCAACCGGCGCGGAAGGACTCGCGGTCAACGGCGACGCGCAGAACATCGCGCCCGCGCTGTTGCCTTACTACACGACCGCGAGCGGCACGAGTTTCTCCGCGCCACAGGTCGCGGGCACAATCGCGTTGATGCTCGAAGCCAACCCGACCTTGCAGCCCGCGCAGGTGCGCGACATCCTCGCGCGCACCGCGACGCCGATGCCGAACTACTACGCGCATGAAGTCGGCGCGGGCATGCTGAACACGCACGCGGCCGTGCTTGAAGCCGCGTTTCCGCAACGGCGCATGGGCACGTTTCGCGCGACGCAGAATCGCGGGCAGGTGCGCTTCACGAGCGATCCCTTGCAACAGATAAACGGCACGGTGCAACCGGGCACGCGCTTTGAAACTTCCGTGAGCGTGCCGCGCGATGCGCTCTTTGCGTCGATGCAGATCGCTTGGAGCAGTTTGAGCACGAACGATCTCGGCCTCGCCATGTATGACGCAAGCGGCGTGAAGCAAGCGGACGTGAACGTGGTCAACACGCCGGGACTAACGGGCAAGCGCGAGCGCGCGTTGGTCCAACAACCGACGGCGGGCACTTGGCGCGTGCGCGTCACGAACACGCTCGGCGTTGCGGGCACACCGCAGCCGTTCGTCGGCGTGCTTGAAACGGGTCGCGCCGAGTATGCACCTTTACGCGACCTCGGCCCGTTGAACGAGACGACGCGCGCCGACATCAATCAAGTCTTACGCACTTTCGTCATGCAGCCGGTCGGCGCGAATTTCCGGCCCGCGTTCACGGTCAGCCGCGCAGAGCTTGCGGCGGCGCTCGTGGCGGCGGGGCGCGTGCCGCAATATCTGCCGGGGCAGTCGAGCTACCGCGACGTGCGCGATGCGCTCACGATGCTCTATGTCGAGAGCGCGCAGCATGCGCCCGGCGGCGCGCTCTTTCCCGACACGGGCACGCAGACGTTCGCACCCGATGCGAGCGTGGACAGACTGACCGCGGCCGTCGTGCTCGTGCGCGCGGCCGGGTTGCAAGCGGAAGCGGAAGCGAAGAACAACTCGCCGCTCGGCGTGTTCGATGCCGGCCTCGTCACAGACCGCTGGCGCGGCTATGCGGCCGTCGCCCTCGACCGCGGCCTGCTCAGCACGAGCAACATGAACTTTCGCCCGCAGACGAGTCTGACGCGCGCCGAACTCGCGCACGCGCTGGTCGTGCTGCAACAGATGACGAAGTAGCGGACACACAAACTGGTCATAACCACTTCAACGAACCGCGACCGCTAAGAAATTATTCTTAGCGGTCGCGGTTCGTTGAAGTGGTTAAGCTTGCGCGCGGGTCTTGCGGCTTATTGACGCACGTATAACTCTTCGGCGTTCCAGATCGAGAAGGGCGGAAACCTGCTTGGGCGATAGTTGCCGATGCGCGTGTTGGCGGCGACGGGGATGTGGCGCGTGACAATGGGGATGAGCGGGAGTTGTTCCGCGAGGATCAACTGGATGTCGCGGAAGATGGCGCGGCGACGTTCGACGTTCGTTTCGTGCGCCTGCTGTGTGGCGAGTTCGTCGAGCCGCGCTTCCCAGTCGGTCGCGGGCTTCGGCTCTTGTGGATACCAGAAGTGCTGCGCGCTGGAACTGCGCAAGGCGTCGGCGTAGGACGACGGATCAGGCTCGGTGGCGGACGTGCCGTAGAGCACGGCTTCGTAGTCGAAGGTTTGATTGATGCGGTTCTGCAACTGCGTGTTCTGAATCGGCGCGACCTGCACGTTCATCCCTAGCTTGCGCAGATCGTCCTGCACGACGAGCGCACTGTTCATGCGCTGCTCGTTCTCCGACGACACGATCATCGTGAACTCGACGCGGTTGCCCTGCGCGTCGTACAACTCCGGCGCTTGCTCCGTGCCTTTCGTCGTGAACCCGGCTTCGTGCAAGAGCGTGCGCGCCTTCGTCAGATCGTATTCGGTGCGCGGCAGGTCTGTGGCGACCCACGCGCGATTGCCCGTGGCGATGAAGCCGTAGAGCGGCGTGGCGAGGCCGCGATAAGTGTTCGCGGCGATGCTGTCACGATCAACCGCGTGCGAGACGGCGCGGCGAAAGCGCACGTCACGAAACCACGCGTGCTTGGCAGGCACGACGTAGGGCTTGCCGTCCTTCGCGCCTTCGTGCAAGTTGAACCAGAGATCGTCGGCGTAGAGGCTTGGACCTAAGTCGAGCGCGCGCACCGGCCCTTGCGCGTTTTGCAGCGCGGCGAAGTCGGTCGGGCGGATGCGATCTATGATGTCCAACGTGCCTTGTTGCAGACGCGTCATCGCGTTGTTCGGATCGGGCACAACTTCGATGACGATCTGATCGAGGTACGGCAACTGATTACCGGCCTCGTCCTTTTTCCAGTAGTACGGGTTGCGCTGCAAGGTGGCGCGCTCGCCGGGTTGGCTCGCGACCACCATGAACGGCCCGGCCGTGACGATCTGCTTTGGATCGGTCGAGACAGTGTAAGCGTCTTTGATCGTGCCGTTGTCGAAGGCGGCTTGAAGGATGTGGCGCGGCAGCACGTTCATGTTCGAGAGATAGTTTTCGACCGTGGCGATCTGTTCGGGGAACGTGAACGTTAGATGGCGCGCGTCCGTGACCGCGCACTTGATCTCTTTACCGCCGACGAGCATCGCCTCGCCCCAGACGGGCGAAGCCGTGCGCTTGTCGTAGAGCGCGCGCAAGGTGAAGGCTACATCGTCGGCGGTGAGCGGATGCCCGTCGGAGAATTTCAGGCCGTCGCGCAAAGTGATCTCGACCGTGCGGCCGTCGGGCGCAACTTGCCAGCTTTCGGCGAGCGCGGGCACGTAAGTCTCCTTGTCGTGATCGAACTCGACGAGGCGACTGCCTGTTAGAAAGAACGAGGCGATGTGCGTCGGCTCGTCCACGGCGCTTAAGAAGTTAAAAGTCTTCGGGTGCTGCGGCACGCGATGCGTGAGCGTGCCGCCGCGTTGGCCGACGGTGCGGGTGCGGGCCGGGAAATCAGCGGGGGGATTCGGCCCCGTGGGCGGAGTGGTTTGCGTGCAGGCAGCGCACGCGAGAAGCACGAGAGTTAAGAGAGAGAGCAGACGGCGCAGGTACACAGTTATTATCTCCAGTTGTTACGTTGAGTGGCCAATGCTCCGAGCTAACGTGAGGCGACAAGCGCCGGGTGGGTGTCGCGCGCCGGAGCCGGATTCAACCACGGATGCGCGGCGATGTCTAGCAAGAGACTCAAACATGCACCCGCGCAGGTGAGCGGACAAGGTTCAGCGAGGCGCTTGTCGCCTCGCACCAATAAGTGTTAGATCAACGCGGCCTCAGATTGCAACTCATGTTGAAGCTGATCGTCTCGCGCTTGCTGCAAGGCGTCGTCGTGCTGTTGATCGTCTCCGTGCTGACCTTTCGGTTGCTGGCGGCGGCGGGCGGCGACGCGCTGACTGATTTAGCGGCGCAGCCGCGCGTCTCGCAGGCGGCGCTCGCGGAGATGCGTCGTGTCTATGGGCTGGATCAACCGTTCGCCGTGCGCTACTTGCGCTGGCTCGGCGGCGTGGCGCGCGGCGAGTTGGGTTATTCGCACTACTATCACACGCCCGTCCAGACGATCATCGGTCCGCGTCTTGTGCGGACGCTGCTGCTCGCGGTTGTGGCGCTCGCTATCGCGTGGTCAATCGCGCTGACGCTCGGCACGTTGGCGGCGCGACGGCGCGGCAGTTGGCTCGACAAGTTGTGCGAGGTGATCGTGTTGTTGACGGCTTCGCTGCCGCGCCTTGTGTTGGCGTTGGCGGCGCTCGCGTTGGCGGCGCGCACGGGCCTCTTTATGGTCGGCACGCAGGCGGCCGGATTGGCGGCGGAGATCGGCAACCCGGCGCGCATCTTTGTGCCCGCGTTGGTGCTGGCCGTGCCGCTGGTGGCGCTCTTTCTGGCGCAGACGCGCGAGGGGTTGGGCGCGGCGCTGGCGGAAGACTTCGTGCGGGTCGCGCGGGCGAAGGGTTTGCCGGAGCGCACGGTCGTCTTGCGCCACGCGTTGCGCGCGGCCCTGAATCCGCTAATCACGATCTTCGGTTACTCGCTCGGCAGCGTGGTCAGCGGCTCGATCATTGTGGAGATGGTGTTGGGCTGGCCCGGCTTCGGCCAGTTGAGCGTGGCCGCCGTGCAGACCCGCGACGTGGCGTTGCTGTTGGGCGTCGTGCTCATCACGGCGACGGCGGTGCTGGCGGGCAACCTGCTCGCGGACATACTGCTGCGCTTAAACGATCCGCGCCTGCGCGCACAGCACGCGCGCACGACGACCGCGCTCGACTCAGCCGCATGACTAACGCGCACGATGGCGACGACGCACACGTCCATGCGCCGCGCCGACGGCGACGCCGCCGCGCACGCTTACTTGTGGGCGTCAGCATAGTGGTGCTGTTCTACTTCGTCGCGCTGTGCGGAGACTTCATCGCGCCTTACGATTACCGCGCGCAGTCGCGCCGCGAGTTGTCCGCCCCGGCCACGCCGCTGCACTTCCGGGATGCGACGGGCCGTTGGCACGCGCGCCCTTTCATCTACGCGCGTCGTTTGATCGATCCGCTCGCGCGTACTTACGCGGAAGACACAACGCGCACTTATCCGCTCGCGCTCTTGCCGCGCGGCGAACCTTATCGCCTGTTCGGTCTGCTTGAGACGGAGCGCCACCTGTTCGGCGTGCAGGCGACGACGAACAATGCCACGATGGACGGAGCGGACGCCACGCCGCGCGTCTATCTGTTGGGCACTGATGCGAGCGGGCGTGATCGTCTGTCGCGGCTGTTGCGTGCGACGCGTTTCTCGCTGCTGGTCGGTCCTGTGGGCACGCTGCTCGCGGGCGCACTCGGTATATTGATCGGTTGCGTGGCGGGCTATGCCGGACGCACGACGGATGCGCTCTTGATGCGCGCGGCCGACGCGATGATGGCGTTGCCTGAGTTGGTGCTGATCCTCGCGGCGCGCGCCGCCTTCCCCATTGCGCTTGAGCCTAAGCAAGCGGCCCTGTTGCTCATCGTCATCTTCATCGCGGTCGGGTGGGCCGAGACGGCGCGGGTGACGCGCGGGCTGGTGTTGGCCTTGCGACGGCGCGAGTTCGTGCTCGCAGCCGTGGGGCTAGGCTTGAGCGAGTCGCGCATACTGTTCCGGCACATCCTGCCGAACGCCGCGCGCCCGCTCGTCGTGCAAGTGTCGCTGATGCTGCCCGCGTTCCTGCTAGCCGAAACGGCGCTCTCTTATCTCGGTGTCGGCGTGCAAGAACCGGAGGTGAGTTGGGGCAACATGCTCGTCGAAGCGAACGACATGACGCAACTCGGCGCGCAGCCGTTAGTCCTGCTCGCGCCCGCCGCCGTCATCTTCGTCTTCGTCCTCGGCGTGCGCCTCTTGAGCGACGGTTTGAAGGAAGCGACCGACGCGCGTTAACACTGACCCGCGCCCCGTCGCTCCTGCACGCCGCCCCGCCACGTTTTCACCCCGCACGGCTCGATTCACACGGGGCTTATGCACTTGACAAACCCATTGCCTTATATCACTCACGACGCTTAGTGCCGCATCCTAAACACATCCGTATCAGGGACAATGTCATCGTTAATTTGGGGGCTGCTCTGTAAGGCTTCCCCGCCCGCTGAGATACTGTGTTGCGAGTCAAGCAGATTTTGCCCACGTTGGATCGAACGGCTTGCCCGTCTTCAACCCTCCATAAGCGAGATGCACGAGCTTGCGCATCACCGCGCAGATGACACTCTTCTTGCCCTTGCCGCGCTTGCGCAACCCATCAGCCCACTGTTGAAAGAAGGGGCTGCACCGCAGCGCCGTGATCGCCGGCCAGTAGAGCGCACGCCTGAGTCGAGCATTACCGATCTTTGACAGCCGTGCTTGCACTCGCACAGAACTCCCTGACTGCCGCACACGCGGCACCAGTCCGGCATAAGCGGCGACCTGTCGTGCGCTCCCGTACTGCTTGATGTCCGTGACCTCAGAGAGCAAGCGGGCGGCGGTCGTCTCCGCAATACCTGGGATGGAGTCGAGCAACTCGCGCTGGCGCTTGAGTCTGGGATGATGGTTGATGTGCTGGCGGATCAACTCCTCTGCCCGCTTGATCTGCTCATTGAGGTGCGCGCGCAGTGCTTCAACACTCCAGCGCACCACGTCAACCGTGAGCCCTGAGGAGAGCCGGTTCTCTTCCATGACGCGCATCTCGACCAAAGACTCCAGACGGCGCACAAGTGCCTGGAGGGCGCGCACTGCTTCGGGCACCGGGGGCCAGGCAGGCGGCATCTGCGCTTGGCAGAAGCGGGCGATCAGTTCGGCATCCACGCGGTCGGTCTGCGTGCGCGACAGCCGGCTCTGGGCGAAGGCTTTTGTCGCGGCCGGGTTGATTATGCTCACCTGATGACCCTCGCGATGAAGAGAAAGGGCGAGAGCTTCGCCGTAAGGGCCGGTGGCTTCCATGCAGGCGTGGACACACCCAACGCCCCGGCGCGAGAGCCACCCACGCAGTTGCTCGAAGCCAGCTTCGTTGTTGCGAAAGACTTTGTGGCGGAGTTTGCCTTGAGGGTTGATGAGGCAGACATTGAACTTTAGTTTCGCGATGTCAATGCCAAGTGCCGGTGCTGTCATTGCGGTTAACGCCTGTTTGAGGCGGCGCGGGTCAAACTTGCAGCTGCAAGCTCAGCTCAAGCATGTGCGCGGCTTTGGATACTGTCCGACCGCGCTGCGCTCGCTAGGGTGGAGGCCGGGAGCTTCTCTCAGCCACTAACTCTCGCAGGTCATAATTCGGGCACAGCTTCTCCGGCATCCTTTACGACTAAAGCTTGCTGCTTTAGCCTCCATCCGTCAACATACAAATTCCGGCGTTAGATGCTCGTTTAATGTCGCCTGTGTCTAACTAATGGTCTAACAAATTGTTAAGGAAGACCCGATGATCACCACAGATATTATCTCCATTGATACCGCGGAACCGGGCTTTGTCAACGTCCACTACGTCCAAGTTGACGACGGTATAGACATGGGGGGGTGGCTCTGCATCGAGCAGGAGAGCGTGCCCACGGTCGCAGAGTTGCTGCATGCGTGTCTGAACATCTATGCCTTTCCTAAAACCGAACGCCGGTGTGGGCACGACACCTTTGTAGTTTATGAGTCAGGGCCAGAGCAACGACCCATCACTAACATATTGAATCAACGGCCACCCGATGGGGTGCCGCATAGCGGGGTGTCCGGTCTGATGATGACTCGGTTAGCCGCCGAAGACTTGGTAAGGCAACTGTTAGCCTTGCCCGCTGGAACCAGCAATGGGCTAAGTCAGATAACTACCGCACTAAATCAGCAGCTCTGGGCAGCCGCCGTAGGCGGAAACTTGGACGCCATCAGTACTGCCCTGCGTCAAGGTGCTGACGTCAATGCGCGCAGCCAGTATGGGGATAGCGCATTGAACATGGCGGCGGAGCATGGATATGTGGATGCCGTCGAGGTTTTACTCAAAGCTGGCGCTGAGATTGAAAATCTAGGTGGAGCGGACAAAACGCCGCTGATGAGCGCCGCTTTCGCCGGGCGCATTAAAGTAGTGGAATTACTATTGCGCCACGACGCCCGTATCAACCGCGACTTGCTCAACACCCTACAACTCAAAGTCAACATTTTGGCAGAAAATGCTGAGGCGGGGATGGTCCAGCCGGTCGAAGCGGAGGCGTGGCGCAGATTTTTGGATTTTATGGTCGAGAGCTGGCAGACGCAGAATGTGCAAGGTGCTTCATAACGTTGGCTGTACAGCTAGAACTTATAAGATCAGGCGCATCTAATAACTCATTCAACCGGAGCGAAATCAGCTTGCCTTTCATCCGCGAGAATTGGATGCTTGGTTAATGTGAGTTCGACGTAAGCGAACTCAGAAAACAAGCTCTAACTGGAGTGTTTTGGACCCGGTGCATCGGCAGGAGTCCGTGTTCCTCGGCCCTAAGTTTGATTCTGTGTAAGTAGGTTTGAACTGAGTCCCCCATCGGCACTCGCCCGTCGAACAAAATAGCGAACTGGTTGAGTGCCGCACTCCAGTTCGGGATGGGCATCGTCCACCGCTTGTTGGTGTTGCGTAAGGCCAAGTATAGCAGCTTGAAGACCGCCTCGTCCGACGGAAAGAGCGACCGAGTCTGGGGAGTGACTAAACCGGCATCGGTGCGATATAACGCTCCGCATGCATCAATGCCCCTATTGCCAAGCTACCGAACGGCAGATCAAAGCCGGGCAGAATCGCGCCGGGAGTCAACGTCTCCAATGCCGTTCGTGCGACCGGCACTACACGCCTGCGCCACGCCCGAACGGCTACCCCGACGAGGTGCGGGTGCAAGCCATCCGACTCTACTTGGAAGGCACGAACTTCCGCCGCATCGGGCGCTTGCTCAGCGTTAATCACCAGTCGGTCGTCAACTGGGTCAACTCATACCACGCGCGTCTACCACCGGCACCCAAGGGTGCGCCCAAGCCTGAAACCCTCAAACTCGACGAACTCTACAGCTAGAAATCACCGTCGTACAAGGCGCTAATGATGGCTGCCTCCAACCTTGGGTCGTGGGTCGTGGCCGGGTGCACGCGCCGCAGCCCTGCCGGACGCGCCACACGGCTCGTCTCGACGGTGTTGCCGTTCGCCAATGAAATTAAGACGAGGCTGAAGATAGCCGGGAGTAAGTGTTTCCGCATGATTGAAATAATACCATTCCCATGACCATGCACACGCGGCTATCGTGATTTTGCTGGGATGGAATGCACGCAAACACAGGTCACGGCGGTTCTGGTGCAAAATTTCAATTGGCTACAAGATAGGGGCAGCGTAGGCAGCATTATCTACTCTATCTGGTAGCCAGTTGCAACTACTCGACCTATTTGCACCAGAGTCGGCTCATGCTTCTCACTGCCCTAGATGCGTGGCCGGACGCGGAGTTCGGGTGCCGGGCGCGGCGCGCCGTCGGCAAAACTCTGCGTTGTCCGCGCGCGCTCCTGCTCCCACTCCTCCGCCAGTTCCAGCAGCCGCCTGGTGAGGCGCTCGGCGAAGTCCCGCTGGTCGGGTTCGGTTAAGCGGTAGCCGGGCGGCGGGGCTGTATGCGCGCGCGTGATTAGCGTCATGTATGGTGTATCTTCCGCTAGCGGCGACCCGGAGGCGTGCCGCAGATCGCGTAGTAGCTGTTCGATCAGCGATAGCGTGGAGCGGTATCTGAGCCAACGGTGATTGTCCCAAGTGAGCGGACTGCCATCTTGGCCGGTAAAACGCTCGCGTAGCTTGACGCCGGCAAAGCGGCCGCGCTCGCTCAGGCCGAGGATGATGTGCTCAGGCATGTTGAGGTTCAGTCCGCCTTCGTCTTCGCTCTGGAAAATATGCACGACCCGGTCGCGGTAACCGGGCACGCGCACTTGCGCGTTGTCCGCCCAGTTGTACATCGTGTTGACGAGCGCGCCGAAGAAACCAGTGAGCCGCGCGAAGGCCGCAGTCTTCGCGTCGAACCGATCCCACGCGTCGGCGCGGCCCGCCCCGTTGGTGCGGACGAGGTAGGAGTTCTGACTCTCGTCTTTGGGGTCGCGCGGATGGTCCGGGTGAAAGCTTTGCAGGTCGATGCCGAAGGTGGGCCAGCGCGGCAGGGGCCGGTCGAAGAAGTGGATGGGAAAGTTGCTGCTGATACCGCCATCGGCGAAGACGCAGCGTTCGAGTTTCGGCGCCCGCGCCTGGCCGGTCTGCGCGTCTGTCAGCACGCGCGAACGGTCAACCGTCCAGAGCGGCACGGCGCTGATGAGGACGGGGAAACTCAGACTCATTCGCGCGGCGATAACGATGGGCATGTGTTCCGGGGCCGGCAGCGGCTTGCGCGGCTCGAAACTCTGCCACTCGGCCGCCTGCTCGGCGCGCTGCTTGGGCGTGGTCTGCGTCAACTGGCGTGGGTGGTCGGCCAACCACTGCATGACGTAAGCGGGGAAGAATTTCGGCCCACTCTGCGGGGTCGTAGAAGTATTCGGTGCTCTCGTCGTCGAAGGGCAAGCGGTAGGGGCGGCCGAGTGTGAGGTTAGTCGTCATCATCTGGAGCCGCACGCCCCACTCCGCGCGCGGCAAGCACTGCTGGTCGAGGTTGCTAGCCGCGCCCCACAGGTCGCCGAACGTCAGTGGCGCGGTGCGCGCCGGCTTGCCGGCGATGCGGTCGATCTCATCGGCCAGCCACGTCGTCAACACAGGCCGAGCATCGTTGCCTTCAGGGTCGAGTAATCCCGTCGTCAGCCCGTAGAAATTTTGGCTAAGCCCGGAGCCGACTCGGCTGCCGACACCGAAGGCGACAAAGATGCTGGCGACTATAGCGATGAAGGCCAGGATAAAAAGGCTGCCGTAGCCGAACAGCAGGGCGCGCGCCGCAAGGCCGGTGGCGTCGCCCCGACTCCCGAGCAGGAGGCTGGCACCGACGAGGGGCAGGACTAACAGGCAACCAACGACCACCCCGATGAACGCCGCCTGTGGGAAATTCCGCCACGCCGCGCAGATCAAGGCGAGCGCTTTTTTGAATCCTCCGCCAGTGACTTCGAGCGATGTGGTGAGGAGGTTGTAGAGCGGTTTAGTCGGTGGGTTAGCTTGGAAGAGGTGGCCGAGGTTACCGTCACGGGCGAGCCAGCCGGGCAGTGCTGCCAATCGTGCGTAACCGGCTGCACCGTCGCCCGCGCTTGCCCCTGTGCGCCGTTGGTATTCGGCAGCGGCCGCCGCCGCCGCGGCGATGGCCCCGGCGGACGCGCCGCCGATGCTCTTGAAGCTGTAGGTGCGCGCCAACTCACAGACGCCGAGCGGATAAGCCACGCCGCTCGTGATGCCGCCCTTCATGACGATATCGCAGAAGCGCCGGGCGTCGGCATACGCGCGCGGATCGTTGAGTGGCAACGCCGAGGCGGCAGAGGTCTCACTCATCTTTATTCTCCTGTATGAAGTTGCCGGCGGCCCGCGGGGCGCGGCAGCGGTCGGTTGGGGGACAACTACTTTCGATTGCACTCATCTTGCCAGCGTGCGCTTGGCAGGCGGCATCATCGCCCTGCTTGACGGCTGCTCTCGAACTGGCAACCGTCGCGGATGTCGAACGGCCGGATGGATCACAAATGAGCAGCCCAGCGGAAGTGAAACGTGCTGCCGAACGCTAGGGCTCAGCCGTCCGAGTGCAGGCAGCCAAGCTGTGACGGCGGCTGTTTGAGAAACACGTTAGAACCGTTGTTGACTTTATAGCAGTTCCTTTGGTGTGCTGCCCCTGGCCTCCCGACCGAAATAGAAGAGCTCGGCTTTGAGCCAGCGTGCTATCTGCCCGCCCGTCGCATGTTTAAGCACACAGCCGATCATGTACTCGACCGACGCCTGATCGGCTGAGAGTTGCTGCGATTTTCCTATGGCGTCCTATCGCCTATGCCCTCGGCATCGACCTTGTTTGACTCTACTTCCGCCACTAAATCTTGTTCTTGTCTAGGAGTGACGATATTGAAATTCGCTGGGAAGATATCGAGCAGGTCCAGGATAGCCGTCACCAACGTGGGGTCGCCCTGCACTTGGATATCGCCCGCAGCGACCGCGCTATTAAATGCCTGACTCATGTCGGGGACAGTCGAAATTTGATTGAGCGTAGCGCGCGCGAGCGTCAGCGTAACCGCTGCCGGAGGCAGTTCACTTTGCGCCTCATAGCTGGTGTAAGGTAGCGTATAGTCTAATAACTCCAGCGCGTAAAACTCAGTAGGAGCACTGGTATTCGTAACGAGCCAGTTGATCGTGGTAGACGGAAGCTGGATTGCTTCCGCCTTCGGGGCATTGAAGCGCAGACCCATATAATCAAAGTACTGATCAAGCGTCATGGCGCTCATGACATCTGCGCTCAGGGGTTTAGAGCGGAGCAGTGGTGACACCCCATGGCGCAGTTCGAGGGCCCCATCAAATAAACATTGCGCCATGGCCCGGACTCGGCTTGATAACCCATTTGCTCCAGCGCATCCGCCTGTAGCAGTTTCGCCTCAAGCGTAACAGGGTCCGGCGGGTGCGGACTGGAACTGTCCGGCGCGGCAAAGATCACATGGTTGACCACCTCTGCGACCCAGCGATAGTCGCCCTCGGCAAATGCCTTGTGCGCCCGGTCGAGCACAGCCCGCGCGCCGCCCATGTACTCTACATACTTCCTTGCTGCATGCACCGGCGGCAGCGCATGCAGGGTGGCGGGGTTGGCATCGTACCAGCCTAGATAGCGCTGATAAACTGCCTTCGAGTCATGATTGACGGTCCCGTAATAACCACGATTGTACCATTCAGACGAGAGGCTCTGTGGCAGGACAAGCAACTCGGACAGCTCAATCATAGTGCGGCCGTGGTTCAACAGACGCAACGACTGGTCATGAATGTATTTGTAGAGGTCGCGCTGCTTTTTGAGAAAATACAAGATGTCAGAAGTATCGCTCCACATTGGCCAGTGGTGCTGCGCAAACAGAACCTCGATGTCTTTGGCGAACAGCTTGATCGCCGTATTGATAACTTTCCACCACGACGCCGCATTACGCACCTGCGCGCCCCGGAGCGAATACAGGTTGTGGAGGTTATGGGTCATGTCTTCCGCCGCGCACAGCGCCTTGAACTGCGGGAAATAAAAGAGCATTTCGGCCGGCGCTTCCGTGTCCTGCGCCAACTGGAAGATAAGGTCCACTCCATCGATAGTGCGTTCTTCGAGGCTCTCTGTAATAACGCAGTCCTTTGAGGGCGGAATCAGGCCGCTTTGACCGACCGAGATGCCTTTCCCCAACCCGCCATCTACCTGTCCCTTATCGCCTTTGTGCAGTAACGCACCATACATATAAGTAGCACGACGCCCCATCGCGTTACCGGCATAAACGTTTTCGCTGACCGCGTGATCGAGAAAGCCGTCGGGCGCATAGACCTTGACAGTGCCTGCCTCTACATCCTCATCGCTCACTACACCTCTGACGCCGCCGTAGTGGTCGATGTGGCTATGCGTATAAATGACCGCAACTACCGGCGCTTGCTGCGCCGTTAGGTTGCGGGCTTGGTAATAAAGATGCACTGCTGCCTTAGCCGTTTCTGATGAAATGAGCGGATCGATGACGATAATGCCTGTATCTGTTTCGACAATCGTCATGTTTGACAGATCGAAAGCGCGCACCTGATAGATCCCCTTCGTGACCTGCTGACCATTCAATTCATAGGTGCGGGTCGTCACTTGGAACAATCCGTTGTTCATGTTGATTTGCGCTTGACGCCATAAACTCGGATTGACTGTGGCGGGGGCCTCCTGCGGTTGCGTCCCTAGTAAAAACGCATAATGTCCCAGGTTCCAAATCGGCACTGGGGGCTTCTCATTCTTGATCTTGACTTCATCTACAGGCTCATTCGTCATCTGCCCATCAGCGGTCAGCGTGGCGATAAAGCCCCGTTGCGCGTCTGTGTAATCTTGTGTATTTGAGAAGTTCAGCTCTTGCGCTACCTTTTTATTAGCCGCAATAGTGTATGGGGAAGCATGCTTGGGTAGTTTGTTGTCCAGTCCGGGCATTATTGGCCGCTGCTCTTGAGGGTTCTGGTCCATCTATGTTCTCCTAGATATGAAGCTGCACAGCAGGAGTAGCAAAGGCAGATTAGCCGCCCGGTTGATAAGCGTGAGTTTGTGGCAAACAGACTTATCGAACTCTACCTCGTAGTCTGCCGCCGCTATGATACGCAAGCGGTCTTAAAACATCAACGCTGATCGAACTTTCGTCCTCACTGCACGGGCGAGGAACTCTTCGCCAGCTATCTGTTCGGCCGCTGCCCGTCATGTGGACCCAATTTATTCTTGTTCGCTTAGCAGATAGATAAAGCGTTCATTCAATAACTGGCAACTTTGGTTAATTAGTACCAAAAGGATTTGGCAGCTGACTCCGGCTGCGACCTAAATGGAGCGGCAAACTTTTACTGCCTGCAACCGAAGTTGTGATAGGCTGCCAAGGCAGCAGCACATGCTACGGTCAACTTTATGTAGGTGGCTGCTCCTCGCATTCACAGGGTACTTAAAACAGGTCACCACAAACGCCGAAAGTCATTTGCACTTTCCTCATCTCAGTTGAAAGGAACTCACACGATGAAGCCCGACACAGAGCGACCCAATTTTCTCATCTTCATGGTTGACGAAGTGCGCTACCCGCCGGTTTATGAAACCGAGGAGATCAAGGCGTGGCGCAACAGGTATCTGAAGGCCCAAGACATGCTGCGCCAGACCGGCGTGGAGTTCCACCGCCACTACGTCGCCTCATGCGCCTGCTGCCCAAGTCGCTCCTCGCTCTTCACCGGCCAGTACCCCAGCTTGCACGGTGTGACGCAGACGCCCGGCGCGGCCAAAACCTCTTTCGACCCCGGCATGTTCTGGCTCGACCCCAACACCGTGCCCACGATGGGCGACTACTTCCGCGCCGCTGGCTACCGCACCTTCTACAAGGGCAAGTGGCACATCTCGGACGGCGACATCATCATTCCGGGCACGCGCAACCCGCTGATGACGTGGGGCGTGAACACCACCGACAGCAACCCGAGTCCAATCCCGCTCCCCCGCAACATCGAGATTTATCGCCAAGCCGACCGGCTCGACGACTATGGGTTCAGCGGGTGGATCGGTCCGGAGCCGCACGGCGCAGCACAGGCTAATAGTGGGATGAACCGCGACCAGGGCTTCGCCCAAGAGGCGATAGCGCTGCTGGATGAACTCGAAGCGGAGCGCGCAGCAGGGGACGGTCAGCAGTCGCCCTGGCTCATCGTCAACTCCTACGTGAATCCACACGACATCGCCCTGTTCGGCATCCAGTGGAAAGCCCTGTGGGGCTACGACTACACAGACGACACTGTGCCCGACATTCCCCCCGCACCGACACACGATGAGGACCTTGATACCAAGCCGCGGTGTCAGGCAAGTTTCATCAACGTCTACCCGCACATGATTATGCCGCAGCCGCCCATTGAAATCTTCCGCAAGTTTTACTACTACTTGCAGAAGACTTCGGACGAGCTGATCCAGCAGGTCTACGCTCGGCTGCGCGCCTCCTCGTTCTTCGAGAACACAATCGTCATCTTCACTTCCGACCACGGCGATATGTTGGGCGCGCACGGTGGCGCGCACCAGAAGTGGCACAACGCCTACGAAGAGACGATCCACGTACCCCTGATCATTTCCAGCCCGGCCCATTTCAAGGAGCCGAGGTCGGTTGACACGCTGACCAGCCACGTCGACATTATCCCGACGCTGCTTGCGCTCGCCGGGGCGGACCAGAAAGAAGTGCAAGAGATCGCTGCGCGCGCCCACTGCGAAGTGCGCCCGCTGGTGGGGCGCGACCTCTGCGCGCTGATTCTCGACGCCGACGCACCGCCAACGGTGAGCGAGCCGGTCTACTTCATGACCGACGACGAGATCAGCGAAGGGGAGTCGCAGTTCAATCCCGCCACCGGTAATCCGTATCACTCCGTCATTCAGCCCAACCACGTCGAGACGGTCATCGCGGTCTTCGCTGCGGCGGGCGGCGAGCAGGTCTGGAAGTACTCGCGCTATTTCGACAACCCGGACTTCTGGACCAGCCCCGGTCAGTACGACATCGTGCATCTAGGTCAGGAGCAGCAGCAGCGGACCGAGCCAGCGCCCGACGAATACGAGATGTACAACCTCACGCTCGACCCGCTTGAGACAATCAATCTCGCGCACCCGGCGCACCAGACACCGGAGACGCAGAAGAGACAGCAGGAGTTGCACGCGCTGCTGGCCGAGCAGAACGCCAAGAAACGGCTGACGCCACGGGACGAAACTGGTGCGAACTCTGCCTCAGGCGGCAGGCAGCCAAACGTGTAAGCTTGAGTCACAGCGTTCAAGCCAGTGACAGGGGCGTGCGGCCAAGGCGGTGATCTGACCCGTCAACCAGTGTGCCCCGCAAGCGGATAAACAACGCACTATTACCCCACTACCAAGAAAGTGCTTAGCGTGCGTCGGCTTAACTACGTCGTCTTCCTACGGCCAGTCCGCCATGATGCGAACAAGTACCACTGCGATACTGGCTGAAACTGTGCGAGCCCTCCCAGCAGCGGTAGGTCACGCCCTCAGCGGGCAGTGCAGCTTCCCCTCCCGGTGAGGCTCAAGAGATCTCGACGTGACACGAAGCATAGCGGACGCGGAAGTGTTCGCTGTTGCGACTCATTAAGGCGTGCGCTGGATGGCAACGAGCGGCGGGCGCATAAGCTACATGATCGATCTTATTTCTTCATCAGTTCCAGCACGGCCGTTGTCATCGCCTTGACGCCGGTCCTGATCGTCGGCTCAGGCAGCGGCGCGAACAGGCTCGAATGCAACGACGGCAAAGGCGTGCCGGTCTTCAAACTCTGTTCGACCTTTACGGGATCGACCGCGCCGAGCCAAAATAGCGTGACCGGGATCTGTTGCCCGTCGAGGCCGAACCGGCCGAAGTCTTCGCCGCCCATGACCGGCTCTCGCTTAACGACGTTATCGGCCCCAAGCGTGCTTTGAAGTGTAGCGACGAGGCGTCGCGTCAGTTCCGGGTTGTTGTAGGTCGCAGGTGTAAACTCATCTTCGCGGACACTGACGGTCGGCAATTTGTCGGCCCGGACGCCCGCCGCTTCGGCGATGCTCTTAGTGATGCGCGCAATCGAAGCGAGCACGCGTTGGCGCACCTCCTCTTTATAAGTACGCACGGTGAGTTGCAGGCGCACTTCATTGGGGATGATGTTGTGTTTAGTCCCGCCGTTGATCGAGCCGACGGTGACGACCGCCGGGTCGAGCGGCGAGTTCTCGCGGCTGACGATGGTTTGCAGGGCGAGCACCACTTGCGCGGCGATCACTATCGGGTCTTTGGTCGTGTGCGGGTAAGCGCCGTGCCCGCCCACGCCCCTGATGATGATGTCCACAGAGTTCACGTTCGCCAGCGCATAGCCTTCGACATAGCCGACCTTGCCCGCTTCGAGCGTCGCATCGTCGTGCAGCGCGAGCACGTAGGCGGGTCGTGGGAAACGCGTGTAGAGGCCGTCGCTCAGCATCGCCTTCGCGCCCGCGCCGCGTTCCTCGGCGGGCTGCCCGACCAGTACGAGCGTGCCGCGCCAACGATCTTTCAACTTCACCAGCGTCCGTGCCGTGCCGAGCAGCGTGGCGATATGCACATCATGTCCGCAGGCGTGCATGACGCTGACCTCTTCACCGCTCACAGGGGTCTTCATCTTGACCTGGCTGGCATAAGGCAATCCGGTCTGCTCCTCAACCGGCAGCGCGTCCATGTCTGAACGCACCCAGACGACCGGCCCGTCGCCATTCTTCAGTACCGCAACCACACCATAACCGGTCAGGCCCGGTTGTTCGTACTTGCCGACGCGCTCGGTCACATCGAAGCCGAGCGTGCGCAGTTCACCGGCCACGAAGGCCGCCGTCTTGGCTTCGGCGTAAGACAACTCAGGACTGGCGTGCAGCGTTTTGTAAGTCGTGACGAGCGCGGGCAGTTCCTGCTCGACCAAAGGATCAAGCGTGCTTTGGGCGACGACCGTTGTCAGGTTGAGCAGAATAACTGCGGCAAGGCAGATGAGTCTTTTCAGTTGCATAGTGAAGCGCCTCCGTGTCAGGCCCGGAAGACCGGCTAACGTGATGTTTGGTTGATTAACGATTGCGCGGCTGTCAAGAGCATCTCTTGGCAGCAAGGGTTCACGCTCTAAGTCGCAAGCAAAATATGTCCACCGAAAGTATTGGGTCAATTTCAAATTTGCCAGATCGCTTTTGCAGTGGCCGTACTTAGCCGTACTCGTCCGGCGCACTGCGCTCTAATTGTTCATGCGCGTTCGAGACAAAACATTTCATCGGGTTGCTCGCGGCTAAGGGAAGCATGGAGCGGTTTTTTCAAACTGACCCACTAACCCAGCGAATGCAGATGTCAATATTTTGCCAGCCATGTGGACCGCCCTTTCAGTTAAGGTCTGATTGCGCGAAGGTCGAGGCAGTGATCTGATAAACATAACTATCACGGCCGCCGTCCGTCCTTGTGCCGACCCGCACGCCGCCTATCTTTTCCACAGCCCGCTGCGAACGCAAATTCTGTGGACCAATAAGAAAGACCACGCGCGCAACGAAGTTGAAGGCATGCCGCAGCATGAGTTGTTTCATTTCCCTGTTGTAGACGCCGCCCCAATGCGATCTGGCCAAGAACGTCCAACCGATCTCGATCTCGCTGCTTGCTTCGTCGTAACCGTAAAAGCGCGACGAGCCGATGACTTGCTTATCCTTTAAGTCAATAGCGATCAAAGCGCCACCGGAGGCCAATGCTTCACGAAAGAAGTCCTTGAAGACTTCCTCTTTGTAACGGTCTTTGCTCGGATGCTGTTCCCAGATGAGCGGGTCTGCGGCGACGGCGTAAAGGTCAGCAAAATCCTCTGCTCGCAGCGGCCTGAGTTCGAGCAGTTCGCCTGTCAAACTGGGTTGGAGATCAAAGGGCATACTTGCAGAATTACATACTCGGCGCAGGTCCTCAAGCGATAACGCAGCCAACGAACAGTCAGTACCACCCGCGACCGCAAGCGGTACTGACTGTAGTCACACGCAAGCTATAGAAGATGCCTTTAAGACTCGTCGCCCGATCCCGGCTCGGCCATCTTGCGGTGCTGTTCGGCGAGCAGGCCGGCAAGCGAGCCCGCATTCTTAACCCGAACTCAGGTCACTATACTACCGCTATACCGCGCCCCCACGATGCTGCTCATCGAATCTAATGGGTATGTTAACGTGAGTTCGCCGTAAGAATGCAACGTCAAATCTGAGCACTGCCGTTCCTTTCGATCATTTGCCGTGCCATAATCCGCCGCACGTAGCTATGGCCGCCATTTGGAAAACAGTCCGCGTCTTCATCTCATCAACGTTCCGAGATATGCATGCGGAGCGAGATCAACTGGTCAAGGTTGTGTTCCCCCGGTTACGCGAAGGTCTGGAAAAGCACCGGATATATCTGGACGATGTTGACCTGCGCTGGGGCGTGACGCGGGAGCAAGCCGAGAGTGGCCGTGCTCTTGATGTCTGCCTGAACACAATCGACGAATGCCGCCCGTTTTTTATCGGCATACTTGGCGAGCGCTACGGCTCCGCAGCCACGGAGCTACCGGCCGAAACGCTAGCCCGTTATGACTGGTTGCGTGATCACGCCGGCCGGAGTTTGACCGAACTCGAAATTATTCACGCTGTACTTCGTAACCCGGAGATGAAGACGCGCGCCTTCTTCTATTTCCGCGACCCCGACGCACTCCGCGATGTGCCGCGCTCCCTCCGGCAAGAGGCCTATATCGAAACAGACCCGGCCCAAGCTCGCAAGCTCGCCGAACTCAAAGACCGCATCCGCCAGAGCGGCCATCCCGTGTTTGACGGCTACCCTGCACGCTGGAACGCTGAGGCTGACGACCGCGCCAGCAGGACGCGCGGGCGGCTTGTGGGCCTCTCCGTCTTTGGGAATCGGGTCCACGACCAACTGTGGGACGTGCTCCGCACGGAGTTCGCTCTACCGGACGCGCCGCCCGAAGCCGTCGCCGACCGCTTCGCCGATGAGCACGAGGGGCACGAACGCTTTATGGAATCGCGCGTGCGCGTTTACGTCGGGCGCGAGACGTTGCACGAAGCACTCCTGAGTTTCGCCGAAGGCGACGAGCCTGTCCCGTGTCTGGTGACAGGTCCTTCCGGCTCTGGCAAATCGGCGGCCTTGGCCCGGCTGGTCCTCGACTTCCGCAGCCGCCGGCCCCAGAGCGCGGTCATCGTGCATTTCGTCGGCGCGACCCCGCGCTCGACAAGCCTCCGCGAGACTTTGGCCGACTGTGCCGGGAACTCTACGAAGGTGTGTTGCAGGAACAAAAGGAAGCACGTCTAGCGCGAGTCCAGACCGAAGGGGACGCAGGCGCGAGCCGACGGGCCAGCATCGAAAAGGAATATGCCATTCCTGAGAATGCGTCCGCGCTCGCTTCAACCTTGCGCCGCTTTCTCCTCAAGCTGCCCGTTGAGCAGCGCGTCCTGATCGTTCTGGATGCTCTGGATCAATTCGACGAGCAGAGCATCGCCGAAGTGCTCGACTGGCTCCCGGAGCCGCTGCCCAAACAGGTCAGGCTGATCGTCAGCCGAAAGAGCGGCGCGGAGGTTACGGAACACACGCTCTTTGGGCCGCGCCAGCACCAGCTCATCCGTATGGACCCACTCACGGAAGCGGAGCGGACGGAAATTATCCGGCAAGTGCCGTCGCTCTCTGCGAAGACCCTCGACGAGGGCCAGATACGACTTCTGCTCGACAACCCGGCGTGCGCGAATCCACTTTTCCTGCGCGTTGCGATTGAGGAATTGCGCGGCTACGGTTCCTTCGAGCAGTTGACGCGGCGCATTCTGGCTTTTCCGGGCCGCAAGCCGGGGTTCTTCGAGAGAGTGTTTCGCGGGCAGTGGTCCTGGGGAAAAACGCGGGCCGCGCAAGAGCCTGTCACCGCCTTGTTCGACCAAGTGCTCGACCGCCTAGAGGCTGAGTTCGATGCCGAAGTGGTGCGCGCGGCGCTAACGCATCTGGCCGTCGCCCGACGCGGATTATCGGAGCGCGAGCTTAAAGAAATCGTCGCGCACCTATCGGGAGCGGAAGACCTGTTCGCCATTCTGCGCCAACTCAGACCCTACCTGCTCAACAGGGCGGGTCTGCTCAACTTCTACCACGTCAATCTCGGTTTAGCGGTTGCGACCCGCTATCTCGACGGGGACGCCAAGCGGCGCGAGGCCCACGCGCAACTGGCCGACTATTTTGCCGGTCAGCCTTATTTCCTGCCCGGCAGGGTCGCGCACGCACGCAAAGCGGATGAACTCCCGTGGCAATTGCTCCAAGCTGCACGATGGCTCGACTTGGAGGCGTTGCTCACCACGCTCCCATTCTGCGAATCCAAAGCCGAGGCTGGCCTCGCCAGCGACCTCGCTGATGACTTCACGATGACGAACAAGGCGCTGCCCGGCGATCCGCCGACGCGCCGCGAATGGGACAAGCATGGTCGGAGTCTGGCTCAGAAAATTAAAAAACTTACCGATCCATTTCGCATGCGGCTGCTCCTTCCGCTCCTAGAAGAGGCACTGCGCCGCGACCTGCCTTTCCTGTCCCGCAATCCGACAGCCTTATTCCAATGCTTATGGAATTCTTGCTGGTGGCACGACGCCGATGAGGCGGCTCATCATTACGAGCGCCCTCGGAACGGTTGGGGGCCAGACGGCCCGCCGTGGAAAACCAGACTTTCGATCCGGCTTCCAATATTTGAGCCGAAACTCTCATCCTTACTTGAAGACTGGCGCGCCGAAAAGGAGCGGGCCGCGCCCGGCTTCGTCTGGCTGCGCACGCTGCGGCCGCTCGCGCAACGTTTGGGCCTCGCAGAGCGCACCATATTCCACGGCGCACCGGTCGCGGCGCTCGCCTGCTCAGCGGACGGGAAGTGGCTTGCGACTGCGGGTGGGTATGCGGTCAAAGTCTGGAACGCCAGAACCGGCGAGGAGCGCCAGTCCTTCGAGGTTGGGCGTCAAGTTCCGGGCAGCGGCGAACTCATCGAGCAGGTATTAGCGAACGCAGACGAGAGTGACGCCGAGAGCCAGCGCGAGTTGGCGGCGCTTGAGGAGCGCCAGTCCGCAGGCGAGGAGAAGGCCGGATGCGTCGCTTGGTCGCCCGACGGCGCGCGCCTTGTGGTCGGGGCCGGTCAAACTTTTTACGTCTTCGACGTAGACAACGGCACGCAAATCCTTCGCTTCTCCGTGCCGGCAGCGGCCGAAGGCTACACCGTCGGTATCGAGCCGTGCGCGGACTTCTCCCCAGACGGCAAGCGTATTGTTCTGGCTGGCGCTAGATCGGCCTGCGCACAAGTGGTTGCTGCCGACACCGGGCAGACTATCTTTGAACTCGGCGGCCACAAGTCAGTGTCGCGCGTGTCCTATTCGCCGGAGGGCAGCCGTATCCTAACCCTCGGAGCCGAACCGATTGAAGAACCGACAGAATCCGAATACCTGCCTACTTTCCATTTCAGCCTCTGTAATTGGGATGCCGCAACGGGTCAGGAGCTTGGTCGCCAGCTTGATGTTGAATTCGCAGAATATTCAAAGGACGGCCGGCGTTTGATCTTTGCGACGGCGGCAGAAGTGGTCGTGTTCGACGCCCAAACGACACACGAAATTGCCCGCCACCGCGACTTACAGGCTGACCGTGATCAGATAGTGTCCACGCCGAAACTTCAAGTAGACGATGGAACATTCACGTTCACTCGCGCTATCAGCCTCCTTGAGACGATGGCCATTTCTCCCGACGGGCATCGGTTTGCCTTGGCAGACCGCGAAGGCAACGTTCGAGTCTGGGACGCGGATACGGGTGCGCTCCTAGCCTGTCATACCGGCGACTCAGGCGAGGCTTCTGCAATCGCGTTCTTCCCGTCAAATCTCGAAGGTCTTTTCGTGCCCGGCGAAAGCTCTTGGCAGGCAACAAACCCGGAAATCATCGAGCGGCGGCTTGAACGGCTTACGCGCCGCCGCCTTGTTTGCGGTTTCCCGGACGGAACCGCCCGCATTTGGAATGCGGAGGACGCGGCGCACGTGCCTCGGCTGCGGCGTGCGGACGGCAACATCACCGACCTCGCTTTTTCGCCCGACGGGCAGTTCCTAGCCACGGCTGCATACGACCTGTGCCTATGGGACGCCGCGACGGGCCGCGAACTCCAACGGCTCGACGGGCATAGGTTCGTGGCCTTTGATCAGGCGGGGCAGCGGGTCGCTTCAGCCGGCCGCTCCCAAGAAGAAGAGCTTCAAATCTGGGATGCTGTCGATGGCAGGCTGCTAGTCTCCTTCCCGGGCCACTCGGCGTGGAGCACCTGCGCAGCCTTCTCGCCCGACGGGTTGCGGCTGGCCACGGGCGGGGCCGATTACACGGACGAAGGGAGTGAGTTTTCGCTTGATCGCCCGCGCTCGAACAATGTGCGGGTCTGGGACCTACAAAGTGGCAAAGAAATCCTCTGCATACTTGCGCACGAGGACGATGTGCTCAGCGTGGCGTTTTCTCCTGACGGCCGCCGCCTCGCTTCGGGAGGCGACAACGGAGACAACACTCTCAAACTCTGGGACGCCGCGACCGGTGAACTGCTTGCCAAGTTCCCAACGGAGTGGGAGTCATGGTGGGGCATCCACGTGCGCGATCTGGCGTTCTCGCCCGATGGCCGCTATCTCGCCTTCAGTAGCGGAAGTGGGCTGCGGGTGATAGACGCTCAAAGCGGACAACTCATTGAAGAGTATTGGGCCGTGGGAGACACTACGGTCTTGGCGGCAGGAGTTGCGCGTTTCCCATGGTGCGCGCTCAGATCGCTGAGAGAGGATGAAACCGTCGTCCTCTCGGCAGCCGGCCACAAGGTCGCACAATTTCCCGCCCGGTTCGACCGCATCGCTACGCACCGGGCGGGTAGGAGTTTCGCCGGTGTCATCGGCCGTGACCTTTACCTCTTCGTGCTTGAAAGCGAAGACAAATCATAACCTTGCCGGAGGGTTTTCGCGTCAGTCGAATCTGCCCGACCCGGCCGGGACGCGTGTTAGCGCGGCGGTTTTTCCATCCGTTCCCAGTTCTGCTGTAGTTCAACCGCCGGGTTGAAAAGCGAGTTATTGGTGAGGATGATCGAGCCGTCAGGCCGGCTCCACCCGTGGCTGTAGCCGGCGCTGAGTTCGACTGGGGTGCCGCTGCTGTCTTTCCACGTTTCCACTTCGCGGATCGTCTGGATGAAACGGCCCTGGCTGGCGTCGGAAGAGGCTTGCGCCCGCTCCCAGTTCCTCATGCGCGCGTCGGATGCGTCGCTCTGCGCCTTGGCGTAGGCAGCGGATTGCTCGCCCTGCAGCCGCAGACGTTCCATGCGGTCGGCGTGTTCCTTGTTGCCCAGTTGGGTCATGAACGTCTCTTTCGCCTGCTTCCATATCGGATTCACCCTCTGACTCGCGCCGATAGTTCCCCAGAGCTTAAGCGCTTCTGCTTCGCGCTCAGGCGGGTAGCGGATAAAGGCCCGGAGAAAAACCGACGTGCTGGCGGTTCCGTTAGGCATGCCGTTCAGGTCTGTGCTCTGAGTCATGACCACCATTACGCCGACCTGGGCCAGGCCCTTGGTGCCGTCGGGCCAGGTGAGAGTGCCGTACACGGCGCTGCCGGTGTGGTTCGAGTTCATGCCGTACTGCTGCGCGATAGCGTTGCTGTTGGCGTTGATCTTGTCCATCACGGCCCGGGTTCTCTCGTCGTTGCGAACGTTGCTGACGGTCGCGCCGCCGAGTTCTGTGCGCGCAAATTGTTCGAGGTACTGCGCCGCATTGAAGGGCTGGCTCACCTCGCAATCGCCGCGTTGCGCCGCCGCGAGCGCGGACTGCTGGAGCATTTGGTCCTGAAAGAAGCCGAACGTGCGGCTGGGCAGCAGCTTGAATTGTATCGCTCCGTCAGGTGATGTCACCGAGTAATGCCACGACGCAAGATCGCCACGGCATCCCCAATTCCAGCGGATGCCGCCCTCGGTTCGCCAGCCGCGCGGCGCCAGTATGCTCACCGCCTCGACGGGCCTGTCGAAGCCCTCCTGATCGTTGAACCGGACGCGCTCGAACACAACATAGTCCTTGCCTTCCACCAGCCCGGAAGTAGTTCGACCCGGCGTGCTACGGTTTCCCGATTGGTTTTCAACCGGCCCGGAGGTGGTTTCACGGGGCGCGCTGCTGTTTTCCGAATTGCCTCCACAGGCGGTACTGAGCACAAGGAGGCAGACGAACAGTGCGGACATGCGTGACATAGTTGATCCTCACAGTTGGTGAATGGGTGGGCGCGGGTTTCGTCGAATCTGGAGCTTTCGGTTTCCCCTTGTCCTCAATTTACGCTCATCGTCTCACGCAGGCTTGCGTATGCGCAACCCTTGTTTTTCCATACTTGTATATAACGGCAGGCGCTGAACCTGATGATGAAGGGGCAGGTTAAAAGATTAAGTGGTAGTGAGGCACGAGGTCAGGCCAAGATCGTCTTGAACTTCTTTCAGGTCGCAGCATAATAGAATCGACCTAGCGATCTTTCGCGCCTCATAATAACCTTTGCAACACAACCGTATTCAGCTCATCACACCGCTTACAGTCTAATTCCACTCCGATGCGCGACTGACGGCCTTCGGGTGTCTCAATCCACGGACGCTTCATCCAGGGCGGTTTGTGCCGAACGTGCTGTTGATGACCACACTCCAAATCCGCGACCCAGTCCGCGTGCTCGTCCTTGTGAAAACCGATGATCTTTTGTTTCAGTGTCTGATGACCTCCGCAGTGGCACTTCTGATACTCACTCAGGCTTGTTGCGGATATACCCGGTGCTCGTATATCGGCGTGAGACTGGTTTCCACCAGAAAATGATGGAGAGGGTTATTAACCAACAAATTGCTGAGGAGATGATGAGCGGAAGCAGTACACGATATTGACGGGCGAGGGCGGCTTCAACCGTGGCAGAGAGAATCCAGAGTTGCGCGACGTTGATCATCACCAGCAGGATGAGCCGCGTCTGCCAGACTGCCGCGTGCCCATGTAAGGCGCGGGCCTCATTCGGACCCTCGTCATTCACGGAGGTCGTTTTATACCGAGTGCTCATCACCACCGGCCTTTCTTCCCAACGCCCACACTTCACCGCCCGCGCGCACTTCCAGTTCTATCGAATCGAGCGGGCGCGGCGGCGGTCCGTATAAGACGTTGCCCGTCCGCACATCGAAGCCACCCTCATGGCAAGGACACTCAAGTCGCTCGTGTTCTCTTGCAAAATAGACGGGGCATGAGAGGTGTGTGCATTTCTGCCCGTATGCAAAGTATTGGCCATCGGCGGCGCGAATAAGTATCGCAGTGTCTTTCTCGGTCGGGTAACGAAAGTTTAAGGACGAACCCGGCGCGAGGGCAGCAGCGCCCTCAATTTTTGCCGGCGTGAATTGCCCGACGCCGGTTCGATCAAGCACCGCTTTCCCCGCGAAGCCCGCGGCGCTGACGAAGAGTGCGGTTGAAGTCACGGCGAGGAAGTTGCAGAACTCCCGCCGCGTGACCTGCGCCTCTTCGCCGCGATCATACGGAAAGTCATGCTGGTGCGGACGGGTTGCCGCACGCACATCACCTTCATCGGAAATTGGTTCTGAGAGAACGTCTCTAATAGTGTTAGATAATTTTGAATTTTCAGAACTCATTGCTCTTGTCCGAACCCTCTACCTGAGTATCAATCCACGATTCGACCGTCGCGGGCTGTTCTGCTAATGAGAGTTGCCCTTCGAAAACCCCGCACCCATCCACGTTAACCGTCGTCCGCGTCGGTCGGCAGCATCAAGTAAACTTTCGTCTCGACGTGCTGATTGCCGAAGACGTGGACGTTGACCGGCTTGGTGCGACGAAGCGGGACGATCTGCTCATACTTGCCAAAGGAGATCGCGCCTGTCGGGCACACACTCGCGCACATCGGCTTCAAGCCCTCGCTGGAGCGGTCGTAGCACATGTCGCACTTCATCTGAAGGTGCATCTGCGTGTTGTACTTCGGCACTCCGAACGGGCAGGCATTGACGCAGTTGCGGCAATCAAGGCAGCGCGGCTTCAGGGCCGACATCACGACGCCCTCTTCCGAAACTTTGATCGCGTCTGCCGGACAAACGAGGGCGCACGTCGGCTCCACACAGTGCATGCACACCGTCGGCATCGTCGCAGTCGTCTCCGCCCGGTCGAGGTAATCCACAAAGATCATCGAGTAGCCTTTGTGCGTCGCGCACTCGCGGCACGCGGCGACGCAGGCGCGGCAGCCGATGCAGCGCTGCGGGTCTATGAACATCGTCTCTTCCATCATCTACCCCTTTCTCACTTCGCTTTGCGAGACGCCTTTGCGCTGCTTGCCCAGAATCGGCAATGCCCGCGAATGAATCTTCTCAATGCGCGCGGCGCACGCTTTGTACTCCGGTATCTTCGACGTGGGGTCGAGCGCCGGGTTCGTCAACTGGTTCGCCGCGAGTTCCTCGCCCCAGTGGTACGGGATGAAGATCGTATCGGGTCGAATGGTGCGCACGACGAGCACCGGAAAGATGCCCTCACCGCGACGTGAACGCACGCGCACGCGCTCGCCGTCGTTGATCTTGAGCTTCATGGCAGTTTCAGGATGAACCTCGACATAAGGCTCCGGGCACTGCTCGACGAGAAAACCAATGCGTCTAGTCTGATTGCCGGAGAGATACTGATAGACGACGCGACCGCTCGTGAGAATCAGCGGGTATTCGTCGTCGGGCGTCTCAGCCGGAGGGTTGTATTCGATGGCGTGAAACTTCGCCCTTCCATCCGGGTGATAGAAGCGCTCTTCAAAAAGTCGCGGCGTGCCCGGGTGGTCTTCCGTCGGGCACGGCCAGAACACGCCGTTGTTCGCTTCGATCTTTTCATACGTGATGCCGTAGTAATCGCAGTTAGCCGCCCCGCGATGCGACGCGCAGTTCATCGAAGATTTCGCGCGGAGAGTTGAACGTGAAATACTTCTCGCGCCCCATGCGGCGCGCGATCTCCTGCACGATCCACCAATCCTGTTTAGCTTCGCCCGGCGGATCGTTCGCCTTATTGATTTTGACGACTCGGCCCTCGCTGTTGCACGTCACGCCTTCGTCTTCGCTCCAAGCCGAACCCGGTAAAACGACATCTGCGTAACGCGAGCTTTCGGACATGAAGAAATCTATGTTGACGTAAAACTCCAAGCCTTCGAGCGAGCGACGCACAGCGTTGATGTCCGGCAGACTGACCATCACGTTATTGCAGATCGAGAGCAGCCCGCGTATCTCGCCCGCGCGCATCTTGTCGAACATCTCGACGACCGAGACCCCGGCCTGCGGCAACTCTTCTTCGGGTAATCCCCAGACCTGGCAGACGTGTTTGCGATGTTCCGGGTTGAGCATCGAACGCTGGCCGGGAAGTTGATCTGCCTTTTGCCCGTGTTCGCGCCCGCCCTGCCCATTGCCCTGACCCGTAATCGTGCCGTAGCCGCTGCCGGGCTTGCCGATCTTGCCCGTCGCGAGCACGATGTTAATGTAGGAGAGGACGTTGTTGACGCCGTTCGTGTGGTGCTCGATGCCGCGCGCGTGCATCAGTATCCCGGTCTTCGCCCGACCATAAAGACGCGCCGCCTTGACGATCTTTTCTGCTGGAACCCCTGAAATCTGTGATGCCACATCGGGCGTGTAGCGCGCCATAACGGTCTTCGTTTCTTCCCAACCATTCGTGCGCGAGTTGATGAATGCTTCATCAACTAAATTTTCTTCAATCAAAACGTGCAGCATTCCGTTAGCGAGCGCAACGTCAGTGCCGGGTTTCAGTTGAAGATGCAAGATCGCCTTGTCGTGCGGTGGGTGTTTCGCGCGGGTCCACGATAATCCAGCTTCCGCCGTTGTCGCGCTGCTGCCACAAGAATTTGTTCAGGACGGGAAAAGTCTCGGCGCAGTTCGCGCCAGCAATCAGTAGCACCTCGGCGAGCGGGATGTCGCTCCACGGATTCGCGGCGCGGTCGATGCCGAAGGCTTTGTTGTTGCCTGCCGCCGCCGACACCATGCAGAGCCGCCCGTTGTAGTCTACGTAGCGCGTTCCCAACCCGGCACGGGCGAACTTGCCCATCAAATACGTCTTCTCCGTTGTCAGAGACGACCCGGAATAAACGCCGATGGAATCTTTGCCGTCCCTCGCCTGTATTTCCTTGAATTTGGAGACGACGAGGTCAAGCGCTTCGTCCCACGTCGCGCGCTCGAACATACCGTTTCGTTTGATAAGCGGGTAAAGGAGTCTGTCGGGGTGGTGAACCTGCAGATAGGCGGTGACACCTTTCGGGCATAGCCGACCCTCATTGACAGGGAAATCGTAGCGTGGCTCAAAGCCGACGACATGATTATTTTCGACCAGCAGATTCATGCCGCATTGCACCGCGCAATACGGGCAATGCGTCGGCACAACTTGGTCGATGACGCGGTCAGCGCGCCACCCGTCATGCGGCGCATCATGCAGATGCGGCCCGAATTCCTTGACGATCTGTTCCAGATTTCCGACTTTACCCATAGATGTATCAGACCATTGAATTATTGACAGATTGATTCATTGAGCCGATGAGAATGAGAAATATTAAATCAGTCTTTCCCCGCCCTCTCTCCTTGAAAGACTTTCTCAATCGGATCAGGCAGCGAAGCATACGCCAGCCCCCGCATGATGCGTTTGCAACGCGGGCAGTAGTCTTGCAGGTGGCGGCCATTCTCCATCCGGTAATCAAAGCCGAGTTCGTCAACCACCTTCTTCAAATCGTCAAGCCACATCTGCCCGACGAACTCAGTCCCGCAACGCGCGCAAGCAGCTTGCGGCATCTCGCGCGCGCGCTGCTGGTAAAGTTCAACGCCGATTGAGGCGGGACGCTGTACGACGTGGAAGAGCTTACCGAAGGGCAGGTAGAAGAGCGTCATAATCACGAGCGCCTGATGCGTGAGCGCGATGAAGTAATACATGTATCCGCCCAGCCATAGGCTCGAAACCGTCAGCATCAGCCCCGTCACCGAAACGGAGATCAGGAGCAGGTGCGGCACGAAGTCCAGCATGTACTGTTGCAACGCGATGGCCCCCCGGTCACGCAGGCGGCGGTGGATGGCTATGGCGCAGCCCGCGATAACCATGATCGCGGTGAAATCCAGCGCGTGGAAGGTGACCCACGCGAGCAGTTCTCGACCCTGCATCAAGGGCATCGGAAAGCCGAAGACATAGGGGCGGTAGCCTTGCGCGCCTTCCAGTTTGAAATGCACCCAGCCGAAGACGAGCGGGAATGTAATCAACGCGGAGAGAACGCAGCCCCACATAATTAGGAAGTGCATTAGCCACCGCGCCGAACCGCGCTTGAAGATGAATTTTTGGGCGAGCAAATTTGTCGCCGCAGTCTCCGCCGCGATCTTCGTGTTAGTTAGCAGTTTCTTGCGTTCGCGGAATAACTGCCAACCGCGCAGCCAGTAACGGCGCGTCGCCGGGCGCTGCAACCAGATGACGTAACGAAAGACAATTGCGCCGAAGGCGACGACGCTCGCCACCGTGTAACCGAAGAGCGCGGCGTCGTAGTGTTCGAGGTTGCGCGATCCAATAATGATGAGAGCTGTGAGTCCGGCTGAGGCTGCGAGCGCTAAGAGTATCGGGCGGCGGTGATTGACTGGCGCGCGCATGAAGGAGTTCCCCTCGTATATCCTCTAGTAGGTTCCACCCCCTCAGTGAACTCCTCGGGTCGAGAGAGTAGCGTCATTAGTTTTAATTTCCGTCAAGATACTGCAAGCTGCCTCTACTTTCAAACGAAATAATAACCGCGCGCGCCGAGCTACGATATGACTTATGTCACAGTGATAAGTAGGACCGAGTTTTCGCCGGGCGAGTGTCGGAGGGATTAAGGGAATAACATCAAAGAAGCTGGAAGAGTAGCCTGAGTTATCACTCTGCGCCCGCGTAGGCTGCGAGAGCCGCTGCATCCGGGATGGACAAGCGACGACCGTTAAGCACGATCAGATTGTCCTGCTGAAGTCGGGTGAGCGCGCGCGATACTACTTCACGAACCGAACCGACGCGCGCCGCGATCTGCTGATTAGTTAGCGAGAGTGTGACGGCCAGACCTTCATTTGAGCTTTCTCCTCTGGCCTGAGCCTCCGCCAGCAGAAGACGCGCGAGCCGCTGTCCGACCTCACGCAAGCTGAGCGTCTCGACAAGCTCGGCGCAGCGCCTAAGTCTTCCGGCAAGGACTTTGAGTGCGGCAAGCGAGATTTGCGGGTGTTCCAGGCACAGTTTGCGCACATCGCGTTTATCAATGAAGAGGAGAATGGAGTCGGTTTCTGCGGCGACCGTGGAAGGGAAAGCGCCGTCGTCGAAGACCGGCACCTCGGCGACGGTCGCACCGGCGCGTTCGACGTGGATGACTTGCTCGCGTCCGTCCGGGTTCACGCGAACGGCGCGCACCGCACCCTCGACGATCACATAAAGCCCGCGCGCTTCCTCACCCGCCACAAACAGCAATTCGTCCTTTTGAAAACGCCGTTCGACGGCGCGGGCGGCGAGAGCGCACAGTGTGCCTTCGTCAAGTTCCTTAAAGAGCGCCGTGCGGGCGAGGGCTGCAACTTTATCTGTGCTCATCAGGCGCTATATTGCACGCGCCTCGAACCTTAATTCAAGCCTGATACGGTCAGCAGGCGTTAAGTCTAACCGGCTACAGAGGGCGCGAGATTCGCGCTGCCTCCTCCGGCAGTAGGGCGCACCAACACGAAGTAATGTACAGCTAGGCAGGCGAGCGCAAAACATGTGAGGAAGACGAAGCCCCATGCGTAGCCGCCCGTCATGTCGCGTATCACCCCCAACGCCAGGGGCGGGAAGAATCCTCCGAGTCCGCCGAAAGCCCCGACAAGCCCGGTCACGGTGCCGGTCTCTTTGGGGAAATATTGCGGCACGAGCTTAAAGACAGCGCCGTTACCGAGACCCAGAGAGGCCGCCGCCCCGAGCGCCCCGACGGTGAATGTCGGCATCCACGCACAGCCCATCAGCAGGCCGAGGGCGGCAATAGCCACAAAGATGTAACGAAGCACGCGCACGCCCCCGAAGCGATCCGCCAGCAGCCCGCCGACGGGCCGCATCAACGTCGCGAGGAGGACGAACCCGGCGGTGCGCGCGCCTGCGTCCGTCGCCGTCAGGCCGAACAAGTCTTTGAGCAGCGTCGGGAGGTAGAGGCCGAGCGCGACGAATCCGCCAAAGGTGAGGAAGTAGAAAAGCGAGAGTACCCACGCGAGCGGCGAACCGCGCAGCACGGATAAATTCTCGGATACTGTCTTAGGCTTAACGGTGGATGGGGCGTCACGCGCAAAGAGGTAGAAGACGACACCCCAGGCCAGCGCCAGCGCGGCGAAGACGAAGAAGACGGGCCGCCAGTTGCCCCCGAAGACATAAGTTACGAGCACCGGCGCTCCGAACACGGTGAGCGACTGGCCGATGTTACCCATGCCGTAAATGCCAAGCGCCGTCCCCTGCTTCTCCGCCGTGAACCATTTCGACGTAAAGCCCACGCCGACTGGAAAAGTTGTCCCCGCAATTCCCAGGAACAGCCCCAGGTAGATGAGTTGCGTATAGCTCGTCGAGAAGCCAATGGCGATGGCCGGGATGGCAGAGATGACGAGCAAGGCCGCGTAGACGCGCCGCCCGCCGAACCTGTCCGCGAGCATCCCCGCCGGCAGCCGCCCGATTGAGCCGAGCAAAACCGGGATGGCTATCAGCAGACTCTTACGCGTGGCCGACAGATTATAAATTTGCGTAAAGGTCGGCGCGAGCGCCCCGATGAGGCCCCACACGGCGAATGATGCGGCGAACGCCGTAGTTGAGAGAAAAAGGGCGCGCCCCGCACCGGGTTTGAATGTTTGGCTCATGCTTTCCCTTCGATACTTCGTCTCCTTCGTCCGGGAGTAACGTCACCGCAAATATCACTTCAGTCACGACGGGAGTTGATCCGGCGACAGCCATACCAAAAATACTATAAAGACGAATCCTCATGCTGTGACATAAGTCATTTGTCACCGGACGAAATCATACGATGATGGGCGTAGATATTAAATGAGACTTTTCAAACTAGACCACTAGCCAAGAAAGAGGCCAAGATGAAAGTAACCGCCGAGATGAAGCTCAGTGATGTTCTAAAGATTGACGGCGGTCTGTAATTTATATGTCAACTACCGACAACAAAAAGTTACAGGAGGGAGCAGGCGTTATGGTTGACGACCACTCGGAAGTGGACACTTTGATCCACGATTTACTTGCCGCCCTGGACGAGAGTGATAAGGCTCGCAGCTTCGAGCGCCTCGATCTGTTGTGGGCGCGGCTGGCCGTACACATTCGCGCCGAACATCTTCACCTGTTCCCTTCTATCCTCGGCGCGCTTGACCGACCCGCAAACATTTCTCCGACTGATGTGCCATCGTCCGATCACGTGCGGGATGTGTTGGACCTTCTGCGTGAAGATCATGACTTCTTCATGGTCGAGCTGGCAAAGGCCGTCAATGCGGCGCGCGTCTGGTTCCTCCCAGGCAACGAGCCTACGTTAGATCACTTCTTGGAGATCAAGCACCGCGTACTCTCAGTCAGTAGCCGTCTTCAAGATCATAACCGGATGGAAGAGGAGCAAGTTTACCTCTGGCCTGAAATCTTGATGACCCCTACGGAATGCGCCGGAATGAGCGTTCGCATGAAGCGCGAAATTGACAACCTTCCGCCACGGTTTTCCGCAAGCAGCGGTGGCTGACCTTCATGCCCCGGTATCGATCAGGGTCGGAATTTCGTGGTCGCGGCTGAGCTTATTCTGATTCAGAGAAAAGTGAGAAACCGCACGCCGCGGGAGGCGTGCCCGTATCCCTCTCTGGCCTTCGGACACCTACCCTACGGGCAAGAACTTGTACGGACTTAACGAAGAGCCGCGACGGGGACGCCGCTTGTTATCCCGCCACGCAAACCCGCGAGGAGTTCACGGCGGCGCGCTCGCAGCTCTTCACCAATCATCAACAGCACATTGGACGGCATGACCCGCGCCGCAGTCGGAAAGATAATCTCGTCCTCGATGCGGATGTGAGGACGGTAAAGGTCGGTCAGCTCTGCGACCAGTTCGTTAAAGAGATAGATCTCTTTCATTGCGGCGGAACCGTTCCGGGGCAGCCTCTCGATCAGCTCGTCGAACTCGGAATGCACACCCTCCGCCACTCGGTGCTCGGTCTCAAGCACCGCAAGTGCCGCAAGGGCATCCTCGACCTCACGACCGCCGTATTCGCGCAGGCGCGGGAAAAGGGATATTTCTTCATCTTCCGTATGCTTGGGGCCGCGCACTGCGAAATGCTCGCGCGCCGCATCTATGATTCGAAATCCCGCCGCCCGTTCTTCCGTGCTGCCTCGGAGAAGTTTCTCTCCAGACGTGGCGAGGCCCGCCAGATAACTTTCAATCTTCCGGTGGCAATGCGACATCAGGCCGAGCGGGTCGGCGAAGTTCGGCACGTGCGGTTGGCCCATCGTGTATAGAGCGCCTGCTCGAAACATCCGTTTTACTCCTTTAATAATTCTTCGCGGGTTCTACTCAACGGCGCACCAGCGTGATGAGCATCGTGAAATTCTTGTCGCCCTTGTTGACGGGGGCGAAGTCGTTCGCGCCATCGACGAAGAGCACCTCGCCTGCGCGCAGCGTCGCCGGCTCGCCGTCGAGCACGGCCTCGGCCTCACCCTGCAAGGGTTGGAGCACGATCTCGAAACCTTCGTGGCGGTGCGCGGGCACGGACTGGCCGGGCTTCAAACAGAGCAACAGGCAGGTCGTCCGCTCACCCTTGAACAGCACTGGCCTGACATACTTTTCGTCTTCGTATTTTTCCACATCTTTGATAATGACTCTCTTCATATTCTCTATCCTTTGCTCCGAATCTCCGGAGCTACTCCCTTCAAAAGCATCATGACAGCGCAACGCCGTGAGGGAGATGACTTATGTCACAGACAAACATTTCTTTTGCAGGTAGGTTTCCAAGCATGGGGTTGAGTGCTTTATATGAGGTTCGCCTCCCCTGCATAACTATTTTTGAAACGCACCTTGCCGTGAGCGCTGTTTGCAGAAGGAGTGTCGTTCGCGGAAGGGTTTAACCCTTTAGCGCGCCACATGCAATTAACCAACTGCGCCGGGGTAGAGGTGCTTGATAAGGAGGCTACTCGATGTCATATAAGCGTTTATGGATCGCTCTGGCGGTCGTCATCATCGGCTCGTTCGCGGTGCTCGGCGGAGTGGGAGTCCAGATGCTCAGTAACGCCCCGCCGATCCCGCAGCAGGTCGTGACCACGGACGGGCGCGCTCTCTTCGACCACGATCACATCCAGCGTTCATCAATATTTGGGCGAATACTGGTTCTGGTTCGGCCATCAGGGCTATGAGTACGTTGATCTCGGGCGTTTCTGGCAGTTATTACTCTTCATCGGACTCACCTTCTGGCTCTTCCTGATGTGGCGCGCGATCCGGCCTGCGCTCGCGCGCCGCGACGAGAACCGTTCACTCCTGATGCTGTTCCTGATTGCGAGTATCGCCATCCCCCTCTTCTACGCGGCGGGGCTGATGTACGGTCAGCGCAGCAATCTGGTGACGGCGGAATACTGGCGTTGGTGGGTCGTTCACCTCTGGGTGGAAGGATTCTTCGAGGTCTTCGCGACCGTGGTAATTGCGTTCCTTTTTACGCGACTAAAAACACCACACCTGTCCACGGGCACACGGCTCTCTTCGGCGTCTACGGCATGCTTGGTATTGGCCTCATGCTCTTCTGCTTGCGGGCACTACAACCCGGTAAGGCATGGAAGGAATGGCCGATGAAATATTCCTTCTGGGGGATTAACATAGGACTCCTGCTGATGGTCTTAATATCACTGCTGCCCATCGGGTTGATGCAGACGTGGGCAGCCGTGGAATACGGAACATGGTACGCCCGTTCGGCTGAATTTCTCCAAACGGGTCACATGGACACTCTGCGGTGGATGCGAGTTATTGGCGACACAATTTTCGCAATAGGCGCATTCATTCTCGGCTACTTTGTGCTCGGCTTAGTGATGGGTCATTCCTACGACCGGAGGGGATTCGTCCGGCAGGGCGAATCTGAAATCCATGTAACGGATCGGGCGCACATCGCTGCCGGGGACTGACGCAATCGTCTGCCTGAACTAGTGTACACGCGACAAACGCTCCTTTTTTCCTACGAGGAACGCTCTCGCCTCCTCGATCTCGGGCCTGATATTATCGGAGTGGCGACACAGTGCTATGAGCTTCCCGTAGTAAGTCTTAGCCCTCTTTCGATCTGACGCGAGTTTGGCCGCACGCGCTGCGCCATACAGTCCATTGAACCGATTGGGCGCGCTGCGAAGCGAGGTCTCGAACTCCTGCAAGGCCGCTATAGGTTGATTAAGCTCCAGCAGCAGCTCGCCGAGTTGCTCGCGCGCGGGAAGAAGCGTGCCGGGCGTGACGGGGTGTTTTTCCGTCGCGTCATCTAACTCCGCCGCCGCGCGCATCAGCCGGAGCGATTCTTCCTGCTTGCCTTCAGCGTGCGCCAGCCATCCGGCCGCAACCTGACGCTCAATCTCAACCTGTTTAGACCAATCGTAACCGCCTTTGATTTCAACCAGCTCCTCCCGAATAGCGGCTAGTTTCTCGACATCCTGACGCGCTGACGCCTTATCCCCGGTGCGCGCAGCCCCAATCGCGCGTGCCAGATGAATGTGGGCTTCGGCCCAGCGAAAGCGCTGCCAGGGGAACGCTCCCAAAGTACCTAGAGGCAAGGTCAATTTGGCCGCCTCATCCCATCGTCGCCGTTCGAGCGCATAGCGTGCAGGGATAGCCGTGACGGCATACGCCACCTTGAAAGTCTCCGGCTCAGCTTTCTCAATCTTGTTCAACTCATCGAGCACGCCCTGCGCCTGTTTATCCTGCGCGCCTTGCAGGTAGGCGTAAGCCAGATAGTCCATCGCATGAAATTGCTCATCCCAAGTACCGGACATGCCGTTTCTGACTGCAAAATCTCGGGCCGCCGCCTTTGCATCCAGGTTTGACTGTATCGCTTCTTGCCACAGACCCAGCCGGGTGAAAATGTGTGAAGGCATGTGCCGCGCGTGGGCTGAAGCGGGCGCAATCTTCGCATAGCTCCGTGCGGCGGGCAGCGCCAGATGTGCTAATGCCGGATAGTCGTAGCTGTGAATAAGGTAGTGAGTGACGCCCGGATGCTGCGGCTCAAGGGCGAGGACGCGATTCAAAATCTGAGCGGCCTTCTTTTCGCTGACATAGCTTTTATCATTTGCCATCATCCCCTTTGCGATGAGCGTCAGCGCATAGAAGACGCCGGCCTCACGGTCTGACGGATGGCGTTGGTAAAGCTGCTCCATCGCTTCACTGTAAGCGAACGTGCGCGTTCGATGATCGAGATTGTCAGAGTCTTTGTAGAAAACCTCTATCGCCGCGATGTAATCTCGCTCGCGCCCAGTCCGTGCGCTGACGGCTTTTGCCTTTTCCACCGCACTTGCTGCCTTCTGTAACTCTGCCGGAGTCGGTGGTGCCCAGAGGGGATGGTAGTTGCTCATCGCGACGCCCCAGTAACCCATGCCACATCGCGGATCAGTGACAGTAACTTCGGTGAACGCCTTTTCAGCTTCTTCATATTCGAAAGAATGGAGCCAGGCGACTGCGTGATTGAATGTCCTCTGAGCCTGGGGGCTACAGGAGACGGCGAAGTTTACCCGCCCGAGCTTTTCTGAATGTTCGTGTTGATGCGGGAGTGCCTCTTGCGCATTGACAGAGTGAGTATGACAGAGAAAGGCCACGAGAAGGGACGCGGTTAACAATACGATGGACAGAAGAGTGCGTTTCACAGGTTCTCTTCCTTTCAGGGAAGCAAAATGACGAGAAGACGGTCGGGTAGTTACTATCTACGACTGCACGAGGGCAGATGTGCTTTTATGCTAACGCCACCGGCCATGTCAATGACCGTTTAGCTCGTGCTGAACACCGACTTTAACGGTAGCGTTGCGAAAATTGAATTGAGACGAGGAAGGTCGTGAGTTGCCCCGAGGCTATGCCGCGACCCCGAACAGGCTCGCGACGAACTTCGCCTGCCCTATTGCATCCCTGCCGTCTAACCTTTTCACCTGCCCCTTCCGCATCATGTGCGCTGCCTCAACACCTTCCAGCGTCCACTCGGCGGTGTGGAAAGAGCGGAAACATTGCATCGCTCGCCACCGTCTCCGGATCGCCCTGTGGTCTTGCTCGATGACGTTGTTGAGGTACTTCACCCGCCGCCGCTTACAATCCCGAGGTAGGACTTTCTCTTTGATGGAGGCGGCGAACGCCTCCGGGTATGACGCATGCTTATCAGTGCCGATGGTGAACGGCAGCAGCCGGTGCTCGTGACCTCCTGCCCGAAAAGAGGTGCAGGGATAATGAGAGTTCTCTCGTAAACTAACCGACGAGGAGAACTCAAGCTGCGCAAGTCTAGATTCACCGAAGAGCAGATCATCAACGTCCTCAAGAGCGTCGAGACAGGACAGTGGGTCACTGATGCCTGCCGCACGCATGGCATCTCGGAGCAGACCTATCATCGCTGGAAAGCTAAGTATGGCGGTCTCGACGTGAACGAAGCGCGGCGGCTCAAGCAACTCGAAGATGAGAACCGCAGGCTCAAGACAGCAGTCGCGGACTTAACGCTTGATAACCGGATGCTCAAGGACGTGCTCGCAAAAAAGTGGTACGCGCTGCCGCAAGGCGCGAGGCAGCACGCTACTTACAACAGAGCTATCAAGTGTCGGAGCGGCGAGTTGGACAGGTGCTCTCGCGCTCGCACTCCAGCTTGCGCTATCGCTCGCGCAGACCCGCCGCCGAAGGCTTACGTCAGCGATTGCGCGAGTTGGCGGCCGAGCGCCCGCGCTACGGCTAGCAGCGGCTCTGGGGCTTGTTGCGGCGCGAAGCCTGGCCAGTCAACCACAAGCGCGTCTACCGCCTCGACGGCGAAGCAGGGCTCAAGTTACGCAAGCGAAGGCGGCGCGGGCGTGCCCACATCGAGCGCGTGCCCCTGTCGCTGCCGCCGAAGGCTGATGAACGATACTCGATGGCCTTCATGCGCGACACTTTGGCTGACGGCAGAGTGTTCCGCCCTTTGAACATCGTCGATGATTACACGCGCCAGTAGGGGCGGTCGAACAACTCATTGCAGCGGAGCGGGCTAGCATGCATGTCATCCGCAAGGCTTGAATGCTTGCTACGATTCGTCTCGCCCGCTGAATTCGAGCGTTGGGCTGCTAAATAGGATCTCAGATTATTCGAGGCACTATCTTGAACAAGAAAACTTTTGAACTAACAAATTTTGAGTTTTTCGACGAAGCCTCTTTTTGGACAAGATATCCATTTTTGTTTTTCAATTTTATTTTACCTCGTACTGGCACTGGCGGGTCGCCAGTTAGATTTGAGCAAGATAGTAAGCGAACGAATGGAGCAGAAATCATCCCTCTCTTATGTGAACTCTTAAGTTGATAGCATTCTTCTCAAGATGTTTCCTCTGGTGTATCTTGTGTGCTGCTCGCTCGGCGCGGGTTAATTTGGGCGTTAGCCCGCTGAAGTTAATCATGCCTATAGTGAGGTCGTTTCGTAATCCGCAGCCGTTGGCAAGCGTAGGGCGCGCCGATTACATGCTTATATCTGTGTTGAGGACTTACTTATGAGCCGCCGAGCATTTCCTTTGCTCCTCCTCTTACTCTTGTCGGCGTTAGCAGGCGCTTGCGAGGGCGGCCCGCCGCCCGAAGACCGGTTGCCTGAAATCACCTTGGAAACGATTCGCGAAGACATCAACGGCAAGCGGGTCGAAGTGCCGGCGGAGGGCGACGCTTCGGAACCCTCAAGCTGGCGCTTCTTCCCCAACGAGCCGAAGGAGCTAGAGATTTTAGAGAAGCAGCTTGCGGGCGATAAGGCGACGTTCGTCATCGATTTGCGGACGCGCACATCGCCGCGCTCAGAGCAGCAAGGGCATACGAAAAAGCTGGCCGGCCGGCTTCGTCTGCATTACGAGTTGCAATCTGGTTTTGTGCTGCGGAAGTGGGAGATCGTGCGAATAGAAAACATCTCTTTCGCGTATCAGAAGGAGTGACCCGGCCATCATCTTCCCAAAGGCAGGTACGGGCGGGCTAACAACGGCATGCAGCGGACGCGCAATTAGCTTGAATGTCATCATCAAAGGTAATAGCGCGCCGCTGATGCCGGGCGTTAGCCGCTTCGTGGAAGGAAACTAAAATGAATGCTGTGTGAATCACGGCGGGACGCTCTGCGTTTCTTCCAATTTGTTGAGGAGATACTCATGAAGATATTCGTTTTTTTTGCTGCTTTATTTATGCTGGCGGTTAGTTCTGCTTATCCGGTATCGGCGCAAGAAACTAAAGTCAAGTGGTTTGGACACGCAGCTTTTTCGATTACTACACCCAGAGGCAAGCTGCTATTGATTGACCCTTGGCTAAAAAACCCTTCGAATCCTGAAGCAAAAGATGGCAAGGATCCATTAGCTTCCGTTTCAAAAGTTGACTACATTCTTCTGACACACGGGCACCGCGATCACGTCGGCGACGCAGTCGAAATAGCAAAAAGAACAGGGGCAATACTTATTTGCAATCCTGAGTTAGCTGGCAATTTAGTAAAGCTGGCTGATTTCCCAAGCAAGCAAGCCGAAACGGATGCAATCATGGGAATCGGCGGTGAAATTCAAATCGCCGAGGGTGAGGTCACGGTTGCCATGACATCGGCTGTTCATTCGAGCAGTGTTTTTAATCCGAAAGCCACTGCGACCGAAGCGGAAAGAGCTTACGGTGGAAATCCCGCCGGGTTTGTCCTGATCATCAAGAATGGTCCCACCATTTATCATTCCGGCGATACCGCATATTTCAAAGATATGGAAATCATTGGCGAGGAATATCAGATTGATCTGGCTTTGCTCAATATCGGCGGTCATTTCGGGATGGAACCGCGTATGGCTGCGAAAGCGGCAAAATCTGTTCGCGCCAAACTGGCAATCCCGCAACATTACGCCACCTTCCCGGGTATTACTACAAATGCAGACGGCTTTGCCGCCGAGCTTAAAAAACTACGAATCCCTTTTTACGAAATGAAGCCCGGCGGAACCATTTCGTTTCGCGGCAAACAGTTGGTGCAAAAATAAGGGCGCGGCTAACAACTCATTGAACCGGAGCGCGCATAGCGTGGCTGTCATCGAGGACTTGAATGATTAGGATGTTGTGTGCGCCCCCGGTTAATTCAGGCGTTGGGCGTCGCTCATACCAGTTTGGATTAGCGTAGGATACATCCAGTGACGGGCGGATTATAGCTCAGGGGGCCTTTCAACCGTACCAGAGCATCTTCCGCAGCATGGCCGGCACAGGCGTGCCGAAGGACACGGAGGACAACGCCGCGGATTTCACCGTCGGCGCGCCGGGGCCCGAAAACATCACGTCACCCATCAACCGCAACGCGCAGATCAAGGCGTCGCTCTTAGACCCGCTCGTCCCAAGCACCAGCGCGCCTAACCGCGTGCGCGACCCGACGCCCGACCAGGCGAACTTCGCGCCCTTCGGCACGCTCGCCATCCGCCGCACGTTCACCAATCAGACCGGCGCGCCGGTGACACGGTTGCGCTTCCGTATCGTGGACATCACGACCTTCCCCTCGGACCCCGGCACGGCCGACGTGCGCGGGCGCTCCTCGCCGCAGATCACCATCCCGACGAGTCAGGGCAACAAGTTGGTGCAGGGCTTGACGGTCGAGTTTCCCGGGGTTGACCTCAACGCCGTCAATAACTCGTCGCTCTCGGTGGACACGTTGACGCTCGCGCAGCCGCTCGCGCCCGGCGCGAGCGTCAACGTGCAGTTCCTGCTTAACGTGCAGCAGACGGGCGTCTTCCGCTTCTTCGTCAACGTCGAGGCGCTGACCGATGCGGACACCGGCTCGAACCAGCCCGGTAAGTTGGGCGCGCTGAAGACCCGCACGGTGCTGCGTAAGCACTAAGCCGCGGCCCGGCCCAGGCGCGTTCGTGCGCCGTGCTTAAGCAGCGCCGATGGCTGCGCGCTCACTCGCGGCGGCGGCGGAGTCAGTCACTGACCCCGCCGCCTTTTGCGGGCGGGACTAAACATAAGAGATTATCTACTTGCCGCAGGCGGAAGGGTCTATTTCAAAATAATGATGCAATTAGCCAAGAGTTACGGAGTTAACGATTTGCGGTCTGCGTCAAGTAGATAATTCCCCAACTTAAATTGCCGTCGGCAGAATTCGGAGCGTAACCGGAAAGCCGTCTCCTACGTCTTGTTAGTGATAAGAGAATTTACCGGCAAGATCGGCGCGCCCTTTGTGTAGAGCATTGGCCGCGGGCGGCAAAAAGGCATCGTCGTCGCACAGCTAGGAGGATACTCATGCGAAAACTCTGGTCACTGTTGACATGCGTGTGTGTGTTTGGTTCGCTCTGCTTCAGCCCGCCGCAAGCGAGCGGCGCGCAGACAGCGAAAGTGACAGCGCGGCTGCTGCACACGATCACGGACGGCTATTCGAATCTATGGAGCCCCGACAACCGCACTTTCGCCGTCTATAAACGCGACGTTACTCTGTACGACGCCGCCACGGGTACGGCGAGGGCACAGATTAAATACGAAGGCGACGCTGTGCCGAACAGCATCTACTTCACTCCTGACGGCAGCACCTTCGTCATTCACAGCGACCGCGTGCGCCTCTACGACGTATCCGACGGTCGGCTCCTGCGCCAGTTCGCAGAGGGGACCAAGCCCATCAACTACTACGAAAAGTTTTACAAGCAAGAGGTCGAGTCGGGCTACAACTACGAGGGTCAGTATGAATACAAAGTCAAAGACCCGACCGCGCTGGAGAGGACACAGGAACTGCCGACCGAATACATCAGCGACCGCATCATCAGCCCCGACGGTAAATCCCTGCTGACGCGCATGAAAGGCGGCGCGGCGCAGGTGTACGACATGAGCACGGGCGCGCTGAAGTTCACCTTAGAGCCTTACGTCGCGCCGGGGAAAAAGCGAAACGGGAGAGGCGTTGCCCTCGGCGAGTTCAGCCCCGATGGCAAGTTCATCGTCACCTCGCACCGCGACCGCACGCCGCGTCTGTGGCAGGCTGACACGGGTCAATTAGTCGCCGATCTCGCGCCGCAGAGCGATACCGTGTACGGCGTGCGGTTCAGCCCCGACAGCCGGTTCGTCGCGACGACCAGTTTTACTGACGGCATCGTGAAAATCTGGGACACGGCGACGGGGAAACTGCGGCACACCATCGGCACGAAGAAAGACGGCCAGTGGTTCGCCGTCTGGAATCCCCGCAACAACACCTTCGTCACGAAATCGCCGAAGACCGACAAGGGGGAAATAAACATCTGGAGCGCGGAGACCGGCGCGCTCGTCGCCAAACTCGACGGCAAGGCGCTCAAGGAAAAGTTCGACGAGAACCTGACCTTCGTCTACAGCCCCGACGGTCGGCTGCTCGTCACGAAGGCCAAGAACAACCTCTCGCTGTTGTCCCTGATAGCACTCAAGGACAGGAAGGTGAGATTGATCGCGCACCTGTGGGACGCGCAGACCGGCGCATTGCTCACGTCCCTCACCGACACCAAAATACGCGACGGCAGCGCCTACTGGTACGACAAATTCTTCTGGACTCCGGCGGGCGACGTGCTCATCACCACCGGGATGACGGTCAAGCTCTGGACGAGGCGCGGCGAGTTGATGCAGGAACTTGATTCGGACGCGACGCTGGGGGCGAGTCTCAGCCCCGACGGCAAACTGCTGGCCTTGACGGGCGCGTCGCCGGAGAACACCCGCTCGCTGATCAAGGCGGCGGCTCAGGTGATGATCGGCAAGCTGCCGAAAGTGAACGCGTCGATGACTTATGTCTGGAAGCTCGATGGTTGACGGGACGGGGGCGTCAATCCGGTTAAAAAAAGCAAGCAGGATTGAGCCGCTGGTGGCACGACTGCTGCCGACCGGTGATTGCGCTGGTGACACTGGGCTCAGTATGGTGTCGGCTTGCCGTCGCGGCTCAGAAGTCCGAACACTGCCGTCACTCGCTTGGCGAGCTCGGCCTCAGTCATCGTGGCGTCGACCTCAATGGCGGGCACGTCCAGCCGCGCCGTTTCCGCGCGGAGGCTGTCCGTAAACATCCGATCACGCTCAAGCAGGTTGCGCAAGGCTCTTTCCGGCTCGGTGGTCTGGGCGAGAAACCCGGAAGCCGCTCCGCCCCGACTCTCGACCACTGCCTGCCGGAAGGCGGGCGTCGGCAGGAGCCAGACGGCATGAGCAGGGACGGAGAGGAGCGGCTTGACAAGGCGTGGCAACAGGCGGAACCCCTCGACGATGACACCGGGCGCACGTGGGCGGCAGAGGAGGTCTTCGATGATCAAGTTGAAGCCCTCGCCCTGAAACCAGTGGAACGTTTCGAGCATCGTGTTCGGGGATCGGTTCACCCACCGCTCATCCATGCCCATTGACAGAAAGGTGTGTAGCAACGGGGCGTCGTCGGGTGTGCTCCGGCGGGCGTGATCCGCCATCACGTCGTCGGTCGCGTAAACACGCAAACCGTGCCGAGCCGCGATGCGACGAGCGATGGTTGATTTGCCTGCACCGCTCCCGCCGCCGAGCCAGTAGACGTGTTGGAGTTGTGCCCGCAGCGCCGCACTGTCGGCAGTCTCTGCGTGCCATTTAGGTAACATACGGTAGAGGGTAGTGATGCAAAAAATATTTTGGCTACAATATGTAGGTAGAGAAGCGTGTTGTATCACCTCAATATCGTGTGGAGAAAGAAATTTTTTGCAACACTACCAAGTATCACGGGGAAGACACGCCAGTAAGATCAGTCCTCTACTCTACCGGCCAGAACCTAAAGTCGCGCGCGGCAAAAGAATCACGTCTATTCACCCGCGTAGCTGATCTCTTGTCGGCGGATGTGAAGGCCGGCGAGGACGAGCGTCAGCGCGGTGAAGATGAGCAGGCTGGGGACGGAAATCCAGGCGGGCGTCGGCTCGGCGAGCACGGCGAAGGGACCCTCCGGCGGGGGGACGGGCACGAGCGAGTGCAGGTAATGAATGACGCTCACCTTCTTCAGCAACGGCGGCAGCAGAAAGTTGATCCACTCCCAGCCGTAGATCAGCCCCGCCGGGATGATCGGGTTTCTGAAGAACAAACCTACGATCAGAAAGACTGCTCCGTAACCGACGCACGCGAGCGCCGTGATGCCAGTGTACGTGAGTGCCTGCCCGAAACCGGGGCCGTTGAAAAAATACTCCATGCTCTGTGCCGGGAAGAGTCCGAAGTAGAGCAGGGCGAACGCGCCGAGCGTCGAGATGCCGAACAGCGTGACGGTCGCGACCAGCCCCGATAAGTATTTCCCGACGACGAGCACTTCGCGTCGCACTGGCGCAAGAAAGTAGTAGTGCAAACTCCGGTCAACGATCTCGCCGCGAAACAAATTCATGAAGACCCACGCGCAACCGAAGAACAGGAGCGTGCGCAGGATCAGCGCGCCGTAGATGACGGAGTAAGCGATGCTCAACTCCGCGAAGTTCTCAGTCTCCCCCCCGCGGACGGCAAGAAGGCGACGACCGCCGCGAGCACCGTCAGCGGCAGTCCCGCGAGCGTGTAGAGCAGCAGGGCGCGACGGCCGAGGAAGTTCCTTCCGAGTTCGAGGCGCAGGACGGCGAGCGTCTGCCGCGCCCAGAGCGACCAATTAAGATTCGCCGCCTCGCCGCCCTCTGCCACACGCTTCTCCCTCGTCTCAACAGTCGAACTCAACTTACACGCCCTCCGTCGGAATTGATCAAGTACTGGTAAACGGCATTCAGGTCGTCGTCCGCCGGGGCGACTGATTCGACCTGAAGGTGATTCTCTGTCACGAGTCGGTTGAGCAGCAGGTAGAAGTCGTCGGGCCGGCGCGTCTTGACGAAAAGCCCCTGCCGGTCGTTGTGGATGCGCGCCTCGATGGTGTGCTCGTGCTCGAAGAGGCGCGCGGCTAAAACTTGCGGGCGGTCGCAGCGCACGAGGATTTGCATCGGGTGCTCCTCGATCTCGTCGCGCACGCCATGCACGTCGCCCTCCGCGACGACGTAGCCGTTGTGCATCAGCACCACGCTGTCAGACATCATGTCAACTTCGTGCAGGATGTGACTTGAGATGACGAGGTACAAGCCTTCCGCCGCGAGCGACTGAAACAGACGGATGATCTCGGCGCGCGCCATCGGATCGAGTCCGTTCAACGGCTCGTCGAGGATGAGCACGGAAGGGTTATGGGCAATCGACTGCGCGAGCCGGATGCGCTGCCTCATGCCTTTGCTGTAGCCGGCCACCTTGCGTTCGGACGCATCCTGCATCGACACACGTTCGAGCGCCGCCTGCGTTAAATCCCGCACCTCACCTCTCGCGTAGCCGTGAACACTCAGGTAGAACTCGATGAATTCGCGCCCCGTCATGCCACGCGGGAAGGAATCGAACTGCGAGCAGTAGCCGACTTTGCGGAAGAGTTTTTCCGGGTCGTGTGGGCTTGTGCCGAGCACGCTGATCGTCCCGCGCGTCGGTCGCAGCAGCCCCGTCATCAAGTTCATCAAGGTCGTCTTGCCCGAACCGTTCGGGCCGACGAGGCTCGTGATGCCGGGCGCGATGGACAGGTTGACGCGGTTGACGCCAAGAATCTCGCCGTAGAATTTTGAGACGCCCTCGAAGACGATCATCCCTTCGGCGTTCGTTGTCGTCATCGTCATTTGATCACTTCGTAAGCGCGGACTCTGCGCGCGAGCAGCAAGAGACAGGCGAGGCAGACCAGAGCGACCACCAGCCAGCAAGCCCACAGCGGCGGCTCGCGCAACACGACATTGGCAAAACTTCTGCCCCAAGCGTCCTCTATGTTAAAGCGACCCACCTCCCGCGTGAAGTTACCGAAGAGTCCGCGCCAGATGTTCCTGATCAAAGCCGCGGGGCTGATCAAATTCCCCATCCGCGTCATAAACAGGCCGTTGACGATTTCACCGAAGGCGGACGGGATGAAGAACAATCCGAGCAGCGCGCCACTCGCCACGACGCGCCACCGCACCAACGCCGAGATCGCCAGCGCGAGCAGCGAGAGCAGTATGATCCACGTCATGCTCCCGACGAAGATCGCCCCCGCCATCCACGCATTCCACACGATCCAGCGCGCGCCTTCGAGATACGCTTGCAGGAGGAAGAGCAGCAGCCCCGGCACCCACGTCACGAGCGACAGCAAAATAATGAGCACCGTCATCTTGCCGAGCACGTATTCGGCGCGCGAGAACGGGCGGCACAAATAGAGCGGCAAGGCGTTATTCGCCAGGTCCCGCGAGACGAGCACGGGGCCGACGAGCACCGTGAGGATGAAGGCGAGCCAGTTCTGAACTTCGACGAAGTACTGGAAGAACGATGCGTTGATCGGCAACAACTCGCGCACGTTGATTTGCATGAGCGCGATGGCATTCGTGTTGTGATGCAGGTAGATCAGGATCGCCGCGACGAGCGGGTAGATGAAGCACAGGCAGAAAACCGCGGTCAAGAACTTCGACGCGAACACGTCGCGCAGCGCGTAGCGTGGGAGGACGAGAAAGCGCGCCCACTCCGGCGTGAGCCTGCCTTCGTACTGCCGGTAGCTGTTTTCAAATACGGCCATCGCCGTTCCCTCCTTTGGCCGCGCCGTTCTCTTCGCCTTCCATCGCCTTGAGGAAAATGTCTTCGAGCGAATCGCGCTTGTAGTTCAAGCGCCGAATCTGAATCTGCCGCTCGAAGGCTAAACGGTAAAGGTCGTCGATCTCCACGCCGTCCTGCATCACGAGTTTTATGCGCCGCTCGCCCGCAAGCGCGTACTCGCAGCCTAATCCGCCGATTGCTTCGGCGAACGCCGCGCGGTCGCCCCCGCGCGTCTCAAGTTCGATGAACTTACGGTTCGCTTTGCGCTCTTCATCGAGGTTGCAGTTGGCGGCAATGCGCCCGTCCTTCAAGACGAGAATTTCGTCGCAGCATTCCTCGACGTCGCGCAACAAATGTGACGAGAGCAGGATGCGCGCCCGGCCGTTGTCGCGTATCTCCTGAATAAGGCGGATCATGCGCGCCCGCGTCGGCGGATCGAGTCCGTTCGTCGGCTCGTCCAGAATGAGCAAACGCGGCCCATGCACGATAGCTTGCGCGAGTTTTGCGAGTTGCTTCATGCCGAGCGAATAGGTGTCAACCGAGCGGTAGCGCGCCTCGCCCAAGCCCACGTAGAAGAGGGCTTCGTGCGCGCGTTCGAGCGCCGCTTCGGAAGGGATGCCGGAGAGTTCGGCCATCAGCCGGACGAAGCGAACGCAAGACATTTTGGCGATGAACGAATCGCGCTCCGGCATGTAGCCGACCGCGGCGCGGAGGCTCTTAGCGTTCGTTGCGATGTCTTCTCCGAGTATGCGTATCGTGCCGGAGCTAGGCGCGTGAAAGCCTAGCAGCGTGTGGATGAGCGTCGTCTTGCCCGCGCCGTTCGGGCCGAGCAGACCGATGGCGCGACCCTTGACCGACCCGCTCAAATCCTTCAGGATCTCTCGCCTGCCGAACGTGACACTCAAGCCGTTGAGTTCGATGACAGGGTTCATAAGCTGATGAGACTTTCTACGATCTCAAGCGTAAGGGGGTTTAAATAAAATTGTGCGGGCAGAGGACTCGTCCTCTGCCCACGCGGTTCGGCGTTAAAGCAGGCAGGGGACGCTTCCCCTGCCTTTACTTCCCTTCATCAGCGCGTTGAGTTTCCCGACTTCACCGCTTCCGTTCGTCCTTCTCGCTCATCGCTTTCATCAGAATGTTTTGCATCGCGAGCGAGTTTGGCAGACCGAGCAGACTGTCGGGACTTAACCCGAACGGCCCGCCTTCGGTATTCGCCGCGAGCGTGATGCGGTCGCCCTGCGCGTAAGCGTAGGCCAGAGTCGGCGGCATCTCAGCGGCGGCGGCGAGCTTCCCTCGCTGACTTTCAGGCGCGTGTTCCGCCAGCGAGCGAAGGGCGGGCGCGAGGTCGTGGTAGAGAATCGCGGAGAAGTTAGCGTTCCCGTCCTCCGGCATCGTCTCTCTGAAGCGCGCCGAACGCAAGAGAGTGTTGCCGGATTCGCGGTACTGCAAGGCGCGGCCCAGCAGCGCGCGGCTCGGTGTGACGACGAGGTAGCCGTTCACAAAGGTGTAATGCACCTCAAGCCCCAAGTCTGCTGAACGCAACGTATAAACAGTGCGTCCGCCTTCGGTCGTGTTCTCCCAGCTCAAGCCGCCCTTGCCGCTCAGCCTCGCCCAAACGTTCAGCTTCTCGACCACGCGCTCAAGCGACCCCTGCAAGTGCGCTTGATCGCCTACCTCAAGGATCATCTTCCAAGAGGGGGTCGGGAGCAGCGGGCCGTCGATGGCGAAGGCGAACTCGCCGCCCAGGGGCGCGGCCAAGTCGCGCCGGATGTCGATGCCCTGCTGCGCTTCAATCTCGCGCAGTTGGCGGCGCAAATCAGGCTGCACCGTTTCAAGGAAGCCGAGCAGATCGTCAACCAGCAACGCGGGTTCTTTGACGACGAAGGCGGTCGCCACATTCGCGTCCGGCGAGACGAAATCAAGCGCGCCCATTGCCCCCGGCGCGGCGAGCCACGAAGCGATCCCGCGGCGCGGCTCGTTGAAGGTGAGCACGGCGCGGCTCTGCGTCCGCTCGTTCAAATCCTTCTGCTCGACGACGAGGTGTTTCAGGTTCATCAGTCCGAGCTGGCGGAAGCCCTCGACGCGCTCTGCGCCGCCCGGCTTATTGCCGTCCTCGCGCGCGACCTGACCGACGAGTTTTTCCAGGTCGGCGGCGACCACAAGCCCCGCGCCCTCGCGGTAGACTTCAGCAAGACGCGTGTGGAAGGACGTTCCGACGAAGCGGTTCGCGCCGGTGTTGTTGAGCGTCGTCGCAAGCTGACGCAAATTTTCAATCTGCGGCGACGCGGCGAAAAGATCGTTGCGAACCCAGATGAAGATTTCACCTTTTCCGGGAGCGCCGTTCGATTGTGGGGCAGCCGCGAGCGGATCGTCAACGATGCGAATCGCCGGGCTGTTCTTGCCTTCGCGGGCGAACTGGGCGACCTGCCCTTCAAGGTACGGGCGGAAATCAGCCGCGTTCTTCAACTCACCGAGAACAAGGATGTTGCCCGGCTCGTTTTTCGCGTCCAAGCCCGCGCTGACGACGATCTCGTCGCCGAGGTACGCCCCGAACTCGCGCACGCGTTCAATGATCTGATCAGCCCCCGCGCCCCGGCCTTCGCGCCCTTCGTTTTTCCACCACTCTTTAAGCGCGGGATTCTGGTTGATGCGCTCCTGCATGATGCGGTACGAATCGGCGAGCCTCTGGCTCAGATTAGGGAGCGCGGCGTAAAGGATAGTGCCTTCGGGCACGAGGTCGAGGAAGCGCGACGAGTAGCGCACGCCGGGGCGCGGGACTCTCGCGTTGATGTCCTGCCGCAGCCTCGTCAACTCCGCGGCGAGTTGCGTGTAGCGCGCGGCGTTGCGGCTCCAAGCAACTTCCTGCGTGAGCGCGACGGGTTCAAGGCGCGTGTTGGTCGTCACCTGATCGCCGGGATGCAACACATTGTCTTTGCCGGCATGATTCACCTGCACTTCGCCTTCGACGACCGAGACGCGCGATCCCTTCGTGCCGCTGCCGACGAAGAAGATCGTGCCCGTCACGGAGACGAGCGAATCCGGCGTAGCGACGTAGAGATGGCGTTCGCGCTGCTTCGCCGCCTCGACCGCCACGTCGCCGCGTTCGAGTTTGACGGTGACGCCCTTCCTGTTCTCTGTGATCGACACCTCGCTGCGCTCGCGCATCTCGACGAGCGATCCATCCGCGAGGCGCAACACGGCGTTTGAATCTTTAGACGTTCGCACGCGCTCGCCCTTCTGAATCTGTTCGCCCGTTCGGAGCGCACGGCTCTCCGTTTCGGAAACGCGATAAAGATAGCCGTCCGCACTCTCGACGGTCGCGGCAAGCGTTCTGCCGGAGAGATCGAGGCGCTCGACGAAGAAGATCGCGGCGAGTCCGAAGCACAGCAGCAGACCGGCGGCGATGCTCCAGCGCCACACCGGGGCGAGCGACGTTTGCTTCGTCGATGCAGGTTTAACTTGCGCCGCCACTTGCGGTGCGCCCGTGCGCGCCGTCTTCAAAGCCTTTCGGCAGGGAATGCACTCGTGCCTATGATCTTCGAGCAGCAGAGCGCGCGCTGGCGAAAGCTCTCCGCGAAGGTAAGAAGGGATGAGCGATTGGTAATCCGCGCAGCCACCGAGCCGTTCGGCGGCTGCGACGGCGGCCGGGGCGTCAATCAACTTCTCGCCCGCCGCTTGCTCGGAGACGCGCGCCCAGACGCGCGAGGCCGCCGTATTCAGCGCCGACTGGTCGACGCGCTCGTCGCGGACGCCGGCCACAACTTTGTCTAAAATGGCATTAAGCTCTTTTCTGTTACGCTTCATGATTGTTTCTCCAAAAACTGTCCAATCTCACGGCGAAGGCGCGTGCGCGCGCGGTGGAGTGTGACGGCGACGACCATTGGCGAAGTGCCGAGAAGTTCGGCGATTCTGTTGTTGTCGTGGCCTTCAAAGTAGCGCAGCGCGAAGACCGTCGCGGCGCGCTCGCCGAGCTTCGCAATCGCATGGCGCAAGAGCGCGCGCAACTCGCGGTCGGCGTGCTCCTGCTCCGGGCTGGAGTTCGGGTTTTTTAACTCCTGCGCGGATTCCACCGAATCGAACGAAACTAGGCGCGCCCGCCCGCGCCCGCGCACAACGTCGAGCGCGGCGTTGACGGCGGCGCGGTGCAGGTAGCCCGCCGGACTTGGCGCAAGATCAGGCGTCTCGGCGTTCGAGGCCAGACGTAAAAAGATCGTCTGGAGGACATCCTCCGCGTCCGTAACACTTCCCGTAATGCGATACGCGGCGCGGAAAACCTGCTCGTGGTGATCGCGGAAGAGTCTCTCAAGTTCGCCCGCCCCCTTCGCTGCGGGGACGGCCCTTAAGTGGGCCGTGGTAGCTGCAACTGATTGCACATCGTTCTCCTTCACACCGTCACTACACATATAACGCGCCCCGCAGCGGATTATTAACAACACTGAAAAATTTATTTTCGTGCTTCGTAAAGAACATGAACGCCTACGGCACCGGCGGTACGGCCGGCCGCGTGGCGGCGCTGATAGCAGTGGCCGTGACGGAGTCGGTCAGGGGGGCCGAGTACAACCCGGCCTTCGTACTGTTTGAAATTACGAAGGAGTATATCGAGCTTCTGGTCCGCCAATGGTCTGCCAACCAGCCCCAATTAGGGTAATTATATAGTTGACTCATCCAACTAGAAATTCTAGCAACTCATGAATAAGCAAGAATGGAACTGCTGCCAATGCTGTTGCTGCCCAAAGTGCTAGGATGTAGTTTATCAATTTGGGTGTGGAGTACATTAGATTTCTTTTTGTTGGGGAACTGCTATGAAAATTGGCCGGTGAAGCAGGTCACTCAAGCAGCCTCCGGCAGCGCCTCGACCGTCACTTTCAAGCCCATCCCCTCCAACCTCTTAATCAAGCGTTGCTGTTGCGTCTGCTGATACTGGCGATCAAAGTAGTCGCCGCCCAGTTCACGATAGTCTGCTCTTTGGGCGAGCACATGGTAGGCGATCACCAGCAGGCTATGCGCGACGGCGACCAAAGCTTTGTTTTTGCCCATCCGCTTGATTAAACGGTGATACTGTGCCGCCAGGTAGGTGTTCTTCGTATGCGCTGCGGCCCATGCCGCTTGTGTGATCGCGGCTCTCAGGTAAGGACTGCCTTTCGTCGTCTGCCCGGAGCGCCGCTTGCCGGCTGATTCGTTGTTGCCCGGACACAAGCCCGCCCAACTCGCCAGATGAGCATCGGTGGGAAAGCGCGTCATATCCACACCGATCTCGGAGACGGTCACTTCGGCGACGCGCAGCCCGATGCCAGGAATGGTCTGTAACAACCTTACCGCCTCAGGGACGAAAGGGTCGGCGCTCTCGGCCACCTCCTTCATGAGCTGCTCGCCGACGCGTGCGGTCGCCGCTTCCAACTCGGAGAGACGGATAAGTAGTTCGTTCAGGACGAAGCGTTGGGCAGGAGTCAGGCGGTTCGTCAGCGCGCGGCGAAGTTCGAGTTTCTTCTCTCTGAGAGAACCGCGTGCTAATTCGACCAACTTCTCGCTGTCCTGCTCCCCATCGGCGAGCGCACGCAACATTAAGCGCCCCGAAACACCGAGCACATCCGTCGCGACTTGCCCTAGCTTGATGTTGGCGCTCTCGATCAGTTTCTGGATGCGATTAGCGACCGCCGTGTGCTCTTTGATGAGCGTCTGGCGGTAGCGCGTCAACTCCCGCAGTTCACGAATCTCCAACGGCGGGATGAAACTGGCGCGCAGCAGCCCATGCCGGAGCAGGTCGGCCAGCCACTCGCAGTCGCGCACATCGGTCTTTCTGCCGGGCATAGCTTTGGCGTCGCGGGCGTTGACGAGGATGACCGTGAGCACGGCTTCGAGGATATTAAAGACCGGTTTCCAGTAGACGCCTGTGCTCTCGATGGCGACGTGCGTGCAGCCTTCTGAGATGAGCCAATCCGAGAGACGCAACAGGTCGTCGGTCATCGTCGAGAAGGTGCGGGTCTGCCGCTTGCCTTGTTTGATGAGGCAAGCAACGGCGGTTTTTGCATGGACGTCGATGCCGCAGCAATACGGATAAAGGACTTGCATCTGATCCTCCTTCGACTGACGGATGAGCCGCCGGCGTGAGAGCCTTGCTGGAAGGAAGAATCTGCTATGCGTGCTCGCTCCCGATGGAGCAGCAACAGTTGGTGAGTCCTCGAAGGCTCTCCGGGTCAAGCTATTCAACGGACTCAAGACGGTACCAAGTAACCCCGACCTGTTGGCCGCCGACGGCTTGGCGCAATCATACGCGCGCAGGCGAAGATTTTCATCGCCGGTGGAGAAGCGTCGATTCATCGCAGCTATTCACGGCCTTAAAGAGCATACAATCCAAAACACCCACTCCGGCGTGCGCGCGAAGCAGACGGCGCGTGCCACGATGCAGCGTGACGAGCGGTTAACTATCGTGACGATAAACGCCAGCTTTTTTAATTCCGACGAAGGTGAACAGTTCATCTACGTCCAGCGTCTCGGGCCGCTTTGTGGCAGAAGTCAGTGCTTGCGTTTGCAACTTCATATGAGCGGCGGTGACCCACTTGGCGACTGATTGCGGATTAACTCCGAGGAGGGGCGGTCGAACAACTCATTGCAGCGGAGCGGACTCAACCGGCTTGTCATCCGTTAGCTTGGCCGTTGCTCACAATGCTGCCCGCCCGCTGAATTCGGGCGTTAGGCGCTCGCGCGTTAATGTGGAGGAGATATGAACAAAACGTTTGTAAAACCCAGCTTGATGATCGTTATCTGCCTGCTATTAGCCTCTGTGGCTCTCGTGAGCGGACGGCCGCAAAGGACTCGCATACCCGCGGTCGAACAGTTCGAGACCCGTTGTGGCTGGTTCAGTAATCCGACACCCGCCAACGCCTCGTTGCATGATCGTGCTGGCGAGTGGGTCATCGGGGTGCAGGGCGGGTATCAAGCTGAAGGCGCTAGGCCGTCCTTCAAATCGGGGCAATGGGTGGCGACGAACGGCCACTACGGTCACGGATGCGCGTGCCTACGGCTACGGGTCAATCGTGCGACCCATGAGGTGATAGAGATCGAAAGTGCCCGCGCGCGCCCGTTGGCTGCATGCCGTCGAGATCGCTCATTGCGGAAATGGGGATTTAGGTGAGAACCATTATCAAGCCGCGCCTGACAACGCCATGCACCCGACCGCAAATAGCGCGGCCTTCGTCGGCAAGACGCCATGCCTGATACATTGAAGGCACAGCGGGTAAGATACTGTGTTCTTTGTCAAGCCTTCTTTGCCCACTCTGGATCGAACGGCTCGCCAGTCTTGAGCACCCCGTAGGCAAGATGGATGAGCTTGCGCATCGCCGCGCCGATGATCGCCATCTTGCTCTTACCCCTTTGACGCAGGCCCTCGGCCCATTGTTGAAAGAAAGGGCTGCATCGCAGAGCAGTCACTGCCGGGAAGTAGAGCGCACGGCGCAAGCGCGCGTTGCCGATCTTTGAGAGTCGCACCCGCCCCTTGACGGAGCTGCCCGACTGCCGCTCCCGCGGCACAAGACCCGCGAAGGCTGCCACCTGCCGTGCACTCTTGTACTGCTTGATGTCGGGGACTTCGGCTAAGAGCGCCGCGGCTGTCGTCTCCCCGATGCCGGGGATGGAGTCGAGCAGTTCGCGCTGACGCCGCAGCCCCGGGTGGCTACCGATGTGGTCGCGGATGAGCGCCTCCGTCCGCTTGATCTGCTCGGCGAGGTAAGCGAGCATCTGCTCGACCGACTCACGCACGGCCCCGACTGAGATGCCGGAGGAGAGGCGGTTCTCCTCTGCGGTGCGCATTTCGATCAATGCCTCCAGGCGGCGCACAAGCGCTTGAAGTTCCTGCCCTTCACGCTCAGGCGGGCGCCAGGCTGGGGCCTGCGTTCGCCGCAGAAGCCTGCGATTAGCGCGGCGTCAACGCGGTCGGTCTTCGTGCGCGAGAGGTGGCTCTGCGCGTAGGCTTTGATAACCGCCGGGTTGACGACACTCACTAGATGATCCTGCTCGTGCAGGTAAGTGGCAAGGGAATCGCCGTAAGTGCCGGTCGCCTCCATGCAGGCATGCACCTGCTTGCCCCCCTGCTTCTTCAGCCAGTCGGAGAGTTGCGAGAAGCCAAGAGGGTTGTTGGAGAAGACCTTGTGACGGAGCTTGCCGCCTGCACGGACGAGGCAGGCGTTGAACTTCAACTTCGCGACGTCGAGGCCGAGCGGCGGTAGGTTCATGATCTTGCTCCCGGTAGTTGCGGCGCCCGGCCAGCCTTGCTAATGCAGGCTCTGCTCTTGGATGAGCGGCCATGAGATACTGTCCGGCCTCGGGTGGCGCGCGCAAGATGGAGGCGCCGGGGGCTTAATCTCACCCTCGGGCTTTGGAGCCGGATGCCGGGCACAGTCTCACCGGCGCCTCGTGTGCGGTCGAAGCTTGCCGCTTCGAGCCGCGTGAGTCAACATACAATGCCGGGCGTTGTACAGCTCTCACATTTTGGAGGGACCATGGGAGGACCCGCTATTTTCGTGATCGATATGCTTAACGATTGTTTCGGTCATGCCGAGCTTGACCGAATGCGCGCAGCACTCTGTTCGTCGATAAATCACTTGACGGCTTTAGCGCGTGCAAAGGGGTTCCCCGTAATTTGGGTTCGACAGGAGTTTGAGTCCGACCTAAGCGACGCCTTTTTGGACATGAAAAGGGAGAATATCCGAATGTTTATCAAGGGCACTCCCGGCCCGCTTATTCTTGATGAGTTGGTACGTGACGATTCGGATATCGAGGTAGTCAAAAAACGGTATAGCATGTTCTACGGCACGGGTTTGGAGTCGTTACTTCAGGAGCTTGAGACGGATTCGCTTATTCTTGCCGGCGTCAATACTCACGCTTGCATTCGAACAGCAGCAATAGATGCTTATCAAAGAGATTTTCAGGTGACTATAGTCCGTGAATGTGTAGCATCGAAAGACTTGAAGCATCACGAGATAACCATGGATTACTTAGATGGCGGAATTGCGACTCTGGTGACGCTCGGCGAACTCCAGAAGCAATTCGGTGCTGAAGACGCCGCATAACAATGCGCCGCTGAGCTTGACCGTTATGCTTCTGTCGGAAGGTTGTGAATGATAGCGATTAGAAAAGCGGAAGAGTCCAACTTCGACGCCATCTGGCGCATCTTCCATCAAGTCGTGCGGCGTGGTGACACGTACACCTATGACCCGGAGACGACGAGAGAGCAGGCTCATTCAATCTGGATGTCGGGCGGCCACACAACCTATGTGGCCTGCGTCGATGACCGGATTGTTGGGACATACATTCTCAAGCCGAATCAGCCCGGACTGGGCTCTCACGTGGCGAATGCCGGGTATATGGTATGCGTTGATGGGCGAGGTAAAGGCGTGGGCAGGGCCATGTGTGAGCACTCGTTAGAAGAGGCCCGGAGGAGGGCGAGCGGCTCATGCAGCAGTTGGGATTCAGATTGATCAACCGGGCGGGCGAGCGAGTCGATTAGCACCCGCTGTACATTGCCGCCTTCGACGATATTACAGCCAACGTCAAAGCAATCCTATCGCCCCCGCTAACTCAATAAACATGGGCTAAATTTAGCCACTAAGCGCCAGATAAAAAGGCGCGCCCATCTCTGATTCTTCGACTCCCTGTTGTCTTCGCCACACGCGCTTGTTGGCCTTTCAGCGAACTGCGACAAGCACAGCCTAGTTGTCAGTGGGGTCGGCGTGGCCGAGCGCGGCGTCGAGTTCCGCTTCGATGATGGACGCGGCGACGGGCGCGAGTCGTTGGAAGTCGAACAGTTGCGGGTCGAGCAGGTGCGACGGCACAGCGTTGCCGAGCGCGGTCAGCATCGAAGCGCGCACGTGCGGAATCTCTTGTTCGAGGTCCGCGATCAGACGTTTGACGCGCGCGCGTTTTAGATTCTGTTGTGAGCCGCAGAGGTCGCACGGGATCAAGGGAAACTGTTTCAGCGCGGCATACTCCGCAATGTCTTGCTCGCGGCAGTAGGCGAGCGGGCGGATGACCGTGTTGCGCCCGTCGTCCGAGCGCAAGATGGGCGGCATCGCTTTGAGCGTGCCGATGAACAGAAAGTTCAACATGAAGGTGGCGATGATGTCGTCGGCATGATGACCGAGCGCGATCTTGTTGCAGCCTTCTTCGACCGCCGTTTGATAGAGGATGCCGCGCCGCAAACGCGCGCAGACCGAACAGTAGGTCTTGCCTTCGGGCACAAGTCGCTTGACGACCGAATAGGTGTCGCGTTCGACGATGCGAAAGGGCACGCCGCGCGCGGTTAAATAATCGGGCAGGACGTGCGCGGGAAAGTTCGGTTGTTTCTGATCGAGGTTGACCGCCAACACGTCGAACCTGACCGGCGCACGCTCGCGCACGTCCAGCAACAGATCGAGCAACGTGTAGCTGTCCTTGCCGCCGGAGAGGCAGACCATCACGCGGTCGCCGTCCGCGATCAAACCGAAGTCCTTGATCGCCGCGCCCATCTGGCGCAGTAGTTTCGTCTTAACTTTGCTCTCGACAAACATCTTGCTCAGTATCGCCGATGACGACGTTTGCTTCAACCGTTCGTTGCGCTGCCATCGCATCGCAATAATCTCTCAATCCGTATGCAACCAGCCGCCGCGAAAGCGGGCGTATAGTCTGGGGCATCGAAGCATTCCTTCAGTGAGAGGAACCAGTTAGGGGCGTTGGGCTTTGGGGGAGCCTGGCGTCCCTTTCCTTTTTACGCCGACGCCGCCTCACGCCAAACAGCAAGTTGCGCTAAGATACACGGCATGAAGTTCAAGTCAATAATCGCCGCGCTGGTTGGCTGCGCAGTTCTATTGCCGGCCCTTTGCGTAAACGCAGGCGCGAACGGTGTCGGCGTCGTGCGCGCGGCGTATGCGGCTAACGGCTTAGCAGCGGGGCAGACGACGCGCCACAAGTCGCGGCCGAAGATTAAACGCGGGGCGGTGAAAAAGATGAACGACAAGGACAAAGCAGCGACGCCGCGACGCCTCGCGGTCGGCGCGTGGGGCGGTCAGCACATGCGCCTGTCCGTGCGCGCCGACGGGGCCGATATCGAGTTTGACTGCGCCCACGGCACGATTGACGGCCCGCTCACGCTCACGCCCGACGGGCGCTTCGACGTAAGCGGTACGTTCATCCGCGAAGGCGGCCCCGTCCGCATCGACATCAAGCCGACGGGCCGCCCCGCGCGCTATGAAGGCAGCCTCACGGGCCAGCAACTCACGTTGAAGGTGACGCTGACGGAAACGGCCCAAGACGCCGGCACGTTCACACTCACACGCGGCAGCGAAGGTCGTCTCTGGAAGTGTCGCTGAAGCAGTACGCGCGCCACGCTGGCAAGCAATCGCTTAACCGGCACAGATAGAATAGAACTTAACCCGCGCTGCCGCCGGTTGACAGACGGCCAATAGAAATATTACTTTCGCTGCGTCAAGTTTTTCCCTACCAAGGGGTGTCTATCGCCTGCAACGCCGGTACTGATCGGCCTGTCCCTACATTCCGGTAAGACTTGCCTTACGGCTTTGCCGCTCTAGACGTAGCGTAGTCTTCCGCACTTCGCGTCCAAGCGATGTTCCGCGCTTTGGACTTCGACGCGTCCGACCCACAAGGATCAATTCAGAAAGCCCAGTTCCTATGAACCACAAAAGCTCGTCTCGGAGAATCACGCGCGCCCGGTATTCGCCCGCGCGCAAATATGTCGTGGCCTCGCTGTGCGCCGTGTTGTTACTACTATGCGGTGTCCTCTTATTAACGAACACCGTAACGTCGTTCGCCCAGCGCCGCACGGCCATGCGCGTGCCTGCGGGCACGACCGCACCTGCGCCCCCGACGCGCGCCAAAGAGCGTGAACGTGAGCGTGAGCGCGCGCGGGAGGCACGCAGAACCGCGCGCCCCGTGGGTCAGAAGCAAGAAGCCCCGCTCACTTACGTGCCCGTGAACCAGCAGATAGACACGGTCGGCGTGCCCTCAGTGGGCGAAGCGGGCGTGCAGAAGACGACCGCCGAGATCATGAATGAACAGGCCCTTGCTCCGACCGCCGAGCGAGCCATACGCATGATGCCCGAACGCGAAGGCCCTGAACGCAAGAACTTGCCGCAAAACCCGAACGCAGTGGCCGCGGCGAGCATGGTCAACGGCGTGCCCGTGCCCGTGCGTAAGCTCAAGGGCGCAGGTGTAGAGAAGCTCGCAGTCGCAGCACCGGCCGCCCCGCAGACGGTCAGCACGCCGAACTTCCTCGGCGCGACGCTCGCCGACACGGGCGCGTTCCCGCCCGACACGATGGGCGCAGTCGGGCCGACGCAGTTCGTCGTCCACGTCAACGGGCGCGTCCGCACCTTCAACAAGACGACGGGCGTGGCCGACGGCGTGATTAACGCCGACACGGATGTGTTCTTCGCCTCCGTCCTGTCGCCGTTCCCGCCCGGTGGTTTGAACTTCACCAGCGACCCGAACGTGCGTTACGACCGGCTGACCAAGCGTTGGTTTCTGACCATCATCGACGTGCCGAGCACTTCGCCCGCAAGCATCGGCGACATTCCGAACCGCATCCTTATCGCAGTCTCCGATGCCGCGAGCAACGGCGTCCTCTCGGCAGGCACGGTCTGGACTTACTACTTCGTTCAGCAGGACACGGTCGGCGGCATCCCTTCGACCGGCGAGTTTCTCGACTACCCTTCGCTTGGGATAGACGAGGACGCACTTTATATCGGCGGCAACATGTTCGGCGCGGTGTCCGGCTCGTTCGTCAACTGCTCGGCCTTCGTCATACAGAAGACTTCGGTGTTGAGCGGCGGCCCCGTCGTCACGACAGCGTTTCGGGGCATCGCCACCGGCTCTAGCGATGGGGCGTTCGCGCCGCGCGGCGTGGATAACTATGCGACGGGCACGAACGAGGGCTACTTCATCGGCGTCAGCATACTCAACTTCAGCCAACTGGACATGCGCCGCATTAGCAATCCGGGCGGCGTGCCGACCATCTCCGCCGACATCCCAATCGTAGTCAACACGACCGTTTCACCTGAAAACGTCCCGCACCTCGGCAACACGGGCGGCACGGCCGGGCGTTTGGACTCACTCGACGACCGCCTCTTCGCAGCCCACATCCGCAACGGGCGGCTCTGGACGGCGCACAACATCGAAGTCAACTCGACGGGCGTGGCTTCGACTGCGGGTAGCCGCGACGCCGCGCGCTGGTACGAGTTGAGCGTGCCTGTCGGTTCGGGCACGCCGACCGTCGTGCAGTCGGGCACGGTCTTCGACCCGGCCGCCACCAACCCGCGCTACTACTGGATTCCGTCGGTCATGATCTCCGGTCAAGGGCACGCCGCCCTCGGCTTCAGTTCCGCCGGCAACGCCGACCGCATCAACGCCGCGACCAACGGCCGCCTGCGCACCGACACGCTCGGCACGACCGGCGCGGTCGCGCTCTACACGGCGAGTTCGACGGCCTACAACCCGCCGAGCGACCCCGGCCCGGGGCGTCGTTGGGGCGACTACTCGTTCGTCAGTCTCGATCCGAACGACGACATGACGATGTGGACCATCCAAGAGTACTGCAACGCCACGAACACATACGGCGTGCAGGTCGTCAAACTACTCGCGCCGCCGCCTGCGACGCCGACCACGGCCTCGCCCGCTACCGTCAACTCCGGCGTGCCTTCGCAGAACATCGTCATCACGGGCACGTCCGTCGCCGGGTCTGAGTTTTACGATCCGGGCGCGGGCTTCGCCAATCGCATCAGCGCCACCGTTACGGGCGGCGTCACCGTCAACAGCGTCACCTATACTGATCCAACGCACGTCACGCTCAACGTCTCGACCGTCGGCGCAACTGCCGGCCCGAAGGACGTGACCATCACGAACCCCGACGGGCAGAGCATGACCGGCACGGCCGTTTTCACCGTCACCGTTCCGGCAGTCGTGCCGCTCCCCGGTCAAGTCTTGATCAGCGAGTTCCGTTTCCGCGGCCCGGCAGCGCGGCCGACGAGTACGTCGAGTTGTATAACAACACCGATGGCGTGCTCGACATCAGCGGCGACACCCTCTGGGCGTTGACCGGCGCGGGCGCACAAGCTATTCGCTTCACCGTGCCCGGCGCGGTCGGCAGCGCCACGACCGTCATCCCCGCACGCGGTCACTATCTGATCGTCAACAGCAGTGCCTACACGCTCGGTGCGGCCGCCGCTGGCGACGGGACCTACACCACAGGCATCGTGGACGGCTCAGGCATCGGCTTCTTTACCGGCGCGACGCCGACCATAGCCACGCGCATCGACTCGGTTGGCTTCGACACGCGCGACCCGCTGTTCTTCGAGGGCACGGCGCTCGCACCGAGCAGCGCCACGGGCACGGGCGGCATCACGACGGGCGGCGAATACGCCTTCCTGCGTAAGCTCACAACCGGCACGCCGCAAGACACCGACAACAACGCGAACGACTTCACGTTCGTCTCGGTCACAGCCGGTTCGTTCACCAGCATTCAATCCACGCTCGGCGCACCGGGGCCGGAAAATCTCGCCAGCCCGATTCAGCGCAACGGGACGATCAAGTCGTCGCTGATCGATCCGGCGCAGCCCTCCGGCGTCGCGCCCAACCGCGTGCGCGACACGACCCCGAACGGCTGCAACGGCGGCGTCGGGCCGTCGAACTGCACGCTCGGCACGCTCACGATCCGGCGCAAGTTCACGAACACTACAGGCGTGCCCATTACGCGTCTGCGCTTCCGCGTCGTGGACGTGACGACCGCGCCCCCGCCTAACGCCTCGACGGCTGACCTGCGCGCGCTCACTTCGGCCACCGCCACGGTCACGATCACGGGCGGCGGTTCGGTGATCGTGCAAGGGTTGACGTTAGAGACACCGCCCGCGCAACCCAACGGCGGCGGCATCAACTCGACGCTCGCGTCCGGCACAGTCACGGCCGGCACGCCGCTCGCCAACGGCGCGTCCGTCAACGTGCAATTCCTGCTCGGCGTCCAACAGGGTGGCAGCTACCGCTTCTTCATCAACGTCGAAGCGTTGCCGTAACGAGCAGTAAGCAGTAGGCAGTAGGCAGTTAAGACAAGACAGCCGGTTGAACGATCACTCACTTACTTGAGTGATCATTCAACCGGCTGTCTTGTCTTCAACTACTTACTGCTTACTGTCTACTGTCTACTGTTCCCCGTCCTGTTCCAGATGCGTTTGTAAGAAGCTGATAGTGCGTTGCCATGCGTCGGCGGCGGCTTCTTTGTTATAGACATCGGGCCGCTCGTCGTTGAAGAAGGCGTGATCCGCGCCCGCGTAGATGTGGAACTCGGCGGGCTTGCCCAACTCTTTCAACTTCGCTTCCAACTGTCGCACCGCCGTGGGCGGAACGTAGGCGTCGCGCTCGGCGTAGAGGCCGAGCACGGGCGCGCTTAAGTTTTCCAGCGGCGGGTTGACCTTCGGATGGATGCCGTAAAAGATGACGCACGCGCCGACCACCTCGTTCTTCGTCGCCGCATAGAGCGACAACACACCGCCCATGCAGAAGCCGACCGTGCCCACGCGCGCGCCCGTCACCGCCGGGTGATCCAGTAGAAACTGGATCGCGCCGCGCAAATCTTTTTCGGTCTGATCGATGTCGAGCGCCATCATCAGCTTGCCCGCTTCGTCGGGCGAAGTGGTCGCGCGCCCGTGATAGAGATCGGGCGCGAGCGCGACGAAGCCCTCGGCCGCAAAGCGGTCGGCCACGTTCTTGATGTGCGGCACAAGCCCCCACCATTCCTGTATCACGACGACGCCGGGGCCGCGCCCCGACTCCGGCACGGACAGATACCCCACTGCCGTCCCGCCGTTGCTCTTGAACTCAACCATCTCACTCGCCATAAGTCTGCTCCTTCGTCGGGCCGGCGACTCGTAGGCCGGTCGCCGCCGCTAAAGATGATGCGCCATCACAAATTTTGCCTGTCCTGCGTGCCCGTAAGTTAAACCAAACTTGACTGACTTGTCACTCGTCACTTGTCACTGGCTACTGCTTTCCTCTTGTCAGTCGGCCCGCTTCGGTCTATCATCACGGCCACGTTCAAGCGCCAGCCGGTGCGCGCCCGCCGCGCGAGTCGCGGGAGTGGGCACGCGCCGCCAGCCTGTTTTTATTGTTTTCAGATTGCCCTCAGACGGCACGTGCAGCGTTCCTCGTACCGCGGCCGGCAACAACCGAGTAGCCGGCCGGCGGTTAGTACAGCGGCGCGCGCCGGGCCGATTTTCAGCGGAGGATTGAAGATGTTCAGACCGGGACGAAATCCGAAAGAGCCAGTGAATGAACCCGCCCCCGAACAGCCGCCGGCCTACGGCAGCACCACGCCGAGCGCCGGCTACGAGCGCACGCCCGAACCAACTTCCACCGGAGCACGCAACTCGATGAGCGACCCACAAGCCAACACCTCGCGCGCCTACAGCGAAAGCGAATCCTTAGCGCGCGACATCAAAGAGGGCACACTGAGCGGCTTCGTCGGCAACGGCACGACCCTGACCGGCGAAGCGAACTTCAAAGGCATGTTGCGCGTGGACGGCCACCTGTCGGGGCGCGTCAGTTCGCAGGACGGCACGCTCATCATCAGTTCGGGCGGGCAGGTGGACGCCGACATCGAAGTCTCCGTCGCGCAGATTTACGGCACGGTGAATGGCGACATCATCGCCTCGAAGCGGATCGAGTTGGGGCGCGTCGCGCGCGTCACCGGCAACATCCAGACGCCCGCGCTCGTCATCGAGCAAGGCGCGATCTTCGAGGGCAGTTGTCGCATGGAGCAACTCCGCGACGCGCAGGTGCAGGAAGAATCGCGCGCCGCTAAAGCAGCCGGCAGCGGCAACTCAGCCGGTGGTGGCAACAGCCCGACCGATACAACCGCCAGTGCGGCCAAGCCCGACACAAACAAGCCGGCCGATAAACCCGCCGACACGACCAACGGCCAAGCCGGCGCGGCCAAACCCGCACCCATCGTCACCTAAAAGAGCGCACGCACCAAGCGACGTTAAAAGAACGGCGCGCATGATCGGTTCGACTGATCACGCGCGCCGTTTTATTGTGCAAGCAAGCTTAGCCCGCCAGCGACGAAGACATAATGAAGCGATGCAACAATTGCTTTATGTCGTCGTAGCTTGATCGTTAATGCTGCTGCTCCTGCTTGCCTATCATCACCGGCTCGCACTCATCGCGCGCCACTCGCCTGATTGAATGAAGCTGGCCCAGTAGAACGGATGGCTGCGATCTTCGGTCTGCGTGCGCGCGCCCGCGTCGCCGCCGATGCCGCGTTGCGCGCTGCCGGTCGCGCCTTGCAGGCCCGTCTTGATCATCGCCAGTTGAACTTGTCTGAGTGCTTCTGTCCGCCCTTCGCCCGCTTGCAATCGTTTGTAATAAGCGACCATCAGATCGCGCGTCGCCGCGTCCGACACTTGCCACAACGACATGACCTGACTCTCGCTGCCCGCCAAGACGAGCGCCCGCCGCAAGCCATAGACGCCTTCGCCCGTGGCGACCGCGCCCAAGCCCGTCTCGCAGGCTGAGAGTACGACGAGGCGTGTGCCCCAGAGGTCCAGCCCCGACGCTTCGAGCGCCGTCAAGATGCCGTCTTCGCCGCCCGTGTTCTGCCGCATGTTTGCGCCCGCGAGCGCGAGGCCCGAACGCAGCAGCGGGTTCTCGCCCGGCTGCGGCTGCGTCGCTGTCGAACCGCCTAACGCCAGCCCGCGCGTCTCGCCCGCGCCGGCCGCGCGCGGCTGATCGGGGAGGAAGAAGCCGTGCGTGGCGACGTGTAAGACAAGCGGGCTACTCAACTGTTTGAGCGCGGCCTCGGTGGCCTGCGCGCCGGTCAACAGCTTGAGGCCGGGCATAATCACGCCGAGCGCACGTCCCTCTTCGGCCGTGCCGGGCAGGCGCGAGAAGCGTGCGCTCGCAAGGTCGAACGAACGCCGTGCTGTGTTGTCGGTCGGATTAGTTGTGGCCGTGCTGCCGTCGTCGAACGACGGATCGGCGACGACGACCGCGCCTTGCCGGTTCTGCGTCTTCGCCGCGAGGCGCAACAGGTCGCGGCCGCTGGTCAGGTAAGTGATCGAATAAGTTTCGATGAGGTAGCGGTTCTGCTCGTCTGTGAGCGCGCCGAAGGGGATCAGGTTGAGCGCGCCGTCGGGCGAGAGAAAGAGTTGCCGCGTGTCGCCGAGCAGGCGGCGCACGGGGCGCATCACGCGTTCGTCGAGCGCGCGCGCGAGTTGTTGTGCGTCCGCGCGTTGCGGGTTGGCGAGGGCCGCGCGCCATGCACCAATCGCCTGATCCAATTCGGCCGCAGGTCCTAACTCAATCCACGCGGGCGCACTCCCGGCCCGCAGGACATAAGCCACGTAACGCGGTGCGCCGAAGCGTTCCTGCCGGTTCTTGCCTTTGACGTTGTACGGCCGGTAGAGCGCGAACTCGACGAGCGCCGCGCCCGCAGGGATCGCTTGCTGGACGGCGGCGAGCGTGACGGCTTGCGACTGCGCGCGAAACTCTGTGCTGCGCGCGCTGATCTGTGCTTGCAAGTCGTTGCTCTCGGCATTCAACTTGGCGAGGCGCGCTTGATATTCGTCGGGCGACGCTTGACCCGGCCCCTTCAAGACGAGCGTGGCCAGTTCTGCATTCACGGTCGAGAGTCGTTCCAACAACACGCGATCTTCCGGTCCTAGCCGACGCCGCAGCACGCCGATCTGATCGCTCATCGCATCGAGCACGCGCCCTTTGCGTTGCAAGACGATGGTGAGCGCGAGTTGTAACACCTGTGCGCTCGTCGGTGCGCCCGCCGCGTGGAGAAAAAGCGTGTAGTCCGTGTCTTCAACGAGCGTCTGCATGAACAGGCGCTTCTGTTCTTCCGAGCCGGTTGATAGGACGAGCGCGATCTGTCGTTCGGTGATCGTGGCGGCGCGTTGCTGCGTCTCGACGGCATGCGTTATGTCGCCTTGCCCGTAGTAGTCGGTCGAGAGATTGCCGAGGAAGTTGGCGAGGGCCGGATGCTGTGAGCCGTAAGCGCGTTCGTAGGCGCGCAGGGCGCGTGTGTGCAGTGCGACGGCGCGGGCATAGTCGCCGCGCGCGAAGGCAAGCGAGCCGAGGTTGTTATACGAGACGGCGGTGTCGGGGCTGTCTGCGCCGTAGAGTTTGGTGCGGATGGCGAGCGCGCGTTGCATGAGCGGCTCGGCGCGGTCGTAGTTGTTCTCGGCGCGGTCGAGCGTGGCGATGTTGTCGAGCGTGGTGGCGACGAGTCTATGCTCCGCGCCGAACTTGCGCTCGAAGATCGCGCGTGAGCGTTCGTAGAGCGGGCGGGCGCGCTCGTACTCAGTGCGCGTTTGATAGAGCAGCGCCAGATTGTTCAACGACTCGGCCACGTCCGGATGCTCCGCGCCGTAAGCCTGTTCACGCAAGGCGAGGCCGCGCTTGTATAAAGTTTCGGCGCGCGTGTAGTCGCCTTTGTCGAAGAACAACTGCGCGAGGTTATCAACCGTGGGTGCGAGCGACGGATGCTGAGGACCCAGCGCCTTTTCGCCGACGGCGAGCGAGCGATTGAAGTACGACTCGGCCTGCGTGAAATCGCCTTTGTGTTTGAACAGCAGGCCGAGGTTGTTGAGCAAAGTAGCCACGTCCGGATGGTCGGGTCCTGAAGCCTTCTCGCGGATCGCAAGGGCGCGGCGAAACAGAGGTTCGGCCCGGCCCGGATCGCCGAGTTCGTCATAGAGGCCGCCCAAGTTGCTGAGCGAGACGGCCACGTCAGGATGATCGGGACCGAGCGCCTTCTCGCGTATGGCCAGCGCACGCCGCATCAACGTTTCGGTCTGCGCGAAGTCGTTCTGCGCGTCATAGACCAGCGCGAGGTTGTTCAACGCGGTCGCGGTCGCGGGGTCGTCCGGCCCCTTCGACTTCTGAAGCAGTTCATAAGCGCGTTGAAAATGTGTGAGCGCCTGCGCGTAATCGCCCGTCTCGTAATAGAGCGCGCCGATTTCGTTGAGCGGACTGGCGAGCGCCGGATCGTTCGCGCCCTTTGCCTGTTCGTTGAGCGCGAGCGCACGCTTGAGCAGCGGCGCGGCGCGCGCGTAATCACCCGTTAACCGATACAAAGCCGCGAGCAGATTCAACGCGCCGGGCAAGACCGGCAACTTATACTCGGCCGGCATCTCGACCGCTTCGACCTTTTCCGCCACCGTCACCGCGCGCTCGGCCGGCACAATGGCCGCGGCGTAGTTGCCTTCCTTACGCAACGCCAACGACTTCCCCGTCAACTCGTTCATCTCCGTCAACAACGCCGTCGCCTCTTGCAACGCCGCACTCGACGGCATGGCTTTCGGCTGCGGCGTAGCCACGGGCGCGGCCGGCGGCGGCGTACCGATGCTCAACGTCCGCCGAAACAACTCCCACGCAGGCGCACTCTGCGCCGTCGCATTCGTCGGCTGATTGAAGACGACGATCACCAGATGCTTATTCAACGCCAACAAGTAAGCGTCCACGCTCAACGAGTCGCCCGCCGCCGACACTAACCAACGGTCGCCACTCACGCGCACGCCGCCGATCTCCGCGCTCGTCTGCGCCCGCTGCACCTGCGCGCCCATCGCTTCGAGCGGCTGTATGAACTGCTCAATCAACGGCAGCAACAGACTACTCCGCGCCGCCGCCAACAACGTCGGCACTTGCCCTTCAGCCGCATCGATCTCACGCGGCGCAACATACAAAGTGATCTGCGCGTTCAACCCCGCCCGCGCCAACACATAACCCGGCAACGCCGGATTACTCGCATCCCGCGTCACCCCCCACCCCGCCGGATAATCAAAATAAACCGGCTCACTCGCAAACCGCTGCGTCCCCTGCCCGACAGCAAACACATGCGCCGTCTGGCCACCCAACAACACCACAACCACCAACAGCGCCCACACCCGCCGCCCCGCGCAACTCTTAACTCTGTTCACGCTTCACCCCTTCAATCAAGCAACGTAAACCCTTGACAGCAAGAAGACAGCTAAGGCAGGAACTAAGCCGCCGCGCCCACAACCTCGAAACCCATCAAGTCTTAAACATGAAAGCAATGCTATTCGCGGTCGGCTCGCATGACTTGTCGGGCGGCAGACCAGACATAACAGCAAGTTTATTGACCGGATAAAAGTTTACTTAAGGCGACACCATTAACGAAGACTGTAACTTTCTTGACTGAGGGGAATTGCAACGCGACCTCTGTGAGTTGCGCCTCAATCCGAGGGTCCTCACAATGCCCCGCAGAGATCAACTCGCCTGTCAATTTGATAATCGCGGTGCTCTTTTTGATAGCGACACTTTTAACCCTCAGGCTAGATTGAGCGAGCGGGTTCGCGTGCTTTTGCGGCCCATAAGGGTCGTCATGAATAGCCAGTAATGCGTCGTAAGCCGCTCTTAACGGAGTGGCTGAAGCGGTCGTAGTTACCACCACCGGCACAAGACTGTCGTTACAGCCAATCTTTTTGCCCGCCTTGCCATTATCATCCAAAATGATAAAGAACAGCTTGATTTGTTTGGGGGTCGCGCCCTGCACAGCGGGGCCGATGAGAACCAAAGTCAGCACAGTTAGCGTGAAAGCTTTAAATATCTTCATCCGATGCTCCTTATAGATCAACGCCGGCCGGTTGCGGCTTTGCTACCGCGCTTCATACAGACAACCCAAACTCAACCGGCCGCCCAACGCCGGATTATACGGCATAGGGCTATATAAGCTGCGCGTCCGGCGGCTTGAATTGTTTAAAGCCTGATAGACAGATTGTCCCTAAAGACAAAAGACGGCCGCGGCGGCCGCCTTTCGTCTTTACCTGTTGCTATTGCCCTCGCCCCGACTTGAACGGGGAACCAACGGATTATGCTTACCACTACGGCTTTCGCCGCGCCCCGCCTGTTGTGGGCAGTCGGAGTTTGTAGTCTGGACTTTCTCTTCGCCTTAAGCGTCTGCCATTAAGTCTCTACACCTTCCCCGTCGGCGGGGCTTGGCTCGGGATTACCATCACGCTTTCGCGCCTTAGGCTTCCCCGAATTTGACAGATTCTACAAGCGCGCCTGAAACAACTCCCAAGAGTCCTCGGAGTTGAGTGTGATACGCTTGCAACCCAACTTTGGAGGTCATATGGAAAAATCTTGTCTCGTCTGCAAAACGACCCTGACGGGCAAGCAAACTAAATTCTGCTCGCGCCCATGTAAGAACGCTTTCACGAATAACAAACTTCAGAATTACTTATCTCAACAGCAGCGCGGCCGCCAGCGGCGATAAATGCTGATGCAACAGAAAGGCGGCTGCTGCGAACGATGCGGTTACGGTCGCAACCAAGCCGCGCTGGCTTTTCACCACCGCGAACCTGCGCTTAAGTCCTTCCCAATTGACCTCAGAAAATGTTCTAACACCACATGGGCGTTACTCATGGCAGAAGCGCAAAAGTGCTTACTCGTCTGCCTGAATTGCCACGCAGAGATTCATAATCCCGATTTTTCCACTTAGACCTGTCAAAGAACTTGAGTCCGCTGCTCTAACCATTGAGCTACGAGGGCACAAAGGGTGACCAGAGATCGCCGCGTGCTGGCGAGGTCTGTTCAGCAGGTCGCGGCATTCTAACATCGCGGCCGCGCGTTTGTTCAAGTGCGGGCCACGACGCGCAGAGCAGATCATGTTTACTTCCGCCGGCTGCGAAGCGAAATCAGAACGAGGCTGGCCGCGCATGTTTATTTTGCGATTGGTCTAACTCTCCGGCCCGGTTTGCGCGGAGGCTAAGAGGCCGTCAAGTTGCCTCAAGTGCCGCGCTTCGTGCATGCCGATGAGGGCGAGCCATTGGTAGAGGTTGAGCGGGCCGAAAGCGGGGTGCGGATACTGCGAGAGCGTGCCGTCCACCGCTTCGAGGCGCGGGCGCAACTCTTGGAGCGCCGCCCGCGACGCGTCCAAGCGCACGAGCGCATCGGCGACCGGCACGTCGCCGCGCGGGCGCAACTCTTCCGGTGCAACAAACTTATCTTTCGCCCGCTCCTTCAAATCGTCCAACGAGAACGGCTGCATCGGCGGCGGCGGCGTGCCCGCTTCGGCCGCGGCCGCTTCGGTCTTCTTCAACAGCATGCCCACCACTTGCGTCAGCCGAGGCTCGATGATCGCCAGATGCTCGACAATCTCGGCCGGCGTCCACGCGCCGTCGTTCAACCTGTAGTTTAGTTGCGCCTCGCTCAAGCCCTCGGCGCGCTCGATCACGCGCCTGCGTATCTTGTCGTTCGCCGCAAAGATGTCAGCAACGCTCTGATAGATCATGGGGGTCATCTCCTTGTAAGAACAGTAGGCAGTAGGCAGTTAAAGAAAATAGGGCTATTAAAGCATGAAGCTTTGTCTTCACTGCTTACGTTGTCGCAGTTGTCTTTGCTACTTGCGGCATGTCTTAACTGCCTACTGTACCGCCTACTGCTTACTGTTCTTCGTTAATTGAGCACCGCGGCCTGCGCGCTGAGATGCAGGATGTGCCAGCGCAGGTAGCGGCGCACTTCTTCGTTGTTTTGATAGACGCGGACGAAGCCGGTCTGCATGAACAAGGTTTCGGGTTGCGGCCATTCGAGCCGCACGACGGGGTTGAATGAGAGCGGCGCACCACCCGGTTGCGGTTGCGACTCGGTTGCTTGATTGGTCGCGCCGCCCGCGTTCGCGTTTGTCTGCGCGCCCGGCGTCAACTTCTGCTGATCGTATGCGGCCGAAGCCGTGAGCAACGGATCGCGCAAAGGGATGAGCGCGCCGGTCGGCTGCTCGGTCGCGGCGTCGTAGATGAGCACGTCAGTCTCGACGGCGGTTGCGACCTTAGCCGCGTCCGGCGACCAGACAGGTTGTGCGTCCATCAAACGATCATCGAGCAGACGCTCGCGCCCATCGCGCTCGACGAGGCGCGGCCGGCCGGCGAGCAGTTTGTTCTCGTTGATGCGTGCGCCGAGTTCCGCTTCTGTGCAGGCGAGTGCGACGAGTGCGTGTCCATCCGGGGCCCACGCGAGCGTGAAATAGACCAGCCCTTCGCGTGTGGTGAGCGGGCGCAGGTTGAAGCCGTCGCGGTCGCAGAGGTAAAGCTGCTCGGTCGTGAACATCTGCACGGGCGGCAACAGCGGCGCAACGGTGGGCGTCGTCGCGGCGGCGTTCGTGTTGTCGCCGGAGACGGGCGCGGCCGGCGCGACGGGCAGATCGCCTGCGGGCGTCGGCGTCGGCTGTGGCTGCTCGGTCTTGCGCGCGATGAACGCGATCCACTGCCCGTCGGGCGACCACGCGACGGCCGATAGGAACGCGCCCGACAAATTCTGCGGCAGCAGGTTGCGCAGGAAGCGCCCGTCCGCCGCGTAGAGATCAAGTTTGAACTCGTCGGCCGGCAGCCCGCCCGGATCGTAGAGCGCGAGCGCGCGCTGCCCGTCGGGCGACGTGACGGTACGCAGCAAAGCCTCTTCTTTGCGACGCGATTCAAAATCGTTCTTGATCGTGGCGAGCGCCTCTTCCGGCACTTCGTTGACTAACGAAGTGGGCAGCGCCGACTCGCTCACGTCCGGCTCTAAGCGGAACGCCATACGCGTCGCCGGTACGTCGCGCAACGCGCGCGGGCGCACGCTCAACTTCTCGCTGATCTGTTGACAACCGATCAGAGTTGTCAAGGGCAAACTACAAAGACAGAGAGCGATGATGAAGGCTACATGACGCATGCTGAATGAACGAAGACGTTGCTGCCTGTTGTTCATCATGCCGCGTTCATCGTTCATCATGGCCCGCGCGTCTTGGTGCTGCATCATGTTGTTTGATTAGTGATGATAGGAAGGGGCGCGCGGCTGTGTCAACGAGGCGTCGCGTGCGCGGCCGAGGAGCGACGCGGGCGCGCAGGCCGCGATGGCGCAGGGCGGGTCGCTTGCTGCTCGCCCGTTAGTTCACGCGCGAACGCGGGGTCGAGCGCGAGCAGGGCACGCAAGGTGCGACGCGGCGACAGGTGTGCCAGATCAGTCTCGTCGCGTTCGACGCAGTTGTGCTCGACGGCGCGAGCCGTGCGCCGCGCAAACGGTTCAAGGCTCGCAGTGCGCGCGATGTAAGCGCGCGTCGCGTGGACGCCGACCAGATCGCACGTCAACTCTTCGGCGCGATGACCCGTGATGCGAAAGCGCGCGGCTCGTGCCGCTTGCCGGGCCACGTCACGAAACAACGGCGCGAGTGCGGCGCGCGGCCCGTCGGCCACGTGCGTTAACTCGTGTGCGAGCACGCTGATCATCGCCTCTTCCGAACGCAGCCCCGCGAGAAAGAGCGTGCCGAAGCGGATGGCGCGCGGGTCTTGATAATAGACCGAGGCGTTGTCGCGCAAGTCCATGTCGGGCTTGATGCGCCGCACTTGCGCGACGCGCGCGAGCGAAGCACGCAACGTCGTGTCCGGCACGTTGCCCGTGCGCGCCAGTTCGCGCAAAGCGTCGGCGGTGAGTGTGCGCGCGATGGGCAGCAAGCGTTCGGCGCGGGCCGCGCCCGCCACCACGTCAGCATGTGCGAGCGGCAGCGACGGCCGCGCCTGCATCTCGTCAATCGCCGCGCTGCCCTGCGGGTCTTGCTCGCGCTCGACGCACACGGCGTTGAGCGCACGCGTTTCCAGATCGGCCGGTGCAATCATCTCCGCCGTGGGCTGTTCAGTAGGCTGCTCAACAGGCGCGGGCGGCACGGGCAGAGGCGGCGCTTGTGTCTGCGCGTGGCCGTTGAACGTAACGCTCCACGCAACGAAGAAAACCACAAAGACACCAAGACACAAGGCACGACGCAAACGATGACTTTGCGGCTTCGTGTCTTCGTGGTTAGTTTTAGTCAGCATGTTTAGCACGCGCACGATCAACGATTGCGCCAGACGGGCTTGCGCTTTTCCATGAAGGCGCGCACGCCTTCCTGCGCGTCTTCGGTCTTCATCAGTTCGTTGAGATAGATATCTTCAACGCGGTCGAGCATGTCCGTGAACGACCAGCCGCGCCCCAAGTCGAGCGCGCGCCGCGTCAACTCAAGCGCGGGCGCGGACAGCTCGCGCAGGCGATTAAAAATCTCTTGCGCCTTCGGGCCGAGTTGCGCGTGCGCGACGACGTAGTTGACGAGGCCCACGCGCAACGCTTCGGGCGCGTCGATCAACTCGCCCGTCAGGATCAGTTCGCGCGCGCGTTTCTCGCCGATGATGCGCGGCAGCAAGAGCGCCGCGACGGGCGGGAAGACGCCCAACTTGATCTCCGGTTGCCCGAAGCGCGCACGCTCGGATGCGATCACGATATCGCACGCGGCGACCAACTCGCAGCCACCGCCAAGCGCCGCGCCGTCCACAAGCGCGACGGCGGGCAGCGCCAAATCTTCAAGCGCGCGAAAGACGTTGTGGAACGAATCGAGCATCTGATAGATCGTCTCGGCGACGTGTTCTTCGATGGCCACGCCCGCGCTGAAAGCGCGTATGCCCGCCTCGGCCTCGAAGACGACCGCCACCATGTCGCGTTCGTGCGAGCAGGCTTCGAGCGCCGCGCTAATCTCGCGCATCATCGCAATGTTGAAGACGTTCAAGGGCGGGCGCGCGAACGTGATGCGCCCGACGCGTTCGTCAATCGTGAACTTGATGTGCTGGTATGGTTCGCTCATCGCTCGTTTGCATCGAACAGATTCTAATCTACTTGCCCGCGCGCGGCCTGCGGCAAACAACGGGCCAGCAGACCATGAAAGTGATGCACGCCGTTCTCGCGTTTAACCGAGTAGCGCCCGCGCGTGTAAGTGCGCGAACGCAAACCGCGCTGGACGGCTTCGCAGATGTTAATGTCTTCGATCTGTATCTCGTCGCTGAACTCGACGGTCTGCCGCACGCGCTCTTTCGCCGCCGCGCTGTCGGGGTCGCGGAAGTACCACTCGAAGACGGTCAGCGTGCGCTCGGCACTGACGGGCACGATCAAATTCGTCGAGTAGTTGTCGGCATAGACGTTGAGCATCAGATTGGGAAAGAGCCAGAAGTATTGCGCGACATCGTTCGATGTCTCGTCCTGCTGCAAGCGCGTCGCGGTCGCTTGTCTGAGCGGCGCGTGCTGGAGCGAATAATAGCGGCGCGTCTCCGTGCGATAGCGCGCGTAATCCAGTTCGCGGTTGAGCGCCGGATGCACTATGGGGATGTGATAGCCTTCGAGATAGTTGTCCACGTAGACCTTCCAGTTACAGTCCACGTGCCAATCTTTGCGCGCGGCGAGTTGCATCGCGGCAAAGTCCGCGCGCTCGACAAGCCGCGCCGGTAAATCTTCAAGCGTCTCTGTAAGCGGCGCGCATTCTGGATCAAGATTGACGAAGACGAGCGCGCCCCACGTCTCGACGCGAAACTGCGGCAGCGCATGTTCGTCTTTGCTGAACCGTTCGACGCCCTCAAACTCCGGCGTGCCCGTGAGTCGCCCGTCGAGCGCATAGGTCCAGCCGTGATAGCCGCATTGAAAACTCTTGCGCTGCCCGCATCCTGCCGCGACCGGCCCCGCGCGATGCCGGCAGACGTTAGAGAAAGCACGCAGCCGTTCGTCCGCGCCGCGCACGACGATCAAAGGTTCGCCCGCGACCGTCGCCGTGAAATATTGACCGGGCTGCGCAACTTGCTCTACACGCCCGACGAGTTGCCACGTTCGCGCGAACACATGCGCTTGCTCCAACGCGAGTTGGCGCGCGTCCGTGTACCACACGGCGGGCGGCGTCGCGGCAAACGCCAACCGTTCGTCGAACTTGTAAACGTCTTCGCTCAACTGAATATCTTAACTCAAACTTCAGACTCGTTAATCGAACCGCGTCGCCGCTTGAGCAATACGAACGCGGGGTAGCTTACTGCCAACAACAGCAACGCATAAATACTATTGCGCCGGTCGCTCAGGATCGCCCCGACTAAAAACGCGACCGACGCGACGAGTGCCGCGCCCGTCGTCCACGGATAACCCCACGCGCGATAGGGCCGCGCGGCTTCTGGCTCGCGCCGCCGCAACACGAAGACTGACAAGAACGAGAGCGCGTAGTTGGTCACGAAGAAGAACGCGAGCGCCGCCAATACCGTCTCGAACGTGCCGCTGAAGACGAGCATTATGATCGCCACCAACGTGCTGATGAACAGCGCGACCGTCGGCGTGCCGCCCGCGTTCACGTCAGCGGCGCGCGGCCAGAACAACCCGTCGCGGCTCATCGCAAACAGGATGCGCGGCGCAGCCATCGTGTTCGCGTTCAGCGCCGCGAGCAAAGACACCAACGCCAACGCGCTGATGACCAACCGGCCGCGCGCGCCGAAGACGACCCCGGCGGCCGTGCCGACGGCGAGTTGATCGCCCGCGAGTTGCGACATCGGCAAGACGTAGATGAGCGCGAGATTGACCAACAGGTAGATGACGATCACAGTCAACACGCCGCCCAACAGCGTGCGCGGGATCGCGCGCGCGCTGTCGCGCACCTCGCCGCCGAAGTAGGCGATTGAAGCCCAGCCGTCATACGTGATGACGACGCCCTGCAACGCGAGGACCAACGCAGTCAGCAGCGCCAGGCCCGTGGGTGTTGATGGCGTCGGCGCGAGTTGTGCGTCGTTCGACGCACCGCCCACGAAGAAGCATGCAGCGATGAGTATGACGAAGGCCAGCGTCTTCGTGAGTGTCGTCAACTCTTGCGCGCGCCCGCCCCATAGCACGCCGCGCCATTGCAACAGGGCGAAGACGAACGTGCCCGCGAGTGCGACCAAGAGCGTGCGCCCCGCGAGCGCGCCAAAGAGCGCGCCCGCGTATTCGCCGAAGACGATGGCGACCGCCGCGACCGTGCCGCACGTCGAGAGCCAATCGCTCCAACCGACGACGAAGCCCGCGTAAGGGCCAAGCGCACGGCGCACGTAAACATATTGCCCGCCGGAGCGCGGCATCATCGTGCCCAACTCCGCGATTGACAACGCGCCAATGAGCGCATACAACCCGCCCAACAACCACACGCCGAGAAAGAGCCGCACGTCCGGCAACTGCGCCGCGATCTGCCCCGGCGTGCGCAAGATGCCCATGCCAATCGTGATGCCGACCGTCACCGCCAACCCGAACGCGACGCCTAACACGCGCAACAAACGTCCGCGCTCAGCGGCGACAGGCACGACCAGAGTTGAGCCTTGCTCGACCAAGTTTAGTCAGTTGCTCTTGGGCAGCGGCGCGCCCAGCCAGCCTTCGTAGATGCGCGCCTGCGCGGGTGTCGGATTCTTGACGGGCACGAAGCGGTAGTTATCGTCGGGGCGCGTGCCGAGTTTGATGCGGAAGACACGCATGTCGTCGGCACGGAACAGGGTCACTTGAACTTCGTCGCCGGGTTTGTGTTCGTCCACGCGCGCGTCGAAGAAGGTCTGGTTGGCGCGCAGGCCATCGATAGCGACGATCTGATCGCCCGCGTTGATGCCTTGCTCGTAGGCGGGCGTGTCGGCGGGCACGTTCAGGACCATGAGGCGGTCGTTCTCTTGCCGCAGCGTCGCACCGAAGAACGGGCGCGGTTCGGGTGCGCGCCCGTCGGCGCGCGGCGCAGGCGTGGTCAGCAGTTGCAGCCCCGCACCGTTGAAGGCCGGCGTGTAATCAAGTTCGTCGCGCCCGCGCACGTAGCGCCGAAAAAATTCGTCGAGGCTCGCGCCCGCCATCTGTTCGCACGCGCGTTGAAAATCTTCGGGCGTGTAGTTGCGATCTTTTTTGTAGAACTCGTTATAAAGATAACGCAGCACGTCGTCCAAAGACTTCGCGCCGTTCGAGCGGCGGCGAATCTCAAGGTCGAGCAGCGTGCCGATGAGCGCGCCTTTGTCGTAATAGGAGATGGTCGAGTTGATCGAGTTCTCGTCCGGCCGGTAGAACTTGATCCACGCATCGAAGCTTGCCTCTTCGGCGCTGACCGCGCGCCGGCCCGGTATGCGTTGCAAGGCTCTGATGTCGCGCGCCAGTCCTTCGAGGTAATCTTTATCGGAGATTAACCCCGCGCGGCGCAGCAGTATGTTCTCGTAATAACTGGTGACGCCTTCGGCGACCCAGAGCAAGCGCGTGTAGTTCTCCTGCGTGTAGTCGAAGGGGCCGAGCGCGTCGGGGCGTATGCGTTTGACGTTCCAGACGTGGAAGTACTCGTGCGCGGTGACGCTCAGAAAACCGCGATAGCTCGCTTCAGTGCGAAAGTCGAAACGGTTGACGATGATGGCGGTCGAGTTCAAGTGTTCAAGCCCGCCGCCGCCCGCCGCGCGCAGGTGATAAAGAAACGTGTAATCGCGGTAAGGAATCTCGCCCATCAAGGCGACCGCCGCTTCGACGATCTTCTGCACGTCGCGGCGCACGCGCTCCGCGTCGTAATTGCCTTCGCCGTCGATGACGATGCGATGCGGCACGTCGCGCACCTCGAAGGTGAGGACACGAAAGTTGCCGACATCGAAGGGCGAGTCATACAGCACGTCGAAGTTCTCGGCGCGATACGTGTTGGTTTGTCCTTTAACTTCGGGCAGCCCGGTTGCGACCTTCCAGTTGCCGAACGGCACGACGCGCACCGTCGCGGGCGCATGCAACTGGCCCGCGACGTACATCAACAGCGCCGCGTTGTTCCAGAAGCCGTGCCGGTCGTTCAACTCGTTCGTGCGGACCGACAACTCGTTCGCATAGACGCGATAACGCACGCGCACCTCGCGCCCCGCCCCGCCCGTCTCCACACGCCACGTGTCTTTATTGAGCTTGCGCCACGCGAGCGGTTTGTCCGCCGCGTCCGTCGCCGCGAAGTCCTGCACGTGCCGCTCAAACTCGCGCACCAGATAAGAGCCGGGCGTCCAGACGGGCATGATCAGATCAAGCTGCGCGGGCAACTGCGGCCGCAGTGCGCCCGTCGCCGCTCACGGCGCGCACGCGCATCTCGACCTGCAACAAGTGCGTGTGCGGTTCGGGCATCGAGACGGTGAAAGCGATGTCGGGCGTGTTGGCGGCGGCGGTGCGGGGGTCGCGCGTCTGCGCGTGGGCCGCGACGGCGCAACAGAGAAACAGGAGTGCGGCCCAGCCGGGCGTGCGACGACGAACCATCTTGGCTGATAGTTTCCTTAAGCAGGCCCGCGAGCCGGGCGCATGTAGTGCGAGCTAAAACGGCCGCATCTTACTACGAAATTGGCGCAGACGACCACGCGCACCACCCTGTGCGAACGACGGGGCGGTGCGCGTGGTCGCGCGGAAACTGGCAACGCGCGCCTATTTCATCTTTAACTTAGACTTGGGCGCGCACGAACACGGCCACGGCGGCCGTAAAATCATTATTGCTTTCGGGCGACGGAGCGGTTAAGCTGCCCTCGCCATGCGCCTCCTCTCTCAGGTCTCCCAACAGCCTCTTTGCGCTACGCCGTCGTCTGGATAGACGGAGGCTTGGCCGCACGTGACTCTGCGCGGTGGCATCAGTTCGCTCAGCTTTGACGGGCGACTTAGAAAAAACTGATCATGCTTTGCACGAGGTTGATCACAATCTCGGTGACCGGCTCAGGCAGTGCCCGTCCGTTTGCGAGTGTGTCTTCCGGGTCTATGCCATACGCAGCGGGCGGCGGCGGGGGCGGCGGGGGCGGGGGCGTGATGCCACCGTGGATTGTGCCGTCGTCAGCCCAAACGGCCTGAGTCATTACGCAGGCCAGAACAGCGGCGGCGCAGAGATGTCGCAATTGTTTCATATGTCTCTCCTGAAAAGTATTCTGCTGTGGCCGCCCGCGCCATGTTGTTCGGGCGGCAAGGGGAAGTCGGCGGATACGTGTCGCAGGGCATAATAGGCAAGGTGACAGAGCCTTGCAAGTTAATCGGCAACAACTGAGAAAGGTAAGCCCCAGATGAACTTAACAGAACAAGCGCGCCAACAGATAGGCGCACCGGAGTTGAGCCTGTCCGAGCGTACACGCCTACGCTGCCAACTCGCGCAGGAGTTGGAAGAAGCGGGCGACTATCCGGCGGCCGTCGAGGCTCTGGGCGAATTGTGGCCGCCCGTTATGGGCGAGCGCCCACCCGTCGAGCACTTGGCCGAGGCGGACAGGGCGGCGGTGCTGCTGCGTGTCGGTACGTTGACGGGCTTTATCGGCAGTGCCCGCCGCCAAGCGGGCGCGCAAGAGGCGGCGAAAAATCTGATCAGCGAAGCGGGCGCGCTGTTTGCCAAGCTAGGAATAACGGCCAAAGCGGCCGAGGCGCAAACCGACCTTGCCTATTGCTACTGGCGCGAAGGCGCGTATGACGAAGCCCGCGTGATGCTCAACGAGGCGCTCGCCCAACTCACCGATGAGCACGCGGCCGAGCGCGCCGTCGCCTTACAGCGGCTCGCCATCGTGGAGTCTTCTTCGACCCACTATCACGACGCCTTGCAAATTCTGCTCGAAGCCGCGCCGCTCTTTGATGCCAGCGACAATGATGCAGCTAAGGGTAAGTTCCACATGGAACTGGCCGTGGTCTACGACTTTTTGAGCGCGGGCGACCGGCGCGAGGACTACGCCGAACGGGCCTTCGTCGAATACACCGCCGCCAGTGTACATCTGGAACAGGGCGGGCACGTGCCTTACCTCGCCGCGAATGAGAACAACTTCGGTCAGTTCCTCCGCCACCGCGCGCAGTACGCCGACGCGCACACGCATCTGGCGCGCGCACGCCGTCTGTTCGTGCGGCTCGCGGATCACACGCACGTCGCGCAAGTTGACGACACAGCCGCGCACGTGTTGCTCGCCGAAGGGCGGGTGATGGAAGCGGAGCGCGTCGCGCGCGAGGCCGTCAACTTGTTGGAACGGGGCGGGCGACAAGGACTGCTCGCCGAAGCGTTGACGACGCACGGCACGACGCTGGCCCGCGCCGGACAGACGGAGGCGGCGCGACGTGCGCTCGCACGCGCCTTCGACGTGGCCGAGCAAGCGGGCGAACTTGAAGGCGCGGGGCACGCTGCGCTCACGACCGTCGAAGAGTTGGGCGCGCAACTCGCGCCGCAAGAGGCGCAGGAGTTGTACCTGACCGCAGACGGTCTGCTCAAGCGGACGCAGGATCAGATGCTCGCCACGCGGCTGCGCGCCTGTGCGCGGCGCGTCGTCGAAGCAGCGGCGACGGGCGCGACCGATGCCACACGCTTCATCGCGGAAGCCAACGCGCGCCACGACAAGCAAGTCGAGTTCACGCCCGCGGCCGTCGCGGCGTTGGGCCGGTTGCCGCTCGCGGCCGACGCGCAAAGTTTACGCGCGCTCATCGAGCGCACCATCGCCACGGCGGACGAGGGCAGCATCATCGACGCGCCTGCGGTCGAGGTTGTCGCATTGCGACAGACCGAGGCGGACTGCGCCGAGCCGTGGGTCGGCTTTTCCTTCAAAGAAGAGGTGCAACAGTTCGAGGAGCGTTTGATCGAGTTGGCGCTCAGAGACACGGGCGGCATGGTGTCGCACGCCGCGCGCCTGCTCGGCTTCAAACATCACGAGACGCTCAACTGGCGGCTCAAGAACCGCAACAAGAATCTGCTCGACGCGCGCAAGCCGATCCGGCCGCGCCGCCGCAGTATCATTCGCAACTACGAACGCAGCAAGGGGTGATCGAAGATGGCGATTGTCACCTGCCTGCGTTGCGGCACGCGCAACCGCGTGGACGAACGCGCGGCGCAAAGTCAACAGCCAGTATGTGGGCAGTGCGGCGCACAGTTGCAAGTTGCCGGTGCAGGCGCAGCAACAACGGCCGCGAGTGCGCCGACCGCGCAACCGATCAAGGTGACTGACGCGACGTTTGAACAGGTGGTCTTGAGCGCGGGCGCTGTGCCTGTGCTGCTCGACTGCTGGGCCGAGTGGTGCGGCCCGTGTCGCATGATCGCGCCGACGCTCGATCAGTTGGCGGCCGAATCGAACGGGCGTTATCAGATCGCCAAGCTCAACGTGGACGAGAACCCATTCACCGCCGGGCAGTTCGCCGTCCGCAGCATCCCCACGCTGCTCATCTTCAAACAAGGTCAACTCGTTGACCGCCTCGTCGGCGCACATCCCAAGCAGACCATCGCCGCCAAACTCGCCGCGCATACGTAAGGAGAGTAGGCAGAAAGCAGTAAGACAGTTATAAGAACTAAGGCGGCCAGTTGAATGATTACTCAAACGCCTGAGTAATCAATTCAACTGGCCGCCTTAGTTCTTATAACTACTGCTTACTGTCTACTATTCTTTACTGATCGTTACGGCTAATTCTTTTGCGCCGCAGGGTGCTTTGAAGTTGACGATGAATGTGCCGCTCTTTTTGCTGACGGAGGTGATGGTGTAGCGGGCGGCATTGACGGCGGGGTCTTGCGGCTCGCGGAGGATGACGATGTCGGCCCATGCGTTGGTCGAGGCCGTGATGTCTGCGTTGCTGCTGCCCTGCCCTTCGAGGCTCACGCTGACCGTGCCGGAAGCGCCGCTCGTCAGCAGCAGCGAGTCCACACTGAAGGTGAGCGCGCACGCTTGTGCCGTCGGCGTCCGGCGCGGGCGCACGCGCACGACCACAGGTGTCGTCGCGCCCTCGCCGCTTTTATTCTCCGTGCCCGCGCCGGTCTTATTCTCGTCGCCTGCTTTATGTTCTTCGACGACGGCCGGTTTAGCGTCGGCGGGCTTGGACTCGGCCGGTGTTGACTCAGCCGTAGTTGACTCGGCCGGTTTGGTGTCGGTGGTTGCCGGTTCGGCCGGAGCGGGCGTGGGCGTTGCGACGGGCGGGGGCGGCTCGGTCGGTTCGGCCGGGGTGGGCGTCGGTGTCGGCGTGGTGCTCACGGGCGGAGAACTGACCGGCGCGGGGTCGTCAACCGGCTTGCGCTCCGGCGGCTTGTTCTCCGGCGCAGGCGTTGGCGGTTCGCTCGACTGTGGCGGCTCGGTTGGCGTCGGCGTCGGCGTCGGCGTTGGCGCGACCGGCTCAACCGGCGTCGGCTGTGGCGTTTCACTTACGACGGGCTGCGCCGGTGCGGTCGTCTCGGTGTTCGTGCTGATGATCTGCGGCGCAGGACCTACGAGCGCGTCGAGGCCGCTCTTTGAACCGTTGACCTGCACGTAGAGCTTCTCGATGATGGCGCGTTGTGCGGCGTCGGGCGACTGTGTGTCGTAAGCCTTGAGGTAGGCGCTGAGCGCGTCCTTTGGTTGCCCGTGCGCGGCGAGGGCTGCGCCGAGTCGCCAGTGTGCGTTGCGCCAGTAGATGCTGCCTTCGGGCAACACGCTCACAGCACGACGCAGGGCCGTCACGGCCTCGGCCGGCTTGTTCTGGTTGAACAGCGACCAGCCGATTAACTCTTCGGTGCGCCCGCGCATGATCCGCGTGAGCGCCTCGCGCGGCACGGTGGGAAAGTCGGGCGTGCCACCGGCATTGATGGCGCGCGCACGCATCAGGCGCAACTCGTCGGCCGCCAACGCGACCGAAGCGACCGACGTGTTCGCCGCTGCTTCAAGACTACCCTTCGCCGCTTCCGCCAACTCGGCCGCGGTCGTCAAAGCGACGCCGCGCCGCGACAGGCGATCAGCCGCGTAGAGTTGGCGAAAGGCGCGCAGGTCGTCGTCGCCCGCGGCGAAGTCGCGCGCGGCCGCAGCGGTCGTTGCTTCGTCCGCCGTCGGCGCGTTCAACGCGAGGTGGAGCGCGAGCAGACCTTTGAGCGTGCGTGCGTTCGCGTCCGTATCGGCCGCGGCGTACTGGAAGATGCTGGCGCGTCGTTCGGGTGCGAGCAGTTCGACGAAGTTCGTGGCGCGCGCGGGTACGCGCCCTGCGAGTTGTGTTTCGAGTTGGCCGTCTTTGAGCGTGAAGGTGTGCGCGAGTTCTTCGGCCGCTTCTTCATACAGACCGGCGGCGGCGAGCGCGCTGGCGAGTTCGTAATCGAGCGTGGGGAAGCGGCCGTACTGGCGCGCGAACCGAAGCGCACGCTCGGCGTCGAAGGCATGCTTCTGCGCGACGAGCGCGCGGGCGGCGGCGATCTGCGCCCAAGTGTAACGCGGCTCAAGCGCGACGGCGCGCCCCGCCAGATCGAGCGCGCGTTGCCCGTCGCCGTGCGCCGCGAACCAGTAAGACGCGCCGACCAGCAGCGGCAGGTTGTTCGGCTCTGTGTTGAGCGCCGCCGCCAACTCGCGTTCCGCGTCCTCGTGCTGCGCCGCGTCCAAGAGCGACAACACAACGCCCGTCTGCGCGAACCTGTCCGCCGGTTCAATCGTCAACTGTTCGCGATAGAGCGCGAGCGCGTCCGTGGGCTTACCCGTGGCGCGCAACAGATCGGCCAAGTTGCGCCGCGACAGCGCGGACTTCGGATCGAGTTCGAGCGCGCGTTTGTATTCGGCGGTCGCTTCGTCGAGTCGCAACGACAGCCGGTGCGCCGCGCCGAGCGCCTGATGCGCCGACGCCATGTCGGGCGCGAGCGTGCGCGCGGCTTCGGCGAGCCGCGCGGCTTCGTCCACCTGTTCGATGTTCAGATAAAAGGCCGCGAGCGCGAGCAGACGTTGCGGACTCGTTTGCACTTTCGCCTCGATGAGCCGCGCGACGGCAAACGCCGCTTCCGTCTGCCCGCGCAGAAACAGGTTCGCCGGAAACTGTGAGACGACTTCGACGAACAGTTTGTCCGGCATGTCCGCGGGCGCAAGCGCGACCGCTTGCTTGAACTCTTCGACGCCGCCCGCCACATCGCCCGCTTGCAAACGTTCGTCGGCCAGCGCCGCGCGCGCGCTGATCAAGTGTTCGACGGCACGCGTCTTCAACGCTGCGGGCGGGTTCGTCTCGATGAACGACTGCAAGCGCGGCACACGTTCGGCGGGCGGCAACTTGCTCATTGCCTCAAACTCGCTTTGCGTGGTCGCTGGCTTAGTCGCAGCCGCGCGCGCGGGCTTCTGCGCCGCAGGCTTGCGCGCAGGTTTCGCGGCCGGCTGCGCCTTCGTCGGCTTTTGCGCCGCTTGCACGCACACACCCGGCGCACTCATGCAACCGGCGAGGACCAACAACCCCATGACTAAAATCAACTCTCTACTCATAACTCACTTCTCAAAACTTACTTGCATTATTCATCTGTTGCCTAACGCTTCGACCAGCACGCGGCCCGTCGTGTTGCTCGGCGCTTGCGCGCGCAGCAGTTGCGCAAGCGTCGGCGCGAGGTCGGCCGGCGTCGCCGCCTGTGCATAACGACCGGGCGCGACGCCGCGCCCCATGATGATTAACGGGACGTGCGTGTCATACGAATAGGGCGTGCCGTGCGTCGTGTTGTCGGGTTGATCCGTGGGCGCGTTGGGCGGACTGAACTGCATGACGAACGGCCGGTAAAGCAGCAGCACGTCGCCGCTACGTTGCGAGTTGAAGCCGTGCAAGATGCGGCGCGCAACCGCGTCTGACGGCGAGATAGCGCCTTGCTCAAATTGCGTCCGCGTGAAGCAGCGAGCGACATAGGGCAACTGCATCATCGCATCGGCGACCACGCGCTCGATCTCCGCGCGCGCAATGTGGTCGCGCGCGAGCGCCGCCGCGTTGAAATAGACTTGCCCGTTCATAAACGTCTGCACGTAATCGGCCGTCTTGTCCGCGTTGCCGTCGCGCCCGTAACGCGCACTGATAGCGGCGCGGATCGCTTTCAACACGTCGTCACGATTCAAACGTTGCCCTTGCAGCCCCAACGCGGCGGCGTGGGCTGCAATCGGCGCGACGCCGTGATCCGCGCTGAACGCGACGAGCGTGTGCTGCAAGCCGACGCGCGCGTCAACTTCGTCGAGCAGTCGCGCGATCTGTTGATCGACGCGCAGGCTGATGTCCATCGCCTCTTGACTGTACGGGCCGAAGCGATGCCCGACGTAATCGTTGCTCGAAAAACTGACGGCTAAGAAATCCGTGTCGTCGTCCGCACCGAGTTGTTCTTCGCGCAGGGCTTGCGTGGCGAAGTCCACGAGCAGGTCGCTGAGATACGGCGACCAGTCGAGCGCGTCATAGAAATCTTTGTTCGGCTCGCTCGCGCCGCCCGTGAGCGTGTGCGGGAAAGTGTTCGTGTCCCGAATGCGCGTCATGTCTTCCCACGGCGCGTCGTCCCGGCCGGCGCGGCGCAGGTACGCGGCTTCGGGCAGCAGTCGCTCCCAACGCTTGCCGAAGTATTGGTTGGCGGGCTTGGCATCGTCGAAGCGCGCCACCCACGCGGGCAGGTCCTTGAAATAGTAGCTGGACGAAACCATGCGCCCGGTCTGACCGCTGAACCAATAGGCGGCCGAGGCGTGGCGGCCCGTGGTCAGGATGGCGGAGCGCGGTTTGACCGAGATGCCGATTACTTTCGCGCGGTCGTTCGACATCAGCCGCAACTCGTCGCCGAGCGTGGACGCTAACAGCAGGCGCGGGCTGTAGGGTCTGCTTGCGTCGCCGAGCGTCTGCACCGTGTCGTCCGTGACGCTCGAAGTGCTTTTGCCCGTCGTGCGGTCGAACCAGTCGTTAGCGACGATGCCGTTCTCCGCGCCCCATGTGCCGGTTGAGAGCGCGGCGTGCCCGGCCGCGGTGTAGGTTGGCGCGTGGTCGTAGTTGGCATTGGTCCAAGACGCGCCGTTGTCGAGCAGACGGCGGATGCCGCGCGCGCCAAACAGATCGCCGAAGCGTTCGAGATAATCGTAACGAAACTGATCGACGACGATCAGCAGCACGAGCCGCGCGCGGGTGGGCGTGGCGACCGCGTTGCGTGGCGCTCGCCGATTGACAGGCCGGCGTTGCTGCGCCGACGCCGAAGTGGCGACAAACAATAAGAGCAAGAGGCAGAGTGCGGCCGGGCGCGCGTGTCGCGTGTATGTCATGTGCGGCGTGTTAACTGTGACGAGTTTAAGTTTCGTGCTTGCTTATTGCGGCTTCGGCGTGAAAGATTTCAACGCAGCTTTGCGGCGTTCGGCGCGCGTCTCGCCGGGTTGCAGGCCCGTGTAGATCGCATCTTCCCACGCGCCGTACAGCGCGTTGGGCAACATGATGTAGCGCGTGCCGAACAGAGTCTTATTCTGTTCGACCGCCGCGAGCCGCTCGGCGACCGTGCGCTTCTCGAAGACTTCCGCGAAGTCGTTCAAGTTGTCGCCCATAAGCAACACGATGCGGTACTGCTCCGCAACCGTTTTGCGGCGCGGCTCTTTCGTTGACACGTCGCCGCGCAATAGCACCGTCTCGCTGCTGACGTTTGGAAAGCCGACCTGCTTCAAGTTTGCTTCCGTGCCCGCGCGTTCCGTCTCTCTGCGGTTCGTGATGTAGAAGACGCGCACGCCTTTCGTGTCGGCGTAACGCAGAAACTCGACCGCGCCGGGAATTGCGACCGCTTCCGCTAGACTCGTCCACGCGCTCCAGTTCTGTTGCGTGAACGTCTCACGATTCTTCACCAGCCACGCTTGCTGCGGACTGTTATCCAAGACAGTCTCGTCCACATCGACAACGATGGCGCGCTTCTGCTTCTTGTTCTTGTTCGTCTTCAAATCCTGATCAAGCATCATGCGCGCCAGCAGGAACGATTGATAACAGAGCGCGCGCCACTCGCCTGAAGTCTGCGTCCAGACGAGCGCGCCGACTTGATACTCGTTGTCGGCAGTGGGCGCGGGTGCGGGTGCGGGTTGCTGCGCTACTAGCACGGGCGCGTAGATGAACAGAGCGGACAGGACAAAGGCGCAGGCGCGAAGCGTGCGCGGCCGGACTTGCGGTCGCAGAGTGTGCATGCGTTGAACCACCTCGAATGTGTCTGTGCCTGACGGGCGCGATTAACGTCGGGTTGCGCGGGCATGATACCATCCGGCGCGGGCGCGCGACGAGTGGCGCGCACTCGCAGCAAGGAGCACACCAACGTTTGTCAGAACTGGACGCAGAATGGGCGCGGCGCATGGCCGCCGCCACGGAACGCGCACGCGCGGAAGGGCGCGGCGACGTGGCCGAGTATCTGGCCCTGCGCACCGCCAACGACCTCACGCGCGGCGTCGGGTGCGAGTGGCTGCTCGACACGATGCGTGCGCTCGCGGGCGCGGCGAATCGCGCGGGCGCGGGCGTCGTCATCACGCAAGAGGACGGGAATCGTTTCCACGTCGGCCATTCAACGATGGTCGGGCGCAAGCTGGTGTTGCGCGCAGGCGTGCGCGAGTTGATCTGCGAGGCAGGTTGGCCGCGCGCGCCGCAGGACGGCATCGTGCGCGGCGGCGGCTTGGCCTGCGCGCGGCTCACACACTTCGGCGACCGTGGACGCAACGCAGACCTGCTGCTTGTGCCAAGCAACGACGGGCCGCCGCAGTGGGTCGCGTTGGCAGCAGAGACGGGCGCGCGCACACCGCTCCACGAAGACGACCTGCGCCGCCACGTCGCGCGCCTCTATGAATAAGACAGTGGCGGGTTAACGATCTGCGTTGCGCTCGTTAACGATATGCGCCACGCCGCTGCACGATTTGGCACAAGTTGAACCGCCCACCGACTTTTACTCACGCTCAATTCCCTTTCTTATTTTAATTTGCGCGCCGCAACTTGCGCGTTGACAAACTGGCATGCCGGTTGCCCTGCGCATGTGCGGCGCACTCGATTCAGTTACCCCGGCGAGTGTGCAGTCAGACCGCGCGCCCATTTAAGCCCGCGCCCGGTCATTGACATGAAAGCATCTGAAGGAGAGCAACCGATGATTCGACGCAACACAATTTTGACCGCGTGTGCTGCCATCCTGTTCACGCTCAGCCTGTCCGGCGTTGCCGCCGCGCAGAGCAACGATCCGTGGTGGGGGCGCAACGACCGTAATCAAGATGACCGCCGCGACCGGCGGCGCAACGACGACTACGGGCGCGGCGGTTATGGCCGCTACGACGAGCGCACCGTGCGTGATGCCGCGCAACGCATCAAAGACCGCAGCCACGATTTCGAGCGCGACGTTGATCGCAGCCTCGACCGCAGCCGCGTTGACGGCACGCGCCGCGAAGATCAGATCAACGAAACCGTCCACGAGTTTCGGCGCGCGGCCGACCGTTTCAAAGATCGCATTGGCAACGGCCGCGATGTGAACCGTGGTCAAGACGCCGCGCGCGAACTGCTGCAACACGCCAACCAGATCGACCGCTTGATCTCGCGCGCACGGCTCGACTCGCGCGCCTATTCCGATTGGAGCAGTCTCAATCAGGACCTGCGCTTGGTGGCCGACATCTATGGTCTGCGCTACAACGGGTCGGATGGCTACTACGGCAACGACCGCGACACGCGTTACCCGGATGATCGCCGCGACCGCCGCAACAACGACGATTGGTGGCGGCGCATCCCCGGCATTCGCATCCCTTAACGGATGGGCAACAGGCAAAAGTCAGACACAACTGGGCGCGCGTGGCAACACGTCCGCCCGGTTGTTATTTGCTTGGTCGGAGCGACTTTTGTTGCGATCAGGTAACGAGCAAATTCTAATTCGATTAAACGACAACGTTAGCGCCGCTTTCGCACATCTTTCTCTTGACTAGCATGTGTGCTTGGACAAGAATCATGTTGATTCAACTCCTCGCAGTTAAGTTGACCCAACGCGGTTTCGTGCGTGCGCCCGCACCCGACAAAGAGGCGCAGCGCGAAATTGTGTGCGATGCGAGATCAATGGATTCACGGATCGTCCGGTCATGAACAAGCTTGATGCTGAAGTTGCGGGTGCGATTGACTCTTAATTTGAAAGGGAGAAACAGATGAGCGTTTATAGTTCCAATGGTTTGCGCCGGCTCGCCTTCGCTTGCGCGTTGGCCCTGTCACTGTCCGCCGCTGCTTACGCGCAGGGCACTAGCACGAACACGTCCGCGAGCGCGCGCACCGTCGCCAGCGGGCAGAAGATGAAAGTCAAAGGCGTCGTCACACGCCGCGACGCCGACACGTTCAGCGTGCAGGACGCCAACGGCGTCGAGACGACCGTGCTGTTGACCGACCGCAGCAGCGTCAAGTCGAAGGGCGGCTTCTTGAAGAGTGGCTCGACCTACGGGCAGTCGAACATCCTGCGCGGCCTCAATCTTGAAGTCGAAGGGCGCGGCAACGAGCAGGGCCAGTTGGTGGCCGACAAGATTCGCTTCGGCGAGACGGAGTTGCGCGTGGCGCAGTCGATTCAAGCGCGCGTCGATCCGGTCGAAAACGATCTGAACAAGACGCAGGCGCGCGTGAGCGAAGTTGAGCAGAACGCGCAACGCTTGTCGGGCCAGTTGGACGAGTTGGCGGCCGTGTCGAATGCGGCGCGCGGCGGCGCGAAGGGCCGCGCAGGAAACTGCGGACATGGCCATTGCCGGCGTGAACACGACCAACGAGCGCATCTCGGCCTTGGACGATTACGTCGTGCAGAACAAGACGGTCGTGAACTTCAAGGTTGGCAGTTCCGTGCTACAGCCTGACGCCAAGACGGCGCTCGATCAGATCGCGCAGCAGGCGCAGACCGCCAAAGGTTTCGTCATCGAAGTGCGCGGCTTTGCCAGCGCCGACGGCAGCGAGAATGCGAATCGTCGCTTGAGCCAGCGCCGCGCCGATTCGGTCGTGCGCTATCTCGCGGAGACGCACAACATCCCGCTGCGCCGCATCATCACGCCGTTCGGTTACGGCGAGTCGCAAGCGGTGGCGGACAACACGACGCGCACGGGCCGGCAGGAGAATCGTCGCGTCGAGATCAGCGTGCTTGTCAACCGTGGCTTGATGCAGTCCGCGCCGAACCTTAGCCCGGCGAAGGTGGACAGCGCGCAGCCGCCGCAGGAATAACGAACGAGCCGGTTCAGCCTGTGTTTAGTAAATCGTCAATCGCGGGCGGCGTGCGCGTCAGCCCGCGATTGACGATTCACGTTTTCCCTCCCCAAACGTTCTGCTCCCCTATCGAGTTTCGGCAGTTGCCCAGCGCGCGCTCACGATGCGCGCCGAACGGACGTGTGAGGACAAGTATGATGATGCTGGCTCAAGTTAGCGCGCGCCGTGGCACGTTTGCGAAGTTGTTAACGTGCGCGTTGTTGTTAGCGGCCACGTTGCCGCCCGTGAGCGCGCAGACGACTAGACAACAGCCCGTGCGCGTGCCGCAACTGCCGCGCGTCGCGCCGACGCCCACGCCGCAACAGAACAACACGCAGCCCGCGCCGACGCCTGCACAAGTCGCCCACAACGCAGACGCAGCCGCCCGCAGACGCGATTGACGACGACGAGGTTGTGCGTGTTACGTCGAACCTTGTGGTCGTGCCCGCGTCCGTGACGACCGCGCAGGGCGAGCCGGTGACGGGTCTGAAACCCACCGACTTTCATCTGGAAGAAGAAGGACGTGCGCAGGAGATCGCGCAACTCGGCGACGCCGAACAAGTGCCTCTGGACATCGCCATCTTGTTCGACGTGTCATCGAGCGTGACGGCTAAAAGTTTCTTCGAGTTCCAACAGCAGTCCGCCGCGCGCTTCTTGAAAGACGTGCTGAAGCCGACGGATCGCGCCGCCATCATCAGTGTCGGCGAACAACCCGCGCTCGTGCAGTCGCTCACGTCGGCCGCAGACGCGACCACGAAACTGTTGACCATTCCGGCGGCGAGCAAGAGCGTGCCCACGGCCTTTTATGATTCGGTGAGTTACGCGGCGAAGTATCTGGCGGCGAACGCGCCCGGCCGGCATCGGCGCGTGATCCTTGTGCTCTCCGACGGCGACGATAATTTCAGCACCACCGTGCGCGAGCAGACCGTGGCCGAATACGAAGCGCAGCAGAAGGCCGAAGCGGCCGGCAATAATTTGCAGTCCGTGCGGACCGCCGCGCAGCGAGATTTAGAATCGCGCCATCGTCGCGCCGTCGCCGCCGTGCAGCGCGACGTGCAACGCGCCGATATAGTCTTCTACGCGATCAACCCCGGCGGGCGCAGCGTGCGGCTCAACAAGATCAGCACGCGCGCGCAAAACGGCATGGAGCAGATCGCCGAAGCGACCGGCGGCACGGCCTACGTGCCCGACAACGCCGACGGCCTCAGCACTGTCTTTCGCCAGATCGCCAACGAACTGCGCGCCCAATACCTGTTGCAATACTACTCGAACAGCAACGCGCCCAACGGCAAGTATCTCAACATCAAAGTCACCATGCCCGCGCGCACCGATCTCCGCATCCGCGCCCGGCAAGGCTACTACGTGAAAAAGTAGTGACGAAGAAGAAGCGGTCAGCGATCAGCTAAAGACAAAAAGCTGAAGGCTGAAAGCTGACCGCTGATCGCTCCTTCGTCACTGCTTTTACTGCATGTCCAGCAATACATCTGTCAGGCGGTTGACGACTTCGAGGAGGACGCGCCCGGCGGCGTCGAGTTGGCCGGTGGCGACCATGCCCTCGGCCCGTTCGGCGTAGGCGGCGACGCCCGCGAGGTTTTGAAAGTAACGTTCGGCGGCGGGCGTGGTCTTGAAGTAGAGTTCCAGTTCGTCGAGGCCGGCGCCGACGTTCTGCACGTTGGCGCGCAGTTGCGCGCGGTTGCGTTCGAGCGTGGCTTGTACTTGCGTCGCCCCTTGCCCGGCCGCGCGCGCCTGCGCTTCGGTCGCTTCCAACTCCTTCGACGTGCGCGCGTACAAATACAAGAACTTCGTCAGCACTTTGATCTTGTCCGCGACGCGCAGGCGCGCTTCGTTGAGCGCCGTTGTGGATGCGTTTGCGTTGCGCGCGGGCGTGCGCCGGCTGGTGGTCGGGCGGCGCGTGGTGGTGCGGCGCTGGCGCGACTGCGCAAAGCCGCCGGCAGGCAGTGCCAGCAATAGGGCGAGACTTAAAACACGGGCTAGTTTCAACACGACTCCTCCTTCGCTCGCGGCCAAGACGATAAAGTTATCCGGTGCAGCCTTATCATAACCTTAGACCGTAGAAAACGGGGAGCGGCGCACGGCGCACGTCTGCGAGCGCGCTTTGCTTTCATCATGACGGCGCGCTAAAGTCAGCGCACACTGCGATGCCGAAGAGAACGCTACAGGTTCGCCGCCTCGGTCGCTTGGAGTACGAAGCGGCGTACCGGATGCAGAAAGAGACGGAACTGGCCGTGCGCGCGGGCACACAGGCGGACACGCTGCTGCTCGTCGAACACCCGCACGTCATCACGCTGGGGCGGCGCACGACCGAAGGCGCGGTGCTTGCTGCCGACGAACTCTTGCGTGCGCGCGAGGTGGCGCTCTACGAAACGAATCGCGGCGGCAAGGCGACGTATCACGGGCTTGGTCAAGTGGTCGGCTATCCCGTCATCAACCTTAGTCCCGACCGCGAGGACGTACATCGTTACGTCCGCGACTTGGAACAAGTCCTGATCCGTGTGCTCAACGATTTTGAGATCGAAGCTTTTCCGATCAAGGGGCTGACCGGCGTGCATACCACGCGCGGCAAAGTGGCCGCCATCGGCATACACATCGCCCGCTGGATCACGACCCACGGCTTCGCCTTAAACGTCAATACCGATCTCAGCTTCTTCGATCTGATCGTCGCCTGCGAAGGCGAAGCCGTCACTTCGATGCAAGCGATCACCGGGCGCGATATCGATCTAAGCATCGTCGAAGACCGCATCGTCGCGCGCTTCGTCGAACTATTTAACTACGAAGAAGCGATCAGCGATCAGCTTTCAGCGATCAGCCTTAAGGCCAATTGCTGATCGCTGAAAGCTGATCGCTGATAGCTGCCTTATCACTTGTTGCTTATGTTGACCTTTGAGCTAATACGTGAAGCGCAGGCGCGGATCGCGCCTTATGTGCATCGAACGCCGGTCTTAACGTCGCGCGCGTTCGATGCGGCGGCGGGCAATCGCCGTGTCTTCTTCAAGTGCGAGAACTTGCAGCGCGTGGGCGCGTTCAAGATGCGCGGCGCGGCGAACAAGATTTTGTCGCTCGATGAAGACGAACGGCGACGCGGCGTGGCGGCCTTTTCGTCGGGCAACCACGCGCAGGCGGTCGCGTTGGCGGCGCGCGAAGCGGGCACGTCGGCTGTGATCGTGATGCCCTCAGATGCGCCGCGCGCGAAGGTTGAGGCGACGCGCGGTTACGGCGCGGAGGTCATACTCTTCGACCGGCAAAAGGACGACCGCGAACAGATCGCACGCAACGTGGCCGAGCGCGGCGGGCGCGTGCTTGTGCCGCCTTACGACGACTATCTCGTCATGGCGGGACAGGGCACGTGCGCGCTTGAGTTGTTCGAGGACGTGCCAGAGCTTGATGCCGTGGTCACGCCGCTCAGCGGCGGCGGGCTGTTCGCGGGCGTGAGCACGGCGGCGCGGGCGTTGCGGCCGCAGATCGCATGTTACGCGGTCGAACCGGAGACGGGCGACGACACGCGGCGCTCACTCGTGGCGGGTGCGCGCGTCTCCATTCCACCGCCGCCGACCATCGCCGACGGCGCGCGCGTACAGACACCGGGCGCGCTCACCTTTCCCGTCACCCAACAGAACGCAGCGGACGTACTGACCGTCTCCGACGCAGAGTTGATCGAGACGATGCGCTTCATCCTGTTGCGCATGAAGTTGCTGGTCGAGCCGACGGGCGTACTGGCGGCCGCGGCCGTGTTGTTTGCCAAACTGCCGCGCGAGTACGAACGCGTCGGCGTCGTGCTGTCGGGCGGCAACATCGATGCCGAGTTGCTCGCGCAGTTGCTGAGTTCAGCATGAATCGCACGCAAAGACGCAAAGCTGGACGCAAAGGGTTGAACGATCTTCTTCGCGCCTGCCTTCGCGGCTTTGCGTCTTTGCGTGAGGTTTATGCTTATGCGACGCGCGATGTTAAAATAGCGGCACGGTCAAACTAATTCGGAGCAAACATCAAGTGGGACGCGAACTGCGAGTTATCAACAACGTGAAGCCGCGCGAGCCGAAGCCGGACTGGCTGAAGATCAAGATCGGCGATCCGACTAATCAGAATCATGTGCTCAAGCTGATCGAGGGCTTGAACCTGCACACGGTCTGCCAGGAGGCGCGCTGCCCGAACATCTTCGAGTGCTGGTCGGACAGGACCGCCACCTTCATGCTCGGCGGCGACACCTGCACACGCCATTGCGGCTTCTGCGCGGTCAACAAGGGGCAGCCGATGCTGCTCGACCCGGAAGAACCGCGCCACGTCGCCGAAGCCGTGCGCCACTTGAACCTCGCGCACGCGGTCATCACGTCCGTCAACCGCGACGACCTGCCCGACGGCGGCGCGGCTCATTGGGCGGAGACGATCCGCGAAGTGCGCGCGCTCAACCCGGCCTGCCGCGTCGAAGTCTTGATCCCTGATTTCAACGGCGACGAAGATGCGTTGAACACGGTGCTCGATGCACAGCCCGACGTGCTCAACCACAACACGGAAACCATCGCGCGCCTCTATCGCCGCGTGCGCCCCGATGCGAACTATCAACAGACGATGACGCTACTCGAACGCGCCGCGCGTCGCCGCGACCGTGAACAGCGCGGCATGTTGACCAAGAGCGGCATCATGGCGGGCTTAGGCGAAACGTTCGACGAAGTGGTCGAGTTGATGAAAGACTTGCGCGCCGTCTCGTGCGACATCATGACCATCGGGCAATACTTGCAGCCGCACGCGCGCCGCTTGCCCGTCGAACGCTACGTCACGCCCGCAGAGTTCGCGCGCTGGCGCGACGTTGGCATGACGCTCGGCTTCAAGCATGTCGAATCAAGCCCGCTCACGCGTTCGTCCTACCACGCGCGCCAGCAGACCGCAGGCGCAGAGCCGCAAGCCACCCCGGAAACTGTGCGCGCTGCCATCGTAGCGAACGGCTAAAGCACCCGGCCACGCGCATAACGACTAAAGACACGAAAGCAAATGAAAGCAGTTCTGTTCAGACAGCACGGCGGCCCCGAAGTGTTGGAGTATGCGGACGCGCCGGAGCCGCGCATCAAGGCCGATGAAGTCTTGGTCGAAGTGCGCGCGTGCGCGTTGAATCATCTGGACGTGTGGGCGCGTGGCGGTCTGCCCGGTGTCGAGATTCCGCTGCCGCACATCCTCGGCAACGACATCGCGGGCGTAGTGCGCGAAGTGGGCGCGGTCGTCGATTGGGTGCGCGTGGGCGACGAAGTGATGTTGCAGCCGGGCGTGTCGTGTGGGCACTGCATCGAGTGCTTGAGCGGGCGCGACAATCTGTGCCCGCAGTATGACATCATCGGTTATCGCCGCGACGGCGGTTATGCGGAACTCGTCGCCGCGCCGGGTGTGAACGTGATCCCGAAGCCGGCGAATCTTAAGTTGGGCTGAAGCGGCGGCGCTGCCGCTCGTGTTGGTGACGGCGTGGCACATGCTGGTGACGCGCGCGCGCGTCGAGCCGGGCGAAGATGTGTTGATTCATGCGGCGGGCAGCGGCGTCGGCTCAATCGGCATACAGGTGGCGAAACTACGCGGCGCGCGTGTCATCGCAACGGCCTCGTCGGATGAGAAGTTGGCTAAGGCGCGCGCGCTCGGCGCGGACGAAGTGGTCAACTACTCGAACCCGGACTGGGCGCGCGAGGTGCGGCGACTGACCGATAAGCGCGGCGTGGATGTGGTCTTCGAGCATACGGGCGCGGAGACGTGGCCCGGCTCGATCAGTGCGTTGGCGAAGAACGGGCGCGTCGTCACTTGCGGCGCAACCAGCGGCTACGATGCGCGTACAGACCTGCGGCAAGTCTTCTATCGCCATCTGAGTCTGCTCGGCTCGTTCATGGGGTCGAAGGCGGAGTTGTTGGCCGCGATGAAGTTTGTCGAGCGCGGGCAGTTGCGCGCGGTCGTGGACCAAACTTTACCGCTGGCCGATGCGCGCCGCGCCCACGAGCAGGTGCAGAACCGCGCGCAATTCGGTAAACTCGTGCTCGTGCCGTGAAGCCCGGAAACATTCCCGCGCCACATCCGTAAAACTTGAGCGCAAGGATTGACCACAAAGGCACAAAGACGCAAAGGTCTTTGTGCGTTGCTTCGTGTCCTTTGTGTCTTTGTGGTTAATTCCCACGCAGTCACGCACAAAGTCTGTGCTAACTATCAACCGCTAAAACTTTTTGGAGACAGATTTATGAATTTACGCAGCAGCATTTCGCGCGCGGCCTTCATGCTCGCGCTGGTCGCCGGCCTCTTTGCGCCGTCGCTCAGCGCCGCCGCGCAGACGCCCGCCCTGCCCAAAGGCATGGAGCGCGTCACGTCGGTCGAAGGCATCACCGAGTACCGTTTGCAGAACGGTCTGCGCGTCCTGATGTTTCCCGATCAGACGAAGCAGACCATCACCGTCAACATGACTTACCTCGTCGGCTCGGCCCACGAGAACTACGGCGAAACCGGCATGGCGCACTTGCTTGAGCACATGGTCTTCAAAGGCACGCCCAAGCACACGAACATTCCGCAGGAGTTGACCGAACACGGCGCGCGCCCGAACGGCTCGACGTGGACGGATCGCACCAACTACTTCGAGACGTTCGCCGCCACCGACGAGAATTTGAACTGGGCGCTGGACCTCGAATCGGATCGCATGATCAACTCCTTCATCGCTAAGAAGGATTTGGATAGCGAGTTGTCGGTCGTGCGTAACGAGTTCGAGTTGGGCGAGAACAGTCCGTTCAACGTGCTCTTAGAGCGCACGATGGCCGCCTCTTACATCTGGCACAACTACGGCAAGACGACCATCGGCGCGCGCTCCGACATCGAGAACGTGCCGATTGATCGCTTGCAGGCGTTCTATAAAAAATACTATCAGCCCGACAACGCCGTACTGATCATCGCGGGCAAGTTCGACGAAGCGGCCACGCTCGCGCTCGTCGATAAATACTTCGCGCCGATCCCGCGCCCGACGCGCACGCTGCAACAAATCTACACCGTCGAACCGACGCAGGACGGCGAACGCTCGGTCACGCTGCGCCGCGTCGGCGACACGCAACTTGTCGGCGCGCTCTATCACGTGCCCGCCGGTTCGCATCCCGACTTCGCCGCCATAGACATTATCAGTCAAGTGCTCGGCGACACGCCGTCGGGTCGCTTGCACAAGGCGCTGGTCGAAGCCAAGAAGGCCAGTTCCATTCAGGGCTTCAGCTTCCAGTGGCGCGAGCCGACGCTCGCTGTCTTCGCCGCTGAAGTGCGGATGGAAGACTCGCTCGACGCCGCGCGCGATACGCTGCTGCAAACCATCGAAGGCATCGGCACGACCCCGCCCACGAAAGAAGAGGTTGAGCGGGCGCGGGCGGCACTCTTGAAGAACATCGAACTCCAACTCAACAACTCGGATCAAGTGGGTCTGGCGCTGAGCGAATCAATCGGCGCGGGCGATTGGCGTCTGTTGTTCCTGCACCGCGACCGCATCCGCAAGGTGTCGCCCGAAGAGGTCACGCAGGTGGCGGCGCGTTACTTCAAACCGTCGAACCGCACACTCGGCATGTTCATCCCGACGCCCAAGCCCGACCGCGCCGAGATTCCGGCCACGCCCGATCTGATGGCCGCGCTCAAGGACTACAAGGGCGACGCGACGATGGCGGCCGGCGAAGCGTTCGATCCTTCGCCCGCCAACATCGAGACGCGCACGACGCGCAACGACGCGGCCGGCATCAAGCTGGCCTTGTTGCCGAAGAAGACGCGCGGCGGCAAGGTGGTCGCGCAGATGACCCTGCGCTACGGCGACGAGCAGAGTTTGATGAATCGTTCGACGGCCGCTGCGCTCGCGGGTGCGATGCTCATGCGCGGCACGGCGAAGCACACGCGGCAACAGTTGCAGGACGAACTTGATCGCTTGAAGGCGCGCGTCAACGTCTTCGGCGGCCCGACGCAGGCCAACGTCCAACTTGAGACGTCGCGCGAGAACTTGCCGGCCGTGATGCGGCTGGTCGCGGAAGTTTTGCGCGAGCCGGCGTTCCCCGCGAACGAGTTCGACTTGCTCAAGCAGGAACAACTCGCCGCCATCGAACAGAACAAGAGCGAGCCGACGCAGATCGCTATCACTGCCTTCACTCGTCATCTCAGCCCTTATCCGAAGGGCGACGTGCGTTACATCACGACCTCGGAAGAGGACATCGCCGACATCAAGGGCGCGACGCTCGCACAGGCCAAGCAGTTCTATCAGGACTTCTACGGCGCATCGAACGCGACGCTCACAGTCATCGGCGACTTCGACCCGGCCGAGATCACGAGTCTCACGCAGCAACTCTTCGGTAATTGGAAGAGTCCGAAGCCCTTCGCGCGCGTGCCGAGTCTTTACAAGGACGTGGCGGCGGTTAACCAATCGTTCCCCGCGCCCGACAAGGCCAACGCTTTCTTCCTCGCGGGCTTCAACCTGAACATCCGCGACGATAACGCCGACTATCCGGCGCTCGCCCTCGGCAACTACATGCTCGGCGGCGGTTTTCTCAACTCGCGCATCGCCGCGCGCCTGCGCCAGAAAGAGGGCTTGAGCTACGGCGCAGGCTCGTCGCTCAACGTCAGTTCGCTCGACCAGTATGGCCGCTTCACCGCGAGCGCCATCTACGCGCCGCAGAACGTCGAGAAACTGGAAGTGGCCTTCAAGGAAGAGATCGCGCGCATGCTCAAAGACGGCTTCACCGCCGAAGAGGTCGAAGCCGCCAAGTCCGGTTACTTGCAATCGCGTCAGGTCAGCCGCGCGCAGGACAACGAACTCGCGGGCCGGTTGAACAACTACCTGTTCCTCGGCCGCACGCTGAACTGGGACGCCGACCTTGAAGCCAAGGTCAAGGCGCTCACGCCCGAACAGATCAACGTCGCCATGCGCAAGTACATGGACCCGACCAAGATCACCATCATCAAGTCCGGCGACTTCGCCAAAACGGCCGCCGGGCCGAAACCGTAAGCGGCACGCGGCAACGGACAAACAAAGCGGCAACGAGGATGACAGCCAACCTCGTTGCCGCTTCTCTTTTCGTGCTTGCTTATTCGCCCCGCAACTGTGCCGGCGTGACCCCGTTGGCGCGCAACGCACGCAGGCTCAAAGCGTCGTGCCGCTTCGCTAAGCGTTGCCCGCGCTCGTCCGTCACAAGCGCGCAGTGATAATAAGCCGGCGGCGCATAGTTGAGCGCACGCATGATTAACAGTTGCCGCGCGGTGGACTTGAGCAGGTCGGCCCCGCGCACGACTTCCGTGATGCACATGGCGTGGTCGTCCACCACGCAGGCGAGTTGATACGCGGGCACGTCGTCGCGTCGCCACACGAGGAAGTCGCCGAAGTCACGCCCGGCCACATATCCCTGTGCGCCTTGCGCCAAATCAATAAAGCTGATCGTTTCATCATCCGGCACACGGAAACGCCAGTTGACGCCGCGCGGCTCGTCAACCTGCGACGGCGTTGCGCCCACACGCGGGCGGCACGTGCCGGGATACAGCGGCTCGTCGGCGGCCGCGCCCGGCCCGCCTTCGTGCGGCGCTTGCGCCATGCGCGCGAGGTCGCGCCGCGAACACACGCACGGGTACACATACCCGGCCGCGACCAGCGCCCGCCACGCCGCCACATAGTACGCACGCCGTTCGCTCTGCACATACGGCCCATACGCGCCGCCCACGTCCGGCCCTTCCTGCCAGACAAGACCGAGCCAACGCAAATCCTCAAGCATCGCCGCGCACAAACTCAGCGCGCGCACGCTGCTCGTCTAGGTCCTCATTACGCAGCACCAGCGTGCCGCCGCGCGCACGCTCGCCCGCCGTCCAGAACGTCCGCGCGTGCCCGACGTGCAACAAGCCCCGTCGGCGACGGCGCAAGTCGCCCGCGATAACTTGCACGCGGCCGGCTGCGGCGACACTATCATCCATCATAACTTCCCACGCCGCGCCGCCCCTTCGCTACTTACTGTCGCCGGTCTTCGCGCCGCCCTTACCGCCGCGCTTCAGGCCCGCTCTTGCGCGCGCTCTTGCGGATGTAACCCATCGCTTCGTACAGGTCGCTATCCGGCCCTTCGGTCGGATCACCGATCACGCCGTTCACGACCAACTGCACGTTACGCATACTCTCCTCATCCGCCAAGTCGCGCGCCACCTGCGCCGCTTCCAACTCCGTCATTAACCTATCCACATCCGCCCGTCTCTCACTCGACGCCTGAATCGCCGCCTTAAACTGCGCCAACGTCAGCCCGCCAAACTTCTTATCCGCCGCCAACGTCTCCCACGCCCGCACGATACGTTCCAGCTTCTCTTTTACGCGTTTGGGATTAGATGCCATGAGGGAGTTACTCCTTAAAGTGAGGTGCTAAAGCGCGGTTATTCTACTCAGCCGCGCCAAATTAGCAATAGGAATCCGCCCACTCCGGCTTCGGGCCTACACGCACCGACCCGGTGTGTGCCCACCCCGACTTAGTGTCCGCCCGCACCGACCTGGAACATGCACACACCGAGTCAGTGTGCGCGCACACTGACTCGGTGTGCGTTCATACCGACTTGGAACGTGCGCGCCCCAAGTCGGTGCAGGCACGCACTGACTTCAAGTGTGCCCGCCCAAGCTTCAACTTCACGGCGCAAAACCCTACTACCACGCGCCCAAAACGCGGGCAAATGGCGGCTGGTGGCGCGGCTCTTGACCTGCTAAATAAGGATTGACGACGACCAAGGGCGACCAACCAGAGTAGTGACGCGCGCCGACGGCGCTAAGTTCAGCGAGTTCTGGCTCAAGCTGGTTGCGGGCACGACCGACGCGCCCGTAGTTGCGCGCGTCTAGTTCGCACGCGCGCCTGCTCCACCTTGTGCGCCGCTTGATTCAAGCCGCTACTGCCTGAGCGATGCCGCATAACAACATTGCCTTTTTTCTGACTCGTAACGTATGATTGGGCCACATTAAAAAGCCCTGAAAGGAGGGCCGGAAATTGAAAAATGTTAGAGCAATAATCTCCGTTTTCCTTACCCTCGCCATCCTTCAGACGACGGGCTGCACAGTATCTGTCCAAATTGGTGGCAGAAAAAATACTATCGATCAAAATAGGGAGCCAGCTACTAATAGACCGGCTGAAGCCGCAGCGGCGACACCACAACAACCAGCACAGCCAACCGACGAGCAGCAGCGCGCAGTTGAAGCACAACGCGCCGCGGCCGAACAGCAGAGACAAGCCGAGGCGCAACAGCGCGCTGAAGAGCAAAGAATTGCGGAAGAGCAAAAACTCGCGGAAGCGGAGAGAATCGCCGCAGAGCGTCAAGCTGAAGAGGAGGAGCGCCAAGCACTAGAGCAACAACGCGCCGAGCAACAGAGAATAGCGCGCGCGCAGCAGCGTGAGGCTGAACAACAACGACGCGCGCAAGAACAGTACTACCTCGAACAAGCTAGACGGGCGCAAGAGCAGTACCAGATTGAACAGGCGCGCCGGGTTGAAGAACAACAGCGGCTGGCCGAAGTGCGCAGGCAACGAGAAGCAGAAGAACAACGCGTAGCCGAGCTACAGCGCCAAGCTGAGGCGCGCCGCCGGCTTGAGGAATGGCAGACCCAGCAGCAACAGCAGCGGCAAGTTCAGGAGCAGCAAGCTCGTGCCAGCCGACGAATCTACCCGAACGAAAGCATTGATGGTGATCGGCGCAAGAAAGGTCACAGCACGAGAAATAAAGTAATCACCGGCACGGCGATTGTCGGTGGCGCAGCCTTAGGTGTGTGGCTCTTGAAACGAAAGCATTGATGAGATGTAACAGGCTCCGCGCGCACCTGAAGGAAGTGAGCTAAATGAAAAGCAGGCACATCAAAACCATAGTCATAAGCGTTGTTTCTGCCCTCACTGCCTTAATTGCCTCGCAGTGGTTGGGCGGCAATATCTCAATTCAGCTTGGTGGCTCTAATAACAAGGTCGAACAAACCGTTACCTATACTCAACAAACATCGGCAACAAGATAACATCCAACTCTCCGGCGCAGCCCTCGTCTCACTGGTTGGCAAAAATAAAGACACTTCAAGGTTAAGGTCTGCAAACGACCCGCAGTAGCAACTGCGCCTTACAAGTTGCTGTTGGCGCAGCCGCCGCAAATCAACTTGGAGCTTGTCTAGAACAGCTATCGAGAAATAGGCTGTTCGAGTGGCTCAACGGTTAATTAAAAACAGTAAGCTGACGAACCGCCAGCTCAACCAGTTGATCGGCTACTTCGCGCTAGAAGTGCCCGCGAGTCGTGCCGCGAAAGTAATGCTCATCAACCGCCACAGCGCCGAGCGCGTCTACCACGTCATTCGTCGCTGCCTCGCCCGCGAGTGCGAACTGCACAGCCCGCTCGGAGGCGAGGTCGAGTGCGACGAGTCTTACTTCGGCGGCCGGCGCAAAGGCAAACGTGGTCGCGGCGCAGCCGGCAAAGTCCCCGTATTCGGGCTGCTCAAGCGCAACGGCAAGGTCTACACCCGCATCGTCGAGGACGTGTCTCGTAAGACTTTGCGCCAGATCATCAAGACGAAGGTCGTGCCCGAGAGCGTCATCTACACCGATAGCTTCCGCTCCTACGATGGGCTGGTGCTCGACGGCTTCAAGCACTACCGCATCAATCATCAGCAGTGCTTTGTGATGAGTAAGCGGAATCACATTAACGGCATCGAGAACTTCTGGGGCTATGCCAAGACGAAGTTGAAAAGCTACTACGGCGTGCGCCGCGAACACTTCTATTTCTATCTGAAAGAAATGGAGTTCCGCTTCAACTACCGGAAAGCCGCGAATTTGGCGGCTTTGATTAAGAAAATAGTCCGCAAACATGCTGCTGTTCTAGACTAGCTCCATCAACTTTTACAACTCGATCATGTTTCGCGGCCGCTTGTCCGCAGGGCAGCGGTGCAACTGGTCAAGGTCGCCCGACCGCGCGACCTTTATTTGGGCGCGACCCAGCCTGTGTAGTCTTCGACGTTGAATCGCTCTGTGAGGGCGCGCAGGTTCTCAGGCGTGAAGTTTACGTTTGTGCCGAGAATGACGCGGCGTTCGGCGTCGGTGAGCAGCCACATAGAGTTCACGTCGTCGGGCGGGTGCGCTTTGATAAAAGTCTTGTCGTCCGGCTGTAAAGCTTGTGCGTCCTTGCGCGCGAAGACGTAGGTGTGCGCGAACCCGCCGTTTTTTACCGTCACCATGTCGCGCTCGAACTCGGTCAACGCACGGCTCGGCTGTTTGCTTGGTGAACTGTTGCAGCCCGCGAGCAGCGCCAGCATGAGCAGGCCCAAGTGCGCGAGCAACGCCGCACGGTTAATCTTACTCAACAACGTTCGCCTCCCCTGTCGTGTCAGCCGATTCGACCTGCGGCGCGCGGCGGCGGCGCAAGCGTCTGGTTAGTGCCGGGCGCGTCTTCTTCATCATCAATACTGTTATCGTCCGGGGTATTAGAGTCTTCATCGGGCGGCGTGTTCCCGTCTGTGTTGGCGGGCGGCGGCGTGCCCTTCACGTCGCGGATGTGCAGCACGGTACAGTCGTCGTCCGTATAGACCTCTTCAAACCAACCGCTGTCCATCGCCGCATCATAGAAGTCGCCATGTACGTCTTCGTTGTCGGTGAAGACGTAGCGCGCGCCGAAGCGGTCGCGGATGAGCGGCCCCGGATCGCGCTCCTTGCCGAGCGTGATGCGCTCGTAGAGTTGCGACAGGTCGGGGTTGGCGTCGTAGAGATAAGTCGGATCGAGGCCGGAGACGTAAGCGTGCGCCGGGTCATAGTAAAAGAGTTTCGGGAAGTCGTCCCAGTCGGTATTGAAGACGACTTGACCGGCGGGGATGTTGGCGCGCATCCATTCGCTGCCGGCGCGATAGGCTTCGGGCGGCGCGCTGTCGCCGATCTCTTTCGTCTCCGCGTAGGCCGTGAAGCCTAAGGACGTGGCCAGCGCCACGGCGGCCACGATGGCTGCGCCCAAGCCCCACTCTTCGCGGCGCTGCGTGGCGGCGCGCGTCGCGGCCGTGTCCTGTCCGTCGAGAAACGGCTGCAACTCGGCCTGCACGTCAGCGGGCAGACGCCCGTAACTGCTCGCGCGCATGCGCTCGATGCACGCCTGCACGGCGAAGGCGGCGAACAGCACGGCGAACGGCGGCCAGTATTCGGCAAAGCGTCGCCAGCGCGCGTTGGCGACGAGCAAGGCGGTCGCAAAGATCAACAGGAAGAGTGGCCGGGCGGCGCGCTTGCGGTCCTCCCAGTTGAACGCGATGTAGCCGACGAACATCGCGGCGAACGCGACGGCGCAGTTGCGGAAGAAGTCCCAACTTTCATACGGATACCACTCGTTGCCGACCGCGACCTTAAAGCCCCCGCGCGTCGCTTTCATCACGACATGATCGACGAGCAGTTTGACGTTGTGCGGGAAGTACGGATTGATGATCAGCCCGGCCACGATGCCGACGCCGACCCAAACAACAGGTCGCCACTCGAAGCGTTGTTCGCTCCACGCCACAACACACGTCCAGATGACGCACGCCAGCGCGAGCAGCACGAACATGTCGTAAGTCTCGGTGAAGACGAAGGCGAGCGGCAATAACCAGAGATACTTGCGTTGCCACAGCAAGTGGATGCCGACGACGAGCAGCACGATGGAGACGCTCATCGCCTTCGTCATGTTCATGCGAAACAGGAACGGCGCGGACGAACCGAGCAGCGCCAAGAGCCAAACGAAGGGATAGCGGATGCGATAACGCAGCGTCAGCCAGTAGCACGACAAGACCGCGAGCGTTGCGAACAGTGCGGCCGAGATTTTAGCTGCGAGTCGTAGATCGCCGAGCCACGTGAAGGGAATCTGCAAGATGTGAAAGAGCAGATGATGATCGACGTAGTCGCGCTCGTTCAAGGTTGTGAGTGGCAGCCACGTGAAGCGCGGCGGGAAGTGGCCCGCGCGCATAGATTGCCAGAGCGTTTGACTCCACTTGATGTGATAGTAGCCGTCGAAATCGCCGCAGCAGATCGCGGGCGTCGAGAATTGCAGCCAACAGAAGATCACGCCGATGAGACACGCGCCCGCTAACAGATATAGATAACGAACACGCGCATCGCTCAGCACACCTGCGGCGCGCGCGCCTTCAAGCTCGTGCGCGGTAGGCGCTTCCTGACTCACGTTCTCCATGCGCGCTTGTCGCCCCTTCGCATCAACACGATTGGCGGATCAGTCTATCGATCTGAACAGGCAGTTTCGCGCACAACATAACACGAAGGCGCGCGAGTTCGGAAAGGCGACGATAGCAGCCGCGCTTACGTCTCCGTTGCGTCCGATTCGCTGGCGCGATAAGCGGGAAAGCGCAACGTGAAGGTCGTGCCCGCGTCGGGTTCGCTGGCCACCTCGATGTCGCCGCCGTGGCGTTTGACGATGCCGTAACTGACGGCGAGGCCGAGGCCCGTGCCCTCCGCGCCTTTGGTCGTGAAGAACGGCTCGAAGATGCGCGCGCGCAACTCCGGCGGCATGCCCGCGCCTGTGTCCGCGACCTCGACGACGAGCCGCGCGTCCTCGCATCGCTCGCGGCACTCAACCTGCCCGCCCGTCGGCATCGCTTCAAGCGCGTTCAAGATCAGGTTGACGAAGACTTCGCGCAGTTCCGACGCGCTGGCCGCGACGAGGTCGGGCGCGGCGCAGTCGGACGTGAGTAGCACGTCGTAGTGCAGCCCGTTGGCGCGCGCGTCGTCTTCCCAACGCGTGCGCGTCAACTGGATCGCGTCCGTGATGAGTTGCGCCAGCGAGACGGGTTGAAAGTGGGTTGTGGGCGTGCGGCGCGCGAAGGTCTGGATGCGGCGCACGATCTCGGCGGCGTCGAGCGCGGCCTGTTCGATGACTTGCAGGTTGCGCCGCTGCCGTTCGTCGGTCGTGGCGCGCAAGAGCAGTTGCGTGCGACCGAGGATGGCGGCGAGCACGTTGTTGAAGTTGTGCGCGACGCCGGCCGAGAGTTGACCCAGACTACGCATCTTCTCAAGTTCGGCCTGCTGCTCCATCATCGCGCGCCGTTCGGCTTCGGCACGGCGGCGCTCCGTGATGTCGCGCGCGATGCCGAGGACGCCCGCCGCACGCCCGCCTTCATAAATGAGTTGCGTGCTGACTTCGACCGACACGCGCTCGCCGTCTTTCCTGACGACCTCAAGCTCGTAGAACGTGATCGTCTCTTCGCCCGCCAGCTTGCGCGCGATCATGCGCTCGGTCAGCTTCGCATACTCCGGCGCGACGAGTGCGCGCCAGTTCAACTCAACCACCTCGTCGTGCGTGTAGCCCGTGAGCCGTTCGCCCGCGCGGTTGAGCGAGGTGTAGCGCCCGGCCATGTCCATCGTGTAGATGATGTCGTTGGCGCTCTCGATGAGCGTGCGATAACGCTCCTCGCTGCGGCGCAGGGCGGCGACCGTCTGCTTGTGCTCGCTGATGTCGCGGGCGATGCCGCGCACACCGGCGGGCGCACCCGCGCGGTCGCAGATGAGCGACTGGTTGAACTCAAGCCAGCGCACAGCGCCCGTGGCGTCTGTGACCTGTGCCTGCTCGCGCCGCGTGCCTTCGGCGCGCAGACGTTGCACGGCCGCCGCGATCTGCGCGACCGGATCAGCAAAGCCAAGCACTTCGCCGACGTGCCGGCCCAACAACTCTTCACGCGCGCGCCCGGCGAACAAGACGCCGGCCGTGTTGATGCTGGTCAAGCGGCCGTCAAGTTCGTGCGTATAGATGATGTCGCTGGTCTGTTCGACCAGTTCGCGGTAATGCGACTCGGCGCGGGCGCGCTCAAGTAGGCGCGCGACTTGCGCGACCAGGCGCAGCGGTTGATAAGGTGCTTCGAGAAATTCGTCCGCGCCCGCGGCTAAGGCTTCGACGACGCTCGCCGCATCTTTGCGTTGCGCGCTGACGAGCAAGATCGGCGTGCGCGTTAGCCGCCTATCGGCGCGCACCTCGCGGCACAACTCAATGCCGTCGCCGTAGGGCATGACCACATCGCTGACGATGATCGAGGGACACTCGCGGCGCGTGAGTTCCATCCCTTCGCGCCCGTCCGTCGCTTCGACCACACGGTAGCCCGCCTGCCGCAACACGGCGGCGGCCAGCCCCAGTTGATCGGGCGAGTCGTTGACGACGAGGACGGTGTCCTGTTGTGGGCTTGTGCCCTGCATGTCGGCTCCGTGAGGCGGCGTTAAAAAATTCTCGGGCCGCGGTTCTTGCGCCTGCTTTAACCGCGTAGCCCGGCGAGGGTCTTGATGAGGTCAGAGGGGCTGATCGGTTTCGTGAGAAATGCGTTGAAGCCAGAGGCGAGGGCGCGGTCGCGGTCGTCGTACATTGTGTACCCCGTGACGGCGATCATCGGCACACGCTCATAACCGGGCAGCGCGCGTACATGTGCGGCCAACTCGTAGCCGTTCATGCCGGGCATGCCGATGTCGGAGATGAGCGCGTCGAACTGGGCCGTGCGCGCGGCGGCTAAAGCCTGTGCGCCGGAGTTGGCGCTCGTCACGTTGTAGCCCGCGTATTTCAGGAGCAGCGCGATCATCTCCGTCACGTCCGGCGCGTCGTCCACGACGAGCGCGTGCGGTTTATCCTGTTCGGTCGGAGCGTCGGCGGCGTTGAGCACGGACCCGGCGGGCGGGGGCGGCTGCCCGAAGGTGTAGGGACTGGACAGATCGTAAGACACACACGGGGACACTTGGGGCGACACAGGGGCCAGAGAGGAGGACATTACCAGACTTCTCCTTAGACCAACATGCAAAGTCAGGAGGCAGAGACAAACGCAAAGCGTAACTCACGCTTCATCGGCGTCGGCGCGTTCGGCCAACAGTTGCTCGACCACGCGGGCCAACGCGGCCGGATCGACCGGCTTGGCCACATGGGCGGCGAAGCCGGCTGCGCGTGCGCGGGCTACGTCCTGCACGCCCGCGTAGCCCGTCAAGGCCACGGCGGGCACGGCCGGGTGTCCGCGCCGCAACTGTTCAAGCAACTCGTAGCCGTCTGTGTGCGGTAAGCCGATGTCGGAGATGATTATATCAAAGCGCACGCGTTCGGCAACGCGCAGCGCCGCTTGCGCGTCGAGACACGCCGTCACGCGGTAGCCGCGCTCGACAAAGGCCCGGCGCAACAACTCCAACGTGTCTTCCGCATCTTCGACGAGCAACAGGTGCGGACTCTGCGCCGCCGGCCCAGCGGCCGCGTGCTGCGCCGGTTCGGGCGCGCGCCACGCGAGCGCCAAACGCGGCAGACTGACCGTAAAACTACTGCCGCGCGCGTCGCCTGCGCTCGCCGCTACGACCGTCCCGCCGTGCGCTTCGACGAAACTCTTGACGAGGGCGAGGCCGATACCTAAACCGCCGTGCGTCTTTGTCGTGGACATATCCGCTTGCCAGAAACGCTCGAAGACGTGCGGCAAAAAATCCGGCGAGATGCCGATGCCGTCGTCTTCGATCTGCACGCGCACCTCCGCGTCGCCCGTCATACAACGGACGCGCACGCGCCCGCCCGTGCCGGAGAACTTGACAGCGTTCGTGATCAAATTCCAGAAGACTTGACCGAGCCGCGTGCGGTCGCCGGAGACTGCGACCGGACCAGTCTCGCCGCACGGCGTAAACTCGATCTCGATCTGGCGGTGCGCTGCTTCGGGGCGCACGGTTTCGACCGCTTCACGCAGTACGTTCTCGATGGTCACGGGCAGACGGTCGATCCGCATCTTGCCGTTTAAGATGGCCGACATATCGAGCAGATCGTTGATGAGCCGTGCGAGCGCCTGCGAGTTCTTATCGATCACGTTGAGGCCGTGCTTGATGTCGGCTTCGATCATCTGCCCGTTGTTGAGCATGTGGACCCAACCGATGATGGGCGTCAAGGGTGTGCGCAGTTCGTGCGAGAGCGTGGCGAGAAATTCGTCCTTCGCGCGGTTCGCTTCCTGCGCGCCACGGTAGAGCCGCGCGTTGTCGATAGCGAGCGCGGCGCGGCGCGCGAGTTCTTCCGCGAGCATGAGGTCGTCTTTGTTATAACGCCGGTTCGATTCGGCGAGGGCGAACGAGAGCGCGCCGATGGTGCGCCCGCGCGCCGCGAGCGGCACGACCATCGCCGAGCGCAGCCCCAACTGGCGCGTTAACTCCTGCCGCTTGACGCCATACGTGGGCGTCTCGTGCAGCGGATCGGACAGGCGCGGGTAGAGTTCCGCCAGCCCCGTGCGGATGGCGCGCGGTACGGCGGCGTCGGCCCCTTCGATCTGGCGTGCGAGTGCGACCTTTGCCTCGTCTTCGTGTGCCACGGCGAGCAGACGGATCGACTCCGTGTCGTCCGCCATATAGACCATGCACCAATCGGCCAGATAGGGCACGGCCAGACGCGCGACGCGATCAAGCGTTAACTCGTAGTCGAGCGATGAAGCGAGCACGGCAGTCGTGTCGGCGAGGAAGCGTTCGGCTGTCTCCGTGCGGCGGCGCGCGGTCACGTCGCGTTGCGTGCCCCAGACGCGCAAGAGGCGTTCGTCTTCAACGATGCCCACCAGATTGTTTAAGAAGTAGAGCGTGCGCCCGTCCTTGTCCACCTCTTGCGACTCGGCGTCGATCAAGCGATAGCCGGAACTGATGATCGCGTGCAGGAAGGCGAGGTTCGTTTCGGTGCGCGGCAGCAGTTCTTCAAACCGCTTGCCGATCAACTCGGCGGCGTGCGTGTAACCGTACATGCGCGCCATCGCATCGTTGCATTCGCCGACGACGCAATAACGATAGATGTGTTCGAGTTGTTCGGCCTCAGGCGTGTCAATGGGCAAAGGTTGTTCCAACTCGGCGCGCCAGATCGCCTCGAAGCTTTGTTCGACGAACGCGCGGTAACGTTCTTCGCTGGCCTTGAGCGCCTGCCCGGCCCGCTGGCGCTCTGTGATGTCGCGCACGATGCCGGTGAAGAAACGTCGCCCGTTGCGTGTGAACTCGGCGAACGAAAGTTCTAACGGAATCTCAGCGCCGTTCTTATGCAGCCCCGGCAACTCGACCGACTCCCAAGAGATGTGGCGTTGCCCGTCTCGATGTAACGACCGAGGCCGGCTTCGTGCAGGTGGCGCAGATAGTCGGGCATCAACATCGTGAGCGACGCGCCCTGCATCTCGACCACCGTGTAACCGAAAATGTTCTCGGCCTGATGATTGACGAACAACACCGTGCTCGCGTCGTCAATCGTGATGATGGCGTCCGAGGCCGTTTCGGCGACGGTCCGAAAGTGTTGTTCGCTATCAAAGAGGGCCTGCTGCGTGCGTCGGCGCGTCGTGACGTTGCGCACGATCACGATCACTTCGTCGTCGCCACTGGCGACAACCCGTGCCTCGTAAAAATGCGTCTCGCCACGCAACGCCAACTCGTACTCGTAATTTTGCAACGTCCCGCTGGCGCAGGCACGCTCGATGTAATGCAGCGTCTCCTGCGCGATGTGCGGCGGCATGACCTCGGCGACGTGTTTGCCGAGAAACTCTGCGGGCGGGACAAACAGTTCGTCGGGCCGCGTTGCGTGTACGTCGAGGATCAGCCCCGTGCGGTTGAAGTGAAAGATCAGATCGGGGATGGCGTTGAGCAGAGCTTGATTGCGCGCCTCGCTGCGGCGCAGAGACTCTTCGCTGCGTTTACGTTCGGTGATGTCGGCCACGAGCGCGACCACGCCGTAGGTCTGGCCCGCAGCATCGCGCAAGGGCGCGGTCGAGATGCTCACGTCAAAGAGCGAGCCGTCCTTACGTCGGCGGCGCGTCTCGTAGTTGACGAAGTTTTGGCCCGCGACCGCCGCCCGCTGGTTGCGTAGCAGTTCTTCCTCTTGCCCCATGGGAATGGTCGGCAGCGGTTCATTCAAGACCTCTTCGGCGGGCCAGCCATAGATGCGCTCGGCCGATGCGTTCCACAGTTTGACCCGCCCTTCAACGTCGAGCACGACGATGGCGAGCGGCGAAGCTTGAATGATCGCTTGCAAGGTCTGGTTCGTCTCGCGCAAGACGGCGGCGGTCGAAGCGGCCGTCGTATCGTCAGGCTCGTGCGTCAGGTTTGCGAGCGGGTGCGTTTTAAGTTCAGGGTGCGTGTCGAGATCGAGTTGCGGCTTGGAGTCGGTCTGCTTGTGCGTTGCGCGCGGCCAACTCGGCGTGCGCCGCTGCGAGTTGCGTGCGCTGCTCGTCGGCGAGTTGTGCGGCCCGCCCGAGTGCGAGCAGTTTCGGCGCAAACAGCAACAAGACGAAGGCCGCGCCCAACGCAGCGACGAACAGGTATTGCGCCGCGCCGGGCCACAGCCACAGCAGCGCGCCGACGACGAGGACGAGGACGAGGCTGTAGTGCAGTAAGGAGAAGTTACGAATCACGCGCAACATACTTTGGCCCTCGGATGATTTACCGGCGGCACGACCTTCAACGCGAGGCGACGGCGCGACATGGGCATGCGCCCTGAAGGTGGAACTTCTTGACAGACTGTTCGGGATCGGGAGAACAACGCAAAAAAAACCTACGCCTTCGGCGCAGGCAAGTCAAGAAAGCAGTAGGCAGTTAAGCAGTAGGCGGTACGCATTAGGCAGTTGTTACAGTCCGCTCAGAAACGTTTGCTTTAACTAACTGATGACGAGACTGACATCGCTGTTAGTAGGAACAACACATTTGAGGTGCTGACTTAACTGCCCATCGCCTACCGCCTACTGCCTACTGTTCTTTGCGCCCGGTCTTGTGATCTGCTAGTCTGTGCTTCATCGAGCAAGCTTCAGCAAAAATTTCTTCGAGGTAGCAGACTGCTTTGTATCCGGCCGGCAACCTGTTCATCCCCGCGCCGCACGGGCGGCTCGAAGCGATCCTGAAAGAGCCGCGCGAGCCTGCGCGCGCCGCCGCGCTCGTCCTGCACCCGCACCCGCTGCACGGCGGCACAATGCACAACAAGGTCGTCTTCCGCGCGGCCCGCGCATTGAACGAAGCGGGCGCGGTCGCCCTGCGCTTCAACTTTCGCGGCGTCGGCGCAAGCACCGGCACGCACGACCACGCGCGCGGCGAACAAGACGACGCCCGCGTCGCGCTCGACCATCTCGCCAACACTTACCCGCATCTGCCACTGCTCTTGGCCGGCTTCTCGTTCGGCGCGCGCGTCGGTCTCGAAGTGGGCAGCACAGACGCACGCATCGCCGCGCTCATCGGTATCGGCACGCCCGTCAACATGTACGACTTCTCGTTTCTTCAGCACTGCCGCAAGCCGCTCCTGCTCGTCCACGGCGAGCGCGACGAGTTCGGCGACGGCGACAAATTACGTGCGCTCGCGGCGCAGTTACCCGCCGAGGCGCGCGTCCAAATCGAAATCATCCCCGGCGCAGGCCACTTCTTCGACGCACAGTTAGACGAACTGGTGCGCGCCATCCGTGCGTGGACGATTGCGACGCTGACCGAGCTTGCCACCTGAATCTGAACGTAACAAAGTCAACCACAAGAAAGAAATGATGATTGATGAATAGCTGCTTATTCATCAGTCATCATTTCATTTATAGTTAATCCTGTTGTTCCGCTTCGGCGTAGAGTTGTTCGATCACGTCACGATATTTCTCATCGATGACGCGGCGTTTGATCTTGAGGGTCGGCGTGAGTTCGCCGCCGTCGATGGTGAGTTCGTGTTCTAAGAGGGCGACGCGTTTGACGCGTTCGTACTTGGAGAGGTCGGCGCATTGCGCGTCCACTTGGCGTTGGATGAGATCGAGGATGCGCGGCTCTTGGCAGAGGTCGGCGGGCGTGCGCGCGTTGATGCCTTTGAACTGCGCGTAGGCGCGCAACTGCTCGAAGTTCGGCACGATGAGCGCCGCCGGAAACTTGCGCATGTTGCCGACCAGCACGACTTGATTGACAAAGCGCGATTGCTTGATGCGCCCTTCGACGTGTTGCGGCGCGATGTACTTGCCGCCCGATGTCTTGAACAACTCCTTCTTGCGATCCGTGATGCGCAGCAAGCCCGACTCGTCGAACACGCCGATGTCGCCCGTCTTGAACCAGCCGTCGTCGGTGAAGACGGCGCGCGTCTCGGCCGGCTTGCGATAGTAGCCGCGCATGATTTGCGGCCCGCGCACTTCGATCTCGCCGTCGGCAGCGATGCGCACCTCAGTCTGGCGAATGGGCGGCGAACTGTGCCGAGCCGGTTATCTTCAAGGCTGCCCGCCGTGATTACCGGCGAAGTCTCCGTCAACCCGTAGCCTTGCACGATGGGCAGCCCCGCGCCCATGAAGACATAACCGATCTCTTCGGGCAAGGCCGCGCCGCCTGAGACGAACAGGCGTATGCGCCCGCCGACGCCCGCGCGCCACTTCTTGAAGACCAAACGGTCGGCCAGTTTATATTTCAACTTGAGCAACGCGGGCACAGGTTTGCGCGCGACCGCGAGCCGCGCCCACTCTTTGCCGACCTCGACCGCCCAAGCGAGTATGCCCGCCTGCACCTTACCCGCCCGCGCGGCATGCTCTTTGATGCGCCCGTAAATTTTCTCGAACAAGCGCGGCACGCACAACACCACCGTCGGCCGCACCTCGCGCATGTTCTCGCCGATCTGATCTATCGACTCGGCGAAGTACACGCTCATGCCGTGATGCAGGTACATGTACATCCCCGTGCGCTCGAAGACGTGACAGAGCGGCAAGACCGATAGCACCGTGTCCTGTTCGCCGAAGGCGAGATGACCCGCGCAGTCGATCAGGTTCGAGACGAGATTCGCCTGCGTCAGCATCACGCCCTTCGGCTCACCCGTCGTGCCCGACGTATAAATGATCGTCGCCAGATCATCGGACCTCAGTTCACGCCCGATCTCATCGAGCAGGCCCGGTTGCTGCCCCGCGAGCGTGCGCCCGCGCGCTTCAATGTCTGCGAGCGTGAGCGCGCCTGCGTCCTGCGCGCCCGCTGGCTCGAAGAAGACGACGTGTTCGAGTGCGGCGCACGGTTGGATCGATTCGGCGATGCGATCATAAGCGGCGCGGTCGCGGATAAAGAGCAGGCGCGCGCCCGAATCGTCGAGGATGTAACGCACCTGCGGCGCAGCCTGCGTCGGATAGATGGGCACGTCCACCAAGCCCGCCATCTGACAGCCCGCATCCGTCAACACCCATTCGGGGCAACTCTCGGACAAAAGCGCCGCACGGTCGCCGCAGCGCAAGCCCAACGAATAAAGACCGAGCGCGATGTGGCGTGCGCGCGTGATCAGTTCGACGGACGGGATCGCGTGCCACACGCCGTCGCGTTTGTAGTTGAGCGCGTCCGGCTTGTCGTGTATGCGTGCGGCTTGGAGATAGACTTCGGCGAGCGTCGTCGGCTCGTCGGGCGTCAGAGGCGTGCGCGACGGCGCGGGCGACGGCGTGTAATCGGCCGCTTCGGTGGTCACACTGGCCGGCGCTGATTCGGTATTCATCACGCGCTCACCCCGTTAAGAAAGATGTCGAGCACTTCGTCGGCCATCGGCGCGAGTTTGTAACGGCGCGGGCTGAGAATCCAGTTGGTCGCCATCTCGTCGAGCGCGCCGAACAGAATCTTCGCCACCACCTTCGCGTTCAACTCCGCGCGGAACAGGCCCGCCCGCTGCCCTTCTTCAAATGTCTCGCGGATCAGGCGCAGGTACTCGGCGAGGCCCGCCGCCGAGAACTCTTCCATGAACTTCGTCGAGCCGCGCAATTCAACCTGAAAGACGATAGCAAGGTCGCGGTCAGCGCCCAACCGTTCAAGATGCAAACGCGCGATGCGGCGCAACTTCTCGCGCGGATCGGTCAGGTCCACTATTTGCCGCCGCGCATCCGCAATCGCTTCTTCGACACCACGGTCGAAGATCGAATGCAGAATCTCTTCTTTGCTTTTGAAGTAGAGATAGACCGTGCCGTCGGCGACGCCCGCCAGCCGCGCCACGTCCGCGACCTTCGCGTTGAAGTAGCCGTTGCGGGCGAAGACCTGTGTGGCGGCGCGCAGGATGGCCGCGCGCTTATCCGCGACGGGCGCGCGCGGCACGGACGAGAGGGAACGGGCGGAACGCATCAGGGGTTCGTCTTCACACTCCGTTTCGCTTGAACTTTAAGCCGGACTCATTGGCTGAGTGATGCCTCATTCAGCCAGCGCGCTAAGCGTACCAGAGAACACGGCGAAAGGCGAAGCGGCGCGTTCTGCCTTCATCAAGGCTGCTTCAACGCGTCAACTCTGGCTCGCGTTCTTCTTCGTCCAGCGCGGCATCATCGGCGTCTGGGGCGTGGCGGCGCAGGCGCACGTTGAGCGCGCCGCCGTCGATGGTGAGTTCGCGGCGCGGGTCGGGGATGACGATGCCGGCGTCTTTGAAGAGTCGCCAGATGCGATAGTTGATGTCGCTTCTGATTTTGGCGTGGCGGCGCGGGCGCTCCGTGCAGACGTAGAGGCGGAAGTCGAGCGTGAAGTCGCCGAAGCCGGCGAACTGCACGGTTGGTTTCGGTTCCGGCAGCACGAACTCGATGCCTTCGGCCGCGCGCAGCAATGTTTGTGTGACTAGTTCAACGTCCGAGTCGGAGGCGACGCCGACGGGGATCATGATGCGCGAGCGCCGGTCGGCGTATGACCAGTTGATCAGCCGGTCGCTGACTAGTTTCGAGTTCGGCACGATGATCGCAATGCGGTCGTTGGTCATCACAACCGTCGTGCGCAAGTTGATGTAGGTGACGCGCCCTTCGATGACTTTGCTGTCCATCTCGCCGATGGTCACGAAGTCGCCGATGCGGACCGGGCGCTCGAACAGGAGAATGAAGCCGGAGGCGATGTCGCCCGCGATGTACTGCAAGCCGAAGCCGATGCCGACCGACAAGGCCGTGAACACGACGGCGAGCGAAGTGAAGTCTGCGCCGACGCCGATCTTCAGCGCGGCCAGAAAGCCTACGGTGATGATGACGTAATGCGTCAGCCGCAGGATGGTGTACTGGATGCCGGGATCGAGCTGCGTGCGCGCGGACAGACGCGGCATTAGAAACGCGCGCAGCACGCGCGAGAGCGTCAGCGCCGCCACCAACAGCACGATAGCGATAAACAGGTTGACCAGCGAGATGCTGAAGTTGCCGATCTCGAACCGGCGCGTGGCGATCTGCAAGAACGACCAGACGCGCTGCCAGCCGTCCTGCCACAGCGTCAAAGCAAACAGTCCCAACCATGCCTGAACTAACATAATGCAAACCTTCTTTGTGCCCGTCTCAAAATTACAAGCCGCCCACGTCAAACCTAACGGGGGCGGCTCATACGTTTCCCTAAACTATCTGGCGGAGGGTGAGGGACTCGAACCCCCAAGTCCTTTCGGACGACGGTTTTCAAGACCGTTGCAATAGCCGTTCTGCCAACCCTCCGCTACTTTGTTCCGTCAACCGTCCAAATAACTTTGTGTCCCTTCACGCCGAGAATGTCTTGGACGTAATGAAGCGCATTACAGACTCGACAGAGGACGTTATACTCGCTTAACGTAACCTTACCTTTAACAATATCCCGATATAGTTGGCGGTTCTGTCGAACTTTGGCCGCCAACCGACCGCCGCCATGCACATGATTGATCTCTAGCAAAGGAAGCTCATTACACCCACAATTAGCGCACTGCTTACCTCCCAGTCGTTCGATTGCCGCCTCCCTTATCCGCTGGTGCTGTTCGCGCCACTTACGTCGCTCTGCTTCTGGATCGTAATCGTCGCTTTGTTGTCGGCGTGCGCGCCAAGCGATCATGTAATGCCGCATGAATTCGCGGTGCTTCTGCCTACCTTGCTCAGTAGCGCGATAACGATTGTGCTTTGCCGCCATAATATAACCCACGCCATTAATTACGCTCAACTCAACACACCTTACCAAAGTAAGCAGAAAACGGAGCGCGACACAGAGCGTGCTCCGCTTTGCTATCTCACTCCTCGTTACTTTCTTTATCGGCGAGGCCGGCCGTGTTCATCAGGACGACGCGCCAGCCGTCGGGGTCTTGAAACGTGACGCCCTTGTCGGCCCAATATGGATTCTCCGGCGCGACCGGCTCATGCCCGTGCGCGCGCAGGCGTGCGACCAGCCGATCAAGGGCCGGCTTGTCTACGATGTAAAGCACCAGCAGATTGTCTTGCGACGGCGCGGGGCAAGGGCTGCCGTCGGCGTGCTGCGTGAACTCTAGGTGATAGGCATGACCGGGCAGACCGAGCATCACGCCGTCGTACCCGGCGTGGCCGGCGAACGAGCCGATCTCGCGCAGGCCCAACGCGTCGCGGTAGAAGCGCACGACTTCAGTTAGACGGTCGGTCGGGCGCGCAATCCTGACCTGCGCGACCGGCAGTTGTTCGGGCCATAGACTCTGCATCGCTTTCGACCTCGCGCGTTTGGAACAATCGCGCACATTTTGTGTCTAACGTGCCGGCCGGGTCAAAGACGCGCGGGTGCGGACAACGCGGCGGTGCATCAACGTCGTCTTAGTGGCCACGAACCCGCGTCGGCCGGTCACGCGCACACGTCTCCGCGCACGCGCCCGGATGATTTACTTTGACGGGCCTAAGTTATGTCTCGACCGGCGCGCGCCCATCAGCCCACACCGACCGCAACGAAGGAGGCAGCCCATGAAACGTATCTCTCCTATCGAACGCCTACAGATAGCGTCGCCCTGCACGGCCGACTGGACCGACATGCGCGGCAACGACCGCGTGCGCTTCTGCCAACACTGCGAGTTGAGCGTCCACAATCTCTCGGCCATGACGACCGCAGAGGCCGTGAAACTTGTTGCAGCGGCGCGTGGACGCATCTGCGTCCGCTACTATCAACAGCCCGACGGGTCGATCCAGACCGCGCTGCCGCTCGTGCAGATCAACGCGCGCGGCCGGCGTGCATCGCGTCTCGCCACGGGCGCGTTCAGCGCCGCACTGACCCTCGGCACGAGTGCTGCCGCACACGGCGCAACGATAACTCAAGGCAGCGCCACGCTCGCCCCGGCGGCACAGGCGCAACGCGCACAGACAGGCGCGTGGAAAGACGCGGGCGGCGCAGGGTCTGTCGCCGGTACGGTCATCGATGCGAACGGTGGGTGCATCCCTAACGCCGTCATCAAACTCAAAGACGCGCAAGGTCACGAGCAGACGACGAAGACCGACGACGAAGGCCGCTTTCAGTTGCCGGCTCAGCCCGGCGCTTACGAACTCACCATCGAAGCGCAGGACTTCCGCCGCCTGACGCGCCCCGTCACGGTGCAAGCGCAGGCCGTAACGCGCGCCGACGCGGTCCTTAATGTTGAAGCGGCGCTGATGGGCGCGGTCGCGATCTCTTTGCCCGCCGAGCCGTTGGTCGCGGCGGCGCAGAGCGACGATGTGCCCGCCGTGCAGGCGTTGCTGGCGCGCGGCGACGACGTGAACGTGCTCGACAAAGTGACGGACAAGACCGCCTTGATGGCTGCGGCCGACAACGGCAATCTGCAACTGGTGCAACTACTGCTCGGCGCGGGCGCAAAGTTGAACGCGCGCAACGAGTACGGGCAGACCGCCCTGATGCATCTCGGCGCAAACGCCACACCGGAGTTGATCCGCTTACTCGTCGGGGCCGGCGCGAAGTTGAACTTCACAGACAAAGACGGCGACACGGCCTTGATGAACATCGCGCGCTGGGGCAAGGCCGAAGCCTTGCGCGCACTTGTCGAAGCGGGCGCGAAGGTCAACGAGCGCAACCACAACGGCGACACGGCGCTCATGCTCGCCGCCGCCGAAGCCGAACTCGATAACGTCAAGGTGCTGCTCAACGCGGGTGCGGACGTGAACCGCCGCAACAACGACCGCCAGACCGCCCTGCAACAAGCCCGCGCCAACGACGACGACGAGATCGTGCAACTACTCATCGCCTACGGCTCAATCGTCGATCCCGAACCAGAGAAGAAACAGCCTTAGCCGTGCAAGCTGTCTATTGTTCGTGGTCGATTACGACTTGGTATTGGTCCTGCAAAACTGAACTTGGCATGACGACAAACAACTGACGACAGACAACGAACAGTTTAACGTTATGTCGTCAGCCGCCGGTAGATCGCGGGCAGGCGTTCGGGCAGGCTGAGCACATCGTCGATGATCGTATAGCCGACTTCGCCGTAGAGGTCGCGCAGTTCGGCTTCGCTGTCGCGGTCGATGGTGATGCAAAAAGGGGTGATGCCGTCGAGGCGCGCTTGGCGCAAGGCTTCGCGCGTGTCTTCGCGGGCATAGCGAGCGTCGCCGTAGTCGTGATCGTAGGGGCGACCGTCGGAGAGGACGATGAGCAAGCGCGTGCGTGCGTCCTGTTGAATCAAGCGCGCGGCGGCGTGGCGGACGGCCGCGCCGAGGCGCGTGTTGTGCTGGTAGTTGATGCCACCGATGCGGCGCTCGATCTCGTCGGAGTAACGCTCGGCGAAATCTTTGATGACGTAAAACTTCACGTTGCGCCGGCCCTCGCTGGTGAAGCCGTAGATCGCGTACACGTCGCCGACCGCTTCGAGCGCCTCACTCATCAAGACCAAACCCTCTTTCTCGATCTCGATGATGCGCCGGCCGGGATGCGTGTAAGGTTGCAACGGATGGCGGCCGATGGTGCGCGCGGTTGATGAAGACTGGTCTAATAAAAATGAGACGGCCACGTCGCGCTCGCGGCGCAGACGTTTCACATAAAGCCGTTCGGATTGTTGCCCGTCGGCGCGGCGGTCGGCGATGTGATTGATCATGGCGTCGAGGTCATAATCGTCGCCGTCCAATTCGTTCTTGATGCGCAGCAAGCTTTCGGGCTTGAGCAGTTGAAACTGATTGCGGATCGAAGAGATGACGCCGCGATAGCGCGCGCGCGTCAACTCGACGAACGAACGGTCGCCGCGCCGCACCTTCTTCTCGACGACGCGACACCAGTTGACGCGCGTGTCCGCCAGTTCCCTGTCCCACTCGTCGTATGCGTATGCGACCTCGCCCGGTTCTAAATCCTGTTCGGGCACATTGGCCTGCGTCCAACGCTCCGCGCCCGTCAAGTCGTCCGCTTCCGCGTCTTGCGCATCGGCGTTGGCCCACGCGCTGAACAACTCGCGCGCATCGCGCTGCTGCCGCTGCTCCTGCGTCTGTTGTTCGTCACGTTCGGGCGCTTCCTGCGGCAACTGCTCGTCGCCTTCTTTCTGTTCGCCCTCGCCCGCGCCCGCTTCGTCCGACTGCTGCTCCTGCTGCTCCGACTCTTCCGGCACGACCGATTGAAACAACGTATAGACGCGACTCGTCGCCATCAACGTATCGGCCACGGTCGCGTCGGGCTGCGACAGATACTCGGCCACAATCGTCTCAAGCTCCGAGACGATCTGACCGTAGAACGCGCGTGCATCTTCAAGCGCGCCGCCGCACAACGTGATCTGAAACAACAACTCGAAGGGCACAAGCGCGCTAGGCATATTCGCAATGCGCGGGCGATGCTCGCGCAAGTGTGCGCGGACCAATTCGAGGTCGCGCGTGAGGCCGCGATATGTATGACGCAGACGCCGATCAATCCGGCCATTCTCAAGTGTACCGAAGATGCGCGTCGCCAAAGGCACGATAGGAAAGACGGCCAGCACCGCGCGATAGTCTGCGCTCGGCGGCAACTTGCGTCGCTTCGCCCGCGCGCGCCGCGCTTCTTCTTCCGGCGACAACGCGCGCTCGCTCTGCGCCGGATCATTTATATAACCGTCGAGCGCGAACGCATCACGCGCGTCCACGTTCTCACGCGCATATAGTTCCGTGAGCGATGCGTAAGCCGCACGCAGATCGCGCACGATCAGTTCATCATCACTATCGGCGCGCGCGTGTGTGCCAAACTCGATCTGCCCGGCCGCGTGTGCGGCGAGGACTTTATAGAGGCGGAAATTTCGTTCGTCGTCCGCGAACTCGGATACGCTCGCGGGCAGATGGATCGTGCGCCCGTCGCCGATGCGCGCCTCGACCGGCACGGCCGCCAGCGACGCGACCTCGACCGCGCGCCCCGTCAAGCCTTCGACGTAGAGCCGCAAGGTCGGCGCAACCGCGTCGAGCGCCAACCCCGCGCCGCCCTGCTTGAGCGCCTCGTTGCTCTGGCGCGTTTCCAACGCATAATAACTGCGCCGCGCCCGCGCTTCGCCGCGCTTGTGCGTCAAGCCTTCACGCGCCCACGTCTCGAACTGTTCGACGGTCGTGGCGCGCAAGGCCGTGGGCGCGGAACGCAGGCAAGAGATCGCGGCCTCTGCGTCCACTTGCGCGACCGTCTGCGTCGCCGCCAACACGCGGCCGGTTAACGCAACAACGCGCGCGTGCTCCGCGTGCGGTGCGGCCAGCGCGCGCAAGACGGCGGGACTCGTGCGCGCCAACGCGACTAGCCCCGCGTTCCCTTGCCCCGCGACCGTGTGCAACAACGCCACCCAGTCAGTGAACAACTCAGGCACGAGCCGCAAGACTTCGCCGCCCGCTGTGAAGACGTGCAACGCGACCGCGCCACCTCGATCCAGAAAGGCCTCGCTCACATCAAAGAGCGCCCGCGCCTGTGCCGCGTTCAACTGCTCAACTGCGGCCGGCAGCGCCGCCCACAGGTCGGACGCCACGCCGCCCGCGCGCCCGGCAAACGCTTCAGCCAAACGCAACGCCGCATGTGCGACCGTAGTTTTGTCCGCGCCGAAGCCTTCGAGGTGCGTGAATACGTGCGGTGTGGCCGAGAGGAAGTCTGCGCTGTGCGTCGCGGACCGACGCGCGATCTCGACCGCGACGGCGAACAAGGCCGCAAGTAACGCGTCGTCGGCCAGCGCGCGTGCGACCGCGGGCGCGCGGCGAAACGTCTCTGTTGCGACCGAGGTTGAGAGCGCCATCTGGCGCGTGCAGATTTGAAAGAGCAGCGCGCGCGCCGCTGCGGGGATGTCGTGCAGTTCGGCCACGCCCGCGTTGAAGAAACCCACGCCCGTCTCGGCGTCGGCCATCGAGAGGCGGCGGCCCAACTCGCCCCACGCGCGCAGGTCTTCGGCGGTGAGCGAGCGCGCCGCGGCCGGCGCGGCCCGCAAAAACTCGCGGCTCACACGCAGGCTCACACCCGCCAGACTCGCGCTCACTTCAAGCACTGCGCGCGCGCGATCCGCCGGCAGTTGGGCCAGTTCGCGCGCCAGCCCCGCGAGCGTGCGCCGCTCGCTCGTGCTCGATGCAGCGTGCAAGTGCTCGCGCCATGCTGCTTCAGACGGCACAGGCGCGGCCGCGTCAGGCACGCTTACTTGCCCGGCCGCGTCGGGCGCGTTCGCGTCACCGCCGCGACCTGCGCGCTCACCGTCGTTCATCGGTCTGCTTTACTTCCTGCGGCGCGCGCATGTCTTGATTGAACGCCGCCGACTGCCCGCGCGGGATGCTCAAAGATTCCCACGCATCTGATCTGAAATGCTTCGCTAGAAAAACGATCTGCCCGACGTGATACGCATAGTGCGCGAGTTGCCGGTTGATCGCTTGCATGACCGTGTGCGGCTCGCCGCGAATCATAACTGTGCGTTCGAGGTCTGTGGGCGCGAGCGGCTCTACGGCGGCGAACACGAGCCGCCAGCCGTCGGTCCACCAGCGGTCCACATCGGCGCGCGTCGCGCCCGCGTCGAGTTCAAACTCCGTGTCGCGGTTGCGATCCGGTTTCTCGCCGTCGCTGGTCAAAAAGTCCGTCCAGCGCGAGCGCATGTTGCCCCACATGTGCTTGACGACGAGTGCGATGCTGTTCGCCTCAGGGTCGAGCGCGACGAACAGATGCTCGTCGCTCGTCTGCGCCAAAGCCTTAGCGCCCAACTGCTGATAAGTGCGAAAGACCTTGAGCGCGTCCGTCAGAAACTGCGCGGCCAACTTGTCGCTCATAACTCACCACCTCACGGCTTGCGTCAAGCTTCGAGCTTCGCGTCCATCGTGATCTCGGCCTTCAACAGCCGCGAGATCGGGCAACCCGCCTTCGCGTTGTTAGCGGCCGTTTCAAATGCTTGCTGGTCCGCGCCCGGAATTTTCGCCGTCACATCGAGATGAACTTTAGTGATGGTGAACCCGGCCTCGGTCTTTTCCAACGTCACGGCGGCCGTCGTGTTGATACTCTCGGCCGTCATGCCTGCGTTACCGAGTTGCCCCGACAGCGCCATCGAAAAGCAGCCCGCGTGCGCCGCCGCGATCAACTCTTCCGGGTTCGTGCCAATGCCATCTTCAAAGCGCGTGCTGAACGAATACTGCGTCTCCTTCAACACTCCGCTGTCGGTCGAGATACTACCCTTGCCATCTTTCAAACCGCCTTGCCAAACGGCGGAAGCTTTACGTTTCATCGGTTTCTCCTAACTGGTTTATGATCAAGCATGATGAAATAACGAGTACGAGATCGACGCTGCCTCAGATCACGGTCGTGACGATCTCGCGGATGCTGCGTTGGAGGTCGCGGTCGTCGGTGATGGGCGAGCAGAGGGCGACTTCGGCAGCGGCGACGGGGGCGATGCCGCGTGCGATCAGTTGCGCGGCGTAGATCAACAGCCGCGTGGAGACGCCTTCTTCGAGGCCGTGGCCGCGGAGGTTTCTGACCTTTTGGCCGATGAGGACGAGATCGCGTGCGGCTTGCATGTCGATGCCGCCTTCGCGCGCGACGATCTCGGCTTCGAGTTCGGGCGGCGGATAGTCGAACTCAAGCGCGACGAAGCGTTGGCGCGTGGACTGCTTCAGGTCTTTGATGATCGACTGATAGCCGGGATTGTAAGAGACGACGAGCATGAAGTCGGGCGGCGCATCGAGGATCGTGCCGCGCTTCTCGATGGGCAAACGCCGCCGGTCGTCCGTCAATGGGTGGATGATAACAACCGTGTCCTTGCGTGCTTCGACGACTTCATCCAAGTAACAGATCGCGCCGTGGCGCACGGCGGCGGTCAACGGGCCGTCGTGCCAGACAGTTTCCTCGCCTTCCAAGAGGAAGCGCCCGACCAAATCTGTTGACGATAAGTCTTCGTGACATGCGACCGTGATGAGCGGCCGGCTCAAGCGCCACGCCATGTGTTCGATGAAGCGCGTCTTGCCGCAACCCGTCGGCCCTTTGAGCATGACGGGCAGACGCGCCGCGTGCGCCGCTTCAAACAATTCGACCTCGCGCGCGACCGCGAGATAGTAAGGCTCCTCGGCGATGGTGAACTCTTCGATGGCTCGTTCGGGCATGGCGCTAGAAGTTTCAGGGTTCAAGTTGCCGGTTTCGAGTTAATCAAGCTCTGCACCTGAAACACGGCACTTGAAACCTGAAACCGATCCCGGCGGGCTGACGGTGCGCGCCGTTTCGGGTATCATAAACTGTTATTTGTCGCGCAGAGTTGTCATCCGTGCGGGCATCTTAGCACCGGCCGCGAAAGGGCGGCAAACAGGGGTGGTACATAGTAAATCGTGAATCGTAAATAGACGATTTGCTTTTTCTATTCACGATTTACGATTCAGGATTTACGAGTTTATGAAGATCGCAGTAGCCATGAGTGGGGGCGTTGATTCGTCGGCGGCGGCCGTGTTGCTGAAGGAGCAGGGGCACGACCTTGTCGGCTTCACGATGCAGTTGTGGAATCAGCGCCGGGGCTTGAGTGTGGACGCGGAAGGCGAGCCGCTGCCGTCGCGTTGTTGCTCGCTCGACGACGTGTACGACGCGCGGCGCGTGGCGGAAGAGTTGGGCTTCCCGTTCTACGTGTTGAATCTTGAGCGCGAGTTTGAGCGCGATGTGGTCGAGCCGTTCGTCCAGAGTTATCTGGCGGGCGAGACGCCGATCCCGTGTGTGGCGTGCAACAGTCGTCTGAAGTTCGCGGCGCTTGATCGGCTCGCGCTCAGTCTGGGTTGCGAGAAGGTGGCGACCGGGCACTATGCGCGCGTCGAATTTGACGAACAGACGGGGCGTTATCGTTTGCTGCGCGGTCAAGATGCGCGCAAGGACCAATCATACTTTTTGTGGGAGTTGACGCAGGCGCAGTTGTCGCGCTCGCTCTTTCCGCTCGGCGCGTTGGTGAAGGAGGACGCGCGCGCGGCGGCGCGACGGCGCGAGTTGCCGGTGGCGGACAAGGCCGAGTCGCAGGAGATTTGCTTCGTGCCCGACGGCGATTATGCCGGCTTCATTGATCGCTATCTGGCGGCGGAAGGTAAGCCAGACAGCACGCCGCCGGCCGGTGAGATCGTGAACACGCGCGGCGAGACGTTGGGCGCGCACGCGGGCATTCATCGTTACACGGTCGGGCAGCGGCGCGGGCTTGGGTTGGCGCACGAACGCCCGCTCTACGTCGTGCAGATCGACGCGCGGCGCGGGCGCGTAGTCGTCGGTGAAGACGACGAATTGTTAGAGCGCGAGTTCACAGCCACGGGTGTCAACTGGATCACGTTTGCCGATGTGCATGCGCCCGTGCGCGCGGAGGTCCGCGTGCGTTACCGGCACACGCCTGTGCCGGCCACGATTGCGCCGTTGGGCGACGGCCGCGTGCGCGTCGTGTTCGACGAACCACAGCGCGCGATCACGCCGGGGCAAGCGACCGTCTTTTATCGCGGCGACGAAGTTGTGGGCGGCGGCTGGATCGTAAAAGACAATGGAGCGCAGGGGTGACGATTCGTGCCGCGTCAGTTAGCGCCAAAGAAAACACGGGGCAGCCGTTGAAGCTGCCCCGCGTTTGTTTTGAGCCGTGCACGCGCGCGTCGCTAGACGCTTATGAAGCGCCGAAGCGCATGCGATACTCGGCGGAGTTGACGAAGCCGTTGACCATCGTGCGGAAGTCGCCGGGGTGCGTATTCAAGTAGTCGAGCCACGCTTGGAAGCCGGCCGGCTCAGGGTTGCGCCGCAGATAGCCGAAGTACTCCGTGAGCACAAAGGCGCGGTTGAAGGTGGTCGCGCTGTTGACGAAGCGCACGGTGTCAACGATCTCGTCTAGGACCTGCGCGCGCGTCTTCGTCGTCGCGTTGAGATCGGCGACGAACTGATCGCGTGTGGCCGTGGTGAAGGTGACACCCGTGTTTGTGATCAGACGGTCAACGTATTGCGCGTTGGTGAGCGCGTCGAGCGTGGAGCGAAACTCGTTGCGCTGCGTGAAGTCTGCGGCGAAGCCGGCGCGCAGGGCGTTCGTCTCGTCCGGTGTCGCGCCGCTCAGACGCGAGAGGTCGCCCATGAACTCGCCGTAGAGCGGATCGCGGTTGAAGGCGGCCCGGTAGAAGCGTATGGTGCGATAGCCGCGACTCTGGAACTCAGGCGAGCCGAAGAATGCTTGCGACACGGCCACGCGGTCGCACGTGGTGTTGCCCGCCGCGCAGCCGTTGAGCAGGTTGACCCACGCGTTGAAGCCGGTCGAGTCTGGCTCACGTCCTAGAAAATCTAGGTAGTGTTGCCGGACGAAGAACTGTGCGCCGTCAATCGGGTTCGTGGTCGTTGGCGACGTGTCGTTGTCCGTCAAGGTCAACACGGCCATGTTCGGATTACCAAGCCCTGCGCCTGTCGGGTTGACCAACGCGAGATTGATCGTCTCGTCGCCTTCGACAAAGCGATCATCGACGAGCAGCAGTTTGAAGGTCTTGCTCGTCTCGCCGGGGTTGAAGCGGACTGTGCCGACGGCGATCTCGTAGTCGTTCTTCTGGCTGGCGTGGCCGGTTCCGTTCTCGTCAAAGGTGGCGAAGTTCACGCTGGCCGTGCCCGACACGTTGCCCGTGCGCGTGACCGTGACTTGAATGCTGCCGCCGTTCTCGCCGATCTCGATGGCGTCGGCGCTGAACTGAACGGACGACGTTTGGAACGTGGCGATTGGTTTGAGCGAGCCGAACAAGCCGTGTTCTTCTTCGGCGGGGCCGGCGGCGAAATAGAGCGTGTTGGGATCGCCGCCGTTACCGCCGTTGCCGAAGACGATGGCCCATAGTTCGTCGATCTCGACGGGCTGCCCGCCTTCGTTTATGAGCGGGTTGAGAAACGCGCCAGTCGTCGCGTTGAAGGCGTTGATGCTCGCACCGCCTTCGCCGAAGTTGCCGACGAGCAACGCGTTGCCGAACAGACCGAAACTCGCAGGCGCGATGACCATGCCCCACGGCGAGTTGAGCGGGCCGTTGTTGATACCGAACGTGAGGTCGCGCACGCCGTTTAAGTTGAACCGGCGGACGAAGCCGTTGCCCGGTCCCGCTTCGTCGTGCCCGTCCGCGCCGACCTTAGCGTAAGCGACGTAGAGCGAGCCGCCGATGGCCTGAATGTTGAACGGGTGATAGGTATTGCCCGCCGTTGTGGGGATCGTCGGATCGGCAAACGGGAAACTGGCGGTAGGCTGAAGCGTGTACGTGGCGTTGTAGACATCAATCTTGCCGTTGGCGAAGTCGGCGGCGTAGAGGAAGTTGCCCGACCCGTTGTTGCCGATGGCGAGGCCCGTGTAGACGTGACCGGGCTGACTGGCGGCGATCTGCGCGACGGTCGAACCGGCGGCGGGCACAGCCGGATTCCAACCCGTGATGTTGCCGCTCAGGGACGCGAAGATGAAGCGCGCCGGGCCTGAGGCGCTGCCGGATGTGACGACAAAATCGTTCGTGCCGTTGGCGACCGTGCCCGTCGGCCGCCCGCCCGGAACCGTGATGCTGGGCATGCCCGGCTGCTTGAAGAAGACGGTGCTGCCCACGTCGCCGCGATAGAGCGAGGACGTGCTTGTGCCGTTGTTCGCCAACCAGAACGGACTGGTCGCGGTCATCGAGATGCCCCACGGATTGACGATGAGCGGGTCTTCGATGAGGGCGAAACCGGGCAGGTCGGAGACGAGATTGGTTTGCCGGTAGCGCGTGCCGGGCGTGGGCGTCGGAGTGGCGGCCGGGTTAATGTCTTGGCCGTCGTCGGCGGCCCGCACGCTCGCCGCGCGGAAGCCCGGCGCAGAGCCGCCCGCCAATGCGAGCGCGCCGAGCAGAAAGGCCAGCGTCAGGCTAAGCACAGCCCAGACCCGGCGCGAGTGAAAGCGCGGATACAGCATTGATTTATTCTCCTTACGTAGCAGGCGTGGACAATCAGTTGCGCGGCGGCTTCATGCTCTATGCATCAAGGGCCGCGGGCCGCTGATTATAGGAGCGAGGGCAAGCAAAACGTTGCGCTGCGGCAGTTGGTCGTGCCCATTGCGCCGCGGCCGCTGCCGACGACTTTCGGGCTTGCGCGTGCGCAGGGGAAATCGTTTCGGTCAAATGTCGGCTGGGAGGCGGCATGAATCTAAAGCGCATCGGCCACGCTGTCAAGAATTTTAGCGCGCATCTGTCGAACTAAAGCCCGCGCAACATCAGTCGCTTTTGCCTTTCGCAGCACGCGCCGCTTAAACTTTCCGGGCCGCTTCGCGTACTAACCAATGCTCCGCACAGGGTCGCGCAGCACGCGACGCGGGCTTTGAATTGTTGAATTGAAAGTTATGCCAATCACACGCGCAGGGAAAGTTGTTCTCATCATCGCGGGCGTCGTGCTCGCCGTCGTCATCGTCGTCGGTCTGATCTTCGGGCTGCTCGTCTGGTCGTTGCGCGACGCAGAGCCGACCGTTGCGAGCAACAGCGTGCTTGTCCTGAAGCTATCGGGCGCGCTGCCGGACTACGCGCCGGAAGACCCGTTCGCCAGCCGCATCTTCGGGCGCGACGACAACTCGCTCGCAGGCTTCCTCACACAACTTCGCAAGGCCAAGACCGACAAACGCATCAGCGCCATTCTGCTCGACATCGATCTGACGGGCGCGGGCTGGGGCAAAGCCGACGAAATCCGCGACGCCATCGCAGACTTCCGCACGGCGAACAAGCCCGTCTATGCCTTCATGGAATACGGCACGAACAAGGAGTACTACATCGCCACGGCGTGCGACCGCATCTATGTCGCGCCCATCGGCGATCTATTCATCGTCGGGTTGGCGGCCGACGTGATGTCTTTGCGCGGCGCGCTCGACAAGCTCGGCGTCTATCCCGACTTCGAGCATGTCGGCAAGTACAAGTCCGCGCCCGAACAGTACACGCATAAAGAGATGTCGCCGGAACACAAAGAAGTGCTCGGCTCGATCCTCGACGACATCTCCGCGCGCTACATCGCGGCCATTGCTACTGCGCGCCACAAGTCGGTTGACGAAGTTAAAGCGATCATTGATAACGCGCCGGTCGGCGCACCCGAAGCGCAGAAGTTGGGCCTGATCGACGAAGCGAAGTACCGCGACGAAGTTGAGAACGAACTCAAGAAGCGCCTCGGCTACAAGGACGACGATAAGCTACGCATGGTCAAGGCGGCGGAGTACAAGCGCGTCTCGCTCGAATCTCTGGGCTTGAATCAAGGCGAGAAGATCGCGGTCATCTTCGCGTCGGGCGCGATCACATCTGGTCAGTCGTCGGACGGCGGCGCGTTCGGCGAGCGCATGGTCGGCTCGGACACGGTCGTCAAAGCTTTGACCGATGCGCGCGACGACAAGTCGATCAAAGCCATCGTCTTACGCGTCGATAGTCCCGGCGGCACGTCTTACGCTTCGGACATCATCTGGCACGCGGTCGAAGCAGCGAAGCAGAAGAAGCCGGTCGTCGTCTCGATGAGCGACCTGGCCGCGTCGGGCGGTTACTACATTTCGATGAGCGCGAACCGCATCGTCGCCGAGCCTTCGACGCTGACCGGCTCAATCGGCGTCTATGCGGGCAAGCCCGTGCTGAAAGGTTTCTACGATTGGATCGGCGTCAATAACGAGTATGTGTTGCGCGGCAAGAACGCGGGCATGTTCCGCGAGACGGAGAAGTTCACCGACGACGAGCGCAAGAAGTTCGTGGCCATGCTCCACAGCTTCTACTACGACGACTTCGTGCCGAAGGTCGCGCAAGGGCGCAAGCGCGACGTTGAATACATAGATTCAATCGCGCAGGGTCGCGTCTGGATGGGCGCGCAGGCGAAGGAGAACGGTCTTGTGGACGAGTTCGGCGGCCTCGACCGCGCCGTCGAAATCGCCAAGCAGTTAGCGAACATCCCCGCCGACAAAGGCGTGCGCCGCGTCGTCCTGCCCGCACCGCGCACACTCTTGGGCCAGTTCCTCAGCACCGACGACGACAGCACCAGCATCAATGTCACACAGCAACGCGCCATCGAAGCCTTGCCCGCCGACGTGCGCCGCACGCTCCGCTACGCCGCCATCCTCGACCGCATGCAACGCGGCGAGATTATGGCCATGCTTCCGTTCGACATCGAAATCAAGTAAGCAGTAAGTTCAAAAATAACAAGCGCGCGATGAGCGGCATAAAGGCCATACGTCGCGCGCTTATTGTTTCAACTGCCTACTGCTTACTGTTTACTGCCGACTGATCTTTTCCATCCCGCCCATATACGGGCGCAGGACTTCGGGGATGACGACCGAGCCGTCCTGTTGTTGATAGTTCTCTAAGATCGCAAGCCATGTTCGACCGACGGCGAGGCCCGATCCGTTCAACGTATGAACGTATTCGGGTTTGCCGCCGCTCTGCCGGCGAAAGCGAATCTGCGCGCGGCGCGCCTGGAACGACTCGAAGTTCGAGCAGGACGAAATTTCGCGGAACGTGTTCTGCGACGGCAACCAGACCTCTATGTCGTAAGTCTTCGCGGACGCGAAACCCATGTCGCCGGTCGAGAGCGTGACCGTGCGATAGTGCAAGCCGAGTTTTTGCAGGATCGTTTCCGCATCGCGCGTCAAGCTGTCCAACTCCGCATAAGAATCTTCGGGGCGCGCGAGTTTCACCAGTTCGACTTTATCGAACTGGTGTTGCCGGATGACGCCGCGCGTGTCGCGCCCGTAGCTGCCCGCTTCCGAACGGAAGCACGGCGTATAAGCAACGAACTTCACGGGCAACTGTGCCTCGTCCAGAATCTCTTCGCGGTAAATGTTCGTCACCGGCACTTCCGCCGTCGGGATGAGATAGAGGCCGCGCTCATCTTCCAACTTAAACAGGTCGGCTTCAAACTTCGGCAGTTGCGCCGTGCCGAACAGCGCATCGCGGTTGACGATGAAAGGCGGCAGCATCTCTTCATAACCGTGCGCGCTCGTATGTACATCAAGCATGAAGTTGATCAGCGCGCGCTCTAACCGCGCGCCCGCGCCCCTCAAGATAGCGAAGCGCGCGCTGGCGATCTTCGTCGCCCGTTCCAGATCGAGGATGCCGAGTTGTGTGCCAATATCAACGTGATCCTGCGGCTCGAAGTCGAACTCCGGCGGCGCACCCCAACGCCGCACTTCCAAGTTCGCCGTCTCGTCCGCACCAGCAGGCACGGACTCGTGCGGCACGTTCGGTATGGTCGAGAGCAATTCGCGCATGCGCGCTTCCGCCCCGTCGCGTTGCTGATTAGCGGCGGCGATCTGTTCCTTTAAGAGTGCGACTTGGCTACGTCGGATCGTTGCCTCTTCAGCCTGACCCGCTTTAATGAGCGCACCGATCTCTTTGCTGGCCTGATTAAGTTCGGCGTTACGTGCATCTGACTGCGCGATGGCGCTGCGCCGCTCGGAGTCTAACGCGATGAACTCGTCAAGCGGGGCTGTGGGAAAGTTGCGCGCTTCGAGAGCCGCGCGCACGCGCTCCAAGTTTTCGCGCAGGTAGTTCAGATCGAGCATTTGCCGCCGTCCTTTAACGTGTGGTATCTAGTCGTCGCAACTTAAGCTGTAACGAAAAAGCCAACCTAGCCGACGCTGCGCGAGGCTGTCAAGCGGATGCCCTGCGGGCATGCGTCGTGTGCGTGTCTGATCGCTTGCTTGAGTTTGCCGCGCGCGGTTGGTCGTTAGTGAATATTTACCAAGGGGGTTTTACTTCGTCATCATGCCGCAGAAGATTCGCAAAGCCGTCTTGCCCGCCGCCGGCCTCGGCACGCGCTTTTTGCCCGCGACCAAAGCGTCGCCCAAAGAGATGCTGTCGCTCGTCGATAAACCGCTCATTCAGTACGTCGTCGAAGAAGCGGTCGCTTCTGGCATCGAGTCGATCTTGATCATCACGAGCCGCGATAAGACCTCTATCGAAGATCACTTCGACATCTCATTCGAGCTTGAGCACGTACTGCGCACGCGCGGCAAAGACGAACAACTGAAACAAGTGCGCGCCGTCGCGGAACTCGCGCGCATCAGCTACGTGCGGCAACGTGAGGCGCTCGGCCTCGGCCACGCTATCTTGCAAGCGAAAGACTTCGTAGGCGACGAACCGTTCGCCGTGCTACTGCCGGACGACATTGTGGACGCCGAAGTGCCCGCGCTCAAACAGATGCTCGACATCTACGAAGAGACGGACGCACCCATCTTAGGCACGATGCGCGTTGCGGGCGAAGCCATCTCGCGCTTCGGCGCGCTCGATGCAGAGGAGATGCGCGACGGCGTTTTTAAGGTCAAAGATATGGTTGAGAAGCCGCCGTTCGCGGAAGCGCCGTCGGACCTTGCCATCATCGGTCGCTACATCTTGACGCCCGACATCTTCGCCGAAATCGAACAAACCCCACGCGGCACAGGCGGCGAGATACAGATCACCGATGCCATGCGCGCGCTCTTGCAGCGCCGGCCCTTCTATGCCGTCCGCTTCGCCGGCACACGCCACGACGCGGGCGACAAACTCGGCTTCTTAATCGCCACGGTCGAGTTCGCCTTGAAGCGCCCCGACCTCGCGCCGCAGTTCGTCGAATATCTTCGTTCGTTGAAGTTGTAACCGGGAATAAGCGTTGCTTGATTTCAAATCGGAGGCTGCACACCTTGAGTGAAGCACAATCTTTCGCCGGGCGCGCGGGCATCGTCACGGGCGCAACACGCGGCATCGGTCGCGCCATCGCCCTTGAGTTGGCGCGGCGCGGCGCTTCCGTCGCCTTCAATTACGCGCAGAGCGCGGCGGCGGCCGAAGAACTGAAAGGCGAACTTGAAGCTTTAGGCGTCGGCGTGCTGGCAACGCAGTGCGATGTCGCGCAGACAGACGCCGCCGCCGAGATGGTCAAGCAAACGAAGGACGCCTTCGGCCGCATAGACTTCCTCGTCAACAACGCGGGCATCACGCGCGACAATTTGATCCTGCGCATGAAAGAAGACGACTGGGATGCTGTGCTGGACACGAACCTGAAAGGTCCATGGAACTTCGCGCGGGCCGCGTTGCGCGTCATGCTCCGGCAGGATGAGGGCGGGTCAGTGCTGAACGTCTCATCGATCAGCGGTGTGGTCGGCATGGCCGGGCAGTCGAACTATTCCGCGTCCAAAGCCGGCATGATCGGTTTGACGAAGGCGCTGGCGAAAGAGGTGGCGAGCCGCAAGGTGACGGTCAACGCGCTCGCACTCGGACTGGTCGCCACCGAAATGTCCGGCGCGCTCGACGAAGCCTACCGCGCCAAGTTGCTCGCACAGATTCCCCTCGGTCGTTTCGCCGAACCGGAAGAGATCGCGCAGATCGCGTGCTTCCTGCTCTCGCCGACTGCGCGTTATATCACCGGCCAAGTCATACAAGTTGACGGCGGGCTGGCGATGTAACCGCGCTACAGCGAAAGCGGCCGCGTGAAAAATAATGGTGGCTAAAAGAGAAGGAGCCTCGCTAGCTTGGGGAACCAGCGAGGCTTAAAACTTTTGGGCAGGCTCGGAGATTCAGGGTGGCATTGACAAGTGCTGGAGATCGCCACTTACGTGCGACCCGGCGTTATGGGCGGTGCGTTGGTACGGGCGAGATAAAATTGCTAAATGTTCTGAAACCGGCAAAACTTTAATAAAGCCTCAGCCGTCCGCAACACCGTTTGTGTCAACCACTCTGCATCCAAAGAACGTTTCAAAGTTGACCGAATCAACGTGTGGGAAATTACACCAAACTATCGTGACTGTCAAGTATAAAATTACAAATTTTCTCCACACTTCTGTAACATTCAGTTCCGTCCAAAGCTAAATCCTACAAGTACAGCAGTTAAGACGGTCAAATATTTTACAGTCTACGGTCAGAGGGGTCGCTTTCGGCGGGCGAGAGCGAGAGTCTAGGCGCGGAGTCTGTGTCGGAGTGCCGTCGATAAGGGCTGAGTTCGCCCGCGGGCCGCGTGTGCCAGCGTTTGTGAATCCAGAGCCACTGATCCGGGTAGGCACGAATCATGCGCTCGATAGCGGCGGCGAAATTGGCCGTGTTGATTTCGATGTCGCGCTTCTCGTCGCCCGTTCGCACCAGTTCGACCGGCGGATCGCCGTGAAAGAAATAACGGCCGCGTTGCTTGTCCCACACGGCGCAGGTCGGGATAACGAGGGCGTCGGCGCGCAGGGCGAGCAGGGCCGGCCCCGTGTTTGTGCAAGCCATGTGCCCGAAGAAGGGCACGAAGACGCCTTCTTTGGCCTGCGTGTTGAGGTCGGCGAGGATGCCGAGCGTGCCGCCTGCACGCAGCACGCGCAAGGCTTGGCGCGCGGCCGAGGTTTTGCTAATGGCTGTGTTGCCGAAGCGCGTCCTGATTCGCTCGATCAACTCTTCGACACGCGGATTGTCGAGCGGGCGCACGATGAAGTTGATCGGGTATTCGAGCGCCGACCAGCCAAAGCTCAAGACTTCCCACGCACCAATGTGGCCGGTCAGAAAGATCACGCCCCGGCCCGCTTCTTCGGCCGCGCGCAGGTGGCCGAGGCCGACCGGGTCGTAGTCGATCATCGTGCGCAAACTCGCGCGCGTGGCGCGTGGGAACTGACTGAACTCGCCGAGCGTGCGCCCCAGACTGTCGTAGCAGCCGCGCAGGATTCGCGTCCGTTCGCGTGCGTCCATGTCGGGGAAAGCAAGTTGCAGATTGATCTCGCCCGTGCGCCGGAGACTGCCGCCCAGCATGTATGTAAGCTGCCCCAGCGCACGCCCGGCCGCGACGGCCGCGGAGTGCGGCAGCGCACCGAGCGTGCCGAGCAAGCCGCGCGTCGCCGCGTACTCCATGAAGGTCTGTGTTCGTCCGCGTTTTCCCATATCGCTTAATGGGCACAGTGTAGCGTGCCGCTCGCAGGGCGCGCAAACGGACGCCCTTTTTGCCTCGCCGCGCAGGCGCGTGCTATAAGGCACGGGTCAGATGCTAGAGATCAGATGTTGACCAAAGACTATTTCAATAGCACCTCCTCTGAATCAATCTTTGTCAGAATGAAATAGACTTCTTGCGAAAGTGATTAGCCGAGGCCGAGTCCATAGTTGTACAGCCCGGCGACCAAGTTGAAGCGTAACGAGAACCGCTTCCGGCGATTGCGGTAGCGTTCCGCGAGGATGCGGAAGATTTTCAAGCTGCGGATGACGTGCTCGACCACGACCCGGCGGCGCGCCAACTCCCGATTGCTTTGCCTCTGCTCGTCGGTCAACTCGGACTTCCGCGGCTTCTTCCGCGGCGTCTTGCTCTTTGCGTGCAGCTTCGCTAAGCCTTGATAGCCGCTGTCGGCCAGCACCTCCAGGCTCTCGTGCGGCGCAAGGTTGCTGCGCTGGTAGAGGGCGAAGTCATGGACGGGGCCGCGCCCGTGAGCCGTGCAGATAACTTGCCGGGTGCGCCCGTTGACCACGACCTGACTCTTTAAGGTGTGCCGCTTCTTTTTGCCGCTGTAGTATGCTTTTTGCTTTTTTTCGGGCGCTCGACCGGCGTCTCAGCGACATCCACCACGACGAACTCGATTTCGTGGTCGGCGAGTTGGAGTTTCTTCTTGCCCGGCAGCTTGAACGCTCGGCTCTTTGTCAGAATGTCTTCCACCCGGCGGATGACGCGGCAGACGTTCGACTCGTGCAACCCCCAACTGGTGGCGAGGTGGAAGAGCGTGCGGTACTCGCGCCAATACTCTAAGGTCAACAAGACCTGGTCTTCGACCGACAGCTTGGGCGGTCGCCCCGATTTACGTCGCGTTTTGGTCAGCCGCTTGGAGACGAGTTCGACCATGCGTTGGAATGTTTCCGGTTCGACCCCGCAGTAGCGCTTGAAGTCGGCGGGGCATAAATCTTTGATTTGGTCGTAGCTCATAGGGTTGAGCTACTTGTCGCATCATTTAACTGACTTTCGCAAGAGGTCTAATGATCAACTATACTCACGCTGCTTGGTCAGAGAGATGATCACCTGTGTCTTTATAAGTTTTTGTTTAGGAACAGTCTATAGATGCCTGAGAAGCTGACCGAAGAAGTTTTCGCCCGCCAACTGAACAGCAAATTCCGCGTCCGCGCTGACACGCCGCGCCCGGTGGAGTTGGAGTTGGTCGAGGTTCAAGGCTGGCGGGAACGGGCCGGGGAGCAGGGCGGGATGGTGCGATTCTCGCTTTTCTTCAGTGGTCCGGCGGACATCCTCCTGCCGCAGCAATTATACTCGCTGGAGCACGAGCAGTTGGGCGTGCTCGACATCTTCCTCGTGCCCGTCGCGCGCACCGGAGCGGGGTTGCGCTACGAGGCCGTCTTCAACTTCTTCAAGTAACGTCGCCCGCCACCGGCCGCCATTCCATGTGCCGGTACGCGCCCACCTCTTCAAACACCTGAAAGCCGAGCCGCTCGTAGAAACGTTGTGCGTCCGGGTTGAGCACAAACACCATGTGCCGTAGTGCCTTGCCCGTGCGCCGCGTCTCCTCGATCAGCCGCCGCAGCAGTGCGCCGCCCACGCCGCGATTCTGCGCTTCGGGCAGCAGGGCGATGTCGAGCAGGCGGATCTGCTCGTCGTCGCGCCCGATCCAGAGCCGGCCGGCGGGGTGGCCGTCGAGCAAGATCACGTCGTACTCAGCGTCGGGGTAGCGCGCGTTATACGCCTGCCGCTGTGCGTCGAACTGCATGCGCAGGAAGTCCGCCTTCTGTTCGGCGCTCCACGCGACCTGCGCGAGTTCGTCCGCACGCGTGCTGGCATAGACGGCGAGCAGAAACTCTTCGTCGCCGGGGGTGACTGCGCGGAGCGAGACGACTCCGCCGCCGGGCAGTTGGATGTCCGTGCCGCGCGTCTGCATCAGACAAGCCACTCCTTTGTCGGTTGGCGTGTAGGACCGTTTGCCGGTTGATGGACAACTCCGCTAGGGCTGTCTTGGTGCTGAAGGGAAAGGGAAGGCAAGCGGATTCGCGTCGCTTTTGTAGCAGGTGCGCGGGCGGCGCGCGTACACACGCCGCCCGGCCGTAATGCTAAGTCTCGTTACGTTTCACACGCGCACATGATTGATGATCGCTTGGTAAACCTGCCCGTGCTTCGTGCTCTTTACGGAGGTGATGAACAGATCGAAGCGGCCGAGCACACGATGTTCAAGCGAGTAAGTGTTCTGCTTGAGCGCCTGTCTGGTGCGCGGACGAAAAGCGAGCGCGAAGCACTCTTGCCCCGCCCGCGCGGCCATTCGCCGCTGCTGCGCCGGCCGCAGTCGTGTAGCTCGACGAGTTCGAGCGGGACTTCTTGCTTATCGTTCAGCTTGATGACGAAGACCGTGTTCAAGTGGGCCGCGAACGTGGCCTTGCTCATGAGCGCGGATCGCCCCGCGGGGCCTGTGGCGTCTGACCGCCGCTCGGCGGCTGAGGCACTGAAACCCGTGGACGCGGTAGCGGCGACCATGGCAACGCCCCCTGCGCGGAGGAAGTGACGGCGCGAGATCGGCATATATGTGCTCCTTAAAATGTATTTCTGGCAGACTGTTGACAGGAATAACGAATGGCGTTGACCTGTTGGCGAAGACGTGCGCCCTTGATGTCAACATGCGCGGGCGCTGAATGGCGCGCAGACGGTAGCACGAATCAGCAAACAGCACAAGAGAAACTCACGGCCGATCTCTCTAGGCGAAAGTTTTGGCCGGAGCTAACGAATTTCGCTTGCATTGATCAGAATGAAGGTTTAGAATCCGCGCGCTTCGTAGGAGGCCGCGCCGCTATTCTTTACTTCGGCAAACTCCTTTGGCACACCGCGTAGACACATCTATTAGGTCTGCAATAGAACCAACGGTTAGTTAACGCACTCGATCCCAATCCCCCACCGGCCAGAGCGTATAACGCCTGAGCCGAGGCGGGAGCGGCTGTAAAACTAGCGAAGGAAGGGTTATGTCTCAACCATTCATCGGCGAGATCCGCATGTTTGCCGGTAGCTTTGCGCCTAACGGCTGGCTATTCTGTGAGGGGCAGCTTCTCCCTATCTCGGAGAACGATGTGCTGTTCCAACTCATCGGCACAACCTATGGCGGCGACGGGCAGAATACCTTTGCGTTGCCCAACCTTAGCAGCCGCGTGCCGGTACATGCCGGGACGCGGCCGGGCGGCGAAACGCGCACCCTCGGCGAGTCGGGCGGCGCGGAGTCGGTGACACTGACCGTGCAGCAAATACCATCGCATTCGCACCCGGCCACGTGCGTCGGCGGCACGAACACCGGCAGCGCCGCCTCGCCCGGCGGCAACGTCTGGGCAGCGCAATCGGCCACCGGCGTCTATGCCAATCAACCGCCGACCGCGCCGATGGCCGCTGGCGCTGCGAGTCCGGTCGGCGGCAGTCAGCCGCACGACAACATGATCCCGTACCTCCCGATCAATTTCATCATCTCGCTCTACGGGATCTTCCCCCCGCACTAGTAAGCACTGTTGGCAGCGACGCAGCCGCGGCCCGTGAACGTGTGACAAAGCTCAGGAGAGATAAATATGCTGGAAGTTAGCGCACTAGGAGAGATCAAGATCATTAGCTTCAACTACGCACCCCAGGGTTGGGCGTTTTGCAACGGCCAACTGCTGCCGATCAACCAGAACCAGGCACTCTTCTCGCTGCTCGGCACGATGTACGGCGGCAACGGGCAGACGACCTTCGCCCTGCCCGACCTGCGCGGGCGCACGCCCCTGCACTTCGGCAGCCAGTTCACCCTCGGCCAAATCGGCGGCGAGGTCGCGCACACGCTGACGTTGTCCGAGATGCCGACGCACACCCACTTTGCTCAAGGAAACAACGCGTCTGCGTCCGAGTCAGACCCGGCCGGCCATTTCTGGTCGAACGGCGGCGACAACGTCTATGCGCCGGGCCCGCCCAACGCGCTCCTGCGGGCGGGCACTGTGACGAACATCGGCGGCAGCCAGCCGCACGAGAATATGTCGCCCTTCCTCGTGCTCAATTTCATCATTTGCTTGCAGGGCGAATTCCCCACGCACAGCTGAGGTTCAAGCCGGAGAGAAAACATCATGTCTGATCAATTTGTCGCTGAGATTCGCATCTTCGGGTTCAACTTCCCGCCGTCGGGCTGGGCCTTTTGCAACGGCCAAATACTTCCCATCAGCCAGAACACGGCACTGTTCTCGCTGCTCGGCACGTTTTACGGCGGCAACGGGCAGTCGACCTTCGCCCTGCCCGACCTTCAGGACGCCGCGCCCATGCAACAAGGGCAAGGCCCCGGCCTCAGCGAACGCTTCCTCGGCTCGCCGGGCGGCGAGCCGTTCTTGACGCTGCTCGACTCCGAGATGCCTGTCCACACGCACGGCGTTGTCGCCACCAGTCAGGGCGCGGATGAGGCCGACCCGACCAATAACGTCTGGGCGCAAGCGGTCAGCGATCAGGGCGCGTTCAACTACTACAACACGACGGGGCCCAACGCGATGTCGCCCTTTGCTTTGCAGTTAGCGGGCGGGGGGTTGCCGCACAACAACATGCACCCTTATCTCGCGCTCAACTTCTGCATCGCGCTTCAGGGCGTCTTCCCGCAAAGACCGTAGGGCGGTTGCCAGCGTCCGCCTTTGACCGAGGCGAAAGCATGAAAGCGAAACGTGGGCATGCGCCTCGGACCAGAGCAACTCCCCCGAATCCTGTCGGCGGCGACAGCAGGACAAGTAAGCAGCATGGATCGGCTTCATGGCTGGCAGTCTGAGACTAAATACATGGCCGCCGCCGCATCCGCCCAGACTGATTACTGTTAATCAGCCGAAGAAGACCGAACAATAAATGAGGTCATACAGATGATGCCCTTCGTCCCCCGAGCGACCGCTCGCACGTCCGTCCTTCTCGCTCTCATCGCCGCTGGCCTCTTGCCCTTACTTGCTTCAACGTCGCGCTCGAATCTCACGCCGCCGGCAGCGGCAGTACCACGCTTAGCGCGCGCAGACCCGCGGCCGACCCGGCCGCCTACACGGCAGCCGTCGCCGTGTCGCTCGCCGGGCCAACGCTGGATGTAGATCGTCTGGACGATAACGCGGTCGCAACTACCTGCACGGCTGCGCCGAACGATTGCAGTTTACGCGGCGCGGTCATCAATGCGAACCTGAATCCCGGCGCAACCATCAACGTCCCCGCTGGCACGTACCAACTCACCAGCACAGGCAACGGCGAGCAGTTTGCCGTCACAGGCGACTTGGACATCCGCGCCAGTGGCACAAGCATCGTCGGCGCGGGCGCGGCCACGACCATCATCCAGCAGACGACCAACGACCGTGTCCTCGATGTCAATCCGGGGACGTTGGTGCTCGGCTTCACGTTCAATCTCTCCGGCGTCACGATCAAAGACGGCAATCTGCCCAGCGGTTCGGGCGGCGGCATACTCTCCGGCGGCAACGGCGCTTCAACGACCATCGCCAACTGCATCTTCGATAACAACAAGACGACCGGCACGCTCGCCGCCAACGGCGGCGCGATCACCGACAGCACCACCACTGGCAGCACCACGCTGACCATCACCAACTGCACCTTCAGCAACAACTCGACCGCCACGGGCAGCGGCGGCGCGATCCGCTTCAACTCGCCCGGCACGCTGACCGTCACGCGCAGTCTGTTCGTGAACAACAAGGCGCTCTTAAACTCCGCCGGCGCGATCAACGCGACGTTCACGACCGCCGCCGGCATTTACAACATCAGTCAATCGGCCTTCGTCGGCAACCAAGCCATCGGCGGCGCGAGTCGCGGCGGCGCGCTCCTCGTCGGCAACGGCACAGCGAACATCACCTTCTCGCGCTTCGCAGGCAACACGGCGGGCGCGGGCATCGGCAAAGCCGTGGCGCAGGCTGTCGGCGCGACCGGCAGCCTCACCGCCAACAACAACTGGTGGGGACAGAACAGCGGCCCCATCACCAACGACGTGTTCAGCTCGCTCGTCAGCACTTGGCTCCAACTCAGACTCAGCGCCGCGCCCAACCCGATCCTCACGGGCGGCACGACGACCTTGACGGCCGACATCTACGGCAGTAATTCCGGCGGCACTGTGGCCGCAGCGAACCTCGCGGGTCTGCCTGCGTTCCCCGAACCGGCCGCGGCCGTGTTCGCCAACCCCGCGCCCACGCTCGGCACAATCTCCGGCGCGACCACGCAGTTCGTTGACGGGCAGGCGACGGCCACTTACACCGCCGGTGCGGTTGGCGGCACAGACGGCGTGACCGCCACAGCCGACAATCAAACGGTTCTCGACCAACATCAGCATCAACGAGCAGCCGACGATCAGTTGCCCGGCCGACATCACCGCCAACGCCAATCCGAGCACCTGCACCGCATCCGTGGCCTTCAACCCGACGGCGACCGGACTCCCTGCGCCGACCATCACCTGCCAGATCGTTTCGACCTCGCAGGTCATCACCTCGCCGCACGTCTTCCCGACCGGCACAACACAAGTCGCCTGCACGGCCTCGAACGGCGTCAACCCGGACGCGACCTGCACCTTCAACGTGATCGTCAACGGCAGTCAAACGCCGCAGGTCGTCGCACCGCCCGCTGTGAGCGTGACGACCGGCGCGGGTGCGACCACTTGCAGCGCGTTCGTGAGTGATGCCACGCTCGGCACGGCGACGGCCGCCGACACCTGCTCCGGCCACGTGACCATCGTGCGCACGGGCGTGCCCGCCGACAACATCTTCCCCGTCGGCACAACCACCATCACCTACACAGGCACAGACCCGGCCGCCACACCGGCACGGCCACGCAGACTGTCACCGTTACGGACAACACGCCGCCGACGGTGACTGCGCCCGCGCCGACATCCGCTTCGGCCGACGCAAGTTGCCAGTCCGCGATCCCCAATGTCATCCCCGGCGCTACGGCTTCTGACAACTGCACGCCTGCCGGCTCGCTGACCATCACGCAAAGTCCTGCGGCCGGCACACTCGTCGGTTTAGGACCACACACGATCACTGTAACTGCGACTGACGCGGCTAACAACCACAGCACGGCGACCACGACCTTCACGGTTAACGACACGACGCCGCCGACGATCAGCGCGCCGCCCAACGTAAGCGCCTCGACGCCGGCCAACTCGGCTTCGTGCTCCGTGTTTGTGAGTGACGCCACGCTCGGCACGGCGACGGCGAGCGATAACTGCTCAGGCAGCGTGACCGTCTCGCGCAGCGGCGTGCCCGCCGGTAATCTTTTCCCGGTCGGCACGACGACCATCACTTACACGGCGACCGACGCGGCCGGCAATACCAGCACGCGCACGCAGACCGTCACCGTCACAGACGCGACCCGACCCGTCATCACGCTCAACGGCGCGAACCCGATGACGGTCGAGTGCCACACTTCGTTCAGCGATCCGGGCGCGAGTGCGACGGACAACTGCGACGGCAGCGTCGCGGTCAGCGCATCGGGCACAGTGAACGTGAACGTGCCGGGCACTTACACGATCACTTACACGGCCACAGACATGGCCGGCAACGCCGCGACGCCGGTCACGCGCACGGTGAACGTGGTAGATACGATTGCGCCGACGCTCACCCTGTTGGGCGCAAACCCGCTGACGGTTGAATGTCACACGACGTTCGTCGATCCGGGCGCAACTGCAACCGATGGTTGCGCGGGCGACCTGACCGCGCAGATCGTCAGGACGGGCAGCGTCAACGCGAATGTGCCGGGCACGTACACGCTCACTTACACGGTGAACGATGGCGCGGGCCACACGGTCACGCAGACGCGCACGGTCAATGTTGTGGACACGACCGGGCCGACGATCACGCTCAACGGGCAGACGCCCTCGATGTGGCCGCCGAATCACAAGTATCAGACCTTCACGGTGACGAACTTCGTGACGGGCGCGAGTGATAGCTGCAACACGAGTCTCGGCGTGAGCAGTGTGGTCATCGAGAAGGTGACCAGCGACGAAACCGAGAACGGCAACGGCGACGGCAATACGACGAACGACATCGTCATTGCCGCCAACTGCAAGTCCGTGCAGTTGCGCTCCGAGCGCGACGGCGGCGGCAACGGGCGGGTCTATACGATCACGTTCAAAGTCACCGACACGCTTGGCAACACGGGGCGCGCCACCGCCCGCGTCGTCGTGCCGCACAATCCGGGCGAGACGGCTGTGGATAGCGGCGTGCATTACACCGTCAACGGCACTTGCCCGTAAGTCGGCGGCTGGTGGTGCTCATCAACTTAAACCGGGGCGGGCGGGCGTTCAGCGCCCGCCCGCGACCAATGTTTTTCTGCGGAGTGCAAAATGAAAAACTCTCAAGGCAAAGGCAAACGGTTCGGTCTTCTAATCACCAGTATTGCGCTCTGTGCATCGGCCGCGCTATTGTTATTGGCGAGCGTGCGCGCGCACCCGGTTGCCACATCGCTCAATGTCGTGAATAGTTCCAACTGGCAGATTAATCACCTCTATCTGTCCGCAGTCAACGACGACAACTGGAGCGCGGATCAACTCAACGGTCGGGTGTTGAGCAATGGTGACTCAGTCGTGCTCGATAACGTTGCTTGCAATAGCACACAGATCAAAGTTATTAGCGAGAATACGGACGGCTGCTTCCTCTCTCAAATAGTTACTTGTGGCGGGAATGCGACTTGGACCATCACCAATGAGGCCACGCCCGACTGCGGCAATTAACGTGGCGCGGCGCGGAGTTGGTTTAGCAGGTCCGCTTAGCCTGCGCCGGCCACAAAGACTCGCGGTCAAGCATAAACAGCTTGCCGATGTTGGCCCCGGTCCCTGCCGGGTTTGCTGTAACAGATGTTAAAAGTCAGGCTCACGCGGCGCGCACTCTTCCCCTTCCAGCTTGCGCGCCGCATTTGTCTGTCAACGATCCAACTGCGCGTTGCGCCCTTCGGCCCACGCCGCTTCACCCTTAAATCTACATAGGTGCGTTATGAAAACTTTGCTCAGGCCGAGATACCTCTTGCTGCTGTTGGCGCTTGTCGCGTTCGGTTATCTGGCGACGGATTTTGTCGCGCCCAAGACCAAAGCCGCAAAGGTGCAAGCTGACGTAACGGTGCGCGCGGCCGGGCGTGGTCGCCCGTTTCTCAATCTGCGCGACGGGTATGCGCTAAAGGGGACGGACGCCGCCGACGCGAAGTTGGCCGTGCCAGCCGCCGACGGCGACACGCGCCCGCTCGCGCTCGCAGCGGGCGACTTCGATATAGACGGCGCGCCCGATCTGTTGAGTGGCTACGCGGCCGGCGAGCAAGGTTTCATCACATTGCGGCGCGGCAACATGGACGCCTTCGCACCGCGCGACCCCACCGTCTTTCAAGCGATCCAGCAAGGGCAGATGCCCGCTTCGTTCCTATCGGCGACGCGCACCTTCGCCGTGCCCGAAGCGCCGGATTTTCTAGTTGCCGGCGACTTCAACCGCGACGGACTCAAGGACGTACTGAGTGCGGCGCGCGGTGGCGGACTTTATCTCTTGGCCGGCGACGGGGCGGGCAACTTCGCGCCGGCCGCGCAGGTGAAACTCGTGGGCGGCGTGACCGCGCTCGCGGTGGGCAGTTTTGATCGGGGTGATGGGCTGAGCGATGTCGTCGTGGGCATCAATGGCGCGGCGGGGCCGGAGGCGCTCATTTACATGAACGCGGCCGGGGGCTTACGCGCCAAGCCGAGCCGCTACGCCTTGCCTGCGCCCGCCACCTCTTTCGCGCTGGGCGAGTTCGACAAGGATTCATACTTCGACGTGGCGGCGACCACGGGGCGAGAGGTATCGATCATCCACGCCCCCGGCGGCGCGGACAAAGCAGCAGGCGGCAAACTCGTCGCCGCGCGCGCCGACGGGCAGACGCGCATCGAGCACGTCGCGCTGCCGTTTGAAGCCAGCGCGCTCGCCGCCGGCTACTTCGTCTGGAATCGTGACCAGCGCAAGACGCTGGCAGTCTTGGCCGCCGACGGCGCAATCCATCTACTACAACCCGCTGATCTTGATCGGCAGCCCTACACGCCCGCCGAGTTGGCGGCCCAGTCATCAGGCGATCAGGAAGTCTTACGCGTGACGCAACACTGGGACGCGCGCCCGTTGCCCGCCGTGTGGCAACCGGGCGCGGACGCGGGTTGGACGTTGGGCGCGCAACTCGGCACGAGCGCGCCGCCCGTTGACGGCGCAACGAACACGCTCGCCGCTTCATTCATTAGCTATCAACCGACAGCCGATCTGCTCGTCGTCAACGCCGCACACAGCCAAGTCAACATCCTACGCCACTTGGATGAGCAGGCGGACGCGGCGCAAGCGGGCCGGGCATTGCCGCCACGGCGCAACTTTCGGTCGCGCTCGACGTGGCGAGCCAGCCCGTGGCGCTCCTTGAGATGCCGCGCAAGGTGAACGGCGAACGCGATCTGGTGCTGCTCCAATCAGGCTCGCTCGCGCCGACGGTCGTGCCCGCCGCGCCACTCGCCACGATTGCAGTTGATCGCACTGATGACGTAGCCGCGGCGAGCGCCTGTACCGGCAACGCAAACGATTGTTCCTTGCGCGGCGCGGTCACGTTCGCCAACGCCAATGCCGGCACGGTCATCAACCTACCCGCGAACACTTACAATATCACTCTGGCCGGCGCGGAAGACGCGAACGCCACGGGCGATCTCGATCTGCTAGGGTTCCAGGGCCGGTGGCGGGAAACGGCGTCGCTTTCGTCGGCGCGGGCGCACCCATAACGATTATCCAGGTCAAGCAGGCCAGTGCTTGAACGAGCGCATCTTTCAAGTCACACCGGGGCGACGACGTCGACCGTCGGTTGGCACGGGCACATGGTCTGGCCTCACGATGCAGAACGGCGGCAGCACGACCAACATCTTGTCCGGCGGCGCTATTTTGATGGGCGGCACGGACAACGTCTATAACATCTTTAGTTGCACGTTCAATAGCAACGACCTCGGCGGTAACATCGCCGGTAACGGTGGGGCCATCTCTGCAATCGGCCAAGCAGAACGGCGGCTGCGGGCGAGCGACCATCATCAACTCCACGTTCACCGACAACACGACGGCGACAGGGCATCGGCGGCGCGATTAGAAACCTCGGCGGGACGACCACGCCGGGTACGGAATTTACCAACATCACGGGCGGGCTGTTCGACAACAATCAGGCGACGACCAACGCTGGCGGCGCAATCGCGCACACCCTCCAAGCCGGGACCAGCAACTACAGCAAGATTCAGTTCACGAACAACAAGGCGTACACGACCGGCTCGCCTAGCACGGATAACGGCGGCGGCGCAATCAGCAAGTCCAACGGCACCATCAACGTCAACTTCTGCCGCTTCCGTGGCAACGTCGTCGGCACCGCCGCCATGCCCGGCAGCGGCGAGGGCGTCCAGTTAGGCGGCAACGGTGATCTGCTCGCCACGAACAACTGGTGGGGCTGCAACGTCGATCCGCAATCGGCCGGCGCGAATGCCGCCGGCTGCGACACGGCCTTTAAAGTCTCCACGGTCACCGGCACGCTGACGACGCTGCCGCAACTCGTCTTGAAGAACACCGCCAACCCTGCGCCCATCGTCACCGGGCAGGACACGACGCTGACTGCCAGCGTCAACACCAACTCTGCGAATCAAGACGTGTCCCAAAACGTGATCGCGCTGGTTGATCTGCCGGTGACTTGGAGCAACGCAGTGCGCGGCAACCTCTCGAATCAGCAAACCGCGCTTCAGTCGTTGACCCGCACGATCTCGACGGCGACCGAATCAGGTTCGACCGTGACGATTACCACGAGCGCAGCGCACGGTTTTTCGAGCGGTCAGACCGTGCTCATAGCTGGCGTCGGCGACTCGCGCTACACCGGCACGTTCACCATCGCGTCCACGCCCACCACGACAACTTTCACCTACACGAATCCGGTCACAGGCTTGCCCGCCTCAAGCGGCGGCACGGCTAAAGTGTCTGTGGGGACAGCGACGGCCACTTTCCGCGCCTCTGCGGCCGGCGCAGGCGCGGCCGACGCCACGGCCGAGAACGCGGTGGCCACGGCCAATTTCACCATCAATAAGGCCGACACCACTTCGACCATCACGAGCGATACGCCCGACCCGACCGTGACCGGCGAGCCATTCACCGTCAACTTCAGCCTCGCGGTCAACGCGCCCGGCAGCAATAACCCGACCGTCCCAACCGGCAACGTCATAGTCACGGACGGCGTCAATTCCTGCACCGGCGCGATCAGCGCCGCTGGTACAGGCTCATGCATCATCACGCTCTTTAACGCCGGCAACCGTTCGCTGACGGCGACCTATCAAGGCGACGCCAACTTCAACATTAGTCCGGCGTCGTCGCCCGCGACGGCGCACGTCGTCAACAAGGCCGACACGACGACCGCGCTCCTGACCGACACGCCCGATCCGTCCGTCACAGGTCAGACCGTCGCGATCACTTACAGCGTCGCCGTCACCGCGCCCGGCAGCGGTACGCCGACCGGCAACGTCGTCATCATGGACGGCGCAAACACCTTCTGCACCGGCACGGTCGCCGCCGGCACTTGCTCCGCCGCCTTTACCACCGCCGGTAATCACACGCTGACGGCCACCTATCAAGGCGACGCCAACTACAACGCGAGTCCTGCATCGGCGGGGGCAGCGCACACGGTCAACAAGGCCGACACGACGGCCGCGCTCTTGACCGACACGCCCGACCCCACTATTCGTGGGCAGCAGTTCACCGTCACTTACAGCACCGCTGTCACCCTGCCCGGCGCGGGCACGCCGACCGGCAACGTCATGGTCACGGACGGCGTTGACTCCTGCACCGGCACAGTCGCGGCGGGCCAGTGCACCATCACGCTCTTCACCGTCGGCAACCGCACGCTGACGGCGACCTATCAGGGCGACGCCAACTTCAACGCGAGTCCCGCGTCCAGCGGCGCGGCGCACACCGTCAATAAAATCAACACCACCGAAACCGTCATGTCGTCGAAGAACCCTTCAGACGTGGGCGACCTCGTGACCTTCACAGCCACCATCACGCCCACCTCCGGCACGGATGTGCCCTCCGGCACGGTGCAGTTCCGTGACGGCCCGTCAGGGACGGGCACACCCATTGGCGCACCCGCGACGGTCGTCAATGGCGTCGCCACCGTCCAGACCAACGCTTTGACGGCTGGCTCGCACACGATTGCGGCCGACTACAGCGGCGATGCCAACCTGAACGGCGTCAACGCGACGCTCGCGGGCAATCAAGTGGTTATCGCCGGCACGCCGACTGCCAACGGTAACGTGCTCATCAGCGAGTTTCGCTTCCGTGGCTCGCGCACGCCTTCGGGCGCGCAGGACGAGTTCATCGAACTCTACAACAACAGCAACGCGGCCCTCGTCGTGCCCGCGAGCGGCTGGACGCTGCGCAGCGTTGACACGCTCGGCACGACCGCCACGGTCTTCACTGTGTCGCCCGGCACATCCATCCCGGCGCGGGCACACTTCCTCGTCGTCAACAACACGGCCGCGACCGGCTTCAGTCTCGGCGGCTACCCGGCGGGCGCGGCCACGGTCGGCACAGGCGACGCGCAGTACACCGGCATAGACATCGGGGACGGTGGCGGCGTCGCCCTCTATAACTCCAGCACCCTATTCGATGTCACCACGCAACTCGACGCGGTCGGCTTTACCACCGCGCCCAACACGCTCTACCGCGAGGGCGCAGGGCTTGCGCCGGCTGGCGGCGTCACGGCGGACGGCGAATACAGCTTCATGCGCAAGCTCAATTCAGGGCAGCCGCAGGATACGTCCGACAACGCGGCCGACTTCGTCTTCGTCTCGACGACCGGCGGCACGTTCGGCGGCATGCAGTCCACGCTCGGCGCGCCCGGCCCAGAAAGTCTAGGGAGTCCGCTGCAACGCAACGCGACGATCAAGGCCACTTTGATCGATCCGGGCTGCGCGGGCAGCGCGACCGCGGCGACGCAACCATGCCCGCGCTTCCGTGACTCGACGCCCGACCCGAACCCGGCCAACAACTCGGCCCTCGGCACGTTCTCGATCCGCCGCCGCTTCGTCAACAACACAGGCGGCCCCGTAACGCGCCTCCGCTTCCGCATCGTGGACGTGACGGCGGGGCCTGCCGCCTCCGGCACGGCCGACATGCGCGCCCGCACTTCGGGCAACCAGTCGGCGGTCTGCATGGGCACAGGTCTCGGCTGCTCCGGCCCCGGCGCGGCGATCACGATCAACGGCACGACCGTCGAAGTACCGCCCGCGCAAGCATCGGGCGGCGGGCTGAACACGAGCATGACAGTGACGCTGCCGGGCGGCATGCTGGCCAACGGCGCGGCCGTCAACGTGCAATTCCTGCTCGGCATCCAACAGGGCGGAGCGTACCGCTTCTTCATTAACGTCGAGGCGCTGCCCTAAACAGCGTCTCAACTCGCAAGCCGAAAGCCCCGCCAAGCGTGTAACGTGGCGGGGCTTCGTCCTCCTAACCCAGCAAGTTAGAATAGACGGGGCCGGGGTTGAGCAATGCCTTCAGGAAGAACACACGACGCGATCACTGTGCTGCTGGCCGGGCCGACGTTTGCGGCGGCGTGGGGCGCGACGCGGAGCGTGCCGCTGGCGGCGGTCGCTACTGTGGCGATGTTATTCGGTGGCTTGATGTTCGGGCCTGACTTGGACATTCTGTCGCGCCAGTACACGCGGTGGGGTTTGTTTCGTTTTCTCTGGTGGCCGTATCGAGTCGCCTTTAGTCACCGTTCGCGTTGGTCGCATGGCATCATCTTCGGCACACTGATCCGCGTCGTCTACTTCGCACTGGTCGTGACGCTGCTGGTTTGCGCCGCCATCTACTTGCGGGCTGCGCTGGTCGAAGGTGGGCCGGCCGACTACGGCGCGGTCGTGCGCGCATGGCAGGCGATTGAGGCGGGCGCGCTGGCGCAAGGGCGCGCGTGGCACATGGTCCTCGCCGCATTCGCCGGCCTCTGGTGGGGCGCGGCGCAGCCACACCCTCACCGATGTCGCTTGGTCGGTCCTACGTAAAGGGTCACAGATTTTCTAGTAGGCAGTGGGCAGTTAAGACAAAGACAAGGCAGCCGGTTGAACGGTCACTTATATGCTTGAGTGATCATTCGACCGGCTGTTCGTTCTAACTGCCTATTGCTTTATCAATGTCCGCTGCGTGTGTGTAAGAGGCGTTGGGCTTGGCGGCGGACGGCTTCGGAGACGTTGCGGTTCTGCGAGAGGTTTTGCAGGTCGCGCGTCTGGATGCGGGGCAGGATTTGGATGGCGGTGGCGATGGGCGTGCGCGGGTTGCGCGCGAGGTTGTGGATGATCGGATAGTTGCGCGCCCACGCGCGGTTCATGGCGATGAGCCGCAAGACTTCGTCGGCGACGGTACGCATCGCGGCGATGCCTTCGACCTCTTTATCCGTGATGCGCGGGTTGTTGATGACGCCCGAAGCGACGATCTTGTTCGAGTCGCGGATGAGGATGCCGCGCGCTTCGCGGTCGCCTTTCATCGCCAGCTTCATGCGGTCCTTGACGGTCATCAACATGATGCGGCGAATGAGCGAGATGCGTTCGGGCGCGACCTCGCCGCCTTCGGCCGCCACCGCCTCCGCGATGACGCGCTCGACCTGCGCCACGCGTTGTTCTTCACTCTCCGCGAAAATCTCTTCGAGCCGTTCGAGCGGCAGCCACGAATCGTCAACGTCGGCGTCGCCGATCTCTATGTGCTCTGCGATGAGCCACGCGTCGTCGATGGTCAGCCCGCCCGGCGTGCCGACTGACTCGGACTGCTCGAAGAACTCGGCCGCCACGGCACTCGCGCCACGCGCGCGCAACTCGTTGGCGATCTGCTGTGCGCCGCGCTCCTTCTCGAAGAACTCGCGCCGGACTTCGCTGACGCGCCGCTCGGCTTCGCGCGTGCGGGCGGGGTTGGCGAGTACGGCGTCGATGATGGCGGGCGCGCGGATCAGACGTTGCTGGTTGATGGTGATAAGTTCGAGGAGCGCGCCGTCTGCGGTGGTGGCGGCGAGCGCGGCGATGGCTTCGTCGGGCGTGCTGTGGTTGAGCGTGACCGCTTCATGGACGGCGTGGCCCGCGTGCGTGCTGCGCGCGAGATACGAGAGCACAGTGGGCGGCGTCTCGACGGCGGCGGCCCGCACCGGCAAGCGCGTCCGGTTCTTGCGCGCCGAGCGTTTCATTGGCCGCTTGCGCCATCTCCGGCTCGCCATCGGCGCTCAAGGCGACCAGCACTTCGAGCAAGTCGGCCTGCGCGAGCGGGAGCAGACCGCGCGCCGCCATCAGCCGCGCCTGCGTTGGCGCAGTGCCCGCGACGACGGCTTGCACAATCGGATTGGTTGATGTGGTGTTAGCGTTCAATGTTGGCAAGCTGACTGCGGCGGGCCGCCCTTGTTCGTCAGTAGATATTGAAGTTGTAAACAATCGTCACAAACTGCGCGACGGGTCGGCCGTCCTTCGTCGCGGGGATGAACTTAATGCGGCGCGCGGCGGCGATGGACGCTTCGGTCAGACCGTCGGGCAGCGACTTGATCGGCAGGACGTACTGCACGCGGCCGTCTGCGCCGAGCACGAGGCGCAGGATAATTTCGCCGGTCGTGTTGTGCTGCCGGGCGCGCGCGGTGAACTCAGGTTCAGGCTTCGCCGTGATGACGGCGCGCATCGTCACCTCGCGTGGCGACAGCACGGTGCGCTCGCTCACGGGCTTAGTGATTAAGTCTTGATAGAGGCTGAGCGTCTTGAGTTGCTCTTGCGCCAGTGCCACGTCCGGCTCGTTCGGGTTCTGCTTGATGAACTGTTCGAGGGCGGCGGCCGCGGCCGCGAATCGTTCATCAGATTTTTTGATGAGCAGTGCGCGCACGTCCGGTGTCTCTTCGTAGGCGGTGGTGAGCGCGCGCGCCGCCATGTTGACGAGTATCTGCGACTTCAGGAACAGCGCCGCGTCGTAAGTCGGGTTGGCCTTCATGGCCGCTTCGACGTTTTCGAGCGCGCGCGGCAGCGAGTTGAAACGATAATTGACAACGCCCGCGAAGTAGTGGGCCTCGGCGTTCTGCGGTTCAAGCTTGAGTGCGTTCTCGGCCGCACGACCGGCCTCGCCCAGTTTGCCTTGCAGGACGAAAGCGTAGGCGAGCGCGGTCTGCGTGGGCGCGGACTGCGGATTTAAGGTGGCGGCGGTCAAGAGCGCCTTCTGCCCGTCCTTGACCTTCTGCTGTTTGATTAGCGCGAGGCCGAAGTAGTACCACGCTTCAGCGTCCGTCTTGTTCTGTTTGGTCGCAGCGCGCAGGACCTTGAGCGCGCCCTCGTTGTCGCCGCCCCGGTACAACTCGACGCCGCGCGTGCGTTCATCCTGCTGCGCACCGACGCCGCGCGCTATCGGCGCGCAAGCCCAGAGGCAAACGACACAAAGCAGCGAGGCGAGGCGACGGGTGGACATGCAAACTTATCTGCGCGGGCGACCATGACGGCCGCGCAAGCTCGATCAAAAGATATTGAAGCCGTACTCGACGTTCACGATCTGGGCGACGGGGCGGCCGTCCTTCATCGCCGGTTGGAAAGAGATTCGCCTCGCGGCCTCGACCGCTTTCACAGTCAAGCCGTCGGGCAGCGGTCTGAGCACGAGGATGTGTTGGACCGTGCCATCGGCCGCTAAGACTAAGCGCAACGCAATGCGGCCGCCGGTGCGGCGCAGTCGCGCCTCTTCCGTATAGCCGGGATTTGGCTTCGCCAAGATCACGGCCTTTGTGGTCAACTCGGCCGGCGCATAGATTGAATCCGCGCTGTTGGGCTGTTCGGTGCGCGCGATGTAGAACTGTAGCGTCTCCATCTGCTCGCGCCAGAACACGGCGTCTTTGGGGTCAAGCTGAAGATAAGCTTCGAGCGTTTCGAGCGCAGCCCGGTAGCGTTGCAACTGCTCGGCGCGCATGGCGGTAAGTTCTTCTTTAGACGGCGCAGGCTCCCGGTTGACAACCATTAAGCGGCGCGGGCTGAGTTGCGACAGGCGCAGATAGACGGCCGTTTCAAGCGCCTTGCGCGCGCTCTTTTGATCGCCCTGCTGCTTGTAAGCCAGACCGAGAAACTGCCACGCGTTGACATCGCCCGGAGTCTCTTTACTGGCCTTCTTCAACAGCTTGATCGCTTCGTCGATATTGCCCTGCTGGTAAAGCTCAATCCCGCGCGTCGTGTCGGCAGACACCAATTGCAGCGTCTCTTGCGTGGGCGCAGGCTGTGCGCGCAACTCTGTGTGCGTGCCCGCGCAAACAAGGCACGCACACACGAGTAACAACTTGGCGGATGCAGATATTAACGTGGCGTTACTAAGGACTGACATGATAATTCTCCGCTGAAGCGGCGCGCTTGTTACGCGCCGCAGCACTTCTTGTACTTCTTGCCGGAGCCGCACGGGCACGCCTCGTTGCGTCCGATCTTGGGTTGGTCGCGCGTGATGGTCTTAGTGCGCGCCGCTTCTTCGCCGGCCGCGGCCGCGCCCTGATTCGGCCCGGTGAACGTCATCGAGGTTGGGCGACTGCGCCGCCTCTGTTGCAGTTGTTCGGGCGCTTGTTCGGCAACCACTTGCAGGTTAAAGAGCGAGCGAATGGTGAACGTGTCGATGCGGTCGAGCATCGCCTGAAACATATCGAAGCTTTCTTTCTTGTACTCGACGAGCGGGTCTTTCTGCCCGTAGCCGACAAGCCCGATGCCCTGTTTCAAGTGGTCAAGGGCGAGCAAGTGATCTTTCCACTGCGCGTCGATGATGTTGAGCATGATGATGCGTTCATAAGTCCGCATCGCTTCGACGCCGACCTGCGCTTCCTTCGCGGCGTAATGCTCTTTCAACTTCTGCCAGATGATCGTCTGTATCTCTTCCGCCGTGGCGTTGCTGAAATCAATCCCTTCAGCGTCCGCGTCGAAAGCGAAGATGGACTGAAGCTGGATTCTGTAGTTCTCCACATCCCAATCGTCGGGCGATACTTTCGTGCTCAAGTATTGCTCGGTCAGATCGGCTTGCAGATCGTGCGCGACACCCGTGTCGCCGATCAGGAACTCGCGCTGATCGGGTTGTTCCATCAACTGGCGACGCAAACTGTAGATCGTCTCGCGCTGCTTGTTCATCACGTCGTCGTACTGCAAGAGGTGTTTGCGCGTCTCGAAGTTGCGCGCTTCAACCGACTTCTGCGCCGCTTCGATGCGCTTCGACACCATCTTCGACTCAATAGCCACGCCCTCATCCATCCCCAGCCGCTGCATGATGGCCTTCACCTTGTCGCCCGCGAAGATACGCATCAGATCGTCTTCGAGCGACAGGAAGAAGCGACTTGAACCGGGGTCGCCCTGCCGGCCTGAACGACCGCGCAACTGATTATCGATGCGCCGCGACTCGTGCCGTTCCGTGCCGATGATGTGCAAGCCACCGGCCGCGACGACTTCTTTGTGTTCGTCTTCGACGATGCGATTGGCGCGCTCCAAAGCTGCTTCAAACTGTTCGGTCGTCGCCTCGTCCGGGTCGATCTCGTCGTGCTTGAGGAACTCGCGGGCCATGAACTCAGGGTTGCCGCCGAGCAAGATGTCCGTGCCGCGCCCCGCCATGTTGGTCGCAATCGTGACCGTGCCTTTGCGGCCCGCCTGCGCGACGATCTCGGCCTCGCGCTCGTGATACTTCGCGTTCAAGACGTTGTGCGGGATGCCTGCGCGTTGCAACTTGCGCGCGATCAACTCGGAGTTCTCAACCGAGACTGTGCCGACCAGCGTGGGCTGGCCCTTCTCGTGACACTCCTTGATCTCTTCGACCACGGCGTCCCACTTCTCGCCAATCGTCCGATAGATCACATCGGGGTTATCGAGGCGCACCATCGGCCGGTGCGTCGGGATGATGGCGACCTGTAGTTTGTAGGTTGAATCGAACTCGGCCTCTTCGGTCGCGGCCGTGCCGGTCATGCCTGCGAGTTTCTGGTAGAGGCGGAAGTAGTTTTGCAGCGTGATGGTGGCGAGCGTCTGGTTCTCGCGCTCGATCTTGACGCCCTCTTTCGCTTCGACCGCTTGATGCAAGCCATCGGACCAACGCCGGCCGGGCATCGTGCGCCCGGTGAACTCGTCCACGATGATCACTTCGCCGTCGCGCACGATGTAATGATGATCATGCTTGTAGAGCGTGTGCGCTTTCAAAGCCTGTTCGACGCAGTGCAGCATCTCCATGTTCGACGGATCATAAAGGTTGCCGACGCCGAGCAAGCGTTCGGCCTTGTCCACACCATCTTCCGTCAAGACGGCCGTGTGCTGCTTCTCGTCCACGACATAATCGCCTGTGAACTTCTTGTGACCGGGCGATTCTTCGATCTCGGTCCCGCGCTTGAGCATGGGAATGATCGCGTCCGCTTTGAAATACTTGTCGGTCGCTTCGTCCGACGGGCCGGAGATGATCAAAGGCGTGCGCGCTTCGTCGATCAGGATCGAATCCACCTCGTCCACGATGGCGAAGTAGTGCCCGTGCTGGACGCAGGTGGCGAGGTCGAACTTCATGTTGTCGCGCAGATAGTCGAAGCCGAACTCGTTGTTCGTGCCATACGTGATGTCGGCCGCGTAAGCGTCCTTGCGTTCCCAATCGTCCAGATCGTTGACGATTGCGCCGACGGTCAGACCAAGAAACTTGTAGATGCGGCCCATCCAATCGGCGTCGCGCGTGGCGAGATAATCGTTGACGGTGACGACGTGGACGCCGCGACCCGTTAAGGCGTTCAAGGTCGCGGGCAGCGTGGCCACGAGCGTCTTGCCTTCGCCCGTGCGCATCTCGGCGATCTTGCCGGAGTGGAGCGCGATGCCGCCGATCAACTGCACGTCGAAGTGGCGCATGCCCGTCGCGCGCACGCTCGCCTCGCGCACCAGCGCGAAGACTTCGGGCAGTATCTCGTCCAAGACTTCCTGCTCGCGGCGCTTGCGCTCGTCGGGGTCGCTTATGTCCGCGACTGCCTGCGCGATCTGCTCGCGCAGTTCGTTGATGCGTGCGCGCATGTCGTCGTCCGAGAGCGGCTTGACGGTCGCTTCGAGTTCGTTGATGCGTTCGATGGTCGGCTGCAAGCCCTTCAAGTAACGCTGATTGCTGCTGCCGAAAACTTTGGTCAGAAATTTATCAAGAGACATAACTGGAATCCTCTGGCGCTCTGCGGTCAACGATCAGCGGTCAGCTTTTTGGTCTGCAAGCTGAGGCCGAAGGCTAACGGCTGATAGCTGCTTCTGAACACGCGGCCCTTGCGACTGCCGCACGGCGCACGTCTGCGCTCGTAAACGCAACATGCGATTGTAAGTGAGCGACAAGGTTGGAGCAAGCGAGCCGCTTTTGCGGGCGGCGCACTCGTCCGGGCGTGGTTCAGGGATTGGAATAATGCTGGCGGAGTAGATTGCCGGCCTGCGCGCGCGACAGTTCAAGCTGCATGGCTAACTGTTTACCGTTCGCGGTTGCGGTCATGTTGCCGGGGACGGCACTGACCGCCTGCGTCATCACGGGCGCACGTAAGCAGGAGCCGCGCGCCGCGCTATTGTCGCCGCGCAGAGGTTGCGGGCTGACGTGGCGACGCGCTTGTTTATCGTTGGCCGCGGGCTGCGCCGTGTGTTGCTCTTGGGTAGCGCGTGTGCCGGCCTGCGCGGTCGGCGGCACGAGCACAGCACACAACACGAGCGAACCGACGACGGCGTGCAGGAGGACCTGCTGCCGTTGAGTCGGCTGCATGAAGTGCGTCGTGTGTACGTGTGGCTCTGGCCGCATCAATTCAGATAATAACAGAGCGCGGGCGCTCAAGCTGCAACTAATAACTAACTTTCGATCAATAGCCGTGCGTGGTTGTTATCAACCACTCGGGCCGGTGTCAGTTTTTTTTGCCAGCTTGCCGAGCAGGTCGCCGACGGCCTTGCGCGGCATGTTGAAGCCAAGCGTGATCTGCTCGCCTGTCGCCGTGACGTTCAAGACTCTTGAAGATGGCCTCTTCATCGCGCCCGCGCTTGCTGAGCGCGCCGATCAGGATCAAGCCCTTGTAGCCTTGCGCCATCTGCCGCGCCTGTTCTTCCGTCGCCACTTCGGTCACGATGCGGACGACCATCTGCTTATCGTCGAGCAGCAGATGCATGCGCAGGTGGCGCGTGTCTTTGAGCGAGGCGAGCGCCTTGCTGTCGCTCAAGGCCGAGATGAACGCCTTCGCCAACTCCTTCAACTTCGCGTCGCTCGCCGAGCCGCCCGTGATCTCTACGTTCGTGAGCGTGCCGTCGTCGCGGCGGTCGCCCTCGACCGTCATCTCAAGCGTGCCCGACAGATCGATCTCGCCCGCCTCTTTCATCCCCTGCCCCTTCTTCAACAGGTCGGTGAACGGGCGCGTATTGATCGGCGGGAACTTGTCCTGCTTCGCCGCCTGCAAAGCCTTCTCGGCGTCTTCGGCCGACTGCGGCTCGGCGGGCGAAGGCGATGCGGCCGGTGCGGCCTCCGGCGACGCATCAGGCGCAGCCGTCTTCTCATCAGTCCGCGCGATCTCCTGTGCCGGCGACGCGCTCGGCGACGGTGCGGGCATTGCTACCGGCGTAGGAGTCGGCGTCGGCTTCTCCGGCCGCACTTCCGCGACCAGTCGCACGTCGTCATGCGGTTGCGCCAACGCGCCCGGCTCGGTCGCCATGGCCGATGCGCCGTTCTGCTCGAAGTAACCCGCCGGGTAATAGAATTTGTCGTTCGGATTGATCCAAGTGATGCGCTCGCGCACCTGTGTCTGCGAGTAGGCTTCGTCCACGACGCGCAGACCCGACAGCGCGCTCGCCAGTTGGAACGTGTCGCGCACGGCGGCACGTAGATCAGGCAAGCGACGAAGATGGTGTGCAGGACGATTGAACCGGCGAGCGTGCGCAGCATGAAGCGCGCGCGCGGGGCACGGCGCTCAAGCTCAAAATCTGCGAACAGTTCAGCCATAACCTTGATTGTGCTCCAACCGCCACGCGGCAAACGTGCAAAGCGCACCTTGCAACTGTATTAGACGCGCCAGCCTGCCCGACCGTTGCGACCGAAGCCGCATAAAAACTTACCACCGGCCGTGACCGTTTCACAACGCCCCTGCGTTAGAATCGCCGCATCATGCCACGCTCAAGGGAAGGCGGCCGAGCGCGCAGACCGCAACGGCGCGGCCGGCACGAACCGCGCACCGAAGCGCGCACGCACGCACGCGACGGCAATGCAACGCGTGACGAACGCGGCGCGGTCGCGGCCGTGGCGGCGCGGGCTGTGCGTGCGCAGCCCGTGCGGCGTCTGCTCGAAGGCATCGGCACGCCTGCACCTGCGCCGTTCAAACCCGATCCGTTTCAACTCGAAGCCCTCGCGGCGGTCGAACATGAAGACGTGCTTGTGACCGCGCCCACGGGCAGCGGCAAGACGTGGATCGCGCGCGAAGAGATCAAGCGGCTGCTCGCGGCCGGGCGGCGCGTCTGGTACACGAGTCCGCTCAAGGCGCTGACGAACTCGAAGTATCACGAGTTCACAGAAGCATTCGGCGCTGATGCGGTCGGCATCCTCACAGGTGATCGCAAAGAGCGCGCGGACGCGCCCGTCATCGTCGGCACGACCGAAGTTTATCGCAATCAGTTGTTCGACGCTTTGCGTGAAGGGCGCGACTTGCGCGCCGACTTGGTTGTGATGGACGAGGCGCACTACCTCGCCGACGAAGAACGCGGGCACGTCTGGGAAGAGGCGATCATCTTGACGCCGCCGCGTGTGCGCCTGCTCTTGTTGTCGGCGACGGTGGGCAACGCCGAAGAGTTTGCGACGTGGATCAGCGACGTGCGCGGCGTGCGTTGCGGCGTCGTCGAGCGACCGGGCGCGCGCCCCGTGCCGTTGCGTGCGGCGTTCCTCTATCCCGAAGGCCAACTCGCGCCGCTCTACGACGAACAGCAACGCTTCAATCCAGAGATCGCGCAGTTTCTCGAACACGCCCACGCGCATCGCCACACCGGCCGCTTCGGCGGTCAGCGCCGCGAACCACGCGCCACCTCGAAGATGCGTCTGCCGGAGATGCCGCCCGCCACTCTGCTCGCGGCCCTGCGCGCTTATGATCTGCTGCCCGCCATCGTCTTCTTGCCGACGCGTCGCCGTTGCGACGAGGCGGCCGTCGAAGCCGCGCTCGGTTTACCACAACGCAGAGACGACGAGCGCCGTGAAGCGCGGCGAGCTTTTCTGCGCGAGTTCATCGAGCAGCATGTTGAAGTGCGTAAGCACCGGCACTTGGATACGGTCGGGCGCGGCGGCGTCGCGGCTCATCACGCGGGTCATCTGCCCGCTTGGAAACTTGCGATTGAAAAGTTGATGAGCGCAGGTTTGCTCGATGCGATCTTTGCGACGGCGACGGTTGCGGCGGGCGTTGACTTCCCCGCGCGCACGGTCGTCTTAACAAATGTGGACGCACGGACGGGGCACGGTTGGCGCATGTTGTCCGCGTCGGAGTTGCAACAGATGACGGGGCGCGCGGGTCGGCGCAGCCGCGACAAGGTCGGCTTCGTCGTCGCCGCGCCGGGTTTGCATCAAGACCCGCAACGGCTGGCCGCGTTGCTCAAAGCGCCGCCCGATCCGCTTGAGAGCCAGTTTCGTGCAACCTATACGACGTTATTAAATCTGCTCGATGCTTACGGCGACTTCGCGCACGTGCGCGAGATCGCCGCGCGCAGTTTCGCTTACCGCGAGACGGTCGAACGCATCAACCGGCTTGAGCGCGAGCGCGACGAGTGTGCCATGCGAATCGAGCAGACGTTGCGCGCGACGGGTTGCCAGTGGCCGCTCGCCGTCGCCCTCGGCTTTGAACGTTTGATGAGCGCGCGCGAACGACTCTTCGGCGATGCGCCGCAGACGCGCGCCGAAGTCTATTTGGGCTGGCTCGACAAAGTGGTCGTGCCCGGTCGCGTCGTCGGCATCGGGCGCAACGGCAAACGGCTCGTCTTCGTCACCGAACGACGCGAAGGCACACTCGCGGGCGTGCGCGAAGACGGACGGCGCGCAACGCTCGCGCTTGAACGCATCGGCCGCGTCTATGAAGAAAGCTATCCGCTGACCGAGAACGCGCGCGATGCGGCCTTTGCCGACGTGCATGCGGGCCGCGCCGTCGCTTTGCGCGAGCCGCGCCTGCGCGATGCCCGCGCCGGGGTGGACGAAGCCGCCGCGTTGATTGATCAACTCGTCGATAAGTTGCTGCGCACGAACATGCCGGCCGAGGCGGCCGACGATGCGCGTGCGCGTTGCGAGCAGACGTTGTGGACGGTGCTACCGGACGCGGCGACGATCAAGCGTGTCGAGCGTCGCATCGACGCGCTGCACGAAGAGGTCTGGCAACCGTTCGAGCAAAGGGCGCGCGTGCTCGATCATTTCGGCTATCTCGATTATGCGCGCGAGCGCGTGACCGAGCGCGGGCGCTGGCTCGCGGATTTAAGACTTGATCGCCCCTTGCTCGTCGGCGAAGCCATCGAGCGCAAACTGTTCGCGCAACTCGATCCGCCGCGTGCTGCGGGCGTCGTCGCCGCGCTCGCGGCCGATGCCGAGCGCGACTATGGCCAGTTGGCTTTGGACGATCAACTCGTTATGACGTTGACGAAGTTTCAGCAGACCGCTTACGACGTGGCGGGCGTCGAATGGCGACACGAGATCGAGCCGGTCGAGGAGTTGAACTTCTCGGCGGCGGCCGCAGCGGCGCGTTGGGCGCAGGGCGCGGCGTGGGCTACGCTCGTGCGCGAGACGCGCGCCGAAGAGGGCGATCTGTTCCGTCTGCTCTCGCGCACAGGCGAATCACTCTTGCAGATCGCGGGGCTGCATGAAAGTCACAAAGAGGCCGCCGAGGTCGCGCGCCGCGCCGCCGAAGCGATCTTGCGTGAGCCTGTGCGCAGTGATGAAGTGTTTTGATCGGGGCGAAACTTAACCACTAAAGACACGAAGACACGAAAGAAGACCTTTGATCATCTTTCGTGTCTTCGTGTCTTTAGTGGTGAGCTTTTATTCGGTCATCGGGCCGCGCGCGCTGACGGCGGCGGCGGCTTTACGTTTGCGGGCGGCGCGATAGTTACTGACCGATTCTTTAGTTAGCTTGATGATCGGCGGCGATTCTGTGCGATGACTTTGAGCCACGCGCGCCAGTCCATTTGCGGAAAATAGATGCCGCGAAAGAATAGGCGCATGATGAGGTGGGTCATGCGATCTTGGATCGGCTGATCGCTGATCGAATCGATGGCCTGCTCGTTGCGTTGTGGGCTGTACGAAGTGGCCCACGCCTCGTCGAGTTCCGCTTGGGTCTGCGGGATCGTCATCTTCAAAGGCGTGTGCGCCATCTGGTACGGCGCAAACTCAAGCCAGTGCTTCGGGCGCGTGAGCCGGCCCGCCTTAGCCAAGCGATCATAGAGCGGCGTCGAAGGGAACGGCGTGAGTTGCCCGAAGACGGGCAGACCGGGCGGCCAACTTTCGATCTGTTCGAGCGTGCGCGCGGCGACGCCCGCCGTGTCGTTGTCAAGGCCGATGATGAACGACGTGACCGCGTAGATGTTGCGCCGTGCAAGGCGATGCAACACGGTCGCATATTCGTTCGGCTTGTTGAAGCTCTTGTTCACGTCCGCCAAGTTGGCCGAGTCAATCGACTCCATGCCGATGAAGACCCACTTGCCGTGCGAGGCCGCGATCAGGTCCACGAGTTCTTCGTCGCGCAAGAGATTGGCGCTGATCTGGGCGATCCACGGCAGTTGTGCGCCGGCCGCGATGATGTCGCGCAAGAGCGACTTCGTGCGCTTGATGTTGATGGCGAAGTTGTCGTCGATGAAGAAGATGATCACCTGCCGGCGCTCTTTGCGTGCGTGCTGCTTGAGCCGCAACATCTCCGCGACCACGCTCTCGTTCGAGCGAAAGCGGATCGAGTCGCCGAAGAAGCCGGTGACGGTGCAGAACTCACAACCGTAGGGACAGCCGCGCCCCGACTCCATCGGGATCACATGCACCGAGCGCCAGCCCGAACCGTAGCGCCGCAAGAGCGAGCGCGCAAACTTCGGCATCATGTCGAACTGTTCGAGGTCGTATGTCTCCCACGGGATCGCCGGATAAGGTTGCAGGCTCGGTTTGCGTTCCTTGCCCGCTTCGTCCACGGGCGTATAAATCTCTTTCAACTCGCCGCGCGCCGCGTCCGCGACGATCTGCGGCCACGTCTCGTCGGCTTCACCGAGCGCGACGGCGTCGGCGTGGCGCGGCGCACCGTCGCGCCCCAAAGCCTCGTCCGGCACTTCGGTCACGTGCGGCCCGCCCATCACGACGGGCACACCCACGGCGCGGATAGCATCCGCCATGCGATACGCCCGCGCGATCATTCTGGTCATCGCGCCGATGCCGACCAACCCGATCTTTTCACGGCGCACGAACGCGACGAGTTCCGCTTCGTTCATGGCCTGCGCGTTGCCGTCAATCAAGATTACTTCGTGTTCGGGTGGTGTCAGTGCTTTGAGCAAGAACATCCAGAGGTGCGGCATAAAGTTGCGCGTCACGCCGTTGTCCGGGTTATAGAGAAGGATTTTCATAGTCTAGTTCGGTTCCTACCGCAGTAAGTATTAAGATCAAGCTCAGCTACCCTGCGCGAAGTTGGCCGGCGTGAAATGGCAATGGCAAAAATGGCAAAAGGAGAAAGTTAGGGGAACCCGATCCAGATGTCGAGTAAAATATGCGAAGGGCAGTATAACAGTTCAGTACGATATCGAACAAACGGCAGCCCGCTTTTAACCTTCGGCTTTTCGCTGTGCTACTATCTCGACGGAACGCTGGCGACGGGCCGACCGTTTACAGGTTATGGGCAGCATGCTCAAGTGAGCTTGAGTTGCATTAACGACCCGGCCGTCTTGAGCAGAGCAAAAAATTTATGCAAGTTCTCTTAGCTGACGAGTACGGTTTCTGTTTTGGCGTCGAGCGCGCCGTCGAGATGGTTGAAGGGGCGCTCGCGGACGGCGCAACGGTGCGCACGCTTGGGCCGCTCATCCACAACACGCAGGAGATCGCGCGGCTCGAAGCCGAAGGCGTCGCCACCATCGACGCGCCCGCCGAGGTCGGCGCGGGCGTCACGGCCGTCATCCGCGCCCACGGCGTCACCCCCACGGTGCAGCGCGAACTTGAAGCACGGGCCGAGCGCGTGATCGACGCGACCTGCCCGTTCGTGACGAAGGTGCAGAAGCTGGCCGAGCGCGCTGCCGCCGAAGGGCGCGACGTGGTTGTCGTCGGCAACCCCGACCACCCGGAGATGATCGGCGTCAAAGGTTATGCGCCCGACCACGCGCATGTCGTGCGCGACGCGAGCGAGGTCGCCGCGCTGCCCCGGCTGCACGCGCCGCTCGTCGTCTCGCAGACGACGATCAAACTCAGCACCTTCCTCGAAGCGGCCGACGCCGTGCGCGCGCAAGCTGACAGCGAACCGCAGATCGTCAACACCATCTGCTCGGCCACGCGCGACCGGCAGGACGCCGCGCGCGCGCTCGCCGGCCACGTCGATGCCTTCTACATCATCGGCGGCAAACATTCGTCGAACAGCATCAAGCTGCTCTCGGTCTGCAAGGAACAGTGCGCGCAAAGTTTCTTGATCGAGACGCCGGCCGAGATCAACCCGGCGGATTTGCGCGGCGCGCGGCGCGTCGGCGTGACCGCCGGCGCGTCTACGCCGAACTGGCTGATCGAGCAGACGCTCGCACGCCTGCGCGAGATCGGCGCGACACAGGAAGCCGAACCGGCCGCCGTGTGATAATTGAAGCGGGCAAACTGTCGCGGCAGGATTTGGCCCGGCAAGTGTGCAGACAACAAAATAATTTTCAGACGAAAAAGCCGCTCGAACTTGAGCGGCTTTTTTATTCGTCGTCTTCGATCTCGTCAGCGCGTTCGAGCGCGGTCAAGAGCCAGCGCGCTTCGTCCGAGCCGTAGTCGTCGGCTTGCGACGCTAGCGCATCGCGCGCCACGTCTGCGTCCACCGGGTCGCCGAGCAAGTCAACCAGCGTTGAGGTCGGAGCCTGCGCCAGCGCCTCGTGCGCCAGCGCGCGCACGGCCGGGTTCTGATGCCGCGCCAACTCGCAGACTTCGCTCGGCGGCAAGCGCGCGGCCAGCGTGTCGGCGATGGCGTCCACGCGCTTGTAGTCGCGCACGCGCAAGGCGCGCTCGAACAGTTGCGCGTAGACTTCGGCCGAGCGCGCCTCGCCGTGCAGGACGAGCGCGCAAGTCTCGGCCATGCGCCCCAACTCGCGCGTCTGCTCGACGCTCAACGTGCCCGCCGCGCCCTGCTCGCGCACGCGGTCGTCCAAAGCCGCCAGCAGACGGCTCAATTCCCATTCGGAGCGCGCATCGTAGATGCTGGCCGCGGTGCTGCGCGCCATCGGTGCGACGACGGGCTGTGCCTGTTGGAGCGCGCGCTCAAGCAGGCTGCGCGTCGCCGGGCGCAATCCCGCCCACACACTTGCCACGCGCCCGCCAAACTCTTCGATCATCATGTTAGAACTTTTCTCCATCCCGCCCCTAAGCAGCCACGCCGCGCGTGTCCGCACCCGTGTACTATACATAAAACAGGGACGAGACAACAGTAGGCAAGCGCAGTAGGTGGTAGGCAGTTAATGAAGCCCCGACAGGAGCTTCGTTAACTATTTACTGCTCTGACTGATTGTGATCGATGATCTCTGTGATCGAGTCGAAGGCGATTTTGATGATCTCGCCGTCGGCGCGTTGAATCTTGACGCTGGGCTTGGTGAGTGCCTGCGTCTGGCGCATGCTCTTGACGATGCCGCGCACGCGCTGCCCGTCCGTGGTCACAACCTCGATATTGTCTTTGCCGTAGAGCGGCTTCAGAGCGGCGAGTGCTTTGACTACTTCCAATGTCGGGATACCTCTTCTCTTGAGTTGTGCGGCGCGCGGACTGTCTTGGCACGCCCTGTGCCGGAGTCCGAACCGAAGGGCGTGGCCTATGCCGCTCTTAACGTGAGCCGCCACTGCTGCCTGCCTGTTTCTCCAGTTGGAAAGTTTAGACGGCGGTGCAACAATGTGCAACCGGGGCGTCGCCGCGCGCGTACTACTTTGTTGCGCAGCCAAGTGTTAGTAGTGCCCTCGCGCAAGTTAATCCCCACAGGTATATGTTCATGGAAACTCAACATCAGACCAGCGCGGACACGGCCCCGCGCCGCGCCGCCGTTGATACGCTCTCTTGTCCGAACTGCCACGCCGCGTTGCTGCACGGCATGCGCTTCTGCCGCTCGTGCGGCTACCGGCTCGGCGAAGGCATGGCGGAATACGTCGAGACGATGCGCTTCGACGGCAGCATGCCGCCTGTGCCGGTCGGCGCACCACCGCCGACGATGGCGCAGATGCCCGTGCAGCCGACGACGATGCTCGCGCCCGCGCGCGGCCGGCGCGCACGTTTGTGCGGCAATTCGCGGCGCGGCAGTTGGCTCGTCTGGATGATGGTGGCGCTGCTGTTCGCCGGGGGTGCGGGCGGCGGCATCTGGCTGAAAAATCTGAAGCAGCGCTTACGCACCATCGCCGGGAACGAGTTTGTGACGCAGCCGCGCGCGTTCTTCGGCACGTCGAGTTTCACGGGGACGGACGAAGGCGTGATGATGGATGCGGCCGTGCCGAACGGCCCGGCCGAGCGCGCCGGCCTCATCGGCGGCGACATCATCACGAGCTTTGACGGGCAGCCCGTGGAGGACGAAGACCACATGCGCAAGTTGCTGCGCACGACGCCCGTTGGCAAGGCGGTCGAGGTCGTGTTCGTGCGCGACGGCGAAACCAAAGTGACGACGCTTATCACGGCCTCGGCGAGCGACTTCGACGGCGACGCGCCCGTCGCGCCGGGCAGACAGCAAGGCTTCCTCGGCGTCGATAATATGGAGCGCGTCACGGTCGAGGGCACGAACCTGCACGGCGTGCGCTTAGGCGAGGTGTCGAGCAACCGGCCCGCCGACATCGCGGGCTTGCGTCAAGGCGACATCGTTGTCGAGTTCAACGGCACGCCGATCCGCACCGAGTCCGAGTTCACCAATCGCATTCGCCGCGCCACACCCGGCGAGCCAGTCAAAGTCGTCGTCGTCCGCGACGGTCGGCGACAGGAAATTTCCGTCAAGATGGGCCGAAGGTGAGAATTGCGGAATGCGGAGTGCGGAGTGCGGATTAATAAGGCAACTGTCTTAACATTCCGCAATCCGAAATCCGCATTCCGCAATTAAAAGCGTTCTGCATTTGAAGATTCTGCAATTCATCATTTTGCTTCCATCATATCTCTGAGCCTTGCTTCCATTTCGCGGCGCACGTCTGCGCGGTCTTCTTCGGCTTCGTCCGGCTCGAACAACTCGAACAGAGCATAAGGTGATTCGGCGATGAGGCGCAGTTCCCAAGCTTCGCGCCCGCCGTGTGAGGGACGCGCGAGCCAGATGGCGTCGAAGGGCGCGCTCTGTATGTCGCTGCCTTCAAACTGTGTGGCGCTTGTTTCGTCGCCGCCCTGCTCGGCCGCGAGTTCGGCGCGCGTGTCGTCGCAGAGCAGCACGCGCCGGAGTTGCCAGCCGTGGCGGCGGTAAGTGGCGAGCGTTTCGCGCAGGCGCGCAAGCTGTGCCATCGCGTTTTGTCGAGCCTCACTTCTTCCGTTCGATTCCAACTCCTGTTAGCATAACGCAAAACGGAGCAGCGTGCCGACCGGCTCGACTGCGCGCATCCACGAAGATGAGGGGCGCGACCGTTAGCCCTTGCATGCAGGATAGAACCGACTTGATCAGCACCGACGGGGACGCGCGCGCGTTCGAGGCTTCGCCCTTTTACGCGGCGCTCCGGCGCACGCTCGCGCGCCGTGGATTGTCGCTTGCAGGAGTCTGCGCTCTGGACGACCCGGTGGTGCGTCGCTTGCTCACGGATTACGGCGCGATGTTCGTCGCGGCCGAGAGTGTGCTCGTGCCGCCCGTCTGCATGTTCCACAGCGCCGCCGAGGTTGAAGACTTTCAACAACGCGCCGCACCACACGCCGCCCTAATCAACGACGAGACGGTTGAACTGCAAGCGGCGGCACTCACGACCTTGTTGGCCGCGCGCCGCGAAGCGCAAGCCGCAGGCTTCGACATCACGCCGCGCGGCGGCGCAGAGGCGGCCCGCCGCACCTACGCCGACACGTTGCGCCTGTGGGCTTCGCGCGTCGAACCGGCGCTCGCGCACTGGCTGGCACAAGGTTGTGTGACGGCGGCCGAGGTCGCGCGTGTGCATGCGCTCGCGCCCGAAGCGCAGACCGAAGCGGTGCTGGCGTTGGAAGCGCGCGGGCTGTTTTGTAGTAAGGACTTTGCTAAGTCGATCTTGTATTCGGTGGCCGCGCCGGGCGCGTCGCAACATCTGGCGCTCATCGCGTTCGACGCGGTGGAGTTTACGAACGCGGACGTGCGCGCTATTCTGGCGCGACACGGTTGGTTTCAAACCGTGCGGAGCGACCTGCCGCACTTTACTTTTCTCGGCGTTCGTGAGAAAGAGTTGCCCGACCTTGGGCTGCGCCGCTTGACCGAACACGGGCAGACGTTCTGGCTGCCCGCGGTCGCTTGAATCAACACGACATTCATCAACCCCTGTTTGAAGGAGAAGTAGCGAATGGCCATCTGCGCATCATGTGGCACGAATAACGTTGACAGCACAAAATTCTGTGTGCAATGCGGCGGGGCACTCTCGCCCGCGCCGAGCGCCGCGCCGCCGCCTGAGTCGTGGCGCTATAGCGGCGATCTCAACCAGCCGCAAACCGAACAGCAACAGCGCCCGCGCCCGCAAGACTTCACGCCGCCGCCCGCGCAGCCGCCCGCTTACCCGGCGTACACGCCCACGCAGCAAGGCATGTATCAACCGGGCGGCACGGTCGATTGGCAAGCTCTGGGCGCGGACAAGAAGATAGCGGCCGGCATTTGCGGCATCGTCTTAGGCGGGCTAGGCGTACACAAGTTCGTGCTTGGCTACACGGTCGAAGGTCTGATCCTGCTCTTAGCCACCGTGCTGACCTGCGGGCTTGGCGCGATGGTAACGAGCATCATCGGCATCGTCGAAGGCATCATCTATCTCACGAAGTCTGACGCGGAGTTTGTCCAGACCTACGTGCAGAACAAGCGCGGCTGGTTCTAACAAACATCCCGAAGGAAATGACGAAGGCGGCAGGATGAGGGATGAATAACCAATAGCACTTTATTCATCCTTCATCCTGCCGCCTTCGTCATTCATGGCTCACAGACTATTTACTGATCGACGGCCCCGCGATCTTCTGCGTGCCTGTCGATGCGCCGGTCAACGCCTCGACGTTGATGAGGAAGCGGAAACTACCGCCCGCCTGCACGCCCAAGACGAACTGCACATCCACGCTCGCCCCGTTCACCAATGCCCCGCCCTGCAAGTTCACCTTAAACGTCGAGTTCAACCCACCACCCGCTGATTGCACGGGCGGCTGCTCTAGCGTCGTGCCTCGGACTAACACGTTGCCGCTGCCCGTTGTGACCGTCACGTCCACTGAGTCCAGCCCGCGCAGGTCGGCTTGCGTGCCGCCGGGATTCGGCGTGTTCAAGGTCGTGATGTCCACGATGCGGAACCGTAAGGCGGTGACTACGCCGCCCGTCTTGTTCGTGAAGCGCCGCCGGATCGTCAACGTGCCGAGTGCGCCATTGTTAACGGGCGTGGTATCACGCACGCGGTTGGGTGCGCCGGTCGCTGACGCAAAGCGATCAATGAGTGTCGCTTTGACCGTGGCGTTGCGTTGAATCGGACTGCTGACATTCTCCGGCCCCGGTGTGCCGAGTTGCGCGGCCGCGCCGCCAAGCGCGCCCGTGGTCGAGATCAGGGCGAAGTCTTGTGCGTTGTCGTTCGTGTCTTGCGGCAAGCCCGTCGTCGCCCGCCGCACGTAGCTGTACTGCTCGTCGGCTGCGGTCAACGTGGCGGGCGCGAGGCCCGTGCCTTCGCGGTAGAGCGCATCGGCCGTCGTGAAGCCAACGGCGTCGAGGCGCGTGGCTGCGGCGAAGTTGTTCGGGTTCGCGGTGGTGAACAAGGCGATGCCGGTCGCGTCGGGGAGGTCGAACGTATAGTTCATGTCGCCCGCCGTTTGCCCGCTCAAGCTGTAAGCGTCCGCGCCGTTGCCGCTGTTGGTGGCGAGGTAGTGGCCGCGCGCGGGGATGATCGTGCCGTTCGGGATCGTGATCGCGTCCACGATGATCTGCTCGTCTGCGGCGCGCGCCGCCACCATCCAACCGGGCGAGCCGTCGAACGACTGCACGGTGATCGGCTGCGCGGTCGCGTTATACAACTCGACGAACTCGTCCAATGCGCCCGCGGGGCCGTTGAAGCGGAACTCCGTGATCAGCACGTCGCCCGCGCCGACGCCTTGCACGCCGCCAACAAAGTCGCCCGTCGCGCTCGCGCTCATGCCGTTGACGGCGAGGCTCGCCGGATTGAACACGAAGCCGCCGCGCGTAGGTGCGACCGTGTAGTTCGCGCCCGGCTGCAAGTTCGTGAACTGGTAATAGCCGCTCGCGTCGGTTTGCACGACCTCGCCGCGTGCGCCGCTCAAGCTCATAGTCACGCCGCCCAGAGGCGTCCCTTGCGCGCTCGTCACGCGCCCCGCGATCTGATAGCGCGGTTCGTTGATCGTGAACGTGACGATGTTTGAGACGGCGGTTGCGCCCGCGTTATCCGTGGCGATAGCGGTGACGGTGTACGTGCCTGTGGGCACTTCGAGCCAAGTCATTTGATAAGGCGCGGCAGTGTCAGTGCCGATCAGGGTCGCGCCGTTGTAGAAGTCAACCTTACGCACTTGCCCGTCGCTGTCGGCGGCGACGGCATAGAGCGGCACGTCTGCGAGCGCGGTGTATTCGGTCGCGGTGGCGACGCTCGCGGCGAATGAACCGCCCGTCGTGCGGCCGAGGCTGACGGTCGGCGGTGTGTTGGCAAGTTGCGTGTTGGGCACGCCGCCGACGTGTTTGTAGAGCCGACCCGTTGGGTCTGTGTAGCTGAAGAGTGAACCGCCGATCCAGCCTGTGTCCGCGTTCACAAAGGCGCAGGCGTAGAAGTCTGCGTTCGTCAATAGGCTCTCCTGCGTCCACGTCGCGCCCGCGTTGACGGTACGTTTGACGAGGCCGTTGTTGCCGCTGACCCACGCGGACTGCGCGCTCACGGCCGAGACGGCGTTGAGCGCGAACGACGAACCATAACTTTGCGCGCTCCACGTCTGCCCGCCGTTCGTCGTGTGCAACAAGGTCTGCCCCGCGACGGCCCAACCGTTGTTGGCATCAGCGAACGACACGTCAACAATGCCGGCGCTCGCGCCTAAGCCGCTGGCTTGCGCCGTCCACGTTGCGCCCGCGTCCGTGGTCTTCAAGATCACGCCCTTGTCGCCGACGAGCCAACCTTGCCCGCCGCCGATGAAATGGACGGCGTTGAAGTTGGTGGCGACGGCAGACGGCGTGGCCGTCGTCCACGTTGCGCCGCCGTCGGTCGAGCGTAGGACGAGGCCGCGCGTGCCGTCTGTGCCGATGGCGACGACGGTTTGTGTATCAAGGGCGTCGATGCCGCTCAATGCGCCGGTTGTGGGTGCGCCCGCGTGTTGCCACGTCGCGCCGCCGTTCGCGGTGCGATAGACGAAGCCGGGCGGGCCTGCTTTGACGACGGCCCAACCGTTGAGAGTGTCGCTGAAATCAACGTCAGACACGTCGCTGCCCGTGGTCGGTGTGAACAGTTGGACGGGTTGCCACGTGCCGCCGCCGTCGGTCGTCCGCATGACTTCGGCCTTGCGGTTCGCGGCCCATGCGTGCTGCGTGTCGAGGGCGAAGACTTTGTTGACCTGATTTTGCGAGCCGTTGTGCGGCGGCACGAGCGTTATGCCAGCGTCGTCGGTTAAGTAGAGCGCACTGGTGCTGACGATTGCGCCGTGCGTCGCGTCGGTGAAGTAAACGGACCAGAACGGCGAGACGCCGCTTGAGCCTGCGCCGCCGCGTATGGTCGTCCACGTCTGCCCGCCGTCAATCGTGCGGATCAGATTTTCCTGCGCGCCGACGGCCCAGCCGTGTTGCGCGTCGAGGAAGAAGAGGTCGTAAATCCATGTGCCCGGCGGGAGCGTTTGCGGCGACCACGTTGCGCCGCCGTCCGCGGTGTGCAGCAGTTGGTTGTTGACGCCGGCCCAGCCGTCGTTTGCGTTGACGAACTTGACCCCGGCGAGCGATTGGGTGGTGTTGGTCGGCTGCAACGTCCAGTGCGCGCCGCCGTCGGTCGTGCGATAGAGTTTGCCATTGTCGCCGCCGAGCCAACCGTTCTGCGCGTCGATGAAGTCGGGCAGACCAAGCCCCGTGGCGGGCAAGCCCTGCACGGGCGACCAGACGCGCCCGCCGTCCACCGAGCGCACGAGCGCGCCGTTACCAATGGCCCATAGATGATCCGCGTCCGCGACTTCGAGGCCGTAGAGCGTGCCGAGGCCGGAGCCGGTCGTGTTCGTGCCCGCTTGCCATGTGAAGCCGCCGTTCGTGGTGTAGAGCGTCGTGTTGCCGACGGCCCAGCCGCGTTGCGCGTCGACGAACTTGACGGCGTTGAGTTGTTCGGTCGTGCCGGCGAACTGTTGTTCGAGCCGGCCGTCTTTGAAGTGCAGGATCGTGCCTTCGTCGCCGACGACCCAACCTTCGGTCGCGGAGATCAACGACGCACCGTGCAGGGCCGCGTTCGTCGGCAGCGGCGACTGCAAGACCCAGTTGCTCAAGGTCGCGGGCGGCGTGTTGATGGTGACGTTGACGGCGTGCGAAGTGGTCGAGCGATTGCTCGTATCGAAGGCGACGGCCGTTAACGCGTAAGTGCCCGGCGGCACGCTGCCCCAAAGGATTTCATAAGGCGCGGTCGCGTCCGTGCCGAGCAGATTCGTGCCCGCGTAGAAGTCAACGCGCGCGATCTCGTCGCCGACGCTCGCTGCGCCCGCTGTGATCGTCAGGTTCACGGGCGCGGTGTAGCTTGCGCCATTCGCGGGCGCGTTGAGCGAGACGGTGGGCGGGCGCGACGCGGGCGGCGTGAGCGGCGTTAATAAGAACGCATGATTGACGCCGTTGATTGTGCCCTTGCCGACGATGCTGCCCTGTTCGTTGATGCCGTTGGCTTCGGTCAGCGTCCAACCGCTATCGGCCGGGATGAGCGCGTTCATGTTGATCATCGTGCCGTTCTCATAAAGGAAGGCGCGATGCGCGTTTGTGGTGGCAAGCGCGGCCCAGCCGACGATCTGACCAGCGTTGTTGATGTCGTTGGCGACGCTCTCCGTGCCGCCGAACGTGCCGAGGTCGGTCATCACGCCGTCGCTATAGATGAAGGCGTGGAAGAGAAGTTGCCCCCAGAAGTACTGCGACCCACCGACGACTTGGCCTGCGTCGTTGATGCCGTAACCATAACTGTCAACGTTCGGGATGTTCACCAAATTGCCGAGGTCGCGCTTGATGCCGTTGGTCCACAAGAAGGCGTGCATGTAGCCGCTCGTGTTCGACGCGTTGCCGGTCACTTGCCCGGCTTCGTTGATGGCGCGCGCATATGAAGTCAAGCCGCCGAACGTGCCGAGGCTCGTCAACTCGCCGTTGTTGTTGATGAAGGCGAGCGGGCCCGAACGTTGCTCCATTTCCGAGAAGCCGACGATCTGACCGGCGTCGTTGATGTCGAACGCGCCGCCCGTCCCGTCTTCGCCCGTGCCGGGGAACAGCGGCAACTCTTGCAACGTGCCGTTGTTGTAGATGAACGGCCGGCTGACCGGCCCAAGCCTTGACTCGGCCGGTCGGCATAACCGACGACCGCGCCCGCGCTATTGATGCCGAACGCTTGGCTCTTAGGTCCACCGAACGCGCCGAGGTCTGTGAGCGCGCCGCCGCTCCAACGGAAGGCGTGCAGGTTGCGCGCCACGTTGGTCGAACGCCCCGCGACTTGATTGGCGTCGTTCACGGCCCATGCTTCGACCGTCTGCGCGTTCCCCAAGTTGCCGAGGTCGATCACGTTGTAACGCACCGACACGGGATCGCGCACCACGTTGAGCGCAACTACGACCGTGCTCTGCTGCGCGCCGCTCGCGCCGACGATAGTTAAACGATAAATGTCTTCGAGCGTGCCCGTCGCCGTCGTCACGGTCAGCGTCGCACTGCCCGCGCCGTTCACGCTCGCCGGATTGAACACGGCGGTCATGCCCGGCGGCAAGCCATAGACGCTGAAGTTCACTTGCCCGTTGAAATTGTTCACGGGCTGCACCGTCACGTTGAACTCAACGCTCGCGCCCGGTGTGACGTTGCGCGCGGAGGGCGACGCACTCAAGCTGTAATCGACATTAAAGGGAAAGCGCCGCAGCGCGATGCGCAACGCGGCATAAGGCGCGCGATCATAAAAGGCCGCATACTCAAACAACCCCACGCCGCCCGCGCCCGCCACTTCCGGCGTCTCTTCCGCCAGCGGCGAGTTGGCAACGACAAAGCCATCAACGTCGAGCAACGCGCCCGCCGCCGTCACACGCGCGCCGTAGATGTCGCCTTCGGGCTGCATCGGAAACTGCTTGTCACGATGATCAAGCCACGCGACTAAAAACTGCGCGCCGTCCCACGCGGCGGCCGGCGTAAACTGATTACCGGGCGCGCTCGAAATAGTGATGCCGCCCGACTGATCAAGCAGCATCCCGTCGGCGAGGATACGCCGGCCGAAGATGTCCTTGTCGGCCCAGACGACGAGCGCCTGTTCATTCGACACGGCGATGTCGGGCGTCCGGTTATAGATGAACGGAGAGTTGCTGCCGGAGACGTTGAAGACGGTCGCGGCGTTGCCGCTTGGCTCGACGAAGTTGCCGTTGATGGTCGAAGTCGGCCGGTCGTGATTCGGGTGCGACTGCGCGACGACGAGCCAACGCGCGCCCAAGCCCGCGACGCGCGGCACGAGCGAGAAGTTGCCGATAACAACGCGCGGCGGGTCCACGACGAGGCCCAACGAATTAACGCGCACGTAGAAGATCGAACGTATCTCCGGGTTCGTCGGCGCGTCCGAGGCGACGACTAAGAAGGTGTCGCCCACGGCCGCAGTGTCGGGCGCAAGCCCTTGCATGATCGAGACGGGCACGGCATCGAGCACCGTGCCGTTCGCCAACATGCGTTTGCCATAGACCTGCCCGCGACCGTTGTTTGCGCTCGTGTCGTCCCAAATGATCAGAAACTCCGCGCCGTTCCAAGCGACCGAGGGCGCGTTCAAATAAGTCGAGCCGTTAGCGATCAAGATCGGTTGCTGATCGATGGCCACGCCTTGCGCGTCGAGGCGCTGCGCGAGGATGCGCGCGTCGCCTGCGACTTCGCTGCGGAAGACCGTCAGGAAACCATTGCCGCCGGCCACCGTGCGCGGCTTCGTCTGGCGCGGCGTGCCGAGACTGACCGCAACCACCGGCCCCGTCGTGCCGGCCGCCGACACGTCGGCCGAGTTCACGTCTTCCGGTTCAACGCCGCCGCCCTGCGTGTCGAGCCACACGATGCGCGCGCCACCCGCCGGGCCGCGTTCAATCGCGGGCGACTTCTGCTGCCCCGCGCCGCTTTTAACGATGATGCCCGCGGGGTCTAGGACCACACCGCTTGCCGAGACGCGCGCGGCATATAGATCGTCGTTGCCGAAATCAATGTTCTTGTTATAAGCGACGAAGTAGTTCGCGCCGTCCCACGCCACGTCGGGCGTGAAGCTAGCATAAAAGACGTGCTCCGTTGTGATCGCTATGCCTTGCTGATCCAAGACCTGCCCGCCGTGCGCGACCCGCGCGCCATAGACCTGCGCGTAGGCTGCGAACTCGTTCGACCAGACGACCAGAAAGTCCGTGCCATCGGTCGCCACTTTCGGCGCAAGCCCGTTGCCCGTATTGATCGGGAAAGTTTGGCCCAACGGATCGAGCGTCGGCGACAAGCGCAAGCCATAGACGCCCCAACCGTTCGCGTTGTCGTCATTAAAAACGAGCAGATACTCGTCGCCCGCAAACGCCAGATCGGCCGTCCACACGCCCTGTCCTTGCACGAGATGTTTGCCGTTCGGATCGAGCACCGTGCCGTCGGGCGCAACGCGGCCGGCGTCCACCGTCCAAGTCGTATTACTTAGCCCGCGCCAGACGACGGCCCAGTTCGTGCCGTCGCTTGAAACAGACCACGGATAATAAGCATCGCTCGTGGCCGCTTCTTTGATCGTGAGGGGCTGGCGGTCGAGCACGCGCCCGTCGGGTGCGACGCGCGCCGCGAGGATGTCGTGAAAGTAGCCGTTCGTCTCACGATCCGACACCCAGACGACGAGCCAGTTCTGTCCGTTCCAACCGACGACCGGGTTGAGTTGATTGCGCGGCGCTTGGTTGACGACGATGGGCGTTGTGTCGATCACGTTGCCGGCCGTATCGAGCCGCGCAGCATAGATGTCCTCCATCGTGCCGAGGCCCGGCTCCTGTGCGTTGCTGTTGAAGCGCACGGCAGGCGACGTGTTCGTCTGCGAGCGCGTGTCGGCCCAGACGACTAGATACTGGTTGCCGCCGCGTGCGATCTGCGGCGTCTCTTGCCGCCCCGCAGCCAACGTGGACGCGGCATCGCCGGGCAACGCGGGTTGTGCGCCGGCCGATTGCGCGCGCGCGAGTGATGCGGCGCAGAGCAACAGGCCGAAGCTTAAAGCGACGGCGCAAACGCGACTGAACGCGCGGACAGAGATAGAGTGTGTGCGGCGGACGACGAGGCAAGACGACATGACGAGAGAACTCCCCCTAAATGATTTACGACTGGACGGTGTTAAGACTAAAGACGACGCTGTAGCTGATCGGCCCGCGGCGGCCGATCATCACAGCAAGTTGATCAAGTTCGATTTGTTGGAGGGGGGAATAATCAGATGCGTTCGATGGCAAATTAACTGCCTGCCAATCGAATTGTCAACACTAACTGCGCCGATCAGGCTCGTTAAACTGCAACCACTTGGTCACAAGCTAACGTTAAGCGGCGCGTGTGAGATTGACGTGCCCTTGCTTAACGTTCGGGCCGGGGTATAGATTATCCTCAGACTTCCGCTTCGCACTCGTAAACTGCTATGCAAACTGAAAATCGACTGCTCGCCCGCTTGCCGCCTGAAGAGTTAGAGCGCGTGCGCCCACACTTCCAGCGCGTCGAGATGGCGCGCGGGCAGCACACCATCGTGCCCGACGAGCCGATCTCCTACATCTACTTCCCTATCAACTGTCTGCTCTCGCTCGTCACACAGATGGCCGACGGTGGTTGTGTCGAGTCCGGCACTATCGGGCGCGAAGGCATGTCGGGCATTCCCGTCATCCTCGATGCGCGGCAGACGACGATGCCGACTTTCGCGCAAGTGCCGGGCACGGCCGTCAGGGTGCGGGCGCAGGTGCTCAAAGAGGCTTACGAGTTGCGCGTCGAGGTGCGCCGGTTGCTCAATCGCTACATCCACACCGTTATCGTCACCGGCTCGCACGCGGCCGCCTGCAACCGCCTGCACAGTCTGGTGGAGCGACTCTGCAAGTGGCTGCTAATGTCGAGCGACGGTGTTGGGTCAGACGAGGTGGCGCTGACGCATGAGTATCTCGCAGTGATGATGGGCGTGCGGCGGGCGGGCGTCTCGGAAGCGGCCAGCGAGTTGCGCGAGGCGGGCTTGATCGACTACCACCGGGGCGACATACGCATCATCGACCGGCCCGGCTTAGAGACGACGGCGTGCGAGTGCTACGGCCGGACGAAGGAAGAATACGAGCGCCTGTTCGGCAGTTAGGCGACACCGCAAATCTCAAGTCCACAAGCGGGACTGACCTGACGGCGCGAGCATGAAAGTATAACCGGCACATTGCCTGCACCACATCGAAGCGCAGGCAACGAATGTGACCTGTCCCACCGCCACCCTTAAAACCGCTTGACTTTTGGCCGCAGGCGATTAGAGTCTGACCTGCCTTTGCTCCGCACGCCGTTCGGCCGTTTCACGGCAGTTCGGATCAGCCGCTCATCTTCGTCGTGCCGCCGATCTCTTTAACACCTTCGGAGTCTTTATGAGTTTGCGTAGGTTCAGCCCCGTTGTCGTCAGTAGCTTGCTCGCCCTGTTCATGCTTGCGCCCGACGTAGCCGCGCAACGCGCGCAATCCAGAGCCAAGACACGCAAGCCTAAGCCGGCGGCCGGCGCGACCGAGCCGAACGTGAGCCGTTATGTCGAAGAGGGTTTGCGCCACGCGGACGAAGGGAAATGGGCCGAGGCGATCAAGTCTTACCGGCACGCGCTCGTGGATAACCCGCAGGACGTTGAAGCTTACTTGCACATGGGCGACGCGTACTTGAACGCGGGCAACGACAAAGAGGCCGTGACCGCTTATCAACAAGCCGTGCGCCTCGCGCCCCGCAACGCGGACGCGCAATGCGCGCTCGGCACGGCCTATAACGTCATCGGCCGCAATAGCGATGCATTCAAGCCGCTCGTGCAGGCCATCAGCCTCGCGCCCGATTACGCCGAGGCGTATTACGGGATCGGCTACGCTTACGAGCGGCTGGATAACTTCAAGGAAGCGGTCGGCTATCTCAAATCGGCCGTGCGGCTCAAGCCGAACTACTCGGAGGCGCACCTGTCGCTCGGTCTAGCCTACGTCGGTCTCGGCGAACTGACCGCGGCCGAAGCACAACTCAACGTGCTGCAACCGCTGGACGCTTCGATGGCGCAAGAACTCAAGCGCGAGTTGTCGAAGGCACTGGTCGCCGTGCGCCCGCTTGCGCCCGACACGACCGCCGCCCGCCGCCCCTCTGAGCCTGCAACCCGGCGCGACCCTGACAAACGCACGCCCGGCGGCGCGACGCCGACGCAGCCCGGCCAGACTGCCGCGCCCGCTTCGCCGCTCGACGTTGAACTTAGCTTCTGGGACAGCATCAAGAACAGCACCGACCCCGAAGAGTACGCCGCTTATCTACATAAATATCCGGCCGGGCAATTTGCCGATCTGGCCAGAATCCGCCTACGCACTCTCGGCGGCAAAAAGAGCAACGAGCCGGTCACGCCGCAGCAGCCGGCCGCAACCGCGTCGCCCGCAACCGAGCCGAGCCTGCCGCCTGTGCAACCGCAGCCCGTACTGGTTGCCACGCCGACCCCGACGCCGGAGAGTCGCCCCGCGCCGCCGGTCGAACGACCGGCCGAGCCGGAAACGCCCGCGACGCTCGCCGAGGCGCTCAACTGGATCAAGCGATACTTCCCCACCAAGTTTAGTTATCAAACCACGACGCCGGGCGAGTCAACAGATGCCGCGCCGGTCACGAACGAAACGCAGGTCGATTATGAGCCGCTGCGGTTTCAAGGCTGCACGGTCGAGTGGCGCGATCAGCGCGACACGATGACAGTCTCGCTGGCCGAGCTTGATCCGTCGAGCGTCAAGATCGAGTTGCGCCAGCGCCCAAGCACCACGTTCAGCCCCGAAGTCTGGCAAGTGAGCATCACGGCCACGGGCGGCACAGGCGCGTTCCGCGAACTCAAAGGCGACGGCAGCGGTTCTGAGGTCAGATATAACGGCGTCGATCTGCAACACAACGACCGCGAGGTTGCCAACAAACTGGCGCGCGCCCTGCAAAGCGCCATCAAGTTCTGCGGCGGCAAGCCCGCGCCCGCTTGATCTAACGGCGGCACGGGTGGCTTATGCAACAGTGCGACTTGATCATCAACGGCGCTCGAACTCCAACCATTCGTTATGAACAGCAAACAGATCAGCAAACGATTCGGGCTGGTAGTTATCCTGTTGGCCACAGCCTTAGTGAGCGCGCAGGTTGTGCGCGCCCAAACGAGAACTGCGGGGCCGGCGGCCGTCGTCAATAACTTTTACCGCTTTCACTTTAAGCACGGTATGGGCTTTGACGCGCCGAGCGTGCGGCGCAGGCAGCGTTGGTTTACGCCGGAGCTTTATGCGCTGCTGCTGGCAGAGTTGCGCAAGCCGGTTGCGCCTGATGAGGTCCCGTACTTTAACGGCGATCCTTTCACCGATACGCAGGAGTATCCGTCTACGTTCCGCGTTGGTCCGGCCGCACTGATCGGCGCGCAAGCCCGCGTGCCGGTTACGTTACTGTGGCTTGATGGTAAAAAAGAGATCGAGCGGCGCACGCTGCACATTGAGTTGCGCCGGGGGCGGGCGGGTTGGCAGCTTGCGAACTTCGTCTATCCCGACAACCGAAACCTGCTCGGCGAGTTGCAGCGCAAGCACTGACCGAAGCCGACAGGTGCGCGGGCAACGGCAGACAGGTGCGCCGGATTTACGGTAGGATAGGCGACCAAGATGACGGGCTTAGAGCATTACGTCGGTCAGGTGCTTGACGAGAAATACCGCCTTGAGCGTTTGCTCGGACAGGGCGGCATGGGCGCGGTCTATCTGGCGACGCATCTGGGCACGGAGCGGTTCGTGGCGTTGAAGTTGATCGCGCCGCAGTTCATGCGCAACGAGGAGTTTGTCGAACGCTTCAAGCGCGAGGCGCGGGCGGCGGGGCGCTTGCGTCATCCGAACGTGGTGGACGTGACCGACTTCGGGTTTGCGCGCACGGGTGCGGAGGCGGAACGCGTCGCTTATCTGGTGATGGAATACTTGGACGGCTGCACGCTCGGCGACGTGCTGGCGGAAGAGGAACGCCTGCCGCTCGAATGGGTGGTGGACATACTCGAACAGGTCTGCTCCGCCGTCAACGATGCACACCAACAGGGCATCGTCCATCGCGATCTGAAACCCGACAACATCTGGCTCGAACCGAACCGCCTCGGCGGCTACCGCGTCAAGGTCCTCGACTTCGGCATCGCTAAACTGGCGGAAGCCGACACCGCCGTCGGCGCAGTTGCAAGCCTGCCTGCACCAACGCAGACGCAGCCGCGCACACCGTCAGCGCGCTCGGCCGTCACCGATCTCGGCGCGGACACGATGCTGTACCCGGCCGGTCAAAGCGGCGCGCAGGCAGTTAGTCACAGTGCGCACGAAGCCGTGACTGAATACGACCAAGATGTGCCTGTGAGCGTTGACGCGGCCGAGACGCGTGTGTTCGATGCGGCGCAGACTGCGCCCGCGCCGCCGTCGCGGCAGACGCACGACGTTGACGACAGCGACCAGACGCGCATGCTCGATCAAGCGACGCAGCCGCAACCGGCGACGGTGCAAGCCACGGCTCATGCGGCCGGCACGGTCTTGACGGCCGGGCTAACGCGCGTCGGCGCGATCATGGGCACGCCACTTTATATGTCGCCCGAACAGTGTCGCGGCGAACACCTGGACGCGCGCGCAGATATTTATTCGCTCGGCGTGATCGCGTATCAGATGCTCGCGGGCGCACCGCCGTTCACGGGCGACACGCTGACTGTCATCCAACAACACACGGAGAGCACGCCGCTGCCGTTGCGCGAGCGGAATCCGAAAGTGCGTGCGCGCGTGGCGCGTGTGGTGATGTCGGCGCTTGAGAAAGACCCGGCCGCGCGCCCGCAGACGGCCGCCGCTTTCACTAATGCCCTGCGCGCCAACAGCGACGGACTGGGCGCGCTCTATCGCCGCGCCTTCGCGCTCTACAGCGAGTACTTCCCAAAGTTCGTGCGCCTATCGCTCATCGCGCACATACCCGTCATCGCGCTCACGCTGCTTGCTGATCGCCGTGCAGATGGCCGAGGCGGCACACCTTGTCTCACGCACGTTCATGGTCGTCGTCGGTGGCATCATTGCGCTCCTGCAAATCTTCGCCAACTTCTTTGCCGCGTCGATCATCTCCGGCGTGACCGCGCTGATCGTGACACAGTTGACCATCGCGCCACTTAGACCCGTCGAACTGCGCGCCGCCTTTGGCGTGCTGAAACGGCGCTGGCGGCCGTTCTTGCGCACGAGCGCCCGCATCACCATCCGCATCATGCTGGGCTTCTTACTGATCATCCCCGGCTTCGTCATCGCGGTGCGTTATCTGCTCTATGCGCCGGTGGTGTTGATGGAGAACTTGGAGGGGAAGGCGGCGCTCAAACGGGCGCGCGAGTTGGCGGCGCGCTCGTGGCGCACGATGATCATCGTTGCCTTGTTGCAGTTTGCGATCCCGGCACTCGTGGGCGCGCTGCTCGGTCGTCTGTCCGTGATGTCGCATCGCGCCAACGCCGCGCCCGGTGTGAAACTAACGACGAACCTGACGGGCCTCGTGAACATCTTCGTGCTGCCGTTAATGTCCATCGTGCCCGCGCTGCTCTACTTGAAGATGCGACAAATGGGCGGCGAGACGCTGCACGAAGTACTCGCGCAGATCGAAGAGGTCGAGGCGGTGCGTAGTCGTTGGCAACAGCGCATGCGCTCACGGCTCACAGTCCACACGCCGCACAGTCGTTCTTAAAGTGCGCTGCCCCGTTTGGCGTGCGCTTGGCCCACGGGCTATCCTGACAACTGCCCCGGTCGCTAGCGCATCAGGTCTGGCACAGTCAACAACGAGTTTCGCCAAGCATATGAGTTTCACTAAACCCGCAATCCGTATGAGCTTCATCAAATCATCAATCTGTCTGGTCGCAACGTGCGCCTTGCTGCAAGTCGGTCTGTCCGTCGCCACGGCACAGCAGCGGCGCAACAACAGCACGCAGAAATTAACGCAAGCGTCTGGGGTCGCTCCGTCGAAAGCGGCCGCGCCGAAGCAGACTTACGTGGCGAACGAATTGCTCGTGCAGTTCGCCGACGCGAAGGCGCTCAACGGTGCGCGCACGCTCAACGCGCAAGTGGGCGCAACCGTACTGAGAGAGTTCACGTTCGCGCCGTGGCAGCATGTGCGCCTGCCCGCCGGCTTGAGCATGAAAGCGGCGCTCGCGCGCTATCAACAAATGCCCGGCGTCGTTTACGCGCAGCCGAACTTCATCTATGCGCCGACCGATACCAATCCGAACGATCCGCGTTTTCTGTCCGGCGAGCAATACGGCCTCGCTAAGATTCAAGCGCCGCTCGCGTGGGACACGACGACGGGCAGCACTAGCGTCGTCGTCGCCATCGTGGACACAGGCGTCCGCTACACGCATCAGGACCTAAGCGCGAACATGTGGCACAACCCCGGCGAAGTGGCCGGCAATGGCATTGACGACGACGGCAACGGCTACGTTGATGATGTGTACGGCATCGACACCGCCAACAACGATGCTGACCCGTTGGACGATCACGGCCACGGCACACACGTCGCGGGCATCGTCGGCGCGGTCGGCAACAACTCTGTGGGCGTCGTGGGCGTTAACTGGAACGTGCGCTTGATGGCGCTCAAGATGTTCGACCTCGGAGGCAACGGCACATCGGCGACGGCGATTGCGGCCTTGCAATACGTCGTGATGATGAAGCGGCGCGGCGTGAACGTGCGCGTGACGAACAACAGTTGGGGCGGCGCACCCGAAGCGCCCGCTTTTGATCTCGCGTTGCGTGCCGCGTTCGACGCGCTCGGCCAACAAGACATCCTCAATGCCTGCGCCGCCGGCAACTTCAACTCGAACAACGACACGTCGGCCTTTTATCCCGCGAGCTATGACGTGCCCTCGATCATCTCGGTCGCCGCGTCGGACGCAAGCGACAATCGCGCGAGCTTTTCAAACTACGGCGCAACGATGGTCGATCTGGCCGCGCCCGGCGTCAACATCTTGAGCACGGTGCGTTCAAGCGATCTGTCTTACGGGCAACTTAGCGGCACTTCGATGGCCTCGCCGATGGTCGCGGGCGCAGCGGCGCTGCTCGCGGCGCAGAACAGCGCGCTCAGTGCCATGTCGCTCAAAGCGTCGTTGATGAACACGGTGGACGTGCTGTCGCAGTGGTCCGGTCTGGTCTTAACCAACGGTCGTTTGAACGTCGCGCACGCGCTGCAAACGCAAACCACTTGCGCTTACAACATGACGCCCACGAGCGCCGCGTTCGCAGAGACAAGCGGCGCGGGCAGCATCAACGTGACGACGGCGGCCGGGTGCAACTGGCTCGCCACGAGCAACGCGCCCGCATGGCTCACGATCACTTCGGGCGCGAATGTTTACGGCAGCGGCACTGTCAACTATACGGTCGCGGCGAACGCGGGCGCGGCGCGCACCGCCACGCTCGTCGTCGCGGGTCAACTCATCACCATCACGCAAGCCGCGGGCACGCCCGCGCCTTCGCCCACGCCGACCAACGCCGGTCAAATCTTGATCAGCGAGTTTCGCATCGACGGTCCCGGCGGCTCTGACGACGAGTTTGTCGAGCTATACAACAACACCGATCAGCCGCTCACTGTGACAACCACGGATAGCTCGGACGGTTGGGCGCTCGTCTCCACGACCAACGCGGGCGGCGCGCTTGCGGCGCTCACAATCATCCCTGCGGGCACGTCCATCCCTGCGCGCGGGCATTATCTCTACACGCCCGCGCGCGGCTACAGCCTGCAAACTTACGGCGGCGCGGGCCAAGCCAACGCCGACGCAACGGGCCTCGGCAGCTACACGCACGCGCCCGATGCGCCCTTCGCCGGCCTTGCCCTGTTCCGCACCAGCAACCCGTTGAACTGGACGGCGGCCAATCGCCTCGACGCGGTGGGCGGCACACAAGCGTCGGTACTCTTGCGCGAAGGCGCAGGGCTTGGGCAGAACTTCGACTTCCTCTCGGACGCGCAATACAGTTGGCTACGCAAGCTCAACACGGGCTTGTCGCAAGACACGGGCGACAACGCGCAAGACTTCGCGCTCGTCTCGATCAAAGCGGGCGTGCTCGGCGGTCTGCAAACACAACTCGGCGCACCGGGGCCGGAGAACTCGACCAGTCCCGTGCAGCGCAACGCGCAGATCAAAGCCACGCTCGTCGACCCCGGCGTTGCGTCAACCGCCGCACCGAACCGCGTGCGTGATTTCACCACCGTCACCAACGGCGCACAAGGCACGCTCACGATCAGACGCAAGTTCAGGAACAGCACCGCCGCGCCCGTCACACGGCTGCGCTTCCGCGTCGTTGACATCACGAGTGCGCCCGCGCCCGCAGGCACGGCCGATCTGCGCGCCCTCGATTCACTCGATGCAACTGTTTCGACGAGCGGCGGCAGCGTCTTAGTTAAAGGCACGACGCTCGAACAACCGCCCGCGCAAGTTATGGGCGGCGGCCTCAACTCGACCTTAACGGTCGCCCTGCCCGGCGGCGCGCTTGCACCCGGCGCAACCGTCAACGTGCAGTTCGTCCTCGGCGTCCAACAAGGCGGCGGCTTCCGCTTCCTCGTCAACGTCGAAGCGTTGCCATAAAAGCAAACCCATGAAGGCGGCACGATGACGGATGAATGACAAGCTGATCAGCAGTTGATTCATCCGTCATCGTGCCGCCTTCATTATTTTCTTTATGCCTGAGCACAAGTTCAAAGCGCACGGCTATGTAGGCTTGAGCATCATCGTTGTCGCGGAAGTGTTGCTCATTGCGCGCGAGCCGTTCGTCAGTCATTGGATCACGCCGATTGCGTGGACGGGCTACTTGCTGCTGACGGACGCGCTCGTCTATCGAGTGAAGGGGCGCTCGTTGATGGTGTCGAACCGGTTGGAGCTACTGGTTGTTTGCGTCATCTCGATTGCGTGCTGGTGGGTGTTCGAGTTCTACAACACGCCGCGCTTCTGGCGTGACGAGCAAGAACTTTGGTGGCACTACCACGATATCGTGCGCAACCCTTACCTGCGTCGCGTCGGCTACGATTGGGCCTTCGCCACGATCTTCCCCGCCCTGTTTCAAACGGCCGAACTGTGGAACATAAAACTCAGGCGCGAGGCCAAACCTGTGCGCCCGATCAAGCTGCCACGCACGGCGCTCTACGCGCTGCTCGTCGTCGGCGCAATCGGCGCGGTGTTGCCGTTGGTCGTGATTAACGAGTGGCTTGTGCCGTTGGTGTGGACGGGGCTGTTCTTCGTCTTCGATCCGTTGAACGCGTTGCGCGGTTGGCCTTCGGTCACGGCCGATCTCATGCGCGGCCACTGGCGCAGACTCGCGGCGCTTTGTCTGGCCGGTCTGGTCTGCGGTTTCTTGTGGGAGTTCTGGAACTATTGGGCGCTCTCGCGTTGGACCTACACCGTGCCTTATCTGGGCCACATTAAATTCTTCGAGATGCCCGTGCTCGGCTACCTCGGTTATCCGCCCTTCGCGCTCGAATGCTGGGCGCTCTACGTCTTCGCCCGCTCGCTGTTAGGCCCGCGCCCCGTCGCCGCGCAAACGAGCGCCGAGTCAATCGTGATCGATCTGCAATAACCAAGCACCGATAACCAAGTAACGATCCTTTCGGCCGTTTGAGACTTTGGGCGGGAGCGGCTACACTCTGAGGTTTGATTGGGCCGGAGATTTTGTGCCGAGGTATTTATGAACGATAAGCAGACCGAGTTTGAAGCATTTCTCGCGCAGCACGACGCGGCCCGATGGGCGCGCGTCGTGAACGATTTGTTGCCCGCCGTCCACGAAGTTGATCGCAACGCGACGCAAATCTGGTTCGCCTTCTTTCCCCTCGTCTTGCAACGCGCGTTAGACGCGGCCGACGATCCGGCCCGGCTCGCGCAGAAGTTGTTGCTGCAAGGCAAATATTATATTGCGCGAGCAGATCGACACAGCGCATACGTTCCTCTACGGGCATCGCTTCTGGCCTGAGGTCAAACAGGCAACGGCCGCGCATGCAGCAAGTTTTAAGCCGACGGACAACAGCGCGCTCGTTGATCAGATTCGTGCTATTGCGCGCAACGTGGCCGCCGCGCGCAAGGTGGATGAAGCACTGACGCTCGGCATCGCGGCCGTTGCGTTTATGACGTTGCAGCAAGTCGGGCTTGAGGCGTTCAACGAGACACCGGGCACGGTTGCGCTCGATAAAAAATATGTGCGGCAGTCGCCCGCCGACGTGCTGGCTGAACGCGCGCGTGATGACAGTCAGGGCTTGCTCGGTTTCTTGCGCACGACGGACAAACGTTGGACGGTTGTTTGGAACGAGCATAATCCGGAAGCGCGCTTCAAGATGGTGACGGGGCAAGAGGTCGCTTCGGCCGCCGCGACCGACAAGCGCGATTGGTGGCAGACCGATCCGCGTTGCACCGTGAACGAGGGGCCGATCCCTGTGCAGTGTCGTTCGGCTTCGTGCGGCACGTGTTGGGTCGGCGTGCTCGGCGGCGCGGAGAAGTTGTCCGACGTAAGCCAGCGCGAGCGCAAGGCGATGAAGCTGTTCGGCTACGTTGACACCGACGAACCGAAGCCGCTCATTCGTCTGTCGTGTCAGGCACAAGGCGCGGGCGCGATCTCAATCGTGATCCCGCCGTGGAACGGCGTCTTCGGCAAGCAACTGCGCGCGCAGCAAGACAACGCGACGCCGCAAGCGGACGCAGAGGCGGTCGGCGCGAATGTCTGAAGTCAAAGCTAGGGGCGGGCGCGCGGCCGCCGACGGGCCGCCGCAACTTGCGCGCGACGCGCAGGGCGAGATCGACGTGCCCGCGCTCGCCGATCTGATCGAGTGGTTTCTCGAACACGATCCGCGCGTGAACATGATCCGCAATCCGAAGGTCGAAGAGTTGTTTCAGTGGAAGCAACAGGCGGCGCGCGCAGCGGGCGAAGAGGTTTATCACTTCGAGAGCGCCGAGGCGCGGCTCGCCGTCGGCATCGTGCAGGCGGTTGCGGCCAATAAGGACGAGCACGCGCTGCACGAATGGATCGGGCAACTGCTGAACGCGCTCGACGAGGCCGCGCGCACGAACGAAGATGTGGCGCACGATTACAAACTCGACATCGCCGCCGCTTCGACCGTCGCCGAAGCCGCGAAGATACCGACCGCGCGCGGGCGCGAAATTTATCTGACCTGCTGCTGGCTCGAAGCCCTCTGCACCGCCGAAGTGCGCGTGCTTGGCTGGGTCTATCAGGAACTTTACGGGCGCGCTTTTAATCCGCAGAATTTTTAACCGCGCCGCTTGACTGTCAATAGAAGGAAAGCATTCATGTCCGAAAGACCCAACTATACCAACAACTCGCAGACCGTTGTGATGGCCGCCGATTCATTCGCGTTCGAGACGGTGGAACAAGAGAACGGCTGCGCCACCGTCGTGCGGTTTCAACTCAACAACCCGCACGTGCAAGCCGGCGACGTGCTGCTCATCCTCGACGGCACGGACATACACTTCCACGGCATGATCGGCATCGTCAACGAAGACGGCTCAGCCATCGCCACCGACCGCCGTGGCTCGCTCCTACCAGCAACAGTGCAATAAGATTGCGGAATGCGGATTTCGGATTGCGGATTCAAACAAGAGTTGTTCTTGAATCCGCAATCCGAAATCCGCATTCCGCAATTTACATCATCCACTGGTGGCGGTTGTCGTAGTAGATGGGCGAGTCGTGCGGGTGTGTTTTCTTCCAGTCTTTGTAGCGCGCATGTAACTGTGCATAGCGCCGGTCGGATGATCGGAGCGCGCGGTGTGGAATCTCTTGTAGGTAGCGTTCGACGCGCCACATATTGCGCCGTGCGAAGCGCCAATCGTAGCGGCCCAACTCGTAGAGGTCGCCCACGCCATAGCCCGTGATGCGCCCCGTCAGATCGACATACGGATCGAAATAACTCCACGCCAACTGTCGCAGCGTGCGGAACACGGGCCGCCGGCCGTGCAAGCCTCTATCACGCGAGCGCGCGATTGCGCCCCACAAGCTCCGCTGGCGAAAGATGTAAACGACGTGATCGAGTTGGTCCTGTGATTCAAGGCTCAACAGCAACGGCGGATAACCATGCTGTTCGAGAATGACGGCGGCGGCGAGCGCGGCCTCTAAACAGTGCGCCTCGTTGTGCCTGAGCAGTTCGCGGAACGAGCGCAGCGTGCCGCCGCAGAGTTCGCGGTTGTAAGGCAGCGCCGAGAGAAACCGCTGCACTTGCCGGGGCGTCCGGTGCGTCTCGATGATCTGCCACTCGCGACGCGTGAACGCGGCCCGCTCCGGTTTCAGGTTCATTAAGATTAAGCTCGGTTATTTGTGATCCGCTTTCCTTTGCCTTTCGGCGCGGTTGGCGCTAAAGTGCCCGCCGAAAGGCCGGGGTTCGCGGCTCACCGTGCGCCAACCTGCGACGCTCGTTTAAGGAGTCTAACACCAGAATGTCAACCAGCATGCCTTCCATGGGTGCGGCGGCGCGGGCCGCGGCCGAGTTGCCACTCTATCAGGGTCTTAGCCAAGAAGAGATCGCCGAGTTAAACGACCTGCTCGAAGATGTGACCTATCAAGACGGCGAGGTCATCTTCTACGAAAACGATCCGGGCGACGCCGCCTACATCATTCGCACAGGGGCCGTCCGCATCTGGACGCACGACGAGGACGCGCGCGAGGTCGTGCTCGGCCCGGTTCGGGCCGAACGACTTCTTCGGCGAACTGGCCGTCATCGACGGCGCAGAACGCTCCGCGAGCGCCAGCGCCGACGAAGTGACGACCGTGGGCCGCTTGAGCAAAGAGCAGATGCAGAAGTTTCTGCTCAGTCACCCGCAGGCCGCGCTCGTGATGATTCAGGAGATCGGCCGGCGTTTGCGGCAGACCAACAAACTCGTCTCGCAACGGCTGACGCGCAACATCAACGTCGAGATGGACGAGAAGATGACCGTCGGGCAGCGGGTCGCCGATAAGGTCGCGGCCTTTGGCGGCTCGTGGACGTTCATCTTCATCTTCGTCGGCTTCCTGTTAGTGTGGATGATCGTCAATAGTATCCTGATCGGGAAGCTGAGCAGCGGTCAGCAGTTCGATGCCTACCCGTACATCCTGTTGAACCTGATGCTCTCGATGACGGCCGCGCTGCAAGCGCCGATCATTATGATGTCGCAGAACCGCGCCAGCGAAAAAGATCGCCTCGCCGCCGAGAACGACTTTCGCGTCAACCTCAAGAGCGAGTTGATGCTCGAAGAGATGACGCGCCGGATGGAGCGGTTGCAGAACGATCAGGTGCAAGAGTTGCTGTTGCTCACGCGCGCGCTCCACTTAGCCGTGCCGGGGCCGGGGCCGCAGCGCAGGACGACGGCACGCGCGCTGGCACGACTTGATCCCGCGCGCCGGATGATGTATGACAGTGCCTTAACGACGAACTCAATTACCAACAACGCCTACAAGCGCCAACATCAACAAAGGTATTTTTGTGAGCAGAACCAGACGCAGTACGCCGGGGCAGCCAGACCAGCCGCAGCAACGCTCCAACGCCGAACAGGAGGCGCACGCCGCCGCCGAACGGCTCAACGTGCAGACGGAAGCGGCGCTCGCCGCCATGCCCGCGCGCGCGCCCGAAACGGCGGACGAACTTGAAGCCTACGCCGACCGGATCGAGCGCACGGCCCGCGACCTCTCGGTCGCCCTGCGCGAACTGGCTCGCCAGCGTCGCAGTCTGGATGATGAATGATGAAGTATGATTGATGCATGACGAATAAAAGACAAGCTGATCTTTATTCATCATGCCGCATTCATCGTTCATCATTTAACTTAAGGAGAAGCTTATGGCAGCATCGGTCTTAACAAAGGAAGGCGGCAGCACGCCGGACAAAGGCCACCGTCGCAGCGAGCGCGGCCTTTGAAACTTACGGCATCACGCAGGCGTCAAACGTCTACTGGAATCTGACCGCGCCGGAACTCTACGAAGAGATCGCGCGCCGCCAAGAAGGCATCATCTCCGCGCACGGCGCGCTCATCGTCGATACGGGCGAGCACACGGGCCGCGCGGCCAAAGACAAGGCTATCGTCCGCGATGCCGCGAGCGCCGATAAAGTTTTTTGGGGCGACGTTAACAAGGAATTTTCGCCGGAGAAATTCAACGCGCTGCGCGACCGCATGATGGCCCACACGGCCGGGCGCGATCTGTTCGTGCAGGACACGTATGCGGGCGCAGACCCGCGTTACCGTCTCCCCGTCCGCATCATCACCGAACTCGCGTGGCACTCGTTGTTCGCGCGCACCATGTTCATCAACAAGACGACGGACGCGAGCGCGAACTTCACGCCCGACTTCACGATCATCAACATACCGAGTTTCAAAGCCGACCCGGCGACCGACGGCACGCGCGCGCCCACGTTCATCTTGATGGACTTCACACAGCGGCTCGTCTTGATCGGCGGCACAAGTTACGCGGGCGAGACGAAGAAAAGCGTCTTCACGATCCTGAACTATCTGCTGCCGCAACGCGGCGTGATGTCGATGCACTGCTCGGCCAACGTCGGCGACGCGAGCGACGTGGCCATCTTCTTCGGTCTATCGGGCACGGGCAAGACTACTCTGTCAGCCGATCCCGAACGGCAACTGATCGGCGACGACGAACACGGCTGGTCTGAAGACGGCGTGTTCAACTTCGAGGGCGGCTGCTATGCGAAGGTCATACGCCTCTCGCCCGAAGCCGAGCCGGACATCTATCGCACCACGCGCATGTTCGGCACGGTCATGGAGAACGTCGTCTATGATCCGGTCACGCGTGTGCCCGATCTCGATAGCGCCGCAAAGACCGAGAACACGCGCGCGGCTTATCCGTTGACGAGCATCCCGAACATCATGCCCGAAGGCTACGCCGGCCACCCGCGCAACATCATCATGTTGACGGCCGACGCCTTTGGCGTGCTGCCGCCCGTCGCGCGGCTCACGCCCGAACAGGCGATGTATCACTTCCTCTCCGGCTACACCGCGAAGGTCGCGGGCACGGAGCGCGGCGTGACCGAACCGGAAGCGACATTCTCAACCTGCTTCGGTGCGCCCTTCATGGTCTTGCATCCGGGCGTCTATGCCGATCTGCTTGGTCAGACGCATGCACGAGCACAACTCGGCCTGCTGGCTTGTCAACACGGGTTGGTCCGGCGGCCCCTACGGCGAAGGGCAGCGCATGTCCATCAAGCATACGCGTGCCATGATCCGCGCCATCCTCGACGGCTCGCTCGCCGACGTCGAGACGCGCCCCGATCCGGTCTTCGGCGTCGGCGTGCCCACGTCCTGCCCCGGTGTACCCGACGAAGTGCTGACGCCGCGCAACACTTGGCACGACACCGAAGCCTACGACCGCAAGGCGCACGACCTCGCCCGTCGCTTCAACGAGAACTTCAAGAAGTACGAATCCGGCGTCAGCGAAGCCGTGCGCGCCGCCGCACCCAAAGCGGACTGACGCGGTTACAAGCTCGTGCTTGAAAACAATCAGGGCGATCACATTGCTTGTGGTCGCCCTGATTGTTTTAGCGCGCGTGTTCGTAACAGGTCTTACATCAGAAGCGGAAGCCGAAGCCGATGCTCACCTGCAAGTTGTTCGTCGTGGTGCTGGTCGTTAGGTCGGTATTCGACAGCAAGCCGCGTGTTGTCTGGCGCTCGCGCACGATGGTGTCGCCCACGTCGAGGCGAATGATGCTGCGGGTCGAAGGATAGAACTCGACCACGCCACCCACGTCCAAAGCCAAGTTGTCATGTTCAGGCCGGCACACGGTCACTGATGGTTGTCGATTACAGTTGAAGCCCGAAGTTCGTTCGCCGATGAACATGACGCCGGGGCGTGCTTTAGCAAACACCCCGACATACTTCGAGCGCGCGCCCGCTCTGACGCCGACTAAAGCTTGCAGCTTCGAGCCGATCTGATCGTTGCCGAGATGCGTTTCGGGGAAGTAGCTAATTTCGGAGTCGATGGCGAAGTGCTCGTTGAAGTTGTAGCCGAAGCGCCCGCCGAGGCCGTTGACCGCCGCGTCAAAACTCTCCAACTGGGCGACAGTAAACAGGCCGCCGATCTCGAACTTGTGTTCATCCAACTGCGCCTGCGCGCGCGTCGTGCCCACAGCGCACAGCAACAGTATGACAGCGGCAAGAAGTTTTTTCTGATGCATAGGTTTTCACTTTCCAAACATAAGATTCAGGACATTGATCTTCGTTATGGCAACGTATGTGCCGCACTAATCTCCGGTTAAATACGATGACGGGCCGCGCAGCTTGCGCCGTGCGTTGTCGCCGTGCGCCGTCACTTGACGGAAAATTGCGGCGGGGCAAGGTTGACCCGAACAGATGCGCGGCGCTGTTTTTTGCTTGACCACCGGGCCGTCTCTCGCGTAGAAGATTGCTGCCCCATGCGTCGTCGCTTTAGCACCTGCCGGACGGCGCGGCGCACCCCGATCCCCGATCTAAGGCCGCGATGAAGAGTAAACCGACAGAGCGGAAGCGCGCGTCGCAGGCGCGTCGCCCGGCGCAGAGTGCTGCGCCTGAGCCACCGCACCGCACCGCCGAAGCCGAGCCGACGGAGAGCGCGGCCACTCTGCGCACGATTGTCGAGACGGCGCGCAGCGTCATGCGCGCCGACACGGCCGCGGTCGCAAGTTTCGCGCGCGCCGACCAGACGATCACGTGGCGGGTGACGAGCGGTTTTCACACTGAACCGGCCGCGCACGCGCTGATCAGGCCGGTGACGGGCGCATTGGCCGAGCGCATCACGACGACCACAGAGTTGCTATTGTTCGCAGACATCGGCGCTGAGTTCCCGCTCCACAGTGCGGAAGGTGTGCGCGACGCGGCGCTTGCGCCTTTGCGCGTGCGCGGCGAGACGTTGGGCGCGCTCATCGTCGGCTTTCGCGCCGCGCATCGCTTCACCGACGCGGAGCAACAGACGCTCGCGGGCCTCGCGGAAATGGCCGCGCTTGCGCTCGATCACGCGCGGCTGTTGGAGGTCGTCGGCGCAGGCAAGCGCATCTGGGAGCAGACCTTCGACGCGATCCCCGACGGCGTTATCGTCCACGATGCCGCCATGCAACTTACGCGCTGCAACGCGTCCGCGGCCGAGGCGTTGGGCTTCGACGCGCCGAGCGCCGCCATCGGCATGTCCTGCACGACGGCGTTCGCGCGCCTGTTCGGCGAACGCGCCGCTGCTTATCACATGAGCCAGCGGGCCGCGCGCGCCACGTCGTTTGAGATTCAGGCTGAGGACCGGCGGCGCTATCTGGTCGCGGTCGCACCGTTGGAGACGATTGAAGGCACGGCCGGTTGGAGCGTCGTCACTTGGAGCGACGTGACGGAGTTGTCTGAAGTGCAAGAGCAGCTTGCGCGCACGCGCCGGCTGGCGACCGTGGGGCAACTCACGGCCAGCGTCGCGCACGAGATCAACAACCCGCTCGCCGCCGTCACTACTTGCGCCGAGGCGACGTTGCGCGACCTGCGCGCTGCGCCCGATGAAGTGCGCGCCTTCGCGGGCGAACGCAACTGGAATTTTTATCTCGAAGAGATAGTGCGGCAGGCTTTGCGTTGCAAAGCGATCACGCGCGGCTTGCTCGATCTCGCGCGTCAGCGTCGCGCCCGTCGCGCGGGGTGCGACTTGAATGCAATCGTCGAACGCGCCGCCATGTTGCACGCGCAACGCGCCGCCACGGCCGGCATCACGGTTGAGACTAAACTCGATCCGGCAATCACGGAGATAGCCACTGACGAAGCGATGGTGCGACAGATACTCGACAACCTGTTTGTGAACGCGCTCGATGCGACCGCAGCGCACGGCGAGCGCGTGCGCGTCTCGACCGAGTTGCACGGCGAGCGCGTGCGCGTCGAAGTGGCCGACACGGGCCCGGCATCGCGCCGGAAACGTTGACGCGCATCTTCGATCCGTTCTTCACGACCAAAGAGGCTGGGCAAGGATCGGGTCTGGGCTTAGCGATCTCGACCACACTCGCCGAAGCGTTGGGCGGCGCGCTCACCGTCGAATCAAAACTTGGCGTGGGCAGTTGCTTTCGGCTGTGGCTGCCGCGCCGCGCGCCCGCAGAAAGGGACGAGGGATGAGACAGACGCGCGTGCTCGTCGTCGATGACGATCAGTTGTTACGCCAACTCGTGACCGATCAGTTGTCGCGTTCGGGCTTTGAGTCGGCCGCGGCCGCGTCGGGCGAAGAAGCTCTGGCGGCGTTACAAGCCAGCGACTACGATGTGGTCCTATTGGACATTCGCATGACAGGTATGTCGGGCCTTGACGCGTTGCGCGCGATCAGAAAATTGGACGACCCGCCCGAAGTGATCATGTTGACCGCCGACACGTCGTTAGCCACCGGGCTTGAAGCGATGCGCTACGGCGCTTACGACTACTTGACCAAGCCCGCGACGCTCGACGAGATGGAAGCGTTGATTCGCAAGGCCGACGAGAAGCGCCGGCTCGTGCGCCAGAACGCATCGCTGCGGGCGACGGTTGCGCGCACGCCGCAGACGGACGAGACGTTGCCCGCGCTCGTCTATGCAAGCGCCGCGATGCGCGAGTTGCTCACGACGGCCGAGACGGCCGCGCGACTCGACTCGACCGTGCTTATCACCGGCGAGTCGGGCACGGGCAAAGACGTGTTCGCACGTTTCATCCACCAGCAGAGTGCGCGCGCCGACGAGGCCGTCATCACGGTCAACTGCGGCGCGTTGCCCGAAGCTCTGTTCGAGTCCGAGTTCTTCGGTCACGAACGCGGCGCATTCACTGGCGCGGCGCAGTTGAAGCGCGGCTTGATCGAAGCGGCCGACGGCTCGACGTTGTTCCTTGACGAAGTGGGCGAGTTGCCGGCCGGCGCGCAGGTCAAGCTGCTGCACTTGTTGGAGCATGGCCGCTATCGCCGCGTCGGCGCGACGCGCGACCGCGCGGCCGACGTGCGCGTCATCGCCGCCACTAACCGCGACCTCGCCAACGATGTCCGCGACGGCCGTTTCCGCGCCGATCTCTTTTATCGCTTGAACGTCATCGCGCTGCACGTGCCGCCCTTGCGCGAACGCCGCGAAGACATCCCCGCGCTCGTCACACACTTCCTCGCGCTCTATCGCACGCGCTTCAATCGCCCCGCGCTCGAACTGTCGCCCGCCGCCCAAGCACGACTCAACGCATACACATGGCCCGGCAACGTCCGCGAGCTACGCAACACGCTAGAGCGCGCCTGCGCCCTCGCCAACACCGACACGCTCGAAGCCGATCAACTACTCTTGCCCACCGCGCACACGCGCCCGCCCAACGCCGAGCAAGCGATCACTTCAACCACTGCCGCACCCGCCACGCTCGAAGAACTCGAACGGCAACACATCCTGCGCGTGCTCGCCGAACAGAACGGCAACCGCGAACGCGCCGCCGCCCTCCTCGGCATCTCCGCCCGCACACTCTACCGCAAACTGCGCGAGTATGAGATCGAACAGAGATCGGACTTAAGTGATTAAGAAACTGCTGTTGCGATGTTTGGCTTGTTGCATGCGCCGCGCTCGAAGCATCACGGCAACATTAAATGTGACTTGGTGTGGTCCAGTCCGAAGGTGTGGATTGCAACCGAATGTTTTCTCAACAGGTCTTCGATTGTCTTGACGGGACAGTTGCCGACGCGCAACCAGATGAACTTTGGCGGGCTGCCATATAGCAGGCTTCGTTGTTGGAAATCAGAATCCTTAGAGACAATCGTGAGGTCGTGCTGCTTGGCGTAAGCCCAGATGAGCGCATCGTCCGCGTCCCTTAACCCGACCGCTCTAACATGGACGCTATCGACATAGATGTCGCAGAGCAATCGGGGCAAACGCGGCGACAGGTTTTGATCAAACAGCAGTTTCATACTGTGGCAGCGTAGCCAGTTTACGCTCACGGTCGGCCGCGAACGCCAGCGAGGCGCGAATGTCTTCGGTCGTCAGATCGGGGAACTCGGCGAGAATCTCAGCCTCGGTCATCCCGCCCGCGAGATACTCCAAAACATCCGTGACCGTCATGCGCGTCCCGCGTATGCAGGGCTTCCCGCTACGCTTGCCCGGTTCGATGGTTATGATCTTGCTGTAATCCATAAACGGATCATAACAAAAAGCGATGATCTTGCAAGGCGGTCGTTCGTACCAATCGGCTGCGCCTACTTATCTCCGCCCACAGCACGCCTGACAAACTGTCTGCCCGCCTGACAAAACGTCAGCCGCGTTTGTCCGCACACCACGTTCACGTCCTGCCCGGCGCAGTCGCCGCCTGTCGCTAAGCTTAACTATTGCCTCGTTTGGTTAATCGACTAACCGCGCGGCATACGAGTTGTTAAGCGATTTCCCCGGACGAGCCTGCCGGGTTGCATTCCTACCGGGAAATAAGCGAGCACAAAAGACTAATGGCGCGCGTGATGATTTGCGATGACGATCAGGATTTGGCGGCCCGCATGATGGCCGCCCTCGAAGCGGCCGGGCACGAAGCCGAGACTTGCCAGCACACGATGGACGTGCTGCGCGGGGCGGCGGCCGGGCGCTTCGATCTGATCGCGCTCGGCTTGGACATGGCCGGCTTTGGGCGCACGGGCGCGGTCGAGGCGCTCTCTGAGATTGCGCCGCGCGTGCCGCTCATCGCGCTGCATGAGAGGCCGGGCGAACTCATCCACGCCGCCACGCATGGCGCGCGCTTTGCCGCCGTGCTGCCGCGCTCCACAGCCGTCAAAGATTTTATGTACGCGGTCGCGTGCGCGCTCAACGAGTCGCATACGCGCCCGTTTGCATCGCCTCGTAGTAATACCCGACAAGCCATCGGTTAAGACCTCTAACTATTAACTCACGCGGCCGGCGACCCCCAACATCAGTCGCGCGCGCCCGCAACCGTAAGGAGAAACAAACGTCATGACGAAGTTGAGAAGCAGGGTGCGCGCGTTGCCGCTCGTCGCCATCGTACTGTTCGCAGTCGGCAGCGTGGGCGTGTTCGCGCAGCACAACTACATGGTGCGCGTGAGCGCAGGTCAGCCCGAAGTGAAGATCGCGCTTGCGGGCGCGGTCGAACGCGGGCAAGCACGCATCGCGCTCGACAAGGCCGGCGAAGTCCGGCCCGGCGAAGTGCTTGATTGGACCATCACGTCTGCGAATGAAGGCACAGGCGCGGCGCGCGAATACAAAGCCACAGGGCAGATTCCGCAAGGCACTGTCTTTGTCGCCGGCAGCACGACGGCCGAAGGCTCCGCCAACGTTACCTACAGTATCGATCACGGCAAGACCTTTGTGGCGCAGCCCATCGTCGAAGAACGACAGGCTGACGGCACGATGAAGCGCGTCCCCGCGCCCGTCTCGATGTACACGCAGGTGCGTTACGAATGGTCCGACGCGCTCGCCGCTGGCAGCACGCTCAAAGCCACTTACAAGGTGCGCGTCAAATAGGCCGCTACCATGAAGCGCCCACCCGCCGGAGCTACAAGCCTCATGCTCGCCTGAAGCACGCCGGCCGCTAAGAACCTACCAGACACTTTTGATGAGGACGAAAATGAGAACCCTTTTGCAATCCCGCATCGCGCCCGCCGCACTCTGGGCGTTCGCCGCGCTCGCTGCACTCGTCTTGACGACGGGCACGCTGCCTGCGCTCGCGCAGCAGACCGCGGCCGGCACAGACATCTCGAACACCGCGACCGCGACCTACACGGACGGCACGGGCGGCAGCCCAACTTATAACGCCACCTCACCGACCGTCACCGTCACCGTCGCCCGCGTTGCCGGCCTTGCCATCACGCCCGACGCCGGCTCTGTGCCGAACGTCGTCGCCGGCCAGCAGGGCGTGGACTTCACCTTCACCGTGGCGAACACAAGCAACTATTCGACGAACGTGTTGTTCCTTGCTAACCGTGCCTCGATCACGTTGGCGGGCAGCGCGACTGTCGCCATGGCCGTTATCGACGCCAACGGCGACGGCCAGATCGACAGCAACAGCGACGGCGCGGTGGACGCAGGCGACGTAGACATACGCAACAACGCCGCCAACGTTAGCCACGGCCCCGTCGCACGTAACACCTCGTTCCTCGTCATCGTGCGCGTGAACGTGAACGCGGCTGCGGCCGCCGGTAGCACCATCGGCGTCACGCTCGGCGACGCGCCCGTCAACAGCACGCCCGGCGACACGACGCACGACAACGTGCGCCCCGCCAACACCTCGGCCGCTGAAGTCCGCACCGACACGACGACCACGCCCGCGCCCGTCGGCGGCGAGGCCGAAGCGCGCGGCGATGCGACGACCACGGTTGAGAACGACACGCAACTGCGGCTCGCCATCAACGCGCCAGCCGGTCCTGTCGCGCGCGGCAGCGACATCACTTATACGTGGACGCTCAACAACACTGGCTTGCGCGCTGCCAACGCGGTGACACTGCCGGTTAGTTCCGGCCGCCGCTTCGGGCGTAGGCGTCTTCGTCATCGTGCCTGTGCCGCAGAAGACAGTCTTCAAAAATCTCGGCACGCTGCCCGCTGGCGTTACCGCCGTGCTCTATTCAACGGTCGGCGGCACGTTCGACGCCGCTGGCGTTGAAACCAACCTGCCCGATCCGCAGACGGCCGCTTCGTTGTGGTCCACCACCGCGCCGGCCGATCCGACCACCGTGCGCCGTGTTGCCTACAACCTCGGCGCGACACTCGCGGCCGGTGGCTCGTTCGGCAGCATCCAGACGGTCGTGACCGTCTCGGCCACCGCCGACACCACTACGCCCGTCTTCGAGATCGGCGATGCGTTCGCCAAGAACCGCGTCAACGCGACTGTGACCGATCAGTCGGGCGACCTTGTTGTTAACAAGGGCGACGGCAACGCGAACTACAACGAGCCGAAGATATATCCCGCGCCGACGCCGCCCGATCCGGTCAGCGCGACGCAGGGTTATCAAGTGCCCACGCTGTTGTTGCAAGTCGGCGCAGTCTTCATCGGGCCGAGCGGCGCACCGCGCGCCACCGGCCCCGGCGGCGACAACAACCTCGACTTCACCAACCTCTCGACCTCGACCGGCATCAACCGCCCGCCCGGCAGCAACACGAATGCTATCGGCACGGTCACGTTCACCAACACGGTTGAGAACGCGGGCAACGCCAACGACACGTTCACCCTGAGCGCGCCGACCGTGCCGCTCGGCCCCGGCAGCGTGCCGTTCCTCGTCGAGATCAGCACCAACGGCGGCACGTCTTGGACCACCGTTTCCAGCGGCGGCACAACCACGCTCGCCATCGGCTTCGGGCAGACCGCGAACATACAAGTGCGTGTCACCGCGCCTGTCGGGGTCGGCGTGTTGACCGGCTTCCCCTCGATCATCCGCGCCGCGTCCGGCATCACGCCGGCCGCGCAGAACGAAACGATTGACCGCCTCTACACGGGCTTCCTGCAACTCAACAAGACGCAGCGTGTGCTCGACGCGCCGAACGGCAGCGTGGCGCAGCCCATCCCCGGCAACTACATCGAGTACACGATCACGTACTTGAACGTGGCAACGGCGAACGTGGCGGGCAATCCCAACCTGACGGCCACGAACGTCGTCATCACCGAGAACGGCAGCGCAGGCACGAACAACTGGGCGTCGTTCTGCGACTACGTGCTCAACTCGGCGGTCGATCCGGGTGGTGTGATTGGCGGCAACGCTGCCGGCTCAACTGCACTGACCGATACCATCGCCACGGTTGCACCCCAAGCGACGGGAACGTTCAAGTTCACGATCCGCATCAGGTAGCCCACCGCGCCAGTGGTCCACTAGTGGACCACTGGCGCTTAACAAACCAATGCGGCGCGGCCCTTCAAGCTTTCGCCCGGCGTAGTGCCCGCGCCCGCGAACCGCCAAAGGTCGCGCCGCATTGGAAGTTTAACTAAACGGATGCAAGCAGAATGATGACCGATGAATAAAAAGCTGATCAGCAATTAATTCATCCATCATCATTCTGCTTTCGTCCTTCTGTCTTCATCCTTCCGCCTCAACCTTGTGCCCCTTATGGCTCGTGCCCCGCACAGACTGACCGGCTGCCTCGCGCTTGCGCTGGCGCTCGCCCTCGCAAGCTTCGCGGGCGCGCGCGCACAGGACAACGGCGCACGCACCGCGACGCCCGCCGGCACGGTCATCTCCAATCAGGCCGACGCCACCTATTACGACGAGGACGGTCAGGGCTACACCACCACCTCGCCCACCATCACCGTCACCATCCTGCCCGTCAACGCGCTCGTCGTCACGCCCGACGAAACCGAGCCGTCCGCCACCGTCGCGCCGCGCGAACAACTCACACGCATCTTCCGCGTCTGCGACACAGGCAACACGCCCGACTTCTATACCATCACGCGCGCCTCTGCCACCGCGCCCGCCGCCATCACCGCGCTCTACTTCGACAACGACGCGAGCGGCACATTCACCAACGGCGATACACAGATCACGCTCGCTGCCACGATGAGCCAACGCGTTGCTCCCGGCGCGTGCATCGGCGTCATCGCCCTCTTAGCGACGAACGACTTCCCCGCCAACTCGCTGCTGACCATCACGCTCACCGCGCGTTCAAATGTTACCGGCGGCACGAACGGTCTTGCGGAAGACGACGGCACGATCATCAATCAAGTCGGCGCGGGCGTGCGGCTCACGTCGCCTGTGGACACGCAACTGCCGCCCGTCAAGTTGGTCGAGAATCAAGAGCGCGTCACGGCCGCGCCCGGTCAGACGCTCAACTACACGATCACTTTCCGCAACAGCGGCGACGTGCCCGCGCGCAACGTGCTTGTTAGCGACTTACTGCCCGACGGACTCGCCTACGTGCCCGGCTCTCTGCGCCTCGCCGACCGCGTGCTCACCGATCAGGCCGACGCGGACGAAGGCACAGCCCGCCCGCCGCGCCAGATCGAAGTGCGCCTCGCGGAAGTGGCCCCGGAACAGATCGTCAAGGTCGCACTGCAAGCGCGCATAACGGGTCAGATACCGGCCGGCGCAGGCGCGATCAATAACGCGCTCGTCTCGGCCGACAACGCCGCGCCCGTGCAAACGACCGACACGGTGGCCATCGTCGATCCGTTCGGCACGGTCTATGCCGGCCGCAGCGGCGGCGCAACGACCATCAGCGGCGCGCGCGTCACGCTCCACACAGACGAGCACGCGACCACCCCGCTCACGACCGCGCCCGACATCGGCTTCACGCCAAACGCACGCAACGAGAATCCGTTCACGACACCCGGCGGCGGTCATTTCAACTTCGTGCTCACGCCCGAACAACTCGGCTCGCCGTCAGCGCCCACGCGCTACTTCTTGCACGTCACCGCGCCCGGCTATCGTTCGCGCCTGCTCGAACTCGCGCTGCGCCCGGCCATGATCGGCCTCTACGACGTGACCGTGCGCGCACACGACGAGCAACCTATCGCGCAGGCCGGCAGCTTCGAGTTGACCGAAGAGGCCGTCGAGTTGTCGCACCTCGCAGCCGTCGTCTTGAACGTGCCGATGTTCGAGAACTCCGCGCTCGAAGTCTCGAAGTCGGCCGATCAACCGCGCGCAGAGATCGGCGATGTCGTCTCCTATCGCGTCGAGATACACAACCCGACCGCCTCGGCCTTCAACGACGTGACCGTGCGCGACACGCTGCCGCAATCGTTCCACTACGCACCGGGCACGGCGCGCGTCGAGTCGGGCACAGCCTCGGCCGCGCGCAACGTCGAGCCTGAGATCAACGGCAGCACGCTCACGTTCCGCTTAGGTCCGCTCGTCGCGGGCGCGCGCATGACGCTCATCTATCGCGTCCGCGTCGGCGTCAACGCGCGCGAAGGCGAGAACGTCAACACGGCCGTCGTCGAAGGCACGCTCACGCTTGGCGAGCGCATCATGTCGCCGCCCGCGCGCGCCACTGTACGCGTCAATCGCGGCATCTTCTCGACCCGCCAGATCGTCTTGGGGCGCGTGTTCGCGGACGCGAACATGAACGGCACGTTCGACGCGGGCGAGCAGGGCGTGGCGGGCGTGCGCCTGTATCTGCCCAACGGGCAGTCGGTCACAACCGATGCGAACGGGATGTATAACCTGCCGCCGTGGACGACGGCGCGGTTGTCATCGCGCTCGATCCGACGACGTTGCCCGCAGGCTTCAAACTCACCGACGCCGACACGCGCGACGGGCAGAGTTGGACACGCCTGCTCCGCACCCCGCTCGGCGGCGGCGGTCTGCTGCGCCAGAACTTCGCGCTGCACCCGCCCGCGAAAACAGACGACAAGCAGACGAAAAAATTAGACGGCGATCAGCCCGCACCAGCGAACGCGAACCTTAACGGCGCGCAGACGCAAACGAGCGCGCTCGATCAAGTCCGCACGTTGCCGACGGAGAAGACAAGCTTCACGCCGACGAGCGACACGAACACAAGCGCAGCAACTAACGCCGCGCCGACGAGCACGCCGAACCCGACGAGCGCAGCAACGACGAACACGCCGAAGGACGACGTGCCGCTTGCGCCGGGCACGTATGAGGTCGAGTCCACAGAGGCGCTTGCGCCAGTCGCACCGGGCGTGGTGCTGTTGGTCGCGCCCGCAGTTAACGAAGTGATTATGACGCCTGCGCTAAACGTCGAGGCGCGTGTCGCGGAAGGCTGGACGGTTGCGGTCGAAGTCGAGCGCGCACGCGCGAGCGACACGAACATCGGCGAGCAGCGCATCGATCATAAGAGTCAGACGACGACTTATAGTTTCGTCGGCTTGAATCTGAAACCGGGGCCGAACCGCCTGCGCGTCACGCCTGTTAGCCCTGACGGCGTTGCGGGTCAACCAATCGAGCGCGTGGTCTACGGGCGCGGCCCCGCAGTGCGGCTTGAAATTGTTACTGATAAGAAAGAGTTGCAGGCGGACGGGCGCGACGAGACGATGTTGCGCGTGCGCGCTTTCGACGCGTGGCAGCATCCGGCGGCGGACGCGCCCGTGTCGGTTGAAATCTCGGCCGGTCGCTTAGTGTCTTTGCAGGCGAAGAAGAACACAGACAAGCCGAACGCGGACAAGTTGATCACAACGTCGGTCGCGGCTGTGCCGAACTTGAACGGCGCAGAGAATGTGCTGCCGGCGCGGCAGCAGTTCATCTCGCTGACGGGCGGCGAAGCGGTTGTTAAGTTGGTCGCGGATAACGGCGCGGGCGCGGCGGATGTGCGCGCGAGCGCGGGCACGGTCGAGGCGCTCGGCGAGGTGCGCTTCACGCCGGAGTTAAGACCGACGATGTTGGTCGGCTTGGCTGAAGTATCGGTCGGTCGTGCTGCGCCGGAGAACGCTTTGCGCGGCACGGACGAGACGGTGCGCAGCCACGTCGAGTTCTTCTATCGCGGGCGCGTGTTCGGGCAGAACTTGTTGACGCTCGCTTACGATAGCCAGCGGCCGATCAATCGCACGGCGGGGCGTGATCGTCTGTTCCAACTCGATCCGCTTGAGCGCGCCTATCCGCTCTTTGGCGACACGTCGATGCGCTATGAGGACGCGCAATCGAACTCGAAAGTTTACGCGCGGCTTGATCGCGGCCGGTCCTATGCGATGTTCGGCGACTTCGACACGGAGCAAAGCGAGCTTGGTTTGACCGGCTACGGGCGCAGGCTGACGGGCGTTAAAGTTCACGTCGAGAATGAGCGCGGCGACTTCATCGCGGTCACGGGCGCGCGCCCTGATACGGCGTTCACGCGCGACGTGTTCGCCGCCGGCCGGCTCGGCCTCATCCAACTATCACACGCCGATCTGTTGCCCGGTTCAGAGACGGTCACGCTTGAAGTGCGCGACCGGCGCAACCCTGAGATCATCCTGTCGCGCGAGACGATGATCCGCTCGGTCGATTACAACTTGGACGCGACCGCCGGGCTGCTCTTTATGCTGCGCCCGATCTCTGCGTTCGACTACGCGCTCAACCTCGTGCAGATCGTGGTGACGTATGAGCATCGCGCGACGGGCATGTCGTCTGCCGTCTACACGGCGCGCGGCGTGAAGCAACTTGAACGCACGGGCACGCGGCTCGGTTTCTCGTTCGTGCAACAGAAGCAGGCGGAGTTGGGCGAGTTCGTGCTTGGCGGCTTGGATGGCGAACAAAAACTGCCGCGCGGCGGGCGCTTGCAGTTCGAGTGGGCGGTGAGTCGCGGCAGCGTCGCCACGACGGGCAACCTGTTTGCGACCGGCGACGAGACGCACGACGGCAACGCTTACCGGCTTGAGTTGACGCAGCCCTTGCCCTTCAAGCAAGGCGTGTTGCGCGCCTCTTATGCGCGCGCGGATGAAGGCTTCTTGAATCCCTTCGGCGCAACCGTCACGCCCGGTTCGCAACGCGCGACCGTGGCAACCGAGTTGAAGGTGCGAAGCAAATCAATGCTGCGCCTCGGTCTGATGGACGAGCGCAACCACACCGCGAACGTCAACAACGAACGACAGACCGCATCGTTGCTGTGGACCGAGACGTTCACAGATCGTTTGCGCGCAACCTTCGGTTACGACTTCCGCAACTTCAGCGATGCACTCAACACCAAGCGCACGACCTCGAATCTCGTCTCGGTCGGCGTCGAATGGCAAGCGACGGACAAGTTGCAACTCGCCGTCAAGCGCGAACAGAATTTGACCGAAGCCGATCCGACTTATCCTGATCAGACGACGCTCGCCGCCAACTATCAGTGGAACAGTTGGGCGCGTCTGTTCTTCACGCAGCGGCTTGCGTCTGCGCCTATCGTGCCCATTAGCGACGCGGGCGCGACGGGCTTCGTCGGCTCAAGCGCACGGCGCGAAACGGCCGTCGGCATCGAGACAAAGCTTGGGCGCAACACGGCCTTGAGCGGTCGTTATCAACTTGAGAACGGCGCGAACGGCACGGACAGTTTCGCCGTCATCGGCTTGCAGAATCGTTTGCCGATCACGAAAGCACTCGCCTTCGATCTTTCATTCGAGCGCGGCTTCCATATGGCGGGCGAAGGGCAGAGCTTCACGGGCGGCGCGTTCGGCGTCTCGTATCTGCTCGACAAAGATTTACGCACGGCGGCGCGTTATGAACTGCGCGAGCAGGCCGGAGTTTCGGGCAACAGTTCAGCATCGGCGCGGCGGGTCGCATCAATGAAGGCTTGACCACGCTCGCGCGCTTCCAATGGTCGCACTCTGATTATCAAGGGCGCGCTACGACGGCGCTCACGGGCACGGCCGCAGTTGCGCTCAGACCCGTCGCGTCCGACAACAAGGGGCTGTTGTTCAGTTACACGCATCGCGCGTTCACGCAGGCCGGCACGGGCGCGCAAGGCGGCACGACGACCGAGCGCAACGACGTGCTTTCGACCGACGCTTACTGGCAACCGCAAAAACGCACAGAGCTATTCGGCCGCATCGCTTTGAAGTTTGGCGGCAACGGCCGCGAAGGTTTGATCTCGACTTCGGCCTTGACCTACATGGCGCAACTGCGCGCCGCCCGCCGCATTCGTCGCTCGATTGACGCCGCCTTTGAATATCGCCTCTTGGCGCAGCCCGCCACGCACACGCGCCGCACCTCGGCGGGCGTCGAACTAGGCTACTGGATGTTTGCCGACATACGCTTCGGCGTCGGCTACAACTTCACGTCGGCGGCCGAACCCGACGGCGTGCTGCTCACACAACCGCGCGGCTTCTACTTCACCATCTCGACCAAGCTCTCGAACCTGTTCGACCTTTTCGGCACAGCCTACGACGGCCTCGACCGCCAAAGCGCAAAACCCAAAGACGCGCCGCCCGCCAACGCACCGACCGCCGCCGACACGCAAGCGCAGCCGAAGCCGACGACGGGGCCCGTCGCCTCTGCCGGTACGGGAGGGCCGAAGCCGTGACGCGCGCGCGCCTCACAACTCTGGCCACGCGGCTGCGCCGACATGCGCGCACGCTTTGGTCTGCGCTCGCACTGTTAGTCGTGCTTGCGCTGTTCGCGTCGCCGCAAGCCGTGCGCGCGCAGACGGTCTGCGCCATGCCCGGCGACGACGGCCCCAACAGTTCGCTCAGCGGCATTGTCAACACTTACTATCCCGGCGTCGGCACAGCTTCGGGCACGACCATCAACGTCAGCACGCTCGTCACCGGCGCAGCCGCCACGCTCGCGCCCGGCGATCTGATCCTAGTCATGCAGATGCAGGAAGCCGCGATTGACACGCGCAACACAAGTCGTTACGGCGACGCCGCGGCCGGCGACCCCGGCAGCGGCGCGCTCGCCACCGGCTTCGACGCCGGCACCTACGAGTACGCGGTCGTGGTCACGTTTAACGGCACGACCCAGATCACCGTGCGCGGCACGGGCGCGGGCACAGGCCTCGCCAGCACTTACACCACAGCCGCCGCCACGGCGACGCAAGGGCAAAAGACTTTTCAAGTCATACGCGTGCCGCAGTATTCGAGCGCGACCATCACGGGCACTGTCACCGCTCCGGCGTGGAACGGCTCGACCGGCGGCGTCGTCGTCTTTGACGTGGCGGGCGCGCTCACTATCAGCGGTTCGGTCAACGTGGACGCCAAAGGCTTTCGCGGCGGCGGCGGGCGCGGCACAGACGGCCCCAATCCCGCTTCCAGCACGCCGACTTTCAACGACTACTTACAGTTGACCAGCTACGATCTCAACGGGCAGAAAGGCGAGGGCGTCGCCGGCACACCGCGCTACGTCTTCGACGGCACAAATACGATTGACACGTCGCCACCGGCCGGCACGGACGGCTATCCCGGCGGCAGCACCGCGCGCGGCGCACCCGGCAACGCGGGCGGCGGCGGCACGGACGGCTCGATCACCGTCAACGAAGAGAACTCCGGCGGCGGCGGCGGCGGCAACGCCGGTGTGGGCGGCATGGGCGGCTTCACGTGGCGCTCGCGGCGCAACATCGGCGGCTTCGGCGGCGTGATGTCGGTTGCGCCTTCAACCTCGCGCGTCGTCATGGGCGGCGGCGGCGGCGCAGCCTCACGCAACAACTCCGCGACCATCGCATCGAGCGGCGGCACAGGCGGTGGCATCATCCTGATCCGCGCGAACACCTTGAGCGGCACGGGCACGCTCACCGCCGACGGCGGCAACGCTTACAACTTGACGGCGAACGACGGCGGCGGCGGCGGCGGCGCGGGCGGTAGCATCCTTGTCCGCGTCACCAACGCGGGCAGCTACACCGGCAGTCTGGGCATGACCGCAACGGGCGGGCGCGGCGGCGACGCATGGGCCACTTCCCCCGTCGGCACGATCTGCGGCTCTGCGCCCTGCGACACGGACAACCGGCACGGTCCCGGCGGCGGCGGCGGCGGCGGCTACGTCGCTACCACATGGAACGGGGCCGCCAACGTCGCAGGCGGCGCGAACGGCATCACGACCACGAGCGGCGCGCCCAACAACGTCTACGGCGCAACGCCCGGCGGCACGGGCACAAGCACCACGATTGGGGTCACAGTGCCCGGCGTTAGTTCCGGCGCGCAGTGTGTGCCCGCGTTGACCGTGACGAAGACGACTTCGACGCCGACCGTGCGCAACACGCCGACCGGCGTGGCCGCAACTTACACGATCACGGTCGCCAACGCCGCCAATCTCGGCCCGGCCACGAACGTCACGCTCTCCGACACGCTGCCCACCGGCTTCACTTACACCTCGACCGGCACGATCACTTACACCGGCTCGGCGGCGCGCAGCAGCCCGACCGATCCGACCGCCGGGGCAGCCGTGCCCGCTTGGAGCGTGTTCACCATTCCGGGCGGCGGCAGCGTCGCGCTCACCTTCACCGTGAACATCGCCAACAGCGTCGCCACCGGCACGTATCAGAACCCGGCGACCACAACCTATCTCGACCCGCGCCGCACCACGACGAACGGCACGACGACCGCGAGTTATGTCGCCGCATCGAGTACTGCCGAAGACGTGACCGTGACCGGCTCGCCCAAGATCGATCTGACCAAGACCGTCTCGCCTGCCGCCGGCCCATACACGCCGGGCATGGATTTGACCTACACGATCACCTTCACGAACAGCGGTACGGTCAACGCTTCGGCCGTGACCATTCTCGACATCATCCCGTTCAGCGTCGTCAGCGCCGCAATCGTCCGCTCAACCGAGTTCAAGGTCGGCTCGATGACCTTCACACCGGGCACGAGCACGTTGACGTTGAACGCCGCGACGGGGCGCAAGTATTACCGCGACACGATCAACTATCCGGCCCCCGTGCCGCCGTGGACGCCATCGGTCGCCTACACGCCGGCCGGCGCAGCCGGCACATATGATCCGCTCGTCAGCTACGTGGCGTGGCAACTCACCGGCAACATGCCGCCCGGCACGTCCGGCAGCGTCACCTTCGTCGTCCGTATCAAGTAGCGTGCAAGAAATAAATGCACAGGCCGCGGCTTGAAACAGCCGCGGCCTGTGCGCATTCGAGCCGTCAAACGTTGATGTGTTAGATTAGCCATCGAACCGATGACTAACGACAACACCGACGACACGCGGCGCTTGAGCGAGTTGACCGTAGCCGACGCACGACGCATCGTCGTGTACGGCATCGCGGTCGTGCTCGCGGTCGTGCTGTTTGCTTTATTAGTCGGCAAGGTGCTAGTCGCGTTGTTGCTCGGCGTGGTGGCGGGCGTCTATCTGTTGCCCGTGCAGGAATGGTTTGAGCGGCATCTGCATGCGCGCGCGGGCAGCGCCTTGATCACAATGGCGCTGATCGTCATCCCGCTGTGCGTGCTGGTCGGTTATGCGTGGCACGAGTTGTCGGGCTATTCGACATACGTCAGTAAGCGGCAGCCGGAGATCATCGAAGCGATCAGTCATGCGGTTGAACAGTATGTGCCGGTCAGCCGGCAGGGCTTGCGCGCAGGCTTGCAGACCGCCTTCGGTGAAGCCGTGACGCGTTCGGCCGCAGCGATTCAAACGTTGCGCGAACGCGCCCCGTTGTTGTTGGCTTCGACCACGATCTTCTTCTTCACAGTCTTCTACATCCTGACGCAACGCCGCCGCATCGCCGCTTACATCAAGGTGCGCGTGCCGGGCGAATACTTGCCGCTTTATGAGAAGTTGGGCGAGAACGTGGGCGGCGCGTTGAGCGGCGCGTTGCAGGCGGTCTTCGTCGATCAGACGTTGAAGGCGCTGCTGATCCTCATCTTGAACATCGTCTTCGGCGTGCCGCTCGCGGTTGTGTTGGCTATCGTAACTTTCCTCGTCGGCTTCTTCCCGCTGTTGGGCGAATGGGCTATTTATATCCCCGTGGGCATCTACCTACTGGCCTTTCGTCACGAACCGACAAGCGCGGTCATATACTTGATCGCGGGCGTGTTGATGACGCTCGGTTCGTCGCTGCTGTTACGCCCGCGTCTCGCCGCGCGCGGTGCGGGCGGCTTCAACTTTTACTGGATGCTGATCGCGCTCGTCGCGGGCGTCTATACGTTCGGTATTCCCGGCGTGGTGCTCGGCCCCGCCATCCTCGGTTTCATCAAGGCGGTCTTCGACACGTTGCTCGGCAACATCAACTATGAAACGTCGCTCTTAAAGACCGAGCGCGAGCAACAGGCGGACGCGGACGTGAAAGCGTTGCGCCCGCGCCGCGCGAATCAATAAGCGACTTACAAGCGCGCGCTTGTCATGACACGAACACGCGCGGAGCACGCAACCGACTCGCACTTGCCATCATGCCCGTACAGAAAAAATCTCTTGCGTCTCTAGCAACATTACTGATCTTATCGTCGCTCGTCGCGCCCACACCGCTTTGGGTCGCACGCGCACAGCCGCCCGCGCAACGCGAGCGCAGAGCCACGACACCCGCGCCCGGCCAGACGCCAACCGCGACGCCCACGCCGACACCCGCACAGCCGACGCCGACGCCGCAACTTGTGCCAACTGCGCCTGCGCCGCGCACAGTTGAAGAGTTGCGCGCGCGCTTGCAAGAGATCGTCGATCTGCCGCAGTTAGCGCCCGCGTTCTTAGCCGCCAAGATCGCTTCGCTCGACACTGGCCGCGTGCTGTTCGAGGTGAACGCGCACAAGCTGATGATGCCCGCGTCGAACATGAAGCTCTACACGGTCGCCGCTGCACTTGATCGTTTGGGGCCTGATTTTCGTTTCGTCACGTCGGTCTATGCGAGCGAACGGCCAGACAAGGCGGGCAAACTGCGCGGCGATCTCATCATCTACGGGCGCGGCGATCCGACCTACGCCACGCGCTTCAATAACGACGATTACTACAAGGCCATTGACGATCTGGCCGCGCGCATCGTCGCCAGCGGCGTCAAACGCATCGAAGGCGATCTCGTCGGCGACGAGAGTTACTTCACAGGGTTGCCGCTCGCGCCCGGTTGGGAATGGGACGACTTGCAGTGGTACTACGGCGCGGAAGTGAGCGCGCTCACGGTCGATGACAACTCGCTTGACCTCAGCGTCAAACCGGCCGCGCGCGTCGGCGACCGGGCTATAGTCACGAGCGGCCCCGCGACCCCGATGGTTCGCATCCTTACGCCACAGGTGAACGAAGAAGTCGCGGACACGCCGAACTTCATCACTATCGTTAATCGCGTTGTGACCGCGCCGCGCGGCACGAAACGCGAGATCGGCGTCGAGCGCCCGCTCGGTAAGAACGTGATTGAAGTGACGGGCAGCATACCGCAAGAGGACGCTGGCTATATGGGCAGCGTCGCCGTCAAACAACCGGCGCTGCTGTTCACGTCGATGCTGCGCGCCGCGCTCGAACGACAGGGCGTCAGCGTCAAAGGGCGCACGCGCATCATGGACACGCGCGCACGCGACGCTTGTGCCGCTTGATCTGACGACGTTGATCGAACTGGCCAAACGCGAGTCGCCGCCGTTCGGCGAGGTCGCGGCGCAGACCTTGAAGCCGAGTCAGAATCTCTACACGGAGTTGATCCTGCGCACGTTGGGCAAACAATTTCCGGCGAGCGATCCGAAGTTGACGAGCGCCGAAGCGGGCACGGCGGTCGTGCGCGCGTTCCTGCGCGATGCGGGCGTCGGGCCTGATCGTTTGAGCTTCATGGACGGTTCGGGCCTCGCACGCCAGAACTTGATCACGGCCGAGGCGACGTGCAACTCTTGATCTACATGAGCCGGCATCGTTACGCGCAAGTGTGGCGCGACGCGCTGCCGATAGCAGGTGTGGACGGCACACTGCGCACACGACTGCGCAACACGCCGGCCACAAACAACCTGCGCGCGAAGACCGGCACGGTCAGCAACGTTGCGTCGCTGTCGGGCTACGTTACGAGCGCGGCGGGCGAGCGGCTCGTCTTCTCGCTCATCGTCAACCACTATCCCGAAGATGCCGACGCGCGCCGCGCCTACCTCGACGCCGTCGCCGTCCTGCTCGCTTCGTTCGCGGGCCGGTCGTGAGTGCTGCTGTCATGCGCTTCGTCAAGTTTCACGGGTACGGCAACGACTACATCGTCTGCGACGCAAGGCAACTGCCTGTGCGCGACGACGCGCTGCCCGCGTTCGTGCGGCGCGTCTGCGACCGCCACTATGGCGCGGGCGCGGACGGCATCGCCACGCTTGAGCGACTCGCCGACGACGCGGCCGATTTTCGTCTGCGCATCTTCAACCCGGACGGCTCTGAGGCCGCGATGTCAGGCAACGGCTCGCGCTCGGCCGCCGCGTTCCTCTATCACGCAGGGCTGTGGACCGAAGCCAACTTGCGTCTTGCCACGCGCGCAGGCGTCAAGCTCTATCAACTGATTGAGCAGGACGAAGGCGGGCGTTACAAGTTCGCGGCCGAGATCGGCACGCCGCGTTTTGCGAGCGCGCACGTGCCCATGTTGATTGCTGAACCGTTAACGCGCGTCGTCAACTTTCCGCTCGCCGTGACGGATGATGAGATCGTCGCTATCACGGCGCTTGAGATGTGCAATCCGAATACGTGCATCTTCGTCGCGGACTTTGACAGCGTGGACTGGCGACGCTTGGGCAAGTTGATCGAATCGCACGCACGCTTTCCGGCGCGCACGAATGTCGAGTTCATACGCGTAGTTGATCGCGCGCACATAGAGGTGCGCGTCTGGGAGCGCGGCGTGGGCGAGACGTTGTCGTCGGGCACGGGCGCGTGCGCGGCTGCGGTCGCAGCGTGCATCAACGAGTTGACCGGCCGGCGCGTCAGCGTCCACATGCCGGGCGGGCAACTCGAAGTCGAATGGCGCGCGGACGGCGAGGTCGTGTTAACGGGCGAGGCGCAGGTTGTCTATCGCGGCGAGTGGCTGCAAGGATAGCGATGAGTGATGAGGGGATGAATAAGCGGGGGCGCGTCGGGTTAGCAGTCTTGTTGCTGCTGACGTTGTGCGTGCCGGCCGTGCCGCAGCGTGCGGAGTTGCAAGCTGTGCGGCGTTACATCAAGCAGGGCTGGCGCACGTTGCAGCGCACGCCCGCGCAGTTGGCCACGGCAGCCGTCGATCCGAAGTTTGCCGCGACGCATGGCCCGCGCTGGCCCGTCTACGTTGCGCGTGGCGAGAACCTTGCGCGGATTGAACAGCAGGTGCGGGCGCAGTTGTCGCCGGCCGACTTTGCGCGTATCGAGTTGCGCGCGCTGCCCGCGAACACAGACGAGGTCGAGGCACACGGGTTGCTCTATCTGCCGCGCCCTTACGTCGTGCCCGGCGGGCGCTTCAACGAGATGTACGGGTGGGATAGTTACTTCATACAGGTCGGCCTCGTGCGCGACGGCGAACACGAACTCGCGCGCGACATGGTGGAGAATTTCCTCTACGAAATCGAGCGGTACGGCAAAATTTTGAACGCCAACCGCACTTACTATCTGACGCGCTCGCAGCCGCCGTTCCTCACGCAGATGATCTTGAACGTCTACCGGCACACACAAGATCGCGCGTGGCTGGCGCGCACCGTGCCCGCGCTGGAAAAGTATTACCGCTTCTGGACGAGCGCGCCGCACCTCGTCGGCGAAACAGGACTGGCGCGCTACTACGATACGGGACATGGCCCCGCGCCCGAAGTCGTCGCCGATGAGCGCGACGCCGAAGGGCGCACGCATTATGATCGCGTGAAAGAGTTCTATCGCACGCATGAGGTTTATGATTACAACGTAAACGAGTACTACGACCGCGCGCGCGACGAGTTGACGGAACAGTTCTATACGGGCGACCGTTCGATGCGCGAGTCGGGCTTCGACCCGTCGAACCGCTTCGGCCCGTTCAGCGCCGACATCATCAACTACAATCCCGTCTGCCTGAACTCGCTGCTCTATTTGATGGAGCGCGACACGGCCGAGATTCAACGCACACTCGGTCGCGCGCGGGCGGCGCGCGTGTGGACGCGGCGCGCGACGGTGCGGCGGCGCTTGGTCAATCAGTTGATGTGGGACGAGCAGGACGGTCTGTACTTCGATTACAACTTCCGCAAGCGCGAGTTGCGTCGTTATCACTTCGCCACGACCTTCTATCCGCTGTGGGTCGGCATCGCCACGCCGCAACAAGCCGCGCGCGTCGCAAAGAACCTATGGCGCTTCGAGTTGTTGGGCGGCTTGCAGACGAGCGATAACCGGAGCGGCAACCAGTGGGACGCGCCTTATGGTTGGGCCCCGGTGCAGTTGATCGCCGCCGAGGGCCTCAGCCGTTACGGCTTCCGCGATGCGGCGGATCGAATCAGCGTCAACTTCCTCTCGCTCGTGCTCAAGGATTTTATCGAGCATCGCACCATCGTCGAGAAGTACGACGTTGCCCAACGCACGTCCGACCTCGGCGCAGGGATCAAGTTCGGTTATGCCGCCAACCAGATCGGCTTCGGCTGGACGAACGCGGCCTTTGTCGAGTTGTATGCCGACCTCACACCGGCGCGGCGTGCGGCGGTGCTGCGCTTGCAAGGCGTCGGCGTGCCGCCGCAGTCGGCTTGGTAGCGTGTGCCAACTTCGTCGGTAACTTGTTACAATTTTGTTGCTCGCCCCGCTGGACTCGATCAAGGGGTCTGTGCTAGTCTCTGAAGCATAGAAACAAGCGAACGATCCTCGCAGATCACGTTCGCTTGTTTTTTGTTTTATTAACGCTTTCAGCATTAGACGCAACAAGGAGAGAGTCCCCACTCCGGGCCGGTAGTCTGGTTGCCTCCTGAGGCCGCGGAGGTCGAGTCCCTGCAACCCCTTTGGACTCGCGCGTCGCTGAACGATAGCTTCGGAACAGGAGACCGAATTTGATATGGCAAAATCCCTCTTTGGCGGCAGCGCCGCGCTGACGGGCGCGCTGCTGCTAGGTTCTTTGATCTTTTACGCACACCCGTCAATCGCAGAAGACCTCGGACAGATCAAGCAGGAACAAAAGACACAAAGCAGGACTGAAAACGCGGGCGCGAGCCTGCCCGCCGACGCCGCACCGCTCGTAGAGGTGGGGTCGGACATGAAACTGCCCGCAACTGTGCGGGTCGAAGTCGAGGACGGACCGCCGCCTGAAGTTAACAAGGCGACCGCTGCGAACGTAGCGCCGGCCATGAATGTGGCGAGCGCGACCGCGCCGCAGTTGTTCACCGCGACGGCGTACTCTTTGCGCGGGCGCACGGCGAGCGGGCAGGTGGTGACGCGTGGCTTGATCGCGGCCGACCGGCGCGTGTTCCCTCTGGGCACGCGCGTCCGGCTTGAAGCCGGCTCATATAGCGGCGAATATCTGGTGGCCGACCGTGGCGGCGCAGTGCGCGGGCGCAAGATCGACATCTGGATGCCTACGTCGCACGAGGCGCGGCGCTTCGGTCGTCGCCCCGTTAAGTTGACGGTCTTGAGTTACGGCGGCACGCGCCGCCCACGTACCTGAAGCAATTTCAGGCGCACAAACAAGAGGCAACTTGAAAAAGCACAGGGGCGTGGTCAATCATTGACCACGCCCCTGTGCTTTTCTTGTGTGCAGCTGAAGCTGCGTTTTATTATGGTCGTTTCTTTTTCGCCGGTGTGGGCGTCTGCGCGCTGCCGCCGCCGCCTTTGGCGTAGTAGCCCTGCCGGTACGTGAGGCGCAAGGCATCTTTGCCGAACTCAGGGTTGGTGACTTCGATCTTGACCTGACGAAACTGCCCATCACGCGTCTTGTTTGTCGGCGAGTAGGCGACGAGATATTGCGAGCGCAGTTCCTCTTGAATCAGCGCGAAGGCCGCGTGCAGGTCTGTCTCATTCTTCGGGAAGAAAGCGCGCCCGCCCGTGCGCTCGGAGATTTTACGCAGCGTCGCTTCTTCCACACCTTTGTAAGCATAAGAGTCGCCGATGCCGACGGAATAGACGACCGCATCGGCCTTTAAGGCCGATTCAATCGCCTCGTCGCGTTTCATGCGGCTCGACGTGTCCACGCCGTCCGTGATGAGAATGACGGCGCGGCGCGTCTTGTCCGAAGTCTCTTGAAAAATTTCATCGCTGGTGGCGACGAGCGCGTCCCAGATGGCGGTTGAACCGGCGAGCGATTGGTTCGTGCCGGAGATAGGCGGCGTGCCGCCACCGCCGGTGATGACCTGCCCGTTGCCGACATAACCGGACGGCGGCACGAACTCGACGCGATCAATCGCGCGGCGTATGCGTTGGATGCTGCCTGTCATGCCTTGCTCAAGCGTGGACTCGCCCGTGAACGAGACAACTGCGACTTCATCTTTCGACGGTCGTATAACCGAGTCCACAAACTCGCGCGCGGCGTTCTTTTCGTCAGGCAGCGTGCGTTCCTGCGAGGCACTCGTATCGATCAAGATGGCGAGCGAGAGCGGTCGATCCGTCTCGCGTTGAAACGAGAAGACAGGTTGCGGCACGCCGTCTTCAAGCACGCGCACGTCTTCCTGTCGCAACGATGTGATGAACCGCTTGTTTCGATCAACCGCCGTGAACAGCACGGTGGTCAAATCAGTATTAACGCGCTCGACCTCTTCGTCCTGCGCGAGTGGAATATCGTCGTCCCGCTTGGGCTTCGCGGCGGGCGTCTGTGGCGCGTCGTCGGCGCGGCGCGACCGGCCTTGAGCAGGCGGCTGCGCCGCACCCGTCGTCTGTCCGGCGCGCACCCCGTAAACGCCCGCGCTGCCGCACCACAACGCGGCAGCCAACGCCCACACGAGGAGACGCCCGACCCGACTACGCTTAAATATAAACTTCAAAACTAAAACCTCTCTCGATTGCGGAATGCGGAGTTCGGATTGTGGATTAGCAAGACAATTGCTTCTTCAATCTGCAATCCGAACTCCACATTCCGCAATCACTTCACCGTATCGTCTGCCGCCGTGTAGCCTTTGCGGGTGCGGACTTCCAACCCCTTGCGGCTACGGTCAGCGAGTTTGACTTCAATCTGCCGGTAGCTGCCGTCGAAGGCGCGCGTCGGCTTATACGTGAGCAGGTATTGCGAGCGCAGTTCGCGCGCCACCTGCGTGAACGAACGTTCGAGCGCGAGCCGGTCGCCCGTGAAAAAGGCCTTGCCGCCCGTCTCAGCGCAGAGCCGCGTCAAGTCTTTATCGCCTTCGTCTTTCACCTGCCCTGCTTCGACGCCGGGCACGATGCCGGAGAAGCCTGCTTTGGTCGAGATGGCGAACACGGCCGTCTCCGTGCGTTGCGCGATCTCGATAGCATCTTTGAGTCGCGCGCGACTGTACGTGTCGTCGCCGTCGGTGATGACGACGATGACGCGCTTGCCGGTGACGCTGCGCATCTTCTGATCGCAAAACTCCCAGACGGCATCGTAGAGCGCGGTCTGATTGCCCGGCTTCTTCACGTTGTCCACGGCCTTGTCGAGCAGATCGAGTTTGTCAGTGAAATCTTGATGCAGACGCACTTCATCGTCGAACGTGCCGAAGGCAACCTTGTCTTTGCGCAGGCGCACGACCGTGTAGATGAAATCCTTCGCGGCCTCTTGCTCGAAGCGCAACTTGCCGGAGGTCGAAGACGACGTGTCCATCAAGACGGCGACGTAGATCGGCACTTGTGTCTGCTCGTCGAAGAAGCCTTCGATCTTCTGCGGCTGCTTGTCTTCGTAAACCACGAAGTCGTTGATCGTCAGACCGGAGATCGGTGTGCGTTTGTTATCGAGCACGGTGACGGGCAGACGCACGAGCCGCGCGGTGACGACCTCGCGCCGGTCGTCCGGTAGTGGCGTGGGCGTCGGCTGTTGCGCGAACACATGCGCGCCGGCCAGACAGGCCAGCGCGCTCAACAAAAATAAGCGGGCGAAAATTCTCATAATTTAAGGGACGTTAGCGGGCCTCGATACCGGCTGTAACTCCTTGATCCGACGCCGTGTATTCGATGCCGTGGGTGTAAAACTTCGTTGCCTTTGCGAGGGCTGTTTGAGCTACGCGGACAGTATAACAACTGTGCGGGCCGGATGAACAAGTGCGCGTGGCTCGTCGAGCACAACTGATCTGATCATGGCCGGGCCGAGTCCGCCTTTACTGTGGTTCGAGCGCGGCGAGCAGTTGCGTTAAATCGGCCGGGAGCGGCGCGTTGAGGAGCAGTCGTTCGTTCGTGACCGGATGATTGAAACCGAGGCGTTCGGCGTGTAGAAACTGGCGACCCAATGCGTTGACGGCAGCGCGCAGGCGCACGTCCGAGGTCGTCTGATCGCGCCCGCCACTATAAACCTTGTCGCCGACGACCGGGTGTTTGAGCCACGCGAGATGCACGCGTATCTGGTGTGTGCGGCCGGTCTTGATCTGCACGTCGAGCAGCGTATAACGGTCGTAGCGGCCGCGCACGCGATAGAGCGAGAGCGCAGGCCGCCCGCCGCGCACCACAGCCATGCGCGTGCGTGTGCGCGGGTCGCGCGCCAACGGTTGCTCGATCCGGCCCTCGTCCGTCGCCACGCGTCCATGCACGAGCGCGACGTAAGCCTTGAAGACCGTGCGCGCCCGAAACTGCTCGGCCAGATGCTCGTGTGCCGCCTCGGTCTTAGCGACGACCATCAAGCCCGACGTGTCGCGGTCGAGCCGATGGACGATGCCGGGGCGTGGGTATTGCGGATTGTCGGAAGTTAACGACGTGCCAGCGAGCTTTTCATTCCGCATTCCGAAATCCGCATTCCGAAATCGATATGCGAGCGCGTTGGCGAGTGTGCCGCCGTGTACGCCCGCGGCCGGATGAACGACCATGCCGGCCTGTTTGTTGACGACGACGAGCGTGTCGTCTTCATAGACTATATCGAGCGGGATGTCTTCGGGTTGGAAGTTGGCGACGGGCGGCGCGGGCGTTTCGAGTTCAATCGTCTCGCCCGCGCGCAGTTTATAAGACGGCTTGGCCGTGCGCCCTGCGACGAGCACGTCGCCGTCTGCAATCGCGTGCTTGAGACGTGTGCGGCTAATGGCCGGCAACTGCGCGGCCAAGTATGCGTCGAGCCGTTGCCCCGCGTCTTCAGGCGCGACCGCATAACTGAGCGTGGTCGCTTCCGGCTCGAAGGGCGGCGTGTCTGTGGCGTGTCTGCTCATCGCTCAAGCGCGGGCCGTGTGCGTCGCGGCCGTAGGAGTTTCGTCATCCTTAGTGCCGATGTGCGGCGCGCGTCGCCAACGCACGACGAGCAACACGAGGCTCGCCACGCCGACGACGAGCGCGATCAGTTGCGAAGTGGACAGCCCCGTCACAGAGGTCAGGCCGAAGATGTCGCCCCGTTGGTCCGCACGGAAGAACTCGACCGTGAAGCGCATGACGGCGTAGAGCACGGCGTAGGTGAGTATGACTTGCCCGTTGAATTTTTTACGTCGATGCAACCAGACGAGCAAGAGAAAGAAGATGAACGTAGCGAACGATTCATACAACTGCGTCGGGTGCAGATGCACGCCCAGCGGCACGCCCGTGATCTCGTGTGCGCGCTCGGTGAATGCGACGCCCCACGGTAAGTTCGTCGGCTTGCCCCAACAGCAACCGGCGGCGAAACAACCTTGCCGCCCGATAGCGTTGCCCAACGCAATCGCGGGCGCGCACGCGTCCGCCGTCTGCCACCACGGCAACTTGTAGCGCCGCACCAACACGTAAGCCGTCGCCACCGCCGCGATGAAGCCGCCATAGAAGACGCCGCCTGAGCGCAGGAAATCGAGCGACAACAACGCCCACGGATTCGCGCGATACTCCGGCTCGACTACAAGCAGCAACACCTTCGACCCGATAATCGCCGCTAGTAACAACCACAGGCCGAGATCGTAAATCCGCTCACGCGGCAACCCGTCGCGCGCGCCCAACCGCGCCGCCATCACCAGCGCCAACAGAAACGCCGTCGCCAACAACACGCCATACGTGTTGACGGGAAAATTGCCGATGCGAAAAAGTTCCGGGTACATCTCAATAAAAGCAGTCAGTAGTCAGTAATCAGTAATCAGTAATCAGTGGGTCTATGATGAATCGTCATGCTCATCTTGTGTCAGCGTGCCCGCGCCAGTTCGGTTGCTACTGACTACTGGCTACTTCAGTTCGGCGCGCGCGTCTGCCTTCCATGAACAGATCGAGCGCGAGCATAAACGCGCCGACGCAGATCGCGGCGTCGGCGACGTTGAAAGTCGGCCAGTGATAGTTGCCTGCATGGAGCAGGATGAAATCGACGACGCGGCCCAAGCGTATGCGATCCGCGAGGTTGCCGGTGATGCCGGCGAGCAGGAGCGCGCATGCGCCAAGCACGCGGTCATCTGTGCGCGCTGTGCGGAAGAAGAAGACGAGCACGGCGATGGCGGCGGCGCAGGCTAAGCCGACCAGCATCCAGCGCCCGAAGTTGCCGCCGCCTTGCAATTGTCCGAAGGCGATGCCGGGGTTCTCGGCGTAGGTGAGATCGAGTATGCCGGGGATGATGTTGAGGTCGCGCCCGAAGCGCAGCGCGCGCACAGCCCACGCCTTCGTCGCCTGATCCGCGAAGAAGAGGGCGGCCGCGGCCAGCAAGTAACCCGCGCGCCAACTTATGAGTCGTCCCGTCACGCCGCTGCTGCTCCTTCCAACTCGATCTCCGCCAACGCCTCGATGCAACGCTCGCACACCGTCGGGTAACGATTGAACTCGCCCACGCGCGTCGAATAGTTCCAGCAACGTTCGCACTTCTGCCCGTCGGCGCGCGCGATGTGAACACGCACCAGCGGCGCGTCCGCATTGTCCGTCTTCATCACGCCGACCTGCGACACGATGAAGACGTAACGCAACTCTGCGCCGTAGCGCGCCAGCAGACTATAGACCGGATCGCGCGCGATGATCTCGACGCGCGCATCAAGCCCGCTGCCGATCAACTTCGCCACGCGCGCCGCTTCGAGCGCACGCAACACTTCGTCGCGCACCTCGAACAACTGCGCCCAGTTGGCCAACAACTCCGCATCGCGCCGGCCCAACACGACCGGAAAGTCCGCGAGATGCACGGAAGGCACACGCCCCACGGCCGCGTCGTTTGCTCCGGCCACGACGGGCGGCAGGTTCTCCCAAATTTCGTCGGCCGTGAAGACGAGGATCGGCGCGAGTAGACGCGCGAGCGCGTCGGCTATTTCATAGAGCGCGGTCTGCGCCGAGCGGCGTGCGTGCGCGCGCGGCGCGGCCGTGTAGAGTCGATCCTTGATGATGTCGAAGTAGCGCGCCGAGAGTGTCACCGTGCAGAAGTGATAGAGCGTGTGATAGACCGTGTGAAACTCGTAAGCGCGATAACCCGCGAGCGCGCGTTCGATCACAGTGTCCAACTCCGCGAGCGCCCACGCGTCAAGTTCATGCAAGTCTTTCTTTGCTACATAGTCGCGCTCAGGAGCAAACCCCGCCAGATTACCAAGCGCAAAGCGCGCCGTGTTGCGTAGCTTGCGATAAGCGTCGCCGACGCGCTGTAAGATTTCCTCCGAGCAGCGCACGTCCTCTGTGTAATCGGCGGACGCGACCCACAGCCGCACGATCTCTGCGCCCGACTGTTTGACCACCTCGTTCGGCGACAGCCCCGTGCCTTCGGACTTGCTCATCTTCAACCCTTGCCCGTTCACGACCCAACCGTGCGTGACGACCATGCGATACGGCGCGCGTTCGTGCGCCGCGAGGCCGACCATCAAGGACGAGTTGAACCAGCCACGATACTGATCGCCGCCTTCCAAGTACAAGTCCGCCGGCCAACGCAAACCTTCGTAATGCTCCAACACGGCGACGGACGACGAGCCGCTATCGAACCACACATCGAGAATGTCCGTCTCCTTTGTAAACTCCGTGCCCGAACAAGACGGGCACACGAAGCCTGCGGGCAACAACTCGTGCGCCTCGCGTGCGTACCACGCATCGGCCGACTCTTGCTCAAAGATGGCCGCGACGTGTTCGATCACTGTGCGGTCCGCGATGGCGCGTTGACACGCCGCGCAATAGAAGACCGGGATCGGCACGCCCCACACGCGCTGGCGCGAGACGCACCAATCGGGCCGGCCGCGCTGCATGTTACGCATCCGATCCTCGCCCCACGCGGGCAACCATTCAACACGCCCGATCTCTTCAAGCGCGAGCGCACGCAAACTCGTCGGCGCAGCCCATTCGTTCTCTGTGTAGTTCGTGCGATCACGACCGTCTTCATCCGTCTCGACCGCTGTTTCCATCGGGCGCGCGTCGAGCGAGATGAACCACTGCGGCGTGGCGCGAAAGATGACCGGCTGCTTGCAGCGCCAGCAGTGCGGATAACGATGTTCGTAATTCTCGGTGAACAACAGCACGCCGCGCGCTTGCATGAACTCGACAATCTGCGGGTTCGCGTCGAAGACGCGCAAGCCCGCGAAGTGTTCCACGTCCGGCGTGAAGCGGCCCGCGTGATCGACCGGGCAATAGATGTCTAAGCCGTAAGCCTTGCCGAGCACAAAGTCGTCGTGCCCGTGCCCCGGCGCGGTGTGGACGCAGCCCGTGCCCGCTTTGCCCGTGGCGCTTTTATCGCGCGCCTCGCTCACGTCCAACTCCGTCTCCGCGTCCGCCTCGCCGCCCAGTGTGACGTGCTCGCCGAGCATCAACAGCGACGGCCGCTCAAGCCACGGATGCCGCGCCTCAAGTCGATCAAGTCGCGACCCCGGAAAGCGCGCGAGCACGTTCGGCGTGTCAAGGCCACACTTCGCAGCGACCGCGCCGGCCAGTTCGGCCGCGACGATATAAACTTCAGCACCATTCTCAAGCGCCGCGTACTCGAAATTAGGATTGACCGCGATGCCTAAGTTCGCGGGCAAGGTCCACGGCGTTGTGGTCCAGATGAGGAAAAAAATCTGGCGCGGGTCGTCGTCGTTCCCAAGCACTTCGCGCTTGAAGACCTTGCCGTCCACGGTCGCTTCCGACAATGGAAACTTCACATAGACCGACGGGCTGGTGTGTTCTCTGTACTCAACTTCGGCTTCCGCCAGCGCCGTCTGATCGTGGATGCACCAGTAGACTGGGCGCGCACCTTTATAGACGTAGCCGCGCTCGACGAAGCGCCCGAACAGACGCGCCGTCTCCGCCTCGTACTGGTTCGACATCGTGAGGTAAGGGTTGGACCACAAACCCAGAATGCCGAGCCGTTGGAAGTCGCGCGTCTGCCGCTTGAGCGCGTCGGCGGCGTGTTCGCGGCAGATGCGGCGGAAGGTGGTGGCGGGCAAGCCCTGTTTCTTCGCGCCGAGTTTGCGCTCGACGTGCAGTTCAATCGGCAGTCCGTGGCAATCGTAGCCCGGCACGTAAGGCGCATCGTAGCCCTGCATCGTGCGCGACTTGACCACGAAGTCTTTCAGGATTTTGTTGAGCGCCGTGCCGAGGTGTATGTCCGCGTTGGCATAGGGCGGCCCGTCGTGCAGGATGAAGCGTTCGGCCCCGGCCCGGTGTTCGCGAATCAACTGATACAGATCGATCTCGGTCCAACGTTGCAAGCGGGCCGGCTCGCTCTGACCCAGATTGGCCTTCTGCGCGAAGTTGGTCTGCGGCAAGTTGATCGTCTTCTTTAGTTCAAGCGGCGTTTCGGTGGACATAGCTCTTAACTCTAAGACACGAATCTTAAATTTCTGCGGCTGAAAATTCAAAGTCCCAAGTCCAAAGCCGGACTTGGGACTTTGGCTCACTGCTTGGCCGGGCCGGTTCAACCAATAAACATCTCTTCCTCGCTATAGGTTTCGTCGATCTGTTTGGGACGCGGCGCGCCGAGTACTTCGAGGCCGCGCCGCACGCCGGCCATGATCGCGGCCAACTCGCGCGCCGGTTCAAGCAGTTTTGTGTGAATGAAGTAAGTCGTCGCGGAGAACTGGCGCTGCGCTTGATCGATGGAATGGCTGACCCGCGCGATCTTATCGCGTGCGGTCGTGGCCGAGTAGCCGACGAGTTGCTTCAACTCGCGCACTTCTTCCTTGATCAGCGCGGCCGATTCCGAGAAATGCTCGGTCGCCGTCGAGACGTGCGCCGAGATAGTCATGACCTGTTCGGCGACCTCGCGCCCTTCGGCCGCGATCTGGTTGACGCGCGCGCTCAAGGCCGTCACCTGTTCCAACAACGGCTCGGCGCGTCGTTCCAAACGGTTGACCGTGCGTGCCACGCGCGCCACTACGACCGCGATGGCGATCATCGCCACGGCGACAATGACGAACGCCGCCGCCACGATCACCAACACCCAGAACGCCGGGTCGCGCGTGCTCATTTGTAACGCCAACAAGGTCATTGCGGAATTCGGACGTTTCAATTGCGGAATGCGGATTGCGGATTGCGGATTAAAGACATTTGAGGATTGAAATAGCGATCACTTCGCATGCTTGTTTTTCCAATCCGCATTCCGCATTCCGCAATCCGTAATCGTCACGATTGGCTAGCGTCCTTGATCTCTTCGTAGTAAGTCGGGGCTTGTTCGAGCAGACCCGACGACTCGGTGCGCCGCTTCTCGTCGGCATAAGCGCGTTTGCCGGCCTCGATGGCGGCCGACAAAGTTTCGCCGCGCCGCGTCGCGGCTTCGCGCGCGGTGTTGGCGAACTCGCCCGCCTTCGTCGAAGCCGTTTCGTAAAACTCGGTGGCGCGCTCGCGCCCGACTTCGTAGTATTCGCCCGCCTTCTCGCGCGCCTGATCCACGCCCTTGCGGGTCGCGTCGGCAATGTCGGCGCGCAACTCGCGCCCCGCCTTCGGCGCGAACAGCAGCGCCGCGGCCGCGCCGAGCAGACCGCCCAACAGCAGGAAGGCGACGCGGTTGCCCACGTCTCCATCGTCATGCCGCGCAGGCGGCACAGGTCTTTGTTGCGTCATCACGACCTCTCTTTCTCAGTCGCCGAGCCAACTAAGGCTCATGCTGTTCAGTGTCGAAAAGTTCCGGCTTTACAACTTACCCAAACTATAACAAAAGCGCACAAAGCGGTGCAACAAACGCACCTTAATCGTTTTGCCCCCGACTCATGCAGCTAAATCCAGTTCCCGACTTGCGATCAAAACTTCTTTCGATTGCTTGTCCTTTGACATGCCGTAGAGCCACGCAATCGACACGATGGCGTGCTGCTTATATAACGCTCGCACCTCCGGGCAATCGTTATAAGACATAAGCCAGCGGTCGCGTTTATGAAGCAATGCGGCGAGGGCGCGATGGTCGAAAGTTTTATGCGTATTCCCTTTGACGCCATAGAGTGCTTGCCCGTTCATGTAGGGCGGATCGAGATACAGAAACGCGTCATCATGTTTTGGGATCACGTCTCTATAGTCGGCCCGTTCGACTTGAAAGTTATTAACTTTGAACGAGCGCAGCCGCGCAATTGCGGACGGGGTGAAGCGCGGATGACCCGGCGACATGCCGCCGGACAACGTCGTGCCGGAGAAGGACGAACGATTCAAGACGAAAAAGGCCGCGGCCTGTTCAACTTCATCTGTGAGATGGATGAAGCGTTGTTGCTGATCGTAAAAATTAGCTCTGGTCAGCGGATAGTATTGCTCGACGCGGCGGGCGAGCAGTTCGGGCTGCGCGATTAAGACGCGCCAGAACGCCGTGAGCGGCTCGAAGATGTCCGCACCGAACACTTGCATCTTCGTTGTGCAGGCAAGTTCGACCGAACCGCCGCCTAAGAACGGCGAGCAGAGTTTAGTTTCGTCAGACGGAATAAGATCATAGATAGCTTTGACGGCGCGACTTTTGCCGCCGGGGTATCTCAAGGGCGAACGAGGAAATTTTTTTGGCAACTCTATGCGTGCGCCTTGCCGCGCGGTCATCTGTTTAATTGGCGCTGTGATTGGTGTCATAAATTTTTCGACACTACGCTTAACTTACTCATCAACCTTGTAGCCGAGCAGTTTGCGGTAGAGCGTCTTGCGACCGATGCCGAGGGCGCGGGCGGCGCGGGTCTTGTCGTTGCCGGTGTAGGCGAGGGTGGCTTCGATGGCGCGGCGCTCGATCTCGTCGAGCGTGGCGGGCACGTCGAACTCAAGTTTGATGGCCGTTGTGTCTGCCTGATCGCCTGCGCGTGTGCGCGTGGGGCGCGGGCGGTCGCGCTCTTGCAGGGCGGCGCGGCTGATCGTCTCCGGTAAATCTTCGAGTTCGATCTGCCGGCCCGAGGCGATGATGACCGCGCGCTCGATGGCGTTCTCCAACTCGCGCACGTTGCCGGGCCACTCGTAGCCGACCAGCGCGTCGAGCGCCGTCGGCGCGATGCCGGCGACGAAGCGGCCGGTCTTCTGTTTGTAGTGTTCGAGGAAATGAATCACGAGTGGGTGGATGTCGCCCGCGCGTTCGCGCAAGGGCGGCAGTTTCACCGGAAAGACCGACAGCCGATAGAACAGGTCGCGGCGAAACGTGCCGTGCTCGACCGCGCGTTCCAGATCGACGTTCGATGCGGCGATAACGCGCACGTCCACCTTCAACACTTCGTTGCCACCCACACGCGTAAACTCGCCGTCTTGCAACACGCGCAACAGACGCACCTGCGCGGACAAACTCATCTCGCCGATCTCGTCAAGAAAGAGCGTGCCCGCGTCTGCGTCCTCGAACTTGCCGCGCCGGCGTTGGCGCGCGTCCGTGAACGCGCCGCGTTCGTGACCGAACAACTCTGATTCTAATAACGTCTCAGGGATCGCGCCGCAGTTGAGTTTGATATAAGCGCGTTCGCGGCGTTGCGAGTTGTAGTGGATCAAGTTGGCGAGCAGTTCCTTGCCCGTGCCCGACTCGCCCTGAATCAGCACAGAGGTCTGCGTGTCGGCGACGTTGAGCGCAAGTTCTTTGGCGCGGCTGATCGCGGGCGTCTGCCCGATGATGCGATCCTCGGCGTGGCGTTCATGCAAGACGGAACGCAAGCGCATCACTTCGCCCGACAACTGATCGCGTTCGAGTGCTGTGCCGATCTGATCGGCGATGCCTTCAACCAACGCCGTCTCGTGTTCGTCGAACCCGGCGCGTTCTTCGCTCCATACGAGGCCGAGCAGACCGAACGCTTGCCCGCCGACGCGCACGGGCGTCACGATGGCGGCGTGCCCACCCAAGATCTCGTTGAACATCGCGCGCAAGGGTTGCGGTAGATCGCTGTCTAAGAGTTCGAGCGTGCGCGGCGCTTGGAAAAGTTCGATGACGGCCGGGAACTGCGCGATGTTGATGGACGGCCCGTGCGTCTCGATCAGATCGCGCACGCCGGCCGTCGCGGCGCGTGGCGCGGCCTTGAAGGCAGCGAGATTGATCGCTTGCCCGGTCGGTCCTAAGACGCCGAGCGCGCAGTAGTCCGCGTTGACTAAGGCGAGCGCGCGCTCAAGTACAAGCGATGTGACCTCGCCGAAGTCGGAGCGCGCGTTCAAGGCGTTGGCGATGTCCAAGAGAGCTTGCGTGCGATGCGCCTCGCGCTGCTGGTTCGTGTAGAGGCGCGCGTACTGGTAGCCTACGGCGATCTGGCGCGCGATGGATTGCAGGAAGGAGACTTCTTCGTCGAGCCAGCGGCGCGGCGCGCGTGTGGTGTGCAGGCCGACGAGGCCGAGCACGTCGCCGCCTAAGACGACCGGCACGATCAAAAGTGAACGCGTGTTGAGACTCGCGGGCAGCAGATGAATTTTCGCGTCGAGGCCGGGCGCGGCCGTGTCGTCGATGCGGATCGGTTGCGTGAGATCGAAGCGGCCGATGAGTTGGCGCACGTCAACGGGCACGGTCGTGCCGAGGCTTGAGGGCACGTCTGCGCCTGCGCGCCATTCGTGGCTGATGCGCAGTTCGCCCGTGCCGGCCAACTGGATCACGTCGCAGCGATCCGCGCCCATCATCTGGCCGAGTTCGCTGACGATGGCTTGCAGGAACTTGTCGAGATCGATCTGCGATTGGAGCGTCGGGGCGAGGCGATTGATGATCGCTTCGCGCGCCTCATGCATCTTGATCTTGCGTTCGAGCGAAAGCGCCTGCGCGCTCGGATTGGCGATGGGCTGCACGGACAAGTTGTGACGCTGCTCCTTTGGCGGAATCGTGCGCGTGAGAGAGCGGGCTTGATTGATGGCCAAGACCCGGTACGCGCCGCACGCGAGAGAGTTTCCTTGTTAGGCTTTGATGATAGCGAAGCGTGCGGGTCAACTGCAAGGATAGCGCGTGCGGCCGACGCGAAGACGGGCGCGACTCGTGTTGAGTTGCGCCCGTCTTCGTGTTGATTAGTTCAGTTGTGTTTAGTCGGCCCGCGCGAGTTGTTGCACGTGCTCGGCTGTCAACTGCCGCGCGAGGCGGAATTGCACGAGCGCCTGATCGGGCGTCAAGAGCGGATGATAAGTCTGACCGTAGCGGCCGACGATGATGCGCACATAGTTCTGCGTCTCTGAATAGGGCGGGATGCCGTTGTACTTATCAACCGCGCCTTCGCCCGCGTTGTAGCCTGCGAGCGCGCGGGTCACGTCGCCGTCGAAGCGGTCGAGCAGCCAACGTAAGTATTGTGCGCCGGCGGTGACGTTCGCTTGCGGGTCGTACACGTCCGAGCAGTTGAACCGTTTGGCGGTGGCGGGGATCATCTGCATCAAGCCTTGCGCGCCCGCGCCCGACTTCGCGCCAACTTTATAACGCGACTCTTGCCAGATGACCGCGTGCAACAGACGCGGATCGACGCCGAACTGTTTGCCCGCTTTCAAGATGATCAGATCGAGGCTATTGTCGCCGGAGGTGGGCATGTCCACCGGGATGTAGTTCGGATCGAGCGAGGCCGCGACCATCTCATTAGTCGGCGCAGACGCTTTGGTCGTGACGTTGGTGAAACTGGCGAATAGGGAAAGGCCGAAAACGAAGAAGAAGGCTAGTTTGAAAGAGCGAAACAGGGGAACACGAGGGGTTAAATTCATTCAGTTCTTTCTCCATGTGAGCTAGGCCTCGCTGGCCGGTGTTTTTATCTATACGCACCGTGGCGCAAAGGTCTTGGGGGCTACGCATGGAAACGACCACTGATCAAAGAGCAGTTAATCGAAACCGTGCATAAGACGTGTTGAACGTCGCACCAGTTGCACGAAGTTGCAATCAAAATAGGAGACTAAATGTTGTGCTGTTTGGCTTTAGTGCAGGCGTATAAGTGCTGTTATATGGTCAGTTGCGCGCCAGCGCCGGACACATTTCATGGTTACTCTGTCAATGTGCCCAGCTTTCGTCTTGAAGTGCTGCAACATAATCATCATGTAGCCTTAAAATAATTTTCGGATTGCCCGTAGTGTTACAGTCATATTGCCGCGCACGTGCATCAAAGGGGCACGGTTGCACGACATTTTTGCGGTTCGTATAATCGACTTGCGCGCCAAGAATCTACGGCGCTGACATTTTAAACGGAGTCAATTTAAATATATGCCGATTTACGAGTACGCCTGTCAGAAGTGCAAAGCGCATCTTGAAGTCATGCAGAAGATCAATGATAAGCCTTTGACGCGTTGCAAACAGTGCGGCGGCAAGTTGGAAAAGCAGTGGTCGGCCACAGGCGTACAATTCAAAGGCACGGGCTGGTACGTGACCGACTACGCAAACAAGAAGACGGACAAGAAAGAGTCCGAAGCGAAAGGCGAAACGGCCAAGACCGACACTAAGACCGACACTAAGACCGACACGAAGGCCGATAGTAAGACCGAGACAAAGGCCGACAGCAAGCGCGATGCTAAGAGCGACGGCGCGGCCAACAAGTCAACAACCGGCAAGACTGCCAAAGGCGCGAGCGGCGACTGAAACCTGATCGATGATGCGCAGACGGGATCGAGTTCTACTGGCCGCGGCGTTGCTCCTCGCCGTGTGTGGTTTGGCGCTCAGCCAAGCGGGCCGCCGGCCCGTCCCTTCGGCCGAGCGCACGACGCTCCTTAATGTCACGGCCGCGCGCGCCGACGGTTCGCCCACACCCATCAGCGCCAAAGAAGTGTCGCTCTACGACGACGGCGTCGAGCAGCACATTCAAGGCTTCACGCCCGACCCTTCACCCGCGCGCATCGTGCTACTGGTGGACAACTCCAAATCCTTACGCACGGACGTGCCCAAGCTCGCACAGGTCGCGCGCGAGTTCATCTATGAAATCTATGAAGGCGATCAACTGCTCGTCGTCGGCTATGACGAGCAGGCCGAGATCATCGCCGATTGGACCGACGACCCACGCAAGGTCGAAGCCTCGCTCAACATGCTACGCAAGCAGGGCGAGCCGCACCTGTTCGACGCACTCACGGCCATCATCGACGAGGCGCTCCGGCCCTTGAGCGGCGGCACACGCAAGCGCGCCGTCGTGCTGATCGGCGACGGGCTTGATCGCGGCAGCAAGACGAAGTTCAAACAGGCCGTGGCCGAGTTGCAGACGGAAGACATCGCCGTCTATGCCTTACAGATTCCCGACCGCACGGGCGGCGCGCTCCGCCGCGATCAACCGAAGCCCGCGCGCGTCGTCGAACAACTCGCGGCCCAGACGGGCGGGCGCGTGCTGCCACTCGCCGAGCCACGCACCGCCGCGCGCGCCATCTGCGACGAACTGCGCCGCAACCGCTACCTGCTCGCCTACACGCCGACCTCCTTCTCGTCCTACGACGACCGCCGCCTCCTCATCACCGGCAACCCCGGCATCAACTTCCGCGCCAAGGCCGTGCAGCCGCCGAAGTAGCAGCCCCGTTCAGCCGCCACCTTAGTCGCCGCCCATCTGCATTGACACTAATCCCGCTTGTAATTACATTGTAGTTATGAAGACTCGCATTGTGAAAATCGGCAACTCGCAAGGCGTTCGTATTCCTAAACTGCTATTGGAGCGGAGTAACTTACCTGAAGAGGTAGAGATCGAGGCGCAGGATAACCAGATCGTTATTCGCTCGGCTAATCGACCGCGACAAGGATGGGCGGACGCGTTCCGGTCGATGGCTGCGCGCGGCGACGACGTGCTGCTCGATGAGAACGTGCCGACGCGCTGGGACAAGGAAGAGTGGCGATGGTAGTCAAACGTTTCGAGGTTTACCTTGTGAATCTTGATCCGACCATCGGCAGCGAGATTAAGAAGACCCGCCCGTGCCTGATCGTTTCGCCTGACGAGATGAATCGCTTCATACGAACTGTGATCGTCGCACCGATGACTAGCAAAGGCGCGACCTATCCGACGAGAGTGGGTTGTAAGTTTCAGGGGCAGCAGGGGCAGATCGTGCTCGATCAACTTCGCACCGTGGACAAGGCACGGCTGGTGCGGCGGCTGGGTCGAATTGGCAAGGAGACGCAGGAAACAGTCCTGCAAATTTTAGGCGAGATGTTTGCCCCGTAACTCTCTTTACGTTTTGTTCTGCCGCTTGTAGATGTAGAACAGCGCGGCCATGATGAGCAGCAGCAGGGCTTCGAGGAAGAGGAAGAAGCTGAGGCTGAAGCGCCCTGTCTCTTCGTCGAAGGCGTCTCTGTAGAGGACGAACGTGCCGAGGATGAAGCCCGACGCCAGCCAGATGATCTGTCGTTTCGTGTCCCACATGAGTTGGAGTCAAATGCCCGCCTGATCAAGTTGCCGAGTTCACGCGCGCAGTTTGTGGAGCCGTTCGGCGGCGCGCATTAACGTCTCATCTTGTTTGCAGAAGCAGAAGCGGACTTGTTGTGCGCCGCGCGCCGGGTCGCTGTAGAACGACGAGCCGGGCACGCAGGCGACGCCGACCTGTTGGATCAGATGACGCGTGAAGGCAATGTCGTCGCTAAAGCCGAACCCGCTGATGTCGGTTATGACATAATACGCGCCATCGGGGCGGAAAACTTGAAAGCCCGCGCGTTCTAATTCGGGCACGAGCAGGTCGCGGCGATGCGTGTAGTCGGCTTGCAGTTGATCGTAATACGCACGCGGCAGGCGCAAGGCGTGCGCGCCCGCAGCTTGCAGCGGCGCGGCCGCGCCGACCGTTAAGAAGTCGTGGACTTTGCGAATCGCGTTGGTGATCGTGGGCGGCGCGATACAGTAGCCGACGCGCCAGCCCGTCACCGAATAAGTCTTCGACATCGAGTTGACGACGACCGTGCGCTCGCGCATGCCGTCGAGTTGCGCCATCGAGATGTGCGCGATCTCTGTATCGGCGCGCGGATACAAGATGTGCTCGTAGATTTCGTCTGTGAAGCAGAGCGCATCGAACTCGCGGCAGAGCGCGGCGACGTATTCAAGTTCCGCGCGCGTGAAAACCTTGCCCGTCGGGTTGTTCGGGTTGCAGATGATGATCGCTTTTGTCTTCTCGTTGAAGGCCGCGCGCAGTTCATCACGATCAAAACTCCAATCGGGCGGGCGCAAAGGGACGTAACGCGGGCGCGCGTCCGAGAGGATCGCATCGGGCGCATAGTTCTCATAGAACGGCTCGAAGATGACGACCTCTTCACCGGGATCGACCGTCGCCATCATCGTCGCAATCATGCCTTCGGTCGAGCCGCACGTCACCGTGATCTCCCGTTCAGGATCGATCTCAAGACCAAGCGACCAGAGCGTCTTCTCGGCAATCGCCGCGCGAAAATCTTTCGCGCCCCAAGTGATCGCATACTGGTTCACGTCCGCGTCAATCGCGGCCATCGCCGCGCGCTTGATGTCGGCGGGCGCGGCAAAATCGGGAAAGCCTTGCGACAGGTTGACCGCGCCGTGCTTCAGCGCCTCGCGCGTCATTTCCCGAATGACCGACTCTGTAAACCGGCTCGCCTTCTGCGAGACATAACGCGTAGTTGAAGTGGTTGGACTTGTCATGTAAATTAACGTGTGCGAGCCGCACAGAAATTCAAGTTGCCTGCGCCGCGATGCTCGCACACTTCGCCCGCGACAGGCAACCGAGCGCCAACATGCCTGACACCACCAACAAATGCCCAATGGGCAACCACCCTTGGCTGGCGACCTTCCTCGTCGTCGCCTTCCTGCTGATCTTCGCCGCCAAAAAATTAGGCTGGTTGTAAGCCAATGTCAGTCATCGCCGGGTGGTGGGAGGGGGATTTCTTCACCGGCGGCTTGTTGGCGTAGTTGGTCGATGACGGAGCGGATGGCGGGGGCGAGTTTGCCGTTGGGGGCGAGTTGTAAGTACTTCTCGTAGGCGGCGACGGCTTCTTTGTATTTGTCGAGTCGTTCGTAGGTGCGCCCTAGCAGTTCATATAAGACAGGCTCGGTGTCGGCGAGTTGGGCGATGGCTTTGGTGTAGGCGGCGGCGGCTTCTTGGTAACGACCTTTCTCTTCTAACGCAATTCCCATCCCGGTGTGCGCTTCAGGTTGGAGGCCGCGTGCTTCGCGTAGGGCACGCGTGTATGCGGCGATGGCGGCTTCGTCGTCGCCTTGCGTGTGGAGGATGCGCCCTTCGACGGTGCTGGCTTCGGCGTAGGCGGGACGGTCTTTGCGTGCTTCGTCTACTTCGGTGAGCGCGGCGTCGTGGTCGCCGAGGTCGAGCAGGACGCGTGCGAGGCCGACGTGTGCGACGGGAAAGTTGGGGCGCAACTGAAGTGCGCGGCGATAGAGTTCGACCGATTGACGGCGCGCGGCTTCGTCGGTCGCCTGCTCGCGCGCGCGCTCGGCTTGTTGAAAGGCCAACTCGGCCTCGTCGGTCGTCGGCGTGAGGCGCAAGGCAATGACGCCGCTTTGTGTTGGCAGCAGCGGCAGGACGCGCTCGGCGAAGCCTTGTGCGCGCACGCGCAAGGTGCGCCGGCCCGCAGGGACTTTGTTGATCTCAAGTTGCCCGGTGGTCGCGTCGGTGACGCCGCGCCGGAGGTCGTCGAGCCAGACGACGGCGTTCGGTTCAGTCCGCACGATGATTGTGCGACTTGCGCCGGCGGGTGCGGTGGACGAAGCAGTTGGCGTGGGTCGTGATGTTGTTGCAGCAGCGGGCGCGGGTTTAGGTTTCGGTTGCGGTTTGCGTCTTTGCGCGCCGAAGGTTGTTGCCGTTAGACAGACAATAAGGGCGCATGCGATCAGTTCCCTTTGCATTGTTACTGCTCCTGCTGTTGCTGTTCGTCGGGCATGACGCGACGCGGGCGCACGTTGGCATCCGTGGGCGAGGCGTTGGCGTTCGCGCCTGCGGGGCGGACGGCGCGCGTGCCGACTTCGGCGCGGAAGCGGCCCGCGTCGTCGTAGAGTCGTTTGTATTGCTCGGTGTTACGCACGACGCCTTGCACGTAACCGCGCGTCTCTTTGAAGGGCACGGCTTCGGCCCATTCGTCGATCTCTTGCGGCAACTCGGCCATCCAACGCACGGCGCGGCTCGGCCCCGCATTGTAAGCAGCGGCGACGTACTCGATGCGGCCGAAGCGGTCGAGTTGATCGCGCAAGTAGGCTGTGCCGAGTTTGATGTTGAGTTGTGGTTCATAGAGCGCATCGACGGTAGCGGGCGGCGTGACGCCGTACTTGCGCGCGGTGCGTTGCGCCGTGTCGAGCAACAGTTGCATCAAGCCATAAGCGTTCGCGTGCGACTTGGCGCGCGGGTCGAAGATAGACTCTTGCCTGATCAGACCGGCGACCGTGTAAGGGTCGAGATTGCGGGCGCGCGCTTCTTGTTTGATCGTGTCCCAGTTGGCGAGCGGATAGACCGCATCCCATTCTTCGCGCGACAACTCGGCGGGCTTCATCTGCGAATAGTCGGGATAGCTGCGCTGCATGATCAGGAGCGCCTGTAGGTTGTCGTCGTTCGAGCGCATGATGCGCGCTTTAGCGAGATTGAGCCGTGGGCTGCGCGGTGCAGCGAGTAGCAACTGATCAACTTCGGCGAGCGCGTAATCGTCGAGACCTACGATGTCGAGTTCTTCGGCTTTACGCAACGGTAAGTCTGCTTCAGGGCCGGTCGTCTCGTCCGCGACCGTGACCGTGTTCAAGTTCGACGTGGCGCGGCCGACGGGCGAGTCTGCGGCGAAGTTTGTCTGCTCGTTCGCGGCGGCGCGGGGCAACGCGTCGAGGCGGCGTTTAGCGAGCACGCCGTACCAGTTGGCGTCGTAACGCTGCTGCATCGCTTGATAGATGACGCGCGCTTCTTTGGTGCGGCCGGCGCGTTCGAGATCGCGCCCCGCCCAGTAGCCCGCGCGCCCGCGATTGTCCGTGTTCTTGCCCGCGTAGTCGGCCAAGTGTTCGAGCAAGAGCCGCCACGATTCTTGATAGTTCTTCGCTTCATGCGCCGCCCATGCTAACTCGAACTGCGCCTGCGCTGCTTCGGCCGTGCCCGGTGCGGCGGCGACGGCCGCGCGGAAGAAGTTCGTCGCTTCGAGCACATATCGCGTGTCGCGCGCCGCGAGACCGGCGGCGGCGAGCGCACGCACACCGCGCGTGTCCTGCGGGAACGTGCGGCGTAGTTCGTCGGCCGCCGAGCGCGCCTGTGCCCACTGCTTGCCGCGCGCGTAAGTTTGCGCGAGGTAGTAGAGCGCCTCGGCACGCTGCTCGCCGGCCGAAGTCGGCACGGCACTTAAAGCGGCGATTGCTTCGGGCGCGCGCTGTTGGCCGGCGCTGTAAGCAGTGATGCCATAGCGCAACTGCATGTCGGGCGTGGTCGTGTTGGCGAACGATGCGAACAGTTGTTTATAGGCGTCGGCCGCGTCGTTGTAACGTTTCGCTTGCGCAAGTCGCTCCGCGCGCGTCTGCAACTCGGCGGCGGTCGGCGACGGACTGAGTAGAATGTCTGCGGGCAGGCTGACGGGGATCGGCTGTGTGAGCATGGCGGCGCTGCCGTTCAACTCCGGCGCGACCGGCGCGTAGAAAGCGATGCGCCGATAAGCGGCGCGGGCGCGCGTTGCATCGCCTTGCTGTTCGTAAGCGCGGGCGGCCAGAAAGAGCGCGGTCGTATCGTCCGCCTCGATCAATTTTTTGAGGAACGTGGGCACGGCCGCGGCCTGTCCGTCTTGCAGCGCGAGTTCGGCGTTGCGCAAAGTGGCTTCGCGCGCACGCAGCGAAGTCGGGTAATCGCGCGCGAGTTGTTCAAAGGCCGCGCGCGCTTCGACGCGCCGACCGAGTTGCGCGAGCGCCTGCGCGCGTAACAGCAACGCATAGTCACCGATTGATGTGGCACGGGCAAACGAACTGTCGGCCAAGAGCGTTGCCGCGCCGGCCGCATCGTTGGCGGCGAGCGTGTTGCCGGTAGCGAGTTTGCTGCGTGCGTGCGCGAGCCGCGCGAGTGCGCCCGCGCGCGTGTTCGCGGCGTACTCGGCTTCGAGCTTCGCTAGTTCCTGCTCGGTCGGGCGCGCGCCCTGCCGCGTCAGCGTGCGCAGACGCGCGAGCGCATCCGTCTCGCCCGCTTGCGCCTGCGGCGGCGGCGTGCGGCAACTCGCCGTCGAGAACGGCAGCGCCAGCGTACACAAAGCGCCGACACACAAGCACGATAAAAAGAATGCGCGCTGAAGACGTGTCTGACTAATCAACCTGTATCCCCCTAGTTGACCTGACTGCGACTTGATAACGTTCGACTCTCAGTTAAGCTAACGAAGTAACACACAAAAGGCAAAGGCCGAAGTTAGAGACAACGCCTGACCGGGCGGGTTGTCTTCAACTTTGGCCCTTGCCTGTTACTTGTTGCCGGTCGCCTGCTCAGGCCGCGACCTGTGCGCCGGGATATTCGCGGCCGAGTTTGTCTGCGTTGCCTTCGGCCAACGTGCTGACGAGTTCGTGATGGAAGTAGTCGTAGCGCGCCGTGACGCGCGGGTCGGCGCGCTTGTCGTACATCTGCCGTGAGCGGTCGATGTCGTCGCGCAGACGCTCGTAGAGGTCGCCATGCTCGCGGCCGTCTATGACCTTCTGTTCGTTGTAGAGCTTAATCTCGGAGACGAGCAGGCGGGCGAAGCGGCGCGCATCGTTGTGATAGCGACGCTCATCTTCGCCGACTTCGATGGGCAGCGCGGCATCCATGCCGTAGCGCCGCGCGCCGCCGAGCGGCGTGACCGAAGGCGCGCTCGCCGTGTCGCCAGTTGTGGCTGCGGGCGCGCTGGCAGTCGGCGCAAACGGCGCGATGCCGCGTTCCTCTTGCGGCGCGGCCGTAGGCTGCGCGTCGGCTGTGAACGCTTGCTCCGCGGTTGGCGGCGTGGTCGTCTCGACCGGCATGGCGAGCGCGGGCGCTGCCTCGTCGGGCGCGGCTTCGTCGGGCGCTGCCTCGACTGCCGCCATAGGCTGCGCTTCTTCGACGGCGAGCAAGGCCGGTCGTTCAGGTTCAACTGCGGCGGCCGGTTCGGCTGCAAACGCGGACGCAGGCGCGGCTGCCATCTCGTCCACCTGCGCGGGTGCTGCTTCAACTTCTGCTGCGGGCGCGGGCGTGGCTTCCGGTTCGACCTCTGCCGCTTGCGGTGCGCTTTGTTCCGCTTGCCGTTGCGCTGCGGGTTGCTCGGTCGCGGGCGCGGCGGGCGGCCGCCGCGCACTACCGGCTAACAGTTCGACCGCCATGCTGGTGACGCGCACGAGCGTCTCAAGAGCTTCGAGGTTGACGGCGTCGGGTTCGAGGCCGGCGCTGTCGGCATAGAGCACGGCGACGGCGCGGTCGCGCGCGACGAGCGGGATAGCGATCATGCGTTGCGGCGGTTCGCCGCCGAGTTTCTGTAAGAGTTCGTGATCGCCTGCGTTCGTGCCCGGTGCGCCGCTCCATGCCGTGCGCGCGTGCGCAACCTGACTAAGCAAGGTCTGCTCCGTGAGTGGCAGCGAGATTTCCCGCACGGCGTCGTCGCCGACAGTGCCTTCCAGCCCGCGCGCGCGCCAACCCGTCGCGCGCTCGTTCTTGACGACGAAGAAGGCTATGCGCGGCGCGAACGCGGCGGCGCGATTGACGAGCGCGTTGAGCGCATCGGCCTGCGTGCGCTGCTCGCTGAGTTCGTCCACGGCCGCTTTCAACAGCGCCACGTCGCCCGTCGCCTGTGCCCGCGCCGACTGCTGCCCGGCCTCTTCCGTCCCTTGCGCGCGCGCGCGGCGCAGGTGCTCGGCCACGGCGATAGCGAGCGACGGCTCGGTCGTGGCTTCGGTGGTCAAACGTTCGGCGAGACGCGTGAGCGCCTGTGTGAGTTCGCTCTGCACGCGCAGGATTTCGGCCTGCGGCTCGCTCAGCCGCCCGTTGATGTAACTCTCGATCTCGGCGCGCAAACTGCGTTCCAACTCTTCACTTCCTGCCACGGTGTCGCTCTCCTTCGTCTGAATCAGGGTGGTAGTTGTGCGGGTTTCGGCCTGCGGGCAACCGCGCCGGGCGCGGGCGTGTGAATCGCGGCGGCCGCACGCACGCCAGCAGCTATTTTCGATTATGGCCAACGCGCGCAGTTAGTGTCAAGCAACTCTTCCGGTCAAGCAGGCACGGAAGCTTTCACATGCAAACGGCACACGCGCGACCAGAAGATAACCACGAAGCCACGAAGGACGATCAACGTACTTCGTCTCTTCGTGTCTTGGTGGTGGACCTGACCCTGCCGGCTTAAGGCTTGCGATAGACTTCGCGGCCGGCGCTGAGTTCGACGGCGAGTTTGTTGTCTGTGTGGGCGAGGTCGAGGTGCGCGACCGCTTCGGAGACGGCGAGGAAGCGATGCACGTCGTCGGCATCTGGAAAGAGCGCCCGCGCAATATCCCACGCGGTCGCGCCCGCTTTGGGGACGAGTTGCACAACTTCGTGTTGCCGCTCGCGGATCGCGCGCAGGTAACGATTGAAGAGTTCTTCGTAGTCAGTCACCGCTTCGCCGTGCCCGCCATAGACGAGCGTGGGCGCGTGCGTGCGCAGGCGCGCGAGGCTGACTAGATATTCGGCGAGCGAAGGAAAGCGGCGCTGCGGATCGATTGGGTCGGGCGACAGCACGGGGTTCGGCGTGACGCGCTTCAAGACGCAATCGCCCGCAATGATTGTGCGATCAGCCTCGCGCACGAACGAGCATGAACCGGGCGTGTGACCGGGCGTGTGGACCACACGCAGCATGCCCGTGGCAAACTCAAGCTCCGCGTCGTCGCGCAACTCCGTGTGCTCGTCATCTTCCAACGCGTCGGCATACTGGCGCACGCCTTCATACATCAGCCGCATCTGTTCGATCTCTGCATCAGGCACGCCCGCGCGCACGAGCAATGCCTGATGCTCGTCAGACGCCAGACGCCCCTTGCGATGCCCCGTCTCCCAACCGTGAACCAGCACCTCGGCGTGCTTCGCTTCATCTCTGACCGCCTTCGCCAGCCCGCAATGATCCTCATGCGCGTGCGTCAGCACGATGCGCCGTATGTCCGCCACACGCAGCCGCGCGCCGCGCAACCCTTCACGCAAAGCTTCTAACGCCGCCTTCGTCTTCGGCCCCGTGTCGATCAACGTCAACGGGTCTTCCGCGATCAGATAAACATTGACCGGGCCGATATAGAACGGTGTCGGCACTGATATGGGAATGATGCGCATAGCAGCAAGCTTACAGCAATCAGCGGTCAGCTTTCAGCCTGAGCCGCAATAGAAGTTAAAGGCTGAAAGCTGACCGCTGATTGCTGACCGCTTAGTTAGTACGCGTACTTGTTCGCTTTAATCAACACGTCCGCGATCTGCTGGCGCGCGGCGACGGTGTTGATGGGCGTGCGCTTGGTGAAGCGGCGCAGGGCGGCTTGGAGCGTGCGCAGTTCGTCGCCTTCGCTCATCGCGGCGAGCGTGCGGCGGGCGTTCGTCTCGATGCGGTCCATCGCGTCGTGGCTGAAGACGCGCACCATGTCGAGATAGCGCGCAGACGATTCTTCGCCTTGCGCGGCGGCGAGTTTTTGCGCGCGCAGGATGGCCGACTCCATCGCGTATGCGTCCGTGATGATGTCGGCGATGCCCATCAAGATTTCCTGTTGCTCGGCGAGCTTGGTCATGTACTTCTGCGCCGCCGTGCCAAGCGTCATCAGGGCGACCTTCTTAGCGGCGGCCGCGAGTTTCGCTTCCGTCGCCAACACGCCCTCGTCCTCGTCGAGACTGCCCGGCGCGGGTGACAGCACTTCGTCCATCAACTTCTGCGCGGCGGGCAGCAGCGCCAACCGGCCCGACAGCGCACTTTTCATGATGCGACCGGGAATCAACATGCGGTTGATCTCGTTCGTGCCCTCGAAGATGCGGTTGATGCGCGAATCACGATACGCACGCTCGGCCGGGTAGTGCGCCGAGTAACCATAGCCGCCGTAAATCTGCACCATCTCGTCGGCGACGAAATCGCACGACTCGGAGAGCGCGACTTTGATGATCGAACATTCGGCGGCGTACTCCTCGATGCCGCGCAGTTTCGCTTCCGTGTCCGTCGTGTCGCTGATCGCATTTTCAATCAGCCCAAGCGTGCGATAGACCATCGCCTCGCCAACCCAGATGCGGATCGCCATCTCCGCGAGCTTCGCTTTGATCGCGCCGAACGACGAGATCGGCCGCCGAACTGTTGCCGCTCGTTCGCATAGCGCACGGCTTCCGCGATCATCAACTTCATGCCGCCCACGCACATCGAGCCGAGTTTGAAGCGGCCGAAGTTCAGTATGTTGAAGGCGATCTTCGCGCCCTTGCCGACCTCGCCCAACAGATTCTCGACCGGCGTTTTGACATCTGATAGGACCAGCGCGGTTGTGCTCGATCCCTTGATGCCCATCTTGTGTTCTTCCGCGCCGTTCGTCAGACCCGGCTGACGTTCGACGATGAAGCCGCTGAACTTGTCGCCGTCCACTTTGGCGAAGACGACGAACAGATCGGCAAAGCCGCCGTTCGTGATCCACATCTTCTCGCCGTTCAAGACGTAATGCGTACCGTCGGCGCTCAAGCGCGCGGTCGCCTTCGCGGCCATCGCGTCCGAGCCTGACCCGGCTTCGGTCAACGCGTAAGCCGTCACCATCTCGCCCGACGCGATCTTCGGCAGATACTTCTGCTTCGCCGCCTCTGTGCCGAAGTAGATGATCGGCGTGAGGCCGATGCCCGATTGCGCGCCGAGCGTTGTGCAGAACGACGCGGAGCGGCCCAAGTACTCGCCGACAATCGCGCCGCTCGTCTGATCAAGCCCCAGCCCGCCATACTCTTCCGGGATGTTGACGCTGACCATGCCTAACTCCGCCGCCTTGCGGATCAGCTTACGCGCCAACTCCCAATCGTGCTTTTCCAACTCAGGAATAACAGGACTGACTTCGTTGTCCACGAACTCGCGCGTCGTCTCCGCGATCATGCGATGCTCGTCCGTGAAATCCTCCGGCGTAAACACTTCATCCGGCGTGCGCGCTTCGATCAGAAAACTCCCGCCCGCGATGATCGCTTTCTCTTCGGCTACGGCTGACATAACTTTATCCTTTCGTTATTTGTTTAGATGCGTTCAAAAATTCCGGCCGCGCCCATGCCGCCGCCGACACACATTGTCACCATCGCATAACGGCCGTTCCGCCGGGCCAATTCGCCCAACGCCGTCGCGGTCAACTTCGCGCCCGTGCAGCCCAACGGATGCCCCAGCGCGATTGCGCCGCCGTTAACGTTGACGCGTTCAGGATCAAGTCCGAGCGTCTTGATGACGGCGAGCGACTGCGCCGCGAACGCTTCGTTCAACTCGATCACGTCGATCTGATCAAGCGTCAACCCCGCGAGTTTAAGCGCCTTCGGGATCGCATAGACCGGCCCGATGCCCATCTCTTCAGGCGGGCAACCGGCCGTCGCATAAGCGACGAAACGCCCCAACGGTTTCAAGCCCAACTCGTCGGCCCGCTCGCGCGACATGATGACGACCGCCGCCGCGCCGTCCGACATCTGCGAAGCATTGCCCGCCGTGATCGTGCCCTGCACGTGAAACGCGGGTCTGAGTTTCGCCAAGCCTGCCGCCGACGTGTCGCGCCGCACGCCTTCATCTTTATCAAACTTGATCTCTTGCTTCTGCTTCTTGCCCTTCGCGTCCAACTCTTCCAACGTCACAGCGAGCGGCACGATCTCATCCGCGAAGCGCCCCGCGTCCTGCGCCGCGGCCGCGCGCTCGTGCGAGCGCAACGCGAACTCGTCCTGTTCTTCCCGCGACACTTCATACTTGCGCGCGACGTTCTCGGTCGCCAGCCCCATGTTCAAATAGAAGTCCGGGTAGTGCTCGACCAGATACGGATTCGGCCGGATGATGTGCCCGCCCATCGGGATCAGCGACATCGTTTCAAGTCCGCCCGCGACACACACGTCGGCGCTGCCTGTTCTGATCCGATCCGCCGCGATAGCGATTGATTGCAAGCCCGACGAGCAGAAACGATTAATCGTCATCGCGGACGTTTCAACCGGCAGCCCCGCGCGAATCGCCGCCGCCCGCGCCACGTTCATGCCCTGTTCCGCTTCCGGCATCGCGCAGCCCATGATCACGTCTTCAACGTCTGAAGGCTCGACGCCCGCTGCGCGCTTTAATGCTTCTTTAATGACCGCCGCGCCCATCTCGTCCGGGCGCGTGTGCCTGAGCGTCCCCTTCGGCGCTTTGCCGACGGCGGTACGAACGGCGGATACGATAACTGCGTCTCTCATACTCTTTGCCTCGAAACAAATCTGCGACTCAAACTGTCACCGCAACATCGACCTCGACCAATGGCAGCAACGCGCGCAACACTTCCGGCTTGATCTCGATCAGAAATCCGCGCTTGCCGCCGTTGATGTAGATCAGCGGCAACTCGAAGATCGTGCGCTCGACATAGACCGGCAACTTCGCGCGCGTGCCGAACGGCGACGTGCCGCCGACCAGATAACCCGTGTGCTTCTGCGCCGTCGCCGGATCACAAGGTTGCACACTCTTAACATTCAACGTGCGCGCCAACTGCTTCGTCGAAACCTCGCGGTCGCCATGCATCAACACGATCAGACCTTTGCGCGCGTCCGTCTCCAACACCAACGTCTTAACGACCGCGTGCTCGTCCACGCCCAACGCCTCAGCCGAATGCCGCGTCCCGCCGCGCTCCTCATAGCTGTATAGATGCGGCGCAAACTCAACCTTATGCTCGCGCAACAACCTGACAGCAGGCGTGACCGGATAATCCATAACCTTCAAGCTTGCGCTGATAGCTGACCGCTACCGCTCTTAATTCCGCAGCGGCTTGCCTGTCTTCAACGTGTGCGCCATGCGTTCCTGTGTGCGTCGTTGACCGGCGAGCGACAGGAACGCTTCGCGCTCAAGATCGAGCAGGTGTTGTTCGGACACGCGCGTCGGGTGGTTCAAGTCGCCGCCCGTCATGATGCGCGCGAGTTGCTCGCCGATCAGCGCGTCGTGATCTGAGATGAAACCCGCGCGCTTCATCTGATGAATGCCGAGCTTCAACGTAGCGAGCGCGGGCATGCCTAACGCCAGTATGTCCGTGCGCGGTTGCGGCGCGACGTAACCCGCGCGTACCAGCGCGAGCACTTCTTGTTTCGCGTCCGCGATCAAGCGATCCGCGTTCATCGAGACGCAATCGTCTGCGCTGATGAAGCCAAGCGCGCGCGCCTCTGCCGCCGACGTTGACACCTTCGCCATCGCAATCGTCTCGAACGCGCGCTTGATGAAGGGGAATGGGTCGGCGTCGTCCACGCCGCGCGGCACATGATCGAGCGCGCGCAAGGTCAACTCCTTCGTGCCGCCGCCCGCCGGAATGATGCCGACGCCGACTTCGACCAGCCCCGTGTACAACTCGGCCGACGCGCGCACACGATCAGCGTGCAGCAGAAATTCGCACCCGCCGCCCAACGCCAGATTGAACGGCGCAACCACCACCGGCTTCGCCGAATAGCGCAAGCTCATCGTCGCCTGTTGGAACGCGCGCACCATCAGATCAAGCTCGTCCCAGTCTTCATCCTGCGCGCCCATCAGCATCAACATCAGGTTCGCACCCACGCAGAAGTTCGCGCCCTGATTGCCGACGACGAGGCCGACAAAATTCTTCTCCACTTCGGCCAGCGCGAATTTCACCATCTGGATCGTGTCGCCGCCGATAGCGTTCATCTTCGAATGAAACTCAAGACACGCCACGCCGTCGCCCAGATCGACGAGCGACGCGCCCGCGTTCTTTTTGATCACGCCCGCGCGCTCTTTCACCGACTTCAAAATGATCGTGCCCGCCGGCTCGTTCAACGGTTTGTATTCGAGCGCGTCGAAGTCGAAATAGAACCGCTGCCCCTGCTCAGTTTTGTAGAACGACTTCGCGCCCGTCGCTAACATGCGTTCCACGTTCGCGGGGATCGAACTGCCTTCGGCCCGCATGCGCTCGACCGACCGTTCAACGCCGATGGCATCCCACGTCTCGAACACGCCCAACTCCCAACCGAAGCCCCAACGCATCGCGCGATCCACCTCGACAATCGTGTTGGCGATCTCAGGGATGCGTTGCGCGGCATAACGCAGCGTGCGCGCCGTCGTCTGCCATAAAAATTGCCCGACGCGGTCCTTGCCCCACACGAGCGCCTTCATGCGCTCGCCCGCGTCGTCTATGTTCTTCGCCATGTCGAGCGCAGGCAGCTTAACTTTTTGCGCCGGCCGATATTCCAGCGTCGCGTGATCGAGCGTCCAAATTTCGGGGCGCTCGCCGCCCTTCTGTTTGCGATAGAAGCCGCCGCCCGTCTTCGCGCCGAGCAGGCCGCGCCCCGCCATCTGCTGCAAGAACTCAGGCGCGAGATACACGTCGCGCTCCTCGTCTTCCGGCACGGCGTCGTAAAGATTTTTTGTGACGTGCAACAACACGTCGAGGCCGACGATGTCGAACGTGCGGAAGGTCGCGGACTTCGGCCGACCGACCGCCGGCCCCGTCATCTTGTCCACCTCTTCGACCGTGTAACCGCCGTCCAGCATCGTCTTGATCGTCACGAGCGCGCCGTAAGTCCCGATGCGATTGGCGATGAAGTTCGGTCGATCTTTAGCGACGACCACGCCCTTGCCCAGACGTTGATCAAGAAAGCCCGCTATCGAACAAGCGACCTCAGGCTTCGTCCATTCAGTTGCGATCAGTTCGACCAGATGCAGATAGCGCGGCGGGTTGAAGAAGTGCATGCCGAGAAAGTGCGCGCGGAAATCTTCCGAGCGCCCTTCGGCGATCTGGCGGACAGGAATGCCGCTCGTGTTCGTCGCCACGACCGAACCGGGCCGGCGCACCGCTTCGACGCGCTCGTAGAGCTTGCGCTTGATCTCCAAGTTCTCGACCACCGCTTCGATGATCAAGTCGCAATCTTGCAACCGCGCAAGGTCGTCATCAAAGTTGCCGACCGTGACGAGCGCCGCGCGGTCAGCCGCGACAAAGGCCGCGGGCTTCGCCTTCCGCGCCGCGTCCAACCCTGCGCGCGCGATGCGGTCGCGCACCGGCCGCGCCTCAAGCGTCAGCCCTTGCGCCGCTTCTTCCGGCGTCAACTCACGCGGCGCAATGTCGAGCAACAGGACGGGCAACCCCGCATTCGCCAGATGCGCGGCGATCTGCGCGCCCATCGTGCCCGCGCCCAACACCGCCGCCTTTTCAATTCGCAGCATAACGATCTAATTAAAACCTCATCACTCAGGGGATTCACCAACCGGGGCGCGCTCATCATACTGAATGAGTACTCATTCAGCAAGGCCGCACGTCAGAGTCGTTATCAAAGCCGACCCGCTGTTACGCGCGGGCCGGCCTTGCTCTTTTGCCTTTTGCTGGTTCTCTGCTAAAACTGTGCTTGTCCGCCGCTTGCGTACCGCTTACGCATCGGGCTATGGAAAGGATGAACGCACATGTTCCGCTCGCTGATTGAAACCACGCCCGCATGGCTCACCGTGCCGCTCCGGCTGGCGCTCGGCCTCATCTTCATCGCGCACGGCGCGCAGAAAGTGTTCGGCCTGTGGGGCGGCCCCGGTTGGGGCAAGTTCACTTCCGGCACGACGCCCTTCTTCTTCATGCGCCCGTCATGGCTGTGGCTGGCGGCCGCGGCCGTGTCCGAATTGGTCGGCGGCGTGTTCGTGCTCACGGGCTTTCTGACGCGCATCGGCGCGTTCCTAATTGCGTGTACGATGCTGACCGCAATGTTCGGCGTTCATTGGGGCACGTTCTTCTTGCAGAGCCGTGGCATCGAGTACACGGTCGCGCTGCTCGGCATGTCCCTCGCGTTGCTCATCGCGGGCGGCGGGCAAGCTTCCGTAGATGCCGCCCTCAGCCGTGGTGGGCGCGGGCGCACAAGATGGTAGGAAAGCAGTGCCAAGTTAACAACTACTTGCTCGTTACTTAATCCGAGTCATGAGTTGGAATCAGGCTGAGACGACGCCAGCATGAACCAAGTTGTAATGCAGCACCTTGAGCTTGAGCGTATTCCACAACCCGTTCCACGAGCGGCTGAAGACGCGATCAATGAACTGATGCCACCACTGACTGAACATCGTCTCGACTCCTTGTCTGACTTGAGAGAGCAGGAACTTGCGCTCTGGAGCGTCGGCCCGCGTGATGAGCAACACCTCGGCCCCTTCCAGACTCGCGGCGCACTTCGGGCCGCGATAGCCCAGGTCAGCGATGGCAATACCGCCGTCGGTGCCTTCCGAGAGCGCCGGCGCAGGCTCGCGGTCGTCCCAGTTCGCTGGCGTCAGGATGATGTTCATCACGCGGCCCGCGATGTGGCGCACGGCATGCAGTTTGAAGCCGAAGAACCAGCCCTTACTGGTTTTCCCGAACCGCGCCCCATCCTCGCGCAGAAGGCGCACGCGCCCGTGCCGCAAGACGTGGCACAGCGGGATAGGCTTGGAGTCCATCAGGTAGAGGCGGGCCTGCGCCGAGTCGTGGCCGCAGGTGGCCCCAAGCAGTGCCCCGACCTGGCTGGTGAGTTGATGCAGACGATTGAGCCACTGTGTGTAGGTCGGCAAACGGGGGAAAGCCGCGCCCCAGTTCTTCGCCACCATCCGATAAGCCTTCTTCAACGAGGCGACGCCCAGCGGGCCTTGCAACAGAGCGATGGTGATAACTTCCGAGTCGGTGAAGCGCGGGCAAGCATGCGGCGAACGCCGCCAGCGCAAGAGCGCCGGATGAGCCGCAAGGTAATCATCAACGAAGCAGTAGATTTCCGTCATCTGATGCTCTATGCTCTCGCCATAGGTCGTCGTCCTTTGGTGGTAGAAGTGGTGTCGCAACTTCATTCTACACACCGTCTCAAGGGCGACGGCCTTTCTTTTTCAACTCATGACTCGGATTTACTTATTAGCTTCGACTTGTCACTCATCAATTATTACTGGTCATTGATCACTCGTCACTTGTCACTGTTCTTATGAGACGCTCGCCGCTGCTGGTCATATTCATCACGGTCTTCATCGATCTGATCGGGTTTGGCATCGTCATACCCGTTCTGCCGTACTACGTCGAAGGCACGCGTTTTCACGCCAGCCCGCGCGTCGTGGGGCTGCTGTTCGCGTCCTACTCGGTGATGCAACTCATCTTCACGCCGATCTTGGGGCGACTGTCGGACAAGTACGGTCGCCGCCCGATCCTCTTTCTAAGCCTGCTCGGCACAAGCCTCGGCTTTCTGATCATGGGCTTCGCCACGACGCTGTGGCTGCTCTTTACCGGGCGCATCATCGACGGCATCACGGGCGGCAACATCTCGACCGCGCAAGCCTACATCGCCGACGTGACGACCAAAGAGGAACGCGCCAAAGGCATGGGCCTCATCGGCGCGGCGTTCGGCTTGGGCTTCACGTTCGGCCCGGCTATCGGCGGCATCCTTAGTCGTTGGGGCATCAGCGTGCCGTTCATCTTCGCGGGCGCGCTCGCTCTAGCCAATGCCGTCTTGCTCTACTTCACACTGCCCGAAACGGTCACGCCCGATCATCCGGCGCGCACCTCGGCCGCTACCGGCCGCTGGTCACAACTCGCCGCCGCGCTCGCCCAACCGCGCCTCGCTTTCGTCTTAACGATCTACTTCCTGTTCGTCGTCGCCTTCTCGATCATGACGACTTCGCTCGCGCTCTTTACGATGTACCGCTTCGGCTACGACGCCGCGCACAACGGCTACCTGTTCATGTACGTCGGCATCATCGGTGCGCTCATTCAAGGCGGCTTGATCGGGCGACTGGCGAAACGCTTCGGCGAACTACCGCTCACCATCGTCGGCGCATTCCTGTTCGCCACTAGCCTGCTGGCCATTCCGTTCACGAGTCCACAACACGGCCTCGGCGCACTGCTCATCGTCGGCGGCCTGTTCGCAATCGGCAACGCACTAGCCACGCCGTCGCTCACGGCCCTTGCATCAAAGAGCGCGGGCGCGGGCGAACAGGGCGGCGTGCTCGGCGTCACCCAATCGGCCGCGAGCCTCGCGCGCGTTGTTGGTCCAATGATCTCCGCGTGGCTCGTCTACAGTGCCGTCGTCACTAACGGCGCGGACCAGCAACCGCACCACATGAGCGATCAATCCATGCTCCACACCTTCGGCGCGGCCGCCGCCATCATGTTCCTCGCCTTCCTGCTCGCCGCCTACTTCGCCCGCGCCCACGCCGCCGACTACGCCCCCCGCGAAACGGCCGACGCGGCCGGCGCGTGAACGTTCGTGCGGCGGCGACAAAGTAATTGCCGTCAGCACGCGGAATAGGCTACATTCACGGCATGGACATCAACGAGATTGAATCGGCCATCACGCAATTGCCGCCCACAGAGATCGCTAAGCTCGCCCAGTGGTTTTACGAGTTTCAAGCTCAGGTCTGGGACAGGCAACTCGCGCAGGATGTTCAGACCGGTCGGCTCGACTCTTTAATGGCACAGGCCGAGCAAGAATTTCAGGCCGGTCAATGTAAGCCGCTGTGAAACATTCAGCCACGCCGCAGTTCTGGCGCTGCTACCATCAGCTTCCCGCCGCAGTCCGCACGCTCGCTGATAAAAATTTTCAACTACTCAAAGTTGATCCTAAACACCCGTCGCTGCACTTCAAACAGATCGGCCCGTTGTGGTCTGTCCGCGTCGGCGCGCATTACCGGGCGCTAGGACTGGCTAAGCCTGAAAGCATCATCTGGTTCTGGATCGGCTCGCATGCCGATTACGACAAGCTACTGCCATGAGCGGCCGTGGCCAACGCGTTGTCTTACCAGATTGACGGCAATGAGGCTTCGTTGAGTTCGAGGGTTGCGCCGTCGGGTAGGATGTGGATGAGGCGTGCGCCGCGTGTGCGTAAGGGTGGCGCGAGCAGGCCGACGCGGTGACAGTTGGCGCGCGGCTGTGTGTGCTTGGTGAGCGGTTGTGATTCCGAGCAGAGCAGGGCGATGCGTGCATCAGTCGCCAGTTCCATGATGCGGTCCAGCCCGCGCGCTAACTCCGCAGGTGGCGCGACCACTTTGCCGCCACACTCAGGCAACCACTCATAACCGATCCGCGCGGCATGCAGCGACGCTTCGAGCACTTGCCCGTTGTATTGCGGCCAACGCGAACGCGCGGCGCTGCGCACGTCGCAGACTAACTCGATGTCATGCTGTTTGAGCAGCGCGAGGAAGTGCGGCCACGGGTGGCGACCGTGACCTATGGTGTAGATGTCGGGCGCGGCGTCGGACATTAGACGGAAGAAGGTTCGGCGGTTGTCGGCGCGTCAAGTTCGCCGCGTTGTTGTAGCGCGTCGCGAATCTCGTCGCTGGTCAGATAGGCGAGCCGGCCGCCGGTGAATAGTTCGTCATTGGTCACTTCGCGGACGGCGAAGGCGGGCGGCGTGAAGGCGCGCAAGTCTTCGTCCGTCGTGAACTCTATCTCCGCGAGGACGAGGCCCCAGAGTGTGCCGAGGAACACGTCAATCGAATAGACGCGCCCTTCATGCTCGTAAGGATAACGATTCTTGCGTAGCTCGTTGCCCTCGAAGACGGCGAACGTTTCATACTCGTATTGCGTGAGATAGATGTTCGTGATGAGCGTGCGCGCGAAGTCTGCCGGGTCGGGCACAAACTTCTGCGTCAGCTTCCAAGTCCATTCGCGCTTGTGCGGGTCGCGCACTTTGCGCAGGCGCAGGCGCGTATTCGTGATGTAGTTGTCGAAGATTTGCGTGTGCGGCGCGTTGCGTTCCAGACCGGGCGGGAAGCCGCGCAAGAGATAGCGGCGCTCGCGTTCGACGCACGCATACTTCGCCATGCGCGCGCTCACGTCCGCCGCCGTGCCGAGATACTTGAGCGCCATCTACGCACCAACCAGTTCCGCTTCGGGTGCGCGCAAGAATTCTTCCGGCTCGACGATGTGCCCGGCGATGGCCGACGCGGCGACCACGTAAGGACTCGCCAGATAGACTTGACCGGGGCCGCTGCGACCGGGGAAGTTGCGATTCTGCGCGCTGACCGTAACTTGATCAGGTGACTTCGATGCACCGGGGCCGGCGTTGATGCACGCGCCACAACTCGGATCGATCAACTCCGCGCCCGCGCGCTCGAAGATGTCTATGTAGCCGCGCGCGCGTGCGTACTCTTTGATCTTCTGCGAGCCGAATTGCAAATAGAGATGTACGCCCGGCGCAACGCGCTGACCACGTTCGACCGCGCGACTCAGCACGGCCGCGTACATATCCATGTCGGCCATCTTGCCGCCCGTGCAAGAGCCGCCGTAAGCTGTATCGATCTTAACTTCCTGTGTTAGCTCGCTGATGTTCACGCCGTTGCGCGGGTCGCCCGGCGTGGCAACCATCGGGCGAATCGCGGCGAGATCAATTTCAAAGACCGCTGCATACTCCGCGTCTTCATCACTGCGTAGGAAACCGGCGCGTACTTCGTCGGCATCAAGCCCGCGCATGCGCGTCAGGTATTCAACAACCACCTCGTCGGGTTCGATGATGCCGGTAAAACCACCGGCCTCGACCGCCATGTTCGTCAGCGTCGCGCGTTCGTCAATGGACCAATCCTGCAACCCGTCGCCCGCGAACTCCAATACCTGCCCGATGCCTTTGCCCTCTTTCATGTAATCGGTGGCAAGAATTTTGAGCATCACATCTTTGGCCGACACGTCGGCGCGCTTTGTGCCTGTTAAGACGAAACGAACAACCTCAGGCACGCGCACGCGCACGTCCTTCGTGTACCAAGCGTTGGCCATGTCGGTCGAGCCGACGCCGAAGGCGAAGCAGCCGAGCACGCCCGCCATGCAAGTGTGCGAGTCCGTGCCGATGACTAACTGACCGGGGCGCGCGATGTCTTCGACCACAGCATTATGGCAAATGGCTTCCGAGCCGCGCTCCTCCGTCCCGCCGTAGAGCTTGATGCCCTGCTCGTCCGTGAACGACTCCTGTGTGGTCGCTAGCCCGTTGGCGCGTTCCAACAAACCCAGCTTGCGTTTCTCGTCCGACATGACGCGGCCCAAGAAAGTTAAATGATCGCGGAAGGCATAGACCGATTCCGGCTCGGTCACGCGCGCCGCTTGCCCCAACGCTTGCTTGAACAAAGACTCGGCCATCGGCGTCACATACTCGTGTGAGAAACGCACGTCCGCGACGGCAAACAGCGCATCGCCCGGTTTGACCGCCTCGACGCCGATCTCGCCCGCGCGCACGAACGCATGCCGCGCGATGATCTTCTCGACGATGTTCATCGGCCGCCTGCTCGTCGTCAGCGCGGGCGGCGCGACTTGCCCGCGAGCCGCGCTTTGTTGTAGTTGAACAAGCCGCCGTATTCGACGATTGATTGCGAGATCGGATCAAGCCCGCGCGTGAACTCGGCGAGCGGAATCTCTGCGCCGCGCCGGATGCGTTCGATCAAACCAAAATCGGTCGAGGTCAACAGCCCTATGTTCTGCGCGTTCTGGCCGTAAATCTTCTCAATCGTTTTAGCGATGACCAGTTCGACGCCCGCCGCCTTCTCGGCATACGGCGCTGTCTCGCGCGACGAGCCACAACCTTTCGACAGACCTGAGACGACGACCGCGAAGCCGCCCTGCCTGACTTCGTTCTGCTTGACCGCGCCCTCGCGCATGCCGACATAAACGTACTCGCCCAACGTCTCGTCGTAATAGAAGCAGACCCAGCCCGGCGTGATCTCGTCGGTCGAGATGTTGTTCATCAATGGCAACGCGGGATCATAAGGTAGGTCTGCGCCCTCTGCGAGTTGGCGACGGATCAAAGACGTGTCTTCGGTCAAAAAGAGGACGCGGCCGGTAAAGCTGATCCGGTCGGGGCGTTTCGTTATCTGCTCGGTCATGAATACTCCTTGCGACATGAATGGCTATAAACTGTGTAAAGATGATTATAAATGAAGCGACGCGAAAGTAGTAAAAGCGCGCGCGCATAATCCGCGCTACGACCAGCGAAATTAACCGCGCAGCCACGAAAGTTTGCTTTGCGTCTTCGTGGCTTTGTGGTTAACTTCGCCGCGCCCTGTGAACGCTATCATTGAAAGGACACCGAACGCATGAGCAACAAGCAGGAAGACGCTAATTTGATCCTGCGCTTGTATGAACTCAGGCGCGAAGACACCATGCGGCGCGCGCGCGATTGGTTCACCACCGACTTTCAACCGCAAAGCGCGCAAGACCTGTTGACCGCCATCCGCGGCGAGTACAACGCGATGTATCGCATGGTCACGACCTACTGGGACATGGCCGCCGCGTTCGTCAACCACGGCGCGATTGACGAAGCCTTATTCAACGACATACACAACGAGCACATCGCCGTCTTCGCCAAGCTCGCGCCCTATCTGGCCGAGTTTCGTCAACTCGCCGGGACGCCGTGGTATCTAACGCATCTCGAACAACTGGTCATGCGTCGCCCCGACGCGCAGGAACGCCTCGCCACGCTGCGCCGCTTCATGCAAGCCCGCGTCGCGGCCAAACAGACCGACGACAACAGCAGTCGGACTTAACCGGCTCGGCTATGATCGTTTGCAGCTACCAACTCACAAGGAGCAGATTCGATGGCCACGAAAACCACCAAGCGCAGCAAGAAAGGCGCGACCAAGAAAGGCGCGAGTAAGAAGCAGGGCGCAACGAGTAAGAAAGCCAGCGCGGCCGGTAAGAAGGCGAAGGGCGCGGCGCGCAAAGCGACTAAAGGCGCGGCGAAGCGTGTGACGCGGGCCATGGCCCCGCCGTCGTTCGTCGCCATCGCGCCCGACCCATCGCTGGCCAATCTAGACAAGATCGAGCACATCGTCGTGCTGATGATGGAGAACCGCTCGTTCGATCACATGCTCGGCTACTTGACGTTGCTCAACGGGCGCACCGACGTGGACGGGTTGCAGGCCGGGATGTCGAACACTTACAAGGGCAAGCAGTATCCTATTCACCAGCTTGCGCAGACCGGCTTCAAGAAGGGGCAAGACCCTTGCCACGACGGCGTGTGCGTCGATGAACAGTTGGATGGCGGCTTCGTCAGCAACTATGCGCGGACGCACCCGAAAGACACGCAGGTCGATCTGCCGATGGGCTACTACGGCGGCGACACGTTAAAGGTCTATGACCACCTCGCGCGCAACTTCCTCATCTGTGATCAGTGGTTCTGCTCCGTGCCCGGCGCGACGTGGCCGAACCGGCTCTACGCCGTCGCGGGCCGCGCCGCCGGCAGCCGCGAGAATAAGACGATCCCGATCTACGACGTGCCTTCGTTCGTGCGTCATCTGACGGCGCGCAACATCTCTTGGCGTTGGTACGCGCACAACTTCGCTTCCTTGCGCGTGATCGATAGCCAGTATCGCCCGCCGCTGCACCCGCGCTTCGCCAACTTCTCCGGCTTCGACCGCCACACCCCGTTCGGCGGCAACAGCTTTCTCGAAGACGCCGCGCAAGGTAAGCTCGCCGCCGTCTCATGGATCGATCCCAACTTCGGCGACGCAGACCCCTTGCACCTGACCATTGCCAACGACGACCACCCGCCGACCGACATACTGCGCGGGCAAGAACTCGTGCTCAAGCTCTACAACGCCGTGATCAATAGTCCGAAGTGGCGGAAGACAATGCTCGTCGTCGTCTATGACGAGCACGGCGGTCTGTTCGATCACGTCACGCCGCCCGCCGCGCACGACGACAGTTCCGCCTTTCGCAAATACGGCGCGCGCGTGCCTGCCTTCATCATCTCGCCGTGGGTCGAGCGCGGGCTATGCGATCACACGCTCTTTGATCACACGTCGATCATCAAGACGATCCTGCTCAAGTTCTGTCGCCAAGCCGACGGGCGCATCCCCGACATGGGCGCGCGCGTCACGAACGCGAACCACCTCGGCGGTCTGCTGACGCTTAAGACGGCACGCCCTGCGCCGCCAATCGCAGCCTTCCAACACTTGATCGCGCATCTGGCCGAAGCGCGCAGCGTGGCGTTCAAGGAAACCTTCGAGCGGCAAGCGCGCGGCGCGGTCGCGCCCCCGCCCAAGCCCAACGAACTGCAAGAGAGCATCACCAAAGCCAAGCGCCGTCTGCGCGTGCAAGGTCTGCCCGAAGGCCAACTTTAAAAGGCACTGACGAACGATGCATGATGACTGATGAATAGAAGACATTGCTTCTATTCATCAGTCATCATTCCGCATTTATCATTCATCATTTCAGTCGCAGGCTGCTGATGATGTGGTCGAAGGTGGGTTGATAAGTTTTGTACTCGTCTTCGGGCGCGATGGTGACGAGATAGAAGAGGCGACCGTCATCGGTTGCGGTCGTATAGATGGCGTCAATTTCGACGACGCCCGTGACGGGCGACTGACCGGCGACGACTGTGACGTAGCCCTCGCGCCCGTTGAAGCTGATGCGTTCGGGCTTGCGCGCGAGTCGGAAATCAGGATTCGCGTCGATCTGTTGTTGCACGTAAGCAGCCGTCGCTTGCGCCAAGTCGCCCGCGCCGGGCGCGACCGCGCCGATGAAGATGCCGTGCGTGACCATGACCGCGTTGTCCACTTCGCCGTAAGCGCCTTTCGGCGCGAAGATCAAATTGCTCTCGTCTTCGGCCGCCGAGAGTCCGTCCCAGTTCGCCGGGTATTGAAAAGCGAACGAGCCGTCGCGCGCTTGATATTCGCGCATCTCGGCGACGGGCGGTTGTGGTCTTGTGCCCGCCGGCATGTTATCGGGATCGCTCGGCCCCTTGCGTTGCGGCTCGTCCGACGAACGCAACGCGCCCGCCGCGCCGCCCTTCAAACGCGCCTGCACCTGATCAAACTCAGGCGTGTCATGCACCGCGTTCTTGCTCACGTTCAACGACGGCAACTCTTGATTGATCGCAGCGATGCGATTGCCCGGATCAGGATGGTCGCTTAAAAACTCCGGCACGCGCTGCCCGCCCTGCTGTTGCAGCGTCTTGAAGAAGTTGGCCATGTCGCGCGGGTCGTAGCCCGCATCGGCCATGATGCGCGCGCCTTCCAGATCGGCTTGCCGCTCGGCCGTGCGCCCGAAGCGCAGGAACAGCATGTTCGCGCCCGCGCCGCCGATTGAGCCGACCACCTGACCGAGATCACTATCGCGCCCGCCGAAGACTTCGCTGATCGCGCCCAAGCCCTTTTGTGCGACGTAAGCTTTCGACGCTTGATTCGTGCCGTGGCGCAAGGCGACGTGCGTGATCTCGTGCGCCATCACGCCCGCCAGTTCGCCTTCGTTCTTCGCGGCGGCAATCGCTCCGGCGTTGACGAAGATGAAACCGCCCGGCAACGCGAACGCGTTGATGTCGCGCGTGGCAACGACGTTGAATTGATAAGGGAACTTGTGACCGGGCGCTTTGGCCGCGAGCTTCGTGCCCAACTGACGCACGTAGTTGACAACTGCGTCGTCACGCAAGATCGGCACTTGCTGCGCGATCTGCTGCGCGGACTGTTGACCTAATTGTACGTCCTGTTCGGGCGTGAACAGATTGAAGCCGGGCTTGAAGTGCTGCGCGGGGCGCGCGCCCGACGTGGGCTGCGAACTGCCGCCGCCGAGGCCGCGCAACGCGTCGCCGCACGCGAGTTGCGCCAGCAGCACCGCCGCCAACATGAAGACCAAACCACGGCGCGCGCCGTCTGTCCGCCCGACTCTCCGCATAGCATGCCCCCCTCAGCTTCCAAGTCAGTTGAGTCTTGCTCAAGTCTCTTGTCCGTGCTGTTCGGATGGCATGAATCTTAGACGATAACTCACCCGCCGCGCTACTCCGATATAACCACGAAGGGCAATGCTGAATGATGAACATGCTGAATGATGAATAGCAAACAGCTTGTCTGTCATCCATCATTCATCGTTCATCATTCCTTTCGTGTCTTCGTGGAGAGCTTACCGGCGCGCGTTAGGCCCAACTCGTTCGTCTGCCGTCTCTCCCGGTTAGTCTTACGCGACAAGTTTATGTTCGGCGGCCGTGGGCGCGACTGTCTGCACAGGCTCGACATCAGGGAACGAGCCGCGCCCAAAGAAGACGTGACGCGCGAAGCCGCGCACGAGCGGCAGCCGCAAGCCCGCGCAACCCAGTTCCACCAACGCCGGCACACGCAAGTTCGCGTGCAAGCGCCGCAGCCACAAACGCGCCGTGAAGCGCGCGCGAAATCGCTCGCCCGCATAAGGCGCGAGCGCCGCTTCGTCGCCGCTCGTTAAATAGTTTTCGATCACACGCGCAGCCAGACTCGACAAACGCAGACACGGATCAAGCCCGCCCGCTGTCAACGGCGACACCGCGCCGGCCGCATCGCCGACCAGTAATCCGTCCGCGCACATGATCCGCCGCAGCACACCGCCCACGGGGATGCGCCCGCCGCGCCGCTCCACGCGCCGCCCCGCATCAAGCGCAAACATCTGCGCGACGCTCTGTTTAAATTCTTCGAGCGCCCGCAGCGGCTCGAAGCGCGCACTGTAACCGCCTGTGCCCACGTGCGTCTCCGTGCCGTCTTCGATGACCCACGCGAGATAGCCGGGCGCAAGACGCGGATCAAGAAAGCAATGGAAGCGCGGCTCGCCCGTCGTTGGCAGACCCTCGTACACATCTTCGACGCCGACGATCCACTCGCTGTTGCGGTCGAGGCCGAGGTCGCGTGCGACGCGGGACTGCGCGCCGTCCGCGCCCACCAAGAACCGCGCCGGCACTCTCTGCACGCGCCCTCCGGCCTCAAGTTGCACAATTACGCCGCCCGTCGCCACGCGCTCACACGCAACGTAGCGCGTGCCCGGCGACCACACGACGCCCGCGCCGATGCAGTCGTCCAACAGCCGCAAGTACAAACGCCCCATGCGCCCGACGCGAAACTCGTCGTGCGCGCTCTCAAGGTCCAACTTGCGGCGCGCGGGCGAATAGAGCGTGACGCAACGAACGGCAGCCCAGACAGTCCGCCGGCAGATCGAAGTCTTCGAGCGTGCGCCGCACGAAGATGCCCGTCGTATGTACGCCCGCGTCGAGCGTGCGCTTGGCATCAACCAGCAGCACACGCACGCCCGCACGGCCCAACAGACGCGCGCACTGCAAACCGCCGAGGCCCGCGCCCACGACAACCACGTCGCACTGCTCATGCTTGTTCATCGGTCCACACCCTTCATGCATCAACGCACGTCGCTAGTTCTGCGCCAACGGCGCATCGTTTGTGATCAGTTGAAACGCCGTCTGCTTATGCAACGGGCTGTTCTCGTGCCCGATGATCAGATGCGTCACGGCCTCGCCCTCGCGGATCAGCAAGCGCGGCGCACGCACGTCCGCCGGTAGGTCGAACGCGAGTTCGGTCGTGTACGAGTCGCCGGGGCGCAACGGCGTCGTGAACGGCATGCCCGTGCCTTCGGTCAACTCCAACGCACGTTGCGCTTCGGGCACTACCGCATACTCACGCCCGTCTTCATCAAGCACCGTAGCCACGCGGCTGTTCGGCCTCAACAACCCGTCGCCGCGCCGTGGTCCAATCGTCTCTTCGTCAAAGCGCGTCTTGATAGTCACGACGTAAAAGACGCCGCGCGCCGTCGTCGTTCGTGTCCGGGGACCGAGCGTCTTCGTCTGTCGCACGTCCGCGACCGAATACGCGAGGTGACAATCGATCTCGCAAAAATGTTTCTCCACGCCGCGCGCCAACACGCGCTCCGTGCTCGCCACCGAGAACAGCAGCAGCAACCCCGCGTAAGCGACACATACGCCGACGCCGATTAACCCCACATTGCCCGCCGCCGCGCGTCGCCCCCGCACCAACAGGTACAACACGACGAGCGCCGTGCCGCCCAACAGCAAGCCCGTGCCCAGAAAGCCGAGCACGCCGACGGCCGCTTCCAAGTTAACGTTCGTGTTCATAACTTCTCTTTCGCATCAATGCAGTAAGTTATGCAGGCCGGCCGCAACGCGGCACAGCCGACGCACAGCAGACAACAACTCGACGCCTGCGCGCCGTCCTCGTTCCGATGTCGGCAAAGCCCTTTGCATGACAAAGCAAACGCACAAAAAATTTTGCCCGTGCGCGGGTTAACGCTCGCGGGTCGCGCGGATGAGCCGCTCCATGTGGTCGAGGTAATGTTCCAACGCGCGCCGGCCCGCTGTCGTCAAACGGTACTCGGTCTTCGGCGTGCGCCCGACGAACGACTTGTCGCACACGACGTATTCAGCCTCTTCCAACTTGCGTGCGTGGACGCTCAGGTTGCCGTCCGTCGTCTTCAATAGTTCCTTCAATTCGTTGAACGTGAGCGAGCGGTTGACCGCCAGCGCGCTGACGATGCCGAGCCGCAAACGCTCGTGGATCAAACGATCCAGCGCAGCCGTTGCGCCATGCGTCTCGGCCGCGCTCGGCGTCGTCGCCTGCTGCGCGCGCACCGCACGCAGGCTCGCCCCACGCGCCGCGCCTTTCTGTGCGGTCTGTCTTAAAGCGTTCTGTTTAGCCACCGTGCCTCCTTGCGATCAGGATGCCGAAGACGACGTGCAAGCCGCCGAAGCCCACCGCCATCAACACGTTCGTCCATGCGGCGGGACTGACGAGTGCGCCCGCGCCAAGCAACATGAAGCACAACCCCATGACCGGCACGATCTGCACGGAGAACGCGCCGCCCGTAACGACGCCCGCGCCGTAGAGCAGCAGCCACGTCGCCGGGATCAACTCAGGCAATCCTGCGCGGTAGAGCGCCAGCGTCAGCAGCGCGCCGACCATGGCCGGGGGCGCGAAGTTGAGCATCAGTTTGCGGCCCGGCCGCGCCATGAGCGGCACGGCACGCGCCCGCGCCTTCAACCACATCGTCCCGCCCGAAATCAGGAGCGAGACAAAGGCCGCTACGAGCCAGATTTTGATCCAGCCGCTTGTGACCATGCGGCCCGGCGTTGAAAGGTGCGTCGCCGCATAAGCCGCGACAAGGGCCGTCAACCCGATGGCGCACTGGCCCCAACCGGAGACGGCCGTGAACGACGCCGCGCCCTCCATCGTCTCGCGGATGAAGCGCAGGTTGTCCATCGCGCGCGCGTGCAGCGCGGGCGGCTCGTCAGGTTCGACAGCGGGTTGTCTTTGCGGCAAGCGCACAACAGCCATGAGCGCACGATACGCTTCGGTGGCAATTTCGTCAAGTACTTTGTAATGCAAAGCAGAATACGCCCGCGCCGACAATTTCCCTCCGCGCGCGTTTGTCTGCTAGCATGGCGGCGACCTCAACGCCCCCGGAGTTAACGGTCAGTTGCCGCGCCGGTTCGGTCAGACACGGCCCCTAAGCACATGCTCGATGTGCTGTTCTGTGTCTGCGCCTATCGCGGGCAGCAATTTCATCCTGATTTGGAGCGAGGAGTAAACGTTTTATCGTGCAGACCGAGCAACTGCCGGCCGGGGTCACGTTTGTGACCGAGGCCGATGGCATCCGCGAATATCGCCTGACAAACGGCTTGAAAGTGTTACTGGTCGAGAACCGGGTCGCGCCGGTCGTGACCTTCCTCGTGCTCTACCGGGTCGGCTCGCGCAACGAGGCGGTCGGGCACACGGGCGCGACACATCTGCTTGAGCATATGTTGTTCAAGGGCACGCCCACCTTCAACAAGGATCGCAACACGCAAATCGCCGCGACGCTGCAACGCATCGGCGCGGACTTCAACGCGACCACTTGGTACGACCGCACCAACTACTTCGAGACAGTGCCGAGCGATCAACTCGCGGTCGCCGTCCGGCTCGAAGCCGACCGCATGCGCAACTCGTTTATTGCCGACGCGGACCGGCAATCCGAGATGACCGTCGTGCGTAACGAACTTGAGCGCGGCCAGAACGAGCCGATGCTCGTGCTTGACGAAGCCGTCTATGCCACCGCTTTCCGCGAGCACCCTTATCATCATCCGACCATCGGCTGGCGCGCAGACGTGGAGAACGTCCCGACCGCGCGGCTCAAAGAGTTCTACGACACGTTCTATCATCCGAACAACGCGACCGCCATCGTCGTCGGCGACTTTGACACGGCGGCGGCGCTTGCGCTCGTCGCCGAACACTTTGGCGCGCACAGGGCTGCGCCCGCGCCCATCCCTGAAGTCTATACGGATGAACCGGCGCAGGAAGGCGAGCGGCGCATTAGCGTGCGGCGGGCAGGCGAACTGGCGCACGTGCAAGTCGCGCATCACACGCCGGCCGTGTTCGGGCAGACGCGCGTACTCTCGAACGACGCGTTAGCTGAGCGCGCCGCCGCGCCGCCCGATGCGAACGACATCTATCCGCTCGTCATTTTGTCGGCCGCGCTCGCGCACGGTCTGACCAGCCGGCTCTATCAGGCGCTCGTCGAGGCCGAGTTGGCCGTTAACGTCGTGAGCAACTGCGATCAGTTCCGCGATCCCGGCCTCTTTAATGTCTATGCGACCGTGCGGCCGGGCGTCGAACCGGGCGCGGTCGAGGCAGCGATCCTGCATGAACTGCGGCGCGCGGGCGCGGACGGTTTGAGCGCGGCCGAGGTCGAGAAGGCGCAGCAGCAGATTCTCGCGCAGGTGGCTTACACGCGCGACGGCACGGCGAGCGTGGCCATGCAACTGTCCGAGGCCGAAGCGGTCGCCGACTGGCGTTTCTATAAAGACTACGCGGCGCAGATCGCGCGCGTCACACCGGCCGACGTGCAACGTGTGGCGCAAACATATTTCACTGAAGACAACCGCACCGTCGGTTATTTCATCCCCAAGTCAACCAACGGCAACGGCGCGGAGCAGGAAACGATGCATGATGAATAGCTGCTTATTCATCAGTTATCATTCATTCTTTCCTGATTGAGAGCGAGATGACTAAACCCAACGAAGGTCGTGAAAGACAGGGCACGCCGAGCGGCGACGCGCGGTCGATTTTGCCGGGCGCGTCAAACGCACCGCACTCGATACGGGCGCAACGCTGCTCGTCATCGAGAACCACGCGACCCCGACGCTGGCCCTTCGCGGCAGTCTGCGCGCCGGGTCTTACTTCGAGCCGCACGACCGGCCCGGCCTCGCGCGACTGACCGCCGACATGCTGGCGCGCGGCACACGCCACCGCACGAAGTTGCAACTCGCGGGCGACCTCGAAGCGGTCGGCGCGGAGCTTGAGTTTGAAACCGATCCGTTCGCGGTCAACGTCGCGGGGCGCGCGCTCGCAAAAGATTTGTCGCTGCTGCTCACGACACTCGCAGAGGAGTTGCGTGAACCGTCGTTCCCGGCCGACGAGTTGGAGAAGTTGAAGCAACAGACCGTCGCGGCGATCCGCGAGGAGCAGGCCAACACGCGCGCGCGCGCTTACGAACGCCTCACGCAACTTGTCTTCGAGCAGGCGAACCCCTTCTATCAACACGCGGGCGAGCAACTCATTGCCAGCATCAATTCGATCACGGTCGCGGACGTGCGCCGCTTCTACGAGGAACGCTACGGCGGGCGCTCGCTCATCCTGTCGATTGCGGGCGCGGTCAGCGCGTCGGACGTGGCGGCGCAGTTTCGGGCCGCGTTCGGCGCGTTCGTTGGTCCCGCGAGTGTCGCAGTTGAGATCGTCGATCCGGCGCAGCCGACGGCGACGCAACGCGATGTCGTGCTCTTACAGGACAAGGCGAACGTGGACATCATGCTCGGTTCGGCCGCGCCCCTGCGGCGCGACGCCGCCGACTATTACGCGGCGCTGATAGCGAACAGCGCGCTCGGCGAATCGACGCTCTCGTCGCGGCTTGGCTTGCAGGTGCGCGACCGCGAAGGTTTGACTTACGGCATCGGCTCGCGCTTTCGTGCGCCGAGTCTGGCGGCGGGGCCGTGGTACATCGCCGTCTCGGTCAATCCACAGAACGTCGAACAGGCGATCAACTCCGCGCTCAACGTGCTGCGCGAGTACGTCGAACACGGCATCCGCGCCGACGAACTGGCGGACGAGAAATCGGCCGCTATCGGCTCGTTCAAGGTTGCGCTGGCGACCAACGCGGGGCTGGCCGAGGCTCTGTGGAACGCAGAGTTTTATCGCCTCGGTCTGGACTACGTTGATCGCTACCCGCAACTGATCGAAGCCGTCACGCTCGACGAAGTCAACGCGGCCATACGCAAATACTTCCGCCCCGAACATCTAACCGTCATCATCGCGGGCGACTATCAAGCCCCGGTCGCCAACGCACCAACCGCATAAACGCAAGCTGTGATCAAGAAACTGCGCCGCGCTGTGCTGAACACGCGCGGCGCAGAAGTCACTGTGCGCGGCCGAAGCGCGCGCGGTATTCGATGGAGTTGACGAAGCCGTTGACCATCGTGCGATAGTCGCTTGGGTGCGCGTTCAGGTATGCGAGCCATGCTTGATAGCCCGACTGTTCCGGCGTTCGCCTGAGATAACCGTAGTACTGCATGGCCACGAACGCGCGGTTGAACTCGCTATCACTAACCACGCGGCTCTGCACGACGGCACGCAGGACCTGTGCGCGCGTGAGCGTGCCCGCATCGAGTTGGTTAATCAGATCGGCTTGCGTGAGCGTGACCTGCGCGCCCGTGTCTGGTTGCTGTGGATCGGTGGTCCTGATGCTCGTCAGGTTGTAGCGCCCAAACAGCGCGGCGACGTATTCGCTGTTGGTAAGCCCCGCTGCATACAGGTTCATAAACTCCGGTCGCTGCACGAAGTTGCGCGCAAACGCGGCGCGCTTCGCATAGACCTCAGCACTTGTCGCGCCCGTTATGCTCAGCATGTCAGGAATGATCTCGTCATAGGTCGGCAGCCGGCCGAAGGCGACGCGGTAGAACGTGAACACATAAAAGCCTTTGAGGCGGAACTCAGGCGAGCCGAAGAACGACTGCGACACAAGAATGCGATCACAGTTAGGGTTGTTATTCACGTCCGAACAATTATTCAAGACGTTGGACCACGGCTCGCCCGCTTCGGGTTCGCGCGAGAGGAAATCCAAGTAGTGCTGACGGATGAAAAAGGGCGTGTTGAAGATCGGGTTAGGTAAGGCCGCCGTATCGTTGTCCTGAATGTTCACGACGGTTGCAGCCGGGCGGGCAATGGTCGCGTTCGCGCTTGCGTTCGTTAAGCTGACCCGGAAATACTCGCCGCGCTCGACGTGCGTGTCGTCAATGATCGGGACTAAAGCATCTTTCGTCGCATCGCCTGCGTTGAACGTCAGCGTCTCGACCGTGGGCGCGTAATCGCAACGCGCGTGCGCTTGCCCGTAGATGGTCGCCTGCATCGAGTCGCACGGGACGACGGCCGGATCGTCCACGGTCCGCACTTCGACCGTCGCGCCGACCGAGAGGTCGCCCGTGCGTTGCACCGTCAAGCGCGCGCCGCCCACGTTCTCGTTCACGTTCAGACTGCTGACCGCAAGGTTGAATTGCACGGGCACGGCTTCGCCCGTGAAGTCCAAGCCCGGTTGGTTCTGGCCGAGGCGCGGCAGCGTGCGGCTGCGCGGCGCGAAGGCGTAGTTCGTCTTATAGGGCGTGATGGTGTAGACGAGGCTGGCGACCGCCGTATAAGAATAGTTACCGTTTGCGTCCGTCAGCACGTCGGCGTTCGGCGAGTTAGTTAGTCCGACCTCGACCGTCACGCCGCCGAGGCCCTGACCTTGCGTGTCCGTGACGCGCCCGCTGATCAGATAGGACAACGTGCGCGGGATGAAGCGCACATACTCGTCGGCGCTCAGATTTGTTAAGGTCTGACTCGTTGGCTCGAAGCGATAGAAGGGCGACGATGGCGTGAGCGTGTAAGTGCCGCCGGGCGTGAGGTCGTTGAAGGTAAAGAGGCCGTGCTCATCGCTCTGCGTCGTGGCCGACTGCGACCCGCTCAGCGTCACGGTCACACCGGGAAAGGCCGAGCCGATCTCGTTGGTCGTCGAGCCGTGGATGGTCAAGCCTGCCGTGGCGGCGCGCACGCTGCCCGCACGCGGCACGATCCCGCCGCGCGCGAAGAAGCTGACGCAGACGAAGCAGACGGCGGCGAGCCACAACGCACGCCAGCGAAGTTGCAAGGGTAGACGCATAAAGCTGCTCTCGATAGGAGACGATCGCGGGCCGGGTCGTGATTGTAGCTTGGTCTGCGCGGCAGTGGAAGAGTGCGGGCGGCAATTCCGGCCGTCGCCCGCGCCCTTTTGTGTTAAGCTTTGCGCCCAAGAACCCGACGGCAAACGCGGCGCACGTGTTCTGCGCGCACCGCCAACGTAGCGACACTGAGGACCGACGAGGATGCGACGACGTAGAGGCGATGGCTGTCCGGTGGCGGGCATCCTGCAAGTGCTGGGCGACCGCTGGACGCTGCTCGTGGTGCGCGATCTGGCGCGCGCGCCGCGCCGCACGACCGAACTACTCGCCGCCCTACATCCGATCAGCAGCCGCACGCTCGTCGAGCGTCTGCGCGAGATGGAACACGACGCGCTCGTCGAACGACGCAACCTCGGCGGCAGCCCGCCGCACGTCGAATATGCGCTGACCGAACGCGGCCGCCTCCTGCTACCACTCGTCGATCTGCTCCGCCAACTCGGCGAAACACTCGGCTGCAACGACTGCGCCGAACGCAAGGCCCGCGTCGGCGACTACTGCGACACCTGCCCCCGCCACGCGCCTCCACCCCGCCACAACCACACGCGCGCACACGACGATTCGATAGTGCTGCTGTAATTCGTGTGTGTTGGTTCAACGCCGCGTGGACGGCTTCCCCCTGCTTCGCTTCTCACTTATGATGTGCGCTCAGTATGAAGGTGCGCGAGGTGCTCAAGCTGTTGAAGGACGATGGCTGGGACTTGGTGACAACTGAGGGCAGCCATCGCCAGTTTAAACACCCAACCAAGACAGGCCGTGTGACAGTGGCCGGTCATCCGAGCGATGATGTTCATCCGAAGACGCTGAAAAGCATGCTGACGCAAGCAGGTTTGCAGAAGTGAGGATTTACGAGTATGCGCTATGCGATGATTATCGAAAAAGGCGAGCGGAATTATTCAGCCTATCTGCCTGATCTGCCGGGCTGCATCGCTACCGGCAAGACCGTCGAAGAAGTTAAGCAGCGGATGCACAAAGCTGTCGAGTTGCATTTACGCGGGCTGCGTGAGGACGGGTTACCTATTCCTGAACCGGCCAGTCTGGTCGAGTACGTCGAAGCGGCTTAGCGTATCTTTAGCGTCAGCCCTACCAACTTGTGCTTACCTCGCCATAGTCCCGCGCGCACGAAGGCGCTGCGTTAGTTGCTTGAAGCAAGTCTTATGAATCAGAGCCTGTTACAAGATGAGAGTTACTTGCGCGAGTTGCGGCTGTTCTTGGAGGAGGTGTGCTGCGACCTGTGCCGGTTTCAGCATGTGGCGCAGGGCGCGTTGCCGCCGGAGGCGATACAGATTAATCAGGAGGTCTATCTGGGCGTCGCCGGGGCGTTCGCGGATATACAGGTCAAAGTGCCGGACGCGCAGCCTTACTTCGTCGAGGTCAAATATGGTTATGCGCCCGACAAGTTGCTCGGTCACATGCGGCGCAAGTATGGCACGCCGACCGAAGGTAATAGCGATGCGTCGAAGTTGATCTTGGTCGCGGACACGGGCCAGTATGCGAACTGGTCGCAGTTGCAGCGCGACATCGAACATGGGCTGCGGCCCGGTCTGGCCTTAGAAGTTTGGGACGAGGCGAAGTTGCTCGCATTGTTGCGGCAGCAATTCAACTTGGAACTCGACTCGTTAGCAGAAGCGAATCTGGCGGAACTCCACGCCGCGATTGATCGAGCTAAAGGCGTGCATGCCTTCGGCGACTCGTTCACGAACGATCCGCTGCAAGCGTCGCTGCTGTGGCACTTCCCCTTCTGGTTATTGCGGCGCACGCAGACGGCGCAGCAGGCGACGGTGCGGGCGATCATTCCGCCGGGTTTATACAAAGGCGTGGTCGTCGTGTTCGCCGACCTCAGTTGTTTTTCTAGCTACGTGCGCGACACGCGCGACGACGCGGTGGTGCGCCACGTCCTCACGTCCTTCTACTCGAAGACCCGCTATCAAGTGCTGAACACGGGCGGCATGCTCTACCAGTTCCTCGGCGACGGCGTGATCGCGCTGTTCGGCATCTTGGACCGGCAGACAAACTACGCGCAGCAGGCGCTCGCATGCGCGCGGGCGCTGATTGACATCGGCAACTCCGTCTCGCAAGACTGGCAGCGCCAGATCGATCTGCAACAGAGCGCCAGCGGTTGTCACATCGGCATGGCCATCGGCGACTTGAACATCGTCTCGCTCCGCCCGTTCAGCCGTACACACATGGGCGCTATCGCCGACTCGATCAACACGGCCGCCCGGCTCAGTTCCGTCGCCGCCCCCGACGAGATCGTCGTCAGCAACGCGCTCTTTCAAACGTTGCCGACGCAAGCACAGTCCGACTTTCAAGAGATGCCGCCCGTCGAGGCCAAGAACATCGGGCGCATACGCGCGTGGAAACTCGACCTCGCCGGTAAGGAGTAAAGCATCAGTTGTTAACACGTCGAACTTAACCCAAAGACACGAAGCCACGAAAGAAGTCATGATGACTTCTTTCGTGGCTTCGTGTCTTTGTGGTTAATGCCCTTGACCGTTTTTAATCGCCGGCCCGTGCGCTCTCGGTTTCGGCTGTGTTCGAGACGACCTCGCCGTCGGGTAGGGTGACGAGTTTGTGATCGGCCGAGACGCGCTCGCCTTCGATGGTGATCTCTTCGCCGGTCGGCGTGGGCACGGGCAGGTGGTCGAGGAAGCGTTCGGCATCAATCGCGGCCATGCAGCCTGTGCCGGCGGCCGTCACCGCTTGGCGGTAGAATGAATCCTGCGCGTCGCCGCAGGCGAAGACGCCGGGGATGTTCGTGGCCATCGAACGCCCGGCCGTCTTTAAGTAACCGACATCGTCCATGTCGAGCCAATCGCGGAACATATCCGTGTTCGGCTTGTGCCCGATGGCGACGAAGACGCCCTCGCACTCGAAGACGCGTTCTTCGCCCGTCTCTGTGTCGTAGAGGCGCACGCCGGTCACGCCCGTCTCCGGTGCGCCTAAGATTTCTTTGATCTCTGTGTTCCAGATGAAGTCGATCTTCGGGTTCTGAAACGCCTTGTCCTGCATGATCTTCGACGCGCGCAAACTATCGCGCCGGTGAATGACGGTGACGCGCGACGCATAACGCGTCAAAAACGTCGCCTCTTCCATCGCGGTGTCGCCGCCGCCCGCGACGACGATCTTTTTACCCTTGAAGAAGAAGCCGTCGCACGTGGCGCACGCCGAGACGCCTAAGCCGCCCAAGCCCATGCGGCGCGGGCGCTTCGCCCGGTATGCCGAGCCACTTGGCGGACGCGCCCGACGCGATGATCAGAGTCTCGGCCTTGATCTCGTGATCTTCCGTGTGGAGCGTGAACGGGCGCTTGCCGAGATCGACTTGATCGATCCATACGGTCAGAAACTCCGTGCCGAAGCGCGCGCGCCTGTTCGCGGAACTGCTCCATCAACTCCGGCCCCTGTATCCCGTGGGCGAAGCCGGGATAGTTCTCCACTTCGGTCGTGATGGTCAGTTGCCCGCCGGGCTGCGGCCCTTCGATGACGAGCGGCTTGAGGTCCGCGCGCGCGGCATAGATGGCGGCGGTCAAACCGGCCGGCCCCGACCCGACGATCACGACGCTTCTGTGCAGTTGCTCTTTGCTCATGACGCTTTGATGCGTACTCCTTCGAGATCGATGTGGCGGGCGGGCACGCCCGTCGTCTCTCGCGCCGTGCGCCCGCGCCTGTAGCCTTTTCACTTACGGGTGTAGTATAAACTTTCCGCTCTAAGGTAGTCGAATCAGACCGCATGAGACGCACGACGCACGGGTAGCCGAAGGTTTCCTCACCTTCGACGCCCTTGTCACGCAGGGACGCTGTTGAGCACACCGGGCGCAGACACCGCAGCCAAGATCGAACTCATCGCCGTCGTCGGCGCGGGCACGATGGGGCACGGCATCGCGCAAGTCGCGGCGCAAGCAGGCTATCGCGTCGTCTTGTGCGAAGTGGCCCGCGAACCGCTCGTGCGCGGCGTCGCCGCCATCGAGCGCAACCTCGACCGGGGCGTGCAACTCGGCAAACTCACAGACGCCGAACGCGACCTGACGCTGCAACGCATACGCGGCGCAACCGACCTCGCCACCGCAAACGCCGCCGACCTCTTTATCGAAGCCGTGCCGGAGCGGATCGAGTTGAAACACGAGACGTTGCGCGCGGTTGAAGAGATCGCTATTCGCCCGTTCATCTTTGCCACCAACACGTCGTCGCTCTCGATCACGGAGATCGCCAGTGTCGCGCGCGCGCCTGAACGCGTCGTCGGCATGCACTTTTTCAATCCCGTCCACTTGATGCGGCTGGTCGAGATCGTCGTCGGCGCACAGACGAGCGCGGCGACGGTCGCAGCCGTGCGCGCCGTCGGCGTGAAGTTGCGGAAAGAGCCGATCACGGTGCGCGACGTGCCCGGTTTCGCGTCGAGCCGACTGGGCGTGGCGTTGGGGTTGGAAGCGATGCGGATGTTGGAGCAGGGCGTGGCGAGTGCGAAAGATATAGATACGGCAATGGAACTAGGCTACAATCATCCTATGGGGCCGCTGCGTCTGACCGATCTCGTCGGCCTCGATATACGCCTGCACATCGCCGAATACCTGCACCGCGCGTTGGGCACGGAGACGTTTCGCCCGCCCGACATTCTGCGGCGCATGGTGGCCGCGGGCAAGCTCGGCAAAAAAAGCGGCGAAGGCTTCTATCAATGGGATGAGGAAGGGACAGCAAACCGAACCCAGTAAGCAGCCACAGCACGAAGCAGTGACCAGCCCCGCACTGCCTACTGCCGACTGCCTACTGCCGACTGCTTTCTGACATGAGCACGCCCAATCAAGAAGAGCGCCGCTTCGCACTGCGCATGGCGTTGCGCCTGCCCATCGTCGTGTCGGGCCGGCCGAAGACGGCGCGGCGTGGAGCGAGCCAACCGAAACCGACGACATCTCCACCACGGGCGCGCTCTTTCATCTGAACCAGAAGGTCAATCGCGGCGATCAACTCTACCTGCGCGCGCACAGGCCCGACGGCGCGCCCATCGAAGCGACCGCCCGCGTCGTCCGCATCGCCTCGGCCATCTACGGCACGGCCCGTATCGGCGTCGCCATCCTCGAACCGACTGAAAACTGGATCAGACTCTTCGTCTCTTGGGTCGCCGACGAACAAGCGACCATGCCCGACGCCGATCAACAATAACGCGCGTCCATCGTGAATCGTAAATCGTGAATAGATCAGTTATCTTCTATTCACGATTTACGATTCACGATTCACTATTTGCGAGGAGCAACTTATGCCGCAATCTTACGAGACGCTGCTGGTCGAACGGCGCGAGCGCGTCGCCCTCATCACGATCAACCGGCCCGACAAACGCAACGCCTTGAACATACAGACGCGCGAAGAAGGCGCGGCCGCATTCGATGAACTGCGCGCGGACGACGAAGTGCGCGTCGTCGTCATCACGGGCGCGGGCGACAAAGCCTTCGTCGCGGGCGCGGACATCGCCGAGTTCGCCGGCCGCACCGCCGTCACGCAACGCGACGTGATGACCGGCCGCTCCCTGTTCACCGCCATCGACACGTTCCCCAAGCCGGTTATCGCAATGGTCAACGGCTACTGTCTCGGCGGCGGTTGCGAACTGGCGCTCTCATGCGATCTACGCATCGCCAGCGAGCGCGCCTCGTTCGGGCAACCTGAGATCAACCTCGGCATCATCCCCGGCGGCGGCGGCACACAACGCCTCACGCGTCTCGTCGGCGAAGGCAAAGCGATGGAACTGATCCTGACCGGCGAGATCATCAGCGCGCAAGCCGCGCACGCCATCGGTCTAGTTAATCAGGTCGTGCCGCACGAAGAACTCGAAGCCAAGACGATGGAACTGGCCAACCGCATCGCCGAGAAAAGTCCCATCGCCCTGCGCCTCGCCAAAGAGGCGGTCAAGACGGCCGCGCGCTCGTCGCTCGACGAAGGCTTGCGCCGCGAGGTCGATCTCTTCGCCCTCTGCTTTTCCAGCGCCGACAAAGACGAAGGCGTCGCGGCCTTTCTCGAAAAACGCAAACCGGAGTTCAAAGGACGCTAACCGGCAACTAACCACTAACCGGCGACCGTTGCCAACGATCATGACCAGCGACCATTTCAACCGGCCGCCTTCTCAAACTCAACCGACGTGCGCGCAGTCTTAATCATTCTCGGCCTCGTGTTAGGCGCGGCGGGCGGTGCGCTAGCCTATCGCGCCGCCTTCGTCGCGCCGCCCGCGGCCGTTGTCGTCACCACACAGAGCGTCCGCGAAGTGCAGAACGTCTGGCAGATCGTCGCCGGCCTACTGCTGCTCGTCGCGGGCACGCTCCTCGCCTTCTACGCCGCCCGCCGCCGCCCCTGAAGCCCGCTTGACGGCCCTTTCCCGCGCCACTATGGTTCGCTGCTTCACTAGAGGCTGTTCAAAAAGCTGAGAAGCAAGGGGTTGTCGTTAATAATTCATCTACGTGATAGCCTCGCTGCATGACGCCCCGAGCACTGACGACTCCGCGCAGGCCATATCCGAGCGACCTCAGCAACGCCGAGTGGCAGATTTTAGAGCCGCTGCTACCGCTAGGGAGGCCGGGCGGCAGACACCGTGGCTACGCCCCGCGCGAGATCATCAACGCCATCGAGTACCTCATCAGGGTGGGCGGCGCGTGGCGCTCGCTGCCGCATGACTTGCCACACTGGCAGAGTGTCTATCACTACTTCCGGCAATGGAAGAGAGACGGGACATGGCTCAGGGTTCACGATTACCTCCATGAAGAAGTACGAAAGCAGATGGGGCGCGACCCGCAACCCTCGGCCGCCATTATCGACTCGCAGTCGGTGAAGACGACGGAAAAGGGGGGCTTCATGGTTACGACGGGGCGAAGAAGATCGGCGGGAGGAAACGCCATATCCTTGTTGATAGCACGGGGCTTTTGATGAACGCGGTCGTCCACTCGGCTGCGGTCATGGATCGCGACGGAGCCTTCTTCGTCCTGGGCGCGGCTTACGCGGTGTGCGACCGGTTGGAGTTGATCTGGGCTGACATGGGCTATCGTGGTGAGAGGCTCAAGACGTGGGTCGAGCAAGTATGTGGCTGGAGAATGGAGATCGTGAAGCGCCCGTCGAAGTGGGGCCGCTACCCCATTGATGTCGAGCCCGAGCCGATGCCGCGCTTCACGGTACTGCGTCGTCGGTGGGTGGTCGAGCGCACGTTCGCGTGGGTCGGGCACTACCGGCGGATGAGCAAAGACTATGAGTACCTGGCCGAGAGTAGCGAGGCGATGCTCCACCTGGTGATGACGCGGTTGATGCTGCGACGACTGGCGCTCAAAGCCCCTTACGGAGTGCCGAGCCGCCAGAGAGCAGGGTTAAAGCGTTAGACCCCAGCTTTTTGAACAGCCTCTAATGGTGCGAACCTTGAGGCCCTCGCAAGCTCGCCTTATAGGCAAGCTCAACCAAATTGAAGTGTTCGATGAACTCAGCTCCCGTGTACCGATGTGCCTGTGGCTTAGCCGTCAGCGTCCCAGTCACAACCTGCAACACAAAGCGCGGGTCGCCCTGCGCCCGCCGCACTTCGCCTGCGGTAATGATGAATGAAGGCTCGGCGCCGCGCCCGCCCTTCACCTCAACATGTTCCTCCCTAGCCCCCTTCTTGCAGAGTAGGTCGTAGCCGCACTTGTCCGCCTCGACTGAGATGACGCTCCAACCCGCAGCTTCGTACTGCTTGGTAACATATTCGACGGCACTACGCTCCACCTGCTTGTTTGTTTCCGGGTCACCGAACCCCGCTCCGGCCCTGATGTTTTGCTCCAACTCGGGCGCGCTGAGTTGCGCTGGGTCGAGCCACGGCAGATGAACTCCCATAGCACTCAAGAAGTTAGGGAGTGAACCATACTTCTCGATCGCCAGTGCCACGGCAGCATCCCGAATCCGCCTAGACTTCTGCACCACATCCTTTGGGTCATAACCCAGTTGCGCCAACAGCCGTGACTTGCTAACACTAATTTTGGTGATATTGTCGAGTAGGTAGATGAGTTTCCACGGGCTCTCGCGGCTGAATGGCCAGAGGTAATTGCCGAGGCTGGCACTTTCAAGCTTGCCGATGACTCGCGCTACGTAGTTGAAGAGTCCGGTGCCATGCTCGGATATAAGGATGGCGTCGCCAGCCTCCATCTGAGCGAAGTGCGACCTTAAGTTCTCCGTCATTGCCCAGCAGTGGAACCCTAAAGAGCCGTCCAAGACTCCTGCGAGGTACTGTTGTTGACTTGGGGTGAGGAAGGGACTAGCAGCATCTAGTCTGACACTGCTCAGCACGGTTGGTTCCAAGTTGTCGGGGCTCGCAGATGCGACATAAAGGTTCATAGACGGCCTCCATCTGCATATTTAGGCGTTGAGCAGTCGTCGTAGCTCTTCTACTCGTAATGCCTGCTTAGGATTCATGTGAATCAGCATGTGGCAGTTGGCGCAAACAACCGCCAAGTCGCTTAGCCTAGTCACTCGCGGTGTATCCGATGCAGCAAGCTGCTGACGGTGATGGGCTTGCAATACGCGCACGCCCCTGCCGCCGAGCAGCCTGGAATAGTCCTTGTCGCAGACACAGCAGACTCCATTCGCAGCCGCCAACGCCTGTTCGCGGAGGTGCCGGCTTCGTCCCCTAACGTAACGCAGTGTCTCCGTCATCGTGCCCTCAATGGCAGAAGGCTCCATCGGGGGCATGATGCGCGGGGGCTGCTTTAAGAGCATTGCCCACTCTTCCTCTAATGCTTCAGCAACATTGTCAGGAATGAGGACGCCCGAGCTTTGCGAGTCCCAGTACATGTTCGAGAGAATGCCTCTGCTCAGTTCCTTGCGTGGGAGTATATGCTCTTCGGGATTGAGCAGCGTGTCGAACACCACATCGACATACAGTGCCGTCTTGCCCGTGTTGGCTTTCATCGCGTCCCAATGAAGGCGCGCGTATGGTGTCGATGCCGCCCATCCAGAGGCCATAATGCCTTTTGGTTCCTGTCCTAGCCTGATGAGGAATACCCTATCGCCCTCGCGGATACGCTTACTGTTGCCGCAACTCCAACTGATGACTATTGAGCCGTCCGACCGCCGTTCATCCACGAGTTCAGCAAAGTCCTGCCACCAGTGCCACCTTTTAGGATTCCATGTCAGTAGGTATGTCGCCATGTCGAACTCTCTTTATGTAAGGTGTCGCTGTATCACCAACGGGCACAACCCTTATCCCACAATCAAGTCTTAAACGCCAAGATATCCAGATATTCATCGGCCGCCGCTGACATGGGGAGCGTCGGCTTGCCCGGTTATCTACGCGGGACTACTGGCGGTTTCCTGCTATAGCAGTGCCGAATACCTCTTGTTGGTTGTGAACTTTTCTGCTCAGGCATTCAGAGGAAGGCAGTGGGAGTAAGCCTGCCAGAAGAGACAGCAGCTACCACAGGCACAAGGTAGCGACAAGAACTTATCGCCGGAAGCACGCGCACTCATGTTTGCGAATCTCAACTTTCTTATGGTAATTTGTGTGTTCGTTTGAGTGCTTGAATTGCACTTGAGCGTTTGATTTTTCAACTGCAAGTCGTTGAAGAGAGGGGCCGTAGCTCAGCTGGGAGAGCGCTTGAATGGCATTCAAGAGGTCAGGAGTTCGATCCTCCTCGGCTCCATTAATAGAGACAAGGTGAACAGGCGATCAGATTGATCGCCTGTTTTTCTGTGTGCGTTGCGGTTGGCTCAGGCGCGGCGGGCGCGCTTGAAGCGGGGGCTGACGTTGATGCGTTTCTCTTCGCGGCGCAGGCAGTCCCAGCAGACGTGGTGGGCGGTGTTGTCCGGTGCGATTAGTTTGATTAGGTGTTGGCTTTCGCGTTCGCAGCGTTCACAGACGCGCGGCGCGTTCTCTTGTGTGCTTGCCATCTGGGTGGCCCTCGGTTCAGGTCGGAGTTAGCTGTTTAGCGCATTGATTCTAGCGGGCGCGGCGTCGTTTGCCTACTGTTGCTGGTCAGCGCAAGGGCCGCGCGCGTCGCGTCTGGTGGCCGGCGTGTTATCCTCATCGTATCGGGTTGACCTTGACCAGAGACGTCCGGTAAACGGGGTGGCAATCGTGATGAAGGATCGAAGTTTGAGCGCGCTGATGTTGGTCTGCGTGTTGCTCGCGGGCAGCACGTGTGCGCAAGGGTGCGCCGCGCAGCGCCGTCGGAGCGCACAGCCTAAGCCGCCGCCAGCGCCTACGCAGACGCCCGCGCCCGCGCGCGACGAGGGGACGACGGTGGACACCAACGGCGAACTTAAAGAACTTGCGGCGGGCGCTTACGGTCCATTGCGTGACGCCTTCGTCGTCGCGGCGCGCGACGCGCAGACCTACGCGCAACTGCGCGCGCTCGTTAAGGACCTGCCCGATCAGTCCGCCGACTTTTTCCAGACGCACGTGGTGGTCGCGGCGTTCCTCGGTCAAAGGTCTTCGGGCGGTTACAGCATCGCGTTGAAACGGACGGGGCGCAACGGCCTCAGTCTTGTCGAGCAGGGGCCGCCGAAAGGCGCGATGGTGACGATGGCGCTGACTGCGCCGTTCCGCGTCGTCGCGTTGCCGCTCGGCTTAGACGATGCGCTCGCGTTGACGTTGGACACGGCGTGGCAGCAGCGGCAGCGCCCGTACCGCGTGACGAGCGGCGAGTTGACTGTCATCGGCGGCTTCGCCGGCATCAAGGAGCAGTCGACCTTGACCGGCACACTGCGCGTGATGCGCGCGGGCGACCTCGCCACGTTCACGTTCGACGTGCAGAGCAAGGGCGGCGCGACGCTGCACCGATTGACGGACACGGCGACGGGCAGTGTCGATCAGCAGGGCCGCGTCACGCTGCCGCGCGTCGATGCGTATGCCCTGTCCGGCGCGATTGAAAGTCTGCTGCGCATGTCGGGGCAGTTCACCGATGGCGAACAAAATCTTAGTTTGAGCTTCGAGACTGTGCCTGTCGGCAACGTCTCGGATAACTTCAGCGCGCAAGGCAAACTCGCCGCCGTTGCGACTGCGCCCGCGCCCGCTAACAAGGCGAGTGCGGACGGGCCGATGTGATATTAACCATGCTGCGAACACGTTGGCCGATGCTGCGCACATGCTTGCTCCCGCTGTTGTTGCTCGTCATGGCTGCAATGCCACACGCCGCCGCTCAGATCAATGAGGGCATGCTCGCACCCGGCGTGCCGCGCGAACTGGCGCGCTGGCGCGCGACGCACTATCGCAACGTGCGTTATGCGTTGCAACTCGAACTCTGGCCCGATGCGGCGCGACTGCGCGGTACAGAGGAGATACGCGTCACGCTCGATGGCGCGGGCGTGCCGCTCGTGCTTGATTGGCGCGTCGTGAACCCGCAGGCGCAGACGGCGAGCGTGCGCGACATCGTGGTCAACGGGCAAGCGGTCAACGACGCGCGGTTTACGAACGAGCATATCGTGATCGCGCCGGAGCATCTGGTTGCGGGCGAGAACACGATCAAGCTGGCGTTCGAGTCGCCGATTAGCGCGGCGGGCAACGCCGTCACGCGTTATCGAGACGGCGCGGACAAGCGCGAGTATCTTTACACGCTCTTTGTGCCGTCGGACGCAAGCACGGTCTTTCCCTGTTTCGATCAGCCCGACCTCAAAGCACGCTTTCAACTAAACGTCGCCACGCTGACGGCTTGGACCGTCATCACGAACACGCACGCGGAAACCGTGACGCGCAGCGGCACGAATAGCCTGTGGCGCTTTCGAGAGACAGTGCCGCTCAGCACTTATCAGTTCGCGTTCGCGGCCGGCGAGTTCGCACACTTTCAAGACGAAGGCTCGCCTTATAAAACTAATCTGTACGTGCGCCAGTCGCAGGTCGAGCGTGCGCGCAAGGAACTGGCGGAAGTCTTTCGTCTGAACCGCGCCGGCCTCGATTTCTTCGCGCGCTATTTCGCTTACAAGTTCCCGTTCCCGAAATACGATCTGGTCCTCGTGCCTGAGTTCGCCTATGGCGGCATGGAGCACGCGGGCGCAACTTTCCTGCGTGAAGAGGGCATACTGTTTCCGTCCGACCCGACCGCGAGCGACATGGCGGCGCGCGCCGAGTTGATGCTGCACGAAGCGGCGCATCAATGGTTCGGCGACCTTGTGACGATGCGTTGGTTCGACGACCTGTGGCTTAAGGAAGGCTTCGCCACGTTCATGGCTTACAAGGCGATGGCGGAGTTGTTGCCCGACGCGAACGCGTGGAAGATTTTTTATCAACGCACGAAGCCCGCCGCTTACGCGACCGACGTGACCAAAGGCACGACGCCGATCTTTCAGGAGATACCGAACCTGTCGGCCGCGAAGTCGGCTTACGGCAACATCGTCTATCGCAAAGCGCCCGCGCTCTTGCGTCAAGCCGAAGTCTATCTGGGCGCGGCCGAGTTTCAACGCGCCGTCCGGCTCGTCGTGCAAGAACATGCGTTCGCTAATGCCGAGTGGGCTGATCTCGTCCGCGCCTTCGAGCGCGCGTCGGGGCAGAAGCTCGACGCGTGGGCGGACGCGTGGGTCAAGCGGCGCGGCATGCCGGACGTGCGCGTCGCGTGGCGCACGACAGACGGCCGCATAAGTTCGTTCGCGCTCACACAACGCGACGTGCTCGGCGAAGGCGGTCTGTGGCCGATGCGCGTTAAGCTGCTGCTCGCCTACGCGGACGCGCCGCCCGAAACGTTGACGATCAAACTCGCCGCCGCGCCCACGACCGAGGTTAAAGAAGCGACGGACAAACGCGCGCCCGATTGGGTCTTCGTCAACTACGAAGATTACGGTTACGGCCAATTTCTTTTGGACGATGATGAGCCGCGCGCGTGTCGTCGCACAACTCGGCACGGTGCGCGACGACTTCTTGCGCGCGCTGCTCTGGGGCGCGCTCTGGGACGGCGTGCGTAACGCCGAGTTCGCGCCCACGGACTACATAGAGCTTGCGCTTCGCCTGCTCCCCGCCGAGCGCGACGAACTGCTCGCGCAGAGCATCTTGGGCCGCGCGCAGACGGCCTTCAATCGCTACCTGTCAGACGCGCAACAACGCGCCCTCGTGCCGCGTCTCGAAGCGTTGCTCGGCGCGCGTATGTTGAACGCCGAAACAGCGGGTCTGCGCATCACTTACTTTCGCGCCTTTCAAGCGGTCGCTTCCACGGACGACGCCCGCGCCAAACTCAAACAACTGCTCAGCGGCGATCTCAAAATCCCCGGCATGACCCTGCGCCCACGCGACCGCTTCGATCTCGTCACAGCCCTGCTCACACGCGCCGACCCGGACGCGCCCGCGCTCCTCGCCAAACTGGCCGCGCAAGAGACGACAGACGACGCGCGCCGCTATGCTTACGCGGCTGGCGCGGCCGAAGCACGCGCCGACGTGAAGCAAAAATATTTTGCCGCTTACTTCGAGAACCGCGAGTTGGCCGAAAGTTGGATCGAAGCGAGCGCCGGGCCGTTCAATGCGGCGCAGCAATCGGCCTTGACGCTTGGTTATCTTGCGCCCGCCCTGCGCGCTCTGCCTGAGTTCAAACGCACGCGCAAAATCTTCTTCGTCAACAACTGGCTCAGCGCGTTTCTCGGCGGGCAATGCGACGCGCAAGCATTGACCGTCGTGCAAGACTTTTTAAGCACGACCCAACTCGACCGCGACCTGCGCCTCAAGGTACTCGAAGTATCGGACGGACTTGATCGTTGCGTCCGCATTCGCGCCCGCTACGCGCAACCAGCGCCGGATGGCACAGCGCGCCCCGCGCCGTGATAAACTTAACGTTGACCAATCCCCGAATCTGAATATTAACGATCTCAAATTGAACTTGAGATCAGCATGATGCCGCGTGGACTCGAATACCTTTCTCGTCATCGCCATTATCGCCATCGCCGCGCAGAGTCTGCTGCTGTTCCTCGCGCTGTTCGAGCCGGGGCTTGATTATCGGGTCACGGTCGCAGCCGACACAACGCTCGACTCGCCCGACTTCCTGCGCACGCTCGAAGCCCTGACGGACGCACACGCAACCACGCGCAATCACATCGAAGTCTTCACCAACGGCGAGCACTATTATCCGGCCGAACTCGAAGCTATCCGCGCCGCGCGCGCGAGCATCAACATCGAAGCTTACATCTTTCAAAAAGGTCGTGTGGCTGCGGAGTTTGTCGCCGCGTTGACTGAACGTGCGCGGGCCGGCGTCCGCGTCAACCTTGTGCTCGACGCTATCGGCAGCTTCGCGTCGTGGGATAGTTACTTCGCGGAGTTGCGCGCGGCGGGCGGGCGCGTCGTGTGGTATCACCCATTTCGCTGGTACACGCTGCCGCGCATCAACAACCGCACGCACCGCGAGTTGTTCATCATCGACGGGCGCATCGGCTTCTGCGGCGGCGCAGGCGTTGCGGACCACTGGCGCTATCCCGTCAAAGATCATCCGCGCTGGCGCGACATGATGTGTCGCGTCACGGGTGAAGCAGTCGCCAACTTGCAAGCGACGTTCGCGGAGAACTGGCTCGAAGCGTCGGGCGAAATTCTCGTGGGACGCGAGTACTTCCCCGCGCCCGAACTGCCCGACGCGAACGTGTCCGCGCTCGTCGTCAACAGTTCGCCCTCGCTGGGGCGCTCGACGCGTGCGCGCATACTCTTTCAACTGCTGCTCGCTTCGGCGCGCGAGTCGATCCTGATCACGACGCCCTACTTTCTGCCGGATAAGAGCGCGCGCGCTGAGTTGGTGCGCGCGGTTAAGGAACGCGGCGTCGCGGTCAAGATCATCGTGCCCGGTCAAAAGAGCGACCACGCGTTGACGCGCAATTCCAGCCGTCGCCTCTACGGCGATCTGCTCCGCGCGGGCGCGCAGATTTACGAGTACCAACCGACGATGATGCACGCCAAGACGCTCGTGATCGACAGTCGTTGGAGCATCGTCGGCACGACCAACTTCGACAATCGCTCCTTCGGCCTCAACGACGAAGTCAATCTCGCCGTCTTCGACGAACAACTCGCCGCGCGCATCACCGAAGATTTTCAACACGACTTGGCGGCCGCCCGCGCCGTCTCGCTCCAAGAATGGCAGCGCCGCTCCATCTTCGAGCGCGCCCACGAACTATTCGGCTGGCTGCTCGAACGGCAGCAATAAAACTGTAGGCAGCATGATGAATGTTGCCTACTGCTTACTGCCTACTGTTTCTATGCTTCGCGTCGTCACTTACAACGTGCATAAGTGTCGCGGGCTTGATCGGCGTGTGCGGTCCGGCCGGATCGCGGCCGTGTTGCGTGCGTTGGATGCGGACGTGATCGCGTTGCAGGAAGTGTTGAGCGTGGGCGGTGGCGCGCGCGAGGCGGATCAGGCGCGCTTCATCGCGGACGAGTTGGGTTATCACTGTTCGGTGGGCGCGAATCGGCGGCTGCGTGGCGGCGCTTACGGCAACGTGATCTTGAGTCGGCGTGCGCCTATCAGCGTGCGGAACTACGACATCTCGTGGCGCTGGTGTGAGCCGCGTGGTTGCCTGCGCGCGGACTTCGCGGCGGACGAAGCCAAGCGTTTACCAGCCCTGCACGTCTTCAACGCGCACCTCGGCACGGCCTTCATTGAACGGCGACATCAAGCGCGCGAGTTGGTGAGCGCGCGGCTGCTCAAAGATGCGACCCTGACGGGCGCGCGTATTGTCTTGGGCGACTTCAACGAGTGGACGCGCGGGTTGGCGTCGCGTCTGCTCGCCGCCGAGTTGCAGAGCGCAGACCTGCGCGCGCACATCAAACGCACGCGCACTTACCCGTGGGCGCTGCCCGTTGTCCACCTTGATCACATCTATTACGATCCCGCGCTCGAACTCATACGCCTCATGCTCGATAAAAGTTTGACGGCGCTCGTCGCGTCGGATCATCTGCCGCTCGTCGCGGACTTTAAACCTAAGGCTGACGGCTGAAAGCTGGCTTATGACTTCGCGGGCTTGCGGCGTGGCGCGCGCTTCTTCGCAGGTTGGCGGTTGAGTCGTTGGGCCGCTTCGTCTGTGATGATGCAGAGGCCGTAGACGGGCGCGCGGGTCAGTTCGACGACGAGGCGCGCGGCCGCGTCGTAGCTGAGGCCGGCCGCTTCGCAGCCGCGCTCGCTCAGCACAGACCAACGGGCTTCGTTGAGTTCGCTCATCGATACGTCGTCCGCAAAGTTATCAGGGTAGATCGTAGCCGCGAGTGTAACGGATGCGCGCACGTGTCGCCAAACAGGGCGCGCGCATAGTTAATGCGCCGGCAACGCGCCTTGTGCGCCGCGCCCCGGTCAACGCAGGTTGCTCTTGGGAAAGAGGACGCGGTCGGGTTCGGCGTTCAGGCGGGCGAGCAGTTTTTGGATCAAGCGTGTCTTGACGCGGCCCGCTTCGCGCGGCGGCACGACGTAGCGCAGGATGGCTTCGAGCCAAGTGTTGTCGCTGACGCGGAAGAAAACGGCGGGGCGCTCGCGCACGTCGAACTCGTCAACGGGCGTCTGCGCCAACAGCGCGCGGAAGGTTTTGACGTGCGCCATCATGGCCTCGCCGATCTCTTCTTCGGCCACTTCCTGCATCGTCCGCGCGACGAAATCCAGATCGCTCTCGTAAGCGACCTGAAACTTGATCTCGTTCCAGATATAGGGAAACAGCGGCCACGAATAGTTGAAGACGGCCGTGCGCAGCACTTCCGAGTTGGGAAACTTGATGATGCGCCCCGACGGATGATCGGTCGAGAGATAAGGGCCGCCAAACTCCCAGAGCGTGGTGTCGAGATAGTTCACGTCGATCACGTCGCCGCTCGCCTCGCCGATGCGGATGCGGTCGCCGACGCGGTAAGGTTCGCGCACCAGAATATAAATCCAACCGATGAAACTCGTGATCGGCGTCTGCAACGCGAAGCCGAGGATGAGCGAGATCAGACCTAAGCTGACAACGGCCGTGTACCAGTTGATGAAGACGACCGAGACGGCGACGAGCACGATGACGAGGCCCGTCAACAGACGCAGCACGCGCCCCAAGTTATAGCGCGCCACCACATCGTCCAAACGACCGATCAGATAAGCGTTGATGAGTTGTTCGGCGACGAGCACGAGGACCACGAGGATCGCACCGCGCGTGTAACGTTGCAGATAGGCGCGCACCGTTGGGTTGAGCGCGAAGTAGGCCCAGCCGAAGAGATAATAAATGATGCCGAGGCCGGCCAAGAGCGCCGCATACGTGCCGAGGAAGACCTTCTGGCGCGGCGCGATCTTCGCCTGCACTGGCTCTTTGTGGCCGGTCGTCTGCTTGAGAGCGCGTTTGATGTCCGCGCGCTGCTTGAGGTGCTCGACCCCCGCTTCGGCCGGTTGCTGTTCCTCGGTCGTCATCGCATTCGCCTTGGCCTTTTTATATCACAGGTTGCGCCCACAAAATCATTGACGCGGCCGGCGTGGTTGGCATAGAACGTTCGCGCTCGTCTCAACTTCAACCGCGCGACGCGAGCGGCGCATCGTCCGGGCACAACTGTGGAGCGCATCATGTTCAAAGAGTTTCGAGAGTTCATCAATCGCGGCAACGTGATCGATCTGGCGGTCGCCGTCATCATCGGCGCTGCGTTCGGCAAGATCATCACGACGCTCGTGGACGGCATCCTCATGCCACCTCTGGGTCTGCTGCTCGGCAAAGTGGACTTCGTTAGTTTGTTATACTCGCTCGACACGTCAAAGGGCGTGCCCGCCTCGCTCGCCGATGCGAAGGCGAAAGGCATCCCCGTCATCGCTTACGGCCAGTTCATCAACGACGTGATCAACTTCCTCGTCGTCGCCTTCGTCGTCTTCCTCGTCGTCAAGGCGTACAACCGCCTCAAGAGCAAGCAAGCGACCGACGAAGGGCCGACAACCAAAGACTGCCCATATTGCCTCTCGACTATCCCGCTCAAGGCCACGCGCTGCAAAGACTGCACCACGGAACTGCAAACGGCGTGACCGGCACGCACGCATGAAGATGCAGCAGTGAAACTTTTGGCCCACGCGCGTCACAGGTTGGCGCGTGTGCATTTTGGCGTCCACCCGTGCATAACGCAGGAGACTTTTAGATGAGTAAACTCTGGCAAGAGCTACGCACGCATAATGATCACGGCTATCTCTGGCCACTGACCATCACGCTCGTATTATTGCTTGCGTTCGCTGTGCTCTACTCGGCCGGCGTGCAGTGTCGCTTGAACGTGCAGTGCGGCCAGCCCCGCTTTGCGGAATTGCTGGGGCAGATGAAACAGTTGGAGCCGGCCCCGAAACTCACCAACGTGCCGGATTGGCAACTGCGCTATGCCAACACTTATTCAGGGCACGTCTACTGGTCTTTGACCACGGGCCTCTATGTGCTGACGTGCCTCGCCGCGCTCTTTGTCGGCGCGCGTGTGATCTGCAAGTCGCTGCCGGGTCGATGTTATGAACGCATAACGGCTGGCGCGACCGGCCTCGTGATCAGCGCGCTTGTCCTGGTATGTCTGAACTATTTCTTGAACGTGAACGGTAACGAGGCCGAGCTATGGCGGCAACTGGTGCGCGCGACGGTGCAAGCGGACGTGAGCAACATAGAGAGCATCACCAGATGGCTCGACTCGCTTGGCTTCGGCATGGCGCTCTTTCTGGCCCTGGCCAGTTGGCCGTGCTGGTGCAACAGACGACGAACGAACAGCAGTTGCGCGCCCAACAACAGCACCTACGCATCATCCTCTACGTCGGCACGACCATGCTGATCGTCGCCAACCTGCGCTTGAGCGCACTGCTACACTGGGCGCTCTACTATTTGCAACTGCCGCCCGGCCTCGTTGATGCGAAGGCAGAGGCGGTGGCAAAAGATGCGGCCAGCATCTATCGCAACCTCGACAAACTCGTCACCACGATTATCACCAGTCTGGGCGCGTTCCACTCATTACTGCTCGCCGGCATCTACATACCCGCCGCGTTCGTGCTTAACCGGCGCGCGACCGAACTGCACGCGCAGCCCGTCAAGCAGGCCCGACCCCAACCGGCCGGAGCGCACAACGCGCTCCAGTTGAACGAAACGCAGGACGACCCACAACTGGTCGAAGCACCGGGCGCACCGCGCCCGACCGCGCCCAAGCAGGCGATTCCGCTCTCCGAGCATCTACTCAAGCTGGCCGCCCTGCTCGGCCCATTGCTCGCAGGCCCCATCGGCGAACTGCTCGGCCGGCTCAAATAACCGCTCATGCGTCGGCGGCGCAACGTATGCCTGCGAAGGCAATGCGGAAGTGGCGACGAAAAAAGTTGCGGAAGGATGTGCGGAGCAGGGAGGGGCGCGTGGCCCATGAGCCGCCTTTGAGGACGCGGTGGTCTGTGTCAAACCAGACCTCGGAGTATTCGGGATAAGGATGAGCCGTGAAGCCGGGGAAGCCGGCGAATGGATCGCTGGTCCACTCCCAGACGTTGCCGTTCATGTCGAGGCCGCCGTAAGGACTCGCGCCCGCGGTGAAGCTACCGACGGGCGTTGTGCCCCAGTGGTGGAAGTCGAAGTTGCCGCGCGTCTCGTCCGGCGCGTCGTCGCCCCACGCGAACAGGCGCTTGTGCTTCGTGTCATCAGCCCACGCGGCCGCCTTCTCCCACTCGACTTCGGTCGGCAGACGCTTGCCGACGAACCGCGCGTAAGCCTCGGCCTCATACCAACTGACGCCGACGACCGGATGTTGTGGAGCGAGCGTGCCGTCATCAAACATCGTGCGTGCGTGCCAGTTGTGGCCGTTCGTTTGCGCCGAGCCCGCACGCGTCCAGTAGAGCGGGCACGTCCAATTCTCCTGCTCGCGCCACGTCCAGCCTTCGGCGCTCCACCATTCACGCCGTTCATAACCACCCGCCGCGATGAAGTCGGCGAACTCTTCATTCGTCGTCAACAAACGATCAAGCTTGAACGCGGGCACTAGGACTGTGTGCGCGGGTAATTCGTTGTCATAGACGAAGACGGGCCACGGTGCGCCTAACACACATTCGCCCGCGGGCACTTCGATCATGTCGTGTGGCACGGCCGATACGGGCGCAATGTTGACGCTTGAAGCTGTCGCTATTGTAGGCCGCGTTTTCTTCGCCGGGTCGAGCAGGTGCAGCAAGTAAGCGAGCGTCTCTTGGTGTTGTCGTTCGTGTTCAAGGACGAGATTGAAGATGTAAGCGTCGCGGAGTAGCGGTTCGTCCGAGTTGAAGTCCAAACGGTCGAGTTGGCGCAACACGCTGGCGCGCACGCGCGTCAAGTAAGTTTCCATCTCGCGGCGCGTGGGTAAATCTTTCGACGCTTCGCGCGGCGTATTGATGGGATCGAAGATGCGTTCGTAGCGCGCATCGGGCGCAGGTTCGCCCGCGAGTTTTTGCAACAGCCAGTAGCCCTCAAACACGCCGATGTGCGCCAAGTGCCAAATGACGGGGCGGAAGCCGAAGCCGGGACTCTCGTGCAGGTCGGCTTCGCGCGCGAGGTCGAAGAGGGCCAGCGTGTCGGCGCGCGTCGTCTCAAACAAGGCGGCGATCTGTTGGGCCTGTGGCTGCGCCATGAAAAATTCGCTCCTCGTGTTTGTCTGCGCGCAGGCGCAATTTGCCGCCGCCACGCGTGGCTCACATCTGATTCTGGGCTATGATAGCAGACGAGACGAAACATGCTGGACACTGTTCCCGATTCGGCGGCCGAGCGCCTACGCCTGCACCAACTCGCGACCGGCGACCTGCGCGCCGCCTTCGCGGCCGACACACGCGCCGGCCTCTCCGCGCAGCCCAAACAACTCTTTCCCAAATATCTTTATGACGCGCTCGGCTCGGTGCTGTTCGACGCCATCTGTCTGCTCCCCGAATATTACCTGACGCGCGCCGAAGACGAGATTCTCACACGCCACGCCGAAGAGATCATCGCCGCTGTCGGCAGCGACCAACTCACGCTCCTTGAACTCGGCAGCGGCAGCGCCACGAAGACGCGCCGCATCATCGAAACCATTCTCGCGCGTCAACCGCAACTGTGCTATCGCCCCGTGGACATCTCGGCCGATGCGCTTGAGACGAGCGCACGCGTCCTCTTGCAATCCTATCCGCAACTATCTATCGAGGCTTACGCCAGCGATTACGACACCGCGCTCGCGCACCTGCGCGCGCAAGCTGAACACGCAGCAGACAACACGCCGCTTAACGAACACGATGCGACGCATGAACGCACACGCACGCTCGCGCTCTTTCTCGGCTCGAACGTAGGGAACTTCGACCGCGCAGAGGCCGTCGCGTTTCTGCATCGTCTGCGCGGCGTACTGCGCGCGGGCGACGCGTTGCTCTTAGGCACGGACTTGAAGAAAGAGCGCGCGCTGTTGGAAGCTGCTTACGACGACGCGCTCGGCGTTACCGCTGCCTTCAACTTGAACCTGCTCGCGCGTCTCAACCGCGAGTTCGATGCTGATTTTGATCTGCGCGCCTTCAAACACGTCGCGCTGTATAACGAAGCGCACGGCCGCGTCGAACTCTATCTCGAAAGCCGCCGCGCGCAAGTGGTCCACTTACGCTCGCTCGCGCTCAAGCTCGACTTCGCCGCCGACGAACGCGTGCATACCGAGAACTCTTACAAGTACGACCTGTCCGAGTTGGATCAGTTGGCCGCGCGCACCGGCTTCACACGCGCGCGCACTTGGACGGATGCTGCCGGCCAGTTCAGCAGCAATCTCTTTATCGCCGGGTAGCACGTTCACCGGGCGAAGTTTATGAGCAGCAAACCGTTGATGGACCACAACAGCACGAGGCAGCCAACGTCAGCCGCACGCGAGGGCTTCCCGCTCTTGACCGACCCGGTGACGACGGCCGCCGTGCCTCTGTTCGTCGAGAATCTGCGGCGCGGCTCGAAGCCGGCCCAAGCGTGGACCTGCGGCGTCGAGTTCGAGTTGTTCGGCTACGACACGCGGCGCGACCTTGCGCGGCTCACGCCCGCGCAGGTGCAGCGCGTGCTCGCGGGCTTCGCGCCGTCGTCCACCGATCTCGTCTATGACGGGCGCACGCTGATCGAAGTCAACGCCGGGCAGATGAATCGCTTGACGGTCGAGCCGGGCGGGCAGATCGAGTTTTCGGGTGCGCCGCAACGCCGCCTCGCCGATGTCGAGCGCGAGATCAAACGTTACCTCGCGCGCTTGCATGAGATCGCCGACGGGCACGGCTTCGTCTTCGTCGCCGCCGGCTTCGATCCGCTGCACACCATCGCCGCGCAAGAGTGGTTTCCTAAATCGCGCTACGACGTGATGCGCCCCTACTTGGCCAAACGCGGCGCGCGCGCGTGGGACATGATGACGCGCACCTGCGCCGTGCAGACCAACCTCGACTACGGCGACGAGGCCGATCTCCGCCAAAAATTTCTCGTCGGCAACCGGCTCGCGCCCATCGTCACAGCCATCTTCGCCAACTCGCCGTTCGAGGCCGGTCGCCCATCCGGTTACAAATCAACGCGCGCCGCCGCGTGGCTTGCGACCGACCCTGACCGCACAGGTCTTGCGCCGCCCGCGCTCACGGACGACTTCACGCCCGAACGCTTCGTCGCCTACGCGCTCGACGTGCCGATGCTCTTTGCGCAGCGCGACGGTCATTACTTCGTCGGCCCGACCGGCATGAAGTTCGGCGACTTTCTCGCGCGCGGTTGCGACGGCGTGCAGCCCGTCTTCGGCGATTGGGCCGATCACCTGACTTCACTCTTCACCGACGCGCGGCTCAAGCAGCACATCGAACTGCGCTCGGCCGATTGCGGCACGCTTGAGATGGCGCTCGCGCTGCAAGCTCTCTGGAAGGGTCTACTCTACGACGCCGACGCGCTGGCCGCCGCCTTACAACTCGCGCCGCAACTCGATCGCGACAGCGCCTTAGCCTTGCGCGCCGCCGTCGCCCGCGACGGACTTGCCGCGCGCACCAACAATGTCAACGTGCTCGCACTCGCACGCGAATTGATCGCGCTTGCCGCCGATGGGCTTGCACGGATCGCGCCCGAAGAGAACTCGTATCTCGACGTGCTGCGCGCACAAGTCTGCGAGGCCGGCCTCAGTCCCGCCGACATCCTGCTCGACAACTGGCATGGCTCGTGGCACGGCTCGATCCGCCGCGCCGTCGATTACTTACGCATTGCTTGAACGGCAGAGTGAAGAAATGATGACTGATGAATAAGCAGCTATTCAGCAGTCATCATTTATCATTCAGCAGTCACCATTTACTTCATTTACTTCTGTTGGAGATCACGCATGTACGCGCGTCGTAAACTTATCCTGTTATTCAGTTGGTTGCTCGTATTAGCAGTCGTACCTGTCTGCGCGCAAAAGCCTGAGTTGGCCGTGCAGACGGGTCATGCGTTGACGCTCACATCTGTGGCGCTGAGCGCCGACGGGCGTTTGCTTGCGAGTAGTAGTGAAGACCAGACGATCAAACTCTGGGACACGACGACGGGGCTTGAGTTGCGCACGCTTGCAGCGCACAGCGGCGCGCTCTATTCGGTCGCGCTCAGCCCCGATGGGCGCTTACTTGCCAGCGGCAGCACGGACAAGACCGTCAAGCTGTGGGACACTGAGACGGGGCAAGAACTTCGCACGCTCGCGGGCCACACCGACGCTGTTCACTCGGTCGCGCTCAGTCCCGACGCGCAGATGCTCGCCACCGCCAGCGCCGATCACACAATCAAACTTTGGGCGACCGCGACCGGCAAAGAGCTTCGCACCTTCACGGGTCACACCGGGACCGTCTTCGCCGTCGCCTTCAGTGCCGACGGCAAACTGCTCGTGAGCGGTGGCAGCGGAGGCGCGGCCAAACTTTGGGATGTAACGACCGGCCGACCGCTTCGCAGCATCGCGGCGCACAAGGAGACTGTGCTTGCGGTCGCGCTCAGCCGCGACGGTAAGCTGCTCGCCACCGGCAGCGGCGACCACACGATCAAACTGTGGGACGTGCAGACGGGTCGCCTCTTGCGCACGCTCGCGGGCCACACCGAACGCGTCTTCGCGGTCGCTTTCAGTCCTGACGCTCAGACCTTAGCCAGCGGCGATCTCAACGGCGCGATCAAGCTGTGGCAGACACAAAGCGGCAAGGAGACGCGCGCGCTCGCAGGTCACATATTCGCGGCCGTCACGCTCGCCTTCAGTCCCGACGGGCGCACGCTCACAAGCGGCGGCGGCGATAACGTCGTCAAGCAATGGGACGCGCAGACGGGCGCGCAAGTGCGTGTGCTCACGGGCCACTCAGAGCCGGTTGTCTATTTGGCTGCGAGCGCCAACGGCAGCGCGCTCGCCAGTTCGCGCCATGATTTGACGATCAAGTTGTGGCGCGCACAGAGCAGCACGGACGTGCGGATGCTGACCGGGCACAAGTCCACTGTCATCGAGCTTGCGTTCGACGACAACGGGCGCTTGTTGGCGAGCGGCAGCGGCGACGGCGTGGTCAAGTTGTGGGACGTGACGACCGGCAAAGAACTGCACACGTTCGCGGCGCACACCTCGCCCGTCAAGACGCTCGCCATTAGCGCGGACGGCAAACTCCTTGCGAGCGGCGGCGACAAGATTGTTAAGCTCTGGGACACAAACACGGGGCGCGAGTTGCACACGTTGACGACGCACGAACAGGACGTGACCAACCTCGCCTTCAGCCGCGACGGGCAAACGCTCGTCACCCGCAGCCAAGACGCGATCATCAAAGTTTGGGACACAGGCAGCGGGCGCGAGTTGCGCGCGTTCCCCGGCCCCGATGCCAGCTTCAACTTCGCACTCGCCCTCAGTCCCGACGCGCGCACGCTCGCAACCAGCGGCGCGGACGCAACCGTGCAACTCTGGGATACAAGCACCGGTCAAGCGCGCACGACACTCAACGGTCGCGCCGCGCCGCTAGCGTTCAGCGCCGATGGTCGTCTGCTCGTCACAGGCGGCACGAGTCGTGATGCGACCGTCAAGTTGTGGGACGTGCAGACGGCGCGCGAGGTGCGCGTGCTGACCAGCCGTGCCCGTTTGATCACGAAAGCTTTCTTCTGTGCCGACGATAAGCTGCTTGTGACCGACGCGGGCGACACGCGGATCAAACTTTGGGACGTGGGCACGGGCAACGAGTTGGCCGATCTGATCAACGTGGATCGGACAGACTGGATCGCCGTCACACCCGATGGTCTGTTCGACGGTTCGCCGGCCGCTTGGGGTCGCATCCTGTGGCGCTTCTCGCCGCCCTGCACGATGTCGCGCCCGTCGAAGCGTTCTTCAACGAGTTCTATTATCCCGAACTGTTGGCCGATCTGTTCGCGGGTCGTCGCCCGCAAGCACAGGCGGCGGTGGCGCAACGCGACCGCCGCCAACCGCAGGTGCAACTCGCGCTGGCCGAAGAATGGCCGGGCGGCGTCGATGTGCCTTATGTGAATCTCAAAGTGCAGGTGACGGACGGCATGGCCGCGCCCACCGCACAGACTAATCAAACGGGCAGCGGTGCAAAAGATGTGCGCCTGTTTCGTAACGGCGCGCTTGTCCGCATCTGGCGCGGCGACGTGCTTGCAGGTCAGCGCAACGTGACGTTAGAAGATCGCATTCCTATCGTGGCCGGTGAGAATCGCTTCACGGCTTATGCGTTCAACCGCGCAGACGTTAAGAGCGCCGATGCCACGCTCACAGTCAAAGGGGCGGACAGTTTGCAGCGCGCAGACACGACGCTGTACGTCGTCGCCGTCGGCATCAACACTTACGCTAACGCGGCGTTCAATCTGCGTTACGCCGTCGCCGATGCGGAGTTGTTCGGGCAAGAGTTGGCGCGGCAGCAGCCGCAGGTCGCGCGTTACAAGCAGACCGTCATTGTCCAGTTGCACGACAACGAGGCCACGAAGGCGAACATCTTGCTGGCGATCAAGCGACTGGTGGACCTCAACCCGGAGCCGTTGCCTGCGGGTGCGCCGCGCCAGTTGGACCGATTGAAGTATGCCAACCCCGAAGACGGCGTGGCGATCTATTTCGCGGGGCACGGCACGGCGCAAGGGCAACGCTTCTATCTCATCCCGCACGACATGGGTTATAGCGGCGGGCGCATCAACAGTCTCGACGCTGCCGGGTTGCAGACCATGCTCGCGCACAGCATCTCCGACCGCGAACTCGAACAAGCCTTCGAGCGTTTGAACGCGGGGCAACTGCTGCTCGTGCTCGACGCCTGCAATAGCGGGCAAGCTCTGGAAGCCGAAGAGAAGCGGCGCGGGCCGATGAACGCGAAGGGCCTCGCGCAGTTGGCTTACGAAAAAGGCATGTACGTGTTAACGGCCGCGCAGAGTTTTCAAGCTGCGCAGGAAGCGGCCGAGGTCGGCCATGGACTGTTGACTTACGCGCTCGTCGTCGAGGGCTTACGACGTGCAGCGGCCGATGGCGAACCGAAAGACGGCGCGGTGCTGGTGCGTGAGTGGCTCGACTACGCGACGAACCGCGTGCCCGAAATGCAGGTGGACAAGATGAAGCAGGCGCGCGGCCTCGGCGTCGATCTCGCCTTCAAAGAAGAGGACCGCGGCCTCGACGTTGAGCGCCGCGTGGGCCAACGCCCGCGCGTCTTCTATCGCCGCGAACTTGAGGCGCAGCCGTTCGTCGTGGCCAAATCAACCACCGCGCCGGCCAAAAATTAAACGTGCCGAACTTAACCACCAAGACACGAAGCCACAAAAAGTGATCCTTAGTGGCTTCGTGTCTTGGTGGTTAATAACTATTCTATTACTTTGAACGAACCAAGTAACACGCAGCCGGTCGTACAGTTTCGCGCGGTCAGTTACGCGCCGCCGGGTGCGAGTGTGCCCATCATCGCCGATCTGAATCTTGAAATTACTCGTGGTGAGACGTTGGTGCTGTTGGGCGAGTCGGGTTGTGGGAAGACGACGACGCTGCGTTTGATCAATCGTCTGCTCGTGCCGACGACGGGCGCGGTGTTGGTTGAGGGACGCGCGACGACCGAGTGGGACGCCATCGAGTTGCGGCGGCGCACCGGCTACGTGATTCAAGAGGCGGGTTTGTTCCCGCACTTCAGCGTCGCGCGCAACGTCGGGCTTGTGCCGACGCTCGCAGGTTGGCCGGGCGAACGTGTGCGTGCGCGCGTGGACGAATTGCTGAATCTGGTTGGGCTTGAGCCGACGCGCTTCGCGGATCGTTTTCCGCGCGAGCTGTCGGGCGGGCAGCGGCAGCGCGTGGGCGTGGCGCGGGCGCTCGCGGCCGATCCGCCGCTGCTGTTGTTGGATGAACCGTTCGGCGCGCTCGATCCGTTGACGCGCGCGGCGTTGCAGCGCGAGTTCGCCGCGTTGCGCGCGCGCCTCGGCAAGACGTGCGTGTTCGTCACGCATGACGTGCGCGAGGCGCTGCTGCTCGGCTCGCGCGTTGCACTGATGGCGGCGGGGCGCATTCGTCTGCTGGCCACGCCCGCCGACTTCATCCGCGCGGACGACCAACTTGCGCGCGCTTATCTCGCCACGATTCAATTCGACGAGGCGGGCGCGCAGACGGAGGCGCGACGCCAGTGACGACGCTCATCAGTCTGTATGAGTTTGTCATGCGCAACTGGCACGAGTTGCTCGCGCTCGCGGGCGAGCACTTGTGGCTGGTCGTTAAGGCGATGGTGTATGCGGTCGCCATCAGTCTGCCGTTGGGCGTGTTGCTGACGCGGCGCAAGTTTTTGCAGCGGCCGGTGTTGGGTTTGGCGAGCGTGTTGCAAACTGTGCCGAGCCTTGCGCTGTTCGGGTTTCTGATCCCGCTGCGCTTCGGCGGCATCGGGCCGCGCTCGGCCGTGATCGCGCTCGTGCTGTATGCGTTGCTGCCGATGCTGCGCAATACGGTGACGGGCATCGAGGGTGTGGACCGCAACGTGCGCGAAGCGGCCGTTGCAATGGGCATGACCGGGCGACAGATTTTGTGGCAAGTGGAATTGCCACTTGCAGCGAGCGTGATCTTAGCAGGCGTGCGCGTGGCGACGGTGATCTCAATCGGCGTGGCAACGATTGCCGCCGCCATCGGCGCGGGCGGTTTAGGCACGTACATCTTTCGCGGGCTGCGCCAATACGACAACACGCTCATCCTCGCGGGCGCAGTGCCCGCCGCCCTGATGGCGCTCGCCGCCGATTGGCTCATCGGGCAACTGGAAAGTTTGGTCGGCGCACGTTCCGGCACGCGCGCGCGTGGCGCTGACGGCCGAAGCGCACAACTGCGGCGCGTCATCATCGCGGCGCTGGCGCTTGTCATCGTCGGCGGCGTGGTCGCGCTCGTCGCATGGCGCGGCACACGCGGAAACGCAAACACAGGCTCACAGACAAGCGCGCCGGTCGTCGTCTGCTCGAAGGATTTTACGGAGAGCGTGTTGCTCGCGGAACTGTTGGCGCAATCTTTGGAGACGCAGCAGACGGCCGTGACGCGCAAGTTTGAACTCGGCGGCAATCTCTGTCAGGACGCGCTCGTCGCGGGTCAAGTCGATGTCTATCCCGAATACACGGGCACGGCGTTCACCGCGATCCTGAAGCATCAGCCCATCACCGATCCGCGCGCTGTCTATGATCAGGTCAAGCGCGAGTATGCGGACCAGTTTGCGGTTGAGGTCAGTCCGCCGCTCGGTTTCAGCAACGACTTCGCCATCCTCGTGCGCGGGCGCGATGCGCGCAGTTTGAATCTCAAGACGATCTCCGACGCCGTGCCCCACGCGCGCAACTGGCGCGCAGGCTTCGGGCAAGACTTCATGTCGCGCGCCGATGGTTATGCTGGCTTCACGCGCGCTTACGGTCTGCGCTTCGCCGCGCCGCCGCGCGAGATGGATTTAGCACTGACCTATCGCGCGCTCGCCGAAGGTCAGGTGGATATGATCGCGGGCAACTCGACCGACGGCTTGATCAGCGCGCTCGATCTGGTTCAACTCGCGGACGACCGCCGCTACTTCCCGCCCTACGAAGCGGTCTATCTCACGCGCCGCGATACGCTCGCGCGCACGACGCCCGCCTTGCCGTCCGTCTTACAAAAACTCGCGGGCGCGATCTCGACCGACGAGATGCGGCGGCTGAATTATGAAGTTGACGCGCGCAAACGCGTCGTCGCCGACGTGGTGCGCGAATGGCGACAGGCGAAAGGCCTCTGAAGAAAAATATGAAGGCGGCATGCTGACCGATGAATAGCTGCTTATTCATCGGTCAGCATGCCGCCTTTATTTCGTGGTTAAGTTTTTTATCGCAGGACGCGCACGTCGCGTTCGCTGGTGATGCGCCAACCGGCGGGCGTGTGTTGCCAGCGTAGTTCTTGAATGACTTCGCCGCGTCTGTCTTGGCCGCCGCCCGCGATGACGTAAGTTTTGCGAAAGCGCATGACGGCGGTTGTGCCGCCATCGGTGAATAGGATTTCGGGTTCGGCGGCGCGAATGTCGATGCTGCGGGCGCGGGCGAAGACGCGCTCCTTCTCGGCGCGCACGGCGGCGCGCGGCGCGTTGCGCCGCAGATAGAAGGCTTGCAGCGTCGGTTGATAGAAGGTCATCTGCCGGTCGATGTCGCGCTCGTTGGTCGCGGCGATCCATGCGTAGAGCGCCGCACGCAAGGTGTCGGCCGCGGCCACGTCGGTCGCCGCGACGCGTGTGCCGACGGCGCGTGTCTGGATGCGCGCGGGCCGGTTCGCGGCCTGTTGTTGGTCGCCGCGCGTGGCGGCGTCCGGGTCGCCGTAGATTTCCCAACGCGCCACTGTGGCGATGCGGTTATAGAGGCTGCGGACGACGACGGGCTGATTGAGTTGCGGCGCGTAGATGTAGCGCGTCACGCGCAGTTCGCGCCCCGTAGCGTCTGGCTCGAAGATGACGATGAAGCGGTCGTCGCCGGCCGCGCCGGTCGTGACGGTCAGATGGTTGCCGTTGAGCATGGCGCGCGTTGTGACCGTGCGGCCGTCCGCGCCGTGTTCGGTGTGCGTCTGCCCGTCGGCGTCGAACGTGATGCGTGGGGCACGCGACGACGCGATCTGGACTGTGCGGCCGCGCCGTTCAAGCGCGAGTTGATCGGGCGGCGCGAGGCGCACTGTCAGGTCTAAGAAGAAGCGTTGCTGCTCGCCGAAGGGCAGGTTGCTCGACGCGTTCGAGACGACCGAATAAAGTTTGTCGCTGCGTTCGGGGTCGAGGCGAAACACGCCCGTCCAATCGGCCGCTTTCACCGGCGCGCCGTTATGTGCGGCGACCACGCGCGCGCGGCTCTGCTCCTGCGCCGCCGCGCCGTTAACGAGCAGCGCACACGTGAACACCAGCGCAACCAACACACTTCTGCCAGCGTGCATACGTCCCTCCCTCTGTCCTAACCGACGCGATGAATTTTGCCAGTGTTGGGGTGCGGATACTTTACCGCACAAGGCGCAACGCGATAAAGCCGGGAGGAAAGAACATTCACCACCAAGACACGAAGACACAAAAGAATAAGCGATCTACTTTCGTGTCTTCGTGTCTTGGTGGTGAATGTCCTTAGTCGTTTTTTTTACTGGTCGCGGCCGAACCTTAAACGATACTCCTGCGAGTTCATGAAGCCGTTGATCATCATGCGGAAGTCAGAGGGGTGCGCGGTCAGATAGTTGAGCCACGCTTGATAACCGCCGTCTTCCGGCGTGCGCCGCAGATAACCGTAGTACTGCATGGCGACGAAGGCGCGGGTGAACTCCGCCGTGCCGACCTGATCGCTGTCGGCAACCGCGCGTAGGACCTGCGCCCGCGTCATGGTCTGGATGTTCAAGCGGTTGACGAGATCGGCGCTGGTCAGCGTCACCTTCTGTTCGCCGTCGGGCGCGTTTGGATCAGGCGTCGTGATCGCAGTCAGGTTGTAACGATTCATCAACGCGGCCACGTAGTCCGTGTTGGACTTGGACGAGTAGAGGTTGACGAACTCTGTGCGACTGGCGAAGCCCGTGGCGAACTGTGCTTTCTTCTGGAAGACTTCGGCCGGCGTTGCGCCCGTGACGGCGCGCATGTCGGGGATGATCTCGCTGTACTGCGGCAGGCGGTCGAACGCGAGCTTGTAGAAGCGGAAGACGTAGAAGCCCTTGAGGCGAAACTCCGGCGAGCCGAAGAACGCGCCACTGACGGTGATGCGGTCGCAGTTGGCCGAGGCACTGTTGGGATCGAGGTTGTTCACGTCGGGGCAGTTGTTCAAGACGTTCGACCACGGTTCGCCCGCTTCAGGTTCGCGCGAGAGGAAATCAAGGTATTGCAGCCGGACGAAGAAGGGCGTGGTGAAGATCGGGTTCGGTTGGCCCGTAGTGTCGTTGTCGCCGATGATGACAGTGGCCGTGGTCGTCGTCCCCAAAGCTGAGCCTGCGTTGGGGCTGCTGAGTCGAACTAAAAATACTTCCTGCTGTTCGACGTGCGCGTCGTCGATGATGGGGACGATGATCTGCTTCTGCGTCTCGCCGGGCGCGAAGGTCAGCGTGTCGATGGTCGTGGCGTAGTCGCAACGCGGCGAGGCGATGTTGAGTGTGTTCGTCGTGTCGTCGCAGCGCAGGGCGGCGACGCGCTGATCGTCGTCGGTGAAATAGTTGACCGTGGACGTGGTTGAAGTGTCGCCCGTGCGCGTGACGGTCAGCACGGCGCTCGTCGCGCTTTCGGCCACGGGGTAGCCGGACTCACTGAACTGGATCGTGTTCAAGATACAGATTTGCGCGGGCGAGCTTGTGCTGCGCGGCGTGGGCGTGGTGGCGGCGAAGTCGGCCGCGTTGTTGTTCGTGTCGGTGCAGCCGTTGTCCTTGCGCGCGACGGCCAGCGCGGCCGACAGCGCGGGCGTCGGCCCCGCGCCCTCGAAGCAACTCGCGGTGCTGCCGTAGCCGACGTAATCGACGATGCCTTCGTTGGGCAGCGGGCAAGTGGCGCTTATGGGCAGGTCAACGCCGGGCGCGGTGAGCGCGAGTTTGCCCGCGAGGTTTAGGTTCAAGTTGGGAATGTTGGCGTCGGCCGTGACGGGCAGCAGGCTGCCGTTCGGGCCGCTCGAACCTAACTGCACGAGCAAGTATTGACCCGGCCCAAGCGGGTAGCCGCGCGAACTGACGAAGCCAACCTTAGCGAAGATCGTGCCGGTGTCGGTGGCGAAGTTGATGAAGACACCGTTCAAGTCGGCGGTGCTCGCGCCGCGATTATGCAACTCCACGAAGTCGTTGCGATAGACCGCGCCGGGCAAGCCGCCGCCCGCATAGACCTGACTGATCACGACCTGCTGCAATTCCGCGCTAGGCGTCTGCGCTGTTGCAATGGTAGCTGTCGCGGCCGGGCGCGCGGCCCAGACGAGCGGCGCGGCGAGTGCGAGCGTGAGCGCAGCCATGTAACGCAGCTTGATGATAGAGTTGATCATAAACGTAGTTCTGCCCTGTTATGGTTTGTGCGGACACAATTGCGGCTGCGGGCGTCGAGCACGCGGACACTTGCGCCGTAGTTTTGCTGTGGGGGTTAACCTGTGTTCGATAAAGCTTCGGGCGGAATCTGCGCGGGCAGGCAACCGAAAAACACGCGCTCTCGCTCGTCAATTCAGCATGGCGCTGCCGCGCAACCCAAACATGGAAGCCGGGCGTTAGACGCATAAAACGGGCGGCCGGTTTGCCGCGAAAATCCGCGCGGCGCGTGGCCGTTGTGTTATGCTCTGCGTTAGTTTCCCCTTACAGACAGAAGTTAACCGACCGCGCGAGGAGCGAGGGCCATGGGACAGGTGGATCGCGGCGTCGACATCGTGACGGGGCGCAGGCAGACGGACGGGCACGTGCGCCTGTCTTTATTCACGCGCGACCTGTTGGCGTTGATGGTCGAGGCGCACGGCGAGCGCGCGCCGACGCTGTTGCTCACACGCGCGCAGGCCCGCGCCTTGCAGCGTGCGCTGACGCAGTTGATCCCGGAGATGGCTGAGCCGCCGGCAGAAGCGAACGGCGCTGAACTGTGGACGGGCAACGAGCGCCGGAACAGCGGCGAATTAAACTAAGCAACTGTCTGCCAAGCCCTGCTTGCGCCTCCAGCGTCTTGGCGTGAGGTTATTCTTTAGTCAGTAAGAACCTCACGCAAAGGAAACGCGCAGCCGGCCTAACATTAGACCGACTGCGCGCGTGCGGCTGATTCGATTGTCTTGGCTTAGTCTTTCTTCAACGTGATCCGCAATGGCTCGTTGAGCGTCTGCGGATCGACGCTGAGCTTTTGCGTCTCGTAGCCTTTGGCTTTGACCGTTAGCTTGAGGTTGCCCATGTGGATCGGCGGCAGCACCGCGACGCCGCGCGCGTCCGTCGAGTTCCACGACTCGCAGAAGAAACCGTCCGAGCGGCTTGAGCCGAGTTTGACCTGTGCGCCTTCGACGGGCCGGCCCGTCTCGCTATCGACGACGCGCGCGTCGAGGCGGCCTAGGCCGTCCGTCCCTTGCGGCGCGCGCCCCATGTTTGGAATCTCTTGAGCCTGCGCGGTGGCCGCAGGGTCTTGTTGAGCCGGCGCGGTCAGCACCGCGACGACGATGATCAGTGCGACGAGGAACAGTTTACGCATCTTCTGTGTTGCTCTCCTAAAGTTCGTGTGTAAATTTTGGACGCGGGTTCGAGGGGAGGAATCCGTGTTGTTCATGCAACCGGGGCAATCGCGCCGGCCGCCATAACGCCCGCAGCCCGCACTTCGATTATATTGGCTGCGCCCGACGTTTGGAAAGAAGATTTTCCAACCCCTGAATTTGGCGAGGAAACGCGTGATGAAACGAACGCTGCTCGGCCTCTTTGTCTCGCTCACACTCCTGCAAAGTCTCGCGGCGGCGCAAGCTAACAGACCCGCGCCTGCGGTCGTCGTTATCAAAGCCGGTCGTCTGGTCGATCCGCGCAACGGGCGCGTGCTGACCAATCAAGTTATTGTGATCGAAGGCGACCGGATCAAATCGGTCGGCGCGGCTGCGGCTCAACTCGGCGCGGGCGACGTGCGGACGATTGACCTGTCGCGCGCGACCGTGTTGCCGGGCCTCGCCGACTGTCACACGCACATACTGTTGCAAGGCGACATCACGGCCGAGGATTACGACGTGCAGTTGTTGAAGGAGTCAATTCCCTATCGCACGATCCGCGCGACCGTGGCGGCGCGCACGGGGCTGCTGAACGGCTTCACGGCGATGCGCGACCTTGAGACAGAAGGCGCGATGTATGCCGACGTGGACGTGAAGACCGCGATCAATCGCGGCGTCATCGAAGGGCCGCGCCTGTTCGTTTCGACGCGCGCCTTTTCCGCGACGGGCATGTATCCGCTCTCAGGTTATTCGTGGGAATTGAAGATGCCCGAAGGCGTGCAGATCGTGGACGGAGTTGATCAGATCACAAAGGCCGTGCGCGAGCAGGTTAAGTATGGCGCGGACTGGATCAAGTTCTATGCGGACCGACGTTATTACATCAAAGACGGCAAGCTGCATAGTTGGGTCAACTTCACGGACGAAGAGATGCAGGCGTTCGTGCGCGAAACGCACCGACTCGGTCGGCGTGTCGCCGCGCACGCGATGGGTTGGGACGGCATCGATGCGAGTTTGCGCGCGGGCGTCGATTCCATCGAACATGGTTACGGCTTGGATGAAGGTTTGATGGAGCGCATGATCAAACAAAAGATTTGGTGGTGTCCGACGATCTACGTCGGCGTCTATGTGGCCGAAGGGCGCGCGGCGGCGGGCGCACCGATCTGGTTGACGATGCGCGACCTCGAAGCCAAAGCCTTCGGCGTCGCCGTGCGTAAAGGTGTGCCGATTGCGTATGGCACGGACGCGGGCGGCTACGCGTGGACGGAGAATCAGGCCAAGGAGTTCGCTTACATGGTGCGCTACGGCATGACGCCGATGCAGGCCATTCAATCGGCGACGACGGAAGCGGCCAAGCTGCTGGAACAGACAGACAACATAGGCGCAATCGAGCCGGGCAAGTACGCCGACATCGTGGCCACCGCAAACGATCCGCTCGCGGACATTACGGAACTTGAACGCGTGCGCTTCGTCATGAAAGGCGGCCGCGTTGTGCGCGACGAGTTGAGCGGTGGTCGTTAAAGGGCTGAACGGTTTAGTCACAAGTTTTTAACCGATGAAGAAACTTGCACGCGAGGTGTTCGAGGTCGTCCTCATTATTCTGGGGATTATGTCCGCCGGGCTGGGGCTGAAGGGCTTTCTGCTGTCGAGCCACTTCATCGACGGCGGCGTGACGGGCATCTCGATGCTGCTGGCGAACGTCGTGGGCTGGCCGCTGTCGCTCCTGATCCTTGTGATCAACTTGCCGTTCATCGCGCTCGGTTACAAACAGATCGGCAAGCAGTTTGCGATCAAGAGCGCGCTGGCGATTGCCGGTCTGGCCATCTGTCTGGCGACCGTCAAGTATCCCGATGTCACGCCCGACAGACTGTTAACCGCAGTCTTCGGCGGCTTCTTCATCGGCGCTGGCATCGGGTTGGCGATTCGCGGCGGGGCGGTGCTTGACGGCACGGAGGTCGCCGCCCTGCTCATCAGCAAGAGCAGCCACTTGTTGAAGGTGGGCGATGTCATTCTCATTCTGAACATCTTCATCTTCACAGCGGCCGCGTTCTTTCTCGGCATCGAAACGGCGCTCTATTCGATCCTAACTTATATCGCCGCGTCGAAGACGGTGGACTTTTTGATCCACGGCATCGAAGAATATACTGCCGTCCTCATCGTCTCCGACAAGAGCGAAGTGATCAGGCAGGCGATCATTCGCGTGCTGCATCGCGGCGTGACGATCTTGAAAGGGCGCGGCGGCTTGATCGACGCGGACCAAGACATACTGCTGTGCGTCGTGACGCGCCTTGAGATCGGCGGCGTCAAAGAAGCGGCCACCGAGATCGACGAGGCGGCCTTTATCATCGTCCATCCGATCTCGGACGTAAGCGGCGGCATGGTCAAGCCCCGGCCGCTACATTAATAGTTAAGGTTGCCAGACTAACCAGAGGTGCGCCGATGACCTTGATTGACTTTCTGATCCTATTGCTCATCGCGGGCGTGTGCGGCTCCATCGGGCAAGCGATTGCGGGCTACTCACGCGGCGGTTGTCTCGTGGCCATTGCGCTCGGCTTCATCGGCGCGATCCTCGGCATGGCGCTGGCCCGCCAGTTAGGGCTGCCGGAACTCTTGCCCGTGCAGATCGGCGGCCACGGCTTCCCCGTCATCTGGTCGATCATCGGCTCGGCCCTGTTCGTCGCCGTCATCAGCCTGCTCACACGCAGCCGGCCGTGAAGCAGAAAGGTTGAAGTATGAATGCTGAATGAAAGATAAGCTGATCTTCATTCGTCATTCATCATTCATCTTCATCATTTATTTTGTGATGATTTCGCAAACCGCGTGCGCTAAGGTTGCCGCACTCTCCGTCGTAAATAGTTTTGCCGTATGACAGCCCGTCGCAACACTGAGCCGACGCTTGCGGGTGCGCCCGATCTGGCGGAGTTCCGCCGTCGTTATCCACTGACCGTGGCCAACTTCGGCGCGCTCGGCGAGCGTGAGACGTGGCTGCGGCGCATCTGGGTGGCGGGCGCGCGCTGGCAAGAGCAGGCGGGCGCACACGACGCGGGCGCGCGCGAGGCGATTGTGCGCGGCGCACCGCCTGCGAGCTTAGCGGTCGAGGGCGAGTTCGAGACGATTTACGCGGGCGGCGCGTTGGGGTTGCTGCATGCGGCGGTCGCGGCCTGCTGCCATAACCGGCGCGTGCTTGTGTTCGACGCGGACGCGGTCGGGCGCACGGGGCACGACTGGCACGTCTCGCAAGACGAGTTGCACGAGCTTGAGCGGACGGGTCTGTTCACAGAGGTTGAGGTCGAGCAGGCGGTGGTCAATCGGCGCGCGGCGAGCTTCGTCAAGTTTCACGATACGGGGTCGCGCGTGAAAGCGCCGCCGCTCTGGTTGCGTCATGTGCTTGATACGACGGTCGCGGCCGATCAACTGCTCGCGCTGGCCGCTGAGAAGTTGCGCGCGCGCGCGGGTTGCGCGTTGCTCGAAGGCTTGCGCTTCGTGCGCGCTTATGTTGAGCCGCATCGCGTCTCGGTTGAAGTTGAAGATCGGCGTGGGCGCAAGTCTCTGTACGGCGCGCGCCTGTTTGTGGATGCGTCGGGCGCGGACTCGCCCGTGGCGCGGCAACTTAACGAAGGGCGTGCGCCGTCGCACGTCTGCCCGACGGTCGGCACGCGCGCGCGCGGCTTCATGCGCGGCGACGGACCTGACCGCGTTGACTTCAAGACCGGCGAACTCTTGGTCAGCACCGAAGACGCGAGCGAACACCGGCAGTTGATCTGGGAAGGCTTGGCCGGCTCGGCCACGCGCGACGAGTACACGACCTATCTATTCTTTTACGACGCGGTCGAGTCGCCGGCCGACAAGTCGCTGCTCGCACTCTTCGAGCGTTACTTCGAGCGTTTGCCCGCTTATAAACGCGCGGGCGCGCACTGGCGCGTCGAGCGGCCGCTCTTTGCTTACGTGCCCGGCTCGCAGCCGCACGACCGCAAACAACGGTCGGGGTCTGCGGCCGCCGCCGAGCGCGTGCTGGTCGTCGGCGGCGCAGCGAACCCGCTCGCACTGGGCGGCGCGGGCGCGCGCCTGCGCCACCTGCACCGGCTGACGCACTTGACGGAACTTGCGCTCGCCGCCGACATGCTCGACGCGCGCGCGCTCGCGGAGATCAATCAACCGGGGCCGCGCGTCGCCCCGGTGGCGAGCCTCGCGGAGTTCCTGCGCCCCGCGCCGCGTTCCACGCCCGCCGCTGTGAACGAGACGTTGAACGCGGTGATGGCGGCGCTGCATGAACTGGACGAGCGCGTGCGCCGCGAGTTGTTCCAAGATCGATTGTCGTTTCAGGCGTTGAAGAGTTTGCTCAGCCGCACGGCGCAACTCTACCCGCGCATCTTCTTGAAGCGCGTGCGCGAACACCTCGGCGCGCGCGGCACGTTCTGGTGGCTGGCGGCCGCAGCCGAAGCCGCGTTCAGTGAACGACGCACGCATCGTCATGGGGCCGCGGCCCAGACAGACGGGCACGACGCTGACGATGATGATGAACCGCCGGCCGCGAAATTCGCCCGCCACGTTGCGCTTTACAAAAAAGAGCGCGGCGCGGACGATCCAACTTGATCGCCCGCGCCGCGCCGGTTGCCGCACTCGTAGTTTAATCAACCGCCGCTGACGACGATTGGTTCTTCCCCGCCCGGCTCGCTGTCACCGTCTGCCGGTTGACCGCCGCCGCCACTTGCCGACCCACCACTCACGACGATTGGTTCTTCGTCGCTGCGTGTGTTCGCAGCACCGCCGCTGGTGTCGGGTGTGTTCTCAGGATCAGGGTTACTAGACATTTCGTGCCTCCATTCTTGATGTGGTTTGTCTTGCGTCTAACTGGTCCGCTGGCTAGCTAAGCTCGTACATGATCGTGACCGTGTCTTTGTCGCTAAGCTTAGCTACCTCCTCGTCGTTAACCAGGACTCGTGATAAGCGACCCATCGCGTTGACATATTGGGTTTGCCCCTGTGGAGCCCTCCCCTGTTGGAAGGTGTCGCTGAAGTCAATCGTGACGGATCCGCCGGAAACTACGATAGGTTCTTCATCGGCCATGTTCGCCTCCTTTGTGGCTGGTATGAGGTTAAAGGCTGGCAGCTAAAGTTTCTAACTGCTGTTGCGCGAACTGCACGTCTTGCCTGGTGAGATAGCGGTCATAGTCGTCCGTGCCCCAAGTCTGACGCAAATTAGCGAGGACGGCGCGGGCGCGGGCCAGATAGGTGCGCGCCGCGTCGGTCTGGTTCGTGCGCGCAGCCGCCTGCGCTGCCACGAGCCATGCCTGCCAGTCTGATGCGAGGCTGCCGGCGTGGGTAAACTTTTCTTCTGCGCTGAGGGCCATCTCTAGCGCCGCCACCGCATCGCCCGCGGCCAGTTGCGCTTCGGCAAGGCGAGGCCGGTGCTGGCCACGAGCGCGGGATAGTTGATGCGCGTGGCCAGATCAAACGCCTCTTGACATACGCGCCGCCCTTCGGCGGCCGCGCCGTGCGGGCCAACGCCAGCCCATGCACGCGCTTGGCGCGGATGATACTTTCAGCGTACTGCGTCGTCTCTTCATTAGCGATCTGGAGCGCCCGTGCGGCTTCGGCGCGCGCCTCGCCGAACTGACGCTGCGCCAGCGCCAACTCGGCCCCCGTCACATGCACTAACGAGGCCACTTCCTTGATGCCGCCGTCGGGCGCTTCGGCGATCTCGCGGGCTTCTGCGAGTGCGGCGCGCATTTCGTCGAGCCGACCGATGGGCCACAGGACACTGGCACGCTCGGCTTGTCCGTAGCTCATACCGATCTTCGAGCCGCGTTCCTTGCTGAGCGCGTAACGCTTGTTGAAGTGGTCCAGCGCCTCGCTATAACGCTCTTGCAGTGCAAGCACCGAGCCGATGCCTTCGTGGACCAGCGGCAGTTGCCCTTGATCACTGCCTTCGCCGATGACGCGCAACTGCTCGCCGAAAGTGTGCAGCGCGCCTTCATAGTCGCCGCGCATGCGTTGAGCGCGGCCGAGCATCACCGAGCCTTGCAGCATCTCGGTGCGATAGCCGCCCTGCCGGTAGAAGTCGAGCGCGAGATTGATATAAGGCAAGGCTTCGTCCGCATGCCATTGCTGCAACTTGGAACTGCCGAGATTGATGCGCGCCTTAGCTTCTGTGCGGCGTGCCTTCTGCCGGCTGGCCAGTTCAAGCCCTTGCGTGAAGTAGCGTTCGGCGTGCGCGTAGTCGCTCTTGTGCAAGAAGATGTTGCCGAGATCGACTAAGCCGAGCGCCGTCATGTTCTCCATGCTGTTGGCCTGCGCCGTCTCGACCGCGCGGCGCGCGTACTCTTCGGCCTGCGTGCTGTTGTTCTCTTCGGCGGCCACGGCGCTCAGTTGCAACAACGCGTTGACCCGTTGGAACTGGTTCTTAGTCAACTCGACGAGCTTGAGTGCTTCTTCAAAGCCGGCGCGGGCCTCTTGCAACTTGCCCAGCTTGCGCTGAAAGAAGGCGCGCTGGTAGAGGACCTCTGTGCGCCCTTCGGCGTTGGTGAAGTCGTTATAGATCGCCTCGGCGCTTTTGAAACAATTGTAGGCGCTGGCCGCTTCGTTCTTGCGCCCATAGAGAATGCCGACGCGCAGGTACGCGGTCGCATAGCGCGAGTTGAGGCGGGTGGCGATGATGTAACTGTCGATAGCTTTGTCGATGTTGCCGGCGTTCTCGTAGGCGCGACCCAGATCGACCCAGACCTGCGGCAACTTGGGCTGCAACTGCGTAAGCTGCTGATAGGCGACGACGGCGCGCGGGAAGTCGCGGACAACCGTGGCCTGTATGCCCTCGAAGTAAAACGTGTCCGGCTCGGTCAGCACGCCCTGATCGCGCACAAGCGTGCTGGCGTGCAGCATCGCGTCTTTGGCCTCGTCGGTCGCGTCGAGTTCCGTCAACACGTCGGCGAGGCGCGCGAAGGTCAACGCATACTGACTGTCCTTATCGGCCGCATCCTTAAGCCACTTGCTGGCCTGATAGTAAGCGTAGTCGCGCAGCAAGTCCGTGCCCTTATCATACGAAGTTTGCGCGTCGGGCGCGGGCACATGCGGGCGCGGGCGCAGCAACATGACGAGGCCCGCGATCACGACCGTCAGCGCGAACACGCCGGCCAGCACGGCCGCGATGGACAGGCGCGGGCGGCGCAAGCCCTCGGAGAGAGTCATCAGCGCGCTGCGGTTGTGCGTCGTGGTGTGGCGCGAGATGCGCGCGACGCTGGTGCTGTCTGAGAGCGTGTAAGCGGTGCGGCACGCGCGCAGATCGCGGATCAGATCGTCGGCTTTCTGATAGCGCGCTTCGGGCCGCTTCGCCAACGCCTTCATCGTGATGCGATCAAGTTCGGGCGGCACGCGCGTGTTATAGACGGAGGGCGGCGGCGGTTCGACGTGTAGGACCTGCGCGGCGATCTCGATCAGGTTCGCGCCGCTGAAGGCGGGCCGCGCCACGGCTTCATATAGCAACGCACCGAGCGCGAAGAGATCGCTGCGGGCATCGACCGGCATACCCGTCGCTTGTTCGGGCGACAGATACAAGGGCGTGCCGACGATCACGTCGCTGCGCGTCTTGATGCTCATCAAGGTCTGCGCGTCTGAATCGACGGCTAACTCCGGCCGGTCTTCAATCAACTTGGCCAGGCCGAAGTCGAGCACCTTGACCTCGCCGCGATCAGTGATGAGGATGTTCGACGGCTTCACGTCGCGGTGGATGATGCCGTGGCTGTGCGCTTCGCCGAGCGCGGCCGCGATGTGTTCGATGATCTCAAGGGCGCGTGCGAGCGTCAGCGCGCCCGCGCGCATGAGCGCGCCGAGGTCCTGCCCGTGGATCAACTCCATCACGATGAAGGGGCGACCGTCGGGCGTCTCGCCGTAGTCGAACACGGGCGCGATATACGGGTGGCTTAAGGCGGACACCGAGCGGGCTTCGCGCAGGAAGCGCGCGTGATAGTTGTGCGTGCCCGCACCGTGCATCGGCATCTTGATGGCGACGCGGCGGCCCAGCAACGTGTCTTCAGCCACGTAGACGAGGCCCATGCCCCCCTCACCAAGTTGGCTGATGATGCGGTAATGGGAGATTGTCTGCCCGATCATCTTGCTTACGCCCTTCCGAGTCGAGGGATGGCGTGAAGGCGAGAAACAGTTCCGCTGGTTGGCCCACCCCGGAGATCAACTACCGCCGTCATGCGACTACCGGCGTATTCTGCGCTAAAGCAGTTTGCAATTCAAGAGTAATAATGCCGCCCTTGATCAATTCATGCGCCGGTCGAACAGCGTATGGACCGCGCGTTAAATAATTAGGCCCGGCCGATAGATAGGGATGGGGAATAACATCGTACCCCCATTGCAGCTTTGCATCGAGCTTCCGCATGAACAGCTCGTCGAGGAAGACCGGTTCCAGCGCGCAGATGGCGGGGTCGATCCGTGGCTCCTTCTCGTGGATTAACTCCCACGGTGTCTTGTGCTCTTTGCCGCTGTTCCTTCTCGCCACGTTGAACCACAGGTTGTACGCCCCCGCCTTAGCGATGAAATCGGAGCGCGACCGGAAGCGCTCGACCTCGTAGAACTCGTCCTCGATAAGCCGGTGCGCCGTCTCCACGTCCGACTGCCAGGTGTGGGCGCGCGGCGGGCAGCGCGTATGGCGTAAGCCTTTGACCGCCTCAACCGCCTTCGTGAACTCGCTGTCACTCTTCGCCTGCCAGTTGCCGACGAACTCGCACCCGTTGTCGGTCTGGAGGCGCGAGCCGCGGAACTTCACCCCACAACTCTTCAGGTGAGAGAGGATGACCTCGGCGAAGAGCTTCGAGTAGGCCAGCGTGCATTCCTGCGCGAACGCCACGTAGTGCCAGCCCGACGTGACCTCGCGCGCCGTGTACTGGTAACGAGGCAGGCCGAGCCGCTGCGCCTGCGCCCACAACTCCGGGATGTCGCATAAGTCCTTCGTGTCCACCGAGGTCTGCTCGAAGAGCCGCCACTGCCTCTTCACGTCTCTCAGACACTGCTTCGTCTTATGCTTCCGGCGCTTACGCCGCAGCAGACCCTCCTCGCGCCAGATGCGGCGCAGCGCCTTCTCCGAGAGCGAGAGGCGGAAGTCGCGCTTCATCCGGGAAGCGCCCCACGACGGTAGCCTGAGCTTGAGCGCGACGGCCCGACGGCGCTGCGCGGCCGTGACGCCCCGGCGTGGGTGCAGCGGCGCGCGGCTGCGGTCTTCGAGCCCGCGCAGTGAGCCCGGCTCCCAACGCCTGAGCCACTTGCGCACGGTCTTGACGGTCGTGCCGAACTGGCGGGCCGCCGGCTTGACGCCGTGCTCGCGGGCGTAGCGCACCAGTTCGAAGCGCAGATAAATGGGGTCTTTACTCCGGCGCAGCATCGGGTAATATCTGAGAGGACACATCGCCTGCCCGGCCCTCCTATGGTTGTGTCGCAACTCCATAGTTAAGCCGCGCGGGCGGTGTGTCTACCTTTTTAGCTCATCGCTTCAACCACTCCTTGACCCAGCCTCGCATCTTCGGCAGCCCTGACCTGCCGAAGATGCGGAGCCGGCGCAGGGGGATACCATGTTTGTTCCGTCTCCCAGGCCCGGCCGATAATTTTATTGACGCGCGCGCGTGACCGGCATATATTGCACGCACCCCAACTCCCCAGGCCGCATCCCGACACTGGTAATCCCCGTCTGACTCCCGACACAGACGTTCGATCCCGCAGGGTTCGCTCTCATTGCCCCCGCTCCGTGGTTACTCGCAGCCACATCTCTGTCCGTCCGCACTGAGGAGATACTTCGATGAAAAGCCTCAAGACCTCTCTTGTGGGGTTGGCCGCACTCCTATTGCTGCTGCCTACGGTCTATCAAAGAGTCGCCCATAGCCAGAGCCGCACGAAACCGCCGACCGGGTTCGCCAACGTGGCCGCGCCCGCCAGTGATGACGAGCGCCGCTGCCCGGTCGATCCTGAGATAGATCACATCTGCAACTTCTGCCCGCGCCCGCGTGAAGCCCCGACCGGCTTCGACAACCTGAGCAACGGCATGGTCGATCAAGACACGCACAACGCGAACAAGGCCACCTTTGAAGTCCGCGACGAGATTCTGCCCAGCGACATACAAGAGGGCGGCCTCGGTCCTGTCTATAACGCGCAGTCTTGTACCGAGTGCCACCAGAATCCTGTGACCGGCTCGGCCAGTCAGATCACCGAACTGCGCGCCGGCTATCTCAATTATCCGTGCCCGCCGACGCAAGACTGCGAGCCGACCTTTGAGGACCCGCCCGGCGGTTCGCTCATCAACGACCGCGCCGTTGACATGCGCGTCAACGACACGAACGAGCCGAACATTCAAGAGCGCGTGCCGCCCAAGCACTCAACCGGCATTGAGCGCCCGGCCGACGTGCAGACGCCGCGCATGTCCTTAAACACGTTGGGCGACGGCTTCGTCGAAGCTATCGCCAATCAGACCTTGATCGACATCGCTGCGAGCCAGCCGAGCGACGTGACGAGCGGCGGCCTCGTCCACGGGCAGTGGATACCCGTGCGCTTGGAAGAAGCGCCTGATGCGGGTTGCCGCGTCGGCCGCTTTGGGCACAAGGATCAGCACGCCAGCCTGCTCTCGTTCTCAGGCGACGCCTATCTCAACGAGATGGGCATCACCAACCGTTTCTTCCTGATGGAGAACACGTCGCTCGGCCGCTCGACCGCGAACTTCGACTTCGTGCCCGACAATCAGCCCTGCGCGGATGACCCCGGTGTGATCTGCGGCGAAGACGTTGAGAACGACATCGACGCATTCACCGAGTTCATGCGCGCCACGAAAGCGCCACCGCGCGACGCGGCCATCGCCGCCACCACTGACGCGCGCGCCGGTGAAGAGTTGTTCACCAAAGTCGGCTGCAACGTCTGCCACGTAAGCCGGATCATCACCGCGCCGGCCGGCACGCTGATCAATCTCGGCGCGTTTGAAGTGCCCGAAGCACTCGGCAACAAGATCATTCATCCTTATGGTGATTTCCTGTTGCACGACATCGGCACGGGCGACGGCATCGTGCAGAACGGCGGCCCGACGACGCGTTTGAAAGTGCGAACCGCGCCGCTCTGGGGCGTGCGCACGCACACGCGCTTGATGCACGACGGCGACTCGCGCACCTTCCGCCACGCGATTTCGCGTCACCACGGCGAAGCCGAGCGCGTCCGCCAACTCTTCGACGGTCTCTCCGAACCAGAGAAGCGCCGCATCGTCGTCTTCCTCGAATCACTGTAAGAAGTTCAACTAACCACGAAGCCACAAAGCCACGAAGATCATTAACTTGATCTTCGTGGCTTTGTGGCTTCGTGGTTAATTTTGGCGAACGCTACTTGCGGGCCGTGGGCGTGATCTTCAAGGTCAGACGCTCCGTGCCGCGCACGACTTCAACCTCATATTCCTTATCGGCCTGCATCTCGCCGAGCGCATAGGTGTAATCATAGACGTTGCGTATGTCGCGCCCGGCAAGGCGCACGATCTTATCGCCCGCTTTCAGCCCGGCTTTAGCGGCCGGCGAATCGTCGCGCACGCCGTCGAGTTTCAACCCGTCCGTGCTGTCGGTGTAAGCGGGGATCGTGCCGAGATAGACGCGGAAGCCGGTCGCGCGTCCCTGCGCGTTATCGCTCTTGGCCAGCGTGTAAGTCGGGCGCGTGTCCGTCTCGTCCACCGCGCGCACGAGGCCGCGCACCAGTTCGACGATGCGCGCTTCGGCCCCGTAGTTGAGCTTATCCGCCGTGTCCGAAGGCTTGTGATAGTCTTCGTGCGTGCCGGTCCAAAAGAACAGCACGGGGACTTGCTTGCCGTAGAACGAAGAGTGATCGCTCGGCCCGTAACCGTCTTCGTTCAGCGTGAGCGTGAAGTGCGGGCGTGGGCTGGCGACGGCGACGACCCGGCCGTTTGCCCCGGTCACCATCGGCCGTTCGCCCTGTTCTACCGCTTCCTCCGGCGTCTTCGACTCGCCGTTCAGATCGACGCGCACGTCGAGCGCACGATTGACCCGCGCGAGCCATTCGCGCCACTCCTGCGCCGTGCCCACGCCGCCGACGATCAGCTTGTCGTCCTTCATGCGGCCGATCATGTCCATGTTGAGCATCGCCACGGTCTGCGCGAGCGGGCGCGCGGGATGCGCGACGTAGTAAGCCGAGCCGAGCAGGCCTTCTTCTTCGCCGCTGAACGCGATGAAGACGAGCGTGCGGCGCGGGCGCGGCGTGTCGGCGGCGAACAGGCGCGCGAGTTCCAACAGACCGGCCGTGCCCGAAGCGTTGTCGTCCGCGCCGTGATGCACTTCGCCCGCGCGCTCTGCGAGACTGCCTTGCCCGCCACGTCCTAGATGGTCATAGTGCGCGCCAAGCACGATCACTTCATCACGCAACTTCGGATCGCTACCCGCAAGCACGCCGACGACGTTCGCGGCCGGCGCTTCGCGGCGCACCAACTCGGTCGTTACGCTGAACGCGATGTTCTTCAACACCATCGAGAGATGCTTGCGCGGGATGGTCGGGCTTGGCTGCGCCTGCAACGCGCCTTCAAGCGACTCGAAGCGCACGGACGGCGCGGTGGCCGCTTCAACCGCACGCCGCGCGACTTGCCGCGAGATGGCGACGACGGGCAAACCCGCATCGCCCGCCGCGTTGTCAGCCTGCGCGAGCCGCGCGAGTTTGTCGTCCTTGAAATTCTCTGCGCGCGCGATGAGCGAACAACGCGCGTGCGCCGTGGTCGCGCGCCGCCGCCGCCTTGAAGCGCAGATCGTTGTAACGCGCAAACTGTCCGTGTGGGTTGTCGCCGTCGGGCGTGCCCACGAAGGCGAGCGCGATCTTATCTTTCACGTCCACGCCCGCGTAGTCGTCATGCTGCAAATCGGTCGCCGTGATGCCATAGCCGACATAGACAACCGCGCTGCGTTCGACGCGCCCGCTCGCGCTCCATGCGAGCGGCAGCCAATCTTCATGCAAGCGCAGGTCGAGCGCGGGCGCGGGCACGACGCCCACACCCAACTCCGTCTTCGGCATGAACGTCATCGCGTTGCCCTTGCCCAACTCGACGGCGGCAACGTAAGGAAACATCTGGTAATAACTCTGCGTCTGCCCCTTGACCTCGTTCGGGCCGGAACTAAAGCTGATCTCGCCCGTGCCGCCGGGTTTCAAGCCCAACCGCTTGAACTCGGCCGCGATATATTCGGCGGCCTGCATCGCCCCTTGCGTGCCCGTGCGTCGGCCGTCGAGTTTGTCGCCTGCCAGATAGGTGACGTGCGCGCGCAGGCGTTCGGTGCTTGGTGCTACGTAGACCGCAGCCTGTTGCTGCGCCCGCGCGCCCGACGCGAGCAGGACGAATAACAGGCAGAGCGAGGCGGTGCGGCGCATGATGCTGGTCATAACTTATGTCCGGTTTGCTATCGTGTTGCTTTAATGATCATGACAGGGCGCGGCTGGTCCTAGTCCACCCAATCGGCGATGAAGACGTTCGTGTCGCCGCGTTCCTTCGCGTTGCGGTTCGAGGCGAAGACTAACTTTTTGCCGTCGGGCGAGAACATCGGGAAACCGTCGAACGTGTCGTTGTATGTAATGCGCTCAAGCTTCGTGCCGTCTAGCTCGACCGCGTAGAGATCGAAGTTGCGCCCGCGCGGATCGCCCATGTTCGATGCGAAGATGATGCGTCGCCCGTCGGGGAAGAAGTAAGGCGCGAAGCTCGCCACGCCCAGTTTCGTCACCTGTCGCTTGTTCGTGCCGTCGGCGTTCATCACCCACAACTCGAAGACCGTCGGCTCGATCACACCCTCGGCAAGTTTCTGTTTATAACGCGCCGTCTGCTCCGGCGTCTGCGGATGATAAGCGCGATAGATGATCTGTTTGCCGTCGCGCGAGAAGAACGGCCCGCCGTCGTAACCCAACTCGGTCGTCAAACGTTTCACATGCTTGCCGTCCGCGTCCATCGTGTAGATGTCCAAGTCGCCGTCGCGCATGGACGTGAAGACGATCCGCTTGCCGTCGGTCGAGATGGTCGCTTCGGCGTCGTAGCCGGGCGCGGGCGCGAGCGGGCGCACGTCCGCGCCGTCGGGGCGCGCCGTGTAGATGTCATAACCGGCATAGACGGGCCACACGTAGCCCTTCGAGAAATCAGGGCGCGGCGGGCACTCGCGCGCGGCGGCGTGCGTCGAAGCATAGAGGACGCGCTTGCCGTTCGGGAAAAAATACGAACAGGTGGTGCGCCCCGCGCCGGTCGAGATCAGACGCACGTTCGAGCCGTCGGCCCGCATCGCAAAAATCTGATCGCACGCCAACTGGTCGCGCTTCGATTGAAAGATCAACTCGCGCCCGTCGCCGCTGAAATACGCCTCGGCGTTCTCGCCGCCGAAGGTCAACTGCCGCACGTTGCGCAAATGCTTCTCGGCCGGCAGTTCGACGGGCGACGATGATGTGGCTGGCGACGGCGATTGCGCGGCCATAACCGCGCACAGAGCCAAGACGACAAGGCAGATGACAAGAGGACAAGTTCGTTTCATAGTTTTGAGTTACCGGGCGCGCGGGTGTCTGGGATGTGCGCGCCGCCGGGTCTGTCGAGTCGCGGCTATTCTAACCCAGAGGCCGTTGAGAAACAGAACGCGCAAAAGAGATTTGCGATCTCAAAGTCGAACTTTGAGATCGCAAAGATGTGATCGCTTGATCGTGCTTCACGTCTACCCGTGCTTGCGCTCGAACTCTTTCATAAATTCGACCAGCGCCTCGCAGCCTGCGCGCGGGAAGGCGTTGTAGATCGAGGCGCGGATGCCGCCGACTGAGCGATGACCTTTGAGGCCGTCCAGACCTTGCGCGGTCGCTTCTTTCGCAAACTGCTTTTCCAAATCTTCCGACGGCAGGCGGAAGGTGACGTTCATCAGCGAGCGCGCTTCGGGCACGGCATGGCCGCGATAAAAGTCGGTCGCGTCAATCGCGTCATAGATCAGCTTAGCCTTCGCTTCGTTTTGGCGATACATACCGGCCAGTCCGCCCTCCTGCTCTTTGACCCACTTGCAGACGAGATCGAGGATGTAGATGCCCCACGTGTTCGGCGTGTTGTAGAGCGAGTCGTTCTTAACGTGCGTGCGGTAGTCGAGCATCGTGTGCAAGCCATCGGGCACGCGCTGCAACAGGTCGTCGCGGATGATCACGATGGTCACGCCCGACGGTCCTAAGTTCTTCTGCGCGCCCGCGTAGATGAGCGCATACTTGCTGACATCCACGGGGCGCGAGCAGATGTTGGACGAAGCGTCCGCGATGAGCGGCACGTCGCCCGCGTCCGGTTCGGTCTTAAATTCGACGCCTTCGATAGTCTCGTTCGTCGTGAAGTGGACGTAGGCGGCGCGCGGATCGAGTTTCAACTCGTGCGCTTCGGGCACGCGCGTGTAACGGCTGTCAGCCATGTCTGCCGCGACGTTGATCGGGCCCTGTCGTTTCGCTTCCTTCAAAGCCTTCTCGCCCCAGCTGCCCGTGATGATGTAGTCGGCGCTTGCGCCCGCGCTTAGCAAGTTCAACGGGATCATCGAGAACTGCAAGCTCGCGCCGCCCTGTAAGAACAGCACGTGATAGTTCTCAGGGATACCAAGCAGATCGCGCAAGCCTTGCACGGCGCTCTGATGAATCGCGTCGAACGTCTCGGAGCGGTGGCTGATCTCCATCACGGACATGCCGACGCCCGGCAGACTCAACAGGTCGCGCTGCGCCTCAGCCAGCACCGGCTCAGGCAGCACGGCGGGGCCGGCGCTGAAATTATAGATTCGCTCAGTCATTGGTCCTATCCTCTCATTGACAAATGAAACACGCTCGCTAACATAGCGGCCCTCAGGTCCTCATCATCTTTGACTGTTCGGGCCGCGGCTTCATGTTCGTGCGGATGGCGCTGCCGGCGATGCGCGTCACGAGTGCGCGCGGCACGAGTCGTTCGGCCTGCGTTTGCAGGTAGTTCATCCACCCCGAAATAACGTGCCCGCGCCCGCGCGCAAGGGCCGCGAGCGCCGTGTCCACCACAGCTTCGGGCGTCTGCGCGATGCGCAAGGGCGGCGGCTTGATCGCGGCGGCGGCGAAAAAGTTTGTGCTCGTCACGCCCGGACAGAGCGCCAGCACGCGGACGCCGTGCGCGCGATTCTCTTCCCACAACGCTTCGGAGAACGACAGCACGAACGCCTTCGTCGCGGCATACGTCGCCATGTAGGGCACGGGCTGAAACGCGGCGGTCGAAGCGACGTTGATGATCGCGCCATGCCCGCGTGCGCGCATCGGTTTAAGATAAAGATACGTGAGCGCGACCAGCGCCTTGACGTTGAGATCGATCATGTTCAACTCGCGCGCGCTGTCGAGCGTCAAGAACTCGCCCAACGAACCGAAGCCCGCGTTGTTGATTAACGTCTCAACTTCAAACCCGCGCCCGTTCGTCTCGTCGAACAGACGTTGCGGCGCGTCCGGCTCACTCAGATCAAGCGCGACCACCTGCGCCGAGACGTTCGCATGCGCCCGCCCCAACTCGCTGCACAGTGCATTCAACTTATCGGCCGAACGCGCGACCAGCACGACGTTCTCGCCCCGCGCCGCCAACCGTCGCGCGAACACTTCGCCGATCCCACTCGACGCACCTGTGATCAGCGTCGCTTTCATCTAACTCCGCAACTGCAACAGATCAAGCTCGATGATGTCCGCGTTCTCCGCGCGCAAGCGGGTCAACATTTCAACCGGCGGCGCGGCTTCGAGATTGATGCGTGCGACCGCGGCCTGCGCGCCCTCGAAGATGATGTTCTCCATCTCTTGCACGTTGATCTGCGCCGCGCGGATCGCACCTAACACTTGCGCGAGCACGCCGGGCCGGTCGCGGTGACGCACAACCAAGAGATGCGTCGCGGGCGTGCGCGCGGCGAGGTTGACGACGTTCGGCACTTTGCCCGTCTCTTTGAACGCGCGCATGATGCGAACCGTCTCGGCGGCTATCGCTTCCTGCGCTTGATCGGTCGAAGCGCCGACGTGATGCGTGCCGTAGAGGTTCGGTTCACGCCCGATCTCATCTGTAAATTCGCCGACGGCCGAAGTCGGCTCGGCCGCAAACACGTCCAACCCCGCACGCAATTTGCGTTCGTGCATAGCGTTGACTAACGCGGACTGATCGACCACTTCGCCGCGCGCCGTGTTGATGAAATAAGCGCCCTCGCGCATCGCGTTAAAGAAGTCGGCACTTAAAAAGCCGCGCGTCTCCGGCTTCAAGGCGACGTGGACGCTCACGATGTCGGCGGCGCGCGCCACGTCGAGCGGGCTGTCCGCCCGTTCCACGCCGAGTGCTTCCGCAAGCTCAGGCGTTAGACTGCGACTCCACGCGACGACGGGCATACCGAACGCATGCGCGCGTTTGATCACCTCTTGCCCGATCTGCCCCGTGCCCACGAGGCCGAGCGTGCGCCCGTAGAGGCCGCGCGCCTTCGAGAACTCTTTCTTGTTCCACTGCCCCGCACGCAACTGGATCACGTTGTCCGCGATGCGGCGGTCGAGCGCGAGGATCAAGGCGAAGGTCAACTCGGCCACGGCGATTGAGTTTTTGCCCGGACAGTTCGAGACGTAGATGCCGCGCCGCGACGCGGCCGCCACGTCAATCGTGTTGTAGCCCGCGCCCGCGCGCACGACCAGTTTCAACGCGCCCGCGTCCAACATCGGCTCGGTCACTTTCGTCCCGCGCACAACCAGCACGTCGGGACTGTAGCCGCGTATGGCTTCAACCAACGATTCATCTTTCACGTCCGGTTGATAAGAGTAGTCGTAACCGGCGGCGTCCAACGCGTCGCGCCCCGACTGCTCGAACTTATCCGCGATCAATACCTTCATCTGTCTTCTGCCTTTCGCTGCCGTCACTCAGCGCGCACACTGTAAGCGGTCGGTTGCGGCGTGAACTCTTCGCGCGTGATCGCATACAGCACGCACTCGCTGCCGTAATGCTGCGCCATGCGCTCGAACTTCATGCCGAGCTTTTCCATCACATGCCGCGAGCCTGCGTTCTGCGGCGACGCGACGGCGACGATGCGCGCGAGGTTCACCTGCTCGAAGCCGTAGCGCAACCACGCGGCGGCCGTCTCGGTCGCATAGCCTTGCCCCCAGTAAGGTTTGTCGAAGGCGTAGCCGACTTCAGTTTCGCCCGAATCTTCGAGCGGTTGTATCCCGCCCCAACCGATCATCAGTCCGTCTGTCTTCCGGCAAACTGCCGACATGCCGTAGCCGTAACGCGCGTAGCAATCAAGATAAAACTGCAAGCGGCGTTCGACCACAGGCGCTTCGGCCACGCCGCCGAGATAGCGGGCCACATCTTCGTCCGCGCGCAGATGCACAAGCACGGGCAGGTCGGCCGGCGTTAACGGCCGCATCAACACTCTGTCAGTCTCGATGATCAAGGCACAGGTCCTCGCGTTCAAATGCGATGAGTCAACAAGCCGTCGCGCAACTTCGGCTCGAACCAAGTGGACTTGGGCGGCATGATGCCGTTCGCGTCCGAGACGCGCAACAGGTCCTCAATCGTCGTCGGGTACAAAGAGAAGGCGACCGCCGCGCTGCCTGAGTCAACCAGCTTTTCAAGTTCTGCGGGGCCGCGTATGCCGCCGACGAAATCGATGCGCTTGTCCGTGCGGATGTCTTTGATCCCTAAGATCGGTGCGAGCAGATTCTCTTGCAGGATGCTCACGTCGAGCGTGGCGGTCGGGTCGGCGCTTTGGTCAGGCGCGTCGCCTTTGAACTTCAAACCGTACCAGCGCCCGCCGAGATACATGCTGAAACTGCCGGGCGCGGCGGGCTGCGGCGTGCCGTTTTCGTCAACGTCGAAAGCTTCGGCCACGCGCGCGACGAACGCGTCAGGCTGAAGCCCCTGCAAGTCTTTGACGACGCGGTTATAAGGCAATATCTGCACTTGATCCGACGGGAAAAGGACGGTGAGAAAGCGGTTGTATTCTTCGTCGCCCGTGTGCTGCGGGTTGCCGGCGCGTAACGTGGCGCGGGCGCGCGCGGCGCTCGCGGCGCGATGATGCCCGTCGGCAATGTAGAGCAGCGGCACTTCCTGAAAACAACGCACGAGTTGATCGGGCGCGGGCGCGCGCCAGAGCGTGTGCCGGATGCCGTCGGGCGCGGTGAAATCATAAAGCGGCTCGCCTTTGGTTTCCGCTTCGACCAACGCGTCGATCCTGCGGTCGGCGCGATAGGTGAGAAAGACCACGCCGGTTTGCGCGCGCAAGCTGAGCATGTGGCGTGTGCGGTCGTCCTCTTTGTCGCGGCGCGTGCGCTCGTGCTTGCGGATCAGATCGTTGTCGTACTCGTCTACCGAACAACACGCCGCCACCCCGACCTGCGTATGCTCGCCCATCACGAGCCGGTACAGATAGAGACGCGGCTCGGCTTCTTCTTCGAGCGGGCACGATTCGATCAAGCGATCTAAATTCGCGCGCGCCTTGTCATAGACAACATCGCTATGTACATCCGTCTCGGCGGGCAGATCGATCTCAGGGCGCGTGACGTGCAAAAAGTTAAGCGGGTTGTCGGCGGCTAAAGCGCGCGCCTCGTCGGTGCTGACCACGTCATACGGGACGCTCGCCACCTGTTCGACCTTATCGACGGGCGGACGCAACGCGCGGAACGGATAGATGACGGCCACAGTCCTTCACCTCGCTATTGGCAGATATGCATGTGGAGCTTTGGACTGCTAAGACTAGCCGCACAAGGGGCATTTTGCCAAGTTGCGAAGGCAGGACGAAAACAAAAGGCCGTCTGAATCTCGACGATTCAAACGGCCCTTTTCATGCTGCTCGATAGCACGTGACCTGACAGTTAGCGCCTCACTTGAGTTGCACGGGCGCGGCGGCTGTGCGTTGCACCTTCGGTGCGCTGAGCGTTTTCTGGGTTGTGCCGGGCGCGTTGGTGGCGGCCTCTACGTTGACGATGAAGCGGAAGCGCCCGCCCGCTTCGACACCGAGGACGAACTGCACGTTGACGCTCGCGTTGGGTGCGAGCGCGCCGCCGGGCAACGCGACGTTCAAGAGCGAGTTCAAGCCACCGCCTTGCGGTTGTGCGGGCGACTGCTCGACCGTCACGCCACGGACAAGGACGTTACCGCCCGTCGTCGTCGTGATCGTCACGTCCGAAGCGTTGAGCACGCGCAGGTCGGCTTGTGCGCCGCCGGGGTTGGGCGTGTTCATCGTCGTGATGTCGATGACGCGGAAGCGCAGGGCGGTGACAGGTGCGCCCGTCTTGTTCGTGAACTTGCGCCTGATCGTAAGCGTGCCGAGCGCGCCGTTAGTGACGGGCGCGAGATCGCGCACGCGATTGGGCGCGGCCGTCGAAGGCTGTTGCGGATCGATGAGCGCAGTCTTGATCGTGGCGTTGCTTTGGACGGGGCTGTCCGTGTTCGCGGGCGCGGGCGCGCCGAGGATGGACGGCCCCGCGCCGCCAAAGTAGTTGCCGTTGGTGGAGACGAGCACGAAGTCCGTGACATTGTTGTTCGTGTCCTGCGGCAACCCTGCGGCGGCGAGACGCACGAAGCTGTACTCGCCCAGTTGTGTGCCGATAGGTGCGAGGCCCGTGCCTTCGTAGTAGAGGCCGGATGATGCGCCGGTCATGCCGCTGAAGCCGACGGCGTCGAGCCTGCGCGCGAGCGAGTAGCCGGGAGGCGGTTCGTCGAATAGTGCAAGGCCGCTGTTGTCCGCGATGTCGAACGCGTAGGTCGCGTTGGGCGTGGCCAGATTGTTCAGAGTGTAGCCGGCCGTGGGCGTGTTGTTGACGAGCAGGTAATGCCCGCGCGCGGGGATGACCGTGCCGGCCGGGATGGTGGTGACGACCGCGCCGGTCGTGCCGTAGAAATCGACGGTGGCGAGCGTCCAGCCGCCGGAGCCGTCCGCGTTGCCGACGGTCACGGGCGCGTCGGAGTTGTTATACAACTCGATGAACTCGTCGTTCGGGCCGGCGGGGCCGCGGAAGCGGAAGGCGCTGATCAGCACGCGGCCGGGCTGCGTGGCAACGGCCGTGAAGGGCGCGTAGCCGTCTTCATTCAAGTTCGCAAACACACGGGTCGGCGGCAGGAAGATGTAACCGGGCGCACTCGGCGTGAGCGTGTATGTGCCGCCGGGCGGCAGCCAGCTGATGTAGCACTGCCCTGTGCCGTCGGTTGTCACCGTGCCTGATTCCGACCCTGAAAGGGTGACGGTCACGCCCTCAAGCGCGTTGTCGTGGTCGTCGCGGATCAGGCAGCGTATGTCATGACCGTAAGGGTTGACCGTAATGGTCACGACGTTGGACGTGGCGGAGAGACTGCCGTTGTCGAACGTGACGGCCTTGAAGGTGTGCGTGCCCGGTGTCGAGAGCGCCCAAGTGTATGTGTAGGGCGCTTCGGTGTCCGTGTCGGCCAGGTCGTCGTCCAGATAGAAATCGACCTTGACGATCTGGCCGTCTGTGTCGCTCGCTTCGGCTGTGACATCGATCTGGGTTAACGGCTCGTAAGTCGTGCCGTCGGCCGGGCTGGTGATGCGGACGGTCGGCGCGTTGTTCGCGGGCGCGGCGGTGGCGGCGTCGATGGCGTAGAGATAAGAGTAGCCGCCTGTGCCGTTCGGCCCGGTCGTGCCGAAATAGGCCGTGTCGCCGCTTGCGTTGAAGCGCGCGAGGTTGAACGGCTCGATCTGCCAGCCGTTCTCCATCGGCAGCGGCACATTCCAAAGCGGCGTGCCGTCCGTCGTGCTGATGGCTTGAATTGAATCGTGCGGGAACACGTCGGGGTTGTTGTGCCAATCGCCGATGAACAACGTGTTCTGCGGACTGACGAGCGGGTTGCTCATGCTCGACAGATAAGTGCGACACCAACGATCAGCCCCGGCGGGTGTGAGCGCGCAGATCATGCGATTGCGCAAGGGAACATAGACGCCGCCGTCGGGGCCTACGTCAACAGTAGTTTGATCGACCGCGCGTTCTTCCTGCGTCTCGCGGAAGCGCGCCCACTTGATCGTGCCGTCGGGGTTGTATGTAAACAAGCCCGGATGGACCGTGTTGCCGTCGCCGACTGTGAGGCTGCCGTCCACAGGACTCACGTTGATCTGGCCGATGCCGAGTTGGATCCAATTGCGGACGGCGCTGCCGAGCGGGAACGCACTGAGGCCGCCCGCGGGCGTGACCGCGCCCGATGCATTGACCGTGCCGAACCACTGGCCGGCACTGAACGCGATCTCGATGTTGCCGTAACCGCCGCGCGTGCAGAAGCCGGGCCGGTTGTCTATGAGTTGACCGGCGGCCGAGAGGACGAACGCGCCGAGGCCGCCCGCCTGTCCGCAGTCGGCCGTGATGCCGTAGATTTTGCCGTCGGGGCCGAAGGTCGGGCCGTTGACGACGTAAGAGAAAGCCGGATCGTCGAAGCGCCACTTCTGCGTGCCGTCGGGATTGACCGCCCAGACGTGATTGCCCGACCCGATATAGATCGTGCCGTCTGTGCCGATTGAAGGTGGCTGTTGACTGTTGATGCCGCCGCTACGGAAGATCCACTTGACGCCGCCTTGCGGCGTGACCGCGTAGAGTTGACCATCTTGATCGACTAGATAGATCGTGCCGTCCGCGCCCGTGTTGGGCCGCGACCAAGCGATGGGTGAATCGATCTGCAAGCGCCAGCGGACGCGCCCCTGTTGCGGCGGCCGGGCCGCCACGTTGAGCGGTACGGCGTTCGACGCGCCGCCCGTCGTCACGACTTGCAACGTGTCCGCACCGACGGGCGCGGCGTCGGGCACGTAAGCCGTGATGCTCGTGTCCGACCAGCGCGAGACGGGCGCGGTCGCGCCGTTGATCTTAACTAGCCCTGCGCCTTGCGTCTCGCCGAAGCCTTGCCCGGTGATCGTTATGCGGCCCGCCTGCTGTGTGGCCGTGGGCGCAACTGCATTGACGACGGGCGGCGGCAGCGAGCGCGTGCCGTAGAGGATGAAGCCGAGGTCGCTATTGCCCACGTTGAAATCGCATTGCCCCCAGATGCCGACGGGGCAACCGGAGGCGCTGGTGTTGTCACGATAGAAGAACGGTGTGCCGCGTGGTGCGCCGTCGTTCGCGCTCTTGAAATACCAGCGATAGTCGTGCTGGTTGGAACAGGTCGTGCGCGGATCGAAATAAGGTTGCACGGTTAAGAAGTGGCGACCTGTCGCTTGAAACGCGGGGCTGATCGTGATGCGGAAGTCCGATCCGATCAGGCGCAGTTTCGTGTCGCCCGCCGCGATGAAGTACTCGGTTTGCAGCGCGCCGGGCCGGCCCGTTACGTCGTAGGCATAGAAGCGGACGTAGACGCCGAGGAAGTCGGGCGGCGGACTTGAGCAATGACCGCTCCAATAACCGTAAGCGAAGACTTGCGTGATCGAGCCGGTCACGTCGAAGTCGTCGGCCAGTTCTTCGTTCAGGTTATAAGGCGTGCGCGACTTGTTGCTCGGGCCGAAGGTGTGAAAGGTCGAGAAGTTGACGCTCTGTGTCCAGATGGCCGGGTCTTGCGCGTGCGCCGTCTGCGCGGCGAGATGGCAACCGATGAAGAACAGACAGGCCACGAGGCCGAGTTTGTAGTAAGTGCGAAGCATGGATCCTTCCCCTTGAGAGACAGAGCGCCCCCTTGTTCGAGGTAGCGCGAGATTAAATTGATCGCACACGATTGTTTGAACCGGCGGCGCGGTGGCGACGCGGCACACAACGCGACCAACCCGTTTACGGCCGCGGGTTCGACGCCATTATGTTTGAGAGGGGTAGCCGCATAATACAACGGACGTGCGCTGCGGCCAAGCTTAAGATGCGCGCGCCTGCTTCATAGTTGGTGCGCGACGATGTCGAAGGTGAGTTTCAACTTGTCGCGGACGCGCACCGTGCCGTGAAAGGCCGAGGTCGCTTTAACGTTGAAGTCGCTGCGCTGAAGCTCGAACTCGCCGCGCGCACGCAGGTCGTTGCCATTCAAAGTAACGATGGCGGGGATGCGAACAGGACGCGTGACGCCGTGCAAAGTGAGGTCGCCCATAAGGCGCACGCTGAAGCCGTCGGGCGTCGGTCTGACTGTGACCTGTGTGCTGCGGAAACTGATCTCCGGGTACTGTTTGGTTTCAAGGACCAACTCGTGCAGTTCGCGGTTGATGATCTGCTTCTGCGGTTCGGTGAAGACGGCGCGCGTCTCGGCGAGCGAGTCGGCGCGCACGGTTAAGGTGAGCGAGCGGGCGTGACCGACGTGGGTGTCAGTTCGACTTCGCCTGTAAAGTCGCGCGCCGCAACGAAATGGTCGTGCCCCTTGAACCAGAGCACGCCGCCGGAGAAAGTGCGGATCATAAAACTGCTCTGCGCCGCGTCGATCCGGTAGCGCATGGCCAGCGGGCCGGGGGCGCGGTTGCGGCTCAAGCCATCGTTAACGCTCAGTCCGCAGAGCAAGGCAAGCAACAGAACACAAACGCACGCGCGCGCCGCCGGATAGAGTTGCATGATCGTTCTCCTCTCTACATGCAGTGCGACCGGCACATGGACTGACCGCACTGCATGGTTAATAACATTACTTCCCGGCCTGGTCTATCTGCCACGCGCCCGTCAAGACTTATTCGCGCGCGGGCGCGGGTGTAGAATGCTCGTCGTGTTAATTGGGTTTAAGTGCAAGTGAGGAGGAACAGAAGTGAGCGAACTAGCCGCACGCGCTTGCGTGCCTTGTCATGGCGGCGTGCCGCGTCTGCGGGGCGCGGAGTTTGCAGCTTACACGCGCGAAGTGCCTACATGGTCGGTGGTGAACGAGCACCACTTGCTGCGCGCTTACCAGTTTTCAAACTTCAACGCGGCGCTTGAGTTCGTCAACCGTGTCGGCGCGCTCGCCGAACAAGCAGGTCATCATCCCGACATCTCGTTCGGCTGGGGCTACGCCGAGATCAAAATCTTCACGCACGCCATCGACGGCTTGAGCGAAAGCGACTTCATCCTCGCCGCCAAGATCGACGCGCTTTAGCTGGACTGTCAAGCGACCTTGAAAAGATAAACTCACGCAAAGCCGCAAAGGCAGACGCGAAGAAGTTGAACGATCTTCTTTGCGCCCTGCTTTGCGGCTTTGCGCCTTTGCGTGAGACGTTATTGTTGCCCGTGCCGCTCAACGCACGCGACTCTTCTTGCGCTTCAGGAAGTCGATCAGCACGAACTGCGAGAGGTTACCGGGCGTGGCGAAGTAGGCTTTGCCGCTCGTCATCTGCGACATCTGCTTGACGAACTCGACGAGGTAATAGTCCGACGCGAGCATGAACGTGTTGACCATGATGCCCGCCTTGCGGCACGCCTGCACTTCCTTGAACGTCTCCGCCATGACCAACGGATCGTTGCCCATCGAATTTTTGTAGAGCCGCCGCGCCGTGCCGGTCGCTCGCCGTCCGGCGCGTGTCGCCGCCGCGCGCCACCGCGCCGTCGATGAAGCACGCCGTCGGCTTGCCGTCCGTCACCATCACGATCTGTTTCATCTCTTTGCGTTGCGCTTGCAACAGACGGCGCGCGAGTCTTAAACCTTCGGCCGTGTTCGTGTGATACGGCCCGACCTGCGTGGTGGCAAGGCGCGCGAGCGGCAACTCCTCCGCGCCGTCGTGGAACAGCACGATCTTCAACGAGTCGCCGGGATACTGCGTGCGAATCAGGTGCGCGAGCGCGAGCGCCACCTTCTTGGCGGGCGTGAAGCGATCTTCGCCATAGAGGATCATCGAGTGTGAACAGTCGAGCATGACGACCGTGGCGCACGACGATTGATAATCGCACTGGTAGACGTGCAGGTCGCCGTATTCCAAGTTGAGCGGCACGTGCAAACCCTCGCGTTTGATCGCCGACATGAGCGTCGTGTTCACGTCCAGATTGATCGTGTCGCCGAACTCATAAGGCTTCGAGACTTGCGCCGCCTCAACGCCCGTCGCCATGTGCGGCGTGTCGTGTCGCCCGACCGAACTTTTACCGAGACTGCCCAGCAGATTCCGCAACGTCTTGTAACCGAGAAAGTCCAAGCCCTTCTCCGTCACTTCAAACTTAACGTCGCGCGGCATCGGTTCTTCGATCTCGCCTGGTCCGCCCTGTTGCCGTCTGCGTTGCTGCTCGCTCGGCTGCTCCGCGCGCAGATTCAAATAGCCTTCTTCCACCAGCCGCTCGATCAACTGATTCAACAACTCTTCGAGTTGCGATCCCTTGAACCGCCCCGCGTTCTCCGCCAACATCTCGCGCACGTCCTGCTCGTCCAACTCGCCCAACTCCATCAACGATTGCAGCAAGCGCTTGCCGCAAAGCATCGAGCGACGTGTCCTGCTCGCGCCGCTGCCGCGTCCAGTAGTAATCGTCGTCATAGCCCGACTGCAACAGCGAATCCTGCAACGCCTCCATCAGGTCGCCCAGATTAACGCCCGACACGTCGAAGCCTTTGAACTTGGAATAGCGAATGAACTTCATAACAGCAACCCTTAATCGATCAACTATACCGCCCCGTCTCCGTCAGGTCATCATAGATCATGCCGCGCCGATCTTTCTTGGCTTTCGTCACCGCGGTATAGCCGCCTTCTTCGTTGCGGCTGATCTTGTTCTGGGCGTAGAGACCTTCGAGGGCGAACTCGCAAGCCGACACGAGTTGGGCGTCGTCGGTGCGGGGGAAGTCGAAGGGCAGCGTGATCGTGTCGATCAAGTCGGGCACGGCTTCGAGCAGGTTGACGCATTCGGCGGCCGAGGCGGTGTCGGCGAGGCGCAGGTTGTGCCCTTCGTCGAACCAGCGGACGGCGCGTGTGAAGTCGATGCCGACGAAGTAGCCCTCGAAGATTTCACCGGCCGCGCGTTTGATCAAATCTTTGGCGATGCGCGTCGCGCCCACCTGTTCGCCTTCGTATTCGAGTTCCATCTTGCCGGTCATCGACGGCACGGCGGCGTAAATATCAGAGATGCGCGGGACGATCTCTTGTTCGTCGGTCAAGAGCGCGCGCCGCTCGGCGTTTGAGACGACGGACTCCATAACCGTGATCGGCAGACGTTGCGAGACGCCGGAACGTTTGTCCACGCGGCTGTCGTCGCGGGCCTCGAAGGCGATCTGCTCGACCAGTTCGCGGATGAAGTCGGGCACGCGCACCGCGCCCGTCGTGCCGTCGCGCTCAAGCCACGCTTCCTGTCTAGTAATCTCGACACCTAGTTGCAGATCGGCCGGGTAGTGCGTCGTCACTTCCGCGCCGATGCGGTCCTTCAAGGGCGTGATGATCTTGCCGCGTGCCGTGTAGTCTTCCGGGTTGGCGGAGAAGACGAGCAGTACGTCCAGCGGCAACCGCACGGGATAACCTTTGATCTGCACGTCGCCCTCTTGCATGATGTTGAAGAGGCCGACCTGTATCTTGCCCGCAAGATCGGGCAGTTCGTTGATGGCGAAGATGCCGCGATTGGCGCGCGGCAAAAGGCCGTAGTGGATCGTCAACTCGTCGCTCAAGAGATGCCCACCCTTAGCGGCCTTGATCGGGTCAACGTCGCCGATGATATCGGCGATGGTCACGTCGGGCGTGGCCAGTTTTTCGACGAAGCGCGCATCGCGCCCCACCCAAGCGATGGGCGTCTCGTCGCCCATCTGTGCGATGAGTTGGCGGCCGTAGGCGCTGATCGGGTGGAGCGGATCGTCGTTGATCTCAGACCCGGCAATGATCGGTATCTCGTCGTCCAAGAGCGCGGTCAGTTGCCGGATGATGCGGCTCTTGGCTTGCCCGCGCAGCCCTAACAGGATCAGATTGTGGCGCGCGAGCAGCGCGTTTACGATCTGCGGCACGACCGTCTCGTCGTAACCGACGATGCCCGGAAAGATGCGCGTGCCTGCGCGCATCTGCGCGATCAGATTCGCGCGCAACTCGTCTTTGACCCCGCGCCCACGGTGGCCGCTCTGTTTCAACTCGCCCAGTGTCTTCGCTTGTGTCATCGCTTGAAACCCTTAACTTGAAATCGCGCTGTACTCGTTATCCGGCCCACGCACGACCAGGCCGTCCGCTACTAATTTTTCCAGATGCGCACAAACGGCGCGCTCGGCCATTGCATGCAACTTCGGTGCGACATCCGTATAGACGCGGGCGACGATCTCCGGCGGTGTGCTTGCGCCCGCGCGCACTGCTTCGAGTATGTCGGCTTCGCGCGCGCGCCGGTGCGTGATGTACTCGTCGATCTTCGCCGCCGCGTTGCCGACCGCCGGCCCGTGCCCGCCAAATAGAACTTTGATCTGCGGCAGCAACTCACGATAACGCGCGAGCGAACGCAGATAGTCGCGCATGTTGCCTTCAGGTGGATCGATCAGCACCGAGCCGAGGCCGAGGATGTTGTCGCCGCAGATTAACGCGCCCGTGCGTGCTTCATAAAAACTCAGGTGACCGCGCGTGTGCCCCGGCGTGTGCATGGCGCGCAGCGATAACGTCTGTGCGCCGGTTAACTCGATCACGTCGTCGTCTTCGATGAAGCGATCAACTTTGATCGTGTCGGCGATCATCTCGGCCGTCAGCCGATGTGCGGCGACGCCGACGCGCCCGCCTAAGTGCGCCTTGAGCGCGTTCGTGCCCGCGACGTGATCGGGATGATAATGCGTCAAGATGATCTCACGCACTGACCGCCCTTCAGCGATCAATTCATCAACACAGGCCGCGAGCGCCGCCTTGTTCGTCCGCGTCAGGCGAACCGGGATCAAGTATGACCAGTTCATCATGCCCGACGATGTAAGCGTTCGTGTGCGTCGCGGGCGGCTTCGTGGGCGTGCGGACCGGAAAGCAGATAAAGCCCGGCAGAAACTCTATGCGCCGCACAGGCTCGCGGCGCGCTTGCGGCACACTGAGCAGACGCGCGATCAGATCATCGGTCATCCCGTCGGCGAGCGTCTTGACCGCGTGCAGGACCGGCGGCGCGACAAGCAACTCGCCCCGCGTCCAGCGCGCATAACCTGCGCGGGCATCGATCCATTCGCCATGCGCGAACTCGCCTGTGCGGACGCGCGGCTGTTGCTTGCGCGGGCAGCGGACGAGGAAGAACCACGTATCGAAGCGGCGCGGGCTGAACGGCGGCGTCACCCAACGACCCGCGAAGGTGAAATCATCCGCATCCAAATGCAGCCCATAATGCGCGAGCAGTTGCGCGAACGACATGCGCTCCGAGGTCAGATCATCCAAGAGCGAATCAAGCTGTCCCTTGCGTCAACGCGTCCGCCCCGCGCGCGACCAGCACGCCCAACTCTTCAAACAACTCGCGGGCGGCGCAACTAATCATCGCGGCCGTTTCTGTATCATCACAGTTAACGACGCGCGTTTCCGCATCTGCCGCGTCGCGCTGCCCGCCGGGGAACGCGTAGAAGCCGCCGAGAAAAGCCATGTGGTCGCTGCGCCGCGCCCAGTAGACTTGCGGCCCGCCGCGCTCGTCTCCATCGTCAGCGCGCACCAGAATGATCGCGGCCGCGTCTTTCGGCACGACTGCATCCGCGCGCGGCGGTGCGGTGCGAGTCTGCGCGTTGGCTTCGTTGACAACCATCTGTTATGTCCGCGTCCGGTGGAATATTCAACCCGCGCCAGCACGAAACTGTTTCGGGCGCATCAAGTTTCTACAGCGTGTCCGGGAGTGCCGCCAGTATAACACTAAGGAAATGACGAAAGCAGAATGACGACGGATGGATAAGCTGCTATTCATCCGTCATCATGATGAATAAAGATCAACTTGCTATTCATCATTCATCTTTCATCCTTTCTGCTTAGGGCACGCAACGTTGATCGCGGGTCGGCATGAGATCGAGACTGGTCAGGCGGTGCGTGGCTGGATCGAGCGCGATGCGTGCGGCGATTGGGCCGCGCTCGCAGGTGAGCCGCACGGTGCTGTTGCGTGTGCCGTCGCCGCCGAGGGCCTCGCCCGGTTGACACGCGCCCCACGCAGCGGCCGCTGTGAGTTGGCGGCGCACACGTTCGACATCGAGTGTGGGCGCGGCCACTGCTTCGTATGTCTTAGCGTCCCAACCGCCGATGAGTCGCATGACGGCTTCGACCGCTTTGGTCATCTCGGCGTCCGGCGGGAGAGATCGATTGCACGTTGATGAACTGCACGCGCGGCGGCGCGGTCGGCGCGAGCGTGAGCGCCACGTCGAGCCAGCCGCGCTCGCACGTCATACGCCAACGGCCGCGCAGTGCGTTCTCAGGATCAATAGTTGTGGCCGGGCGACACGCGCCATGCCGCGCGCTCAACTCTTGCATGCGGGCGGCGCGTCGCTGCGCCGACTCGTCGAGGAACAGATTGTCGGCCGCGATACGCGTTGCGAGTGCGTCGTCCCATTTGATGAGCAACTGCGTCACGTCGCGTTGTGCCGCGAGCAGTGCGGGCGCTGGCTGCACGACGCGCGGGCGCAATGCCCCGGTGCGCTGAAGCGCTGCGAGCGTGTCGTTGAACAGCCCGCCCCACGGCGCGTAGGTCAGGTTGCTCATGGCGATGAGGCCGACGCCATGCTCCGGCAACCAACGCATCAAAGAGCCGTAACCGGGCAAGCCCCCACCGTGCCCGATGATGTAGCTGAAACGACAATCCTGCGACACGCCGAGGCCGTAGCCGTAAGCGTTGACGCCCAACTGAAGCGGCGCGTCCACCGTGCTGCGAAACGCGAGCGACGGCTGCGCGCGCCACGCCTGCTGCATCTCGCGCACGCTGCTCCGCCGCACAGGCCCGCGTTCCATCTCGTCGCGCGGCGGGAAGGCGGACAGATGAAACGCAACGTAACGCGCGAGGTCCTGCGCCGAGGTCCACAAGCCGCCCATCGCGCCGAACGAACCGTGCGCGAGGATCGGTTCGTCCGTCCACTTGTTGTCTTCCCAACGATAACCGAGCGCGATCTGTTCGCGTGGCACAGCCGCCATATCGAACGTGGACGCGCGCATGCCGAGCGGCAGCAAGATTTGCTCGCGCACGTAGTCGGCATAAGGCCGACCCGATGCGCGTGCGACAACTTGACCGAGGAGCGCAAAGCCGTAGTTTGAATATTCAAAAGCCGTACCGGGCGCGGTCGAGAACGGGATGCCTGCGCGCAGCCACGCGCGCATCGTCTCGTCCGTCTGCGCCAACTGCCGGTCGCCCCACGGATTGTCTTCCGGGAAGCCTTCCGAGTGCGTCAGCAGATGCCGGATGGTAAGCTGCGGCGAGTCCTTCGTCGGATACGGCAACTCGGCGAGCGCGGGCACGTAGCGGCTCACCGGATCGTCTAACGACAACTTCCCTTCATCGCGCAGCTTCAAGATCGCCAGCGCCGTAAAACTCTTCGTCATCGACGCGATCCGAAAGACCGTCTCCGGCGTCACCGCCGCGCGCTCTTTCAACTCGCGCACGCCCGCCGCCTTCACCCATACCAACTCGCCGTCCACGATAATCCCCAACACCGCCCCCGGCATATGCACCCGCTCAACCCAAGCCGTGAACAACTTCTCCACTTCAGGAAACGCCGCCGCCAACTTCCGCCCCCGCTCCGCATCGGCAAACTGCGATGGCGGCAACGTCCCCGTCGCAACGCGCCGCTGCTGCACGCGCACACGCTTGCCCGCCGCAACTACAACGTGCGGGCTACAGAGCAGAATGATAAACAGAAACGTGCTGATCACCGACGCGAGTTTACGCAGGCACTGCATGCCATACCTCCACGCACGAGACGATTGTTGTTACAACGCTTAGAAGTTAACATACGCACAGCCAAATTGGCGCGCATGCATGACGGTCGCGCACGAAGACGGCGCGACCTTACTTTGAGTCTGCTCAAGAAAACCACATACAGGCTGCTAGATGGAAGTGGAGTTCGAGATCATCGGTAAGATTAGTGAACTTGAAACTATTGCTATTGGGCGCTCGATTCGTGAACTGCCGGAGTTGCGTGCGCGCTTTGGTCGGGGTCGTTGGCGCAAGCGTAAAGGAGTTGCCAGTGTTCGCCTGTCTAATGGTACGATACGACTCGCGGAAGTACATTGGTATGAGGCGCACGGGATCGGTAAAGTGCGAATGAAAATTAAACGCTATTTGGATTAAAGCATTATGAAAGCCGGAGACGGACAATCACGTTTTGCTATCTGCATAAATAATGCGGCGTATCCTGACGACTTGAAGATGCGAACTGTCTATCAAGTCCTGCCGGATGAATCGGCCGCGCGCAGCAACTACATCAGAGTTATAGATGAAACAGGCGAAGACTATCTTTATCCTGCGGAACATTTCGTGTTTATAGATGTGCCTCCTGAAGCAGCGAAAGCCTTTGTGCTTGAAGCCTCAGAGACATAAACGCTGCCTCACAAGTTATTCGAGCCACCCGCGATAGCATCCCTTTCATCCTCTATGCCGCGATCCAGTCGGGCGCTATTCGCGCTTAGCGGCGGCTCGGATTGGCCAACCGCACGAGGATTGGCATTGAACAAGTCGAACGGTTAGCGATGCCGCTCGGCGAACGAGGAGGTTTGGGGTTATGGGTACGAGCAAGTCGGATGTGGGGCGTGCGGCGGCGGCGCGGGTTGAACGCGCGGGGCAGAGTTCGGCGGGGGCGTTGCATTGCCGGCGCAAGTTTCTGCGGTTCTTCCCCGGTGGGTTTGGGGACGAGACGTACATCGCGTGGGAACGATCATACAAAGCGGAGACGCACGAACGTTGGGCACAGGCTCTCAACCGCGACGAGTACCGGCGACTCTTGCGCGCGGGCGAGTTTGCCGAGATCGCCGGCCGGGCAGTGCGCGTCGAGCAGCGCGCACGCCACAGCATGTTGTTCTCGTTCGAGAAGATGGCGCTGCGCGACGCAGTGAAGACGCAGGCCGGCGCGCGCATCTTCGCCGAGGGGCTTTACGAGTTTCTGCACGGCGCGGTCGCGGTGGAGCACAAGTTCGACCGTTGGGTCGAGGCGGTCGCGTCGTTGCCGCGCAAGCAGACGCGCGTGCTGACGTGGCCGCTGGTGACAGTCTTCGGTTTCATCGCGCAACCGGACACGCACATCTTTCTCAAACCGAACGTGACGCGCACGGCGGCGCGCGCATATGGCTTCGATCTCGAATACAAGTCGCGCCCTTCGTGGGCGACTTATGCGAGCCTGCTTGAGTTCGCCGCCGTGGTGCGGCGCGACCTCGGCGACCTGCGCCCGCGCGACATGATCGACATACAGTCGTTCATCTGGGTGCAAGGGTCGGACGAATACGAAGAGTAGCCAAAGCCAAACTAACATTAACCACCAAGACACGAAGACACGAAAGATGATCAAAGGTCTTCTTTCGTGTCTTCGTGTCTTGGTGGTTAATGGCGTTATGCGCGCGGGCGCACGGTGATGAAGATCGTGTTGGCCTGACCGCCGCCGCGTGCGGCGCGTGTGACGAGCAGGAGCGCGGGCCGTGTGCCCGTGCGTGCGAGCGCATTGGTCAAGTCGGCCGCCGAGCGCACGGACTGGCGGTTGATCTGTTCGATCACGTCACCGCGTTGCAGACCCGCTTCGGCCGCCGGGCCGGCCGGTTCGACTTCGGCTACGATCACGCCCGTCTTGCCCGCGGGCAGATTCAACTGCTGCGCGATCTCAGGCGTGAGCGGTTCGACGCGCACGCCGAGTTTGCCCGTGCTCGTGCCGCCGCCGTTGTCGCCGCCTGCGCTTGCATTGTCGCCGCCCGTCACGGGCTTGACCTCGCCGAGCGTGGCCTTGACCTGTTGCTCGCGCCCGTCGCGCAAGACGGTGAGCGTCACTTCAGAACCGGGCGGGGTGCTGGCGACGCGGTTGCGCAGAGAGTTGCTGTCGTTGATGACTTGCCCGTTCAAGGCCACGATCACGTCGCCCTGCTTCAAGCCCGCGCGTTCGGCGGCGCTGCCCTGTGCGACCGTGCCGACGATGACGCCGCGCACGTTCTTCATGTCGAGGCTCTGCGCGATGTCAGAGGTCACGCTCTGCGCGATGACGCCCAGTTGCCCACGGCGCACCTTGCCCGTCTTGATCAGTTGCTCCATCACGCCGCGCGCCATGTTCGACGGGATGGCAAAGCCGATGCCGATTGAGCCGCCTGACGGCGACAGGATTTGCGAATTGATGCCGACCAACTCGCCGTTCGTGTTGACAAGCGCGCCGCCGGAGTTGCCGCGATTGATCGGCGCATCGGTTTGAATGAAGTCCTCGAAGTTGCCGTCGCCAAGGCCGGTCGCGCGCCCCTTCGCGCTGATAATGCCGGCCGTCACGGTCTGATCAAGTCCGAGCGGGTTGCCGATGGCTAGGACCACATCGCCCACGCGCGCCTTGTCCGAATCCGCGAGCGCCAGCACGGGCAAGCCCGTCGCGTCGATCTTCAAGACGGCCAGATCACTCGGCGGATCAGAGCCGACAACTTTGGCGTCGAGCGTGCGCCGGTCGGACAACTCGATCTTGATCTCTTCCGCGCCGTCCACGACGTGATGATTTGTCAGGATGTAACCGTCGGCGGTGACGACGACGCCGGAGCCAAGCCCGCGCTCGATCTGCGGTTGCTGCTCGCGCGGCATGCGGTCGCCGAAGAACTCGCGGAAGAAAGGATCGTCCATGAACGGGTGTTGCTGCGCCGCGCGCGCGCGTCGCTCGGAACGCACGGTCACAACCGCGGGCGCGACGCGTGCCACCGTGTCGGCGTAAGAAGTTTGTGGTGCGCCCGCAGGCAAGTTCGTCGCGTTCGCGGCCGGCAGCACTGGCGTCGTGTTGGTGGTCGTCGTCTCGTTCGTGCTCGAACGCACATGACTGCACCCGGCCACAACTGACAATGCAATCAGCACCAACGCCAGCCGCGCCCACATAGATCGCCGCCAACGGATGCCTTGATTAACAGGTAATTCGTCACTCATCTTGCTCACCTCTGTGAAGAAAATTGTTACTGGTTATTCGTTCATTATTCTTGACCAGCGTGCAAGCCCGACTGCGACCATGCACGCGGTGACATAACATGCTTAACGAATAAACAAGCCGCTTAGATCAAATTTCAAACAGCAAAGTTCAACCAACCCATAGCAACTATCTCATGTCGCCCACACACGCCGGTAAAGATTGATCATATCGGCCCACGCCCCGTCAGTCGCAGCCGGATCGTAGCGCGCGCCCTCGTCGCGCATGAAGGCGTGCTCGGCGTCGTAGAGGCGAACGCTGTAGCGCGTGCCCGCACGTTGGAGCGCCGTCTCGATCTGCGCGCGCGCATCTTCCGGCACGTGCGGGTCGCGCGCGCCCCAGACCATGAGCAGTTCGCCGCGTATCTCTGCGGCGCGGGCGAGCGAACCGGCGTCTGCGTCTTGGCCGAGTTTGCCGTTATGTATCCCTGTGCCGTAGAAGCAGGCGGTCGCTTGCACGTCGCGGTTGAACGCAGCGCGAAACGCGAGATGCCCGCCGATGCAGAAGCCGCCGACGCCCAGTTGCCCTAGCGCCACGCGCGGGTGCGCGGCCAGATGATCGAGCACCGCGCGGGCCGTTTCGTCGAACTCCACAACGGTCGTGTTGGCTGCACCGGCCAGACCCCGCGTGCGCCCGTCGTCGTCGAACGGGATGACTGTGCCGGGCGGCTCGATGCGATGATAAATTTCCGGCGCGGCGACGACGAAGCCGTAGCCCGCAAGTCGCGCCGTCGCGCGCAGCATCGGGCCTGTCAACTGGAAGATGTCCGAGTAGAACAGTATGCCGGGATACTTGCCCTCGGCGTGCGGTTGCGCCACGAAGGTGCGCGCCGCGCCGTCGGCGACGGGGATGTCAACGTATTCAGTCGTGATAATCATGTCGATCCTTTGACGTGCGTTTGCGCCGCTCAACTCAAACGTGGCGTGCGCCGTCGTCGCCCATGCTCAGGTTGAAGTCTTCGTCAGGTTCAAGCGCAACTTCTTTGCGTGCGGCGGCCGGCGCAATGTGCGTTACGACCGGCGACACACCGTTGTAGTTGACGACGACTTCGGTGATGAGCTTCGTGTTCGGGATGACGATCAGGCGGTTGTCGTCGGCGCGCACAAGCGTGTCGCGCATGCGAATAGTTTGAATGATGCCCTCGAACTCGCCCATCCTGATCCGGTCGCCGATGTTGAACGGCCGATAAAGCAGCAGCATGATGCCTGAGAGCAGGTTTGACAGTACATCTTTGAGCGCGAAGCCGAGCGCGAAGCCCGTCAAGCCTAAGCCCGCGACCAGCGCGCTCACGTTCAAGCCGGCCGCGCCGAGCGCCGTCACCGCGCCGAAGATCAAAACGCTGTAGTAATAGACGCGCGACAGCAGCAGCACCACGCCCGTATCGGCGCGCACACGCGGCGCAGCATAGGCGATCACCATTTGCCCGATGCGCGCCGCGACCCAAAAGACGGCGAGGACCAGCGCGCCCGTGATCAGATGCGGCAGCGCGCCGAGCAAGCCCGCGCGCATCTGCGTGAAGACTTCAACGAGCGTCTGCGGCGACGCTTGTGTCTGTTGCCACATAAAAGAAATGATGAACGATGCATGCTGCCTGATGAATAAAGATCAGCTTGCCTTTTATTCATCGTTCATCGTTCATCCTTTACCTAGTCGTGCTGTCAGCGGAAACGTTCGCCGTCTTCGCCGCGCCACGGGTTGCCGCGCATATGATAGCCGCCCTCTTCCCAGAAGCCCGCTTGATCCGCGTCGAGGAAGCGCAGCCCCTTGATCCACTTCGCAGACTTCCAAGCGTAGAGTTGCGGCACGATCAAGCGGACGGGGCCGCCGTGTTCCGGCGTGATCGGCCGGCCGTCGTGCGACCACGCGACGAGCGAATCTTCGGCCATGAAATATTCGATGGGCAAGTTTGTGGTCCAACCGTAATCATAAGCGAGCGCGAGGACGAACTTCGCTTCCGGTTTGACGCCGACCATCTCCGCGAGCGCGCGCGTCGAGACGCCGCTCCACACGTTGTCGAGCCGCGACCAGCGCGTCACGCAATGAAAGTCCGCATAGACCTGCACGGGCGGCAATTGCAGAAACTCGTCGAGCGACCACGCGCGCGGCTGTTGGACCAGTCCGTCGATCTCAAAGCGCCACGTGGCGAGATCGATTTCCGGCGTGCCGTGCGCGTCCAAGACCGGCCACTTGCGCGTGCGCTTCTGGCCCGGCGGCATACGCTCCGTGCGGCGCGTGTCGGGGCTGATGATCACGTCGCCGCCTTCAACTACTTCGGCCGGGCGCGGCGCTTCTTTCTGATAATCCGGATCGTTGAACAGACCGTTCAAGAAACTCATGTGCAAACTCCACAGGTCGTACATCATAAATCGTGAATAGATCAAAGCAGTTCTATCTATTCACGATTCACGACTTTTTAGTTGCTCGTTCGGCCAGCTTCATCAACTCGTCGGGCATCCATTTGCCGACGCCCTTTTCGGTCTGGCTGCGAATGCCGACGCTGCGGTCGTGCCAGTCGTCCACGGCTCCGATCAAGCCGCGCTCGCTCTCGTAACGTTCGGTCTGCTCTAGACTGAGCGCGATGCCTGAGACGATCTCGTCCCAGTCTTCGTTCTGGATGCCGCGCCGCACGAGCGAGAGGCCGCGACCAATCTTCTTCGGGCGCGCGCGCGTCCTGTTCGGGGATCGCCAGCCGGTCGAGCGGCGGCATGGCCGCGCCCCGGTACTCGCGCACCAACTGCGCCCGCAAATCTTTCAGCGCCAACTCGGGCCGCTCGCGGCGTATGGCTTGCGCGCGCCGGAAGATGTCCGCCACCATCGGTTGTGTTTGTTCAGCCATGACGATTCGCTCGCTTTATCATTTTAGTGTTGTCAACGTGCTGTAACTTACACGCCTGCCGCGCAAATCTCAACCGGCACGCGGCGCACGCTTGTTTAGTTTTGTGACTGCCGACGCCGCCCGCGCTGTGTTATTGTTTGGCGCGCTCGCACAACAACGGCAAGAGGCTTGCATCGATGTCCGATACGATCTCAGTTGAGCCTTCGGGTCAGCACACGAACATGCCGGCGGGCCGGCCCGTCTGTCCGCTCTGCGGGCGCGAGGCGGTGGACGGACTTATTTCCTTCCACGACTTGCGCGAAGAGTTGCGCGGTCTGGTGGCGGCGAACGCACCGGGCGGCGCGCTCGTCTCTATGGTCTGCCCGCGTTGTGTGCGTCTGTTCGAGCGTGCGCTGGCGCAACTGCGCGAGGACGCGGCCGTCTTCGAGCAGGACGGGCGCGTTCTTGCCCACGCCCTTGCGGCTCGGCGCAGACCCGCGCTTCGCCGGGCGCGGCGTGACCATCGCCTTCCTCGATTCAGGCTTCTACGCGCACCCCGATCTCACGCAACCCGTCAATCGCATTCGCGCCTATCACACGATCATCAAGAACGATCCCGCGACGCTCAACGAACCGGGCACAGCCAGTTGGCACGGCATGATGACTTCGGTGGTCGCGGCCGGCAACGGCACGCTCTCGCAAGGTTTCTATCGCAGCATCGCGCCGGCCGCAGAGGTCGTGTTGGTCAAACTCGCGCGCACGGGTCGTATCTCGGAGCAGAAGATCAGGCGCGGGCTTGAGTGGGTCTTAAAGCATCGGGCCGAACACAACATACGCATCGTCAACATCTCGGCCGGCGGCGACGAGCAATCGTCTTATTTGACGAACGCATTGTGCCGGACGATTGAACGTGCGGTGCGTGAAGGTTTGATCGTGGTCTGCGCGGTCGGCAATGCGGGGCTTGAGCCGGGGCATCCGGTGCTGCCGCCGGCCAGTTCGCCTTCGTGTATCGCGGTCGGCGGGTTGGACGATCAGAACTCGATGGATCGCGCGCGACGCGGCATGTATCGTTCGTCTTACGGTCCGACGTTCGACGGGTTGCAGAAGCCCGAAGTGATCGCGCCCGGCATCTGGGTCCCCGCGCCGATTCTGCCACGCACGCCCACGGCCGCCGAAGCCGAACTCTATGCCTCGCTTGACCGCGCGCCCGACCACGAGTTGCGCGAACTGATCAGACAGCACGCGCACGTCGATAAAGACTTAGCGGACGCGCGCGACATGCCGATGCCGCTCTTGCGCCACTTGATCACGGTCAAACTGCGCGAGGGCGACGTGATCAGCGAACACTACAAGTACGTGGACGGCACGTCGTTCGCCGCGCCCATCGTCTCGTCAATCATCGCGTGCATGCTCGAAGCCAACCCGCATCTGACGCCGCAACAGGTCAAGCGGATTCTCATCGACACGGCCGACCGTTTGCCCGGCATCGAGATCGACCGGCAAGGTTGGGGCGTCGTCTCGCCGCGCCGCGCCGTCGAGTTCGCCCTCGCGCTGCGCCCGCTGACAAGCTAAGCAGAAAAAGTTTAACCACGAAGACACGAAGACACGAAGGACGATCAATCGTGCTTCGTGTCTTCGTGTCTTCGTGGTTAAAGAACAGGTCGGCGAAAGAACACAGCCCCCGATCCGTTGTTGCGCGGATCGGGGGCTGTGGTTGATGGCGCGGTTAGCGCGCGTACGGTTTACCTCGTGCCGATAGGCCCTTCAATCGCTTTGTTGAGGCCGCGCCGCGCGGGCGGCTGAATCGTGCCGTTGTTCGAGAGCGCCTCGACGTTGATGAAGAAGCGGAAACTGCCGCCCGTGGCGACGCCCAACAGGAAACGCACGTTGACCGATGCGCCCGGTGCGAGCGTGCCGCTGGGGATGGCGACCACGAGGCTTGAGTTCAGACCTGTGCCGCCGCCTGCGACCGTGCCGTTGGCGGGAGCTTCAACCGTCGATCCTAAGATCGTGATCGTGCCACCGTTGGCGGTTGTGTCCGCCGAAGTAAGCACGCGCAGGTCGGCCTGCGAGCCAACTGGGTTCGGCGAGTTCAAGGTGGTGATGTCCACCACACGGAAGCGCAGGCGCGTGATCATCTGCCCGGTCGTGTTGGTGAACTTGCGCCTGAGATCGAGCGTGCCGAAGGCGGTTGCGCCCGTGCCCGGCGTGGTGTCGCGGATGCGATTGGGCGGTGCGGTCGAGGCTTGCGTCGGATCGATCAAGCTGGACTTGATCGTCGCGTTGCGCTGGATGGGGCTACCAAAGAACAGGTTGCTCTGCCGGCAACCGCAATTCTCCGGCCCCGGCGCGCCCAACTGCGACTGGATGCCGCCATAAATTCCGCCGTTGGTTGAGACGTAAGCGAAATCCGACGCGTTACTGTCTGTGTCCTTCGGCGTGCCGGTCGTCTGCGTGCGAACGTAGGCATACTGCCCGTCCGTGAAGGGCGACGGCGCAGGCAGCGGCGTGCCTTCACGGAACAGATCGGCCGTTGCGCCGACGAAGGAGTTGAAGCCGACCGCGTCGAGCCGGTTGGCGAGCGTGTAGTTGGCCGGGGTCGCCGTGCGGAACAAGGCCACACCGGAGTTGTCGGGCACGTCCGTCGTATAGAAGTCGTCGCCCACGGCATAGCTGTTCAGACTGTAGCCGCCGGCCGGCGTGATGCCGTTGGGTCGTACTTCGTCGCCGGGCCGCGTCGTGCTCTCGTCCGAGTTAACGGCCAAGTAGTGTGCGCGGGCCGGGATGATCGTGCCGTTCGGGATGGTGACGAGCGGGGTGATGGTCGTGCCGTCGCTGGCGAGCGCGGCGAGCGTCCAGCCTGCGCCGTCGGTTGCGCCGACCGTGATGGCCGAGTCGGTGTTGTTATACAACTCGACGTATTCGTCGAGCGCACCGTCTATGCCTTGCGGCGCGCTGAAGGTCGGCCCGCGGAAGCGGAACTCGGAGATCAGCACGTCGCGGGCGATGGGCGGCGCGGGCGCGGCGTCGTCGTTGGTGATCGTGAGCACGGCGTTGGTCGGCGAACCGGCGGTTGCGCCCGTCACGTTCGTCAACGACAGGAACACTGTCTCGTCGTTCTCGAACACGCTCTCGTCGCAGATCGTCACGTTGAAGGTCTTGCTCGTCTCGCCGGCCGCGAAGTTGAGCGTGCCGGTGGTCGCAACGTAGTCAACGTTCGGCCCGCAGGCTGCGCCGCCGTTGGCCGTGCCGTTGGCCGTGGCGTAGGTGGCCGAAGCCGCACCGCTCACGTCGCCCGCGCGCGTCGCCGTGATGGTGGCCATGCCGCCCGCGACGTTCTCGGCCACCGAATAGGTCGGGGCGCTGAACTGGATCATGCCGGGCGTGACCACAGTGACGATCTCATCTGCGCCCATGTCAGGCATGGCGTCGCGCGTCTGGCCGTCAATGTCGGTTGTGACGCCGACCGGCGTGCCCGCGTTGATGACTGGGCTGCTGGGCTGCAAGTGCAGATCGGCCGGCGCGGCCGAGGCGACGAACAGCGGATTGACCGCGAGCGAGTTGGCGTCTTGCCCGGTCGCCGTCTGCCAGTTGGGCAGCGTGGGCCGCGCGCTGCCGAGGAAGCCGACGTTCTGCGCGAAATAGTCGTTGTAGTTGATGTTCGAGAAGACGGTGGCCGGCGCGCCGGAGATGACGGCGTAGCGCGTGCCGACGGTCTGCGTGTTCGCCAGCACGTTATCGCGCAGGTCAATCGCGCCGGCCGTGGTTACGCCGGCCGTGATGTTGACGGCGGCGGTGATGCCGGCGGCGGCGTTCGCCCCTTGATTCGTATTGAGGTTGACGGAGTTGTGGTAAATCTTGTAACCGCCGCCCGCGACGGCCGCGATGCCGTAACCGTTATCCGTTTCGGCCATGCCGTTGAAGCCTTGCGAGGCCACGTCCGAAATGAAGTTGTTGGCGACGGTCAAGTTTGAGGCGGTCGAAGTCGAGGTTAAGAAAATCCCGTTGCTGCCCCAGCCCGCCGTGTTGTTCTGCTTGATGTCGCTCATCCGGTTGCCGGTGATGGAACCACCGTTCACAAGCAAAGCGACCTGGATGCCGCTCATCGTCGAACTGGTCGTCGTCGTCGAACTGATGCCGTTGATGACGTTGTTGCTGACGGTGAAGTTCTGCGCGTTACCGATCAGCATGCCTCGGAAGAGCAACTTGTCGGCGGCAACGCTTGTGCCGAACGTGTTGCCTGTGATGAGCCAGTTTTGATCGAACGCCGTGCCGCTGCCGCGCAGGAAGGCGGCGTTTTGCACGCGGAAGATCGCGTTGTTTTGGATGGTGTTGTTCGAGTTCGCCGTCTCGGCATCGCCGCCGAAAGTCGTGCCGCTGCCGGCCAAGACGCCTGAGATGATGGTCGCGCCGGTGTTGCCAGACAGGATGCAGTTCTTGACGGTGTTGCCGTTCGCGCCGTTGGCCGCGCTGACGCTGGCGATCCAGATGACAGTGCCGCCGGTATTGCCGTAGGTCATCGTCAAGCTGCGATCCGTGCCGCCTGAGAGCGAGCCGTCAATCGTCACGTTGTCCGCGCCGTTGAGTTTGATCAGACTGAGGTTGGCGGCCGTGCCTGTGATAGTGCGCGCCGCGCCGCTCGGTTTGATGGTGACGCTGAAGCCGCCCGCCACTTCGTTGAGCGGCACACTGCCCGACTCGCCGGTCAGATCGGACGTGATGTTGATGACGACGTTGCCGGATGCGCCGGCAGCGTTGAGCGCCTCGAAGATGCCGCCCGTGTTGGTCAGCGAAGCAAAGTTGCCGCCCGCGCCGACCGTGTACGTGCCGGCCGCGAGGGGCGCGATGATGTTGACCGTGCCGGAAACGGAATCGTTCGCGGTGTTTTGATCACCGGGCAGTTCCGCAATCGCGGTCGTCGTGTAAGTGCCCGGCGTCGAGAGCGTCACGTTCGGGAAACTGACCGTGAGGGTTTGCCCCGGATTGATACTTGGGATCGACGCCGTCTGGTCATAGACAATTGCGCTGGTTGAATCGAGTATGCGGAAGCGCACGGGCACGTTGGTCTGCGCCGCCGTGCCGTTATTGGTGAAGGACGCTTGCGGGGTGATGACGGTCGTGGTGCTGCGGGTCGAGCCGGGCGGCGGGTTGATGATCGCCACGGCCGCGATGTCGTTGGCGGCCGGCGTGACGCCGCCGGGTTCGTCCGCGCCGATGTCGGGCGTGCCGACGCGCGCTTGCCCGTCAATGTCCGTGCCCACGCCGACGTTTGCGCCCATGTCCACCATCGGCGAAGCGGGCGCGATGTGTAAATCCGTGGCCGAGATGAACTGCGGGTCAACCACCTTGCTGGCGTTGTCGTTCGTGCCGGCCGCGTTCAAGGTGCTCGTATAAGAGCGCAAGTTGGTTGCGGGCGTGGTCGTGGCCGCGTTGAAGTTGGCCGCTTTGAAGAAGCCCGTCCCCGGTGTTGTGCCGACCTGCGCGATGCCGTTGGTCGCGTTCGGCCCCTCGAAGTAGTCGTTGTTGTTGAGCGTCAGGTTCATCGTTGACGTGCCGCCCGACGGCAGGAACAAAGAGACGTGCGCCGAAGCCGCGCTGCCGCCCGTCAACGAGTTGGCGAAGATGTTATTGCGCACGTCAACGCCGGTCAGCGCGGTGGCCGTGATCATGCACGCGGCCGTGATCGTGTCGGTCGCGCCGGGAATCGCGCCGGTTAGGTTGACGCTGTTGTGATAAATCTGATGCCCCGTGCCGCTGGCGACGCGGATGCCCACGGCGGCGAAGGTCGTGCTGTAGAAGCCGCCCGACGTGGTGTTGAGGGTGATGTTGATGATGAAGTTGTTGCGGACGACGTGGTTGTTGCCGCCGCCGAGGTTGATGCCGTGCGCCAACCAGAAATCGGGGGCGTTGTTCTTGGCGCGGTTGACCCGGTTGCGTTCGATGGTGAACGTGCCGGTCGCGCTGATGCCGCCCACGTCAATCGCGCGATTGGCCGAGCTTGTACTGCTGGGGAGAAAGCTTTCGATGTAGACGGTGTTGCCGGCAATCGAACCGTTAGCCGAGCCTTGTGCCGTGATGCCGACCGAATAGACTTGATCAACTGCGCTCGCTGTCGCATTACCAATCAAGTTGTTGCTGATCGTCAAGCCGGGGAAGACCGTCGTGGCGCTGCCCTGCACGGCGATGCCGCGCGCGACGGTGGCGACGCTGTTATTGTCAACGAGTAAATTGCTGGCCGTCGCGCCCGTGCCAATCGTCGTGGTGACGGAAGCGATGGCCGCAGGCGCGGCCGTTGCGGTCGTCGTTGATGCGCCGCCCGTCGCCAGTACGCCATAGACGGTATTCTCCGAGCCGGTCGTGCTCGTCGCGCCGGCGACGTTGCGGCCCGTCGCGTTGCCGATGAGATTGAGGTTGCGGAAACTGTCGTTATCCGCGCTGGTCACAACCGTCGCCGCCAGTGCGATGCGGATGACGGACGTAAAGGCGGTGGTGGCGGTCGCCGTATTCTGAATCGTCAGGTTGCGATTCGTGCCCGCTGTGTTCGGGTTGTCGCCGTTGATGGTGACGTTGTCCGCGCCGTTCAATTCGATGACGCCGCGCCCGGTGGGCGATGCGCCCGCCACCGTCACGCCGTCAACTGACGGGCGAATCAGCACAGAGGTATAAGAGGCTGCGCCCGCACCACTGCTATTCAAGACGGCCGGGGTTGCACCTTCGCTGGTGCTGGCCGCGATGTCCATGGTGATCGCGCCCTGATGCGTGCCGGCGTTGACGGCGTCGAACGCGCCCTTGAGCGTCGTGTAGGAAGCCGCGGCCGTGCCGGCCGTGGCCGTCACGTTGACGTTCTGCGCGGCGGCGGCGACGCTGGCGATACAGATGAAGAACAAAACATTGATGCCGATAACAAGTCGTCTGCGGGAGACACTGCTCCGCCAGATGTTCCGGGGGTTGAACATGATCATTAAGCTCCTTAACGGTTACGACAAAGAAGTTCGACTGCGTTCGAGAAAAGACAGAAGGGAAACCGCAACCCAGGGTACGATAGGACAGGTGTAATTCGCTGGGCAGCGTAGTCGCGCGCAGACAGGATGTCAAGGTTTAAGTGGCATCAGCCGCTAAAATTACTTGCTGCGCGGCCAGCGCGCTTGAGTTTGACTTGCGCCGGGCTACTGGCGACTGAGCGGGCCGCGCGAAGTAGTTACGCTTGGTCGAGCCGCTTCTAGGTTAAAATGGCGGTCATGCACGATTGCCGGTTACACGACGGGGCGACGGTCGTCATCATCGGCGGCGGCCCGGCCGGCTCTGCGTGCGCGATCCGACTACTACGCGGCGCGGACGCGCGCGGCCTCTCCTTGCGCGTGCTGATCTTTGAAGGCAAGGACTTCAACGTTCACGCCAACCAGTGTGTCGGCGTACTCTCGCCGCCCGTCGAAGAAGTGCTGGCGCGCGACTTGGACGTGCAACTGCCGCACACTTTGATCAAGCGGCAAATCTTCGGCTATCGCCTGCACGGCACGCGCGAGAACTTATTACTAACAGGTCACGGCGCAACCGCCGCGACGCCCGGTGCGGGTCAAGCCACATACGCCGTCGAGCGCGCGCACTTCGACCGCTTCTTACTTGATCACGCGCGCGAACTTGGCGCACAAGTCATCGAAGCGCGCGTCACGGGCATCGAGTTTGTGCGCGAGGGCACACTTGACGAAGTGCGCGTCTATAGCGAGTCGGATTATGTGCGCGCGGATGTGGTGGTCGGCGCGTTCGGCTTGGACGAGGCGCTGCTCTCTGTCTTTGAAGACGTGACGCGGCGCGGCAACGGCGGCGGCTACCGGCGACCCGCCAAGTGGCTCAAGAGTTATCTAACGACCTTGCCTGCGCCCGCGCGCTTCCAAACCGAAAAGCTCGGCCACATCGTCCACGCCTTTCTGCTGCCGCGCGCCTGCCCGCGCATAGAGTTCGGCGCGATCACACCGAAGGGCGATCATGTTCTCGTCAACATAGCGGGCGAACGCGTCACCTCTTGCGACCTCGATGCGTTTCTGCAACTGCCCGCCGTGCAAAATCTGCTGCCCGCCTTCGACCCGTCTGCGATCAACTATTACGAAGGCCGCTTTCCGTCCGCGCCCGCTCGCGCGCCTTACGGTCATCGTTACGCGCTCGTCGGCGATGCGACGGGGTGGCTCCGACCCTTCAAAGGCAAGGGCATCAACACGGCCATCATCACGGGCCTGCGCGCGGCCGATGCGATGCTCGCACACGGCGTCTCGCGCCGCGCCTTCACCAACTATCGCAAGGCGTGCGCCGACCTGCTTAGGCGATCACTTCTACGGCGTATTGGTGCGGCGACTGATGCTCGCGGGCGCGCGCTTCGTCCTCGACCCGCTCATCGACATCGGCAAGACCGATCCCATCATGTACGATGCGTTGTTCGATTCAGTCTCAGGGCATAACACTTATCGCGCCATCATCGGTCGTTCACTCAAGCCGCGCCTTGTGCGTAAGGTCGCCATGCGGCTGCTGCGTGGGCGACGCGCACACCGGGCGCACAGGATCAGACGTATGAAAGAGATCACGGTGCGGCGCATGACCGTGCGCGACATAGATGGCGTCCTACGCCTTGACGAACAGATCACGGGCCGCCGCACGCCGCTTATTACGAATCGAAGTGCGAAGCCTACATCAAACGCGCGCCCGACAACTGCCTTGTCGCCGAGCATCGCGGGCACGTCGTCGGCTTTCTCTTAGGCGACGTGCGCGGTTGGGAGTTCGGCACAAAGCTCGCGGGCTGGCTCGAAGTCATCGGCGTCGCGCCCGCCTATCGTGGGCGCGGCGTCAGCCGCATGCTGTTAGAAGAACTGTTCGCCGCCTTCCGCCGCGCCGGTGTCAGCCTCGTCAACACGATGGTTGATTGGAACGACGGCGATCTCATCGACTACTTTCAAGCACAAGGCTTCGAGCGCGGCGAATACGTCAACCTCGTCCGCCGGCTCGACGAGCAAAGCGGGACATAGCTGAGCATTGCTAACGGTCGCGCTGCTGCTTGAATTGGCTTAGATAACTCAACAGGTCGCACAGGTAAGTCAGGCTATTCTGATAAGCATAACCGGCCGCGCACAACGCCGTGTTGCGCGCCACCACAAGATCGCCGCCCTGCGCCTCGCGGCTGATGGCCAACAGTAACCGGCTCAATAGAGGGTCTTTGCTGCTGCGTGCCGCCCGCACCACCGGCTTGCTGCGCCCCGCTTGCAGACTGTCCATTAACCTAACCATCCGGCGCACGAACGGCTCAACACCATCGCGCGTCGTCTTCAGTAAGACCAACCGCCGCAACTCTTCCTCCGGCAACGCCAACGGCTCGACGCCGAACCCGCTCAAACTCACCGTCGCCCGCCGCCTACGCCGCGCGCCTTGCTTCCCGTTAACGGCCTTCGTCTTGCTCATCGCTTACTTCCAAAAGAGTCTATAGGCTGACATCGAACGAAAGGATTTGCTATTTTATGTTCTGCCCAATCCGAGTTTTGATAACTAATAGCTAATGCGTCACACCGTTCCAAGCTTCAACGGATGAGCGCCGCATGGGAGTTGAATAGCTGCAAACTCCCGGCGCTAAAAAGTCCAACCGCAATATTAGAATATATTCATTCTAATGACAAGCTGAGAGACGGGTCGCTTATCTCATCAGGAGGGCCAGCCTGATGGGGATAGCTGCGCGTTATAAGCCTGCTCGGCTGGCTGAGAAGCTCGCACAAATACGTGCGGCGCTCGGTCTATCGCAGAACGAAATGATCAGCCGCTTAGGGTTAAGCGGCGAACTTATGCGCGAAGAACTTTCAGCTTTTGAATTAGGGAAACGTCAACCACCTTTGCAAGTGCTATTACTGTATGCGCGTTCTGCCAGCGTCTCAACGGACGTGTTGATTGATGATGAGTTGGACTTACCGGGCAAGTTGCGGCAGGCAGCGAATCGTGAAGTGGCGCGCGGCCGGCCCGCATCTCGCCCCGGCCGCAAAGCATGAAGTCAGTACCGCCTGCGGTCGCAAGCAGCGCAAGAGGACCCGCCCGCTACCGCAGGCGGCACTGACCTCAGGCTCACGCATTTGCAAACAGTTATAAATTAGAGGCCGGGCTGCAAGCGCGGACGTGGTATCTTCGACCGCGCTGCGAATCGGCTCGATCAATTTTGTCCTAACAGGAGGAGACACGTGCGCGACATCAATCAAGCCGGGCTTGATCTCATCAAACGATTTGAAGGCATACCGGACGGCGATCCTTCGACCACTAACCTCGATCCGTATCTCGATCCAATCGGTATCTGGACGATTGGTTGGGGTCATGCCATTCGCGTCGGCAACGATTTTCTGCGCGGCGCGGCCAATCGTGCGAAGGCGCGCGCGCTCTACCCCGGCGGCATCACTTTGGCGCAGGCCGAGAAGTTGTTGCACGCCGACGTGCTCGATAAGTGCCGCGACGTGGAGGCGATGATCAAGGTGCAGTTGACCGATAACCAGTATGCGGCGCTCGTCAGCTTTGCGTTCAACGCTCGGCCCGGCCAACCTGCGCCAGTCTACGCTGCTGCGCAAGCTCAACGCGGGCGACTTCGAGGGTGCGGCCGATTGAGTTCGCAAAATGGAACAAGGCCGGCGGCAAAGTCTTAAAGGGTCTGACGCTGCGCCGCGAAGCCGAGGCCACGCTCTTTCGCACGCCGTAGGCGCGCGCCGGTCGTTATGCGATACGCGCGCCCGTGGTGGACACGCGCGCCGCCGCTGTGCCACAATCCCGTGCATCCAAGCACAGCTTAATTCTGAGAGAGGGACGTTAATGGCAGAGAACGAGACCGCGCCTGCCGAAGGTGCGAACGAAGGCACTGAGGCCGCCGCCACCGCGAGCGACGCAGTCGCGGACACCACACCCGCGCCGGAGGAAGCGCCCGCCGAAGACATTACTTATCACGCCGTCGAGAAGGACGGGCAGGTCACGGCCATCTGGGAGATGCAGGGGCGCAAGCACCTGCGCACCATCGATCCGCGCTCCCGTCAGGGACAGGAAATCCTGCGCCTCTACACCGCAGAACACGAACAGCAGTAAGGCAGTGACCAGTGACCAGTGACAAGCTGGAACAAAGTCTTAGCTTGGCACTCGTCACTTGGCACTGGTCACTGTATTGACTGGTTCGCCCCGCACGAACGCTTCGATGTTGTCGATGAGTTGATCGGCGAGTGCCTGCATGGCTTGACGGCTGGCCCAAGCGACGTGGGGCGTGACGATCAGGTTAGGTAGGTCCACTTCGAGTAGCGGGTTGCCCGCACGCGGCGGCTCGCTTGAGAGCACGTCCACGCCCGCGCCCGCGATCTCGCCTGTGCGCAGTGCCGCAACTAAAGCCGTCTCATCGACCAACCCGCCGCGCCCGCAGTTAATCAACAGTGCCGAAGCTTTCATCTGCTGCAACTCGGCCGCGCCGACCAAGTGGCGCGTCGCGTCGTTGAGCGGCGCGTGCAATGTGAGCACGTCGCACGTGCTGATCACTTCCGCGAACGGCACGCGGCCGGCGCGCACCACGTCCGCGCCCTTGCGTTCGGCGACGACGACGTTCATGCCGATGGCTTGCGCCAGTGCGCCGACCGCGCGCCCCAACGTGCCGTAGCCGACGATGCCGAGCGTCGTCCCGCGCAGATCGTGGACGGGGCGCGTGTACAAGCAGAACTGCGCCGCGCGCTGCCACTCGCCCGCCTGCACGTCCGCGCGAAAACCGACGAGATTGCGCCTGAGCGCAAGCATCAACATCAAGACGTGTTCGGGCAGCGTGTGGACCGCGTAACCGCGCACGTTCGTCACCGTGATGTGCCGCCGCCGGCAAGCTGCGAGATCGACGTTGTCCGTGCCCGTTGCCGCGACCGCGATCAAACGCAACTCAGGCAACGCCGCCAACTCACGTTCACCCAACGCACGCTTATTCATGATCGCAATGGTCGCGCCGCGCAAACGCTCGACCACCTGCTCGCTCCGCGTCTCCGCATACTCACGCCACTCATGCGCGAAGCCCGGTCGCCGCACATCAGCCATCAACGTCCCGCGTTCCAAAAAAACAATCTGTTCCATAGTAAAGAGAATGATGAACGATGAATGAGAGTCAAGCTGTTCTTTATTCAGCCTGATGAATGATGAATAACAAGCTATTCATCATTCATCATTCCGCTAAGAACTGTGTCGTGATGAAGCCCCAGACGATGATGCTCATGCCGCCGATCTCGCCCGCGATGAGCAGGTACATGAACCATGTTGTAGTGAAGTTGCGTTCACGAAACATGTTGTCCGTGTCGTCTTTCAACCCGTGCATGGTGTAGCCCATGATCGTCAACGCGAAGAACGCGAGCGGCACAAGGGCCGCGCCGAGTTGCACCGTCGCGGTGTACGGGCTGTATTCAAGTAGCTTTGCGATCACCAACGCGGCGAAGCTGTAGAGGAACGACGCGCGGTGCGCGATGTCCACATAGACGGGCGCGCGATGCGTGCCGCTGCGCATGATGGCGCGATACTTGACGATGCCTAGCAGCATGCCCGTCAACAAGAAAAGACCGGCGGCCGCGAGACTGATCTTGACGCTCAGGTTCATAGATAATTAAGACGAATGCACAACGAGTACGACTAACCGATTGATGAGACGAACGGGGCTAGACTGCTTATGACGAGGTGTTACTATACTACCGCTGTGCCCTAGCCCGCATCATCCTCAGCGCGTAAAACCTGATGCCCGTTCGCCCCGATGCAAACGACATGAACGACGCCGCGCGCGTGCCCGATCAAACTGTGCCGGAAGACGGCGTGGTGAGGCGCAGACGGCGGCTTATGACGTGGTTGAAATGGGCCGTGGTCTTGGCGGCAGCACTCTTAGTGCTTGTCGCGCCGCGCCCCGAAGGCACGACGCCGCAGTCGTGGCGTTTGCTCGCAATCTTCGTCGCCACGATTGTCGGTTCAATCGCGCGCCCGCTGCCCGGTGGCGCGGTCGTGCTGCTTGGCGTCGTTGCCTTGGCACTCACGGGCGCGATGCCGGTCGAGCAAGCGTTGCGCGGTTACGCCGATCCAATCGTGTGGTTGGTGCTCGCGGCGTTCTTCATCTCGCGCGGCATGATCAAGACGGGGCTGGGTCGGCGCATCGCGCTCCTGTTCATCCGCGCCATCGGCCGGCGCACGCTCGGACTCGGCTACGCGCTCGTCGGCACAGACATGCTGCTCGCCGCCGTCATCCCTTCAACCGGCGCGCGCTCCGGCGGCATCATCTTTCCCATCGCCAAGTCCATCGCCGAAACATACGACTCGCGCCCCGGCGCAAGCGCGCGCAAGCTCGGCGCGTTCCTGATGGTCCTATGCTACCAGTGCGAAGTGATCATCTGCGCGACGTTTCTAACGGGGCAAGCGTCGAACCCGCTGATCGCCAAGTTCGCCAAACAGGTGACGGGGATCGAGTTGACTTACAGCGTGTGGCTCGTCGGCGCGATTGTGCCTGCGCTCGTCTCGTTCGCGGTCGTGCCGCCGATGTTGTTTCGTCTCTACCCGCCGGAGATCAAGCACACAGAGGCGGCGGCCGAGTTTGCCGCGGCCGAGTTGCAACGCATGGGGCGAGCAACGCGGCATGAGAAGATCATGCTCGCGGTCTTTGCGCTGGTCGCGCTGTTGTGGATGGTTCCGGCGTTGCCTGCAATAGATGTCGCGCCCATCGCTTACTTGCGGCAGTTGCATTATGCGGTGGTCGCACTCGTCGGTATCAGTGTGCTGCTGCTGACAGGCGTGCTCGACTGGGCGGACGCGCTCGCCGAGCGCAACGCGTGGGACGTGTTCATCTGGTACGGCGGCCTCATCCGCATGGCCGAAGCTTTAGGCGAGACTGGCTTGACCAAGCGTTTCGCCGAAGCCGCAGCAGCCGCAGCAGCCGGTTGGCACTGGTGGGCCGCGCTCGCCCTGCTGCTGTTCATCTATTTCTACGCGCACTACGGCTTCGCCAGCATCACCGCGCACGCGACCGTCATGTACACGCCCTTCCTCGTCGTCACGCTCGCGGCCGGTACGCCGCCGTGGCTCGCCGTCCTCGCGCTCGCCTACTTTTCCAACCTCGACGCCTCGCTCACACACTACGGCACAACGCCCGCCCCCATCTACTTCGGCGCAGGTTACGTCAAGCAACGCACATGGTGGTGGCTCGGCCTCGTCGTCTCCGTCGTCAACATATTGATCTGGACGACGTTCGGCTTCACCTGGTGGAAACTGCTCGGCTGGTGGTAGGACGAGATGTTAAACTTCTCTTACGGTGGGAGACATTTGTGCGTCGATCCAGATGGTCATGCAGCAAGCACCGGATGATCCAGCTTACGCGCGGCATACTGTAGGGCAGCTTGTAAGTCTTCCATCTCAAGATCAGGCATCTCAGCAAGAATCTGTTCGGCCGTCAACTTGGCAGCAAATAGATCGAGTACGTCAATCACTCGGATACGCATGCCGCGAATACAGGGTCGCCCGCCGCACTGCTCAGGGTTGATCGTAATTCTATCCAATAAGTTCGACATAGTTTCCCCGTTAATCATAGGCCAAGCTTAAGAGCGCAACTGGATGTTGTAGGTCTTGATCTTGGAGTTGAGCGTGGTGGCGTTCATGCCTAAGAGGCGGGCGGCGCGGGATTGGTGGCCGCCGGTCTGTTCGAGGGCGCGGCGGATAAGGTCGATCTCGAAGCGGCGCACTTCGTCGTAGAAGTCGATGCCGCGTGCTACGTCGATGGCGGCGGCGTTGGGGCTGGTGGCTGCGCCGAGCGCGCGTTGCGGATCGCAAATTTCAGTCGGCAGACATTGGCGCGTGATCTCGTTGCCGGGTGCGATGACGACGGCGCGCTCGATGACGTTCTCCAACTCGCGCACGTTGCCGGGCCACGTATAAGCTTCGAGCAGGGCGAGCGTGTCGGGCGCAAGTTGGTCGGAGACTTTGCGCGCATTCTCCTCGTTGTACTTGCGGATGAAGTGTTGCGCGAGTGGCAGTATGTCTTCGCGGCGTTCGCGCAGAGGCGGCAGTTCAAGCGGGACGACCGCGAGCCGGTAATATAAATCTTCGCGGAACGCGCCCTGCCGCACGGCTTCTTTCAGATCGATGTTAGTGGCGGCGATGATCCGCACGTCCACGCGGCGCGGCGAGGTTTCGCCGAGCGGCGTGAACTCGCGTTCCTGTATGACGCGGAGCAGGCGCGCTTGCGTCTCCGGCGGGATGTCGCCGATCTCGTCGAGGAAGATCGAGCCGCCGTCGGCCGCTTCAAACATACCCTTCTTGGCGGCATGCGCGCCGGTGAACGCGCCGCGCGTGTGCCCGAACAATTCCGACTCAAGCAGCCCCGAAGGGATGTTCGACGAGTTGACCGGAATGAACAACTTGTTGGCGCGTGGACTCTGTTCATGGATCATGCGCGCGACGACTTCTTTGCCCGTGCCCGACTCGCCCGTGATCAAGACGGTCGAGCGCGCGGGCGCGACCTGATCGACGAGTTGAAAGATCGCTTCCATGCGTTCGGAGCGGCCGACGATCTCGCCGCGTTTGAGCGTGCGGCCGAGCGTGCGGCGAAGCGTCTGTCGTTCTTCGTCCTTGCGTCGGCGCTTGATGCCGGCGGCCACCTGCGCCGTCACCTGCTCGTTTTGAAACGGCTTGCGGATGATGCCGAACGCGCCGCGTTCCCACGCCGCGACGGCCGTATCGAACGTGGCATAGGCCGTGATCATCAACACAACCGCGTCTTCGTCGAGTTTCAAAAACTCTTCGAGCGCACGCAGGCCGCCCATGCCGGGCATGGACACGTCCAACAGCACGGCATCGTAAGCGCGCCGCCCGTAAGCCTCGATACCTTCTTCGCCCGTCTTAGCGAGATCGACGCGATAGCCTTCCGCGGAGAGCAGCGTCTCCAACACATCGCGCATGATCTCCTCGTCGTCCACGACGAGCACTGAACCCTTCTTAGCCATAAACAATTAGATGCGAGTCAAAGGGCAATGGTAAAGGGTAAAGGAGGATAGATCAAAAGCGGCCGCAACAGAATTAACCACAAAGAGGGCAGCATGCACGATAAAGACAGAACGATGACTGCTGACTGATGAATAAAGAATAGCTTGTTGTTCATCAGTCGGCATGCATCATTCCGCATTCATCATTTCATCTTCGTCGTTTTATTCAGCGCCGGGTGCGGCGCGGGCGGCCACTTTGATAGACGCGTTGCGGTCTGACGGTGGCGAGCACGCGGCGTGTGCCGCGCACGCTGCGCCCGCGCTCGGCCGTGACGAGCAGATCGAACTGTTCGGCGTCCACGCCGACGGCGCGGACGTAGGTGTCGGCGCTGTTCAAGCCCGTGCGCGGCAGACTGCCGAGATAGTGTGCGCTGCCCGTGGGCGTCGTCGCCCACAACACGTAACGATTCGCGCCGAAGCGCGCGGGCGGCGGTACACGCTGGAAACGCGCGCGCACGTAAGCCGTCCCCGCGGCGGCCGTCACGCGCGCAAACCCGCGCGCCCGCCGGACTGAACGGCGCACGCCGACGAGCGTTAACTCACGCGCGCCCGCGTCCGTCGCCAATGTCTCATCAATCCCTGCGTAAAAGTCTGCCGCTACGGTGCTCGTGGCGACGCGGCGAGCGCGCACAATCGGCCGCGCCGGTGCGGGCGTGTATGCGGCGGGCGGCATCGTTGCGCGCACAGGCGGCGCGGTGTTGCGCGGGCGCACGACAGCGGGCGCGGGAAAGAGCGCGGCGACTTCGTTGGCGCGGGTGGAGAAGACGGGCGCGCCGCCCGGATGATCGGCCTGCGCGGTCTGCTCGGCCGTGACGATCAGACTGTAGCGGTCGAACCCTGTGGGGTGCGCGAACTCAAGCATGGCACTGCCGCGCGCGTCGCGGCGCAACTCGCCGAGCCGCATGATGCGTCCGCCCGTCGCCCAGACCAAATAGACGCGGGCGCGCGGGGCGACACTGCCGGGCGGCGGCAAGTTCGACGCCGTTAGGCGCACGCGCCCGCCGCCCGCCGTCGGCTCAATCTCCAAACGCGCCGCCGCGCCCGACGCGAACGAGCGCAGCGGCAACAGCATGTGCGCCTGTTGCAGCGCGCCGCTCGACGCGCCGCTACCGCCGGCCGCCGTGCCATCAGTCGCCCACCAGAGCGCCGCCGCGCACACGCACGCCAGCGCACACCAGCCAACGCCTCGCCCCATGAGCCTGCGTCTCTCAGTCATGCTGCTTTAAGACCTACTGCCGAATTATTGGAACGGGAACGCGCGAGAGCTTAGCACCAACTTTGCGAAAGCAAAAGAGAGGACTGCGCCCGCGCGTTGAAATTTCAAAGGGCACGCGCAAATTTGATCGCAAACATACTTGACGCACACTGTCGCCGCATAGCAAAGTTAATCTGTGCCCCGCGCGGCACGGACTTGAAGACAGTCAGGCCGTGAGTTATGCGCCACGCACCTCACTGTGCGGCGCGATGGAAAGATGCACCAGCCAGTTCCCGCCAGCGAAAGGGGAAATCATGTTCACACCGGGCCGCTTTCATAGTTCTATTAACAGATCAAAATCTGTCCGCACAACGTTGCTCGCCCTTGTCGTGGCGTGCGCGTGGTTGTGGCCCGCGCGGGCTGCGGCAGTAACGACGTTTCAGAGCGGCATCGTGCAGTTTACCCAGACCGTCTATATTGTGGACGAGAACGTTGTCGGCGCGACCTTGACGGTGACGCGCAGCGGCGATACTTCAAGCGTCGTCTCGGTCGATTATGCGACCGTCGATAACTCTGCGGCCGTGCGGTGTGATGACACGACGACGCTGCCCGGCGTCGCCTTCGCCCGTTGCGATTACGCGACGTGGGTTGACACCTTGACGTTCGCCGTCGGCGAGACGCAGAAGTTCATCACCGTGCCGATCATCGACGATACGCACGTCGAGCCACAGGAATCTTTTCAAGTGCAGTTGAGCAACCTGCGCGGCAACGCGACGTTCGGCGCGCTCGCGTCAACCAGAGTCACGATCAACAACAACGACCGCGCGGGGCTGCCGAACCCGATTGACACGAACACGTTCTTCGTCCGCCAGCACTATCTTGATTTCCTCTCGCGCGAACCCGACACGCAGGGCTTCAACGCGTGGGTGAATCTCTTGAACAACTGCTCGAACGTCAACAACAATCCGGCCTGTGATCGCGTCACCGTGTCATCGTCCTTCTTCGGCTCGCAGGAATTTCAACTCAAAGGTTTCTTCGTCTTCCGCTTCTACAAGCTCGCCTTCAATCGCCTGCCCGACTACCTTGAGATCATTCCCGACATGCGCCGCGTCACCGGGCAAACTTCGGCCGAGGTCTTTCAGAAACGCGCCACTTACACCAACGCATTCGTGCAACGACAAGAGTTCGTGAACCTCTACGACGCACTCTCAAACGCAAACTACGTCTCAACACTCATGGGTCGCTACAACCTGACATCGATCACGACGCCCGACCCGGCCGCGCCCGACGGCACACAGAAGGTGACGTTGACCAGCACCGATCTCGTCAATCGCTTGAACGCTGCGACGCTCACGCGCGCACAGGTCCTACGCGCCATCGTGCAATCAGACGAAGTGAGTTTGGCCGAATACAACAACGCGTTCGTAGCGATGCAGTACTTCGGTTACTTGCGCCGGAATCCCGACCCGGCCGGCTTTCAGGGCTGGCTCAATTTTCTCGCGGCTAATCCCGGCGACTTCCGCACAATGGTGCGCGGCTTCGTGGACTCAATCGAGTATCGCCTCAGATTCGGCAGTAATTAAATAGACTCGTCGGCCGAGTCGTCGCACTTGTTGCGTTGTCTATTGGGTTAGTCGCTCGCGGCTTGTAAGCGGGCGCGCGCCTGTACGGTGGGCAGGGTGATGCGGAATGTTGTGCCGCGCCCCGGTGCGCTGTGGACGGTGATGTGGCCGGAATGTTCCTGCACGATGCCGTAGCTGACGGCGAGGCCCAAGCCTGTGCCGCGCCCGACGCCCTTCGTGGTGAAGAACGGATCGTAGATGCGCGCGACGTTTTCGGGCGCGATGCCGAGGCCCGTGTCCGCGATCTCGACGACGGCTACGTCGTTTTCGAGTGTGGTCGAGATCGTGATGCGCCCGCCGGCAGGCAGCGCATCGCGCGCGTTTAGCAGTAGATTCGTGAAGACCTGTTGGAGTTTGCCGCTGTTGCCGTAAGTCGGCGGCAGGGCCGGATCATAGGCGCGCTCGATCTCGATGCGCCCTTGCCGCAGTTGCGGCTCTAAGAGTTGCAGCGTGTCGTCAAGCACGAGGTTGAGATCGGTTGCGCCGAACTCGGTCACAGAACCCGTGCGCGAGAAGTTGAGCAGGTTATTGACGATGCCGGTGGCACGCTCGGTCTGCCGATGAATCTTTTGCAAGAGTGCGTGCTTCGGATCGGTGTCGGCGAGCATCCCCAACAACATCTGCGTGTAGCTTGAGACTCCTGTGAGCGGCGTGTTGATCTCGTGTGCGACGCCGGCCGCCAGCAGACCGATGGACGATAACTTCTCGCGCTGCTGCAACTGTTCTTCGAGCCGCACGCGCCCGGTCACGTCTTCGAGGACGACGAGTGCGCCCGTGTGTGCGCCGCTCGCGGTGCGGCGCAAAGGCGCGATGGCAATGTTGAGGATGAGCGAGCGGCCTTGTTGCGTCGCGGTGTGCAGCTTATAGATGTGGCGCACATCGGCGAGCGCCCACGCGTCCGTGCCTAAGACCTGTTGCAACGTCTCGGCGAAGTCGTCGGCGAACAGGTCTTCGACGTGCTGGTTGAGCGCCTCGTCGCGGCCGATGCCGAACAACTCTTCGAGCGCGCTGTTGCAGCCCGTGATGCAACCTTTGGGATCGACGGCAAGCAGCCCGACGTTGATCGATTCGATGATCGACTCGTTGAACTCTTTCAACGCCTCAAGCTCGGTCGCGCGCTCATGCTGTTCTTGATAGAGCAGACTGTTCTCGATGGCCACGGCGACATAGCCCGACACGGTGCGCAGGATTTCGAGGTCTTCGGACGAGAGCAGGTCGCCGCCCGTCGAGCGCCCCAAACCAATCACGGCGACCATGCGCCCGCGCACGACGCATGGCACGTAGTAGTGCAGCGTGCGGCGCACGTAGCCAGCGGCCGTTGCGTCAATCGGCTCGATGTCGTCGGCGCGCACGATGCCGGTGGCGGCCGAGTGCGCGCGGATCATCTCGCGGAAATCGGCCGGCGTGCTCAACGCGTTGCCGAGGCCGACGGCACGCGCGACGCGATAACCCGACGGCGCGCTCGTGTCCTCGATGAAGATGGCGATGCGCGCGACGCCCAATACTTGTTGCAGGCGGCTCACCAGCGCGTCGAGCAGCGGATCGAGTGTCGTCGCGGTGGACAACGTGCGGCCGAAGTCGAGCAGTCCTTGTCGCAGGTCGTAACGCTCGCCGTAGAAGAGACGGTCGATGCGCTCCTGCAAGAAGTTCTTGAGCGGCGCGGCGCTCATCACGATGGCGGCCATGCCAAGCACCGAGACGATCACACGCAGGGTGACGACGCCGGGCGTCATCGCGCCGCCGAAGGCGTAGAGGCCGGCGACATAGACGACCGAGCCGAGCATAAGCGCGATGGTCAGCGTCGTCAGCGCATAGACCGCTGCGCGGCGCACCACCACGTCCACGTCCATCAAGCGATAACGCACGACCGAATTGCCGAACGTCAAAGGGATCAGCACGAGCGGCACGACGGCCGCATCCGTCAACCAGCGGCGCGTCTCAACGTCGGCGGCGGTGGCGGCGCGCGGATCGCCGAACAGGTAGCCGATGGCGTAGAGCAACGTGAACGGCGCGATGGCTAGGACCGATCCCCACACGACCCATTTCAACTGTTGACGCACGACCGCATTCTTGCTCAACCAGAACCGCCGGATCAGTATCGTCGCACCAACTAAGAGCGCGACGACCAGATGCGCGAAATTGGCTGTGTACAATCCACGGATCACATCGTCGGAGAAAGCCGGCGTGCGGACGTGTAGGACATATTGAATCTCATCCTGAAAGTGGATGATGGTCGTGAGCAGGCTCAGACAGATCGCGGGCACGTAGAGCAACGCGGCGGGCCAGCGGCGACGCTCGAAGAGTTGGCGGCGGACAGGATAGATCGCGCAGAAGTGTAGAAAGAGCGGCGCGAAGAAAATGTAGGCCACGTTGTCCAGAAAGGCGATGAACTTGTCTAAGTCTTCATAGAGGCCGATAGGCTTGTAAGCGTGGAAGACGAAGGCGGCCAGACAGAGCGTGGTGAAGTGCAGCACGAAGGGCGCGCGCCCGCCCTGTTTGAATAGGACAAAGAGGCCGACTAATAGATACACGACGCCGATGAAGTTGATGTAATAGTCGCGCGTCGTGCGATTCGGGATCGGGCTGAGGTCGGAGAGATAGATGTCGTAATAGCGCGTATCGGCCGGGAAGGACGGCCGCTCGACCCGGTAAACTAAGCGCCCGCCCGCACGGTTCGCCTCTTCAAGATAAATCTGGACATCGGTGGCGGCGACGACCGGCTCGAAGTTCACTTCGTCGGTGCTGACGGCGATGAGATGGTCGCCGGGTTGGAGGCCCAACACCCCGGCGCGGCTCGCGGGCGCGTTCGGCGCGACCGAGTGCGCGAAGATGCCTTGCGGTGTCTGCCGCCACTCGACGCCATCGGTCAAAGGCGGCTGGTGCGTGAGGCGCTGCGCGAAGTTGAGTGCGCCGGCCGCGACGAGCAAAGCCGTCGCCAGCAGCAACACCCAAGTTCCGATTGTCAGCACCGATCCCTTCACGGCTTAGAACCTCGCGCCCGTCCTGCTAAACCGATACAATAAAAGCAATTGATGTTCCAGTTGGCGCGTCGTTGACAGGCGCAGGTTTCGCCCGAAAATACGCTGGCCGCGATCCGATTTTTCGTATATCTCCGAGATTTTGGAGAGATGAAAAGCAGTGGCAAGTAAGAAGTGACGAGTGACGAGTTAGAAAACTTTTGCTCGTCACTCGTCACTTCTCACTTGCCACTGCTTTTAAAATCTGACCGAGATGCCGCCGCGCACAGAGCGACGCGTGCTGCCGACGAGGATGAACGTGTCGCCGTCCTCAACGCCGGTTTGCGCGTCGAGCAGGTTGCGTGCGTCCACCACAGCTTCGGCGCGCAGGGGCAGCCCGAAGGTCGGCAAGTCTTGCGTGACAAGGATGCTCAAGCTGGGATCGAAGACGGCGAGGCGGCCGGCGAACGGGTCGATGGCGAAGACGGACGCGCCCGGCGAGAAGCGCAGCACGGTGCGGACGCGCGTGCCCGGTCGTATGTCCGAGTCGAGTTGCGCCGCCGCCGTCTGGAAGAAACCGTTGTGGAACATCTGATCGGGCGCGCTGCCCACGTTGAGCGCGCCCGGTGCGAGCGCCTGACCGCGCCCGATTGCATAACCGGCCCGCGCTTGCAGGAACTTGCCGAGTCGCCGCGTATAGACCACGCGCAGACCGCGCGCTCCGCCCTGCTGATTCGCCACGCTCAACAGCGTCGCGCCGTTCTCACCGCTGAACGAGTCAATCGGCACGTTCAAGAGGCCGACGCCGCGCCCGTCCGTCGTGTCGAAGAAGGCGGTCGCCTCCACGCTTGATTTGTCGTCAAGCACGCGCTCGACGCCGAACTCAAGCCGCTGGCTGCGCTCCATCACCGCGCGCCCGTCCACGAACGCCACAGTCTGCTCGTCGAACTCAGGAAAGACCACCGCGCCGTCTTCCAAGTTGGCGACCGACTGCGCGCCCGTCGAGCGGTCGCCCGGCGCATAGCCGAACGTCAAACGCGTGCGCCCGTTGGCCATGAACTCGAAGCCGACGCGCGGGCTGATCGCATCAGCACCCTGCGCGCCGAGGAAGCGCGAATAATCAAGCCCAAGCACGACCACAACACCATCGCGCACGATCCACTCGTCCACCGCGCGCACGGACATCTGATTGAGCGTGGCGCGGCCATCTTGTGCTTTGAATAAGGGCATCGTTGCGCCGCCGAGCGTGGCGCTGACGCGATGCTTGTCGCCCGCGCGCAGGCGCGCTGTCGTCTCAAGCCGCGCGAGCGAGTTCGTGCCGAGTTGACCGCTGAAGATCAGTTCGACCGTCTCACTCGCGGGCGTGGCGACGGCGAAGTTCAGCCCCGTGTAAGCGGGCGCGAATGGATTCGACGAAGCAGCCGTGAACGTCTCGACCACGCCATGCACGGGCCGGCGCGTGCCATCCGCCGACGAGAGCAACATGCCCTCGGCGATCTGTGCTTCGGCCTCGGCCGCTGCGGCGCGTGCGTCTTCAACCGCCGCTAACGTGTCGTCTTCGCCTTCGTTCGCTTGAAAGATCGTGCGGTGAGCTTGCGCGGCGCGCAGACGCCACTTGGGATCGTTGCGGTCGCCGCGTCGCTCAGGCGCGGTGCGGCCCTGACCGAGTGGGACAAGGTTGAAACGATAGATTAATTCGTCTGATGGATTGACTTGAACGGCGGTGAAGCTAACGGTGTCGAAGCCTTCGGCGATAGCTGTCAGGACATAACGGCCGGGCGCGATGCGTGCCGTGTACGAGCCGTCCGCGCCGCTGCGCGTCTGCTTGATAACCTCGGTTGCGCCGTCGCGCAGCAGTTGGACCAGCGCGCCCGCGAGCGGTCGGCCCCGGTTATCGCGCACCGAGCCGCTGACCGTGCCCAGTCGGCGTGCGCCGCCCGCGCCGTAGGTGGGCGCGTGGTGCGCAGCCGCGAGCACGAGCGTAAAAGCGAAGAGCGATAGCCCTGCCCGCCTTAAGTTGTATCTCATAGCACCGAAACCTCCCGGCGTGCGCCCGCTCGCGGGAGACGAGTTCGTCTGGGCGCGCGTCTCAAGCGATCTCTGTCAGTGGCCCCCGGTTCGCGGTACGAGGTGGTGCGAAGCGCCCTGACGGCTTCACCGGCTTCTGCTGCCGCAGCCTGTCGTGACCATATTGGCGCTGGCCGCTTGAGCGAAGGTGACATTCTCTAACTATCGCAAAGTTGTGTCAAGCAGGCTGTTCGCCCACACCGGGTCGGCTCGAACTGACAGTTTAGTTCACACGCTACGATGCACGCTTGCGCGGTCGCGTTTTCCAGCCTCACTTTAATTAGTGCAGACGTGTTTGCAGCGACAGCGCAAAAGATGTGCCGACAACTTCGCTGGCTGTGGCGGAGTGTTGCTGTGCGTTAGGCGCGCGGCAGGTGTTTGAGCACACGGCGGACGGCCTTGCGGGCGGCGCGCACTTTCTTTTCGTATGCGAGCGCGAGCGCAGACACGTCTCCGGCGCAATGTGGGCATACGGTCGTGTGCGGCTTGATGTAGCGGTTGCAGCCACGACATAAAATGAACGGCGGCGGGAGCGCGTGCGCTTGATCCGAGACTTTCTGCGCCGTGCGTTTCCCGGCCGACTTGATCTGCACAAGCGGCTGCGCCACGACCGCAAGCGGGGCTGCGGTGGGTGCGGCGGCTTGTGTGGCCGGTGCGTCGTCAACGGATTCCAACAACAGTTCAAAGCGGCCGTGGTCGAAGGGTTGACCGGGCGGCGGCTCGACGCGCTCGATGCGCTCGCGCTGACCGCGCTTGGATAGTTCGAGCGCGCGATGATGACAGTAAGGGTTGTTGCCTGCGCGGCCGAACAGTACGTGCGTCGTCCACGTGCAGCCCGCGCGGCACACGTCGGCGTAGTAGCAAGTGCGACAGAAGCCCCAGAGGTCATCGACCGTGCGTGTGCGCGTGAAACTCAGTTCGGGCGTCTTAAACCAGATGTCTTCGAGCGACAGGTCGCGTATGTTGCCCCCGGCGTAAGTCGTGGTGGGCAGCGACGGGCAGCCTTTGATTGTGCCGTCGGCTTCGATGCCCATCGTGTTCTCGCCGGCATTGCAACTCGACCAGTGGACGCGCTCGTCGCCGCTGCCGCGCCACACGGATTCGTAAGGGCCGAAGTAGCCGATGTTGTTGCCCGGTTGCAGCAACAGCCCGCGCCCGACGCCTTCGCGGTAGAGTTCCGCGATGAGCGGCATCAACTCCAACAGGTCGTATGGTTGCAGCAAGAGTTCCGGGATTGTCGGCCGCGCGCCCCATTGCGACCGTCAACTGTACTTGCCAGTTGCGCGCGCCCGCTTCGATGAAGCGGTTCAGCAGCTCGCGCAGTTGCGGGATGACCTGTGCTGTGATCTGTGTGTTGACGCTGGTGGTCAGACCGTACTCGCGCATCAGGCGCAACGCCTTGAAGGCCGCGTCGAACGAACCTTTGACGCCGCGCAGTTGATCGTGCAACTCAGGCAAGCCGTCGATGGAGACGCCGCCCGCTTGCAGTCCGGCCTCGGCCGCTTGTCTGATGCGTTCTTCGCTCAGGTGCAGTCCGCCCGTCTGCATTGTGCAGTTCATGCCTTGCGCGCGAATTTCGCGGATCAACTCGATCCAATCGCGGCGCAGGTAAGCTTCGCCGCCGATGATCGTCACCTCACGCGTGCCGAGTCGTGCCATCTGCCGGATGAGGTCGAAGCATTCCTCGGTTGAGAGTTCGCCGGTGCGGCGCTTCCCGGCGCGCGACCCGCAGTGCTGGCACTTCAGGTCGCACGCCAGAGTGATCTCCCAGACCACATGGACGGGTTTGAGCGCGGCGCGATCTTCTTCGGAGAGAAAGCGCCGCGGCTCCTCTGCAACTTGGCCGTCCGTGAGCGTGAGCAAGTGGCTACCCCTTTGCAGTCTTTTTGTCGAGCGCCTTGAGCGCGGTCTGAACTTCCTTGAGATACGCGCGCGCCTCTGTGGCGAGTTGCCGCATCTCGGCGGGGTCGCCCGACGCGATAGCTTTATCAATCGCTACCCCGTAGAGCGGTCGCGGACGCCTGCTGGCTGTGCTGGCGGCCTTTCTTGCCCGCCGCTTTCTTCGTACTCTTCTTTGCAGCTTTCTTTGTGGCCATTGCCTTCTCCTATGTGGGTGTGTTCAGTTGCGTCGGAGTGATGCAGATGCGCGGGCAGTCGTCACTTTTGACGAAGGGCCGCGTCCAGTTGCCCCAGCGAACGCTGAACATCTTCCAGGTGCGTCCGCGCGGCTTGCGCGACGCGGCGCATCTCGGCGACGTTGCCGGTGGCTGCTACGTCGAAGATCGGTATGCCGTACATGACCCACTCGCGGCGCTTGATTTTGGCAAGGAGTGCGCTCGTGGTTAGTGTCGGCGTCGCCGCTAGCTTCCGCGCTTTGCTGGCGCTCTTGGCCGCGCCTTTTTTCCCGGCTTTGCGTGCAGGCATTCGTTTCTCCTTCCTCGAAAGGGAGTTGGTTTAGAACAAGATGTTAGGTTGGATGTGGTCTATGCGAGTTTCGGTCGGCGCGCTCAACCTTCAAGGTCTTTCAGCGCCTTCTCCATAGCATCGAGCGCGGCCTGTGTGTCGCTCACCCACTTGCGAGCGGACGCAGCGACGCGGCGCATCTCACGCACATCGCCGCGCGCCATGGCTTCACGGATAGGCACACCGTATGGTGGCAGTTGACCTTTGGTAGTTGTAGCGGCTTGAGCTTTCTTTCCTGACTTGGCGGGCGCGGCAGGTTTAGCCTTCTTGCTAGTCATCCTTTAGTTACCTCTTTTTGAGTTCGGGAAACGTGAGGCAGTTAAAAAAACCTGCCGTCTTTTTCAGCAGAGCCGATGCTATGGTAGTGAGTGAAACTTCCGCCCCTTGTTGAGTTACTTAATAGTTCGTCATCTTCTTTGTGTCAAGAAGATTCTTCCGGCCGTAACTATCATTCAGTCTGTCTGCTTTTAGACTCATGCACGGACACGCTCGACTGTCTATGATGTGGAGCAGGATGGGGCGTTAGACGGGTGGGCGGAGTGCATGCTAGGATGCAGGGTGCTGCACGCATGCTTACCACCGGGTCGGAAATTTCCAAGTCCAGCACATGCAAGAGGGCAATGACGGATCAGGTTCGTTCTACTAGGCTCGCCAACGGTGCGACCATCATCACGGAGTTCATGCCGGGCTTGCGCTCGGCCACGCTCGGCATCTGGGTGCGCCGTGGTTCGCGCCACGAGCCGCCGGAGTTGAACGGCATCTGCCACTTCATCGAGCACGCGGTCTTCAAAGGCACGCGTCGCCGCACGGCGCTCGACATCGCTATCGAATCGGATCGCCTCGGCGGCCACTTCGATGCTTACACCGCGCACGAGTTGACCGGCTTCGCCTTGAAGGTCGTGGACACGTCGCTGCCGCAAGCGTTCGACTTGCTGGCAGACATGCTGTTGCGCCCGCGCTTCGACGCCGAAGACTTGCGCGTCGAGCAACGCGTCATCATCGAAGAGATGAAGATGGTCGAGGACTCGCCCGAAGAATTTTTGAGCGAGTTGTTCAACGCCGCTTACTTCCCCGGCCATCCTTTCGGCCGGCCCATCGAAGGCACGGCCGAGACTGTCTCGTCGTTCGATCAAGCGGGCACGGTCCGCTTCCATGCGACTGCTTACGCGCCGCGCAACTTCGTTATCGCCGCCGCCGGCAACGTCCAACACGAACAACTGGTCGAACTGGCCCAACGTGCTTTTAACGAAGACGCGAATAACGACGCGCTTGCAGTTGAAGCGCACGACGATGCGCCGCCGCTTGTCGCCGCGCCTATCTTCACGGAGCGCAAACAGGAACTCGAACAGGCGCATCTGATCTTGGCGACGCCGTGGCCCGCGTCGCGTTCGGACGAACGTTTCGCGGCCAGCTTGCTCAGTTCAGTTATCGGCGGCGGCACTTCGAGCCGGCTCTGGCAATCGATCCGCGAAGAACGCGGCCTCGCTTATTCGGTCGGCGCAGCGGCGAGCGGTTATACGGACGTGGGCGTCTTCAACATCTACGCGGGCACGTCGCCCGCGCAAGTTGACGAAGTGCTAGACCTCGCGCTGCTTGAGTTGCGGCGCGTCGTGCGCGAGCCGATTGGCGAAGACGAGTTGCGGCTGGCGAAGGATCAAGCGGTCGCGTCGATCCTGTTGAGCCTCGAATCGACGAGCGCGCGGGCCGGCACACTCGCGCGCCAAGAGATCGTACACGGCCGCCACATCCCACCCGACGAGATTATCCGCCGGCTCGAAGCCGTCACGCCCGAAGACTTGCAGCGCCTTGCCCGCGCCTCCTTCACCACGGACGCGCTCGCCTTCGGCGCACTCGGCAACCTCAACGGCTTCACAGTTGATCGCGCGCGACTCGAAATCTAAAAAGCAGTGCCGAGTGACAAGTGACAAGTTAATAGCTATCTACTGTTCGTCACTTGTCAGCTTCCACTCGGCACTCGTTACTTGTCACTGTCCTTATGCGGTTCACAGTCTTAGGCAGCGGTTCGACCGGCAACGCCGTGCTTATCTGCGCGGGGCAGACGAGCGTGCTTGTGGACGCGGGTTTGAGCGCGCGTGAGATCGTGCGGCGGCTCGCGCTCATGGGTTGCGACGCGGCGGCGCTCGACGGCGTGATCGTCACGCATGAGCATAGCGATCACGCGGGCGGCTTGCGCGTGTTGTTGAAGAACATGGCGTGCCCGGTCTACGTCTCCGGCGCGACGCGCGACGCGTACATCGGCGAGCGCGCGGGCGTCTCGAACGACGAGCCGCGCAAGCGCGCCGACGTGCTGCGCGACCGCACCGTCGAGATTTCGTCGAGTCAGGACTTTCGCATCGGCGAGATCGACTTTCATCCGTTCACCGTGCCGCACGATGCAGTTGACAACTTCGGCTTCACGGCGACACACGACGGCATCAAGATCGCCACGCTGATGGACTTCGGCTGTGTCACGACTTTGATCGAGGAACGCTTGCGCGGTTGCGCTGCCATCGTCGTCGAGTCGAACCACAGCCGCGACATGCTGAAGGCGTGCAGCGTCTACCCGTGGGAGTTGAAGCAGCGCATCTTGTCGCGCACCGGGCATCTGTCGAACGAGGACGTGGCCGAGTGGCTGCGCGCAGGCTACGACGGCGGCGCACAACACATCGTCTTAGCGCACCTGTCGCAACGCGCCAACAACCCGCACGTCGCCAAGCTCACGGCCGAGATGGCCTTGCGCGAGCGCAGCCCGCTCTTTCCCTCGACCACCGAGATCACGCTCTCGCACCACAAAGACCCGACCCCATGGATCGAACTCTGAGCGCGCCCGCCGCCAACAGCCAGCCCAACGTGCCTGCGCGCACGGCGCGGCGCACAACGCGCTTCGTCATGCTTATATTGGCCGCGCTGTTTAGTGCGCTCGCCTGCAAAGTCAACGACACGCGGGCCGGTCTGCCCCTCGCCGTGCAGACCGCGATTGACGCTTTGACCGACGACATCAACGCCGGCCGCGACGTTAAGGTCTACGACGAAGCGGCCGAAGAATGGCGACAGGCCGCGACGCCCGACGAGAGCCGCGCGCAACTAGAGCGCGTGCGGACAACCTTCGGCCGCGTCTCAAGCCGCGCGCTCATCGAAGCACGCGAACAGCAGACCGCCAGCGGCCACACGTTCACCGTCAAGTTCAACACACGCTTCGAGCGCGGCGACGCCATCGAAACATTCACCCTCGTTGAGCGCGCCGGCCGCTGGCTGCTCGCGCGCTACGCCGTACATTCGGATGCTTTGAAATGATGAACGATGCAGGCGGAATAATGGATTAAGAATAGGTTGCTTCATTCATCATTCCGCCTGCATCATTTAACACTCATGATTCCACGCTACACCTTGCCCGAAATGGGCGCGCTCTGGTCGGAGCAGAACAAGTTTCAGAAGTGGCTCGACGTGGAGTTGGCCGTGTGCGAAGTACACGCCGAGTTGGGCACGATTCCGCGTGCGGCGCTTGCGGAGATCAAGGCGCGTGCGGCGTTCACGGTCGCGCGCATACATGAGATCGAGCGGACGACCGATCACGATGTCATCGCGTTCACGACGGCGCTGGCCGAGAACATCGGCGACGCGGCGCGCTTCGTTCATTACGGGTTGACATCATCGGACGTGGTGGACACGGCGAACGCGCTCTTGTTGCGCGACGCGTGCGATCTGTTGCTGGCGAAAGTGGACGCGCTCATGACGGTCTTGCGGCGGCGCGCGTTCGAGTTCAAACAGACGCCGCAGATCGGGCGCACGCATGGTGTGCATGCCGAGCCGACCTCGTTCGGTTTGACCTTTGCGCTCTGGTACGACGAGATGCGGCGCAACCGCGAGCGGCTTGTGCGCGCGCGTGCGGCCGTGGCGGTCGGCAAGATCAGCGGCGCGGTCGGCGCGTTCGCGCATCTCGATCCGATTGTTGAAGAAAAGGTCTGCGCGCGGCTCGGCTTGCAAGCAGCGCCCGTCTCGACGCAGATCATACAGCGCGATAACTACGCTGAGTATTTATGCACGCTCGCATTGATCGCGTCGTCGCTTGATAAGTTTGCGTTGCAGGTGCGCCACTGGCAGCGGACGGAGGTGCGCGAGGCGGAGGAGAAATTCAAGCGCGGGCAAAAAGGGTCGAGCGCGATGCCGCACAAGCGCAACCCGATCTTGTCGGAGCGCATCTGCGGCCTCGCGCGCGTCGTGCGCGGCTACGCGGTCGCGGGGCTTGAGTCGGTCGCCCTCTGGCACGAACGCGACATCTCGCACTCGTCCGCCGAGCGCGTCGTGCTGCCCGACGCGTCAATCGCGCTCGACTACATGCTGCACAAGGCGACGGGCTTGTTCGACACGCTCGTCGTCTATCCTGAACGCATGCTGGCGAACTTGAACGCGACGCGCGGGTTGGTCTTTAGCGGGCAACTCTTGCTCGCGTTAGCGCAGGCGGGCGTGGCGCGCGAGCAGGCTTATGAATGGGTGCAGCGCAACGCCATGCGCGTCTGGGACGAAGGCGGCGACTTTCGCACGCTCGCGCTCGCCGACGCGGACATCAGCGCGCACTTGTCGCCCGCACAGATCGAACGCGCCTTTGCGCTCGACACTTATCTACGCAACGTCGATCAAGTCTTCGCGCGCGTCTTTGAAACCGAAGCGGCGCGGCAGTGACGTTTTCACCACCGCGCCGCTCGGAGCGCGCGTAAGCTCTTTGTTAATTGACCTGTCGTGCCGCTCTTACTTGTTGATGATGTTCTCGGCGATGTCGCCGATCACGGGCAGTTTGAAATCTTTCCCTGTGAAGGCTTTGACCAGACACATGATCCAGACGGCGAGGAACGCCAACCAGATCACGATCCCAAGTAGTCCGGCGACGAAGCCGATGAACGGGATCTCGCCGAGGATGCGCAGCACGATCCAGATCACAATCGAGGCCGCGCCCAATAGCAGCGATTGCATCGCGTGGAAGCGAACAAAGCGGCTCTCTTTTTCGATCATGTAAAAGATCAGCCCTGACACCCAGCCAAGCAGGTAGCTGATGCCGGCGGCGACATTGGCATCGAGGCCGGTGCTGGATTTGCCAACGCCACTGGTGGGCGGCGTGTACGGGGCGTTGTAACCCGGATCGGGCGGGGGATTCTGCATAAGCTAATGCTCCTTTGCGAACAAAAATTCAACAGTTCGGTTCTGCGCGATACACCGAGGAATGGGGCGCATGATATGTTAAGCGCCGTCTGCGCGCAATGTTTCGGGCCGCACCACGGCGGGAGGATGTTAACAGGTGAAGGCGAAAGTTTACGTCACACTCAAACCGGGCGTACTCGACCCACAGGGTAAAGCCATCCAGCACTCAGTCGCGTTGCTCGGCTACGGCGGCGTCGCGGACATACGACAGGGCAAGTACTTCGAGATCGCGCTTGACGACTCGGTTGATAGCGCCCACGCGCTCGGCGTCGCCGAACGCATGGCGCGCGAAGTCTTGGCGAACCCGGTCATCGAGGACTATCGCGTGGAGGTCGAGTAATGAAATTCGGCGTCGTCGTCTTTCCCGGCTCGAACTGCGATCACGACGCGTATCACGTGATCTCGAAACACGTCGGTCAGCCCGTCAGTTTCGTCTGGCACAAAGAGACTGATCTCGCGGGCTACGATGCGCTCATCATTCCGGGCGGCTTCTCTTATGGCGACTATCTGCGTGCCGGTGCGCTCGCGCGTTTCTCGCCCGTGATGGCGGCGGTGAAAGATTTCGCGGCGCGTGGGCGCATGGTGCTTGGCATCTGCAACGGCTTTCAAATCTTGTGCGAGGCGGGCCTCTTGCCCGGCGCGCTCATACGCAATCGCGGCCTGCACTTCGTCTGCGCGCACATCAACGTCCGCGTCGAGACGACCGACACGCCGTTCACGAACGAACTGCAACGCGGCGCGACCTTGCGCCTCCCCATTGCCCACGCCGAAGGCAACTACGTCTGCGACGACGCGACGCTCGCCGAATTGCAACAGGAAGACCGGATCGTCTTCCGCTACTGCGACGCGGCCGGCGACCCAACCGACGAAGCCAACCCGAACGGCGCGCGCGATAACATCGCGGGCATCTGCAACCGCGCCCGCAACGTCATGGGCTTGATGCCGCACCCCGAACGCGCCTGCGAAGACCTGCTCGGCTCGGCCGACGGGCGCGGCCTCTTCCGCTCGCTCACCAACACACTGGCCCTCGCGCAAGAGCGATGAGGCAAGCGCGCCTGATCTGTTTCGCCCCCGCACGCAACCTTGCATCCTGAACGCATTCTCACTTGGGCCGAGGTGCAACGCACGCACCGCATACGCAACGGCGTCTATCAACGCGACGGCAAATTGATCTCTTTGCTCACGGACTTCGGCCGCATCAATCCCTGTTACCCAGACCGTCACGACGCAGACGACGCCGACACCATCCACTACACCGGCGCAGGTCGGCACGGCGATCAACTGCTGACGCCGCCGAACCGCGCGCTGCTCGCCGCCATCGAAAGCGGGCACGCCGTCCCACTCTTCAACAAACTCGCCCCCGGTCGTTGGCAGCACATGGGCCACTGGCGCGTCGTCGCCGCCCGCCACGAATACGACGCCCACGAACAACGCATGCTCTGGCGCTTCAAGCTGAAAAAGGCAGTGACAAGTGACGAGTGACAAGTGACAAGTTAATAACTGTCTGCTGTTCGTCACACGTCACTGGTCACTGGTCACTGCCTTTCATACTTGTCACTGCTCACTGCATTCTGTAAGCTTTCGCTTCCTGTAGCTATCCATGTAAAGGAGTTATTGATTAGAGATGAAAAAGCAATCCGCATTCGCCCTGACGTTCGCCCTCGCGGGCGCGCTCGCCTTGTTGACCATGACCACACAGACTGTGCGCGCCGTCTATGTGCCGTCGAAGTACCGGCGGCGGCCGTCGCCATCGGCGCGACCGTCGAAGACTTCAAGTTGCCGGACACCGACGGCGCGGCGCATTCGCTCTCGGCCTTGAAAGGCAAGCACGGCACGGTGCTTATCTTCATAGCGACGAAGTGCCCTGTGTCGAACGCCTACAACGAACGGATGGAAAAACTCTGGCAAGACTACAAGGCGCGCGGTGTCAACGTCGTCGGCATCAACTCGAACACAGGCGAGCCGGCCGCGGCCGTTAAAGCGCACGCGACCGAGAAGCACTTGACCTTCACGATCCTCAAGGACGAGGGCAATAAGATCGCCGACCGCCTCGGCGCGCAACGCACGCCCGAAGTCTTCTTTCTCGACGCCGCGAACAAGCTCGTCTATCACGGACGCATCGACAATGCGCAAGACGCCACGACCATCACCGCCAACGATCTGCGCGACGCCATCGACGCCGTGCTTGCCGGCCAGCCCGTCGCCAAGACGGAAGGCAAAACCTTCGGGTGCTCGATCAAGCGCGGGTAACACGCCGACATGAAAATTGTTTTGCTGCTTGCGCTTGCTGTAAGCGTCACGACGTTTGTGAGCGCGCCGCCTGTGTGCGCGTCTTCGCCAATGAAGGCGCGCGCACGCACGTTCGACGGCGTTAACCGCCCGCGCGCGAAGCGTAAGCAGCGGCCACAAGCAACGCGCACACGTCGCCCGCCGATACGCGCTGCAACGCAAGTGCCGGTCGAGCCTGCTCGACGGGGCCGGCATCAAGCAACTGTTCGCGCGCGGCACGCCGCCGAACGAACGGCCGCTGCTCGTCAACTTCTGGGCCACTTGGTGCGAGCCGTGCCGCGAAGAGTTCCCCGACCTCGTTAAGATCGATAGCGACTATCGCGCGCGCGGGCTTGATTTCGTCGCTATCTCGGTGGACGAGCCGTCGGAACTAAAGACGGGCGTGCCGAAATTCTTGGGCGCGATGCGCGCGCGCATGCCCGCTTACATTTTGAACGTGACGGACTCCGAGCCGGTTATCAACGCGGTCGATCCCACTTGGGGCGGCGAACTGCCCGCGACCTTTCTCTTCGACCGGCACGGTCAGATCGTCTTCAAACACAAAGGGCGCATCAAGCCCGAAGAACTGCGCCCCTTGCTCGACAAAGTGCTGAGCGAGAACTAACCCGGACGCAGACTCCGCAGGAATATTTTGAATGTCGATTAAGACTCACCACAAAGACACGAAGTCACTAAAAAGATGAAGGATGAATAAATAGCTATTCATCCTTGCTTTCGTGTCTTAAGTGTCTTCGTGGTGAAACTGCTTCAGTACCCTTCATTATGGACACCGTGATCACACCCGAAGTAGTCGCCGCGCACAATCTCACCGGGGCCGAATACGAACGCATTAAAGAGTTGCTAGGCCGCACGCCGTCGCTGGTCGAGTTGGGCATCTTCTCTGTGATGTGGTCGGAACACTGTTCTTATAAATCATCGAAGGTGCATCTGCGGCGTCTGCCGACGCGCAACGAGCGCGTGGTTGTGCCGCCGGGCGAGAACGCGGGCGTCGTGGATATCGGCGACGGCTGGTGCGCCGCCTTCAAAGTCGAGTCACATAATCATCCGTCGTTCATCGAACCGTTTCAGGGCGCGGCGACGGGCGTGGGCGGCATCCTGCGCGACATCTTCACGATGGGCGCGCGCCCCGTCGCGGCGATGAACTAGCTTGCGCTTCGGTTCGCTCGACCACGCACGGACAGGCCGGCGCAACCGTGCGCTCTTGGCCGGTGTCGTCGCGGGCATCGCGCACTATGGCAACGCGTTCGGCGTCGCCACCGTCGGCGGCGAGGTCATGTTCGACGATGCTTATGCGTTGAACCCGCTCGTCAACGCGTTTGCGCTTGGTCTTGTGCGTCACGATCAAATCTTCTTCGGGCGCGCGGCGGGCGTCGGCAATCCTGTCTTGTACGTCGGCGCAAAGACGGGGCGCGACGGCATCCACGGCGCGACGATGGCCTCGGCCGAATTTGACGACGAGGCGTTAGAGAAACGACCGACCGTGCAGGTCGGCGATCCGTTTTTAGAAAAACTGTTATTGGAAGCGTGCCTCGAAGCGATGCGTAGCGGCGCGGTCGCGGGCATTCAAGACATGGGCGCGGCGGGCCTCACGTCTTCGTCGTGCGAGATGGCGGCGCGCGCGGGCACAGGGCCTTGAACTCGATCTCACGCTCGTGCCGCAACGCGAGCAGGCGATGACGGCTTACGAGATCATGCTGTCCGAATCGCAAGAGCGCATGTTGATCGTCGCGCATCGCGGGCGCGAGCGACAGGTCGTGGACATCTTCAAGAATTGGGACTTGGACGCAGTCGTCATCGGGCGCGTAACCGACACGGGGCACGTGCAGGTCATGCATCACGAAGGCACGGTCGCGGACATTCCTGTCCGGCTGTTGACCGACGAAGCGCCCGTTTACGAACGACCCATGCGCGCGCCGGATCGAAAGGATGAAAGCGGCGCATTGAATGATGAAGTTGTCGCTATTGGAGGTGGCGTTGATCTCATTTCACCCGCGCCGCCGACTGCGCCTGCGCTTGCGAGTGCCAACGGACAACGAACGACGGACGACGATCAGAGTTGATCATAATGAATCGTTGTTGCGGCTGCTGGCTGCGCCGAACGTCGCGTCGAAGGAGTGGGTCTATCGGCAGTATGATCATATGGTGCGGACGAACACGGCCGTGCTGCCCGGTGCGGACGCAGCCATCGTGCGGATCAAAGAGACGCGGCGCGCGCTCGCCATGTGTCTCGACGGCAACGGTCGTTATTGCGCGGCCGATCCGCGCGCGGGTGCAGCGTTGGTCGTCGCCGAAGCGGCGCGCAACGTCGTCTGCGTCGGCGCGCGCCCGATTGCGATCACGAACTGTTTGAACTTCGCTTCGCCCGAACGACCCGAAGTGATGTGGGCGTTCTCCGAAGTGATCGACGGCATGGCCGAAGCGTGTCGCGCGTTCGACACGCCGGTCATCTCCGGCAACGTCTCGTTCTATAACGAAACCGAAGGGCGCGGCATCTTGCCGACGCCTGTGATCGGCATGGTCGGGCTGGTCGAAGACGTGCGCCGCATCATTCAACCGGGCTTCAAACAGACGGGCGATCTCGTCGCGCTGCTCGGCACGACGAATGATGACCTCTCGATCAGCGAGTATGCCGCGACGGTGCTCGGCCGCACGACTGCCGAGATGATGCGCGCAGGCCGCGTGCCCGCGCTCGATCTGCAACTGGAACAAGCCGTACAGGCAACATGCTTGCGCGCGGCTGAAGCAGGCTTACTAAGATCGGCGCACGATTGCGCCGACGGCGGCTTGGGCGTCGCTTTGGCCGAAGCGTGCTTCGCCACGCTCAACCGGCCAGCTATCGGCGCGGACATAACAGTCAAAGATAACTTGCCGGTCGCCACGCAACTCTTTAGCGAGTCGCCCTCGCGCATCGTCGTCAGCTTCGACGAGTCAGCCCACGCACGCCTCGCAGAGATCGCGGCTGAACTCAATTGTCCTTTCGCCGTCATCGGTCGCGTCGGCGGCGCGCAGTTGCGGATCAACATCAACGACACGCCAGTTGTCAACCGCGACATCAGCGCCCTCGAAGCCGCATGGCGCACCGCCCTCGGTCAACGGCTACAGGCCGAAGCACTGGCCTCTGCGGCCGATTAAAACTTAGTTCGGTCGAGATGCAGCAGCGCATCATTCATAATCATCGTCTGCTCGAACCGGCCAGAGCGCGTGTGCCTGCGTTGACGGCGGCGGCGCGTGATGGCCGCGGCGTGTTCACGACGGTGGCGGTGCAGCGCGGGCGCGCATTTCTGTGGGCGCGACACTGGGCGCGGCTGGTCGAACATGCAGCGCGTGCGGGCGTCGCGCTCGGCGAGTTGGACGAGTTAAACGTCGGTGCTGATCTTGCGCGTCTGCTGGCAGCGAACAACGTCGAGCGCGGGCTGGCGCGCGTGACGTTGTTGGCGCGCGAAGATGAAGCGAGACGCGGGCGGATAAAGAGGTTGCGACCGATCTTTTGATCACGACGAGCGATGCGCCTGCGTCGGCGGATGAAGGGCTGGCGCTCACGCTGTCGCCGTTTCGGGTGAACACGTATGCGGCGCTCGCGGGCGTTAAGAGCGTGAGTTATCTGGAACAGACGTTGGCGCAGGCCGAGGCGCGGGCGCGCGACTTCGACGAGGCGGTGCAGTTGAACGAACGCGGCGAGATTGCGGGCGCGACGCGGGCGAATCTGTTCTGGGTCACGAAGGGCACGGCGCACACGCCCGCGCTCTCGACGGGCGCGCTCGCGGGCACGACGCGCGAGTGCGTGCTCGAACTCGCCGCCGAACTGTCCGTGCCCGTCGTCGAAGGCGTCTATGAGTTGGCGCAACTCGGCGACGCGGACGAAATCTTTCTCACCTCCGCACGGCTCGGCGTCGGGCTGGTGACGACCTATGATTTTCATCGCTACACTGTGCCCGCCGGCAGTGTCGCCCTGCGGTTGCACGAAGCGTTGCGGCAACTCATGCTGCGTGCGCCGGAAGATGATGGCAGTGATGAATGATAAAAGTGTCGCTATGGCGAGCGGTCGCGTGGCGTGAGTTGTAGTAGCTCTTGGTGCTATTCGAGCGATCAAAGAAAGGTTGAGATTATGGTCATTAAATGGTTGATGGCTTGCATCTGTGTTAGCACAGCACTCTTGTTGACGGGTTGCAAAGATGCTAACAAGACGACTCCGGCAACGAACACGACGACGGCGACAGGGCCGGCTGGCACGCCGTCGCCAGTGACGGGCGGCACGGTCACAGGAGTTGAGCGCGTTAAGCCTGCGCCGGGCACGGGTAATGTGCAGGGGAAAGTTTTGTATAACGGCAAGCCGGCCGAGAATATTGAAGTTAAGTTGTGCGCAGAGTTCAACCAGTTCCTCGGCGGTTGTGGCGGGAAAAGCTATACGGCGCGCACGGACAAGGACGGCGAGTATGTGATCGTGAACGTCGAGCCGAAAGTCTATGAGGGTTTGCTGGCGCGTGTGTTCGACACCGACGGGTATATCTTTGCGACGACGGGCATCGCCGGCCTCAGTTCAACCAAGTATGAAGTTAGTGCTGATAAGACGCTGTTCGTCGCGCCGACCAATCTGTTCAAGGATGATCTGAAGACGCTCAACCCGAAGGCGGGCGCTAAAGTGAGCGCGCAAAATCTTGAGTTGAAATGGGCGGCGTACCCAGACGCGGCTTATTACAAGTTCAGCATCTATCCGGAAGATTCAAGCACCACCTCGCCGTACATCAACGAGCGCATCGAGGCCACTACCTTTGCGATTGATAAGCCGCTGGCGAAAGGCACTTATCGCTGGCAAGTTGCGGCGTACAACAACGCAGACCAAAAGTTGTCCGAAAGCAGCCGCGACATTAAATTCACCATCACCGATGGCGCGACGCAATAGCGACGCGGGCGTTAGCACGAAACCTGATCGCCGTTGATGCTTATGACAAGCTGGCTGCAAGTTAAGTCGTTGTTGGGCGCGTTGGTGTTGTGCGCTCTGGTGCTTGCGCCGGCTGGTCAAGCGACGGGACAGAAGCAGGCGGCGCAGCTTGACGTGTCGGCGTTGCGGCGCGCGTTCGACGCGGCGTGTGCGGCGGAGTTCGAGTTGGTGCGGACGGAGTTGGCGCACAACAATTCGCAGCATACGGGCGCGCGCTACTGGCTGGCGCACGTCCGCCCCAGACGAAGCGGCGTCTTTACGGTCCAGTACAGATACAAGCACAGCGATCCGATGTTCACGCATGGCGTGCGCGCGCTCTCGTTCACCGTCGGCCCGCGCGGCTGCCCACGGCTGCCGCAGTATTTCCACCCGGCGACCTACGGTTGTCTCGGCGACACGTTCATCTTGCCCATCATTCTCGACGCGTACACCGGCCACACGTTCAGTCTGCGCAAACAGCCGTATGATGCGACGCTCTGGGAGACAGTGGCGGCGCAGCCGTCAGGAGCGGACGAGAAGCTTGACACGAGCGCGGTCGTTAATCCGGCCGCGGAGTATGTGCAGTATGTCGGGCGACGGGTATACGACATGCCGCACCGCAACCGCGGCGGCAACACGCGAGAATTTTCGGCCACCTTCATCGCGCGCAAACCGGGCCGGTTCAATCTTGCGCTCGGCAGCACAACGCCGGGCGTGGCCGGCGCAGAGCCGGGGCTGGACGGTTCTGTCCCCATCCTAATTATCGCGCCGGGCGTGCCGCTCACGATGGTGGTGCAACACGAAGAGGTTGACGAATACGATGGCGACCCGCCGCGCTTCTCCGTCCACGGCGGCAGCGGCGGCTATCGCACGAATCTCATCGTCGTGCAACCGGGCGACCACTTCTCGCTCCGCTATGCCACCAGCGTCCAACAGCGTTCGTATGACCGCGCAGAGCCGCCGCAAGCAACGCTCAACGAACTCGTCCCCGTCATCGGGCAACTACCGTTCACGCTCGATCCGACCTTCTCCTTCAACGCATGGCTCGCCGGTTATCTGGCCCTTGAACCGCCCCGCCCAAAAGGTCTTTAACGAAGAAACGATGAAGGCTGAATAAGGCACAGTGCCTTATTCAGCCTTCAGCCTTCGTCATTACTTTGTCGTGTTACTTGCGTGCGAGGACGACGGGGGCTTGCTCGGCGGCGCGGATGCGCTCGAAGAAGTTGCGCACGGTGGCGTACTGTTCGACGGGGATGGTGGCGGCGCGTTGCAGGAGCGTGCGCGTGAAGTGGAGTTGCCCGTCTTTGACCGCATAGGTCGCGGCATATGTGCCGAACGGGGCGTCGAGTTTGACCGCGTCGGGCAGTTCGTCCACGTCGAAGCCGGCGGGCAGTTTGACGTTGACCGTCTCGGTGTAGGCGTATGAGCTAAGCACGACCGGGTGCTTGCGCGCCGTCGCGTTGAGGAACACGGACTCGCGGCGCGAGACGATGGCCGGTTTGAAGACGAGCAAGCGATCCTGCATCAACTGGCCGTAAGCTGCGGCCGTGAACTCAACGTCGAGCGCGAAGCGGCCGTCGCCGTTGCCATCGGCCGGTTCGACCTTAGTGATCTTCGCGGCGGTCGCCCCGCGCGTGATCCAGTCTTCGATCATCTTGTTGTATTCGGGGCGCGCAAGCCGACGAAAACTCGCGCGCTCGCGCACCGCCGATTGCCCGGCGGAACGCTCGCGCACGAGCGCCGTGATCGAGCCGTCGGCAGCGAGATTGACTTCGGCCTGCCGTTCGAGTTGATTCGCTTCGGGCGGCGTGACCGGCATACGCAGGAGCGCGCCCGCGTCGCCCGCCGCGACAAGCGCGAAGCTGTTCTGTTCGTGACCGGGCAGATCGCCAACGGGCGTGTTGTCGTCGGTCGCATCGAAGATGAGCAGGCGGCCGAGTTTCGGATGCTCGATGATGGTCGGGCCTTGCGTCTGTCGGCCGACCTTGACGGCGACGATGCAGTGGTTGAACTGGCTGGGCGAAGCCCACTCTTCGCGCACGTAAGTTTGATCGCCCGAATAGATCAAGACGGGGAAGGCTTCGATGCCGACGGCCTTCAAGAGCGCGCGCATCAGGTTCGCTTTGTCCTTGCAGTCGCCGTAACGTTTCGCCATGACTTCGGCGGCCGAGTGCGGGCGGAAGCGACCCACGCCGATCTGGATCGAGATGTATTGCAGACTCTGAACGTAGCGCGCGATGGCTTGAATGCGCGCCAGTTCGGTTTGCGCGCCTGCGGTCAACTCGCGCGCTTTGGCGGCGACCGTCTCGTCGGGCGCGGCCTGCGGGTCGGACAGTTCGCTGTACCAGCGCGACACCTCGGTCCAGTTGGTGAAGTTGCGCGCGCCGATGGTGGCGGGCGCTGCGCCCTGCGCGGGCGCGTATGAGATGGCGATGCGCGGGGCCATGCTGCTGACGCGCGGGCTGGCAACCTCCGGTTCAATCGGCGCAAGCTCGCGCAACTCCCACGTATAAGTTGAACCCGCTATGGTCGGTTCGACTTTGGCGTGGTTGAAGGTGACGGTGCTGGCGCTCCAACCTGTCGGCAGACTGAGCGCATAGCGCGAGATGAGCGCGGGCAGCCGATTTTGAAACTCCCACTTCTCTTGCGGAAAGAGCGCGCGCTCCTCGGTCACGGATTGATAGCCGAAGACCGCGCCCGCGTCCGCCTCGTCCTTCGCGCTGATGAACTTGTAGCGCGACTCGTTATAGACATCGTTGATGTCGCCCGCGAGATCGACCGTCTCGTCCTTGCCGTAGCGTTTGATCTGGCCGCCGGGCCGGATGAGCCACGCGCGCAGTTCGCGCACCTTGCCCGTGTCCGTCTCGTAGCCTTCGCGGGCTTCGGCGAAGTAACGCCCTTCGCGCGTCAGGATGCGGATCGCATAGGTGGTCGTCTTGACCATGCGCCCGTCTGGGTTGATCGTGACCTGCTGCTCGTTGAGCAGGACGACGGCGGGCACGTCTTTGGCATAAGCGGGCGCGACCGAGGCCGCGGCCTGTTGCAACCACGGGGGCGCGTCGTCGCCTGCGGCCAGCGCGGGCGCGCACGACAATGCGAGCAGTAAACAGACGAGGCTGAGTGTGCGATAAAACATTGCTGACTCCGATTCAGTTTGAGGTCGTCTTTGAGGTCGTCTCGGTGGCTGCGCCCTGTTTGAGCGTGATGGTGTGGTCGTCGCTCTTGTGCAACATATCGAAGAGTAGTTTGAGTTGCGGATACGAGGTCGCGGGAAAGAGCAGCCCGTTGCCGCCGCCGCCGAAGAAGAACTTGCGGCGATAGACGAGTTGGCGTCGGTCCTTTGTGACGGCGAGCGCCACGTCGTACTTGCAGATCGCACCGGCCGCGAATGGCGCGGGCGCGTCCGCGTTGTCGAGCGCGAAGCCGGTCGGCAACTCGAACTCTACGTCGTCCTGTTCCGACCACGGATAGTTGAAATAGACCATGTTCTTGCGGTCGGCGGAAGTGAACAGTGCGCCGCGCCCGCGCTCGAAGAAGGCGGGTTGCAGAAAGAGCCGCTTGCCCGTGCGTTGCGCGTAGCCGGGCACGCGGATGTGGAAGGCATAGACGAACGGCTTGACGGGGTCTTGCACGTTCTCGATCTTTATGTCGGCCAGCTTCGGCCGTGCTCATCTGCGCCTTGATCATGTCGCGCAAGGTCTGCTCGCGTTGCTGCGGCGAGTCGTCGTCGTTGAACTCTTTCTTGTCCGCGCCGAGGTGGCCTGTGTACTCGATCCGCACGTCGCCTTCGAGCGTGCCGTCATCGCTCAACTGTAACTTGGCCGTGCGCTTCTCAAGCGACTTCTCCGGCTTCGAGAGCGGGGTCTGCACCCAGAGGCCCTCTTTCGGATCGGGCACGAGCGCCTGCTGCCACTCGTCCTGCCAGCGCAACATGCCGGCGGGCAGTAGGCGCTCGGCCGGATCGTAGAAGCGCCACTGGTCGCCGACCTTGACGGCGACGGCGAACATGCCGGTCTGAAGCAGGAAGTAGGGATTGGCGAAGGTCGGCTTGAAGAAGATGTCGCTGCGATCCGCCATCATGGCGAGGCGCGCGTCGAGGCCGGCGGCGTTCGCCAGCGCGCCGAAGAGATAGATCACATCCATGCGCCGTGCCCTGCCCGCGCTTCAGGGTGTCGGCGGCCGACTTGTTATCTTTCAACTTGGCGCGGTCGTCGGCCGTCAGCCCCGATGCGTCGTCGCTCACGTTCTTGATCTGCGTGCGACAAAACTCGTAGAGGCGTTCGAGTTTCTGTTCGGGCGTCGTGGCGTCGCCGACAATCGTGGCGGCCTTTTGCTTCACCTCGTCCTTCGGCTTCAGGTCGTCTTTGAAGACATCGTACAAGCCCTTGCCGAACTCCTTCCAGTACTTTTCGACGTTCGGTTCGCGCGCGTCCGAATAGTAGACGAGCAGCCACGCGCGCACTTCGTCGGCGGGCGGCATGCGCGGTTCTTCGTGGTAGGCCGCCACGTTCTGCAACGTCGTGCTGTAGTAGCCATCTTTCTCTTTCTCGAACTTGGGCGTCTGCATGCCGAACGGTTGGGAGCGCATCGCGTCAGCGCCGAGATAGTGGCTCGAAGGTTTGATCAGGTACTTGATCGAATGGACGGGAATGTCGCGCTGGAAGTGCAGCCGCGTGTAGTTGGCCGAACTGTTCGGATAGACCTCGCGCCAGCGGTACTCGATGATCGCGCCCGGCTCGACGGCCGGCAAAGCGAACGTCTTGGCGCGCAGTTTCACGTCGCCCGCCTTGGCGATGATCTTCTCGAACACGTCTTCTTTCTTCAACTCGATGATCGTGCCGTCGGGTTTGATCGTGCGGCCGAACACGTCCTTGATGCGCGTGTTCGGCCGGAACGGAATGATGTCGATGCGACTCTGCGATTCGCGCCCGCGCTCGGTGAAGATTTTGATCCTGATGTAGTTGTTAAAGACCAAATCGTCGCCCGAATCGTTGACGCGCACTTCCCAAAAGAGCGCCTCGGCGTCGGCGTCCCGTTCGACGACGGGAGTTTTCAAGGCGAGTTCCGCCGGATCGACGGGTCGCCACTCATCGCCGCCGGCCCGCGCCACCGGCACGGCGAGCAGGCAGAACAGCAGACAGGCCGCAGACAGGCCCATGAAACGATAGGCAAGTGGGGACTGCAACATCTTTCTTAACCTTTCGATTTAGTGTCGCTACGAGTCGGACGAAACGCCCTTAATGACGATCAGTTAGGACAGCTACTCAGGCGGTGTGAAGCCAACGCCGCTAGATTCACGACGGCAGGTGATTTTACGAAAACCGGGCCGTGTTTGACAAGGATTGGCCGGGCGCGGCGTGCAACACGTTGGCGGGCGCTCACGGGCCTGCTATAATCCGCGCCACGCCTATCCTAACTGACACGGCGAAGTTTTCAAGCATCTATTCAACACCCCTTGGAGGATGAAAGCACATGGCCACCGAACTGAAACGCGAGGGCACGAACGCGGGCCGCATCGAAGACCTGCTCGGTGCGGATGCCGGCGCGCTGCTCGAATACACCTCGCAGACGATCCCCAAAGATCAGTTGCAACTGCCCGGCCCGGACTTCATAGATCGCGTCTGGTCGGCGTCGGATCGAACGCCGCGCGTGCTGCGCTCGCTGCAAACCCTGTTCGACGCAGGGCGACTCGGCGGTTCAGGCTATCTCTCGATCCTGCCCGTCGATCAAGGCATCGAACATTCGGCCGGTTCATCCTTCGCGCCCAACCCCATCTACTTCGACCCCGACAACATCGTGCGCCTCGCCGTCGAGGGCGGCTGCAACGCGGTGGCTTCGACCTTCGGCGTGCTCGGCATCGTCGCGCGCCGCTACGCGCACAAGATTCCCTTCATCGTCAAGATCAACCACAACGAGTTGTTAACCTATCCGAACAAGTTCGATCAGGTCTTGTTCGGCACAATCGATCAAGCGCACGACATGGGCGCGGTCGCCATCGGCGCAACGATCTATTTCGGCTCCGACGAGTCCACACGCCAACTCGTCGAGATCGCCGAGAGCTTCGCCTACGCGCACGAACTCGGCATGGCCACGATCCTCTGGTGCTACCTGCGCAACCCGTCGTTCAAGACCGACAAGGGCGACATGCACACGGCGGCCGATCTAACGGGCCAAGCCAACCACCTCGGCGTGACCATCGAGGCCGACATCATCAAGCAGAAGTTGCCCACGACCAACGGCGGCTTCAACGCGCTCAACATGGGTGGCTCAGCCTACGGCAAGACCAGCCCGAAGATTTACGACGAGTTGACCACGGACAACCCCATCGATCTCGTGCGCTATCAAGTGGCGAACTGCTACATGGGGCGCTGCGGGCTGATCAATTCCGGCGGCGAGTCGAAGGGCGCAAGCGACATGTCCGAGGCCGTCCGCACCGCCGTCATCAACAAGCGCGGCGGCGGCATGGGCCTCATCTCCGGGCGCAAGGCCTTCCAACGCCCGATGAACGAAGGCGTCGACCTGCTCAACGCCATTCAGGACGTGTACCTCGACGACTCGATCACAGTTGCGTAAAGAATAGTCGGCAATAGGCAGTCAGCAGTAGGCAGTCAAGATAGACCAGCCTTTAACTGCTGACTGCCTACTGCCATCTGCCTACTGCTTCCCGTGTCTGCTTCCGACCACGCCGAACCGATCTCCGACACAGAGTTGCTGCACGCCATCGCGCGCGGTGACGAGAGCGCCATCGCGGCGCTCTATGATCGCTACAGCGCCATCCTGTTAGGTCTACTGCTCCGTATATTGCACGACCGCCCAGAGGCGGAGGACGTGTTGCAAGAAGTCTTCATGCAAGTCTGGCGGCGGGCCGCCGACTTCGATGAAGCGCGTGGGCGTGGCTTCACTTGGCTCGTCACGCTGGCGCGCAGCCGCGCGATTGATCGGCTGCGCGCACTCGATGCACGCGCCCGCGCGGCCACCGCCGCGCAACGCGAAGTGCGCGAAGAGACGGCGGACGCCAGCGCCGACGTACTCCATTCGGAGCAACGCGCGATTGTGCAGGCGGCGCTCGCGCGCTTGCCGGAAGAACAACGGCGCGCATTGTGTTTGGCTTACTACAACGGACTGACGCAGACCGAGATTGCGGCGCGTTTGAATCAGCCGCTCGGCACGGTGAAGACGCGCATGCGTTCGGGTCTGATCAAACTGCGCGAGTTGCTGCGCGAACAACGACAGACCGCGCAGTTGATGTTTTAATGAACCACGACGACTACAAGGAGATGTTGGCGGCCGCCGCCCTCGCGGCGCTCGACCACGAAGACGCGCAGACGCTCGCCGCGCATCTGTCGTCGTGCGCCGAGTGTCGCGCCGAACTCGACGACTTGAGCGCCGCTGCCGCCCTGCTCGCGCACACAATCGTGCCCGTCGCCCCGTCGCCCAACGTGCGCGCAAGCCTGCTCGCGCAGATCAAAGCCGCGCCGCCGCTCGCCCCCACCGGCGGCGCACCCATTGTGCCCGCGTCAACCATCGGCACAGCGACCACGACCACCCACGCGACCACGCCCGACGCGACTGTCTTGCCCTTTGAGCCGCGCGCGCCGCGTCGCCCGTTCGGCGCAAGCCCGCTTGCGATCTATGGCGCGCTGGCCGCGTCGATCACAATCGCAATACTCGCCGTCGCACTCGCCACGCTCTGGGCGCGCGACCGCAAACTACAGACCGAACTCGCGCGGCTCACACAGAGTTTGCAGCAGACTCAACAGACGCTCGCGGCCGTGCGCGCCGATAACGACCTGCTCGCCGCCCCCGACGCGCACACGGCCGAACTGGCCGGCACGCCCGCCGCCAACGGCGCACATGCACGCCTCACTTACGACGAGCAGACGGGGCGCGCGCTCCTCGTCGCCGCAGGCTTGCCCGCCCCGCCGCCCGGTAAGGCTTATCAACTCTGGTTCATCGCCGATGGTCAACCGCTGCCCGGTCGCGTCTTCACGACCGACCCAAGCGGGCGCGCAGAACTGCGCGAGCAGATTCCGCCTGCGGGTCGCCACGCACAAATCTTCGCCGTCACGCTCGAACCGCAAACCGGCGTTGCCGCCCCAACCGGCCAGATGTATCTGAAAAGCGCCACCTGATAAACGCAGCGCACAAACCTCAGATTCAAGATCAGCCCGCCGCCACTCAACACGAACCGCTCAAACTTGCTAGAATAGCCGCGACGCTTAACTCTCCCTTGCACGCATCCTGAAGAACAGAGGGGACGATTCGCCGTGGCCGAAGACAAGCCGAAAGATAAACCCGCCGTGCCCAACGTGATCTCGGAACACACCGGGCAGTTCGACACACGCTTCCTACTCTGGCGCGACTTCTGCGCCCGCTACGACGTGCCCGTCGAAACCCTGCCCGGCGATCTGCCCGCCGAGGCCAAAGCCGAGTGGGAAAAATTGAAGAACACTAAACTATCGTGACGCAGCAACGATCAGCGGTCAGCAATCAGCTTTCTGTTTTAGCTGACCGCTGATCGCTCCGTCAGTAAAGAGGTTTTAAGTAGTTATGTCGTTAGGTCAGCGATCAGCTTCGCTCGCCGAAGTGTTGGACGAGTTGACGGTCGCAGCCGCGCCGGAGTTGACCGAACATCTGCCGCACGACGCGTTGCGCTGTTATGCCTGCGGACATCGCTGCCTGATCGGTGCGGGCAAACGCGGCATCTGCAAGGTGCGCTACAACGAAGCGGGGCGCTTGCTCGTGCCCGCCAACTACGTCGCCGCCCTCGCCTGCGACCCGACCGAGAAGAAGCCCTTCTTCCACGTCCTGCCCGGCTCCGACACACTCACCTTCGGCATGCTCGGTTGCGATCTGCACTGCGGCTATTGTCAGAATTGGTTAACGAGTCAAGCTCTACGCGATGAGTCGGCGGGACACGGCCGCAGGTGGTGTCGTCGGATCGGCTTGTCTCGTTAGCGAAGGCTTACGGGGCGGCGCTGGTGGGGTCGAGTTATAACGAGCCGTTGATTACGGCGGAGTGGGCGGTCGAGGTTTTTAAGAAGGCGAAGGCGGCGGGGTTTAGAACGGCGTTTATCTCGAACGGGAATGCGACGCCGCAGGTGTTGGATTATCTGCGCCCGTGGACGGACTGTTACAAGATCGATTTGAAGTCGATGAGTGATCGCAACTACCGGCAGTTGGGCGGCGTGGTGGATAACATCTTGGAGACGGTGCGGATGGTGCATGAGCGCGGCTTCTGGATGGAGATCGTGACGCTCGTGATTCCGGGCTTCAACGATGCGGCGGACGAGTTGCAGCGCGCGGCCGATTTTATCGCGGCCGTCTCACCCGACATCCCGTGGCATGTGACGGCGTTTCATCAGGACTATCACATGACGGAGCATGCGAACACGACCGCCGAGCAACTCGTGCGCGCTTGCGAGATGGGGCGCGCGGCCGGTCTGCGCTACGTCTACGCGGGCAACTTGCCGGGCCGCGTCGGCCGTTGGGAGCACACCTATTGCCCCACGTGCGACGAACTGCTCGTCGAGCGTTACGGCTATATCATACGCAAGGTGCGCGTTACGCCTGCGGGTCAGTGTCCGCAGTGCGCGACCGCGATCCCCGGCGTGTGGGCGTGAGTTAAAGCAAAGCTGCATGATGAATAAGTTGCTATTCATCATGCAGCTTTGCTTTTGTGGCTTCGTGGCTGCTTCGTGGCTGCTTCGTGGCTTGGTGGTTAAATTTTTCGGCGCGGTTCAAGGGCGCGTTTGCTTTTGCAGTTCGGCGGCGCAGTCGTGGCAGAGCCAGACCATGATCTGCGCGGCGTCCGACCAGAAGAAAGAACTGACGCGCGCGGCGAACTCGGTCGCGGCCGTCGTCGGCCTCAGCCGTTGTAGCATCTGCAAGTAAGTCGTGCCCCGATAGAACTCGCCCGCCGCGCCCTGCCGGCGATGCACACATTCGCGCTCACGAAAAGTCTCTTCAGTGGTCATCCGCCGCACACTCTACTTTCACCGTTCATGCCGATAGCATAACAGACTCGCACTCAGACCGTCGCGCTGTGCGGCTCAGTCTGTTTGACAGACAGGTCGGGCGGCGCGGGCTTTTGCTCACGATTAACCGTCGCCGTCGTCGGCGCGCTGACGTTGCGCGGCGGCGCGCCGTTGGTGTTTGTGGCGGCGGCGCGTGGGCGCGTTTGTTCCGCAGGCTGTTCGGTCATGCGGCAACTGCCCTCGAAGATCGCGCCCTGCTCGATGATGAGCGCGGGCGTGTGGATGTTGCCGCTGACGCGCGCCGTGCGCCCGAACTCGATCCGCTCGCGCGCGTGTATGTCGCCGTTGACCGTGCCGTTGATCTTGGCGACGGCCACTTCAATGTCGGCCGCGACCTGTCCGCCCGCGCTGACGATGAGCGTCCCGTCCTGCGAGTTGATGCGCCCTGAGACGCGCCCGTCCACACGCAACATGCCTTTGAAGTTCGTCTCGCCGGACACGACGCTGTGAACGCCGACGAAGCCGCCGACAAGGCCGTCCTTCAAATCGCGCGCGAGCGCATCCGTCTCGGAGACGGCGCGCGGCGGCGTGGGCGCGGTGGCGAACGTGGGGGCGCTCGTGTTCGGCGTGGGTTGGGGCGGCGCGGGGCGCACGGGCGTTGTGTCTGTGTTCTGGTTGTAAGCGGGCGGCGGCGTATGTTGCTGCCGCGCGGCTTGCTCGTTCTCGACCTGTTCCGGTTTATTGCTGCGACCCATTCTTAACATAAGTAACAAACTCCTCTCGGTTCGGGTTACCAGCGCGCGCACCTGACGCAGCCACTCCGGCGGCGTCCGTCGCCCGGAGGAGAGCGTGCTAAAGACACTGCGGCGCTAAAGCGCAAGGGACGCGCGATCAATTAGATTGCGATGGCAAAGCAGACGTGGTGAGGGCACTGGCGCGCTGCGGAGCAACGGTGTGCAGCGCGTCGCGTGCGTCATAATAGACGTAAGCGAGCGTGCTGATTATTGCAGCGCCGTTGCAATGTCGTTATGTTCGTGATGCGGGCCGGCACGTTAACCACAAAGACATGAAGACACGAAGGAAAGGCAGACTGATGAACGATGAATGAATAGCTGTTTATTCATCAGTCATGGTTCATCATTTTCCTTCGTCTCTTCGTGTCTTTGTGGTTAACGTTTGTGCGCGCTACTTGGCCGGTTTGGCGGGTGGCATGAGCAGTATGCCGTGATGGAAGAGGGCGAGCCATTTGTCGCCGCGCTTCGTCCAGACGGTGCTGTGGCGCATCTGTTCCTTGCCGTCAGTGGACTTGACCAAGTAAGTCACAATCGAGCCGTCGTCGTCGATCTTCACCTGCTTGAAGTCGCTGAGCGTGTACTTGTTGAAGTCAACTTCCTTTGCGCTGGCGATTGAGCCGGCCTTGTCGTAAACGCGTTCAGGGTCGATCTCGATCTGGCGCTCGTCAAGGTCGCTGGCGAAGGCGTCCCAGTTCTTGTGCTTGAGTTCTTCCCAGACCTGTTTCTCTTTGGTGATCGGATCGGCGGCTTCGACGCGCGCGTCCTGCGGCGGCGGCGGGGCTGAGTTCGCATTAGCGTTAGCGGGCGCGGCATGCTCCGGCTTCTTGTCGGCGGCCGGCGAGTTGGGCGGGGAAGTTACGATCTCGGCGTCTTGATGGAAGAGGGCGAGCCACTTGTCGCCGCGTTTGACCCAGACGGAACTGGCGCGCACGGGCGTGGGCGGAATGGATTGGCCGTTGTTCGTGCCCTTCACCGCCACTTGATAAATCACGACGGCCGCATCCGCATCAATCGGCAAGACCTTCCAATCGGAGAATGTGACTTCGGTGGGGCTGAAGTTTTTGAGGCCGTGCACCGTGCCCTTCTTATCGGAGACGCCATTGCTGTCAACGTAGAGGAAGTCATCGGTCAGCATGGCGTTGATGCCGGCCTCATCTTTCCGCTTGATCGCATCCCAGATCTGTTTCTCTTGATCCGTGATGGCCGCCTCGGAGACGGCCGGCGCGGTCGCCGTCGCTGCGGGCGTGGCGCTCGTGTTGTTGTTCAAGTTGGCGCTTCGATTGGCGGGTGCTTCGCTCGGCTGCGCGCAGCCCCACAGGGGCACGAGCAACGCCACGACTGCGATGAGTCGCTTCATAAGGGAACACTCCTTCAAAGGGGCTGGCAGAGCGGCCGGTTTCTATGCCAAAACTCAGGGCAAGTCAAGATGAAGAAGCGATCAGCGATCAGCGATCAGCAGTCAGCTTTTTATTTTTAGCTGATCGCTTACTCGTCACTCGTCACTATTTTTAGAAAGTTTGATGAACGGCGCTCGTCGCCTTCGGCTGTGCCGTAGGGTGGGGTGTATTCGCCGGTGGCGTCGGCGGCCTTCAAGTCGGCTTTGAGTTGGACGATGGCGCGCGTGGCGGTGGCGAACTCGTCGGCGTCGAACGGTTCGGCTTCGCCTGCGAGTTGCAACACGCGGTCGATGCGCGCGTTGGCGCGGTTGAGTAGTTCGACGGGCACGCGGCCTGCGCGCACGGCCTCGCAGACGAGATCGCGCGCGGCGACGAAGTTTGCTTCCTGTTCGCAGATGAGGACCATGTCCGAGCCGGCTTCGACGGCGCGCAAAGAAGCCTCGGCCACCGAGAGCGTCTGCACGACCGCGCCCATCTCCATGTCGTCGGTGATGACGAGGCCGTCGAACTTCAAGACGAGTCGCAGCAGGCGCATGACGACGTTGCCGCTGATGGTGGCGGGCAGTTGGTGTAACTGATCAAGCGCGGGCAGTTCGGCCGTGCGCCGAAACCACGCCTGCAAGAACTCGGACACTTCGGGGAACGCGGCGTGGCTGACCATGACCGTGTGCAAACGCTCGCCGGGCCGGTGAAACAGCAAGTCCATGAAGGGCACTAGGTCGCGCTCGAAAATTTCTTCCCACGTATGCGTGACAACCGGCAGACGCCGGTGCGAGTCCACCTGCGAAGCGCCGAGGCCGGGAAAATGTTTGCCGCAACCGAGGACCTGGCCCTGCTGCAAGCCATCAAGGTACGCGCCCGCAAGCCGCGAGACTTCGGCCGGTTGGCGGCCGAACGTGCGCGCACGCAAGCCGTTATCTTCGTTGCCGCCGCCGAGGTCGAGCACAGGCGCGAAGTTCAGATTGAAACCGAGCAAGCGCAGCACACACGCGCTCGTCGCGCCGAACTGGCGGGCCAGATCGCTGCGTGCGGCGTCGCGCACATGCCGCGCGGCCGGCATCGGCTCGCAAATGTTGCGGAAGCGATCAACTAAGCCGCCTTCTTGATCGACGCCGATTAAGACTTGCCGATCAAGCGCGTCACGAATTTGCGCGGTCAGCAACGCGACCTGCTCGACCGACTCGATGTTGCGCCCGAACAATATGACCCCGCCCGGTCGCACCTCGCGCAGCAACGCGCGCAGCCGCTTATCGAGTTGCGTGCCCGGCAGACCGACAAAGAGCAACCGCCCCGCCTTGCGCCGCAACTCGTCAATAGCTAACTCGCTTTTAACTTCCGCCATGCTGTGCTCGATCCTACTCCAATTGCAGCTTAAGCGTTCGACGCGTGCAGGCGCAAGCGGTTCAAACTCGTCTGCCCGGCCACGCACTCTGACGAACAAGCCGCGAACGGTTATACTGTCAACCGTATCGTGATGATCGCTTGCGACGAGTTACAGACGGCAGCGGTGCGCGCAGACATCTCGGCGCGCATCAAGGCGCGTGCGCGCGCCGAAGGCTTCCACAAGGTCGGCATCGTGGCGGCGGGTGCGCTCGACGATGAACGCGCGCGGCTCGAAGAGTGGCTGCGGCGCGGCTATCACGGCACGATGCAATGGCTGGCGCGCGACCCCGTGCAACGCGCAGACCCGCGCCTCGTCATGCCGCAGGCGCGCTCAATCGTCGTCGTCGCGCTCAACTACTACACGCCGCACGCGCACGCCGACGATCCCACGCGCGGCAAAATCTCGCGCTATGCTTGGGGCGACGATTATCACGAAGTGGTCGGCGACAAATTAAAGCGCCTGCTCGCGTGGATCACAGAGCAATGGCCCGATGCGCAAGGCAAGACGTGCGTTGATATACAGCCGTTACTCGACAAGGCTTGGGCGGCGCGCGCGGGTCTCGGTTGGATCGGGAAGCACACGAATCTGATCACGCAAGACTACGGCTCTTGGGTCTTCATCGGCGAGTTGCTCTTGAATCTTGAACTCGCTTATGACACGGAGCAGGTCGCGGATCACTGCGGCACTTGCACGCTCTGCATTGATGCGTGCCCGACCGATGCGATCACCGAAGCCTACGTTGTTGACTCGAACCGCTGCATCTCATACGCGACCATCGAACTGCGCGCGCCCGAACTGCCCGAAGCGGTGGCCGCTAACCTCGACGGCTGGCTCTACGGCTGCGATATCTGTCAGGACGTGTGCCCGTGGAATCGCTTCCAGCAGCCGACCGATGAAGCGCGCTTCGAGCCGCGCGCAGATGAAACAGTTGTCGCGCTGGAACATATTCTCGCGCTCACGCCCGAAGCTTATGCGGCGCGCTTTCGCCGCAGCGCCGTCAAGCGCGCCAAGCTCACGGCGCTGCAACGCAACGCTCGCACGCTCCTTCAGCACACGCCGACAAAGGACACCGATGAAGATGAGGCTGATCAAAATGAGGCCGATCAAATTGACGCTGATCAAATCGCGGCTGATTAAACTGCTGCCGTTAGCCATCATGCTCTGCCTGTGCGCGCCGCTTATGAGTCAAGCGCAACGACGAACCGGAACGAACAACAGAGCTGCGTCGCCGGCCGGTTTGCGACGCATGGCGGCCGATTATTATCGCTGGCGCGACGAGCAGTTTCCTGTCGTCAGTAGCGATCAAGGCTTGCACACTTGGGACACGCGTTTGACCGATTATGCCCCGGCGGCGATACAGGCGCGGCGGCAGCACTTGGCCGAACTGCTCGCGCAGGTGCGCGCCATGCGGACTGAAGCGTGGGCGAAGGACGACCGCATTGACTGGTTATTGTTTCGCGCGCAACTCGCGGGCGCGGAGTTCGCGGGGCGCGTCTTGCAGTTCGAGCAGACCAACCCGCAGGTCTATGTGGACGAGTGCAGCAACAGCATCTTCTCGCTGCTGAAGAAAGAGTTCGACACGCCGCGCAACCGCGCTCGCTCGGCCACCGCGCGCCTCAAACAGATGCCCGCGCTGCTCGCGCAAGGGCAGCGCAATCTCACGCGCCCCGTCAAGCTTTACGCGCAGCTTGCGATTGATTCCGCGCGCTCGATTGATAGTCTGTTCAACGACAGCTTGATGACCCTTGCGCGCGATCTCAACGACAGCGAACGCGCCGATCTGATCAAGTCACGCGACGCGGCCGTCGAGAGCATACATGCTTACGCCGATCAACTTGAACGGCGTCTGCCGCAGATGGTCGCCTTCGCGCCGATGGGCGAGACGAACTATAACTACATGCTCAAGGAGATTTATCTGCTGCCGCTCAATGCGACACAGGTTGAGATGCTTGGACAGGCCGAACTCGCGCGTTATCGCGCGCTTGAATCGTTGCTGCCCGATCCGTCGCTGGCCGATCCGAACCCGGCGCGCAGTCGTAACGTCCCGCCCGATCAGGACTCATTTCTTAAAGCCTACGAGAGCCGGCAAGCCGAGATGATCGACTTTCTCAAGACGAACAGAATCGTCACGCTGCCCACTTACATCGGCCCGTTCACCATCCGGCAACTACCCGACGCTTTCAAGCCGACCAGCCCCGGCGGCTTTATGAACGCGCCCGGCATCTACGATCAAGACCCCGGCGGCTTTTATTTCATCCCGACCTATAGCCCGCAGTCGCGCAACTTCTACATCCGCGCCGCCATCGAAGACCCGCGCCCCATTCTTGGACACGAAGGCATCCCCGGCCACTTCCTGCAAATCTCGATTGCGAACCATCTCAAGAACGAGATACGCCGCCAACACGGCGACGGCGTGTTCGTCGAAGGCTGGGCGCTCTACGGTGAAGAGATGTTGATGCGAACCGGCCTCTATCCAGACAACTCGCCCTCGCAAGGTCAAATTCTGCGCCTGTCGCGCTATCGTTCGGCACGCATCGGCGTGGACGTGAACTTGCACACCGGCCGTTGGACCGTTCGACGAAGCCGTCAAGTATTTCATGGAAGCGGGCGGACTCGACCGCGAATCCGCCACGGGCGAAGCGGCGGGCGCGGCTTCAAGTCCGACGCAGAAGATCACTTACATGGTCGGCAAGTGGCAGATCATGCGTCTGCTCGGCAAGTATCGAGACAAGCAGGGCGCGCAGTTCCGGCTCGGTCAGTTTCATGATGAGCTATTAAAGAACGGCAGCTTGCCGCTCTCCGTCGTCGAATGGTTGCTGCTCGACGATCCGGCCACGCTGCATCAAGCGTTGCGTTGAGTGCGCTCGCTTTATGTTCGCGCGCAACTTACTCTAAGCTGCAATCCGGCATAAACGTCCGCATCCGTTGGAGCGCACATGGACATTCAGTTGAAACCGCTCACAGAAGGACCTATCTACCTGCAAGTCCGGCAACAGATCGAAGCGCGCATCCGCGACAAACAACTCGCCACGGGCACGTCGCTGCCCTCGCCCACCACGCTCGCCGCGCAACTCGGTGTGGACAAAGGCGAGATACAACGCGCCTACTTCGAGTTGGAACATGCAGGGCTGGTCACGAAGACCACGACGAAGGGCTTCCTCGGCGGCAAAGATGTAGTTAGATACACGGTCAAATAATTCGCCCGGTCGCGCCCGGCACACTTGCACCGCGGCCGCTTGGAACGGCATCTAACGCGGCGTATCATTACGTTTTGCACCGGCCGCCGGCAAACCGGCCCACGCCGTACAAACGAAAACTGTGACAGCCGTACTCAAAGATTCTTACGGGCGGGCTATCCGCGACCTGCGCGTGTCGCTGACGGACAGGTGCAACTTCCGTTGCTTCTACTGTCTGCCACACGGCGAGCCGCCGATGGCCCCGAAGGAGCAGATGCTCACGTTCGAGGAGATCGAACGGGCCTGCGAACTGTTCGTCGCGCTCGGCATCGACAAGCTGCGCCTGACGGGCGGCGAGCCGATGCTGCGCCGCGACATCGAGAAGCTCACCGCGAAACTCGCCGCGTTGAAAGATAGCGGGCTGCGTGATCTGGCCTTGACCACCAACGGTTATTATCTGCCCGACCGCGCGCAACAGTTGAAAGACGCGGGGCTTGATCGCGTGACGATCAGTCTGGACAGTCTGCAACGCGACGTGTTCCGGCGCATGACCGGCGTGGACGTGATCGAGCGCGTGCTGGCCGGCATCGAAGCGGCGAAACAGGCCCGTTTGACGCCGATCAAGATCAACGCCGTCATCGTGCGCGGCTACAACGAAACAGAGGTCGCGGACTTCGCCGCCTTCGCCCGTGAGCACGACGTAGCGATGCGCTTCATCGAGTTCATGCCGCTCGACTCAGGCCATGAATGGTCGCGCGAGACGGTTGTGCCGGGGCGCGAAATTCGCGCGCGCATCGAAGAACGTTTTCCACTTGTGCCCGCGACCGTGCGGCGCGGCGCAGAGACATCTTCGCGCTGGCGTTTCGCCGACGGCGCACCCGGCGAGATCGGCATCATCGCGCCCGTCTCCGAACCCTTCTGCGGCGCGTGCTCGCGCATACGCTTGACCGCCGACGGGCAGATCAGAACGTGTCTCTTCTCGACGGTCGAACATTCCTTACGCGACGTGCTGCGCAGCGGCGCAACGCGCGCCGAAGTGATCGCCTACATCGAAAGTGTCGTGCTCAAGAAAGAGCCGCGCCACTTCATCAACGAGCCGGACTTCCGCCAGCCCGCTCGCACCATGAGTTTTATCGGCGGTTGAAAGGCAGAACCTCGATGCATTACGAACGAATCCCGCGCGCCGCGCGCCGCACGTTGCTATGCGCGCCGCTGCTTGTCTTCAGCTTAATGACGACCGCCGCCGCGCAGACGCCGCCATCGCCGCGCACAGGTCCGCCGCCGCCACCACAACCGCGCGGCACACGTAGTAGCTCAAGCAGCATGCGGATTGAGTTGCCGCCGCCGATGCCGGAGACGCCTGTACCGTTCATGGGCGGTGCGCCGGGGAGTTTGCAAACGCTCAGCTTCGTTACGCCCGATACGACCTTCGACCGCAACTTCGTGAAGAACGCACCCTTCACGGCCGAAGCGACCACAGAGCATGTTCAGATGCTCGGCGACGGCAACCGCATGGTGCGTAAATCTGAGGCCCGACTCGTCCGCGACTCGCACGGACGCACGCGCCGCGAACACACGTTGCGCCGTGGCGGCACACCAGACGCGAACGGCAACGAGCCGCGTCTGATCGTCATCAACGATCCGGTCGGGCAGGTCAACTACATGATTGAAACGCAAACCGGCATCGCGCACAAACGCCTGCTCCCGCCCGGTCTGATGGAAGCGCGGCGGCGGGCCATGGGCGGCGGCGACGAAGCATCGTTCGGCGTCTTGATGCCGACGAGTGCCGCGCATCGCCGCAAGGCTGAAGGCGACAACGCGCCCGCGCCCGCCGCGCCGAAGAAAGAGCAACTTGAAGCGCAACTGATCGAAGGCGTGCTGGCCGAGGGCACGCGCTTGACCGTGACCATTCCGGCCGGCGAGTTCGACAACGAGCAACCGTTAGAGATCACGCACGAGCAATGGTACGCGCCCGACCTGCACATCGTCGTGCTGATGAAGCACAACGATCCGCGCTTCGGCCAGACCGTCTTTCGTATGACGAACATCATGCGCGACGAACCGGCGGCCGATCAGTTTGAAGTCCCGGCGGGTTATAAGATCGTTGACGATTCAGTCCGGCCGCGCGGCGTGCCCATGCCCGGCCCCATGCGCCCCAGACCGGGCAACGAACCGTAAGCATGACGATTTATCTTGATAGCCTCGTTGCCGTGTAATGCCAGAGGTACGCTTATGAGCACGAAGACCGAAGCGACCATTGAAGACCTTTATAAAGTCGAGGGCAAGGCGGAGATCGTCAACGGGGAGATCGTCCATATGTCACCGACCGGAAGGCGGCCGCATCTTGCAGCATTAGAGATAACCATTTCCCTGCGTGACTATCGAAGGCGCACCGGGCAAGGTCTTGCAATCGGTGACAACACGGCCTTCGTCGTGAACCTGCCCAACCGTAGATCGTTCAGCCCAGACGCAGCTTTTTATGTCGGCCCTGATTCGGGCATGAAATTTTTCGAGGGCGCGCCCGTCTTTGCGGTCGAAGTCAGAAGCGAAAGTGATTATGGGCCGAAGGCTGAGCGACAGATGGCTGAGAAGCGGGCCGACTATTTCGCGGCCGGGACGCAGGTGGTGTGGGACGTTGACCTGTTGAGCGATGAAGTGGTGCGCGTCTATCGTATGACTGAGCCGGAACGAGCGACGATCTATCGGCGCGGTCAGACGGCAGAAGCCGAGCCGGCCGTGCCGGGTTGGACGATGCCCGTTGACGATCTGTTTGTCGCATAAGCTTTAACGCATAAGCTTCGGCAACTGTTTTTTGATAAGTCGAAAGTTTTCGGGGGAGCCGCGCGTGCTTTGGCGTCGTCGCGGCTGAGAGTCCGCACATTGTGGATGGCGGAATGCAGATGGCGGATTGAAAGACAAGTTGTTTTCCAATCCGCAAGCTACAATCCGCAGCCCACAATCAGGAGACCCCTTGAACCTGACGCGGTTAGTACCGCCGTAGGGAGAAACAATGAAAGACCGTTCCAACCCTGCTATCGGTTGGAGCGGTCTTTCTTTTCGGGTCGCCAAGTGCGGCCGGAGGGAACGAGTTTTTTATGAGTACGACGAAAGAGCCGAACGAGCAGCAGAGCGCCGACGTGCGCTGGCCCCGCTCGCGCAAGGTTTATGTCGCGGGCGCGACCGAGGGCGTGCGTGTGCCTGTGCGCGAGATCGAGTTGAACGTGACGCGGCAGCCGGACGGGCGCGTCGAAACGAACCCGCCCGTGCGTGTCTATGACACGTCGGGGCCGTGGGGCGACCCTGATGTGCGCTGCGACGAACGCGCAGGCTTAACGGCCTTGCGCCGCGAGTGGATCGTCGGGCGCGCAGACGTGGAAGAGTATGTCGGGCGCGAGGTCAAGCCGGAGGACGACGGTTATCTAACGGCCGGCGCGGCCGAGTATGCGCAGACGAAAAATAAAGGGCGGCTCGAATACTTTCCGGGTTTGCGGCGCGCGCCTTTGCGTGCGCGTGCGGGCCGGCGTGTGACGCAGATGCACTACGCGCGGCGCGGGCTGATTACGCCGGAGATGGAGTTCATCGCGTTGCGCGAAAACATGGGGCGTGAGTTGGCCTTGCACGCGATGCGCGAGCATGAACGCGAAGACCGCAGTTCACTCTTGCATCAACATCGCGGCGAACGCTTCGGCGCGATGTTGCCTGAGTTCGTCACGCCTGAGTTTGTGCGTGCCGAGGTGGCGCGCGGGCGCGCGATCATTCCGGCGAACGTCAATCATCCTGAGAGCGAGCCGATGATCATCGGGCGCAACTTCCTCGTCAAGATCAACGCCAACATTGGCAACTCGGCCGTGGCTTCTTCGATTGAAGAAGAGGTCGAGAAGATGCGTTGGGCGACGAAGTGGGGCGCGGACACCGTGATGGACTTGTCCACGGGCAAGAACATTCATGCGACGCGCGAGTGGATCGTGCGTAACTCATCCGTGCCCATCGGGACAGTGCCGATCTATCAGGCGCTCGAAAAAGTCGGCGGCAAGGCCGAAGAGTTGACGTGGGAGATTTACCGCGACACGTTGATCGAGCAGGCCGAGCAGGGCGTGGACTACTTCACGATCCACGCGGGCGTGCGCCTGCCTTACATTCCAATGACGGCTAAACGCACCACAGGCATCGTCTCGCGCGGCGGCTCGATCATGGCCAAGTGGTGTCTCGCGCATCATCAAGAGAGTTTTCTCTACACGCGCTTCCGCGACATCTGCGAGATCATGTGCGCTTATGATGTTGCGTTCTCGTTAGGCGACGGCTTGCGTCCCGGTTCTATCGCGGACGCGAACGACGAAGCCCAGTTCGCCGAACTCGACACGCTCGGCGAGTTGACGCGCATCGCTTGGGAGTACGATTGTCAGGTGATGATTGAAGGACCGGGCCACGTGCCTATGCACTTGATCAAAGAGAACGTGGACCGGCAGCTTGAGATTTGTCAGGAAGCGCCGTTCTACACGCTGGGGCCGCTCGTGACCGACATCGCGCCCGGCTATGACCACATCACGAGTGCCATCGGCGCGGCGATGATCGGCTGGTACGGCACGTCCATGCTCTGCTACGTCACGCCGAAAGAGCATCTCGGACTGCCCAACAAGCAGGACGTGAAAGACGGCGTGATCGCTTACAAGCTCGCGGCCCACGCGGCCGATCTCGCTAAAGGTCATCCGGGCGCGCAACTGCGCGACAACGCACTCTCTAAAGCGCGCTTCGAGTTTCGTTGGGAGGATCAGTTCAACCTCGCGCTCGACCCCGAAGTCGCACGCGAGTATCACGACGAGACGCTGCCGCAGGAAGGCGCAAAGCTCGCCCACTTCTGTTCCATGTGCGGCCCGCACTTTTGCTCCATGAAGATCACGCAGGAGGTGCGCGACTACGCCGCCCGGAAAGAGTTGGACGAACAGAGCGCACTCACGGCCGGCATGCAAGAGAAGGCTGCCGAGTTCGTCGCCACCGGCGCAGAACTTTATCAAGGCAACCTGCCCGACGGCGTCACGCGCGAACACTAAACGGCAGCGCGGCCGGTGTGCAGCGGTACACGAATCACTTGAAGTTGTGTCGCGGCGCTCGCTGCGTTGGTAACACATGCCTCGGCAATCGTGAATAGATCGAACCCGCGTTTGCTCGTTCACGATTGCCGATGCACAGCTATTACTTGTCCCTATCACCTGTTACATAAAAATCCTATGACTCAAACAGACGAGACGGGCGCGGAGCAACGGCGCTTGAACGATGAGGCGACGCGGACGGCGAACTGGAAGCGTTGGGGGCCGTATCTAAGCGAGCGGCAATGGGGCACGGTGCGCGAAGACTATTCGGAGTATGGCTCGTGTTGGGATTATTTCCCACACGATCATGCGCGCAGTCGCGTCTATCGTTGGGGCGAGGACGGCTTGCTCGGCATCTGCGACCGCGAGGGCCGGCTCTGTTTCGCACTCGCGTTGTGGAACGAGCGCGATCCGATCTTGAAAGAGCGGCTATTCGGTTTGACCAACAACGAAGGCAACCACGGCGAAGATTGCAAAGAGTGCTACTTCTTTCTCGACTCGACGCCGACGCATTCGTACATGAAGGCGCTCTACAAGTATCCGCAGGCGGCTTATCCTTACTGGCAGTTGATCGAGGAGAACAAGCGGCGCAGCAAGGCCGAACCGGAGTTTGAGTTACAGGACACGGGCGTGTTCGACGACGACCGCTACTTCGACGTGTACGCCGAATATGCGAAGCACGGGCCGAACGATCTGTTGATTCGCATCACGATTGCCAATCGCGGCGCAGATGCGGCGCGGCTACATCTGCTGCCCTCGCTCTGGTTTCGCAACACGTGGGCGTGGGGGCGCACGGGCGAAGGCTACTGGCCGCGCCCAGACATCATGCTCGACAAGACGAAGGGTTTATTAACCACGGCGCACTCGTCGCTCGGCAAATACTTTCTTGCCGCCGACGTAAGCTCCAACGGCGTCGCGCCTGAGTTTTTGTTCACCGAAAACGAGACGAACGGCGCGCGGCTGTTCGGCGGTGCAAACGCGCAACCGTTCGTGAAGGACGCGTTTCACGAGTACGTCGTCCATGGTCGCGCCGATGCGGTCAACCCCGCGCAGACGGGCACGAAGGCCGCCGCGCATTACGTCCTTGACGTGCCCGCGCACTCGGAGGTGCAAGTTAACTTGCGCTTGTTCGCGGCGGACGAAGCGCCCGCTGAACTGTTCGGCGCAAGTTTTGCCGCGACGTTTGCTGCGCGCCAACGCGAGGCGGATGAGTTCTACGCGCCGCTGCTGTCGGCACACTTGACGGCTGACGCGAAGCGCGTGACGCGACAGGCGTTCGCCAGTTTGCTGTGGTCGAAACAGTTCTATCACTACAGCGTGCGCGATTGGCTCGAAGGCGACCCGGCGTGTCCGCCGCCGCCCGCGCGTCGGCGCACAGGGCGCAACTATGAATGGCTGACGCTCTATAACCGCGACGTGATCTCTATGCCCGACTCGTGGGAGTACCCGTGGTATGCGTCGTGGGACTTGGCCTTTCATGCGCTCGTCTTCGCCGTGATCGATCCGCAGTTTGCGAAGGATCAACTCGTGCTGTTCCTGCGCGAGTGGTACATGCACCCGAACGGGCAGATACCCGCTTATGAGTTCGCCTTCTCGGATGCGAACCCGCCCGTGCATGCGTGGGCCTGTTGGCGCATCTACAAGATGACGGACGCGCATGGCATGCGTGATCGACTGTTCCTCGAACGCGTGTTTTATAAACTGCTGGTCAACTTTACTTGGTGGGTCAATCGCAAGGACGTGTCGGGCAAGCAAATTTTTTCGGGCGGCTTCCTCGGCCTCGATAACATCGGCGTGTTTGACCGCTCGAAGCCGTTGCCGACGGGCGGCGCGTTGGAGCAGGCAGACGGCACAGCATGGATGGCGTTCTATTGCGGCACGATGCTTTCGATGGCGTTGGAGTTGGCGGTTGAAGAACCTGAGTATGAAGACATCGCGTCGAAGTTCTTCGAGCACTTCGTCGCCATCGTGGACGCGATGAATGCCATCGGCGAAACCGAGAACGGCTTGTGGGACGAAGAAGACGGCTTCTATTACGACGAGATCAAGATCGAAGGGCGCGAGATACCGTTGCGTATCCGGTCGATGGTCGGCCTCATTCCGTTGTTCGCAGTTGAGAATTTAGACGCCGAACTGATCGAGCGTCTGCCCGGTTTCAAGAAGCGCATGCAATGGTTTCTTGAGAATCGCCAAGACCTCGCGCGCCACATCTCGTACATGGAGACGTGTCACAACGGCAAAGCGACGCAACAACGGCTGCTCGCCATGCCTTCGCGCGAACGCCTGACACGCGTGCTTAGTTACCTGCTCGACGAGCAAGAGTTCTTATCGCCTTACGGCGTGCGCTCGCTTTCGCGCGTGCATCTCGAACACCCGTACAGCCTGCAAGTGGACGGCGCGAACTACAAGGTGCGTTATGATCCGGGCGACTCTTCGACGGTCGAGTTCGGCGGCAACTCGAACTGGCGCGGCCCCATCTGGTTCCCCGTCAACTATCTGCTCATCGAAGCCCTCGAACGCTATCACCATTTTTACGGCCCCGATTTCAAGATCGAGTGCCCGACCGGCTCAGGGCGCATGATGACGCTCGCCGAGGTGGCGCAAGAACTAAACCGCCGCCTCGCCGCGCTGTTCCTGCCCGACGGGAACGGGCGCGCGCCGTGGCAAGGTGACGACGAACGCTTCGCCCGCGATCCCTTCTGGCGCGAACTGACGCTCTTTCACGAATACTTCGACGGCGACACCGGGCGCGGCCTCGGTGCGACTCATCAGACCGGCTGGACCGCGCTCATCGCCCGCTGCCTCGACGACCTCGCCCGCCGCAACGTCGAAGCGCATTTGCAAACCGGGGGCTAAAAGCAGTGACGAGTGACGAGTGACAAACAAGACATGTTCTTTAACTTGTCACTCGTCACTCGTCGCTGTTTCGGAGTTCTATGATATCCAGCCCGATCTTCATCTTGAGTTTCGCGATGCGGTGGACAACTGGCAGACGAGCGCGTGGGAAGCGAACCCGCAGAAATTGGCCACGACCTTCGAGGGCGTCTGTCGCGGCGGTAAGAAAGAAAGAATGATGAAGGCGGAATGATGAATAGTGATTGATGAACGATGACCGATGAATAAGCAGCTATTCATCAGTCATCGTTCATCAATCATCATTTTCACTGCTCAGGGTGTGGAGGCAGAAGAACTCGGCTTGCGCACGTAGGCTTCGCCGCGTTGTTCGAGGTCGGCCTTTTGCGCGACGGTGAAGACCATCGAGTCGAGTAACGTCTTGCTATCAACTTTGAAGCTGGTTACGCCTGCGACGCGCGTGTCCGGGTCGCTGAACTGCATGGTCAGATAGCGATACTTCTTTTTGATCAGCAGCGCGGGCAACGTGTAGATGCTTGCGCCGCCGATGACGCCGGCCGCGGTCGGCCGCCGCGACTGCGTGTCGCCATAGACGGCGGCAATCGAATCGTAAGGAATCGAGATGTACTCTTTGCCCTGCTTGTCGCGGAAGACAAGGCGGTCATTCGTGTCGTCAAAGTTGAGCGTGCCGGTCTGTTTCTTCATGTAACCGAAGATGCCGCCCTCATACTTGGCTTTGATGGTCTGCGGCGCGAGCGGGACGGCGGGCTGCGTCTGGGCGGCCGGCTTCGTCGGCTGGGTCGGCTCGCTCACGGTGCGGGCGCGTTGCGCCAGCGCGGCGGCGGGCGCGACCAGCGCGCAGAGCGCGGCGGCAGTTAATAATCTGGTTAATCCCTTCATGTCGGTGGTTTCCTCTCAGAACTTCCGGGCTGTGCTATTTATAGACGCACCCCGCCCAGTGTACGTTGCCAGACGAGCGATTTCTTCAACACGCATAGACGCTGCCGCTCCTCCGCACTGCACCCCGCTTCAAGCTGCGCGATAACCGCTTCGACGAGCGCGAGGGCAAACGCCCCGGCATGAGCCACGACCTGCGAGTAGTAGTGCAACTGCACGCGGCCCGCCTCGTCGCGGTGAAACGCCTGCACCTCTTCGGCGGGCAGACTGTAAACCTCTTGCCCGACGGGCAACACGCGTCGCGGCACGCCTTGCTGCGCCACTCCGCCCGCGCGCCAACCGACAAGTAGGAGTCGGACCAGCACGCCTTGTTCGTGCAGCACGTCGGGGCTGAGCACGCGCAGATCGTCGCCGGCGACAGGCGCGGGCCTAACTGGCCGTATTCGGGGTTGACGAGTTGCGTGTCGCAGATGACGCCGACAACGTTCGCATCGTCCGCAAGCGGCAAGCTCACGAACTGTGCGAAGCCGTAATCGTCCACGTGCGGCGGCGCATCCACGTCCAACGTATCGATCACGCGCGCGACGTAAACAACGTGCGACTCCGAGCCGATGATGCGGGCAATCTTCATGAGTAGTCAGTCGTCAGTCGTTAGTAAGTCAATGATGAATGGTCATGTTGTGATCGTGTCGGCGCGCCGTTGTCAGCTTATGCTGCTAATGACTATTTGCAATCAGTACGCCCCAGAGAAAGAGTTGTGCGCCGAAGATGACGAGGCTGAGTAGGATGCAGCGCACGGCGACGCGCGTGCTGGCGCGTTGTGGCGCGCGTAGGATGCCGATGCCGCCGCAGACGACCGCGCACGGACAGAACAATATGCCGAGGTAAGGCACGAGCGCCCAGATGACGAAGGCACGTGCGAGCCGGGTCGCGCCGGTTTGTGGCGCGGGCGGGCACACACGCTCGGCCGGTTTGCGTGCTACGGGCCGCGCCACACACGCGGGGTGCGGTTGATGCCCCGGCATGAGCGACGGGTGTTGCTGCTGGTGATGATAGGAAGCGCGCAACGTGTCGGCCGGCAGATAGCCGCGCTCGTCTAGGTCGCGCCCGCACGTCGCGCAGAAACGCGCGCTTGTGCGTCGTGCCCGCGTGCCGCAGGCCGGGCAGGCGAGCAACACCGCGCCCGACCCTGATCGGATCGCTTCGACCGACGTGCTTATGCGCTGACTGTCCATCAGATTGTTGCTGACCGAAGCGCGGTTAAATGTATTAACGCCGGTGCGCTTTGCTGATCGCTTTGCGCGCGACGCTAAAGCCGACCTGTTCGCGCGCCGAGAACTCTTGCAGCGCGCGGACGAACTGCGCGCGGTCGCGCCCTGAAATGTAAGCCGCCTCGTCAGCGGTTTCGAGCGCGTAGGGGTAGCCGTTGCCGACGACGCATTCGGCGCGCACGGCGTCCACCACTTCGTCGAGCAGACCCGCTTCGTAAACCCACGCCGGGATGTCGAGTCGTGCGGGCGCGCCCTCGCCTGTGGTCTGCAAGTATAAGAAGCCGACAAGCGGCTTGTCATGTTCGTCGAAGAACTCCTGCGTCAAGCCTTCGCGCTGGCAATAGCAGAAGATCGTGCGGTCGCCCCACGCGGCCAAGAGCGGCGCGTCAGACTCGTCGGCCGCGTGCAGGATTTGTGCGTCGTAAACGAGCGCGGACCGGCGCGCGTCGCCCGCGAGCGTATCGAGCAAGCCCGTCAGGTCGCGCGCATATGATTGGTCCACAAAGCCGACGAGCGGCACTTCCGTCGTGCGTGAGAGGCTGATCGCTTGCGCCACCGCTTCGATGTACTTGCGCGGGAAGTTGCTCTCCGTGCGAATCTGCGTGGCGGAGATGAGCAGCGTGCCGTCGAACAAGGCGACGGGCACGCGTTCGCCGCGCGCGCGCCAGCCGCGTTTGCGTTCAAGAAATTCCGCGAGCACGCGCAACTCCAACGCGAAGCGGCGCAAGCCCACGATGTCGGCGGCCGTCAACTTGCCGCCGTCGGTCGCCAGCAACTCGTCCGGCGTAATCAACTCGAAGTGTGCCGCCTTGCGATAGCCGCGCCCTTCCGGCGTGTGCGGGTTCTCGAAGGCCGCGACCTGCACGGCCGCGACCGGCAGACTGATCTCACGACCGGGCAGTAGTTGACTGCCATCCACGGCGCACGTCGAGCGGCCCGCGAGCGCCTGCAAAGCCCAGCGCCGCGCATCTTCATGCGAGCGCCACTGTGCCTCGAAGGGCACGACGCACGCGCCCGCACGCTCAAGCTCATCACTCGGCAACGCGCTCGGCCGGCGCTTACGTCCTTGCGTCGCCGCTTGCGCGATCTCGGCCGCGCTACGGCCCGCCAGCGCACGCAGACGCCGCGCATACGCACGCACCTCCGCGCCCCACGTCCGCTCAAACGTCACGAACGCCTCGCGCCGCGCGTGCAACTCAGAGATCAGATGTTGACGATAAAGCATAAACAGCAGTGACAAGTGGCGAAGCAGTGATCAGCTTTCAGCGATCAGCTAAAGACAAAAGCTTAAAGCTGATTGCTGATCGCTCATAGCTGTCCTGTCACTCGTCACGTTGTTACTGTCCCGGCCCTTTTTGCGCGCGCACGAGATGTTCGGCGGCGGGCGCATAGCGGGTCGTGTGCAGGCGGTTGTTGATGAAGGTGTAGGCCACACCGTCCTTGAGGTTGCGATAGACGCTCGCCTCACCCTGTTGCTCTAATTGAAAACTGCCGTTGCCTTTGAGGCTCAACGACTCCGGCGTGTCCGCTGCGTTCGTGTGCTGTAAGACGATGAGCAGCACCGTGCCCTCGTATTCAGGGGCCAACTTCTTCGTCGCAACAAACTTCGCCGTGACGAACGTGACAGTCACCGTCCCGCCCGCGACCTTGAAGGTCAAGCTGGCGGGCGTGTCCTGCATGGGTTGACCGAGTTCGCGCACCACGTCGGCGCGGCGCGACTTCAACGGCTCAAGTCCATGCCACGTTGCCGCCCGCGCGGCCGAGACGCAAGCGAAGGCGAAGATAAAGGACACCAGCAATGTCGGCAGCAGGCACGCGCTCAAGCGTCGGGCATTCGTTTTACTCATAGCGGGGATGCTACTTCAGCCGGGGTCAAACATCAACGTGCAAAGCTCAAGGCGCAACGGCTAACGTCGGCGGGTGACGCTCTCAACCGTTGCGCCTTGTGGCTTGCACGGTAACTTTTACCCTCACTTTGCGAACGGGCGCACGCGCTCGGCCGAAGCTTTGAAGTCGGCATCGTCGGGCGCGAGCGTTGCGCCCTTTTCGTAAGCGCCGAGCGCCTTCGCGTATTGCTTGGACACCTCGTAGGCATAACCAAGTTCGCGGTAGATGCTCGCGTCGTCGGGCGTCTTCGCGGCGGCGCGCTCTAACGCGGCGATGGCTTTCGGGAAGTTCTTCGTGCGCGAGTGGGCGACGCCGAGCAAGTAGAGTGTCGGCCCTTGCGCGTTCGGGGTGGTGGCGAAGCGGTCGAGCACGGCCGCGGCGCGGACGAACTGCTGCGCGCTGATGAGCGCCTGTGCAGAGAGCCGCGCCGCCGCTTCGTCGTTGCGCACACGCAAGAGTCCGTCGCTCGCGCGAATGGCTCCTTGATAGTCGGCATCGGCCTTAGGACCTTGCCCGGCGGCGTTGGCGCGGCGCAGGTATGCTAGCGTTAAGAGTGTCCACGCTTCGGCGAGGCGCGCGTCGGCGGTGGTGGCGCGATTGAACATATTGATGGCGGCGTCCGTGTCGCCGCGCTCGTAGTTGATGCGCCCAAGATAAAAGAGCGCGATGGCGTTCTTCAGATCGGCCTTGATCGCAGCGTTGAAGGTGCGTTCGGCATCGGCCGGTTTGCCCAGTCGAAACTCGGTCAGGCCGCGATAGTAGAGCATGACGGCGTCGGGCTGCGCGCCCGCGCGCGACGTTGCGATGACCAGCAGCGGCAACGCGCGGTCGAACTGCTCTGTGCGCGCGAGGGCTTGCGCGAGCGCGTCCACGGTGTTCGCGTCTTCCGCGCCGGTCTTGCGTTGCAGGTCGAGCGCGCGTTGCAGATCGGTGGCGGCCTCGGCGTACTGCTTCAGGTTGAACTCCGCGAAGCCGGCGATCTTCCAAGCCTCTGCGTTCGCGGGGTTCGCGGCCGCGATCTGCTTCGCCTCGCGCGCCGCCGCTTCGTTCTGGTTCTGTTGCAACAGACTATAAGCACGCGTCGTGTCGCCGTCCTGCGCGGACGACGTGTTGGGCGTGCTGCGCGGCGGCTGACTTGCTGTGGGCGTCGGCGTGGGTTGTGGCTCGCTGTTCGGGATGACGCGGCGCGGGCGCGTCGCGCCGGACTGCGCGGCTGCGCCGATGCTCAACATAACGAGGCAGACTGCGACCGCCGTGGCGGCGCGAAAGTTTGTGCGTTTCATAAACCGTTCCCAGTTCCGCTTAAGATGATGACGTGCCGTAGAGGAGAGTATGGCGACGGCGGCGCGCAGATTCAAGTTGCCGCGTCTTCCGATGCACAAACTGATCGGCGAGGTTGCAACCTGAATCCGCCTCAATACGTGTGCTTGCAATTTCAAAACTAAGCTTTGCAGGCTGAATTTAAGACGCCGTGGCCATAACCAGCTTTGCGGCTTGGCGTGAGTTGATTACTGACGAAAGATAATTCTCACGCAAAGACGCAAAGCTAACATGCACCGCTATCGTTTCGTGTGAGGCTTGATCTAAAACGAACGTTCGTGCTATATACAAAACACTTAACAGATGACTTTATTGAATCCAACACAAACGACGAGCACGAAGGCGACGGGGCGCAGGGCGCAGGGTGTGCGGCGGCGCGAAGCGATTCTGGAAACTGCCGTTGACATCGCGTCGGTCGAAGGGCTTGAAGGCTTGACCATCGGCCGGCTTGCGACGCAACTGGCGATGAGCAAGAGCGGGTTGTTCGCGCACTTCGGCTCGAAAGAGGATTTGCAACTGGCGACGGTCGCGGCGGCGCGCGAAGTGTTTATCCGCGAGGTGATTCGCCCGGCCTTCGCGGCGGCGCATGGGTTGCCGCGCCTCTGGAAACTATGCGACATCTGGCTCGCTCATGTGCAGGAAGGCGTCTTTCGCGGCGGCTGTTTTTTCGCGGCAGCGGCGGCCGAGTTTGACAGTCGCCCCGGCCCTGTACGCGACCGCATCGCCGAGATCATGAAGGAGTGGCTTGGCATCCTGCGGCGGGCGGTGGCCGAAGCACAGGCGGCGGGCCAGATGGACGCCGACGTTGAGCCGTCGCAACTCGCCTTCGAGTTCAACGCGCTCGAACTTGGCGCTAACTGGGCGTTCCAACTCTACGGCGACAAGCAATCGTTTGCGCGCGCGCGTGCGGCCATACTTGAACGCTTGCGCGGCGTGGCGACGACGAGCGGGGCTGCGCTGTTGCCGCCACGCAAAGAGAAACGGCGTGGGCGCGCGTCAGCGCGCTAATCATGCGCGCGTTGAGTCGCAGGTTAAAGATGGAGGCGCGAGAGATGCATCACGGGTCACCAGTTATATCGAAGCGGGCAGCGGCGTGGGACGGCATCAGGCTCGAACACTATCGCTTCAGTGCGGGCGGCTTGCCGGAACACAGCCATCGGCAGCACTTGATCGTATTGCCGCTGAACGATGTCTGCAAAGGTGAGATTCGCACGGCCAGCGGTTTTCGCGCGCGCGGTGTGAGCAAGCAGAGCGTGTGCGTGATCCCTTCGGGTCAACCTTTCTCAGCCCAACTTGAAGCCGACTCGGAACAACTGGCGATCTATCTCGATCCGGCGCTCGTGTGGCATGCGGCGGACGAGACGCGCGCAGGCGGCGTGGGTCGTTCGGTCGAAGTCGTCGAAGGCTGTTCTGAGAATGACCCGGTGGTGCGCAGCGTGGCGTTGGCGCTGTTTGCCGAACTTGAATCGGACGCGCCGGGCGGGCGCTTGTACACAGAGTCGCTGGCGAACGTGTTGGCAGTTCATCTGCTCAGGCATTACACGGCCGCGGGCGGCAGCGCACAGAGATTCAAGGGCGGCTTGTCGGGGCGACGGCAACGACAGGTGTTCGACTTCATCGCCGACAATTACGAAAGCGATCTGAGTCTGGCGGAACTGGCGCGCGTGGCCGGCATGAGCACGTTTCATTTCGCGCGCGAGTTCAAGCGCACCACGGGCACGACGCCGCATCAGTATCTCATCAACTACAGGGTCGAGCGCGCCAAGTCGTTGCTGACTGACAGCGCGCTGCCGCTCGTCGAAGTAAGTTCACTATCGGGCTTCAGCCATCAGAGCCACTTCACCCGCCTCTTTCACCGGCTCACGGGCATGACGCCGCAATCCTATCGCCTCACGTTCCAATCTTAAGCCGCGCACGACTAGTAGCAAGATTCGTCAACCGTTAGCAATAACGGGAAAGACGCGGCCCGCCTGTCGTCGTTAAGCTGCTTCCATCATTCGAGCTTGCATGCTAACGATGGAGGACGTGAAGATGAGACAGAAAAACTTGGTCTGGCTGGCATTGTTGCTGGTCGTATTAATGGGCGGCAGCGCGCACGCGCAGTCCACAGCGCCGGACGCGCAAGCGGTCATCCGGCGCGGCAACGAAAGCTACGCGCGCTGGCGAATACGAAGCGGCCATCAAAGAGTACCGGCGCGTTGCGGCCGACGCGGGCGACAACTACGCGCAGGCGCTCTACAACATCGGCGTCTGTTACTACGAACTCTGGCGCACGGACGATGCTATCAACACGTACCGGCAAGCGATCTCGGCGCGACAGAATCGTTACCCGAAAGCTTTATACGCGCTCGGCGTCGCGCTCAAAGATGCGGGTCGCATAGCGGAAGCGAAAGCGGCCTACCAGCAAGCCATCGCCACGTCGGGCGGGCAACACGCGGCGGCGCACTATATGTTAGGTCTGCTGGCAATGGCCGAAGGCGACGACCGGGCTGCGGTCGATCTGTTTCGCGCCGCCAACGCGCACGCCAAAGATCGTTTCCCGGCCAGTCATAACAACCTCGGCGTGCTGCTGGCGCGCATGGGTCGCTTGCCCGAAGCCGAACGCGAGTTCGCGCTGGCGCTTAAACAGTCGGACGGCAAGTTTGACGAAGCCGCATACAATCTCAAACTCTGCCGCGCCCGCCTCGCTGCCCCCGCGACGACAACGGAACTGGCCGGGCTGAAGTTGGTTGAAACAGCTACAGGACTGAACCGATAAACGTTAGTGGTGAGCAACACAACAGCCGGCGGCCAAATTGGCCACCGGCTGCTTTGTTGCTCATGCCCTTGCCGCCCTTCAGAGGTGTTGATCGATCTGGCCGAGCGGGACTGACGGCAGGAAGTCGCGCCGTTCGTAAATCTCCTGAAGTCTGGTCCTGTTGATCCGCTTCAGTTTCGACTGCGGGATGCTTGCGCCGCCGCCCTCAACCCACGCGCTCTCCCAGAGCAGCGCCAGCGTGCGCGCGCCGTCAGCCATGACCTTAATCGTCTTGCCCCGAACTCGTTCCAGAGGGTTTCAATTCGTTCACTCTTCTTCACGCCATCGAGTACGAGGTCGCCGTATCTATCAACCAACTTCTTGGGCTTGATGTGGCCGCGCGAGCGGCGCAACAACTGCATGATGGCGAAGCCGGCCTCGCGGCCCCCTTGCACGAGCGTCATCCCGTGGTTCGCGCCGAGTTCGCCGGTCAAACCCGATAGGAAGTCGTCAACGTGAATGTCGAGCAGATCGCCTTCATAAGCGCCGTGGATGCCGCCGCCATAACCCTTGCCGTGGCCGAGTTCAACGGCGGACGGGGTTCCGTCGCGGTTGCGGAAAGGGTCGCCGTCGGAGAGATAAGACCCGTGCAGCGGTTGGCAGGCGTCGCCAACGTAGTGGGCCAAGACGCCGCCGCGGACACGTATCGATCTACGTCCTTTGCCTGAACGAACTCGACCATTTTCTTGTAAATCTGCCAGACGCGGAACGGCAGCATGCCGCGCTGCGAGACGGCGTTCCAACCGATTGACTTGTAATAGGCGCGCCAAGTCTGCGGGTCGAGCGACGCAACCGTAGGCGTGAGATCGGCGAGCGTTTTGCCGTTATCATCCTCGAAGTCTATGTCGGCGTAGTGGCTCGGATTCTCGTTGCCCTTGCGCCCGTAGGGCACTTTCTCCGCGTTGAACTGCTTCTTCCAAACCTTGTCGGGCACATTGGCGAGCGGGACGAAGCCCGGCACTGTGACATCGTTGACGCTCGCGTCAATCGCGTCGGGGTCGAAGCTGATGCGGCGACGGTTCAGCACCATGAGGTCCTTCAACTTCGCGTCGCTCACCTGCGCGCAGGCGAACGAGGCAATGGTGTAGTGGCCGACCGACTCCCAATATTCAAACGAGGCTAGGTCGCGCGAGCGGAACAGATCGACTTCCAACTCGCGGCAGACGGTGCTGAGATTTGTGGCGAGCGCGAAGGGCAGTCGGGTGGTGTCCGTCGAGAAGACCGCGCCGCCCCACTGCACGGCAATCGGCATCAAGTCGCGGCGCACGTCGTCCGTTTCGACCATCCACAACGTCCCAGAGTCTCCGGGCCGCGTTAGCAGCGGCTCGTCGCCGCGCGCGCCGATCAGAAAGTCGGCCACGTACTCGAAGCCGCCGATTGACTTGTAGCGATAGAAGAAGGCCGCGATGCGCCCTGAGAGCCGGCCGCTCGCGCAGCCATAGGCGCGGACCGGACAGCCGATCAAGCTCAGCGTCAGGTTGTAAACGCTCAGGTCGGCGAGCGGCCCAAGCTGCCCGACGCCGAACACCGCGGGACTCCACATCCGCTGGTCTTCGATCTCAATCAGCCCTACGTCAGCGTTCACGTAGATGTGGCGGCCGGGCCAACTTTGATAGACCTTCTCGAAGGGCAGGCGGCCGAGTTGCTTATCGGAGCTAGTGCCGATGAAGACTTCCTCGCCACGGATTCTGGTGTAGAGTTTTTCGCCGGGGCGGCCGGTGACGTGGCGATTCGTGAGCGCGTAATAGCGATGCCCGTCGGTCACCATGCAGCCGAGCGAGGCAACATGATCGACCTCTTGGACGCGGCTGATGACCGGGTAGCCGCCTGACACCTTCATGTCAGGGAACATGAGGTCTTCGATGGCGACCGACGGCGGGGCCGCCTCGACCAGCGGCGCTTGCACGATGCAGATCGGCACGCTCTGACCGTCTTCAAGATAGATAGTCTTCGGCACGTAGTCGGCCGGCGTGAAGTCGCCGTCGGGGCCGAACTCTTTGTCGTCGGCCCACTTGGAGACGAAGACGAGCACCGCAGGCCAAGAGTATTCGCGCACTTCCGAGTTCTCTAACGTGCGCGGCTGCTTCTTCTTTTTTTGCTTCCGAGGCTGCTGCTGCTCGTCGTCCCGCTTCGGGTACGGGTCGTCCTTCCGAATCAGGTAGCGGCCTACGGCCGTGCCGACGACGTTGGCCTTATGCAAGAGGTGCGGGTGAAACTGATCGCGCGCCTTCAGAAGATCGGTCAGCGACAGACTGTTGAACCGGGGCTGGTTGGCAAAATAGTCCATAGCGTTTCCTTTAATTCGGGATGAGCGAGTTAGGTTGCGAGTGCGATGTTGGCCTCTCAATATTTAGGGAGACATCATCTCTTGTTTGACGCAAATTGAACGAGTAGTTGATCAATTTCAAATGACCTGCTCCACTTGTCCGGCAAACGTACCCGGCAGTCCTCATCTGGCACACTGCTCTCTAATTGTTCATGTGCTTTCGAGCCAAAACATTTCATGTGGTTGCCCGCAACTACTGAACGCAACAACTTGCCGAAAGTATAAGCAACAGCCTGCCAATGTGGCAGGCTGTTGCTTTGGTGATTAGCTATTGCACGCAGGCTAGATGGGTTATCGCTGGCCGCCGGCCCCAATGGTTGAAGATTTGACAGTTAAAAGTCAACAGTTCCTTTCAACATATTCGGGGCAGTTGCTCGCCGACGAGCATGTCCACGATGCGCGTGCCGCCGAAGCCCGTCCGCATCGCCACGATCCCCTTCGGCTCCGCTTTCACCTCGCCGATGACGCACGCCCCGCGCCCGTAGGGGTGCTGCTTCATCCGCGCGACCACCCGGTCGGCGATGTCGCTTGAGACGACCGCGATAAGCTTCCCCTCGTTGGCGACGTAGAGCGGGTCGAGGCCCAGAATCTCGCTCGCGCCGTGTACTTCCTCGCGCACGGGGATGAGGTCTTCGCGTATCTCGATGCACACTTCGGACGCGAGCGCGATCTCGTTCAATGTCGTCGCCACGCCGCCGCGCGTCGGGTCGCGCATGGCATGAATCCCGTCGAGCGATCCGGCGCAGGCCGCCTCGTCGAGCATATCGTTAACCAGTGAGTTCAGCGGCGCGGTGTCGCTCTCGATGTCGGTTTCAAGCTCAAGCTCGCCGCGCGCGATCATGATGGTCGTGCCGTGGTCGCCGATAGTGCCGCTCAGGAGCACGCGGTCGCCGACCTCGGCGCGTGCGGCGGAGACGCGCACCGGCGACTCGATTATCCCGATCCCCGTGGTGTTGATGAATATCTTATCGGCGCTGCCCTTCTGGACGACTTTAGTGTCGCCCGTGACGATTGCGACGCCCGCCTCGTCCGCCGCCGCGCGCATTGATGCGAGTATCCGGCGCAACTCTTCGACGGGAAAACCCTCTTCCAGAATGAAGGCGGCGGAGAGGTAGAGCGGGCGCGCGCCGCTCATCGCAAGATCGTTGACCGTGCCGCAGACCGCGAGGCGGCCTATGTCGCCGCCGGGAAAGAAAACGGGCGTGACGACATATGAGTCGGTCGTGAAGGCGAGGCGCGGGCGGCTCGTGCCATCCCCGACCTCGAAGACGGCCTGATCTTCGAGCGCTTCGAGCAGCGGGTTGCGTAAGTGTTCGAGAAAGAGGCCTTCGATCAGTTCGTGCATGGCGCGGCCGCCGCTGCCGTGCGCGAGCGTGATCTGCTCGTCCTTGAACTTGCGCTTACGCCGACGCGCACGTTCGACACGCTCGAAGAGTGGTGATGGGCTGAAATCGCTCGTCATCTGCTAAACCGGCACGCCCGTCCTCGGCGGCGCTTTTGCTGCTGCCGCTCGGCGCGGAACGCTCGGCGATCTTCGACAGGCGACCGAAGTTGTAGTAGGCCGCGCACGCGCCCTCGCTTGATACCATGCATGAGCCGATGGGCGTCTCCGGCGTGCAGGCCGTGCCGAAGACCTTGCACTCCCATGGGCGCTTGACGCCTTTCAGAATCTCGCCGCACTGGCACGCCTTCGGGTCGGCGACGCGCAGGCCCGGCACGTTGAATTTCAGTTCCGCATCGAACGCGGCGTATTTGTGGCTGAGCTTCATACCGCTGTGCGCGATGGAACCTAAGCCCCGCCACTCGAAGAAATCGCGCGGCTCGAACACGTCGAAGAGAACTTCCAGCGCCTTGCGGTTGCCGTCACGATTGACACAGCGCCCGTACTGGTTTTCAACCTGCACGCGACCCTCGACGACCTGACGGACGAGCATGTAGACCGACTGCAAAATGTCGAGCGGCTCGAAGCCCGCGACGACGACCGGCTTGCCGTATTCAACAGGGACGAACTCGTAAGGCCGCGTGCCGATGACCGTGCTGACGTGGCCGGGGCCGAGGAAGCCGTCGAGTTGTAGGTCGGGCGAATCGAGCAGGGCTTTTAGGGCCGGCACAATCGTGATGTGGTTGCAGAAGACCGAGAAGTTTTCCACGCCGTCTTTCTCAGCTTGCATGAGGGTCAGCGCCGTCGAGGGCGCGGTCGTCTCGAAGCCGAGCGCGAGAAAGACGACGTGGCGCGCCGGGTTCTGCTTCGCAATCTTCAAGGCGTCGAGCGGCGAATAGACCATGCGAATGTCCGCGCCCGACGCCTTCGCGTCGAGCAGGCTCGTGCGCGAACCGGGCACGCGCATCGCGTCGCCGAAGGTCGTGAAGATCACGCCGGGCTGTTGGGCAATCGAGATCGCGTCGTCCACGCGCCCCAGCGGGATGACGCAGACCGGACAGCCCGGCCCGTGAATCATCGTGATGTTGGGGGGCAGCAAATCCTCTATGCCGTATTTGAAGATCGTGTGCGTGTGCCCGCCGCAGACTTCCATGAATTTGAGCGGCCGGTCGGTCAGGTGAGCGACCTCCGCCGCAAGTTTCCCGGCGATGTCGCCGCTGCGGTATTCGTCTACGAACTTCATTTCGATTCCTCCCCGTTACGGCTCATTCCTCGACGAGCGAGCGGTGCTGCAAGAACGTGTGAACCATGTCCCACATGACGTGGTAGAGCGCAACGTGCGTCTCCTGTATCCGGTGAATGCTCGAAGTGGGCACGGTCAGGCAAAAGTCCAACAGCCCCTTTGTACCTAGCTCAGACATCTTCCCGCCGTCGCCGCCCGCGAAGCCGATGGTCGAGAGCTTTCGTGCGCGCGCGGTCGCAAACGCGTGCATCAGGTTCTCGGAGTTGCCGCTGGTCGAGATGCCGAGCAGTACGTCGCCCTCCACCCCAAGCGCGATGATCTGACGGGTGAACACGTTGTCGAAGCCAACGTCGTTCGCAACCGCCGTGACCATCGCCATGTCGCTCGCAAGACAGATGGCGGGCAGGGCTTTGCAACCCACGATGACCGGGTGCATGAACTCGACGGCGACGTGCTGCGCGTCCGTGGCCGATCCGCCATTACCGCAGACGAGCATCTTGCGCCCGCGATGGAAAGCCTTCGCCAGCAGGAGCGACGCCGAAAGGATCGTGTCTTTGTTCTCTTCAAAAAACTTCGACTTGACCTCGACGCTCTCGCGCGCCTTCGCCAACAGCGAGAAGCGCAACTCGTCCATCAACTCCTGCGGCCGCTTCTCGTCCGCGTGCAGGAAGGGATAGAAAGCGCGTGAGAAATCTGTTGCCGACTCCTTGCTCATTATTCGTCGCCCCCGAAAATCATTACTCTAAAGATGTTGTGAACTGCTCGAACTCATCCTGATACTGCCCGATCTCCTCCAACACGCGCAGCGTCTCCATCGCCTCCTGCTCGTCAATTCTGGTCATCGCGAAGCCGACGTGAATCAGCACGTAGTTACCGACCAGCGCCTCGTCTTCATTGAGCATCCCCACGTTCACGTTACGCCTGACGCCGCCGACCTCGACCTTTGCGATTGAGTTCTCTGCGTCAATTATCTCGACGATCTTTCCGGGTATCGCTAAACACATGCGCTAAATCCTCCCCGCCATGATGCGCGCGTTCGCTATCGCCGCCTGACCGAAAGATATGCCGCCGTCGTTCGTGGGCACGCGGCTGTGCGTGAAAACCTCGAAGCCGTCGCGCTTGAGCGTCCGGCAGACACGTTCGAGCAGAAACATATTCTGAAAGACTCCGCCCGACAGCACGACGCGACCCAGTCGGCGTTCGTCTCTGATGCGGTGCGCGACCGCGACGATCACATGGACCACACCCAGTTGAAACTTCGCAGACACTTGCGCGGGCGGGCATCCGTCAAGGATGTCTTCAACGGCACGCCGGATGACCGCTTCGGCCTTGATGATACTCCCGCCAGCACCAAAGTCGAACTCGTAGCTCTGATCGCACGAAGCGTCGGCCATCGCCTCAAGCTCAATCGCCGCCTGCCCCTCGTAGTTGACCGCGCTTCTCACTCCGAGCAAAGCCGACACGGCGTCGAAGAGTCGCCCCATGCTCGAAGTCTCAGGGCTATTCGTGGCCGTAGCAGTCATCCTGCGGAGCGTCGCCCACGCGCGCGCGTCCATGTTTTGAACAAATGGGATGTCGAGCTTGAGAAAGTCGTCGCCCATTGCGCGATGGAGGTAGACGGCGGCCATGCGCCACGGCTCGCGCACCGCACGCGCGCCGCCCGGCATCGGGACGTAGTCGAGATGCGCGACGCGCTCGGCCTCGCATGAAGTCCGCGACGAAGAACTCGCCGCCCCACAGCCGGCCGTCTGTGCCGAAGCCGAGGCCGTCCAGCGCGACGCCGATCACCTCGCCCTCAATTCGGTTGTCGGCCATGCAGCTTGCGACGTGCGCGTGGTGGTGCTGCACGCCGACTTTGGTTAAGTGGTCGGCGAGCGCGAGCGCGTACTTCGTCGAGAGATATTCGGGGTGCAGGTCGTAGGCGACAACGTCGGGGCGCAGATGAAAGAGCCGCTTGAAATGCTCTATCCCGCATTCGTATGAGCGCAGCGTCTCAAGGTTTTCCAGATCGCCGATGTGGTGACTGACGAAAGCGTAGCGGTCGCGCGCGAGGCAGAAGGTGTTCTTTAGCTCTGCGCCGCACGCGAGAAGCTCGCGCCCGAACTTGAACCCTACGTCCACGGGCGCGGGCGCGTAGCCGCGCGCGCGGCGCAGTATCATCTCTTGCCCACAGGCCACGCGCGCCACCGAGTCGTCGGCCCGCATATGAATGCGCCGGTCGTGGCGCAGCAAGTAGTCAGCTATGCCGTGCAGCCGCGTGCGCGCGTCGCCGTCCTCGTAACAGATCGGCTCGTCGGAGACGTTGCCGCTCGTCATCACGAGCGGTCGGTCCATTCCTTCGAGGAGCAGGTGGTGAAGCGGCGTATACGGAAGCATGAAGCCGAGCGTGCCGACACCGGGCGCGACCGAGCGCGCGATGTCGGAGCCGTCCTTGCGCGCAAGCAGCACGACGGGGCGACGCGCGGAGCGGAGCAAAGCTTCTTCCGCCTCGGAGACGGCGCAGTGCGCGCGGATGATCTCGACGGCATTCGCCATCAGGGCGAACGGTTTGTCTTCCCTGTATTTCCGCGCCCGCAAATGCCCGACCGCCTCTGCGTCGAGCGCGTCGCACGCAAGGTGGAAGCCGCCGATACCTTTGATGGCGACTATCTTGCCGGCCAGCAACAGACAGCGCGCGCGTGTGATGGCGTCTTCTCTACCGTCAGTCTCAAGCGCGCTCTCGCGCCCGAACGCGTCCGTCAGGATCAGGCGCGGCCCGCACGCCGCACAGGCGGTCGGCTCGGCGTGGAAGCGTCGGTCGAGCGGGTTCTCGTACTCGGCGCGGCACGCGGCGCACATTTCAAAGTCGCGCATCGTCGTCCGCGCGCGGTCGTAGGGAACGGCTTCGATGATCGTGAAGCGCGGGCCGCAGTTGGTGCAGTTGATAAAGGGGTAGCGGTAGCGCCTGTTCGCGGGGTCGCGCATCTCGGACAGGCAGTCTTCACAAGTGGCGGTGTCTGTGGATACGTGGACGAACTGTTCGCCGCCCGCGTCGCTGCTCGGCGATCTGGAAGTCGCGGTAATGTGCCGGATTTAAGTCGTCGCTGCGCTCGACCGTCTCGACGAGCGCGAGGGGCGGAGCATTCGTTCTAAGCTCTGCGACGAACTGTTCAATAGCATCTTCGTCGCCCTCAACGTCAATCAGCACGCCGCTCGCGTTGTTAAGGACGCGCCCTTTGAGCGCGCGCCGCCGCGCGAGCGCGAAGACGAAGGGGCGGAAACCGACGCCCTGCACGATGCCGCGCACTCGTATCCGGGCGCGTGTGGCCGTCGGGTGATGTTCGGCGAGGCGCATAAAAAAGTTACTGCGGCCTGAGTGCGGAGGACTGAGTAAAGAGGTTGAGTTTTGCACTCAGCCTCAGTCTTCAGCACTCCGCATTTCTTTTCCTTCGGCCAAGAATCGCACAAGGTCTGCTAGGCCTGCGCCCGTCTTCGCCGAAACCTCGAAGACTTTCATGCCGGGCCGCACACGTTGAATGCTTTCGTGCGCGGCACGCGCGTCGAACTCGACCGCCGCGGCCAGATCAATCTTGGTGATGACGGCCACGTCTGCCGTGTTGAAGATCGTCGGGTACTTTAAGGGCTTGTCCTCGCCCTCGGTCGTCGAGAGCAGGACGAGGCGCAGTTCTTCGCCGAGGTCGTAACTCGAAGGACACACGAGGTTGCCGACGTTCTCGATGAAGAGCAAGTCCAACTCGTCGAGCCGCCAACCGTCGAGCGCCGTCTCCACCATCGAGGCTTCGAGGTGGCAGACCGTGCCCGTGACTATCTGCCTGACCGGAGCCTGACTGCGCGCCAGCCGCGCGGCGTCGTTCTCCGTCGCCAGATCGCCGACGAGCGCGGCGACGCGGCACGCCTCAAGCCTGAGCAGTGTGAGCAGCTTCTCCAACAGCATCGTCTTGCCCGCGCCGGGGCTTGAGACGAGGCTGACGACGCGCACGCCGGCCTCGCGGAAGCGCAGGCGCAAGCTCCGCGCGAGCAGGTCGTTCTGCTTGAGAACTTTCTGCCGGACCTCGACCAGACGTGGCTGCATGGTGGTGGCGCTCATTGCTCTAACTCCAAAGCGACGACTTCAAGCTCCTTGCCGCCGACCACCTGCTCGGTCGGCGTGCCGCAATCGGGACAACAAAAATGCTGCACGGAGGCGAGCGTTCGCTCGCCCAAACAGACGGGGCAGTAGACGACGACGGGGACTTCCTCGATGACCAGCCGCGACCCTGCGAGCGGCGTGCCCTCGCAGGCCACTTCGTAAGAGAACAATAGCGCCTCGCGGACTACGCCGGAGAGCGGCCCCAAGCGCAGGTGAATCGCGCACACCTGCGCGCCGCCGCGCCGCGCCGCCTCCTCCGAGGCCATCTCGATCATGCTCATGGCGATTGACAGCTCGTGCATTCGATTGCGGATGCCTGAGTGCGGAATGCGGATTGAAGAAAGCAGATTGTCTTTTAATCCGCATTCCGCAATCAGGCATCCGCATTGGCCTTGATGTCGAAAGAGAACTTCAGTTCGTTCTTGACCTTGAGCGTGCCGCCCGCGACGGAGACAGGCTTGATCTGGTAGTCGGTCTGCTTGAGCGTGAACTCGCCCTGCGCGCGCAGGCCCTCTTCGGTCGGCTTGACCTCCGCCTGAATCCAGAGGTTGCGGCCCGTGACGCCGTGCAGCGTCAAATCGCCGATGATGCGGACGCGATAGCGCCCCCCCGAAAGACGGCTCGCCGTAATGCTGGTGCTCTCGAAGACGATCTCAGGGTAGCGCGCGGTTTCTAGGACCTGCTCGCGCATCATCTGCTCAATCTCAAGGCGATCTTTCTCTTTGATGTCGTCGGTCACGGCGAGCGAGTCGGCCTTGATCGTCACACGAAGTTTCGCCGCTTCGAGCGTGTCGGGCACGCACTCGACCTCGCCCTCGAAGGCGCGTATGGCGATGGTCGGGTTATGACCGAACGAAGAGAACAGCCCTTCGGCGAAAGCCTGCACGGTGAACCGGCTCTCGGCGGCATTCAGACGATAACGAGCAGTCATTATTTACTCCACGCACATATTGCGGACGCGATCAGCCTGCCGCCGCGCGCCGCCGGTCCTTGCCAAACATCACTGCCCATGTTCGCTCACATTGATCTGATCTTCATGTACCGCTCGAAATCGGGAACGATTGTGGACAGCCCCCCGGCAATGTTCCCCGGCTCTAACAGGCCGGGCAGCACGCGGCCCAACCCACCGCGCACCTGCCGCCGGATTTCGGGATGCGCCATAATCAACCCCGCGCCCGCGACCAGCAGCGCGAGGCCGCCGACCAGATACAGCATGTCTTTCGACTCGCCAGAGTCATTAGACCCGTTGTTTTCCATGAATGGTCCTCCTTAATCAAGCCGTGAATCGTGCAGCGCAAATCGTCAAAAGTAAGGACCTTTGTTCTTTCAATTGACCATTCACGATTTGCGCTTCACGACTTTTACATTGTCGAGATTCTGATGTAACGCTTGATGTCGGGGTATTGCGTGATGACCCCGACGGCGACCAGCGCGAGCGCCGCGCCGCCAATGATTAACCAGATGTTCATGCCGGACGACCTGCGCCGGCTCTTCTCAAGCGCCTTGCTGTTACTCATTTCGGTTGACCTCCCCTTCCCTTTTCGTCTGGCTCAAAGACTCGCTGCCGCCAATTGGCCGCCGCGCAGTTTGGCGACGAGCGATTCGACTACCTTGACCGCTTCATCAACGGCGGCCTCGACCGGCGCGCTCAAGCCCATCTGCCCCTCTTCCGGGCCGAGCGTCTCAGGCTCGCACCCGACGAGCAGGATGCGCTTGAAATCGCCGCCCATCGCTTTCACCATGCCCAACACCTTCAAAGGGTTCATGCCGTGCGGCTCGACCGCCATGCCGTGCGCGTCAATGCCGTCCAATTCGCTCAAGTCAGGCTCGATGGTGTAGAGCGTGCCGGGCGCGCCGCCGCGCGGGGTCGCGTCCACGAAGATGGTCACGTCGTAGCCATCCATGAGCGCGTAGGCGAGATCGAACCCGCGGATGCCGAAGTCAACGACGCGCACCTCTGCCGGCCACTCGCGCAGCAATAGTCGCCGCGCCACCTCGCAGCCGAAGGCGTCGTCGGCCATGAAGATGTTGCCGATGCCCGCGACGAGGATGCTCGGCGCGGCCATCAACTGGCCCCTTCCGCCGCGTCGCGCGCAAGCGGCTCGACCTCTTCGGGCGAGAAGAAGAAACGGTGACCGGGCTGGCGGAGCATCCCCATGTCGCGGCCGGGGTCGTCTTCGAGGACGACGGCGAGATGGTTCCGGCCCTCGTAGTCCTGCTCGATTGACTCGACGATGGCGACCTGCCCCGCGAGCGCGATGTCGAAGATGTCGCCGCCCGCGCGCGGGCGCAGGCGCACGCGATCACCCGTTTTAATTTCGACGCCGGAGACGGCGACGCTCTCTACAGTCGTCTTCTCTTCCAGCAGTTGCCACTCCCACTCGTTCATTGCTCGTCGTCTCTGCGCGGCGGCACGCTCCGCATCGCGCCGTGCATCTTCATCAGTTGCTCCGCAGGCAGCAGTTCGGTGCGCTCTAAGATTTGCCGTGCGCGCTCGTCCGCACCGCGCATCTCGCGCTTCTCCTCGTCGGTCAGCGTCATGATTCTGAGCGTCAGAATCTCGTCAATCTCCGTCCCGTCGAACAGCTCGCCCGCGCTTTCGGGCGCGATCTGCGGATAGTCGTAAAGGATGATCGGCGACGACAGCATCACACCGCGCTCGCCCTCGTCACCAACCATAACCGGCCACGTCCCCACGTTGCTGCACCCGGTTGCCGCTTCGCGCAAAGCGTCGGGCGGGTCGAGCAGCGAGACGAACTCGCCTGCGCGGACGCTCAGGATCGTGTGCGTCGAGACGAGCGAGCGCATCAACGCTTCGTCGCGCCCCTTCGCCTCGGCGTCCGCAAGCGGCGTCGTGTTCAGTATGCGCGCGGTTACTTTGAACAAGCCTTCGCCAATAGACTCGGCTGATAATTCGAGCGCGCCTGCGACTGCCTGCTGTGTGCGAACGACGATGGCGACTATCTGACCGCGCTCGTCGCGTAATGGCTCAAGCGCGCGGCTCGACGGGAAGTTGAATAACAGCCGCTGCGCTTGCGCGGCGAGCGCCCCCAAGTTGAGACTCGGCGCGTGGAACTCTCGCTCGACCGCTTCCTGCCACGTCTGAAAAATCTTGCCGCCCACTTCAAGTGACGCGACCACGTTGAAATCAGAGTCAGAGATTGAAGATTGAATTTCTTCGTCACCGCAATCCGCAATCCGCAATCCGCAATCCGCATTCGGCACGCCGACCTCGCGCGTCAGCAGATGAAGAAACCGCACCTTGATGTCGAGCGTTGCGCGCTCGCTGCCCGTGACGAGGCACTCGGTCTGCATCGTCCAAGCCTCCGTGCCGCCCTGCGCCAGACTGTAGGCTTCGGGACAGAGCGCGCCGAAGTTCCAACGCTGCTGATTCTTCACCGCCGAAGGGCGATAGGGATAGAGGATGTAGCCCTCGTAGAGCACGGCGTCGGCGATTCTTTCGACGAGGTCGAGATTCATTACTGCACCATCTCTTCAGCGTTCGTTTCATTAATATCCGAGTCAACGCTGCCCGGCTCCGCGCCGACGGGCAAGAGGCTATCCAGTGTTTGCTCCCACGTCGGGATACCGCGGCGCATCTTGTACTGGTGCAGCCGGTCGAACACGTCCCGGCGCAGCCGGAGCCACGCACCGTTCGGGTAATAACTGTCCATCATCTCGTTCCAGACCTGCACCGGCAGACGGTAGCGCGCTTCCCTGTCCCACGGAATCTGCTCGACCTGCAAAGCGCCGTCGGCAGCTTCGTAGAAGACCGTGCCGCTGAACATTAGATTCAGCGGCACTTCGCCGCCTTCGAGGCCGGCGAAGTACTTCGTCGCGGCCACGTTGAAGTCGAACGTGCAGGGCACGTGCAGCTCGACGAGCGTGTCGCCGCTGAACGGCGTCACGATGACGCTCGTGTGCGTCCAGAGCATCGCGCGCAACGTGTTGCCCCAACGCTCAGGCGCGCCAAAGAGGTCGAGCAGACTCGCCTGCTCCGCCGCGTTGTAATGCCGCTTCGTCGTCTCGATCTGAATCTGGCAGCGCAGCGCGACCGTCTGAATCGCTTCGTCCGCGTCCGCGTTTGCGATCCGCAGTTTGAAGCTTAGCAGCGGCGACGCCGTGTAGGGTACGACCTCCGCGCGCTCAACTTGGAAACTCAAGTCAGGCACGGGCAGCCTCGCCAGTCCGCGGCGACGCCGCTTTCAGCCCGTCGAAGAATCGGCCGATCTCTGCCCAGACCTCCGCGCCGCCGGACAGCCCGCGCCAGCCCGCGCGGATCAGCCCGACGAGCTTGTAGCATTCGTCAATCGGCACGAGGTAATAGTCGCGCGCGCCCTTCACGCGGTTGACGAGCAGCGCCTCAACGTCCGGCTCCAACTCCTGCAACACCGGGTTGTCCGCCACGACCGACGCCCACGATTCGAGGTCGAGAAGCGATTCGGTCGCGCCCGCGGGACTCGGATAAAGCGCGAGCGTCTTGCCCGCGGGGCTGCTGTGAAAGAAGAAAGCCATGCCTATGGGAATCATCAAGCTGTCCCACTGCGAGTCTGTCAGACGAAAGTCGGGCAGGGCGCGGATGCGCTGCGGGACGCGGCGGTATTTCGTCTGCGTCTCGCCGCTGAAAAGAATCGCGCACGGCTGGCAGGCGCAGACGAGTTGACGTGTCTGCGGCTCGATCAGGTGTTGGTGGCCGGGCGGCAACTCTGCGGCGCACAACTCGCAACGCTCCGCTGCGACGGCCCGCGGCCTGACGAAGCGGCGCAACGCACGGATTGCGGATTGCGGACTTTCCGATTGCGGATTGCGGATTGCGGATTGCGGATTGTTCTGTTCGTGGTCGTTCGTCATATCACACCATTTCGGATTTGGATTCTAGACTCACAATCTGCCTGCATCAATCCGACTTCCGCCAATCCGCAATCGAAGAATCCACATTCCGTCTAGGCCGGTGGCATCTTCGGGCCGCCCGTGACCGACTCCACCTCGTCCGGGTTGATGGCCGTCGAATCTCTGGCCGTTGATCCGCCAGCGGGTCGGTCGGCGTGCGTCGTCCCTTCGTCGTGCCGGCCTGACTCTTTCCCCTCGTCGTCTTTGATGTCCTCGCCCTTCCTCGTGCCCGGCTCGTGCGTCGGGGCGTCTGCCGAAGTGTCGTGGTCTGCCATCGTCTGTCCTCCTCGACTGATTCGATCTCTTCGTTGACCCTGTTTACTCGTTGGATCAATGAAGCCACGAATCAATGAATCAATTAGGTAAGGCCACCTTGGTGCGTCCTTGCTCGACGAGCAGAGGGAACGGCTCAAGGTGAAGGCTCGGCTGATCGAGTCCGCGCCCCGCGCGAATCACGTCGAAACGCTCTCCGCAGTGCGGGCAGGCGAGACTCGTCGTTTCGAGACGAACATCGTGCAGCGGCTGGCCGCATCCGGGGCAGTCGTTGCCGTAGGCGTAGAGCGATTCTCCGAGGCGACAGAAAAGGACTGAGCGCCCGCGCACTTCCAACACGCGCACGGAGCTTTGCGCGAGCGTCTGCAGGCCGCTCACGTCCGCCCAGCTGTCGCCGTCAATCGGGTGCGGGTGGTCGCCATTGCCCTTCGGCTTCCCTATCTGCACGAAGCCGGTCGGCGCGGGCGGTTGGTCCGCGACCCCTTCGGCTTCGATGGCCGCCACGTCGGGCGCGGCTTCGTAGATCGCTTCTTCGATGGCGAGCTTGAGCGTCATCGCGGACGACGGGCAACTCTTGCAACTGCCCTGAAGGCGCAGCCGCACTACGCCCTCGTCCACGCCGAGCAGTTCGACGTTCCCGCCGTGCGAGTCGAGATAAGGCCGCACCTTATCGAGCGCGCGTGTGACGCGTTCTTCAAGGGGCACGGGGTGCAGCCCGTAGAGCAGCAACATACTCCCGACCAGCCCGTCGCGCGCGAAGTTGTCGAAGACCGCGTAACCGGGCTCGCCGGCCTCCGCGACGATCTCCATCATGCGCTCAAGGCCCGCGCCGTGAAATTCCATGAGCGACTGCATAAGCTCTGTGGCGATGGCCCGCGCTTCGGGGTCGGGCAGGTTCTCGATCTTGCGGGCCAGCACCTCGACCTGCTGCATTCGCTGGTTGAGTTCTTTTTCTTCGTGCATCGTTGTTACGATTGTGGCATGCGGATGTCGGATGGCAGATTCAAAAAGCAGTTTGTCTTTTCAATCCGCCATCCGACATCCGCATGTCGCAATGCTCTTATTTGACCATGCCGAACATCGGCGAGTGGTGCGTCTCTAGGACCTTGCCGTTGCCGAGGTACATGTGTACGCCGCAGGGCAGGCACGGGTCGAAGCTACGCACCGTGCGCATGATGTCTATGCCCTTGAAGTTTTCGGGCCCGTTCTCCTCGAAGATGGGCGTGTTCTGCACGGCGTCCTCGTAGGGGCCGGGCGTGCCGTAGATGTCGCGCGGGTTGGCGTTCCACGGCGTCGGCGGGTACGGGTGGTAGTTTGCGATCTTGCCGTCGCGGATGACGACGTGGTGCGAGAGAACGCCGCGCACGGCCTCGTGGAAGCCGCAGCCGATGGCCTCGTCCGGCACTTTGAAAGGCTCCCAGGTCTTCGTGCGGCCCGCGTGCAGTTCGGCGAGCGCCTGCTCGACGAAGTAGAGCGCCGCAGCCGCCGCGTAAGCCTGGAAGTAGGTCCGCGCGCGGTCGCGCTCGATGGCGTTCGACCACTGCGGAATCTTCCACTCGAACTCGACCTCCGGCTTCATGGCCGTCTGCGGCAGATAAATCTTGACGCTCTGGCCGGTCGCCTTGATGTAGCCGATGTCCACCTTGTTCGCCAGCGCCGTCGCCCAGAGGCGCGCGATGGGGCCGCCGCCCGTGTCGAGCGCGAGATACTTGCTGCCGTCGCCCTGTTCGCCTTCGTGATACCAGCGCGGCGACATGACCCAAGTGTAGTTGCCGTCGAAGTCGCGCTTCTGCGGGCGCGGGATGGTCGTCTGATTCCACGGGTGTCGCTGGTCAACCGGGTTGCCGAGCGGGTCGGTCTTGACGAACGTCTCCGCATCCTGCCAGTCGTCGTAGTAAGAACTGCCGAGCAGGATGCGTATGCCGAGGTTGATGTCAACGAGGTCGGTGGTGACGAGCTTGCCGTCCACGACGACGCCCGGCGTGACGTACATCGCGTTGCCCCACTCGTTCATGTTCTCGTACTTGTAGTCGCAGACGTTCGGGTCTTGGAACGATCCCCAGCAGCCGAGCAGGACGCGGCGCTGGCCGACCTTCTCGTAACCGGGCAGCGCCTCGTAGAAGAAGTCGAACAGGTCGTCGTGCAGCGGCACGACCTTCTTCATGAACTCGCAGTAGCGCATCAGGCGCACGAGGTAGTCGGTGAAGAGCTGAACCGTCGGCACCGTGCCGACGCCGCCCGGATAGAGCGTCGAAGGGTGGACGTGGCGGCCTTCCATCAGGCAGAACATCTCGCGCGTGTAGCGGCTGACGTGCAAGGTCTCGCGGTAGAACTCGCCCGTGAACGGATTCAAGGCCGTCATGATGTCGGCGATGGTTCGGTAGCCGTGGTCCGCCGCGTGCGGGGCTTCGGTCGTCTTGGCTTTCTCCCAGACGCCGGGGTTGGTCTCCTTCACCATCTGCTCGCAGAAGTCCACGCCGACCAGATTGTCCTGAAAGATGTTGTGGTCGAACATATACTCGGCGGCCTCGCCGAGATTGGTGATCCACTCGGCGATCGCGGGCGGGCGCACGTTGAAGGCCATGTTCTGCGCGTAGTTGGCGCAGACGGCGTGGTTGTCGCCGCAGATGCCGCAGATGCGGCTTGGTGATGAAGTGCGCGTCGCGCGGGTCTTTGCCCTTCATGAAGATCGAGTAGCCGCGGAAGATCGAGGAGGTCGAGTAGCACTCGGCGACCTCGCTTGTTGTTGAAGTCAATCTTGGTGTAGATGCCGAGACTGCCGACGATGCGCGTGATCGGGTCCCAGTTCATGTCCACCAGAGTCCGGGGCTTGGCCGGAGCTTGGTCGTGGTTGTGGTCTGTGGTGCTCATGACGATAGCTCCTTTTTCGACGGCGGCCGGCGGCACGTAGCCGGTGGTCAGTTCGGGCCGGTTGTGCCGCCACTTCGGCTCTTTGTTGACGGTCGCGTTGGTGAGGTTGCGCATCGCGCCTGATGGCCGCGCCGTAGATGCCGATGGCTGCGGAAGAGAGTTTCGCGCCCGGCGGCTCGTCCATGAACGGCATGAACTTGTCGGGGAAGCCCGGCATCGTGCAGCCGATGCAGATGCCGCCGACGTTCGGGCAGCCGCCGATCCCGGCCATCCACCCGCGCTTCGGCACGTTGCAGTTGACGACCGGCCCCCAGCAGCCCAACTTGACGATGCACTTCGGCGAGCCGTACTCGGTGGCGAAGTCGCCCTGCTCGTAATAGCTCCCGCGGTCGCAGCCCTCGTGGACGGTCTTGCCGAAGAGCCATGTCGGGCGGCCCGCTTCGTCGAGCGGAATCATCGGCGCTAAACCCGCCGCGAGATAGAGCAGGTAGAGCACCGTCTCCATGAAGTTGTCCGGCTGCACGGGGCAGCCCGGCACGTTGACGATGGGAATGCCCGCCTTCGACTTCCAGTCCCAGCCGAGATAGTCGGCGAGGCCCATGCAGCCCGTCGGGTTGCCGGCCATCGCGTGGATGCCGCCGTAGGTGGCGCACGTCCCGATGGCGACGACGGCCAGCGCCTTCGGCGCGAGCCGGTCAATCCACTCGGTGGTCGGGATGGGCTGGCCCGTCATCGGGTCGTTGCCGAGCGCCGCCCAGTAGCCCTCGCCGCTTAGGTTCTCGTTCGGGATCGAACCTTCGACGACCAGCACGAAGGGATCAATCAAGCCCTTGCTCGGCCTGATAGAAATACTTCATGAAGTCGTCGCCGACCTCGTAGGCCAGCACAGGGTTGTGCAGGTGCACTTTCGGCAGGCCCGGTATCGCGCCCATCACCACGTCTTCGATGCTCGGCTGCGTCGCGGCCGTGATCGAAACCGTGTCGCCGTCGCAGCCCAGACCGGCTGTGATCCAGACGATGTGGACATCTTTGACCGCCGGCGGCTCTTTGCGTCACCCGCCCATATGGCACTGCTTCTGCTGCCATGCTCGCGCCTCCTTTCAAGGCTTTTGAAGTTCTGGCCGGTCATGGTTGGCCGAGCCGTAGTTTCACGTCGCCGAGTCAGGCTCGGCATGGAACTCGAAGGAAAATTGCGAACGCGTCGGGAAAGCTCCTCCAGCCGGACGATGTTTCGTCGCTCTTAAATAAACAGATAGCTGCTCGCGCCGGACGGACAATTCGAGCCGCTTGAGGAGACTAAGGGGCCGCAATATGGAATGAAGTCATTATCTTGCTTTCGCGTATGTCCGTCTATTCGCAAACCTACGTACTGAATGTACGCAAACGTACGTATTTTTGCCGGGGGAAGATACGTAGCCGGAAGGGTCGTGAATCGTCAATCGTGAATAGAAAGGGGCGGTTTCTATTTACGATTCACGCTTCACGATTTAAGGCTGTTATGGTTTGCCGACGTTCTCCATCGGGATGATGCCGCGCCTGAGCGCGTAGCGGATGAGGTCGGCTTGCGTGTGGAGTCCGAGCTTGTGCATGAGGCGGGAGCGGTGCGTCTCCGCCGTGCGGGTGCTGATGCCGAGGCGCGCGGCGATCTCGCTGTTGGTGTGGCCTTCGGCTGAGAGTTGCAACACTTCGCGCTCGCGCGTGGTGAGCGTCTCGTGCTTGTCCATCGTGCCGACCTTCGCCATCTGTAGATACGATCTCGATGGCGCGGTCGGAGAGCGGCGGACTAAGATAGCGGCGGCCCGCCGCCACCTCGCGCACGGCCTGAATCAGGTCGGACGAGTTCGAGTCCTTGAGCACGTAGGCGGACGACGCCGTTGGCCAGCGCTTCAAGCACGAACCCCTCGTCGTCGTGCATCGAGAGGACGACGACGCCGACCTTTGGCGACTGCTTGTGCAGCTGCCGCGCAACCTCCAGACCGTTGAGGCCGGGCATCATCAAATCGAGCACCAGCACATCGGGCACGAGCCGCTTGACCAGCTCCAGAGCCTCGCGCCCGTCGCCGGCCTCGCCGACGACTTTGAAATCGGCTTCGGCCGCCAGCAGCGCGTGCAGGCCCTGACGCACGATGCGGTGGTCGTCCGCCAACACGATGGTTGTCATCTTCAAGTCCGATTCCTTACGGATGTGCGGCCAGCTACGTCGCCGTCGTGCGCCGGGTCGTTCGGGTCGTCGCTGCCGACGGTGAACTCCGCCGTCAGGCGCGTGCCCGTGCCGGGGTGCGACTCGACCGTGAAATGGCCGCCGAGCAGAGCGGCGCGCTCGCGCATCCCGGCCAGCCCGCTCGTGTTGTCGGTCGCAAGCGCCGTCTCGGTGTCGAAGCCTCTGCCCCGATCTTCGATTTGAATGGTGAGGCTGTGCTGGTCGGCCCACACGAGTACGGCGACCTCGTCCGTCCCGGCGTGGCGCGCGACGTTCGTGAGTGCTTCCTGCACGATGCGATAGCTGGCCGTCTCGATCTCCGTGGGGAAGCGTCGCCCTTCCAGCCCGCTGTGCTTGAACAGCACGCGCACCTGCGTCTGCGCGCTGTACTGTTTGATGTGCCCTAGCAGCGCCGACAGCAGCCCCAAGTGGTCGAGCGTCGCGGGCCGCAAATCGAGCGACAACTTGCGCGCGCGCGCCATCAGATCGTTGACGAGCGTTTGCGCCTGCGCGATGCTCGCATGAGCTTCGTCGGCGGGCAGGCGCGCGCTCATCTCAAGCGTGAGCTTCAGGCCGGTCAGAATCTGCCCGATCTCGTCGTGCAGTTCCAGCGCCAGACTGCGCCGCTCGGCCTCCTGCACTTCGATCAGGCGGCGCGAGAGAATTTTCAGGCGGTCGGCCGATTCGCGCAGCGCCGCGTCCGACTGCTTGCGGCGCGTGATGTCGCGGATGATGGCGATCACGAGACTGCCCGCCGCGACGGCTATCGGGCTGAGCATGACTTCTACGGGGAACTCGCCGCCGTCTTTGCGCTTGCCGTACAATTCCAGCCCGGCCCCCATCGGCCGCAGGTGCGGGTCGGTGAGACATCCTGCGTGCGCTGTTTTGTTGCCGTCGTCTGAACAGCTCCGGTAACAACTCTTCGACCTGCCGGCCCGAGAAGTTCTTCGCTTTGGTAGCCGAACATGCGCTCGACCTGCGCGTTGACGCGCTCGATGCGCCCCTGACGGTCGATCACGACGATGGTGTCGGGCGCGTACTCGAAAATGCCGCGCAGCATGTGCTTCGCTCTTGCGCAGCGCGTCCTCCGCGCGCCTGCGCTCGCCCACCTCGGTGAGCAGGTATTCGTTGGCGCGCGCAAGCTCAAGCGTGCGCTCAGAGACGCGCCGCTCCAACTCTGCGTGCGCCTCGCGCAACGACGCCTCGGCGCGCTGGCGCACGGCGATCTCCTGTTGCAGTTCGGCGTTCGCCTCGCCTAGCTCTTTGGTGCGCTCGCGCACGCGCAGCTCAAGCTGGTCGCGCGCCTGCGTGAGCGCCGCTTCGGCCTGCTTGAGTTCGGTGATGTCGAACCCGACGCCGTGAATAAACCACGGGCGACCGTCCGGGTGGCGCACCATCCTGCACTTCGCAGTGAAACCAGACCACGCGGCCGTCGCGCGCAAGCACGCGGTAGACCGAGCGCAGCGGCTCGCCCGACAGGAAGGTGTGCGCGGCCTCCGTGCTCCAACGCGATTTGTCGTCGGGGTGAATCTGCTGATACCAGCGCACGGGATCGTTCAGCCACTCGGCCTGCGTGAAGCCGAGCATGGCCTCGATCTGCGGGCTGACGTAAGCCTCGCTGATGCCTTGATCGAGAAAGGCCATGAAGACGACCGCCGGTATCTGCTCGACGAGGATGCGGTAGCGCGAGACGACATCGGGCCACTCGGCGTCGGCGTCCGGCTTCGCCTTCCACTCCGCGAGGAGGCCGCCCGTCAGTTGCCGGAGGTTTTCGTCGGCGGGGAAGAAGACGCTCGCCAACTGCGCGAGCGCGCTCTCCGCTTCCAGCAAACTTTCGGGCAGCGGAGAACTGCCCTCGCCGTTCAGATGAGCGGCCGCGTCTTCGATTTTATCCAGCGTCTCCATCTCTTTAGAGTGCGCGGTCAGCGGTGCGCAGTACGCAGTAAGAAACTGTCTGCGACTACTTACGGCTTACTGCTCACTTTCCTCTGCCGCCACTCAGGCTCCTTGTTGAGCGAGTCCTGCGTGAAGCGGCGCAGCGCGTGAATGGCCCGCCCGTATGTCGTCACGGCGTGCGATGAGAGGAGCGAGCCGGGCGGCTGATCCATGAAGGGCATGAACTTGTCTGGGAAGCCCGGCATCGTGCAGCCGATGCAGATGCCGCCGACGTTCGGGCAACCGCCGATCCCGGCCATCCACCCGCGCTTCCCGACGTTGCACTGCACGACCGGCCCCCAGCAGCCGAGCTTCACGATGCAATGGCGCGAGCCGTACTCTTCGGCGAACTGCGCCTGCTCGTAATAGCCGCCGCGGTCGCAGCCCTCGTGGACCGTCTCGCTGAAGAGCCACGTCGGGCGCAGTGCGTCGTCGAGCGGAATCATCGGCGCGCGCCCCGCCGCCTGATAAAGCAGGTAGAGGAAAGTTTCCGTGATGTTGTCCGGCATGGTCGGGCAGCCCGGCACGTTGACGATGGGGATGACCCGCGCTCGATTTCCAGTCCCAGCCGAGATAGTCGGCGAGGCCCATCGCGCCCGTCGGGTTGCCCTGCATGGCGTGGATGCCGCCGTAGGCCGCGCACGTCCCGACCGCCACCACCGCCCACGCCTTCGGCGCGAGCCGGTCAACCCACTCGCAGGTCGTGATCGGCTGTCCCGTCTCCTCGTCCGCGCCGAACGACGCCCAGTAGCCTTCCGGTTTGTTCCCCTCATCGGGAATCGAGCCTTCGACGACGAGGATGAACGGCGCGAGCCGCCCTCGGCGGCGCGGCGGAAGAGTTCCAGAAACTCGTCGCCATTCTCGTAGGCCAGAAATGGATTGTGGAGTTTGACTTTGGGGCAGGCCGGGGATGGCGCCCATCACGAGGTCTTCGACGCTCGGCTGCGTGGCCCCGGTCAGGGCGACCGATTCGCCGTCGCAGCCGAGTCCGCCGTTGAGCCACAGAATCTCAATCTCCCTGAGCGGTTGAGAGAATCGTTCGTCATACTCGTGGCGCACGACTACGGAGTCTGTCACGCGGTCTCCTTCCGGCAGTTCAGGCAAGCCCCGGCATTATACGCCAGAGGGATGAGTATTGAGCATCCCAAGCCTTAGCCTTGCCCGCCGCCGAGTCGGCACAAGACCTCATGCGGACTCTGAAGAGAAAGGCCGGATAGCCATTAGCTATCCGGCCTTTCTCTTGGCACAACTGAGTGGCGTTTATGGAAGCATCAGGTTGCCAGAACGGCAGCCTGATGCTTCCAGTCACACCTGAAATCAGAAGTTTAGTTTCAAGCCGAACTGGAAACAGTTTGGGACAATTCAAAACCGCTCTGACCGTTGAGTTTTCACTGACCTAGTTTTGTCAGCGTGGCGGCAGCGAAGGTCTTCGTCTTCTACGGGCATAACGCCACGGAGTCTGGTTTATCAACGCTCTCAGTCTGCCTAAACCGCAACGAGCGGCAGGCTGCGGTAACGTTTCCCGGTCAGTTTAGTCAGCGCGTTGACTACTGCGGGCGAGATGACGGGCACTGGTGGTTCGCCGCAACCGGACGGAACTTCGGCGCTCGGCACGATGTGAACGTCAACTGCGACCGGCGCATCGGGCATGTACGGCGGGACGTAGCCGTCGAAGTTCCGTTGCTCCACCAGACCATCCTTGAGCGTGATCGCACCCTTCGCCATGAGTTGCGACAAGCCGAACGCCACCCCCGCTTGAAACTGGCTTTCGATGGTGAGCGGGTTCACCGCGACACCACAATCAACTGCGACCGTCACGCGATGAATCTTGGGCCGCTTGTTCTCGATGGAAACGTCCACGGCGCAGGCGACACCCGTGCCGAACGACTCGTGGCAGGAGATTCCCACGGCATGGCCTTTCGCAAGATTGCGTCGCCAAGCCGCGCTCTTAGCTGCCAACAAATCCAACGCGGCGACTAGCTTCTTGGCTTCCGGCTTGAGGAGTTTGCGGCGGTAGGCGATGGGGTCCATTTGGGCGCGCGCGGCCAATTCGTCAATCAACGTCTCCATCACGTAGGCCGAGTGCGTATGCCCAACCGAACGCCACCACAACACCGGCACGTTAACTTCGGGGTGGTGAACCGAGACATTGAAGTTGGGAATGTTGTAATTGGTGTCGGAGACACCTTCGACTGACGAGTTATCAACGCCGTCTTTCATCATCATGGCGAAAGGCGTGCCGGCCAGAAGCGACTGCCCCACGATCACGTGCCGCCACGCCGACGGCATCCCGTCCGCGCCGATGCCCACCTCGACGCGATGCACGTGCATCGGGCGGTAGTAGCCCCCGCGGATGTCGTCTTCACGCGACCAGACGAGTTTGACCGGCGTGCCGCGCAGACGCTTGGCGATCTGCGCCGCCTCGCGCTGCACATGAGAATCCGTGACGGCCCGCCGCCCGAAGCCGCCGCCTGCCATCTCGGTGTGGAATGTGACCTGCTCCGGCTTGAGTCCGAGGACCTCGGCGATAGCCAGTTGGTCGAACGTCTGAAACTGTGAGCCGGCCCACGCTTCCGCGCGGTCGCCGTCGAACCTGACGGTCGTGTTCAAAGGCTCCATCGGCGCGTGGGGTAAGTAGGGGAACTCATACTCGGCGACGATTTGATTCGCGGCGGCGATGCCTTCGAGCGCCTTCGCGTCTCCGCGCGCGACAGAAGACAGACCGGCGGTGCGCGCGAGTTGTTTGTACTGCTCACGCAACTGCAAACTATCGGCCCGCTCCACGCCGGAGAAATCCCATTCGATCTTCAACTGGTCGCGGGCCTGCTTCGCCGGCCAGAACTTGTCGGCGATGACGGCGACCCCCATCCCGCCGCGTGTCACGGGAATCTCGAATACGTCGCGCACGCCTTCGATTGCGCGCGCGGCCTTGTCGTCGAAACTCTTGACCTTCGCGCCGAAGACAGGCGGGTGCGCGACGACCGCCACCTTCATGCCGGGCAGGTCGAGGTCCAAGCCGAACTGCAACGAGCCGTCACACTTCGGCCGGCTGTCGAGTCGGCGAATCTTTTTCCCCACCAACCGAAACTCCGACGGGTTCTTGAGCCGCACCGTGGCCGGCACGGGTTGGCGCGCGGCCTCGTCCGCCAGTTCCGCATACTTAATGGTTTGGCCGCCCGGCCCGTGGACGATGCTCGGCCTCAGTCCGGCACTTGTCGGGCGCGACGTTCCAACGCTTGGCGGCGACGGCGACGAGCATCGCGCGCGTCTTAGCGCCCAGTTCCCGATACTGTTGAAACGAGTGCGCGATGGAGCCGGAGCCGCCGACCATCTGGATGCCGAACACAGGGTCTTTATAAACCTCTCCGGCGGGCGCGAGTTCCGCCACCACTTGCGCCCAATCAGCGTCCAACTCGTCGGCGAGGATCATCGGCAAGGCCGTCTGCACGCCTTGACCAAACTCAAGCCGGTTCACCTGTATGACGATCTTGCCATCCGGTCTGACATGCACAAAGGCGTCCGGCGGATAATTTTTCGGCTGCGGGCGCGGCGGTCCTCCCTCCTGCGCCGCCGCAGGCAGATCGAGCGTCAGCGCAAGGAGCAAACCACCTGCGGCAGTTGCCGAGACACGCAGAAAACTGCGCCGGTCGAGTTGTAGGTCGTTGGCATTCGTGGTCGCGGATGACATCCTTGAGTGCCCTCCTTTACTTGAGCTTCTGGGCCGCGACCTTGATGGCCTCGCGGATGCGGACGTAGGTAGCGCAGCGGCAGATGTTCCCGCCCATGGATTCTTCAATGTTGGTGTCCGTCGGCTTGGGCGTGTGCTTGAGCAGCGCAACCGCGCTCATAATCTGTCCGCTCTGACAGTAGCCGCATTGCACCACGTCCTGTTCTACCCACGCATCCTGCACGACGCGCCCGACCGGGTCTTCGCCCATCGCCTCGATTGTCACCACGGGACGCTCGCCGACGAGCGCGACGGGAAGCACGCACGAACGGGTTGCCACGCCGGCCACGTGCACTGTGCAAGCACCGCACGCGCTGACGCCGCAGCCGTATTTAGTGCCCGTCATCTTCAAGTCTTCACGCAGTACCCAGAGCAGCGGGGTCGAAGGATCAACCGTCACTTCTTTGCGCTGGCCATTTATGTTGAGTTGATACTTTGCCATGACTGAGCTCCTATCTCCCCGGCGGGCACGGCGTCCCCGCTTCCACCCAGCGGCGGGTCGCGGCGACAAATTCTGCATGCGTCAGCGGCGGTAGCGTGCGTAGCGTGCCGTCGGGCCGACGACCCGGCTGCCATGCCCAGAGGACGAGCGGCTCCTCTTCGTGGTGCTTGAGCAATCCCGGCCCGTCGAGGTTGCCATTCTTCGACCGATCAGTAACAGCCTGACATATCGCCGCACTGGACAAGGGCTGGTCGTTCAGGTCTTGCCACTTCATGGAGAGTGGTGCGAGATGCCAGTTGTGCCCGCCGGGCACGCCGGTACTGTCGGCGTTGCTCTCCTGATGGCAACTCGCACAATTCAGACCGGGCACGCCTTTACCCTCCGGGCCGCGAATCACGTTGGTTATGTGCCGGTGGCGGTCGTCCCCCTGCTGCGGATAGTTTGTGGCGGTGTGACAGTTGATGCAACGCGGATGGGTTAGCACCGAATAGACCTGCTCCCAAGCGGCAAGGCCCTCGGCACTGCGCGCCGCGGAACGCCTGCCGCCGCGCGCCTGTCCAAACGCGCCGGAGACGATCAGCCACGACCCGAAGACGAAAAAGACCGCCGAGATAAGAAGGCCGACAGCGCGACTACGCGGCATAAGAGTCCTCCTGATAAGCCCGTCGGGCCGGGCTGACTACGAACGCGGCGAATTGGGTTGCGAATTATTAAACCACAATAATGATATTCAAGAAATAGACGACAGTTGACTGAACGCGGAAGGGTGTCCGACTCTGAAGAGAAAGGGCGGATAGCTATTGGCTATCCGCCCTTTCTAGTGAAACAACTAGCAGCTACTTTATGGCAACATCAGTTTGCCGTCTTGACAAACTGATGCTTCTAGGCACACCTGAAATCAGAAGTTTAGTTTCAAGCCAAACTGGAACTGGCGCGGGTCGAAGGCGGCGGTGGCGCGGCCGAAGTAGCGGCCACCACTGTCGCGTTGCGGGAAGGCGTTCACGTCTTGGAAGAAGGGCGACGCGGCCGCTTGGTTGAAGCGGTTGAAGAGGTTGAAGCCTTCGGCGATCAGGTCGAGGTTCAGGCGCTCGCCGAGGCGGACCTTGCGTGTGACGCGCATGTCGAGCGAGGCGTAGCGATGCGTGATGCCGCGATTGCGGCCGAGCGTGCCGTTTTGGAACGGCCCCGGCAGCAAGAGTGTGCCGTCGGCCGCGAGGTTCGGCCGGTCGGTCTGTGTGGACTCGTCGTTGTTCGTGTCCGTGTTGGTGATGATGTTGAAGGGCCGGCCCGATGAGATTTCAAAGATCGGCGCGATGACGAAGTCTGCGAGTAAGCGGCGCAGGCCGCTGGCGTCCGTGCGCCAAGTGGCGGGCGACGCGAGGACTCCGCTGAAGACGAAGCGATGGCGCTGATCAAAGAGCGAGTCGGCGCGCTCGGCGCTCAGGTTGAAGACGTTCTGCGGGAGCAAGAGCGTCTGCAAGTCGGATGAATCGTCTATCGCGTGCGACCAAGTGTAAGAGGCGAGGAACTGGAAGTTGTTAGCGAAGCGACGCTTCAACTCAAGGTTCATCGCGTTGTAGGTCGAGTTGCCGTCCGAGACTTGCGCGTTGACCGAGCCGAAGGGCGCGATGAGGCCGGGCGTGCGCAGTGTGCCGCCGAGTTGCGAATCGAGCACGGCCTTCGAGACGAGGCCGCCGGAGTTGGCGGTGGCGAGGAAGTAGTTCGGCCCGCTGGGGCGGAAGAAGTTCGCAATCGCCGGGATGATAACGCGGTTGGTCGGGTTCGTCAGCGGCGCGGCGATCATGCCGGGGATGACGATGACGAACGGCTGCCCCGCGTTCGGATAAGCGGGTGCGCCGGTCGGCGTCGTGATGGTGAAGCATTGCAGCGTCGGCGCACCGGGACAGGGCGTGCCCGCGGTCGGGATCGTGATGCCGGTGAACGTCGCTTCGGTTGTGCTGACGGGGCCGCGGCCCGAGTAGCGCGAGAAGTTTTGGATGATCAGATCGTTGCGACGCGCGTTGCGGTCGGTCGGGTGCGGCAAGTGGTGCGCGCCGACGAACAGGTAGCTGGCCGTAAACGACATGTCTCTGGTCAACTGCCGCTCGATGGTCAGGTTGCCTTGATTCGCGGACGCGTACTCGAAATCTTTCGAGACGGGCAGCGTGAACGGCAGAATCGGACCGAAGCCGGGGAAGGTCTGATCGTTGAAGCGTTGCCGGCCCAACTGATACTGCGCGCTCGCGGCGACGCCGGGTGTTAAGCCGGGGACGACCGTGCCTTGAAAGATTTGCGTCGCGTTCAAGAGCGCGGTCGGCGACGGGCTGCCGGGCGCGGCGACGAACTGTTGCTGCTGCGCGGCGTCGGCGATGTCGGAGTTGAAAGCGATGGCGAGCAGCGGGTGATCGTAGAAGAGGCCGTAAGCGCCGCGCAGGACCGTGCGGCCGTTGTTGGCCAAGTCCCATGCGAAGCCGATGCGCGGGGCGAAGTTGTTCTTGTCGCGCGGGAAGCCCTGTTGTACGCCGAGCGCGTCCTGCGCCGCTTGGATGTCTGTCTGCGAGAGCGTGATGCCGGAGAGCGGGTCGCGGAAGGGCACGGGCGCGAGTTGATCGGTCTGCTCGTAGTCGTAGCGCACGCCGTAGTTCAAGGTGAAGTTCGGCCGCAGTTTCCAAGAGTCCTGCGCGAACCACGCGAACGGGCGGTTCTTCAACTGGCTGCCCGGATTGCCGAAGCCTTGCACGTAGATCGACGGGAAGCCGAGGCCGTATTGCTGCACGGGCGTGAAGTCGGGCACGCAGTTAGTTTGCTGCGCGGTCTGACAGGGCGTGCCGGGTACGTTGACGTTCGACGGATTCGGGAAGGCCGCGTTCAAGGTCTGCGCGCTGAGGCCGCCGAAGTTGAACAGGCCGGCGAAGTTCAACTCGAACAGCGCGTTGACGCTGATGAAGTTGGCATCGCCGCCGAACTTGAAGGTGTGGTTGCCGTGTACGATGTTGATGTTGTCGGTGAAGGCGTAACGATTCTCGGTGCGGATGACGGGCGAGAACAGTTCGCGGCCGAAGAAGGCCGTGCCGGAGATGTTGGCCGCCACGGCTTGCCCGTTCTGCGAGCGGAAGGTGGCGCGGCGCTGCCCGAAGTTGAAGCGCCCTTCGTTGACGACTGCGTTCGAGAGCGTCGAGTTGATCGAGGTGACGAAGTTCGAGTCGCGTAAACCTTGAATGCCTGTGCGCGAGAAGTCGTTTTGGCCCAAAGCCTGATTCTGCGATTCGACTTGTATGCCCGTGATGTCCGACGGGTTGTAACCGAAGCGCATGGACAACTGATGCCGATCAGTAATCTTGTGATCGAGCCGCGCGGAACTAAACGTCGTAGCTTCTTTGATCGGGAAGACGCGCTGCAATTGCTGGAGCGGGCGGAACGCGATGTCGCTGACGGGCACGGGCGCACCGGAGAGGATGAAGCGCGACGCGATGGTCGGCTGCGCGGCGCTCGGCACAATCGGGCTGATCGCGGGGCACGCACTGCCGTCGTTCGGCGAAGCCAGCGGGTTCGTGCCGGTCAGGCCCGTCGAGCCGCCGCTGGACGCGAAGAAGGCATAGGCGCGTGCGTTGCAGATGCCGGCGGGCGTGCCGCTGGCGAGCAAGCCGCCGATGTATGCGACCTGTTGCGCGGTCAGGTTGTTGAAGGTGCGCGCGGCCGGGTTCAGGCCCGGAATGACGGGGATGGTGATGCTGTTATTTAGACCTGCGGCCACGTCGGTAGTGAAGAAGCCTGTCTCTTGGCGGCGGCGCTGCTCGAAGGCGAGGAAGTAGAAGGTACGTTCGTGGTCGAACGGGCCGCCGATGGTCGCGCCGTACTGCGCGCGCGTGTAGGGCGCACGCTTGTCCGGGTCGTTGTCGATGATGGGCGCGAAGGCGTTGCGCGCTTGAAAACTCTTGTGCCGGATGAAGCCGAACAGGTTGCCGCGCACTTTGTTCGTGCCCGACTTGGTGACGACGTTGACGACGCCGCCCGACGTGCGCCCGAACTCGGCCGCGTATGAGTTGGTCACAACCTGAAACTCTTGCACGGCTTCCTGCGAGACGGTTGAGCGCGCGGCGTTGACGGAGTTGTCCGTGTTGTCTGCGCCGTCCACTTGCACAAGGTTCGAGCGCCCGCGCTGCCCGCCGAAGTTCAAACCGGATGTGGGCGCAGGGCCGATGGGACGGCCGTTGTCGCGCGTGACGGTCGAAGTGGTGAGCGCGAAGTTGATGTAGTTGCGCTCGTTGATCGGGAGGTTCTCGATGCGTTGTTGGTCGATGGTGTTGGAGACTTGCGTGCGCGAAGTCTCGACGATATCGGTGGTCGCGTCGGAGATGGTCACCACGTCGGTGATCTGACCGATCTCAAGCGGCACATCAAGATCGGCCGTCTGCCCGACGGTGAGCGTCAATGCGGGCAGGTTGGCCTTCTTGAAGTTGGCTGCTTCAACCGTGACTTCGTAGTCGCCGGGCGGCAGGTTGGTGATGCGATAGTAGCCTTCGTCGTTGGTGGTGGCGCTGCGTTCTGCGCCCGTGGCCTTGTTGCGCGCGGTCACGTTCGCGTTCTGCACGACCGCGCCGGACGGGTCGCGCACGTAACCTTGCAGATCAGAGGCGTTCGATTGCGCCTGTGGCCGCACCGTGGTGACGGCACACAGGAGCGCGAACAACAGGACGAGCGCCGAACGGGCCGGGGCGGCGCACCGCCGCAGACGACTTGCACGCATAATTATTCTTCTCCTCAGAGCTTGAGACGTTAAGAGCCAAGTTATCGAGAGCAGGATGCGGGTGACTGATAATTGCCCAAGAGACTACGGCGCGAACGGGCGCAAGGGGGCGGGCCGCACACGCCGGGAGTAATTCATCAACCGCGCCGACGTTGTACCTTATAACACACGCACGTGGCAAGCAGTAATTCCGCCGCGTAAGGGCGCGCAGAATCGCGGTGCGGCCGGCTCTGCCACGTGCGGGGCACGGCAAGATTTGCGGCGGCGGGCGGGCGTTCAAAAGCCGCGAATCCCGCCGTCGCCGAACCCGATATTCTTAAAGCTGTGTACGACGATAATGGTCAACACGACGAGCACGATGCCGACGCCGATGGCGATCTTCACGCCGGTCGAAAGATTGTGCCCTTTGATCTGTTTGACCTGCGGATACGAGACGACTGTGGCCGCGCCGGTCTTACGATCTATCACGGTGAAGGAATCGGCGCTGGCGGCGCTGACGTAACCCTTGAGCTTTGTCTTATCGCGCAGCTTGAGATTGACGCGCGCTGCCTCGCCCGTGCCGAGTTTGAGAATCTGCGTGCGCACCTTCGCGGCGAGCCGCGCGTCTTTGTCCGCCTGCGAGTCGGCGCAGACCGGCGCGGCGCTGGCGTGCGTCAATAGGAACACGAGCACGAGTGTCAACAGTTGCTTATACATGAGTTGCTCCTCAACAGGCATGCGCCCGCGCTTCTTCGTCTTGGCCCGCGTCGCGCTTCGCACTACAATTGCGGCCGCGCGCAACTTTCAGTTCTTACCGTTAGTCCTATCAAGCGTTGCGCCAACATACGCGCGGCCTCGCCGCAAAGTCCTTTAACGGCCCTTTAAATTTTCTTAAAGAACTCTTTAGACCGCTAACGACAGTGCCTCACGTATACGAGTTCGGGCCTTTTCACCTGAGCGCAGCCGAGCAACTGTTGCGGCGCGGCGGCACGATTGTGCCGCTCACCCCGAAGGCGCTCGCCACGTTGCTGCTGCTTGTCGAGCACGCCGGGCACGTAGTTGAAAAGGAAGAGTTGCTGCGGCAAGTGTGGCGCGGCACGTTCGTCGAAGAAGGCAACCTCTCCGTCACCATCTTCATGCTACGCAAGGCGCTCGGCGATGGGCAGGACGGGCAAAAATTTATCGAGACTGTAACGAAGCGCGGCTATCTCTTTAGCGCGCCCGTGCGTCAATTAGCAGACGACGACGGCCAACTTCGTACAGGCGGCCCTGTCGAACGCGCGGCCGCGCACACGCCGACGACGATTGACTCGCTTGCTGTCCTGCCGTTCGTCAACGAGACGGACGATCCGCACGCCGAATACTTGAGCGACGGGATCACCGAAAGCATCATCAACAGTCTGTCGCGGCTGCCGCAGTTGCGCGTGCCCGCGCGCAGCACGGTCCTGCCTTATAAAACGCGCGTCGTCAATCCGCAGACGGCCGGGCGTGAGTTGAACGTGCGCGCCGTCTTAACGGGCCGCGTGCTTCAGTTCGGCGACCGTTTGATTATTAGAACCGAGTTGGTCAACGTGGCCGACGGTCGCCAACTCTGGGGCGCGCAGTTCAACCGGCCGCCGTCGGACATACTCGCCGTGCAAGAACAGATCGCGCGTGAGATTTGCGTCAACCTGCGTTTGCAGTTGAACGGCGCACAGCAACAACTGCTCGTCAAGCAGCACACGACCAACAGCGCCGCTTACAACTGTTACCTGATGGGGCGCTACCACTGGAACAAGCGCACGCTCAACGGCATCCGCGAAGGCATTAAATTCTTCGAGGACGCACGCGCGCTCGACCGCAGTTTCGCGCTCGCACTCGCCGGCCTCGCAGACTCTTATGCTTTACTAGGTGCGGTCGAATACAGCGCCTTGCCGCCGCGCGAGGCCATGCAACACGCAGGCGAGTTCGCCCTGCGCGCGCTTGAGTTGGACGACACGCTCGCCGAAGCACACGCTTCTTTAGCTTACGTCAACATCTTCAACTGGGACTGGGCGAGGCCGAGCAAGAATACTTGCGCGCCATCGAGTTGAATCCCAACTACCCGACCGCGCATCACTGGTACGGTCATTATCTGACCGCAAGAGGCCGCCAGACTGAAGCCATCGCCGAGATCAATTACGCGCGCAAGCTTGAACCGTTGTCGCTGCCCATTCGCGCCGGCCTCGGCTGGCACTTCTATCTCACGCGCCAGTACGAACAAGCCATCGCCGAATATCGGCAGACGCTCGACATGGAACAGAACTTCTACCTCGCGCGCTTCCTGCTGGCGATGGCCTACGAGCAAGTCTCCATGTTCGACGCGGCGCTCGCCGAATACGAACGCGCCAACGAACTCGTCGGCGGCAGCCCGCCCATGCTCGCCGGCATGGGGCACGTCTATGCGAAGCAAGGGCAGACCGAGCGAGCGCAGCAAGTAATAACCGAACTACAAGCATTAGCCGAACAGCGTTACGTCTCGCCTTATTACATCGCCGTCATCTACGCCGCGCTCGGCGACGAAGCACAAGCGTTCGCGTGGCTTGAGCGCGCCTGCGATAACCAATCCGAAGGCCTTGTCTGGGTCGCCCTCGATCCCATGCTCGACAGTCTCCGCACCCAACCACAGTTCGCCCACATCCTGCGCCGCGTCCAACTCGAAAACTAAACAGAACTTCGTGTTGCCTGTGCCAACATTCGGCGCACACGCGTGCTCGCGCCGAGCGCAAGCGCGACCGCGCCGACGACGGGCGACGGGGCGAAGGCCGCGCGGCGCAGCATAGAACAGACCCGCAGGCGGGCGGCGAAGCGCGCGCGATAACGGGCGCGATAGTCTGTGGCCAATATGTTGAACGCCGTGTGGTCGGCGTGCCGCACAGCCGGCAGTGCGCGCGTGATCGCTTCGGCGGCCAGCGCGCCGCTCTCTAACGCCATCAACATGCCGCTGCCTGTGAACGGATCGATGAAGGCGGCGGCGTCGCCCACGGTCAACAAACCCGCGGCCGGCACTAAGCGGCTGCGCCCAAAACTTTCGAGCGCAACCGCAAGCCATTCTGATCGGACGCGCGCACCGGCAAGTGCCTGCGCCGCACGCCGGTTGGTCATCAAGACTTCGCGCATGACACGTTCGGCGTCGCTTGCGCGTGCGCGCACATCGCGCGCCGCGACGATGAAACAAAGGTTGCTTAACTCGCCTTCGACCCGACTCAAGCCACCGTAGCCGCCGCGATAGAAGTAGATTTCGCACGCGCCCGCGCCGAGTTGCACGTTGTCAAGGTGCGCCTTGAACGCGATCATCGAAGGGCGCGCGCTCGTCGTGTGCTTATGTCCATTCGCTTGCGCGTCGTGTTGTGTGCTGCGCCGCGTGAGCGCGCGCGTGCGCCCCGTCGCGTCCAACGTGACGCGCGCACGCACCGTCCGCAGCACGCCATTGTGCTGCACCTGCGCGCCGCCCACACGCCCGGCCTCATAGACGAGGCCGCACGCCTGCGCCTCTTCCCAAACTTCGACGCCGACCTCGGCCGCGCGCCGCAGCAAACGCTCGTCCATCTCCGCGCGACTCAAACCAAGCGCGCAACTATCAGTCGCAGCGGCAAGGTCGTGCCCGTCGTCATGTTCAATAGTTGATCCATCACTCGATCCGAACCACGCGCTCGGCACGACGACCTTGCGCCCGCCGCGCGTGTAGAACTCGGTGACGTGGACGCGCGTTGCGCCCGCCGCACGCATACGAGCGAGCACGCCCAACGCGGCGAAGTGCGCCGTGCATTCGGGCGAGATGAACTCGCCGCACAACTTCGGCCGGGGAAACTTCTTCTGCTCGACGAGCAGCACGCGCGCACCTGCTTGCGCCAACCTGATCGCGGCCGACGTGCCCGCCGGGCCGCCGCCCGCAACAAGCACGTCGTAATCGTCCGCACTGTCGCGTCGCTCGTTCATCATGCTGCGTTCTTCGCGCCGCTCAGCACCAGCCGGTACGGGAAGTGGCGGCGCACTTCGATCTGCTTGAGTCCTGCTTGCTCGGCCAAGCGGCGCAATTCTGCGGGCTTGAAGCTACGTAGGATTGAGAGAGCGCCGTCTTCGCGGATCAGCCGGTTGTGCAGAAAGAGGCGACCGGCGGTCGTGTAAAAATAATAAGCCACCGGATGACGATGCAGATCGATCACGAAGACGCGGCGACGAGCCACGCGCATCAACTCGCGCAAGATGTTGACCACGCCGTCGTCGCGGAAGTGATGTGTGAACAGCGAACAGATCGCGTAGTCGAATGCATCCGTCATAAACGGCAGGCGCAACGCGTCGCCGCGCACTGCGGCGATCTCCGGATAAGCTTGCGACTCTTCGCGTATGGCTTGCGCCGAGCGTTCGTTCAACTCAAGCCCGACAAGGCGCGCGCGTCGTCTTGCCCGTCGTGCGACGATAGCGATGACGCGCAACAGTTCGCCCGATCCTGCACCCACGTCCAGCACTGAAAACTCGCTGAGGCCCGCGCGTTCAATCTCCGCGAGCAACGAATGCCGGAGCGCGCGTGCGTCGCCGAGCCACTCGTTGACGCGGCGCAGTTCGACCAGACAGCCTTCATATTCTTCAGGCGTGTAGTCGCCCTTATCGAGATGTTCAAGCTCGTAGCTGCGTTGACGAAACATTGTGCGGCTCGTTCGTGCTTGTGCCCGGTCACACTTTTTCGACGACAAGCGCGCTGTTCTTCGAGCCGAAGCCGATGCAGTTGCAGAGGGCGACGCGTACCTCGCGTTCGCGCGCGTGGTTCGGCACGTAGTCGAGATCGCATTCGGGGTCTGGTTCGTCGAGGTTGATCGTGGGCGGGATGATGTTGGTGTTGATGGCGCACAACGCGGCCGACAAACCGGCCGCGCCCGACGCGCCTTGCGGATGACCGATCTGCGATTTGGTAGCCGACATCGGAATGCGATAGGCACTCTCGCCAAGCGCGAGTTTGAGGGCGCGCGTCTCGATGCGGTCGTTCAAGACGGTGGACGTGCCATGCAGGTTGACGTAATCGACGGCCGATGCGTTGCGCCCCGCGTCGGCGAGCGCGAGTTGCATGGCGCGGGCCGGTTCTGCGCCGTCGTCTGCGAGGCGCACGCGATGATAAGCATCGCACGTCGCCCCGTAGCCGGTGATCTCGCCGTAGAGCGGCGCACCTCTCTGCCGTGCCCGCTCGTACTCTTCAAGCACGTAGACCCAAGCGCCCTCGCCCAAGACTATGCCGGAGCGGTCGCGCGCGAACGGGCGCGAGGCGCGCGCGGGCGCGTCGTTCCAATCTTGCGTTAGCACCGTCATGAGATTGAAGCCCGCGAGGATGCCGGGTGCAAGAGGCGCATCCGAGCCGCCCGCGAGCATCGCGTCTTGCCGGCCCAGCGCGATGTGTTGCGCGGCGTAGGCGATGGCATCGGTCGAAGAAGTGCAGCCTGTTGAAACGACGTGCGACAGACCGCGCAAGCCGAAGGCCATCGACAGTTCCGACGAGAGGCCGCCGTGCGTCGAAGCGGGGATCGTGTAGACGCTCGCACGCGTCTGCTCGCCGTTGAAATAGTGGCGATACTGTTCTTCGGTGAAGGCCAGACCGCCGCCGCCCGTGCCGAGTAAGACTCCCATCGCGCGCTGTTCTGTCAGATCGAAATCCGACGTGTGCAGCCGCGCATCTTGGAGTGCCTCGCGCGCGGCGGCGAGCGCAAGCGGAACGGTGCGCGCGACGTGCCGCCGATCCTTCGGATTGAGTTCGGCCGCCCAATCGAAGTCGGGCACTTCGGCCGCGATCTGCACGGGCGCACTGGATGCGTCGAAGCTCTCGATGCGGCGCACACCGCTTGCGCCCGTCTGCAAGCCGCGCCAGAAACGCGCGCGCCCGACGCCCAACGGCGTCACGCACCCAAGCCCCGTGATCACAACGCGCCGAGGACGTTGCCAACTGCTCAACATAACCAAAGCTTCCGCACTGTTACTGTGCGACCAAAGGATTATTCTGTAAGAGGAGACGCACGCAAAGCATAACACCGCGCGCCGCCCCGCGCGAAGTTAGCGGCGCAAACCCGCGCGTCGCCCCGTTGCCTTAAGCGCGCAAGGTGGAGTATTGATTCGTTCATGGAGAAAGAGTTCATCAACCCGCCCACGCTGCCCGATTGGACACAGGCGTTCTCGCAGGTCGTGGTCGTGCCGCACCACGCGGACGCTAAGACGATCTATGTGGCCGGCGAAGTCGCCGTGGACGAACACAAGCACCTGATCGGTGCGAACGATTTAGCCGCGCAAGCCCAGCGTGCCTTTCAAAATTTAGCGACCGCGCTGGCGGCCGGCGGCGCGACCACGCAGGATGTCGTCATGCTTCACATCTACGTGAAAGACTACAAGCCGACGGACGCCGCCGCCATCAACGCGGCCTTGTGCCGCCACTTCCCGCAACCGCCCTTGCCTGCGAGCACATGGCTCGGCGTGCAGTCGTTGGCGGAAGCAGGGTTTCTGATCGAAGTCGCTGCCATCGCCGTCGTGCAGAGTTGACCAATTGACAAGCCTAATGCTCCAAGCTCACACGGCCGGCGCGGACAGTGCTTGCATGGAGTTACGAAAACATAGACGCATGGTTGAGTATATGCGCCGGCTATTGGTGGCTTGGCTTGCGGTGGCACTGTTGCCCTGCGTGCAGGGCGCGAGCCTGCCACAGGCGCGCATTGTGGGTCGCGGCCCGCGGCCCACAAGCTTGCAGGTAGACTTGTTGTTGCGGCGGGGCAAGTTGGTTGACGGTTCAGGCGCAAAGCCATTCGTAGCCGATGTCGGCATACGCGGCGATCAGATTGTGTTCATCGGCAACGCCGCGCGCGCCGGTATAGATGCAACGCGTGTGCTTGACGTGCGCGGGTTGGTGGTCGCGCCCGGTTTCATCGATCCGCACACGCACACGCTCGAAGACCTGAGCGATAACGCGCGCAAGAGTAACGAGAATTATCTGATGCAAGGCGTGACTACGGTTGTGACGGGCAACGACGGCGCGAGCGCCATATCCATCGCGGGCGCGCTCGACCGTTGGGCGCAACAGGGCATCGGCACGAATGCGGCGCTGCTCGCCGGACACAGCACGATCCGCGCACAGGTGTTGGGGCAATCGGATACGCAGCCCGCGCCCGAACAGCTTCGGCAGATGAAAGATTTGCTGGCACAAGCAATGAACGACGGCGCGTTTGGTTTGTCCACAGGGTTGTATTACGCGCCGGGCAGTTATGCGACGACGGAAGAGGTGATCGAACTGGCGCGCGTAGTTGCGGCGCACGGCGGTATCTACGACACGCACATGCGCGACGAAGACTCTTATTCCATCGGTCTGCTCGGCTCGATCCGCGAGACGATCCGGATCGGGCGCGAGGCCCGTTTGCCCGTTCACATCTCGCACATCAAGGCGCTCGGCCCGGCGTCTGGGGTCAGAGTCGCAATGCGATCAGACTCATTAACGAGGCCCGGCGCGCGGGTGTGCAAGTGAGCGCGAACCAGTATCCTTACGCCGCTTCGGGGACAGGTTTAGTCTCCGCGCTTGTGCCGCGCTGGGCCGAAGTCGGCGGGCGGGCAGAGATGCTCAAGCGGTTTGACGATCCGAACATTCGGCCGCGGCTCGTTGCCGAGATGGCTGAGAACTTGAAACGACGCGGCGGCGCGGAGTCGTTATTGATCACAGGCGCGCGTGAGCAGCAACTCGTCGGGCAGACGCTCGGCGCAATCGCCAAGCAGCGGCAACAGTCGGCGGTCGAAGCGGCCATCGAGATCATCAAGACCGGGCGCAACGACGTGGCGTCGTTCAACATGAGCGCGCAGGACGTGGAGCGGTTCATGCGTCAGCCGTGGGTCATGACCGGCTCGGACGGTTCGACGGGTCACCCGCGCAAGTACGGCACGTTTCCGCGCAAGCTGCGCGAGTACGTCTATCAGCGGCGGCTGATCACGCTGCCCTTCTTCGTCCGCGCCAGCAGCGCGCTCACCGCCGACACGTTCCGCATCCCACGGCGCGGTCGCTTACGCGCGGGCTACTTCGCCGACGTGATCGTCTTCGACCCGCAGACCGTCGCCGACCGCGCGACCTACGTGCAACCGGAGTTATTCGCCACAGGCATGCGCTACGTCATCGTCAACGGTCAACTCGCCATTGCCGACGGCAAATACACAGGCGCGCTGGCAGGTCGGCCGCTACGCAAAAACAGGCCTTGATTGTTAAGGACCTCCGCGCTGCTCCGGCGCTTTCGGCAGGCTCAACAAATTGGCGAACAAGCGATACGCGCCGGGCACGCCTGCGGGGAGTTGGCGGAAGAAGGCGTAGGACGCGTAGACGTAGTGGCCGCGGCCGACGCGTGCGTAGACGAGTCCGCCCGTGTTCGCCGGTGCGTCCGCGTCGTGCGCTTCGACAAGCGGCGTGTAGCGCGGGTCGAAGGTGGTGAAGTTGTAGAGGTTGCGCTCCTGCACCCAGCCGCGCCAATCATCGGCCGTGATCTTGTTTGGAAAGTTGAACGCGGGATGTGCGGGCTGCAAGATCGTCACGGGCGCGGTTTCGTCCACGACACGCGCGATGGTCGCGCTTCTGTTCTGTGTCACTTCTTGTTGCGCGGGGAACGGCGGCAAGTTCTGACGCGCGTAGTCGGGGCGTTGATACTGCACGACGAGCGCGCCGCCCTGTTGCATGAACTCAAGCAGCCGATGATTGTTAGCGACGAAATCGGGGCGCGCTTGCGACGCGCGTATGCCGACGACGATGGTATCGAAACGCGTGAGATCGCCGGCCGCCAAATCCTGTTCCGTTAATAATGTGACGGGCACGCCCATGCGTTCGATGGCCTGCGGCACTTCGTCGCCGCTGCCCATGATGTAAGCGACACGCACGGGCGCGACCTTGAGATCGAAGACGCTTATGGCCACTTCGGCCAGCGGGTAGAAGCGGTGCGTCTGGATGTGCGGATAGTTCAAGACGACTTGTTGCGGCGCAAAGCCGCCCGTGAACGTCGCGCGCGTAACAGGCTTATCGGGCGCTGCGCCCGGCACGTCGAAGCTGGCGTTCGCGCTCAAGTTAAATCGATAGTTAGCAGCTTGGGCGCGCGGCACGGTGAATTTGATCGTGCGTGTGGCGCGGCGGTCGCGCGCGCGCGCCGAGAAAGAGGCGGCGGCGGTTGTGCCTTGCCCGCGCCATTCGTCGCCGTCGGGCGCGAGCAGCTTCAGCGTGCCCGTCAGCACGCCTTCGGGTTCGGCCTCTGCACGCCGCATGTTGTTGCTGATCTGCACGCTCACTTGCTGCGTCGCCGCGCCGCTTGCCAACGGGACGAGCAACAGTTTCGGATCAACCTGCACGGTCAGTTCGGGCACGACGTTTAGCTCACGCCGCACTTCACCACGCACGCCGTCGAGCAAGCGATATTCGACGGGCTGCGTGATTGCGAGCGACTCGCCCGCGTCTATCGTCGCTTCGGCGTTGAGCAAAGGCGGCGCGAACGGAAGCGTCTGCGGATCATCTTTCATCCATTCATACATATCGCCTTTGCGCGGGCGCGCAAGCCAGTAGGGTTGTGTGGGCGGCGCATCATTGGGCACGGTCACGCGGAAGTAGGCGACCGACTGCGGCGTCTCGCGCCCAATGCCGAGCGCGGCGTCCGGCTTCGATGTCTCGATGCGTTCGACGGGCCAACCAGCGGGCGCATGCAAGTTCAACTCACGCACGCGCGCCAAACTACCTTCGGGAAGAAAGGCGCGCACCGCGACGTTGAACGAGTCGCCGGGCGCGAACGTCTCCGCGTCCGCGAGCGCATCGACGCGCACGCCCGTGGCCAAGCGCAACGCGGCGGCAAACTCGCGCTCTTTTTGCGCGAGCAGGAAGTCGGCTTCAGCGCGCGCCGTGTCCTGCTTGCTTATTTTGTTGATGGTCGCGCGCGCTGCTCGCGTGTGCGTGAGGCCGGCTGCGAGTGCGGCGACGACGGTGCGCGGGTCGAGCGCGTTGAAATGTTCCTGCGCGGCTTGTGCTGCTCGTTCGATCTCGGCGAGTGCGTTATTCAGTTCGTCGGAGCGCAACTCTGTGAGCCGCGCGATGCCTCTGATCGTCGTGTCGAGGCCTTCATAGATATTGCGTTCGCGGCCTGTCAATGCAGACTGTGGCACGCGTTGGACCAATCGCACGCGCGACGTTTGCGCGCCGCGCAACTCAAGCGCGGCCTCGCCCTGCGACTTGTGTTGGCTGCGCCCTTCCATCGCTAACTCAAAGTAGCTGCGCCCAAGCAGCGGATCAAACCGGCCGGTGTCGATCTCTACAATCGTATCCATGTCTTGCGCGAGTTCGGTCGCACTACGCAACACGCTGACGTAGAGCTTGCGCGCTTGCCACACTCTTAAGCCGGCGGCGAGTTGTTCAGGGAACTGGGTTGGATCGGCGGCGGCGCGGAAGGCAATCGGCGTGAGATAGCCGGCGAACTGATGATGCCCGTGATCGTCGGCGGGCGTGCCGGTCCAACGCGAGACGACGACGAGCGGCCGATATGTGCGCAGCACGCGCACCATGTCGGCCAAGAGGGCGCGCTCGTCCCAGCGCGCGGCAGCTTCGGCGCGCGTCTTCGTAAAACCGAAGTCGAACGCGCGCGCGAAGAACTGCTCGCCGCCGTCGAGCCTGCGCGCCTGCAACAACTCTTCTGTGCGGATGACGCCGAGCGCATCGAACAACTCCGGCCCGATCCGGTTCTGCCCGCCCTCGCCGCGATTGAGCGACAAGTAAGCGACGCGTGCGCCATCGCCGCGTGCGAGGCGTGCGATCAAAGCTGAGTCTTCGTCGTCCGGGTGCGCGCCCGTGTGCAGCACGCTGGCCGTCGTCTGCAAGCGCCGGATGAGTAAGCCCAACGCGACCGCGCCATCGTCCGTCTGCGCGCGCAACTGTGCGCGGGACGCGGGTGGGCGGCCGACTTGGATCAATAACAGCAGACCGAGCGCAAGTAACAAACTGCGGCGCAAGCTCCGCCAGTTCGTGGTCATCGTTCGTTCACGCTTGCTCATAAACGGCCCTTTCAGTCGGCCAAAATTAAACTTGTCGGGCGCGCGTTTGATCGGTAGAATGCGCGCGCCTCGTCGCACCCGTTCATCTCACGTTCGCGCAGGAGAACCTAACATGTCCGAAACTGCATTGATGAATAAACCGAAGCGCGTGCCATTGAAGGGTCTGCCGGCCGCGGCCTTTCAACATCCGCTCGACCGGCAGGCGACCGAAAACTTGCGCAAGCTGAAAGGCTTCGATTGGCTGTGCGCCAAGTTCGTCGAGTACGGCGTCGAGCGCATCGAGTATGTCAACCACGTCGGCGGCGGCATTCGCGTCGGCCCGCGTCAGATGAAGCATCATTATGCCATGCTCCGCGAATGCTGCGACATACTCGACATGCAAGAGCCGGAGCTATACGCCATGCAAGGCAGCGTCAACGCCTTCACGTCGGGGCATAACCATCCGTTCATCGTGATCGAGACGGGGCTGTTGGAGTTGATGACGGACGACGAAGTGATGGCGGTCATCGCACACGAACTCGGCCACATCAAGTGCGGGCACGTGCTCTACAAGACGATGGCGCGCGGCATCAAGCCGTTTCTTGAAGTGGCGGGCCAAGCAACGTTGGGCTTGGGCGCACTCGTTGGCTCGGCCATCCAGTCGGGACTGACCGCATGGAACCGGCGTTCGGAGTTGAGCGCCGACCGCGCCGCGTTGCTCGTGATGCAAGAGGCCAAGCCGTGCATCGGGATGCTGATGAAGTTGGCGGGCGGCACGGAGCGCCACGCCGAGTGGTTGGACGAAGAACAGTTTCTCAATCAGGCGCGCGCCTATCAAGAAGGCATGGATCAGAATATGTCTGATCGCTTCTATCGTTGGGTGGCCAACATGGGCAGCACACACCCGTTCGCGGTCGAGCGCGCGCGCATGCTCGACGAATGGGTCAACGCCCCTGAGTATGCAAACATCATCGCCGGCCGCTACGGCGAACAGAACGGCGCGCTCGCCAAAACCACGCTCTGCCCCAACCCCAAATGCGCCCATCCCATCAAACCCGGCACGATGTTCTGCGGCGAATGCGGCACACCCCTACGCGCGCATTAAGCGAGCATAAAAGGCTTAACCACGAAGACACGAAGCCACGAAAGATAGCTGATTAATCTTTCGTGTCTTCGTGTCTTCGTGGTTGCTTATCACACTCCGGTTGCGCGCTCCGCTTTAATGAACGGCCACTCGCCGCGTTTGTAAGCGCGAATGAAATAGATGATCAAGCCGATGATGATCAGCACGGCCGCGTAGCGCACCTCTTTCAAAAAATTCTTGCGCGAGATGAGCACGTAGACGAATCCGCCGAGCGCGAGCACCGCCGGCACGGATAAAGCCACATGCGAAACGGGCGCGGCAGGTCGGGCCGGCGCACGCGCAAGACGATCACGCCGACGATCTGCGCGAGGAACTGCACGAGGATGCGGATCACGACGAGCGCCGCGATCACGTCGGCCAGCCGGAAGAAACAGAACAGCGCCGCGATGCCGCCCATCACCAGCAGCGAGACGTAAGGGAAAGCGATGGCGCGGGTGGACGCGCGCGAAGATGCGGAAGTAGTTGCCGTCGCGCGCGGCGGCGAACGGCACGCGCGAGTAGCCCAGCAGCAGCGAGAAGACGGACGCGAACGCCGTCCACATGATCAGCACCGTCGCCACGACGCCCGCCCTGCGTCCCGTAGAGCCGTTCCATGAACGAAGAGATAACGTAACGCTGCGCGGGCGTGTTCGCGGTCGCCGGCAAACTCGCGCCACGGGATGACGCCGAGGATCGAGATGTTCATCACGATGTAGATGATCGGCGACGAGCGAGGATCGACAAGAGCACGGCGCGCGGGATCGTGCGCGCCGGGTCGTTCACCTCGCCGCCGAAGAAGCAGACGTTGTAATAGCCCCAGTAATCGTAAACCGCGATCAGCAGCGCCGCGCCCAAGCCCGGTAAAAAATTCGGGCCGCAACGTGAATGCGCCTCGGCGGAAAGTCGAACGCGAGCGTCGGGTTGAAGTGCGTGACGCCGGCGAAGATGATCCAGAGGATCGTCAGCATCACGCCGACCCAGAGGAACTTCGAGAGGCGTTCGATCAGCGTGATCCGGCGGTAGAGCAGAAAGACGGCCAGCGCGACCGCGCCGATCGCGACTAATGCGACCGGGAACGCGTTGATCTCGACGTTGCCCAAGATGGGCACAGCAACTCTCGTCTCGTGACCCATGCCCGGGAAAGATGTACGTCGCGTATTGCGCCAGCCCGATGCAGCCCGAGGCAATCGACAGCGGCGCGCTGAACGTGAGCTGCCAGATGAACAGAAACGACATCAGGCGGCCCAACTTGCGCGGGCCGTAAATCTCGGACAGGTAACGATACGAGCCGCCGGAGCCGGGCATCGCCGCGCCCAGCTCGGCCCAGACCAGCCCGTCGCAGATGACCAGGAGCGCGCCGAAGATCCAGCCGAGCATCGCCTGCGGCCCGCCCATCGCCGCGATGATCAGCGGGATCGTGATGAACGGGCCGACGCCGATCATGTCGATCATGTTCAGCGTCGTCGCGCCCGCAGAGGCCGACGCCGCGAATCAATTGCGGCTCGTCGCCGTCAGTTGTGCCGGTCGGAGTTGGTTCTGCTTGTGTGTCCATACGCAAGTCAAATTCTTTACGCGAATTTCAGTTGCTTGTCGAGGACAAGTTCGTGCCCTTACTTAAATCTGTGCGCCCGCCGCCTGCGCCACAGCGCCAGCACAACGAGCGCGGTCGCGCCGCCGCTGATGTCGATTGCGCTGTCCCAGATTGAAGCCGTGCGCGTCGGCTCGAAGGATTGATGGTACTCGTCGAGCAGGGCATAAACGACGACGAGCAGCAGCGCCGATATGAACCAGCGCCGATGCAAGCTGGCGCGCGTCGAAGTGCTGAAGGCGCGGGCGGCGAGCAGCGCAAGCAGCGCGTACTCTGAGAAGTGCGCGAGCTTGCGCGTGATGAAGTGTGCGCGCAGAAGTTGCGGGCCGGTTATGTCGGGAAAGAGCCAGTGCAGCAGCGGGCCGATGATGCGCGAGGTGTTGCTCGCGGCCATTGCGCCGGTCGAGGCGTAGAAGATAAAGCCGAGCCACAGCAGCAGCGGCCCGTAGCGCCACAGACGGTTGCGCCACGTTGGAGTCATAGCGAAAAAGAATTAACCACAAAGCCACGAAGGACACAAAGAAGAATTGAGTTTCTTTGTGTCCTTCGTGGCTTTGTGGTTAGTTTTGTCTGCTCACGATGCGGCGGTCGCGCCGGAGACGACCTCGATGATCTCTTTCGTGATCGCGGCCTGCCGGATGCGGTTCATGTTGAGCGTGAGCGAACCGATCAGATCGCCCGCGTTCTTCGACGCCGAATCCATCGCCGTCATGCGCGCGCCCTGCTCGGACGCGATTGATTCCAACAGCGCGCGGAACATTTGCGTCTCGATCAGGCGCGGCAAGAGGCGACCGAAAATTTCGGCCGGCGGCTGCTCGTAGATGTACTCGACAAAGGTGTCGGCCGGCGCGTTCGTTTGTTCGCTCGTCTCGACTGCGGTGCGGGCGACGGGCAGCAGTTGCTCGACGACGACGCGCTGCGATAGCACCGAGCGAAACTCGTTGTAGATGAGAAAGACTTTATCAATCGTCTCGTCTTCCGTGAAGCGGCGCATGATGTCGTCCGCCACTTCGACCGCTTCGGCGTAAGTCACGCGCCCTTTGCCCGTAAGGCCGACGTACTCTTGCACTATCTGTATGTCGCGGCGACGGAAGAAGTCGCGCCCTTTGCGCCCGACCGCGATCAGTTCGACGAGTTGCCCGCCATGCTCTTTGAGAAACGCTTGCGCGGCTTTGATCAGGTTCGCGTTGAACGCGCCCGCAAGCCCCTTGTCGGCGGTGATGAGAACGAGCAAGTAACGCTCGTCGCCGCGCTGGTCCAGCAGCGGATGATGATAGTTCTCATCGGTGTGCGCGGCGAGTTCGGTCAGCACCTCGGTCATCTTGCGCGCGAAGGGGCGCGCGTTGACGACGCGCTCCTGCGCGCGCCGCAAGTTCACGGCGGCGAGCATCTTCATCGCCTTCGTGATCTGCTGCGTGTTCTTAACCGACTTGATGCGCCGGCGAAGATCAAGAAGATTGGCCATAACAAAAGCAGTCAGTTGTCAGTAATCAGTAGTCAGCATGAATTTTTGCTTTTGCTACTGACTACTGCTTACTTCGGTTCATGCACGCGCGGCGACGGTGGCCGGTTTATTCGTGCCGGTCACGGCGGGCTTGTCGCTGTTCCAAGTCTGTTTGAAATCGGTGACGGCCGTTTTGAGATCAGCTTTGATCTCGTCGGTCAGCGCCTTCTTCTCGCGGAGCGCGGCGAGTACGCCGGGCTGCGAGTTCTCGACGAATTTGAGAAACTCCGTCTCGAAGCGGCGCGCTTGATCGACCGGCACGTCGTCCAGATGGCCGCTCGTCGCGGCCCAGATGATGAGCACCTGATTCTCGACCGCCATCGGTTGATACTGCGGCTGCTTCAAAATCTCTACGAGCCGTTGCCCGCGCGCAAGTTGCGCCTGCGTCGCTTTATCGAGATCAGAGCCGAACTGCGCGAACGCGGCCAACTCACGATACTGCGCGAGGTCCAAGCGCAACGTGCCTGCGACCGACTTCATCGCCTTGATCTGCGCCGAACCGCCGACGCGCGACACCGAGTTGCCGACGTTGATGGCGGGGCGGATGCCCGCGTTAAAGAGATCGGCTTCGAGGAAGATTTGCCCGTCCGTGATCGAGATCACGTTGGTCGGAATGTAAGCCGAGATGTCGCCCGCCTGCGTCTCGATGATCGGCAGCGAGGTGAGCGAGCCGCCGCCTTCCAAAGTTGACAGTTTCGCCGCGCGTTCGAGCAGACGCGAGTGCAGATAGAACACGTCGCCGGGATACGCTTCGCGGCCGGGCGGGCGGCGCAGCAGCAGCGAGATTTCGCGGTAGGCGGCCGCCTGCTTCGAGAGATCGTCGTAGATGGTCAGGACGTGGCGGCCCGAATCGCGGAAGAACTCGCCGATAGCCGCGCCCGCATACGGCGCAAGATACTGCATCGCGGCCGGGTCGGACGCGGAAGCGACGACGACGATTGAGTAGTTCATCGCGTCGTTCTCCTGCAAGGTCTTGACCACCTGTGCGACGGTCGAAGACTTCTGCCCGATGGCGACGTAAATGCAGATCACGTCTTTGCCGCCCTGGTTCAAGATCGTGTCGAGCGCAACGGCCGTCTTGCCCGTCTGCCGGTCGCCGATGATCAGTTCGCGTTGCCCACGCCCGATGGGAACCATCGCGTCAATCGCTTTCAAGCCCGTCTGCAAAGGCTCTTTCACGGGTTGGCGATCCACCACGCCCGGCGCGATACGCTCAATCGGATTGAACTCGTTCGTGATGATCGGGCCGCGATCATCAATCGGTTGACCGAGCGCGTTGACGACGCGCCCGACCATCGCCTCGCCGACGGGCACTTCCATGATGCGCCCTGTGCGCTGCACGGTGTCGCCCTCTTTGATCTTGTGGAACTCGCCGAACAGCACCGCGCCGACCTTGTCCTCTTCCAAGTTCAAGGCGAGGCCGCGCACTTCATGCGGCAACTCAAGCAGTTCGCCCGCCATGACTTTTTCGAGGCCGTGAATCTCGGCGATGCCGTCGCCGACCTTGATCACCGTGCCCACCTCGGTCACAGTCACGCCCGCGTCGAAGTTCTCGATCTGCTGGCGAATGATGTCGCTAATCTCGTTGGCTTTGATCGATTCCATAATGATTTTCGTGAATCGTGAATCGTGAATAGATGAAGAACAGATTTTATCTATTCACGGTTTACGATTAACTAACTCCCTGCCATCTTCTGTTTGATCTGCTGCAAGCGCGTGCGCACGGAGCCGTCGTAGACGGTCGAGCCGATGCGCGTGACGATGCCGCCGATCAGTTCTTCGTCCACGGCGAACTGCAAACGCACGTTGCGCCCGGTCATGAGCGTCAGGCGCGCGCGCAAGTCTTCCTGCTCTTTGGCGGGCAGGGGCCGGGCGGTCGTGACGTGCGCCGAGATAAGCCCGGCGCGCTCGTCCAACACGCGCGCAAAACTTTTATTGATCTCGTCGAGATTGGCGAGGCGATGATTGCGTAAGAGCACTTGCAGAAAGTTGGCCGTCGTGGGCCGCACGTGCGCGCGCCGGATCAGTTCGTCGAGTACTTTGTGCTTCTGCTCGTAAGCGACGACGGGGCTGCGGAAGACGCCGAGCAGGGCCGGGTTCTCGTGCATCAACTCGGCCCAGTCCCTTAGTTCGTCCTGCACCTCGCGCGCTTCGTTGTGCTGAAGCACTACGTCCGCCAGCGCCGCTGCGTAACGACGCGCCACCGCCTGCACGCTCAACGGCTCAGCCCTCCCAGTTCTTCAACGTAATCGCGCATCAACCGCGTGTCATCTTCGGGGCGCAGGTCGCGCCGGATCAACTGCTCGGCTAACTCGACGCTCTGCTCGGCGGCGTAGCGACGCAACTCAAGCCGCGCAGCTTTGCCCGCGCCCTCGATCTCGCGCTGCGCCTGTTCGCGCAACTTGCGCGTGTCCTCTTCGGTCTGCCGCGCGATGCGTTCGCGCTCTTGCAACGTCGCTTCCTGTGCGGCATGTGCGCGCACGGCCGCTGTCTCGTCGTCGAGCCGCGCGAGCCGCGCGTTGACCTCTTCGAGTTTTTGCAGCGCCGCGTTGCGTTCTTCCTGTGCGCGCATCAACTCTTTGCGGATCGACTCGCGCCGCGCGCGCATCGATGCGCCGATGGGGCGGCGCAAGAGGAACACCATCACGGCGATGAACAAAAACAGGTTGAAGAACTTCCACACCTCGAAGCCCGGATAGTTGTACCACGGGTATGAGGTGGCTTCGTGCTGCGCGAAGAGGAGTATGTGTGTGCTCAACGTAGCGAACATAAAAACTGTCCAACGCCGGCCCGGTCGCGTGCGCTTTACGCGCCGACCGAGCGGTGTAGAATTTGCGCCCCGATCTCGCCGGCGATGCGCCGCGCATCAGTGCCGAGTGTGGCGCGCGCCTGTTCAGTCTGTTGCCTGATCGCCGCCTTCTCCGACTCGATCAACTGTTCCGCCTCGGCGCGTACCCCGGTCAGTTGCGCCTGCCGCGCGCTCATGGCGGCGGCGCGCTGTTCTTCCAACAGCCGATAGCCTTCGGCCCGCGCCGCGCGCAGCGTCTCTTCGTAACGCGTCAGGTTCGTCTCGACCTCGCGCATGATGGCAGTGGCCGACCCCGACTGCCCGCGCGCACGCGCCTCGCGCTCGGCGAGGACGCGATTGATCGGCTTAAACAGCGTCGCGTTCAGCACATAGACCATCAGGATGATGATGGCGATGTGCAGAAAGACCGTCCCGTCGGGCACGAGTTGGATAGAGCCTTCAGCTAGGGCCAGGCAGATCATAGTTCGTCCGAGTTGCTTACGAGCCGGGGTTTAGTGCTACAGATGATAAAACTGTGTCTTAAAAAGATTTTTACTCTAGCACGCGATTTCACAAACGGTCAAGGATAGGGCGATTGACCAACAACACACCAAACTCAACGAAAGACTCAACGTTCTTTCGTCTCTTCGTGGTTACTTCTTGCCCAACGCGACCGCGCGCTGGAAGGCGGCATAGACGGCTTTCGAGAGGACTGTGCGGAGCGAGCCTTTCTCCATCTGATAGATCGCTTCGGCCGATGTGCCGCCGGGTGACGTGACCATGTTGCGTAGTTCCGCCGGGTGCTTGTGCGACTCCATCGCAAAGAGCGTGGAGCCGAGCATCGTCTCGACGACGAGTTCGCGCGCCACCTCGCGCGAGAAGCCCATGTGGACGCCCGCGTCCACCAGCGCCTCCATGACGAGGAAGATGTAGGTCGGCCCCGTCGCGCTCAACGCGGTCGCCATATCGATCTGTCGTTCTTCGGCAACGCGCAGTTCGCGGCCCAACGCGCCGAGCATGGCGCGCACCTGTTCCGCTTGTGCGTCGCCGACCTGCGCGGTCGTCGTCCAGACGGTCATGCCGCGCCCGATCTGCGCGGGCGTGTTCGGCATTGCGCGCACGACCGCCGGGTGCAGCAACTCGCCCGCGATAGTCTCAAGTCGCGCGCCCGCGATGATCGAGACGACAAGTTGATCGGCCTGCAACGTCGTCTGCAACTCTTGCAAGACGCCGTGCAACTTCTGCGGCTTGACCGCAAGCACGACGATTGAGCCGCGTGCCGCAGCCTGTGTGCCCGTGCCCGTGTGCGCCAGAGCCGCCGCTTCGGCGTTACTCTCGACGACGCGAATGCCGTACTGCTCCGCGAGTTCTTCGCGGCGCGCGGCGCGCGGATGGCTGCCGGCGATCTGCGCGGGGGCAACTAACTGCTGCTTCAACAGCCCCGCGATCATCGCTTCCGCCATCACGCCGACGCCGATGAAAGACAACTGCACGTCGGCGAGCGGATTCACGCGCGCGCCCGGTTCATCTGTGGCTTGGCTTGAAGTTGTCATCGTGCGTGTGGGTTGGGTCGAATGTTAAAGGTGCTGCCAAACGTCGCCGCCGCAGGATAGCGCAGCCGTTCGCAGATGCGCTACTCTTTGTTCGTAAATCGTGAATAGATAAAACCTGTTCCGATCTATTTACGATTTACGCTGCACGATTTACGATTGGCTAACGATGACGATTGACGAACAACTAGCTTACTTGCGCAAGGGCACGGTGGAGATTATCCGCGAGGACGATTTGCGCGCGAAGTTGGAGCGGAGCGCGCGCACGGGCAAGCCGTTGCGCGTGAAGCTCGGCGCAGACCCGACCGCGCCCGACATACATCTTGGGCACACGGTCGTCTTGCGTAAGCTGCGCGCGTTTCAGGAACTCGGCCACACGGTCATCTTTTTGATCGGCGACTTCACGGGCCTCATCGGCGACCCGTCGGGCAAGTCCGCAACGCGCCCGCAACTGACGCGCGCGGAGATCAACGCGAACGCCGAGACGTACAAGCAGCAGATTTTCAAACTGCTCGATCCGGCGCACACAGAGATTCGGTTCAACTCCGAGTGGACTGACAAGCTCGGCGCTGAAGGCTTCGTCCGGCTCGCCGCGCACGTCACGGTCAAACAGATTCTTGAGCGCGACGATTTCCAGAAGCGGCTCGCAGATGAACGCCCCATCGCGTTGCACGAACTGCTTTATCCGCTCGTGCAATCTTACGACTCGGTTGCGCTCGAAGCGGATGTCGAACTGGGCGGGACGGATCAGAAGTTCAACCTGTTGCTGGCGCGCAACCTGCAACGCGAGTACGCGCAAGAGCCGCAGGTCTGCGTCATCATGCCTTTGCTCGAAGGCACGGACGGCGTGCAAAAGATGTCGAAGTCGCTCGGCAACTACATCGGCATCAACGAGCCGCCCAACGAAATCTTCGGCAAGGTCATGTCCATCTCCGACGCGTTGATGTGGCGCTACTACGAGTTGCTGACCGATCTACGTGTCGAAGAGATCAACGCCTTGCGCGCGCAGGCTGAAAGCGGCGAACGCAATCCGCGCGATCTAAAAGTTGACTTGGCGCGGCGCATCATCACGGACTTCCATAGTGCCGCCGAGGCACAAGCGGCCGAGGACGAGTTCAACCGCATCTTCAAACGCAAGGAAGCGCCCGAAGAGATCGAAGCGCGCACGGTCGCGGCCGGCGCGTACAAGTTGGCGCGCTTTCTGGTCGAGACAAGTCTCGCGCCTTCGATGGGTGAAGCGCGGCGTTTGATCGAACAGGGCGGCGTGCGCGTTGACAATGAACGGCGCACGCGCGCAGACGATGAAGTGACTTTAACGGGCGGGCAAGAGTTGCTTGTGCAGGTCGGCAAGCGGCGCTTCCTGCGCGTGCGCGGAGTTTGAGATGAGGCGTGGTCTTAGTCGTCGTTAAGCTGCCTACTGTTGTCGCCGGTTCATCTGCAAGTGCTTGGTCGTGTCTTCGGTGACGCTGAAGTTGGCCGGCGAGAACTCGGTTGTGTCGGCCGATGGCAGCAGCGCCGGGGCGGCGTTTTGTTCAAGCACGTCGGCGGTCTTGTTGTGGGCGCGTGCTTCTTGCTCGGCCAGTGCGACGAGTTTTTTACTGACAAAGACGCCGTTGATGATGAGGCCCAGCCCGACGAATAGCGGGATGACACCGGCAACCCAGATGCGGAGCAGGACCGGCGCAGCGTCGGGCGGAATGTTACCGCCTTGCACGAGCCCTTCCATGAAGGTTCCGAGAAAGATCATCAGCGCGAGGCCAATCGAACTGACGATGACGCCGGCTTTGATCTCTCGATAACGTTTCACGGCCGGGGTGATACCGCGCAACTGTTCGAGTTCGTGTTGCCGTTTGGTGTGCTCGGCTCCGGAGAGAAACATCTCCGCCACCCACGTCTTGTCCCAGTTGATTTTGCCGCCCGCGTCGCGCGTCGCCACAACCTGCCGCACGGCGTGCAAGTTCGCGCCGCACTGTTTACAAAACTTCAAATCTTCGCTTTGATTTAAGCCACATTGCGGACAGAACATAGTTGCGCGCTCCTTCGATCAACTCTTTTCCAGCAATACGGTTATTATAGGTCGCAAGTTCTTAGAGACTACAAAGGCGCGCACCCGGTTGTTTGCGTGCGGCTGAAAAATAATCGGCCCGGCGGCAACTTTTCTTTGTGCCCTTTGTGGCTTTGTGGTTAATAATTCGTTTGACCCGTTATGGAATACACGCCCGACCAACACGAAGACGAACCGGCCGACGCGTTGGAACTGCTCCAACACTTCAACGAAGCGCGGCGTGCGTTCATCGAATCCTTACCGCTGCCGCCGCCGGCCAGATCGCGGCCGAGTTGGAACGGCTCGGCTATAAAGGGCAGGACGAGCAGCGGCGCGCGTTGGCGTTGATGGCGTACCGGCACGTGCGGCGTTTGAAGCGCATCCACGTCGAGGGCACGCCCGCGCGCGAACTGCCGCCGAAGCAGAACGTCTTGCTCGTCGGCCCGACCGGCTGCGGCAAGACCTTTCTCGTCGAGTTGCTGTTCCGCCACTTCTTCAAACTGCCCACGGTCGTCGTTGACATCACCAGTTTCACCGAAGCTGGTTACGTCGGCGACGACGTACGCACCATTCTCACGCGCCTCATCGCCGCCGCCGACGACGACACGTATGTGGCCGAGTGCGGCGTTATCTGTCTGGACGAGTTCGACAAGCTGGCGTCGGCTGGCAGCAGCGCGCGCTTCGCGGGGCAAGGCACGACCAAAGACGTGTCGGGCTACGGCGTGCAGCGCGAGTTGCTGGCGATGCTCGAAAACTCGGTCGTGTCCGTGCCGATGGATTATGGCTTCTCGGCGTTCGGGCAGCGCGCCGAAATTTCCACGCGCGACATTCCCTTCATCGGCTGCGGCGCGTTCTCCGGTTTCGACGAACTGCTGCGCGAGCGACACGCGCAGATCGGTTTTCGCGGCGCAGTTGACAAAGCCTCGACGTTGACGCTCGACGAGGTTGGCGTGTTTCAAAAGTTCGGCTTCCTGCCCGAACTGATCGGGCGCTTCGCACGCATCGTCACATTCCCGCCGCTGCCGCGCGAAACCCTGCGCCGCATCCTTGTCGAGAACGTGCTGCCGCAATTTCAAAACGAGTTTCGCGGCGAAGGCTTACGACTCGTCGTCACCGACGCCGCGCTCGATCATCTGATCACACGCAGCGAGCGGCGCGGCACAGGCGCGCGCGGACTGCATACCGAACTCGTCGCGGCGGTCGAACGCGCCGCCTTCGACACCTTCGCACGCACGACCAACGCCGAAGTCATCATCGACGCGCAAGGCGGCCAACTGGCGAGCGAAGTGCGTAAGGTCTGTTGAACTTTAGGATCGGTCGTCAAGTATTCAATGTCAGCCGTGATGCCAACCGACGAAACGTTGATCATCGAGACGCCGGAGCGCGTGCCGTTGCACTTTGCGCTGGCGTCTATCGGGAATCGCTTTCTGGCGTGCTCGGTCGATCACGGGTTGCAAGTGCTGGTCATCCTCGCGCTCGCGCTTGTGTTCGAGTGGTCAGGTCTGCTCGGCCACTTCGGCGAACGCTTGGCGGAAGCGCCGAAGTGGGTGTCGGGCTTGCTAATCATCATTGGCTTCTTGATCTGGACGGGCTACTTCGCGCTGTTCGAGTGGGTGTGGAACGGGCAGACGCCGGGCAAGCTGTGGTTGAAGTTGCGCGTGATCCGCGAGGACGGGCGGCCCGTCACGTTCTGGGAAGCGGCGGCACGCAATCTCTTGCGCCTGCTCGATATGATGCCGTTTCCGTTCTATTCAATCGGGCTGGTGTCGGTCTTTGCGAGCGCGCGCGATCAACGCGTGGGCGATTTCGTCGCGGGCACGGTCGTCGTGCGCGAGCGCGAGGCCGAAGCGCCGACCTTCGCCGAAGTCTTTGGCGCACCGACGAGCGACGCGGCCCTCCGGCGTTCGTTCAAGCCCGTGCCCTTCTTCGCCGACGTGACGCGCATGCAGCCGCGCGAGCTTGAAGTGGTCGAAGCGTTCCTGCGCCGTCGTTGGGATTTGGGCGAAGGGCCGCGCCAGTGGATGGCTTGGCGCATCGCCACGCCTATCCTCTACAAACTCCAACCCGACTTCGATCCCGCGCAGTTCACCTACGAAGGTTTCCTCGAAGAACTACTGCATCGCTATCGCGCCGTGCGCCGATTCAGCGACTAGCAGCGGCCAACATCTGCCCGAAATTGACGCGCGTTTTATCGTCTGCTACTCTCGCCTGTTCTCCCCGTGGGCAAAATCTTATCTGTGAGGTCGAGTTAAAAATCATGGCTCGTGAAGTCTTTATACTGGGCGGCAAGCGGACGCCGATGACGCAGTACGTCGGCGCACTCAAAGATGTGAAGGCGATTGATCTGGCGGCGACGGCCGCGCGCGGTGCGCTCGAAGCGACGGGCGTGACCGCCGAAGAGATCGATCACACCGTCGTCGGTAACGCCTTGCAAACTTCGGGCGACGCGATCTATGGCGCACGCCACGTCGCGTTGAAAGCGGGCGTGCCGCATGATCGGCCCGCGTTGACAGTTAACCGCCTGTGCGGCAGCGGCATTCAGTCAATCGTGTCGGGCGCGCAGATGATTCAGTTGGATGAAGCGCAGACGGCGCTCGTCGGCGGCATGGAGTCGATGTCGCAAGCGCCGCACGTCATCTATGGCGCGCGCTCAGGCTTCGCTTTGGGACAGGGCAAACTCGAAGACAGTTTGATGGTCGCGCTCTTAGATACTTACTGCAACACGACGATGGCGGGCACGGCCGAGAACCTCGCGCGGCGTTACGAAATCTCGCGCGCCGAGCAGGATGCATACGCGCTCCGCTCGCAGCAAGAGGCGAAGCGCGCGCAGGACGCGGGTGTCTTCGCCGAAGAGATCGTGCCCGTCGAGGTGAAGACGCGCAAAGGCGTGAAGGTGGTTGACACGGACGACCACTTGCGCCCCGATACGACGCTCGAAGTGTTGGCGAAACTGCCGACCGCGTTCAGCAAGGATGGCTTCGTCACGGCCGGCAACGCGTCGGGCATCGTGGACGGCGCGGCGGCGTTGGTCATCGCGGGTGCGGAGTTTGTTAAAGCGCGACAGGTTGCGCCGCTGGGCCGGATCGTGGGTTGGGCTTACGCGGGCGTCGAGCCGGACATCATGGGCATCGGGCCTGTGCCCGCAACCCGCAAGGCGCTCGATCAAGCGGGGCTGAAGCTTGCAGAGATCGATCTGATCGAAGTCAACGAAGCCTTCGCGGGTCAATATCTCGCGGTCGAAAAAGAACTAGGGCTTGACCGCGCGCGCGTCAACGTCAACGGCGGCGCTATCGCGTTGGGTCATCCATTGGGCGCGACGGGCACACGCCTCGTCCTCACGCTGCTGATGGAACTGCGCCGCCGCAACCTGCGCTACGGCCTCGCCACCGCCTGCATCGGCGGCGGGCAAGGCATCGCAATGATCGTTGAAAGGGTTTGAGCGGAAAACGATGAACGCGGATCGATGAAAGAGATGATGTAATGATGAATGATGAATAACGAATAGCTCATCTGTCATTCATCCTTCTGCCTTCATCTTTCATCATTCCATCATGCGACCACCCCGGACAACTTCCCTCCTCTCAGGAAGCTGCCGGGGTGGTCGACGTTTGCGCCACGATTGTTTCCCCCCTCTGGCGCAAATATGAAATTGTGCGGTCGCGGCGCGCTCAAGCGTTCAGTTCAGCGGGCGCGCATTTCAATCAACCTCTGCTTCGTCGCAGCCTGTCATCTATCAATCGCTGCCTACGCCATATGTTATTTCAACTCGCGTGCCACACGTTGCAGTGCGCTACTCAGGCACGTTTTTCGCACTGAATACAGCGCCAACGCCGCCCACGCACATGGCGGCCGCGCAGTTGCACATTCACCCGCAACCAGATATTTGCTTCGCACCCGGCGCGCAAAGGGTCTGCGCGGGCCAACTCATGCGCGTGTTAATTCAGGCGTTTGCGCGTTGGTGTGAATTAAGTAGCGACTGCGAAGAAAGTAGCGCGCGACCGGCGCACAAGGCGCGCGTGTTGGCGACGACGACGACCACTTGGCGGGCGCAGTTAGGCGGCTTGTAGGCGGCGTTATTTTACAGCTTGCTTGCGATCTGCATTTGTAGTATTTAACTGCGCCGTAATTGCGCGATCACACTCGCGTAAGCTGCCGCCGGTATGATATAAAGCTTATTGTCCAGTAAGCTGTCTATTCAATAACCGCACTGGGTAATCCGCAGTCATAAGAACTTCTTCGGGCCGGGTGACCGCGAAGATCGGCAGTAGCCCGAATCAGCAACCTACAATTGAAAGAAAAGGACGAACTATGTCAACAAGACCCCTACTCCGCTCAGCCTGCGCGCTGACGCTGGCACTGATCTGTCTGAGCTTCGGCGTGGTTGGCGCGCTGGCTCAGTCGCAGTCCACCGGTGGCCAGATCGTCGGCACAGTCAAAGACCCGCAGGGCGCGGCGCTGCCCAATGCTACGGTCACTGTGACCAGTTCCGAGATCGGCTTTTCGCAAACGTTCACCACGAATGAAGTAGGCGAGTTTCAAGCCCTGCAACTCAGGCCGGGCGACTACACCGTGGAAGTAACGGCCCCCGGCTTCGGCAAGTTTACGCAGACCGGCTATCACGTCGAGGTCGGCTCGTCGCTCAACGCTAACATTGATCTCCGTGTGGAGAATGTGACGGAAGAAGTACTCGTCACGGCCCGCCAGCGTCGAGACGACGCAGGTGCAGACGCCGACCAACATCAACGAGACTTCGATCAGCCAGTTGCCCATCAACGGGCGGCGCTTTCAGGACTTCGTGTTGTTGACGCCGAGCGCGCAACTCGATCCCGTCCGCCAGCAGATTTCGCTCGTCGGGCAGCGCGGCATCAACTCGAACGTGCAGATCGACGGCGCGGATTACAACAACCCGTTCTTCGGCGGGCTGCGCGGCGGCGAACGCTCGAACAACGCCTTCACCATTCCGCAGGGCGCGATTCGTGAGTTTCAGGTCATAACCTCAGGCTACAACGCAGAGTTCGGCCGCTCCACGGGCGGCGTCGTCAACGCCGTCACCAAGTCGGGCACGAACGACTTCCACGGCAGCGCCTTCTTCGTCATCCGCCCGCAAAAGTACGCGCACAAGAACGCCTTCGGCCAGATCGCTTCGCCGACGCAGAAGCAGTTCGGCGGCGCGGTTGGCGGCCCCTACTCCTGCCGCGTTTTGGCGAGGGCGGCTCGCGCGGTTATGGCGGCCGGGACAAGGCCTTCTTCTTCGTCGCTTATGAACAGCAGAAGTTGAGCCAGACGCGCTCGGTCTTCTTCCCCAATCTGCGCCTGACGGGTGTGGGCGCAACCGGCACCGGCCGAAGCGTTGAACTTCGCGCTCGCGCAGGAAGGGCCGTACACGCAGACCAACGACGCCAAAGCGTTCCTGACGCGCTTCGATTTCAACATCAATCAGAAGAACCAGTTCAACGTCCGTTACAACTACAGCACCAACACGGCGCTCAACGCTGTGACCGCGGGCACGTCCTTACAGCCCACGACCAACAGTGCGCTCTCGAACAACGGCACGGAAGGCGACAGCCAGCACACGGCCGTCGCGCAGTTGAACACCTTCTTCAGCCCGTCGCTCGTTAACGAACTGCGCGCCCAGTATTCGCGCGAGAGCCGCCCGCGCCTCGCCAACGAGTTCACGCCGCTGCTGCAAGCCGGCTTCGGCACGTTCGGCACGGTTTCGTTCCTGCCCACCACCGAGTCGGATTATCGCGTGCAGATCGCCGACAACATGACGAACACGCGCGGCACGCACACGTTCAAGTTCGGCGGCGAACTGAACTATGCGAAGGCGAGTCAGGTCTTCGCGCAAGGGCAGACCGGCATCTTCTCGTTCTCCGGTCTGGCCGGCACGGACGCAACCTCGGCTAACACGATCCTGCAAGTTCTGACCGTGGGCAACGCGGGCGGAGCGAACGATCCGGCCAACCGCTTCGACTCGACCGCCGTGCGCTACACACGCCAGATCGGCAACGGCCAAGCCACGTTGACCTCGCCGGGCTTCGCCGGCTTCTTCCAAGACGCGTGGCGCATCCGGCCGAACTTCACGCTCAACTACGGGCTGCGCTACGAGGCGCAACTCCTGCCCGCTCCTGAGACGACCAATAACGCTTTGACCGATCTTATCGCCAGCGCGAACCTGCCCTTAGGGCGCATCAACCCGCGCAGCATTCCCGACCAGACGAACCAGTGGGCCCCGCGCGCCGGCTTCGCTTGGGACCCGTGGAAAGATGGCAAGGGCGTTATACGCGGCTTCGGCGGCGTCTATTACGCGGCCACGCCGCTGCTGACGCTCGCCGGCCCGATCAACAACTTCCGCACGCCGCCGGGCGACCTGCGCGTGCAGTTGCCTTCGAGCGGACTGCCGGCCAGTCTCAACACGGTCTATAAGCAGTTCCTATCCATCGGCATCAACCTGAACAACACGCCGCTCAACGCGCTGCCGTTGTTGTCGCTCGACCAGTTCAACCAGATCATCGCCAACATCGCGGCGGCGGGCGGCACGGCCCCGAACCCGCTCACGGGCTTGCAGATCGTCGCTTCGGCCAACGATCTGGAGAACCCGCGTTCGACACAGTTCGGCGGCTCGGTCGAGCGCGAGGTCGCGCGCGGCTTGACCATCGGCGCGACGTTCGATTACGTCAACACCGTCCACTTGAACTTCAACCGCGACTACGATCTGCCCCGCCCCGTCATTCGCGCGACCGACGCGAGCCTGCGGCCGTTCTTCGGTATCGTGGCGACCAACTTCACGGTCGCGCAAAACAGACCGCTCACGGCGCTTGGCAACTCCGGCTTCCTTCAGGTGCGCGATTCGGCCGCGCGCTCGCTCTATCGCGGCCTGACCCTGCGCGCCCAAATGCGTCGCAAGTTCGGCCAGTTCGATGTCTTCTACACGCGCTCGAAGAATCTGGACACCGACTCGACCGAGCGGAACGCGACCTTCGCGTCATACGATAATGCGTTCGACCTGCGCAACGAGTACAATTTCAGCGCGCTTGATCGGAAGCATCAGTTCGTCTTCAACACGGTGTTCCACGCGCCGTTCGGTTTCGAGATCGCCGCGACGGGTCGCTTCCTATCCGCGCCGCCGCTTGATGTCAGTGTGAGCGGCATCATCGCGCCCGCCGACTTTACGCCGTCCGGCACGATCAGCGCGGCGGATCGCAATGCGGCTTATGCGGCCACGATCACGATCTTCCCGTTGCGGGCCGGTGGTTGCGCCTCGAACGCGGCCGTCGTCTGCACCAGCACGACGACCGGCGATCTCAATCAGGACGCTGGCAACTTCAACGACCGGCCTTACGTCGCGCCGGGCGTGTCGAGCCTGCGCAACTCTTATCGCAACAAGCCGTTCAAGAACGTCGATCTGCGTATCCAACGCGACTTCCGGTTCGGCGAGAAGTACGAACTGTCGCCCTCGTTCGAGGTCTTCAACCTGTTCGACTTCCACAACATCCAACTCGCCTCGACGACGGCGACCAACTACGGCAACCCCGGCGTCAACGAACGCACAGGCGCGGTGCTACCCGCGACCAACCCGACCTTCCTGCGTATCCGCGACACCAACGGCAATTTCATCTTGACCAACAACCCCGGCGCACCTTTGCAGATTCAGCTTGGCATCCGCTTCAAGTTCTAAATCGGCAAGGACTGACCGCATAGACCGGGCGCGCTGCGTAACAAGCAGCGCGCCCGCTTTCTTTTATCTTGCCCGCCGCGCGTGTTCTAACTCAAGGCGCGCGTTGTACTGAAACTGACGCAAAACTAACTACCGCGCGTCGTGCATAGCCCGACCCAACAGACCCCGCATCATTATCTTCAGCAACAACTTCGCGCCTGTCGTCAGTGTCTATAAACATCGCTGGCACAACCCTTGCCACTATCCAGCTGGCAACGATAATCGAGACATAACGCGGGCGACTGAATCAGCCTGCAACTTCTGACAACCAAAGGTGGAGGTAAACCGCAATGGGTATTCCGAACAGAGATGAGATTGAAGGCAAATTTGATCAAGCCAAAGGCGCGATCAAAGATAAGGTTGGCGAAGCCACAGGCGACCGCGACCTTGAAGCTGAAGGCGAGGCTGATCGGGCCAGCGGCAACATCCAAGAAGGCTTTGGCACTGCGCGCCGCAAAGTCGGCGAAGCCATCGAAGACATCGGCGACGCGGTCGGCCGTTAAAGCCAGTAGCAACTGACAAGCAAACAAGTGACGAGTTAAGACAAGGTGTAAATCTTGTCGCTCGTCACTTGTTGTTTCTAAAGCACGTCGCTACGCGCTTATCGTTATCGCAGCGCATCAATCGTTACTGCTCATTCGTCATCGTCTCTATCCCACCTGCGCCACTCACGACTCGGCCCATCTTCGAGCAGACGATCCAGGCCACGCCGCATGACGCGCGCTTTGGCCTCTCGATCCCAATCGCGCTCGGCGCGTTCACGTTCGCGCTCGCGCGGTGTCAACGCATAACGCGGACGATAATCACGCTCGCTCTCATCCATCCGCGCCGGCCCCGCCTCGTCCATCCGCCGACGTGGCGGCGGCGGCCCTTCAACCGGCGCGCGTCGTCGCCGTTCCATCATTCGTTCCGCATCCGGCTCGCGTTCATCACGCCGCCTGCGCCCATCATCATCTTGTCGCGTCCCGCGCTCGGCTTCGAGCATGCGTTGCCACGCGGGCGACGGGCGACCCGACTCGTGATAGCGGCGCATGCTCTCCATCTGACTACGCCGCGCGGCCCGCAACGCCTCGTCGAACCGCTCCTCACGTTCCGGCTCGCTCGCTGCACGATAACGACTCGCACGCCGCCCTTCATCGCGCGCATAAACAGATCGCTCATCTCTGTCATAAAATGCGCGCTCATCTTTGTCATAAGGCGCGCGCTCGTCTCTATCGTAACGCTCGCGCCGTGCCCGTTCGTCGCGGCCGCGCAAGCCCAACACGTCACGATAATAACGCTCGTCGGAACGCGGCTCACGTTCACGCGTGCCACGTTCACGCGGCGGCTCGCGGCGGGCGCGTTCGTCGTCCGCGTGTCGTCGGCGTGCGTCGCTTCGTGTACCCTCGGCCAGACGTTTGAACCGCCGCAGGTCTGCGCCGAGTTCAGCGGCCGGGTCGCGGCCGAACAGGCGCGCGAAGGCATCGCCCGACTGGCCCGCAGCGGGTGCGTAGCCTATGACCACGCGCATGTGCGTTGTGCCAGCATCGATCTCGCTGAAGACGACCTCGGCGTCCGTCTCCACGTCGCCGCCGACGGAGCGCCACGCGATGTGTTGATCCGGCTCGAAGCGGGTCGTCTCCACTTCCCACTCCATGTCTACGCCCTGCGGCGCACGCCAACGCGTATAACGTCGCCCCGTGCGGCGCACCTCGCCGACGTGCCGCATCCAGCGCGGGAAGCTTTCAAAGTCGCTGAACAGATCGAACACACGCTCAAGCGGCGCGTCGATCTCAATCACCCGTTCGACTCTGCGCATGGGAAGCACCTCATTACGGAATGCGGATTTCGGATCGCGGATTAACAGAACAACTGTCTTGTTAATCCGCCATCCGAAATCCGCATTCCGCAATCCACCTATTCTTGTCGAACGTTCTCCGCGCCGAGATCGGAGAGCAGTTCTTCGAGTTTGTTAGCGTCGTCGTCCGACTTAGCTTCGATGCCGATCAGGATGCCGCCGCTGCGTATGCCCGCGTCGTAAACTTTAGCGCGGTGTTCGGGGATGCCTGCGCCGACGAGCGCGCCGATCAAGCCGCCGGTCGCCGCCCCCGCGCCCGCGCCCGCGAGCGCCGCGACAATCGGGCCGGCGATGATTAAGCCAACGCCGGGCAACGCCAAGCTTGTGCCCACGGCCAAGATGGCCGCGAGTGTTGCGCCCGCCACGCCGCCGACCGCGCCGCCCAACGCCGCGCCGTCGCCCGCGCGACTGCCTGATTCAATCGCAAACTCTTTATGCTGCGTCGCGTCGGACATCAACACGCTGATGTCGTCGCGCGTATAGCCGCGTTTGATAACTGCGTCCACGGCGGCCTCGGCCGCCGCCCGCGTTTTGAACAATCCCGTCACAAGTTTCGCCATAATTTTGCTCCTTCGCTTTCGTTCATCCGCGAGGATGGAAGCGACACATACTCGTTTCCGTGGGTATTAGACGGCAAACGTTGTGCCGACTAAGTCGCTCATGTTGATGATCGTGAAAGTGGCGTTAATGTTGGGTTAAAGGCGGTGCGGCTGTCAACCTGCGCGGTGCAGCGGCGTACCAAAGCGGGACAAAAGGCGCGGCGGTGTCTTGATCAATTTCAAGCAGCCACTTAGCATGTGAACCCAATCTTTCATTAGTCAGTAGGCGCTTGATGTTTGAGAGTCGATTATTCGTCATCGCTATTTACGCTTACTTGCCAAGCACGCGATCTGAGTTGAGCTTAAAACGAATAACCGATCTCACACGTCAACTTAACAACGAGCAAGGGACGAAAGGATAACGACGCATGATTAAGGCCGTGATCTTCGACATCGACGGGACGCTGGTTGATTCCGTTGACCTGCACGCGCGCGCGTGGCAGGAGACGTTCAAACACTTCGGGCGCGAGCTACCTTATGAACAGGTGCGCCACCAGATCGGCAAAGGCGGCGATCAACTGATGCCCGTCTTCTTCTCGCAAGCCGAACTCGACAAGTTTGGTAAAGAGATGGAGCAGTATCGCGGCGATCTCTATAAGCGCGAGTATCTGCCGCGCGTGCGCGCCTTCCCGCAAGTGCGCGCGTTGTTCGAGCGCATCAAGCAGGATGGCAAACGGATCGCGCTCGCGTCGTCGGCCAAAGAAGAGGAGTTGAAAGTCTATAAAGAGATCGCGCAGATCAGCGATCTTGTGGCCGAACAAGCATCGGCTGACGACGCCGACAAGTCGAAGCCGCACCCGGACATCTTCGAGGCCGCGCTCGCCGAACTCGACGACGTGCAACCCGCCGAAGCCATCGTCGTCGGCGACACACCTTACGATGCGGAAGCGGCGGGCAAAGCAAACTTACGCACCATCGGCGTACTCTGCGGCGGCTTCCCCGAAGCAGAACTGCGCGCCGCCGGCTGCATCCATATCTATCAAGACCCGGCCGACCTACTCGCCCGCTACGACGACTCACCGCTCGCATCGTGAGGATTCTCCAACTCAGTTCAGCGCGCACGCGCGGCGGCGGCGAGCGACACTTCGCCGATCTGACGGTCGCGCTCACTGCACGCGGGCATGAAGTCTATGCCGCGCTCGCGCCCGCCACGCCGCTGCGCGCTGAACTGGCTCAACTACCCGCGCCACGCATCATCACCTTGCCCCTGCGTAACGCGGTTGACGTGCCGAGCGCATACACGCTCGCGCGCTTCATACGCACGCATCAGATCGAGATCGTCCACGCACATCTTGCACGCGACTATCCGCTGGCCGCCTTCGCTGTGCGGCGCGCACGCGGCGCACGCCTTGTCGTCACGCGCCACGTACCGTTCCCCATGAGTAAGCTGCACAGGCTCTTGCTCGCACCTGAAGTCGCGCGCGTGATCGCGGTTTCGGGGCCGGTCGCAGAAGGTTTGCGGGCGCAGCGGATTTTCCCCGCCGACAGAATCCGCATCGTCCTCAACGGCATAGACCTCACGCGTTGTGCCGCCGTCGAACGCAACGCCGCACGTGCCTTATGGCTTAGCAAACTCGGCCTGCAATCATCGCGGCTCGTCGGCATGGTCGGCGATCTCAGTGCCGTCAAAGGTCAAGACGTGTTCATCCGCGCGGCGGCGCACGCCTTTGAACGTGGACTACAAGACACGACGTTTCTTATCGTTGGCACAGACAACGCGACCGAACGCGGACTGCGCGCGCAGCTTGAAGCATTGATCGCCGCGCACAAGTTGGACCAGCGCGTGCGGCTCGTCGGGCGCGTGGACGAGTTAGCGCAGTTGCTTGGCGCGTTGGATGTTTATGTCTCCGCGTCGCGTGCGGAAGCGTTCGGGTTGGCGATGGCCGAGGCGCTGGCGTGCGGCGTGCCCGTCGTGGCGACCGCAACCGATGGCGCGCGCGAACTCATCGCAGACGGCGTGACGGGCCGGCTCGTGCCCGTCGGCGCACACGAAGCACTGGGCGCTGCACTTGTTGAATTACTTGCTGATGCGAATGTGCGCGCGCAGATGAGTGCGGCGGCCCGCGCCGATGCCCACGCGCGCTTTGGTCTTGAACGGATGGTTGACGAAACGGAACAAGTCTATCGTGAGGCACTGACGATGGAGTTGTAGTTCAATCACAAAGACACGAAGACACAAACTTTGATCATTGTGTCTTCGTGTCTTTGTGGTCAAAAAATTTCTCAACGACGAAGGACGTTAAAGACAAGCTGATCTTTATTCGTCCTTCATCATTTTCTTTTACGCTGCTTTGCGCGCGTACTGTTGATACGGGTCGTACTCGCGTGCGATGTACTGGCGCGCGATGTATTTGAGCGTGGCCGAGATGTGCTTGCATTCGTAGCGCGGTTCGGCGTCGCCGCGATAGATGAAGTCGGCGCAGGTGCAAACCAGCGCCCGCGTGTCGGGGTTGCGGAACAGGTGATAGCTCTGCGCGTCCTGTGATTCGGAGAAGGCGATCCAGCCATAAGGATCGGCTTCGCGCACTTGAATACGTTCCGAGCGCGCGGCGCGCTGCTCGGCCGGTGTGAAAGTCACTTTTGTCTGCTTCTTGGTCGTCATCGTGTGTACCTTTCGTCTCGTGTTGAAGCCCTTTCACCAGTGCCGAACGCGGGAGTGAAACTCAATCGGCCGGTGCTTAACTTGGATGCACGGCGGCGCGCATGCGTTTGACCGCACAGCGCCGCGCGTGCTATCAACTGGCCATATTTTAACCCAGTAATGACGCGCCTTTGAAGCGCAAAACAGGGCGCACATAGACCGCGTAATAGCGGTTGATTGACGCTGACGGCACACGATTGATAGCGACCGCACGGCGGTTTCATGCGTGGAGATTTGGACGATGGCGCAAGCGGGCGAAGACGTTGTTGAGTTGGCTTACGATGCGGCGGGCACAGGTACGGGCACGCCCGTTGTACTGTTGCACGGCTTCCCGTTCAACCGTTCGTTGTGGCGTGATCAAGCGACGGAGTTGAGCGCGACGCATCGCATCATCACACCGGACCTGCGCGGCTTTGGTGCGACGCCCGCAGACGATGGTGCTGAACCGGCGACGATGGAACAGATGGCGACGGACGTGGCCGCGCTGCTTGATCGTTTGGAGCTTAAGCGCGTCATCCTCGGCGGCCTCTCGATGGGCGGCTACGTCGCGCTTGCCTTCTATCGCCTGTACCCGCGCCGCGTGCGCGCGCTCATCCTCGCAGACACGCGCGCACAGGCCGACACAGACGAAGCACGCCGCAACCGCGAGACGTTGGCGCAACGCACGCTCGCCGAAGGCATGCAGCCTATCGCGGATACGATGGTCCACAAGATGGTTGCGCCCGCGACACTCACGGAGCAACCTGAAGTGATGAAGCACCTGCGCGCGATGATCATGAGTACGCCGCCCGCAGGTGCGGCGGCTGCCTTGCGCGGCATGGCCTTGCGACGTGATCAGACGCGCTTGCTGACTAACATCATCGCGCCGACTCTGATCATCGTCGGCAGCGAAGACGCGATCACGCCGCCGGCAGACGCGCAACTCATGCGCCGCGAGATTGGCGGCGCAAGGCTCGAAGTGCTGGCGGGCGCGGGTCATTGCTCGAACCTTGAACGACCCGTTGAGTTCAATCAAGCGTTGAAGAAGTTTCTGGCCGACATCGAGCCGTGAAGGAATTGATTCATTGATTCTGTTGGCTCGTTGAATCAATGAACGGATGAAGCGATGGAGCAAGCTGACGGTAAGTTTCGCATTGACGAGCGCGTGCGCTGGGCGGACGTGGATGCGGCGCGCATCATCTTTTACGGCGCTTACATACGCTTCTTCGAGATCGCGGAGACGGAGTTGTTCCGCGCCGTCGGGCTGCCTTACGGCAAAGCGTTCGACGAGTTGGACGTGTGGCTGCCGCGCGCGCATCTTGAATGTGACTTTCGCCGCGCCGCGCAGTTAGACGACCTGCTCGAAGTGGCTGTCTATGTCGGCCACGTCGGCACTAAATCGCTGCGTTTGAATTTCGAGGTGCGGCGCAAAGGTGAAGCTGAGCTTGTTGCTGAAGCTCATTTCGTGCTTGTCGCCGTGCGTCGCAACACGTTCGACTCAGTGCCCGTGCCCGCAGAACTCAAGCGCCGCCTCGCGCCTTACACGCAACCCGGCGCGCAGGAACAGGCGCGCTGATCGTGCATCGGTAAGCTCATTGATCTTAGCCGAGTCAGGCGCGTCGATCTCGCCCGCGCTTGCTTGCTCTGTTATCATCGCCGCACGCCTCGCATCCGTGAACATTAGGCTGTAGCAGCAGACGGGAGTTGAGTAGTGATCGAAGATACCAGCATGGAGTTCGATATGTTCGAGGACGTGCGGCGCAAGCTGACCGAGATATTCTTGCGCGAAGGGCGCGAATTGATCGACGCGCAACGCATCGCCCTCTACGTCGTGCAAGGCGTGCGCGACGTGCCCAAGTTTTTGACCGTGCTCGCCGAAACCAGCGAAGACGAACGAGCAAAGGTCCTGCCGCTCCTCTACGTCATCCTCGACAACGCCGCCGCCCTTGAACGCGCCCGCCGTCTTCTGCTCGACATCGAACAATCGCCCACACCCTGATGCCACGACATGATCACGTCGCACTAAGCCATAACCTGACAAGATTATGGCGTAAGCTCAGCGGATTATGCCTTAACGCGACGAGGTTATGCCTTAGCACGATCAGGTTAAGAGATAATCTCGTTGGGTTATGGCTTAGTGCGATGAGATTATCTCTTAATCACGTTAGCTTACGACATAATCCGATGAGATTATGGCTTAACCTGATCGTGTTAAGACATAATCCGATCGAGATTATGCCTTAGCACGATCAGGTTCAGACTTAGGCTGATCAAACTATGACGTGAACGGGCGTGCCGATTTAATGTTGAGCCTCGGTTCAAAGCGGCCAGAGGACGCGGCGGGCGAGCGTGCGCTTGAGGTTGACGTAGCCTTGATCGCCTGCGACGAGTTCGCGGAGCGTGCGGCGGACGCCGGGGTGCAGGCGCGCGAAGTCGATCATGCGCGCGGTGAAAGGGCCGCCGAGAAAGCGGCCGTAGAAGCGTCGCCGCATCCGCGCGGCGCGACGCAGATCGCGGCCGAAGTCTGCGCGCCAGCGCGCTTCGTAAGTTTCGATCTCGTCGGCAAGATAAGCGTCGGCAAACAACTCGGCCGAGCGCAATGCGTAATAGATGCCTTCACCCGTCACCGGGTCGGCGAAGCCGGCGGCGTCGCCCAGAAGCGCCCAATCGCGCCCCACGTTGCGGCGCGCGTCCCACGTCTCCGCCGTGAGGCCGGGAATGCGCGCGGCATAACGCTCGACCGCCGCGCGCAAGTTCGTTTCAAGCCGTTCGTCGTTTGCTTGAACTGTTGGACCACTATCCCAGAGCGGCGCATGCGGGTCTGCGCGCTGGCGATAATAGCCGAGCATGAAGCGCCAGAGCAGACCGTCGAGCGCCGGATGATCGAAGGTGTCCTGCGTGGTGGCGATGCCGAACGAGACGTGATCGAGGCGCGGGAACGCCCACGCGTAACCCGCCCAACCCGGCAAGAACGCGATGACCGTCGGCGCATCGTCCGCACGCGGCAGCGGCGCGCGATAGCCGAATGCAACCTCCATCTCGCTGTTCGACAACGCGCCCGCAAGCTTGCGTGCGACCGGACTGTTCGCGCCGTCGGCGGCGGCGAGTACGCACCCGCGCCACTCGTCGCCGTTGCGCGCACGCACAGTCCACGGTTCAGTCTCATTCGTGCGCGCGATAAGCGAGACGCGCGTGGCGAATATGTGCGCGCCGGCCGTGCGGGCGCGGTCGCGCAGGAAAGAGTCGAAGGCCGTGCGCGAGTAGATAGCGAACGGCTCGCGCAGTTTGAGTCGGACGCGCGTGCCCGCGGGCGCATACATCTCGACCTCTGTGACCGTCCGCCCCGCCGCTTCGAGCAGATGCGGCCACGCCTTGAGCGCCTTCGAGGTCACCCCGCCGCCGCACGCCTTCGGCTCGCCCGCAGGTCGCCCGTCGAACAACGCCACGCGCCGGCCCGCGCGCGCCAATCGTTCGGCCGCAAACGATCCGGCGGGCCAGCGCCGACGATTAACACGTCAAAGTTTTTTTCGTCTGCTGTGGTCACGAGTAATGTCTATCTTAAAACAGCGCGCCGTATCCTACACCACGCCGCGCCGACTTTCATGTGCGCCCGCGCTTCTTGTAGGCGCGACCCTCGACTGTGCTAGAATCCGCCCATCCCTCAAACTGAATAGCAACGCTGCCGCACGTCGTTGACCCGGCGCACTCGTCCGTTTGTTTCTTCCCCACCAGTTCTAACATCGACGACGAACGGCAGCTTTAATCCGTTGTGTTGGCAACGAAGATGGCAGACAACAGTTCCATCGTCTTCGTCGGCATCGCCCCGCACCCGCCGATCATGGTTCCTGAAGTCGGGCGCGAGGCCATCGCCGACGTGCGCGGCTCGCTCGCCGCGATGGAAGAGTTGACCGCGCGCCTCATCGCCACACGCGCCGAGACGCTCGCGCTCATCTCGCCACACGCGCCGCTCGACCCGCGCGCCTTCGTCGCCTACGACGAACCGGAACTCTACGGCGACTTCGCTAACTTCCGCGCGCCCGGCGCGACCGTCAGCGCGACGCTCGACACCGAACTGCTCGACGCAATCGAAGCGACAGCCGCCGAAGACGGCTATCGCCTGTTGCGTCTCGCACGCGGCCACGAACTCGATCACGGCACGGCCGTCCCGCTCTATTTCTTCCTGCGCCACGGCTGGACGGGGCGCGTCGTCGCACTCGGCTACAGCTTTCTCTCGAACGAAGATCACATGCGCTTCGGCGCGTGCGTCGGCCGTGCTGCCCAACGACTCGCGCGCCCGGTCGCCTTCGTCGCTAGCGGCGATCTCAGCCACCGGCTCAAACCCGGCGCGCCGGCCGGCTACGCGCCGAGCGCGCACAAGTTTGACGAAGAAGTCGTCGCCGCCATTCGCGCCGCGCAGCCTGAGCGCATCCCGCAGATCGATCACAGCCTGCGCCGGCTGGCCGGCGAGTGCGGTTATCGCTCCATGCTGGTCGCCATCGGCGCGGGCGCGGGCGCAGCTTCGGACTGCGAGGTCTTGCACTACGAAGCGCCGTTCGGCGTCGGCTATATGGTGGCGCAGCTTGTGCGGCACGCGAGGGGAAAAGATGAAAGCTAAGCTGGACAGAATCCGCAACGCCCCCGTCGCACCGCCGCCCGAAGTCGCACCACCGGACGCGCCACGCGCCTATGACGAGTTGCCACGCCTCGCGCGTCAGACCGTCGAAGCGTTTGTGCGTGGCGGTCGCGTCATCGAGCCGCCCCCTGCGCCGCTCGATTCACCTTTGCAGCAACCGGCCGCCTGTTTCGTCTCGATCAAAACCGACGAAGGCGACTTGCGCGGCTGCATCGGCACAATCGAACCCACGCAAGCGACGCTCGCCGAAGAGTTGATCGCTAACGCGGTCAGCGCCGCGACGCGCGACCCGCGCTTCCTGCCGATCACGCCGGCCGAACTGCCCCACTTGCGCTTTTCCGTTGACGTGCTGTCAACCCTTGAGGCTGCGCGGCCGGAAGAGTTGGACCCGAACGTCTATGGCGTCGTCGTGACCGACGAGACGGGGCAGCAGCGGGGTCTACTGCTGCCCGCCATCGCGGGCGTCGAGACGGTCAGGCAGCAGATCACCATCGCCGCGCGCAAAGCAGGACTGCGCCCCGATGGCGCACTCAAGCTCTATCGCTTCCGCGTCAAACGTTTCAGTGAACAGCCGGAGACGGCCTAAAACTTACAGCACAAGGAGCAACGAACATGGCGGACGACAAGCAATCTCCATCTACTCTGGACACTTCGCACGACCCGGACTTGAAGCCGGACTCAGTGCCCGATCCGGTCGAAGAACTCAACCCGGCGAATGATCGCCGCTCGCTCGACATCGGCGAGTCGGGTCAGTTTGCCCCCGGCGGCTACTATAATCAACTTGGAGCCACAAAGCCGGAGCGAATCGACCTGAACGAGCAGTTTCCCGACGGGGCTAATGAAGAAAGTAAAACGTAAGCCAGTCAGAGCTTGGCGGGCGTTATGAGCGCGCAAAAAAATCCGCTGCATGCGCGAGAGGCATGCAGCGGGGAAGATCCACAGGAGGAAAGGGCTTTATTCTACGCGGGCGGGCACGCTGTGTCAAACTAACTCAGACCCGTGCCCGTCCAGCGCAAATCCGACTAAACGTCTAGGTTTTTCACGTCGAGCGCGTTGTCCTCAATGAAGCGGCGACGCGGCTCGACGGCGTCACCCATCAAGACCGTGAAGATTTCATCTGTCTCCACGTAGTCGTCAATCTTGACTTGCAGCAGCGTGCGCTTCTCAGGATTCATCGTCGTCTCCCAGAGTTGCTCCGGGTTCATCTCGCCCAGCCCCTTATAACGCTGGATCGTCAGGTCTTTCTTCGCTGCGGCCAGCACACGCTCAAGCAGCGCCTCGCGCGTCTCAATCTGCTCGCTAGAGCCGTTTTCGCCCAAAATGAGCGGCGCGGACAGACGCTCCTCCAAGCTGCCGTACAACTGAACCGCTTTCTGAAATTCGACGTGACTGCCGAGTTCCCAATCGATCAAGACCTTCGTGCCGTTTGGCGTGATAACGTCAATGCGCCACAGACCGTGTTCTTCGTCCGAAGATATGTCTGTTCGATAGCCGGCCTTCGCCACCCGCCCTTCTACGCGGGTGATTAGTCCTTGATCCTCAAATACGCCCCGCACATTAGCGCTCTGCAACTGCCGCATGACGCCATCGCGCCCGGCGAAAGTCTCAAGCAGCACTTGCAGCAAACGTTCATCGCCGGCCAAACGCCGCACAAGTTTCTCACAATAGCGTTTGAACTCGACCATTTGCTCCAAAGCGCGCGCTAATTCCTTCCCCTCAATCATAGGCCCGCCACCCGTGGGACTAACCTTCAACTCACTCGTTGCCTGCCGCATCAGGTAGCGGACAAGTGACCGCTCGTCCTTGATGTACTCCTCGCGCTTGCCTCGTTTCACTTTAAACAGCGGGGGCTGGGCAATGTACACATGACCCGCCTCTATCAACTGCGGCATCTGGCGAAAGAAGAAGGTTAGCAGCAGCGTGCGAATATGCGAGCCATCAACATCCGCGTCGGTCATGAAAATGATCTTGTGATAACGTAACCTGTTAATATCAAAGTCGTTATCACTTCTACCGATGCCCGTGCCGAGGGCCGTGATCAGGGTTTTGATCTCGGTATGGCCGAGCATTTTGTCGAACCGCGCCTTCTCAACGTTTAAGATTTTACCTTTTAGCGGCAGCACGGCCTGGTTACGCCGATCACGCCCTTGCTTGGCACTGCCGCCCGCAGAATCGCCCTCTACGATGTAGAGTTCGCAGAGTGCCGGGTCGCGTTCCTGACAGTCGGCCAGTTTGCCGGGGAGCATCGTCGAGCCGATGATGCCCTTGCGGACTATCTCGCGGGCTTTACGCGCTGCCTCGCGGGCACGCGCTGCGTCTATGGCCTTGCCGACGATCTTTTTGGCGACCGGCGGGTTCTGCTCGAAGTATTCCGTCAGGCGCTCGTTTAGGAACGACTCAACCGGGCCCTTCACGTCGGAATTGAGCTTACCTTTGGTCTGTCCCTCAAATTGCGGCTGCGGCAGTTTGACGGAGATGACAGCGACCAGCCCTTCGCGCACGTCGTCGCCGCTGAGCGAGCTTTTGAAGTTCTTGGCCAAACCCGACGATTGGGCGTAGGAGTTGATGGTACGCGTCAGTGCCGAGCGGAAGCCTGAGATGTGCGAACCGCCATCGACGGTGTTGATGTTGTTGGCGAACGAATAGACCTTTTCGTCGTAGGCGTCGTTGTACTGGATCGCCACTTCAATCGAGAGCGCGTCGGCGTTGCGCTCGAAGTAGAGCGGCTTGTCGTGCAGCACGGTCTTGTTCTTGTTGAGGTGCTTGACGAACTCGGCGATGCCGCCCTTGTAGTAGAACTCGTGCGCGCGTTCAGGCTCTTCGCGTTCGTCCTTGATGGTGATGCGGATGCCTTTGTTCAGGAAAGCTTTCTCGCGCAGCCGCTCGGATAGCTTGTCGAAGCTGAAGTCCGTGACCTCGAAAATTTCCGAGTCGGGTTTGAAGGTGATCTTTGTGCCGCGCTTGCGGGTCTTGCCGGTCTGTTCGAGTTTGTTGACCGGGATACCTCGCTTGTACTCTTGCTCGTAGGTCTTGCCGTCGCGCCAGATTTCCAGCCGTAACAACTCTGAGAGGAAATTGACGCACGACACGCCGACGCCGTGCAAGCCGCCAGAGACTTTGTAGGCGTTGGAATCGAACTTGCCGCCCGCGTGCAGCTTGGTCATAACGACTTCGGCCGCGGACTTGCGTTCTTGTTTGTGATAATCGACGGGGATGCCGCGGCCGTTGTCCACGACGGTCACCGAGTTGTCCAAGTGAATGGTCACCTCAACCGTGTCGCAGTAGCCAGCGAGCGCCTCGTCAATGGAGTTGTCTACGACCTCGTAAACCAGATGATGCAGCCCCATTTCGCCGGTCGAGCCGATGTACATGGCCGGGCGTTTGCGCACGGCATCGCGCCCTTCCAAGACAGTGATCGAATCGGCGTTGTAGGCCATATTTTTTTTGTTTGCTGCCGTACTTGAAATTGCTGTTGACAAACCTGTCTCCTATTCCTTACTACGCACAAAAACTGCCTGCTCGGGAACTCACGCCGCTGTGCGGAAACTTGTCCTAACTTAGATGCTCGAAGTGCCGGTTGTGACTGTCGCAGACGCGTCGTTGGCCGGGTTGATTTCTCGTCCCAACCCGCCCGCAACTTCGACCACATGAGCACGCGCGCCGTACTGTCCGACCAAGCTCTCTTTGGAGGTCGTGACGAAGGTTTGCGTGCGCCCTTCGAGGTATTCCAGCAAGTGCCCGATCCGCTTCTGATCAAGCTCGGCATCCACATCATCCATCAGGAAGAGTGGATACTCGTTGTGCCACGAATGATACACCGAAATAGCCGCTAAGTCAAGTATAATCAACGCACTACGCTGTTGGCCGGAGCTACCGAAAGCGCGTATGTCCCGCCCGTCGAACAGGATTTCCAACTCGTCCCGGTGCGGCCCGATGAGCGCGTAGCCGGCCGATAATTCCGCCTGCACACGCAAGCCCAGACGCTCCGCCAGCAGCGCCTCGTAAGCGTTTAAATCGCCCTTGCCTTCGAGCGATGAGACGTAGCGGATTGTGACCTCTTCGCGCCCGAATAGGCGGCGCTCAAGCGCCTCGTTCAAACGGTTGACGTAATCCGTGCGGGCGCGATGAATCTCCGCGCTCAAGGCGACGATCTGCTCGTTCCACGGCTCAAGCCGCGCCGATGTTTCGGCGATGCTCAACTCGGCATCGGAGACGTCTTGCAGCAGCCGATTTTTCTGTTTGACGACGCGCTGGTAGTCGGCGAGCGTCTGCACGTAGGCGTGGTGTAGCGAGACGACGCCGCGATCAAGAAACCTGCGCCGCGCATCCGGCCCGCCGCGCACAACTTCAAGTTCGTCGGCCGTGAAAGCGACGGTGTGGAGTTGACTGAGATAGCTTGTGACGGCTTCGCGCTTGCCGTTGACGGCGAGCGTCTTTGTGCTGCCCTGAATGGTGACCTGTAGCTCGCTCTGCACCTCGCGGCTGCGCGCCACGCGCCCGCGCACGATCGCCAGATTTTCGTTGAAGCGGATGGCTTCCTGCGGCCGTTGCGTGCGGAAGGATTTGGTCGTGGCTAGGAGGTAGATGGCTTCGAGCCAGTTAGTCTTGCCCTGCCCGTTCTCGCCGGTGATGATGTTGAGGCCCGGCCCCCACGAGATTTTGCCGCTCAGATTCCTGAAATTGTGTACCTCAAGCGATTCGAGCAGCATGCACAGAGTTTAACATACGCCCGCATCTGCGCCCCTATCTCAAGCCGAAACAAAAGGGTCGCCGCAATCGCCTGTGTGGATAAAAAAAGGCGCGCGCCGCTTGTGGTCGCGCGCCTTCACCTGTCCGTGCTTCACAGCCGCTCACAGGCGCATCGGCATGACGACGTAGCGGTAGTCGTAATCCGGGTCGGAGAGCAGGCGTAGCTGCGCTTGTGAGTTGCCGTCCTTGAACTCGAAGGCGATCTGAGCGTCGCTGACGACGTTGAGGAAGTCTTGCAGGTATGCGCGTTGAAGCCGATCTCTGTGTCTTCGCCTGCGTATTCCGTGGCGACGGTTTCGCGCGCCTCGCCCTCTTCGGCGGTCTGCGAACTGATGTGCAGGTTGCCGGGCACGAGTTGCATGCGGATGGCGTGTGAGCGGTCGTCGGCCATCAGGGCGACGCGCCGGATCGCCTGTGCCAACGGCACACTATCAAAGACGGCCGATTTGTCGTTGCCCTTCGGCATGACCATCTCGTAGTTCGGGAACTGACCCGTCAACGTGCGCGAGATCAGGAGGCGCGGGCCGACCTCGAAGTAGATGTGGTTTTCGTCTGCGCCGAGTCCGATCTCGCCATCGTATTGCGCGGTCAGCTTGGTTAGCTCGGCGAGCGTCTTGCGCGGGATGAGCGCGTCCATGCTCGTCTTGGGCGCGTGCTCGCCGAGGTCTTTGCGCTCGATGTAGGCGAGGCGGTGGCCGTCGGTCGTGACCATGCTTGCGCCGTCGTTGGCGTCGAGCATGAACTTCGCGCCCGACAGGGTGTAGCGCGACTCTTCGAGCGTGATGGCGAAGATGGTGCGGTTGATGAACGTGTTGAAGATCTGCGCCGGCAGTTTGACCGTCGCCGCGGCGAACTTCGGCACTTCGGGGAAGCTGTCGCGCTCGACGCCCGCGATGCGGAAGTTCGAGCGTTCACATTTGACCGCCGCCCAGTTGTTCTCTTCTTTACGGAAGTTCACGGTCGCGTCCGGCAGCACACGCGCGATCTCGAACAGCTTGCGCGCGCCGACGCACATCGAGCCGGGCGCGTTGATTTCGGCCTCCGTCTCGCAACGCAAGGTCGTATCAAGGTCTGTCCCGACGAAGCGGATCGTGTTCTCGCCCACGGACTCGATGAGTATGTTCGAGAGGGCGGGGATGGTGTTCTTTCGCTCGACGATACCTTGAACGAAGCCCAGTTCCTTCTGCAGAGCGCCCTTGCTGATGTTGAATTCCATCTCTAGCTCTCCTCAATCTTTCGATACTTGTTTGAGCCAAATGCTCGTCCGTTTATCCGCGCCTTTTCCTACTAATACTAAATTAATAAATCTATTTATATATATAGTAGTAGTAGTAGGGCCTGTGGAAATGTGGAAAACCCACTTTACTGTTGTGAGCAATAGAGTTGTTTTCCACAGCCCCTGTGGAAATCGCTGTGGAAAACTTTTGCGATCTGTGGAAAAGTCTGCGCCACACAAAGTTTTCCACATTTCCACAGCCCCCATTTTAGGTGACCCTGTGGAAATGTGGAAAACTTCAAGTTAAATATATGAAGGCAATAGGTTAACTCGAAAACAATACTGTGGAAAACTTTCGCCCGCAAAAGCTGTAACTACTTGCAAAGATTGTCCATAAGGTCACTTACGACCCTGTGGAAATTTTGATCCTTAGAAAATAGCCCCTCAATCTTCTCAACGGAGTGAATAACAGTCGTGTGATGCTTGCCGCCGAACTCGCGCCCGATCTCCGGGAAGCTATGTTTCGTTAGACGCTTGCACAGATACATCGCGACCTGTCGCGGCACGGCGATCTGCCGCGAGTTGTTCTTCGATTTCAGATCGTCTATACGCAAACGATAGTGCGCGCCGACCGCACGCTGTATGTCTTCGATGGTGATGCCGCCGGGCTGGTCGTCTTCGGCGATGTTGCGGATCGCGTCCTGCGCGAGCATCTTCGAGATCGGCACGCCGCGCAGCGACGAGATCGCGATCAGGCGCACGAGCGAACCTTCCAACTCGCGTATGTTGCTTTTGACTTTGCTGGCGATGAAGAACGCCACATCGTCGGGCAGCGCGACGCCGTCCAGATCGGCCTTGCGTTTGAGGATCGCCACCTTCGTTTCCAGATCGGGCGGCTCCATGTCTGCGATCAGTCCCCACTCGAAACGCGAGTGCAGCCGTTCTTCCAGCGTCGGTATCTCGCGCGGCGGGCAGTCTGACGTGATGACGATCTGCTTCTGCGCGTCGTAGAGCGCGTTGAAGGTGTGGAAGAACTCTTCCTGCGTGCGCTCCTTGCCGGCCATGAACTGTATGTCGTCCATCAGCAGCACGTCTATCGAGCGATATTTTTCACGGAAAGTCTGCGCCTTGTCGTAACGAATGGCGTTGATCAGTTCGTTCATGAACTTCTCGGCCGAGATGTAGGACAGGCGCAGATAACGGTTGCGCTCTTTGATCGAGTGCCCGATGGCGTGCATCAGGTGCGTCTTACCAAGCCCCACGCCGCCGTAGATGTAGAGCGGATTGTAGGTTTTGCCCGGTGCTTCGGCCACGGCGAGCGACGCCGCGTGCGCGAACTGGTTGCACGAGCCGACGACGAAAGTTTGGAACGAGCACTTCGGGTTGAGCGACTGCGCCAGCGGTTCTATATCGACAAAGTTCGTCGCGCTCGGCGCTAGACCGTCGGACGCGGCCGCTTTGAGCAACGTGAAGACGGTCGAGTCGTTCAACCGGCCGTTATCGGCGGCGCTTGAATTGAGGGCGAAGACACTATCTTGATCTTCCGCCGCGACAATCGGGTCTATCGGGGCGGGCGCATTCTCGTCAACCGTCCAGTCAACGCGGTAAGACGCGAGGTTCAACTCCGCCAGCGAGTCGCTGATTACGTCCGAGTAGTTTGAACTGACCCAATCTCTAACGACATGGTTGGGCGCGCGCAGGTGCAGGATGTGCCCCGTCTCGTCGTAGCCGTCAAACTCGATTGAGCGAAACCATGTTTCAAAACTTTGATGATTTAACCGCCGCTCGACAGCTTGAAGCAAGCTATTCCACACTCTAGTTTCAATGACTGTGCTCATCCTGCATTTCCTTCGAAGGAGTAGAAATTTGACTCCCAAAACAATGTTTACAAAATCGACTCAAAAGAATACATAAGCTCTCTGCCTACTTTTCAAGCGATGCTTTGACCAGCATGGCGGAAAACGTTGAAACCGCACTCTTTTGACTTTATGTTTCGCGCTTCAAATTAAGTTTTCCACAGAGTTTTCCACAGGCTTGTGGAAAACCACCGGAGACTTAAAGTGTTGCTTTAAGTATCTAGTTTTCAATGGTTTACGGGTAAAACAGAACCGCGAAACGGGCGGGAGACTAGCACAATCGAGCGACGCAATGCAAGAGAAATCCACAGGCTGTTTTGATTTATTTTTAGCGTCCGACAATCGGCAATCGAACTGCCTTAATTTACCTGTGAAATTCCTTAGAAGAACTGCAGGTGAATCGATTTAGAACAGTCCGAAGTTTTCTCAATTAGCGACTTGAACACGTCTTTTAGCCTTCGGCCGGAGACTTATGTTGACGATTTCCCTGCCCCACACATGGCCTGATCGGGCTTGTTTTCTTGACATAAGGCTTGCTCAAAGTTAGTCTTGCTCTTTTCGTCTAAGGAGAGAATCGACGACAATGCCAAAGCGAACCTTTCAACCTAATAACCGCCGCCGGGCCAAGACGCACGGCTTCCGCGTCCGGATGGCCACCAAAAGCGGCCGTCTGGTCTTGAAAAGACGCCGCGCCAAAGGGCGTAAGCGGTTGACCCCGGCCCATTACTGAGTCTAGGCGTAACCATTGGCACGGACGGCAAAGCTACGCAACTCTTCGGAATTTCGTGTCGTTTATGAATCGGGTAAGCGTTATGACGGGCGGTTGATGACGGCTTTCGTGCGGCGCAATGACGGCGATTGTCACAAACTGGGCATTACTGCTTCACGCAAAGTGGCGCGCGCCGCGGTCGGCCGCAACCGCGTGAAGCGTTTGCTGCGCGAGGCGTTCCGCCACAGCGGCGAGAATTTGCAGGGGACGCACGGCCGTTACGATTGGGTGCTGAACGCGAAACGCTCGTTGTTGGAGGTCAAGTTGGCGGCGGCGCTCGAAGATTTTCAGGGCATCATTGCCCGCCTGCTGCGCGACGAGCGGGCCGCCCAAGCGGGGTCAGACCGGCAAAGTCTGTGAAGTATATCCTCTTAGCAATTCTGAGGTCATACAAGGTGGTTGTCTCGCCGTTGTTGCCGCCAGCCTGCCGTTTCGTCCCGACCTGTTCCGAGTACGCGCACGAAGCCATTACGCGCCACGGCGCACTACGCGGTAGCTGGCTGAGTTTGCGGCGACTGGCGCGTTGTCACCCTTTTCATCCCGGCGGCTACGACCCGGTTAAATAAACATACTCATCACCGCACAGTTAGCGGCGATGTTTGCTAACGCGTTATTTTAAACTGAATGGATCAGAAACGATTACTCATAGCGTTCGCCCTGTCTGCGGCGATAATCTTTGCCTGGACTTTCTTGATGGAGCGTGCTCGTCCGCCGCAACCGGACAACGCCAACTCGGCGCAGCAGGCGGCGAACACGAACGCTTCGCCTGCTCAGCCTGTCGGCAGCACGACACCTACGCCCACAACACAGCAATCGGCCGCGTCCACGCCGACGACGCCGGACAACACTCCGCGTCGGGTCGTAACGATTAGCACGCCACTCTACGAGGCTAAACTCGACAGTCGCGGGGCCGTTGCGACAAGCTGGATTCTCAAGCGCAACAAAGATACAGGACGCGAGCTTTATTCGGTCGGCGGCGATAAGAATAACCGTCTGCCCTTACAGTTGATCCCTGACGATCAGCACTTGCAGAGTATGCCGGAAAACTTGCGGCAAGATGCGCGCTCGACGCCGCTGCGTGTTGTGACCGGCGAGGCTAATCTCGATACGCTATTCGCCGCACGCAATTTTCAGATCAGCGGCGTTGACGGTGACAGCGGCGACGCGCAGGTCAATCTCAATCCGGGCGAGTCGAAGACCGTCACCATGACGTTGCGCGACGAAGCAAGCGGCGCGGAGTTGATCAAGAATTTTAGTTTTAATGCTGAGACATATAGCGTTGAACTAAGTCCGAAACTCACACGCGGCGGGCAACCTGTCGCAAACGTCAAACTCGCCCTCGGCCCAAGCATCGGCGATCAGGGCGTGCCGCACTACACGTTCTATTCGGTCGCGCCTGAAGGGCACGCCTATGTGGACGGCAAGGTCCATCTCTTCTACGGCAAGAGCATCCACGAAACGAAAGAGCATCCCGATCAACAGGGCGTGCCCGGTACGATTGATTGGGCCGGCGTGGGCGATACGTACTTCGCCATGCTCGCCATCCCGTCGAAGCGAACACAGAGCCTTGAGTTTCGCACGATGCGTTACGAGCACGACGCTAACGGCTCGAAGGAAGATCGATTTTTAATCACGGGCTACTTGGACGTGCCCGCCGACGGCTCGCCCACGCGCATCTATGTCGGGCCGAAAGACCACTACCTGTTGACGGTTGCGAGCCAAGAGATCGGGCAGGCGGTCGGCCGCGAGATCGATCTGGAAGCGGCGATCAACTATGGCACTTTCGGTTTCATCACGCGCCCGCTGGCCGTGCCGATTCTATGGGCGATCAAGCATCTATACAACTGGACGGGCAGTTACGGCCTTGCCATTATCATCTTCACTATCATCATTTACATGCTATTCTTCCCGCTCAAGTGGCGCTCGACGAAGGCGATGAAGAAGGCGCAGTTGCACGCGCCGCGCATGAAGGAAGTGCAAGAGAAGATGAAGGGGATGAAGCAGAACGATCCTCGTCTGCGCGAACTGCAAGTTGAACAGTTGCGCTTGATGAAGGAGGCGAATCCGCTCGGCGGTTGTCTGCCGCTGCTCATCCAGATGCCGTTCCTGTTCGCGCTCTATACGGCAATCACGATCTCGATTGACTTCCGCCAAGCAACGTTCCTATGGCTGCCCGATCTGTCTGCGGCCGATCCTTATCGGCTGCTACCGATCTTGATGGCAGGTTCGATGGTGGTCCTACAGTTCATCACGCCGCAACCGTCGGCCGATCCGCTGCAACGCAAGATGATGGCCGTGATGCTGCCGGCCTTCATGCTTTATATCATGTGGTCCGCACCGTCGGGTTTGTTGATCTACTGGTTGATGGCCAACCTCGTCGGCTTCGGTCAACAGATGTTGATTAACCGTCTGACCAAGTCAGAGGACAAGCCGGAAGGTGACCAAGAACCGCCGGGCAAGAAGGGTAAGCGCACACCGCGACCATCGCTCGACGACGGTAAGACAGCAGCCGCTTAAGTTCATCTTGAGATCGTCGCTATTTGCTGGTTCACGTTCCGCGCAGTAGTTGTGCGTATGATTTGAGTGACCTGTAGTTAGTCGGCCTGTTTTTTAATTGCATGGAGACGTAGATGACTGACGCGCACCGGCAAGCAGAGAGTTTTCTGAACGAAGTTTTCAATAGCGCCCAACTCGACATTCATGCGTCGGCGGCGGCGACGGAAGAAGGGTCTTCTTCGGTCAACCTCGATGGCGCGGACGCGGCGCTGTTGCGCGCTGAAGGCGGCGAATTGCTCGACGCGGTTGAGCATCTGGTGAATCAAATCTATGGGCGCGGGCTGGCGCTGCACGAGCGCATCGTTTGCGACGTACATAGTTTCCGTGCAACACGCGTCGCCGAGTTGCGCGTGATGGCCCAACACGCGGCCGAGCGTGTACGCACGACGGGTTCGGCCTTCACCTTCGGGCCGATGGAGGCGAACGAACGGCGCGTTATTCACTTGACGCTTGCGGAAGAAGCCGACCTACACACGGAGTCGGTCGGCGAAGGCAACGCGCGCCGGCTCAAAGTGAGTTTGAAAGCGAAGCATTAAAGCTTTAGTCGTCGATGCAGTAAACCTCAGTTGTTGCTTGCCGCGCTGCCCCGGCGCATCACGCGTTCTGTAGTACTTCGCCCGTGCCAGCCTCGGATACCATCGTCGCTCTGTCCACACCGCCCGGCCGCAGTGGTATCGGTGTCGTTCGTCTCAGCGGCGCGCATGCGCTTGAACTTGTGCGCCAACTCCTGCGGCAGAAGATCATTTCGCGCCCGAAGCCAATCGCGTCACGCTGCAAACTGTGCTTGATCCTGAGAGCGGCGCTGTGCTCGATCAGGCGCTCGTCACTTACTTTCAAGCCCCGCACTCGTTCACGGGCGAAGATGTGATCGAGTTGAGTTGTCACGGCTCGCCCGTGCTGCTGCTGCACGTCATAGACGCCCTCTTGCTGCTCGGCGCGCGCGCCGCCGAACCGGGCGAATTCACCCTGCGCGCTCTGGCGCACGGGCGCATCAACCTCAGCCAAGCCGAAGCCATCCGCGACCTCATAGACGCGCGGACTCAAACGGCTGTCCGCCAAGCCGCACGCCAACTCAGAGGCGAACTCTCCGCGCGCATCCAGCCGGTCAAAACCGCACTCCTCGACATCATCGTGCCGCTTGAGTCGGCGCTTGAATTTGTCGAAGATGACCTGCCCGCCATAACCTTGACGCGCATCGGCGAACAACTAGCTCAACTCATCCATAGCCTCGAAGAATTATCGCTCACATTTCGTTCAGGCCGGCTCTTGAAAGAAGGCTTGAGAGTTACGCTCGCCGGCCGGCCAAATGTCGGTAAGTCGAGTGTTTTCAATAGTTTGCTGCAATCAGACAGGGCGATTGTAACGGATATTCCGGGCACGACCCGCGACAGTTTGAGCGAGTTGATAAATATTCAGGGCGTGCCGGTTTTGCTAACCGACACGGCCGGCGTCCGAGCCTCAGACGACCCGATTGAGTCTATCGGAATTGAACGGACGCGCCGTGCGATGGTCGATGCCGATCTAATCGTCGTAGTGCTGGACGGCGCAGAGGTCTTAACTGTCGAAGACAAGGAATTACTTGCAGAAGCGCGTGAAAACAAATACCTTATCGCTTTGAATAAAAGCGACCTGCAAGCTTTCACGTTAAGCAACGTCGCAGGCTTGAACGGCGCGAAGGTCGTGCCGATTTCGGCGAAAACCGGCGCGGGGCTTAATGATTTTCGCGCCGCCTTGCTTGAGCCGTTCATGGGTCACGACGTTCAGGAAGCAAGCTTTCTGATTACAAACGCGCGGCATTATGATCTGCTGCGACGTACATCGGAGTCTCTACGCTCGTCAAAGCATCTGATTGAAGCTAGGGCGAGCGAGGATTTGATTCTGGTCGGGCTGTACGATGCCCTGCGCGCCCTCGGTGAGATAACCGGCGAGACGACACCTGAGAATGTACTTTCGCAGATTTTCTCTACCTTCTGCATAGGAAAGTAGTTATGAGTTTTGACGAACGCTTTGACGTGATTGTTATTGGGGCTGGTCATGCCGGTTGCGAGGCAGCTTCCGCCGCCGCTCGCATGGGCGCGCAGACTGCGCTGGTAACGCTAAATCTCGACCTGATCGGTCAGATGTCGTGCAATCCGGCCGTCGGCGGTATAGCCAAAGGTCACATCGTCCGAGAGATCGACGCCCTCGGCGGCATCATGGGCCGCGTCATCGACCGCACAGGCATTCAATTTCGCTTGCTCAATCGTTCGCGCGGGCCTGCTGTCCAAGCTCCACGCGCCCAAGCCGACCGCTCGCTCTACCGCACCGAGATGCGGCAGACGCTTGAAGCCACCCCTAACTTACACTTAAGACAAGGGATTAGTCATAGATTTTATCGTCAAAGACGGGCATGTTCGCGGGGTCGAACTGCAAGACACCAGACGGCTCAGAGCCGATGCCGTCATCGTCGCAACCGGCACGTTCTTAAACGGTTTAATTCACACCGGCCGACGCACCTATACCGCCGGCCGGGCCGGCGAACCGGCGTCGATTGAATTGGCCGACAGTCTTAAGCGGCTCGGTTTTCCCGTGGGACGCTTGAAGACAGGCACTCCGCCACGTCTCGACGGGCGCACTATTGACTGGGACGTGTTCGACCCACAGCCTGCGGACGAAACTCCCGTTCCCTTCTCATTCCACACCGAGTCGATTGAACAGCCGCAGATTACCTGTTATATCGGTTACACCAACGAGCGCGTACACGATTCGATTCGCACAAACATCAATGAATCGCCCCTCTATTCCGGGCAGATCAAAGGCGTAGGCCCGCGTTACTGTCCGTCGATTGAAGATAAAGTCGTCAAATTCCCCGATAAAAACAGGCATCAGCTTTTTCTTGAGCCTGAAGGACATAACACAACTGAGGTCTATCTAAACGGTTTCTCAACCTCTATGCCCGCGGAATTTCAGCAGGAGTTGGTGCGTAAAATTACCGGACTTGAAGAGGCACGTATTATCCGCCCCGGCTACGCCATCGAGTACGATTTCGTCGATCCGCGCGAACTTACGCCCTTTTTGCAAACCCAACTAATTAAAGGACTTTTCCTCGCCGGTCAGATTAATGGAACAACTGGTTATGAAGAAGCTGCGTGTCAGGGCTTCATGGCAGGTGTCAACGCCGCGCTCTATGTGCAGCAGCGTGAAGGTTTCCGCCTGCGCCGCGAAGAGTCTTATATCGGAGTTTTAATTGACGATTTAATTACCCACGGCGTAGACGAGCCATATCGTATGTTTACTTCCCGGTCTGAGCATCGCCTCTCGCTTCGACACGATACAGCAGACGCCCGACTTTCCCCTTATGGGCGTGAACTGGGGTTGCTCTGCGATTCTGAGTGGGATTCCTTCACCAAGCGCCGCGAGCGAATTTCACAGCTACGCGTGGCTTTTGAAACCACAAGATTCAAAAGATCAGATAGTGCCTATCATACGCTTTGTCAGGAATTAGGCGTTGATTTGGGCGATGCTATCTCTCTCGCCCAACTAGCCCAACGCCCGAACGTGTCAATTTCGCTCATACGTCAATTTTTACCATTAGAATTTCGTGCCACAAATCGCTCTGAACTTGAGACTGCTCTAGCTGATATACTTTATTCCGGTTACCTCGAAGCGCAAAAACACAATCTTGAGCGCATCTACCAGCACGACGCTGTGTGCATTCCTACTACTTTTGATTATCGTGGTATTAGTGGTCTTTCACGCGAGATGGTAGAGCGCCTCGAACGTGTTAATCCGCTTACCTTTGGTCAAGCGCGACGAATCCCCGGCATGACTCCCGCAGCTATCTCCCTTCTTTTAGTTAGTTTACAGCTACGCAAAGCTGCCTGATTCAGCTACTTTAGACGTTTCACGTGGCACATCTTGGGGTGTGACGTGTCACGTGAAACACAGGATTTATGTTTCGTGTCTGAGTGAAGTCCAGAAAACTGTGGCATGCAGACTCACTTTGTGCTAGTTTACGCGAACAAATTCAAGTGCTGTTTCACCTACAGTTAAATGGCTAAAATCATTGCGGTGGCAAATCAAAAAGGTGGCGTAGGTAAAACTACGACCGCTGTTAACTTAGCCGCTGCCCTAGCCGCCTCGGAACAACGTGTCCTACTCGTAGATACTGACCCACAAGCGAATGCCACTTCAGGCGTCGGGATTCAGCGAGGCAGTTTCCGCCGCAGCCTCTATCACGTGTTGGTGCTTGGCGAGTCTGTGGCAAATATTGTTCAGAGCAGTGAGTTGCCTCTGTTGAAGATTTGGCCGGCGGATAAAAACCTGATCGGGGCTGAACTTGAATTGGTAGACCTTGAACGTAGAGAATACAAGCTGCAAGAAATCCTTCAGCCAATCCGCGACGATTTCGACTACATCATCATCGATTGCCCGCCGGCACTCGGTCTGCTCACGCTGAATGCTTTAACCTCCGCCGATTCCCTGCTCGTACCAATCCAGTGTGAATACTATGCGCTTGAGGGAGTGACCGAATTGTTCGATACACTAGCCCGTATCAGACGTTCGCTTAACCCTGGTTTGGCCATCGAAGGATTATTACTAACGATGTACGACGAGCGGACTAACCTCTCCGCCGCAGTCGCCAGCGACCTGAGAGACTTCTATGGTCGTCAGGTACTTGAAACAGTCATTCCGCGTAACGTGCGCTTGGCGGAAGCACCCAGTTACGGTAAGCCGGTTATTCTATATGACATACGTTCGCGCGGGGCGGAAAGCTATCTTCAGTTAGCAAAGGAGATAATGACTCATGACCAGAAGAGCACTCGGCCGGGGCTTGAGCGCCTTGCTGTCGGACAAACCGGCGACAGCCAGTGAAGAGTTTACCGAGATAGACATAGACCTGATTGAGCCTAACCACCTACAGCCACGCACCCGTTTTGATGAACCACAGCTAGAAGAACTTGCGCAATCAATCAAACAAAATGGTGTCGTGCAGCCGATCCTAGCACGCAGACTCGCGGACGGTCATTATCAAATTGTAGCCGGGGAACGACGCTGGCGTGCTGCGCAGCGTGCGGGGATGCAACGTATTCCTGCGGTTGTGCGCGAGATTCCCGACGAGAAAATGTTAGAACTGGCGTTGATTGAAAACATTCAACGCCAAGAACTCAATGCAATAGAAGAGGCTTACGCATATAAAAGGTTAATCGAGACTTTAGGACTAACTCAAGAGGCGGTCGCACAAAGGGTCGGACGCGATAGAACTTTTATCACAAACTATTTGCGCCTGCTGCGTTTACCCGAAGACATACAGCAGTTGGTCGAAGAGAGTAAAATATCGATGGGTCATGCGCGTGCGCTGTTAGGCATAGACGATATCGAAATACAACGTAAGATTGCAAATAACGTTGTTGAACAAGGCTTGTCCGTGCGTGAAGTAGAAAGGGCAGTTAAACGTATTGTCGAAGGGGCAAGTGCAGTCGCCGTCGCACCGCAGTCCCCGCGGCCCAATGACGCTAATATACGTGCTGCTGAAGACAAGATACGTCGTCGCCTCGGCACACAGGTAAAAGTGCTACCAAGTGTAACCGGCAACGGTGGGAAGATCGAGTTGCACTATTATAATGACGACGATCTGCATAGGTTATATGAATTATTGACTGGCGCGCAGAGCGGTCAATTGGAGCAGGAAAAGGGCCGGGGATTAACTGTAAGTTTAAAAACTAAATTCTTTGTCACCTGCGAACTTGCGTGCCTAGTCAACTCCGTAAAAACCCCTGATATTTAGACGTTAATATTTAAAATCAAGTCTGCTTTACTTCCCTGCCTGCTGCGCCAATGACGCGCCGCCCGATTACCTGATAAGCCCCGCTGACAACTAGCTTAACCGCCGCAGGATAAGCCTGATGCTCTTCGATGAGGATGCGTGCGGCAAGCGTCTCTTCCGTGTCGTCGTCGCGGACAGATACGACCCGTTGCGCGATGATGGGTCCGCCGTCCAGCGTTTCATCGACGAAGTGAACTGTGCAGCCACTACATTTAACGCCGTGTTCAATCGCTTGGCGCTGGGCATCCAGACCGGGGAAGGCTGGCAGAAGACTAGGGTGGACATTGAGGATGCGTCCGCGGAAAGCCGCGATGAATGAGGGGGAGAGCAGGCGCATAAATCCGGCCAAGCAGATCAGTTCAACGCCATGTGAGATGAGCGCCGCCATGATCTCTTGCTCATGCTCGGCGCGCGTGCGGCCGCGACGTTCGACGACGAGCGTTTCAATGTCTCTTTCGGCGGCGCGTTGTAGTCCGGCTGCGTCCGCACGGTCGCTGATGACAATGGCGATTTCAGCGCCCGGAATCTGCCCCGCACGCACGGCGTCGGCCAGCGCCACCATGTTCGAGCCACGACCGGAGATGAGAATTGCGAGCCGCAAGTGTGTTGGCCGAAAGTATCGTTATCAGAATTTTAAGTTCAGTGTCTCCGGCCATGGTTTTATTTGACGTGAACCTTGAGACGGAGACAGAGAAGGGGCGTTGACTCAAATGAACTTGACTTCACGCGCGCCCGCGCCGACTCGCCCAACTGTATGACAGTCTATGCCTTGCGCTGTGACATGGCTTCTGATCAGGTCGGCGTCAGCTGGTGCGCAGATGATGATCATGCCGATGCCCATGTTGAAGGTGCGATACATCTCTGGTTCGGGCACGTTGCCGAGTTGCTGCATGTGCGCGAAGACGGGTAAGACAGGCCAAGCGCCGCGCGTTATTTCGACGCTCGTATGCTCAGGCAAAATGCGCGGGATGTTTTCCAGCAGCCCCCCGCCCGTAATGTGTGCCAGACCTTTGACCACGCCCTGATCCAGTAAGCCATCGAGTACGCTGAGATAGCTGACGTGCGGGGCGAGCAGCGCCGCACCGACTGTCGTGTCGAGTTCGGCGAGATAGGTGTCGGCTTGATAACCGGCGACTTCAAAGAATAGTTTACGCGCGAGCGAGTAGCCGTTCGTATGCAGTCCGACTGAAGGCAGCGCAAGCACTGTGTCGCCCGGCGCGATTTGGCTGCCATCAATCACCTTTGCGCGGTCTACGACGCCGACGATGAAGCCGGCAATATCGTACTCGCCCGTCGCATAGAAGCCGGGCATCTCGGCCGTCTCGCCGCCTAAGAGCACGCAGCCGTTCTCGCGGCAGCCGCGCGCTACGCCTTCGATGACGCACGCGATTGTCTCCGGCGCGAGCACGCCGGTAGCTACGTAGTCGAGAAAGAAGAGTGGGCGTGCGCCTTGCACTAGGATGTCGTTGACGCAGTGATTGACGAGATCGCGTCCCACGCTGTCGTGTGTGTTCGTCTCGAAGGCCACTTTGAGTTTCGTGCCGACGCCATCGGCGGATGCGACGAGGACGGGCGCGCTCAGCCGTGGAAACGCACCGTCGAACATGCCGCCGAAGCTGCCGATCTCTGACAGCGTGCGCGCGTTGAAGGTTGTGCGCGCCATCTCTTTGATCCGCGCGACCGTGCGGTTCGCCGCGTCAATCGAGACGCCCGCATCGTTGTAGGTGATTGGTTTACTCATCAAGGGTGACTGGTTAGGAGTGGCGACAATAACGGTCGCCGGGTATCTATAATTTGAAATCCTTTTTATCTTGCGCCCCGCCTAGTTGCTCAAGTCGTTCTTGCAGACTACGCACACGGTCGGCGGCCTCTGCGCGCGCACGCTCATCTCGCGCCACGTGTTTGAGCGTGCGTTGCTTGGTCGTTGGATCAAGCGTGTAGGTCAAGCGCAAGTGATCGCCGTCGCTTGTGCCGGCCGGGAGTTGCGCGCGCGGCAGATCAAGCTGCGACTCCTGTTCATCTTCGAGCGTGAGTACGGCCACGTCGCCATCTTCGATGCGATCCACGACGGCATGCACGTCGATGGTTTGTAGTTCCGATTCGTTAGCACCTTTCGCCATCGTAAACCTCACTTGTTAGGTGCGCCAGTTTGTCAGCGCCGCTGAAAACTGAAAAAGCGGCTTGGCACAATATATTGTGCTTGATGTTTGAATCGTAGGCAATATATTGCGGCTGACCTCTGATCCAATATTACAACGGTTAAAACGTTTCACTTGCCGCCGGCCGCTTTTTTCGATGGCTTCGGCGGCGGGCCGAAGTCGCCGTATTGGATGAAGCCGGACTTGGCAGAGTCGTCTTTTTGGGCAGAGCGACCGGCCCAGAGATCGCCGGTCGCTTCGTGCGCGGGCGTGATCTTGGGCGTGTCGTGGCCGTCGGTTGTGATCGTGATCTCGCCTTGCAAGTCGGTGCGATAGACTTTGATGTTGAGCGCCTTCAGGCGGTCGAGTGCTTCGGGCGAAGGATGACCGTAGCGGTTATCCATGCCGCATGAAATGATCGCTGTCTTGAATTGACCTTGCCGCAGGAACTCGTCGGAACTGGCGTACTTAGAGCCGTGATGGCCGACCTTGAGCACGTCGGCTTCAATGCGGCCGCCGTTTTGAATGATGCGTTGTTCGGTCTGTGCTTCGGCGTCGCCGGAGAGCAGCATTGAGAAGTCGCCGTAGTCTAAGCGCACGACGACGGAGTTGGCGTTTGGGTCGTTGCCGCCGGAGCGCAGTTGCTCTTTTGTAAAGAACGGTTGAATGGGCGCGAGTACGGTGATGACCGCGCCGCCGCCGAGGTCGAAGGTCTGGCCCGGTTGCGCGCCGATGTAGGTGACGCCGCGCGCTTCAATCGCTTTGAGGAAGTCTTCGTAGTTCTTCGTCGTGTTCGGCACTTTGCTGTCGAGCACGGTTTTGACGGTCGTGCCGTTGATCACTTCGTCGGCCGCGCCGATGTGATCGGCGTGCGCGTGTGTGGTGACGAAGAGGTCTATGTGATCGACGCCGGAGCGTTGCATGGCGGCGAAGATGGTCTTGCTCTGGCCGGGGTTGCTGGCATCGACGAGCGCGGTCTTGCCACCCGGCGCGACGATCAGGATCGAGTCGCCTTGCCCGACATCGAGTACGTGTACTTGTAGTTCGCCCGTCGGCGGCGGCAACTTCGGCCCCGGCTTGCGCCCTAAACGTAAGTAGGCGAACAGCAGCAAGCCAGCGGCTAACGCCAACACGATCAGCAGGCAGCCGCAGCCGCGCCTGTTTTGGGCCACGATGATCTCTCCGAATTAATTAGGACTAAACTGTTATGCTTCGCCCGACGGCACAGGCTCGCGCTCGCGCGCAAATTGCGTCTCGGCTTCGCGCGTGATGCGCGTCGGGTAACGCCCGGTCCAGCAGGCGACGCACGACGCCTCGGCCGCGAGTCCGGTCGCTTTCAGCATGCCTTCGAGCGACAGATAACCCAACGAGTCAGCGCCGATGAAGTTGCGTATCTGTTCGACCGACATCTGCGCGGCGATCAAGTCGGCCTTGTTCGGCGTGTCCACGCCGTAGAAGCAAGGGCTGATGGTCGGCGGGCAACTGATCCGCATGTGAACTTCGCTCGCGCCCGCTTCGCGCACCATCCGCACGATCTTCTTCGAGGTTGTGCCGCGCACGATTGAATCGTCGATGAGCACGACGCGGCGGCCGTCGATCAGATGCCGAACGGGGTTGAGTTTGATGCGGACACCAAACGAGCGGATCGACTGCTGCGGTTCGATGAAGGTGCGATGGACGTAGTGATTGCGCACCAAGCCTTGCCGAAAACTGCGTCCGCTTTGCGCCGCGTAGCCGATGGCGGCGGCGACGCCCGAATCGGGCACGGGCACAACGATGTCGGCTTCGGCCGGCTGCTCGACGGCGAGTTGCTTGCCCATTAAATGACGCGAGCGGTTGACGGATTGACCGAAGATAAGCGAGTCGGGGCGCGCAAAATAGACGTGCTCGAAGATGCACATCGAATGCGGGCGAACGGGCAAAGGATGCGACGAGTGCAGGCCCGCTTCGTCGATCACGATCATCTCGCCCGGTTCTACGTCGCGCACGTAACGCGCCTCGATCAGATCGAAGGCACACGTCTCGGAGGCGACGACCCACGCGTCGCCCAACCGACCAAGCGCGAGCGGGCGAAAGCCGCGCGGGTCGCGGATCGCAATCAAGGCCGACGGCGTGAGAAACAGCATCGAGAACGCGCCTTCAGTCTCGCGCAACACTTCGGGAATGGCTTCGACGATGCCTTGCGCTTGCGAGCGCGCGATGCCGTGCAGGACAACTTCTGTGTCGGAGGTCGAAGAGAAGATCGCGCCCGCGCGTTCTAAGCGTTTGCGTTCTTCGGTGGCGAAGGGAAGGTTGCCGTTGTGGCAGATGGCGACTTGCCCGTGCTGGCAGGCGACGAGGAAAGGTTGCGCCTCGCGGATCGAGACTTCGCCGGCCGTCGAATAACGCACATGCCCGATGGCGCTCGCACCGGGCAGGCGGTTCAAACGTTCAGCGCCGAACACGTCGGGCACAAGTCCCATCGCGCGTTCCGAGCGTAACTCGTCGCCGTCGGATGCGACGATGCCGCACGACTCCTGCCCGCGATGTTGCAACGCGTAGAGGCCGAGGTACGCAAGTCGCGCGGCCTCAGCGTGCCCGTAGATGCCGAACACGCCGCACTCGTCGCGGAACTTGTCTGTCGCAGCGTTGCTCATTTATTAGATCAACCGGCTCAGGCAATGATTTAATCGTCGGCGAAAACGCATTGTATCACGAGCGCAGCAATGATGAAGGCTGAAGAAGAAATGATGCACGATGACTGATGAATAAGGAATAGCTTGTCTGTCATGCATCGTTCGTCATTCATCGTTCATGGTTCTGCCTGCATCATTCCGCCTTTCTGTTATGATGTTAGTTATTCCGACGATAGACAGGAGGGTTGCGACCGTGGAAGTGAAAGTATACGGCGCGGATTGGTGCGGCGACACGCAGCGCACGCTTAAGCGCCTGCGCGAGTTGGGCGTCGCCTTCAGGTACGTTGACATCGAACAGGACGAGACGGCGCGCGCTTGGGTCAGGGAACACAACGACGGCAAGGAGCGCAAGCCGACGCTCGACCTCGCCGGGCAAGTGCTCTCAACGCCGACCGACCGCGAGTTGGAAAGCGCCCTGCGCGAAAAAGGCTTCATGGCGTGAACGGCCGGGCAGGGCATTGCGACGCGGCAGTGGGCAACCGGCTTTACGTGCAGGCCGGCCCGCCTGGCCTATGTTTGTTGGCGTGCGCCGCGCGATGTTACTTTGTGTGCGCGCACCGTCCGCTGTTGCGTCTCCAACTGAATCGTGCACGCGCCTGAGACAAAGCGAAACATCTTGGCCGCCGTGCTGCGCGTGGGCTTGCTCGTCGCCCTCGTCGGCGCGGGCTGGCGTATCTATCAGCGTTTGCCCGGCGACGAAATGGACGCGGGCAGCGCAGGGCGTGGCAGCCCGACGACCTTGCGTATTGTGCTGCGCGGCGCGCAGGGCGCGAACGTTGACGTGCGGCTTTTCTCCGTGGACGTGGCGGCCGTGCAGCGCGAGTTCACCTCTGAACGCCGGCCCGGCGTGCGCTTTGAAGACTTCTTAACGCGCCGCATGCAGGGGCGCGCACCCGTCGCCACCCGACTCGACGCCGCCGGTCAAACGTTCGTCGCCATCCAGCCCGGCCGCTGGTGGATTCATGCGACCCTCGACGGCGCAGAGGAGATCACATGGCGCTTGCCCGTCAACGTCGCCGGCCGCGAACAGACCGTCGAACTCACACCCGACAACGCGTACATGAAGACAAAAAGTTTCTGAAGTGAATCGTGAATAGATAAGAACTGGTTTTGATCTATTCACGATTTACGATTCACGATTCATCGCATGAAAGCACTTCGATACGAACATGATCAGTTGCGCGTTGCCGATGTTGCTGTGCCTGATGCGGGCGGACGAGGCGTTGGTGCGCGTGACGTGTTCGGGGATTTGCAACACCGATGTTGAGATCGTGCGTGGCTACGCGGGCTTTCAAGGGACGCTGGGGCACGAGTTTGTCGGCGTGGTCGAGCGCGCAAGCGATGAACAACTAATCGGGCAACGTGTGGTCGGCGAGATTAACGCGGGTTGTGGGCGTTGCGCTTTGTGTCGCGCGGGCGATCCGCGCCACTGTCCCGCGCGCACTGTACTTGGCATCGTCGGGCGCGACGGCGCACACGCGGAATACTTGCGGCTGCCTGTGGTCAACCTCGTGCCCGTGCCGGGTGAAGTCGCGGACGAGCGCGCCGTCTTCACAGAACCGCTCGCGGCCGCTTGCGGCATCTTAGAACGCACACAGATCACGGCGGCCACGCGCGTGGCCGTTATCGGCGACGGCAAACTCGGTCTGCTCTGCGCGCAGGCGCTCAAGGCTTTGACGAATGCGGTCGTGCTGCTCGTCGGCAAGCACCAAACTAAGTTGGACATCGCGCGTCGCCGCGACATAGAGACGATGCTGGTGGATGAAGTATCCGACAAGACTATGCGTGCGTTCGACGTTGTGGTCGAAGCGTCGGGTGCGGCGCGCGGCTTCGCGTTGGCGCTCGACTTGTTGCGCGCGCGCGGTGTGCTTGTGCTCAAGTCAACTTTTCACGGCGCGACCGAGTTGGCGGCGGCGCGCATCGTCGTGGACGAAATCAGCGTCGTCGGCTCGCGCTGCGGTCGCTTCCGGCCCGCGCTTGAGTTGCTCAAAGCAAATGCCGTCGATGTCGATTCACTTGTCAGCGAAACATACCCGCTCGCCGACGGCGTGCGCGCAATGGAACGCGCAAGCACGCGCGGCGTGATCAAAGTTTTATTAAGACCATAACGAAGCGGTCAGCGGTCAGCGGTCAGATTTCAGCAAAACCAAAACAGTCATTATTGGTTAACCGCCTGACAAGTTTTAGCTGATCGCTGACTGCTGATCGCTGACCGCTTCTATGCGCTTGAGAGCCAATCTCGCGGCGGACGCGGCGCTCGTGGTGACGACGCTCATCTGGGGTTCGACGTTCATCATGGCGAAGGACATCCTGACGCGTTGGCCGCCGATTACTTATCTGGCCTGCCGGTTCGGGTTGGCGGCGTTGGTGCTGTGCCTGTTGTTCGGGCGCGACGTGAGGCAGGCGCGGCGCGAGGCTTGGCGCGCGGGCGCGATCTTGGGCTTGCTGATGGGCGGCGGGATCGGGTTGCAGGCGGCGGGGCAGGTCTATACAAGCGCGTCGAAGTCTGCGTTCGTGACGGGGTTGACGACGCCGCTCGTGCCCTTCGTCGCGTATGCCTTGCTGCGCGTGCGGCCGAATGTGGAGAACATGTTGGGCGTGCTGCTGGCGTCCATTGGCGGCGCGCTGATCCTGTTGCCACAGGGCGCGGGCGTGATCAATCAAGGCGACCTGTTGACGCTCGCGGCGACCGGCCTCTTCGCCATGCACATCACGTTGATGAGCCGTTACACGCGGCGCTACGGCGTGCGCGAGTTGACGGTCTTGCAGATCACGAGCGCGGCTCTGATCTTTCTGTTGGTCCTGACGGGCGCGCATCTCGGCGTGCGCGTCACGAGTGCCGCATGGCTGCCGGCCTTTCTGGCGCGCGAGACGGGCCCGCTCGCGTGGGACGGCCGCATCCTGTTACAACTTGGCTATCTCGCATTGGTCGCCACGCTCGGTTCGTTCCTGTTGTGGGCGTGGGGGCAGGCGCGCATGTCCGCGACGCACGCCGCGATCATCTTCAGCCTCGAACCCGTCTTCGCCACCATGTTCGCCGTCGCCGTCGGCGGCGCAAGCGAGTGGATGGGCGGGCGCGCTTATGTGGGCGCGGCGCTCGTCTTCGCGGGCATCATCGTGTCGGAGTTGCGCTGGACGGGGCAGAGAAGCAGGCAGCGCATGAAAGCCGACGGGCCCACCGCAGACGATGCCGTGGGGATAGAAGAGGGCCACGGCTGATCGTGTTTCAGCTATATGCTTCGCGTTGTTCTTTGCGGCGCGTCTTGCATATCGGCTATACTCTGCGCACTTGGCGCATAGGCGTCTGTGGTTTGATTGCTGTAGAAGGTGGTAAAGCGATTTATGTATCAACTTCCCAAAGGCGAAACGACTGAGTCGGAGCAGGCATTGTTGCGTCGCTTGCGCGTCTGGATCGCGGCCTGGCCGTGACGTGTCTGGCGGTGGGCGTGGGCGTGGGCGCGTTGCTCGCGGGCAAGTCCGTCGTGGCGCAAAACGAACCGGCGCGCACCGAGGCGCAGATCGCGCGCGCGCCCGAAGCCTTGTCGGCCTCGTTCGCCGAGATTGCGAAGCGCGTCGAGCCGGCGGTCGTTAACATCGACACGGTGTCCGCGCCGCAGGTCGCCGACAGCAAGGACGACAGCGCCGACGAGAACGATAAGGAAGGCTCAAGCGACAACCCGTTGATGGACATGTTCCGCAAGCACATGCGCCAACCGGCGCGCGGTGTGGGCAGCGGCTTCATCGTCGATCCGAAGGGCTTGATCGTGACGAACCAGCACGTCATTGAAGACGCGACGCGCATCAAGGTGCGTTTGCAGTCGGGCGAAGAGTTGGTCGGCGTCGTGGTTGGGCAGGATGAAGAAACCGATCTCGCGGTCGTCAAAGTCACCCCGACGCGTGATCTGCCGACGCTCAAACTCGGCAACTCGGACGACGTGCAGGTCGGCGACTGGGTCTTGGCCATCGGCTCGCCCTTCGGCCTCGATCAAACCGTCACGGCCGGGATCATCTCGACGCGCGAACGGCAGACGCCCGCCTCGACCAACTTCCAGCACTTCCTGCAAACCGACGCCGCCATCAATCGCGGCAACTCCGGCGGCCCGCTCGTCAACATGCGCGGCGAAGTGATCGGCGTCAACTCGCAGATCGCCACCTCGACCGGCGACTATAACGGCATCGGCTTTGCGCTGCCCGCGAACGAAGCCTCGTTCGTCTATCGCCAACTCGTCGGCGACACGCATCGCGTGCGGCGCGGCTATCTCGGCGTGCTGCTTGAATCAGTCAAGCCTGAGTTCGCGCGCGTCTATGGTCTGCCCGAAGCGAAGGGCGCGATCATCACGGACGTGCGCGAAGGTCCGGCAAGCAAAGCGGGCATACAAGCGGGCGACATCATCGTCGAGTACAACGGTCAGCCGATCATGAGTTCGCAGGATTTGATCAGCAAGGTTGCGGGCACGCCCGTCAATCAGAACGTGCAACTCACTTATCTGCGCGACACGAACAACAAACTCGAACGCCGCACGGTCAGCCTCTCTGTCGGCGAACGACCGCCGCTCAACGAGCCGCGTGCGAAACCCGTGGGCGCGTCCGACGGCAACAAGGATAAGCCGGCCGCACCGGCTGTCATCCGGCCGGCGCTCGGCGTCAAACTCAGCGAGTTGACCAACGTTTTAGCCAACGAGAAGAACCTGCGCGGCGTGCGTGGCTTGCTCGTGACTGATGTTGATCCGGGCGGCTTAGCAGCCGACGCGGGCTTGCATGAAGACTATGTGATCCAACGTGTCAACCGGCAACCCGTCGCCACGATTGCGGACTTCGAGCGCATCGTCAGCAGTCTCAAACCCGGCGACGCCGTCGTCATGCAGGTCGCATACGCATCGACGGGCGGGCGCATCACGCAAGGCATCGTGCAGTTTACTTATCAGTAAATAAGTGAATCGTAAATCGTGCATAGATGAACTGCTGTTCCGTCTATTCACGATTTACGATTTACGTTTCACTCCTTTATGGCTCAAGCGAAAAAAGCTCTCAGCAAGACGACGAAGCGAAACGGGCGCACGAGCGGCGCGCGCGAGACGGTCAAGACTTATCACAACTACATCGGCGGCCAGTGGGTCGCCAGCGCATCGGGCGAGTACTTCGAGAACTACAACCCGGCCGACACGCGCGACGTGGTCGGGCGCTTCGCACTCTCGAACGCCGAAGATGTCGCGCGCGCCGTCGCGGCCGCGCGCACGGCGGCCGACGCTTGGAAGCGTCTGCCTGCGCCGCGCCGCGCCGAGATACTTTTTCGCGTGGGCGACATTCTGATCAAAAACAAAGACCGTTTCGCCGCCGACATGACGCGCGAGATGGGCAAGGTCCTAAAAGAGACGGGCGGCGACGTGCAGGAGGCCATCGATTGCACGTTCTACACCGCTGGCGAAGGTCGTCGCTTGCACGGCTTCACCACGCCCGCCGAGATGCCCGACAAGTTCGCCATGTGCGTGCGTCAACCCGTGGGCTTGTGCGCGCTGGTTACGCCGTGGAACTTCCCGATGGCGATCCCTTCGTGGAAACTGATCCCCGCGCTCGTCTGCGGCAACACGGTCGTCATCAAACCGGCCGAAGACACGCCGCTCTCGACGATCAACTTAATCAAAGCATGTGAAGAAGCAGGCGTACCCGCAGGCGTCGTCAACGTCGTGACCGGCTACGGCGACACGGCCGGGCGTGCGCTCGTCGAACACCGCGACGTGCGGCTCGTCTCCTTCACCGGCTCGACCGAGACGGGGCGCACCATCGCCGCCGCCTGCGCCGACCGCAACGCCATCTGCTCGCTTGAGATGGGCGGCAAGAACGCCATCATGGTGATGGAAGACGCCGACATAGACCTCGCCATCGAAGGCACGATCTGGGGCGCGTTCGGCACGTCCGGTCAACGCTGCACGGCCGCCTCGCGCGTCATCGTCCATAAGAAAGTTTATAAGAAGTTCACGCAGCAGTTGGTTGAGCGCGCGAAGGCTCTGCGCGTGGGCGACGGCGCTGATCCGAAGACCGACGTTGGACCAGTCATCAACGCCGCCGCCGCTCACAAGATCATGGGCTACATAGAGGTCGGCGAACGCGAAGACGGCGCGACGCTCGCATGCGGCGGCAACCGGCTTGATAAAGGCGCGCACGCGCACGGCTACTTTATCGAGCCGACCGTCTTCACCAACGTCGCCCCCGACATGCGGATCGCACAGGAAGAGATTTTCGGCCCCGTCACCGCCGTCATCCCGACCAACTCGTTAGACGAAGCCGTCGAGATCGCCAACGGCGTGCGCTATGGTCTATCCGCCTCGATCTACACGCAGGACGTGAACCGCGCCTTCCGCGCGCTCAACGACATGTACACAGGCATCTTCTACGTCAACTCTTCGACCATCGGCGCGGAAGTCCACCTGCCCTTCGGCGGCACGAAAGCAACCGGCAACGGCCACCGCGAAGCGGGCACGCAAGTTCTGGACATCTTCACCGAATGGAAGTCGATCTACGTTGACTACAGCGGCAAACTACAGCGCGCACAGATCGACGAAGTGAATTTTGAGTGAGCAGTACGGACTGATCGCGGCCATCTGTTTTTGGCCCGGTCGTAAAGATTCAACGCAAAGACCGCGAGGCAGGACGCGTTAGAGCGCGCAGTCAGTCGATCTCAAATTTCAAATCTGAAATATGAGATCACGTTTGAGTGCTCTATTGCGGCCCTTGCGCGTCTGCGCGTCGGATCGTCACCTGCCTGACATCAAAGTCAAAAACGATTGGAGGCGCAACTGTGCTCGTCGGACTTCCTAAAGAGATCAAAGACAATGAATATCGTGTCGGCTTGACGCCTGCGGGTGTGCGCGCGTTGACGGACGCGGGGCATAAGGTGATCGTCGAGCGCGACGCGGGCGCTGGCTCCGGCTTCGAGAACGAGTTGTATGAGCGCGCGGGCGCGCAGATCATCGAGACGGCCGACGAGGTGTGGGGCGCGGCCGAGATGATCGTGAAGGTGAAAGAGCCGATTGCGCCTGAGTACCCGCGCATGCGCGAAGGGCAACTGCTGTTCACCTACTTGCATCTCGCGCCCGATCAAGAGTTGACCAAGCAACTGCTCGAACGCAAAGTGACCGGCGTGGCCTACGAGACGATCACGGATCGCAAGGGCACGCTGCCGCTGTTGACGCCGATGTCGGAAGTTGCGGGGCGCATGGCGGTGCAGGTCGGCGCGCATTATTTGGAGAAGATGTCGGGCGGGCGCGGCATCCTGTTGGGCGGCGTGCCGGGTGTGCCGGCGGCGCGCGTCGTCATCCTCGGCGGCGGCGTGGTCGGGACGAACGCCGCGAAGATCGCCGTCGGCATGGGCGCGCACGTGACGATCATCGACAAGAGTTTGGATCGGCTGCGCGAGTTGGACGATATTTTCCTGACGAAGATTTCAACGCTCGCGTCTTCCGCTTACATGATTCAGGATGCAATCTCGGAGGCCGATCTGATCATCGGCGCAGTGCTTGTGCCCGGCGCGGCCGCGCCGCGACTCGTCACGCGCAACATGCTCAAGGAAGTACCGAACGGCGCGGTCATCGTGGACGTGGCGGTTGATCAGGGCGGATGCATCGAGACGACGCATCCGACCACGCACTCTGATCCGACCTACTACGTCGAAGGCGTGCTGCACTATTGCGTCGCCAACATGCCGGGCGCAGTGCCGCGCACCTCGACCTTCGCGCTGACCAACGCGACGCTGCCTTACGTCTTGCAACTCGCCAATCGCGGCTTCCTCGACGCCGTGGCGCGCGACCCCGGACTGAAGGAAGGCGTCAACACCTACGCAGGCAAGTTGACGTATGAAGCCGTCGCCACCGCGCAAGGTTTAGACTACACGCCGCTGGATAACATAATCAGTGGCACAAGCAGCACGAGTGCGACCGGCGCGTAATAGCGGCGCGACCTCGCAGAGTTAAAGCACGAAGCCACACGACGCAACGCGAACCGAAGATCGTTAATCGCTTGATCTTCAGTCGTGCTGCTTTGTGTGGCTTCGTGGTTTCTTATCACGCGGGTTGAATCTGAGACGGCCATCGGCGATACTGTGCGGTTGATTAATGGAACAAATTTTCGCCCTACGTGGTTCTGCTTTAACCGAGACGTGATTCGATGTACGAGTTTGCAGTAGAACCTGCGGTAACACAGATTCGGCGGCGCGGTGTGCTGGTGGCCGAAGTTGCGCCTGAGAGTCTGGCGAGTGAGCTTGAGCTTGAAGCGGGCGACCGCATCATCAAGGTCAACGGCCGAACAGTGCGCGACTATCTGGACTTTCGTTTCCTGACGGGCGGCGAGACGGAGTTGACGTTCTTTGTGCGCAAGCGCAGCGGCGAAGAATGGGAGATCGAGTTGGAGCGCGCCGAGGGCGAGGACTTCGGGCTTGAGTTCGAGCAGATCGTGCCGCGCCAGTGTGCGAACGAGTGCCTGTTCTGTTTCTGTAGCGGCAATCCGCCGGACGCGCGCAAGTCGCTCTTTGTTCGCGACGAAGACATACGCCTCTCGTTTCTTTACGGCAACTACACCACGCTCACGTCGATCACCGAAGACGAGTTGCAGCGCGTCATCGAACAACGGCTGACGCCGCAATACGTCTCCGTTCACGCGACCGACAGAGACGTGCGCGCTTACCTGCTTGGCATTGACAAAGAGCGCGCCGACATCAGCGCCAAGCTGCGGCGGTTGCTCGACGCAGGCATCGAGATTCACGCGCAGGTCGTCTTGTGTCCTGAGATCAACGACGGCGAAATTTTGCGCCGCACGATCTACGATCTGGCCGCTGAGCATCCGCGCATCAAGAGCGTCGCCATCGTGCCGCTCGGCCTCACGCGTTACAACACGGACGCGCGCCTGACGCCCGTGACGGCCGAGTTCTGCCGCCGCGTGATCGACGAACTGAAACCGATCCAGCGCGAGTTGCGCGCCCGCACGGGCACAAACTTCGCTTTCCTCGGCGACGAGATTTATCTGCGCGCCGGCCTCGACGTGCCCTCGCGTCGCCACTATGGCGACTATCCGCAGATCGAAGACGGCGTAGGCATGGTGCGTTCCTTCTACGAAGACTTCAACAAGCTCTGGCGCAAACTCGAACGCCGCCCGCCCGCGCACGCCAGCCCAACTGCACGGCACGATCTTGACCGGCACACTCTTCGCGCCGCTGCTCGGCGCGTTGACCGACCGCTTGAACGAACGCTTCGGCACACGCCTCTCGACCGCTGCCGTCGAGAACGATTACTTCGGTTCGGAGATAGTCGTGGCGGGGTTGATGACCGGCGCGTGCGTGCTGAAGGCGCGCGACAAAATCACAGGCGACTTTGTCGTGCTACCCAGCGCCGCCTTCAAGAGCGACGAGGCCATCATGCTCGACGGCACGACGCACGCTGAGTTGCAAACGCGACTCGGACTCCCCCTGCACGCGCTCGACTTCGCGGGCCTCGCGTCCCTGTTCAACTAAAGCGGCCCACGCTGCGACTAAAGCGACCCATGCGGGCGACGCACGATGTATAATGCGGCCCGTTGACTCCCCACAGGGCTGTAAAGACCGACTTACAGGACATACTTAAAGTATTCGCTTCCGCGCCTGCGTGGCGTGAGATTGGAGCTTGCTATGTTGACGCGACCACTGGTCAAAGCAACTCTCGCGCTGGCGCTGCTAACACCCGTGGCCGGCCAGCAACCCGCGCCTACACAACCGCCTGCGCGCGGCACAAGTGGGCAGGACGATGTCGTGCGCGTGACCACTAACCTCGTGCAAGTAGATGTAGTGGTGACGGACAAGGAGGGCCGGCCCGTCGCCGATCTACGACCTGAAGACTTTGAACTCTCCGACGGCAAGCGGAAGCAGCAGATCACAAACTTCTCATACATCACGGCTGGTGCGCCGCCGGTCCAGTCGGCTTCGGCCGCACCCGCCGCGCGTAAGCCCAATGCGCCGCCCATTGAGCCTGCGCGCCTGACGCGTGGTCAGGTGCAGCGCACCGTCGCGTTGGTTGTGGACGATCTCGGCCTGTCGTTCGAGAGCACAGGATTCGTGCGGCAGGCGTTGAAAAAGTTCGTGGACGAACAGATGCAGCCGGGCGACTTGGTTACTATCCTGCGAACCAGTTCGGGCGCGGGCGCGAGCCAGCAGTTCACGACCGACAAGCGTGTGCTCTACGACGTGATCGAGCGCGTGCGTTGGAATCCGCAAGGGCGCGGCGGCCTCAGCCCCGTGGCGTCGTTGCGCGAAGAGAGTGCCGGGTCTGACTTTCGGGATGTCGTGCAGTTCAACGAAGAAGCAGAGGAGAGCCGGGCCGGCTGATATTCGGTCGGCACGTTCGGCACGGTCGGCGCGATTGTGCAGGGCTTGAGCGAAATGCCGGGGCGCAAGTCCATCGTCTTCATCTCGGAAGCGTTTCGCCTGTTCAGCGCGCAAGGGCGCAACGTGCAACTGGTCGAGGCGATGCAACGCCTGACCGATAGAGCCAATGCGGCTTCAGTCTCGATCTACACGGTGGACGCGAGCGGCTTACAGACGGACAGGCTGGACGCAAGCGACAAGGAAGGTGCGCCGGCCTATGTCATCTCACCTGAAGCGTTCATAGCGGCGACCGAGGCGCAAGGCGGACAGGTCGTGCGCCCCAACGCCCCGCCGCGCACTCTGCCGCGCGCAGACACGTTGGCCGCCCAGTCCGAGCAGGATTCACAGAACGCCTTTCGACGCCTCCACGCGATGATGGATCAGCGGCGCGACGCGCGGCTCGAATCGCAGACCGTCATGTCTTATCTGGCCGAGCGTACAGGCGGCCTCGCCCTACGTAATCGTAACGACCTCGGCTCGGCCATCCAACGGATCATGGCTGATCAGGTGGGCTATTACCTGCTCGGTTATCGCCCCGATCCCGCGACGCTTGATCAGGCGACTGGCCGGCCGCGCCTGCAAGACTTGGACGTGAAGATCAAGCGGTCGGGTTTGATCGTGCGCTCGCGGTCGCGTTATTTCGGCTTCACGGATGAGGCCCGCCCGCCGCAACGCCGCACGCGCGACGAACAACTAGCGGCGGCGCTGGTTTCACCCTTTGCTGCGGGCGGCGTCCATGTGCGGCTGACTTCGCTGTTCGGGACCGAACCGGAAGGCGGCGCTTACGTGCGTTCGCTGCTTTACGTCGAGCCGCGCGATCTCGTTTTCAAGGACGGACCTAACGGCGCGCGTACCGCCGACCTTGAGATGATACTGGTGGCGTTTGGTAATGATGGGCGGGTCATGGATCAATTCAATTACCCGCAAGCGGTCAGCGTGGCCAACGAGGACGAGTACCAGCGGCTCTTGCAGGCGGGGCTTGTCTATGTACTCAACTTTCCCATCAAGCAGGCCGGCGCTTACCAGATGCGGATCGCCGTGCGTGATGCCGCCTCGGAGCGCATCGGCTCGGCTTCGCAGTTCGTCGAAGTGCCGGACCTTGCGAAGCAGCGGCTCTCGCTGTCAGGCGTGGTGCTCAGTGGCTTTGATCGGGCGCGGCAGCAAGCGGGCACTGGCCGATGTGGGCGGCCCGCCCGATCCACAGACGGGCCGGCCGTGCGGCGACTGCGGCAAGGGCTGGCGTTGGACTATCGTTACAACATCTTCAACGCGCGCCTGAACGCGACGGGGCAGCCGCAAATTCAGACGCAAATGCGCCTGTTCCGCGAAGGGCAACCGGTCTTTACCGGCAAAGTCTTACCGCTCGACGCGAGCCGGCAGGCAGACATGAAACGGCTCAACGCGGTCGGGCGTTTGGTGCTCGGCCCCGAACTGACGCCGGGCACTTATGTCCTGCAAGTCGTCGCGACCGATCTGCTCGCGCCCGCCGGTCGTAATACAACAACGCAGTGGATGGATTTTGAGATCGTTAAGTAGTGCGCGGGGTTGTTCATTCAGGCGCGCGCAGTCGCTCCAAGAGCTTGCGTGCTGCGGCTGCGTCCGGCGCTAAGGGTGCGAGGGTGAGATAAGCTTCCAAGTGTCCGATAGCGGTCTGACGCTGACCGAGTTCTTCAGCTAGACGCGCAAGCGCGAGGTGGGCCCGCGCCGCTCGCTGTTCGTCCAGTTGCAGCGCGCGGCTAAGATGCCGCGCCGCCCCTTCGCTATTAGTTTCCAGCAGCGCCCAGCCCATGTAGAGATGCGCCGCCCAATCAGGTTCACGCAGGCGCAGCGCCGTTTCCAACTCCGCCACCGACTCCGCCCGCCGCTCAAGCATTAACAAGACGATGCCGCGCTCAGTGTGGACCTCTGCGTGTTTGGGCGCGATCTCGTCGAGCGGCTGAAGCATTTCTAACGCTTCGGGCAGGCGCTTCTGGCGGCGCAGTTCCCGGCTCAGTTCGATGCGGGCCGCGTAGTACTTGGGATAGGCTGTCACGGCCGCGCGCAGTTCGGCGAGCGCGCGAGCGGTGTCGCCGCTGTCGCTTGCTTTCATGCCGGCCTCAAAGTGTTTGCGGGCCGCCTTCGGCACATCGAGATCAACGTCCCCCGCCAACACACCGGGCGCGGTCCGCTCCGGGGGCGGTTTTAACGACACTTCGACCAGCACATTGAACGATGTGGGTCTACTACGCACGAGCGGCCGCACGGACACGTTTGCGGTCGCCGATTCAAACTGCTCAGTCTCAATCGTCTCGACCACATACTCGCCCTCGGTCACTTGGATAAAAGTAAATTGCCCTTCGGCCGGCTGAACGTCTCGCCTACCGGGTGCAGATCGGGCAAGCGCAGCAGACGCACGCGGACGTTGCCAATGCGCCCGCCGGTGCGGAACTGTACGCGCCCGTCGATCTGATGATAAGCCGAACCCGCATCCGGTTGCGCCGGTGCTTGCGCGTGCGCCGGCCGCGCGCCGCCGACAACGAACACGACGGCGAGGACCAGCGGCCACACCCGGCCGAGTTGCTTTACTTCGATCATGAAACTACCTCTGACCGATAAATCCGCGCGGGTGTGCTGTAGCGCCGAAGCGGCTTCTGCAACGGCCCGCGTTTGCCGGCCATGCTAGCACACGGCGGCAAGTAAAAAAGTAGGCCGCCGAAAGTACTTTCGGCGGCCTGTTGATTAGGTGGGCTTGCCACCCAACTAGAAGTTGAGGCGTGCGCCGATCTGGACCACGCGCGATTCGCGTGCGTTCGTGAACTTGCCGAACGAACTGCGGTTCGGGTTAATCGTGCCGTCGGCATTACGCACGATGTTGCTGATGTTGGTGTCCAGAATGGTGAACTGCGTGTGGTTGAAAGCATTGAACGCTTCGAGCCGCAACTCGAAGTTCGAGCTTTCGGTGATTCTGGTCCGCTTGGAGAGAATGGCGTCGAAGTTGTTGACGCCGTTCTGGGCGCGGAACTGGTTGTTGCCGGACGTGCCGAAGCGGAACTGCGTCGGGAAGTCGGCGTTGGCGATAGGACCGATGACGCGGAAAGCGTCGGCGTTGAAGGCCCGCTCCTGATTGGCGCGCGGGTCGAGGTGCGTGAACGCCGCGCCCAAGTCGGCGAAGCTGAGGCACGCGCCGCCGCAGCCCGTCGTATCGGTCGGGTTGGCGACGGTGAACGGCGTCCCGGACTGCGCCTGATAGATGCCGCCGATACTCCAACCGCCGAACACGCGGTTAACGAAGTCCGTGCGCTTGTTGAAGAACGGCAGATCGTAGATGAAGCTCGCCACGAAGCGATGCGGGATGTCGTCGTTCGACAGCCCGTAGCCTCTGCGCCGGTCGAGCAGATCAAGTGCGCCGCGCAACGTGTCCGAGTCGGTCAGGTTCTTCGAGAAGGTGTAGGCCACTTGGAACAGCAACCCGTTGCTATAACGCCGCGTCAGGTTCGCCTGCAACGCGTTATAGAAGGAGTTGCCGGCCGACACCGTTTGGCTCAGACCTATTTGGATGTCCTGATTGATGCGGCGCGCGTTGGCGTTGCTGCGCGTCGCGGCCGGGACGGTCAGACCGGCCGGGGTGGGAATGAACGTACCGACCGCCGGGTTCACCTGCTCAAGCGCGTAGAGCTTCAAGCCGCGACTGCCCACGTAGCTTAACGAGGCGACGTAGTTTTTCCAGAAGCCACGCTCGACCGTCAGGTTGTACTGATAGGTGTAGGGCGTGCGCAGATGCGGATCAATGGGCCGCGAGAACTGACCGAGCGGCGCGCTGATATTGAAGGCGCTGGCCGCAAACGGGTTGGGCACGGTGCTGCACGTCGCAGCTTCGCCGGGCGCGCTGAAGGCCGGGAACGGATCAGGCGCAAACGGGTTGGCGAGCGTGCCGCAAGCCGGGAATTGGAAGAAGTTCGTGCCGTTGAAGCCCGGCGCGGAGAGTTGTTGCAGCGCCGTGTCCCCGACGATAGCGCCGTAGAAGACACCGAAGCCGCCGCGAATCACCGTCGCGTTATCGCCAAAGAGCGTGCGCCCGAAGCCTTCCGTGTAGTTCGGCGTGTAGGCAAAGCCGACGCGCGGCGCGAAGTTATTCAAGTCGCGCTCAATGCCGCCCGCCGGCACTGTGCCGCCGAGAACCGGATCGGGATCGCCGACGAACACAAGACCGTTCGGTGCGCGCCCGCCCGCCGGCACGGTGATCGGGATACCTTCAAAGCTGCGGAGTTGACCGCTGGTCAGCAGTTGCGACACAGCGCCGCGCCGGTAGTAAGCGACGCGGTTGAACTTGTCCGTGAGCGGCGAGGTGTACTCGTAGCGCAGACCCAACGACAGCGTCAGGTTGTTACTCACGCGCCACGTATCCTGCCCGAAGAAGTAGACGGCGTGCTGCCGGTAGTCGCGCAGCCCGTTCGCGCCGAACTGGACGGCGACCGGCGAGTTGCCGATCAGGAAGTCCGCCAGATCGTCGCCCGTGGTGTTGCCGCCGTTCGTGCCGGAGAAGGTCAGGATGCCCTGATTGACGAACAGGAACGCCTGATCTTGTTTGTAGTACGTGCCGTCAAAGCCGAACTTGAAGCGGTGGTTGCCGCTCGCAAAACTGACGGAATCCTGAAGTTGGAAGTTCTCGGTCACGCGCGCCTGCGGCCCTTGAATGGTGTTGCCGAGGTTGAAGCCGCGTTCGTTGAACGTGATGCGCGGCGGCCCGGCGAACGTGTCGTTAGCCACGAAATTGCCCGTGAAGCCGATCTGCGACGGCGGGGTGCTGTTCTTCGGCGCGGTGCCCGGCTGGTTGTTGCGTGCGTAGCCCGCGAGGAACGAGTTGACCAGTCTCGACGAGAGCGACCACGTGTGGCGCACGGCGACGTTTCTCGTGGTGCGCAGATCGACCGCGCCGAAGCCCGGAATGGTCGAGCCACCGAAGGCGAACGGCGTATCCGTCGAGCGGTCGAAGTAGTTGTACGTGATGTTGAGGTTCTGCGCCTGCGTCAGCAGGAAGTCAGTCCGCGCTGTCCACTGATCCGCGTTCTCCACCTCGTCGGCGACGGCGCTGGCTTGGCCGGCGGCGTTAGCGAGGGGCAGGAAGCCCAGATAGTACTGCGCAATGGGCGAGAAACGCCCGGTCGGAATCTGTTGCCGAATCGTCGTGCCGCTCGTGCTGATGATCGGGAACGGCACACGGGTCGCGGTCGTCGAGAGCGCCGGATCGATGAGCGGGTCGCTGGCCGGGCGGGTGAAGATGCCGAGCCGCTCCTCGGCGGTCGGGATACCCGTGATGGTCTGCGAGTTGCCGATCAACTGCCGCCGCCCTTCGTAGTCCACGAAGAAGTAATGACGATTTTTGCCGCTGTGGACGAAGGGGCCGCCCTCGCCAAAGTGCGGCACGTAGATGGGGCCGCCGATCTGGCCGCCGAACTCCTTGCGCTCGAAGCGCCGCCGGAAATCGTTGGTCGTGCCGGGGCGGGGCAGGTCGGTCGGATCGTTCTGGTCGAAATAGCGCGCCGCCGACAGCACGGTCGGCCGGTAGAAGGCGCGGATGTTGCCGTGGAAATCGTTCGTGCCGCTCTTGGTCACGACGTTGATGACCGCACCGGAGTTGCGCCCAAATTCCGCTTCAGGCACGGACGTGAGCAGGCGAAACTCTTGCACGGCATCGGGGCGCGGCTGCACGCCGCTCGTGCCGCCGACCGCGACTTCGTTGTTGTTCGAGCCGTCGAGCGTGATGTTGTTCTCGACGCCGCGCGCGCCGTTGACGCGGATACCAGAGCCACCGCCAAACGCGTTGGCCACTTGGTTGTTGTTCGCCGGCACAACGCCGGGTTGGAGCAGCGCCAGATCAAGCACGTTGCGCCCGTTCAGCGGCAGCCCGACAACGCGCCGCTGTTCGACGGTCGTGCCTAGCGTCGGCGATTCGCGGTCGATCAACTCCTGCGAGGCCGTCACCGTGACCTCTTCGGTCGTCGTGCCGATGGTCAACTGGGTATCGAGTTGCAGGTTGCGGTTCGGCTCGACCTTGACGTTGCTAAATTTCGATTCGGCAAAGCCGCTGGTCGTGATGGTGATGTCATAAGTCGCCGGTTCGACTTCGAGGAACTGATACTCGCCTTCCTCATTGGTGGTCACGTTACGCAACTCAGTCTTTTTCGCAACGTCGATGAGCCGGACGGTGGCCCCGGCCACGATGGCACCGTTGGGATCGGTCACTTTCCCTCTGATTGAGGCGCGCGTGCCTTGACCGAAGGCAAACGTCGTGAGCAAGAGAACGAGGGTTGCAGCAGCTAACGTGTACAGGGCCTTACCCGGCACACTCGGCCGCATCCGTCGCACATAATTGGACATAGTTCTACTCCTAGCTTCAAGATCAATCTTGGGCGCTGTGCGCAACGCAACAACGACCGTTATTCAGTTAAGGGGAAGTTGGCACTTGCAAGAGAGCAATAGCTATTCCAAGCTGGCAGGCTCATGAATATTCAGGGTTTAGCTTAATGTTTCCGTGCGCGCGCCAGTGTTATCAGAAAAACCTATCCAAATAACTGAACCTAATCCGAGAATTTGAAAAAACCGCTGGATTCTGGAAGTTCAAAATTCCGAATTACTTATCCAGAAATATGGAAAACAGCACCCGCGTGGTCCGTGCTAAGCGACGTAATGTTTAGTCACGTCAAGGTTTAGCTTATGCCCAACGAGGCCGGGTAAGCTGGCATAATGCTTGCTTCATTGAATCAACTGCACGATAAAGTCTTTTTCGACCGTCCGTGCTCCTGCAAGCAGAGCCATCAAGGTTCTGAATTCTTTTGTGCAATACACAGTTTATCCGGTCCCTCAAAGAAGGGCCTGAAGTGGGGTCGGATACTTTCGCAACAACCAAACACAGGTAAGAGACTAACCACCTATCCACTCTCTGGAGGAGCTCCACCATGAAGTTAGTTCTACTCAGGGCATCGGCCGTGTTCGCGTTGGTCGCGTCGCTCACCCTAGCGGCGTTTGGCCAAGCCAACACGACTGGCTCTATTGCCGGGACGGTCACTGACCCGGCGGGCGCAGTCGTGGGCGGTGCAAACGTCACCGTCAAGAACGAGTCCGGCGTCGAAAACACAGTGCAGACGGCCGACAACGGGACGTTTAATTTGCCCGGTCTTTCGGCCGGCACTTACACGCTCACCATCTCGGCACAAAACTTCAAGCAGACCGTCGTGAAAGACGTGAAAGTGAATATCGGTTCACCGTCGAGCATCAACATCGCGCTCGAAGTCGGCGCGGTGACCGAGACGGTCACGATCACGGGCGCAGGCGGCGAACTGTTGCAGACGCAGAGCGCCACGGTCGGCACAACCATCACGGGTCGGCAGATCACCGACCTGCCCTTCGCTTCGCGCGACGCGCTCGACCTAGTGCTGCTGCTGCCGGGCACGAACACGCCCGGTACGCCCCGCACCTCGACCGTCAACGGCTTGCCGAAGGGGTCGCTCAACATCACGCTCGACGGCGTGAACGTGCAGGACAATAACTTGAAGTCGGCCTTCGGCGGCGGCTTCTTCACCTACATCCGCCCGCGTGTGGACGCCATCGACGAAGTTACGATTTCGACCGCCACCCCCGGCGCGGAATCGTCCGGCGAAGGCGCGGTGCAACTGAAGTTCGTCACCCGCGCCGGCACGAGCGATTTTCACGGCTCGGTTTACGAGTATCACCGTGAGACTTCGTTCAACGCCAACTATTGGTTCAACAACCGCAACGGCTTGCAGCGCGACCCGATCCACTTGAACCAGTACGGCGGGCGCATCGGCGGCCCAATCACCATTCCGGGCGTCTTCAACACGAAGCGCGACAAGCTGTTCTTCTTCACGAACCTTGAAGAGTACCGGCTGCCGGAAGCAGTTTCGCGCACGCGCTCGATCCTGAATGCGACCGCACAGAGCGGCGTCTTTACGACCAGCAGCGGTGCGACCGTGAACCTGTTGAACGCGGCAGCGAACACCGACTGCAACACCGCCGTGGCAGGCTTGCAGCCTTGCACCTCGACGGCCGATCCGACCGTCGCGGGCTTCCTCGGCCGCATCCGCAGTTCGACCAGCCAAGGCACGACGCGGCGGCTCGATGCGAACCGCGAAGAGTTCAGCTTCACCAATCTCGGTGGGCAACTGCGCCGCTTCGCGGCCGTCCGGTTCGATTACAACATCACGGACAAGCATCACCTTGAGAATACGTGGAACTATCAACGCTTCGGCGGCGCGGACGTTGACTTCCTGAACAGCACCGACCCGGCGTTCCCCGGCTTCTTGGCCGGCGTCGGCGGGCAGAGTTCGCTGCGCTTCTCCGACTCGCTGGCGCTGCGCTCGAACTTGACTTCGAGCCTCGTCAACGAACTGCGCGGTGGCGTGCAGGGCGGCAACTCGTTCTTCCGCCCGCGCCTGTCGCCCGCGTCCTACGGCGAACAGGGCGGCTTCGCTTACACGCTCTCGTCGAACGCGAACTTCGGGCTGCAAAACCCGCAGGTGTCGCGCCTGAGCCAGCGCCGCAATTCGCCGGTGAAGACCGTAACCGACACGGCCACTTGGGTGCGCGGTACGCACACGATCAACTTTGGCGGCACGTTCAGCCGCTACACCACCTTCACGAACACGCTCAACAACCTCGTGCCGCAACATCACGTTCGGGCTTGACGCGGCCGACCCGGCTAACGCCATCTTCACGGTGGCGACTGCCACGACGCCCGGCACTTTCCCGGTGGGCACGTCCTCGGCCGACATCGCGGCCGCGCAGACGCTCTATGCCCTCGTGACGGGGCGCGTGACGACGGTTGCCGCCAACGCGTACCTCGACGAGAACTCAGGCAAGCTGACCTATCTGGGGCCGCAGATCAATCGCTTCCGCCAGAACGAGTACGGCTTCTTCGCACAGGATTCGTGGCGCTTCCGCCCGAACCTGACGTTGAACTACGGCTTACGCTGGGAAATGCAAGAGCCAATCGTCTCGGAGAATCGCGCTGTCACCTTCACGCCGTTCAGCCAAATCTTCGGCGTCTCGGCCGGGCGCGGCTTGTTCAACCCCGGCGTGACCGCAGGGGCGACTCCGACCTCGTTCAATATCCTTGAGCCGGGCGTCAAGCCCTATCGCACCGACAAGAACAACTTCTTGCCGAGCGTTGGCATCGCCTACAGCCCCGACTGGAAGAGCGGCATCATGCATCGCTTCTTCGGCAATCAAGGGCAGAGCGTGCTGCGCGCGGGCTACTCCGTCGCCACGGTGCGCGAAGGCTTGGCCATCGCCTCGTCGATTCTGGCGAGCAACCCCGGCGGCGTGACCAGCTTCGACCGCAGCACCGCCTTGACGGGCGTGCAAGGGCTGACGCCGGGCACGTTGTTCCGCGACCGCGACTCCCTCGCGCCCCCGGCGCTGCCGACCTCGCCGACCTTCCCCGTGCTTGGCGCGGCGACCGGCGGTGCGAACGCCTTCGAGCAGAACCTGCGGATCGGTTACGTCCAATCTTGGTCGGCCGGCATCCAGCGCGAACTGACGAAGGACATGGTGCTGGAAGTGCGCTATGTCGGCAACCGCGGCGTCAAGCTGTGGCGGCAGGTGAACTTGAACGAGATCAACTTGGTCGAGAACAACTTCATCAACGAGTACCGTTTGGCGCAGCAGAACCTGATCGCCAACAACGCTTTCCGCAACGCGGCGGGCGTGGCGACACGCGCCGGCAGCTTTGCCTACTTCGGACCCGGTTCGGGCACTAGCCCGCTGCCGACCACGCTGGCCTTCTTCCGTGGGCCGACCGCGGCGAACAACCTCGACGCGAACAACGCGGCGCAGTACACGTCCACGCTGTTTGCGAACGCGGTGCTGACCGGGCAGTTGGCCTCGACCAACCCGCAGCCGAATGCGTTTGCGAATAACGTCTTCAACAACGGTGCGCGCTTCGCCAACGGCGTCGCCTCCGGCATCGCGCCGAACTTCTTCATCGCCAACCCCGACTATCGCGGCGGCGCGTTCCTCGTGACCAACACGGGGCGCAGCTACTACGATGCGATGACGATTGAATTGCGGCGTCGCCTGTCGGGCGGGCTGCTCGTGCAAGGCAGCTACACGCTGTCGAAGTCGCTGACGAATATGTTCGCCAGCAACACCGACCTGTTCATCAACCCGCCGACCTTCCGCAACGACCGGCTTGGGCGCACTGCCTCGCCGTTCGATCTCCGCCACGGCTTAAAGGCCGACTGGATTTATGAGTTGCCTCTCGGCCGCGGCCGGCGCTACGCCGGTGATGTTGGCCGTGTGGCCGACTGGCTCATCGGTGGCTGGGAATGGCAGGGCACGGCGCGCTTACAGAGCGGCACGCCGTTCAACTTCGGCAACGTGCAACTCGTCGGCATGACCAAGAAAGACTTGCAGCACGCGATTGAGATTCGCAAGTCTGTCTCGCCGCTGACCGGCAGTGATCAGGTGTTGTTCCTGCCCGACGACATCATCGTGAACACGTTCCGCGCCTTCAACACGACGGGTGCGGCCGCGGGTTACACGCAGGGCACGCCCACGGGCCGCTTCATCGCGCCGGCGGGCTTCGGCAACTGCGTTCAGTCCTTCGGCGGGCAATGCGGTTTCGCGCAGTTGGTTGTGTACGGCCCGCGCTTCTTCCGCATTGACACGAGCGCGATCAAGCGATTCAAGTTCACGGAGCGCACCAACATCGAGTTGCGCGCCGAGTTCCTGAACGCGATCAACAACCAGAACTTCCGCGTCGGCGCGGCCGGCAACGAGGTCACCAGCGTGACCAACTTCTCGAACGCAGCCTTCGGCATCACGAACGAAGCGTACCGCGACCTGTCGACGACGAATGATCCGGGCGGCCGTATCATCCAGTTCGTCTTCCGCTTCAACTTCTAACCACCAACCCACCTTCCGCGCGGGGCAGAGCAGGCGACTGCCCTGCCCCGCGCATTTTTTCCCGACCCGGCCGTCGGGCTATACTCGCCCCCGAAACCGAGGCCGCTCAATCGTAATGCCCACCCGTGGAGACACGTTATGCGAACTAAAATTTTATTAGCCGTCTGCTGCGCGTGCATGCTGGCCGTTGGTGTGACCGCGCAGAAACCGACGAAGGTATGGACTGAATGGTCGGCTAAGGACGCCCAGAAAATACTGGACAACTCGCCGTGGGGTCAGACGCAGGAAGTGAAAGACCTGTCCGAGATGTTCTACAAGCCGACGACCGCCGGGCAGGGGCGCGCGCCCAGCGCCGGTTCACGCGGCAGTGCGCCCGATCCGGGCGGCGGCAACAACCGGGCCGAAAACGGCGCGGTCAATCAAGCGACCGGCGTGCGTTATCGCATCCGCTGGCTCTCGTCCCGCCCGATCCGGCAAGCCCTCGCACGCCAGATCGTGATCAATGGCGGACCTATCAACGAGCAGTTGCGCGGGTTCGCCGAGAATCAGGAGAGCCGCGTCGTCGTGGGCGTGTGGTTCGATGCCGAAGACCAACGCTATAGCGGCCCCGTCATGCAGGCCTTCAACAGCGCGACGACCGAGACGCTGAAGAACCTCGCTTACCTTGAGCGCAAGGACGGCAAACGCATCTACGTGCAAGCTTATGCGCCGCCGCAGCAGAACCCGTTCGGCGCGGCCGTCTTCGTCTTCCCGCGCGAGGTGGATGGGCAACCGCTGCTCACGCCCGACATGGGCGACGTGCGCTTCGTCGCGGAAGTGAATAAGGACCTGAAACTGAACATGAGATACAAGGTCGCCGAGATGATCTACAACGGCAAGTTGGAATACTGATCGGCGGTCACGCTGCGCTCGCGCTACGACGACGACGCGGCTTAACTTAATAAGGACAAAACGAGACGGGCATCGCTGCCATCAGCGCGGCGCTGCCCGTTTCGTTTAGCTTGAAATTGTCGCTGGTCCGAAGGTAACAGTGCGCGTCTATAGGGGCGCGCGAATACCTTAGCGCGGCTGTGTTAAAATTCGCGCTGTCTTTGGTCGCACCAACAGTGCAAACGTCGCCGCTGTTATGTCCACCAACACGAGCCTCGCCAACGATCAACTCGCGCTCGCCCCGATGGGCGCGGGCGATCTGATCGACCGCACCATCCGTCTCTACCGGCGACACTTCCTAACGCTTATCCGCACGGCCGCGCCGCCCGTCATCTGCGCCGCTATCGGGGCGGTGCTGTCCACCGTCTGTGTGCGCGCCGTCCCGCTGGCGGGGTCGGGCGGCCGGTTGTTCCTCTACAGTCTGGGTGCGGGCGTGGGCGTGCTGTTGTCGTTTTCGGGGCCGTTCCTCCTACTCATCGTGTTGGGCGGCGCGTCGCGCAATCTGGTCGCGCACCTGTTGTGGCGCGAGCCGGTCAGCGCGCGCACGATCTACAAGAACGTGCGCGCACGTTTCTGGGGGTTGTTCGGTGCGGCATCAGTCACGACCGTGTGCGCCGTCGTGGTCGGGCTGTTCACAATGTTCATCTGGGTGGTGGCGTTTAGCATCACGGTCGGCCTCATTGCGACGATAACGGGCGGACGCGGCGATAACATGGCGCTCGGCATCATCGCCATCATCGTGATGTTGCTCTACACGTTCGCGGCGTTGCTCTTGTTCTTCTGGATAATGGGGCATCTGGCTTACGTGCCGCAGGTGATGATGATCGAAGGGCGCGGCGTGTTCGAGGCCGTCAGCCGCAGCATCGCGCTCGCGCGCGGCAACGTGCGCCGGCTGATGGGCATGTTTCTATTCACGGCCTTTGCCACCTATTCGGCGTTGATGCTGCTTTTGATCCCGCTCGGCTGGTACGGCTATCTGCACGGCATCAACCCGTTCGACATCACACAGTCGGAATGGCCGATCTGGTACGCCATCGGTTATCAAGTGGTCGGGCAGGTCAGTTCGATCCTACTCATGCCGGTGTGGATGTTGGGCCTCTCCTTGCTCTACGTGGACGAACGCGTGCGGCACGAAGGCTACGACATCGAGCTACTGGCCGCGACGCGACTCGGCGACATGCCCACCCTGCCCGACGGGCGCGTCGCGCCACTCGCACCCGCGCTCGTCGCGCACACGCAAGGGGCAAAGACATGAGCGGTCTGCTGGCCCAACAGCGTCGCGCACCTGCTGCGCTACTCGCGGCGTGCGCGCTTGCGTTGCTCCTGTGTGGCGGCGCGCGCGCCATGCCGCTCACGGAATATCGCGCGCGCATCGCAGAGGCTGACGGGGCACTCGCTAGTCTGCTCACGCGCTACGAAGCAGCGCAGACGGATGAGCAAGTGGCGACGTTGCAGAGTCTAAAGCCGGACGAGGCGGAACTGCTGCGCATGACGCGCGCGTCCTTGCCCGCAACGGAGCGGGTCGAATGGGCCGGCAACATGCTCGAAGTTGACAATCGTTGGTTGCTGGCCGCGCTTGATGATTTTGAGAAACTGCCGCCCACACCCGTCGCCGCACGTTTGAACGCGCTCCGTCATCTTGCCGCATACGTCCACGCGCTCGCCGACCGACTCGCAGAGGCCGCGACGGCCGCGACGGCCGCGCCACGCGACAAGATGGCCGAGAAGGGCCGCCTGCACGCCATCTTGCAACGCCCCGAATACAACGAAGAGGCCGCGCGCGGCGGCGCGCTCGAACAACTCCGGCAGCGCTTCCTGCGTTGGCTGCGCAGCCTCTTGCCCGAATCGAAGCCGATGCAGCCCAAGACGGCCATGAACCTGTCGCGGCTCGCGCGCGTCATCATCTACACGCTGTCGCTCCTCCTTATCGCCTTCGTCATCTGGCGCTACGGCCCGCGCCTCCTGCGGCGCAAGCTCATGCGCGCGCGCAAGCCCGAACAGGCCCGCGTCATACTAGGCGAGCGGCTTGGCCCCGACGAAACGCCGGCCGATCTGTTGAGCGCAGCCGAACGACTCGCGCGCATGGGCGATCTGCGCGGCGCGATGCGCAAAGGCTACATCGCGGTCTTGTGCGAACTCGGCGAGCGCAAACTCCTGCGCCTCGCGCCGCACAAGACCAACCGCGACTACCTACGCGCCCTGCGCGATCAAGCGCAACTGCTGCGCGTCGTCCAACCGCTCACCACGGCTTACGAGCGCCATTGGTACGGCCTCGCGCCCGCAACCGACGCGGACTGGTCAGAGTTTCAAACGCACTGCTCAAGTGCAGTGACAAGTGACAAGTGACGAGCAGCGATCAGCGATCAGCAAGAAGCGATCAACGATCACCTTGCTGTCTTTGGCTGATCGCTGAAAGCTGACCGCTGATCGCTTCCTTTAATCTATGCGCGAACGGCTTTTTATCATCGGTTCAATCGCGGTCTTGCTGGCGGTGTTGGCGGGGCTGAACGCCGCGTCTTACGTCCGCATCGAACGCGAGCCGGAGTTGGAAGCGCACCCCGACCGTTCGACCTATAACGCGGGCGCGACGGGCACGCGCGCCCTCTACGATTATCTCAACGAATCAGGGCAACACGTCATGCGCTGGCGCGAGCCGAGCGCCGCGCTGACCGATTTGAAGCGGCGACTGCCGGACACGTTCGTCGTCGTCGGTCGCTTGCGCGTGCCGTATGCGAAGGACGAGGCGGAGAAGTTGCGGCAGTGGGTCGCAAGGGGCGGGCGACTCGTCGTCATCGACCGCGTGCCCGACGCGACGCTGCTCCCGCCGCCGGCCGCCGATCAGATCATCTATGCCGACGCAGACGCTCTGCCGAACCTCGACGTGCGCGCTGACAACGTGGCGAACTTAACGACCGACACGAAGCCACTCGCGCCCACGCAACCCACCTTGCTCACGCGCGATGTCGAACAGATCGCGCCCACGCGCTTCGCCGGTCGCCTCAAGCTCAAGTTGATCGAACAGATCATTGCTGCGGAAGCACACGCGACCACGAACGCAAGCGACGACGAAGAAGAAGACCACGCGGTTGCAGAAGAAGCGACAGAGCCGACGCCCGTGCTGCCGACTCCGCAAGCCGCGCAAGCCGAAGACGATGAAGCAACGACCGATGAGGTCGCGGAATCGCCCACGCCTGCATCTACGCCTGCGCCTGCGCCCGTCTTTCATGTGACGGACGAGCGCGGCCCGTTGCTCGCCGATTATCGTTACGGGAGCGGCCGCGTCATCCTGTTGAGCGAGCCGTTCATTGTCACGAACAACGGCATCGCGCGCGCAGACAATCTGCAACTCGCTCTGAACATCATCACGGCGGGCGGCGGCCTCATCGCCTTCGACGAATACCATCAAGGGCGGGCCGCGACCGAGAATCAACTCTTCGCTTACTTCGCGGGCACACCCGTACTCGCCCTGTGCGCGCAAGCCTTCGTCATCGTGCTTGCGTTGATCTGGACGCGCGGGCGCAGGTTCGCGCGCCCCTTGCCCGCGCCGCGTGTGGACCGACGCTCGACGCTTGAGTTCGTCGCTTCGATGGCCGAGTTGCAACAGCGTGCGCGGGCTTACGATCTGGCGATTGAGAACGTCTATGCGCGCACGCGGCGGGCACTGGCGCGTTACGGCGGCGTCGCGCAGAACGTGCCGCGCACGCAGATCGCCGCGCGTGTCGCCGCGCGCTCCGGTTTGCCGCAAGCGGACCTCGAAACTTTAATGCGCGAATGCGAAGACGCGATCAACGGCGAACGTCTCAGCGCCCGCCACGCGCTCGCGCTCGTTCGTCGCCTGCGTGAACTCGAACGCACGCTCGGCATTCGCATGCGCGCACGCGAGATCAAACAGGCCGAACGTTTATAAGCGAGCTTTACGATCTATCAGTTGAAAGGACCATGGATTTTGATTTGCAGTTTTGCCATCCTTCGCGCCTTTGCGTGAGATTAGTTTTGATCAGTAATAACCGCACGCAAAGACGCAAAGCAGGACGCAAGCCGATTAAGGTCGAGAATCAATAATCCAAACCTGAAAATGCAACAAGTCTCCTCAACCATCGAGTACATCAACACGGAACTGCGCAAAGTGATCGTCGGGCAGGACGCAGTGGTCGAGCAAGTTTTGGTCGCGTTGCTGGCGGAAGGGCACGCGCTGCTGGAAGGCGTGCCGGGCACGGCGAAGACGCTGCTGGTCAAGACACTCGCGCGCATCGTCGGCGCGGACTTCAGCCGCATCCAGTTCACGCCCGACCTGATGCCGTCCGACATCACGGGCACGAACGTCTTCAACACGGCCCAGTCCATCTTCACCTTGCGGCGCGGCCCTGTCTTCACAGACATCCTGCTCGCGGACGAGATCAACCGCACGCCGCCGAAGACGCAAGCCGCGCTGCTGGAAGCGATGGAAGAACGGCAGGTAACGATTGACGGCGAACTGCATGTGCTGTCGCCGCTATTCACGGTGCTGGCGACCGAGAACCCTATCGAGTACGAGGGCACATACCCGCTGCCCGAAGCGCAACTCGACCGCTTCCTGTTGAAGATCATCATCAACTATCCGAGCGCCGAAGAAGAGGCGCGCATCGTCGCCGCGTGGGACGAAGGTTTCAACGCGCGCCGGCTCGATCAAGTTGACATTCGCCCGCTCGCTGAACCTGATGCTATCTCGCAATGTCGCGCCGAGGTGCGCCGCACGCGCATGGAGCCGGGCGTGCAGAACTACGTCGTGCAGATCGTGCGCCGCACGCGCGAACACCCGGCCGTCGCTTACGGGGCAAGCCCGCGCGCCGCCGTCGCCTTGCTGCTCTGCTCGAAGGCGCTCGCCGCCATGCGCGCCCGCGACTTCGCCACGCCCGACGACGTGCGCGACATCGCGCCCGCCTGCCTGCGGCATCGGCTAACCCTGCGCGCCGAAGCCGAACTCGACGGCGCAACGCCCGATAGTGTCATCACGGACATACTGAACACGACCGAAGTGCCGCGCTAAAAAATTCTAACCATCAAGCCACGAAGACACGAAAGACGATCAAAGGTCTTCTTTCGTGTCTTCGTGGCTTGATGGTTAATTTCTATCGCTGACCCTGCGCGCCGATAGGATCACCGGGCGGCGTGGCGGGCGGCGCGGTGCGTTTGCGTGGCGCGTCGGGGCGCGTGAGGAAACGTTCGATGTCGTCGAGCGTGGCGCGTCGATGCGCGAGTTCGTCTGTATTGATCATGCCGGTCGGCGCTTTGAGGCGCGTTTGCAGATCGCGTAAGACTTCGGTGGCGATGGCGCGCACATGCGGCGCGGCCGTGTCGTTCGCGGCCAAATCCATCAAGCGCGTGATCGTAAGACTCTGAACAGCGCGCACGATGTTCGCTTGATAGTCGTCGCGCGGCGCGGCTTCGATCCATGTGCGGCGAACGAGCGCGGCCACGACCTCTCTGAAGTCGGGGTTAGCTTGATTGCGCGCGTGGTATTCGACGAGGCGCGCGGCGCGATGCGGTTCAAGCAGACCGCTAACAGTTAAGTCGGCGGCAATGACGGCGGCGTTCGTGGGATCGAACGCGGGATCGGTGCGCTTCTGAAATAACTCAATCGTGTTGCCGAAGTAGCCGGGCGTGCGCGGCGGGATCAGTTCAAGGATGCGCGGCGGCAAGGCGAGTGTGTCGGGGCGCAGCGTGTCGAGCACAGCATTGAGCGCGTCGCGTTGGCGCGCGGCCGGGACGATCTCTTGTACGCGCGCGGGCGACGGGCCGCGCGCAGTCTTGACCGAGTATGTGTAGTAAAGCCCGCCGACCGTTTTGACGGCCGCTTGCAGTTGATAACGATGGTGCAGGTAGAGCGGCAACAGTTTCGCTTCGAGTAGCGAGAGCGGCGTGCCGACGGGCACGTTGCCGAGGCCGAACTGCGCGAGGCCGATGCGGCGCACCTCCATCTCGTGCCTGAGCATCTGGACGGGATCGTCGCCGTTGTCCCACAGGTTCGCCAACGGATGCGCCGCGCCGGGCGGGCGCGCGTCTTGGTCCGATAGATAGAGCATGCCGCGCGCGACGTTCTCTTCGACGATGCGCGCAAGTTCTGTTGTCTCGTTCGTGCCCGGCGGAAACTGCGCGTAAGCATAAGTGATCGCAAACTTGTCGTAGATGCCGATGCCGCGCGCGTAGGCGTTCGAGAGATCGAGCTTGCCGTTCTTAATCTCGACGAACGGCGCGGGGTAGTCCATGACGGACGCGCGGCTGGCGTAAGTTGACGCGGCGAAGTTGTGTTCGAGGCCGAGCGTGTGCCCGACTTCATGCGCGGCGAGTTGGCGTATGCGCGCGAGCGACATCTGCGCGGCATCGGTCGCGGGATCAAGGATGAGTAGATAGTCGTCATCCGGCAGCGCGCCGAGTTCGCACGAGCCGCCGCGCAGAAGTTGATTGCGTGCGCCGCCGCGATTCACATCGTCAAACGGTGGGATGAGGCCGCTGCCGATCAAATGATCTTGCCGGATGCGCAGCGAGCCGAGGGTGACGTTGCCTTTGATGATCTCGCCCGTGCGCGGGTCGTTGATCTGGTCGCCGATGGACCAGCCGCGCGTGGCGCGATGCACCCAGTTGATCATGTTATAGCGCACGTCCATCGGGTCGGCGTCCGCAGGCAGCAGCCGCACTTGAAAAGCGTTGCGAAAGCCCGCCGCTTCAAACGCTTCGTTCCACCACGACGCGCCTTCGATTAAGGCGCTACGGATCGGTTCGGGCGCACCTCGATCAACGTAATAGATGATCGGCTTGACGGGTTCGGAGACGGCCGCGGTCGGGTCTTTCTTCTCCAAACGATGACGTATGATCCAGCGTTGTTCAATCGGCTCGGTGATCGGCATCGCGTAGTCGTAGAACTCTATGCGTATGTTGCCGACGCGCGGGTCGTAGCGGCGCGGGCGGTAGTTGTTATCAGGCAACTGCACGAGCGAGTGATGCTCGCGCACCGTGAGATTATTCGGCCACGGCGTTGTCTGCCGCACGAGCGGACCGGGATCGCCTTGCGCGTTGAAGGTCAGCAGCGCCTCGACCTCCGTGTTGAGGGGAAAATTTTTCGTGCGCGGTAGATAGATCGCGCTGCGTGATTCGTCCAGACTGAAACCGCCTTGCCCGGTCTGGCGCAGCGTGTCGCTGACGCCGTGCGCGTCGCGCAAAAAGAACGACGTGGCATCGACCAGCACGCGTTCGCCGTCGCTGGCTTCGACACGAAAGCCCCAGAGCACGGAGCGGGCGAACGACTCTTCAACCGCGCGCCGTTCGTCCGCGTCGTTCGACTGTGCGCGGTAACGTTGGTTCGGTTCGACGAGTAAAACTTTAGGACCTGTGCGCTCGAAGTGGACGACGTGCGTGCTGCCCAGTTGTCCACGATCAAGTCCGATTGGGTTCGAGCCGACGCCCGTTTGCAAAGAGACTTGATAAAGAAAGTCCTGATCGAAGCGCGCGATCTCAAGCAACAACTTGCCGCTCTCTGCGTCCCAGTAGAGCGGCAAATAGCCGTCGAGTTTTTGCAGTTCCTTCGTGCGCTCGCGTAGGCTGCGCGTCGTCGGTCGTTCCTGTGCGCGGGCGTTGAGCGTAGTGATGAGGGCGAGCGTGAGCAATAACAGGGCGCGTTTCATAAACTATCCTCGATGGTTCGGTGGATGAAAATGAGCTTGTTGGGAGAAGCCGGAGCGCGTGCATTCTAGCCGCATTCGCGCGCCCGCGCCAGATGATAAACAAAGCATGAGCCGCGCACACAGATGAACACAAGACCACAAACTACGTGCGGCTTGGTCGGGTTCGCCTTCAAGCGCAAACCGCTATAGTATGTCGTGGTAGATCGGCACAGGAACATGCTTGTTGTGCGGGCTTGCTAACATGCGCTTCGTCTTCACCAGACTTTTCTACGCTCTACTCGCCGTGGGCTTCGTACTGTTGTCGTTGTCGTGGCACTGGCCCTACTTGCGCCGGCTCACACTCGCTTACGATCTGCTGCTGCTCGCCGCCGCGTTCGTGGACGCGCGCCTGAGTCGTTGGCCGCGTGGCGTCCAGATCGAACGCGAGTTCGGCGGGCGCTTCCACCTCGGCGCGGCGACGGACGTGCGCGTCCATGTACGCAACGAAAGCGCGCGCCCGTTCGTCGTGCGCGTTAAGGACGAGTACCCGCCGGAGTTGCAACTCGGCACACCGCGCGAGGTCGGGTTGCGTGTCGAAGGGCAGACGACGGCGACGCTCGTTTATACCTTGACGCCGCCGCGCCGCGGCCGCTACGAGTTCGGGCGCGTGGCCGTGCGTTATCGCTCGCGGCTTGGGTTGGTGTGGGTTGGGGCGGACGCGGCCGACGTTGCGAGCGTCAAGGTCTATCCGAATTTGCGGCGGGCGCGCGAGGCCGAGTTGAAGGCGTTGGGCGCCCGCGCGCTCGTAGCGATGCGGCGGCGCACGGCATGGCGCGGCGAAGGGCGCGACTTTGAATCTTTGCGCGAGTATGTGCCCGGCGACGAGTTGCGCCACATCTCTTGGACGGCGACGGCGCGGCGTGGGCGTTTGACCACACGCCAGTATCAGATCGAGCGTGACCAGACCGTGCTCATCGCGTTAGACGCCGGCCGTTTGATGACCGCGCGCATCGAGCAGGAGACGAAGTTCGACTCTGCCATTCACGCGGCGCTCGCCTTGATGTCGGCGGCCGAGCGCGGCGGCGACCACACGGCGCTCGCCGTCTTCGGTCGCCGCATCCGCGCCTACGTGCCGCCCGGTCGCGGGCACGATCAGACCGAGGCCGTGATCGAAGCCTTGCACGCCATCGAACCTGAACTGATCGAACCGTCCTACACGCGCGCCTTCGAGTACATCGCCGCGAACTGCAAACGGCGCGCACTCGTCGTCGTGCTAACTGATCTGGTGGACGAAGAAGGCTCGCGCCAACTGCTCACGTCGCTGCGGCTGTTGCGCCCGCGTCATTTGCCGCTCGTCGTCTGCATCGCCGACCGCGACCTCAAAGCGGCCGTGCGCGACACGCCCGACACCCTGCGTGATCTGTTCAGCCAATCGGTCGCCGAAGAGATCATGTTCCAACGCGAAGCCGCCCTCCGCCTCGTCGAACAACAAGGCGGCCTCGCGCTCGATGTCACCACGGCCGCGCTCGTGCCGAACCTACTTGAGACTTACATTCGCGTGAAAGAGCGCGGGTTATTGTGAAGAAGCGACGGATAAAAGATGGTTTGAATAGGAAGTAGCTCAGGCGACGATCTTCAATCCTTCGCCCTGATTATGTAGCACGATAAGCTGGTCGCCGCGCACCGCGAACTCCGCGTAAGTTTGGCCTTCTTCGTCGCTAAATTCGACTTCGTAAACGTCCGGCGCAAGAATCTCAACCACAGTGCCGACTTCACCGCGCTTGAGTCGCCGCTCCGGCAAATCGTCAAGCAGCGCAACCGTATCGAGCAGTCTGATCTTTCTCTTGGCCATCACCTCTTCCTCTTCCTGACGTAGCATGTCGTCAGACGCGGCGCAGTCTCGCCGTGCAAAGTGATCCAGCCGCTACATATAACTGCGCGGCGGCCTCCGTCTGCATCTCAAAGTCTATCGTGTAGCGTTGCCCGTAGATGTCGAGTTCGCCACGCCGCGCTTCCGCGGTGCGTGCAACTTCCAACAACTTCTTGCGGAGTAAAGGGGCATCTGCCGCCGTCAGCCCAAGTGCGGCGGCAAAGACACGCGCTTTGCCGCTCCCTCTGGGGCTATCCGGGTTCAAGCAGTAATCGCGCAACTTCCTGATGTCAACAATTGCGCGGTCACCGTTAGGCAGTAGCACGCGGTTAGATTACAAGCAGCACCGATGTGGTGGCAATTATTTTCCGGCCGCACATCTGCCGATCAGTTCGCCACTTCGCCCTCATCTCTCCCTGCCAGCAGGAGATAAGAGTAGAGTGCGATGCCAGTGAGGATGGCGATGCTGAACTTGAAGGCGGGATGGATCGGGGCGGGGGAGATGAAGCCTTCGATGATGCCGGCCACGACGAGCAGGGGGACGCAGGCGACGACGAGGTGCATGGCTTCGCGGGTGCGCAGGCGCAGGGCGTCGAAGCGCGAGAGATCGCCGGGCATGAGGATGGCGCTGCCGAGCATGAGGCCCGCGCCGCCCGCGAAGAAGATGCAGGACAACTCGACGACGCCGTGCCCGGCCATGAAGGTCAAGAGTTCGTGGCCGTAATCGGCGCGGTAGGTGAGCGCGAGTACCGCGCCCGTCTGCGCGCCGTTCAGCGCCATGATGTAGAGCGAGCCTAAGCCGAGCAGCGCGCCCCATGCGAAGGCGTAGAAGGTGACGCCGACATTGTTGGTGATGATGCGTGCGCCTTCGATCTGATTGGCCTCGTTGATGTCGAGCCACCAACGCTCCTGCGCATCCGTATTCGCCGCCCGCCACTCGGCGCTGACGCCCGTTAGTTCCGAGAAGTCCGCATCGCGCATCGTGCCGACGAAGCCCGCGAAGAAGAAGACCCAGAAGATGAGCGCCGCAAGCGCCGTGTAGCGCCATGTGCGCCGGAAGGCGCGGGGCAGATCGCGCAGGAAGAACTGGCGCACGCGCTGGCGACCTTCGGCGCTCTCGGCGCGATAGATGCGCCCGTGTGCGCGGATGACAAGGCTATTGAGATAGTTGATCAGGCGCGGGTCGCGCGACTCGGCGCGAGCAATCGCCAGATCGGACGACGTGCGCCGGTAGATGCGCCCCAACTCGCGCACCTCCTCGCGGTGCAAGCGGCGCAAGCTACTGCGATCCAGCAGCGCCAGCAAATCTTCAAGTTGCTGCCACGCGCTCTTGCGCTCGTTGATGAATCGATCAAGGGGCATAAGGGAAATAGTAGGCAGTAAGCAGTAGGCAGTTAAGACAAAACGATGAACGGCTGTTCAATCGCAGAGTACACGACGCGCGTTGACGGTCGCAATACTAATGTTTCTTTCTCTTAACTGCCTACTGCTTACTATACTCCATGCGAAAGTGGGTGCTGATCTCGCCGATGATTTTGAAGCCGAGCCGTTCATAGAGCCGGCGGCCGCCCGTGTTGTGTTTGGGCACGGATAGCCGCAGGGGAAGTCCGGCCTGTCCGGCTTCGGCGATCAGGTTGTTGAATAGATACGTGCCGACACCGCTGCCGCGCGCCGACGGCAGCAGGGCCAGATCGACCACTCGTATCTCTTCGGCGTTGCGCTCGACCCAGATGTGGCCGGCGTCGCGGCCGGCTACGATGATGATCTGATGACCCGCAACATCGAAGCGTGCGCCGTAGTCGCGTTGTTGCGCGGCGTATTGCATACGCAGAAAGACCGTGCGCTGTGTCTCGCCCCAACCGAGCGGCGCGAGTTCGTCGGCGCGCGAGCTGGCGTAGAGCGTGAACAGGAACGGTTCGTCGGCCGGGTCGACGGGGCGTAACGTGACTGGCGGGTTGGTCGGTTCAGTCTTCATCGCAGCTTAACGCGCGCGCCGATCTGTCAGGCTCATGGATAGAGCCGGTTGATGACGACTTCATAACGCGCCTGTCCTTTTTGGCGCGTGTTGAGACGCGTCAGCAGCAAAGAGAACTCGCCGAGCGCGGCGTGCGTGAACAGGTACGTGCCCGACGGCAGCGACTTCTGACGCGGGCCCGCGAACACAAGCGAGCAGCCGTCGCGGCCCGGTCGGCGCGCGCTGGCTCGCAGGTCATCGACCGCGACGAGCGTTAGCAGTACCGTCTGCTTGTTCGCCCCGGCGATCTTGAACGGCGAGTTAAGATATGCCGTGAACGAATCCTTGTTCAAGTAGTACACGGCATCGAGCCGGCTGGCATCGGGCACGGGGAAGGAGCCTTGCGCGGGGGCTTGTTCCTGTAGTGACTTACGACCGGCACGGGCAAAAGCGGTTAGGGGTAGACCGGCGGCGACGGTCGCAACTGCACCGACGCGCAGAAAACTGCGACGTGACATGACCATTAATGTTTTTGTTTCCCTTCTAAAGATGCGGCCGACTTGTGAGGCACAATGGCTGCCGGCAGCTTGTAGTCTAACATTATTTCGGCCGCCGCCTTCAACATGCGTTGCAAATAATTTGCTTGCTTTGCCTCGGCACGGGCATTACAATCCGCCACGCTTCGCGGCGCAGCGCAATCTCCGCTTATGCACTCCTCGATGTAGTAACGAACGATTTACGGCCTCAGGCAAGCATTTAGCTATGTATGCCGCCGGACGGTTCTGCCTGTCCAAGTCGGTGTCGAGCACAGGCCGCTAACTAAAAATCCGTTAACCGGCGGGCTGCCACTAGACGGCCCGACCCCCAAAGGAGAAAAACATGTCAGAACCTTTCTTCGCCGAGATCATAATGTTCGGCGGTAACTTTGCGCCGCGCGGCTGGGCGCTGTGCAACGGGCAGATACTCCCAATCGCGCAGAACACGGCCCTGTTCTCCCTTCTCGGCACGACCTACGGCGGCAACGGCCAGACGACCTTCGCGCTGCCCGACCTGCGCGGGCGCGTCCCCATCCACCCCGGTCAGGGGCCGGGGCTGTCGAGTTACAGTCTAGGGCAGGTGGCCGGCAGTGAGAGCACGACGCTGATCCAATCGAACCTGCCGCCGGCTGCGCCGTTCGTCATCCACGCCAACAACGAGGCCACCAACGCGAAACCGGCCAACAGATTCCCCGCTAACGCCGGGACTACAAACATCTACGCTGACACCGATGGCGGCGTGACGATGAACCCCGCCATGGTCACAGGGGGCCCGCAAGGCGGCTCTTCGACGCCCTTCGAGATCATGCAACCCTACCTCTGCGTCAACTTCATCATCGCGCTCGAAGGGATCTTCCCGTCGCGCAACTAACCTCTGGTTAGCGGCCCGGTCTTGAAAGCTTGCCGGGCAAACGAGATGAACTGCGCGCACTGCCGCGCCCGCACCAAAACGCGTGCGGCGCGGCAGTTCCTTTAAGCGTCGCACGCGCTACACACATGCACACGCAAAACTCGTTGCCCTTGCGCCGCAAAGAATGAGAGCATAAGACTCGTGACGGACTGGACGCGCATCGTCGAGTGTGTGCCGAACTTCAGCGAGGGGCGGCGGCCTGAGACAGTCGCGCGTTTAGTCGAAGTGATCGAGGCGGGCGCGGGCGCAGTTGTGCTCGACACGCACAGCGACCCCGATCATAACCGCACGGTCATCACCTTCGCGGCCACGCCCGCAACGGTGGTCGCAGCGGCGGTGCGGGCGGCGGCGCTCGCCGTGGAGTTGATCGATCTGCGGCAACACAAGGGCGCGCATCCGCGCGTCGGCGCATTGGACGTGTTGCCGTTCGTGCCCGTGCGCGGTGTGACACTGGCGGACTGCGTGCGGCTCGCACACGAAGCGGGGGCACGCATCGCACGCGAGTTGAACGTGCCCGTTTACTTTTACGAAGCGGCGGCGCTGCGCCCCGACCGCGTTAACCTCGAAGACGTGCGGCGCAAAGGCTTCGAGCAGTTGCGCGCCGAGATCGACGCAGACCCGGCCCGCGCGCCCGACGTTGGACCTGCGCGCGTACACGAATCGGCGGGCGCATGTGTCGTTGGCGCGCGGCCGTTTCTGGTCGCTTATAACATCAACTTGCATACGCGTGATGTCGGCATCGCGCGGCGCATCGCGCGGGCTGTGCGCGGGCGCGACGGGGGCTTGCGTTATTTGAAGGCGCTTGGCTTCGAGTTGCCGGAGCGCGGGCTGACGCAAGTTTCGATGAACCTCGTGCGCTTCGAGCAGACGACGCTGCATCATGCCTTCGAGTCGGTCAGCCGCGAGGCGGCGCGTTGGGGCGTCGCCGTGGCCGGCAGCGAGATCGTCGGCCTCATCCCGCAAGCGGCGCTCGACCGCAGCGCCGAGTACTTCTTGCGGATCGAAAACTTCGCGCCCGAACTCGTCCTCGAAAATCGCATCGCGCAAGCATTAGGCAATAGGCAGCAGGCAGTAAGCAGCGAGCAGGTAGCACAACACAACTCAGCGCAAACTGATAACCGTCTGCTGCCGACTGATGGCGGCGGCGGCGCGGCGGCGGCGCAAGCGGGCGCGTTGGCGGCGGCGCTGGGCGAGATGGTCGCGCGACTGCTCGCGCGGCGCGGGGCGACAGCGGAAGCTGACGAGGCGTTGCAAACTTTGACGGACCTAAACGCGCGATTGACCGAAGCAGTGGACGAGGACGCGGCCGCGTTCGCGCGCGTGCTTGATGCGCGCCGCTTGCCGCGTGCGGATGAAGACGCGCGGCGTGTGCGCGCACACGCGGTCGAAGAAGCGTTGAAGGGTGCGGCGGTTGTGCCGCTCGAAGTGGCGAGTCTGGCGGTGCAGGCGGGCGAACTGTTGGAGACGCTCGCAGAGTTGGGCGAACCGGCGTGGCTGTCGGACGCCGCGACGGGCGCGCAACTCGCGCTCGCCGCTACGACCGCCGCGCGTTACAACGTGCTCGTCAACGTCGCCGAGATCGAGGATGAAGAGTTCGCCGAAGAACATCGCGCCCGCGCGCTCGACCTGTTAGCGCGCGCGCGCGGCATCGCCACACGCGTGGAAGAGATGTTGTTGGATGCGCTGCAATAGCAGCTTTAGCAAGTGAGTTAAGAGCATGACGCACGAACGCAGAAATGATCCACGCCGCGCCGTCTCGGTTGAAGCATGGTGGGAAGGCTTATCGGGTCGCCATCAGGCGCGCATCAGCGACCTGAGCATGGGCGGCTGTTTCATCGACACGCTGGGCCGCGCCGACTTGGGCGAGTTCATGCTGCTTGCCTTGAAGTTGCCCTCAGGCCAATGGCTACGCTTGCGCGGTCAAGTCGCCTCGGTCGATCCGAACACCGGCTTTAGTCTTACCTTCACTTATCTGACCGACGACGAACAACAGGCGCTCGCACAACTGCTCGACCCATAACACAGCCACGAACAATGATGAATGATGAATGATGAATGACAAGCTGATCAGCGGTTATTTCATCATTCATCACGCCGCGTTCATTGGCTCAAGTGTTGACGCAGGAAGGTGACGATCTGCCAGCCGTCGATGTACTTCCACGGCGCGTGGCCGAGCGTGTAGTGACCGCAGGGCAACCAGCGCACGTCGAGCGGCCGACCAGTGGCGCGGATCGCGTCGATCAAATCTTGTGAGAGGTCGGCAGGGAAAGTTAGATCGTAGCGCGCGCAGATGAAGCGCATGGGGCGCGCGCTTTGTTCGGTCAAGCGATCAATGTAGGCGAGCGGGCTGATGGGCAACCAGTGTTGGCGCAATTCGGCGAGCGTAATGTGATCGCCCAGACCAGCGCGCACATGCTCGGTTGAAAGCCCGCGCCAGACCACGTCTGCGAAGTAGCCGGAGACGTGGTTGAAGACGCCTGCGTCGATCAGCGGTTCGTGAGCGAAGGTGAGAAACGCGGTACACGAACCGATGCTCGTGCCCATGATGCCGATGCGTTCATAGCCTTGCGCGCGCAACCAATGCACGGCGGCGCGCGCGTCCACCACGGCTTGGCGCATGGACTGAAGCGTGCGCCCGACATTCGCGCAGACGAGAAAGTCCGCGCGCTCCAACTCCGCAGGTCGCCGCTCGTCGTGATAAGGCAGCGACAGGCGCAACGCGCCGATGCCTAAACGCGCGAAGATGCGGCCCAACTCCGCATGACTTTCCGCTTGCGCGTTCCAGTGCGGCAGCAGCACGACGGCACGACGCGGCCCGCCATCCGACTTGGCTTGCCTTGCGGGCGCGAAGTAGCGCGCACGCACCGTGTCGTTCACAGCCGACGGCGTGCGGACGGCGCTCGTCCACGTCAACTGATGGCCTGCGAGTTTGTAATCCGTGATCGACGGGCACGCGAAAAACTCTTCGCTGTGCGCGAGCGTCCGCGCGGTATGAGCTTCGAGCAGACGGCGCGGGTCGTCGCCGTTCGCGTGCGCGACCAGATGATCAGCGCCCCATTCAAACGGGCGTACCAATCTGTTTGTATCGCGGCGCGCATGTATGCGCTCGCGCGTGTGCATCCAACGGGCCAGCAAAGTCTTTGCGTCACCTCCGTTAAGAAATTTACGGGGCAGAGCGGGAAAGGTCAAAAGCGGACGCATGATTCAAGCCGATTAATCATGGGTTTGCAGCGAAGTTAATAAGTAATCCACAGGTGGGACATGAGTAAGCAGAAAAAAAGGGGCGTCGAATATGACGCCCCTTTTCTTGGCCTGTGGTTCGAGTCTTACGGGTGGAGAATCCAGAGGTTGTAGTTGCCGCTGCCGCTGTAGGAGTAGACCTGCCAACGGTAGTAGGCTGACGTGCCGTTGTAAGAGATGGTTTCGTTAGCCGTGGCGCTTTCGCCGCTGGCGACGGTGACCCACGCGGAGCCGTTCCACCTTTGCAGGTAGAGATCGAAGTCCGCGCCTGAAGTCGGGCCGACCAGACAGCCCTTGTGCGCGCCGCTGACGCTGCTGAAGTAGTACGTGCCGCCCGGTTGATAGTTGGAGGAGCCGGTAGAGGAGAGCGTGCCCGTGTAGAGCGTGCCGCCCGCGCACGCGGCCGGTGTGCCGCCACCACCACCGCCGCCCGTCGTCAACAACGAATAGAGCAGGCGATTGGGCGAGCCTGTGCCGATGCCGGTCAAGACGCCCGTGGTCGCCGTGGTGATGATCTGGTTGGCGACTGTGGCGGGCGATGCGGTCGAATTGTTTTGCAGGTAGAGCGCGGCGACACCTACGACGTGCGGCGTGGCCATCGAAGTGCCGCTGATCGTGTTCGTCGCCGTGTCGCTTGTGGACCAAGACGACTGAATGCTTGAGCCGGGCGCGAAGATGTCGAGGCACGTGCCGATGTTGGAGAAGTCCGACTTGGCATCGGTGCTGGTCGTCGAACCGACGGTAATGGCGGCGGCGACGCGCGAAGGTGAACCGTTGCAGGCGTTCGCGCCGTAGTCGTTGCCGGCGGCGACGGCGTAGGTCACGCCCGCGTTGATCGAGTTCTGCACGGCCGTATCGAGCGCGGTCGAAGCGCCGCCGCCGAGGCTCATGTTCGCCACGGCCGGCGTGATGCGATTGGCCGTGACCCAATCGACGCCCGCGATCACGGTCGCGTCCGTGCCGTTGCCTGAGCAGTCGAGCACGCGGACGGCGTGCAGCGAGACACCTTTGGCGACGCCGTAGGTCGAGCCGCCGATAGTGCCCGCGACGTGCGTGCCGTGCCCGTTGCAGTCGTTGCCGTTCTGCCCGTCGCCAATCGAGTCGAAGACTTTGGTGGCGCGGCCGCCGAACTGCGTGTGCGTGGTGCGGATGCCGGTGTCGATGACGTAAGCGTGAACGCCCGCGCCGGTCGGCGTGTAGCTGTACTGCGCGTCGAGCGGCCGGTTGCGTTGATCGATGCGGTCAAGCCCCCACGGCGGATTCGATTGTACGGTCGTCGCATGCACCAAGCCGTCCTCTTCGACGAACTTGACGCGCGGGTCTTGACTGAGCAGTTGCGCTTGTTCTTCGGTCATCTTCGCGGCAAAACCGTTTAAGGCATACTTGAAGACTTTATCGACTTTCGCCCCATACGCGGCCGCCATGTCGTCGGCGACGTAAGGCGCGGCGGAGAGATCGCCGGGTGCGCCGACGTGTGTGTCGTCGAGCACGACGATGTAGCGGCCGGCGACGGGTTTGGTGCTGCGGCGCAGCTTGGTATTGGTGTCTTTAAGTTGCGCGCGCGCGGGCGCGAAGTTGGGGCTGTAGGCGAGGGCGGCGAGGGCGAGGGCAAAAACGAACGCGAACAATTTCTTCATAGCTTCTCCTCAAGGCAGGTGTGAGAACTGTTTCTGGTTACGACCTCAAGCGTTCGAGGGCCGCGTTGATCCTTAGGGGATATTTCCGTCACTTGTGCTGCGCGTCTGTGAGTGTTAGGGCGGGCGCGTCTATCTGGCACGCGCCCGCCCTTTTGGGCAATGGTTGCAGACGAACTAAGAGCCAGCGTGCGCTTACTGGCAGTTAGTGAACTTGACCTTACCGATGAAGGTGCTCCAATTGAACGAGCCGGTGTTCTTCAGGTACTCGGTCGTGTACCAGAAGGTGCAGTCGTCAATCGGATCGACCGTCAGACTGCTGTAGTCGCCCCAACGCGCCAAGCCGCCGTTCTGCGAGCCGATGCCGGGGAGCAGCGATGTCTCCGCTTGCAACGTGCCGGCCGGATCAGTTGGATTGCGACCCGTGAAGTAGATCGACGGGCGGACGCTCGTGCTGGACAAACTGTAACCAACGCCGATGTTGCCCACCTTGTCCTGCGCCATGCTGCCCATCCAACGATAGTTGGTATTAGGTGAGAACGTCCCTTGCTGGAAGACCGACGGCACATTTAAGGCGTTGACGCGAATCTCGTACCAGCGCACGCCCGTGCGCGCAGACGAGCCGTTACCGACGTTGACCGAATGGTTGACGACCAACGCTTGATGCGTGCCGAAGTTGCGATAGGCGAGGCGATACATCAAACGGTCGCCGAGCGAATCGAGTCTTTGGTTCGTGCTTGGCTGCTTGACGCACGCGCCGCCGCCGCACGCCGTCGCAAAGGCACTGACCGGCAGGTTCGTGCGCGCGCTGATATTCGAGTTGGCGGGCGTCACCCAGTCAACGTGGAACTTCCAGAAGTTGAGTGAGCTTGAACCGAAGTTCATCACGTAGTTGGGCGCACCGACGGGCGGCGGCGTCGCGCCATCCAAGTCGGACGGCAGCAAGCCGCCAAACGACGTGCCGAGGTTGAAGCACTGCTGCGTGGCCGCCAGCCCCGCGAGCATCTTTGTGCGATCCCACGCGCAGACCCAACCGCCGCTAAAGCTCACGCCGTTATTGAACATGTTGTAGGTCACGTAGTAGCCATCGGGCCAGACGCCGACCTTCGGGTAGTCGTTAAACTGCGTGCCGTAGGTGAACTCGTAACGATAGTAAGTGCCAGTCGGATCGCCAGTGGTCGAGACGGCGACGCACTGGCGAAAGGGCGTCGAAGAGACGGCGAACTGCGTCATGACCCAACGGTCGGCCGCGCGGTCGTATTTCACAATCGGATCGCCGTCGTTCGAGGTCTGGCAGGGGCCGCCAAACCCCGACCAGATCGTGTTGCCATTCTTCGGGAAGCCGGGCAACATCGTGCCGCTGGCCTTACTGAACACGCCGAACGCTTCGTTGACCCATTGCACATAATGATTCGGGCCGACTGCGCCGTTGGTGTCGGGCGGCGCGGCGTTGACGGCGTAGTTCGGGATGCCGACGCCGTCGAAGCCGCTGACGGGGCCGACGTTGACGAGCGGCGCGGGGACTGCGAGCGACATTTCAGTTTGCAGCGCCTTGTCCTCTTCAGGCTTGCTCTTTTGGACAGGCTGCGGGATCGGCTTGACCGGATGTTCGTGATTGGGTTTGTCGATGTCAGGGCCCTTAGCGGGCAGATCGCGCAAGGGCTGCGACTCGTCGTGCTTGACCGCACGCGAAACCATGACTTTATAGTCGCCGTTCTTCTGGCCGAAGGCTACTGCCGGAAACAGTGCCACGGCACACAAGCCGGCGAGCGCAAGTGAGACTAAAGGCTTTTTCATCGTTCCTCCGAGATGTTTGAGCGTTAACGGGATGAGATCGCCGTAAGGCGGCGACCCCGCTATGAGGCACGGGGCAAGTGACAGAGTGATTGCAGGCCGTGACGGAATAAAAAAACACTAGCGCCCTGCGGAGTAACGAATGAATGATTGTTTATGCGTGCGCCGCCGAGGCCCGGAATACCTTGCCGGCGCTTGAGACTAACCGCCAAAACAAACAGGCGACCGTTCATTGTGAGAAACAGTTTACTGTCTGAACTAAGGAGGCGAGGCAATATAACCGACGCCACCGCGACGCGCAACTTGCCAGTTATCTTGCAACGAAAAAAGAACAATCACGGGGCTGCACGAGTTCAAACTAGCTAAAGTATGACCGGGCTAACGCCCGCGCGTGCGTCGGGCCTCGCGTATGCGGCCGAGCATCTGCGGCAGAAGCAAAGACGTGGGCAAGACCGATCCCGTCGTGAAGCGGCGGGCAAGGCCGTGAAAGAGTTGGGCAGCGCGCGTCGTGTAGTTGAACCACCAGAGGTCGGGCACGAGCGTAATGCGATTGACGTGTATGTGCTGCGCGGCGACGAGTTCCAACAAGCCCGCGCGCCCATGCGTGCGCCCCAAGCCGCTCTGCTTCACACCGCCCCACGGCGTCTGCGCGATGCCATGCGTGTAGAGCACTTCGTTGACCATCACCGTGCCGGCCTCGATCTGTTCCGCGATGCGCCGCCCGCGCGCGATGTCTCTGGTCCACACGCTCGCCGTCAACCCGAACACGCTATCGTTCGCCAGCCGCACCGCGTCGGCTTCGTCCTTGAACGTCATCACCGGCAGCACGGGGCCGAACGTCTCCTCGCGCATGACGGGCATCGTGTGCGCCACGTCGGTCAACACCGTCGGCTCGTAGAACCAACCACGTTGCGTCAAGTCCGATCTACTACGCCCGCCCGTCAGCACACGCGCCCCGCGCGCCACCGCATCGCGCACGTGCTCCGCGACCGTCTGCAACTGGCGCTCGCTCGACATCGCGCACACGTCCGCGTCCGCCTCCGCCGTCTGCCTGAGTTGCTTCGTCAACGCCACCACGCGCGCCAGAAAGACCGGCGCGACGCGCTCGTCCACATAGCAACGTTCGACCGACGCACACGCTTGACCTGAATTAGCGAACGCGCCCCACACAGCCGCTTGCGCCGCCGCTTCAAGGTCGGCATCTGCGAGCACGAGCATCGGGTCTTTGCCGCCGAGTTCCAACACGACCGGGATGAGCCGCTCGCCCGCACGCGCCGCGACGCGCCGGCCCGTCGCAACGCTACCCGTGAACATGATCTTGTCCACGTCCGCTTCGACCACAGCTTGACCCGTCGCACCGTCGCCCGTCACCACACTTAACAAACCATCGGGCAGACCCGCGCGCGCGAACACGTCCGCGATCTTCAGCCCGACGAACGGCGTCAACTCGCTCGGCTTCAAGACGACCCCGTTGCCCGCCATCAACGCCATCACAACCTCGCCCAAAGGGATCGCCCACGGAAAATTCCACGGCGAGATGATGCCGACCACGCCCAGCGGGCGATACACGACGCGCGACGAACGACCCATCAACCCATATTGTCCAATAGCGATCTTTTCAGGCCGCAACAGACGCGCCGTGCGCCGCGCAAAGAACTGCATGAGATCGAGCGTCGGCACAAGTTCCATCGCCACCGCTTCGGCCGCGGGCTTGCCCGCCTCGCGCGCGATGAGCGCCGCAATCTCCGTCAACTGCTCAAGCACCAACGCCCGCGCCCGCAGCACGACGCGCCCGCGCTCGCGGTAAGAGAGTACGCGCCATGCCGTCTGCGCCGCCCGCGCCCGCGCCACCGCGCGCGCCACGTCTTCAGCGGACGCAGCGGGCACGCGCCCGACCTCCGCGCCCGTCGCCGGATCGTAAGACACGATCTCGCGGGTCGCGTTAGCAATCGTTTGCTCAGTTGTCGGCTGCTCGAAAGTTTGTGTTGCCATAACTATTGCCGCGCGAGGGCAAAGTGATACCGCCGATTATCAACCGAAAGCAGACGGAAAGAAAGTCGGCACAACGAGCAAAATAAAAGCCGCACGCAAAGCCGCAAAGAAGAACGTTCAACCCTTTGCGTTCTTCTTTGCGCCTGTGCGGGCGATTGGTCTTCGTTTCTATGTCGTGCTACCGCTCGGTTACAATGTGGCCATCATACCGAAGGAGAGACGAATGCGCCGACCCCAACTCGAAGAGTTCATGCGCCGCATGGAGCCGGACTCCATTGCCATCATTGCCAGCGCGCCCGAACGCACGCGCTCGAACGACACCGAATATCGTTACCGGCAAGACTCAGATTTCTACTACCTGACCGGCTTCAACGAACCGGACTCCATTGCCGTCATCGCGCCCGCGCACCCCGAACACAAGTACACGCTCTTTGTGCGCCCGCGCGACCCGGAACGCGAAGTTTGGGACGGCCGGCGGGCCGGCGTGGACGGCGCGGTCGCAACCTACGGCGCGGACAGATCATTTCCTATCGCCGAGTTTCACGCACAGGTGCGCGACCTGCTCAACGGTGCGCGCAATCTCTACTATCATCTCGGCGTCAACGCGGAGATGGATGCGGCGCTCATCCAGCACGTCCGCGCCATGCGTGCGCGCAGCCGCCAGTATCGCGCGCCCGACGCGATCACCGAACCGGGCGTCATCCTCCACGAGATGCGACTCGTCAAGACGCCGGCCGAGATCGAACTGATGCAGCGCAGCGCAGACATCGCGGCCGAAGCGCACGTCGAAGCGATGCGCGCGGTGCGCCCCGGCATGAACGAATACGAGATCGAGGCGCTTGTCGAATACGTCTTCCGCCGCAACGGCGCACACGCGCCCGCCTACACCTCCATCGTCGGCGGCGGCGCGAACGCGACCGTCCTGCACTACATCCAAAACGACGCCGAGCTACGCGACGGCGATCTCCTGCTCCTCGACGCGGGCGCTGAGTATCAAGGTTATGCCTCCGACATCACCCGCACCTTCCCCGTCAGCGGGCGCTTCACTGGCGCGCAACGCGAGGTCTATAACGTCGTCCTCCAGGCACAAATGGCCTGCGTCGAACTCGTCAAGCCCGGCGTCACCATGGGCGCACTCAATCAACGCGCGCGCGAACTACTAACCGAAGGCATGGTGCGGCTCGGCTTGCTCACAGGCGACCCGCAACAGTTGATCGAAGACGAATCATACAAGCGTTTCTACATGCACATGATCGGCCACTTCCTCGGCATGGACGTACACGACGTAGGCCGCTACCAACTCGACGGTCAAGATCGCCCCCTCGAACCCGGCATCATCATCACCATCGAACCCGGCCTCTACATCGCCGCCGACGCCGACAACATCCCCGACCAATATCGCGGCATCGGCATCCGCATCGAAGACGACGTACTCGTCACACCCGAAGGTCATCACGTGCTGACTGCAAAAGCCCCCAAGCACATCGAAGAGATCGAACAACTAATGGCGCATTAACCACGCACCGGCCAGCACAACAGACTTCATAAAAACTAACCACCAAGACACGAAGACACAAAACAGAGACTTGCTCCTTGTGTCTTCATATCTTGGTGGTTAATTGTTTTCGCCGCTCTTACTCCCCGTCCTTCTTCCCCGCGCCAAACTCATCGGCCGGATCAATCTCCACCTCCGGCATCGGCTCAAACTTCGACGCATCAAACACCGGCCTCTCCGGCTCATTCGCGCCCAACTCACGCAAGTGCTGCCGCGCCTTCTCCAACCCCCGGTGATACGCAAACGGCGGCCCATCACACCACGCCAACCTATAAGCCCGCTCCGCTGCTTCAACCGCCTGCGCCTGATGCCCCTCATCCCGCTCAATCTGCGCTAACACATTCAACGCATCTGCATGAAATAACGGATACGGCCCACGCTCCGCCGCCTCCCACACATCATCCAACAATTCGCGCGCGGCTTGCATATCGCCCTGCCGCCGCCGCAACTCAACCAGCGCCACAAGCGCGGGCAGTTCTTCTTCGACAAAATTCACCGCCCGCGCGCGGATGAGCGCATGGTGCAGTCGTTCATCGGCCGAGGCAATATCATTCATGCCCAATGCCGCTTCGCCTTGTAATCGTGCTGCGCGGATGAAGTCGCGCTCATGATTCAGAACATGAGCCAGTTCCCACGCGCGGTCTGCAAATGATAGAGCATCAGGATGCTCGCGGAGCCATACCGCAACCTGCGCTAGGTGAGAATTGACAAAACCCTCATATTGGTTATTAGACTGTGCTACAAACATTCGCAATGATCGCCGTAGAGGGGACTCTGCTTCGTTCTCCACACCGCGCGTCGCTAACCCCAGCCCAAGCCAAAACAGACTGACTGCTTCTCTGAAACGGTCATTCTGCTCATGTGTGATGCTCAGCGCACAGCGTGCGCTGATTTCCGATTCGTATATCATGCCCAAGAGTCGCGATGCTTCTGATAGTCCACGCAAGCCAACGCCTAGATTTCTGTCATTCTTGTACTGCGAAGAAATTACAATAAAGCGGCGGTACAGCGGGGCTGCAAGTCTGGGCTGTCCAATGTAAAGATACCCGTGCGCTAGTGAATTGAGTACATAGGATTGAATATTAGGGTCGCTCAAACGTGGCAACTGCTCTAGTCCATCAGGGAACAACATCTCCAGAAGTTCAATCCGATGACGATTGGCGCTCAGACGGTAGAGCATGGCTTTTTCCAATCGTTCAGCAAACAGTCTTCCAGCATCGTCATAGCGGCCTAAACCGATCAGCGTGTTATACAATTCGATAGCGGGCGTGAGGTCTTCGAGACTATTGACCGTGAAATAATCATCAATCATCGGCAATGCTTCAAAGTGCGCGTGCAGGCTTGTGTAGATGCCGCGCCGTGTGTCTTCGCCCAAGCCGGCCCAGACTACGCCGCGCACAATCGGGTGGAGGTCGTAGCGGTTGGCGCGTTTGTCCCAGCCGATCAAGCCGCGGTCTTCCAACTCGGTCAGTACTTCATCCAATTCATGCTCGTCGGCGCATGCCTTGCCGTCACCTATCAATAGCGCGGCGAGCGTGTCGTAATGCGCGGGCATTCTGAAGGCGGCGATGACGTGCAACGTCTGGCGTGCTTGCTCGTCCAATCCACGCAGGGCGTATTCGAGCACATGGGATTTGACGTTCTTGAGCGGCAGGCTGAACGGGTCGAAATCGGGATGATGGTCGCGCCATTTGTCGAAATCGCCGGGCGCACGCCGGTAGCGCGCCACCTCGCTCGCTAAGGCGTGTACCAGTAAAGGATGATTGCCCACGCGGTTAAAGAGGGGCAACAACGTGTCGCGCGCGCCGGAGACGCCAAGCGCGCGCCACAATTCCAGTGCATTATCGTCAGCTAGTCCACGTAGGAAGATTGCGACGCAGTTGCCAAGCGACTCGCCGGTCACCATTTGCAAATCGGCCGGATAGAGGCGTGTGCTGACAAGGATGCGGGCGGCTCGCACGTTACTCAGTTTGCGAAGGAATGCGCCTGCGCGCGGGTCGGCGGTCTTGCGCAGGAGATGCTCGCCGGTGAACGATTGCGCGGCGCTGGCGGGTAAGTTGTAGGCGTGGGCTACGTAGTTTGCTGTCTGCCGGTCGAGGTCATCGTCAGCTAAGTGCGCCGCGTCCATGCGCGCATAGGCGATGAGCATGCGCTCCAAGCCGTCGAGGACGATGAGGAACGGCTCGCGGTCGAGGGCGGCGAGTAGTTGTGTCTCGCGTTCAGGCGCGGGAATCTGTTGTACTTCGGCGAGTGGCCGCTGTGTGACGTAAGCTAAGGCGCGGGTGACGAAGTTCTCGAAGGTGGCATCGGATTCGTAGAAGCTCCACCACATGCGCCCGGCTAAGGGCTTCATCTCCTGCGGGGCGATGTCGTTGAACCATTTCCAGGTGAGCGCGCTCTTGCCCATGCCGCCGATGGCGACGATGTTGAGGATGCGTGCTTGATAGATTGGTTCCTGTTCTCTAGTGACCCAATCGGTCAACAGATTGAGTTCGGGTTGACGACCGACGAGGCGGTGGGTTTGCAACAGGGTGTAAGGGTGCGCGATGAAGGGTTCGGGTGGCGCGGGGATGTCGCTGACGTAATGAAAGGCGGTGAGATCGGGTTCACGGTATTTGACTAGGGCTTGGATAACGAGTGCGCGCAAGTCCGTGGGCGATTTGAATGAGGCGACGACGCGCTCTTTGCCGGCGCGTTGTTTGAGTTCGGCCAGTTTTACTTTGCGCCGTGCGACTTCAGTTGGATCGCTCGTGTCCTCGTCCATGTCCGCGGCCGTGAGCGGATGAGTTTTGTCCATGAAGAAGATGAGGCGCGGGATGCCGAGCGCGACGGCGCGGTTGTATTCCATCTCGGTGATGGAGATTCGCTCCGGGTTGTCGGCCTCAGGCACGTAGCCATAGCGGTAGGCAAAGATGCCGAGATAGATGGCCGCCGTATCTACCATAGCGAGCGATGCGGCGGCGGCGGCGGCGTCACCTGCGGTTAGATGTTCCATCATGATGGGGAACATGCTCTGGCGCAGACACGCATCCAACACTTCTTTGCGATGCTCCGGCAGGTCGAGCGCGGTGCTGCTGATCATTACTTTCTTGACTTGGTGAGACATAAGCTTTGTGAGTGCCGGTCTTGAATAGCCAGCCCTGATCCGCTGGCACAGAGTATATGGACTTTACGTGCGCGTAGTCCATTTTTTGATCGTTCATAACCTCACGCCAAGACGCAAAGTTAAGTCGCTCGTGTTGTAACGCGCGCTAAGTTCGCTGCTTTAAGTTTTGTTGAGCAGGCTGGCGCAGGCAAGGCGCGCTTACCAGCCGGTGGCGAAGAGGGCGTTGGCGCTTTTGAGGCCGCAGTGTTGGTATTGGTGATAGGCGGCGGCGGCGCGTTGGCGAATCCGGGGCGCGGTTTCCTGTTGCAGCCAGCCGTCGAGGGTGGCTGCGAGGACGTAGGCTTCGGGGGCCATGAGGTTGGTGGTCCAGAGCAGCGGGTGTGCGCCGGTTGCGCGCAAGGGGCGGGCGAAGAAATTTTTGCTGGCGCAGGCGAGGATGACGGCGGCGCGTTGTTCGTCGTCCTTTGGTTGCGGGAAGGATGGGAGTTGAAAGTCCATTAGGCCGTCGTGGCCGAGGTAGGCGACGAGGCGGGCGCTGCCTGCGGTGTGGAGCCGCACGGGTTGGCGGTTGAACTCGACAGCAACGGTGTCGCCATCCGTGCCTGATGCGGCTTCGAGGAAATCAATCGTGGTCTGTTTGATCTCGCGGCCGCGATAGGCGTCGGCGACGAGGTACGCGCCGGTGCGGCGGTGGCGAAAGACACAGCGTTCGAGGATGGCGGCGCGCGGGTTCGCGGTGCAGGCGACGAGTTGCCAGTCTTTGTGTCTGGTGAAGAAAGCTTTGACGCCGAAGGCCGCGCCCCAGTAGAGATTGGTGGCGGGATTGTCGCCGTCTCCGAGGCGCGCGGGCACGGGCACGATGCCTTGATAGGCGTTATCGCAGAGCGCGACGAAGACGTGTATGACCGGCACGTCGTTGCGCGCGGCCGGTTGCACGTTAGGCGCGGCTTGAGTTGCGTGCGCGCCACTGTTCTGTGCTGCGCCCGCCTCTGCGGATCGCACGCGGCCACCGGCACTGCATCCCACCAACGCGCCGACGAGCGCACACAGCAACAAGCAAAGACGCAACTCTCTCATCGTGGTTGCTTAGACGCCACACGCGCGCAGCTTGTTCCGAGGATACGAGCGGTGAGACGAAAAGATTAACCACGAAGGGCAATGATGAAGGCGGCATGATGACTGATGAATAAACAGCTATTCGTTATTCGTCAGTCATCATGCCGCATGCATCGTTGCCATTAATCGGGTAGCGATAGTTCGGCGATGATCTCGCGGGCGGCGGTGCGGGCGCGTTCGACTTCGTCGGGGCGGAAGGAGACTGCGCCGACGACGGCATGACCGCCGCCGCCGTAGCGTTCGCAGATGGTGGCGATGTTGTGCGCGCGTGGGCGCGGGGCCCACGGGTTCGAGCCGACGGAGATTTTGGTGCGGTGTGCGCCGCGTGTGATGGCGACCGAGTAGGTCGTCTCAGGGTGCAGATAGTAGGGGATGAACTTGTTGAAGCCTTCGATGCCTTCGTCCACGAGATCGAAGTTGACGACGCCGCGCGCGTAAGTTGCTTTGCGGCGGACGAGTTCGAGCGTCTCTTGATGGCGCGCGAGGATGGGGCGCAGATGCGTCTGCACCTCGGCGCTGCCCGCCACTTCATCGAGCGGGCGCAACGTCAGTTCACGGATCAACCACTCAATAAATTCTTCGTCGGGCACGCTCTCGATCACCTGCATCAGTTGCAGCGCGGGCGCGCGCAACTCGACCACCTGCGCGGGCGATTCATAGAGCGCGCCGTCGATGATGTGCGCCCACTCGATGAGCGGCGCAAGCGCCTCGTCGGCGAAGTCGAACTGCTCGCGGGCGACGCGCGCGATGAACTCGGTGCAGGACTTGCTCGTGGCATCCCAGAATTTTTGCCCCGTCCGGTCGGCGTGGAAATGCGCCTCGTCGGCCGGCGTCAGGAATGCCGACTGGTGATGGTCGAACCACCAAGTCAACTTATCTGACGGCGCATATTTGAAATCGACGATGGCGTTCTCGTCGCCGTCGAACATCTCTTCGTCAAAGAGCGCGCCGGGGCGATGCAACAGCCCCGCGTAGGCGATGTCGGCGTCGCCGTGGACGCGCGCGCGATAGAAGCAGGTGAAGACAACCGCCGAGGCCACGCCGTCGAAGCAGTGACCGTGATAGAGCAGGCGCAGTTTCATTAAGATACCCGGTAGAAAATTTGCTCGCTTAAGAACCGCACATGATAGCAGCAGACCTTGACTGTCGGCTAACGGGCGGACGCTGAATAGCGACCCGAACCGCGCAGCGCACAAGGAAAACCGCGCCGGGTCGATCTCGTGAAATTTGAGATCGACCCGGCGCGGTCAGTTTAGCAGTTGCGCGCGGTCAGGCTGTTATTACTGCCCCGTGTTCGGGCCGAAGCGTAAGCGGTACTCCTGCGAGTTCATAAAGCCGTTGACCATCGTGCGCGAGTCCGACGGGTTGGCGGTCAGGTAGTTGAGCCACGCCTGATAGCCGGCCGGGTCGGGCGTGCGGCGCAGATAACCGTAGTACTGCATGGCGACGAAAGCGCGTGTGAACTCAGCCCCGGTCGCCTGATCCGAGTCCGCAATCGCGCGTAGGACCTGTGCGCGCGTGAGCGTCGCGGCGTTCAAGCGATTGATGAGATCGGTGCTGGTCAACGTCACCTTAGTCGTACCGTCGGGCGCGGCCGGGTCGGGCGTCGTGATCGATGCCAGACTGTAGCGCGCCATCAGCGTGTTGACGTATTGCGCGTTGGTCTGCGCGCCATAGGTGTTGGTGAACTCGGTGCGTTGGGTGAAGGCGTTGGCGAAAGTGGCCTTCTTGGCGAAGACCTCTTCGTCCGTCTGCCCGGTCACGTTGCGCACGTCCACGACGAACTCGACGTACTCAGGCTGCCGCCCGAAGGCGACCTTGTAGAAGCGATAGACGTAAGTGCCCTTGAGTTGGAACTCCTGCGAACCGAAGAAACTTGACGAGACAAGGATGCGGTCGCAGTTCGGGTTGTTGTTCACGTCCGAGCAGTTGTTCAAGACGTTGAGCCACGCGTTGAAGCCCGACAACTCAGGCTCGCGCGAGAGGAAGTCGAGGTACTGCATGCGGACGAAGAAGGGCGACTGGTTGATCGGGTTGGTAGTCGGCGCAACCGTGTCGTTGTCCGTGATCGTGACGAGGGCGCTCGTCTGTGTGCCGAGCGTCGCGCCGCCCGCGTTGGCTAGGCGCACTTGGAACGTCTCGTTGCCTTCGACATGCACGTCGTTAAAGAGCGGCACGGCGAAAGTCTTAGACGTTTCACCGGGCGCAAAGGTCAACGTGTCGATGGTCGTCGCGTAGTCGCAACGCGCGTAAGCCGTGCCGCGATCTTCCGTCAGCGTCGGATCGCAAGGCACTGCGGCCGGGTTGTCAACGGTCGAGTATTCAACCGTGGACGTGCCCGTCGTGTCGCCCGTGCGCGTCACGGTGACGATGGCCGAGGTGACGGGAATCTGCGGCGAGCCTGCGCCGGGATTGTTCTCGGCGAACGCAAAGCTGGCCGCACTGAACTGCACCGAAGGCAGGGGCGCGGTCGCCTGCGTGACAATGAGCGAATAGCTGCCGGTCTGACCGGCGGCGGCCGAGTTGGCATAGATCGTGTAAGTGCCCGTGGACGGCAACGTGAAGAAGCCGGTCGCACCGGGGATGCGCGCGTTCGTGCCGCCCGCGCTGTTGTCGTCGAAGGCTAACTCGGAGCCGGTCGGCGACAGCAGGAACAGGTAAGCGTCGAAGGCGCCCTGAAGTCATCGTGACGGCGACCTGCTGCCCGGCCGTGCCGTTGAACGTGTAGGTGTCAACGAACGAAGCGTCGAGCGGCAAACGACAATCGCCAGTGGCGAGCGAGCCGTTGACGGTCTGCCCGACGCTGATCCCCGTGGCCGGGCAGTTGGTCGCAGAGATGCTCAGGTTGAGCGAGTAAGAGCCGGTCTGATTGGCCGCGGCCGAGTTGGCCAGCACGACGTATGTGCCCGTCTGGGGCACTGTGGCGAACAGACCCGCGCCGGGCGGGATGCGTGCGTTCGTGCCGCCGCCGCCGTCGTCGTCTTCGGCGATGTCCGCGCCGTCGGGCGCAAGCAGGATCAAGTAAGCATCGAAGGCCGCCGCGTTCATCGTGATGGCGACCTGCTGCCCGGCGCTGGCCGTAAACGAGTAGGCATCGTAGAAGCTACCGTCCGCGGGCAGGGTGCAGTCGTCCGTGCTGAGTGTGCCGTTGACGGTCTGCCCGTTCGTGATCGCCGTCGGGTTGGGCGGGCAGACTGTGCCGCCGCCGCTGACGCTGAGCGTCACGGTATAAGAGCCGGTCTGCGCCGGGTCGAACGAGTTGGCTAGGATCGAATATGTGCCCGCGCTCGGCAAAGTAACTGTGCCGCTCGGCGGGATGCGCGAATTTGTGTTGCCGTTCACCACGTCGTCGTTGCGCGCTAACTCCGTTTCATTCGGATTGAGCAGGAACAGGAACGTGTCGAAGGCCGTGGAGTTCATCGAGACGGCGACTTGCTGGCCCGCGCTGCCGGTGAAGGTATAGACATCGTAGAACGAGCCGTCGGTCAACTGACAGTCAGAGCCGGAGAGTGCGCCGTTGATGGTCTGCCCCGGACTGATCGGCGTCGTGTTCGGGCAGGCCGTGGTGGCCGGGCTGAGCGCCGACTTGATCTGCTTGGTCGGCTTCGACAGATCGGCCGGCGACCTGTGCTTCGTGGTCGGCTGCTTGGGTGCTTGGCGCTCAGTCTTGACCTGCGCCGCGCCGGGCTTGACGAAGTTGCTGCCGGCAACCGCCAGCAGGCAGGCGAGCGCCAATAATGTGACGCGTCGTAGCTGCCGGCGCGTGCCCCGCGCCCTGAGGTGTCTCGTTGAATTCATAAGCTTGAGCCTCATTACTTTAATCTTCCGAAGTTACTGGTTCGGGCGCAAGGGCCGACCTGTTAAGCCGCCACACGCGCGAGGGTTACGTGCAAGAGCGAGCGTCTTTAGTCATCTGCGACCAGCAAAACGCACCTCATGCGTGCGTGCATAAAACGCACGAGCCGCACAGGCGGTGCGCTCATAGATACCAACCGAACGCACGCCGATAGCCTTGAGCATGAACGGCGCGAGTTAGAGCAGGCGGGCTACAGACGAACAAACTTGAAACCAATTCTGAATCACACCCCACGAGAAGCAGGCACGCGCTGCGCCACTATCCGAGGGGAGAAGTTGCCTCAAGACGACTCTAATTGATAGCACAACGACGGTCAAGCCAGCACAATAGATGACTTGACCGCCGTTCTGGTTGGCTAAAAATTACTACGCCGCGCCCGGTCGTACCCGCGCGGGCACGGGCGTTAGCCTTGCGGGTTGGCGCTGTCGGCGCGATCCGCGAAGGCCTCGATGATGGCGCGGGCGAACTCGGAAGTTTTCGCCGTGCCGCCGATGTCGCGCGTGCGTACCTCGCCGTCGCGGAAGACTTTGAACATGGCTTGCTCGATGCGGTCGGCGGCTTCGCGTTCTTTGAGATGGCGCAGCATCATGATGCCGGATTGCAGCAGCGCGGTCGGGTTGGCGATGCCTTGCCCGGCGATGTCGGGCGCAGAGCCGTGGACGGCCTCGAAGACCGCGCCGCGCTCGCCGATGTTTGCGCCGGGTACAAGCCCAAGACCGCCGACAAGGCCGGCGCACAGATCGCTCACGATGTCGCCGTAGAGATTCTCCAACAGCATCACGTCGAACTGTTCGGGCCGCATGACGAGTTGCATGCAGGCGTTATCGACGATCTTGTCGTCGGCCGTGATCTCAGGATAATCCTGCGCGACGTTGCGGAAGCAGTCGAGAAACAGACCGTCCGAGAGTTTCATGATGTTAGCCTTGTGGATGGCCGTCACCTTCTTGCGCCCCTCGGTGCGTGAGTAATCGAAGGCGTAGCGCGCGATGCGCGTCGAAGCCTTCTCCGTGATGATCTTCAAACTCTCGACGACGCCGGGCACGACGATGTGCTCAAGCCCCGAATAGAGGTCTTCCGTGTTCTCGCGCACGACGACGAGGTTGAGTTCGGGATAACGACAGGGCACGTTCGGCAACGCGCGCACGGGGCGCAGGTTGGCATAGAGATCGAGTGCCTTGCGCAACCCGACGTTGACCGACGTGAAGCCTTTACCGATAGGCGTCGTGATCGGTCCCTTCAAAGCGACCTTGTTGCGCAGGATCGAATCGAGCAAATCTTGCGGCAGCGTGTCGCCGAATTTTTCGAGCGCCTGCGCGCCCGCATAGTGCGTCTCCCATTGCACGTCCACGCCCGCCGCTTCGATGATGCGCACGACTTGCGCGCTGACTTCCGGCCCGATGCCGTCGCCCGGAATGAGTGTGATAGTATGTTTCATAGGTAAGCTCTCAGCGGTTAGCTAGGAGCGATCAGTTTTACAGTCCGGCTTGGGCTGAAAGGCTGACGGCTCATAGCTGATTGCTTTTTTTTCATCATACCTTAAGTCGGCAGAAGAAGAAACGTGACGCAGGCGAGCGCGACGGCGGACGTGTTGGTGGTGGGCGGCGGCGTGGTGGCGCTGGCGCTCGCGCGCGTGCTTGGGCAGCGCGGGCAGCGCGTCGTCGTCGTCGAACGCGGGCGTGCGGGCGCGGAGGCCTCGTGGGCGGCGGGCGGCATGCTCGCACCGCAGGCCGAAGCCGACACAATCGATCCGTTCTTCGAGTTGGCCTGCGCGAGCCGCGACGCTTATCCCGCGCTCGCCGCCGAGTTGTTAGCCGAAACTAAGATTGACATCGAGCTTGATCGCACGGGCACGCTCTATCTTGCGTTCGACGAACGGGACGAGCGCGAGATCGTGCGGCGTTATGATTGGCAACAGGGCGCGGGGCTGGCGGTCGAATTTTTAAGTGCGACCGAGGCGCGCGCGCTTGAGCCGCAACTATCAACGCGCGTGCGTGCGGCGCTGCGCTTTCCACTCGACGGCCAAGTGGAGAACCGCCGCCTCGTCGCGGCCCTCAAGGCTGCGGCTGAAAGGTATGGCGCGCGCATTCTTTGAGCAGACGGAAGCGACGAGGTTGCGCGTCGCGGGTGGGCGCGTGGTCGGCGTCGCAACGGCGCAAGGGTTCATCGCAGCGGGCGCGGTCGTTATCGCGTGCGGCGCATGGTCGTCGCTTGTGCCCGTCGAGTTTGCGGGCGCGCGTGCGAGTAGTGATAAATATGTTGCTGTTGAGCATGAGCATGTCTTGCCGCGCGTCGAGCCTGTGCGCGGGCAGATGTTGTGCTTCGAGGCCGCGCCGCCCGTCGTGCGGCACGTCGTCTATAGTCCGCGCGGTTATCTCGTACCGCGCCGCGACGGGCGACTCTTGGCCGGTTCGACGACCGAACACGCAGGCTTTGTAAAAGCCGTGACGGCCGCGGGCGTGCAAGCGATCACGACGCACGCGTTGGAGATTGCGCCTGCGGTCGGCGCGTTGCCGTTGGTGGATGCGTGGTCGGGCTTGCGGCCGCGCGGCGCGTCGGACTCGCCCGTGGTCGGCGCGTCGCCCGAAGTCGAACGCCTCTACTTCGCCACCGGGCACTATCGCAACGGCATCCTGCTCGCACCGCGCACGGCGGCCTTGCTCGCCGAGTTAATTGTCACGCACAATATGCCGAGGGCGCTTGCTCCCTTCACGCCCACGGCCGTCGCGCCGCCGCTCTACCGCGTCGGCTGACAGTTAAAGGAACGACACACAAAAGAAGATGACATATCCCCCGAAGCGTTTGCCGTGCGCGCTCGTCGTGCTGGTGCTGTTGTGCGTGGCGCAGACCGCGCGGGCGCAAGGTGAAGCGATGAACGCCATGCGCGCGCACACAAGCGACGCGCGTGGCTCGAACGCCGCCGCGCTCTATCAGGAAGCCGCCGGTTATGCGCGCCGCCGCTACAGCGAACTCGAACAGGCGGGGCGCGCTTACAACACGAATCTTGCCGCGCAACTCGAACAGGAACAGCGCGCGCTCGCCGCACGCTACGCCGCGCAAGTCGCCGCGCGCCAGCCGCTCAACGCAACCGACGAGTTATATCTGGGTCAACTTTATAGTCTCGCGGATCAGTCCGAGCGCACGATCAGGACGATGCGCCACTGGCTCAAGGAGTACGGCGCGGCCTTAACGACCGACGCGCAGACCGCGCGCTTCCACATCGCGTTGCAAACCGCGAAGCAGGGCGCGTTCCCCAACGCCGAGCGCGTGCTGAACGACTACCTCGCCAACGAAGCGACGCCGCCCGACTGGACGCGCCATTATCAACTTGAACGCGCATTGGCCGACGGCTACCGCGCGCTCAAGCGTTACGACGAAGCCGTCTTGCACGCGCAAGCTGCATTCACGGCCGCGCAACAGTGGCACTTGCAGCACGCGCTCGACGCGCGCAACCGCGACGATCTGCTCTATCAAGCGGGCGTCTATCTCTCCGATCTAAATCTGGAATGCAAGCAGACGGGCGCGGCGCTCGGCGCGTTGCAGGCGTTGCGTAAGCTGAGCATCGCGCTGCCCTCGGCCGATCTCTATCGCCGCGCGACGATCCGCCTTGAGCGCATCGTGCCGCCCGTGAACGTGATGACCACGCCGGACGACGCCACCTTGCGCGGCCCGCTCGCGGCTGCGACTGCGCCGGAGATTTTCGTGCGCGATTGGATCGATCAAAAGCCGCAGACGCTCACAGCCTTGCGCGGGCGCGTGGTGCTCTTGGACTTCTGGGCGACGTGGTGTACGCCCTGCCGCGTTGCGCTGCCTTACATGAACGAATGGCACGAGCGTTATAAAAATCGTGGCTTAACGATCCTTGCTTTGACGCAGTATCACGGCAGCGTCAACGGCCGCGCCGCTTCAGCCAACGCGGAACTGAGCATGTTGCGCCGCTACAAACGCGCCGAGGGCATGCGGTACGCGGTCGGCGTTGATGGCACGGGCACGACCTCTGTGAGTTACAACGTCACCTCGATCCCCACGGCCGTTTTGATCGACCGCAAGGGGCGCGTCCGCTTCATCAGCGTCGGCTCGACGCAGACCGACATGGACGAGATCGGTCAGATGATCGAACGACTACTTAACGAACCGTCGCCGCCAATCTTCGGTGGTCAATGATCGACATTACGCACGTGCAAGGGTTAAGCATTTGATGAACAGCTATTCGTTGATAAGGCGGTCGGTCGCATTGATCGTCGCGTTGTGGTGTGGGCTAAGCATCGCTCCGTTAGTGCGCGCGCAGACGGACGTGGGGCGCGGCACACGGAAAGCTACTGCATCGGAGACGAGTGCGCCACCCGCGACCGTGCGGCTGCCTGTGACGCTGCCGAGCGACCCGCTTGTGCTCTACAACGACGCGGCCACTTACGCTGATCGTAAGTTCGACGAGTTCAAGCGCGATAAAGTCGCGTACAACGTTCTGCTCGAAGCCACGGTGTTGCAGGAGCAACGCGAACTGGCCGCGCGGCATGCGGCGCAACTCGGCGCGCGCGGGCAACTGACGGGCACGGATCACTACTATCTCGGTCTGCTCTATATGCTGGCGGGGCGACCCGATCAAGCGTTGCCCGCGCTGCGTCGCTTCCTCGCCACCAACCCCGACGCCAAGCAGGACCTCTTACAGCGCGCGCGTCTGACCATCGGCACGCAGACCGCGAACATGAATCAACCGGACGAGGCCGAAGTGATGCTCGCCGCCTACAAGCAGCACGAGCCGCGCACGACGCTCGAACTCTTTCGCTTCTACAACGCGCTCAGCAATGCCTACTATCAAACGAAGCGGCTCGAACCCGGCGCGGCGCACGCGGCGGCCGCCTACGAGTTGGTCAAAGACCCGCAGGCGCACTTCGACTCGCAGGCGCAACGCGCGCGCCTCATCGGTAACGCCGGCCTTGCGCTCGCGCAGTTCAAGTTGAAACTGAAACGCGCGCCTGAGGCCGTCGCCCTGTTGGAAGAACTGCTGCGCTTGGGGCTGCAACTGCCGGCGGCACACCTGTTTCAAGACGCGGCCGAGTTGCTGGCCGGCGAAGGCCGGCGCGACGCGACGTGGCAGGCGCTCGAAGCCAGCGCGACCGACGAGATGACCGCGCCCGAAATCACGATCAGCGATTGGATCGATCAACCGCCCACCACGCTCGCCGCCTTGCGCGGGCGCGTCGTGCTGTTAGATTTCTGGGCGACGTGGTGCGGCCCGTGTCGCATCACCATGCCGAAATTGAAGACGCTGCACGAGCAATTTAAGGCGCAGGGCTTGGTGGTCATCGGCCTCACGCAACTCTTCGGGCGCGTCCGCAATGCGCCGCTCACACCCGGCGAAGAACTCGGCTACCTGCGCGGCTACAAAAAAGAGCAGCGGCTCCCTTACGGCTTCGCCATCGCCGAGGATGAGCGCAACGATCTGCGCTACGGCGTGCGCAACATCCCGACCGCCTTTCTTATCGACAAGCACGGCCGCGTCCGCTACATCACCGTCGGCGTCAGCGACACCGCCGACGAATCACTCACCAAAGCGATCAAGAAATTGTTAGCCGAACCATAAACGCGCGCGCAAAACTAAGCACGAAACTATGCAGCCCCGAAGGACATGCTTCGGGGCTGCATAGTTTCGTGCTTAATTCAAGTGCGCTCTTACTGCACCGGCCCGAAGCGCAAGCGATACTCTTGCGAGTTCATGAAGCCGTTGACCATCGTGCGATAGTCGCCGGGGTGTGTGTTCAGATAGTTGAGCCACGCGTTATAGCCGGTGACTTCAGGCGTGCGTCTTAAATAACCATAATACTGCATGGCGACGAACGCGTTGTTGAACTCGCGGTCGCCGACCTCGCGGCTCTGCACGATGGCGCGCAGGACCTGCGCCCGCGTCAACGTGTTGTTCGTCAGACTGCTGACCAGTTGGGCCTGCGTCAACGTAACCTGCGCGCCCGTGTCGGGCTGCTGCGGATCAATCGTAGTGATGCTCGTCGCGCCGTAGGGCGCGAGCAGCGTGGCGACAAACTGTGTGTTGCTCATGCCGCCGTAAACGATGACGAACTCTTGCCGCTGCACGAACGAGTTGGCAAGCGCGGCCTTCTTCGCATAGACCTCGGCGGGCGTCTGCCCCGTCACCTGTCGCATGTCAAAGATGATCTCGTCGTAGGCCGGCAGCCGGTTCAACGCCAGCTTGTAGAACAGAAAGACGTAGAACCCTTTCAGCCGGAACTCGTCCGAGCCGAAGAAAGACTGCGAGACAAGGATGCGGTCGCAGTTGGGATTGTTGTTCACGTCCGAACAGTTGTTCAAGACGTTGAGCCACGCTTGGAAGCCGGACGGCTCAGGCTCGCGCGACAGAAAATCGAGATACTGTAGGCGGACGAAAAAGGCGCTGTTGAAGATGGGGTTGGGCGCGCCCGCCGCGTCGTTGTCCAAGATAGTTAAGAAGGTGCTGCTCGGTTGGGCGAGCGGCGCACCCTGCGCCCCGCTCAGGACGACCTGCACAAGTTCCGGCCCTTCGACGTGCGCGTCGTCTATGAGCGGGATGTCGAAGGTCTTGTTCGTTTCGCCGGGCGCGAACTGAAGCGTGTCCACTGTGGTCGCATAGTCGCAGCGGGCAAAAGCGACGCCGGGCCGCGTGGTCGTGTCGTCGCAGCGAATGGGGTTGGCCAAGTCTATGGTCTGGTAATTGACAGAGCCGGCGGTCGTCGTGTCGCCCTTGCGCGTGACGGTGAGCGTCGCGTGGCCGGCGCTTTCGTTGGCGCTGTAGGCGGCGGCGTTGAAGCGGTAGCCGGGCGTGTCGTCGTCGAGGATCGTGACCGAGCCTTGCGAGGCGAAGGGCTGTGCATTGACGATGTTCGAGGCGTTGACGGCAAAATTCTCGTTGCTCTCGGCCGTCGTGTCGCCGTTGATCTGCACGGTGATCTGCTTCGTCTGTTCCAGCGGATTGAAGGTCAACGAGCCGGAGGTGGAAACGTAATCGACATCGGCCGTGGCCGTGCCCGGCGCAGTCGTGTAGTTAAGCGTGACGGTGCTCGACGTTCGATTGCTGAGCATGACGTTGATCGTCGCGGTGGACGTGCCCGCGTCGCCTTCGGGCACGGAGATATTGCCGATCAGGACCGTCGGGGTGAACTCGTTGTCGTTGATCGTCAAGACGGCGGTGGTGGGCGAGCCGAGCGTGGGCGCGCCGGTCGGGGCTGACAGCGTGAGGTTGAGCGTCTCGTTGCCCTCGAAGATGTTGTCGTCGATGAAGGGCACAATAAAGGTCTTGCTCAACTCGCCTTCGGCGAAGTTGAGCGTGCCTGCGACGGCCGCGTAGTCCGTGCCTGCCGTTGCCGTGCCATCGCTCGTCGCGTAGTTCACAGAGGGCCGCGCCCGTCACGCTGCCCGAACGCGTCACGGTGATCGTCGCGCCGCTCGAACCGCTGCTCTCGGTCGCGTTATAAGTGGCCGCGTTGAACTGGAAGGTGGACGGGATCGGCTCGGCGTCCGACACGAGCGCCGACCGGATCAAGTAGACCTGACTGGTCGAGTTTGTATCGAAGGCCGAGCGGACGGTGCAGAACGCCAGCCCGTTCGTGCCGAAGCGCACGAGGCCGGTCGGGTTGCCGGAGATGCCGAGCGAGACGGAGCCGAGCGAGAGAAACGTGTTGATGTCGTAAGCGGTGAGCGTCAGCGTGCCGCCGAAGCTGTTGTTGTTCGACAGGTAGAAGGCGCGGCCCAGCGTCGGATCGACGGCGACCACCTGCCCGCCGCTGCCGAACGTGCCGAGCGGCGTCACCGTCTCAGGATCGATGACGCGCCCGTTCGTTGCGTAGATACGCCCGGCCGCGTACTTAATGTTCGCGCTGAAACCGGACAGGATGTTGCCGGCCGTTGAAGTGACCGTGACGCCTGAACTGTCGACCGTCAGCTTGCGGAAACCAAACTCGGTCGTCTCGTTGTTGTAACCGTAAATGGTCGTCGGCGACGACGAGTACTCGATCACGTTCGCGCCCGTATGGCCCGGCGTCGTGGTCGGGCGCTGCACGCCGTTATCGAAGATGGCGACGCCTTCGTGGCGCGGGCTGCAACAGGTGTTGCGCCGCGACACGGCGAGGACGTTTGGTTGACCCGGCGCAACCGCCATGTCTTCGGCGACATCGGGCCGTTGAACTGACTGCCGCCGAGCGAGAACTGCGGCCCGGCCGTCAGCGTCGCCACATCGACGCGCCGCACCGCGCCCGTCCCGTCGAGACTGACATAGAGGAACTGCCCGTCGTCCGAGAGCGCGAGCTTGTTCGGTTCGCTGCCGACGAACGTGTTCGCGCCGACCGTGCCCGTCTGTGGATCGATGGGCACGATACTATTGCCCGCCGCGCCCGCCGTGCTTGGCACACTCGCATAGAGCGTCTGCGTCGCCGGATTGATAGCGAGATCATTGGCCGGCTGATTGACGGTCCTAACCAGCGTCGGGATGTAGGTGGGCGTGGGTGTCGGCGTGGCCGGCGGTGTGGGCGTGGGCGTCGGGATCGGATCGCCTGAAGGGATCAGCGAAGTTTGCAACACGTAGAGTTGGTTGGTCGTGGTACGAAACGCCAGCCCGTTCGTGCCCCAACGCACCAGCGTCGTCGCCTCGCCGGAGATGCCTGCGAGCGTCGCCGAGCCGACGGGCGCGAACGTGTTGAGGTCGAACGCCTTCAACGTCATCACGTTGGTGTTGAAGTCGCGCATCAGGTAGTAGGCCCGGCGCTCTGATCGGGGACGAAGGCGTTGGTCGAGACGCTGGCGAAAGTGCCGAGGAGCGATCCCGTGTCGGGATTGACGACCTGCCCGCCTGAACCGTACACACGCCCATCCGCGAACTTGAGCCGCGTGCCGACGCTCTGCGACGCCGTGACGGAAGACGCCACGCCCGTCGCATCAATCGTCATGGTGCGTAAGCCGCCGAAGCTGCCGCTGCCATAGAGGCGCGATTCCGTGGCTGAATAGGCAATGTAGTCGCTGCCGGCGATGTGGCCGGGTCCGGTCTGGGTGCGTCGCACGCCGTTGTCGTAGATGGCGACACCGGCTTCGGGCGGACTGACGCCGAGATAATAACGTGCGACCGCCACCACATTCGGGTTGCCCGGCGCGACGGCCAGATCGTTGGTGTTATAGACACCGAAGAACGAGTCGGCTCCGAGGGTGAACTGTTGGCCGGAGGTGCGCGTCTGTGTGTCGAAGCGACGGAGCGAGTTTGCCCCTTCCAGCGCAACGTAAAGCGTGTGCCCGTCGTCTGCGAGCGCCATCCGATTGGGTTCGCTGCCGACGAAGACGGGCATGCCCGGTTCGCCGGTCGCGGGATTGATCGGCGTGATCGAGTTGCCGCTGCTGCCCGCGCTGCTTGGCACGCTGGCGTAGAGCGTCTGATCGGCCGGGTTATAGACGACATCGTTCGCTATGAGCGGCACGCGCCGAACAAACTCGGCGGCGGGTTGAATGTCGCCCGCCTCGGCCGGCGCTTGGGCGACCGGGTCGCGCGTCGTCGCGTAGGCGAGCGGGGTCAAAGTGTTAGTGCAGAGGACCAGCGCGAGCGCGAGCGCGAGCCTGCGCCCGCGGTGTATGGGTTGCGAGAGAAACCAGTTCATATAAAATCTTCGCTTCGGTATCGGACGTTGGAGTTTGCGTAGTCGCGCAGGCAGCGCGCGGACTCGCTAACAAACGGGCCTGTTTGTAAGATCAAGCTGCTGATGAATTCCTAACCGCGTGACACTTGGTAGCGTGAGACAACTGCTCGGTATGACCTGAGTTTCGATGCAGGACAGAGCTGGTTGTTTGCCGGCCGGTGCAAACGTCGAGGAACGTCGGGGAGCATAAGAAAACACGGCCCGGCTTGTCAAACGCCGCCTGCACGTTCGGCCCGCAAGCGCGCGGCCTGTTGGAGCGAGCGCGCCGATCTGTTGTAAAGTGACGGCATGGAAGGTTTGAACGCATTCACCATCTTGATCGCATTCGTCGGCGGGCTGGCGTCGTTTTTGTCGCCGTGCGTGTTGCCGCTTGTGCCCGGTTATATCTCGCTGATTTCGGGCGTGAGCGTGGAGCATCTGAAAGGCACGCACGGGTCGCAGGCGCGGGCGCGGCGCGCGGTCATGCTCAACTCGCTGGCGTTCAACGCGGGGCTGTCGCTGATCTTTTTGTTGTTGGGTGCGGCGGCGGGCGCAGTCGGCGCGGCGCTGTTGACGAACCGCTGGGTGCGAATCGTCGGCGGCCTCGTCATCATCGCGTTCGGGTTGCAGTTGATGGGCGTGTTGAAGATCGGCGCGCTCTACCGCGACACGCGCAAGTTCTCTGAAGGCGAACCGCGCGGCCTCTTGGGATCGTTCGTGTTGGGCTTGGCGTTCGCCGCCGGGTGGACGCCGTGCATCGGGCCGATCTTGGGTGGCATACTCGGTCTGGCGGCGACGAGCGGCGGCTGGCAAAGCGGCCTCGTCTTGTCGGCTTTTTACGCCGCCGGTCTAGCCGTGCCGTTTTTGTTGACGGGCCTAGGCATCAACAAGTTCCTCGGTTTCTACGGCAAGTTTCGCCGCCACTTGCACAAGGTCGAAGTCGTATCGGGCGTGCTGTTGATCGTCATCGGCGTGCTCGTGGCGACGAACATGGTCACGCGTTTGGCGAGCGTCGCGGTGAACCTGCCGAGTCTTGAAGCGGTCGTCAATCGTTGGGCGGCGCGGCGGCAACCGGCGACGACCGCGACCACGAACAACGTCGCGCCGACAACTTACGAGGCCGCGCCCGATGTCGAGATGAAGACGCTCGACGGGCAGACGTTTCGTCTGTCCAGTTTGCGCGGGCGCGTGGTGCTGGTGAACTTCTGGGCAACGTGGTGTCTGCCGTGTCGCGCGGAGATTCCCGACTTCAACGCGATGCAACGCGAATATGAAGCGCGCGGCTTCGCCGTCGTCGGCGTCACTTCGCACGACACGCCCGACGCGGTGCGCGAGTTTCAGCAGGACCTCAAACAAGAGTACACGGTGCTCGTGAGCGGCGACGACGCGCCCGAACAGTTCAAGACGGGGCCGGGTTGGCCCGCCACTTTCATCATCGACCGGCAAGGGCGCATCCGCCAACGCTTCATCGGCGAAAAGGATCGCGCCACCTTCGACGCCCTCGTCAAGCAACTGCTCGACGAGACGCCCACAACCGCCAGCGCGCAGTGAGCATCAAAGTCAAACGCGCCGCTTCGACAGTCTGCTCGTGAATAAGAGGAGTTAATTTCTATGCGTAAAGTCATCATGCTTGTCGGCTTCGTCCTTGCGCTCGGCCTGTCCGCGTTAGCGCAGGACGGACACGAGTACGCGCCGATCAAAGAGCAGAAGATCGATTACAAGGATTGGACCTTTAAGCAGATGGCCGAGGCTAAGCAGGCAACTGAACCTAAGCAGATGACTGAAGCCGCGCCTGCGGTTAACCTGCGTGCGTGGGCGACAGATAAACAGGCGGAGAAGAAACTGGCGCTCGTGGTTTACTTCGCACCGTGGTGTCCGAATTGGCGGTACGAAGCGCCGGTCCTCGCGCGGCTCTACGAGAAGTATCATGCTCATGGCTTCGACGTGATCGCGGTCAGCGAGTACGGCACGCCGTCGGATCAGCAGATGTACTTTCACGACCATGTTGTGCCTTATACGGTCGTCGTCGAATCAGACGCGCGCGATGCCCGCGACAAGACAACACATTATAGTTATCGCCAACTGAGCGGCGACACGCGCAAGTGGGGTTCGCCTTACAACGTCTTCCTCGTGCCCAAGAAGCTCAAGCGCGAGGGCGACTTGTTGACCGAAAAGGCTTGGGTCGTCAACGGCGAATTGATCGAAACCGAGGCCGAACAGTTCATCCGCGACCAACTGAAGCTGAAAGCGCAAGACGCGCCCGCGTTCACCCCCGCGCCGACACCCACACCAACGCAGACGCCGAAGCAGCCTTAGCCCGCTCGGCGGCGTCCGCTCGATCTCGGCCAACGGCTACATTTCTTCCACTAGTTCGCTCTTTTACGCGCACACGCTGGTGGCGAAGACAGACGGCACGGCTTTGGCTTGGGGTTACAACGCCTTCGGGCAGTTGGGCGACAGCACGCAGACGATATCTGCGCCGCGACCCGGAAGCGGGCGGTTATCAAGCGTGACTCGATTATCTGAACGCGCACCCGACGGACTATCGCACGATGGTCAGCGGCTTCGTCAACTCGATTGAGTACAAGTTGCGCTTCGGGCGCGAGCAGTAAAGTTCGCGGTAAATGAACGAGGGCGACACGCATCGCAACGTGTGTCGCCCTTGTTGTCTGTGCTGCTAAGCAGCGTTAGCGCGGTGGGTCTTTGCGTGACTTCGCGGGCGAGTCGCGTTCAGGCGACGGATCAGATCGTTTCTCCTCACGCGGTGGCGGCGGCGACTCGCGGCGTTCCTCGCGTGGCGGCGGCGCTTCATGGCGCTCCTCACGTTGGGGCGGCGGGTCGTGGCGTTCTTCGCGCGGTGGCGGCGCGGGGCGTTCGTACTTGGGTTCGGGCCGTTCGTACTTAGGCTCCGGTCGTTCGTAGCGCGGTTCGGGCCGCTCCACCTTCGGCTCGACGCGTTCGCGCTTCGGTTCAGGCCGCTCATACTTCGGTTCGGGCCGTTCGTACTTCGGCGCGGTGCGCTCGACGGGCGCGGGCTGCGCTTGGTTGCCGCTGTCGCCGTTGTCGTTCGTGCGTTCGACGGGCCGCTTCGACTCGGAGTTTTTATTGAAGCCGGGGTCGCGCGGGCGCGTGTCGTCGTCGCCGGTGCGTGTGGACTTGGGCGGGCGCGTCAACTTCGGCTCGCCTGTGTCGCTGGTCACGTCCGTCTTGGGCATGCGGCCGGGGAATGGCCGCGTGACCGCGCCGGTCGGGCGTGCGTCCGTGTTGTCGGTCGCGCCGCTCGTCGCATCAGTTGTGCCCACGCGCGGCGTGCGGTTCTTGAAGATGCGCTCGTTCTTGAGTTCCGCGTCGAGCGACTTGCCGGGAACGCGCACCGCCGCGCCGGTCTGCCGCTCAGGCAAGCGACGATTCGGATCAGACGGGTGCGACTTCACGTCCGCACCGATGCGCGGGCGGGCCGCGATTGCGCCATTGCTGTTACTACTATTGCCCGTGCCAACGGACGCGTCGTCGTTCGGTTTGATCGGCAAACGACCGCGCAAGGGTTCTTTCTTGACCGCATCGAGCGCAAGCGTGGTCGGGGCGGAACGTGGCCGCGCTTTCATCATGCCGAACTCGCGTGCGGGCAGACTGCTGACCGCGCGTTGATAGATGGCCCGATCAAGCGGCGGCTCGTTGACGCCTGCGCTGTTGCCCAACAACTTCACGCGGTCACGATCACGATTGCCGTATGAGCGCGAGTGCGGATCGTGTTGGCGATAGCCGAGCGGATACCAACAGACATCGTTGTTGTTGGAGAAGACAAACGCGACGAGCGCGGGTCGCCACCAACTGCGACGGTTGTAGTTGTAGTAGCCGCGCGGGGCCCAGCACCAGTAGTTTTCATGATAGACCCAGCGCCCGTAGTGATACGGGGCCCAGCCCCACGGCTCGTCGCCCACCCACGTCCAGCCGTAAGGCGGAAACCAAACCCAGTGCCCGTAGCGATACGGAGCCCAGTCGTAATAGTTGTTGATGATGGTCGTGCGCGGTCGCCAGACGTAACCGTAGTCGCGCGTCGAAACCCAATCGCCGTAGAGGTCGAGTTCTTCCGCGCCCCAGATGGAGTCGTCGTAATAGCGGTCGCGGTTGTCGTAGCGCAGACGCTCGGCGAGATAACGTTCGCGGTCGTCGTTCCAGCGATCCCAATTATCGAAATCGCGCGCGGCGGTGAAACTCCAATCGCCTTCGCCGCTGGCGTCGTAGACGAGTTCGGCCGTGCGGTTGTCGCGCAAGGTGAAGCCGGACGTGTCTGAGTAGATGCGTGCGCGCGCGCCGTTGCGGGCGGTGACGCGCACGTTGCCGTTCTGCGCCACGTCCAAGCGATAGAGGCCGCGTTCTTCGGCGGCGATGGTCGTCTTGGGCGCGTCGATCTCGAAGTACTCGGTGTCGGGCGCGAAGCGCGCGAGGCGCAAAGTGGCCGTGCCTTCGGGCAGACTCAGGGCGATGCCTTCGGCGCGCAAACTAACGATGTCGAGCGTCGTGTATTCGCCGAGACGGACGAAGTTGCGCGCGTCGATCTGTAGCTCGGCGTGTGCGCCCGCGCCGGTGGCGATGCGGTCGCCTTCGACGAGCGGGAAGTTCAACGTGGCGTGTTCCCACTTGCGACTGCCGGCGCGTTGCAAACTCACGTCGCCGCTCAGCAAACTGATGCGTGCGACGCGGGCCGTCTCGTCATAGTCGGAGTCATAACGCGTGTCGTCTGTGGCTGCAAACGCGGTCGTGGCGGCGAGGGCGAGCAGCAGTGTGGCGAGCAAGAGAGTTCGGACTGTGCTGGTGTTGTAGCGCATAGCTACGCTCCTTTTCCTAACTGGCCGGAGAGATCGATTTGCTTCGCTCGGCGACGCGCCGCGGCCGGGACCTATCGAAAGGCGAGAACAACCATGTGCCCGGTGTTGACACGCACCAGCGAGGGGCTTTTGCAATTGCTGCTCGACGCAAGAGCAAAGCCCGTGCCTAGCGCCGGCCCTAGAGAAGACGTGCCAGCTTGCCACAGCGTTTCGCCGCGAAATCCTTAACGGATAAAAATGGTGCTATCCGAGATGGTGCAAGGCCGGCACTATATCGTGTGACTGAGCCATAATTCCAGCCGCAACGTTTATGCACGCCTAACGTGCCACTCGAACTGCGCCCGCACCGTTTCTCAACCCGCGCGGGGAGGCTCGGACTGAAGGCGAGACGCCCCGGAATGAATCGGGGGCGTTTCTGATTCAGTTGGGGCGGTCAATTTGCGCCCGCGTGTCGGTCGCTTACAGCCGCGAAAAATATTTTTTGGCGCACGTAAGTATGACAAACAGTGGGGTTATGATCAGAAGTTAATGGCTGATGTGGCGGCGGCTCAAGTTTTCCTCAAGGGGCGTGGGCGATGATGTACGCGTTGGTGGGTGGGGTCGCTTAAAGATAGCTTGGGATGCTCCGGCGTAAACGGAGATTCAGGGGGCAGCATCCCGTGCGAAAGTCTTCTGCCTGTGGGCCGCCAATCGGGGAGGTAGCCAGTGGGCAGAGACGCGAAGGTCGAGTTGGCACATCTCTCGTCGCGCGCCTCGCCGCGCAATGACCTGAGACGCACAGTGCGCGCCTGCTCGTGTCGCTGCGCTTCATAATGCGCGTCAGTCTTAGGGGTGAAAGGGCAGCGCACCTTCGCATTGTTGACCGCCGGATGTTGGGGGACATCCGGCGGTCAACATTTTTCCGGCCAGCAGCATTTTTTCGCCCCGCGCATTGACGGCACAGCACACTTCAAACTATAACTTGCAACCGCCATGAGAATGCCAGCCTTTCGCCTGTTCGGTTTTCAACGCCCGTCCGATGTAGTGATGCCCGCGCTCGGTAAACTAGAGCGCGCCGTGATGCAGTTTGCATGGCGGCGCGGCGAGTTGAGTGTGCGCGATGTGCATGACGAGTTCGGCGGCCGGATCGCATATACCACGCTGATGACCACGCTCGACCGGCTCTATAAAAAAGAGTTGCTCGACCGGCGCAAAGACGGGCGCGCGTTTGTCTACGTGCCGCGCGTCTCGCCCGAAGAGTTCGAGCGCGGCATCGCTGCCGATGTGCTCGATGCGCTGCTTGGGCGCAACGGCGAGCAGTCGGCCGAACCGATGCTCGCCTGCATCGTGGATGCCGTCAGCGAGCATGACCGCGAGTTGTTGGACGAACTCGAACGCCTCGTCAAAGAGAAGCGCAAGCAACTGCGGCGCACGTCCCCGACCAAACGCGACGAGGACTAAAAGATCATGTATCACCTGCTCGGTTTATGCCTCGCGCTCGCGGCCCTGTTGACCGTGAACGCGTTGACCGCGCTTGCGGTGGCGAGCGTGTGGCGCATCTGGCTTAAGCAGCGCACCAACGATTGGACGGCCGCCACCCGCGCGCAACTGCTGTTCGCCCTGCGCGTCAGCCCGTGCGCGCTCGCGTTGTTATTCGTCGCCGCGCTCGTCGTGCCCGCCTACCTGCGGCACGAACCGGAGGCAAGCGCCGAAGTGGTCAGCTTGAAGTTGGCCGCGTTTGGCCTTACTGGCGATTGCCGGTCTTGTCTTGGCCGCGTGGCGCGGGCTGGCCGCTTGGCTGACGACGCGCCGGCTCGTCGCCGACTGGCTCGCGCACGCCGAGCCTGTGCATCTGCCCGGCATAGACGTGCCCGCGTATCGCGTCGCGCATCCGTTCCCCGTCATCGCGGTCGTCGGCCTCTTGCGCCCGCGCCTGTTCATCGCGCACCAACTGTTCGACGCGCTTGACGAAGCTGAACTACTAGCCGCGCTCGCACACGAACGCGGCCACCTCGCAGCGCGCGACAACCTGAAACGCGCCATCTTGCGCGCCTGCCGCGACGTGCTGACCATCTGCCCGGCCGGGCGCACGCTCGACCGCGCTTGGTCGGAGAGCGCCGAAGGCGCGGCCGACGAACACGCCGCTTGCGATAGCGCCGACACGGGCGCGGCCCTCGATCTCGCCGCCGCCCTCGTCAAGATCGCGCGCCTCGTGCCACAGGGCGCGCGCCCCACGATGCCGGCCGGCGCGTACCTGATTAGCGAACTGGCCGACGGCAGCATCGCGTGGCGTGTGCGCCGACTGACGCAACTGGCCGACGGCCGGATCGCCCCGCGACCCGCACGCGTCTATGCCTACGGCGAGTGGCTCTGGGCCGGCGCGTCTATGCTGCTGCTGACGTTGAGCCTACTCGCGGCCACAGACGCGCGCATACTCGCCACCACGCACACGGCGCTCGAATACGTCGTCAGCGCGCTCAGATAGCTCAAAGATTCAGGTGCATCAAGCGCGCAATCGTGCGGCTTAAACATGCATTTGCCTGTGCGCGCGATAAAACTTTTCTTAAATAAAAACGAATACTGGTAGTAGCTTCAACGCACGTGTAAGCTGCGGGGCAAGTGAGCTAGAGTCCGCGTCGATGCAGTGCTGCTGCGGCATGAATCTCCTTTCAGCAGCGACTGCGCCGGAACCGGCGCGCGATTCACGGGCTTAGGCCGGCACGCACTCCGAGACGTGCCGGCCTTAAATTTTCTGCCGCCGCCGCAACTCAAAGTCAACCTAAACCCCCCGCCGATGAACTACGGCCGCTGGTAGTAGTTCGCCCCCCCGCTTAACTTGAACGTTCAATCACTAGGCTCAGAGGGCCGCTGCAACCACGGCTCAAAGGGCTACCGCAACCAAACAACTTTCCAGCAAACAACAGGATTCAGAGCTATGAAAACCTCCTCAATCTTAACCACGAGAGCCATCCCGATCTTAACACTCGGACTGGCCATCATGCTTTCGTGCGTTGCGCCGCTGGCGCACGCACAACAATCCGGGCGCGGCCAGATCGCCGGTCGTGTCACCGATACGGCGGGCGCGGCCGTCGAGCGCGCCCGCGTCTATCTCGTCAGCACGCAGCAGTTCGTCGCGCAATCGGTCGAGACGAACGCGGACGGGCGCTTCCAATTTGCAGACGTGCCGAGCGGCTCTTACGAAGTGCGCGTCACGCACCGCGACTTTGCCAATCGGCGCGTCGCCGCGCGCGTCGCCGAAGGCGCGACCGCCGACGTGCAGGTCATGCTTGAAGTCAATCCGCTCTCCGAGCAAGTGACGGTGACGGCCGAGCGCGGGCAGGTGGCCCATAAGGATCGCGTCGCGCAGGCGGTCAACATCGTCAGCGAAGATGGCATCATGCAACGCACGACGGCCGTGCTCGCGCAGGTCGCGGACGAAGAACCGGGCCTCTCCTTGCAACGCACGAGCACGAACATGGGCGGCATCTTCGTGCGCGGTTTGACGGGCACGAAGGTCGCGGTCTATGTGGACGATGTGCGTTACACCACGTCCGCGATGCGCGGCGGCGTCAGCACGTTCTTCAACTTGAACGAGCCGAGTTCGTTGCGCGCGGTCGAAGTGCTGCGCGGGCCGAACAGCGCGCAGTACGGGTCGGACTCCATCGGCGGCACGGTGCATCTGATCACGCGCGTGCCCGGCTTCGGCGGCGACAAACCGGAGACGCACGGCGAGTTCAACACCTTCTTCACCGCCGCCGATCTCTCCTTCGGCGGCAACTCGCTGCTCACATATGGCACGCGACGCATGGGCGTACTGGCGAACATCGCTGCGCGCCGCGTCAACAACCTGCGCCCCGCTGGCGGCGTCGATCTGCACTCGTCCATCCAACGTTTCTTAGGCTTGCGTTCCGACATCCTCGGCTCGCGTTTGACCGATACTGCGTTCACGCAATACGGCGGCACGTTCCACTTCAACTACGCGCCCGAAAACGATCAGCAAATCGTCTTTCATTACCAGCGCAGCCAACAGGACGGCGGCAAACGTTACGATCAGACGTTAGGCGGCGACGGCGGCTTGATCGCCGACCTGCGCAACCTGATGCTCGACTTCGGTTACTTGCGTTATCTCAAACAGGGCGTCGGTTTCTTCGACAACGGTTCATTCACCGCGTCTTACAACACGCAGCGCGAGGAACGCGTTAATCAGGGCGGGCGCGGCAATCCGTTCGCCGCGATCACGCACCAGAAGGAGCGCACCAAGTCGTTCGGCCTCACGGGCTATCTCGACAAACAACTGGGCGGCACGAACACGCTGCTGCTCGGCGCGGACTTCTACCGCGAGACTATCGACGCGCCCGCTTACACTTTCGATCCGGTGACGAACCGCGACGTGCTCTCGCGCCCGCGCGTGCCGAGTGGTTCGCGCTACATCACGGCCGGCGCGTACATACAGGACGTGGCCGATCTCGCCAACGGGCGACTGCGCTTAAGCGGAGCGTTGCGCTACAACGTCGCCTCTTATCGTTCGCGCGCCGCCAACGCGCCTGTCATCGGCGGTCGCCCGCTGTGGCCCGACGACAGTTTGCGTGCCTCGGACTTTTCAGGTCGCTTCGGCTTCGTTGGTCGCGTCACGGACGGCCTCAACTTAGTCTTCAACTACAGTCGCGGCTTCCGTGCGCCGTCGATCACAGACCTCGGCACGCTCGGCCTCGTCGGCAACGGCTTCGAGGCCGACGCCCGCACCGCCGTCGGCTTTGGCGGCCTGATCGGCACGACCGCCGACGCGACCGCTGTTTCATCCGGTCAACCCGTGCGCGTCTTGCGCTCGGAGACGAGCAACAGCTTCGACGGCGGCATACGCTACCGGCGGCATAACTTCGACACCGACCTGACCGTGTTCCTCAACGACGTAGGCAACGCCATCTCGCAGCAGACGCTCATCCTGCCGCAAGGCGCGACGGGGCAGTTCCTCGGCAGCGAGCAGATCATCCGGCAAGACCCGACGACCGGCGCGGTCTTCGTCGCGCTCTCGACCAGCCCCGTGCTCGTGCGCGCCAACTTCGCCCAAGCGCGCATCTACGGCCTTGAATACGAGTTGAACTATCGCTTCACGCGCAACTGGCTGTTCGGCGGCAACTTCACGATGATTCGCGCCTACGACCGCGCGACGGGGCTGCCACCCAACATCGAAGGCGGCACGCCGCCCGCCGCCGGCTTCCTGCGCCTGCGCTACGAACCGACCGGCTCGCGTTACTTCGTCGAAGCCTATTCGACCTTGGCCGATAGACAGAACCGTCTGTCCACGCTCGACCTCGGCGACCGGCGCACGGGCGCGGCCCGTTCGCGCAACGACATACGCGACTTCTTCCGGCGCGGCGCGTGCATCCGCGGCCTCGTCAACCCCGGCCCCGACGGCATCTGCGCCACGAACAACGAGACGATCCTGACGCCGACCGGCGAGACGCTCTTGCAAGTACAGAATCGTCTGCTCCCCATCGGCGCAGTTATCAACGGCGTGCGCGTCGTCAACGACGGCACGACCGTGCCGCTATTCCCGTACCTGCCCGGTTACGGACTGTTCAACGTGCGCGGCGGCTTCCGCTTCGGCGAAGGCTCGCACGTCTCGATTGACTTCGAGAACATCTTCGATCACAACTACCGCGGCCCAAGTTGGGGCGTGGACGGCCCCGGCCGCAGCGTCACCGCGCGCTATCAATACCGCTTCTAAACAAGCGGCGCGTGTCGCACGCTTAGACCAAACACGACGGGCGCAAGGATCGACTTCCTTGCGCCCGTTATGTTTTAAGTCCCGATGCGTCGTTACGTTGCTGACGTTCCGTTCGTCTGCGCATTCAAGAGCTTCAACAGCGCGCGTTCTTCCGGTAGATATTCGGGCTGCTGCCGGCCGATGCGGCGCTCGCGGCGCGGGCGAAACTCTTCGAGCGTGAGGCCGCGCGCGTAAGCTTCGAGCACTTGCGGATGGACGTAGCAACTGCGACAGACGGCCGGCGTGTTGCCGAGATGTTCCGCGACCCGTTTGATAGCGTTCACGATCTGCCGCTTCGCCTGCCGCTCATCTTCAACCTTGCCCAGATCGGCCAACTCCGTCGCCGCCAGCAACGTCCCGCCCCACGTGCGAAAATCTTTGGCGGAAAATTCCGGCCCCGTCGCGGCCTTGATGTAGTCGTTCACGTCGCGCGGGTTAATCGGAATGGCGCGGCGCTGTTCTTCGTCGTAGTAGTGGAAAAGTTTTGCGCCGCCGAGTTTCTGTATGTCGCGCATGAGCGTGGCGAGTTCTTCGTCCACGAGGATGCGGCGGTGGCGTATGTGATGCTTGCCGACGAAGTTGAAGACGAGCCGGCCGCCGCGCTGGATCGTCAGATGCCGGTTGCGCAAGGTCGTCACCCCGTAAGTGCGATAACGCTTAACGCTCGTCTCCGAACCGACACGGAAGTAGAGGTCGTTGATCAGACGTATGACGACGGCCAAGACGCGCTGCTTCGACAGGTCGGCGCGCGCGATGTCTTCGTTAGTGCGACGGCGGAGTGCGCCGAGTTGCGCGCCGAAGCGCACGATCTTTTCGTACTTGAGGCGCTGCCGCTTGGCCGCGAACGACGGATGATAGATGCGCTGCACGCGGTCGTTCGCGTCGAGGCCGATGGCTTGCAAACGAGCCTGCGCGCCCGGCGCGATCCGCACCTCGCGCCACGCGGGCGGGATGACCAGAGCTTTAATTCTGGCGAGCGCCGCTTCGTCCGTGATGCGCCGGCCGCGCGCGTCCTCGTACCAGAAGCCGCGCCGCTTCGTGCCGCGTCGTTGCCACCAGCGCGCCCGTTGCCCGCGCGCAATGCTCGGCGGCACAACCTGCGCCGCCTGCGTCTGCTCTGTCCCCGCTTGTGCTTCCGGCATAGCTCCCCTCATGTCCGACACGACAACTGTACGCGCATTTGACCGCACGTCGATGACGAAATTATGACGGGAGATTGTAAGGGGCGCGAAGGGACGAGGAGGAATGATCAAGGGCAAACGGCGACTGCCCGCTTGCTTTACTTCAACCGCCGCTTAACGTGCGCTCGCTTGTCTGACTAAGACGCGGCGGCGGCGGGCACGTAGTAGAGTATGCGGCTACAGTTGTCGCAAGTGATAACTTCGTCGCCGCGTCGCACCTGCGCCATGATCTGCGGGCGCAGCGTCATATGACAGGCGGTGCAGGAACCGTTGCGCGCCTCTGCCACCGCGACGCTGCCACGCACACGCGCCTTAACACGGTCGTAGAGCGCGCTCATCTGCTTCGGGAGTTCGTTGAACAGGCGGGCGCGCTCTTGTTGCTGCTCGTCGATCTGGCGGGCCTGCGCTGCCGCCTGTGCATCGAGCGCCGCGAGTTGCGTGTCGCGCTCGGCCCGCAACGTCTCAAGTTCGGGCGCGCGCCGGCCAATCTCCTGCTCGGCGCTGTCGAAGATTTCCATCTGTTCGAGGATTTTCGTCTCCAAATCCGAGCCGTGCTTGCGGGCGGCGTCGCCCTCGCGGATGGCAGCCCCGTACTCCTTCTCGTTCGTCGCCGCCATCAACGCGCGGTCGGCGTGCTCGGCTTTGGTGCGCGTTTCGGCCAACTCGGTTTCGAGGCGCGTGCGTGCCGTGCGCGCTTCGTCGCGGCGCTGTTCGAGGGCTAAAAACTCGGAAGCGCGCTGCTCGAACTCTTTGTCGATCTCAGCGCGCTTCTGCGGGATGGCTTCAAACTCGGCCTGCAACCTGCGGATGTTTGTGTCCAACTGCTGCACGGCAATTAACTGGTTCAACTCTACTTTCACTCTCGCGTTTCCTCCAAACATCCGACCGCGCAACGGGCCGCGCGCCGCTCCCTTAAGAACGGGATGATAACAGCGGCACGCGGCGAGTGACAAGTGAGCAGACAAGCATCGGTCACACTGAAGACAACGAGATTAATAATTACTATTGACTTTCTCAAGTGCCTGCGCTATCTTGCCGCCCGTCGCTACGAAGCGCAGAGGGCAAGGAGATGAGCACGCGCAGGAAAGCAAAACCCGCCGGCACGTTGCGGGACAAACTGGAAGCGAACGGGGCACACCTGACCCGGCAGCGGGTCGCCGTCTACGATTACTTGAGCGGGGTGGCGCATCACCCGTCGGCCGAGGAGGTCTATCTCGCGGTCAAGCCGAAGCTGCCGAAGATCAGTCTGGCGACCGTGTATAAGAACTTGGAGGCACTGGTCGCCTGCGGCGCTGCGTCCAAACTCAGCTACGGCGACGCCGCCGCGCGCTACGACATCCGCACCGATCATCACTATCACACGCGCTGCCTCAGTTGCGGCAAGATGTGGGACTTAGAAGCCGGGCAGGGCCTCGATCTGTTGAAACAGGTGAAGCCGCAGGCCGGTTTCGCCGTCGAAGACTACCGGCTCGAACTCTTAGGCTACTGCCGCGAGTGCCGGCGGTAAAATTTTTTTCGCGTCGATCAATAGTAATTATTGTTATCAACGCATGTGAAGCACGAAAGGAGCTAATAGACCAGAGCATGAGCGATGAAGCGAACAAGCCCGGCGGCCCGGACGCAGCGGGCGACCAACCTATCCTGACAAACCGGCAGGGTCATCCCGTCTACGACAACCAGAACAACCGCACCGTCGGCGACCGTGGGCCGACGGTGTTGGAGAACTACCAGTTCTTAGAGAAGATCACACACTTCGACCGCGAGCGCATCCCGGAGCGCGTGGTGCATGCGCGCGGCGCGGGCGCGCACGGCTATTTTGAAGCTTACGGCAAGATCGGCGACGAACCGGCCGCGAAGTACACGCGCGCGAAGTTGTTTCAGGAGCAGGGCAAACGCACGCCTGTCTTCGTCCGTTTCTCGACCGTGATTCACGGCGGTCATTCGCCTGAGAACTTGCGCGACCCGCGCGGCTTCGCCATCAAGTTTTACACCGAAGACGGCAACTGGGACTTGGTCGGCAACAACCTGCAAATCTTCTTTATCCGCGACGCGATCAAGTTCCCTGATCTGGTTCACGCCTTCAAACCCGACCCCGTGACGAACCGGCAGGACTCGCGCCGCATCTTCGACTTCATCAGTCTCACGCCCGAAGCGATGCACATGATCACTTGGCTTTTTAGCCCGTGGGGCATCCCAGCGAACTACCGCGAGATGCGCGGCGCGGGCGTCAACACATACAAGATGTACAACGCGGACGGCGCGGGCGTGCTCGTCAAGTATCACTTCATCCCGCAACAGGGCGTGCGGAATTTGACGCAGGCCGAGGCCGACAAGATCGGCAACTTCAACCACGCCACGCAGGACCTATACGACGCCATCGAAGCAGGGCGTTTTCCTGAGTGGGAGTTGTGCGTGCAGATCATGTCCGACGACGAGCATGCAGAGTTGGACTTCGATCCGCTCGACGCGACGAAGGTTTGGCCCGAAGAACAGTTTCCGCTGCTGCCGGTCGGGCGCATGGTGCTCGACAAGAACCCGACCAATTATTTCGCAGAGGTTGAGCAGGCCGCCTTCGGCACGGGCGTGCTGGTCGATGGGCTGGATTTCTCCGACGACAAACTGCTGCAAGGGCGCACGTTCTCTTATTCGGACACGCAGCGCCATCGCGTCGGGCCGAACTACATCCAACTGCCGATCAATAAGCCGAAGACGCACGTGGCCACCAATCAGCGCGACGGGCAGATGACCTATTACGTGGACGGCAACGAGGCCGGCGCGAACCCGCACGTCAACTACGAGCCGTCGAGCAAGGGCGGTCTGCGCGAAGCGCCGAAGACGGGGCAGGACCACAAGCCTTACGTGCAAGGTCACATCGTGCGTCAGGCGATCAGCCGCACGAACAACTACGGGCAAGCGGGCGCGCGTTATCGCGCGATGGAACAGTGGGAACGCGACGAGTTGATCGGCAACTTGGTCGCGCAACTCAAGCAGTGCGACACTGACATACAAGCGCGCATGATCGGCCATTTGACGCAATGCGACGAGGAGTACGGTCAGCGCGTGGCCGAAGGATTGGGGCTGCAAGTCAAGCAACCGGCGGCGGAGACTGTCGGCGCAGACTAAGCCCATTGCCGGGCCGGCACGCGGAGTGAATTTGAGCTTCGCGTGTCGTCGCTCGATGACAGGAGGAAGCGATGAGTAAGAACAGCTATGCAGAGGACGTGGTGAGCCTTGCGCGGGAGAACGAGAACTTCCGGCAAGTGCTATTCACCACCGACCGATCACAACTGGTGTTGATGTCCATTCCGGTCGGCGCGGAGATCGGCGAAGAAGTACACGACGGGATCGATCAAGTGCTCGCGTTCGTTGACGGCGTGGGCGAGGCCGTGCTGGCGGGTGAACGTCGCCCCGTGCGCGCAGGTTCTGTGGTCGTCGTGCCCGCGGGCACGCTGCACAACATTCTGGCGACCGGCGGCGTGCCGCTGAAACTCTATACGGTCTATACGCCGCCCGAACACGCGGACGGCACTGTCCATCGCACCAAACAGGAAGCCGACGAGTACGAGCGGCTGCATCATCAACACTGAAGACACAAGGGGAGCTTTAACCAAAAGCTCCCCTTGTGCTTTCGGGCCGCAGATGCATGCGTTGCGTGCTTGAACAGACGTTATAACTATCGTGTCTTGTTACGCCTCACCATCCAACAACAGAACGATCTTCCCGAAGCTCTCGTTACTTTCAAGTCGCGTGTGCGCGGCGCGAACCTCGGCGAGCGGATAAGTTCGATCAATCACGGGTAGAACGATGCGCCGCGCGAGCAGCGGCACGACGTGCGCGGCAAACAGACGAGTCGCGCGCGCCTTCTCTTCGGTCGAACGCGCACGCAAGACTGTGCCGATCAGCCGCAAACGCTTGTGCATCACGACGCCGAAGTCCAGCGGCGCTTGCGCCCCGCCCATCGTGCCGACGAGCAAGAGGCGACCATGCCGCCCAAGCGCCGCCAAGTTCGCCGCCAAGTAAGACGCGCCCACTAGGTCGAGGACCACTTGCACGCCCGCGCCGTTGGTCCACATCTGCACCGCGTCGGCGAAGACGCGCGGGTCGTCGCCTTCAATAGCGATCACTTCATCAAAGCCGAACGCACGCGCGCGTTCAAGTTTATCCGGCGTCCGCGCCGTGCCGTAAGCGGTCGCACCCGCCGCGTGCGCGAGTTGGCTCGCGGCGAGGCCGACGCCCGACCCGGCCGCATGCACAAGCACGCGCTCGCCCATCTGCAACCGGGCCTGCGTGAACAACGCATCGTGCGCCGTGATGAACGCTTCAGGCACGGCCGCCGCTTCCGCCCAATCAAGCGCATCGGGAATCTCTGCCAACGCGTTCTCCGGCACGACGACATACTCAGCCTGCGCGCCGCCGCCCACGATCCCGAACACGCGCTGCCCCACATGCCACGCGCCCACGTCTGCGCCCAACTGTTCGACCTCGCCCGCGAACTCAAGCCCCGGAATGTCCGCGGGCACGCCCGGCGGCGCAGGATAGAGTCCGCACCGTTGCAACAGGTCGGCCCGATTCAAGGCCGCCGCATGCACGCGCACACGCACGCGGTCGCCCGCCGCCACGGGACGCTCAACCTCGCGCACCTCCAACCCTTCGACCCCGCCGTGTTGCACGATTACAACCGCGCGCATCCGTTCAATCATGGTCTAATCCTCCGCGCCTGTTAAAGTGGTACGCGCAATGAGTATACAACCCGAACTATTCGTCATCGTCAACTACGAGGCCGCACGCGCACGACAGGCATGGGCCGTCGTGCAAGCCGCACTAAAAGATGCGAACGTGCGGTTCGACGCGCACGAAGCGCGGCAATCCGGCGACGCGCAGACGCGCGCACGTCTTGCGTTGCACGAGGGCTACCGCACCATCGCCGTCGTCGGCGGCGACGGCACGTTGAGCGAAGTGGCGACAGGTTTCTTCACGCGCACGCACGAACTGACCGCGACGCCCGCGCCCGTCAGCGCACAAGCCGCGCTCGCCGTCCTGCCCGGCGGCACGGGCAACGACTTCGCGCGCAGCCTACAGGGCGGCCGCGCCTCGCTCGCACACTGGCTCGCGCGCCTAGTCGCGCACTGTCAACAACACGACCATGCAAACGGCACGACGCGCACGGTCGATCTCTTGCACGGCACGGCGACGACCGATCAAGGTCATCACACGTTCATCTGTCTCAACGCCGCGACGCTCGGCATCGGCGCGGAAGTCGCGGGGCGCGTGGCGGCGCAAGGGGCGCGCGTGCGGCGTCTGTCGGGCGAAGCGCGCTTTGCACTCGCGGCCGTGCAGGCGCTCGCACGTTGGCGGATGCACCGGCTGCTGGTTCGCGTTGACGAAGCTGATCCGCAGGAGTGTCTGACGAATCTGGTGGCGGTGGCGAACAGTCCATACGCGGGCGGCGGCATGATGTTCTCGCCCACGGCGCGTGTGGACGACGGCCAACTCGACGTGGTGACTGCTTGCGGCATCGGCCGGGCCGGGATTGTGCGCGAGTTGACGCGCATACACAGCGGCGGTCACGTAGCTAACCCGCGCGTGCGGATCACACTTGGCGAGCGTGTGCGCTTAGACAACGTGACGCGGCATGACGCGCTACTGATCGAAGCCGACGGCGACGTGCGCGGACGCACGCCCGTCGAGTTCCGCGTGTTGCCCGGCGTTCTGCGTGTGGTTTGTTGAATAAGTGTCGGGCGTGCGCGGTTGCGTAACTAGCCCGGTGCAATGGTTGCGTTATTAATTGAGTTCAACTCGCAGAGGTTTCGCGGCGTTCGATGTCGAGCACTTTGTCGAGGCGGCGTTGATGCCGTGCTTCGCCGGTGAAGCGCGCGCCGACGAACGCGCGCACGAGTTCCATCGCCACTTCGCTGCCCACAACGCGCGCGCCTAAACAGAGCACGTTGCAGTCGTCGTGTTCGCGCGACTGGTGCGCCGAGTAAGTGTCGCTGCATAACGCCGCGCGCACGCCTTTGATCTTGTTCGCCGCCACGTTTGCGCCGACGCCGCTGCCGCAGATGACGATCCCGATCTCGGCTCGTCCTTCGCGCACCGCCAAGCCGACCTGCCATGCGTAATCAGGATAATCGTCGGCCTGCGCGCCGTCGTGCGTGCCGAAGTCTTCGAGTTCATGCCCGGCCGCGCGTAGTTCTTCGATCACGCGCTCGTTCAACGGATAACCGCCGTGGTCCGCACCGATTGCAATTCGCATAAGACAACCTCGCCTGCACCGAAGTTATGACGACAACAAAGCGCGCGCACGCTTGACGACGTTCTCGACCGAGAAGCCGAGTTCGCGCATGACCACATCGCCGGGCGCAGAACCACCGAAGCGGTTGAGACAGAGACAATCGCCCGCAGGGCCGACGTAACGATCCCAACCGAGCCGCGCGCCCGCTTCGACACTGAGGCGCGCGGTTATGTCGCGCGGCAACACTTCATTGCGATAAGCCGCGTCCTGTTCTTCAAACAACTCCCAACAGGGCATCGAGACGACACGCGTGGGCGTGCCCTCTGCTTGCAGAGTCGTGCGCGCATCGAGTGTCAAGGAAACTTCCGAGCCGGTCGCAAGCAGAATAAGTTGCGGCGTCGCGGGTTGACCGTTCGCGTCGGTCGCGTCGGCCAAAATATATGCGCCGCGGCGTAAGCCTTCGGCCGGAGCATAGACCTTGCGATCAAGCGTGGGCACTTTCTGGCGCGTTAAGATGAGCGCGGTCGGCGCTTCGCGGCGCAGAATGGCGATGCGCCACGCTTCGCGCACTTCATGTGGATCGGCGGGGCGGATAACGTAGAGGTGCGGGATGGCGCGCAGACCCGCGAGATGTTCGATGGGCTGATGCGTCGGGCCGTCCTCGCCGAGGCCGATGGAGTCGTGCGTGAAGACGTAGATGACCTGCACTTCGGATAAAGCGGCGAGGCGGATCGCGGGCTTCATGTAATCGGAGAAGGTGAGGAACGTGCCGCCGTAAGGGATCAGACCGCCGTTCAAACTGATGCCCGTCATGGTCGATCCCATCGCATGTTCGCGCACGCCGAAGTGTAGGATGCGACCGTCGTATGAGTCGGCTTCAAAGTCGCCGCCGTCTTTGATGTCCGTGTTGTTCGACACGCCGAGATCGGCCGAGCCGCCGATGAGCGCGGGGATAACGGGCGCGAGCGCGTTGATAACTTCGCCCGACGCGGCGCGCGTCGCCATCGCCTTCGCGTCCGCGAACGTCGGCAGCTTCGCTTCCCAATCGGCGGGCAATTCGCCCTCCATCAACGTGTGCCACGCGCGGCCGAGTTCGGCGTGCTGCTCTGTGTAGCGTGCAACCGATTCGTTCCACTCTTGCTCCTGCTGTGAGCCACGTTCAATAGCCGCACGGAAGTGCTGCGCCGCCTCTTCGGGAATGTAGAACTCTTTATCTTCGGGCCAACCCAGATGTCGTTTCGTCTCGCGCACGCCGTCCGCACCGGGCGCGTCGCTATGCGCTTTGCGTGTGCCGGCGGTCGGCATGCCGTAACCGATCACGGTCTTGACTGAGATGAGCGACGGTCGATCAGTCACGTCTTGCGCTTCACGAATCGCGCGCTCGATAGCATCAAGGTCGTTGCCGTCTGCGACGACGGACGTGTGCCAGCCGTAAGCATCGAAACGTTTAGGCACGTCTTCTGTAAACGCGAGCTTGGTATAACCTTCGATGGTCACATGGTTGTCGTCGTAGAGATAGATCAGCTTGCCGAGTTTTAAGTGCCCCGCGAGCGACGCGGCTTCGCTGGCGACGCCTTCCATCAGGTCGCCGTCCGAGACGATGGCATAGACGTGATGATCGATGATCGGAAAATCGGCTTGATTGAATTTCGCCGCGAGGTGAGCCGCGCCCATCGCCATGCCGACGCCGTTGGCAAACCCTTGACCGAGCGGCCCGGTCGTGATCTCGATGCCGGGCGTGAAGCCGTATTCAGGATGACCGGGCGTCATCGAACCCCACTGGCGAAACCCCTTGAGTTCGTCGAGCGGCAGATCGTAGCCGGTCAAATGGAGCAGCGCATAGATGAGCATCGAGCCGTGACCCGCGGAGAGCAGAAAGCGGTCGCGGTTCGCCCACTTCGGATTTTTCGGATTGTGTCGCATGAAGCGCGTCCACAAGACGTAAGCCATCGGCGCTGCGCCGAGCGGCAAGCCGGGATGACCCGACTCGGCGCGCTCGACGGCATCGAGCGACAGGGTGCGGATCGTGTTGATGCAAAGCTGATCGAGTTCCGGTATGGCGTTCGTGGATTGCGGCTGCGTTGATGCGCTCATGTGGGCTGTCAACTCCTTGCTCTGTGATTCGCTCTGAATAAAAATTTTCGGTGCGGCAAATCATACCTGAAAGACGAAGCCCCTGCGAGTGTGCAACTCACAGGGGCTTCGAGCGATAGCCGGAATCGTCGCCGCGCTTATTCGGCCTTGACCGCGAGGGCCGCGTTGATGCGTCCGCCGCTGGCGATCTTGCCTTGCAGCGCGGGCACTTTATCGACCGAGTTGAGCAACCGCTCGCGCAGGTCCTTGACCGTCATGTCGGGATTCAACGCGAGGACGAGCGCCGCGACGCCCGAAACTTCCGGCGTCGCCATCGACGTGCCGGAGTGTTCTTCGTACAAATTGTTCGGCCACGTCGAAAGAATCTCCGCGCCCGGTGCGGCCACGTGGACGCTCTTCACGCCCCAGTTCGAGAACGAAGCCAACTCGTCGCGCCGGTTCATCGCTGCCACCGAGATGACGTTCGGCAGTTGATAGCCCGACGGATAATGTTGGCGGCGGTCGTTGTCCGACGAAGAGTTGCCCGCGGCGGCGATGAAGATGATGCCCTCGTCGCCTGCGCGCTTGATCGCGTCTTCGAGCGCGCGTGAGTAAGCGGTCGAACCCCAACTCGCGCTGATGATGCGGAGGTTGACGCCCGCCTTCTTCCGATCAATCGCGTAGTCGATGCACTCGATAGCATCCTTGACCGTGCCCGATCCGCCCGCGTTCAAAAACTTCAGCGGCATGATCTCGACCTGCCAGTTGACGCCCGCGATGCCGTCGTTGTTATCGCCTTCCGCGCCGACGATGCCCGCGCAGTGCGTGCCGTGGCCGTTGTCGTCCATCGGGTCGCCGTCCATGTCCGAGCCGTCGAAGCCGTGTTGATCGTCGAACTGGCCCAACTCGTTATCGCTGTACGGCGCGACGCCCGCAGGGCGCGTCCAGATGTTGTTGACCAGATCGCGGTGCGTGTAATCGACGCCCGTGTCGAGCACGGCGACGACGATCTTGCTGCTGCCGTGCGTCTTCTCCCAAGCCTTGACGGCCTTGATGTCCGCGCCCTCTTTGCCGCTGCGCTGACCGTGATTATCTAACGACCACTGATCGCCGAACATCGGATCGCTTGGGTGCGCGTGCTCGCCCGCGACATTAAGCGCGCGCGCCGTCGTTCCGGCCGCTTCGCTCACGTCGTCTTCGGTCGGGTCAAGTTCGATCTCGAAGTTCGGTTCGGCATACAACACGCCGGGCAGGCTGCGATATTCGGCCGCAACCTCGTCCGCGTCCTGATCGTCTTCGTCCGCGATGACCACTTGGTTGCTGTCGATGTTCTCGAAGCTATCTTCTACGCGGTCGTTGTGCTGCGCGACGATGCGGTCGATCTCGGCCGGCGACGTGCCGGGCCGGAAACGCACGAGCACTTCTGCGTCGTCGCTGCCTTCGTCCGCGTCCTCCGCTTCGTCGGCGTCGTTCGCGTCTTCGGCTTCAGGTTCGGTCGTCTGTTCGAGCACCGCGCTCTGCGGCGACTCGACCTGCTGCGAGCGCCAATCAAGCCGACGCATCTGCCCGATGAAGGCAGCGAGAATGATGAGGGCGACGGCCAGCGCCATGTGGCCGAAGAGATTATTTCGGTTCATTGCTTTACCTCACTACCACGTCAGACGTAAGAACTTTTGCTCGTCAAACCACGCGCTGATGCGCGCCCTTAAAGTTGAACAGCCGGAGCCGGTTGCGATTAGCGCGATACTCGAACGTTTCACCTTGCGCGCTCAGGCGTATGCGCCAGCCGGGCGTGATCATCTGCGCGCTCATCTCGTCCGCGAGCGACGCGCCGAAGTTGGCATCGGGGAAGTCCGCGTCTTCAACCGAGACTTCGTTGATGTCGCTCTCTTTCAAACCTAGCCGCTCGGCCAAGTCGGCACGCGCACGCGCCGCTGCTTCTTCTCTCGTAAAGGCCATACGTTGTCTGCTCCGGCCGGGTTTCGCCGCCGCCAAACGCTCGCGCGCCAAAACCGGCTGACATATTCTGCGCCCGCCCGTGCCCGTTCGTCAAAAGTTTACGCACGCAAGCATAGATGCTGCGATCGCGGCGAAGGTTCCCGCCGCGCGCCGCTCAACGCAGATCGCCGCACAGGTGTTGCAGCAAAGCGACGCCCACGACCGCCGCCGTCTCGGCGCGCATGATGCGCCCGCCAAGCGTCACGAGCCGCCAACCGGCCGCTTCGGCCTGCGCGAGTTCTTCGTCCGCCCAACCGCCTTCAGGCCCAGTCAAGGCCGCCAACGTCGCGGGACTTTCGTTCAACTCACCGCACGTCTCAAGCAACCCGCGCCCGCCGCGCTCTGTGAACAAGAGCCGCGCGCCACCATCGCCGGGCAATTCTTCATCCACCAACAACGCGCCCAACGACATAGGCGTTGCAACCGCAGGCACGCACGCGCGCCCCGACTGCTTGGCCGCTTCGAGCGCGAGCCTTTGCCACCGCGCGGCCCGCGCCGTGCCCGCGCCCGCTTCGCGCAAACGCACATCAGCCCGCGCCGATGCGACCGGCACGATCCGCACCACGCCCAACTCCGTCGCCTTCTGCACCACCGTATCGAACTTCTCGCCCTTCAACAACGCACACGCCAACACGAGCCGCAAAGGCGACTCAGGGCGTTGCGGCGCAACCTCCGCGCCGACCACAAGCCGCGCCTGTTGCCCGCGCCCGCGCACCTGCTTCGACCGTGCAGCGAAACTCACGCCCCGCGCCGTCGAACACAAACGCCTCGTCGCCCGCGCCCAGCCGCAGCACGCCCGCCAAGTGCGCGCTCTCATCACGCGACAACAACACACTCGCGCCATCAGGCGCAAACGCAGCGGGCGGAGCATAGAAGCGGCGACGCGTCATAAGGAATGATGAATGATGAACAATGAATGATGACTGATGAATAGCTGCCTATTCATCAGTCATCATGCCGCCTTCAATATTTAGATCGTGAGCGCGACCCATTCGCCGTCAGCCATCAACTCGCAATCGTCGATGCCGAGCGCGCGCAACGCAGTACGAACTGCGTCCGCTTGTGTCTCAAGTATGCCGGAGAGAATCAGGCGACCGCAGGTTGCGCCGACAAGCGCGGGCAGCAGCGGCACGATCACGTCCGCCGTGAGATTCGCGCAGACCAGATCGGCTGATGCTGTCGTCTCGTCAATCGAACCGACGTAAAAATCGATCTGATCAGCGACGCCATTCAAGCGCGCATTCTCGCGGGCGATCTCTATGGCTTCATGGTCAGTGTCGCAAGCGTCGATGCGCGCGTGCGGTGCAAGCTTGGCGGCGGCAATGGCGAGGATGCCTGTGCCCGTGCCGACATCGAGGAAACTGTCGCCGCGAAAATGTCGTTCGATAGCGGCGAGGCACAGGCGCGTCGTCTCGTGCGTGCCCGTGCCGAAGGCCATGCCCGGCTCGATGCGGATCACGATCCGATCCGCTTCGGCTGCAACTTCACTCCACGGCGGCGCGATACAAAAGCGCGTGCCCACCGCGACCGGCTGCCAATTCTGTTTCCATTCGGCTAACCAATCACGCGCCGCCACCTCGCGCACCTGCATCTCACGCACAGACGAAGACGGCAACTCGTAAATACGCAGCGCCTCGAACAAGCCGGCGCGCACCTGCTCGCGCACCGGCACAGCCGCAAAGTAACCTGTTACGCACAGCAGCGCGCCCGCCTCGCTCGCTCTCCGTGCCCAGCGCGCCCGCTTCCATCAACGCGTACTCGACGGCCTCGCGCGCCGCCATCTCCAACACAACATCGAGGGCAAACCAACTCATAAGTGACGAGTGACGAAGCGGCAATCAGCGGTCAGCAATCAGCCGTCAGCTAAAACTCTATTGCTGAAAGCTGACGGCTGATAGCTGACCGCTTTCTTGTCACTGCTTTTCCTTGATGCCTATTTCGTTGAGCGCGCGTTCGCTGTTGCGCCAGTCGGCTTCGACCTTGACGAAGAGTTCGAGGTGGACGCGATGGCCGAGTAGGGCTTCGATGTCGTGGCGGGCGCGCGTGCCTGTCTCTTTGATCCGCGCGCCGCCGTTGCCGACGATGATCTTCTTCTGCGTGGGCCGCTCGACGAAGATGGTGCAATGGATGCGTGTCAGATCGGGGCGCGACTCGTCGTATTGCTCGGTCACGACCGCCGTGACGTAAGGCAGTTCGTCGCCCGTCGTCTGCAAAATCTTCTCGCGCACGATCTCGGCGACGAGCGCGCGGATGGGCTGGTCGGTCAACTCGTCCTCGGCAAAGAGCGGCTCGCCTGCGGGCAAGTGGTTGACGATCTCCGCGAGCAAGGCTTCGACCTGATCGCCTGTGCGCGCCGAGAGCGGGACGAATCGCGCGCCAGTCGTATGCTTGCGCGTACCACTCGATGAGCGGCAACAGTTGCGCCTTCTCGTTGAGCTTGTCCGTCTTGTTCAGGATGAGCAGCGCGGGCTTCGCCGCTTGCTTGATGAGGTCGAGGACGAAGCGGTCGCCGTTGCCGGTCGCGGCCGACGCGTCGCGCATCAGACAAGACGAGATCGACGCCTGCGAGCGCGTCATGCACGGCGGCCATCATGCGGCGGTTCAAGAGATAACCGGGCTGATGCACGCCGGGCGTGTCCACCAGCACGATCTGCCCCGTGGGGCGCGTGATGATGCCTTGAATCTGGTGGCGCGTCGTCTGCGGCTTGTTCGACACGGCCGCGATCTTCTCGCCGACGAGTCTATTCAAGAGCGTGGACTTGCCCGCGTTCGGCCGCCCGATCAAAGCGACGTAGCCGCTGCGGTACGGCTCGGCCGCGTCTGCCGTCTGCTCGGTCTGGTCAGTCTTAGGTGCTTGCTCCATCTTCGTTCATCCCCGGCGCACTCGTGCCCAGATCGATTATCGCACGTCGCAGCCGCGCGTGCCGCTGTAGCAGACGCAGATAGTCTAACTCGTCAGCGCCGGCCTTGGCGCGCACGATGCGCGTGAGCAGACGTTTCTCCTCTGGCGACCAACGCGCGAGATCGGGGATGAGTGCGAGCAGGGGCGCGAGGTCGGCGCAGGCGCGTTGTTCATCAGCACGCCAGCGATCAGTTTTTACGTCGAGCGCGCGGGCGACTGTTGCCATAGACGCGCGGCGGAGTTCGCTTGCGTCACCGTCGAACTGCGCGCTCATGCGCCGCGCGACCTTGAGGCCGATGTGATGGACGTGAAAGCGATCCCACGCGGCGCGTTCTGCGCCGGGCGCTTCGTAGAGGACGTGACCGGCGGCGAGCCGGCGCAACGTGCGCGCGGGCGTGCGATAGTCTGTGCGCGTTGCGAGCCTGCGCGCTTCGGTCGCATGAAGCTTAACAAGGGCCGGTTGAATGGGACGGAAACCGAGTTTGCGATAGAACCAGTACGCGCCCGATTCGATGCCTTCCTCGTTGCCCGCGCCGAGTTGATAAGGATCGATGGAGAAGACCGTGACGCCGAGCAGTTGTTTGCATAAGCGCATCAGGCGCGCGTAGAGCCAAGCGGATTCGCCCGCGCGAAACGTGTAGAAAATGTTCACGCCGATCTCCGTGCGCTCACACAAGGACAGGGCTTCAGCATAACCGCACGGCACGCCGTTCTTCGCCATCAGCAGCGCGTGATAAGCAAGCGTCGGCAGCCGCCGTTCGGCGGGCACACCCCACAGGAACAACTCGACGCCCCGGCCCGCCTCCGCGCGCCACACAGTCTGCGCGTCGCCATAGGTGAAGCCGTGCAACTCGCGGAAGCGCACGGCCATCGTGTCGCGCCCCAACGCGAGTAGTTGTTCACCCGCCCGTCGCGAAAGTTTTTTAACGGGCAACGGCGGCGCTTCGAGTTCGCGCGCAAGCTCTACGTCGCGGCGACCAAGCAACGGCGCACGATGATAAAAGATCGTGCGCGGCGCAACGCGCGTGTGCGTGCGTGCGGCGGCGAGTCGCCCAACTCCCAACGCACCCACAATTGCATCGGCTCGAAAATCTCGGCCTTTTCTTGCCCATTCAAAGGTAACTGATCGAACTGACGCATCAACCACGCGAGTTCTGTCTCATGCTTCTTTTTTGCCGCGCTGAGCCAGCGTTGAAAGGGCACGTGGGCATCGACGTATGCGCTCTCGGCAAAGAGTGGCAGGAAGCGTGGAAAGGTCGCGGTCAAGCGCGCAAGTTGCTCGAAGCGTGCCCAGACCAGTGTGACCGCACGCGTGTGTGCTTGCGCGAGCCAGCGCGTGATGTCGTAACCAAACGCGGCCGTGAACTCTGTGCCCGCGATGCCGGACACGTCCGAATACGAGAACGACTCGAAGTCGGCCGCGTCTGTCGCGCGCACGGCATCGACACGTTGTTTGAAAGTGGCGAGTAGTTTGTCGCACGCGCGCAGCAGCGGCGCGGACTGCGGATAAGCGCGCAGAAAGAGCAGGCTTTCGTGCAAGCGGATAAGCGACGCGGCATCGGGCAGACGCCTGCGCGCCAAGTCACGCAGTACGCGTTGCAGTTGCGCGCGCGCCCCTGCGTCCGCCGTGGGGCGCTTTAATTCATCAAGCCGGTCGAGCAGTTGCGCAAGCGACAGTGCGGGCACAGGCGCTCCAACTTGAACAGAGATTTGATCGAGCGCGCTGTTTCTAGCTTAAGCCGCGCGCCAAGTCAACGCGCGATCTGGCTGACGACTTCATACATTTCGCGTGTGCCGGCGCGGACGTTGGCGACGCTGATGCGTTCGTTGTTGCCGTGGACGCCCGCGCCCTCTTCGGGCGTGGTGTAGAACGGGGCCCAGCCGTAAGCGGTGATGCCGAGTTGGCGATAGAGTTGGCTCTCGGTGTAGCCGCTGAGCATCTTGGTTGTGATGCGCGCTTCGGGGTGATGCTCTTTGGTGACGCGCGTGATCACGTCGAACAACTCGGTCGCAATCGGCGACGTGTTGGGCGGCTTGAAGCGGTTGACGCGTTTGATCTCGATTGATGGATCGTCGATGACGCGTCGCAACTCGGTCAGAAAGTCGTCGGGGTTCTCGCCCGGCAGCAGGCGCACGTCCAAGTTACAAGTCGCGGTGTTGGGGATCACGTTGGTCTGTTTGCTGCCCGCGAGCATCGTCAAAGAGATCGTGTCGCGCAGCATGTAATTGTACTCGCGCTCGGTGGCGATGCGTTGGCTGAAGGCGGGGTCTTTGATGGCGGCGCGAATGTCTGCGAACTGCGACCGCAACGGCTCGGCTTGCAACGGCGCGATGTCGCGGAAAAACTTTTCGACCGCGGGCAAGACCTTCAACGGTGTCTCATAAGCGACGATGCGACTCATGGCGCGGACGAGCCGGTTGGTGGCCGAATCTTTGATCGGGCGCGAGCCGTGGCCCGGTTGGCCCGTGGCGGTGAGTTGCAACCAGAGCGGCGCTTTCTCGGCCACGTCCACGCCGACGTACCTGACCTGTCCGTTCTCTAACAGGTTGTCGCCGCCTTCCGTGATCAGATACTCGGCCGTCTTGAACAGGTCGGCCTTGTTCTCAATCATCCAGTAAGAGCCTTCGTCGTTCACCTCTTCGTCGGCGGTGGCGAGAAAGATCACGTCGCGCGCAAGCTTCTGTTTCTCACGCGCGAGGATGATCATAGTCATCAAGTGCAGCAGGCCCTCACTCTTCATGTCGAGCGCGCCGCGGCCGTAAATCGCGCCGTCAATAATCTCGGCCGCGAACGGATCGACGCGCCAACTCGCCGGATCGGCCGTCACCACGTCCATGTGACTCAAGAGCATGATGGGCCGTTTCGAGCCGTCACCCTTGAGGCGCGCGATGATGTTGGCGCGGCCCGGTTTGTACTCGAAGATTTCCGCCGGGATGCCTTCGCGGTCGAAAATCTCTTTGAAGAAACGGGCGGCCGCGATCTCGTTGCCCGGCGGGTTCGACGTGTTGACGCGCAAATACTGCCGCATCAGATCGACCGCCATGTCTTGATAAGGCGACCAGTTGATCGCACCGGACGACGGCTGCGCACACACGACCGGCGCAAGCAACGGCAAGCACATGATGATCAGCACGAATCTTTTCATGATGTTTTCCGGGGCGGGCGCGACTTAACCACAAAGATACGAAGACACGAAGATCAAACTTTAGTGTCTTCGTGTCTTCATAGTGAAATCGTCGCCTAGTTTCACTTCTTCTGGTCCGCGAAAATCTGGACGAGGTTGACGAGCGTTTCGGTCGTCTTCTCCAAGCCGCGCCGCGAGTTGAACTCAAGCTTGCCGTGGAAGTTCTGCCCGCCAGTGAAGATGTCGGGCGTGGGCAAGCCTTCAACGGTGAGGCGCGAGCCGTCCGTGCCGCCGCGTATGGCTTTGATGGAAGTTTTCAGCCCCGCGCGGCGCGCGGCTTCGAGCGCGTTCTCGGTCAACTGCGGATAGCTTTTCAACGCCTCTTTCATGTTCAAATAGTTCTGTTCCACGTCCATCTGCACGCGCACCTGCGGAAACTTCTCCTGCGTCGCTTTGACCATCGCGCGCAAGGTCGCTTCCTTCTGGTCCAGCCCGCTCACTTCAAAATCGCGCAACAGAATCTTAACGCTCGACTCTTCAACGTCCACCTTGCCCGTGTACGGATGCACGAAGCCAACCCGGTCTGCGGTCGTTTCGGGCAGCATGTCCGACGGAAAGCGGCCGAGAAAATCCGCGAGCGCATAAGTCGAGTTGACCATGATGCCTTTGGCGCTGCCGGGATGCGTGCTCTTGCCGTGGAAGGTGACGGTTGCCGTGCGCGCGCTCCAAGTCTCGTTGCTGATCTCGCCCAAGCTTTCGCCGTCCACCGTGTAAGCGAACTGCGCGCCGAAGCCTTTTATGTCGAACTTCTCGATGCCGCCGCCGACCTCTTCGTCGGGCGTGAACGCGATGGCAATCGTGCCATGTTTGATCTGCGGGTTCTGCTTGAGCGTATCCACCATCGTCAGGATCGCGGCGATGCCCGACTTGTCATCCGAACCCAACAACGTCGTCCCGTCGGCCGTGATGATGTCGTCGCCGATCATCTCTTTCAAGACGGGATTATCTTTGACCGTGATGATCTGCGTCGGGTCTTTCGGCAACACGATGTCGCCGCCCTGATAGTTCTTGTGAATGATCGGATTGACGTTTGCGCCCGACACGGCGGGCGACGTGTCCATGTGCGAGATGAACCCGATGACCGGCGCTTTCGTGTTGTCGGCCAAGTTGCCCGGCACACTCGCATAGACAATCGCATGCTCGCTCACGCGCACGTTCTGCGCGCCGAGGGCTTGCAACTCTTTAACGAGCAAGTTGGCCAGATCAAACTGCTTCTTCGTACTCGGCACAGTCGCCTGATCTTCCTGCGACTGCGTGTCGATCTTCGCGTAGCGCAAGAAACGATCAAGTGCTGTCTCCGTCGGCGGCTTCAGTTGCGCCTGTGCCGGAACGAACAGCAGTAGAAAGAGACAAAGGGCGAAAACTAGCTTCATATGTAAATCCTTAAATGAGAGATTAACGGCCCGCGCATGTTAACACTTGCGCCGTCGTTGACGTAGATGCGCGGCCCGTGCGTGCCGGTTGCGAAGCGAAACGAGCCGCGCAAACGACGCGGTTTCAATTCGCGGGCAGCGGCGACTCTGCGAGTGTGAAGCCGCGCTCCGGCTGTTCGGCGTCGTAGCTGAACTGCACCTTGCGCTCTGTGTGGTAATTACTATAAGCGACGCTCAGCGTGCGGCCTTTGACCTGAAATTCCTCGTTCGAGGTGGGATACCAACAGGACATATAACGCGCCGAACGCGCCTCGGCCACGCGCCACGCGGGCGTGAGCTTGAGCCACAGCAGGTTACACTCCGTGCCCAAACCGCAATGGCGTGCGTCCTGTTTGAGTTTCGACTGGCCGCAGGCGTCAACCAGCAGATACGTGAACTCAGGCCGGCGGCTGACGAAGATGATCTGCGCACTCTCCAACTTCGCCGCGTCAATCTTATCGTCGGCCAGCTTGAGCAAGTGCGTGCGTCCCGCAGCCGTCAGCACCAACTGCCGCCCGCGAACACGCAGCTTGATGGCCGCGTTCTTGTTTGACCGTTGCGCCTGCACGCCGCTGCCAAGCAGCAACACGGCAAGCGTCAATGCAAGCCACGACGCACGTTTAATCATGATGCAGTGACAGGCTTATATCTTTTGCGTCTTTGCGTGAGGTTATTCTTTCGTCAGTAACATTCTCACGCAAAGACGCAAAGGCGCGAAGCAGGCAGAGTAAGTCCACCGTTAAGGTCGGTTTTGCAACCAACTGTTAAGCTGGTTGGGCCTGAGCTTGTTGGGCTAGTTCGCCGTTGACCTTGAGGACTTCGAGCGTCATCTCGGCGGAGGCGTACATGTCTTTCACGTCGAGCCACTCTTTGACGGTGTGAATGGCGCGCATGCCTGTGCCGAAGTTGGCGCACTCGATGCCGCGCTTGTTGAAGATGTTGGCATCGCAGCCGCCGCCTGAGGACATGACCTCGACCTTTTGCCCAAGCCGCGCCGCCGCTTGATAGACAAGTTGCACGACACGCGACGATTCGGGCACGTCCATCGAATAATACTCGCGCGTCACGTGCGCTTCGACGCGCCCCTTCGTCGTGATGCCCGCGACCGTGACTTCATACTTGGCGGCCGCGTCTTCCAGACACTTGGTCATGTGCGCGGTTTGCGCTTCGAGTTTCTCGTCGCTGCGCGAACGCGCTTCGCCGCGCAGAGTCACAAGATTGGTGATGATGTTCGTCGCTTTGCCGCCTTCGATGACGCCGATGTTGGCGGTCGTCTCGTCGTCGATGCGACCGAGTTTCATCGCGGCGAGGGCTTCGGCCGCAATCTTGATCGCGGAGATGCCCTCTTCGGGCGCGACGCCCGCGTGCGCTTCGAGGCCGTAGATGGTGAACTCCATGTGGTTCGCCGACGGGCCTTGCGTGAAGAGGAAGCCGGGATCGTCTGAGTCGAAGACCAGACCGTATTTCGCCGTCAGCTTCGAGACATCAACGTGCTTTGCGCCGAGCAAGCCTACCTCTTCGCAGATCGAGAAGATGGCTTCGATGGGCGCGTGCGGGATGTTCTGCTCTTGCAGGCAGCGAATCGTCTCGATGATGACGGCGCAGCCCGACTTGTCGTCGCCACCCAAGACGGTCGTGCCGTCGCTGCGGATGATGTCGCCTTCGACAATCGGCTTGACGCCTTCGCCGGGCACGACCGTGTCCATGTGCGCCGACATCATGATCGTCTCCGCGCCGGGGATCGTGCCGGGGAAGCGCGCGATGACATTGCCGCTATTGCCGCCGACCTTCTCGCCCGCATCGTCGATCTCGACCACCGCGCCCAACTCCTCGCAATACTTTTTGATGCGCTCGGCCACGTCGCGCTCCTTGCGCGAATGACTGTCGATCTGGACGAGTTCGAGCAAGAGATTCTTGATGCGCTCCTGATTGATCATGCAACCTCCAAAAAGGTGAGTGGTTTGTTAATGCGGTTAAGCTTGCGTTTCAGCCAGCACGGCCTCTTCTACGGCACGCGGCACAGGGAGCAAGATGAAACGGCTGGCCGGAAAAAGATAATCCTCGCCCGTCTCATCAATCACGCGCACGTAGTTATGCTGTGCCGCATCATCGTCCGGCAACACCGGATAGACTTTGCGCCGCTCAAGCGACATCTCGTAATCGGTGTTGTCTATGCAGATGGCAAGTACTGAGCCTGCGTCCCCATGCGTCATAACTTTTAACTCAGGTAGCGTTTAATTTTCATCTGGCGTTTGCCGATGCCGTGTGCTTCGTACCAGTGTACCTCTGCCCGCCGCATCCTACCATCTTCGAGCCGTACCGTGGCAACACCCTTCAACTTGCGCCAACGCCCACGGCCGTAATGCTGTTGCAGAAAGCCCAGCACCCGGATTGAATGGCGCACTGCGATCACTTCGACCTCTTCGATCCGGCCGACGATCTGGAAGTTGTCCTGCATCATCCGTCAGACCAGCAAAGGAACTAATCGCTTTATTGATTGATCTCATCGAGCGCGCGTTGCAGTTCGTCGCGTTTGGCGTTGAGCGTGGCTTCGTCGGCGTCTGCGGGGACATAGATCGGTGGCGCGATCAGGACGCGGGCGCGGGTGAAGGGCATTGGTATTTGAAAGCGATCCCAACTGGGCGCGGCGTAGTAGCGGGCGGCGTTGATGGCGAAGGGCAGGATGGGGCTGCCGGTCTTTTTGGCGAGCAGTACCGCGCCCATCTTGGCTTCGTGGCGGGGGCCGCGCGGGCCGTCAATGGTGAAGGCGGCGGGGCGACCGGCGCGCATGAGTTTGACCATCTCGACGAGTGCGCCGACGCCGCCGCGCGAAGATGAACCGCGCGCTGCGCCGTAGCCGAAGCGTTGGATGAAGCGGGCGATGTACTCGCCGTCGAAACTCTGCGAGGTCATGACGACGATGCCGCGTCGTCGCCAGAAATAAGTGCTGAGCAGAATGCGGTCGTGCCAGAACGTGTAGATCGGTTGTTGCCCGCCTGCGGTCGCGGCTTGCCAGTTCGCCCAGCCTTCGACGTGAAAGCGCGTGGTCGCGCCGAGCAGTTTGATGAGCAGGTAGAAGGCGAGGTCGGCGGCGCGGATGGTGAGCCGTTGTTTGAACGTGTAGCTTGAGAGAGGGGCGAAGCGATCCGCGCGCGCGCAAGTTTCGGCGGCCCGTGTGGCGCGCGCCGCTTGCTCGGCTGCGGGTTGTTCGATTGAAGCTTGCACGACGGGCCGGGCTGCGGCTAGCGTTTGAGCGTCACTCTCAGGGTGTAACGGGCCGACTCCGGGTGCGCCGTCACAAAAATATAGTAGTCGCCCGTGCGGGGCGCGCGCTTCGTCCATCGCCTACCGCCCGTCGCCATGACTTCGCCGGAGCCGCACACAGCATCTTGATCTTCGTCGCACACGCTGAAGTCCGCGCGGTTCTCGGCCGAGTGGATGGTCACGATCATTTCCTGACCGGCGGCCACGCGTACCGTGTAGCGGTCCTGCGCCTCGCCTCCGATCAAGCCGCGTGCGATAACTGTGCTGCCGCGTTTGACGCGCAACCGCCGGTCTTTGTTGAATGAGCCTTGCGCCGCGCACGCACTCACAACAAGCAACACGACGGCGCTGACGCCGAGTACACGCAGTAGTTTCGTAGTTAGTTGCTGCATCACACGCCCTCCACGCAGTCGCAGACCGGATTTAACCAACGCCCCCGGCCCAAGTGTATTCCGCCGCCCAAGCTAGAGCGTTCGTGGTGTAGTTGCCCAATCTGCTGACACTGAACAGCGAAAACCTCCGCTTCAGGGTGCGGAGCGTATCGGGCATCGCCGTCACCGTGCGTTGGTGTATGTCGTGCGCCAGAATTACTTGGCCGTCTCTGGTGTGCGTGGTGATGTGTTGGGTGATTTGTCTGGGGGTCATGGCCGGTTTCCAATCCTGCGGATCGACATCCCAGCCGATGAGTCTGTAGCCAAGTTCCTGCGTGATGAACTGCCGTTGGCGGGGCAGTATCGCCCCGTAAGGTGGCCGGACTGATCTTGGTCGCTTTGGCTGCACCGATGGTGTCGGCGATGATCTTATTCGTGTCTTCGATCCCGGTGCGAATCTGAGCGTCCGTCATCCGCTTGAAGCTTTCGTGGGACCACGAATGATTGCAGACCTCGTGCCTCTGCGTAGCATCGGCAATCCGGCGCAGGACGGCCGCATTCCGCTGCACCATTGTGCCCAACACGAAGAATGTGACCTGAACGTCAAGCTCGGCCAGCAGATCGATCAGCCTCGGCGTGGTCGTATTGTTGGGGCCGTCGTCAAAGGTCATTGCGATTGCCATGCCGACTCATCCACCTCCTGAGGCTTGTTCCCGCGCCATTGGTTGATAATCGCACGAGCTTTGTTGCCTTGTAAATAAGCCGTGGGCGCAAGGGCAGAGGCTTGCACCAACGGCCGGCGCTTGTTATATTCCGAAACCTCGCGGCCCGCCTCGGCGTAATGAGGTTTACGAACTCCGGGTGATTTGCCGGCATGCCCTCCCCGCTCTAATAGTTGTGACACGGGACTTGTAGCGTTTGATGGAAAAACGTCGCATCCTGATCGTGGACGCCAACGAGGAACTGCGCACATTGCTGGCGCAGGTCTTGGCCGAGTTGGGCCACGACGTAGTGGCCACCGGCAACCGCGACGAGGCGCTGGCGCGCGACGACCTCGAAGACTTCGATCTCGTCATCAGCGATCTGACCGACGACGCAGACGGCGGCATCCAGATCATCAGCGAACTCAAACGCAAAAGTTTGCTCGTGCCCGTCGTCGTTTCATCCGACGAAGCGCAGCCGCACGGCATCGTCAAAGCCTTCAAACTCGGCGCGTCGAACTATCTGCGGCGGCCTTACAACCACGACGAGTTGAGCGCCATCGTCGAGAAGACGCTCGCTTACAAGCTGCGCTTCGTCGAAGACGTGAAGGTGCTGCCGTTCGTCCACGAAAAGATCGAGTTCGAGTTGCCGAGCGATCTCTCTTTGATGAACGGCGTGCTGCACTACCTGCACGAGCGCGTGATTCAACTCGGCATCATCAACCCCGAACGCTCGAATCTTTTCATCGCCTTAGACGAAGCCTTCGTCAACGCCGTCAAGCACGGCAACAAGTACGACCCGAACAAACTCGTCCGCATCACGGCCGACCTCTCCGCCAAAGAGGCGCGCTTCACCATCGAAGACGAGGGCGAGGGCTTCGAGGTCAATGCCATTCCAGACCCTTGCGATCCGGCCAACCTGTTCAAGACATCGGGCCGCGGCGTGCTCCTGATTTACAACATCATGGACGAGGTCAAGTACAATGAGCGGGGCAATCGCCTGACGATGGTGAAACGCCCCGACGAAACGCTCGACCACGAACTGATTGAATCGTTCACGCCCGATGACAAGCGCGCCCGCAACGGGTGAGGCCGCTGCGCCCCACGCCGCGCCCGACCGTCTGACGTTGCGGGGCGCGTGGCGCTGGTGGCTGCCCGTCGCCTTACTCGCCCTCCTGCTCGTCCTCCTGCTCATCGACCCGTTTGCCGGCGACTGGGACGCGCTCGACTACACCGTCCTTGCGCTGCGCGGCGAGCCGTCCTCGATGCTGTTCGGCCGCACGCTCTTTATCTACACGAACCATTTCGCCTACAAACTCGCGCACGCGCTGTTCGGCTTACAACCCGAACATGCTTATCTGCTGTTCAAGTACATGGTCGTTTGCGAAACTCCGCTCGCGGTCGTCGGCATGTGGGCGTGCGCGCGCCAACTGACCGGCTCGGTGCGCGCGGCGACCGTCGCGGCGCTGCTGCTCGCGCTCTCGCCCTTCTTCATCATCTACGGCGGGCAGGCGATGACTGAGATACCCGCGCTCGTCTTACTGACCACGGGGCTGGCGCTGCACGTGCGCGGCATCGCAACACGACGCGCATGGTTAGTGTTGACGAGCGCGGCGCTGTTGGGTTTGAGCGTGAATGTGCGCGAGTCGGTCGCGCTCTACGGCCTGTGGCTTGTGCTTGCGCCGCTCGTTTATAGATGGAAACTCGACGCGCGTGCGTTCGTCTTAACGGGCGTGGCGTGCGCGTTGTTCGTCGTGTGCGCGTTGGGGCCGTTCGCGGCGTTGTACCTGTTCGACCTCGGCGGTTACCGGCAATCGTGGTACGGGTGGGTCGCGTCAATGCGGATGGAAGAAGCCGTGCATCCGGTCACGCCGTTCAACTTCCTGATGCTCGCGTTCTTCTTCTTCGTCACCGCGCCCGTGGTCTTCGTGGCGCTGCCGTTCGCGGCGCGACAGGAATGGCGCACACGCGGCTTCTCGCCGCCGCTGGTGCTGGCGCTCGTCGGGCTGCTCGCCAACCTGATGCTGATCACGCACTACAGCGCGATCATCAACGGGCGTTATCAACTAACCGGCTTACCGGGCGTGCTGCCACTCGTCGCGTGTTATCTGTTGCGTCGTCAATCGGCGCGCACGACGCCGCACGACAAACAACGCGCCTTTCGTCGCGTCGTCATCACAGTTTGTCTGGTGACGCTCGCGGCCGGTGTGGCCTTTTTGCCGTTCGCGTGGCCGACGTTGCGCGCTCACGCGTTGACGAAAGAGTACCGCGAACGCCTCGCCCTGTTACCGGCGGACGCGGTTGTGATGGCGGGCGGGCAGACTGTGGCCGTCACTTATTATCGCGGCCTCGGCCTCGGCCGGTGGGACGCGATTGGCACGGGCGGTGGTTGGCCGGGCGCACGTTTGACCGAAGTCATCGACGAACACTTGCGCGCGGGCCGGCGCGTCTTCGTGGACACGGACGAGCGTTTGTGGTTCACCGATAGCTGGCGCGGACAGGAGACGGCGCAATTCATCGCGCTGCAAGATCGCTATCGCTTCCGGCGCGTCAGCGACACCGTGTATGAACTGCGCCCGCCGACGGATGAGACGGCGCGCGATGCGCCCGATCTGCGTCGCCTGCTCGCCAAGCCCGCGTCGCGTCTGCCGTTCCTCAAGCGCCGCTGATGCCTTATGAACTATTTCTGGCGCTGCGTTATTTGACCGCACGGCGGCGCGGGCGTGCGGCGGCGCGCGTGACGGCGCTGGCGGCCCTCGTCGGCATCGCGTGCGGCGTGGCCGCGCTCACGGTGGCGCTGGCACTGGCAAACGGTTTCCGCGACGAGATGCGCGCCAAGATTCTGCGCGGCACAGCACACATCACGTTGACGCGCGCCGACGCTCAACCGATCACAAACTGGCCCGCACTCGTCGCGCGCCTGCGCGCCGTGCCCGGCGTCACGGACGTCGCGCCGACCACTTATAACGGCGCGCTGCTCTGCGGCCCGGACAACAACACCACTTACGCTGTCTTGCGCGGCATCGCGCCCGACGCGTTGCAAGCGCGCGCCGAGATTCACCGCACGCTCGTCGTCGGCGATGCGGATGCACTGTTTCGCAGTAATGATGACAGCGACACAAGCACGCGTGCGGCTGATGAGCCGGCCGTCCCGGCGATAATCGGCGCGGAGTTGGCCGCACGCACGGGGCTTGTGCGCGTTGGCGACGAGGGCTGGCTGGTTGCGGGCGAGTGGAACGCGGCCGCGGCCGGTTTCACACCGAACACGTGGCACGTGCGCGTCGTGGGTCTGTTCCGCACGGGGCTTTACGAGTTCGATGCATCGTGGGTCTATGTGCCGCTGGCCAGCGCCGTGAGTCTGAGCGCCGCAGCGCAAGGCAGCGCGCCGGTCATCAGTCTTGAAACCGCAGACATCTTTCGCACGCCTGAGACGGCGGCGCGCGTGCGCGCGACGTTGGGCGCGGAGTACGCGACCGTTGATTGGCAGGAAGCGAACCGGCCACTCTTCGCGGCGCTCGCGTTGGAACGACGCATGCTCGGTTTAATCATCACGCTGATCCTCTTCGTCGCCGCGCTGAACATCACGACGACGCTCGTGCTGGTCGTCGTCGAGCGCCGCGCGGACATAGCGATCCTCGGCGCAATCGGCGCACACGCGCGCAGCGTCATGCTCGTCTTCGTGATCGAGGGCGCGCTCATCGGCGCAGTCGGTGCGCTCGCGGGCACGGCGCTCGGCCTCTTTGCCTGTTACTTGGGCGACCGCTACGGGCTGGTGCGGCTGTCGGCGGAGGTCTATTCGCTCAGCGCCATCCCGTTCCACCCACGCGCGGGCGAAACCGCGCTCGCGGCGCTCGGCGCGTTCGTCATCTGCCTGCTCGCCACACTTTACCCCGCGCGCGCCGCCGCACGCCTCAAACCGGCCGAGGCTTTGCGCTACGAATGACGCCTAACTGCTGTCGCGCCTACGCTTACCGCGTCCCGGCGCAACCCCGATGCGATGCCCGACAACTCAAATGCGATGCGTCGCATTGGCGATGTATCGCGTCGCAACGCCAATGCGACGCATGACAGCGCCAATGTGATGCGTCACATCGCCAATGCGACGCATCACATCGCTAATGCGACGCGATGCAACTCGAATGCGACGCATCGCATTGGCGTTGCGACGCGTCGCAACTCGACTGTCAGGCGTCGCAACTCGACTGTGACGCGTGACATTGGCGCTGTCAGGCGTGAGTTTGGCGTTGTTTAACCATGCGCGGGCGTTGCGTGAGCGCGCGGCGGCGCGGGTTGCCATAAACTTTGACGACTGAAACCGATCAGCCTGTTCTGCAAGTGCGCGAGTTGCGTAAGTCTTACACGCTGCCGGGGGGCGGCGCATTGGCGGTGTTGCGCGGCGTGTCGTTCGCCGTCGGCGCGGGCGAGATGTTGGCGGTCGTGGGCGCGTCGGGCGCGGGCAAATCAACGCTGCTGCACGTCTGCGGCGCTTTGGATGCGGCGGACGGCGGGCACGTCAGCGTCGGCGACGTGGACTTGCTGCGGGCCGGCGCGGCGCAACTCGCCGCGCTGCGTAACCGCGAGATCGGCTTCGTCTTCCAGTTTCACCACCTGCTGCCCGACCTGTCCGCGTTAGAAAACGTCGCGCTGCCGCTCTTGGTCGCGCGGCAAGACTGGCGCGCGGCGCGGGCGGCGGCGACTGAACTGCTGATCGCCACGGGCTTGCAAGCGCGCGCCATGCATCGCACGGGCGAACTCTCAGGCGGCGAGCAACAACGCGTGGCTTTAGCGCGCGCGCTCGTCGTGCGCCCGCGCCTCGTCTTGGCCGACGAGCCGACCGGCAATCTCGACGCGCAGACGGGCGCAGAGGTCGCCGCCCTGCTCGCCCGTCTGTGCCGCGAGCGCGGCGCGGCTGCCGTCGTCGCCACGCACAACGAACAACTCGCACGCGCCTGCGACCGCGTGTTGTTACTTAAAGACGGTTGCCTGCACGAGCAAATGATGCAGGCCGAAGCTTGAATGATGAATGAGAAATAGCGCTGTTTCTTATTCATCATTGAGCCTTCGGCCTGCATCAGTCTGTCCTATAATCATTTGCCTTTTGCCTGCATCAAGTTGCCTTTTGCCTTCATGGTGTGGCGGCATTGAGTTATAATGCCGACGAGCGGCGAGCAGCATCGTTACATCCCGTGCGTATGTGCGCCGCCAGAATCAACACCGTCGGCCATCATCAGCCTTTTATGTTTGAACGGTACACGGAGAAAGCGCGGCGCGTGATCTTCTTCGCCCGCTATGAAGCCTCGCAATTCGGTGCGCCCGCCATCGAGCCGGAGCATCTGCTCTTAGGCTTGATGCGCGAGGACAAGACCTTGACCGCCCGCTTCCTAGCGCGCGCGCAAGCCTCGCTCGAATCGATCCGCAAAGAGATCGAAGGGCGCGCGCCGCTGCGCGAAAAAATCTCGACCAGCGTGGAACTGCCGCTCGCGCCCGAAACCAAGCGCGTGCTGGCCTACGCGCACGAAGAGAGCGACCGCTTGCAGCATCGCCACATCGGCACGGAGCATCTGCTCTTGGGCCTCTTGCGCGAGGAGCGTTCGATGGCGGCCGAGATACTGTTCGAGCGCGGGCTGCGCTTGGCGGCTGTGCGCGAAGAGGTGGCGCGCGCCACCGGCTCTGATCCGCGCGCCGCGCAGAAGAAAGACACGCCGCACCTCGCGGAGTTCTCGCGCGACCTGACGGAAGACGCCGCCAACGACAAACTCGACCCGCTCATCGGCCGCGAACACGAGATCGAGCGCGTCGTCCAAATACTCTGTCGCCGCACGAAGAACAACCCGGTCTTGATCGGCGAACCGGGCGTGGGCAAGACCGCGATTGTCGAAGGCTTGGCGCAGCGCATCGTGCGCGGCGAAGTGCCGTCGTTTTTAGAGAACAAGCGCATCCTGTCGCTGGACCTTAGTTTGATCGTCGCGGGCACGAAGTATCGCGGGCAGTTCGAGGAACGGCTCAAACAGATCATGCGCGAGTTGATCGAGAACCCGCAGTACATCGTCTTCATCGACGAGTTGCACACGCTTGTCGGCGCAGGCTCGGCGGAAGGCTCGCTCGACGCGGCGAACATCTTGAAACCGGCGCTGTCGCGCGGCGAGATTCAGTGCATCGGCGCAACCACGCCCGCCGAGTTTCGCAAGTCGATTGAAAAAGACCGCTCGCTCGAACGACGTTTTCAGGCCGTGAAAGTGCCGCCGCCCTCGGAAGAAGAAGCGGTCAGCATTCTTGAGGGCGTGCGCGAACGCTACGAAGCCTTTCATCAAGTTCGTTACACGGCAGAGGCGATAGAGGCCGCGGTCTATCAGTCGAATCGTTACATCCCCGACCGCTTCTTGCCCGACAAGGCGATTGACGTGATTGACGAAGCGGGCGCGCGCGTCAAACTCCGCGCGCGGCGCGAGGCCGTCAGCCGCGACCCGCTCACGGACGAGCGCGGCGCACGCGGCGTCGGCGCGGCGATCACTTATCCGCCGCTCGAAGGCTTCACGGGCGACCGCCTGCCCGACGACGAAGACATGCTCATGGCCGTCGCCGTGACGCGCGACGACATCGAAGACGTGATCGCGCGTTGGACGGGCATCCCCGTCACGTCGCTCAAAGAGGAAGAACAGAAGAAGCTGTTGCGCATCGAGGTGGAGTTGCATCACCGCGTCATCGCGCAGCGCCCCGCCATCTCGGCCCTTGCGCGTTCGATTCGTCGTTCGCGCGCGGGGCTAAAGAATCCGCAACGTCCGGTCGGGTCGTTTTTGTTCTTAGGGCCGACGGGCGTGGGCAAGACGGAAGTGGCGCGGTCGCTCGCAGAGTTTCTGTTCGGGTCGGAGCGCGCGATGGTGCGCTTCGATATGTCCGAGTTCATGGAGAAGCACTCGGTTTCAAAACTGATCGGCTCGCCGCCCGGCTACGTCGGTCACGAAGAGGGCGGGCAGTTGACCGAACGCATCAAGCGTTCGCCCTACTCCGTCCTGCTCTTTGACGAGATCGAGAAGGCGCACCCCGACATCTTCAACGTGCTGCTGCAAGTCTTCGAGGACGGCATCCTGACGGACGCACTCGGCAACACGATTGATTTCAAGAACACGATCATCATCATGACCTCGAACATCGGCGCGCGCTTTATCCAAAAGCGCGGCACGCTCGGCTTTCAAGCGACGCCCGCCGACACGCGCGAGAAGATGGAAGAGATGGTCATGGCCGCCGTGCGGCAGACCTTCAACCCGGAGTTCATCAACCGCCTCGACGAGATCATCATCTTCGATCAGTTGGTCGAAGCCGAGTTGCTTGAGATCGTCGGCCTACAGGTCGAATTGATCAACCGCACGCTCCGGCGCAAAGGTCTTGAGGTGCGTTTGACGGACGAGGCGCGGCGCTGGATCGTCGCCAAGACCTGCGCGGATCGCTCCTACGGCGCACGCCCGCTGCGCCGCGCGCTACAAAAATATGTCGAAGACCCGCTCTCCGAGGCGCTGATTCAAGGCGAGTTGGCGGGCGCGGCTCTCGTCGAAGTTTACGAGTCGGCGGGCGCGCTCTCGCAGCGTTTGATGAGCATCGAAGAACTGGGCGACGAGTTGCTAATTCACTGAGGGCAAAGCAGTAGTTAGTTGCAGAGGGCGCAGGCGGCCGGTTGAATTACCGCTCGTGAAGTTGAGTGAGCATTCAATCGGCCGCCTGCTTTTTCTGCCTGCGGCCCGCCGTCTAATGCCTGCTGTCGTTTGCTGTTTCCCTTTTGCCTTCTTTATAATGTGCGCCTTTGCTTGACCCGTGCCGCTGGCAACCGTGATGTGGTTGGCCTGAATCCAAGAATCACCGACAGTTGCACCCGCGCCCCGTTCTTCCGGTCGCCAAAGGGATGCGCGCGGTCGAGGCAAGCAAGCTAGAGGATTTCGTTCGTCCTACATCCCGATAGTCTTTAGTCTTTCTGTCAGCTTTGAGGCATCAAGCGATTATGCAAATCTGCGCGCCGGGACGGCGCTTTCTGCTGGCCGCCCTTATCGTGTTCGGCCACCTCGCCCTGCTCGTCGCCTTCGGCGCTGTGCAGGCGCACGCGCAGGAGCAGCCCGCCGCCACTACCGGCCAGCGCCTCGTCGAGTCCGTAGACATACAGGGCAACCGCCGCAACCGCGACGAAGACCTGTTGTACTACGTCACTACGCGAGCCGGCGACCAGTACAACGAGGCGCAGGTACAGCGCGACTTCAAGGCCCTAATGGACTTGGGCTTTTTCAACAAGGTCGAGTCGCGCGTGTTGACGGGCAACGGCCGCGCGGCGGCGTCGAAGTGATCTTCGAGGTCAAGGAACTGCCGATCATTCGTGATCTACAGTTCGAGGGTTTGCACAGCCTGACCGAGTCGGAAATCCTGAAGGCGTTCCGCGAGCGGCGCATCGGCGTGCAGAAAGAGAACATCTCCGACCCCGTCAAGATCAACAACGCCAAGCGCCTGATCAAAGAACTGCTCGCCGCCAAAGGGCATCCGAACGCCGTCGTGACCGAAGAGGTCGAATCGGTTTCGGCCGGGTCGAGCGCGGTCACGTTCCGCGTGCAGGAAGGCAAGCGCGTGCGCGTCGTCGAGATCGACTTTGAAGGCAATCAGGTCTTCAAGGACGGGCAACTGCGCGGCGCGATGAAGTACGTGAAAGAGGCCGGCCTCATCACGCGCTTCAAAGGGTTGGACATTCTCGACCGCGAGAAACTCGATTACGACCTGCGCCTCGTGCGCAACTACATGGCCGGCAAGGGCTACCTGCAAGCGCGCCCCGGCGAGCCGCGCATCGAGAGCGTGGGCTTGCGTCGCACCGGCTTCATTCTGCCGCTGCCGCTGCTGTCGTCCGTGGACGAAGGCTTGCGCGTCACGGTCCCGATCATCGAAGGCCGCCTCTATCGCCTCGGCGAGTTGAAGATCGAAGGCAACTCGATCTTTAGTGAAGACCGCATCAAGGCCGTACTCGGTTTGAAGAAGGGCGACGTGGCGAGCGGCGAGCGCGTGTACAAGGCGTTCTTCGAGGAGTTGAAAAAGTATTACGGCAACAACGGCTTCATCCAGTATTCGGCCGAGCCTGAGCCGACCTTCAAAGATGATCCGAACAACCCGAAAGAGGGCGTGGTCGATTACGCCGTCACGATTGACGAGGGCAAGCAGTTCACTTTGAACCGGCTTGAGTTTCAGGGCAACACCTTCACGCGCGACTACGTGCTGCGCCGCGAAGTGGTCTTGAACGAGGGCGACATTTACAATCAGGGCTTCTTGGAGTTCTCCATCCTGCGCCTGAACCAACTCGGCTTCTTCGATCCGGTGGACAAGGATAAAGACGTAGATTTCCGCACGGACGAAGAACGCGGCGAGGTCGCTGCCACGATCAAAGTGGTCGAGCGCGGGCGGCAGCAAATCTCATTTAACGGCGGACTGTCCGGCATCGGCGGCTCGTTCTTCGGCTTGGACTATTCGACGAACAACCTCTTCGGGCGCGGCGAAACTCTCTCGCTAAGTCTGGCGGCGGGCAACCGGCAACGTTCGTTCGTCTTCTCGTTCACCGAACCATACTTCAAGAACCGGCAAATCTCGGCCGGCTTTTCGCTCTACTCGCAGTCGTTGAAATACTTCGGCGAGGGCACGTTCCTGTCGCAGAATGTGGCGGCGCAACAGGGCCTCTTCGGCGATCAACTCGACTTCCTGAACACGAGCGAGGAGAACCTGTTCACGCAGACCTCGACCGGCGGCAGCCTCTTTACCTCGGCGCTGCTGTCCGAGTTCCGGCGCAAGACGCCCTTCAACCTTGCGTCGCGCGTCGGCCTCAGTTACACGCTGTCGCGCACGAGCGTGAAGGACCCGGAAGTCAACGCCGACCCGAACAATCCAAACTTCATCCCGGTCATCTATCGCCAGCCGAATATTCTGACAAGCCGCATCACGCCGTCGTTCATCTACGACACGCGCGACATACGCGGCGTAGACGCCATCTCCGGTAAACAACTCGCCGCGTCGTTCGCCTTCGCCGGCCTCGGCGGCGATGTCCGGACCTATCAGCCGACGTTCTCTTATCAGCAGTTCTTCCCGATTCGCCGCAAACGCGAACTGATCCCCGAAGTCTTCGGCTTCCGCATCATCGGCGGGCATTCGGGCAGCTTCGCCACGAGCAGCAAGGTGCGCGCCTCGCAGCAGAGTTCGCTCGCCTTCATCGGCGGCGTGCCCGTCTACGAACGCTTCTTCCTCGGCGACGAGTTCACGATCCGTGGTTACAACGTGCGCTCGATTAGTCCCATCGTGCCGCTCGAACAGTTCGTCACCACGCGCAACGTCGTCGTCGCCGAGAACGCCACGGGCACGCCGGTCCTGCTCGACGGGCTACAGAGCTTTGCTTCGTTCGGTCAGTTCACCGGCACGAGCGGCGCGAACCCGCGCCTGCTCTCGCGCGGCTTCCAACCCATCGGCGCGGACACGCAGTTGCTCGGCAACTTCGAGTACCGCGTGCCGATCTTCGGTACGACCGTGAGCGCCGCCGCCTACGCCGACATCGGCACGGCCTTTAATCTGCGTTCAGGTTCAGATCAGGTTTTCTCCAGCGAGTTTCAGTCCGACCCGCGCTTCCTGCAAACGCTCGGCGCAATCGTGTGTCCGGGCGGCATCGCGGGTGTCAGCATCAACACGCTGGCCGCTTGTCAGGACAACTCGCAGCTTGCGCTCTCGTTCTTCGGTGGCTTAGTGGCCCGCGACACGCGTTTGGTCACGCGCGAAGAGTTGGCGTCTGAATTGGCCCGGTTCGGGCCGCAAGACCCTGTGACGTTCCTGCCCTTCGGGTTCTATCAAGTCTTCCTGCGGGGCGACGTGCAGACCAACACGGCGGTGCGCCTCTCGCAGAGCACTTTTAACAAGCTGAAAGACTTCCGCTCAAGCCTCGGCTTCGAGGTGCGCGTGCAACTGCCCGTGGTCAATGTTCCGTTCCGCCTCATCTATGCCTTCAACCCGAACGCGCGCCGTGGTCTGAACGACCAAGTGCCGCTCATCTTCAACGAGGAGCGGAGCGTGTTCCGCTTCAGCGTCGGCAGAACGTTCTAAACCGGCCCGGACGGCGGGCGGACTTTTTTGCCGTTTCGAGTTAAACTACTAAGTTGACGCGGGCGCGACATTTCGCATCTAACAGCGCGTCACCTTTTTTCAACACTGTAAGGAGCAGTAACAGAAAGACAATGAGACCAGTTCGCTTCCTCTGCGCCGCCATCGTGTTTGCGGCGTTCACGATTGTTTCGGCGCAGGCGCAGACGCCGGCGCGGCCGGCCGGCGCGCAACCCGCCACCGGCGCACCCGCCGGTACAGCCAAGATCGCCGTCATCGATTCCGGCTCGTTCAGCGACGAGAAGGGCGGCATCACCCGCGTCGTCAACGCGGTCAAGCAGGTGGACACGCAGTTTGCGCCGGAGCGCACCGCGTTGCAGACCTTGCAGACCCAGTACAACACGCTGGTCGCCGAGATCGAGAAGACCGTGTCAGTAGCCAACCCGCAGCAGATCGCGCAGAAGCGCGAACAGGCCGAGCAGTTGCAAACGCAGATCAAGCGCAAGCAGGAAGACGCGCAGGCCGCCTTCCAGAAGCGCATGGGCGACGTGCTCGACCCGCTGCAAGCGGACGTGTACAGCGCACTCCAAACCTTCGCGCAGGCGCGCGGCATCTCTGTCATCATCGATGCCAGCCGCGTGCCGCTCATCTACGTTGCCGATAGCGTGGACATCACCAAAGAGTTCATCACCGAATATAACCGGACGCACCCGGCGACGGCCGCCAGCAGCGCGCCCGCCCGGCCTTAATGACCGACAAGTAGTCAGTCGCCAGTAGCCAGTAGCACAAGCAAGACGAATGCGCGCCGCGCTGTCTTGCTGTGCTGCTGGCTACTGATTACTGCCTGCTAACTATTTCCCCATGGACACCCTTCTCGACGCCCGCGCCATTCAAGCACTGCTGCCGCACCGTTATCCCTTCCTGCTCGTTGATCGCATCGTCGAACTCGTGCCGAAGGAGCGCATCGTCGGCGTCAAACAGGTGACGATTAACGAGCCGTTCTTTCAAGGTCACTTCCCCGGTGCGCCCGTCATGCCCGGCGTGCTCGTGGTCGAGGCGCTGGCGCAGGTCGGCGCGATCTTGGCCTTGCGCGAGATCGGCGACCGCGAGCAGAAGTTAGTCCTTTTCACCGGCATCAAAGAGGCGCGCTTCCGCCAGCCCGTCGTGCCCGGCGACACGCTCATGCTCGAAGTGACAGCGTTGCGGATCGGCTCGCGCGTGCAACGCATGCGCGGCGAGGCTAAGGTGGACGGCCGGCTCGTCGCCGAAGCCGACATCATGAGCGCCATCGCCGACCGCAGCGCCGTACAATGACTTTCCGCCACCCGTCCGCCATCGTCAGCCCGCGCGCCGAGGTCGGGCGCGACTGCCACATCGGCCCCTACTGCATCGTCGGCGACGAAGTCCACTTAGGCGACGGCGTGCGTCTCGACGGGCACTGCGTCATAGACGGGCGCACGCACATCGGCGACGAGACACACATCTTCCCCTTCGTCTCCATCGGGCTGGCATCGCAAGATTTGAAATACAAAGGTGAACCGGCCGAGACGCGCATCGGGCGGCGCAACCGCATCCGCGAGTTTGTCACCATTCATCGCGGCACAGCCGGCGGCGGCATGCTCACACGCACTGGCGACGACTGCCTGATCATGGCGCAAGCGCACATCGCGCACGATTGTCTTGTGGGCGATCATGTCATCATGGCCAACGCCGCGACCTTCGCCGGTCACGTCGCGGTCGAAGACGGCGCGAACATCGGCGCGTATTCGGGTGTCCATCAGTTCTGCCGCATCGGGCGCGAGGCTTATATCGGCGGCTACTCGGTCGTCGTCAAAGATGCTTTGCCTTACGCGCTCACGGTCGGCAACCACGCCAAGTGCTACGGCCTGAACACCACCGGCATGAAGCGGCGCAACTACCCGCAAGCGACCATCGACGCCCTGCACCATGCCTTCCGCCTCCTGCTTACTTCCAAACTCAACACCACGCAGGCCGTCGAACGCATCCGTCGAGAGATCAACGACTCGACCGAAGTCGCCGCCCTCATCAACTTCATCGAAACTTCGCAACGCGGAGTGATAAAATAATTGCGGATTGCGGAAGTCGGATTGCGGATTGATGAGTGAACCGCTGGTCAGCAATTCATTCTTCATGCCGCAATCCGCAATTCATCCATGCACTACGGTTTGATCGCAGGCAACGGCCAGTTTCCGTTTCTCGTGCTTGAAGGGGCGCGGCGCGCGGGCGTCCGCTTGGCGGTAGCCGCGATCCGCGAAGAGACTGATCCGAAGATCGAGCAGGCGGCCGACAAGTTAACATGGGTCGGCATCGGCCAACTCGGCAAGATGATCCGCTTCTTCAAGCGCGAAGGCGTCGAGCGCGCCATCATGGCGGGGCAAGTCAAACACGTCCAGATTTTCAGCGGCGCATTGCCCGACGTGCGCATGCTCAAACTGCTGATTAGCTTGCCGCGTCGCAACACCGATGCGCTCATCGGCGCGGTCGCCGCCGAACTGGCCAAAGAAGGCATCGAACTGATCGACTCAACCTATTTTCTACAAGACCACTTGCCGCAACCGGGCACGCTCACGCGGCGCGCGCCCGACGAGCGCGAACGCGGCGACATCGAATATGGTCTCGAAGTCGCACGCGAGATCGCGCGCCTTGATCTCGGTCAAACCATCGTCGTGCGCGCCCGCGCCTGTGTGGCCATCGAAGCAATGGAAGGCACGGACGCGACCATCCGCCGCGCCGGCACACTCGCGCGCGGCCGCCTCACCGTCGTCAAACTCGCCAAGCCCGATCAAGACATGCGCTTCGACGTGCCCGTCGTCGGCCGTCCCACCATCGACACCATGCTCGAAGCCGGCGCAACCTGCCTCTGCCTCACCGCCGGCAAGACCTTGATCTTCGACCGCGCCGACATGCTCAAACTCGCCGACCAGCACCGCATCGCCGTCGTCGCTGTCTAACCTTCAGTCCGGCATGCACATAATATGTAGACGCCACTAGCATGACAGGCGCACAATGTGCTGGCTCGTGGGCCAAGTGTAATTTCAATGTACGCGAGCGCGGCCGTTCATCCTCATTAAGCGAGCAAATAGATCATGTCTGACGAGCGACCTTTGCACATACTGGCGATATGCAGCCGCCCGTTGATCGACGCGGCCGGGCAACCCATCACGTTACTTGACGTGGCCGAAGAACGACGCCGGATCGAAACCGCGCTCAAGCGTGCGCAGACCGCCGCGCGCGTACACTTCCTGCCCGAAGCGACGACAGGCGCGGTGAATGACGCGCTCGCCGACGTGTGGGACGTGGTGCATTTCACCGGGCACGGCACAAGCGACGGCCGCCTCCTGCTCGAAGATGGCCTCGGCGTCGCGCACCTGCTGACGAAGCAGGAGACGGCGCAGCTATTCACCGCGCAGCGGACGCCGCTCGTCGTCCTGTCTGCCTGCTACTCGGAATCAGTCGCGCACGAATTACACGCGGCGGGCGTGCCTGCCGTCGTCGCGGTGGATGCCCGCGTGCCGATTGCCGACCTCGCGGCCATCATCTTCGCCGAACATTTCTACGCCGCGCTCGCCCGCGATGGAGACGTACAGCGCGCCTTCGCCAATGCGCAACAGACCGTCGCGCTCGATCCAAAAGTGGGCGACACAAAACCGCCGCAGGACACAAACGGCCGTGTCGAAGAGCCGTGGTCGAAACGCTTCAAGTTGATCGGGACTGCGCAAAGCGGCGCGCACACACGCGCGCAAGCGGCAACGGCCGCGCCCACCCAAGTCGTCGGGAACTTACATACGCGCAGCACGAACTTCGTCGGGCGCGCGCGTGAGATCGTGGATGTCGTCAAAGCCTTCGACGAAGCCGACGCGCAACGCGTCGCCATCTGGGGTTCGGGGGGCTTGGGCAAGACGGAGCTATCAAGGGCGGTCGCGCGCTGGTACATCGAACGCGTGCGCGTCGGCGCTGTGCTGTGGGCCAGCGCCAGTCCCGTCGAAGGCGACTACAAGCTGCGCGATCTGGCCTCGCTCTTAAGCATCGCCGCGCGCGTGTTCCGTCTGCCCATCACCGAGCAGACCATGTTCGAGGAACAGAAAACAGTCGTCCGCGACTTCCTAACCGCCAACCGCGCCATCGTGCTGCTCGACAACTGGGAGACGATTGACCCACAGCATCGCCGTGAATTATGGAACTTCGTGCTGACCCTACCGGAAGAAGTGCGCGTGCTGGTCACCACCCGCGACGTGCTGCCCGCAAGCGACGCGCGCAACATAGAACTCGACACGCTCGCGCCCGATGATGCCGTCGAACTGTTCTTGAAGATCACACGCAACACCGGCTACTTCGACCGCAACCCGCAGTTGGGCGCGGAGGAGTTGGCAATACTGAGTTCGGTCTGCAAGCGGCTAAGCGGCTATCCGCTAGCGATTGAAGTAGTCGCCGGACAAACATTCAGCCGCACCCTCGGCCAGATTTGGCCGACTTACAACGCGTGCCGCAGAACGTGCTCGAAGGCAAGGACGAGATCACAGGCGAGCCGCGCGGCGTCTGGACAAGCCTCGGCTTCTCCTACGATGTCCTGCCCCCGGCCGAACAGGCACTCTTCCGCCAAATGTCCGTCTTCCTCGCACCCGCCGCTGTCGAAGACATCGCTGCAATCACAACCGTTGAAAACCCGCGCCCCATGCTGGACGCGCTGGTCAAACGTTCGCTTGTGCGGATGCGCGAAGGCGCATATGGCCTCCTGCCAGTTGTGCGCGATTACGCCCAAGACAAACTGGCCGGCGCAGATCAAGACCCGCGCGAGCTACATACACGCGCGGTTAATCATTACGGGCAGAAAGGAACGATTGAAGGTGCGTTGACGACAAGCGATCATCTCTTTGAGTTAGCGGCACCATTCGGGCTACGCAACGCGGCCGAAACGTTTGTCGAATATGTTTGGGGATTTTATTACGATCTAGTAAGGCGCGGGCACTGGACTGAGGCGCGGAGCAAGACAGAGCAATTGATTGCTGTGGCACGCACTCTAAGCGACAAGCAAACTGAAGCGAGAGCGATTGGCGAATTGGGTAGTCGCTATCAAGACATCGGCGAATACGGACGCGCTGCGGAGTTGCACCAAAAAGCACAACACCTATTCGCAGAAAGTAAAGATAAACGTGGGGTCGCAGCAGCACTCCACCAACGAGGCATGCTAGCACAAGCTCAAGGCGATTACGGCGAGGCGGTGCGGCTGTACCAACAGAGTTTGAAGCTCGAAGAAGAAGTGGGTTACGAAAGGGGGATCGCATCGACTTTGCACGAGTTAGGCAGGGTGGCACTAAAACAAGGAAACCATAATGAAGCGGCGCGGCTATATCAGCAAAGTCTGGCGCTCGACGAAAAACTGGGGGACAAAGAGGGCCTCGCGGACACGCTGCATGAGTTGGGACGGCTAGCACAGCACCATGGGGACTATAGCGAAGCGGCGCGGTTATACCAGCAAAGTCTGAGAATCGAAGAAGAATTAGAACGCAAAACAGGGATTGCTAGCTCACTAGGACAATTGGGGCGACTTGCCTATGCACAAGGGCAGCTAAAAGAGGCACTCGGGTATTTTATCAGGGCGTTCGTGATTTTTGAGGAATTGCATGCGCCGTATCGCCAACTGGCGCTGAAGTATATTGCCAGCGTTAGAGACGCAGTAGGTGAGTCGCAGTTTGCGGTATGGCTGAAAGAATTATCAACTGAGGCGGAGCGGATAAACGAACTGCTTGAGCGAAACAAGCCGAACGACGAGCAACGTGCTAAGGAGTTTACTGAACAGTTAATCGGCATCGCGCGAGCAGTAGTTGCGGCGCGGAAGCAAGGGAGCGCAGAGGAGCAAGCTGAACTTGCACAGCAACTCGCGCAGATGGAGGCGAACGCGCGAGTACAGAACGCAGCGGAGGTGGCGGACTTCTTGGTTGTGCTGTGCGGGTTGCTTGTGGGTGAGGATGTGACGGATAAGATTGCTGCGCTGGTCGAGCCGCTGAAGGGGATAGCGGAGCAGGCGCGGGCGGCATGCATATAGACCTGCGTGGACAGTGGACGCATTATACTTTCAGAGATTAAGGCGAGGCTTGTGTGCGCGGCCGGGCGGGCGTGTTGAAGTAGATTCTGTGGCGGACAGGATGGCATCATGGTGCGAATCAAGTGTGTGAATCCGGGTTGCACGGGGCCGGAGAAGCGTTTTGAGTGGGATGAGAGCCGACACGTGCAGCCGGGCGGTGGGATTGCTGCGCCGCATGCGGAGGGGGCGGTGCGGCTCGCGGTGGTGTGCCCGCATTGCGGGACGGAGAACGGGGTGTGGGCGACTGGGGTGAAGAAAAATAATAAGGTGACGCGCAAGATTAGGTGATCAGGTGATGGACGATGGCAATGCCGACAGAGCAGACTGAAATCGTGGAAGTGGCGGGCGAGGCGCTGACGCCGCTCGATAGCTTCTGGTTGGAAACGGCGCGGGGTGCGGCGAAGGAGTCGGTAGGTGCGTTGGAAGAGGCGGCGAAGCAGTTGATCACGGTCACGACGTTGGCGCAGACCATCTATTTCGCCGCTATCTCGTTCGGCGACTTGAAGGCGGCGCTGGGGCTGCTGACACCTGCGCGTCGTTGGTTGGTCGTCGGTGCGCTGGTCTTCCCGTTGGTGTATTGGCTGGCCAGTCTCGTCTTCGCCGTGCGCGTGTTCAAGCCGGAGACGTATCGCACGAATCTGGACTCGCCCGATCTGGCACGCGCGACTTACGAAGGGATCGTCGCCTACAAACACCGGCAGCTGATCTTCGCACATCGACTGTTGGCTATCGGCTTTGTGCCGCTGATCATCAACATCGTACTGTATCTGATCCTCGTCCCAGCGAAACCGGGTTAGACGAAAAGAGCGCCGGACATAACCACCAAGCCACGAAGCCACGAAGAAGATTAAATTCTTCGTGGCTTCGTGGCTTGGTGGTTAAATTTTTAGTTCGATGCTTGCTGCGTTGAAGCTTTCGGATCGTAGGGCGTGGCGAGGTATTGCTTGGCCACTGTCTGCGCGTTGTCGTAGTTGATGCCGCTCTCGATGGCCTTTTGGTATTCGTTGGTAGCGCGGACGCGGTCGCCTTTGGCGTCGTAGGCGTTGCCGCGTTTGATGCGCGCCCAGACTTCGATCCATGAAGGCTTGAGGCTGCCGTTCAGGGCCGCGTCGAAGTTGTCGAGCGCCGGATCGTAGTTGCGCTGCTCAAGGTAGAGCAGACCGAGATTGTAGTAGACCCAAGAGTTCGACTTGTCGAGCTTCAGGGCTTCTTCCAACTGGCGCTGGGCTTCGGAATACTGACCTTCGCGGAACAGTTCGATGCCGCGCCGTGCAACGACCGAGACACGCAACTCTTCGGAGAGGCGCAGGATTTTGTTGTTCGGATCGATGACGACTTCGAGCGGCTGCCCGCCGGTTTCAAAGTCGAAATCTTCGCTCTTGTCTTCGATGAAGATCGTCGTGGTCTGGCTGTTGTTCTCGCCCTCGGCGCGCAAGAGCACTTCGACCGGCATTTTCAAGCCCTCGAAGTTCTGTCGCACCGTGCCACGCGCGCGAAACTTGCCCGTGCGCGTGCGGATGATCTGATAGTCGGCGGCGAACTCCGGCACGCCCGTGCCTTCAACCCAGCGCGCGAAGAAGTAGCGCATGTTGTGCTTGGCCACTTGCGTCGCCAACCGCTCGAAGTCGTCAATCGAAACGCTCTGGCCGCGATACTGTTGCAGCAGCGTGCGCAGCAGTTGATTGAAGTCGGCGTTGCCCATCGACTCGCGCAACATGCGGAAGACCATCGCGCCCTTGTAAAAGACGACCGACTGATACTGCGGCGACGTGTCGTCCAGCGTCGAAGGCGCACGCAGGATCGATGACGCCTGCTCGAACATCAACGCGCGTTCTTGCACGTCGCGCTCGGCCGCGTCGAGCGCGCCGCCTTGCAAGGTCGCTTCGCGGAACGCGTAGGCACTCCACTCCGCCAAGCCTTGCGAGAGCCACGCGTCGTCGAACGACTTCAAGCCTACGGTAAAGCCCCACCATTGATAAGCCACTTCGCGTTCGACGCGTTCGTCCTTCGCCGGTCGCGCTGGATCGAAGAAGCTCGCGGACAAGAACTGCATGCCCGGCGCGGCGTAAGCTTCCAAACTCTCGTTGTCGATCTGCGCCACGGTGTAGCGCGTGCCGAAGGCGGGCTGGCCGTACTGCTTCGTGTAGAAATCTAACGTGTTGCCTACTAACTGACCATAAGACTCGATGCGCCCTTCGTTGCCCGGCTGCACGATGAACTGCAACTCGTAACCGCCATGCCGCAAGGTGCGCGTCACAAAGCGGCCGGCGACGATGTTGCCGACGAGCGCCGGTTGCCGACTGACGAGGCGATAGTAAGTAAGATTGCCTTTCGCCTGCGACGTGATCGGTTCATCGCTTGAACCCGCGACGATGAAACCGGCGGGCACGCCGACGTTGATCTCGGCGGTCGCGCGGTCGGCCGCATAATCGTGGAAGGGAAACCAGCGCGCGGCATACATCAAGTAAGAACCTTCTTGCCCGACGTAAGCCAGTCGCTTCGTGGCGAGCGGCCCGCCTTCGGGCGTGAGCAGCGCGCCATAATAGCGGAAGCGTAAAGTGATCGGCTGACCGGCGGCACGACTTCATCCAAGTCAACGCGCACGCTCGGCCCGATCTGATCGACGCCGACTTGATCCTGCACGAAGTTAGTCAACGCGCGGCCGTTGCGCTCGATGCCTTCGACCTTGAGCGAGCCGTTCAACTCGAAGACGACCGAGCGCGTCGTATCGAGCGGCGTGAAGGTCACATCGGCCGTGGCACGCAGGATGTGCTCGGCGGGTCGCAGTTCTGCGTCGATCTTATAATTGGTGATATCGTAACGCGCGCGCCCCGTGGGGTTCGGCGTCTGCGGCAGCGGCACAGCGGGTGTCGGCGCGGGCGTGGGCGCAGGCGTCGGGGTCGGCGTTGCAACGGGCGTCGCGGCGGGCCGGCCGGCGGGTTGCGGCGGACGGGTGGCGTGCGGCGCGGCGTCTGCCCGCCGCGCGTTTGCGCCATGCTGCCGGCCGTCAAGAGACACAATAATAAAGCTGATAAGAGGCCGGTCAAACTCAATGTGCGTAGTGCGCGCGCGAGTGTCGCCGGGCGCGTAAGCTGTGGTTGCTGCAAGTCGTTCATAAACAGGTTGTCCGTTGCGGTCGTTACTCGATTGAAAACTTTGCGCCCGATTATACACGCGCCGGGCGGTCGCGGCCGCGCCTCACAAACTACGGGCCGGTGTGCGGCCGGCGAGAACCGGGCGAGGCGCGTATGAGGCTCATCGACCAACGGTTTTCTCTCTGCGGCAAGCGATTAGATGAGCCGCGCGCGCGCGCCGTTGGCTGTGCGGCCGGCGCGCGGGCGGGGAAGTTTTTCGGCCGTCGCCCCGCTTGACACGACCCGGCCCAAAGCTGTTAGCTTTCGCAGACACAAAAGTTTAGACGCGATCTTTTATGAGCACAGCAAACCCTTATAGCAACCCGGCCATACGCATCACGCTGCTGCCGCGCGACACCAACCCGCAGGGCACAATCTTCGGCGGCATCATTCTCAGCTACATCGACATCGCAGGCGCGGTCGAGGCGCATCGCCACACAGGCATCGAACGCTTCGTCACGGTCGCCATGCGCGAAGTTGTCTTCCACCAGCCGGTCTACGTCGGCGACCTCGTGAGCTTCTACGCGCAGACTGAACGCATCGGCACGACCTCGATCACCGTCCACGTCGTCGTCGAAGCCGAACGCTACGGCGGCACGAGTGAGAGAATCAAAGTCACCGAAGCCGAGGTTGTCTATGTCGCCGTCGATGCCAACCGGCGCAAGATGCGGATCACGCAAAAGGGCGCGGAGAAGGCGAGTGAGTAACTAAGCCAGCGTTGGCTGTTGATGGAGATTATTGATGAGAAGTCTGCTCGTTAGTCTTTTACTGTTGCTTGCACTCGTTGGCGTCGCAGCCGCGCAAAGTTCGAGTGCGACGCTTGAAGGGCAGGTTGTGTGTTCCGTCTGTTGGTTTGAAGCCGACCGGACAAAGACGCCGTTTGGAACGGTCGCGGATTTGGAGTGCGAAGTTGATTGTGCGGCGCGGCATGTGCCCGCGGCGCTCGCCGTTAAAAGTGCTGCCAGCGATGGCTTCAAACTTTACTTGCTGGAAGAGGGGCGCTTCAAAAAGACGGCGAAGAATTGGCTGCCGTACATGGCGAACTACGTGAAGATCACGGGCGCGGTGCGGAGCAAGGGCGATAAGCAGTACGTGCGCGTTGATGCGCTCGACGTGTTGTCAACACCGAAGGTGGCAGCGAGCGCGCCGCAAGCCGAAACGAGTTTGACGGAAGCGGAGCTTGTGTTGCCGGGCATGCTTGGCGGCGAGCAGCGGTTGAGTGCTTATCGCGGCCGGATTGTGGTCCTAAACTTTTGGGCAACGTGGTGTGTGCCGTGTCGCAAGGAGATGCCCGACCTCGCCAAGATACAGAACGAATATGCTGCGCTCGGCGTGCAAGTGATCGGCGCGGCCGCGGACGCACCGGAAAATCGCGCGCAGGTCACGCAGTTCATCAAAGAGACTAAAATTAACTTTCCCGTCTGGCTCGGCGCGACAGCGGCCGACATGGAAAGGTTCGGGCTTGGGCAGACGTTACCGGGCACGGTCATCATCGGGCCGGACGGAAAGGTTAGCGCGCGCATCAGGGGCGTCGTCAAAGAAGCTGACTTGCGAAAACGAATAGACACGCTCATCGGGGCCGCGATGACGCAGGCGCAACGTGACGAGATGGCAGCGGCACGGACCAAGCAGCAGATCGTGTCGAGTGTGCCGAGTTGACCGCTTTGACCGGGTGAAGGTCGCGCCGTGAGCGGGACGCCAAACGAAGCCGCAGATAAGTGGACGCTCGGTATCAGGTTGCTGGCTAACCAAGTGCCGCGCGCGAGCGTTCGCACAACTCTGACCTATAGGTTTCATCCGAGACTTACGGCCGGCGTTGAATACAACCCGCGCGTGGGCGAAGTCGCGCCCATCGCAAACTTGCTGGCTATAACGGAAACAGAGCGCCGGCCCGCGCTGATCCTCGGCACGAGTTCGGACCGCATCGGCACGCCTTCGGGTCAGTCGTTCTACGGCATCTTCAGCAAGAATCTCAAGCGCGAAACGGGACTGCCGATTGCGCCTTACGCGGGCTTGGCATATGGCACTTATGAAGATCGGCTGCGACCCGTCGGCGGGCTAAACATCTACTTCGACAAAAAGTTTTCGGCCGTCATCACATACAACGGCGTACACGTCCATCCGCTCTTTAACTTCACGTACAAGCGGCACGTGTTGTCGTTCGTCATGGTGCGCGGGCGCGACCCCGGCATGAGTTACAGCATTTCGTTCTGAGCGCGCCGCAAAACTCTTGATTGACTTATCGCCGGTTTTGACATAAAAGCTCCTGCATCCCTAATCCCTCCAAACCCCCTTTTATAAAGTGTCCGTACTTGTGCGCCGCTCAACTGGTGGCGTGAGTCGCGCGGCCTGCGCGCGCCGTAAAGGGATGAACAAAACTTCATCGAGTCTAACTGCGCTCCTAATCATGGTGTTGCTGTTGTCGAGTCTGCCTGCGTGCAAGCGGCGCGGGCCGCAGACGCTCGAAGCCATCGATCAGATCGACCGCCGCAAGGACGTGCCGATGGCGCAGCCCGTCGCGCGCGACCTCGCGCAGATACGCGCACGCGGCACGCTGGTCGTGCTCGCGCCGTACAACTCAACAACTTACTTTGTCTATCGCGGCGAGCCGCTCGGTTATGAGTACGAACTGCTGCAAGCGTTCGCCAGAGATCAGGGCGTGGCGTTGAAGATGATCGTGGTGACGGATCGCCAGAGCCTGTTGCCGCTCTTGAACAGCGGCGAAGGCGACATCGCCGCCGCGCGCCTAGTGCCCACGCCGGAAGACGAAGCGCACGTCTCGTTCACGCGCGCTCTCTATCGCACCGAGCCGGCGCTTGTGCAGCAGGAAGCTGCGCCGCAAACGGTCAGCAGCGGCGCGCAGCAGGCGCTCGCGCCCGGCCCCGCAGACCCTTTGCCCGAAATGGACATAGACGCGCGGCTCGTCACAAGACCCGCGCAACTGGCGGGCACGACCGTTCACCTGCCCGAAAAATCGGCTTACCGCAAAACGCTCGTCGAGTTGGCCGACGAAGTTTCAGGCGACATACACGTCGTCGAAACAACGGGGCAGATGCAGGACGAGGCGCTGGCGCAAAAGGTGGCGCGCGGCGAAGTGCAGTTCACAGTCATGCAGAGCAACCTCGCCGATCTGAAAGAGGCGGAGTTTAAGAATTTGAAAGTGCGGCCCGTCATCGGGCGCACGCACAGCGTCGCGTGGGCGGTCAGACAAAACTCGCCTGAGTTGTTGCAGACACTCAACGAGTGGATCGAAGACAAACAGCAGAAGAACCATTCGCTGTTCGACCGGCTCTATAAAAAGTATTTCGTCGATCAACGCAACTACGTCGAGCGCGTGGCGAGCGAATACCTGACCTCTTCGACGGGCAAGCTTTGCGAGTACGACGACCTGTTGAAGCGCCACTCGACGATGATGAACTGGGATTGGCGACTGCTCGCGGCGCAAGTCTGGCAGGAGTCGCGCTTCAAACCCGACGCGCGTTCGTGGGCGGGTGCGACCGGCCTCTTGCAACTGATGCCGCCGACCGCGCGGCAGTTCGGCGTGCGCAACCCGCTCGACCCGGACGACAACGTGCAGGGCGCGTGCAAGTTTTTGAAGTGGTTGACGGACTACTGGACCGAGCGCATTCCCGACGAGCACGAACGGTTGAAGTTTATTCTCGCTTCATACAACACGGGCGCGGGCCACGTCGAAGACGCGCAACGGCTCACGGAGAAGTACGGCGGCGATCCGCAGAAGTGGGACGACGTGTCCTACTGGCTCTTACAAAAATCGACGCAGCAGTATTCAACCGATCCGGTCGTCAAGTTCGGCTTCTGTCGCGGGCTTGAGCCGGTCAACTACGTGAGCCACATCCTCGAACGCTTCGAGCATTACAAGCAGTACGTCGTCGCGCAAGGTCGCGTCTGGCCCCGCGACCTCACGGCTTCAATTGCTCGAAGGGCGTCCACGCCGAGTTGTCCGTAACTTTGCAGCGCGCCAGCGTCGTCTGCTTGCAAACGTCTATGGCATAGACCGGATGTATCTCCCAGACGGAGATGCGGACGGGATTGCCGGGCAGCGCCTTGCCGTTCGTACAAGGGCGATGCTCGGCGTCGAACAGCAGCGTGCCCGTGACGCGCACAGGGTTTGTGCGCAAGATTTTGCGGAACTGCGCCGCGTCGAACTTGTCCCACGCGGCGGGCCGGAAGTGCGGACTAATCTCGGCCGTGATCGAGTTGCAACGCGCATCGGTCGCGCCCTTCGGCAGCGGCGACGGCAACACTTGCGGCGTGAGCGCGATGTGTATGTCGTTCGGCTCGTTGCCGGACATCTTGCAGTTCACGTCCTCGCCGCCGTTCGTGTCGTCGTGCTTGGCATCGAAGACGAAGCCGACGAAAACGACCTTCGTGCCTTCGCCAAGTGTGAGCGTGCGCATGCCGTCTTTGACCTTCAAGTTTTGCAACACCGTGCGGTCGGTGGGCATCTTCGACGCCTCGCCCCACGGTAGGTCCTTCATGTTATTGACGACCGTTTGCAGGCCGACAAATGCGTTGAAGCTGACAGCTATGGGCGCACCCTTCGCGCAGAAATTATTCTTGGCGAGATTTTGCAGACGGTGCGTCTCCGCCCCGTTATTAAGCTCAGACGAACCGCCCGCCGGGCATTGCTTGTCGAACGGGCGCACCATCTTGATGCTCTCAAAGGGCAACGCACAACTCGGCGTGAACCCTGCCGCCTGCGTGACCACGGGCACGCGGCTCGCCGCGTGCGGCACAACGAAGACGAGCGCAGTCAGGCACAGGGCAAGCAGCACGCACTGGTGAACAGGCTTCATCTAAGACCTCCTGCGTGTGTAGACTTGTGATAAAGACGAAAGCGCGAAGCGGCGCGATGCTAACAGCGCGCCGCTGGTGCGGCAAGAAAAAACGGCCGGCGACTTTTTCAACCGGCCCGCGCATGTGCAGTCACGTTACTTTGCCGGCGGTGTCGGTTGTCGGATGCGCGACGAGTGACCGGCGACGATCTGCCAACGGCCTGCGCGCCACACGAACACGTCCGTGAAGCGGCTTTGATTGATCACCTCGCGCTCGTCCTTGCTGCTGCGCGCCTTCGTCGTCACACGCCCGAACACAACCGCCGTCTTGTCGTAAATATAGACGCGCATCTCGTCGGGCACGTATGAGACGAGCCGAAACTCGCCCGGCGGTTCGTCGAGGCTGGCCACGTCCTGCTGCTTGGTCGTCAGGCCGCCGCCCGCGTCCGTAAAGATAAACTCGTCGGCCTCTATGCGCTCGAAGAACGCCTTATCGCGGCGCACGTTGGCGTCGCCGATGTCACGTTCCAACTGCATCAACTCCTGCTCGGTCTTGAGGTCCTGCTTCGGCTTCTTCCCCGGCTGCTGACCTGCCGCCAACACGCAGACCGTGAGCAGCAACATTAACGTTCCGAATATGCGACGCATAGTCCGTCTCCTTAAAAAGTATGAAGCTGAAATTCTATTACGCCCGTTAGCGCGAACTTGCTCAGCCCCGCGCCCGTCAGTTGAGTTGCGCCTGCACGCGCCTGAGAGCTTTGGCGGCCCGCTTGAAGCCGGGCGCTTGTTTGAGAGCCAGTCCGTAATGGCGCGCGGCGACGAGCAAGTGTCCGCGTTGCTCGTAGACGCGGCCGAGGTTGAAATGCGGGAAGGCGTAGGACTCGTAGCGCGGGGCGGTGAGCGCGCGTTGAAACCAGCGGACGCAGTTATAGAGATCGCCTTTGGCGATCAAGTAACTGCCGATGTCGTTGTACGGATTGCTGAAGCTAGCATCCAGACTGATCGCGCGCAGGCACTCGTCAATCGCTTCGTCGTAACGTTCCTGAAAACTATAGACCCAGCCCAGAAAGGTGTGCGCTTCGGCGGTCGGGTAGATGGCAATCGAACGCTGATACAGATCGATAGCCGCTGCATAGTCGCCGGCCTCCTGCGCGTCTAATGCGCGCGCGAACAACTCCTTCGCGTCACACTTCGGCCCCGCTGAAAAATCACCCTCGAACATAAAGTCCATCTATGGCAGGCAGCCGCTTTGGTGCGGCCAGATCGCGTTGCGGCGCGTGCATTATACTGACCCATCCTAAGCCGTGCCAACCGCCCCTCAAGATCGCTCGCAACCTGTTAGAATCTGACCACGGCGAATGCACATGCTCCGGCCCGCGCCGCTGCCCTAAGGACGTACTATGCTAAACGGCGAGACGATCTTCCTCACAGGCTTTCCCGGCTTCATCGCCGGCCGCCTCGTCGCCGAGTTGGCGACGGCCGGCGCGCATTTCCTCTTGCTCGTGCAGCCCGCGTTCGCCGCGCGCGCCGAAACAGAGATCGCGCGCATCGCCGCCGCGACCAACACGCCCGCCGACCACTTTCAAATTCTGACCGGCGACATCACACAACCCGACCTCGGCCTATCTGCCGATGCACTGGCACAGGCGCGCGCCGAGACGACGATCATCTTTCATCTCGCGGCCATCTACGATCTGGCCGTGCGCCGCGACGTGGCGCTCAGCGTCAACGTCGAAGGCACGCGCAACGTCAACGAGTTCGCGCGCACGGTCGAGAGTCTGCGGCGCTATCATTACATTTCGACCTGTTACGTCGCGGGTAAGCGCACGGGCCTCATCCGCGAAGACGAGTTGCAACACAACGCGGGGTTTCGCAACTACTACGAAGAGACGAAATATCTGGCCGAGCTTGAGGTCGAACAACTTAAAGGCACGTTGCCTGTTACGATCCATCGCCCGGCCGTGGTCTGCGGCGACAGCCAAACGGGCGAGACGGCGAAGTACGACGGCGTTTATTATCTGATCAATTATCTGCGTATAAGTCCGCGCCTGCTCGCGCTCGCCAACATCGGCAACCGCGCCGTGCGCCTCAACGTCGTGCCCGTGGATTTCGTCGTCAAGGCACTCGTGGCGCTCGCGCTCGATGAGAAGGCCGCTGGTCAGACCGTGCAACTGGCCGACCCGCAGCCGCTCACTACCTACGAGTTGTTCGAGACTATCGCGCACACGCTGGCAGCGCGCGGGTCACTCTTTCAAGTGCCGCCGCCGCTCGTGCGCGCCTCGCTCAACCTGCCCGTGTCAGAGCCGGTCACGGGTCTGCCGCGCGTCGCCGTGCCCTACTTCTTCATCGAGCAGACCTACGACACCACGCGCGCCGACGAGTTGCTCAAGCCGCACGGCGTCGCCTGCCCGCCGTTCCCGGCTTACGTCGGCGCACTCGTCGATTACGCCGCCGCGCACCCGCAAAGTTAGAAAGTTCATATTTCTGTCACGCCGGTTGACAACGGTTCAATTTAGAATTATTCTAAATCCACTTTCAAGCACCTATGAGTACAGACACGGAGATTCAGGACGGCGCTCGCTCGCTGACGCCGCAACGCGAGGTGGTCTTACAGGTCGTGCGCGCAAGCGACGAACACCTGACGGCGGCCGAGATTTATGCGGCGGCGCGCAAACTGCGCCCGTCGCTTAGTTATGCGACCGTCTACAACTCGCTGCGTTATTTGAAAGCGGCGGGCCTCGTGCGCGAGATCACGTTCGGCAACGGCGCGAGCCGCTACGACCGCGAAACCGAGCGCCACGATCACGCCCTCTGCACGCGTTGCGGCAAACTGCTCGACTTCGATCTGGCCGAGACGGCGCAACTGTTACAACTCGCCGCGCGGCGCTCGCGCTTCGAGCCGGAATCGATCCATCTGACGCTCATGGGCGTGTGCCCCGATTGCCGCGCACCGAAAGCGAACGACAGCGCGCCGCACGGCACGCCGTAAAGGTGTACGCTGATAAATTTCAACATTCAGAGAAGGGAAAGATTAAAGACTATGGCAACGACAACAGAGACGGCAAAGGTTGGTCAGCCCGCGCCGGATTTCGATATGGCTTCGACGAAGAACGTCGAGAAGTTGAATGAGAACGTGAAGCTCTCGGATTACAAGGGCAAGTGGCTGGTGCTGCTGTTCTACCCGCTTGATTTCACGTTCGTCTGCCCGACGGAGTTGACCACGTTCAGCGACCGCTACGACGACTTCGAGGGCATCGGCGCGGACGTGATCGGCGTCTCAACCGATTCGGTCTTCTCGCATCGCGCGTGGCTGCAAACGCCGCGCGACAAGGGCGGCGTCGAAAACTTGCGCTACCCGCTCGCCGCGGATCAGACCAAAGACGTGTCGCGCGCTTACGGCGTGCTCGTCGAGAATCAGGGCATCGCGTTGCGCGGGTTGTTCGTCATCGACCCCGAAGGCACGCTGCGTTACGCGGTCGTGCATGACTTGAATGTCGGTCGCTCGGCCGAAGAAACGCTGCGCGTCATACAGGCGCTCCAAACCGGCGGCCTCTGCGGAGCCGAATGGCGGCCCGGTCAGCAGACGCTCAGCGCGGGTGCGTAAAGATACAGTGACAAGTGGCGAGTGACGAGTGACGAGTTATAAAACTTCTTACTCGTCACTCGTCACTTGTTACTCGTCACTGAGGTTAAAGTTATGCCGATGAGAATTGGGACTGAGATGCCGGCGCTTGACGGCGCGACCGAGTGGCTGAATGCGACGGGCGCGCACGCGGCGCACGAGGCGAAGGGCGGCCGACGCTCGTACACTTCTGGTCGGTGAGTTGCGGCATCTGCAAAGAGAACATGCCGCGCGTCGCCGAGTGGCGCGACGGGCGCGCGGCCGAAGGGTTGCGCGTCATCGCCGTGCATATGCCGCGTTACGAGGCGGACACGGATACGGAAGCGGTGCGTGATGCCGTGGCGCAGTACGGCATCAGCGAGCCGTGCGCCGTGGACAACGAACACAAGCTGCGCGATGCGTTCCACAACGAGCATGGCTATGTGCCCGCTTATTATTTGTTCGACCACGCGGGCAAGCTGCGCGGCTTCGCGGCGGGCGAGCGTGGGTTGAGCATGATCTCGGCCGCGCTCGACCGCGTGCTGGCGGCAGAACAACAAGCGTCAGCCTGAAACCACTCGTTTGATAAAACAGAAACGGCGACCCGCACAGTTGCGAGTCGCCGTTTCGTTTAGCGTGTGGGTGGTTTAAAAGATGGTCGATAGTTGCTGCGCGGCAAAGCCGAGCAGGTAGAACGAGAGCGCGATGCAACCGGCGAGCAGGGCGATCAGACAGACGGCGATGAGGCCGACAAACAGCCAATCGCTCAAACGGCCCGTGCGCGCTTCTTCGGCCGAGACGGTCGCGCGTCGCCGCAGCAGTTCGATGTTCATCTGGTTCGACTTCCATGCGGCGTCGAACAGGTCGCCGACGACGGGCACGATGCCGAGCAAATAATCGACGGCGATGTTGCAGCCCATGCGCAAGAGCGTCGCCTTCGAGACGCGATAACGCACGCCGGCCGCAAGTATGTAGAGCGAGACGAAGGTTGTCGCCGTGTCGCCGAGGCCGGGGACGAGGCCGACGATGGCGTCGAGGCCGAAGCGCCAACCCGTGCCGGGGATGCGGAACAGCCCGTCCATCCAGAGACTAAGTTGATCGAGGCTCTGCTCGATCTCGACCTGCGTGGGCCGTGGGCGCACCAGCCGCAGTTCCGGGTTGCGACCGCGCGGCGTTTCCGTCGCCTCGCGCATAAGATTGCGTGCTTGCATCTGCCTTAAGCCCTCCCCTGCCAAGAATTGCGTCAACCGGATAGCGCCCGAAGTAACTGGTCGCGGCGGCCGAATATTAGATGCGCCGGCCGCCAACACAGTAGTACGAATAAGCGCGGCGCAGGGTTGGTTAGAAAAACGCGAGGCGGGGCGTGATTGATATAGCCTCGTGCGGTCGTTTATACTGAGCGCGTCGCCCCCGTTGTGTTTGTTTTGAGTGAAGAAAAATTCCCCGTGGCCACGCCCCCGCAGCACGAAGTAACCCGCTTGCTCATCCGGCTGACGGAGGGCGAGGGCGCAGTCCTTGACGACTTGCTGCCGCTCGTCTATGCCGAGTTGCGCCGCTTGGCCGCCAACTATCTGCGGCGCGAGCGGCCCGGTCACACCCTGCAACCCACCGCGCTCGTCCACGAAGCTTACCTGCGGCTCATCGATCAGACGCAGGTGCATTGGCAAAACCGCGCGCACTTCTTCGGCGTTGCCGCGCAGATGATGCGCCGCATCCTCGTCGATCACGCGCGCAGCCAGCAGGCGGAGAAACGCGGCGGCGAGTATCAGAAATTTTCGCTCGACGAGAACATAGACGTGTCGGGCGAGCGCGCCTCCGACCTTGTGGCGTTGGACGAAGCACTGGAACGACTGGCGCAGATCGATCCGGACAAGAGCCGCGTGGTCGAGTTACGCTTCTTCGGCGGCCTCTCCGTCGAGGAGACGGCCGAAGTGCTCGGCGTCAGCGCCCCCACCGTCAAGCGCCACTGGCGCTTAGCGAAAGCCTGGCTCTACGGGCAAGTGCAGAAACAGTGAGACTGGCGATCAGCGGGCAGCGATCAGCAATCAGCAAAAGATCAAAAGCTGACCGCTGACCGTTGACCGCTGCTGTTGTTTTATGACCCCCGAACGTTGGAAGCAGATCGAAGAAGTGTTTCAGACGGCGCTCGACCTACCGGCGGGCGAGCGCCAGCAGTATGTCGTCGCGGCCTGCGCGGGCGACGATGAACTGTGCGCGCAAGTCGCCGCGCTCGTCGCGCAGCACGAAGAGGCCGGCGACTTCATCGAAGCGCCCGCCTTGGCCGCCACGGGTCTGCGCCGCATCACAGATCAATTCGCCACCTCGCCCACGACCAGCACGTTCGACGATCCCGCCATCGGGCGACGCATCGGCGCTTATCAGATCACGCGCGAGATCGGGCGCGGCGGCATGGGCGCGGTCTATCTGGCCGAGCGCGTCGATAGTGCGTTCCGCCACCGCGTCGCCATCAAACTGATCAAGCGCGGGATGGACACAGACTTCATCCTGCGCCGCTTCCGCAACGAGCGTCAAATTTTAGCCACGCTCGATCATCAGCACATCGCCAAACTGCTCGACGGCGGGACGACCGAAGACGGGCTGCCCTACTTCGTCATGGAGTTCATTCCGGGGCAGCCAATCTATCGCTACTGCGACGAGCGCAAGCTGCCGATCATGGAACGGCTGCGCCTGTTATGTCAGGTCTGCGAAGCGGTCGCATACGCGCACCGCAGTCACGTCATCCATCGTGACCTCAAACCATCGAACATTCTGGTGACGGCCGACGGCGTGCCGAAACTCTTAGACTTCGGCATCGCCAAAGTACTAGACCCCGGCCTCGTTGCCGACATCACACTCGATCCGACGGCGACCGCCATGCGTCTGATGACGCCCGAATACGCCAGCCCTGAACAAGTGCAGGGCGCAGCCATCACGCCCGCCACCGACGTGTATAGCTTGGGCGTCTTGCTCTACGAATTGTTGACCGGGCATCGGCCTTATCGTTTGCACAACCGCGCGCCGCACGAGATCGCCCGTGTCATCTGCGACGAAGAACCGGCCCCTCTGAGCGCAGTCATCTCGCGCCCCGACGATATGCTGTTCGCCGTCGCGCCGCCGAACGGCGAGGAGACGACGCTCAACTATCTGTGCTGGAATCGCGGCGGCGCGACGGTCGAGTCGCTGCGCCGCGAACTCTCAGGCGACATTGAGAACATCGTGATGAAGGCGTTGCGCAAAGAGCCGGCGCAGCGTTATCAATCGGTCGAACATCTGCGCGACGACATCACGCGCCACTTAGACGGCCGCCCCGTCTCTGCGCCGCCCTACTTCCACGCCGCCATCCATATGTCCGCGTCGCCCGATAGCGGCAGCGGCGAACGCTCGCTCGCCGTCCTGCCGCTCAAACTCTTGGACGCGCGCCGCACCGAAGACACAGGCGACGAATATCTCGGCATCGGTTTAGCCGACGCACTCATCACGCGCTTGAGCAGCGTCCGCCGCTTCACCGTCCGCCCCACGAGCAGCGTGCTGCGCTACAACACGCTCGACTCCGACCCGCTCGCGGCCGGGCGCGACCTGCGCGCAGCCTTCGTCCTCGACGGCCGCATCCGCCGCGCGGGCGAATCGATCCGCATCACCGTGCAACTGCTCGACGTGCGGACCAGCGCGACGACTTGGGCCGGGCAGTTCGACGAGAAGTTCACGGACGTGCTCACGCTTGAAGACGCCATCACGGCGCAGGTGGCCGAGGCCATTGTCCCGCACCTGACCGGCGACGAGCGCCAGCGCCTAGCCAAGCGCGGCACGGACAACCCGGCCGCGCACGAAGCCTACATGCGCGGGCGCTATCATTGGAACTCGATGACCGAAGACGGCTTCGCCAAGTCGTTGATCTACTTCACGCGCGCCGTCGCCATCGATGCCAACTATGCGCTGGCTTATGCGGGCATCGCCGACTATTACAACTTCCTCGGCATCTACGCCGTGCTGCCGTTCCGCGAATGCGCGGCCGCCGCGCAGCAGGCGGCGCTCAAGGCCGTCGAACTAGACGACACGCTCGCCGAAGGTCACGCCGCGCTCGGCTTCGCCACGCTCACGCACGACTTCGACTGGACGACGGCCGAACGACAGCATCGCCACTCCCTCGAACTCAACCCGAACTACCCGCACGCGCATCTCTGGTACAGCTTCTATCTTGCGATGAGCGCGCGCTTCGACGAGTCGCTGGTTGAAGTCCGCCGGGCGCTGGAACTTGATCCTTACTCGCCTATCATTCATCACACGCTCAGTTGGAATCTATACTTTGCGCGGCGCTACGACGACAGTATCGCCGCCGCCCGTCGCCTCATCACGCTTGAGCCGGGCTATGGGCTGGGCTTGCTCTTTCTCGGCCTCAAACTTCGCTACGCGGGTGAACTCGAAGAAGCCGCCGCTATCGAGCGCAGGACACTTGCCGTCCTCGGTCGCACCCCGTTTGTGTTGACGTGGATGGCGGCCGGGCTCGCCGCATCGGGCGAACATGAGCAGGCGCGCGAACTGTTGCGCGAGATCGAAGCGGCTGCGGCCGCCGCCCGCTACGTTTCGCCCTACCTGCTCGCGCTCGTCTATTGCAATCTGGGCGAGCCGGAGCGCGCGCTTGACGAACTGGAACGCGCGCTTGCAATCAACGACGGCTGGCTCGTCTGGCTCGGCGTCGAACCGCGCTTCGATCCGTTGCGCGGCGAGCCGCGCTTTGAAAGTCTGCTGCGCCAGACGGGCAATCCCGCAACGTTATCGCACGGTGACGCCGCGCCGGTCGTCGTCGAAACACAGGACGACTCGGCACAGCCGCCCGCGCAAAGTGGCTCGCGCGACAGCGCCCGCCTGCCGACGCACACGGTCGAGCGGCCGTCCATCGACCCGGAGGCGCAGCAACTCTATGTGGCCGGGCGCTACTATTCGACCAAGCGCACGGCCGAGGGCTTGCGCCAAGCCATCGAACGACTTGAGCGCGCCGTCGAACGCGATCCTAATTTTGCGTTAGCTTATTCGGAGTTGGCCGACTGCTATGCGCTCTTGAACTGGTACGTCGAGCCGCCGCCGCCCGAAGCGTTCGCGCGCGCCAAACAGGCCGCGCTCAGGGCCGTTGCGGCCGACGACACGCTGGCCGAAGCGCACGCCTCACTCGGCTTCGTCAAACTGCACTACGACCGCAACTGGGCCGGCGCGGAGCGCGAGTTTCGGCGCGCCATCGAGTTGAAGTCCGACAATGCGCCCGCGCATCGTTGGTATGCTTTCAGTCTGGCGGCGATGGGCCGGCACGATGAAGCCTTCGCCGAGATCAGACGCGCGCAGGCCATCTCGCCGCGGTCGCCCGTGATCGCCACGGGCGTCGCTAACGTCTTGTTTCTCGCGCGTCGCTTCGACGAGACAATCGCGCAGTGTCGCAAGGCGCTCGAACTCGACCCCGGTTCGGTCGCGGCTTACGTCGTGCTGCGTTGGGCTTACGAGCGCAAGGGCTTGCGCGCGGAGGCGCTGGCGGCTTACGAACAGGAGCGCGTGTTCGCGGGCGACACGCCGACGACGAAGGCGAAACACGCGCACGTGCTGGCCGCGACGGGTCGCCGCGCGGAGGCGCGACAGGTGCTTGACGAACTGCTGGCGCGGCGTGAAGAACAGTGGGTGACGGCTTACGAGATCGCGATCATCTGTGCCTTGCTCGACGACCGCGACAGCGCCTTTCGTTGGCTCGCGCAGGCCGAACGTGAGCACGCCGTCGGCTTCACGTTCGTCCGCGTCGATCCGCACCTCGACAACTTGCGCGGCGATCCGCGCTTCCTTGAACTGGTGCGGCGGTTGGATGAATCCCCCACAGCTTAGGCGGTGCGTGAATAAGACGCGTCATAGATCAACCGCCCGCTATGGTCTTGGCGCGTTTGCAAGCGTGCCTGCCGTGACTGTACGCGCGCCTGCCTGAGCGCCGTCTTGTACTCGACGAACTCGATCACTGCCTCGACGACGCGCGACAGCGCGTAAGCGAATTCTTCGGAGACGAGCGCCAGCAGAAAGCCGCCCGCCACCAGTGCGACCCCGATCATTAGTATGAGCAACATTATTCATTGCGCCTCGCTTCTTTCTATGATGACTTAAGGAACTAATCAGTCCCACCTAGTAACGCGTAAATCTGCGCGCAAAAGGATCACACGGGCGCGGGCTAAATTAACCAGCAAGCCACGAAGCCACGAAGCAGGTTAAGTGCTTCGTGGCTTCGTGGCTTGCTGGTTAACTGCTTTTGTTTCTTACGTTGCCTGCACCGCTTCGATCACGCAGTAAGGCGATTGGGTCGGCACGATGCGCGTGAGCCGCAAGCCCGCGCGCGCAAAGAGCGCGGCGTATTCGGCCGCGGTGCGCTCTTGCCCGCCCGGCGAGACGAGCATCTCGATGTCCAATATCTTGCCGAGGTGCGGCTCGTTGCCCGGCGCAAGCACAAGTTCGACCAGTAGCACGCGCCCGTCCGCGCGCATCGCCCGGCTGATGTTGCGCAGGATCACAAGCGCGCGCTCGTCGTCCCAATCGTGAATGATGTGCTTCATGATGTAGGCGTCCGCGCCTGCGGGCACGGCCGCGAAGAAGTCGCCCGTGACAAGTTCGCACCGTTCGGCCACGCCTGCGTCGGCGACCGCCGCGCCCGCGCCGTCAATCACATGCGGCAGATCGAATAGCACGCCGCTCATGTTCGGGTTGGCGCGCAGGATGGTCGTCAGCAGCCCGCCGTGCCCGCCCGCGACATCGACTAAGCGTTCAACGCCGCCGAAGTCGTAAGCCTCGGCCACGGCGGCGGCCGCGAGATGCGACATGCTCGTCATCGCGCGGTTGAAGATTTGCGACGGCTCAGGGTTGGCGGCGAAATAGGGAAAGACCTCCGCGCCGTGAACCTGCGCCCACGCCGCCTGTCCCGTCATGACGCTGTGCATGGTCTGACCCCAGACGCGCCAGTGCCAGTCCGCGCCCATGAAGATGGCTGTGTCGCGCAGCGAGCCGGGCGCGTCGGCGCGCAACGGTTCGGCCAGCGGGGTCAACTCGAAACGCCCGTCGGCGCGTTCGGCGAACACGCCGCACGAGGCGAGCGCGCGCAGGATTCTGTAGAGCGAAGGTGCGTGCGCGCCCGTCGCGGCCGCCAATGCGTGCGCGTCTTTCGCCCCGTTAGCGAGTAGGTCTGCGACGCCGAGTTTCGCGGCCACATATAACGCCTGCGAAACGAGACTGCCGGTGATCATCTGTGTCAGAGCGACGGCCGGCGGGACGGTCTGCGCCGTCGCGGCCATTTGTGCGTCACTCGTTGCGGTCATGCTCGGCTCGATCTGCGCGGCTGTGGCCGCGGCCATACCCAACGGCGTGCCCATGTTCTTGATGAATGCTGGCGTGGTCATCTGTCCTCCTCGGTTGCTGGCTCAAGTATGAAATTCGACCGGGCCACTTAGTGCCCTTCGTTCAACTAACGCGCGAACGGGGTGTGACAGGGATCAAGGCAGCGGGTCGCGGTCGCGGCTTTTAACGGCCGGCGAATGGCGGGCGTAAAAACAGTTAGCCTGCAAGTGAGTGAGAAAAAAGTTATCGCTAAAAAAAATATCCGCGGTCTGATCCTTTTTGCTGTTGGACCACGCGTTGATAGTTGGAGGGACGTGTTATGCAACAGCATCAAAGGCCAGTGCGTGTCATCAAACGTGACCAGCGAGTGCGCGGTGAGGGGGCCGCAAACGACGCGGGCAATGGCGGCACGGAACCCTCCGAGCGTGAGGTGCGGGCGGTCGTGGCCGGCTGGGTGCGCGAGCACCGGCAGTTGGCCGAAGAAGGGCAGCGCGCCGCCGCCTTCATGCTCAAAGCGGCCCGGTATCAACTGTCACAGGCAGCATAGACCAGCGCGGGGGCGGTCTATGCTGTCTGCTCGATGGGCAATCGCACACTGCTAGTACTACTGCGTTACTGCGTTGCCGTCTGATACAACGTGCCGGCGCGCTCAATACTCCACAGCGCGCCGTCCATAGCGACCAACGCGATTGTGTCGCGCCAGTCTCCGGCTTTGCCAATGCGTCTGTAATTACCCATCTTGTCGGTCTGATATAAGTCGCCGGATTTTTCTATCGACCAGAGATAGCCACCAGAGCCGACCAGAAAACTTGTGTTCGCCCACGCGCCCCGCTGCCCGACCTGTTGCCAGCGCCCGCTCTTGTCCGTGCGATAGAGCGTGCCGTCGCCTTCCACCGTCCACAGTTCGCCGTCCATCGCCACCAGCCCAAGCGTATTACGCCACGCACCCTTAGGACCGACTTGCTGATAACGACCACTCTTATCGGTGCGATAGAGCGTGCCGTCGCTCTCGATAGACCAGAGTTCACCGTCCATCGCGGCCAGAAAATATGTGCCCGTCCAAGCGTTGCGCGGCCCGACCGCCTGATAGCGGCCGGTCTTATCGGTGCGATAGAGATTGCCGTCGCCTTCAATACTCCATAGCTCGCCGTCCATGGCCACGAGCGCCACCGTGTTGCCCCACGAGCTGCCTTTGCCTACTTGTTGCCGCCGGCCGTTCTTATCGGTCCGGTACAACCGGCCCTGAGCAATGCTCCACAGTTCGCCATCCAGCGCGGTTATGCTCGTCGTCCCGGCCCACTCGCCGTCCTTGCCAACCCGTTTCCAACTGCCCGCTTGGGCGAAGGCGCTCGCGGCGGACGCGGCCATAAGAAGCACGGTGATCAGTAAGCGGCCGAATTTTCCGGCGCTGCGCCTGCACGGCGGCGCACTCTTGACGGTAACTTGCGGGATGCGATGTGCCATGTATCTGTCCATCTCCTTTTGCGTTATGCAGAGCCGCTGCGACGCGGCCGACGAGCAGTTGCTTTAAGACCAAGACAGCGCGCTTTATAAAGGAGTAATAGAAGTCAGGTCAAGCTTCATGTGTTAACGCGCCGACGCGTTAACTGTTGTCGCAGCTTATGCGAACTGCTTCGAGATCGGATAGACCTTGATGTTTGAATCCGGCCGGAGCGTGCCGACGCTTTCTTCCACTTTGTAACCAAGCTTGCGATAGAAGCGAATGGCTTGCTCGTTGGGCGCGGCGACAACTCCGTAGATGCTTTTGAAGCCGCGCCCTTCGGCCCAACTTTCGGCGTGTTGCATCAACTGCGCGGCCGTGCCGGAGCGGCGATAAGGCGCGGCGACAAACACGCCCCAGACATAGCCGCGCCCCTGCTGGTTCTGGTCCTCGCCCACAGCGCACATCCCCACAAAGGTATCATCCGTCTCGGCGACAAAGATGACCGATTCGGCCGCGAACATGCGCAACAGACGCTCCGCCCATTCCTCGTCAGACATGCTGCTGGCACTGGCGAACGTTTCGCCGAACGCATCCGGGTCGGACTTGAGCGCGGCTAACCGCAACGCCTTATAACGCGCGAGATCAGACTCGACGATTGCGCGAATCAACATACGAGTTTGTTGGCCCGGCCTTAAATTTTCTTGGCGACATCGCCCACTCGTATGACGCCGGGTTGCACGACCTTCGCGTTGATGCCGCGCAGATGAAGTTGTCGCCCCACAGGTGAGTTGACGAACTTCATCGCGTCCAAGCCAAAGCGGGCCACGAATTTTTTACAGCCGGTGTGGGGCTGCGGCGTGACTTCGATCACGGCCGAGCCGAGCGCCAGCCGTGTCCCGGCGGGCAAGTTGTCCGCGCTCAAATCGAGATCGAGAAAGAGTTGATCGCCGGCTAATGGCCAGCGGTCTTTCGTCTGCGCGACGAGCGCAATCGCGCGCGCATTCATGATGTTGAGTTGCATGTCGGGATGCGCCGAGCCGTCTTCAGTCCGCGAACTGCTCCGCAGTCGCCAACTGTCGCCCACCAGACCTTCGACCAGATGCAACTCGCCCTCGGTCAAGACTTCACGAGCATCGGTTTGCGGCCGGCGCACGATCAACGCCAGCACGCCTTCATCTCTGGGCGATTGGCGAATCTCGTCTAACCCCGCTTCCAATTCAGCCATCGTCAAATGTTTCACAGCGACCACTTGCCAACCTCCTGCAACTCAACACGGCCCTGCTTGCTTAGGGTCAGCCGCGACCCCGGCGCATTGATACCAAATTTTGCGTTAATATACTATTTTACTCCGAGCAAAGTTGCTGTGCCTTTATTCTTAACTTAAGCATTCATGCCACAAGAAAAGATTCAACCAGCAGCCAACGTTGACCGGGCGCTGACGGTGGGCCACGAAAGCGCGCCTTACTGGTTGGCCGCGCTGATTGAATCCGCCGACGATTCCATCATCAGCAAAACGCTCGACGGCTTTATCACCAGTTGGAACAAAGGCGCGGAGCGTATCTTCGGTTATCAGGCCGAAGAGATCATCGGGCAGCCCGCGTTGAATTTGATCCCGCCTGATTATCACGACGAAGAACCGCGCATCCTCCAACGCATCAGAAGCGGCGAACGCGTCGAACACTACGAAACGCTGCGCGTTAGGAAAGACGGCTCGTTAGTCGATGTGTCGCTGACCATCTCGCCAATTAAAAGGCCGGACGGCGAGATTATCGGCGCGTCGCAAATTGCCCGCGACATCACCAAGCTCAAGCAGGCAGAACAGGCCCTTCGCGACAGCGAAAATCACCTGCGGCTGATCACCAATGCGCTGCCCGTGCTAATCTCTTACGTGGACGCCGGGCAGCGTTATCGGTTCGTCAATCGCGGTTATACAGAATGGTTCGGGCGCGAGCGGGCAGAGTTGCTCGGCCGCCACTTACGCGAAGTGATCGGCGAGACGGCTTACGCGGCGGTGCGCCCCGAATTGGCAAAAGTTTTTGCCGGCGAAGAAGTAGTCTTCGAGCGTTTCATGACCTACCCCGGCAACGACGAGCGTTATATCCACGTCAACTACGTGCCCGACTTTGACGCCGCGACCGGCGCGGTCAGAGGTTTTTGCGCGCTCGTGCAGGATGTGTCCGCGCGCCGCGAGGCGCAAGAGCGGTTGCGCGAATCCGAGGCGCGCTTTGCCAAAGCCTTCAGCGCCAGCCCGCTCGTCTTGACGATCTCGTCGCTGGCCACGGGCAAGTTACTCGAAGTCAACGACACGTTCGTCAACGTCACGGGCTTCACGCGCGCCGAAGCGATTGGCCGCACCACGCTCGAACTCGGCTTGTGGGCCAAGCCGCAAGACCGCGACGCAGAACTGACCCAAGTGCGCCAGACCGGGCACGTGCGTAACGCCGAGTATCTGTTTCGCGTCCGCGACGGCGCGGAGATTTACGGGCTGCTCTCGGCGAACAGATCGAGATCGGCGGCGAAGCCTTCACGCTCACCGTGATTCAAGACGTGACCGAGCGCAGGCGCGCCGAACAAGAGCGCGAAGCACTGTTGCGCCGCGAGCAAGCCGCGCGCTTGCAAGCCGAAGAGGCGAGCCGGTTGAAGGATGAATTTCTGGCCACCGTCTCGCACGAACTACGCACGCCGATGACCGCTATTCTCGGTTGGTCGCACATGCTCAAGACGGGCAAGTTCGATCAAGCGGGCACGACCCGCGCGCTCGACACGATCTATCGCAACGCCCAAGCGCAAGCGCAACTGATCGAAGACATACTCGACATCTCGCGCATCATCACGGGCAAAATCCGACTCGACGCGCGCCCCGTTTCACTCGCGCCCGTCATTCAAACCGCAGTTGAATCGTTGCGCCCGGCCATCGAAGCGAAGAAGATCGCGCTGGTCTTAAAGCTTGAGTTTGAACCGCGCATGGTCTATGCCGACCCAGACCGCTTGCAGCAAGTGGTCTGGAACTTGTTGTCAAACGCCATCAAGTTCACGCCGGATGGCGGACAGGTCACGGTCGAACTTGCCAGCGATGAAGTGCAGACGCGCATCGTCGTGACCGACACGGGGCGCGGCATCGAAGCGGAGTTTCTCCCGTTTGTGTTCGACCGCTTTCGACAGGCCGACGGCTCAAGCACCAGACAACACGGCGGGTTGGGGTTGGGCTTGGCGCTCGTGCGGCATTTTGTCGAGTTGCATGGCGGGACGGTGGCCGCCGAGAGCGCAGGCGTCGGCGCGGGCGCAACCTTCATCGTGCAATTGCCGCTGGCGAAAACGTCCATCAGTCAGGTCGCATCAATTAGTGAGGCGAACATAAACACGTTGCCCGCGCAGTCGCGGCCCGCGCAGTCAATTGTCGATGGCAGTAAACTCAAGGACCTGCGCGTGCTGTTAGTGGATGACGACGAGGGCACACTCGAACTGCTGTCGTCCGTGCTGGCGCAGAGCGGGGCTGAAGTTAAAGGTCAGCCGAGCGTGCGCGGGGCATTGGCGCTGATCAAGACGTGGCGGCCGGATGTGATCGTGTCCGACATTGCCATGCCCGAAGAGGATGGCTATGCATTCATCAAGCAGTTGCAAGCCCTGTCGCCGGAGGCGGGCGGCACGATCCCGATGATTGCGCTGACGGCTTATGTGGGCATCAAAGAGCGCGCCCAAGTATTAGCGAGCGGCTTTCAGATGTACGTGCCCAAGCCGGTCGAACCGACTGAATTGCTTGAAGTGCTGGCGAACTACGTGCGCGCACATGATTAACGTAGCGGCCGCGTTATTTATCCGCCGGGGCTTTGACCTCATAAATCAACATCGAGCGGTCGTCGCCGCCGCGCGCTAAAAAGTAGTTGCCGTTGAGCCGCCAATTATATTTGGACCAACGCGGGGCGAGCGTCTTATCGGGCACGTCTTTGTTCGAGAGGCCAAGCGTTTGCACGACCTCGCCGGTCTGTAAATTTCGGACGCGCACGCTGCGGTCCTTATCACGAAAATCGGCCAGCAGTTGCCCGCTCTTGTCGAGCAGCACAAAATCATCGGTGCGATAGTAGCTCGTACTGTTCACGTCCTCGACTTCATAGCATTTGAACTTCACCTGATACAGCTTTTGATCCTTCGGCACATCTAAGACCGATGCGCCTTCGCACGTCTCGACGACCGCGAGGTTCTTGTCCGGCGTTAGATAGACAACACTGTCCGCGCGATATTTAACTTCGACGCTCGCGGGCACGGGCGGCCCCGGTTGCCCGGTCGCCGCTTCGTAATACAACACGGGGCGGTCGTTGCCGGCGATCAGGTAACGGCTATCGTCGCTGAACCCAAGCAGCCGCACATCGCGCTTCGGATTCGTCCGCATGATCTCGTATTGCGGCAGCCGCGCCAGTCCCTTGTCCGCCACCGCCCACACCATCAAGCTGCGCCCAACGTCCGTCGCCAGATACTTCTCATCCGGGCTGAGCTTGGTGGTGTCGTTATTAACTCTGGTCTTCTTGCTCGACGCGATCAACTCACGTTCAACTGCGCCGGTGCGCGTGTTGTAGCTGCGAATCGCGTAGCTTGGATTATCAAACGCACCCGTGCGTTCAGAACCCCGGTTGTACTACGAGGCGTGGTAGTAGTTCGCGCCCGCCCGTACAATCCGTGGTTTCGGAAGGGCCGCGCTTCTCATCCGTCACGCCAATCCAGATTCATCGACCTCTGGGTTAGAACCGACGGTATGAGCTACTTCAACAACACAAGGTGATCAAAGTGACAACCAAGAATCGATTTCGCTTGCCGCTACTTCTGCTTGCGCTCTTGACCTTCATCGCGGCCCCGGTCGCCGCGCAGTCTCCCAACACGGCGTCGATGATCGTCGTCGTCGTCGATCAAACCGGCGCAGTCGTCAAGGACGCCAACGTTTCAGTGGTGAACACGGCGACCGGCGACGTGCGCGAGTCCGTCTCTGGCAGCGACGGCAGTGCCACCATTCCGGCGCTGTCGCTGACGGGAACCTACACGGTCAGCGTGTCGAAGCAGGGCTTCGGCAACGAAGAACTCAAGGACATCACGCTGCGCTCAGGTGAGACGGCGACCCTGAAGGTGAAGCTTCTTGTCGGTTCCGCGAATGCGGAGGTGACTGTCTACGGCACTAGCGAAGGCGTGCGCGCGAACCCGCAGATCGGCCTCCCGCTCGATAGCCCGCAAATCAACGAGACGCCGATCCTCGGCCGCAAGGCGACAACGTTGCCGCTCCTAAATTCGGCGTTCCGGCAGGGGAAGGGCACGGGCGATCTCTTCGTCAACGCAACGTACTTCATCACCGGCGTCGGCTCGCGCCGGGCCACCACGTTCACGCTCGACGGCGCGAACAACGATGAGGGGTGGGGGCGTCAGACGGCGATTGCCACCGTGCCGCTCGGAGCCATTCAGGAAATCAACGTGCTCTCGAACGCGTTTTCGTCCGAGTTCGGCTGGACCTCCGGCCCCGCGTTGAACATCGTCACCAAGTCCGGCACGAACGATTTTCACGGCGAAGGCTTGTTCATGCTCCGGCCCGGTGGTAGCTGGCAGGCGAAGACGTTCTCGACCAAAGGCTTCTGCCCATCTTCTGTGCCGAGTTGCACGACGCCCACCACGCTCAACGCGATCAACCCGGTGGACATTCCGGATCAACTGAGCCAATTCTCCGGCTCGATTGGCGGGCCCATCGTCAAAGACAAGACCTTCTTCTTCGTCACGGCTGACTACACGCGGCAGAATCGAACGACGTTTCTCTCGACCACGCTGCCGGCCTTCCTGTTGCCGGCCGATGGCAGCCTCGACTACACGGGGCACTACCGCCAGTTCCTCTTCGACGGCCGGCTGGACCACAAGCTCACGTCGAACCAGACGTTGATGGTGCGCTTTAACGTTGATCGGTTTTTCGACGACAACCCGCAGGACGCCGTGGGCGGCACGAACGCACCGAGCGTCGCGCGCAGATACTCGCGGCGGTCATGGACGGCGCAGGTCAATCACACGGCGGTCCTCAACCCGACGCTGCTCAACGAGGCGCGCTTTGCCTACCTGCATGGCGATCCGATCACGCTCTGGGAAGCGAAGAACCTTTCAACGACCTACACGCGCGCTGGTAATGTGCCGTTCACCATCGGCCAGTCGCGCGCCTCCGACATCTTCAGTCACCAGTGGCAATTCTCGGACACGCTGTCGTGGTCACTTGGCAAACACTACCTGCGCTTCGGCGGCAGCGTGCTCCGGCACACTTCAGGCGGCACTGGCAGCGAGCCGGGCACCGCGATCCTCGGCACGTTCACGTTCAGGAACACGACGACCGCGCCCTTCGATCAGTTGACGCTGAACGACGTGCAGAACTACACGCAGCCGATCAACTTCGGGATCGACAGATACAATCTGCCGCAGTGGCTCTTGACCGGGTTCGTGCAGGACGATTGGAAAGTGCGCCCGGATTTCACGTTGAATCTCGGCCTCCGCTACGACCAGCAGACGCTGACTGACGACAAGAACAACTTCGCGCCGCGCATCGGCTTCGGTTGGCATCCGGGCGGCGATGCGCGCTGGTCGATTCGCGCTGGCTACGGCATGTATTACACGCAGATTCGTTCCAACGCGGTTGCCGGCTTCTTGGTGAACGGGCTGGACGGCTTGACCACCTACACCGCGGTTGCCGGGCAGACCGGCTTCCCGACCTGCCTGACATGCGCCCCGGTGAACGTTGATCCGAGAACGCTGCCTGCGTCGCAACTGCCGGCGCGCGACATCACGATCAGAGCCGGCCGGCGCGACTTCTATCAGGCGCAGTTCGCTCGATACGGGCTAAACTTCAACCTGCTGCCGAACTACCCGGATGAGTTGGTGAACCCGCGCAGCCAAGTGGTGTCCATCGGCGCGGAGCGCGAGGTGATCAAGGGATTCTTTGTCGGGGGCGACTACGTGCATCAGCACGTGAACGACCTCGACCGCACGATTGATTTGAACGCTCCGTCGCCCTTCGACCGCACAGCGCCCGGACAGGTGCGCAGCGTAGGCGCGGCCAATCTCACCCGGCCGATCCTGCCGGTCAACGGCGGCGTGCGTCAGGTCAACGTGTTGACGAACTTCGGCGTCGCCGATTACAACGGGTTGCAGACGAATTTCAGCTATCGCGGCCACCGGCGTATTTATGCCGCGGTCAGCTACACGCTATCGAAGGCGACCAACACTTTCGAGCCGGACGGCAACGGCATCGGGCCGAACCAGAGCATCATCTCGCGGCTCAACGAAGAGGAACGCGGGCCGAGCGTAGTCGATCAACGGCATCGCGCGGTCATCACGTTCACCTACCGCTTCCCGCTCAACATCACGGCCGGCACGCTGACACAACTCGCGTCCGCGCGTCCGTTCAATGCCACCACCGGCATTGACAACAACGGCGACGGCGCGAACAACGACCGCCCCGTCATCGACGGCGCGGTCATCCGCAAGTCGGCGTTCCGTGGCACTCCGACCTCTGACGTGGCGGTCTTCGTCGAAGATCGCATCAAGCTGTCGGAACGCACGGCGCTCCTGCTCAGATTGGAAGGCTTCAACATCTTCAATCACGGGAACTACCTCGGCCGCGGACAGACGATCTACGGCGACACGGGCACACCGAATCCAACATTCGGTCAACTCGTAGCCGTCGGCACGACCACGAACGCGCTCCCGGCGTTCGCCAACGTCGATCCGCCGCGCATGTTCCAACTGCAAGCCCGGTTCATCTTCTAAGTGCAGGCGGCCAAGGTTTCGAGGTATGAAGGGCGCTGAAGGTTCAGCGCCCTTTGTTCATCTTAGAGGCGCAGCCCGACAACTCCTCAACGCAGAGACACACGACGCCCCGCCTCGGCCCGCAGCAAGGGCGCGCAGCTTAACGGATGCGCGTCATCTGTCGCCAGAAGAAGCGGCCGAGGCGCGAGAGGGCGTTGCGATCTTTGGCGGTGGATTGTTCGGGCGCGATGCCGAGCGCGGCGGCGAGTTGCGGGTTGGGCGGGGCGATGTCTTCGTCGCCGTGCTTTTCTGTGAGCCAGCGGTCGAAGATGCGTGTGACGGCGCGGCGGTCGGCCACTGCGGCTTCGGCGACGAACGCGCCGCGCAGATCATCCAACTCGGCGATCTCAAAGCGGTTCGCTTCGTGATAACGGCGCAGGGCCGTGAAGACGCGCGCGCTGCCGATCAGTTTCTCCAACGCCTCGAACATGAGCGCGCCTTTGGCCGTGACGATGGCCGCGTACTGGAACGAGTTGCGATACTCGCGCGCAGGGCGGTCGGCCGCCATGTCGTCGCCGCCGAACGTGCGATAGATTTCATAGACGCCGCGCAGTTGATCGTCACGCGCTTGCTCCGCGCGCTCAGGTCCTAGCGTCTCGCGATAATAGACGAGCGCCGACCAGTGCGCGAGCGATTCGTCGAGCACGGGCGTGCGGTCGGGCGCGCTGCCTACCGTCATGCCCCACCATTGATGCGCGACCATGTGCGCGACCGCGAACTCAAGACTATCTTCGACCGACGCGCGTTGTTCGCGCACAAGCTCCGGCAGGTTACGCATCGAGGGCGCGTCGAAATCCACGTAGAACGCGCTCGCAATCACCGACAGGTTGGTGAACTCGGCGCTGCCCAGACCGGCGACGAGCGGTGCTTCCGCGACGCTCACAGACGGATAAGGCAGCGGGCCGAAGCGCGCGTTGAAGAGACGCACGGCCGTCGCGGCCACGTCGAGCGCGCGCCGGCCGATCTTCTCGTGCTCGCCCGTCCAGATCGAACGCACGCGCACGCCTTCGACCGTGCGCTCCTCCGACTTCAAAGCGCGCCCCGCCAGCAGCGCGAAGCTGCGCAAGTTCGCGCCCGCGAAGTGGAGCGTCGTGCCGGCGTACAAGTCGCGCAGGTTGTTTGCGCTCTGCTGCACCGCGCCGCGCGCTTCGCCTGAAGTGTAGAGCTTTACGTTAGCCGACGTGGCGACGCCGACCTCGTAATCGGCCACTTCGGCGAAGATAAGATCGCCGACGCCGGGTTTGATCTCGCGTTGCCACTCGTTGCCGTCGCGCACGGCCAGCACGGGATAAGCCGCGCCGAGCAGCATGACGCCGCGCGCACTGAAGTTGAGATCGCGTGCGCGCCGCGTCTCGCGCGTGTTCCTGAGCGCCGCGCCCATTTGCTGCACAAGATGCGCGGACAGACTCGTCTCGTCCGGGTCAAGCTCAGGCACGCGGCCGTGGAAGGTCAGTTCAAGCTCAGTACTTGCGCCCGCCGCAACCGGCTCGCGCAGCGAGACACGCAACAGCGTGGCCTGTTCGTCGAGCGCATAAGCGAGCGGCGTCTGCGACGCAGCCGCGCGCACCGAGTCGATCTCGATGCGCGGTTCGTCGGTTGATTGCGCGTCGCTGGTGTTCGCGTTGGGCGGGTTGTTATGCGGCGCGGAAGATTCGCCGCGCAGGTTGGCGTAGAGATGAAAATAGACGACCGACGCGGGCTTCGTGTCGCGGTTGATCCAGCGCACGCGCTCCGTGCCCGTGAACGTGCGGTTGTCGAAGTCGAGCTTAAAGTTGATCTGATAACGCGGGCGCGGCGCGGGCGTGCTGTTAGGCTGCGCCACGCAAGGTGCGACGCACAGCAACAGGCAGAGTGCGCCCAAAGCGAACAGCCATAAGCTCGTCGGATTAGCTCTTAACACGAGCAGATTATGACCTAATCCGGTTGGATTATGTCTTAACACGATCAGATTATGCCGCGACGCGAGCATGTTACGTCTTAATGCAACTGGATTAGGTCATAATCTCATCGGATTATGCCTTAGCCCGATGAGATTATGACCTAATCCGATCAGATTATCTCTTAATCCGATCAGCTTATGACGTAATCCAAGCGGATTATGTCTTAACGTCCGTTGCAAAGCGAAGTCGCCGGTTCAGCGCCCTTTTAGCTCCGTCACGGCCACGCCGATGATGCGGTCGCCGCGCGCGATGCGGTCGATGACATCCATGCCTTGCGTGACGCGACCGAAGACGGTGTAGCCGCCATCGAGATGCGGCTGCGGCGCGTGGGTGACGAACCACTGCGAGCCGCCCGTGTCTTTGCCGGAGAGCGCCATGCCGACCGCGCCGCGCGCGTAGGGCACTTCGTTGATCTCGCAGCGAATTTGATGACCGGGGCCGCCGTTGCCGTCGCCGCGCGGGTCGCCGCCTTGAATGACGAAGTTCGGCACGACGCGATGAAACGCGATGCCGTTGAAGAAGCCCGCGCGCGCCAACTCCACGAAGTTGTCCACGGTGAGCGGCGCGACGACGGGCAGCAACTCAATCGTGAACGCGCCCTTATCGGTTGTGACGACGGCTTGCACGCGCTTGCGCGTCCGTTCAAGCGCGCGGCGATAGTCGGCGAGGCGGTTGCCCGTGGCCACGGTCTGACCGTGCGCGTCCGATGCGCCGATGACCTTCGCGGCCAATAGCAGCGTCGTCGCGCGCCGACGGACGAGATAGTCCTGCGCGTCGAGCGTCGCCTTGATGGCGGACGTGGCGTCGTCCGACTTCTGTTTAGCGAGCGCGTCGAGGATGGCGAGCGCCGCATCGTTCATGTCGTCGTCGAGCGCAGGGGTCAGCGCGGCGGCGAGCGCGCGCACGGTGTCGCTGTCGGGCGGCAGTTCGCTCAAGAGTTCGGCGGCCGTGGCGCGCACGATCACGTCCTGCGCTTTGAGTTGCGCGCGCATCAGCGGCGCAAGGTCCGACGGCTTATAGACCGCGACGGCGCGCAGCACGTCGGGCACGGCGAGCGCGGGCGTCGCCGGCTCGGTCAAGAGCGCGCGCAAGGCCAACTGCGCGTCGGCCTGCGCGGTGGACGCGCTGTTGCCCAGTTGCTCGCTCTTGGCGTTAGCCAGTTCACCCAACCCGGCCGCGACCGCCGCGACCGCTTGCCAAGTTAATTTCTGCTCGGCGGGCCGCAAGAATAGATTCTTGAACGGCGCTTCGTGCAAGTACTGCGTCGGCGCGATGCGCGCGAACGCCGTCTCGGCTTCCGGCGCGGCCCACGCTTCGACCGTGCGCAGGGCGCGCAGGAAACTCAAGCCACGCTCATCCGACGTGTAAGCGAGCAAGCGCCCTAGCGCGGTTGCGATCTCAAGCAACTCGTTCAACTCGGCCGGGCGCGTCGTCTTAGCCTCTTTCGCGGCGCGATAAGCGACCAGCAACGCATCGCCGCGTTTGACCAGCGGCGCAACCGCGCGCGCATCTTTCAAGCCCGCGAGCGCACGCACGGCGCTGACGCGCACGCGCAAGTCTTCGTCGTCCGACGCGCGCACAAGCAACGCATCAAACGCCGTCTTGTCTTCCGCTATGCCGAGAGCGCGCGCAGCGTTGGCCCGCACGACCGCGTCCGTATCGCCAAGCAACGTGCGTAACTGTTGCGTGCCGTCCTTAGCGCGCAGGCGTGCGAGCGAGTTCGCCGCGTCGGCCCGCACGCGCGCATGTGGCGACGCAAGGAACGGCACGACGGCTTGACCCACATCCGTCGGCCGCGCACGCAACGCGGCCGTCAAGGCAAGCAGCGCGACCGCCGGGTCGGCTTGCGCCGTGCGCTTCTGCTCGAACGCAAGCGTCGTCAAGATGCTGTCGCCGAGCGCCTTCCTGCGCCCCTCTTCGGTGGGCGGCAGCGCGGCGGCGATCTTACCGAGTGCTTCCACCGCGCGCCCACGTACCTCTGCATTCGGACTCGTGCGCAACGCCGTGGCCAGCGCGTCCGCTGCCTGTGGCGATTCAATCTCGCCAAGCGCGAACGCCGCCCACGCGCGCACAGACGCATTCACATCCTTTTCAAGTAGCGCGACGAGCGGCCCGACCGCGCCCTCGTCGCCGATGCGGCCGGCCGCGAGCGCAGCACGACTACGCACGGCCGCGTTCTTATCCGCCAATAACGCGCCCAAGTCGCTCGCATCCCAACGCCGCTCGTCCTCCGCACGCACAATGCGCAGCACGATCTCTTCCGGCAGAGGCTTAGCGCGCGCCGGCGTGCGCCGCGCCGGCTGTGCCGCGACCGACGCCGCCGACAGGCCGAAGACTAATAACAACACGCACAACGCGGCCGACTTACGAGGCGCGGTGCATGCGACACGATGAGCTAGATATGACTTCAACATGTGATTTGCAGATTGAAATGATTAATGATTCAGGTGCTTGAGCCGACATGCGGCGCAGTGGAGCTTACATGCAGCAGGCCGGGTAGAGCAAGGATGCACGATGCGTAAGCACAGAACATTAACCCCAAAGACACGAAGACACGAAGATCAACTTTAGTGTCTTCGTGTCTTCGTGGTTAAGTTAGACGTTGCCGTCTATCATGCGCCGATGCGTTCAAGCTCGACGAGCGCGTCGTAGAAGGTCGCGCCGCCGCCCATGTCCGTCAGCGCCTGCGAGGTCAACTGGTTGACGTTCACGCCGCCCGGCGACAACTTATTCCACCAGACCGAGGGCGAGACGACAACGCCGGGCCGCGCCCGCGTGGTGACGACGGCGGCCAACTCACAAGCGCCTCGATCATTGAAGGCACGCACGCGGTCGCCGTCCGCGATGCCGCGCGCCGCCGCGTCCTGCGGGTTGATCTCGACAAAGGGGCGCTTCTCTTGGCGCAACTGCTTCGGCAGATTGGCGAAGCTCGAATTGAGAAACGCGTGCGCGGCCGGGCTGATCAGCGCGAGCGGATAACGACGCGCCAGCGCGGGCGTGCTCGCCTGCGACTCGTGCGGCGGGATGAACTCCGGCACGGGCGGCAAGCCTTGCGCGGCGAGCGTCTCCGAATAAAGCTCACACTTGCCCGAAGGCGTCGGGAAGTTGCCTTCGGCAAACGGCGCGAACGTCTCCGGCACGTGCAGACGCAGCCAGCCGCGCGCACGCACATCTTCGAGCGTGATGCCGCTGAGCGCCGGATGCTCGACCGCTAATGCCTGCCGCGCAATGTCCTCATCCGAATCATTAAAACAATCTTCCGCGAAACCTAACCGCGCGGCCAGCAGACGAAAGACTTCGGAGTTCGCCTTCGCTTCATGTTGCGGCGCGACGGCCAGCTCGTTGACGACCAAATAAAGATGACCGTAAGCCTTGTGCAGATCGAAGTGTTCGAGTTGCGTGGTCGCGGGCAGCACGATGTCCGCGAAGTCGCACGTATCGGTCATGAACTGTTCATGCACGACCGTGAACAAATCTTCACGCTGCAAACCCGCAAGCACGCGCGCCTGATCGGGCGCGATTGCGGCCGGGTTCGAGTTGTAAACGTAGAGCGCACGCACAGGCGGATCGTTAACCTTAGTCAGCGCGTCGCCTAGTTGCGACATATTGAGCGTGCGCGGGCGCGGGGTCGGCATGAGGTCGGGCCGTTGGAGCGCGGCATAGTTGAGCGGGAACGTGCCGCTAGTCGAGAGTAGAACACCGCCCGCCGCGTCGCGCCACGCGCCCGTAACGGCTGGCAAACAACTGATCGTCCGCACGGCCATGCCGCCGCCCGCGTGGCGTTGCAGCCCGTAGTTGATGCGTATGACCGAGGGGCGCGTGGTCGCATATTCGCGCGCAAGCCGCACGATTGTCTCCGCCGCGACGCCGCAAATCTCCGAGACGCGCGCGGGCGCATACTCACTTGCGCGCCGCCGCAAGTCGTCCGCGCCGATTGTGTAGCGCGCGAGATAATCTTTATCTTCCAAGCCCTCGGCGAAGATAACGTGGAGCAGTCCGAGCGCGAGCGCGGCGTCCGTGCCGGGCAGCGGCGCGATGTGTTCGTCGCAATGATCGGCCGTGCGCGTGCGGCGCGGATCGATGGCGACGAGCCGCGCGCCCTTGTGCTTCGCTTCGAGCACGAACGGCCACAAGTGTACGTTGCTCGTGATCGTGTTCGTGCCCCAGAGCAAGATGAGGCGCGCGTCCGTGAACCGTTCCGGGTCTGTGCCGACGCTCAAGCCCACGGTCGCCTTGTAGCCGGCCGCGCCGGCCGAAGCGCAGATCGTGCGATCAAGCACAGACGCGCCGAGCCGGTGAAAGAAGCGTCGATCCATCGACTCGGACTGCACCAAGCCCATCGTGCCGCAATAGCTATACGGCATGATCGTCGCCGCGCCTTCGCTCGATTCAGCCAGCGCGCGAAAGCGCGTGGCGATCTCGTCTAAGGCTTCGTCCCAACTAATAGGGACGAACTTGCCCGCGCCCTTCGCGCCCGTGCGCCGCAGACAGGTCCGCACGCGTTCGGGGCTGTGCGTGCGTTCGTGATAGTTGGCAACCTTCGTGCAGAGCGTGCCGCGCGTGACCGGATGCGCGGGGTCGCCCGCGACATGCACTGCACGTCCGTCTTCCACGGTCACGAGCATCGCGCACGTATCCGGGCAGTCGTGCGGGCACGCCCCATGCACGATCTTCTGGGTCAAAGTCTCGTTCATATATTGCCGCAACGGCCGCGCGCCCGTCTTAACTTGAGCACACGTCGGCCGCTTCTCGTAACTTTATGTTTCGCGCCGGCCGCGGCCGCGCATGGCGACAATGGCCACGATGACGATGATGGCCAGCACGAGCAGACCGATCCAGAGAAGCATCGAGTTGTCGTTGCGCTCTGAAGTGGCCGTGACGCGCGTGGTCTGCGCGGGCTGCGTCGTGTTGGTCGTCTGCGTGGTGGTGGTCGTGGTGGTTTGTGATGAGTTGCCGTTGCTTGGGGGCGCGGTGTTGCTGTTGTTCTGCGCTAGCACTGCGCCGCCCGCAGGCAACAGCGTCAGACACAACGCGAGCAACCCGGCCCGGCACATGCTCGACAAAGCGGTCGCTTTGGTCATCGAAGCCTTCTCCTTCATGTTTTAAACTTGCTGCCGCACGTGCCGCTAAGAGTAAGACTGTGTGCGCCGCTTGGCAAGAGTCCGTCCGCCGCCATGTGTCAGATAAAACAACCGCCCGGTTGACAAAAGGGAGTGGCGCAAGTAGCATCGACAGTCGTGGTGGCATCGCTTAACAACACGGTCGGGTCGGCGCGCGGGCGCGTCGTCAGCCTGTTGCGCGCACACGGAGGCTTGGGCGCTGACGAGTTGGCCGCCGAGTTGAACGTCTCGAAGCAGTGTGTGCGGAAACACTTGGACGTGTTGGAGCGCGACGGTTACGTCGAGCACGCGCCGGAACGCAAAGAGCGCGGCCGGCCTGCGCACCGTTATCGTCTGACGGCTAAAGCGGAGGAACTGTTTCCGAAGCGTTACGACCTGTTTGCGCGCGCCGTCTTGCGGCAAGTGAGCGCGGTGTGGGGCGAGCGCGGCTTGAACGCGATCTTCTGCGGCTGTGCCGACGAGATGGTCGCGCGCCTCAGACCGGAGTTAACGGGCCTCGGTTTCGACGCACGCGTCGCGCGTTTGACCTCGAAGCCTTGCGTGAGTTGGGTTACGAAGCCGAAGCCGAGCGGCTGCCGGATGGCTCGTATCTGTTGACCGAGTGGAACTGTCCGCAAGCGGAAGTTGCGCGCGAGTACCGGCAGTTGTGCGACCGCGAGTTGCTGGTCTATCGTGAACTGCTCGGCGCGGAAGTCTTCCGCGAAGCGCGCATCGCCAGCGGCGCATCGCGTTGCGCCTATCGCGTGCTGCGGCCAAAGAAGGTAAACTTGGCGGCGCGACAGAAGCAGCAGACAGTAAGTTAAGTTGAGTTAAGCTTGGACGCAGATTTGTAGGCGGGATTGATTGTTCATAACGATATGGCACAAGTGACCGAACAGAGCGTGCTCGAAGCGTTGCGCAAGATCGTTGACCCGGACTTGCACAAAGACATTGTGACGCTTGGGTTCATTAAAGACCTGAAGATCGACGGCGGCGCGGTGTCGTTTCGCATCGTGTTGACGACGCCCGCGTGCCCGGTTAAAGAGCAGATGGAGGCGCAGGCGCAGGAATTGGTGCGGGCGCTGCCCGGTGTCGCGTCGGTGCGCGTGCAGATGGACGCGGAAGTGCCGAAAGGTCGGGGCATCACGGAGAAGGTGGTTGTGCCGGGCGTGCGCAACATCGTCGCGGTGTCGTCGGGCAAGGGCGGTGTGGGCAAATCAACTGTGGCGGTGAACCTCGCGGTGTCGCTCGCGCAAGACGGCGCACGCGTCGGATTGATGGACGCGGACTTGTACGGCCCGAACGCGCCGCTGATGCTCGGCGTGGCCGACGCGCAACCGCAAGTGTCGGGCAACAAGCTTGTGCCGACCGAAGCGCACGGCATCAAGTTGATCTCTATCGGGATACTTAAGCCCGGCGACGAGCCGATGATCTTTCGCGGGCCGATCTTGCACAGTCTCGTGCGCCAGTTTCTCGGCGACGTGATCTGGGGCGAGTTGGATTACTTGATCGTGGACATGCCGCCGGGCACGGGCGACGTGCAGTTGTCACTGGCCCAACTCGTGCCGGTGCAAGGCGCGGTCTTGGTGACGACGCCGCAGGAGGTCGCGGTGGCGGACGTGCGGCGCGCGCTCCGTATGTTCGAGACGGTACACGTGCCCGTGCTTGGCATCGTCGAGAACATGAGTTACTTCGTTGCGCCCGACACGGGCACGCGCTACAACATCTTTGGCGAGGGCGGCGGCGCAAGATTAGCCGAGCAGTACGGCGTGCCGTTTCTTGGCGCGATCCCGATTGCGTTGGAAGTGCGCGAGGGCGGCGACCGCGGCGTGCCTATCGTCGTGGGTCAGCCCCATTCGCCGCAGGCCCTTGCGTTCAAGCGCGTCGCCGAAGAGGTCGCGCGTCAAGTTTCGATTGAAGCGATGAAGCCTGAGCTAGTAGTCTTGGGCAAGGCTAGATGAAGCACTGTTATTGGTTATTAGTCAGTTGCTATTTGTGCTGACATAAAACAACTAACCAATAACCAATAACAACCGACTAATTTTTTTAAGGAGAGCGAAAGATGGCGACAGAAACTATGCCGGCGGTGGCGCTTGGCGTCACGGAAGCGGCGGCGGGCGAGATCAAGAAGTTCATGACGAGCGAAGAGGGCTTGCCCCAGACGGCGGGCTTGCGCGTGCGCGTCGTGCCGGGCGGTTGCTCCGGTTTCCAGTACAGCCTGAACATCGAAGAGGACTCGCGGCAGGGCGATCACGTGGTTGACCAGCACGGCGTCCGCCTGTTCGTGGACATGTTCAGCGCGCAGTATTTGAACGGCGTCGAGATCGACTTCGTCAACAGCGTGATGGGGTCGGGCTTCACTTTCAAGAACCCGAACGCGACGGGCGGCTGCGGCTGCGGCTCCTCGTTCACGGTCTAACGTTCGGGCGACAGCCGGCCAATACATACGACGCGGTGCGCGGCGGGCGCTTCGCGTTCCGTCTCAGGTGGACGGGACGCGGCGTGCGCGCGTGTACCGCGTTCCGTGTTTTTGCGCTACACTTGTCCGCGCTCAACCAAATTCGACGACAATCGTAGGAGCTTAGTTTCTTATGCCGAAGATCGAGGCCGAGACGGCCACGGGTGTGCAGACGTTTGAAACAGAGGCCGGGCGCAAGCTCGTGCTGGCGATAGAGGACGCAGGGATCGACATCTTGCATCGTTGCGGCGGCAACGCCAAATGTACGACTTGCCGCGTAGAGATCACGGACGGCGACGTTGGCCCGATGGGCGAACTCGAACGCAATCGGCTGGCCATGGAAACCGGGTTGACCGAGAACGTGCGCCTCTCTTGTCAGCTACACGTCCACGGCGACCTCAAGGTGCGCGTGCTCCGGCAGGCGAGCACCACGAACCTTGCGCCGGGGCCGCGCCCGACCGACGACTAGCAAGCAGGTGTTCGCTGCGTGCTGCATAACTGACAGCCGGCAGCTAATAACTACTTGATTGCGCCGCGCACTGCTTGGTGCTAATCTCTGGCGCGGACATTCACAGCCAGCTTTGAGTCCTGCGGTGCGTGCGGCCTTCAGAGGCCGCAACGCGTGTTGTGCCTCGCGGCTGTGCTTTTAAACCCACAGAAAATTTCGGAGGTCGTATGCTGATCGAGTCAACCGTGCATCTCCCCGTCGGTTTCGCGTTCCTGCAAGACCTTTTCCACGGCCCCACGGGTGATCAACTGCCGCGCATTCTGCTGCGCTGGTTTCACTTCCTCGCCGGCATCATGTGGATCGGGCTGCTCTACTTCTTCAACGTCGTCAACGTGCCCTTGCAGAAGGTAATGGACGCGGACACTAAGAAGAAGGTGAACCCCGATCTGCTGGGGCGCTCGCTCTGGTGGTTTCGCTGGGGCGCGGTCGTGACGGTGCTGGTGGGCTTGGCCTACTACGCGATGTACATTCTCAAGACCGACGTGACGAACGCCAACGCCGCGGGCGGCAACGTGAACATCTGGATGACGCTCTTAGTCTGGCTCATCGTGCCCATCGTCATCTTCGTCATCGAGTTTTTGATCATCAATAAAGTGCCCGCGTTGACGAAGGACGGGCGCGTGTTCGCCGTCGTCGTGGCGATTCTGATCGCCGTGATGATCTTTGTGATCGTCAAGTGGTTCGACTCGACGTTTCAAGTCGGGCGCGACAACTTCGCCAGCAATAAGACCTTCTCCATCGGCATCGGCGGCGCGATGGGCCTCATCATGCTTTTGAACGTGTGGGGCATCATCTGGCCGGCGCAGAAGCGAATCTTAGCGGGCTTGGCGGGCGGCCCCGCCGCCCCGCCCGAACTCGCGCGCCGCGCCTTCTTAGCCTCGCGCACGAACGCGTGGCTGAGTCTGCCGATGCTCTTTTTCATGGGCACGTCGCACGGCGACTACATTATCTTGGGCCGGTAAGCGTCGGGCGCTACAAGGCCCGGCGGGCGAAACAGATCGGGGCTGCGGCATCGAACGGCGCACGACGGCGAGCAGTCGCCCGCGCCGGTCAAGCCGCAGCCTCTTTTTCGTCTGCCGGGCAGCGGCCTTAAACTAACAGCCGCACACAAACGGCCAGCGCGATCAACAGAAAGGAAGTCGAAGTATGAGCAGCAACCCTGTGAACCTACCCGAAGCTTATAAGGCGCGCCAGTTCAACCTGAGCGGCTTGACCGGCATTTCGGATCAAACGTTGGAGATGCACTTCAAACTCTACGAAGGCTATGTGAAAGAGACGAACCGTCTGACCGAGAAGATCAGCGAGTTTCTCGCCGACGGCAAAGTCGATCAGGAAGAGATGCCCGCTTATTCAGAACTGACCCGCCGCTTAGGGTTCGAGTACAACGGCATGGTCCTGCACGAATACTACTTCGAGAACATGAAGCAAGGCGGCAACGTCGATCCCGACAAGACCTCGAACTTCTTACAACGCGCCGAGCATTCGTTCGGCAGTTACGACATCTGGAAGGCCGATTTCATGTCGGTCGGCAAGATGCGCGGCGTGGGTTGGGCCATCTGCAACCAGAACCCGGCCAACGGGCGCATCTCGAATCATTGGGTCACGCTGCACGAAACCGGCAACGTCGCCGGCTTTGAGCCGGTGCTCGTGATGGACGTGTGGGAACACGCCTTTCTCTTGGACTACAAACCGGCCGAGCGGCCCAAGTACATCGAAGCTTTCTTCTCAAACATCGATTGGGCCGCCGTCGAAGCACGGCTCAAGCCCAAAGCGTGAAGGCCGGCAAAGACAAAGGGCCGAACTCACTACAAAGACACGAAGGCACGAAGTTTCAGCCTTGTGTCTTCGTGTCTTTGTGGTAATTTCTGTCACGCGTCTAAATCCTTAACCCTTCGGAGGCCAGCTATGAAACTCGTGTCCCGCATGTTTGCGGTCAGCGCCCTTTGTCTTGCCTGCGCGCTCGTGTTCGCCGGTTGCACGGCGGCCGACAACTCGAACACCAACACGACCGTTACCACGAACGTCCCGCCGCCCGCCGGGACGCCTGCGCCGCAGAACCTCACGGTCGTCGAGCGCCCGCAGAAGATCAAAGATCAGATGGCGCAACGCGGGCAGCAGGACGAAGCCAGCCCCGCGCTCCGCTTTGTATCGCCCGCCGAAGGCGCAAACGTCAACGGCTCGACCGTCAACGTCAAACTCGCGCTCGCGGGCGACCTCAAAGGTTACAAGCCGATGAAAGACCCGGCGACGGGCATGGGCAATCACATCCACGTCATTCTCGACAACCAACCTTACGAGGCTTACTACAATCTCGACGAACCGTTCGAGCTGCGCAACGTGACCGAGGGCAAACACACCCTGCGCGTCTTCGCCTCGCGCCCGTGGCACGAGAGCTACAAGAACGCCGGTTCGTTCCAGATGGTCACGTTCAACGTTAAAGGCGGCGGCGATGCGTCCAAGCCGACCACGACCGCCACGGGCCAGACCATGGCCGACAACAAGAACGCCGCGCACAATACCAACGCCGCCAACAGCAACCACAACGCGAACACCAACGCCGCGAACGCGAACAACACGAACGCGAGCGTCGCCGCGAACAGCAACGCCAACGTTGCGCCGCACGAAGGCAAGGACATGCCCGCGAGCGCGGCCGGCGCGGTCGATGCCAAGAAGCCGCTGCTGACCTATAGCCGGCCCAAAGGCGAATACAAGGACGCGGACGCCGACGCCATCATGATCGACTTCTGGCTCTCGAACGCGAAACTGCAAGGCGACGGCGGCGACTATCGCGTGCGCTACTCGGTGGACGGCGGCGCGACGCAGTTCATAGACAAGTGGCAACCGATCTGGCTCACCGGCTGGACCGCAGGCAAGCACACAGTCAAACTCGAACTCGTGGACAAGGACGGCAACCCCGTCGATAACGGCGGCTACAACTCAACCACACGCGAGATCACCGTGACCAAGTAAGGATAATGATGCATGCAGAATGATGAATGATGAATGAAGATCAGCGTGTCTTTCATCCATCATTCATTGTTCGTCGTTCATCATGCCTTTTGTGTCTTCGTGCCTTTGTGGTTAATCAACCGCGCTGAAGACCTTGAACGTGCTGACACAAAAACGCGCCTTGTTCGCGTCGCTAATCGCAGAGGCCGCAGCCTGTCGCAGATGTCCCGCGATGTGCGGGCGCGCGGCCGTCTTGAGCGAGCGCAACGGCGACGTGACGGCGCGTGTCATGTTCATTGGCGAAGCGCCGGGGCGGCACGGCGGCGACCGCACACGCGTGCCCTTCTCAGGCGATCAATCGGGGCGCAACTTCGAGCGGTTCATCGCGTCGATCAACTTGCCGCGCGCCGCGATCTTCATCACCAACGCCGCGCTCTGCAACCCGCGCACAGAGAGCGGCACGAACCGCAAGCCCACACAGGTTGAGCTAACGAACTGCGCCGCCTTCTTGCGCCGCCAAATCGAGTTGCTCGACCCGGCGGTTGTCGTCACGCTCGGCGCGGTCGCGCTTGCCGCGCTCAGAAGCGTTGAGTATCATCCGTTCACACTGAAAGAGAGGGCCGGGCGCGTGTTGCGCTGGCGCGGGCGCTGGCTCGTGCCGCTCTATCATCCAAGCCCGCAAGTGCTCGCGTCGCATCGGCGCGAAGCGGCGCAACTCAAAGATTATCGCGCGGTCGCGCGGGCGTTGCGGCGCATGGATGGTTTACTTGAGGCTTAACGCAAAGTTGTTCGTGTTATGAGTGAAACGGTCGAAGAGTTGACGGCGCACAAACTGCCGCTCGATGAGTCGCACCGGGCGGCGGGCGCAACGATGAGCGAGCGCGACGAGTTCGTTGTGCCGGCCCACTATGGCGCGGCGGCCGACGAGTATGAGACGGTGCGCGGCGGCGGCGCGGGTCTGTCCGATCTGTCGGCGCGCGGGCGCATAGAGGTTGGCGGCGCGGAGGCTGTGCAGTTTCTCAACGGCTTGATCACGAACGATGTGAAGACGCTTGCGCCCGGCGCGTGGATGAATGCGGCCTTTCCGAATGTGCAGGGGCGCTTGCTCGCCTTCGCGCGCGTCGTGCGGCCGGGCGCGGATGAAGTTTTTATCTTCGACACGGAGCCTGCGACCCGCGCGCGTGTGCGCGCGAACCTCGAACGCTTCACGCTCGCGGGCGATTTTCGCGTGCGCGATCTAACGGCTGAGACGGTGCAACTGTCATTGCAAGGCGCGCAAGCCGGTTCAATCATCGAGCGCGTGTTGGGCGCGCAAGCCGCGAGCGTCGAACGCCTGCGCGTTGTCGTCGTCTCGTGGCACGAGCAACCAATCACCGTGCTACGTGCGACGCATACGGGCGAGGACGGGTTCGACTTGATTGCGAGCGCATCTGTGGCCGCAGACCTGTGGGCGGCGCTCGTTGCTGCGGGCGCTCAGCCCGTCGGTTACGATGCACTCGAAGTGTTGCGCGTCGAAGCCGGTTTGGCGCGTTACGGCGTGGACATGACGGACGCGAACGTCGTGAGCGAGTCAGTGCCCGACGATGCGGTTAGTTATACGAAGGGCTGTTACGTCGGGCAGGAGATCATCGCGCGCATACACTGGCGCGGGCACGTGGCGAAGCGGCTCACAGGGTTAATGTTTGCCGACAACCAAACGGTCGCGCCCGACACGAAGATCACGACGATTGACGGCAAAGAGATCGGGCGCATCACGTCGTCTGTCGTCTCGCCGCGCTTGGCGTGCGCGGTCGCGCTCGGTTACGTCAAGTATGATTACCTCGCGCCGGGCACGGCGGTGCGCGTTCTGACGGACGACGGCGAACGTGCGGCGCAGGTTGTGGCCCTGCCGCTCGTGCGCGGCAGTTGGTGGCCTGAGGAGCGCGCGGATTAACGATGAGCGACGAGACGCCAAATGCAGACCCGGCCGCTAATGTGCGCGACCTCGACTTCGCGCAAGCCCGCCTCGCCTATTCGATCATCGAATCATTACTCGAACACACGCGCGTCGTCAGCGACCTCATCGCCTTGATGGCGCAGACGCTCGACGAAGACACCGTTAAAGCACTCACCAACACACCACACTGGGCCGCCTATCTCGACAGCCGCCGCGCCCTCGAACGCACACGCACAGACGTGGAACGGTTCACCGAAGTGATGCAGCAACTCGGCGACTAATCCAACGGGGTCGTTAGTTGCTCTTGTGCTTCGATGCCGCTGGCGAGTTCGGTCGGGAGTTCGAGCGGTTCATCGTTGCCGCGCAAACAGGTTCGTTGACGGGCGGCGCGTTGGCCGGGCTGGCGTTGAGGCCGCTTAAGAGCCAGTCGTCGAGCAGTCCGCGTTCTTCGTCAGATAGTTCGAGGCCGGCGTCTTCGCAGAGTTTGAGTACGTCGTCTCGAAAAACTTGGGCGAGGTGGGCGGCGGTGTCTTGGTCAACGTCGCGGCCGAAGCGATGCCCGGTGAAGGTGATGCCTTGCAGGATGAACCAGACGCTCTTGCGCGGGATGGCTGCGCCACGGTCGAGACAGTAATCGCGCACGGCTTTGGACGTGTAAGTGAGATTGAAGGCACGCTGCGCCAGTTCGTCGGCGATGGCCGTGAAGACGAGCGCGTACTCGTCGGGCGTCAGGCGCGGCGTGCCGGTGATCTGGCTTGCACGCCGCACGAAGTCGGCGAGCGCGGGTTGCAAGTGTTCGAGTTTGTCGGGCGCGGGCGTAACCGCGTCGGGAGCGACGGGCGGCGTGTGCCGCGCTGGATCGTAGAGGTAGCCGGGTTGATTCGGCGCGGTCAGAATTTCAAAGTCGAGCGGCGCAGCCCCTTGCAATAGTAGCTTGAACGAGCCTGCGCCCGCCCACTCGGATTCCGTTACCTGCGGGCCGAATGTGCGGATCACGTCGAAGGCGGCGCGCGCCATGTCCACCGGCTCTAACGCGTTCGCCACGAACTGCCGCACGCGCTCGACGATCAACTCGCGCAACGCCGCGTCGGATGCGGCGGCAGGCACGGGCGTGTCGGCTTGTGCTTCGACGGGCGGCAACAGGTCGGACTCGATCACGCACGGCGCTATGACTTCATCGGTTTGTACTTCGATGGGCGCGTGCGTGTCGTCTGCTGCGAGGACGACGCGCCACGGGTCGCCGTCGAGCATGCGTAGTTCGGGCCGGCGACGCAGTAGTTCGAGCGTCAGGTAGCGCAGGGAAGAGAAGCCGAGCCAGTTGTCGCTCGCCGTAAATTCGGGGAAGGTCTTGAAGATGATGACGAGGCCGGTCGCGGGCAGTTCGCCTTCCGCGAGCACGGCTTCGTAAACCTTCTGCGCCATCGCCGCGAGCACAGGTTCATGGGGCGAGGGCGGCGGCGGGCGGCGCGTCCACGGGCACGCCCGTCTCGTCGAGCGCGAGCGGCACGATGCCAAGCGCGTCTTCGATGAAAGTGTCGCTGCTGATCACCAGGTCAGCCCCGGCGCGATAAGCGGGCGCGACGGGGCCGATGGTGAGTATGGCTGTGCGCCGGTCGTGTGCGCGCAGGCGCAAGAGCACGGGCGTGAAGTCAGAGTCGCCCGATAGGATGATGAACTCGTCGAAGCGCGTCGGATAGTTCAACAGGTCGAGTATGTCCATGACCATCTGTATGTCGGTACTGTTCTTGCCGCGTTGCGTGATGGGCGGACAGTCTACGACCGAGAAGGCCGAGCGCGTGAAGTAGGGCCGGAAGTTGTAAAAGAGTTTCGGGTTGAGGTAGCAACGACGGATCAGGATCGCGCGTGGTTGATGCGGCGTGCTGATGCCGTTCTCGCGGCTAGGCATGCCCTGCTCCATCCATGCGAGCCAGCGCGCGGGATAGGTGGCGAAAGTCTGCGCGGCTTCCGGGTCGATCTTGTCTAAGCCGACGTAGATGTTATCGAAGTCAACAAAGAGCGCGGTCTTGATGCGCCGGGGTTGTTCGAGGGACGAGGACTGTTCAAAGGGGCTGTTCATACGTTATCGCCTTTCAAAGATTCAAAGACAATACGCGCGCTAGTTTAACTCAGGACGGGGCGGAAAGGATCAGAAAAGCGACGGCTGGTCGGCCAGCGCGGCGGGCGCGACGATCTGTTGACCGAGCAGTTGCTTCAAACTGTTAGCACTCGCGGGCGCGTGCCCCTCGTAATAGTTGCTGAAATAAGCATAGACATTTGTGCCGCGCGCACACAGGCGCGTGATCACGTCGCGCCATAAATCAAGGTTGCGCGTGCGTGCGCGGACGACTTGATCGAAGCGCGCAAGGTCGCGTGCGCCCATCCAACGCACGTAGGCAAAGGGCACGGGCGCGACGGCAAACATCTGCCAGAGTGCGCGTCGATTGATCCACGGCCCTTCGACGAGTGCGATTGACACATCGTAACGCGCGAGCAGTTCGGCCGTTTCAACTTGCGTCCAACTGTCGTGGCGAAACTCGACCGCGAAGCGCATATCTTTGGGCAGGCGCGGCAGAAAACTTTTCAACGTGCTAATCGCATCCGGCGTTGCCTCGAACTGCGGCGGCAGTTGCACCAGCACCACGCCGAGTTTGCCTTTGAGCCGGCGCGCGGTCGTACAAAATTCATCGAGCAGACTATAGCCGCCCGGTTGCAAACCGGCCTCGTGCGTGATCGCTTGCGGCAACTTTAATGAGAAGGTGAACTGGGCGGGCGCGCGTTGCGTCCACAGATCGATGGTCGAAGCGGCGGGCACGGCGTAGAAGGTCGAATCAACTTCAACCGTGTCGAAGGCGCGCGCGTAGGTGGCGAGCATGTCGGCGGTGCGTGTGCCGTGCGGGTAGAAGACGTGCGCGGGCGCGGCCGGCGGCGTGACCCAATCGTCGTAGTTCCAACCCTGACAACCGATGTGCGCGTCTGTTGTTGACATGAGTTGATTCTAAAGCGAATGAAAAATTAACCACAAAGCCACGAAGCCATAAACGCGATCTTTCGTGGCTTCGTGGCTTTGTGGTTCAAAGCCTGCGCATAAAGCGATCAGACCTCACAGACGATCAACTGCACCGCGCCGAGCAGATGTTGCTCGACTCGTTCGACGCGCAACCCCGCGCCGACGGCCGCGCGTGCGGTGCGCCGGTTGAAGTGATCATCACACAAACGCACGGTGCAGAAGTTGAGCAGATCGAACAGGGGCGCAAGCAAGTTGTCGGGGCGCACGTGTTCGAGCAAGACGATGCGCCCGCCCGCGCGCACGACGCGGCGCAGTTCCGCGAAGGCGTGCATGGGCGACGCGACTGAGCAGAAGACGAGCGTAGCAAAGCCCGCGTCGAACGAATCATCCGCGAACGGTAATTGCTCGGCGCGACATTGCACGAGCGCGACGCCCTCTGGTCTGTCGGGTTTGCGCCGCGCATGCTCAAGCATCGCACGGCTCAGTTCGCAGGCGACGCCGTGCGCGCCGCGCGGGTAGTAAGGGAAGTTCAACCCCGTGCCCGCGCCGACTTCGAGCAAGCGACTGCCGGCCGGTAACTCTTTGAGCGTGGCGCGGCGCAGCCTTGCGAGCAGCCAACGCTCAAGCGGCCACATTGCGTCGTCGTAGTGTGCGGCGAGGCGGTCGTAGACGGGCGGCGTTTGCGGCCGCGCGCGTGTGCTGTCTTTGGCAAACCGGGTCAAAGTTGTCTCAGCCTGTCTATAGAAAAATGAAAAGTTTCGTTCAAAGTTTCGGATCAATGTCGGGCCGGGGCGCAAAAACCGCCGCAGAACGGTCAATTTTTGCGCGCGCGTTGGCGCAGGCACACTCCTTGCTTCCACGACAACCGAGTCAGCCGCGCCGTTTAATACGTCCTGTTTTACTAGCCCGTGGCTGAAGTTGCAAAAGCTTCATCTCATTCGTCCTCGCACTCAACTGCCTAACTAGAGAAGCCCGTCAGCCGCGCACGAACAAGGGGAGTCGCTCACAGAATAATTGCTACTCGCCCGGCGGGTAGTTTGCTATGCACACCCGGTTGCTCGACTTAAGGAGATAAGAATTATGAAGACAACCAAGCTGCTGCTGGTGCTCTTAGTATTCGTGATGGGCGCGGCATGGTCGGTCGCGGCCCAGACGACAGGCTCCATATCCGGCCAAATCAACGACGAGAAAGGCGCGGCCATTTTGAACGCCGCCGTCACCGTCCGCAACACGCAGACGAACGAGGCGCGCACGGCGCAGACCGATAGCGAAGGCCGTTATCGCGTCCCCAACCTGTCGGTCGGCGACTACGAAGTGACGGTCGAAGCGCCGGGCTTCTCCAAGCACGTGCAGACCGGCATCACGCTACAGCTCAACCAACCGGCCGTCGTTGACGTGGCGATGAAAGCGGGCCGCATCGAAGAGGTCATTACGGTGACTGAGAACGCGGCCTTGCTCAACACGACGAACGCCGAGGTCGGCACGCGCTTCGAGGAGCGGCGACTCACGGAGTTGCCGCTGGCGACGAATCGCAACGTCTATAACGTCGCGTTGTCGGCGGCGGGCGTCGGGCAGTTGAACTCTGGTCAGTCTGCCTTCGCTAACGGCATCAACTTCTCCGCCAACGGCGGACGCGTCCGCTCGAACAACTTCATGATCGACGGGCAGGACAACAACGACTTCGGCGTGGCGGGCGCGGCCATCCCGCTCAATAACCCCGATCTCATTCAAGAGGTGCGGCTGGTGACGAACCAGTTCAGCGCCGAGTACGGGCGCAACAGCAGCGCCGTCTTCAACGCCATCACCAAAGCGGGCACGAACCAGTATCACGGCTCAGCCTTCTGGTTTCATAACGACAACGCGTTGAACGCGTGCAGCAACACGCAAAAGAGCGGCGGCTTCTGCAACAAGAGCGCCGCCGACCAGTCGAAACGCGGCGCACCGTTCCGCATCGAGAACCAACTCGGCGCAACCCTCGGCGGCCCGCTCCACCTGCCGCGTTTCGGCGAAGGCGGCCCGCACTTCATCAGCGGCAAAGACCGCACCTTCTTCTTCTTCTCGATCCAACGTTGGTGGGATCGCCAACTCGGCGTCGGCACGACCTTAAACGGCGCACCGACCGAGGCTGGCCGCCAGATACTACAGTCCGCCGCAGGCGACATCCCGCAGGTGCAGGCGCTCTTGCGTTTCCTGCCCGCCGCACAGTCGCCGATTAACCGCAACGCGCGCTTCATTCGCAACGGGCAGACGTTCATTGTGCCGCTCGGCGCGCTGACCGGCTCGCAGCCGTCGCTCTTCAACGACTGGCAGACCTCGTTCCGCATCGACCATCGCCTCAACGAGAAGCACAACCTCTACGGGCGCTACATCTATCAGGACTCCGACCGCATCGGCGGCACTGTCTCGCAGATCACGCCGCCCGGCTTCTCTTCGCTCGTGCCGTCGCGCACACAGGGCGTCAACCTTTCGCTGAGCAGCGTCATCACGCCGCGCCTCGTCAACGAACTGCGCGGCGCGTTCCTGCGTAACGCTTCGGCGAGCGTCGCGCTCAACCCAGAATCGGAGGTGATCCCGTCCATCGAGATCGTCGAACTCGGCCTCATCGGCTTCAACGCCGGGCGCGACGCGCACCGCCATCGGCCTCGGCGTCAACTTGCCGCAGAACTCGATCCGCAACACCTACCAGTTGCAGGACACGATCTCTTATTCGACGCGGCAACCACGCCTTCAAGTTCGGCGGCGACATCCGGCGCAACCAGTTGCATCAACTCTTCAAGCCGACCACGCGCGGCTTGCTCGAATACGCTTCGCTCGACTTTCTAGTGAAAGACTCAAGCCACGCGCTTCAACATCAACAAAGACCTCGCGGGCACGGCGCGCGTCCTGCATCTCGACTGGCACGACTTCTTCTTCTTCGCGCAGGACGAATGGAAGGTGCGCCCGAACTTCACGCTTGACGCTCGGCTTGCGCTACGAGAATCCGGGCCAGCCCATCGGCGATCTGGTTGATTTCAATCAACCCGTGCTCGCCGCTTCCGGCAACGATCCGCGCTTCCGCGTCGGCCCGATTCCCGGCCGCGACAACAACAACATCCAGCCGCGCCTCGGCTTCAACTGGAATCCGCGCCACGAAGGCGGCGCGCTCGGTTGGCTGACCGGCGGCGACAAGCTGGTCCTGCGCGGCGGCTACGCGCGCACCAACGATTACACCTTCACCAACATCGCGCTCAACATTTGGAGTTCGTTCCCGTTCGTCGCAGCGATCTCGTCGCTGCCCACGATCAGCGCGCCCAACATCAACGACATCGATCCGGCGACCGGGTTGCCGCGCAACGCGACCGTGATCCCCAACGCCTTCGCCACGCTCGCCAATCCGCCGTTCAACCCGAACACCGTCAACAAGACCATCGTTGATCGAGAACTTCGTCACGCCCTACTACGACTCGTTCAGTCTCGAAGTGCAACGCGAGTTCACGCGCGACCTTGTGATGCGCGTCGGCTACGTCGGCACGAAGGGCAATCGAGTTGTTCGAGTCGGTTGACGCGAACCCGACCATACCGGGCTGCGTCGGCGCGAACGCGGCCAACAACTTCTGCCGCGTCATCCCGAATCAAGGGCCGACGCGCCTGCGCACCAACTCCGGCTCGTCCATCTACCACTCGTTGCAGACGAGCCTTGAGAAGCGACTCTCGCGTGGCTTCAGCGCGGGCCTCCACTACACGTGGAGCGCCTTCATCGACACGCAGTCGGAGATTTTCAACGTCTCGTCGGCCGAGGTCGCCGTCGCGCAGGACTCCTACAACCGCCGCTCCGACCGTGGCCGCTCAAGCTACGACCGGCCGCATCGCATCACCGGCAACTTCGTCTACGAGTTGCCCTACTTCCGCGATCAGAATGGGGTCGCCGGTCATCTGCTCGGCGGCTGGCAGTTGAACTCGTTCTTCTCGCTGCAAAGCGGTTCGCCCTTCTCGCCGCTTAACGGGGCTGACCCGGCGGGCGCGCTCGCCAGCATCTCCGGTCTTGTGGGCAACGCTATCCGGGCAAACTTGAATACGAACCTCGACCTCTCGAACATGACCGTCGAAGAGATCGTTAGGGCCGGCGGCCTTGCCGGTCCCGCGTCGCTGTTCAGATCGGTCACAGCGGCCCAACGCATCGGCAACGCAGGCCGCAACATCCTGCGCTCCGACGGCATCAACAACGTAGACATCGGCATCTTGAAGAACACGCAGATCGGCGAGTCGCAGAAGCTACAAATCCGCGCCGACTTCTTCAACGCTACCAACTCGCGCGACTTCGGCGTGCCTGAAGGGCGCATCAACTCGGCGAACTTCCTCAATCAATGGGGCACGGACGGCGGCAGCCGGCGCGTCATCGTCGGCTTGCGCTACGTCTTCTAAACCGGACGCGCGCGGCCGTTAACGGTCACGCCGCTTGCATGCGCGTGGCCCGTCGCCGCCTTTATCGGCTTAACAGTCCGGGGCTGAAGAAACGTTTCTTCAGCCCCGCTTTCTTTTCCCCACGCGCCTTTAATAACCCGCACGCGCGGTAGTATATTTTGCGCACAAACTTGGTCCCCGCTAACGTGACGACGGCAAACTCCTGAACTCTATAGGAGGGTTGAACGATGAAGGCTCTGGCCATAGCGTTGCTGACTCTGGCGGCGACGGCGAGCGTTGACATGGCGCGTGCCCAACAGTCGAGCGCGCCCGCCCCGCCCGCAGTTGAGGTCGTGAAATTCGGTTGGAGCAAGGAGCGCGTCGGTTGGGAGCGCGACCCCTTCGGCGGCCCCGTCGAGAACTTCGACGAACTGCGCGTGCGCGCACGCAACGAACGGCGCATACTCGACGCGAAGCGGGCCGGCAACACGGCCGAGGTTGATCGGATCGAGCGCGAGTCGCGCGCCGATGCCGCCAACATCGCCAAGCTGCGCGACGAGAAAGGGCCGCCGCGCTACGGCTTCATGTACAAAGCCGCGATCAAAAACAACGGCGCGCAAGCGATCAAGTCCATCGATTGGGACTACATCTTTCTCGACGCCGCGACCGGCGACGAGCTTGGCCGGCATCAATTCACCAGCGACGAGCGCATCAGCCCCGGCAAGCGCAAAGAGCTACAAGTCTTCATCGCGCGCCCGCCGACCAAGACCGTCAGCGCCTACGCCTTGAACAGCAAAGAACGCGTCGGCTTAGATGAACGTGTCCTGCTTGTGCGCGTCGTCTATGCCGACGGCACAACTTGGGAACCGCGCTAAGACGACGGCCGCTTCGCTTGACGCTGACGACGGCTGGTGCTAGCGTGTCGCGCGCACGAACAGTTGGGTTTGAGTTAACCGGCGCATCGTGCGGTTGTTCTTTGGTAACACGTTGAATCGCTATTTCGCTCCGGCCCGCACTTACATGGTGCGCCGGAGCGACCGTCGCAGGTGTGCCCGCGAAAGCAGGGCGACAAGGGAAGTCGGGTGTAAAGCCCGCACGGTTCCCGCCACTGTGGACCGGCGATTGTGTCGCTGCCGTCATTCAATGAATGGTCACTCGTCTTGCGGACGGGGAAGGCCGTGCGGCGACGCGCTTGAGCCGGGAGTCAGGAAACCTTGCCTGCATGAGAAGCTGTTAGCGATCAGCGATCAGCCGTCAGCTATTGTCTTTGGCTGATCGCTGACGGCTGATCGCTGATCGCTTGCCCGACGGAGGCGACCGCTAACGCTCCGGGTGAGAGCGAGTGGCGTCAGGCGCAGAGATTGTGACCCCGACGCGCAACACGAAGTTTACGTGGCGCGGCCAGCTTCCTTCGTCGCAATCACCAAGCTTATGAACACGCCCTCGATCTTCCATTGCGGAAGATCGAGGGCGTTTCACGTTTGGAAAGTTAACGCGTGCGCTCCTTTCTGCTCGGCTTATTCATCATTCGGCGCGTTGGTGGGTCGCTGCCCGCCCACTTCGGAAAGGAAGAGATCATGAGTCGCATTTTGTTTCGCCGGATCGTTTTAACCTGCGCGCTGCTCTGCTTAATCGTCGGGCCTGCGTTCGCGCAGACGGACAGCGGCATGCTCACGGGGCGCGTCGTTGACGCGCAGGGCGCGGGCGTGCCCGGTGCGGTCGTGACCATCTATGCGCGCACCGCACGGTTGCGGCTCAGCACGACGACGGACGCAAGCGGCGCTTATCGCTTCGACCGCCTCGCGCCCGGCGCATATCTGGTCGAAGCATCTGCGCGCGGCTTCGCGCCCGCCGCAGCGCAGACGGTGCAACTGCTACGCCCGCTCGAACGCAACGCTCGATCTCATGCTCGAAGTTGCGAGCGTGCGCGCCGAGGTCGTCGTCACCGCTGCCGATGCGCCGCAAGCGGTTGACGAAGTGTCAAAGGCGATCTCAACCGTCAGCTTGCGCGAGATGGACGAGCGCGACGAATACTCGATCCCCGAAGCACTACGCACCGTGCCCGGTTTGCGCGTGCAACAACTCGGCGGCCCCGGCGCGCTTACCTCGATCAAGACGCGCGGCTTGCGCAATCAAGACACCGCCGTTCTCATCGACGGCTTGCGCTTGCGCGATCCGTCCGCGCCCGAAGGCGACGCCTCGAAGTTCATCAGCGATCTAATCGTGACCGGCCCCAATCGCGTCGAGGTCCTACGCGGGTCCGGGTCGTCGCTCTACGGCACGAACGCCATCGGCGGCGTGGTCAACATCGTGACGGACGAAGGCGGCGGCCCCACGCACGGCCAACTGCTCGCGGAAGGCGGCGGCTTGGGCCTGTTTCGCGCTCGCGCGCAACTCGCGGGCGGGTCGGGCGCGAACCGCGTCGCTTATAGCGCAAGCGTCTCGCACCTGAACGTCGCGCGCGGCATAGACGGCGACGACGCGGCCCGCAACACGAGCGGGCAAGGGCGCGTGCTGTTTCGGCTGACACCGGCCGCGACGCTCTCTGCGCGCGTCTATGCGGCCGATGCCTTCGTGCAACTGAACGGCGACCCGCGCCCCATCGCGGGCGCGTTGCCGTCAGGCATCATCGATGCTGTGCCGCTGGCGCGCGCCGAGTTGCGCCGCTTCGAGGCCGGCACGCCCGCAGGTCAACTGCAAAACGGCGCGGCCACGTTCATCCCCTCAACCAACGATCCAGACTTCGCCCGCGCGACACGTTTCTTTAGCGGCGCGCTCGTCTTCAATCAACGCGTGACCGACAAGTTCAATTACACGATCTCTTATCAAGGCAACGCGACCAATAGCACGTTTCGCAACGCGCCCGGCGGCACGTCCATCTTCGAGCCGTTCGACCGCACGCGCAACGAAGTGAACGGGCGCACACACACCTTGAACGCGCGCGCCGACTTTCAGTTAGGTCACGCCAATCTCATCACCGCCGGTTACGAGTTCGAGCACGAACGCTTCATCAATAATTCGTTCCCCGAACTGGCGACCGACAACTCGTTTGTCACCGTCAGCCAACGCAGCCACTCGTTCTTCATACAGGATCAGGTTCGGCTGCTCGCGGATCGCCTGCAACTCTCCGCCGCTTTTCGCGCGCAACGCTTCACGCTGAACTTGCCGCGCTTTACGCCTGCGGGCACGTCGCCCTATAGCAGTTTCAATTTCGCCGCGCCGCCGACCGCTTACACGGGCGACGGTTCAATCGCCTATCTCTTTCGCACGACGGGCACAAAGCTGCGCGGGCACATAGGCAACGGCTACCGTGCGCCGTCTTTGTTTGAACGCTTCGGCACGTCGTTCTTCGCCGGTAGCTTCGGCGCGCTCGGCGATCCGCGCCTGCGCCCCGAACGCGCCCTCGCCTTCGACGCCGGCCTCGATCAGACGTTCGCCCACAATCGCGCGCGCGCCGCCGCAACTTACTTCTACACGCGCTTGCAGGAAGTGATCGGCTTTGGCGACGTGGGCGGCGCAAGCGATCCGTTCGGGCGTTTCTTCGGTGGCTATCTGAACACGCGCGGCGGGCTGGCGCGCGGCGTGGAGTTGAGCCTCGCGGCCAACGTTCTACGCACGCTCGATCTTACGGCCGCCTACACCTACACGAACGCGGACGAGCGCGTGCCGCGTGTGGGTAATGTCTTGCGTTCGTTTGCCACGCCCGCGCACCAGTTCTCGTTCGTCGCCACGCAACGCTTCGGCGGCGCGTGCTGGTCAACTTCGATCTCGTCGCGGCGAGCGACTACCTCGCGCCCATCTTCGATCCGGGCACGTTCAGCAATCGTGTCTTCCGCTTCGGCGGCATACGCAAAGCCGACGTGGGCGCAAGCTACACGCTGCCGCTCGCCGAGTCGCGCAGCTTGCGCTTCTTCGGTTATGTGGACAACCTGACGGGTCACGAATATTTTGAGAACGGCTTCCGCACCCCGCAACGCACGGGGCGCGCAGGCGCGCAGTTCAACTTCTAAGCAAGCGCCGAAAAATGAGAATGCAGATGTCCGACTCGCGCAAGCTACGCAAGCGGCGATTGTTCTGCCCGTTGGTTGCGGCCCTGATTCTCTTAGCGTGCGTCCGTGCGGGCAGCGCCCAACTCTGCCCCGGCAGTCATATTTACCTTGTCGTCCGCGATGAGCATGGGCAAGTAATCGATCCGACGCCTTTGACGACGCGCCGCCACTCCGCGCGCACCTTTGATTTCGTCAAGGTGCAGGCCGATCGATCTGCCTGACGGCATCAATGGCCAAGCGCCGCGCGTGCAGGCGCTCGTCTATTCAAACGAAGGCTGCACGTTCGGGCCGCTGGAAGAAGCGACGTTCGAGCGCAACGGTAAAAAGATGCGCCTCATCTTCCGCAACGCCAAGCGGGTCAAGGAGCGGTCGGCCTTTCTATACGATTGACTTGCCGCCGTTCAAGCAGGGCACTTTTGAGATCGACCTGAGCAGTCCGCTTGGGCTGCTGTCCGACCCGGCCGGCTTGACCTCTGGCGAAGGCGGCGGGCGCTTTCTCTTTGCCGCCAGCGCGTGGCGCACGGCGAGCAAGTCCGTGCCTACCTTACCTGAGCCGCACACAGTCAGCTTGCGCGGCTCAGTCACGAACGGCGCGACGCACCAGCCGCTGGCCGGAGTGAGAGTTGAACTACTTTTAGGCGAACTAGGTGAAGAGGTGTACCCGATAAACGGCACGACCGACGCCAGCGGGCGCTTCGAGATCATGGGCGTCGCGGACGAGCAACTCATCGCCGCTGACAGGGTTTCTCTGCGCGCCCGGCGGACGGCTTTGCCCTCACGCAGACCTTCATCAATAACTACCGGACGCTGGCCCAGACACAAAAGGTGTTAGCCAATATTCCGCTCGAACTGCGCCCACTGGTCAACGTCCGCGGGCATCTATTCGACCCGACGAGCGGCCGCTCGCCGGCCGTCACACCCGGCACGTTGGAAGCAACCGCCCTTGTTAGTGAGTCGGTTACGAGCGGCGACTACCTGATGAAGATTTATCACCCGACCAAGGCCGAGATAAAGGCTGACGGGACTTTTACGCTGCTGGTCGCCGTCGGCCATAATTCGTTCTACATCGCCGATTATCAAAACTATCAGCCGGTTCGGCCCGGCACACGACAGGAGTTGCTCGACCAGTTCCTCAACCTAGACATAAAGGCCGAGCAGCAACCGGAGATCGTGTTCCGCGTTCGGCGCATCGACCCCTGAAAGGGCACGCCTTAGAGTCCGTTTCAACACCTGGTTGCGGCTCTCTACTTGATCTTGTGCTTGATGTCGCCGCTGCCGAGCGCAACCGGCGACGCCGCCGCCCCGACCTTATGCCAGACCTGCCCCGTCGCGTCCCACACCGTGAAGGCATAAGCGTCCGGTTGCGCGTTCGATCCGCTGCCGCCCCCGTGCCCGCCTTCCTGTTCAACCTGTGCGCCGTCTTTGGCGAACACCTCGAACGCGTAGTCGCTTAATGTCGCCACCGTCTGATGCGTCGCCGGGTTGACCTTCCGCACGACGCACCGCCCCTTGAAGTTCGCCAGCGTGTAGGCAAGCGGCGTCACGCCCGGCTCGGCGGCGAACTGTAGATAACCACCCTGCCAGCCCGTGCTCTCGACCACGTAGTCGAAGCCATCCAAGCCGCGGAAGCTAACCGTCCAGTTACCCTTTACAGGGCCGTCCTTCTGCTTCTTGTCTGGCTTGACATCGAAGTCGAAGGTGACGCGACCGTTGCCGCCGCTGGTCGCATCCGTCACCCAGCCGTCGCCTTTGCTTTGTGTCTCCTTCGTCGCCAGCGCGACACTGAGCGCGCCCGTGCCAACCGGCTGTGCGGTCCAGTACTGATTGGCACTCTCGACCTTGACCTTGACGATGTAACTGCCAACTGCCAGCGCGTTGATGTTGGCCAGCGCGTCGCCGTTTGCATCCACAACCACACCGCCAACGATCTGATCAGGCGTGCTTGTCTGGTTGCTCGTCTTGAATAGCTCGAAGGCAACGGTTGCCTTCGTGATGTCGCCGACGAAGGCTGCGCCGTCGGCTTCCAGCGTCAGGTGCGCGGCGAGACGGACGCTGGCCGTCGTGAAGTCGGGGCCGGCGGTCAACAGCGTCGTGTCGCCGTTATAAGCGGTGGCCGCATTCTCCTTGTTGATGGTGAGCGACGCGGGGCCGCCCGCGCTGTCTGTGTAGTACGAGTTCGTGCTGGTGAACTGCGCGGTCACGTTGTATGTGCCGGCCGCCAAGTTGATCGGCAGCGCGAGCGTGGCGACGCCGCTAATTAACTGGGCTGTGCCGACCGGACTGCCATTGACGAAGAACTGCACCGTGCCCGTCAAGGGTTGACCCGCGACCGGCGCGGCACTGACGGTCGCTTGCAGCGTGGCTGTGTCGCTGTATTGCGCCGAGGCGGACAGCACGGCGGTTGCGGTAGCGGACCTGACCGTGACCGTGAAGGTGCAAGGCAGACTCGTGTTACCGGCGGCGTCCGTGGCCGTTGCGGTCACAGTCGTCGTGCCAAGCGCGAAGGCCGCGCCGGAGGGCACGCTGGTTGTGATCGTCACGTTGGACACGCCGTCGTTACCCGTGACCGTGAAGTTAACCACGGCAGCGGTCGCGCCGGGTGCGGCGACGACGACGATGTTGGCCGGGCAGGCGACGGTCGGCGCAGTCGTATCAACCACCGTGACAGTGAACGTGCCCGTCGCCGTATTGCCTGCGCCGTCAGTGGCCGTGACGCGTTACTGTGGTCGTGCCGAGCGCGAACGTAGTGCCCGAAGCTACGCTGTAGGTGACCGGCAGGTTGCCGCTCACGGTGTCGCTGGCCGAAGCTGTGAACGTCGCCAACGCGCCTGCGGCACTGGTGGCTTCAAGCGTGAGATCGGCCGGGAGTGTCAGCGTCGGGTTGGTTGTGTCGCGCACGGTGACAGTGAATGTGCCGGTCGCGTTGTTGCCGGCCGCGTCGGTCGCAGTGACCGTAACGGTTGTCGTGCCGAGCGCGAATGTGCTGCCGGAAGGGATACTGAATGTGACCGGCACATCGCCGTTCACAGTGTCGCTGGCCGTGGCCGTGTAAGTGGCTACCGCGCCTGCGGGGCCGTCGGCTTCGAGCGTTATGTCGGCCGGTAGATTCAGCGTCGGCCCGGCCGTATCGCGGACGGTGACGGTGAACGTGCCCGTCGCCGTGTTGCCTCCGCTGTCGGTGGCTGTTGCCGTGACTGTAGTTGTGCCGATGGGGAACACGTTGCCCGAAGGGATGCTGAAGCTGACGGGCACAGAGCCTTCGAGGTTGTCGTCGGCCGTGGCCGTGTAAGTGGCGACAGCGCCCGCGCTGCTGGTGGCTTCAAGGGTTAAGTTGGCGGGCAAGTTCAGCACGGGCGGAACCGTGTCGAGCACGGTGAACTGCAAGCTGCCTGCGTTCAGCGTGAAGCTGCCTTTGAACTCTGCGGGCAGCCCGGAATAGCTGAAGTCGGCGGCCGTGAAGTTGGTCGTGCCGAAGTTGAGCAGGGTGTAAGTGTTGCCCGCGGCCAGACCCGCGCCGGGGTTGAAGACGAACTCGTAAGTGCCCGCGTTGCCTTTGGTCAGCGCGCCGCTCAGGCTGAGTCGGTCGGCGGCGGCGTTCAAGTCGAACGCCATCTGGCCGCCGCCGTGCCACGTGAGCGAGCCGCCGTTTAAGGTCACTAAAGAGGCACTGCCTTCGGGGGCGATGGAGCCGCCGGGGTTGAGCGTGATGGCCCGATTCACCGTGCCGCTGCCGGACAGCGCGCCGCCGCTATTGACGGTGACTGCGCCGCCCGCCGCGAGGCTGCCGTCCACGCGCAACGTGCCGCCGTTGATGATGTTCGCGCCGGTATATGTGTTCGCGCCTGAGAGGATGAGCGTGCCGCCGCCGGTCTTGGTGAAGCCGCCCGCGCCCGACAACACGCCACTCAAAGAGATGTTCTGCGCGAGGTTGCCGGCATCGGCCGCTTTGATGTTGATGGTGCTGCCGCTGGTCAGCGTCATGGGCACGGATGAGGACCAGTCGGCGTCCGCGCCGAGCGTGCCGCTGGTTAGGTTGATCGCGGTGGCGAACGCGCCCGTGCCCTTCTTGACGATGCCGCCGCTGCCGACGTAGAGCGCGCCGCCGTTGACTGTGATCGTCGCAGAGCCGGCGTTCACCGTGCTGTCGAAGCCGAGCGTGAACTTCTCAATCGTACTCAAGCCGCCGGTGAAGTTGGCGACCGAGACGTTGTTCGTGTTCGTGCCGTTCGTCTTCGACATGACGATGCCGTTGGCCGTGTCGTTGACCGTGAAGACACCGTTGTTGATAACGCGCAACGCGCCGCCGCGAGTGGCCGTGGCTTGATTGGCGACGGTCACTGCGCCGTTGACTGTCAGCGAGCCAGTGCCTTCGACGGAGAGCGAACTGCTGGAATTGTTCGTGCCGAGGCCGACGGGGCCGTTAACAGTCGTCTGCCCGCCCGCGACGATGAAGCCGGTCGTGAACGTGGGTGTGCCGGTCGTATAACTGCCGCGTTGCAGCGTGACGCTCGACGCGGTGACCGTGCCGCCGTTGACCCGTATGATCGCGCCGTCGTTGTTGTTGTTGCGCAAGCCGCCGTTGAAGTTGGCCGTGCCTGAATCAATGATCAAACTGGCCGGCGAAGCACCGGCATTAACGGTCACCAGCCCGCTCGCCGTCAGCGAGCCGCCGTTGATATTGAACAAGGTTGAAGTAGCGGCGAGGTCAAATCGTGCTGGTCGTGCCGGTTGTCGTGATGCTGCCGCCGGGGCCGAGGCGGAGCGTGCCAAGGCTTAGGCTGGTCGGGCCTGTGTAGTTGTTCGCGCCGGTTAAGACGAGCGTGCCCGCGCCGGCCTTCGTCAACCCGTTCGTGCCGCTGAGCGGCGTGCGGATCGTCGTAGTCGCGCCCGTGCCCAATGTGTTGACCGTGATGGTCGGGCTGCCTGAAGAGACTGCGAGCGTAAGCCCGTTGGCCGGGTCGCCGTTGCCGTCGAGTATCCAACTGGCGGCGGACGCGGTATTGGTGTCGCCGAAGATCAGGTTGCCAATCGTGCGTGGGAAGTCGAGATGGACGGTGTTGTTCGCCGCCGGGTTGATGGTGTTGAAGTCGGCGGTTGCGCCCGCGCCGTTTGCCACAACGCCACCGAGCCAGTTCGCGCTATTGCTCCACACCCCGCCGGACAGGGCATTGAGCCACGTGCCGCTGGCGACTGCGCTGATGGTGTAAGTCTGCCCGCTCGTGAAGCCGTCGGCGATGGGGTTGCCTGCGTTGTCGGCGATCCCTGTGCCGCTGCTGCGTAGATCAAGCCGCAAAGAGCCTGTGCCGTTAATCGAGTTCACGGTCACGTCTATCGTCGTGCCGGTGGCGGCCGAGACGGAGGCAATCGCGCCCGTGACCGTGCCTGCGGTCGTCAATACGAAGTCGCCGGTGTCCACGCCGGTCACGTTCTCGTTGAAGGTGACGCGGAACGTGACGCTGTTGGTGTTGGTCGCGGCGGTCGCCGGATTCTGCCGGTTGATTGAGACGACAAACGGGGCTGTGACTTCGACCGTCACAACGAAGTCGGGCGAACTAAGACTGTTCGCACCGCTGCCGTTCGCGGCCGTGGCCGTGAAGGTGTAAGTGCCGGGCGCGAGCGTTGTGTTCGTGTAATCGAAGTTCCAGTTGCCGCTCGCGTCGGCGATAGCCGTGCCAATCGCGCCGATGTCGGCACGCGCGAGCGTGACCGTGTTGTTGGCGGCGGCCGTGCCGCTCAGGACGAGCGTTGTGTCGCTGGTAACGTGGTCAACGGAAGATGCGCCCGTGTCGGTGATGATGCCCGTGATGGTGGGCGGCGTAATGCTCGTGTCCACCGTGAAGTCTGAGGTGGGCGCACTCGTGTTGCCGGCCGTGTCCGTCGCCGTGGCCGTGAATGTGTGATTGCCCGGTGTTAGCGCGCTGGTATAGGTGAAGGTCCAGTTGCCGCTTGGATCGGCCGTGGTCGTGCCGATCACGCCGGAGTCAGAGAGCGTCACCGCGACGGTGCTGCCCGCTTCAGCCGTGCCACGGAAGACAAGGCCGCTGCCGATGTTTGCGATGACCGGCGCGTTTGGCGTGGCCGTGTCGAGTTGCACGACGAAGGGGGCTGCATCGTTGCCGCGCGCGCCGTTCGCGTCCGTCGCATAAGCCGTGAAGACATAGTTGCCATCTGTGAGCGACGTGCCCGTGTAATCAAAGTTCCACGCGCCGCCCGCGTCCGTGGGCGTCGTGCCGATGATCCCGCCGCCGTTGAGCAAGACCGTGACCGTGGTGTTGGGGTCGGCCGTGCCGCTCAGGATGAGCGTCGGGTCGTTGGTGATGCGGTCGGTGGGGGACGTGCCCGCGTCGGTCGTAATGGCCGTGAACAAGGGCGCGCGCGGCCCGAGCGACGTGATGATGTTGGCCGGGGGCGGCGCGCTCATCCCGTCGCCAATGTAGAAGCTGGGGTGGGGCGGTTGGTTGTAAGCCGTATTCTGCCAAGCTATCGCCACGCGGTATTGATGGTCGTGCATCAGGGTGTAGATGCGATTGGTCGCGGGCGCGGTCGTCGTGTAGATGCGCAGCGCCGAGTTGTCGGACGTGCGCCAGATCACTTCTTCGCGCCAGTCGCCTAAGATGTCTGCGCTCAGCGCGGGCGTGGCCTTCGTGCCGTTATTGGAAGCAAGGCCCGACGGCGCGAGCAGCGCGGTTGACGTGCTGGTATTCCAATTCCACTTCGAGATAGTTGTGCCGTCTTCAAGCTCGCGCAGCAGATCGGCGTCCCACCAGACCATGAAGTTTGTCTGCGAAGGCTTGGCGGCGGAGACTTGCACGCCGGTGGCAGACATCAGGCCGCCGCGCGAACCCCACATCTCATAACCTCTGTAACGCGGATCAATATCCATCGCCACGCCGCGCCCCACGTCCGCGCCTTCGCCCGACAGACCGAAGATGAGCGCGCCGTTGCGGGCGTCACGAAACTCCAACCCGGTCGGGCCGTAGCTCGCAGGTTCTTCATGCACCATCCAAACTTCTTGGCCGGGTCTATCAGGATTCATGTCGGACATATGCAGGGCGTCGCCGTGCCCTAAGCCCGTTACATAAAGCCCCGTTCCGTTGTCGTCGATGGCCGCGGCCCCGTAAGTGATCTCGTCTTTGCCGTCGCCGTCCACGTCGCCGATGGTGAGACTGTGCGACCCCTGCCCGCGCCACGCGGCGTTAGGGTTGGACGTGCCTGTGTGGCCACTGTCGAACGTCCAGACGTTGGACAGTTGCCCGTCGCGCCAGTTCCAAGCCGTGACGACCGCGCGCGTGTAGTAGCCGCGACACATGACGAGGCTAGGTCTATGGCCGTCTAGGTAGGCGACGCCCGCGAGGAAACGATCCACGCGGTTGCCGTAACTGTCGCCCCATGCTGAGACGCTGCCACGCGACGGGTTGTAGGCCGTCGTGGCCAGCGCCGCCCCGGTCTGCCCGTTGAAGACGGTCAGGTATTCAGGTCCGGACAAAATGTAGCCGGACGAGTTGCGATAATCTGCGTTGGGGTCGTCGCCGGATAGAAGGACGTTCTGGCCTTGGCCGTCAATCGTGCCGGGCGCGGTCTTGCACGCCACTTCGGCTTTGCCGTCGCCGTCCAAGTCATAGACCATGAACTGCGTGTAGTGTGCGCCCGCGCGGATGTTGCGGCCGAGATCGATACGCCACAGGCGCGTGCCGTTCAACTTGTAAGCGTCGAGATAGACGTTGCCCGTGTAGCCGCTCTGCGAGTTGTCCTTTGAATTGGACGGGTCCCACTTGAGTATGATCTCGTACTCGCCGTCGCCGTCGACATCGCCGACGCTGGCATCGTTCGCGCTGTAAGTGTAAGTGACGTTATCCGGCGTTGTGCCGCCGGCCGGTATTTGCAGCGGCACGTTGAGATACTGTTGGATAGCGGCGTTGGCCGGCAGGGTGTAAGCGGCACTCGCGGCGACCTCTACGCCGTTCACTATGGGGCGCACGAAATAGGAGTTCGACTGGCTCAAGTCTGCGCTGGTATCCAAGTAGTTCGTGCTGTCCGTGATGGGCGCAACGTTCAACTGGACGACGGGCCCGCCGCCGGTCGAACGATAAAGGTTGAACGCCACATCGGACGCGTCCGTGCCCAGCAGTCGCCACCCGACATACACCTGCGTGCTGCTCTGGCGCATGGCGACAAGACCACGGCCCAGATTCTCCATCAGATATTGTGCTTGCGCTGCACCCACGAAAAGAAGCATCGTCACGATGGCGAGGAAGGTCTTTGTTTTGTTCGTTAGCATTATCTGAAACCTCTGATTGTTAAGGTGAATGTCTGAGTTAGTGCCTGCGGCGATGCGTCATGTTTTTCTGCCGGCGACGCGATACCTGATGAACGTTGAAGCGGTCTGCCCGTGAGGGTTGAACAACTTCCCCTGACTTTAAGCCATAAACTATCAGCACAACATAAAGGTGTTTTTGTCAAAAGACAATCAGAAGTTTTGCGCCCGTGCGTCGTTCCGCGATGCGGAACGGTTGCCGCACATAATCCAGCAATTCCGGTTAATCCAGCGATCCCGTATAATTTGTTCGGCTTGCCAACATTCCGGGATGCGGAACGGAGATTTGCCCGATGGTCAAAGACCGTGAAGTGGTTGAAGCTGTCGTCCGGGCCTGTAAACTCTTGAAGGCGTTTCAACACGAAGGCGAGTTGCTTAGCTTGAGCGAGTTGGTGGGGCGCACCGGCTTAAGTAAGACCACTACCTTTCGGCTGGCGCAGAGCTTGGTGCAAGGCGGCCTACTTGAACAGATTAGCAAAAGCGCCTATCGCAGCCACATCAAGCCACTCGGCTCACACGGCTTTCGGCTAGGCTTTGCGGCGCAAATGACCGACTCGGAATTTTCCAGAGAAGTGAGCGCGAGCGTGCAGCGCGCTGCCGACAAGGAACAGATTCCGCTGATCACAGTTGACAATCATTACAGTCCGACGAAAGCATTGCGCAACGCAGACCTGCTGATCCGTGAACGCGTCAACCTCGTGCTTGAGTTTCAGGCTTATGAGAAGGTCGCACCGATCATCACGTCCAAGTTTCTCGCCGCGAACATTCCGGTCATTGCCATCGACATCCCGCACCCCGGCGCGACCTACTTCGGCGCGAACAATTATCAAGCGGGGCTGATCGGCGGGCGCGCACTGGGGCGCTGGGTCAAACAGCATTGGGGCGCAAAGGTGGAGGAAGTGTTGCAAATGGAGTTGCCGCTCGCGGGCGCGTTGCCGCAACTGCGGATCACCGGCATGAAGGCGGGCTTGAGCGAGGTGCTACCCGGCGTCGAGCGCACGCCGGTTGTTCGGCTCGATGGGAAAGGCATCTTTGAACGGAGTCTGGAAGTAGTGCGTCGTTATCTGCGCCGGACACGGGCGAAGCACACGTTGGTGTTGGCGATCAACGACCCCAGCGCCTTAGGCGCTCTGCGGGCCTTTGAAGAGGCGGGGCGCAGCCAGCACTGCGCGGTCATGGGCCAGAACGCGATCAAAGAAGCGCGCGAAGAACTGCGCCGCCGGGGCACACGACTGATCGGCTCGGTGGCTTATTTCCCGGAACGTTACGGCGAGGAATTGATTCCGCTCGCCCTGACCATTCTGCAAAAGAAACCCGTCCCGTCCGCCGTCTTCATTAACCATCAACTCATCACGCCGAAGAACGTGGCCCTGCTCTACCCGGTCGAAACAAATTAGCGGCGCGTCGTTCATGAGAAGAACAATCGCTCCACCAGCCAGTAAGCGCCCAACAGCGCGACCACAATCGAGATGATGAATTTCCCATGACGAGCGAACGCGGGCAACTTGCGCAGTTGCCACAGCACGGGCACGAAGACGGCTGTGACGGCGAGTTGTCCTAACTCCACGCCCAAGTTGAAAGAGAACAGCGAGAGGACCAGCGACGATCTATCGCAGCCGAGGCCGATCTCCCGCAACACACCGGCGAAGCCGAACCCGTGGACGAGGCCGAAGGCGAAGGTCAAAGCCCAACGCCCCTTTGGTTCTTCGCGGCGCAACAGATTTTCGACGCCGACAAAAACAATCGTGGCGGCAATCAGCGGCTCCACGATGCGCCCCGGCAGCGACACGATGTCGAGCGCGGCCAGCGCCAATGTGATCGTGTGCGCGAGCGTGAAGCAGGTGATGATGAGCGCCATCGAACGAAAGCGACGACAGGCGATCAGCAGCCCGCACAGAAAGAGCAGGTGATCGTAGCCGGTAAGGATGTGCTCGACGCCGAGTTTAAGAAAGGCCCAGAAAGAAACCGTTTCGCGCGGAGCGGGCAGCGGCGCGTCCGACGGCAACGCCATCTCTACAACGCGATTGGCCGCGGTCAAAATCTCAGTCCGTCGTACCTTGTCCGCTTCGTCTTTCAAGGTCAGCGTCGTCCGGTGATCGGCCGACAGCTTTTGCAAGTAGCTCGCCTCGAAGCGCACGGGCCCGCTGGCCGGGCGCGGGTAAACCAACAGAAAGCCCACGCCATCCTCTTCGCGCAGTTCGACCGCCAGCACGCGCGCGGGCAATTCGACTCCGCCGACGGAGACGCGATAAAGACCAGTCGCTTGCGCTTTGAGTTGCGGCAGCACAGCGGGCACATCAGGCGCAACTGTCGCCGGCTGACCCAAGAACAGCCACGCCGATTCAGCCGCCAGTTCGACCTCCAACTCCAAACGGTCGTCATGCAACCGCGCCACCGCCCAACTGGTTACAGGGTTGTGCCCAAACGCCGCGCTTGGGCACAGGATGAGCAGCAAGATTAGCCAGCACGCATGTTTCCTGATCATTGCCCTCATTAATACGCTGACCAGTAGCTTCTGCTCAAGCTTCGCGCGCCTTGTCGAGCAAACTCCCGGCCTTGATTGTTTCGCATTCGCGGCCACGCTGCCAACATGCTCGAACGTCAGTGCTGCCCTTGATCGATAAGGGGAAGCGGCCGCGATTCAGGCACTACGCCGAAACCGCGGCCGCTCCCCTTCGAGACTAAGGAACGGTTCATGCCGTTCAAGAGTCAATGGACAAACAGACTCATTGCTTGCCGTCCAAGTGCGCCTTCAACGACGGCAAGCAGAGCAGGTTCTTGCGCCGTAAGACGGTGAGACGTTGATGCTGGCCGAACTGGTTCGACACTTCGACCTCGCGCTTCTCGAACTCCGGCGTGCCTCGCTCGTCGCGCGTCTCGTAGCAGACCAAGTGGTCGTCTGGATTCAAGACCTGTGCGCAGTCTCCATTCAGACATTTGATGACGGGATTGCAAAGCGACACCGGCTGCAACACCGTCACGTCCTGCGTCTCGAACTGATCGCGGAGCCGCGCGGTGAAGGGTTTGAAATCCGTCGGCGGCAATACGTCGTAGCATTTGAAATGGTCGAGGCCGTCGCAGAACTTCGTCACGAAGGCATCGCTCGGTGGCGTGCCGCCGCCTGCGAACACGGTCTGGAACGGGTTCAAGACGGGGAAGTTCGGCGAGTAAGTGGAGCCTGTCAAGTAAGCGCACCCCGAAGGGTCAACGGCGATGCTGAACGGAGTGTCGTCCCTGTTGCCGCTCATGCAGGCGGCATACTTGATGGACCCGGCCGGGCCCATCTTCACCACGAACGCGCCCTGATCCGAACATGCGGACATGCCGGGCGTGACCGGAAAATCGCCGCTGCCCGATCCGGTTACGTAGGCGTTGCCGTTGATGTCCACCGCGATGCCTGTGCCGAAGTCGCTGCCGCTGCCGCCGAGATAGGTTGAGTAGACAAGTTGATTCGCCGCGATGGGCTGCGCCGGATCGAACTTGCTGACGAAGGCGTCGCTCGTGCCGTTGGGCAGCGAGCCGTTGGTGACGGGGAAGTTGGCCGGGCTGACCGAAAGCGTCGTGCCCGTCACGTAGATGAACTTCGCCGCTGGGTCAACGGCGATGCCGCCCGGCCCGCCCGTGTAGATGAAGCGTTCCTCGCCGCTGCCGCCGAGATAGGTGGCATACTTGAGCGAGGCGGGGCCGGTAAGTTTCGTGTCCATCTTCGCCACGAAGATGTCGCTGATGGGCACGCTGCCGACGGGGTTGCACACGCCGTCTGTGCCGCAGGTCGTGTCGAAAGCGCCGGGCGTGACGGGGAAGTTGGTTGATTGAGTTTCACCCGTCACGTAAGCGTTTTGGGCCGCGTCCACGGCGATGCCGAAGCCGATGTTACAAGAGTTGCCGCCGAAGTAAGTTGCGTACAGCAGCGCCGAGCCTGCGGCGTTCAGCTTGGCCACGAAGCCGTCTTTGAAACCGGCTTGGCAGCCAGCGGCATGCACGGGCTGAAAGCCGTTGACCCCAAGCGTCCCTGATTCTTCTTGGCCCGTGATGTATGCCTGCCCGACTGAATCGACCGCGATGGCGTGACCGGCGTCGAAGCCCCGGCCGCCGAAGTAAGTCGAGTAAGCCAGCGACCCGGCGGCGTTCAACTTCGTGACGTAGGCGTCGGCGATGAAGCCGTTGTTGACCGCCGTCGTTTGATACGCACCCGGCGTCGTCGGGAAATCAGGCGACGTGGTCAGCCCCGTCACGTATGCGTTACCGGCCGGGTCGAGGGCGATGCCGCCGTAGCTCAACAGCCCGCCCGAATCGTTCTCGTCCGCGCTGCCGCCGAGGTAAGTCGAGTAGATGAGTTGCGAGCCAGACATATTCATCTCCGTGACGAACACGTCGAAGCCGCCGCCCGGCCCGATCTTCGAGAAGTTCGGCTGCGTCGGGAAGTCGAGCGAAGTGGTCTTGCCGGTGATGAAGGCATTGCCGTGCGGGTTGACCGCGATGCCTAGCCCCGCGTCGTGGCCTGTGCCGCCGATGAAGGTCGAGTAAGCCAGCACCGGATCGATCACCAACGGCCGCGCGGCATCATAGGCCGCCACTTCAAAGCCGACCTCGCCGCGACCGGCAAGCACGTAGCCGCCCGCGACCTCATGTCTGCCGCCGTCCTGCTCTTGATAGACGACGGGCTTGTGCAGTTGCAGTTGCCGGCCCGCGACGTGCAGCCGGAGTCCGCCTGCGCCGTCCGCTTCGAGTTTGTCCGCGCCCTCGAAGGTCATCTTGATCGCGTGCGGGTCTGTGCCGGGGGCGACGATGAAGTCGTATTCCAATTGCCCTTGACCAGCGCCGTAATAGACCACGTCAACGCCCGGATAGACCTGCTCGTATTTAACCTGCGCGTAAGCGGGCACACCCGTGCGCCACTTACGCGGATCGTTGCCGATGAAGTAGTTGCTCCGGCCGGGCAGTTCGTTAACTCCGGCCACGCGCGCTTGCGTGCTCGCACCGGCCAGCTTCATGCGTAAGGTCGCGGCCGACTTCGCGTCGTCATGCTGATCGCGGCGCAGTCGTAGCACGGCTTCGGTCGCGGTGAGATAGAGTGAATAGCCGGAGCCGCGCGCAAGAAATTTAACCTGCTCGTCGGTCTGCCCCTGATTAGCTTCAAAGCGCAGGGGCAGTTTGCCGTAGGCCGTCTCGGCGTTCGCTTTGGCCACTTCATCGGGCCCCGAAACGGTCGAAGCGTCAGGCGGCATGACTGGCTGCGGTGAAAGAAACTCGGTTGGCAGATGCTATCAGTACGAGCAACCCTAAGCCCACTGCGCCGAGCGCAAGGAGCGCGCGCGCGGTTTTCGCTGACACGTAGTGCTTGAACCTGTTCATAACAATTCTCCTCGGCTGCAAGTTATGGTCGCCGCGCCGTTCCACCTGTAAGCTCGACGGCCGAATCCAATGTGCGTCTCCATGCGGGCAGCCATCGTCATCTCGGCTGTCCGAGCAAAGACGATGACGAAAGCATTCGGATATTCCACGGCAGCCGAAATTTTTTAACGAGCGTGCGGATGTGGTGACGTTGGCAGTCTTTACTTCTTTGCGGCGTAAGGGTTTGAACTCGCGTTTGCCGTTCTTTGAGGATGATATTTACAAACCCGCGCGGCTTCGGCACAATGACCGCGCCTGACGGCCACTCCCACCGTGAGACGGACGAAGGCCAACTACTTTCACAATCCAGAGGCCCCCACAATGTTCGTCGCAACACCGCGCAGGTCTTTGCTCCTCGTCATCATCCTGTTGTTCGCTTCGGCCGCGGGCGCGCAGCGGTTGACCACATCGCATGATGAGGCCGCGTGGCGCGAACTCGTCACCGCCTACTTCCGCACCTACGCGAACCGAGACATCGAAGGCGTGCTTGCTTTATGGAGCGCGCACGCACCGGAACTGGCCGCGCAACGCAAGGCGTTGGGCGAGACGTTTGCCGCGCACGAGCAGATCGAATTGCTAGACGTGGCAATGCGCACGGTGACTGTCGAGGGTGCAAAGGCGAACGTGCGCGCCGTCGTCGAACTTAAGTTCACGAAGAAGGGCGAGCCGGCGGCCCGCGTCAGAAAAATGAACTGCGTGCTTCATTTCGTCAGCGAGGCCGCGACGTGGAAAGTGTCGGGCGAAGCGACGGCGGAGCGAGAGTTGGCCGCGGCCCTCGTCGCGGCGCAGACCGACGAGGAGCGGCAGCGGTTGCTGACGCAAGAGCGCGAGTTGCTGACCGTGGAGTTACGCGAAGCACTGATGAGCCAGAGCGACACGTTGCGAGCGAAAGGCAATTACCCGCACGCGCTCGTGGTCCTCGAAGTGGCGCAACGCGTCGCCGAGCAGAGCAACGATCAGGCGGGTGTCGCCGCCGTGCTGCGCAGCATCGGCCTGATTCACCACCGGCGCACCAACTACGCGCAAGCCCTCGACTATTACCAGCAGAGTTTGGCGCTGAGCGAGGCGCTAGGTGACGCCGTTGGCATTGCGCGCACGCTAGGCAACATCGGCCTCGTCCATGAAGCACAAGGCAACTACGCGCAAGCCCTTGAGGCTTATCAGAAATGTCTGCGACTGTTCGAGGCGGCAGGCGATAAAACAAACGCTGCCCGTGTTCTGAATAACATCGGGAACGTTCATGGCGCGCAGGGCAACTATGCGCAGGCCCTCGACTATTACCAAAAGAGTCTGGTGCTGAAAGAGGCTCTGGGCGACAAGGCTGTGATCGCAAGCACCTTGAACAACATCGGGGTCGTCTATAAAGCACAAGGCAACTATGCGCAGGCGGTAGAACATTATCAGCGGAGTCTCGCGTTGAGCGAAGCCTTAGGCGACAAGGCCGTGATCGCCAGCACCGTGGGCAACATCGGGGTGGTCCACAAATTACAGGGCAACTACGCGCAAGCCCTTGAGTACTACCTGCGGAGTCTCGCGTTGAGCGAGGCGGTCGGCGACAAGGCCGTGATCGCCAGTGCGCTAAACAACATCGGTGAAATTCATCAAGTACAAGGTAACTATGCACAAGCCCTCGACTACTACCAAAAGAGTCTGGCGTTGCGCGAAGCGTTGGGCGACAAGGCCGGATTCGTGCGCCCGCTGAACAACATTGGGGAAGTGCATGAGGCGCAGGGCAACTACGCGCAAGCTCTCAACTACTATCAACGGAGTCTGGCGTTGAAAGAGGAACTGGGCGAGCAGGCCGGGATTGCTGTGGCGCTGCACAACATCGCCGAACTTCATCAGAAACAGGGCCGCCATCAGCAAGCTCTGGATTTTGCCGCCGGGCGGCGACGCTAGCCCGGCAGATCGGCAGCCTTGATATTCTCTGGGGCTGCCAATTCATCACCGCGCAGGCTTACCGGGCGCTGGACCAATCCGATCAGGCGCGACAGGCTTTGACGGATTCAATCCAGACCGTCGAAACGATGCGCGCGCACGTTGCCGGGGCAGAGCAAGACTCGCAGCGATTCTTTGAGAACAAACTTTCGCCTTATCTAGCGATGACCGAGTTGCTGGTCCAACAGCACAACACGGGCGCAGCCCTCATCTATGCCGAACGCGCTAAAGCGCGCGTGCTGTTGGACGTGCTGCGTGGCGGCCGGGTCAACATTACCAAAGCGATGACCACGCAGGAGCAGGAACAGGAGCGCCAGCTGACGGGCAATCTGGTTGCGCTTAACAGCCTGTTGCGCCGCGAGAGTCTGCGCGCACAACCGGATCAGTCCCGCCTCGGCGATCTCAAGGCCCGGCTTTATACGGCGCGGCTCGATTACGAAGCGTTTCAAACCCGGCTCTATGCCGCGCACCCTGAGTTGAAAGTTAAACGCGGCGACGCGCCGCCGCTGAAGTTGGCCGAGGCCACAAGTCTGTTGCCCGACACACGGAGCGCGCTCTTGGAATACGTGGTCACAGAAGAACAAACTTATCTCTTCGTGCTGACCCGGAGCGGCGCAGGACCACAGGCACAACCCGTCGTGCAGGTCTATCCGTTGCATATCAAAGCGCAGGAGTTGGGCGCGCGGGCCGCGCACTTCCGCCGCCAGTTGGCCGGGCACGATCTGCTCTACAGGCAGACAGCCGTTGAACTGTATGAGTTGCTGTTAGGACCAGCGCGCAGTCTGCTCAAGGGCAAGCAGTCGCTCACGATTGTCCCCGACGGGATGTTGTGGGAGCTACCGTTTCAAGCTTTACAGCCGACGCCGGGCCGTCACCTGATCGAAGACTGCGCCATCGCTTATGCCCCGTCGTTGACGGTGCTGCGCGAGATGAATAAAGCGCGGGGGCGACCATTTGGCGGCGCAACCGGGCCGCTGGCATTGCTCGCGGTGGGCAATCCTTTATTGGAGAAGCAGACCGTCGAACGGCTCAAGGCGCGACTGATGGACGGCGAACTGCTGCCGCTACCGGCAGCCGAAGCACAGGTCAAAGAGTTGCAGCGTTTGTACGGGGCGGACCATAGCACGATCTACATCGGCGCTGACGCGCGCGAGGAGCGCGTTAAGGCGGACGCGGGCAAATACCGCATCCTGCATCTCGCCACGCACGGAGTCTTTGATGATGCGTCGCCGATGTATTCGCAGGTCCTCTTGTCTAAGGAAGAAGGGAACGCACGCGAGGACGGCTTTCTTGAGGCGTGGGAGATCATGAACCTCGATCTGAAAGCCGAACTCGTAGTGCTGTCGGCGTGTGAGACGGCGCGTGGGCGCGTCGGGGCGGGCGAGGGAATGATCGGTCTGTCGTGGGCCCTATTCGTCGCCGGTTCGCCGTCAACTGTCGTCAGCCAGTGGAAGGTTGATGCCGCCAGCACAACCACGCTGATGCTTGAGTTTCACCGCAGCCTGCGCGCGCGCAACTCCAAGGCCCGCGCTCTGCAACAGGCCACGCTGAAAATCCTACAGGACAGACGATACCGGCATCCCTTCTACTGGGCTGCGTTCGTACTCATCGGCGATGCGAATTGATGCAGGTCTGCCAGCCGCGCGCAACGACCCGGCGCTGCTACCTTTTCTTGAGGCACAGGATGAGCGCGCCGCTGAGCAGGCGCTCGCGCGGCTGATCGCTGAAGATGTCAACCCGCTGGTCAAACAGATCGTCGGCTACAAACTCCGCGCCTGCGCGGGCACTGAGAACCACCGCAGCCCCAACGATGTCGAGGACCTGTGCAGCGAAACGCGCGTCAACCTGCTTGCGCGGTTGAGCGAACTGCGCTGTCGTGCGAGCGTCGAAGGCATCCGAAACTTTCGCGGCTACGTGGCCGTGACCGCCTACCGCGCTTGCTACGAATACCTGCGGCGTAAATACCCGCAACGCCACAGCCTGAAGAACAAGCTGCGCTACTTGCTAACCCACCAGCCGGGGTTCGCGTTGTGGGAGACGGCCGAAGGCGAGTGGCTGGCGGGCCTCTCCGGCTGGGCGCAACGTGCGCCCGCAGCGCCGCAGAGCGTCAGCACGCCGCCGCTCCGCGCAGCCCTACGCACCTTCGAGCACAAGCCCACGCCGCCCGCCGCCGTCGGCGCAAACTTGAAAGAACTGCTAACCTCCGTCTTTCAACAGGCCGGGCGCGCGATTGAACTCGACGAGTTGGTCGGCATCGTCGCCGACGCATGGCAGATCAAAGATCAGCCGGTCAGTAGTGCAACCGACAACGAGCGGGCGACGCTCGAAAACATCCCCGACGAGCGCCGGCACATCGACCGCGAGTTTGATCGGCGGATGTATCTGGCCAAGCTCTGGGGCGAAATCGCGCAGATGAGTCCGGCGCACTGCGCCGCCTTGCTGCTTAACCTGAAGGACGCGCACGGCGCATGTGCCATCGACCTGTTTCTCATCACCGGGGTCGCGTCGTTCGCGCAGCTTGCGGGCGCGCTGGGGCAGACAGAAGAATGGTTGGCGGCAATCTGGAACAGTTTGCCGGTCGATGATCTGACCATCGCCGCCCACTTGGGCCTCGGCCGCCAGCAGGTTATCAACCTGAGAAAATCCGCGCGCCAGCGTTTGGCCAAACGAATGGAGGCGGTCGGGTTTTGACAGGCACGCTGACGAGCAGAAAGAATTTTGACTTCGGCTGCGAGAATATCGTGCGCGAGTTTACGTCTTCAACGAATAACGGGCAGCCTCCGCGCAAGATCAGCCAAACCGTGAACGCAAAACATGAGTGAGCACCTAGACACGCACGGGCTTGAGCACTTCATCGCCCGCAAGCTGCCGCCCGACGAACTGTTGCGGGCCGCCAGACACATCGGTGTCTGCCAGTCCTGCCGCGAGCGCATCGAGCGCACGGGCGCGCGGATCGAAAGCCTGCGCGTGGAGCTTAGGCGGGGCGCGCAGACCGTCGAACCACATCTCGACTACGAGCAGTTGGCAGCTTATGTTGACGACACGTTGGACGCGGTCGGGCGCGAGATCGCGGGCAACCACTTGGCCGTCTGTTCGCCTTGCACGCGCGAGGTGCAAGAGCTTGAAGCGATCAGAGCAGAGTTGATGCAGCCGCACCACGCATCAAGCACGGCGGCCAGTCTCCCTTCCGAAAATCTGTGGCAGCGGTTCACGGACTCTTTCAGGCTATCACCCCGCATCGCATGGGCCGCCGTCGCATTGTTCATCATCATCACTGCGGCGGGTCTGCTGCTGCTTCGACAGCGGGGCAGCGCGCCTGAGGTGGCCGGCGATAACAGCAACGGCAACGCGCCCGCAGTTGTTAATAACAGCAACGTCAACGTGCTAGTGGTCAATAGCAACGACAGCGTGAACGTCAACGCGAATGCTCATGTGGCCGACGCGACGAATCGGAACAACTCCGTCAATGCGACTCGTAGAGACACTGCGAGGCCGGACACGAATGTTAATCAAAGCGTCAGCGGCTCGCCTTACGAGGCGGTAGTCAGGCGCGCGCTGGCAACACACAGGCTCGACCGCGCGCCCGTGCTGAATGAACTCGCGGGCAGACCAAGCACTTTGATGAGCGGCTCGCAAAGCATTGACTTGTCGCGCGGGCCGGAAGGCGAGAGCTTTGCTCTGCTCCGGCCCGTTGGCACGGTCACGTTGAGCAACCGGCCGACCTTTAGCTGGCAGCCGCTCGCGGGCGCAACGAGCTATCAGGTTCACGTCCTCGACACTGATTTCAACGTGGTGGCCGAGAGCGGGCCGATCACGGCTGCTTCGTGGTCGTCGCCGCTCGCCCTCAAGCGCGGGGTCGTGTATCTGTGGCAGGTGTCGGCCGTGAAAGACGGCAAAGTGATCTCCGCCCCGGCCGCGCCTGCGCCCGAAGCGCGGTTCATGATATTGACCACAGCAAAGGCGCGCGCGGTGCAACGCGCTCGTGCAGGGCGACGGCGGCTCGCATCTGGCGCGCGGTATCATCTACGCGCACACGGGTCTGCTCGACGACGCCGAACGCGAATTTCGCGCGGCGCTCAGCCGGACGCAGGAAGCGGCGACGGCCCGGAAGCTGTTACAGAGTTTGAGCGCCATGCGACGTTGACTCAATGGCTGTGCTGCGACGAAGCACGCACCTCGGTTCCGTTGCCAAGATTGATTTGCGTTAAACTAAAGGCGTGCTGGCGGTTGACGGCCGGGAGCTTTCTGCCGGGCAACTTGTTAAAGTATTTCTCGCTGGCAAGCTGTTAGGCACAACACTTAAAGAAGTATGAAGACCGCGCAAAAATCTTTGCCGCCATTAATTCCCGGCGCAGACTATTATTTTGAAAATGGCTTGCTGGTCATGACGGCGGCTTATCATAAGAAGCGTGGCAGTTGTTGCGGCAGCGGGTGTCGGTGGTGTCCCTATGAGCCAAAGCATCAAGCCGGAGCAACCACTTTCGCCACAGATAGCAACTGTCTTCACGAGGAACAGATCGGTGCTGAAGCGAATGAGACTGATTGAACGACGACGGCCCGCGCTGTTGTTGTTACTGCTACTGATCAGTTTGCTAAACGGTACAGCGTGCCGACGCGCGGCCGCGCCGCAACAGGCGAGCGCGCCGCAGCAGGCTGCGCCGACCGCCAAGCAATACGAGCGCATCATCTCGCTCAGTCCGAGCACGACCGAGGCGCTCTACGGGTTGGGTCTGTTTCCGCGCGTCATCGCCGTCTCGGACTACGACGAGTTCCCGCCCGAAGTGAAGCAGTTGCCGCGCATCGGCGGTTGGAGCAATACTAATCTCGAACAGGTCACATCGCTGCGCCCCGATCTGATCGTGATGACGCAATCGCAAGCGCCCTTCATCAAGGACAAGCTCGACGCGCTCGGCATACAGACTATCGTTGTGCCGAGTTACACGGTCGAAGACGCGTTGACGGGGATCGAGCTGTTGGGCCGCAGCACGGGACGCGACGAGGCAGCGCAGAAGTTGATCAATGAAACGCGCGCCAAGCTCGACGACGTGCGCTCCCGCACGTCGCAAGGGGCGCGCGTGCGTGTCCTGTGTATCGTGGATCGCGTGCCGGGCACTTTGCGCGGGTTGTACGCGGCGACGAAGGGCAGCTTCATCGCGGAGTTGCTTGAAACGGCCGGGGGCGAATCAGTTGCGCCGCCCGCGCCGTCCGGCTTCGGACAGATCAGCAAAGAGGCTGTCGTTGCGCTCGACCCTGATGTGATCATCGATCTCTTGCAGAACACGACGGACGCGCGGCTGGCCGAAAACACGCAAGAGGTGTGGCGCGAACTCGCGCAGGTCAAAGCCGTGCGCGCCGGTCGCGTCTATGCCGTGCGCGACACGACCGTCTTGCACCCGTCGCAGTTCGTCGGCGACACAGCGCGGAAGTTTGCCGTGATGTTGCACCCGGAGATATTCAAACAGAGTGGCGAGCCGGCACAGTGAAGACTTGAGCGCGCGTGGTGTTGCTGATGACGCGAGCGATGCGCGCACGCGCACGACGGCGGGTGCGGGCCTGCTCGAAGCGCGTGGGCTGCACTTCGCTTACGCGGCGGGTTTGCCGGAAGTGGTCTGCGATGCGTCGCTCGTGTTGCGCCGCGGCACGCTCGCGGCCCTGATCGGTGCGAACGGATCGGGCAAGTCGTCGCTGATCCGTCTGCTCGCGGGTCTGTTCCAAGCGGCGCGCGGCGACATCTTGTTCGACGGCGTGCTGCTGCGCACGATTGCGCCGCGCCAACGCGCACGCCGCATCGCCTACGTGCCGCAGACGATCGCGACCGTCTTTCCTTTGACCGCGCTCGAAGTCGTCTTAACCGGGCGCAGTCCGTACATGGCGCGCTTTCGCTTCGAGGCGGAAGACGATCTGCGTGTGGCACATGATGCGCTCGCGGCCGTTGACGCCGCGCATCTCGCAACGCGCAGTGTGACGGAGCTATCGGGCGGCGAGCGGCAACTCGTTTCTTTCGCACGCGCGCTCGCGCAAGAGCCTGAATGTCTGTTGCTTGACGAGCCTTCGTCGGCGCTCGATCTGAAACACCGCGCGGGGCTGATGCGGCATCTGCGCCGCTTGCGCGACGAGCGCGGCATGACGGCGTTGATCGTCACGCACGATCTGCAACTGCTCGACCCTGAGTTTGACGAAGTGTTTGCGATGCGCGACGGCGCGGTCGTCGCAGCGGGCGCACCCGCAGAGGTCCTGCGCGACGAAGTGCTCGCGGACGTTTACGCCGACGCGCACGTGCGCGCACGTCGCGCCTTCGGGCGCACGTTCGTCTGGTCGGAATGAAGCGATTGACGATGTGCGATTTTTGCTCTGCGATGTTGGCCTGAATACTATCGAGTTGCTGCCGTAAAGATTAAAGTGACCATCAAGCGCAAAGCAAAAATTGAACAGCAAACATACGCAGTGGCGGGCGCGCGGTTGGGGCGGGCGCTCGTGTTGTTGACATTGTTGCTGGTCGTGGCGACGTTCGTGTCTCTGTGGCTCGGGTATGCGCCGATGAGTTGGGCGGTGCTTAGGACGGACGAGGGCGCGCGGGCTTTGTTCTTCCGGTTACGGCTGCCGCGCGTGTTGTTGGCGGGCGTGGTCGGTGGCTCGTTGGCGATGGTGGGCGCAGCGTTGCAGGCGTTGTTTCGCAACCCGCTGGCCGAGCCTCTGACGCTGGGCGTGTCGGGCGGCGGCGCGTTGGGCGCGAGCGTGGCGATTGCGTTGGGCGCGGGCGCGAAGATAGCGGGCGTGCCGTTCATCTTTTTGTCGGCGTTCGCGGGCGCGGCGCTCGCAGTCTTCGTGGTCTATCGATTGGCGCGCACGGGCGGCGTCGTGCTACCCGGCGCGTTGTTGCTCGCGGGCGTCGTGTTGAACACCGTGGCTGCGTCGGGCGTCGTCCTCATACAATACTTCGCCGACTATTCGCGGGCGCTGCAAATCCTGCGTTGGACCATCGGCAGTCTCGACATCATCGGCTTCGACTTGTTGTGGCGCATGCTGCTGTTTCTCGTGCCGGGCTGGGCCGTGCTGTTGTTGATGGCGCGCGACCTGCACCTGCTCGCGGTGGACGAAGAGACGGCGGCGAGCCTCGGCGTCAACGTGCGGCGCAGCGAGCGGCTGGTGTACGCGGCGAGTTCTTTGATCGTCGGCGTGACGGTGGCGGTCGGCGGCACGATTGGCTTCGTCGGTCTGATCATCCCGCACGCGCTGCGTCTGCTCTTTGGCGAAGACGTGCGGATGCTCGTGCCTTGCTCGTTCCTGTTGGGCGCGGCGTTTCTGATGCTCGCCGACTCGGTCGCGCGCACGGTCTTAGGCGCGGGCGAGCTGCCCGTCGGCGCAATCACGGCGCTGGCCGGCGGCCCCGTCTTCCTGTGGCTCTTGCGCCGCCAGCAGCGGTTGGCCACGATCTAACGTGAAAGGACGCGAACGGTGAAACTTGAGCTTAGACGATTCGACGCGGCGGATGAAACGCGGACGTTCGAGCATGGCCTGTTCGAGTTGGTTCGACTTGGCGGCGTGACGTTGGGGCGCGCAAGTTACGAGCCGGGCTGGCGTTGGTCGGAGCATGTCGGCACAGTGACGGGTGAGACAAGTTGTCCGGTCGCGCACGTCGGGCTGGTCGTCTCAGGCCGGGCGATGGTGCGTATGGACGACGGAACGGAGATCGAGATGCGCGCGGGCGATCTGTTCGCCGTGCCGCCCGGTCACGACAGTTGGGTTGTCGGCGACGAACCTTATGTCTCGCTGCACATCATGGGCGCGGACGAATACGCGGCCGAATAACGACGGCGGCACGGGATGGAGTTGTTATGAGCATAGCGACGAAGGCAGGCGATAAGGGGCAGACCGCTTTGATCGGCGGCGCGCGTGTGACGAAAGCCGACGGGCGTGTCGAAGCTTACGGCACGATTGACGAGTTGACGGCGGCGCTTGGGTTTGCGCGCGCCATCTGCGCGGACGAAGAAGTGTGCGCGTTGACCAAGCAGATTCAGCGCGAACTGTTCGCCGTCAGCGGCTCGGTCGCCAATCCCGCCAGTGCGCAGAAAGAACCGCCTTACGTGACCGACGAGATGGTCGCGGCGTTGACCGCGCACGTCAATCGCATCGAAGCAATGGACGGCATCCTGTCCGATTGGTCGCTGCCCGGCGAACACGCGGCCGCGGCCGCTTACGATCTGGCCCGCACCGTCTGTCGCCGCGCCGAGCGCGCCGTCGTCCGCCTCGAAGAGACGGGCGCAGACATCCCCGCGCAGACCGTTGCCTATCTCAACCGCCTCTCCGATCTGCTCTGGCTCTTTAGTCGGCTATTAGAACTACGCGCCGGGGTGGATGCGCGTCTGCGCGACGACACACACGAAGGCCCGCGTTGGTCGCGTGCGTGGTAGCAGTTAGAGCTACACTTCACTTGTAGCCGCGCTCAGCACCATCATGATCACCTGCCGCTCGCGTCCGCCGTCGAACTCACATAGGAAGATGCCTTGCCAGCGGCCTAATAAAAGCTGTCCATCATTGAATGGGATCGTGACGCTTGGGCCGACGAGCGAAGCTTTGATGTGGGCGTCGGAATTTTCTTCGCCGTGACGAAAGCCCATGCCGTGTTGCGGGATGAGTGTGCGCAAGGCGTGGAGCATGTCGCGCGGCACGTCCGGGTCGGCGTTCTCGTTGACCGTTAGCCCCGCGGTCGTGTGCTGCACGTAGAGGACGCAGACGCCGGCACGCGCGCCGGAGTCAGTCAACTGCCGCTGCACTTCAGACGTGAACTCGACCAACTGTTCGCGCTCGCGCGAGCGCACCTTCAGCACGTACATCATGGTGTGCAACTTGTTGCGGCGCAGGCTTAGATGAATGACGCTTGGGCGCTCGTGCCGTTGCGGCGGGTGGCGGTTTCGGTCGCGTGCGGTCGCGCCGCCAAGAGGGGCAGGCGCAGGCGGAACGTCGCGCCTTGACCGGGCCCGGCGCTTTCGGCTGCGACCGTGCCGCCGTGTAGTTCTACAAGATGGCGCACGATGGCGAGGCCGAGGCCCAAGCCGCCGTGCGTGCGCGTCGTCGTCGAGTCGCCTTGACGAAAACGCTCGAAGACGTGCGGCAGGAAGTCGGGCGCGATGCCCGCGCCGTTGTCCGTGACCACGACCTCTGCATGTGCGCCCGCGCCGACGAGCCGAATCTCGACTGTGCCGCCGTCGGGCGTGAACTTGACCGCGTTCGAGAGCAGATTCCAGATGACCTGTTGTAAACGGTCGGGGTCGCCCGACACCTCGCCGACATTGGCCGCGCAATCAACGTGCAGTTGGATCGACTTGGCCTCGGCCGCGGGCAGCACCACGTCGGCCGCCGCCGCGATGATCGGCGCAAGCATCGTCGGGCGCACGTCCAGCCGCAGCCGGCCTGAGACGATGCGCGAGATGTCGAGCAAGTCGCCGATGAGTTGCGCCTGCGCCTGCGCGCTCTTGGTGATCACGGCGAGCGCGCGCGCGCGCCCCGGTTCGTCGAGCATGCCTAACTGTAATAACTCGACCCAACCCATCATCGAGGTCAGAGGCGTGCGCAACTCGTGCGACACCATAGCGAGGAACTCATCCTTCGCATGGTTCGCGGCTTCGGCGGCCGCGCGCGCGGCCTGTTCGCGCTCAAGCAGTTCGGCGCGTTCCTGTTCGGCGCGCACGCGTTCGGCGATCTCACGATCAAGTTCTTCGTTCGCACGCGTGAGCGCAAGCGTGCTGCGGCGCAACTCAAGCTGCGTCACGGTCAAACGCGCCAGGGCGCGCAACGCCTCTTGTTGTTCGGCGGTCAACTCGCGCGGCACTGTGTCTGTGACGCAGAGCGTGCCGAGCGCGTGCCCGTCCGCCGTGACGAGCGGCGCACCGGCATAGAAGCGTATGCGCGGATGCGACGTGACAAGCGGGTTGGTGCAAAAGCGCGGATCGGCAAGTGCGTCGGGGATGATGAAGAGATCGGGTTGCAGGATCGCGTGCGCGCAAAAAGCTACGTCGCGCGGTGTCTGGCTGGCGTCAAGCCCCATGCGGGCCTTGAACCACTGGCGGTCTTCATCCACCAAGCTGACGAGCGCAACCGGGGTCTGACAGATGTGCGCGGCAAGGCGCGTGATACCGTCGTAGGCGATCTCAGGCTCGGTGTCGAGCACGGCTAACTGCCGCAAAGCGACGAGCCGCGCGGCTTCGTTCTGAGGGAAAGATGCTTTCATAAAAATCGGAGTGAACTGTCAATAGAAGCAAACCGCCCGCGCTCGTTGCGGCGATTATAACGCAGGTGCGACGCGCCTCACAGCGCACCGAAGGCAGGGCGAAACATTAACCACAAAGACACGAAGCCACGAAAGAAAATGATGAATGATGAATAGCTTGCTATTCATCATTCATCCACGCATCGTTTCTTTGCGTTTGGTTTAAGTCGTAGTTAATCGCGGCGTGTGCCGGTGCGGCGCAGTAGTGCCCAGCCGGAAGGTAGGACGGCTGCGGCGAGTGCGAGTTTGATGACATCGCCTGCGAGGAAGGGCACGACGCCGAGCATGAAGGCGGTCGCGGGCCGCATGAAGCGGAGCAGACCGAGCCAGCCACCCGCGAAGATAACGGCCGAGCCGAGCGCCATCGCGGCCGCGGCCGTGACTGTGCGCCTGTCCCAACCGCGTTCCGCGAGCCAGCCGGTGACGAAGGCCGCCAGCGGATACGCGAGCAGGTAGCCGCTCGTCGGCGCGAACAGCAGGTGCGCCGCGCCGCCGCGCCCCATAGAGAAAAACGGCAACCCGCACGCGCCCTCGAACAGATAGACGAGCATGGCGAGCGCACCGAGTCGTTTACCCAAGAGCGCGCCGGTCAACAGCACCGCGAACGTCTGCAACGTGACGGGCACGGGCGTGAAGGGCAGCGGGATAGCGACCTGCGCCGCGAGCGCGGTCAACAGACTGAAGGCGACGACCAGCGCGCCAGCGCGCAACCAGTCGAGCGGCGCGAACAACGCGCCCGTTAACGTCTCGGCTTTGGCGTAAGTGTTCATAAAGTTAAGAGAAGCTATCAGCCATCAGCTATCAGCGGTCAGCTTGCAGCTTTGGCTTTAGCTGACCGCTGATAGCTGACTGCTTTATTTTAGCGCGCCGATGCGCATGCCGTAGAAGGAGCGCCACACAAAGAAGAGCGCGACCGCGAAGAAGACGGCGGCGAGAATGAAGTTCACGTTCCCGCCCACCTCGCGCGTCAACTGCACGGAGAGAGGGACGGCGAGCAAGCCGAAGAGGGTGGTGAACTTGATGACCGGGTTCAGCGCCACGGACGAAGTATCCTTGAACGGATCGCCGACCGTGTCGCCGACCACACAGGCGTCGTGTAGCGGCGTGCCCTTCTGTTTAAGTTCAACCTCGACGATCTTCTTAGCGTTATCCCATGCGCCGCCCGCGTTCGCCATGAAGATGGCTTGATACAGGCCGGAGACTGCGATGGCGATGAGATAGCCGATGAAGAAATACGGTTCGACAAAGGCGAAGGCGAGCGTGGCGAAGAAGACCGTCATGAAGATGTTGAACATCCCCTTCTGTGCGTACTGCGTGCAAATCTGCACGACCTTCTTGCTGTCCTCGACCGAAGCCCGCGTAACTGTATCGTCAAGCTTGATGTTCGCTTTGATGAACTCGACCGCGCGATATGCGCCGGTCGTCACGGCTTGGATGGACGCGCCCGTGAACCAGTAGATGATCGCGCCGCCCGTGATGAGGCCCAGAACGAACGGTGCGTGCAAGAGCGATAAATTCTGCACGCGCTCGGCGACGAACCGCCCGTTCTCCGCCGTTAGTTCCATGATGATCGAGAAGATCATCGTCGTCGCGCCCACGACGGCCGTGCCGATCAAGACGGGCTTGGCGGTCGCCTTGAAGGTGTTGCCCGCGCCGTCGTTCTCTTCCAAGAGATGCTTGGCGCGCGCGAAGTTGGGCGTGATATTGAAGTCGCGTTTGATCTCTTCTTCGATGCCCGGTATCTGCTCGATGAGCGATAGTTCATAGACCGATTGGGCGTTGTCCGTCACGGGGCCGTAAGAGTCCACGGCGATTGTGACCGGCCCCATGCCGAGGAAGCCGAAGGCGACGAGGCCGAAGGCGAAGACCGGCGCGGCCACCATCAATGCGTCGAGGCCGTAGAGGCTGAAGATATAAGCAATCGTCATCAAGGCGACGATGCTGATGCCGAGCCAGAAGCCGGAGAAGTTGCCGGCGACCAGACCCGACAGAATGTTGAGCGACGCGCCGCCTTCTTGCGATGAAGTGACGACCTCTTTGACGTGGCTCGATTCGGTTGAGGTGAAGACCTTGACCAACTCAGGAATAACCGCGCCTGCGAGCGTACCGCACGAGATGATCGTCGCCAGTTTCCACCAGAGCGACGTGTCGCCGCCGAGGACGGGGATGATCAGGTACGAGACGATGTAAGTGATGGCGATGGAGATGATCGAAGTCAGCCAGACAAGCGAGGTCAGCGGCTTCTCGAAGTTCATATCGGCGGCGTTCGCATAACGCGCTTTGGCGATGTACTCGTTGAGGAAGTAGGCGATGGCGCTCGCCACGATCATCATGATACGCATGACGAAAATCCAGACGAGCAGTTGCACCGCCACGACGGTTTGGTCACGCACGCCGAGCAGGATAAAGGTGATGAGCGCCACGCCCGTCACGCCGTAAGTCTCGAAGCCGTCTGCGCTTCGCCCAACCGAGTCGCCCGCGTTGTCGCCCGTGCAGTCCGCAATGACGCCGGGGTTGCGCGCGTCGTCTTCTTTGATCTTGAAGACGATCTTCATCAGGTCAGAGCCGATGTCGGCGATCTTGGTGAAGATGCCGCCCGCGATCCGCAAGGCTGCTGCGCCCAAGCTTTCGCCGATGGCGAAACCGATGAAGCAGGGCCCCGCATATGCGCGCGGGATGAACAGCAGGATAAAGAGCATGATCAGCAACTCGACCGAGATGAGCAGCATGCCGATGGACATGCCGGCCTTCAACGGGATCGAGTAGATCGGATATGGCTTGCCTTCAAGGCTGGCGAACGCGGTGCGCGAGTTGGCGAACGTATTAACGCGGATGCCAAACCACGCAACGCCGTAACTGCCCGCGATGCCGATCAGACTGAAGAGTAAGATGATGGGCACGCTCACCACCGGGTTCGCGGGCGGCGCTAGATAGCCGAAGTAGAGCACGATGATCGCCGCGATAAAGACCCAGAGCAGCATGATGAACTTGCCCTGCGTGATCAGATAGGTCTTGCAGGTTTCGTAGATCAACTCCGAGATTTCACGCATCGAGCTATGCACGGAGCGGTTCTTCAAGTTGAGGAAGATCGCAAGCCCGAACAACAGGCCAAGGAAGCAGACGATCAAGCCGATCAGGAGCAGCGTGTGGCCGTCGAAGCCGAGGAACGACACGCGCGCGAGGTCGGGCAGCACGAGGTTCGCCTCGCCGCCGGGCCTGTGCGCATCGGCCTGAGCCGAAGGACCTGCGCCCGTCGCGTCCGACGGCAGCGCCGAGTTTTGCGCGAACGCGGCCGACGTGCAGAGCAGGACAAGGGCCAAGCCGGCGGCGGCAGCGAACGCACCGCGCCGTGGGCGCAGCCGAGTTAGCGGTCGGCGGATAAGGCCGAGTGAGAATAAGTTCATGACAATGAGCAGCAACTTTTGCACCTTCACGATTGAGCGATTCCTTTCATTCTTTAACCCTGTGGTAAGCAAAGACAACCGAACAGGCGCGACACACGAAACCCAAAGCAGACGCCGCGCCAGAGGTATGCGCGTCCCCTCCTGTTTACAGGCCCCGTAGCAAGTCGCGCTAAGAAAGCAAGCATTATTGCTGATTTTGCCTCGCACTGTCCATCCGGCAGCAAGCCGCCAGAGTGGTTGACCGAGGCTCGTGGCCGCTTGCGCTCAGAGCATCCGGCTACAGTTGTTCGCCATCATGATCAGATCGTTGTATTCGTCAACAAACGCGTCGCCGGAGATGAGACTGGGGCGCGGCTTTTTGTTCTCGCGGAGATTGCGCAGCTTCTCTTTCGCCTCTTTCAGAAAGTCGCGCGCCGAGCGTTCGACGATCTGCCAGCAACTACCTTGCGTCTTCAACTGGTCGCGGTGGGCGTTGTAATAAGTGGCGGCGTCTTCGATGGCTTGCGCGTAGGCGTCGAGCGCGGGTTGATACTTGGCGGGGTCGATGGGGTCGGCCTCGCCGAGCTTGACGAGTTGTTTGGCGCGCAGCATCAACGTGCGGTGGAAGAAGGGCAGCGTGCGGCCCTGCTGCGCTTCAAGCTCGCCGAGTTCGCGCTCTTTGAAACGCACGTCTTCCGTGTCGATGGCGACGTGGAACCGATCAGACGCTTTGATAAACTCGTCGAAGGCGGCGACGAGCGGCGCGTGCAGTTGCTTACCCTTAGCAAAGTTGTCGTCCTTGTAGTCTGCCTGTCGATAATATTCGTTGGCGTCTTTCAAGACGGGCGCGAGTTGCTTGAGCGCGGCGAGATAGCCTTGCGCGCTCGCATCCAGTTCGGCCAGCGCCGGTTGTGCGGCGAGGCCTTGCTGCATCTGCTCGTAGCACGGTTCGATCTCGTTGCGGGTAAACAGACCCGTCGGCGCGTGCCCCGGCTGCGGCCCCTTCGTGCGATCAACGATGCGCGTGTACTCGTCGAAGACGCTATGCAGCCCGCGATCCACGCTGTTCAGACATTCGACGTAAAGACCCAGCTTCTTGCCGAGCGCGGCCGTCTCCGCGCCGGGGCCGCCCGAAAGACCGGACTTGCCAAGCTTCGTGAGACTGTTGCAGCCCGCAGCAATAAGCAGACAGGCGACGAGCGGGAACGCTAACAGACGTGCGCGCCCACGGGGCAATTGACGCATAGATTCCTCCTGCAAGAAGTTGCGCGATGACGTTTATGAAAACTTGAATCTGCTTACACGGCCGTCTGTGCTAACGGCTGCTCGGCGGCTGCGCCTTCGGTCGTCGGCACGGCGTCGCGCCGCCCCCGCGTCCAGCGGCGAATTGAATCCGCGAGGATGATGATGGCGGCCGTCATCAAGATCGCGGTCAGCGCCGTGTTGATGTAGCCTTGCACGGCCGTCTCAGGTTTTTGCGCGAGCGGCCAGAAGATGTCCGTGATCGACATCCAACCGGCGACGAGCGTAGTCGTGCCGACGAAGGCGAGCGGCACAAGCGTCGTCCACGCATAACGCACGCGGCCCATGTTGATGATGATCGTCGTGGCGACGCACAAGGCTACGGCCGCGAGCAGTTGGTTGGCGATGCCGAACATGGGCCAGATCGTCGAGATCGAGCCTGACCAGATGAAGGCCGCCCAACCGGCGACGACGAGCGCGGTCGTGATGAACGCACCGGGCATCCAGTTTGGATTTTCAAATCTTTTATCCATGCGGCCGACGAACTCGCCGACGAGAAAGCGTGCGACGCGCGTGCCCGTGTCAATCGTCGTCAGGATAAAGAGCGCCTCGAACATGATGGCGAAGTGATACCAGTACTTCATCAAGCCGCGCAGCCCCGGAATGCCGTCGAAGATTTTGGCGATGCCGAGTGCGAGCGTGACCGCGCCGCCCGTGCGCCCGCGCAAATTCTTCTCGCCCGATTCCTGTTCGAGTCGATCAATCTCGACGGGTCGCAGGTTGAACTCGTCGCCCGTGTGCGTGTCAACCAAACGCACATAGGCTGCTTTCTGTGCGTCCGTGCGCTGCTGCGTGTTGATGGCGAAGTAGTCGCCGGGGAAAAGGGACGTGGCCGCGATCAACGCGACGACGCCGACCACGCCTTCCATCAACATCGAGCCGTAACCGATCATGCGCGCGTCTGTCTCTTTAGCGATCATCTTCGGCGTCGTGCCCGACGCGATGAGCGCATGAAAGCCGCTGATCGCGCCGCACGCAATCGTGATGAAGACGAACGGATAGACCTTGCCCGGTATCACAGGCCCGCCGCCCGCGACGAACGGCGTCACGGCCGGCATGTGCAAGTAAGGATGCACGACGATCACGCCGATGATCAAAAACAGGATCGTGCCGATCTTCAAATACGACGACAAATAATCGCGCGGGCACAAGAGCAGCCACACGGGCAACACCGACGCGATGAAACCATAAGCCGCCATCAATAGCGTGATCGTGTTGCGCGAGAACGTGAACGACTGCGCCCAACTCGACTCCGCGACCCAACCGCCCGCGACCACGGCGAAGAACAGACCGATGACGCCAAGCACGCTCGCCTCGCCGATGCGCCCCTTGCGAAAGCGATACATGTAGAGGCCCATCAACAACGCAAGCGGGATCGTGAAGCCCACGGTGAACGTGCCCCACGGCGACTCGGCCAGCGCGTTGACGACGACTAAGCCAAGCCCCGCGAGCGCGATCACGACGATGAACAAGATGGCCACGCCCGCCACCAACCCTGAGAGCGGACTGATCTCCGTGCGCGCAATCTCCGCGAGCGACTTGCCTTTGCGCCGCACGCTCGCCACCAAGATCATGAAGTCGTGGACTGCGCCGCCAAGACAGACACCGATCACGAGCCACAACAGACCGGGCAGAAACCCGAACTGCGCCGCCAGCACAGGCCCGATCAAAGGTCCAGCGCCGGAGATAGCGGCGAAGTGATGCCCGAACAGCACCCACTTGTTCGTCGGGTAATAGTTGTGCCCGTCGTACATGGTCTGCGCGGGCACGGGGCGTGCGTCGTCGAGGGCCAAGACCTTCGCGGCGAGGAAGGCCGAGTAGTAGCGATAAGCAATTGCGATCACGCACAGCGCGCCGATGATGACAGGCAGGGCGTTCATCCGTTTCTAATCCTCCGCAAGATTGGGCCGGGCAATTATTAACCACAAAGACACGAAGACACAAAAAAAGTTGCTTCGTGTCTTCGTGGTTAACACCTCAGCTTACGCAATCAGAGTTTCAGTGATCGTAATGTCGCGCGCGGTGAGGGCGGCGACGAACGGCGCGGGCGGGATGCAACGTTCCTGCGGCAACGCGCCCTGCGCGGTTGTTGCGCCGCGCGCCATCGTCTGCGCGACGACGGACGCGGGGAAGGCAGTGGTCCGCATCATCGCGGAGAGGCCGGTGCGCGCGTCGAAGCGGTCGATGATGTCGTAGCGCAGCGTTTGCATTTGCCCCTGCATGCGCCCGCGAAACTCTAAGCGGATGAGGACCACATCCGGTTCGTCAGCGGGCAAGTGGCGTTGCAGCAACGTGCCGAGCAGGCGGCGCGGCGCAACACGCATGTTGTCAACTTCGACCTGTTCACTGTTTGCGAGGCCGAGATCGATTAGCAACTTGAACTGCGCGCAGTGGCCCGGATAACGGATCGTCTTGTAGTCGAGCGTCTCAATGCGGCCGGCGAACGTGTCGGGCAAGGTCGAAGTGCCGCCCGAAGTTTGAAACGCTTCCATCTGCTCGAAGGGTGGCGGGAACGACAACGACTCGATCTCGGTCATGGATTCGACTTCGATGATCTGCCCGTCGCGGATGATGCGCGCGCGCTCGACGTACTCGTTGATCAAGCCTTCGACCGAAAAGACGATCTGATAATTGAGCGGCGGCCTGGGTTGTTGCGGCAGACCGCCGACGCGTATGTGGATAGCGTCAATTTCATCAAACCGCGCCGCGCCATGAGCAGCCAGCACGGCGACCATGCCGGGCGCAAGACCGCAATCGGGAATGATGTTGATGCCGGCGGCGCGCGCCTCGTCGTCGAGCGCGAGTTCGGCCGCGACAATCGCGTTGTTGCCGCCGAGGTCGCAGAAGTTGGTGCGCGCCGCGATGGCTGCGTGCGCGAGTTGCAGGTTGTGATGATAGGTGACGCAACTGATCGCGGCGTCGTGCCCGCGCATGAGTGCGATGGTCTGCGCCGCATCTGCCACGTCAACCTGCGCGGGCGTCAGTTTGTCGCTGCCGACCGTGGCGACGACGGCTTCGGCGCGGCCCGCGTCCACGTCTGCGACCGTGACGGCTTGCACGTCGGGCGAGTTGTGCGCCAGATCATAAGCCGCGCCGAGGCCCATGCGCCCCGCGCCGAGGACGAGAATCTTCATTGCGCCGCGCCGCCCTCCGCGCCGTCTGCGTCCGCCTTGCCGGTCAGCAGACCGCCGACGCTTATGACCACGCCGAGCGCGATCAGGATGATGCCGACGAGCGCGCGCCCGTGTCGTTCCGCGCCTGAGTCGGTCACTTCTCGAAAGAGTTGGCCGAGGCCCGCATCGTGCGGAATAGTGAACAGCCCGATGGCGGTGATCAGGAGTCCGACCGACGCGATCTTGACCGGGAAGGGCGCGCGCAAAGGTCGCCCAAGCTTACGCCCGATGGCGCTATGCGTGTAACCATAGGACGTGTAGATCGCCATGCCGAGCACGAGCCAGCCGATGAAGCGCCACCACGATTCGGGCGGCAGATAGACCATCAAAAACAGGCACGAGCCGACGCCCAAGAGCGGGAACAACCACGGCCCCAACGGCACGCGAAACGGGCGCGCGCGTTGCGGGTCTTTCAAACGCAGGATCGGGATGCCGACGCAGACCAGCACGAAGGCAAAGAGCGTCCCGATGTTCGTCAGATTCACCATCTCGTCAATCGTGGCGAAGGCGGCCACGCCGCCGACGAAGATGCCGGTCAGGATCGTCGTAACGTGCGGCGTCTTGAATTTCGGATGCACGCTGGCGAAGACGGGCGGCAGCAAGCCATCGCGCGCCATCGAGAAGAAGATGCGCGGCTGGCCCAGTTGGAAGACGAGCAAAACGGCCGTGTGCGCGATGACCGAACCGAAGGCAACGAACGTGCTCGGCCACGTCACGCCTTTCGGGGCGACGTGATCGAGCGCCATCGTCAGCGACTCGGCCTGTTGCGCCGATGTGGTCTGCGCGAGTTCTTGATACGGGATCAGACCCGTGAAGACGGCGGCCACGACGATGTAGAGGATCGTGCAGATGATGAGCGACGCGATGATGCCGATGGGCAGATCGCGTGCCGGGTTCTTCGTCTCTTCAGCCACGGTCGAGACGGCATCGAAGCCGATGTAAGCGAAGAAGACGAGCGCCGCGCCGACGAATGTGCCGCTCCAACCGTGCGGTTGAAAGGGAACCCAGTTGGCCGCCATCTGCTTCGGCGAAACGTAGTAGAACGCCACGCCGACGAAGAACACCAGCACCAGAATCTTTACGCCGACCATGATGGCGTTGAAGTTGGCCGACTCGCGTATGCCCCAGACCAGCACGACGGTGATCAAGGCCACGATGATGACCGCGAGCGCGTTGAAGATGATCGGATAACCGAAGATGTGCGGCGCGTTGCCGAAGAGTTGTTGATAGAGCGCGGGGTCTGTGTCGGCGATTCTGGCTGCGGCGCGATAGTTTGTCGCCAGCCATGGGGGGATGTCTATGCCGAGGTTACGCATCAGCTTGGCGAAGTACTCCGCCCAACTGATGGCCACGGCGATGTTGCCGACGGCATATTCGATGATCAAGTCCCAGCCGATGATCCACGCGACAAACTCGCCGAGCGTCGCGTAAGAATAGGTATAAGCCGACCCGGAGATCGGGACCATCGAGGCGAACTCGGCGTAGCAGAGCGCGGTGAACGCGCACACTACGGCCGTGATGACGAACGACAGCATCAGCGACGGCCCCGCGCCGGGGCGCGACGCATCGCCCGCCGCCGGCCGTGCCGATGGTGGCGAAGATGCCCGCGCCGACGATTGCGCCGATGCCGATGAGCGTGACGTTGAACGCGCCGAGCGTGCGGCGCAGCGCGAACTGCGGCCCACCGGCGGCGGCTAAGATGTCGTCCAGATTCTTAGTGCGAAAGATGCCTCGAAGCACGAGCGTTCGTCTCCCCGTGGTGTGCTGAAATGTTAGAGCCGACGGCCGCTGACCTGAGCGTGACTTGGTGGCGCGCAGTTTGGCACAGCCGCGCACGGGGGCGCAACATGGACGAACGAATATCTGTGAAATTTATTGTCGGTGCGTTCGGGCCGGCGCGGGCCGCCTAAAACTCGAAGGTGTAGCCGGGATCGAGTTTCTGATGCACGAGTAGAATGTCGCGGATCGCATACGGGTGCGTGTCCACGCCGGGCAGCAGGTTTTGGAGCACTTGAAAGATGTGTTCCAGACCCGATGCATCGTCGATGTCGATGTCGGCCACGCACTCGTCGCCTTTCATGAAGAAAGAGAGTTGCAGGTTGCCGTAGCGATCCTCGGTCTTGAAGCTGCCTGCCGGCGTGAAGCCCTCGCTCTCGAAAGAGCTTGGCAGTTTGTGCAGGCTCTCGTCCGCTTTGTGAAACAGCCCGGCCGCGACGCTGTGCTTCGTCTCCTCGCGCAGTTCCTTCGAGACGATGGCGAAGAAGCGGTCTTGCCGCAACTCGCGGAGGTCGTGTATGTAGGGCAGGACGGTCTTGCCGTTGCTGAGCGGGGTGGCTTGCGTCTTAGTGATGATGTTGAGCATCCCGGCGCGGCGCAGATTGTCGAGCGCATCGTAGAGTACCGCGCCGCTCTTGCCGTCTTGTGCGAACACCTTATTGCTGGCATTCAACAAGCGTTGCGCCTCGTCCGATAGGTCGTTGAACGTGGGAAAGACGACCCGCTTGACCTTTTTGGGATCGACGGCAAACACAATTTCAAGCGACTCTTCGCCGCTGGCGGGGATACTGACGAACCGGGTGTTGATGAGATAAGAGGGCGGGTCGATCTCCATCCGGTGCTGGCCTTGCGGGACGGTGCTCAGCCCCGCGACCGTGAAGGTCTTCGTCGCCGTGACGGATGCTTTCTTCAGCCCGCCGAGTTGGAGGTTGCGTAAAAGCACGTCAACCTTCTCGCCTAAAAACTTGCCGTTCGCGTTCAACAGTTTCAAGTTCAACTTGCCATTGTCGGCCATGTGCTGCTCTCCTTCGTTTGCGTGCGGATGAAATGTTAAGCCTGCAATCGGTCAATCAGCGCCCTTCGCGGACGATAGACTCGACGATGCGTTCGCTCAGCGCGGCGATGGTCTTCGACGGATTGTGCCCGACGGGCGCGGGCATGGTCGAGCCGTCCGCCACGTAGAGATTCCGATAGCCGAAGGCTTCGCCCAGATGATTCACCGCGCCGTCGTCGCGCGTCCGGCCGATAGGACAACCGCCGAGCGGGTGCGGCGTGATGGCCGCATCCGGCGCTTGCAGGATGATCTGCCCGCCGGTCTTTGCGGCCAACATGCGATGCACTTCCTGTATGCCGTCGAGCACCTTGCGCGCGCCGCTTCTGTCCCACGACAGACGCAACACGTAGTCGCCGAACAGACCAAAGAACGCGCGCTCAACTTTGAACTTACCGACCGGCTCGTCGCGTCCCTGCGCGAACCACGGCATGAGCGTGTCGAAAGGCTGCTGATTAAGACCCTTATAGAGCGCCCGCAGCGCGTCGGCAAATCGTTGCGCGTCGCCGCTTGGGTTCTTCAAATTCTCACGATATTGAAACAGCAGATCGGGCACGCCGCCGTCCTCGATCATGAAGCGACTGCCTTTGAAGTTGTTATCGCCAAAGAAGCGTATGCCGCCCGTGATCGTCGGGCCGCGCGACGGATAGACCTTGCGCCCGGTGTGAAACGCGGGACTCAGGTAGTTGGCATTGGTACACCAATGACCGCCGAGTATCTTACTCAGATTGGGCAGCGACTTGTGCTGCTTCTGACAACGCAGGAGCAGTTCGGTCGAGCCGATTGAGCCGCCCGATACGACGACTACGCGCGCCGTCACCGAGCCGCGTTTGAGCGCGCCCTGCTCGATGCGGTCGAAATGGACGCGATAATTATTGCCGAGCGGTTCGATGTTGCGGACGATGTGCAGCGGGCGCACCTCTGCGCCGCGCTTCTCGGCGCGCGGAATATAGTTGAGCGCGAGCGTGTTGCGCGCCTCGACCGGACAGCCAAGCACGCACTGACCCAAGTGGACGCAGTGCCCTTGCTCGATGCCGTCCGCATTCGGCTGCATCCGACTGTCTTCGGCCTTAGGCTCGCGCGAGGCGTCGTAGGCATAATTCGGATCAAACTTGATGTTGAGATCAACCTCGTCGTACTGCGCGCCGAAGCCGGCCGCGTTCGCGGCCTCTTTCAACAACTTGGTGCGGTTCGAGAGTTGGTTCTGCGGAATCCGTTGCGGGTGCAGCACGTCGCTCACACGTTTGTAGTAAGGGGCGAGCACTTGAAAGTTGATCTCCGGCGGCCAACCGGCGCGGAAGAAATCTTCATAAGCATCGATCACCACGTTGGCGAAGTGCAGCGAGCCGCCGCCGACGCCCGCGCCCGCCACGGTGCTGATGTTGCCGTGGTTGCGTATGTCGAGCCAGCCGTTCGTGCGTTCGGGATGGGCTTCATCCCAGAGCCAATCGCGCCGGGTCACGCTTGGGTAGTCGAGCCGATGCCAGCGCCGGCCGCGCTCAAGCACCAGCACGCGATAGCCGCCTTCGGCCAAGCGCAGCGCCGACACCGCGCCGCCGAACCCGCTCCCGATCACAACCGCGTCAAAATCCGTCGCCATGGCTCACCTCCTCAACGTCTATCGGCCGCGCCGAGCGTGGTCATGAAAGCCACTCGGCCCGGTGCTGCTGTCCATGCGGATGAAAAAATTGACGATGCCCTGAAGCTCGTTCGTGAACTGCGAGGAGGCACAGGCGCGTGAGAACTACCCGCCGCTGGTAAAGACGGGCCGACGATATAACCCGTCGCCTTGAAAGTCAATTTTTTGCAGCGCGTCAATCGCATGTGGCGCTCAGTTCATCAGCTATGGACGTGACCGGCAGCAAACGGCTTGTGCACCGTTGTCTAACTATATGTGCGCGATTGCGGCAAGACGTTTCATCGGCGCGCGCCGCCGGCCTTCGTGTACAATGACACGGCCGCCGCTTCGACACTGCTTCGGTCGGCCGAAGGGATCAACACAACAGCCGTCATGTCGTCACGTCGTCAAGATCAACCGCGCGTGGTGTACGAGCATTTGGACACCGCGTTTGTGAACCTGCCCGCGCTGCTGCGCTACCTGCAACAGCGCGACTTCACGGGCCGCGTCCACGTCGAACTGGACGAGTACGACGGCGACATTTATCTCGCCGCGCGCAAGCCGGTCGAAGCGCGCGAGCGCGACCACGCCACGGGCCGCGCCGAAGAGGGCGAGGCCGCGTTGCAACGTCTGCTGGTGCGCGCGCGCGCAGAGGGCGGGCTGGTGAGCGTCTATGAATACCCGGCCGCAGAGTCGTTTGACGAGTTGCGCCTGCGCCCGTCCGAGGCAAGCGACGCGGCCGCGCAGGACGCGCTCGACCGGCGCACGGTCTTGCAGTTGAGCGGCGACATCATCGCGGCGGTCGAACGCGCCGTCGGCGTCTCGTCCACAGAGAGTTTCGCCGCGCATTTTCGCGCCGCGCGCGAAGAGTTGACGGACGATTATCCGTTCCTCGCGGCGCTGGCGGCGTGCGTCGAATATGTCGAGGGCGAGGCGCGCTTGAGTCGGCAGGCGGACGCGGGGGCTTTTGTCGAAGGCGTGTGTGCGGCGCTCAGGCGTGTGGTCGAACGCGTCGCGGCGCTCGATACGGAAGGGCGCGGCGTGCGGCGCGAAGTGGCACGCGAACTCGCCGCACTCGCCGCGCGCCGCCGAAGGCACTCGCGCGTTTTCGCTTCGCGCCACAACTCGAACGCATCGCGGGCTTGCGTTGGACGTGAAAAAAACCTGATCCAGCTTCAAGTCCGTGGCCAAGCGATAGGCTGGCACTTGTTGGTAAAAGCCTTTGATGATCTCCAGTTCACGGCGAAGCTGTGCGAGCGATTTCTGCCGGGCACAACGCCGACATTTAACGTAGCGGCGAGCCGTGCGGCAGACCTTGAACGAGCCGCAGAAGATGCACTTTCTGCCTCGGCTAAAGTTGGCCGCACAACTGAAATGGCTCGATCTCACTGTAACCATGCGTACTTAGCTTATGACGCTGGTTACTTTTCTCCCTAATTACCAAAAATTTAACGCCATAAGACTTGTAGGACCTGAAGATCATTATGATCTTCAGGTCCTACAAGTCTTATGGCGTTAATTGTTGACTACTCTTTCGTAATCGGCAGGCCGGCGTTTTGCCATGCAAGGTAGCCACCGAGTAGCGCGCCGACGTTCGTGATATTTTTGCTCTTGAGTGTTTGCGCCGCACCGGCGCTTGAGTGTTCGCTTGGTCAAGAACAGTAAGTAACGATCAGCTTGTCCTTCGGCAACTCGTTGAGATGTTTGTCGATGTCGGTGGCGGGGATGAGCAGCGCGCCTTGAATGTGGCCGTTCTTGTAAGCCACGTCGTTGCGCACGTCAACAACCACGGCGCGGTGTTCGTCGAGCGCCTGCTTTAGTTCCTGCACGGTGACGCGCCGGATGCCGTCAATCGGCGACGGGGGCGGGATGGCGGCCGTGGACGACGGCGGCGCGGTGGCGACAGCGGGCGCAGCGGGCGCGGCCGGGCTGTTCGCGTTCGCCTGATTGTTGTAGGCCGAAGGATTGCAGGCCGTGGTGAGCAGCAGCGCGACGCCCACGGTGAGCGCGGCGGCCGCTGAAAGCAATAGACGCATCTGCTTTTCAATCTCCTATAAAACTTAAATTGCACGCGAGGCGCGGCCCGCGTAGCATCGCACATAACCCCGCCCGAATGGAAGCGCCCGCACTCAATCAAGCAGACGTAACAACAAAGAACGCGTCTGCACAAACGCTGCTTCGTCCGGCCGCGCGCAATAAAAGGCAGACAGATCGACCGCGTGTATGACGTGCAGCGCGTGCTCGACCGCTTCGGTCAACGCGGAAGTTATCTTTTCTGACTCGACCACGGCCCGTTAAAGTTGCAACGGCGAATCGGCCCACTCTTCGCGTGTCAGTCCGTAGTAATGCAGATCGAAGTGCGTGCCGCGCGTGAAGACCACGCGCCTGAGCGTACCCTCGCGCGTGAAGCCGAGCCGCTCATGCAGCGCGATGGACGCGGCGTTATACGAGTGGACGCCGACCGTGACCTTCTGATAACGCAACTCGTCGAAGTAGTACTTGACGACGAGCCGGATCGCTTCGCTTGCGTAACCGCGCCGTTGATGCTCGGCGGCGATCTGTATGCCGTAACTGAACACGCCCCGGCGCGGGTCGCAGTGGTGCGTGTCAATCGAGCCGACGGGCGTGGCGGTCGCGTCTTCGATCAACCAGTGAAACGCGTCGTGCTCAAGTTTGCGCAGCGCCTTGTCCGCGAACTCTTGGCGCACCTGTGCGCGCGCTACGGGCGGCCACAAAAAATCGAGGCTCCGCCCCGTCTCGCTGTCCAAGTTCCAGCGCCAGAACGTGTCGGCATCTTCCGGTTCGACGCCGCGCAGACGTACCTTTTGCCCTTGCCAGAAATTCATGTGCGCCTCGACGGCAAAGTGTAACGGGCGTGCGCCCAAGCTGTCACTCGCGCGCACACAGATAAACTCATCGCGTTGACGAACGACGACCGCCGTGAGTTCGTTGACAGTCATCGGGGGCGCGCCTATGCTTGACGCCATTGACGTGCGTAAATTTTTTCTCTCCCGTGACCCGACCGCAGATTTACGTGCTTGAGGTGCGCGGTCATGTCGCAGCCAACCTACCTGACTTCGGGCAGTCGCGTCGGCATCGTCGGCGCGGGGCCGGCCGGTTCGTTCTTCGCCATCGAACTACTGCGCCGCGCGCGTGCGTTGGGCCTCAACCTTGCGGTTGACATCTTCGACGGCAAGAGCTTCGCCAAGAAGGGCGCGCCCGGCTGCAACATGTGCGCGGGCGCAATCGGCCACAGCCTGATCGAAGAGATCGAACACGCCACTACGACCATCCCGCCGCAAGTCATCCACAACGAGATCGAAGGCTACGCCGTGCATTATCAAGATGCCTCGGCGCGGCTGGCGAACGAGCCGGGGCGGCGCATCTACGGCGTCTATCGCGGCGCGGGGCCGGTCAGCACCGACAGCCCCGACGGCGCGCGCAGCTTCGATCAATTCCTGCTCACACAGGCCGTCAACTTGGGCGCGCGCCACGTCCCGCTGAACGTGCAAGACATAGACGTGCCCGCGAACCTTGAACGTCGCCCCGCGATCAAAACCAGCGACGGGCAAGAGATCGAGTTCGACTTAGTAGTCGGCGCGTTCGGCGTCAACTCGCAACTGAGCCAGCGGCTGATCTACGGTTATCAACCGCCGCCGACGTGGAAGACGTGCGTGATCGAAGCGCGCGTCGCGCCTGAGTTTCAACGCGAACGACTCGGCAACTTGATCCACTTCTTCGTCCTCAAGCAACCGGGCGTGCGCTACATCGCGCTCATCCCGAAGGGCGAACACGTCACCGTCACCGCCATCGGCGAAGGCGTGGACGTGGTTTCGACCGAGCGGCTGTTGCGCGAGTCATACATGCGCGACTATCTGCCTGCCGATTGGCGACTCGATTGTCATTGTCACCCGCGCGTCGCCGTCGGCGCGGCCCGACTGCCCTATAGCGACCGTTTCGTCATCGTCGGCGACGCATCAGATTCACGCTATTTGAAGAACGGCGTCGAGTCCGCACTCGTCACCGCGCGCTTGGCGGCCGACTGCGTGATCAATCATGGCGTCACGGCGCGGGATTTTGAAGAACACTTCTGGCGACAATGCGAACGGGCCTTCGGCCACGATAACGTGTACGGGCGCGCGCTCTTTAAAATCTACGACCGCTTCTTCCCGCACCCGCTCGTCGCGCCCGTCTATTTCGCCGTGCTGCACGCCGAGCGCAAGATGGGCAAACAGCACGCGCTGCTGTCCGATGCTCTGCTCGCAGCTTTCACGGGCGACCAACCATACAAACGCATCCTCTTGCGCGCGCTGCACCCGCGCCTCGCCGCGCGCATGGCCAGCCACGCAGGCTCGCTCGTCTTCGACGAAGTGCGCACGCGCATCACGCGCACAGAGCGCCGACGTTTACGCGGCTTGCGCTTGCGCGACGACGCGCGCGTCCTCGTCATCGGCGGCGGCCCCGGCGGCGCGTCGTGCGCTATCCGCCTGTTGCAAGAGTCGCGGCGACGCGGCATGCGCCTGCGCGTCTCGATCTACGAACCGAAACAGTTTCCGCGCCAACACAACCCGTGCATGGGCGTGCTTGCGCCGCCGACCGCCGAAATCCTGCGCGCGCAATTGCACATAGACCTGCCCGCCGCGCTCGTCAAACGCACGATCAAAGGTTATCGCCTGCACAGCGACTCGAACGAGATCGAACTGCGCGCGCCGACGACGGAAGAACCGGCCCTGATGGTGTCGCGCTCCGAGTTCGACCAGTTATTACTTGAGCGCGCACGCGCGGAAGGCGCGCACATCTTAGGCGACCGCGTGACGGGCTTAGAGTTTCATCCTGAAAATCTCGAACATCCCGTGCGCGTCTATTCGGAAGGCGAATCGCGCTCGGCCGATATGGTCGTCGCGGCGTGCGGGTTGGACGATGGCTTGCTGTCCGTGCTCGAACAGGTCAGCCCGCGCGCGCATCGTTATCAACGGCCGCGCGAGACGATGCATTCAATCATCGTCCGGCTCACATGCGACGAACGTTATGTGACGACGCGGCTCGGCGGCCAGATTCACGCGTTTCTGTTGAGCGAGTTGCCGCGCATCGAGTTCGGCGCGATCACGCCGAAGCAGGATCACGTCTTGGTCAACATCATGGGCCGGCGCGTGACCTCGATTGACATGGAAGACTTTCTGTTGCATCGGAAAGTGCGAACACTTTTGCCGCGCTTCGATCTGCAACGGCTCGACTTCTACGAAGGGCACGCGCCCGTGCGCCATGCGCGCAACGTCTCGTGGGATCGCTTCATGGCGGTGGGCGACGCGACGGGCTGGCTGCGCCCCTTCAAAGGCATGGGCATCACGACCGCGATGCAGACCGGCATCGCCGCCGCCGACGTGATGCTTGAACGCGGCATCGACGCCGCCGCCCTCGAAGCTTACACGCGCCACACGCTCGCACTCACCGAGGACCACCGGCACGGCCGGCTCCTGCGCCAACTCCTGCGGCAAGGCATGGGCTTTCGCATGATCGACGGCCTCATCGAACTCGCCAAGACGAACCGCGACCTCTACGCCATCCTCTACGCCGTCATCTCCGGCCGCGGCTCCTATCGTCGCATCACGCACGAACTGCTCCACGCCGCCCTGCTCTGGCAAGTCGGCACACTGGCCCTGCGCCGCGTGCTGCGCCCCGTCGGCTGAAATGAAATGAAAAGTTATCGCCTTGCTGTTGTATTATCAAGGTCAGGCAAAGAATGAATTTTAACTGCTCCGGGTGAAGTCTTATGTCGGTTCAAATCGCAAAGCGTTACTTCAACGTGTCGGAATACTACCGCATGGCCGAGGCGGGGATTCTCACCGAGGATGACCGTGTTGAGTTGCTCGACGGGGAGATTATTAAAATGAGTCCTATCGGAAGCTCGCACGCGGCGTGCGTCAAAGGTCTTAACCAACTCATACAACAATTGCTGGGGCAAGCTGTGCTGGTCGGCGTGCAAGACCCGATCCGGCTCAATGATTTTTCAGAGCCGCAACCGGACGTTGCCTTGCTGCGACCACGTGCGGATCGGTACGCGCAGGCGCATCCGACGCCCGCAGAGGTGCTGTTAGTTATTGAAGTGTCGGATACGACCGTGCAGTTTGATCGCAATGTTAAAGTGCCGCTCTATGCGCGGGCCGGTATACCTGAAGTATGGTTGATTGATCTGCAACAAAAAATGATCGAACTTTACACGCAGCCTGCGGGCGGCGCGTATCAGGTGCAACGGCAAGTAGGGCGCGGCGAGCAATTGACGGCCGAGACGATCTCGCAACTGTCGCTGAGCGTTGATGCTGTCCTCGGTTAGATTTCCTCATCGCTACTCTCCAGCCACGAACCGCGCAGGAGTTTCCGTCATGTACTTCAAACAGTTCTATCTCGGCTGTCTGGCGCACGCTTCGTATTTGATTGGGGCAAACGGCGAGGCGGCGGTCGTCGATCCGCAGCGCGACGTTGACCAGTACATTGCGGAGGCCGACGCGCAAGGTTGCAAGATCAAGTACGTCATCGAGACGCACTTGCACGCCGACTTCGTGAGCGGTCATCGGGAACTCGCGGCGCGCACCGGCGCGGAGATCGTCTTCGGTGCAAAGGCGGGCGCGGAGTTGCCGCACCGCGCCGTCAAAGATGGCGATGAACTCGAACTCGGCCCCGTCGTCTTGCGCGTCCTTGAGACGCCGGGGCACACGCCCGAAAGCATCTCGCTCGTTGTGATCGATACAAGCGTCTCGGACGAACCGCAGAAGGTCTTGACCGGCGACACGCTCTTTATCGGCGACGTGGGGCGGCCCGATCTGGCGGGCGCGCGCGGCTACACGAAAGAGATGATGGCGGGCTTGCTATACGACAGCTTGCACGAGAAGTTGCTCACGCTCGACGACGCGGTTGAGGTCTATCCGGCGCACGGTGCAGGCTCGATGTGCGGGCGCAACATGTCGCAGGAAAAGTCTTCGACCATCGGGCAGCAGCGGCAGTTCAACTATGCGTTGCAGCCGATGGCGCGCGCCGAGTTTGTCGCCATGATGACGCGCGACCTGCCCGAACAGCCCGCCTACTTCGCGCGCGACGCAGAGATCAACCGCGCGGGCGCACCGCCCCTCGCAGAGTTGCCGCGCCCCGTCGCGCTCACGCCCGCCGAAGTAGTTCAAGCAACTGAACAGGGCGCAGTGTTGCTCGACGTGCGCCCGGCAGCAGAGTTCGGCGCGGGCCACGTGCCCGGTGCAATCAACATCGGCCTCGGCGGACAGTTTGCGATCTGGCCGGGAGTCTCGTCGCGCTCAATGCGCCCGTGGTGATCATCGCCGGGGCTGACGAGCAGGTGGCCGAAGCGGCGATGCGTTTGGCGCGGGTCGGTCTTGAAGACGTGCGCGGTTATTTGCGCGGCGGCATGGACGCGTGGCGCGCGAGCGGGCGGGCGTTGAGTTGCGTGCCGCAAATCTCCGTCGCCGAGTTGCGGCAGATGCTCGCGGCGCAACCCGACCTGCAAGTGCTCGACGTGCGCCGCGCGCCCGAATACACGAGCGGGCATGTGCCCACGGCGCAGAGCGCCCCGCTCGCGCAACTCGAACGCGAACTCGACACGTTGAAGCTCGATCCCGCGCGCCCGCTCGCGGTCATCTGCGCGGGCGGCTATCGTTCCAGCGCCGCCACCGGCATCCTCGCCCGCCACGGCTTCACCAATCTCACCAACGTCACCGGCGGCACAAGCGCATGGACGAGCGCAGGCTACGAAACAGAACAGCCGTAACAAGTGACGCAGCAGCGGTCGGCTTTCAGCGAGCAGCTAAAGACAAAAAGCTGACGGCTGACTGCTGATCGCCGACCGCTTTTTTTATCCTTGCCACTGTTTACCTGTCACGGCTTTCTGTGTTATAGACGCACGTACCCGCACAGGCAGCAGAGTCGTCAGAGGTTCGTGGTCGCCCGGAGTTGGTGGAGGTGTTACGAACGTGAGACGGATAGGTGCATTCAGCAGACGGCGCAGCGCGCTCGGCGCGGCCGTTGCATGTGTGCTGATGAGCTTCGTCGTGCTGAGCAGTTGCGCGCCGAAACCGCAGACTAATAGCGGGGGCGGCGTGCAGTTGACGGTCTACGGTTTCTCGGTCATGAAAGAGTCGCTGGAGAAAGCGATCTTTCCGGGCTTCGCGGCGCAGTGGCAGCGCGAGCATGGGCAGGAGGTCAAGTTCGTCTCGTCGTTCGCCGGTTCGGAGACGGTCGTGAATCAAATCCTGCAAGGCGTCAGCGCGGACATCGCGCTGCTCTCTATCGACCGCGACGCCACGCGGCTCAAACAAGGCGGCGCGGTCATGTCCGACTGGCATCAGTTGCCGCAGCAAGGCGTCGTCAACAAGACGCCCTTCATCATCCTCGTGCGCAAGGGCAACCCGAAAGGCATACGCGACTTCGCCGATCTGGCTAAGCCCGGCGTTAAACTGATCCATCCCGATCCCGTCAGTTCCGGCGGCGCGCAGTGGTCCATCCTTGCTATCTATGGTTCGGAGTTGATCAAGTCGGAAACAGAGACGGGGCGACGCGACGACGGGCGCGCACACAAACTCTTGCAAGCCGTCTGGCACAACGTTATCTCGACGCCCGGCTCGGCGCGCGAGGCGCGCACGCAGTTCGAGACAGGCTTCGGCGACGCGCTGATCACATACGAGTTGGAAGGGCTGTTGATGAAGCAGACGAACGCGGCCATTGATGTCGTCGTGCCCGACGCAACCATCTACAGCGAGCACCCGGCGGTCGTTGTGGACCGCAACGTGACTGAGGCGGAGCGCCCTGTCGTGGACGCCTTCATGCGTTACCTGTGGAGCGACGAGGCGCAGCAAGCCTTCGTCAAGTACCACTTCCACGCGGCGACAAACGACTCGTTCAACGAGGCGAACCCCGCGTTCGCGCACATCAATCACCCGTTCACCGTCGCTCTCTTCGGCGGCTGGGATCGGGCTTACCCCGACATCATCGAACGCGTCTTCCGCGATCAAGTACAGAGAGCGAAGTAGGCAGTAGGCGGTAGGCAGTTGGCAGTTGTTACAAAACCTGCCAGCAACTGCCTACCGCATACTGTCTACAGCCTACTGACACATGAGCACAGCCATCTCCACCATGCGGCACGTGCGCGGCTTCGACGTGATGCGCCCTCTGAGCATCGTGGCGATGCTGGGGCTGATGCTGCCGCTCGTGCTGTTGCCGCTCGCGTCGATCTTTATCTTCGGGACGAGCAAGGGCTTGGGTAGTTTCTGGGCCGCACTGACCGCGCCGGAAGCGATCTTTGCAATGCAGTTGTCGCTCTTTACAAGCTTTTGGGCGACGGCCTTTAACGTCGTCTTCGGCCTGTTCGCCGCCTACGTGCTTTCGCGTTACGACTTCTGGGGGCGCAACGCCGTCATCGTCACCATCTCGCTGCCGACCGCGATCCCTACGGCGGTCGCGGGCTTCGCGCTGTTGCTGTTGTGGGGGCCTTACGGTGTGCTCGGTCGCTTGCTTGCGCCGCATGGCATCCAACTGATGTTCACGGCGGGCGCGATCATTCTCGCCAACATCTTCGTCACGTTCCCGCTCGCCTTCGGCGTTATCAAGCCTGTGTTCGACACGATGAGCCGGTCGCTGGAAGAGGCGTCCGCGACCATCGGCGCGACGCGCTGGCAGACGTTCTGGCACGTCACGCTGCCGAGTTTGCGCGGCGCGATTGTGACCGGCGCACTGTTGACGTTTGCGCGCGCGGTCGGCGAGTTCGGTTCAACTATTCTTGTCTCCGGCAACCTCGCCATGCGAACGCAGACCGCGCCGCTCTACATCTTCGCCAAGTTCAACGAGGGCCAAGTCGAAGCGGCGAACGCCGTCGCCATCGTGCTCGCGCTCTTTTCATTCGCCGTCTTCAGCGTCCTGTTCCTTGCGCGCGATTGGCTCGACACGGACTGAAGGGAACAAGTCGATGCAGGCTGAACAAGCGAAAGTGAACAAGCCGAACGAGGTCAACGTGCCGACGGGCGCGGGCGTGGCCGGCGCGACCAACGAAACACAAGCGCACCCCGAAGTCGCGGCGCGCGTCATCGGTTTGAGCAAGAGTTTCAAAGGCACGTCCGTCTTGGAAGACGTGACGTTCGACGTGGCCGAAGGCGAGTCGCTTGTCTTGCTCGGCGCATCGGGCAGCGGCAAGACGACCATCCTGCGCATCATGGCGGGCCTCGCCGAACCGGACACAGGGCGCGTCGTCCTGCACGGGCGCGACGTGACGGAACTGCCCGCGCGCGAGCGCGGCGTCGGCGTCATCTTTCAAGACTACGCGCTCTTTCCGCGCATGACCGTCGAGAAGAACATCTCTTATGGTTTGCGTATACGGAAACGACCACGGCGCGAGATCAAGGAAACGGTCGAACGCCTGCTCGCGCTCGTCCGCTTGGAAGAACATCGCAAGAAGTATCCGGCGCAACTCTCCGGTGGGCAGCAACAACGCGTGGCGATTGCGCGCACGCTTGCTTATCAACCACAGGTCCTATTGTTCGACGAACCCTTCGGCGCGCTCGACGCGCAGACGCGCGTACACCTGCGCCGCGAGATACGCGCGCTGCTGCGTGAGATCAAAGTGCCGGCCGTTTTCATCACACACGATCAAGAAGAAGCATTAGAACTCGGCGACCGCATCGCCGTCCTGCACACCGGCCGGCTCGAACAGATTGGCACGCCCGACGAGGTTTACAACAAACCGGAGACAGAGTACGTCGCCACCTTTCTCGGCGCGGCCAACCTGCTGGTCGGCGTCGTCAACCACGGCACGGTCGAACTCGGCACAGCCATTATCCCCGCGCACGAAGAGACCGCGCGTTTCCGCGACGGGCAATCGGTCAAACTCGTCTTCCGGCCCGAAGATGTGTGCCTGAGCACGACGGGCGTGCTGCCCGCCGGTTGTCGGCGTCTAACCAACGGCGTCGTCGAAGAGGTCAACTTCGTCGGCGCATACGAACGGTTGATATTGCGGCTCGACCTCATCATGCGCCAACCGCAAACGGACGAACCACCGCTCTACAACGTCGCCATCACCACCCCCGAACGACGCATCGGCGTGCCCATCATGGTCACGCGCCCCAAGCCCGAAGCCAGCGCCGCCCGCCTCCATCCCGGCGCACGCCTCGCCGTCGGCCTCACCACCTTCCGCGTCCTCCCCAACTACACGCTCGCCTCCGAACGCGCCAGCAAATCAGTCGATGTGCGAGGTTGATTTGCGTGGGCGCAGACGCGCACGTCGCTTGCAGTTTAGTTGACTCATTCCGCGCCCCGCGTTTAGCATGCCGTCAAAGCAAAACTAACTTTCGCTGCGTGCGCGTGTGGAAGAGGGAGCGTTTGCCGCTGACCTGGGGACAAATCGGGGAACTCACGGTGCTGATCCTATTCGCCACGGCTCACGGCTACGGCGCAGCGTGGCTGGCCGTGCGGATGCTCTTTCGGCCGCACAAGCCCGTGCAGCTTTGGGGCTTGACGATCTGGCCGCAAGGGATGATCCCGCGCCACCGCGAGCGGCTGGCGCAATCTATCGGCAACGCGGTCGGCAACGAGTTGCTGGCGCAGGACACGGTTGTGCATGCGCTGTTCGAGACAGACTTCTTCCGCCGCAAGGTCGATGATCTAATCGGCGGTTACACGGACGAACTGCTCAACACGTCTTACCCGTCGCTGGTCGAAGCGATCCCGGCGGGCGTGCGCGCGCCCGTGCTCGACGCGATCAGCGCCTTGCAGTTGCGCGTCGCCGACTACATCGCGGGCGTGCTCCGCAGTGAAGAAACGGCCGCGGCCGTCAACTCGTTCATCGACCGCCGCGTGGACGAACTGCTCGCGCGGCGCTTGAGCGAAGCGATTGACGACGAGACTTATGAACAGGTTGTCGGCTTCGTCGAAGAACGTTTTCGCGGCGTTGTCACCGCGCGCGATTTCGAGACGAAGGTGCGCGACTTCATCGGCGGGCGCATCGACGACTTGACCCACAGCAGCGCGACGCTCGCAGACGTGTTCACGCCTGACACGGTCACGCTTGTTAAGGCGCGCATCGACGCGCAACTCGGCCCCATCGCCGAACAGTTGACCGAGATCGCCACGAACAAACGCACGCGCACGCAGATCGGCGCGCTCATCAAGCGCGAGGTCGATGACTATTACGCGCAGCTCAGCTTCTTCAAAAAAATCTTCGTCTCGCGCGACCGCATTCATCAGGAAGTTGATGAGATGGTGAACAAGACGCTGCCGCGCCGCGTCGAAGAGTTTTTGCAGGGCGAAGCGTTCGAGCAGGAAGCGCGCACGTTCCTCGATCAGACGATTGATAACGTGTTGACGCGCCCGCTCAACGAACTGGTCGGCAAGCTCGAACCCGACAAGCTTGAGTTGATCAAAGAGCAGATCACGGGGCGCATCCTCGCGCTCGCACGCGGGCCTGAGTTGTCCACGGCCGTTTCGGCTTATGCGACCGACGCGCTCGCGCGCCTGCGCCCGCATACGGTGCGCGCGCTCTTGGAACACGCCAGCCCCGATTCGACCGAGCGGCTGAAACGGTTTCTATCGAAGGCGCTTCTGGGTGTGCTTGCGCGCGACGAGACGGCGCGCACCATCAACGCGATCCTGACCGCGCAGATCGAGCGCCTGCTCATCGCGCCCATCGGCCGGCTCTCCGAACAGATACCTGAGCAGTCGATCATGCGTGCGCGTACCGCTTTGACCGAGCGCGTCACGGCTGCCGCGCGCGAACGCCTGCCCGTCGCCATCCAAGAGTTCGACATCGGCAGCGTCGTGCGCAACAAGGTGGCCGCTTATCCGGTCGAAAAGTTGGAGACGCTCGTGCTGTCGGTCGCGCAGCAACACCTGCGCACCATCGAACTGTTCGGCGCAGCCATAGGCTTCTTCCTCGGCCTGTCGCAAGCCATCTATTTCGGCGTCAAATATTATCTCGCCAGCCACTAGCGCGAAATTAGCGGGCAACGCCAACGCGCCGACGCGCACTAACTAACATCCCCTAACTTTAATCTGAGGCGAGACGACGGCCGCGCCGGTAGCGTCGCAAGCGACCACGCACATGCGCGCCGCGTCGGGGAAACTGTTAAGGGCATGAACAAGCGGTTAAATAAATTCAGCGCGCCGCTGCTGGCGCTGCTGCTGATCATAACAACTATTGTGCTGCCGGTCGCGGCGCAGACCGGCGCAACGCAAGCGCCCGGCCCTGTGCGACCGGGGCCGGGCCAGTTAGCGCGCCGCGCGGAGTATGACGAGTCGGCTTGGTCGGATAGATACACGGGCGGGCGCGTCGAACGCGCGGAACTCGTCGCGGACAATGCGAACATAGAGATCACGGTTGACGTGCCCGCGTTCCGCTTGACGTTGTGGCAGGACGGGCGCGTAGTTAAGACGTACCGGATCGGCGTCGGGCAGAAGGAGTATCCGATCATCATCGGCGTGCGCGAGGCGAGCGAAGTGATCTGGAATCCGGCGTGGATTCCACCTGATAGCGATTGGGTGTCGGGGCACAAAGGCGTGAAGCCGGGCCAGGTGATCAAGGCGAGCGACCCGCGCAACCCGCTCGGCAAGGTCAAGATTCCGCTCGGCGGCGGCTACCTGATCCATCAGGCTAAAGGCGTGGGCGATCTCGGCAACCTCGTCTCGCACGGCTGCGTGCGGATGATGCTTGCGGACCTCTACGATCTGGCCGAGAAGATCAACATGGCTTACGGCTCGCCCGTCTCCGCCAAACAGATCACGGCCGCGAAGCGCAGCAAACGCACCGTCGTCGCCGAACTCGATCCGCAACTTCCGCTCAGCGTGGATATCAACTACGACACGCTCGTCGTCGAAGGCGGCGCGTTGCACATCTACCCCGACGTGTACGACCGGGGCACGAACACCATCGCGCGCCTGCGCGCCGAACTTGCGAGCGTCGGCGCGGACGCAGACGCGCTCGACGAACGCACGCTCGAACGAATGCTCGCGCGCATCCGGCCGCGCACCGAGTATGTCGTCAGCCTTGAAAGTCTGGCCGCCGGCCGCGCACTCGCAGACGGCGAACTGCGCGCCATCGTCGGTTCAAACAGTAAGCCGCGCCAACGCACCCCGCCACGGCGCGCGGCGCGTGTGGACTGAAGCCGAAGCTTAACCACCAAGACACGAAGGACACGAAGAAGCCGCATTGCTTTCTTCGTGGCCTTCGTGTCTTGGTGGTTAAGCTACTGCCCGACGTATTCCCAATGCCACGGCTCGAAAAAGTAAGGCCGGAAGCCGAAGCGTTCGGCGTTCTTAACCAGCCAACGATATACGCGCGTCTCTGTCTGCCGCGCGCGGTTCGCATCCTTTGTGCTCACCGGATCGCCGCCGACGTAAAGATCGAGCGCGCGCCCCGTGAAGTGCGGACTGTTGACAGCGAGGCCGGCGCGGCCCGCTTGCGGCTCTTGCTTACGCAACTGCTCCTGTCGCTCCCTAGAGCGAAACGCCGAGATGAGCTTCAGATACTTTTCACCCGCCGCAAGCTCGCCTGTTTTGGTTGTCGTCAGACCAAGCGAACGATCAGCCGCGGCCGCCGCGAGCATGCGTTTGTACGCGGCATAAGTTGCGCGCTCAACTTGTCGTTGATCATCCGGCGCGGCCGGATCATAGAACTCCGTCGGCGGCGCGGTCACGAGTTGATCAGGCGACGGATAACCGCGCTCCTTCAAGCGGCGCGACTGCCATTTGTCGAGCAACTGATAGAACGTTGCGCTGCCAAGCACGCCGTTGTCCGGCAAGCGCGCGCCCCGTTGCCAGCGCGCCACCGCCCGCGCAAAATCGCTGCTCTCAATCGCCGCGTCCGTCTCAAGCGTGTGCGCAATGAGCGGCACATAGATCGCCCACCCGCGCTGCACCTTGCCGCCAAAGACCCACTCAAGATCGTTCATCAACTGCGCGTTCTGCTGCCCCGCCACCTGCATAACTGAAGTGTCGGCCTGCGCGGTCGGCTGCGCTTTCGTCGTGCGCTTAACGCCTTGACCGTAACCGGGCCAAGCCACGACCGTCGCCAACGCAAACAACGCCGCGAACGTCGGCGCGACGAAAAAGAAACTTGCCTGCTTGTCTGTCATGTGCAATTGATTTGGCTCACGAACGCGGGGCTATCCCCTGGTCGCAACGTATCAGATGCCTCGACACGCGTAAAGGTTGAGCCGCGCTTGTTGGGCTGGTTGACGAACAGTTGCACTCATCTCGGTGCGCCAAAGTGCGTCGCCAACGTCGCGCGAGCCAACGAGTTATTTTGCGTCTGAGCGCAACTTTTCCCTGCGCCTTTTTTTGTAGTCTGTGCTAGGTTGACGGCATGAGCATGCAAGACCTCACGACCGCACAGGTGGCGGCCATGATAGTGACGCCGGAGCAGACTATTCTTATCTGGTGTCAGCAGGGTCTATTCCCGAACGCGCGGCAGATAGACACGCCGCGCGGCTCTTACTGGCTGATCCCTGAAACCGATCTACAGGGGTTCGCCCAACCTGAGCGCAGCCGCCCGGCGCAGAACCCGGCCGACACGACCCGCCAGCTTAACGCCGCATTCAAGAAAGCTGTGGAGTCAGATCAGAAGGTGGACAAGAAGAAAGGTAACAGAAAGTGAAAAAACTAGATGCCGGGCACATGTTCGATCCGCATGCCGGCGCGACCTACAGCTTTGCACACATGCCGCTAGCCGCCGCCGAAGAACGCGCACAGGTGGCCGAAACCGCGCACATCGTCGAAGCCATCAACTGGACCAAATCCCACGGCGGCGAAGTGCATTACAACCGTTACTTCGCTCACAACTTCGACGAAGCCCTCGGCCTCGCCGTCCGGCTCCGCATCGGCTTTGAAGACGGCGTCGAAGAAGTGATCGCTATCCGGCCCGCCACCAAAACCGAAGCCGCCGCCGGCCACGAAGCCGCCGCCCACTTTCTCGACCTGATGCCGCTTGCGATCTCTAGTGTCGATAAGATAGAAGCGCCCAAGCAAGACACACCGTCGCAGGCTCAGACCGGCACGGCGAAGGCCGGTAAGAAGAAAAGTAACAAGAAGTAAATAGGCTGATGCCCGCAAACGAACGAGTCCTAACAAGCTTCACAGGCGGAGTAGTTCGGTGATGCGTGCGAGGTGATGATCGTCGTGTTCGGCGGTGAAGAGGGCCATGTCGATGAGGCGCATGGGTTGTTGCAGGCGTGGGTGCAAGGCAGTGCGGGCCGCGAAGTCTAGATCATAAACGTCGAGGCGTTGGACGAAGGCGGTGCGGCCGGCACGGAAGGCGCGGAGGATGTCGGCGACTTCGCGGTCGTTATGGTTGGCTTCGTGGGTCTTACGATTTTGGAGGTCGGCGGGGGCAAGCGTGGCGCGTGCAGCTTCGTAGTCGGCGAGGCGTAGGGTGTGCAGTTCGTCGAGATCGAGCAAGTGGCCCGCTTGTTCTTGGATCGACCAGCGGTCGCCGTCGCGGCGCGTCAAGATTTCACGCGACAGTGTAGCGATACGTTCTTCGAGGCGCGCGCTTGTGCCGCGCAGACGCTCGACGATGTTCGGGTATAACTCGACGGGTGTGGTGAACGTGAAGGCGCGCTCGAACCAGACTGTTGGCATTGGCTTATACCTCGCAAGCGAAAGCTTGACCGCTGAACGAAATCAAAGGCGGCCGGGCGTGCATATCATAACGCAAGGCGGTGCAGATTTGCGTCCCGCGCAAAGTGTCCAAGCTTAGTGCCCGGCCGGCGCTTGACCGGCGCGGGTGTGCGCGGGCAAGATGGCCCGCGATGTTGTACCGCAGTTCGCCCCCGCGCGGCTCGTTCCCGTGCCAACCAAACCTGCCAGTAAAAATCATCGGCGCTTTGTGCGTGCTCGCCGCGTGCTGTAGTGCGGCCGGGCGAGTTAATGCACAGACACTCACGCGCGAGTTGCCGGTGGTGGCCGGTGCGAGCGTCGAGGTCGTTGTCCGCAACGGCAATGGGCGCGTGACCGTCGTAGCCGACACGGACGAAGCACGCAAGAGCATCACGCTTGCAGCCGCATCGACCGGCGCGGCCGTGACAGAGTCGGACGTGCAGACGACGGGCACAAGCGGGCGCGTGCAGCTCGAAGTTCGACCGCGCGCCGAACGCGACCGCATTGATCTGACGTTGCACGTACCATTGCGTGCGCGCGTGCGGGTCGAGACGAAGGCGGGCGCGGTGGACGTGTCGGGACCTGTGAGCGAGGCCGTGGTCGTAACCGACACGGGCACGATCCGCGCCGACGTGCCGACCGATGCGCTCGTTTATAGCTTTCGTTGGATGGCGAGCCGGCCGCGTTACTTCAGCGAGGTCGCACTCGGCAAGATCAAAGAACGCGCGGGCGGACGCTTCGAGTTGAACGGGCGCATGGGCGACAAGAAAGCGCCCAAGTCGCAGCGCGTGCGGCTCGACTTGCAGACCGAGCGCGGCGTCCTCGTCTTCGGCGTCGAACTGGCGATGGTCCCCAGCGACTTGCGCGAGCGCCCTCTGACCGAAGCGGCGCGCGGCATCATTCGCAGCGGCAACGTGCAGATGATCGACGCGATCCGCAAGGTCGTGCCGCGCTACGTCGGCGAGTACGCCGAGACGCTGCCGCAACGCATCCACGCGCCCACGCTCGCCAACTTCAACGCGCCCACGCCCGCGTCGGTAACAATCACAGCCGCCGCCCGTGCCGTGCGCCTGAGCGCCAGCGTGACCGACGGCAACGGGCGCGCGATCCACGGGCTATCGGCTGCGGACTTTCTCGTCTATGAGAACGGCCAGCAGCGCCCCGTCACCGAAGTTGAACCGACACGCACGCCGTTCAATCTCGTGTTGCTCTTGGACGTGTCGGGCAGCGTCGAAGAACGGCTCGACTTCATTCGCAAAGCCGCGCTCGATTTTCTCAAGACCGTTAGCCCGGAAGATCGCATCGCCATTCTCAGTTTCCGCGACGACATCCAACTCATCTCCGACTTCACAACTGATCGCGCAACTGCTGCAAGAGCGCGTCAAACAGATCGACGCGGGCGGCGCGACCTCGCTTTACGACGCGCTCGCTTATACGCTCGTCAACACCTTGAAGCCTCTACGCGGCGAGCGCACCGCCATCGTCGTGCTTAGCGATGGCGACGACAACCGCTCCTTCGTCCCGTTTCCTGCCATCCTCGAAGCCATCGTCGAATCGGGCGCGCTCGTCTATCCGCTCTACGTGCCGTCGGGCTTGATCCCTTCGACCGCCGCGCCTGACCCCGTGACCACGCTCGACCCGATGCGCTCGCGCTATCTCACTTTGACCTCGCGCGCCGACGAAGAAGGACGCAAACTGGCGACCGTCTCCGGCGGCGTCTATTACCCGATCACGCGGCTCGACGAACTACAAAGCGCCTATGATGATGTAGTCGCCCAACTCCGCACCGCCTACACGATCACTTACGACTCTGCCGCGCCCGATCAAACCACCGCCCGACGTCTCCGCATCCGCCTCGCCCATCGCAACGACGCCGCCATTCGTCTCAGTCAAGCAGTGACGACAACACCGCAATAAAGAAAATGATGAACGATAACTGACGACTGATGAATAGCAGCTTATTCATCAGTCATCGTTCATCATTTAATTAACCCCGTCGCCGGTTTACTTTTTATCCGGCATCTTGCATCCTTCACACCGACGATGACCCGCTCACTCCTGTTATCTTTATTCGACGAATCGGAGCGCCGGCCGCTGACCGTCTCGGAGTTGACCTCGCAGGTGCGTGGCGCGTTGGAGAACCGCTTCGCGTCCGTCTGGGTTGAAGGTGAAATCTCAAACTTCAAAGCGCACACGTCCGGGCATTGGTACTTCACGATCAAAGATGAGGGCGCGCAACTGCGCGCGACCTGTTTTCGCGGCATCAATCGCGCAATTCGCTTTCGCCCGGCCGACGGTCTACAGGTGCGCGTGCGTGGGCGGTTGACGGTTTACGAACCGCGCGGCGCTTACGAGTTGGTCGTCGAAGGACTCGACCCCGTGGGCGCGGGCGCGTTGCGCGTGGCCTTCGAGCAGTTGCGCGACCGTCTGGCGGCGGAAGGTTTATTCGACGCAGCGTTGAAGCGACCGCTGCCGCTCTTGCCGCGCCGCGTCGCCGTCGTCACGTCGCCCACGGGCGCGGCCCTGCGCGACATCTTGCACGTCTTGACGCGCCGCACGCGCACGGTCAACGTCCTCGTCGCGCCGACGCACGTGCAAGGCGTGGGCGCGGCCCGCGAGATCGCGCGCGCCATCGCGCTCGTCAACGCGCATCAACGCGCGGCACTCGCTGATAATAGATTTGATGAGACGGTGGACGCGCTCATCGTGGCGCGCGGCGGCGGCTCGGTCGAGGACCTGTGGGCGTTCAACGAAGAAGAAGTGGCGCGCGCCATTCGCGCGTCCGCGATCCCCGTCATCTCCGCCATCGGGCACGAGACGGACGTGACCATCGCGGACTTCGCGGCGGACGTGCGCGCCGCCACGCCGTCGGCCGCGGCCGAGATCGTCGCCGCACGCGAAGACGAAGTACAAGGCGCGGTGTTGATGTTGACGCGCGATCTCGTGCGCGCGATCCAGTATCGTTTGTTGACCGACAAGACGCGCGTGCAAGACGCGGCCATGTCTTACGGCTTCGACGAAACGCGGACGCAACTGCGCGCCATGAACGAACAAGTTAGTGAGCTTGGGCGACGTTTGGAACTGGCGTTTGCGCGCGCGGGCGAGCGTGCGCGCCGACGGCTCGAAGCTGCTTTACGGCGTCTGTCGCCTGCGCATCCGAGCGCGCGCATGGCCGTCGCACGCGGCACTTTGATCGCAACGCGCGCGGCCTTGCAAGCCAACATGGCGACGCGCGTGGACGAAGCACGTGCCCGCCTCGAAGTCGCGGTCGCACAACTCGACGCGCTCTCGCCGCTCGATGTACTCAAGCGTGGTTACGCGTTAGCGGAAGACGAAGCGGGGCGACCCCTGCGCACGGCGCATGCGGTACTTAAAGGTGCGCGCGTTCGTGTCCGCCTCGCGCGCGGCGTCTTGCGCTGTCGCGTCGAGGAAGTGGAGGACGAAGTTTAATGTCCACCCTGCCGGGCGATAGAAGTAAACAGAAGCCGCGCAGCCGCATCGTCGTCAACGTGGAAGAAGCGGCGGCCAAACCGGCCGCGCCGCGTGGACGCGGTGCAGCGCCGCAACGTAAAACGCACGGCCCACGTTTTCGCGGCGCGCGTTGGTACTTGCCCATCGGCGTGTTCGCGCTCGTCCTGCTGGCGTTCCTCGGCGGCACTTACTTTTGGTGGCAGGCTTTCAAAGCGAAGCCCGCTTACGCCCTCGCGCTCGTGCTCGACGCGGCACGGCGCGACGACGTGCCCGCGTTCGATGCACTCGTTAACGTGGACGAGGTCAGTCGCAGTCTCGCGCCGCAGGTCGCCGCGCAGATGCGTGCGCCGGGCGCGGTGCAGATGCCCGCGCAAGTGCGCCGGCAGATCGAAGCCAACGCGGTGATCCTTCTGCCCGGCGCGCGCGAACAGGTGCGCGCCACGTTGATGGAACAGATCAAACAGGTCCTCGTGCAGAGCGGCACGGCCGACGACACGTTCCTCTTGCTCGCGCTTGGCGTGGCGCGCGTGGTCGAGATCAAGCCGGGCATCGACGGGCAAGAGCCGGATGTGACGGCGACCGCAACTTTGAACGTCAACGGCCGGCCCGTCGAACTAGGTCTGCGCGCCAACAACGCGAACGTCGCGGCGACGGCTCAACCTGTTGACACGCGTTGGCGGGTCGTCGGCGTCAAGAGCGACGAGTTGGCGACGCGCATCGCAGAGACGCTGGTGCGCGTCTATCCGGCCGGTAAGTGAATGAATGTAAGTTATGAAGCCAAAGAAAGCTGAAGCGCAGGGTCAGAGTTTTGAAACGTCGCTCGCGGCGCTCGAACAGATCGTGCGCGAGTTGGAGCGCGGCGAGTTGCCGCTCGAACGCAGTCTTGAGTTGTTCGAGCAAGGCGTGCGTCTGTCGCGCGAGTGTCAGGAACGTTTGCAGGCGGCGGAGCGGCGCATCGAAGTACTCTTGCGCGACGGCGAAGGGCGCGCGGTCGTCGGCGCGTTCGGCGAAGCAGAACTCACACGGCTGACGGCGGACGAGCGCGCAGACGATGAGAGCGTCTTCTGATAGACCCGCGCCCTTGCGCGCACAGCCGGAGGTGCTTGCGTTCCTGTCGCGCGCCCGCGCGCTGGTGGACGCGCGGCTCGACGAGCTTGTGCCCACCGAATCGGTCGCGCCCGCATCGGTCCACGCCGCGCTGCGCTGGAGTCTGTTCGCCGGTGGCAAGCGACTGCGCCCCGCGCTGCTCATCGCCACGGGCGAGACGTGCGGCGCGGGCGCGAGCGATCTGCTCACGACCGCTTGCGCCTTTGAACTGATTCACACTTACTCGCTCATCCACGACGACCTGCCCGCGATGGACGACGACGATCTCAGGCGCGGCCGGCCGACCTGTCACATACAGTTCGGCGAAGCCACCGCCATCCTCGCGGGCGACGCTTTGCAGGCGCTTGCGTTTCAACTCATCGCCGAAGACGAACGCTTGAGCGCGTCGGTGCGTGTGCGACTTGTCGGCGAGTTAGGGCGTGCGGCGGGGACGCCCGCGGGGATGGTTGCGGGGCAAGCGTTCGATCTGGCCGCCGAGGCGCGGGCGGTGACCGGCGCGGAGTTGGAAGCGATCCACCGGCACAAGACCGGCGCGTTGATGACGGCCGCCGCCCGCGCGGGCGCACTCATCGCGGGCGCGCATGATACGGAACTGACCGCGCTCACAACTTATGCCGCGCACCTCGGTCTGCTCTTTCAGATCACGGACGATCTGCTCGACGTGACGGCGACCGCCGCCGCCCTCGGCAAGACGCCCGGCAAGGACGCGCGCGCCAGCAAGGCCACCTATCCCGCGCTCTACGGCCTTGAAGCGACGCGCACGCGCGCACAAGCCGAACACGAGCAAGCACAAGCGGCGCTGGACGAACTCGACCGCCCCGCCGAACTACTGCGCGCCCTCGCCCACGTCATCCTCGAACGACAAACGTGAGATAGGACATGATGAACGATGAATGATGACTGCTGAATAAGCAGCTATTCAGCAGTCATCATGCTCAATAAAGAATAGCTTGTCTTTCATTCATCATTCATCCTTCGGCCTGCCTCATTCCTTGAAGGCGGCCAGCACTTCGTCGGCGTGTTGCTCGACGTTGACCTTGTCGAAGACTTTTTTGATCTTGCCGTCTTTGTCGATCAGAAAGGTCTTGCGCGCCACGCCCATGTAAGTCTTGTCGCCGTAGCGTTGCTCGCCGTAGACGCCGTAAGCATCGGCGACCTTGTGGTCGGTGTCGGCCAAGAGCGTGAACGGCAAGTTGAACTTCGCCGCGAACGCTTGATGCGAAGCCTCATCGTCCAACGAGACGCCGAGCACCTTGATGCCCTCGTCGGCGTAAACCGAACTCGCGTCGCGGAACGAGCACGCCTCTTTCGTGCAGCCCGGCGTATCGTCCTTCGGATAAAAGTAGAGCACCACATTCTGCCCGCGCAGATCGGCCAGCTTCACTTCGTTGCCCTGTTCATCGCGCGCCGTAAAATCGGGCGCAGTATCGCCTGCTTGCAGCATTGTCTCGATCCTCCGTGTTATGTGTTGAGCAGATTATGGCGTGTATGTTAGCACGACGCTGGCCGCAAACATGAATGCACGCATCGGGCCGGTTTACAGTTCCGCGATGGGTTGCGGCGCGGGCACGACCTTCTTCTGCATGTCGCGCAGGACTTCGGGCATGAGTGTGGTTAGGTGGAAGGTGGCGGTGTGCCCGTCGGGGAAGGCTTGATAGAGGTGCAGGTCGGGCAGTTGCAGGCAACTGAGGGGCGAGTTGTCGGCGTAGCCTGTATCGAGGCCGATGGCGCTGTGTGCGATGTAGATGCCGTGGCGGCCGATGCGCCCGCGCAAAGGCAGCAAGGGCGTGGGCGTGTGACCGAAGATGCAGGGCTTGCCCGCGTAGTGCTTGAAGAAGTTCATGTCGCGCGACCAGAGCAAGGTCTGCGGCAGTGCGTCGCGCGGGTGTTGCTTGTCGCGCAGACCCGCGTGGACGTAGATCGCATAGTCGTCTTCGTACCAGAGCGGCGTGCTGCGGAAGAACTCAAGATGCGCTTCGGGGATGGCGGCGGCGAACGTCTGGCGGAGTTGCGCGAAGTCGTGTTCGGTGCGGATGTGGATGGGCTGGCCCGTGTACTGCCGGACGGTCGGTTCGCTCCCGACGGCGGCGTGCAGCCAGAGCAACTCGCCTTTGTCCACGAAGTCGATGAGCATCTGCTCGTGGTTGCCGCGCAGGCAGACGACGCGCTCCGGTTGTTCCGCCCGCAACTGCACTACTTCGGCGACCGTGCCCGGTATCTCGTCGCCGCGATCAACGAGGTCGCCCAACAAGACGAGCGTGTCGCGCGCAGGGTCGCGCGGGATCATGTCGAGCAACGCGCGGAGTTGCGCGCGCCGCCCGTGCAAGTCGCCGATCACGTAAGTCTTCATGCGAGGTAAGTCGTCATTCCATGTTCGCGTGCGCCCGCGCTTGCGTCTGCTCGATGCGCTGCATGAGCGCGCGGAAACGTTCGTCGTCGCGCAAGCCGGCCCAAGCCGGGTTGACCTCGAACCAAGCGCGGTTCTCATTGCCACTGTCGATGGCGTGCTCTAACCACTCGAACGCTTCGTCCTTCATGCCTTCGAGCGCGTAAGCCGAGGCGAGCCAGTAGGGCGAGTCGTGGTCGGCGTCCGCCAACTCTTTCACGCGGTCGGTCAACTGCGCCCGCGCCTCTTCGTGCCGGCCGAGCATCGAGAGCGCGATGGCGAGATGCGGGCGAATGCCGTCCATCTCCGCATGATTGGCCAAGACGCTTTCCAGAATCTCGACCGCCCGCTCCGGTTGCCCTTGCCGGTAATGCCAGACGGCGGTGAAGGTCTGGACGAGCGGGTGATTAGGTTCGACCGCCGCGCCTGCTTCGAGTTCCGCAAGCGCCTCCGGATAGCGACCCTGATACATCAGGATACGCGCGCGGTTGTAACTGACGACGACGCGCTCGTTTGGATTCAAGCGCAGCATCCGTTCGAGACTGCGCAAGGCCATCTCATATTGCCCGTCGAGCCGGTAGAAGTATGCGCCGATGAAGTGGACGCCCACGTCGTTCGGCGATTCATGCCGCAGGCGCTCGACCTCTGCGCGGGCCTTCGCGCGCTCGCCGCGCCACAGGTAGATGAAGACCATGTGCATGCGCGCTTCGTTGTTCTTCGGATCGAGCGCGAGGCCTTTATTGAACTCCTCTTCGGCGCGGTCGTAATCCTCCGCGTCGCCCATGCACTTGATGACGCGGTTGGCGTAACAACCACCGAGCGCGCAATGCGCGAGCGCGAAGTCGGGATCAAGTTCGATGGCGCGGCGGAAGTGTGCGATAGCGGCCTCTACGTCTTCGTTCGCCAACGTGTGATAGATGTAGCGCCCCATGCGGTCGCGCCCGCGCAGGTAATCTTCGTAAGCCTCGGCGTTGGCGTTCGCACGTTGCGCGAGGCCGACCTGCTCGTCAGGACTCAACTCAAGCCGTAACCCGTCAACGATGTGCTGCGCGATGGTGTCCTGTAAGGCGATGATGTCGGCGGCGGCGGCGTCGATGCGGTCGCTCCAAAGGAGCGCGCCCGTGTCCACGTCGAGCAGTTGCGCGTTGACCCGCAACTTGTCGCCCGCACGCAGGAACGACGCGGACAGCACCGCGCTCACGCTCATCTCGCGCCCCGCTTCGCGCGCGTCGATCTGTTGCCCTTGATACTTAACGATCAGCGAGGACGGGCGGACGATGAGCGAGCGCAGCCGCGCCAACTCGGTGATGACCGCATCCGCGAGCGAGTATTCATAGAAGCTGACTTCAGCGTCGCCGCTCAGATTGTGAAAGGGCAAGATCGCAATCGACTTTTGATGTTCGGGCACGCTCGTCTGCGGCGTGTCGTGCAGGTCTGTGCGCGTCGGTACGGTGGAGAGGGCGGGCGGCTGCGAACTGGTGTCGCTTGCGCCCGTGATGTTGCGCAGCCAGCGTTTGAACGTGCGACCAAAGCCGGTCGTCTGTTGATGACGCGGCGCGACCGGCGCGAAGGTGTCTTCGATGGACTGTTGCCCCGCGCTCGCCATCACATCGCGCAAGACGGCGCGGATGTCGTCGCGCATCTCGGCCATCTTCTGGTAACGAGCTTCGGGGCGTTTGGCGATGGCGCGATCAAGTATCTGTTGGAGGCGCGGCGGCGTGTCCGGGCGAAACTCGGCGATGGGGCGCGGCGTGTCGTGCAAGACGGCGTAACGCACCTCTACGCTCGTCTTGCCTTGAAAGGGCCACATGCCCGTGAGCATCTCGTAGAGCAGCACGCCTGCCGAGAAGATGTCGGCGCGATGATCCACTTTGCCGCCCGTCGCTTGTTCGGGCGCGGCATAAGTGGCCGTGCCATAAGGGATGCCCAACTCGGTCAGATGCACGTCCGATTTATCAGCGCCGCTTTCGTCCGTCAACTTGGCGAGGCCGAAGTCTAAGACCTTCGCCGTGCCGTTGGCGGTGACCATCACGTTGCCGGCCTTGATGTCGCGGTGGATGATGCCGCGCGCGTGCGCTGTGGCAAGCGCGTCTGTGACTTGCAGGGCGATGGAGAGGGCGCTGCGCAACTCAAGCGGACGGCCGTTGACGAGTTGGCGGACGTTCTTCCCCTCGATGTATTGCATCGTGATGAAGTGGACGCCGCCCGATTCGTGCAACCCGTGAATGACGCAGATGTTCGGGTGGTCGAGCGACGAAGCGAGTTGCGCCTCGCGCTCAAAGCGGATCAAGTTGACCTCGCGCGCCGTCAATTCCGGCGAGAGCACCTTGACGACGACCGTGCGGCCCAGCCGCGTGTCCTGCGCCTTATAGACCGTGCCTTGCCCGCCTGTGCCGAGCTTTTCAACGATGCGATAGTTAAGGAGTGTCGAACCGAGCATACCGTGTCGCTATTTAACTCTGAACACGTAGGAGGCTGCAAGCTGGAGCATCGCCCGCCGAGAAGCACGGCAGCAAGCGGAGAGGATCAGGTCCGCTTGCTCTCTAACGCAGAAACGCGATCCTGCAACTCCTCAATGTCAACGCGCGTGATCTGCAATATGCCCTCAATCCGCCCAAGTCGCTGGCCCTGCACTTTCTGTTCACGCTCAATGCGTTCAAGGCGCGTGTCTACTTGATCAAGCCGCGCATTTAGTTCAGCGCGCATCTGGCCGACTTCGCGGCTGATTGCGCTCAGGTAGTTCAGCAATTCAGTGGTGCGATCCGTACTCATCTACGTGTGCTCCCTGCAAAGTTAAGATCAGCTTACCGGCCCGCGCGCCATCATACACCCGCCGCAGGAAAAGCGTAGTATGCGCGGCCAACTCATTTCCGGTCAGCGATCAATTTTCACGAAGCGCGCCGCCGGCCCTTTCGGGTTGAGTACGTCACGCAACTCGTGCCACGGGATGAAGACTTTATCGAAGACCGAGATGACGTGCGGCAGATCGAAGTAGAGGATCAACCCGCGCGGCGTCAGACCCCACGCGCGCCGCTCGGCGGGCAGTTCGTCCCCCAAGAAGAACGAGTCGTCGTTGCCGTTGGTTGCGCCGTTCTCCGCGTCGATCTTGCGCTCTTGCGCGCGCAAGTTGGCGAGCGCTGCACGCTTCAAGACTGCTTCATACTGCGCGCCCGGTTTGAACAGCGCGGCGAAGGCGACGGGGCGGCCCGTGCGTAGATCGTAAGTCAACGCGTCGAAGGAGTCGTTCGGGTGCGCGCCGCCGTAATCGGTGTATTCGGTGATCTCGACGCTGACCAGATCGTCGCTGGCCAGCAGTACGTTGTAGTTAGTTTCAAGCGCAACACGGTCGGGCGGCGTCGTGTTCTGCCTGATGTCGCGGACGAGCTTTAGGATCAAATCTTCGGAGGCGCGATTGAACGGGACTGTGTTGGCCGTTGCGCCGCCGACGAGTTGCGGGTAGGTAGCTCTGATGGCGTGGCGCTTGTCCGTCGTCGTCTTTGAGATGAATTTCAGCCCCGCGTCCGTGAAGGCGATGGCTTGCGCGCGCAGGTAGAAGGCGGCCTCGTGGCTGCCGTCGGGGCGCGTCCAGTTGCCCGCGAACGTCGCGGCGTCGGTCGTCTCCGGCGTCGCCTCAAGCTGCCCGTAAGCTTGCCGGTCTGGCGGCCCGTTGCATCGAACTCCGCGAGCGTGACTTGACCTTGTGCGTCGATCTGGCCTGTGAGCTTGATGTCCTGCCCGATGCGTTCGTAGACGTAACTGCCGGATAACTTGTCGCCCGTGCGTTCGAGTTTTACGACGACGGGCTGTGTGCCGATTGTGCCGCGAAAGATTTGCGCCGGGGCGGGCGTCTGCGCCAAAGCGGCACAGGCAAACAGGCATAGCAGTAGGAGCGCGACGGGCAGTCTCATGATCTGTACTCTGTGCTTGAAAATTTTTGAGCGACGAGGCAGGGCGAAAGCGCAAGGGCAGCGAGTATATGCTCGCTGCCCTTGCGGCTGTACGGGTTAGTTAGTGATGCCGAGTTGGCCGAGGATGAAGGCATAGTCGAAGGCGATTTCGCGCAACGCGTCGTAGCGCCCCGACGAGCCGCCGTGCCCCGCGCCCATATTGACTTTCAACAGCAGCGGGTTCGTGTCCGTCTTCATGGCGCGCAGCCGCGCGACGTACTTCGTGCCTTCCCAGTAGGGCACTTGACTGTCGTTCAGCGACACTTTGACGAGCATCGCCGGGTAAGCCTTCGCCGCGATGTTGTCATACGGGCTGTACGACTTGATGTAAGCATAAGCGGCCTTCTCATTCGGGTTGCCCCATTCGAGATACTCGCTGGTTGTCAGCGGCAACGACGCGTCGAGCATCGTGTTGACCACATCCACGAACGGCACTTGCGAGACGACCGCCTTGAACAGATCGGGCCGCATGTTCGAGACTGCGCCGACCAGCAGACCACCGGCCGAACCGCCTTGAATCACAATCCGGTCGTTCGCCGTGTACTTCTCTTTGATCAGATGTTCAGCCGAAGCGATGAAGTCCGTGAAGGTATTCTTCTTGAACATCATGCGCCCTTGCTCGCGCCAGTCTTCGCCCAGTTCGCCGCCGCCGCGTATGTGCGCGATGGCATAGACGACACCGCGATCCAACAGGCTCACGCGGTTCGACGAGAAGTTCGGATCAATCGAGATGCCGTATGAGCCGTAGCCGTACAACAGCATCGGGTTCTTGCCGTCGCGCTTCAAGCCCTTGCGATAGACGAGCGAGATCGGAATCTTCGTGCCGTCGGACGCCGTGGCATAGACGCGCTCGGCCGCGTAGTTCGCCGGGTTGTAACCGCCGAGCACTTCGGTCTGTTTGAGCAAGGTGCGCTTGTGCGTCTGCATGTCGTAGTCGAAGACGGACGGCGGCGTGGTCAGCGATTGATAACTGAAGCGCAGGACGTTCGTGTTGAACTCAGGGTTGACGTTCAGACCGGCCGAATAGACAGGTTCGGGAAACTCGATTTCGTGCGCCTTGTTCGCGCGCAGGTCGAAGACGCGCAAGGTCTGTAAGCCGCGCGCACGCTCGGCCAGCACCATGTTGTCGGCAAAGAGCGCCACGTTGTCCAGCTTCACGTCCTTGCGCCCCGGCACGATCTCTTTCCAGTTCTTCACGTCGGGCGCACTCACGGGCGCGGTCACAAGCCGGTAGTTCTTCGCGCCTTTGTTGGTGCGAATGTAGAACAGGTCGCCGCGATGATCGACGAAGTACTTATGATCCGTCTCGCGCGGCAGGAAGAGACGCGGCGCGTCCGTGGGTTTGTCGGCCGCGATGTAGCGCGTCTCGGTCGTGGTCTTGCTCTCGCTGACGATGAAGATATAGGCGCGGTCGCGCGTGCGATAGGCGTAGATGTCGTAGAGTTCGTCCTTGTCTTCGTAGAGCAGATCGGACGCGTCCGTGCCGACCGTGTGGCGGAAGAACTTGTCGGAGCGTTTCGTCACCGCGTCTTCGGTCACATAGAAGACGGTCTTGTTGTCGCGCGCCCACGAGACGCTGTCCACACGCTCGATCTTATCGGGCAGATGCGCGCCCGTGCGCAGGTCTTTGACGCGGAGCGTGTACTGGCGATAGCCGGTCGTGTCGGTCGTGTAAGCAAGCAGGTTGCCGTCGTCGCTCACGCTGTACGCGCCGATGGCCATGTACTTCAAACCCTTCGCCATTTCGTTCACGTCGAGCGTGATCTCTTCCGGCGCTTGCATGTTGCCGCGCCGCCGGGCATAGATCGGATACTGCTGCCCTTCGATGGTGCGCGTGTAATAGTAGTAATCGCCGAGCTTGTAAGGCACGTTCTGATCGGTCTGCTTGATGCGACCGAGCAACTCCGCGTAGAGCTTCTGTTGCAACGCCTCGGTCGGCTTCATGGCCGCTTCCGTGTAAGCGTTCTCCGATTCGAGATACGAGATGACCTCAGGGTCTTTCTTCTCGCGCAGCCAGAAATAGTCGTCCACGCGCGTGTCGCCGTTCGTGGTGTCGGTCTTGGGCACTTTCTTGGCGCTGGGTGGTTTGCCGCCCGTCACCAAGTTCTGCGCGGGCGCGTCTGTGTTGGCAATAGTAGTCATAGCAATCATCAGCACGAGTTGGAAGATGAAGGGGCACGTCTTGCGCATGTCATGTCTCCTGCGATCAGCGGACGATATTAGTTAGGCTCCAAAGGGTTGTGCGGCTGCAAGGCTTCAGGCGACTTACGGGCGCGCGGCTGCTTACGGTTGCGGTGCGCGCCCGCCTCAGTTCAGCGGAACTTGTTGTCATCAGGGAGTGCGGGCACACGGCCCGCATCAGTCGTGAACCGTTCAACCGCGCGGCGGCCGCCCCCAGCCCGAACCCTGATAGACGCCATCCTCGACGATGCACGGCACGGTCGGGTCGCCGTCCGAATAAGCGAACATCTCGGCGCGGCGCGCGCGGTCGTTCTGCGCGTCGTATTCGACAAACGGCGTGCCCTGCGCGTTGTAGTAATCGCGCGCCTGCTGGCAATAGGGACAACCCGGCTTTACGTATAGCACCAGACTCAACGGCTGAACCTCCTTATGATGCTGACAGTGTAGATACTACAGTGACAAGTGACAAGTGACGGGGCGCGCGCTCAGCGATCAGCTATTGGCGATCAGCTTTTCATCCTTAGCTGACGGCTGATCGTTGACGGCTGATCGCTGCTTCGTCACTCGTCACTTGTCGCTGTTTTATGTATACTTCGGCCCGAAGTGTTGCAGCCTCATCACTCGGAGTCGAACAAACCTCAGTGAACAATGACGAACTGTTTGAACCTTACGAGCAACTGATCCAGATCGAGGTGCTGGGCCGCCGCGTCGAAGTGCCGGAGAACAACCGGCTGCTGCGCTGCTTTCAATTCCTCTCAATGCGCTCGATCTCATACGGCGACTTCTGCTGGAACGGCGACTGCACCAACTGCCAGTTCTGGTATCGTGAGCCGGACGCGGCCGATCCAACCGACAAGACCGCGCTCGCCTGCCGCTTCCGCGTCCGCGCCGGCCTATGCATCACCCGCCTCAACGCCTGCGTCCAACTCGACGGCATCAATAAATAAACGATGAACGATGACTGATGACTGATGACTGATGACTGATGAATAGCTGCTTATTCATCAATCATCCTGCCGCCTTTCCTTTCAAGCCTGCTGTCGTTCTGCTGGCCGCGCGTAAGCTGGAATCACATACGCCTTTGGTCTATCCTTCCCTTATGCGCTTTGAATCACTTGCCGTGCAGCCGGCGACGAACACGGCCGCTCAAGCTGTTTAACTAATGGCCGATTGGGACGAACGTTATAGTCGCGGCTTCTGTGTTATGCTCGCGGGCCTAATCAAGCTCAGCATAAATTTTTCGGAGACTCAGTCGTGCCGGTTGATAAAATCCAATTCCGCACGGCGCTCAGCCGCTTCGCCAGCGGCGTGACGGTCGTGACGACGCAGGACGCAGAACAGCATCCTGTCGGCATCACCGTCAGCGCCTTCTGTTCCGTGTCGCTTGAGCCGCCGCTCGTGCTCGTCTGCATTGACCGCGATGCGTATCATCACAATGATTTCCAGACAAGCGGCGTCTTCGTCGTCAACATACTCGCGGCCGATCAGGAACATCTCTCGCGCATCTTTGCCTCGCGCGAGCCGGACAAGTTTGCGGACGTCGCTTACACGCGCGGGCTGGCGGACGTGCCCGTGCTTGCCGGCGCGCTCGCGTCGCTTGAGTGTCGCATCCGCCACGCCTACGAAGGCGGCGACCACACCATCTTCGTCGGCGAAGTCGAACACACCACCGTGCGCGAAGACGGCCACCCACTCGTCTATTATCGCGGCGGTTACGCGGGCTTGGAGCAGTAGGCAGGCTGCTCGACCATGCATGACGTGATCATTATCGGCGCGGGGCCGGCCGGTTTGTCTGCCGCGTTGTGGTGCGACGAGTTGGGGCTGGACACGTTGTTGCTCGAAGCCGCGAGCGAGCCGGGCGGGCAACTCTTGCACGTCTATAACCCGATTGCCAACTATCTCGGCGTGCAGGCGACGCACGGGCGCGCTCTGCGCGATCAGTTTGCGGCGCAGATTGAGGACGCGGAGTTTGATCTGTGGACCGATGTTGAGATCGAGCGGGTTGAACTGTCGGCGCGGCGTGTTGGTTTGCGTAGCGGCGAGCAGTTGCAAGCGATCTGTTTGATCTTGGCGACGGGTGTGCGGCGGCGCACGCTCGGCGTCGAAGGCGAAACGGAGTTGGCGGGGCGCGGCGTGTTGGCGTCGGGCGTGCGCGACCGCGATAGTGTGGCGGGCATGGACGTGTGCATCGTCGGCGGCGGCGATGCGGCGGCCGAGAACGCGCTGCTGCTCGCCGAAGTCTGCCCGACGGTTACGCTCGTGCATCGCGGCGCAAGTTTGCGCGCGCGCGCGGAGTTCGTTGAACGTTTGCGCGGCGAGCATTGCATCACGATCTTTACCGAGGCGGAAGTGCGGCGCATCATCGGCACTGAGCGCGTCGAGGCGGTCGAGATCATGCGGCGCGGCGCGATCAAACCTTTTCAGATGGCCGTGGGCGGCGTGCTCATACGCATCGGCGTCGCGCCGAACACGGAGTTGTTTAGTGAACAACTAAGCACGGACGAGCGCGGTTATATCGTCGTCAACAGTGAACAGGAAACGAGCCTCGCCAACGTCTTCGCCATCGGCGACGTATCCAACCCGCGCGCGCCGACCATCGCAGGCGCAACCGGCGCAGGCGCGACCGCTGCCAAAGTTATCGCCGCCCGCTTGAGCGGTAGCAAGGGAAGTTGATTGTCAGTGTATGTGTGAATGATTAACCACGAAGACACAAAGACTCAAAGTTCTATTGTGTCATCGTGTCTTTGTGGTTAAAGAAATTTTTATACTGACTGTTGACTACTGACTAACGGCTACTTCTGTATAATGCTCGCAATGGCAGACACAGAGGTCGAACGAGCGGCGTACACAGAGGCGCACGCGGCCGCGTATCCGGTCGAGTATATGGCCGGCATTGATCTGTATAACGCGGGCGAGTTTCATGCGGCGCACGATGCTTGGGAAGATCGCTGGCGCGACGACGCGGGGCCGCGCGAGAAGTTGTTCTTGCAGGCGTTGATTCAATCGGCGGTCGCGTTTCATCATCTTGAGATCGGGCGACCGGGCGCGGCGCGGCGCATGTACCAGATGGCGACGGAGAAGTTTGCGCGGCTCGGCACGGCGCGGTTCATGTCGCTCGACCTCGTTGACTATCAGGCGCAACTTGATCGCGCGCTCGCGTGGTTGTTATCCGTGCCCGACCCGCGCGAGTTGACGCCACCGGAAATCACGCCACCTGTCATCCGGCTCGGGCCGGAAGTCATGGAGTACGATTAATGAGCGTCGAATTTAGAGAGACGCAGCCGGGCATCGCGTTGCCGACAAAACAAGCACGCACGCGCGCCGAGTTAGGCTTAACGATCTTGCAGGATGTGCGCTTGCTGCTCATCGCCGTGTGGTTGGGCGCGGCCGTCTTCTTTAGTATCGCGGTCGCGCCGAGCGCGTTCGCCGTGCTGCCCGCGCGCGAGTTGGCCGGCAACGTCGTCAATCGCACGCTCGGCATCTTGAACAGCATCGGTTTGACGATCAGCCTGTTCTTGTTGACGACCGCATACATCGGCCGGGCCGCCTTGAGCCGACGCGCGCGCGTGCTTGAGACAGCGGCGCTCGCCATCGTCGCGCTGACGACGTTTGTGGGGCAGTGGGTGATCGGCGCGCGTCTCAGCGCGTTGCGGGCCGCGATGGGACGACCCATTGATGAGTTGGCCGCAAACGATCCGTTGCGCGTCGCCTTCAATAGTCTGCATGGTTATTCAGTTTTAGTCTTACTGGTCGGCATGATCGCCGCGATGGTCGCGTTGCTCGTCATCGCGCGGCGACGCGTGAAGTGAAGATAAAATTTTCGACGGCGTAAAGTAAGGGGACGGACGTGGACACGATTGAGCGAATCGACGACTGGCGCGAGAGCTACAAACGTTGGCAGCGCATCAACGAACTGCGCGACGACGACGTGGGCGAAGATTACCCGTGGGTCGAGAACAAGCGCGCGCCGTTTCAACCGCTGCGCCGCGCGCTGCCGATGCTCAACCTCGGCCTGATCACTTCGGCCGGCGCATACATCGACGGCACAGAGCCGTTCGACACGACGCTGGCGGACGGCGACACGAGCTTCCGCGAACTGCCCGTCGAGATCGAGGCGGAGGATTTGCGTTGGGCCGCGCGCGGCTACGATCCGGCGGCGGTTACGCAGGATATGAACGCGCAAATCCCGCTCGCGCGCCTATTCGAGTTCGAGGGCAACGGCATCATCGGCCAGTTGAACCCGGTCTTTTGGAGTCTCTGCGGTTTCATCCCACACGCGGCGCGCTTCGTGCGCAACACTGTGCCGCTACTGGTCGAGCGCGTCAGGCGCTACGAAGTGCAGGCGGTGCTGCTTATCCCGGCCTCGCGCCTGTGTCATCAGACGATGGCGCTGACGGCGCGCGCGCTCGAAGCGTCGGGCGTGGCGACGATGATGCTTGTGGTCGAGCGCGAGATCGCGGAGCAGGTGCGCCCGCCGCGCGGCGGCTACTACGCGGGCAAACTCGGCAGCGTCGTGGGCGGGGCGAACTGGCCCGAACACCAGCGGCGTGTGCTTGACGAAGCCTTGCGCCTGCTTGAACCGATGGATCAACCTGTCATCCGCAACCTCGTCGTGCAACTAGAATCGGACGTGGAGAAAGAACGCGGCGAAAGGTGATAAGGCAGTAACAATGGCAGTAGACGGTAGGCAGAAACAGCGCGTGGTGAAAATGTAGGCGCAGGGCTTGTCCTTAAACAAGTTAAGAGTTAAATGAGTCAAGCGAAGCGAGAGTCAAACGGCGCAGCCTGTGCCGCTGGTGGAGGTGCGGCGCGGGGGCGTGGTGGAGTCGCGGCATCGTGGGCATGTGGTCGCCGTCGAGCCGGGCGGGCAGTTGGTCGCGGAGTTGGGCGCGCCGGAGATGGTGACGTTTCTGCGTTCGTCGGCGAAGCCGTTTCAGGCGTTGCCACTCGTTGCATCGGGCGCGGCGGCGCGCTTCGGCTTTACGGACGACGAGATTGCTATCGCGTGCGGCTCGCATAGCGGCGAGCCGTTGCATGAAGCGACGGTCGCGGGCATGCTCCGCAAAATCGGGCTTGATGAAAGCGCGCTGAAGTGCGGCATACACGAGCCGTTCAACGTCAAGGTCGCGCACGCGATGCGCGAGCACAGCGAGCCGTTCCGCGTCCTGCAAAACAACTGCTCCGGCAAGCACGCGGGGCTGCTCGCGCTGGCCCTACACCTCGGCGCACCCGTCGAGACTTACGACGAGTTTGATCATCCTGTGCAACAGGCCATCGCACGCACGGTCGCAGAGTTTGCCGACGTGCCGCTGGCCGAGTTGGCGGTTGGCATTGACGGCTGCGGCGTGCCGGTCTTTGGTCTGCCGGTGCGCGCGATGGCGTTGATGTATGCGCGCCTCGTCGCGCCGCCCGTTGAGTTCGGCGCAGATGTGCGGGCCGCGTGCGCGCGGATCGTGCAGGCGGTGACGACGCATCCGGAGTTGGTCGGCGGCGCGGGCGAACGTCTGGACACGGAAGTCATGCGGGCGACGCGCGGCCGGGTCGTGTCGAAGATCGGCGCAGAGGGCGTCTACACGGCGGGCGTGCGTCCTTCGGACGAGTGGCCGCGCGGCTTGGGCCTCGCGCTCAAGATCGAGGACGGCGAGAATCTGCGCGCCCGCCCGACGGTCGTGGTCGAAGCCTTGCGCCAACTCGGCGTGCTGGACGCGGCGGCGAGCGCGGCGCTCATGCCTTATGCCCGCTTCGACGTGCGTAATAATCGCGGCGAGTTGGTGGGCGAAGTGTGCGCGTCGTTCAGGCTCGAAAAAAAATTTGCGGCGTAACAGTACATGCGAATAAAAGATTTGAGCTATAACACCCGGTTTCGGGCTGAAAAGCGCATGAAAATAGTTCAAGCGTACACATGGTTAGTATTAAAAGCGTGCGGTTTTAATTGATGGCTGAGAACAGTAGCGGTGTTTATAGTTGGCGGGCTGAAGGAGTCAGACCCGCATTTTTATTGTCTTAGGCGCAGCGGATGAAAGCTGTATGGAGTCGCTTGCTTATTTTGGCATGGTCGTTGCTAAAACTGGAATTGGTTAAAATTGACAAGGGTAGATAGCGTTATCGGGTCAGGCTCGGAGACAGCAGCGAGTGAAGGCTTTGGGGGAGGTCTTCTCTCATCGTTCACGGCGACTCTTTGGGGGAACGGGGTCGCTCGCGGGCAGGCTGTTAAAGGGCAAAACAATTGCCGGGTTGCTGGTTCGTATCTGTAGAGGCTTTGGGGGAACCTCGCAGGTTGTCCAGCAACCCGCAAGTGTTTATAGATCAAGTTAGATCGGAATCATTCAGGCTTTTCGAACCTGAGGGTGGAACGAAAAAGCGCGCGGCAGTGACAGCCACTGCCGCGCGCTTTTTTCTTTGCTCACAGTCTGACCATCAGCTACAAAAGGAGTAAGAAAATGGGGTGGAGTTCCTACTTAGAAAACATCACGGAGCGACGCAATGAACAACTTCTCTCTAGTGGACGATCACAACAGATCACAAGTTCCCACTACGGAGGAGATATCGTTACCTCAAACACTGGGCAGAGAAGATTTGAACTCAGGCATGGACTACTCGTTTCATGCCGACAGTGCGGAGTCAAGGTCAAATCCAAAAACCTTGGAAGGCACGTTAGAAGGTGGCATAGATAGCAGCGTCTCAGGTGAGCGCGGAATATGCTCTCGCGCTGACCTATCAAGAGAATCCTAAGTATAGAGCCTTTATCTATTACTATAGGCGGCAGCAAACGCTGGGCTGTTTCTGGTGCGGTAACTCGTCAAGGTTCAGGCGCATCATGCCGCCCGCGTCCGTGTATTGTTCGTTGAGCGCGACGCGTGCGCGCCGCCGCATGAAGACGACGCCGCCCACCAGCCCGCCGATGCCGAGGCACAACAGGATCGCCAGCCCCGTCGCCTTCACCGTGTTGAGGATGAGGCTACCCGACATGTTGATCCAGTAACGGTTGGCGCGCTCGATCCTATGCGGGTCTTCGCCGAGCCACTGCACGACCTTGTCATACTGAACTTGCCCGATCAACTGCGCCGCCGCCTGCTCGTTCGGCGCGTCGAACACGAAGACAACATAGTTGCCCACGCGCCGGTAAGCGGTCGGCACGCGCTGTCCCTGCGCGCGTAACTCCGCGATGCGCTGCCCGACGCGCGCGTCCGTCTCAGTGGCAAACTGCGGCGTCTGAAATTCGACGATCACGAGTTGCCCTTGGTCATATTTGGCCGTGACCGCTTCCGTCCCGCCCGCGAATGAAACGGCATCCAGCACTGGCTGATCGCGCACCTCGTCTTGCAGCCCGCGCAGACTGACCGCATAGACCGCGCGCGCCTGCGCCGTCTCCTGCTCTGGCAAGTGCCCGACGAGCGGCGGGATTTCGCCCGTGCCTTGATCGAGCGTGGCGGCTAAGCTGCGGGCGAAGTCTAACAACGCTGCTTCGGGCGACGTGGGCGCGGCGGCGATTGTGACCACGACCGGGCCTTTGTGAAAGTCGAGTCGGCTCGCAGAGGTGAAGGCGGTCGTGCCCGGATTAGTTAAGCCTACCGTTTTTATCTCGCTTGTCGTCCGGCGCAGTTCCGTCAGCAGCGCGTAGGCGTGCGCGTCGGAGCGCGTCTGGACGATACGCACCCAGAACTTCTCGCCGTTGGCGGCGACGTATGGGCGGCTGGCGCTCGACGTGACGCCGAAGTCCTCTGCCTTGATCTGTTGAATAAAGATGGCCGGGCGCGGCTCGGCGGCTTTGCCTTGCGCCGTGGCTGTGCCAACTTTGTCGGGCAGCAGCTTGGCCGCTTCTGCCAATGATCCACCGGCAAGGACCGACACCGAAGCCGATAATAAAAGGACGCTAACGAAAAACAATTTGAAGCTGCGTGAGACGCGCATAAAACTCCTCGCTCTTGAACCGCACACACTTTAGGCGACTCGTAATACGAACGGTTTGATGTCTGCTGTCGGGAAGTAGTTCCAGATAATTTTAGCCGGCCCGTGTGCGTTAGTGCCAGCGGCGCAACTCACGCAGGATCAGTTGGGCGTGGTCGCGGGGCTTGGGGATGTTGCGCATCGTGGTCGAGCCGCCGAGTTCGCTGGCGTTGTCGATCAAGAGGTCGCCGAAGCCGAGCAGGCGTTGCGTGAGCGTGGACGTGACGGTCACGTCCTGTATGTTGCGCAAGGGCACGTTGCGCGTGCGGCGCGACAAGAGGCCTTCGTCGATCTCGATCTTCGCGTTAGTTAACGTGTATTTGAGCGCGTTGCGTTTGATGTGTTTCCACGCGGGGATGAGCAACAGCACAAGCGCGAAGGGCAAAGCGTAATAGGCCGGCAACTGTTTGACGTAGACCGCGAGCAGCACTGTTAACAGGACCGCGCCGAGCGCAGCCAGCATGTAACCCAACCCGACGAACAGAAAGGTCGGGCGCACGGTGAAGATGACGCGCTCTGCTTCGTCGTCGTTGCCCGTCGGTTGTTTGACGACGGCGCGCGGCGTCGCCTGCGTCAAGTTGCGCGCCGATTCCTGTGCCAGATTACGCGGCGACGCGGCCGGCCAGTCTGCATGTGCGACCGTGGCGCGCGGCGTGGCGAGGCGCGTCTCGTCCGTCGCCACACGCGTCTCTTCGTTGTCGGTCGGCGCGCCGCACGAGGTACAGAAACGCAGTTGTGCGGGGATGTCCGCGCCGCAGTTGCCACAGTACATTGCCTCACTCCTTCCGCTCCCGCGCGCCCGTCGTGCGGATCGCCGCGAGCAGCGCCGCCGGTTCGTAGGGCAGATCGACAAAGCCGCACGGGCCGAACTGTCGCGCCTCCGCGCGTACCTCTGCGCGTTGCGCCGCCGAAGGCAGCAACAGCACGACCGGCAGGCGCGGCCGACCTTCGTACTGCCGACCCAAACGGCGCAACGTCTCCAACCCATCCAGCCCGTGCAGGTCGAAATCTAATACGAGCAGATCGGGCCGCTCGATGCGTAAAAGATTGAGCGTCTGATGCGCGTCGAACGTGGCGCGCACTTCGTAACCGGCCGAGCGCAGCAGCAAGTTGATCTGCGCCATACGCGCCGCGTCCGAAACGGCGAGCAGCAAGCGACGCGGCATCTGTGCGCCCTGCGCCCGCCGCTCGCGTTCATGCGCCGCGGCTTCGAGCGCCGCCTGCGCGAGCGTCTGCGATGCGCCGTACTGCGCGCCCGCCTGCGGCAGCACCGACGACTCGAACACATCCGGCCGCTTCGACTCGCGCAACGCGCGCGCCCGTCTGCGCTCGCCACCGCGCGGCGCTTCGCCCGCCGCTGCGACGTTCGACGCGCCAACTTTCTGCGTCGCGGCCGGCGCTTGCGTTGTCTTCGTCGCTTGTGTCGTCTCGACCAACGGCACGGTCGCTTCCGGCTGTGGTGTGCGCGCTTCGTGCGCTTCGCCGTGCGGCGTCAACTGGCCTGCGCCTGCGGCGGCGAGCGCCGCTTCCGCATGCTCGATTAACGTCTCGACCTCGCGCCCGTCGGCCGGGAAGGTGGACAGCCCGATAGTCAAACGCCGGTCGGGGTGCGCGGCGACGAACTCGTTGCGCAACTGCGCCAACGCGCTACTCGCCGTGCCCGGCCCTTTGCGCGGCAGATAGACGAGCAGCATCGTCGGGCCGTAGAAGGCGATCAGATCGAGCCGGCGCAGGTTGAGTTTGAAGAACTCATGCGCGGCGGCGAGCGTCTGCGCGGCGATTGGCTCGTGTGCGTCGTCGTGCGTGGTCGTGACGAGCGCGAGCGCGCCGTGCCCGCCGGTCTGCAAGCCCGCGCGCACGGCGTCGAGCAAGCGCATGAAGTCGTCTATCTCGGCGTTGACGGCTGCGGAGTTGAGCGCGGGGGCGCGGCGGCCCGCCTCGTTGCGCCAGAGCAACGCGTCGAGGCGCGCGCGCAATTCGGCCGGAGGCGTGGTGAACGCGAAATAATCGTCCGCGCCAAGTTTGAGCGCGGCGTTGCGTTGCGCGTTGGCGTCCGTGTGAAAGAGCAGGACGAGCGGCAGCGCGTGTGTCGTCGGCGCGGCGCGCAACTCGGCAGCCAGCGCGAAGCCGGCCGACTCTGCCTGCGCCCGTGCGCCCGCGCGCAACTCGATCAGCACGACATCGGGCGCAAACTCGTTCACGCTCCGCAAGGTCCTATCGGGCGTTGCGCCCTGCGCCGTATAACCGGCGCGTGTGAGGCGCGCGAGCAGTTGGGCCGCCGCGTCGCCTTCGGCGAAGACGAGCGCGCGACGTGGTTGCTCTTGGTCGCGGGGCGCGGCGTTTGATTCCGTTGCTGGGCGCACGTACAGGCGAACTCCGCACGGGGAAAGAGTCTAGAACGTAGCCGCGCGCTGCACGCGGCGCACGCGCATCATACCGTAAAGAGCCTGCGAAACTAAAAACAGGGGCGGTCAGCATGTGCTGCTGACCGCCCCGTTCATTGTGGATTGCGGAATGCGGAGTGCGGAATGCGGAATGAAAGAAGGTCTGTTTTTAATTCATCAATCCGCAATCCGAAATCCGCATTCCGCAATTCACTTCACTGGCTGACGAGCATGAGTTTGCCGTCGGGCAGGCGCACGGCGTAGATGTCGCGTTCGTAGAGCGGCGTGGCGGGTTGCGCGTTGGCGAGGGCGGCGGCCTGTGTGTTTGTGACGGGGGCGGCGATGCGCGCCGTCTGCGGGTTGCGCATCAAGGCGTAACGCTGGCCGATCAAGCGCACGTATTCGCGTGTCTCGCGGTAGGGCGGGATGCCGTTGTACTTATCAACCGCGCCTTCGCCCGCGTTGTAACCCGCGAGCGCGAGGCGCACGTCGCCGCCGAAACGGTCGAGCAGCCAGCGCACGTAGCGCGCGCCGCCTTCGATGTTCTGCGCCGGCTCGAAGATGTTGCGCACGCCGAAACGCGCCGCCGTCCCCGGCATCAACTGCATCAAGCCGCGCGCGCCCTTCGGCGAGATTGCGCCCGCCTTGAACGACGACTCGCGGTGCATGATCGCGTAGAGCAAGACGGGATCGACGCCGTTGCGCGTGCCCGCCTCGGCAATCAGCGCGTCGATCTTCTGGTTGCCGGTCGTGAAGCCGTCGAGCGATTGGCTCGGCGTCATACCCAGACCGGGCTGCGGCTGAAACGCCGCGACCGACGCACTCGCCAACGCGCCCGAACGCTTCAACTCCGCCAAGTGCATCGCCGTCATGCGGACTTTGCGCATCATCGGCGCGGGCGCAGGCGTCACGACCTGCACGCCGTTCTGAAAATCGAAGTTGTCGTAAACGTAGCGCGCCGAAGTCTGCGCGCGGGCCGCCGCCGCGCATAACAACAGCACCAACCCGGTGCTGACGAAAAGGGGAAGCTGTTTCATCTTACTTGCTCCCGGCGTGGTTCAGGGGCGAAGCCGACAAGGCCCGGCGACACTGCCGCCCGCGACCTGACTCGGAAACCGCACATGGAAAAGTTTTATTGAGGATGAGCGGGCCGCCGTGTCGCGGCCACGATTCGGGGCGCGTCGCCTGTCAGCGAACGCACTAACACAGTAACATACGCACTCGGACGTGTACAACAACTTTGTCCGGCGCGACCGGGGCGGCCAAAACCGTGATTTACTTCACTGCAATTACGATCTACACGCCTGCAAATGCGATCCGCACGCCTGCAACTCCGATCTTCACGCTTGCAACTGCGATCTTTGCGTCTGCAACTCCGATCTGCGCACCCGCAACTGCGACCTTACAGGCTGCAAACGCGTTCTGCGCGTCTGCAAATGCGATCTACACGCCTGCAAATGCAACTTTCACCCTTGCAAAGCCAACTTTCACGCCTGCAACTGCGATTTTCACTCCTGCAATCGCATCTTTCACACCTGCAACTCTATCTTTCACGCTTGCAAACCCATCTTTCACCACTGCAAGAGCATCTTGCACCCGTGCAACCTCGATTTTCACGTCTGCAATGCCGTTTTTCACCCGTGCAACCGCATCTTTCACCCCTGCGCCGCGTCTTGCGCAAGCTGCGCGGACGATTTTCATACTTGCAAAGGCATCAGCCGGGCGGACGGTGGGGCTTGACAGCGCGTGTATGATTAGTGCCTCCAAGCCTCCGGCGGTCTGAACTGCAAACCGCACCCACACTCCGCGCCCTCACCACACACAGCGCCCACATCAATTTAAGGAGCAGACCATGAACCAACTCTCTATCGCTGTCCTTGCGCTCGTGCTGACCTGCATCAGTGCAGGCGCGATGCAAAACACCAACTCCACCCCGGCGAGCGCCGACAGCAACAACAACGCTGCGCCCGCCAAAAAGCGCGGCCCCATTTTCCGCGCCAACAAAGACCAGATCACGCAGGCGCAAAACATGCTCAAGCAGCGCGGCTTCTACACAGGCGAAGCAGACGGCAAACTCAACCCCGACACACGCACGGGCCTGCGCAAGTATCAGGTCGCCGAGGGCTTGAAAGTGACCGGCACGCTCAACGCCGTCACCCTGCAAAAAATGAGCATCGCGCTAACCGAAAAACAAAAGGAGATGACCAAGCCCACCATGTAACGCAAGCACAAGCAAAGGCGAGCCAACACATGCCGAGCGCGCACGACGCTTAAAGTCCGTCAGTGCGCAGCAAAAAAAGCGCAACTCATAGCGAGTTGCGCTTAGATGTGACCGTTACGACCAACGCTCAGGTCAGTACCGCCTGCGGTAGCGGGCGGGAGATGGAATTGCGGAATGCGGATTGTGGATTGCGGATTGAAAACAATCAGTCTTCTTTCCGCAATCCACAATCTAAAATCGGCCGGCCCGCCCGCTACCGCAGGCGGTACTGACCTCCGGCACACGCAAATACCCGCGCGGCTGCTACGCGTTCTGCCCCAACAGTCGTTCGACGACGCCGTAGCTTGCTTCGAGTGCTTCGGGCAGTTTATCGGGCTGCGCGCCGCCGCCCTCGGCCATGTCCGGTTTGCCACCGCCGCGCCCGCCGATGATCGGCGCAAGCTCGCGGATCACCTGCCCTGCGGGCACGCGCCCGTGCAGGTCTTTCGACGTGCGTACAATCAGCGACACCTTCCCGTCCGCGCGCCGCCCCAACACGATCACGCCCGACTGCACGCGCGCCAACAACGTGTCGGACAACTGCCGCAGTCCGCCCGCGTCCAACTCGCTCGCCTCGCGCGCCAGCACTTTAACGCCCACGACCTCGCGCACGTCGTTGCCGTTCGACGCCGCCGCGCCCGCCGCGCCGCTCGCCAACTTCAAACGCAACTCGTCTGCCTCGCGCCGCGCCCGCTTCAACTCTTCCTGAAGCTTGCCGACCGCCGCCGGCAGGTCGCCGCGCGTCGCGCGCAACTCACCCGCCACACGATCAACCAGCGCTTCTGTCTCTTGAAAGCGCATGAACGCGTCCGTGCCCGTCACGGCACGTATGCGCCGCGTGCCCGAAGCGATGGACTCGTCGCTCGTAATCTTGAACAAACCTATGTCGCCCGTCGCGCGCACATGCGTGCCGCCGCACAACTCCATCGAGAAGACGCCGCCATCAACGCCCCGCACCGTCAACACGCGCACCTTGTCCGCATACTTCTCGCCAAACAAAGCCATCGCGCCTGACTGCATCGCCTGTTCCAGCGGCACAACCTCGGTCTTCATCTGCTCGTTACGCAAGATGTGATAATTAACGAGCCGCTCGATCTCCGCGATCTCGTCGCGCGTCAAAGGTTGATAGTGCGTAAAGTCGAAACGCAAATAGTTCGGCGCAACCACCGACCCCGCCTGCTTAACGTGCGTGCCCAACACTTCGCGCAACGCCGCATGCATCAAGTGCGTCGCCGTATGATTCCGCCGCGTCGCATCGCGCTTCTCGACATCAACCCGCGCCGACACCGTATCGCCAACTTGCAAACTGCCCTTATCAACTTTGACCTTATGCACGATCAACCCTTGCGCGGGCGAATAAGTATCGGCGACAACCGCACTCGCATGTTCATTCACGAACACGCCCACATCGCCAACCTGTCCGCCGCTCTCCGCATAAAACGGAGTGTGATTGAGCACAGCCTCGCCCTCATCGCCTTCGCTCAACGACTGCACTTCATCATCGCCTTTGATCAAAGCAACAATTTTTGATTCGTCAACGCTTGTCGCCTCGTAACCTTTGAACTCAGACTTCGCATCGGGTCTGCGCGCCAAGGCGACATAAACCGGCTTCGCTTTCTTGTGTTCAGCCTTTCGCCCTTCAGTGTCGTTTTGTTGAAGTTCCTTTAATAGTTCTTCAATCGTCTTTCTGAAATCTTCCTCGCTTATTGCTTCAACATCACGTTGACTAGCGGCGTGCTGGTCACGATGCTCAAGCTGATGTTTGCCATGCGACAAAATCACATACATCAAATCAATCGGCGTCCCGAAGGTGTCATACAGCTTGGCCAGTTCTATAGTTGGAACTACAACTTCACCTGTTGCTTGATTACGGCTTGCGTTAATAAGCTCGTCAAGTTTCTTCAAACCAACCGTGAGCGTTGCCCCGAATCGTTCCTCTTCAAGCCGCACCATCTTTTCGATGAAACCGCGTTGCGTTTCGAGTTCGGGGTAAGCCTCGTTCATCTGGTCGCAGACGAAGTTGGTGACTTCGTTGAAGAACAGTCTGTCCAAGCCGAGCGTGTGGCGGCCGTGGTAGATGGCGCGGCGCATGATCTTTCTTAGAACATAATTGCGCCCTTCGTTGCCGGGCAGGATGCCGTCGGCGATGGCGAAGGCGGTGGCGCGTGCGTGGTCGGCGATGACGCGCATGGCGAAGCCTTCCTGCGTGTCAGGCTCATAGTGCCGGTCGGCGAGTTTGGCGGTGAAGAGAACGATGTCCTTGATCAAGTCCGTATCATAGTTCGACTTGACGCCTTGCATGACGACGGTGAGACGTTCGAGGCCAGCGCCGGTATCAACTGAGGGCGCGGGCAGCGGTTCGAGTTTGTATTGACCGGGCGCAGACTCGACGCGGTTGTATTGCATGAAGACGAGATTCCAAATCTCCATCGTCGTGTCGCCGGGGCCGTTGACGAGATCGGAGCTATTGAAGGCGGGGTCTTCCGGGTGTTCGCCGAGGTAATAGTTGATCTCGGAGTTCGGGCCGCAGGGCCGGTTTCGGCCATCTGCCAGAAGTTGTCTTTGCGGCCGAAACGGAGGATGCGTTCAGGGCGTGCGCCGGCCTCGATCCATAAGGCGACGGCTTCCTCGTCGGCGGGCACTTCGTCGTCGCCGCCGAAGACTGTGAACCATAACCTTTCGGGGTCGAGCTTGAGTTCGTTGACGAGAAAATCCCACGCGTACTGGATCGCTTCGCGCTTGAAGTAGTCGCCGAACGAGAAGTTGCCGAGCATCTCGAAGAAGGTATGATGCCGCGCGGTCTTGCCCACCTCGTCCAAGTCGTTATGCTTGCCGCCCGCGCGGATGCACTTCTGCGGCGAGCAGGCGCGCACGTAGTCGCGCTGTTCAAGGCCGAGAAACACGTCCTTGAACTGGTTCATCCCGGCGTTGGTGAACAACAGGGTCGGGTCGTTGGCGGGCAGCAGCGGGCTTGAGCGCACGCGCGTGTGCCCTTTGTCCTCGAAGTATTTCAGAAACGTTTCGCGTATTTCGTTGCCAGTCATCATAGGTGCAAAATCCTGTCTTGAACTGAAAGACTTAAGTTTACCATGCGGGCGCGGGACGGGCGAAACGGGCGGCCAGCAAGCGACGATTAAGAATAAGTCTCACGCCAAGACACAAATGCGCAAAGAAGACCGCAAAGGGGTTGAACTGTTTTCTTTGCGTCCTGCTTTGCGGCCTGGCGTGAGGTCTATGCTTTGATTGGCTTGCCGTCTATGATTGCGTCATTCTTCTTCGTTCGCAGTTGAAGCAGCGCGGACTTTGTCCATGATGAGGTCGTAGCTGAAGCCGAGTCGCAGCAAGTGATCGAAGAGGCTTTTCGTCTCTTGCCGCGTAGTGGGCCGGCCGCGCAGGCGGATGCGTTTCTCGATGGCGCGTTCGATCAATTCCGCTTCGGGCGTTTCTGTGAAGACGAGTTCGAGCGCCTGCTCGGTCGTCTGCTGATCGACCTGCTTCATCTTCAGATCGCGCGCGAGCCGTTGCCGCCCGACGGGCCGCTGCTTCACGCGATAAGACGCATAACCGAAGGCAAACCGCTCGTCGTCCAGATAGCCGTACTCTTTGAGCCGCGCCAGCGCCGCCTCGACCGCCGTTTCATCGGTCCACTCTTTTTCGAGCAAACGTTCGCGCAACTCGGCAATCGAGCGCGGCTTCGCGGCCAACAGTTTGACGGCGCGTTGCAGCGTTCGCGTGCGTGCGCGTTCAGGATCAATCGGCCGTTTCGGTTTTGCCGCTTGCTCGTCCGCGCGCACGTCGCGCGCCTTCGTTGGTCTTCGCCTGCTACGCATAACCCGTCTACTCTAACTCGCGCGCACGACGACGAGCAACGGGCGTCTCACTTCAACGTCATCGCTTTGGCCGCGACCGCTGCGTCGAGCAACGCGGACACGTCTTTTAACGTCACCGTGCCGTAGTACCAAGAGCCGGCGGCCTGCGACTCAGCATAGACGGCCTTGTAGATGTCGTAGTAGCTGCGCCGGCCGTCAACGAAGTTATAAACCTCGTCGCGCATCAAGCCGTGCAGAGCGATGCCGCGCGTCGAAACCTTGTCGCGGTTGCCGAAGTAGTCCGCGAGCGTCGCGGCGTTGGCGGGGACTTTGCGTTGCGCGGCCTGTTCTTCGCTGGTCAGCGTCAGCTTGCCGGGGGCGCTGCCGTGCAGTTGGCGATAGAAGTTATCCAACTCGGACAGCAACTCGGCTGCGCGCGCACGCATGCGCCGGCTCAACTCGTCAATGGTCTGCGCGGCGCGTTGATTCTGAGCGGCGAAGACGCGGGCCGATTCAAGCGCGCGCGCTTCACGTTCGACGCCCTGCTCGATCATGAAATTGGCGCGCTTCCAACTATCAGCCGGGTCGCTTGCGCCCGTGGTCAACAGCCGCATGGCGACGCTGAGATCGTTGGCAAGGCGGCGGTTGCCCTGTGCGTAAGTCTCGCTGACGATGGTGGGCACGTCCGCGTCGGTCGCGTGGGCGAGGAAGAAGGCCATCGAGCCGATGTAGAAAGCGTTGCGTTTGAGTTGCGTCGGGTCGAGTCTGATCGAGGTCGTCGTCCGATGAATGTATGTAGTCGTCGTCCCAGTTGATCATGGCGACGGCGGGGATGCCGATTGCGCCTTCGAGAAAGACGTAGTGATCGGACGAACCGAACCACGGGACGAAGCGCGCGTTGTAACCTTGCCGCGTGCCGAGCGAAGAATAGAGCGGGCGCGAGTGTGGGCGCGGCAAGCCGCCTTGCCGGCCGGCGGCGAGAAACGAGTTGTTCGTTTGTAAGAGATACGTGCCGACGCTCTCGAACACTGCATCCAGATAAGACGTGCGCGAGTGCGGCGCGAAGATGAGATGTTGGACGCGGCTGCCCATCGCTTGATTCGCGCCGGTCATGTCTTGATGCAGGTTGGCGAGGATGCGGCGCACGTCTTCCGGATGATCTTGAAAGTGTCTGTATTCGGAATAGATTTCATCCGTCCACCAGAAACGTATGTCGCGCAGAGGGCGTTGGATGCGCCCTTCGCGGATCAGTTTGTTGAGCGTGCGCGCGATCTCCAACAGGTTGCCGCAGCCTGAGCCGTCGTCGTTCGCAGAGCCTTTCTCCTCCTGCAAGTGCGCGGTCAGGACGATAGCCTGATCGTGAAACTTCGTGCCGCGAATGATGCCTTCGACATAGCCCGTGCGACCGGGCGCAGCGCCGATCTCCGTGTCAACTTTCGCCTTCAACACGACGCGCCCGCCTTTCGTGCGCCTGCCCGTGGCGAAGATGTCCTGCTCGCCTTTGGTTTCGAGGACGCGGCGCAGCATCTCGCCCTTGCGCGGCGAGAGGACGAAGGCGAACGTGCCTTGCTTGCCCGGCGGCGGCGTGACGGGGATGCGCGACCAAGCGATCTGATCGGGATAGTCCAACGGGTTCTTGTTCTCCGACGGCGCGAACGTGACGACGCCGACCGCGCCCCGCTCCCACACGGCGGCTCCGGCCGCGCGCGCAGGCTGAAAGTTCGTCAGTACGATCTTGCCTTTTACATCCACACCTTTAAGACTTTCTTCCGAGGCGTCGCCGATATAGACCAGTTCGGCGGTCAAGTCCGCGTCGTGGCTGCCGTCGGCGAGATAGACGTTGTGCTCGCCTATGTCTGCGAGTTTTACTTCGACCGGCTCGACCATCCACAACTCGGCGGCGCGCGCCGTATAGTTCGGCCCTTCGAGCGGCTGTTCGACGAAGCGCACGTCTTCAAGCCCCACTTCCTTCGCCGCGCCGACGACATACTCGGCCGCTTTGAAGTAGCCTTCCATGCCTGAGTCACGATGCCAGTGCGTGAGCCAGCGTATGTGCTCGAACGAGCGGTCGCCGGAGATTTCGTTGCCGAGCAGGCGTATCTCGTCGTCGGACAGAAACGGCGTGGTCTGCGCGCGCGCGTCCTGCGCGATAGGCAGCAGCAGCACGGCGCAAGCCAGCCACAGGCTCAAGGCGGATCGTCTGTTCATCTCAAGTCTCCTTAAAGTCGGTTGGAACTACCGGGCATGCTAACAAAACTATCACGAGGATAAAGCTATTACGGCTGCACGGTCTTTGTAGTTATCTGCTGCGCTCTTAAAATAAGCGCGCCGCCGATGAAGCTTAAACCGGCACGGACTCAGGAGCCGTAATGTCTGCATGCAACGGGACGGAATATTAATTATCGACAAGCCCGCCGGGTGGACTTCGCACGACGTGGTGGCGCGTGTGCGGCGCGTGTTGCGCGAGCGGCGCGTCGGGCACACGGGCACGCTCGACCCGTTTGCGACGGGCGTGCTGGTCGTCCTCGTGGGGCGCGCGACGCGTTTGGCGCAGTTCCTCGCGGGCGCGGAGAAAACATATGCGGCGACCGTCCGCTTCGGTTATGCGACCGACACGGGCGATTTGACCGGCACGCCGCGCCTTGCCGCAGGCGAAACGTTGCAACCTTGCGCCGCGTGGAGCGCGACCGATGTGGAAGCGGCGCTTGCACCTTTGCGCGGCGAGATCGAGCAGACGCCGCCGATGTACTCGGCAAAGAAGGTGCAAGGGCAGAAGTTGTACGAACTGGCGCGGCGCGGCGTCGAAGTTGAACGCGCGGCTGTGCGGGTCAATATCCGTGAACTCGCGGCTGTAATCGATGACGGGCAGTTGTTCGTTCATCAGCCTGACGGCGCGTGCGAGTTGCGCGTGCGGGTCGTCTGCTCGGCGGGCACTTATGTCCGCGTGCTGGCCGAAGAGATCGGCGCTCGGTTGGGCACGGGCGCGCACCTGTCGGCGCTCAGGCGCACGCGCGCGGGCGCGTTCAGCTTGGAGCAAGCCGTCACGTTGGAACAGTTAAACGAAATGGTTGATGCGGGGCGCGCAGACGAAGTTGTGCAGCCGTTAGATGCGGCGCTCTCAGACCTAGCCTCGGTGCATCTAACGGCCGCGGACGCGCGCCGCGTGCGGCACGGCGTGGCGGTGCAGGCGAACACGGATGCGGCGGGCTGGCCGGACGACGCGCCGGTCAGGCTCTACGACGAAGCGGGCACGCTCGTCGCCGTCGCGCGCTACGACGCCGCACACAAACAGTTGCGCCCGCGCGTCATGTTGGCGGTTGAAAATTAACGTTGATTTGCCCCCATCGGGGCTGTGCTATAATCGGCACATCAAGCGCGGCGTTCGACCGAAGCCGCCGCCGCTTTTCTTTGACCGCAGGACGCACAGACAAGCTCGACGGCGCATGGGGCCGCTTTGGCGCGCGTGCCGCACAGGCGCATCGAGGTTGCAAGTCCTGATTACTACCAAACAAGGTTGGGCGTGCTTCTCCACACGCCGTCCACGCGCGCAGGGCCGTTAAAGAGGTACTAAGGCGATGCACGAAGATCAGGATGGCAAGCACAGTTTTAATATCAGCGAGCGACTGGAATCTTTGCGCCGCGAGCGCGAGGCGCTGCAATGGGAAGGCTCGTTCCGCGACTACTTCGAGTTGGTCACGCAGAATCCACGCCTCGCGGAACTCTCCCACGCCCGCATCAACGACATGATCCACGCCGCGGGCGTTGATAAGCTCAACGAAAACACCCGCGACGAACTCTCCCGCTACAACTTCTTCGCCCACGAGTTGTTCGGCATCGAAGAACCGCTCGCGCGCATCGTCGAATATTTCAAGTCGGCGGCGCAGCGGCTCGAAGTCCGCAAACGCATCCTGCTCCTGATGGGGCCGGTCGGCGGCGGCAAGTCAACCATCGTGACGATGCTCAAGCGCGGCCTCGAAGAGTGGACGCGCGCGGAAGGGGGCGCGGTCTATGCGATCAAAGACTGCCCGATGCACGAAGAACCGCTGCACCTGATCCCGCAGGAGTTGCGCGCCGAGATCGAAAAGCATTACGGCATCTACATCGAAGGCGACCTCTGCCCGCAGTGTCGCTACGCGCTCGAACACACATATCAGGGCCGCCACGAAGACGTGCGCGTGCAGCGCATCCTCTTCTCCGAGAAAGAGCGCGTCGGCATCGGCACGTTCACGCCGAGCGACCCGAAATCGCAGGACATCACGGAGCTAACCGGCTCGATTGATCTCTCGACCATCGGCGAGGTCGGCGTCGAAAGTGATCCGCGCGCGTATCGCTTCGACGGCGAGTTGAACATCGCCAATCGCGGCATCATGGAGTTTGTCGAGATGCTGAAAGTGGACGAGAAGTTTCTCTACTCGCTGCTGACGCTCTCGCAGGAGCAATCGATCAAGACCGGCCGCTTCGCCATGATCTACGCCGACGAAGTGATCCTGTCGCACACGAACGAGAACGAGTACATCTCGTTTGCGGGCAACCGCAAGAGCGAAGCCTTGCAGGATCGCATCATCCTCGTGCGCGTGCCCTACAACCTGCGCGTCTCGCAGGAAGAACGCATCTACTACAAGCTGCTCAACCAATCGGAAGTGCTCCGCAACGTCCACATCGCGCCGAACACTTTGAAGGTCGCGGCGATGTTCGCCGTGCTGACGCGCCTTGAAGACCCGAAGCGCGCCAACGTCGATCTCGTCAAGAAGATGAAACTCTACGACGGCGAAGAGGTCGAAGGTTATAAATCGAAGGACGTGCGCGAACTGCGCGACGAGACATTGCGCGAAGGCATGGACGGCATCTCGCCGCGCTACATCATCAACCGGCTGTCGTCCGCGCTCGTGCGCGACGGCGTGACGTGCATCAACCCGATTGACGCCTTACGCACGATCAAGAGCGGCTTCGAGCAACACACCGGCATCAACGGCGAACAGCGCGAGCGTTACTTGAATCTCATCTCGGCGGCGCGCAAAGAGTACGACGAGATGGCCAAGATCGAAGTGCAGCGCGCCTTCGTCTATTCGTTCGAGGAGATGGCCAAGACCATCTGCAACAACTATCTCGACAACGTCGAAGCCTACTGCAACAAGGAGCGCATCAAAGACCCGATCACCGAAGAAGAGATGGAGCCGGACGAGCAACTCATGCGCTCCATCGAAGAACAGATCGGCGTCTCCGAGAACGCGAAGAACACCTTCCGGCAAGAGATACTCATTCGTATTTCGTCCTACAGCCGCAAGGGCAAGCAGTTTGAATACACGTCGCACGAACGGTTGAAAGAGGCGATTGAAAAGAAAATCTTCGCGGACTTAAAAGACGTGGTCAAGATCACCACCTCCGCCAAGACGCCCGACCCCGACCAACTGCGTCGCATCAACGAAGTGGTGGACCGGCTCGTCAAAGACGGCGGCTATTGCCCCGTCTGCGCCAACGAACTCTTAACCTACGTCGGCACGCTGCTCTCGCGCTGACCGACGCGAACCGCGCGCCCGACGCACCAACGCCCGCGTCTTTCGCACACGGAAGGCGCGGGCAAATTAGTTGTTGCGATGTTGGCTTATGACTCAGGCACAGAAGAACGAGCGCGATCTTTTACTGGCATCGGGCGCGGGGCGTAAAGTAAGCGCAAAGGAGGCGCGGACGTTTAAGCGCGTATGAAGAAACGTTACTGGCTGGCGGGTGGGTTTGCCTTGACGGGCGCGGCGGTTGCGGCGCACAGGTTGACGCGCCCGCGCGCGCTCGACTGGCAGGCGCACGCGGAGCATCTGCACCATGCCGACCGCTCGCGCTTCGTCGCAGTGGACGGCGTGCGCGTGCATTATCAAGAGGTGGGCGCGGCGTCTGCCCCGGCCTTGATCTTGATTCACGGCTTTCTCGCGTCCAACTTCATTTGGCGCGACGTGCTCGTGCCGCTCGCGGAGCGCGGCTTTCGGGTCATCGCGCCTGATCTGATCGGCTTCGGTTTTTCAGACAAACCGGCCGACGGCGAGTACACCATCGAAGCGCAGGCGCGCAAGATTGTGCGCCTGCTGGACGAATTGCAGATCGAGCGCGCGACGCTTGTGGGCAGTTCTTACGGCGGCGCGGTCGCGGCCTTGTGCGCGCTCGACGAGCCGGCGCGCGTCGAACGACTGGTGCTGGTCGGCGCGGTCTGCAACGACAATTTGAAACAGCACCCGCTGTTGCGGCTTGTGGCGACACCGGCGGTCGGCGATCTGATCTCGCCCCCGCTCTTGGACCTGCGTTACTTGCTGCGGCGCAAACTGTTCAGCCGTTTCCGCGCAGCGGACGGCGACCGGCTGAGTGAAGAACAAAGGATCGCTGGTCGCCATTTGCCGTTGCGCGCGGCCGACACGCAACGTGCGATGCTCTCGACGCTCCGGCGTTGGAACGCCGCGCGCGTCGAACGCGAAGCCCATTTGATCCGGCAGCCCACGCTGCTCATCTGGGGCGCGCAGGACGAAGACACGCCGCTCCGCGACGGCGAGTTGCTGCATCGTTTGATTCCGGGCGCGCGCCTCTTCGTCTTTCCCGACGCCGGCCATCTGCCGCAAGAGGAACGCCCGCAAGCGTTCACCAACATAGTCGCGGGGTTTTGTAAAAGCAGTGAATCGTGAATCGTGAATAGATCAAACCTGTTCTGTCTATTCACGATTCACGATTTACGAGGTTATTGAGATGTCGATTCAGCGCAATGATTGGTCTTTGCAGCGCAAAGGCATCATCGATCAGGAACGGCACAAGGAGCGGGTCAAAGAGGCGATTCGCAAGAACCTCGGCTCGATTGTGTCGAACGAGGCGATCATCCTCTCGGATGGTAAGCGCAGCGTTAAAGTGCCGATCCGTTCGCTCGATGAATACAAGTTTCGCTTCGACCATCGCAAGCGCAAACACGTCGGGCAAGGCGACGGGCGCACGCGCGTCGGCGACGTGATCGGGCGCGAGAGCCAGCCGGGCAAAGGGCAGGGCACGGGGCCGGGCGGGCAAGACGTAGGCGCGGAATACTACGAGGCCGAGATCAATATAGACGAACTGGCCGCGCTCATCTTTGAAGACTTGCAGTTGCCTTTCCTCGAAGAGAAGGCCAAAAAGGCCGTGCCCGCCAAGACCACGCGCTTCGACGAGATACGCCGCACGGGCGTCTTAGCCAACCTCGACAAGCGGCGCATGATCATGGAGAACATACGGCGCAACGCGCGCGAGCGTGGGCGTGCGCGCTTCGGCAACGTGCGCAAAGAAGACCTGCGCTTCAAGACGTGGGAAGAGACGCACAAGTATGAATCGAACGCGGTCGTCTTCTCGATCATGGACGTGTCGGGTTCGATGGGCGAGTTCAAAAAGTACATCGCGCGCTCGTTCTATTTCTGGATGGTGCGGTTCCTGCGCACGAAGTACGACAACGTTGAGATCGTGTTTATCTCGCATCACACGGAAGCGCGCGAAGTGACGGAGGAACAGTTCTTCACGCAAGGCGAGTCGGGCGGCACGGTCGTCTCGTCGGCCTATCAACTCGCGCTCGACATCATCAACGCGCGTTACCGGCCGCAGGATTGGAACATCTATCCGTTCCACTTCTCCGACGGCGACAACTATTACTCGGACAACGAAGAGGCCGTGCGTTTGGCCGACGAGTTGATTGCGACTTGCAACCTGTTCGGTTACGGCGAGATTGGCGAAGAGGGCACGTCCGGTTACCGGCGTTCGTCGGGCGCGCTGCTCTCGATCTTCAAAGATCGTTTGAAGCAGAAGGAACGCTTCATCGGCGTCCGCATTGACGACAAAGATGAAGTCTATCCTGCGCTCAAACAGTTCTTCGGCGCGCGCGGCTTAGAAGCCTGAACCGGCTTAGTGCGCGTCAACACTTCGGCCGCGTTCCGTGTCTGCTTAAACACGGAACGCGGTTTTCGTTTCTGCGACTGATCCAAAAATATGGAAATAAAATCCAAAAAATTGCTACAGTGCGCGGCGCGCTTTTCATCGAACACGCAATAAAGCTTAAGCCTGCCGTTAGTTGCTCGCGCGTCCGTTTTGTTTCACCAGTTGGAATGATGCTTGCTCTGGTTACACGCACAGCGTTGTAAACGAGCAGACGTAGTTCGCTGTCCTCGCAAAAGGTTATAGACACGAATCGCGGTTTCGTCAGAGAAGCCGCACCGGCTTTCCGATCCAGCAAGCTTCAAGGGACATGCAGATAGTCAGCATCTTCGCCGCCAGCGATCCGCTGCGGTGAGCGTTGACTCAGACAAGGGCCGAGGTCGGGCCGCGCGCCTTACGCGCTGGCCGGGCTTCGGTAACTGATCCAGCACACCACCTTCTTAGAGGAGCCTCCTATGAAGAAACCAAAGCTGCGACAGAAGACTTATGCTGCGCTCACGGCGCTTGCGCTTGTGTGCGCCATGCTCGTGCCATCGGCGGCGCTCGCGCAAGGGGCGAGCACCGGCATCGTCACGGGCGTCGTCCAAAATGAGAAGGGCGAGGTCGTGCCGAACGCGACCGTGCGCGCCGTTAACATGGGCACGAACGCCACGCGCGAAACTATGACGAGCAGCGAGGGCGTGTTCGAGATCGCGCAACTCGTGCCCGGTCAGTATCGCATCGAGATCGAAGCGCCGGGCTTCGCCAAGTACGTGCAAGAGAACACGACGGTCAACGTGCTTCAGCGCCTGACCATCGCGCCCGTGTTGCGGGTTGGCGGCGTCGGCGAGACGGTCAACGTCAGCGCCGAAACCGCGCCGCTCGTCGAGACGACCAAGACGGACGTGAGCGGCGTTGTCGACCAACGCGAGTTGGAGAACTTGCCGGTCAACGGGCGCAGCTTCGCCTCGCTGGCGATCCTTGTGCCGGGTGCGACCTTGCAACCTTCCTTTGATCCAACCAAGTCGCGCGTCGGCACGTTCTCGGTCGGCGGCTCGACGGGGCGCAACTTGAACATCACCGTGGACGGCGGCGACAACAAAGACAACGCCGTCGGCGGCATCCTACAAAACTTCTCGATGGAGGGCATCCAAGAGTTCGCGCTCTCCACGCAACGCTTCTCGGCCGCGAACGGTCGTTCGGGCGGCGCGCTGCTATCAGTCGTCAGCAAGAGCGGCACGAACAACATCCACGGTTCGGTCTTCGGCTTCTTCCGCGACGACAAGTTGAACGCGAACGCGCCCGCGCTGCTCGCCAAAGCGAACCCGAAACTGTTCCCTTCGGCTGACGACGCCATCAAGCCGCCCTTCGGCCGGCAACAGTTCGGCGGCTCAATCGGCGGCCCCATTAAGCAAGACAAAGCCTTCTTCTTCGGCACGGTCGAACGCACGCGCGAACGCGGCAACTCCATCGTGCCCGGCGACACCTTCAACCAGATACAGTTCCTTGAGCCGCTCGGCTACGACGCCGTGCGCTTCCTGCCGCAACCCTTCGACGACACGCAGTACACCGCGAAGGTTGATGTTAATCCTTCGCCACGGAACGCCTTCGTGTTCCGCTTCGCCGGGCAGAACAACGACGCCTTAAACGATCAGGCCGGCTTCCTGACCGTGTTCACCGATCTATCGGGCGGCAACGCGAGCCTCAACCGGCTCTACAGCTTCCTCGGTTCGTGGACGCACACGATCAGTCAAAGCACCGTCAACCAGTTCAACTATCAATACTCGACCTTCAACAACCGCATTCTGGCCACGACCGATCTGGCGAACCTCGCCTTCCCGAACGGCATCGTCGTCGGGCGCAACGGTAACGTCCCGCAGCAGACCGTGCAGAAGAAGCACCAGTTCCGCGACGACTTGAGCTACACGCGCGGCAATCACGGCCTCAAGTTCGGCGGCGACGTGACCTTCATCCCGACCTTGGGCGGCCTCTTCGCCTTCAGTTCGTCGCCGTCCTACGGCTTCGTGTTCAACCCGGACGAGATCGCGCAGAATCCGGGTCAGTTCCCGCAAGGCTTCCGCACCGCGCAAGTGTTGCCGGGGCCGATCACCTGCGGTGCGCTTGCCGAGAGTGCAGATTGCACGGCGGCCGATCTGGCGGGCTTCGGCGTCGTCGAGAGCATCACGCTCGCGGGCGGCGATGCCAGCTTCAACCTGCGCGACGGCGCGAAGCAGATCGCTTGGTACGCGCAAGACGATTGGAAACTCACGCCGCGCTTCACCCTAAACATCGGGCTGCGTTACGACGTTGACCTCGGCTTTGTCGATCACAATCACCAGAAGGACAACCGCGTCATCCGCGCGTTGCAGATCATCAACAGCCCGTTCGCGCAACGGATCGTCAAAGACGACAAGAACAACTTCTCGCCGCGCATCGGCTTCGCGTGGGACTTTCGCGGCAACGCGCGCTCGGTCTTGCGCGCCGGTTACGGCATCTACTTCGACCAGTCGTTCCTGAACGTGCCGCTGTTCGCGGTGCAGTTCGCCAACCCGGAGATTTACGCCACCTTCTTGAACGACGGCAACAACCTGAGTATCAATTCGCCGCCGCCGACCATCCCGCGCCCGCTTAACAATCCGCTGCCCGGCTCGCGCGGGCGCATGGTCGATCAAGATTTCGTCGCGCCCTACTCGCAGCAGTGGAACGTCGGCTACGCGCAAGAGATCGGGCGCAACATGGCCCTTGAGTTCGACTACGTACACATCCTCGGGCCTGCACGAGTTCACCTCGCTCGACATCAACCCGCGCATCGGGCCGTTGCAGAACGCGCAACGCACGCAGCCGGTTAGCAACTTCCCGCGCCTGCTCGCGCCGGCCTTCGCCGCGAAGGCGGCCGAACTAACTGCGGCCTTCGGCACGGCCTCGCCGTTCGCGCGCATCACCGTCGCACAGTCCGACGGGCGCTCGCGCTACGACGCCTTCACGGTGTCGTTCCGCCGGCGCTACACGAACAAGTTGCAACTGAACGCGCACTACACGCTCGCGCGCTCGGTCGCTTGGTTCGGCGCAACCGCCGACTTCGGCTTCCAAGCGCAGAACGTCTTCAACAAGTGGGACCCGACCGCGAACTTCGGTTACACGAGCGAAGACGAACGGCATCGCTTCGTCGTGTCGGGCATACTCGATCTGCCGGCCGGTTTTCAGGTCGCGCCCATTCTGCAACTCGCTTCGGCCCGACCTTACAGCGTCTTGCCCAGTTGCGTCTGCGACATCAACCGCGACGGCGTCACGGTTGACCGCGAGACGCGCGACGGCAACGACCAGAATCACCTGCCGCCTTCGACCATGCGCGGCGACAGCTTCTCGCAACTGAACGTGCGCGTCTCGAAGTTCTTCCACTTCGGCGAAACGTCGAAGTTGGGTCTGTTCTTCGAGGCCTTCAACGTCTTCAACACGGGCAACTTCGGCAACTCGTACCAGAACGTCGTCGGCGAAACCGACTTCGGCCGGCCGACCAACTTCTTCGGTGCGACCGGCTTCTCCGAGCCGATTGGCATCCCGTTCCAAGCCCAACTCGGCGTGCGCTTCAGCTTCTAACGCTCGCCACACAGATGACCGGGCCGCTCGTAAAGTGAAACTATGCGAGCGGCCCGCTCCTTGTTTAGCTTGAGTCATCGCGCTGCGCTTGCTATAAGAGCGACACCCGGCGAGGAGATCATGTCTGTGACTCAACTCAAGCGCGTCCTTGTCTTGTGCGCGGGCTGTGTGCTGCTCATGTGTGTTGCGGCTGGCCCGGTGCGCGCGCAAGGTGGCAACACGCTACAGGGCAAGGTCGTGCTGGCGAACGGCGCGCAGCCGCGCAACTCCGTGCGCGTGACGCTGACCTTCGGCGGTCGCCGCCTGTTTGAAACCTTCACCGACCTCGGCGGCAACTTCACCTTCACGGGCCTCGGCTCAGGCACGTACCAACTCACCGCCGAAGGCGACGACGCATTGTTTGAAACAACCAGCACGACGGCCGACGTGCTCGCCTTTGGCGGCGCACCGCAGACCTTCACCCAGAACATTCAACTGCGCCTGAAAGCAGGTGCGACGCTCCCGCCCGCCGCGACCGTCGCGGCCGAAGAACTCGATGCGAGTGTGCCTGAACGCGCGCGCACAGCCTATCGTAAGGCGCATCAAGAGCGCGGCCGACGACAAACCCGAACAGGCCGTCAAGGCTTTTGCCGAGGCCGTCGGCGCGCACCCGCCCTTCTACGCTGCCCACCTCGCGCTCGGCGATCAGTACGCGAAGCTGCGGCGTTACGATGAAGCCCTCACGGCCTATCGCAAGGCGAGCGAACTCAAGCCCGATCAGCCTGAGCCTTACGTCGGCATCGGCGTGACATTGGTTAGTCAGCAGCGTTATACGGAAGGCATCCAACTGCTGCGTCGCCTCGTCGAGTTGGACGAAAAACTCGCCGCGCCTTATCTGTCGCTCGGCTATGCAGAAATGATGACGCGCGACTACAAGGCGGCCGAACAACATCTGCTGCGCGCCCTCGAACTCGCCCGCCCGCCCATCGCACACATCTACCTCGCCAACGTCTACGAACAACTCAACGCGCCCGCGCGCGCCGTCGAGCACCTGCAAACCTATCTCAAAGAGAACCCGCAGACGCCGAACGCCGAATCGATTCGCGGCGCGATTGAAAAGCTGCGCAAGCAGCGGCAGTAGTGACGACATAAACACATCCAACCAAACGCCCCACCTGCGACTCTTACCTATGCGACCGCCTTGAGCTACAACGTGCGAGGGGCTAGGATGTAAGCCATATGGAAGATCGTGAGATCAAGGAACTCGAACAGGCGCTCGAACAAATCTGGGAAGTGGCCCGTGGCTTCGGCCTCGACCCGTTTCCCACGCGCTTCGAGATCGTGCCGGCCACCGTCATGTACGAGATCGGCTCTTACGCCTTGCCCGGTCGCTATTCGCACTGGACCTTCGGCAAGGCTTATCACCGCATGAAGACGATGTACGACTTCGGGCTGTCGAAGATTTATGAAGTCGTCATCAACACCAACCCGTCATACGGCTTCTTGTTGGAAACCAACAGCCCCATCCAGAACAAGCTCGTGATGGCGCACGTGCTTGGGCATGTGGACTTCTTTAAGAACAACGTCTATTTCTCCAAGACCAACCGGCGCATGGTCGAGTCTGTGTCCACGCACGCGCAGCGCATGGCCGAGTACGAGTTCCGCTATGGGCGCAAGACCGTCGAGCAATTCTTAGACGCCGTGCTCTCGGTTGAAGAACACATCGATCCGAACTTCTTCATCAAGCCGGAACGCACGCGCACGCCTGCCGAAGAAGCCCGCCGCCGCGCCGCGCAAAAACCGAAAGAGGGGCGCTACGACGATCTCTGGCGCATGGGCGAAAAGCCCGCGCCGCCCGAAGCAGACATCGAACCGACGCCCGCACAAGTACAGGCGCTCCCCGAAAAAGACCTCATCTACTACATCTTGCGCTACTCGCCCACGCTCGCCGACTGGCAACGCGACGTGATGGCGATGGTGCATGAAGAGATGGAATACTTCGTCCCGCAGATGCAGACGAAGATCATGAATGAGGGTTGGGCCTCGTTTCATCATGCGCGCATCATGCGCGAGCTTGATCTGCCTGATAGGGAACTGTTGGAGTTTGCCGAGTTGCATGCGGGCGTCGTGTCGCCGCACAAGGGGCAGTTGAATCCGTACTATCTGGGCTACAAGATTTTCGAGGACATCGAACGGCGTTGGGACAACCCGACCGCCGAGGAGCGGACGACGTTAAAGCGGCCGGGCGGCGAAGGGCGCGCGAAAATTTTCGAGGTGCGCGAGCTTGATAACGACGTGTCGTTTCTGCGCAACTACTTGACCGAAGAGTTGTGCGAAGAACTTGATCTGTTCGTTTATGAACTGGTGGAAGAAGAGGAATGGACGGTGACGGAGAAGCGTTGGGAGCGCGTGCGCGATCAACTCGTCGCCAACATGACCAACTTCGGTTTCCCCTACATCGTCGTCGCCGACGGCGACTACAACGGCAACCGCGAGTTGTATCTCAAGCACCAGTACGAGGGCGCGGAGTTGGATCAAGCCTACGCCCGCAAGGTGCTCGAATACGTTTACACGCTCTGGGGGCGCACCGTGCATCTCGAAACGTCCGTGGACGGCGAACGCACCGTCATGCGCTACGACGGCGCGGAACATCAGGAAGATTGAAAGACAATGATGAAGGCAGAATGATGAATGACGAATAAAGCATTGGTTGCTATTCATCATTCATCATTCTGCTTTCATCATTTTTTCTTAACGTGGGTCGATTACTTTTTGTTAAAGAGAGCGTGATCCGCGCAGCGCCGGAGCGGGTCTTCGCGTTCCACGAGTTGCCAGACGCGCTGGCACGCCTGACGCCGCCGTGGGAGCGCGTGCGCGTCATTCAAACGGCCGACATTTCACAGGTCGGCGCGGAGGCGATCATCGAGACACGCATTGCCGGCCTCGTGCCCGTGCGTTGGGTTGCGCGCCACACCGCTTATGATCCGCCGCACACGTTCGAGGACATACAGATCAAAGGCCCGTTCCGCTTCTGGCGGCATCGCCACATCATCGAGCCGCACGCTGACGGCGCGCTCTTGCGCGACGAGATCGAATACGAACCGCCGCTCGGCCCCTTAGGCCGACTCGCCGCGCCCTTCCTCATCGAACCGCGCCTGCGCAAACTGTTCGACTATCGCCACGCCGTTACCCGCGCGTGGGGAGAAGAAAGCAGTGACAAGTGACGAGTGACAAGTGACAAGTTAAAACTTGGTCCTGCTTGTCACTTGTCACTGCTTTTAATCCATTCGTAGGGCTTGGCCGACTGAGGGGTCGCGGCGAACGCGCCAGATGTGGGCGTCGAGATGATAGTGGATGAAGGCGTAGCCCCAGAAGAATGAGGCGATGAGTTGGGTGGTGAAGGTCTGGCCCGTCTGTGCTTCGACGACGCGGCGCGGCAGTTGATACCAGAGGCCGAAGAGGATGCCGCAGACGACGTAGTAGATCAATCGGCGGCTGATGAGTTCGGCTGCGCCGTGCTGCGCGCGGCTCTCGGTGCGGCGATACTTCTGGTTGTGAAACCAGATGAGACGATGGTATTGCAGGTTGTGATAGACGGTCAGGATGGCGACGAGGGCGACGGGCTTGTTGGGCATCGGCGTCAGCAGCACGACCCAATGCATCGGCACAGCCGCGGCGAGCAACAGGTACTTGGGCACGTCGAGCGGTTGCCCTTGCACGACGCGCTGTAGTTGTCGCCCTAACCAGACGAGCGCGAGCAAGACCGTGATGACGAGCAGCGCGTTGGCCAGTTGCGTTAAGCTGCTGTGCAGCGCGGGCGGCACTTTGGCCATCGCCGCCGCGTCGCGCGGGATGAAGAGGACGAATGGGCAGGCGAGCGCGAATAGTAGAAAGAGGCGGTCGAGCGCGTTGTCTGTGGGCGCAAGGTCTTGGTTCTTCTTCTTGTAAAGCACCATGAAGCCGTAGTGCTGTTTGACGAGATGATAGTAAGCCCACAACGCGGCGAGGAAGAAGAAGATCAGCCCGTAGCCGGCGAGGACCATCAGTGGACCAATGACGAAGAACGCGAGCGAACCCCAGAGCAGACGCGGGCGTGCGCGGCGCTCGGCGCGGTCGAAGTAAGTGCGCGAGAACGTGCCGAAGACGTGCGGCGCGTCGACGAGCACCGCCCACGCCAGCACCATCGGCAGCAGCGGCACAAGACCCGTGACATAGAGCGCGAACAGCAGATAGCTGCTGGCCACCGAACCGATGAACCAGACGAGATCGTCGCGCGCGCTGATGATCCAACGCAAAGAGATGGCACGCGCCGGGGTGGCGACGAGTTGCGTTGTGCTGTGGTTGGCGACAGACATAGAATGCGACTGGCGACGCGCGCCGATTTTAACATAGCGGCGTGCGTGTGCGCGCCGAGCGCAACACAGGACGAGTCATCATGCCGGACGAAGCTCAGCCCACGATGCAAACCGACGAGCAACAACTGTATGAACTACTGGCGCTGCTCTTTCAAGCGCACCCGTGGCACGGCATCACGCCCGGCGCGGATGTGCCCGAACGCGTGACCGCGTACATCGAACTCGTCCCGACCGATACGGTCAAGTACGAACTCGACAAGCGTTCCGGGCATCTGCGGCTCGACCGCCCGCAACGTTTCTCGTCGCTCTGTCCCATGCCTTACGGCTTCATCCCGCAGACCTTTTGCGGCGACGAAGTGGCGCGACTCTGCGAAGCACAGACGGGGCTAACCGGCATACGCGGCGACGGCGACCCGATGGACATCTGCGTCCTCACCGAGAAGACGATCACGCACGCAGACCTGCTCGTGCGCGCACGCCCCATCGGCGGCCTACGCATGATCGACGGCAACGAGGCCGACGACAAGATCGTCGCCGTGCTCGACGACGACGTGGCCTTCGGCCAGATCGCCGACATCACCGACGCGCCGCCCGGCCTCATCGACCGCCTGCGCCACTACTTTCTCAGCTACAAACAACTGCCGCAGGACGCGCCGCGCCGCGTCGAGATCGCCGCCGTGTACGGCCGCATCGAAGCGCACGAAGCGATCCGCCGCAGCCTCGCAGATTACCGCGCACGCTACGGCGCACCCGAAGCGCGTATCAGCGAGCTAAGGCGCTTGCTTGGTCAGGGATAAAATTAACCACCAAGCCACGAAGACACGAAAGAAATCATTAACGCTTCTTTCGTGTCTTCGTGGCTTGGTGGTTAGTCTGTTCTGCTAAGCCTGAATCTGTTCTTCAATGCCGCAACGCGGGCAGACGAGCACTTGCCGAGTGTCGTCGCGCCAGCGTGCGAGCGCGGGCGTTGAGAGTCGCATGTCGCGTTCTTCCGCTTCGCCTTCGTGAAAGAAACGAGCGCGCGGGCTGGCTGGCCCCGCGCGCGCTGTCTGTTCGTCGCCGCAACGTTTGCACGTCCAGCCGTAGCCGCTGTTGCGGAAGTGCTCCATAAAACTGGCCCTACGAGCTTTAGCGGCGCACGCCGGTGCGGCGGTCGGGCAACAGGCGCACGGGCAGCGTGTTGCGGCGGCCGTCGCGCAAGACTTCGACTTGAATCGTGTCGTTGACTTGATGCTTGTCGAGGATGCGGAACAGATCGTCTTTGTCGCCGACGTGCTCGCCGTCAATCGCCGTGATGACATCGCCGAACACGATGTCGCCGTCATAGGACTGCTGCACGCCGCGCAAGCCCGCCGTCGCCGCCGCGCCGTTCGGATCGAGTTGATAGATCATCACGCCGTCCGCGACGGGCAAGCGCACTTGCAGGCTGCGCACGTCGAGCGACGAGATGCCGAGCTTGGGCCGCAAGACCGCGCCGCTCTGGATCAGTTGTGGCACGACGCGCTTGGCGATGCTCACGGGCACGGCGAAGCCGACGCCGACCGAGCCGCCCGACGGGGCGAGAATCTGCGAGTTGATGCCGATCATGCGGCCCGACGAATCGAGCAGCGGGCCGCCGGAGTTGCCGGGATTAATCGACGCATCGGTTTGGATCGCACCTTCGATCTGGCGACCGTTACGCGCGCGTATGGGGCGTTGCAGACCGGAGATAACGCCGGTTGAAAGCGTGCGTGTTAAGCCGAACGGGTTGCCGATGGCCAGCACTTTCTGGCCGACGACGAGGCGGTCGGATTCGCCAAAGGGCACGACCGTTAACTGTTCGCGCGGCGCGGTCACTTGGATGACCGCGAGGTCTGTGTCCGGGTCTGTGCCGACGACGCGCGCCGGGTAAGACTTATCGCCGCCGAACGAGACGCTGAGTTTCTGCGCGCCCTCGATGACGTGATAGTTGGTCAGGATGTGCCCTTCGCTGTCGATGACCGAGCCTGAGCCTGAACCGTCGCGTTCCTCGTCCTCGAAGAAGAAATTGCCGCGCGCCACGGTGGTCGAAGTGATGAAGACGACGCCGGGCGAGATCGTCTTATAAACCTCGATGTTGTTCTGTTCGTCAGAGGCAACCGACGTGCTGGTGATACCGGCGGGCGGCGCTTCCGTAAAAGCCGCGCCCCCTTGCGGTTGCAACAGGCGCGCGCCGTAGCGGTCGAAGGAAAGAACCGCGCCTGCCGCGACGAGCGCAGACAAAAACGCGATCATGAGTATCTGTCGTGCAGAGATTCTGTACATGGCGTTTCAACCTCGATGAAATCAAATAACCGTATGACCTTAAGATGCGTGGGCGGCGCGCATCGTTTGCGCTAAATCGTAGCGCACGTCGAACCCGGGCGGGCAACTCCGCGCGTTATCTTACGGCCACTTGGGCGCGCGCGGTTAGTGCGGTAGTGAATACGAAGGCGTGGGCGGGTAGGTTTGGCGGCAGTTATCAGTTAACTGCGGCGGGCGCAAGGCGACGCACGCGAGGCCTTTTTAGAGGGCAAGAGTGCTGGGGTGGCTCACGATAGCGGCGGCGCACCCGGCCGGAGTTAAACTTTAGAAAATGGTGAGCAGCAGATCGTTCGAGGCGCGCATCAGGTAAGCGAGCGCGTCGGGCGCGTCCCAGCCGAGGGCCGATAGCCCCGTCGCGGCGTGAACGAACATCAGACTGACGTAGAGGCCAAGCACGAGTCGCATGCCGCGCCGCGCCAGCGTCAGATGTGCAAAGTGATAGAGCACGACGGCGACGAATGCGCCGACCGCCAGTTTGGTGAGCATAAAGGGCATGTCGCCCGCGTCGAGCAACCGGCCCATCAAGCTGTTGCCTTCGGTGGCGAGGCCGGCGCGCACCCAGATAAGGGTTAACAGCGCGTCGAGCAAGTTCAACAAAAACAGCAGCATGCTTTTCATCAACGTGCTCATTGGTGGCGAGGCTCCTTCGCTGACAAACTCTGTTAAACCCGACCCTTTAATGACCGAACCCCCAGCTTCGCGCAAAGCTGGGGGTTCCTTGGCCCTACAGGGGAGAAAACGAAACTCGCGTTCGTTTGTACTGATTAGAAACTGCGAATGCGGCAGGCTTTCCGTAAATCATGAATAGACAGAACCGGCTTTATCTATGCACGATTTACGCTTCACGCTTTACGAGACAACTTGATCCGGCGTGTTGATGCGCAGGTTGGGTGCGTCTTGGCGGACGTGTGTGCCGGGGGGACGGAGTGTGTGAGCCAGACGTTGCCGCCGATGCTTGAGCCGCGACCGATGATGGTGTCGCCGCCGAGGATGGTTGCGCCCGCATAGACAACCACGTCGTCTTCGATGGTCGGATGACGTTTGGTGTGGCGAACGAACGAGCCGCGCCCGTCCTTGTCGAACGAGAACGCGCCGAGCGTGACGCCCTGATAGAGTTTGACGTTTGTGCCGATGACGGCCGTGCCGCCGATGACGACGCCCGTGCCGTGATCGATGAAGAAGCGCGGGCCGATGCGTGTGCCGGGATGTATGTCTATGCCGGTGCGGTGGTGCGCGTACTCGGTCATGATGCGCGGGATGAGCGGCACGCGCAAGTCGTGTAACTCGTGCGCGAGCCGGTAGGTTACGACCGCGTAGAGGCCGGGATAGCTGAAGATGATCTCGTCTAAGCAGCCGGCGGCCGGGTCGCCGTCGTAAGCGGCCTGCACGTCCGTGGCAAGCGCGGCACGCACGCTGGGCAGGCGCGCGAGGAACTCGCCGGCACAGTCGGCGGCCTCGCGGTCAGTAACTTCGCAGGCGTCTTCGAGTCGTTTGCCGTGGTTGACGGCGCGGCTGATCTGCTCGGTCAACGTCTCGTAAAGCCACGCCATACGCGCTTCGACGTGCAGACGCAGCGCCGTGCCGGTCAAGCCTTGCGCGCCGACGTAACCGGGAAACAATATCTCGTGCAGCGCCGCAAGCACGCGTATGATCTCGGCGTGGGCGGGCAGCGGCCGGCGGTCGAGGTGATGAATCTTCACGCCGTCGCACGTGTACGAGTCGAGCAGCGCCGCCGTGGCCGCGATGAGCTTGTCGTTCATGAGGGAGAAGCGGTCAGCAATCAGCGATCAGCTTTTTGTCTTTAGCTGATCGCTGATTGCTGACCGCTGGTAGCTATTCGATCTTGATCCCACGCTCTTGCGCGATGCCGCGCGCTTTCATGATGAGATCATCATCTATGGACGCGTCGCCGTTGAGCCAGCCCTGCACTTCTTCGACGGGGCGACCCAAGATAAGCGCGAGTTGCGCGTCGTCGCCGTTGCAGCCTTCGTCGCGCAGGCGGCGCAGAATTTCGCGCCCCGCTTGTTCGCCCGTGCCTTGATCGTCTAATGCCGATTGTTTCGCTTCTGCCATGTTGTTCGCTGCCCCCTTTGATGTGAAACTCAACCTTGATATCGCCCCTCGTTGTAAACGAACGCGGCGCGCTAGTCGTAACGCAAGACTTAAGCGCGCGGCTCGCGCATGTGTTGTTCGCGTCGGTTCGGGGTGGCGCGTATTATAACCGCGAGCAGGATGATGAGCCAACAACAACCCGGCGCGACCATCGCGCAGGCGCTGGCCGAAGCGACCGCACAACTGCGCGCCAGCGGCAGCGCCGACGCACGACGCGATGCGTTGACGCTGCTGATGCACGCGCTTGCATGCGAGCACGCGTTCTTGATCGCGCACGGCGCGGACGTGCTTGCGCCCGATGCACTCGCGCAGTTTCGTCTGAGTGTCGAACGGCGCGCGCAGGGCGAGCCGTTGCAGTACGTCACGGGGCGACAGGATTTCTACGGGCTTGAATTTGAAGTTACGCCCGACGTGCTCATCCCGCGCCCCGAAACGGAGTTGCTGGTCGAACAGGCGCGCGCGTTATTAGAGGCGACGCGTGCGCCGCATGTCTGCGACGTGGGCACAGGCTCAGGTTGCATCGCCATCGCGCTTTTGCATGAACGCGCGGATGCGCGCGCCGTCGGGTTAGACATCTCGGATGCGGCTCTGCGCGTCGCGGCTCGCAACGCCGCGCGGCACGGCGTTGAAGCGCGGCTGCAACTCGTCGTGTCCGATTGCTTCGCCGCGCTCGCGGCGGCAAGGTTAAGTTCGATGTGATCGTGTCTAATCCGCCTTACGTTGCGGAAGCTGATCTGCCGGCCTTGCAGCGCGAGGTGCACGACCACGAGCCGCGCGGCGCGTTGACGCCCGGCGGCGATGGCTTGGCGATCATCCGGCGCTTGCTCACAGACGCGCCGCAGTTCCTTGTGCCCGGCGGGCATCTGCTGTTTGAGATCGGGTTTGATCAACATGAAGCGGTCGCGCGTTTGATCGACGCGCGCACATGGACGCTGCTCGCCATTCATCAAGACTTGCAAGGCATCCCGCGCGCCGTCGTGTTGCAACTCCGGCGCGGATGAACGACCGCGCCCTTCCTGTTACACTGATGCGCGGCGAACTTCTTTATGTCGAGCCTGAGTCTGCAACCATCTGCGCCGAAACATGAGCCGGTCGATCTCGCATATGAGATCGCGCGGGTGGAATCGTTGTTGGCCGCACGCCGCGCGGAGTTATCGATCTTGCAGACGGAGTTACGTGAGTTCAAGACGCGTTACACGCAAGTTGTCGGTCGGCGTTTGGCCGAGTTGGCCGAACTGGAACGCGAGATCAACGAAGCGGCGCGGCGTGCGCTCGGTGTCGAAGCGACGACTGAAGAGGTCGCTGCTGATCAGTCCGCGCAAGCGGTCGCACCGATCAAGACATCGCTGCGCAAGTTGTTCTGGTCGGTCGCGCGTCTGTTTCATCCGGACATGGCGGCTGATGAACACGAGGCGCGGCGGCGACACGCCATCATGGTCGAGGCGAGCCGCGCGTATCGTGAAGGCGACGTGGAGAGCTTGCACACGCTCTTGGGCGACGAGCAGTTGCAATCCTATTGCGCCGCGCCCGTGGGGGCGGACGACGCGGCAGATTTAGGCGTGCGCTTGATCAATTTGAAAGAGGAACTGCGCACCGTCGAGTTCGGCCTGAGACGACTGAAACAAGACGGCCTCTATCGCGTGAAGTTGGCGGCCGACGAAGCGGCAGCGCGCGGGCGCGACTCGCTCGCCGACACGGCCGCGAGCGTCGAACGCCAGATCGCAAAAGCGCGCCACCGGCTCGCGCACCTGTCGTAAGCGCGCCCGGTTGTGTGCCGTCGCGGCGGCTAGTGTTGGCTAGTCGGCCCTTCCTGCTCGTGTTAGAATCTCGCCGCTAAAATTAAGAGGGCAGAGGGCAAAAGTTAGCGGTCAGCGCCAACCGTTGCCACTGGCCGCGAAGCACTAACCTCTGATCACAGTTGTTATATGGACAAGTTTCGCATCGCGGGTGGCCGACCTTTGCATGGGCGCATTGCCGTGAGCGGCGCGAAGAACTCGGCGTTGCCGTGCATGGCCGCGGCCCTGTTGAGCGCCGAGAGCGTGACGCTGCACAACGTCCCATACGTGCGCGACATCATCACGCAACGCCGCCTGCTCGAAGACTTAGGCGCGACCGTGCTGACGCCCGAACTACGCACGCACAAGATCACGGCCGCGCACATAGAGTTGTTTGAAGCGCCCTATGATCTCGTCAAGACGATGCGCGCGTCCGTGCTTGTGTTGGGGCCTCTGCTCGCGCGGTTCGGCAAGGCGAAAGTCAGCTTGCCCGGCGGTTGTGCTATCGGCACGCGGCCTATCGATCTGCATCTGGAAGCGTTGAAGGTCCTGGGCGCGCAGGTCGATCTCGAAGCGGGTTACGTGGTCGCGCGTGCGCCGCAGCGCGGCCGCTTGCAAGGGGCGGAGTTCAGCTTCGACAAGGTGACGGTGACGGGCACGGAGAACTTGATGATGGCCGCCACGCTCGCCGAAGGCCAGACCGTGTTGCACAACGCCGCGCGCGAACCTGAGATCGTCGATCTGGCCGAACTGTTGAATCGCATGGGCGCACGCGTGCGCGGCGCAGGCTCACCGACCATCACGATTGAAGGCGTCGAAGCATTGGGCGCGGCCGAGCACACGATCATTCCTGATCGCATCGAGACGGGCACGTTTCTCGTCGCCGCCGCGATTACGGGTGGCGAGTTGGAGTTGAAAGACTGTTGCCCGGAGCATTCGGCCGTGGTCATTGCTAAACTGCGCGAGGCGGGCGTCGAGATCGAAGAGATCAACCAGAGTACGTTGCGCGTGCGGCGCGGCGCGGCGGGTCTGAAAGCGTGCGACATGACGACCGAGCCGCACCCGCGCTTCCCGACCGACATGCAGGCGCAGTACATGGCGTTGATGACGCAGGCTCGTGGGCAGGCGCGCATCACCGAGACGATCTTCGAGAACCGTTTTATGCACGCGTCGGAACTGCAACGCATGGGCGCGCGCATCAACGTCGAAGGACGCACGGCGGTCGTCACGGGGCCGACGCCACTCGCGGGCGCACGCCTGCAAGCGTCGGACTTGCGCGCTTCGGCCTCGCTCGTCTTCGCCGGCCTCATCGCCGAAGGCGAGGCGATCATCGAGCGCGTCTATCACATAGATCGCGGCTACGAAAAGATCGAGTCGAAACTGCGCGCCGTCGGCGCTGAGATCGTGCGCGTCCGCGACTCCGTCACGGCGCAATTGCCACCACCCGCCGAGGTCGGTGTGCTGTAAACGGAAGTATGAAAGGAACATGATGGAGGCGGCATGATGCCTGATGAATGACAAGCTGATCAGCAGTTGTTTCATCCATCATTATGCGGTCTGCATCCTTAACACTTATGGCTGAACAGGATTGCATCTTCTGTCGCGTCGTCGCGGACGAGGTTCGCGCAGACGTGATCTTTCAGGACGACCGCTGCGTCGCCTTCCGCGACATCAACCCGCAAGCGCCCGTGCATGTGCTCGTCATCCCGCGCGAACATATCGAGTCGCTTGAAGACGCGGGGCGCGGCGACGAAGCCGTCCTCGGCCACATCCTGCGGGTCGCCGCGCGCGTCGCCAACGACGAAGGGTTGACCGAGAGCGGCTTCCGCACCGTGATCAACACGGGCGCGGGCGCGGGCCAGTCGGTCCTGCACCTGCACCTGCACATCCTCGGCGGGCGCGCACTCAGTTGGCCGCCGGGCTAGAGAGAGGCACACGCGATGAATGCCGATTACAAGTCGCTTGATAACAAGGCGTTGATGCAGCGCTGGTTCGATGAGGTTTGGAACAAGGGCCGGGCCGAAGCGATTGACGAACTGTTCGCGGCGGACGGGTTGGCGCACGGGCTGAGCGACGCCGAGCCGTTGCGCGGCCCCGACGGCTTTAGGCCGTTCTTCCACACTTTCAAGAACGCCTTTCCGGATGTTGAGATCGTTGTCGCAGATTTGATTGCCGAAGGCGACAAGGTTGCGGCGCGTTGCATCGTGCGCGCCAAGCATCAGGGCGACACGCTCGGCTTCGCTGCCACGCAGCGATCCGTCGAGTTCAACGGCATCTGCATCACGCGCTGGCGCGACGCTCAGATCGTCGAAGCGTGGAACAACTTCGACTTCATGGCCATGCACCAGCAACTCGGCGTCACGCCGCCGCAATTCAACGCCAGCAACAAGTGAACGCAGCCGCCTACTCGTCCATCAACTGTCCGAGTTGCGAATCAGTTGGCGATAGAATTTGACGAACTGCGCGAGGTTCTCGACGCTGATGCGTTCGTTCGTGCCGTGGATGCGTTCGAGGTCGGCGGGTCGCAGCCACGCGGGTAGGAAGCGATAGACGTTCGGGCTGAGCTTCGTGTAGTGGCGCGCGTCGGTCGCGCCGATGACGAGCGCGGGCGTGACCACGACCGTCGGGAACAACTCGCGGATCGTCCGCTCGATCACACGATAGCCCGGCGTGTCCGTGCCGGACACGGGCGACGGCTCACTCACGGTCGTTGTCTTCAACACTTCAACTTGCACACGCTCGTCCGCAATCGTGCGGCGCACGTGTTCGAGCACGCCGGCCACTGTGTCGCCGGGCAGGATGCGAAAGTTGACGACGGCACGCGCGCGGCTCGGCAGCACGTTGTCTTTCACGCCGCCCTCGAAGATGGTGGCGGCCGTGGTCGTGCGTAGCAACGCATTCGTGTGCGGCGCGGCTTGCAACTGGCGCACGACGAGCGGGCGCGTCAACCACATATTGGCCAAGAGCACGCGCGGCAGAAAGTTCATCTCCGGGCCGACGTAGGCAAACATCTGCTCGGTCACGCCCTTGAGTTGGGCGGGCATCTGTTGCGCTTCCAAGCGCCCGACGGCGGCGCTCAAGATGCCGATGGCGGTCTGCGGCGGTGGCGCGGACGAGTGCCCGCCCGTGCCCGCCACCGTTAGTTCGACGCTGACAAAACCTTTCTCCGCTGTGCCGAGCACGGCGACGGGGCGACTCATGCCGCGCAAGATGCCGTCCGTGATCGCGCCGCCTTCGTCAAGCACGTATTCAAGCTCGACATGACGCGTGCCGAGTAGTGCGGCGATGGCGGGTGCGCCCGCAGGTCCGCCCTGTTCTTCGTCGTGCCCGAAGGCCAGATAGATCGTGCGGCGCGGTTGATAACCTTCACGCAACAACTGTTCGACCGCTTCGAGCAGACCGACGACGCTGGCCTTATCATCAAGCGCGCCGCGCCCCCACACGTAACCGTCCGCGTTGCGGCCCTCGAACGGCGGCTGCGTCCATTGCCCTTCCGTGCCCGGCTCGACGGGCACAACGTCCATGTGACCCATCAACAGGATCGGCTTCAAACTTTTATCTTGCCGGGCCACGTATAAAGCAGACTGTACCCGGCGACCACTTCGCGCGTGAGCGCGGCATGCGTGCGGGGAAAAGTTTGTGCGAGGTAGTCGTGCAGTTTCGTGAACTCGTCGCCTTTGAACTGCGCGGGGTCAGGATGTGAGACGGTCTGTAAGCGGATGACTTGCGCCAAGTGTTCGGCGGCTGCGTTCGCGTCCACGGCTACGTCGGGCGCGGCCGCGATTTGCAACTGCTTCGACGGGTAACGAAACGTCTTGACGAGCAGCACGCCCGCCAGCGCAAAGATGCCAAGCACGAGCAGGATGAAGAACAGGCGCAGCTTGCGTACACGAATCGGCATCGGCTCTCACGCCTCCGCTATGAATGATTTGACCACCTCGTCGGCGGTCGCGGTCGCCGTGCCGAGTTTGCCGACGACGATGCCGGCGGCGTGATTGGCGAGCGCGGCGGCTTCAGTCAGCGTCGCGCCCGCACTGAGCGCGGCGGCGAGCGTGGCGATCACAGTGTCGCCCGCGCCCGTCACGTCATAAACTTCGCGCGCCACCGTCTCGACATAGACAGGCGGGCCGTCGCCTTCGAGCAGCAACATGCCGCGCTCGCCGCGCGTGATGACCAACGCTTGACAGTTGATGCGCGCGCGCAAAGTGCGTGCGGCCGCGGCCATGCCCGCGTCTGTGTTCTCTTCACTGTTGGCGAGGTGCAGCGCCTCGTGATGATTCGGCGTGACGAGCGTGGCGGGCCGGTAGGCATCGAAGTTGCGCGGTTTCGGATCGATCAGTACGGGCAAGCCCGCGCTTTCGGCGCGCGGCAAGATTGCGGCGAGCACACGCGGCGTGACCGCGCCCTTGTCGTAGTCCGACACGACGAGCGCCGACGCGTCTTTAAGCGCAGCGGTGAGCGCAGCGATCAACTTGTCTTCGATGGGCGCGGCGACGGGCGTGCGCCGTTCGCGGTCGGCGCGCACGACGGGGTGATTGTGCGCGAGGATGCGCGTCTTGAGTGTGGTGGGCCGCTCCGTATCTGTGATGAGCACGGCCCGTGCGCGGTCGTGCGCGCCCACTTCGTCGAGTTTGGCCGCGAGTTGTTCGCCTGCGCGGTCGCACCCCGCGACGCCGACGAACGTGACGCGCGCGCCCAACGAGACGAGGTTCGCCAACACGTTCGCCGCGCCGCCCAAGCACACAGACTCGCGCTGCACCACGACGACGGGCACGGGCGCTTCGGGCGAGATGCGCGTCACGTCGCCCCAGACGAACTCGTCCAGCATCGCGTCGCCATAGACGACGATGCGGCGGTCGCGCATGCGCGCCAGCAACTCGGCCGCGCGTTGTTGGGTCAACAGATTCATGCGTGCTTCAAGGCACAGGAGAGGCCGCAGGGGATTCTACACGATCAGATAGGAAACAGCCGCCCGTGAGTGAGCCGGGCGGACGGATGGACTAAGGGCTATTGGTTGCAGGCGGGCGGCGCATGGCGCAAGACTGCGCCCGGCCCTTGCTGCGTGCTGCGTTCAGTCTGCTTGCTGGTGCGCGCGGTCGCGCCCGTTGTGCAGTTGGTCGAATGCGGCTTTCACGATGCCGTAACATTCGCAGGAGAACTCTTCCAGCCCCGGTCTGTCTATGATGGTGATGTGCCCGCGCTTGTAACTGATTAAGCCTTCAGCCTGCAAGACGCCGGCCACTTCGGTCACTCCGGCGCGGCGGACACCGAGCATCATGGCGAGAAATTCGTGCGTCAACAGCAACTCGTCCGAGCCGGCGCGGTCGCGGCACATTAGCAGCCAGCGCGCGAGCCGTTCCGCGATGTGATGCAGGCGGTTGCACGCCACCGTCTGCGAGAGCATGACCATCGTTGCGTGCGTGTAGCGCAGCAGCACTCGTTGCAGCGCGCTGGCCCGCTGGAACTCTTCGACAAGCACGCTCGCCGCCAGCCGCAGCCCGCTGTCCGGCAACTGCACCATCAACTCGACGGATGACACGTCCACGCCCAACACAACCGATATGCCCGTCATGCCCTCGCGCCCGATGACGCCGGCTTCGATAGCCCCGCCATCGGTCGTGGTTGCCACCACCGAAGTCATCGAGTCGAGTGGGAAATAGACGTATTCCATGCGCTCATGCGCGCGGTAGAGAATCACGCCGCGCTTCATCTCGACATGCTTTAGGTGCGGGGCGAGCCGGGCATAGTCGGCTTCGGGCAGTGCGGCCAGAATCAGATTGCGGACACGATTGGCGGGCGGTTTTGTGGTTGACATCGGTTACTTGCTTCTTCGGTCGCGCGTGTTGAACGCAGCAGACGGCACAAGGGAAAGTGTGAGACTTGACCCGATGTCGCATGATGGATTCTCAAAAGAACAGGGTCGAACGGTGTGACCACTATAACACACCCGGTCTTGGTTCTGTTGGCCAACGGACGTGAATCAAGCTGCACAATTAACACTATGTCCGGTAGTGAGCATAGTGTATAGTCGCACCCGTCCCTGCCGAATTGACTACTCAGCCCCCGCCAAACAGGAGTTACCTCGATGCGCATACTTTGTGTTGACGACGACGAAGATACTCGTGCTCTACTTCAGCACCTCTTGGAGTATTCCGACTTGGAGGCGGTAGCCGTCCAAGACACGGCCGCCGCACTCCGGCTCATCGCGCAGGAACAATTCAGCCTCTACATCATTGACGGCCAGTTGCCCGGTGTGTCGGGCGTCGGGCTGTGCGAGCAGATTCGCCGGCACGACAAGAAAACGCCGGTCGTCATCTTTTCCGGGCACGGCTACCACGCGGACAGGGAAGCGGGGCTGCGCGCAGGCGCAAACGTTTACATCGTCAAGCCGCACATCAGCGAGGTCGTCCCCACCGTCAAGCGCCTGCTCGAAGAGGTTCGCGCCGCCAACGCTTAACCCCGCCCAGTTTTTCAAACTCAACTACTCCCCGCCAGCACACGCGCGACGCGCCTAGCGCCACTCGCCTTGTAACGTGAACGCCGCCCAAAAGTAGGGCGCGGCAAAGCGCGGCTCTTTCAGCATCGACACCTGCGCCGCCTGTAGCGCCTGTACCGGGCGCAGCTTATCCACGAGCATGCCGCGATAGAAGCGCGTCATCAATTCAGCCGTCGCCGCGTCGTCAACGTTCCATAAGCTGACCACCACGCGCGGCGCACCTGCGTACATGAAGCCGCGCGTGAGGCCGACCAGCCCTTCGCCGCTGATCTCTTTGCCGAGTCCCGTCTGACACGCCGAGAGCACGACCACATCCGCCGCCAGCTTCAAGTTGAAGACTTCGTGTGCGCGCAAAAAACCGTCCTGCGGCTGACCCTGCTCGTCGAACAACGACAGCACGACGCCGGAGAGTTCCGGGTGCTGGCTGTTGAGCAAGCCGTGCGTGGCGAAATGCACAAAGCGAAACTGCGCAAGCTCTGCGCTGGTCGCCGTCTGCCGGTTCGCCGCAAAGTCGAGCGCCGCTTTGTACTGAGTGGGCGGCACAAGCTTGGCAAGCGCCTCCGCTTCGCGCCGCGTCCCCGGCAGACGCGGAATCCGCAAGCCCGCGTCCGCCATGCCCGACTGCTTGGCCGCCGTGGTCAAGACCAGTCCGAGTCCGCGCGTCTCACCTCCGCGCCCCGCTGACTCCGCGTTGCGCGCCGCTGGCTGCCCGGCTCGTGCTTTCAGCCGCTCGTCGCTACTCTCAAACACCGGATCGGCCAGCACCGCCAGCGTCTTCGGCGCGGGCCGCCGCGCGCCCGACTCACGCCGCAACACCGCGAGCGTCGAAGCTGACGGCAGATTTACAAGCTCGTGCGTGACGATAAGCGGCACAGGCGGCGCGTTGCTCGCGGCACTCGGCGGACTTGGCAGCGCCGCGAACGGGATGTATTGCAACGCCCCATCACCGACGACGAGCAGGCGCTTCTTGCCTAGCAGCGGCGCAACCGGCGCAAGCAGCATCCGGCTCAACTGCGCCGCCGTCCGCGCCGCCTGCGCCTGCGTCTGTTGCTGTATCTCGCCGCTCAGACCCTGCTTCACCGCCGCGCCCTTCGCCGCCGCCTTCGGAGATGTATGAACGGACTCGTAAAACTCCACTGCGGCGGCTTCGATCTCCGCGCGCTTCGGCAATTCATAACTCGTGATCGCGGTCGGCGTTACCGCCCACAGGTAACTGCGGTCTGTGCCGAGCGCGTATTCGAGCAGCAGCGTATCGGCATCGAGCGCCTGTGTCTGAATCTCTGCGAGCGTTAAGGGCTGCGGCTGCGTCAGGGCGGCGTAACGCGGGCTGGTCTGTCTGATCTGTGTCTCGACCTGCTGAAGCTCAGTCGTCAGGCGCTCGATCTCTCTGGCGCTGGCGACCGTCTGCGCTTCGGTGTGAGGACCGCTCAGGAGTTGCAACTGTCGTTGCGCGCTAGTATTGAGTTGCTGTTGCAAGTCGCGTTCGCGCGCGACTAACTGCGAGTCAACGCCCTCTCGAATGTCTGCGCCCGCCTCCGTCAGCAGTTCGAGCAAGCTGCGCGCCCGCCCGCGCTCGCTCGCTTGCAGCGCCTTGCTGTCATAACCTGCGGCCGGCTGCTGTTTGTGCAGGCGCATCAACAAGTCAATATAAAATTCATAATAACCCTGTGCGGTCGCAAAGTAGGAGGCACGTAATTCTTGACTAGCAATCTTAGTGCGCAAGGATTCGATGATGACGAGGGCTGCCTCAATTCTGCCGAGCGCCGCAGGCAGATTGCCGCGCGCTCGCTCGACATAGGCAAGATTGCCGAGTTCCGTCGCCTCGCCGCCCCGATCCCCGACCGCGCGTAGCAGCGGCAGGGCTTGGTTGAAATAGTCGAGTGCCTTTTGCCGCTCGCCTAAGTCGGCATAGACTTGACCGATGTTGCTGAGCAGCGTCGCTTCGCCGCCCCGATCTCCGATGGCGCGGCTGAGCGACAGGGCTTGACTATAGCTATCGAGCGCCTGCTGTTTTTCACCTAATTTATTGTGGACCTGACCGATGTTATTGAGTATCGTTGCCTCGGCAATACGATCCCCGACGGCGCGGCTGAGCGGTAGGGCCTGTATCAAGTAGTCGAGCGCCTTTTGCTGCTCGCCTAAGTCAATGTAGACCCCGCCGATGTTGTTGAGCGTGGTCGCTTCGCCGCCCCGATCCCCGATGGTACGTCTGAGCAGCAAGGCTTGGGTGAAATAGTCGAGCGCCTGCTGCTTCTCGCCAAGTGCGTTGTAAACCCCGCCGATGTTATTGAGCATCCGGGCCTCGGCAACACGATCCCCGATGGTGCGGCTGAGCGGTAAGGCTTGATTGTAGTAGTCGAGTGCCTTTTGCCGCTCGCCTAAGTCGGCGTAGGCTTGACCGATGTTGTTGAGCGTCGTTGCTTCGCCGCTGCGATCCCCGACCGCACGTCTAAGGGGCAAGGCTTGATCGTAGAAGGCGAGCGCCTTTTGCTTCTCACCTAAGTCGGCATAGACCTGACCGATGTTATTGAGCGTCCGGGCCTCGCCGGTACGATCCCCGGCGGCGCGGTTGAGCGGCAAGGCTTGATTGTAGTAGTCGAGCGCCTGCTGCTTCTCGCCAAGTGCGTTGTGGATAAAGCCGATGGCCGTGAGTATTAAAGCCTCGCTTGCGGTGTCGCGCAGGGCGCGGACAAGGGGTAAAGCTTCGATAAATTTGTGGCTGGCTGCTTCGAGCGATACCTTTGACCCTTCCTTGATCAGTTGCAGTCCTTCGGTGACTAATTGCTTAACCGCTGTCTCGTTCTTTTCCTGCTTGGATTGGGCGGCGAGTGGGGCTATCAGTAGGAGCAGGGTCAGGAGCAGGAGCAGGGGCCGGCAGCGGGGGCGCGCTAAGAAGCGGGCGGCGTGGGGGCGTTGCGGGGTGGACGCGTGCATGAGGTTAGCTCCTTTGGTGGCGGTGGGCGGTTACGGTTGCAGCACACGCGCGACGGCGGCCGTGACGTGTTCGACCGTGACGCGGCGGATGCACTGGGCGACGCCGAACTCGGCGCAGGTGTAGCCGGGGCAGGGCGCGCACGGCATCTCTTCGCGGACAACTTCGGCCGGTGCTCGGGTCCAAGGCCGCCAGTGGGCGACGTTGGACGAGCCGAAGACGACGACGGTGGGCGTGTTCGTGGCGGCGGCAATGTGGGCGACGCCGCTGTCGTTGCCGACGAAGAGGCGCGCGGCCGCCGCGAGCGCGGTCAGTTCGGGCAGCGTGAGTCCGGTGAACGAGATGATAGGCGTGGGCGTGTGGGCGCTGAGCGCGGCGAGGGTCGCGCGCTCGTGCGGCGCGGCGACGGCGACGACAGAGAGGCCGCGCGCGGCGCAGTCGGCCGCGACCCGCGCGAAGTTTTCCGCCGCCCACTGCTTCGAGTCGAAGGCCGCCGCCGGATGAAAGAGGACGAAGGGTTGCGCTTCACTCAGACCGGCGGCGCGCAGTTGTTGTGCGACTGATGCGCGCGCCTGCGCGGTCACGACGAGGCGCGCGCTCGGTCGATCCGTGACGGGCACGCCGGTCCAGCCGACGAGCGCGAGTTGTTGCTCGGCGGAGTGCGTCTGCGGCTGCTGCCACAACTCTGCGGCGGGCGGCGCACGGTGGTTGTGCAACGCGCTGAAACGATAGTGCGCGTAGCCGACGCGTTGCCTTGCGCCCGACGCCCACGTGAGCAGCGCGGCGGTGCTACCGCCGTGCAGGTTGAAAGCCACGTCGTAGCGCGCGGCCCGCAGGCGACGCACGAGCGCGAGCCGGGCCAGTGTGCTGGCGCGCGCGACCGTGATCACGGTGTCAACGTCTGTGTGATCTGTTAGGAGTGGCGCAACCCAATCTTCGAGTAGCACGTCGATGCGGGCGGCGGGCAGGAAGCGGCGCAGGGCGTGAAGCGCGGGCGTGGCCAGTACCGTGTCGCCGATGGAGCGCAGGCGCACGACGAGCACGCGCCGCACCTCGGTCCAGCCCCAACGCGCGACCCCTAGCGGGCGGGCCGTCGCCGGTTCAACTTGCGGGCGCGGCCTCTCCATCGTCAATCGTGGCGTGCTCGACCAGCATGTCGGGGATGTTGTCCTTGATCGCATAGACGCGGCGGCACGCGCCGCACTTGATGGCGCTGCCGTCCGGTTGCAAGCGCAACTGCGCCTGACACGCCGGGCAGATCATCAACTCGACAAATTCCTGCGTGATTTCCATTAGCTCGCCCACCCTTCGCCGCCAGCTTAACAGGGGGCGGAAACGGAAGGCAAAAAGGCAACGTGCAAGCCAGCAGGCCCGCGCACTACACTTGAGTGCGCGGGCCTGTGTCTTTGGACCTGTGGTGACGTTAGGGTTTCGGGTCGAACACGTTGTTGAGCAGCATGGCGAGGCGCGCGCCGCCGCGTTGCAGTTGCGCTTCAATCACGGGCAGGTTCGTGTCGAAGTAACTCTCGTCCAGATGATAACGACGATGCACCTCTGAGAGCGTACAAACTGACGCCGCGAAGGTGGCGCACTCGGTTGTCTTCTGCTTCTTCGGCCCGACCAGCTTTGTGACCTCGCAGACGCGATCCTGCGCGTCGGGCGCGGGCAGGTTGTAAGCGTTCGAGATGGCGAGCGCCAGCGCCTCGTTGGCCCAATCAATGGGCGTGCCCGTCTTGAATTCGGCGAACTGCTGATCGGTGAGCGCAAGGGCTTTGGCGAACGATACCTGATTCGCGTTCTTGTGTTCGATGATGCCTTCGTCCCAGACGGCGTGCAGGTTCCAGCAGCCGAACTCGTTCGCCGTGTCGTTCAGCCACACGACGAACTTGAGATTGCCGCCCCGGTCGCCGTTATCCTGCACAGCCTTGTGCGCGGGCGGTTTGTTCTCCGCATCGTCTGCGTCCGCGTCGTGGTCCACGGCATTGTGCAGCGGTTGATGTATGTCGCCGAGAAAATGCACGACGTACTTCAACGCTTCGGCGCGCGCGCCCGTCACCTTTTTCGATTGCCGCAACAAGGCCATGTTGTTGTCGATGGCCGCGACGACGCATTTACCGGCCTTGCAATCGCGGGCGGCTTCGTAATGTCGATCCGCGACGGGCGCATAGACGGGTATGTTGACGAAGTGCAGCGGCGCAGTGCCGTTCTCGTTGCGCACCGTGTCAGCCCAAGACGCGATGCAAGCCAACTTGTCGGCCACGCTCTTCGGCCTTCTTACACTGCTGTTGGAAAAACGGATCGACTTGCAACAAACTGACCACGGCCGTCTGCGTCTTCGGAGTCAGACGCGCGGCGGCGATGCGGGCCACGATGGCGTGCCCTTCCTTGCCCCAAGCGGCGGCGCGCAACGGCGCACACAGCAGCAGTAACCCAGTCGTCAGCAGGCAGGCGATAGACTTCCGCGCGGCGTTCAATCTCATTTGCTTGATCCTCAGTTTAGGTTGGTGCGTTGGCTAGAGCTTACGCGAGATGCTGCATGTGCGAACCGCAGCCCGTATGTGCCTTTGTGTCGGCGCTTCATCTAACACAGCGGCCGGGCAGCGTCAATCTTTTCAACCATTACTCGCGGCACAGCGTAGCTTGCGCCATGCCAGTTGCACCACGCTGAAACCTGCTTTGTGGCTCATGCCTGACAACTGACGCGGGCGGCGCACGTCTGTTATGATACGCACGCGAAGTCACCGAACGCGCGGGCGACGTGGCGCTTCGCCAGTTCCCTTGAGCCAGTTGGAGGCGGTTTGTCTTTAGAGTTCGCGGTCGAATATCCGTGCGCGCTGCGGGCGCGCTACACCGAAGAACACCTGCGCGCGTGGGGGCGCTTGAGCAGTCTGCACACGCGCCTGACGACGGGCGAAGCGGTTGCGCCCTCGGACGAGAAGGTGCGCTTCGTCGAACGCGCGACGGACGAAATGGAGCGGATGCAGACCGAGACGGACGTGTGCCGCACGTGTCCCGCGCGCCTGCCGCACGAGTTGGCCGGCGAAGGCGAGGCGGTCGGCTGTCTGGGCCGCATCACCTATCCGATTGAAGCGCAGTTCGAGAAATTCTTAGCCGACCGCGTGCAACTCACGCTCGACACCACCCCGACGGACGACCAGCCGCGCCTGCTGCGCGTCTTGCTCGATAAAGATTCGCCCTTCGACGGCGAAGGCGCAAAATCACTCCGCCAGATCACAACGCCCGAACGCCTGCGCTTCTTTGAACTGCGCTTGCCCATCCGGCTCGCGCGCGAAGCCGCACACCTCACCACCGATCATCTCTTCGACGCGCTCACCGGCTTCACCGCACAAGATGCAGCCGAGACGAGTTACACGCGCGAGTTGCCGCTCCTCGCCACGGCCGATTACTACGACTTCCTCGAACACGTCCTGCGCCACGACCTCAGCGACTCGGAACGCGCACGCGTCCGCCAACGCAGCCGCAACTATCAACAGTTCCTCCGCCTGCTCGCCGCCCTTGAACGCGCCGAAGCCCTGCAAGCGCGCGTGCTGCTAGACTAAGAAAAGCAGGCTGCAATTAAGCCCCTGTCGGGGTTGTCTTAACTTCCTACTGTTCTCTATCCCATCTTTTCTTCGTCTAACTCGCGCAGGGTGTCGAGCAATAGGTTGGTGTTGCTGTGCGCTTGGATGGTGACGGGGAAGGCTTGGGCGGTGCGCTCGAAGTCGAACGCGCCGTCGGTCAGGGCCAGCACGGCGCGCAGGGCTGCGTTGGCGTTGAGGACCGCGCTGTCCGCGCCGACGATGCGCCCTTCGTTGAAGTGGATGCGATGCGGTGCGCCGCTGCCGCTGCTGATGGCGAGCGCGCCGGTAAGGCGTGCGTTCTCGATCACCTGCACGGCGTCGAAGACGCTGATGACGGCCAGATCGCCCGCGAAGGTGACGGCGTGCGCCCGCACGTTGGCCGCGGCGACGTGCGCGGCCGGTTGCAAGTCGGGGCGACGGGCGCGGCGGATAGCTTCGAGGCCGGGGGCGATGTTGATGCGCGGGTCGAACTGCTTGGCTTCGAGCAGGCGCTCGTGCGCCGTGTCGAAATCCTCGCGCATGATGTATAGCTCGACGAGCGCGACGCACTGGCGGGCCGCCTCTTCCTTCTGCTCGTTCGCGTAGGCGACCTCGCGCAACTTCTCGCGCAGCCTGAGCGAGTGCGGCGACAGCTTGAGCGCCTCATGCAAACGCGCGAGCGCGCGCAGCGGCGCTTTGTATTTGAGGAACAGTTCAACGTCGAGCAGCGCCGTCTCGACCTCTTCGTTGTAACCCTTGTCTGTCTGCGTGTTGGCCATTGCACTTCGTGCGCGAAGACGCACATGGTCCGTCTTACGCCGCCGCGAGTTTAGCATACGGGCGTGACGGGCGAACGCCCGCGCGTCAACAAAATCGTGAGCCGCAACACGATATAGTATGCCGCCCAAACGCGCCGCCCGGCCTGTGTGCGGATGCGTACTGTGTCATCATCAGGCATGCATCCATCACACGCGGCCTCAACTCAACCGCCGCAAATTCGCCTGTTAATCACGTTATATTTTCGGCGTTTAGACGGCTGCAACAACGTGTGTTTCGTCGCGGGCGTCGTTGTTGCACACAGGAAACATGGCACGCTGCATGCTCTAATCAAACCGTAAGTAGCTACCCCCAAAAGGTCACTCGCCGAAGCACCCGACGGTTGAATTGAGTGAGCGTAAAAGCGCGCGCTTGTAGCTTGTGCGGCCGACGCATGCGCGCCCAACGAGAGTCCCCAGACTCGTAAGGAGTAAAGCGACGCCTATGCAAAAAGAGTTGTGTCTCGACGCTGACATCGCAGCTACCGTCCGCCTGCTCGACGGTGGCTGGGCCGATCAACTGCAACGGCTCTGCCTGCGCCTGCAAGCCGCCCGCCAGCGGTCGCAGCAGCAGCCGTCCAACGGTGCGCGCGCACTCGTGCAGCGTTTGAAACTGGCGCGACCTTCAACCTATGCACACTGCCTGCGCGTCGCGCGTTATGCGCGCCCGATGGGGCGTGCTTACGGCTTCGACGCGCCGCGTCTGCGCCAACTCTCGCAAGCGGCGATGCTGCACGACATCGGCAAGCTGTTCGTCCCCGAAGCGATCCTGAGTCGCCCGCGCAAGCCCACACGCATCGAGCGGTTCATCTTAAACAAGCATCCGAGTTTCGGCGCGCTGCTCGCTTCATGGTTCAACCTGCCGGCGGAGCTACGCGTCCGCACGGAACATCATCACGAACGTTGGGACGGGCGCGGCTACCCGCATCGCCTCGGCGGCGCGGACATTCCACTCATGGCGCGCATCGTCCAAGTTGCCGACGCCTACGACGCGATGGTGGCCGAGAGACCTTACAGTCGGCCGCTAGCGCACGCCGCGGCCATCACGGAACTGCGCGCGCACGGCGGCAAGCAGTTCGACCCGCGCGTCCTCGAAGCCTTCCTCGACACGTTCCCCGGCGAACGCGCTTGACGCCGCTTGCAGGCAAAGATCGACCGGCGACGAGGGCCGCTTGCATGAAGCAAAGCGGCCCTCGTCGTGTATATTGAGTGCGCGTTTGTTCGGGTCAATTTGTGATCAAGCTGTGGCAGCGTGATGAGCAACAAGCAACGCAAGGCGGACAAGTCCGAGTTTCAATTTGAACTCGCCGACGGCGGCCGGATCGCGCGGCGCACGACGGAGTTATTGCCCGACGGCGTGTATGTGTTTGCTGACGAGTTGGCGTTTGCAGGCGTGCTATCTACCAAAGTGCTCACCTGCGCGGCGTGGCTGCTCGAACTCTACGACTTGCACGCGGGCGAACTCTACTTCATCAGCGGCGACGCACACGTCCGCCCGCGAACAAACCGTTTCGGCGTCTTTTATCCGCCGTTCACAATCTCGCAGCCGTGCTTCAACAATACAAAAGGTCATCTGATCGGCATCGCCGCGCTTAAGTCTCTGCCCGCCGAGTTGCTGATCAGCCCGCGCGTGTTCGACACGACTTGCAGCACGTCGCCGACAAGCACGGCGCAAGTCATTGAAATCTTGCGCGCGGGCACGCACCCGCAAGCCATCGACATGAACCCGCACCCGTCGCCGCTGGCGCGCAAGACGAAAAAGTTGATCGACGAAAATTATCTCGTCTATCCGGCAATCGCGCGCATCGCCGCGCGCCTCGGCGTCACGCACGCACATCTCACACGTCAATTCAAACTTGCGTTCGGCATGAGTCCGAGCGCGTACCTGCGCCAGTTGCGGGTCGCGGATGTGCCGCTCAGACTCGCGCAGGGCGAAGCGATCATCAACGTCTCGCACGCGGTCGGCTATAACGACCTGAGCCGGTTTTATCAACAATTTAGCCAGACCACCAAGACCTCGCCCGGCGTCTGCCGCACGATGATGAAGCCCAAACGCGGCTGACGCACTTCACGTTAAGTCATATCAAAAAACGCCAAGACACGCCGCCGTGCTTACATTAAACTTGCGCCCGCTTAGAGAAAGGAGCAGCAAGATGCGCAAGGTCACATTCGGTGGGGCGAACAGTCTCGACAACTATATTGCCCGCAAGGACGGCGCGGTCGATTGGTTATTGTGGGGCAAAGAAGCGGCCGCGTTTATGACGGAATACTGGCAGTCGATTGACACGGTTTTGATGGGTCGCAAGACTTACGATGTGGCGCGGCAACAGGGCAAAGGTCAGAGCAACCCTTACCCCGGCATCAAATCTTACGTCTTCTCGCGCACGTTGCCGCCAAGCAAAGACGGCGCGGTCGAGATCGTTGCGACGGACGCGGCCAAGTTTGTCCGCAAGTTAAAACGCGCGCCGGGCAAAGACATCTGCGTCATGGGCGGCGGCGAGTTTGCAAGGTCGTTGTTCGAGGCTAAGTTGATTGACGAGATCGGGTTCAACATTCATCCGGTCTTGCTCGGTGCGGGCATCCCTCTGTTCCATGAAATGAAACGCCAGATCAATCTGGAACTGCTCAAGTGCCAGCCCTTCAAGAACGGCTGCGTGCTGGTCACTTACCGGGTGAAACATTGAACGTTAAAATGCGGATTGCGGATTAACAGAACGATTGTCTTGTTAATCCGCAATCCGCACTCCGCCTTCCGCAATGCTACCGTCAGGCTGTGTGGTAGAGGCGCGCTTCGGCGAGAGCGCGGTCGAAGAGTTCGACGGCGGCGTCAATCTGCGCCGTCGTGTGCGTCGCCATGACTTGAAAACGGAAGCGTGCGCGCCCGCGCGCGACCGCCGGGTACTCGACTAGATTGGCGATCAGCCCGTGTTCTTCCAACAGTCGTGCCGTCCATTTCGCCAGCCGTTCATCGCCGACACTGACGGGCACGATGGGCGACGGCTGCCCGTAGCACTCAAGCCCGCGCGCGGTGAAGGCCGCACGCAAGCGTTCGATGTTCGCCTGCGAGCGTCGCCTGAGCGCCTCGCCTTCATGCGCGCGCGCAACCTTGAGCGCCGCCGTGACGACGCCTGCCTGCACGGGCGAGAGCGCGTTCGAGAAGGCGTGTGAGCCGCCGTAGATGCTGACGTAGTGTTTGACGGCGCGGTCGTGCGTGGCGAGGAAGCCGCCGTTGCTGGCGAACGTCTTTGAGAACGCGCCCATGACGAGATCAACTTGACCGAGCACGCCTTGCACGCCCAGTTGCCCTGTGCCCAGCGGCCCACGCGCGTCCAGATCGTGCGCCACATCAACGAGCAGCACGGCGTTGTATTCACGACACGCTTCTTGCAGACGCAGGATGTCGGGGCTGTCCGAGTCCATCGAGAAGATGCCTTCGGTGACGACGAGGATGGCGTTCGCTGTGTCTTTGGCCCGGATGCGTGCGAGCTTGCGGCGCGCGTCCTCAATGTCGTTGTGCCGAAAGAAGGTGTGGTGGTCGGTCGCGGCGCGTGCGCCTTGCATGAGACAGGCGTGCGCGTTCTGATCGAGCACGACATGATCGTTGGGCCTGACGAGCGCGACGATTGTGCCGAAACCCGCGCCCCAGCCGGTGGGAAAGAGCAGCACGTGTTCGGTCGCCAGATGTGCGGCGAGGGCCTGTTCGAGTTGGCGCGACAGAGAAGTGTTGCCTTGCAGGATAGCGGAGGCTGCGCTGTGCGGCCCGTAGTCTGCAAGCGCGCGGATGGCGGCCTCGGCGATGGCCGGATGTGAAGCCAGACCAAGATAGTCTTGCGAACCGAAGTTGAAGCCTTCAATCGTTACGCCGTTATGACTCTTGATGCGCGTCTCGGTCGTGGGCGCTTTGTCGAGGGCACGACTGTAAGGCCACGTGCGGAGCGCGATGCGCTGCTCGACCCAGTCGCCGAGCGGGTGTGTGCGTTGGGTCAGATGCGCGCCCTTCGGGTGCGTGAACATGCCGAGATGTTTGGTGAACGCATCGGACTCGTTAATGCTATTGCACAGTTCAACAGGGATCACTAGAGGTCTCCTTGAGTTTTATGACGAGGTGGTTTGTATAAAATACACGCAACATGCGTGTGAGTATTTGAGTGCCACAGTCGGCGGCGCGCCGGGTAAACGTTTAACCGCGCGAGCGCATGTGGCCCGCCGATGACTCCGTCTGAATAGAGCCATAGTTCTTCGTGCGGCACGGGTTAGCGCCGCGCGATAAATAACAAAGCAGTCACTTGTGATTAATGGATTTGCTTCGGGGCGGTGCTGCAAGCGTGCGGATTAATACGGGTCGCGCGCAAGACGGGGCCGCCTCTTAGCCGGTGTAGCTGATGGGGGCGTAAAGAACGGTATCCGCCGTGCGGAAGCGCGGAGAGTAAACGTTCTGTCTAAGGATGTCAAACCGTAATATGCAAAAATTTATGCAAACTTAACAACACGCTCAAAAGTCCAGCCGCAAGCCTAAGCGGACGCTGCGCGGGCGCAGGGTGCGCGTCGGGACGAGGAACGAATCGAGCAACGCTTGACGTTGGGCGGCGGTCGCGTCGGCGCGCAACGCCGTGAAGTTGATGAACTCCGCGCCGAAGCTGAAGACGGTCTTGTTAAGCACGTTGTCGAACTCGATGACGGGGCGCAGGCGCACGCGCTCGCTTAAGGCGAACGTGCGCGTGAGGTTGAGATCGAGCGTGTAGAGACGCGGACCCCGCCCGGCGTTGCGTGCAAGATTGCCGGTCTGCCCGATGGTCGGCAGCGCGAGGGCAGTGAGTAGTGCGGGATCAAGTTGTGTCTCAGCTTGGCGTGCGCGCAAGCGGCGCGGGTCGCCGTTGAAGACGGGGCGGTCGTTGTCAACGTCGTCGAGATTGCGATCCACGCCTAAGCTCAAGTTGAAGGGCGCGCCGGAGGCAAGGCGCAGGACGGGCGCGAGGCGCAGACGCAAAAACGCGTGCGGCAGATCGAGGACGCCTGAGAGAACGAAGCGATGGCGGCGGTCGAGCAGGCTCGGCGCACGCTCGCCGCGAAAGTCGCCCACGCGCACGGCGTCGGACGTGTTGACCACGCCGTCGTCTGTCAAATGCGAGAGCGTGTAAGCCGTGCGAAGCGAGAACGCGAAGCGGTCTGTGCGTTGACCAAAACGGCGGCGCGCTTCGATGGTGAAGCCGTGATAGAAACTGTTGCCGACGGCGGCGAGTTGTTCCAGTTCGCCGCGCGCAGGATCGGGGCGCAGACCGTTGACGGCAGCAAGCGCCGCGTTCAAGGCGGTCGTCGAATTGACGCTATTGAGATTGAAGATGCTGACAGGCACGTTCGCTTCGACGATGCGCGCAATCGCGTTCGGGTCGTTCGTGTTCGTGGGCGCTATGTTAAAGCGCACGAGTTCGCCGGCCGCTGCGGCGTTGTAGAGCGGGCGCGCGCCTGTTGCGTCGCGGAAGTTGGCGAAGTCGCGCGCCAGCAGGTACGCGGTGAAGTCTTTGAAACCGGCGGGCAGGCGCGGCGCGTTCGCGTTGAACTCGCGCCATAGATGCGTCGTGCGGTTGTACGTATAGTTTGCTTCAAAGACGAAGCCGCGACCGAGTGCGCGCTCGAAGCCGATGTTAGCCTGATAACTTTCAGGGATACGCAGATTGGGATCGAGCCTGCGCGCGAAGTTAGTTTCGACCGCGCCGAACTGGCGGACGACGGCGCTATCGGCCGCGAGCGTCTGCGGGAAACTAAGATGCGCGGCGATGAAGGCGCGGCGTTGCGCGTCGGTCAACGCTCGACCCGTAGTTGGGTCAAGCAGCGCGTCCGTGTCGAACAGGACACGCGCGCGGCCGAGTGTGAAATCGTCAATCGTGCGGAGCAGCACACGGTTATAAAAGATGCCTGCGCCCGCGCGCACGACCATCTTGCCTGTGCCGGATGGATCGTAGGCGAGCGCAAGACGCGGTGCGAAGTTGTGCGCGCAAACACGATATTCGTGGCCATTGAAACACGATATTCGCAAGAATTCTATATTGACACAGTCAACATTGCCGGCCGATTAAATAACATAGAGAAGGGGCGGTCAGCACTTGAACTGACCGCCCCGGAGATTCTTGAGTGAGCTAACGCTCGGCGTCCTCACGCCACCGAGTATGGCGTGCATTATACATAATGCTTCAAGATTGACAACCATGTTCTATCACTTTATCCTCGGCGCGCTGACAATCTTTCGTTAGCCTCACGTTCCTGAATTCATGCAGCTTGATCGGGAGAGCAGATGAGACGCCGTGCCCGCATCCTACAAGTAGCTCATGATCTGTCTGCCCCCACCTTCGCCGATCTGCGCGTCTTAGACCTGGCAGTGTTCGACGGCCAGTTCAGTTTCGAGTTCGCCGCCCGTGGCGCTCAGGTCGTAGGGATCGAAGGGCGTCGAGCCAACCTCGAACTGGCCGAAGCCGAGCGCCGCCGGTTGGGATATGCAAACGTCACGTTCATTGAGGACGACGTGCGCAACTTGAGCCTTGAGCGGTATGGCTTGTTCGACATCGTGCTGTGCCTCGGTATCGCCTATCACCTTGATGCGCCCGACGTGTTTCAGTTGTTCGAGCGCGTCGCCGAGGTCTGCACGGACTTCGCCATCGTGGACACGCACGTCGCGGTGCGACCCGACCAGCATGTGATTTACCGCGAGCAGGTTTATGCGGGCTGGTCTTATTACGAAGGCGATGAAGCGGACGCGTGGGCCGGGCTTGGCAACGCGCGCAGTTTCTGGCTTAGCCGAGCGTCGCTCTACAACGCGCTCGCAGCCGCTGGATTTTCCTCGGTGCTTGAGGTGCATAACCCGGCGATGAACGACATCCCGGCCGACCGGGTCACGCTGGTCTGCATGAAGCGCCAGCGCATCAACCTGCGGCTCACGCCGCTCGGCGACCACGAACTCACCGAACCGCATCCGGAACGACCCGCGTACCCGCCGTTGTCAGCGCGAGTGCCGGCCCTTTGGCAGAGACTGCGGCGACTGCTGTGGCGCGCCCGGCCGGGCATAGGGAATCGTTCATGATTTGTAAATAACCAGAAAGCAACAACGCCGACTTGATCATCAAGTCGGCGTTGTTGCTTTCTTCGGTTCTGCCTACTGCCTACTGCCTACTCCTTACTGAACCTAATTCGCCATGCGCGTCACAGTCAGTTTAGGTGAGTGATCCCCAGCCGAGAGCAAGAGCAATGGCACGCCGGCCGTGTGCCGGAACACCAACTCCACGTAGTCACCCGCCTCAAGGAATTGATCTGTCTCGATCCTCATGTCGGTCGTGTCGCCGGAGACGGCCGGGAGTTTCACCGTCGCGCGATCTGACGTGCCATTGACCCGCACGCGCAGCCAGCGCAAGCCCGTCGCGTTTGCTTCCACCGAGAACCTGCCCCGCGATCCGATACTGCCCTGACTCGGTGATCGTGATGTGGGTCGGCTGAGCGATGAGACTGGCGAAGTTGCCCACGTCCCAACAGGTCGCGCAGGCTTCGGTGTCGAAGACGACGGGCCGAATCGGTCGCGGTGGGGGCGGTCTGGTTGCCGGCGTTGAAGATGGACGCGCCAGGCGGGCGCACTTGCCGCGCCTCGTGTGTGTAGATGTATTTGCCGCCCGACTTGGTAAAGGTCGAACCTGGCCCACGCAGGCATGCACGACCTGCCAGCGAATCTTGCCGCGCCCAAGATTCGCCGTGTCGCGTAGATCGGTCGTCGTCACCTGCCACGCCGGCAGGGTCGGGTCGCAGCCCAAGTCGGCGTGTTCAATGTTGAGTTGCGCGATGTCAAGCGTGATCCCACCGCTATAGCTGCTAGACGTTGCATAGTCTATGTTGACCGTATTGCGGAAGGCGAGCATGCGTCCGATCTGCTGCCCGAACGCGCTGTCACCCTGTTTCAAGCCGACAGCGTTACCGTGCAGGACGATCCCGTCCACGTCGTCGTGCTCGGCCGTGATCAGCCCGATGCCGTAGCCGCCGACCGCGACGTTGCGGATGCGATTGTGGCCGCCGTTGCCCGTCACTGGCATGACAATCCCACGGCTGGGATTGGTCGGCTGCACGATGCTCCCGGTCTGCCGCCCTGTGTCCACGACCAGGTTCTCCAGCGTCACCCCATACAGCAGCGCGGCGTTTACAATTGTCACACTGGAGTTGTCGGGGCCGCGCAAGGTCAGGTCGCGCAAAGTCAACTCAACCGCGTCCACCGCCCCACCATAGCTGCCCGAAATCATTGAGCCGCTGGTCGCCGTTGTTTTAAGGATGCTCCCCACGGTCGGCGGTGTGAGCGAATTGGCGAGCGTGCCGTAGACAAACGGCGGCGGCCCCTCACCCTGAAAGGTAATGGACTGATAGGCTGCCACGCCGCCGATTGACGGCAGGAGCAAATTATTTGCGATGCAAGGCTTATCGCTGTAAGGGACGGTAATAGGTACGACGCCGCCCAGATAGGAGGCTGTGTTAATAGCAAGCTGCACGGCGACCGAATCGTCTGTTACGTCGTCGCAGCGCGCCCCGAAGTAGCGGATATTGGAACCGAACTGCACCGGCCCCCAACCATAGTTATTGTTGAGCCACAGCCCGCGCCGATCATCAGACAGTATCGCTAGTTTCTGGTTCGAGGTGGCTGGATCAGGTAGTGCCGCAGCCGTGTAGGTACTGACAACATCCCCGTCTACGGTGAAAGTGGGACGCAGTCCGAGACCGGCAGCATATAGCTGCGTGCGCTCGCCCGAAGTCAACAGGCGCTTCCAGACAGCCGCCTCTCGATCCGCCCGTCGAGCGAGCGCAAGGCGTCGGCCCCGTCGCCGCCGAGCCGAAACGTGCCCGTCCCGCTCAACACGCCTGCACTGAAGGAGGTGGTATTCACTGTGCCGTCGTTGACCTGTATGTTCAGAGTGTTGGCGGTTTTATCATGCCAGGCTACCACGTAGCACCAAGCGCTGGTCGGAGGCGAGCCGAAGGCGTCGGCCGCCGCCGCCCCGACTGACCCGCCGTTCTGAACGCGCAACTTGAACTGATCTTCGACGAAACTGTAATACAGGGCATACTCGTCCGAGGTCGTACCGGCGAGCGCGCCCTTCATCATGATGATCTGATTGTTGGGACCCTTTGAATCCAAGTAGACCCACGCCGCAAGGGTGAAGTCATCATCGCCCATTGAGAGGGCGGCGTTATCAGCAATTGAGAGCGACTCGTTATTTGCGGCAGTGAAGTGCGCGGCAGTGTCAATTTTGCCCGCCGCCTGTGTGACCGTGTTGGTGTCCGTCAGGTCGTTCCCGCCGATGCTGTCGGCACGCCCGCCGCTTGCCTCATCCAACTGCCAATAGGCCACAAGGTCAGTAAGGAGTGCATCGGGCGTGCCCGGCAGTTCATCCAGTAGCGTGCTGATGGCCTGTGTGAGTGCCTCCACTTCCGCCCGCGAAGCGAAGCTATACTGCGCACCGAGATTTGCGTCCGTGATGCGCTGGCCCGCCAGCGAGATCGTCGTCGTGGACGCGGGGATGTCGTAAACGCCGAGCAATTGCGAGTGGCCCTGTGCGTCGTCAAACCACAGTTGATAGAACTGTATGGGGCTGACGGCGCGCGACGGGTAGAGCGACACGTCGAACTGCCCCGTGCTCGTCAACTCCGCCGAGACGCTGGCCTTCGCCGGGATTAAACCGGAGGGCGATGAGGCCACTTGCGTGAGAAAGAAGGAGACCTTCCCGCGTCGCGGCGTGCCGTCCGGGTTGCTCAGGGCATCTACAACGTGCGTTTTGGCGCTCGTGACCGTGAGCGTGACAGTTGCAGCCGCCGTCGTGGCCCCGCCGCTCGTCACGGTGTACTGAAAACTATCTGACCCCGTATAGCCGGGCGTCGGTGTGTAGATAAGCGCGCCCGTCGCGGTGTTGAGGTTCGACAGTGCCCCGTGGGTCGGGGCGGTAGTAGTAGCGAAGACGAGCGCCGTGCCGTCCGGGTCGCTGCCCTGAAGCTGAAGCATGCTCTGTGCGTTGATTGGCACGGTCGTGCTGAAAGAAGCTGCGACAGGCGCGGCGACGAGCGCCGCCGAGGCGGGCAGGAGCAATAGCGCATAGATGAGCGCAATTGAGATGAGTTTTCTGGTCATCATTCTTTTCCTTGCTTAGTCTTAGAACTGCACGAAACGCCAACTCCCGTCATAGGCATACAGGCGGTGGTTCGTGGTATCGAAAATCAAAGGCACAAGCCCCGTATAGCTGGTCGGCGTGCCGGAAGGACTACCCGCCATTGAGGGCAGGTATATGAAGCCGTTGGGCGCGCCGGTTGAGATCGCGCCCGTGCCGATCAGAAAGTTGCCGCTCGCGTCGAGCTTTAGCCGCTGCGTGTTGTTCGTGCCGATAATGAGGGGTTGCGCGTTGAGCGTGCCGATCAGCATGCCCAAATGGTTTGTGCCATCCGAGATGAGGGCAGTGCGGTTGCCTCGATTGAGACCGAAGAACTGGGTGCTGTTAGTTGAGCAGCCGGTCGCCAGCCCGCCGTAGGAGGCAAAGCCGCCAGCTTCGGTCTCGAAGTAGAAGGTTGCGTTGCCGCTGCTATTGGTGCATTGCGCGTAGAAGCCTGAGCGCCCAGCCCCACTGCCGACGGCCTTGACCTGATCATCACCGCTGGTCGAGAAGGTCGTTTGACTGAGCGTGCTCGGAATATCGCCAGCAGCCAGTGTCGTGCCGCTCGTAACCAACCCCTTCGCGTTATATGTGACTTTCGTGGACGTGCCTGGGGTCGCAACCGTGGCAAGCGTCAGCGTCGTGCTGCCTGCGCTTGATGAAGCGTCGCCGCTGAAGGCGGGCTGGCGGGCGGCGGCAAATGTGCCACTGGTCACGTCGCCGGCTGCATGGGTGTGGGTCGTGGGCGTGCGCGCATCGGTCAGGCGTGTGTCGTCGCCCTTGACGACCTGCCCACTCGTCGCGTTGCCGCTCGTCGCAACGTCCTTCGTCGCCGCCGTGCCCAAGCCGAGATTGGTGCGCGCCGTGCCTGCGTTGCCGAGGTCAGAGAGGTTCGATGCGATCTTCAACTGTGCGTCGTTCGTTACGCTGCTCAAGCCGACCTGCGACTTCGTGACCGCGTGGGGATTGCTCGTGTCCGCGAGGTGTGTATCGATCTGCGCGTGCGTGTTCGTCCCTGCGCCAGATAAGTTCTGGTGAACGATGTTGCTTTCGTTGAGGGTGAACAGCGCATTGTCGCCGTGCGTGACATCGTTGCTCCCTACAGCCACGCTCAGCCGGTTATTCGCCGAGCGCAATTTGAGAGTGTCAGCGCCCGCCGCGCTCGCCGTGGTCGTGCCGTCGGTCACGTTCGCGTAACCATTGCTCAACCCGGTGAACGTCGGTAGGTCAGCCCACGCCGTTGTCCCGTCTGCCTGCTTCGTGATTACCTGCCCGCTCGTCGCTGAAGCGGCGTTCGATGCACCCGTGCCGAGTTTCTTTTCCAACTCGATCACAGCGGCGCGCGAGCCGTTGATGTGCGTGGAGACGAGCGGAAAGCGCACGGTCGCAGTCTGCGCGTGCGCTGCCGCCGTCGTGCCTGAGAAGGCGCGCGTGACGGTGTAGTGAGTAGCGTCTGCCGTGGTGTAGCTGAGCAGTTCGGAGTCTATCTGTAAGACGCCGCTGGTCGGCACGCCGACTGTCGAGTTGACCGTGATTGTCGTGGCGCTGTTCGTCGCAGCGGCAGTCAAGTAAGTGAACTTATTGTCCACCGCCTGCGGCAATGACGCCCCGTTATCGAGCGAAGCCGGGTAGTTAGGCGTGCCCTGCGCGCGGCATAGAGCGGGTAGCAGTAACAGGCCCAGGATGATGGCTGCTTGTCTCATGATGCGATGATGTCGCGCTTAGACCAGCGCAGGGTGTCGTTCTCGTCGTAAGTAAAATCGCCCAGCACGTCAGCGACCGGGGCAAGCTCCGCGCCCGCCTCGGCGGCGCTGGCTGTCGGCGACCACACAGACCAGCCACGTCCACCGCCCGTGTCCTCATCCGCCTGATTGCGATAGCGATAAGAGATATTGCAGGGGTATGCCTTCTGGGGAATGCGATGATGCGGCGCAATGGGCACGGGCCACACCTCGAAGACTGAGGGATCGTCGGTCTTTTCAACCTTGATCTCGCAACTCGTCAACGCCGAGTTTTCGTCGGGCGTGGGCGTGAAGATCATCCACTCGTCGATGTTCTCGCCGGCCTTAGCGACCATGGGCGCAAGCGTGACGACCGGAACGTGCAGATCGAAGGCAACGACGCTGGTTGTGTCACGCTCGAACAGCACGCTCACGCGCACGCCGTCGCGCAGGTTGCTCACGCTGGGCGTGCCTGACGCCGAATGCGAGATGAGAATGAGTTCGGCATTGCGGTCGGTGACAGGGTTGAACTCCATGCTGAAATCACCATCGGGGCGGAAGCGCCCGACATAGACACTGCTATCGAGCGGCTTATCTGGATCATGCTTCCACACGTCCACCCACGCTGCTGGGGCGGTCGCTGGGGGATACCAGCGCGGCAACGCCTGCTCGCGCGCCACGATGTTCTGCCCTCCGCTGTCTCTGGCAATGATGTTCATTGAATTAAAACGTAGTCTGCACAGCAGAGCCGCAACGCACGTCCACGTTGCGGAACCAGCCAAAGCGCACCATGCGCCCGGCAGCAACCGGCAGCGTGCCCGCAACGACGTGACCGCTCTCGTCAGACTCAAGGTCATCGAGGGCGATAGCGCCTGCGCCGGTGGCAGGGTCGGCGTCCGTCACGTCGCGCACATACACGGTGACTTCGGACAGCAATATCTCTGTGCCGTTGTCGTCGATCTTCACGTCGAAGCCGGTAAAAGCAGAAGAGGGCATCAGTGCTACTCCAAGAAGGTGGACGGTTGCAGCCGCCCGTAAATCCGATCACTGGTGTGCGAGAGCGTCGCAAAGCCAATCGCTTCCGGTAGGTCGCTGCTACGCCCGCCCGGATTCCCCAGCGCCACCGAGCCGTCGAGCGGCGGCGGTTGCTCGGCGTTCTCCCATTGCTCGTAGAAGTCAACCGGGTAAGCTTGCGCGATGACTTCGACCTGCAAGTCGCTGCGCCGTCTGCGCTCGACGACGCGGAAATACTCGAAGCCGAAGTCCTCGATCTTCGGCGAGACGACGCGAATGAGTTTCGACTTGTAAAGATTCAGTGCTTCGTGGAAGGGCGTGATGAAATGCACGCGGAAATTATTCGCCAGCCCGCCTTCATCGAACTCGCCGAGGTGAAGGAGCATCCAGCCGACGCGGATCGCCTCGCCTTCGTTCGTGATGCCCAAAGCTGAGTAAGGCTTCGAGACGACATGCACGCCTGCTGTATCGCCGAGAGCTTCAGCCGCTTTCTTTTGTGCTGGCTGATCGCTGAACGTCAGCGGACGCGCCACGTTCTGATGGTTCGCGTCCTCGAACGTCATCACGATCTCGTTACACAGGTCGGCGTCCGATTTGTAGGAGTAGAAGAGTTGCGAGTCGCCGTCAGGGCAGGGCACGATGTTGGCGTCACGCCCCTGATCGGTGAAGACGAGGATCGAGTCGTCGATCACTTCCTTGCGCAGCGGCAAGACGCGCGTGTAGCCGTTATGCCGGAAGGGTTTGGTGTAGCGCCCGAACAGGCACACGTCGGCGATTTGATCATTCGTCGGGCGGCCGAGCAACTCGACATTGAGGGAGGAGCGTTTGCTGGTATGCACTTCTCCATCAGCCGTGCGGTAGGTGACGATCTCATCTGACCAGTTAGCGAGATCGATCCACTCCTGAATGACGTAACCTGACCGCTTCTTCGCACGCCCCCAGCGCGTGTTGCACTCCATCTCGAACAAGCCCCAGCCGCGATTGTTCGTGTAGGTCTTGACGAACGTAACCGGGTCTGAGTAGACGCGAATGTTGCTGAGGCCGAGCACGTTCGCTTGCCCCTTCAGATTTGAGGCGTTGTAGCCAGCCGGGTTGACTTGTCCATACACCCCAAAGAAGTGCGCCGTGCCGCTCATGTTCGGCACGTTGGGGCTAAATGATGTCGGCGACTGCCCGCGCTCGCCGAGGCGCACGTTCAGATGCTCGAAGCCGATCAGCGTGTCGTTGACCGCGCAGCGAGTCATCGCCGCAATCGGGCCTTCGGAGATCGGAAATACCGCGCGCACGAAGCCTTGTTCGGGATGGTTGTTATTGAACTGCTTGCTGTAAGCGACCGGCTCGCGGGCGCGGGCGACGCGCTCGCCGATGATGACCGGCAAAGGGTCTTTCAGGTTCGTCTCGTTGCCTTTGCTAGTGGCGAGTAGCGCCGGTCCCTTCGTCTGGCCGTTGTAGATGGACTCGACGATAGTTTCGCTGGCGAGGAAATAGCGGTCGTGCCCGATGTGCTGCGTGCAGACGGCGCGGCTCGCCCGCGAGCAACTGGCGAAGACTTGCCCCGTCGCCGGATCGATCAGTCCGACCGTGCCGCCCGGCAGGTGCGCGTCCACAGGGCAGTCGTTCTCCGCGATCTCTGCGAGCGTCTTCAGCAGCACGCCGTAGATCGCCGCACAACCTGCAAACAACACGCGGCGCGGCAGGTTCAAGAGCGTGGAGCGAAAGCCGGCTGCGGCGGAGCATTTCAAGACGGGGCCGCCGCCCTCTGTCGGGGGCCGCAGATGCCCCTGCCATTGCGAGATGAGCGCGTCAATCTGGGGGAAGTAGTAATACACCTCAACCGGGATGCCTTCGTCGTGTGCGCGCAGCAGCCGGGCGAATCGGCGCTGCGGGTCAGCGATTTCAAGTGGGATCGTGTCGTCGCTCAGATCATCAGTCAGCGTCAGGTCGAGAAAGTAGCCCGTCGTTAGCGCCGCCTCGATGTTGAGATTGCGGGCGCGCAGGGGCACGAAGTTGGGCAGCCGGTCGAGCGGCAGATGCGCTAACCAGAGCGGGCCGTCCGGCTCAGGGCAGCCGACTCTCACCAGTTCGCCTGCGACGATAGGCTTGCCCTGCCGCGCGAGGGCGCGCAGCACGCTTAGCTCTCCGGGCGTGATGAGATCGAAGTCTGACATCTTAAATTTGCGCTGGGTTAGCGGTGTATTCGCCGAGCGAGCCATCGTCTAACGTCGGTACGTCGTCTTCGTCCACCTGCTCGATGGCCACGCCGCCCGTTCTGAATAGCTTGTTAGCGAACATCTCGAAGGTCAGCTTGTCGTCCGTGAAGACGCCGAGGTAATCATTGCCGGTCAGCGGACAAGTGAGAATGAAGGAGCCGTCGCCCTCTGCTTTGCGCGCTTGATAGAACTCAAAGTAGTAAAGTGCCTTGCCCGTCGCTCCCCAGTCTCAAGTTCGACCGCGCCGTTCGTTGTGGCTGGCAGCACGTTATGCTTCAGCACGAACTGCCGTTGCCCCCGTGGATCATCTACCTGCACGACGACGCGCCGCCGCTTGCCGAGCGGAATCTTGATCAGCGTGCCGCTGTAGTCAGCGGTCACCTCTAGCCCGAAGCTGCCGAGCAGTTTTAACCGTGGGCGAATCTCCATCTTAGTTTCTCAGTCCCAGACGTTGTTGTTGGTCTTGACGGACATCCCGGTTGCGTTGCAGAGCCGTGCTGTTAGCGCGCCCAATCGCCACGGGGTTCTCCTCTGCGCCACGCCCAACCACGTCGCCCGGACGCATCGAGGTGATCTTCGCGGTCAGTTGCTCGACCGCTTCGGCGTTGCGCTCGTGACTCTGCTGCACCATCTGCATCAGCTTCGCCAGCATGCCGCCGAGGCCGCCGCTGCCTTGCTGCCCGCTGGTGCGCGATGCGATCTGCACTGGCGCGCTGCCGCTCGCCTTGCTCCCCGACTTCGGCACGATGGTCGCCTTGCCTGAGTTCAGCGCGTCGAACGCATCCTGACCCTCGCGTGCGACTGACTGCGCGTTGTTGACGTACTCCCCACCATCGAGGAGTGCGCGGACGTAGTCATAGCCACGCTGGCTGTAGGGCACGATGTCGCCTGCCGTCGCCGGATGAATTGTTCTGGGGATCGGTGGCTTCGCCGAGTTGCGCGCGGTGACCAGCTTGTTGTTCTCCTGCCCGGTGGACTCCGCGTAAGCGGCGAGCAAATGTTTAGCCTGGTCAAGCCGGATGGTTTCCTGCAGATGCTTCTTCACCTGCCCCTGCCGAACGCCTGTTCGCCGACTTGCTTAAACTGTGTCAGCACGTTCATGTCGCGCACGTCCACCTGATACTCAGAGCGGATCGCCCCGCGCAAAGCTTTCTCCGTGCCGTGCGAGAAATGTTTCCACAGTAGGAAGCCGCCGATGGCAGCAGCAGCCACGCCGATGGTGATCGGGTTCGTGAGGAATGCGCCCATGCTCGCCATCGACAGCCCGCCGCCCGCCGCCGCCGCCCCGCCTGCTGCGCCAGCGCCACCAGCGGCAGCGCCAGCCCCGCCCGTGATAGCTGCCGCGCCCGCTGCCGATGCCCCGGCACTCAACCCGACCTGCGGCGCAAGGGAAGCGAGCGAGGGCAAGGCATGCGTCGGCAACGCAGCCGCGCCAGCCGCACCAGCGGGCGACGCGCCGCCGCCGAAGCCCCCCGTCAGGAAGTTGCGGATGCCGCCCAGCAAACCACCGCCGCCGCCCCCACTATTGCCGCCTCCGAACAGACTGCGGATGCCGCTGAAGATGCCCCCGCTCTGGCGCTCGCCCCCGGTAGAAGCACCAGTCTCTAGCCCAAACAACTTCATGAAGACCTTGCTGGCAGCCAGCTTGAGCAGACTCGCCACCATCTCTTTCAGGATTGAAAGGAAGGCGTTGCCCTGCGGCACGATGCGCTCAAGCGCACTGTCGATGCCATCGAAGGTGCGTTGCATCAGCCCGATCTTCACGTCGGCAGCAATGTCGGTTATGCCTTTTTGTGAGGCGATGAACTCAAGCACCTTCGCATTTGCCTGCTGCGCGTGATAGACGGTCTGGTCAGCAATTTTGACCTGTGAGCGGATGATCGATTCGCCCCCCTCGATGTCGGCGCGGCGCACCTCATTGATGGACTGCACCCACGCAAGCTGATAACGCAGCGCAGCGTTCGCGCCCATCGTCGCGGCTTCGTCCTGCTGCGCGGTGATGGCGCGTTCCAACTCAAGCTGTTCAGTCTTGATCTGATTGGTGCGCCGCAGGGCGACGAACTCAGCGTCGGCATTACCCATTCGCAAGACAGCTAGATCGTCTGCGAAGCCGGGCGGCCTCACGCTCTATTTGCAGCCGTTCGTTAAGGGCTTGCCCGTTGCGGCGCAGTTGCACCAGTTCAGCGTTAGCATTCTCACTGCGAAGATTGAAGAGTTGCGCCTCGCTCTGTTCCAGGGCCAGCAGCAAGTCCATCTCACGTTGCCCGCGCTCGATGTCGGCCGCGCGCCATACATCCGTCAGTTCTTTCGCAAAGTTCGTTTCACGCAGGATCAGAGCGCGCTGCTGCTCTCCGATCTGATCATCTATCGCCTGCCGCGCTTGCTGGGCCGGTGTGAGCATCCGTCCGTAACCCACCAGTCCCCGCAACGCTACCTGACGCACTGAGGCCAGAACCGAACCAGTCTGTAGCCCGATCCTTACGCGCCGCTTCTTCCGCGCGACTGAAAGCGACGACCTGACCGTTGATGAGCCGAAAGAACTGATCGTCGTTGTCTAAGTTACGCGCCAAGCTACGAACGTTTTTGCCTAAGCCGGTGGACGGCGAGCCGATGTGATAATGCTCGCCCGTGGCCTTAACGCCGCGCGCAATATCAGCTTGCGTGATGCCGCGATACGGCACCCCCATCGAGGCTAAGATTTGTTCAAGAATCTTCCCTTCAGGCGAGCCGGGTCGGAGACCTACATCCACGGAGCGGCTGTGATCGAGCTTGAGTCTGTTATGGGTGGCGCTCTGGCCGAATGCCGTGACGGGTAGCCCGTGCCCGGTTACCTGCTTGAAGGCTTCGTTGATGCGGCGGAAGTCGCTAAGGTTGAATCTCTCGTCTTCATCCTTGATCTTCGCCGCATGCTTGCGCCCTACTGTGTCACTGCTGCCGCCCAGCCCGGTGCCGCTATATCCTTTGCGCGGGTAGTATTCTCTTCGGTTTTTGCTGCGCGGATTGACTGACCAAGATCACGCAGTTCCCTTGTGTTAGCTGCTAGGTTCTGCGTGTTCTTCAGACTCGCATCAATCCGTGCGCCTGCTGCGTAGCCCTCCTGCCCGGCTCGCTGCGCGCTCGCGTATGCGCCTTTGGTTGTCTGTAAAACTTGGGCTAGATTATTAAAGAGGCGCTCTGAACCGAGATTTACATTAGCTTCGGGGATGCTGGGTAGTTGCGTTGTCGGAACCCCCATCACGTACTGAATGCCCGCCCGTTGCGCCACCCCCATGACTTGGTTGTAGGCATCAATGATCATGTTCGGCAGCTTCGACAGCTTATTAGCCACCTCGTTAATCACCGCCTCAAAGAGCCATGCAATACTGCCGACGACCGCAGTTATCACCCCCAGCACCCCGTTGGCTATCGCCTTCACAAAATTGATCGAGAAGGTGAGGAACGGGATCATCTCGGCCTTAACTTTGCCGAGCCGGTTTAATAAGTCAGTAGTGAACTGCGCACTCTCACTATTGGCATTACCGAAAGCGTCCCCCTGCGCATTGATCTGCTCTGTGACGATCTTCGTGGACTCGATCAGCGCGGGGTTGGTAATAACCAGATCACCAACAGCCTGTTGCAGATTGCGGGTAGCGTTCTCTTGTAAAGTGACGACCACCGTATAAGTGTTCGCCATCTTCTCGTAAGCCGAGCCGAAGGCTCCCGCCTGTGTTTGATTCTCAATGAGCGAGTCCTTGACGAAATGTAGCTGGCTCAGCAGGGTCTGCGCGCCCGTGGGTCTGCGCGTCCGGGAATATCTCTTGCAGCTTCGCGGCGCGCACCGCAGGCGGCAGCGCGTCGAGCTTCTTCTTCAACTGACCGAGCACGTCGAGAATGGGCAGGAAGTTCTTATTCGCATCCTGCGTCTCGATCTTCATCTCCCGCAGCCCCTTCTGTGTTTCTTTCGTGGGCAGCTTTTGCAGGAAGTTCGCCAGGTCGTTATGTTCTGCGCTGCCGATCCACCTTCCTTTGTGACCCCGGCCACCAGCGCGCCCAACTCGTCGAAGCTCACGCTCATGTTCTTCGCCGCTTGCGTGACGACACCGAGGTTGCTGGCAAGTTGCTCGCCTGTGACCACACCGTTCTTGACCGTGTTGAAGAACACGTCCTGAATGTGATCGACCTCTTGCGAACCTTGTTGCCGTAGGCGTTCATCACGCCGATGATGGAAGTGCCGAAGGTCTGCGCGTCTGTGAGCGCCGCAGTCGCCCCGCGCCCGAAGCTCTCGAAGCTTCAAGCCTTCCGTCTGCGTGACGTTGATTGAAGAGAAGGTGTCGTAAAGTGAATCAGCCAGTTGTTGTGAGGTCTGGGGGATGCGGGTCTGCATCTCCCTCAATTCTTTATAGACCTGGCGTGTGTCGATCTCCGGCTTGATGGTCAGGACGTTGGCGACCTTTTGCTGCAACTCCGCGCCGGCAGCGATTGAGGAAGTGACGGATGATTTCAGCGTGTTGACAAACGAGTAGGCGGCGTTTTGCGCCAGCCCGGCAAAAAAGCTTGCGCCTAAGTATTGCGAGAAACTGTTCGAGGTATTGCGCGCAGCCTTCAGACCTTCACGGTCGATCCCGTGAAGGCATTGGTCATCCCGCGCGCCGCCCGCTTCGTGTCCTTTTCAAGCAGGTCGAAGGCGTTCCTCAGCCCTTTGACGACCGCCTCTGCTTGGCCGTCTTGCGCGGTGATAATGATGGGGACGGATGTTGCGCCCATGTCTTTAGGGGAAAAGGAACGGCAGCCGAATTCTTCATCAAGCTGCCGGCGACTAACCCGAACATCTCAACAACCCTCGCTTCGTAAGCCCGCCGTCGCTTGGCGTGCTCGTCATCCCAGAGCAACAGCAACTCCCACTGGGCCGGGGTAAAATTTCTCGCTCGATCCGTCGCCTGAAACACGCTCGCGCGCCTGTCGCTCGATGTAAGCGACGATCTGCTCAGTCTCTTCACTCTGCCTGGTCGGCTTCGTCGGCAGTAGCGGGCACGCCTCACAGGCTTGAATCTGGGGAGCGGCAGCCCCTTGAAAGTCATCGCACTGGCTTTCACCAGGACACCGCTCGCCCCTTCTGCTGCACCGTAGAGGTGCGCCACGCCCTGGCGATTGCCGCCGCAGGCGCGCTACTTTTCCGTGTCAGCCTTGTGTTGTGCGCGGAAGTGATGGAGCGCGACCGCCATCTGGGGTGCAACGGCACGCGCCGGGAGTAGCCCGTCGTCTCTATTTTCACCTTGCGATATAACTCGCCGAGGCCGCGCGCCCGCGACGGAATGCGCTGGTCGTTATTGGCCGAAGCGCGTGCCCTGAACAAGCAGCGCGCGCTGCATCAGGCCGGTGAACTGCCCCATCTCATCCGCGTTCGCCGCACGTAGGACGTGCCGGGTCTCGACCACTTGACCGTTGTAAATCGCACGCATGATGTACGTTGATGTGTCGTCGTCGTCGGGCGGGCAAGCTTGGTCGGCCGCAGACCGGCAGTTCGACGAACTCGACCGCGAGCAGAACGCCGGTCACGGCGAACGCCTTATCCTTCGCCGAGACTTCTTTCTGCCATTCACCCTCAGGCTGCTTGAGGGCGTAGTTCTCAACCGATTCGGCGAGTTTTTCCCAAAGGGCAATCGCGGCCGCGAATTGCTTGCTGGTCACAGCCATCGCGCTCTGTTCGTCAGACTCGCTATCGTCGGCATCAGAGAGGCGCACATCTTTCGTGCGCTCGAACTCGATGATGTCATCGTCCTTGATGCCCCTGAAATTGTGGGCGACGAGGTAAAGCTTGCCGTGCCGCTCGACCTTCATCGGCACGCGCTGCGGCGCGTCCGCGTCGTAAAGCAAAACAGTAGGGGGCTGCGTGGGTTCTTGCTGCTGCGTATCGATCACTGCTGGTACCTCCAAAGGTTTCGATTGATAGTTGCCGGTCGCCGTCTTAGCTGGTGTAAGAGGTGACCGTATTGGTGAGTTCGACCGCTGCTGGGTAGAGCAGCGTCAGGTCGAAGAAAAGCTTGCACTTGATTTGCACGCTGACGACCTTGTTCTTCTCGCCAAGGTCGACCATCTCGTAGCTGAGTTGCGGCGCGTTGACACTGAGCTTGTGCTTCACCGTGCCCCCGATGGTCGGGCCTGTCAGTGCAATGAGCGCGTCCAATCGTTTCTTGGCGCGCAGGTTGGCGAGTTGATCTGATTGGCTGGCGAAGCGCGCGTTGAACTCCAACTCGAAGTCCTGCGACTCGACGAGCAGTTCAGAACGGATCATCCCCGTCGCCGGGTTCCCGGCCGTCTGGAACAATTGATCGCCGGGCACGTAACCATCTTCCGCGAGCAGGTTGTTCTTCACGCGGAACGTCAGGTTGTCGAGCCAATCAGCCGCGCCATAGGTCTTGCCGTTGGCGAGCGTGGTGGCGTCGGAGACGGTCAGCTTCACCATCGAGTTGGTGAAATAGTGCAGCGCGTTCAGGATGGTGATGTCGGCGGCCGTGATGCCGCTCGGCGTCGTGACCTTGCCGGAGCCGCGCCGCGACACGCTCGCGCTCACATGCCCCGACCCCGACCCCTTCAACTCGAACGTCTCGACCACCATCGAGGGCAAGAGGCGGTTGAGCAGTGCCCACAATTTCAACGAGCGTGCGCGCCGGCAGTTGCTTCGAGGTCGCAATGTCGAGCGGCGTGAACTTATGCTTGCGCGCCGCTGCCGCGTTGACCGCGTCGGGCGTTGTGACGGCGACCGCGCCGAACGTGTCAAGAAAATCGCGCCCGATCTCTTCCGAGCACACACGCAACTCCACGTCGCGCGTCGTGTCGTTCTCGGTGATGTACTCTTCCGTCGCCCAATTAAAGCCGTTAGCATCGCCCTTGTTGTCTTCCGTCTTCACATCATGCTTCGCCAAGTTATTGTCCTTGACGGGATAGTGAGTCCGGTTGCCAGAGATGGACATATCCGTCGCGGTCTGAAAGTCGGACTGTGGAAGTTTGCTGCGCGCGAACAGGCGCTGTTGCACATGATTGGGATTGCTCCTTGCCGTCTCCTGAGAAATTGAGTTGTTCTTTGCGTCTTTGTTCGCGCCGCTTGTGGGCGGCGGCTGGTTGCCATCTTTGCCTGCGCCATGCGGCGGTGGCGGCGGCGCTGGCTTCTCTTCGACAAGCTCGAACTCGCCCGTGCGCTTGAGCATCGGCCACTCTTCCGGCTTGATGTCGAACGTCTTTTCGCGCCCCTCAAAGGTTCGCCGGTAGTCGCCGTTCGCCACCTCAACGCGCTCCTGTTTACTGCGGCGCTGCCCGCCCTGCCCATCTGTTTCTACGTGTTCTATGAAGCGAACCTGCATTGCTATCACCTCTCGTTATCTAGGAGTTCACCCGTGCCATTCACGAGCAGGGGGAGATTGGCGACCGCGTATTCGTCGGCCCCCGTCAGCGAGTCAAACCCGCGCGCCGCACGCCGCAGCAGCACATCACGCACGCGCCCGCCCATCGTTGTATCGTTGAAGAAGAGCTTGGCGACGGCGAGCATGAGAGTCGCGCACCTGATCGCGCGCCGCTTTACGATCTGTCTTGTCACTGCCAGCGACGCGCGCGAAGCAGACGACGATCAGGTTCGCATGGAACTTCTCCCATCCCAGCGCCATCCGGCAGCGGGGCGATGTCAGCGTCGCAGTCGCCGATGCGGATGCCGTAGTCTTTCGTGATGGTCTGATAGACCGTGTCATGTAACTCCGCGCCGAAGAGCACATCGCAAGATTCGCGGCGGCAATCGCTTCCTCGATGTAATCGTGCGTTGCGCCCTCGATAGTCATTACAGCCTCTCGATGTTCACGTTCCGCACAGTTCGCGCATGTTAACATCGCCAACTCATCCGCTAACGCTCGGTCGAATATCGCGGAGGCTTCCCGCTCTAGCCGTTGCGCCGCGCGCTCGTCGTAGGGATTCGCCTTCGTGCCTTTCATCGAGCGCCGCACGACGTACATCTGCCCGTCGTAGACGATGTAGGCTTGCGGCTTGCCGTTGAGCGTCGGCGCGCTCGTCACGGGCACCAGCAACCCCTTCGCTTTCTTCGGCGTGATAGCCGCCCGCTTAGGCCCATAAAGACCTGTGCCCGTGGCGACCGCCTCGGCGTAGTCGAAGGCAGCCACCGCGCGCAGCGTCACCCTCTTCGTCTTACCGTTCGGGGCAGATCAGCAGCGCCTGCCGGCGACCGAGCCGCCCCGTGCGCGCCGGGACGATCACTTCCGCTTGCAGTAAGCCCCGTGCCGGTTTCAACGTATGACGAGACGCCTTGGCTCAAGGTTGTGCGTGTCCTTCGGCGCTTCCTCGCGCACGACCTGCTCGCCTCGCTCGGCGACACGACGCAGACCCACTTCCGCGCCCCGCCCGGAATTGCTTGCCGAGGCAGCAGCACCTTCGAGATGTCCGCGTTGATTGAAACCTTGCTCATTAGTCAGATTCGTCCACGCTCGTGAACGGCGCGTCGGGCGTGCCGTCTGCGAGCATGTAGGGGCGCGCTATCTCTTCCGCTTGTTCGAGGTAGGTCTGCGCGTGCAGCCTAATCTCTTGCGGCGTCAGGTAGCTGAAGATGACGGGGGCGGTACCGGCCACCGCCTTCGCGGGTGTTCTTCACCACGCCCTTCGGCGTGACAACTGTATTCAGCCCCGGCAAGGCAAAGTGCATAGCCAACGCTGCCTCTGCGTTCTCAAGATCGGCTTGACGCAGCGCGTCCGTGGGTGCGTCCGCGAGCGCATCCGCGTAGGCGTCAGCCCCGACCCACGCCTTCAGCCGCCGCGAAGCTGCGCCGATGTGCGGCGTGGGCCGGGCCGTCCTTGATGTCCTTGCTGATGTCGTAACGGTTACGCAGACTGCCTGCATCGTCCGCATCAGCACGACATTGATGCGTGGTAGGCATAAGAAATGGTCGGCGAAGTGCGCCGCCCCGTTGCGCCGAGGGCGCGACCCTGCGCTGTCGCAGTCAATGCTTAGTCGCTGTAGGGCGGCATCCACGCCGGCCACGGCGCGTCGTCAATATCCTGCGTGGGATCAACCACGATCCGCCCGTTTCGCTGGATGTTCACGAAGCCGGTGTAGATCGACGCCCATGTGCCCTGCATCTGCCGCGAAGCGATCTTCTCCACTTCGAGCAGCAGTGGCTGGGCCGTGACCTGCACGAGCGAATCGAGTTGTCAACGAAGACAAGCTTCTGAGCCGGGCATTTTCGATCTGACATAAAGTCCTGCGCGGTCGGGAGCGGAACTTTGATGTTGTCGTGAGCAGAGCCGGTGTTCTGCGTGTTCTTCATTCCGGCAGTTCCAGATACTTCCTCGCCGAGATGGCGTTGCCGATGATCGAGGTGGACATGCGCGCCCAGCAGAGCAAGCTGAATCGACACGTTCAGCACGTCCGTGTACTGCATGCCTTCGTCGTGTCATCCACACCGATCATCGCCGCCGCTTCGGACGCATCGTCTGATCGCCGCTGATGAGCGTCTCGACGCACATGCCGTTGATCGTGTGCCGATGAGCCTGCCGAAATCCACGAAGAAGACAGACGCGAGGTCGAGCGTGTTGAACCGCAGTGACTCATAGGTCTGCTTGATGTCCTTCGCCTTCTTCGCGGCTGTGACCTTCTGTCGCTGTAGCTGACCGAACCTTCCTCAATGGTGACGTTCTCGTTCGCTGTCCTCATTTAGTTCGGCGTCGTGAAGGTCAAGCTGTCGGGATGCCATGGTCCGGCTGTGGAACCATCACTCCGCGAATTATCAGATCCCTGTAGAAAATGAACTGCACTGTGCCGCGCACTACTGGGTCGAAAAAGACTTTGGGCGTCGAGCCAGTTCGCACCCGCCGTCGCCCAGACGCGGTGACCTGCGTGAGCTGCTCCTCACCCGCGGCGTTGATGACGCCGATGAGCGCCTGACGGATCGCTGCCTTGACCGTCCGCGCCGCGCGACGCGCATGCCTGTGGAGCACGCCTGCTCGCGCACGGTGTAGGCCTATTAAGAAAGCTCGACCGCTGTCGGCCATGGAACTGCTGACCGGCGGTCTCAGGCGGATCACCCGCGAGCTCGCGCGAGAGGGGGCGTGTGGAGACGCCGCCGCAACGATCGGCGAGATCGGTGCGCAGGTTGACGTCCCCGGGTCTGGTGAACGGGCGCTCGCGCCGCGAGGCCGGGATCCCGAAGCATGATTTCTTTGAACTCCGCCCTCGATTCCGGTTGTGCCGATCTGTCGTGGGTCCTCGTGAAAGCGGTCGAAGAATACAGGGTCGTTGCTCGGTGCCTCGGGGACGCCGTCAGCCGTAGACCAAGACTTCGACCGTCGCCCGTCAGCGTTGTCGATTTCCAGCAGACGCCATACAGCGTGTCTGGCTGCCGCCAGCTGCTGCATTGTTGTGGTATCCATTTAATAACGTGGATTTCATCTGTGCGATCCATCAGCAGCGGCGAAGTCCACCTGATCACTACCAGCGCATAGCTCTGTCTGCCTCGATCCCGATGAGCGTGCTGAAGTGATCGAGTTCGACAGCGCCCTGGGCGCCGAACAGCGGTGGCCGGCTCGAAGACATGCTCGATGGCGATGGCGTCAGTGCGAGCCTCGTCGATGGTGTGATTGCCGGTGATGGCGATGATGGTGTCTTTTGTCAGGCACTGGTGCGAAGATGGTGGCGTACTGCGAGTAGATCGTCGTGCTGTGCTCTGACTTCTCGATCAGCTTTTTCCTCCGTAAGAAATCGAGACTGGACGCGCGAAGTGCGTGCAGGCTGTTGTTGGTTAAGCGGAACGGTATCGGCGTGTAGTCGCTTGCTCTCGCTGCCGCTGTTGTCTTGTCGCCGAGCCGATCCTGGCGGCTGGTTCGTACCGACGGGCTCGCCGCTCTGTCCGCCGGCGATACGACTGACAGTGGTGCTGGAGACTTCGCCGCCGCCTGCTCGGCGTACATCTCGTCAGCCCGGTAATATGCTCGTGGCCCGCGCCGTTGATGATGGTCGTCAGTGCGGTCGGCACCTCGCCCTCGGCATTGTCAAGCGTGGCGAGCTTCGCCACGCGCAGGCACTAGCGCGCGCCGCGCCGAACAGTGCGTCGTCGACCTGTGCGCGCGCGGCCAAAGTCTAAGCGCGCGCAGCACGATCTCATCAGGGAGATCGTCACGATCGTGCGTGATGCCCAACGTCTGTTGCGTCCATGACTCCCTATCACGGTCGTTCTGCTTGTCTGCGTTGTCGGCGAGGCGTCCCCGCCGTCATTCGTTGCTCATCCCTTTGCCCCAACTCGTCCGTGCTCTCGCCGTCGGTTTCGACGTTGGCGGGCGTGGCGGCTGCTGCTTGTTCTCCTCCTGCGCGCCCTGGAACACGAGCGAGATTTCCCAGAAGCCGAGAATCACCGTCACGATCAGGCGCACGATCTGACCCTCGACCTCCTCGCCGAGCAGTTGCCAGAAGCGTCCCTGTTCGACGAGATCGGGGTGTGAGAAGTCGAACTCGAAGAGCACCGTGACAGAACACGAGTGGATCGGGCGGCTCCATTGCGACGCCGCGCACGAACATCGGGTCTTTCTTCGCGTCGAGCTTCAGCCGCGCGTTGATGCCGGGAATGCCGCCCGCGTGTGCGCCCTGCGCGTCCCATGACGCTTCACTGACGACGCCGACCCAGCCGTCGACCGAATAGAAACAGTGATCTTTGTAAACGGTCTGCCCTTCAGCATCGCGACCGCTTCTTCCAGGACGCCGGCGTCGAGAAGTCGAGGCATAGCACGGGGCATCGTTGCGCTGATCGCGCGGTAGTCTTGCAGTAGTAGTCGGTCTGCTTCGGCAGGAGTTCGTCGACGGTGTCGAACGGACGGGCGCGGGTTGCGCGCCCCACGCGAAGTCACGCCGACGCCGAGACTCTCGGTCTGCTCGCGGGCTTAGTCGCAGCCAGCTTGATCTGCGCGAGCACGGCTTCACGCGTCGCAGCTTCGAGCGACAGGTGTGCGCCGCCGAACGGCAGCATCATCGTGAACTGGCCCTGCCGCCTGCTGTGACAGACTGAAAAAGTTGAACTTATTTTTCACGTCTCTATTACCCCTTCGAGCCTGCAACGGCAGCGCGGATGGAAAGGCGGGAAGCCCCTGCCTTCTGCGACCAGACCATCGTCAACGATCCCCTCGTCGCGAAACCCGATCCTTGACGTAGTCAACCGGGGCTTTCGCGAAGAGCGCCCAGATCGCTTTTGAAAAGTTCCAGCGCGTAGTCGTCAGGCTCCAGGGCCGTGAGGCGCGCAACCGTCTCTGCAGCGACGCCGACGCCACAGGCTTGCCGTCCATCGTCGGGCAGATGTTCGAGGAACACTGCCGTCCACAATGGCGCGAATCTTGGCGAGCTTGATCTTCGCCTCGCGCAGCGAGTTCATGTGCGCTAGTTACGAATGCGCTGCACGCCGAATGAATGATGGTCGAGACTGCGCGGTCGTCGAGCTTCGTGAGCTTGCCCCGACTGCCTTGCGGAAATCGTCGATAGCACTCTTTAGTCCGCGCCCGAAGAGGGCGGCGCCCTTTCCAAATATTCTGCCCGGAGGAAGTCCTTAACGTCGGCACGCGCGTTGTTGATATAGGTGCTGAAGTAAAAGTGATCGAGGTCGTTAAAGAAATTAACTGCGCGCCTGTCTGGTCCGCCGAACTAGCTGTGACGGGCTGCTGCCGCCGAAGGGCGAGGCATCGCGCAAGCGATAGAATTTATAAATCTCTGCCGTGGTGCGCTTGACGATTGTTGCGCTGCGGGCGCTGTCGAAGTTTGCCGCGTAGGCTGCTTTGATCTCCTCGAAGACAGCGTCAGCAAAATCGGCAGCAGTAGCAAAATCATCAGCACTGCTATCCCGCAGAAAATTGCGAAGCCGCTCCACTGCCGCTGCTTGCGCGGCTGCGGCAAGTGGCTTGCTCCGTTTAAGGTATTTGTTGATAAAGTCATCTAAGAGCGCCTCGATCTCCGCGTCACTCACGCCGCCTTTTTTTTAAGTGGAGCACGTTGGAATCATCCGCTTCGACCGAAGCAGACAGTTCGAGCCTTGGGGCACGAACCGATACCGTTGCAAGCTCGGTCGAAGCGGAAGGTGGCCCGCGTTTGCTCAGCGCGCCCAGCCCCCCACGAACCCGCGCGCTGCAACGCTTGAGCCGCCTGCGGCAGTGCGTTCAAAAGTTCAGGGTCATAGGCTGATTCGTAGCCCAACTCCTGCGCTGCATCATCCGGCGAGATGATGCCTTTCTCAGCTTTGAGAATGACGGTACGCACGCGAGCTTCATCCGCCTGCGCTTCTTCCAAGGGGTTGAGCGAGTGTGCGCGGTTGAACTGCATGGAGACCCCAGCGACATCAATGCCGGCGAGCCGCAGGTCGAGCCGGTTGGTTGCTTCGCGTCGCCGTTTGACGAGCCGCTGAATGTTGCTCGCCTTAGCGAGCAGCAGGTTGTAGACGACGTAGGCGAAGGTTTCAGTGGTCGAGTAGTTGCGCCCGAAGAACGCGGGCATCATGCCCATGCCGGAGAAGGCTTGCTCTTCGTTGATCTGCCACACATCCTTTGCGCCGCGCGCGTCCGAAGCCACGTTGCCGTGCTCCATCTTCTGGTCTTTGAAGTGAACCAGTAGCCCGTTCTTAAAGTTCGGCGCGAGCGACTTGTTCACACGCGCCAGATAATCGGTCGCACGGCGCTGGTATTCCGCCTCAGTCTCGTTTGGCTTGCGCGGGGGCGGAGTGCGGCCATGGCGACAAGACCGAGGATGCCAAGCTTTTGCGCGATGTACTTGATGTTGTCGCGCATGTCGGACTGCGGCCCCGTCAACGTCTCGACCGCTGCGGTCGCGGGCGGCTTCGCATACGGGTGATTGTCGATCGTCTGCACCGCGTAGTAGTGATAGGTCTGTTCGTTGAGCGGGATGGAACCGACCGCCGACCGCTGCACGCCAGTGATGAGGGTGTCAGGCTGTTGGAAGGGAACGTAACGCCCTTCTATGAAACGAAAGCGTATCTGCTCGACCGGCACGAGCACGACGCGATCAACGCGCCGCTTCACCAAGTCCACCACGTCCTCGCTCGACACCGCGCCCGACCAAGCGATCTGCGCGACCTCTGCGTTGATTAAACCGTCCACGCCCGCGCCCAGCGGATAGATATAAGCAGCGGCGTTATTGAGCCGAGCGGCAGCAGCTTCGGCGCGTTGCGCGTTAGGGGCGTCTATGATGAGTTGGTGACCTGTGTTGCAGAGGTTGACCAAGTTGTCTAGGTACTGCGAGAAGTCGGGATTGAAGAGCCAGAGACGTTTGAGGCACGCCAGCATCGTGAAGTCGATGATTGGCGAGACACCGCCCCAGAAGTCGAGCGACGCGCCGAGCCGGTCGGCGAGCGTCCCTTCAACTGACGAGCGCCCGCCCTCCGGCAAGTCTATGCCGTTCAAGCGCCGCATTGACGCCAGCCATCTTGATAGTCGCTCGAACATCGAATCGAATGTCGCGTTTACTTGCCCTGTGTTAATCTGCGAGCCTACGCCCCGCATTTATCTACTGCCACTCGCCTGGGACGCTCTGGGACAAGCCAGTCGGCTCATTAGCGCCCCATCCCTACCTCGCATAGCCCGTCTCCGGCACTACGCCCACGAACCCTGTCAACAACCCCGTCTCCATCCGCAACACGAACCAACCGATTGCCAGCGCCATGAAGAGATCGTCTTCGTAGCCCGGCAGCGCGGCGAACGACCCGCTGTCGTTCCACACGACCGTGAGCGCCTGCGTGCAGAACTCCTTGCTCGACAGCCCCAGCGCGCCCGTGCGAACAGCCTCTTCGAGTGCCAACCCGGCGAGTGGCTTATTCACCGCATCAGTCGGGAAACCGTGCTGCGCTTGCTCCATCGCCTCGTCGGTGAAATCGGCCGTCTTCGAGCGCGCGCCTGAGCCGTGCGTCGAGATGCCGATAGAGCCGCTCGTCATACCCAAGCTCGATCAGCTTCGTGATGGTCGCGTAGCCGGTGTTGTTCCGCTCGCACACGATGCGTGCGCCGTTGTAACGGTCACTCACTTCTGCGACACGGTAGGCGAGCAAATCGGGCCGGAGCTTCAGCTTCTCTTCAAAGACCTGCCGCCCCTGCCAGATGTCAATGACCTGAATGGCAGCCGGATTGCCCGTCGCCAAGCCTGCGCTCGTGTCTACCGAGACGAGATATTCACGCCCTTCGACTGGCTCGCTCGGCTCGCACGTCGCTTTCAGGTACTGCGCCGGAATGACGGGGCGACCCGTGTTCTCAAAACAGTCCTGATCGTTTTCGGGATATTCGACGAAGAATGTCTCTTCGCCGATCTCCTCGATCTTCGTGCGCCGCCAGGCGAGATAAGCAGCGACCTCCGGGTCAAACCATTTAGTGCCTTGCTTGACGTAGCCGCGCTTGATGAGGTGCGGGAGATGCGAGCGCAGATTTTGCGCTCCACGCTCGTGACAGGATGCTTGTAACGCTCGGCGCGCGGTTCATCCGGGTGACTCAGAAAATAATCCTTGCCAACCCGGCGAACCCGCGCGCCCACGCGGCGGTAGTGCCGCATCCACCACCACTCGTAGAAGTGCGGGGTGTATTCGTTCCGCCCCTGCTTCGCCGCCGTATAGATCGAGTGAAACCATTCGACGCCGTAAGGCGTGGACTCGATGGTGACCTCGCCACCGACCGCCGCTTCGATGAGCGCCGTCGCTGCCTTGCGCCCGTCGCCGCGCCAGTGCGGCACCTCAGTCAAGAGCAGGTCAGTGATGGCCTGCCCGCGCCCTTTGGCTTCGTGACCAGGCTGCACGGTCGAAGTCTTAATGCGACTATCAACCGTGCCGCGCGCGGCGTCGTTGAAGCTCAAGACCTTCGCCGATTCCTGCTCAGTCTCGACCCGAAGGTGATCCGGCAGGTTCGCATACATGATGTTGAGCGCATCAAGGAACTCGTCAGCCGTGTCGGGGTCGTGCGGCACGAGCCGGACGGTGCGACCTGACATAACGAGCGCGTTACTGAACTTGATGGCGAGCCAGAAGGTTGAAGAACCTGCGCGTCTGAACTTCACCATCACGTCCCGGCCCGCCATGCGTTCATGCAGGTCGGATTGGAGATCGTTGAATTTCAGCAGCGAGAGCGTCTTCTGCTCGAAGGCATCGCGGATGTAGATGAAGTTTTCAATGAACTGGCGGCGGATTGCTTTATCCGCCCAACGCTCGCGCCACCACGAAAGCGGCACGCGCGTGATGTCAACGTGCGGGACGGGCGTGCCGTCCCGCGCTGCGAGCCGGGCGCGGGCGCGCTCAGTGGCGGCCCGCGCTCGGTCGCTAGGGCGCTCAGGTAGCTGGCTTGTTTTCCGCTTCGCCATACTCGACCTGCGCGCGCGCTAAAATCTCATCAGCGACGCGCAGCAGAGCCTTAGCCGCTGGCGCGTCAATCTCGGTCAACCAATCAAGCAGCTTTTCCCAGAACTCGGCGAAGCCCGTGTAGGTGCCGGCCATCGCATTGAGTTTGGAGTGCATCTCGATGCTCAGGCGACACTGCGCCTGGTACTGGTAGACCAGATCGCGCGTCTGCCAGCCGTCCGCGTCGAGTCGCGCTTTGAGGCGTTTGCGCCCCTGCTCGATTTCAAGGAACAGTTCTTCGGCTTTGGTGTGCGCCTGCGTCTCGCTCGTGTCGAGCTTCAACTTCAGCGCCGCCTCGAACCCGTACTTTTCAATCCAGCCGACCTTGTCGCCCCGGCTGTATAGGTTCTGCTTCGACCAACCAATCCAGCCCGCCTTGCGCATCTCGCGCTCGATGCGGTCATGTTGCTGGCCGTTGAACTTGAGGTAGAGCTTCAGACACGCTTCGCGTGCTTCATCCGGGTAGCTCTTCGGCATCGCTCGCTCCCGTGATGTTCTTCAGCTTCGCCTCTGCTGCGAGCGCACGCTGCCGCCAAGTGTTCGAGAGGCGCATCTCTAAGAGCCGGGCGATGCACATGAACAACCCCGTCACGATGGCGAGGACGAGCTTCGATTCGAGGATGGCAGCGATGTTTAATTGCAGCGCGAGGTTGTGCATGGCAGTGAACAGAGGTAGCCCCGCGAGGCAAAACGCCCCGTCCTTGATTAGTTCGCCGATAGAAGAGTGCTCGCTGCGCATCTCACGTTCCGCTGCTATCGCTTGTAGTTGCGCCCCCAGGCAGGCTGCGCCGCGAATCGCTCGATAACGGTGCGACTCTTTTCGGATTGCTCGCTCTCTTCGTTCGTCATCACCGCCCGCGCAGCCGTAACGGCAGTGGGGTTGTCTCGTTGCACCTTGTCGATGTTGCGCGCCAGCCGGTGTAAAGCAATGTTCGCGCCCGCGAGTGCTGCCAGGAACACAGTCCGCTTCGTCACGTCGGGGATCAGCGTCGCGTCTTCACTGGCGATGCGTTCCGTCTCCTTGATGAGTGTGGCGAGCAGGTCTGAGGCCGAGATGTAGTCTTTGTTCTCGAACGCCGTCCGCAGGTTCGTGCCGGTCTTGATCGCCTGCTCAATGCGTTTGTCGATTTGCTGCGCGAGTTCGGGCTTGATGACGCCGCCCGTACCGAGTGAGCGGATGATCGGCTGTGCTTCGCCGAGCGCCGTCACGACCTCGTCAGTCGTGTCAACGAAGGTCGCGGGTGCGCAGGCCGCGGTTAGCATGGTCAAGGCAAGGGCGAGCGCGATAAGCGCGCGGGGCTGAAGTAGTCGCTTCATAAAGTTCCTTTCGTGGTTGTCAGTGGTCAGTAGGTAGTAACTCAGTGCGCGGGATACGCAGGAAGGCTTCGACCACGTAAGGATCGAACTGCTGCCCGGCCCAGCCTTCAATTTCATGGACTGCGTGGGCATACGGCGCGGCGGTGCGGTAGGCGCGGTCGCAGGTGATCGCGTCGAAGGTGTCAACGACGGCGATGATGCGCGCGCCCAAGCTGATCTGATTACCGCGCAACCCGCGCGGATAACCCTCGCCATCCCATCGCTCGTGATGCTCGGCGACCATGCGGCACACAACGTCGGGGAAGTGATCCCTGACCAGGTTGCTGCCGATCTCCGCGTGCGCGCGTAACTGGGCCCACTCGTCGGCGCTCAGTGGCATCGTCTTGTCGAGCACAGGGGTAGACACGCCAAGCTTGCCTACGTCGTGCAGCAGCGCGCCGAGTTTCAACGTCCAAAGCTCGGTGACTGTGAGTTGTAGTTCGCGCCCCAGCCGCACGGCCAGCCGCGCCACGCGCGCGCAGTGCAGCGCCGTCTCCGGGTGGAAGGCAGTCAACGCACTGCTCAGCAGCCGCGCTTGCGCTTCGAGTGGGCCCGTTACGCTGGCATGCGCGTAAGCAGCGTGGGTCATTGCTGCGCCCCCTCTTTGAACTCGATGCGATGTGTCTGCTTTAGCCTGGCGAGTTCATTGACGCGCTTTGCGCCGAGCAGCTTCTCGGCTTTGCTGATCAGGGTCTTGAGGCAGGCGTAGAAGGCTGTGCCGCGTTCGGCCGGGGGGATGGCATTGAAGAACGTCTCAGCGTCGATCTCGCGCTCAGACTTGGTGACAACTTCAACGACTGCTTGAGCGACGGAGATGTGCCTGATCTTGATGTCGCCGTTCGCGGCGATGCCCGCTTGCATCGCGGCGACGATCTCGGCTTCGAGTTGCTGTAGTTGCTGCTCGACCGGCGCAAGCTTTTGCTGGGCTTGTTGAATGAAGGGGGCGCAGTCTTGCTCGAACCGCGCCTTGATAGGAGCTATGTGCTGATCGCGTGAAGCTTCGATGCGCCCCTTCTTCGCCCGCAAGGCAGACCAGCGCCCAAGCGCCAGTCTGATGCTTTTTTGCGTCGCCGTAACCACGCGAGCAGACTACGACGCACGCGGGCGCAGCCGTTACGGTGCTTTAGAAGCTTTTGATGAAAACGGGTGCTTTTTAAGAAATGGGGTAATTTTTAAGAGGCGGGGTGCTTTTGAGGTTTTGAGGGCGCGATTGCTTCGTAGCCTTCGGGGTGCAAGGATTTAATAAAGTCCTTAAAGGAAGCTTCAAGCACTACATAGCCGAAGCTCGTCTTTTTTCCCTTGAGCGTGCCGTCCTCGATTAACCCGATCAGGGTCTGGCGCGTGGGCACGGGCACAATCACTTTTGTTGCACGCAGAACTTCCTCGATGTAGGCGAGGCGCAGTAATGACTGTGCAGGAAAACCAAAATCATAGTTCTTCGGCATCTGGGGGTAAATCTCCGTTACCAGTCTATGGGGGGCTGGAAACGTGACGCGGGGAACAGCGTCTATCATCGGAGATTACAGTAAGCGTGAGGTTGGTGCAACTGGATCGTTGATCGGCCTACGGTTCAGCGAGTCGCCAGCCTGCAATCCTTGCATAGAGCAGGGCAAACTCTTGTTCGTTCTTCGCTACTGCCATTATCTTCTCAATCTGTAAGTGCCGGGGCACATTCTCTAACTCATAGGCGCGAGCGATTCGCAGGATGTCACCAGTTGGAACTGACGAAGGGGCTGAATAATAAGCTTGATGCAGAAGTGAGGCGGACGCCAACGCAGCGCCCCAATTAGCGACCCTTTCTTTCAAGTAACTTTCCGGCATGAAGGCACGCACGCGCTCAAACCTACTTGCATTCCCATCCTTGAAGAATCCACTTGCCGCACGGCCCATGTCACCTGTGACCTGATAGGTGTAGGTAGCGCGCCGCAGTTGTTCAAGCACTATAATGACGTTCAAGATTTGATCGTGCGTAAGCTTCTTTTGAAGTACATCTACCTCATCAGTTATTAAGAGTTGAAGCTCTGTTAGGGCGGCTTGCTCTTCAGCGCGTCGTGCGTCTTGCTGAGCATTCCTTTTTGCGGGCGCACGCTGACCACGTCGCTGTTTACCTTGGCCGTTTGCGGTCAAGGTATAGAGATTAAGGCAGAGTAGAATGGATATTAGAAAACGTAGTGAGGTTTTCATCGTTTTACTGCTTTGGGAATACCAGCTATAGCTTTTAAGATTGGTCGTACAAAATTACTTTCCGAAGTCGCGTGCCGATGATCCTGTTGTTTCCCGATATATGCATAGAATTCTTCAAGTTCGTCCGTGGTAAGTTTTGAGAGACTATTCTTATTTTTGCCATACCTCTCTTCGAGTTCATTACGTCTAAGAGCATCGTTCCAGCCTAATTCCCAGCGAGATAAAATTTGAATGGCCCTAATGAATTCTTGGCGTGTGGTTGGATGGTATGACATCTCGGCGAAAATTCTCTCAAGTTCGGTTTCTCGCTCATAGAGATATTCAAGTACCTGATGATAAATGCTAGAAGGAACCGTTTTGTACGAGGCTACACCGAACCACTCTCTAAACTCACGATATACCTTCCAATACGAAGTCCTACCCGTGCGCAATGTTTCAATCTCACCAGCGTATATAAGATGGTGATGAATTATTTGGGCCTCTCGCTCAGAGACACTTCCTTCGGGCGGATTTCTTGCTTCTTGTTTCTTTGACTTGTTCTGCTCATCTTCAAAATCTAAAAGCAATGAGTCACTATTTGAAATCACATAAAAAAGCTGATCCTTGCTATACGGACGGGGGGCGGTATTGCTTTGTGAGCCTTTATGTTCCTTGACCAAATACCAATTAAATATGTCTTGCCTGATGCCAACTAATTTTTCCCAAGTAAGATTTACCAAAAGCTTTTTATCTTTAGGAGACACCCTCGTTCCAGCCCTACGCAATTCGTCTTCGACATAACTTTCTGCAATCTGCCAATCGTCCAACTTACAAAATGATTCTTCAACCATTGGTTCTTCGCCATTAGAAAGCCATTCCTCCCTAACACCCAATTCTCGCGCCAAAGCAACAACCAAGTTGCCAGAAGCTGCTCGATCTCCTGTTTTAACCCGCGAAATTTGGGCCTCAGTCACTTCAGTTCGTTCCGCAAGAGTAGCTAGAGTCGCCCCTAGTTCCTTACGAACAGCCTCCAATCGCTCACCAAAATAGCTTGCCATTGACAGAAACTTACCTCAGGTATATTCTTGTTAAGAGCTTAACGACGCCGGAGGCAATATGCCACTTCCACCCCATCGCATCAAGTACCTGATCAGTGACAAAGGCGAAACACTGACCAGTTTGGCAGGGCTTTGGCACTGTCGGCTAGAAGAAATCTCAATGTGTATCAACCAAGCCTCTGGTCGTGTCTATCCCGAATTAAGAATCCTCATTTCCAACTTCATTGATAAACCCGTTGACGTGGTCTTCGGCCAGCACCCGCTGACCGATGAGCTGCTTTCGCAGAGTAAAGGCAAGCAACGCAGCGCAGCCTAAAAAATTTACCCCGATTTGTGAATTGCAATTTTCAATCTCGATTGCAAAGCCGACAGGAGAGCCAATGGACGCAGACCAGCTAATGCGCTTGCTGATACCGGACGGCAAGGTCAACGAAGTCTCAGAGGCGACGGGGCTGTCCACCTCGCTTCTTTACCAAGAACGTCGCCCGGCCGGCACGGGCTACAACCAAACGGGGACGCGCAACACTATTGCTCGCCTCGACATCATCGCCGAACTCGCGCTCTCGCATTCACCAGATGCAGTGCGCTTGCTCGCTAAACGCTACTTCGATCTCTACCGCAATACGCTTGACCTGTCCCTCGTCAAAATCAGCCGCGAAGAGTTGACGCGCGTGCTCGCGCGCACGTCGCGGGAAGTAGGCGAGGCGATGGAAGCCTTGATCGAAGGCGAGTCGGTGGAGCGGTGCGCTAGAGAAGTCGAGCAGGCCGAGATGTGGCTTGAGCGCGCCCTCTACATCATCAAGCAACTCAAGGCCGACGACGCGGACGAACTGGTGCTGCGAAAGGCGACCATCAGATGAGCACCAATTTCTGCCGCACACCAGCGACGCCTAAGACCCTCGCGCAAGTGCAGCGCATCTTCGGCCTCGCGCGCGGGCGCGACCTCGATGAAGCCGCGCTGCATGACCTTGTAGAAGAGGCGACCGGCAAGACCTCGATCCGCCTGCTCAACCTCACCGAAGCCGACGCCGTCATCGTGCGACTCGGCGGCGAGCCACTGGCTGCGCGCCGCACGGTGCAGCATCGCCGCGCCAAGGCCGGCGTAAATCAGATCGTCTCGCAAGCACAGCTTCAACTGATCGCAGACCTCGCCAGTCAGCGCCGGTGGACGGCCGACACGCTGCGCGAGTTCTGTCTGAAGCTCTGCAAACACTTTCCGCTACGCACGACCGCCGACGCCAACAAGGTGATCGAGGCGCTGAAGTCAATGAACAAACGGGAGGGACTATGGGCCAGCTAGTCACCGACGAAAACTCTGCCAGGAGTTACAAGACGCATCCGGGCAACTGCCCGGTCTGTTGGGATACCGGCGTGTGGTGGTCGCCGACCGCAGGCTTCCAACGCTGCGAGGAGTGCGAAGGGCGCAACGTTGATTTCAGCGCCGCCGCGCTCAAGCTCTCGGCCGCCCTCTGGCAGCGTGTCGAGAAGCAGCAGCACGTCGAACCGCAAGTCTTCCAATGCGCGCGCTACATCGTAAACGCGACGGCCGCGCAGCCCGTCAGCGGCTTCTCTTTACAAGCCTATCTGCGCGCCACGCCGCGCGATCTCAAAGGCTACGTCGAAGAGTTGCGGAGCGAGTGGCTGTTGCCGGTTGGTAGCTCGCGCCGACCGCCCCACGGCTACTACTGGATCATGACCGCCGCCGAGTATCTCGACTGGTCGCGCGCCTACCGCGCACAGGCCATTCAACAACTCGTCACCATGCACCGGCTCGGCGCGCACAACTTCGCCGAACTCGCCGGGCAAGAGCCGTTCACCTTCGCGCGCGACATCGAACGCGAGATTGAAGAGGCGCTCGTATGAAGCGCGAGCAGGACACCTATGTCATCGACGCCGTGTTGCGCGCGGCGAAGGTACTCGAAGCCCTTGCTGGCACGAACTTCGAGCCTGTCTCAATTCAGCGCGTCGAGCAGCGCACCGGCTTCAGCTACGACTTCTGCCGCCGCGCACTCATCACTTGGAAGCGCGCCGGCTTCGCCACGGAGAACGCTCAGGCTGGCAAATGGCCGAAGTTGATGCGCTTCGGAGCGAATTTTAACGAGGCGGTGATCGCCTCATTCGCGGAGGGAAATTCCGAATCATCGGAATTGGCCACCTCAGAATCCTAGAAAAACTGCGATCTCGATTCCGATTTTCGGAATTTGGAGGACTCATGAAAAACACAGGGTCGGACAAGTTGGAGGTAGTTAAAGACAGGGGCGCGGCCCGCGCGCTGGCGACCTTCAACGGCTCACAACAGCAGCAAGCGGTCTTTGAGGCAGGGCTGCTTATCGGCGGCGCGGTGGCAATTGAAACGCTGGCGAGCAAGCTCACGCAGCAACTTGGCCGCGACCTTCCGGGCATTGGAACAGTTCGCTGAGGTCGAAGGCTACCGTGCGCTCGGCTTCGACCGCTTCGATCAGTTCCTCAACTCGTCGCGCTCCCCACTGACGAAGAGTCAATACTACGAGCGCAAGGCGCTGCTCGAAGCCGAAGGCGATCAGACCTTCGACGTACTCAACAGCCTAAACGTGCCCATCACCCTACGTCGCCAAGTCGGCACGGGCGCGGTGCGCGTTGAAGGCGACGCGCTGATCGTGGATGACGAGCGCATCGCTTTGGATGACCGCGCTGTCGTCGTTGAAGTCATGAAGATGTTAGCGGCGCGCACGCCCAAAACGAGCGCACCATCGAGAAGGGCAAAACGGAAGTCACCAAACTCAAGAAGCGGCTTGACGAGGTGAAGCAGAACGGTCACAGGCGCGGTGAAACAGGTTTTAGTTCCGCGCTCGTCGAAGCTCTCGCTGGCATCGGCTATCTGCGCGAAGAGGCGTCACGTCTCGCGCCCGCCGAACTCGAAGCCGAGCGCGAGCACACGCTCGGCAAGCTACGCGCCGCCTGGCGCGAACTTCATGCTGTCTTCCATCCCTTGCAAACCGGCGATAACCAGAAGCTGCTGCCGGAACTCTCCGACAACGAGATCGACGCTTTGTTAGATGAGGACTGATGACCATGCCGCGCACTGACCAGTTCGCCTCGCGCAGACGCTTGAACCGGACGCTTGAAGGCCGGCTGCAAGCGATGGGCTTGGCGATCAGCATCCTGCGCGACGTGCGCCGCCGCTCGCAGGTGGACTGGTACGTGATGGAAGGCGTGGCCGGCACGAGCCGTTACCACCAAGCCGTGATCGCCCGGTTGCACCTCGCGCGATTAGAACAGCAGGTCGGTTGCCCCGTGGAGTTCGTCGAGATCGAGACGCCGGAGGGCGAGCCGGTCGGTATCTGGCAATGGGACGCCGCTGACGTGATCGTATCAAACGCAGTTAATTGATCAACTTCATCATGCTCGCAATCTTCATTTTCACTCTTCAACCTCACAGCGCAGACAAAACCGCGCTTGCGCTGTGGCCGGAGCCGGTCGGGGGGCGCGACTCCGGCAACCCTTCGCTCGCTGACTCCAATGAAAGGGGGATGATGCCTAGAGGAAAATCCAAACACACTGTTCAAGCTCTCTGACAAGCGCCCGCCGCGCTGCCCTGCCACGCGGCGGGCGTCCCAACGACGCCCAACCACTAAAGAGGTTTTACATGAACACAGCAACAGCCACGCAAAGGGAACTCACGCTTGAGCAAGAGCAGCTTGTGCGCGACTTCGTCAAGCACTACGAACTCGACCCTGATCAGATCAGCTTCGACTCCGACCGGGGCACTCCGGTCTTCGACTACGACGCGCTCTCCGTTCTCTCGCTCGCGCTTGCGCCCGACATCATCTCGATGATTGCCGAGCGCGGCAACGTCGATCACATCGCGGGCATCGCCGACGCCACCTGCGTCGTCACGCTACGCGATAACCGCTCGCGCACCGTGTACGGCACAGCGCTCGTTGGCGAGCAGATGCCCGGTGGCAACCAGATCGGCGACATCAAGCAGGCGCTCGACATTGCTCAGGCGCGCGCCGCCCGCCGTGGCTTGCGCGCGGTCGGGTTCGACCCGGTCAGGGCGCACGAGAAGCGCATGAGGGGCGAAGAGGTCGTGCTCGACCTGAGCGAGCCGAAAGACCTGCGCCAATGCGATCTCGCCACCATCCACCTGCTCAAGCGCGAGTGCGGCTACAACACCGGCACGGGCGACGATCAGGATTACCGCGCCTTAATCAGACAGCTATTCCCCGACCTGCAAGAACCTTCGGCCGCACACATGGACGAGCAACAGCGCGTCTATTTCATCACGACGTTGCGCGCCCTGCACAACTCACGCCAGCGGACGATGCGGACGACTACCGGCGCGGCGCACTCGGCACTCAGAGCGAACGCCCACGCGGCGACTGCACAGGAGTAACAAACAGAGGCGGCGCGCGTGAGTTGAAGAAGGCACGCGCGCCGCCCCGGTATCTGGCCAGTTGAAGGAGCAGACCCTTCGTGTCAAATAGTATCTTAGGCGAAGTCACTAAACAAGAGATTCGTGCTGCGCTCACGGGTTCTCAGCGGCAGTCAACTGAAGCTCGAAGTCGAGCGCGTCGCCGCGCACCATCGGATCAGCGTCTCGCGCGTCTACGACATAACGCGCGACTTGCGCCAGCGCAAGCAGCGCGCCGACAAGGGCCGCCGCCGCGCCGATCTACTCGCGCACGATGGGCTGCGTCACGCCGCCGAACTGGTCACCATCCACAAACTCGATCCCGACATCGCCCTTGAGACAGTCGCGCTCAACGGCGGGGAAGTGCCGGTCTCGCAGAGTACGTTCAACCGCTACTTGCGCGAGCGCGGCTTGAACCGCAGACAGCGGCGCAGCGGCGTGCGTCCCTATCGCCGCTTCGAGGCTGAAGCGCCCGGCGAGATTTATCAGTTCGACATCTCAGGCGTGAAAGAACGCTGGCTCGACCTCAAGACGCGCCGCATCCTGAAAGTCACAACGCTCGAAGTCTCTCCCAACCATCCGAACCGGAATCCGACCGCGTGCCGCTGTGGAAGTTCACGCTGGTCGATGATCACAGTCGCTATCTCTTCGTCCGCCTGATCGCCTGCCCACACGCCAACTCGATCCACGTCATCGAGTTCCTGCTCGAAGCCTTCCGGCACATGGGCATCCCTCGGATGCTCTACACCGACAACGACTCGGTCATCGTCAGCAAACGCATGCAGCGCGCGGCCTCGATTCTGGATCGGGCCTTCGCCGAAAGCGGCGGCTTCAAGCTTGAACAGCACCGGGCCGGCAACCCGCAAGCGACGGGCAAGGTCGAACGCGCCCATCAAATCGTCGAGAAGTACGAGAAGGTCTTCGGCCTCTCGGATGAACCGCCCACGCTCGCCGACATCAACCGCTTTTGCGAGGGTCTATGTTTACGTAAGAACAGTCTCCCGCACCGCGAGAACCGGCGAGGAGCCGGCCCTGCGGTTCCGCAACACCACGGCTGTCATGCGCGTGCCGCCTGATGCGCTGCTCGACTCGGCGTTCAAGGTGGATGAGTTCACGCCTGTGCTCAACCCGGACATGACGGTGCGCTTGAGTGGCGAGCGTTATCAACTACCGCGCAAGCGGCCCTTCGTCGATTGGATGGGGCAGAAGGTCACTGTCGTCGTGCCGCCTGAGACCGACTTCCTTGTCGTGGTTGGTCTAGACGGCAACGAGTACGAGATCGTCAAGCAGGTAGCCAGCACCGACCGGGCCGGCGAGTTCAAGACGCCCGAAGAGTCGAGCGCGCAGCAGACCATGAAGCAACTCGAAGCCTCCGCGACCGAGCGTAGGCGCGTGCGTAAAGCTTCGGGTAGACGCTTGCGCCGCCCGCTGATCGACACGGTCGAAGGGACGGCTGCGCCCCTGATCTTGCCGCGCGCGAAGCAGCCACTTGACGCAAACCTACTCGCCGCGCTCGCACCCGGCGCAGTACCCCCTTCATCGCTGGGCGGGCGATTCATGACCTACGTGCGCGCAGCCGAAATGCTCCAAGCCGAAGGGGCGCTTTCACTCCCGCTCGACGACGCAGATAAGGCGTGGCTGCAATTAGCTTTTGCCGGACGCACAGAGATGCTCGACACCGAAGTACGTGCTGCGCTCGCTGCCCGTCCGGTGGCACCTGTCATCGTCGAACTACAACGGAGAGCTTAGCCAAGTCTAAGAAGGGAGACTTTAGCCATGTACCTCCTTGCAGAAAGAGAAGACGATCTTCAAATACTCGGCAAAAAGCTGAATGAATTCCGTCTCCGGGAGCACCTGTCATTCCGCGATCTAGAGAGGATTTGCGGCGGCGTTGCAGCCGGTGTCAGCAAGTCAACTTTTCAACGCATCGTGAAGGGCGCTGCGAACCGCAATCAAGTCTTGCGCGTGCAGCCGCTCTTGGAACGCAGCTTGCGCCAGTACCTAAAGAACAAACGCTATACGCGCGCGCAGATCGACGCTGAAATGCAGGCGCTCTTTGAGGGGGGCGTGCCTCGGCTCTTCACTGATCCCAGCATTACCTATGACGGACTGTCCTCGCTGGGTGCGCGCTTTGATGCATTCCGGCGCAGGCACAATCTGACGCATCGCAAACTCTGGCATGCCTGTGGTGGTCCGTCCGTCTGTGGGCTAACCACTGTCATCAATTTATGTACTGGCGCGAGCGTGCGCTTTCTGGAGCGTATCAAGCCTAGCTTACGCGCCAACCTGTTGCAGTTCCTGACGACGGGTGGACTGTCAATCACAGAAGCCGGGGCTGAAATCGAGATTATCTTCAACGGAGAGGAGCACACGATGTTTGCACCGCGCACAATTTTGCCAGGCGAAGCCCAGCGGTTCTTCGGCCTGCAACGCGATCCGTTTACCGGCGATCCGCGCTCGCGCGGTGAGGTCTTTACGACGTCCCAACTTGACAAGATCGCAGCTAAGGTCGAAGACGCCATAAATTATCAGGGCTTCGTGGTTGTGACGGGGGAAATCGGCTCTGGCAAGTCGCTCTTGAAGCGCCGCACGGTTGACACGGTCGAACAATCGCGCGGGCAGATGAGGCTCTTCTGGCCTGATTTCTTCAACATGGATCGCGTCCACTCTGGCTCGATTGTTTCCTTCTTACTGCGCAGCTTCGATCAGCCCGTCCCGTCCGATCTCGTACAGCGTGCCGACAAGCTCAAGCGTGTGCTAGCCGATGCTGCGTCAGACAGCGTGCGTGTCGCCATCGGCTTCGATGAGTGTCATCACTTGCATGATCGGCTACTTACTGCGCTCAAAAACTTTTGGGAGTTGGGCAGCGGTGGCTACGACCGCTACCTCGGCGTCGTGCTTTTCGGGCAACCACAGTTTGAGGGGCGACTGCGCGACCACCGCTTCAGGGAAATCTGCGAGCGCATTGAGGTCGCGCGGATGCCTTCGTTTGAGAACGTCGCTTGGGAGTATGTCGCGCATCGCGTGCGGATAGCTGGCGGGGATGTTGACAAGCTCTTCGAGCGGGGGGCGGTCAAGCGGCTGGCGAAGCAGGCAGCTACGCCGCTTGCGCTTGGCAACCTCGCCAACGCTGCGCTGTTGCGGGCACACAACCTCGGCGAGCGCAAAGTAGTCGCGGCGCTCGTCAACTCGGACGACGGCGAGCCAGAGGTGCGTGCCATACGGGGGGCGAGCTAATGAGGCCCATGCACAAACTTGCCGCGTGAAGGCGAGCGCATCATCGGCACCATAGACATCACTGCGACGCGGGGCGGGGCGACCGCGTTCGACATCGAGGCCGACCCGGTCGAAGGCCTGGGCAGGGTCAATAGCTAACTATACAGCGGCGGGAGAATGCATCATCAGGTGCATTCTCCCGCCGCTTCGGTCATTACGACAATAGGACTATTGCATGCTTATCTACGACATTGAAATCCGCTGCGCGATCCTCGGCCGTACCGAAACGAAAGACACTAGCGTGGAATACGGCGCCGGCTGGGACTAGCTCATATTGAAGAGTTACCGGACTTCATACCATAATGCCATCGTGCGTGAAGTTCTGCGGGTATTATGATGAGGTGATGACGTGCCTAAAGCTGACAATGCTATAGAAGGATACGAGAAGCAGGTGGGAGTGAGGCATTTCTCCTCCTTTAAATATTTTGAAAAATACCTTCAAAAGAAGTACGGGAAACAAAAGGTTGCTGAAATATCCGAGGTTATTAATTTAAAAGCTGAAGATGAATATGTTGATGTGTATGAGTCGTTATACGAGAGCTTAGACATCAGCATTGACTTCCTAAGTTTCAATGGCGATCTGCACAAACAATATTTGTGCTGGTTCTCAGAACAAGAATTTCAGCAACCAACTAAAATTTTGGATATTGCATGTGGCAATGGCTACCTAACATGCTTCTACGCCAATAAATTTCCTGAAAGCGACGTCATCGGAATAGACGCCTCTCCAAGAGCGGTCGAATGCGCAAACGAGTTGGCTCGGAGGCTGAAACTCCAAAATGTGCGGTTTGATGTCGTTGATGTAGCAGCGCCTGAATTTGAGTCTTTGCCGTCCGGTTACGATCTAATAACTGCAATCGCTGCTTTCAACGAGATAATTCATTTTCCTAGCCCAGACAGCTCACAGCCGATCAGGAGGCTTCTACAACAATTCAGGGAAACGGTAAGCATTGCCCCACTCAATAAAATACCGGAATTACTTTTGCCAGAGGTCGGGACGTTCTTATCTTTAGAAAGGTGGCCAACCTTGCCTGGCTTCGGCTGGTGGGTTTCTGCCATCCAGAACGCCGGTTTCTTTCTCGATTTAACAGAAAGCTCGCAAATCAGATTTAAGTCATTAATAGCAAACGCGCCAGAGCAGTATCCAATTCTATCGTGTAAGAAAAAAAGCAGAGAGTTGGAACAGAGCTTGGATGACATTATCTCCTACTGGTTTATGTCAAAATACAGGAGTACCTTAGACAAATTCCGCACGTTCGATTCTCACGATGCTCTAGCCGAAGCTGCTTTCATTCATATCAACCCTAAAGTATTTAGAAGCGGCATCAAGGCAATCTTTAACGAGTCAGATGTTCGTCGATTAGAAGTTTGGCAGGCAGGCCCTTTTCTTATTATTCTTTCAGTATGACATGCATGGGCATCGAGTATTAGAGGTATTGCCAAGTATCTTCTATAAGCGCCTTATAGAACGTCTTGATTTCCTTGCAGATCAGTTTCGTGAGCACAGTAATGTCATTCCTTACGACAAATCTGAAGTTAGTTGGGAGTAGGCTCACTGAGGATATCAAGGCACAGAGGCGCAAGGCGTAACATGGCCTTTTAGAAGTTTCCCTTGTAAGCTATAAAGGTGTTAAGATTTTCCTTACTTTAGCTGAGCTTTAGAGCGAACCGGCTGACCCGTCTCACTCTGTACTCCCGAAAGGTGCAGTTGATCCCATTGTTATTGATGAGGCTTTAACCCACACCACCAGGAAAGGAGTACGTGCATGTTTAGTATCAATCGTGCAGGCTCATTCATAAAGCAATTCTCTGGGCCTGGCGAAAACAACATCATCTGCTTTAAGTTTTGGCAGGCTGTCATCGCCTCTGGCTGCCCCGGAGAGTGCGCCTACTGTTTCCTGCAAACGCAGTACCCATACCGCACCGGACTCTACGACCTCAAGGGGACGCTATTCAACAATCTGCGCGATATCCTGCCAGAGGCTAGGCGCTGGCTGACGCAGCCCGTGCCTGCTGGTTTAATCCTCGGTGAAAATCAAGACGGGCTGGCTTTCGAGGGGCCTTACAAGAAAGCGTTGGGGGTCACCCCCCTAGAGCTACTCATCCCGCTCTTTACTGATGAGAATCCGGTCAGACATCTGCTGATCGTGCTTTCGAAGTTCACCTCAACGAGTTATGCCGAAGCGTTGCCCGTCCCCAAACGTAGTCTTTTCGTGGTTCTTTTCACTTCCGACCATTAGCCGCGACTACGAAAAGAAGGTGGCCTCGCTGCAAGCGCGTCTTGAGAAGGCTGAGCAGATGAAGAACGCGGGCTATCGCATCCGCTTCCGCCTCGACGCTCTGGCCCCGATCCCCCGGTGGGAGGAGGAGTTGGCAGAAGTGATGGGGCGTATCAATGAGATCGAGCCGGAGATGTTGACCATCGGGGCGTTGCGCGCCTCTAACAAGACCCACCTCCGCCGCGCCGCTGAGATAAATAACAGGGATGCATCGATCTTCGACCACATCGCGAGCCTCGATCCTTCGGGGTTCAAGCACCGCACCGATGGCGAGTTCCATACCAGCGCCTTCAGAAGGATAAAGGAGTTGCTTCTGCCCGGAATCGCGCTGGGTCTCTGCAAGGAGGACGCCACGCTCTGGCAGGATGTTGGGGCGACTTGGCAAGGGTGTCACTGCCTGCACGGTATCAATGACGTCATTACGACGGATCGCATCCAGGTGTTGAACCAACCACAGAGGCCGGTCGCTATTCAGAGGAGACTGAACCTAGCACCTGCCCCCGTTTAAGAACAAGGTGGGTTAGCTGAAAGAATAGTCGAGTTACCGGGCGTCATTGATCCCTCCCCTGATAGCCTCGCGAGGTACTTCTCAGTATGCCCAGACGAACGACTGTCGAGTCGCCACCCGACCCGTTGCCTTTCCCCGACCCTCTACCGCCCAAGCCGCCGCCGGAGAAGAAAATCAAGCGGCTGCGGTATCCCATCTGGACAGAGGTCAAGGCGAAGCTCATTGAGCGATACCTCTATCACTTCGTCCTCGTAACTCACCACGGTACTTATATCGACGGCTTCGCCGGGCCTCAGAACCCGGAAGACGAGAATATGTGGGCGGCTAAGCTGGTGCTCGAAAGCAAGCCCCGCTGGCTACAACATTTCTACCTGTTCGATCTCGATCCGAAACAGGTAGAGCGCTTGGAGAAGCTGGTAGAGCAACAGCCTGAGCGCGACCCCAAAGGCCGAAAGATTTACCGAAAGATTTCCGTCGAACCATATGGTGACTTTAACCAAAAAGTTCGCTGTCTCTTGGACTCCAACTGCATCAAGCCTAAGCAGGCGACCTTTTGCCTGCTGGATCAATGGACAACAGAGTGCCATTGGTCAACGGTGCAAGCCCTTGCCAACTATAAGATGCAGGCCCCAACTGATGATCCGGCTGTCCCGCCGCGTAAGATCGAACTGTTCTACTTTCTCGCCGTGGGCTGGCTCGGCAGGACACTCGCAGCAACCACTAAAGATACGGAGCCGCTTGATCGATGGTGGGGAGATACGGGGTGGGAGCAGCTCAAAGGGAAGACCGATTGGCAGCTCGCGGAGATTTTCGTTGACAGGTTTAAGAACGAGCTTGGCTACAAGTCGGTGATGCAGTGGCCCATTTTCGAGCGCGAGTCTGGCGGCAGAGTCATGTATTACATGATTCACGCCACAGACCATCCAGATGCGTTGGGACTCATGTCCCGTGCTTACGACCAGGCACTACAGGCAAAAGCGCCGCTGCCCGAAAGTCTTTTTGAGTGGAGATTGCCGCCGGCAGAGAAGGTTAAGAGGCGAGTGAAAAGAATGGCGGAGGCAGCAAAAAAGGCAGAGGGTATTCCCTCTAAGTCAGGAACACCCTCTGGGAATGATAGCGAAACTGTAAAGTAAAAGGAAACCCCTATCCCTGATCCCCCAACCAGCTTTGATATTGACGAGTGGAAAAACTAGGACAGGAGGAGGGGCAGGGCGGCTGAAAAAAAGCGCGCGAAAAATCGTTAAGTAGCCCTCTTTAAGTTGAGAGCTACTTACACGATAATACTCAGAATTCTATATTGACTCTGTCAACATTTCTTTACCATGGCCTACCTAGCCTTTACCATAATTCCTACGAATATCGTGTTTCATTGGTGATCATTATCGTGTATCCCCTCATTGTTCGTGTCGCGCAGGATCGTCTCGCGCTCGTAGCGCAGCCCAAAGCTCAACATCAAATTCGCGCGCACGCGCCATTCGTCTTGCGTGAACACGCCCGCGTAAAAGTTGCGCTGCGTTGATTCGGTGTTGAAGCGTTGGCGAAAGCGCGCGGGCGCGTTGGCGAGAAAGTCGCTGGCGCTCGTGAAGTTGTAAGTGCCGGTCGCGTCCGCGAGATCGATGAAGGTCGAACGGACGTGTTGCAGATCGACACCGAACTTGAAGGCGTGCGCGCCGCGCAAACTGGTGAACACATCTTGCAACTGCCAACGCGTCTCGCGGCGGTCGCTCGCGCCTGCGGTGGATGAACCGGCCACGAGTGTGCCCGAACGATGCGCCGGATCGGCCGCAGGCAACGGATCGTCTAACGCGATCAGCACGACGGGCCGCGCATCTATCGTGCGCGTCTTAACGGCCGGTGTGAGCCGCGACGCTTGCGCGCGCAGTTGGTTGACGGCGCGCGCAGAGAAGACGAAGTTGTCCGTGTAGTCCAGCGCGTCCGTGTCGCGCGTGCGTCCTTGCAGGGCATCGGCGAGCCGCGCGCCGCCGCCGAACTGGCGCAGGTTGTGCGCGCGGCCGAGTTGCAAGAGCAACGCGCTGTTATGCGTGGCCGTGAAGTTGTGATCGAGGCGCGCGCTCAATGTGTGTTCACGCAAAGGCGTGCTAATGGGCACGACATAAGGCGCGAGTTCGGCTGGTTGATTAGACCCGTTGGTTGTTGCTTCGACGCGCCGGCCCGCGAGCGTCGTGGGCGACGGCAGAGGAAAGCGCGGATTGACGGCGACGGGTACGAGCGTGTCGATCAACGTCGTATCAAGCACGGTGTCGTATTCGTAGGCGACGAAGAAGAAGCTGCGTTGCGTGTGCGGTTCGTGTCACGCGCTGCGAAAAGTTTTTTTAGAGCGAGCGGGCCGCCGAGCGTGAAGCCGGGCGTGTGTTGTTGGAGCGGCAGGCGCTTGAGGCCGCGCGCGTTGTTGAAGAAACTGTTTGCGTCTAATGATTCATCGCGGAAGAAGTAGAACAGGCGGCCGTTGAAGGTGCGTGCGCCCGTGCGCGTGCGGAGATTGACGCGCCCGCCTGAGGCACGACCGTATTCGGCCGAGAACTGATTAGTGATCACTTGTACTTCAGCGACCGCTTCGAGCGAAGGTTGGAAGCGTGCGCGGGCGGCGCGGTCGTCGTTGTTGTCGAGGCCGTCGATGGTGAAGTTGTTCGAGTAGGCTGCGCCGCCGGAGAGCGCGAACGTGCCCGCCTCTTCGGGCGTAGTGCGCGGGTTACGGTTGCGATCTTCGGCGAGGTCGCGCGTCGAAAGTGGTTCTTCGGTGACGCCCGGCAGCGTGAAGACGAGATCGAGCGGGGCGCGTGTTGCAACAGGCAACGCTTCAATTTCGGCGCGCGTGATCGTGCCGCCGACAACTGTGCGCGCCGGATCGATCAGACCCGCATCCGTTTCGTCTACAACCGTCTGCTCGGCCGCGACACTCGCGGGGCGCAGCACCAAGTCGAGCCGCAGGTGCTGCCCCGCGTTTGTCACGATGCCTGTTCTGGTCGTGACCGCGAAGCCGGGACTCGCGGCGCTGATGTCATACGCGCCCGGTGCAAGCTCGATCAAGCGGAACTGGCCGGCAGCGTCCGTCTGCGCCACGCGCGCGGCGTTCGTGGTCGTTAACACAGCCGTGACCGAGACGCCGACGACGAGCGCGCCTTGCTCGTCTAAGACGCGCCCGCTGATGGTCACGTCGTCTAAATCCTGCGCCGATACATGCGACGCGGGCAGCGCGGATAAATGCAGACAGCAGCACAGCACGAACAGGGCAGCGATAGCGCGCATGACGAACGCTCCTTAAACGACGGCCACCTGAGGGTCGTCGCGGCAACGAAACGACACGAAGACTTGCGATGCGAAAATTGATCGCGCAACGCCGCGTTGAGGTGAGTTGTTATTGCGAGTTGGTGCTGACCGGAGAGGTTTGAGTTGGCCGACGCGGCCGGCTGTCGGGCTGACAGCGCGCGCACTTTATACCTTGCCCGCGCAGAATACAAGAAAAATTCGCGCGCTCGGCAGACGCACTAAGCAACACGCGGATAGCAACAACCGGTTTGTGTTTGCATGGCTTGGTGGTTATTCAAGCAGGCTGAAAAAGTCGGCCGTGGGTTGAAATGTTTCGGCGCTGGTCGCCATAGATATGTGAAGCCCGCTGATTATTCCCCCTTCACATACAACCATTAAGACCTCACCCCTTGCCCGTCCACGAAGCGCGGGCATAAAAGCGGCCGGTCGCTCACCTGAGGGAGTGCCGGCCGGCTCTGTCTGTGCCGTTAATGTTGGGCTTACTGGTTCGACGTGCCGCGTCGACGCAACGCGTTGGCGCGCGTCATCGGGACGAGTGCGCCTTCGGCGGGCGGCGTGGCCGTGGTGAAGTGTGTGAACTCTTCGGCGTGCTGTTGCAGATAGGCGAAGAAGCGCTCGAACTCGCGCTGCATCGCGTCCATCTTCTCGCGCATGTTGAGGATGATCTCGACGCCCGCGAGGTTCACGCCCAAGTCGCGCGTCAAAGATAGGATCACTTCTAAGCGTTCGAGGTCGGTGTCCGTGTAGAGGCGCGTGTTGCCCTCGGAGCGCGACGGCTGCAACAGCCCTTCGCGTTCGTAGAGGCGCAAAGTCTGCGGGTGTATCTCGTACTGCGCCGCCACCGCGCTGATCGTATACGTGCGCCCTTTGCGTTTCATAACCTTAGATTGCGGACTGCGGATTTCGGAGTGCGGATTGATCGGCACTAATCCGAAATCCGCAGTCCGCAATCCGCAATTATTCCAGTCCCATCGCTACGCGCGGGTTCTCAGGGTTGAGTTGCGAGTAGCGTTTCAATAGTTCTTTGGTTTCTTCCGAGATCACTTTGGGCAATGTGACCTGCACTTCGACGAACTGATCGCCGCGCGCTTGCGGGTTGCGCAGACTCGGTGCGCCGCGTTCGCGCAAGCGGAACTTTTGCCCGGACTGCGTGCCGGGCGGGACGCGCAGTTGCGCTTTGCCCGTGACAGTCGGCACTTCGATCTTCGCGCCGAGCGCGGCTTCGGGCACGGTCAGCGGCACGGTCACATAGATGTTGTCGCCCTTGCGCTTGAAGTAAGCGTGCTGCCCGACGTTCGTGATGATGATGAGATCGCCCGGTGGTGCGCCGAGCCGACCGCCATGCCCTTTGCCTTTGACGCTGACGCGCGAGCCTGTGTCCACGCCCGCGGGGATGCGTACTTTCACCGTCTCGGTCTTCGGCAGCGTGCCCTGCCCGTGGCAGAGCGAACAGGGCGGCCGGCGACGACCTGCGCCGCCGCAGTCGGGACACTCCTGCGCGAACTTGAGCCGCCCGCTCGCACGTTGCACCTGACCAGAGCCTTTGCACGTCGGGCACGTGATCGGCGCACCGCCCGTGTCGCCCGCGCCGTTGCAACGCGAGCATTGCTCCGAGCGCGTGACCGTGATGTTCGTGGTCATGCCGTTGATGGCTTCCTCGAACGAAAGCGCCAGCGGCATCTCTATGTCTGCGCCGCGTTGCGGCATAGGGCGCGGCGGCTCTTTCTCTTGTTTGCCGCCGCCGAACAGGTCCGCGAAGATGTCGCGGAAACTTGCGCCGCCGCCGGTTGACGACGAACTGCTGCTGCCGCTACCCGCCGCCGTGCCCCAGTCGAAGCCCGTGAAGTCGAACGGCGCACTCCGCCCGCCCGCGCCGCCTGCACCCGCGCCTGCGCCGTAAGCGCCGCGCGCCGCCGCGTCCGCGAGGTTATCCGAGTATTGCCCGAAACGATCATAGACAGATCGCTTCTTCGGATCGGACAGTACGTCGTGCGCCTCTGTGATCGTCTTGAAGCGTTCTTCGGCCGACTTGTCGCCCGGATTCACGTCCGGGTGAAACTTGCGCGCCAGCCTACGATACGCCTTCTTGATCTCTTCCGGCTTCGCCGACCGCTCGACGCCGAGCACTTTGTAGTAGTCTTCTTTAGCCATCTTTCGATTGCGGCATGCGGAGTTCGGAGTGCGGATTAAGAAACGACCTGTCTTTCAATCCGCACTCCGAACTCCGCATGCCGCAATTGCCCTTACTTGTTTTCGTCCACGTCCACGTACTCGGCATCGATAACGTTATCGTCGCCGCCGCCGGAGCGACTGCGTGCCGCCGCCGGTTGAAGATGCGCCCGCGGCCGAAGCCTGCTCGCCGCCCGTGGCGCTGCCTTGCGATTGATAGAGCGCCTCGGCCAGTTTATGCGAAGCGGTTTGCAGCGCGTTGAAGGCGTTGTTCATGCGCTCTGCGCCGCCTTCTTCGAGCGCCTTCTTGGCGTCGGCGATGGCCGCTTCGAGGGTTGAAGCGGTCGCGCCGTCCAACTTCTCTTTGTTCTCGTTGAAGGTCTTATCAACCTGATACGTCAGACCGTCGAGCCGGTTGCGCGCTTCGATCTCTTCCTTCTTGCGCGCGTCGTCCGCCGAATGCGACTCGGCCTCGCGCATCATCTTATCGATCTCGTCCTTCGACAAACCCGAAGAGGCCGTGATCGTGATCTTCTGCTCGCGTCCCGTGCCCATGTCTTTCGCGGAGACGTTGACGATGCCGTTGGCATCGATGTCGAACGTGACCTCGACCTGCGGCATGCCGCGCGGTGCGGGCGGGATGCCGACCAAGTGGAACTTGCCGAGCGTGCGATTGTCCGGAGCCATCGGGCGCTCGCCTTGCAACACGTGGACTTCCACGGAAGTCTGATTGTCCGAAGCGGTCGAAAAGATTTCCGACTTGCGCGTCGGGATCGTCGTGTTGCGCTCGATCAGTTTCGTGAACACGCCGCCGAGCGTTTCGATGCCCAAGCTAAGCGGGGTCACGTCGAGCAACAGGATGTCGGTCTTCTCACCCGACAGCACGCCCGCTTGCACGGCCGCGCCGACCGCGACAACCTCGTCCGGGTTCACAGACTTGTTCGGCTCTTTGCCGAAGTGGCTCTTGACCATCTCCTGCACTTTCGGGATGCGCGTCGAACCGCCGACTAAGACGACCTCGTCGATCTTCGACGAATCAACGCCCGCGTCCTTCAAGGCCTGTTCGACTGGCGGCATCAGCCGTTTCAAGATCGGCTCGACCAGCGCCTCGAACTTAGAGCGCGTCAACTTCATCACCAGATGTTTCGGCCCTGATTGATCCGCCGTGATGAAGGGCAGATTGATCTCCGATTCCATCGTGGACGAGAGTTCGATCTTCGCCTTCTCGGCCGCTTCCTTCAGCCGTTGCAAGGCCATCTTGTCGCCCGCCAGATCGATGCCCTGATCGCGTTTGAACTCTTCGACGATCCATTCGATCAAACGCTCGTCGATGTCGTCGCCGCCGAGATGCGTGTCGCCGTTCGTCGATTTAACTTCGACCACACCCTCGCCGACTTCCAAGATCGAGATGTCGAACGTGCCGCCGCCGAAGTCGAACACGGCGATAGTCTCGTCCTTCTTCTTGTCGAGGCCGTAGGCGAGCGCCGCGGCCGTCGGCTCGTTGACGATACGCATGACTTCGAGGCCGGCGATCTTGCCCGCGTCTTTCGTCGCCTGCCGTTGCGCGTCGTTGAAGTAAGCGGGCACGGTGATGACCGCCTTGTCCACCTTCTGCCCCAGATAATCTTCGGCCGACTGCTTCATCTTTTGCAGGATCATGGCCGAGATTTCGGGCGGCGACCATTCCTTGCCGCCCGCCTCGACGCGCACGTCGCCGTTCGAGGCAGCCTTCACCTTGTAAGGGACTTGCTTGATCTCTTCCGTGACCTCTTCAAAGCGCCGCCCCATGAAACGCTTGATCGAGTAGACGGTGTTCTCAGGGTTGGTCACGGCCTGACGCTTCGCCACCTGCCCGACCAGACGGTTGCCGTCCTTTGCGAACCCGACCACCGAAGGGGTCGTGCGCCCGCCTTCCGAATTGGTGATGACCGTCGGCTCGCCGCCTTCCATCACGGCCACGACCGAGTTGGTTGTGCCGAGGTCTATGCCGATAATCTTGCTCATTGCTTTACTCTCCAGAGATTTGTTGGCCGCCCGCCGTGCGCCGCGCCCTTCGGGGCGCGAAGCGCCTGAACAGGACTAGTCAATGCCACGGGTTGTGCCGCCATAGATTGAATGCGGTCTTAATATAATATCTGAGTCCCTGTTTGTCAACTTTATATCACAAGCCTCGCAGTATGCTTAACGCCGTCTTTTAAGTTCAACTATTTTGCGGTTTAGCTGATCTTCCGGCAGCGTCTTGCCACCTTCGTTGAGCAGGCGTGTGGCGTGGAAGATGTAATGAACGCCGGAGGCGATGGCTAAGATAAAGACTGTGGCGTAGACGCTCGGCAGCACGTAGCCGCTGACAGAGGGGAAGTGCGCGACGACTAAGACGACGACGATGGCGCAAATCTGGACGGTCGTGGAGGCTTTGCCCAAAAAGGACGGGCGGAAACCACGGAAGCCGGTCACCATGTTGATGGCAGCCGCGCCGACGATGATGAAGATGTCGCGGCTGATGACGGCGGCCGTGACCCAGAAGGGGATGGGGAAGTGGCGCGGCAGCGGGTGCGGCCAGATGCTCCGCTGCGACAGGGCGATAAAGGCCGTGACGAGCATCAACTTGTCGGCGATGGGGTCGAGGATGCGCCCCAACTCCGACCCTTGCTCGAATTTCCGCGCCAGCAGCCCGTCGAGTCCGTCCGTCACGCCCGCGACGACGAAGACCAGCAGCGCCCAGCCGAACCGCTGATAGACCAACAGGCTGACGAAGACCGGGATCAGCGCCATGCGCATCACGGTCAACAGGTTCGGCAGCGTAATGACGCGGGAAGACATAAAAACAGTGACAAGTGACGAGTGACAAGTGATGAGCTAAGGACAAGTTGTTAACTTGTCACTTGTCACCTGTCACTTGTCACTGCTTCGGAGTTCGAGGAGCGAGACTTCGGGCAGAGCGCCGTAGCGCAAGGGGACGATGACCGTGCCGAGGCCGCGGGTGACGTAAATCTGCGTGTCGCCGCGCCGGCCCAAGCCCCGCAACATGCGGCGGCGTGGAGTGCCAGTGCGCGAACGTTCCGAGCGCCACGTGACTTGCCCGCCGTGCGTGTGCCCGCTCAGGACGAGATCGACGCCTGCGCGGGCCGCGCGCCGCAGGATGATGGGATTGTGCGCCAGCAAGAGTTTCAACTCGTCCGCGCTTGAACCGGCGAGCGCGAGCGGTAAATCTTCGAGGCCCACCATCGTGTCGTCCACGCCCGCGAGCCAGAAGGACGCGCCGCCGCGTTCGGGATGTTCAAAGCGCATGCCTTCGTTGACGAGCACCTTAATGCCTTCGGCGCGGAACAGGTCTGTGATGAGCGCGGCGTCCGTCCAGTGGTCGTGATTGCCAAGCACAGCATAGACGCCGCAACGGGCGCGCAGGCGACCAAGCATCTCGGCGCAAGGGGCGGCGTAGTCGCGTTCGTGCGACACGTAGTCGCCGGTCAGGGCGATGATGTCGGGGTCGAGGCTGTTGGCGGTTGCAATCGCGCGCTCGATCTGTTCGCGCCCGGTAAACGGGCTGTGGTGTATGTCCGACAGGTGAACGACGCGCAGGCGGTCGAGCGCGGCGGGCAGTCGGCGCAGCCGGATGACGTGGTGTTCGACGACGAGTTGATAAGGTTCGGCGAGCGCGGTGCGCGCGATCTGCCCGACTGCTTCGGTGAGCGCGCGCCACGGCGTCGGCCGCGCTTGGGGAGCACGACGCCGAGCCTTCCATCTTTCAAGGTTCGTCATAGCGATTCGTCTTTGGGCCTGTAGATTTGGTGAATCTTGTGCGAGAGCTTTTCCTTGTCCCTTCCCCGAAAAGCCCGCGCATTATAGACAGCGAGCGGGCAAAAGGCAACGACCCCAAACGGCGCGCGCCGAAATGCAAGCCGGTCGCACCGAAACCGCAACAAACGAACGTTCACCCTCCGTTCGCGCGCCTAGCCCGGCGGCAATGTCAGCGGCCAGAAGATCGGGACGAATAGCATGATGACGATGAAGACGGCGACGGTCAGAATGCCGCCGACTTTAACGAAGTCGAAGAAGCGATAACGACCGGGCGTGTAGATGAGCACGCAGGCGGGTTCGAGCGGCGTCAAAAACGAACAGGACGCGGCGTAAGTGATGGCGACGGCGAAGGCGCGCGGGTTCAAGCCCAACGCGAGCGCCGTCTTGATCGCCACGGGCAACACGACGAGCGCCGCCGCTTGATTCGACATCGGCTGCGTCAACGCGATGGTCAACAGGATGAAGCCGCCCAAGACGGCGTAAGGGCCATAGCCGCCAAGCTGGTTCTTGATCAAATCCGCGAGATACTGATCCGCGCCCGTCTTCGTCATCGCCGTGCCGAAGCCGATCATGCCGGCGATCAAGACGATGAGCCGCCAGTCGATCAGTTCATACATCTCCTGCGCGCGGACAGCGCCCGTGGCGAGCAGCAGCAGCACGGCCAATAGGACGGCGACCGAGAGCGGAATGTCGAACGGGTGGAAGATCGAGCCGACCAGAAAGAGGCCGAAGGCAGCGAGCGCCCAGCGGCGTTTGCCTGCGCGCCCGCCTCGCTCCGACACTTCTTCCAAGAGCAGCAGATTGCCTTCGGCCGCCAGCGGTTCGACCTGCGCGCGCCGGCCTTGCACGAGCAGCACGTCGCCGAAGCGCAACGCGACCGTGCTTATCTTCGATAGCAACGCGACGCCGTGCCGGTTAATCGCCAGCACTGTCAGCCCGTAACGCTCACGAAAGCGCGTGCCCTTGAGCGTGCGCCCGACGAGGTCTGAGCCGCGCAGCATCATCACCTCGAACAGTTCTAGGTCGCCTTCCAGATCGCTCAACTTGAAGTCGGCCTTGATCTCGATCCCGGCTTCCGATTTAACGCGCAGGATGTCTTCCATGCGCCCCTGTACAAGCAGCAGATCGGCGGCCTGTATGCGTTCTGCGGCGCGCGGCGCGATGCGTCCCTGCTTGCCGCGAATGATGCCGACCACGGTTAGGTCCATCGCCTGACTCAAATCCGCGTCGGCAAGCGTCTGCCCGACAAGCGGCGACCCTTCAAGCACGACGACCTCGGACATATACTCGCGTATGTGGTACTGCTCGACGAGCGACTCCGCGCCGCCGCGCGCGGGCAACAGCCGCAGACCGAGCAGCACCATGTAGAGCATGCCCACGACGACAATGGCCGCGCCCACCGGCGTCAACTCAAACATCGTGAAGGGCTGCAAGCCGAACTGCGGCAGCGACCCGCCGACGGCGAGGTTCGTCGAAGTGCCGATGAGCGTGCAAGTGCCGCCCAAGATCGCGCCGAAGGCGAGCGGCATCAGCAGCTTCGACGGCTGCACCCGCGCACGTTCCGCGATCCCTAAGACGACGGGAATGAACATCGCTGTCGTCGTCGTGTTCTTCATCACAGAAGCGCACGCGGCCGCGACGAACATGATCAGCACCGTCAACTTGAACTCGTTACCGCCCGCGATGCGATGCAAGCGTCGCCCGACTGTATCCACCACGCCCGTCTTCACCAGCCCGCCCGTCATGATAAAGAGGCCGGCAATAGTAATGATCACATCGTTGCCGAAGCCCGCGAACGCATCCGCAGGCGCAAGCGTGCGCGTCACCACCAGACAGACGACGAGCATGATGGCGACAATATCTATCGGAATCCGCTCCGTGCCGAACAGCACGAGCGCAACCAGTAGCAGCACGAGGACGGTGGCGATGGCGAGGGTCATAGACGCTTCTGTTATACTGCTCGAAATTATTCGTTACAGGATAAAGCTCACGCGCCGGCCCTTTACAGGTTCGGGCCGGGGCAGCAATCAAGGGTTAAGGGGCAACTCGCTAATGGGCAAGCATCGCATTCTCGTCATCGAAGATCAAGAAGACTTGGCGGAACTCTACGAGTCGGCCCTGACCAAAGCAGGCTACGACGTGACCACGACCTACGCGGGCGAAGAAGGCATCGCCGAGTTTCAAGCACACGGCGCGGACGCGGTGCTCATGGACATGACGCTCCCCGAAATGCACGGCACAAAAGTCCTCGAACAATTGCGCGCACTCTCGCCGAGCGTGCCCGTGCTCGTCGTCACGGGCGAGACGCTCGCCGAATCGCGCGGCGTCTGCGAACGCCTCGGCGTACAGGACTACCTGACCAAGCCACCTGACCTCAAGCAACTGCTCACCGCCTTCGAGCGTGCCCTCGCCGCCCCGCAACACGACGACGACTACATGGTCGTCACCCTCCGCCTACCCGCCCGCATCCTTAAGCAACTCACCGACATCGACCCCAACCTAGAACGCGCCATCACCCGCGTCTGCCAAGAGTGCGGCGAACACTTGCAGGCGTTGTCTGCGCGGCGCTAGCTCGGCCACGTCGCAATTAATCGAACAGCGACTGCTCGACGGCTGTAGCGGCCTTTTTGCCGGTCTGCTTCTTGCCGGGTTTGGTTGCGCCGGGATGTTCGGCGAGGTGTTCGGCGTTGAAGCCGAGTTCTTTTAAGCTGGCGGCGAACTTGGCGGGGCCGTGCATGGTGATGATGCGGTGTGCGCCGGTGTCGCGGGCGAGGCGGATGAGGTCGTCGTAGTCGGCGTGATCCGAGAGCGGCAGGATTAAATCCACTTCGCGGTACATGTAGGGCGCGCTCTTGTTGAGCGCCCAGCCGGTCAACATGATCGTGTAGCGGCGCGCGATGTTCTGCACCATCGCTTGCTTGCGCGAACCGGGCGGCGTGATCAGCACACGCCCGCGCAGGTGCGCTCGATCATAACGTTCATACGGCCCGGAAAACTCTACGCCCAACTCGCGGTAAATCTCCGACACGTTCCACACGCTGCCGTGTAAGGTCACGCGATAACCACGGCGCAGCAGTAGTTCTAACGCTTCCTGTCCTTTGCCGAGCGCGTAGGCCAAGACGACCGGCACGCGGTCGTCCGAGAGCGCGCGATCAACGGCCGCGTACAGACGCTCGTTCGTCACCACGTCGGGCGGGAAACGATATTGCGGCTGGCCGAACGTGGACTCCATCACGAGCGTATCGCACGCCACGATAACCGCATCCTCGGCCGCGACGTTCGGGCGCAACTTGATGTCGCCCGTGTAAACCAGACGTTCGCCGTCGGCTTCAACCAGCACTTGCGCCGAGCCGAGACAATGACCGGCCGGATAAAACGTCAGCGCGTAACGCCCGTAGTCGCGCCGTTCGCCGTACTCTTGCGTGACGACTTCGGCCTCGCCGCGCCGGTGGCGAAAGATGCGCGCTGTGGCGGGCGTGGCGACGATAGCGGCATGCTCGGCGATGTGATCCGAGTGCGCGTGCGAGATGACGCAACGCGCGCGCGGCCCGTCCGCGTCGAGCCACAGATCGAGGTCGGGCAGATATAACCCCTCACGATATTCGACCCTTAACAACCGTCACTCCTCGCTTCGACCCGCTGAACAACTAACACGCAGCCCATAGTAACGACGAACGCAGACGCGTGCCTTGCGCGTCGTCGCACCATCAAATAGATCAGCCTGACTTCGGGAGATTTGCTAAAGTGATTATAAGGCCCGCCGCTTGCGGCGCGCTACCGTGAAGGGCCACAGATTTGTCTGCCACAGACCACACGCCGGATGAGCCACCGCGCCGCCGCACGCTGCTGCGCCGCTTGGCCGCGTACCGGCTCAAACGCGCCCGGTTGATATATCTATTGGTGCTGGCCGCCTTCGCCCTGCTGGCTCTGTTGGCGCATCGCACGGCCTATTTCAACTGGGACGTGGCCGTCGCGCAGTGGTGGCAGCAACGCTCCCCATGGGGCTTATTCAACTTGATGCGCTTCATCTCGGTCTTCGGCAACGGCTGGCATCCGTTCGCGTTGACGACCGTGACCGTCCTGTTATTCCTCGTGCGTGGGCGACGCACAGAGGCCGCCGGCCTCATCTTGAGCGCGGGCGGCGGCAGTCTCGTCAACACACTGACGAAACTGCTCATCGCGCGCCCACGCCCGCCCGCTACGCTCGTCACCATCGACCGCCTGCGCCACACGTTGAGCTTCCCTTCAGGTCACGTCACCTTTTACGTCTGCTACTTCGGCTTCCTCTTCTTCGTCGCCTACGCCATCCTGCCCAAAGGTTCGCGCCTGCGCCCTCTCGCGCTCACGCTCGCGGTGCTGCCCATCCTCACGGTCGGCCTCTCACGCGTCTATCTCGGCGAGCACTGGCCCAGCGATGCACTCGGCGCGTACCTGCTCAGCGGCCTCTGGCTCGCCTTCGCCCTCCACCTCTATCAAAAATGGAAACAACGCTCGACCTTCCATCCGGAAGAAAAGAAATTGATGAACGATGAAGTGATGACAGATGAATAAGCAGCTATTCATCCGTCATCAACTTCATGCTTCATTTCGATCTCAGTGTTCGATGCGGACGGGTGTGCCGAGCGGGAGGGCGTCGAAGAGTTCTTTGATGTCGGCGTTGGCGAGTGCGACGCAGCCCCACGTCCAATCGCTGCCTGTGCCGCCGCCGTGGATCATGATCTCGCCGCCAAGCGCGGTGTCCCACGGCGGTCGCGCACGACGACTTATAGCTTGCACGATGCGGTCGCGTTGTGCGCGCGTGATCAGGCCGTCGCGTAAGCCGCGTTCGGCGTCTTCCGCGTTCGGGTAACTCAGACCGAGCGACAGGTAGAACTGGCTGCGCTCGTTCTTCATGCAAACATAGAAGTCGCCTTCGGGCGTGCGATAGTCGCGCGCACGCACCTTGTCGTCCACCGGACTCAATCCGAGCGCGACGCGATAAGTGCGGACGACGCGCCCGTCCGCGTAGAGTTCGAGTTGGCGCTGGCTCTTGTTGATGACAAGCTTCGGCGCGACGAGCGGCAGCTTGAGCGGCGCGGGCGTCGGCGTGGCCGCAACGGGCGCGAGCGTTGGCTGCGTGGGCGCGGCGGATGCAGACTGCACGCCGGCCGTCTGCGCGAGCGGCGCGCGACCGCACGCGCAGACGAGCAATGCGCCGAAGACGACCGCGCATAAGAGGCTGCCTGTCAGCCACGAAGACACACGAAGCTGCATGAGAGAGTTAGACGACTAAGCGGCGAATTTGTTCCGGCTTGTTCGGCTTTAGAGCGAGCCTGTTCATGCGCCTGCTTGATCTGATTCGCTGCTGTCAGGGCCGGAGTCGCCAGTTGTTTGTCGGCTCGGTGGGGATGCGTTTGTGCTGTTCGACCCAGTTGATGATCAACTCGCGTATCTCTTCGGATGAGCGAAATAGTTCGCGCGCGTTGCGGTACATCGTGTAACCGCCGCCACCGTTGACGCGATAGTTGTTCGTAGCGAGTTTGAGTTTTTGCGTCATGCTCAAGGGCTGACCGCGAAAGCGTAAGTTCCGGATGCGTTGCCCCGTGGGCTGCGAGATGTCCAAGTCGTACTCGACGCCCTCGGCGATGTCGAAGTTGTAGCCGGGAATCTTTTCATCGATCAGATCGGCCGGCGCGCGACCGGGCACGTAAGGCTTGAAGTATTTGGCCGAATGTTCGAGCGCATCTTTCAACTGCTGCCCGGTCACTTCGATGACGACCAGCGTGTTCTCGTACTCGTAGAGCGCCGCGATGTCGCGCACCGTGACGGGGCCGTGCGCGACGTGCGCCGCCGGATTGAAACTCGCCGCCATCGATACGTCCGCGTGCCCCACGTCCAACTGCACGCGTTGGATGAGATCGAGCAAGGCGTTATCGCGCAGGCGCGCGTCCGCCGCCGACACGTCGGCCGCCGATTCGCCGATCACATGATTGAGCCACGTCTGCGTCTCGCGGTCGTAAGGTGCGGCCAACTTCATTAGCTCTGCGTCCGGTTCGACCGTTGCGACCGGGATGGTGCGCGATTGCTTGGCGGCAACACGCCACGGGCCGCGTTCATCTCTGGCCAGATAAACGTCCACGCGCGCGACGTGCTGCGCCCAACGGTTGGCCTGCGTCAACAGCACGCCGTTAATCAACACGTCGGGCACGTCGCGGTGTGTGTGCCCCATCAGGATCACGTCTATGCCTTGCACCTCGTTGGCGATTGCGATGGCTTCGTTCTCGTGCGCCACTTGACCGGGACTCGGCTCGCCCGTGCGGAGGTCGGCTTCGAGTCCCATGTGCATCGCCACGACGACGAGATCGACGCGCTCTTTCGCGCGCAAGACGGCGACCCACTTGCGCGCCTCCGCGACCGGCGCGCGAAACTCAAGCCCCGCGTAGTTCTCTTTGTTTTCCCAGAAGGGTATGCCCGCCGTCGTCAGACCGAGCAGGCCGACGCGCACACCGTTCGTCTCCTTGACGACGTAAGGTTGATAGTAAGTCTCGTTCGTGCCCGCGTGATATGTGTTCGCGGAGAGCCACGGAAACTGCGCTTCGCGCCGCGCCTTCGCCAACACGCGCAGCCCGAAGTTGTACTCGTGATTGCCGACCGCCATCGCGTCGTAACGCAAGGCGTTCATCGTGAGCATCATCGGATCGGGCGGCGTGTTGTTCAGCTTGTTGTGATAGTAGGCGAGCGGCGTCCCTTGAATCGTGTCGCCCGCATCGACGAGCAACGCGTTTGGATTCTCCGCGCGAATCTGTTTGATGATCGTCGCGGCTTTGGCGAGGCCGCGCGCGTCCGGTTTGTTCGTGTAATAGTCGAGCGGGTAGATGTTGCCGTGCAAGTCGGTCGTCGAAATGATCGTGACCCAAGCGCGTTGCGCCGCATCGCCTGTGCGCGACGGCGCGCACAACGCAAGGGCGCACAATAGACAGGGCAACAGGAGCAACTTTGTGTGCTTATTGTGCGGCATAAACTTCGACCGCGCTTAGGCCGTCAACGAAGCCTTCGTAAACTTTGGGCAAGCGGGCGCGCACCTGTGCCATCTTGTCGCGGTTCTCGAAGTAGGTGCGCCCGCGTTGAATGATGAAGTAAGCGGGGTGCGACACGTCGGCCACGGCGAACTGCTCATCCGAGAACACGCGCGATTGCAAATCCGTGCGCCCGTACTTTTGTAAATAATAACGCGCCACACCGGGCGTCTCATGCACGATGGTCGCGCCCGGTGGCGCGTGGTCGCAGACGTACTTGATCGCCTCGCGCAAGCCGTCGTCATAAAACTCGTCGTGCGGGAAGAAGTAGCCCGCGCGGTCGCCGCCGAGCGCGTTCGTGTAGAGCGCGTAATGCGGCCCCGCCGCGTAAGCCAGCCATGCCGGCCCGACCAGAAAGAAGGCGACGACGAGCGCGCGCACGACGCGCAGCGGCGCGTGCCAACTGCGACCCGTCAACAGCGGCGCGCTCAAACGCAGCAGCGTCACGATCCCGACCGCCGCGATCATGTAAACGAACGGCATCAGCGATAACGTGTAGCGCAGCCACTTCGCGCCCGCCAACGAATAAGGCACGATCCACAGCACGAACATCAACAACACAAACGCCGGGCCGCGCTCGCGCCAACGGCGCACGCACGCAACCAACCCGATGATAAAGGCTATCAATACCGGCAGCGGCGTCTTGATCAAGAGAAACAGCACATAGAAATAGACGGGCGTGCCGAAGGGCGTCGCGGACATCACGTTCTTATAAAGCGTCTCGCCGACGAGATAACCTTGATGCGGCACGAGTCGTTCGCCTGAATAGACGAACATGTATTGCCACGTGCGCGGCCAGCAAAATGGCCGGGCTGGCGAGACAGAAGGCGATGGGGATCAGCAGGTAAAAGAAACGCGGCGTGCGTCCGCGCGGCTCGTCGGGCGCACGCTCGCGCACCTGTACGAGATGGTGATAGAGCATGTTCAGGCCGAAGTAGTGCGGGAAGTACTTCGACGCGAGCATCAGCCCGAACGAGACGGCACTCCACACGTAAAACTTATTCTTGCGGCGCAACTCAAACCCGCTCGTCAGCTTGGCGCGCAGAAACAGGTAGAACGCCAACAGCATGAAGAAGACCAAGAGCGTGTCCTCTTTGCCGATGCGATTGATAGCGATGGCGTTGATGCCGCAGGCCCAGAGCGCGGCGGCGACGAGGCCGGTCTTGCGGTCGAACATGGCGGCGGTCAACAGAAACAGCGGGAAGACCGTCAACGCGCCGACGAGCGCGTTCGCCAGACGCAGCGCCGTCTCTTCACTAATCTCGTTCGCCAGCGCGACCTGCGCGTTCCATGCGTCGGCCGCGCGCAACGAGACGAAGATCAGCACCTTCATCAACATCGGATGCTCGGCGTTCTGCGTGATGTCGCCCTGAGCGTAAGCGCGCACCGCTTCGAGTTTATTGATCTCGTCTTCGGCGAACCCCAAGCGCCCTAAGCCGCGCACGCGCAACCCCGCGCCCAACAAGCACAGCGCCACCAACACGACCACCATCCGCCAATCGAGCGCCCACGCGCGCACGCGCCGACGCGCCGCCGGTTCGGCCACAAACTCAGTCTGCCCGGATGTCAACTCGACGGATTGAGCCATGATAAAACGAATGATGTGTGCAGCATGACGGGTGATGAATTAACTGCTGATCAGCTTGTCATTCATCATTCGTTATTCCGTATTCATCATTTCTTTCAGCCTGAGTTGCTCGCGCGCGAGGCTCGCTTGCGCGTCGGTGACGACGGCGCGGGGGCTGAGACCTTGCCGCACAAGCAGCATGACGCCGATTGCGGTCCAGACGACGACGCGCGCCTTGCGCACGATAGCCAGCGAGACGCCGCTCGTCGTGCCGAACTGCAACGCCTTCGTGAACATCCCCGTGCCCGCTTCGTCCACACCCACACGCATCGGCACGAACTTGAAGATCACGTTGATGACGCGGTTGACCGATTCCAACACAAAGGCTGCGAGCCACGTCGGCGGCGCGGGCGCGATGAAGTAGAGCGTCGCATAGACTTCGACGACGCCCGCCAGATGAAAGCACGCATCGAGCAAGAGGATCGGCAGGAAGCGCGTCTGATTGCGCGCGTAGAAACCGTAGATGCGTTCTTCGATGGCGGCGACACGCCCGCGTCGCGCTTCGAGCCAGTTGCGCGCCACGCCGCGCCCGTACAGAAAGTTGAGTACGCTGCTAACGAACTTCCACTGCCGGCGCACGACGACGAAGCCGAACACGATAATCACGACCACGCCCGCCAGCACGCCCATGCACGCGAAGCGCAACTTCTGCGGCAGCGGGAAACTCAAGAGCAGCGCGCACGTCCCCGCGAAGATAAAGAGCGCGACCGACAGACTGTAAAACAGATTCTCGACGGCGAGCGCCGCGATACTCGCGCTGAGCGGCACACGGTCGCGCACGAGCGCGGCTTTGGTCGGTTCGCTGACGACGATGCCGAGCGGCATCACGTTGCCGAGCGCGTCGCCCGCCAGATAAGCGCGCAGCGCGTCGCGCAAACGCAGACGGTGCGGCGCTTCAAAGCAGAGCGTCCACGCGCACGAGCGCACCAACGGGCGCACGGCTGAAATCAGCAGCACCAGCAGAAAGCCCGCGCCGAGGTCGAGCATGTTCTGCCAGATGGCTTGCGGGCCTGCGCGCCAGATGTAGTAAGCAAAGAGCATCATGCCGAGCACGGCGAAGATGATGCCGGTCGGAGTCAAACGCCTGCTGTTGTTCGTCGGTGTAGTCTCGTCGGTCATGCGTTGCGGCCGTTGCGCTTGCGGCTTGTGTGCGTTCAAGTGTTGCCGGCCAAAGTGCAAGATACGTTATTGCGCCAGCAGGCTCAACCGCCCGCACCCTTGCCCGTGCAAGCCGCGCGCCATTCTAGGCGCACGCCCGCGTCGCGCCCAAACGACGCACAGCCGCCGCGCGCCTGCCGGATAAATGCGACAGAAGGTAAAAACAGTGACAAGTGGCGAGTGCCGAGTGCCGAGCAAAGACTGTTCATCGTGCATTGAGCAGCGGGCCTAGAAAAAGCAAGTTCGTTATTCACGATTTGCTAACTCGCCACTTGTCACCCGTCACTTGTCACTGCCTTTGGCGGGTTGACCGGAGGCATAATGATCGGCGATGCTACGCGCTTAAAGCCAGCAGATAAACTCTTCCAAGAAGGTCGTTATAACTATGAGTAAAGCCGCCACAGAAGAAGTACTGACGGGCACGCCGTTAACCGTTTACAACGAGGACGAGCAGATGTTTCGCGCGAGCGTGCGCGAGTTTGCCGAGGGCGAGTTGCGCCCGCGCGTCGAGCAGATGGACGAAGCGGGCAAGATGGACTTGAGCCTGATCAAACAACTCTTCGATCTCGGTTTGATGGGCGTCGAAACGCCGGACGAGTATGGCGGCGCGGGCGCGTCGTTCTTCACCGCGATCATCGGCGTCGAAGAGTTGTCGCGCGTTGACCCTTCGGTCGGCGTGTTGATGGACGTGCAGAACACGCTCGTTAATAACGCCTTGATTCGTTGGGGCAACCCGGACCAGCAGAAACGTTATTTGCCGCAACTGGCGACGAGCAAGGTCGGCGCGTATGCGTTGAGCGAGGCCGGCTCAGGCTCGGATGCCTTCGCCATGCAGACAAAGGCCGTGGACCGTGGCGACCACTACGCGTTGACAGGTCAGAAACTCTGGATCACGAACGGCAACGAGGCCGAGATTTTCGTCGTCTTCGCCAACGCCAAACCCGAAGAAGGCTATCGCGGCATCACCGCCTTCATCGTCGAGAAAAGTTTCGAGGGCTTCGCGGTCGGCAAGAAGGAGAACAAACTCGGCATCCGCGCTTCGTCCACCACCGAGATCATTTTGGACAACTGCCGCGTGCCGAAAGAGAACCTGCTCGGCGAGTTCGGCAAAGGCTACAAGGTTTCGATTGAGACGTTGAACGAAGGACGCATCGGCATCGGCGCGCAGATGATCGGCCTCGCACGCGGCGCGCTCGAAGCGGCGCTCGCTTATACGGCTGAGCGGCAGCAGTTCGGCAAGTCGATCAATCAATTTCAGGGCGTGCAATTCCAACTGGCCGAGATGGCGACTGACTTAGAAGCTGCGCGCCTGATGGTCTACAACGCCGCGCGCTTGAAGGACGCCGGCCTGCCCTTCGTCAAAGAAGCCGCCATGGCCAAACTCACCTCGTCGCGCGTCGCCGAGCGCATCTCCTCCAAAGCCATCGAGCTATACGGCGGTTACGGTTACGTCAAAGACTACCCCGTCGAAAAATTCTGGCGCGACTCCAAGATCGGCGCGATCTACGAGGGCACGTCCAACATGCAGTTGCAGACGATTGCCAAACTGATCATCGGCGGCAAGTAGTCGCCCACAGGCATGCACGCGGATGAGATCAAGCAATACCTGTCGGAGTTGAATGATGAACTGTGTGCGTTGGACATCAAAGGCGAAGTTTGTCTCTATGGCGGCGCGGTGATGTGTCTGGTTTATGACGGGCGGCCGAGCACGAAAGACGTGGACGCGGTGTTCAAGCCCACGCGGGAGATGCGCGGGGCCGTCGAGCGCGTAGCGGCGGCGCATGACCTGCCGCCGGACTGGTTGAATGATGCGGTGAAGGGTTATGTCGTGCCGCACCCGCAACGCATCCTCTTCGACTTGCCATGCCTGAAGATTTTCGTGCCTGAGCCGGATTACCTGCTGGCGATGAAGGCGCTGGCGGCGCGCGCGGACGCGCCGGACAGAAGCGACATTGAATTGCTGATCGCAGTCTTGGGCATTAAAACGGCGGCCGAAGTTTTTGCCGTACTTGAGCAGTATTATCCGCACCGGCAGATCAAGCCGGCGACGCAATACTTCATCGAAGAGTTGTTTGCGCGATGATTACGCTACGTCAGGTGAAAGACCAGATCATGGCTGACCGGCAATGGTGGGCGATCCATCTGATGGACTTTGTAGACGACTTCCGCCGCCGCAAAGACCCGCGCGCCGTGGCCGAGCCGTTTGCGTTGACGGATGAGAGAATGGATGCCCTGTTGGCCTCGACGGCCGAGAGCATCTGTGATGAGTTAGACCTGCGCCCGCCCGATTGGCTGGCGGCCGTGCTGGCCTGCATCGAACCATACTTCGTCTCAGGGCTTGAGAACCTGAAGGCTTTTACGATAGTCGAAAGTCCGCTGCGCTTTCGGCTGCGTAAGATTTTCGTGTTGGAGAACTTTCTGAGCCGCGTCTGAGCCGGCCGCCTTGGCCGCCGCGCGAACTTTAGGTGACTATGACCGCATCACGCATTGAAGTGTTCGAGCAGATGCTCGCCAGCGACCCGGAAAACACGCTGGTCCTATTCGGGCTGGCGAAGGAATACGAGAAGCAGGGGCGGCACGCGGACGTGATCGCCACGCTCAACGAGTACCTGCGCCGCGCCGACGACGAGGGCAACGCCTACGGCATGCTCGCGCGTGCCTACGAGCAGGTCGGCAACCGCACGGCGGCGCGCGCCACCTACCAGCGCGGCCTCGAAGTGGCGCAGGCGCACGGTCACCCGTCGATGGCGGAAGACTATCGCATGACGCTTGAGAATGATTACGCGGATTAAATGATATTGGAGCGCGCGCGAAGGACGAGTTGATCTTCGTGGTCGAGGATGCACCGGAGGGTGGCTACACGGCGCGAGCTTTGGGCGCGTCTATCTTTACCGAGGCCGACGATCTCGCTGGTTTGCGCGCGCAGGTGCGCGACGCTGTGCGTTGTCACTTCGATGAAGGGCAGGGGCAAAAGTCATTCGTATTACAGCAGGAGATTAGGAACAATGGCGACCGAGTTGAAGGCGCGGGAGTTTCGGGGCTTGAGCCGCGAGCAGATGATTGGCATCTACCGGACGATGTATCTGTCGCGGCGCTTGGACGATAAAGAGATTCAGCTTAAGGCGCAGAGCAAAATCTTTTTTCAGATTAGCGGCGCGGGGCATGAGGCGGTGCTGGTCGCGGCCGGGATGGCTTTGAAGCCCGCTTACGATTGGTTCTATCCGTACTATCGCGACCGCGCGTTGTGTCTGCAACTCGGCATGACGCCGCGGGAACAACTCTTATCGGCGGTCGCGGCGGAGGCTGACCCGAACTCGCACGGCCGGCAGATGCCTTCGCATTGGGGGCACAAGCAACTGCACATTGTCTCGCAGTCGTCGCCGACGGGCACACAATGTTTGCAGGCGGTCGGGTGCGCCGAGGCGGGCTATCGGTTCCAGTTGATCGCGGAACTGAAAGACAAGGTTGAAAAATTTCACGCCGACGAAGTTGTCTATGTTTCTTTGGGCGACGGCACGACGAGCGAGGGCGAGTTTTGGGAAGCGTTGAATACGGCGTGCAACTTGAAACTGCCGGTGCTGTTCCTAGTCGAAGATAACGGTTATGCGATCAGCGTGCCCGTCGAAGTGCAGACGCCGGGCGGCGACATCGCGCGGCTCGTCTCCGGCTTCCCCGATCTTTTTATCCAGAAGTGCGACGGCACAGACCCGGTTGAATCTTTGGAGACAATGAACCGCGCGGTCGAATACTGCCGCGCCCGCCGCGGCCCCGCGCTCGTGCATGCGAAAGTGATCCGCCCTTATTCGCACTCGCTCTCGGACGACGAGCGCTTGTATCGCCCGGACGAAGAACTCACGTCCGACGCCGAGCGCGATCCGGTCAAACGCTTCGGCGCGCTGTTGGTTGAAGAAGGACTTATCTCGCAGGAAGAGTTGCAGCGGATCAAAGATGAAGTTGATCTGGAAGTAAACGCGGCGGCCGACGAGGCGCTCGCCAGCCCGCAGCCTGCGCCGAAGACCGCGACCGACTTTGTGTACTCGCCCGATGTCGATCCGACATCCGCAGAGTTCGACACCGAAGCGGGCGTCGTGCCCGAAGGTAAAGAGGGCACGATGGCCGATCTGATCAATCGTTGCCTGCACGTCGAGATGGCGCGTGACCCGCGCGTCGTCGTCTTCGGCGAAGACGTGGCGGACTGCTCGCGCGAAGAATATCTCGAACAGGTCAAGGGCAAAGGCGGCGTCTTCAAGGTGACGGCGAATCTGCAACGCAAGTTCGGCGGCGCGCGCGTCTTCAACTCGCCGCTGGCGGAAGCGAACATCGTCGGCCGCGCCATCGGCCTCGCCACGCGCGGCTTGAAGCCCGTGGTCGAGATACAGTTCTTCGACTACATCTGGCCGGCGATGCACCAGATCAGAAACGAACTGGCGTTGATGCGTTGGCGTTCGGGCAACGAGTGGGCTTGCCCCGTCGTGATTCGCTGCCCGGTCGGCGGTTACTTGAAAGGCGGCGCGGTCTATCACTCGCAATCGGGCGAGTCGATCTTCGCGCACATACCGGGTCTGCGCGTCGTCTATCCCGCGACCGCGCTCGACGCCAATGGCTTACTGCGCACCGCCATCCGCTGCGCCGATCCTGTTCTCTTTCTCGAACACAAACACCTCTACCGGCAGGCTTACAACAAGTCGCCCTATCCGCCCGACGATTTCATGATCCCCTTCGGCAAAGCCAAGACCGTGCGCGCAGGCACAAACATCTCCATCATCACTTATGGCGCACTGGTCCAACGCTCGCTCGTCGCCGCCAAGCAGGTAGTCGAGCAAGGCATCAACGTCGAAGTCATAGACCTGCGCACGCTCGCGCCCTACGATTGGGAGACGGTCGCGCAAAGCGTGCGCAAGACCAACCGCGTCATCGTCGCCCACGAAGACACGCGCACCCACGGCTTCGGCGCAGAACTCGCCGCCCGCATCGCCGACGAACTCTTCGAGCACCTCGACGCCCCCGTCCGCCGCGTCGCCGCCCTCGACACCTTCGTCGCCTACGCCCCCCAAGTCGAAGACCACATCCTCCCCCAAGTCGAAGACGTAGCGCGTGCGATCATGGAGCTTCACGCCTACTAAAGCAACAAACAAACAACGCTAGACATGAATCGAGGCGGTCGCCGTGGGACGACCGCCTCGTGGTTTATGTGGGTGGCGGTGTGGTTAAACTTAACCGCGCGTTAGCAGGGGCCGCGGGTTTGTGCGCCGCCGTCGCAGAGGGCGGGCTTGACGATCAACCAAGTTATGATGACGCCTGCGGCTACTGCGCCGGTGATGATCAATTTCGTCGGCGTGGAAAGCCCGTTGCCGCGTGGCTTCACTTTCGTTACGTCGGTGTATGCCAGCGTGCGGGTTGCACCGGTCTTTGTGTCTGTGACGGTGAAGGTGTCTGTGCCCGCGTCGCTGACGTAGCCTTTTAACTTGGTATGATCGCGCAGGCTGACCTCGACGCGCGCCTTCTCGCCTACGCCGGCCTTCTGGACGTTGGCGCGCGCGCGTTCAATCGCTTGCGCGTCTGCGCCGGTCTGCGCCCACGCCGGTTGAAGATTGAACGCGGCGGTTAGTAGTAGGCCCGCCAGCATTAGCACAAAAGTTCTTCTAAGCAACATCAAACTCCTCAGTCGAAAATTCCGTAGCCGGGTTGTGCTTGGCAATCGTCGTTCCATGAAGCGGGGATGCTGAATTATAGTGTGCGCCGCAAGTCTTGCGCCAGCCACACGCACTGACGCCTGACACGCGACCGGCGGATTCTTTCCTTCGGTGTGCTTTTGCTGCACCCGTGCCGGGCACGATAACGAAACGGCTGATTGAATAGTTTAAATGAGCGCGCAGCTACATGAGTTGCCGTTGCAGATTGCGGCCATCATGCGCGACTTCAAGCCGTGGTGGGCGGTCGCGGGCGGCTGGGCGATAGACTTGTACCTCGACCGCGTGACGCGCCCGCACGCGGACATAGAGATCGCCGTCCTGCGTCGTGATCAAGCCGCGCTGCAAGACTATCTGGCAGAGTGGCAGTGGCAGAAGGTGTCGGCCGGCGCGCTGTCGGCGTGGGCGCGCGGCGCGTGGCTGACCTTGCCGGTCTTCGAGCTTTACTGTGACAACGCAGCGGCCGACCCGCAACAGTTGGAAGTGTTGCTGAACGAGGCGGACGGGGGCGAGTGGGTCTATCGGCGCGATGAACGGATCAAGTTGCCGCTCGCGCGTTGTCGTCTGACATCGAGCGCAGGCGTCGCGTTTCTGTGTCCCGAAATAGTCTTGCTCTACAAGTCGAAACAGCCGCGCGCCAAAGACGAGCAGGACTTCGCCGCCGTCGTCGCACACTTGGACGCAACGCGCCGAACGTGGTTGCGCCATGCCATCGCGGCGGCCAATCCCGCGCATCATTGGCTGCACAGACTTTCAGCCTAAGGCATAATGGCTGACCGTAATTGGCGCGATAGACTGACCTCACGGAAGGTGTCTGCCAATGCTTGACCCGCACAACTTGCCGGAACATCCGAACGTGATGATCAGCAGCACCTACGCTGATCTCGTTGAGCATCGCCACGCGGTCAAAGAGGTGCTGCACCGGCTCGGCTTCTTTGCGATTGGCATGGAGTACGATTCCGCCAAGGACGGCCGGGACGTGATCGCTTCATCGCTCGACATGGTCGCGCAGGCGCACGCCTACGTGGGCCTCATCAGCCATCGCTATGGCGGCGTCCCCATAGATGGCGAGCGCAACCCGCAAGAGCTATCGATTACCGAACTGGAATATCGCGCGGCACTCGACCGCAACCTGCCCATCTTCATGTTCCTGATGAGCGAAGACTACGCGGTCAAGCCCAAAGATCACGAAACGGACAGCGCCAATCTCAAGAAGCTGGAAGCGTTGAAGGCCGACGTGCGGCGTCGCCATATCTACGCGGAATTCTCATCGCTGAAAGAACTCGAAACGCGCGTCATTCAATCGCTCGCCGAGTTCAAAGGACAACTAGCGGCCGCCGCGCGCCGCGCCGACCCGGCGCACGCCTCGCGCCGCCCGAAGTTGGAGATTCCCGCGCGGCCCAAACTCTTCGCCGTGCCGGATTTTATTTCGGGGCACGAGTTCGTCGGGCGCAAGGCGGAGTTGGCGCGGCTCGACCAGTGGGCAAAGGGGCGCGAGGCGTTGCTGGTGATCGAAGCCATCGGCGGGGCCGGCAAGAGCGCACTCGCGTGGCAATGGCTGCACGCGCGCGCGGCCACCGTGCGCCCGGACTTCGCGGGCGTGATGTGGTACAGCTTCTATGAAGGCGGGGCCGACATGGCAGACTTCGCCGCCTACGCGCTCGCCTACGTGACGGGCCAGCCGCTCAAGGAGTTTCGCGGCCGTAAGACCGCCGACCTCGCCCGTCTGCTCATCGCCGTGTTGCACGAACAACCGTTCCTGTTCGTGCTCGACGGGCTGGAACGCGTGCTTGTCGCCTATCACCGGCTCGACGCCGCGCAAGCGCGCGACGATCAAGTCTCGTCCACCCGCACTGATCGCGCCTGCACCAAGCCGGCCGACGACGACTTCCTGCGCCGGCTCGTCGCCGCCCACCCGTCCAAAGTTCTCATCACCTCGCGCCTGCTGCCGGCGGTGCTGACCAACACATCCGGCCAACTCATGCCCGGCGTGCGCCACCTTGAACTCGCAGGCTTGCAGCCCGACGACGCCTTAACGCTGATGCACGCGACCGGCGTGCGCGGCAACGAGTCGGCCATCCAACGTTATCTCAAAGATAATTTCGCCAATCACCCGATGGTCGTCGGCGTCGTGGCGGGCCTCGTCAACAACTACTTCCGCGAGCCGGGCAACTTCGACCGCTGGGCCGACGACCCACAGGGCGGCGCGGCGCTCGACCTGTCAAAGCTCAACCTCGCCCAACGCCGCACCCACATCCTCGCCGCCGCGCTCAACGGCCTTGAGCCAAGCACACGCCAACTCCTCAGTCGCATCGCCGCCCTCGGCACATCCGTGTCCTTTGATACGATAGCGGCCCTCAATCCTTTCCTGCCCCCACCGCCCGCGCTGGCTGACGATCTCGACATCGAGGATATGCGCCGCCAACTTGCGCGCTTAGAGGCTTCGTTAGAAAGCGCAACCGACGAAAGACGAGATAGGCATGTGCGCAGGATTGCCGAAACACGCGCGCGTATTGAGCAGGCTGAAGCTGAACGGGCCGCATACCAGCAGGCGCTGGCGGAATATCGCGGCTCGGAAGAGGTGCAGCAGGCATTGCCCCGGCTGCTGCCCGCCCTGCAAGACCTTCAGCAGCGAGGTCTGCTCCAATGGGATCGGAGGAAGAACAGCTACGACCTGCACCCCGTAGTGCGCGGCTACGCGTTCGATGTGCTGGAACAGACGGAGCGCACGAACATCTGCAACCTCATCGTTGACCACTTCCAAAGCAAGCCCGCCGATAGGTACGATGCTGCCCGCACGCTCGCCGACGTGCAACAGAGCATCACCATCGTTCGCGCCCTCGCGCACGCTCATCGCTTCGACGAGGCAGCATCTTTTTATATAGGCGACTTCGCAAACACACTTTTCGATACAGTCGAGGCTTACCATGAGATTATGGCGTTGCTGAGGCTGCTATTCCCGGCTGGCTTTCAACAATTAACCACGACTCTAACAAGCAAGCATGAACAAGCAACATTGATTACCGATGCAGGGATTGCGTTGAGAATGCTGAACCGTTTCGTTGAAGCGCGAGAAGCCAGCATGGCTGCTTTAGGTCTTAAATTTGAAACAGGAAATATAAGTGACGTAGAGCTACTTAATCTTGCTCAAGATTATTTTAACGAAGGCCGAATCATCTCATCCTTCGCAGCATTCGATCTGGCCCTCGAACTCTCAGAAGCCCTTGAGGACGAGGAGCATATAGCGGTAACGCACCTGCGAATAATGAAGTATTGTCACCTAACTGGTCGCCTTGAGGCGGCGGAGATGGCTTACAAAAAATTTCGGCAATATCCGACTCCAACATCACGATTAATCTACAGAACCGGAGAGGCTGAGGGAGAACTCTGTTGGCTAAGATTTCATCAAGGTACGTTGACAGATGAGCAATTGGACGAGGCAGAAACCATTGCTCAGGCCGGCAGCAGACGAATCATCAGAAGTCTTGTTCGCCTTCGCGGCGAACTGGCGCTTGAGCGCGGCGATTTGCCGCAAGCAATCACGGCCTTTGAGCGTGCTATTGAGATGGCACAAACGGTCGGCGTGCCGGTCAGTGAACTCCAAGCACGCCTCGCGCTTGCGACGGCCCGCGCGGGCGATCATGAACAAGCCCGTGAGATATGCGCTGAACTCCATGAGTCGCCGCAGCCACCTCACGTAGTCCTGGCCGCGGCCTATCTTGAGATCGGCGCACGTGATCGCGCGCTAGATCACGCCTTACAGGGTTACAAATGGGCATGGGCGGACGGCCCGCCGTACTCGCGCTGGTGGGAGCTTGAGCAATGTCGCGCGGTGCTGAACAGTCTGGGCGAGCCTGAGCCTGTGCTGCCCGCTTTCGACCCACAGACCGCCGAACCGCTGCCCTTTGCGGCTGAGATTCGACAGTTGATCGCTAAGTTGAAATCAGAGAATGAAGACGCATCACCGTGAGAGTGTGCGCGCGTGGCCTGCGTTGATATTCCTGTGGCACAGCGGCTTTATACATGATTGCGTGAGCTATAGCTTTGCTTCTATTGGTGTCTCGCCACAGTAGGGACAGCGGCCAGTTGCCGTACACGGTGTATCGTATCGCTCCGCCGCGCTGCGTCCCGCCTACCTCATAAACCCGCTTTTATCAGTTGTTTACGTGCCCGTGCCCGGCGGCATAGCGGTTGCCAAAACAATGTTAATGTTCGACCCCTATGACTTCATCTCCCTAACTTGAAAATATTTCCTTGAGGAGGGAATTGCACTATGAGTAAACGTTTGCTGAGCTTCGCGGCCAGCCTCGCATTGACCCTGTCGCTGACGGCCATTGCCGCTGCGCAGGACAAAACCACTACTACTGTCACCACGCAGACCACCAAAACAATTCAGAACGCCGACGGCACTTACACTGTCATCGAGTATCCGGCCGATAAAGAGGTCACGGTAGACCTGACGCCGGGCACAACCATGTCGAGCGCCAAAGGGCTTGCGCGCATCATGCGTAAGGGCACGGACACGACGATCAACTTAGACCTGTCGGGTTGCCCGCCGATATGTCGGGCGTCAACCTGTATGCGGTCGATCCGGCGGGCAAGTTCACGCTGCTCGGCCCCGTGACGGTGAATAACGGTGTGGCTACGCAGTCGTTCACCACGCCGATGGACAAGTTCATGTTGGTGCTTTCGCCGAACGCGAGTCTGAACACGATGGCGGCGAACGACATCATGTTCCGCAGCGCCGTGCCGCAGGGCTTCGCGGTTGTGCCTTATGCCCAGAGCGGGCCGCAGGACGGCGCGCCCGTCGGCGAGCGCGTCGCGGCGACCACTACTCCGGCAGCGGCGACTTCGCCCTACAGCGTGCCGATGCTCGGCATCCCGAACTTCCGGCGCGGTACGGACACGCACCTGCGCGTTAACTTCCCTGAGTTCAATGACGCCCGCGCCAACGTCTTCGTCGAGCCGCGCAAGGACGGGCCGACGACGATCAAGATGCGTTTCCACAGCTTGACCCGCGTGCCCGCCGACAAGCGGATCGTCCTCTGGGGCGTCTCGCCCGAAGGCACTTACACGCGCCTCGGCCAAGTGATCAATACGCGCAACCGTAACGAGGCGCAGATTCAGACCGAGACGGCACTGAAGGACTTCGGCCTCCTCGTCACGCTCGAAGACAAGGATGAGATTCCAAACCCGTCTGGACCGACCTTCGCCACGGTCATCATCGACAAGCAGTAACGTGCGTTTAATGACTGCGCTCCGGCGCGCGACCTAAAAGATCATCAGCGCCGGGTTTGTCATGCCGGGCTGCCTTCTTCGGAGGGCAGCCCGTTTTTGTTGGCCACGAGGATCAGTGTGCGAGAAGATTTGTTTGACCCCGGCCGCGTCGGCTGTGTATAGTTTTCTTGCCGGTCAGTGCCGGCTCCGAAGCGATTCGGCGCGGCACATTCCCGACAGCCCACCCGGCTCGAACTTCAGACAGGCCGCTTCCCATTCGGCCGCAGTTCTTCCGTCAATCCGTTTCCGTTGCCGCGCCGCGCAGTTTCCCCGCGCGCCGCCATCGCCAACCCACAAAGGGGTCTCTCGCTTAATCCCTTTTGACACGGGCGCAGCCAGGCTGACCTTTGCGTCCGCGCTTGAAAGTCTCTGCCGCCATGCTGACACGCAGATTCCCCCTCTGCTTCGCCTTCCTGTTTCTGTGCGCGACCGGCGCGCACGCGCAAACAGAGGCGTCGCTCCCCGAACTTGTGCGCCGCGTCAAACCCGCCGTCGTCTCCGTCATCACCTACGACGCGAAGGGCAACACCTTGATGACCGGCAGCGGCTTCTTCGTCCGCCCCGGTCAAGTCGCCACGAACTTGCACGTCATAGAGGCTGCGCGCCGTGTCGATGTCCGCACGCTCGACGGCAAGGGGCGCACTTATCCGGCGACGGGCGCGCTCGCCGTGGACGAAGAAGGCGACCTCGCACTGCTCGCGGTCGAGATGCCCACGGAGCGCGCGCACAGCAGCGAGATAACGACTGTGCTGCCTGACGAGGGCGAGCGCATTTTCGTGATCGGCAACCCCTTGCGCTTGGAAGGCTCGGTCGCGGACGGCATCGTCTCGGCCGTGCGCGAAGTGCCGAGCTTCGCGCACATCATCCAGATCACCGCGCCGATCTCGCACGGCAATTCGGGCAGCCCCGTCTTCAACATGCGCGGCCAAGTGCTTGGCGTCGTCACGATCAAAGTGGTCAACGGGCAGAACATCAACCTCGCGCTCGCCTCCGCGCGGCTCACGGACTTGCGCCCCGGTCAACTCCGCACGTTCGACGAGTTGGCCGCGCCCCGGCGCGCCAACGACCCGCAAGCTTCGGCCGAGTGGTGGTACAAGAACGGTTTGAACTCGCTCTGGCTCGGCAACTACGACGGCGCGTTGGACTCGTTCGAGAACGCGGTCAATCGCAACCCGAACCGCGTCGAGGCATGGATACAGGTCGGCTACTGCAAGGTCAAACAGGGCAAGAACGCCGACGGCATTCGCGCCTACAAACAGGCGCTTCGCCTGCGACCCAACTCCGTCGAAACCTACAACAAACTCGGCGATGCCTACTATTACGCCGGCAATTTCGACGAAGCCCTCGCCGCCTACAAACAGGCCGCGCGCCTGCGCCCCGACCAACCCGAAGCCTACTACAACCTCGGCATGACCTACCTCGAACTCGGCGACAAAGCCGCCGCGCTCGCGCAAGCCCGCCTGCTAGAGCCGCTCGATGCCGAGTTGTCTAAAAAGTTAACGGGCGAGATTAAAAGGTAATGCGGAATGCGGATTTCGGATTGCGGATTGAAGAACAATGCTTGTCTTTTAATCCGCAATCCGAAATCCGCATTCCGCAATTCCTATTCAGTCGCCGACTTGAGTGGTGAAGATGTTGCGGTCGATGGCCTGCGGGTCGCCGATGACGACGAAGCGGAGGTTGCGCATGTATTTTTGTGCGACGCGCTGCACGTCTTTGGGGGCGACGGCGCGGAGGCGTTCGAGGAAGTCGAGCGAGTTGCGCCAGCCGCCGCCGATCAGTTCGTAGCGCGCGAGTTCTTGCGTCTGCGCCATGTTGGTTTCCTGTCCCATGTAGTAGCGGGTCAGGTAGCCGTTGATCTCAAGCGCGATCTCGGTCGGGTCGGTCTGGTCGTGTTGCAGCCGCGAGATTTCGTTGAGCATGACGCTGACGGCTTGATTGGCGTCATTAGCGGTGACGTAGATGCCGCCGACGTTTGCGCCCTGCTCGCGCAGGAAGGCGTCGGGGCCGTAAGACAGGTTGCGCTTGAAGCGCACTTCCAAGAGCACGCGGTCGTTCAACAGGGCCGAGGCAACGCGCATCGGGTAGATGTCTTCAGAGGTCAGCGGCGGCGCGGCGAAGAACGCCTGCACGTAGTTGGTCGGCAGCGCCTTCTGCGTCACGTCCACCGAGGCGGTGGCGAACGTGAGTTGCGGCAGCGGTTCTGTCTTGTAAGTGCCGCGCGGCAGTTTGCCGAACGAATCGACGATGCGTTGCCGCAACGTGGCCGCGTCCAGATCGCCGACGACGACTAAGAGCAGCCGCGACGTTTCCATCATCTGCTTGTGATAGCGGCGCACGTCGTCAACGGTCAACTTCGAGATCGTCTCGGCCGTGCCTGCCGGATCGTTACTATAAGGATGACCGGCGTAGGCGACGCGCGACTGCAAGACTTGCAAGTAGGAGTCGGGGCTGTCCACATCGTCGTTGCGCGCGACGACGAGCTTCTGCTTGATGCGCGCAAAGTCTTCGGGCGTGAACGACGGGTGCAAGGCTACGTCGGCGAAAATCTCCCACGAGCGGTCGAAGTTCGGTCGCGTCGAGATCATGCCGAGCAGCGAGTAGTCGTAGCTGACGTTATAACTGATGCCGGTCGCCATGCGCGCCTGTTCGCGGCGCAGCAACTCGCGCGGGAACGCTTGGCTCGCCTCGGTCGCCGCGTCCCACATCAACGCTTCGACGCCCGCGTTCTGCGCCGTGATGTTGCGCGCGCCGCCGCGCATATAAAGGCCGACCGCGACGCTCGAACTGCCCGCGCGCCGCTTGACCAGCACCTTCAACCCGTTCACGTCGAACTCTGTGATGAGCGACGCGCCCTTGTCCGCGACCGCCTTGACCTTCTCGGTTTCGGGCAGCGCGGCCTGCGTCAGTTTCGACTGCGGCGCGCTCGTGCCTTCGCCCTTCGTCGCACTCTGCGCGCGCACGTCCAACTGCGGCGCGGCCACAAAGCCTGCGCCCAACACCAACGCCAAACTCAAGACCCAACTGTTAATCAACTTCCGCATTGCGTTCGTTACCCTTCCGCCTGCCGCTATCTGCCTGCTGCCTTGCTGACTGTTTTCTGCTCCGCTGCGCCGCCGATCAAATCCTGCTCGGTCAACTGCGCCTGTTTTTGCGAGTCGTCGGAGAGCATCGCTAGTCCGACGTGCGGCTTGCCCTGTATGTAGGTTGTGACGTAGCGGTTGATGTCTGCGCGCGAGGTGCGGCGCAGGTTGCCGAGATAGCCACGGAAATAATCAAGCCCCGTCGAAGCCCACCAGAAGCCGACCGTGTGCGTGTAGTCCGACAGCTTCTCGCGCGAGAAGAGATCATCGGCTTCGAGCAGTTGCTTGGCGTTCTCCAACTCTTGATCGGTGAAGTAGCCCGGCTCGTTGAAGTGGGCCAACTCTTTATAGATCGCGGCGACGGCCGCACGCGCCTTGTCGGGCGTGGTCTGCGCGAACAACTGGATCGGCCCCGTGTTGCGCTGCGTGTAGTACGAGAGATCAACGCCGGTCACAAGTCCTGTATCGACGAGCGCGCGTTGGAAGCGCGAGTCGGGTTGGCGCAGGATGAACGAGAACACGTCCGCCGCGTAAGTCGCCGGATTGTCCACGCCGATTGAAGGGCCGTGCCAGCCGAGCATGATGATGACGTTATTGACCGGCTGCTTGACGATCACGCCTTCGCTTTTCGGCAGCGGGGGATGCTCGACAAGCGGGAATTTTTTGAACGGATCGTCGCCGCGTTTCCAGTCGCCGAACAACTCCTGCGCGAGCCGGAAGACCTCTTCGGGTTGCGCGTCGCCCGTGACGATGAGCGCCGAGTTGTTGGGCACGTAATAGCGCGCTTGAATGAGGCGCATCGTATCGGTCGTCGCCGCCTTGATCGTGTCGCGGTTGCCGATCACGTTCTTGCGACTCGGATACTTGTAGAACAGGTGATTGGTCATCTCCTGATTCAAGAAGAAACCGGGATTCGATTCCTTCTGATCGAACTCGCCGAGCACGGCCTGCCGCTCGTCCTCGAACTGGCGCGAGTCGAACAACGGACAGCGCACCGCGTCGCGCATGCTCAGGAACGTCAAGCGCAGGTTCGGACTGGTCGTGTGCGAGAAGTAGTTGACGATCTCTTCGCGTGTCGAAGCGTTCGACAGGATGCCCGTCTCGTTGTACTCGCGCAAATACGAAGCGCGTTCGAGCACGGCGCAGTTGGCCTTGAAGAACATATGCTCGTAGAGATGCGACAGCCCGTTCAACTCCGGCGGCTCGGTAAACGAACCGTTCTTCACCGCCAACTCGACCGTCACCAGCGGGATCGAATGATCTTCCAACACGATCACTTCCAACCCGTTCGGTAGAATCTTATTGACCAGTTGGGCCGGCGCTTGCGGCAACGCCTTCGCGGGCGCAGCGACGGTCGAGCGCGACGGCGTCTGCACAACGGCCGTTGCGGGCAAGCCAAGCGACAACAGGAAAGAAAGAGCGAGCGCCAGTGTCAAGAGACGGCGCGCAAAGAATGTGTGCTTCATAAATACCCGGTTCGACTGATCTCTGTCTGACCGAATCGCGGCGCTCACCGAACAGTCACGGGCACAGACGACCATGACACCAACCAAATATTGAGCACCGGGATTCGCATAGTTTAGAGTCAAATCATAACACGCCGGTTGCTCGCCTCACAGGCGGGCCAATTAAGTCAGCCAAACAAATTAACCACCAAGACACGAAGACACCGAGACACGAATGAAAGCATTAGTGCTTCTTCGTGTCTTCGTGTCTTGGTGGTTAGAAATACTCTTTGATTGAAGCAGCCCGTGCGTGTCTAAGATTTCACGCGCGGCAGATCGGCGAGGGCGCGCTCGCGCATGGCGGCGCGGTAGGGCTTAGCGCGTTCGCCGGCCGCGTTCGCCGACCACTTGACGCGCACTGCGCCGCGTTCGCGCCCGTCTGCGCCCGCGCGCAGGCTGTAGGTCTGACGCGTGCGCGGCACGTAGAGAACGAGGCGGCGGCTGAAGGGATCGTTGCGCGCGTCTGTGCCGGTGCAGAGGATTTCTTCGTAGCCGTCGCCGTCGGCGTCCAACACTTCGGTCGTCCAGTGCGCGCTGCGGAAGTCGTCCACGTCGAGCGCGGTGCGACCTGCTGTGCGGTAGCCGCCCGACGTGCCGCGCGGCTCCAACAGGCGCAAGTGCGTCGTGCCTTCGCTGCGTTCGTCGTCGAGCGCGACGATGACTTGGCCGCGCTCGGTCTTGACCACGCGCGCTTCCGTCACCTTTGTCGCCTTGCCGTGTTCGGCCGCGCTCGCAGCGATCAGCCGCGCGGACTGATCGGAGAGCGGCGGCGCAACAGGGACAACCGGCCGCGTCGTGCGCAGGGCCGCGTCGGTAAAGGTCGCGGGCGGCGCAGCGCGACCGGGCGCGGTCTTCGGGCTGTTGAGCGTGGCGGCGCGAACTGCGTCGGCCGGCACGGCGAGTTGTCCGCTATGCGCCCAGACGAGCCACATGCCGCCGAGCGCGGCCAAGATCGTAGCTGCGGCGACAAGGCGCGAGGCGAGCGAAGTGCGCGAGTTGACGGCGGCGACCGTGCCTGCGAACGGGACGGCCGCGGGTGCTTCGGGCGCAGACGCGGCCGTGAGGCTCTGCGCGAGCAGGCGGCGCGCGTCGCTCGCAGACTTCGGCCGGTCGTTCGGGTTCTTCGCCAGCAGCGCGTGGACGACGAGCGCGAGGCGGCGCGGCGTGTCGCCCGTCTGCGCGATGAGCGGCTGCGGCAGTGCGGTCGCTTGTTTGACCAGCACGACCGATTGCAGTTGATCGATGAAGGGCGGCCGGCCGGCGAGCATTTCATAGAGCAGCACGCCGACGCTGTAGAGATCGCTCGCGGGGCCGACGGGTTGACCCAGACATTGTTCGGGCGACATATAACGCGGTGTGCCGATGATGAGGCCCGACTCGGTGGTCGCGTGCGTCTTGGTCACGTCGGCGGCGGTCGCAAGCACTTTAGCGATGCCGAAGTCTAACAGGCAGACGCCGCGCGGGGTCAACATGATGTTCGACGGCTTGAGGTCGCGGTGGACGATGCCGAGCGCATGCGCTTCGGCGAGCACGTCGCAGATGTCGCACGCGATCTGCACGGCGCGTTGCGGGGTGAGCCGGCCTTCTTTCGTGAGCGTCTCGGCGAGCGTCGCACCTTCGGCGTATTCCATGACGATGAAGGGTCGCCCGTCGGGCAGTCGTCCCGCGTCGAAGATCATGGCCGCACCGCTATGCCGCAGTCGCGCCATCGTGCGTGCTTCACGCATGAAGCGGTCGGCCACTTCCGGGTCGGCGGCGAACTCAGGCTTTAAGACTTTGACGGCGACCGGGCGTTCCAGCCCAAGATGTGTGGCGCGATAGACCGTGCCCATGCCGCCCCGGCCGATTTCACATTCGACGCGGAAGCGATTGGCAATCAGATGGGGGATGCCCATGGTCGAACCCTCTTTCAGAGGAGAAGGTTCTCGTACAACCCGAACGGCGCTCGTAACGCGAGGGGACGACGGACACCAATGCGCTCGCGGGGTGGCGAGAGGTTGTCGTTTTAATCCTTTTACTTGATGGGGAGAAACACGAACGCGAACGTCTCGCGTCCGCCGGGCGCACGGAGTTTAGCACCAAGCGCGATAAAAGGTAAGAGCGGAATGATGCCGGCGCAATGATGAATAAAGATCAGCTTGGCTTTCATGCATCATGCCGCTTGCATCATTCATCAATACCTTGCTGGTCTAAGTGGTACAATCGCGCCCGCGATGGCGTGGACGCGGCGTGAGTTTGTGCGTGGACTGTTGACGGCGGGCCTCGGTGGCGTGTCGGTCGCGGCCACTTACGCGGGCCTCGTCGAACCGCGCGCCTATGAAGTGACCGAGACTGACATACTGATCCCCGATCTGCCGCCCGCCTTCGACGGCTTCCGCATCACGCAACTCTCCGATCTGCATTACAGCCCGATTATCCCGGCCGCGGACGTGCATCGTGTCGTCGCGCTCGCGCAAGCGACGCGCGCGGATATGTTCGTCTTGACGGGTGATTACACGACGGCGCGGCCGAGTTACGTCTGGCCCGTCGCCGAAGCGTTGAGCCGCTTACAAGCGCCAGCGGGCATCTGGGCCGTGCTCGGCAATCACGATCACTACACGGACGCAGACTTGACCACGCGCGCGCTGACGCGAGCGCACATCGGCGTGCTAACAAACGCGCATACACAGATCATGCGCGGCGGTGAAGCTTTGCAACTCGTCGGCGTGGACGATTGGTCGTGGGGGCGCAGCGATTGGGCGCGCGCCTTCAATGGCGTGGACCGGCGCAAGCCCGCACTCCTGTTATCGCATCAACCGGCCGTGCTCGATCTGCCACAGACCGAAGGCGTGTCGCTGATCTTGAGCGGGCACACGCACGGCGGGCAACTGCGCCTGCCCTTCGTCGGTGCGCCCGCACGCTTCATCAACGAGTTCAAATATCTGCGCGGGCACTACCGGCGCGACGGCACGCAACTCTACGTCTCGCGCGGCACGGGCAGCGTCGGGCTGCCCATCAGGTTCGGCGCACGCCCAGAGATCGCCGTGCTGCGTTTGCGCCGTCAGAATAGTTAGCCAGTCAAGAGTGCCATGCTCAACTACCCGGTCATCGCGTTCCTGCTCGTCTTGTTGTGTTGGTTTGTGTTCGCGGCGGTGTTCTTCATGCGCGCGAAGCCGCCGCAGACGCAGGAACGAACACGCGATGCGCGCTCACGCGTGGGCGTCGCGTTGCAAGCGTTGAGTTATGCTTTGGTCTGGTCGTTGACGCGGCGCTTCCAGCCGTTGCTAAAGTTCAACGCGGCGCTGGACGTGGTGTTGATGATCGTGGCGGTCGTGTTGGCGGTCTGTTCGGTCTGGTTAGTGACAGCGGCCGTGCGGACGCTCGGCAAAGAGTGGAGTTTGACGGCGCGACTGGTCGAAGGGCACAGGCTCGTGACGACGGGGCCGTATGCGCTTGTGCGGCATCCGATCTACACGGGGATGTTCGGCATGCTGCTGGCGACGGGCTTAACCTATAGTCGGTGGCCGGCGCTCGTCGTGGGCGTGATCGTTTTCTGGATCGGGACAACGGTGCGCGTGCGCAGTGAAGAACGACTGCTGCGCGCGGCCTTCGGCGCGGAGTTCGACGCTTACGCGCAGCGTGTACCGGCGGTCGTGCCGGGTCTGTTCTGATTAAGATATAAGACAGCCGCGATCAATTAACCACAAAGACACGAAGAAGGTTGAAGTTCTTCGTGTCTTCGTGTCTTTGTGGTTAGCGTTTGATGCGCTTAGTTGTTATTCGGCGTCGCGCTTGGTTGCGCGCCGAAGCGGCCGTTGCGGCGTTCCTGTCGTCGTTGCTTGAACTCGTCGCGGCGTTGTTTGAACTGCTCGCGCTGTTGCTTGAGTTGCTCTTGCTGTTCGGCAGTCAGCACGCTCTGCATCTCGGCGTGTAGTTTCTCGCCGTGGGCGCGCAGTTGATCGTGTAGTGCCTGCATGCGTGCCAGTTGTTCGGTCGTCAGCGTGCCGCCGTTGCGGCGCACCTGCGCCAGTTGGCGCAACTCCTCGCGTTGCGGTTGGAAGTTCTGCCGGTTGCGCTCGTGGATGGCGCGCAACTGCTCGCGTTGCGTGTCGGTCAGATTCAACTGCCGGAACGCGTGGCGTTCAAACTTGCGCCCGCCCGCGTCGCCGCGGCCATGCCGGCCGAAGCCGCCGCGCTTCTCCATGCGTTCCGTCGGTTGTTGCGTCTGCGCGGGCGTCTGCGCGAAGGCGGCCAACGCGAACGCGCCGACGAGCGCGAGCGCCAACCCCGACTTAATAAACACACTCTTCATCTGGTTGCTCTCCTTGAAAATGCTATCGGCTGTTAAGATTGCGGGGCGGGTCGCACCCGACAAAAACGGCACGACCCGCCGGCAGGCAATTCGCCCGAACCAAACCGCCTGCGCTCCACCACGCAACTTTAGACGCGCGCCGCCTGCGGTTGGTCGAACAAAGTGGCGCGCGGCAACTGTCCGCCGACAACGGACAACCGGCCCGGCTTTTGTTACAATACGCGCGCCATGAAACTCATCGAACAGATCAACGCGCCAGCCGATTTGCGCCGCCTCGCGCCCGAACAGTTACCCGAAGTGTCGCAAGAGATCAGGCAGCACATCATTGAGACGTGTGCGCGCATTGGCGGCCACACAGGCGCAAGCTTGGGCGCGGTCGAACTCGCGGTCGCGGTCCATTACGCCTTCGACACGCCGCGCGACCGCGTGGTCTGGGACGTGGGGCATCAGGCTTACGCGCACAAGATTCTGACGGGTCGCCGCGACCGTTTGGCGACCTTGAAGCAGTACGACGGCCTCTCCGGTTTCCTGCGCCGCGACGAGTCCGAGTACGACACGTTCGGTGCGGGTCATGCTTCGACCTCTTTGTCGGCCGCGCTCGGCATGGCCATCGCGCGCGACCGCGAAGGCGGGTCGCATCACGTCTGCGCCATCATCGGCGACGCAAGCCTTGCGGGCGGCATGGCGATGGAAGCGATCAATCAAGCGGGTCACTTGAAGACGCGGCTGATCGTGCTCTTGAACGACAACGAGATGTCGATTGCGCCTGCGGTCGGCGCGTTGACCGGCTATCTCAATCGTCTGCGCGGCGCGCAAGGTTATCATCGCTTCAAAGATGAAGTGGGCGAGACGCTGCGTGCGATCCCCACGGTCGGCGAGCGTCTGCATCACGCGGCGAAGACGGTGAAGGACGCGATTGCCGCGGCCGTTCTGCCCGGCGCACTCGTCAACGAACTAGGTTTCAAATACATCGGCTACGTGGACGGGCACGACACGCGCGCGCTCGTGCAAGCGTTGCGCGAAGCGCAGCAGGTTAAGGACGGACCCGTCATCGTCCACGCGCTCACGACCAAAGGCAAAGGCTATCCGGCGCGCGAGAAGAACTATTACGCGTGGCATGCGACCGGCCCCTTCGACCCGCAGACAGGCGAGCAGTTCAAAGGCAAGACCAGCGCGCCCACATACACGGCCGTGTTCGGCCGCGCGCTTTGCGAGTTCATGGCACAGGACGACAAGGTCGTCGCTTTAACGGCCGCGATGCCCGACGGCACAGGCATCGATCAAGTACTCGAAAAATTTCCTGAGCGTTCGTTCGACGTAGGTATCGCCGAACAGCATTGCGTCACCTTCGCCGCCGGCCTTTCGACCGAAGGACTCAAACCTGTCTGCGCCATCTATTCGACGTTCTTGCAGCGCGCCTTCGATCAAATCGTCCACGATGTCTGCATCCAGAACTTAAACGTCAAGTTCTGCCTCGACCGCGCCGGCATCGTCGGCGGCGACGGGCCGACGCATCACGGCCTCTTGGACATCGCCTACCTGCGCGGCGTGCCCAACATGATCGTCATGGCCCCGAAGGACGAAGGCGAACTGCGCGACATGCTCTATACGATGTTGCAGCACGACGGCCCGGCGGCGGTGCGTTACCCGCGCGGCAACGGGATCGGCGCAGACCTCACGCGAGCGCCGCAACTGCTTGAGCCGGGCAAAGCGGAAATCCTACGCGACGCGGGCGAGGTCGCTATCGTCGCTTACGGCTCGATGGTGAATCCGGCCGCGCAAGCGGCGGAGCGGCTAGCGAAAGACGGCATCGAGACAACGTTAGTCAACGCGCGTTTCGTCAAACCACTGGACGCCAGCCTGCTGCTCGCGCTCGCGCGCACGAAGCGTCTGATCGTGACCATCGAAGAAGCATATCTCGCGGGCGGCTTCGGCTCGGCCGTCGCGGAACTACTGGAAGAGAACGGCCTGCTCGATCAAGTGCGCCTCGTCCGCATGGGCGTGCCCGACCGCCTCGTCACGCACGGCGATCAAAAACTCCTCCTCGCCAAGTTCGGCCTCGACGCCGACGGCATTTACACGCGCGTTAAAGAATCGATTGAAGTACTGGAACAGCGACGCGCGGGTGTGCGCGGTTGATGTGGTTGGACCACAACGCGATCAAGATGATCTGTCGTTGTGATCTATATCATCAGCTTGCGCTTTAGTCGGTGCTTGCAGGCGCGGCCCTGTGGCGGAGGATAAATAAATAGACGGGCAGTCCAAGCGCCACCACGCCGACGCCGAGCAAGGCTTGCTTTGGGTTGTTGCCGCCGAGCAGGACGAGTAGTAAGGCGATCAAAAGTAAGAAGACGGCCGGCGTTAGTGGATAGCCGGGCGTGCGGTATGCAGTCCCGCCGATGCCTTTGCGCCGCAGCACGTACACGGCTGCGACCGTGAGCGCAATGAAGATCACAACTACAAAGATGAAGTAAGAGATGATCTCGTTGAACGTGCCGAGCAGCACGAGCAGCGCGGCCAGCGCGGCTTGCAGCAGGATGGCGCGTGCGGGCGTGCCGAAGCGCGGGTGGATGGCGGCCGCCGACGGGAAGAACAAGCGGTCGCGCGCCATAGCAAAGTAAACGCGCGGCGCGGACAGCATGACGACGGCTAGGCTGCCGAGCACGGCGATCACGACGACGGCCGAAAAGACCTGCCCGCCGATGCGTCCGAACAGTGCCTCGCCGGCCTGCGCGGCGAACGTCTCGCCGGACGTGACGTGCTCCATCGGCACAAGGTAGATGAAAGCGGCGCTCGTCAGCACGTAAACCAGTGTGACGATGATGACGCCGTAGGCGAGTGCGCGCGGCAGCGTGCGTTCAGGATCGCGCACCTCGCCGGCCAGTTTGCTCACGTCCCACCAACCGCCGAACGAGAAGAAGGCGGCGATCATCGCGCCCGCGAGCGCGCCCGCGAGTGGCAACGAACCTGCGCGGCGCTCGACGAGCGGCACGAAGTTCGACCAGTTGCCGAGCCGGCCCGTGAAGCCCCACAGCAAGATGAAACCGAGCAGTCCGAGCTTGAGCGCAGTCAGCCAGCGCACCAGCCGCGCGCCGGGTCTGACGCCGAGCATGTTGACGCCGGCCAGCAACGCTATCGTGCAGATGGCGACAACCCTGATCGCGCCGGGCGAGAGCGGCACGATGTAACCGACGTAGCTCGCCAGCCCGGTCGCCAGTGCGGCCGTCAGACCGGGGTCCATCACGAGAAACGCCATCCAGCCGTACAGGAAAGCGACCGCCGGGCCATAGGCTTCGCGTAAGTAGACGTAGCCGCCGCCGGCTTCGGGAAATTGCGCCGCGAGTTCGCCGTAGCAGAGCGCGCCGCACAAGGCCATCGCGCCCATCACAAACCAGACCACGAATAACCAGAACGGCGAGCCGAGCGACTTCGCCATGCCGGCCGGTGTGAGAAAGATGCCGACGGCGATAGTCTCGCCGACGACGATGGCGGTGGCCGTCGTGATGCCGAGTTGGCGGATCAGCGCGCCGCTTGTGGTCAACTGCTTCGCCACTTTCAGTGGACCTCAGAACGTTAAGCGCAGCGCAAACTGGAAGGCGCGCGGGCCGCCTGAGCCGAAGACGCCGCCTGCGGTCGTGACGGGCCGGCCGAAGCCGGACGAGCGCAGGAAGCCGGGGCTGGCCGGATCGTTGCTGTCGCGCACGAGCACGTTGGCGAAGCCCGCGTAGTTCACGTTCGAGACGCCGAGCACGTTCGTCACGTTGAAGAGGTTGAAGCCTTCGGCGATAGGTTCGACGCGGACGCGCTCGCCTAAGTGGAAGGGGCGTGTGAGGCGCAGGTCGAACGAGTTGAAACTATCGTTGAAGCGTGCGTCGTTGCCGACGAGCGGCAGCAAGCCGACACCGGGCACGCCGCCCGCCGCGTTGAGTTGAGTGATAAAAGCGTTCAACTCCGCGCCCGTGTGGAACAGACGCCCGCCCGCGTTGCGTTGCAAGGTGGGAATGCGTGCGCTGCCGTCGGGCAACAGGATGTCGAGCGGCACGCCGGAGGCGAGCGTCCAGATGGGCGCGACACGGAAGCCGAGCGGCGCATCGAAGACACCCGCGAAGGTGAAGCGGTGGCGCTGATCGTTGGGCGTCGGGCCATATTCAAGTTGCAAGTTGTTAGGATTGACGGGCCCGTTCGTGAAGGGAATCTGATCGTCGTTCGCGTAGTTGAACGCCTTCGAGAGTGTGTAAGAGGCGCGGAACTGGAAGCCGCGCGCCCAGCGCCGCTCGACGCTCAGCAGCAGCCCGTCGTACTTGGTCTTAACACTCGATTCAAGATTCTTCACGAGGTCGGGGCCGCCGACCACTGGGTTGAAGACTTGCCCGATGGTGCGCCCGATGATGAAGTGCGTGCCGAAGTTGTGCAGGTAGTCGGCGCGCACGACGTAGTGGCCGGCAAACTCTTGCTGGATGCCGATGTTCGTCTGCTGCACCATCGGGTTTTGCAAGCCGTTGTCGATGATGTTGATGCCGCCCGCGCCTGCGCCGGGCAGGACGAAACCTATGAACGGATTGGCGAGCGTCGGGGCGGGCGGCGGGAACTGACCGCACGCGGGGTTGAACAAGCATTGCGGCTGGATGAAGAAAGTGTTGCCGGCGCGAACTTCAATCGGCAGAGCGCGGCCGTCCAAGCCGCGTTCAAGCGACTGAATCTCAAGCGTCACGCGGTCGTAGTAAATGCCATAACCGCCGTGGATGCTGGTCGCGCCATCCTTCGTCGCCCAGTTGAAGCCGACGCGCGGCGCAAAGTTGTTCCGGTCGCGTGTGCGCGTGCCTTGCAGAAACGACTGGACCAGCGGGTTGATCTCGCCGATGCGGCTCACGTTTTTTACGTCCGTGTCGAGTTCATAGCGCAGCCCCAGATTGAGCGTGAGATTCGGGCGCACACGCCAGTCGTCTTGAATAAACGGCGCGATGTAATTGTTGTTCGCGTCGGGAATAAGCAACGGCCGGTCGGGCACGGCGCTGCGCAAGGTGACGGCGAACAGGAGATCGTTGTCGTCCACGCGCGCGTCGCCGTTGCGGTCGAAGTCCGGGAAGTCCTCGATCAACTCGATGCGCCCTTGCTGAAAGACGCCGAGGTTGAAGCCGGAGCGGACGTGTTGGAATTCACCGCCGACGTAGAGCGTGTGCCGGCCGCGGATCAGCGTCAAGGTGTCGTTGAACTGAAAACGTTTCTGCTTCGTCTGCTGCGGCACGCGGAACGACGCGCCGGCCTGAATGCTTGGGAAGGTAAACTGCGGCCCCGGCGTGACGGGCGCGGTCACGTTCGAGAAGGTGCTATAGCTGAAGTTGAAACTGTTCACGGCGCGCGACGTGAGCAAGCGCGTGTAGTTGGCTAAGAATGAGTGCGTGTGATTGCGGCTCGCCTGTCGCTGCGAGGCCGAGCCGATGGAACGAATGAGCGTGCTCGCCGATACGTCGTCTTCGCGCTGAAGCGAATAACGAAAGCTGAGCTTGTCCTTGTCACTCATCTGCCAATCAACGCGCTCGGTGCTGAGCAGATCATTTAACGGCGCGAGGGCAAAGCCGCGCCGGATCGTGCGCGCCGCCGTGTCGCGCGTGCCGACCAGCACAGCCCCGTCCTGATTGCGATACTCGACCGAGCCGAAGAACCACGCCTTGTCTTTCTTGATCGGGCCGCCGAGCGTGCCCGAATATTGCTCGCGGTCGAAGGGCGGCGTCTGTCCGAGTGTGCGATCAAAGGTGGCGGGCAGACCTTGCAAGCGGCGCGCGCGGAAGAAGACCGAGGCCGAGCCGTGCAACGTGTTCGTGCCTTCTTTGGTGATGATGTTGATGACCGACGAGCCGGAGCGGCCGAGCCGCGCGTCGAAGCGATTCGTGGCCACTTGAAACTCTTGCACGGCGTCTTGCGAGATGTTCTGCACCGCGCCGCCCACCACGTCGTCGTTCGTGTCCGCGCCGTCCACGGTCACACTGCCGCCGCGCCCAAGTTGACCGGCCGAAGAGATAATGACCGTGTTGGTTTTGGTCGGGTCGAAGTTGGGCGCAAGCGTATTGCCGGGCGTCAAGAGCGCGAGTTCGAGGAAGTTGCGCCCGTTCAAAGGTAGCTCCGCGATCTCGCGCTCGTCGATCACGCGATCAACCTTCGACGTGTTGGTGTCAACGAGCAGCACAGACTCGGCGAAGTCAACGATGACAGACTCGCGCACGCCGATCTCAAGCGGCACGTCGACGGTCACGGTCTGCCCGACCTGTAGCGGGATCGGTTTCGAGGCTTTGGCTATGAACCCCGTCGCCGCAACGCTGAGTTCGTAATGACCCGGTTGGAGATTCGATAGCACGTAGAGGCCTTCGTCGTTCGTCGTCGTCGCGCGCGTCGTGCCGGTTGCGCGTTGAGTCGCTTTGACGGTTGCGCCCGCGACGACCGCGCCGTTCGGATCGGTGACGATGCCTCTGAGTGTCGCGGCCGCAGACGGCTGAGCGCAGACGGATGAGGTTAGCGTGCGCAGCAGCAAAATAACGAACAGGGAGATGAATAAGGGTCGCACTCGACTGCTCCTTTAGCTCGGTAATGATCGGAAGGTTCGCACCTGTTTGACTTAGACAGGCACTATATATAACCGCACGCGAAGCTGCAAAGGCGCAAAGAGAAGCCGCAAAGCGCGTGCGGTTAAGGCGCAGGTTTTGCTACGAACTCTAAGCCGTGGCGTGTGTGTAAGGCGGTGCGGCTTGTTTGTTAGCGTTTGATTTAGGCCGTGACCGTTTTGCAATTAAATAGCGGACAGTCGCATTGACACGCGCCGCATCAAAAAACTTCTACCCGCCAGAGAAGAGGCTTCGGCGGGCGTGAGCCGGTCTTCTCCCTGTAAGGAAAGTGCATGACGGAAACACCGCAGAATACTGTGCCCGCGCCGGATGATGCCGAACTGACTTTGGCCACGCCGCGTTTCGACGCTGTCGAGTTGCAGACGGCGCAGCCGGTCGTGCCGCTCGCGGCCGTCGCGTCGCGCCCGCGCATCTGGCCGTTGCTCTTGTTGTCGGCGCTCTTAGGCGGCGCGGTCAGCATCGCGGCGCTCTATCTCTATCAACGGCCGGTCGCGCGCGCCGTCGCACAGGAAGCGCCGACCCAAACACAGACGACTGAAGACGTGCAGCCTGAACCGGCGACGGTCGCGGTCGAACCGACGGCCGAGCGCGGCAGCGAAGTTGCGACCGCCGAGCCGGTCGTGTCTGCCCGCGCCGCCGAAGTGAGCGCGCCGCCGGTCGCGCGGCCCGCGCCCGGCCGCAAAGAAGAAAAGGACAAGAGCCGCGAACAAGCCGAGCGTAACAGCACCACACGCGCAGAGACACGCGGGCGGCGGGCCGAGGCAAACGACGACGCGCGGGCCACAGCAGCGCGCCGCAAGGCCACTGCGGACGTGGAGCGTGCGCCGCACGCCGAACGACCGCGCCGCACACAACCGCAACCGGCCGCGCCCAACAGAACTCCGCCGCGCAACGTGGATCGCATCCGCGACATCTTCGAGGGCACGCCCCCGCCCGGTTAAAGCCGCGCCCAAAAGATCAACCACGAAGCCACGAAGAAAAGTTATCTGAGCTTTTCTTCGTGGCTTCGTGGTTAATAACTGCTTCGCGCGGCGCTCACTTCGTCTCGACCGTATAGGTCACGGTTGCCTTGCCGCCCGCAGGCACTTGCACTTTGAACTGCACGGCGCTTGCGCCCAGTCGCTCGCCCTGTGGCGAGCTTTCGAGGATCGTCCACTGGTTGTCGTTGTGCGGCTCGATGCCGTCGCGTATGTAAGCTTCGGCCGGCAACGCTCCACGGTTGGTGATGACGATCTCGATTCTGGTCAGCAGCTTCGTGCGCGTGTTGGTGCGCTCGTCGCGGTATTCGATGCCGCGCCGTTCGAGCACGCGGCGCGTGCCGAAGAGTGTGGCGGAGCGCCCTTGCGAGACGCTGAAGTCGCCGCCGGGCGGCGTCAGCCCGATGCGGTCTTGCCCGACGACCTGTGCAAATTCGCCGTCGCGCGCGTAGATGGTCACCAGCCCGGCGGGCATCGTCACCTCGGTGGTGTTGCGCGCCAGCAGGCGCACTTCAAGCCCGCGCGGCAACAGCGTGAAGCCGCCGCGCCCCGTGGTCTGTGTGTTGTAGGTGTTCTCGAAGACGTTGCGTTGCATCACGCTGAGGCGCACGCGTTGAAAGAGCGGCAGCCGGTTGACCGGCGAGTTCGCGTTGAAGATGAGATCGCGCCCCAACCGGATGCGGCTGAACGCGCTCAGGTCCGTCACATCTGCGATTGCCGGGGGCGGCGGCGGTTCAGCGGCGTCTAGCGTGTAGCTATTGCTGGTCTGCGCGACGTTCGCGAAGCGCCTCAACTCACTACTCCCGCTGCCGTCGAGTTGGAACGCGACCTCGCCCGCGATCAGATCGACCACCTGACCGCGCACGTCTGTCCCCGTGTTGTTGAAGACCGACACCCACGCATCGAGCAAAGCGGCCGTGGGCGGCGCACCCGCTGCGGTCGGCTCAAGCATGAGCGCATAGTCGTTCTGCCAACTGACGCCGGGCGCGAGATAGTCCACCTCGATGCGCCGCGCACCGGCCGCGCCCGTGTTGCGCAGGACGAGATGTAGCACGGGCGACTTCTCGTTGCGCACGTCCGCGCCGTCATAAGTTATGTCTTGCCGCACGACCTCCGCGCCTTCGGCCGTGACGCGCAAGGTGCGTATGTAGGCCTTGGGCATCAGACTGCGCCACTCGATCTGATTGAGGCCCGGTTGCAGATCGACCGTGCGTGTTTCGTGAAACTCGGTGATGCCCGCGTCATAGATCGTCAGGTGCGCGGCCTCGCCGGCCGCGCGTGCCGGCCCCGCCGACAATACAAGTGTGAGCAGGGCGGCGCACGCACCGCGCATAAGGTGTCTGATCATAGTCGCCTCCAAAATTGTTTAGTCTGTTCGACGGGTGATAGGGCCGCCGGTTGCGCTGGCACTGACAAGCCGCGCCGACTCGGCTATCTTAACCGCAGACCCTTAAGGCGGGAACGTGAGCGCCGCCCCCGGCTTGCACATGAAGCGCGCGCGGATAGACAAATTACTGGTCGAGCGCGGCCTCGCGCCGTCGCGCACACGCGCGCAGGCGCTGGTGATGGCCGGCGTCGTGCTGGTCAACGAGCAACGCGTCGAGAAGTCGTCGGAGACGTTCGCGCCCGACGCCGCCATACGCGTGCGCGGCGCAGACGACCCGACCGCGCGCTATGCCAGCCGCGCCGGCCTCAAACTCGAAGCCGCCTTGCAAGCGTTCGACATAGACGTGCGCGCCCTCGTCTGTCTCGACGTGGGCGCTTCGACCGGCGGCTTCACCGATTGCCTGTTGCAACACGGCGCGCGCCGCGTCGTCGCCATAGATGTCGGGCACAATCAACTCGTCTATCGCCTGCGTATAGACCCGCGCGTCGAGGCGCGCGAAGGCATCAACGCGCGTTATCTGCAACCGGCCGACTTCGCCGAACGATTCGATCTGATCGTGATGGACGTGTCCTTCATCTCGGCGACGAAAGTGCTGCCCGCGCTCGTGCCGTTATTAACCGACGACGGCGGGCGGATCATCCTGCTCGTCAAGCCGCAGTTCGAGGTCGGGCGCGGCGAGGTGGGCAAGGGCGGGATCGTGACCGACCCCGCGCAGCACGCGCGCGTCGTTGAAGCGGTCAACCGCGCGGCGTTAGACTTAGGCTTGCACGTGCGCGGTCAAATCGAGTCGCCGATCACAGGCGCGGACGGCAACCGCGAATTTTTGGCGTTGTACGAACGTGAACGGGTCGTCTTACCCTTTCGCAGTCTAACAGATTGATGCAGCAGTTATCCGAACCGGCCGCGCTCGCGCGTCTGCAACGCACGAAGCGCGCTTATCAAACGCACATCAAGCTGGCTTACGAACCGGCGGCGCGTTCGTGCCGCGCCTGCCCTACACCCGGCGTCTGCTGCACAGACGCGCACTTCGTCAACGTCCACATCACACGCCTCGAAGCCGTCGCCATCCGCGAAACGATCCGCCGCACGCCGCGCTTAAATGACACCGAGCGCCGCGCCGTCTACGAACGCGCCCGCGCCGCCGTCACCCGCTACCAACTACGCACGACCGGCGACACCTACGCGCAGACCTACTCCTGCCCACTGTTTGCGCCCGGCCGCGGCTGCCTCGTCCACGCACGCGCCAAGCCCGCGCCCTGCACCCAACACGCCTGCTACGACAACTGGCAGGACGTGCCGCCCATCGACCTGCAATGGCGTACCGAACGCCGCGTCGAACAACTAAACGAACAAACCTACGGCCCCGCATGGGCGTGGCTGCCCACCCCGCTCTGGCTCACACTCATCGACCCCGACACAGACGGCACAGACCTCGCACGCCTCATCGCCCTCTGGCGCACACGCCGCACAGAAGCCACATGCGAACTCCCGCCGCACACACCAACGCCGCAGCCTACCCGTGTTGCCTGCGTGTTAGGCAGCGCAGAAGATAACCACAAAGGCACGAAGACACGAAGGCCACCGGGTTTCTTGCGCGGCTTTGTGGTAAATCAGCTTTACCAGTAAACTCAGAGACGGACGCCAGTGCCGTTTCGGTTGTGCCTGTGGTCATTCCCGACCCACTACTGCCAGCAAAAAATTTCGGCCTGCCCGGTTAATCCGGTTAACACTCGGCGCTGTCCGGCGTCTTTAGAGGCGGACACGGGCGTTCGCAGCCTGTCTCAAAGGCACTCTAAGCGGCGTCCGGGTGAGGTTCTTCCTGAAATGTATAAAGTTGAGGCGACAGGCGACCTGCTGAGTTTTACGGGGCAGCGTGCCACAACCGTCGCAGCGCCTATGACCGAGACTCCTGTTGAGGCCGCGCTGGTCGAAGCCGTGCGCGGCGGCGACACGGACGCGTTCGGGCGGCTCTATCAGCAGTACGCCCGCATGGTGCATGGCATCCTGCTCGCACGCGTCCCTTATGGCGAGGTGGACGATCTAGTGCAGGACGTGTTCCTCACGGCGCTGCGCAAGATCAATGCCCTGCGCGACGCCGAACGCTTCGGCCCGTGGCTCGCCATGATCACGCGCAACCGCGCGATGGACTATTACCGCCGCACGCGCGAGACGAGCGAACTGCCCGACGACTTGGCGCACGCGGCCACGCCGCACGCCGAGGCGAACGAAGTACTGGAAATAATTTGCGAGTTGCCGGAAGCCTACCGCGAGCCGCTGATCCTGCGTTTCGTCGAAGGCATGACGGGGCCGGAGATCGCGGAGCGGACGGGCTTAGCGCCCGCGTCGGTGCGCGTCAACATACATCGTGGCATGAAGTTGCTGCGTGCGCGGATGCAAGTGGCCGGGGGGAAGGAGCAGTCAAGTTTATGAGCGACTATTTGTGGGACAAGACGGGCGAACCCGAAGAGGACGTGGCGGAGTTGGAGCAGTTGCTCGGCACACTGCGCTACGAGCCGCGCCCGTTGCGTCTGCCTGAGGACCTGAGCGCGCGGCGAGCGCGCGGCAACTTTCGGGCGCAACGGTCATTCCAATGGCAACGGCTCGCCGTCGCCGCCTCGCTCCTCCTGACACTGCTCGCGGGCGCATGGCTCTTGATGAAGTTGAACCAGCATGAAGTGCGGCGTGAGTCGGCGCAACAGACAACACCTGCGCCGGTTAAGAATGTGGCTGATCCGAATGAACGTGCGACGCAGCAGCAAGCGACGAATAACAACGTGAACGATCAGCCCGCCTCGCAGTCGTCCGCGCCGATTGTCGGCGAGCGTGTTAACTATCGGCCGGCGAAGCGCGTCTCTAAACGTGCTGGCGCGAACGCGCGCCGCCGCGTGCCGCACACAGTCGCAGCGCAACCACGCGAACAAGTGGCGACGATGACGCCGGCCCAAAAAGAAGCGACGGAAAAACTCTTGCTTGCACTACGCATCACCAGCGCGAAATTGAATTATGCACAGCGCGAAGTGCAAGAGATGAGCGCCGCACACCGGCCTGAGACGAGATAAAAGTTCTTACAGGGAGTAAACGCAATCATGAAAACCTACAGCCAGTCTTTACTGAAACTAATCTGCCTCGCGCTCGTCGTCTGCGGCGCGCATGCGACGGCGCAAGCGCAAGTGCGCTACCCCGCGCAGTTGCAGATCGAGAGCCTTGAACCGCTCGCCACCAAAGCTAATCAGATCGTGGACGTGAGCCTGCCCGAATCGTTGCTGCGGCTGATCCCCGTCAATGCGATCAAGACTAACGATGTCAGCGCCGCCGACTTGAAGGCGATAGTCGCGGGCTTGAAGGGCGTCTATGTCCGCAACTTCGAGTTCAACAACACGGGCGAGTATGGCGAGGCCGACATCGCGCCAATCCGCACGCAACTGCGCGCGCCCGGTTGGACACGCTTCGTCAACGTCATCAACAAGAAGGACGGGCGCAACGTCGAAGTCTATTTGATGAGCGCGCCGCAAGGGGCACGCGTTGAGGGCTTGGCCATCCTCGCGGTCGAACCGAAGCAACTCACAGTCGTCAATATCATCGGCATCATCGATATCGAGAAGCTGAGCAAGCTCGAAGGCCAGTTCGGCATCCCCGAACTCGGCATCGAAGTTGATAAAGACGACGAGAAGAAACCCGAACGGTCGCAGCCCACCACGCCCGCGACCAAGAAGCCTTAAGCGAGGAGGTGGCCCGCGTGCGACACATCAAACGAAACCTCCTCTTGCTCTCGTTCATCATCTGTGCCTGCGCGTCGCCGTTGCGCGCCGCAGGCACGGCGAAAGAGGCCGAATATAGCTCGGTCGTCAAACTCGTCGAGTCCTACTATCACGTCAAGCATCGCGGCATCCCGTTCATCGCCAACATGGGCATGAAGACGGCGAAGGTGCTCTCGTCGGACGTGCGCCGCGCCATGCGCTTCGGCGAGTTCAAACTGGCGATCTTTGAAGATCAAGACTTCGGCGCGCGCGACGACGGCTTCACCGGATTTCATCGGCAACTGCGGCAGACCTTGCAGCCGGCGTGGGAGCCGCTCGTTGCTGTGCGCGCCCGCGACGAAGGCCAGACTTATACCTACGTGCGGCCGGACGGCGACAAGTTCAAGGTGCTAATCATCGTCATCGGGCAGCGCGACGGCACGGTGTTGCAAGTCAATCTCAACACCGAAGAGTTCGTCAAACTCTTGCAGGACCCGGAACACGAGAGCCGCATGATCACGGACGAGGCGACCAGCGCCGCGAACGAAGATCAAGAATGACCTCGCAAAGCAAGAACGCAAAGACAGTCACGTAGTTTTAACTCATTACATTTCATCGCAGGAGTTGTCATCATGAAGATCAAACGCGGCATAGTTGGAATGCTCGGCGTGTTGTTGCTGTGCGGCGGCGCACTGAGGGCCGGCGCGCAAGAGGTGGCGGAAGACGCGGTGCTGCGCGTGCGGACGCGCGTTGTGTCGCTCGACGCGTTGGTGAAGGATAAAAAGAGCAAGCAGCCTGTGACCGATCTGAAGTTGGAGAACTTCGAGGTGCTGGCCGACGGGCAGCCGCGCAAGCTCAGCTACTTCACGCGCGAGGGCGAGGCGGGGCGCAAGCCTCTGGCGCTGGCGCTCGTCTTCGATCTGGAACGGCTCGGCGCGGGCCGCCACCTGCGGCGCACGGAAATCATCGCGGCCATGACCAACGAGTTGAGCAAGCTGCCGCCGACGGACGAAGTGGCCATCATCGTGCTTGATCCCGGCGGCATCGAAGGCAAGCGCGAGTGGTTGACGAAGTTCACACGCAATCGCGGCCAGGTCGCGTCCGCGATGGCTATCGTGCCGACGCTCATTGGGCAGGGCGGCCAAGCCAACGCAGAGGACAACGGCCCGCCCGTCTCGCAAACCGCTGACGGCGCACACAAGAACGAAGGCACGCCACCCAACGCCGCCGAGATCAAACGGACGACCGAGACGGCGCAGGCCGAGGCTAAGAAGCACGAACAAAAAGACGAACAGGACGAGCCGGACGGCGAAGTGATCGACGTGTTCACCGATAAGGACGGCTCGACCGTGCGGCGCGTGGTGCAACCGGACGGGCGCATCGCCATGGAGCGCAAGAACAAGGACGGCTCGGTCGAAGTGGACATGGACGACTCCGATCTGGCCGCGGCCGCGTGGGAGATCAACGGCGCAATCGCGCGCGAGCGCCCCAACGCGCAAGCCGCCATCGTCTATATCACCGACGGCATCTCGCCGATGTTCTATGCACAACGCGACTTCATCGCATCGCGCCTGATCAAGTCGAACACGATCTTCAGCGCGCTCGTGGTGGACATGAAGACGGGCTTCAAGTTGGCCATGCCGGTCTTGAAACCGCTCGGCAACTGGGTCGGCTTGAGCATCGCGGGTAGCGCGCAGCACTTCGCCAAACAGACCGGCGGCGAAGTGGTCAAAGTTCATCGCCCCGACGATTATGCAGCGGGGTTGGCGAAGATCATCGGCAACCTGACGGCGCGTTACAGCCTCGGCTTTACGCTCACCGAGAGCGAGCGCGACGACGGGCAACAGCACCCGCTCGAAGTGCGCGTCACGGCCCGCGACGCCAAAGGCAAAGAACGCAAACTCAACATCACCGCGCGCAAGGTCTTCTATCTGCCGAAGGACGAGACGGCGCAACAAAAACCGGAAGCGCAGTAATCGCTAACTTGGTCTTCGGTCCACTGACTACGGGCAGTCATCATGCGTAGAACTGTTCAACTCTCTATGTTGCTGTGGCTGGCGCTGTGCGCGTCGGTCAATGCACGGGCGCAGTCCGTGGCGGCGCAGACGGCAACGAGCGACGCGTTGCCGGCCGCACCTGCGGGCGCGACGGCGAGTGTGCCCGCGTTGGGCGCGGTCAAGTGGCAGTTCAAGACCGGCGGCAGCATCTACGCGCCGCCCGTCATCGGGACGGATGGCGTGATCTATTTCGGCAGCTACGACGCGAGCGTCTACGCGGCCGACGCCGCGACCGGCCAAGTGCGTTGGCGCAGCAAGACGGGCGGGCGCGTGCTCGCCGCGCCCACGCTCGCGGGCGGCATGCTCTACTTCGGCAGTCAGGACAACAAGCTGTATGCGGCCGACGCGGCGAGCGGGCAGATCAAGTGGAAGTTCAAGACGCAGTACGCGGTCAGCGCCGCGCCGGCCGTCGCCGCCGGGACGGTCTACGTCGCCAGCACGGACGGCTTGCTCTACGCGGTCGAGGCCGCGACCGGCAAACAACTCTGGACGTGCGGCATCGCGCGCGGCACGCCGACCGCGCCCGTCGTCGCAGGCGACACGATCTACGTCGGCAGCGGCGGCGGCCTCCAAGCCGTCAACGCGCAGACGGGCGCACAGCGTTGGCTGTTCAAGACAACGGGCGCGGTCGTCGGCACGCCCATCAACACGGACGGCGTACTCTACTTCGGCACGCTGGCGGGTCGCCTCTACGCGGTTGACGCGCAGACGGGTCAAGAGCTTTGGCACACGCAGGTCGAAGGCGGGCTGCCCTTTTCGCCTGCGGTCGCAGACGGCGCGGTCTATTTCGGCGGCATCGGCGGCACGCTCTACGCGGCCGACGCGCGCACAGGCCGCGAGTTATGGCGCTTCACTTCGGACAACGGCGTGACCTCCGCGCCCACACGCGCGGGCGCGCTCGTCCACTTCGGCAGCGCCAAAGGCCTCGTCGCGCTCGACGCACAGACCGGCCAACTCCGCTGGTCGTTTCCCACCAACACAATCATTACCTCCGCACCCACGATCAAAGACGGCCTCATCTACTTCGGCGGTTGGGACGGCGCACTCTACGCCGTGAGATAATCGGAATAACTAACTTCCAAGACACGAAGACACGAAAGCATGATGAACGACGAACGACGAACGATGAACGATGAATGACAGACAAGCTATTTGCTTATTCATCATTCTTCCTTCATCATTCATTGTTCATCATTGCCTTTGCGTTGACACTCTGAAAGAGGCGCGGGTATCATCCGGCCCTGTTCTCCACAGCAACTTGGTCGTCGGACTTAAGCGGAAGCTCTATCTTCGATTCCCGTGTCAACGTCGCAGCCAGCACAAATTCGGCGCGTCGGCGTGCTCGTCAAGCCGCACCAGCCGGAAGCGGTCGGGACGCTCTGTCGCCTGCTCACCTATCTGGCCGAGCGCGACATCAAACTCGTCGCCAGCCCACGGGTCGAACGGGCACAGGTCGAAGCCACGACCGGCTGCGCGCTCGAAGTCCTCGATCACGAAGAACTCGCGGATAGCGTGGATCTCATCGTCGTCTTAGGCGGCGACGGCACGATGATCGCCACCGCGCGTCTCTTGGATAACCGCGACGTGCCGGTGCTCGGCATCAACTACGGCACGCTCGGTTATTTAACCGAAGTGCGCGTCGAAGAGATGATCCCTGCGCTCGACGCGGCGTTGGCGGGCGACTACCGGCTCGACCGGCGCATGATGCTCGTGGCCGAGTTGACGCGCGGCCCGGAGCAAATGCTGCGCAACCGCGTCTTGAACGATGTGGTCATCAGCAAGTCGGCGCTGGCGCGCATCATCGAGATCGAGACGTGGCTTGATAAACAGTTCGTCAACTGTTTTCGCGCCGACGGGCTGATCGTCTCGACGCCGACCGGCTCGACCGCCTACAACCTCTCGGCGGGCGGCCCCATCGTCTATCCTTCGATGGATGCCGTCGTCATCACGCCCATCTGCCCGCACACGCTCTCGAACCGGCCGCTCGTCGTGCCCGACGCGGCCGAGATCGAACTCGTACTCAAGACCGGGAAGGAAGAGGTCGCGCTCACGCTCGACGGGCAGGTCGGCTTCTCGATGGAGAAAGATGATCGCGTCGTTATTCGCAAAAGCCGCACGACCTTCAATCTCATCCAGCCGAGCAATCGCAACTATTTTGAAGTGCTGCGCGGCAAACTCCGTTGGGGCCGGTAAAGGTTCATAAGCTTATGGCTGATGATCGAGACAAAGACTTGCCGCAGCCTGCGTTGCCGGCGGACGCATACGAACGCGAGGCGACGACCGATCTGAAAGACACGACGCCGGACAAGCCGAAGGGCATGCCGCTGCACACGCGTATCCTGATCGGGTTGGCGGTCGGCGTCGTCGCGGGCGTGGCGGTCAACTATTTTTTGGGCGGCGACAACCCGCGCGTCGTGTGGATAGTTGAGAACATCACGCGCCCCATCGGCGAGTTGTTTTTGCGGCTGCTGTTGATGATCGTCGTGCCGCTCGTTTTCTCGTCGCTGGTCGTCGGCGTCGCAGGCATCGGCGACGTGCGCAAGCTTGGGCGCGTCGGCTTAAAGTCGTTCGCTTATTGCCTGGTCATCTCGGCTATCTCGGTCGTGATCGGGTTGACGCTGGCGAACACGATCCGGCCGGGCAAGCGCATCGATCCGGCGACCTCGGCCGCGCTGCAAGCGCGCTACGGCACGGACGCAAGCAAGCAGGTTGAGAGCGCGACCAAAGCGAAAGCGGCCGAGACGCCGTTGATGTCGGTGGTCAAGACCGTCGTGCCGAAGAACCCGTTCGCGGCCGTCACAGGCATCGTCACGGGCGCGACGACGCAGAGCGACACGCCGAACATGCTGCACTTGATGTTCTTCGCGCTCTTGATCGGCGTCGCCACCACGCTCATTCCCATCGAAGTGAGCGCGCCGCTGTTGCGCGGCCTCGAAGCGCTCTACGAGATCACGGCGAAGATCATCGACATCGTGATGAAGATTGCGCCGTTCGCCGTCGCGTGCCTGCTCTTTAACAACACGGCGCGCTTCGGCCTCGATCTCTTGCAGGCGCTCGCGTGGTTCGTGGTGACGGTGTTGCTGGGCCTCGCCTTACATATGTTCGGCGTCTATTCGCTGTCGGTCTATTTCCTATCGCGCATCAACCCGCTTGATTTTTTCCGGCGCATCAAGACCGTGATCCTGACGGCGTTCTCCACCTCGTCGTCGAACGCGACGCTGCCCACGGCCCTGCGCGTGTCGGAAGAGAATCTGGGCGTGCCGCCGGAGATCAACAGCTTCGTGCTGACGGTCGGCGCGACGGCGAACCAGAACGGCACGGCGCTTTATGAAGGCGTGACCGTGCTGTTTCTCGCGCAACTCGCGGGCGTTGACCTGACGCTCGGGCAACAGTTGATGGTCGTCTATCTGGCCATCCTCGGCGGCATCGGCACGGCGGGCGTGCCGTCAGGCTCGATCCCGTTCATCATCGGCGTGCTCGCCACCATCGGCGTCAACCCCGCGCTGATCGCGATCATCCTCGGCGTGGATCGCATCCTCGATATGTGCCGCACGACCTTGAACGTCGCGGGCGACCTCACGGCCGCGACCTACGTGGCGCGCAGCGAAGGCTACGAGTTATTGCAACCACACGTGCCTGCGCTGGCTGCCGCCGGGATTGTGCAAGCCGGGCCGAGCAGCCGCGACGTGATCGACTAGCGGCGCGGCGCGGAGTGAAAGCGTGCGCGCTCGCTGTATGAGAACAGTGCTGACCAGACAGCCGGCCGTTTATGTGCGGTCGGCTGTTTTGCGTTCAGACCCGCGAATAACCAGCCTGCGCGGGCTTTGCTGTGTGAACGCGGGCTGCGGAACAGTAAATGCTAACAAACATCTCTTAGCCGATCAGTCGCAAGGGGTTTCAGGTTTACGAGTCAGCACTTGTAGCTGACTCGCCGTCTGTCATCTTCGTGACGCAAGTGTGAGAAGGACGCGACATCGAATGCAAGTTCGTGTGTTCAACTTGCGTCTTGCGGCCATAACTGTTGAGGACTAGAACGCAATGTTTCCCATCGGCGACGACAACTCCGACCGCACCACCACGCCCATCGTCAACTACGTGCTGATCGCCATCAACGTGCTGGTCTTCGTCTTCTTTCAAGGCTTAGGCTCGAACGACCGCTTTACTTATGCGTGGTCGGCCGTGCCGCAGGAGATCGTGACGGGGCAAGACGTGGTGACGCCGCCGCGCGTCGTGCAAGACCCGGTGAGCGGCGACCGCTTCGAGCAGCCGGGGTTGCAGCCGACGCCGGGCAGCGTCTATCTGACGCTACTGACCTCGATCTTCATGCACGGCTCTATCGCGCACATCTTCGGCAACATGCTGTTCCTTTGGATCTTCGGCGACAACTTAGAACACCGCATGGGGCACGCGAAGTATCTCGTCTTCTATTTACTCTGCGGCTTGGCCGCGTCGCTCGCGCACGTCTTCACGACGATGGCGTTCGGGCAGAACGCGATTGTGCCGAGCCTCGGTGCGTCGGGCGCGATCTCAGGCGTGTTGGGCGGTTACGTCCTGTTGTTCCCGCACCGGCGCGTGCGCGTGATCCTGCTGCGCATGTTTACCACCGTGCCCGCTTACGTCGCGCTCGGCCTCTGGTTCTTGCTTCAGTTGATCGAAGGCTTAGGCATGCTCGGCGACCGCACACAGACGGGCGGCGTCGCCTATGCCGCGCACATCGGCGGCTTCATCGCGGGCTTAGTTTTGGTCAAGTTCTTTGCGCGCGGCGACGCGGGCGGCCCGGCCGCAGCGCAGTTGGCCGGGCGCGGTTGACCGCGCACAAAAGTTGTTTGCGGGCGGATTCCTGCGCGCCACCCGTAAGGCTTAATTAACCAACAACCTTAAGGGAGGACGAACAAATGGCAGATAACGACAACGTGATCTCGACGCTCAACAATCTGATCGAGACATGCAAGGACGGGCAGGAAGGTTTTCGGCAAGCATCCGAAGGCGTGAAGAACAGCGAATTGAAGACGCTGTTTCTAACCTACTCGCAACAGCGCGCACAGTTCGCGGGCGAGTTGCAGAACGAAGTGCGCCAACTCGGCGGCGACCCTGAGACGAGCAGTTCGACGGCGGGCGCGCTGCATCGCGGCTGGATCAATATCAAGTCGGCCATCACGGGCGCGGACGAAGGCGCGATCATCAGCGAGTGCGAACGCGGCGAAGACTCGGCCGTGAGCAACTACACGGAGGCGCTCAAGGGCGAAGTGCCGGGCAACCTCCGCGACATCATCGAGCGGCAGTTCGCACAGATCAAGGAAGCGCACGACCGCATCCGCGCCTTAGAGAGCGCAAGCGGCGCGGGCGCGTAAAAGTCGGCAGCTAAAACTTCTGTTGCGGCGCACGCGGCCCTTTAAGTCGCCCGCGCCGCGACTTGGGAACACAAGGGGAACAAGGAGAGCAGTATGAACAAGGGTACGATGTGGATCGCTTTGTGCGTAGTCGTCGGTCTGTTTATGGTCTTGACCGGCATCTCACCCGCACAAGAGCAGAACACAAACACGAGCAACATGAATGCCAACATGCAAGGCAACATGAACGGCAACAGCAACACGCACGACAAACACACAGGACATAGCAACGCAAACTCGAACATGGCCCACGACATGAACGCCAACATGCAGGGCAACATGAACGGCGGCGGCACGATGGCTGCCAATCTTAACTCGATGGATCGCAAGTTCATGATGACGGCCGCGGCCGGCGGCATGGCCGAAGTCGAAATGGCCCGCATGGCGCTCGACCGTGCGGCGAGCGATGGCGTCAAGCAGTTCGCACAGCACATGATTGACGATCACACGAAGGCTAATCAGGAGTTGATGCAAGTGGCGGCGACAAAGGGCGTGACGTTGCCCGCCGGCCCCGACGCGAAGCATCAAGCGTTGATGGCCAAGATGATGAAACTCTCCGGCGCAGCCTTCGACCGCGAGTACATCAAGAATGCGGGCGTCAAAGACCATCAAGAGATGGAGAAACTGTTCATGGACGAAGGACGCAAGGGCGCGGACGCCGACACCAAAGCCTTCGCCGCCAAGACGCTGCCCGCCGTGCAAGAACACCTGCGCATGGCGCGTGAGATGTCGAGCAACATGATGAACACGAACTCGAACTCGAACATGAACTCGAACTCCAACAACTCGAACCGTTAACCACGCGCGGCCGGCCAACCGGCCACGCTTGCAAGCTGCATCTTAAACGGTGCGTAGGGCGGCGCTTTAGGCGTCGCCCATTTTTTGCGGCCGAACTATTATAATATGTCTATACTGAAAATCACCCCGGCGCGTCTCCCCGGCTTGGACATACAAATAAAACTTGCTTGTTACTCGCTTTTCATCTTTTGAGAACGCTAGGCGGCCAAAACAACCAGAAAGCACATATAAGCCCTTATCCGTTCGAGTGGCATACTCAGCAAACAACAATGCCTCAAGTCGCGGCCTCTTTCGCTCCTCAGCAACATTGATAGTTACTTTCGGGACGAAAGTATTTTCTCCGATTGGGACTTCTTTCATTGATGGTTAGGCCGCTTTCTGTTTTGACCAACGGGCCTCTTGCCGCTTTCTTCGCTATTGCCTTTCTTTCTTCTTCTGTGAGCCGTTCGGCTCGTACCTTACCGCCTACAAGACCGCCAAGCCTACCAGCGTACTTACGAGACATTTTAGGTGCAGGTTTTGAGCCATTCATGGGCGAATACTAGCATATTTGCTCAAGCATTAAAAGCATAAAATACCAATACTTAGCTTGAGATAATGCTTGACTTTCATTTGCTCAAGCATTAAAATCTCCTTGCTCTGATAGTTAAGGGCTTCGCCAGTTTGCACCTGACAAAGCCCCTTGAAAACCAAGCGCGATTGCTCACGCTCAGCCTTAGCAACTGCATTGTGAGCCAATTGCCAACGAAAGGCAAGACTCACAATGACCTGTCACGTATGCCAAGCTAACGCTAAGCGGTTCGGTAAAGACCGCAAAGGCAATCAGCGTTTTCGCTGCCTATCCTGCCGTAAGACTTTCACGACACAAGAGCGGATCGCGGGGATGTATCTCCCCGTTGATAAGGCTGTGCTTTGCCTTACGCTTTTAATTGAGGGTAACAGTATCCGTTCGACTGAGCGCATTACCGGCATTCACCGTGACACTATCATTGACCTGTTAGTGCGCGCGGGCGAGAACTGCGAGCGGTTCTTACAAGAGCAGATTAAAGATGTACCTGTGCGCGACGTGCAGGCCGATGAAATGTGGGGCTTCGTTGGCATGAAGCAAAAGACCATGCGCCGCAAGCAAGCTGCCGATCCGCTCAACACTGATACCACGCTGGGCGACGCCTATACGTTCGTCGCCATCGAACGGCACACTAAGCTTGTCTTAGCTTGGCATCTTGGCAAGCGCACCGTGCGCCACACTGTTGACTTTACGGAGAAGTTGCATGAAGCGACTAGCGGGAAGTTTCAACTAACGACGGATGGTTTTGCCGCTTATCCTGACGCGGTAGCTTATTCGCTTGGTACTCGCGTTGACTTCGCTCAGCTTATCAAAATCTATTCTCAGCCGCGCGACGGCGAACATCGTTATTCGCCCGCCGAAGTGGTTGAAGCAATACCTAGTCCCCGCTGGGGCAATCCGATTCCTGAGCGTATATGTACATCGCACGTTGAACGTCATAACTTGACCATGCGAATGATGATTCGCAGGTTGACAAGACTTACGAATGCTTTCAGTAAAAAGTGGGAGAATCTGAAAGCGGCGTTAGCTTTACACTTCGCGTTCTATAATTTCTGCCGTATTCATAAGACCATCCGTTGCACGCCAGCAATGGAAGCAGGGCTTACTAAGAGCGTTTGGACAATGAAGGAGCTACTTATGCAGAGCAACACAACTTAGGACACTACCGCCGAACGGGCCCGGTTGCCCATGCTCGCGCCCCTCGGTTAAGATCACGCGGTTCAAGTTCAGGAGTTAATTTTATGTCTGTCACCGAAACGACGCTGCCGCCCGCAAACCAACAAGCCCTCGACATACGCCCGACGCCGCGCGCGGAGATGCGCCTGCACCCGCTCGACACGTTTGCCTACGAGTACGTCGGGCGCGCGATCACCATCAGCTTCGAGATGCCGGAGTTCACCGCCATCTGCCCATTCTCCGACTTCCCCGACTTCGCCGTCATCAAACTCGCTTACGTGCCCAACGAGCGGTGCGTCGAATTAAAAAGTTTGAAGCTCTACATCAATTCGTTCCGCGAAGTGAAAATCTTTCACGAGCACGTCATCAACGTCATCCTCGAAGACTTCGTGCAAGCCTGCGACCCCTTAAGCGTCGAACTCGAAGGCGACTTCCACGTGCGCGGCAACATCAAGACCGTCGTGCGCGCCAGTTACAAGAAGCAGTAGACAGTAGGCAGTTGCTACTAACTGACGTTCAGCTTTATTTTCATGATGACGTTCGGCGTCTCTTCATGATGAAACTCAGCGTTACATTCAACTCGATGATCGGCGGCCCACTTTTTTTAACTGCCTACTAATTTTTCTATGAGCCTGACCCCTATCGTTGTTGTCTTCGTCGTGCTGGCCGCGGTGCTGTTGGTGGCGTGGCGGACGATCCGTTTCTTTATGAAGATGGTGCTGATCGGCTTGTTGCTTGTGGCGTTGCTGGTCGGCCTCGGCGTGTGGCGCTGGCAGACGGGCATGACGAACAACAACCGGCCGTCGAACGCGCCCGCGCGGCGCACGCGTTAATCGTAGTTCGCTAACCGACACTTCTTTCAGAAGCACATGGGGGAGACAGACACCGACGCCGCCGACAAGTTCGATGCCCGCGTCGCCGCCGCGCCGCTTGATGAGCGCATGCCGACGTTGTGGCAGCGTTACCGGCGGTTGCCGCGCAACGTCTTCGCCATCAGTCTGGTCAGCCTGCTCAACGATGCGTCGAGCGAGATCATTTATCCGCTGCTGCCGCTCTTTCTCGCGGGCGCGCTCGGCGCGTCGCCACGCGTCATCGGCCTCATCGAAGGCGGCGCGGAATCCGTCTCAAGCTTCCTGAAATTATTCGCCGGTTACGCGAGCGACCGCGAAGGGCGACGCAAGCGTTTGGTCGTCATCGGCTATGGACTGGCGGGCTTCGCGCGACCGCTCTTAGCGTTCGCGCAGACGTGGCCGCAGGCGTTCGCCATTCGCCTCTCGGATCGCGTGGGCAAGGGTCTGCGTAGCGCGCCGCGCGACGCCATGATCGCCGACGCCACACCGCCCGCACAGCGCGGCCTCGCCTTCGGTTTTCATCGCGCAATGGATCACGGCGGCGCGATCATCGGCCCGCTGCTTAGCTTCGCGCTCATCTTCTGGCTTGTGCAAGATCGCAACGCGCCGACTAAAGCCGAGTACAAGACCATTTTTCTCCTTGCCGCCATACCGGCGCTCGCGGCCGTGCTGGTAGCCATCTTCTTCGTGCGCGAGTCGGCACAGACGCGCGCACCGAACCCGGCCGCGCCGCGTCTGCGTTTCACCTTGCGCGGCTTCGACCGCAACTTCATACGCTTCCTAATCCTCGTCGCGCTCTTTACATTGTCGAACTCGTCGGACGCCTTCCTGCTCTTGCGCGCGCGCGACGCAGGCATCAGCGCCGCCACGATCCCTTTGCTGTGGGCGGCACTGCACGTGTGCAAGGTCGTTAGTTCACTCGTCGGCGGCGACCTGTCGGATCGCGTCGGGCGCAAGGTGCTGATTATCGCTGGCTGGCTGCTCTACGCGGCCGTCTATGCTGGCTTCGCGTTCGTCACGTCCGCGTGGGCCGCGTGGGCGCTATTCCTCGTCTATGGCATCTACTTCGGGCTGTGCGAAGGGACAGAAAAGGCGCTCGTCGCAGACCTTGTGCGCCCGGAACAACGCGGCACGGCCTACGGTTTGTATAATCTCGCGTTCAGCATCACGGTCTGGCCGGCGTCGCTCTTGATGGGCACGCTCTGGGATTGGCAGGGCGCGCGCACGGCCTTTCTAGTCAGCGCCGTGCTTGGCACGCTCGCCGCGCTGCTGCTCGCCGTCACCGTGCGCGCGGGCGCGAAGCCTGCGCCCGCGGTCGCTTAATGTTATTGTTCGTCGTCACCCAATGATTGAATCAACTTATCAACTCGTCAACACGGCCGACGAACTACGCGCGACGGTCGCCGACTTACAACAGCACGCGGCGCTCGGCTTCGACACGGAGACAACCTCGCTTGATCCTTACGCGGGCCGTCTGCGGCTTGTGCAACTGGCCGCGCCGGGTGGGCGCGTCTTCATCATCGATCTGGATCGCTTCACGGATGGCGGCGACGCGCGCAAGGTCGCGGCCCTCGCGCCGCTGCGTGAGTTGCTGGCCGCGCCACGCCCGGTCAAGGTCGCGCACAACGCGAAGTTCGACGCGAAGTGGGCGCGCTATCATTTGGACGTTGAGTTGGGCGGCTTGTTCGACACGTTGTTGGCGAGCCAACTCGTGTCGGCCGGCGAAGCGGAAGACAGGCACAGTTTGCAAGTCGTGGTCGAGCGTTATCTGAACGAGCCGCTCGATAAGGCCGCGCAATTAAGCGACTGGAGCGGACCACTCTCCGAAGCGCAACTCGAATATGCCGCGCGCGATGCTGCCGTCATGTTGCCCTTGCGCGACGCGCTCATCGCGCGGCTCAAAGCGGACGCGCTCGTGCAGGTGGCGCAGTTGGAGTTCGAATGTGTCGTGCCGGTGGCGGGGCTTGAGTTGGCGGGCATCTTCCTCGACGCGGCGCGCTGGCGCGAACAGATCGCCGTCGTCACAAAGAAACGCGCTATCCTCGCCGAACAACTGCAAGAGATGCTGGCTGAAGGCACGTCGCAAGGGTTGCTCTTTGTGAACGCGCGCGCCGACATCAACCTCGACTCGCACACACAACTGACCGCCGCGCTCAAACGGCTCGGCGTGCCTCTGCCCGACTCGACGCGCAACTGGAAACTGCAACCGCTCGCCAAAGATTACAAAGTCATCGAAGTGCTGCTCGACTATCGCACCGTGCAAAAGTCGCTGACCAGCTACGGCGAAAATATCCTCAACGAGATCAACCCCGCGACGGGTCGCGTCCACGCCAACTTTCATCAAATCGGTGCGCCGACCGGCCGCTTTGCCTGCACGAATCCGAACGTGCAACAAGTGCCGCACGCCGTCGAGTACCGCCGTGCGTTTCGCGCGCCCGAAGGTCGCAAGTTAGTGATCGCGGATTATTCGCAGATCGAGTTGCGTATCCTCGCGCACATCACCGAAGACAAAGGTTTTATCGAGGCGTTCAATTCGGGCGCGGATTTGCACCGCGTCACGGCCGCGCAAGTCTTCAACGTGCCGCTTGAGCAGGTGACGAAAGAGCAGCGCGACTTTGCGAAGCGGTTGAACTTCGGCGTGGTCTACGGCATCGGCGCGCAACGCTTCTCGATGATGACCGGGCTGCCGCTCGCCGACGCCGAAAGCATCATGTCGCGTTACTTCCAAACCTACAGAGGCCTCGACGCGTGGCTACGTCAAGCCGCGCAACGCGCCGTGCGCGAACGCACCGCCCGCACGTTGTCAGGTCGCCTCGCGCGCTTCAACTTCGACCCGGAAGACAGACAGGCTATGTCGCTCGCTCAACGCAACGGCAAGAACATGCCGATTCAAGGCGCGAGCGCCGACATCTTGAAGCGCGCACTGCGCCTGCTGCACGAACGACTGCGCGACACGAACGCCTGCATCGTCAACATCGTCCACGACGAGATCGTGGTCGAAGCCGACGCCGCACAGGCCGCAGAGATCGCGCAGCATGTTGAAGATGCGATGTGCAAGGCAGGCGAAGAGTACGTCAAACTCGTGCCCGTCAAGGTCGAAACACAGGTCGCGGACGAGTGGGTTAAATAGAATGATGAAGGATGAATAAAGAATAGGTCCTTATTCATCAGTCATCATTCTGACTTCATCATTGCTTTTCTGCGCCAGAGGAAATAGATGGGGATGCCGGTGAGGACGAGCAGGTAGCCGATGCCGGAAGTTGAAGGCGTGAGATACGCAAGGTCTAGGACCAGCAGCACGGCGAGCGTGATGTAGATGAGCGGGCACGAAGGGATAGCCGAAGGTGCGATAGGGGCGCGGCGCGTCCGGTTGCTTGCGGCGCAACACAATGACCGCGCCGACCATCAACGCGTAGAAGATCAGATCGGCCGAGATGATGTATTCGAGTAGTTGCGTATAGACGTTGCCGTATGTGACCACGCCCGTGCGCGCATCATGCGTGACCGTGCGCGGCAGCGTCAGGAGCGCCGCCCAGATGCCTTGAATGACAAGTGCGACCGCGGGCACACGACGCGCGTTGACCGTGCCGACGCGTGCGAAGAACAATCCATCGCGCGCCATCGCGTAATAGACGCGCGCGCCCGCAAGCACGAGGCCGTTGTTGCAACCGAAGGTCGAGATGATGATGGCCACAGCCATCAAGGTCGCGCCGAGCGGGCCGAAGATCGCTTGCATGGTCGCGGTGGCGACGCGGTTCTGCGGCGCGGTTTGAATCCCTGCGAGCGGCAGCGTCACGACGTAAGCGAGGTTGGCGAGCAGGTAGAGCGCGACGACCAGCGCGCAGCCCACAAGCAACGCGCGCGGCAAGTTGCGGCCCGGTTCGCGCACCTCGCCCGCCGTGAACGTCACGTTGTTCCACGCCGACTGCGCGAACAGCGGCCCCGTCATCGCGCGCCCGACGAGCAGCACAAGTGCCAACGCGCCCGTGATGGTCAGACCCGGCTGCGCCACTTCGGGCCGCCAACCGTTCGCCCACGAGTCCCACCACGCGGACGTAAACGCGGCGCTGCCATGATTCCAACCGAACGCAAGCCCAAGCACGACCAAGGCCGCGAGGGCCGCCGTCTTCGTGAACGTGAACGTGTTCTGAATGAACTTGCCGACCTGCAAGCCGAGCGTGTTCGTGAAGGTCAGCAGCAGGATCATTAAGACGGCGACGAGTTGTTGCGTGGACAGGCTGACGGCGTAGCGGCCGAGCGCGACCGGCTCGACGAGATAGTTGCTACTGGAAATCTGCGGCACAAGCACGCCGAGGAAGTTGGCGAAGGCGACAGCGACCGCCGCAATCGTGCCCGTTTGAATCACTGCGAGCAGCGCCCAGCCGAACAGAAAACCCCACACAGGACCGTAAGCCTCACGCAAGAAAACATACTGCCCGCCCGCGCGCGGCATCATCGCCGCCAACTCGGCGCAACAGAGCGCGCCCGTGATCGTCAAGACGCCCGCAAGCGCCCACGCCACCAAGAGCCAACCGGGCGCACCCACCAAGCGGGCCGACTCTGCCGACGTGATGAAGATGCCCGATCCGATCATCGAGCCGACGACGATCATCGTGGCATCCATCAGCCCAAGCCCGCGCTCAAGCTTCGTCGTCTGCGCTTGCGTTTCCGTCGTCATAATGATCGAGCAAAAGTGGTCGGCGATCAGTTTGAGCAGTAGTTCAACATTTGCATGATGATCGCTGATTGTCGCTGATTGATAATCCGGTGCATAAACGCTGCACCTTGATAGGCGGGCGGATGTTACCGCGCCGCGTCGTGCAACTCAAACTTTTCTGCGGCTCAAGGGCGCAAGCGCACACGGTAGAGCCGGAAGTCGCCGATGCGCTCGCCCGCGTCGCGTTCGTACCAATGATCGAGATTGGTGAGATCGATCTGTGCGTCGGCCGGCGTGACGACGTAGTTGAGCGGCGGAGCGGCGGCGGTCGCGCGTGTGAAGTTGGCGGCGTAAGCGGCGTAAGCGCGCGCTTCCTGTTGCACTTCGGCGGTCGTGACCGAGGGCTGACCTGTCTGCGCCGCGTCCATTCGCTCCCAACCAAAGAGGGCGAGCCGCAGAAACGAGTTCGTTTGTGGCCCGGCGAGGCTGGCAAACGTCGGCTCGTCCACGCCGCTGTAATAGAGGTGCTGATAGAGCCGCGTCTTGACTTCCGCGCGCGCCGCGCCGGAGAAGTAAGGCATGTGCTGTGACCAGAGCACGGGCCCGCCGCCGACTGTGGGCAGCATGTCTGCGAGCGCGAGGTCGGAACAGAAGACGACTTGCGCGGGGCGGCGCTCGTTGTCGAGCGCGTCATGTGGTAGCGCCGCGATGCGTAAGGCTATGAGGCGGCGCTCGTCTCTGGCCGCGTTGTGCTGCGCGAGTCGGACGGCGCGCACGCACGTCTCCACACAACTCCAACCGAAGGCGACGAGCGCCAGACATACAAGCACACGCGCGCGTCGTCGTCGTGCGGGCGCGCGCCAGATATGCAACAACGTCAAGAAGCTGGCCATAGCGGCCGCGTAGTTGGCGATATAACGCGCGTAGTGGAGCGGCTGCAACGACCGCCCCGTGACGATCTGTTGGTTGAAGAGTAGCAACGGCAAGAGCGCGAAGGCGGCGATGCAGATCGTTGCGGGCGCGCGCGGCTCGATGCGCCCGCGCCGGCCGGCGACGACAAGCAGCAGCAAGACTGTCAGCCCAAGTAGCACAGGCAGGCGCGCGACGACGGGCGCGTGCGAGCGCAACAACAGTTGGGCCGCGTCCATCTCCGGCGCACGGCGCGCGAGCAGCAACGCGTAGGGCGCAAGCGCAAGCAGGGCGAGCGCGCCGACGAGTGTGAGTGCGATGATTGCGTGCCGGCGATCAGCGCGGCGCATGATAAGCCACAGTAGCGCAAAGAGCGCGAGCCATGCGGCTGCGGCCGTCCAGAGAAAGAAGTAAGAGAAGACGAGGCCCGCAAACGTGCAGCCCGCGAGCGTCGCACCCACCAGCGCCGCGCGCCGCGTGTGCGCGGACAGGGCACGCAGCACGAGGCCGCAAAAGATGAAGTACAAAGGGAAGGCGAGCGCAGGCACGTAGCGACGCAGGAACGGCATCGTGCTGTGTATGTCGCGCAGTCCGAGCATCACGCGCGCGTGCGCGGTCGCTTCCACCAGCACGCCGAGACAGAGAATGCAGACCACGCCCGCAGCCGCCGTCAGGTCGGCATCAGGCTCATCCGTGAGTTGGCGCAACAACCAGAAGAGTGCGAGGGCGGCGGCTAAGATCGCCAGAGGGTTGAGCAGTATGAAGACGGTCGCGGCCGACAGGTTGAGCGCGCGCGCGGGCAGCGCCAACGCGTAAGCCGGGACGAACTGGATCGTGTAGGCCGATTCGGGGATCGCAGCGCCGGGCACATCGGCGCGGCCGGTGTATGGATCGTTGCGGCGGGGGCGACCGGCAGACAGTGCGCTTAGATAAGCTTCGTAAGCGACTTCATCAAAGTCGAACGAGACATAAGAGCCGCGCCAATCGCGCCCGCGCACAAGCCACAAATGCAGTTGCGGCAACAGCGCCAACAACGCCAGCGCGAGCGCGGCGACGAAACCATAACGCCATCGGATTGCATGCGCTTGCTGCGGCAACGTGCTAGGTCCTCAACCTGATGAAGTATCTTGCCTTTGCGTCTTTGTGTGAGTTAATTACTGATCACAGATAAGCCTCACGCAAAGACGCAAAGGCGCGAAGATGATTGGGCCGTGGGCTTAAGAACGGCTCAGGGTATCAGACACAAAAACACGAAGACAGAAAATAATTCGTGTCTTCGTGTCTTTGTGGTTTATGACTGGTTGCGTTGTGTTATCAACCGCCCGGCGGTGGTGGTGGCGCGGCCGTGCCGCGTGCGCCGGTGAAGTCGTAGGTGATGTGCAGGCGTAGTGCGCCGTCTTTGACTTCGGCGCGCACGTCTTTAGCTTGCGCGCGGAGCGTGCCGGCGGCGGCTTGCACGGGCACGGTGAGCACGAGCGGTTGCCCGCGCAGGAGCGTGACGGGGTTGCCGCGTTCGTTGATGGCGTTCTGCACGAAGCCTGTGATGAGCGGTTCGGCGAACGGTTGCAGCAGCGGCGGCAAGTTTTGGATGCTCACGCCGACGACGTTGATCTGCGCGGACAATGTTTGCTCGTCCGCCTTGTAGCGCAATTCGACTTGCGCCTGCGCCGCGCCGTTGAAGTTCAGACATTGACCCATCGCGTTGTAGCTGCCGCCGAAGACGATGGGCGCGCTGATCTGATTGTTCTGCAACTTGACGCCCGTGCGGACGCCGTTGCCTTCGCGCGCGACCGTGACTTGATTCGTGCAGCCCTGTGCGTTGACGAACTGCGCGCCGGTTTGATCGTTGCCGGCCTGTGCGCCGAGGCGAAACGAGGGTGCGTTCAGATCGCGGAAGACGGTTGAGAGCAGCGTGTCGAAGAACTGCTCGTCGAGCGTCAGGATGGCCGTGCCGGGCGGGTCGCCTGCGGCGTCGGGCGCTTGCACGACCGCGCCCGTCTGCGTCTGCTTGATGCGCGGCGCACCGACGAAGAAGTAGAACGTGGCGACGCCGCCGACGACGAGGCCGAGCACGAACAGTAAGATGTAACGCATCGGCTTAACCTCTCGCGTTTAATGCGGCGTGGTGGAGGGCGACGGGCGCGGCGACGCGGTGGTCGCGGGCGACGAAGTGGTTGCGGGCGATGAAGTCGCGGCCGGCGAGGCAGTCATCGCGGGCGACGCGCTCGCGTTCGCTTGCGCGTTGAGTGCGCCCATGACGGCTTGGAAGAGGCCGGCGAGCATGCTCATCTGTTGCTTGATCTGCTCTTGCGTGATCTGCGTGTAGCCGGTGGGCAACTCAAAGAGCGTCGGCTCAATCGTGTCTGTGTTGAGTTCGCGCAACTCGGCCACGAGCCGCCCGCTGTTGACGCCTTGCACGTTGCCGGTCGCTTGCCCGTAGCCTTCAACCTTCAAGGGCAGCCCCGTGTCTTTGTCCACGTAGATGTAATTGTCCGTGTGTACGTCGCCCGCTTGCGTCGTCGTCTTGGCGGTCGCGGCGTAGCGATATTTGATCACGCTGCGGCCGTTCAAAGTCTCATCGCCGACGCGTTCGACGCCCGGTTGTTGTTGCAGGCGCGCGACCATCTGACCGGGCGTTAGCGAGCGCACGTCGAAGCCGGTTGTCTGCGGACCTAACTCGACGTACTGCTTGCGCCCGACGAGGATCAGGTAACGCTTATCGGCGCGATCAAGAAAGATGACCTCGCCGACCGCGGGCAAGTTCATCGCGTAGCGGCGATTGTCGCCGTCGCGCGCGATCTGCACGGCGGGCAACTGCGCGGGCTGCTTGCCCGTCGCCTCGACTGTTAAGGCGAGCGTGGCGCGATAGCGGTCGGGTTCGCGCGTCTCAAGCGTTGCAGCGGGCGCGGTGGTCGTGCCCGTCGCGGCGTTCGTGTTCGTCGTGGTGGTTGTGGTCGTGGTCGAGTTCGTCGCGTTCGAGTTAGTCTCGACCGTGACCGCGCCCTGCTGGCAGGCCGCGCCCGCCAGCAACGACGCGAGCGCAAGCGCGGCGCAAAAAGTTTTGCCGTAAGGCACAGTAAGCATGACAGTCTTTTCCTCCGTCAGATGGAAATCCGCGAGGGGCAAATTAACTTGCAGGGGAATTAACGGCGGCAGGATAGCATAGAAATGATGAACGATGAACGATGAACGATGAATGACAAGCTGTTAGTTGTGCTTGGTTAATTGTTCTTTGCTAACTGTGCAACGCGAGCCTGAGCCTCGGCCGCGACAGTCAGACGCAACTAACCAAGCACAACTAACAGCTTGTCATTCATCGTGCTGCGTTTACTTCTTGTTGATGTAGCTGCGGTGCAGCCAGACTTCTTTGTCTTTGGTTTCAAGCAGGACGTGTGCTTCCGATTCGCGCGTGATGACTTGGACGCGGCCGGTGACGTTGCGCTGTTCAGGCGGCCGCCACGTTCGGCTTGCGTGATGAAGCTGCGCACGGCGTCGATGCGCGCCGGTTCATACTTCTGGTCGCGTTGCAGTTCGGCGATGGCTTCGATGGCGCTCGCTTTGAGCAAGCTGGGCCAGAGTTTGCGGAAGAGTGCGGCGTTGGCATACACGTCGGCGCTGTTGACTTGGCCGTTGATGGCGAAGGCGTAGCCGATCACGTCCGATTGTTCGTCGGCGATGTGCGTGAGCGCCTTGACGTAGTTGGCGGCCGTCGTCTGCACCCTGCTGTTTTCGAGCGTGAGTTGAAAACTCGAATCCGACGCGGCCGCGTTGACGCGCGTGCCGAGGTTCGAGCTAAGTTTGGTCTGCGCTTCCGCCACCTTGCTCCACACCTGACTCTGCGAGCGTTGTGTGTTGGCAGCGAGTTTCAGATCGCGCGTGGCAACGCGCTCGGTCGAAGACTCGAAACGGCTGACGGTTTCTGTGCCGCGTTTCGTCCACCGGCCGGACTCGACGCAGAAGGCGTCAATCGGGATACGACCGGACTTCGGCGGCACGATCAGATCGGTGCTGAGCATGCGATCTTGCTGCCCGCCCTTCACGATGTCGCCCGACTGCACGAACACGTCTTCGTTCGACACGTTCTGGATGGCGAGCGTGTTGACGCTCTGCGTTTCATAGACGATCACTTTCTTCTGCTTCAGGGCCTCGGAGAGAGTCAGGAAATGTTTACCGGGCATGCGTTCAGGCCCGTGGATGAGGAAGACTGCGAGGTTCTGATAGGTGTATGGGCCGGTGACGCGATAAGCGCCCTCGGTCTGGTTCGGCGCGGGTGCGCGGTGCGTTTGCGTTGCGGCGGACGGCACGAGCGGGAGACACACGGCCAGCAATGCGACCACAAGGGTCGCCCAAAGCGTTTGCGCTTTCATGTTCCTTAACTCCTCTTGCTCAGCTAAGAGCCGAAAATTTTTACCCCAATGCTCTTGCCGTTGAACGAGGACGCGGCAGGTTCTTGCATGAGAAGAGAAATGAGCGCACAGACGTTGCCCGACTTCGGGCGTTAGGTGGGAACATTGTTGCTACGTGGCACTGCGGCGCAAGCTCAACGGCCGTTGAGTATGACTTCGTGCCACCACCAAGACTCGATTGCTTGCGGCCACAGTTCGACGTAATCCGGCAGCTTCAGCCGACCGCTTTTGTAATAACGCCATGTGCCCGGCGGCGGAAAGTCTTTGCAGCCTGCGTCGCGCCGGCAAGAGGCGCGGAAGAAGTGCGCGTGGTACTCCGGCGCGTGCGTGGCGCTGCCCGGCACGCAGTAGATGAGGGGTATGGTAATGATTATCTCTTGCAAGAAGTCTGCATGGCCGTACACGTAAGCCACCCCGAAGTCGTGCAGCAAGCGCCTTGTGCCGCCCTTCAGAGTTATTAACTGCAACTGCACGGGAAAGCTCCACTGAACGTGTTCGACGCCGCGCGCCAGCAGCAACTCGTCAACGCCGTCGCCGTCCGTGTCCGGCACAACTTTATAGATTTTCTCTTCGCCGGACGCTTTAACGGCCGCGCGCAACTTGTCGTCACCGTAGATGGCGAACCGCCTCGACTCAGGGATAAAACCCGAACGCGTGTTGCACTCGCCAGCTTCGATCTCGTAGAGAGTTTCCTGCGCGTGTGGCGCGGTGAAGTTGCCCGTGTGCCGCTCGCGCACCCACGGGACGAACTGCCCCCGGTTTAGCGCCCACTCAAGGTCGGCTTCGTTGCGCGCCCGCCGCTCCCAGTTCTGCTCGTCGCACAAGCCCCAGTGTCGCAAGCCCCTGCCGGGGAACACGTCCGGCGCGACGCGCTCAGTCCACGCCAACTCCTGCTCGCCGGCCGCCTTCAACTCCTCATACGACATATCGCCTTCGACATAATCTCGCACGTCGTAGATGACGCGGTGCTCCGGCGTTGGCTCAAGCGCGGCGCGGCGTGTGAACTTCGCGGTGATCTGTCTTAAGTGGTTAACGTTGATCACGCCGCGCCACATGAGGACGGCGCAGAGGCCGACGGTGAAGGTGACGAGGGCCACGACCACGCGGCTGAGCGTCAGGCGCATACGGCTTACCTCCATCCGGCTTAGTCGGGGAGCTATGATCTATAACATCATCATAGCGCCACGTCTTCCACAGGATACACGCGAGCGCCCGGCCCGGCCGCTAAGCGCGCGGCGGGCGCAAACTGATTTGATGCAGTCGGGTTTAGGCGGAGACTTCTGTTTCGTAGCGTGTGGGCGCGTCGGCGTGCGGGACGAAGCAGCGGCGGCAGCGCGCTTCATATGCGTCGGCAGCGCCGACGACGACTTGACCTTCAACGTTCACGATGCGCTGTGAATAGTTGGCGGGCTGACCGCAGCGGACGCAGATGGCGTGCGTCTTGGTGATGTACTCGGCGATGGCGAGCAGTTGCGGCATCGGCTCGAAGGGGCGACCCGTGTAGTCTTGATCAAGCCCGGCGATGATGACGCGCAAGCCCCGCGCCGCGAGTTCGTTGGCCACATCAACCAGACGATTATCGAAGAACTGGCCTTCGTCAATCCCGACCACGTCCGTCTGCGGTTCGACGCGCGCGAGAATGTCGTCGGCCGTCTCGACCGCGCCCGACTCGTGCCGCATCTCCGAGTGCGAGACGATGTGATCGTGCGAGTAGCGGTTGTCGATCACGGGCTTGAAGACCTGCACCCGCTGGCGCGCGATCTTGGCGCGACGCAAACGACGAATCAACTCTTCCGACTTACCCGAAAACATCGAGCCGGCGATCACCTCGATCCAGCCCGGCGTCTTACCGTGCAGACTGCTCAGGTGCTCGTCGCTGCCCTGTACGTTGAACTCTTCCATGTAGTGAACTTGTATCAGCTTCGTTTGATCTCTAACGCGGCGCACGCGGGGGCACGGCGCGCTGCAAGGCTATAACAGACTCGCGCAACGGAAGTCAAAAGCGCGGGCCGCGCCCGCCTGCCGGTTAGATCGCGCGTGTGTGTGCGGCGCAACTTTGCCCTTGCTTGACATCCCTCGCGCCGCTTGTTGTAATCGCTGCAACCTTTGAGCATGCCACAGCAGAGCGCAAAGTTGTCCTCGTGTAAGTGGAGGTGGGAACGAGTGTCCGCGAGCGAGTTGATTTACGATTGGAATAAGATTGCGCCCGCGCATGAAGCGCCGGGCCGCCCCATCAGTTTTGACGACGAGACTCTGCGCGACGGTTTGCAGTCGCCTTCGGTTTGCGAGCCGCCGGTCGAACAGAAGATCGAGTTGTTGCACTTGATGAATGCCCTCGGCATCGACACGGCCGACATCGGGTTGCCCGGCGCAGGCGGCACACATGCCGCGGGCGTCGAACAACTCGCGCGCGAGATCGTCACACAGAAACTAAACATTCGCCCGAACTGCGCCGCGCGCACGCACCAGAACGACATCAAGCCGATTGCCGAGATTTCGCAACGCGCCGGCATCGCCATCGAAGCTTGCACGTTCATCGGTTCGTCGCCCGTCCGCTTCTACGCCGAAGATTGGACGCTCGACAAGTTGCTGCGGCTCACGGAAGAGGCCGTCACGTTCGCCGTCGGTGAAGGCTTGCCCGTGATGTACGTGACCGAAGACACGACGCGCGCCGACCCGGACACGATCCGCGCGCTCTACACGACGGCGATCCGCGCGGGCGCGAAAGCGGTCTGCGTCTGCGACACCGTGGGGCACGCCACGCCCGACGGCACGCGCGCCGTCATACGCTTCGTCAAGCGCATCATCGAAGCTGAAGGCGGCCGTATACGGCTCGACTGGCACGGGCATCAGGATCGCGGCTTAGGTGTCATCAACTCGATTGCGGCCATCGAAGCCGGCGCGGATCAAGTGCACGGCTCGGCCCTCGGCATGGGCGAGCGCGTCGGCAACACGCCGATGGATCAACTGCTCGTCAACTTGAAACTCATGGGCTGGATCGATAACGACCTGTCGCGGCTTGCGCGACTACTGCGAAACGGCCGCGCGCAGTTGTCAGTGGACCATCCCGCTCAACTATCCGGTCTTCGGCCGCGACGCTTTCCGCACCGCCACGGGCGTCCACGCCGCCGCCGTCATCAAGAGTTACCGCAAGGGCGACACGGAGTTGGCCGATCTGATCTATTCGGGCGTGCCTGCGGGTCTGTTCGGCTTACGCCAACAGATCGAGGTCGGGCCGATGAGCGGCAAGTCGAACGTCATCTACTGGCTCGAATCGCGCGGGCACGAAGCGACCGACGAACGCGTCGCGCGCATCTACGACAAAGCCAAGCAAGCGCACGGCGTCTTGAGCGAAGAAGAAGTTATGCAGTTAGTTTGAAAATAGTGCTGAGTGATGAATGACGAGTGACAAGTTAAGACTTGTTCCTGCTTGTCACTTGTCACTCGTCACTTGTCACTGTTTCATTATGTCCAGCCTTGCCACCGCCCGTGCGCCCGCGCAGATCATGCAGGAGTTGCTTGCGGACGCACGCGTCCATGCCGCCGGCCAATTCTTCACCACGCACGCCGACGAGATCACGGAAGAACAAATTACGATGTGCGCGATCCCCGCGCCGCCCTTTGGCGAAGCGGCGCGCGCGGAATATCTCGCGGCGCGGTTCAAGGCGTGCGGGCTGTCAGAGGTTGAGATTGATGCTGAAGGGAATTGCGTTGCGCTCAGACGCGGCCGGAGTATGCGGCCTCTGGTCGTCGTCAGCGCGCATCTCGACACGGTCTTTCCTGAGGGCACAAACTTCAACGTGCGGCGCGCGGGCGCGCACCTGTTCGCGCCCGGCATCGCGGACGACGGTTGCGGGCTGATCGCTCTGATCGCGCTGTTGCGTGCGCTGGGCGAAAACAAGATCGAGACGGACGGATCGCTGCTGTTCGTCGGCACGGTCGGCGAAGAGGGCGAGGGCAATTTGCGCGGCGTGCGGCATCTTTTGACTGCGGGCCGTTGGGCGCAAGAGGTTGACGCTTTCCTCAGTCTCGACGGCCCCGGTGTGGAACGCATCACGAACACGGCGCTCGGCTCGCGTCGTTATCGCGTGCGCTACGCGGGCACGGGCGGGCATTCGTGGGGCGACTTCGGCGCGGCCAATCCCGTACATGCCGTGGGGCGGGCCGTCGCGCGCCTCGCCGCGTATCCCGCGCCTAAGAGTCCGCGCACCACGTTCAACGTCGGGCGCATCACGGGCGGCACAGGCGTCAACGTCATCGCGCAAGAGGCGACGATGGACGTTGACCTGCGCTCGGAATCGGCCGCCGAGTTGCAACGCCTCGACGCTTTCTTTCGCCGCGCCGCGCGTGAAGCCGCCGCGGACGAGAACGCCGCGCGGCGTGCCGATGCGTCGCCGCTCGAACTCGACATCAAGCTCATCGGCGACCGACCCGGCGGCCAGACGCCCGCCGACACGCCGCTGGTCCAACTCGCCCTCGCCGCCACGCGCGCCTGCGGGCACGAGCCGCACCTAGACTGTTCTTCCACCGATTCCAACATTGCCATCGCACGCGGCTTGCCCGCCATCACCATCGGCGCGGGCGGCACATCAGGCAACTCACACACGCTCGACGAATGGTACGATCCGCGCGGGCGCGACGTGGGCTTGCGCCGCGTGCTGCTGCTGCTGCTCGGCACAGTCGGCATCATATAAACGGCATTAACCACAAAGACACTAAGCCACGAAGAACTCTGATCATTCTTCGTGGCTTAATGTCTTTGTGGTTATGTCAGGCGCGTTAGTTGATCGGGATCGTGACGACGGTTGCGCCGGCTTGACCGGCGGGGAAGCGGCGACCACGCGCGATGCGGACTGCGGTTGAGGCGTAGGCTTCTGCGCCGGGAGTTGAGCCGACCGCCGAAGCGGCCGTGACGCGGCCGTTCTCGTCATAAGAAATTTGAACGCGCACACTCTTAGGCCCGACCGGCGCGGGCGTCGGTGCGACGAGTGCTTGCTGCTCGGCCTTTTCTTGCTTCGTCCAGTTTACGCTCGCGCTCGCGCTGTAGACGCAACTCGCGCTCGCGTTCTTGGCGGCGTGCCGCGATGGCAGCGTCTTCGGCCGCAACGGCGTCGGGCGTGGGCGCGACCGTGGCGTCGGGTTGGTTTGAAGTACTGTCGGCCGTTGTGCTGTTGGTAGCCGGCGCGGGCGCGGGTGCGCCGGCCGTTACTGCGGCGTTGCCGCGCGCGAAGTGACGTGCGAGCGGCACGGCGGCGACGACGCAGGCGAGCAGGACCGCCGCCATCACGCCAGCCACGACGAACTTGCGTTTACTGCCCGCCGCGTCGCCCGTCGCTTCGACCGTCAACGACAGCGGCACGCTCTGCGCCGGGGCAGGCGCGTCCGCTTTAGGCGGGGCGCTGGGTGCGGGCTTACTTGGCTGCGGCGCGTTATGTGCGGTCGCCGCCTCGACGCAACTTAGATAATCCGCGACGGCCTCGTCCAACTCTTCATTGCCGAGGCCGCTGAACGGGTCTTGATCACTGGCGGGCAGGCCTTCGTCAATCCGGCGCAAGCCTTCGAGCACAACACGCGTCCACGGCTCGTTGATGGTGCGCCGCGACGACTGCACATGCGCGCTGAAGTCGAAGGCGGCCGAAGGTAGCGTGAGCGCGAAGTAGATGGCATCGACGCCGTTCAAAGCGCCGAGCTTGGCGTCCACCAACTCGCCTTCATTGATGAAGAAGACGCCGGGCGCGAGCGCATAGTCCACCTTCAAGCGGCCCGTCTTACGCTGGTTGCAGAAGAACTCGATCAGTTCGCTCAGTGAAAGATCGTTGAGTTGTCCGGTCAGTGCCATGAGTGTGTTCTCGTGTGGGGTACGTGTGATTGAAGTCTTGGCGACTAGGGCGACGCCGTTGGGTGCGTGTGCGAGTTCAGCGCGCAGGCGACATGTTGCGCCCGCGCGCGTCGAACTTAGAAAGCGAAGTTGTAGTTAATCAGGCCGGACACCTTGACGGGCTGACCCGACAGGAGCGTGGGCGAGAAGCGCGCGCGCAACGCCGCCTGCTCGGCTGCTTGGCGCAGCGTTGCGTGCCCGCCGGTCGCCTTGGCCGAGATGACCCGCCCGGTCACGTCGACGATCACCTCGACCGTGACCAGCCCTGATGCGCGCATGCGCCGGGCCACTTCAGGATAATCGGGCGCGGGCATGCTCACGGCGCGGCCGTTGAGCACGCCGCCGGAGACAGGTTTGACCGGCGCGCGTGGCGCGGGCGGCGGCGGCGCGTCGTCCGTCTTGACGACTGCGGTGCTGGTGGGCGTCCTGTTCGGCGCGGCACTCATCGGCGCGCTCAACGTTACGTTCGCATTGGCATTCGGCATCGCGCCGGGTAACGCGGGCGCGCGCGTCGTGTCCGTGCGCTTGATGGCCGGTGCGCTCGCGGGCGGAGTGGCCGCGGGCCGTCTTCACAACGGCCACAGGCTGCGGCTGCGCGGAGACGTTGCTTGAGTTGGGCTGAACTGTGGCCGCGCTCGACGGTGTGCCCGGTTGGAGTTTGCGGGCGACAGTCTCTTCGAGGAAGTAGCTGATCGCGCGATAGGTTATTTCGGTCGGCTCGAAGCTGAGCTTGCCGTTCTCGACGACGGCGACCGACGCGATCATCTTCGTCCAGTTGCCTATCGCGTCGAACTCGTACTGATAGACCTCTTTGCTCATAACCGAGCCGTCGGCGTTAAAGAGCGTCATCTCGACGATGTTGCCGCGGTCGTCGTACTTGTAGACCTCTTTCCCGGTCAACGAGCCGCCGGCCGACAAGAAGTAAGCGTTATCGATCTTCGCGCCCTTCATGTCGTAGGTGGCGGTTTCCAACACGACGCGCGGGCCTTCGATGATCTTGCCCTCTTTAACAAGTACCTTCGCGGTTTCGGTGCGAATGCGCCGCACAGGGCCACTCAAGCCGTCGCGGTTGCGATCAGTCTCGGTGGCGTCCGTATGCGCGGCGGCCGTGGCGAGCATCAAGCGCAACCCGCTAGAGGTGCGCGCGTGGGTGGCAACGCAGGTCGCGGCGCACAGGAGAAGAAGCAGGGGGAGTCGGGTTTGTGTCAACATAATTCGGTCGCTCCATTTTGATGGGCACAAAGAGAAGTCGCCGGGTGGGTGCGAACGTGTGCGGTGCGGAGGGCGCGAGCGTCGGCTCTCTGTTCAGCCCGGCCGCAGCCTCTCAAGGGGCTGCGTGCTAAAGGGCTGTAACTTGCACGAGTCAGCGCGTCGGCTCAGACGGGGCGGCGCGTAAGTGTTGAGTCAATGCAGGGAGGTAAGGCTACCTGCCGGGGAAGACCTCTTATATGCGCCTCACGCCGCGCACCAGACCGGCTGCCGCCGGTTCGGGCGGCAATGGCAGTATCGCATGGTTAAACCACGTTTGTCTATAGCCAACATCGACGGGCGCGAGTTTTCCCGCAAAATCCGGCTAATTCTTAAGGTGACGAGGCGAAATCGGGGTAAGTGGCGAGCAGACCGACGAGGGCGTCGGCGGCGCGTGAGCCGGGCGTGCGGGCTGTCTCTTCGTTGCAGATGATGGCGAAAGCGAGCGGTTCGCCATCGGCCGTGGTCGTGTAGCCGGAGAGGGCGTGAACATAGGTGAGCGCGCCGGTCTTGGCGCTGACGTGTTCGGCGGTGCGTGCGCCGCGCAGGCGACCCGCGAGCGTGCCGTCGCGACCGGCTAGGGGCAGCGAGGCGCGGAAGACTTGCGCGGCCGGACTCTGTGACATGCGGACAAGTAGTTTGACCATCGATTCGGGCGTGACGAGATCGAGGCGCGAGAGGCCGCTGCCGTCGTGCAGGGCGAGGCGTTCCGTGTCCGCGCCCGCGCGCGTGCCGAGCCAGTGGCGCAGGACGGCCGTGCCCGCAGCATCGTCCGGGCGTAGCCGCATACCTTCTGTGTCCGGGTCGGGCGCGTCGGACAGTCCGCGCTCGTGGCCGAGCGTGCGCAGGATGAGTTCGGCGTTGAGGTTGATGCTCTCCTTGTTGGTCGCACGCGCGATCTCGCCGAGCGTGGCGCTTGTGACGGCGGCCAGTTCGACGGCACTGGCCGGGTCGAATCTATCGCTTGCGCGCACACGCGCATCACGCGCCGTCGTGTCGCCGTCAACCGCGATGCCACGCGCTTGCAGCGCACGCTTGAATAGGCGCGCAGCCCACAGCGCCGGGCGATGGACGGCGAGCCGCACGTCGTAGCCCGCAGCCCCTAGCGGCAACTCGCCCCACACGCGCACCTCGTTGTCCGACAAGCCGCGCGTGATGCCGAGCGAAGGGCGCACGCCACGCGCGACCGTTCCGGCATCGTTGGTGACGCGCACGTAATCTGTCTCCGGCACGAGCCGCACGGCGGCCGCGTCGCCGACCTTCGCGCCGGGCACGACGCTGACGTTGATCTCGTTGCCGTCCACGGTGAGCGCGCTCGGCTCCGCGCCGAAGTACCATTGCACGTCGGTCCAGAGCCAACCCTCGCCGAGCGCCTCGCCGTGGAAATAACTTTCATCGCCGACGACGCGTCCGCGCACACGGCGCACACCGCGCGCATGAAGCGTGTCGGCAAGTTGTTGCAACAGATCGACCGGCGTATGGCGCGTAACGCGCGCGGCGAGGTCGGGTGCGCCGCGACCGTAGAGGATGAGATCGCTGCTGATCGTGCCTTGCTTGTCGGGTTCAGTCGTCGCATAGACGGAGGTGCGCCAGCGATAGTCCGGGCCGAGCAGATCGAGCGCGGCGGCGGTCGTGTAAAGTTTCATGTTTGACGCGGGGATGAACAGACGGTCGGCGGCGCGCGCATAGAGCGTGCGCCCGTCGCGCAAACTGACGACGAGCACGCCCCAACGCGCCGTGGCAAACTCGCCGTCGTCGAGTTCGTGCGCGATGCGACGGGCCAATTCAACGTCGGCGGCGCGCGCGGGTGTGGCCGTCGCGTTGCTGTTCGGCGCTGATGTTGAACTGTCGTGGGCGACGGATGCAGTCGCCGGTTGCGCGCCCGGTTGACCGCCGCACTGCGTCAGTGTGAGCGTCGCCGCCAGCAAAGTTAGCACGCGAAGTTGTCGGATCATTATTAGTTGCGAAATTGCTTGCTGGTTATAAGCGCGGGCACGGGCGCATGAAAATTTGTGTTTGAGATCGTTAGCTGGCAAACAGCGATGCGGTGCGCTCGGAGGTGAAGACGGAGCGAGTGATGATGTAGGCGTCGTCCACGGAGATGTCCGTGATGGTGCGTCCGTGGATGACGCGGTGGCGCGGCTCAAGCGGCATGTAAGTTTTGTTCGTCGGATGACCGAGCAGCACGACGACCGGCGTGCCGACGGCCGTTGCGACGTGCATCGGGCCTGTGTCGTTGCTGACGAAGACGCTCAGGCGCGCGAGTGCCGCCGCGAGTTGTGGAATTGTAAGTTGCTCGATGAACGTGGTCGTGCGCGAGAAGCGCGCGCGCAGTTCGCGCAGCCGCCCGTGTTCTTCAGGGCCGAGAAAGATCACGGGACGCACGCCGTCGTTGCGCTCCAACATGCTCGCCAGTTCGACGAAGCGTTCGAGCGGCCACTGCCGGCTCGGATGCCCCGCGCCCGGAAATAGCCCGACGAGCGGCGCGTCGCCCACAAGTTTCTCTTTCCGAAAAATCTGTTCGACCACAGTTTGCGCGTCCGCGCGCAAGGGCAGACGCGGCACGCGCGCAACTGCGCCGACCTTCAGCGGCGCAAGTACGTCAAGGTAACGATCAACCGCGTGCTTCGTCGTATCTTCCACGGGCGGGCGCGGGCGAAAGTTCGACAGGTAATCGAGCGAGCGCGTCGGGCGGCGCGCGTACAGACGTTGCGGCGCACCCGACAAATAACCGAGCAGATTTGTTTCCGACAGACTATGCAGATCGATCACGAAGTCGAAGCGGCGCGCACGCACGTCCTTAACGATGCGCGCGATCTGCCACAGCGACAGCGGCACGAACCCATCGCGCAACGCGACGCGATCAACCACCAACACTTCGTCCGCGCAGCCCGCCAACTCCACCACCTGCTTCCCCGGCTTACCAACCGCCACCGTGATCCGCGCACGCGGAAACCGGCCGCGTATGGCGTGCAGCGCAGGCAGACTCAAGACCACATCGCCCAACTGGCCGAAGTCGATCACGAGTATGTTGTACGGATCAAAACTCATCATCAACATTCAAACGTCAAAAAGCGCACGTGCGTTCGGAGTAACAACGCCTGCGGTCTATTGTAACGGGCGACGTGCCTTGCGGCTAATCGGGCCAGCCGCAAGTGTCGGTGCAGATAACGGCCGGGCGCGCCGTGCTAGCTTCATGATCGTGATGTTATTTTAACTTTCGCGCAGGTCGCGGCCGGTCATGTCGGCGGGTTGTTGTATGCCGAGCAGTCCAAGCATTGTGGGGGCTACGTCTTCGAGTGCGCCGCCTGTTCTTAGTTTTGCGCCGCGTGAGGCTTCGTCGATTAATAGAAAGGGGACGGGGTTGGAGGTGTGGGCGGTGTGGGGTTGGCCGGTGGTTTGGTCGATCATGAGTTCGCAGTTGCCGTGGTCGGCGGTGATGAGACAACGGCCGCGGGCGGTCTTGAAGCGTTTGGTGATCCAGCCGAGGCAAGTGTCAACGTATTGGACGGCTTCGATGGTCTTCGGCTAAATTGCCGGTGTGACCGACCATGTCGGGGTTCGCGAAGTTGATGATGAAGACATCGGTGTCGCCTTCATCGACGGCGCGCAGGATTTTGTCTGTGACTTTGAAGGCGGCCATCTCAGGGGCGAGATCGTAGGTCGCCACTTTGGGCGAGGGCACGAGCAGGCGGCGTTCGTGTGGAAATTCGATCTCCTGCCCGCCGTTGAAGAAGTAGGTGACGTGCGCGTACTTCTCGGTTTCGGACATGCGGTAGTTGCGCACGCCGACGGCGGCGAAGACTTCGGCGAGCACGTTGCGCGGCTGCGCGGGCGGGAAGGCGACGGGCAGCGGGTAAGTCTTATCGTAGACGGCGAAGCAGACGAAGTGCGTGTGCGGCCGGTTGGGCGTGGGGAAGTCGTCGAAGCCGGGCACGGCTAAGGCGGAAGTGAGTTGGCGCGCGCGGTCGGCGCGGAAGTTGAAGAAGATGATCGAGTCGCCGTCCTGTATCGTTGCCACGGGTTCGCCGTTGTCACGCATGACGACAACCGGCTCGACAAACTCGTCCGTCACGCCGCGCGCGTAAGACGCTTTGATCGCGGCCAGCGGATCCGTTGTGCGCTCGCCTTCGCCGTTGACCAAGAGACAATACGCACGCTCGACGCGCTCCCAACGCTTATCACGGTCCATCGCATAGTAGCGCCCGACGATGGACGCAACTTCGCCGCAACCGATCTGCTGGCACTGCGCCTGCATCGCCGCCACATAACGTTCGGCGGACGAAGGCGGCGTGTCGCGCCCGTCGAGAAAGCAATGGACGTAGACGCGGCGCAAGCCACGTTCATGCGCCATGCGCAGCAGCGCATAGGCATGTTCCTGCGACGAATGGACCAGCCCGTCCGACGTGAGGCCCATGATGTGCAGCGCGCGGTCGTGCTTGCGAGCGCTCTCCATCGCAGCGTTGAGCGCGAGGTTCTGCACGAAATCGCCCGACTTGATCTCGTAATTGATCCGCTCGATGTCCGTGCGCACGACGCGCCCCGCGCCCATGCACAAGTGGCCCACGTTCGAGTTGCCCATCACCCCCGCGGGCAAACCCACACACTCGCCCGACGCCTCGATCAACGTGTGCGGATAACGCTCCAACAACTCGTCGTAGTACGGCATCTGCGCAAGCGCGACGGCATTGCCCTCACGCTCCGCGCGATAACCGAAGCCGTCCAAGATGATGAGCGCCAGCGGGCCTGTTTGCGTTAGCAAGATCAATCTCCCAAGAGTTTGAATGATGAACGATGAACGATGAATGGTGAATAAAGAATAGCTTGGCTTTCATTCATCATTCATCGTTCCACCCGCAATCATTATTCTTTCACTTCTTCGCCGCGCGCGGCTTCTTCGCGCGGGTTGCTGGTTTTGTGGCCGGTTGGGCGATCTGGTAGAAGGCGGCGCGGCCGGGGAAGCGGGCGCTGGCGCGCAGGTCTTCTTCGATGCGCAGCAGTTGGTTGTACTTGGCCACGCGGTCGGAGCGCGAGAGGCTGCCGGTCTTGATCTGACCGGCGTTGGTGGCGACGGCGAGATCGGCGATGAAGGCGTCTTCGGTTTCGCCGGAGCGGTGCGAGATGATGGCGGTGCGGCCGTTGGTGCGCGCCAGTTCGATGCAGTCGAGCGTCTCGGTGAGCGTGCCGATCTGGTTGACCTTGATCAGTATCGAGTTAGCCACGCCCAACTCGATGCCGCGCCGCAAGAACTCTGTGTTGGTGACGAACAGATCGTCGCCGACCAGTTGCACGCGTGCGCCGATGGCGTCGGTCAAGGTCTTCCAGCCGGTCCAGTCGCCCTCGGCCATGCCGTCTTCGAGCGAGATGATCGGGTACTGTTCGGCCCAACTCTGCCAGTAGGCGACCATCTCGTCGCTCGACAGTTTGCGCCCGTCGGATTTTTTAAAGACGTACTGCTTGCCGTCGTAAAATTCGCTCGCCGCCGGGTCGAGCGCGAGCATGACGTTCGTGCCGGCGCTATAACCCGCTTGCGTGATCGCTGCGAGGAGCGTCTCGATGGCCTCTTCGTTCGACTTGAGATTGGGCGCGAAGCCGCCTTCGTCGCCGACCGAAGTGACCAAGCCGCGTTGCTTCAACACGGCTTTGAGCGCGTGGAAAATCTCTGCGCCGATGCGTAAAGCCTCGGCAAAATTCTCCGCGCCGACGGGCACGATCATGAACTCTTGAAAGTCTATGTTGTTGTCGGCGTGCGCGCCGCCGTTCAAGATGTTCATCATCGGCATCGGCAGAGTGCGCGCGTTCACGCCGCCGAGATAACGATAGAGAGGCAGTTCCAAATAGTTCGCGGCCGCGCGCGCCGTCGCCAGCGAGACGGCGAGCAAAGCGTTCGCGCCGAGCTTGGCTTTGGTGGGCGTGCCGTCGAGCGCGATGAGCGCGGCGTCCACCTCTGCTTGATCGAGCGCGTCTAAATCTTCCAACGCAGGCGCGATGCGTTCGTTGACGTTGGCGACGGCCTTGAGGACACCTTTGCCGCCGTAGCGGCGCTTGTCGTTGTCGCGCAGTTCGACCGCTTCGTGTTCGCCCGTGGACGCGCCCGAAGGGACGGCGGCGCGGCCGACTTCGCCGCTGACTAAAACGACCTCGGCCTCGACCGTCGGGTTGCCGCGCGAGTCCAGTATCTCGCGCGCGTGGACTGCTTCAATCAGGCTCATGATGCTCTGCTTTGGCGCACTCCTGTTCATTGAATTAGCTGTTTGAATCGCACATCTATCGCACATTCAATCCGCCTGAGTCAAAGCCCCGGCGACGCGGCGTGCGTGCGTGCGTTATAGTTGCCTTGCAAGCGCGCGTGTTCGCAATCAAAATACAGCTTAACGGACAGAAGAGACGGCAAGCCTGCGAGCGTGCGTGTCGCATCACAGAGCGGTTGACGGGCACACGGCGAACAACATGGGCAGGAGGCGTGGGACGATGAAGTTGATGGCTCAAGGGTCGGCTAAGACGATGGCGCGTGCTTTGTGCTGCGCGCTTACGCTTATGCCCGGCCTCGTCTATGCGCCCGCGCACGCGCAAGACCCCGCGCCCGTCGTCGTGCAGCCGCCCACGCAACAGCCGTCGCCCGTTGCGCCCGCACAGACCGATGCGGCCGTGGTCGATGAAAACATGGAGCGCGTCGAGACGAATTTGGTCAACGTGCTGTTCAATGCGGTGGACAAAGAGCGCCGCTTCGTCACGACGCTGACGCGCGCCGACATCCGCATCTCCGAAGACAACACGCCGCAGGAGATCACGAACTTCGAGCGCGAAACCGATCTGCCGTTGTCGCTCGCCATCCTCATCGATGTCAGCCTGTCGCAACTGCACACGCTGCCCGACGAGAAAGCGGCCGCGCGCATCTTCATCCAATCAATCGTGCGCCCGGACCGCGACCGCGTGGCCGTCGTCTCTTTCGCCCGCGACGCGACTATCGAACAGGACTTGACCGACGACTTGAGTAAGTTGCGACACGCCATTGACGTGGTGCAGATCGTGCCGCCGTTCAACGAGCCGCCCGACGACATGAGCGGCACAAGCCCGAAGCCCGCCGCCACGCCAACGCCTGCCGCCACCACGACGAATGACAACCGGCCCATGACTTCGACCGCTTTGTGGGACACCATCTGGGCCACGGCCGGTGAGATTCTGGCGCAGACGCCGGAGCGCACGCGCCGCGCCGTCATCCTGCTCTCGGACGGTGCGGACTCGTCCAGCCAGTTGAAGCGCGACGATGCGGTCGAGACTGCGCTCAAACACAACACGGTCGTCTATTCCATCGGCATCGGCGATGCGGACTTCGACGAAGGCGCGCTCAAGAAGATCGCCGAGCGCACAGGCGGGCGCGCGTTCTTCCCTGAAGACGAGACGCAACTGCGCGCCGCCTTCGCGCAGATTCAAGCCGAACTGCGGACGCAGTTTCTCGTCTCATACATACCGACCAACAAGGCGCACGACGGCACGTTCCGCCAGTTGCGCCTCGAAGTGCTGAACCGCGAACTGCAAAAGCAGAAACTCAAGCTGACCTACCGGCGCGGCTATTACGCCGTCCCGCCCAACACGCAGCCGCCCACGCCCGCACGCGCGCCGGGGCAACGTCTCGCACAGCCGCCGCCGCGCCGCAAGCGTTGATGCAAGAGCGCGTGCTGGTGCGGGTCGTGCGCGTGCGGCGTGCGCTTATAACTAACGCGGTAACTAATGCTTGACATCGGCCGGATTTACGCCTACAACGAACACGCCTCCCATAACATTTGTCCCCGCGCCGCGCCGTCTTGGCTTGAGGACCGTCAGCATAAAACCTATGAACAGTTTCTTCCGCAAGTTCGCCGGCAAAATATCTGAGTGGGCCGGTTCATCGTGGGCGTTCATCCTAGCTTTCTTGATCGTCGTCGCGTGGGCCGCATCGGGCCGACGTTCGGTTACTCCGAGACGTGGCAACTCGTCATCAACACGGGCACAACCATCGTCACCTTTCTGATGGTCTTTCTGGTGCAGAACACGCAGAACCGCGACGCCAAAGCCATACATCTCAAGCTCGACGAGTTGATCAAGGCCACGAAGGGCGCGCGCAACACCATGATCGATCTCGATAAGCTGTCGGATGATCAACTGAAGAAACTGGAAAACGAGTACAAGCAAATCTGCGATAGAGATGATGACGATGATGATGAGGCGCACGCCGACGGCAACACACACCCGCTCGACCGGGTGATGAAGGCCGCCAAAGAGGGCGCGAAGGAAGTGGCTAAAGAAGCTGCCAAAGAGGGCGCGAAAGAAGCCGTGCAAGAGACTGTCAAAGAAGAGGCGCGCAAGTAAGCGTCGTCAGCGTAGCGCGCACGCCAGCAGTGCGCGCGGCCTGTGGCGCGCCCTTCATACTTCCGTTGAAAAGTTCTGCCAGCCGTTCAGAGTTTGGACACCAATTTGATCGGGAAAGGACGAGTTACGTGATGCGTCGTCTTGCTTTCGCGCTGTTAGTCTGCGTCGTGGTCGCACCGTCGGTGTGCGCGCAGTCGAAGACCAATCCGAGCGACAAGTTTCGCCAGTTGGAAGAGATTTTGCCGACGCCTAACGAACAGCGCGCCGCGTCGGGTGCGCCCGGCCGCGGCTACTGGCAACAGCGCGCCGACTATCAGATCAAGGTCGAACTCGACGACGCGCAACAGCGCATCACCGGCTCGGAGACGATCACCTATCACAACAACTCGCCCGATGCGTTGCGCTATCTCTGGCTGCAACTCGATCAGAACATCTGGGCCAAGAACTCCATGAGTTACTTGACGCAGACCGCGCCCGCGCCGCTCGGTGCGCCCGCGCCGCAGCCCGCGCCGACCCCGCTCGTCGCGCCGACGCCGCTAACCGTGGCGACGCCCGACCGCGCGCTCTTCTCGACCATTGATAATCTACTCGCGCGCCGCGACTTCGACGGCGGCTATCGCATCACGGCCGTGCGCGATGCGCGTGGCGCGGCGCTTCGTTATACCGTGGTCGATACGATGATGCGGATCGATCTGAGCGCGCCGCTCGCGCCCGGTCAAACAACCGTCTTCTCGGTCGATTGGAATTACAACATCAACAACGCGCGCAAGGTTGGCGGGCGCACCGGCTATGAATTTTTCCCGGCTGACGGCAACTACATCTACGAGATCGCGCAGTGGTTTCCGCGCCTCGCCGCCTACAACGACGTGTCGGGCTGGCAGCACAAACAGTTTCTCGGCGCGGGCGAGTTCACACTTGAGTTCGGCAACTACCGCGTGTCCATCACCGCGCCCGACGATCACATCGTCGCTGCCACGGGCGTCTTACAAAACCCGCAGCAGGTGTTGACCGCAGCGCAGCGGCAGCGACTCGAACAGGCGCGCACGGCCAAAGAGCCTGTCCTCGTCGTCACGCCCGATGAAGCGCGCACGAATGAAACGCACAAGCCGACAGGCACGAAGACGTGGACTTTCGCCGCCGAGAACGTGCGCGATTTTGCCTTCGCCTCGTCGCGCAAGTTCATCTGGGACGCGCAGGGGCACGACGTGGCGGGCAATCGCGTCATGGCGATGTCGTTCTATCCGAAGGAAGGCAACCCGCTGTGGCAGCGTTACTCGACGCACGCCATCATGCACACGTTGAACGTCTATTCGCGCTACTCGTTCAATTACCCGTACCCGGTCGCGCAGTCGATCAACGGCCCCGTCGGCGGCATGGAGTACCCGATGATCTGCTTCAACGGGCCGCGCCCTCTGCCCGACGGCACGTATCCGGCGAGCACTAAGTACGGCCTCATCTCCGTCGTCATACACGAAGTCGGCCACAACTACTTTCCGATGGTCGTCAACTCGGACGAGCGCCAGTGGACTTGGATGGACGAGGGCCTCAACACCTTCTTGCAATACTTGTCGGAGCAGGAATGGGAAGACGCTTATCCGTCGCGGCGCGGCGAGCCGCGCAACATCACGGAGTACATGGCGAGCGTCAATCAAGTGCCCGTCATGGCCAACTCGGATTCGCTGTTACAGTTCGGCAACAACGCTTATGCGAAGCCCGCCACCGCTTTGAACATCCTGCGCGAGACGGTGATGGGGCGCGAACTCTTCGACTACGCGTTCAAGCAGTACGCCGAACGTTGGAAGTTCAAGCGACCGATGCCCGCTGATTTTTTCCGCACGATGGAAGACGCTTCGGCCGTTGACCTCGATTGGTTCTGGCACGGCTGGTTCTACACGACCGACCACGTCGATCTCTCCATCGAACGCGTGCGTCTGTTCAGACTCGACACGCTCAACCCCGAAGTGGAAAAGACCGAGCGCCGCCGCGAACGCGACGCGCAACCGCGCACACTGTCAGAGCAGCGCAACAAACCGCTGCCGAAACGTGTTGACGAGTTTCCCTCTTTGCGCGACTTCTACAACACCTATGACGAACTCGTCGTGACCGAACAGGATCGCGCCGCCTACCAGCAATTTTTGCAAACGCTGACCGAGCGCGAGCGCCAGTTGTTGCAAGCGGGCATGAACTTCTACGTCGTCGATCTCAAAAACATCGGCGGCCTCGTCATGCCCGTCATCTTTGAACTTGAATACGCCGACGGCACAAAAGAAGAACTCCGCATCCCGGCCGAAATCTGGCGGCAGAACAACTTTGAAGTCTCCAAGCTCATCATGACGCCCAAAGAGTTGCGCTCGATCATCCTCGACCCGCACCTTGAGACGGCCGACGTTGAGTTGGCCAACAACTCCTTCCCGCGTCGCCCCGTCAAGACGCGCTTCCAACTGTTCAAAGACGCGCAAGCCGCGCCCAACCCCATGCAACAACTCGAACGCAAACAACCGCCCCAACCGAACAGCCCATGACGGAGCATTTGAACTTTGCGCGGTACAATTTCAATCTTGCGATCACCTCTGCGCCTGCTCGGCCTCTTTGCGATCTGCGCGCTTGTTGTGCCGACAGCTTCGGCGCACAAGTTTCACACCAGCTTTGCCGAGGCCGATTACAACGAGCCGGAGCATTCCTTACAGATCACACTACGCACCTTCCCCGACGATCTAACCACCATCCTCACACGCCGCGCCGGTCGCCCCATCACGCTCGACGACAAGAAGCAGGCCGACAGCTTAACCTTCGCCTACCTGCAAGAAGTCTTTGAACTCAAGGACGCACGCGCTCGCAACATCAAACTCACGTGGGTCGGCATGGAAGCAAGCGTGGACAACGCATGGCTCTACTTTGAAGCGAAACTCCCCGACGGCCTCAACGGCGTCCAACTCCGCGACCGCTGGCTCGCGGACCTCTACGAAGATCAACTCAACCTCGTCAACCTACGCGACGGCGAACGCAAACTCGCCCTCACCTTCGACCGCACCGCCGGCTTCCAATCAATCACCGCCCGTTAACGGCCGGCTTATCATAATTAAGATTAAAACCGCAGCCGCACGGCGCGTTTAAGCCGTGCCGGTGCGTCCGGCTAGATTGGCGACGACTGTGATCAGTTCGTCGGACTTGACGGGTTTGGGTAGGTGTATCTGAAAGCCTGCACGCAAAGCACGCAGACGATCTTCGGCGCGGGCGTAGGCGGTGAGGGCGGCGGCGGGCGTGCGTCCACCACGCTCGACGGGCAGCGCACGCACGCGCGCGATCAGCATGTAGCCGTCTTCTTCCGGTAGGCCGATGTCGGCAAGGAGTGCGTCGGGGCGCTCGCGTTCGATGAGTGCAAGCGCCTCGGCGGCGTTGGCGGCGGTGAGCACGCGCGCGCCGCAGTCCTGTAGCGTCAGGGCAAACAACTCGCGTGCGTCCGCTTCGTCTTCCACCACGAGCACGCGCACACCCGCCAAGATTGCGGATTGCGGAGTGTGGATTGCGGATTGATCAGAGTGGTCAGTTTGATCAGCTTGCTCGATCATGCCCGCTTCATTCCGCAAGCCGGAATCCGCAGTCCGCAATCCGTTGTGCGGCAGGCTGACCGTGAAGGTTGCGCCGTGCCCTACGCCGTCGCTGACGACCGCGACCGTGCCGCCGTGCAGTTCGACGAGTTGCCGCACGATAGCGAGGCCGAGGGCCCAAACCGCCATGTGTGCGCGTCATCTGCCCGTCGGCTTGGCGGAAGCGGTCGAAGACGTAGGGCAGGAACTCCGGCGCGATGCCCGTGCCCGTGTCGGCGACGCGAATCTCGACGTGCGCGCCGACGCGGTGCGTGCTGATCTCGACGCGCCCGCCCTGCGGTGTGAACTTGACCGCATTGTTGACGAGATTCCACACGACCTGTTGCAAGCGGTCGGCATCGCCGGAGACGCGCGCCGCCGCCGGGTCGAACCGGGCCAGCAACTCGATCTCTTTCGCCGTCGCGGCGGGGCGGGCCGCGTCGAGCGCCGCGATGACGACCGCCGCGAGATCGAGCGCGCGCACGTCGAGTTGCAGCTTGCCCGTGATGATGCGCGACACGTCGAGCAGGTCTTCGATGAGGTGTAGTTGGGCCTGCCCGTTGCGGTCGATCACGTCGAGCGCGTGGTCTGCGGCCGACTTGTCGAGTTGCCCACGGCGTAGGAACTGTATCCAGCCGAGGATGGCTGTGAGCGGCGTGCGGAGTTCGTGTGAGATGGTGGCGAGGAACTCGTCTTTGAGGCGGTTGTTGGTTTCGGCGAGTTGGCGCGCGCCCTGTTCGCGTTTGAGCATCTGCTCGCGTTCGGCTTGCGCGGCGGCGAGGACCTGTAGTTGATCGCGCACCTCGTATTGCCGCAGGCGCGCGCGCAACGCCGACTTGAGCACGCTGACGAGCGTGACGGCGCGCACGGGCCGCTCGATGAGCGTCACGTTGCCGAGGTCGCTCAGGGCCGTGAGCGTGGCGCGCGTGTCGGCGGCGGCCGTCGCACCGTTGGCCGTCAGGATCACGAGCGGCAGATCAGACCACGCGGGTTGAGCGGCAAGCGTTGTGGTCAACAGGCGCGCGCTGTCGTTTGTGACGGCCTCTTTGGTGATGAAGGCCGCGCCCGCGCCCCAGGCGATCTCGCGGCACAACTCGGCCAGCGACGCGCAGACTTCGGCGGCGAGGCCGTGTTCGCGCAGCACGGCGCACGTCAGTTGCGCGTCGCGGCCGGCGGGCGCGCACACCAGCACGCGCAACTCCGCGTTGTGGGCGTCAGCCGTTCTGGTCATCACGCGTCGTTGTCGTCTGTGGCGGCGGCCGGTTGTTGGGCTTCGGTCATGTTTTGTTGCAGCTTGTCGGGCGTGCCTTGAAAGATGGGCACGCCGGTCAGCACGCCGTGAAACTCCGAGAGCGGCCGGCCGACGCTGATGCCTGTGTCCGACATTTGCATCTCGCGGATCGTGCGCTCGTGGTGGCCCGTGCGTTTCTTGACGACCGAGATGGCGTTACGCACCGCGCCCGCCGCCTCGAAGTAGCGGAACAAGAGCACCGTGTCGGCCAAGTAGCTGACATCAATCGGCGTGACCATCGCCGTGCCTAGAAAGCCGTGCTGCGCTGTGATAAGCAGCGTGACCACGCCTTGCTGGTTGAGAAAGGTGAGCAGTTCGTGCATCTGCACGATGAGGAAGCGTTCTTCCGGCATCGCTTGCAGGTAGCCGTTCAAACTGTCGATGACGACGACACGCGCGCCTTCATCCGCGACCGCGCGACGGACGGTATGCGCGAACTCGCCCGGCGACAACTCGACCGGATCGATCTGTTGGATCGTGACGCGGCCGGCGTCAAGGTGGCTTTGCAGATCGATGCCGAGGCCGGCGGCGCGGTTAATGTAAGTGTTGCGCCCTTCGTCGAAGAGGTAGATGGCGGCGCGCGTGCCGGCCGCGGCCGCGGTGGCAACGGCCTGCGCCGCGACCGAAGATTTGCCCGACCCGGCCGCCCATCAAGAGCGTGCTCGTGCCGGGATCAAGACCGCCGCCCATCAGCGTGTCGAGTCCCGCGACGCCGCTCGGCACGGGGTCGCGCGCGAACTCTACGTGATGCTCGGCGGCGATGAGGCGCGGGAAGACGACGTTGCCGCCCGTGTCGATCTTCAAGTCGTGATTGCCGGGGCGGTAGCGCACGCCGCGCAACTTGCACACGCGCAGGGTGCGGCGCTCGCCGCCGTAGCCTTGCGTGATCTGTTCGAGCGCGATGACGCCGTGCGCGATGGAGTGAACCTGCAACTCAGGCTCGCCGGTCGTGTGGTCGTCTAGGAGCAGCACGGTGCTGCGGCGGCCGGTGAAATATTGTTTGAGGGCGATCATCTGTCGCCGGTAGCGCAGGGCGTCGCCCGCGAGCAGGCGCATCTCCGAGAGCGAGTCGAAGACGATGCGGCGCGGCTTAAGGCGCTCGACCTCGGCCAGCACGGCGGCGGTCGTGTCGTTCAGTTCGACCTCGGACGGATAGAAGACTGTGTACTGCGCTTCGGGCTTGAGACTGTCGGCCGGGGCGGTCAACTCGAAGATGTTGACGCCCGCCAGCGACCAACCGTGCGAGCGGGCATTGGCGCGCAACTCTTCTTCCGTCTCCGACAGCGTGACGTATAGCACCGACTCGCCCTGCTGCACGCCTTCCATCAGGAATTGCATGGCGAGCGTTGTCTTGCCCGTGCCGGGGTCGCCTTCGATCAGGTAGAGCCGGTTGGCGGGAAAGCCGCCGTCCAGCACGTCGTCTAGACCCGCGATGCCCGTCCGCAATCGTTCGGGGGCCGGTTCGTCCGGTTGTTGTGCCGCTGCTTCTGTATGCCCTGTGTTCATAGTGCTTCTGCCCCTGTGGCCGGCCGCCGCTGCCGGCAGACGGCGCACGACGACACGCGATCATTAACGTTGAGTTGTTTGCGTAAGAAGATAACAGAATAAGCGAAGCTATTGCCAGCAAATGATTGGGCGCGCGGCGCAAAATCGAGCGGCGCATGTGTCAACGCGCGGGCGTGCGCGTGTCAGAGCCGGCCGGGCGGGTGAAAATCGTTATACGGGCGTGAAAATCGAGCGGTGCGCGTGTGAAGCGAGCCGGTGCGCGCGTGAGGCGGGCAGTGCGGGCGTGAAACTGAGGCAGGGCGCGTGTAGAGGTTGCCAGTGCGGGGAAACTTAAGGTGCTTATCCCTTCAGTGTAGGTGTTGACGCTTACATGTTATCGTTCGACCAAGGAAGGCTAGGCACAGCACGTACCTACACTGAAGGGATAAGCACCATTGTAAATATTGCTCTTGTGATTCATACGCTCTCCTTAATTCAGAGCAGCCTACAACCAGTGAGGGGAGCCAAGTACTCTTTACGTTAATTATAGAGTTGCCGCACCCAACACTCTTTTCGGTTTAAAGTACGCCTTAATTCGCGGTTCATTTAACTGCCATCACTATCTAGGTGGGTCAACTATATAATTACCCTTTAACAGAATGCCGCTTGAACGCAACCATGACTCCGATACAGTACCTACTTCAGAGTCTTGCTACGGAAGCGGCACACTTACCTTTTCTTGGCCGGTGATATTGCGTACAGGGGTTCGCCGATATTCTCATACCATACGCTGTCGACGAGTGCCCGCAACTCCGTCGACTTGCCGTTCATAAACAGGTGCAGGCATTTCGCCGCCTCATGACAATCTATCACCCAGGAAAAGGTCTTGTGCTTATGCTTGTGCTCAGGCTTGGGGAATTTGCGGTGCGGGTTTTCAAACGAACTCACCGGCGCACTGGCCGCAAATCCGTAGCCCGGGTATGGGGCCCATGCCGAGCCGATGCCGAGCCATTCGGGCCGCAAGTTTGTGAGCTTGTAAGGGTCTAAGCCCAGGTTGATGTACGAGAAGAAACTCACCTCGAAAGTGGGTTCGGATGAGCCTTTGACGCCCTTCGGCGCGGGCGAGACCCGGCGCACGCTGAACACTTCTTCAAGAAAATTCTCGCCTCTGTGCAGGCTGATTTTGCGGAACAATTGATACGCAACCGGGACTTTCTTTCTGGTGCCGAACTCGGCGTAGTCAAGCACAAGGGGCTGCGTGGCGACGATGACGCTCGCTCGTACAGGGCCGCGCACATCAGCAATAAGCTGGTAAGGCTGTTTGATCAGTTTCGATTTATCAAACGCAAGTTTTTCTTCTCCGGCAATCAAATACACTTCATCAATTTGCATGCACCGCGTTTCGTAGTCGAACGGGTCGACCCGATACGTTAACATCTCTGTGCCGTCAAGCAGCACGCTAGAGGCCGCACCTGCATACCAGTTCCTCTCGTTGTCCCAGGGTGAAGGGAACAGTTCCAGCCGCACCTCCAACCGATTGTGGGCTAGCGTGACGCGGCGCGGTTCCCGATTCCTGCTCCATTCCACTTCGACTCGCGGTTCGTCACCTTCCTCCTGATACTCCGGCTTGCCCCTCGTGAGATGCACCAGATACGGAGAGACCCGGCCCTCATGGTTGCGCTCACGGACATCCTCTTTGAGGATAAAGAGAAGCTGCGGGCCGATGGCCTCGGCCAGGTCGGCCGGCGCTACCTGCGCGAACAGTTGATTGCCGGCGGCATCGCTCACAATCAATTCCTCGGGCGGGATACGGGTCGCTTTATAAATGGGTTCCCAAAGGACGGCCACCCGCCCGCCGCGCGGGTACGAAGAGGGATTGACGACTTCCAGTTTGTATGATTCGCCGGCTTTCCGGCGGGCCACGGGCGCGACAATTTTTGTCCCGACAGGGATGACGTGCCCCTTCGGTGTCACCTCTGGCAGCTTGCGCTGCACCCCACTCATGTCTTTTAGGAACTCCGCGGCCGAATTCAGACGCGCCTTACTCGTGCCTTGCTCGATAATAGGTTGCTTTGTTTGCTCGCGTAATTCGTTCATCTGCATATCGAGTTGCGGCCAGAAGAGTTTGAAATACATTTCCACCGAACTCTTAGGGATGACGGGTTGCCCGCGCTCTGGAGTGTTGATGTTGATGAGCATGGCTAGGGTGTCAGCTTCATCAGCATATTTCGCTTGCAGTTGGCTGAGCGGCCCTGTGAGGTCTTTGGGATCAAAGTCAAGAATGTAAGGGCAGACCTTAACTTTATTCGACGCGACAAGGAAGCCGGCCTCGTAGTGAATCCAAGGAGCATTGCGATTCTCCCTGGTGAGACAAAGGATCGCAAACTTGGCCTTCGCGAGCATGGCCTTCAACTCGGTATTCCAGTCGGCCCCGGCAGGGATGTCTCGGGATAATTTCGGGTTAGCTATCGGTATGACATTCGGAATCCATTTTTGAAGCTCGTGTGCCAATCTTTGGCTCACGTCGCCGGACCAACCGATGAAGATGTGAATATCGTTACTCACTTAATTGAGCCTCTTTATAACGCCTGCCCGGCCGCGCAACACCACCGACACTCGCCCGCCCTCATGCCGCGCCACACATCAAAACTTTCAAGGGGATTACTTGCGCGGCTCGTAGCAACAACTTCGGTTCTTGATCCTGAAGGATTGTGAAGATGTTAGACCGGGGTAGAGGCTGTACGCTTCTGCGGCTATCGGGAAGCAGCAAGGACTCCTACCCCGTAGGTGCCGCGCCTCGCGACACCTTAAATCAACTTCCCGACGCGAGCTCTAATACGTTTCCAAGTCTCCTGCTGCTCCTTGCTCTTGTCCACACTTTCTTCCGCTCCGCGGGTCGTGACGTAATGAAATAACAGGGCCGACAGCACGATGCGGGGCTGCGCCTCACCCCCCCCCCAATGTTCCGTGACCCATCGGGTCGCATCGTTCAGTTCCTTCCGCGTGCTGCCGACGTTAATAATGCCGTTGATGATCGGCAGGCTTTCGGCGAAGAAGAGCATGTCCGCATTGGTCAACGCCTTCGAGGCGAATTGGTCACACTCTTCCAGCCGCTCATAGATCAGCGGCTTATGCGCGATGAAGAATCCATCGACGTTCAGTAGGACTTCGGCGACCATCGCAGAGTCGTAATAATCACTAGCTTTCTCTCTGTTGCTGATAATTACACCCTTGGCCGCCTTTGCGGCGTCAACGTGCTTTTTATCTGCGGGTCGCTTAGCCAATTTCTCCGCCAGCGCAACACACTTTTCGGTGATGCTCGCTTGCTCGGCAATGTTCTTCATGGCTGCTTCCCAAATCTTAACCCTAGGCCATTTCAAGACCTCCCGTATTAGGGCGGCGATCTTACTGACGGCGCTGCCGACAGCTTTCAAGGTTTTCGGAGAGGGGGGCGTGGCGTCGCTCCGCCGCGCCTTGTCAACATAATCAGCCGCCGCCAACTTTTCCCTGGCCTCGGCGAGGGCGCTTTTAAGTCCCGGTACGGCTTTCAATTCATCCGAGATTTTCTCTTCGACTGTTGTACTACGTCGGCTCATCGCGTCTTGAATTTTTTGTACGCTATCTTGGGCGGCGTGGACTTGTTCGGCGAATTTGCTCAAGCTGGATTGGGCTGTGACCGTCGTGCTGCCGGCCCGCATTTTCGCGTGGGCTTGTGCGACCTCGTCGGCCGTTTTATTCAACGCATCGGCGTGTTTCTCCAAGTCAGTTTCCCAACCTCGAATGGTATCGGCCGCATCGGAAGCCACTTCCGCTTCGTGCCTAGCATTATTCACAAGCTCTTTTGCCAGCTTGGCGGCTTCATTAGCCAAGCTGGCAGCCTCTTTGGCACTGCTCGCTTTAATGGCCATGCTCGTCTCCTCGCGCCGCTGCCTCCCCGCGGTCGGCCAGTTTGGCTATAAGCGGTTTGTAAATGAATTCATACCAGTTGTGCCCCGCCTGTGCCTCGAACCAGCGGACGGCGGACTGATTCAGGCGCTCGCGCACACGCTCGGAGTCATCCTTAGGCATCTCGTCAGGTGTGAGTTGAAACTTCGAGAAGAAGTGCAGGCAGGTGGCGGCCCCGCAAGGTGGCAGCCGCCAAGAGAAAGTGTGCTTCTTCTGCTCGCCCTCAGGGTATGACGGATGCGGGTAGGAGATGTCGGCGACATGCACGTCACAAGCAAATCCATAGACCAGCCAATCCTCAAGATCGCCGATGGCAAACCAGTCGGGCACGCCAGCACAACTGCATTGGTGCGGCCACCCCAATTTCATGTAGGTGAAGTATAGAGCTTCAAAATATATGGGGATATCAGCGCTATTGGCAATTTGCTTGGACGGCTTAATGTTCAGGAATAATTCTTCGATCACGTATTCCCTGTCTTCATAAAGGCTAAAAACGCGGTAAAGTTCGCACCGCAGCGGCGGCGCTTCCGGCGACTTGAAATAGTTATAGTAAAAGGGGGCCGACGCCAAGGTAAGAGACTTGCGCACCGGGCCGTCGCACTGCGAGACGAGCCGGTAAGGTTGATTGAACAGGTATATCTGCTGGTAAGGACCTGACTGAGAGTCGGGGTGCGCAAGCTTGATGCTGTCCAACTGGATGCACCGCTTTTCAGGGTCGTGGCCGGCTTCGTGATCGAACATCCAGTTGTAATAGTCTAAGAATTCGGCGCGCGGGTCTTCCTTTTTCCGCCGCGTTTTGTCGAGCCGGACGCTCCGCACAGAGCCGGCATACCAGCCACCCTCGCCACCTTCTTTCTCAGGCGTCAGATTGAAACGCAAGTCCAAACGGCTGTTGCGTATCTCGATGGAAGACTGCTGCTCCGGCTTCGGCTTGCGCGGGCGTAAGGCGCTTGAAACCTTCTCCTCGATGAAGACCTCGGCCGTGGGCACAGTATAGTGTTCAGAGCCGGGCGCGGCCGGACGGGAAAGGAAAAAGCTCAGGGTGTCGCGCGCAGGCTCATCAGGATCGATCTGATCAACTTGGTAATAGAGGGGCGTGCCGACATCTTGGTACAGCAGCAAATTGTCCGGATCAAACCCCGTCTGCTCGGCGATGGATTGCCAGGGCATCGTGACCCAGCCACCGCGCGGATAGTTTGAAGGATTAAACACCAGCAGCTTGTGTGGCATAAATGCGCCTCTATATACGCGACGCGTTCGAGTCTGGGTTTTAGCTGTTTACCAGTCGAAGCCGTTGTAATGCAATCGATACCTCGTCGCCAACTCTGGGGCCGCCCGCGTTGCCAACCGGCGGCCACGCCGCAAACCGGCCGTCGCGGTCCATGTGGACCGCGCTGTCTGATTCGTTGCCGAATCCGATCTTCGCGGACAGACTCTCGTCTGAACACGGCCTGAGTCGAGTTTATTCAGCGATTGGACCTCCATCGGATCGGGCAGGGGGTTCGCATATCAGTGTGCAGCGCCAAGCTAGATAGAACAGATTCGTGAAACCTGACGAGGGTCAAAGCTTCGCCAAGCAGTTACGCTACTAGCCTGCGAGGAGGGTTGAGGGGGCATTAGCCCGTAAACGCATAGGAAGTTAAACTTGGCGATAAGATATGTCAATGAAAAACTGCGCCTTGTAAACACCAAGTAGGGAGGTTGCATGGAAGGTCAGTTGAAAAGCCGACTATCCGCGCAAGGCTTTTATGACATACCTTCTGTGAAGCGGCGTTCCGCGTGAAGAAAAATTACTTGGTCCAATCGTTGCAGCGGAAGCGCGCGACGTTGTTGTCATGTGCTCAAGGTCAGTGTCCTCGCGCGCTGCGGAAAATGCGCTTTGCGAACTGGCTCGCCCAAGTGCCGCTAACGCAGATGAGGCAGTCAACTTTCGTGAAGTTGACGCGCAGCCTAGCCTATGTCCTATTGGCTGACTTCGCCAGCAGTATCAAAAGTGCGGATGACCTTGGTTTCCGTCCAAGGCAATAGAATGCACGCAACGCAATCAAACCATGACTACCTGCTGAGGTGAACTCTCACTACCCACAGAGTGGGCGATTCATCATCTGCTTGCAATAGACTTGCAACCTCAGAATGTGCGGACTCGGATATTTTCTGTCGACCTAATAGTCACGCATCGCAACTTGCCCCTGTTACTCATCGAGTTTGTTTCAAAGGCTCTTGGCCCGTTAGCTGGTTGGTACACGCTCCCCCTCTAACAGAGAAGTTGACCCTAATATCATGTCTCACTCGGAGACAGGGAAAACCTCATCTGCTGGCAGATACGAAAGGCACTCTGTCATGCGCAGAATTATTCGCTTGTCACACTCAATACATGCTACCCGGCGAGTTGCGGCGCTCATCATGTCGATGCTCCTCCTCAGTTGCTGCGCTTTCTTCTCGCGCTCAAGCGCGTCCAGATTAAGCGCCGGACAGAGTGGTCAGACTACGAGCGGTACTGAGAGTGCGCCACAGACGATTGAGAAGCGATACGGCAAGAAAAAAGATTGTCCAAGTTGCTCGCCGCCGGGTGATCAGGTGCTCTACATTCCGTTGACTCAGTTGCCAGAAGCGCGCGGCGGTGAGTTGGTCTTCAATTCACGTAGTGCTAAGGAGATGGCAGTCACGCCGACCTTCTACAAACTGGACGGCACAGCGATCACCGGCGACCCCGTGCGCGTGCGCCCGGCTGAGATTCGTTACGTTGACTTCAAGAAGCTAATACCGGCAGGCCATCGCGACGAGCAAGACTGGGGCGCGCTGGCCCTGTCTTACTATGGTGTGGCGCGTGAAATGTGGGCCCAATACAGGCTACTGGGGATCAATGGTGGGAACAACGCGGATGAGTTCTTCATCGTGCAGCACGAGCAGCGTTCGGATATTCAGGAGGCAGCATGGTGGCTGCCGTCGAACAGCACCTCGATTATCGCGCTCGGCAATGTCACCGACGCACCGACGAGCGCGGTGGTGAACTTCGGCAGCGGCGAAGCCGCGCAGACGGTCAGCCTAGGACCACACGCGACTGAGATCGTGCGGCGCGAGCGTGCCAGCGAGGCCGGGCCTGAATCCGTCATTATCAACATCACAGGCCCGGCAGCATCGTCCCGACCGGCGTGATCACAGCCGGCGACGGCTCATTTAACAGCGTGATCCGCTTTTACGATACAAAGAATGTTAAGCAGCCGCACTTGTTCGGCAATGGCCTGCGGCTGGCGGGCGTGACCCCGCACATGGTGCTCAAGAATACCGGCTCAGCGCCAATTACAGTGCGTCCACAGTTCATCGCGCAAGGTGGCTTGGCCGCATCGGAACCTGTCGTACTGCATGAGATTAACTTGGGGGCGAATGAGACAACCGAAGTGGATCTCAGCCCGCTGACGCGCGCCGTTCGCAGCAGGCACGACTTGGCCGTAGTAAGCGTGCGGGTTAACAACAGCGGCGCACCCGGTACATTGATCGGTTCGCTCTACGGCCTCGACGATAGCAAAGAGCTAAGCTATGACACACCTTTGCGCGATTCCGGCCCGGCGCGCGCCATGACCGGCTCATATCCATGGAAGATAACGAAGGACTACACAACGGTTGTTTACATCACGAACATCAGCGACATATCGGCCGAGTTCGTCACGCAGATTAACTACGACGGCGGCAAGTTCGTCATTGACCCGCGCAAGTTAGAGCCGGGCGAAACGGCCGTCTTCGACCTGCGCAAGATTCGTGATGAGCAAGCGGGGGATAACGTCGGGCGTAAGCTGCCGAAGCTGATGGCACAGGGACAGTTCAAGTGGGCGGTGCGCGGGGATACCAAAGGGAAACAAGTCTTGGTGGGGCGCGCGGAGATGGTCAGTCGCACGCAACAGGTCAGCACCAGTTACAGTTGTAATGATCCATGTCCGCCGTCTTACGGGGCGGACCTTAATCCGTTCCCGCCGCCCGTCGTGGTGACTGGCTCCGCGACGACGGCAGCTTGGGAGACAGCCTACTATGATTGGGGCGGCTCCACTGGCCCCTACGCGGTCTGGGCAGCTTGGACGCTGGACGCACAAGTCGGGACGCTGAATCCCGATTCAGGTCATAGCACCAACTTCACCGGCACTGCGCCCGGCATGGCTACGCTGGATGCGTTCATCGGCCTCCAAAATTCTTACAGTTGGGACGGGCGCGACTGCTATTACAACTACACGTATGAAGAGCACGCTACCTGTGTGGCGGAAGTAACCCCGATGGTGGGGAAGATTCAGTACCAAAGCGGCTCAAATTTCGTTGATGTATCCGGCACGCTCTATGTCTATAAAGGCACGAGCGTCACGTTCAAGGCAGTACCCGATCCGCCGGAGGGAACTTTTCCTAGCGGCCAGCCGACGTGGGGCGGTACGTCCGGTGCATCAGGCACAGGCGAAACTACGTCCGTCACTTTCAATACCGACTCCTCTACCATAAACAACCCGGTGACGGTGACGGCGACGAGCGGGAACACCGTCACGGTGAATGTCATCGTTTACGAACTGACCGGCATATTCACCCCGCAGGACAACTTCGCCGGCCGCAGTACCAGCCGATACGGCCTGTTGGAGCGAGTCAATTTAACTTACTCAAGCACGCCGGGCGCAGTTCCGGCCGCGCAGGCGGGCGGGTTGGTGTGGAAGATCGTCAGCGGGTCGGCCAACTAGCCGAGACGAGAAACGACGGCGGCAACACCTATATGGCTCCTGCTTCAGCGGGCAGCGTCTCACTTAAACTTGAGGTCGAGAATGGGCCATCAAAAGGTATGGGGGCGACCTTTGCCAAAAGTATCATCGCCCCAAGCAGCGCATACATGAGACAGACGCCCGGTACTAATGTGATCCACCATCAGGGGTTTATTTCCGTCGGCTTTTCCGGGGAAGGCTTCTTGCTGCCCACGGACGTTTCATTCAGCAACCTCTCGTTCCAGGAAGGGCAGGCCACGGCCACGGCCACAGGATTCTTCGCTAGTGCCAACGGCGCTGTGCATCCTCCCGGCGGAGTCTTTGCCGTGACCGGCTGTAATATCGTGACCGGCTGCAAAGCCTTCGACGACTTCATCTTCTCAGGCGATTGGTCGCCACCTTTCGCCAACGGGAATTTTAACTGGCCCATTCCCTGGCGCTATGTCGTCAACGGCTCGCCGGTCCAGTTCTTTACGGCTAATCACCACATGACTTCGGACGCCGCCGGCAATGCGACCATAGAAAAAGCCGGGGCTGGGCCATTCACGAAGAATGCGAGTGATCCGACATCCCAGTAAGCATTGCGCGGCGAGCGTCCACATCAGCGCAAGGGACGAGTGCTGGATACAATCAGCGAGTTGATAATGGCGGGAGGTAAAGGTCATGCGCAACAATAAGGCGATTCTTCTTTGTGTGAGTTGTATCTGCCTGTTGGGAACAACGCTGTTCGCCAGTGGTCGTATTTTTCATTTCGGTTCCACGGATTTGAGCAGGGGCGAACAGCAACCGGCCACGACCGTCGATCACTCGGACCACAGCACAGGCCGTCGTGCCGGTCTCAGGCATTCGGAAGCCGACTCAGGGGTTGCGGCACAGGACCAGACGCGGCGACGTATTCAGGGTTTGCGCGAAGCAAGAGATATGAACGGCTTGGTGGCGTTGGCCGATGAACTAGACCGGCAACAGGCTCAGTTCGACGCAGCACAGTACGCGGATTTAATGCTGGAGGTGAGTAGCTCTCTGGCCAGTTACGATTTCAAGGACGATAGACAATACAGCTTCGCTCCTAAATATGCTGCCTCAGCACTGAAGAACGCCGACAGCATACCCTTGGAAACCGAGATTAGACTTGTGCTCTACGTCCAAGGCGACCTTACCGCGTTACACGACACCAGCACGGAAGAATGGTCGCGCGAGCGCAGCAACCGAGCGCGATATTGGTTTCACGCCTGGCAGCGGTTGGAAGCAGAGATTGATAGAGGATTTGATTTCAATCAACGTCCACTGCTGCACGTCATGCCGCCCGCCGGAGCCAATCCGCACATCCCCGGCATCTCTCCGGCTGCCATCAAAGACCCGAAACTCCGCGCCGAGTATGAAGCTGCTATCGCTGCGAATAATCAGAAAATTGAGAACTATAATAAGCAACATCAGCTAAAACAGTTGGAGCAACTGTTTACGACCAGAGCGGAGGCATACATCGTTAGCTTGTACTCGACGCCGCCCGCTAACACGGATGAGTTGCGGCAATACTTAAACACTTACCTCCTAGATCAACAGGTCAGGGAAAGAATGTTGAGTCAAGCCAGCGCCAACATCTTGGAGCCGAAATGAAAGGTGCTGATCCCTTCAGTGTAGATTCGTGAGGTAATGTCAGGTTAAGCAGTTGAAGATGCGCTCCGACTTTCATGCGGGATACTCTACCGATGCGCACTTCCGTCTCCCCCTACCGCCGCCATCGCTTCCCCCCTGAGATATCAGCCACTGCGGCTGGTTGTACTTCCGGTGTGCTCTCAGCTACCGCGACGTCGAAGAGATGATGCGGATGCGCGGTGTCTCCCTCACCTATGAGGCTGTCCGACACTGGTGCCTCAAGTTCGGTCAGACTTATGCCAACAGCTTACGCCGTCGGAGTCCGCAACTTGGTGACAGATGGCACCTCGATGAGGTGTTCCTCCGGATCAGCGGTCGTACTCATTACCTCTGGCGTGCAGTGGAGCAGGACGGTGAAGTGTTGGATATCTTGGTCCAGCGCCGGAGAGATAAGAAGGCAGCGAAAAAGTTCTTCCGCAAGCTGCTAAATGGTCTGCGGTACGCGCCACGCATTATCGTCACAGATCAGCTCAGGAGTTATAGCGCGGCGAAAGCCGAGATCCTTCGCGTGGGTAAGAGGAACTTCTCAAGTCAGGATCAAGATGAACAAAATCATGGCGGCTGACACGACTATTAGTTAGGTCTTCGACAAGCTTGCCTAATAGTTCACCTCTGAAGGTGACATCGTTATACCTGATCTTTGAGGAACTATCCGCAGGAATTGGAAGCGAAAGCAAAGTCCCATCAGGCATAATAGGGCTAGGCAGGCCCTAAACAGGATTCTGTGTAAGTGAGTTGTGGGTGAGCCCGCCCATCGGTACTCGCCCTTCGAACAGGATCGCGAACTGGTTGAGCGCGCCGCTCCAGTTCTTGATCGGCATCGTCCACCGCCGGCTGATATTCCTCAACGCCAGATACATCAGCTTGAAGACTGCTTCATCATTCGGGAACAGCGACCGGTTCTTCGACACCTTGCGCAACATCATGTTCAACGACTCTATCGTATTCGTCGTGTAGCTGACACGTCTGATCTCGCTCGGATAGCCGAACATCGGCACCACCCGCGCCCAGTTCTGCCGCCACGAACGGGCAATGACGGGGTAGCTCGCCGCCCATGTCTCCTCGAACTTCGTGAGTTGTCGCTCGGCCTCGTCCAGCGTCGCCGCCTGGCAGATAGTCTTGAGATCAGTCGCCACCGCCTTGCGATCCCGGTGCGAGACATACGAGAGCGCATGCCTGACCAGATGCACCATGCAGAGTTGAACCTACGTCTGCGGATAGACGGCCTCTATCGCTTCGGGGCAGCCCTTCAGGCTATCCACGCACGCGATGAAGATGTCGGAGACGCCCCGATTCTGCAACTCCGTGACGATCTGCATCCAGAACGTCGCCCCCTCGCTCTCAGCCGCCCACATGCCTAAGACTTCCGTCAACCCTTGCAGGTTGACACCGAAAGCTATGTAAATGGCTTTATTCGTGACCCGCCCCTGACTCTTGACCTTCACTTGGAGCGCGTCGAGATAGAGGATCGGGTAGACGCCATCCAGCGGGCGCGACTGCCAGGCGCGCACCTCGTCGAGCACCGCGTCGGTGACAGTTGAAATCAGACTCGGCGAAACCTCGACCCCGTAAATCTCTTCGAGGTGGCCCTGAATCTCGCGCTGCGTCATGCCGCGGGCGTAGAGCGAGATGATGTTCTCGTCGAGGCCGTCGAAGCGCGTCGGCCCCTTCCTGACAAGCTGCGGCTCGAACCCCGAGGCGCGGTCACGCGGCACGTCGATCTGCACTTGGCCGCGCTTGCCACGTAGGGTCTTTGGCGTCGTGCCGTTTCTGGAGTTGCCGGAGTTGTCCCCGGCGGGGTCGTGGCGTTCGTAACCGAGGTGGTGGGTGAGTTCTCCATTGAGGGCGCGCTCGACGAGAGCCTTCGTGAGTTGTTGCCGCAGGCCGTCCTGACCGAGCAGGTCGTCCGGCTTCTGGTAATCCTTGAGCAACTCGTCGAGCAGTTCGGGTCGAATCGGTGGCATAATCTATTCGTCCTTTCGACACTGAACGGTTGATTATCGCCACTTACACAGAATCTAAAAAGCCTCCACGAGCGCCGCCCTCATCAACTCGACGAAGCGTTGATAGCTCACGAGATGCGGGAAAGCCCACGCAAGGTTCTTCATCACATGCTCCGTGTAGTAGCTCTTGAAGTCGCGCTAGTGCGAGGTTTAGAACAGGATGCGGATGGTCATCACCTCTGATAAGCACATGCTCGAAGGGCGGTTGCGCTGTCTGGTCTCAAGCAATCGCCTGTTCCAGAGCGGTTCAAAGAGCAGGCAGAAGTCGTCTATGTCACAGAACAGGGATAAGATGTCCATGAGAGAGTCCCTTTCGCATTGATGGTGATGTTGGCGCATTCCATCTTAGCGAAATCTGGCTCTCTCTTCACATTCTTACGTCGAACTCACGTTAACAAAGTCTATTGCGACGGCAGCCTCGGTCAGGCCCTTCTGAGCTTCAAGCGGTATCGCATCGAATGAGGGGTCAACAGCCAGGCTGGCCTCGACGGCCTCAACTCCCTTATACAGGGACTCAATGTTCTTTCCCGGGCTATGCGCCAGCAAGCTTGCTTTAGTTCCCTTGGCCTTGATGTTATTGACGGCCAGTTGTTTCTCCGATTGTCTGACTAGAAGCTATCTCAAAAATAGTCATGCTACGCTTTGAGCATGGCACGCCGTGAAGAGCTAACCGACGCACAATGGTCTTTGATAGAGCCGCTCTTTGACCGGCCGCCAACCGCCAGAGGACGTGGCAGGCCGCGCCGCGATGAGCGCGAAGTGATGAACGGCGTCCTGTGGGTTTTACGCTCCGGCGCGAGGTGGTGCGATCTGCCGGCACGCTTCCCGCCGTACCAGACCTGCCACCGCAGGTTCCAGCCGTGGGTCAAGGACGGCACGCTCCGCAGGGTGCTGGAGACATTGGCCGAAGACCTGCGCACCCGCGGCGAGTTGGACTTGTCCGAATGCTTTATTGACGGCACGTTCATCGCCGCGAAAAAAGGGGCGGCAAGGTCGGAAAGACCAAGCGGGGCAAGGGCACGAAGCTCATGGCAGTGGCAGACCGCGCTGGTCTTCCTCTCGCCGTTTACACGGAGAATGCTGCGCCGCATGAAGTCCGACTTGTCAGAAAGACTCTCGCCGAGCGGTTCACCGATGCCGCGCCTGAACGCCTGATCGGCGATAAAGCCTATGACTCTGACCCGCTGGACAAGGAACTGCAAGAGCAGGGCGTGGAGTTGATCGCCCCGCATAGGGCGAATCGGAAGAAGCCTCGCACGCAAGACGACTGCTGCCTGCGCCGGTACACGCGGCGGTGGAAGGTCGAGCGGCTGTTCGCGTGGCTGCACAACTTCCGGCGCATTCTGGTGCGCTACGAATACCATGATGCGAACTACTTAGGCTTCGTGCACCTCGGCTGTATGCTGATTTTGCTTAGAGCTTATTTTTGAGATGGCTTCTAGAAGCGGTCTCATAAATAGCATCGGAGCAAAATCCTAATGCAGCCGAGATGCACGAAGCCAAGATAGTTCTCGTCATGGAGGTCGAAGCGCATCGCGATGCGGCGGAAGTTTTGCAGCCACGCGAACAGCCGCTCGACCTTCCACCGCCGCTTGTAGCGCCGAAGCGGTCTGCCGTCCTGCGTCGCAGCTTTCTTCCGGTTCGACTTGTGCGGCGCGATCAGCTCGATGCCGCGCCCTTTGAGTTCCGCGTCGAGCGGGTCGGAGTCGTAAGCCTTGTCGCCTATGAGCCGCTCAGGCCCTTCAGCGGTAAGAACTTCGGCGAGAGTGTCTCGGACAAGGGTGACTTCATGCGGGCTAGCAGACGCCGCGTAGACGGCGAGAGGAAAACCAGCGCGGTCTGCCATCGCCATGAGCTTCGTACCTTTGCCCCGCTTGGTCTTTCCCACCCGGAGTTCCCCTTTTTCGCCACGATGAACGTCGCATCAATGAAGCACTCGGATAAATCCAACTCGCCGCGCATGCGCAGGTCTTCGGCTAGGGCTTCGAGCACTTTCCGCAGAGCGCCTTCTCGAACCCACTGCTGGAATCTGCGGTGGCAAGTCTGGTACGGCGGGAAGCGGTTCGGCAAGTCTTGCCAACGTGCGCCGCTCCTTAGTATCCAGAGCACACCGTTCATGACCTCGCGGGTGTCGCGCCACGGCCTGCCGCGCCCGTCTTCGCGGCGGGGCAGTTCTGGTATCAGTGGCTCGATCAGCGCCCATTGTTCATCGGTTAATTCTTCTTGTATTTCTGACGACTCATTGGAACTGCGTGAGGGACAGCGTGTTTCCGTCCGGGTCTTTGAACCATACGATCTTTGCCCCGCTCGGTGCAGTCCAGATGCCTAACTCATCCTGCTCAAGCCACTCGTAGCGCTCACAGCTAATCCCTCGTCCCAGCAATGCTTTTAGCTCTGTATGGAGGTCACCGACATCCCACCCAAGAACGGTATAATTAGGCGGCGTATGTTCTTGTACTTTCTGCACTCGCAGCATGATGCCATTCGCGTCAAAGACGATGGCGAAGGCATCGTCATAGACGAGCCGTAAGCCCAATGTCTGTTCGTAGAAATCCTTTGCGCGCTCAGGTCTCATCGTTGCGATGAAGGTCACGATCTTTGATTTATTGAGCATGTCGTCCTCCGTTTCATTAAACTCGTAAGCGACATAACGCCCGAATTAACCGGCGAGCATTTACCTTTGATGATAACAGGCAAGCTCATTGCGAGTCCGGTTGAATGAGTTGTTAGGCGCGCCTGGTGGGCAGTCAAAAATCTGAAAACTATATCACCTTTTGGCGCCAATCATTAAACCTGCGATCACCGCGACCGCTACTGAGATGACTGCTGTCAGGATTGCCCGACCGGCACCGCCGAGATGGCCATCAACCATAAATCGTTTCGTCGATTTGCGTTGAAAGAAGAGCAGCGCGAGCGAAAGACACGCACTTGTAATTGCCAGGCAGTATATTCTATGCGTCAGGATCGTCGCCTGATTGCTGCCCGCGCCCGCTAGATCAGCATACTTCCAAAGTTGATAAAGCAGCGGATTGTAGAGCCAGTCGTTATGGCCATGGCTGTATAGATAAAACAGTCCGACCCCGGTTGCTATGCTTACAGCATAAGCGAGGTATTTATCCCGGAGTAAGACGTTCAGCGCGATGGATGCTGCTGTCATAAACGCTACGCTCGGAAACAGAATCACGGTGTAGACCGTGAGGTAAGCCGAAACTTCAAGGGGAGTGTGTCCCCGGAGGAGCTGGATCACGATTGAGGTAAGACCGACCAGCACAACCAGTGAGAGCGTCAGTAAAAGCGTGGCAAAGTATTTTGAGAGCAGCAAGACATTGTTCTGAACAGGCGCAGCCCATAAGACCGGCTCAATCCTCACTTCGCGATCACGGTGCATCGCTTCGCCCGTGTAGAAGACTGTCATGCCTACCAAAAACAACAACAGCGCCCTGGCCGCGCTACTCGCATAGGTGGCGGAATAGGACACGTCGGGAACAACTTGATAAAAAGCCAGTTCCAAAGTTGAAAAAAAGATCGCCAGAGGCATCAGCACGACAAGACTTCGTTCAGCGCGTAGCAGGCGAAACTCAACGCCTAAGGCCACGACTAGTTTATTCACGTTCGCGCGAATTCCTTCGTTCGTCCGGGCGACTTCAGGGAGTGGGATGCTGCTGAGTTTCTCTGTCTCAGAGGAATCAAACACCTCGAGCTTGCTACCGCGCGCCGCCAGCAAACTGTCCGCGTCGTAATAAACCCGCGCGGCTGCGGTCGATAGACTGAGCTTTGAAAACTTTTCAACGTTGCCTTGTCGCTCGGCGATCGTGAATCGGACGTAGAGGATTGTCAGGCAAATGGCTGAAATCAGAATCATTAATACGCGGTTAGCGATGAGGTTTGCATCGTAAGCGATTACGAGTTGATTCAGCACCTCATCACTGAGGGAGTGGATTTCTCGCCCTTGCCCCCAGTTCATAGCCAAGGGGTCAAGAACAATTTGCCAGCGCACAGGCAAACTCTTTAATAGGACGGTTTGATAGGCGATGTAGAGGGGATAAAAGGAGACGCCGAGGCCGTAAACGATTTTGGCGTTTCGAGTAAGAGTTCCGACCGTAAAGTAGAAGGCGGCCAGAACCAAGTGGGAGAGGACCACCAAAACAAGGAAATGTTTCAAGTAAGGGAAAGCCCGCACGTCCAGGACAATCATGCCCGGTCTGCGGAATGCCTGAAGCACAAATAGCGTTAGCACGAAAGCCGCCTGACAGCACGCTAGCACGAAGAAGTTGCCGAAAAACTTTCCCAGAAGATATGCGACACGGCTCACGGGTTTTGAAAAAATCAGCGGGGCGACGCCGATGCGAAAATCTCTGATCACAGGATCCGCCATGATGAGCGCGGTGAACAGCGGCAACGTCATAAAAGAGTAGACTGGGAGGCAGCCGGCGATGAAAGATTCGCTGTTCGTAGCCAAGCCGCGCCCAGAGGCGGGGCCCCAGCCCCACCACAGCAAGGCATTACCCCCACACAGAATTGCCATCGCATAAGGCGCGACGCGCTTCGTATTGAGTAACACTTCTGCCTGGAAGATTGCGCCGAACGGCGAGCGGGCCGGGTTTTTCATTTCAATTAGCTCTCTCCGATTGGCTGACCAGATCAAAATAATAGTCTTCGAGAACTGGAGTTGCAGGAACAAATTCTTCGCTCGGCCGCTCGCCTTTTGAAATTACTCTCAGATGCACCAATCCGTTGAACATCTGCGAAGAGATTACCTGGAAACGATCCTTCAAAACCGAGACCTTTTCGCGCGGCACAGTGGCTTCCCAAACCGATTCTCTAAGTTGATCGATCGCTTGCCACGGCGCGCAAGAGGCCAGGATTTCGCCGTGTTGAATGATGGCCATGTGGCTGCAAAGGTTCGAAACATCGGAGACAATGTGAGTTGAGAGAATAACCACAGCGTTTTCGCCCGCGGTTTCCGAGAGCAAGTTGTGAAAACGAACGCGCTCTTCCGGGTCTAGCCCTGCTGTCGGTTCATCAACAATGATAAGCTCCGGTTCACCTATGAGGGCCTGCGCGATTCCCAAACGCTGCCGCATCCCTCCCGAAAATCCGCCGAGTCGCTGCTTCCGCGCGGACGAAAGATTGACCCTCTCAAGCAAAGCATCGATCAAAGTCCGGCGCTGTTTCTTGTCTGTGACGCCTTTGATCTTTGCGAAATAATCAAGCATCTGCTCAGCCGTGAGCGTCGGGTAAAGACCAAACTCCTGCGGCAAGTAGCCAAGCATTCGCCGCGCCTTGTCCTTGCGAATTATCAAGTCGATGCCGTTCATCTCAACTGTACCCGAGTCGGGTTCGAGCAAAGTCCCCACTATCTTCAGCAAGGTTGTCTTGCCAGCGCCATTCGGTCCCAGTAATCCGAACATTCCTGGAGGAACTTCGAGGCTCACTCCTTTAAGCGCCTGAACCCCACTTGGGTAAGTCTTTTTCAATTCTTTTATTCCGAGCATTCTTCTTCCTTTAGCTTCGTGTGAGTTGATCACTCAATTAGACAAACTTACCGTTGTCGAGGTTCCCGCTCGTTTGATAGATGAGACGAGCTCCCTCTAACCACTTTATTCTTTGTGCTGGGTCAAATGAGCCCGTCAAGGCTGACCCAATCACATTAGTTGTCACAACCTCTCCGGCATTTCTACCTGAAGATTCCGGCTCGTACTCCGCGCTCGGGTTTTTCACCAACAACACCGGGGCATCTATTCTCTCAACGAATCTCAGTGTTTTAATTACTAACGCCGACCCTATCTTTGATACAACTGTATTTACGCGGTTCCCGCGGCTATTCGATCCCAGCGATGTCTTTGTCCTCCAGGACGGGGCGACCACCGCTTCATTAAACTTTGCCGGGGTAGGAATTCTTCACCCTTTGGAAGTGGGCAGGGTGTACACCTTCGACATCACGTTGCGAGATAATTCAACACAACTAACGAGCAACACCGTCAGAGTATTTATAACCGGAGTTCCGCGGGTCCAACCGGTGCCTGAACCAGCCACTCTTCTTCTATTGGGCACAGGGGCGACAGTGGTTATCGCCCGCGCGCGCAGGCGGCGCAAAAGCAGCTAGGGGCAAGCCGGAATACAGGCTATAGCACGCGTCGGCCCAATCTATCCGCTAAATAGATTCATAAGAAGATAATCAGAGAAACTTCGCCTCTCGTGTCGCATAACGCTCGAATTAACCGGCGAGCAATCAAGATTGAGTTTAAGAGACTTGCTAATTGCGAGTCCGGTTGAATGAGTTCCTATGCAAAGTCAATGTTCAAGCTGCGGCATCAAGCGCCCGCAACTTCCGATTGTACAAGCGCTCCTCCAAGTACCAGTAGTCCACCTCCTGCTTTAACATCACGAAGATGATCGTCAAAAGCTTTCTGGCTGTCGCACAGATGGCCTTGCCCGAGCCTTTCTCTTTCTTCTTCTTCTGGTAGACCTCCATCAGCGGCGTATGCGTGCGACTGACCATTGAAAGCACGGTGTTGATGGCGACCGTGCGCAGCCGCTTTCTCCCTCTCTTGGTGATCCCGCCGTGGCGTGTCGTCTCATTGGACTGCCGCGTGGAGGTCGCCAGCCCGGCGTAAGCCGTTAACTGCTTGCTGGTCTCGAACAACTTGATGTCGCCGATCTCCGCCAACAGGCTGATCGCCGCCAACAGGTTCATGCCATGCACTTGCAGCCGTCGCTTGACTCCCGACAGCCCTTTACCGAGACGCACGATCTCAGCTCCGAGCGTCTCGATCTCTCTATCTAGCTCTTCGATCTGCCGCAGCGCCGCCTGCATAATGAGAGCGTCCGCCGGTGCCAAGTCGTCGCGCTTCTCAAGCCGTCTGCGACTCAACCGAGAGGCGAACGCCGAACGTGTGAGCGCGATGCCATTGCGCGTCAGTGCGCTGTGCCCCATGTGCTTGAGCTTGGTGCGCATTCCCACCATCGTCTCTCTGGCTTGCAGCAGATGGCGCAGTTGTCTGATACGCTCCGAAAGCACGGGCACACCTGGCAAGTAGTCGAGCTTGAGGAAGCGGGCGAGCGCTGCGGCATCCGCCTTGTCTGTCTTCTTATGCGACTGAGCGATGACCGCGAAGCGATACGTGTCTACTAACACGACCTGGCTGACATGCGCCTTCACCTGGTCATAGAAATAGTAGCTGTTGGCAGTGACTTCGACCGCGACCTGATCCTCCGCCTCAAGTTGCTCGATGAAGCGTCTAATGCCAGCCTTCGTCAGTGGGTAAGTCTCTGTCTAGGTCGTCTCGTCATCAGCGAGAAAGCAGACGACAAAGTTAGTCTTATGTAGCTCAACGCCGAGATAACGCATTGGGTGAACCTCCTTCTCAGGTGTTGGAGGTTGCTGCAAGCAAGGAGGACTGCTCGGTGTATGTCCACGCTCCTATTCGGGATCAAAGTCCCATTCCGTGCTGCGGGTGAGGGTTCAATGGAAGGTCACACTGTTGGCCGGGATCAAAGTCCCAAACTCATTCTAGACCCTGACCCTGTCTCTTGCTCGCTACCTCCGCAGGCAGCAAGCATCCTACACCGAACGCTGTTGCTTGTATCATGACCTGTTGGGCGTGTGATTAGGCTAAATAAAACTGTTTTTGAAAATAAACTTTGACGTAAGCCCATACTTGCTCGGATGCCTTCTTGTCCGCGGCATAAGTGACGTTTGTTTTGCCGTCGGGAAAACTTTCTACAACAAAGTCATTAAGTGAATGCTCCTGCTTCGGCTGCCAGTATGTGCCCCCGATTGCACCATGAGTGCAAACGAAAAATCTTTCCTCGTAGACGGTCGGAGCACTGCGGCCAGTCCCGCTAGTTCCAAAACTTTCACGTGAACCTGCCTTCGGGTCACGCCGAATGTGCAGAACGCGCGCAACATTATTCGGGATGGCTCTAGCATCAATACTAATATGCCGGTCAACAACATCAAATAAAAGCATTGCCGCTACTTGTATATTCTCACTTTGCAGTCTTTTAGCAACAACAATCACGCCGGCCGCGCCGCGACTAAAGCCTGTTAACAGGATAGAATCATTTTTTGCTTCTCGATACTTATTGCGGACAAAAGTGTGCCCGGCACTGATCGCTTGCAATAAGCCACCACCGGGGGCAATCGGCCCTCGCAAGTATTTTTTGTTTTGTTCTTTGATTCGTGATTCACGAACAATTCTGTTGACAAAGCTGTCTTTAAAACTTTCTTCATATGCCGCGTTAGGCATCGCCCCAGTACCATCAATGCCAAGTAGGATTGCCATTTTTACGCATCCTTTCCTAAAAGCTATGTCTTATTTAACCGAAGAAACGCCCAACGTCTGAATTAACCCGCGCCGAGCGCCAGCGACAATCTACAACGTAAGGAAGTACGATGAAAGAGAAGCTATCGAGGCGTCGGGTTGAATGAGTTGTTAGATGCGGCGTGGCGTTGTTGCATAAGAGGTCGCGGAGGCGGTACGTCTGCTAGTCTCGATGCGTGACCAACAAGCCTAAGCGCCGGTACCGCATCCGCAACTGGCCAGACTATAACTCAGCACTCGTGCGGCGCGGAAGCCTCACCCTCTGGGTCGAGCAGGGCGTCGTCAACAGGTGGCGCGACACCACCAGCCCTGCGAGGCGGGGGCGGCGGCGCCTCTACTCCGACCTCGCCATCACCTGCGCCCTGACGCTCAGGGAGGTCTACGGCCTGCCACTGCGCGCCACGCAGGGGCTCATCGCCTCGGTGTTACGCCTGCTCGGCGCCGACTTGCCGACGCCGCACTACTCGACGCTCTCGCGCCGCGCCGCGCGGCTCGAAGTGAAGCTGGGGCGGCTGGGCGCGGGCCCGCTGCACCTGGCCGTGGACTCGACGGGCATCAAGCTCTATGGCGAGGGCGAGTGGAAGGTCAGGCTGCATGGGGCCGAGAAGCGGCGGACGTGGCGCAAGCTCCACCTCTGCATCGACCACCGCACGCAGGAGGCCGTGGCGGCCTCGATGACCGAGCAGTACGTACTCGACCGGCGGGAGCTGCCGCGGCTGCTCGCTGAGGTCGAAGGCGAAGTGGCCGAGGTGATGGGCGACGGCGCGTATGATGTACAGGACTGCTACCGGGCCATCCACGGGCGCGGCGCGCGCTCGGTCATCCCGCCGAAGAAGCGGGCGCGGGTCAGGGGCGGGGCGGAGTTCCGCGACCGCGACGCGGCAGTCTTACGGGGGCGGGAGGTCGGGCGCGACGAATGGAAGAAGGAGGCCGGCTACCACCGCCGCTCGCTGGCAGAGACGGCGATGATGCGCATCAAGACGATCTTCTCCGACAGGCTCAGGGCGCGGGAGTGGCGGAGGCAGGAGACGGAGCTGCGGGTGAGGTGCGCGGCGATGAACAAGATGACGGGCCTCGGGATGCCGCAGAGCTACGCCGTCTGAGTCATCAGCGCAACGGGAGAAGTCTACTTACCCTCATTTATGCAACAACGCCTGCGGCGTAATTTTACAGATCACTTTCGGAAATGCCTGCCATCTTCATCAGATGTCGGAGCAACCCTGCCTTGAGAGTCTGATTGCTGTGTAATGGGAACTGAAAGTCGGGCATCAATGCCGGTTCGACCATAAATGTGGTGGCTGCCTTGTATTCGCAACAATGTCCATCCATGACGCTCAAGAATCTTGGCAAACTCTTTGCCGGAAACCGATTTCATACGGCGATCTCCAACACGCGATCCCTTTCATTAACCTGAGCAGGTGAAACATCGACGGACAAGCAACCTTCGACAGCTTCATAAAGATTCTGAAGCAATTCTTCAAAGGTTTCGCCTTGAGTGGCACACCCCGGAATGGAGGGAACTTCAGCCCAATAGCCACCTTCTTCTGCGTCGTGCACAATGACTTTAATCTTCATGCACTCAATTATACGTTAGCAGTAACTAAATTTCGATGTTCGGGTAGAGGCGAGCATCTAACGCTCGAATTAACCCGCCGCCCGGCATTAGCAGACAACCCACATCGCAGGACACAAGGTTGATGAAAGGCAAGCTGAGGGCGGTCAGGTTGAATGAGTTGTTCGGCGTGCCATGATTGGAATCACGCCGCGCCTGATGCCTCAATGAAATCGGCTTCAATGTCGCGGATTCTACGCATAGCCCCGGAGATTGCTTTCCGTGCTGGAGAAACTTGAATTCGAGCGGCTCGGACACGTTGCTGTGCAGATTGAATATCGCCAGCATCAATCAGATTAAGCGTTTGTTCTGCTTCAGTGGCTAACCATACGGAAATTTCGTCGATGATATTGAGCATCATGCTATCTGTCTGAGACATATCTACGAACAGCCGATGCATCATTGCCGCCTCCCCTGAATTAAGAACGCGCTTAAGCCACGGGCTGAGATAACGCTGATAGATATTGAATATCTTTCCGCAATGTCCTCGTGCAGCACCCATTCGTGCGGTAATCTTCCCGCCCTCCAAATCCAGCAAGGTAGCTCTCTCTTCACGAATTTCACCAGGCTCAAGCGTTAGCGCGAGATATTTCGTAAGCTCAGATTCAAACGCAAGGTAGATTTTCAAAATCTCCTCCAACGCTGCGAGCAAATGGGAAGCGGCAGGATCAGGCTGGCTTACCAGTTTCGACTTTACAGCTTGAATTATTCCAAGCTTGTCAGAAATATCAACGAGGTCTTTCGGGTTGAACATGGCGGCCTCTTTCGATTTTGATTCACTCATAGTTACCACATAAAAGCATTCTAGTTCGGATTAAGGGAAACGCCGAACGCCCGAATTAACCCGACCGCCGACATTACCACACAGCATGCCGAAGCCATACAAGCATCATGAAAGCCAAGCTGAGGTGGGTCGGGTTGAATGAGTTGTTGGGCGGCGTGTCAGAGGACAGATTCATCCAGCACCCATCCAAACCAGACCCTGCGCCTGGGCACAAAGGGTTCCTGCACCTGTTGCGCCGCTTGACGAATCAGCTTGAGTACTGTGTTCGTGCTGATGGAAAGCACCCGGCCGATGTCTCTGCTGCCTGAGCCGTTCATGGTCATTGGCAGGACAAGGGAGCGCACCTCGGCTTTGTAAGCCTGATACGTGTAGTCAGTGATAAATTGGCGCTCACTATCTCTGCACCGATAGCGTTGTTTGTATTGTGCGCTTATGCCATTCTTTTTCACGTTCAGCGATGAACACCTCGGACAGGCGACTTCTTCGTAGCACATCAACTCGAAGATTAGCTTGTCCGTGTCTGTTTTTCATCGCAGCATCATTTTTGAGACACGACCAAAAAAACTGTCCGCGGCACATAAGCCCCGCACAGTTTTTGTCGTGTGCATGTTCAACGTCGATCACTAATTGTGATCTTCGCCGCGATTATGGTTGCTGCCGTCGTGTCCGCGATGGCGCTCATGCGAGCGGTTGTGATTGCTGTTGTTGTGGCGGTGACGGACAACGCGGTGTCGCTGCCGCGCACGTGTGACGCGTCCGCGCCGCCCGCGCCGGCCGTGCCGGTCGCCTGCTTCGACGGGTAACATCGCGCTAAAGAGTAGCGCCAATGAGAGCGTGATTGCCTTTAACCATCTTGCCATACTTCTTACCATGCTCCTTTCACTCTGACATTTTGCTGACCGCAAAGATCGATCAGGGCGAAGAGGGGCGTGCGACCTGACAGATTCAATACAGCTTGTGTCTCGATTATGTCCGGCCCACGCGCAATAAGCGCCGCTTTGCCGCCGGTCGCGGCTAGTAGAGCAGCCAGCGTGCCACACGTGAGCAATGCTTGCTTAGTCGGTTGAACTGGCGGCCGATTAGGTGGCGCGTGCTCGTCGTAAACAGCCAAGACTGAGTCTGCCACCTGCCGCTGGCCAAGCCCATCCGGGGCGACCGCGTGGGCAAAAATGCGCCGGAGTACTGACGTGGGCGCTGTATGTTTCCCCGCGTTTAGTCTCTATCTTTCGGGGCCGCTCCGTTGAGCTGGCGCGGGCGTGAGGATAACCTTGATATTGGCCATAATGTCATCGAAAGCCGCTACGTGCAGCGGGTGCTGGTCACTGCGCTCGACCGCACGGTGGATCAGTCTGAAGCCTAGCTGTTGCATAAGCCGCTCGCCCTTCTCCGATACGGCAACTCCATAGACCTTCTGTATCCTGCTTATCTCGCAGACGCGCCCGACGAGCGCCTCGAAGTTGGCTAGAATAGTATGCAGTGCCTTAGGTTTAAGTTCTTTATACTTGTCCTTGACGATGATGCTCTCTATGTAGAGGGCTTCAACCAAGTGCTGCTCTTCAGGCGTATATAGCATCTCAGGCGTGATCACTCTTTCCAGAATCGTGGCTGCCTATCAATACTGCAACACCAGCGGGTTTCAACGGCAGGAGATCAATGTGCCCGATCAGTTCTCCAGTTTCAGTATGTAGCACGGAGAAGCCGTTCGGGTTTGTGCGATACCAAGCCCGGAGGATGTCTCCAGGCACGGCGTCATCCTCATAAGTTCTGGCTTCGAGATCGATGATCCAATCAACTTCCTCCTGCCTGGCCTGCCGAATCAAGCACCCGTGCGCGCAATCGGCCGTGTGCACCTCAAAAAAGTCAGGAATCGCATCCCTGATTCTAGTGACCCACCACTCATCCAGATTCAGCGCCCAGACGGCTTGTGCGGCGAAATCCTTCAATTCGGCTTGTTGCTGGATGAATATCTCGTGCGAACGTTGAAAGCCGTACTCGCTGGCGAGGTCTTCTTTGACGACGTTACTCAGTACGATCCCCTCATCGCGTTTCCAACCCAGCACGCGCGCAGCATAGTTAATCGTCCGGCCATATATATCATCGTCGATTACTCGGGCCAGCCCCGCATGTATACATGCCCTGATCTTGATTAACTCATCTCCTGTATCTTTGTGAAATGCTGTCGCGAACATGAGGGCACTCAGGGGGCTTTTGAAGGCACACGATGAACGAGTCGCCGATGAATTTAATCTTATAGCCCTCATGCTCAGCGGCGAACTTCAAGCCCTGTTCAAAGTGGCGCGTCAAACGCTCGATCCAATTGGCGTCGCCGATCTTGTTGCTGAGCGCAGTCGAACCGACGATGTCGGTGAAGAGAATCGTGACGCGCGTCGGCTCGCCGGGCTTAGTACCGAGCGACTTCGCCAGCGTAGTTCTCTTTCTCGTAATAGTTTTACCCATAGCGTAATCATCAACAGATGATAGTGACCCGCACGACTTTATCGCTAGACATAAGCCGCAAGCTGTCCGCTACAGCCCGCACTTTACCGGCATGCTGATAGTTATTCGCGCTCGCCCCAAGTTGTCGCACGTGGCCTTTGAGATGAAGCCGACGGTGTTAAGGCATCCGCCAGCGTGAAAGATGCAGCAAGGGCATGATATGCCTGCGGCCGGGGATGTCAACCTTCAGCCTCTTTTATGCGCCAATCGCAGTGGCTAACCGAGTCGCGACTCCGATTAACCTGTGGCACATAGGCCCTGACGTTTATGGAAAATAGTTGAAAGCATAAGTAATATGCATTATTCTCCCGCGGGCTGAATGGTACTCTTGTTCACACAGCGTACTCTTGACCTTGCATTAAGCTAGTCCTCATGCTCTACCAAATAGCGCCGGCCTGTTCCAAAAGAACGTAGGAGGAGACTGCATGCCGAAGAGAGTGAAGCATGAAGTTGATTTACGGAGCGCAACAATCACTATCGCTATCGCACAAATTAAAGGTCCGCTACCTGATGGTAAACACCGTTCGTTGGTCGGCGAGCGTGATTCGCTGGCTTGGAAATCGCTCGAAGATGTCATGGCCAGAATCGAAAAAGCAAGTGGCATTATAGAAGCTCTAAATCGGAAGCCCAATAAGCCTGACATCATCGTCTTTCCTGAATACTCTATCCCTGCCGAGCAGGCGGTGCCGCGACTTCAGAGCCTGGCTAATGAGTACGGGCAAATCATCATCGGCGGCGGCGACTCGATTCAATTCCCAAGTACCAAAAAAATATACAACCAGTGCCCAATTATTATTCCAGGGCGTAGAGCGCCAATTTGGGTCACTAAAAAGAAAGTTGTCGCAGTGGGAACAGGGCCTGATTGATGAACCAGCGCAACCATCTATCCCCATTCTAACTTGGACAGCTAAAGGCCAGAACTACTGGATAGCAACGTATACATGCTTGGATTATATGCTTGCTCCACGGGAAACGAGAGAAGGCGGGGGCGTCTTTATCGTTTCCATGTGTTCGCCGGATGTCCATTCTTTCCGCAATTGGGCGGATGAGGCTTTAAGAATAGAGAATGGGACAGCGACGGTATTATGCAATTGCATCGGTGGGGAAGCGGCCGGCCAATCCGGCGTGATCGCCGTTGTGCCTGGGGGCAAATCGTTCAAGCCCGCGTTTGAGTTGCCTGACTCTGAAGAGGCTGTCGCGGTCTTCGAAATAAATTGTAAACATCTCGCCCCCCCCAAAAAGACCAGCCTGAACTTCAAGTCATCCTTAGGCAAACGCCACTTCTATTCTCTCCTGCCTACGTCTGGGCGCATCGAGTTCAGTCGTTTGACTGTGAGCGATAACGAAGTCATTACGCGCGCGGTCATTAATCCGGCCATATTTGAACACCTCGGCAAGAAAATGAAAATGGCCTTCCTGTCGGTCGAGAATTTCTGGGAAGTCGTTAATAAGCTCAAAGATCAAGACTACGAAGTCTTGGCCATCTTGGGGCAACATGATCTCTTGATCACACATTTACATGCGGAACGCTACGACATGATCTATGACATCAGAACAGGTCGTGAATTGGCGCTCAGGTGTGGTGGATGCTCATAGGTTGAAAGAGGATATTACCCATGATGATTATCATAACTTCCCTTTTTCCGGGCCGATGTTTACTTCAAAGTTCTGGGCGTGCGGGTCGAATCCGCATCTTACTCGCTTCATAGTGAAACCAACCACTCAGTGCCCTCGATTGAAGAACGCGTACAGATTTTGAAATTAGGTAACGACTGGAATGATGAGGAAGTGCCTAGTGAAGCGCGGAACAGGTTCAAGAAGAATGGCTGGATCATCGGGACGACCGAAATGCGACCGGGCGAGATCAATTTCATCATGACGATTTTCCTTGGGCACACGGGCCCGCAATTACAGGAACGGCAAGAAGACTTTGAAACCCGCGTTATGCCTGAGTTGATTAAGAAAAAAGTTGTCACGAGTATTTACAGGGGGCGCGCCCAAAAATTGGCCATTCATTATGTCTTGCGCGTCTGGGCGGATTTGAATTCTTTGTATGAGCTAGTTGAGGATGTTTACAAACGTGCCTCAGAGGCGCGCGTGACCATTACCACGACAACTTACGTGGTCTTAAAGCGCCTGTCGAATTTGTCGCTGGAAAAGGCCGTGCTTGCGCCTATGCTCACGCCAGAGGAGACAAACTATAGGAATACTGTGCTCGCCCGAAGATTAGCGAAAGAGGATCGGGATAATCTTGATTACCTGCCGACGGAAAAACAAAGAGAGCTAATAAAAGCATTTCAAAATGTCAGCGAAGCAGTCAATGCGTTGGCCGGTAATGAGTGGCTTGGCAAGCATGTAGAGGAAATAGAAAGAAAACTCGCCACCGGATTGCTGCATGACGACTACAGCATCTTGAAAGAGCCACACGATACGTTTCAGGTTCGCGTCGAAACCATACTAAAACAATTTATTAAAGATGAGGTTAGCGATGAGCAGTTTGAGACTTACGCGTACCGGCTTTGAATATCCAATCAGGCAAAAAGAAAGATAACCTTTCGTTTACGGAACGGATTAAAGTAGCGGCCCGCTGCTTGCAAGAACGAGGTGCACTTGGTAAGCACGTGGAAGTGCTTGGTCATTTAAGCCAGACGATCACAGTGAGAAATGCTGTGGCTCATACCGATTGGGATAGACTGACAGTCGGAACTTATACTGATGCGCTTAAGGTGTACTGTAAATTCATAGCCAGATGGGATCGGTCAGATCGGCAAATTTAAGGAGCACGCAAATGAAACGGAATCAGCCGCTGCCAGTCGCACGCAGAAAAAAGAGTTGGATAGTGCAAGAGTTGCCAGATGAGATAATCATATATGACATAAATCTGCATAAGGCATATTACTTGAATACACCAACGGCCACTGTTTGGAAGCATTGTAATGGCAAAACCAAAACAGATGAAATGGCTCACTTGCTGGAGAATGAGCTTAATGTTCTCTCAGGTGCGATTGAGGTGCAGAATGCTATCGGGCATCTGAGAAAACATAATTTGGTGCGATGATACTTGATGCGTAGTTGAAATGTTACGCTGTACTTAGCAAGTGCAGTCAGTTTGCGTCGGCGGCGCGTTCGACGGCGCGCAGGACGTGGCGACGGTAGCGGTGTGTGACGGGGCGACGCCGGCCGATGCCGATGGCGTTGCGCGAGATGATAAGCGTGGGCGGTAGTTGTCGCCGCTTGAACTCGTTGGCGGGCGCTTCGACGCGGTTCAAGACATCGTAGACGAGCGCGCCGTCGTGGCCGGCAGCGATGATCTCTTCGGGCGTGGCCTTCAACTCGAAGTAGAGTTTCAGGATCGGATCGAGTTGTTCATAAGGCGGCAAAGATTGATCGTCGAACTGGTCGGGCGCAAGTTCGGCCGACGGACGCTTGTTGATGATCGCGTCGGGGATGATCTCGCGCTCGCGGTTGATGTAGCGCGCCAGTGCCCACACTTCGGTCTTCAACAAGTCGCCGATGACGGCGAGGCCGCCGTTCGTGTCGCCGTAGAGCGTGCAATAGCCGAGCGCGAGTTCCGACTTGTTGCCCGTTGAAAGCAGCAGTCGTCCTTCGGCGTTCGAGACGGACATCAGAATGTTGCCGCGCAGGCGCGACTGTATGTTCTGCCGCGCGAGTTCTTCACTCGCGGTCGTCGGCTTATCGAGGCCGAGTTCTTTGATCAGTACTTCGTAAGCTTGCGAGATAGGTCGTTCGACAACCGGCATGCCGATGTTTTGCCCCATCGCAACCGAGTCGTCGATGCTGCCGCGCGAAGAGAACGGCGAAGGCATCATGACCGATAAGACGTTCTGCGCGCCGATGGCTTCGCACGCGAGCGCGGCGACCACCGCCGAATCGATGCCGCCCGACAAACCAAGCACGGCGCGCTCGAAACCGATTCTTGCTCGCGTAGTCGCGGATGCCGAGCACAAGCGCATCGGTGTACGGTCTGGATGTCGTCGCCGGGCAGGCAATAGGCGTCGCAATTGTCGCAGTCGAGATCGACCGAGCCATAAAATTCTTCAAAAGGCGGCGCTTGCAAAATGATCTGCCCCTTGTGATCGGTGACGATGCTTGCGCCGTCGAAGATCACGCCGTCGTTTGCGCCGACGAGGTTGACGTAGACAATGGGCAGACCCGCCTGCCGCGCCCGGTGCGACACCATCTGGCAACGCTGCCCCATCTTGCTCTTATTGAACGGCGACGCGTTGATCGAGATGAGGACCTGCGCGCCCATCGCAATCAACTCGTCGCGCCGGGTCGTGCGCGTATAGCCGCTCGCGCCAGTACGTCTTATCGTTCCACAAGTCTTCGCAGATGGCGATGCCGACCCGTTCGCCTGCGATCTCGAACAGGCGTTGTTCTTTCGCCGGCTCGAAGTAGCGCGGGTCGTCGAACACGTCGTACTCCGGCAACAGCGTCTTGTCCGCATAACCGAGCAACTTGCCGTCGCTAATAACGGCGGCCGAGTTGAACAGCCTGCGCCCCTGCGGCGACTCGTTCGGCCGCACCGTGCCGACCACAATGGTTAAGCCCGCGCTCGCCGCGACGATCTGGTCCAACGGCTCGATCACATGCCGCACTACATCGCGGTCGAGAAACCAATCGAACGACATGTAGCCTTGCACCGCGACTTCGGGCAGCACAACCAGGTCGGCCTTGTCCGCCCGGGCCCGATTTATCGCGCGCAACACGCGCTCCACGTTGCCCGCATAATCGCCGTTCGTCGTATTGATCTGTCCGATAGTGACGCGCATGGTTTAATTCTAGCACATGGCTCTTGCGCCGCTTGACCGCGCTGTGCTAGACATCCTCGTAAATCAGTTGCCAATCAAGGTGCGAGCAAAGGGGGAACGTAACATGCCAGATGCCACGGCTATCAGCCTACCGGCCGCCGCCGACGCAAACGCGGACTTTGCTAACGGCTCAATCTTCTTCATCGGGACCGCAACCGTCATACTGCGTTATGCCGGTTTCACCGTCTTGACCGATCCGAACTTCCTGCATGCGGGCGACCACGTACATCTCGGCTACGGTCTGACGGCGGAGCGGCTCACCAATCCGGCCATTGAGATCGAGCAACTGCCACCGCTCGATTTCTGTGTCCTCTCGCATTACCACGGCGATCACTTTGATCGGATCGCCGAGGCGAAGTTACAGAAAGACTTGCCGATCATCACCACCGGGCACGCCGCCGGGGAACTAAAGGACAAAGACTTTACTGCGCCGATCGCGCTCGACACGTGGGACTCGGTGACGGTTGAGAAGGGAACGGCGCGCGTGCGTGTGACTTCGATGCCGGGGCGACACGGGCCCGCCATCGTCGAGAAATTTCTCCCGCCCGTGATGGGCAGCATGCTTGAGTTTCAGCCCGCGCCGGAGCGCACGGCCCTGCGCCTCTACATCACGGGCGACACGCTCGTCTTCGACGACCTGCACGAAATCCCACGCCGCTATCCTGAGATCGATCTCGCGCTCTTTCATCTCGGCGGCACGCAGATCATGGGCATACTGTTGACGATGGACGCCGAGCAGGGCATCGAAGCGATCCGCATCATCAACCCACGCGAAGTGATCCCGATCCATTACAACGATTACGAAGTCTTCAAGTCGCCGCTCGAAGACTTCAAGCGCGCGGTCGAAGCGGCCGGCCTCACCGAACGAGTGAAGTACCTGACCCACGGCGAGACATACCACTTTGAAGTCCCCGCGAGCAAACGGCAGTAAAGCAGGGCTGAGGGCTGAATAGGAATAATGAAGGATGAATGAATAGCTGACCGATCTGTCATTCATCCTTCATCCCTCTGCCTTCACTATTTCTTATTCATCCTTCATCCTTCACCCCCGCCATGCCCGCCGCCGCCCGGCGTCTCGATGCGGATGCGGTCGCCGGGCTGCAAGAGCCATGAGCCTTTGGCCGCGATGCGTTCGGTGTGCCCGTCGCGGCGCACGATCAGGTCTTGCCCGGTGCGCCCGGTCGCGCCGCCCGCCAGCCCGTAAGGGCCGATGCGTCGCCGGTCGGCGAGTAGCGACGCGCGCGCTGCGACGAGTGTTTCGATCTCGCGCACGATGCCGTCGCCGCCTCTGTGCCGGCCGCGCCCGCCGGAGTCAGTCCTGAGCGCATACGTGCGGACGCGCAAAGGGTAAGCGTATTCAAGCGCCTCGACCGGCGTGTTCAAACTGTTCGTCATGTGCGTGTGGACACCGCTCAGACCATTGCATGTCGGGCGCGCGCCCATGCCGCCCGCTACCGTCTCGTAGTAAGCGAACTCGCTATTGTTGCGCGCATCTGTGCCGCCCACGGTCAAGTTGTTCATCGTGCCCTGACTAGCGGCCGGCACGCGCTCCGGTAATGCTTGCGCTAACGCTTTGAACAGCACGTCCACGATCCGCTGTGAAGTCTCGACGTTGCCGCCGGCCACAGACGCGGGCGGCGCGGCGTTCACGATTGTGCCATGCGGCGCGACGACCGTGATCGGCTCCATCAAACCCGCGCTCGCCGGCACGTCGTCCGCGTCTAGCAGACAACGAAAGACATAAGCGACCGCCGACACAGTGATCGCTTCGACCGCGTTGATCGGTCCCGCGACTTGCGGCGCGCTGCCCGTGAAGTCCACGGTCGCACGCGCGCCTTTGATCTCGACGCGCACGCGCAACAGCACCGCTTCATTGCTCACACCATCATCGTCCAACTCATCGGTCGCTGCATAAACTCCGTCCGGTATCGCGCTGATCACAGCCCGCATCAGCCGCGCCGAGTAAGCGATCAGATGCTTCGCGTAAGCGCGCGCTTCACGCGCCCCGGCACGCGCGACGATCTCAAGCAGCCGATGCGCGCCCGTCTGCAACGCGCCCATCTGCGCCTCGAAGTCCGCGCGCCGCTCCTCGTGGCCGCGCACGTTCGCCAGCAACAATGTCAGCACGTCAGCAACCACGCGCCCGCCCCGCACAAGATGAATCGGCGGAATCCGCAAGCCCTCGCCATACACGTCCGTCGCTAACCCCATCGACCCCGGCGACGCCCCGCCGATGTCCGCATGATGCGCGCGATTGGCCACGTAGAACAGCGGGGCAGACGAGTAGGCAGTAGGCCGTAAACTGTAGACAGTTGATTGCGAACCACCGGATTTTAATAAGCTGCTACCGTTCTTAGTCTTCGATACGCTACTGCTTTCAGGTTTCTGCTTACTGACTACAGCTTTTGCTTCATACACGCCCATCACGAGTGTTACGTCGGGCAGATGTGTGCCGCCCGCGAACGGATCGTTTAAGGCGACCACATCACCGGGCGCGAGTTTCGTCGCATCGCGCGCGGCCCGCACGGCCATGGGCATCGAGCCAAGATGAACCGGCATGTGATCGCCTTGCGCGATGACGTGACCGCTTGCATCAAAGACCGCGCACGAGTAGTCGCGCCGCTCCTTGATGTTCGGCGAGAAGGCCGTGCGCCTGAGTGCGACGCCCATCTCTTCCGCGACCGACGTGTAGAGCGCGCGATAGATTTCCAGCGTCGTCGGATCGAACTTTTGTCTGTGCTGCATAAATGTTATGGCCGGAGCTTATGTCTGCCGGTCGCTTTTTTATAACTCGATGATCAAGTTGCCGTGCGTGTCCACGTCCGCCCGCGCATGCGCGGGGATGAGCGTTGTAGACGAGTACTCGGTGACGATACAAGGGCTATTGAGGCGTGCGCTCGGCGCGAGTTCCGCGCGCGCGTAGATGGCGGTGCGCGTCCGCGTGTTCGTGAAATAGACCGGCGCGAAACGTTGCGGCGTGGGCTTTGTCTGCGCGTCGCTGGCTGTCAGTCGTTCGCCCTTAAGTTGTGCGATCAACCCGGCGGAGCGCACGCGCGCGCTGACAATCTCGACCGTGTTGGCCGTTTGGGCATAGCCGTAGCGCGCATGGTGGGCGCGATGAAACGCGGCGGCCGTGTCGCCGCGCGGCTGCCACTTGATCTCCAACTCGAACGATTGACCTTTATAACGCGCGGCGACGCTGCGCTCGTGTCGTTGGCGCGCGGCCTCGAAGCCTTCACGCTTGAGGGCCGCGTGTGCCGCGCGTTCGAGTTCGGCAAACGTGCGCGCGAGCGTGGCCGCGTGCTCTTTGGTCGCCGTGAGCATGACGGTGCGGCTCGTGTCTTTGACCACGTCGGAAGCGAGCGCACCGAGCGCGGAGAGTGCGCCGGGGCGACGCGGCACGATGACGCGCGGGATACGCAACGCGAGCGCGAGCGCGACGGCGTGCAGCCCGCCCGCGCCGCCAAACGAGACGAGCGCGAACGTGCGCGGGTCGTATCCGCGCTCGACCGAGACGACGCGCAACGCCCGCTCCATGCCCGCGTTGACGACGCGCACGACGCCGAGCGCGGCTTCAATCGCACTCACGCGTCGCCCGCTCGCCGCGCTCATCTGGCGGGCGAGATCGGTCAACGCTTCCGTTGCGCGAACTTCGTCCAACGCGAAGTCGCCGCCCAAGAGTTGCGCACCGCCGAAGCGGCCGAGTACGAGGTTCGCGTCCGTCACAGTCGGCAACACGCCGCGCCCGTAACAAGCGGGGCCGGGATCAGCACCCGCCGATTCCGGCCCGACGCGCAAGCTCCCGCCCGCGTCCACGCGCGCAATCGAACCGCCGCCCGCGCCGACCGTGTGTATGTCTAACACGGGCACGGCGACGGGCAACGCCGCGACGGTCGCTTCGTTGGTCGTGCGCGTCGCGCCCGCATTGCATAGAGCCACGTCAGTTGACGTGCCGCCCATGTCGAACGTGATGATGTCGGCCGCACGAGCCGTGTGCGCGGCTCGTAACGCGCCGACCACGCCACCCGCAGGCCCCGACAAGATCGTCCGCACGGGTTCGCGCGCCGCTGCCTGCGCAGAGATGCTGCCGCCCGAAGATTGCATCACGCGCAGAGCGGGCGCGTGCGTGCGCAGGCGTTCGAGATAAGCGCCCATCAAAGGTTGCAAGTAAGCGTTGAGCGCGACAGTTGAAGTGCGTTCATATTCACGATACTCAGGCAGGATTTCGTGTGAGACGGACAGCGGCACGCCCAGTTGTGCGAGCGCACGCGCGATGCGTCGCTCATGTTCGGGCCGCACGAACGAAAAGAGCAGGCAGACGGCGACGGCTTCGACCCGTGCGCGTTTAAGTTTGGCAACTAACTCTGCGAGCGCGTCGTCGGTTAATGCTTCGAGCACTCCGCCTGTGGCCGCGATGCGTTCGCGCACGCCGAAGCGCAAGGCGCGCGGCACGAGCGGCGCGGGTCGCGTCGCATTCAAGTTATAGAGCGCGGGTCGTGCTTGGCGGCCGATCTCAAGCACGTCCTCGAAGCCGGCCGTCGTGACGAGCGCCGCGCGTGCGCCGCGTCGCTCAAGCAGCGCGTTCGTGCCGACAGTCGTGCCGTGGATCACTTCGAGCGCCTTGAGGCTGACGCGACAGTCACGCGCGATGCGTTGCAGTCCGGTCATGATGGCGCGCGACGGATCGGCCGGCGTGGACGCGAGTTTGAAGATATGCACGCGCCCGCTTTGCGCGTAGACGAAATCCGTGAACGTCCCGCCCGTGTCCACGCCGACGCGCACTGCTGCGTCCGCCCGCTTTCGTGTTTTGGTCACGCTTGCTTATCTTATAAGTCGCGGGTTGCGCGCAAGCATTTTAGGCGGCGCAAAAAAAAGCTTGAGCCTGACGTTACGTTAGACCTTACGATCCGTTTGTGCAGGGAGGCCGAAGGCTTGCAAGACACGACCAAAGAGTTGCTACAGGCGCATGAGTTCGCCGCCCGCGCGGGCGTGACGGTGCGGACGCTGCACCACTACGACCGTCTAGGGCTGCTCCGACCCACACGACGCACGGCGGCCGGTTATCGCCTGTACGGCGCGGCCGACTTCGCGCGCTTGCAGCAGATCGTGACGCTGAAGTTCATCGGTCTACCGCTCAAGCAGATCAAAGAACTGCTGCACGGGCGCGAGTTCGATCTGGGCACGACGCTGCGCTTGCAACGTTGGCTGCTCGCGGAGCAACGGCGACGACTCGACCTTGCGCTCGAAGCCATAGACCGGGCCGAACAACTAACGGCCGCGCAGGGCATGCCCGATTGGGCAGCCTTCAAACAGATCGTGGAGGTGATAACGATGAACGACATGGATTGGACGCAGAAGTACTACACGGACGAAGCGCGCCAGAAGATCGAGGAACGCAAAACTACGATCCCGCGCGAAGTGATCGAACAAGCGCAGCGCGATTGGGCGACGCTTATCAAAGAGGTCGAAGTGGCAGTGGCCGCAGGCGTTGACCCGGCGGGCGCGCAAGGGCAAGCGTTAGCCGCGCGCTGGTTGGAGTTGATCAAAGGCTTCACGGGCGGCGACCCAAGCATCCAAGCCGGCCTCAACAAGATGTACGCCGACAAGGCCAACTGGCCCGCCTCGTTCCCACGTCCTTACGGCGACGACGTTGATGCCTTCATCCGGCAAGCGATGAGCGCGCGCAAAAAGTAAAGATGAAGGCAGACGGGTGAAGGGTGACGGATGAATAGCTGCTTATTCATCCGTCACCCTTCGGCCTTTTAGTCGTTCATGGCCCGCTCGCTTGAGCGGTTGGCGCGGCTGTTCTACAATGCCGTGAGGCAACACGACGAAGTCTTCCCGCCTGTGTTGGCGCTGCACAAGCTAATTACATCCGGCAAAAGGAATCATCGAAAGACGCTATGAGTACCGTCATCGACACGCCGCCCGTTGAGCAGATCGAGAAGCATCACGAAGAGGTTGAAACCGTCACCATTCGCTTCGCGGGCGATTCGGGCGACGGCATGCAGTTGACCGGCACGCAGTTCACAAACACGACCGCCGTGCTCGGCAACGACATCTCGACGCTGCCCGACTTCCCCGCCGAAATTCGCGCGCCCGCCGGTAGTTTGCCCGGCGTCTCCGGCTTCCAGTTGAACTTCTCGTCGCAGGACATACGCACGCCCGGCGATCAACCGAACGTGCTCGTGGCGATGAACCCGGCCGCGTTGAAAGTGAACCTGCCCGACCTCGAAGAAGGCGGCACGATCATTCTCAACACGGACGAGTTCAACAAGGAGAACTTGAAGAAGGCGGCCTATGCCATCAACCCGCTCGACGACGACACGCTCAAAGGTTATCGCGTCCACAAGTTGCCGATCACGACGCTGAACTTGCGCGCGCTGCAAGAAGCGAAGGTCGGCTTGGGCCGCAAAGAGATGGATCGCTGCAAGAACTTCTTCGCGCTCGGCGTCCTCTACTGGCTCTATGATCGGCCGGTTGAACCGACCTTGAAGTGGATCGACGCGAAGTTCAAGAAGCTGCCCGAAGTAGCCAAAGCCAACGAGATCGCTTTGAAGACCGGCTACAACTTCGCCGACACTACCGAAGTCTTCACCACGCACTACACGATCCGCAAAGCGCACATCGCACCGGGCAAGTATCGCAAGATCACGGGCAACGAAGCGACCGCCATCGGCTTCATCGCCGCATCGCAACTCGCGGGCCGGCCGCTTTTTTATGGCTCGTACCCGATCACGCCTGCGTCCGACATCCTGCACGAACTCGCGCGCCACAAGAACTTCGGCGTCCGCACGTTTCAAGCCGAGGACGAGATCGCCGCTGTCTGCGCGGCCATCGGCGCGTCCTTCGCCGGGCACATCGGTCTGACCGGCACGTCGGGGCCCGGCGTCGCGTTGAAACAGGAAGCCATCGGCCTCGCCGTGATGACGGAGTTGCCGCTCGTCATCATCAACGTGCAGCGCGGCGGCCCGTCAACGGGTTTGCCGACGAAGACCGAACAGGCCGATCTCTTTCAAGCCGTGTGGGGCCGCAACGGCGAGTGCCCGGCCGTGGTCATCGCGCCCGCCACGCCCGCCGATTGTTTCCACATGGCGATTGAGGCCGTGCGGCTCGCGTTCAAATACATGACGCCGGTTTTCTATCTCTCGGACGGCTACCTCGCCAACGGCGCAGAGCCGTGGGCGCTGCCGAAGATAGACGAACTGCCGAAGATCGAGATCAAACTCGCGGACGACCCCGCGAACTTTCTCCCTTACGCGCGCGACGAGCAGACCTTAGCGCGTCCCTACGCGTTGCCCGGCACGCCCGGCCTCGAACACCGCATCGGCGGCATCGAGAAGCAACACATCACCGGCAACGTCTCTTACGATCCGGAGAACCACGACTTCATGGTGCGGATGCGACAAGCGAAAGTTGATCGCGTCGCGCAAGACATCCCCGAACTCGAAGTGTTCGGCGCGCCCACAGGCCGCGTGCTGGTCCTCGGTTGGGGTTCGACCTACGGCGCGATCACTTCGGCGGTCGAACGCTTACAGCGCGCCGGTCACTCCGTCTCAAGCGCGCACCTGCGCCACCTCAATCCGTTCCCGCAGAACTTGGGCGCAGTGCTCGCCGGCTTCGATAAAGTGATCATCCCGGAGATGAACCTCGGCCAACTCTGCACCATGATCCGCGCAAAATATTTGGTGGACGCCATCTCCTACTCGAAGGTCAAAGGTCGCCCCTTCCAGATACGCGAGATCGAGCGCAAAGTCGAAGAGTATTTGTAAGCAGTCAAGGGTTAGAGCATGAGCACTACTACTCAATTGATGACGGCAGAAGAACTGCTGACGCTGCCGCGCGGTCAGTGGCGTTATGAGCTCGTCGAAGGTGAACTGAGACAAATGTCACCCGCAGGTTATGATCACGGAAAGATCGCGGCGCGGTTAACGGCGGTTCTCGGCCGGTACGTTGAAGGACACGAACTAGGTGATGTCTGCGCGGCCGAAACAGGGTTTAAGCTTAAATCCGATCCCGACACGGTACGCGCGCCTGACGTAGCGTTCATCAGCCGGGCGCGCGTTGCTGAAGTTAGCGACGTGAGAGGCTACGGTCACGGCGCGCCCGATCTCGCCGTCGAAGTCGTCAGTCCAAACGATAAAGTCAGTGAGGTTGAAGAGAAGGTAGCCGAATGGCTGACGGCTGGCGTAAAACTGGTTTGGGTTGTCAGCCCGAAGTTGCACACTGTCACCATCTACCGCTCGCGCACCGATATCACAGTGCTGACCGAGAACGACACGCTTGATGGCGAGCAAGTTGTGCCCGGCTTTCGTTATCCGCTCGCAAAGCTATTTGCCCGCACGCGTGGCTAAGACGCCGCAGGCTTGGTTAATTCAAGGTAATACTTGATTGAAACATTGAGGGAATACAGATGAGCACAAACGGTAAGAACGGGCACGGCGGGCAGGAGCCGGCGGAGAGCATGCAGGGGATCGCGGGCAATGTGGGCGGGGGCGTCGCGCCGGAGAGCGAGCCAGCGCCGGTCGTGGCGGGCGCGGTCGCGCCGCCGCCCGCGAAGTTGACGAAGGCCGACTTCACCTCCGATCAGGAAGTGCGCTGGTGTCCCGGCTGCGGCGACTACTCGATCTTGAACAACGTGCAGAAGGTGATGCCGGAGCTAGGCATCCCGCGCGAGAAGATCGTGTTCGTGTCGGGCATCGGCTGCTCGTCGCGCTTCCCCTATTACATGAACACCTACGGCTTCCACAGCATCCACGGGCGCGCGCCCGCCATCGCCACCGGCATCAAGGGCGCGAACCCTGATCTGTCTGTGTGGGTGATCACGGGCGACGGCGACGCGCTCTCAATCGGCGGCAACCACTTCATGCACGCCATCCGGCGCAACCTCGACATCAACTACATACTCTTCAACAACCGCATCTACGGATTGACGAAAGGGCAGTACAGCCCGACCAGCGAGTTTGGCAAGAAGACGAAATCGACGCCGATGGGCGTGATCGATTATCCGATCAACCCGGTGTCGCTCGCCATCGCGTCCGAGGCCACGTTCGTCGCACGCTCGCTCGACTTGGATGTCAAACATCTGGGCGCGACCGTGCAAGCGGCGGCTCGCCACAAGGGCATCTCGTTCATCGAGGTCTATCAGAACTGCAACATCTTCAACGACAATGCGTTTGAATACTTCACCGAGCGCCAGCATCGCTCCGACCGCATGATCTATCTTGAGCACGGGCAGCCGATGGTCTTCGGCAAGAACCGCGACAAGGGGATTCGCATGAACGGCGCGCATCCGGAAGTGATCGAACTGGGCGGTGAGACGGGCCTCAACGTGAACGACTGCCTCGTTCATGACATCAACCTGCACGACCCGTCGGTCGCCTTCATGCTTGCGCGCATGGAGTACCCGCAGTTCCCGCAGCCCGTCGGCATCTTCCGCGCGGTCGAGCGCGCCACCTACGAAGACCTGCTCGTCGCTCAGATCGACGCCGCGATTGCCAAGTCCGGCCCCGGCAGTTTAGAGAAACTGATCAATAGCGGCGACACGTGGCTCGTCGAATAGCCGCACACGACTTGCGCTCAACGTGAACACACGTTCATGACAGCCGCGCCGGATGAATGAACCTCAACCATTCCGGCGCGGCTCTCGTATCTCTGAGCGCAAAGGCAAGAACGTTAAGCTTCAGGCCGGATAATTTAATGAAGAAGTTTCTGTTAATAGCTTGCTTGTCAAACTCAACGCGGCGCATTCGGCTCGTCTGCTTGTGCGCCTTGCTGTTCGTCGGTTTCAAGCTGACGGTGCGCCCGCAGGAAGTGGAACTGGTCGTGCAGACCGGACACAGCTACAGCATCAAGGCGGTCGCGTTCTCGCCCGATGGCCGACTGCTGGCGACCGGCGGACTGGATAAGACGGTGCGGCTCTGGGAAGTGGCGACGGGGCGCGAACTGCGCGCGCTGCCCGGCCATTTCGATGAGATCGATTCCATCATGTTCGCGCCCGACGGCCGGCGCTTGGTCAGTTCGGGCAATAACGACCCGACGGCGCGCGTCTGGGACGTGATGACGGGCGAGCAGCTATTGGCGCTCGAACATCTGCCGCGCCCCGACGCGATGGAATTTCGCAGCTATATCAAGGCGGTCGCCTATTCGCCCGATGGCCGGTTCATCGTCACGGCGGGCGGCAAACTGAACGACAACTCGATCAAGCTGTGGGACGCAAACACCGGGCAAGAGTTGCGCGCGCTCACGTCGCCCACACAGGTCGAGGCGCTGGCGTTCGCGCCCGATAGCCGGCAACTCGTCAGCGTCAGCAGAGGCTTCACGTTGCTGCTGTGGGACGTGGCGACGGGACAGGAAGTGCGCCGGTTCGAGGGCGACGCGAAAGAGGTGATGGCGCTGGCCTACGCGCCCGACGGGCAGACCATAGCCAGCGCCTATCACGACAACACGATCACGCTCTGGCGCGCGGCGACCGGCCGGGCTGTACGCACGCTGCAAGGGCACACTTCGGCGGTCACATCGGTGGCGTTCGCGCCCGATGGCAAACGGCTCGCCAGCGGCAGTTGGGACAAGACCGTTAAGCTGTGGAACGTCAGCACGGGCCGCGAGGTCATGACGTTGCGCGAACACGGGGCCATACTTGACACGGTTGTGTTCTCGCCCGACGGGCAATTGCTCGCGGGCGTCGGCACTAACAAAACGATTCAGCTTTGGGACGCGACCACGGGGCAGGCCCTGATGACTATGCAAGGTCGTTCGTTTCCTGCGGCCGCAGCGGCGTTTGCACTCGACTTGCGGCAAGTTGCGAGCGTAGGCAGCGAGGGCACGATCAGGTTGTGGGAAACTGCGCCGGGCAGCGGCGTGAAGGCCTTGCGCGGCTTCACGAGCTACGTCGAAGACGTGGCATTCGCGCCCGACGGCCGGACGCTCGCCGCCGTCAGTCGTTGGGACCGGCGCACCACGCTCTGGGATACCGCTTCAGGCGTGCAGCGTTGGACCTACAGCGGCGACAACGGCACGGCCGCCCGCGTCGCCTTCTCGCCTGATGGCACGATGATAGCGAGCGGCCTTGTCGGCAATTTTAGATTGCGTGACGCAACGACCGGCAACGAACTGCGCACGTTCAAATACGATCACATCTTAGGTCCTGATAAGTTGGCCTTCGCACCGGACGGGCAAGTGTTGGCGACCTTCGGCGATAGTCGTTCCGTTACGCTGTGGAATCCGGCGACGGGCGAAAAGTTCACCACACTGGCGGACATCTACCCGGCGCTGATCACTTCGCTGGCGTTCGCGCCGAAAGGCCAGCAGATGGCGATTGCCGGGTTTGCCGAGACGGTCATCTTGTACGAGCCGGGCACGCCGCGCACCCTGTCCGGGCACACGGGTTTTATCACCAGTCTCGCGTATTCGCCGGATGGACAGACGCTTGCCAGCGCCAGCGCGGATAAAACGATCAAGTTGTGGCACACAGGCAACGGGCAAGAGTTGCGCACGTTGCGCGGGCATCTCGGCGCAGTCTCGTCTGTGGAATTTTCGCCTGACGGCACGAAGCTCATCAGTGCCGGACAGGACGCGAAGACGAAAATCTGGGACGTGGCGACGGGCAAAGAGTTGCTCAGCCTCGTCGCCGTCGGCGCATCGGACTGGCTCGCGGTCACGCCCGAAGGTTTCTTCGACGGCTCGCCCGCCGCGTGGAGCGAAATCCTCTGGCGCTTCAATCACGACACGTTCAACTACGCGCCGGCCGAAGCCTTCTTCAACGAGTTCTACTATCCCGATCTACTGGCCGACGTGTTGGCGGGCAAGTCGCCCACGCCGCCCGCCGGCCGCGACCTCGTGCGGATTGATCGGCGGCAACCTTCAGTCACGATCACGCAGGGCACAAAGCCAGCGACGAGCGTTAGTAAACAAGCGCCGACAAGCGCCGCCGCACAGTCGTCTGTCCAGAACGCGCGTGAGATAAAGATTTCGGTTGCGGTCGTTGATAACACGCGCGCGCCCGCGCGGGCCGAGCACGCACCGACGAGCGGCGCACGCGACGTGCGGCTGTTTCGCAACGGCTCGCTCGTCAAAGCGTGGCGCGGCGACGTGCTGCAAGGGCAGCGACAGGCAACGCTTGAAGTGACCGTGCCCGTTGTCGCGGGCGTCAACCGCTTCACGGCTTACGCCTTCAACCGCGACAACGTGAAGAGCACCGACGCACAACTCTTAATCACCGGCGCGGACACGCTCAAACGCAAAGGCACGGCCTATGTCTTGGCCGTCGGCGTCAACGAATACGCGAACGCGCAATACAATCTCAAGTACGCCGTCGCCGATGCGAACTTCTTTGCGACGGAAGTCAAACAGCAACAGGAACGCTTGGGCAACTACGAACGCGTCGAGATCGTCTCGCTCTTGAACGAGCGGGCGACGAAGGCCGGCATCCTCGGCGCGCTCGCGCAATTAGCCAAGCAGGCGCAACCTGAAGATGGCGTCTTCGTCTATTTCGCCGGCCACGGCACGGCGCAAGCCAATCGCTTTTATCTCATGCCGCACGACCTCGGCTACGACGGGCCGCGCACGGCTTTGAATGCCGAGGGGCTGCAAGCGATCATCGCGCACGGCATCTCCGACCGCGAGTTGGAACAAGCCTTCGAGCAGATTGACAGCGAGCATCTAATCTTCGTCGTAGATGCCTGCAACAGCGGGCAGGCGTTGGAAGCGGAAGAGAAGCGACGCGGGCCGATGAACTCGAAAGGTCTGGCGCAGTTGGCTTATGAAAAAGGCATGTACGTGTTAACGGCCGCGCAGAGTTTTCAAGCGGCGCAGGAAGCATCGCAACTTGGCCACGGGTTGTTGACTTACGCGCTCGTTGAAGAAGGTATCAAGCAAGCGGCTGCCGATCACGAACCGAAAGACGGTGCGGTGCTGGTGCGCGAATGGCTCGACTATGCGACGGCCCGCGTGCCCGAAATGCAACTCGACAAGATGCGCGCGGCGCAGACCACAGGCCGCGATCTCTCGTTCGCCGAAGCCGAGCGGAGTCTCGACGTGCCGCGTCGTTCCGGTCAGCGCCCGCGCGCCTTCTACCGGCGCGAGCCTGAAGCCGCGCCCCTGCTCGTCGCCAAACCTTAAAGCGCAAGGGTCAGGCTAGTAACACAGTCTTTAATCAAGGAGCTTGTCTAGAACAGCTATCGAGAAATAGGCTGTTCGAGTGGCTCAACGGTTAATTAAAAACAGTAAGCTGACGAACCGCCAGCTCAACCAGTTGATCGGCTACTTCGCGCTAGAAGTGCCCGCGAGTCGTGCCGCGAAAGTAATGCTCATCAACCGCCACAGCGCCGAGCGCGTCTACCACGTCATTCGTCGCTGCCTCGCCCGCGAGTGCGAACTGCACAGCCCGCTCGGAGGCGAGGTCGAGTGCGACGAGTCTTACTTCGGCGGCCGGCACAAAGGCAAACGTGGTCGCGGCGCAGCCGGCAAAGTCCCCGTATTCGGGCTGCTCAAGCGCAACGGCAAGGTCTACACCCGCATCGTCGAGGACGTGTCTCGTAAGACTTTGCGCCAGATCATCAAGACGAAGGTCGTGCCCGAGAGCGTCATCTACACCGATAGCTTCCGCTCCTACGATGGGCTGGTGCTCGACGGCTTCAAGCACTACCGCATCAATCATCAGCAGTGCTTTGTGATGAGTAAGCGGAATCACATTAACGGCATCGAGAACTTCTGGGGCTATGCCAAGACGAAGTTGAAAAGCTACTACGGCGTGCGCCGCGAACACTTCTATTTCTATCTGAAAGAAATGGAGTTCCGCTTCAACTACCGGAAAGCCGCGAATTTGGCGGCTTTGATTAAGAAAATAGTCCGCAAACATGCTGCTGTTCTAGACTAGCTCCTTAATCAATCGCCGCGTGTTGTTGCGGGTGGCACGAACAGCGCGCGGCTCTCTTTTTATCTGTCAGCAAAGCGGGAGCTTCAATCACATGGGTCTGCGGACACAGTATCGGGTGCTAGTAGTCTTATCGTTGTTTGTGTTGTTGGGCTGTACTTCATTGGTGCGCGCGCAACGGCCGCAGTTGACGGTGCAGAAGGGCCGACACGGAGAGTGTCTATCACATGACGTTTTCGCCCGACGGGCGACTGCTCGCCAGCAGTAGTCTGGATCATACGGTGCGACTGTGGGACGTGGCCAACGGTTGGGAGTTGGCGGCGTTCGACGCCGAGGACGAGATGATGTCCGCGCTCGCATTCAGCGCGGACGGGCGCGTCCTTGTGGGCGCGCGCGGCCACGTCATCATGTGGGACACGACCACGGGCCGGCGGCTCAACTCGTTGCGCGACGCGACCATCGAGCAACTGCTCGTCAGCGCCGACGAGCAACAGTTGGCCGTCGTCCGCGACACGAACGCGGTCGAACTGCTCGACGCGCAGAGCGGGCGCGTGCTGAAAACTTTCCTGCGTGGTGAGAGCCGCCGACTCGATGCGGCAACAATCTTCATCGCGGCCGCGCCCGATTGGCGCACGTTCATCACATACGGCGTGGGCAGCGTGCGCGCTTGGGACGTAGCGCGCGGGCGCGAAAAGTTTGCGCTCAAACTCACGGCGCGACAGTTGACCGTGAGCAACGACGGCGCGCTCGTCGCGTTGACGGACGAGGCGCAGCAAGCAGTCAAAGTCTTTGACGCGACGACCGGACATCAGTTGTGGCAGCAGCCGTTCGTCGTCCGCGCGCGGCTCGCGTTCAGTGCCGACGGTCAACAACTCACAGCTTATGAACCTGCGCGCACGCTTACTTGGGCCGCGCGCACGGGCGCTGAGTTGACCCAAGCGCCCGGTATCAAGGAAGACCCGCAGTCCGCCAACGATGTCGAGCGCAACATGAGCGCGACCATCAGCCCCGACGGTCTGCGCTACGCCTACAACCCGCCCGGAGATCGCGGCACGGAGATCGAAATCTACGAACGCACAGGGCGCAAGTTGCGCACGCTCTCCGGGCGCGCGTTTGCGCTCAACGCCGTCGCCTTCAGTCCCGACGGGCGTTCACTCGCGCTCGGCCCCGATGATCGTTATGTGGGCAACGACGCGGCGTCGGACGACAAGGTCGTGCTGTTGAATTACGCCGACGGCACGCAGGCGCGCGCGCTTAGTAAACCCGACGGCGCAGCGGCCGCGTTCACTTACAGTCCCGACGGCAAACGCTTGGCCGTCGCTGGCATACTCTCGCTGACGTTGTGGGACGTGGAGCGCGGCACGGCGCGCGAGTTGGAACGCAGCGTCAGTTATGGCGGCGTCAGTTTTAGTCCTGACGGTCGGACGCTCGCCGCTTACGACTACAAGGCGCTCAAGCTGTGGGACGCGGAGACGGGGCGCATGCTGCGGCAACTCGCGGAGCATAAGCAGAGCATCGCCGCAATCGCGTTCAGCCCCGATGGCAAGTCCCTCGCCGTCGCCGACAACGCGCAACGCAGCGTCACGTTGCTCGATGTCGCCACGGGGCAGACGGCGCACACGTTGCCCATCTACGTCGCGTCAATCGCGTTCAGTCCCGATAGCAAGTATCTCGTCGCGGGCGACATCGAGCGGCGCGTGATCTTTATAGACACGACGACGGGCCAAATAGCGCGCGCCATCCAACCGCGCGCAGACGAAGCGACGCTCATCGCTTACTTCAAATTCGCGTACAGCCCCGACGGCAAAATTCTGGCGGGCATAGTCCTCGCGCGCAACCCGCAGGGCGAGATCAAACTTAAAGCGGCGAACGGCGAACCGTTGCGCGCCGAGGCGTTCATCCGGCTGTGGGACACGGCGACGGGCGCTGAGTTGCGGACGTTGCACGGGCACACAGACTTTATCTCGGCGCTTAGTTTCAGCGGCGACGGCCGTTTGTTGTTGACCGGCAGCTATGACCGGCTCGCCAAGTTGTGGGACCTAGCGACGGGCGCGGAGTTGGCTGCGCTCACGCCCGTGAACCAGAACGATTGGCTGGTGACGACGCCCGATGGTCTGTTCGACGGCTCGCCCGGCGCGTGGCAAGCGATCCTCTGGCGCTTCTCCGATAAGCCGCGCGACGTGTTGCCGGTCGAGGCGTTCTTCAACGAGTTCTACTATCCGAACCTGCTCACCGAGTTGATGAACGGCGCACGCCCGGTCGCACCGCGCGGCTTGGCCGACCGTGACCGCCGCGCGCCGCAGATGGGCCTCGCGCTCGTTAACGACACGACGCCCAACACGACGCCGCCGTCCGCGATTACCACGCGCACTGTCAAAGTCAAACTCGACATCACGGCCGCACCCGCAGGCGCGCGCGACGTGCGCTTGTTTCGTAACGGCTCGCTCGTCAAGGCGTGGCGCGGCGACGTGCTCGCGGGCCAAACGCGCGTGACTCTTGAGACGACGCTGCCCGTCGTCGCGGGCGAGAACCATCTGACCGCTTACGCCTTCAACCGCGACAACGTCAAAAGCCCCGATGCGGAGTTGCAACTCATAGGCGCGACCGCGCTCAAACGCAAGGGCATCATCTATCTGCTCACCATCGGCGTGAACGAATACGAGAACGCGCAGTTCAATCTCAAGTATGCCGTCGCCGATGCGAAGAGTTTTGCCGATTCGTTCGTGGCGCAACAGTCCCGACTCGGCCGCTACGGCGGCGTTGCGCCGCTCTCATTGACGGACGCACGCGCGACGAAGGCCAACATCTTGAAGGCGGCGGCCGCGCTCGCGCCGCGCGTGCAACCCGAAGATGCCGTCATTATCTATTTCGCCGGGCATGGCATGGCGCACGACAACAAGTTCTACTTGATCCCGCACGACCTCGGATACATGGGCGGGCGCGCGCAACTCGACGCGGCGAGCATGGAGTCGCTGCTCGCGCACAGTGTGTCTGATCGTGAGTTGGAGCAGGCGTTTGAGCAGATTGGCGCGGGGCTGTTCTTGTTCGTCATTGATGCATGCCATAGCGGGCAGGCATTCGAAGCAGAAGAGAAGCGACGCGGGCCGATGAACTCGAAGGGCTTGGCGCAGTTGGCTTATGAGAAGGGCATGTACATCTTGACGGCCGCGCAGAGTTTTCAAGCGGCGCAGGAAGTGTCGAAACTCGGCCACGGCCTGTTGACCTACACGCTGATCGAAGAGGGCTTGCGGCAGGCTTCGGCCGACGGCGAGCCGAAGGACGGGCAAGTGTTACTGCGCGAGTGGTTGGATTACACGACGCGGCGCGTGCCGGAGATGCAGGTGGAAGAACTCCAACGCGCACGCACGGCCGGGCGCGAGTTGACGTTCGACGACGGCGCGCAGACGCAACGCACACTGGGCGTGCGCCGGGGCAGCGGTCAACGCCCGCGCGTCTTCTATCGCCGCGAACCGGAAGCCGAGCCGCTCGTCGTCGCGCGGCCTTAAAGCGTGCATTGCAAAAACTGTCTTTGCGTCGCGCCTTGTGTCAGCCTTTCGGGCCGCGCCCTTTGCCGCTGGTCTTCGGCCCTTGCGTGAGGGTCTTCTGCGCCGCTTCGCCGCCCGGTTCGCCCTTCTTGACGTTGGTTGGGACGGCAGCAGGCACAGAGGGTGAGTTGGAACGCGGGCGCGCGGCGTTGCCGCCGACGGCCTGTTGCGTGTCGTCGGCGAAGAACTTATTCGCCGTCTTGCGGCGGCCGCGCAGGGCCGGCGTGTTCTCTCTGGCCTCGTCCATCTTGTTCGGACTGTTGCTGCGTTCGTCGCCCATCTGCTGCCCGCGCCGTTGGGCGGCGATGCCTGCTTTGCGCTGCGCCTTCTTCGTCGCCACTTCGTCTCCTCCTCGTCGCTGATGAACTTGTCGCCCGCGCGCGTACCGCTCGTTAGACCCCGCATCATAACCGATCTGCTGCGGGCGCGCGCACAAGAAGAAACTGTTACCCTGTGTCTGTGCGTAGATTATAGCCAACCGGCCGAACTGCATGCTGCCTGCTGATCAAGTATATTGCCGCGTGCCGAGGCGGTGTGCTAGAGTGGGTTCGGAGATCAGGTGACGCTCGACACGCTCGCTTTTACTTACCACTGCTTAAGCCGCTTGGCGGTAATACGACTGCAATCAACCAGACACGGTTTCAGGCATAACAACATCCAGCGGCCCTTGCAACAGGTTCTACAGGCATCAGACTCCCCTCGCGTGGGCTGAGCATCAAGCATTCCGGCAGGCAGGCCGGGTTCTAGCTGTCTAAGGAGAAAACTTAAATGCGTATTCGTTCCCACACCGGCCGCGCGGCGTTTATTGCGTCGCTGCTCTGCCTCGCCCTGTTCGCGCCGCAACTCGTGCTGGCGCAAAGCACGCTGAAAGGCGGCAACCAGCGCAAGGGGATTAGCGCGCCGCAGGCCCCGCAGGTGGTCTTTTCCAACCCCGCAGCGATCACGATCCCCGCTGTCGGTGCTGCCACGCCCTACCCCTCGGACATCGTCGTCTCCGGCGTCACTGGCACTGTTCAGAAAGTGACTCTGACGCTGACCGGCTTAAGCCACGTGTTCGTCGAAGACGTAGACATAATGGTAGTCGGGCCGACCGGCGCGAAGTTGGTCTTCTTGGGCGACGTGGGCGGCCAAGCGTCCGGCGCGCAACCGAGCGTGACCCTCACGTTCGACGACGCGGCGGCCAGCCAGTTGCCGACCAACGCCCCGCTCACTTCCGGCACGTTCCGCCCGACCTCCGACAATCCGGCCGGTGACACCTTCCCTGCGCCCGCGCCCGCGCCTGCCGCGACCGATTTCGCCGCGCCCGATAGCACGGCGACCTTCGCCAACCACTTCAACGGCACGAACCCGAACGGGACGTGGAGTCTCTACGTCGTGGACGATTCGGGCGGCGACGCCGGCTCAATTAGCGGTGGCTGGTCGCTCAACATCACGCCGCAAATTCCGGCGACGACCGCCGGGCAGTTGGTCATCTCCGAGTTCCGTTTGCGCGGCCCCTCCGGTGCGAACGACGAGTTCATCGAGTTGTACAACACCACGGGCGCGACACTGACCACGCAGGCGGCGGATGCTTCCGCCGGGCTGGCCGTTGCGGCGTCGGACGGCACGGCCCGCTGCGTCGTCCCGAACGGCACGAACATCCCTGCGGGCGGGCACTTCCTGTGCGCCAACTCGGTCGCCTACTCGATCAGCGGCTACCCGGCCGGCAACGGCACGACCGCCACCGCCAACGTGACCTACACCACCGACGTTCCCGACAACGCGGGCCTCGCCATCTTCAACAACTCGACCGGCGGCGCGAGTTTCTCGGCCGCCAATCGGCTTGACGCCGTCGGCTCAACGTCGGAAGCCAACACAACCTACAAAGAGGGCACAGGCTATACGGCCATAGCCGCCGCCGCGATTGATTACAGCTTCTATCGCAAGCCCAGTCTGACCACGGGGCTGCCGACCGACACGGGCAACAACGCCACCGACTTCCAGTTCGTAGACACCTCCGCCGCGTCAACCGCCGCCGGGCAGCGACTCGGCGCACCGGGGCCGGAGAATCTCTCCAGTCCTATCCTGCGCAATGCGACGATCAAGTTGTCGCTGGTTGATGCGGGTTGCTCCGGCGCGGGTGCAACCACGTCCGCCTGCGCCCGTGCGCGCGACAACACGGCTGACGCCGCGAACAACTCCACCTTCGGCACGCTCTCGATCCGCCGCAAGGTGACGAACAACACGGGCGCGGCCGTCACACGCCTGCGCTTCCGCGCCGTGGACATCACGACGAACCTAAGTCCGTCAGGCACGGCCGATCTGCGGATGCGCACGTCCACTACGTTCACGGCGAACCTGTCGGGCGGCGGCACGACCTCGATTCAGGGGCTGACGCTTGAGACGCCGCCGACCCAGTCAATTGGCGGGGGCCTCAACTCGACCGTCTCGGCCGGCACGGTCACGCTCGGCACGCCGCTCGCCAACGGCGCAAGCATCAACGTCCACTTCCTGTTGGGCGTCCAACAGACGGGCGTCTATCGCTTCTACATCAACGTCGAAGCGTTGCCTTAAACACTCATAGCACAGGCCGAAGCCACTTCGGCCTGTGCCGTGCGCGCGGTTGCCCGGAGTTGACGGGCGCAGACCGCGAGCAAAATTTGCCCCGGCCGGCTTTCATTGAGCCGGCCGGGGCTTAGTTTTTATGCGGCGAAAATTGTGCGCGTGTGGGGCAGATAGAAATTATAATGCGCGCTAGAGAGCGCATAGGTTTATGGACACTTTCTGGCACTATTGGCAGACCCTCACGCCGGGGGTGCGCGACGAATCTGATCGCCGACCTCATTACGGCCGTCATCTTGACGACCATCGGCATCTGCTACAAATCCATCGGCGCGGGCTTCAGACGCCTCATCGGGCGGGCGCAGGCACACGAGCCGAGCTTGCCGCCCGCGCGTCACGAAGTTGTCATCAAGGTTGAGCCAGCAGAGCCGCCGCGCCTGCCGCCCGCCGCCCTACCGCCCGTCTGCCCTACCGCCCACGTCTGGCACGTCAACGCGCGTCGTTGCCATTCCCTCGAACCTTGTTGTGCCTTTTGTTGCCCGCCGCGACGCCGAAGGGCGCGACATACTTGCTTGCCTGCGTGAAGAGCTACAGCCGCGCAAGTGGCAACTGATCGTGCTATGGGGCGCGGGCGGCGTCGGCAAGACAACGCTCGCCGCCGAAGCGGCCCGCGCGCTCATTGATAGCTTCGCCAAACGCGTTATCTGGACTTCGGCGCTCGGTCGTGCCGATTACACCCTCGCAACGTTGCTTGACGATGTGGCCGCGCAACTCGACCGCCCAGACCTGCGCCCGCTCGCGCTCGATCCGAAAGCAGAAGCCGTCCGCGCTCTACTCATGCAAGCACCCACACTCGTCGTGCTCGATAACTTCGAGACGGTCACCGAAGCCGAACAGCCCCGCCTCGCAGAGTTTCTCAAGAGCGCGCCTGCGTCCCCGCTGATCACCACGCGCCAGAAGATTGACGATGCGTACAACATCAAGATTGATGCCATGTCACTCACAGAAGCGCGTCTCTACCTGCAACTCCTGATCGCGCAGACGAACGACCACGACACCTTCACCAAACTTGACCACGACCGCATCATCGAAACTGCCGCCTGCAACGCGCTCTTGCTGCAATGGGTCGTCCGCCAGATTGACGCCGCGCAAGAACCCGCGACCGTGTTGGATGATCTAACGCACGGCGCAGGCGACGCCGCCGAACGCGTCTTCACCCGCTCTTTTAACCTGCCGCAACTCACCGACGACGGCCGCGCCGCCCTGCTCGCCCTCGCCCTCTTTACCCCGTCCGCCGCCCGCCCCGCCCTCGCCGAAGTCGCCGGGTTCGACGCCGACGTGCCCCGCCTCAACGCCGCCGTCAAACACCTCGCCGACCTCTGGCTCGTCAAGACCGCCGATGCAGGCACGCGCCTCACCCTCGAAGGTCTGACCCGCCAACTCGCACTGGCACGCTTGGAGCAAGACCGCCGCGCCGACGACTACCGCCACCGCTTCGTCGCCCACTTCCTGACCTATGTCGAAGCGCACTATCAGCCGACGCCCGAAGCCTACGACGCGCTCGAAGCGGAGCTAGACAACCTGCTGGCCGCGATGGACACGGCCGAAGCGTTGCACGATTGGCTGAGCGTCATAGGGGTCGCTGGGGTGTTGGGTAACCCTGAGGGCCGGGTGCTGTACGTGCGCGGTCATTGGGACGAGGCGATCCGGCGCAACGAGCAGGGCGCACGCGCCGCCGAAGCAGCGGGCGATGAGGGCGCGGCCGTCATGCTCGCCGCGAATGCCGCCACGATCCGCCTGATGCGCGGCGAATACGCGGCGGCGCGGGCAGCTTACGAGCGGGCACTCGCGGTGCTGCGACAACGCGGGGATGAGCAGAACGTCGCCGTCTATCTGCATCAACTTGGGATGCTCGCGCAAGAGCAGTGCGAGTATGCAGAGGCGCGGCGACACTATGACGAGAGTTTGGTGATCGCAAAGAAATTCGACAACCAGAGCGGCATCGCTATGACGCTGCACCAGTTGGGCCAGTTGGCACAAAAGCAGGGCGAGCGTGCCGAAGCGCGGCGACTCTTCAATGAGAGTTTGGCGATCACAAAGACGCTCAGCAATCAGAGCCTCATCGCTATGACGCTGCACCATTTGGCTATGCTCGCAGCAGATGAAGGCGAGCGGGAGGAGGCGCGGCGGCTCTACCATGAGAGTTTGGCGATCAAAGAGACTCGCGGCGACCAGCGCGGCATCGCCGCCACGCTGCGCAATCTGGGGCTGCTAGCGGAGCGGGACGGCGACAGGGCGGAGGCGGCTCGGTTGACACGGGAAGCGTTGCGCATCCACGAGCGGTTGGGGTTGCCAGATGCGGATCGGGGGCGGGAGTATTTGGCGCGGTTGGAGATGGCGGGGGAGTGAGGTGGGTTGGCGGTGTGGGAGCGTGGGTGGGCGCGGGCGTGGTTGGGGATTGACGGGGCGGCGTTGGGGTGGCCCGGTGTGATGTTGGGGTGTTACGGGGCGACGTGATGGCATAACATGGGGGCGGAAGGGCATTGCGAGACGATGTTGGAGGATGACAGGGCGACGTAAAGGCATTACGGCGGGATGTTGGGGCGGAACATGGCGATGTTATGGCATTACGTCGCCATGTTAGAGCTTTACGTCGCTGTGTTATGGCGTTACGTCGGTATGTTGGAGCGGAACGGGGGGATGTTGGGGCGGAACATGGGGGCGGAAGGGCGTTGCGGTGGGGTGTGAGGGGGTTGCGGGGCGGTGTTAGGGGCGTGGCGGGGTGGGTAGCGGGTGGATTTTGTTGTTGCTTGGGTGGCGGGTGGGGCGTAAGATGCGGGCCTTCACGTGCTGCGGGTGGTTGACGAGCGGTGGGCGGTGAATCCTCAATCTTCACGTAAACGGAGACTCACATCATGGCGAAAAATCAGAACACGCGGCTGCGCCCAGCGCAGATAGCGGCGGATAAGGCGCGGGCGGCTAATTTGAAGACCATCGCAGGGTATGCGCCGGCTAATCAGGCTTACACGGTGGATAAGGTGACAGCGGCGGAGGCGAAGATGGAAGCGGCGCGGGCGAAGGAAGTGCAGGCGATTGCGGCGGCCGACGTGGCGCGCGACGAGGCGGCAGAGAGCGAGTGGGAGTTGCATAATCTGACGCAGGGGGCGACGGATCAGGTGGTGGCACAGTTTGGGCGCGATTCGGTTGAGGCGCAGACGATGGGGCTGACGCGCACGTCGGAGCGTAAGTCGCCGAAGGGGAAGGACAAAGGCGAGACGAAGTAGGCGGGCGGTGTTAACTGTTGATAGGTTGTTGGGTTGATGCGCTTTGCGCCTTTGCGTGAGCGTCCTGACTGACCTAAGAAAACCTCACGCAAAGGCGCAAAGATGGGAAGGCGCGAAGAACTCAAACTTCTTCGCGCCTTGTTGTGTTGGTGGTTGATGGTTGTTGTGGCCGTGTCAGGCTTCTTGGGCGTGGAGGGGTTGGGGGTCGGTGGATTGGGGGTTGGTTGGTTCGCGTGCGCCGTCGCCGTCGGGGATGGGCGGGGGCGGGGGGCTGGTGACGAGGGGGTCGAGGGCGGCGTCGAGGGCTTCGGAGATGCGGGTGGGGAGGAAGAATTGTAGTTCTTGGCGCACGTCGGCGGGGATGTCTTCGAGGTCGGCTTCGTTGCGGGCGGGCAGGACGATGCGGCGAATGCCTGCGCGGTGCGCCGCCAGTACCTTCTCCTTGATGCCGCCGACGGGGAAGACGAGGCCGGAGAGTGTGATCTCGCCGGTCATGGATGTGTTGGGGCTGACGCGGCGGCCCGTGAGTAATGAAGCGAGGGCGACGGTCATGGCGACGCCGGCCGAGGGGCCGTCCTTTGGGATCGCGCCTGCGGGGACGTGTAGGTGGACGCCGTAGTTGCGGAACATTTCGGGGGAGATGCCGAACTCGGCGGCGTGCGACCAGAGGTAAGAGCGGGCGGCGCGGGCGGACTCTTGCATGACTTCGCCGAGTTGCCCGGTGAGCGTTAAGCCTGAGCCGCCGGGGAGGAGTGTGGCTTCGATGAAGAGTATCTCGCCGCCCATTTCGGTCCACGCCATGCCGGTGGCGACGCCCGCGGGCAGTTCCTTGCGCGCCTGTTCGGGGTAGAAGCGCGGCGCACCCAAGTACTCTTTGATGTCGGGGGCGTCAACGCGGACGTGCGCGGTTTCGCCTTGCGCGATCTTGAGCGCGGCCTTGCGCGCGACGCGGCCGATGGTGCGCTCGTACTGGCGCACGCCCGCCTCGCGCGTGTAGCGTGCGGCGATGAGTTCGAGCGCGGCGTCGGTGATCTCGAACTGTTCGGGCGTGAGGCCGTTCTCGCGCACTTGGCGCGGCACGAGGTACTGCTGGGCGATGTGCAGCTTCTCGCGCTCGCTGTAGCCGGCGAGCGCGATGATCTCCATGCGGTCGCGCAAGGGCGGCGGGATGGGGCCAACTGGTTCGCCGTGGCGATGAAGAAGACCTTCGAGAGATCGAACGGCAGATCGATGTAGTGGTCGCGGAACGTGTTGTTCTGCTGCGGGTCGAGTATCTCTAGGAGCGCGGCGGCCGGGTCGCCGCGATAGTCCGCGCCGAGTTTGTCGATCTCGTCGAGCATCATGACGGGGTTGTTGACGCCCGCGCGCCGCAAGGACTGAATGATGCGACCGGGCATCGCGCCGATGTAGGTGCGCCGATGACCGCGCAGTTCCGCTTCGTCGCGCACGCCGCCCAAGCTAATGCGCTCGAACTCACGACCAAGCGCGCGCGCAATCGAACGACCAAGCGAAGTCTTGCCGACACCGGGCGGGCCGACGAAACACAAGATCGGACTCTTGGTGTCGGGGCGCAACTTGATGACGGCGAGAAATTCAAGGATGCGCTCCTTGATGTCTTCGAGGCCGTAGTGGTCTTCGTCGAGGATGCGCCGCGCTTCGTTGAGATCAAGCTTGTCTTCGGACGACTTCTGCCACGGCAGTTCGAGGACGTACTCAAGATACGTGCGGATGACGTGGTAATCGGGCGCGGCCGACGGCAGCCGCTCCATGCGGCGCAGTTCGCGCTCGGCCTCTTTGCGCACGTCTTCGGGCAGGTTGGCTTCGTTGAGCCGCTCGCGCAGCAACTCGGCCTCTGGCCTGTTCGCCGCCTTCGTCTTCGCCCAACTCTTTCTGGATGGCCTTCAACTGCTGCCGCAGCACGTAGTCGCGCTGCGCCTTGTCCATCTCCGTCTGCGCCTCGCTGGCGATCTTCGAGCGCAACTGCATGATCTCCAACTCGCGCGTTAGCCGCGCGTAGGCCCGGCGCAGCAACTCGTCCACCGTGTCGGCTTCGAGCATGGTCTGCTCCTCTTCCAAGCCGAGGTTGAGGATCGACGCGATGAAGTAAGCGATCTGCACGGGGTCGTCCGCGCCCATCGCGGCGGCGCGCACTTCCGGCGGCACTTGCTGCAACAGCGCCAACGCGCGCTCAACGGCCGTGCGCAAGTTGCGTTGCAGAGCCTCGACCTCGTCCGCGTTCACCACGCGCAACTCCGGCAGCACTTGCACGCGCGCGCGCAAGAACGGATCGACCTGCTCCCACGCAAGCACCTTCACGCGCTCTGTGCCCTGCACGATCAACTGGATCGCGTCGGGCGTCCGCATCATGCGCTTGATCATCACGAGCGTGCCGACTTCGTAGAGGTCTTCGGGGCGCGCCTCTTCCTCTTCGGCGCGGTTGAGCGCGCACACTCACGCACGCGAGCAACTTCTCCGGGTGCGCGAGCGCCGCCTCGACCGCCGCCACGGAACGCTTACGCCCCGCCGCCAACGGCACAACCGTGCCCGGAAAGATCGTCGTGTTCTGTAACGGCAGCACCGCGATCTCGAACGGCTCGCCAGCGCGCGCGGGCGACTGAATGTTTGTCTCGTTCTCAGCCATGATAATTAGTAGGCAGTCGGCAGATGACAGTAGGCAGTTAAAGACAGGCGTGTATGCACCGCCTACTGCCTACTGTTGTTCCTTGTCCTCACATTCTTCGTTGCTACGGCGCAGGCGCAGGATGAGCAGGCCGTCGCGGTAGTCGCGCTCGACCGACGCGCCCTCGATGCGGCAGGGAAAGCGCAGGGTCTTCTCGAACCGGCTGTAGGTGATCTCGATCTGTTGGTACGCGATAGTCTCTTGACAGAAGGCGTCGCGCCGGCAGCCGGACAGGCGCAACACGGGGCCGTCGATCTCGATCTCGATCTCGTCCAAGCGCACGCCCGCGAGATCGACCTTGACCAGCCAACCCGCCTGCGTCTGGTACACGTCGGCCGCGGGCGACCACTTCTGCCCCTGTGCCGGTCGCCGCTGCGTCGAGTGCAACAGACGGAAATAATGGTCGATGGATTTAGCCATAAAAAGACAGTGACGAGTGACGAGCGACGCGTGACAAGCAGGCACAAGCTGTTAACTTGTCATCACTCGTCACTCGTCGCTGCTGTGTTGTTGTCACCCGAAGATTCTGTTCCAGAACGACGAGCCGCTGGAAATCTCTTCGAGCGCCTCGGCCAGTTCGCGGTCGTCGTTGGTTTCAAGGGCCACGTCGGCCATCGAGATGATGCCGCGCAGTTGCCCGTCACGATCCACGATGGGAATGCGGCGCACTTGCTTGTCGCCCATCTTGCGCACGGCGTCGAGTACGCGGTCGTTCGGCTGCGCCGTGTGTATGTCGGTCGTCATGATCTCTTCGGCGCGCGTGACGGTCACGTCCTTGCCTTCGGCGACAGCGCGCACCACGATGTCGCGGTCGGTGATGAGGCCGACGAGCTTGCCGTTCGAGCGCATGCGGTTCGCCACGCGCGGCGCATGCTCGGCCGGCCCTTGTCTTCGAGCAACGTCGTGTCGTCGATCTCGACGACGGGAATAACGCCCGTGTCCTCGTCGCGCATCAACTTGGCGACCTCGCCCAGAGTGGTCGCGCGCGTGGCCACCGTCACGTCGCGCGTCATGATGTCGCGGCAACGCACGTGCGAACGCGAAGCGCCGCGCCGCTCGTCGCGCCCGCGCCCGTAATCGCGCCGGTCGTCGTAGTCGCGCCCGCGCGGGCGGCCATATTCGCGTTCGTAGTCGGCGCGCTCGTCGCGGCGGCCCGTCAGGCCGTCCGGCAAAACATCATGGCGCTCAGGTCGGCGCGCATAGTAATCGCGGTCGCGCTCGTAGTCGTAGCCGCGCCCACGCGCCAAGCCTTCGTCGTACTCGCTGTAAGAGCCGCCGCGCTCGCGCCCGTAGTCGCGCCCGCGCCCGCTGTAACTGTCGTCATCCCGGTCGTAGTCGTATCTTGACATCTCTGCCCTCCTGAATCTATGCATAGCTGAACGGACGCCGCGCCCACTGACGCACGCGAACGCGCCCGAAGTATCTCTTTACGACTGCAAGGGGAACAAAGTCATTATATAAGGCGCAGGGCGAAAGACAAAAGGCAAAGGGCATAAGTTAAAGGCACAGGCTATAAGTTGAAACAGCAGCGGCGCGATAGCCCAAGCTATTCGCGCCGCTGCCGTCATCGACATTGACCTTGTTTAGCCTTGAACTTACTTGGTGCTGATCTCGACCACGATCTGCACCTGCGAGCGTATGTCGAGCGCGCCGACCTCGATGGGCGTGGGCGGGGCCTGCTCCGCGCCCGCCGAGCGCAAGGACACCGTGTCCGACTTATATAACGGGATGGGTCGCCCGATGGTTACCTCTTGCACTTCGATGATCCGCACGACACGACCGCCAAGCGCCTGCGCGATGGTCTGCGCCTTCTCCAACGCCGCGCGCGTCGCGTCGCCGAGCGCCTGCGCGCGCGCCTGCTTGTCCTGCCGCAAAGTGAACGCGAGGCCGTCAACGTTCGTCGCGCCCGCGCCCGACGCCGCATCGATCACTGCCCCCACGCGCGTCAGATCGCTCAAGGTCACGGTCACGCTGTTGCGCGCCTCGTAAGCGCGAATGGTCGGCGGCTGGCCATCGCGGTAGGCATACTGCGGCTGCAAGTTATAGCCGCTCGTCTTGACCTCGCCGCGCGGCCCGGCCGCGTCCTTGACGGCGCGTACCACCGCGTCCGTCTTGCGCGCGTTCTCCTGTTGCGCCGCAAGGGCGGTGTTGCCCTGCGTGACGACCGCGACCGTGACCACGGCCGTGTCCGGTTGCGCCTGCACGAGCGCGTCACCGGAGACTATGACGCGCGCGAGTGCGGGCGTGCCGGCGACGACTTCCGCCTGCGCGCCCGCGTCGAAAGGGCGCAGCATGCGCGCCTCGAAGGCCCGCCCCTCCATGTAAATGCTCATCGTGTTCGGGCGCAGATCGCCCGTCGCTTCGACTTCCGCGTCCGCCCGAAACCACGCTTCGTTGCGCCAGCGGTCGGCGTTCACAAGCAGATACTTGTCCTTCGGCGTGACGATCAACCAGCCGCCCGGCTCGACCGTGGCCGCAAGCCGGCCGCGAATCGTTGTTTCCGCCGCCGCCCCGACCTGCACCGCCAACAACAGCAGCAGGGCGCACAACGTCGCCCGCGTCCATATAACTCCACGTGTCAACATGATTCTTTGCATCGTCTCTCTACTCCCTTCCATGATATGCGCTTGTAGCGCCCGCGCCGCGTGAGAGAGAGTCGCGGCCTCGGCGTGCTTATTCCAGCGCGCTCAATGTGAACGCACGCTCGCGCGCAGGCTTGCGCTCGTTGCTCAGATGTCAGACAGTTTGTTACGATCACACTCGTAATGCAATCGTTCGACAAGAAATTTACCAACGTGAAGCGCCCGGCGCGCTCAGGCGAGACGATCACCGTGGGGCGCGTAGAGGACCTACCGCCGGGGCGCGGCGCGACCGTCGAACTCAACGGCGGCAAGGAACTGGCGCTCTACAACGTCGGCGGCGCATTCCACGCCATCGAAAATTTCTGCCCGCATCGCGGCGCACCACTCGCCGACGGCAACCTCTGCGGCCACACCGTCGAATGCGATTGGCACGGCTGGCGCTTCGACGTGCGCTCCGGCGCGTGCCTCACCAACCCGACCCACGCCGTCGAAGCTTATGAAGTTGTGATCGAAGACGGTTGGATCAAGATACTGATCTGAAATGATTAAGGCAGCATGAATGATGAATAGAAGACGTTGCTTCTATTCATCATTCATCATTATCCGTTCAGCCTTCGTTGCCGATGGCTTCGACGGGACAGGAGACAAGCGCCTCTTCGCAGAGGGCGCGCTCGTCGTCCGTTTGGGGCTGCTTGAAGACGTAGGAATAGTTGCCTTCGTCGGAGCGGGTGAAGTTGTCGGGAGCAGTGTCGCGGCACACGTCGCAGTCGATGCAGTTGGTGTCCACGTAGTACGCGCCGGGCACGTTCTCTGCGACCTTATCTGTCGGATCAGCCATAAGAACAGTGACAAGTAACGAGTGACGAGCAGGCACAAGTCTTAAACTTGTCACTTGCTGCTCGTCACTCGTCACTGCTTTCATTTCGTGGCCAGCATGCGGTCGAGCGCGACGCGCGCCCAACGCGCGGTTTCCTCCGGCACGGTGATCTGGTTGACGACCACGCCCGCCGTGAGCGATTCCAGCGTCCAACAGAGATTCTGCGGCGCGATGCGATACATCGTCGCGCACATGCAGAGGTCGGGCGCGAGCAAGCGTATGTGCTTGTCTGGAAAGCGCGCCACGAGGCGGTTGACCAGATTGACTTCCGTGCCCACGGCCCATGCCGAACCGGCCGGCGCTGCGGCAATCGTCTTGATGATGAACTCGGTCGAGCCGTTCAGATCGGACGCCTCGACAACCTCGCGCTCGCATTCAGGATGCACCAGCACCTTGATGCCCGGCACTTCCTTGCGCACTTGCTCGACGTGCCACGGGCGGAAGCGACCATGCACCGAGCAGTGCCCCTTCCACAGAATCAGGCGCGCATTGCGCAACTGCTCTTCGGTGTTGCCGCCTAGTTCCTTGAACGGGTCCCACACGACCATCTGATCGAGCGGGATGCCGAACTTGACGCCCGTGTTGCGCCCCAGATGTTGATCTGGAAAGAAGAATAGCTTGTCGGCCTCTTGCAACGATTTATCGAACAGCGGCACGGCGTTCGACGACGTGCAGACCACGCCGTCGTGCTTACCGCAGAACGCCTTGATCGCCGCCGTCGAGTTCATGTAAGTGATCGGCATGACGCGGAACTCGTCCACGATGCCAAGCTCTGTCAACTGTTCCCACGCGTCTTCGACCTGTTCGACCGACGCCATGTCCGCCATCGAGCAGCCCGCGCCCAGATCGGGCAGGATCACTTTCTGCGCGCCCGGCTTCAGGATGTCGGCCGACTCGGCCATGAAATGGACGCCGCAGAAGACGATGAACTCGGCCTCCGGCCGCTCGCTCGTCAACTGCGAGAGCTTGAACGAGTCGCCCGTGAAATCCGCATGGCAGATCACGTCGTCGCGCTGGTAATGATGGCCGAGGATGACGAGCCGCGTGCCCAACTCGCGCCGCGCCGCCTCGATGCGCGCGTGCAACTCCGCGTCCGCCAGCCCGAAATAATCTTCCAGCACAGGCACTTTCGCTGCAATCGCCGTCGTCATCATTTGAAGGCCCTCCCGCGAAACGCGAAACTATCGCACTTCAACCCGCGAAGCGCAAGCGCGCCCGCCGGCACAAAACTGTGCCCGCGCGTGCGGTTTCACACCCCACCAACGCAGGCACACAATTAGATGCACAAACGATGTCCACAGATGTGCGGGGAAACAATAAGCAGTAGGCAGCAGGCAGTTGAAGAAAGAATGGTTATTAAGAAATGCAGTTCGATTGTGACCGTTTAACTGTCGTCGTCTTAACTTGTTGGCGCTCGACGCTGATCGCGCCCTGTCTTAACTGCGTACTGACTCGCGCACGAGGCGCAGCCAGTCGTTGCGTTTCATTGTCTTGCCGGCTTCAAGCAGACGGTTGACGAGCGTGGCGGTCACGCGCGGTAGGAGCGCGCTCTCGCTTGTGTTCAGGTATGCGCCCGCGGTCAGATGAAAGATGCCGACGCGCGTGCCGTCATAGCGCCACACTTCCGCGACACCGAGCGCGGCGAAAATGGGAAACTTATCGAGCGAGGGGCTGGTGATGTCAACTTCGACGACCAACTCCGGCGGCGGGTCTGTATTCAGATCGATCTGGTCTTGCTGCCGTATCTGCTCGGCGTGCTGGAAGTAGAAACTGGCGTCCGGCTCAAATCCTTTAGCCAGATCGCTGCGGCGGAACGTGGTCGAGCCAGTGCCTTCCGTATCAATATCCAATTCGCTCGCCAGTATCTCGACCAGCACGGTCAGGAGGTGCGTCAAGCGTTCATGCTCGAAAGAGAGAACCATGATCTCCAGTGTCCCGTTGTCGTAGGCAAAGTGTGCTGCATGACTGTCAACAAAATCGGCCAACAATTGCTCATAGGTCTGCCACCCGACGCCGTGCAGCACGACTTTTTGTTCAGCCTTCTTTAGCGGCGCAAGCACTGTCGTCATAAGCTTACCTCATCTCAAGCCCAACTTCGGCCACGCTGACCGCCCGCCGTTCTAACTGCCTACTGCTCATCACGAATGCGTCATCTCTTCCGGTTTGACGTACTCGTTGAACTGTTCTTCCGTCAACAGTCCTAGATCAACCGCAGCTTGGCGCAGGCTGATGCCTTGCTTGTGCGCGTGCTTGGCGATCTTGGCGGCGTTGTCGTAGCCGATGTGCGGGTTGAGCGCGGTGACGAGCATGAGCGATTCGCGCAGGTGCTTGTCGATCTGCGCGCGGTTCAACTCGATGCCGTTGACGCAGTAGTCAACGAAGCCGTGGCAGGCGTCTTTCAATAACCGGATCGAGTGCAGCAGGTTGTGAATCATCACCGGCTTGAAGACGTTCAACTCGAAGTTGCCTTGCGAGCCGGCGAAGCCTATCGCCGCGTCGTTGCCTAAGACCTGCGCCGCCACCATCGTCATCGCCTCGCTCTGCGTCGGGTTCACCTTGCCCGGCATGATCGACGACCCCGGCTCGTTCTCCGGCAGCACCAACTCGCCCAAGCCCGCGCGCGGCCCCGACGCCAACCAGCGTATGTCGTTCGCAATCTTCATCAACGAGCAAGCCAACGTCTTCAACGCGCCACTGGCAAACACGATCTCGTCGTGCGCCGACAACGCCGCAAACTTGTTCGGGTGCGACCGGAACGGCAGCCCCGTCAACTCCGCGATCTTCCGGGCCGCGCGCTCCGCAAACTCCGGGTGCGCGTTCAACCCCGTGCCCACCGCCGTCCCGCCTATCGCCAACTCGTACAGCCCCGGCAGCACCAACTGCAACCGCTCCACGTCGCGCGCCAGCAGACTCGCCCACCCCGACATCTCCTGCCCCACCGTCAGAGGCGTCGCGTCCTGCAAATGCGTCCGCCCGATCTTCACCACGTCGCAAAACTCCTGCGCCTTCGCCGCAATCGCATCGTGCAGTCGTTGCACTTCAGGCAGCAGCGCATTCAACTGTTCCGCCGCCGCGATGTGCATCGCCGTCGGGAACGTATCGTTCGACGACTGCGACATATTCACGTCGTCGTTCGGATGCACCGGCTGCTTGCTCCCCAACACCCCGCCCGCCATCTCAATCGCGCGATTCGAGATCACCTCGTTCGCGTTCATATTCGTCTGCGTCCCGCTCCCCGTCTGCCACACACGCAGCGGGAAGTGCTCATCCAAACTGCCCCCGATCACTTCGTCCGCCGCCCGCGTAATCAACCCCGACTTCTCACCCGCCAACTTCCCCAAATCCTCATTCACCAACGCCGCCGCTTTCTTCAACACCCCCAGCGCCCTGATCATCTCCCTCGGCATCACATCAGCGCCGATATTAAAGTGGTGCAACGAACGCTCCGTCTGCGCCCCCCAGTAACGATCCGACGCCACCTCCACCCCGCCCATCGAATCCGTCTCCGTCCGCGTCTGCTTATCTGTTGTTTGCAACCCGGTCGCTTCCTTCTCATAACAGTTTCAGCCTCGCCGCCAATTCTACACCACATCACGACCCCGCAAACATCCGCCTACACGCCGCCACCACCTCCGCGCCCCCACCCTCTGCCACCACCATCAACGGCGTCCCCGCACGATGCGGCAATGACTTAACGAACCCCGCCAACTCCGCCCCCGACTCGTCCGCCACATCACCCAACACCAACAACGCATACACAATATCACTCTCAATAAACACCCGCGCCAACCAACCCGCCGGACACCGATCCACATAACACTCCGCCCCCGCCAACGCTTCATTCAGCGCCCGCAACAATTCAAGGTCACTCCCCACATACAGAATCTTATGTCGATAACTCAACGCACGCGGGCAACGCTCTGACATAAACATAACCTGTCACCCACACGCACACTCTGCTATCATGCGCGCGCTCTAGTCTTTGAAAATAACGGCAACGGTCGAATGCGCTGCTCACCCTCACAGTCTGAGTGATGAGCGTCGCCGTTGAGCATGAAAGGTTCATACTCACGGCGACACGGTGGCGCGAACACATTCTACGTATAGTTATACGTAGAAGCAAGTGGCTCGGTACGTCTGCGGCTGCATCAGGAGGTAACTCCTGATGGGATACGCACGTCCGAAGCCGGAACGTCTAGCCGCGAAGCTATTACAGATACGAACCGCGCTCGGTCTTTCTCAGACTGATATGTGGCGACGATTAGGGCTTGATGAGTCTGCTACCTACGACCGAATCTCAAAATACGAAACAGGCCGGAATGAACCACCCTTGCCGGTACTCCTCCAATACGCCCGCATCGCAGGTGTCCACATGGAAGACATCGTTGACGACGAGTTAGACTTACCCGCAAAGCTACCCGGCAACGTCCGCCACGTCGGCATCAAACACAAACCAACTACCCGCACCAAGAAGCGTTAATCCGCGCCCCTAAAATGCTTCAGGGTCGGGGCTACAGCCCCGACCCTGAAGCAAACCCATCTGCGCCCGTCCCTACTTCGTCTCGCCCCCGTCCTTCTTCCCCTTGCCAGACGGTCGCTTATACTCTTCCGGCTTCTTCAACCCGACCGACTGCACCTCGTTCGAGTTGCGCCCGAACTGTGCCACCACCTGATCCTTAACGCCACCCATCAGGTCGTGAAAGTCCCACTCCACCGTATTCGCATCATCCCGCGCCGCGTCGGCTGCCGCCGCCGTCTGCACCTCTTTCTGCCGCGCCTGCTGAAACTGCGTGTGCGCCGCCTCCACCGCCGCCAAAGAATACGCCGGATTAGCCGGCGCATAGCCCGCAATGCTCTTAAGCGCCGCGTACACTTCCTCATCCGCCGCGAGTTCCGCTGGTTTCAACCGTCTATTCCTCTTCTGAGCCATGATGTGAAGTCTCCTTTTGGGGTTATGAGATTTACCCGGCGAGGTTGCGCCGCGCATCCTACCCCCAACCCGCCCCCTTTGCAACCCCCTTCCACCCCCGCCCGCCCCCAATCCTCCGCCCACCGCCATAAACCCTCCACGCCCCGCACCATTCTCTCCATGCTCGGAGCTAAACCCTCCAACCCTGGAAGCCTTATCTCCATGCCCGGAGGTCTACCCTCCACGCTCGGAGATAACCCTTCCACGCTCGGAGGTAAACTCTCCACACATGGAGACAAGCCCTCCGTGCTCGGAGCTAAGCCCTCCACGCATGGAGATAAAGCCTTCACCTCCGGCTGCAAGCCCTCCACACCCCGCTGCAAACCCGCCGCACACCGTCCCAACCCCGCCACCCCACGCCCAAAACCAACGGCGCGCGGCTCAAACCCCGCCACGCGCCGCCCCAATCAAGTCACCGCCTGCACCAACCACCCGCCCCGCCCATAACTTCACCTCACTCCCCCGCCCCCTTCAACCGCGCCAAATCCTCCCGCGCATCCTCCGCATTCGGCAACCCTAGCCGCTCGAAAATAGCCAGCGCCTCCTGTATCAACCGCGCCGCCTCTGCCCTGTCGCCATCCTGCTCCGCCAACAGCCCCAGATTGCGCAGCGTGTGGGCGATGCCGCTCTGATTGCCGAGCCTCTTTTTGATCTCCAAACTCTCAAGGTAGAGCCGCCGCGCCTCCTCCCACTCGCCTTCCTCTGCTGCGAGCATAGCCAATGGTGCAGCGTGCTGGCGATGCCGCTCTGATTGTCGCGCGTCTGTTTGATCGCCAAACTCTCATTGAAGAGTCGCCGCGCTTCACCACGCTCGCCTTGCTTTTGTGCCAGCCGACCCAACTCGTGCAGCGTCATGGCGATGAGGCGTTGGTCGCCGAGTCTCTTTTCGATCTTCAAACTCTCGTCGTAGAGTTGCCGCGCTTCCTCAAGCTTGTCTTCGGCTTGCGCGAGCATGCCAAGTTGATGGGTATAAATAGCATATATGTCCCTTCATCTCTTAGCCGCCTAAAAATATCTAGAACTTGAATCGTAGATTTGACGCGCTGTGTCATACTCACCACGCATCATTCTTATTGAGGCTACGTCGCCTACAACGAACCGCAGCTACTCGCTCGTTCCCTATTAACTCTGCGGCTTTAGCCCCCAGTTCGCCATATCGAAGCGCCTCATCCCAATAGCCGCGCACGCCTAACATGCCATTCATAAGGTTTGGCCAATACCGGGTGCAGCGTAATAACGCTTTGCCAATCACCCTCTCCCGTGCCACATCAATTGCCGCGAGCAGGTTATCTTTCTCTGCTTCGAGCGCATCGTAGTTGGCGGGCGTCGGCTGCTCGCGCGCTTCGGCGTATTCAGGAAGTGGACGACGAAGCGGCGGCGGTAGCCGGCGGCATGGGCGTCCTTATTAAGTTGCGCCTGCGCCAATTGGCGCGTTAGACCGCGCAGGAGTAGGTGTTCGTTGCCGGTCGTCGTTTCGACTAGCCAGAGGGCCGACAGGCGTTCGACGGCGTGCTCTAGGCGCGATTCAGTCCGCGCCGAAGCCGGCCGCCTCTGCGAGCGATTGCGTGATGGCGCTTGGCACAAAGAGGGACAAGGCAAGGAGCGCCGCGCGCCCGTCGTCGCCGACTTGGGGCAGGTTGAAGGAGCGTGTGAAGACGCGCTCGGCGGCGTCGCTTTGCCCTGTGCCAGATCGTCAGCACGGTCTGCGGCGGCAAGCGCTAGTTCGATCTGCTTGACGACCCATTGCAAGACGAGCGGGTTGGCTTCGCACTGCGCAATAAGCGCGTCTATGTCCAATGCGGCGAAGTGTTCAGGCTGGCGCGTCTGCCCGACAGGCGGCGCAGGAAGTCGCGCGCCTCGTCAATGTGCATGGCGGCGAGCCGATGTCTGCGCACGTCGTCGCGCCGCGTATCGTCGCGCGTGGTGATCAGTGCGGGGCAGGCGGCGTGCGTGGCAAGGAAGTCAAGGCAGCGCGCTTGTTCATCAAGCGCGACAGTCTCGAAGTTGTCCAACACGACGAGCGCGGCGGGCTGCGGCGAGGGCGCGCACCTGCGCCTTTTCTTCGAGCGGAGCGGGCGTAGGTCTGCGCGCCCGAGTTGCGTGGCGATCTCATCAAGCAGCGTGGGGAGCGCGAAGTCTGCCGCGCTATGCGCTGACCCACGCGAGCCGTTGCGGAAACTGCCGGCCGTAACTCGCGGGCGACCTGCGCCGCCAGCGTCGTCTTGCCTGTGCCGCCCGGCCCCCACAACGCGATGAGTTGGTTGCCGCCCCGGCGCAAGCTCGTCTGCAGCCGCAGCAAGAATGTTGTGCCCCTGTGCATCGCGCCGCGCAATGAAGCCGACGACCGGCGGGCGCGGCAGCGACGACGGGCGACAGGTGACGTTCGTTGTACCGGCAGGCGCGGGTTTGCCGACAGGTTTCGCTAAGCAATGCTTCAACGATATCGCCGATGCCTTGACGGCGCTCAGAAACGCCTCATCCTCGATTAGCCCAAGCGCGTGATGGCGTTGTCCGTGGACGGGCAACGACCTGAAGGTCGGCAAAAGGCATCTTCTGCCAGTCGCACGGGCGCAGGATGACGGCGATGATACGCGCTTCGCCAGCCCTGTGCCGTTCCAATGCGCGCTTCATCTCGATCTCGTAGCAGTAATCGGAATGGATAAAGTCGGAGCTGATCAGCAGCAGGATGATGTGCGCTGCGTTTAGATGCCGCGTCAATCTTGCCCTTCCAGTCGTCGCCTGCTTTGATCTGACGATCAAACCAGTCTTTCGATCTTTCCGGCACGGCGTAAGGCGCTAAGGTGCCGTCCAGATTCATCGCGCAGGGCTTCGTCCTTGATGCGCGTAGGAGTAGAAGATTTTGATTGCGCCGTTAGGTTGAGGGTCAGCGGGCATCGCGGACTCCTTTCCGAGTCTGCGGCGAATATAACATCTATTCGTCTTCTATTGGCGCGCCTGATTCTTGCCATGCTTTCCAGCCGCCGGCCATGGAGTGGACGTTGGTGTAGCCCATGCGTTGGAGGTTGTCGGCGGCGAGGGCGGAGCGGTAGCCGCCGCCGCAGTAGAGGATGAGTTCGGTAGCGTGGTCGGGGGCGCGTTGTTCGATGTCGCGTTCGATGATGCCACGCCCCATGTGGTGTGCGTGGGCTGCGTGGGCTGGTTGCCATTCGTGGTCTTCGCGCACGTCGATGAGTAGGGCTTGGGGGTTGGCGGCGAGGCGGGCGCGCGTCTCGGCGACGTTGAGTTCGTGGATGCGGGTCTTGGCGTCGTTGACTAAATTGAGGAAGCCGGTGGAGTGTTGCATGGGTTTGGTTGCTCCTGTTCGTCGCTGGCTGAAAAACGTGCGACGCATTATAATCCCGGTTTGCAAGTCCATCCATCGAACAATTCATGCGCGGCCGGCCATCGAGAGCGAGGTGTGCCTGCGGTCTTGCCGCCCCTGAGAGAAGAGGATCAGAGCCTTGGCGACTGAACAGTTTGACGTGACGATTATCGGTTCGGGCCCCGGTGGCTACGTGGCGGCGGTGCGCGCGGGCCAGTTGGGTTTGAAGACGGCGCTGGTCGAAAAGGACAAGCGCCTCGGCGGCACGTGTACCTTGCGCGGGTGCATCCCGACGAAGCAACTGCTGATGTCGGCGCACGTCTACGAGCAGATGCAGCACGCGGCCGACTTCGGCGTGCGCGCCTCGGATATTCAACTCGCGTTCGCCGACGTGCAGAAGCGCAAGGAACGGGTCGTGACCAAGAACTCGAAGGGCATCGAGTACTTGATGAAGAAGAACAAGATCACGGTCTTCAAAGGCACGGGCAAACTGGCGCTGCCGGGCAAGGTCGAAGTCACGGGCGACGACGGCAAGACCGAGACGATCAACACGAAGAACATCATCATCGCTACGGGGTCGGTCGTGCGCCCGATTCCGGGCTTCGAGACGGACGGCGTGCGCGTCGTTAATAGCGACCACATACTTGAGTTGAAAGACGTGCCGAAGTCTTTGATCGTGATGGGCGCGGGCGCGGTCGGCGTCGAGTTCGCGTCCGTCTATTCGCGCTTCGGGACGGACACAACCATCGTCGAGTTGCTGCCGCACCTGCTGCCGTTGGAAGACGAAGAAGTCTCGACCGAGCTTGAGAAGTCGTTCCGCAAACGCGGCATCAAGTACTCGACGGGCACGCGGCTTGAGAAGATGGAGCAGACGGACACGGGCGTCGTCGTCACGGGCAAGAACGCGAAGGGCGAGGACGTGCGTTTGGAAGCAGAGATGTTTCTGGTCGCCGTCGGGCGCATGCCTTACTTGCAGGGCTTGGGGCTTGAAGGCACGAAGATCAAGGTCGAGCGCGGCACGGTGCAGGTGGACGAATACTGCCGCACGGGCGAGCCGAACGTGTACGCCATCGGCGACGTGATCCCGACGCCGTGGCTCGCGCACCTCGCGTCGAAAGAGGGCATCCTCGTCGTCGAACAGATCGCCGGCCAGAAGCCGCACCCGATCAATCTGCGCCACGTCCCTTCGTGTACTTACTGCGACCCGGAAGTGGCATCGGTTGGGTTGACCGAAGCGGCGGCGACGGAAGGCGGGCTACGACGTGAAGATCGGCAAGTTCCCGTTCTCCGCGTCGGGCAAGGCGCGCATCCTCGGCGAAGAAGAAGGCTTCGTCAAGGTCATCAGCGAAGCGAAGTACGACGAGTTGTTGGGCGTCCACATCATCGGCCCGCACGCGACCGAGTTGATCGCCAACGCGGGCGTCGCGCTGCAACTCGAATCGACCGCCGAAGAACTGGGACGCACCATCTTCGCGCACCCCACCATCTCCGAAGCCGTCATGGAAGCCGCCGAAGGCGTCCACGGCTTGACGATACATATTTAGCTGTTAGCTATCAGCGGTCAGCTTTCAGCTTTGGCTGTAAGCAAAGCTGAAAGCTGACCGCTGATAGCTGAATGCTCTTGCACCATGAAGACTGAGACGAAACGTAAGACCACGCGCGGGGCGACGAAGCAGGCGCAGGTTAAGGACACGCAGGGCGCGGCTGGCAATGGCGCGCAACAGTACGTGCCGGCCGAGGATGCTCTGTGCCAGACGGAGACGACGCTGACGCATGAGCAGTTGCTTGAGTTGTATCGCTATCTGATGCTGACGCGCTTGGTCGAAGAGAAGCTGGTCAACTTGTACCGGCAGACGAAGGTGGTCGGCGGCGTGTTCCGTTCGCTCGGACAAGAGGCGACAGCCGTAGGCACGGCTTATGCCCTTCAGCCGCAGGACTTCATCGCGCCGCTCATACGCGACCTCGGCGCGGTGTTGGTGAAAGGCATCCGCCCGCGCGACATCTTCGCGCAGTACATGGCCAAAGCTTGGGGCCTTCGGGCGGGCGCGATCTGAACATTCACTTCGGCGATGTGCAGAAAGGCTTCATCGGCCCGATCTCGCATCTCGGCGATATGATCCCCGTGATGACCGGCATCGCGCTCGCCGGCCGCATGCAGCAGAAGGAGATCGTCGCGGTCGCATACATCGGCGACGGCGGCATGAGCACCGGCGCGTTCCACGAAGGTTTGAACTTCGCCGCTGTCCAACGCCTGCCGCTCATCGTCGTCGCCGAGTACAACTGGTATGCCTACTCGACGCCGACGCGTGTGCAAACGGCCGTTGAGAACCTCGCGGACAAAGCGGCGGGCTACGGCATCCCCGGTCACATCGTTGACGGCAACGACATCATCGCCTGTTATGAAGTGACGAAAGCGGCGGCGGAGTTTGCGCGCAACGGCGGCGGCGCTGTCTTGATCGAAGCGAAGACCTACCGGCGCAAAGGGCACGCGGAGCATGACGATCAACGTTACTTGCCGGCGGGCGAACTTGAGTTCTGGGAGAAGCGCGATCCGGTTACGCGTTACGAACGCCATTTGACGACACAGGGCGTGGCGACGCGCGCGCAGCTTGATGAAATTGTCGCTGACGTGCGGCGCGAAGTTGACGAGGACGTGGCGTGGGCCGAGTCGTCGCCCATGCCCGATGCTGAGCAGGCGGCTTATAACGTCTTCGATAATGAACGCGTCCCGCCCGCGTTCCGGCCGAAAGTGTTCGGCGGCAACTGACGAATCAAGGCATGAATCATTCGACATCTGATATTTCAAGTTCGAGCGCATCAATCCATGTCAACCGCAGTCAAAAAAGAGCATAAGTCGGAGCGGCCGGCGCGCGGCGGCGTGAGTACGTTTGTCGAAGCGATCAGGCAGGGCATCTGGGAAGAGATGGAGCGCGACCCGGCCGTGTTCGTCATCGGCGAGGATGTGGGCGCATACGGCGGCGCGTTCAAGGTGACGGAAGGCTTGCTGGATGAGTTCGGCGCGGAGCGCGTGATCGATACGCCGATCTCTGAGGCGGCGATTGTCGGCGCGGCGTGCGGGGCGGCGTTGTTGGGCATGCGCCCGGTCGCGGAGTTTCAGTTCATCGACTTCATCTCGTGCGGGTTCGACATGCTGACGAACTATGCCGCGAAGTGTCGCTATCGTTGGGGCGCGGGGCTGCCGACGGTCTTTCGCGGCCCGTGCGGCGCGGGCGTGCATTCGGGGCCGTTCCATTCTGTGAACGCCGAGGCGTTCTTTATGAACACGGCCGGGTTGAAGATCGTCGAACCGGCGACGGCTTACGATGCGAAGGGTTTGATCAAAGCCGCGATCCGCGATCCCGATCCCGTCCTGTTCTTCGAGCACAAGAAACTCTACCGGCTGCCGCGCCTGCGCGAAGAGTTGCCGGCGGACGATTACATCGTTGAGATCGGCAAGGCGCGCGTGGCGCGTGCGGGCCGCGATCTGTCGATCATCACGTTCGGCTATCAGGTCTTGAACGCGCTCGACGCGGCCGCCGAGTTGGAGCAGGAAGGTTTGGACGTTGAAGTGATCGACTTGCGCACGCTCGCGCCGCTGGATAAAGAGACGATCCTTGCGTCGGTGAAGAAGACGAGCAAGGTTATGGTGCTGCACGAAGCGGCGCGCACGGGCGGCATCGGCGGCGAGATCGCGGCGACGATTGCGGAAGAAGCGTTCGAGTGGCTGGACGCGCCCGTGGTGCGCGTCGGGGCGACCGACACGCCCGTGCCTTATTCGCCGCCGCTCGAAGAGTATCACTTGCCGCAACTCAAAGACGTGCTCGACGCGGCCCGCAAACTCGCGGCGTATTGAAAGAGCGGTCAGCTTTTTGTTTTGCTGACTGCTGATTGCTGATCGCTACTGAAGGAGAATCATCATGCCGAAATTTTTGATCGAACGTGAGATACCGGACGCGGGCAAGTTGTCGCCGCAAGAGTTGCAGGCGATCTCGCAGAAGTCGTGCGGCGTGTTGCAACAGATGGGGCCGCAGATTCAGTGGGTCGAGAGTTACGTGACGGACGATAAGGTCTATTGCGTCTACATCGCGCCGAGCGAGGCGGAAGTGCGCGAGCACGCGCGCATCGGCGGCTTCCCGGCGAACCGCGTCTCAGAGATCAAAATGGTCATCGATCCGACGACGGCAGAAAGCCGTGCCGGTGACAAGTGACAGGTAAGAGCAGATTCTTACTTGTCACCTGTCGCGGCTGTTAGTCACTTATTGCTTCAGGAGTGTTTATGAGTACAGAAGTTATCATGCCGCAGATGGGCGAGTCGATTACTGAGGGGACGATCACGCGTTGGATGAAGCAGGTGGGCGAGCGCGTGGAGCGCGACGAGCCGCTGTTCGAGATTTCAACCGACAAGGTAGACGCAGAGATTCCGTCGCCGGCCGCGGGCGTGCTGACCGAGATTAAATTCAAAGAGGGCGACACGGTCGAGGTCAACAAGGTCGTCGCTTTGATCGGCGACGGGGCCGGGCAGGCGAGCGCACCAGCCGCGCCTGCTCAAACTCAAACGCAAACACCCGCGCCGGCCGCACAGGCTGCCGTCCAATCAGCACCGCCACCACAGCCCCCGCCCGCGCCGGCACAACCGCAGCAGCCCGCCGCGCCCCAAGCGGTGACTGCGCCGCAACCGGCCGAGCCAGCGTCAACGCCGCCAGCAGCGCAGACCGCCGACACGACGGCGCGCGACAACGGCGGCGCGCAGACGGCCGAAGAGTTGCGCCGCACCAAGTCCAGCCCGCTCGTGCGCAACATCGCGCGCGAGCATGGCATAGACATCGCGCAACTCGAAGGCACGGGCGCGTCCGGGCGCGTCACCAAAAACGACATACTGAGTTACATCGAATCGGGCGCGGCCATGTCGCCAGCGCAGGCGCGTGTGCCGCAAGCGCCCGCCGCGCGGCCTGAGTCGCCTGTGCAAGCGCCACCGCCTGTGCAGCCCGGCGCGGGCGACCGCGTCGAACCGATGAGCCTGATGCGCAAGAAGATCGCCGAGCACATGGTCTTGTCGCGGCGCACCTCGGCGCACGTCACGACCGTCTACGAGATCGACATGACGCGCATCGCGCGTTTGCGCGACCAGCATAAGGCCGAGTTTCAACAGCGCGTGGGCACGAAACTCACGTTCATGCCGTTCATCTTCCAAGCGGTCCTGAGCGCGATCCACAAGTTCCCAGTCTTCAACGCGCAAGTCTCAGGCGATCAGATCATCTATAAACGCGACATCAATCTCGGCATGGCGGTCGCGCTCGATTGGGGGCTGATCGTGCCCGTCATCAAACGCGCCGACGAACTCTCCATCGCCGGCCTCGCGCGCGCCGCAAACGATCTGGCGGAGCGTGCGCGCGCCAAGCAACTGAAACCCGACGAGGTTGCGGGCGGCACGTTCACCATCACGAATCCGGGCGTCTTCGGCGGTTTGTTCGGCACGCCGATCATCAACCAGCCGCAGGTCGCCATCCTCGGCGTCGGCGCAATCGAGAAGCGCCCGAAGGTCATCACCACCGCAGAGGGCGACGACGTGATCGCCATTCGCCACATGGCCTTCTTCGCGCTCTCGTTCGACCATCGCATCATCGACGGCGCGGACGCCGAACGCTTCCTCGCCTACGTCAAGCAGACGCTCGAAGCCGGCCAGTTTCAAGTGTGACGACGCCGCTGGCGCAACAAAACTTGGCTGTAGTTAGGCGGCGATGCGCAACGCGCCCGGCACGGCCGGTCTGTGGTCCAACTGCGCTGCGGCGAAGCGCAACACTTCGTCGGCCCACGCCGCGAACAGGCCGAAGATTTCATCCACCAGTTGCAAGGTGCGCTCTCTGGTTGCTTCGTCCAACTCGATCCGCGTGAGCGCGTCGTGGTCGCCCGCGCCTGTGTGCTCGGCCTCAAGGTTAAAGTGGAAGTGACCGAGATAACGTAGTTCAATGCCCGTGCGCGCTTGCAGTTGTTCGGCTAACTGCACCGTGAGGGGAAAGAAGACGTTAGCGGCCTCTTCGAGCGCCTCGATGATGGCGAGCCGCTGGACGCTCGTTGCGCCCATGATTAAATGAGCGATGCGATATGAGAGCATGCGGTTGGCGCGCGTCTCATCGCTCCAAAGAAAGCGCAGCCAATCCGTGCCCGTGTACAACTCGGCGCAGTTGAGCTTTTGAAAATCTTCGAGATAGAGTTGCCAGTGGTCGTCGTCTTCGTGCGTATAGACGTTGACGCGCTGCTGGTATTCATCACGGGGCGCGTCCGCGCGTAAGAAGTACTTGTTCAGATCGGCGAAGCTCATGATCCAATGCGCCATGCAAGGATAGAAGGCCAAACGCGCCTCAGGCGCAAAGCTGTCGTCGCGCAGGAATGTGAAGAAGGGCAGGCGCGCAAACGCCTGTTTGTGTTCCATGATAGCTGCCAGCACTGTGTTCATCACCCGGCTCTCCTGTGTTGCTTGAGTTTTGCGTCTGGTTGAGTTTGGCGGCGTGACAACCGCCTACACTTGCTAACGCGTTAACTCGCAGCCACACGGATCACGCCGCGCAAATTTTTTTCGCGCCCACAAAACAACGAAGCCCCGCAAGGCACACAACCTTTGCGGGGCTTCTTAACATGACGACTGAACGCGGGCGTGACGGTTTAAGCCCGCTCGCCAAAGCGCAGCATCATCGGCAGACGTGGGAGCGGTTCCCACGCGCTGCGGGTTGCGGCGGCCGGGCGCGGCGGCCGCACGTTCTCAAAGTAATCGACCGCCGCCACGCGGAAGCCAACGTCGCGCCCCAACCGCTCGCTCAGCAGCCACTTGTGATCAAGTATGCGCGGCCACGCGGCCGATGCTTCCGTCGCCGACAACTTCACCCCGGTCAGTTGCCGCAGCATGCGTCTATGATTGACGGACCGCTCGACAGCAACACTTTCATGTGTCTGTTCATGTCCGTGTTTCGCCGCAAACGAGATGGGCATAAAGACCCCGTTGTGAGCCTGCCAACTCAGATGGGTCAGGTACATATCCGCCACTTGTTTCAGCACGCGACGTAGCTTGGGCAGCAGGACCGGCTTGGGGCGTGCTGCGTAGCCGGCACACTGCGCCGCTTTGCGCCGCGCCGCATCTTCCATTTCCAGAACGTAATCCAACTTAAATGCAATCGGCATTGAAAACCTCCTTAGCACTCATCAAACACTAACCATGTGCTATGAGTATTAGACGCAGGAAGCAGCCGGGTTACAAGCTAATTGTCCTAATCCACATCATTAGCCAGGCTCATGTCTCTAACTGAGCCACACAGCGTCAGGTCCAACCCGCAAGGCAAGCAATCTATCTGACCGGGCCGCGCGCCATTATGTTGCCGCGCCAACAAACATAAGCATGCTATATTCCCCGACAAGCGCGCTGTCTGTAACACGCTTGTTAAATGAGCCAACGTTAAAGCCGCTGGTTTAACCGTCGAATTTATGAACATAGAGCTTATGCGTCAGCTACTTCATGCACAGCCGCGAGCTAGTTCGGTAACACAAATATGACAATCAACCGTGTGCGCGCGGCGCAGCCCGAAGACGTGCCGCAACTCGTCGCCTTGATGATCGAGTTCTACGCCGAGTCCGGTTATGCGTTGCGCGCCTGAACCGGCCGCGCGCACCTTCGGGCAGATGCTCGCCATGCCCACGCTAGGGCGTGTCTGGCTGCTTGAGGCGGACGCGCAACCGGCCGGTTACATCGCGCTCACGTTGAGTTTCAGCATGGAGTACGGCGGCTTGCGCGGCTTCGTTGATGATCTGTTCGTGCGGCAACCGTATCGCGGGCGCGGACTGGCGACGGCGGCGCTTGCAGAAGTGCGGCGGGCGTGCGCGACGCTCGACGTGCGTGCGCTGCATGTGGAAGTCGGCCCGGAGAACGACCCGGCCCTGCGTGTCTATCAACGACTCGGCTTGGCGGACACGGGCCGGCTGTTGCTGACCTTACCTTTGGCCGCGCCGCTGCACGAAGTCTGAGTTGCTTGGCAGCTAACCGAGTTGCCTTTATCATGCCCGCATGTCGGACGCCGCCACGCCGGGCACGCTCTATCTTGTCGCCACGCCCATCGGCAATCTCGAAGACATCACGGCGCGTGCCCTGCGCGTCCTCGGCGCGGTCGATCTCGTCGCCTGCGAGGACACGCGCCACACGCGCAAACTCCTCACGCACTTCGGCCTCAACCCCAAAACGATCAGCTATCACGAACACAACGAGCACGCGCGCGCCGCCGAACTCTGCGCGCTCTTGGCCGGCGGCACAAACGTCGCGCTCGTCTCCGACGCGGGCACGCCGGCCGTCAGCGATCCCGGCTATCGTCTCGTGCGCGCCGCCATCGAGCAAGGCATTCGCGTCGAACCCGTGCCGGGCCCGTCCGCCGTCATCACGGCGCTCGTCGCTTCAGGCTTGCCGCCCGACGAGTTCTACTTCGGCGGCTTCCTACCCGCGCGCACCGCCGCGCGCCGCGCCCGCCTCAACGCCCTGCGCCCGCTCGCCACCACGCTCGTCTTCTACGAAGCCCCGCACCGCATCGCCCAGACACTCAACGATGCACACGAGATTTTAGGCGACCGCGCCGCGGTCATTGCACGCGAACTGACCAAACTGCACGAAGAGTTCGTGCGCGGTCGGCTAAGCCAACTGGCCGCGCGCTTCCACGACGCACACGCAGCACGCGGCGAGATGGTGCTCATCATCGACCGCCACATCATCGAAGCTGAAACGGCCACGGCCGACGCACCGCCCACAAGCATCGCCGCCCTCGTCGCCACGCTCGAAGCCGCAGGCCTCGATCAACGCGCCGCCCTCAAACGCGCCGCCCGCGAACTAGGCCTCAGCCGCGACGAAGCCTATCGCCGCCTCGTCGCCGAACGCGCGCAAACACGCGACGCATAAAGGCACAACCCAAGTTTCATTGGGCCTACGAACTGCATTGTAGGTTGAACTACTTAAGACGCATCAGGCCTTGCTGTAAGAAAAAGTTTATCCAGCCACAGGTTCGCCAGTTTCTCTTGCACGGTGTTGGCGCGCAGGCGGTCGTTGAGGTTCTTGAAGTCAACGTGGTCGAGCAGTTGATCTTGATTGAAGCAGGAGAAGACGAACGACTCCGCGCCGGTCTGCGGATCGACGTGGCGCTGCAAGCACTGCGCGCAGACTTCTTTCATCATGCATTGCATCGGGCTGTTGATTGAGCCGACGCCGACGTGCGCCGGGTTCAGATGCGGCGCAAGCAGTTCGTGCCGCGCCTGTTTGAGCGCAGCCATCATGCGATCCGAGCCGATGGCGATGATGCGGTCCACCGCGCGCAGGTCGAACAACGCCGTGCCCAAACGTCCTTCGGCGTAAGCCTTGATCGCCTGCACGATGTTGCCGCGAAAGTGTGCATCCTGCGCGCGCGTCGGCGCGATCTCAGCGCCCGTATCGGTGGACCAGATAACTTGATCGGTCGCCGCCTCGATCTCTTCGCGTTTGAACAGGTCCTCGCCTTTCTTATAACCGGCGAAGTAGACGACACGACAGTTGGCTTCGCGCAGCGCCTTCGCAATGGAGAAGAGGACGGCGTTGCCTAAGCCGCCGCCCGCGAGCAGCACAGTCTCGCCCGTGGGAATCTCGGTCGGCGTGCCCGTCGGTCCCATCACGACGACCTGTTGACCGGGCCGCAAGAGCGCGCACTGACGCGACGACGCGCCCATCTCCAACACGATCAGGCTGAGCAAGCCCTGCGCCTTATCTACCCACGCGCCCGTCAGCGCCAGCCCTTCCATCAACAGTTTCGTGTCGTGGATAACCGGCGCGTCCGTCTCATAATTTTGCAACCGATAGAACTGCCCCGGCTGAAACTTGCGCGCCTGCACGGGCGCATGCACGACTACTTCAACGATGGTCGGCGTCAGTCGCTCGACGCGCACGACACGCGCGATCAACTCTTCGTCAAGTTTGTCGACGAGTTGCGTGAAGCGTTGCGCGCGCTCTGCACGGTCCGCAAGGCCGCGTTCGTCAAACTGCTCAACAGCCGCGATCTCATCCGCGAACAGCGCGGCGATCTGCTCGTAACCGTGCTTCGCCGACGCCATCGCCTTGACGACGTTGCCCGCATAGACGGGATGATTGTCGCCGTAATAAGTGATAAAGCGCCCGCCGTCTTCATACGACGTGAAGAACGCGCGCTCGCCTTTCGTCGCCGGGACAAGTTGCCACGCGCCCGTCTCAGCACGCACAACTTTGTGCGGCGCGAAGAACTCGCGCCACTCGTCGAGCGCGAACGTGCCCGGTCGTTCCTTCTCATAGATCGTGTTGGGACTCGTCCCCGCCGCGACGCAAACCGTGCGCGCCGGCAGGCGCACCAGTCTCACCCGACGCCCGCCACTTCTTCGTCTCCGCATCTTCGCGCATGCGCTCGAAGACAAGCGCCGCGACCGCGCCGTGTTCGTCTGCCAACGCTTCAACCGGCGTCATGTTCTCAATAAAGTTGATGCCCTCTTCAAGCGACTTGATGATCTCTTCGTGGTTGAGCCGGTACGCGGGCGAGTCCTGCAAGCGTTTGCGATAGACGATAGAAACGCCGCCCCACGCGCGCACGAGCGGAATAAAATTCGGCGCGCTCGCCGGCCGCGTCGGCTCTAACACGTTCGGCTCTGACGGCGCGACCATGCGCGAGCATCTCTTCATAGACGCCGCAACTCTTCCGCATCGAAGCGCGCGCGGATTTCGTCTGCGCCAAACTCTTTAACTAACGCTTCGTGCCGGTCCAGTAACTTCTCAACCTGCACCGGGTAATAGGCAAACAACTCGGTCGCGGTATCAATCGCGGTCAACCCGCCGCCGATGACGAGCGCGGGCAGACGTACTTGCAGGTTCGCCAACGCGTCGCGCTTGAACGCGCCCGTGAGTTGCAGCGCCATCAAAAAATCCGACGCCTTGCGGATGCCGCGCACGAGGTTGTTACGCAAGTTGATGATCGTCGGCTTGCCCGCGCCCGTCGCCACCGCGATGTGATCGAAGCCAAGCGCCCACGCATCCGCAATCGTCAGCGTGCCGCCGAAGCGCACGCCGCCGTAGAAGCGAAACGCCGCGCGTCGCGCCAGCGTCAAGTGGATCATCGTCAGAAAGTTCTTGTCCCAACGCACCGTGATGCCGTACTCGGAGACGCCGCCGAAGCCCGCGAGCACGCGCGCATCGAGCGGCCCTGCAAGTTCACGCACGTCGCGGATCGGGCGCGGCACACGTTGGCCGCCGTCGCCCGTCAACATCTCGTCGAGCGGTTCGATCTTCAAACCGTCGATGCCGACGACGCCGAAGCCTTCATTCAACAGATAGTGCGCGAGCGTGTAGCCGGCGGGGCCGAGGCCGACGACGAGGATGTTGCTGGCCGTTGTAAGGCAACGCGAACGGGCGCTTCGCGTTGAGCGGATTCCAACGCGTGAGCAGCGAGTAAATCTCGAAGCCATAAGGTAACTGCAAGACATCCGTAAGCACGCCCGTCTCTGCTTGCGGGATGTTGACCGGCTCTTGTTTCTGAAAGATGCACGACTTCATGCAGTCGTTGCAGATGCGATGACCCGTGCCCGGACACATCGGGTTATCAATCACGACGAGCGCGAGCGCCGCAATCGAGTCGCCCGCCTTTTGCAACACGTGCATCTCAGAAATTTTTTCGTCGAGCGGGCAGCCTTCCAGTAGGATGCCGAGTGGATTGCGCTTGAGCGAACTCGAATTACTTGCGCCCTCGCGCAGACCCTTCGAGCAAGAGTCCTTATCGCGCTCGTGACAGTACAGGCAATAATGCACCTCGTCGAGCGCCTCGCGCGGCGTGGCACGCGGGTCGGTCAACGCGAAGCCGTCGCGGCGGCGCAGGTTCGCGTCCAGCCCGCGCAGCAACTCCGGCAACGCCGTGTCCGGTCGTTCGATCTGCACTAGATGCTGGTAGTCGAGCGTGTGCGGAAAGCGGAACGACACCCAACCGCGCACGCGCCCACGCGCCGCAACTTGTGTCGCGTGCGCCGCCGCCCACGCTTCGACGAGCCGCAACGCAGCCCGCACGAACGTCACATCTTCATCAGCCGCCGTTTCATCAATCGCACTCGCAACATGTTTCTTGGCCCCACTCTCATCAACTAACGACGCGAGTTGCGCCGCCATGTCCGCGCTAACATGCGACCGCGCCCGCGCGATCTCACGCGCAATACCGGCCGCAACTTCATCATCAGTCGCCATCTCATCTTTTTTCGCGCCGCGCTTATCGAGTTGCTTCTCCCACGCAAGCAAGCTCACAGTCATGCGCGCAATGCCTAACTCGTCATCGACGGCGAGTGTGTCGGTCGAAGCAGCGCGGCGCAAAGTAATGAGCATTGCATCAAGCGCCCCAGCATCAAGTTTGAGCGCCTGTTCGGGCGGGAACTTTTTCAGCGCGCGGCGGGCGACGAAGAACTTGAACTGAAAGACAGGGTCTTGGGCCGTGATCGCGTCAGCATGGGTCGCGCGCTCGTCCTCGATCCTGAACAGCCGCGCGATGAAACGCGACAGGTGCGGCGCAACGGCGATGAGTAACTCGGACTCCTGCCGCGTCCCGGCGAGGTTCGCACCGCGCGCGTTCAGATAGGCGCGCAAACTGTCGTGCAAGCCCACATCCGCGCGCGCAAGCTCCGCGTAAAACGCTTCCGCAAGAGCGCGCAAACCCTCCGGGCGGTAGAGGTCGCCATAAGTGAAATCGGCCAGGCCGAGCGGAAAGTCGAATCCGGCCGCGCCCTGTTGGGCGGGCGCGCTATCGCCATTGAGCAAAGTCTGCATAACCCATTTGTCTAGTCGAAGTTTGCTTCAGGGGAGTTTAGCGCGCGTCACCCGCGCCGCCACGTCGAGTATAACACCGCCCTTTATCCTAACCGTAAAGCAGCCGATTCGCTGCCCCCCAAACACACGCCGAGCACTTCATGCCGCTTGCCAACCGCATCAGAGCTACTTATAATCAACCTGTTTTTGGCGCATTGGTGTAGTCGGCTAACACGCTGCCCTCTCAAGGCAGAGATCACGGGTTCGAGTCCCGTATGCGCTACTGCCGATGAAAAAGCGGATGACCTTTTAACATTAAGGTCACCCGCTTTTTTATTGTCAGCGCAAGCTGACGTAGATCGGAAAGAACCATTCCTCACTTCTTCTTCGCGGCCTTAACTACCGCTTGCGCTGCTTTGTCGAGTGCGGCGTTGAGGCTGGTGTCGTCGCCGGTCTCTTTGGCGTTGGCGGTTGCTTGCAGTTGGGCTGTTGTGCCGCCGACGGGCGTGAGCTTGAAGGTGACTTGCGCTTCGGTGCGTTCGAGTCCGGCCGCCGTGCTGACGCCGGTGGCGCGACCGAACAGCCCGCCGATCTTGTTCCCGGCAGAAGTTTTCAGGGCCAGCACGTCCGTCGTCAATACGAAGTCGCACTCTTTCTGCTGCGCTTCGGTGTCGAGCGCGGCGGGCGTGTAGGCGTTGAGCGGCACGGCTTCGAGGCCCACGTTCGTCAAGGCGCTCATCAGGTGCGCGCGGGCCGCGTCGGGCGCGACCGTTTTGTCAGTCAAGTTCTTGACCTGTGCGACGCCGACGCGGATGACGCCGGGCCGCTTAGCTGTGGCCGCGGGCCGCGTGTTGGTCGGCACACTTTGCGCGGTTGCCGTTTGGTCGCCACCGCTGCTGCTGCCGCCGGTTGCATGTCGCCCGCGTCGCCCGCCGCGAAGCCGTACAACTCCTGCGTGCTTTTGACCTCGGTGTAGTCCGCGGGCACGTCGAACAAATTGGCTGCGAGCGGCGCGCGCGCTAGCTCAAGCACTTCGCTGGTCGAAGTGGAGATAACCTGCCCGTCGGGGCCGTAAGCTGTGGACGTGACCAGCAGCGGGAAGCCGAGCCTGCCCGTGCCGATCTGTTTGTTGACGACGCGATCCTGACAACCGCCGGCCGGCATCTGCGCGCGCGACATGTGCGGCGACATATCGGTCGGGCAGTTCAGCCCGTATTCAAAATCCGTGTACCAGCCGTCGGTCACTTGCCGGAAGCGTGTCTGCTCGCAGGCGTCGGGCGACGGCTCGATGGTCAGGCTCGTCTTCAAGTGGCGCGCGGTCAGACCGAACATCTGGCGACGCTCGCCTGTGTCGGTGATGGTCGTCGTGTAGGTGACAGTGCCGCCGCGCCGTGTGGGCGCGCTCGCGGCGTTGGCGGGCGCAGTGTCGGCGCTGCCTGCGTCCGAAGTGGCGCTGCCGTCGAACGGATAGACGTAGTAACGGCGCGTCTGATCGTTAATCATCAACGTGCGGCGCAGGTCGCATTGCATGATGCTGGCGGGGCCGGCTGCCGGGCCGCCGTTCTCGCTGCGCTGGCGCGCACCTTTAATCAGGACTGTGCTTTCAAACGACTGCCCGCCAATCGTGGTCTTCTGTTTGACCTTGAGATCGGCCCAAGCCACGGGCGCAAGACCCAGCGACAGCAGCGCGAGGACGGCAACGCGTAGAATGTATTTCATCTGATGAAGACTCCCTTGCATGTTGGTATGACGTATTCCGACTCGGCGCGGCGAGGCAACCAAACGATTCCGCGCCCGATCAGTAACGCGTATTTATCACGCAGCGCGGCTCACGCGACCGGAAATTAACCACAAAGACACGAAGCCACGAAAGCAATGGCGAAGACAGACGAATGAATGATGAATGGCAAGCAGCTTGGCTGTCATGCATCAGGCATCGTTCGTCATTGCTTCTGTGTCTTGGGTCGTCGAACTTTAGAGGCGTGGGAGAACTTTCTGGGCGAGCGTCTTGGCTTTTTTCTGGCGGGTGGCGTCGTCGTCTGCGCCGCCGAGACTGATGCGGATGAAGCGGTCGCCCTGCAAGACGTAGAGCGCGCCGCTGACGCGGCTGTTGACCCAGAACGCTTCGTCGCCGATGCCGGAGACGGGCGTGGGCGGCGTGCCCTCTGCTTCTTCTTCTTCTTCTTCGCGCCCACCGCGCCGCTTCTCTTGCTCGCGTTCACGTTCTCGCTCACGTTCACGTTCGCTTTTACCTTCGCGCCCGCCTGCTTTCTCGTAGCGGCCGAAGTGTTCTTCCCAGAAGTCGCGGGGGCTGGTCTTGGCGTTGGCGGCGCGTTGCGTCAGTTCAAGGCTGATGGACTTGGTGAAGGTCGGCGTCGTGTAGAAGCATTGCGCGACGGCGAACGAGGCCTCGCCGCGCTGGCTCGGCGTCGACTCTTTCACGGCTTCGCCCTGCACGGCCTTGATCTCGTCGGACGTGAGCAACGCGCAGGCGTCCGAGTTGCCGCGGGCGGGCGCAGTCGGCAAAACGGCCGTCTGCTGTTGCGGCGCACCCGGCGCTTGCGGCGACGCGTTGGGCTGGCCCGGTGTGGTCGTCTGTTCAGCGCCGGGACTTGGCGCGGGCACGTTCGCCGTCTGATTCGTGTTCGAGTTGGCGCAGCCGCCGAGCGCGAGCGCGCACGCGGCGGCGAGCAGAAGTGGCTTAACCCGCATGCGGACGATTCCTCCGGGCGACAAAGAATTTAGCGCCTGCGGCGCAACCAGCCGATGACAAGGCTGCTATTAAAAACTCTTCCCGGCGAGGGCGGCATCGAGGGCCGCGCGCAGGTCGGCGGTCGTCGTGAGTTTGGCGGCTTCGAGTTCGCGCCCGTTCAGGAAGAAGGTCGGCGTGCTGGTCACGCCCAGCGACTTGGCGCGTTCGTGGTCGGCGACGATGCGCGCGTCCACTTCGCTGCTGCCCATGTCGCGCGTGAAGCGGGCCACGTCGAGGCCGAGGGCGCGCGCGTAACCTTCAAAGATGGCGCGCGGGTCGGGCGCTTTGGCCCAGTCGCGCTGGTTGCGAAAGATGCGGTCGTGCATCTCCCAGAAGTGGTTCTGTAACGCGGCCGCTTCAGCGGCATGGGCGGCCATCAAAGCGTGCGGGTGTGCCTGCGTCAGCGGGTAGTGACGGAAGACTAGGCGCAGGCGGTCGCCGTAGTCGGCACGCAACTTTTCGACTTCGGGGTAGTACTGCCCGCAGGGCGGACACTGGTAGTCGCCAAACTCTTCAAGCACGAGCGGCGCACCTTCGCGGCCCACGGCGCGCGGCGGTTGCGCGCCCGGCGCACCACTCGCCACCGCGCCCGCGCCGCGTTGCGGCCCACGAGCAGAACGCCACAGCCATGCGCCCGCGGCCAGCGCCGCGACAAGCACGACCGCGATGATGATGAACGGCAGATAGTTCTTCGACGGCGGCGGTGTCGGCTCTCTTCGTTTACTCAAAGTGCGCGTAGTTTATTGTGCGTCCGCGTGTTCTGGCAACCGGAAAGAAAACGATGAATGATGAATGACGAATAGCAAATAGCTGATCCGTCATTCATCATTCATCATTCATCATTGCCGCTTACGCTGTGCGCCAACGGCCGAGCGTGAACGCGACGACCTTGATGCGTGCGAGCAGGTTGTCGAGCCGCGGGCCGTTCATTTGTGGCGACGCGGGCATTGGCATCAGCGTGGCCGACGTGCAGGCTGCGGGCCTGCCATCGTGTATGCGCCGTTAGTTGTGCTATCGAGAGTTAAGCCAAGACCTGTGCCGAGCACGCCGACGAGCATGCTGGTTTTGCCGTTGATGGTTTCGAGCCGCCGGCGGCAGAGAGATCGACTTGCGGGCCGGTCAACGTCGAATTGGTCTGCCCCGTCGCGGGCGGCACGGGCTTCTTCAACTTGTCGAGCTTGAGCGTGATGCGGATCGTGCCGTCGGCTGCGTTGAGACTGCCCGCGTCGGCCGCGCCGACGGAGAGTTGCGTCGGGTTCGCCGCCGCTGTGTCGAGGAAGCCGTAACGATAGGCAATGCCTGCGGGGTTAGCGTTCGAGTTGGTGGCGGCGTTGACGAAATAGGTCGTGATCGAACCGTCGGCGTGCGTCGCGTTGAAGTTGACTTGCCAGAAGGTGTTAGGCGGCAAGAGCGTCGGGTTGAGTTGCGCGAGCTTCAACGTGATGACGAGTTGCGGGCCTGTCGCCGGGTACTGTTCGGCGACCGAGACGGCGCGAATGTCTGTCTGTTGATTCGCGTTCGGTGCGCCGGTTTGATCAGCCGCCGGGTCGGTTGCGACTTCAAGCCCCGGCCCGCAACGCGGATCGGGCGTGGCTGCGGGCGTAGGCGTTGGTGTGGGCGTGGGCGGCGGCGCAGTGCCGATGCTGAACGGGCACGCGCTGCCTTCGCCGACACTATTGACGGCCGTGATGCGGTAAGCATAACCCTTCGTGGGATCGGTCGCCGCGTCGTCATAACTGGTCAGGCTCTTGCCGCCCTTCACGTCGTCGAGCAACTCTTCGTTGCCGCCGATGGGCGCGCGATAAATCCTGTAGCTCTGGATGGCCGCGCCGCCGTTGTCGGGCGCGAGCCAAGACATATGCACGGTGCTGTTGTCGCGCGTAACCTGCACGCCGGGCGCTTTGGGCGCGGTCAATGCAGGCGTGTCGTAAGCGGCGAAGAGTGTGCGCCCGCCGGTCTGGCGCGCGATGGTCGCCAACTTGCTGCGCGACGAGCCGGGGCTGGTGCAGTTCGGGGCGACGCAGCCGTCCGCGTAGCCGACGAGGATGCGCCCTTGCTTGTCGAGTTGAATGTCCATGAAGTCGAGCAGGTTGCGGTCGCCTGCCGCGCACGCGCCGACGCCGAAGCCCTCTGTGCAAATCGTGCCGAGTTGCACGGGATGGTCGGGCGTGGCGTTAACGGTCGTCCACGTGTGCCCGCCGTCGTAGGTTGTGGCGACATATAAATCCCAACGCGCGCTGTTGTCCGTGCCTTCTTTGTCCGTGCCGAGGAAGGCGAAAGCGGCGCGGTCGTTGTCGCCCGCGATCATCGTCGGGAACGACGTGTTGCGAATGTTGAAGGCGCGGCCCACGTCCTGCCGGTTAAGCCAGTTGCTCCCCTTGTCGTCCGAAGTGGCGACGTAAGCATGACCGTCGCCGTTGTCCCAACCGAAGTAGAGCCGGCCGCCGCTGCCCACGGCCGCTGCCGGGTCCCAATCGCCCGTCGTGCTATCGGGCACGCTACGCACTGTCCACGTCGTGCCGTTATCAAGCGACACGCTGACCGACTGTTTGCCGTTGCACGAACGCGCGGGCACGTAAGCCGTGCCGTCGTGGCCGACCTGTATGTGGCCGTGTATGCCGCCACACTCGATGCCCGGAAAGATCGGCACGCTCGGCCCGTAGGTCAAACCGCCGTCGGCGCTCAAGGCACAGAACGCGGTCATGAGGTCTTGCGAACAATAATAGACGGCGTGCGGATAGAGGGGCGTGCCGCCCGTTAGGGGCGCGGCGAAGGGGCCGCCGCCGACCGTCTGGTGATCGACGCCTGAGGTGAAGCTGCCGCCTTCGTTCGGAATCCACGTTGCGCCGTCGTCGTCCGTGTAGGACGAGAGGCTCGACGTGCCCGCGAGTTGCGAGACGATGGTGCGCCCTGTGACCGGATCAGTAAAGATGATCGGATCGAGCGTGTTAATAGATGTGTTGAAGGCGCTCACGTCCGTCCACGTCGCGGGCACGGGCGACTGGCACACGTTGTCGTCGAAGCTGACGCGCAAGGTTTGCAGGCCCGCGATGAACATGACCTTGCCCGTGTTCCAGTTGACGCCGAGCGTCGGTTCGGCCGCGTCCGTGCCCAAGCCGTCCGGCGCGGCGTAGTTGTGAAAGCGCGGCGTGTCGGTTGCGCCGACGCCCGGTTGCTGCGGCTTGTCTTCGAGCCAGATGGCCGCTTCATAACTCTGCCCCACCGGGGCGAACGGCACGATGCGAACCAGATAGGTGTCCGACTTCGCAGGCAGGATCGCGATCTCAGGATCGGCCGACGATGCGCCGTTGCTGTTGACGATGACGTTGTTCTGATAGATGAACACGTCGAAGTCGGCGGTCGCGTTCGGCAAGAGACTCTGACCTTGACCTGCTTGGTGTCGAGCAACCCGGCCGGCAGATTGACCGTTAAGTTGTAGTCTTCGCACGGGAACGCTTGGGCCGGGCTACAACGCAAGCCGCCCGTGGTGCTGGTGAAGCCCGTCTGATTGCCGACGTAGAACGGCCCGCCCGTGTAGCGCAGCGGGTTCGCTTCCGTGTTGGCGACGGTGAGCGTGCCGCTCGCCGGGCTGGCGGCGAAACTGCGGCGCGCGCCGACGAAGGCGGCGGCGAGGCTCACAGCGGCGACGATTAAAAGCGCGAAGCGAAAAGCTCTGAGTTGCCAGAGACGCGGCGGCGAAATGCGGATCATTATTGAATCTCCTTTTTAACGGGCGAAACGAAACGGGCACGCGTGCCGCGCCGGATTGCGGCTGCTGCGGGCCGGTCGGTCAGAGTTTCAAAACTGCACTGGTACGGTTACAGCTTAGGCAAGCGGCTTGAGAAATTCTTGAGGCAAACTTGAGCGGGCATGCAGACGGGTAGGAAAGTCTCGCCAGAGCAGAGACAAACCCTGCTTTGACAGACATTTAGCAGGTGCGCTCAAGCGGCGCGACTTAAGGCGGGGCGCGGGGAGAGTTGTGCCGTCAAGCTGCGTTCCGTCGTGTGCAAGGGCAAGAGCAAGCACACGCGCGGCACGGCCCGGCCGGCACGCGCCCCGTGTCAAACTTGCGCGCGGCCATGTTAGTGGCCTGCACTTGATCACTTCTGCGCCGCTGCGCACGACCTGCTTCGGGACGATTACAGTTTATGGACAAGCCTTGAGGAAAACTTGAGACGGGGATTGAACGCGAGAAATTTATGGGCAGCGACTAACAGGCACGCATGATCATAACTTGCCACCGGCAAATACAAAGCTCAACGTAGAACATTAACCACAAAGACACGAAGACACGAAAGAAATAATGACCGCAGCATGATGAATAAGTATCAACCTATCTTTCATTCATCATTCATCGTTCATCTGTTCTTTCGTGTCTTCGTGTCCTTGTGGTGAATATTCGTTCCGGTTCAGTAATGACTGCTTGACTTCTTCGCCCCGCGCTTCTTTTGTCTGCCCTTGCGTGCGTCCGCGCCTTTGAGTGAGGCGAGCGGCCAGAGTTGATGCTCGATCTCGGCCAAGCCTGCTTCGACGACGGCGCGCGACGACCTCTTCGGCCGGTTTATAGCAAGGCGCGGCTTCATCCAACGGCACGCGCCCGTTCGTGTTGACGAGGATGCCGGCCGCTCTGTACTCGTCGTCAATCGCGCGTTGCGAGAGCGTCCGCATGGCCTCGCCGCGCGAAAGGCGACGACCCGCGCCGTGGTTGACCGAGTAGCCGCTGCGCTCTGCGCCTGCGCAGCGGGCGCAGGATGTAGCTCCAATCTTTGTTGCTGCCGGGGATCAAGACGGGATGCCCGGTCTGCTCCCAGAACGTGCCCTTCAGCGCGGGATGGCCGGCGGGGAAGGCGCGCGTCGCGCCCTTGCGATGCACCCACACGTCGCCGTAAGTCCGGATGCCACTCGTGCTGCACAAGGTTGTGACTGATCTCGTAGAGCAACTCAAGCTCCGCGCCGAACGTCGCGCGAAACGCTTCCGCGACCTGCTCGAAGATGATCAGGCGATTGAGAATCGCGTAGTTGCCACCGGCCGCGACCGCGTTCAGATAATCGCGGTAGTGCGCCGAGTCGGGCGTGAAATAACCGAGGTCTATATCCGTGATCGCATCGGGCCGCTCGTTGCGTGCCAACTCGAAATAGTTGGTCGCCAGCCCGTGCCCGAAGCCGCGACTGCCCGTATGCACCTGCACAAAGAGCGTGCCCGTCTGCTCCGAGCGTTGCAGTTCGATGAAGTGATTGCCGCCGCCGAGACTGCCCAGTTGATTCAAGCCGCGCTCCGGTCTGCCCTTTGCCGCCCCACGGAATCTGCCAACTATCATCCACCGGGATGCGATGCCGCTCAGCCCGGCTGCGGTCAAACGTCGCCCCGTACTTTTCAACGTAATACTCCGCGCCGCCCCGCACCAGGTTGTTGAACTCCGGCTTCGACAACGCGCCCAACTTCACACTCTTCCCGCCCGCGCCCATGTTCACCCGCTCCATCACCGCGCGATTAAACTCCATCCGCCGCTCCGGCGTCGCCGCCCCCGCTGCAACCTTCGACTGCGCGCTCATCATCCCGCAGTTATGCACGAACACACCCGCCGCCAGCGCGAAGTTGCCGTACTCAGGCACGGTCAGACAGTACACATCTTCACGCCGCTCAACTTGCTCGACCGAGACAACTTTGTGGTTGTAACTAGGTTGCCTAAGCAAACTTTGCTCATTGCCGAGCGCAGAAGTGATACTGGCATACTCATCTTTCTTAGTGTGTGCGTTGAAGGGCATCAGGGAAGTGCCCACCATCAGGTCTTGCGCTTCGCGATAACTCCCGTCGCGCAACATGAACTCGTGATCCGGTGTGCAGCAGATCGCCCGGCCGTTGTCCAGTGTTACTTTGACGAGTTGCGCGTCGCGTGCGCGTCTTTTTCGCCGTCGCTTTGGCGACGACGATCTTATGTTCGGCCGAGATGGAATAGACGAACACTTCCGCGCCGCGCGCGGCCAGTTCGCCAATCGGATACGAACGGCCAGTCTACTGTCGGCACGAGCGTGTCGGCCGTGAAGCAGCCGATGTCGTAGCCCACGGGCCCCATGGCGACTGCGCCGGTGGCGTGGTCGGTGATGAGGACGCAGCCGACGGGGACGCCGTAGCCGTAGTGTGTGTCGGGTGTGATGACGACGAGGCGCACGCCGGGGAAGCGTGTGGCGTTGACGATCTGGCGATAGAGTATGTCTTCCGCGTCGGTCGAGGAGTTGCTTCGTTAAGAAGAGGCGCACGGGCACGTCGCCGATGTCGTCGGTGCGCAGTTCATAATAACCGTCGCCGTGCCAGCGGGCGTGATGCTTCCAGTTGTCGGCGTGCTTGAGTGTCTTGGCCACCTTGAGTGCTTTTGCGTCGGGTCGTTCTGCCGCCATGTTCGTCTCCCTTAATCGGCTTCGTTCGTTGTGTGCGTGGCTGTCAAGCGCAGCCAGATAACGTCGGCAATGTCGGCCGCGCTTTGTCGGGCGTCAACCGGCACGCGATGCGTTGCGAGTTGATATGTGGCGCGTCGTTGCTCGTAACGCGCGCGGGCCTGTGCGCGATCAGGCGCGAGCGGGCGCGCATCCGTGCCGCCGTGATGCGTTGCCAGCATAACTCGAACGGTGCGTCGAGCCAGATGACGACGCAAGCGTGTTGCGCGGTCAACGCGCGGTTGCGCGCGACTGACCACGCGCCGCCGCCGAGCGCGATGATGCGGGCATTGCTATCGAGCGCGGCGCGCAGCGCTTCTGTTTCAAGTTTACGAAAGCGCGGCTCGCCGTCTGCGTCTATGATCGCGGCGGCAGTGCGCCCATGACGCGCGGCGATGAACTCGTCGAGGTCGAGCCACGCACAATTCAGTCGCGCAGCGAGCGCGCGCGCTACGGTCGTCTTGCCCGCGCACATGAAGCCGGTGATGACGATGCGCGGCGTGTGCTGCGTCGTCATCGTTCCACCACCGAGGCGAGCCGCGCGAAGAACTCCGGAAAGGAGACGGCGACGCAATCAGCGCCGACGATCTCCGACTCGCCATGCGCGACGAGCGCGGCGACGGCGCAAGCCATAGCGATGCGATGGTCGCCGTAAGAGTCAGCGCGCGCGCCTGTCAGTTTTGTTGGACCTGCGACCGTTAGCCCGTCGTCATATTCTTCGACCTCCGCGCCGAACGCGCGCAAGGCACGCACCATCGCCGTGATGCGATCCGTCTCCTTCACGCGCAACTCGGCCGCGTCGCGGATCGTCAAGCCGCCTTCGAGTTGCGTGCCGAGCACGGCGAGGATCGGCAGTTCATCAATGAGGCCCGCGATGACGGGGCCGCGCAACACGTTCGCATCAGGGCGCGCGCGTGCGAGTCCGCCCCGCACGCGCACGTCGCCCACAGGCTCGTTTGTATCTTCGCGCACGTTTTCGATCTCTATGTCTGCGCCGAGAGCGCGCAAGGTGTCGAGCAGTTGGGCGCGCGATGGGGTTGAGGCCCGCGCCTGTTATCGTTAGATCAGAGCCGGGCAGGAGCGCCGCCGCGACGAGGAAGAAGGCCGCCGCGGAGATGTCGCCGGGGATCACGCAGGGGCGCGGCGCAAGTTGCGGCGTTGGCCCGACGATGGAGACGACGCGGGCCGGCACGCCTGTCAATGTCGCCGCGTTTATGTCCGCGCCGGCCAGTGTGACCGTGTTTGTTTCCACTTCGACACCGAACCAGCGCAGCAGTCGTTCTGTGTGATCGCGCGTCGGTGTCTGCTCAAAGACTGTGGTGCGCCCGTCGGCGTAGAGGCCGGCAAGCAGCACGCACGACTTGACCTGCGCGCTGGCGATTGCTGGTGTGTAATTGATGGCCGCGAGCGGCCGGCGGCCTGTGACGCGGAGCGGCGCGCGGTCTGCATGCGCTTCGATGCGCGCGCCCATCTGCGCGAGCGGTTCGATGACGCGCCGCATGGGCCGCGCGCGCAGAGACTCGTCGCCTGTGATGGTGGTCGTGAACGTTTGACCGGCGAGCACGCCCGCGAGCAGGCGCATGGTCGTGCCGCTGTTGCCGCAGTCGAGCGGCGCGGTCGGCGTGGCGGGCAGTTGTAAGCCTGCGCCGTCGATCTCGACGGTCGTGTCCTGTTGTCTGACTGCGACGCCAAGTTGCGCGAGACAAGCGAGCGTCGAGGCGCAGTCGGCGCTGGTGGAATAGTTCTCGACGCGCACGCGGCCCGCTGCGAGCGCGGCGAACATGGCCGCGCGATGCGAGATGGACTTGTCGCCGGGCACGCGTAAGCGCCCGCGCACGCGCCGTGCAGGTTGCACCTTCATGCGGCCATGATAAAGGCAAACGGTAAAAGGCAAAACTTGTAGACGAATCTTTGCGCGCTGGTTCTGCCGGCCAATTTGGCCGGTTGCCGGTTGCCGTTTACCGGGTGCTTTCAGCGTTCGCCTTCTTCTTGACAGTCGCGCGGCGAGCGTGTTACATCGTCGTGCGCTTTAATTTCCAATGTTTGCGGGGATAGTGCGCTAAGCTCCGAGCGTCAGCGCCGGAGTTTTCGTAACGACCCGCGCGAGCCGCTATCTTGACGGACGAGACGACAGAACTGATGCTGCCGAGCCGCGTCGAGTCAATCGCCGAAGCGGCGACGGCGGCGGACGAAGTGGCCCGCCGCCTCGGCTTGAGCGAAGAGGCCGCTTACGGGCTGGACTTGGCCGTGCGCGAGGCCGTGACGAACGCAGTCTTGCACGGTAACAAGCAAGCGGCGGACGTGCCGGTCGAGTTGACGTTTGCCGATCAGGGGCGGCAACTGGTCGTGACCGTGCGCGACCGCGGCACGGGGTTCGACCCGACCGAAGTGGCCGACCCGACCGACCCGCAGAACTTGTTGAAAGCGTCGGGGCGCGGCATCCTCTTCATGCGCTCGTTCATGGACGAGGTTGAGTGGACGCTGCATCCGGAAGGCGGCACGGTCGTGCGGATGACGAAAAGAAAGTAAGCAGTAGGCGGGCGGCAGTAGGCAGTTAAAAAAAACTGACCTGTTGGCCAACTGGCGCATGACGAAGCCTTAAAGACCTACTGACTGTTGACGATTAACTATTGACTACTTTTTGAATGGAGAATTGCGGCAATGGCTGAACTGAACATTTCCGAACGGCAAGCCGGCGACGTGACGGTGCTTGACCTGAGCGGCAAGATCACGATTGGTGAAGGCAGCGTCGGCTTGCGCAGCGCCATCCGGCGGCTGATCGAAGAGGGCAAGAAGAAGATTCTCTTGAATCTGGGCCAAGTCAGTTATGTGGATTCGAGCGGCATCGGCGAACTCGTCTCCAGCTTCACGACGATTGGGCGCGAGAACGGCCAGTTGAAGATCGTCAACCTGACGCAGAAGATTCAAGACTTGCTCGCCATCACCAAGCTGCTGACCGTCTTCGACGTGTACGAAGACGAAGCCACCGCGCTCAACAGCTTCAAATAAAGCAGTGCCAAGTGGCGAGTGACAAGTGACGAGTTAATACTTGTCCTGACTCGTCACTCGTCACCTGTCACTCGTCACTGCTTTTATGATTCGCGCCGCGTTTCGCCGTCTGCTCGCGCTGGACGATCCGCCCGAGCGGACGGCGCTTGCTTTTGCCGTCGGCGTCTTCATCGCCTTCTCGCCCTTTTTGGGGTTGCACACGATCATGGCAACCCTCATCGCCTTCATCTTTCGCTTCAACAAGATCGCCATCTACACGGGCACGTTCATCAACAACCCGTTTTTGACGCTCGTGCCGATCATCTTCTTGTCTTACGGCGTCGGCGCGCTCTGTTTGGGTCGCCCCATGCAGTTGCCGCGCGAAGGCTTGGCGCTGCTTGGCGAGCCGCACCTGCTCACAGGCGCATACTGGCACGAGTTAATGGGGCACAGTCGGGACATATTGCTGCCGTTCACCATCGGCGGCCTCATCCTCTCCGTCGTTTGTTCGCTGGTCGCCTATCCTGTAACCTTACGGCTGTTGCGCGCAAGCAAAGAGTTGCAGGCACGCCGCCGCGCCGCCCACAAATAGGGCCGGCGCGCGCCCGGCACACTTTAAGCCCCGGACATCTTTTTCAAGCCATGCTTCATCCCTAACCTTGCTCACCAACAGGTCTGAGCTTGTCGGATCGTACACATGATGTATAAGCAATTATTGATCATCGCCGGCCTCGCGCTCGGTTCGACCTTCGCACACGCGCAGGGCACTACTACTACTATCGCAGCCACCCACGCGCACGCAGTCGCCGCCCACGAACACGCAAGCGCCGCCACGCGCCGCTAGCCTCGACCTGTCTGAGTACGGCGTGCAGTTCGCGCCCGACCAGCGTTTGATCGTCGTGATGGCGGCGCTCGATGCCGCCGGCTTCGAGCCGACGCCGGGCAAAGCGCCCGCAGTGTTTCGCGCGCAGGTGCGACGCGAGCAGACGGCCCTCGACGCTGATCTGCAACGACGCCTGCAACGCTTCTACGAGTTGAACAAACTGCCGGGCAACCACACGGCCGCGGAGCAGGCGGCGCGCTACGTCTCGCTGGCCTTCGCATTGGGGCCGCCGCCCGCGTTTGAAGCGCCCGCGCGTTCAGACGATCTCTCGCAAGGCGTGCTGGAAGTGCTCGACTTCGCACCGCTCGTGCGCGAGTTTTATCGCAAGTCCGGCCTCGACGCGCGCCTGCCCGCTTACGTCAGAGACTATCAAACGGCCGGCGACGAACTCCGGCGGCCGATGGCCGAGATGGTGCGCGGCGTGCTTGCCTTCCTGCACACGCGCCCCGTCACGACGTTGCTGGAACGCGTCGCCACCAACACGTCGGCGGACCAGAAGAAGAAAAGCGGCGGACAGGTTTACACCACGCGTGAGCGCGAGCGGCGCTTCGTCGTCGTGCCCGATCTGCTCGGCGCGCCCGGCGCGATCAACCTGCGCACCATCGGCGACGACTACTTTCTGGTCGTGCCGTTCAACACCGACCCGCGCACGTCCGAAGTGCGCCGCGCCTATCTGCAATTTCTGATCGACCCGATCATCCTGCGGCACAACCGCGCCATCGCCGCGCGCCGCGCAGAGTTGCGCACGCTGCTCGACGGCGCGAAAGCGCCACCGATAACGCCAGCGAAAACCACGCCGGTCGCGGAGGTCGAACAGTTCATCGAACCCACCGGTGCGCCGCGCTACGACATCTTCACGGCCGTCGGGCGTTCGCTTGTGGTTGCGGCGGACGTGCAGATGAGCGTGTCTGCGCGCACGCGGCGGTTGACTGAAGACGCGGCCGCGCGTTTGCCGAAGGCGGCGGACGAACCGACACGCACGCAGATCAGGCAAGACTTGCAGGCGGCGCTCACCGCTGTCGAGGACGAGAAGACGGCGCAACTGGCCGAGGCTTATGAGCGCGGCGCGGTGCTGGCTTTCTACTTCTCAGATCAGTTGCGCGAGCAGTCCGACGCAGGCTTCGACATCGCGGAACTGTTCAGCGACATGGTGGCGCGCTTCGATGCGGCGCGCGAACAGCGGCGACTACCCGAAGCCGCGACCGCACGCGCCCGTGCGCTTGTAGCCCGCAAGCGCCCGCAGGCGGCATCACAGACCGCAAGTGGCGGCGGCAGCGAAGACGAGCCGGCACTGGCGCGGCGCGCACTGCTAGTTAAAAACTTGGACGACGCGAACCAATTATTGCGGTTGAAAAAGTATGAAGAGGCGGAGACGCGGCTCAAGGGTTTGATGCAAGAGTATCAGGGCGAGCCGCGCGTCTTCTTCGCGCTCGCACAGGTGGCGAGCAGTTCGGCGCAGGACGCGTTCGACGAAGAACTGCGGGCTGAACGGCTAGGGCGTGCGCTCGCCAACTATCGCTTCGCCGTCCAACATGCCGCACTCGATGTTGAAACCGACCGCGCCCTCGCCTCGCGCGCCCACACGGCGATGGGCCGCATCCTCATGTTTCTTGATCGCACCGACGAAGCGCGCAAAGAGTTCGACGCCGCCATCCAATTAGGCGACGTGCCTAACGGCGCGTACCGCGAGGCGCAAGCCGAAAAAGCTAAACTGCAACAGCCGTAGAAATTTTAACCACACAGGACACAAAGGACACGAAGAACGATCAACGATCAGCTTCGTGTCCTTTGTGTCTGTGTGGTTAATGCTTCACAGCACGACCGGCTTGACTCTTAACGGAGTAAGCGCACGACGCGGCGCAACGGGCGCGCGGGGCGCGACGATGACACGCGGCGCAACCATGGCGCGCGGCGTCTGCACACGAACGCGCGGCAGCGTGAAGGCAGCGGGCGGTGCAAGCGGGGCTTCGGGCGCAAAGATCGTGTTGGCTTGCGCCTTCTCCGGCGTCACCTTGATGGTGCGTGTGCGCTTGTCGCGTGTGACGTTCAACGTTACGTCGCCGTCGTCGCGGCGGTTCAGGATGCGGACGAGATCGCTCCCGGCTTTAATCCGTTCGCCGTCAACGTCCGTGATCACGTCGCCGGCCTTTCACTCCGGCTTTGGCTGCGGGGCCGTTCTCGCTCACCGAAGTAACGAGCACGCCGTCGCGGCCCGCGATGCCGAAGTAGTCGGCCAACTGTGCGGTCAGCGGCGTGGTCATGATGCCGATGCGGCGGCCCGCGCTGAAGAAGACGAAAGAGTTGCCCCCCGGCAGCTTGTCCAGCTGCTGCCGCAACTCTTCCGCGCGCTTGCGCCATTCTTCGTTGCGGTCCTTCCATTCCTCGCCGCGTTGTTGCCATTCTTCGGCGCGCTTCTTCATCTCGTCGCTGTCGAACGAAAAGCCTTCGCCGCGCGGCAGACTGAAAGATTGAATATGCGGGAAGTCGTCGCGGCGCGCGGCAAGCGTGGCGATCAACTCTTGCTCCGTGCCGTTGCGACTGATGGTCAGGCGCGCGGCATGTTCCGGCGCGGCTTCGCTGATCAGACGCTGCAACTTCTGCACGCTCGTCACCGCCTCGCCGTCGAAGCGCAAGAGCACGTCGCCCTTTTGCACGCCCGCGCGTGCGGCCGGACTGTTCTCCGCGACGCTTAAGACGCCGACGCCGCGCGGCTCGCCCGTCAAGTGATAACGACCGAGCGATTCTTTCGTCACCGCTTCGGTCGTGACGCCGAGGAAGTTGCCGCCGAAGATAGTCATCGAGAAGGCGCGCGCCTCCGGCGACTGTGCAGGCGGTGCGATCACGGTCGTCTGCGCGCGCACACCGGCCGCTGTGGCCGCGAGCAGCAGGCCCACGGCGAAACACAAGGATGCTCTTGTCATAAAATGAAATCCTCCAGAAGTATAAGGATGCTCCCGCCGCTTGCACGCCGAGCGCGCGCGCGAGTTCCGAAAAGTTGCCGCCGCGCAACAGCGGCCATCTGCTACACTGCCGAACTTGCCCACGCGCTAAAGGTAGACGCGCCGAGCGGCAGTTAAGTTTCACCAGATGAAGATACTCGACATCGGTTGCGGCAAGCACAAGACACCGGGCGCGGTGGGCCTCGACAGCAACCCGCGCACAGAGGCGGACGTGATCCACGATCTCAACCGCGTGCCCTATCCGTTCCCCGACAACGAGTTCGATCTGATTATCGGCAATCAAGTGATCGAACATGTGGACGACGTGCTCGCGGTCGTCGCGGAGTTGCACCGCATCGCGCGGCCGGGCGCGGTTATCCGGCTCGACACGCCCCACTATTCCGACATCGCTTCCTACACAGACCCGACGCACAAGCATCACCTGACCACAGAATCGTTCGCCTACTTCACAGGCCAACGCCCCGACTTCGACTTCTACAGCGAAGTGCGCCTGCGCCCGCGCCTGATCCGCGTGACCATGCTGAAGCTCTGGCGCGCGCTCGGCTTCGAGTTGCTCGTCAACAGTTGCAACCGCTATCCCGCGTTACGCTTCTTCCGGCGCTTCTGGGAGTCCTACCTCTGCTACGTCGTGCGCGGCAAAACGATCTACTTCGAGTTCGAGGTCCTCAAGTAAAGAGAATGATGAATGATGACTGATGAATAGCTTGCTATTCATCAGTCGCCATTTTGCATAAAGATCAACTTATCCGTCGTTCATCATTCATCGTTTCCTTACTCTTGGTTGTCGCAAAAAGTTTGACCTGCGCCCACGTTCTGGCATAAAAGACGTGCGTCTCTCCGCGGCCGAACACAGTCGAGTCTGCCCGTTCGGACTACAGAGGATGTAACTCGTTATGTCATCAAGCACAGCCCCCACTGATGCGTCGCCGGTCGCAACTACAAGTGCGGCCGCAGTCGTCGAAGAACGCGCTACGTTCCCACTCGCGCAAGAACGTTTCAACCCGGATGTCGAATCGCTCAAAGACCCGGCAGCACGCGGCGTGCGGCTCGACTCGGTTGATCTCTTGCGCGGCCTCGTCATGATCATCATGGCGCTCGACCACACGCGCGACTTCTTCCACAACGCCACCATCCACTTCGACCCGACCGACCTGACGCAGACCAACCCCGCGCTCTTTTTCACGCGCTGGATCACACACTTCTGCGCGCCCGTCTTCGTCTTCCTCGCGGGCACGGGCGCATATCTTTCATTGGGGCGCGGGCGGACGAAAAAAGACCTCTCGTGGTTTCTGTTGACGCGCGGCTTGTGGCTCGTCGTCTTGGAAGTGACGCTCGTGCGTCTCGCGTGGACGTTCGACTTCACCACGCCGTTCGTCTTCGTGCAGGTTATCTGGGCGCTCGGTTGGTCGATGGTCGTGCTGGCGGCCTTGATCCATCTGCCGGTGCGCGTGATCGCGGGCTTCGGCCTCTTGCTGATCGTCGGGCACAATTTGCTCGACCGCATTCACGTGACCAGTTTCGGCGGCGTCGGGCAAGTGCTCTGGCTTGTGCTGCACGAAGCGGGGCAGGTCGGCAACATCCAACGGTTTCTCTTCGACGTGCGCTATCCGCTCATCCCGTGGGTCGGCGTGATGGCCGCGGGCTACGCGTTCGGGCGGTTGTTGCAACTGCCGGCGGAACGTCGGCGCAAGACTCTGTTCCGGCTCGGCCTCGGTCTGACGCTCGCCTTCATCGTCATTCGAGCGACGAACCTGTACGGCGACCCGCGCATGTGGGCGGTGCAGGCGCGCGCGCCGATCTACACCGTCTTGTCGTTCCTTAACTGCGAGAAGTATCCGCCGTCGCTCTTGTATCTGTTGATGACTTTGGGGCCGGCGATCATGTTGCTGCCGCTCTTGGAACGTTGGCGCGGCGCGCTCGCGCGCTTCGTCATGACCTTCGGGCGCGTGCCGCTGTTCTACTACGTGCTGCACCTCTTGTTGATTCACGGGCTGGCGGTCGTCGTCAACATTGCGCGCTACGGCCGGAATGTCGGCTCGATCTTCGCCAACGGGCCGCCGCCTGATTTCGGGTTCAACCTGCTGACCGTCTATGTCGTCTGGCTCGTCGCCGTGTTGCTGCTCTATCCGCCGTGTCGTTGGTGGGCGCGGCTCAAGCAGCGCAACCGCTCGGCGTGGCTCAGTTATTTGTAGGTTCAAGTGTCGGATTTCGAGGCTCAAGTTATCGCTGGCTTGGGTCTTTAACCAGAAGTTTGAAACTTGAAATCGCCGACTAATATTTGACACCCCGCGCGGCGCTAAGCTATAACGGCGCGCGATCCACACTCGTGGATGTTTCATCCTGTTGTCCGTCGGCAGCGCGACCCGCAAGGGGCGTGTGCGCCACAAATTCGCCGTTGCCCGACCAGCCATGCCGCCAGTTAACATACTGATCGCCGACGACTACGACGACAACCGCGAGTTGCTGCGCTTGGTGTTGGAAACGGCGGGCTACGGCGTGTGCGAGACGCACGACGGGGATGAGTGTCTGGCGGCGGCGCGTGCCGAAACGTTCGACCTCGTGCTGGTCGATCTCTCGATGCCGCGCTTAGACGGCTGGGACGTGTTGCGCGCGTTGCGCGCCGACGAGCGCACGCGCGATGTGCCCTGCGTCGCCATTACGGCTGCGGTCGCCGAGCGGGCGCATGATGCCGCGCTCGCCGCCGGCTTCGATGCCTACATCGCCAAGCCGTATCGCGCGCAGGAGTTGCTCGCCGTCATCGCGCGCCTGCTGCAAGGACGGGCCGCGCACGACGACACGCGGGCCGCCAGTTCATGACCGAACCGACTCAACCCGCAGCCGCGGCCGAGTTGACTCCGGGGCGGATTCTCGTCGCCTTCGAGAAATTGTTCGGCGGCGGGCGCGGCGTCCGCAAGTTCGCGCGCACGGGCCTGCGCTACGTCGAGTTGCCGGCCGAGGCCGTGCTCGTTGAACAGAATCCGAAGAAGACGAGCGAGTGGGCCGCACTCGCCCGGCGCGGTCAGCGCGTGGCCTGGGTCTTACGTCACGGCGCGTATCTCGCACGCGTTATAGATGGCGAAGTCACCATGCTCGATCAAGGTTAGCAGTCAAATCTCACCGGCGTTTAATCTCACTTAGCAATTAACCTCACGGGCAGGCTGAGCCGTGCTGTGTGCCAAAACGGGCCGCGGCCGGTGTAAGATTCGTGAGTCATAATTAATCCGTTAACGGGGGTAAACGAATAGAATGCCGAAGCTGCGTGGCGCACTGGCGACACCTGAGGTCAAAGAAGAGTGGACTCGCGCTTATGAGATTTATCTGAAGGCGCAGGGCAACCCTTACGACAAAAAACAGGATCGCGCCGACCGCATCGATTACGTGGCGCAGACGATGAAGCTGACGCGCAAACAGGCCAAGCGCCGGATCAGGAACTACGAAGCCTGGCAGCGCAACATCAAGAAAGGGCTGGTGACGCCGTAGGGCTTGCACGAACGAGAGGCCGCAGCCCAGCATCCCGATAGCTGGCCGCGGCCTCTCTTTCACCATCCGTCTTAACAGTCCCGCCTCCTCGCAGTCGCAACGGTCAGCCCGTCCGCTTCAACTTACCCGTGCGTTTGGCCCACCGCTCGACCCTGCCGAAGACGAACAGGCCCGTCGGGATCATCACCAAACCCATCACCAGCAGCACCAGCAACTCAGGCACGACCGCCGAGACGGGCGCGCCCTGCAAATGCTCGACGTTCGCGCCGCGACCCTCAATCCCAAGCAACTTGCGACAGGCCGACAGCGCATAGGTCGCAGGCGAGACGAGCGCCAGCGGTTGCAGCCAGCGCGGCAGTACTTCAACCGGGTAGTACACGCCGGACACCAGCAGCAGTATGCCCTGAAAGATGTTCGTCGCCTCCGCGCCGCGCTCCGGGCTGATGACCGGCAGCACCGCCGCCATCAGTCCTAGCCCGATGAACGCCAGACTGCTCACCGCCAGCACCAACACGATGCCGCCCAAGTTCGCGCCCCGCAGATCGAGATCGATCATCAACCACAAGCCCGCCATCACGACCAACATCTTCACGATGCTATAGAGCACGACGAATACGCTCACGCCCAACAGGTGTATGAACCGCGACACCGGAGCCATGAACGTATATTCGAGCGTGCCTTCCCAACGCTCATACGTGATCGAGTTGGCGATCTCGTTAAAGAGCACCGACAAGAAGCCCCACAGCAGCACGCCGACCAGCAAAGTCAGCGTCAACCGCCGGTCGTTCGCCGCGACGCCGATCAACGCGATGGTCGCCGAGTTCACAATCGCATAGAACGTGAAGACCACGACCCACGACATATAACGCCGCGTCAAATGGTAATCACGAAAGAAGAACGCGTAAGCCTGTCTTAATACTTGTTCCATGATCGTTACTCCCGCAACTACGGCGCGCTCACTTCAACGACCGCCGCGCCGTCGTCTTCAACCTTGTTATCGTCAGCCTTGTCTTTAGCCTGCGCCGCCTTCAGCCGGGCCGCCGCGCTTTCCTCTTCCAACGATTCGCCCGCGAGCGCAATGAAGGCATCGTCCAGCGAAGCCGCGCCCGCCTGTTGTTTGAGCGCGTCGGCCGTGCCTTCGGCGATCAGGCGACCTTTGGCGAGAAAGCCGATGCGCGCGCAGAGCCGTTCTGTCTCGGCCATGTCGTGCGAGGTCAGCAGGATCGTCGTGCCTTCGGCGCGGCGCAGGTTTTCAAGAAACGTCTGCACGTCGCGCCGACTCTTCGGATCAAGGCCGGTCGTCGGCTCGTCCAAGAGCAGCAGCGGCGGGTTGACCAGCAGCGCGCGCGTGATCGCTACCTTCTGTTGCATGCCGCGACTCATCTCTTCGAGCGGATCGGTGAACCGCTCGCCTTCGAGGCCGAGTTGTTCCAGTATCTCCAACGCGCGCCGCTCCGCCGCCCGCGCTTCGAGGCCGTAGAGATAAGCCGAGTACAGCAAGTTCTCGCGCGCCGACAGCCGCTTGTAGAACGCGGCATCGACGCTGACGCGCCCGATCTTTTCGCGCACTAACCGTTCCTCTTCGGGCAGTCGATGCCCAAGCAGACGCACCTCGCCGCCGTCCGGCACAAGCAGCGTCGAGAGCACACGGATCAAAGTTGACTTGCCCGACCCGTTCGGCCCCAGCAGCCCGTAGGTTTCACCCAACGCGACCTCGAAGGACACATCTTTGAGCGCGTACACGGGCGTCGTGCGCGTGCGCAAGAAGCCTTTGCGCTTGGTGAAATATTTTTGTAGACCGATGACAGAGATACCTTGACTTGTCATGTCAACACGCTCCTTTCGACCTGTAGACGGTCGAGTGGATGGTCGAATAGCGACTCTCCAAGTTGTGGTAGAGAGAAGACGGCGAGTACCGTCAGAGACAGCTTGGCCCTAGGCGAGCCAGACGATGCGGATACGTGACATGCTAAATCTCATCGCAGTTACCTTTACTAACTTGAGCCACAAGATACGGCGCGCACGCGGATTTAGCAAGCTAAATTCGTCGCCTCACTAGCGCACACCGTTCGCGACAGATACACGGCAAACGACCACGAGCGCAGAAATGTTCCTGCTCGTTGAGAATATTATTGCTGCGAAGTGATCGCGGCCTTGCTGGTCTTGGCCTTAAAGCAACGCCGTCTCATGCAGCAGCTTGCCGGTTGTGAAGCGTTCGACGCCGAGCGGCGCAATGTCTATGAGGCGCGCTTGCCCTTCGAGGATCAACTCCGCCGCAACGCGGCCGCTCGCGGGCGAGTGCATGACGCCGTGACCGCTGAAGCCGTTGACGAAATACAAGCCGCGCACGTCGGGCGCAGCGCCGATGATCGCATGATGATCAGGCGTCATCTCATACAGACCGGCCCACGCGCGCCCCGCGTTCACCTGCGCGTCCGCGAGACACGGCACGCGCGCGGCAGCCCGCGTCAAAATCTTTTCGACGAACGCGGGATCGAAATCCGTCTTGAAGCCGGGCGTCTCCGCCGGGTCGTTCCACGCGAGCAGGATGCGCAGGCCCTCGCGGCGAAAGTGGAAACCGTTGGACATATCTATGACCATCGGAAAGCGCGCGGGCAACTGCGCGAACGGCTCGGTCGGCACGAGTTGACGCCGCAGCGGCACGACGGGCAACGACGCGCCGGCCATGCGCGCCACTTCCGCCGCCCAAGGCCCGGCAGCGTTCACCACGGCGCGCGTCGCCACACGGCCGCGCGTGGTCATGACACCTGTTACTTGTCCATATTCAACCTCAATGCCGTTGACTGTGGTATCGAGCCACAGCCGCGCGCCAAGTTCACGCGCGCGCAGCATGAAGCCCATCATGACGCTGTGCGGATCGACGAAGCCGTCGGTCGGACAATAAGTGCCGCCCACAATATCGTCCGCGCGCAGTTGCGGCACAAGCTCGACTATATCGGCGCGCGTCACCAGTTCAACGTTAGTCACGCCGAATGTCATCTGTCGTTCACGATTCGACTTCAAGTACTCAAGGTGTCGCTCGCTCGTGGCGACGAAGAGATAACCGTGCGGGCGATAGTCGGCCGGGTGGCCGATGATTTCATCAAACTGTGCGAAGAAGTTGATCGAGTAGCGCGACATCTGGATGTTGACGGGCGTGGCAAACTGCGCGCGCACGCCGCCCATGCTCTTGCCCGTCGAGCCTTGACCTTGATGCGCCTCGCGCTCAATGACCAGCACGTTGCGACAGCCCGCTGCCGTCAAGTGATAAGCCACGCTCGACCCGACGATGCCGCTGCCGATGATGACCACATCCGCCGTCTCTGTCATAACTGTTATCTCGTTGCGCCGATCTGCAAGAACTGCTGGCGCACGTAAGCGACGGAGAACTCGTCGCCGAGTTTGAAGTGGCGCTTGATCGTGGCGGCCGGGTCGAAGAACCACGCGCCCGCCGCCTCGTCGCGCTCTTTAATATCGCCCCAGCCCCACGGCGGCCGCGCCATGTTCTGCCCGCCGACTTTGCCGAGAAACGTCGCGCCGAGTTTGCCGACTTGTATCTGCCGTTCTTCGACCCGCCCGTTTGCTAACGCGACGCTGACGCCGACGCGCCCATAATCGGTCGTCGTGCCGTAAGTCTGACTCGCGCCTTTCTGGCGCGCGCGCGGCCAGAGCGTCGTGTAGAGCGGCAGCAGATCGTAGCTCACGGATTCGGCGTTGGGCATCGGGATACCGGCACGCGGGCCGTAGTTGTAGCGAATGATGCCGCGTCGCGGTTGCTGCTTGTTGGCTTCATCTTGATAAGCCTCGATGCCGTGCCCCTTCGGTTCAACATAGAGGCGCGGCCGTTGGTCCAGCAGCAGCACGGTTTTATCGTCAATCATACCTTTATCGTCGGCGTTACCCGGCGTGTACTTGTGGAAGCGATTGTGCGCGAGTGTTTCGACATAGACGACGCGCGCACGTTGCACGTCGTCGCCCTGTCTCTCGACGACGACGAGACAGCCTTCCATGTCGTTCTCGTGCGCGAGAGATGCCTCGGCCGAGAGGCCGGTCGGATCATATTGACCGGCGCGCTTGATGCCTTCGCCGATGACTTCGCTGATGATGCGGCCGGTCGAGCCGCCTTTGGAGTCGCGCGGATGGAACAGGGCGTAGTGGATGAAGTAGTGCGTGCGCGTTTCGCTGACGGCGTAATAGACGTGCGCGGGCAGTCTGTAGCGCGTGTCGGCGGCGTTCGCCCAGTTGTTGTCGCCGCGCCAGTCGCCGTCGAAGTCGAAGTTGGTGATGTAGTCGAAGCGCGGCTCGTCGCTGAGTCCTTGATAGAAGACGGGCGCGAAGCGTGCGGCGACGGCGCGCGCGCGCGTGTCGGCGCGTTGCGCTTGCGCGCCGGCGGCGTGGCCGGCGCAGCATAACAGGGCCGCGCCGCAGACCAGACGCAGCACGTAAGCGCGCAAGGGATAAACAATCATTCTCGCTCTCCGCGTCGCCGGTTACAGGCTGTCGGGCCGTCGGCGCTCGTTGCTTGGTCACGTTGGTCACGTAGGCGTTGCTCTTACGGTACGAGCACGATCTCGTTGACGTTTTGTTGTGGCAGCGGCACGCGCAACTTACTCCCGGTGCGATCAAATGAAAAATCTTTGACCGCGCGCCCGTCCAGTTGCACGGCTTGCGGCCGCTCGTCGAGGCCGAGGAACTCGATGGCGACGAGCGTGCGCGCGTTGTTGAATGAACCGGCGCGTGTGAAGCGTAGCGTCGCGCCCGTCTGCATGATGTTGGTCGTGCGCCACGCGCCGCGCCGGTAGTCGTAGCCGTCGCCCGCGTCTTCGTAGAGCCGGCCCGCGCCGTTCGCGCCGCCCGCGACGACGAACGTTAAAGGCGCGCGCGCCATCTCGCCCGTGTGTTGCACGACGGGTTGCACGGGCACGGCCGCGCCCGCGCGGACAAAGAGCGGCAGCCGATTGAGCGGCGCAGGGATGAGTGCGGCCTTGCCGCCTTCGTAACGCGCGCCGGTCCACCAATCGAGCCACGCGTCGCCTTGCGGGAAATAGACGTTGCGTTCGACAGCGCCCGCTTGCACGACAGGTGCGACGAGCAAGTCGTCGCCGACTAAGTATTCGTCAGTGCCGTGCGCGTCGTAGGTGTTAAAGTCGGTCGGATAGTTGAACCAGAGCGGGCGCATGACAGGCGCGCCCGTCTCCGTGTGTTGTTGAAAGACCGTGTAGAGATAGGGCAGCAGTTGATAGCGCAACTCGATAGCGGCGCGGTTGAGCTTTTCAAAGTCCGCGCCGAAGGACCACGGCTCGCGGTCGCCGCGCGCCTTGTTGTAGTGCGCGCGACAGAAGGGCGTGAGTGCGGCCGCTTGCAGCCAGCGCGTGTACAACTCAGGCGTCGGCCGATCTGTATCCGCGAAGCCGCCGATGTCCGCGCCGACGAACGGCACGCCGGAGACGCTCAAGTGCGCGAGCATCGGGATTGAGAGCGCGAGGTGTTCCCACGACGGCACGTTGTCGCCCGTCCACACGGCCGAATAACGTTGCACGCCCGCATAGCCCGCGCGCGTCAAGACGAACGGGCGCGCGTCGGGTCTTAACTGCCGCACGCCTTCAAACGTCGCGCGCGCCATCTGCATGCCGTAGACGTTATGATAGCGCGCGTGCGGGCCCGTTTGCCCGTCGCCCGCGTGGCGCACGTCTAGAGGGAAAGTCTTGGCCGGGTCGTGTTGCCAACTCGGCTGCGGCGGGCGTGTGTTGGATGCGAAGTTGGCCGGCTCGTTCATGTCGTTCCAGAAGCCGCTCACGCCTTCGTCGAGCGGCGTGCGGTAGAGCGAGCCGAACCACGCGCGCGCCTGCGCGTTGGTGAAATCGGGAAAGGCACACACGCCGGGCCAGACCGTGCCGTGAAACTCCGAGCCGTCCGCCGCCTTGCAGAACAAACCTTGCGCGCGCCCTTCACGATAAGCGAAATAATTCTCGTCCACTTTGATGCCGGGGTCGATGATGAGGACGGTGCGGAAGCCGTCGGCGCGCAAGTCGCGGAGCAGCTTCGACGGATCGGGAAACTTCTGTTTGTCCCAAGTGAAGACGCGGAAGCCGTCCATGTAATCGATGTCGAGATAGATGACATCGGCCGGGATGCGGCGCTCACGAAAGTTGCGCGCAAGGTCGCGCACGACCGTTTCAGGAAAGTAGGACCAGCGCGATTGTTGATAACCGAGCGCCCACAGCGGCGGCAGCGGCGTGCGCCCCGTCAACTCCGTGTACTGGCGCAGGACCTCTTTCGGCGTGCGCGTCGCGCCACCCGTGAAGACGTAATAGTTCAACTCGCCGCCCGCCGCGCCGAACGTATAACGCGTGGGATCGAACTTGCCCATGTCGAAGTAAGTGCGATACGTGTTATCGAAGAACAGACCGTAAGCCTTGCCCTGTTTGAGCGCGATGAAGAAAGGGATCGACTGGTAGATCGGATCGAGGCCGACCGGATACGCATACGTGTCCGTGTTCCACATCGAGAGCGTCTGCCCCTGCCGCGCGCCCATCAGCGCCTTCTCGCCCAAGCCGTAATAGAACTCCAACTCGTCGCGCCGCTTCGACGTTTCAATAGCGCCGCTTTCAAGATCAAACGAAGTGGGCCGCGCCGCGTCGTCTTCAACCACTAACTGCCCGCCCGCGTCATACACGCGCACGAAGAACGGCCGCTGCTCAATGACGATCTTCGGGCCCGCCACCTTCGTCGTGATCTCAATTATGTTCCGCCCAACTTCGCGCACCACCGCGTCCACCGTCTTGCGATCCCGCGACTCGACCGCATACGAATGCTCACGCTCAAAAGTCCCGCGCGGCGCAAGCCGCACACGCACCACTTGCAGATCGTGGAACGTGACCCGCGCCCGCGCCCCGCTCGACAACGTTAACGTCACACCGTTCGGTTCGCGCGCAACCGCGACCACGTTGCCCGCCGCCCGCCACGCACCGCGTACCTCGACGCACACGAAGCAGCAGGCGCACAGCCACAACAAGACGACTGCACGCAGCCGCTTATTCAGTTCCGATAGATCGCTCATGCTGTTTTATATCGGCGCAGCCATAACGTCGATCAGCGGGCGCGTTCATAGACGACGCGCCCGCCGAGGATCGTCAGCACAGTCTCAGTCTGCAAAATTTCTTTGGCCGGGATGGTCAACAGGTCGCGCGAATGCACGGTCAGGTCGGCGAGCATACCGGGCGCAATTCGGCCTTTGTCGCGTTCTTCAAACGAGGCGTAAGCCGGCTCGGCCGTGTAGTTGCGTATGGCCGCTTCGATAGAGATGCGTTCCTGCGGCCACCAGCCGCCGGGCGGGTCGCCCTCCGTGCTCTGGCGCGTGACCGCCGCGTAGAGGCCGAGATAAGGGTTGATCGGCTCGACGGGCCAGTCCGTGCCGAACGGCACGTGGACGCCGTATGCCATCATCGTGTGCCACGCATACGCGCCGAGCACGCGATACTCGCCCAGTCGCTCCTGCGCCCAACGTTTATCCGAGATCGCGTGCGACGGTTGCATCGACGCGATCACGCCGAGGTCGCGAAAGCGCGCGAAGTCCGTCGGCGCAACGACCTGCGCGTGTTCGACACGATTGCGTTGCACGTTCGTGCATGTGTAATAGCCGATAGGACCTGAACACATGACGACGAAGCCCGCCTCTTCACGCGCCTTCTTCGCCGCCTGAAACGCATCGAGCGCCATGCGGTTCGCGCGGTCGCCGATGGCGTGGAAGGCGATCTGAAAATCGGCCACGGCGCGTTCGGCCGTCATGCGCGCGAGTTCTTCGGGCGGGCGGCGGGGGATGCCGCTGTTGTGCGGGTCGTCCGCAAAGGGCGCAAGCATAGCCGACGTGCGCGACCCCAACGTGCCGTCCACATAACCCTTGAGCGCTGTCAAGCGCAGGCGCAACGGATCAAGTTTGAATGACGCAAACTCGGCGCGCTGCTGTTTCAACCGCTCAACCGTGTCCTCGAAGTTTTGCCACTCGGCAATGCGAACAGTGAGCCGGTCAGCGGCGAGCAGTTCACGATAGAGAGCGACATTCTCGTAGCCGGAGTTGTCTTGAATCGAAGTGATGCCATAGCGCCGTGCCTCCGCGAGCGCGCGCTCTATCGCTTGCATGCGCTCGGCGCGCGACGGATCGGGCACGACGCGCCCGACCAGACCGCCGGCCGTCTCCTTCAAGATGCCCGTCGGCTCGCCCGCCGCATCGTGCAGAATTTCGCCGCCCGTCGGGGCTTGCGTCGCGCGCGTGACGTTCGCCTGCTTGAGCGCCAGCGTGTTGGTCCAACTAACGTGCCCGTCCACGCGCTGCACGTAGACGGGATTCGCGGGCGCGACTTCATCCAAGTCTTGCTTCGTCGGCCACTGCCCGCCCCAGAGCGTGTGATCCCAACCGCGTCCAAGTATCCACGCGCCCGGCGGCAGTTCGCGCACCTTCTCCGCGATGCGCCGCTTCGCTTCCGCCAACGTCGGCGCGCCGATCAAGTTGACACGCAACAACGACAGCCCGCCGCCGACGAAATGTAAGTGCGCGTCGTTGAAGCCGGGCGTGACGAGTTCGGCCTTTGAGATCAATCGTGCGCGCGCCTTCATAGGTCGCGGCGAGTTCCGCGTCCGTGCCGACGGCGACGATGCGCGCGTCGTCCACGGCGACGGCCTGCGCCAACGGGCCGAGCGCGTCCGCCGTGAACACTTTGCCGTGCAAGAGCAACAGGCTCACACGGCGGCGCGTTTGCGCGCGCCCCGCGAACGGCGCGCAGACCAGCAGCAAAACGAAACTGAGCGTGAGCGTATGGCGAAGCAGTCTCATGGTCGTCTTATGGCGTAAACTTTCGATTGGTCGAACGGCGATTGTTATATCACTGATTGCAGCAAAGGCTGAACGATGAACGATGCATGACAGACAACTTGATCTTTATTCATCATGCATCGTTCATCGTTCATCATTTTCTTTCGTGTTATGATTCACGCCATACATTTTAACGAAGGCAAGGGTGCGAGCGTATGCGTGTATTGGTCACGGGGGGCGCGGGCTACATCGGCAGCGTGGTGACGGAAGAACTGATCAAAGACGGCCACGATACGGTCGTCTTTGACAGTCTGTACAAGGGACATCGCGGCGCGGTCGTCGCGGGCGCGCGGTTCGTGCAAGGTGATCTGCTCGACGGCAACACGCTACAGCGCGCCTTTCAAGCGCACCGCACAGAGGCGGTGATTCACATGGCTGCGGACTCGCTCGTCGGCGAATCAGTCCAACAGCCCGCCAAGTATTATCGCAACAACTTGCTCGCGGGGTTGGCACTACTCGACGCGATGCGCGAATGCGACGTGCAACGCCTCGTCTTCTCGTCCACGGCCGCCGTCTATGGCGAGCCTGCCAAGCAGCCCATTGAAGAGACTGACCCGACCAATCCGACCAACACTTACGGCGAAACCAAGCTCGCCTTCGAGCATGCGCTGCGTTGGTACGAAGGCGCATACGGCTTGCGCTATGCATCCTTGCGCTACTTCAACGCGGCGGGCGCAACCGCCCACTGCGGCGAATGGCACAACCCTGAGACGCACCTGATCCCGATCCTCTTGCAAGCTGCCACCGGCAAACGTGAGTCGGTCGAAATCTATGGCGACGACTACCCGACGCGCGACGGTACATGCGTGCGCGACTATATACACGTCGTCGATCTCGCGCGCGCGCACATCCTCGCGTTAGATATACTTGCGGAGCGCAGCGCCATCTACAATCTTGGTTGCGGCGGCGACGGTTACACCGTCAAAGAAGTGATCGACGTTGCACGTGCCGTCACCGGCCGCGACATCAACGTCCGCACGGGCGCGCGCCGCGCGGGCGACCCCGCCTTGCTCGTTGCGAGTTCCAACAAGATCAAACGCGAACTCGGCTGGTCGCCGCAGTTTCAGGACCTACGTTTGATCATCGAATCGGCGTGGTCGTGGTTACAAGCACACCCGAACGGCTACGAAGAATAACTTTCAAGAAGTCTCGCCTTCGCCCGACAGAAAGTTGTGCAACTCCGGTGTGAAGGGCAGGGCGGTGCGCGCGCCTAAAGCGCGGCACTTCAAGGCGGCGACGGCGCAGCCCAGACGCAGGCACGCTTCGATCTCTTCGCCCTGCAACATGCCGTAGAGGAAGCCTGTGTGAAAGGCATCGCCCGCGCCGGTCGTGTCGCGGCAACCACCGGGCACGGGGTAGGCAGGGACTTCAAGGAAGCTGCCCTCGTGATACAGCGCCGCGCCGCGCTCGCCCAAAGTCATCCCCACGACCGCGCAGCCGTAACGCGCCTTCAACTCGATCAGCGCCGCACGTTCTTCACGAATACCCGTCAGCCGACGCGGAAACTCTTTCGACGTGATCAGCACATCGATCAGCGGCAGCAGTTCCGCGCAACCCGGATACACGTTGTCAGTATCGGCCGACACAATCGTGCCCGCCGCCCGCGCCGCCCGCGCAACCTCTGCACACGCGGCGCGGATCATGCGCGTCCAGATGCAACACGCGCCCGCGCGCACCGAATGCTGCGGGCGCTTCCACGGCCGTGTAAGCCAGCCGCTCGTCCCTGTCCCAGACAATCGTGCGCTCGCCCGTGCGCGCGTCGATGAGGATGAAGGCGATCTGATTGCGCGCGCCCGCGACGATCTCGGCGTGCGCTATGTCCACGCCTTCGTCCTTCAACGTCTGCCAGCCGAACAACCCTTCGGCGTCCGACCCGAACCGGCCGGCGTAAGCCGTGCGCAGACCCAAACGCTGCAACCCGACCATGCACGAAGCGGTCTGCCCGCCCGCACTCTGCATGTGTTCGACGAGCCGCGTCTTCGTATCGAAGGCCGGATACTCAGGCACGACGACGAGATGATCCACCGCGTTCAAGCCGAAGCCAACCGCGTCGAACTCTCTCTCGTCGGGCAGCGTGAAAGGGAAGCGCATGACGTTTCTGCGGCGCGCGCCTTAGCCGCTGTGCGCCGGCTGAGTTAAACTAACCGCATCCCCTTGAACTTGTCGAGCGACGCTTCGCGGAGGCGAGCCGTAAGCAGTGACTCTCGAAGAGAAATTAAAAAGTTTGCCGACCACGCCCGGCGTCTATCTGCACAAGGACGCGGCGGGCAAGATTATCTACGTCGGCAAGGCGAAGAACTTACGCAACCGCGTGCGTTCGTACTTTCAAGCGGGGCGCGACCGCGACGCGAAGACGCGCGAACTCGTGCGCCGCATAGAGGACCTTGAGTTCATCGTCACCGACACAGAAGTCGAGGCGCTCGTGCTCGAATCGAATCTGATCAAGCAGCACAAGCCGCGTTACAACGTGCTGCTCAAAGACGATAAGCAATATCCCCATTTGAAATTGACCATCGGCGAGCCGTTTCCGCGCGTTATGATCACGCGCAAGATTCAGCGCGACGGCGCGCTCTACTTCGGCCCGTTCCTGCCCGCGAGTCTCGCGCGGCGCACGATTGATCTGATCAATCGCACGTTCCAACTCCGCACCTGCGATATAGAGATCGACGGCAAACTGCCGCGCCCTTGTCTTGAGTATCACATCAAACGTTGTCTGGGGCCGTGCGTCAAAGGTCTATGCACGCCGGACGAGTATGCCGAGTCAGTCCACGGCGTGCGGCTGTTTCTTGAAGGTCGCAACCGGGAACTCGCGGACGAATACGAGGCGCGGATGTTGAAAGCGTCGGACGACATGCGCTTCGAGCAAGCGGCGAAGTATCGTGATCTACGCAAGGTCGTGCTCGCCGTATCCGAACAACAGAAGATGGCGACCTCGCCGGATCGTGACGTGGACATCTTCGGCTACTACCGCGAAGGCGCGCGCCTTGCGCTGCAACTCTTCACCATGCGCGAAGGCAAGATCGTCGGCCGGCGCGAGTTCTTCTGGGAAGACTTACCGGCCGAAGGCTTCGACCCGTCCGCGTTCTTGAGCGACGTGTTGACGCAGTACTACTCGACCGACTACGTGCCGCGCGAGATACACGTGCCCGTCGATTTTGAAGATCGTGAACTGTTGGAAAAGGCGCTGACCGAACGTAAAGGGAGACGCGTTCGCATACTCGATCCGCAACGCGGCGAGAAGCGCGACCTGATCGACTTAGTTGAGAAGAACGCGCAGATCGCGTTCGAGCAACGCTTTCGCGTCCTCAAACCCGACATGGAGCGCGTGCTCGAAGAGTTGCAGGAGACGCTTGAGTTGCCGCGCTTTCCGGCGCGCATCGAATCGTTCGACGTGTCGAACATTTCGGGCGCAGAGAACGTGGCGGCCGTGGTCGTCTGCGAGAACGGTAAGATCAATCGCGCTGAAGGTCGTCGCTTTCGCATCAAGACGGTCGAAGGCTCGAACGACGTGGCCTCGATGCGCGAGGCGGTCTTTCGTCGTTACCGGCGGCAGTTGGAAGAACAGAACCCGCTGCCCGATCTCGTGATGATTGACGGCGGCAAAGGGCAACTCGGCGCGGCGGCCGATGCGATGCGCGAGTTAGACCTTGAAGCCCTGCCGATGATCGGCGTGGTCAAACCGCCGCGCCGCCACAACGAAGTCTCGCACCTGTTGGTCAAAGGGCGCGAGCACGAGCCGGTCTATCTCGATCCGCATTCGACCGTCTTGCGCCTCATTCAATTGATCCGCGACGAGACGCACCGCGCCGCCGTCACCTATCATCGCAAGCGGCGCGAGATACGCGACTTCACATCGGAGTTGACTGCCATCCCCGGCGTCGGCGACAAACGCCGCAGTCGTTTGCTGCGCAACTTCGGTTCTATCGCGCGCATCGCGCGGGCGTCCAGTGCCGAACTCACGCCCTTCGTCGGCCGGCAGACCGCCGAAGAGATCGCCAACCACTTCGCGCGCCAGCGCACGCTCGCCGGGATAGATGAACCGCCCAACGCGGGCGCTGACGACGAACGTGATGAACGCGCAGCCGCATCGTTATCCACGAATGATGCGCGCGCTGAAGTACCTTTGGATATTGAGACGCGCCTCGACGACCCGGAAGGCGACGCCGAAGACTTGCAGCCGCTCCGCTCGGTCGATCACAAAGGCGAGGTCTTGCAGCGACGCAAACGCACACGCGGCGCGCGCTCGACCAACCCGCACGGCGTCAAGCGCGAGAAGCTGGCCGATGAAGACAAGGCCGAGCCGGACGCGCGCGATAGCTAAGCAAAACTTTAACGGCTACGAGCACGACATTTTTTAAGAAGGAGCAGAGATGAAAACAGACAACGGGCAGAGTACTTCCGTCTGGATGGCGACCGCTGAAGCGCCGCCGGCCGCACGACTCGAACAGGATACGAAGGCCGACGTGTGCATCGTCGGCGCAGGCATCGCCGGTTTAACGACCGCGTACATGCTCGTGCGCGCGGGCCGCCGCGTCGTGGTACTGGACGACGGCCCCATCGCGGGCGGCGAGACGTGCCGCACGACCGCGCACATTACTAACGCGTTAGATGATCGCTACTACGAACTCGAAAGTCTGCACGGCGAAGAGGCGACGCGCCTTGCGGCCGCGAGCCACACGGCTGCCATCGCTAAGGTCGAAGAGATCGTCAACGCCGAACGGATCGATTGCGACTTCACGCGCCTCGACGGCTATCTCTTCGTGCCGCCGGGCGACGACGCAAGCGTGCTCGATAAGGAACTGGCCGCCACACATCGCGCGGGCCTCGAAGACATCGAGCGCGTCGCCCGTGCGCCCATTGATTCATTCGACACGGGGCCGGCGCTGCGCTTTCCACGGCAAGCGCAGTTTCACGTCATCAAATATCTGAACGGCCTCGCCAACGCGATCAAACGCGACGGCGGGCACATCTACGCACAGACGCACGCCGACAAGATCGAAGGCGGCACACAGGCGCGCGTAACGACGAGCAATGGCATAGTCGTCACGGCCGGCGCGGTCGTCGTTGCGACCAATACGCCGGTCAACGATCTGGTCGAGATGCACACGAAGCAGGCCGCTTATCGCACGTTCGTCGTCGGCGCGCTTGTGCCTGCGGGCAGCATCCCGCACCTCCTCTTATGGGACACGCCCGATCCGTATCACTACGTCAGAGTGCAGCCGGGCACAGATACGTCGGCGCAAGGGCGCGACGTGTTGATCGTCGGCGGCGAGGACCACAAGACGGGCCAGGCGGACGATGCGCTTGAACGTTATGCGCGCCTCGAAGCGTGGACGCGCGAACACTTCCCGCAAGTTGAAAAGTTTGTCTTTCACTGGTCCGGGCAGGTCATGGAACCTGTGGACGGCCTCGCTTTCATCGGGCGCAACCCGCTCGATAGCGACAATGTCTTCATCGCCACAGGCGACAGCGGCAACGGCATGACGCACGGCACTATCGCCGGCCTCCTTATCACCGATCTGATCTTAGGCCGCAAAAATACGTGGGCGGAACTCTACGACCCGGCGCGCAAGACGCTCGGCGCGCTCGGCGAGTTTGCGCGCGAGAATCTGAACGTCGCGGCGCAATACACAGACCTTGTCACGGGCGGCGAGGTCGCAGACGTAAACGAGATCAAAGCGGGCACGGGCGCGATCATCCGGCGCGGCTTAACGAAAGTGGCCGCCTACCGCGACGATGAAGGCACGCTCCACGAACGCTCGGCCATTTGCACACACTTAGGCTGCGTCGTGCAGTGGAACTCGACCGAGCGGACCTGGGACTGTCCCTGCCACGGCTCGCGCTTCGACTGTCAGGACGGTCACGTCGTCAACGGCCCCGCCATCAGCAGTCTCGCAGCCGTTGAAGAATAAAACCGCTCAACGAGTCTGCACAGGCGCTTAATTCGACTCTGCCTGTCGCGGCGCTTGGGCGAGGTCGGCGTAGAGGCGCAGGGTTGGTTCGCCGGAGCTTGTTAAGGTTGACAAGAGGCGTGTGCGGGCGTCGCCGGAGTTGAAGCGCGTGCTGGCGAGCAGGCGTTGGACGTGCAGCAACCAGAGGGCGCGGTTCTCCTGTTGGCGCGCGGGCTGGCGCAGGAAGCTGATGTACTCGCCGAGCAGCGTGGCGCGCGCCGGCCCCCGTGTCCGCGATGTCTGTCTCAAGCAACAACTGATAGAGCACGCACTTCTGGTTGAAGTAGTCGGCTTCGGACGCTTCGGTGCGCGCGCGCCAGTCGGTCATGGCGTTGAGCCATTCGTTTAGCTTTTGCGTGCGCTTGGGGTCGTTGCGCTCGGCGCTGGTCTGCGGCGTGTCCGCCAAACCGAAGCGTAACTCTTGTGCGCTGCGAAAGAGACTCTGCGCCGTGGGCGACGCGAAGTAAGGCGTGAGCCGCGCGCGCCCTTCGACGCGCGCGGGCGTCACGTCTTCAGTGCGGATGAGGGCAAACGTCTGCGCGCCCGGATCGAGTTCGCTCATCTGCCCGTTCAGATAGTCAACGCTGCGCCGCTCCGCGCCCGTGCGTGGCAACTTGCCGACACTATCAGCACAACGTTGCGCGCTCATGTGCTTGACCAGATAAGCGCGGTAGGCTGCGAGCAATTCATCCGGCGCGACGTTCTGCCGCCGGCACACGTTGAGCAGATAAATGATCGCCAGCCAAGCGTCCGAAGTGTCGGCCGTGTAGCTGCGATCATCGGCTTCGATCTGCTTGAGCGCGGCGCTGTAGGCGTGCAGCAAGGTGGCGAAGCGCGCAGGTGTGTCGCCGAGTTGCCCAATCACTTTGGCGACGGGCCGGAGTTGAGCGGGCGCAGACAAGTTGTCCACGTAAGCCTGCGCGAACAGCAAGTCTTCGCCGCGCGTCTGCTCGTCGGGGTTGAAAGTCTCTTTGGCGATCAGCGTCAGCGTGTCGTAGAAGTCCGACACGTCATAGACCAGCGCGTCCGCGCAGGCGAGCGGCGCGAGCGGCAACTTGATCGGCAGTTCACTGAATAAGGCGCGCGCCCGGTTGCGATCAAATTTGCCGAGCGCACGCACGGCCCGCACGCGCAAAGACAACGCGTCGAGGTTGAGTTGGAAGGCGCGGGCTTCGTAGTCTTCGCGCGTGTAGGCGTAACTCAATCCCGGCGTGATGCGCCGCCGCACCGAGGCTTGCGCGCCTGCGGCCGTGCGGAAGGCTTCGATCAATAATTCGCGCCGCCATGCGCGTTCGGTCACAAGCTTCTGCTCCACCAGCCGCAGCAAAGCGTCTGCCGCGAACTCCGGCGGCAGTGCGCGCGCGTCCACCACTAACGCTTCGAGCGCCGCCGGTCGCACTACCGGCCGCTTGCGTTGCTCCGTGCGCGCTGTTCGTTCCGCACGCGGCGCTGCGCCCTGTTGCGCGTGTGCCCATGCGGCGCAGAGTAACAGCAACAGCAGCGCCCACCACGCTCTATGTGTTCTGACCTCATCTATAGTTCTGGCCATGCGACGTGAAGTTTAACGCACCGCCGGCCGCACGCGCAGCCGACCGGCCACGCAGACCGTGACTGCCACCGACGCGCTTGACATGCCCGAATGCGCTCCCCTAGTCTTTAAGCGACAGCAACAATCAACGACATAGGGTTTGCCTGCCAAAGCGGCGTTCCGACTTAGCACGCACAGATCAGCTTCCATGACGACAATCAAAGACACACTACTTGAACTACTCGGCGCGCGCCGTGCCCACGTGGGCGTGATCGGCCTCGGCTACGTCGGGCTGCCGCTGCTCGTCGAGTTCGCGGGCAAGGGCTTTCAGGCGACCGGCTTCGAGGTGGACGAAGCGAAGGCGGCGCGCATCAACGAGGGCGACTCGTATATCGGCGACGTGCCGGCCGAGCGCGTCCGCAATCTCGTCGCCGAAGGCCGCCTGCGCGCGACCACGGACTTCGGCGCGCTCGCCGACTGCGACGTGATCATCATCTGCGTGCCGACGCCGCTGCGTAAGACTAAAGAGCCGGACATCTCTTACATCCTCGCCGCCGCCGAACAGATTCAACAACGCTTGCGGCGCGGGCAACTCGTCGTGCTTGAATCCACGACCTATCCGGGCACGACCGACGAAGTGCTGCTGCCGATCTTCGAGGCGCGCGCTCTGCAACTCGACCAAGACTTCCTGCTCGCCTTCTCGCCCGAACGCGTCGATCCGGGCAACCCGCAGTTTCAGACGCACAACATCCCGAAGGTCGTCGGCGGCTCGACCGACGACTCGACCGAAGTGGCCGCCGCGCTCTACGGTCAGATCGTCAACCACGTCCATCCGGTTTCGTCGGCGCGCGTCGCGGAAGCAGCGAAGCTCTTGGAGAACACGTTTCGCGCCGTCAACATCGGCATGGCGAACGAGATGGCGCGGCTGTGCTATGCGCTCGGCATCGACACGTGGGAAGTCATTCGCGCGGCGGCGACGAAGCCTTTCGGCTTCATGCCCTTCTATCCCGGCCCCGGCATCGGCGGCCACTGCATCCCGCTCGACCCGCATTATCTCAGTTGGAAAGCGCGCCAGCACGGCTTCGACTCGCGCTTCATCGGCTTGGCCGAAGAGGTCAACTCGCGCATGCCGGAGCATGTCGTGCAACTCGTCGCCGATGGTTTGAACGACGAGTCGAAGGCCATGAAGGGCGCGCGCCTGCTGCTCTTGGGCGTTGCTTATAAGAAGGACATAGACGACGTGCGCGAAAGCCCCGCGCTCTCGATCATCGACCGCCTGCGCGCCAAAGGCGCAGACGTGCGTTATCACGATCCGTTCGTTGCCGAAGTGCGCTTCGACGACGCGCACACGCAAGGGTCAGGCGAGCCGCTTCAATCCGTCGCTTTGACAGACGACGAGTTAAAAAATTCCGACTGCGTTCTCATCGTCACCGACCACAGCGCGGTCGATTATCGCCGCGTCTGCGAACTCTCCCGGCTCGTCGTCGATACGCGCAACGCGCTCAACCGCGACCTGCGCCGCTCAGCCTGCGCTCGCATCATCCGACTCTAAACAACGTTGACAAGGTAGAAAGGAAGGCGAATGTGGCTGTTAAGGGCGTGCAATTCGTGACCGACACGGAGGGACGCAAGATCGCCGTCCTGCTCGATCTGCAAGAGTGGGGCGAACTTTGGGAAGACATCTACGACAACATGATCGCCGACGAGCGCGCGGGCGAGCCAAGCAATTCCTTAGATGAATTTGAAGCCGAACTGCGAGCCGAAGGTCTGTTGAATGAGTAGCCCGGTCTATAGTCTTTCGGTTAGCCGGCCGGCGCAGAAAGAGATCAGGGGCTTAGATCAAACAGTCCGAAGTCGCGTGCTCGGAGCAATCCGGTCGTTAAGTGTTGACCCAAGACCGGCGGGCTGCCGCAAGTTGGTTGGCGCGCATAATCGTTGGCGCATACGCATCGGAGACTATCGAGTGCTCTATGCAGTCGATGATACTAATCGTGCGATAGAAGTTATCGCTGTGCGACATCGCAGTAAAGCTTACGAATAGAGGTCTGCGAGATCGTTGGAGTCAACCCGTTTGCTATCGGTGATCCGGCTGTTCACGAGGTAAGTAGTTCCGTTATCGAATCGAGGATGACGGGCGCGATGGTGGCGGGCGTGAAATGGCGTGCGATATGGTCGTAGCCGTTATCGGCGAGCCGCTGCCACAGTTCGCGTTGCGTATAAAGTTGGACCACGGCATCGGCGAAGGCTTGGGCTGTGTCGGCGATCATGACCGACTCGTGATGCACAAGCCCCATGCCTTCCGCGCCGACGGGTGTGGTGACGACGGGCAGCCCGTGCGCGAGCGCCTCGCCGATCTTGCCCTTGACGCCCGCACCATAGCGAAGCGGGGCGACGAAGACACGGCGCGTCTGCCAGTAAGGCTCAACGTCGGGCACATAGCCGCGGACGCGCACAGCAGGCGCAGCATAAGATGCGATGTGCGCCGGGTTGTCGCCGATGAGGTCCAACTCGATGTCGGGCAACGCTTGTTTGATCAGCGGATAAACTTCGCGCATGAAGTAATGAACACCGTCGCTGTTCGGGCGATGCGCGAGGTTGCCGATGAAGAGTAGTTGTTGCCGGTCGGCGAACGCGCCGCCGCGTGCGTGCAGTTCGTGGATCGTCGGAATGATTTCGATGGGCACTGTGGGCGCGGCTTCGGCGACGGGCTTTTTATCGTCCAACGAGGTACACCAGACGAGATCGCTCAGGCGGGCGAGTTTGGTTTCGACTTTGGCGTAGCGCGCCGCCTCGGCCGCCGTGTGCGGGTCGTTCGTGATGGCGTGCTCGCGCGCTAAGCGCAGGAAGTGCGCGTCCACCATGTCGAAGACGAACTTGAGGCCAGCGCGGCGCAAGCCGGGCAGGAGCGCGGCCGCCACAGGTGGACGACTGACCACGGCCGCGTGAAACTTGTGCGCGCGCAGCAGACGCGGGTAGTCGGCGAGGGTCGCCGTCTCGATTCCTTCTTGCCAGAGGCGGTGTTCATACTCAGGCCATTCGGGTCGATTCATCGGGACGAACACGGGGCGAAAGTTGCGTGCGAGCGTGCGCAGGATAAAGAGCATGCGCGCGCTGCCGGCGTCGCGGTCGGGCGTCGGCACGCGCTCGTCGAAGACGATGACGCGCAGTTTGCGATTACGATTCGCCGCGCGTTCGACATTGGCCGGACCGTTCGGCTCATGGTCGCGCGTTAAAACTTCGCGCCACTTGGCGACGAACTTCTCACGGTTCACCAACTGAAAACGCTTGAAGCCCGCGCCCGTATCGCGCCCGGCCGTGACGCCTTCATAGTGGATGAGCCGCGACAGCGGTTGATAGACGACCTTGCGCCCAAGCGCGCGCACGCCCATGCAGAGGTCTGCGTCTTCGTAGTAAGCGGGCGCATAGCGGCGGTCGAAGCCGCCGAGTTCAGCAAACAACGCTTGGCGGATCAGCAGCGACGCGCCCGAACAATAATCCACTTCGCGCGCGAAGTTGAAGCGGCGATCATGGGCGCGCAACCCCCACCCGCAATGATAGAGTGCGCCGTCGCGCCAGATGACAGACCCCGCCTCTTGAATCGTGTTGTCGGGATAGAGGAACAGCGAGCCGACCGCGCCCACTTGTTCGTCGCGCTCGACCGTCTCGACAAGCGCGCGCCACCAGCCGGGCAGCACAATCGTGTCGTTGTTCAGAAAGATCAGATAACGACCGCGCGCCGCTTGCGCGCCCTGATTGCACGCATCGACGAAGCCTTGATTCGTCTCGTTGTTAATGACCGTGATGAGATCGCTGAAGTGCGCGAGCAGGCGCGGCGTCTCGTCGTGCGAAGCGTTGTTGACGACGATGATCTCGTTCGCGGCGAGATCGACTTCGCGCAGCAGCGAGCGCAGACATTGAAAGGTGTATTCGACCTTGTTGAAGACGGGAATGATGATCGAAGTTATGACGGGCGCATCGGTCCTATCTTTGCGTGCCGCGTCCATGAGGAGCAGAAAATCCTGCGCCCCCCACAAGTCGTCTTTGAGCGCAACGGACGGGACAGCATGTGTGCGGGCGGGCCACGCGCGGTCTAGATCGAGGCCGTGTTTGACGGCAAGATGTAACACGTGATCGCCGAAACCGACGACGCGCGCCGCCACGCGCACGCACGCCCCGACCGTGCCGACGAGCACGCGCTTCGCCAGAATCTTCAATGATAGCGGCGCGCGTTGCTTCAGCCGTTCTTTCAAACTTGGCGGGTGACTCATCTTCAATATCAAGCAATTAACCACAAAGATACGAAGACACGAAAGCAGATCGAGTTTCTGTTTTGTGTCCTCGTGGCTTGGTGGTTGAGTTTGAGATTATTGCTATTCAACTTCGGTCGTCCAATTCAAGAGCGGGCGTAATAGACCGGGCATGGGGCCGATGTAGTCGCCGCGCGCCGTGTCGCCTTGTTGACTGTCGATGACTTGGAAGGCGACGACCTTGCTGGCTTCGACGTGGAGGGTCGTCGCCGGATAGTGCGACATGACGGAGGCGTGGACTAAGAGACTGCCTTCGGCTAAGTAGTTGCCGGGGATCAATGCGGTGCTTGTGTACGTGCCGGCGGGGCGCTCGCGTCGTCGCCATTGTGCGCTCGTGTCGTGCGCGCTGAACAGGTGCGTGCCGCCTTCGTTATAAACCTCGACGACGGGCGTTAAGGCGTGCCCCGCTTGCAAGACTTCGTAAGTGATCTCAAGCCCGATGGGGCGGCGTATGTCAACGGCGGCGGTGGTTGCGCCCGTGTCGTCGGTCACGCGCACGCGGCGCAGGCGCACGACGTTGTTACCCGGCGCGTCCGCGTCGGTCCACGTGCGTTCTGCGCCGACGTTCCAACTCGAACTCAAGTAGTTGTTGACGACCGCGCGTGCTTCGCCGTCCGCGACGATTGTGCCTTGCTGCATCAGCAGCACGCGCTTGCAGAGCCGCGTGACGGCGGGCATGTTGTGCGAGACGAAAAAGATCGTGCGCCCTTGTTGCCTGATCTCGTGCATCTTGTCGAGGCACTTCTGCTGAAACGCGGCGTCGCCCACGGCCAGCACCTCGTCCATGATCAAAATCTCCGGCTCAAGATGCGCGGCGACCGAAAAGGCGAGGCGCACGTACATGCCCGACGAGTACCACTTGACCGGCGTTTCGATAAACCGCTCGACTTCCGAAAAGGCCACGATCTCGTCGAACTTGCGCGCGATCTCTGCGCGGCGCATGCCGAGGATCGCGCCGTTCAAATAGATGTTCTCGCGCCCGGTCAACTCCGGGTGAAAGCCCGTGCCGACTTCGAGCAGCGAGCCGACGCGGCCGTAGAGTGCGACGCGGCCGGTCGTCGGGCGCGTGATGCGCGAGAGGATTTTCAGGAGCGTGCTTTTACCCGCGCCGTTGTGTCCGATGATGCCGAGCAGTTCACCCTGTCGAACTTCGAGGTTCACGTCTTGCAACGCCCAGAGCGTGCGGCTGGCGCGACTTTGCTCGTCTTCGCCACGACGGCGAAAGGGCGCGCGCACGACGCCTTCGAGCAGCGCGCGAAACGTCAGATAGCCGGGATGCAACCCGCCGAGGCGGTAACGCTTGCTGACGTTCTCGATAGTCACCATCGGCTGCATCGCGTTTATCAGATCACGTCGGCGAAGGTCGCTTCCAGACGACGGAAGACGTAGAGAGCGCAGAGTAAAACTATTAACGTCAACGCAACGGAGACGGCGATAGGCGCAAGCGGCAACGCTTGCCCGACGAGCGCGGCGCGAAAACCTTCGACGATGCCGGTCACGGGATTAACGGTGAGCAGCCAGTAGAGCTTGCCCTGCGTCTTGCTGAGTGGATAGACGATGGGCGAGGCGAAGAACCAGAACTGCAACAGGAACGGCAAGACGTGGCGCAGGTCGCGGTACTTGACCGTCAACGCAGAGATGAGCAGCCCGACGCCGAGCGCAAGCAGGACGAGTTGCGCGACGAACGCGGGCAGCAACACGAGTTGCCACGTCAAAGGCACTTGATAATAAATGCCCAAGCCCAACAGGATGACGGACGCAACGGCAAGGTCAACAAGACCCGCGCCCGTCGCAGCGGCCGGGATGAATAGACGCGGGAAATAGACCTTCGTGATCAGGCTCGTGTTCTGCACGAGGCTCGCGGTGCTGTTGCCGACCGCGTTGGCGAAGAAGGTCCAGAGCAGCAAGCCCGCGTAAGCAAAGAGCGGGTACGCGATGCCGCCCGCGTCGAAGCCTGCGAGCCGGTGGAAGACGAGCGTGATGATGAGCATGGTGCAGAGCGGTTGGATGATGACCCAAGCCGCACCCATCAACGTCTGCTTGTAACGCACCTTGATGTCGCGCCATGTGAGAAAGTAAAGCAACTCGCGCTGCGTCCAGAAGTCCGCGAGGTCGAGCCGCACGCTCGCTGTCTCCGCTTCGATCAGCACACGCGGGCGAAGCGGCCCGGCCGGCGCATCGGTCGGCGGCTGGCTGGCGCTCAGGGTGAATTGTGCGGCGGGCGTGGCTTCGAGCGGGCTGACGCTGTCGCTGGGCTTCAAACTCATCAACGATTCTCTATCACGGCGAACCAAGTCAGTCTAGCCAGCCGGGGTTGGAGCGTCAAGAAGGCGGCTCGTGATGGACACTAACGGCGCGGCGGCGCGGACGTGCTATACTCCGCCGCGACACTAATCGTGCCGCAATGATCCCCGCGCAGACTGACACCCTCCACGCACCAGACAGGGCCGCGAACACAGTCCACACAGGCCGCGTGGCCGCATGGCTGGAACGCGCGACGCTCGGCGGTCTGTTCCTGTTCGCCGTGGCCGCGCCGCACTCGATTGCCGCGACGCAGACGGCGTGGCTGCTGGCGCTGCTGTTGTGGACCATCAGATTCTTTGTGCGCCCGCGCCCCTCGGTCTATCGCACGCCGGTTGACTACGCGCTGCTCGGCTTCTTCATCTTAACTTTCATCTCCGCGCTCTGCTCTTACGATGCGGCCGTGTCCATCGGCAAACTGCGCGCGGCCAGTCTGTTCACCATCGTCTATGTCGTAGCGCAGAACATACGCGACCGGCGCGTGCTGCGTGCGCTCATGTTTGTGCTGATCGGGTCGTGTCTGCTGAACGTTGGTTATGCGTTCGGGCGCTACGCGGTCGGCCGCGGCGTGCGGCTCGACGCGCTCAACGAACAGGGCACGCTCTACGCGGCGGGCGCGCGCGCGGGCGACACGCTGATCGAAGTTGACGGCGCGCGGGTGAACAGCCCGGAAGATGTGGCGCGGGCCGTGCGCCGGGTGCGACCGGCAGACGATAGAATTATTCGTTGGCCGAACGGGACGGCCGCTTGCAGTTGGGACGAGCAGACGGCGTGCCTGCGCGGTCAACGCGCCGAAGTGATGTCGGTCTTTCTCGTTCCGCGCGCGGCCGTGCAAACGGGCGACACGGCGGCGGCGCAACTCGGCATCAGCGCATGGGCGCGTGGGCACGACGACCGCGCCACAGGTTTTTACGGACACTACACAACCTACGCCGAAGCTCTGCAACTGATCGGCTCACTTGCGCTCGGCCTGTTCGTCGCCTTGCGCCGCAAGCGTAGTCTGCAAGGTGCGCTGCTCGCCGTCGCAGTCGCCGCGTTCGCGTCCGCGCTGGTGTTGACGGTGACGCGCGCTTCATGGCTCGGCTTCCTGCTGTCGGCTTTTTGTATCGCGCTTGTGGGCGCAAGCCGGCGCGCGCTCGTCGCCACGGTGTTCGTCGCGTTGCCGCTCGTGGTTGCGGGTCTGTTCGTGCTGCAACAGAAGCGGCACGTCGGGTTCATCGATCCGCGAGAAGGCTCGACCGCTTGGCGGTTGACGGTCTGGCGCGAAGGTCTTGGCGTGTTGGCGAGTCAGCCACGCCATCTGCTCGTCGGCGTCGGCATGGACACGATCAAACAGCACTGGCGCGAGTGGGGCTTGTTCGACAAAGGGCGACTGCCGCGCGGGCACATGCATTCGACGCCTTTGCAGATCGCTTTCGAGCGCGGCGTCCCGGCCCTGCTCATGTGGTGCGCGCTGATCTTTATCTACGGGCGCATGCTATGGCGTTTGGCGCGGCGTGATGAACTAACCGACTGGCGCGAGCGCGGCCTCGTCCTCGGCGCGCTTGGCGGCCTCGTCGGGTTCTGCGCGAGCGGGCTGGTGCATTACAATCTCGGCGACTCGGAAGTAGTGATGATCTTTTACTTCATCATGGGCCTCGCGCTTGCCCTCAATCAACTTAAGGCAACGGATAAGCTTAATGACCTGAGAGGCGTTTGATGCTTGATCTCGCGCATATCGCCAGCAAGTACGACACGGACAAAGCCGTCCACACCCACTACCTGCGCAACTACGAGCACTACTTCGGCGGCCTGCGGGAACAAGAAGTGCGGCTGCTCGAACTCGGCATCAAGGCCGGCGGCTCGCTCCTGCTCTGGCGCGACTACTTCGAGCGCGGCCTGATCGTCGGCTTAGACATCGACCCCGTCCAGCTTGATGATCCGACAAGCCGTGTGCGTACCTATCAGGGCGCACAGCAGGATACGGCACTACTTGACCGGATCGCGCGTGACAACGCCCCCGCAGGCTTCGACATCATCATCGACGATTGCGCGCACATCGGCGTGCTGGCGCGCGCGAGCTTCTGGCACTTGTTCGATCATCATCTGAAAAGCGGCGGCGTGTACGTGATCGAAGATTGGGGCACAGGCTACTGGGCCACTTGGGTGGACGGGGTCGGTTACAGCCCGCGCCGGCAGAGCTTCAGCCCGGCGCTTTACCGTTTGACCCGCGCAGTCGCCCGACTGCGGCAGCATCACTTAGTCGCGCGGCTACCGTTAGCTGCGAGCATACTGTCGCGGCTGAAAGCGACGGTGCTTAAGGCGCAATATCACAGTCACGACTACGGCATGGTGGGCTTCATCAAAGAGTTGGTGGACGAACTCGGCATGGCGGACATCACGCACCCGCAGTTTGGGGTCGCGCCGCAACGGCAGTCAAAGTTCCGCGAGATGCGCCTCGCCCACAGTCATCTATTCATCGTCAAAGCTTAAGTGGTCATGGGGCGTTTCACACGGGCAGCCGGCCGTAACGCGCGGCGGCGAGTTGGCGCAACTTCCGTTTGCGCCGCCGCAACAGCGTGTGCGGCACGGCGAGGCCGGCGGCGAAGCGCGCGACCTCGCCGGTTGCCGCCGCGCCGCGCCAACTCGTCAGGAATAATTTCAACGCGGTCAGCTTACGGCCCTGCCGCATGAACTCCTGCGCGCTGCGAAAGCGTGCGCGCGTTTGCCAGTGCCGGAGTTGCGACGCGCTCAAGCCGAGGGCATCGGCCGTGCGTCGTTGCGCGGCGAGTCGTTCGTCGAGCATTAGTTGTAAATTGCCGCTCGTGTTGTAGTCGTGTTGCCGCCATGCAGACAAGATGCGCGGGTCGAAGGCGAACTCGCCGACGGCGCTCAAGCGCAGGTACAGTTCATAATCTTCGAGCCGCGCCTGTTCGTTCCACGGTTGAGCGGGCAAAGCCGCGCGCCGATAAACCACGGTCGGGCTGAGCGGCGCAAGCGTGGTCAGCAACATCCGGCGCGCGTCGCCATCAACATAATGCGCCCAATCGGTTGTGCAATCGATGATGCGTGCGGCCGCGTCGATGCTATAGGCATGTCCATAACTCAAGACCGCGCGCGGGCGCGCTTCGAGCGTGGCGACGCGCGCGGCCAAGAAGTCGGGCAACCACAGATCGTCCGAGCCGAGATAGGCGAAGTAAGGATTGCTGCGACAACGCGCGAAGCCCTCGTTGAGCGTCGCGGCGAGGCCGCGATTCGGCTGCGCGATCAGTTCGCACGCGACCGGGCAAGCTTTAAGCGCGCGTTCGATGATCGCAACCGAGTCGTCGGTCGAGCCGTCGTCGATGACGACAACTTCCGTTGGTCGCAGCGTCTGTTTGTAGATCGAGGCGAGGCACTGCGCGACGAACGGCGCGTGATTGTACGACGGCACGACGACCGAGACGCCGGCCGCCGCCACGTTTGCTCCGCGCTGTGCTGTGCTAATCTCCACGGGCACTTGAATTATATAAGCTGTGCGCGATTAGCCGTTATCTTTTTATCAGTTGCTCGCGCAGCACTAATCGTTAACAGCTAATTGCTCATCATCGCAATGAACTCTCATCGGTTGAAAGAACTGCTGCCGCGCACGTTGCGCCGTCGTCTGGGCGCGGCGCGACGTTGGCTGCGCGCGCGCCCGCGGCGCACACAACGGCAGAAAGAAGAACTGCTCGCGGCGGGCGCACTGACAGACTCGGAGCGCGCGCTGCTCGTCAAAGTTGCGAGCCGCATCTCTTACGAAGACGGGATGTATAAGGGCGACGGCGCGCATTATTTCAAAGTCGGCCTCGATGCGATCCGTTGCATCGACGAGGCGCTGCAAGCAGCACACGTCCACACTGTGCGCAACATACTCGATCTGCCCTGCGGCTACGGGCGCGTGCTGCGCTTCCTCGTTCATCGCTTCCCCGACGCGCGCGTCACCGCCTGCGAGTTGCTGCCCGACGCCGTGCGCTTCTGCGTGCAACACTTCGCCGCTCAGCCCGCGCACTCTGCTTACAATCTCGACGAGTTAACACTCGATACACGGTACGATCTGATCTGGTGCGGCTCGCTCGTCACGCATCTCGACGCCGCGCGCACACGCGCCCTGCTCAAGTTCTTCGCCCGCCACCTCGTGCCCGGCGGGTTGCTGCTATTCACCACGCACGGCGAGTTCGTCGCCGGCCGCGTGCAAGAGTTGGCCGACTTCTACGGCTTGAACCGCGCAGACATACCTGCGCTCGTCGCTGCTTACCGGCAGCACGGCCACAGCTATCTCGACTACCCCGAACAGCCCGGCTACGGCGTCTCGCTAACCGCGCCCGACTGGCTGCGCGCGCAAGCGCAAGCCGCAGACGACCTGCGCGAAGTCTATTTCCGCGCGCGCGGTTGGGACGAACATCAAGACGTATTCGGGTTCGTGAAGCAAGCACAATCAGCCAGCCCATGAAAGTGCTGCACATGCTCGACTCGCTGAATCGCGGCGGCACGGAAGTGCTCGCGCTCGACGTGTGCCGCAACGCGCGCGCGCACGGACTTGATCTCATCTGCGCGGCGACCGGCGGCGGCACGCTCGAAACAGAGTTTCAACAATCCGGCGTCGAGTTCACACGCTTCGACCGACGGCTGCCGGTCGATCTAAAACTAGCGGCCCGCCTGCGCGCCTTCATTCGCAAGAACGACGTGCGCGTCGTCCACACGCATCAAGCGGTTGAGGCGCTGCACGCATACATCGCCACGCGCGGCCTGCGTGTCAAACTCGTGCTGACCTTCCATCTCTGCGCGGCGGACAAGAAGAATCAACGCGCCCTCAAGTTCCTTGTGCCGCGCACCGCCGCCAACGTCGCCGTCAGCCGCGACCTGCTCGCCTGCCTGCACACACACGCGCAACTCGACACGACACGCAACTTCCACGTCGTCCACAACGGCGTGGACGCGCACAGACTGACACCAACCGGCCACAGCTTGCGCGCCGAACTGGGTCTAACCAGCGAGCATCTCATGCTTGGCATGATCGGCAACTTCTACGCCGACATGCGCAAGGATCAATTAACCGTCTGCCGCGCGCTCGCGCAACTGTTCGCCGTCGCGCCGCACGCGCGCTTCGTCTTCGTCGGCGCGCACGCACACGACGCGCCGCAAGCTTACGAAGAGTGCGTCCGCTTCTGTCATGCACATGGCTTAACTGACCGCGTACATTTTCTCGGCCCGCGCGCCGACATCCCCGACATACTGCACGCGCTCGATCTCTTCGTCTTCTCTTCGCGCGCCGACTCGTTCGGCATGGCCGTCGTCGAAGCGATGATGACAGGCGTGCCCACTGTCGTCTCCGACATCGGCGCACTGCGCGAAGTGACCGGCGACGGCACGCACGCCGCGCTCTTTCGCACCGGCGATGCAAACGATCTGGCCCGCTGCATGATCACATTGATCAACGACGAAGCCCGACGCGCGCAACTCGGCCAGCGCGGGCAACAATGGGCGACCGCGCAGTTCAGTATTGCCGCGCACATCGCCGGCTTACGCCGACTTTATAACGGCCTCATGACCGAACGGACGCAAGTTGATGAGTAGCGAGCGCACATTGCGTGTGTTAATGGGGATGCCGGAGCAGGCGTCGCTTGGCGGCCCCGCCGCTTGCGAGCCGCCGTTTGCGACGGCGCTCGCACGGCTCGGCGTCGAGGTCGTGACGGAAACTTACGTCTACGGCGAAGGACTGACACGCACGACGTTTCAACAGCGCGTGCGGCGTGTGCTACGCACCGCGCGCCGTCTGCGTTGGCGACTGCGCGCCGAACAGTTCGACGTGCTGCATCTAAACTCTTCGTTCGACGCCCGCGCGCTCTTGCGCGACGTAACCACGCTCGGCCTCATCCGCCCACGGCGCACCAAAGTCTTCATCAAGTTCCACGGCTCGGACGCCGACCTGCTCAACACGACCGATCCCGTCCTGCGGCGCTTCACGCGCGCCCTGTTCGCGCGCACGGCCGCCGTCGGCGTGCTCTCGTCGGAAGAACAGGCGAACTTTGTCCGCGCCGGGATCAACGAGCGGCGCGTCTTCGTCGTCAAGAACGTCGTGGCCGACGACGACCACGCGCAAACTCAAGCCGACGCATCTTTGCGCGCACGCCTAGACGTAACGGCCGACACGCCGCTCCTACTCTTCATCGCGCGCTTCATCCCGGCCAAAGGTCTGCTCGACGTGATCCGCGCCTGCGACATCTTGCGCGAGCGCGACGAGCGGTTCAAACTGCTTTGCGTGGGCGACGGCCCCGCGCGCGCAGAGGCCGAAGCCGAGGTCGCGCGCTTGCGCCTGCGCCCGCTCGTGCAGTTCTTCGGCTACATCCCCGAAACGGAAACGCGCGTCTTCTATCGTGAAGCAACATTGCTCGTCTTCCCGACCTATCATTACGAAGGCTTCCCGATGGTCATCTTCAAATCGCTCGCGGCCGGTCTGCCGGTCGTCACAACGCGCATCCGCGCCGCCCGCGATTATCTGCGCGAGCCGGACAACTGCCTCTGGGTCGAGCCGCGTCAACCCGAACAATTAGCAGATCGGATCACGCACCTCTTGCGCCATCCCGAATTGCGCGCCGCGATGGCGACCAACAACCGCGCGCTCGCCACGCAGTTCAACGCCGACGCAGTAGCGCGCGAATACCTCGCCGTTTACAATCAACTCGTTAAGGACAAGATGAATGTGGCATAAGGTTGAATACGACATAATGAATGATGAATGAAAAGCTGATCAGCAGTTAATTCATATTCATTCATCATTCATCATTCATCGTTCATCATTTCGCTATGTGTGGGATCGCCGGTTTAATCAGTCACGAGCCTGAAGCGCGCATCGGCGCGATGTTGCAGGCTATCGAGCATCGCGGGCGCGACGACGAAGGCGTGTGGACCAGTGCGCCGTTAGGCGACGAGCGCCGTGCTTGTCTCGGTCATCGACGCTTGGCGATCATCGACACTTCGGCGGCCGGTCATCAGCCGATGAGCTACGCCGACGGGCGCTTGCAGATCAGTTTCAACGGCGAGATTTACAACTACCGCGAACTGCGGCAAGAACTCGCCACGCGCGGGCACGCCTTTCGCACCGACACCGATACGGAAGTGCTGCTCGCCGCCTACGCCGAGTGGGGCACGGACTGCCTCGCGCACCTTAACGGTATCTTTGCCTTCGCGCTCTGGGACGCACACGCGCGCACGCTCGTCCTCGCGCGCGACCGCCTCGGCGTCAAGCCGCTCTACTACGCGCACACGAACGGCACGAACAACGGGCACGCACCGTCGTTCGTCTTCGCTTCAGAGATCAAGTCTATCCTCGCGTCGGGTCTGATCGCGCGCGCATTGAACGTCGAGGCGCTCCATCAATATCTCACTTTCCTGTGGACGCCCGATCCGCACACAGTCTTTCAAGGCGTGCATAAACTGCCGCCCGCGCACGTGCTCACTTGGCACGACGGCGAGACGCACGTGCGCGCGTGGTGGGATGTGTCGTTCGATGAGCTTGAAACTGGGCGTGATGAGACGTGGTGGCGCGAGCAAATCTTAGAGACGCTTGAGCGCGTCGTCTCGATGGAGATGGTCGCGGACGTGCCGCTTGGATCGTTCCTATCGGGCGGCGTTGACTCGTCCGCTATCGTCGCGTTGATGAACCGCCACAGCGCGGGTCGCCGCGTCTCGACCTACACGGTCGGCATCGCGCCCGAAGATTTGCGCTACGACATCATCCCCGACGACGCGCGTTGGGCGCGACAGGTCGGCGACGTGCTTGCGACCGACTATCACGAGATCATGCTCAAGCCGGATGTCGTCGAACTACTGCCACGCCTCGTCTATCACATGGACGAACCCGTGGCCGACCCCGCCATCATCACGAGCTATCTCGTCTCGCGCGCCGCGCGTGAAACTTTGACCGTGCTGCTGTCAGGCGTCGGCGGCGACGAAGTGTTTGCCGGCTACCCGCGCCAGTTGGCGATGAAACTCGCGGGCGCGCTCGACCCCGTGCCGCGCCTCTTGCGTGCGCCCGTCATGCGCGCCGTCGCGCAGGCGCTACCGGGCGGGCGGCCCGGCCGTTTCACCGCGCCGCTTCGCAACGCGAAAAAGTTTGCCACCAGCGCCGCGCTCGACTTTTGAAGATCGCTATCTCGGCTTCGGCACATACTTCACCGACGAGATGAAGCAGCGACTTTACACCGACGACTTGCGCGCCGCGACCGCAGAGCTTGACGCCTACAGCGAACACCGTCGCCACTTCGCCCGCGTCCGCCATGCCGCGCCCTTGAACCGTCTGCTCTACGTCGATCTGAAAACCTTTCTGCCCTGTCTCAACCTCGCCTACACCGACAAGACCTCCATGGCCGCCACCCTCGAAGTGCGCGTGCCCTTCCTCAATCACGAACTCGTCGAACTTGCCGCCCGCATGCCGCCCAACTTGAAACTGCGCGGCCTCAAACGCAAGTACATCTTAAAGCGCGCCGCCGAAACGTTGCTGCCCCACAATGTCGTCTGGCGCAAGAAGGCCGGCTTCGGCGCACCCATCCGCTCATGGCTACGCGGCGCACTCCGTCCGATGGTTGACGACCTTTTATCCGAAGAGACTATCCGCCGCCGCGCCCTCTTCCGCCCCCAAGAAGTTCGCCGCATCATCGACGCGAACCTCTCCGGGCGCGAAGACTACAACCTGCAAGTCTTCCAACTACTCACCCTCGAACTCTGGCAACGCACGTTCATGGATTAGGGCAAACTGATAAAGCCGATGTTAACAACAGCTAAGAACAGCTCACCACAAAGACCCTAAGGTCAAAGTTCCACTTTGCGTCTTCGTGTCTTCGTGGTGAGTTTTGTTCGCGCTCCTTACCTTCTACTATGCGCACGCCGCGCCGCCCGCACACTCCGCCCGCTCCGTCCAATCGCAGCATTAATCAACCTCACCGGCTCATCTTTAACTTTCAAATGTCCTTCCAGCGACAGCCGGTACAACCGCACCGCCGACGCATGCGCGCCCGAATGCAGATAAGCCAACTCAACCGCCATCAACAGCGCCGCTCTCGTCTGATTAATGCCCCACAAGCCACCATCTATCGCCTGCCTAAAACTATCGAACAACCGCGCCAGAATATCCGCCGCACCTGCATCACCGCTCAGGATCAACTCAATGTCAGCCGCCAACTCCGCGCGCTCGAAAAGCGGTTTCCCCTCATTGTCTGGTAAATCATCTGCTATACTCACGGCAACCTCCGTTTCGTGAGGTCAAAGGACAGCGGGTCGCTCTAGCCTGACAGGCAAGCGACCCGCTTCAATTTTGTCCGCCTTTATATCACGTAACAGGAGATATCACAAGAATGCGGAGATAGTCGGCACCGTGCATTCATGCTTGTGACGTGTTGCGACAAAGAGGAACTCGGTCGTGATTGAGTTGCGGATTGAGCAGTTGCTTGAAGAGCGCGAACAGACCTTCTACTGGCTGGCGAAGGAGACTGGTATCGGCTACACGAGTCTATGGCGCTTGAGGCACGGCGAGGCCAAAGGCGTCAGCTTCGACTTTCTTGAGCGCATCTGCCGCGCCCTTAAATGCGAGCCGGGCGATTTGCTGGCGCTGGTCAACGATACTAAAGTGAAAAGCAAACGCGCACGGAAAGGGAAGTAGCCGCACCGCTGATCAAATCAGCCGTCCTTACCCATCATCCACCGCCGCACGCAACAATGCCCCAAGCTCGCGCATATCCTTACCTCGTTGCGATGGTTTGGAAACTCTGTCTCTGGTGTTGCGTGCTTGTACTGTGTTGCAGTTGTCAGCGCGATCAGCGCGCGGGGCATGACGATGCGGCGGGTCAACAGGCGGGGGCGGAGAAGCGGACGATCAAGTTGTCGAGTGGTGCGTTCGCGGAGGGCGGGTTGATCCCGGCGGCGTATACGTGCGTGGGGCGGAACGTGTCGCCGCCGCTGGCGTGGGCGGGTGTGCCGGCGGAGACGAAGACGCTGGCGCTCGTGGTGGACGACCCGGACGCGCCGCGTGGGCCTTGGGTGCATTGGGTGGTCTATAACTTGCCCGCCGCAACTAAAGAGTTGTCTGCGGGTGTGCAAGCGTTGAGTGAACTCGCGGACGGCGGGCGACAGGGCAAGAACGACTTCGGCCAGATTGGTTATGGCGGCCCGTGCCCGCCTGATGGGACGCATCGTTACTACTTCAAGCTCTACGCACTTAACACCACACTCAACCTGCCCGCAGGTGCGACCAAACAGGAACTACTCAAAGCCATGTACGGGCACATCCTCGACGAAGGGCAGTTGATGGGCAGATACAAGAAGCAGTAGGCGCGGAACAGTAGGCGGTAGGCAGTTAAAGAAGGCGGACGTGATCATCAGATTGAGTACATTCAGCGGCAGCTGTTTATTCCGGCGTTTAGTTACTTGATCTTTAATTCAGTTGTTCGTCAGTCAGTCGATCTTGATTCAATCAATCTTGCCGTCGATCTCGATGACGCGTCTTCTGCTTCTTGTTCCGTCGCTTGTCCGGCCCGCTGGTCGCGTGTTAGCTTTTCTGCTTTCTTATGTGGCGCGGACGCGCTCTGTGATGGTGCGCGCAGAAAATAGAAGGGCAGGCCCGCAAGTTTGATCGACAAGCAACACATTCTCGTGACCGGGGGCGCGGGCTTCATCGGGTCGCATCTCGTTGCGCGGCTGCTGGCCGAAGGGCGCTGGCGCGTGACCGTGGTGGACGACTTCAACGATTTCTACGCGCCCGCCTTGAAGCGTGCCAACGTCGCGCCGCATCTGGCGCACGCCGATTTTCAACTGGTCGAGGCGGACATACGCGACCGCGCGGCCCTTGAGCGCGTGTTCGCCGCGACGCCCTTTGTGGTCGTCGTGCATCTGGCGGCGCGCGCGGGCGTGCGTCCAAGTTTGACCGAGCCGCTGCTCTACACGGAGACGAACATCACGGGCACGCTGCACCTGTTGGAACTCGCGCGCGCACACGGCGTCCGCCAGTTCGTCTTCGGCTCGTCGTCGTCTGTCTATGGCATCAATGCGAAAGTGCCGTTTGGTGAAGACGATCCGATCAGACAACCGATCTCGCCTTACGCGGCGACGAAAGCGGCGGGCGAATTGCTCTGCCACACCTACGCGCACCTGCATGATCTGCGTTGCGTGGCGCTGCGTTTCTTCACCGTCTATGGCGCGCGCCAGCGGCCCGATCTCGCAATTCACAAGTTCGCTAAACTGATCCATGCGGGCCGGCCCATCCCCGTCTATGGCGACGGCACGACGCGGCGCGACTACACATACATCGACGACATCATCGCGGGCGTGCGCGCGGCGATTGATTACGACGCGAGCATGTACGAAGCGATCAACCTCGGCGAAGCGCGGACGGTGAGCTTGCGCGAGTTGATCGCGCTGCTGGAAGCGGCGCTAGGGCGCAAGGCGTTGATCGAACGGCAACCTATGCAGCCCGGCGACGTGCCGCAGACCTACGCCGACATCACGAAGGCCCGCCGCCTGCTCGGCTACGATCCGCAGATCGATATCGAAGAAGGGATTCGCCGCTTTGTCGCATGGTACACCGAGAAAATGATGCAGGCGGAATGATGATTGATGAATAGCTGCTTATTCATCAATCATCATTCCACCTGCATCGTTCGTCGTTCATCATTACATGAAGGATAGCCTGTTGCAGTATCTCGCGTGCCCTGTGTGCGGGGGCGACATAGAGTTGGCCGTGGTCGCGGCGAGTGCGGCGGCGCGCGCGTGGACGGAAGTTTTAGAGGGCGAGTTGGCTTGTCGCGCGTGCGCGCGGCGCTTCGCTATCCGGCGTGGTGTGCCGCGCTTTGTGGACGAGCAACAGGTGACACCGGAGAAGGCCGCGACCGCCGCGAACTTCGGCTGGCAGTGGCAACACTTCACGCAGCACGACGAGCTTTATGCCGAACAGTTGCGCGCGTGGCTTGCGCCGGTCGAGCCGGAGTTCTTTCGTGATAAGGTCGTGCTCGAAGGTGGTTGCGGCAAAGGGCGACACACGCAGTTGGCCGCCAAGTGGGGCGCGCGCGCCATCGTCGGCATCGAGTTGAGCGACGCGGTTGAGACTGCTTACGCCGCGACGCGCGAGTTGGAGAATGCACACATCGTACAGGCCGACATTTATCATCTGCCGCTCAAGCGCGCGTTCGATTATGCCTTCTCGGTCGGCGTGCTGCATCATCTGCCTGAGCCGCGCGCAGGCTTCCGCGCACTTGCGGCGAAGGTGAAAGCGGGTGGGCATTTGTCGGCGTGGGTCTATGGCGCGGAGAACAACGGCTGGATCGTGCGTTGGGTGTCGCCCTTGCGCGAGCGTCTGACTTCGCGCCTTGATCAGCGCGCGCTCTTGCACTTATCGAAGCTGCCGACGGCGCTGATGTACGTGGCGACGAAACTGATCTACGGCCCGCTCGACCGCACGACGTTAGGGCGGCGCGCGCTTGTGCCGCATCTGTTCTATCACGATTACCTGTGCGCCATCGCTCCGTTCGGTTGGCGCGAGCAGCACACGATAGTGTTTGATCATCTGGTCGCGCCCGTCGCTTACTACATCACACGCGCCGAGTTCGCCGCATGGTGGCAAGAGCTTGACGCGCAGGATGTAGTCATCGGCTGGCACAACAGCAACTCGTGGCGCGGCTTTGGTCGGATAAAAGCCGTGACAAGTGATTAGTGACAAGACTTAAAAGCTTGTCTTAACTCGTCACTCGTCACTTGTCACTTGTTATTGGTTTTCATGCAGCAGCACACATACGCGATCATGTACGAGGTCGAGGGCGCGCACTGGTGGTTCGCGGGGCGGCGGCGCATCCTCGAAAGTTTCCTCGCGCAGATTGCGCCGACGCTGCCGGTGGCTGAAGGCACACGCGCGCGCATTCTCGACGTGGGCTGCGGCACGGGCGCGAACCTTGAGATGCTGGCCCGCTTCGGCGACGCGGAAGGCGTGGACGTGTCCGAAGATGCGCTTGCTTTCTGTCGTGCGCGGGGCTTAACACGCGTGCGCGTGGGCGCGGCCGAGGCGTTGCCGTATGCAGATGCGTCGTTCGATCTCGTCACCGCGCTTGATGTGGTCGAACATCTGGACGATGATGTGGCGGGCCTCGGCGAGATGCGGCGCGTGCTCAAGCCCGGTGGCTGCGCGTTGTTGTTCGTGCCGGCCTTTCAATGGCTGTGGGGCGTGCAGGACGACGTGAGCAATCACCGGCGACGTTATACTTTGCCGCAACTGCGCCGCGCGGCGACGACTGCGGGCTTGCAGGTTGAGCGCGCGACCTACGCAAATATAACCTTCCTCGCGCCGATTCTGTTGGGGCGTGTGCTGATGCGCGTGACGGGCGCGCGGCCCGCGTCGGAGAACAACATCAACGTCGCGGCCTTCAACGGCATACTGGGGCGTGTGCTTGGCGCGGAACGCGTCTGGTTGCGTCGCCTGTCTTTGCCCGTCGGCGTTTCGGCGATCTGCGTGGCGCGTAGAATGGAGTAGGCAATGAGAGTTTACGATGAAGAGGAGACTTTGAAGCGACCGCGCACGGGCGCGCTGTCGGCGACCGCCGCGCAAGCCGCGTCCGCGCCGGCCGATGCGCCGGACATCTCCGTCTTCCTGCCGGTCCTAAACGAAGAACCGAACCTGCGTCCGCTGCACGAAAAACTCGATGCCGCGCTCGCCGTCCTCGCCCCGCGCACGGCCGAAGTGATCTACGTAGACGACGGTTCGACCGACGGCAGCCTCGCGGTCCTGCGCGAATTGGCAGCGGAAGACCCGCGCGTGCGTGTGATCGCTTTGCGCCGCAACTACGGGCAGACGGCCGCGATGAGCGCCGGCATCGACGCGGCACGCGGGCGCGTGCTGATCCCGATGGACGCCGACCTGCAAAATGATCCGGCCGATATACGTCGCCTGCTCGACAAGTTAGATGAAGGTTATGATGTGGTGTCGGGCTGGCGCAAAAATCGACAGGACAAGATGGTCACGCGCAAAATTCCTTCTATGCTGGCGAACCGTTTGATCTCTTGGATCGGCGGCGTGCCCTTGCATGATTACGGTTGCTCGTTGAAAGCCTATCGCCGCGACGTGCTGGTGGACGTGCGGCTCTACGGCGAGATGCATCGCTTCATCCCGATCTATGCATCGTGGGCCGGGGCGCGCGTCGCCGAACTGCCGGTCGAACATCACCCGCGCACAATGGGCGAGTCGAAGTACGGACTGTCGCGCACGCTCAAGGTCGTCTTCGATCTGATCACGATCAAGTTCATGGCTTCGTATCAAACGAAACCGATCTATGTGTTTGGCACGGCGGGCATGTTCGCCTTCGCCATCTCGTTTCTGGCCGGGCTGCTCGCAATCTATTGGAAGCTGGTCCACCGGGCCGATTTCGTGCAGACGCCGCTGCCGATCCTCGCCATCGTCATGTTCGCCGTCGGCGTGCAGTTCATCCTGATGGGCCTGCTCGCAGAGATGCAGGTGCGGACCTATCATGAGTCGCAGGCCAAAACGATCTACGCCGTGCGCGAACGAATCGGGTTTGCAAAACAGTGACGAGTAACAAGTGACGAGTAGCAAGTTATAAAACTTCTTACTCGTCACTTGTTACTCGTCACTTGTCACTGTCTTTCATATGTGCGGGATTACTGGTTGGGCTTACATGGATGCGCGCGTGCCCCCGCAAGAGGGCGCGACGGAATTGCTGCGCTCGATGTGCGGGCGGATGGTGCATCGCGGGCCTGATTCGGAAGGCGTCATGGTTGCGCCGGGCATCGGCTTGGGGATGCGGCGGTTGGCGATCATCGATCTGGCGACGGGCGAGCAGCCGGCGTGGAATGAAGACCGCACGGTCGCCGTCGTCATGAACGGCGAGATTTATAACTACCGCGAGTTGCGTGCGAACCTCGAAGCGCGCGGGCACACGTTCCGCAGCGCGTCGGACACAGAAGTCTTGCCGCACCTGTACGACGAGTATGGCGCGGCGATGCTCGATCACTTGAACGGCATGTTCGCGTTCGCTTTGTGGGACGCGCGCGCACGCACGTTGCTGCTCGCACGCGATCCTTTGGGCGAAAAGCCGCTCTACTGGGGCATCTTTCAAGGGCAACTGCTGTTCGCTTCAGAGCCGAAAGTCCTGCTCGCACATCCGGCCGTTGAGACTAAATTAAACGTCGAAGCCCTGCGGCAGTATCTCGCGTTCGACTACATCCCCGCGCCACTCTCGATCTACGAAGGCATACAGAAACTTCCCGCCGCGCATGTGCTCACGCTCGCAAACGGGCGCGTCGATGTGCGCCCGTACTGGCAGTTGAGTTATCGCAAGCTCGACCCTGTGCCGAGCGAAGCCGAAGCCGCCGAACAAGTGCGCGAGTTGCTCGCCGATTCGGTCCGCCTGCGACTCGTCTCGGACGTGCCGCTCGGCGTACTCCTGTCGGGCGGCGTTGACTCAAGCACGGTCGCCGCGCTCGCTGTGCGCGCCGCGCACGAGACGGTCAAGACGTTCTCGATCTCGTTCGCCGAAAAATCGTTCGACGAGTCGCGCTACGCACGCGGCGTGGCCGATTTCCTCGGCACGGATCACCACGAAGAACGTTTGAGCGCAGACTTGGCCGCCGACCTCATCGGCGAGATCGGCTCGTGGTTGGATGAGCCGTTAAGCGACCCTTCAGTCGTGCCGACTTACCTTTTGTCGCGCTTCACACGCCAGCACGTGACGGTCGCTTTGGGCGGCGACGGCGGTGATGAAATCTTCGCGGGCTATCCGATGTACGCGGGCCATCGCGTCGCCGAATTGTATGCGCGCATGCCGCGCCCGCTCTCACGCCTCGTGGTCGAACCGGCGATCCGCCTGCTGCCGGTTAAGACGAAAAATTTATCGTTCGACTTCAAGGCGCGGCGCTTCGTCGCAGGCATGCAGCAAGCGGACGTGGTCGCGCGGCATCATGTCTGGTTCGGCTCGTTCACGCCGCAGGCGCAAAGCGCGCTCTTAACGGCCGACGTGCAGCAGGCGACGAACGCGGACGTGTACCGCGACGCGCGCACGCTCTACGACGCGTGCGACGCAACTGATCTGGTCGAGCGCATGCAGTACTTGGACACCAAGCTGTATCTTGCCGAAGACATCTTGGCCAAAGTTGATCGCACGAGCATGGCCGTCTCGCTCGAAGTGCGCGCGCCGTTTCTCGATAAGCGCGTGGTTGAGTACGCAGCCGCTTTGCCTGCACATTACAAACTGCGCGGGCGCAACACGAAGTACATCTTGAAGCGCGCGGTCGATGGCCTGCTGCCGCCGTTCGTCACCCGACGCGGCAAGAAAGGCTTCGGCGTGCCCATAGCCGACTGGCTGAAAAACCGTCTGCGCCCGCTCGCCCACGACCTGCTCGCCCCGGCGCGCCTGCGCCGCCACGGCCTGTTCGATGCAGACTACGTGGCCCGCCTCCAACACGAACACGAACACGGCCTCGCCAACCACCGCAAACTGCTCTGGACGCTCCTCGTGTTTGAACTCTGGCACGAAAGCTTCGTCGATACGCCGCGCCGGATGGGCCGAACAGAGAACAGAGGTCAAAGTTTGACGAGCTAATACTTGTTATTTGAACTTGCAAATTTCAGATAACAACTTTTCATTGTGCGTGCAGAGAAACTAAACAAGCCGAGGATTGATGCGCGAGCGGTGCGCGTGCCGGGGCGTGCGCCTGCGTGGGTGCTGCCAGCGGTGAAGGCGGCGCTTGTGACGGCAGACGTGTGCTTGGCGTTGGGTGCGTTCTTGTGGGCGTTCTATTTGCGTGAAGGCGAGGCGGTGTTGATGCGTTGGGGCGACGGGCATCTGGCGTGGAGTTTTGCGTTTCGCCCTTACGCGGCCGTGTTGCTGTTCGTGCTGCCGGTGCGGCTGCTGGCGCACGCCTATTATGATCTGTACAAATTGCGCGGCGAGTTCTCTTACGTGGACGAGTTGGTGCGCGTGTTCAAGGCGACGGCGGTTGGATCGTTGCTGCTGGTGGCGGTCGCGTTTCTTTATCGCGGCGGCTTCGAGTATCGGGCCTTCTCTTATGCGCGCGGCATCTTCGTGCTTGATTTCCTGTTCGCGCTGGCTGCTATTAGCCTGCTGCGGCTCGGCGTGCGGACGGCGCAGGCAGCAGCGCGACGGCGCGCGATCAATCTGATCCCGACGCTGATTGTGGGGCGCAACGCCGAGGCGACGTTGTGCGTGACGGAGTTGCGCGCGCGGCCTGAGTTGGGCTATCGCGTGATCGGCGTGGTGGAGAACGGCGCGCTCGACGAAACTGTGCCGGAGACGTTCGCGGGCGTGCCGGTCGTCGGCGCGGTGGACGCGCTCGCGGAGTTGATCCGCGAGACGGGCGCGAACGAGGTCATCATCACCGACCCGCGCGTCTCCGGCGACCTGTTGTTCGACGTGATGATGCGCGTCGGGCGGCTGCGTAAAGTCGAGTTTCGCATCGCGCCGAACCTGTTCAACTGCCTGCCGCGCAAGACCGAGATCGATCAGATCGGCGCGCTGCCGATGATCCAACTATTCCGCGAACCACTGTCGCAATGGGCGCGCGTCGTCAAGCGCGGCGTGGACATCACGGTCGCCGCGCTCGCGCTCGCCGTGCTGACGCCGTTGTGGCTCGTCATCGCGTGCTTGATCAAAGTGGCTTCGCGCGGGCCAGTCTTCTACCGGCAGGAGCGCGTCGGCATGGACGGGCGCATCTTCCTCTTTCTCAAGTTCCGCACGATGCAGGCCGGCGCGGACGACCGCCTGCACCGCGAGTATCAACGCAAACTCATCGAAGGCCGACCAGACACAAACCTCGGCGACGACAAACGGCCCGTCTATAAACTGCACGCCGATCCGCGCGTCACACGCGTCGGGCGCGTGCTCAGACGTTTGAGTCTGGACGAACTGCCGCAACTCCTAAACGTCCTGCGCGGCGACATGAGCGTGGTCGGCCCGCGCCCGCCCATTCCTTACGAGGTCGAAGCTTATGAGCTATGGCATCGGAAGCGGCTCGACATGAAACCGGGGCTGACGGGGCTGTGGCAAGTGTCGGGGCGCAACCGGCTCTCGTTCGACGAGATGGTCAAGCTCGACCTGTTCTACATCGAAAACTGGTCGCTGCTGCTTGATCTCAAGATCATTCTCCGCACGCTGCCCGTCATGCTGCGCGGCGACGACGCGTACTGATAAAATTAACCACAAAAACACGACGACACGAATGACTTATTTAGCGGCTTCGTGTCTTTGTGGTTAAATTCGTTGCTATTAATCCGTCCGGTGGCACAAGTTAGCTCGTTCCTTGACTACGCCCGCCCGCGCCGTTATCATCCCTGTTTCGGCTACAGTCTGTGGTCGTGTCTGAGCGAATCATGTTTGAGTCACTGTCCGACAAACTGAAGCGCACCCTGAAGAATTTGCGGGGTGAAGGCGTGCTGACTCCGCAGCACGTCGATGCGGCGCTGCGCGAAATTCGCCTCGCTTTGCTTGAAGCGGACGTGAATTACAAGGTCGCTAAGGACTTTATCGCGGCGGTTAAAGAGAAGGCTGAAGGGCAGCAGGTTTGGCAGGAGTTGAAGCCGTCGGAGCAGGTCGTCAAGATCGTCTATGACGAGTTGGTCGAACTGTTGGGCGGTACGTCGTCGCGGCTCGTGTTTACGAAGACGATCCCGAACGTCGTCATGATCGTCGGGCTGCAAGGGTCTGGTAAGACGACTTCGACGGGCAAGATCGCGCTGTGGCTCTCGAAGAATCAGGAGCGCAAGCCGCTGTTGGTTTCGACGGACGTGAACCGGCCGGCGGCGCGCGAGCAGTTGCGAGTGATCGCTAAGGCGACGGGGCAGTCGCTCTTTGAGAAGCCGGAATCGAACAACGCGGTCGAGCTTGCGCGCGAGGCTTACAAGTACGCGCAGCAGACCGGCTACGACACCTTGCTCATCGACACGGCGGGTCGCTTGCACATCGACGAAGAGTTGATGGACGAGTTGAAGCAGATCAAGACGGAGACGAAGCCGGTCGAGATTCTGTTCGTTGCGGACGCGATGACGGGGCAGGACGCGGTGCGTTCCGCCGAACAGTTCCACGCGCAGGTCGGGACGACGGGCGTGATCCTGACGAAGATGGACGGCGATGCGCGCGGCGGCGCGGCGCTGTCGATCAAGCAGGTGACGGGGCAACCCGTGAAGTTCGTCGGCGTGGGCGAGAAGTACGACGCGCTTGAGCCGTTCTATCCAGACCGCATCGCGCAGCGCATTCTAGGCATGGGCGACGTGCTGTCGCTGATCGAAGAGGTGCAGTCTAAAGTCGATCAGGACGAAGCGCAGGCGCAACTGGCGAAGCTGCAAAAGAACGAGTTCACCTTAGACGATTTTCGCGCGCAACTGCGACAGGTCAAAAAACTCGGCTCGTTCTCGAAGATCATGAAGCTGTTGCCGGATCAACTCTTGGGCGGCCTTGGCATGCCGGAGTTGAACGAAGAACAGACCGAACAGATGGAAGCGGAGTTGAAGCGCACCGAAGCGATCATCGACTCGATGACCGTCGCCGAGCGCAACGACCATCGCTTGCTGAACGCCGGTCGGCGGCGGCGCATCGCGCTCGGATCGGGCACGAACGTGGCCGAGGTCAACCAACTGATCAAGCAGTACGTGGAGATGCGGCAGATGATGCGGCAGTTCTCCGGCGCGGGCTTGTTCGGCGGTGGCGGCAGTGGCGGCGGCATGAAGGGACGCATGATGCGGCGCATGGCCGGCATGATGGGTATGCCCGACATGAGCGGCATGATGGGCGGCGGTGGCAATAACGGCGGCGACACGGACGCGCCCGCGCTCCCGTCCGCGCCCGGCACGGGACGCAAGAAACGCGGCAAGAAGGCAAGGCATAAGAAACGAAGATAGCTGTCGGCCGTTAGCGGTCAGCTATCAGTTAAAACAAACAGGCTGAAAGCTGATCGCTGCCAGCCCCGACTTGGAGGATAGAAAGTTGTTAGCTATTCGATTGATGCGCATGGGCGCGAAAAAAAGACCGACGTATCGCGTGGTCGTGAAAGAGAAGCTGTCGAAGCGCGACGGCGCGTACCTCGAAAATGTGGGCACGTACAATCCGACGCGCCAACCGGCGGAAGTGAAGTTGGACATGGAGCGCGTGCGTTACTGGCTCGCGCGTGGCGCGCAGCCGACCGACACGGTGCGGCAACTGATCAAAGGTCAGGCGCAAGCGCAGGCCAGCACGGAAACGGCCGCGGCCTGAGTTAGCTCGCGCGTGCTTGGGCGCGCTTAACTTTGTGGCCGGCACGGATTCAGGCTTATGCGAGAAACCGTCGAGATGATCGTGAAGGCGCTGGCGAGCGACGCCGAGGCGGTGGACGTGCGCGAGATCGAGCGCGACGAGCGGACGGTCGTGATCGAAGTGCGCGTGGCCAAATCGGACATGGGCAAAGTGATCGGCCGGCAAGGCAAGACCGTGCGTGCGCTCCGTTCGCTGCTGTACGCCGTCAGCATGAAGCGCGGGCGACGCTACGTGCTCGACATCGTGGAATGAGCGAGGCGGTCGAACTGATCGCGGTGGCGCGCGTCGTCAAGCCGCGCGGCATTCGCGGCGAAGTCGTGGCGGAGTTGTTGACCGACTTCCCCGAACGCTTCGCCGACCTGACAGAGTTGATCGCCGTCACGCCCGACGGCACACGCCGCACGCTCGCGCTCGAAAACAGTTGGTTGCACGCGGGGCGCATCGTGTTGAAGTTCGCCGGTTACGATACGCCGGAGACGGCGCGCGAATTGGCCGGCTATGAGTTGACCGTGCCGGCAACGGACGCGGTTGAACTTGAAGCGGATGAATACTACGACTGGCAGTTGATCGACTGTCGCGTCGTGACGGTTGAAGGCAGGGAACTTGGGCGCGTGCGCGAAGTCCTGCACACGGGGGCAGCGCCGGTGCTGATCATTACGGACGAAGCGACGAAGCGCGAACATCTGATCCCGCTCGCCGAAAGCATCTGCATCGAGATCGACATCGCGGCCAAACTGATCCGCGTCGATCCGCCCGAAGGACTGATTGAAATTTAGATTGCGGAATGCGGATTATTAAAGACTAATTTCTTAAATCCGCAATCCGCATTCCGCATTCCGATGCTGCGTTTTGACATCATCACGATCTTTCCAGAGTTCTTTCGCACGGTGTTTGACTTCGGGATCGTGCGTCGGGCGCGTGCGGCCGGGTTGGTTGATATAGCAGCGCGCGACTTGCGCGATTGGACGACAGACAAGCATCGCATCGTGGACGATAGACCGTTCGGCGGTGGTGACGGGATGATCTTGAAAGCGGAACCGCTCGCTGCGGCCATCGACGCGTTGACGGGCGCGCGCATGGCGAGCGAGTTGGGCGACACAGGGACGCGCATCGTGTTGCTGTCGCCGCAGGGCAAGGTCTTTGAGCAAAAGGTAGCGGCGGAGTTGGCTGCGGCCGAGCACGTCGTGCTTATCTGCGGGCGCTACGAGGGCGTGGACGAGCGCGTCGTCGAAGCCTGCGTGACGGACGAGTTGTCTATCGGCGACTATGTGCTGTCGGGCGGTGAGCCTGCGGCCGTGGTCGTAGTGGACGCGGTTGTGCGGCTCGTGCCGGGTGCGTTGGGCAGCGAGACTTCGGCCGTTAACGAGTCGTTTAGCGCGGGCGGGTTGCTCGACTATCCGCACTACACGCGCCCCGTCGAGTTTCGCGGGCGGCGCGTGCCCGAAGTTTTATTGAGCGGGCATCACGCGGAGATCGCGCGCTGGCGACGCCGCGCCGCGCTGAGCAAGACAAAGCGCAATCGCCCCGACCTCTTAACGCACGGCACGCTCGACGAGCAAGACCGCGCCTTGTTAGATGAATTGGACCGAGAGCAATAATTCTAGTTGTCACGTCAGGCAGTAAGCTGATCGCTGACGGCTTTTCACGGAGTTGAGATCATGAATCGCTTAGACGCAGTTGAGAAAACGCAGACGACCCGGACTATTCCCGACTTTCAACCGGGCGATACGGTGCGCGTGCATGTGCGCATCAAGGAAGCCGAGAACAAGTGGCGCATACAGGTCTTCGAGGGCGTGGTGATCGCGCGCAAGAACGGCGGCGTGCGCGAGACGATCACGGTGCGCAAGACCAGTTTCGGCGTCGGCGTCGAACGCATCTTCCCGCTGCACGCGACCATCATCGACAAGATCGATGTCATCAAACGCGGGCGCGTGCGCCGCGCCAAGCTCTACTACCTGCGCGAACTGCGCGGCAAGGCCGCCCGCATCCGCGAGCGCGACACACGGACAACCGCAACGCAGGGCGCGGCTGCGGCGGCAAGAAGTAACGACGCGCTGTCAGCGAGTGCGCGTAAGGACTGGCGAGGGCCGGGTGATCGGAGCGAATGTGCCCGGTCGTCCGGCGCTCGCCATTTCTTCGGCCTGTAAAACAGCCCGAACCAAAGCGCACTAACTCCTGTCTGTGGTCTGCCTGTTAGTATAATAGCCGCCATCTCAAGCAACATGTTCGCGGACGGGCAACGGCTTGCACATCGCACTTGACGCGCACTCAGTCGGCACAGGGTTGGCCGGCAACGAGACGTACATCACGAATCTGATCGAGGCGCTGGCCCAGATCGACGAGCGCAACCGCTACACGTTGTACGTGACGCGGCGCGCGGCGGTCGAGCGGTTCGCGGGGCGCTGGCCGAACTTCCATGTGCGCCTGACGCTGCCGCACGCGCCCTTAGTGCGTATCCCGATCACGCTGGTGCGCGAGTTGCGCCGTCGCCCCGTGGACGTGCTGCACGTGCAATACACCGCGCCGCCATTTGCGCCTTGCCCCGTCGTTGCCACCATTCACGATCTCTCGTTCGAGCATCTGCCCGCCACCTTCAAACGCCGGAGCTGGTTACAACTAAGGCTCACCGTGCGCCGCACCGCGCGTGGGGCGGCGCAGGTCATCGTGCCTTCCGAGTTCACGCGCGGCGACATCATAAGCACTTACGGCGTCGCACCCGAACGCGTCAGCGTTATCCCGCTCGCGGCCGCCGAAGGGTTCGCGCCCGCCGCGCCTGCGGAGGTCGAACGCGTGCGCGTGCGCTACGGTTTGAGCGGGGCTTACATCTTGGCTGTCGGCTCGATCCAGCCGCGCAAAAACCTGACGCGGCTCGTGCGCGCATATGCGGCCTTGCACCGCGCGCGCCCGCACGCTAAGCTGCCGAAACTGGTGCTGGTTGGCAAACGCGCTTGGCTGTATGAGGAGACGTTGCGCGCCGTCGCGTCGTGCGGCTTGGCGGCGCAGGACGTTGTCTTGACAGGTTACGTGCCCGAAGCGGACTTGCCCGCGCTCTATTCGGGCGCGCTCTGCTTCGCCTACCCGTCGTACTTTGAAGGCTTTGGCCTACCCCCGCTCGAAGCGATGCGTTGCGGTGTGCCCGTCATCGTGGCCGACCGCACGAGTCTGCCCGAAGTCGTCGGCGATGCCGGTCTGCTCGTCGATCCGTTGGACGAGACGGCCCTCGCGGCCGCGCTGGCACGTCTGATCGACGAACCGGACTTACGCGCCCGCCTGCGCACGAAAGGGATCGAGCGCGCTGCCCGCTGGCACTGGCACGACACCGCGCGCCGCACGCTTGAGGTTTATCAACGAGCCAAAGGAGAAACGGTAAACGCGCAATGATGAAGGCTGAATAGCAAGCCTTTCGTCGGTCATTCATCGTTCATCGTTCATCATTTCGATCATGCGTATCGCAATCTTGGGGACACGGGGCATCCCTGCGAGTTATGGGGGCTTCGAGACGTTCGCGGAACAACTCTCGACGCGGCTCGCGGCGCGCGGCCATGAGGTGACGGTCTATTGCCGCTCGCACTACGTCAGCCCGCGCCAACTCGAATATCGCGGCGTGCGGCTCAAGGTCCTGCCGACGCTCCGGCACAAATACTTCGACACTATCGTCCACACGTTCCTGTCCGCCTTGCACGCGGCAGGCGCGCGCTACGACGCGGCGCTCATCTGCAACGCCGCCAACGCGCCCTTCATCCCCTTCTTGCGCATCGTCGGCACGCCCGTCGCCATCAACGTCGACGGCCTCGAACACAAACGCAAGAAATGGAACTGGCTGGCGCGGCGTTACTATCTGCTCGCCGAACGGCTCGCAACACAGTTGCCGAACGAGACGGTGACGGACGCGCGCGTGATACAGGACTATTACCGCGTGCATTACAACAAGCAGACCACGATGATCGCCTATGGCGCAGAGGTCGAGCGCAGTCCTGATCGCGCGGCCGTCAAGCAGTGGGGCGTCGAGCCGAACCGCTACGTGCTCTACGTCTCGCGGCTTGAACCGGAGAATAACGCGCATCTCGTCATCGAGGCGTTCAAGAAAGTTCGGACTTCGCACAAGCTAGTCATCGTCGGCGACGCCCCTTATGCCGAGGAGTACATCAACGAGTTGCGGGCCGCCGCACGCCGCGACTGGCGCATCATCTTCACCAGTTTCGTCTTCGGCGACGCCTATCGCGCGCTGCAACAGAACGCCTATTGCTACGTCCACGCCACCGAAGTTGGCGGCACGCACCCGGCGCTGCTGGAAGCGATGGGCTACGGCAACTGTGTGCTGACGCTGGCGACGCCCGAAAACTTGGAAGCCGTCGGCGAGGCCGGCATCCCTTACACGGACGCCGACGATCTCGCTACTCAACTACAACGAGTCTTACGTGACGGCTCGTTGGTCAACGCCTATCGGCAACGCGCGCAGCGCCGCGTGCGCGAGCATTACGATTGGGAGCATGTGGTGGATAGGTACGAGGCGATGCTGGCCGGGTTGGCCGGCGCGCACGTGCCGACGTTCGAGCAACTGCCCGTCGAGAACGAAGTCGCGCTCACCGAAGCCGCGGGTAAGAAGCACTGACATGCTGAACCGATGAACTGTTCGTTATCGGGTATTCGTTATTGTTTATTCGAGCTTGATCGTCGGCCGACTGATCAACGATTGATCAACCGAACACAAGTAGTCAAGCTTAAGAGCCTGCCTCGCCTGTTGTCGCCCCGGCGCAAGAAAACTGTGGCCTCGCCGTTCTGTCAAACAAACGTTCTACTAACCTGCCCGGTCACGCCGGACAGCCCAAAGGAGACATACTGAATCTATGAACGCTATGCGCAAGACCACCAGAGTGCTCATCGTCCTGAGCATCATCGCCACCTGCGCCCTGCTCTTGAGCGCGTGCGCCGCACCGGAAAACGCCAACAACGCCGCGCCCGCCGCCACTAACACCAACACCACGACGACCACGACCACGACCACAACCGCGCCGACGAACACGGCCACGACGACGACAGCCCCGACCAACACCGCGACGACCAACACGGCGGCGACCGCGCCGGCCGGCGACAAGATCGGCGTGGAGGAGTGTGACGACTATCTGGCGAAGTATGAGTCGTGCCTGACCGGCAAAGTGCCCGCGGCCGCGCGGGCGCAGTGGGAAGCTTCGTTGAAGACGACGCGTGAGGCGTGGCACAAAGCCGCTGCTACGCCGCAAGGCAAGGCCGGCTTCGCCCAAGCCTGCAAGGCCGCGAACGACGCCGCCAAGCAGTCGATGGCCTCGTTCGGTTGCACCTTCTAACGTAAGCCTGATCGATGCTTGCGCCGACAACAAGCCGGGCGCGGATTTCGTTATGAAATCCGCGCCCGGCTTTTATCGTTCGCAGGCTGAAGACTGTGCGGTCGTGCTACTTGATCGCCTTAGCGTTGGCCGGGCGCGCGAACAGCGCATCGGGCACGGGCCGGTTGAACTCGATAGCGTCGTAACTGATGCGGCTCGTCTGATCGCCCGCGCGATAGTGATCGACGATGAAGGGCACGGTGATGCCGTTGACGGTCAGGAAGCGCGCATAGCGATCTTCTTCCTGCACCTCTACGCCGTCGGCGGCCTTGCGTTTATAGAGCGCCTTCGCGGGCAGGTTGTCCTTCGCCCCGATCTCGAAATCGACGACGAAGCCGTCCGCATAAGTAACACGCACAGTCTCGTTACGCCGGCCAGGCCGGCTTCGCGTCGCCCGACGTAAGTTAAGGTCGCGCCGTCCTTGCGCCACCAGCCGCGCAACAGATTGTCGAGACTCGTGCGCAGCGACATCTGGAAACTCTCGATATCGGCGGGCGGTTGATCCTTGAGCGAGCGCGCGGCCGCGTCGAACAGCCAGCCAGTCTTGCCCGTGTTCGTTTGGATGACGCGATTGCCGCCGCCGCGAAATTCCGTTCGCTCGTGGTCGGGATAGACCATGTAATCGACGAACGAACTAGGCGGCTCGGCCAGCCCTTTGGCGAGCCGCGTGAAGATGCCGCGCCCGACGGTCGAGCGCACGCCGAGATAAGCGTCGCCGCCAAGCGCCGCGACTGCGCGGGCGACGACCTGTTCCGCCTTCTCGTCGTTGGCGGCGCGCGCGGTCGCGTCAGTGCCGGTGGTCAACTTGGTCTGCTGCGCGGCGAGCGCACCCGGCAGGCAGAAGGCCAGCGCGAGGGCGTAGGCCAAGTGCCGCAGCCTACGTAGCGTTGAGGAGGAATTGTTAATCATGTCCGTTTGATGCTGTCGGCGCGTCATCGGATGACAACGAGCCGGGGCAGTTAAAAAAGAGGGCCTCAACGACGCATTCGTCGCTGAAACCCTCTGGTACTTCAGGCGCGCGTTGTTAACAACGCGCGCCCGGATAGTTATACCGCTGCAAGCTCAGGCTCGAAGCTCGCACTGTCAATCGGCTTGATCGTGATCTCGCCGTTCTCGTAATCGACCACGAACTGCGTAGCGTCTTTCCACATCGCCGTGATCGGCAGTTTGACCTTCTCGTCAATGTGTCGCTTCAGGAAGCGCGCGCCGTAAGTCGGGCTGAAACCCTTTTCAGTCAAACTATCAATCGCGCGCTCGGTGACTTCGACCGACTTGCCCTGACGCTCCATCTGCCGCCGCATCTTGCCGATGTAAATCTGCGCGATCTGTTTGACCTCGTCCATCGTCAGCGGCGAGAAGACCACGATCTCGTCGATGCGGTTGCGGAACTCAGGCGAGAAACGCGTCTCCGCGGCCTTCATCACCTCGCCTTTGATCTGGCGCATGTCGCCCAGAGACTTCGTGCCGAAGCCGAGCGGCTTCTCGTACTTCTTGAAGCTCTCCGAGCCGAGGTTCGAGGTCATGATCACGATGGCATCTGACAAGTAAACTTTCTTGCCGCGCCCGTCCGTCAACCAGCCTTCGTCGAACCCTTGCAGGAACAGGTTCATCAGCGACGGCGAAGCCTTCTCGACCTCGTCCAGCAAAAGCACCGTGTACGGATTCTCGCGCAACTGCTCCGTCAGGATGCCGCCGCGCTCCGAGCCGACGATGCCGCGCGGCATGCCGATCAGTTTCTCGATGCCGATGCCGCCGTCCTGATATTCGGACATATCAACGCGTACCATCTTCTCTTCGTCGCCGAACATGAACTCGGCGACAGCCTTCGCTAACTCGGTCTTACCCACGCCCGTCGGGCCGAGGAACAACAGCACGCCGTCGGGTTTGTAATGCGAGTCTTTGAGCGGCCCTTTGTTCAAGCGCAGTCGTTGCGCGACCGCTTTGATCGCTTCCTTCTGCCCGATGACACGACTGCTCAAATCCGTCTCCATGTTGGCGAAGCGGTCGTTCGTGTCGCGGAAGATCATGTCGCGCGGGATGCGCGACTCTTGCGAGATCACGTCGATGATGTGTTCGGGCCGCACAACCAGCGTCTGCGGTTCGTTGATCTCGACCTTGACGGCCGCCGTGTCCAACCAGCCGATAGCCTTGTCGGGCAGGTGCAGGTTGCGTATGTACTTCGGAGCCATCTCAAGCGCCGTGTTGATGGCGTCGTCTGAAATCGTCACCGAGTAGTTCTTCTCAAGACGCGGGCGCAGACCTAACAGAATCTCGCGCGTCTCCGAGAGCGACGGCTCGGCGACCTTGACCATGCGGAAGCGACGCGCGAGCGCCTCGTCTTCGCCGATGTATTCCTTGTACTCCGTGATCGTCGTCGCGCCGATGATCCGCATCTCGCCGCGCGCGAGCGCCGTCTTGAACATATTCGCGGCGTCGCTCGACGTGCCGAGCGCCGCGCCCGCACCGATGATCGTGTGCGCCTCGTCGATAAAGAGGATCAGGTTGTCGCGTTCCTTGACTTCATCGATGATCCCTTTGATGCGCTCCTCGAACATGCCGCGCAGCATCGTGCCCGCGACCAGTCCGCCCATCTGCAACTGCACGACGTGCGAGCCGCGCAGCCGCGCCGGGACTTTCTCCGGTTCAAGTTCGATCAAGCGGGCCAGGCCTTCGACCACGGCCGTTTTGCCCACGCCCGGTTCGCCCACAAGCATCGGCGAGTTGGCGCGTTCGCGGTGGCAGAGGATTTCGATCATCTGCTGAATCTCTTGCTCGCGCCCGATGGTCGGCGGCAGCCGATCCATGCGCGCAAGACGATTCAACGAGACGCCGAAGTGTTTCAGATACGGCGGCAGTTCAAACTTCTTGCGATACTGTTCTTCGTCCTGTTCGCGCGTGCGCACGCGCTGCCGGACGTTCTCCTTGAGCGCATCGGTGCTGACGTTTAAGCCGCGCAGCATCCCTGAGAGCACGCCGTCCTCCTGCGCAAGCGCCATGAAAAGATCGGTGGACTCGATGGTCTTGCGATTCTGCGCGCGTGCGCGCTCCATCGCCCGCTTGAACAGGTCAATGGTTTCAGGTGCGATGCGCAGGCCCTTACCGACGTGTTGAAAGCGGCTGCTATCGAGCCGTTGTTCAATCTGGATCGTGACCTTGACCGGATCAATCGCCAGATCGCGCATCGTCGTGTTGAACAACTCGGCCTCTTCGTGAATGAATGCGTCGAGAATGTGTTCGACCGCGATGTAGTTCTGATCGCGGCGCTTCGATTCGCGCATCGCGTACTCGAAGACGCGTTGACCGCTCTCTCCGAAGCGGTCTTTATAAGTGCCTAAGTCAACCATGTTGCGTTACCTTCTTGTCTAACAGCCGCGAGCGCGAGTGGGCTTGCGGTCATTCGTTGTTGAGCCTCGCCGAAACATCTTACGAGTAACGCCTGCGTCCCGGTTCGCCTGTCACGCCTAAAACTGTCGTTAACCCGCCCCTTGTTCGGCGACTGTTAGATGCGCCCCGTCGTGTTTCGGGACGCCAACCATAGTACTCCATCTGATGGCAAAAATCTTGCCATTCTTTTCGCCCACGAACGAACCAACACGAACCGCGTCGCCCGTGAGCCATTTGCAACTGAAAGCGCGCACGCGCCAACTTTCCGCAACAAACGAACGCTGCCACGCACGCTTTCGCGCGCCGGGACTGACCGAAAGCGATGCACGAATAAAAAAGCGATCAGCGGTCAGCGACCAGCTATTAGTTATTGCTGATCGCTGACCGCTGACGGCGGGTCGCTAATCGCTTAGAAATCGTAATCGTCGCCGCCGCCACCCGGCATCGGCGGCCCGCCCGCACGCTTCGGTTCGGGCGCTTCGCAGACGGCCGCGCCCGTCGTCAACAGCAACCCTGCGACCGAGGCCGCATTTTGCAACGCCGTGCGGACAACCTTTGTCGGATCGATGATGCCCGCGGCCACGAGGTCTTCATACGCGCCGGTCGCGGCATTGAAACCCTTCGCGCCCTTCGACTCTTCGAGCTTGGCGATGACAATTGCGCCGTCCACGCCCGCGTTCTCCGCGATGCGCCGCACAGGTTCTTCGAGCGCGCGCCGCAGAATACGTATGCCGGTGCTGATGTCCTCGTCGTTGCCTGCAACTTCGAGTTTGTCGAGCGCCTTCGCCGCGCGCAAGAGCGCCACGCCGCCGCCCGGCACGATGCCTTCCTGCGCCGCCGCGCGCGTCGCGTTCACGGCATCGTCCACGCGCATCTTCTTCTCTTTCATCTCCGTCTCGGTCGCCGCGCCGACGCGAATCACCGCGACGCCGCCCGCGAGTTTCGCCAAACGCTCCTGCAATTTCTCGCGGTCGTAGTCCGACGTGCTGTCTTCGATCTGCCGGCGGATCGTCGCCACGCGCCCTTGTATCTCCGCGCGCTGACCCGCGCCCTCGATGATCGTCGTGTTGTCTTTGTCCACGATGACGCGCTTCGCAGAGCCGAGGTCCTGCACCGTCACGCTCTCCAACTTGATGCCGAGGTCTTCCGTGATGAGTTGCCCGCCCGTGAGCGTCGCCAAATCTTCGAGTATGGCCTTGCGCCGGTCGCCGAAGGCTGGCGCTTTAACGGCGCAGACTTTGATCGTGCCGCGCAGTCTATTAACGACAAGCGTGGCCAACGCGTCACCGTCAACCTCTTCGGCGACGATCAAAAGCGACCGCCCCTGTTGCGCGACTTGTTCCAAGAGCGGCAACAGATCGCGCATCGCGGAGATTTTCTTTTCGTGCAAGAGAATGAACGGCTCGTCCAGCACGGCCTCCATGCGCTCCGGGTTCGTGACAAAGTAGGGCGACAAATAACCACGGTCGAACTGCATGCCCTCGACGATGTCCAACTCCGTATCGAGCGTGCGCGACTCTTCAACCGTCACCACGCCGTCCTTGCCGACGCGCTCCATCGCTTCGGAGATCAACTCGCCGATCTCGCGGTCGTTGTTGGCCGATACAGACGCCACGTTCGTCAACTCATCCCGGCTCTTGACGTTCTTCGACATCTTCTCAAGTTCGGCCACCACCCGCTCGGTCGCCAGTTGAATACCGCGCTGCAACGACGTAGGGTTCGCGCCCGCCGTCACGTTCTTCACGCCCTCGCGGAAGATCGCTTGCGCCAGCACGGTCGCCGTCGTCGTGCCGTCGCCTGCCGTGTCGTTCGTGCGCGTGGCCACCTCTTTGACCATCTGCGCGCCCATGTTCTCGTACTTGTCTTTTAACTCGATCTCTTTCGCCACCGTCACGCCATCTTTCGTGATCACGGGCGAGCCGAATTTTTTACCGAGCACGACGTTTCGGCCCCGCGGCCCCAGCGTCACGCGCACCGCGTTCGCCAGCGTGTTCACACCCTGCAACATCGCCCGCCGCGCTTCTACGTCAAACTTCAACTGTTTCGCTGCCACTTGGATTCTCCTTAAAAGTAGTCGGTAGCCGGTAGTAGTCAGTCGAAAAAATTTGCAACTGGCTAGTTACTTGGATTCTGTTTATTCGTCGCCGGTCTGCGCCGCACTACGCGCCGCACGGCCGACTTGCACGCGCGCGGGGCGCAAGAGTTGCCCGCCCATCTGATAGCCGCGACTGTATTCGGCCGTGACCGTGTGGTCGCGTTCGGGTTCGACCTCGATGGTGTCCACCGCTTCATGCAGTTGTGGATCAAACTGTTCGCCGACCGCCGTGATCGGCTCTGCGCCGCTGCTTGTGAGCGCCTGCTCGAAGCCGCTGATCGTGCCGCGCAGACCGTTGAGCAAAGCCTCCATCGTGCCGCCCTGCTCGGCGGCTTCGACCGCGCGTTGCAGGTTGTCGAGCGTCGGCAGCAGCGACGAGATGAAGTTCGCCTTCTCACGTCCGGCGCGCTCGTCGGCGGCGCGGTTAAGGCGCTGGCGCGTCTCGTCCGTCTCGCGCTGCAACTGCGCGCGCACTTGCTCGAAGCGCGCTTGCACGTCCTGCGCCTTCTGTTCGGCTGCACGCGTGCGCATCTCCAACTCTTCCACGTAAGTCGGCTTTAAATTCGGCGCTTCCGCCGCCCCTGCCTGCACTTTGACACCCTCCCCCGATTCATCCAGACTCACGCGCCGTCTATCAACGACGCGCACGCCCTCGCCCGACACATCATCCTCGCGCCGCTCACGCGCGGCCTCGGCCGCATTTTTATCAGCCATACTCTGATCCTGCTTCCCTCGCCGAAAAGATATCATGATGAAAAACCATCAATCGTGAATCGTGAATAGAAGAAACTGAAATTTTATCTATGCACGATGCACGCTTCACTAAGTTACGCAACGTTGATTTTTAATCCGCAGTCCGCATTCCAAAATCCGCAATCTTATTGTGCTGCGGCCGCGGCCGCTTCAGTATTGAACACCATCTGGTCGCCGTCGGCCGAGACGTTCACGGTCTGGCCGGGCAGAATCTCGCCGCGCAATAGTTTGACCGCGAGCGGGTTCTGGATGAGCGTTTGAATCGCACGCTTCAACGGGCGCGCGCCGTAGAGCGGATCATAGCCTTCGCGTGCGAGCAGCGCCAGCGCCGTGTCGGCCAACTCAAGCGTGATGTTGCGCTCCGCGAGCATGTGGCGCAGCCGCGCAAGTTGCACGTCGATGATCTGTCCGATCTGCTCGCGCGACAACTGATTGAAGATCACTATGTCGTCAATGCGATTCAGAAACTCCGGCTTGAAGTGTTCGCGCAACACTTGCAACACGGCCTCGCGCACCTGCTTCTCGTCGTCCGAGACGGCCTGTATCTCGCGCGAGCCGAGATTCGAGGTCATGATCAGCACCGTGTTCTTGAAATCGACGGTGCGCCCCTTCGAGTCGGTCAAACGCCCGTCGTCAAGAATTTGCAGCAGCACGTTGAACACGTCCGGGTGCGCCTTCTCGATCTCGTCGAAGAGAACGACGCTATAGGGGCGTCGTCTGACGGCTTCGGTCAACTGCCCGCCTTCCTCGTAGCCAACATAACCGGGCGGTGCGCCAATCATGCGCGCGACCGCGTGCTTCTCCATGTACTCGGACATGTCGAGCCGCACCATCGCGCGCTCGTCGTCGAACAGAAACTCTGCGAGCGCACGCGCCGTCTCAGTCTTACCAACACCCGTCGGACCTAAGAAGATGAACGAGCCGACGGGCCGGTTCGGGTCTTGCAACCCGGCCCGCGCACGGCGCACTGCGTTGGCCACGGCGGTCAACGCCTCTGCCTGCCCGATGACACGCTCGCTCAGCCGTTCTTCCATCGTGACGAGCTTCTGCATCTCGCCTTCGAGCATCTTCGACACGGGGATGCCCGTCCACTTGGCGACGACCTGCGCCACGTCCTCTTCGTCCACTTCTTCTTTCAAGAAGACGCCCTCTGCTTGCACCGCCGCGAGCTTCTGCTGGTCTTCGTCCAAAGCTTTCTGCAACTCGACCAACTTGCCGTAGCGCAACTCCGCGACCTTGCCGAAGTCGCCCGCGCGTTCATACTGCTCGGCCTGAATCTTGACCTGTTCGATCTCTTCCTTGGCCTTGCGGATGCGCTCGATGATGTCTTTCTCCGAGCGCCACTTGGCCTTCATGCCGGACGCGCGCTCGCGCAGGTCTGCGATCTTGATCTCAATCTCTTTCAGACGCCCCTTGCTGCGCTCGTCCGTCTCGCGCTGCAACGCCTGCTTCTCGATCTCAAGCTGCGTGATCTCGCGTTCGAGTTGATCGATCTCCACCGGCAGCGAGTCGATCTCGATCCGCAAACGCGACGCGGCTTCGTCGATCAAGTCAATCGCCTTATCGGGCAGAAAACGATCCGTGATGTAACGGTTCGACAACGTGGCGGCCGCGACAATGGCCGAGTCTTTAATGCGAACGCCGTGATGGACTTCGTAACGTTCCTTCAGACCGCGCAGAATAGCAATCGTGTCTTCCACCGTCGGCTCGCCGACGTACACTTGCTGGAAGCGACGTTCGAGCGCCGCGTCCTTCTCGATGTGCTTTTTATACTCGTTCAGCGTCGTCGCGCCGACGCAGCGCAACTCGCCGCGCGACAGCGCCGGCTTCAGCATGTTCGACGCATCAATCGCGCCCTCGGCCGCGCCCGCGCCGACGAGCGTGTGCAACTCGTCGATGAACAGGATGATCTGACCACGCGCGTTCTCAATCTCTTTCAAGACCGACTTCAAACGATCTTCAAACTCGCCCCGATACTTCGCGCCCGCCAACATCGAGCCGAGGTCGAGCGACACGAGGCGCTTGTTCTTGAGCGTCTCCGGCACGTCGCCTGAAACAATGCGTTGCGCCAAGCCTTCGACAATCGCGGTCTTGCCCACGCCCGGTTCGCCGATCAAGACCGGGATTATTCTTCGTGCGGCGCGACAGTACTTGAATCGTGCGGCGGATTTCGTCGTCGCGCCCGATGACGGGATCGAGCTTGCCTTGCCGCGCAAGGTCGGTCAAATCTTTCGCGTACTTAGATAGTGCTTGATAGTTCTGCTCGGCGTTCTGATCCGTGATGCGCGAGCCGCCGCGCATCTCTGCGACGACCTTCGTTAGATCGTCGCGGTTGACGCCGTGCTGGCGCAGGATGCGCCCGGCCGCGCCGTCCTTCTCGTCCACGATGGCCAACAGCAGATGCTCGGTCGAGATGTACTCGTCCTGCATGCCTTCGGCCTGCTTCTGCGCGGCGGTGAAGAGTTGGGTCGTGCGCGGGCTGAAGTACTGCTGCCCGCCCTGCACTTTCGGCAAGCGACCGACGGCCGCCTGTAAGTCGTTCAAGACGACTTGCAGGTTCACGCCGAGCTTGCCCAAGAGCGGGCGCACGATGCCTTCGGGCTGCTCCAAGAGCGCCACGAGCAAGTGCTCCGGCTCAACCTGCTGATTCTGGTTGCGCTCGGACAGTTCGATGGCGGACTGAATCGCCTCTTGCCCGCGCAATGTGAAACGTTCTAGACGCATAACTCAAAAAAAGATGCTGGATGTCAGATGCTAGTTCTGACTGACATCCAGCACAAGCAACTAGCATCTGCGGTTAGCGACCGCCGGTCGCCGTCTTCCGCTTCGGATCGGGCGCACTCGTCGCTTCGGCCTGCGCCTCGATGGTCTTGGGCGACGCTTGCGCGCTCTCGCCCGCGATCTCAATGCGGCGCGCCTTCACCTCTTCGCGCTTCTGTAGCACGACGCGCAATACGCCGTTCTTATACTCGGCCACAGCGTTCTCGGCCGAGACGCTCTGCGGCAACGTGAACGCACGCGTAAACGCGCCGTAAGCACGCTCGACGCGATGATAGCTGTCCGTGTCGTCCTTCTTCTCGAAGCGGCGCTCGCCGCGCAAGGTCAACACATTGTTTTCGACGGTCAACTCGAAGTCCGCGCGGTTCATGCCCGGCAACTCGGCTTCGAGTACGATCTGATCCTTGTTCTCGTAGATGTCCACGGCCGGCGTCCAAGCGCCGCGCATCAGCCCCTCGTCGTCGAAAGAGCGGGACAGGTTGGACGAGAACAGGCGGTTGACTTCGTCTTGCAGCAGACGCAGTTCGCGGAACGGATCGTGACGTGTGATTGACATGATTTGTAGTTCCTCCTCGCAACAAAAATTAGGGTCTTTTGTCGGACGCTCACGCCGCCTCTCGAAAGGGCTTAAATTAAGCTGCCGACGGTGGCTGAGCGTGGCTGCATAATAAACATTGAGTGGGTTTTTGTCAAGTCCCGGCAGCACGCCGCTAAGTGCTTGTGTTGCAAGCACTCAGGCAATCGGTTTGGTAATGAGTTAGAGATCAGTCCATGCCGAAGAAGCGCCGGATCGAGGACATAATGCCCTCAGATTCTTCTTCGACCGTCTTGGTAGCGGCCGTGGCGTCGAGCGCCGCGCGGCGTTCGGCGATGATGTGGCTGAGTGATTCGACCAGTTCCGGGTTGGTGTCGAACAAGTGCTTCATCGCCAGATGCCCGATCTCGACCACTTCCGTCTCCTCGACGGCGACGACGCTGGCCGTGCGCGGCTGGCCCGTGAACAAAGCCATCTCGCCGAAGAAGTTGCCCTCGCACAGCGAGGCGACGGTGCGTTGTTCGCGTCCGTCGTCGCCGGGGATGCGTACTTCCACGCGCCCGTGATGGACGACGAACATCGAATCGGCCGCCTCGCCCGTGCGGATGATGACCTCGCCCGGCGCATAGACGTGGCTCTCGGAGTTGGCGGCGAGGCTGCTCAGTTCGTCGGGCGAGAGCGGGGCGAAGATGTCCACGGCGGCGAGCCGTTCGGAGAGGCCGTCAACGCCGTGCGTGCGCGGCGGGCGCGGACGCTCGACGTAGAGCGTCTGGGTCGGGTAAGCGAAGTTCAACCCGGCGCGGCGGAAGGCGTACCAGACGCGCTGGCGCACGAGCGCATCCGTGTCGTTGTAGCGCGCGTAGTTTTCGAGCCAGTACTTGACCTCGTAATCGACGCCGCTGTCGCCCATGTTGCGTATGCGAACAATGGGCGTGATGTCGCGGTCAACGTTCTCGGCTTCGCGCACCGCTTCGCGGACGACATGGATGACCTTAGCCGGCGAGTCTGTGTAGAGCGCATTGAATAAGACGAGGCGCGCGTTCGCGTTCTCGCGCGGGCAGACCTCGACGTACTCTTTGGCGATCTGGCTGTTGCTGACCAGCACGAGATGATTCGTGAACGTCCTGATCTTCGCCGCGCGCCACGTCACACTCTCGACCACGCCCGTCCACTTGCCCACAGTGATCACGTCGCCCACCTCAAACGGTTTATCGGCGTGCAGCGAGATGCCTGCAAACAAGTTGCCGAGCGTGTCCTGCAATGCCAGACCGAGGATGACGCCCAACAGGGCCGACCCGGACAACAACGCGCCGAGCGACAGATCGAAGTAGTGCTTCAAGAGCGAAGCGACGATAAGGACGTAGGCGATGATCGTGAAGATGTCGCGGATGAGGCGCGGCGCTTCCTGGCCCTTGCGTAAGCGAAAGATGAAGCCGAAGACGAACTGCCCCAATAGCCGCACGACGAGCAGCATCAGGCTCAGCCACAGCGCGAGTTGGATGAAGACGAGCACGCGCAGGGGCGCGGCCGTGGCCTCTTGGGCCGACAGCGCGAAGGTCTGCCGCATGGTGAGCGGCTGCGGCGCGAAGGCCGCCACCACGTAGAGCAGCACGGCGAACGCGCCGGTGGCGACGAGCGGGATGAGCAGTTGTCTGCGGTTGATCATTTACACAGTCTCTGCGAAGAAGGGCACGACGATAAGCAGCAGCGACAGCACCGAGATGGTCAGCACGGTCAGCCACGCGACCAGATTATAGAAGCGCCCGTTGGCGTGTGTGCCCATCAACGCGCGGTCGCTCGCCAAACGTGTGATAGCGATCAGCAGCACGGGCAGCAGCAACCCGTTGATGAACTGTGTGACGATAAGCACGCGTATGAGCGGCAAGCCCGGCAACACGGCGATAAGCGCGCCGACCGCGATCAGAAACGTGAAGATGCCGATGAAGATCGGCGCTTCACGAAACGAGCGCGACACGCCCTTCTCGAAGCCGAGCGCCTCGCTGATCGAATAGGCCGTGGCCAGCGGCAACACGCCCGCCGCGAGCATCGACGCGCCGAACAAGCCGACGCCGAACAGCACTTCCGCGTAAGGGCCGGCGAGCGGTGCGAGCGCACGCGCGGCTTCGGCGGCCGATTCAAGTTCGCCCGTGAAGCCGTGCGCGTGCAAGGTCGCGGCCGTCGAGACGACGATGAAGAAGGCGACGGAGATCGCAAACAACGTCCCCGTCCACACGTCCACGCGCGTCAGCGGGTAGTCCTCTTTGGTCACGCCCTTTTCGACCACAGACGATTGCACGAAGACCTGCATGTAAGGCGAGATGGTCGTGCCAATGAGCGCCATGACCATAAAGAGATAACGCGCATCAAGGCTAAACGTCGGCCGCACCATTGCGCGTGCGACCTCGCCCCACTGCGGACGCGCCAGAAACGCCGACACGATGTAGCCGAGAAAGACGAGCGACATGACCAGAAAGACGCGCTCGACCCGGCGATAAGAACCTTTGACGACCAGCCACCAGACCACCAAGCCCGCGAGCGGCACGGTGATGTACTTCGACACGCCGAACAACTCGGTCGCCGCCGCGATGCCGACAAACTCCGAGACAGTCACGCCGCCGTTGGCGACCAGCAGCGCCAGCATCACCAACATCGTCCAGCGCACGCCGAACTGTTCGCGGATCAGATCGGCCAGCCCCTTGCCCGTCACCGCGCCCATGCGCGCGCACATCTCTTGAATCAGACCGAGACTGATCGTGATCGGAATGAACGTCCACAGCAGCCGGTAACCATAGACCGCGCCGGCCGACGAATAGGTCGCAATCCCGCCCGCATCATTCCCCGCGTTCGCCGCGATCATGCCGGGGCCGATGACGGCCAAATACGCTAACAGCCCGCGCCGCCGCGCCACGGTGCGCCGCACACCGTGCGCCCCACGCCGCAACAGTCGCCGCCCCGCCGCCCGCACATCTGCGCCCGTCTGCGCCACTAGCTGGTTCTCCGTCAGACATGATTTAAGTTGCGCAAAGCAAAAATTTAACCTTAAAAGATTTTCGGCAAGCGTTGCCGCCAACCTTTCGGCAGCAGCAACTCCATCGCGTCGTCCACGGTGACGATGCCGGCGATGTCGCCCACGTCATCGATGACGGGCAGCGCGAGCAGGTTATATTCCGCGATCTTGTGGGCGACTTCGTTGGCCGCGTCGTCCGGGTGCGCGTGCTGAAACTCTTCGCGCATGACCTCTGCGAGCGGCGCGTCGGGGTCGGCCAGAATCAGACTGCGCAGGGCGATGACGCCGACGATCTTCCAAGAGCCTTCCGCTTCGACGACGTAGAGGTAATAGATCATGTTCGGCGTCTCGGCCATCTCGCGCAGGCGCGCGAGGGCTTCGCCGACCGTCAAGTTTTTCGGCAGCGTGACGAACTCGGTCGTCATCAAGCCGCCCGCCGTGTCGTCTTCATAAGGCAGCAGCTCGGCCACGTCCGCCTGCTCCTCGCCTTCCATGCGATTGAGCAAGTCTTCGGCCTTGGCTTCGGGCAGATCGCCGAGCACGTCCGCGGCTTCGTCGGGCGACATCCATTCGAGTATGTCGGCGGCGCGTTCCTCGTCCATGTCGCCGATGATGCGCGCCTGACTCTGTTCGGGCATCTCTTCGAGCGTCTCGGCGGCCGTCTCGTCGTCCAACGCCTCGACAATCTCCGCGCCTTGATGAATTGACAGAGCTTCGGCGAGGCGCGCGATCTCGACCGGATGCAACCGCGCCAGTTTGTCGCGCGACGACTTCAAACGCACGGTCGCCGCATCGGTCGCCAGATAACCAACGTCGGCCCAGTCGATCACTTCGACCGTCTTACCGCTGCCCATGAACCCGACCGGCGCGAGCCTGCGCCATAAGCCCTGCAAGCTTACGTCCGCACCCGACACGCGCCACTGGTCGCCCACGTCAAGCAACTGCACGTCGTTGACGCGCACGACGCGTTTGCCGTCCACGTCGATCAACTGCTTGTCTAACACGTCGCGCGCCAACATCACCTCGCCCTCGCGGCGCGCGAATGGTCTTAAGTCGAGCGTGTCGGAGTTGAGTTGCACGCCCTGCTCGGACATGCGTGCGACGCGCGCGCGCGACAAATAAAAATCGCGCCGCCCGAAACGCGCGACCAACCCCGTCACCGGCGGATGATCCTCGCCCAGACGCACGATCACATCCTTGATCGACGCCACGCGCTCGCCCTCCACATCGCGCAGCGGCCGACCCAAAACTTGCGACAGATACAGCACGACAGCAATATAAAGGCAAAGCCCTTAAAGGTAAAAGCAAAGATGAATCATGAATGATGAATGATGAATAAAGATCAAGTTGTCTCTTATTCATCGTTCATCATTCCGCCTTCATCATTCCTTCTTCGTGGTTATTAATTGCTCGAACGTGTACGGATGATGTTGAGGGCGTGCGTGAGAGCCGGGTCGCGGCCGGCGCGTAGGTCTGCACGCGTCGGGGCGCTGATGTCGTCGGGCGTGAGGCCCGTGCCTTCGAGGCGCGTGCCGGCGGCCGTCGCATAGTCGAGTTCGCTCAGGTCGAGCGCGCCGCCGTCGGGCAGCGTGTGGCGGCGGCGGATGCCGAGCACGCAGCCGCAGGTCTGTTCGCCGACGAGTTGCGCGCGCCCGCGTTCGTGCAGCGCCGCCGCAAAGATTTCGGCGGCACTCGCGGTGCGCGTGCTGACGAGCACGACCAGCGGGCCGTTGAAGTGTGCAACCTCGTCGGCGGCGAGCAGCAGCGCGGCGCGGGTCTGCGGCGCGGAGTTGATCTGACCCGTGCGATCCGTGAAGCGACCCAGCTTTGTGCCTGCGGGCAGGAAGGCGGAGGCGATGTCGGTCATCGCTTCGGCGTCGCCGCCGCCGTTGTCGCGCAGGTCTATGACCAAAGCGCGCGCGCGGCGCAAGTCAGTGTGCAGGGCGCGTGTGAATTGCAGCGCGATCTCATGCGTGAACGTGTTGAAGCTGACGACGGCGAACGCGCCCGTGCGCGTGAAGTCGAAGGCAGGCACGCGCACAGCCCACACGCGCGACAGTTGCACCGTGCGTTCATGTCCGCGCTCGTCCGCAAAGACGGCGTTGACGGTCGTATCGGGCGGGCCATCGAACAGACGTGAGAGCGCCTCGCGGCGTGCGGCTTGGATACTCGAAGTGCCGGTCGTGTCGGCGCTGCGCCGCGCAAGCAACGCGTTCGCCTCTGCACCGTCAACGCGCAACAACACGTCGCCCACGCGCACGCCCGCACGCGCCGCCGTCGAGTCGCGCTCGACGCGCGCCACCACGAGCGCGCCCGCCAACTCGCGCAAGCCCACACCGACGTTGAGATAGCGCGGATGTTGCCAATCAGCATACTCGCCGGGTGCATAGACGCGCGTGTGTGCGTCGTGCAGCGGCGCGAGCAGACGGCGCAGTACGCGCATACAACTCGGCTTGCGTGCGCGCCTCGGCCGCGCTCGCGCGCAAACTCGCGCCCCACGCAGACCAATCCACGCCATTGAGCGCCGGGTCGTAATAACGCGCCTGCACCGTCGTCCACACATCATCGAAGATGGCGAGCCGGCCTTCGCGCGTCGCTGTCGTCACGGGCGCACGTGCAACGACGGCAAGCGGCGTGATAACAAGCAAGCAAACGAACGCACACACGAACGCACGCGCCAACGCGCGCCGCCTGATCGTTTTTATCTGAGTTTCATGTTGAAGCATCACATGAGAGTTGATCTTACATTGCGTCCTGCTTTGCGTCTTTGCGTGAGACTTATCTTCATCAGTAATTAACTCACGCAAAGGCGCAAAGGAAGATCGCGGGCATGATCTCTATCTTACTTCGATGGCTTGCGGAAGTTATAGCGCAGCAGCGCGCGCATGGGGATGGGCGTGCCGTCGCGCAGGGCGGGGAAGAAGTGCATCTGGCGCACGGTTGCCACGACCGCTTCGTTCAAACCATAGCCGGCCCAACGCACGATCTCGATCTCGCCGACCTCGCCCGCCGCGTCGATCTCGACGAGCACATCAACGGTCGCCTCGACTGACATGCGCGCGGCCGTGTCCGGGTAAGCGGGCTGCATGCGGCGATAAGGGCGCGGTGCGCGCAGGCGCGCGGCGTCAGGACTGTCCGCCGCAGGCACGTCCGCGATGATGGGCGTGTCGCGCGCAAGTGCCGACAGACGCTCGGCGCGTTCTGCTTCACGTTTGGCGTTGACGAGTTCGACGTAGCGCGGGGCACGGCGGCTCAACTCCGCGAGCAGCGCCCGTTCGGCTTCTTGCGCGGTCGCGGCTTCGGCCGTGGACTGTTCCCACAGGAGCAGCCGGCCCGTGCGCGCGCTGACGAGAAAGAGCGAAGCATAAGCTTCGTAATAATCAGCACGCTCGAAGGCGGAGCGGCGCACGGTCTGCGCGTCGCCCGCGACGAGGAAGTCGCAGCCGATAGCCGCGCCGAGGTCGCGCGCTTCTTCAAGCGACAGGTTGAGCGAGTCTGCGTAGCCCACGCCGCGCGCCGCCGCACGCGCCTGCGCCCGTGGGACAAGACCGAACTCGGCCGGGCGTGCCGCTAATGCCTGCGTCAACAGATCGGCCACGCGCTCGGCCGTCTGCGTCTCGCCAAGATCAAGCACGGCGACGAGGGCGGGGCGCACACTCGCCGCAGGCGCGACGGTGAAACATAAAAGCAAACACGCGCACGGCAGCAGACGACGAGCGAGCCGTGCTCTTAAGTGCAGACGAAGAAGCGGCAACGTTGTGTAACGCGATCATATGTGCGGTTGTTGAGTTGCTAACGAAACGATCAAGCGCCGCTTTCGACCGTGACGTGCGCGGGCGCGGCGGTGTCGTGATAGAGCGCGTAGATGTCATCTTTGACTTCGGGCGGGAAGCAGACGCGGTGCAGTTCGTAGCGTTGCAGCCCGCGCACGGCTTCGCTGACTTCGCTGATCTCGCGCACGCGCGGGCGCGCGTAGCCGTCCTCGACGTAGATGCGCGCCTTCGGTTCGGCCCGCGCCGCGATAGTAATTATAGTAAGGCACGTCGCCCGCATGATCTTCGATGAAGTAATAGTCGGGCGCGAAGCCTGCGCGCGCGACAACGGCGCGCGCGTTGGCGAGAAAGTCGGCGCGCTCGGTTTCGGGCATGTCGAGATCGATGGCTTTGAAGAGACGGCGCGCGATGAAGCGCGTGCTTAGATCACGTAAGACGGGATCGTCGCTGCGCCGCCATTGCTTGAGATGAAACAGCACGTCGGAGTCGTCCATCTCCAAGTGGTCGGCGACGGTGAGCGGTTCGCGGCGGAGCATCTTGGCAAAGGCCGTATCGGGCGCGCACCACACGTCCGTGCCTGCGGCGACGAGTTCGAGCGCGCGCCTGAAGGTCGAGCGCAAGACGGCTTCGGCCGAGCGCAGCGTGCGATGAAAATAGACCTGCCGGAACATATAGTAACGCGCCTGCAAGTATTCCTCGACAGCATAGATGCCGCGCGCTTCGACGTAGATGCGATCCGCCGTCTCGTCCACCGCCAGCGCGTTGATGATCCATTCCAGATCATAAAGACCATACTTCGCGCCGGTCATCAACGAATCGCGCAATAGATAGTCCATGCGATCCACGTCCAACTGCGACGACACCAGTTGCGCGAGCCATGCGGGTTGAAAGCGACCTTCGATAATGTCGGCCACGCGGCGCGGCAACTCCGGCGCGTAAGCACGCAGCACGCGGTTGAGTTCCGTTGCTTCGTCGCAGACGATGCGTGCGGTCCAGTGTTCGTGATGAAAGCCGAGGACGTTCTCCATGACGTGTGAGAACGAGCCGTGCCCAACGTCGTGCAAGAGGGCGGCGGCGCGCGCGGCGGCGCGATCCGCTTCCGCGATGTGATAGCGTTCGCTCAAACGATCCAGCACGCGCGTGATCAGATGCAGCGCACCGAGCGAGTGGGTGAAGCGCGAATGCTCCGCGCCTTGATACGTGTAGAGCGCGAGGCCGAGTTGCTTGATGCGGCGCAGGCGTTGAAACTCCGGCGCGTCGATCAGATCGATGAGCAGTCGCCCTTCGCGCGTGTCCGTGCGCAGGCGAATGATGTTGTGGACGGGGTCGCGATAGATACGCTCACTCACGCGGCCGAGTCTAGCATAAGGAATTGCGGAATGCGGACATGAGGGAATGCGGAATGCGGATTTCGGATTGCGGATTAACAGAGCGACATGTCGCTCGTTAATCCGCAATCTGAAATCCGCATTCCGCAATTAAAAGCGTTCCGCAATTAAAAAAGGGCCGGAGTCCGTTAAGACTCCGGCCCGATAGTTCTAAGCCGACTCGAAGTCCGCTTAGAAGATGTAGCGCAGCGCGAACTGCATGACGCGGCCGGGCCGGGATTCGCCCACCGGCGTCTGCGAGCCGATGTAGCGCCCGAAGTCTGCGGGCGGCGTGCCGCTTTGCGGATCGACGTTGAGGCTGAAGTTCGAGATGTCGCCGAACCGCTGCGTGTTCGTCACGTTGAAGACCTCCCAGCGGAACGTCAACTGGTGGTTCTCGTTGTACCACATCTTGAACGACTTGCTCAGCCCCGTGTCGAGCGCGAAGTAGCTGGGGATGCGCAACGTGTTGCGGTCGCCCACTTCGCCCGCGCGGGCGTTGCGGTACGAGTTATAAACGGCGGTCGGGTTGGAGAAGATGTTCGGCCGGCCGTCCACGTTGGGATTCTGATCTTCGGTCACTTCGCGCGTGCGGACGCCGTTGCTGGTCAACTGCCAGTTGGTCGCCCAGATGCCCACGTCGAACGGCGAGCCGGCGGGCAGCCCGGAGTTGTAACGGAAGATGCCCGTCAACTGCCAGCCGCCGAGGAACGCGTTGGCGACCGACCCCAGATTGTTGAAGAACGCCCGGTTGCGCCCGATGGGCAGTTCATAGAGGAAGTTCGCGTTGACGTTGTGGCGCACGTCGAAGTCCGAGACGGCGCGCTGCGCCCGCAGGTTGAGCGGCTGACGGATCAAGTTCGTCAACACGCCGTTCGATTCAAGCGACGAGCTATCGTCCATGGACTTCGAGAAGGTGTAGTTGAAATCCATGTAGAAGCTGTTCTTGAAACGTTGCCGGAGCGAGAAGCTGCCGCCGTGATAGTCGGCCGAGCCGACGGTCGAGAAGACGCCGAGCGCCGCGTACTGCGGATGGAAGAACGCGTTCGGGCCGATGACCGGCGACAAGTCGTCGAGCACCTGCTGAATGAAGGTCCAGTCGGGCAGATCGAACGCGTCGTTTTCGCCGGCCGCGCAACCCGCAACCGAGCAACGTGCCGCTAGGAAGTAAGCGGCCTGCGACGGCGTTAAGGTCGGATCGCCGAGCAGGTCGTCGCCGAGGTTCGGGAACAGGTTCTCGAAGAACGGAATGCGCGGCACGTTCGGGCTATCGAACGGCACGTTGTTGAAGCGCAGGTCGAACAGCACACCGGCCGCCTGATACCACGTCTGCCCCGACCGCTGGTCGCGGATGTTGTTCAGGTGCATCACGTCGCGGATGAGGCCGAGGTTGCGCCCCAAGCGCCCAACGTAGCTGGCCTCGAACGAGAAGCCCTTCGGCAGTTCGCGCCCGTAGGAGATGTTCCACGTGTACTGCTTCGGCGTGACGAGCGTGTCGTCAATCGTCTGCTCGATGCGCGCCTGCTCGTCGGCGGGCACGGTCAGCGGGAAGCTGAGCGAGGTGGCCGGCGCGGCCAAGAACGGCGTTGTGCCACGGATGTTCTGCCCGATGCCGGTGAAGCGCGGCCCTAAGCGCGTCGTCGTATTGATGGTGTTCGCCGAGAGCGACGACTCGGACACGAAGCCGAGCGAGTTGTTCAAATCGAAGCTGACCGCGAGGGCGCTGCCGATGCGATCATAGACCGTGCGGAAGCCGCCGCGAATGACGGAGCGGCCTTCACGCCCGATCAGATTACCGAACCAGTTGTTGCCGAAGTCGGGCGACCACGCGAGCGAGGCCGTCGGCGCGAAGTTGTTCCAGTCCGTGTCGTAGTAGCCGGGGCGGGCGTTGGCCCGGCCCGCGAGATCAACCGTGACCGTGTCGTTGACCGCGATGCCGCGCTCTGCGCCCGCCACGCGGCGGTTGAAGATGTCGGCGACGCTAGTGGTCGGGCGCACTTGGAAACCGTTGCGCTCGTAGACGGGCGTGCTGAAGCCCCAGCGCAACCCATAGGTCAAGCGTCAGGCTCGGTTTAATCTTCCACGTGTCCTGCCCGTAGAGTTCATACTCTTCGGTTGCGAACGAGCGGCTGGTCGGCGTGCCGGGCGCGACCAGGTTGCCCGACAGATCGTAAGTCGTGTTGGCCGACAGTTGCGAGAAGCGACCGAGCACGGCCGCGACGGCCGCGCGCGTATCGAAGATCGCGCCGGACGACAGGCGTTGACCGGCCGGCAGGGCCGTGCCGAGCAGCGGGTTCGACAGAGACGAACCGGAGTTGGCGTAGAACGACGGATTCACCACGGCCGAGTCGTAGGCGTTCGCAAACGTCTTCCGGTTGTTGCGGATGAAGCGCGTGTTGATGCCGAAGGTGGCCGTGTGCGTGCCCCTGATCCACGACAGGTCGTCGGTGATGTTCCAGACGGGCGTTGTGCGCGCGATGGCGCGCGTGTAGTTGAAGGGCTGGAAGACGAAGCGGAAGTTGATGAGCGTGCCCGCCACGTCGGGGTTCTGCGTGAACGCTTGGCGCGTCAAGCCGACGCGCAGGTTGTTGACCAACGTGTTGGTCGCCGTCCACGAGTGACCGAGGCTGAAGCCTTTCGGCGACAGCACGAGCGTCGGCGATGGTGCGTTCGGGAACGCGCGCGACTGCTCGTAGAAATCATCTTGATAGTTGAAGCGCGCGTAGGCGGTCTGGCGATCCGTGATGTTGTAATCGAGCTTGGCGATGTTCGTGTTCAACTTGACGGCGTTGCTGGCGTTGAAGCGGAAGCCGGCCGTGTTCAAGCCGTCGCCTGTCTCCTGCGAGTTCGGGAGCGGCGCGGTCTGCAACAGCGCCAGACCCGCCGGGTTCACGCCGCCGGTCGCCGGAAAGAGCGACGCGATCTGCGCTTGCGACAGCGTGGTGATGCCGCCCGACACGTTGCGGAACTGGACGATGCCTTGTCGCAAGGTCGCCGTCGGCACGGTTTGCAGCACGGAGACTTCGGCGGCGTCGCGCCGGCCTTCGTAGTTGTAGAAGAAGAAGAGGCGATCCTTGATGATCGGGCCGCCGAGCGAGCCGCCGAAGATGTTGCGGAGCAGTTTGGGGCGCGGCACTTTGATGTCGCCGGCCTTGGCCAAGCCGTTCAGCACCTCGAAGTCGCCGGCGAGGAAGCGGCCTTGCGCGTTGTTGAAAAAGTCGTTGGCGGTCGTCACCGTGTTGCGGTGAAACTCGTAGAGGTCGCCGTGGAAAGTGTTCGTGCCCGACTTAGTGATGAGCGACACCTGCGCGCCCGACGAGCGCCCTTGATTCGCGGTCGGCACACTGGTGACGACGCGGAACTCTTGCACCGACGAAGGCGTCACGCGCAAGACGCTGGAGAAAGCGTCGCCCGTCACCACGTCAAGACCCGACTGCTGCTCGTTCACGTCCACGCCGTCGAGCGTGACGTTCGCTTGGTCGCGCCGCCCGCCGTTGACTTCGCCGAGGCGCGTGACGCCCGGTTGCAATGAGAGCAGACCGATGACGTTGCGTGCATTGAGCGGCAGGTCTTCGATGCGCCGCCGCTCGAAGGTCGAGCCGATGGTCGCGTCGCTCGTGTTGAGCGGCGCTTCGACGCTGCCCGACACTTCAACCGACTCAGTGACCGCGCCGACTTCCATCTTGATCGGCAGATCGAGCGTCGTGTCTACCTGCGCGTTGACGGTGTTCAGGATGGTCTTCTTAAAGCCCGCGCCTTCGACTTCAAGCCGATAGGGGCCGGGCGGCACGAGGGTGAACGTGAAACCACCATCATCGTTAGTGACCTGTTGACGAGAAAAATTCTTGTCCGGGTTTGCGAGGGTGACGGTCGCACCGGGGACGATGCTGCCCTGCGTGTCGGTGACCGTGCCGCGCACGGTGGCCGAGCCGGTTTGGGCAAACGCGCCGCCGGCCACGAGCAGTGTGAGCAGCAGTGCGCCGAGCGCAAAGGGAGCGCGCCTGCCGAAAGCTGACTGTGTTTTCATTTCGCCTCCGAAAATTAGTTAAGCCGTGTGTGCCCGCGTCTGTCGCGGCGGGCCGGCGCGTACTTTGTGAGAGGAGCGTCCGTCGTGGTTGACGGCGATTGTGCTTGCTGACGAGGATTGCAACGCAAGCCGTCGGCAACATCTGACCGGGCTGTTTATTACGCCGTGGGCAGGCTGGCCGTAAACGATTCGAGTCGGGGTGTCTGCCGCCGCCCGTTGACTTACCTGAAGCCGACCACTTAAGGCGTACAGGTGGAACGCCACGCTTAATTTATAGTCTGTCGGCTTCGGGGCAGTCTGGTCGATAAAGTTTCAGGCAAAATGTGTTCCGCACCGAGGCGTCGCCCGCAAGCATCTCTAAGACGCTTGGCTGCGCACGGAATAAGGCGACCGGGAAAGTCCGTGTGCGGGGCGCACCACCTACGAAAACCTATAGAAGTATCCAAAAAAATGAAGCCCCAGAAGTCCGCAGTAAGACGTTGTGCGCCGTCGCCCAACGCGCACGGCTTATTCGATTGAGTCTAGCAGATGGCCCATCTTCTGTTTCTTCGTGCGCAGATAATGCAGCGCCGCGTCCGACGGTTCGACTTCGAGCGGCACGCGCTCGACCACGCGCAAGCCCGCTTCTTCCAACGCGCGCAGCTTGAGCGGGTTGTTCGACATGACGCGCACCTTGCATAGCCCCAGATCGAACAGCACTTCGGCGCATTGCCGATACTCGCGCGAATCGATGGCGAGGCCCAACCGCTCGTTCGCTTCAACCGTGTCCGCGCCTTCGTCCTGCAACGCATAAGCGCGAATCTTATTGACGATGCCGATGCCGCGCCCCTCTTGTTGTTGATAGACGATAGCGCCGCGCCCTTCGCTCTCGATCAAGGTGAGCGCGCGATGCAGTTGCGGCCCGCAGTCGCACTTCAACGAGCCGAACACGTCGCCCGTCAAACACTGCGAATGAATCCGCACGAGCGTCGGCACGTCCGCCGCCAACTCGCCCTTGAACAGCACGACGAACTCCTCGCCGCCCTCGCGTGCGCGATAGCCGCCGATCTGAAATTCGCCGTACACGGTCGGCAGCCGCGCCACTGACACGCGCTCGACCGTCAACGCATGCCGCGACCACGTACACTCGGCCTCTAATATGCCAGCCTCTTCGTCCATCGCAGAAAAAAAACTCCCGCCGGTTATGGCTCACAACGGACAATCCAACTTTATGTGCGCTTTGTTTAGCCGCCGCAAATTATAAGAGCAGCACACGGCCGCCACAAGCCTACTGCCAACGCCGCATTTTTGTTTTGCTTTTTCCGCCGTCGCGTTAAGATAAACCGCGCCGGGTGGACTGCCGATGACCAACGATGACATGAAAACGACTTTACAGGAGAACACGCTGCGGCCGAACGCGGAACGTCGCCCGGCGCTCGTCTTCCTGCGCGGCGAGTTGTTGGCCGCGCCCATCCCGCTCGAACGCAGCGAGATCGTCTTAGGGCGCGCGCTCGAAGCCGACATTCGCATCAACGATCCACGCGCCTCGCGCCTGCACGCGCGCATCCAGATGGTACACGAAGGCGACGGCCCCGCCATCTATCGCATCCTCGATCTCGGCTCGACCAACGGCACACTCTTGAACGGCCGGCCCGTCACGGAAGCCACGCTCCACGACGGCGACAAAGTGACCATCGGCGAGCATCTGCTCCGCTTCGAGTTACTCGACGACGTTGACCGTGAATACCAGCGCCAGATTTATCGTCTGCTCGCGCACGACGAGTTGACGGGCCTCTTGACCAGCAAGTCTTTCTTCTCCGAGTTGCGCCGCGAAGCATCGCGCGCCGAAACCGAAGGCCGCCCCTTTTGCGTGCTGATGATGGACCTGGATCACTTCAAGCGCGTCAACGACACTTACGGCCATCTCGTCGGCAGTCAGACGCTCGAAGAGGTCGGGGCGCTCATCACACGTGCCTTGCGCGCGGGCGACGTGGCCGCGCGCTTCGGCGGCGAAGAGTTTGCCGCCTTCCTCTTGGACGCCGACGCCGCGCAGGCCCTCGTCGCCGCCGAGCGCGTCCGCGCAACCATCGAAGCGCACATCTTCTCGGCCGTGCGGCGTGGCACGAGCGGCGACGAACCGCCCGGCTTCCACGTCACCATCAGCGTCGGCGTCGCCGCCTACCCGCAGGACGCGCGCGACCCCATCGAGTTGATCGAACTGGCGGACACGGCGCTCTATCGCGCCAAGCAGACGGGCCGCAACCGCGTCGTCGCCTACGCGCAAGCGGCCGACATCTCCGACTCCGGTGCGCGCCCCCTGCCCGCGCGCAACACGCCGCGCACACCAGCGCCGCCCGAAGGCGAGCAAGGATAAAGCTTGCGCCCGCATGTTTTTCTGCTATCATGCCGCCATCCAATTCCCCTTCAAGCATTACTCCTGATCCCCTGTTTAGCAATTGCGCGTGCCGCTCGTTGAGCGATGCCAGCACGCCGGAAAGGATCGCAAACAGGTTGACCCGAACGACGCCACGAATCGTCAGCCTTCGTTGCGCGCTGCTACTACTGGGCGGTCTTACTATCTGTGCAAGCGGCGCAGCCCAACGCCGACCCGCGCCGCGCCCGTCGCCCACGCCAACGACGACCACGGCGACAAGCAACACGCAAACGGTCGATATTGATAACGCCGACCTCGCCATCATCGCCAACGTGACGGCGCGCGAGTTGCGCTTCGAGGTCGTGCCGAACCCGACGGTCGAGTTTCCCGGTCAACCGAAACGCGAGACGGTGTGGCAGGCCGAGCGCCAGAACTTGCCGACCCCCGTGCAGCCCGGCGTGACCTACCGCGACATAGGCATCCGGCTTGTCATCACCAGCGTCTTCGCCGACATAGACCGCATCGTCGCCGAAGCCCTCGGCGAAGTGCCCATGAGCGACGACAGCACACCGCCCCCAACCAATCCGCCGCCACCACCCGACAACAACGTCCCGGCCGTGGTCGCCCCAACGTCGCCAGCCAACCCAACACCACAACGCATGCCGACCCCTGCCGCCAACAATGCGTCGTCCCAACGCCCGCGTAGCGTCAGGAGGCCTTGATGCGTCGTCTTGTGCGACTCGCTTATGTCTGTTTCATCATCGTTGGCTTAACGACGTGCGCCGCCGCGCAGACGACTACGCGCGCCCGCCGCGCGCAACCCGTCGCCGCTGCGCCCGCGCAAGGGCCGGCGCAGATAGATCAAACAAATGTTGACGAAGATTTCGAGTTGAACATCGGCGAGCGGCGCATCACCGAGCGCGACTTCTTCGCGTCCACGTCCGTCGCGCTCGGCGAGGAACAATCGCTGCTCGTGCGGATCGGCGTGGCGCTCAGCGCGCAGCAGATCGACGTGCTGCTCAGGAATGTGCGCGGGCATGTGCGCTTTCGCGCGTCGCTGGATCAACTCAGGCGTGTGCTTGATGCGCGGCGCACCTCGCCACCGGCCGCCGTCGCCCCCGCGCCTTGAACGTGAACGAAGCTCTCTCCCCTAAAACTTGTAGTGCGATGGAGTGACCGATAGACCCCGACCTTTCCCCGTGGAAAGCTGACGAGCTATTCATCAAACTTTGGCAGGAGGAGAACGCCCGTGAACAAGCTGCTTTACCTCTGTGCGCTGTTGGCGCTGATGCTCGCGCCCGCCGCCCGTGCCGCCGCGCAAGTGCGCCCCGCCGCGTCGCCGTCGCCAACCACGAGAACCACCACGCGCGGCACAAACGACGCCTCGATCTTTACCAGCACTACCGAAAACGCGCCCGAACTCTCGCCGGCCGCGCAACAACCAACGCCGCGCCCGTCGCCCACGCCCGTCACGCCTGTGCGCCCGCTCTCCGAACAGGATCGACAACGCCAAGAAGCGGCGAGCCAGCGTCGCCGGCAAGAAGCCGCGAGCGGCGACCCGGACGTGCTGCTCGACGTGCCGAACCTTTCGGTTGATGAGATCACGCTCGAAGTCGAGAACCTGCGCGCGCGCGTCTCTTTGGACGCACAACTAGCGAACCTGTTGCGGCTAACGGCGGGCGCGGACGCAGGCATCGATAAAGTGAAGTTGACGATCAAGGGCGTGCGCGCCGAAGTGCTCTTGAAAGTGCGGCTCGACAACGTGGCCGCGATCATCGACCGCACGCTGACCACGATTGATCGCAACCCGCAAATCCTCGAAGGGCTGTTGAAGTCGGTCGATAACACGGTCAACACCGTCGGCGGCGTCGCCAACACCGCGTTGCAACCGGGCGGCGTGGTCGGGCAGACCTTGAACAACCTGACGCAGCCGAACGGTCTGCTCAGCCAAACCGTCAACACGTTGGGGCAGACCTTGCAGCGCACCGTTGATCGCACCGGCAACATCGTCGAGCGCACGCTCGACAACACAGGGCGCGTGCTCTCGCAACAAAACGTCGGCAACGTGCTCGACCTGACACAGATCAGCGAAACGGCCGGCACGGGCGGTCAACTCATCCGCCGCGTGCGCGACACCACCGGCGCGGTCATCGAACTAACCCTCGACACCGCCGGCAAGGTCGTTAGCTCACGCGTCATCAGTCAAGCAACGGGCACAACGCCACGACAATAGGCAGTAGGCAGTTGCTGACAAGCGAAAGGCCGTTGATTGATCCGACCTCGCATGCTCACGAGGCACGTTCAATCAGCGGCCTTCTTTGATGCTCAGTCAACGGCCTTCTTCATTGTTCAATCAGCAGCTTTAATGTTCAATCAACGGCCTTGTCTTAACTGCCTACTGCTTACCACTCACCCTTTTTGCAACTCGCGCGCGTGGTGTGCGTGTAAGGTGGGCGGGCTGTGGTTGCGTTGTGGTTCAGTTTGAAAATGCGAGCCGATTGATAGTGGCTCAAGATTACAAACTGAACCACATACGTGTCGTTGTGGTCGGTTGCGCCGCCTGTCCCTAAGGGTTATGCTTTCCGTTGAGCCTTCGCCGCAGCACCCCGACCGAGAGCTACTGCACGGGCATTACGTAATTAAAGTTGAGACGCTAAAGTTAAGTGATCGATCAACTCAATCTCGCCAGCCAGCCGTTTCGCAACCGCACGTTGCCGTGGACGGTCGCGGGCACGGTCGCCGTTGCGTCGCTGGTGGCGCTCGTCCTGATCGTCGGCGCGGCCCGGCAGGCGCAGGCGCGTGCCGACCGCATCGAGGCCGACGTGCGCGAGTTGCGCCTGCGCGAACAGGACTTGCGCACCAAAGGCGAAGCCGTCGCGCAGTCGCTCACGCCTGAACAACGGCTCGTGCTCGATGCCGCGCACGAGATCGTGGATCGCAAAAACTTCTCTTGGACGCGTCTGCTCGCCGATCTGGAATCGGTGCTGCCGACAACCGTGCGCGTCGCGCGCATCAGCGTGCGCGACACGCGACAGGTCAACGGCCAGACGCGCGCCGACCTTGAGTTAACGGTCGTCGGCCGCACGCCCGCCGACATCACGCGCTTGCTCGGCGAGATGGCGCGCACCGGTATCTTCTCGGCCGACCTGCTGACGCAGACCCCGCGCACCGCCAAAGGCGAACCGGGCGTAGAGGCCGCTCTGCGCGTCTATTACACGCCACGCTCCGGCGCGAGCGTGCGGCCTGCGCAAGAGTCTCCGGCGCGCGTTGCCACCACCTCGGACGCGCGCGGCGCGACGGAGACGCCATGAAGCAGCACCGCGCCGCGCCCGAAGATCAACACACGTCCGCGCCGCCGCGTGCGCGTTTCGCCGTCGTGCGCAACATGCGTCGCCCGGCCGCGCTCGGTCTGCCGGAACTCGGCGCATTAGCCATCGCCGCGATCCTGCTCATCACTACGTTGGCGGCCTACTTCCTCTATCTTGTACCGCAACGCACGCGCCTCGATTCGTTAGGACAGGAACGCGCGCGGTTGGAAAAACGTCTGCGCGACGCGCAGGACGTGGACGTGCGCAACACGGATGCGCGCACCACCGTCACCAAGATCATAGACAGCCTCGACAAGTTTGAGACGGGCACACTTGCCGACCGCAACGCGAGCAGCACGGCCATCATCGAAGAGTTGAACGATAAGACGCGCCGCAACGGATTGGCGCGCGCGCAGTTCTCATTCATGCGGCAAGACGAGATGACGACCGAGCAGTTGCAGCAACAACAGCAACGCCTCGCCACGGGCGGCGTGGATGTGAGCGCGGCGCGCGCGCGTAATCGCCAGAGCGTCTTCCCCGGCATCGACATCAGCCTGACGGTCGAAGGTTCTTACGCCGCCGTGCGCCATTTCGTCCGCGACCTTGAGACGAGTCGCAGTTTCATCGTCGTCAACGGCGTCGAGTTGGAAAGCGTCACGGATGCGAGCGCGGCGCGCGCGGCCGAAAGCAGCGTCGCGCGCGGTCAACTCGTCGCGCTACGGCTCGACATGTCCGCCTACTTCCGCCGCGCCGCCGTCCAGTTGGGCGACCCGGCGACGACGACAACGGGCGACCGCCCGGCCCGGTGAGCGGCGGAGGCTTTAGTTAAACGCCATGCCACTATTTGAAGGCAAGACTCCACAGGAGCGTTACAAGACCATCGCTGCGCTTGCGCTCGGCATCATCGCGCTCCTGTTCATCGGTCGCATGTTCTTCGGCTCGTCCAAGCCGACGCCGACGCGCAACGCAAACAGCAACCGCGGCCGCACGGGCACGCCCGCCAACGGCAGCGCGCAAGGCACGTCTGACGAGATACCATTCCCGCGCGAGATTCCTGAGATCAAAGTTTCGTATGACGGAGCAGGCGGCAGTCGTAACATCTTCGCCTTCTACGAACCGCCCGTGAAGAAACCGACCGACACGGTCGTCGTCATCGATACGCCCACGCCCACGCCGACCCCGCCGCCGCCCTTGACGCTATCGGGCGCTGCGCCGGCCAGCGTCTTCGCGCGCGCTGAAGGCTTCACGCTCACGCTCACGGGCGACAAGTTCACGCCGCAAGTACGCATCTATGTGGACAGCGAAGAATTGCCGACCACTTATGCGGGCGAGCAGCAGTTGACGGCGAACGTGCCCGCAGCCCTGATCTCCGCGCCCGGCACGCGCACCCTCATGGTACGCACGCCCGACGGGCAACTCTACTCGAACCCGTTGACGCTCAGCGTCGCCGAACCGCCCCGCCCGCAGTACACCTACATCGGTCTGCTCGGCGGCCCGCGCTATAACGACAAGGCGATGCTCAAAGGCCAGACGAACGATGTCGTCTCCGTGCAACGCGGCGACATCGTCGGCGGGCGCTTCAAAGTCACCAGCATCTCCGAGCGTGCCGTGGACTTCATGGACACGCAACTCAAGATCAAACACACGCTGCCTTACGTCGAGGCGCGCGCCGGTGCGCCCGGCGGGCCGCGCCCTTACGTGCCGCCGCCACCACGGCCCGACGATGACGATACCGATGAGCCGCAACTCTAATCAAAGACAGCGGCCCGTGCGTCGCCCCGGCGAACACGGCTACACGCTCGTCGCACTGATGGCGTTGATGTCGATCCTTGTGATCGTCGCCATGAGCGCCGCGCCGCGTCTGCGCCAACAGACGCAACGCGAGTTGGAGAAAGAAGCCATCGCGCGCGGCGAAGAAGTGGCCGAAGCCATCTCGCTCTACACGCGCTTGAAGGGTGCGCCCCCCACCGAGATGCAGCAACTACTCGACGGCGTAGATGTCGGCATCAAGAAGGTACACCTGCTGCGCGCTTCGGCCGCGCGCGATCCGCTCACGAAGTCGGGCGAGTGGAAATGGGTGCATGCCAACGACAAGGTGATAGGCGAGTTTCAAGATCGCGTGATGAAGTACACGAACGGCGTGATCCCTGAGACGCGCGCCGAGAACGCTTTCTTCCGCCAGTTCGTCCGCCAGATCACCGGCCTCTCAAACATCAAAGCCGACGAGACGGAACAGGCCGAGTGCGGCGAGGACTCAGAGCCGAACACGTCGGGCGGCCCCATCATCGGCGTCGTCAGTCGCAGCCGTTGCGCTTCGGTCATCACCTACTATGGCATCGAGCGGCATGACTTCTGGGTCTTCACGCCGATGTTCCGCTAACTCACGTTCAACCTAACAATCAAGCGTTCAGCAACACGCGCATTGCATGTGCATGATGAAGCACATGCACGTTGCATCAGGCACATGCAATGCAATGTCATGCATGTGTGATCGCACACGTGTTGATTTTTTTTCATTAAGTTATTGACATCTGATCGCTTTATGTTTATAAGCTCAAGATGTTGTGCGCTGTTTAGTCTAGACCACAAGACAAACATCAACACAGTATCTTGTGGTCATAACCAAACCAACTGAGAAAAGGAGCACGAAGACTTATGGCAACAAAGAAAGCAGGTGGTGCGAAAAAGGGTGGAGCGAAGAAGGCTGCCAAGGGCGGCGCGAAAAAGGGCGGCTCGAAGAAGGGCGGCGCGAAGAAGAGATAGTAAGGTCTTCAACCAAGGGTCTGACACAACCTTCACTGCGCACACAAACTTCTGCGGTCTCGATAGACCATCTAAGCGGACGGCGATTGCTGCAACAGCGCGCCGTCCATTTTCTTTTAGCGATCAGCCATCAGCCATCAGCTTCTTTGACTGATGACGTATGCTCCATAGTGACACGTGCGTGTGCGGTCAGTTCGTATTAAGCTGATCGCTGACTGCTGATCGCTGATCGCTTCCTTATGCTTCGCGTCGCACTGGTCGAGCCGGAGATACCGCCGAACACGGGCAACGTTGCGCGCCTGTGCGCGGCGACGCGCACGCCGCTGCACATTGTCGGCGTCACGGGCTTTCGCCTCGACGAGCGCGCCGTGCGCCGCGCCGGCCTCGACTATCGGCCTGAGGTCGAGTTGCATCGTCATCGTGATCTGGCGGCGTTGCACACATCGCTGCCGGGCGCGCGCTTCGTCTATCTCACCACCAAAGCCACACGCTCTTATACCGATTGGCGTTTCTCTGCGCGCGATTGCCTCGTCTTCGGGCGCGAAACCGCGGGCTTGCCCGCCTCAGTACTCAGCACCAACTGGCCCAACTGTGTGACCATCCCCATGCTGAACCCGCGCGTGCGTAGTCTTAACCTCGCTACGGCCGTCGCTATCGTGCTGTACGAAGCGTTGCGGCAGACAAGCGCCTTCTGATCAGTCTGTCGTTGGTCGCGCGGCCGGCCGCGCGGGCATAACTACGCCGTGCGTGTTAAGATATTCGTTTCCGCGCCGGGGTTGAAAACGCGCCGGCCTTATCTATGGGGAGTTATCATGGTTGAAGAGAGACGGGATATACGCAACATCGCAATCATCGCGCACGTTGACCACGGCAAGACGACGCTCGTGGACGCGATGTTGCGGCAAGCCGGCACATTCGGCGCGCATGAACACGTGCGCGACCGCGTGATGGACTCGATGGACTTGGAGCGCGAGCGCGGCATCACGATCATGGCCAAGAACACGGCCGTGCGTTACGGCGACGTGAAGATCAACATCGTGGACACGCCGGGGCACGCGGATTTCGGCGGCGAGGTCGAGCGCGTGTTGAAGATGGTGGACGGCGTGATGCTGCTGGTGGACGCGGCCGAAGGCTGTCTGCCGCAGACGCGGTTCGTGTTGCGCAAGGCGCTCGAAGCGCGGCTGCCGGCCATCGCCGTCGTTAACAAGATCGACCGGCATGACGCGCGCCCCGAAGAAGTGGTGGATGAAATCTACGAACTGTTCATGGACTTGGACGCGACCGATGCACAGATCGAGTTTCCGATCCTCTACGCCGTTTCGCGTGAAGGCATCGCCAAGAAGAGTCTGACCGACGAGTCGCAAAATCTGCGGCCACTGTTCGATCAGATCGTCGAGACGATCCCCGCGCCGAAGGCCGTGCGGCAGGACTCATTGCAACTGTTGGTCGCCAATCTTGATTACAACGAATACGTCGGCCGGCTCGCCATCGGGCGTATCTTCTCAGGCGAGATCGCGGTCGGCGACACGGTCGCGGTCGCACGGCGCGACGGGTCGTTACAAAAGGTGCGCGTGTCGCAGCTTTACGCCTTCGAGGGGTTGAAGCGCGAATCGGTTGAACGCGCGCGCGTCGGCGAGATCGTGGCGCTCGCCGGCATCGACGAGATCGAGATCGGCGAAACCATCACGAGCGCCGACAACCCGCAGCCCTTGCCCATCATCGCCGTGGACGAGCCGACCATCTCGATGATCTTCGGCGTCAATAACTCGCCGTTCGCGGGGCGCGAAGGCAAGTACGTTACGTCGCGGCAACTGCGCGAGCGGCTTGATCGGGAAGTGCTCGGCAACGTTGCGATCAGGGTTGAGGAAACAGACTCGCCCGATCAGTTCAAGGTGTCGGGTCGCGGCGAGTTGCAGCTTGCGATCCTGATCGAGATGATGCGGCGCGAGAGTTATGAGTTACAAGTCTCGAAGCCCGAAGTGATCACGCGCATGAAAGATGGCGTGATCCACGAGCCGATTGAACAGGTCGTCGTCGATTGTCCCGAAGAGTTCATCGGCGTCGTGACCGAAGCGATGGGCCGGCGCAAAGGGCAGATGACGAAGATGGTCAACCACGGCACGGGCCGCGTGCGGCTTGAGTTCGAGACGCCGTCGCGCGGCCTCATAGGGTTTCGCGGCGAGTTCCTGACCGAGACTAAGGGCACGGGCCTGTTGAACACGATGTTCCTGCGCTGGGGGCCGTGGCAAGGCACAATGCGCGGGCGTTCAACCGGTTCGCTCGTCGCCGACCGCGCGGGCGACACGACCACTTATGCACTGTTCAACCTGCAAGAGCGCGGCGCGATGTTCGTGCGGCCCGCGACGAAAGTTTACGAGGGCATGGTGGTCGGCGAGAACGCACGCGCCGTCGATCTCGACGTGAACGCGATCAAAGAGAAGAAGCTGACGAACATGCGCGCCGCGAGCGCCGACGACGCGATGCGCCTCATCCCCATAAAAGACCTGTCGTTGGAACAGGCGCTCGAATTCATCGCCGACGACGAACTGGTCGAAGTCACGCCGCAAACCATCCGCCTGCGCAAACGCGTGCTCGCCGCCAACATGCGCCCGAAGAAGAAACAGGACGATTAAACGCTAGACCGTGCGGCTTGGTCATGCAGAACGAGATCGATGTCATCCGCGACCTGACGCACAAACTTGCTGCGGGCCGCATCGATTACATGTTGACCGGCTCGATGGCCATGAACTACTACGCCGAGCCGCGCATGACCCGCGACATCGATATCGTTATGGCCCTCACCGGGCAAGACGCAGACCGGATCAGCGACTTGTTCAGTGCTGACTACTACTTGGCGCGCCGAGGATGTCGCACGCGCCATTGCCCATGAATCCATGTTCAACTTGATCCACCTTGCGAGCGTCGTTAAGGTGGACTGCATCGTGCGCAAGAGTACGCCCTATCGCCAACTTGAGTTCGAGCGTCGTCGTCGTGTCGCCATTCAAGATTTTGCGATCTGGCTTGTGAGCAAAGAGGATTTGATTATTTCCAAGCTTGAGTGGGCGCGCCCGTCGCGGTCAGCATTGCAACTGCGCGACGTGAGGAATCTGCTGGGCACGGGTTATGATACCGCTTATCTCGACAAGTGGACGCGCGAGTTAGGTCTGTACGATTTGTGGCAGGAGTGCTTGCGATGAACGACACCGCGCCCGAAGTGGCCGCGTTGATGCATGAGTTGCTGATGCAACGTTCCGGTGCAGAGCGGTTCATCATGGGCGCATTGATGTTCGATGCGGCCCGCGAATTAATCATCGCCTCTTTGCCGCCTGAGTTGTCGGAGACAGACTTCAAGCGCCGCTTATTCGAGCGCGTTTACGGTCTTGCCTGGCCGGTTGTGCAGGTTACGCCCGGCGCTTGAATCGTTCCGGCCGGTCGTTTGCGACGAAAGGATAGTTAAGACGTTATGGCACGGACACCTTCGACGATGATTGAGTTGGGCACGCAAGCGCCGGACTTTCAGTTGCCCGACGTGGCGACAGGGCAGACCGTGGCGCTCGCGGATTTCGCGGGCAAGAAGGGGCTGCTCGTTATGTTCATCAGTCGCCACTGTCCTTACGTGCAGCATGTGCAGGACGAGTTGGCGCGGCTTGGGCACGACTACAGCACGCGCGATCTGGGCATCGTCGCTATCAGCGCGAACGATGTGGTCGGTTATCCGGACGACGCGCCGGAGCGGCTCAAGGAACTGGCCGATGCGTTGGGCCTCAATTACCCTGTCTGTTACGACGAGAGCCAAGAGACGGCTAAGGCTTATCAAGCGGCTTGCACGCCCGATTTCTTCCTGTTCGATGCGGAGCGCCGGCTCGTCTATCGCGGTCAACTCGACGACAGCCTGCCGGGCAACGACAAGCCCGTGACGGGGCGCGACCTGCGGGCTGCGCTCGATGCTTTGCTTAGCGATCAACCCATCAGCACAGAGCAGCGCGCCAGCCTCGGCTGCAACATCAAGTGGCGGGCCGGCAACGAACCGGCTTACTACGGCGCGAGTTAAAGAGCCACGCCCGCGCCCTATGCGCGCTGTAGTTTTCCTGCCTGATAACAACTCACCTGCGCCAAGCGGGGAACAAGATGTATCTGCGCCCGCGCGGGCCTGAGTCGAAGCCTGCGCCGATCTCATAACCACGACCACGAAGCAATTCTTGCGGCGACACGCCCGCGCGCGGCCACGCGCCTTCGTCATAGACGAGCCAGAAGTGTGCATCCGCGAGCGTTGACAGATCAGACGCGTTGATACGAACGAACTCGAATCGTTCGTCGCCCGCCGCGCGCAGGTAGAAGTTCATCGGGTAGCGCGGAAAGTCGTCGAGCATGTAAACCTTGATCGTTTGTATGCGTGCCTGTTCGGTCGTGTGCAGTTCGTGCGCCAACGCGTCCCATGCGATGTGCGTGTCGGTGCGGCGCATCTCCGTGAAACCGGAGAGCGCGGCCCAAGCGATGACGAACGAAGTGAGCGCCCAACGCAACCAACGCGGGCGCAGTCGTGCAAGCGCGCAGGCTGTGAGCAACAGATAAGGCGCGGCCGAGATGATCAGATAACGCGTGTGCCAGACGGATTGTGCAAGACCGCGACTGACGACGAAGGCGACCGCGACCGGCAACACCGCGAGCGCAAACAAGAAGTAAAAGACGAGTCGCGGTGATCGATCAACGAATCGAGCAGCAGCCGGCGCGTTGTGGTCATCAGCCGCGCGCTGGTTGCGCTGCACGTCGAATAAACCCCACACGATAACGAGGCCGAACACGAACAGGCTCACGGTGGTGCTGCGCGGGAAACTGAAGGGGCCGTTGAGCAACGCGTAGTAGGCGGCTATGCTGCTCGCGTCGGGACGATAGTGCCAACTCAGTTGGGCTTGTAGATCGACCGTGCGCGTGTTGAGCGCGTGCGCGACCGCGCCGGCCCACGGCGCGAACGTGAGCATGACGACGGCGACAGCGGCCATGAAAGTGCGCGCCTTGTCGCGTCGCCAACCAAGCACGAATAATAGTTCCACACACACGATCAGCCAGCCGTAGTATTGCGTGTAGACGAGCAGCACGTGCGCGCCGACGAGTGCGAGCAGATCGAGTTTGGTCGGCTGCGCTGTGTTCCAGAATTTAACGAACGTCCAGAGCGCGCACAGGCTGAACAAGAACAGCAAGCTATACATGCGCAACTCGTGCGCGTAGGCGACGAGGTAGCCGTTCACCGCAAGGAGCGCGAGCGCAAGGTTCGTCTCGAAGGGGCGCAGGCGCAACTCGCGGCACAAGAGCAAGCAGGGAATAATGGCCGCGACGCCCGCGAGGACGGGGAACAGTTTGAGCCAGCGCAAGTCTGCGCCGCCCACCGCGAGCCAGATTTTCAGCAGCAGATAAAAGAGCGGCGGATGCACTGCGTCTGCGACGACCGCGCCGACGAGTGCGCGCCAACCGAGCCGTGCCGTCTCTAGACTGAATAGCTCGTCGCGCCCCAGATTGAACTGCGTCAGCCGCCACAAACGCGCCGCGACGAACAGACAACAGACCGCACCGAAGACGATGCGCGCGCCGCCCGGCCAACGTTGCGCGTCGGCGTGCAGCCGCAGTTGCGCGTCATGCTTGGTCATGTTGGCGAAAAGGAAAGCGCAACACAAAGACACGAAGCGGAAGATGAACGATGAACGATGAACGATGAATGAAAGACAAGCTAGTCGTTATTCGTCATTCGTCGTTGTGCTTTCATCGTTGCCTTCGTGGCTTGGTGGCGCAGGTTCGTTCGTGTCGTCCGGTTCGTCCTGCGCGGGGTCGTATCGCTCATAGCCCGTCGCGTCGTCGTAATAATAATCGCCGGGGGCGCGCGCTGGCGGTTCTGTTGTATCATCGCGGCGCTGGCTCATTGGCACACTCCGAATAGTTAGCGCGTGAAACTTCGCTGCGCGGCCGATTATAGCGCCCGCGCACGGGCCGCTTAAGGGCCGGTCATCTCCACATCAAGGCCAAGACGAGAATATGAACACGATCAATCTCCGGCGTGCGACGAGCGCGCTCTGCGTCCTGTTATTACTGACGAGCCAACTCGCCGTGCGCGCACAGCAACAACAGCCGGCACAGCCGCCGCAAACGTTCGCGCTGACGGTGGACAGCATCATGCGCGGGCCGCGTCTGGTCGGTTATCAACCGGGGGGCGTCTACTGGTCGCAGGACAGTCAACGCGTCTACTTTCGTTGGAAGCAGGCCGACGAGCCGCGCTTGAAAGAGATGGGCCTCTATGTTGTGAACCGTGACGGCACGAACATGCGCCGTCTGACCGAGGAAGAGGCGCGGCTTGCGCCGCCCGCGAACGGCGAGTTGTCGAAGGATAAGACGCTGACCGTCTTCACGGAAGAGGGCGACATCTTCATCTATGACCACGCGAAGGGCGAGCGCAGGCAGATAACGCGCACGACCGACACGGAGACGAACGCGCACTTCACGGCCGACCAGCGGCGCATCTACTTCACGCGCCAGAACAACCTCTACGTGATCGCGCTCGACGGCGGCTCGCTCGTGCAATTGACGGACATACGCACGGGCGGCGGTGGTAGCAGTGGCCCACAAACCGCAGGCGGCGGCGGTGGCGCGCAACGGCAAGGCGGCGGCAGCACTGAAGGGCAGCAGCGCGGGACGGATAGTCAGGAGTATCTCAAGAAAGAGGAGCGCGAGTTGTTCGAAGCCGTGCGCGAGCGCGCCGTGCAGCGCGAAGAACAGGAGGCGAAGCGTAAGGCGCGCGAAAAGCGTAAGCCCTTTAATGTGCCTGCGGGTCAGGGCGTCACGAACCTCTTGCTCGCGCCCGATGGCACATACGTCGTCGCCACCATCACCGAACCGGGCGCGGGCGCGAAGAACACAATCGTGCCCAACTTCGTCACCGAGTCGGCTTATACGGAAGACATACCGGGCCGCACGAAAGTCGGCGACACACAAGGGCGCGCGCGCTTGGTCATCATCAACGCGGAGACGGGCGACGTTAAGAACATTGATCACGGCCAACGCGAGGTCGCCACGGTCCTACGCACGCGCACCGAGTTGAACGCGACCGAACAGGCGCAGCGCGAACGCGGCGACGCGCAAGGGCAAACGGGGCAACCGCCTACACAGCAAACCGGGCAACAGGAAGGGCAGCAAGCGCAGCAGACCACGCAGCAAGGGCAACCGCCGCGCGCGCAGACGGAGCGCGTGCAGGCGGCGCAGCCGCGCGACCGCGACGTGCAGTTGGCGCAGTTGCAATGGTCGGAGGATGGCAAGAACGCCGTGATGATGGCGCGCTCGGCGGACAACAAAGATCGTTGGGTGCTGTTGCTCGATGCGGCGACGGGCAAGACGAAGCCGCTCGCGCAGGTGCATGACGACGCATGGGTGGACGGCCCCGGCGCGTTCACGCTCGGTTGGCTGCCCGACAACCAGCGCGTCTTCTTCGAGTCGGAGCGCGACGGCTTCGCGCATCTCTACACGGTTGCGATCACGGGCGGCGAGCCGTCGCAGTTGACATCGGGGCCGTTTGAAGTCTCGGACGTGCGTTTGTCGGCCGACAAGACCAAGTTCTATTTCACTTCGAGCGAGGGCAGCCCGTTCGAGCGTCATCTATATTCGATGCCTATCGCGGGCGGCGCGCGCACGCGCTTGACCACGTTGGCCGGCAACAATCAAGTGGACATCTCGCCCGACGAAACCATGCTCGCCAACGTGTACTCTTACAGCAACAAGCCGCCGGAGCTGTACTTGGTAGCGAATCAACCGGCGAGCGCGGGCGCAGCAGCAGCGCAGACCAAACAGGTGACCACTTCGCCGCTGCCTGAGTTCTTCACCTACAACTGGATCGATCCGCCCATCGTCAACTTCAAAGCGCGCGACGGCGCGACCGTTCATGCGCGTCTCTACAAGCCCGCGAACTGGCAGCGCGGCGGCCCCGCCGTCCTCTTCGTCCACGGCGCGGGCTACTTGCAGAACGTGCATAAGTGGTGGAGTCAATATTACCGCGAGTACATGTTTCATCATCTGTTGATGGACGCGCGGCTTCATGGTGCTCGACATCGATTATCGCGGCTCGGCCGGTTACGGGCGCGACTGGCGCACGGGCATCTATCGCCACATGGGCGGCAAGGACCTGACCGATCACGTTGACGCCGTCGAGTACCTCGTGCGTGAGCACGGCGTCGATGCGAAGCGCGTCGGCCTCTACGGCGGCAGCTACGGCGGCTTCATCACGTTGATGGCGATGTTCACGCAACCCGACATGTTCGCGGCCGGCGCGGCCCTGCGCCCCGTCACGGATTGGGCGCACTACAATCATCCCTACACGGCGAACATACTCAACCTGCCGCAGAGCGATCCGGAAGCCTACAAACGCAGTTCGCCGATCTACTTCGCCGACGGTTTGAAAGGCGCGCTCCTGATCTGTCACGGCATGGTGGACGTGAACGTCCACTTTCAGGATACGGTGCGACTGGTCGAGCGGCTGATCGAACTCCGCAAAGAGAACTGGCAAGTCGCGCCCTACCCGGTCGAAGACCACGCCTTCGACCGCGAAGCCAGTTGGGCCGACGAATACAAGCGCATCCTCAAACTGTTCACCGAACAACTGCGGCCCGACGCCGCCCCGCCAACCAACGGGCGCAGCGGCAATGCGCGCAGGCGTTGATGACTCGTTGAAGTTCGCTCTGCACCGGGACTATGCTGTCGCCCATGTCATAAGGATGCTGCTTGCGCCGGACAATCTCGCTGACGATTCATGTCTGTTTGATCGTTGTGCTGTTGGCTTTTGGTTAAGCCCGACAACAAGACTTTAGCGGCGTAGCGCGCTAGCGTGTCGCCGCCTGACGTTGCGACCGACAAGGTGACAAACATGATGACGGACGCTAGACGAGATGACGGTGAGCAAAATGCTCTGCTCGTGGCGGCGCAACTTGAAAAGCTCAAACTCCAAAACGAAAAGTTGCGCCTTGAAGTTGAGACGTTAAAGAGCGGTCAGGGCGTCGGTTCGCTGGCCCCATATCTGTCTTTGCTGACCGTCTTGGTCACAATCGCCGGGTTTGGCTTTGGCATCTATCAGTATCGCGCGCAGCAGCAAGCTAATCGAGCCGCACAGGCCGAGCAAGCGATAAAAGATCGAGAAGCACGCGAACTGCAAGCTAAACATGATACCGAGGCGGCCCAAAGAGAGTTTATGAAGCCGGTGCTCCAACAGCAGTTGGCCTTATATTTACAAGCCTCGACGGCCACGGGCCACAATCGCTCGTTCAACTGATCCGGTTGAACGAAAAAAGGCCATCAACGATTTCTGGCGGCTGTATGACGGCCCACTGATCATGATGGAGAGTCAGGATGTCTCAGGCGCAATGAAAGACTTCGGGCATTGTTTGAATAATCCTGAAGACTGTACTGAAGCGCAACTCAGCGCGTTCTCACATGCGCTGGCCTCAAGGATGCAGGAATCCATCCTTAAGTCGTGGAACACAAACCCCGAAAACTTTACCGCGGACAAATTCAGCTACCGCTGACAGCCGGCGTGCTTGCTGTCGGTAGCTCGCGCCCGTTGAAGTAGTGATAGACGGCGGGCAGGTTGGCGAGCGGCATATAGAAACCCTCGCCGGGATAATTGAATTGCAGGAACTCGGCCCCGCGCGCGCGCAAGGAGAGCAGCATCTCGGAGGCCGGCTCCACTTCGAGCAGCATGATTGAGATGTCGTCGCCGGGGCCGTAACGCTGGTGCGCGAAGAACCTGCGGGCCGCCGGTTGATCGGTGAAGGCCATGACGGACATGCGCCCTTCTATCGGGCACGCGATAGGGATCATGTTGTCGCCACGGATCATGAACAGCCACGACGGCAGACAATAAACCGCGCCCCAGAGCGCATCCATCGCCACGCGCTCGCCTTGACTGAGCCGCGTCGTGCGCGCCAGTGCGTCGAACGTGGACACGTCGGCTGCGGCTGCTATGTCAGTATCAACGGCGGGCGCGCTTGCATCCAGCCGCGTGCCGTCCTCGCCGCAGAAACGAACTTCAACCGCATACTCTCGACCACACGTACTACATCGCTTCATGCTTGTGTCTCCCAAATGTTAGCGTCCCTGTTGTTGCTTGCTTAATTGTCTTTGCCTGACTGTTCGATCTGTTGGAGCAACGCGGTGGCGCGGGCGCGCAGGCGTGCGTTAGCGCCGCTGCGCAGCACGCGTTGCAGCGCCTGCCGCGCTTCGGGCCACTCTTGTCGGCGCATGTGTACTTCGGCGAGCGTGAAAGAGATGTCGGGGCGGCCGGGCGCGAGCGTGAGGGCGCGCTTCAAGAGTGTGACGGCTTCGTCGAGTTGCGCGCCGTTGACGAGATTGATGAAGGCGAGCAGGCGATAGGATTCAGGAAACTCCGGCGCAAGTGTGATGGCGCGCTGCAACTCCGCGCGCATGATGCGCGCCGCCTGCGGGTTATAAGCCGCGACGGCCTGCGCGTCGTCCATCCCTTGCCGGCTCAGCGCGTAGGCATAGTAGTAGTGGGTCAAGTAGTTCGACGGTTGTAGCGCGACGGCTTGTTGTAGATGCTGCTCGGCCGCTGTGAACTTCTTCTGCCGTGTGTAGGTCAGGCCCAGTGCGGCGTGGGCGGTGGCCATGCGTTCGTCGGCCGCGAGCGAGCGCTTGAGTTGTTTGGCCGCGTCGTCATAGCGGTCTATGTGCAACAGCAGATCGCCTTGATAGTAAGCCGCCTCGGCATCCGTGAGCGGCGCAACCTTCAGCCGCACGTCCACGTTCGCCAGCGCGAGCGCGTCGCGGGCGCGCACACCATTGATCTCTTGCGCGACATACGCGCGCAACTCCTGCTCCATGTCCGCATAACTAACTTGAAAGGCTTTGCGAAAACTGTCTTCGGCCGCGACGCCCGCCGCGAGCAGTTCGAGGTAACGCAGGATTTGTAACTGCCGCGCGCCCCCGCGCCCGGAGATCAAATAGTGGACCAACGCCCACGACTCCGCATAGAAGATGTTGCTCTTGTCGCTCGCATGATAATCGGGCGAGCCGCGCTCGATGGCGAACAGCGCCGCAAGCGGCAACAGCGGGCGCGCACGCAAGGTGCGGACGTACTCGTCTATGGGCTTGCCCGCGACGGCCCTTGCGTCCGCGTCCGACAACTCGAACGTGCTGTAGTAAGCGGCCAGACCTTCGTTGAACCAGTCGGGCACACGCCGCGCGCGGCTGTCTATGAGCAGATGGACGGACTCGTGAAAGATTTTCGCGTAAGCATCTTCGACGCGCCGGCCCAGCGGCAACGCGACGTAGTTCACATCCAGCCCCGACTTGAAATAACCGGCGAAGTCGGCGGGCGTCTGTTGGTAGAGCGGGCGAAAGGGCTTGTAGCTTTCGTCGTCTTTGAAGACGACGACGATGGTGGCGACGGGCGCGGTTAAACCGGCGGCGGGGAACTGCGCCGCAAAGACTGTGCGGAACTGCTCGAAGCGACGCGCGACCTGTTGCATGTCCGGCTCGCTGGCGTCGCCGACGAACAGATAATTGGGCGAACGCAGACTGCGCCACGCATCTTTAGCTTGCGCGGTCGCGCCGGCCGCGCAAACAAGCAACAGCAAGAGGCCGAAGCGACGCGCGCTCGTTAATGGCGACGGCGCGCTCACTCGTTGATGTTGTCAACGGAGACGAGTTTGTATTCGCCGCCCACCACGTCGAACCAGTACATCATGGCCTCGCCGCAGCCGATATAGAACCGCTTGCTCTTGTCGTTCTCACGTTCCGGCTTGGCCGCCGCGAAACACTTGCGCGTCTCGGCGTCGAAAATCTTCGCGTAGCTCTGAAGCAACTGTGCCTTCGTCTTGATCGTCTTGACGCCGTAAGGCATCGTCAGCGGCAACTTGACCATCGCGGCCACGCCCTCTTTGTCGCCTTTGGCCACGGCGCTTTGAAACTTCGGCCAGAACGCGGCGGGCGTGGGGGCGGCCGGTTTTTGCGCGGCGACGCTCAGCGCCGCGAGACACAGGCTGGTCAGCAGGATGAGCAATGCGGTCTTCATCAGTCACCTCGTCGGGGGAACTTGTTGATCGTTTGATTGCTGCTTATTAAGATCGTCGCCGCGTTCAGGGCAGCAGGCGACCGAGGAGGTCTATGAGCCAGTCGAAATCTATGGGCTTGGTCAGGTAGGCGTCACAACCGGCGGCCAGCGCGTTGGCGCGATACTCGGTTTCGTGGTGTGCGGTCAGCGCGACGATCAGCACGTCGCGTTGATCAGCTTGCGCGCGAATGCGGCGCGTGGCCTCTATACCGTCCATGATAGGCAGCCCGATGTCCATCAGCACGATTGTGGGCCGCTCGCGCGCCGCCAGTTCGACGCCCTCTGCGCCGTTGCGGGCTTCGAGCACGCGAAAGCCGCGCCGTTCGAGTTCGAGGCGCATCAGGTAGCGCGTGTCCTCGAAATCTTCGACCACCAACACGACCTGCGTGATCGCTTGGAGTCCGCCTGAGTCCGTCTGCGTAATGGCTCCTCCCAACCTTTCACCAGCACGCGTGCCAATCGAGCCTTCTGTCCGAGTGACCGGCTGACGCACACGCGTTGTCCGTTGAGCGCGCTTAGTTTTGACTATTTCACCGCCGCCGGTCAACCATTAAAACAAGCAGCGCGCGCGATCTTAACCACAAAGACACGAAGGACACAAAGAAGGCTCACAGTCCGTTCGTGTCTTGGCGTCTTGGTGGTTAAATTTTGTTCTAAGTACGAAAGTTTTCGTTGACAATACGAAGGTCTTCGTAGTAAGGTGGCGCGCGTCGCTGCTAGCGACTAAGAGGCCCAACTTAAATGGTGACGAAACGCAGCAACCAGCCGCGCCCGACCGACGCGGAACTAGAAATCTTAAACGTGCTTTGGCGGCGTGGCCCCGCGACCGTGCGCGAGGTCTATGAAGCCCTCGCCAAACAAAAGCCCATTGGGTACACGACCGTTCTCAAGTTGATGCAGATCATGGCGGAGAAGGGTTTGGTGCGCCGCGACGAACGCCAACGCGCGCACGTCTACGCGGCGCGGCTCGCCGAAGAACAGACGCAACGCCAACTGGTCGGCGACCTGTTGGAGCGCGCCTTCGGTGGGTCGGCCTCGAAGTTGGTCATGCACGCGCTGGCGTCGAAGCGGACATCGGACGCGGAGCTGGCCGAGATCAGGCAACTGCTGGACGAGGTCGAGCGAGGCAAGAAATGATAAACGCACTCGCAACCTTACACGCACCGCACATGGTCGAGACGCTCGGCTGGGCGCTCTTACATTTCATCTGGCAGGGCGCGCTGGTGGCGGCCCTGTGCGCGGGCGCGGACGTGTTGCTGCGCCGGGCCTGGCCGAAGCGCGTTATGCGGCGGCTTGCGCGGGGCTGCTCGCGTTGCTGGCCTGTCCCGCCGCTACGTTTGTTTGGCTCAACTCGGCGCGCGACTCGGTCGCACACACACAAGCCGCGCAGACGACACACGACCGAGCGCCGGCCGCGACGCGCGCACAAGCAGACGCGGGCGATGCGGCGCTCAACGGGCCGGCACAAGCGGACGATCTGTTTGACGAGGCGCGCGACGGGGCTGCGCCGTTGCGTGTTTGGGCGGCGGAGCAGTTCGCGCACGCGCTGCCGTGGTTGGTGATCGCGTGGTTGCTGGGGGCGAGTTTTTCGGCGCTGCGATTGGCGGGCGGCTTTGTGCTGGCGCAGCGTCTCAAGCGTGAACCCGCGCCGCTGGTGTCTGACGGCTGGCAGGAGACACTGGCGCGTTTGATGCAGCGGTTGCGGGTTTCACGGCCCGTGCGGCTGTGCGCGTCGGCGCTGGTCGAAGTGCCGACGGTCATAGGCTGGCTGCGCCCTGTCGTCCTGCTGCCTGCGTGCGCGCTGACCAACCTGAGCGCGGCGCAACTCGAAGCACTCATCGCGCATGAACTGGCGCACATACGTCGTCATGATTATCTGATCAACTTGTTGCAGTCCGTCATCGAGACTTTGCTCTTTTATCATCCGGCGGTCTGGTGGCTGTCGCGGCGTGTGCGCGTCGAGCGCGAGCATTGCTGCGACGACTTGGCCGTAGCCGCGACGGGCGACGTACTTGTGTACGCCCGCGCACTCGCCACGCTTGAAACACTGCGCAGCCGGCCTGCCGTCTCCCTCGCCGTCGCCGCGAACGGAGGTTCACTCATGCAACGCATTCAAAGACTCTTGCGCCCGCAGCCCGCCGCGTCCGGCCGCGCGCCGATGAGCATCGCCCTCGCGCTCATGTTGGTCGCACTCGTCGCCGTCTTCGCGGGCGCGCAGACGTTCGCCTCGTTCAGTCGTTACGACGCGCCCGCGACGCAGAAGCCCGCGCCCGTCAAGACGAAACGCAAGGTCGCCGTCACCTTCGTCAGCCTGCCGACCTTTCAGACTTACTACAACCCGCGCGCCGAACGCGACACGCGCAAACTCATTAGCAGCCTGCAAGCGCACGGTGCGCCCGCCATCGGCTTCGTCGGCGAAAACAGCCTCTACAAAGACGGACAACTCGACGACGAGCGCGTCGCGCTGCTGCGCCTGTGGCTCGACGCAGGGTTTGAACTCGGCACGCAGACCTTCGCGCATCCAAGTCTCTACAAGACGCCGCTTGGCGTGTTCCAACAGAACGTCGTGCGCGGTGAAGAGATAACGAAGAAGTTGCTCGCCGAACGCGGGCTACAGTTGCGTTATTTCAGTTACCCGTTCCTCAACACAGGTCCCGACCGCGCGACCAAAGAGGCGGCGGAAAAGTTTTTGACCGAGCGCAACTATCGCATCCATCAGGTGACGATTGACAACATGGATTGGTTGTTCGCGCAAGCGTGGGCCGACGCGCGCCGCCGCGACGACGACGAGATGATGAAGCTCGTCGCCGCCGACTACGTGCCCTACATGGAGCGCATGTTCGAGTTCTACGAACAACTCTCGCGCGACACGCTCGGTTACGAAGCGCCGCAAGTGTTGCTGCTCATGGCGAGCGGCTTGAACGCCGCGAAGATGGACGAGCTATTGACGATGATGGAGCGACGCGGCTACCAGTTCGTCACGCTCGACGAAGCGCAAAGCGATCCGGCTTACAGTCTGCCCGACACTTACACAGGCCCGGTCGGCATCTCGTGGCTGCAACGCTGGGCCATGACCAAAGGCGCGGCATTCCGCAAAGAACCCTATCTGCCCGCCTACATGCAACAGTTCGATCCCAAACGCAGCGGCTCCGACTTCAAGACCGAAAAGAAGTGACGCCGCCGAACCGGCCGAACACGCACAGCTAGACTGAGGGCGCGCTCACCTCAACTCCTTGTGAGCACGCCCTCAGTCTGGTTATCCCCGCGTTTACTTGTTCCGCGAGCCTTACGCCCGGCCTGCGACTTCGCCGGTCTGGGTGTTGACGCGGACAACTTCGCCCTCTTTGATGAAGAGCGGCACGCGCACTTGGAGGCCGGTTTCGAGCGTGGCGGGTTTGTTTGCGCCGCCGGCCGCGGTGTCGCCGCGCAAGCCCGGCTCGGTCTGTGTGACGGCGAGTTCGACGTACTGCGGCAACTCTAAAGAGACGGGTGCGCCGTTGTACTTCAAGACCTGCACGGACGCGCTCTCTTTCAAGTAGCCGCGCGCATCGCCGATCTGCTCGTCGTTCAAAGCGAACTGTTCATAGCTCGACTCGTCCATGAAGTGCAGCCCGTCCGCGTCCGCGTAGAGAAAGGATGCGGGCGTCAACTGCACGTCCGGTTCGGCAAACTTCTCGTTGGCTTTGAAACTCTTTTCCTGCACCGAGCCGGTCAACAGGTGGCGCAACTTCGTCCGCACCATCGTCGCCGCGCCCCGCGCCGTCGGCGAGGCAAAGAATACTTCCATGACCGTGTAAGGCTGACCGTCCACCACAATCAGCATCTTGCGCTTTAGCTCATTCGCCCCGACCAGTGCCATACGTGTGTCCTTCTTCCAGTAAGTTAATAGTTAAGAACGCGCCTGAGTTGTCGCCCCCGTCACACCGGCTGCTGAAAGAATCTGTCCCGCCCAAAGTTTTAACTCTTGCTTCGCGTAAAGGCAATCAGGTATCTTGATTATAAGGGCGACAGCCGCACGGCGGCGACACGCCTGCATGTCTTGCCGCCTTAACCTCTCACAAGTCCCTACGCCGGTAACTCACCGCATCTCACACGAAGGAGTTTAACCCCCAAGTATGATCGAACCCGGTACGCTGCTCCAAAACCGTTACCGCGTGACCAAGCAGATCGGTCAGGGCGGCATGGGCGCGGTCTACGTCGCCACGGACGAACGTTTTCAAAGCACGGTCGCCGTCAAGCAGACTTTGTTCGACGACCCGACGCTCCGCAAAGCCTTCGAGCGCGAGGCGCAACTGCTCAACCACTTGCGCCACGCCGCGCTCCCGAAGGTCAGCGATCATTTCATCGAAGGCGACGGCCAGTTCCTCGTCATGGAGTTCATCGAAGGCGCAGACCTCTCCGACTTGCTCAACGAGCGCGACGGCGCAGCGTTCCCCGTCGCCGACGTGTTGCAGTGGGCCGACGAACTGCTCAACGCGCTCGACTACCTGCACACGCAGACGCCCGCGATCATCCATCGTGACATCAAACCGCAGAACCTCAAGCTGACCACGCGCGGCCAGATCGTGCTGCTCGACTTCGGCCTCGCCAAAGGCACGCCCGCGCAGATGCACGCCAGCACAACCGCCAGCATCTTCGGCTACTCGCGCAACTACGCCCCGCTCGAACAAATTCAAGGCACAGGCACGGACGCACGCAGCGACCTCTATAGCTTAGGCGCAACCCTCTACCATCTGCTGACCGGCACAGCGCCCGTCGATGCGCTCACGCGCGCCAGCGCCATCATCAATAACCAGCCCGACCCGCTCGCGCCCGCGCACCTCGTCTGCGATCAAGTGCCCACGGCCGTCGGCGGCGTCCTCCACCGCGCCATGGCCCAGAACGCCGCCCGCCGGCCACAAACAGCCGCCGCCATGCGCGCGGCCCTGCGGCAAGCCGCGCAAGCCGTCCACGACATCACGCCCCACACGCCTGTGGCGCATTCGGCCGCCTTCAACGAGGCGACGATGTTAACCGAATCGGCCGACGCGCCCGACGAACAACCAGCCACCAACGCCACGAACCGCGTCGGTCGCGCCACGACGCAGACGCGCCGCCCCGCGTCCCCGTCGCCTAGCGAACTAAGCGTCACCGTCACCGCCGCCCAACACATGCCGCCGCGCCCGGCGCGGACTTATGTTGCGCCCGCGCAGTCTGAACCGCCCGCGCGCAAATCGGCCAAGCTCGTCGTCGCCGCCGTCATCGCCTTACTCGTCGCTTGCGCTTCTGTCCCGCTCCTGCTCAAGCATCGCGCCGCCGCGCCCGCCGCCGCCAGTTCAGACGCGCCGATGACCGGCCCGATCAACACATCCACAGACGCGCAGACCGGCGCACCCCTCGCGCCTGCGCCAACCGACAACGCGCCGTCTGACAGTCTCTCCACGACGACCGCGCCCACACCAACGAACGACCCGGCCGCGACCTCTGCCGCCGCCGCGCAAACGAACGCCGCTCCTGCCGCTAACGCCGCCGCGCCCGCGAACGTCGCAGGCGCGACCACAAACGCGGCGTCAGAAGCGACCGGCCAAACTGCGCCCGCAGGCATCACGACAGCCGGCCGGCCGGCCTCGAAATACGCAATCCAATTCCCGCCGCGACGCCCGACGACGGCCGCGACGCACGCGAGGCCGCCGCGCGTCGCGCCGAGGAAGCAAAGAAAGCCGAAGAGACTCGCCGCGCCGAAGAAGCGCGCCGGGCCGAAGAAAATCGCCGTGCTGCCGACGACGCGCGCCGGGCCGAAGACTCGCGCCGCATCGACGAAGTTTTGCGCAAACTGGGCGACACGATCCCGCCTGAAGGTGGCGGGTCGCCGCCACCATTCGGCGGTGGGCCGCCACCCCCGCCGCCCCACGGACGCCGACCACCGCTCTCTTAAGAGCTAACAAAAACTGCGCGCCGCTCAGGTATACTCGACGCCGTGCAGATCGACGCGCTCAACTTACCCGGCCTCTATCCGATCACGGACGCGCGGCTAACGAAGCTCACGCACGCCGAACAGGTCGCGCGTTTGTGCGCGGGCGGCGCAACGTTCGTGCAACTGCGCGAGAAGCACGCCAGCCCGCGCGAGTTTTATCAATCGGCCAGAGGCCGCGTTGCAAGTGGCGCGCACACACGGGGCGCGGCTCATCGTCAACGACCGCGCCGACATCGCACTCGCGCTGCAAGCGGACGGCGTGCATCTCGGTCAGGACGATCTTGATCCGACGGCCGCGCGGCGTCTGCTCGGCCCCGAAGCCATCATCGGCTATTCGACGCACACGGTCGCGCAAGCACAAGCGGCGGCCACTCTACCTGTCAACTACATCGCCATCGGCCCGGTCTTTGCGACGACGACGAAAGCGCGGCCTGATCCAGTTGTCGGCCTCGCGGGCGTTGCGGCCGTGCGCGCTGAACTTGGTTCGTCTATGCCGCTCGTCGCCATCGGCGGCATCACGCAAGCGAACGCGCGCGCGGTGCTGGCAGCAGGCGCGAACGCAGTCGCGGTTGTCGGCGCGCTCTTGGTTGAGGCTGACATGATCACTACGCGCACGTCAGAGTTTTTGCAAAGCTTGAAGCAGTAGAGCTTGTAAAACTTGCGGCGCAAACTTTTCGCTTGCCTTTGCGCGTTCGATTAGCGACAATGCCATTGGAGCAGGCGGCGACTAATCTTTCCGCCTGTCACCTTCAAACAACCCGCCTCTCTTCGGTATCCCCGATCACATTCGTCAACTTAACGTGGAGCAACCGCGCGCATGAGCTTTCTCGATTTGCCGCCGATCATCGAGCGCATGCTGCTTGTCTCGGACAAGATCAGCGATCTGAACTTCTCCGTCGGGCAGCCGCCGCAGGTCGAAGTCAACGGCAAGCTAACGGTCGTGCAGCCTTTGGGCTTGCAGAAATTGACGCCGTACCAGACCGAGGTTATCGCCATGACCTTGCTGGAAGGCAACAACGACGCCGCCACGCGCCTCGCGCACACAGGCTCGGCCGACCTCAGTTATTCGCTGCCGACACACGTTCGTTTCCGCGTCAACATCTTTCAGCAGCGCGGCACTTATTCCATCGTCATGCGCGTGATCCCGACCGAAGTGCCGACGCTCGACGCCTTGAACCTGCCCGCGCAACTCGCCGAGATCGCCACGCTACGCAACGGCATCGTGTTAGTGACCGGGCCGACCGGCGCGGGCAAGACTTCGACGCTCGCCGCCATCATCGACCGCATCAACAGCGACCACTACTATCACATCATCACGCTCGAAGACCCGATTGAGTTTCTGCACCAGCATCGCCGCGCCACCATCAACCAGCGCGAGATCGGCACGGACGCGAAAGACTTTCCCGCCGCCCTGCGCGCCGCCCTCAGACAAGCGCCGAAGGTCATCCTCGTCGGCGAGATGCGCGACTATGAGACGACCGAGATCGCTCTGGAAGCGGCCGAGACAGGTCATCTTGTGCTGTCCACCTTGCACACGATTGACGCGTCCAAGACAGTTGACCGCATCATCGGCCTCTATCCGAAGAACGAGGAAGCGGTTATCCGCAACCGGCTCGCGCAGACGTTTCGTTACATCCTCTCGCAACGGTTGATCCCGCGCGCCGACGGGCAAGGGCGCATCGCCGCCGTCGAGATTCTGAAGTCCACGCCGCGCACGCGCGAGTACTTGCAGAACGGCGAGTCCGAAGGCAAGACCTTGCTCGACGCCATGCGCGACAGCAAACTCGACGGCATGCAAGACTTCGACTCAGTGATCAAAGACCTCATCCAACAGAAGGTCGTCGCGCTCGAAGACGGCCTCACCTTCGCCACGAACCAGAACAACATGCTGCTCGCCCTCAAGGGCGTTACCGCGCAGGACGACTTCCTGCGCGCCGAGGCCGCCGCCGCGCCGCCGCCCACGCGCACCACCCCGCCGCGCGTCGCCCCCATGCTCGATATGATCACACCTTAACAACAGTGGCGAGTGCCAAGCGACGAGTGACAAGTTAACAACTTGTTCCGGCTCGTCACTTGTCACTTGTCACTTGTCACTTGAACTTATGGTTATCATCTGCCAGCAATGTGCCGCGCGCTTGCAACTCGACGACGCTAAAGTGCCGGCGCGCGCGTTCACCGTGCGCTGTCCGAAGTGCCAGCACATCATCAACGCGCAGCCGCCCGCGCAAGCGCCCGACTACAGCGCGCTCGGCGTCGGCGACGTGAGCGCGCCCACGCAGTCGCGCTATGGCAAGCCGATGCCCGCGCCCGCGTTTCGTCCCGAAGCGGGCGACAGCAACAGCAACCCGCCGCCCGACGAGCAACTCGCCTCGAACAAGACTGAGGTGACGCGTTTGCTCTCGGCCTTACTGCAACAGGCGATGGCGACGGCCGCGACCGAGGCATCGCAAACGGCCGGGCGCGGCGGCTGGGGCAATCATCGGCGCTCGCTCGTCTGCGCCGCGCCGGAGCATCGTTACGCCGTCGCGCGCGTGCTGGTCGAGAACGGCTATGAGGTCTTCGTCGCCGAAGACACGACGCAGGCCATCGAACGCATGCGCGAAGATCACATGGACGTGGTGCTGCTTGCGCCCGACTTCGATCCGCAGGAACAGGGCGCGGCCTTCATCAACCGCGAGATGAGCGCGCTCCGGCCGGTCGCGCGTCGCCGCACCTTCTTCGTCCACATGATGCCCGACGTGCGGACCGGCGACGCCCACGCCGCCCTCATCCGCAGCGCCAACTTCGTCCTCAACCCCGCCGAGATCGAAGAACTGCCGCGCGCCCTCGACCGCGCCATCCGCGACTACAACGAACTCTATCGCAACTTCAATCAGGCGCTCCAACTACAAGGAATCTAGTTGATTGCGGAATGGGGATTTCGGAGTGCGGATTAGAAGAACAACAGTTCCTTTAATCCGCACTCCGAAATCCGCATTCCGCATTCGCTTCATTCCGCAATCCCATTTATTGCGCATTCTGATTGACGCTGTCAGAAGCGGCTTGTATCTTACTGTCCGCGTCTGCCTCAGGGTGTGCAACGGATGGCCACGATACAAGACAATCACGCGCACGCGCATCATCATCACCGCGCGGCGACGGGCCGGCGGCGGTTGGCGCTCGTGCTGGCGTTGACGGCGTTGTATATGTTCGCCGAGTTTATCGGCGGCTGGTTGTCGAACTCTTTGGCACTGCTCGCGGACGCGGGGCACATGCTGACGGACGTGGCCGCGCTGGCGCTCGCACTCTTTGCCGCGTGGTTCAGCGCGCGCCCCGCCACCGCCGCCAAGACCTTCGGTTATCACCGGCTCGAAATCCTCGCCGCGCTCGTCAACGGCGTCGTGCTGGTGCTCATCGCGTTCGTCATCTTTTACGAAGCGTACCAACGCTGGCACGCGCCCGCTGCGGTTGATAGTCAACTGCTCATCGCGGTCGCGGCCGGCGGGCTGATCGTGAACCTCGCATGCGCTTGGTTGCTGCATGGCGCACACACGGACGATCTGAACGTGCGCGGCGCGTGGCTGCACGTCATCGGCGACGCACTCGGTTCGGTGGGCGCGCTGATCGCGGGCGCGCTGATCGCGTACAAAGGTTGGTATGCGGCCGACCCGCTCATCAGTGTGCTGATCAGTTGCTTGATCATTTGGAGTTCGTGGCATCTGATCCGCGAGGCGACGAACGTGTTGCTGGAAGGCACGCCCGCGCACATCAATCTCGCGTCGGTTGAAGAAGTAATCTTGTTGACGGACGGCGTTGAAGGCGTACACGATCTGCACGTCTGGACGATCACGTCGGGGCGCGAGGCGCTCTCGGCGCACGTCGTCTGTACGACCGCAACTGCGCAGCCCGCGCTCTTGAACGACCTGCGCAGCAAACTGCACGACCGCTTCGGCGTCGATCATCTCACGATCCAGATGGAGACCACAGACTTCGCGGCCGATGCGCTCCAACACTGCCACGCGGGCACGGATTGTTATCAGCAGACTAAGCGGTAGGCAGCAAGCACTAAGCAGTTAATAGAACTTCTTTCTTTAACTGCCGACCGCCGACTGCCTATTGCCGACTGCCTAATCATGGAGATCAATCTTCTGCTCACACTCGACCTGCGCGAGCAGGCGGCGCTGCAAGCCGCGCTGGTGACGCACGGTGCGCCGGATCATCTAGTCACGTTGGCGTTGACCGGCGCGTGTCGCATCCCGACGCTCGCCGAAGCACGCCGCTTGCGCCTCTGGCTGGTCGAAGCGCGCGCGGCCGGCGGCGCGGACTTCGCCGCCTTCGACGTGATCGAACAGGCGCTCGCGCGCTTCGGCGTGTGAGCCGAACGACAAGCATGACAAAGATCGAACTCGGTTACGGGCGTGGGCAGTTGTCGTTCGAGTACGACGAGACGCGTTTTCGTGTGCTTGCGCCGGCAGCAGCCGAAGCGGCGCGGCCGCTGTCTGATGCGGAGTTGGGCGCGCTGATTGACGATCCGATTGACTCGCAACCGCTCGAAGAGATCATCAGCCCCGGCGAGAGCGTGTTGGTCGTCGTCTCCGATGCAACGCGCGCGACGGCGAGCGCGCAAGTCGTCAACCTGCTCGCGCGTCGTTTAATCCAACTCGGCGTTGCACCGTCCGACTTGCGCCTCATCTTTGCGACCGGCATACACCGCCCCACGACCGCGCAGGAAAAGAACGAACTGCTCTCGCCCTTCATCACACAACGCCTGCGCACGCTCGATCACGATGCCGACGATGCGACGCAACACGTCGAGCTAGGCGTGACCGAACGCGGCACGCCCATCGAACTCAATCGCGCACTCGTCGAACATGATCACGTCATCCTCACCGGCGCGGTCAACTTCCATTACTTCGCGGGCTTCACGGGCGGGCGCAAAAGTATCTGTCCCGGCCTCGCTTCGGCGCGCACGATTGCCGCGACGCACATGCAGGCGTTCGACGCAGCCAGCGGCACACGGCGCGCGGGCGTCGGCACAGGCCGGCTTGACGGCAACGCCGTGCATGAAGAGTGCGAACGCGCCGCGGCCGAGATCGCGCCTTCGTTTCTGCTGAACACGGTGGTAGATGAACGCGGGCGTGCTGTTCGGTTGTACGCGGGCGATTGGCGCTTGGCCCACCGCCGCGCGTGCGCCGAATATGTGGCGGCGCACACGTTGGAGATCGAAGCGAAGCGCCCGCTCGTCGTCGTCAGTTGCGGCGGCGCACCACACGACATCAACATCATTCAAGCGCACAAGGCGCTCGACATGGCGGCGCACGCCTGCGCCGACGGCGGCGACATCATCTTGCTGGCGGAATGTCCCGACGGCACAGGGCGCGTGGACTTCTTACAGTGGTTCGCCGCCGCCGATGCGCGCGCACTCGCCGCGCAACTGCTCGACACTTACGCCGTCAACGGGCAGACCGCGTGGACGCTCTTAACCAAAGCCGAACGCTTCAACGTGCAACTCGTCTCGCAACTGCCCGACGAAGACGTGCGCCGCATGCGGCTCAAGCCTGCGCGCACGCTCGCAGACGCACTCGCCCGCGTGGACGCACACGCGCCCGGCTACATCATGCCCCACGGTGCGCGCTACATGCCGTTGATAGCGCAGGGCTGAAAGCTGGACATCATTGCCTTGTCGGACTTACCCTCGGAGTGTTTAGTTAGCTAAGATGGAAGTTAACCGCAAAGACACGAAGCCACGAATGACTTGCTTTGTGTCCTTAAGTGTCTTTGTGGTTCATCAACTGCGGAAAGGATCGTGGGCAACGTGATTAACAAAAGCAGAGCGTGGGCGATCTTGATCGTGTGCTTGTTTGCCTTCGGCGCGCGGGCGCAACAGCCGACGACGAACACGACGGGCGTGACGAACGAACCGCGCGTGGCGTTGAGCGAACAGGCGACGGCGTTTGACGTGCTGGGCCGCGACGCGCTCGGCGGGCGGCTGCGCACGACGCAACTCGCGGCGACGCAGGATGCGCCCGTGCGCAACGTGCTCGTCGTCGTCGAGAACCGCAGCCAGTTCTTCTATAACTACGTCTCAGGCTACGCCACGTTCTACGGTGGCGACGGCGTGCGTTGCGGCGAGGGCTTGTGGAAGCTCGAAGCGTTCGCACCGGGCGAGCAAGTCGAAGTGGACACGCCGGGCCTGCGCCTGACCTGCACGCCGGCCACTTGGCGACTCTCCGCGTTGAATCTGCTGACGCGCACGACCGATGTGGCCAAACCGGCCGCGCCCGCCTCAGTTGCCGACCCCGCTGCGCCGCCCACGACCGCGCCGCCACCCGCGAGCGCCAGCATGAACGTCGCCGCGCCGCGCTTTGAGATCAACATCAACGGCAAGACCTTGCCGCTGCAACTCGGCAACCCGATTGATGTCGTGGTTGGCAAAGAGCGCATCGTGATCGTCGTCCAGCCCGCGCCGTAAGTTTCAACCAGTCAGAATAGTTTAATGATTTGATTGCTCAGGAGGGACATGTCATGGCCGATGAAGAGACGATGAAGAAATGCGGGCATACGCCTTGCGCGTGTACCGCGGGCGGCGACGACGACGATTATTGCAGCGAGTATTGCCGCGAGGCGCACCGCACCGGCATCACAGAGATCGGCTGCGGCTGCGAACATACGGCCTGTCGTTAACCTGTGCGCGCCAGTAGATTGATCCTAAGCGACGGCTAACAGCGCGCGGCACGAGTGTTCGTAACGCGCGGCCACGAATAGCCGGATGGAGAGTTGCGCCGTCGGGCGCAGCCCGCCGAGCACGACGCCCGCCTTTCTGGTTGCGCGCAATTCCTCAAGCAAACTCCGGCCTTCAATGCTGGTGGATCGAGTAGAGCACGCGCCCCCAGATTTCAAAGTCGATCTCTTCCGTGACTTCAATCGGTGCGTAGCGGTCGTTGGCGGGCATGAGCCAGACACGGCCTGCGTTGGTCGAGAAACGCTTGACGCACAACTCGTTGCCGAGGCGCGCGACGATGACGTGCCCTTCGTGGACTTCGACCGCGCGGTCAACCACAAGCAGTGCGCCCGGCTGTATCCCCGCGTCGATCATCGAGTCGCCTTCGACCCGTATGTAGAAGGTGGCGAGCGGGTGCTTGATCAACTCGCGGTTGAGATCGATGCGTCCTTCAACATAATCTTCAGCGGGCGAAGGCGAGCCGGCCGCGACGCGCCACATGATGAGCGGGCGGGCCAGTTTCGTCGCGCGCGTCGGCAGATAGATGCCCGCGACCGAGCCGGTCATGTCTTCTAACTTTTGCATGCGTGCTGGCTATGAAACTTTGTATAACACACAGGACGCAGCCGTGGCTACACTTTTTTGCGTGGCGCGCGCTAAAGTAAAAGCGCAAGTACGGCGAACGAACATGAGTCATCATCACGACAGACCGATGCGGACGGGGCGCGCACAGACGAGCGCGAGCGACCCGGATGTGCTCGCACGTCTGCGCGAGTTGGTCGGCGCGGACAACGTGCTGATCGACGCGGACAAGGTCGAGCCTTACGCGCAGGACGCGGTGAAGGAGAAGTTTCCGCCTGAGGCGGTCGTGCTGCCGCGAACGACAGTTGAGATCGCCGCTATCATGCGGTTGGCGAACGAGCGTGTGTTTCCGGTGACGGCGCGTGGTGGCGGCGTCGGTTATTCGGGCGGCGCTGTGCCTGTGGACGGCGGCATCGTCATCGGCACGGATCGCATGAACGCGATCAGAGAGATCAACGTCGATGATGCTTACGCCGTGACCGAGCCGGGCGTAACCACTTACACGTTGCAACAGGCGGTCGAAGCGCAAGGGCTTTTTTATCCGCCCGATCCGTCGTCGTACAAGAACTCTTACATCGGCGGCAACATCGCGGAGAACGCGGGCGGCATCCGCTCGGCGAAGTACGGCGTGACGAAGCATTACGTTATGGGGCTTGAAGTCGTCACGCCGACGGGCGAGATCATTCGCACGGGCGGACGCACGAGCAAGAACGTGGTCGGCTTCGATCTGACGGGTTTGATCTGCGGCTCCGAAGGCATGCTCGGCATCATCACCGAAGCGACGCTCAGACTCTTGCCGCTGCCCGAAGCGACGCGCACCGTGCGCGCGACCTTCAAGACGATGCGCGAGGCGTGCGCGTGCGTGCCGCGCTTTAATCGCGCGCGGGTTGTGCCGGTGGCGATTGAAGTGTTGGACCGCAACGCGATTCGCGCGGTTGAATCTGAGTTCGCGTTCGGGTTGGACAAAGACGCGGGCGCGCTGTTGCTCGTCGCGGTGGACGGGCACACGTCTGAAGTCGAACGCGCGGCTACGATTGTCGAACAAGTGGTGCGCGAGGGCGGCGGTTACGACGTGTTGCGTGCGGCGACGCGCGAAGATGAAGAGAGATTGTGGGACGTGCGCCGCGCGCTGTCGCCCGCGATTAAGAAGTTCGGCACGATGAAGTTCAACGAAGACGTGGTTGTGCCGCGCTCGCGCGTGCCTGATTTGATCGAACGCATCGAAGATGCGGGGCGACGGTTCAACACGTTCGTCGTCAACTTTGGCCACGCGGGCGACGGCAACATTCACGTCAATTTTATGTGCGACCGCGACGATAAGGACGCGATGAAGCGCGCGCGCGCCGCCGTGCGCGAGACGTTCGCCGTCGCGGTCGAACTCGGCGGCACGATCAGCGGCGAGCACGGCATCGGTTACGTCAAAGCTCCTTACATCGAGATGGCGCTCGATGCGGCGACCGTCGAAGCAATGAAGCGCATCAAGCAGGCGCTCGACCCGAAGGGCATACTGAATCCCGGCAAAATGTTTGTGTGATGAGCTAAACGCTGCTTATGCTTTCCGTCCTCATCGAACTGCAACGTTTGAAACGGCTCGACCGCACGGGTTGGGTGTTGCGGGGCCTAGCGCCGGGTGCGGAGTCTGTGGGCGCGCACACGTATGGCGTGGCGGTGGCGGCGATGTTGATAGCAGACGAAGTGCGCGGGCGCGGCGTGGCGGTTGATATGGAGCGCGTGTTGCGTTTGGCGTTGGTGCATGATTGGGCTGAGTCGCGTATGGGCGATCTGCCGCGCACGGCGGCGGAGTACTTTGGCGCGGACGCGCGGCGCAGGGCCGAGCGCGCGGCGTTTGATGACATGATCGCTGAGTTGGATGAACCGTTGCGGCGCGACTATAGCGCGTGGCATGAGGAGTATGAGACGCGTGCGACGCTTGAGGCGCGGTTGGTGAAGGCGGCAGACATAGTTGATCTGTTGGCGCAGGCGTATGCGTTCGAGCGTGCGGGCGCGCGCGAGTTGGGTGAGTTCTGGGTGGACGTTGAAGCGCGCGATTTTGGGCTTGAAGGTGTGCCGGGCGCGGTCGTGCGCGAAATGATCAGCGCGCTGGTGGCGGCGCGCGCGCGCTTGCACGGCGCGGGGCGGGAAGAGAACCGATGAACTTTTTCTTGCGCGTGTGCGCGCTGGTGCTGCTTGAAGGGTGGCTTGAATCTGTGACCTCGCGTTTGTCGTGGGGCAGGGTCGGCATCGGCGTCGGCCTCTTTCTGTTGACGTTTACGGCGAGCCTCGCGGTGACGGCGTGGTTGCTGGTCAAAGTGCCGGCCAATTATTTCAGCGAGGCGCACAAGTTCGATTTCTTCGCCGCCGCTCGCCCACGGTGCGCGTCGCCGGGATGATCGGCAAGAACCTGCTCGGCGGCGTGCTGTTCGTGCTTGGCATCATCATGTCTCTGCCGGGCGTGCCGGGGCAGGGCATCCTGACAATCCTGCTGGGCCTGATGCTGATGGACATTCCGGGCAAGCGCAAACTTGAGATCAAGATCGTCGCGCGCCCCACCGTGCGACGCACGATCAACCGCATCCGCGCCCGCTTCCACAAACCGCCGCTCGAACTAGACTGAGAAAGAATGATGAATGAAAGACAAACTGATCTTTATTCATCGTTCATCCTTCCGCGTTCATCATTTGCTGCGTTGCGCTTGCGTTGACAAGGGCGAACCTGTTTGCTAGCTTGCCTTGTTAAATCTGCGCCAGAGTTATGTTTGTTCGCTGTGGCTTATGGAGGAGCCGGCGCTGTCGAATCTGTGATGATCAAGCCGCGCGTGCCGCATCGAGTCCGGGGTCAACGCCTGATAATCTGCCTGCTGCTCGCGCTCGCGCTCGTCGCGGCGGGCGGATGCAGTCGCGTGATCAAATACAAGGTCAGCGTCGCGCCGTTTCTGCCGCCGAAGGTCGATGCGGACACGGCGCAGTTGCTTGCAGAGGTCAACCGCGTCGCGCAGGTGCATTCGTTGCGCGGCAAGGTGGACATACAGTTTCTCGACAACTCGTTCGCCAAGTGCGGCATCGCCGAGAAGTATCGCACCGCCGAAGGCAGCGTGACCTTGCAGCGACCGGGCCAGATTTACATCTCGATCCAAGTGCCGTTCGTCGGCACGAAAGTCGCTGACATGGCGTCGGACGGCCGCCACTTTCAGGTCGCGGTCTTTCAGGGCGACGAGAAGTTTCGCCGCTTCGTGCGCGGGACGAACGATGCCGTCTATCAGAAGTTGGACAGCGCCAACACGGCCGAGGCCCGATTGCGGCGACGGCGCACAGAAGAAGACGGCGATGATGCAACAACGCGCGGTCGGCGCGCTGTCGAGTTTGCGCCCGCATCATTTGACGGACGCGCTGCTCATCCCAACTATCGAAGGCACAGATAGCAACAATCTCATCTACGTGCGCAGCGAGGCGTTCGCCGAAGATGCGGACGACCGCCCGACGGCGAAGAAGGGCGCGCGCGTCGTGCGCAGCTATTACACGCTCGACGAGTTAGCGCCCGAAGGCACAGGGCGCGCACGCCTGTTGCGCCGCTTCTGGTTCGACCGCTCCGAGCAACTGCGCTTCGCGCGCATGCAGACGTTCGATGCGCGCGGGCAGTTGACGACAGATGTGCTGTACAAGAACCCGCGCCCGTTCGGGGCGGATGCGAAGTACGTGCTGCCCGTCGATATCGAGTTGACGCGTCCGCAGGATCGCTACTCGCTCCGCATCAGTTATCAAGCGCCCGAACAGGTCAAAGTCGATCAGCCTTACGACGCCAGTACCTTCGTGCTCGAAAACAAATCGAACTTGGTCGAGCTTGATCTGGACAAGAAGGAATAACGACAAGTGACGAGTGCTGAGTGACAAGTTAAAAAACTGGTTGCTTGTCACTTTTCACTCATCACTGTTTTCAATATGGAGAGTCTCGTTACCAACAACATCCGGCAGCGACCGCTGCGCGCTTTAGTGAGCGTGGTGGGTGTGGCGTTGGGCGTGTGTCTGGTGATGCTGTTCACGGGGCTGTCGCGCGGCATGGCGCGCGAGATGCAGCGGCGCGCATCGAACCTGCGCGCCGAGATCATCTTCACGCGACCGGGCGGGATGGAGTTGACCACTTCGACGGCGAGCTTAAGCACGAAGTATGCGGACGAGTTGTTGAAGATCGACGGCGTTGCGGCGGCTGTGCCCGCGATCCGCTACGTCTTTCAAGGCACGAGCGGTCTGGGGTTCGAGCAGGTGCAGGGCGTGGAGTGGACGCCTTACGCAGAGATGAACGGGCTGCGTATCGTCGAAGGGCGCGCGCCCGCTGCCAACGATGAAGTGATCATCGACGAGACGAAAGTGGCGAGCGGCAACCGCAAGGTCGGCGACGCGCTGAGCCTGTTCGGCGGGCAGCCGTATCGCATCGTGGGCATCTACGCGCCGGAGGCGGAAGCGCGCGTCAAGATGTCGCTCGCGGCGTTGCAGGACGCGCTCGAAGCGCCGGGCAAGTGCTCTTACATACTGGTGAAGGTGCGCGAGGGCGAAGACCCAATCGCGGTTGCGCGTCGAATCGAGGCGGCGCTGCCGGGCAACAAGCTTCAGTTGACGCGCGAGTTGATGACGAACATCGAGCGACAGATTCCGTTCCTCGGTGTGTTCTTGCGTTCGCTCGTGGTGCTGGCGGCGATAGTCAGCGCGCTCGTCGTCATGTTGGCGATGTACACGACCATCACAGAACGAACGCGCGAGATCGGCATGCTCAAGGCTTTGGGTGCGTCGCGCCGCTACATCGTCGGCATCATCGAAAAGGAAGCTTTTTTGATCAGTGTGCTCGGCCTCGTCGCGGGCTTCGCCATCTCGTTCGTTGCGGGCTTACTGATTCATCGTGCCTATGGCCTCATTTTTGAATACGATTTGATGTGGGGTTTGACGGCGGCGCTCATCGGCGTCGGCGGCGGTCTGCTGGGCGCGCTCTATCCGGCGATGCGCGCCGCGAATCTCGATCCGGTCAGTGCGTTATCATACGAGTGATAGGAAGCCGTCAGCCGTCAGCTTTTTGTCTGTCGCTGACCGCTCATTTTATGAAGACAATTCTTCAGGCTGAAAGTTTAGAGAAGGTTTATCGCGTGGGCAGCGTGGACGTGCCGGCGTTGCGCGGCGTGTCGCTGGACGTGGAAGAGGGCGAGTTTCTGGCGATCATGGGGCCGTCGGGCTGCGGCAAGTCAACTTTGCTGCACCTGTTGGGCGGCTTGCTCACGCCGACGAGCGGGCAAATCCTGATCGACGGCGAAGATATGACCGCCACCACCGACGCGCGGCGCACGGACATACGCCGCCGCAAGATCGGCTTCGTTTTCCAACGCTTCAACCTCTTTCCGACCCTGACCGCCGAAGGCAACCTGCGCCTCGCCGAGCGGATTCACGCGGGCGCGAACAATCGCGCCGACTCGGCCGACCGTCGCCGCGAAATCCTGCGCCTGTTAAAGCTCGAAGGCAAACTGCACCATAAGCCGTCGGAGTTGTCGGGCGGCGAGCAGCAACGCGTCGCTTTGGCCCGCGCCGTCGTCACGCACCCGGCCATCATCCTCGCCGACGAGCCGACCGGCAATCTCGATTCAGAGAACTCCGCCATCGTCCTGAATATGTTTCAGGAGATGAACTACCGCTTCAACCAGACCATCATCATGATCACGCACAACCCTGAGGCCGCCGCCATGTGTCGCCGCATCATCCAGATGCGCGACGGGCAAATCGTTGCGCCGGGGGGCACGATCCAGCTATAATCACGGGCGGCGAACAGGTGGACGCGGGCAAGAGCGCGGCTTTTGTCTGAAGCCCACCTGATTGCTTTTCCGGCGGACGTTTTACGAACGGGTTTTCACGGTGGCTACTTTCGTCAAAAAGATTCGTTTTCTGGACTTACGGGCGCACGACGTGGCAATACGACGTGCTGTGCGCGCTCATCTTGGCCTTCATCTTTCTCTCGCCGAAATCACAGTTCACGAGCGAACTGCCACGCCCTGCGGGGCATCAAATCCCACTCGCGGCAAGCACCTTGCTGCTCACGTGGCCGGACGGCAATCCGGCGACTCCCCCCGACACTCAAGCGGTCGAACGGCGCGCGCGCCAGTTGGCGGGTCGCAACGACGCGAGAGTGCGGGCGGTGCGGCCGGTGACGGACGCGGCGGGCACAGTGATTGCCTATCAGGTTGACATCGAATAGTCGTTCATTATATATCGCCCGAATGTTTTAAGGACGTGACCGGGCGCTGTAGAGAGTTTCCCCCTTTTACTTGAAGGAGTCTGCATGAAGAAGTTTTTAACGCTTGGCCCTCGCCGTTATCTTAACCCTCGTGGCGACCGCTACTGCCCCTTCGAGCGCCAGCGCGCAGAGCGCCGGCCTCGTCAGTTCAATCGTCAATCGCATGGAGCGCAACCGGCGCGATCTGCGCAGCTTGCGCGCCAGCGTCAGCATGGATAAGTACGACGCGCAGATTAAAGACAGCGACAAACGCACCGGCACGTTGCTCTATCTACCGGGCGCGGGCACGGCGCAGGCTGTGCGCGTCGATTGGCGCAGCCCGCAGGAGACGCTCGCGGTTGTGGACGGCAAGTACACCTTGTTCCGTCCGCGCATGAAGATGGCTTATGTGGGCGACGCCAACAGCGCGGGCAAGAACGGCAAGGTCAACAGCGTGCTCGGCTTCGGCCTGAACGTTTCGCAGGCGCAACTGAAGACCTCGTTCGAGCCGACCTATCTCGGCGAGGAGACTTTGTGGGGCGGCGTCCAGACTTCGCACTTGAAGCTCGTGCCGACAGGTAAAGCGAGTTACAGCTACGCGGAGATTTGGGTGGACGGCACAGGCATGCCGATTCAAACTAAGGTCATCGAGAAGAACGGCGACGCGACGACCGTGCGCTTGATGGACGTGCAGCGCAACGTCTCGATCTCGAAGAACGAGTTCAAGCTCGACCTCGGCGCGGACATCAAGAAGGTGCGCGGCTAACTAACGCGGCGCAATAAAATTACGACAGGTGAAAGGGTTCCGCGGCCCTTAGGCGACGGAACCCTTTCGCTGTTTTCAGGGCCCGGCGCGAACAGACGGCGCGGCCTGTGAGCCGGGGGCGCACTTGCCATCGGGCGCATATTTTGCGTATCTTCTCGTCGCTGACCTAAAGCAAGCAGGGTTTGTCAGCAGGTAGTTGCCGCTCCCCGCCGGTCTGCGTTGATCGGCCTGCATCAAAGCTACAGATGAAGAAGCGAAGCACGTTCCTCAAACTCAAGCTGCGCGAGGCGGCGATGATCTCGCACGGCTTTTTGTCGTCGCGCCATCCCGTGCTGGCGCACGTCATCCCGATGCGCCGCTGCAATCTCGCGTGCGCCTACTGCAACGAATACGATAACTACTCCGCGCCCGTCCCCTTCGACGAGATGCAGCGGCGCTTGGACAAACTGGCCGACCTCGGCACCGCCATCGTCACCATCTCCGGCGGCGAGCCGATGATGCACCCGCAGATTTACGATCTGGTGGCGCACATCCGGCGGCGCAAGATGATCGCCGGCCTCATTACCAACGGTTTTTATCTCACGCCCGAAAAGATCAAACGGTTCAACGCCGCCGGGCTTGAGTATCTACAGATCAGCATTGATAACGTCACGCCGGATGAAGTGTCGAAGAAGAGTTTGAAGCTATTGGACAAGCGTTTGCAGTGGCTGGCTGACCACGCCGACTTTCAAATCAACATCAACTCGGTCGTCGGCGGCGGCATCAAGAACCCAGAGGACGCGCTCGTCATCGGGCAGCGTGCGCTCGACCTCGGTTTCTCAGCCACGGTCGGCGTCATCCACGACGGGCAGGGCGAGTTGAAGCCTTTGGGCGAGCGCGAGCAACGCGTCTATCGTGAGTTCAAGCAGATGAGCCGGCAAGAGTACGCGCGCCTCGATTGGTTTCAAGAGAACCTCGCGGCGGGCAAGCCGAACGATTGGAGTTGCCGCGCTGGTGCGCGCTACCTCTACATTTGCGAAGACGGACTGGTCCACTATTGTTCGCAGCAACGCGGCACGCCCGGCATCCCGCTCGCCGACTACACGCAAGCCGACATCGACCGCGAGTACCGCACGGAGAAATGGTGCGCGCCCTATTGCACCGTCGCCTGCGCGCAAAAGACCGCGCTCTTGGACGACTGGCGCAACCTGCTGACCCTCTACGGCGACTCGCTCCGGCAATGGCTGAAGGAGCGCGCCACGGGGCAACCCGCGCAAGTGCCCGATGCCGTCCGGCAACCGCCGCAGACGGCCGCGCCCGTCGTCACGCCCGCCCCGCCGAAACCCGAAACCGTGGCCCGCGTGCTCAGCGCGTCAAGCACGGCGGACTAAAAGACTCGACAAAAAATTTAACCACGAAGCCACGGAGATCAACCTTCGTGGCTTTGTGGCTTTGTGGTTAAGCAGTGCGACTACTTATCTAACGTCCTGCCATGATTGCAAGCGCCCGCGCGCACGCGCGCAACGCCCGTCGGGTGTGGGTTGTGTGCAGGAATCGCCGGCTAAGAATTTCTGGTATTCGTTGCTCGCTTCTTCTCTGTGGTCAAGCGCGTCAAGGGCGTTGGCGATGTGATAGGGCAAGACCGCATCGGGTTCACCGCCGCGCTCGGCCGCGCGCAGTTCGACTAGGGCGGCGTCCCACTGTTGCAGGGCGACGAGTTCAAGCGCGAGCAACTTATGCGTGTGCGGATCGTCAACGAGTTGAAGGGCGGCGCGGTATTCGCGTGCGGCGCGGTCGTGCCAGCCGTGCAGGTTGGCGTCGCTTGCGCGGGCGAGCCGCGCATCGAGGCTGCGGTAGTCGTGCGCGAAGTAGAGCGCGGCGATTAGGGCGACGACGGCCGCGTAGAGCAGCGTCGGCGCGTGCCGCGCCAAACATGCGCGCAGTCGAGTTGTTAATGGCTGCGTTGGTTGGGTCGTCGGCGCATCCGGGTCGGCGCGCGCGGTTGCGCGTGACCAGAGCCGCGCGAGCAGGTAGAGCGGCAGGACGGTGAAGGGCAGAACGAGTGTGCCGAGCGTCCACGCGACGAGCGCGGGCCGCGCCAGCGCGCGGCGGCGTGCGTCCGCCAGTACCCACGCCGAGCAGGCGATGGCGAACGCGACCAACGCGGGCAACAGCACGTCGGACAACCGACCGACGGAGATTTGCCAGCGCACATTCACGAGCGTTGTTAGCTTAGGCGCGCGGCTTAAGGTTGCCGGGCTACGTCTGCGCCGACCGTGTGCAGCGTCATCGAGCTTGAGAGGCCCAAGCCTGACAGGCGGCCCGCCATGACCACGATCAGTTCGCCCTGTTGCGTGATGCCTGCTTCCAGGAGTGTGCGGTCGCCGGAGCGGAGCAGTTCTTCGGTCGCCCCTGCTTGCGGGCAGACGAGCGGTTCGACCGCCCAGATGAGCGCCAGTTCGTTCTGCGCCTCGCGCGTGTGCGTCAGCGCGACGATGCGTTGTTCAGGTCTGAGCGCCGACAGCCGCCGCGCCATCAACCCCGATTCGGTGAAGACCACGATCACGCGCGCGTCCATCTCTTCGGCCGCGAAGGCGGCCGCCTCGCACAGTGCGCGGCTGACGCGCCCCGACTGTTTGCCGGCCCACTTGCTGACCGAACTCGAACCCGTCGGCCGGCCCGTCTCCGCCGATTCGATGATGCGCGCCATCGTCGCCACCGTTGCGACCGGGTACTGCCCCGTCGCCGTCTCGGCCGAGAGCATCACCGCGTCCGAGCCGTCCCAGACGGCGTTGGCTACGTCCGATGCCTCGGCGCGCGTCGGGCGCGGCTCGCTGATCATGGATTGCAACATCTGCGTCGCCGTGATGACGAACCGGCTCGCGCGGTTCGCCTCTTCGATGATGCGCTTTTGATAGACGGGCACAAGCTCGACGCTCGTTTCGACGCCGAGGTCGCCGCGCGCCACCATCACGCCGTCCGTGACGCGCGATGATCTCGTCCAGATGATCGATCGCCTCGGACTTCTCGATCTTGGCGACGAGCGGTTGCTTGCCGCCCGCAGCCTTGATCGCGGCCTTAGCCTCCACGCAGTCTTCGGCGCGGCGCACGAAAGAGAGCGCGATGTAGTCCACGTTCTGGCGCACGGCCCATTGCAGATCACGCCGATCCTTATCGGTCATCGACGGGATCGGCAAAGCGACGCCGGGCAGGTTGATGCCCTTGCGTTCGTTCAACAGCCCGCCGTTGACGACGCGACAGATCACGTCCGTCTCGGTCGTGCGTTCGACGTGCAACTCAATCGCGCCATCGTCCAACAGGATGCGCGCGCCGGGGCGCACGTCGCGCGCGAGGCCGGGGTAGTTGGTCGAGACTTCATGCACGTCGCCCGCGACCGAGCGCGTCGTGATCGTGAACGATCGCGTTGTCTTCGAGTTGGACAGGTTGTCCGCCCGTCAACACGCCCGTCCTGATCTTCGGCCCCGACAGATCGACTAAGACGGCGAGCGGGCGCTTCATGCGTTCGGCCGCCGCCCGCGCACGACGGATCGTCTCGGCGTGCTCCTCTTGCACCCCGTGCGACATGTTGATGCGGACGGCGTTCGCGCCCGCCGCGAGCAGGGCTTCCAGCGTCGCCGGTTCGCGCGACGCCGGCCCCAACGTGGCAAGTATCTTGGCTTTCCTCACATTGAACCCTCAGGAAGAATTTCGGATTGTGGCTTGCGGATTGAAGGAACAGTTGTCTTGCTAATCCGCAATCCGCAGTCCGCAATCGGTTGTTAATCGCCGCCCGCGCCGGTCTTTGTCGCCAGCGCCGTCTGCACTGCGCTCTCAAGCGCGGCCGCCGCCGCCGGGTCGAAGCCGACGAAGCGTTTGACGAGGCGACCGTTGCGGTCGAAGACGTAGGTTTGCGGGATCGCGTCCGTCTCGGCGAAGACGGCCGCAGCGAGCGCGTCGTCCGGGTAGCCGAGCGGGTATTGAATCTTTAACTCCGTGATGAAGTCCGCCACTTTGGCCGGTCGTCGCCACCGCCGACGTGCAAGCCCACGATGTTCAAGCCCTGCGCGGCGTAACGCTGTTGCAGCGCATTCAGGTGCGGCACTTCGTCGCGGCACGGCGGGCAGTAAGTGGCCCAGAAGTCGAGCACTAGCACCTTGCCCTTGAAGTCTGTGGCGCGCACGCGCCGGCCGTCGAGCGTGGTCCAACTCTGCGCGGTGGTGCGCGTCACGTCCATTGCGGGCCGCGCGCCGCCGGGCCAGTGCGCGGCCGAGACGGGCGGCAAAGGCGGCGACGTGCGCGGCTGTGTCGCACCGCGCGGCGTGTCGTTGGTGGCGGTCGTGTTGGGCGCAGGATTGCCGCCGCGATTGCAGGCGACGCCGAACGCGAGACAGGCCACGAGCGGCAATGTGATAAAGAAGCGCGGCCGCCAGTGCAGCCACGCCGCAGTTGATGTCATGTGTGCCGACCCCTGTGACGAAAGATGCGCGTATTCTACATCAAAGGCTGAAGGATGAAAGAACGGCCTCGCCTCGTCAGGCCCGAAGCTCGTCGCATGGTGAAGGAACTTGATCAGTCGGCTTCATCATCATCCGTGCCGGCGCGTTGCTGTCCGACTTCTTCGGCCGAGGGGCGTTCGTCGTGCGCGGGCACGCGGTAGTCTTCGTCGGCCCAGTGGCCGAAGTCTATGAGTTGGCAACGCTCGGAGCAGAACGGGCGGTACGGGTTCTCAGGCCACGGGACGGGCTTGTTGCAGCGTGGGCACTTCTTCGTCATCACAAACAAAAGCGAACAGGCAAAAGCAACGCGGGTCGTCACTTTTGCCTGCAACGCGAAACCTTCCTTGCTGCCCCCTCGTCAGGCCGGCACTAACTCCGGCGGGTGCTTGAGCAGAATCTTGCGATCAACGAACTCGATGATACCGGCGCGGCGCATGTCGTTCAAGCGCACGGTCACGCTCTCGCGCGTCGAGCCGACGATAGACGCGATCTCGCGGTGCGGCAGCGTGAGATCGATCAGCACGCCGTCGGGCTTGGCCGGCCATAACGCTCGGAGAGATCGACGAGCAGTTTTTCCAATCGCGCCGGGATCGGGTCGAGCGCGAAATCCGCCACGCGCCGTTCCGAGCGGGATAAGCGTTGACCCACCAGACGGAAGGTGTAATCATAAAGCTCACGGCTCTCCCCCATGGCCAGGCGGAACTCTTCGACGGGCAGGCGCAGCAGGCGCACTTGCTCGTAGGCGACGGCGCACATCTGGCGCACGCCGGAGCCGTAGAGGGCAAACTCGCCGAAGAGTGAGCCGGCGGGCATGATGTCGATCACGGCTTCACGCGCCGAGTCGTCGTCGAGGTAGCAGAGCTTCACGCGCCCGCGCGCGATGAGGTAGAGCGCATCGGGCGTGTCGCCCGCGCGATAGACGAAGCGGCGGCGGCGGAAGTCGAGCGCGACGGCGGCAACGGCGAGTCGTTGCAGCACAGGCTCGGTCAGCCGTGGGCCGATCTCGGATTGGCGTATAATGTTGGCGCGATCTTGAACGCTGAGATCGCAGGCGCGTCGTTGTAACATGGGGGAAATGTCCTCGAAGCTTTACAGAGTACCGGGGGCAAGCGACAAGGCGACTAGCTTGCCAGCGCGCGCAACGCGGAGAGTCGCTGCAACGGCGGCGGCCAAAGCGGGTTCGCTAAATAAACTCGGCGTGCGAGGAGATCGGCTTAGCCCTAACGCGTGACGACTTTTGAGCTTGATTAATCGAGCACGTTCGAAAGGATTCAGGCGTGCTGTTGCCGAACGTGAGCAAACAGTAACCGTCCTTGGTAAACCGCACTCTAACATGAGGCCGTCGCAGGGCGCAAGACTCTTTCACGCAAGGCGCGCGACAATAACGACAAGGGGCGTATGTTAAGTAAGTTCAAAGTCCTACTGGTTGACGACAACCACGACAAGCGGCAACTGCTGACCGTCGCGCTTGAGGCGGCCGGCTACAGCGTCCACACGGCGACGGACGGGCTTGAAGGCTTAAGCGCCGTCGATGCCCTGCAACCCGATCTGATCATCACCGACGTGATGATGCCCCGCATGGACGGCTACGAGATGGCTCGCCGTCTGCGCGCCAACCCCGCCACCCGTTTCATCCCGATCATCATTCAGACCTCGATGCGCGCCGCGAGCCGAAGACGCGCGGCGCGGCGCTGAGGTCGGCGCGCTCGGCTACATCACCGACCCGACCGATCTCGGTCTGCTGCTGGCGCGCGCACGCACCCTGCTCGACTTTAAAAATTATCTCGACTCGTGCGAGGAAGCCGCCTTCACGGATCACTTGACGGGCCTTCCCAACCGGCGTCGCTTCGAGCGCCAGTTGGAGCGCGAGGTCGCGCGCACACGCCGCTACGGTCGCCCCTTCTGCCTGCTCATGCTCGACATAGATCACTTCAAACTCGTCAACGACAACCACGGGCACGAAGCGGGCGACGAGGCTTTGCGGCGGCTCGCCAACGCCTTGCAGGCCGGCACGCGCGGCATCGACACGGCGGCGCGCATCGGCGGCGAAGAGTTCGCGTTGGTGCTGCCCGAAACGGACAGCGTGCGCGGCCTCGAAGTGGCCGAGCGTTTGCGGCAAGAGATCAAGGCGACGGAGATTCCGCTCGCCGGGCAGATCACGGTCAGCATCGGTTTGGCCGAATGTACTATCGCCTTCAACGATGCGCGCGCGTTATACATGGCCGCCGACAACGCGCTCTACGAGGCGAAGCGAGCGGGGCGCGACCGCGTCCACATCGCACCCGGCGAGAGTGAAGCGAACCCCGCAACCGCACTGGGCGTACCATAGAATTGCGGACTGCGGATTGTGGATTGCGGATTTGAAGCGCAACAGTGCTTCTTGTATTCGGCAGTCCACAATCCGACATCCGCAATCCACAATCCGCAGTTTGCACTTGGAGTATTTCATGGCTGATTATCGAGACAAGTTGGAAGAGTGGCGTGAAGCGGCGCGGCGCAAGGCGCGCGAGTTGGACGATAAGTATAAGATCACAGATCGCGTCGAAGAGGGCGCGCGCGCGGCGCAGGACGCGGCCCGCAAGGGCGCGGCGCGTGTGGCCAGCGAGGCGGAGCGCGCACGCGCCGAGGCCGAGCGGTTGGGCGATGAGTTCGATGTGCGCGAGCGCGCGGACGAAGTGCGCGACGACATGCGCCGCGCTGCCGAAGAGGCGCAACGCGCGGCGCGCGAAGCGGGCGCGACCATCAAAGGCGCGAGCCGTGCGGCCAGCGAACGAGCCGGCGAGGTCTTCAACGAAGCGAAGAAGCAATACGGCGGGCCGCCCGCGTCGTGGACAAGGGCGCGCGCTTGACGCGGCTCACAACCGCAACCACGGCCGGCGTCTTCAAGGCTTACGACTGGGCGCGCTCTAACCCTAAGCGCGCCGTCATGGTTTCGTTCTCTCTGGCGGCCGGCGCAACGGCCGGCGCAATCTTCCCCGCGCTCGACGGCGTTCTACTAGGCGCGCACCCGCATTGGTTCACACACTCTGCGCTGCCCGTCTGGGCTTTGCGTCAAGCCGGTCAGAAGTTCGACACTTACCTGCACACGCGCGAAGAACTGCTAGCCGAAGGGCGTTTGACCGAAGCCGAGCGCAAACGCGTCGAGTTCGAGCGCGAGATCGTGCGTTACGTAGGTGCACCGCTGCTAGGCGCATTCAGTTGCGCGGCCGGCGTCGCCTTGTGGGCACAGATATTCCAACCCGGCACAATCGTCGGCGCACCCATCGACTGGCTCATTCGCGGCAACCCCTTGCTCAGCGGCATCTGGCTATTCAGCAACGGCGTCATCTGCTTCCAGCAGGGCTACAAGTTTTTTATGATTGCTTTGAAAGACCAGCAGGACGTACATCGCATCGTGCGCGAGATCAAGGGGTTGCTGCCTGCGGCGGCGACGAGTTGATAGTTAACTTGTAGTGGTTGCGGCGGGACGTGGTTCGCGCCCGCCGCAACGAGAATTTAATGAGTTCGCAACCAAATGCCCGCGCGCAACGCCTACGCTCGTAGTTGCCCACAAGTCGCCCCTGCCTCTCACCAACAATCTTAATAGACGGGAAGGGTTGAAGCGATGCGCTCCTTCACGGACACGAATATACTCGCGGCCAGTTTGGCCGCGCTGGCGCTAGGCGTGCTGGTTAACCTGCGCGTCACTATGGCGACGCTCGTTTGGCTCGGCGACTACGGGCGCTGGTTGCTGCGCCTGACGGCGGACTACCTGCGCGCCATCTTCTAGTGCTCGATCATCGACCACGCGCGACCGAAAACTTCCGCACCTGTCCACGCACACACGCCCACCCTGCTCGCCGTTAGGCCGAGCTAAGTGGCGGGCGTGATCAATTATAACTTTGTTTGGATTGCGATAGCGCGCGCCTAGCGGCAGCCGAGTTGCGAGGCCCGCACGGCCACCACTTGCCAGCGGCCCGCGCGGCGCTCGTAAGTGCGTGCAAACCTGTACCACGGGCTGACGCGGGTGAACTCTTGCCCTCGGAGCACGTGGACGCGCGCCTTGCCGGCCACAGTGGCGCGGTCGCCGCGCACGTTGACGGCAACGTCCCGCGTGTCGATGGCAGTGAAGGCGAAATCCGGGTCGGCCACAGGGCGAAGCGTTGCGCCTTGCCCTCGACGTAGCCGGACGGGTGATCGAACTGGAAATCGTCGCTCAGGATGCGGTCGAGTGCGGCATCGTCGTGACGCAGGTGCGCGTCGAGGTATTCGTGTTCGACGTGCAGCACCTCGCGCTCGGCTTGAGTCTGACCTAATTGGGCGTGGAAGGGCGTCGGCAGCAGCTTGCCGGCCGTCGTGCCAATAGCAAACGTGGCGAGCGCGACACAGAGGCGAAGGGCCAAGCGTTTCATATCCCGTACTCCTTGTGTTTCGAGTGCGTCTGGGTTGAAGGCACAGTAGCACGAGGCGCAGGCGGCGGCAAGAGTGTTGTTGCGCCGCATGCTGCAAGTTACTTCAATAATGCGGTCGCTCGGCGATGTTTCGCAGGTCAATCCTGTAGTACAATATGTGCTGCCTGAAAGCAAAAATCCGTTCCAGTTGATCTTACGGGCGCGCCGCCGACCGGAGCGACGCAACCGGCAACGCACGACAATTATTTCTATGCCGAGAACTGCTTATATGTGCCGAACACGACATTTACTGCTCGCGGTCCTGCTGCTCTGCGGCGCGTCAAGCGTCACCAGCACGCGCGCCCAGCAGCAACCACGGACGACCCCCACACCAACACCCACACCAGCCCCGGCGGCTCAACCCGAAGCGACGCCGCGCGGCCCGCAGAAGATCGTTAATCAAGGTGTCGAAGTCGAGTTCACCATCAATCCCATGACGACCGGCGACAAGCAACCGGCGGCGTTGGTCGAGGGACAAGATGCGCTCGTTCGTTTCCGCGTGACCGACACGGCGACGAAGACGCCGTTGGCGGGCGTGCGCCCATCCGTCTGGCTGACGCAGCGCGAAAGCGCGACCACAGACCCGCAACTGTGCCGCGAGAAGATTCAGTCGTTTCTTCAAGGCAGTTTGCGCGCGCGCCCGGACGTGGACCTCAACAGCTATTACCTGCTGGTGCTCAATCAAGAGCCGAACATCTCCGTCATCGATCCGCTGCTCGGCTTCGGTGGCAGCAAACTGGTCACGCTTATCATGCTGCGCAGCCCCGGCGCAGACTGGGTTATCTCGCGCGATCAGCAGCGGCTCTATGTCAGCATGCCTGAGGTTAATCAGGTCGCCATCGTAGATACCAACATCTGGAAGGTCCTCTCGAACATCGACACGGGCCCGCGCCCCGTGCGGCTCGCTTTGCAGCCGGACGAAAAGTATCTCTGGGTGGGCACGGACGAAGGCGCGGCGAGCGGCGTGACGGTGATCGACACCATCGGCCTCAAGTCCGTGGGGCACATCCCGACCGGCGCAGGCCCGCATGAGATTGCCTTAAGCGACGACAACAAGTTTGCCTACGTGACCAACCGCGACGCAGGTCTGCTCACCACCATCGACGTGCAGAAGTTGACCAAAATCGGCGAGGTCAAGACGGGCACGACGGCCACGGCCGTCGCCTTCTCGCCGCTCAGCAAGTCGGTCTATGTCAGCGACGAACGAGACGGCCAACTGGCCGTGGTTGATGGCCGCACGCAACAGGTCGTGACGCGCATCACGCTCAAACCCGGCGTCAGGCGCGTGCGCTTCGCACCGGGCGGGCGCTATGGCTTCGTGCCGAACCCCACCACCTCAAACGTCTATATCTTCGACGCTTCGACCAACCGCCTGTTGCATACGGAGCAGGTCGCCAAGGGGCCGGATCAGATCGCCTTCTCGCGCGACTTCGCCTATGTGCGTTCGGCGGGCGCGGTCGAGGTCACGCTCATTCGCTTAAGCACCGTCGGCAAAGAGTTGAACATCGTCACGTTCCCCGGCGGGCAACTCGCGCCGGCCGAGGCGGCGCGCATCATACCGAGTGCCGCCGACGCCATCACGCCCGCGCCTGAAGGCAACTCTATGATCGTCGCCAACGTCGCAGACCAGCAACTCTATTACTACACGGAAGGCATGGCCGCGCCGATGGGCAACTTCCAAAACTATCGCCGTGCGCCGCGCGCCGTGCTCGTGGCCGACCGCTCACTGCGCGAGAGCCGGACGGGTGTTTACGAGACGGTCACGCGGTTGCCCAAGCCGGGCACATACGATGTGGCCTTCCTGCTCGACACGCCCCGCATCACACATTGCTTCGAGACGCGGGCTAATGCAGACCCGGCTGCTCAACACGAGCGCGCGGTCGCGCTCCGCATCGAGTATCTCGACCGTGAGAAACCGCTGCGCGTTGCCAGCGACTACAAACTGCGCTTCCGTCTGTTCGACACGACGACGAACAAGCCGAAGGACGGCCTGACGGATGTGCGTGTGTTGACTTTTCTTGTGCCGGGCATCTGGCAGAAGCGCGACTTCGCGCAGGGCGTGGGCGATGGCATCTACGAACTGACCCTCAACGTGCCGCAAACGGGCGTCTACATGATCTTCGTCGAGAGCAGATCGCAAGGCGTAAAGTTTCAGCAGATGCCTAATCTAATGTTAACGGCGACACAGGCCGCCGTAACAACCACGCCGGCGAAGAACCAGTAGCCGTCGCCGCGTGCATCAAAGTGTTAACGCGCGTCCGTCCAAACAGGCCGCGCAGCGTAAAAGGGAAGGTGAAGTTATGAGCAATAAGAGGAGCAAGTTTGTCTTCATCCTCACGTCTATCATCGCACTAATCGTCGTCGCCCTCGCACCGGGCGCGGCCCGGTCACAGACGCACAAACATAGCCAGTCGAAGACGGTCAAGCCTGCGCCAGCGCAGAGCGCCGACACTTATTACTCTTGCCCGATGCATCCGGAAGTGAAAGCCAAAAAGGGCGGGCGCTGCCCGCATTGCGGCATGGACTTGCGCCTGACGCACGCCGAGCCACGCGCGGCCGCACCGGCAACCGGCGAGAACTTTGCCGTCAGCGCAGCCGCAAACACGGACACGTCGCTTGGCAGCAAGATGAAGATTCCAGATGTGGAACTGCTCGATCAAGACGGGCGCACGATCCACTTCTATAGCGACCTGGTGAAAGGGCGCGTGGTCGTGATCAACTTCATCTTCACCACCTGCACCACGATCTGCCCGCCGCTCGGCGCGACCTTCGCGCGCGTGCAAAAGGAACTCGGCGAGCGCGCCGGCCGCGACGTGAACTTCATCTCGATCAGCGTCGATCCGGCAGTTGATACGCCTGCGCGCTTGAAAGTGTGGGGCGCGAAGTTTCACGCGGGACCGGCGTGGACGTTCGTGACCGGGCAGAAGCAACACGTTGACGAGTTGCTGCGCGCGCTCGGCGCGGCCACGTCCAGCCCGCAGGACCACTCGCCCACCGTGCTGATCGGCAACGACGCGCGCGGGCAGTGGACGCGCACTTACGGACTGGCGCGACCGACCCAACTCGTCCAGATTATCAACGACGCCGTCGAAGGTCGGCTTAACACCGCGAAGCAGGAGGGCGCACAGTAATGAAGCGAACTTTAGCCGCTACGCTCATCTGTCTGGCGGCCGCGGCCGCCGTCAACGCGCAAACGCCGACCCGGCCCGCCGCGCCGCCCGATCCGCACGCCGGCCACAACATGCCCGCGCAGCCCACGACGCAGCCGCAGTCGCCCGCGCAGAAATATTTCACCGACGTGCAACTGATCAATCAGGACGGCCGCGCCGTGCGTTTCTACAGCGACATGCTCAAGGGTAAGACGATCATCGTCAACGCTTTTTTCACCACCTGCACGAGCGTCTGCCCGCCCATGAGTCGAAGCTTGGAAAAGGTGCAAGAGGCATTGGGCGACCGCTTGGGCCGCGATGTCTTCATCATTTCGATCTCGGTCGATCCGTTGACGGACACGCCCGTGCGTTTGAAGCAGTACGCAGAACGATTCCACGCCAAACCCGGTTGGATTTTTCTGACGGGGAAAAAAGAGAACGTGGACTGGGCGCTCTACAAACTCGGCCAGTACGTCGAGACTAAAGACGATCACACGACTATCATGATCATCGGCAACGAGGCGACGGGCCTGTGGAAGAAGGCCTTCGGGTTGGCCAAGCCCGACGAGTTGATCCGCTTGGTCAACGAGGTTGCGGCCGACAAGGGCGCGCCCGCCGTGCCATAGCGTGCGGCCGCCGGCGGCGCAAAAACGCTGATGGTCAAAAGACTCAAACTCATCGTCGCGCTCTGCGCGCTGACTCTCTGTGTCGCCGCCTTGTGCGCTAACAGAGTGGCGGCGCGCAGAGTTGTTGCACAGCAACAGCAGTCGCAGCCACCAGCGGCGGCCGCGCCGCCCGAACAGGTGCGCGCTCTGACGCCGCAAGAGCGACGCGGCCGTGCCCTCTACCTACGCGGCGAAAGCGTTGCCGGGCGCGAGATCAGCGCGATGGTCGGCGAACTGGACGTGCCCGCCACGACGGTGCATTGCGCGGGCTGCCACGGCTTCAAAGGCGAAGGGAAGACCGAAGGCGGCGTCACCGCCGGCAACCTGACTTGGGCGAACCTCATTAAGCCTTACGGGCACACGCATCCGTCGGGGCGCAAGCACGGGCCGTTCAACGAGGCTTCGTTCATCAACGCGGTCGCGCGCGGCATCGATCCGGATCAGAACGCGCTCGTGGTTGCCATGCCGCGTTACCGCATGGCCCCCGAAGACATGGCCGATCTGATCGCCTATCTCAAGCGCATCGAGTTCGACCGCGATCCGGGCCTCACGGCGGATAACATCGAGGTCGGCGTGCTGCTGCCGACGACGGGCGCACTGGCCGAAGTGAGCGCGGCGATGCGCGACATACTCACGGCCTACTTCGACGACGTTAACAGCCGGGGCGGCATCTACAATCGCAAACTCAAACTGCGCGTCGCCGAGAGCGGCAACGGCGGCGCGGCCGCAGCCTTGACGAACGCGCGCGCGCTGACGCGTGCGGGTCAAGTCTTCGCCTTCGTCGGCGGCTTGAGCGCAGGCGCGGACAAAGAGATGTCTATGTTCGCCCGCGATGAAGAGATACCTTTCATCGGCCCTTCGACGCTCCTGCCACAGATCGGCAACCCGCCGAACCGTTACGTCTTTTACCTCATGCCGGGCATGACGGAACAAGCGCGCGCCCTCGTCAACTTCGCCGATACGACTTTAGGGTTGAAGAAAACGCGGGCCGTCATCGTCTACACGGAAGGTGAGTTGACGACCGCAGCCGCCAACGCAGCCGCCGAGCAGGCGCAGCAGCAAGGCTTCAGCGCAGTCGTCAAACGAACATACGCGCCGGGCAGTTTCGACGCGGCGCGGCTCGCGCAGGAGTTGCAGGGACAGGGCACGGAAGCCGTCTACTTCTTCGGCAGCGGCGCACAAGCCGCCGCCCTCATCAGCGCGGCGGGCGCGCGCAACTGGACGCCCCACGTCTTCCTGCTCGGCGCGTTGACAGGGAAGGACCTTGCGAGCGGCGTCCCTGCGACCTTCAAACAGAAAATCTTTCTCGCGTTCCCGACCGTGCCCACGGACATAACTAAAGAGGGCGCGGCCGAGTACCGCGCGCTATTGGAAAACCATAAGCTGACGCCGCGCCACACAGCGTCACAACTCGCGGCCTTAGCTGCCGCCAAAACGTTCGTCGAAGGCCTCAAACGCGCGGGCGCGGACTTGAGCCGCGAGCAACTCGTCACGGCGCTCGAAGGGCTTTACGATTACGAGACGGGCCTGACGCCGCGCCTCATCTTCGGGCCGAACCGGCGCGTCGGCGCGGCCGGCGCTTACATGGTGACGATCAATCCAGAGACAAAAGATTTCGTCGCGGCCAGCGATTGGGTCAAAGCTTATTAACCATCAACTGATTAACGTTTAACTGACCGGAGGTTCAATGCTCAAACTCTCGCACTCACTACTCGCACTGCTCATGCTAACAGCACCCGCCATTGCCCAGACCGGCAACGCACCGGCCCGGCAACCGCCGCAGCCGCAGCCTAGTGCTGCGCGGCCGGCGACCACCACTGCCACCAAGCCAAACACCGGCACACCGGGCACTGTACCCCTTGCCGCCGCACCGGACTGCGGCTGCGAGGCCGGCCCTCTGCCCGAAGTGCTCGCAGTGGTCAACGGCATCAAGATCACCAAACAGGACTTCAGCCCTGAGACGCAAGGGCGCGTCGCCAAACTGCAAGAGCAGGTCGTCGCGGCGCGACGGCGTGAACTGGAACTACAGATAAACAGCGCATTGTTGGAAGCAGAAGCCAAGCGGCTCAAACTCAGTACCTATAAATTGCTTGAGCAAGAGGTCGTCGCTAAGACGCAAGAGCCGACCGAGGCCGAAGCGCAGGCGTTCTACAACGAGAACAAGGCCCGCATACAGGGCGAGTTCCCGGCCCTGAAGGGCGACATCGTTGGTTATCTGCGCGAGCAGCGCCAGCGTGAACTCGCGCGCAAACTCGCGGAGCGGTTGCGCACCGCTGCCACCGTGCAGGTGCTCGTGCCCGAAGCGACGCCGCCCGCGACCGCCGCCGACCGCGCGCGTCTGTTCGCCACCGTCAACGGTCAGCGCATCACCTCGGCCGACATCGAAGACAGCTTAGCTCCGCTCATCTTCAGCGTGCAGGAGCAGGCTTACGGATTGCGCAAGCAAGACCTCGATCTCAAGATCAACGACATACTCCTCGCCAACGAGGCCCAGAAGCGGCAGGTGACGACGCGCGCACTGCTCGATGCCGAAGTTGAGACGAAAGTGCTGCCGGTCACAGAAGCGCAGGCGCAGACGTTCTATAACGAGAACAAAGAACGCATCAACGGCGAGTTCGCACAGGCGAAGGAACAGATCATGCAATACCTGAAAGAAGCGGCGGCGCAACGGCAGCGCGTCGCGTTCGCCGAGCAACTGCGACAGGCAGCGGCGGTTCAGGCGTTCCTCAATCCGCCCGTCCCGCCCGTACTCAAAATCTCAACCGACGATCAGCCGGTGAAGGGGAGTGCGAACGCGGCGGTCACTATCGTCGAGTTCACGGACTTCCAATGTCAGAGTTGCGCGCAGACGCACACCGTGCTTGATAAGTTGCTAACCGAGTATGGCGACCGCGTGCGGCTCGTCGTGCGCGACTACCCGCTTGCGCAGCACAAGGACGCCCTCAAGGCGGCCGAGGCTGCGGCCGCGGCCCGCGCGCAAGGGAAGTATTGGGAATATGCCGCGTTGCTCTACGCTAATCAAGCGGCGCTTGAAGTTGACCGGCTCAAGGAATACGCCAGCCGCGTCGGGCTTGACCGCACACAGTTCGATGCGGCGCTGGCCGGCAACACGTTTGCCGAAGAAGTGCTGCATGACGTGCGCGACGGTGATCGCGCCGGGGTCAACGGTACGCCGACCATCTTCATCAACGGCCGGCGCGTCACCGAACGTTCCTACGAAGGCTTGAAGGCCGCCATCGAAACCGCCTTGAAGATCGCACCCGCGAACGCGCCGCGTTCGTAAGTTAACGTCGGGCATAACTCAGCACGAAGACATAAAGTAACAGCTAACCAAAATGAAAGCGGGCGAGCTTAATCAAGCTCGCCCGCTTTCGGTTTAGGGTTGAAGTTAGCCTGACGGCTTGGATCAGCCTCCGCTTACGGTACGCGGAAGATGCCCCAGATGCCGCCGTCGAAGGTGAACGAAGAACGGTCGCGCCACAGGTAATCGCCGATGACTCGGAAGCGACCGCCCGCGCCGTAGAAGATATCCACATCGAAGTGGTTCGACGGGCCGTGGCCGGTCTGTATGCCTTTCCACTCCGACCGTGGGTTGTTGCCGATCTTCGTCGAGCTATTGATGTAAGGTTCTTCCTGCCACTCATGGCCGTGGAGGATGAAGCTTTGATTACGCGGATGCCCGCCGCCGTGCAACACGCGGAAGCGAACGAGCGAGGTGCGCGACGACGAGAAGACCGGGGTGACCGGGTCGCCGCCGACCTGATTGTTGCTCAGCGATTCGGTGAAGTCTTTCTTGCGCGTCTCGCTGAACTGCAAGTCAGGCTCGTAGCCGAGTCGCTTCCACATGGGTTCAGTGCGGTAGTTAACCGCCTTCTGCCCTGTGTCCTCAGGATCGTCTTCATCGCCAAGGTTCGGCACGGCCTTCAAGTGACCAAACTCAGTCCGTTCGCCGAAGCGCATGTTGATGTCGTTCTGATAGAGCAGCACCTTCTCGTTGAGCGACGTGCGGTACGGATTGAACTGCAAGGACACTTCGGCATGCGTGCGCAAGTTGTCTTGCGCCGACACCGTGTCGTAAATGACCCAAGTGTCTTGCGGCTCGATAATCATCGCACCGATAGCGCCCTTGTTCGAGTGCTTGATCGGATCGGCGGGCATCAGGTTCGTCGCGCCGAACTCGACCGGCGTATAGACGGGCTGCCCGGAGATGTCGTCCATCTTCACGTCGCCCGCGTACCAGATGTACTGGACGCTCTGGCCCGGATTAGCCGTCTGGACGGGATTGAAGCCGACGTTCATGCCGTCGCTCTTGGTCACGTCGTAGAACAGCAGTTGCGGGTGGAGGCCGACTTTAGCCGAGGGCCTGATCTGGTTGTTGTTGAAGTTGTCAATGATCATCGGCAACGTGTTGTGGCCGGGTAGATCAATGGCTTCGGGTAGATGGTTCGTCAGGTTGAGCGTGATGCAGTCGCCAGCGTTGGCGCGCAGGATGAGCGGCTCAGGCCGGTACATCAGATGAAGTTTCCCGGTGTTCGGATCAATGTCGTCGTCGCGGACGTACATGATCGCGGTCGGGTCTTCGAGCCGACCGCCTTGGTTGGGGCGCGGGTTATAGATGAGCGTGCCTTCGGTCAGCAAGTCGCGCGCGAGATAGGCCGAGACGTTCCACAGTGTCGGCCGCGCGCCGGTCGGACAGACGGGCACGCCCGCTATCGAGTTGCCAGCGGTTGTGCCGGACACCGAGTTGGGTGCTGCCGCCGAAGCGGGCGCTCTGCCGTCAGGGTTATTCGGCAGCGGCAGGAGCGGCGCAGCATTCGTCAGGCGGCCCCCATCGTCTGCCAACATGGCCGCGCCGCCTTGCGTCGTCGGCTCGGAGCCGCGATAAGCGCGCAGCAAACCCCACAGTCCGTTCCACTGATCGTCTGTGGCGACGCCGGGCGCGTAGCGGAAATCGTAGAAGGGCGGTGGCTCTTCGTTTGAGTTCTGCGCGGGCATCGGCAAGACCGGAACCTCGAACTCGAAGTGCTCGCTGATGCCCATCATCTGCGAGTTGCGCCAGCCGCTGTTGTTGACCTCATTCGGGTCGTCGGGCGACCCCGGCTCAAACAGCCACTTGATGCCGTTGACCGTGAAGTTGTGCCCTTCTTCGTGTGCGCCGATGAGGACGCGAATTTGCACCTGATCATCCTCATACGCGCGCATGAGGGGCGTGAACGGATCGCCCGGCTCAACGCCTTGCGTCAGCGGCGGGTAGAAGTTTGGCTGCACGTTCGTGCGCTGGTCAACGCGCGTGATGTTCGAGCGATAGACGTTCGCCAGATCACCCGGCTCGCCCGGCGCTTGTTGCGGGATATCACCGGGGCCGGGTTCAGTCCCGACGCCGTTGAAGTTCCAGATGCGATGCGGAATCGGCTCGTTGCGGTAGTTGACCACCATCGTGCCGACATCGGCCGCGGCGATTGCTTCCGGGCACGGCGGCGCGGCGTTGATCTCCGGGCACTGCTGCATCTTCTCTAACAGGACGAACGGCGGCGTAAAGGCGGCCTCCATCTGGCCGGCGGGTTGACGACCTTCGCCGGATCAGGCACAGGCTCGCCTTCATTGTTCACGCCGCCACCAGCGCGATAAGCGTGTTGGAAGTCGGCGAATTCGACGACGAACTCGCGGAAGGCAAACGTCTCGTCGGGCGGGATGATGTCCGCGCGCCAACTGGTCGGACCGCCGTCGAAGCGACCGCCGAAGATCGTGCCCGTCTCCGGGTCACGCCACACAGAGCCTTCGCGCTCCGCGACCAGACCGCCGTAGAGGCCGACCTGTTGGTGCGTCGAAGGGCCGAAGTGGTCGTGCGTGAAGACGGTGCGCACCCCACGGTCGAACCCGTTGTTATTGAGCACGTTGTCGGTAAACCAACGCTGGATGGTGACCTGTGCGCCGAGTGTGCCGAAGAACGGGTGCGGTTGCGCGGTCAGATGCACGGGCGTACCGCCCCCGAAGGGCAGTATGCCGCCGTTCGGCCCGGCATTGATCGCAGTGATGCGCTCAATAACTTCGTCGGGGCTGAACGTGCCGTCCTCATAATTCCAGCCGTTGCCGGAACCATCGGACGAGGTCACGTCGAACTTCACGTTGTGAATGTGCTGCCCGACAACGTCGGTCGGCGTGCGCACCTGGAAGTCGTCCAAGACGTAGACACGCGGGATCAAGTTGGTATGCTTGAAGACGACGCAGTCGTTCGTGTTGGCGCGGAAGAAGAGTGGTTCGGGCGGGCGTGTGCCCTGTCTGGTCGGGTCCACGTCGGCCCACAAAGCGAGAATGCGTTGCTGCGGGAAGTGCCAGCCGGCCTTGTTCAGCTTGATGTCGAACTGGAAGGCCGCGGCCTTGTATTCGATCAAGCGGTTGAAGGCCGGGCTGCCGGTTTCGTCGTCCACGCACGGGTCGGCGTAGGGCGCGCCCGGTTGCGGCGGCGCACCGTTGAGAATGAAGCTGGAAGCCACGCCTTCGGGCGTGATGCTTGCATGGTTGCGGATAGCGTGATAAGCCATCGCCGCCTGCTCTAACGGCGTGCCGTTCTCAGGGATCTGCTGCGCCACGGCGGTCAACAGCGACTTGTCGAAATCGAGCCGGGCCTTGACCAGACTGAACGCCGGTAGCTCCTCTTTGTGAAAGACGGGCACGCCGTCCGTGATGATGTGCCGCGGCAGACCGCCATCAAACTCTGTGTCGAGCGGCGGGTGCGAGACGCGATGCCCCGCGACGCCTGCGATGAAGAACGGATAGCCGGGCACGGTGGCCGTCGGCATCGGCGCCATCGCCTGTTTCGGGATCGGGACGAGCGCCGGAATCGGCGTGCCGGCCGCGATCTCGCCGTCGGGCAGCGCGCGTGCGCCGCCCACCGGGATGCCGTCTTCGCCTAACTGCGTGCCTTCTTCAAACACGTCATGCGAGCGCCACAACTCCCACATGCCCTGTGCGAAGTGCGGGTAGAAGTGGCAGTGGAAAATAGAGTCGCCGACCACCTTGTTGCGGTTGCCGCTGCCGTTGTGGTTGATCTCCATCGTGAAGGTGCTGCCCGGTCCAATCGCTTGACTATCGAGGTACGACGAGTTGTCGTCGTTGGGCGTGTGCAGCCATTGGTGCGCATGCAAGTGGTGGATGTGGTGTTCCTTCGGTCCGGCATGCACGACGCGGAACTTGGTGTGGTCGTTGATGTAGCTGTGATGCACGTTCGACGGGTCTTCCGGGAAGAACACCTTCGTCGCTTTCGGCCCCGTGATCAGGTTGCCGCTGCCGTCGCGCGCGTTGGCGGGCACGTCCACGATCATCGCCGGGTCGCCGACCGTCCATGCACTGAGGAAGAACTCTTCGTAGAGGCATTCGGGGCAGTCGTGCATCGGACCGACGTTGAAGCGGTTGGCTAAGACTTCAGCGCCGATGCCGCCCGTGCCATAGTTGATGGCGAAGCCGTCGCGCACGCTATGCAAGCGTGTGCGCGAGTGGATTGCCTTCGCGTTCATCGAACTGCGGGAACGCTTGCACCGCCACGATCTCGTCGTGATAGACGACGGAGAACTCGCGGAACGGCTTGTTGCGATTCGGCAGGGGCGGGTTTGCCGGGTAAGTGTTCGCGGCGAAGTTGCCCCGGTTCGGCCCCGTGATGATCGCGTTCAAGTCCGGGTGGAAGATTTCGTTGCCGACCGTCATCCGCAGGATGGGTTTGCCAGCGAACTGATGTCCCACGGGATAGACCGCGTCGTAGTTGATCTTCGGTTGCCCCGACGGCCAACGCTCGCCGTTCGAGGCCCACTGCATTTCTTGCCGTGTGAGCTGGCTGCGGTAGTACTCGGCGCCCGCCGGTTCGACGTTGACCACGCCGAACAAGCCATTGGCCAGCGAGCCGCCATCGCCTTCGCCGCCCGTCGTCGCGGCGGTCGAGTACATCACGTTCGCGCCTTCTTTGTCGGCGTAATAGATGTAGGTGGTGACGCCGCCGGGGGCGACCAAACTGCTTGGGTTCACGCCCACCCACGAGCCGTCACTGAGAATGCTGTTGACGAGTTGTAAGCCCTGCACGTGGGCCGACGCAGTGCGCGTGCGCGGCTGATCGCAGCGCCGCTTCTGCTCAGGACTCAGCACGACGTTGTCGCAGTTACCTTCGGCGTTATCGTCGTTGTCGTCGTCGGGCTTGAGCAGGTTCTGGAAGTTGATACGCAGACAGTCGCCGATGTTCATGCGCAGCACAAGCGGGCGCGCACGTTTGCCGTCGCGCAGTCGCACGTTGCCCGGCGTCAGACCCAAGTTTGAATCAATCGGCACAATGTCGCGTGCGAGCGCATAGATCATGCCGCCCGGATTGACCGCGCCGAGGCGGTTGTAGAAGAAGACCTGATCGAAGGCGACGATGTTCGCCACTTTACAGGTGGCGGGCGGCGCGGGCGCGCCCGTCGCAAACGGCGGCTTGACGATCACCGACACGGGGTCGGACGTGTAGGTCTGACCGGCGAGGGTGAACGCTTTGGCCGTGAGCGCGTAGGTGGTATTGACCGTGATGCCCGCCCCGGCGTTGGTCCACACGATGTCGTAGGGCGAGCTTAGGTCTGTGCCAATCAAGACCCCGTTGGCATAGAACTCGACGCGATGCACAAAACCGGGTATGCCTAAGAGCGCCGCCGCGACCGGGACATCGACGGGGACGCGGAAGTTAGTCCCGGCGGTCGGCGTCGTGATCGTGACGCTGGGCGCGACGGCGGCGGCCATGACCGCCACCGGGGCCAAACTCGTCAGCGCCCGCGGCTCGCTACTCGGCAAGGCCGCGGGCAGAGCAGTTTCAGCAGGCGCGCCCGTCTCAGGCGCGTCGGGGCTGTTCGTGTCGGGCTTGTTAGTTGGCGTGCCTTCATCACTGCCTGTGGAGCGGGCCACGCCGATAGGATTGTCGCTTCGGCGGCTGAGGTCTGCGCGCAACGCGTGCGGGCCGACCAGACCGCCGATTTGCCCTTGGACACTGGGCACTTGACTCAGGAGCGTCAAGAGAAGAAGAACGAGAGGGAGCCTATGCAGGTGAGTTTTCATCGAAAGCACTCCTTGACTATCTGTACCCTGTAGGCTGCCGTGGAGGGGTTCGCAACGGCTAGCTTCGGTTCGGTTTAGAGGTGCAGCTAAGCGCACAAGAATAAATTCCGTCTGACTTATGCGCGCTCGTTACTGGCGGTTAATGCGCGCTACAGTGCATTAACCTGCCTGCCTATCGGAAGAATGGTGAGTTGCAGGGCTAACTCCTTTGTTACAGCTCCTAGACTGACACGTAGAACATCCAATGCGTACCGGGCTAGGAGGGCCGCGCCACGCACCTTAAGGCTAGTGTTGAACATAAACTGATGAACGCGGATCATCAGCCTAAGAGCCAACACCGGCGACAATTGGTGGATTATGGATTCAAAGCGAAAGGAGGGGACTTCCGCGCCGACGACTTAGGGGTGAGCAAACTTAGTGTAGCCCGTAGCAAAAGTCAAGGCGAAAGTTGTGGTTCCAATATATTTGGCCAACAAGATGTTTGCATGAACGGCGCAACTGCTCTGAAAACTGCCTAACTTGTCACGCAAATACAATTAACGTCTCAGATGGAAGTCAATTCGACAGGATATGTGTACTTATTTCGTCACGCGCCGCGGCGGGTAAGATTAGGCGATTACGGTTGACGGCTCGGCCAGCCGCGCGGGCATGGCGAGTTCGATTGGCAGGCGTAGTTCGACGAGCAGCCCGCCCGCCGGATGGTTCACGGCGTTGACGCTGCCACCGTGCAGGCGTATGGCGCGCTCGGTGATGGCGAGGCCCAGACCTGTGCCGCCTGAGGCGCGGTCGCGCGCATCCGCGACACGGTAGAACGGGCGAAAGATGTTGGTGAGAGCTTCGGCTGGGACGCCCGTGCCGTAATCGCGTATGGTGATGGTGGCGGTTGGAGCGTTGTCCACGACGCGGCAGTGCAGGGCTACGTCCACCGTCGTATGTTCGGGCGTGTAGCGCACGGCGTTGCGCATCACGTTCTCAAGCGCACTGCGCAGGAGCGGCGCGACGCCTGCGACGCGGCACGCCTCGCACGTTGTCACACGCACAGCACGGTTCGTGCTGCTCGCCTCGAAGTTCGCGTCCGCCACCACATCGCGCACGAACGGGGCGAGTTCGACCGCCTCGCGCCGCTGCCCGTCCATGCCGGTTTCCCAACGGGCGAGCGTGAGCAGTTGGCCGATCATCTCGTTGAGGCGGTGCGCTTCACGCTCGATGCGGTCGAGCGCACTTGCGGCCTCCGTGCCCGCACGCTTGCGCGCAAGGTCTAAGGCGACGTTAAGGCGCGCGAGCGGCGAGCGCAACTCGTGCGAGATGTCGCGGATGAGCCGCTGCTGCGCGTTAACCAACGTCTCGACGCGCGCCGCCATCTCGTCGAAGTCACGACCCATTGCGCCCAACTCGTCGCGGCGGCGACCCATGAGCGGGCCGACGCGGCCGAGAGGTCGCCGCTCGACACCTGCCGCGTGACGGCGCGCAGTTTGACGACCGGCGCGACGATGTAGCGCGCCAGCAAGTAGCACAGCACGCCCGCCGTCAGCAGCACGGCGAGGACGCGCAACGCCTGCGCCATAGGATGATCGGAGAAGGGGCCGCCGCGCGCCCGGTTCGACACATCGACAACCACGTAGCGATGCCCGCCCGCCGTCACAACCGGATGCGCACCAAACATCCGCTCGCCCGGCGTGCCCCTAATGATCTTGCCGGTCGCGGCAGCACGGCGCGCGGCCTCTAACACGTCGGCCGGGGCACTGCGCCCGGTCACTTCCGCGCCCTGCTCGTCGAACAGATAAAAGGTCGTGCCCGCGCTCGTCTGTGGTTCGCCGAAAAAGTTGATCAGCCCCGCGCGCCCTTCGCGCTCGTAGGTCGCCACGGCGGTCTGCGAGTACACATCCATGATCCTGTCCATGCCCGTGTACAGCGGGAATGGTTGCCGGCTACGCGTCAACTCAACCGTCAGCAGCAGCGCGACAATGACCAGCGCCATCGCCAGCCAGAACCACAGAAAGACCTTCAAAAACAGACTACGCATTCAGCAACTCCGCGCCCGACCCGCACAACTCCTGTTCATCGTCTATGCACCAACTTGCAGCCCGCACCACACGACCTCTGCCAACTATTACATGCGTGCCCAACATAGCCACCCATTCTACGCCACCCGCCACCCTGCGTTCGTAAAGAATTGTCATCAGCTTTGCACACAAACCCGCCATGCCCTACATCGCGTTTCGTGCCAACGCGACGGCCGCGAATCGTCGGAGCGGTCGGTCTGGAAGCGCATGTATCATCTGTATCAGTACAACCAAGCGGACTTCATGCGGCACTATCATCAACGCAGTAATGTTGAGACGACGTTCTCCATGATTAAAGGCAAGTTCGGTGAACGCCTCAAAAGCAAGAGCCACACGGCGCAAATGAATGAAGTGTTTGTAAGGTCTTGGCGCATAACTTGTGCTGCGTGATTCAGTCTATGTATGAACTTGGCGTTGAGCCGACGTTCTGGAATGAACCTTGAACTACTCGCCACTCAATAGTGCGCGGTTGAGTTTTTATCTATGCTGAATGGAAGGAATAAGGGTGTAGGGTCTAACCCTTCGCTTGAAAGCTTAATTATTAATTTGTCGAACTCAAAGGCGAAGCGCATATCAGCTTCCGGTGCTTCGGATATGAACTTCACTTCTTTATCATCAAGCCGCTGACAAATCTTGAGGCGGTAATGGTCGCCATGCTTGATTATCTTTATAGGCTTATCGGAGAACCATAGGTATCCGCCAAGACGCTCATGGCCAAAGCTGATAAAACCCTCTATCGTGTCAACGACGGTTAAGTCGAAAACAGACCCGTTGAAGATGGTAAAGGTAAACTCAATATAGGGTAGATTCTCTGATAGATAAGCTGGATTCCATGTAATATGCCTGACGTGGACGACGGCACTGAAATGGTCTGCATCAAACTTTGCAAGCCGAGATAGCCGATCATCTTTGTGGCCTATGCTTTGGGGTAGTGTTAGCTTTGTCTGTTCATATTGCGGGAACTGTGTGCCACCTCTAACCGTGAGGACTAGGTTATCAAAGTAGAAAAAAGCTCCGAATGCGCTTTCCTCACACTTGGCTATAAGGGTGGGCCTCCTCTGGACTGAGGCGTTGCTCAATAGTGAGAGTTCCTTTACTTGATGATGAGATAATCCCTTGATTGTAGATTAACCGCTTGTCTCTGAGTAAAGGCTTTCCTGCAATTTCAATATGTCCCTCTACTACGTCTTCAATGACGATGTTAAAAACAGACTTGTTATAGATGTCCACGCCAAAGATGATAAGCGGTATGGTGTCTTTCAATTTGTGGTAACAGAAATATACCTTTTCAACTTTTACGTAACTGCCTATATCATGCGCTTGAATCTGCGCCATCTCATGCAGCCATTTGTGCGCGCCTAGTCGAGATTCTAAAGAATCCCTGTATTCCCTTAATCCTTCCTTCTGGCTCAATTCAAACTTGTATTTTTTAGTCTCCTCTTTCAGTTCTCCTTCTAGTTCTTTTATGCGGATGTTTAGCCCTTCGACTAGCTTCTCCTGTTCTGCCTCAACCGGCGCAGATATTTTTGTCATAGGCAAAGTCGCAGCATTCGCTTTAGGTAGTATCCACCGCACAATAATATTGGCGGCGATAGATATTAGGGCCGCCGTGCCAACTAGTCCTGCGATAATAAGTGCATCAAGCGAGACGCCTAGCCGGTAATGAAGGTAGGCAGCGCCAGCGGCAACATAGAGCACCATCTTCACGCTCCACCTCGCAAGCCGCACAAAGCCCTCATAAAAACCGTTGCCGATGGTTTCTTTAATGAGCCAAGCAGCGAACCGTCTCCAACGTGACGGTGTTTGAGGCGGATTAGGAATGATGCTTTGAGACATACCCCAAGCCTACCAAAACTTTCGCTTCCCCAAATGACTTTTTGTGCAGAAATCGCACTTGCACAAAAAGTCCCTTGAGATGGGTCACTTTGGCGACTTATTGTGCAAAGCCAGCCGAAGTGCTACTCGCTTTGCACTTTGATACTACGTTCGCACACCCTGAAGATGTTTGCTTTTACTAACATATCTACGCCTGAGCCATTCAGGCAAAGCTCTGCGCTTTAGCTGGCTGCGAAGTAAGTACCGGCCCGCAGGAAAGACATGCCGGGAGCGGCAGCGGCGGGTGGTAGGGGTTAACTGTATCTAGCTGTTGCCTGTGGCTGTGATTGCTGACTGCGCGCGCGATCTGGCATAGCGATTGTTTATGCTCTGGTTGTATCAGTGGGGCAAGACCCGTCCTTAAACTATCTGCCATCGACTGACACAACCATTAGCGTAAAAGGAAGCTGAACATTATGTCCCTCGCAGCCGGCCCGATAGCTGCGCGCTTACTGACGCCAGCCTTATTTGTTGCTTTAGTAATCTTACTTTGCGCCATGAGCAGCGCAGCCCAGACGGCGACTTTCGCCGGGCGCGACTACCCGATTGTCGGGAATACGCACATCGTCGCGGACTTCAACGGCGACGGTAAACCTGATCTCGCGGGCGCGGGCCTCAACGTCCGCGTGATGCTTGGGCTAGGCGACGGCTCTTTCCGCCCGCAGGTCGAGTACCCGGCGGGCGGCTACACGCAGGATGTCGCGGCGGGCGATCTCAACGGCGACGGCAAACTCGATCTGGTCGTCACCAACAACAACGCGCAGACGGGGCTGACAGTAGTTTTGGGTAACGGCGACGGCACGTTCGGCGCACCCGCGAGTTATCCGAACGATACAGGCTCGGACTCGCCCTCGGTCGTCATCGCAGACTTCGATCATGATGGGCGGCTCGACGTTGTGGTCGCGCACGAAATAGCCTGCTTCACGGCCCCGTGCGTGGTCGCCGATTCGATCTCGCTCTGGCGCGGCATCGGCGACGGCACGCTTCAGCCCGCGCAACGAATTCGCGTCGGCGCACCGCTGACGCGTCTCGCCGTTGGCGACTTCAACGCCGATGGCAACGCAGACCTCGGCATCGCGGCGGCCTTCGGCAAGGTCTTGATCCTGCTCGGCAACGGCGACGGCACGTTCCGGCAACTGCCCGACCTGCTCATCGTGCAGGGCATAGATAACACGGACATAGACATTGCTGACTTCAACGGCGACCGGATACAGGATTTAGCCGTCGCGGCTGACGCCGACCATCGAACGGTCGTACTTCTCGGCAACGGCGACGGCACGTTTCGCCAGTCGGCTTCCATCCTCGACCCGTTGCTTGAGCGCGTCGGCGAATTGACCGTGGCCGATTTCAACGGCGACAGTTTTCAGGATGTGGCGCTCGGCATGGCCCTCTGTTGTTCGCAGACCGGCGACGGGATGTTCGGCGTGCTGTACGGCAACGGCGACGGCACATTCAAGCCCGTGGCGCGTTACCTCGTGCCCGGCTTCGTCGTCGGCAGCGGCGGCGGCTACTTGCTGGCTTCGGACTTAAACGGCGACGGCAAACAGGACATCGTGCTACAGGTGCGCGGCAACAACGCGGGCACGACCGTGCTTGTGAATACGACGGGTCGCGCTCCTGCGCCGCTCGCATATGGCGGCCTCACCGTCACGCCCTCAAGCGTCGTCGGCGGCACACAGGCCGAGGTCGAAGTGAGTCTTGCTGCGGGCGCAGTCGCGCCGTCGGGCAGTCTCCCGCTAACGCTTTCGAGCAGTAACCCGAACGTCGTTATCATGCCTACGGGCAGTCGCTCGCTGCCTGTGGCGGCCGGCATCGTCGCGGGCATGGCCAACGTCAGATTCAGAGTGGACACAACGCGCGTCACCACAACGCAGACCGTCAACATCAACGTCTCAAACAACCGGATCGGCAGTCGCAGCACAACGCTAAGAGTGACGCCGCCGACTGAACCGCTCGCGCTCGGTTCGCTACAGGTGCAACCGGCGGGCGTCTTCGGCGGCGGCGACGCGGCCGGAGTTGTGAGCCTGACGACCGGCAACGTCGCGCCCACCGGCGGCGCGTTCGTTAACTTGACGAACGCCAACCCGTCGCTTATCTCAATGCCTGCGAGCGTCACGATTCCGGCGGGACAGACGAACGCGCAGTTCCCCATCCAAACCACGACGGGCACGACCACGCCCGTCACCTTGAGCGCGAGTTATGGCGGCGTGACAAAGAGTGCGACGCTGACCGTCAACGCGCCTTCGCAACCCGTCCCCATTTCATCCATCACGCTCACGCCGCAAACAATCGTCGGCGGCAGCAATCAAGCTGTGCAGGCACTCGTCACTCTAGCCGCCAACGCCCCGACCGAAGGCGCGAACATCATGTTGACGAGCAGCAACCCGAACGTCGCCGCCGTCCCGCGCCTGATTCGCATTCAGTTCTCAACCCAGAACAGCGCCTTCGCCAACTTCACGACCGCGCCCGTCGCCACGCCGACGCAGGTGACAATCACCGCGACGTTTGGCAACTCGACACAGAGCGCGCTCTTGACCGTCACGCCTCCGGCGACGCCCGCCCTCGCCTTGTCGTCTTTGACCTTGAATCCGTCCGCAATCACGGGCGGCAACAACGTTCAAGGCACAGTCACTTTAACTGCGCCCGCTGCAACGGCCACAATCGTTAATCTTTCGTCGGGCAGCGCGCTCGCTTCCGTGCCCGCAAGCGTCACGGTTGCGGCTGGTGCGTCGGCCGCTAACTTCACGGTCACAACCGCGTCAGTCGCTTCGCCCGCGAGCGTAACGATCAGCGCGACTCTGAACGCGGCCGCGCGCACGGCGACGCTCACGCTCAATCCAACAGTTGCGGCCGATGTGGTCAGCATCACGCTCGCGCAATACGACACATCGAAGCGCACCTTGCGGGTTGAGGCGACGAGCACGCGCTCGACGGCGACGCTGCAAGTCTTCGTGACGGCGAGCGGGCAACTGCTCGGCACGCTGGCGAATAACGGCGGCGGCAAGTACACAGGGCAGTTCAACGCGGCGACGAATCCGCAGAGCATCACTGTCCGCAGCAGTCTCGGCGGTGCAGCAACACGCGCCGTCGTCGCCAAGTGAACCAAGTCGCCTGAACGAGTCGAACTTAAGCATAACGAGCAGCGGCCGCGTTGGATCGATCCAACGCGGCCGCTGCTCGTTATGCTTAAGCTTGTAACGCGTCAGGTGATCGTCAGCGGAAACAACTCGAAGCAGAGTAGGAAGACTGCGAGCGTGGCGAGCGCGACGAGTTGGCGTGCGCGGCCGAGCGGCGTGCGTTCGTCTTCGGCCTGCGGGTGGCGCACGCGCAGCATGACAAAGAGCAGCACCGCATAGACGAACCCGCTAGGGACGCCGTGCCAGCGCCAGCCCAAAAATGCGAGCGCCGCCATCAACGCGAACGCGCCGCGCCCGACCCATGTGTGGACGCGCCCGCCTGCGACCGCGAAGACCGCGTGCCCGCCGTCGAGTTGACCCACCGGCAGCAAGTTCAAACTCGTCACCAGTAGCCCGATCCATGCGGCGTAATAAAAAGGATTGAAGGCGATGGCATCAAACTGCGTGCCCATCAGGTGTGCGAACACGCGTAGTAGGAGCGGATTGTTGAAAGTGATCAGGATGCTGCCGTCAGGGATGACCGCGGGCAACGCTTCGGGTCGCACTGTCAGGGCCGCAGCGATGGCGACGGGCACGATGACGGCGAAGCCTGCGAGCGGCCCGGCGACACCGATGTCGAACAGTGCGCGGCGCGTTGGAATCGGCGACTTGATCTTGATGAACGCGCCGAACGTGCCGGCCAGAAAGAGCGGCGGCGCGGGTATGAAGTAAGGCAGCGTTGCTTGCACGCCGTAGCGACGACAGGCGACGTAGTGCCCGCACTCGTGCGCGAGCAGGATGGCGAGCAGTGCGGCGGCGAACGTCGCGCCCTGCGCGAGCAAGGCGGGATGCGTGAGCGCGTGCTTGATCAAATGCAAGACCGTCAGCACGTAATAAGTGGGGACGTAATGCGCGTAGTCGAACCAGTGTGCGGGCGCGACGAGTTGCGGCTCAGGCACGTCGCCGTCTTTGACCGCGAGCATGACGCCCGCGAGCGTCGCCGTCAGTCCGGTCAACAGCAAGAGCGTCGCATGCCGCGTCCACTCGCGCGCCGTCGGGCGCAGGCGCACGCGCGCCGCATAAGCTGGCTCAGGCGGCACGAACGACGGCAGGCTGCGGGCTAGTTCAGACATAAAGAGAAGCAATCAGTAGTCAGCTTTCAGCTAAAGACGAAAGCTGATTGCTGACCGCTGACTGCTGACGGCTGATCGTCACTCGTCATTCGTGACAGGCGTTTCGGTATCGTGGATGTCGTCGCCTTCTTCGGCGGTGAAGCCGTGGGCTTGGAGTTCCTTGCCGGGTTTGAAGCGGATGGTCTTGCCTTGTGGGATGGCGACTTCTTCGCCGGTGCGCGGGTTGCGCCCGACGCCGCGCTTGCGCGGTTTGACGACGAAGACGCCGAAGCCGCGCAGTTCGATCCGCTCGCCGCGCGCCAGCGCCTCCTTCATCGAATGAAAGAGCGCATCCACGGCCTGCTCGGCCTTCATCTTGGGCACGCCCGTGCGGTCGGCGACGCGATTCACGATGTCGAGTTTAATCACGCTTCGTTAGCCTCCGTCAATGATGCCTTGGGGATCGTGGTCGGTTCGGATTAGTGTTTGACAACACTTGACTTAGCGATAATAGAGACGCGCGCGCGCGCCTGTCAAGGACAAGCCACGGGGCCTGCCGTCGGCCTCGCGTTGACAAGCGGGCCGACGGGCGGCTAACCTCAAAATCTAGCGCCGGGACACGCGCCTAAACAATGGCCATTTTCAAACGCACAAACAAGAGCCGATACCGCTTCGGCGACATCAGCGCGGCCGACGACCGCGACATCGAAGTGCAGAGCTTCGAGGTGGAATCACGCAAGCACTTCTGGGCCGAGGCTCGGCTGCTGGCGCGCGACCTGATGTTCGCCGTGATGTTGATGGTGCTGTTCGTCGTCTTCGTCGTGCAGCCCGTTAAGGTTGAAGGCACGTCGATGCTGCCGCGCTTGCATGACGGCGAGCGCATCTTCGTCAACAAGCTGGTCTATTATCATGTGCCGCCGCTGGCGCGCGGCGACATCGTGGTCTTCTGGTTTCCCGACGACCCGGATAAGAGTTATATCAAGCGCGTGATCGGGTTGCCGAACGAGATGGTCGAAGTGCGCGACGGGCGCATTCGCATCAACGGCAAGGAACTCGACGAGCCGTATCTCGATCCGCAACTCAACGCCTCGCACGTCAGCCAGCCGCCCGTCATCGTCAAACCGCACTACTATTTTGTCATGGGCGACAACCGCGACCATTCGAGCGACTCGCGCTATTGGGGACTCGTGCCCGAAAAATATATCTACGGCAAGGCGCTGCTGCGCTACTGGCCGCTCTCGGCCGCGAGCTTCATCCGCCACGAAACTGACTACGCGCTGACCGCCCCGAACACAAGCCCGACACCCGACGACGAAGAGGTCGAGCCATAACGAACAGTCGCCAGTAGATATGAATTTGTTGAAGCCACTGCTGTTGATGTTCTACGCGCCGGGGCGTGCGCTCGCGGCCGTGCGCGACCGTGCGCCGCTCGGCGTGGCGGCGGTGCTGGCGCTCGTGGCTCAAGTTGGACTGACGCTCTATTCGCAGTGGCCGTTTCTGTTCCCGGCGTTGGTGCGCGCCGGGGCGTGGGTCGTGTTCGGCTTGGTGCGCGATGCGGCCGGGTCTTTGTTGTTGATCGCGTTTGCGTTCGTGCCGGCGCTCGTGTTGTTCGCCAACTGGTTCGAGCGGCGCGGCAGTTTCCGGCTCGTCTTGCAGCAAGAGTATGCGCCGCTTGCGTCCGCCGTCTTTTATGCATGGACGGCGGCGCATCTGATCGCGCTGCCGCTCGCTTGGCTCACGCGCCGCAGCGGCTTCGAGGCCGACGTGATCACGCAGACCCGGCAGACGATGGAGCGCATGGCCGCGCAACAACAAGTGACCGGCGCAGAACTGGCCCGCTGGCTCGACCCGCAACTGTTGGTGGCGAATTTCGCTTTCACGTTAGTGCTGCCGTTCGTGGCGCTCTGGACGCTCTGGGCCGTGCGCGTCGTGTTTCGCATCTCGTGGGCGCGGGCGCTCGCGGTCTTGGTCGGCAGCGGCGTCGTGCTGTTCTTCGCGTGGCCCGTGCTTGATAGAGTCAGACCGATCTTGTCGTCGCCGTTCCTGCTGCTCATGCTTGTCTTCTTAGTGCGCGGCTATCTCGGCGAGATAATGCAGACGCAACGCGCGCGCGCAAACTTCCGGCAGAACCTCGAAGCCGCGACCCTGAACCCGGCCGATGCGTCGGCACATTACAACCTCGCGCTGATCCACTTGCAGCGCAAAGAACTCGACGAGGCGCGGCAACGTTTCCTGCGCGCCATCGAGATCGACGCCGACGAAGTGGACGCGCATTATCAACTGGGCCGCATCAGTCGCACCGAAGGCAAACTGGCCGAAGCGATCCAACACTTCGAGCAGGTCGTCACGCGCGCACCGCAGCACGCGCAGCACGAAATCTGGCGCGAGATCGGCGCGACCTACTTGGCCGCCGGCCAATACACCGACGCGCTCGACGCGCTCGAACAGTTCCTCGCGCAACGCCCGTCCGATCCCGAAGGCTTGTATCTCAAGGGCCGCGCGCTCGCCGGTTTGGGCCGTCAACGCGAAGCGACCGAGGCCATGCGCGCCTGCATCGAAGCCGTCCAGACCGCGCCCGCCTACAAGTACCGCGCCGACAAACGCTGGCTCAACGAAGCGCAGCAATTCTTACGCACGCAAGCTTGAACGAACACGGGTCGAGCTTGCGCCGATCAAACTCAGCACGAATGTCAGCCGCCGTCCGCGCCAAGCGTTGAGTTATACAATCGGTCAACGATTGCGCGTTGTGCCCGGTCACAATTGATCTGCTATCTTTAGCGCACTATGACTGAGACGAAAGCCGCGCTGCTGGCGCTGGAAGATGGCCGGACGTTTCGCGGGCGCGCGTGGGGCGCTGCGGGCGAGCGTTGCGGCGAGATGGTCTTCAACACTTCGATGACCGGCTATCAAGAGGTCTTGACTGATCCGTCTTACGCCGGCCAGATCGTTTGCATGACCTATCCGCTGATCGGCAACTACGGTGTGAACAATGCTGACTCTGAATCAGCGCGCCCGTGGGTTGAAGGCTTCGTCGTGCGCGAGGCAAGCCGCATGGCTTCGAGTTGGCGCGCGGAAGAGACGCTCGACGCTTACTTGAAACGTTGGCAGATCGTCGCCATCGATCACATAGACACGCGCGCGCTTGTGCGGCACATACGCGACCGGGGCGCGATGCGCGCTTGTTTGTCGTCAACAGATTTGGACGTGGATAGTGTCGTGGCGAAAGCGCGCGCGTCCACGCCGATGGAGAATAGGGAACTGGCGAGCGTGGTCACGACGCAGCAGCCTTACGTTGTGCCGGCCGCCCACACCGAACGCTTCCACGTGGTCTGTTACGACTTCGGCGTGAAGCTCAACAGCTTGCGCGAGTTTGCCGCCGCCGGTTGTCGCGTGACGGTCGTGCCGGCCGCGACGCCCGCCGCCGAAGTGCTGGCGTTGCGGCCAGACGGCATCTTCCTCTCGAACGGTCCCGGCGATCCGGCGGCGATGTCCGAAGTGGTTGAAGAGATCAGGCGTGTCACGCAGTCGGGCGTGCCCGTGTTCGGCATCTGCTTCGGTCATCAGTTGCTTGGGCGCGCGTTCGGCGGCACAACTTACAAGTTGCGCTTCGGGCATCGCGGCGGCAATCAGCCCGTGCTGGATCGCGCGGCGGGCACGGTTGAGATCACGTCGCACAACCACGGCTTCGCCGTCGATGCCGCGAGCTTGCCGGCCGACGTTGAAGTCACGCACGTCAATCTCAACGACGATTGCGTCGAGGGCTTGCGGCATCGACGTTTGCCTGTCTTCTCCGTCCAGTATCACCCGGAAGCCGCGCCGGGGCCGCACGATGCCGCGCACCACTTCCGGCGCTTCATCGAACTGATGGAACAGCAACACCAGCCGACGCACGTTAGTTAACGTGTCAGCCCGAAGGGCGTATGTATGGCAGACGTTGGTTTATATAACTTGGTCGGGCTGTTGCTGCTCGTCTTCGGCTATCTCATCAAGTACAAGCGGCAGGTGCGCCTGATCGCCGGCTACGATGCGCGCAAGGTGCGCGACGCGGCGGGACTGGCCGATTGGGTCGGCACAAAACTGCTCTGGCTCGCAGGCTTCAGTTTTGTTATGGCCGTGCTCGCTTATCTATTGCCCGGCTTCAACACCGCGACCTCGATCATCTTCGTCGTGGTCGTAGCCGGCACATGCCTCTATACGGCGGCCGGGGGGCAACGCTTCACGCACGCGGGCGCGGGCCACCAACTCACGGCCGCGGCGCAACGTGAGTTGCGCGAACCTGCGCCGACCGAACCACCCGTCGCACAGTTCGACGAACGAGGCCGCACGCCCACCGAGCGCGCCATGCGCTCTTAATCTTTTTCGTTTTTATCTTTGTGCCGCCGGCTTTGGCGCGTTGTCTGCGCGGGCGGGCTTTCGTCCGGTTGCAGGAGCGAGGCGACGAGGCCTTCGTCCGCGCCGCGATGCTCCATCCAGTGGCGATAGATGACGGAGATGATCGCAGTCACGGGGATAGCAAGAAAGATGCCCGCGATGCCCGCTAACTCCGCGCCGCAGAGGATGGCTAGGATGATGGCGAGCGGGTGCAGGTGTATGCCCTGCCCGATGATGCGCGGGTAGGTCACGTAGTCATGCACGATGCGTAGCACGAGGAGGAAGACGAAGACACTGATCGCCTGCCCCGTCGAGTGAAAGCTGGCTAAGAGGACTGCTAAGATCGCAACGGTGAGCGGGCCGACGAGCGGGATGAACTCAAGAAAGGCCGCGACGATGCCGAGCACCACCGCGTAAGGCACGCCGATCAACAGAAAGCCGACTGTGCATAGCACGCCGATCAGCAGGCACGCGATCAACTGCGCGCGGATGTAAGCCGCGAGCGTCGAGTTCACATCTTGAAAGAGTTCGTCGCCGCGCCACCTGAGCCGCCCGCGCGGCAACATCTGCAAGGCCGAACGGCGAAACGTGTCCGCATCCTTCAATAGAAAGAAGGCGAGGATCGGGATCAGCACGAGCCACGGGATGTATGTGAGCAAGCCTGCGGCGTGAATCAGCGTCCCGCTCGCGTAGCCGCTGATGCCCTCGAACGCGCGCCCGACCGCCGTGTTGACATACTCGCGCACGCTCGCCGGCAGACGCGTGCTTTGATAGAAACGCTGCCAACTCTGCACGCGCTCCTGCACGCCGCGAAAATAAGCGGGCGCGGTCTGCGCCAGTTGCGTTAATTGATCGCTGACGACGGGCAGCAGTAGCAAGACGGTCAAACCAAGCGCGCCGAAGATCAACAGATAGACAAGCCCGATAGCGACCGGGCGCGGCATCATGCGCGTGCGTGCGCCGACCTTGAACGGGCGATGCACAAGTTCGACCAGCGGCGCGATCAAATAGGCGAAGAAGATCGACAGCACGAGCAGCAGCAGCACGCCCGTCAAACGGTAGAGCGCCCAGATGAAGACGGCGACGAGCACGAAGATCATGATCAGCCGCAAGATGGCGCGCGTCTGCGGCCACGTCGCTTCCGCCACGGCCACGGCGGTGCGGGCCGCCGTCCTGACCTCTTGCCGCTCCGCCTTCTGCTCTGCCTGCTGTTCAGTCTCGGCCACGGATCATTCCTCGCGCGTTACACGGCTCAACTCAAGCGGGCCAAAATAAACCACAAAGACACAAAGCACACAAAGCAAAACTTCGTGCCCTTTGTGGCTTCGTGGTTAAACTCTCGGTCGCGCCTTCAGTCGTCTTCGTAAGTTTCATCGGGCAGCGAACTGAGATAGGCGGCGTGTTCCCAGACCAGCCCGCGCCACTCGTCAGTCGCGTTGATGAGTTGCAGCGCGGCGAGCGGCTGCGCCGGGTTGCGCTCGACGCGCAAGACCTCGACCGCCGCTTGTATCTTCGTGCTGCTGTCTTCTTCATCAAGCACGGCCAGTTGCACGCGGCTGCCCACGTCTGGCAACTGATGCAGGTGTACGAGCGCGCCCGCCGGGCCGACGTTCTCCGTCTCGCCCTCGACGATGACGTGTTCGCCCGAACCCGAATCGTCCCACTCGGCCCGCACCGGCAGACTCACCACGTAGCGCGGCCCCGACCGCTGCTCACTCGCATAGTTCAGCGCCATATAATGCAATGCAATGATGAACGATGACGGATGCATGATGAATAACAGACAAGCTGTTTGCTATTCATCATGCATCATGCATCATGCATCATTTCCTTTCCTCATTCTTCTTCCTGCGCGCGCAGTTTTTCGAGCACGGAGAAATCTTCGAGCGTGGTCACGTCGCCCACCACCGAACCGCTGGCGGCGATCTCGCGCAGGAGTCGCCGCATGATCTTGCCGGAACGAGTCTTGGGCAGCGTGTCCGTGAAGCGTATGTCGTCGGGCTTCGCCAACGCGCCGATCTCTTTGGCGACGTGGCGGCGCAGCACGTCTTTCAACTCTTCCGCCGCGACCCGTGTGCCTTCGAGCGTGACGAAGGCGACGATAGCTTGGCCCTTCAGTTCGTCGGGCCGACCAACCACAGCGGCCTCCGCCACCGCCTCGTGCGAGACGAGCGCGCTTTCGATCTCCATTGTGCCCAAACGATGACCGCTCACGTTTATGACATCATCAACGCGCCCCATAATCCAGTAATAACCGTCTGGGTCGCGCCGCGCGCCGTCGCCCGCGAAATAGACGCCCTCGATCTCGCCGAAGTAAGTCTGTCGATAACGCTCGTCGTCGCCCCAGATCGTGCGCAACATCGCGGGCCACGGGCGCTTGATGACGAGATAGCCGCCCACATTGTCGGGCACAGGCTCGCCCGTCTTGGTCATCACGTCAACGGCGATGCCGGGCAGCGGCTTCGTGGCCGAGCCGGGCTTCGTGGGCGTTGCGCCGGGCAGCGGCGCGATCATGATGCCGCCCGTCTCCGTCTGCCACCACGTATCGACAATCGGGCAGCGCCCGCCGCCGATTGTCTCTCGATACCACATCCACGCCTCCGGGTTGATCGGTTCGCCGACCGTGCCGAGCAGACGCAAACTGGACAGATCATGTTTGCGCGGCCACTGTTCGCCCCACTTGATGAAGGCGCGAATGGCGGTCGGCGCGGTGTAGAAGATGTTGACGCGATGCCGCTCGATCATGGCCCAGAAGCGATCCGGTTCAGGCCAGTTCGGCGCGCCCTCATACATCAACGTGGTCGCGCCGTTCGACAGCGGCCCGTAGACGACATAACTATGGCCCGTCACCCAACCGATGTCGGCCGTACACCAGTAGACATCTTCCTCTTTCAGATCGAAGACCCACTTGCTCGTCAGGTGCGCCCACAACAGATAACCGGCCGTCGTGTGCATGATGCCTTTCGGCTTGCCCGTCGTGCCCGACGTGTAGAGGATGAACAGCGGATGCTCGCTCGGCAGTTCTTCCGCCGGGCAGACGGCCGACGCCGCGTCCATCCATTCATGCCACCAATGATCGCGCCCCAACTGCATCCGCACGTTCGACCCCGTGCGCCGCACCACGATGCACGTCTCAATCGTCGGCGTCTGCTTCAACGCTTCATCGACGGCCGGTTTGAGTTTGATCTCAGTGCCGCGCCGGTATGCGCCGTCGGCCGTGACGATAACCTTGCAGCCCGCGTCGTTGATGCGGTCGCGCAGGGCATCGGCCGAGAAGCCGCCGAAGATAACCGAGTGCGTCGCGCCGATACGCGTGCAGGCGAGCATGGCGATGGCCAGTTCGGGGACCATCGGCATGTAGAGCGCCACGCGGTCGCTGCGCTCGACGCCCGCGCGCTTCAAGACGTTGGCGAAACGGCAGACCTCGCGGTGCAGTTGTTGATAAGTAAGCGTGCGCTGTTCGCCCGGCTCGCCTTCCCAGATAAGCGCGGCCTTGTTGCGTCGCCACGACAGCAGATGGCGGTCGAGACAGTTATAAGAGATGTTCAACTCGCCGCCGACGAACCACTCCGCGTGCGGTGGCTCCCACTTAAGCACCGTGTCCCAACGTTTGAACCAGCTTAACTCTTCGGCCATGCGCGCCCAGTAAGCGTCGGGGTCGCGCTCGGCTTCGGCGCACAACTGCTCATAGTCGCGCATCGACTTGATGTGCGCGCGCTCGGAAAACTCCGGCGGCGCGGCGAAGACGCGCTCCTCGTGCAGCACCGATTCGATGTTCGTCGTAGGCGTGGACATAGGCTTGCGACCTGTGCTCCTCTGAGATGAATGCGGGCTGGGGGATGAATGACGCCCGCATTATACGTTGAACGGCCCGGTTGTCTATCACCGAACTGCGCCCGCCCGCCGAACAACGACTTTCGCGCCCCGCGCCTTTGTGGTAAATCTTCCCGCATGAAGACAACTAAGATCGTATTAAGCCTGCTATTGCTCACCACGTCCGCGTTCGCGCAAGCGCCCACGCCGATCAAAGAGCGCAACGTGCCGTCGCTCCAACAGCGCGACGAAAAGTTGTGGCAGCGCGCTTTGAAACTGCATCGCAGCGCCATCGTCATCGATACGCACAACGACATCACGACGATGATGGTGAACGACGATTACGACATCGGCCAGTCGTCGGTCGGCAAGTATCACACAGACCTTGCGCGCATGAAGGAGGGCGGCTTGACCGCCGAGTTCTTCTCCGTCTATGTGGATCGAGTTTACGCGGAGAAAGGCGGCGCGGCGCGGCGCGCGATGGATCAGATCGATTGGGTCTATCGTTCGGTCGAACGTTACCCGCAGCAGTTGTTGTTCGCCACGACGGCCGCGGACATACGCCGCGCGAAGAAGGAAGGCAAGGTCGCCGCGCTCATGGGCATCGAAGGCGGGCACGCGATTGAAAACTCGCTGTTCGCCTTGCGCGATTTCTACCGGCTCGGCGTGCGCTACATGACCTTGACGCACAACAACGCGAACGATTGGGCCGACTCGAACCGCGAAGCGAAGCATAACGGCTTGACCGACTTCGGCCGCGAGGTCGTGCGCGAGATGAACCGCATCGGCATGCTGGTGGACGTGTCGCACGTCGCCGATAAAACAATGTCGGACGTGCTCGACATCTCGACCGCGCCCATCATCGCCTCCCACTCGTCGGCCCGCGCGCTCGCCAATCACCCGCGCAACGTCCCCGACGATCTGCTCAAGCGCATCGCCCAGAACGGCGGCGTCGTGATGATCAACTTCTATCCCGCCTTCATCAGCGATGAATACTTGGCCGCCGACCGCGCGCGCGACGAGCGGCTGAAGCCGCAGCGCGACGCTTTGCAAGCACAGTACAAAGACGATCAGAAGCGCTTGGCCGAGGAACTGAAGAAGTTGGACGACGCGAACCCTCTGCCCGTCGTGCCGCTGTCCGTGCTGATCGATCACATCGATCACGTCGCCAAAGTTGCGGGCGTCGATCACGTCGGCATCGGCTCGGACTTCGACGGCGTGCCGTCCTTGCCCGCTGGCATGGAAGACATCGCGCAACTCCCGAAGATCACATACGAACTGCTGCGCCGTGGCTACAGCGAGCGCGACGTGCGCAAAGTCTTAGGCGAAAATTTTCTGCGCGTGATGACCGAAGTGGAGCGCGTCGCACGTGGCACGCGCACGAGCGGCGACGGTAGCATCAAGCGTCTGCCCGGCGCACCGCGTTGAGCCGCCAAGCTTGTCGCTACACGCGTGTTATAATTCTTCATCTTCATGCAACCAGCAGGCGTCTACATCCACATCCCTTTCTGTCGCGCGCGTTGTTCTTATTGCGACTTCGCCACCGGCACGTACAGAGAGGATGCGACCGAACGTTACGTGCGCGCACTGACGAAAGAGATCGGCCGACACGTCGAGCCGTGCGCCGTGGATACGATCTACTTCGGCGGCGGCACGCCGAGCCTGCTCAACCCCGCACAGCTTGAATCGATCCTGCGCGTTGTGCATGAACGCTTCCGCGTCGCGCCCGCTGCGGAAGTGACGATGGAGATGAACCCCGGCACGGTCACGCTCGAACGGCTGCGTGCCTATCGCGCGCTCGGCGTCAACCGCGCCAGCTTCGGCCTGCAAACGTTCGACGACGAACAACTGCGTCGCCTCGGTCGTATGCACACGGCCGACGATGCCCGTCGCACGTTTGCAGACTTACATACAGCAGGCTTCGATAACGTCAGCTTCGATCTCATCGCGGGTCTGCCCGGTCAGACGCTTGAACAGTGGGCACACAACATGGACGAGGCGTTGGCGCTCAAACCCGCGCACCTGTCGCTCTACCTGCTCGAAGTCCACGAAGGCACGCCGCTCGCCGACCAACTTGCGCGCGGTGTGTGGCCGCAGATAGATGCCGACGAAGCCGCCGATATGTATCGTCTGCTGCTTGCGCGCACAGCCGCCGCCGGTTATGAGCACTACGAAATTTCAAACTTCTGTCTTAAGGGGCGCGAGTCGCGCCACAACTTGAAATACTGGACCGGCGCGCCCTATTACGGCTTCGGCAATTCGGCGCACGCTTACGACGGCGCGCATCTGCGTCGTGCGAACGAACGCGACGCCGCGCGCTACGTCGAACTGATCGAGACGAATAAGAGTGCCATCGTCGAAACCGTCGAGCTTGACGAAAAAGATGTTGGTGCGGAAGCGTTATTCTTGGGTCTGCGCTTGCTCGGCGGCGTCAATCTCGCCGCGCATCGCGCGCGTTTCGGCGCAGACGTGCGCGCGCAGTATGCTGACGATCTGGCGCGCTTCAGCGATGCGGGCTTGATCGAGTTGACCGGCGAACAGTTGCGGCTCACGCCTGCCGGCGTCCTCTTGTCCAACGAAGTCTTTGCCGCATTCGTGTGAAGAGCAGTCAGCGATCAGCTTTCAGCCACAGACGAACCGCTTCTCTAGCTGACTGCTGATAGCTGACCGCTGATCGCTTAACTACTATGATCGATCTACGCAGCGACACTGTGACGAAGCCGACGCCCGCGATGCGGCGTGCGATGGCCGAGGCCGAAGTGGGCGACGACGTGTATGGTGAGGACCCGACCGTTAATCGTCTGCAAGAGCGCGCGGCCGAACTGTTCCACAAAGAGGCCGCGCTCTTTGTCCCGACCGGCTCCATGGGCAACCAGATCGCCGTCAAATTGCACACGCGCCCCGGCACAGAGGTCGTCATCGAAGAACGCGGGCACATCTTCAACTTCGAGATGGCCGCGATGGCGGCCGTCTCCGGCACGGTCGCGCGCCCCGTCAAAAGTACGGACGGCAGCGGCATCCTGACGTGGGCTGAGATCGCGGCCGGGCTGCACGTCAACAGCGCCTACTATGTTGCGCCCACCGGCCTCGTCGCCATCGAGAACTCGCACAATCTCGCGGGCGGCACGCTCTACACGCGCGCGCGCACCGAAGAACTGTGCGACCACGCGCACGCCGTCGGGCTGCCCGTCCATCTGGACGGCGCGCGCATCTTCAACGCCGCCGCCGCGCTTGATGAAACTGTCGCCGCGCTCGCGCGTCCCGCCGACTCGGTGATGTTCTGTCTGTCGAAAGGACTCGGCGCGCCGGTCGGGTCGTTGTTGTTGGGGACGCGCGCGTTCATCGACGAAGCGCGGAGTTGGCGCAAACGTCTGGGCGGCGGGATGCGGCAGGCGGGCATACTGGCGGCGGCCGGTCTGGTCGCGCTCGCAGAGTCGCCGCCGCTCTTACATGAAGATCACGCGAACGCGCGCCGCTTGGCCGCGGGCGTCGCGGAGTTGCCGGGCGTGCAGATCGATGAGGCACGCGTCGTCACAAATATTGTTATCTTCGACGTAACGAACACAGGGCGCGCAGCACACGAAATTTGCGCGCAACTACAAACGCGCGGCGTCCTCGCCTCCGGCTTCGGCGCAGCGATCCGCATGGTCACGCACTACGACGTAGCCCGCGCCGACATCGACACAGCCTTAACGGCCTTGCGCGAAGTGCTTGGGGCAAGTAGCCAGTAGTCAATGGCAAAGCGCATTGACGGCAGCACGCGGCCACGATCACAACATGATCATTCATCATAGAACTATAGAACTTAATGACTGCTGATCGCTGATCGCTTTCTTATGTCCCCTGCTTTGATCATTGCGATTGACGGCCCTTCGGGCGCGGGCAAGTCCACGTTGGGGAAGATGCTGGCGCGTGAATTGGGGCTGCTCTATCTCGACACGGGCGCGATGTACCGGGCGGTGGCGCTGGCGGTGGTCCAGTCGGGCGTGAGCGCGGCAGACGAGGCGGCGGTGGCGCAAGTGGCCGCACGCGCGCGGATCGAACTTGTCGGCGATCCTGAGCGCATGCGCGTGCTGCTCGACGGGCGCGACGTGACCACGGAGATTCGCACGGAACAGATCACGCGTTTGTCGTCGGTCGTCTCGGTCATCCCGGCCGTGCGCCGCGATCTGGTGCGGCGGCAGCGCGAGTTGGGCGCGCGCGGCGGCGTCGTCTTGGACGGGCGCGACATCGGCACGGTCGTCTTCCCAAATGCCGACATGAAATTTTTTCTCACCGCCGTGCCCGCCGCGCGCGCGCAACGTCGCTTCGAGGAAGACAAACGCAAAGAACCCGATGTGACCTTCGATGAAACATTAGCCGACATCAACACGCGCGACGAACGCGACTCGACGCGCGCCGACTCGCCGCTCGCCATCGCCGCCGATGCCGTCGTCATCGACACGACCGAGTTGTCAGTTGATGAAGTCTTCACGCGCATGCTCGCGGTCGTGCGCGAACGTCTGCCGCGCGAAGCGTGACCGTGGTTAATCTCGTGCCCGTCAAGATGCAATATGTTCACCGGCCTGATTGAAGAGTTGGGGCGCGTCCGCAGCTTGGAGCAGCGCGGCGAGGGCGTGCGGCTGCGCGTGGACGCGCGCATCGTGACCGAAGGGACGCGCGAGGGTGATTCTATCGCGGTCAACGGCGTGTGTCTGACGGCGCTCGACGTGCGCGCCGATTCGTTCGCCGCCGACGGTTCGCGCGAGACGTTGGAACGCTCGACGCTCGGTCAACTGCGCGCCGGTTCGGTCGTCAACCTTGAACGCGCCGTTACGCCGCAGACGCGCCTCGGCGGTCACATCGTGCAAGGGCACGTTGACGGGCGCGGCCGTTTCCTCGGCGCAGACGCGCACGGTGGCTCGTGGACGGTGCGCATCGGCTACCCGCCTGAGTTGGCGCGCTATCTTGTCTTCAAAGGCTCGGTCGCGGTCGAAGGGATCAGTCTGACCATCGCCGGTTTGAACGAAACCTACTTCGAGATCGCCGTCATCCCGAAGACGTGGACGCTGACGAACCTCGCCAGCTTGCGCGCGGGCGATGCGGTCAACCTCGAAGCCGACATCATCGCCAAGTACGTCGAACGTATCCTCGCCTGCGGCGGCGCACAGCACAACGCCGCCGCGCTCACCGTGGAAAAACTGGCCGACTTCAGGATACAAATAAGGCCGCGTCAAACTTAAGACCTCGCGCACTAACCTGCAAACCGCTCGGCCGCACCGGAGACTCTGTATGTTCAAAGATAAAGCGATCACTGTTTACCCGACCTACGGCTATCGAACCGACGACCACTGGTCCATCCCCCTGCGCATCTGGGTACACAAGCCGCGTCACCTCGACAGTGTGCCCGACGATCTGCTGCGCGTGTTACTCGACGACGAGGGCGCAGGCCCGCTGCCAAGTGAACAGGAAATAATCAGGTGTCGTGAGTGCGTGGCCGATTTCTGGCCGACGACGATTCGGGCGAAACCGTGAACTTCACGTTCGACGCGGGCGACGAGGTTCATCACTTCAAGACGGAGACGGATCACAACGGCCTTGTCGAAGAGACGTTCACCGCACCGGGCAGTTTCTCCGGTTGGTTGCGGGTCACGGCCGAAGTGCGCGGCGCGTTCGGCCAAGTCCACACTGGCACAGGACGCGTGCGTTTGATCGAGCCGGAGGGGAAGTCGGTCGTCTCCGATATTGACGACACGATCAAGGTGAGCGAGATTCCGGCGGGCGGGCGCATCGTGTTGCGTAACACGTTCCTGCGCGACTACGTGGCGGCCGAGGGTATGCGTGAACGCTATCTCGGCTTCGGCGATGTCTCGTTCCATTATGTGTCGGGCAGCCCGTGGCAGATGTTCCGTTTGCTGCACAAGTTTCTCATCGAGCAGGGCGGCTTCCCCGAAGGCACGTTCCACATGAAAAGCCTGCGCAAAAATCTGCTCGACCTCAACGGCTTCGTCCGCGACATCAAAAACTTCATCGCCGGCAAGCAGTACACGAAAGAGCAGAAGCTCGAACAAATTTCCGGCCTGTTGAAAAACTTGCCCGCGCGCAGGTTCACGCTCATCGGCGACTCAGGCGAGCTAGACCCGGAAGTCTTCACGCAACTGCGCGCGGACTATCCCGCACAGGTCGAGAAGATCGTTATCCGCGATGTCGTCGGCGGTCATAAGAACACACCCGACCGCTTCAAGCACGTTGACGAAGTGATCGACGCACCCGTCGTCGTCCACGGTCAGACGCAGTTCAAATAAAACTGAATGAAGCACGCGGCGCTGAGCGGCACACAACTGCACACGCAGTCGCCGCTTCACCGTCGGATTCTAAAAATGCGTGGTCGCAAAATCCGTCGTCTTCGGGTAACATAAGCGCCGGTATAACACCCCCGACCCTAAAGAGCCGGACAGATGCCTTTCGCTGCCATCGAAGCGGCCGCCGACGATATACGCGCCGGCCGCATGGTCATCATCGTTGACGACGAAGACCGCGAGAACGAGGGCGACCTCGCCTGCGCGGCCGAACTTGTCACGCCTGAACTGATCAACTTCATGGCCACGCACGCGCGCGGCCTCATCTGCATGCCGCTGACGGAAGAACGCTGCGACGAACTGCACCTGACCATGCAGGTCGCCGACAACACCTCTTTCCTCGGCACGGCCTTTACCGTCTCTATCGAGGCGCGCAAAGGCGTCACGACCGGCATCAGTGCGGCCGACCGCGCGACGACGATCTTAACGGCCGTCGATCCGAAAACCCGCCCGCAAGACCTCGCGCGCCCCGGTCACATCTTCCCCTTGCGCGCGCGCAAAGGCGGCGTGCTTGTCCGGCCCGGTCAGACCGAAGCGATTGTCGATCTCGCGCGCATCGCCGGGCTGTATCCGGCGGCGTCATCTGCGAGATCATGAACGCGGACGGCACGATGGCGAGGTTGCCGGAGTTGCAAAAGTTCGCGCAAGCCCACGACCTCAAGGTCATCTCGGTCGCCGATCTTGTCCGCTATCGCATCCGCAAAGAGATGCTCGTGCGCCGCGCGGTCGAGACGGACGTGCCGACCATCTATGGTCGCTTCCGCGCCATCGCCTACGAGAATGTCGTTAACGGCGAAGTGCATCTCGCGCTCGCCATGGGCGACGTGACCACGCCCGAACCTGTGCTCGTGCGCGTCCACACGGAGAACGTGACGGGCGACGTGTTCGGGTCGCTCTTAGACGACACGGGTTTCCAGTTGCAAACGGCGTTGGAGAAGATCGCGGCGGCGGGGCGCGGCGTGGTGCTCTACCTCAAGCAACGCGAGCATGGACTTGATCTGATCCACCAGTTGCGCACCTACGCCGCCATGCGCGAGCGCACGCTCTCCTTTGAAGAAGCGAGCGTCGAAACCGGCTACGGTGCGAACCGCGATTATGGTGTCGGCGCGCAAATCCTGCACGACTTGGGCCTGCGTCGCATCCTGCTCTTGACGAATCATCCCCCCAAAGTAGCGGCGCTCGAAGGCTTCGCGCTCGAAGTGGTCGGCAACGTGCCGCTCGGCGAACCGGCGAAAGAAATGCTGAAGATGGAATGATGGCTGATGAATCAGTAAGCAACGATCTATCGTTCATCATTCATCATTCATCCGTCCGCATTTCTTTCGGCTCTCCTCAATGTTTTAAGTTCTAGTTAATCGTCCGCAGGGTTTAGGGGCCCGGCTGTATGCCTGTTGACGACAGGGACGAACGATCAGAGGGAACACCGGCAACAGGTGACGCTGCGCCCGACGCGGACGCGCTTGCGCCGCCGCCTACCTCCGCGCCCGCAGGCGGCGGCGGCGCTACATCACGCGCCGCAACGCGCTCTACGTCGGCTTGGTCGGCGTCGTCGGTGCGTTCGTGCTGGTGCTCTTGGCCGTCTTCCTGTATCGCACGGGGCGCGTGGACGCGCTCATCGCCGATCAGATCGTCAGCACGCTCGCGCAGTATGGCATTCGCGCCGAGATCAAAGAGTTCCACACCGCGTTGGGGCCGCGCACGGCCGAGATCAAAGGGCTTGAGCTATACGACGCGCAGACGGGCGCGCGCCTCGGTCACATCGATACGATCATCGCCACCGTCCGCGTCGAAGACCTCTACGCCTTAAACCTGCGCCGCAACGTCAACCTCGAAGCACTTGAGATCAGCGGCGTCGAAACGTGGATCACGTTCGACGAACAGGGCCGCTCGAACTTCGGCAACCTGCGCCTGCCGTCAGCCGAACCGAACAAACGCATCCTGTTCTCTTATTCGACCGCCCGCGTCAAGGTCGAGAACGCCATCATTCATTACGAGGTGCGGCGTGCTGCGACCGACGAACAGACGGGCGAACAAACGCACCACGTCCTGTCGGGCGAGGCGCGCAACCTGCGCGCGACCATCGAACCGGACGATCCGAACGCGCCGGCCGAAAGTTGGATGAACAAGGTCTATCTCGCCATGTCGAGTTCGACCTTCACGCTCGACGGCAACAAGGTCGAACCGATTGACATCGAGACGCACCTGCGCGTCAACCAGACGCGCGCCGAGATAAACGATCTCACACTGCGTTCGCCCGTCGCCGAGTCGCACCTGCAAGGCACGCTTGATGACTGGCGCGCTGGTCGTTATCAACTGCAAGTGCGGTCCACCATCGACCTCACGCAAATCTCCGACACGTTCAAGCCCGGCACGCCTCTGCGCGGCGCGGGCGAGTTCAACGGCACGGTCACAGGCGAAGGCACGCATTACAAGGTCGAGGGCGAGGTTAAATCGGACGGCCTCGCGGCGGGCAACGTGCGCTTGAAGGGCTTGCAGTTGACGGCCAATGCCACGGGCGATGGCGTTGAGCAATACAACGCGCAAGGCCGCGCCGTCGCCGAGATGCTGACGGCGGGCAGCTTCAATCTTAGCCTCGTCCAACTGCACGGCGGCGTCATGGGCACGGGCACGGACTTTCGTTTCTTAGGCGAACTGCGCGCCGCCGCTGTCAGGCGCAAAGAGACGAGCATCGCCAGCTTGATGCTCGCCGACGCTGTGGCGGAAGTGCGCGACGGGCAAGTGAGCGGCACGGCCTCGCGTGCGACCGCCGCGACCGTCACGCTCGGTAAGACGCGCGTGAACGGCGCACAGGCGCAGGGCATACGCTTCAGCGCGACGGACAAAGATCATTTCAAGGCCAACGTAGCAAGCGTCTCGACCGGCGCGATCACGGACGAGGACACGCGCCTCAACGGCTTGACGGCGCGCGACGTGATCGTGAACGGCAACGGGCCTGTCACCAACGTCACGACGAACGACGCGCGCATCGCCGGGGGCACGTTCGCGGGCGCACAACTCGGCAGCATCAACGTTGCGGGCGTGCGCCTTGCGCTCTACGACGGCGGGCGGGTCGAAGGCTCTACGAGCGACATCAACATCGGCACGGTCGCCTTCACGACGAGCCGCACAGGCAAAGGCGGTCTGCCCGGTCGCGTCGAGCAAGTCAAACTCGCGCGCCCGGTCTTCGTGCTTGAACCGTCGGATCGTTATCGCGTCACGGCCGATCTCAGTCTCGGCGGCGGCGTCATCGGCGACTTCCAACTCGGCGCGGCGCGCGGCGCGCTCGTCGCCACCAACTCGGAAGTACAGTTGAGCAACTTCACCGCCGAAGCTTTGGGCGGACGCGCGCAGGGCAACGCCGTGATCAGCAAAGGGCGCGGCGCGTCGCGCATCAACGCGAACTTCGAGGGCTTGGACATCGGCGGTCTGCTCGCCGTCTTAACGGGTCGCGCCGTGCCCGTGACGGGCGCGACGACGGGCACAATCGATCTGCGCTTTCCGGGCACGGACGTAGAACTTGCCAGCGGCAGTTTGAACGCGCAACTACGCGGCGAAACCGGCGACGAGACGAACGGGCGCACGCCCGTCACGGGCGAGTTGACGTTGACGGCCGAGCGCGGCAACTTCCAAGTCAGCCGCGCCGATTTGCACGCGGGCGCGTCCGACTTCAGCGCCACAGGCCAGTTCTCCTTCGAGGGCGATTCGAACTTACAAGTGCGGCTCGCTTCCGCCGACGCGGGCGAACTACAGCGCGTGCTCGTCTCGTCAGGACTTGTGCCGTCGCTCGAAGAGAAGTTGTCCGACTACGGCATCAGTCTCGCGGGCAACCTTGACTTCAACGGCACGGTGCGCGGTCGCTTGGATGATCCGCTCGTCAACGGTCAAGCTAAACTCGGTTCGCTCGTCGTCAACGGGCGCGACCTCGGCACGCTGTCCGCTTCGATTGCCTCGGACGCGACCGCGACACGCATCGCCGACGGGCGCTTGACGCAACGCGACGGCGGCAACGCGCAGTTTGCCCTCGACATCCCGCGCACGGGCGAGAACAACATCGCGCTCGACGCCACGCTCGACCGCGTGGACATCGGCAACCTGCTCGCCGCGTTGCCCACCGCGCAGAAGAACGACGTTACAAATCAACTCGCAGCCGCCGGCCCGACTTCGGGGCGCGTGCAAGTGACGGGTCTGCCGGGCGCGCTCAACGGCAGCGCGGACCTGCGCGCCGGCCCCGGTCAGATTCGCAACGAACCGTTTGACGAGATCGCTTTGAAGGCCACCTTCAGCGGCCAAACCATCAACCTCGAAAACTTGAACGCGCGTTTTCGCGGCGGCACGCTCACCGCCACCGGCAACGTTGACATCGAGCGGAAACGTTTCGACCTGCGCACGCAAGGGCAGAACGTCAAACTCGATCTGCTCACAAGTCTGTTCGGTGCGGCTGCGCCGAACGTCGCGGGCACGGCCGATTTCACCGCCACGGCACAGGGCGATTTCGATGACCCGCGCAGTTACAAGATCGATCTCAACGGCACGGGGCGCGACGTGACGATCAACGGGCAAGCGGCCGGCGCGCTCACACTCGTCGGGCGCACCGAAGGCGAGAAGTTCAACTTGCAACTGACGACGGGCATCTTGGGGCAACCGCAGGTCATCGCCGCGACGATTGATCTGAGTAAAGAAGAACTGCCCGCGACGATCACGACGACGTTAACAAACGTCGATCTCACACAACTCTTCGCCACGCTCATGCCCGGCTCGGACGTGAAAGTAACGGGGCATGCTACCGGCACGTTGAACGCCGAGGGCAACCTCTTCGGCGACGAAGGCTTCAGCATCGCGGGCTTGCGCGGCACGGCACGCTTCAGCCAGTTGACCGTCTCGGTGCAGGACGTGCAACTGTCGGCCGTCGATCCATTGCTGGTCCAATTCACGCCCAACGAGATCACATTTGATCGCACGCAGTTTGTCGGCCCCGGCACGAACGTCGTCTTCGGCGGCACGGCCGCGCTCGGCGAAGGTGGCCGCCAGAACTTTACTGTGGACGGCGATCTGAACCTGCGCGTCTTGAACGGGCTATCGCGCAACATCTTCCTCGCGGGCGCGGCGAAGGTAAGCGTGCGCGTCAGCAACACGTTTGCCGATCCGCACATCACGGGCACGGCGGCGGTCGCGGGCGCAACCTTCTCGATGTTGATCGCGGACGAACGTTTGACCGTCTCTCAGATCAACGGCGACGTGCGCTTTACGGCCGAGCGCGCGCAGATCGACTCGCTGACGGGCAGGCTTGGCGGCGGCACGATCTCTGTGACGGGCGGCGCGGCGCTCGCCGGTTTCTCGCTCGCGCAGTTTCGTTTGAGCGTGCGCGGCGAACAGATCACCGTGCCGTTCCCGCAAGACTTCCGTTCGACTGCGGACGCAGACCTCGTTGTGCAGGGCAACTTGCAGACGCAACTGATCCGCGGCACGGTCAACCTACGCCGCGCCGAGTACACCGAAGACATCGAACTCGCCAATCTGATCAATCGCCGGCCTGAGACGACCATCAGCGAAGGCGGCGGCGAAAGCATGCTCGGCGCGAACACGCAACTCGATCTCACGGTCGAGGGGCGCGACGCGCTCGTCGTGCGCAACAACATCGCGGACATGGTCGGCTCGGTCGCGTTGCAGATACGCGGCACGTTGGACGACCCCATTATCGGCGGGCGCGTCACCGCGACGCGCGGCACGTTGAGCTTCCGCAACGACCGTTATGAACTGACGCGCGCCTTCATCGATCTGCCCGCGCGCCGCGACGCCGATCCGATCTTGAGCATTCAAGCCGAGTCCGAGATCAAAGGCTATCGCGTGATCGTGAATCTGTCGGGGCCGCTTTCGTCGCCGTCGGCGGCCGTGCGCTCCGAACCGGCGCTGCCGCAGGCCGACGTGGTTGCGCTCGTCACGACCGGCAACCTGTCGGGCGGCGACACGGGCACGTCCACGCTCGCGCAGACAGGCTTGGGCACGGCGACAAGTTTATTGACCGACGCGATCATCAATGCGCCCGTGCAACGTGCGACCGACAAGCTGTTTGGTCTAAACCGCTTCGAGATCGATCCGCTGATCGCGGGGCGCGGCGGCGCGAGTCCGACGGCGCGACTCACCGTCGGGCGGCAGATCAACCGCAACCTGACGCTCACTTATTCGACCAACGTGACGACCGAACAGAACCAAGTGGTCGCGCTCGAATATCGACTGTCGGACCGGCTCTCCTTCGTCGCGCAGTATCAACAGGGCGCGGTCAACACGTTGCGGACGCAGAACAACAATTTCAGTTTTGAGATCAGGTTCAGAAAGAGATTCTGACAACAGTGATCAGTAGTCAGCAGTCAGTAGTCAGTAGGGTTTGCTCTTGAGTCGTCATTGGGGTTGCATCGTTGTTGCTTTGTTAATCGTCGCGTGCGGCGCGCGCGTGCTTGGTGCGTCTGTGCCTGACCTGAGCCGTTATGAAGGGCAGACGGTGGCGGGCGTCGAGGTGGTGCTCGAAGGCGTGCCGCGTGATGCGCGCACCGAGGGCGAGTTGACGGCGCTCGTGACCATCGCGCCGAACACGCGCTTTGCGGCTGTGCGCGTGCGCGAGTCTTTGCAGGCGTTGTTTGATTCGGGGCGCGTGGCGAACGCGCGGGTCGAAGCGGTGGCCGCGGGCGCGGGCGGGATCAGGCTGCGCTTCATCGTGCGCCCGGCGGTGCGCGTCGCTGACGTGGTGTTGAGCGTGACAGGTGCGCCTGCCGATAGCCCTGTCTCGACGGACGAGTTGCGCGCGCGCCTTAATCTGCTTGAGCCGGGCGCGCGCGTCTCCGAGCATGCCTTGCGCAGTAACGCCGATCTGCTTCAGACCTATTTGCGCGACCGCGGTTTCTATCAAGCCGATGTGAGCTACGAGCAGCAGATCGACGCGGACGGCATGCGCGCCACCATCACATACAACATCGCACTAGGCACGCAAGCGCACGTCGAAGCCTTCAACATCGACATCACGGGCTTTGATGCGGCCGACATGGCGCGGCTGCGCCCGACCTTGAAGTTGCAACCTAACGGCGCGTTCACGCGCACCGCGCTTGGCGAGGACATAGGGCGCATCCGGCAGGCGATCATCGCTAAGGGTTATCTCGCGCCGCAGTTGAACGAGCCGAAGGTTGTCCGCGACACGGCGCGCGACACGATCAGGATCGATCTCAAGGGCGCAATCGGCCCGCGCGTCAACGTCACGGTCGCGGGCTACGAGATCGGCGACAAGACCGCGCGCGAGCTTCTGCCCGTCAAACGCGAGGGCAGCATCGACGAGTCGGCCATCGAAGAGGGCCTGCGCCGGCTACGCAATCGCCTGCAAGAAGACGGCTACTTCTTCGCCGACGTGACCACGAATTGTTCGGTCACGCCTTCGCTCAACACCACCGACGCGCCCGGTTCGACGGTGACGACAACACCGCCCGCGCCCGGGCCGACACCCGCCACGCCCGCGCTGCCAAGTAACGCGACGCAACCTGTCGCCACGCCGAGCGCCGACAAGAACGCGGGGCTGGTGCAGACCGACATCACCGGCGCGCTCGGCCCGCAAGGCGGGTTGAACGACCCGGCCAGCACGTGCGCGCTGCTCAGTCCCGAACAGTTGAGCGGGCGCACGGTTGATATAACTTACACGGTCGAGCGCGGGCGGCGCTTCCGCCTGACCGACATCCGCATCATCAATGCCGACACGGGCGGCCCGGCGCAATTAACTTACGACGACCTTGCGGACGATCTGCGCTCCGAAACGTCCGGCCTCTTGAGCATCCTGCCCTTCATAGGCAAAGCGGGGCGCGGTTACACGAGCCTCGACATTCTCAATCAGGACAGAAACACTGTGCGGGCGCGCTATCGTGATCTAGGCTACCGGCGCGCAGAGGTCGAAGTGCGGCAAGGCGTCGCGCTCGATAGCGAAGATTTGATCGTCACGTTCGCCGTCACCGAAGGGCCGCTCACGCGCGTTGCGGGTGTGGACGTGCGCGGCAACCAGATTTACACGGCTGAACAGTTGCGCGACGAGCCGTGCCGGGCCGCCTCGTTGCGCGGTGAAGCCTGCACGATCATCGATGCGCCCTACGCGCGCACGCTCGCGCGCAACGACGCCGACCGCATACGCAATCTCTACGCGCGCCACGGCTATGCCGATGCAGACGTGCGCGTCGATGTCGTTGAGTTGCCGAAGACCGCGAGCGGCGACGAACAGGTGCGGCTCGTCTATAACGTGACCGAAGGCGACAAGGTCTTTATCAATCGCATCATCATCAACGGCAACGAGGGCACAACGCCCGACGTGCGGATGTACACCAAGCCGAAGGCGATCCGCGAAGCCATCCCCTTGCGCCCCGGCGAAGTCTTGCGCGCCGACGATGTGGTCGAGAGCGAGCGCATACTTTATGAAACGAACGCCTTTCGTCAGGTCATCATTCGCACGCAACCGGCCGGCGAGAATGCTTCCGGCTTTCGCCTAAGCGACGTGATCATCGACGTGGAGGAGTTGAAGCCGCGCCGGCAGGATTTCATCTTCGGCTTCTCGACCGACGGCGGCCCGCTCGGCGGTTACGAGTTGCAGAACAGCAACCTGCGCGGGCTGTTGCAACAGGGCGCGCTGCGCTTTCGCGCCAACCGCATACACCAACTGCTGCGCTTCGAGTTCTTCGACCCGCGCTTTCGCTCTTACAGCAAAGCCAAGTTCTCGCCGCTGACGGCTTCGATTCAATATTCGCGCGACGTGAGCGTGACGCGCTTCTTCCGCTCGACGATTGATCGCGGCAGCTTCGGCATCGTCCAGCGCCTCGACGAAAAGGGCAACCCGATCCTCGTCGAATGCGTGCTGCCCGAAGCGCAGTGCGAACGGCAGGGCGAACCGACGATCAACCGTCTGACCTTCAACATCGAATCGCAGCGCGTCTTAAATGCGCGCGCGCGCACCATCTTGTTCGTTCGTTACAACTACGAGGACGTGCGCCTCTTCAACACCGGCAGCTTGCTCGTTGCGCCCATTCTGCAACCCGACAAGGCCGTGCGCCTGTCGCGCTTCGGCGCAACCATCACGCGCGACACACGCGACCGCCAGTTCGACCCGACGCGCGGCGAATACTTGACGACCGATTACGCGCTCGCCCTGCGGCAACTCGGCGGCAATCTATCGTTCGGCAAACTGCTGCTCACTTATCGTCGTTACTACCGGCTCGGCGGCGGCGACGATAAAACGCGCACGCGCACGCCCGCACTCTTCGAGCGCAAGAACGAACCGACCGGCATACGCGGCACGGTCTTCGCGGGCGGCATCACGCTCGGCCTCGCCAACCTCTTCAACCCGCGCGACCGCGACGGCGTGCCCGGCATCAGCGACGTAGATCGCACGCTGCCGATCAGCGAACGCTTCTTCTCCGGCGGTTCGACCACTTTGCGCGGCTTCGACTTTGAAGGAGCGGGCCCACGCCGCGTCATCTGTCCCGGCACGGAAACAACCGACACCGTGACGAACCTGACCAACTGCATGCCGGGCGTCTTTCGCAATCAGGAAGGCGAACAGGTCAGGCTCAATCCGTTCAGCGTGCCCGTCGGCGGCAACGCCCTTGCGGTCGTCAACCTCGAAGCACGCGTGCCGCTGACGCGCACTTTTCAGGTCGTGCCCTTCTACGACGGCGGCAACGTCTTTCGCCAGATCGGCGACATCTTCAAGCGGCGTCAACCGCAGCCCGGCGACACACTTGCCGACCGCAACCTGCGTGCCCAATGGACGCACACCGTCGGCTTAGGCTTGCGCTTGCGCACGCCCTTCGGCCCGCTCGCGGTGGATTATGCATTCTTGCTCAGCCCGCCGACCTTCGAGATTCCGCAGTTTCAGGGGCCGCCCGCCACCCTGCGCCTGCCACGCACGCAGGTTCATTTCCGCTTCGGGCAAACGTTCTAAGCAACGGCGCAGATTAGAGACACAACAGGCAAGATGGCAACGACGATGAAACGGCCGCGCTCAAGATCGAAACAACTGCTCGCACCGCTGTTAAGAGCAAGCACACAGATCGCACGCACGCTCTGTGTCGTCGCTGCTTACTGCTCGTTGCTGACTGCCTGCTGTCTGCCTACGGCCGCACAAGAAGTGGTCGATAAGATGGTCGCCTCGATCAACGGGCGCGAGTTGATCACATATACTGATCTGCTCTGGCAGTTGGCGCTGCAACCCGACACGCCGATTGATCAGCCGCGCGCCGACGACTTGCAGCACGCGCTGAATCTATTGATCGACCAACGGCTCATCGCCGAAGAAGCAGGCAAACTGCCGGCCATCACCGCGAAGGAAGCGGACGTTGAGCGCGCCACCAACGAGTTGATCAAACGCTTCCCCTCGCAAGAAGGCTTCCGCGAACGGTTGCAGCGCGTCGGGCTGACCCCCGATCAACTGCGCGAGATCGTTCGTCAACGCATCGAGATCGACAACTATCTCAACTTCCGTTTCCGCTCCTTCGTCGTCATCACGCCGAAGGAGATTGCCGATCACTACCGCGACGTGTACGTGCCCCGCTGGCGGCGGCAGTCGCCCGGCCGCATCGTCCCCACCCTCGAAGAAGCAACCAAGCAGATCGAACAGACGCTCACCGAGGCCAAGATCGAATCCGACAGCGACGCCTTCCTCGAAGACGCCCGCGCCCGCGCCGAAATCGTCATCCTCAATCCAGTAGACAAACAGTAGGCAGTTAATCCAGTCCCTCCATCTACGGCGGCTGGTAGTAGATGACTGCTGCCTCTACTTTATCCAATCAAACCTGCCTTACGGGCACATCGATCAATCAGATGATTGGGGCAACAACGTCCATGATCAAGGTTGGGCATTATGCCTTTGCGTTCTTTGCGCCTGAGCATCTTGGCGTGCGTTGCGCCTTCGTCGTATAACTTGAGTCAACTCCGCCATGAAGCATCAGACAATCAACATCAGAACGAAACTCATAACTGCGCTTGGCCTGTGCCTGCTGGCTGTGTCCGCTTGTAACCGCGCGCCGTCTGTGCCGCCGAGTGCGGGCGTGAGCGTGACGGACGCGACGAGGCAGACGGTCATCATCGCCGACAGTTCGCGCATCGTGTCGGTCGGCACGGCCACGACCGAAACCATCGTCGCGCTCGGCGCGCGTGCCCGCATCGTTGGCATAGACAATTCGAGCAGCGAGTATCTGCCGGAAGTTGCGGGGCTGCCGAAAGTGGGCGGGCGCACCGCGCTCTCGCCGAAGGCATCTTGTCGCTCAAGCCGACGCTCCTCGTGGCGACAAGCGACGCCGGCCCGCCTGCCGCCTTAGAGCAACTGCGCGGCGCAGGGGTGACCATCCTGACGCTGCCCGTCAACTACACCGTGGACGCGGTCAAAGATAAAATCCGCACCGTCGCCCACGCGCTGCAACTCGACGCGCAGGGCACAACCTTAACGGCCGAGATCGACCGTGGCATGGATGAAGTAACTAAACTTCAAACCGACCTCAAGGCGCGGCCCAAAGTCATGTTCGTCGGCCGCGGGCCGAGCGCGCCGAACGCGACCATGTCCGGCACGGGCACGACCATCAGCGAGATGATCCGGCTCGCGGGCGGCACAAACCCTATGACCAGCTTTGAAGGCTTCCGCGAGATGACCGACGAGGCCGTCATCGCCGCCGCGCCCGATGTGATCTTGATGACCGATAGAAGCTTCGAGCGCGCGGGCGGCATAGACGGCGTTTTGCAATTCCCCGGCGTCGCCCTAACGCCCGCCGGCCGCGACCGCCGCATCACGCACGTCAGCGATATGTACTTTCAAGGCTTCGGCCCCGGCGTCGCGCGAGCCGTGCGCGACCTGACGTTGAAACTCCATCCCGAACTGAACACGGCGCAACGCAACCTTGAAGCGCAACAGCCCACAGGCGACACGGGCCACACGGACGAGCCAACAGGCGCGGGCGTGAATGCCAATGCCGCCGCACGCCCGGCCGGAGTCAAGCACTGATTATGGCCACGGCGGCGCGCATCTTTCCGGGGTTGCGAGTCAAAGCAAGTCGTGGGCGGGCGCGGCTCGTGTTGGGCGCGCTGGTCGTGCTGCTGATCGTGTTGGTCGGCGTCGCGATTGATAAAGGCGCGGTCGAGATTTCGCTGGCGCAATGTCTGGCGATCATCGCGGCGCATCGGACTGACGCTTCCTTACACGTTCACAGCGCAACAGGAAGCGACGCTGATCGACATACGCTTGCCGCGCGTGTTGTTGGGCGTGCTGGTCGGTGCGGGCTTGGGCGTGTCGGGTGCGGCGCTGCAAGGACTGTTTCGCAACCCGCTTGCCGATCCGAGTCTCATCGGCATATCGAGCGGCGCGGCGCTGGCGGCGACGATTGTGATCATCGTCGGCGATGCGGTCGCGCTGCACACGTCGCCGCTCCTGCGACTCTGCGCACTGCCGCTCGCGGCCTTCGTCGGTGGTCTGATCACAACAGTGCTGGTCTATCGCCTTGCGACCATCGCGGGCCAGACGGTTGTGGCCACACTGCTGCTCGCCGGTATCGCCATCAACGCGCTCGCGCAAGCCTGCTCCGGCCTCTTGATCTTTTACGCGACCGACACGCAACTACGCAGCATCACCTTCTGGCGGCTCGGCGGTTTAGGCGGTGCGACGTGGGCGTCCGTGTCTGTGGTCGCGCCGTTCATTCTCGCGCCCGTGCTGCTGTTCCCCATCTTTGCGCGCGGCTTAAACGCGCTGCTGCTCGGCGAGGCCGAGGCTGCGACTTAGGCATTGACATCGAACGTGTGAAGACGTTGACGGTCGTGCTGGCCGCGTTGACCGTCGGCGCGGCCGTGGCATTAACAGGTCTGATCACCTTCGTCGGTCTGGTCGTGCCGCACTTGTTGCGGCTGATGATCGGGCCGGATCACAGGCGCTTGTTGCCGGGCGCGGCGCTCTTAGGCGCGAGCCTGCTCGTCGGCGCAGACCTCGTGGCGCGCACAGTGGTTGCGCCCGCCGAGATGCCTATCGGCGTGCTGACCGCGCTCATCGGTGCGCCGTTCTTCCTATGGCTGCTCTTGCGCGACCGCAAGTGGCGTGTGATTCATTGACGCCATGAACAGTTATACACGGCCGGAGTGTGACGATTGATCGAAGCGCGCGAGTTGCACGTGCGGATCGGTGCGCAGGCGCTACTCGCGGGCGTCTCGCTCGAACTGTGCGCGGGCGAACTGGTCGCGGTCGTCGGGCCGAACGGCGCGGGCAAATCAACTTTGCGCCGCGTGCTCTGCGGCGACGCAGAACCAAATGCGGGCGAGGTCTGGATGGACGGGCGACCGCTCGCCGCTTGGCCTTTGGTCGAACGCGCGCGCGTGCGTGCGGTGCTGCCGCAAGACTCGACGCTCAACTTCCCGTTCACGGTGCTCGAAGTCGTACTCATGGGGCGCACGCCGCACGTGCGCGGCACGGAAGAACCGCGCGACTACGAGATCGCGCGCGCCGCCCTCAACGCGACCGAGGCCGAACATTTAAGCGAACGTGTCTATCCGACGCTCTCAGGCGGCGAGCGCCAGCGCGTGCAACTCGCGCGCGTGCTCGCGCAAATCTGGGAGCCAACGCCGACGGGCGACGCACGCTACCTGCTGTTGGACGAACCGACCTCGAACCTAGACCTCGCACATCAACATAGCACGCTCAACATCGCCCGCCGCTTCACGCGCACGGGCCTCGGCGCGCTCGTCATCCTGCACGACCTCAATCTCGCCGCGCAGTACGCCGACCGCCTCATCATGCTCAAAGCCGGCCGCGTCGTCGCCGCAGGCCCGCCCGCCCAAGTATTAACAGAGTCATCGATCCGCGCTACCTTCGACGTGCCCGTCCTCATCACGCGCCATCCTGTCCTTGATTGCCCGCTGGTTGTGCCAACACCGGGGCTTCATTAACTGCTCACTGCTTATTCTTTTCTTTCCCGCGCCGGTTGGCTTAAACTGCAAGCGCGGCGTGGGCACGATCACACGTGCGCGTCAAACGTTCTCCTCGACTTGCACATCAGAAAGATCATGCGGCGTATAGAGACAGGAAAGTGGCGGCGACCGCGCGTGGGCTTAGCTCTGTCGGGCGGGGCGGCGCGGGGCGCGGCGCATGTCGGCGTGTTGCGGACGTTTCTGGCCCACGGTATTCCCGTGGATTGCGTGGCGGGCACATCGGCGGGCGCACTTGTGGGCGGCGCGTTCGCGGCCGGTGTGCCGCTCGACGAGTTGGCCCGCCTTGCGCGCACGATGCGCTGGCGCGACTTCGGCAAGCTGACCTTCTCGCGGCTCGGCGTGCAGACGAACGCGCGCATGGCCGACTACGTGCGCGAGCGTTTCCCCGTCTCAAGCTTCGAGGCGATGCCGATCCCGTTTGCCGCCGTCGCCACCGATTTGCACACGGGGCAAGCTGTCGTCCTCAAAGACAAAGGCGACGTGGGGTTCGCTGTGCGGGCGAGTTGCGCGATCCCCGGTTGGTATGTGCCGGTAGTGGACGCGCACGGGCGGCAGTTGGTGGACGGTGGCTTGGTCGCCAACGTGCCGGCGGCAGCGGCGCGCGCGCTCGGCGCGGACGTGGTTATCGCGGTGGATGTGAACGCGGAGGGCGCGAAGTTTTTGGGGCCGCCGTTGTCGGCCATCGGCGTGTTGTTGCAGTCGTTCCTCGTCGTGCAGCGCACGGCGTCCGCCAGTCAACTGCGCGAGGCCGACGTGGTTATCATCCCGAAGGTCGGGCACGTGCGTTGGGACGAGATGACGCGCGCCGACGAGTTGATCGCGGCCGGCGAAGCGGCCGCGCTCGAAGCTGTGGATCGGATCAAGACTTTGCTCGCGCCACCGCCGCTCGAAGCAGAGCCGAACTGGCTGCAACGCCTGTTGCGCCGTCCTGCCCAACCGCACCGCGCCTGAGCCGAGTCCGCGTGTGCATGAAAAACGACCTCTCACGGTTCGTCGCAACCGACTATACCTGTACCAAAATTAAACGTGCGTTGATGTGCGCGGCTTGAGCCGGCCGCGAGTCGTGCTATCCGTATTCAGTCGTAAACCTTCGTCTTAGCGCAGCATAGACGTGTTGTGCGTGCGTCTATCGTTGTGCCGTGCGCGCATGGCACAAACGTTGCCCAACAATCAGCGCGGAGCTTGCTAGCGACAGGGGGATCGAGCGATGAAAGAGTTTACCGACGGGCTTGCAAAGCTGGTTGCCATCATCGTGCTTATGACCGCGCTCGCCGTGTGGACGGCGGCTCTCTCCATGTGGGCTGGTGCGGACGCATCGGCTAACGACGAACCACTCGCCCCGGCTGCGGCCGCTGAAACTGTAGACGCGGCACAGACCGGACGTTAGCGCATGGCGACGCGAAAACAGAATCCGCCGCCGATTGGTCGTTTACTAAACACACAAAGTTATCAGGGCGCACCGGGCGACGAGGTTTCGCGGCCTCGTGGGCGGCGACGTGTGCCCGCAGGGCATTGACCGAAGAAATTGAAGCTGATCGAGCGGACCATTCATCATGGCGATTGAGATCACAAGCGTACACAAGCCGCGCCGCTTAGCACGCCTGCGCCGCAGCCGCGAAGTGCGTGAACAAGTCGAACGCACTTCGCGTCGCACCTTGATCCTGCGCGTCGCGCTCGGCCTCGCGGTCGTCGTTTGCACGCTCACTCTCGTTACGTTCATCTACTGTTATCAAACGGCCGCGCAACTCGTCGATGCCCGGCTCGCCAGCGGTTATCTGACAAGTCGCGCCGGCATCTACGCCGCGCCACGCGTGTTGCGGCCCGGTCGTCAAGTTCAGCGCGAACGATTGATCGAAACTTTGCGCCGCGCCGGTTATGTCGAGAACGCCGCGAGCGACGTGTGGAACGGCGCGTTCTCGATCAAAGACGATCACGTCGAACTGTTGCCGCGCCGGGCGGCGGGCGTGCCCGAAGTGGTTGAGATCACGTTCGACCGGCGCGGGCGCATACGCGAGATCACGGGCGACGGCGTGCCGCTCGATGCGTTCGCACTTGAGCCGGAAGCGTTAACCACCGACGCCGCCATGAAGACCGGGCAGCGCACAACGCTCGCCTACACAGACATTCCGCCCGTCGTCACGCAAGCGATCCTCGCCATCGAAGACCGACGCTTCTTCACGCACAGCGGCATCGACCCCGCAGGCTTAGGGCGCGCGCTCATCAGTTGGACCGGCTTCAACCGCGACGACGAACTCGAACGGCAAGGCGGCTCGACCATCACGCAGCAACTCGTCAAGAACACTTATCTCACGCCCGAACGCACGCTACGCCGCAAGTTCAACGAAGCCATGCTGGCCACGGCGCTCGAACGTCGGCTCTCCAAACAAGACATCTTCGCACTCTATTGCAACGAAGTTTATCTGGGGCAGCGCGGCGCGGTCGCCGTGCGCGGCGTAGCGCAAGCAGCGCGCGTCTACTTTGGTAAAGACTTAAAAGATTTGACGCTCGCAGAGGCAGCGACCATTGCGGGCATGATCCAGAGTCCCGCGCGCTATGCGCCCGACCGTCATCCGGCAGAAGCGCAAGCGCGGCGCAATCTTGTGCTCGCCGCGATGCTGCGCGACGGCGCGATCACACGCGAGCAGTTGAGCGCCATCAGTCAAGCACAAGTCGCGGTCGCGCCACTCGCCGAAGATACGGACACGTTCGCGCCCTACTTTATCGATTACGTCAACCGTCTCGTGGACGCGCGCCTGCAAACGAAAGCGCACGCGGACGAGCGCGCCTTGCGCGTCTATACGACGCTCGATCTCGACCTGCAACAGATGGCCGAAGCAGCCGTCAAGCGCCAACTCGAACGACTCGAAAAAGTTTACAAGGGCAAGGCCACACCGCAAGCCGCGCTTGTCGCGCTCGACCCGCAGACCGGGCATGTGCTGGCTATGGTCGGCGGCGACTCTTACGCGCGCACGCAACTCAATCGCGCGACCGACGCGCGCCGCCAGCCCGGCTCGGTCTTCAAACCGCTCGTCTATGCCGCCGCGCTCGAAGGCGGCCTCTCGCCCGCCACGATGCTCATGGACGCGCCGCAGACGTTCACCTTCGACCGTCGCGCCGTCTATCGCCCCGCGAACTACGGCGGCGGCTACTCGATGCACCCGGTCACAATGCGAACCGGCCTCGTGCGTTCGCTCAACGTCGTCACGGTCGATCTCGCGTTGCGCGCGGGCCTGTCGCGCGTCGCCACGCTCGCGGAGAAGTTCGGCTTGCCGAAGCCCGAACCATATCCGGCGCTCGCGCTCGGCACGACCGAAGCGACGCCGCTCGAAGTCGCCAGCGCCTACACGGCGTTTGCCAACAACGGCACGCGCACGCAAGCCGCAGCCATCACGCGCACCGTCGATGCCGAAGGCACGAGTCTGTTCGCAGAAATGATGCCGGGCGCGCAACAGGTCGTGCGCCCTTCGACCGCATACATGATCACGGACGCGCTCACGTCCGTTATCGACGAAGGCACTGCACGAGCCGCGCGCGGGCTGCAACGGCACACGGCCGTCGCGGGCAAGACGGGCACGTCGCACGACGGCTGGTTCGCGGGTTACACGCCCAATCTCGTCTGCGTCGTGTGGGTCGGCTTCGACGACAACAAGCAACTTGGCTTGACCGGCGCGGCGAGCGCGTTGCCCGTGTGGCAGGAGTTCATCGAGCAAGCGGTTGCGCTCCGCCCCGAACTTGGCGGCGATGCGTTCATGCGCCCCGACGGTGTTACGACCGTTGAGATCGATGCTGAGACGGGCCTGCTCGCTTCGCCCTACTGTCCGCACCGGCAACGCATCGCCATCACGCCCGCGCTCGCGCCCAACAACACGTGCTTCACGCACCAGCCAGCACTCGAACTCGCCGCATACGGCGACACATCCGCTTACATCGAACAGACAGACCCGCAGCCTGAAGTTGACATAACAGCTACAAGTACATTGCCGCGCCCGACCCGCGTGCCGCGTCTGCCGCAAGCGACCGCGACCACGCCGGAGTTGACGGCCCTCGCCCCGACAACCACCACACAAGTCGAAGTCAGCCGCACCGGCCGGCCGCGTTTGACGAATGACTTACACATCGTCAACCCACCGCGACCCGCACCACGTTAAAAATTAAGCGCGCGTTAAAAAATCGCCGTCTTCTTCTTTGCGTCTTTGCGTGAAGTTATACTTTGGTCAGCATTCATCTCACGCAAAGACGCAAAGCGTTGATCTGTTATTCGTGACGTTCAAGAATAACTTGCGCGATGGCGTGTTCGGTCGTGTGCGAGATGGTGAGGTGGGCTGTGGTTGCGCCGTTGCGTTCAAAGAGCGCGCGGGCTTCGTTGTGGAAGCAGAGCGCGGGCGCGCCCGCTTCGTTCGCCACGACTTCAACGTCGTGCCAAGCGATGCGCCCGCGCCAGCCCGTGCCCAGCGCCTTCAGCGCCGCTTCTTTCGCGGCGAAGCGCGCGGCATAATGTTGCGCGGCGGCCGCACCGCGACTCGCGCAATAGGCGCGCTCGGCCGCAGTGAACACACGCGTGACAAAGCGCGGCGTGCGCGCGACGACGGTACGCACGCGCCGGACTTCGATGATGTCTATGCCGATGCCAACAATCACAGATGATCAGGAACTCGCACGCGCTGGTTTCTACTGGCGCGCGCATGCGGGCGTGCGCGCCCTCGCGTGTGCGCCGCTCGAACAAGGCGGGTTTCGTGAACGCCTTCTCGACACGCGCGGGCGGCGTCAGCGCGTTCCCCGACAACGCGCTCAACCTCGCGGGCTTTGGCGACGACACGGCCGCGAACATACAAGAGAACCGCCGTCGCTTGCTGCAACTCCTATCGCCCGACGAGTGGACGCTCGCCGCCGCGTGGCAAGTGCATGGCGCTGACGTGTGCAGCGTGCGCGCCGCCGCCGATGCACGCGCCAGCGAACAACAACACTGCGATGCGCTCACGACCGATGTGCCCGGCATACTGCTCGGCGTCAAGACGGCAGACTGCGTGCCGGTGCTGTTGGGCGACGCGCGCAACAAAGTCTGTGCGGCGGTGCATGCGGGCTGGCGTGGCACGGCGCAGGCAATCGTAGTCGCCGCGCTCGCACGCATGCGCGCAGAGTACGGCACACGCCCGGCCGATGTCTACGCCGGCATCGGGCCGGCGGCGCTTGCGTGTTGTTATGAGATCGGCCGCGAGGTCATCGAAACATTCCGCGCGAACTTTCCCGATGCGGACGAACTACTCACACCGACGCGCCCCGACCACGCGCGCATCGATCTGCATCGAGCGAACCGCGCGCAACTCGTCGGCGCAGGCGTGCCTGCCGCGCAGATTCACACCGCGCCGCTCTGCACCATCTGCCGGCCCGACCTCTTCTTCTCCTACCGCCGCGACAAACCAATCTACGGCCGCACGGGGCGACTGCTCGCAGTCATCGGCATGATGAATGCGGATTGCGGAGTTCGGATTGCGGATTAGTAAGGACAATTAGTTTCTTGAATCCGCAATCCGAACTCCGCAATCCGCAATCGAATCATTTTCGGCCAAAGTATTGTCCGTTGATGCGCTTGATCGGTTCGGTTGCGCTGATGATGGCGATGGGCAACGTGATGTCGCGCGTGGCGGGCGGGTAGCAAACTTCGTCGCTGCACGCTTGATATTTCACGCGGGCGCGCACCTCCGTCACGCCCTTAGCAAAGTTCGCGGGCACGGTGATGTTGAAGCGCATGACGGCGCGCCCTTCGTAGAGTTGCACCGGGTCTTTGCTGAACGCGAGGCGACGCACGACGGCGCGCGGGTAGCTGACGGCGCTGACGCGCAAGCCCTTCGGCGCGTCGATCTTAACTTCGGTCGGGATCAGAAACTTGTTGGTCAGGCGGTTGGCGTTGACGTGATAGCCGCCGGGAATGTCGAGCACGACGGCTGCTTGCACGATGCGCCCCTGTTGCGCTTTGTCGGCCGAGTAGAAGCCGTTCGCGTTGATGTTCGATTGCGCGACCGCGCGACTCGTGGGCACGAACACCAACGAGAGCGCGCAGATGAAAAGGGCCGTGTGACGAATGAATGTGCGTCGGAGCATGTCAGTCCTTCGGAATATGTGTGCAGTAAGTTGTGCTAAGGAGTCAGCCAATCTGATGCAGCGTGGGCGCGCTCAAGTTGTTCGCGCTTTGCCGCGCCGCGAGTTGCCCGCAGGCGGCGTAGATGTCGCGCCCGCGCGGGCGGCGGACGTAGGCATGCACGCCCTTCGCTTCGAGTATCTCTTTGAAACGTGCGACGCGTTCGGGCGGCGACGGGCGATAGGGCAGCGGGTCGGCCGGGTTGTGCGGAATAAGATTGACCTTCGCGCGCAGTTGATGTCGGTTGAGCAGGTTCGCAAGTTGGCGGGCCTGTTCGTCCGCATCGTTCACGCCGTCGAGCAGCACGTATTCAAACGTGAACCGCTCGCCCGGTTTCAACGACTGCTCGAACTCTTTGCACGCTGCGAGTAGTTCGTCGAGCGGCCACTTCTTGTTGATCGGCATCAACTCGTCGCGCAGTTCATCGGTCGGCGCGGCGAGTGAGATGGCGAGGTGCGGGCGATCAGGCACAGTGGCCAACTCGCGTATGCGCGGCACGATGCCTGCGGTCGAGACGGTGACGCGGTTCGGCACGATATGCAGACCGGCCGGTTCGGCCATGATCCGCAACGCCTTCATCAACGGCTCGAACGCGAGGAACGGCTCGCCCGCGCCCATCGCCACAAGGTTCGTGCCGCGCGGCGGTTGCACGCCGACGCCGTAAGCATCGTTCAAGGCGATCACGATCTGTTCGACGATCTCGCCCGCCGTGAGCGTGCGCAGCAAGCCCAACTTCGCCGTCAGACAAAAACTGCATTGCAGCGGGCAGCCCGACTGCGACGAAAAACAGATCGTGTCGCGGCGCTCCTCCGGGATGAACACCGTCTCGACCGGCAACCCGTCGTGCGTCTTCATCAAATAGCGCCGCGTGCCGTCTTCTGAAACGTAACGCGACTCAACCGTCAACGTCGTCGCCGTTGCCCGTGCCGCCAAGCGCGCGCGCAACTCCTTCGACAACTCGGTCAACTCCGCGAACGAACGCACACGCCGGCCATGCAACGCCGCGAACAACTGCCGCCCGCGATACGCCGGTTCACCGAAGGACGCGACGAACGCGCCCAACTCGGCGGGCGTCAGCCCCGGCAAATGCACCTGCTTGTCTGCTACTGCTTGGCTCATTACGTTGGTTATTTTAACATCGCCGTTGCGTATCACACAGTCATGACTCTCAACCTATGACGACGACCGCGCCGGTCGGCTTGTCTGAAGCGGCGGAAAAAATTGCGTCACGCCGAACGTCGCGCGCTATAATCAGTCAGCCGCAACTTCAACTGTTCAGGTCAAATCGCTATGAGTTTCTGGGGCAGCGTGACGCACATCTTGGAGAAGCAGTTTGTTGATCGGGCGCTGAACTTGAGCGGGCAGCACAGGGATTTTTACTGCGAGCAGTGCCGTCGGATCACGGATCACGTTTCGATCAGTCACGCGGGAAGCTTGGCGCGCATCAACCGGCGCGAGCCGCTGCCGATGCGTTTGGTGTCGCGCGTGGTGGGGAAGTTGAACGATCTGAATCCGGTGCAGAACTTACTACTGGGGCGGCCCATATCGTTGCGGCACGTGCGGGCGCGAGCGGTTGGATTGAACGTTGTGACGGACGCAAGCTTGAACCAAGGAAGGGTGAGCCGCTTGGGCGGCTCATGATTGAACGCTTGGCTGAAGAGATCAGATTGAACGACGTGGAAGTGCGCGTGCTCGGCGCGCTCATCGAGAAGCAGGTGACGACGCCGGAGTACTACCCGCTGACGCTGAACGCGTTGATGCACGCCTGCAATCAGATTTCCAACCGCGACCCCGTTGTCACCTACGACGAGCAGACGTTGGTGCGGACATTGGAAGCGTTGCGCGACAAGAAGCTGGCGCGCGTGGTGCAGACGGCCGACGGGCGCGTGCCGAAGTACCGGCACGTGTTGAATGAAGTGGTCGAGTTGCGCGCGGCCGAAGTGGCGGTCATGTGCGTGTTGCTGCTGCGCGGGCCGCAGACGCCGGGCGAGTTGCGCGCGCGCACGGAACGGCTCTACTCGTTCTCCGACATTGCTTATGTCGAAGCGACGCTCGAAGCTTTAGCGGAGCGTGCCGACGGGCCGCTCGTCGTCAAACTGCCGCGCCAGCCGGGGCGCAAAGAGTCGCGTTGGGCGCACCTGCTGGCCGGCCCCGTCGAGTTCGAAGCGGAACAGCCGCGCGCCGCGTCGGACGCGCCTGCAACGCGCACGCCGCGCCTGCCGGAACACGAACGTATCGCACGGCTCGAAAGTGAGTTGACCGAACTGCGGCAAGCCTTCGCGGAGTTGCAGCAACAGTTCAACGAGTTCAAAAAACAGTTCGAGTAAATAAGCCGCAAAGGCAGAACTTGAAGAAGGTGCAGGCACAACTGGATGACAACGGTTAAAGGGCGTGCGGCGGGCACGAAGACTGAGGGCGCGAACGGCACAGCACAGGCGGCAGTTGCGCCGGGTCTTAGAGTTGGCAAGTCGAAGATCGACGGGCGCGGTTGTTTTGCGACCGTGCCGTTTCGCAAGGGGCAGAAGATCGCGGAGTTGGTCGGCGAGCGCATCTCACGCGTCGAAGCGGCGCGACGCATGCGCGGGCAGCAGCGGTTGCACATCTGCGCGATTGATTCTTACTGGGGCATCGACGGCAGCCGGGGCGGCAACGGCTCGCAGTTCATTAACCACTCGTGCCAGCCCAACTGCTTCGTCAAGATCACATACGGGCACATACTCTTCTTCGCCCTGCGCGACATCACACCCGGCGAAGAGATCACGATGGACTACGAGAACTCTTATCACCCGGACGACTATCCTTGCCGCTGCGGCGTGCCGGGTTGTCGCGGCACGATCAACCTCGTGAAGTAATCGGCGTTACGGCATAAAGTTTAACCACGAAGACACAAAGACACGAAGCCTATTGAGCTTCGTGTCTTTGTGTCTTCGTGGTTGATGCTCTGCGTTGTGGTTACGGCCGGTTGTTGCCGCCGCTGCTGCCGGACGCGTCGCCTGTGGTGGGGCGACCTTCCGTGTCGAGCGGCGTGATGGTCGTGCCCACATCGTTCAGCGAGCGCAAGCCCGGTTCGACCACCTTGCGGTCGCCGACGACGAGGATGGCCATGCGGCCGGGATCGAGATAGCGATTGGCGACGCGTTCGATATCGGCCTGTGTGACGGCGTTGACGCGCGCGATGTAGTTGTTGAAGTAATCATCCGGCAACCCGTAGAGCACGAGATCGACGAGGCGCGCGCCGATCTGCCCCGGCGTCTCGAAGCCGCGCGGGTAGCTGCGGATAAGCGACTGCTTGAAGTAGTTCAACTCCTGCGCGTCCACGGGGCGCTCGCCGCGTATGCCGCGCAACTCCTTCATAAATTCAGCGACCGATTCTTTCGTCACGTTCGTGAACACGCCGGCCGAAGCGGTGAAGGGACCGGGGCCGCGCCGGTAGTCGAACGCCGTGCGCGCGCCGTAGGTGTAGCCCTTATCTTCGCGCAGGTTCAGGTTGACGCGCGAGACGAATGCGCCGCCGAGCATCGAGTTTAAGACGAGCAGCGGGAAGTAGTCGGGCGACGAACGCGCCACGCCGACTTGGCCGATCTGTATGACCGACTGCGCCGCGCCCGGCTTGTCCACCAGATAGATGGTCGAGCGGTCGCGGGTGACGGGCGCGGCCGTGACGTTGGCGGCCGCAGGCACGCGGCCGCGTTTCCAGCCCGCGAAGGCGCGTTCAAGTTTCGGCAGCAAGGTCGCAGCCTTCACGTCGCCGACGACGATGAGCGCGGCGTTGTTCGGCCGGTAATGTGTCTCGTAGAAGCGGCGCACGTCCGCTTCGGTCAGCGCCGTGAGCGATGCTTCGTTGCCGCCGAGCGGATGCCCGTAAGGATGTTCGCGCCCGTAGAGCAGCGAAGCATAGACGACACCCGCGATGGCGTTGGCGTCTTCGCGTTGCTGTTGCAGTTGCGCGAGCCGTGTGGCGCGTGCGCGTTTGAACTCGGCCTCGTCAAAGGCCGGGTTGGTGATGACATCGGCGTAGATGTCGAGCGCGTGATCAAGATGACGCGTGAGCGTGACGAGATCGACCGTGGATTCATCCCAGCCCGCGCCCGTGTTGAGTCGTGCGCCGATGGCCGTGAGCGCGTCCGAGATGGCGAGTGCGTTGCGCGTCTTCGTGCCTTCGTCCAACAGGGCGGCGGTCGTGTTCGCCAAGCCTGCCCCGCTGACCGGATCGGCCGCCGCGCCCGACTTGACGACGAGATTCATGCTGACCACCGGCAACTCGTGATGCTCGACGAGCAACACTTCGAGGCCGTTCGAGAGTTTGCGCCGTTGCAACGTCGGCAGGCGCAAAGTCGGGTCGGCTTGCGGCTTCGGCAAGTTCGGGTTCGTTGCGCCGAGCATCTGGTTGTGCTTCTTCTCGCCGCCACCGGGCGCGTCCGCTTGCGGCGGCGTCGCGCCCGCAGGCGTCGTGGCGCGGGCTTCGGTCTTCGTCACGACCTGCGCGCCGGCCGCTGTTGTGCCGCCGGAAGATGTGGCTGATGTGGCTGCGCCCGGTTGCGCTTGCGTGCCGACGGCCTTCGCGGGACTTTCGGGTACGGGTTCATTGGCGGCCGTGCGCCCTTTCGCGCGCGGCGTGACACTGACGACGAGGCGCTTGTCGTTTAGATACTGCTGCGCCATGCGCTGCACATCTTTGGCGTTGACGCTGCGATAACGCGCGAGGTCTGGTTGAAAGTAGTCGGGGCGGCCGACGAAGGTGGCGTACTGGTTGAGTTGATCGTTTTTGCTGCCGACGGTTTGCAGGCTGTAGATGAAGGCGGACTCGCGCGCGTTGTAAGAACGTTCAAGTTCTTCGGCGGTCGGCCGGCCTGCTTGATGCGCTCGACCTCTTCGCCGATTGCGCCTTCGAGTTCCGCGAGCGTCTTGCCCGGCTTGGCGGTGGCGACAATCTGAAAGACGCCGGACAACTCGCCCGTGTTGTTGAAGGCGGACACCTCCTGCGCGATCTGGCGTTCGTACACGAGCGACTTGTAGAGGCGCGACGATTTGCCGCCGCCTAAGATCGTGGCCAGCGTATCGGTCGCCGCTTCGTCGCCCGTGTACTGCGGCATCGACGGCCAGACGAGATAGACGCGCGGCAGCGCGACGCGATCTTCCATCTCGATGCGCTTCATCTCTGACAAGACGGGTTGCGGCGGACTGAGCGGCCCGACTTCAGGGCCGCGCGGAACGGGCCGAAATATTTCTCGACCCACTGCCGCGCCTGCTGCGGATTAAAGTCACCAGCGATGGCGAGCGTCGCGTTGTTCGGCGTGTAGTAGCGGCGGAAGAACTCGCTGATGTCTTCACGCGAGGCGCGCGTGAGATCGTCCAACGAGCCGATGGTCAGCCAATGATACGGGTGCGTCTTCGGATAGAGCGTCTCGTTGATCCGCGCGCCGACCAGCCCGTAAGGGCGGTTGTCGTAGTTCTGCCGCTTCTCGTTCTTAACCACGTCGCGTTGATTGGCGAGCTTCGCTTCGTTCAAGACATCGAGCAGTCCGCCCATGCGGTCGGCTTCCATAAAGAGGGCCAACTCAAGAAAGTTCGACGGCACGATCTCGAAGTAGTTCGTGCGATCAGGATTGGTCGAACCGTTGAGCGTACCGCCCGCTTCTTGAATCGGTTTGAAGTAATCGTCGTCGGCTTTCTTCGAGCCTTGAAACATCATGTGCTCGAACAGGTGCGCGTAGCCGGTCTTGCCCGGCGTCTCGTTCTTCGAGCCGACGTGATACCAGAGGTTGACGCCGACAATCGGCGTCGAATGATCTTCATGCAGGATCACGCGCAGACCGTTTTGCAGCCGGTACTCGGTGATCGGGATCGGCGGCAGCACGTTGCCCGCATCGTTGGTACGCGTGGTGCTGGACGCCGGCACGTTGCGTCTGGTCTGTGTCCGTGGTTGTTGGGCGAAGGCGAAGTTGGGCGCAAGAAGCGCCGCCGCCAGCGCGCAGGCCGCAAGCCGCTGCCATCTCGTCATGATTAGCTCCTCTCGAAAAACCTACTTGTGTGCGCGGCAGGCGTGGCCGGCGGAGGCGAAGACCCAAAGGCCGCGCGTTAACGAACGCTCTGCTGCTACAACGAAGAAGGGGAACTGAATAAAGACTGTATGGCGGGATTCTAGCGCGGGCGACGAACGCGATGCAACGTCGCAAAGGCGCGCTGTTAGTTTTGAAACTGCTACTAAGTTTGATCTTGCTGCCGCGCGGTCTTAGTTTGTGGGGGCGCTGGTGGGTTGTGCGCCGGCTGACTTGTCCTTACCTTTGAACCACTTCTTGGGCGACAGCAACCGCTTGGCAAATGACTCGCCCGCGCCTTTTGCCTCCGGCGACGGCGCGACGCTTTTGTGTACCGTGCAGACCTGATGCGGCTCATTGCCGCGCGGGTAGGTCATGCGAACTTTACCGGGACAAGCGGCCGTGGCGATCAGATTCGTCGTCGGATCGACCATGAGCGTTACCGTCGGCAACGCTTGCGTCGGCACAGTCATCTTTGGCTGCTCGACCGGCGCGGGCGCGCGCTCGTCAGGCGCGTTGGTCGCGGTCTGCGCCGTGCGCTTTTTGTTTTGTCGTTGCTCCTGCGTTGCGAGCTTAACTTCTTCGACCGACTGCTCGGCCGCGTCGGTCTGAGCTTGCGCGTTCGCGGGTTGCTGCGCGAGTTCGGCCGCGTTCGGTGCGCGGCGCGTCAATAGCATGAATGTGAAGCCGAAGAAGACGGCAACGAAGACCAAGGCCGATAGCAGTGGCAAGCGCGAGCGCGCAGGTTGCGCGACAGGCGGCGCAGGCGCGTGCGACCAAGCAGCATGCGTGTTCGACTCGGCCGCAGTCGCATGCGACCACGCGGCGTCCGCAGTTGTTTTAGCCTGATAGTCAGCAGTCGTTTTAGCTTGCGCGGCGCTGGCCGTTGCTTGCGCCGGTCGCGTTTGCGCGCCCGCTCGGCCGGAGCTTAACAGTTCGTAAGCTTCATTGATCTCTTTTAACTTTTCCTGCGCCTTTTGTTGAAGCCGTGGATCGTGTGCGAACCGATCAGGATGCCAGACCTTCGCCAGATCACGATAGGCGGCCTTCAACTCCTGCGGCGCGACCTGTGGCGTGACACCCAACACTTCATAACACCAACTCGAATCATGACGCATGACGGCAAACCTTCTGTCTGAACGAATGAAAGTTGATTAGCAAAACTTTATGATTGATTAGGCTAACGTGGGGCGTCTCGCTTGCACGAGACTATAAATCAACAGTACAAGCGCGTTCGCCGCGTTGTCAACGGGCGCGCGCAAGTGGCGCATTGCCCCGTCGCGCGGTCATTGTTAGTATCTGTGGGCAGATAAATTGCCCAGCACAATGAAGCTTGAAACTGATTTCATCGTCGTCGGGAGCGGCGTGGCGGGCTTGCGCGCTGCGCTCGAAATCGCGCGGACGGGCGCACACATCCGTTTGTTGACCAAAGAGCGCACGGGCGAGTCGAACACGGAGTACGCGCAAGGGGGCGTCGCGGTCGCGCTCGCGGAAGATGACGAGGTGGCGCTGCACGAAGCAGACACGATGGCGGCCGGCGCGGGGCTATGCGACGCGGAATCCGTCGGCGTGCTTGTCCGCGAGGGGCGACGCTACATGCGCGAGTTGATCGCGTGGGGCGCGGAGTTCGACCGCGCCGGGGGGCGCTTGCTCTTTACGCAGGAAGCCGCGCACTCGCGCCGCCGCATCCTGCACGCGCACGGCGATGCAACGGGCAGCGAGATCGTGCGCGCGCTCGTCGCCCGCGCCGCCGCCGAGACGCGCATAGAGTTGCTGCCGCACGCGGGCGTGGAAGAGTTACTGATCATAGACGGTCACTGTCGCGGCGTGCGCTATCTCGATCCGTTGGTGCGTGCGTCGCGCGAGTTGTACGCGCGCGCGGTCGTGCTCGCGTCGGGCGGCGCGGGGCAGGTCTATCTGCACACGACCAACCCTGCGGGCGCGACGGGCGACGGCACGGCGATGGCTTATCGCGCGGGCGCGCAGATCGCCGATATGGAGTTCGTGCAGTTTCATCCGACGGCGTTGAGCATCGAGGGCGCACCGCGCTTTCTGTTATCCGAGGCGCTGCGCGGCGAGGGCGGCGTGTTGTTGAATGAAGAGGGCCGCCGCTTCATGCCGCGCTATCACGAACGCGCGGAACTTGCGCCGCGCGACATCGTGAGCCGCTCCATCGTCGCCGAGATGCGCCGCACGGCGACGCGCGCCGTCTACATCGACATGACCGGCCTCGATGCACGCTTCGTGCGCGAACGCTTCCCCGGCATCTACGCAACGTGTCTGCGCTACGGCGTCGATCTCACGCGCGCGCCCGTGCCCGTCTCGCCTGCCGCGCACTACTCGATGGGCGGCGTCCGCACAGACCTCTACGGGCGCACGACGCTGCCGGGTCTTTACGCCGCAGGCGAAGTCGCTTGCACGGGCGTCCACGGCGCGAACCGGCTCGCGTCGAACTCGCTGCTCGAAGGTTTGGTCTTTGGCGCGCGCGCAGGGGCAGCGGCTGTTAAGGATTACGGCCACATACCGCGCGTCGAAGTTGATCGGGGCGGGGCGCGACAGGCAACGACGGATGAGATTGCCGCTGAGCGATACGGTGGCGCGGGTGCGCTCGCGGTGCGTAAGCGCGTGCGGCGTTTGATGTGGGAACGCGTCGGCATCTTGCGCACACGCGCGGCACTCATGCGCGCGCTCACGGAGTTCGAGCAGATCGCGCAGGCGCGACTTGCGCCGCCTTCGCGCAACTTCCTCACGGTCGCAACGCTTATCGCCCGCGCCGCGCTCTGGCGCGAAGAGTCGCGCGGCGCACACTTTCGTCTGGACTTTCCCGAACGTGATGATGCGCGCTGGCGTGTTCATTCAATCATGCAGCAGGACGCAGGCGTCACGGCGAGCGCACGCATAGATTTTGCGCCAGCGGGCGACCCGCAGACGGCGCGCACGCAACCTGTTTGATAAATGATCCGCGACCGCAAGTTACGGTTGCGCGTTAAACTTTATGGCTCAATACGAACAACTTCATGAGTGGAATTTAACGCCGCGCGAAGCGGTCGAGTTGCAGAAGCAGTTACGCGCGCAGGTGCGGCTCGAACCATTGACGCGAAAGATCGAGACGGTCGCGGGCGCGGACATCTCGTTCAACAAGTTCTCGCCGGTCGTGTATGCGGGGCTGGTTGTGTTGCGGCTGCCTGATCTGGCAGTGATCGAAGAAGTGGGCGTGGTGAGCGAGACGCAGTTTCCTTACGTGCCGGGGCTGTTATCGTTTCGTGAGTCGCCGTCGGTGCTGGAAGCGTGGGCGAAGCTCAAGACCGAACCGGACGCGGTTATGTTCGACGGGCAGGGCATCGCGCACCCGCGCCGCGTCGGCATCGCGTCGCACGTCGGGTTACTCATCAAGCGCCCGACGTTTGGTTGCGCCAAGTCTGTGCTGGTTGGTAAATACGACGAGCCTGAGCTTGAGCGTGGCAGTTGGACACCGCTCGTCGATCCCAAAAACGGCGAGACGGTCGGCGCGGCGCTTGCGGACGAAGACGAAGGTGCAGCCGATCTTCGTCTCGCCCGGTCACTTGATCGATCTGGCAGGCGCAATCGATCTCACGCTCGCCTGCGACGGCGGCTATCGACAACCCGAACCCACACGCCGCGCACACTTGTTAGTTAATGCTCTACGACGCGGCGAGCGGCAGCCAACATAAAAAGGTCGTAAATAGTAAACCGGCCATCGTGAATAGAATTAATTATCTATTCACGATGGCCGGTTTGCTGTTTACGACTCTTGGTTACTGTATGACGGTGAACTTGGCCGACGGCGTGAGCGATTGACCGGAGACTTGATCCTTGATGCGGATCGTGATCAGATAGTCGCCGGGCGTGAGTTGCCCTGAGTCGATCAAGCGCGCGAGCGTGAGGCGTTGGCCGGCGTCGCTTAAACCGCGCCAGTCCTCTTTCATCTTGCCCAACTCTTTCCCGTCGCGCGTGACCACGTACTCGGCATCAACCGCCGGGCGCAGCGTCGTCTGATCAATCTTCGCGTTATAGACCTGCATGTAGACGCCGATGGGATCGCCGCGATGGAAAACGCCCGCGACGTTCGGGATCACCTTGTACTGCCCGATGGTGAACATGCCGACCGGAATCTGGTCGCCGAGCGTTTGCAGTTTCGCCGCCAGCAGCAGGGTCGAGGTCGAGAGTTGATTCTGATCGTACTTCGGCACAGTGAAGCCGAGGTGCTTGATCTGCGTCGCGCCCGATTTGATGTCGCGCACGATCACGTCCACTTTGTACGTGCCCGGCGGCAGCGGCACAACCTTGCCGTAGGCCGACTTCCGCCCCTTCGCTTCGAGCAACTCGTCGGGCGTGGCGTCGGTCGTCACCACGTCCTCGAAGACGCCGACGCGCCGGCCGTTGACCGACATGATGCGGCCGAAGATGTTCATGCTCGCGCGTTGGATGCCGCCCACGTCCGCGAAGCTCAGATCACGATTCTCGGTCTGCACGGTGAAGGCGGTCATCACGCGGTCGTCCGCCTGCCGGAAGAAGTCCACGCGCAGATCGAAGTCGAGCGGGCTGTCTTCGACAACGCCCGAACCGGTCGTGAGAATGCCCGCGAGTTCCGTGTTGCGGATCGGCGGCGGCTTGCTCAGATCGGCGATGCGTTGCAGGCGCTCGAACGGGCTGTCCTGCGCGCGATAGTAAGGCGCGCCCTGTGTCACGCGGTCGGTCTTGCTCTCAAGGCCGAGTTGTTCGCGCCACGTCAAACCCGCGCCGGGCACGTGGAGCAGCGCGTCCTTCTCGTCGGGCGAGCGGGCAATGCGATACTCGCCTGAGCCGGTCGGATCGACGAACTCGATCTCGATGCCGGAGCCGACGTTCGGCAGGTAGCGATAGAACCACTTCTCGAACGGATAGGTCGAGGTCGAGCCGCCGCCCTCGTAAGGCTCGCGCTCGTACTGCCCGCCCGCCGGATGCGACTCAAGTTCGTCGGGCTTGCCGTACATGATGTAGATGCGGCCGCGGTCGGTCTTCCAGCCCGGTACGCCCGACGCGTAGTGCTCGTTGGCGTAGGCGATGCGCTCGTAGTATTCCTCTTTGTACTCGTTCTCTTCGGTGTCGGGATCGGGGTCGCGCCGCCGCCAGAAGTCTTCGATGAAAGCCTCGCGCTCCTCGTCGGTCTGAAGCTTTTTGAAGATGTCGCGCTCGCGGTCGGAGATGATGTAATCAACGTCCTGATTCAGCCAGTTCTTGAAAATCTTACTTAGCTCCGGCTTCTTGTTGCGCGGGCGCTCCGTCACGTCCTGCGAAGTGGTCTGTTTATTCTTGTCCTTCTGCGCGAGAGCCGCGGGCGGCGCGACGAGCGCCAACGCCAGCATGACGAGCGGCAGGGCACGAAGCCGAACGGGACGAGCCATCATGATAGAACTCCTGTACAAACTATTAGTCGTTAACGGTTGGTCGCGCGAACTGCGCGTCGGGAAAATTGCGCCCACCGAGATCGTGAACCTGGCGCTGTTCGATCAATTCAAGCGGTCACCCGCCGCAGGCTTTCGCGCACCCGGAACAACGCCAGCATTTCCGGGTCGAATTTTAGAGCCTCAACCGAACATGGTCAAGATGCGGCCCGCAGGCGTCAAGTTGCCTGAACGGCATAAGTTAGATAGGTTCAACGGGCAAAGTTCAAGGTTTGAAGTTTGCACCGGCCAACCCGCACAGGCGGGCCGACGACAGTTATGACCGACGCCTTTAACTTTAGCACCCTTAAACGCAGAATTGCGCTGCCGCCATTGCTGACAGCAGCGCAACCCCGCAACTCCTGAAAACCGCCGAAGCGATTTAGGGGAGCGACGATCCCGGTATGTACACGCCAGAGACCGTCTCATTTTTATCCCGGCCGAAGCACCAGCGGTCGGTGCATCTCCGGTCAGCACCCGCCCAGTTACGGTTACCCGTCTTAAGCGTTCGCATCCTCGCGGACGCAGTGCCGTTTGGTTTTTGTTGTGGTGGCTTTACCTCCACCGCCGGTTACGTTCCGGCCAACGAGGCACAACTTGCGTTGTGCGACTGCGCTGCTCGAAGCGGCTGATCATTTCCGTCGAGTGCCACCCGTTTTTATCCGGGCGCTCAGGCAAGCTTGCCAGCCTGCCCTAGCCAGCCTTTCGGCTGCAACGCAGGGCGTCAATAGCAACTCCGAACCGCTCGGCTGTTGCCCTCAAACGACGCGTCACCGCATCGTCCGCCGGTCCCCGCGCTGGTCACGACTCCCGTGAGAATCGCAACGTGGGCGGGCAATATACGCACGCGCGCGACCAACTGTCAAGCGGTATTTTCATGAACGCGTGGATTATTTTTTCAAAGCGTCAGCGCAAGGTTCGCCTGTGCAAGTTTGTCGTCCGAAGGTTCGCTTCTTTGGTCAACTCAACTCGTCGTGCGTGCGCGCCCGAACAGCCACGCGATGAAGATCGAGATCATGTAGAGCACGATCATCGGCGCGGCAAAGAGCATCATGTTGGGCACGTCGTTCGTCGGCGACAGCACGGCCGCCGCGACGAGGATCACGACGAGCGCCACCTTCCAGATGCGCAGCAACAGCCGGGCCGAGACGAGGCCGATGCGCGCCAGCACATAGGTCACGGCCGGCATCTGAAAGATCAGCCCCATGCCGAGCATGACGAGAATGATGAAGTCGAAATAGTCGTCCGCTTTGAGCAGCAGGCGGAAGTCTTGGCCGAGTCCGAGCAGGTAAGCGGCGGCCGGTGGGAAGATCACGTAGTAGGCGAACGCCGCGCCTAGCACGAACGAGATGGTGGACAGTCCGATGAACGGCAACGCGTAGCCGCGCTCGTGCGGGTAGAGGCCGGGCGCGACGAAGGCCCAAATCTGCCAGAGCAGGAACGGCACGGACAAGCACACGGCCGCGTAGAGCGACACCTTGACGTAGAGCGAAAAGGGTTCGAGCGCCGTCGTCACGATCAGTTTGTCTTCCATGCCGGGCAGCGCGTCGGGCTTCGATGTCTCGTCCGTGGGCAGGCGCACGCCCTTCGGGATGACGACCTGACCTGCGATCAGCGGTTCGTCCGTGAACAGACCCAAGTGCCCTTGACTGTCGCGCGCCACACGCGCCGCGACCGTCGTGCCCGGCGGGATCACGCTCTGGCCGAGTTTCGTCGCTTCGGGAAAAATGTAACGCCCCGTGGCATCCACCGGCAGCGTGGATAAGGCGCTGATCGCTTCCTGTCCGGTGAGGCCGGCGAACTGTATCTGCCGGCGTTGCGCGTCAGCCAGCGCGACGCGCACGGGCCGCGCGAGAAAGTTATAGACGTGATCGGAGACGAACCAGCAGCCTGAGAAGGCGATGAAGACGAAGAGGGCGGAACGGATCAGGCGGCGACGCAACTCGTCCAGATGATCGAGGAACGACATCTGGCCGCCGAGCAGCGGCTCGCGGTCTGTCTCCTTGTCTTCGTCTAAGAGCGTGGTTGCCATGCGGGTGCAAACAGAGTGGGCGCACGATGCGGTTCAACAATCACAGCGCGCGGTTGGCGTTAGAGCCATTCGCTTTTGGTGGTCGGCTCAACCGGCGGCTCGGCTTCAACCGCCGCAGGCACGCTCGCTATCGTGCGGGCGCTACTACTGCGCGCGATGTGCTCGCCTTCAAGTGGCGGCCCGGCTGTCATCGTCGCCGCCGCCGCAGGCGCATACGCTTCGGGCGTGTCCGGTGCGCCGACTATCGTGCGCTCGCCGCGCCCTTGCTGCTCGACGCGTTCCACTTCGACTTCGCGCTCCCATGTCCGCTTGAAGTCGTCGGACGCGCGCTTGAACTCGTTCATGCTGCGCCCCAACGAGCGCGCCAACTCAGGCAGCTTGCGCGGCCCGAATATGATGAGCGCCACGACGAGGATGATCAGCATCTCGCTCGTGCCGATGGATTCAAGAATGAGTAACGTATGCACTTCTAACTGACTGGCCTTCCGCGTTGAACTGCTAACTTGCAACGCACAGGTCGCCGGTTCATCTACAAACGTTAGACGCTCGACGCAACGCCGTTGTCACCTTCATCCGGCGGATAATAGATCACTTCGACGATCTGCCCGCCCACGCCCTTCGTGTAGAACGAGACGGTGCGATCCCGATGCTCTTTCAGCGGGCGACTCTCGCGTCGCGCCGCCGCTTCGAGCGCCGCACGCGTCTCGACGCGCAAGCCCATGTGCGGCGGGTGCTTCGAGCCGGGCCCAAGCAGCGCGATGCCAAACCCGCGCGCGTCCCTGAGCATCGCCCAATCGTGATAAAGCGTCTCCACACGAAAGCCGATGCGCTCATACTCGCGCACGTCTCCCGCTAAATCTTCCGACGGCACAGCAATGTGATCCACCACCCCGCCAAAACGCAACTCCGACTCTTCAGGCATAATGACAACTCCGACTCACATGATGAACGATGAATAACGAATAGCTTGTCTGTCATTCATCAGGCATCATTCACCGTTCATCGTTCATTATTTCTCCGGCCACGCTTCGCCGTAGCGTTCGCTGAAGACGATGCGGTCGAGCGCGAAGCGGCCGGGATAAACTTTGTCCGGGTCTTTTCCGCGCCCGATGGCGAGCAGCGCGACGACCTCGGCCTCGTCGGGAATGTTGAACTCACGTTTCACGGCCGCCGCGTCGAAGCCCTCCATCGGCGCGGTGTCGAAGCCGTAAGCTTCGGCCGCGAGCATCATAGTCGTGAAGGCGATCATCGTGTGGCGGTTGACCCAAGTGGGCATGTGCTGCATGCCGTCGAGGAAGCCGATGGCGCTGTCACGATACTGTTGCCACTGATCAACTTTGCCCGCGCCGCGTTCCGCGCCCTCGCGGAAAACTTCGTCCGCCGTGCGCTTCCATTCTTCTTTCATGCCGAGCGCAATGACGACGACGGGAGCTTGCCCGACCTTCGGCTGATTGAACGCCACCGCCTGCAAACGTTGCCGGTTCGCCGCGTCGCGCACGACGATGAAGCGCCACGGTTGCAGGTTGTAGCCTGACGGCGCTTGCGCTCCGATCCGCAGGATCGCATTCAAATACTCCTGCGGCACTTCTTCATCCGTAAACTGACTCGTCGCGCGTCGCTCCAACACGACCTCTGTGATCGGCTTTAGCGGCTCGCCGTCCGGTCGCCTCGCCGGTAGATTCGTCGGCTTGTCTTGCATCATCTAAACAAACCCCTTGCTAGCTGAATTGAAGTTCACCACGATTGTAACGCGACACAGGTGGAAGGCAAAGGCAGGGAACAGTAGGCAGTAAAAGCAAACAGCCGGTGCGAACGATCAATCAGATGCTTGAATGATCATTCAACCGGCTGCTAGTTCTTAACTGCTTACTGCCTACTACTTCATCAATGGCCCGCGATGGCGGCGACGGCGCGACCGCGCGCGGCGGTGGCGGGGCGGCGCTCGTGTTTGGCGCAAGCACGTGCGAGCGCCTGCTCGACGAGCGGCGCAACGTTGCACTCAGGTTTGCGACAGACGGCCGCCAATTCGGAGATGACCAGATAGCGTGCGCGTTCCAACATGCGTTGCTCGCGGAACGAGAGCGGCTTGAGATGGCTCAAGTAGGTCAGGTGTTTGAGGACGCCCGCGACCTCGAAAATGTCGCCGGTACGCATCCGGTCGGAGAACTCTTTGAAACGATCTTTCCAGTCGTGGGGCGCGGGCGTGAAGTCGTCGGCCAGATTCTTCAACAGCAGTTCGCACTCGCCCGAAGAGATGGGCGAACGTAAGCCGACCTCGCCTGCGTTGGCGACGGGAACAAGCACGACCGAGTTGGTGGCAGCGAGCCGGAGGGTGTAGAAGGGCAGGGAATTAGAGCCGATCTGTTTCTGTTCAATCTGTTCGATGATGCCGATGCCGTGGTTTGGATACACGACTTTCTGTCCGACTTTAAAGCCCACTACACACCTCCTAAAATCGTTTTGCACATGGTTAAGCTACGCTGCGGCGCGCAGGTTAATTTGCAGGTTGAACCCCCGGTTCTACGTTGACGCAGGGCGCGTCGGGGACTGACTTGAATCGTCACGAAAGTGTAACGCGCCCTGTCATGTGCGTCAAGAGTCATGATGAACGACGGGCGCGGCAGGCTGAATGAAAAGCTGTCAGTCGCAGAAATGTTTGTTATTGGTTTTGTTATTGAGCATTTGTTATTTGCTATTCGTTACCTGATCAAGTCTGCTCGGCAAGTGGCACTGATGGTCGCAGCAATGCTGATAACAACTAGCCAATAACAAATGATTAATAACAACTAACCACCAACAATTTCATTCTTCGTGCGGCAGTTCAATCGTGAAGGTCGAGCCTGTGCCGGGGGTTGATTGCACGGTTGCTTCGCCGCCGTGTGCGCGAGCGAGATGTTTGACGATGGCGAGTCCGAGGCCTGTGCCGCCGAGCGCGCGCGAGCGGGCGCGGTCAATACGATAGAAGCGTTCAAAGATACGCTTGATGTGTTCGGGCGTGATGCCTTCGCCGCTGTCCGTGACGGTGATGTGTGCGCGCCCGTCTTTCAGTTCGTGCGCGACGGCGACGCGCCCGCCCGCACGGTTGAACTTGATCGCGTTGTCGGTCAAGTTCGTCAACATCTGTTCTAACAAGCGCGCGTCCGCCTGCACGACTACGCCGGCCGCGACCTCATTGATCAATGCAACTTCGCGTTCGGCTGCGCGCGCGGCCACAGCCGTTAGCACGTCTTGTACCAGCCCGTGCAGGTGAACGGGCGCACGCTCAACCGGCACTGTGCCTGCTTCGATGGCCGACAGTTCGAGTATGTCGTCAATGAGGTTGTGCATGCGCGCGGCGTTGCGGTCGATGATCGAGAGGAAGCGGCGATTGTGCGCGGGGTCGTCGAGCGCGCCTTCGTCGAGCGTTTCGACGAACGTGCGGATCGCTGTCAAGGGCGTGCGTAGTTCGTGCGAGACGTTGGAGAGAAATTCTTGCCGCACGCGCTCCAAGCGTTCAAGGCGCGTGATGTCGAAGAAGACGCCGATTGCGCCACGCGCCGCACCCGCGCGCGGCTCGAAGGGCGCGACCCGCAGATCGAACGCGCGCCGATCCGTCTCGGTCGTCTCGACCTTCGCTTCGACAATCTCGCCGCGCAGCAGCGCCGCGCTGAACGCATTCAGAATGGCCGGGTTGCGCGTCAACTCGGTCAGGCGGCGCGTGTTCAGCGACGCATCACGGCCTGCACCGAAGACTTCGCCCGCCGCGCGGTTCGACAACAGCACGCGCATGTCCGCGTCCAACACCAGCAGCCCTTCGCGCATGCTGTGAAGCATCGCTTCAAGCAACTCGTGCGCGGGCAGCGCCGCATTCAAACTCGTGGCCACGGCCCTAGCCACCTGACGCGCATCTCCCTGTCCACTCAATGCAGGCGGGGTTGGCAACGGCACACACGCGCGCGCCCCGGCCCACGCCCACGCCGCACCCGCGCCCGCCAGCGCACAACCGAGCGCAAGTACGGCCACGCCCGGTTGGCGCGGCAACAACGCCAACGCGACCAGCGCCACCACGCCGCACAGGACCAACGATAAAACCACGCGCATAAAAAAAGCAGTGACCAGTGACAGGTGACAAGTGACGAGCAAGCAGATCGTAAATCGTAAATCGTGAATCGTAAATAGAAGGGCAGGCAGTTTCTATTTACGATTCACGATTTACAGCTTGTCCCGCGTCCCGCGTCACTGGTCACTGACCTGATCGCTTGTCACTGCTCTTGCGCTGCCGACGAAGCGGTAGCCGACGCCGACGACCGTTTCGATGCAGTCGCCGCACGCGCCGAGCTTCTGGCGCAGGCGGCGTATGTGTACGTCGAGCGTGCGCGAGTCGCCGTAGTACTCGTAGCCCCAAACGTTGTCGAGAATTTGTTGGCGCGTGGCCACACGCCCGCCCGTCTTAGCCAGCATTTCAAGCAGCGCGAACTCTTTGCGCGTGAGTTTTATGCTAGTGCCATCGCAGACGACGCGCATGTCGGCGAAATCAATCGAGAGCCGGCCGTCCGTGTAACTCGGCACGTCGCCCGCGTCCACGCGACGCATGACGGCGCGCACGCGGGCCAGCAGTTCGCGCACGGAGAAAGGTTTCGTGATGTAATCGTCCGCGCCGAGGTCCAGACCCGCAACGCGGTCGGCCTCGGCCGTGCGCGCCGTGAGCATGATGATGGGCGTGCGGCGCGTCGCCGGTTCACGGCGCAAGCGGCGGCATAGCTCCGTGCCGCTCATGCCCGGCAGCATCAGATCGAGGATGATGAGCGCGGGCGGGCGGCGCGCGTCGAGCGCGGCCGTCAAGCCCTGTTCGCCCGTCAACGCTACCACGGCCTCCAATCCTTCGCGGGCCAGATTGAACCGCAACCCTTCGGCGATGTCCGGGTCGTCTTCGACGATGAGCACAAGCTTCATAAAGTTAATTGCGGAATGCGGCCTTCGGAATGCGGATTGACTGAATAACATGCTCGGCTATTTTATTCCGCAATCCGCAATCCGCATTCATCATTCCTAGTTGCTGTGTTTGATGAACGCGGCCTCGGTCATGTAAACCGTCAGTTCGCAGATGTCGGTGGCATAGTCGCCGATGCGTTCGATGTGTTTGGCGACAAAGAGCAGGCGCGCGGCCCGCGTCGTCGTGTCGGGCGCGCGCGTCATCAGTTTAATCAAGTCGTGGAAGATGCGGTCGTAGAGTAGATCGATCTCGTCGTCGCGTTCGATCAGCGCGCGCGCTGCCGCCGCGTCGCCGGAGGTGAAAGCGTCGAGCGCGGCGCGCAGCATCGCCGCCGCGTGCTCAGCCATGAGCGGCAGATCAACATAACTTTCGGCCAGCAACGGCTCGTCGTTCAAGTCGAGCGCGGCGCGGGCGATGTTGCAGGCGTGATCGGCGATGCGTTCGAGTATGGGCGTGATCTTGGCGACCGCGACGACGAAGCGCAGGTCGCGCGCGGCCGGTTGCCGCAGCGCCAGCACGTCGATGCAGAGACGGTCGATCTCGACTTCGAGTTGATCGATGCGGTCGTCGTTACGTAAGACTTCTTGCGCGGCCGCCGAGTCGCGTGCGACGAGCGCATGCGTGGCGCGCGCGAGCGCCACTTCCGTCTCGCCGCCCAAGAGCAGCATGCGGTTGCGCAAAGATTCTAGGTCAACGTCGAGTGGTCTATGCAATTCCATAAAACAGTTTTCAGTTATGAGTTGTTAACGATTAGCGCGCAACCCTACACACCGGCCGACAACTTAACATTGACAACGCGACGCCGACGCATCAACCGAACCGGCCCGTGATGTAGTCTTCGGTTAACTTCTCGTCGGGCGCGGTGAACATCTTGTCGGTCGGGTTGACCTCGACGAGTTTGCCCAACCAGAAGAAGGCCGTGCGGTCGGAGACGCGCGCCGCCTGCTGCATGTTGTGCGTCACGATTACGATTGTATATTGCTGCTTCAATTCGACGATCAACTCTTCGATCTTCTGCGTCGCAATCGGGTCGAGGGCGGACGCCGGCTCGTCCATCAACAACACTTCGGGGCGCACCGCCAACGCGCGCGCGATACATAAACGCTGCTGCTGCCCGCCCGACAAACTCAGGGCCGATGACTTTAACCGATCCTTCACCTCAGTCCACAACGCCGCATCTTCCAACGCGGCCTGCACGCGCTCTTGCAGTTCGACTTTACCGTTCACCAACCTGTTAATACGCAGCCCATACGCGACGTTATCGAAGATCGACTTCGGGAACGGGTTCGACTTTTGAAAGACCATGCCGACCTTGCGGCGTAAGGCGACGACATCCGTGCCGGGCGCATAGATGTCGTGCCCGTCGATCAAGACTTGCCCGGCGGCGCGTGCGCCCGGAATTGTGTCGTTCATCCGGTTGAGCGTGCGCAGGAACGTGGACTTGCCACAGCCCGACGGGCCGATGAGCGCCATCACGATCCGTTCGGGCATGTCGAGCGCGATGTTATGGAGCGCCTGCGTGCTGCCGTAATAAAAATTCAGATCGCGCGCGCTGACCTTCACAGGCGCGGGCGCGGACACAGACGGCGCGGCGGCGCGGTCGCGGCTGACTTCCGGCTTAAGTGGTGTCGGCGCTCTCATCGTAGTAGCCATAACAAATACTTGTTTGCGATCAGGGATCAACCTCGGCCGGTCGCTTGTGTCAAAACTTCTTCCGCGTAAAGAAGCGGACGACGATATTGATGATCAGAATCAATGTCATCAACACCAACGTCGCCGCCCACGCCTGCGCGTGCCACTCGTCATACGGCGAGATCGCATAGTTGTAAATCTGCACCGTCAAACTGGCCGTCGGTTGATCGAGATAGACGTTGAAGAAGCGACTGCCAAAGGCCGTGAACAACAAGGGCGCAGTCTCGCCCGACACGCGCGCCACGGCGAGCATCGCGCCCGTCGCAATGCCCGACGCGGCCGCCGGCAGCACCACGCCGAGCGTGACGCGCCATTGCGGCGCACCTAAAGCCAACGCGCCCTCGCGCAGACTATGCGGCACGAGGCGCAGCATCTCTTCCGTCGTGCGCGCCACCACCGGCAGCATGATGCACGCCAGCGCCACACCGCCCGCCAGTGCCGAGAACTGTTTCAACGGCACGACGATGATCGTATAGACGAAAACGCCGACGACGATGGACGGAATGCCCGTCAGCGTGTCGGCCAGAAAGCGCACCAACTGACCGAAGCGCCCGCCGCCGAACTCCGCCAGATAAATTCCGGCCGCGATGCCCAGCGGCAACCCGACGACGGACGCCAGTGCGAGCAGCAAGAGTGTGCCCACGATGGCGTTGCCGATGCCGCCACCCTCGCCCACCGGCTTCGGCGTGTCCACCAAGAACTGCCAACTGAGCGCGCTCACACCCTGCCACGCGATGTAGCCGAGGATGAGCACCAGCAAGCCGACGGCGACGAAGGCACAAGCGGCCGTCAGCATCGTCATCACGGCGCTGGTCGCTTGCCGACGATTGAAGTGTTGAGCCGAAGCACTCATAAAAACGATCAAGCGCGCGCCATGCCGCTCGTCGAGCGCGTCACGCTCCACACCAGCAGGCGCGCGGCGGCGTTCACGACGAAGGTGACGAGGAACAGAATCAAACCCAACTCGACCAGCGCGCTTAAATAAATATCCCCGGTCGCTTCCGTAAACTCGTTGGCGATAACCGAGGCGATGGTGTACGACGGCTCGAACAAGGACGCGCTGATCTGCGGGCGGTTGCCGATGACCATCGTGACGGCCATCGTCTCGCCGATGGCTCGACCCAAGCCGAGTATGATCGCGCCCGCGATGCCGGGGCCGCCGTTCGCTAAGACGACGCGCGTTGTCTCCCACTTCGTCGCGCCCAGAGCGAGCGCGGCCTCGCGTTGCGTCGTCGGCACGGCCGCCAACACGTCGCGCACGACCGCCGAGATGATCGGCGTGATCATGATGGCGAGGATGATGCCGCCGGTCAGCATGCCGATGCCGTTGGCAGGACCTTGAAAGAGCGGCAGCCAGCCAAAGTAATGTGCCAGCGGCGGCTCGATATGTTCGCGCACGACGGGCGCGAGCACGAAGATGCCCCACAGCCCATAGACGACCGAGGGAATGGCGGCGAGTAGTTCAACTAAAAATGTGATCGGGCGCGCGAGGCGACGCGGCGCTTGCTCGACGAGGAAGACGGCGACGCCCAAAGAGAGCGGCACGCTGATCAGCAGCGCCAAGAGCGACGAGACGATAGTGCCGTAGATAAAGGGCAGCGCGCCGAAGCGGCCCGAAACCGGATTCCACTCGCTGCTCGTCAAAAAGCCGAAGCCGAACGTGCCGAGCGCGAGGCGCGAGCGGGCCGCCATTGCCGTGATCATCGCTCCGACCAACAACAAGACGATGAACGCGCTGGCAAACAGCAGCGTGCGAAACACGGCGTCGCCCGCATTACCTGTTGGTGATAGCACGCGTTTGAAGTTCCAAGCGCGCGCCGTTGCGCCGTACTCAACAGCGGGGCCGGGCAATGTTGGTTGCGCTGGTTGCGGGTTTTGCATGAGAGCAAAGGCGACTGATGAACGCGGCCCGATGAGTTAGAAAAAATCGGTGCTATCGTCTATTCGTCAAGCATCGTGTTATGTCAGCAAGCATCGTTGCGCGTTCAACTTTTAACGTAGCGGTTGCCCGCCTGTTGTGATCGAGTTGAGCTTGGCTTCGGCCTGCTGCGCGATCTGTGTGGGGAGCGGTGCGAACTGCAACTCTCTGGCGTAGCTTGCGCCGTCGCGCAAGCCCCAACGGATGAAGTCCACAAGGGTCTTGCCCTTCGCGGCGTCCTTCTGTTCTTTGTAGACGAGCAAGTAGGTGTAACTAGCAATCGGATAAGCTTGCGCACCCGCGGCGTCGGTGATCGAGACGCGCAGATCGGCGGGCGTGACGGCGACCGACTCGGCTGCGGCGGCCGTCACCGCGTCGAGCGTCGCCGCGACGAAGTTGCCGGCCTTGTTCTTCAACAGCGCGACGGGCAGCTTGTTCTGCGCGGCATAAATCTGTTCGACATAGCCGATGGTGTTGGGCGTCTGCTTGATCTGGCCCGTCACGCCTTCGTTGCCCTTCGCACCGATGCCGACCGGCCAATCGACAGACTTGCCCGCGCCCGGCTTCTCTTTCCACGCGGGGCTGACCTTAGCAAGATAATCGGTGAAGACGGCGGTTGTGCCGCTGCCGTCGGCGCGGTGTACGACCGAGATGTCGGCGGCGGTTAAGCTGACGCCGGGATTGTCGGCCTTGATGCGCGCATCGTCCCAACGTTTGATCCGGCCGAGGAAGATGTCCGCGAGCACGTCGGGCGAGAAGCGCAACGTTTGCGTCGCGCCGGGTAGGTTGTAGGTGATGACGACCGCGCCGAGCACCGTCGGGATGTGCAGGATTTCGCCGGGTGCTTTCTTCAATTCGTCGTCGCTCATCGGCGCATCGGACGCGCCGAAGTCAACCGTGCCGGCCTGTATCTGTTGGACGCCGAAGCCTGAGCCTTTCGACTGATAATCGATGCGCGCGTTCGGGTTGAGCTTGCCGTATTCGCTCAACCATTTCTGGTAGAGCGGGGCGGGGAAGGTCGCGCCCGCGCCTTGCAAACTGGTCGTGCCGCCGCTGCTGCCGGTCGTGCCCGACCCCGTGCCGCCGCGCTCACCGCTGCACGCGGCAAGTGCCAACAGCGCGCAGCACAACAAGAGCGCGGTCAGCGCGCGCGCACCCGTGACTGTAGGGAACATTGACTTGCCTCTCCTGAAATTGAGCTGGCCCCGGAAAGTGGTCAGGATAGGCGGCGGGTGTTAACTCGAACTGAACGCGCGGTTAATTTGGCGTGAATAATTTTGAAAGCGTTAACACGAAGTTAACCTGCGTTCGTAAATTAAGAGTGCGTAACAAACTTGTAGGGGCAGGGATAAGCCCTGCCCCTACGGAGAAGCGGTTACATGCGCTTGCTTTAGCTGTTCCGCCGGCCGGCAAGCTGGGACATGGCGATGGCGAGCGCGGCCGCGCCGAGACCTTTAACGAGCGTCGGATGCTCGGCGTAGAAGTTGCTCATCGTGTCGATGATGGAAGGGTCTTTCTGTTCGGCGTGCGCGGCGAGTTCGGCCACGGCCTGTGGCGAGACTTGCGCCGCCACGTCGGGCGGCACTTCGGTCTGCCCGCCGCCGAGCAAGCCCGCCAGCCCCGACGAGCCTTGCCGCGAGAGGACCTGCGAGACGATGGTTGGCCCCAGCGTGCCAATCAACGTGTTGAGTATGCCGGCGCGTTGTTGTCCGTTCGATTGCCCGAAGAGTTGTCCGAGCATCTGGTTGAAGGGCGGCGTCTGGTCCGAGCGAAACGCGGCCGCTAAGCCGTCGGCGACGGCCGACTGCGGCGCGGCCTGCGCGAACTGATCGAAATGTTCGTTTACTTGATCGGGCGCTTGTTGTTGCGCGCCCGCACCCGTGTACTGCTGCAACAACCCGCCCAGTTGATCCATCCAACTCATAAAGTTTTCACCTTCCTGTGAAAGAGACATAAGGCCCACGCGCGTAGATGGGCGCGCAGGCGCATCGTTATCAGAATTACATTGCAGGGGAAGGCAGAGTTTACCGCATAAGTGCGGTTTGCTTAAAGCCGGGCCGGGGGTGGCGGCGTCCGGCTTGTCTCCGGCGGGGCTTGCTCCGAAGGCGGCAGGCGCGACGGGTCGGGCGCTTCGGGCGAAGTGTGCCGGTGCGCGATCTTCCATGCGCCGCCCATGCGACGAAACAGGACGGTCATGCGGCCCGAAGATGTTTCCGGTGTGCCTTTGAACTCCTGCGACTGCGACCAGCGACAGATGAGGCCGGCGGCGTCCGCGCCGAACAGTTGCACGCGCACGTCCTGCGCTTCGATCTTCACGTCCCGCAGTTGCGGATAGAGCGTGGCGAGGTTGGCGCGCATCTGCGTCCAGCCGCGCGTGGTCGTGCCGTTGTTGTTGAAGATGAGCAGTTGCGGCGAGTTCCAGTAGAAGTTCATCACGGCTTCCACGTCCTGTTTCTCGACCGCGCGCAGCAGCGCGTCGAAGGTGGCGCGCACTTCCTGCTCGTTGGCGCTCGCCGCGGCCCGCGCCGGATTGGTGGCGCGGCGCGTGCGCGTCTTCGCCGCGGCCGGCTCGGTCGTCGTGCTGGTCTGCGGCGCAGGTGTGGTCGTAGTCGTTGTGGTCGTGGTCGTCGTCTGCTTTCGCGTCGCCGGTTGCGGCACGGTCGTACTGCTGTTCGTATTCTGCGCGACAGCGACGGCGGCAAGTGTAAACATGAGCGCGATACCGATAAAAGATTTGCTAAGCATAATGATTACCTCTTGGCAATGATGAATGATGAAAGATGAACAATGAAGCGTGAATGATGAATAACGAATAGCTTGTCTGTCATTCATCGTTTATGGTTCATCGTTCATTTATTTGTATCAAACGAGACGCGCGGCGTCGCGTAGGCGCTGCACGCTGCGTTCGCGCCCGATGATGGCGAAGACCTCGAACATGGAGGGGCCGACCGATTGACCTGTGAGCGCGGTGCGCGCGGCGTTGATGAGCAGACCGGGCTTTACACCCGCCTCGTCCGCAAAGGCGCGCAGGGCCGCTTCGCTCGTCTCGGCGTCGAACGGTTCGACGGTTGTTAACTTGTCGGCGAGCGCGGGCAGTAACTCTTTCAAGCGCGGCTCTTTCTTCAAGTTCTTTGCTACGGCCGCGTCGTCGAACTCGAACGCGTCGGCGAAGTAAGCGCGCCCTTGCCCGCTAAAATCTTTGAGGGTGTGAAAGCGTTGGCGGATCGCTTCGATGGTCTGCTCGAACCACGCGCGCGCGTCCGTCTCGAACTCTGCGCGCCACAAGCCGCTTGCTTCTAACTCGGCGCGAACGAGCGGCACGAGTTCCGCGATGGGCAGCGTGCGGATGTACTCAGCGTTCATCCAGAGCGCCTTCTGATCGGTCCACTGGCGCGGATCGTGTTCGTTGAAATTGAAGACAGCGGGCGCGCGGTTTATGCCTGCGAGCGAAAACTGCTCGACCAGTTCATCGCGCGACAGAATCTCCTGCTCGGTGTCGCCGGGCGACCAGCCAAGCAGCGCGAGGAAGTTGCGGAACGCGGCGGGCACGAAGCCGCGATCACGATACGTCGTCAAACTTACGACCTCGCCGTGCTTGCGCTTCGAGAGCTTCGCTTTGTTGGGTGCGAGGATGAGCGGCAGGTGCGCGAACGTCGGCACGGGCGCGCCGAGGGCTTCGTAGATCAAGACTTGCTTGTGCGTGTTCGTTAAGTGATCTTGCCCGCGTATGACGTGCGTGATCTGCATCTCGATGTCGTCAACGACGACCGAGAGGTTATAGAGCGGACTCAGATCGCCGGACCGCAATAAGACCAAATCTTCGATCTCCGCGTGCTCGCGTTCTTGCGGACCATAGACCTCATCATTGAACTGCGTCTTGCCCTCACGCGCCACCTTCAAGCGCACGGCGAACGGTTCGCCCGCGTCGGCGCGGCGGTTCGATTCGTCGAGCGGTAGATCGCGAAACGGGTTGCTGCGTTGGTCCACACCTTCGGCCGCGCCCTGCCGCGCGCGGTCGGCGATCACCTGCTTCACGTTCGCGTCGCCGCGCTCGGCCTTCGGCGTAAAGTCACGATAAGCCTTGCCCTCTTCGACGAGCCGCAGGGCCGCGGCGCGATGCTTGTCCGCGTTGGCGGACTGAAAGACGATCTCCTCGTCGTAGTCGCCGATGCCGAGCCACGCCAGCCCGTCAAGGATCGAGTGCAGCGACTCGTCGGTCGAGCGTTGCAAGTCCGTGTCCTCGATGCGTAAGAGGAACTTGCCGCCCACCTTGCGCGCGTAGAGCCAGTTGAACAGCCCTGTGCGGGCCGCGCCGATGTGCAGGTAGCCCGTGGGCGATGGAGCGAAGCGAACGCGAACAGTCATAAGAACCTTAACAAGTGGCGTGTGACAAGTGACAAGCGGGCACAATGGGCCGCGACTTGTCGCTTAAAACAGCGACGAGTGACAACCGGCGAGTTCGGACAAGTTCTTAACTTGTCACTCGTCACTTGTCACTCGTCACTGCATTTGAAATTCTGGCGGAGATGGCAGGATTCGAACCTGCGATAGGCTTTTGACCTATAACGGTTTAGCAAACCGCCGCCTTCAGCCGCTCGGCCACATCTCCGCGACCCTACGAAAAACGGGCGAGCTAGATTGTCTGTGGCGCGCGCTTCGTTGTCAAGCGGACGCTGGCGGCGTCTGCGCCTTACGCGCCGCGCGGCAAATAGTCTAAGATTTGCGCCCAAGTCTGCCGGGCGGCAGAAAATCTGCAACCTTTAACCCCGACGCGTCACTAACTAGGCGGAATGATGGAACGGCTAGCCATTGAAGCGGTGCGCGGTACGGATGGCGGGCCGGCGGTCTACGCGAAGCCCCCGATGAATAGTGTCGAGCACCTGATCGCGCGCGCCCGGCAGGGCGACGAGGACGCTTTCCGTCTGATCTTTGAACGTTACAGCCGACCCGTGATCAGTTTCGTCTACGACATGGTCGGCGACCGCGCCCACGCCGAAGAGTTGACGCAGGAGACGTTCGTGCGTGCCTATCGTCATCTGGGCGCGCTGCGCGAAGAGGCGAAATTTTCGACGTGGCTCTTTAGCATCGCCAAGAACGTCGCGCGCGAATCTTTACGCACGGCGCATAGTCGCAGCCATAAGGTCAGTCTTGACGACGAGACGGTGTTGGAGTTGAGCGACGACGGCCCTTCGCCCGCAGGGGCGCTGCTCGATAAAGAGTTGAACGAGGTCGTGCGGCGCGCGCTCGCAGGGTTGGAGGCGGACAAGCGGCTCGTGTTTACGTTGAAGGTCTTTCAGCAACGCAGTTATGAAGAGATTATGGAGATCACGGGGTTTTCGCTCCCCAAAGTGAAAACCGACCTGCACCGCGCGCGGACGGAATTGCGGCGGCGCATACGGCCTTATCTGGGGGTGAAAGAATGAAGTGTCAGGAAGTGTGCGCCGTCCTCGAAGAATATTTCGACGGCGAATTGGACGAACGCCAGAGCCACACGGTCGCCGCGCACATCAACGCGTGCGCCGACTGCACGGCCGCTCACGCCGCGTTGCAACGCGAGCAAGACTTGCTCATGCGCTACGAGCGCGACGTTGAAGTAACGCCCGCGTTATGGCACGGCGTTGCGGCGCGCATCGCGGCCGACAGGGCAGAGTCCGCGCCGCCTGCGCCGACGTTTGGCACGCGCCTTCGCGGTTGGCTCGCAGGCGCGCTCACCGTCCCGCGTTTCAGTCCTGCGCTGACTGCCGCGCTCGTCGCCGTCGCCATCGGGCTTACGGTCGGCGTGATGAAGTTCACGGGTCGCACCGCGACTGTCAGCCCAAGCGTTGCGACCGTGCAGACGCCGCAGCCCGCGCCCGCAACCACGAAGATAGATCAGTCACAGCCTGCGCCCACGCCGCAAGTCAACACGGCCGAACGTGGGTCGCAACGCGAGCCGCAGGCGACGCCTGTTAATGCTGCGCGCCAACTGGCCGTCGCCCCGAAGAAGCGCGAAGAGAAACGCGACAAGGCGCTCGTGCCCGACAATGGTTTGCGGCTTGAGCAAGCGAATTTGAATACGCCGCCGGTCAAGCATGAGCAGACGGCCGAAGACCTCGTGCGCGAAGCGGAGCAGAAGTACCAGAAGGCGATTGGGATTCTGGCGCGCGATGTGAACCAACGACGCGCACGCTTCGACCCGGCCACGCTCGCGCGCTTTGACGACACCTTGAAGGCGCTCGACCGCACCATCGCCGAGACGCGCCGCGCCGCCCTCGGTCAAGGCAACGACCCCGTAGCCGTGCAGTACATGCTGACCGCTTACGCCAAGAAGGTCGAAGTGCTGCGCGAGATGTCCCGAAACTAAAAGCTGTTCCCGGGTAGTTGCTGATTAATTAGTTGTGCTTGGCCGGCTCCGACTGCGCCACGGTCGCGCGCAATTAACCGGACTAACCAAATCACCAATAACTCATAACCGATCCGAGTAGTCATCATGAACAACCGAACTTCTAAACTGTCACTCATTACTTTGGCGCTCGCCTGCGGGCTGGCGCTGCAACCGCTCGTCGCGTTGGCGCAAGAGCAGTCCGGTTCAGTCTCGATCAACAACACGGCGGGGCGCGTCTCCGTCCGGCTTGATCGCGGCAGCAAGGTCGCGGTCAGCAACCGCTACGGGCGCATCACCATCACCGGCTGGGATCGTGATACGGTCGAAGCCGTCGCCACCAGCGAGAAGGGGCCGGAAGCGATCAAGGTCGATTTCACGGCCGATCCGCAATCGCGCTCCGTGCTGTCGCTCGCCGTGCCGGGCCGGGCAGGCGAACGGCGCGGCATGGACTTCGACTTCCAATTTGGCGAGCACATCAAAGAACAGATCAAAGGGCAGATCAAATCGGTCGGCGTCGGCATCGGCACGGGCGGCGGTGTGGCTGTGGGCATAGGCGGCGGGCAAGGCACGAACGACCAGCAGCCCACGCCCGATAGCAACGTGATCGTCGTGCCGAACGTGATCGTTACGCCCAATGTGGTTGTCACGCCGCGCCCCGCACGCGCACCGCGCCCGCCGCAAGCCGCACAGCCCGGACAACCCACGCCGCAGCCCGCCCAAGCGCCGCGCGCGCAGGCGACTCGCACCACCGCCACGCGCATCGATCTCGACGTAAAGATTCCGCGCTATGCCGAGTTGAGCGCCATCGAAGTGCGTAACGGCGATCTGACCGTGACGAACGTGGACGGCCCCGTCAACATCACCAGCGGCAGCAGCGACATTAAGATCAACCACGTCGGCGCGGTCGAGATTAAGACGGGCAGCGGCAGCGTGTTAGTCGAGGACGTGAAGGGCTTGGCTTACGTCTCTGCGAGCAACGGTGACATCACCGTGCGCCGCGTGCAAGGCGACGTGCGCGCCGTCTCGTTGAACGGCGACATGGACATACAGTGTGTGCGCGGGCGCGTCGATGTCAGCAACGCGCGCGGCGCGATCAAACTCGGCGCGATCAGCGGCGACGTGGACGCGACCACGACCAGTTCCAACATCGTCTATACAGGCGCGATCACGGACAACGGCAACTATCGCCTCAAGGCCATCGGCGGCGAAGTCAGCATGGCCATCCCCGACAACTCGCCCGGCTTCACGGCGCTTCTGTCTTCCTACAGCGGCGACGTACTGACCGACTTCGCGCCGCGCAGTCAACCAACGGCGACCGGCTCGGTCAATCATCGCGTCGAAGCGCGGCAAGGCAACGGGCAGGCGCGCATCACGCTCGACTCGTTCAACCAACCCGTGCGTCTAACCAAACTCACCACGGCCACGGTCAGTTGCCAGTAACGCCAGCGAGAGGAATCAGCCATGAAGCATAAACTTATCCCCGCCCTTATCTGCGTGTGCCTGCTCGCCCCGGCCGGCGCGGCCCAGACGCCCGCGCCGCGCCCTGAGATCAGGATCGAGCCGGACATCGTCGTCACGCCCGAAGTCAGCGTCCGAGTTCCCCTCATCCCCAACATACGCGTTGATCTGCCCGACATTCATATCGCGCCGTTGCCGCCGATCAATATCGACATCCCCGACATCGACATCAACATCAACGACGGCGACTTCTGGTTTGACAGCGAACAGACCGAGCGCGAAGAACTGAAACAGACTTACCAACTCGCACCCGGCGCGCGCGTCGAGTTGTCGAACATAGACGGCCCCGTGCGCGTCGAACCCATCGACAGCGGCGCGGCCGAAGTCCGCATTCTCAGTTATTCATGGTCCACCAATGCGCGCAAACTCACGGTCGAGACGACGGGCAACAGCTTGACCCTGCGCGGGCCTGAACCGAACGCGCGCGACTACGACGACACACACCACAGCGTCACGCTGAAGCTACCGCGCCGCAGCGAGCTTGTCATCAACAATGCGCGCGACAGCGTTCACGTCGGCGACATGGAAGGCTCTGTGCGGCTGAACGGCGTGCGCGGCAACGTCAATATCGCGCAAGCCACGGGCACGGCCGAACTGATGCACGTCAGCGGCAGCGTGTCGCTCATCCTCGCGCGTCTCGGCGCGCAGGGCGTGCGCGTGCAGGACGTGAGCGGCAAAGTTAGCTTACGTTTTCTTGACGACCTGAACGCCGACTTGCAGACGACCAACATCAAGGGCAAGGTCTACGTCGAAGTGCCGAACGTCTCCGTGCAGGGCGAGATGAATCGCGCCGACTTTCGCGCGAAGGTCGGCACGGGCGGCCCCAACATCTCGATCACGGACGTGACCGGCACGGTGCGCCTTGCGCGCGCACGCAGCGTCACCGAACTCGTCAGCGCCATGAAGACCGGCGAACGCAGCAGCGCCCGCGCCGAGACGACGCGCGAACTCGCCCTGCACGCTTCGCAGCCGCAAGCCCGCGCCGCCTTAGTCGAAGCGTTGCAGAACACCGATAACAACTCGTCCATTCAAGCGACGGCCGCGCGCGCCCTCGTCCCATACGCAACCGAGTCGGACGTGCGCGCCGCCTTCATCCGTGCGACCGACGCGGGCCGCAGCGACTCTTTACGCGCCACCGTCCTGCGTGCCCTCGCGCGCAACTACGCGGGCGCGCGCGACGTGCGCGACATACTCTTGCGCGCGCTTGCCACGGACAAGAGCAATCAAATTCGCCAGACGGCCGCCGCCGCGCTCGCCAAACAAGTGGACGACCGCGACGTGCAGCGCGCGTTGATGGAAGCCTTGAAGACGGACACGAACGACTCCGTGCGTTTGCGCGCGACCGCCGCGCTGTCGAAGCGTGCGGAGGATGCGGAGGTTTACGCGTTGCTGACCGAAGCGGCCAAGAATGATCGCAAACGAAGTGTGCGCGCCCGCGCGTTAGACGGATTGGCCGCGCGGCTCAATCAACACCCGGAACTGCGCCCGCTCTTTATCAGCTATCTGGACGACGAATCGATCTCGATGCAGTATCACGCGCTCAAAGGTCTGGTCGGCTTAAACGATCCGGCGCTCCGGCAGCGGCTCATAGATAAGAGCCGCGAACTGATCCTGCTGAACGGACGGCGCAACTGGAACGATCAACTCGTCCTCAACACCGTTCTCCTGCTCCGCAAACTCGACGCGCAGGAAGCCGACCGCGCCCTCGAACAGTTGGCCGCCGAGCGCGAACGCACCGGCCGGTTCTAATCTAGTTCAACCACAAAGACACGAAGCCACGAAGAACTCAACCTTCTTCGTGGCTTCGCGGCTTCGTGTCTTTGTGGTTAATTCTGCTAACATCATAAAATACTCCGAACCGGCCGCCGCGTTTCGTCGTTTCCCCTTGTGAATCAAGGGCGGCTTTAGTTGCTTCCGGTTAATATCTTTAAGGGCACGTTTACAACAGGAGAGTGTGGCAGATGAAAGGCAGAATCTTTATCGTCGTCGTGTTGGTCGCGGTGGCTTGGGTCGCGGGGCGGCAACTCGGCATCGGCGCGAAGGGTGAGGGGCGTTACGAATTGAACGAAAGTTATCAACTCGCGCCGGACGCACAGGTCGAGGTCAGCGGCATCAATGGCCCCGTCGAAATCTCGACCACCGACGCGGCGACGGCCGAAGTCCACATCCTCGTCACGGCGCGCGACGAAGACGCGCTGCAAGATAATCAGATCAACGTGCGGCAGACCAACTCCGGCCTCTCTGTCCGGGGCGAGAACCGGCATGGCAGTTGGCGCTTCTGGCGTTGGCTGCGCGGCGGCGGCAACGTGCGGCAGAGCGTGACGTTAAAACTGCCGCGCGCCAGCGAGTTGACCGTGAAGGGCATCAACGGGCGCGTGACGGCGGGCGAGTTCGACGGCGCAGTCCACGTCAGCGGCATCAACGGCAAGGTGGAGATTGCGCGCGCGGGCGGCGTGGCGGACATCAACGGCGTCAACGGCGCGGTCGTTCTCGGCATCGCGCATCTCGACGGCGAGGGCTTGCGCGTGTCGGGCGTGAACGGGCGCGTCGAGTTGCGCTTCGACGGCGACGTGGACGCAGACCTGACCGTGCGCGGCTTGAATGGCAACGTCACAAACGATCTGCCCAACTCGACGTTGACGCACGAAGGCCACGCGACGTGGCGCGGGCGCATCGGCGCGGGCGGCACAGCCATCAGCATCAACGGCGTCAACGGCAGCGTCCGGCTCACCAGCGAATAAGCACGCACGACATTAACCACAAAGACACGCAGCCATGAAGAACTTAACCGTCTTCGTGGCTGCGTGTCTTTGTGGTTAAATTTTTTCTGTGTCGTGTTAAGATGCCCACCCACGCCGACCGGAGCACGGCCTAATCCGCACGCGCCCCGGCCACGTTTCCTGCGATGAACTTCTGGCATAACCTGCAAATGGTGGCGGGTTTTCCGCCGCTACACTGGCGCACGCTCGGCTTCGCGGCCGCAGTGTTGCTGCTCTATTACTACGTGCCGGCCGAACGCCGTCGCCTGCGCACTTCGGGCGTGCTGTTGGTGCTCGCGCTGCTGGGCCTCGCCGTCACGGCCTCGATGCAAAGCGACGAGTTGCGCGCGTCTGGGGCTTACCTGTGGCTCAGGTGGACGGCGCGCTTCGTCGAAGCGGTGGCGATCATCAACGTGGCGAGCGTGCTTGTCTTCGACGTGTTGCTGGCCGGCTTGCGCTTGCGACCGCCGCGCATCCTGCGCGACCTGTTGTTGGCGGCCGCTTACATCATCGCCGGCCTCTCGCTGCTGTCGCAGGGCGGCGTCAACTTAAACAGCATCATCGTCACTTCGACGGTCATCACGGCCGCCATCGCCTTCTCGTTGCAGGACACGCTCGGCAACGTCATGGGCGGCCTCGCCCTTCAGATGGATCGCACGATCAGCGTGGGCGACTGGATCCGCATCGGCGTGGACGAAGGGCGGGTGAAAGAAATTCGCTGGCGGCAGACTTCGATTGAGACGCGCAACTGGGACACGATTGTGATCCCGAACAGCGTATTGATGCGGAGTCAAGTAATGCTGCTCGGTCATCGCACGGCCGCGCCGACGCAACAGCGTCGTTGGGTCTATTTCAACGTTGACTTTCGCTTCACGCCGAGCGAGGTGATCGCGGCGGTCGAAGCCGCACTGCGGATCGACCCGATTGAGCATGTGGCGCGCGAGCCAGCGCCGCATTGTCTGTTGATGGACTTCAAGGACAGCACCTCTTACTACGCCGCGCGCTACTGGCTGACCGATCTCGCCTTGACCGATCCAACTGATTCGGTCGTGCGGCATCGCATCTACTTCGCGCTCCGGCGCGCGGGCATCCCGCTCTCGATCCCCGCGCACATGCTCTTTATCGAAGAGGACAGCGACATGCGGCGCGAGCGCAAGCAGCGCGAAGAGTTGCACCGTCGCAACGAAGCTTTGCGCCATTGTGAACTGTTCGGCGCGTTGACCGAAGACGAACGCGCCGAGTTGGCCGCCAACATGAACGTCGCGCCGTTCGTGCGTGGCGAAGCGATCACGCGGCAGGGCGCGGTCGCTCATTGGCTCTACATCATTCGCAAGGGCGAGGCCGAAGTGCGCGTCACCGCGCCGGGCACGACCCTGAGCGAGCGCGTGGCCACGCTCAAGGACGGCGACTTCTTCGGCGAGATGGGCCTCCTAACCGGCGCACCGCGCACGGCCACGCTCATCGCGCTGACCGACGTAGAGTGTTACCGGCTCGACAAGGACAACTTCAACGATGTCTTGCATCGTCGCCCCGAAGTGGCGCAGGACCTCGCGCGGATACTCGCCCAGCGCCGCGTCGAGTTGGACGCCGTGGTCGGCGAGCTAAGCGAAGAACTCAAGCGCCAGCGCCTCAACCACCTGCACACAGACATGCTCGAACGCATCCGCCACTTCTTCGGGCTGGACAAGGACAACCAACGCAACGGCGGCTAAGCTTAGCGACGCGGTGACGAACATTAGCGCCCGCTGCGGTTTGGTCATTGAACCCGATGCTCTTTATCGTCATCGAGCACTTCAAGAGTCGTGCGGCAGTCGCGGCCGTGTATCAACGCTTCGCGGAACGCGGGCGCATGTTGCCCGACGGTTTGCAGTACGTGGACAGTTGGGTCGAAACCAACTTCGACCGCTGCTTTCAACTGATGGAGTGTGACGACCCCGCCCTGTTCGCGCAGTGGATTGCGCACTGGCAAGACCTTGTCGAGTTCGAGATCGTGCCCGTCGTCTCGTCGCGCGAGGCCGCCCAAAGTACAACCAAAGTTCTAACACTCAAGTAAAAATTTAGCCGGTCGCAAACTTAACCACGAAGCCACGAAGCCACGAAGCAGTTAACCTTACTTCGTGGCTTCGTGGCTTCGTGGTTAAGTTTATTGTTGCCGAAGCAGAGCCGTGCGAGCGGCGCGCACGAGACGGCGGGCTTCGCCGGTTGTGTCGGCTAAGGCGGTGAGGTGGCCCATCTTGCGACCCGTGCGGGGTTCGTGTTTGCCGTAGAGGTGGAGTTTGACATTGGGCGTAGCACAAGCTTGCAGCCAGTCCGGTTCGCCCCGCTGCCAGAGGTCGCCGAGTAGGTTGACCATCGCGGCGGGCCGCAGTTGCGTCGTGACGCCGAGCGGCAAGCCGCAGACGGCGCGCACCTGTTGCTCGAACTGGCTTGTGACACAGGCGTCAATCGTTAAGTGACCGGAGTTGTGCGGGCGCGGCGCGAGTTCGTTGACAAAGAGGCGACCGGCGCGCGTCAGAAAAAATTCGACGCAGAGCACGCCCACCACTTCGAGTTGTTCAAGTAGGCTGGTTGCGATCTCGGTTGCTTGGCGCGCGATTGCGGGCGACACGTCGGCGGGCGCAATCGAGCAGTCGAGGATGTGGCGCTCGTGCTGGTTCTCGATCACGCCGTAATGCGCCGTCGCACCTTCGTGACTGCGCGCGCAGACGACCGAGACTTCGCGCTCGAAGTCCACGAAGGCTTCGAGGATCGCCTCGCGGCCGGCGAGCGTGGCTAACGCCGCGTCAAACTCCGTCTCAGACTTGATGAGTTGCTGCCCCTTGCCGTCGTAGCCGAAGCCCGCGGTCTTGAGTACACAAGGCAGACCAAGTTCAGTTAAACCTGCGCGCAGTTCGTCGGGCGTGCGTATGTGCCGGAACGGGGTGACGGGGAAGCCGGCCGTTGAGAGAAAAGTTTTTTCGCGGATGCGATGCTGCGTCGTGTGCAGCGCGCGGGCCGACGGGCGCACGGGCACGAACTCGGCGACCGCGTCCACGGTCTGCGCGGGCACGTTCTCGAACTCGAAGGTGACGACCGCGACGCGTTGCGCGAACGCGCGCACGGCGGCCAGATCGTCGTAAGCGGCGGTGACTTCAACATCCGCGACTTGACCCGTGGGCGTGTCGGAATCGGGCGAGAAAGTGTGGACGAGGTAGCCCATGCGCCGCGCGGCCATTGCGAACATGCGGCCTAGTTGGCCGCTGCCGAGCACGCCGATGGTTGCGCCGGGGAGGATTGGCCGCGGTGTCACGTCCCTTTAAGTTGTCTCCAGTGTGGCGGCGCGCACTTGCTGTTCCTGCTCTTGCCGGAACGCGCGCAGACGCTCGCGCAAGTTCGGATCATCGTTAGCCAGAATCGCAACAGCCAACAGGGCCGCGTTCTTCGCGCCCGCCGCGCCAATCGCCAACGTGCCGACAGGGATGCCCGCAGGCATCTGCACGATTGAGAGCAGCGAGTCTAATCCCTTCAACGCGCGGCTCTCGACGGGCACGCCAAGCACGGGCAACAAGGTCTGCGCCGCGACCATGCCGGGCAGGTGCGCCGCCCCACCCGCGCCCGCGATGATCACCTTCAAACCGCGCCCTTCAGCTTGTCCTGCAAACTCGGCCATTAATGTCGGCGTCCGGTGCGCCGACACGACGCGGCACTCGTGCGCCACGCCGAAGTTATCAAGCACCTCGGCCGCGTGCCGCATCGTCTCCCAGTCGGACGTGCTGCCCATGATGACGGCCACAAGCGGCGGCGCTGTCTGTTGTGCGGACTGCTCGGCCATCGTTCAGGCAGCCTCGCGTTTGAAGTTGAAATGTAAGCGCACGAACTGTGCTGCGTCGGTGATATCAACCGTTGCGTGAACTGCACCTGACTCGTCAACAAATTCAACAATGAAACCGGCCGGGTGCGCGTCGGTTTGAGCAAACACTTGGACAACCGAACCTACATCTCCACGCCGCAAACCCTGTTCAGGCAAATCCACAAGCAATGCGACCACGTCATGCTCTTTAACTTCTGACATTGCCTCTATCCTTTCACAAGACGTAGCAACTGGTCAGCCGCGGAAAGTCTGTGCCGAACTCGACAATCCATGCCGTGCGAATCGTGGCGCTGCGCCCTTCCCGCATCAGGTTGAAGTCTAGTACATATTTCTGACCAAAAGGCGATGGCGAGCCGCCTACTGCTTCACCATCAAACGCCGCTTGCAGGATTCGTTCGCGTAACCATTCCGCATCGGCAATCGTTAGTCCAATGACCGAATAAAACACCCGCGCCTTATGTTTGCCGACATCGTGGGTCAGATTCAAGCTGTAATCACGCAGCTTGGCGATGTCTACCACCGCGCGCGCCGCATTCGGTAGTTTAGGCACAGTCGTAACCCGTCATGCGCTCACAGATACTTCGTGCGGAGTACGTTGACGTGGTGGAGTTCGTGCCCGGCGATGACGTAGGCGAGGGCGCGGACGCTCGCCTCGTTGTTGTTGGCCGTGCCGCGTCGTTGCCATGCTGCGTCGTCGAGGCCGCGGAAGAGTTGCAGCGTGGTCTGGCGCACGAGCGCGAGTTCGTCGGCCAGATCGTTGAGGGTCTGCGCGTCGAAGTTCGCGTGGCGCATGTACTCGTCTTGATCAAAACCGGGGAGCGACTGTTGGTCGCCGCGCGCGAAGCAGAGCGTGCGGTAGGCGAAGACGCGCTCGGAGTCGATCATGTGCCCGACAACTTGTTTGACGCTCCACTTGTCCGGCGCATAGCGATGGTCGCCGCGCGTCGCATCAAGACCACGCAAGAACGCGAGCGTGTCGTCGATCTGGCGGCGCAAGGTTTCGCGCACGTCGCCGGCCGGGACAAGTGAAACGTAGCCCTCGAAGTAAGGCGGATACTCGGTTGGCGCGGGGCGGCTGGTTAGTTGTGCTGACATATGTTTTGCTCAGACGGAATAGCCGGGCTTGCCGTCGAAGTTGCATAGGTTCTCGATCTTGATGAAATCGAGATCGGCGTCCGCGATGCGTTGCAGGAGCGCGGCGATCTGCGCGTGCGCGACGCGCGTGCTCGCCCCGCCCTGCGCCGTGAAGCGACAACGCCAGTGATCGGAGCAGAAGGTTTCGGGCAGTCCGCCGGGCCAGACCTTGATGCCGCGATTGTGTATGACCGTCAACTTGAGATCGCCCGCGACCGTTTGCAACGCTGCGGCCAACTCGTCAGGCGTGCCCTTCGTCCAATCCAAGAAGACATCGACGCCGACCGTCTCTTTCTGTTCTGCTTGCGCGCCCGTGCCGTGTGTGCTCGTGGTTGCGCCGCCGCCCGCGTTGTATTTGACGGGCTGCAAAGTCTGCGGCGTCTGGCCCAGACGTTCGACCACGGCCGCGGCGAACTCGCGCGTGCCGACCTTCTGCTTGCTGACCGATTCGTCGTAGATGTCGTAAGTATGCACGCCGTCTTCAACGGTCCGCAGCCACGCGTTATGCACGCGCTCGGCGATGTCGGCCTGATCGATGTGGACCAGCATCATGACCGCGCCGAGCAGCAAGCCCGACGGGTTGGCGAGGTTCTGCCCGGCACGACGCGGCGCAGAGCCGTGGATGGCCTCGAACATCGCCGCGATTGTGCCGATGTTGGCCGAGCCGGCCAGACCGACCGAGCCGGCGATCTGCGCGGCCACGTCCGAGAGGATGTCGCCGTATAGATTCGGCATGACGATACAATCGAACGCTTCGGGCGTGTCGGCGAGTTTGGCCGCGCCGATGTCCACGATCCAGTGTTCCTGTTCGATGTCTTTGTACTCAGCGCCGATCTCGTCAAAGACTTTATGAAACAAGCCGTCGGTCAGCTTCATGATGTTGTCTTTCGTGAAGCAGGTAACCTTCTTGCGGTTGTTGCGGCGCGCATACTCGAAAGCATAGCGCACGATCTTTTCGCTGCCCGGCCGCGAGATCAGTTTCAAGCATTGCACGACCTGCGCGGTCTGCCGGTGCTCGATGCCCGCGTATGTGTCCTCTTCGTTTTCGCGCACGATGACGACGTTCATCTGCGGGTGCTTCGTGGCCACGAACGGATGATAAGCGACGCACGGGCGCACGTTCGCGTAGAGGCCGAGCGTCTTGCGCACCGTCACGTTCAAGCTCTTGTAGCCGCCGCCTTGTGGCGTCGTGATGGGTGCTTTCAAAAATACTTTCGTGCGGCGCAGAGACTCCCACGCACTCGGCTCGATGCCTGTGTCGATGCCACGCTTATAAACCTGCTCGCCGATCTCTATGGTTTCAATTTCGAGGCGCGCGCCCGCCGCCTGCAAAATGTGCAGCGTCGCTTCCATGATTTCGGGGCCGATGCCGTCGCCGTGCGCAACGGTAATAGGAACAGTCTGGGCCATCTCGTCTGCCTATCCTTCCTCGCAGTGTGTGGAATCGAAAAAGAGGCGTTAGCTTACTACGTTTCGCCGGCCGCCGAAAAGTTCAAACCAGCCGCGCGTGGCCCATGTCGCCGCGCGATGCTAAACTGACGTAACAGATCAAACGGAGCAGACATGGCACGAGCAAAAGGGAACAAAGGGAATGCAGCGCAAGCGGCCGCCGCAACAGACGAAGCACACGGCACGCTCCTGCGCTTTGCCGCGACGGCCGAACGGGTCGCGGCGACGACGAAGAAGCTTGAGAAGGCGGCCCTGTTAGGCGCGTACTTGCACGAACTCGACGACGCCGATCTGATGCGGGCCGCGCGCTACTTCGCCGGGCAGCAGTTCGCGCAAAGCGACGCGCGCACAACCAATGTCGGCGGCGGCCTCTGGCGCGATGCGCTCTGCGAAGTGACCGGCTTCGACGTTGAGAACCTGCGCCCGCGTTACGTGCGCCTCGGCGACTCAGGCGAGGTGGCGGCGGAAGTCATGCGCGAAGCCGGCCGCGACGAAGTTGTTAAGCCGACATTTACACTCGGCGAGACGGAGGCTCTGATCGAAACGCTAAGCGCGACGCGCGGCACGAAGAACAAGAAGGCGCTCGTGGTCGCGGCGTTGCAGCGCGCGACCGCGCTCGAAGCGAAGTATCTGGTCAAGCTGCTCGGCGGCGATCTGCGGATCGGTTTGAAAGAAGGCTTGGTGGAAGACGCGTTGGCGCGCGCGTTCGCGCAACCGCTCGCCGCCGTGGCGCAGGTCAACATGCTAACGGGCGACATCGGCGAGACGGCCGTGCGCGCCCGTCGCAGTGAACTCGCGGGCGTGGCGATGCGTTTGTTTCATCCGCTCAAGTTCATGCTCGCCACGGCCGCTGTTGATCTCGCCGATGTCGCGCGCACGATGCCCGATTGGTTTTATACGGAAGACAAGTTCGACGGCATACGCGCGCAGGCGCACGTCGAACGCGGGCGCGTCGCGCTCTACTCGCGCACGCTCGACGAGATCACGCATCGTTTCCCTGAACTTGTCGCGCCGCTCAAGTCTCTACCGGCAGATGCGATCATCGACGGCGAGATCGTGCCCGCGCGCGGCACGACGATCCTGCCGTTCCTCGAACTGCAAAAACGACTTGGACGCAAGACTGTCAGCGATGAGCTATTAACCAGCACGCCAGTTGTCTTCATCGCTTACGATCTGCTCTACGCAAAAGGCCGAGTCCTCATAGACGAACCGCTCGAAGCGCGTCGCCGTGAGTTAGAAAATCTGATCACGCATGACCCGGCAGCGACCGTGCGTTTGTCGGCCGCGCAACGCATTGACGAAGTAGCCACGCTCGATGCCGAGTTCGACGCCGCACGGGCGCGCGGCAACGAGGGGCTGATGTTGAAAGACCCGCGCTCGTCTTATAAGCCGGGCAAGCGCGGGCGCGAGTGGTTGAAGTTGAAACGTGCGCTCGCCACGCTCGATGTCGTCGTCACGACCGTAGAGGTCGGGCACGGCAAGCGTCGCCACTTGTTGTCGGATTACACGTTCGCCGTGCGGCGCTCGGAAGAAGACGCGGAGTTGCTGAACGTCGGCAAGGCTTATTCGGGCTTGACGGATGTGGAACTGGCCGAGTTGACCGAATGGTTTCGCGCGCACACCGTCAACGAGTTCGCGCACGGGCGCGTCCGCGTCGTCGAACCGCAGATCGTGCTTGAGGTAACGTTTGATCGTGTGCAAGCCTCGCGGCGACACAAGAGCGGTTATGCGCTGCGCTTCCCGCGCATCCTGCGCCTGCGCCCCGACAAGACCGCCGCCGACATCGACACGCTTGCAACCGTCGCCCAACTGGCCGAGCCGGAAGCGGCAAGCTGAAACAACTACTCATAATATTAACCACCAAGACACGAAGACACGAAACAAGCATTATTGTTTTCTTTCGTGTCTTGGTGGTTAATAATTGCCGGGCCGATTAATACCGCTTGGTCGCTCAGTGATCGCGTATGACATCAAGTAAGATCGCGCCGCCGTGCTTCCCGTCTTTTTTCTTGCGCGACTGATCGGCGATGTCTTCGTCGTCGTCGCCATCACGGCCTCTGTGTTTGCGTTTGCGCTCTTTGCGGTCGGCGCGTTTGTCATCTCTATCTTGGCCGCGCTCTGCGTCGCGGCCGAGGCGTGAGAAATCTTCGACGACGAGGCCGATGTCTTCGGCCGCCGGTTGCTCGGCCTGAGGCGCGGCCGGCTGCGCGCGGCGCGGCGTGACGACCTCGCGCCGTTCGGTGCGGGCGCGCGTTGCGGGTGCGACGCTGGCAGACGTTTCGGGCTGCGTCGTGTTCGTGGCCGTTGTTGCGGGCGCGTTGACTTGTTGCGCGGTCGTGGCCGATTGTGTGGGCTGGCGTTTGTTTATGAGCACGGTCGCGCCGACGACCACGCCGGCCGTCAACAAGCTGACGACGAGCGCCAACGGCCAAGAGTGCCGCAATGTTCGGCGCGCGTCGTTGAAGAGACGGCCGAAGCCGGCCCGGCCATCAGGTCGTTCTTGCGCGAGCGGCTCGACGGGGCGCGCGGCCTGCGCTTCGGCTGCATCGAAACGCGGCGTGTCGAGTGTTTCGTCCAAGTCGTTCTGTGGCGTCATGTTTCCTACCTTTGTTTGCGCCGCGACCTGCCGGCGTGGCTGCGTTTAGTACGCAGATCGATGACTACATTCAAACCGTGGCAAATAATGGGCCAGCGCGCGCGCCTTGAGCGGCGCGACGCGCACCAAAACTGCGCAGAAATTGTTGCCTGCACGGCGCACTTATGGTAGTTTGCGCGCCGCACAAATTGATTCCGTGTGCCGCAACGCCGCGCCGCAGGCGCTCTGTCGTAAGCGCCTTTCGCTTCGCACCCGACCTTACGGGTGTCCGTTCAGTCACCCTCGTTTTGCCGACAGCACAAGGAGAATTTCCCCATGTATAAGTACGCCCCGCGCACACTGGTGGCGCTCGCCGCCGCCTTCTGCCTGCTCTTCGGCGCGCCGCTCGCAAGCTTTGCGAAAGTGCGCCGCGCCCACGCGCCAACCGCGGCGCAGGACAAGAAGAAAGACGATAAGAAGGACGACAAGAAAGATGATAAGAAGGATGCACCGCCGAAGCTGACGAAGCAGGAGCGCAAGTATCAAGAGATCAAAAAATTCTCGCTTGAGCTTTATAACAAAGACCCTGATTTCCGTGAGGATGTCGAGGACGCATACCGGGCGAAGATGCGCGAGCACAGCGAGTACGCTTACGATCTCAACACGCGCGATTACAGCGACACGCAGGTCATGCGCAACGGCGACCGGCTGAAAATCTACGATACGCTCTACGACAATCCGCTCGCGCAGGACTACATGAACCGCGTCGGGCAGTCCATCGTGCCCGCCAACTCGCAACGCCTCTACGCGTTCAAGATTCTGTTGAACCCCGTGCCCGAAGCGCGCTCGCTCTCAACCGGCACGGTCTACATCTCGACCGGGCTGCTCTCCGTCGTTGACAATGAAGCCCAACTCGCCTACGTGCTCGGTCACGAGGTCGGGCACATCGAAAAAGATCACTGGCACGACGACGTGCTGGTCGCACAAGGCATCGAGCCGTATAACGAAAAGCAGGCGAAGAAGCGCGCCTTCTGGGGCGCGATGATCGGCGCAGCGGCAGCGGGCGTCGCCGGGTCGGCCGGTGGTTCGGGCCGCACTTCGTTGCAGGTCGGGTTGCTGGCCTTCTCGCTCGCGCCGTCGCTGTTGAAGTTCGCCTACCCGGATGCCATCAACTCGTGGGATCGGCTACAGGAAGATGAAGCGGATCAACTAGGGCTGCAATACATGCTTGAGCGGAACTACGACGCGCGCGAAGTGCCGAAGTTCTATGAGAGCCTGCAACGAACCACGCGGCGCGACAAGCGCGTGGGGCTAGGGTTTCTGGCCGATACGGAGCGCATCGCCGAACGCATCGTGCAAGTCAACTCATTGCTCGCTCTGGGGGGCACTAGCTTGGGCAATCGCGCCTTGATCGTCGGCGCGTCCGACTTGGCGGCGCAACGCATCGAAGCCACGAATCGCGTCGAGCCGATCTCGACGCAGACCGAGCCGGGCAAGTCGCTCGACCCGCAACGCGACGCGGCCAAGCGCGCCGCCGTCGCCAGCAAAGCGATCAACACAAAACTGGCCCAAGAGATCAAGTTGAAACTCGACGCGGGCGAGTTGATCGGTTCGACCGCCGAGTTCGAGTCCGTCATGGCCGAGTTGAAGCGCGACAACGGCATCCGTGCCTACTACTACGATATGTTTCAGATGGCGCGCTCCAACCTTGAAGAGTCGTTGCAGATTCGCTCCAACGATCCATACGCGCACCTCTACTACGGCAAGGTGTTGAAGCTGACCGCGCACCGTCCGGCCGAGAAGGCCCGCGCGCTCGCAGAGTTTGCGCGCGCCATCGAACTGGACAAACGCCGCGTGCTGCCCGAAGCGCGCCTGCACCGCGCGCTCGCGCTCGCCGATAACAAAGACGGCACGCAGATGGGCGAGATCGTCGCCAGTCTGAAAGAGTACGTGAGCCTCTACCAGCGCGAACACGCGGGCAGTCTGCCGCCGAACATGTCAGTCATCTACGACTACATGCAAGAGGCGGGCGAACTAACGTGGTCAGCGCCGCCCGCGATGAACGTCTCGACCAGAAACATCGAGCCGGTCAACGTCTCCGGCACAGGCGGCAGCAGTCAACCCGCACCCGCCGGTGTCACGGGCCGTAAACCGTAACCGGACATGATCAGGCGGGACGATGAATGATGAAGCAACTGCTGCTCCGCTTTGCTTGCATCATTCATCGTCTCGTCATTCATCATTCCGTCATCATCATCATTCGTCTTGCCTTGTGCAGTCTTCAGCCTGCCTACTACTTGCGGAGGTGTGATGCGTCGTTGCCTCATGGTCTTATGGTTGTTGTGCGCGGGCTTGATGCTGCTGTGGCCGGCGCTCGATGGCTCGTCGGCTGCGCCCGTATTGGTGGACGAGTCGGAGCAGCGCAAGCCGTTCACGCTTGAGTTGCCCGACCTCGGTTCAGGCCCGATCACCGCGCCCGAAACCGGCATCGCCACGCACGAGTTGCACACGCTGCGCCTGCGCATTGCCAGCCCTTACGCCGAGGCGATCAACTACGGCAAGATTTACACCAAAATTAACGGCGAATCGGCCGGCACGATCCAGAACATACGCGCGTCGAGCGCGGGTCACATCGTCTCGCTCGACCTCGACAGCAAGCCGCGCTTCCGTTTGCAGGCCGGCAAGAACGTCGTCGAGATCGCGGCCACCGACCGCGCCAATCGCACCTACTACGCGTCTTACGTGCTGGTCACAAACAAACGCGCGGCGCGCGAACAACTCGCCGCCACCGCGACGATTGAGTCCGTGCCGGTTGAAGTGGGCGCGGATCGCCAGCCGCCCGCGATCCTCTTGCAGCAGCCCACGGGCGCGCTCCGGTTCGTGGGCGACGCCGGCACGTTCAAGGTCGTCGGCGTCGTCGGCGACGACAGCGGCGCGGTCGCTTCGGTCACCGTCAACGGTCAGCCGGTTGCGCTCACCGACGCGCCCGCGACGCGCGGCCTGTTGGTCGATCTCTCAGCGCAGTCCGCCGCCAAACCGGCCGGTGCGTCTGCCGGCGCGGCGAACATGACTTCGTTGGCCTTCGAGCGCGCGGTCAACGTCACGCCGCAGATGGCGGCCCTCGTCATCGAGGCGAAGGACAAGGCGGGGAATCTGACGCGGCTGAGCGTGCCTGTCAGGCGACGCGAGGCGGCCGTGTCGGCACAGTTCAAGGGGCGCAAGTTCGCGTTGCTGATCGGCGTCTCGCGATACAAGTACAAGGACGGCGGGTTGCGCGATCTCACCTACCCGGACGCCGACGCGCGCGCCGTCCACGCCTTTCTCAAGAGTCCAGAAGGCGGCAACTTCTCGCCCTCGGACATCGTCTTTTTAGAGAACGAACAGGCAACCGTGGACGGCGTGCGCGCCGCCTTGAATCGCTTCCTGCCGCGCGCCGCCGCGAGCGATCTGATCTTCATCTTCCTCGCGGGGCATGGTGCGCCTGACCCCTACGCGCCGCAGAATCTCTACTTCCTGTTGCACGATACAAAGGTCGCCGACATGGCGAATACGGCGCTGCCGATGTCGGAGTTGCAAGAGGTACTCGATCATCAGGTGCGCGCCGAACGCGTCGTCACCTTCATCGATACATGCCACAGCGCGGGTCTTAGCGGCGCGCAGATCGTCACGCGCGGCGGACTGGAAAATAACCTGATCAACCTCTACGCGTCGCGGCTGTTTACTGAGACGGGACGCGCGGTGTTGACCTCTTCGGACGTGAACGAGTTGTCGCAAGAAAGTGCGCGTTGGGGCGGCGGGCATGGCATCTTCAGTTGGGCGCTATTGGAAGGTCTGCGCGGCGAGGCGGACGGCAACCGCGACCGCTACGTCACGGCCGGCGAACTGTTCAACTACGTCCACGACCGCGTTCGCATCGAAACCGCCTTTCGCCAAAACCCACGCGCGCTGCCCGGCCTCAACACAGACCTCACGCTCGCCTTCACCGCCAAGTGAAGCGGGCAATTCTTAACTCCATTATGTAAGCAGTTGATATTTGTCGGGGCATGGACAAGTCCTGCCCCTACAGTTTTGCCAAGCACTCCAACCAACAGTTTCACGCCAACAGTTTCATGGCCGGAGTTTTAATCGATAGAGCAGGTAAGGGCCGATGCGCTCGCTTGCGTCGCGTGTGTACCAGCGGTCGAGTTGCGCGAGGTTGAATTGTTGATCGGCGGCAATGAGCAGATAAGAAAGCACAGGGTTCGTTGCGCGTGCGCGGTCGAAGCGGGCGATGTAGGCGGCGTAGTTGCGCGCTTCGACCGCGAGTTCTTCTTCGGTGATCGGCTTGTAGTTGACCGTGAGTTTGGGGTTGGCGCGTTCCCAACCGAAGATGGCGTAATGAACAAAGCCCTGCCGCATATAATGGCGCACAAACTCTTCGTCGTCCACGCCCGAATAATAGAGATACAGAAAGAAGCGTTCCTTGTGCTCGGCCAGCGTCACGCCTGAAAAGACGAACATGTGCGGGGCCCACAGCACGGCCTGCGGCGCGCTCATCGGCAAGTTGTCCGCGCGCGCGATGTCCGGCGCGAAGACGACCGCGTGTTGATCCGTCTTTGCCCCTGTCGCGTCGTCATATCCTTGCGCCGCGATCTGGCGCAGACGCAAACTCACGGCCCGCGCCTCGTCGCGCGCCACGTTCGCGGCTTGAAAACGACGCGTCGAGATCAACGTCTCGCCCGCGCCCCACAAATAAGTGCAACCCGCGACCACAAGCAATAACGCGAGCGGCAGACGGCGCGTGGGCGCACGACCGCGCCAGATGAGCGACGCGGCGAGCGCGGCGGCGATGAGCGTCATGTAAGGCGCAACGAACTGCTCGTAGTGCATCGGCTGAAGCGAGCGGCCCGTGATGATCTGTTGATTGAACAGCACGAACGGCAACACTGCGAACGCGACCGCGCACAAGACGTTCGGCGCGCGCCAGTCGAGCCGGCCGCGTCTTAATCCAATGACGAGTGCGCCGACGACCACCAGCGCGCACGCCTCGACCGAACGCCACAGGTCGGGCGCGTGCGTGCGTACAAGCGCCTGCACCACGTCCATTGTCTCGGCGCGATGTGCGAGCAGTGTGACGTAAGGCGCGAGCGCGCCGAGGGCCAGCACCCCCATCAACGCCAACGGCTCGACGCTCTGCCGCCAGCCCGCCGGTCGCGCCACAAACCAAAGCAGCGTGAGCAAACCGAGCCACGCGGCCGCAGCCGTCCACAGATAAAAATAACCATAGACGCAGACCGTGAACGCTGCGCCCGCGCCGCACGCGTAGACAAGCCGGCGACGGCGCGTCGCACTCGTCAGCGCACGCCACGCGAGCGGGAAGAACAACATGAAGAAGGGAAACGGCACGGCCGGAATGTAGCGGCGCAGGAAAGGCAGATAGACGTAAGATGTCTGCTCGTCGATGAGCGCGCGCACCAATCCGTTCCACGACAGCAGTATGCCCAGACACAGTACGAACGGCACACAGGCAGCCGCCGCGCGGTCGTCTTCCGTCAACAACGCGAGCAGCCAGAAGAGTGCGAGCGCCGTGCAGAACGCGACGAGCGGCGCAAGCAAGATGAACGTGTTCGCGGTTGACAGCCCCAGCACGCGCGCGGGCCAAGCGATCAAGTAAGCCGGGATGAACTGGATCGAAAAGAGTGATTCGGGCAACGGCGTGGCCGCCGTGTCGTCTTCGCCCGTGTACGGGTCGCAGCGGCGCGGGCGACCGTCGATCAACGCGTTGACATAAGCCGCGTAAGCCGGTTCGTCCGTGTAGAAGTATGCGTTCGAGCCGTGCCAAGCGCGCCCGCGTTCGTGCCACAAACTCAACTGCGGCCACAAAGCCAGCAACGCCAACGCCAACGCCGCCACCACACCCCAACGCCAGCGGATCACATTACGCATCGCGCGCCCTGTTGCCCCTTCCAATGCTCGCAAACTCGAATTACGCGGCGCGCGATTATAACTTGTCCGCGCCAAATCCACGCCACTCTAAAGCGCACAGGCTCGATTCATTCTCAACTAAGTGAACAGAACCAAGAGAACAGAAAGCACGAAGCGACATGAAACGGTATGCAGTTCATATTCTTTATCCGTGCCGTCACATGCAGCTTCGTGGTTTAGCTTTCCGTCGTTAACAGACCACGGCGCGCTCGTCGGCGTTGTTGACAAGCATTGGGCCGCGGGCGAAGATGCGCGAGCCTCGTCTATCGTTATGTCCAGCATAAATAGTGATCTTTCGGCCACAACTGCTTCGTCGCGCCCGGCGGTCTTGGCGGCGTGCTTGCTGATGTTGGCGGCGCTCGTCGATTCGCAGGTCATCGGCGCGCTCACGCCGCAGGTGGCGGCAGGACTGCAAACCGTACCGACGCTGGTGGCGGCGAGCGTGACGATCTATGCGGTGGCGGCGGCGACGGTGGCGTTGCTATTGGGGCGTTACGCGGGGCGTGTCGAGGCGGTGGTGTGGTTGCCGCGTGCGGCGTTGTTGTTCGTCGTGGCCAATACGGCGGCGGCGTTCGCGCCGCGGTTGGCGGTCTTCTGGTTGGCGCGCGCGCTGGCGGGCTTCGCGGGTGGGTTAGTGTCGGCGTTGGCGATTGCGGCGCTGGCGAACGCGTCCTCTTATGAGCGACGCGGGCGACAGATGAGCGGCGTGGCGATCAGTTATTTTCTTGCGCCGGTGTTGGGCGTGCCGGTGGGCACGTGGCTGGCAGGGCGGTTCGGCTGGCGCGTGGTGTTTGGTGCGACGGCCGTGGCGGTGGGCCTCGCGGGCTTGCTCGTCAGACAGTTTCCGTTGCGCGCCGCAAGGGAACAAGCGGACGATGCAACGACGACAGAGCAAACGGCGACGCGAACAGACAAAGCCCCGGCGAGTCTGTCGTCGCTTTGGCAACTGGCGTGGCGGACGGCGGCGACGCGACGCGGGATCGTGAGCGCGTTCTTTGTCTCCGGCGGGCTTGTGGGGTTGACGACGTATCTGGGCGCGTGGCTGTTCGATGCGTTTCATGAAGGGCCGCGCGAGGTCGGGGCACTTTATGCGGTGGCGGGCTTGGGTGCGGTCGCGGGCGGCGCGGCGGGCGGGCTACTCGCGGATTTGTATGGCAAGCGGCGCGTGGCTATCGGCAGCAGCGTGGCGCTGGCCGTGTTGTTGTTGGTGTTGCCGACCTTCAATCGTGGCGCGGCGTTGTGGACGCTGATCGGCTTGACGGCCTTTGTGGCCGCCGTGCGCGTCGCGCCGCTGCAAGCGTTGATCACGGAGTTGGTCGCGCCGGTCGAACGCGCGACTTATGTGGCGTTGCGTAACGGCATGTCGCAACTCGGCATCGCGGTCGCGGTCGCCGTCGGCGCGCGGCTCTACCCGCGCTTCGGGTTGATGGGCGTCGCTGCGTGGTGCGCGTTCTTGACGGTCGGCGCGTGGCTTAGTCTGCGTAAACTGTATGAGCCGCAGGCGCGTGATGCGACGGCGACGGATGAAGATGCAGCTATTGCGGCTGCACCGGCAGTTGCGCCTGCGCGTGCGGCCGGGCGCAGGGGACGACGTGTGTTGCGTAAGTTGGCTTACGTGGTGTGCGCGCTCGCACTGTTGATTGTCGTGGGTTTGCCGTGGTTGTTGAGTTACGCGGTGACGAAGGCGGGCACGCGCCCCGACGAGCGGCGACGCACGGACACGCCCGCGACGCAGGGCGCGACGTTCGAGGCTGTGACGTTCACTTCGATAGACGGCAATCAACTGTCTGGTTGGTATCTGCCGGCGCGCACGCAGGGCGTCAACATCGTGATGATGCACGGCCTGTTTCGTTCGCGTTACGAGATGTTGGATCGCGGCGTCGCTTTGTGGCGCGAAGGCTATGGCGTGCTGCTCTATGATCTGAGGCGACACGGCGGGAGTCCGGCGGAGTTTTCCACGGTCGGTTACGACGAGCGACACGACGTTGCGGGGGCGATAAAATTTGTGCGGGCGCGTGCGCCGGGCCAGAAGATCGCGCTGCTGGGTGTGTCGATGGGCGCGGCGGCGACGCTGCTGGCGGCGGCCGAGGCGGCGCAGGAGCAAGACATTATCGCTGTTGTCGCGGAGTCGAGTTTCCGGTCGTTCGCGGATACGGTCAGGCATCACGTGGCGCTGATCCGGTTGCCGCGCGGCGTGCGGTTGCCGGCTTTTCCTTTCGCCACGCTGCTGATAAAGTTCACCGCCTGGCGCATGGGTTTTCGCGCTGACGATTTCGATCTGCAACGCGCCGTGCGGCAGATCCCTCGCCCGATCCTGTTCATCGGCGGCGGGCGCGACCAACGCATGCCGACCGAGACGGTGCTCGAACCGCTCTACGCCGCCGCGCCGCACCCACTCAAGCGCAAACTCGTCGTCGCCGACGCCATGCACGGGCGCGCTTACGAGACAGACCCGGCGGCTTACGTCACGACCGTGCGCGAGTTTCTGCAAGCGGCCGAGCAGGCAGCGGCAGGCACAAGCGCCGCGCGTTGAAGCGGGCGCACGACACATTGAAACCACAGCCACACCTCGCACGTATCACATGGCCGACACCGTGCAGGCGACCATGAACCACGCTTTAGCCCCACGACCCGACGCGAAGTAAACGAGCACGCACCTGTTCGGGTCGGTGCAGCGGGCGCGCGTGGTTAAGTTATACAACTGCAACGAAAGTTGAATCAGCGACCGAAAGAAAGGAACTCATACTTATGATGACACGCACGCAAGCATTTATTCGGCTGGGCTGCGCGGCGGCGCTGCTCGTCGCCGTCTGTGCGACCAGCGCGTTGGCGCAAGATATGCAAATGGGCGGGCAGGGCCCGGACAAGCGCAAGCTGACCACGATTCAGACCTCGGCCGTGGATTCAGGTCAGACGAAGAACGCGGTCGAAGTGCGCTACCTGAATCTGCCGTGGGGCGCATCCACGTTCGGTTACATCGAGTCGGGCAGCGATCCGAACAATCAAGGCTACTACGCCGGCCGCACATGGCCCATCGCGCACCTGAAACTCGCCGCGCCCGCCACCTATCAAGGTAAGGCGCTCGCGCCCGGCGACTATGTCCTCTACATCACGCCCGCGAACGCGCAGGCGAAGCAGGACATGACGCTCTCCATCGCCTCGTTCACGCCCGGCGAAGGCGGCACGTTCCTGAAGGCGGGCAACGTTTTCGTGGACACGCCGAAGGACGCAAAGGTCGTCGCCTCCAAGCCGATCAAGTTCGCCAAAGGCGCGCCCGTCGTCGATCACCTCGTCATCGAGACAGCACGAACGGGGCACGACGTTGCGCTCAACATCCACTACGGCGACCGCACGCTGACCGAGAAACTGGCGCTCAAATAACAGTAACAAGTGACGAGTGACAAGTGACAAGTTAATAACTTGTTTTTGCTTGTCACTTGTCACTCGTCACTTGTCACTGTCTTTAATCAGGAGACTTAACGTGATGGACGAGAAAGACACGAACGGTGCGGGCGCGGCGGTCAGCACGAGTACAGCCAGCGATCCGGCGGCTGCGGCCGAACACGTCTCGACCCAGCCCGTCATCCCGATGGCGTCGGACGAGCCGACCAGTTCCTATTCCATGCTTGAGCCGCGCATGAAGAAAGTCTATGGCGCGTACTACAAGGAGTTGTACTATACGCCGGAGCGGCGCGTGCTCGATCCGAAAGTGCAGGAGTTGATCTCGATTGCCGCGTCGCTCGTCGCCAAGTGCGAAGGCTGCATCGACGGGCACATGAAGAAGGCGCTGGCGCTCGGCGTGACCAAAGAAGAGATCAGCGAAGCAATCTGCATCGCCGCCGCCATCAACGCCGCCGCCATGATCGATCTGAGCGACGGCAGCGCCGCGCGGCTGGGCCTCAACCACTTCCCAACCACGAACAAGCAGTAACGGGTGAACCGGATCGATGACAAGTAACAAGGACGGACGACGAGCTATGGGCGGTTTACTATCGCTGCCGCTGCGCGCGGCCGCCGCGGTCTGTGCGCTCGTGCTGGCGATAGTAGTGGCGGCGGCGACCTGGCAAGGACTCGCCGCCGCCACGCCACAGGCGCAAGCGCCCGCAACGCCGGGGCAGACGCAAAGCGCCACGCCGCCGAACGCATCGGCCGGGCGCATCGAGTACGGCGAGTTTCAATCGGCCAGTCTCGGCCGCGCGGTGCGTTACGCCGTCTCGCTGCCACCGGCCTACGAACAGAAATCGAAGCAGCGTTATCCGCTCGTGGTCTTCCTGCACGGCCTCAACAACAGCGAGCGCGATTGGGAAGAACAGGGCATCGAAGCGCGCCTCACAGCCTTACGCGCGAGCGGCAAGGTCGGCGACTTCATCGTCGCCGTCCCGTTTGGCGCGAACAGTTTTTATATCAACGGCAAAGACGGCACGCGTTATGAAGATGCCATCGTGCAAGACTTTCTACCGTTCGTCGACGGCAAGTATCGCACGCTCGCACAGCCGCGCCATCGTCTGCTCGCGGGCATCTCGATGGGCGGCTACGGCGCGCTCGTGATCGCGTTCAAACACCCGGAACTGTTCGCCGGGGTGGCGACCAACAGCGCCGCGCTCTTTAACGAACTGCCGAAACCGCCGACCGAGCCGACCGACCGTTACGGCAACTACCGCTACACGCTCGCCACCAAACTCTTCGGTGCGCCGCCCGACGCCGCTTACTTTCAAGCTAACAACCCGCTCTATCTGGCCAAGGCCAACGCCGATAAGCTCAAACACTTGAGGATATACTTCGACGTGGGCGAGCAGGACCGCTACGGCTTCGACGTGGGCAACCGCGCGCTCGATACGGTCTTGACCGCCGCCAACGTCCCACACGAATATCACCTCGCCCCCGGCGGTCACGGCTGGACGTTTCTCTCCGAACGCGCCGAACCGGCTCTCACCTTCGTCTGGAACACTGTGCGTTAAGCTGCGGCAACAAATTTTTTAACCACCAAGCCACGAAGCCACGAAGGGCAGACTGAACGCTGAACGCTGAATGATGAATAGAGCATAGCTTGGCTGTTATCATTCATCATTCATCCGTCCGCCTTCATCATTTGCTTTCGTGGCTTCGTGGCTTGGTGGTTAATTTGTTCCCTTAGCGATCATGCGGCGCGACATCTTAACCAACATCGAGCGCGCACAGTTCGACGCGATCATTATCGGTGCGGGCATCAACGGCGCAGGCATCGCGCGCGACGCAGCACTGCGCGGCCTCAAAGTACTCCTGCTCGATAAAGGCGACATCGCAGGCGGCACGACCGCTTGGTCAACGCGGCTCATACACGGCGGCTTGCGCTATCTCGAACACGGCGAGTTGGGATTAGTGCGCGAATCTTTGCGCGAGCGCGAGCGGCTGTTGCACATCGCGCCGCATCTCGTCCGCCCGCTGCCGCTGCTCATCCCACTCTACGCACAGGGCGCGCGTGCGCCGCTCGCCGTCCGCGCCGGCCTCTGCGCCTACGACCTGCTCTCGTTCGATAAAACGACGCCCGCGCACCGCACGCTGACGCGCGCCGCCACCGTCGCACACGCGCCCGGCCTCGCCACAGAGAACTTGCGCGGCGCGGCCGTTTACTACGACGCGCAGGTTGAATATGCCGAGCGGCTCGCGTTGGAGAATGCGCTCGACGCAGTAGGACACGGTGCGACGCTCTTAACCTACGCGCGCGTGACGCGCATCCTTGAAGCTGCGGGTCGCGTGCAGGGCGTAGAGTTCGCCGATGGGTTAGCCGACGGTGCGTATCGGGCGCACGCGCCGGTTGTGTTGAATGCGGCGGGGCCGTGGGTTGATGAAGTTGTTGCTGGTCTGAGTCCTGCGGTCGGACGAATGATCGGCGGCACGAAGGGTAGTCACATCGTCGTCGCGCCGTTCGATAGTGCGCCGCGCGTCGCGTTGTACGTCGAAGCGCAGACTGATCGGCGGCCGTTTTTCATCATCCCGTGGCAGGAGTTGTACCTGATCGGCACGACCGATCTGCGTTACGCGGGCGACCTCGATCACGTCGCGCCCGATGAAGCGGAGTTAACTTATCTGCTCGCGGAGACGAACCGCGTGCTGCCGCGCGCGCAACTCAAGCGCGCCGACGTGCTCTATGCTTACGCGGGCGTGCGCCCGCTTGCTTACGGGGCTGAAGGTGCAACGGCGGGCATCACGCGCCGCCACTTCCTGCGCGAACATCGGTCGCCGCGCGCGGGCTTCGTCTCAATCATCGGCGGCAAGCTGACGACGTATCGAGAGTTGGCGCGGCAAGCGGTCGATCTCGTCTATCGAAAACTTGAGCGCCGCGCGCCGCGTTGTGTGACGGCGGAGCGGCCTTTGCCGGGCGCGGCGTGTGCGGACTTCAAAAGTTTTTGTGCGCGGTTCAAAGCGGAGAGCGCGTTGCCGGTTGAATGTGAGCGAGCGTCTGTTGCGCGTCTATGGTACACGCGCGGACGAAGTGTTGAGGTTGGCAGCGACGCACGCGGAGTTGCATGCGTCGTTCAGCCCTGTGAGCGGGGCGCTCGGCGCGGAGGTCGTGTACGCGTTTCGCGTGGAGGCGGCTGAGACGCTGGCTGATTGTCTGTTGCGGCGCACGATGGTCGGCTTGAATCGCGCGCTCGGCCTCGACGCAGTTGAACAAGCCGCGCGGCTCGCGCAAACACATCTCGGCTGGACGCAGGCGCGCGCCGCGCAAGAGATCGCAGCCTATCGTCGTTATGTCGCACGCTTTCAAATCAACGTCGGTAAGGAATAAACCACGAAGACACGAAGACACGAAGGATCACTTTTGTGTCTTTGTGTCTTTGTGGTTTATGACCGTGCAAATGGCCCTTGCGGCGCGTGGGCAAGTGGCTCTTTTAGTCGTGCGCGGGGTCGCATAAAATCTGTGGCAAACGAAGCTGAGATATTAGTTTGAGCGGAGGCAGGGCGGATGAGCGACGTGTGGCGGCGCGGGCAGTTTGAGATCAGCACGGCCCGCGCGCGCTTGAACTTCGACGTGATTCACGATTTCCTCAGTCGTTCATCTTACTGGGCGCTTGGGCGCAGCCGCGATCTAATCGAGCGGTCAATCGCACACTCGCTGCCGTTCGGCGTGTATGAGGGTGAACGCCTGATCGGCTTCGCGCGCGTCGTGACCGACTATGCGACGTTCGCGTGGCTGGCGGACGTGTTCGTGCTTGAAGAGTTTCGCGGGCAGGGGTTGTCGAAGTGGTTGGTCGAAGTGATCCTCGCGCATCCTGAGTTGCAGAGCTTGCGCCGTTGGGTGTTGGCGACGCGCGACGCGCACGAGCTTTATCGCCGCTTCGGCTTCACCGAGTTGGAACAACCGACGGCTTGGATGGAACGACTCGCTCAGCACGCGCGCGGCACGCTCACAAGCGCGCACGCGCCCGACGCCGAACCCAACGCCGCAGAGGCCGAACACACGGCCGGGGAGCCACGACATTGATCAATGGCCGGGTCGTCGTCTGGTTAATACTCTGTTTGATCTGGGGTTCGACGTGGCTCTTTATCAAACTCGGCCTCGCAGACTTGCCGCCCATCAGCTTCGCGGGCATACGCTTTGTCATCGCGGCAAGTCTGTTGTGGGGCATCGTCGCAGTGCGGCGCACGCCGTTGCCGCGCGCACGGCGCGACTGGCTACTCGTCGCCGGCACGGGCTTGCTCGCCTTTGCGATCAACTACGGATTGCTGTTCTGGGGCGAGCAGCACACCTCTTCGGGCCTCGCCGCGATCCTGCAAACGATCATCCCCGTGTTCGGCCTTTTTGATCGCGCACTACCATCTACCATCGGAGCGCATCACTTGGGCCAAACTCGGCGGCGTCGCGCTCGGCATCGCAGGCGTGGGGCTGATCTTTTCCGATCAGTTGCACGGCGAAGGGCGCGCGGCCTTTGCGGGCAGCGTCGCCATCGTGGTCGGCGCGTTCGCCGCTGCGTACTCGAACGTGTTGGTGAAGGCGCGCGGCGGGCACATAGACCCGGCCGTGTTGGCGGGCGGACAGATGTTGTGCGGGCTTGTGCCGCTCATGTTGGTCGGCTGGTGGACCGAAGGCAGTCCCCTTAAGTTTCACTGGACGCGGCAGGCTGTCTTCGCGCTCTGTTACCTTGCGCTCGTCGGCTCGTGCATCGCCTTCATGCTCTATTACTGGCTGGTGCGGCGCATGGCCGTGACCAAGACAATGCTCATCTCGCTGGTCACGCCGATCATCGCCGTGCTGCTCGGCCTCTGGTGGCTCGACGAACGCGTCACGTGGCGCATCATCTTCGGCGCGGTGAGCATCATGGCCGGCATCGCCTTGAACGTGCGCCGCCGCACGAAAGTCGTCGTAGAAAAAAAGGTGCTGGCCCAACACGGCTAACATGGGCCAGCACCTTTATCTTTGCGCGTGCGCGTCGGCGCTAGGGGCGCGGCGGCGGGTTAGGATCGGACGGCGGTGGCGGCGGTGCGCCGGCCGGTTCACCTGCGCGCCTGCTCGCGCCCGGTTCGCATTTGCCGTCGGGGTCTTTGTGCTGCCGCACCCACTCGGCGATAGACTCGCGGATGAACTCGCCGAGGTCTTCGATGTCGCGCGCAGACTTCTGCCAGAAGTCTTTGAAGGACGTGCGCGCATCGATGACAAACGCGCCCATGTCCGGGCGATGCTTACGCAACTCCGGCCCCAACTCGTCTTCGTAGTAAGCGACGAGTTGGCGACACGCCATCGCCACGACCGCGAGCGAACTATCGGCGGGCAGCGGATCGAAGATCGTGCCCGCGCCCGCGTCGATCTCCTTCAAACGTTCGAGCACGCGGTTATAACGCCCGGTGCAATAAGCGGCGGTCGCAGGGTCTTTGCCCGCGCCGGTCCATTCGGCCTGCATGGCCATGCGCCCTGTGCGGCGCAACACGTTAATCAACTTCAGCAGTTCTTTCTCTCGTTCCATCTGTTCAACCTCTCGTTGCGGTTAACTCAAGCTGCTCGCGCAGCAACTTCTTACCTTGATGCACGCGCCACTTCACGGTCGTCAGCGGCACGCCGACGAAAGCCGCGATGCGCTTCAACGGCATCTCGTCCAGATAATGCAAACGCAGGACGAGCGCATAGTCAGCAGGCACACGTTCCAACGCCTGTCGCAAGTCGGCCTTGTCCGCTTGCTCGACGAGCGGCTTGCTCAGCGCCGCCAGCCTTGCGAGCAACGCCTCGTCAAATTCCACACGCCCTTGTTGATGCGCGCGCTCTTGCCGCGTGAACCTAAACGCCCGGTGGCGCGTGATGGCGGCGAGCCACGCGGCAAACTTCGCGGGCGTTTCCAGCGTGGGCAGCGCCTTGAAGGCGAGCAGGAGCGCATCCTGCGCCACGTCTTCGGCGTCTGCGCGCCCGACGATTGCTTGCGCCGCGCGCACAACCGCCATGCGATAACGCACACACAACTCGTCGAAGGCGCTCAAATCGCCCAGCATCGCCGCGACGACCAACACCTCGTCGGGCACGTCCCCACTTTCATCATGCGCGCTCACGTCCGCCTTCATTGATATAGAGACATACGACGGGCGGCAGGATAGTTATGCGGAAAATTTTTTTGCGGCGTGGTGCTTGGGCTACTACAAAATTAACCACAAAGACATGAAAGCAAGCGGTGAACGAAGAATGATGAATAAAGATCAGCTTGTCTTTCATTCATCCTTCATCGTTCTGCTTCTCCTTAGTGTCTTCGTGTCTTTGTGGTTAAGTTTACTGCGCTAAGCCTACTTCGCATCCGGCGGGAGCGGGTTCGTTGTGTCGAGCGCGACGCGCCACTTGTTGTCGACGCGCTTCCAGACGCGCACGTAATAACCCTTCTCCATCTGCGCGCCGTCCTTCTGTTCGTAGTTGCCGTAGGTATAACCGAAGTCGCCGGACTGCGCCACGTCCGCCTTGATCGGCGTGCCCGTCACGGTCAGCGTCTTCGGCTTGAAATAGTTGCTGATCTCGCGGCGGCCGACGATGGGGAACATATCGTTGCGATGCAGTCGCGCGTCGTCGGTCAACTGCGCCACGAGCGCTTGCGCGCCGTCCGGCCCGGCTTCGGCAGTGAGTAATGCGCGGTCGGCCGCGAGCAATGCAGCACGCGCTGATTCAATGTTCACAGGCTCACGCGCAACGTCGCCGCCAAGCTTGTGCGGCGGATGAAACGTGGGTGCGGGTGCGCCCGTGGGCGGCGCGGGCGTGGCGATGCCCAAGTCGAGCGCGACCTTCCACGTGCTGTCCGCTTGCTTCTGCCAGATCGAAAAGTAATAACCGTGCCGCGTCTGGTGCGGCTCACTGCTGCGATCCGTGAACGTGAAGGGGCCGGTCGTGTAGCCGAGATCGCCCGCGCGCGATATGTCGGCATAGACGGGATACCAATCGAGCGTGACGGGCGGCAACGCGGCGGGCGCGGGACGTTTCGCAAACGCCTCTTTCGTGTTCGTCGGGTGCGGTTGAAAGTTGATGCCGTCGTCGGCGAAGTAGGCCATGAAGGCCGCGCGCACGCCACTGGCAACCGACAGACGCGCAAACGCACGCTCCGCTTCGACCAAAGATGCGAGCGCAGGCGACAGCTTATTTCCCTGCGCCGCGCCCAACGGTGAAATGATTATGACCAGCAGCAGCGTCGTCAAAAAAATCGCCAGACTACTTTTCATCGCATGTCGTCCTTGTGTCTTCGTGTTTAATCGTAACAGGCATCTTCATTCAATCAGCCCGAAGGCGCGGACGGGGAACGTGCCCATGCCTTTGACTTTGACGGGCACGGCGAAGAACTTGCAGCCGTGCGCGGGCAGCGCCGCGAGGTTGCACAAGTGTTCGACGATGGGGATGCCTGCGCCGAGCAGGAGCGTGTGCGCGGGACGCGTCAGATCGGCCGTGTCGTCTATGTTGAGCGAGTCGATGCCGACGAGGCGCACGCCCGCTTGCACGAGATATGCGGCGGCAGCGCGTGTCAGAAACGGATGACCGCTGAAGTATTGTTCCGTGTTCCAGTGCAAGTCCCAACCCGTATAGATCAGCACGGCCTTGTCGCGCAATTCATGTGAGGCAAAGACCGCCGCACCGATTGCGCGCCTGTGTGCGTATGGCATGTTAAGGACCACAGCGTCGAGGTTAGCGATCTTGTCGAGATCGAGTTGCGCCAGATCATATCCGTCGGCGTAGCGATGAAAAGGCGTGTCGAGATAAGTGCCGGTGTTGGCGACCATCTCGATCTTGCCGATCTGAAACTCAGTGCCCGCGGCATAGACTGCGCGCGAAGCCGCGCGCGTTAAGTAGTCGCAGATGATGGGCGCGGGCAGACCTTTGTAGGTAACAAGTCCGTCGGCGACTTCGTGGCTCACGTCTATGAGTCGCGCGTGGTGCGGCGCATCAGGTAACATGCCGTCATTCTATCCGATCAGATTCAGAGCAGGAGCACTTGGTAGTCATGTTGATGCTGGAACGTGAGGCGCGCGTTGCACTGTGGCAACAGGTGTGCGCGGAGATTGAAGCTTACACAGACGGTGTGGCCGAACTGAGCGTGAGCGTGACGCCCGACCCGGCGGCGATCCGCGCGCGGCTTGCGCCGTATGACTTCGAGCGCGCCGTGTCGCCGCCTGAAGCGGTCGCCTTCCTGGTGGACTGTCTCAAACAGTATCAAGTTCACACGCCGCACCCGCGTTACTTCGGGCTGTTCAATCCCGCGCCGACGACGATGGGCATCGCGGCCGATGCGCTCGTCGCCGCCTTCAACCCGCAAATGGCCGCGTGGAGTCACAACCCGTTTGCGGCGGAAGCGGAGCAGCACATCATCCGCGCGTTTGGCGCGCGCTTCGGCTACGCGCAGACCGACGGCACGTTCTGCTCCGGCGGCATGGAGGCGAACCACACGGCGCTGCTCGCCGCGCTCACGCACACTTATCAAGAGTTCGCGCAGCGGGGCGTGCGCGCGCTCGCCGCGCAACCGGTCCTCTACATCTCGCCCGAAGGGCATCACTCGATCAGCAAGGCCGCGCGCCTGTGCGGGTTGGGCACAGATGCCGTGCGCGAGATTCCGGTGGACCAGAAGTTAAAGATCGATTGCGCCGCGCTCAACGCGCAGATCGAAACTGACAGGGCGGCCGGCCTCGCGCCCTTCATGATCGTCGCCACGTTGGGCACGACCAATTCGGGCGTGCTTGATCCGATGCCGGAGTTGGCCGACATTGCTAAAGCGCATGACCTGTGGCTACATGCGGACGCGGCGTGGGGCGGCGCGGCGGCGCTCGTCGATGAACTGCGCCCGCTGCTCGACGGGATTGAACGTGCCGACTCGATCACGTTCGACGCGCACAAGTGGCTATCCGTGCCGATGGGCGCAGGGCTATTCCTGACGCGCCACACGGACATACTCGCGCGCACGTTCCGCGTCGAGAACGCATACATGCCGCGCGCCGCCGAGACGGAGCACGACATCATCAGCCCTTACGAACATTCGATGCAGTGGTCGCGCCGCTTCACGGGCGCGAAGGTCCTGCTGTCGCTGCTCGTCGCCGGTTGGGATGGTTATGCGGTTGCGATCCGCGAACAGACTGCGTTGGGCGCGTTGCTGCGCCGCGAACTAGAAGCTAACGATTGGGCGGTCGTCAACGAGACTGAGTTGCCCGTCGTCTGTTTCGTGGACCGCGCGCCGGGCGGCGACGCGCCCGCGCACTTGAGCGCGTTGTTAAGTGAGGTCCTCGCCTCTGGCCGCGCGTGGCTCTCGACCACACGCCTCGGCAACGGGCGACACGTCCTGCGCACGTGCATCACAAACTATCGCACGAACGAAGAGGACGTGCGCGCGTTGGTCGCGGCCATGAACGATGCGCGCACGACGGTAGAAGGGAAATGATGAAGGATGAATGACGGATAAAAGACAAGCTATTCTTAATTCATCATTCCGCATTCGTCATTTAACATTGAGGTGTCGTGATGGATAAAGTGAACTTGAAAGAGAAGCTGGCTCGCTTTGACGAACAGTGGCAGCCGAAGATCGTGGGCGAGTTGAACGGGCAGATGGTGAAGTTGGTCAAGTTTCAAGGCCCGTTCGTGTGGCATCATCACGAGATGGAGGACGAGATGTTTCTTGTCGTCGCGGGGCGCTTCCGCATGGAGTTTCGTGATCGTGATGTGTGGCTCGAAACGGGCGAGTTCATCGTCGTGCCGCACGGGGTCGAGCACCGGCCCGTCGCGGATGAAGAAGCGCACGTGCTGCTGTTCGAGCCGGCCTCGACGCTTAACACCGGCAACGTCCGAGACGAACTGACGCAGCCTGAGTTGGAACGAATTTAAGACCGCGCCGCCCCACGCGCTGTGTCGGGCTAGACATGAAGCCGCAACGCTTCGAGCAGCGCGAAGTGCGTCACGGCCGGCTCGGCCGCAGCGGGCGCGGGCTGTATCTGGCGGCGGTGCGGGCGCGTGACGCGGGCGCGCAACTCGTCCCATTCGACTTCGGCGATACGCAGAAAGGCCGCGACCACTTCCGGGTCGAACTGCCGGCCCGCCTCGCGCGTCAACTCACGCACGGCCACGTCGTAAGGGCGACCGGCACGATACACGCGGTCGCTCGTGATCGCGTCGAAGGCATCGGCGACGGCGAAGATGCGCGCGTTTAGATCGATCTCCGCGCCGCACAAGCCGCGCGGGTAGCCCGTGCCGTCGAAGCGTTCGTGGTGCTGCCCGACGACGCGCGCCGCGCCCGTGAGAAACGACACGTCCGCGAGAATCTGCGCGCCCAGCGTCGGGTGCTGACGCATATGCTCCCATTCATGTTCGTCGAGCGCGCCGGGCTTGTGCAAGATCGCATCGGGCACACCGATCTTGCCGATGTCATGTAAGAGCGAGCCAAACTCCAACGCGCGCAAGTCGTCGCCCGTCAAGCCAAGCTCACGCCCAAGCCGCAAACTGAAACTGACGACACGCTCACTGTGCCCGTGCGTCTCGCGGTCGCGCGTCTCAAGCGCAGCGGCCAGCGCGCGCAACGTCGCGCGGTACGACTCTTCGAGCGAGCCGAGCGTGCGGTCGAGTTCTGCCGTGCGTTGCGCGACCAGTTCCGCGAGGTGCTGCTCGTAACGTCGCTTGGTCACAAGCAGTTCGCGGTGTGCGAGCGCGCGGTTGACCGCCGCTTCGACCTGCGAGAGATCGAACGGCTTCGTCAGATAGTCGAACGCGCCCGCGCGCATGGCGGCGATGGCATACTCGATGGTGTGCGCGCCGCTGATCATGATGATGACCGTATCGGGCGCGATGGCTTGTGCGTGCGGCACGAGTTCCAAGCCCGCTCAAGCCACCCATCGTGATGTCGCTGATGATGAGATCGAAGTGCGTTTGGCGTAAGAGCGTGAGCGCGGCCTCGGCCGAATCGACCGCCTGGCATTCGTAACGCGAGCACAGCAGTTCGCACAGGACTTCTCTGATCTCCAGATCGTCGTCGGCGATCAGCAAGCGCACCGGCTCTTTTTTGTCAGACATGGTTCCGCCCTCGCTCGGCTCAAACCCAAGCACGCCGCACCGCGCACTCGCAACTTGTAACAACCGCCGGACTGGACAACGTTTAAGCTGCTCAACTTCGGGGCAGGGGAGATAGCGCGCACAGCGGGCAAGCATCGTGCCAACCCGCTTGGTCGCGTGCAACGCGTAGGCGCAAGCGCGTTACGTGGCAAAGGAAAGGAGCACGCGACGGTTCGATCCTTGAAGGAACTTATGAACGCGCTCGTGCTAAACGACACGAGCATAAGCGCGATGCTTTAACGTGCGCGCTTCGACGCACGCGCACGCATGTTAGCGCCATGTTAGGGCTGTGGCGCGCGCCGTTTTCGTCGCCTGCTGCGATTCACTGCGGCGCACGCGCGCTTGTTTGCGGCATTGTGCCGCGTCGGCGCGCAGCCCAAGCCGTGCTGCGTGCGAGTTAGCGGGCAAAAGGTTCAAGGCGGCGCAAGTGTGCGAGCGTGGAATAAGTCTTGCCGCAGAAACGAGAGATTATAAAGCGCCCCACGTTTTGCCGCGTCACGCTTTAGTCTTCCGTCCAGCCGTGTTGCCACCGTAGAAGGGAGTGCAAGTCTACGTGCTTAAACGCATGCATCAACGCGTCTTCGTCTGGCTACTCGTGCTGGCGTTCGTCGCCCCCGGCGCGGGGCGCGCGCACGCGGCCAAAGCCGCTGTCAGCACGGACGGACAGCACCGCGACAAACTCGCGCCCGACCTGCGCGCGGCACTTCAGACGGCGCGACCGGGCGAACGCATACGCGTGATCGTGCAGTTCAATCCTGCGCCGCCGCGCCCGCTTGAGACGCTGCTCCCGTTGGGTCAAATCACAGGTCTGTTGCGCCGCTTCACACGCTTGCACGCGCTCGCCGCATCGCTGCCCGGCGGCGCAGTCGAGGCGCTCGCGGGGCGTGCAGACGTGGCTTACATCGTGCCTGACAGACCCGCCGCCGCGCTCGGTCACATCACGACGACCACGGGCACGGACGCCATCCGCACGCAGACGAACACGCTGCTGCCCTTGCTGCCCATCACGACCACCACCACGCTCGACGGCGCGAACACGCGCATCGCCGTCGTCGATTCGGGCGTGAACGCTGGTCACGTCGCCTTCCGCGCCGACAACGGCCTCAGCCGCGTCGTCTTAAGCCGCGACTTCACGGGCGAGAACCGCACGGACGATCCTTACGGGCACGGCACACACGTCGCTTCGGCCATCGCGGGCAGCGATGCGGTCTTCGGTGGCGCATACGCGGGCATCGCGCCGGGCGCGGACATCGTTAACCTGCGCGTGCTGGACGCCGACGGGCAAGGCACGACCACGGGCCTGCTCGCCGCGCTCGATTGGGTGTTGACAAATCATCTCGTCTACAACATACGCGTCGTCAACATCAGTCTCGGCACGCAGGCTGTGGATAGTTACAGCGCCGATCCCGTCTGCTTGGCCGTGCGTGAACTGGTGGACGCGGGCATCGTCGTCGTCGCCGCCGCGGGCAACAACGGCAAAGACAGCGCGGGGCAAAAAATCTACGGCCGCATCCACGCGCCGGGCGACGCGCCACACGCCATCACGGTCGGCGCGTCGAACACTTACGGCACGGACGCGCGCAACGATGATTCGGTCACAACTTTCAGTTCGCGCGGGCCGACGCGCGGCTTCTGGACGGACGAAGCGGGCGTGCGCCACTACGACAATCTGTTGAAGCCCGATCTGGTCGCGCCCGGCAATCGCGTTATCTGGGCCGAGGCGGCGAACAACCGGCTCGTGCAGGCGCACCCGGAGTTGGACGCGGGCGTGAGTCAACAGTCTGATCGCCGGATGATGTATCTGAGCGGCTCGTCCATGGCCGCGCCGCTCGTGGCCGGTGCGGCGGCACTACTCATACAAGCCAACTCGTCGCTGACGCCGAACATGGTCAAGGCCATTTTGATGTACACGGCGCAACCGCTCGCGGGCTACAACACGTTCGAGCAGGGCGCGGGCGCGCTCAACGTCGAAGGCGCGGTGCGTCTGGCGCGGCTGGTGCGCAACGAACCGGCGCTGCTACGCACGAACGGCTCGGCGCTCTTAACTGGCGCGCCGCCGCAGCCGTTAACGACTATCGCGGGCACGAGTTTCCCGTGGGCACAAGGCTTGGTGCTGGCTCATACGTGCGCGACCGGGCCTGAGTTGATCACCAAGTATCAAGGCATCTATGGGGCGGGGCGCGTGTTCGGCGACGGCGTATCGGAAGGCGCGTCGAGCCAGTGGGTCAATGCAGGGTTGATGACAACTGGCGTGAATCTCATGAGTCAGATTCGCACGAGTGACGGCACGGGCGATCTCGCCACGGGGCCGCACTTTATCGACACGGGGTTGTTGCTCGGTCACGGCATCGTGATCGGTGACGGCATCGTGATCGGCGATGGCATAGTGATCGGTGACGGGATCGTGATTGGTGACGGCATCGTGATCGGCGACGCATACATGCAGGCGCAGGCGGCTATGTTCGGCGGCGATCAGACAATGGCGATGCATTAAAATTGTTGCTTGCAAGAGGCGCGCGGGGTTATCATGCGAATCACAGTACATTGCCCCCGGTTGGATTCTCCCTCTCTTTGTCAACGTTCGCCTCGCACTTGTAGCCCTGTGGTCTGCCGACCGCTGGCGGCTTTCTCTACGGCCGCGCCGGGGTCAGACCTTTAAGCAGGGCCGGAACTCTGTCGCCCACAGGGTTTTGTGTCCGCGCCTTGTTTGGCCCACGACGCGCAGGCACGGACGCTCGATTGGAGGAGTCAAGTGAAACACAGCAAGCATGCCCCCGTGGTTCTGTGGCTCGCGCTACTCGCGGCACTCGCGGCGCTCGGCAGCGCGTCCACGCAGGAACGCGCGCGCGCGCAGACGAATGGCGGCGATGACCTGCGCGCCCGGCGCGGGCTGCCGACGGCGCAAGGCAACACGAAGATTGCGCCAGACTTGCTTGCCCTCGCCCGCGACCGGCGCAAGCAACAGGCCCGCACGCGCGTCATCGTGCAGTTGGACGAGCAGGCGCGCACCACGATGGACGGGCAGTTGAACGCATACGGCGCGCGGCTCGCGCACAAACTGGATCGACTGAACACGCGCGTGCTCGAACTGCCGGCGCAAGCCGTCGAGGCGTTGGCGGCGCGCGCCGACGTGCGCTTCGTCTCGCCTGATCGAGAGACGATCACGTTCGGGCACGTCTCTCTGACGACGGGCGCGGACGCCGTGCGCAACTTGGGCGGCTCAAACAACACTAGCCTCGACGGCACAGGGATCGGCATCGCCGTCCTCGACTCCGGCATCGACACCGAACATAGATCGTTTCTCGACCGCGACGGCGACGTGCGCGTTGTCTATAGCAAAGACTTCACGGGCGAGCGCCGCACGGATGATCCTTACGGGCACGGTACGCACGTCGCTTCGATTGCGGCCGGCAACGGGCGCATCGCGCACGCCGAGTACATAGGCATCGCGCCGGGCGCGCACCTCGTCAACCTGCGCGTCTTGAACTCGCAGGGCGCGGGCACAACCGCCGGGCTGCTGGCCGCGCTCGATTGGGTACTGGCGAACCGCACAAGCTACAACATCCGCGTCGTCAACTTAAGCCTCGGCGCACCAGCCGTCGATTCTTATCGTAACGATCCGCTCTGTCGCGCCGTGCGACGGCTGGTCGATGCCGGTCTGGTCGTCGTTGCGGCCGCGGGCAACAACGGCAAGAACGGCGCGGGGCAAAAAATCTACGGCCAGATTCATGCGCCGGGCGACGAGCCTTCGGCCATCACGGTCGGCGCGACCAACACTTACGGCACGGACGCGCGCACGGACGACGATGTGGCCTCTTACAGTTCGCGCGGGCCGACGCGCGGCTCATGGCTCGACGCGTTGGGCGTGCGCCACTACGACAGTCTGCTCAAACCGGACATCGTCGCGCCGGGCAACAAGCTCGTCTATGCCGAAGCAGAAGACAACTTGATCGTGACCACGCATCCGGAGTTGGACGCGGGCGTTAGCTCCGACGACACCCGCAAGATGATGTTTATGAACGGCACGTCGATGGCCACGCCCGTCGCGGCCGGCGCGGCCGCGTTGCTGTTACAGGCCAACCCAAGCCTGACGCCGAACATGGTCAAGATGATCTTGATGTACACGGCGCAGCCCTTGACGGCCGCGAACACGTTCGAGCAGGGCGCGGGGCAGTTGAACTTAGACGGCGCGGTCAAACTCGCCCGGCTGGTCCGCACCAACTTGAATGCGAACACCAACGTCGGCTCGTCGCTGTTGACCACCAACACGCCGCCTGAACCGCGCACGACCATTGCCGGCCCGCACCTTCACTTGGTCGCAAGGGTTGATCCTTGATCGCACTTATGCGACGGGCACGAATCTGATCACGAAGTATCAAAAGGTCTACGGGCTGCGCTACACGCTGGCCGATGCGACCGTCGAGTGGGGCGGCATCATCTTCGGCGATCAGACGCTTATCTCGAACGGCATCATCTTCGGCGATCATATCGTCACGAGCGCGGGCGGACCGCTCGGCACGGGCGCGCACTTCGTCCCGGTCGGCGCGCTCGTCGGCGACGGCATCATCTTTGGCGACGGGATCATCTTCGGTGACGGCATCATCTTTGGTGATGGCATCATCTTCGGCGACACCATCTTGCGCGGCGACGCGATCATGCAGGCGCAGTCGGCCACCGTGACCGGCGACGCCGCGCCGCAGATGCCGGTTGAATCCGATACCGGCCTCGACTACACAGGTTATTAAACGTTCATCCGGCCGTCGCATCGGTCGTCGGTCACGCCCCCTCGCGTCGTTCGTCCGGCCTAGTTGAAAGGATCAGAGGAGCGCGTTATGTCTCAGCCCGTCAGACACACGGATCGACCCGCGCAGGGGCTGTCCCCGCAGCCTGCTGCGCCCAACATCAGCCTGCTCACGGACGCGAATGAAACGGAGGTGCGCCACTTCCTGCGCGGCGGCGCGGTGGACACACTCGTCATGTCGGCCCTGATTGCCGACAACGGCCTTGAGAGTCCGTTTAATCGCGGCACGTTCTACGCGGACCGCGACGCGGCGGGTCAACTCATCGGCGTCGCGCTCGTCGGCCACGCCACACTCTTCGACACGACGCACGAAGCGGTCGTCGTCGCTTTCGCGCGGCTGGCGCAACAGTTCGCGCACGCGCACGTCGTCGTCGGCCCACCTGATAAGGTCGAGCGGTTCTGGTGGCACTACAGTCCCGGCGGGCAACAGGCGCGGCTGATCTGCCGCGAGTTGTTGTTGGATTTGCGCTGGCCCGTGGCGGCGCTCGCGCCCGTCGAAGGTTTGCGCCGTGCGACGCTCGCGGAGTTGCCGGCCGTCATGGCCGTGAACGCGCGGCTCGCGTTCATCGAAAGCGGCGTCAACCCGTTGGAGCGCGACCCCGAAGGTTTTCGCCTGCGGCTGGCGCGTCGCATCGAGCAGGGGCGCGTGTGGGTCTGGTGCGAACACGAACGTTTGATGTTCAAAGCGGACGTGCTGGCGGAGACGCCCGAAGTCGATTATCTCGAAGGCATCTACGTCCATCCGGACGAGCGCGGCAAAGGCTACGGCGCGCGTTGCCTGTCGCAGATGAGCCGCGAGTTGCTCGCACAGACGCAGACCATCAGCCTGCTCGTCAACGAACAGAACAAGGACGCGCAACGCTTCTTCTTCCGGCACGGCTTCAAACTGCGCGACTGCTACGACACGATCTTCTTGCAGCCGACGGAGAGTTAACGAGCACATAAAAAGATGAACCACAAAGGACACAAAAAAGAGGTTCGTGTCTGCGCGGCTTTGTGGTCCAGCCAGCTTCTTGGTGCAGACAACCCCCTGATGACTTTGGAGCAGCACGTATGACCCGACAACTTACGCGCCAGCAGTTAGCCCACCCCTTCATGCTGGCGATCATCACGCTCGGCGCGGGGGCCTGTCTCTATCTCGGCCTATCGCCTGCCGACGGCGCAACTCGATCTGCTCTTTGTGATCTGGCCGCTTTAACGGTTGCGCTCACGTCGCGCATCACGGTGCGCGTGCCCGGCGTCAACGGGCGCATCACCATCTCCGAGACGTTGATCTTTCTAACGATGCTGCTCTACGGCGGCGAGGCAGCCATCCTCTTGGCAGCGGCCGACGGCCTCTGTTCGTCCATGCTGATCAGCCGCAAGCCGCTCACGCTCGCTTACAACGCGGCGCTCGTTGCGTTCACCACCTTCATCACGGTGGCGGTCGTCCACTTCTTCTTCGGCCCCGTCTTGCAACTGCCGCACGCCCCGTTCGGCGCGCACTTCGTCATCGCGCTCTGTGTCATGGCGCTCGTGCAGTACATCGGCAACTCCGTGCTGGCGGCGGTCGCGTGGGCATGGAAGACCGACCAATCGGTCGCACACGTCTATCGCCAATACTGCCTCTACACGTCGCTGACTTACTTCGCGGGCGCATCCGCCGCCGGCTTCATCGCGCGCCTGATCGGCACGATTGGTTTTTACGCGCTCCTTGCCGTCGCACCGATCATCGCCATCGTTTATCTAACTTATCGCACGTACCTCAAGAACATCGAAGTGTCGGCCGACGCTGCCAAGACCGAAGCCGAAGCGGCCGCACGCGCGGAAGCAGCAGCGCAACAGGCCGAGCAAGCGCGTCGCCACGTCGCGGAGTTGTCGCACTACATCGCCGAGCAAGAGCGCATCCGCGAGCAGTACTCGCAGATCGAGAAGATGTCGGCACTAGGCGAACTGGCATCGGGCGTCGCGCACGATTTCAACAACACGCTCGCGGGCATACTCGGCCGCGCGCAGTTGCTCTTGACGACTAAAGACCCTGAGAAGATCAAAGCCGGCTTGGAGATCATCATCAAGACCGCGAAGGACGGCGCGAAAACCATCAAGCGCATACAGGACTTCGCGCGGCAACGACGCGCGCACGACTTCCAACCCGTCGCCGTCGATCAACTGCTGCTCGATGTCAGCGAGATCACGCGCCCGCGTTGGAAGGATGCGGCTGCCGCAGCATCGGTCCACATCAGTCTTGAGTTGCAGATTCGCTCGAACCGTTTAGTGCTTGGCGACGAGTCGGAGTTGCGCGAAGTTTTGGTCAACATGGTCTTCAACGCGGTGGACGCGATGCCGCAGGGCGGGACGTTGACGCTGGCGACGCGCGAAGTGGACGGGCAAGTCGAACTCTCCGTCAGCGACACGGGCACGGGCATGAGCGATGAGGTGCGCTCGCGCATCTTCAACCCGTTCTTCACGACGAAGGGCAAGACCGGCATGGGCCTCGGCCTCGCCGTCAGCTACGGCATCATCCGGCGACACGAAGGCACGGTCGAGGTCGAGTCGCAGGTCGGGCGCGGGACGACGTTCCTGATCCGGCTGCCGCAAGCGCACGCCGGAGCGAAGGCACGACACGCAACGGCCGAGTTGGCCGCGCCGACGGGCCGCTGCCGCGCACCACGCGCGCGCGCTTCCTTGTCGTGGACGACGAAGAGAGCGTGCGCGAACTGTTGCGCGACATACTGGTCAAAGCCGGCCACGAAGTTGTCGTCGCGCAGACCGGGCACGAGGCGCTGGTGCGTTGCGACGAAGTTGAGTTCGCGGGCTTGTTCACCGATCTCGGCTTGCCCGGCATGAGTGGTTGGGAATTGGCGCGTGCCGTGCGCGAGCGCCACCCGCGTCTGCCGCTCGCCGTCGTCACCGGCTGGGGCGAAGCGGTCGGCTCGCACGAACAGATGGCGGCCGGCGTCGATTGGGTTGTGGCGAAGCCTTTCACGGTCGAACAGGTCACAAGCATTGCCCGCGCCGCCATCCTGCGCCGCACCACCGCCGTCACGGCCACGGCCGCGGCCTGAAGCTTAACCACCAAGCCACGAAGCCACGAAGCTGATCATTGATCATGCTTCGTGGCTTCGTGGCTTGGTGGTTAAAGTTGGTCTATGCCTCGTCGGCCGCACGCGTCGTCGTGTTATCGACGATTGCATCAACTTGCGGCCGGGCGGCAGCGGCATCGAGGTTGTAGCGTTTGATGATGCGTTGCAGCGTGGTGCGGTCGATGCCGAGGATGCGGGCCGCGGCCTGTTTGTTGTTACCGGTGCGCCGCAGCACTTGGACGACGTGGCGGCGTTCGAGTTCCGCCAGCGAAGGCAACGGTTCGTCGTCCGTTGCGGGCGCGGCGAACGGGGCGGGCGCAAGTTCGACCGCCCGCGCAGTCGAGCGAATGCGTTCGGGCAAGTCTTCCGGTCGCACGATCTGATCGCAGAGCGCGGCGGCGCGCACGATGGCGTTCTCAAGTTCGCGTATGTTGCCGGGCCACGCGTAGGCTTCGAGCAGTTCGACGGCTTCGGGCGCGAAGCTGACGCCGCGCGCGCCCGGCTCGGCCAAGCGTTTGGCGAAGTGGCGCGCGAGCGGCATGATGTCTTCACGGCGTGCGCGCAAGGGCGGCAGGTAGAGCGTGACCGCGTTCAAGCGATAAAAGAGGTCCTGCCGAAAGCGGCCGTGCCGCACCTCTTCTTCCGGGTCGCGGTTGGTCGCCGCGATCACGCGCACGTCAACGTGAACCGTCTGGTTCGAGCCGACGCGCCTGATCTCGCCTTCTTGCAACGCGCGCAAAAGCTTCACTTGAAAGGCGGGCGTCGTCTCCGTGATCTCGTCTAAAAAGATCGTGCTGCCGTCGGCTTCTTCCCACAGGCCGCGCCGATCAACGTGCGCGCCGGTAAACGCGCCCTTCGTGTGCCCGAACAGTTCCGACTCGATCAGCTCCGAAGGGATCGCGCCACAGTTGACGGCGACGAACCGCGCGTTGGCGCGCGGGCTGCGTTGATGAACGGCGCGCGCCACAACCTCTTTGCCCGTGCCCGACTCGCCCGTGATCAGGACCGGCAGATTCTTCGGCGCGACGCGCCCGACCAACTTCATCACTTCGACGAACGCACCGCTGCGACCGACGAGTTCGATGTCTGAACTGTGCATCGGCAACGGCTGCAACTCGCCGGTCGTGATCTGGCGCTCGCGTCGTTCGCGCCCCGCGCGGACTGACTGCGCGATGACGCGCACGTCGTCAATGTCGAACGGCTTCAAGAGATATTCGTATGCGCCGGACGAGACGGCATCGAGCGCGCCGATGGCCGAGCCGTGGCCGGTCATCAAGACTATCTGCGCGTCGGGCTGTTCTTCGTTGAAGCGGCGCAGCACGTCGAAGCCGTCGCGCTGCCCGTCGCCGAGGCGCACGTCGCAGAAGACGAGCGCCCACGCGCCCGTGCCGAGCAGGGCGAGGGCCGCTTCGGCCGTTTCGGCCTCGCTGACCGTCCAACCTTCGGCGCGTAAGACTTCGGCCACGTTGTCGCGGATCAAAGCCTCGTCGTCAACTACAAGTGCGTTCATCGTCTCGTTCGGCGTTTGTTAGTCAAGAGGTAAAAGGGCGAGCGCGCAGTCTTAACTGTACAGGCAAGCGCGCGTGCCGTCATCAGTCCGACAGACGACACGCGCTGACCTGACAGACTCGCCTTCGTGCCGGCGCTCAACGTTTCTTCGCGCTGCCTTTCTTTGCGCCGCTCGATTTCGTCGCGGCGCTTGCGACCTTGCGGGCCGCGCCTGCGGCTCGACTCGTTGCGCGGCTCGCAGCCTTCGTTGCGCGTGCGGCGGCGTCGCTTGTCTGCTTAACCGCCTTGCGCGCCTGACCTACGGCTCCGGCGGCGGCCTTACCGGCCTTCGTGCTATGGCGTCTTGATGAGTCTTTGCGCGGCTGGCCGCGCGGCCTGCGTTCTCGTTGCGCAGCAACTCGGCCGCGGTCGGGCTAACGCCCTCCACCCATTCCGCGCCCGTCTCACGCGCCGTGTTCGCCACGCTGCCGGCGCTGCCCAAGACCTCGCCCGCGATGCGCGAAGTCTCGCCCGCGAGGCTCGTCACCTGTTCGACGAGGCCGGAGATAATCCCGCCCGCGTCAGTGCTGTTCTTACTACTTGTGCGTTTACGCTTCTCAGCCATGTGCGTCTCCTGTGTCAGAGATTGAGTTGCGCCACGGTTGGGGGCCGCAAGCGGCGCTGCAATGCCCATGTTAATCCTGTTCGCGCGTTTGGAAAAGAAAAAGGTTGCGCGCGAAAACAAGAAGCCGCGGCCATAGTAGTCGCGGCTTCATTGTTTTCGCGCGTCCGCGCGTTGCGATTCAATGTGTCGTCGTCACATTAGACGCCGGGCATCGCTTTCTTGAGCGGGCGTAGCAGCACGAGCAGCACGAAGGCCATGACGAGCGCCATCGTGCCGAGGATGATGAAGAAACTCGATTGCAGCCAGCGTTCCCAGAAGACGCCGATCATCGTCAACTTGTTGCCGATGGCGGTGGCGACAAACCAACCGCCCATCATCATCCCGCGCATGCGGATCGGCGCAACCTTCGACACGAGCGACAGCCCCATCGGCGAGAGCATCAACTCGCCGAGGGAGATGACCATGTAGGCGATGATGAGCCACAGCGGCGACACCTTGAAGATGTAAGATCGCTGCAGCAGTTGCGGCTGATACTGCGCCGTCTGCGGCCCGAACGCCGTGTTGAGCGCCGCCGTAAATTCTGCGCCATGCCCGATCCTTTCTCGCCCGCCTCGAACTTCTTATCCTTGATCGTCCTTTGTGCTCCAACTTCGCCAGCACGTCTTCGGATACGCCGTCGGCGCGCAAGAAGTTGATAGTGCGATCCGTGATGCGGAAACTGCCGTTGGTGTAAGCGTCAGGGCTTGGCACATACGACTCGCCCGTCTTCGCCGCCGCGAACAGGATGTAGAAGGAGAGCGCCGTCAGGAACATGCCGATGGCCATCTTGGTCGGCGTCGCGGGTTCCTTGCCGCGCTGATCAAGCTACCTCCAGAACCAGACGAGCGGGAAGGTCAGGATGATGATCCAGACCGGGATTGATCGAGTTCGAGATCGTGCCCGACACGTTCCAAGCTGTGTTGTCGTCCGCCCAGTAAGTCAAGGTCGAACCGTTCTGATGGAACACCATCCAGAACACGATCACGATAGCGAAGATGACGATCAGCGCGGCGATGCGCTTCCAGTCGGGCACGGCTTCCATCGTGCTCTGTTTACTAACCCCGTGCGGCGGCGCGTCCACCGTGGTCGCAGCCGTGTCGGCCAACTGGTTCGGCGACATCTGCTCCACACTCTTCGCTTTGTTATCGACCTGAGCGCTTGAACCACCAGAGGATGCCGACCGAGAGCAACATGCCAAAGGCCGCGACGGCGAACGCCGGATGATAAGCCAAACTTCGCCTTGACGATCTCCATCACAATCGGCGCAGTGGCCGGCGCCGACGTTGATGCCCATGTAGAAGATGTTATAGGCGCGATCTTTTAAGTGACTGCCTTCCGGGTAGAGATTGCCGACCATCGTCGAGACGTTCGGCTTGAAGAAGCCGTTGCCGATGACGAGACAAGTCAGCGCGGCATAGACGGCGGTGAGCGAATGGAAGGAGAGCAAGGCGTGCCCGGCCATGAAGAAGACGCCGCCGATCATCACCGCCCGGCGATAGCCCAACTTCCAGTCGGCGATGATGCCGCCCACGAGCGGGCTGGCATAGACGAACATCAAGTACCACGAATAGAGCGTCGTGGCTTGTTCGGCCGTCCAGCCGAAGCCTTCATCGGGGTTACGCAAGTAGAGTGTGAAGAGCGCGAGCATCGAATAGAAACTGAAGCGTTCCCACATCTCCGTGCCGAACAGCACGTAGAGGCCCTTCGGGTGCTTGTCCAGATCGACCGCGATGGCTTGGTCGCGCGGAATAGCTGCGGCGTTGGCAGTCATAACCTGTCTCCTGCTCTTTAAAGTTTGGGCGACGCAAGACACGCAGCGGCCACCGCGCGTCTTCAGCGGTCAGCGCGACAACCGTGCGGGCTGGCGTCGTTTCGAGAACCGTAACACAGGGGAGTTGACCAGCGCGATTCTAGGCGGATTTGGCGCAGACGGCAAGGGGCTTCTCCCAAGACCCCGAAACGCGCCGCACAAGAATGAATAGGGAATAAGGAATGATGAATGATGAACGATGAATAAGACACAGTTCCGCGTTCATCATTCATTACTTATCATTCATTGTTCCTTTGCGGCTTCGTGTCTCTGTGGTCGAGGCTGTAGGCTGTGTTCAGGCCGCCCAAATAACATTCATTTTGTCTTATCATTACGATAGACCTATCCCGCAAGGCCCACCACCACCGCCCAAAGTAGGGCAATTAACTAGGGTTGCAGCCGTGCGGTAACACACAGCAGGGCAGGGCAACATAAGCCCGCCCACCTCGATTCGTACCAGATTCGTACCGGCAAGAGTTCGCGCTCGACGCGCCCGACGTTGTTACACGTATAGCATTCACCATAAGGGGATGATCTGATGGTGCTATTGCTTGAGGACATGCTCGACGCCGAAGAGATTCTATCTTCGAGCGCGACGAGTTCATTACGCCATTCATTGAGATGCGCGCATCCCGGCCGCTTTTCGCGCTCAGAGTTGTCCGATAGCGGCATGAAAAGGGCTTTTCTGGCGCTTTATATGGCGCATTAAATTGCACGTTATCGCGTCGGCACAACTACACGGAGCAGGGCTAAACGCAAACGATTAGAACTGTTAGCAAGAGATGAAACGAAATTCAAAAGATGTTACGCAACAGAAGCAAGTAGCTCGCGGGAGCGCCGTGCGAAAATCTGCCGGCTCTTTACCTAAGATTTTGCGGTTGGCACGGACAACCGGCTCGCTCCAACGTCAGCGCGTTCGCTGCGGCAAGCAAGGTTGTAAGTGTGCGCGCGGTGAGCCACACGAAGGCTACTACTTCTTCTGGTCAACGACGGCGGGCCTCTGCAAGCGGTACGTGCGCCGTGCCGATGTTCATGCGGTGCGCGCCGTTATCAAGCGGCGCAAGCACCGCGAGGACTTATATCGTTCCGAGGTGCGACAGGCTGAAGCATTCCTGCGCCAACTGCTCGCGTCCGTGAGGGTGAAGCTATGAGCAAGAAAGCATTGAAAGTAGTCGCCGGTACTGACGTGCCCGCACAAGATGAAACTGCTTCTGAATTGGCGGAAGGTGACGAGTTCACGGAAAAGTTGCCGCCCCTTCAAATTGATCCGACCTCGTTCGACGCGCGGATCGCCGGAATCGAATTGTGTTCAGTCATCCGCGAACTATCGAAGCACCACGCTTCGGTCGCCGCCTATACAGTCGAACAGCGGCAGGGCACAGAGAAGCTGAGTTATGAGGAAGAGGCAAAAGCACACCGCGAGGCATGGGAGGCGCAATGGGCGAAGCGCCCCGACGATGTGGACGAGTACATCGAGTACGTCAAGCGCAAGGCCGTGCGGTTCATCAACTGGGACGACATCGGGCAGTTGTGGAACAACGCGCCTCATGACGCCGTCGAGTTGTGGCGGCAGCTACGGCTTGAAGCTCGTGCCGAGTTCTACTCTGGCCATTACGGAGCGCAGGCCTTCGAGTCCATGGCCTACATGCACGATGCGTGGCGACGGGCGCAGTACCTCGCCGTGCGGGATGCCCTGATCGAAGAGTGGCGACCGCGCGGTGCGATGGAGTTCATCTTGATCGACCAGATGACACAAAGTTACGTGATGCAGATCGAGTGGACAGAGAAGGCGATGACTCGGATGCAAACACGCCCACGGCTAGAGAGTGATGAGTTCTACATGCACAAGCAGCGGTGCGGCTACACCGGCCCGCAGTGGGATCAAGGGCGTTGGGACATCCCTTATGTGAAAGAGGCCGCGGCGGTCGAGCAGGCTTTTCGGATGGTCGAGTTGTGCCAGAAGGCATTCCAGCGGGCGGCGCGGCAGTTGGCAAACATTCGGCTAGTGCGCGCGAAGACGGCGCGGGCGAAGCGGCGTAATCGCGCTCTGAGCCTCAAAACCGTTAAGGTTGCCTGAGCCGGCCGCTGCGATGCGGGGCCGACCGGGCAGGGGGCGCTCGGCATGTTCTACAGGGGGTGCGTGTTCAGGTAGCTGATCCATGCATTGTAGCACACGGTTTGTAAGGGATTACAGGGCATGGACCGCCAGGTTATCGAGCGTAGCATAGTTGCCAGTTGACAAGCCGGAGGAATCGCCGCCGAACTGTACTATTGGTGCGGCCGAGGCCGGCGTGGTCACCACCAGCGTGTAAGCGCCGATGGTACTACCACTGAACGAAGTGGCTTCGATGATGTACGTGCCGCTGCCGGGTGGAATGCGGGAGTTCAAATCGATGACGGTGGCGTCGTTGTTCTCAGTCATAAGGGTGTTGTCGGTGGTAAACAGGTACAGATAAGGATCAAACCCGGTGGCGGTAAGCAGAATCGAGATTTGCTGCGCCGTCCCGTTGAAAGAATAGTGGTCGGCAAAGGAACTGTCGCTCAGCCGCGAGTGATCATCGGTCGGAGCGAGACTGCCCTTGACCACGCCGGGCACGCTGATCGGCGTGACGTGATACGCACCGTCTTGACTAACCGTGTGCTTCTAGCCCGCGGCAGTGATCGTGCCGGCACGTACTGCGCCGCTGTTTGCCGCCACCGTGTAGTTGATGTTGGCACCCCCCACCGAGGTGATGGCGAGCCAACTCGCGTCCGAGGTCACGCTCCAAGCGCAATCGCTGCCCGTAGCGGTCAGGCTGAACCTACCCGTACCCCCGTTCGTGCCAAACTGCCGACTGGCGGGCGCGACCGCGTAGGTGCAGGGCGCGCCAGCGCCCTGCGTAATCACACGGGTGAACACGAAGTCGCCCGCCTCATGCCCGGAGTTGCGCAAGGGGTTGTACTCCGGCGTTTGCTCAGCGCGGCCCGCCACCGATTCCTCGACGTGGTAGCGGAACAATTCGGCGGCCAGTGAACTGCGCCCTATTCATCTCCCGCAGGCCGCCGAAGAGCGCCGAGGCGAAGACTGAATGACCGCTGCCGCCACTGTCTGCGACCGGTTCATCACCGCCTGAAGCCATGAGCGTGCGCGAGCGCCCCGCGGCCATGCGCCGCAAGAACTGCTCGCGCTCACCGGGGCGCGGTGTGGCCTCGCCGATGCCGCGCGTCAGCGTGCCCGAATAGCAACTGTCGGAGACGACGAGGACGTGGCGCGCCGGGATCGCGCGGATGCCCGAAGTGATCTCGTCGGCGATGATCCAGTTCGCCGAGTCGTCGCGGCTCGCGTCCACGGGCAGCCAGTAAGTCTTCTCCGCCTCCTTGTCGTTGTAGCCGTGCCCCGCGTAGTAGAGCAGCAGGTTCGCGTCCGTCGCTAACTCGCGGCGATAGGTGTTCAGAGCCGCGATAATCTGCTGGCGGGTGGCGTTTAAGAGTAGCTTGGTCTGGAAGCCGTAAGCTTCGTGCAGCATCTTCTCGATGGCGCGCGCGTCTGCCTCGGGCCGTCTTCAACTTCGGCAAGGATGTATAAGCATTGTTGCCGATCACCAGCGCGTAGTAGTGGGCGACGTTCGTGGCAGGTGCTGCGCCCGTTGATAGACCGCGCGGCTGCGTGGGCTGTGCCGACGAGTAACAGGCTCACGACTATGAGGCAGGCGGAAAGGGCTTTGACTCGCATGGGAAACCTCGACAGATAATTACGGCACGGCTACGGGCTAGATTGTACTGACCGACGGGAACGATCAGACCGAGACCTGCCCGGTGATCGTGAGGTTAACGAATTGTCAGCGCCGGGAAGATATGCGAGCCGGGGAAGTACTGTCAATAGTGAGGCAGAGCCGCGAGGGGCGCTTGCAAATTTTTTGCAAGCCGACGCCCCTATACGATGAATCAACTTGCAAATCTTTTGCAACCTGCTGCACGCCCAATAAAATCAGATAATTAGGCCATGGCGCATTACGCCGCGCCGTTACTTATCACGCGCCAGTAGGCGCATCACCGTCGTCGTTAACGTACCCGTATCTTCGGGCTTGCGCAAGAATGCATCCACGCCCGCCTGCCGCGCTTCCGTCTCTACGTCGTTGGCTGAGAGCATGATGATCGGCGTGTGCTCACGGTGTACGAGTCGCCGCACCCGGCGCACAAGCTCGATGCCGTTCACGTCCGGCAACTCATTATCGAACAGCAGAAGATCAACCGGCTCGCGCCCAGCAGATATTCCAAGGCCGGGCTTCCTGCCGCGAAAGTCTCGACCTGCCAGCCCTCTAGTTCCAACGCGTCTTTAACCGTGGTGGCGACTAGCTTGTTATCCTCGACGTGCAAAATTGTCGCGGGCGCGGCGGGTGCTTCGGTTTGACCGCTGGCGTGCGCCGCTGTCCAAGCACACGCACGCTGCGCTTCCGCCTCTTCTCCGGCGGTGTCCGCAGATGTTCCAGATTCCGATGCCGCCCTTGCAGCAAGGCTGCCAGCGAAGCATGATGGTTGAATCCAAGCAGGCGCGCCGCCCGGCTGATACTGCCGCGCGCCTCGATCAACGCTCGCCGGATGTAACGCGCTTCATAGGCACGCACCCGCTTGGCGAGTGAGAAATTGGCCCAGAAATTAGCACGGCCGCGTTTTAGTGCGGACGGCAGAACGGCACGCCGGGCAACGATGAGGCGGCGGGCACAAGCGCGCAATCTTACTATCGTTTCAGCATCCTGCGTCTCTCTAAGTAGATCATCAGCACGTTCGTAAGCTGACAGCAACTCAGGCTCAGAGAGCCAACTGGCATGCTCCTCAATCAAGGCCAGCAGCGCGTACCCGGCCTCTTTGGCAGCACCAGCTCGCTCAGCTATGTCGGCTGCGTGCCGGAATTTATTCTGTGAGGCGACCGGATCATGTAAACGTGCCAGCACGTGCCCCTGCGTGGTCAGCGCCTCGGCCAGCAAGCCCTGTTCGCCGCCCTTCGAGAGCGTTCGCACCACATCGGCGATAACCCTTGCCGCGATATGTGGTCTGCCCGCTGCGAGCAACACGCGGGCTTGAGTTTCGTCAACCTGCGCCACGCTGCCACTGGCTTTTAGATCAAGAAACAACCGACGGGCACAGTTCAAATGCTCGCGGGCTTCGTCATAGCGCCCGATAGTATAGAGTAAGAAGCCAAAATTGTTTTCCGTGCGGGCACGAAAGCTGTCATGTCCACACTGTTCAAAGTGATATGCTGCGGCCGTATATTCAAGAATTGCCTGATCTGTATAATCCGGGCGATGCTCTGACTTGCCTAGCATCATAAGCACACCGCCGAGCGCGAGATGGAATTTACCTTTTAGTGCATTATTGATGCTCACCTCAACCAGCGGAGCTGCATCGGCCGATACTCGAAGCGCCTCAATATTCCGGCCAGTACATGCCTCGACCACCATGCAACGTATTAATATTTTTGCCCTTAACTCTGGATCATCATTGTCGGTTAACTTCTTTAGCGCCTCAGCGTACATGATGCGCGCATTGCTGTACGCGCCTTCTCGCCAATAGCAGTAACCTAGTCCACTTTGCGCGGCTGCTGCCCGATCTAGGTCGCCGAGAGATTGAAAGCGAGTGAGGCTTTCACTGATCAAGTCTTTCGCCGCCGCCTGTGCCCCCTCAATGTGCCGTGCGCTGCCTAATAAACCTGACAACCAACCGGCGCGCAGCAATAATACGCGGCAGTGAGGTCGGTTTGCCCTGCAAGCTTCGGGCGCTGGAGAACGCCCTGCCATAGTTCGCCGAGCACATCGCGGGCAGCCTCATACTGCCCCCTGTATTCCAAGTCTTCTGCTATTCGGCAGCGCAGGAGCGTCCGTTCGTCATAGGTTAGCGCCAAATAGCTGAACTGACTCAACAGTGTCTCTGCTAGTTTCATGTGAGGCTTGCCTTTGGTTGTGTTTGCTGAATATTGTCAAGCACGGCAAAGCTGCGTCTTATCAAGCAGATAAGGCGCAAATTAAAACCAGACCGCTCTGGTTTCACCGAACTACCTCAAAGGAGAGGAATCGAGATGAAGAAGAACTGCCGAAAAGCTCTTGCGGCACTCGTGTTGGTGCTGGGCTGCTCGTCCGCCGCGTTTGCTGATGACGGGGTCATGTGGCCAGATAGAACCCCCCCGCCGCCACCGCCACCGGCGACAGCGCCTGCGGGCATGGCAAGTGCGGACGGGCACATATCAATGGGCTTCACGACCACTGACTCAGTGACGGAGTCCGCGCTCACGCTCCTGCAAATCGTGCTCACTCTTTCGTAACGGGCGCGCATAGTTAAGAACTAAAGCTGCCGTGAATCGGTTCACTGGCGGCTCAGTTGTGGTGTGTCTAAATGAGAGCGTCGAGTGTGCCGAGAGTCCGGCGAGGTGACACTCACAGCGCGAGAGGGTAACGCCTTGCAAGTTAAATTGCAATTAAATTTTGTGTTGCTCGGTTCGACTTACAGCCTTCACTTGCTCGCTACATCTAGCCGTGAGTAGTGCGCTGCTAGAATCATGCCGGCAGAGTGCGTATAATGCGCGGGCGCGCTTCTCACAAACTCTAAGACCCAGCACGAGCGACCCGATGGTAAGTTCAGGGCCGCCCGTCTTTCGTTCTCCTCAGCAAACGCTCGGCCAGCGTCACGCTACGCGCAGCACGCCCCGTCAGGAACCCCAGACGGGCGCGGATATATCTACCTCCACATCCTTCGTGTTGTTGAAGTTAGGTGCTAGAAGGAAATTCTGTATTTCAAGTCGGGATGTTGTCCGCATACCATGACTAAGGAAAGGGTGTGCTGCTTGTAGGTAACTTACTGTACACTTGCCATAAAGCAAAGACTTCACGCTACCGTGTAAGACGTTAAAAGGGGCCATTTATGCCATTTGAGAATTTTACTAACCCATTTCAAAATCCTGCTGCTGTACCTGAGCACTACCGAAGTCATCCGCGCCTTCAGAAACTTTTTCAGCCGGATGGTTCATACACCCGTCCACTCGAAGATCCTGTAACTCTTTGGGCTGTTGACTTACTTCACAGAGAGTACAACATTCCACTGGAGGCAATGGAACTTGAAATCTCCGTGGATTTTTCTGAGGGAGCGCACCAAGCCGGAAGCGGCAGGCGTTATATGGCGCGAGTTGATTTAGTTATCTATGATGACCGCTACAAAGATTCTAGAGGGAATTTAGATGTGGCCTTCATTGCGCTGAGGCGATGATGCCCAGCATATCACTTGATAGTGAAGGCGATGACCAATCGGGCGTTGGGCACTTCAAACGTCTGAATGCTTATGTCAGCGCCTCAGCCTCAGTTCGGTATGCCATCGTTACTAACGGACGGGAGACGCGATTCTATCGTAGAGATTTTGAATATCCCCGTGCTTTGCAGCCTGTGGGTGATTTGCCTAAATATGAAAGTGCAGCGAAGCCGCTAAACATAGCCCGTACAAGGTAATTCTAAATCCTAACAAGCCAGACGACGTTGAGACCGGGCTTACTCCGCTTTACCCGTGACAAATTACGTTTTAGGTGATACCCGCTCTGGCTGTCACTCCATATTGCGTGACAATCAAGGTTTACAGCCTCAAGAGGCAGTAGACGCAATGGTAAAGTTCCTTTACGCAGAGTGGTACAACGAAAAACCACTGTTGAACTCGCAAAGGAAACGGGAGAGGCGCGAGCATATGTGTTCAGCGTTAATCCATCTACTGATCCGGAACGCTTGCTTGTTCAGGTACAGGAGACATTCAGGCGAGCAAAAAATGGGAGCAGGAGCGCTTCAGTCAGAAGTATGGGCGATAATTTAGGTGTGCGGCTTGCTTTTAAAGAGAGTGATAAGTTGGAATTTAAGCCGCATACCACTATGGAGATTGTAAAGCGCCTGCAACCTTACGGTCTTCGGCGCTCGCCTGCTGATGTAAAAGGCGGCGTTTTTGAGGATTTTTTAGGTAAAACGTTTCGTGACGACTTGGGGCGATGCTTACTCCAACACCGATCATCAACTTAATGGTCGGCATACTTCAACCCTCAGTTAATGATTTCATTGGCGACCCGACTGTAGTTAGCAGAATGTTAACTCATGCGTTGGATTATGTTCGCAAGGCTGAATACGAAACAGCGCTTACATCGAATGGTAACAATCCTAAAGGTCTCAACTCTGAAGAACCTACACCGGAGTTTATCCGTTTTAGGGATAATCAGCTTTTCGGTTCAGAAATCGCCCCTAATGTTATGCACGTAGCGAGAGTAAATACCATGATGAATGGGGCGCATTATGCTAATATTAAAATCATGGATAGCCTCGCTCCGCTTGAAAGTGTTACGGGAGGCAAGATGAAAGGTCTGCCACATAACCCTGGCTTTTATCCTAGTGGTTTGACTTTAATTCTGACCAACCCGCCTTCGGCTCAAAAGTCACTGACAAGCGGGTGCTAGATTGCAAATCGAGACGGCGCGAGCAAAGCAAATGGAAAAGTCAGCAAAACATTCCCCCAGGAAATAGCCTTCCTTAATCGGTGTTTGGAGTATCTAGCACCCGGCGGACGTATGGGCATCGTGCTGCCTGATGGCGTATTAGCGAATAGCTCTATGCAATACATACGCGATTGGGTTTTACGCTGGACACGATTGAAGGCTGTGGTAAGCCTACCGCAAGAAACTTTTGCTCCTTATGGTGCTGGTGTCAAGACTAGTGTGCTGTTTTTAGAGAAGCGCGCTCAGCCGTTGCGTGAAGGTGCGGACCACTGAATCGTGGGTGCGTTATGAAATTCACCTTCGATCCTTCAAGGTAAGGTTTCTATTAAGACCGCCGTTGATGAGCATGTAAGTACAAACTATCCAGTGTATATGGCTCATGTTAAAAGCATTGGTTACGATGCATCTGGGAGATTATCTGTCTCGGAAGATGAGGCACATATGCCGCCAAAAGTTAAAGATACGATAGCGGACTTCAATACTAAAGTAGGGTGGAAAAATGGCAAGCTGGCTGATAACTAATGAAAAATTTACGAATCAGCGTTGGGATTATGGATATCACGCGTTTCACAAGAATGGATCTCTTTGCGCAATGGGAAAAGCATTATGCTTCGACTAGGCTAGGAGAGATACATACAGGACGACTCGTATGGAATATTAACTCCCGGAACTGTTTATTCTCCAGACCACCCCATTACTTTCTTGCGGGCTACCGACATGCGTAGCCATCTTCGCCTAGACTTTTCGGAAGCCCTCAAAGTTCCGGTGGAGTATTACAAACATAAAAGGGCGCGACTTAAAAAAAATGACATACTACTTGCTATCAAAGGAGCATCAATAGCTTCTGAGAAGTCGGTTTGCTTCGTTGATTTTGAGCCAATAGACACCCTTGTTAATGGGACAGTATTTAGATTCCAAGTCAAAGAGCCGCATAACCCTTTCTATGTTGCTTTAATGCTAGATAGTGAGATTGTAAAGGGACAGGTTAGAAACTTACAGATTCCAAATAACGCAGTCGCTTATGTTGATAAACCATCACTTCATGCTTTGTTGATACCTATCCCTCCGCGCCCAATACAGGATGGAATTGCGAATGCAATGCAAACTGCGTATTCATCGAGGCAAAAGAAACACGCTGAAGCAGAAAAGTTATTAAGAAATACATACGTATTCATGCTCGACCAATTGGGGATAGACATAGCCACGTTACATCGTCCGACCTCAATCGTGAAACCCATCGCCGAAATTGCGGGTGGGCGTTTCGATTTTGAAGCTGTCTCGGCAAGCTTAAATTTGAATTTCAATGAATTACCACCTACGCCGCTTAAATCAATCGTGACTCCTATAACAGAGCGAGTTCTTCCATTAGAGAAGTATCCAGATATCGATATTAACTACATCAGCCTAGGTAATATTTCGTCTAATACAGGTAAGTTGTCCAATTTTGCGCCAATTAAAGGCGCTGAAATTTTAAGTTCCTCTACGGTATTCAGGGAAGGAGATATTCTCTTTGGGCGAATGCGTCCTTATGTTAATAAAGTCTGGGTAGCTGAATTCGATGGCATATGCACTGGTGAAGCTGTCGGTTCTTCGACCTAATACCGAAAAAGTAGATGTAACATTTTTGCATACACTTTTATTAAGCCACATTTCGCTTTCCCAAGTTGTTCCATACCAAAGCGGCACATCTTTACCGCGTGTCTCGGCCTCACACGTTCTCAACATTCAATTGCCTATTCCGCAAAGTCTAAAACGTCAACGAGAAATCGGTTTGGAAATCAACTGCCACCGAACCGAAGCCAAACGTTTGTTGAGAGAATCAGAACAAGATGTAGCAAGGGCAAAAGCTTGGGTAGAAAGTGTAATCTTAGGCGAGGAAATAGGATGAAGCGTCGATGTAAGTATGAGCCACTCTATCATTATTTAATAAGTAGCAGTAAAGAATCAGTCTGCCTTTCCTTTGCAGAAATAGAACGTCTCATCATGTGTTCTTTACCTAACTCTGCTAATAGACTTGAGTGGTGGAGTAACCGCAAAAATGGACTTCAAGCTAGTGCATGGATTCAAGCAGGATATAGAGTTAAAGAATTAAACCTAGTACAAAAACAGGTCATTTTTAGTAAATCAATACCTATTTACCTAGTACAGCGCGATAAGAATAGCGTTGTGCTTTGGAATGGGCAGCTTATTAAAGCTCTACGACAGCATATGGGGTTAACACAAGCGCAGTTCGCAGAAGAGTTGGGTGTACGGCAACAAACTGTGAGTGAATGGGAGCAGGGAGTTTACACTCCCACACGCGCAACAGCCAAACATCTTACGTTAGTAGCAAAACAGACAAATTTTAGCCTGAAATAAGAATTATTCGCAAATCAGCGTTGACGTGTTATCCGCTACCGTGTAAACTGTCACACGATGGATAAGGTCAAAAGCTGATTATGAATGCTTACGACGAGCAACCTAGGGCTTTATTTCTTTCTTCTGATGGGAGCATTTATCCGGACTATTTAGTTTGTTCGGGAAAGCTGATAGGAGGCTCTCCATGCCCCTATTCTAATAATGGACGAATGCCGGACCCAGAGCCTCTCGACCCTACTGCTCCAAATTACAATTCAGATAAAGGCAAGGAGGGAGAACTCTGCCCCCCTTGCGCCAAGCAACAATTGGGAAACCTTGGACATTGGGAAGGGCATAGAGGCAATAGATATCCTGAAGAACTGAAAAGGCTAAGGCTGTTCAAGTGTAGTCAATGGCACTGGCTTGTAGTTCCTGGCTTATCCCATGATAATCCGCATATGATCGAACCAAGCGAGTAGTGTAAAACTACCACCATCGCGTCCCGTACTGTCTGGCTCATTTCCATCGTCGCGTAATGTTCTGGCAAGGAATAGCCAAAGAGCTTATAACAATCCGCGCCGCCTGTTCAGCAGACACCCCTGAAATTAAAATCTTGTTCTGTGATAGTTCGGAAAGCTAGGTATCAATACAAAAAGATAATGTATTATTGCTGACGAAATTCACATCTCACGATTTTGGTAAAGAACATGTCTTCTACAGAAGGAAGAGTCGGTGCCAAGAACTAGATTGACTGACGCTGAAATATCCCGGCTCTCTACACTTGTACACAGCTACCTTAAACACCATCCCTCAATAAATAATCGAACACTCAGAGCCATTTCAGGTATTGGTTACGACCAAGCCATACAATTTTTCAATTACATGGTAGAGAATGGATTGCTTCAAAGACAGGGGAAGAGTAGTGGTATAAAATATACCACTGTCTAGTCGCCTCAAGAGATTGCTCCGAGATACCTCGCTTCCAAATCTTGCGCCCTTCCCGTGGTACAGCAAGCTTACCGGTAGCAATAGCTGCTCTGAAGTTTCTGGCACTGGCACTTCTATCTGTGCAAAGATACTTGTATAGGTTGTTTTAGGTAAGCATGAGAAAACTGCTTGGCTATCAAACACATAGCAGATTAGCCAAAGTTTATACATTTGCCCGGCCCTTATTCAAAAGGTGGCCAAGCGGGAAGCGGGGCGTTTTGTTGCCGCGTTGTTCATTAGCGTCTTTCCTATGTGGCCGGTAAGGGCGACCTACCATCGCCGTCACGCGCCTGTTAATCTAGACCGCTTAAGGCTGATCGTCATCGTCGCTCTGGCACGCCCTACAGCCAGTCTCTTGATATGCGGGGCATAGGACGGCGCGGCACTCGGCGCACGTCTCGGTGTACTCTTCGGGGCGGCGGCGGCACGAGTCGCATACTTTTCTCATGCGCGCCCCCTTTGAAGTTAGGCCAGCGGCCGGCGGCGCGCAGCTTCACGCCCATTGACACGCCCCAAACGGCAATGGCCGTCCAGAATCCTTTGCTTCTGTCAGCGGCTGTTAGTTGATAGCGTTTGTGCTTGCAGGCAGGTGTGCAACAATGGCGGCGAGGATCGTGCCCCTTAGTAAAGGGTCGGCCGCGCGGTTTTGTAGCGTGTGTGGTAGGATTCTCAGTCATAGACTCGTTCCCTTCTTAGCGGTTAGGTTTCGGGTTGAAATAGGGCTTAGGGATGTTTGCCGCATCTCCTAAGCCCTTCGCTTTAGTGCGTCCGCTGTGCGGCAAGGTACAGGTGCAACCCCGCGGCGGCGGCGACATGCTTACAGGCGAAACCGCGCTCCGCGCCCTTGCACTGGCACGCGGCGAACTTGCGCCCGCCGCGCACGAAAAAGTTGACCATATAGCGTGCGCCGCTCTCGCGGTTCGTCACGGTGTACTGCCGGAAGATCGACGTAGCCTGCACGAACAGGCGGCTCGCCCTCGCTCGCGCAATCGCGTTCGTTAACTGCTCAACTGATTTAAGCTCGATCATGGTCTCTGTTCCTTTCGCTATAATGGTCTAATCTGAAAAGAATCTTGGCATGGCTGCTAAGATTGTGCAAGGGATATTTGCTAGGGTTGCTAACTTTATCTTGTCTGTTTTTAGCAGGCGTGCTATAAGGCAGGCATGAAAGACGAACTGACAGCGGCGCAAGCCGCAGAGCGGTTAGGCGTGGGACGTTCAACCATCAATCTATGGTGTCGGCAAGGGCTGTTAACTGGCGCGCGGCGGGAAGACTCGCCGGTTGGTATCTATTGGCTTATCCCAGCCAGCGCCCTTAAAAACTTTGTGCCGCCCAAACGCGGGCGCACACCAAAGGCGCAGAAGGCACAGGCACAACCAGCGAAGCGGCACGGCAGAAAGGTGACGTGACGGCGTTATGGACGTAGCCATCATTAGTGCGTTGATTGGTGCTATTGCCGCCACAATCACGAGCGCCATTTGGTCGCGGCTCGAAGAACGCCGCAAGCGCAACCGCATGCGTACAATGATCGGGCTGGAACTCGCAAACAATTTGGACGCCTTACGAAACTTCTGCGCCGAGGTGGACCAGAGAGTCACATTTCAGTCACCGCAGATAGCCAACATGGAACGCGGTGACGCGCTGAGTACTATTGTGCTGCCAGCGTTCGTTGGCAGGGTGTGGGAGAGCCTGACGCCGGATATCCCTATGGCGCTGGATGAGGGTGAGATCAAAGACGTGTATCACTTTTACAAGCAACTCGATGAGTTGAGCAGACTGAAAGGCATCTCTCGTGACCCGCACAGCCAGTGGCATAAGCAGGTGGATGCGGTCATTACTGATCTGTTAGGGACGGGAGTAAGGTTGAATCTTCCGGGTCTGAGTGCCGACACGCAACAGATTAATGCAAACGGGCAGCGACAGCTACCGAGTTAATGGCAGGCCATAACCTGACACGCCTTTCAGCACGTGCTCGGATGTCTAGCTAACGCTAGGACAAGCTATCCTGCGGGCTAGTAGTCCGGTCTTTCAGGATTGGCAGAACAGGACAAGGCATAACGAACGATGAACAAAACGCAGCGCCTAAAGCCGGGGCGCAGACTGAGGGACAGACAGGCGGCATGATCTCGGCGGCCCGATTTGCGCGCTTCGTCGAGTGGCGTTTTGAGTTACTCCTTGATGCTGAGAAGGTCATGCTCGGAGTCGTCCACGTCTCACATAAACGGGGAGCCATGCTACTCGGCCAACCGCCGCAACCGCTCGTCGAGGAATTGCCCACAGAGCAACCCGCGTTTTTCGTGCCAATCTCGCGTGCCCTATTCACAGACGAAGAACACATCAGACAATGGTTCGCGCGCGTCTGTGCGACCCTTGACCACAACCTGACCGGCGTTCTTACGTTTGAGACACAGCGCCACATCTTTGACATGGTGCGCTTCCAGCTTGATCATGATGGCATCTTAGCGGCGGACGTGAAGCAGATCATTGAGCAGCACATCGAGGGCTACCCGTCTCAGCCGGGCGATCCGCCCGACATTGGCTCGCGTGAATTTCTGCGTATCCTGCTTGCCGCGCGTGGTCCAAAGAACAAATCACCGGCCAATGAGTTTAATTTGCCTTGGCTGATTGAGACGGCACTGGGTAACTTGCGCCAGCAATTCCTCACGTATAAGGGCGTGAACGACTACCTGAAAAAGCATCATCGCGGCTACGCTGCAAAAGATGGGGAGTCATTGCGGAAACGGTGCAAAGCGTGCGGGGTGGATTTTATGGCCCTAGTACGCACTGAACGGGCGCGGCGCAAAGCGGAAAACTAACGCGGCAGTTTTCCGGCCAAATTTCGGGGGCGCGGCTGCAATAGCGCGCTCTTATGCTATGTTTATGTTGTAACTGCTCTTTCGATGCGGGCGCAGAATTAAAGCGTGACAGCGGCGACGTGTTCATGTTACCGTGCGGCCGTTCTGATCGCTCTTTTGAATTACATCAAGTGGGGTCGCAGTCGCTCTCATGAGCGCACCCACCCCGCCCGACACACGGACTGCACGTCTTAGCTACGTGCCTCCGCGATGCCGGGAGCCGGCAACATCGGCTTTCCGTTACGTCGCCCGCACAAACCGACACAGGGCGCGCCTAAGCGCGCCCCTCGGTTCGATTGTGCGGGCGCTTTGTCGTTTAGGGCGTTAGTTGTTCTTTGCTGTTCGTAAAGAGAGACCGGCGGACACGGCCAAACTTGTCGAAGGGTCAACCGCGCCGCCCGGCCCGTCCGCTGACTTTGGTTTGCAGCGGGGCCGCAAGACTACTGTGCCGCTTAACGCAGGTCAAGTGAACCTTCCCCGCCTCTCAAACCAACCAGCACTTTTTTAAGTTTCATCCGGTCGGCAGGTCTGCGCGATGGTGTTGTCTCATACGACATTGGGTGCTGGAGTTTTTTTGTTAAGTGTGCCCGTCCGCTGCGGTAACGTGGCCACGCGGTCGGCGTACCAGCGTCCGGCGCGACAACCAAATCGAGTTCTCCGAAGAGGGGGATTCATTGGAACAGGCTACGACCCTGTTCACCAATGAATTCCCCTTTTGCCTTTTAGGCTCTTTTAACTTTCAGTTGGCGCTACCACCGCAGGAGTCCTGCGATGCCAGCTATCAACGTGTCGCCCAAGCGCCGCGATGGGCGAGAAAAGCTCCAACGTTCGTCGGTGTGGTAGCCGATGATCGTCGGGGCTTTTCGCATATGAGGAACTAACGCGGGAAGGAGAGCAGCATAATGGCCGCCGCTTCATCTGCTCGCACACAAAGCACCAGTCTGGAAGATCGCGCTCGCTACCGCCGCCGCGACCACGCCAACATAGAGGCGATGCAGAACCTTGTCATTGCTGCAATCTCGGTGAAGGGCCGCCGAAGCCTACACCTTAGCGCACCCTGAAGATGAAAAGCCGCCCGACTTCATTATGCCGCCGAAGGTGCGTCACATCATCAGTGCATTACAGGGCGCGCACGGCGGCGGGGCAATACCCTTTGAAGAATTCACCCGCGACTACCTGACTATCGGCGCGCAACTTCAGTTCACGGGCACGCAGACAGCCATCCGTGCCCGTGTCCGCAATTGGGTTGATGCGCTCTTAGCGTGGCAACTGCTCGTCGGCTACGAATTGATCAGCGTTGTCAAAGGCGGCGCAATCATTGGGCACGAGGCAGACGGCACGCCGATCCGCAAAGGCTCAACTTTCATTGACAACCTGAAACCGCATGCGGACGACGGCGTCACGCGCGCCCGCAACAGCAACCTCTGGTGTGGCAGCCAAGCACTAAACATCAAGGCGCACCCCGGTCGCGCACTGGCCGCTCAGGTCGAGTCTGTGGTTATGGCGCTGCCTCAAATCACGTCGGCGAATAACACAAGCGGCGAGAAGACAGGGCCGTTGCCACTGGATAAGTTTGAGGAACGGGCCGAGCAGCGCGTGTGCGCGAGCGTCGAGGCGGTCGCGGACAAGATAGAGCATCGTGGCGGCGACGCCGAGTTGTGGCTCGAAAAGCTAGAGGCTCAAATTAGTCGTATCCGGCAGTCACGCCGCAGGACTGTGCGCGCCCGCCGAGATTTTGCGTTCGATATTCTTGATGAGACGGACAGCGAGACAGATACCGACAGCGGGATGCTGTGTAACAAAAACATTACACAGGCCACTGAAGAAAACGCGCCCGCGCAACAGGTTACGGAACAGCCGATCCGCACCATTGCCGATTTAGAGGCCGCTTCGATGCTTCAGGCGGCGCTCTTTTGGGCGCGCGATAATGACGTGCCGGTCTTTCCTCTACACTCAGCTTTTGATGGCATCTGCTCTTGCCCCGAAGGGTCTGAGTGCAAGAGGGCGGGCAAGCACCCGCTGACACGCAACGGACTGAAGGATGCAACAACGAACGAAAGACAAGTCCGTTTGTTCTGGACACAGCACCCGCACGCCAACATCGGCGGGCGCATGGGCGGCGAGTTGCGCCTGTTCGCCGTGGACTCAGACCCGCGCCACGGCGGCGATCTGTCCTTACACGATCTGACCGAAGCGCACGGCCCCGAATGGCTCGACACGTTGAACAACGGCACGGGCGGCAACGGCGATCACTTTCTCTATCACTACCCCGAAGACGTGGAGATTCGCAATTCAACCAGCAAGCTAGGGCCGGGCCTAGACGTGCGCGGCGAAGGTGGTTACATCGTGTTGCCGCCGAGCCTGCACGTCTCAGGCCGCGTCTATCGGTTAAAGAACACAACGCCCGTGCGTGAGGCGTTGCCGTGGCTCATCGAAGCTTTAACGCGCGCCGCCGACGAAGCCCCGCCCGTGGCCTTGGACTTTCAAGAACGCAAGCCGCAATTAAATGTCGGCGGCATCATCCCCGAAGGGCAGCGCGACAATGAAGTGTTTCGGATCGGCTGTGGCATCTGGGGGCACGGCGCGGCGGCCGATCTGCCCGATCTCTATCAGCAACTTTTGAGCGTCCACGCGCGGTGCGAGGTCGGCGTTAAGCCGTTCACGGCGCGCGATGTGTGGGGCATTGCGGCCAACATCACGCGGCGCTACCCGCGCGGCGTGCCGATTCAGGAGGGTGCAGCATGAGCGCAGATAGGCTTAACGATGTGCTAGTGGACACGATGCGCGCGGTCGCACGCGAGGCTGTGGACGAGTTATTGCCGGGCGTGGTCGCACGCCAGTTACATACGGTCGAGCAGGTCGAGACTGACCAGACGCGGGAACTGCGCCGCATCTGCGCGCAGGAGTATCTGACCAAACGCGAGGCGGCACTGTTCCTTAATGTCAGCGAGAGTCACATAGACAATCTCATCAGCGACGACGCGACCTTTCCCGTGCATAAGGTGGGCAATAAGAACGTGCGGTTCAGGCGCGTGGAGTTAATCGAATGGACGCGTGAGCAGGGTCGGCGCAGGCTGCGCGCCGCGAGTTAAGAGAAAAGCCGTGACGGGCGCGCGCCTTCGGCATAGAATCTAGGCGCTGTCACCCGCACGGCTGCAACCCGGAAAGGGAAGACAGCAATGGCAGTCTATCCGAGGGACAAGAAAAAACGGGATCGTTGGTACTACAAATTCACGATCCGTGGTGTTACTTATAAGCGCGCTATCCCTGAAGCGCGCAACCAGCGGCAAGCCGAGCAGGTCGAACGCCAAGCAAGGCAAGCCGTGTTCGAGGGTACATACGGCAGACAGGCGGGCACGGAGAGTTTTACAAAGTTCGTGCATGAAATCTTCCTGCCGTGGACGCGCGAACACAAACGCTCCCATTACCACGACGCGCGGTTTGCTGAGGTCGCCTGCGCGTTCTTTCAGGGCAAGGCGTTTCGTGACATCTCACCGCTCTTGATCGAGAAGTTCAAACAGCAGCGGCGGGCTGAGATCACAACACACAAGAGACAGCGAAGCATGGCGACGGTGAACCGCGAGCTGGCGCAACTCGCAAGGATATTCAGCCTTGCCGTTGATTATGACTATTGGACGGAGAACCCATGCCGCAAGGTCAAGAAGTTTGCCGTTCACAACCGGAAAGAGCGGGTCGTGACGGCCGACGAAGAGGCTTTACTGTTCGCTGCCTTTACAGATCGGCTCGCACGCTATCGCGCCATTCCGCAGCTTGCACTCTACACGGGTTTGCGGTTCGGCGAGATCATGGGCCTGCGCTGGCAGTATGTGGACTTCGTGGCGGGCACGATCTATGTCGCCCGCGAGACGTGCAAGACTAACCGGGCACGCACGCTGCCGATGCACGCGCAGGCACGGGCGGCGCTCTTGGAACTTAGAGAACAAACAGGAGCGCGTGAGCGTGTGCTTGACGCGCGAGGCTATAGCAAGGTGATGATTGGCGACATGCTCAGACAGGCGGCCGATTCGGTTGGACTAACTGACGTGACCATGCACACCATGCGGCACACCTTCGCCACGCGGTTGAAGGATGCGGGCATTGGCCCGTTCACGGTGCGTGATCTGTTGGGCCACGCCACCATTCGGATGACTGATTACTACACGCACGCGACACCGGAGACGATGCGGCGCGGCGTGGAAGCTTTGACCGGCGCGGCCGATGTAAGTACCAGAATCGTTCCAGTAGCGCGCCGACAGATCGCGTGAAGTGTCTGCAAGTCATTGCAGATACAACAGGTGAGCCTCACCGGGATTATCTTTCGTTTTATCTTATCATCATAAAAAATAAGAACGCGCGGTTGCGTTTCTCAGAGTTCACACCCATGCGGCGCGTCCCGCCGACGAAGTAATCCGCATAAACACAGGCCATTCGTGCGAGTGACCGATAGGCGGCATGCCCGTTGCCGTGGTCGGTGGGCAGAGCCATGCGCCGCTGGCTCCCTCGATTGCTGCACTGCCGGATGTCAACCGCCGCCTTGTCGGGCATCGAGCACCGTTGATCGCGCGATCACCGGGGCAGAGGCGCAGCCCTTAAGCAAGCAACCCCAGCTAACACTTCGTGGGAGGATTAAGATGAAACGGTTTCTATATAGCAGCACGGGCACACTCATGCTGCTGGCGTTGCTGTGCCTCGGCGCGCACGGTCAAGGGCCGACCGGCGCGCTCACGGGCACGGTGGTCGATCAGCAGAACGCGGTCGTCGCCAACGCCAGTGTGGTCGTGCGCAGCAATGCCACCGGCCAAGAGTTCACTACGCAGACATCCGACAACGGCACGTTCAATGTGCCATCGCTCGCCAGCGGCGAGTACACCGTGAACATCACGGCGCAAGGCTTCAAGCAGGCCGTCTTGCAGAACGTCAAAGTGGTCGTGGGCACACCGTCGAGCGTCAACGTGGCGCTTGAGATCGGCGCGGTCAGCGACACGATCACGATCACGGCCGCGGGCGGCGAGTTATTACAAACACAATCGCAGACCGTCGGCACGACCATCACGGGTCGCCAGATCACAGATCAGCCGCAAGCTTCGCGCGATGCGCTCGATCTGGTGACGCTGCTGCCCGGCGTGCAGACCACAGGCCGGCCGCGCACGTCGCACGTCAACGGCTTGCCGCACGGTGCGCTCAACATCACTATTGATGGCGCGAACGTGCAGGACAACTTGATCAAGTCGGGCGACGGTTTCTTCACCTTCGTCCGCCCGCGCGTCGATGCCATTGACGAAGTAACAGTTTCAACAGCCACGCCCGGTGCGGAATCATCCGGCACGGGCGCGGTGCAGATCAAGTTCATCACGCGCGCCGGCACGAACGACTTGACCGGCAGCGCCTACTGGTATCACCGCGAGCCGACGCTTTCGGCCAACTATTATTTCCGCAACCGCGACTTGCAGCCCCGGCCCGGCGAAACGAAAGTGCGCCCCGACCGCGTGCTCTTGAATCAGTTCGGCTTGCGCGCAGGTGGTCCGGTCCGCATCCCGTGGGTCTATGACGGGCGCAACAAGGCGTTCTTCTTCGTCAACTACGAAGAGTTCCACATCCCTGAGACGCAACTGCGCCAGCGCAACGTTTTCAACACGAACGTCTTCGGCGGCACGACACCGGGCAACTTCCAATACACCGCAGGCGGCACGACGCGCACGGTCAACCTGCTCGCGCTCGCCGCGGCCAACGGTCAGACCGCCACGCTCGATCCAACCGTGTCGAGCGCCTTGACGACGATCCGCGGCCTCTTGAACGGCGGCTCGCTCGGCGCGTCCACGTTCTCGCCGAACCTGCAACAGTTCAGCTACACGGCGCAAGGCGGCCAGGATCGTTACTTCCCGACCGTGCGCTTCGACTACAACCTGACGAACAATCATCACATCGAGAACATCTGGAACTATCAGCGGTTCACGGGCAAGCCCGTTGACTTCCTGAACTTCACCGACCCGTCCTTCCCCGGCGCAACCAACTTCGGCGGGCAGGACTCGCATCGCTTCTCGAACACGACGGCGTTGCGTTCGACGCTCGCCTCGAACATCGTCAACGAGGCGCGGTTCAGTTTGACGGGCGGCAATAGTCTGTTCCTCGCCAACGTCAACGGCGCACAGTTCGCCAATCAGGGCGGCTTCCATCTGGCGTTCAGCGATAGCTGCTGCGGCGCAATCGGGCTGGCCACGCCCGGCGCGAGCGCCAACCTGTTGACCGACCTGACCGCGAACACTTTCCCCGGCGGCTTCTTGAACGGCAACTTCGGCAACTCGTCGAGCCGCCGCAACACGCCGACCAAAGATTTCAGCGACACGTTGACGTGGATCAGGGGCAGTCACACGTTCAACTTCGGCGGCACGATCACGCAGATCAACTCGTACCAGCAAGCCTTGAACGAGATCGTGCCCAGCGTCTATTTCGGCATCGCCGAAACCGACCCGGCGAACGACCTCTTTGATCCGAGCAGTGCGCTCGCGCAAGCCGCTTTCCCCGGCGCATCCGACGCGCAGTTGGCCGAAGCCGCGCAGATCTATTCGATCCTGACCGGGCGCGTGACCGCCTTAGCCAAGACGGCCTACAACGACGAAGGCCGGTTTGCCATCGAAGGACCGCAGACGACCCGCTTCCGCCAACGCGAGTTCGGCGTCTTCGTGCAGGACTCTTGGCGCTATCGCCCGAACCTGACCTTGAACTACGGGCTGCGCTGGGAACCGCAACAAGCGCCCGTCACGCTCAACTCGACCTTCACGCGCACGACCAAAGACAGCTTGTTCGGCGTGTCGGGGGCGAATCGCCTCTTCCAACCGGGCGTGCCCGCAGGGGCGACGCCGACGCAGTTCGTGCAGTACAACCCCGGCGACAAGATTTATAAGACCGACTGGAACAACCTCGCGCCGTCCGTGGGCTTCGCTTACAGTCCCGATTGGAAGTCGGGGCTGTTGCATCGCGCCTTCGGTAATGGCGGGCAGAGCGTGATCCGTGGCGGTGGTTCTATCGCCTTCGTCCGCGAGGGCTTGTCGGCCGTCATCACGCCGACGCAGAACAATCCGGGCGGCGTGCTCGATCTCTCTTTGGTCGCAGAGGCCAACTTGGCGGCCGGCAGCCTGCTGCGCGACCGCGCTTCGTTCCCAAGCGTGACCCCGCCCGCCAGCCCGACCTTCCCGATCACGGGCGGCTTGCAAGACACGCTCTCCGGCTTCGATCCGAACTTCAAGACCGGCTACGTCGGTTCGTGGACGCTCGGCTTCCAGCGCGAGTTGACGAAGGACATGGTCTTCGAGGCGCGCTACGTCGGCACGCGCGGCATCAACCTGCTGCGGCGCTATTCGCTTAACGAAGTCAACACCATCGAGAACGGCATCGCGCAAGAGTTCCGTTTGGCGCAGCAGAACTTGTTGGCGAACCGCGCGGCCGGGTCGCGGCAACAACTTCCGCTTCTTCGGTGCGGGCACGGGCACGAACCCGCTGCCGTTGCTGTTGCAACTGTTCACGGGGCGGAGCAACGCGGCGCTCAACCCGAACACCGCGGCGAACTACACTTCGAGCAGCTTTGCCAGCGGCACTTTCATCGGTCAACTCGTCCCGACCAGCAACAACGTCATCGGCTTCGCCACGAGTCTCGCCACGACCGGCGCGTTCCTCGATAACGGCGTCGCGGCGGGCTTGCCCGTCAACTTCTTCCAGGTCAATCCGGATGCGCGCTTCGGCAACGTCCTGCTCTCCGACAACGGGCAGCACACGTACTACGACGCCGTTCAGATCGAACTGCGGCGGCGACTCTCGCAAGGGCTGTTGCTGCAAGCGAACTACACCTTCTCGAAGTCGCAAGGCAATGTCTTCGCGGCCTCGACCGGCAACCAGCAGACCGGCTTCGTCAACTACGTGACGTTGCGCGACACGAGCCTGAGCAAGAGCTACTCGCCCTTCAACGTGACGCATGCGTTCAAGGTCAACTGGATTTACGAGTTGCCCTTCGGGCGCGGGCGCATGTTCGGCAGCGGCGTGAACGGCTTTGTGGATCGCGTGATCGGCGGTTGGGAATGGCACGGCACGACGCGCGTGCAATCAGGGCGGCCGTTCCGCTTGGGCAACGTGCAACTCGTCGGCATGACGGCTAAGGAACTGGAAGAGGCCGTCGAGATTCGCAAAGGCAACGGCGTCGTCTTCTTCCTGCCCGACGACATCATCCTGAACACGCGCCGCGCCTTCAACACATCGGCCACCGATCCGTCCGGCTATTCGGCGCTCGGCGTGCCGACGGGTCGCTTCATCGCGCCGCCGGGCTACGGCGGTTGCCAGCAGCGGTTCGCGGGCGAGTGCGGCTTCAGCCAACTCGTGGTGCATGGCCCGCGCTTCGTGCGCGTGGACATGAGCCTCGTCAAGAAGATCAGATTCACGGAACGCACCAATCTTGAGTTGCGCGGCGAGTTCCTGAACGCGATCAATAACATCAACTTCTTCGTCGGCGGCGCGGCGTCAAGCGACGTGGCGGCCGTGACCAACTTCAATAACGCCGCCTTCGGCACGACGAATCAAGCTTATCAGGACACTTCGACGACCAACGATCCGGGCGGCCGGCTCGTGCAGTTCGTCATCCGCTTCAACTTCTAACCCGACCCCGGCACGGCGGGCGCGAGGTGCTACTTCAAGACCCCACGCTCGCCCGTCGGCTTTGCGCCTCCACCGTCTTTGCGTGAGATTCATACCGATACAAACTACTGCTCACGCAAAGGCGCTGGAGGCGCAAAGGCAAAGGACGCCGCGCGACTTTGGCCGCGCACACTCAAACCAGACCTCGTGCAAGATCATGCCTAGAGCAATCATCATTCTCTTTATCAGTTGTCTATGCGCGCTGACCGTGGGCGCGCAAAAGCCCGTCAAGAGTTGGACGGAGTGGGACAAGAAGGACGCCGACAAGATTCTCAACAACTCGCCGTGGGGGCAGACGCAGATCGAAACCGACGTGTCCGAGATGTTCTTCACGCCGCAAGCCGATCCGCGTCTTGCGGGCAAGAAGGCGCAGGACACGCTCGCGGCGCGCAACGAACGCGGCGGCGCGGCCAATCAAGCAACCAGCGTCAAGTATCACATACGCTTCTTGAGCGCACGCCCTGTGCGGCAAGCCTACGCGCGCACGATGATGCTCGCGCAAAAGGAACGCAGCACAGAGTTGGGCGCGTACCTGCAACAGTTCGTCACCGCGCGCTCGGCGCAGTACATCATCGTCGCCGTCGATTTCGAGGCGGCCGATCAACGCTACGCCCGCGCCGTCATGCAAGACTTCAACAGCGCGATCACGGACACGCTCAAGAACGACACTTACCTTGAACGCAAAGACGGCAAGCGCGTCTTTCTCGCCGGCTACGCGCCGCCCGGCACGGACGGCCTCGGCGCGAAATTTCTTTTCCCGCGCCAGCTAGACGAGCAGCCCTTTCTCGCCGGCCCCCACGACGAAGTGCGCTTCTTCTCCGCCCTCAGCAAAAAGATCAATCTCAACATGCGCTTCAAACTGGCCGACATGATCTACGACGGCCAGTTGGAATATTAAGCCGCACTAACAATCTCAAGCACGAAGACGCGAAGGACAACGATGAAGTGTGAAATGATGAATAACGAATAGCTTGCCTGTCATTCATCATCCATTGTTCATCATTAACCTTCGCGTCTTCGTCTCTTGTTGGTTAATGCTATTTGCGCGTTCACATAACACGCCGAAATATTATTCACTCTGCCTTATCATCATAAAAAATAAGACCGCCCCATCCGAAGATCGCAAGATTGCTGCGCCCACGCCCGCCACGCCCGCGCACAACTAACGCCGCCTCAGTCGTTTAATCAATCAAGCCCGTACCCGGCACGCTCGTTGCCCAAGCACACGCTTGAGAGTTGGCCGGGCGCGTGCCTTTGCGCCGCAACGCCCCGCCAAACCCGCACCACTTGCGCGCGCCAACCGTGCGCCCGGCCAACTCTCAACCGGATTCGATTGCTTGCGATGGAGGTTATCTTTTATATGGACAGCAAACCAACACGGCTCTTATGCGCGCTGCTGCTCGCGCTTGCGTGCGCCGTCGCCGTCAGCGCACAGGCGACGGGCGGCTCGGTCAGCGGTTCGGTCGTGGACGTGCAAGGTGCGTTCGTGCCCAACGCGACCATCACGCTCACGAACAAGGCCAACGGCGTCAAGCTCACCACGCAGACGACCGGCGCGGGCGCGTACAACTTTCCCAACGTGCCCGCCAGCGACTACTCGATCACCATCGAGAGTCAGGGCTTCGCGCCCGTCACGCAGGACGTGAAGGTCCTGCTTAACCAGACGACGACGGTGGACGCGGCCTTGCAGGCCGGCGGGGTCGCGGCGGTCGTTGACGTGACGGCGGCAAGCGAGGCGCTTGTGCAGACCGACACGTCGCAGAACGGCAGCAGCTTCGAGGCGCGGCAAGTGCAAGACTTGCCTATCTTCGGCGATCAGAATTTCTTGGCGCTGCTCGCGCCCAACGTCTCCGCGCAAGCGGCGGGCGTCTCCGGCGAAGGCGGCTCGGTCGGCGGCACACGCCCGCGCTCGAACAGTTTCAACGTGGACGGCGTGGACAACAACGACTCCGTCAACACCGGCCACCAGATCAACGTGATTCAAGACGCGATCCAACAGGTCACGGTCCTAACGAACAACTACAGCGCCGAGTTCGGCACAGGTTCGGGCGGGCAGTTCAACACGATCACGCGTTCGGGCACGAACGAACTGCACGGCTCAGGCTTCCTCTACTTGCAGAACCAACACTTCAACGCGGCCTCGACCGCTGAAGAACGGCTGTTGAACTTACCGCTTGGCGATCCCGACCGCCTCGCGCGCAAGCCGACCTTCAAGGACACGCGCTACGGCGCGACCCTCGGCGGCCCCATCATCAAGAACAAACTCTTCTTCTTCGGCGCGGTGCAGCGCGAAGCCATCGATCAAGCAGGCACGAGCGCCAGCTATCTCGCGCCGACCGCGGCCGGGCTTGATCAGATCGCGGCCCGACCGGGCGCGTCGCCCTTCGTCGTCGGCCTGTTGCGCAATACGTTGACGTTGCCCGGTGCGGCTTCGACCACGTTGCCCGTGCTCGGCGCAAACATTCCCTTCGGCACGGTCACTATCGTCAACCCGTCGGGGTCGCGCGAGAATATGTTCCAGGTGAACATAGATCATTATCACGGCACGAAGGATCAGTTGCGCTATCGCTTCAGCCTCGACCGCATCCGGCAGGAGCAGACCGGCAACGGCAATCTCGCCTTCAACAACCTGCTCGCGCAGGACACCAAGCTGTTCTCCGCGACGTGGGTGCGGACTTTGAACACGCAACTCGTCAACGAAGCGCGTCTCTCGTATCGCCGCTTCATCCAAGACTATCCGTTGAAAGACCCTGAGTTCGGCAGCTTCGGCGCGAACAACTTCCCGAACATCATCGTGGACGAGTTGAACCTCAACCTCGGCCCGAACGGCAACTTGCCGCAGGGCAATCCCGTCTTGAACAACTATCAGGTTTACGACGCGCTCAGCTACATTCGCGGGCAGCACACGCTCAAGTTCGGCGGCGAGTATCGCAACCTGATCTATCGCAGCACCTTCCTGCCGCGCGGGCGTGGCGAGTGGTCCTATGGCAGCTTCGACGAACTGCTGCGCGACTTCGCGCCGACGAACGTGGACCTGCGCGGCGTCGGCAGCGAGAGCTTCACCGGCAATCAACAGAAGTGGTACGCCTTCGTGCAAGACGATTGGAAGGCGACGCCGAATCTGACCTTGAACTTAGGGCTGCGTTATGAATACCTGACGCTGCCACGCGACGCGGGCGCGCAGGCGCTTAACAGCTTGTCGAGCGTGCCCGGCGTGATCGAGTTTCGCCTGCCCCGAACGGACAAGAACAACTTCGCGCCGCGCGTCGGCTTTGCTTACGCGCCTGAGTTGACGAGTCGTTGGGGTCGCTTCTTCACGGGCACGCGCGGGCAGAGTTCGCTGCGCGCAAGCTTCGCGCTCTCGTACTACGAGACGTTCGGCAACCTGTTTCTCTTGCAACTGCCGCCGCAGTTCCAGACCGAGTTGGACGTGGCCGGCGCGAACGATGCGTTCGGCATCAATCTCAACACGCGCTTTCTCGAACAACGCGGCATCCCCGCGCGCCTGCCCACGATCACGAATGCGAACGACGCACGCTCGATCACGCAAGCATCTGATCGTGGACGTGGTCGAGCCTTACAACATGGCTTGGTCGCTCTCGTATCAACGCGAGTTGTCGCGTTCAACCGCCATCGAGTTTCGTTATCTGCACACGGCGGGTCGGCATCTGCCCGTGCAAGTGCGTCTGAACGGCGGCGTGGTTGATGACAGTCGGCTTGTCGTCCCGACCTTCTTTGGGCAACCGACCACAGCGCAACTCGCTTCGTTGCCGACGCTCGAATCGCTCGGCGGCGCACCACCGCGCCGGCTCGCGGCCTTCGGCTTCGGCAACGCGAACATTACCTCGTTCGAGCCGGAAGGCAACTCCGTGTACGACGGCGCTGCGGTGAGTTTGACGCGTCGTTTGTCGCGCGGCCTCGCCTTCACCAGCGCCTATACGTGGAGCAAGGCGATTGACAACGCGACGAACGAACTCTTCTCAAGCACGGTCAACCCGCGCCGCGCGCAGGACGCATTTGATCTGCGCGGCGAGCGTGGTCTGTCAGCCGTTGACGTGCCGCATCGCTTCGTCGCCTCGTTCAACTACGACATCCCGTGGTTCAACAAGAGCGACAACGCGCTCGCGCGCAAGGTGCTCGGCGGTTGGCAGTTGAACGGCGTCTTTCAAGCGCAGTCGGGGCAACCCGTCACGCCGCAGTCGAACCTCGACAGCAACGGCAACCGCGACGTGGCCGGCGACCGCACCATCGTCAACCTGACGGGCGTGCGCGGCACGGGCAGCGCCGTCGTCGCGCTCGACCGCACGGGCGCACAAGTCGAATTAGGCGACCCGACGACCGTGGCTTACTTGGCGGTCAACCCGAACGCGCAGTACATACAGGCGGGACCGTTTGCGCGCGCCAACGCGGGTCGCAATACGCTGCGCTCGCACGGCTTCAACCGCACGGACATTGTGTTCGTCAAAAACACGCCGCTATGGAGCGAGCGTTTCAACTTGCAGTTAGCCGCCGAGGTCTACAACCTGTTCAACCAGCGCATACGCACCATCGGCGACTTCGGCAACCCCGTGTTCAAGAATCAAAACTTCAACGACAACGCGGGCGTCGGCCCCGGCACACCTTCGTTCGCCGTTGTTGATAGTCCGTTCTTCAACAACTACTCGACGGGCACGTTCAGCGGGCGCACCGTCCAACTGCGCGCCAAGTTCATCTTCTGATCGCCGCGTAGGCGCGATCACTCGCCGGGGGCAGCCTTGAGGGGGGCTGCCCCCGATTTTTTATGCACCGCAGTTGTAGGGGCAGGGCTTGTTCTTGCCCTTACTGCTGATTGAACTTGTGACGCTGCAAAAACTCTGTGTAGCGCGGGTCGGCGCGGAGTTGATCGAAGCGCGGATCGAAGAGGAGCGGGAAGGGCGGGACTTGCCAGTGTGCGGCGCGTTCTTCAAGCAGGGCGAAGGCGCGATCCAGATTGCCCAGTTGGGCGTGGACGAGGGCGAGGCTAAACAGGATGCCGTCGTTGTCGCGGGCAAGTGTTTCAAGTTCCGTGACGACGCGTTGCGCGTCCGTCTGCCGGCCGGCGGCAGCGTAGGCGCAGCCCAATGCTTCGAGCACGGTCGAATAACCGGCGGCGGTGGTCTGCGTCTTGAGTTTTTCCAGTTGGGCGACTGCTTCGTCGGCGCGGCCCTGTTGCTGCGCGATGAGGGCGAGCGTGATCAGCGGTTGCGGCAGACTCGGATCGGTTTCAAGCGCCTTGCGACAGTAGGCGGCCGCATCGTCGTAGTGACGCTGCAAGTAATGCACGCGGCCCGTGTTGTAGTTGATGACGGCGGAGAGTGGATCGAGTTCGTGCGCGCGCATGATCTCTTGCGCGGCTTCGCCCAGGCGGCCGCGTTCGAGCAGCAGGATCGAATAACGCTGGTGCGCGGTCGCGTAGTTGGGGTTGAGCGTGATGGCGCGTTGCAGGGCGCGCTCGGCCTCGTCGTAGTTGCGCTCGTAATAGACCTTGAGTTGCGCGAGCGCCGTGTGCGCTTCCGCGAGCGAGCCGTCGAGCGCGAGCGCCCGCAGAGCCGCGGCCCGCGCCCGTTCGTATGACTCGCGCATGGGCATGATCTGATCGTAGCCGTAGAAGCCGACGAGCGCGTAAGAATCCGCGAGGCCGGCGTGAGCCAGCGCGTAGTTGGGATCGAGCCGGATGGCTTCCGAGAAGTATTCGATGCTGCGGCGCAGACCGTCTTCGGAGCGTTTGTTCCAGAAGTAGAGGCCGCGCACGTAAGCCTCATAAGCCTCTGTATTGTTGGTGTAACGCTTGGTCAGATGTTCTTTGTCCGCGCCCGTGAGTTGCGGTGCAAGCACCTGCGCGACCTGCGCCGAGATCGAATCCTGCACGGTGAAGATGTCCGTGAACTGCTCGTCGAACTTGCCGGCCCAGAGCGTGCGCCCGTCCGAGAGTCGCAGCAGTTGCACGGTCACGCGCACACGTTCGCCCGCGTGCTGCACCGTGCCGTCTAAGACCGCATCCACACCTAACTCGCGGCCGATGACGAGCGGCTCATGCTCGCGGTCTGTGAATTTGTAGATGGCGCTCGTGGGCAGCACGGAGAGTTGCGGCAGTTTCGAGAGCTTGATGATGGTGGCGTCGGCCATGCCGAGGCCGAGCAGTTCGTCTTGGCTCTCCGCGCCGAGCGGCTTGAAGGGCAGGACGGCGATAGACCTGATCGCGGGCGCGGGTCGCACCTGCGCCGTGCGCCAGCGCCACATGCCGAGCGCCGCGAACGCACACGCCGCGAACACGAGCAGCGCCGTCAACGCGTAAGGCCATGTGCGCCGTCGCGGCGTGGACGCGTGCGTCCGGTGCGCGGGCCGGGCCGCGTCCGATGTGGCAAACGCGCGCGCGTGCGGATCGGTCAGCGAGAGATGAATTAAATTTTGCGCCGGCTCGACCGCCAACTCGTCGGATGTGGTTTGAACGTGCTCGTCGTAGTGGCGAGCGGGTAGTTCGCCGGTATCAACGGCCGCGTGTGCGTGCGTGTCTTCGTGACCGGCGGCCTCTATGTGTGGGTCAGGCGGCGCTTCGTGCGTGACGACGCGCACGGGCGCGACGAAGCGATAGCCTTGCTTGGGCACAGTCTCGATGAAAGTCTGTTCGCCCGCGCCTTCGCCGAGCGTCTTGCGTAGCGTGTAGATGTTCTGCGTCAGGTTGCCTTCTTCGACAAAGCTGCCCGCCCACACCTCTTGAAACAGTTCTTCCTTCGTCACCAAACGCCCGCGTCGCCCAACCAACACCACCAACAACTCGAACGCTTTCGGCGTCAACGCAACATGCGTTGCCCCGCGCAGCAGCAGACGTTCGTGTACATCGAGGCGGAACGCACCGAACTCATACACCAAACCCTGTTCTGCCTTGCTGGTCGCGGGCATTGAGATTTCTCTGAGATTACTTTGAGCGGCTTTGAGCCGTTTCTAAGCGATTTCTAAGAGCGTGCTAGATGACGAATTACGTCTTAGATGACATAACCGACCGGACGTTCGATCTGTCAGATAAAACGCGACGCCTCGGACGAAAGTTTCCGCCACAGTCCAAGATCGAACGGATGGTACTAAAACTCTAACGCAGTTATAGACCTAAGAGCATCCGGCGACGAAAAAAGTTGCATGAGCCGAAGGCTAATGAAGCACAAGTCGTCGGCGCACAAGGAAAGGGCTAAAAAGGTGCAAAGAGCGCAATCAGTACAAGCCGAAAGTCCGGCGTTGAATCTGAAGATCACGTTCCTGCGCGAACTGGCCACGTCGCTCTTGGACGAACTCCGCGACTTGGGCGACAGCCGCGCCGTCCGCGTCGAGCAGGGCATAGACCTCTACGCCGAAGTCTGCCGCTTCGAGATCGAGTTGATCCGTTGCGCGCTTCAGCACACGGGCGGGCATCAGGTCAGGGCCGCGCGCCTGCTCGGTCTGAAGACGACCACGCTCAATAACAAGATCAAGCAGTACAAGATTCAAGTCAACAAGGCCACGGGCACGCCCGCCGCTACTGCTAACGGCAACGGCGCGCGTCGCCCCAAGAGCACAGGTAAGACCGGCGCACGGAAATTCCCCACCGTCGCGCCGCGCAAACACAAAGAGGGCGCGCGATTGTTCGGTTAAACCAAACCGACCCCCGCCGCCCCAGCAGTTTCCGGGGGCATAGACCATGAGCGCAATCAGACAACAGTTTCAACTCGTTGCGAGCGCGGCCGCGGCCGCGACACCCGACGCTGCGCGGCGCGCGGACGCGGGCGCGTTGCCGCTGCTCGCAACGGCCGCAGACGTGCGCGGCGTCGTGCAGTACTTACGAAAAAAACCGGGCGGCGTGACCATCAACGAAGCGGTGGACGCGATCAAGAAACAGGTCTTCGACCCGCGCAAGGTGCTGGCTTATGAGGCGCTCGGCCTCGTCGCCCGACAGGGCGACCGCTTGAAGTTGAGCGAGTTGGGGCACGAACTGGGGCGCAAGCTGCAACCCGTGGCGCAGGTCTTCCGCACGCTGCTTGACTGGCAAGAACCTTATCGCGCCGTGCTCGCTTGGGCCGCGCGGCAAGGCTTGGACGTGATCGTGCAGGCGGACGTGGCCGGCTATTGGCAATCGTATCACCCGCACGCGCTCGCCGCGCAAGACGAGCGCACGCTCGAAGCGAGCGTCGTCTGTTTCTTCCAACTCTGTCAGGCCGCCGCGCTCGGCACGGTCATCATCGGCAAGAAGGGGCAGCCCACGCGCCTGCGCGTCGAGCACGACGAACTGGCGGCTTACCTCAACACAGAACCCACGCACGGCGACCGGCACGCGGCCGAATCTGAGTCGGCGGCGACGCCGGGCGAGCATGACGCACCGGCTGCGGCCGCGTGTTGGTCGCCGGGCGCGGGGCGCGCGGGCGCGCTGCGCGTCTTCGTCTCGCACGGGCGCGAGCATTCGGTGGCCGAGCAAGTCTGCGCCGCGCTCTCGCTCGCGGACATAGAAGGGCGCGTCGTCGAGCGCGCTGCCACGGGTGCGCCGACGCTGCCCGCCGCCGACGCGCTCGCCGCGATGCACGAATGCCAAGCGGCGGTCGTCATCGTCACACGCGCCGACTGTCAAACGAACGACGCGGGGCAACTCGTCTTCGGCGAGCACCTGCGGATCGAGATCGGCGCGCTGTTCACACTCTATCGCGGCCGCGTCCTGTGTTTGTGGGAGCGCGGCGTCGTGCCGCCTGCGGAGTTGCAATCGCTCAGCGCGGGCACGTTCGATGCCGCCGCCGAACTTTCATGGGCGGCCGTCTTACAACTCGTCAAGCAGGTTAAGGAGTTCAAAGGTCAAGGGGCGCACGCGGACGAAGCGTGATGACCGCGACCCGCTACACAGAGAGAGTTTCATTATCGAGAGTTTGATGTCGAGAGTCTAAACCGGAGCCTACCACCCAACGCGCCCGCGCGCTTGTCGCGGCGGCGCGCAACCGACCCGCACGCGGGAATCCGAACCAACGGAGGTGGGTTTATGAGGCTTCTTCGTTACGGCTTATTACCGCTCGCACTCTTACTCTGCTGGCCCGCCGCTTCGGCGCAGCCACGCAATCTTGAATCCGCATTCAATTGGGGCACGGCGTTGCCCTTCAACAATGCGCCCGAAGGCACGGGCAACACTGGCGGACCTGAGACAGCGCCGGCCGCTACGACTGAGTCCGTGCCGGCCGCTCCGGTCGAGGCCGTGCCCGCGCCGCACCCGAAACCGCTCGCACTCAAAGGGCAAGGGGCGCTCTACCGCGCAGCTTACATGGACACGTACCGCATCCTGACCGCGCCGGGCGACTGTAGAACGTTCTTCGGCGGCGCGGTCGCCGTCGAAGCGTTCAACGATCTGTCCACACAGTTGCGCACGAAACCGCTTGAGAATCGCGGCATCGGCATGATGATGGCCGGCGAGACGAGGAACGTCATCCTCAACACGACCGGGCGCGCCTATCGCCTGTTCGAGCGGGCGACGCTCAACAGCCGGGGCGCGTTCTTCCACGAACGACTCACGCCGCTCGGCGCAATCGTCCCGCACGTCGGCAGTTTCGCGCCCAACACCCGCGAGGCGCGCGTGCTCATGCTGCTGCACGAGTTGGGCCACTTGATTCGCCAACGCGACGGGCAATGGCTCATCCCCAACGACGGCGGCGACGTGGAACTGAGCACACGCAACACCGCGCTCGTCGAACAGGTCTGCGGCCGCGAGATCAAAGCTCTGGGCGACGACAAATAAGCGCGCCCTGCAAGACTAACTTTAACTGCACAGGTTCAACTCACTTTCCACCGACGGAGGAGCTTAAGCTATGCGACACCTGAAACTACACTTGATCACGCTCATACTCGTCGCCGCGTGCGCGGGGCTTGTGACCCGGCCCGCGGCGGCCACACGCGCGGCCTCGCCGTTGAAAATCTTGATCGCACGTGTCAGCCATGTCAGGACTTCTATCAGTTCGCCAACGGCGGCTGGCTCACGCGCAACGAGATTCCGGCCGCGTTCCCTTCGTGGGGCACGGCGAGCAAACTGCGCGAACAGAACAACGAGGCGCTGCATCAGATTCTCGAAGCGGCGGCGCAGAACACGGCCGCGCCCGCAGGCAGCAACGAACAGAAGATCGGCGCGTTCTACGCTTCGTGCATGGACACGGCGCGCATCGAGGCGGCCGGGTTGAAACCGCTCGCGGATGATCTGGCGCGCATCGACAAGATCAAAGACCTGCGCGGCTTGCAAAGCGCGGTCGCGCGGCTGCACGCCTACGGCATCGGCGCGATGTTCGGCTTCGGCTCCGCGCCCGACTTCAAACAAAGTTCGGAAGTGATCGCGCAAGCCGTGCAGGGCGGACTGTCTTTGCCTGAGCGCGACTACTATACGAAGGACGATGAGAAGTCGAAGCAACTGCGCGCTGCGTTCGTCGAACACGTCGGCAAGATGTTCGTCTTGCTCGGTCATGACGAAGCGAAGGCGCGCGCCGCCGCGCAGACCGTTATGAACATCGAGACGAAACTCGCGGCCAACTCGCGGGGCAGCGTCGAGTTGCGCGACCTCTCGAAGCAATATCACAAGCTGCCGCTTGCGGAGTTGCAGAAGACGACGCCGCATCTCATCTGGGCGGACTATCTGAAAGAAGTTGGTGCGCCGAAGTTCGCGGAGTTGAACATCGCGCATCCTGAGTTCTTCACGGCGCTCGAAAAGTTGCTGGTCGAAGTGCCGTTGAAGGATTGGCAGACGTACCTGCGCTGGCAACTCGTCTCGGCCGCCGCGCCGGTCCTGTCAACAAAGTTCGAGACGGAGAACTTCAACTTCTTCAGTCGCACGCTGCAAGGCACGAAGGAGATGCAACCGCGCTGGCGGCGTTGCGTCGCCGCGACGGATGCCAACCTAGGCGAAGCACTCGGCGAAGTTTATGTGAAGAAGCACTTCACGCCCGAAGCGAAGGCGCGCATGCAGCAGTTGGTCAACAACCTGCTCGGCGGCCTTGCGCGACGATCTGGGCACGCTCGCGTGGATGAGCGACGAGACACGCGCCCGCGCGATCAATAAACTCGATGCGTTCGTCACCAAGATCGGCTACCCCGACAAGTGGCGCGACTATGCGCCGTTGAAGATCGAGCGCGGTCTTTACGCCGACAACATCGTGCGCGCTTCGCTCTACGAGAACGCGTATCAGATAAACAAGATCGGGCGCGCGGTGGACCGAACCGAGTGGAGCATGACGCCGCCGACCGTGAACGCGTACAACAGTTCGTTGCGTAACGAGATCGTCTTCCCCGCAGGCATCCTGCAACCGCCCTTCTTCAACGCCGAGGCGGACGACGCGCTCAACTATGGCGCAATCGGTTCGGTCATCGGCCACGAGATCACGCACGGCTTCGACGACAAGGGGCGGCAGTTCGACGCGCGCGGCAATCTCACGGACTGGTGGGCTCCCGCCGACTTGCAGCAGTATCTAACGCGCGCTTCGTGTGTCGAGCAGCAGTTCGCGGCCTTCAAGGTCGAAGACGGGCTGAACATGAACGGCAAACTCGTGCTGGGCGAATCAATCGCTGACCTCGGCGGGCTGAGCATCGCTTACGCAGCCTTCCAGAAGTCTCTGGCGGGCAAAGAACGCCCCGAAGAGATCGACGGCTTCACGCCTGAGCAGCGGTTCTTCATCGGCTACGGGCAGGTCTGGGGGCGCAACTACCGGCCCGAAGCCGCGCGCCTGCAAGCGCAGACCGACCCGCACCCGCTCGCGCGCTTCCGCGTCAACGGCCCGCTCGCCAACTTGCCGCAGTTCGCCGCCGCGTTCAACTGCAAACAGGGCGACCCGATGGTGCGCGCCGAAAACGAGCGTTGCCAGATTTGGTGACAGCCGAAAAAATTTAACCCCAAAGACACGAAGACACGATGACTGGTCAGAGTTCATCGTGTCTTCGTGTCTCTGTGGTTAATGAGCCGGCCCAAATTTGTATTTTTCTGCGGCCGTTGGGTGTGCTAGTCTGTGCCGTACCACGGAGGGGTTCTAACTGAATCTCGTCATTCCCGGACAGTGTGTGTTGCCGTTTAGGTCTATGCATTGACCCTCACGAACGCGTGCCCGCGCTGACAAGGGCGCATACGCAAAACCGGGCGCGCGGGCCCGTGCGTAAGGAGGCAGCAGTAAGCATTTCATGACGGATAAGAAGAGTTGGGGTTCGACCGTCGCGGGCTGGTTCATCGAACGCGACGAGGACGCGGGCGCGGCCGCAGCCGCGCCGGAGATGAGCGCCGAAGAGGCCGAGGCGATCATTCGCGGCGCAAGCGACACGGGCGCTAGTACATCGGACACTTACACCGCGCCGTCGCCGACGCAAGCCGTCTTTCAATCTGCGCCGCCACCGCCTATGGGCGGGCAGGTCGATTTCGAGGCCGTGTTCGACGCGGCAGGCGTGGACACGGAAGAACGCGCGCGCGTGGCGAAGACAGTGGAGCTATTGCGCAGTTTGCCGGCGGGCACGGACGCGGGGCTAAAGAAACAGATCGTCGAGGCTTCGTTGAAAGCGTTCGGCGTGCCGATTGAGAAGATCATCGAGGCGGGCGTGGAAGAGATACAGGCGCTCGACGGTTACATTCGCAACGGCGGCGACGGACAACGAGACGCTAATGCAGGAGTCGGACGCGCGCATCAAGCAGTACGAGGACGAGATCAAAAACATTCGCGGCATCATGCAGCAGAGCGTTGACGAGTTGCAGTCCGTCATCAAGGGCTGCAACGACAAGAAGCTTGAGGTGCAGCAGGTGTTGGAGTTCTTCGGGCAGGCTAAGGTGGCGCAGGTGGTGCGGGAGTCGCCGAAGCTCCACGACCCGTCCGCCGCCGAACCGGCAAGTTGAAGAAAGGATCATTTAAGCCATGTTCAAACGTCTGGCCAACCTCTGGCGCGGTTTCCTCTCGCTCTGGATTTCCGACATCGAGAAAGAGCATCCTGAGATCGCCTATGAGAACGCGATCAACTCGATGGTCGAGAAGTACTCGAAGCTAAAGAGCGCGACCGCCGCTATCATCCGCCGCCGCGAAGAACTCGACGACCGCTTCAAGCGCGCCAACGCGGAGCTGCAGCAGACCGAGGCCGAACTCGACACCGCCGTCGCGACCAACCAGGACGATCTGGCCGTCATCCTGATCCAGAAGAAGAACCAGTTGACGACGGAAGTCGACTGACCTGAAGACCGAGATGGAGACGGCGCGCAGCGACGCCGACTCGGCCAAGACCTCGCTCTTGAGCGTGCAGTCCGAGATCAGGAAGCTGCAAAGCGAGCGCGACTCGATGCTCGCCAAGATGCAGTCGGCGCAGGCGCGCATCAAGGTGCAGGAGCAGCTCGACGGCCTGTCGGTGGACGCCGAGGTGAAGGCGCTCGACAACGTGCGCCAGCACATCAAGACGACCATCGCCGAGGCGAACCTCGGCAAGGAGCTCTCCGAGTCGTCGCTCGACTCGCGCCTCGCGGCCCTGCGCAACCAGACCGGCGACGTGACCGCCCGCCAGCAGCTCGCCGAGCTCAAGGCCAAGAAGGCCGCGCAGCAGAACGCTCAGGGAAACAAGACGATGTGATTGCGGAATGCGGAGTTCGGATTGCGGATTGGCAGAGCCTAACGACTTTCATTGGTCAATCCGCATGCCGCAATCCGGACTCCGCAATTTAATGAGGACATTATGAGACTGACTCCGTTAGCGAAAGCCTTCATCGCGGATAGTGGTGCTGGCCGTCGTCGGCTTTGCCACGTGGCACTACAAGGGCGACGCGATCAAGCAGTGGGCCGGCGGCGAGAAGGTCGACAGAAAGAGGCGACTCGAAGGACGACTTCGACAACCTGAAGGGCGCGCCCGACGATCCCGGGCGCGGCGTCGGCTCGACCGGCGTCAGCACGGCGGCCGTCGGCGCGGGCAAGCTCGACCGCCCGCTCGTCGTCGGCATCAACACCTGGGCCGGCCACGCGCCCGGCATCGTCTACAACGGCGGCATGGAGCCGAGCGCCGGTTCGCTCTACAAGAAGAAGTACGGCCTCGACGTGAAGTTCGTGCTGCTCGAAGACCCGGCCGCCAAGCTCGCCGCCTTCCGCAGCGGGCACGTCGACATCATGTGGGACACGGTGGACAACTGGGCGCGCGAGGCCTCGATCCTCGCCGAGCAGAACCAGAAGGCGAAGTCGATCATCATGCAGGACTGGTCGCGCGGCGGCGACGGCATCGTCTCGCTCGCGTCGATCAAGTCGGTCGAAGACTTGAAGGGGCACAAGATCGCCTGCACGCAGTTCACGCCGTCGCACTTCCTGCTGCTCTACCTGCTGTCGCAGTCGGGCCTGACGCCCGAGGACCGCAACGCCGTCGAGAAGAACATCGTCTTCACGACGGACGCGCCCGCGGCCGCCGCCGCGTTCAAGGCCAAGCAGGTTGACGCCGCGGTGACCTGGGAGCCCGACCTCTCGGGCGCGGTCGAGGCGCGCGGCGACGAGGCGCACGTGCTCGTCTCGACGCAGGCCGCGACCAACATCATCGCCGACACGCTCGTCGCGCGGCAGGACTTGATCGACAAGGCGCCCGAGACCGTCCGCGACTTCGTCCACGGCTGGCTCGACGGCATCGAGATGATCAAGAACGATCCGAACAGCTCCTACGACGATCGTCGCGCAGGCGCTCAAGCTCGACAACGACACAGTCTCCGGCATGCTCTCGGGCTTGAAGCTCACGCCCTACGCCGACAACGCGCAGTTCTACGGCCTGACCGGCGCGCAAGGCGCACTACGAGACGCTCTTCAACACGGCCTTCGTCATCTGGCGCAAGAAGGGCTTGGTCACGCGGGCGGTGGACGCGCAAGGACTGGGCCGACGCGCGCTTCCTGCAGGCGCTGGCCGTCGAACTACCCGGGGCAGAAGGTGGAAGAAGCCCAGGTCGTTGCGCAAGCGCGCCATCGGAGAAAGACATTCCGATCCTCGGCAAGCAGATACAGATTCAGTTCACGCCCGGCTCGGACGAGATCATGCCCGGTTCATACTTCGCTCCTCGACAAGCTGGGCGAGACGATGACCTCGTTCGGCAACACCTATCCTGCGCGTCGAGGGCAACACCGACACCACCGGCTCGCCCACAGGCAACATGACGCTCTCCGAGCGGCGCGCGCTCTCGGTCAAGAACTACGTCGTCAAGAACTTCCCCAACATTCCACCGACCCGCTTCCAGACCATCGGCCGCGGCCAGACCAATCCCGTCGCCGAGAACACAGACCGAAGCCGGCCGGCAGCAGAACCGCCGCACCGACATCAAAGTGGTCTTAGCCACGCAGTAGAGCTAATGATGAAGGCGATGAACGATGAATGATGAATAGCAATCATAGCGGCTTATCTCATCGATCATGCCGCTTCATCAGTCATCATTTCTTCATCATGGTTCGACGTACAAGCAGCCTCTTTGCGATCCGCGCGCCGCTGCCGAAACAGACGGCGTTTGTGCTCGGCTTCGTCGCGCCCGCGCTGGTGCTCGGCGCGTGGTGCGCCATAACCTACGGCGGTCTGGTGCAGCCGGACTTTCTGCCGTCGCCGACCGAAGTCGTGCGCGGCACGCTGCAGCTGTTCATCCAGTACGACCTCGGCACGCGCCATCCTGATCTCGACGCAGGCGCATCGCGCTCGCGTTCCTGCTCGCGTCGGCGCTGGCGCTGCCGCTCGGCGTGCTGATGGGCGCGTTCGAGCCGGTCAATCGCTTCTTCGAGCCGATCATGGCGCCGCTGCGCTACATGCCGATCTCGGCCTTCATCCCGCTCTCATCCTGTGGTTCGGCATCTACGAGAAGCAGAAGATCGCCTTTCTCTTCCTCGGCGTGTTCGTCTATCTGCTGCCGGTCGTCGTCTCGGCGATCCGGCCGTGCCCGAGGAGCTGGTGCAGACGGCGCTGACGCTGGGCGCGTCGAAGTTGCAGGTGATCCGCACGGTGCTTGTGCCGGCGGCGCTGCCGGAAATCTTCGACTCCTTCCGCGTGATGAACGCCATCGCGTGGACTTACGTGATCCTCGCCGAGGCGGTCAACCCGGAGCACGGCCTCGGCTACATGGTCGAGCTGGCGCGCACGCACCAGAAGGCGTCGTGGTCGTTCGCCGGCCTCATCGTCATCGGCGGCATCGGCCTGCTCACCGACTTGCTGATCCGCGCCCTCTCGAGCGTGCTCTTCCGCTGGCGCGAAGCCTCGTAACAGTTCACATGGCTGATCCAGATAAACCGCAACCTCTGCCGCAAGCGGGCGAGCCGGGCACACTCGCCGTCACGGTCGAACCGCGCGCGGGCGCGACCGCGCACGTCACTTATCATCCCGATCAAAGTGGTGCGCCGCCCAAGCTGCGCGTGTCAGAATCTGAGCGTCACCTACATCGATCGCGACGGCGACCGCACCGAGGCCGTGCGCGACGTCTCCTTCGACGTGTACGACAAGCCCGATTCGGGCGAGATCGTCGTCTTCCTCGGCCCTTCGGGCTGCGGCAAGTCGACGATCCTCAAGGCCGTCGCGGGGCTGTTGCCGCCGACCGAGGGCGAGGTGCTCGTCGACGGCAAGCTAGTTGACGACGTGGGCCGCGACCGCGGCATGGTCTTTCAGGCCTACACGTCGTTCGGCTGGCTGACCGTGCGCGAGAACGTCGAATACGGCCTGAAGCTGCAAGGCGTGCCGAAGGATAAACGGCGCGCGGTGTCGGACAAGATTTTACAGCAGGTGGGCCTCGCCGAGTTCGCCGAGCGCTACCCGAAGGACCTCTCGGGCGGCATGAAGCAGCGCGTGGCGATCGCGCGCACGCTCATCAACAACCCGCGCTCGTGCTGATGGACGAGCCCTTCGGCGCGCTCGACCCGCAGACGCGCTGGGGCATGCAGGGTTTGCTGCTTCGACGTGTCGCGCGCCGAGGACAACACGATCCTCTTCGTCACGCACGACGTCTCCGAGGCGGTCTATCTGGCCGACACCATCTACGTCCTCTCCACCGCGCCCGGCGCGCATCCTGCATCAAGTGGACGTGCCCGCCTTCCCCGTCCGCGACATCGCGCTCAAGTCCGCGCCCGAATTCCGCGCCGTCGAGAAGAAGCTGCTCGATCTGATCTACGCGCCGAAGTAGACATAATTTATATAGAGACTGGCGCAGACCGACCCGGCTCTATTTACGATTTAAGCCGCACGCTTTACGATGCCAGTATGGGAACGACCGGGAAGCAGCAGTTGACGCCGCCGCGAACGAGTACGACGCCGCGCCAGCAGGAGGAGCGCGCGGCGGTTGATACGCGGGCGCTGCGTGAGGACTCGTTCGCGGCGAGCAAGGCTTACTTGAAGCATGTGACGCGCGAGAAGCCGTATCTGAAAGCCGCGTTCGCCAATCCGTACAACTTGGCGCTTCTGGGCGGCGGGCTGGCCGCCGCGGGGTTGACGCTGAGTCCGCTGCTGGCGATCTTCGTCATCTGCATGGAAATCTTGTGGCTGGTGTATGCGCCGGGGTCGAAGTTGTTGCGGCGCTTGCTGTGGGACCCGCAGTTCAATCAAGAGGAGCGCGCGCAAGAGGCAGCGGCGCGGGCGGCGCGTCTGCAAGTGCTGGCGGAACATGACCGCGTGCGCGTTGAAGAGTTGCTTGCGCGCCAACAGGAGATCAATCAGTTGGCGGCGCAGAACCCTTCGTTCACGGGCGAGTTGCTGCGCACCGAGTTGGGTAAGACCGACCGTCTCGTCGAGTCGTTCATCGACATGGCGGTGACGTGCGGACGTTACGAGCAGTATCTCGAATCGATTGATCTGGCCGAGTTGGAACGAGATCGCGGGCGCTGGGAACGGGCGGCGAAGAAGGGCGAAGCAGACAGCGAAGAGGTGAACATCGCGCGCAAGAATCTGGCCATCATCCTGAAGCGGTTGGATAAGGTGAAGGAGATTCACCGTTACCTGATGGTGGCGCGCGGGCAGCTGGACTTGATCGACAACTCGTTCCAGTTGATCGCCGATCAGATCGTGACGATGCAGTCGCCGCAGGAGTTGTCGGGGCAGTTGGATGAACTGTTGGACGGCGTCGAATCGATCAAGCAGACGGCGGCCGACACAGAGCAGTTGCTCAACCCGATGGGGCTGAAAGAATTTAATCTATGAGCGAAGCGCGCGTGTTGCCCGTGTGGGCTGAAGATTTGCGCCGCCGTTATGTGCGCGGCGAGGCGTCTATGTTCGTGCTGCACGGGAACGTCTACGACGTGGTCATCCAGCGGAAGTTGATGCTGTCGTTGACGGAGTTTCTGACCGACGTGCTCTTGAAAGAATCGAAGGACACGATTGCGGTCTACAACGTGGCGACGGGCGTGCGCTTCGCCAAACGCGATGCGGCGATAACGAACATCGAAGACCTGTTGCTCGCGCCCGACAAGCAGCGCGTGTTCGCCGCGCTCGAACGTTTGTTGATCGGGGCGACGAAAGCGGCCGTGATCATCGAGTACGCAGAGGCGGTTGCGCCCGCCGGCGATCCTTCGTTTCAGACGCGACACGGATCGCGCGGCCATCGTGACGCTGCATCGCTGGTCGGCGCTGCCTGAGATCGAGCGGGGCGACAATGTCGTGTTGCTCGTCGCGGAGAATCTGACCGAGCTTGTCGCCCAAGCTGGTGTCGAACCCGAAGGTCGCGGTGGTCGAAGTGCCGATGCCGGATCGCGCGACGCGCAAAGCGGCTGCTATGCTCGCCGACACGCGCCTGACCGAGCGCGACGCCGAACGCTACGCCGACATCACCGCCGGCCTCAAGGCGATTCAGATCGCGTCGATCCTGACGCCGCCGCCGCCCGCCGAAGAAGAATCGACAGAGCGCGAAGCGTTCATCGTATGCCTGCTGGGCAGCGGCGCGGACGCGGCGCAACGCGCGCACAAACTCGCCGCGCTGACGGCCGATATGACCCGCGACGAGATCAAAAAACTGCTCGCGCCCGACGGCCGCAGAGCCGACGCCCGACGCGAATATTCCGAGCCCGGCCGAGCGCGCGCGCAAAGAGACGGATCGCCTGATCGCGCGATCGCAAGCGCGAGATTCTCGAGCGCGAGTGCTTCGGCCTCGTCGAGTTCGTCGAGCCGGCGCACGGCTTCGAGGTCGTCGGCGGGATGGAAGAGGTCAAGAAAGATTTGCTGGTCATCGCCGAGAGCATCCGCGAGGGGCGCACGAGCCGCGTGCCGATGGGCATACTGTTCACGGGGCCGATGGGCACGGGCAAGACGTTCGTGGCCGAAGCGTTCGCCAAGGAGTGCGGGCTGACGACGATCAAGCTGAAGAACTTCCGCTCGAAGTGGGTGGGCGCGACGGAAGGGAATCTGGAAAAGATCCTGAACGTGATCAAGGCCATCGGGCAGGTCGTCGTGATCATCGACGAGGGCGACCGCGCGTTCGGCAACACGGACGGCGAAGGCGACGGCGGCACTTCGTCGCGCGTCATCGCGCGCATCAAGGAGTTCATGTCCGACACGTCGAATCGCGGGCGCATCCTGTTTCTCGTGATGACGAACCGGCCCGACAAGCTCGACGTTGACTTCAAGCGCGCCGGCCGGCTCGACCGCAAGATTCCGTTTCTTTACGCGCAGACGCCCGAAGAGGTCGAACTGGTTGCGCGCGCGCTCTTGCGTAAGAACAAGATCAACACGCAAGTTGATCTCGCTTCGATCCGCGACGGCTTTGCCGCCAAACTCGTCGGCTACAGCAACGCGGACATCGAGGCCGTCATCCTCATGGCGAACGACGACGCGGCGCGCGAGGCGGGCACGACGCCCCCGTCACCGCCGAACACCTCCAACGCGCCGCCACAGACTATTTCCCAAGCCGCGACGTGGAACTGCTCGAATACATGGAACTGCTCGCCGTCTTCGAGGCTTCGAGCCGCCGCCTGCTGCCCGCCAAGTACGCCACCATGACGCCCGAAGAACTCGACGTGCGCCTGCGCACCCTGCGCGCGATTGTGGGCAGCCGTCGTTAAGTAAGACGCACGCCGCGCCGCAAGTGATCGCGTAAGCTTATGAGCACAGGCAGCCGGGCCGCGTTACAGCACGACGCGCGGATTTTGATTACGGGTGCGCCGGGCAGCGGCAAGACGCGCCTCGCTCAACTGCTGGCTGCGCGTCGCGGCGCGCCGTGGTTCGAGTTGGACACAATCATTTATGTGGACGGCAACGGGCCGAAGCGGCCGTTTGCCGAGCGGTTGCGGCTGGCGCATGAGATCGCCGTGCGCCCGGTTTGGCTCGTCGAAGGGAATTATCTGTGGTGGGCGGCAGAGTTGTACGGCGCGGCCGACTTGGTGGTATGGCTCGATCTGCCGTGGTACGTTGCGACCAGTCGTGTCGTCTGGCGGCACATGCGGCAGAGCCTCAAAGGCACTAACCGGCATCCCGGTCTGCGCCGACTCGCCCGCTTCATCTGGCGCTATCGAACATACTACTTTTGTCGTGAGCCAGATGTGCCGCTTGGGCCGGACGATGATCTGGCGGGCAACCGCGCCGCGACCGCGCTGTTCTTACAAACTTATGCCGACAAGCTGATCCATTGCCGTCGTCAGACGGACGTGGATCGCTTAGTCGCGCGGCTCAAGTGAAACTGACGCGGCCCGTTCAACCGCAACGCGATCAATCTATGAGACGTTTGGATATCTGGCTCATGACGTTGCTCGGCGCGGTGCTGTTGGTGGCATCGTGGCGCGGCTGGCTGCCATACGGCTTGACCGAAACGCTCGGCTTCGTGACGGGCGCAGCCTGCGTCTATCTCACGCTCAAGCTCGACATCTTGAACTTTCCACTCGGCATCGCCAACAACATCTTCTTCCTCGTGCTGTTCATAGAGACGCGTTTGTATGGCGACGCCAGCTTGCAGATCGTCTATCTCATCTTGGGCCTGCACGGTTGGTACAGTTGGTTGCGCGGCGGGCCTGAGCGCACGCCCTTAACCGTCAGGCAGATCGCGCCCCGGCACTGGTTGACGTTAATCGGCTTCGTCCTATTGGGCACGTTGGCATTGACGTTGACGTTGCGCGCGGTCAACGGCTCGGCCCCGGTGTTGGATGCTTTGACTACGACGCTCAGTCTGGCCGCGCAGTTTCTGCTCAACTACAAGTTCATCGAGAACTGGTACGTGTGGCTTGCCGCCGATCTGATCTACATCTACCTGTTCATGACACGCGGGCTGACGCTGACCGCCGTGCTTTACTTCATCTTCGTGGGGCTGTGCATCGGCGGCCTGCTTAACTGGTGGCGTGCGCTCGGCCGCAACGAGCCGGCAGGCGCGGCACTCGATGGAGAAGGCACGGGTGACTAAGCGAGGCTTGATCGTCGGTAAATTCTATCCGCCGCATCGTGGGCACAAGCATTTGATCGACACGGCGCGCGCCCAAGTTGACGAACTCTATGTGATCGTCTGTGGCAAACCGGAGCATGTCCCGGCGGGCGAGTTGCGCGCGGCTTGGCTGCGCGAGATACACAGGGACGTGTGCGTTTTACTGATCGACGATCAACTCGACGCCGACGATTCGCAACTCTGGGCCGAGAACTCGATCCGTTGGCTTGGGTTCACGCCGGATGTGGTCTTCACCTCGGAAGACTATGGCGCAAACTTCGCACGTCATCTGGGCTGCGCGCATGTCTTGGTCGATCAAGCGCGGCTGGCTGTGCCCGTCTCCGGCACGATGGTCAGGGCCGATCCATTACGCTGTTGGGATTTTCTTGAGCCGCCCGTGCGCGCTTATTACGCCAAACGTGTCTGTTTGATCGGTGCGGAGTCCACAGGCAAGACAACGCTGGCGCGCGCACTGGCCGCGCACTACCGCACCGTCTGGGTCCCCGAATACGGGCGCGACTATTCGGAGCGCAAACTCGCGCAGACAGGGCGTTACGACGACTGGCGCTCGGACGAGTTCGTACACATCGCGCGCGTTCAATGCGAATGGGAAGATGCGGCGGCGCGGCAAGCGAACCGCTTGCTGATCTGCGACACAGACGCCTTCGCCACAAGCATCTGGCATCGGCGCTACATGAACGTGCGCGAGCCTGAGGTAGAAGCCATCGTCGCCGCCCATGGCCGCCCGGACCTATATCTGTTAACCGACGTGAACACGCCTTTCGTGCAGGACGGCACGCGCGACGGCGAGTTGATCCGCGAATGGATGCACGCAACTTTCGTCGCGGAATTGACCGCCCAACAGCGCCGCTTTCATACGTTGTCCGAGCCGCTACCCGCCCGCCTCGCCGCCGCCATCACGCGCATAGACGAACTGCTCCGCACATCGCAACAGACGGACCAACCCGATCTTCAGCCATAAACATTAACGGCCGCATAGATGCACCGCGTCTGTGCGCTCGTAAGCTTGCGTGTGCGTGGTCGGCGCATACGCCGTCTGTTCCGGGCGCAGTTCAACTGTTGGTAAAAATTTTGGTGCTTGTCTGTGCTTCGTCGCCTGCTCGAAGGCGAAAGCGTATTTGATGAGCGCGGGTTCGCTCCACGCGCGGCCGAAGAAAGAGAGGCCGACGGGCAGACCGTGTACGTAACCGGCGGGCACGGTGATGTGCGGATAACCGGCGACGGCCGAAGTGGTCGAATAGCCGCCGGTGAAGTGGTCGCCGTTGAGCAGATCGGTCGGCCACGCGGGGCCGCCCGTGGGCGCAACCAGCGCGTCAAGGCGATGCTTGAGCATCGTCGCGTCGATGCCTGCGGCGCGCGCAAGCCGTTGATTCTTCTGCAACGCCAGCCGGTATTCTTTACTCGTCAGCGGCCCTTTCGCCTCGGCGCGCAGCATCAACTCCTGCCCGAAGTAAGGCATCTCCTCGGCGCGGTGTTGCTCGTTGAACTTGATGATGTCTTTGAGCGAGCGCACGCGCGCGTTCGGCCCAAGCGCGGCCAGATACTTATTAAGATCGGCCTTGAACTCGTAGAGTAAAACTTCAAGCTCCGTGTCGTCGAACTTACCCGTCGTGGCGATGTCGGCCGGATCGATGATGATCGCGCCTTGTTGCTTTAGGACCGCGATGGCTTCGGTCATCAAGCGATCCACCTGATCGCTGAAGCCGAAATGTTTGCGCGCCACACCGATGCGTGCACCGCGTAAGCCATGCGGATCGAGAAACTGCCTGTAGTCGCCGGGCACATGGCCGTCGCTCGCCTTCGTCGCCCCGTCGCGCCCGTCCATGCCGGTCAGTGCGGAGAGCAGCGTGGCCGCGTCCGCGACAGTGCGCGCCATCGGCCCGGCTGTGTCCTGACTGTGCGCGATAGGGATGATGCCTGCGCGACTGACGAGGCCGAGCGTGGGCTTGATGCCGACGAGCGAGTTGGCGGACGACGGACAGACGACCGAGCCGTCGGTTTCTGTCCCAACCGCGACCGCGCACAAACTCGCCGCGACCGCGACGCCGGAGCCGGAGCTTGAGCCGCACGGGTTGCGATCCAGCACGTAAGGATTTTTGGTCTGGCCGCCGCGCCCGCTCCAACCGCTCGTCGAATGCGTCGAGCGGAAGTTGGCCCACTCGCTCAGGTTCGTCTTGCCGAGAATGATCGCGCCTGCGGCGCGCAACCGCTCCGCGACGAACGCGTCTTGCGGCGGCGTCGAATCGGCGAGCGCCAGCGAACCGGCGCTGGTCTTCATCCGGTCGTGCGTGTCGATGTTGTCTTTGATAAGGACGGGGATGCCGTGCAAGGGGCCACGCACGCGCCCCGCTTTGCGTTCGCGGTCAAGCGCGTCGGCGATCTGTTCGGCATCGGGGTTGAGTTCGATGACGGAGTTGAGCGTGGGGCCGCGCTTGTCCACATCCGCGATCTGGGCGAGATATTTCCTGACCAACGTGCGGGCCGTCCACTGGCTCGATTGCAGCCCCGCTTGCAACTCCGCGATGGTTATCTCTGCCAACTCGAACAAGCCGACGGCCAGCGCGGCCGGCGCGAAGTGTTCAGCTGCACGAACCAGCGCGGGGCTAACGATTGCCGCCGCGCCGACCAGTGCGCCAGCGCGCAAGAAATTGCGCCGCGTCAAGTGCGCCCGCGCATCACTCGCTTCTTTGCCTTTCGCCATCGTCTCGCTCCTCGTGTTCAGTTATTCCGGCCCGCGCGCAACAAAATTCCGCCGCCTGCGTATCAACAGCTTCAAGCGTGCGTCCGGCTGTTACGGCGCAACGCAGGGGTGAACCAAGATGCCAACGCAGATCACACAGATTGACGACGCGACGGGGACGCACACGACGCTGCGCATCGCCGGTTCGCTGACGCTCGCGGACGCCGAACTCGTCGCACGCATCTGCGCGGGCTTGCGCGAACAGCGCGACGCCGCGATCACGCTCGACCTCGCAGACCTCAGCTTCCTCGACAGCGACAGCGCGGCCGTGCTTGCGCGGCTCACCAAACAACACGGCGTCGCGCTCGACGGCGTGCATCTATTCGTGCAACAAGTGATCGATCAGACCGAGCAAGAGCATCGTTAATTGCGGATTTCGGAATGCGGAATGCGGATTAATAAAACATCTGTTCTTTAATCCGCATTCCGCATTCCGAAATCCGCAATCTCACTTTAGTAATTCCTCACGCGACGGCACGAGGCCCAACTGCTGAAATAAACCAAGCGACTCGACCAGTACCCAGTCCTCGACGATCTGCCCGCCCGCGATGCGTTGAATCAAGACCAGCCGCACACTGATCCGTTGCCCCGTCGGTGCGATGCCCAACCACGCGCCCTCGTGCGTGCCGTCCATCGTGCAGCGCGTCATCACCTGATCATGTTCAGCGATCATCTGGTCAATCGTGAAGCGCAGATCGGGAAAGGCTGCGAGCCATTCGGCGACGTGGCGTTTGACCAGATCGGGCGTGCGCGGTGCGGCTTCGTCGGCTGCGCCGGAACGCAGTTGATGCGTGATGCAGTCGGGCGCAAAGAGTTCGTCGGCGAGGTCGAGTCGCCGCTCGTTCCACAGTTCTTCGAGGAAACGCCGCGCGATTGTCTTATTCTGTTCTGCGCTCATGTAACGCTAACCCGGCTGCCTGCGCGCGCCCTTCAAGTCCGGCCAGAAACTTCTCCACGTCCGCCGACGACCGCAAACGGATCACACGCTTGCTCTGTTCATGTGCTTGCAACTGCGCCACGACGCGAGGGCGCGACCGGCGCGGGTACGCCCACACCCAACGCATGAACTCAAGATTTAACTGCTCGTTGCAGCCCACGCCCATGTCGGGCCGGTGACGGTTGCGATACTTCAGCCAACGCTTGCAGATGCGCCAGAGACAGACGGTGCGCGCGATGTCTAGGAAGATAACCGTGTCGCAGGCCGCGAGTCGCGCGGCGCGTGTGTCCGAGTAGTTGCCATCCATGATCCACGCGTCGCGCTGCATCAGGTCTTCGACCAGCTGCCGCCACTCCGGCTTCGGCATCTCAACCCAACCGGGCTGCCAGTAGTGCGCGTCCAAGTGTATGACTTCGATGCCGAGGGCTGCGCCAAGTCGGCGCGCGAACGTGGATTTGCCCGCCCCGCCCGACCCTATAATTATGATCTTCTTCATGCACGCGGCAGGTTTATGCAGTGGACGCTGACGCTTAAGCTTGGCGCACGACAAGAGCAGCGCGCAGGCTTCACCTGACGGGCAGCAGGCGGCGCATCAGTTCATACAGCCGGTTGAAATCAATCGGCTTGACGAGGTAGCCGTCGAAGCCCACGTCGTAGGCGGCGCGCTGAAACCCGCCGGTGCTAAAGGCCGTCACGGCGATCACCGGCACAGTGCGCAACGCCTCGGTCGCGCGAATCTTACGCGTCGCTTCCAGCCCGTCGAGTTGCGGCATGCCGATGTCCATCAGGATGAGGTCGGGGTTCGACAGGGTCGCCACCTTGATAGCCTCTTCGCCGTCCGAGGCCGTCACCACGCGATAACCCTGATGCTGCAAGTTCAAACTGATGATGACGATGTTGTCCACCACATCGTCCACGACGAGGATGAGAAAGTCGTGTCTGGAAAGATCGTTAGTCTCCCGGTCGTGCGTCTCGGCCGGCGCATCAGGCACGAGGGCGTGCGTACTCTCGTCGTGCGGCTCGGTCAGCGGACTGGTCGGGAGCGATTTCTTCGTTTCCATCACCAAGATTATAAGCCGACCTGAGGTCTTTCAACTACCCCAACGTTTCGCGCCAGGAGCGGCGGCTTGACAACGAAAGACCGGGACGATGGCCGTCCCGGTCTTTCGTTGTCAAAGCTGAACGCGCGCTTACTGGATCGTGTCCACTGAGCCGCGGAAACCATTCATCGCTTGTTTGGCGATCCACTTCAAGACGCGCTTGGTGTCGTAGCAGTAGGCGAGAATGTAGTTGCAGGTCGAGAGACAGTGCTGCGAGCATTCCTGCTTCATCTCGTCTAGTTGCTTCACGTCGAACTTCGGGTTCTCAATCGTGCCCCAATCGTGCGTGGCGGAGTACATGGGGAAGCAGGGCGCGAGCGTGCCGTCGGTGCGGATGATGAGCGAGCTTTGCCCGGCGCGGCACTTCCACGGCGGCACTGCGCCGCGCATCAACTGCTTCATCTCTTGCATGTGCTTCGACTGGTTGACCATCTTGTAGCCTTCCTGATGGCGCTTGGCGTCGAGCCAGTCGAGCAGTTCGTCCACCTTCGGGAAATCTTCCGGCGTCAGGTAGGTGCTGTTCTCGTCGAGGTGCTTAAAGTGCGTCTGCTCGGTCATCGGCGACTCGTTGATGTGATAGTCGGTGGCGATGCCCATGTCGTGCGCGATCAAGGTCAACTCGCGCACGTCCGCGAGATTGATACGCGTGATGTTGATATTGAACATCACGGTGTAGCCGTAGTGGTGCTGGCGTTTGACGAGATAGTCGACGTAAGGCCGGATCGTATCAAGTGCTTTCGGCAGCGCCTTGCGATCCTTGATCGAATCGACGGCCAAATTGACCGTGGCGATGCCGGCGTCGCCGAGCCGATCAACCACGTCCGGTTTCATCAAGCGGCCGTTGGTCGGCAAGTAAACGAAGATGTCTTTCTTCGCGCTGTAATAGACGACCTTGTGGATGAAGTTGGGGCGCAGGAGCGGTTCGCCGCCCATCAGGGCCAGCACGCGCGAGCCGATGGAATGCAACCAGTCGATTGAGCGCCGGGCCACGTCCTCGGTCATGCCCTTGACCTTGTTGTTATACGACCAGCAGTAGTGACAATCGTAGTTGCACTTCCACTCGGTAAACAGGTACGGGATGATCGGGCGCAGTTCGCCGCGATGATAGAGCGACTTGAAGTAAGGCGACCCCCACGTCTTCCACGTGCGGATGGCGTTGAGTTTTTGATACTCCTTCTTCGTCATCGGCTGCGGGTCGGGGTGGATCGGATACGGCGGCTCCGGCAAGCCCTCGGATTCGGGCGTCGGATCAAGTGTGGGCCGCGTCGGGCGCGTGTAGAGAATCTGGTGGAGCTTCGGATCGATGCGATAGGCAGGGGCCGACGAGGTCGGGGGCGGTGCTTGATCCGGCTGCCGAATTTCTGTTGCCATAGGACTCCTTTCAAACTGTCGCGACTGTGTGCTGATAAAAAAAGGTTTGAGTTGAACCGAAGCGGCTTCAACCTCTGCGCGCCTATTAAGCTCCGTTTGTGGCTGGCCGCGAGCCTGTTCCGCTTGCACGGCATTCTGGCGCGCCGGGCGCGGACTGTTGCGGCAGAGGTCAAAAACGCCACAAATCATGGCTGATTTCACGCCAAATTGCAAGCTATTTCGTGCGCCGCGCCGATGCAGTCTGACACACGCGCCGCCCCGCGCGGGCGCATCATGCAGACACTTTACTAAGTGTCACACCCGCACCGGCACTGAGTTGCCCGCACGAGCGGAACACGTTAAGCTTGCGCCGCGACCCGGCACAACCCGCTTCTGACTAACCAGACCGGAGCGCACGTAACGTCTGACCAATTGACCCGCTCGACTTAACACGGAGGTCTTCGTACAGCTTGTCCGCAACGGCTACGCCGGCTGTGACCGCCGGGTTAAGACCGGAACTGTTCAACGCCCCGGACGCGCGCGGCTTGAGCCGCAAGTGGCTCGTCGTCGCGCTGGGCTGTCTCGTCGTCGCGGGCTTCGCGCTACGCGGCGCGGGCTTGAGCGCCGAGAGCCTGAGCGAAGACGAACATAACAAGCTCGCGGCCGTCGCAGACTATCGCGCGCATGGCCTCACACCGGCCAACGGCGAGCATCCGTTCTTGATGAAAGCATTGCAGACGGCGAGCGTCGTCGCGGCCGAACATTGGAACAACTCGTCATTCGCGGCCGCGCGCCCCGCGTGGTCTGTGCCGGTCGAGACAGCGTTGCGTCTGCCCGGCGTAATAGTCGGCGCGCTCACAGCGCTCTTGCTCTACCTGTTGACGGCCGAACTGTTCGGCAGCGAGGTCGCGCTCATCGCGGCCGCTTTGTGGGTCTTCGATCCAAGCGCGATTGGGTTTAATCGCGTCGCCAAAGAAGACACGTTCCTCTTGTTCTTCTTTCTACTGGCCAACGTCTTCTGGCTGCGCGCGCAGCGCATCGCCGAAGCGGGGCAGGGCAACCCTGTGCCGTACTACTGGGCCACGGCCATGTCGTTCGGCGCGATGCTCGCCTCGAAGTACATGCCCAGTTATTTCGCCGCGAGCATCTGCTACTACCACATCTTTCAAGACATCCCGGCGACGCGCTGGCGACTCGGCAAGCCGCGCTTCCTTCTGTTCTTCATGCATCCTCGGCACAACCTTTGTCATCTTGAACCTGCCGATCCTCTTACCCGAAACGTGGCGCATGGCGCTCAACTTCGCCAGCTACAAACGCGTCGGGCACGACAGCTACGAGTTCATGGGCCAACTCTACAGCCACAAATTGATGGATTGGTTCAGGGGCGTGCCGTGGTACTACTACTTCGTTTTCCTGTTCGTCAAAATTCCGCCGCTGACGCTCTTGGCTGCTCTCGCGGGCTTGCCGCGCCTGTGCCGTCGGCGGCTCGGCGACGGGCGTTACTTCCTACTCTTTTGGGTCGCCATCGGCTTCCTGCCCTTCGTCCCCGTCGGCGGCAAGTTCACGCGCTACTTCACACCCGTCCTGCCGGTTGTCTTCATCATCGCTGCGCTCGGCCTACAATTCGCCGCCCGCCAACTCGCGCGCCTCTTTGCTTCGACCAGCAAGCATGAGGCGATGCAGACTTACGCGTGCGCCGCACTCTCGGCACTTGTTGTCCTCGCGTCGCTCTGGTCTGCGACGACAGCCGCGCCACACTATCGACTCTACACGAACATCTTCGGCGGCGGCCCGGCGCGCGCGGGCGACTACTTCCCGCAGGATGAATTTTATGACGCGGGCTTGCGCGAAGCCCTCTTAGCGGTCGCGCACGAAGCGCGGCCCGGCGCGCGTGTAGCGAACGAGACGCCCGCCCTCGCCGCCTTTTATCTACAACAAGCGCAACGGCCCGATCTCGTCTCCGTTCCGCTCTCCGATCCGCAAGCGCGGGCCGAACTGCGCGCGGGCGATTTTGTCATCAACGCGCGCGGTCGCCGCTACCACAGCAACGACGCGCTGCTCGCCGCCCTGCGTCAGACGCGCACGCCCATCGCGCACATCACACTTGGCCCCACGCCCGCCGTCGAAGCTTATCTGTTAGACGATGCGGCGCTGGCCTTCGTCGCCGCGCCCCCACACAGATAAGCACGTTCGACCCAATCCCTTCAATCCGCAATCCGCATTCCGCATTCCGCAATCCAACTGCCCGTTCACTCCGGCACAAGGGCGACGCGGAAGCCTAAGAGCGACCATTCGCTTTCGCCTTCGACCTCGCTGATATAAGAGAAGTCGCCCGGCGCGTTCGAGCCGATGGCGTAGCACGTCGCGTTGCCGCCCTCGTCGCGGTAAAAGCCGAGTTCGAGTGTCTCAGTCTCGCTCCATTCGGGGTGAAAGATCGTGCCGACGAGATTGCAGACGGCGGGCGGGCAGATGGTGGCGCGATAGCCTGCGGGCAACAACCGGCGCGCACGCCAGTCTTCATTAAGCACGCGGATGAACTCGCGCAAAGAGAGATAGGTGTGCGCGTAACGCATGCCGTTCATCATCCCGGCACGGCCCATGTAGCGCCCGAACGGATCGGCCGACGGGTCGTGCCCGTAGAGCGTGCCATAGAACTGGCGTATGCCGGGCAGATAGCGCGGCTTCGGCGTCGTCTCCACGCCGATGATGCGCCCTTGATGTTGCGCGTGGCCCGTACTGAGGCGGGCGCGATAACTCGGCCCATGCTCGCGCGCGCGTGTGAAGTCGCGCGGGGCGGCCGGGTAGAGGCGCGCGAAGTATGCGTCGTCGAGCGCAACGGCCGCCGCCGTCGGCATGACGTGCCACTCGATGTTGAACTGCTCAAGCCCTTCGGCCGCTTCCGGTGCTAACTCAAACTCAAGCGCCTCCGGTTCGACGAGTGCCGCGTCCGCGTCGAGGTCGAAGAACTCCCGCAACCGCACCGCCCGATCCCCTACCCAATCAGCCATGAGATCAACGCTCCTTTTAGCAGACAGGCAGAACGAAGCATGATGAATGATGAATAACAAGCTGATCTTTATTCATCATTATCATTCTGCCTGCATCATTGTCCTGCGATGTTCTTAGGTCTTTACACATTCGACATTGTAATATGTGCGAAAACAAGTTCCCGTGATGATTCGCGCGCGGGCCGCGTATAGATTACAGCCCGTCCTTCCCCCACGATTAACGACGGTGACTCCGGCGAATATGTGTAACCGGAACGCACCGCCGGGCGTCTCCATTTATTAAGACCCCCAAGCATAAGGGATACATATGTCTTTTTCACTATTTTACCGCAAGGCACATGCGGTCGGGCTGATGTGCTGCTTGCTGGCTCTCGCGTTACTTAGCGCGGGCTGCGGGCGCGACGCATCTAAAGCCGACGCGAAAGCGCCGGAGACGAAGACGGGCGACGGCGCGACCCCTAAAGGTGGGGAAGTGCCGGCCGTCGTTGCCGTCACCACGGCGAAAGCGTTCGCGCGCGAAGTGCCCTCTTACTTTCAAGCCTCAGGCAGTCTCAGCGCCGACGAGACTTCAGACGTTGCGCCGCAAACTTCCGGGCAGATCGTGGCCACGCCCGTCAGCGTCGGCGCGTTCGTCCGTCAGGGCGACGTGATTGCGCGCTTGAACGCTAAGGACGCGCAGTTGCGTCTGCAACAGTCCGAGGCCAACGTGCGCCAAGCCATCGCGGGCGTCCGGCAAGCTGAAGCGCGGCTGGGCCTCAGACCGGGCGGCAATTTCGACGCGAGTACCATTCCCGAAGTGCGCGCCGCAAATGCGAATCTCGAACAGGCGTTGGCGGAGTTGCGGCTCGCCGAAGCGAACGAGAAGCGTTACCGCGAACTGGTCGAGACAGGCGACGTGTCTTTGACCGTCTACGATCAATATCGCACGCAACGCGACACGGCGCGGGCGCGAGTCAACAACGCGCGTCAGCAATTCGACGCGGCGGTCAACACCGCGCGCCAGAGCAATCAAGCTGTGCAGAGCGCCGAGGCGGCGGTTGAATCCGCGCGCTCGCAGTCTGCCATCGCGCAGAAGGCCGTGACCGACGCCACAGTGCGCGCGCCTTACGCCGGCTACGTCAGCAACCGGCCCGTCGCGGCCGGCGAATACGTCACGCCGTCTTCCGTCATCGTAACGCTGTTGCGTACCAACCCGCTCAAGTTGCAGTTGCAAGTGCCCGAAGCCGAAGTGCCGTTCATCACGCAAGGCATGGGCGTGTCGCTCGAAGTTGACGCGCATCGTGAGCGCAAATTCAGCGGGCGGGTCACGGCGGTCAACCCGGCTATTGATCCCGTCTCGCGCGCGGCGACGGTCGAAGCGGCCATCGAGAACGGCGATAACGCCTTGCGCTCCGGCATGTTTGCCACCGCGCGCATCGTGCGGCAGGGCGGCGGCCGGGCCGTGTATGTGCCGCGCGCGGCCGTGCTTGCCGACGAAAACACAAAATCGTTCCGCGTCTTCGTCATCCAAGACAACATAGCGAAGCTGCGCGTCGTGCAGATCGGCGACGAAGAAGGCGACGCGATCCAGATTCTCTCCGGTGTGAACGCCGACGAAGTTGTAGCGACCAGCAACCTGCAACAGTTGTACGAAGGCGCACGGGTCAGACAATGAAGAAGTGCGAATTTCGGATTGCGGAATGCGGATTGACAGGCAAGAGCTTGCTTGAATCCGCAGTCCGCAATCCGAAATTCGCACTTGAAAGCGAAGCTTGAGTTATGCAGAAGTTAGCCGAGATATGTGTTCGCCGGCCCGTGTTTGCCACGGTCATCGTGCTGTTGTTGACGGTCATCGGCGGATTCTCGTTCTTCACATTGGGCGTGGATCGCTTCCCGAAGATCGACGTGCCGACCGTGACCGTGTCCACGTCGAACCCCGGCGCGGCCCCGCAGGAGATTGAAACCGAAGTCACGGACATCATCGAAGGCGCGGTCAACACCGTGCCCGGCATAGAAGAGATGCGTTCGACTTCATCGCAAGGCTCGTCGAACGTCACCGTCACGTTCAATCTCGACAAGGACACAGACCTTGCGACGCAGGAAGTGCGCGACAAGGTCAGCACGGTGCTGAACCGTCTGCCTGAGACGTCCGACCCGCCCATCGTGCGTAAGTCCGACCCGGACTCGACGCCCGTTATTCAGTACGCCATCAGCGCGCCGCGCTCGTCTATCGAACTGACGGACATCGTTCAGAACCAAATTCGAGAGCGCATCGAATCGGCGGACGGCGTGGGCGAAGTGGTCATCTTCGGCGGGCGCGCGCGTGAGATCAAAGTCTATCTCAACCCTGATCGGCTGCGCGCTTATAACCTATCGGTGACGGAAGTGGTCAACGCCCTGCGCGCGCAGAACCTTGAGTTGCCGGGCGGGCGTTTGAACGAAGGCGCGAAGACGGTGACGCTGCGCACGCTCTCGCGCATCGAGAAGGTCGATCAGTTCAACGACATAGTTGTTGCGACAAAGAACAACTATCCCGTCCGCATCCGCGACGTGGGACGCGTCGAAGACAGCGGCGTCGAACCAACGTCGGCAGCCACCTTGAACGGCACGCCGTCCGTGTCGCTCGCAGTGCGCAAGCAGTCGGGCGCGAACACGATTGCCGTCATCAACGCCGTCAAGCAACGCATCGCCGAGATTCAACCGCTGCTCCCGCCCGATCTCAAGATCGCCGTCACGCGCGACCAGTCGGAGTTTATTGAAACGTCGCTGCACGCCATCGAGGAACACTTGATCATCGGCGGCCTGCTCGCCGCCGTGATCGTCTTCCTGTTTCTGTGGAACTTCCGTTCGACCATCATCGCCGCGCTCGCCATCCCGACTTCAATCATCTCCGCGTTCGCGCTGATCGCGTGGCTCGGCTATTCGCTGAACCAGATGACGATGCTCGCGTTGACCTTGATGGTCGGCATCGTGATCGACGACGCCATCGTCGTGCTTGAAAACATCTATCGCTTTGTCGAAGAGAAGGGCATGCACCCGTTTCAAGCGGCGATTGAAGGCACGAAAGAGATCGGCCTCGCCGTGATGGCGACGACGCTTAGCTTACTCGCCGTCTTCATTCCCGTCGGCTTTATGACGGGCATCGTCGGCCGTTTTATGTCGTCGTTCGGCTTAACGTCGGCGGCGGCAATTGCCGTCTCGCTGATCGTTTCGTTCACGCTGACGCCGATGCTGGCGGCGCGCTGGATCAAACCGCGCAATGAGTCCGCCACGCCCGAAGGTTTACCGGCCGGCGCTGATGAGCATGAAACTCAACGTGAGCCGCATGAGCAGAGCGCGCACAGTTCATCGAAAGGCGGGCGCTTCTACCGGCCGATTGATCGCAGTTATATGTGGCTGCTCAGGTTGTCGATGGCGCACCGTTGGGTGGTGGTCGGCATCTGCGTGCTGGTGGTCGCATCGATCTGGCCGCTCTATCGTTGGGTCGGTTATAACTTCCTGCCGGACGAAGACGAGTCGGCCTTTCAAATTTCTTTGCGCGCGCCGCAGGGGACGAGCCTTGCCGCGACGCAATCGATCATCGACCGCGTTGCGCGCGACGTGCGCGAACAAGTGCCGGGCGTGGAGAGCACGCTGGCGCTCGCGGGCTTCGGGCGGTCGAGCGGGCCGAACTCAGGCTCGGTGCAGGTCAGACTTGTGCCGGTTGATAAACGCGAGTTGTCGCAGACCGAGTTGATCCAGCGCACGCGCGGCATGATTCAGCGGCGCAAGTATCCGAAGGAATATGAGATCGGCGTGTCGGGCACGTCGTCCATCGGCGCGAGCATCGGCGGCGGCGGGCGCGGCGGCTCGGCGCTCGGCTTCTACATCAGCGGCCCCGACATGCAGAAGTTAGACGATTACTCGAAGCGGCTCGTCGAACGACTTAAGCAGGATCAGAACTTCCGCGACGCAGATCGCTCGATTGAACCGGGCGCACCCGAAGTGCGCGTGCGCGTGGATCGCGCGCGCGCCGCAGACCTCGGCGTCGAAGCGGGCGACGTGGCGCAGGCTTTGAACCTGCTCGCCGCCGGGCAGCGCGTGACGACCTTTAGCGAAGGCTCGGATCAGTACGACGTGGTGGTGCAAGCCGACGAACAGTTTCGCCGCAGCCGCGATAGCTTGCGCGAGTTCACGGTGGCGCGGGCCGGCGGCGGCACGGTCGATCTAGAAAAGTTGGTCCAACTCGAAGAGGGCAGCAGCCCCGCGTCGATCTCGCGTTTGAACCGGCAGCGACAGGTGACCGTTTCGGCGAGCGTCGCGCCGACCGCGTCTGAGTCCGACGCCATCGTGGCCGCGCAACGCTACTCGGCCGAGTTGAACATGGAGCAGGGCTATCGCACGGGCGTCACGGGGCAATCGAAAGAATTGCAGCGCGCCAACCAATCGTTCATGATCGCCTTCGCGCTCTCGTTCGTCTTCATGTACTTGATCCTCGCGGCGCAGTTTGAATCGTTCATCCACCCGGTCACAATCTTGTTGACGCTGCCGCTCTCGATCCCCTTCGCGTTGCTGTCAACACTGATCGCGGGGCAGCGCCTCAACATCTTTTCGGCGCTCGGCATCCTGCTCTTGTTCGGCATCGTCAAGAAGAACGCGATCTTGCAGATCGATCACACGAACGAACTGCGCACGCACGGCATGGAACGCTACAACGCGATCTTACAAGCGAACCGCGACCGTTTGCGGCCGATCTTGATGACGACCATCGCACTCGTCGCGGGCATGATCCCGCTCATCGTCGGCTCAGGCGCGGGCGCAGCCACGAATAGATCAATCGGCGTGCTCGTCGTCGGCGGGCAAAGCTTGTGTCTGTTGCTGACGCTGTTGGCCGTGCCCGTCTTCTATTCGCTGTTTGAGGACGCGAAAGAGTCGCGCGTCTGGGGCGTGGTCGGCTCGCGTTTCGACAAGTTCAAAGGCGGCATGGGGCGACGGCTCGCGCACGTTTATAACTCCATGACCGCGTTCGCGCGCCGCAAGCCGCGTGCGGCGCGCGACACTTATCAAGGGCGGAAGCGAGATGACACGTATGCAGACCCGGCTTCAGGTGATTGAGCGCACGCGTGCGTCGTTGCGCCGCGCGATTAAGTTGATGAGCATGAAATTGAGCAAAGCCAGTCGGGCTTCGGTTGCGGTCCTTATCGTGACAATGTTGCTGACGCCCACGTTTGCGCGCGCGCAAGGGCAGACGCAGCAACCGCCGCCTTCGTCGCAGCCGCAGCAGTCGCCGCCCGCGGGCACGACGCGGCAGGGCCAGCAACCCGCGCAACCGGGCACGCCCCCGCCCGCGTCGAATCAACTGCCGCCCAACTCTTCGTCCGCGCCGTTGCGCCCCTCGAACGAAGCGCAGCAGAGCCAGCAACCGCAGACGGGCGTTGAGCAGGAGCGGCAGCAGACGACACCGAACACGCAGGGGCCGCGCCCGCCCACGCCGCAAGTGCAGCCGCCGCAAACCGCGCCGGGTCAGTCAACGCAAACCGCCACGCCCGCCAGCACAACCGCACCGCAAGGCGGACAGCAACAGGGCACGACGACGCCCGGCGCTCAACCGGCGACCGGCGTGGCCCAACCGCCGGGGCAACAGGTCGGCGTGTCGCCGAGCATCTTGCCGGCCGAACTCCCGACCGAGCCGCCGCCCGTTGCGCCTAACTTTGAAGCGCCCACGCGCCCCTTGCCTTCGGCCGAGCGCGTCGGTGTGGACATCGCCGATCAAACGCCGCTGACTTTGAACGACGCCATCGCGCTCGCCCTGCGTAACAACAACGACATCGACGGCTCGCGCATCGACGTGGAGATCGCCGAACAAAGTTTACGGGCCGCGCGTGGCGTCTATGATCCTGTCTTGTCGTCGGAAAATTATTTCGAGCGCCGCACCACGCCGACCGCTTCGACTCTCGGCGGCGCGGGCGCAACCGGCTCGGTCACACAAACCGATCAGACCGGCTCGGCCCGCCTCGGCGGCTTCACGCCGTTCTTCGGCGGCTCCTATCAGTTCGACTTATCGGCCACGCGGCTGACGACCAACAATCAGAACGTCACGCTCAACCCGCAGTACCCGGCGGCGTTCACGTTTACTTACACGCAACCGCTCTTGCGCGGCTTGCGCTTCGACAACAATCGTCGCCAGATCGAGATCGCCAAGAAGAATCTATAGTTTGACCGACGCGCAGTTTCGTCAGCGCGCCATCGACGTGATCGCGCAGGTCGAACAATCTTACTGGGATTTGGTCTTCGCCTTGCGTAACCTGCAAGTGCAGATCGACGCCGTGAAGCAAGCGCGCACGCAGGTCGAGAGCAATCAGCGGCTCGTCGCAAAAGGCGTGCTTGCGCCCATCGAGATCGTTGCCGCCTCAACGCAGGTCACAACCTTCGAGCAGAACGTCTACACCGCGCAGGAACAGGTGACGCGCGCCGAGAACACCTTGAAGACTCTGATCCTGCCCGACCGCAAAGACGTGCTCTGGCCGCGTCCCTTAACGCCCGTCACGCCCATCACACTCGAAGCGCCGCGCGTGCCGCTCGAACAAGCGGTCAGCGCCGCCATCAAGAACCGGCCCGAACTCGCGCAATTGCAAACTAACGCCGAGATAAACCAGATCGATGCACGCTACTTTCGTGAACTAACCAAGCCGCAGATCGATCTGGTCGGCACGTACACCGGCGCAGGCCTCGCCGGTAGTCCGACCGTCAACCCGAATTCCACCAACAACACGAACGCACTGCTGCGCACGCGCATCAACGAGTTGTCCGTGCTCGCAGGTCTGCCGCCGATCAACTTCGGCACGACGACTACAGGCACGACCGTTCCGCCGAACCTCGTCGGCGGCTTGCCGCAATCGCTATCGCACTTGCTTGGGGCTGATTACCCGACCTATCGCGTCGGCGTGCGCGTCGAGTTGCCCTTACGCAATCGCACGGCGCAGGCGAACTTAGGCCGCGCACTCGCGCAAGGCCGCAGCATCCAGAACTTGCGCGCGCAGGCCGAGCAACTGATCGAGGCCGACGTGCGCAACGCCACGCAGTCGCTTCGTTCAGCCGAAGCACGGCTTGCGTCCGCCGCCGCCGCGCGTTCGTCGGCCGAGCAACAATACGAAAGCGAACAGCGACAATTTCGCGCGGGCACAACCACAGTCTTTCTTGTGCTCCAACGTCAGACCGAACTGCTGGCCGCGCGCGGGCGCGAGCTACAGGCGCAGACCGATCTCAACAAGGCCGTCGCACAGTTCCAACGCGCCACGGGCAACACGCTCACTGCCAACAACGTCGCCGTCCGCACCGACACGCCCACGCGCGAGTTGGAGATGCGTTCAGCACCGATGCCGCCGGTGGCTTGGATTATCTGGCCGCACCCGCCGAGCCTAAGCCCACGGGCGCAGCGAAAGGAATGACTCTGCGTGACAATCAGCACGACTAAAGCCACTAACCACGAAGACACGAAGCCGCAAAGCAACCTTCGTGTCTTCGTGTCTTGGTGGTTAATGATGTGCGCGCTATGCGCCCTGTCGGGTTGTCAAACGCGCTCGACGAATGACGCGGGCGGGATCGTCGTCGTCAATGCGCCGTCGGCAGGTCAAGTGCGGCGCGTACTTGTGCGCGAAGGCGTGCAGGTCGGCAAGGACGAACCGTTGATCGAGATCGCCGTGCGCGAAGAAGGGCAGCCGACGCCGCGCGTGCAGACCGAAGACCCGCAGACGCGGGCCGCGCGCAGCGTAACGGCGGCGCAGACAGAGATCGAAGCGGCGCGCGCCGAAGTGGTCCGCACCGAAGTTGAGGTCCAACGCTTGACACCACTTGTTAGCGCAGGGCAGGCGACGCAGGGCGAACTCGACGGCGCGCGTGCGCTCTACGACCGCGCGCAACAACGTCTGCGACAGGCGCAGGACGCCGCCACGGGCGCACAGTCCGGCCTCACGGCTGCACGGCAACAAGCTCTCAACGCGCCCGCACAGACGATGGCCACACCCACGGAGCGCATCGTCGCGGCACGCGCCACAAACGCCGGGACAGTCAGTGTCATCAGCGCCCGCGTCGGCGATCAAGTGACAGTGGGGCAACCGTTGGCGACGTTGCGCACGTCCGCGCCTTGAAGCAAGCAAACCATGCACACTCATGACGCGTGCAACATCGGCCCGCGCGAACGACGCAAGCGGCGACTGCTCGGCATCGTGTCGCTGACCATCGGCGTCGCGGTCGCTTTCATCTTGGTCGTCTATAATGCGCCGCGCTGGTCGCGGCTCATTGTCTTCTTCCCCATCTGGCTCGCAGGGCTGGGTCTGTTGCAGGCCCAAGCGCGCACTTGCATCGCCCTCGCCGCACGCGGCACGCGCAACATGGACGCGGGCGAGGAACACATCGCGGACAAAAACTTAAGCGCGCAACTGCGCACCAAAGCCCAAACTATTCACCGTCGTGCCCTCGTCACAGCCACCGCCATCACGCTCGTCACGCTCTTATTTCCGTGAAGGGAGCGGTCAGCAGTCAGCGATCAGCTTTCAGTTAAAGACAAAAAAAGCTGATCGCTAACCGCTAACCGCTCCTGATTGCCTTCAATACTTCGGCACGTTCGGATCGACTTCATCGGCCCAAGCGGTGATGCCGCCTTTGAGGTTGATCAAGCGGCCGGCATAGCCTGCCTCTTTCAGCGCCGCGATGGCTTTGGCGCTGCGGACGCCGCCTTTGCAATGCACAACCGTCTCGCGTGTCTGATCGATCTCGCCGATGCGTTTGACAACTTGTGCGAGCGGGATCAACTTCGCTTGCTCAAGCCGCGCGATCTGATATTCGTGCGGCTCGCGCACGTCGATGATCTGTAAGTCGTCGCCGCGATCAAGTCGTTGCTTGAGTTCAGTCGCCGTGATCTCCGCCAACGTCTGCGCCTCGGCCGGCTGCGCTTGCGGTGTCGGCTTCAACCCGCAGAACTCTTCATAGTCGATCAACTTGGTGATCGTCGCATGCTCACCGCAGATGGGGCACGCAGGGTCTTTCCGCAGCTTCAACTCGCGGAAGCGCATACGCCACGCGTCGAACAACAGCAGCCGGTTGATCAAGACGCCTTCCGCGCCGAGGATGAGTTTGATCGTCTCGTTCGCCTGAATCGCGCCGACGATGCCGGGCAGCACGCCAAGTACGCCACCTTCAGCGCACGACGGCACAAGACCGGGCGGCGGCGGCTCAGGATACAAGCAGCGATAGCACGCGCCCCGCTCGGCCCAGAAGACCGACGCTTGCCCCTCGAAGCGAAAGATCGAACCGTAGACGTTGGGCTTGCCCGTCAGCACACACGCGTCGTTGACGAGATAGCGCGTCGGGAAATTATCCGTGCCGTCCACGATCACGTCGTAGTTGCGGAACAACTCAAGCGCGTTCTCGCTCGTCAAACGCGCTTCGTATGTGTCGAGTTGGACGTGCGGGTTGATGTCGTGCAGGCGGTCGCGCGCCGACTCGATCTTAGGCGCCGACATCCTTCGTGCCGTGTATGATCTGGCGTTGTAAGTTCGACTCGTCAACCACGTCGAAGTCGAGTATGCCGAGCCGGCCGACGCCGGCCGCCGCCAAGTACATCCCTGTGGGCGCACCAAGCCCGCCCGTGCCGATCATCAACACGCTTGCCGCCTTCAACCGCCGCTGCCCGTCGATGCCCACCTCCGGCATGATCAGATGCCGACTGTAACGCGCGATCTCATCATGCGACAGCGCGGGCAATTCGGCGGCGATGTCTGTTTCCATCGTCGTCGTGCCGCCCGCAATCGACGGCACGATCATGAGCGTGTCGTCGTCCTTAACCGGCGTGTCGAGGCCTTGCGCGTGGCGTATGTCTTCGTCGTTGACGTAGATGTTGACGAAGTTGCGCAGCCGGTTCTGCTCGTTGTAGAGATGCTGGCGCAACTCCGTGTGCGTCTCGGTTAGCCGATCAAGCGCCGCGCCTGCGGTCTGCGCTTCGACCTGTACCTCGGTCTGGCCACCGGCGAACTGCCGGAGCGCCGTCGGGATAATAATGGTGACTGTCATGATCAATTTCCTTTCACGATTGCTTCTTCAATAAACTGCGCCCGATCCGCCGCCAACTCCCACGAGCGCAGATCGGTTGCCCGCCCCGTATGCACGGCCACGACGATGTAAGACATGGTCGGCCACGGTGCAAGATGTTCGAGATCAAACTGCGACGGCACGGCCGGATGATCCGGATGCGAGTGATAATTGCCGACGACGCCAAGACCCAACTTGGCGAACTCGCGTTCCGCGCGCATGTAGTCCAACGGCGTGATCTGCATGCGATGATCGAGCGCGGCCGTTTCCGTCCAACTATTTTCAACCGCATACGTCTCGACGACGACGCGCGTGCGGCCGTCGTCTTCGACGCGTCCGATGAGCAGCCCACAACACTCGTGCGGGTACGCCGCTTCGGCGTGGCGGTTGATGTCCGCGAGCCGCGCTGTGTCGATCTTAAGCATCACGCTTCATCCCAGAACTGATCGCTCAGATACTTGCCGCCGCCGTCGCACAACACAGTGACGACGACCGACCCCGGCGCGAGTGTGCGTGCGAGCCGAAGTGCAGCATAGACGTTCGCGCCCGAACTGACGCCGACGAACAGACCCTCTTCGCGCGCGAGCCGACGCGTCATCGCCTGCGCGTCTTCGGTCATGACGACGACGTTTTCATCCGCCAGCGTCGCATCGTAGATGCCGGGCACAAGCGCCGTCGGCATGTGCTTCATCCCTTCGAGGCCGTGCAGCGGCGAGTCCGGTTGCATGGCGACGACGCGCACGCCCGCGCGATATTCCTTGAGGCGACGCGCCACGCCTATGAACGTGCCCGTTGTGCCGAGGCCCGCGAGAAAATGTGTGATGCGCCCGTCGGTCTGCGCCCAGATTTCCGGCGCGGTCGTGTCGTAGTGCGCGCGCCAGTTGGCGTCGTTGTTGTACTGATCGGGATAGAAATATTTACCGGGCGCGGCGGCGACCAACTCGCGTGCGCGCAACTGTGCGCCGTCCGTGCCCGCGAGCGGATCAGTCTCGACAATCTCCGCGCCGTAGATACGCAAGATGCGTTTGCGCTCCGGGCTGGCGTTCTTAGGCAGGCAGAGCGTGACCGCGTAACCGCGCGCCGCACCGATCAGCGCGTAAGCGATGCCGGTGTTGCCGCTGGTCGCATCAATGATGGTCTGGCCGGGCCGCAACGCGCCGCTCTGTTCGCCCGCGCGGATCATCGCGCGCGCCGCACGGTCTTTGACCGAGCCGCCGGGATTCAAGTGTTCAGCCTTAGCGCACACCTCTACCCCGGCGGGCAAGTCGCGCCCGACGCGCCGCAAACTTATCAGCGGCGTGTTGCCGATCTGCGCCAGCAAGTCGTCCGCCCGCACCGTTCGTTCCTGTTCGCTTGAAGCTTGCACCTTGCTCACGTCTATATCCTGAAAACGTTTCAGCCGCGACTTCCTCAACGGGAAGGTCGCGGCTGGGTTGGTTGCCACTTGCTGCTCGTGTCTAATCCTGCTCGTTCAAGCTCGCACGCGCATCAGCACCGCCCACCGCGCCACCATTAGGGCGCAGCAACAACACGCAGCGGTCTGACAATAAGTGGCGCTTTGCATCGCGTGATCGACTTACGTTGCTATCAACTAAGCTAACTGGGAGGCAGGGACTCGAACCCCGATAGCCAGATCCAGAGTCTAAATTAAGCACTTCTGCTGAGTGCGTCTGATTGTGTTAAAGTGCCTCTCTGTTAGGTTTACAAGCAATGCTATAATGTCTGTATGCGGCTGAATGTTGCCCTGTTTGGATAAGTTGGCACACAACCAGCACACAGAATTTTGCCACAGAGAGTGTGTTAAGACAAGCGATGCCATTTGGATTCGGAGAGGTTGAGCCAGTTGATGGTCGAAACGCGATAGCCATTGCGCGGGTTTACTTTCTTAAATGTATTGCACAAGACGCACCGGAAGTTTTACGCGATCTCGCCGGCCGCCCTTTAGGATGTTCATGGCTGCCAATGTTAGCCCTGCCCGATTGTATCCCGTAACTGAAACCAAAATTAGAATATACAATCAATACGGCGTGGATATTAGGGGCTTATCCGTGGCGTTAGCCGTGTGGGCAGGGCGCTGGCATCTGGAAGCGGAATGGTGTTTGGATAATGCGTGCTGGACACTTGATACGTTTCGGGTACTCCCAGAAGATGAAAGAACGGAGTGGCTGATCGGCGGCAGTAGTTGGATAAGGCTTAATGATTCAGAGTTTGCACATTTGACTCCGCCTAGCGGATTCCTCGTATGGGATGCCGACTACGAATTTCGCGCCAAGTATGTCGAGAGGGCAGAGCGCCAGATCAAGGAACACATTGAACAGAGTCCGTTTCTATCAAACCTTAAAGCGAAGCTAAAGAGGGGCGTTATTGATGAGGTTATGTCTAAAGTAAACGCCTATTGTGATGAAGTCTTGAAGGTCTATGATGCACAAGTAGATTCGGCTGGTAACCCCACTTGGAAAAGAGCAGAATCCAAAAAAGACCTCTTACGGAATATCGCATGGGCGGTCAAGTTTCAGGTGCGGGAAATGAATTTCAGCGACATAGCAGATGCAGAAAAGGTGTCAATCTCTACCGTAAAACGCGAGGTTGATAACACGCTCGCCTTGATTGGCTTGCAGCGTCGAAGCACAAGGCGCGGGCCGTCCCGCCGGTAAAAAGGATTCACATGCTGGCGCAGCCAGAATCATCAAACAGCTTGGGCGCTAATAGTATCTAATTACCCTCATTCCCAAGCTTACCGAGTTTCTAATTTATTTTGCATTTGTCCGCTGAGATTTCTTTGGCCGGCGCAAATTTCCTCTCTGCGCTTGTGTGCTTTACTGAGCGTAGGAGGTTAGTTGTATGCGTTTCTTGACGGCTAGAGAGGTTTCCGTGGCGATGCAAATCCCACTGGCGCGCGTTTACGAGTTAGCACGTATGAACCTCATCCCATCTGTCCGAATGGGGCGGCAGGTACGCTTTAACGAAGATGCGTTGCGCGAATGGGCCGCTCGCGGCGGCTCACTTGAAGACAACAAAACGCAGGAGAGCGTTGCGGCGTGAGGTAGGGATGTCACAAACGCTTAATGACGACACGCCCCAAAGCGCAGCGGCGGTCGCCCCTGATGAACCGGCAGAGGGCAAGGCTGGGCGTAAGTCTCAGGCGACGATTCTGGTTGAGTTGACGAGCGATGTAGAGCTATTCCACACGCCCGAAGGTGAGCCTTACGCTACTGTAGATGTTGGCGAGCATTTTGAGACTTGGCCGCTTAAATCTACTGGCTTTCGTGACTGGCTCATGCGCCGCTTCTATGACAGTGAGGGCAAATCCCCAAGCACACAAGGTTATCAAGATGCGCTCGGCGTCTTATACGGCGCGGCGCGCTTCGATGGCGAAGCTCACGAAGTCTATACGCGCGTCGCGGAGTTCGACGGGGCTATCTACCTTGACTTGTGCGATGCAGCTTGGCGCGTGGTTTGCATAACGCCTGTCGGCTTGCGCGTGGTCAATCAGTCGCCGGTTAAGTTTCGCCGCACGCGCGGCATGCTGCCGCTGCCTCAACCGGAAGCCGGTGGGAATGTTGAACTGTTGCGGCGCTTTATTAACGTCTCCGACGAGCATTGGCCGCTCGTGCTTGCATGGCTCGTTACGGCGTACAGACCCGGCCGACCGTTTCCTGTGTTGGCACTGCACGGCGAGCAAGGCAGCGCCAAATCAACGACCGCGCGCGTGCTGCGAGCCTTGATCGATCCGAACAAAGCGGCCCTGCGAAGTGAACCGCGCAACGAACAGGACTTGATGATCGCGGCGACGAACGGCTGGCTGATTGCCCTTGATAATCTGTCTCGCGTCCAGACGTGGCTCTCTGATGCTCTGTGCCGACTGTCAACGGGCGGCGGGTTTGCGACCCGCGAACTCTACGCGAACAATGAAGAGGTCTTGTTTGATGCGATGCGGCCCGTCCTGCTGAACGGCATCGAAGAGTTAGCGACGCGCAGCGACTTGCTTGATCGGGCGCTCGTGCTGAATCTGCCGACGATTCCAGAAGATAAAAGACGGTCTGAGGCTGACGTGCAGAGTGAGTTTGAGGCGACACGTCCGGCCATACTTGGCGCATTGCTAGATGCCGTGAGCAGTGCCTTGCGGCGACTCGGCACTGTGAAGCTTTCGCATCTGCCGCGCATGGCTGACTTTGCGTTGTGGGCGACGGCGGCCGAGCCTGCGCTGAGTTTACCTGATGGCGCGTTCCTGCGGGCCTACTACGGCAACCGCATCGCAGCAAACGATCTAGCCCTAGACGCGTCGCCAGTCGCGGCAGCTATCTCTGCCCTAATGGAGCGCGACGGCTATTGGACGGGCACGGCCACAGAGCTATTGGCCGAACTGAATTTACTTACAAATGAAGATGTGCATTACCAAAGGAATTGGCCGAAGTCCGCGCAAGGTATGAGCGGCGCGGTCAAACGCCTTGCCCCGAATTTGCGAGCGGCGGGCATCAATGTTGATGCGGGCAAGGCCCGAGAAGGCGGCTCAGGCCGCCGATTGATGAGATTAGAAAAGACCCGCGCGCCATCGTCACAAACGTCACAGATGTCACATACACAGTTATCGCAAGCATCCGACCGTGACGAGAATGAGTATGGATGCAGGCCAGAGCGCGACTTGTCACATACCTTGTCACAAGAAAACGCGGAGCAGAATGCCGGATGTGACGAGCGTGACAAGTGTGACGAGACTGATGGTGCGGATTCTATGCTCGCGGACGAAATCAACGAACTGGCCGCCCGGCTTGAGTATGACGAGCATCTACCGCGTGCTGAGGCCGAAGCTAGGGCGCGGGCGTTCTACGCGCCGCCGACTTAATAACTCAAAAAAAGATGTTAGGGGATTAGCGATGTCTCGCGCGCGGCGAAACAAAAAATCAGAATTTGCCCTAAGATGCTGCCCGGTCAGGTCATGGCCCGCATGGTGCGTTGCGGCAAGCAAGGCTGCAAGTGTGCGCGCGGCGAGTTGCACGGGCCGTACTTCTACCATCGCACCTTTGCCGACGGGCAGCACAGTAAGACGTACATCCGGCGTGCGGACGTGGCGCAGGTTAGAGCCGCGTGTGCCGCATACCGGGCACTGCAAAGGGAGTTGCGCGCAGGGCGCGCTCAATATGCGCGGACGCTCGCGGACATGCGCGCCCTGCTTAGGAGTTTGAATATATGACCACCAGCGGACAGCCCTTCAAAGTTGACCGTGCGGCGCGCAAAGCGCGGCAGAAGACCCGCCCGGCCCGCGCACGGCAACGGGAGTACGTGCAACACCAGCCCGACACCGGGGAAACTATGACGCTTGTGCGCGAGTATGCACCCACGCCCGAAGAGGTCGAGGCGCGCGCACTCGTCACGACGCTGGCGCGTTCCTTCGTTGCCATGATTGAGTTCTACAAGTCGCCCTATGGCGGCGAGAAGCCTCACGACCTAGCGGTGGCGGAGGCGGAAGCCTTCCACAAACATACGCTTGAATGGGCACGCTCAAAGCCCGAAGGCATAGATGCAGATAAAATAAGCTGGCATCAGATCGCGGCAATCGGCCAAGAGAATTTGCAGAAGAGTCTCGACGTGTGGGCGCGGGTGTGCGAGGTGGCGGACGATGAATTAGCGAGTGGGCGGCGCGCGGCCAAGTGGCCGGATTTAAGTCCAGCCCTTACGCGCTCGCGCAGTTCCTTGCGATCCGCTCGGCGTTCGCTGACGAGTGGCAACCACGCGGCGGCATCGAATCCGCCCTGATTGATATGCTGACCGTCGCCTTCTCACTACAGATGCACTGGACAGCCATTGCACATGAACGCTCAACACAGATACACGACGAACAACGTAAAGCTGCGCGCACTTATGAAACAGAGGGCTGGCGCTGCCCCTATCAATCCCAAGCGGATGCGCTAGAGCAGGCTTACAGACACGCGGACGGCTACAACCGGCAATTCCTGCGCGTGCTGCGCCAGATGCGCGACTTGAGACGCTACGCGCCGCCGGTCATCATCAATCAACCGGGCGGGCAGGTGAACGTCGGTAACCAGCAGGTGAACGTGGCACAGTCGGGCCACCAACTCGACTGAATTGTTCGGGAACTTACTCCTTTAACAAACACGCTCGATAAAAGTTAGGCCGCCATTCCGCTAAGTAATGGCGGCCTAACTGTTAGTGTTTAGCCGAACGATACGACTGCCCCTAAGAGCGACAGTAGCACGTCCGCGAAGCCCGCGTGTATCTCGCCCGCGACGGGCGGCGGCGGCGGCGGTGGGTCGGCCACGCCGCAGCTTATCTCGCCGGCAATGGCAGGTACGGTGAAGGCGCACGCCAGCGTGAGGGCGGCACAGGATTGGCGTAAATGTCTCATCATCTCTATCTCCTTATATTTAAGTGATTGGGTTGAGGTAACGCGCACATGCAAAAAATTTGCAAGGCAGAATGGATAGAACCAGTTTGCGGTAGCTGTGTAACAATGTGCTGACACTAGCTCTCGACAGTTCCTTTACTCTCACTTTTCGGACTTTTTGATGATACTTCGCCTGCGCCTTTTCACTGGCGTTCTAGCGGGTAATAACTCCTTGTGGCGCGTCTGTAGTAGGTATGCCAGAGTTTGGTAGCTCATTCCGAGCCGCCGGGCTGCATGGGTGACACTGCCCCCTGCATCTTTTAACGCACGCTCGATAAACTTCGCCTCATACTCCCGCACGGCTGCCGGTAATGTGAAATCAGTGCTCATCCTTAATTCCGAGAGTCGTCGCGCGATGAGTCGGGCGCAGGCGCGCAGGCGTGCGATGGTACGGGCATCTTGTGTACGCCCTAACAAGTCGTCGGCGTGGCAGTAAGCCTCGTAAACTTCAGCCTCGGAGAGTCGCGTCCGGCCGTGTTCTTCTAGCATGGATAGGGCCGCCAGCCCCGCGCTCTCTAGCGCGCCAGCTTCTTCAGCCACATTGATTGCATGATGGAACGTAGTCACAGAACGATAATGCTCGCCAAGCCTTGCCTCAATGGTGGCTTGTACTGTGAGAGCATCAGCCAGTAGCGCAGACTCTCCGGCCGTTTCAAGAGCTTCGACCGCGCCGGTAATCACGCCCGCCGCCTGCTTATAATCCTTTTCGGCTAGGAAGATTCGCGCGCGTGTTTCTCGCACCTGTGCCAGAATGCCTGCATCGTTGAGTTTCGTGAATATCTTTTGCGCGCGGTTCAAGTGACGGTGCGCCTCGTCGTAATGGCCAAGTTCGTAGAGCAGAAAGGCCAAGTTGTTCAGGTTAGTGCCACAGTATCTTTCGTGCTGGGCCTGCTCGTAATTAACTATCGCGGCGGTGTACTCAATGATCGCGCGATCTAGATAATCTCTCCGACCCTCAGTAAAGCCTAAGTGATGGAGCACGATGGCCATTTGCCCATGCCACCTGCCTTTGAGTGCGGCATTCTCGGTCTTAAAAACCGACTCAGCTTCGTTTAGGATTCTTAGCGCATCATTGAACCGGCCCGCGCTGATTTCAACGAGCGTCTTGCGGATAAGTATCTTTGCTTTCTGCTCTGTATCACTGTCACCTAGCTTGCGTATCGCCTCGTGTAAAATCAGCCGCGCCTCGTCCAAAGCACCTGCGCGCCAGTAGCAGATGCCGAGTTCGTATTCTGCTTCTGCGACCCGCGCCTGCTGCCCTTGAGATTCAAAAAGCCGTAGCGCCTCGCCAATCAGGTCTTTAGCTGCATCCTGCGCGCCCTTAGCTCGTTTGCTTGTGCCAAGCCAGCCGGATAATGAGCCGCACTGAAGCAAGACTTCCGCCGTCGTCGCCTCCTGTAGTCCCGCCACGTTCGGGCGCAGGCCAATCCCGCACCACAGGTCGCCTAGAGCCTCCCGTGCCGCTTCATATTGGCCTTTGTGGATCAGTTCTGCTGCCGCAACGCACCGCAGCAACGCACGTTCGGCAGCAGTCAGGTTAGGGTTCTCCAACTGCCTCAGATGCATATTTGCTAAATTCATGTGAGGAAAGCCTTTCTCTTTGCATGCAAGTGGTTTTGTAAGACACTAATGCCGCCGCATCCTGTTAGAAGATGCGGCGGCACGAAATCCCGACTAAGGCTCATAAATCGAAAGGAACAGAGAGATGCGTAAACCTTTTCAAACCTGCGCGCTTGCCTTGTTGCTGGCTATGTCTGCACGCGCAGGCATCATTCAGAATGGGGAGCAAGGGCCACCGCCGCCACCGCCGCCTGCTACGATGCCTGCGGATACGGCGAACGCGGATGGGTTCATGCACACAGGTTTCACGTCCACCGACTCGGTGACGGAGGCCACGCTCACGCTCATTCAAATCGTGCTTAACCTGTCCTAATGGGCACGCACAGTTAAGCCCTGAAAGCTGCCGTAAAACGATTCACTGGCGGCTCGGTTGTAGTGTGTCTAATGAGAGCGTCAGGTGTGCCGAGAGTCCGGCGAGGTGACACTCACGGCGCAGAAGAGTACCGCCTCAGAACATAGATTGCAACATGATTTTGCGCTTCTTCCTGTGTGAACTCCGATAACTCGATAGCGGATGTTTGCTAAGCTGATGGCGCAAAAAACTCATGCAGAGAGTTAAACCTTAATTGAGAAATGATCAGATGAATCAAGCGATAACGCTTAGAGAGTTTTCTGTTTGAGCTTGTGCAATCGAAGCGAGCACTTGCCGGACGGCGGCAGCCATCAAGGTTTGGCTGTCGGCTTCGGCTTGGCGCAGTTTGGTTTCCAGTTCGTCGCAGAGCGCTGTGAGTTGATTGACTTTGGCGACGATACGTTTTTGTTCTTCAAGTGGAGGAAGGCCAATTACTATTGGATATACCTTCGCTCCTGAAATCACGGGCTGTGCCGTTGCATCATTGCGAATCGCAAGATTTGTTGCCTTCAGTAACCAATATAAGAAGTTCAAGTAAATATTTGATTCCGAAAAGTAAGTGATGAAAGCATTGTCAGTCACCCATGCGCGTTCAGGTGTAATATGAACGCTGCCGCAATAGAAGCCGACTCTTCCTATAACTAGAGTCGGTTTGTTGACATTGTATTGGTCGTGATAGCCCGCAATCCCGTTGCCGCCGAAAACAGGAATTATTCCTTCACTTGCCATTTTAAGCGAAGGCAAAAAACTTCCTGATGAGATTTGAATAACTTCACCCAAGCGGCAAAAAATCCATCCTTTCGGCTTTGTAGCAAAAATCTCCTTATCCTCAATAGGTGGCAACGGTTTAGGCTTCTTCATTTTCTTTGCGTTAATTAAAGATTCTCTTTCTTTAGTTATCCTTTTCATCAAGACATATGCGGGTTCGTCGTGTGGGTCTTGCGGAACGAGTTTGCCCTGCGCGGCGAGTTGGAGAATTGTGGAGCGGAGGCGGGCAAGAGTATCTGCCGCGTCATAGAGCGCGTCGAAGTTGTCAGCGAGTGGTTGCAAGGCGCGGGCATAGTCGTCAAGCGCGAGCGTGGCGGCGGTGTGGAGCGGCGCGATGATGGCATTGTTGAGGCGCACGCGGTCGGCGCGCCATTGCTGCTGGCGTGCCTCCAACTCATCGCAGAGCACCATCAGTTCGTCAACTTTGGCGACAATGCGCTTTTGTTCTTCGAGCGGCGGGAGCGGAACAGGAATCTTTTCCCAGTTTCCCTTATTCAAAATTGCTATTGTTGTTCTGTTCGCCCGTGCCCATGCTTCAGATTGAAAATATCCGCTTCTCAGAAAATAATTGACTAGATAGGGGTCAAGATTTGGGTAGTGGGGCGATAGTGTGTTGCTGAAATAAAAGTTTGGCACGCTAGAAATTTAAGAGGCCGGGAGCATGACGATGAGTAATCGCCTCCTCCCGGCCTCTTAACGAAGGGTAGGGTAGAGCCACCTTAGTAGTTCAGTCCCCTCCTACGGTCAGGTATGCCAATCGGCCATCTTTATCGTATGCCAACTTCATCACAGGTGGACGTATCCATTTTCTGCTTCTGAAGGCTCACGGATGGTGCGTAGCCTCGCGAGACTCTACGGCAAGTTACTGAAGACCGTAGCCTGACGCGGTTGCTTGAACCCCGTTCAGTGCCTGCACGATTGGCGACGGGGGAGTGTCATTAAGTAAGCTAGAAGCTTACGCATGGCAGTGTACCCCCTTTCACCGGCATTATACGCCATCAGCCCGCTAGTAGTTCCTCTAGTTCCCACACGCTCTTAGTAATTCCGCTTGCCATTGCTGGCGTGCAGCGCAGAGTTTTGTGCAGACGGCAGAAGTTATAGTAAGCGAAGTTCAACGCCATTGCCGCGCGAAGATTAGCCCACTTCTTACTAAAGCCGTTTGTCAGTCTCGTCATGCGCCGCATGGACATTCTAACCGTTAGGTTCTGACGTTCGATATGCGACGTGCAGACCTTTTCCATATCAGGGTTGCCGATAACTGCAACAGGCTTTGCGCCAATACAGACCGAAGGCGAGTAACGGTGATCGTCCGCTTCGGGCGCGGCGTATTGTTTGATTAACTGCGCGTAGTCAACGCGAGTACCAAGTGCATAAGAGACGGCCTCTGGATAAGCACCGTAACCGTCTGTCGTCATCTGAAAACGATTGTTCGTGCCTTCGACAGCTTTATAGATTTTCTCTAAGAAGATTTCCGCATCCTTCGCTTCACGTTTGCCAAGATGCCACGCAAAGACGAGTTTGGAGTTGCTTTCCATCGCAATCCACGTATAAGCATTGCCTAAGCCTTCATCGTCTTTACCCAGACGTTTACGCGTCTTATCTTTCATCTGCACGAAGCCCCAGATTTCATCGGCCTGCACGTCATTAACTTTGACGTTCCGCATATACTTCTCGAACAGCCGTTCGCACTTCTCACCTGTCTTGACCAAGAGAGACAGGATCGCGGTCTTGCCTACGCCTGTAATGCGCTCTGCGCTTCGCACGCTGCAACCTTCAATAAGAAGCTGCAAGACCATTAAAGCCTTGTCCATCGGCACGCGCATATCATCTAGCGGCTTGGCATAAGGCACGATAGAAGTCTTACCACAAGATAGGCAGCGAAGGCGTTGATTGCCTTTGCGGTCACGTCCGAACTTCTTTGTTTCGGCATTGCAGTTAGGGCAGTTCATGTTTAGCACCTTTCGTGTGTTGCTGACGGTGCTACTATGCTTGAGCGGTCTAGCATTGTCAAGTGTTTTGTTTGCTTTAGTTTCCCTCCCAAGACAGCTTTGTATAGCTCTAGAGCACGCACAGAAGCATGGTAATCGTGCCCTAGGGTGATTCCAGAGCACGATTTTTACTTGAAAGGGCGACAAAGTGCAAGTATAATCGCGGCTAAATTTGCTCTGCGCCGCCGCGCGAAGCACGCCAACGTAGTTATTGAACACTTCAGGAGGCACGCATGGCTATTCATGATGAAGTTCGCCGCTTACAGAAGACTTGGCAGAGTGGTACAGGCTGGCCTCAGAGGCTGCAATGGTTACGCATTGAGGGGCTGCGAGGCTGGATGGCGCAACCTATTGAGTTGAATTTCCCAATCATGGCTATCGTCGGTGAGAACGGTGTAGGTAAAACTACCATCCTTCAATCCGCCGCCTCGGTGTATAAAAGTCAGGGCAAGGGTAAATTCGCTTCAGACTATTTTGCCGCTACAACTTGGGACAGATTACCTGAAGTGACAATAAGATATGGTTATAGAGAGGGCGCGAATAGCCCAAACAAAGAAAATAGTATCAGAAGGCGCTCAGGTCGTTGGCTTGGTAATCGAAACAGACCGCCGAGGGCAGTAGAATTTATTGACCTAAGTAGGGTGCAGCCTCTTTCAGTTAAGACCGGCTATACAAGAATTGCTAAAACTAAACACTCTGAACAGTCAGCCATATCCTTTGAATCTAACCGCGTTCAAAGGCTGTCAGAAGTTTTAGGGCGGCACTATGACGACGCGAGAAAGGCCCGCACAGATATTGATCCCACGCGCCCCGTGCCCGTAGTTACCAAGCAGGGCATCTCTTATTCTGGCTATCATCAAGGGGCAGGCGAGACAACTGTTTTTGAATTCCTAGAAGCTGACTTGCCTAAATACGGGCTAATTCTGATTGATGAAATCGAATCTTCGCTACACCCGCGCTCGCAACGCAGGTTAATTAGAGCGTTAGCCGAAATATGTAGGGAGCGGGAGTTGCAGATAATCCTTACCACGCACTCGCCTATCATCCTTGACGAACTTCCGCTTGAGGCTCGCTTGTATGTGATGGAAACGGCTGGCACACGACAAGTCATATCAAGCGTTAGCCCGCAGTTTGCGATGACGAAAATGGATGACAAGTCGTATCCCGAATGCGACCTCTTTGTTGAGGATAGCGCGGCGAACGCGATGTTAGGAGAGATTCTGGCCTTTCACGCAAAGAATATCTTTCCGCGCTGTCAAATAATCCCTTATGGCGCGGCCTCGGTCGGCTATGCTCTTGGGCAAATGATAGATAAGTTCCCTAGACCGTCTTGTGTCTATGTGGACGGAGATATGAAAATCCAACCCGGCTGTATAGCACTACCGGGCAATGACGCCCCAGAGCGCGTTATATTCAAAGCACTAGCTAACAAGGATTGGTGGCATCTGTGGACAAGGATCGGCCGGGATGCGTCAAGCGTTATGGATGAATGTAATAAAGCTATGACGCTTGGCGATCATCACGATTGGGTGACTGCGGCTGCTAATGCGTTAAAGTGCAGTGGGAACATTTTGTGGCAGGCAATGTGTGCAGAGTGGGCACAAAAGATTCTAAAGCCCGAAGAGGCGAAAACAGTAATCCAGCCTATTGAGGATAAATTGTCATCTGTGACGGTCTAGCTCTTTCCCCAACGCGCTTCTGCGGCTTTCTGGGCAATCTCTTTCCGCTTTTTAGCTGACAGCTTTGCGGCTCTCGCCTTGCCGCCCTTTTGCCCGCCAAGCCGACCGAGCGCGACGGCCGCCGGGTTCTTTTGCGGCTTCGCCTCTGTCTCTTTATCGTCGGCGGTCAACTCGTCAACTATGCTCTTGGCAAGCTGCGCTTCATCCATGCTTGAGCGTCTAGGCATGAACGGAGTATGCCATAGGTTCGGATCGGAGTGCTAGAAGATTTATTTCGTGAGCAACACACTATCGCCCCACTACCAAGATTTGCATGCGGTGTTATAGAGTTTATCTGTTGATTGAAAGAGCAATTTCTTTCAATTACATTTCCCTTTCCAATCGTGCCAATGCAGACCATGAGAATGCTGCCAGCCGGTGCTAAACGCCCATGTTTTGCTACACCTTTTTCTGAAAGCCCTTCATTGTAGTACTCGACTCTATCAGGGAAAATATCTGCTGGCTTAATAAATGGGTAATCGTTACCAAAACATGTGCTGTCTTATTTACTCGGAGTAGTACCTGTTTGTGTATATCCAAGCTCTCCTAATCTAACCCATTGCCAATTGTAAGGAATTTCAAAAGGCATTTCCTCAGCTATTACATCTGGAAGCGGTTTGTCTTGTTTTATTTTCTTTTCTTTAATCAACCGCTCTTTATCCGCTTTGATCTTCTCAAACAATACGCTCGCGGGTTCGTTCTGCTCATTTTGTCTGATGAGTTTGCCCATCACAGCAAGTTGAAGAATAAGTTCGCGGAGTTTGGGCACGCTATTCGGCGCGTCCGTCAATAGCTCGAAATTCTCGAAGAAGTTTTCTAGTAACATGCCACTTATACGCTCCCCGCTGTCGCCATCAGTGCAGACAGCAATTCGCTTTTGAGCCGGTCGCGTGTCTCTGCCACTTCTCGCAAAACCTGACGATGCGCCGCCAGCAATTCGACAAGGTCGCCGTGTTCTTCTGCCGTTGCGTGCGGGTTCTTAATGTCGAGGTTGTAGTTGTTGGCTTTGATGTCCACCACAGGAACGCACCATGCCTGCGCGTTCTCAGTGCGGTTATGCCACCAACTCTTTTCCGCTTCAAACTCTTCAATGCGGATTGGCTTGGTCTTCGAGTAAGACTTGTATCCGGCGGGGTACGGGTGCTCGTAATACCAGACCTCTTTCGTCGGCGTGCCCTTCGTGAAGAAAAGCAGATTCGTCTTGATGCCCGTGTAGGGGTTGAACACGCCATTAGGCAAGCGCACGATGGTGTGCAGGTTGCACTCCGTCAAAAGCTTCTCTTTGATGCGCGTCTTGACGCCTTCGCCGAATAGCGTTCCGTCCGGCAACACAAGTGCCGCGCGCCCTCCGTCTCGGAGCAGATGCATTATCAGCACAAGAAACAGATCGGCCGTTTCCTTTGTCTGGACGTTCGACGGAAACCCCTTCTCAATGCCGTCCTCTTCGATGCCGCCGAACGGCGGGTTAGTCAGAATCACGCCAACACGATCTGCTTCTGTGTAATCGCGCAAAGGACGCGCCAGCATGTTCCTGTGCTTAATGTTCAAAGGCACATCAACACGATGCAGCATCATGTTCGTCACGCAAAGCAGATGCGGCAACGCCTTCTTTTCTACGCCGAAGATTGACCGCAACAACGTTTCATGCTCTGCCGGCGTTTCTACATATTTGCCCCGCACATGCTCAAGTGTGCCCGTCAAAAATCCGCCTGTGCCGCACGCAGGGTCAAGCAACCGCTCGCCAAGCTGCGGATCAACCATCTCAACCATAAACTGCGTCACGGCGCGCGGCGTGTAGAACTCGCCAGCATTGCCCGCCGATTGTAGGTCGCGCAAAATTTGCTCGTAGATTTGCCCGAAAAGATGTTGGTCTTGCGAGCTATTAAAATCAATCTCGTTGATCTTGTTGACGACCTGCCGCAACAGGTGACCGGACTTCATGTAGTTGTAAGCGTCTTCAAATACGCCGCGCACTACTGCTGCGCGCCCGGTCTTATCGCGGTCAACGTCAAGCTCTTTGAGCGTCTTGAAAAGATCGTTGTTGATAAAGTCCATCAACTCATCGCCCGTGATGCCTTCGGGGTCGCTCGCCCAATTACGCCAGCGCAAACGCTCCGGCAAAGGTGAGCGATATTTCTCATCCATTAACTCTGACTCGGCTTCACGGTCTTCAAAAATCTTGAGGAAGAACATCCAGCCAAGCTGACTGATGCGTTGCGCGTCACCATCAACGCCCGCATCCTTCCGCATAACGTCCTGTATCGCTTTAACAGTTGTGCTAATTGACATAACGACTTATGTGATTTGATGGTTTGCAGGAAGCTGTTTAGAAACTAAACTCTGACCACGTCTTGCCGTGCAACTTGGCTGCGAGTTGGGCAGCGCCATTAACCCGGAACTTGCTAACGTCAAGGTACTTCTTGCTACCTTGCATACCGCCTTTTGTGTCCTTAACAAAATCGGTCGTATGTCCATCGCCCAATAGGAAGACACGTAGGGGCAGCCCGTTTGGACGAAACCGCAATGCGTTTGTTATTGCCCTCTTCTTATATGATGTGCTCGTTTCGCCGCCGTTCGCCCAGAGAATTTCTGCATCGTTAGCGGATCGGACATCTACCACAGCCTCTATCTCCGCTATGTAATCAACCGTTTTATGCCTGTACCTTCCGAAGTATCGGGAGCGTCTATGACTATAAGCGCCGCCCTCTGCCGGACACATATAAACATGGAGCTAGTCTAGAACAGCAGCATGTTTGCGGACTATTTTCTTAATCAAAGCCGCCAAATTCGCGGCTTTCCGGTAGTTGAAGCGGAACTCCATTTCTTTCAGATAGAAATAGAAGTGTTCGCGGCGCACGCCGTAGTAGCTTTTCAACTTCGTCTTGGCATAGCCCCAGAAGTTCTCGATGCCGTTAATGTGATTCCGCTTACTCATCACAAAGCACTGCTGATGATTGATGCGGTAGTGCTTGAAGCCGTCGAGCACCAGCCCATCGTAGGAGCGGAAGCTATCGGTGTAGATGACGCTCTCGGGCACGACCTTCGTCTTGATGATCTGGCGCAAAGTCTTACGAGACACGTCCTCGACGATGCGGGTGTAGACCTTGCCGTTGCGCTTGAGCAGCCCGAATACGGGGACTTTGCCGGCTGCGCCGCGACCACGTTTGCCTTTGTGCCGCCGCCGAAGTAAGACTCGTCGCACTCGACCTCGCCTCCGAGCGGGCTGTGCAGTTCGCACTCGCGGGCGAGGCAGCGACGAATGACGTGGTAGACGCGCTCGGCGCTGTGGCGGTTGATGAGCATTACTTTCGCGGCACGACTCGCGGGCACTTCTAGCGCGAAGTAGCCGATCAACTGGTTGAGCTGGCGGTTCGTCAGCTTACTGTTTTTAATTAACCGTTGAGCCACTCGAACAGCCTATTTCTCGATAGCTGTTCTAGACAAGCTCCATAAACATTTCCCTCATCAATTTCGTGGAAGTATTGAGCGCAATTAACGACATCTAGCACGTCAATATTCTTGTCGTCGTCCCTATTCACCATAAGCTTATTCCTCACGCGGCTATATAGAGATTATTTTCCAGTTCGCTCACAGCTTCGAGGTACTTTTCCTTGCCGCCAAATGCCTTGATGATTTCAAGCGGCGAACCTATTTCAGCAAAGGGGCGCACCTTCAAAACGTCCATGCTTTCAATCGGCTCGATACCTTCATCCGCATACTTATCAAGTAACGCATCTAACACCTTCCGCGCCCGCTCGCCGTACTTCGTGAAGTAGTTGCGCTTTCGCACACGCTCTGCACGCTCGCGGCGGGTCAACGGCGGCTGATCAAATGCGACATGGCAAACCAGATCGAACGGGTCAAAGTCTTTGCCTACCTGCTCCGCTAATGCTTCAATCAAAATACCCTGTTCGCTTAGTTCGTTGATGATCGCTTCTTTACGCTCCGCTTCTTGCCATACGCGCAGAAATTCATCAAGCGAAGCGAACTCTTGTTGTACTCTTTTCTTCGTGAAGGCTTTGAGCGATTCTGTGATGAGCCTGCCATTAACAAGATATTGCACGCGCTCTGCCGTCACAGTCACAGGCACGTCAGCAACATAATACTTCTTAACACCCGGCGGCACTGGCGGGTCAACAATAATCTCTTCGCCGCCTTCTTCATCCGGCGGCAATGGCGGATCGTCACCCTTCGGCTCGTATATTTTTACAGGCTCACCATCAAAATCCGTGTCGGCAAAAAGCTCCGTCGCTTTCTTAAAATCCATGATGGTGAAGTAAAGCTTCTTAAAATCTTCTCGGATGCGCGTGCCACGTCCGATGATCTGCTTAAACTCAGTCATCGAATTGATGTTTTTATCCAGCACGATAACCTTGCACGTCTGCGCGTCAACACCCGTACCCATTAACCGCGAAGTGGTGGCAATCACAGGGTAGCGCGATTCAGGCATGATAAAATTGTCTAGCTCGGCTTTGCCAATCGCATCGTCGCCGGTTATTCGCATCACATACTTACTATTCTCTGCTACCAAATCGCTGTTCTCATTGACGAGGGCTTGCCGCATCCGTTCGGCATGGTCTGTGTCTTCACAAAAGACAATCGTTTTTGCATAGCGATCTGTCGCCTTTAGATATTGCGTGATCTTCTTAGCGACAAGTTCAGTCCGCTTTTCTAAGACAAGTGTGCGGTCATAATCGCGTTGATTGTAGATTCGATCTTCGATGAGATTGCCGTGCCTGTCACGCTGCCCCGGCGTCGGTTGCCAGCCTTGCAGGTCTTTATCAATGTCAATACGAATGACTTTGTAAGGCGCGAGAAATCCGTCTTCGATGCCTTGTTTCAGTGAATAGGTGTAAATGGGATCGCCAAAGTAATCTATGTTTGAAACATCTTTCGTTTCCTTTGGCGTTGCCGTCAAGCCGATCTGTGTGGCTGAACTGAAGTATTCAAGAATCTCGCGCCATGCAGAATCCTCTGCCGCGCTCCCGCGATGGCACTCGTCCACAATCACAAGGTCAAAGAAGTTCGGTGAGAACTGTTTATAGATGTTCTTTTCTTCCTCTGTGCCGGAGACGGCTTGATAAAGCGCAAGATAAATCTCATAAGATGTGTCGGCTTGCCGTTTCTCAATTTTGGTCATGGCGTTGCCGAACGGCTGAAAGTCGTTGGTCTTCGTTTGGTCAACAAGAATGTTTCGGTCTGCCAGAAACAGAATGCGCCGCTTTGTCTTTGCTTTCCACAGTCGCCAGATGATTTGAAAAGCTGTGTACGTCTTGCCCGTGCCGGTTGCCATTACCAGCAAGATGCGATTTTGCCCTTTAGCAATCGCTTCAATCGTGCGGTTGATGGCGATTAGTTGGTAATAGCGCGGAACTTTGCCGCTGCCCTCGGAGAAATACGCCTGTTCAATGATGCGTCGCTGTTCGCCTTCAAGGTCTTTGGCCGCGCAATACCTTTCCCATAACTCTTGTGGTGAAGGGAACGCATCAAGCGAAATTTCGCGCGTGATGATGCCTTTACTGCGCGTGCGATCATGCTCAAGAAAAGCATCGCCGTTTGAACTGTAAGCAAACGGCACATCAAGCGTCTCAGCATAGTCAAGAGCTTGCTGCATGCCCGCTCCGACAATGTGTTTATTGTCTTTCGCTTCGATTACTGCCAACGGTATGTTCGGTTTGTGGTAAAGCACATAATCGGCACGCTTTCGCTTATCACTACGAAAAGCTAGTTGCCCTTTAACAACTACACGCCCGGCCGTGAAGGTGACCTCTTCGCGCACCTGTGTCTGCAAGTCCCATCCAGCCCGAATTATTGCAGGCGTAATGAACTGTGTGCAGATGTCGCGTTCGCTGAGAGATTTCTTGTCGAGGTTTTCCAAAGGACTATTCCCTTGTTTTTAGTTCGTGAGGTCTGCGCTTTCCCTTGCCATTGGCAGCAGACTTTGGCGGACGGCCTACTTTTCTGTGCTCAACTAACTTCAAATCTGATTCTTTGATGAAGTTATCCCTGCCCATCTTGGTTGCGGGTAATTGCCCGTCAACAATCATTTGACGCACGCGGCCGCCGTCACTCCCAATCTTTCCGCCGCCTGTTGCGTCGTTAGCAATGCGTTCATAAAAAATATCTACCATAAAACTAACGTATGTGCAAGGGTTTCTCTTGACATATCCTAGCGCATGCGCTAGGATATGTGTGTTGGTGAAATTGACAAAGCGAAAGGGACTAAAGCCCATGATCGAACTCAAATCCGCAGAGCAAATGAGCAAAGCAATTAGCAGAGCTAAGTCAGGCAGTCTGTTCGTGCGCTTCGTACAGTTCCGGCAATTCAAGGTTGAGAACCGCGCGACAGGCGCGACCTACAACGTTAATTTCTTTGTGCGTGCAGGCCGCCGCTTCGGGCATTGCGACTGCAAAGGTGGCGAGCGCGGGCTTGTCTGCAAACACGTAGCAGCCGCCGCCGCCGTGCAAACGGGCATAGCTGCAATGCGGCTTTCGCACTAAAGCGAAACGGGATAGGTGAGCGCGCCAACGCTCCCTATCCCTTAACTCTACCCCTTCGGCTAAGAAAGGTCAGAGCGATGAAAAGAGTAGCACAGGACGAAAAGCAGGGTGCAGAGCAGAAGAGGAAACGCGGGAACACGGCGGGGCAGATCGTCCCGCGCGGCGAAGACACTTGGCTTGTCCGTATCTTTACAGGGCGTGATGGGAACGGGAAGCGCAGGTATCTCAACAAAACGATCAGAGGCAAGAGGAAAGACGCGCAGGACTATCTGAATAAAACGCTAACCGCAATTAGCACGGGCACGTTCGTTGAGCCGTCGCCGATGACGGTCGAGGACTATCTCGACAAGTGGTTAAAGGGGGCAGCGCAGCCGCGTTTAAGAGCAAACACTTATCGGGAATATGAGGGCTTGCTTGATCGCTATGTTGTTCCTGTGTTGGGCGGCAAGCGGCTATCTGATGTGCGCCCTTTAGACGTACAAACGTTTTACACGAGCATGTGTGAGAAAGGATTGTCGCCGCGCACAGTGCGCTTTACTCACTCCGTTTTGTCTTCGGCATTAAAACAGGCTGTGCGCTGGCGTATGCTGGCGCATAACCCTTGTGATTCGGTCGAACTGCCACGCAAGGCAGGAAAAGAAATGCAATCTCTTACGCCTGTAGAAGCCGCACGCTTTCTTAAAAAGGCTGCAACTGATCGTTGGCGTGCGCTGTTTATTCTTGCGCTCGCAACAGGGTTGCGCCCCTCAGAGTATTTCGGTTTGAAGTGGTCGGATATTGATCTGAGATTCTGGCCTTGTGACCGTGCAACGGTCGCTCATTTGGAAAAGCTACAAGAGCGGAGATTGGTATTTTGGTGAACCCAAAACCCCGCGTAGTCGTCGCCGCATACCGTTACCGGCTTCAGTTACAAGTGCGCTCAAGGAACACAGACGGTATCAGGCAGAAGCACGTTTGAAGGCTGGCGCAACATATCAGAATCTTGATCTTGTCTTTGCCACGAGCGAAGGTCAGCCGCTTATCAGGCTGAATGTCATACAGAAGCACTTTAAGCCGATACTAAAGCGCGCCGGCTTGCCCGAAACTCTGCGCTTGTATGACCTGCGCCATTCTTGCGCCACGCTCTTGCTTGCGGCCAATGAGAATCCAAAGGTTGTTAGCGAGCGGCTAGGGCATTCTTCCATTACGCTTACAATGGATATTTACTCGCACGTTTTACCTGATATGCAGCAGGCTGCAACTGAGAAATTAGAGAAGCTGCTCTTCGGTGGATGAGTTCGACGAGACACTACAGTTAAGAATGAGCGGCATTACTGTATTTAGATGCAACAGAATGCTGCGATATTTAATCTCTGTCTGGACAATACAGTTATACCGTCTCGTTCAAGGTTGTGTCATTCAATTGACCAGAGCGTACATTTTCGAGGGAAGCCCTTGAGTTTCTCGCGCGGGTGTTCCGTCCATTTGAGATGTGCATGCTTTGAGGCACGTAGCGCGTCAATGTCTTCTTTGACCTGATTGCTCACCCAAATGCCGCCCTCCCTAGCCTTAGCTTCAACTCTAGCCGCCATACTCACCTGCTGACCGAAAGCATCACCTGAGGCAACTTCAACAGGGCCAATGTGAATGCCTGCGCGAATCTTAATAGACTCATGGCCTGTCTGATGGTATAAGCCGAGCGCAAAATCCAGGGCATCAGCGGCGCTGTGGAATGCGGCCATGACAGAGTCGCCAATGGTTTTGATAAAGTAACCTTTGCCGCGTTTTACAAGTTCGCTGGCTCGTGCGAAGTGTGCCTCACGCACCTGCCGCCAGCGCTCATCACCGAAGTCTACGTTGAGAATTGTGCTATTAAGTACATCTGTGAAGACAATAGCAATTGTAGCTATATCCGCGCCTCTGGCCCACTCCTTGAAGTTCCCCGTTCGCAACTCTGCCGACGCCGAAATAAATTGGCCGCCGCGCTCCATGCTTGCCTCGGCGCGATTTTCCATCACTGCGATCTGCGCGAGGAATTTCCGGTCGTTACGGTAGAGAACTTCTAGCGCGTCGATCAGAAGAAAGGGTTTGAAGCAGTAGAGACATGGCATTTCCTCTGTGCCACGTTCCAGCGCCTTTGCAACCGCATGGCGATCCCGTACCGGCTCGCGGCAGTGTGGGCAGCGATAAATTCTTTGCCGCCGCACTTCGACACCCTTATCCTTGAAGTGGTCGGCGATGACTTTAAGGAAGAGCGCCTTGCCGTCGTCGCTAACACGCTCAGCATAGAAGACTTTAAGCGTTCCGTGCCCGTCACCATCGCCGTAAAGTTGAAAGCCGCACACGCGCCCACGGGCATTAAGGAATTCGGCGGCGTTCTTCCAAAGCTTCTTGAGATTAAAGATGCCACCATAATAGAGCTTCACAACCAGCGTCGTATAGAGATTTTCAACCGGCCCCTCAAAATCGAACTCGACTTCAACAACTGGATCTTCCTCAAGCGGTGGCATCTGCTGGTTGAACTTGGAAGGAAAAACAAGGTTTCCATCTTGTTCAAGTGCTAGTCCCAACCTCAGGAACAACTCAACCGTTGCGTGCAGCAGGAAAATCTTATCGGCCTTACTCAACCCGCCCTCATCCGCAAGCTTGATGCGCCCGTTGAGGACATCCGCTTTGCGTACAACTCCAAGCCCATCCGGATGCTGCCGAGCCGCATCCACTATGTCTGAGGCATAACCATTTAGAAGTTCTGGCTTAAGGGAAATGAAGTCACCGAAAGAGAGGCGCTTGATGAGCCCGGCAGTCTCGACATGCATGATGACCGTGTGGAACTCGTCTTCGGTCGGGGCGTTATCAGCGCCCGCTTGCGCGTCGAACTCCGCACGCAGGTCAATCTCGCGTACGAGGACGCGGTTGCCCTGTCTGATGGTGGCAAGAAAATCCTTGATGCGCTTGAAGATTTGAGGGCTACTGGTGCGTGGCAGGCGATCCCACGGGATCGCCGCTATTATAGCCTCGCGTATCTCGTCGCAGCCTTCGTTCGTCTCAGCACTCGTGGCGAAATGCGCGCGGTAGCCGTTCGCCTTGCAATAATCATTAATAACAGTTTTCGTCATTCTCACACGGCCACATTAACGCGTGCGGCCACAAGAAACTTCCGCACCTCTCCCGGCACGGCATTTCTAAGCGCCTTATCCCAGTAATCGACACCGAAGAATGTGTCGTTCGACTTCGTCGGATTGTAGAGCATCAAGGCGACGCTCGTCTCGTTCAGGAAAAGCTGATGTACCAGCCGGTATTCGTCCTGCCCGGCGAAGTCCCACAGCATCACCTCGCGCTCCGGCTCGCTTTGGAGCGACCAGACATTCATCCCGTGCGTCGAGCCGGGTGTTGGCCGCCACACGCCCTCGGCAAGTCGTATGCCCAGCCCGGTTTTCCCTACTCCAGTCTCACCCATAAGCACAACTTTTGCATTAGTGTAACTGACGCTGGGGATGATCGAGGGCGTAGCAAGAAGTGCATCAAAATCCAAATCCCATATACGAATGATGGTATCTTTTTCACCGAGTGTAGCCAGAACGGGTGACTGGGGGTGAAAGGCCAAATTGGGGATCCAAGAATCGGAAGCAAACTCAGCAAGTTTCACAATACCCTCTCCCGTATCGCAACGCCAGAGACGGACAGTTTGGTCACTGGACTTTGAAGCGAGTAAACGACTATCAAAGGAAAAGGTGATACTTCTAACAGGAGCCGTGTGACCTTCAAGGAGGATTTCAAGATGTCCTGTCTTAGCATCCCAAAGTCGAATAGTTCCATCGGCGCTTCCAGATGCGAGCGTGCGACCGTTAGGCGACCACGCTACGCTTAAAACGCTACCGGTGTGTCCAGTGAGCGTGCGGTGCGAATTCCCCATCTCATCCCACAATCGGATAGTTCTGTCTGCGCTACAAGATGCGAGTTTGTCCCCGTTAGGCGACCAGACTACATGTATGACTCTACCAGTGTGTTTATGGATTGTGTGGCGCAACTGTCTTGCCGCTACGTCCCACAACCGGATTGTTCCGTCTTCACCACAAGATGCGAGCGTGCGACCGTTAGGCGACCACGCCACGCTTAAAACGCTACCGGTGTGTCCAGAGAACGTGCAGCGCAACTGCCTCGCCTCGTTCCACAGTCGGACTAACCCCTCGTTAGTTCCAGTAGCCAACATCTGTCCGTCAGGTGACCACCCTACGCTATAGACCATCAAGGACGGGTCTTTGATCGAACGGCTCCACTTGCTTGCCTTGACATCCCACAAACGGATAAGAGATTCGTTGCCCCCAATGGTACTAACAGACTCATTACCACCAAAGGCCAGCATCCGCCCATCAGGCGACCACGCAATACAAAAAATGACACCTGGATTTATCGGGAGTTTATGTCGGAGTTTGATGCCCGGTGGGAGTTGATAGGTGGGGCTGCCGTTAGACATTTGGTGTCGCCTCAGTTCATATTTGGTGAATACAGCCTGTTTTAAGCTACTTGCGGCTTACCTAAGGCACTTATTGCTGGTATTCAAGAGGCATAATACATCAAAGATTATTGCAACTGAGACTTGAAGCTGTGGGGAATTTCATCTTTAGAGATTAAATCTAAGGTAATGTATATCTATGCTACAATGAATGGGACAAAAGAACTCAAGTGTCCCGTTCGCACCCCCCCTCACTTTCATGCAGCAAGGTGAAGTAACGTGAAATTTTAAGCGCCTAACCTAGTCGTCCCTGAAAAAGTCAGGCCGGTTGTAAGCTCACGGCTACTTGGAAGAAGCGCCAGAGCTTCCGCAGGTTGAAGCCGCAACCCGTTAGCAGCGCGTTGACGCGGTCGCCCTCCTGACCGAGTAAGTGATTACGCTCCATCCCGTGGTCGTGCTTGAGATGACCGATGACAGGCTCGATAGCTGCGCGCCTGCGCAGCAGGGCCTTCAGCGTTCGCGTCAACCGCTTTCGTCCTGAGACGTAGACGGCCACGTCTTTTGGGTGATGTGCCGTGCCCTTGAAGCCACGATCCACGAAGGCTTCCTCCGGCTTGACTGTGGTCATCCGCTCGACCTGAGCGAGGGCGGGTGCGAGCGTCCGCCCATCGTAAGGGTTCTCATGCACGGCCTCGACGCCGACCACCCAGTTGTTCTTTGATGTGGTGACTATTGCCACCTTGCAGCCGAACTCGTACGGCTGGTGCGCCTTCCCCTTAGCGATGCACTCGACCTCGGGCGCATGCACACTGTAGAGCTTTGGCGAGTCGTGCCGCTGCTGACGGAGGATGCGCTCGCTCCGCTCCAGCAGCGCCTTGAGCGCGGGTGCGGGCCGCGAACACTTGCGCCGGATGTCGCGGATGACGCGCCCCAGATACAGGCGTAAACGCTTGGTTTCGCGCCGTGCCCGCTTCATCTGTCGGGCCTGGGCGTAGCGCCCTTGCCGCACCAGCGCACGCTGGCCTAAGCGCGCGTAAGACTGTCGCAAGTTGATGAAGGCAGCGCGAGCCGCCCGTACCAGGGCGCACCGCGCCTTGTGATAAAGGCGTGCGTCTGTGGGAAAGGCGATGGCCTTCTCTTGTACGGTCGTATCGACGTTGACTCGCCTGATCTCCGACTCGCGCAACGCCTGCTCGCGCTTGGCCGTCGAGAGCGTCTCCGTGAGCAGCTTCTCGACACCCGCCGCGCCGAGGCGCCAGCGCCAGCGGACGAGCGAGGTCGGGTGACAGGGCAACTCATGCTCGAAGTAGGTGCGGCCACAGAAGAACTGCCAGTAGGGGTTCTCCACATACTTCTCGACGACGGATTCGTCTGACTCGTCGAAGAGGTACTTGAGGTAGTGCAGCCCGACCATCAAGCGCGTGGGCAGACCGGGCCGCCCAACATCCTCGGCATAGAGCGAGCCGAGTTCGGCCTCGAAGCGAGCCCAGTCGATGGCCTCGGCTAACCGGTAGAGCAGATGCTCGTGCGAGACGAGCAACTGAAGGCGCACTCGCGAGGAGTTATCCGGGGCTAGTTCAGGGTTGGTGGGAGGGCGCATCAATCACCGTGTTTTTATGATCAAATGGCAGAACACGGTGATTCTACACACCGCTTGGAGCGCCACACACCTCGCTTTGCTCAGTGTTTTCGTCTGATTCAGACTTTTTCAGGGATGACTAACCTAAGCTTCTAGGGTGAGTGTTCTGTAAGTTGGCACACTATAGACACACAAAACGGGCAGCCATAATCTTTGGCTGCCCGTAAGTGTTTGTTTCTAAAAGACTGGGAGGCAGGGACTCGAACCCCGATAGCCAGATCCAGAGTCTGGAGTCCTACCATTGGACGACCTCCCAACTGTCTGTTAAGACGGGAAAAAATTTACGTGCTAGCGGGATGATTGTCAACCGCCCCGCGAACCATGCGAAGCCTTGAGCATGGTTCGCGGGGCGGTAACGGGATACCAACTGGGCGGCGCTTCTAGCTTAACCCTGTGCCACATGGCGCTGCCGCATTTTTTTCTCGTCGTCTTCCATCTTCCGTTTCAGATACTTCGCCAGCTTCTCCGCCGAAGAGCGCAACCCCTTGTTAGCCGAACCGCGGTGCGAGGCGTCGGCGTAGGCGACTATGCCCGTTTTGAGATTGGTTACGGTGATCGACGCGGAGGTCGTCGAGCGGAAGTCGCCAAGTAATATCTTCTTGGCCGTGCCTGCCCCTTTCTTGTCGGCCGAGCCGGTTATCTCGAAATCAGCCAATGAGCGATCCGCGACTATGAGCAACGGCACATTCTTCTTGCGCAGTGCCGCCGCCATGTAAGTCTCGAAGCCTTCGACCGGCTTCTCCGAGTCCTCGCTCTTGAACGGGGCGATATAGACTTTCGCGTTGCGGGGGATGAGTTGCGCCTCGAATGGATCCGCCGGAGCAGTCTGACTTGATGCAGATGCATTTATCTGCTGGTTGTTGTCCTGTTGCTGCGCGACGGCGGACAGGGAGAGCGTCGCGCTCACAAAGACTAGGACGAAGAACAGGAATATAACTTTACTCACAGGGGCACTTCCTTTCAGTTTTAAGCTTGCTTACAGGTCGAGGCATGCCAGACCCGAAGGTTGCGAGGTTGGGGGTTGATGTCGGGATAAAAGGGGCGGTCGAACTGCACGCGTGCGGTTCGACCGCCCCTTGAGCTTAAGAGACTGTGGCCTCTTCTTCTGCCTCTGCGACGAGGTAGGGCGTCACGCCACGCTCGGCCGGGTCGGCGTCGGCGGCGAGTATCTGATGCACGATGGGCAAGCTGAGTGTGCGCGCCTTCTGGATGCCGGGCACGGGCTTGCCTTTGGCGTAGACGGCGTGGCGGCCGTGCTCCGTGTACCAGTCGCCGAGGTTCGCCGTCTTGTGCATGTTCTCGATGATCTGCCGCCAGCCGACGCCCGTGTTGTAAGCGCAGAAGCTGATCTCGCCTTCTTGCGTGCCGTAAGGGATGACGCACATCTCGGTGCGGCGGAAGTCGTAGTTGAACAGGTCCTGAAACCACATGCCTTCGACGCAGAGCACGCGCCACTGATCGGCCGGATCGGCGGCCGTCGTACCTTGCGTCTTCATGCGGTCGTTGCGATCCGAGTTCGAGTTGGTCGAAGACGGCTTGAACAGGTTGACGATCTGCGAGATCGGAAACCCTTCGGGCGCTTTCGTCGGATCGAAGTTACGCATGATGGCCATGCCGAGTTGGGCCATCGTCAGTTTTTGCCCGCGCGCCGTGTCGGTGATGAGCGACACGTCTTTCATGAACCGCTCGTAGTCGAAGAACTTAAAGAGCGGCGTCCACTCGCCCGTGTGGCGGTTGACGACCATCAAGGTGAACACGCCGCAGTTCGGGTGGCAGTTGCACGACGACCAACCCCACGGCGCGTCCGCGCCTTGCAGCATGTCCATGACGGACGTGAACGCCGAATAAGACGAGAGCGGATACCAATCGCGCAAAGCTTTCAAATCGCCGCCGAGTTGCGTTTCCAGATCGGTCGCCATGTCCGCGAGCGTGTAACGCTGCTTGATGCGGATGTCGTCGGGCACGTCTTCGTCGCGCCCGGTGAACGAGACGGGCTGAAAGGCGATGGTCTGAATCTTGTCGATGTTCTTGGCGGCGAACTCGACGATCTCGCCGATGGCGTCGTTATTGATCGTGTTCACGATGGTCGTGACCAAAGTGACCTTGATGCCGACGCTGGCGAGGTTCTCAATCGCGCGCAACTTCACGTCGAACAGGTTGCCGACGCCGCGATGCTTGTTCTTTTCTTCCGAGACGCCGTCGAACTGCAAATAGACGCCGTGCTGCCCGGCCTCTTTCGCGGCCTTGCAGAACTCTATGTCTTCGGCGAAGCGTATGCCGTTCGTGGCAGCGAGGATGCGATAGAAGCCGACCTGTTTGGCGTAAGCGACCGCTTCCAAGTAGTAGGGCGAGAGCGTCGGTTCGCCGCCCGAAAAGAGAATGATGATCTGGCGCTTCGGTTTGAACGAGACGGCGCGATCAAGAATCGCTTTCGTGTCTTCAAACGTCGGCTCGTGGACGTAGCCGACCTGATTCGCGTCCATGAAGCACGGGTTGCACATCATGTTGCAGCGGTTGGTGAGATCGACCGTCAACACCGCGCCGCGCCCGAACTTAATATTAGACGTGCCGTGCCGGTGTACGCTTGCATCTTCGGCGGCGCGGAAGTCGCGCCCGAAGAACAGCGACTCGATGCGTTGCAGAAACGCCGGGTCACTCGCCAGCACATCTTCAAAGCGACCATGCTTCGGGCAATCCTTGCGCATGATGATGCGCCCGTTGTCTTCGAGAATCTGCGCTTTGATCTCACCCGGATGCTCGTGCATCAACGTCTCAAGCGTGGTCGTGCCGTCGATAACGGCCTCGCGCACTTCTTTGACGCAGCGCGGGCACAAACTGTCAGTCTCGCGCGGGAAGCCGAGCGGCGGGCTGGTGCGCTCGTAAGACTTCAAGAGCGGCCCAGGGCCCACGCGGGCCGGATGCGCCTCGCCTTCGGGCAGCGCCTTGTTGACCGCCTGAAAGACTTTCCAAGACACGTCGGCCAAGTTCGAGATCAGCTTCGAGCTACGCACGCCGCTGAACCGCCCCTTGACCGATTCGTTCCGGCGAAATTGATCGCTAAACACTAGACAGTCTCCTTAACGGGCGTTAAAAATTCTTACCGCCCTGTCTCACATTCGATTGAGTATCCCCGATCTAAACACCGGGCACACTCCGACCGAGCGCATTTCCGGCGACGGGACATAATACCCGTATCCCCTTGTCGATGCAAGACGTTAACGGCAATAACAATTGCCTCATGCTGAGCAATGGCGTTCTTAACTTGGCACTCGTCACTTGTCACTTGTCACCGCTGTTGATGTACCATCGCGGGCGAACGAGATGAGCGCGATTCATACGACAGCCATCATCAGCCCGCGCGCGGACTTGGGCGCGGGCGTGCGCGTCGGCCCTTACGCCGTCGTCGAAGCTGATGTCGTCATCGGGGCTGACTGCGAGATCGGCGCGCATGCGGTCGTCAAACGCTTCACGACTTTGGGCGCGCGCAATCGTGTCTTTGAACACGCGACGTTGGGCGGCGAGCCGCAGGATGTAAAGTTCGCGGGCGAGGCGTCGCGGCTCGTCGTGGGCGATGATAATTTGATCCGCGAGTATGTGACGCTGCACCGGGCGAGTGGTGCAGATGAGACGACGCGTGTGGGCAGTCGCAACTTCCTGATGATCGGTGTGCATGTGGCGCACAACTGCTTGGTGGGCGACGATAATATCTTCGCTAACGGCGTGGCGCTCGCCGGGCATATCACGGTTGAGGATCACGCCTTCCTGTCGAACAACGTCGGCTGTCACCAGTTCATACGCATCGGGCGCTACGCGATGGTCGGCGGCAAGTCGAAGATCGTGCAGGACGTGTTGCCGTACTTCACGACGGACGGCAATCCGCCGCGCGTGCGCGGCTTGAACAGCGTGGGCTTGCGACGCGCGGGTTTTTCAACCGAGACGCGGCGCAGCCTGAAGCGCGCCTATCAACTTTTATTTCGAGCCGGCGTGCCGCTCGCCGTTGCGCTCGCCGAACTCGAACAGACGGACGACGAGCATGTGCGCCACCTCGTCAACTTCATCCGGCAATCAAAACGCGGCTTCACGCGCGCCGGCAGGGCCGAACGCGTAGAGACGACTATTTATGAGTAGCAACACTGAGAGCCGGACGGTCGCCACGTTGGCCGCGCTGGTTGGCGGGCGCGTGCATGGCGACGCGAGCGTGAGGGTCGAGCATGTGGCGAGTTTGGCGCAGGCGGGCGCGGGTGCAATCGCGTTTGTCGAAGACCAGAAGTTGTTGGGCGACGCGCTGCGGGGCGGGGCCGCGTGTCTGCTCGTGCCGGAGGGCGCGGACATAAAGCCGGACGCGGCACACGGGCCGGTGTTGATTGAAGTCGCCCGCCCTAAGCTCGCGTTCGCGCGCATTGCCGAAGTGTTGCACCCGGTCGAGCGCCGGGCCGCGGGCGTTGATCCGACGGCGGTTGTGGCGGCGAGCGCACAAGTTGATGAAGGCGTCTTTATTGGGCCGCACGTCGTCGTCGGCGCGCGCACGGTGATTGGTGCGGGCACACAGTTGCATGCGGGCGTGGTCGTCGGTCAAGACGTGCGCGTGGGGCGCGATTGCGTGCTGCGCCCGCAGGTCGTGTTGTACGACAACGTGGAGATCGGCGCGCGCGTGGTCTTGCACGCGGGCGTGGTTGTGGGCGCGGACGGGTTCGGTTACGTGCGCGACGAGGCGGGCTATCATAAGTTTCCGCAGATGGGGACGGTCGTGATCGAAGACGACGTTGAGTTAGGCGCGCATACGTGCGTGGACCGGGGCGCGCTCGGCGCGACGCGTATCGGGCGCGGGACGAAGATCGATAACCTCGTGCAAGTCGGGCACAACGTCGAGATCGGCGCGCGCGTCGTCATCGCATCGCAGACCGGCATCTCCGGCAGCACGGTGATCGAGGACGACGCGGTGATCGGCGGGCAGGTCGGCTTCGGCGATCACGCGCGCGTGCAAGCGGGGGCTGTGATTGGCTCGAAGGCGGGCGTGCTGCCGGGCAAGATCGTGCGCGCGGGCACGGTCGTCTGGGGCGTGCCCGTGCGCCCGCTCGACGAGTACAAACGGCTGAACGCGCACTTCGGCCGGTTGCCGCAGATGCGGACTGAACTAAACGAACTGCGTCGCCAAGTCGCAGAACTGACGGCGCGGCTTGAAGGAAAGGAAGAATGATGACGGATGAATAGCGGCTTATTCATCATTCATCATTCTTCCTTCATGATTGATCGTTCACACGCCCCACGCGTGTAACGCGCGCAGGATCGCATCGGCCGCGCGTTCGGACGCGCCGCCTGTGCCGAGGCGGGCAGTGGCCGCGCGCAGTTGGGCGCGCATTGCTTCGTTCTGTTCTGTGTCGAGCAAGCGCAGCAACTCGTCGGCCAAGCGCGCGCCGGTGAAGTCGTCTTGCATGAGTTCGGGCGCGAGGCGTGTGCCCGCGATCAAGTTGATGAGGCCGAAATGCTCGATGCTGATCAGCCGGCCCAGCGTGTGCCAGTTGAGCGCCGACTCTTTATAGACGACGACGAGCGGCGTGCCGACGAGCGCCGTCTCAAGCGTAGCCGTGCCGCTTGCGACAGCCGCCGCGTCCGCCGCCGCCAACGCCTCGCGTGTCTCGTGTTCGACAACGCGTAGGACCAACTGAGACGTAGCGTTGTTCTGACCAGTCGCGGTGGTCACAACGGCCGCGGCTTCGACGGGCGTGCGGGTCGAAGCAAGCGCGACGACGAACTGCGCGTCGGGTCGTCGACGAGAGATGATGTGCGCCGCGTCGAGCATGACGGGCAAGATGCGCGTGAGTTCTTTGTGGCGACTGCCGGGCAGCAGCGCGATGATGGGGCGCAAGGGATCGAGTTTGTGCCGGCGACAGAACTCCGCGCGGTCGAAGCGCGGCGTGACCGTGCCCGCGAGCGGATGGCCGACAAACTCCGCGTGCGCGACACCGCGTTGCGCGTACCACTCTGGCTCGAACGGTAGGATCGCCAGCAGTAGATCAACGTCGCGGCGCACCTGTCGCACACGATGCGCGCGCCAAGCCCAAAGCTGCGGGCTGATGTAGTAGATGACGCGCAGCCCGCGCCGGTGCAGCGCGCGCGCGAGGCGCAGGTTGAAGTCGGGCCAATCGACGAGGATAACCGCGTCGGGCCGGCGCTCAATAGCCGCACTCTTAAGCGTCTTGAACGCGCGCCAGAACTGCGGCAGCGCGCGCCCGATCTCAAGCAGACCGACAATGGCCAACTGATCGATCTCGACCACAGTTTCGACGCCCGCCGCGCGCAACGCTTGCCCCGTCGCACCGAAGAACTCGAACTGCACATCGGGTGCGCGAGCCGCGAGCGCACGCACCAATGCCGCCGCGTGTGCGTCGCCCGACGCCTCGCCCGCGACGATCATCAGGCGCAAACTCTCCACATCTGCATAAGATTCTTCATCCGCCTGTGGGCGTCGCTTCGTTCCATTCGACTTCATAAACCTGAACGGGCTGCACTCGATTCTTGACCGTGAGCGGTTGGCGTGCGCGCAGAGGATAAGGGCAGGCGGCGGCTTGCGCCACGGCCTCGCTCAGTAGTATCTGCCCGCCTAGTGAGTTCTGTTCCAAACGCGCGGCCAGATTCACCGTGTCGCCGATGGCTGTGTACTCCGTGCGCCGTTCCGAGCCGATATAGCCGACCGTCGCCTCGCCCGTGTGCAGACCGATGCCGATGCTGATCTCAGGTAAACCCGCGGCGCTCAGTTCGACGTTGATCGGGGCAATGCGCCGCTGCATGTCAACGGCGGCGGCGACCGCATTCGACGTGTCCGCGCTGCTCGCGGCGGGCGCACCGAACAGCGCCATCAAGCCGTCGCCGATGTATTTGTCGAGCGTGCCGCCGCGCGCGAAGATGATCTGGGTCATGGCGGAGAAGTAGCGATTCAGGACCTGCACGACCTGTTCGGGCGGCGTGTGTTCGGACAGACGCGTGAAGCCGCGCACGTCTGCAAAGAGCACGGTCACAATCTGGTTGCTGCCGCCGAGTTGAAACGATTCGGGCCGGTCGAGCAGTTGCCGCACAACGTGGTCGGGCAGGAAGCGACTGTAGTTGGCCCGCGCCACTTCCTCGCGCGCCAAACGTTCATGTGCGCGCACCGACTCGACGGCAATGGCCGTCTGCGCGGCCACGGCACTGATAAGGGCCAGGTCGTCGCGCGTGAACTGCGCGGCACGGTCGAGCCGGTCGGCATAGATAACGCCGTGCGCGCCGGCCGCGACGAGCAACGGCGCGCAGATGGTCGAGCGCACACCTTGCGCGATGATCGAGCGCGCGGCGGCGAGATTTTCGTCGGCCGCTGTGTCCTGCGACAACAACGCGGCGCGCTCGCCGAGCACCTTGTTCGTGATCGTCCGGCTGACCGTCAACGATTGGGCCGCGGTAGCGAGCTTGTCATGGCGCAAGCGCGTCGCCACAGGGCGCAAGCTCGCGCTGAGATCAGTGCTGGCCCGTTTTGCGTCATGCAGTAGCGCGACCACGCGGTCGGCGGGCGTGACGCGTAAGATGATCTCGGTCGCTTTGTCGAAGATGGTGGCGAGGTCGAAGACGGAACTGAGCGTCTGGCTCATCTCGTAGAGCAGCGCGAGTATGTCGGCCTTGCGTCGCAGTGCGGCCAGTTCTGCTTCGGACGCAGACGCAGACACGGGCATCGTTTGGAACGCGCCGCGCAACACGTCGTCGGCCGGGATAAGCAGTTGCGTCGAGCCGAGCCGGCTGTCGGCATAGCGCACGCGGGGTGTGAGTTCCGCCGCTGGCTGCACGAAGCGCAAGAGGCTCGCGCCGATAGTTATCTGATCGCCGTCGGTTAGTTGATGCTCGATGCGCGGCTGTCCGTTGACGAAGACCTTGTTGGCGCTGCGTTTGACCTGTGCCCCTTCGATAACGCCGTCCACGAGCAGATACGCGCCGTCATTGAACTTGATGTAGGCGTGATGGCGCGAAGCGCGACCGTCGTTTAAGACGATCTGGTTGTCGGGCGCGCGCCCGATGGTGCAAGGTGTGTGCGGCGCGAGCGTGTGTTGCCATTGGCGGCCGCTGGCGTCTGTGATGTGAAACAGAGGCATGCAATCATTCGGCGTGGGCGCGTCTGCACTATACGCCGAACATGCGGAGCGCGCCAACCACAGTTTAGGCCATGAATAATGCGCGCTCCCGGCCGGGCGCGTTCAGGTGTTAACATGCGAGCGCAATGAAGTGTCCGCAATGTCAACAAGTGCTTAGTGAGGGCGCGCGCTTCTGCGCCGGCTGCGGCCTGTCGCTCGCTTCCTTCAACACGCCGACCGAGCGCGTTGACTCGGCGGCCGTCGCGGCTGCTATCGCCGCGCCGCTCGTGGGGCGCGTGCTCGATGCCAAGTATGAGTTGTGCGCGCAACTCGGCGCGGGCGGCATGGGTGCGGTCTATCGCGCACGCCGCGTCCACATCGGCGACGAAGTGGCGGTCAAGGTCTTGCATCCGAGTTTCGTCGCGGACGCGCAGGCGGTCGAACGCTTCCGGCGCGAGGCGCGGGCCGCGGCCGTGTTGCGGCATCCGAACGTCGTCACGATCCACGACTTCGGCGAGGCGCGCGGCGACGATGCGCCTGCCTACATCGTGATGGAGTTGGTTGAGGGCGCGTCGCTGCGCGAGTTGTTGCAGCGCGCGGGTCGGCTTCAGCCTGCGCGTGCGGTCGCGTTGATGACGGACATCTGCGCGGGCGTCGGCGCAGCGCATCGACGCGAGATCGTCCATCGTGATCTCAAACCCGACAACATCATCGTGCTGCCGCCCGACACGGACGGCGCGCGCGAGACGTGCAAGGTGGTGGACTTCGGCATCGCCAAGCTGCGCGACACAGCCGCCGCGCCGAGCCTGACGGTGGCCGGTACACTGATCGGCACGCCCTACTATATGTCGCCCGAACAGTGTCGCGGCGAACCGCTCGACGCGCGCGCGGACGTGTACAGCCTCGGCGCGGTGTTCTACGAGATGTTGGCCGGCACGCCGCCTTTTACTGCCGAGACGATCACGGGCGTCGTGGCGAAGCACTTGACCGAGCCGCCGCCGTCTCTGCCACACGACGCAGGCATCCCGCACGCGCTCGCCGCCGTCGCCATGCGCGCACTTGCGAAAGACCCTGCGGCGCGCCCGGCCGATGCAAACACTTTGAGCCGTGAACTCCAAGCGGCGCTCGTGCAACCGAATGTCGCCGCGCAATCACCGGCCACAGTCTCCGCGCAGTTGTCAGTGCCGACCGTCGTGCCTGCGCCGCAAGCGCCGACGCCGCAAGTTGCGCCGCAAGAGCAGAGGGGCGGCCGTGCGAAGTGGTTCGTCGGCGCGCTACTCATGTTGCTGGTCGGCGGTGTCATCACCGTTGCGGCGCTCTGGTTCATGCGCCCGGCCGCGACCGGGCCGGTTGCAGACACAACTGAGCCGCCCGATGCCAACATCGCCGCCGTGGCGTCGCCTACAGTTGAAGCCAGCGACGCGAACGAACAGAGCGCCGCTATCTTGTCTGAACAGAACGAGGATGCACAGAACGATAACGCGCCCGCGGAAGAGACAACGCCCGAACAGGACACGGCCGCCGCACCCGCGACCGAGCAGGACCTGACGGGTGAGTGGGTGGGCACGTATGGCCCGATGGGTCAGCCGGCGACGCTGCTTGTTAAACAGCACAAGGGCGAACGGTTCAGCGGCGTGTTGGAACAGGGCGCAGTCCGCGTCGCCTTTAGCGGCACGCTCGATGCCGCCACGCGGAAGTTGACGTTGCAAGAGACGCGTTTGTTGAGCGGCGACGGTTGGAGTTTGGGCACAGGCACGGGCACGCTCTCCGCCGACGGGCACAAGCTGTCCGGCACGGGGCAAGACCCTTATGGCGCGCAACTCGGCCTGTCGTATCAGTGGTCGTTCGCCAGACAATAAAGATTGCGGACTGCGGATTTCGGATTGCGGATTAAGAAAGCGACTGTTTTCAATCCGTAATCCGACATCCGCAGTCCGCAATCTTGCGTTCGATCACTGCCGACTGACAAGCGACAACTTTTCGTGTTAGCATCCCCGCGCAATCGTTCAGGTGTTCGGGAGGTCTTGCGCTTCTGCGCTTCCGCAACTCAATACCCCGCCACAATTCGTTTGTGTCGCGTGTGCTGCTCTGTCTCGCGTGTGCGCTTGGCGTAGGCGCGCTCGTTGAGCCCGCGCGGGCGCAGCAGACCAACCCCGTCGAACGGCAGGTGACGAACCCGGTCACAGATACGCCGAACGTCAACCCATTGCAGCAGGAGCAGCCCGTCCGCCCGCGTCAGACCGTGACCATCACCACGGAGCAAGCGCCGGGCACGACGCCCGCCACCTCGACCGAACAACTCGACGTGCTGACAGAGCGCCAGACCGCGAGCGGCCCCGAAGGCGCGCGCATCGTCGTCAACGAAGGCAATGTGGACGCGCGCATCGGCATCTATCGTTTGCAGGCCGATAAGGTCACGGTTTATGAATCATCGAACCGCGTGGTCGCCGAAGGCAACGTCGTGTTCGATCAGGGCGCGCAGCAACGCATCACAGGGTCGCGCGCCGAATGGAACTACCGCACCAAGCTCGGCTTCTTCGTCAACTCCACCGGCTTCACCAATCAGACAGACGACGGCACGGTCATGTACTTCACGGCCGATCACGTCGAGAAGGTGGCCGCCAATCGCATCGTCATCCTAAACGGCGTGATCACGGCCTGCGACGAGGACGTGCCGAAGTGGAGCTTCAAAGCCAAGCGCGCCGAGATCACTATGAACGACCGCGTGCGCGCCAATGCGCCGCGCTTTCGCATCAAGAACGTGCCGGTGCTGTTTTTGCCTTACGTCTCCGTCCCAATCAAGAAGCGCGACCGCGCCTCCGGTTTTCTCACCCCGACCTTCAGCGGCTCAGGCAAGAAAGGCTTCCGGCTGTCCAATGCTTACTACTTGACGCTTGGTCGTTCGGCCGACGTGACGTTTCGCAACGACATCTTCGCCAAGCGCGGCCTCGGCTTCGGCGCAGACCTGCGCACGCGCGCCAACTCGCGCTCGTATTTCAACATAGGCTTTTACGCCGTCAAGGATCGCATCTTCGGGCACAAGGCGGACGCGGAGAATCCCGATCAAGGCGGGTCGAGCTTCTACGTGCAAGGCGTCCATTATTTCCCGAACGGCTTCCTCGCGGCCGCCGATGTTGACATCACGTCGAACCTCGCGTTCCGGCAAATCTATTCCGACTCGATTCAACGCGCCATCTCGCCCGAAGAACGCTCGCAAGTTTACGTTAATAAAAACAGCGGCGATTACAGTTTCAACTTGCTCTTGCGCAATCAAGTCACGTCGCTGCCGAACGTGCGCGAGCGCATCAGGCATCTGCCGTCGGTCGAGTTGGACAAGCGCCCTTCGCGTTTGCGCTTCGTCGAGAAACTGCCGCTCTACTTTTCATTCGAGGGCGCGGTGGGCGGCGTCTCGCGCAAAGAGACGGTGGACGACCTCGGCACGTTTCGCGCCGAAGGCAACCCGAACCCGATCATCACGCCGTCCGTCGTGCAGCGGCTGGACTTTCATCCGCGCTTCACGTTGCCGCTCTACTTCAACGGCTGGTCGGCGACGATGACCGCAGGCGTGCGTTCGACGTTTTACTCGAACTCAATCGATCCGCTCACGCGCCTCGTCTTCGGGCGCGACGTGACGCGCACTTACGGCGAGTTTGAATTGGACCTGCGCCCGCCCGCGCTCGCGCGCAACTTTTATAACGACCGCAAGTTTCTCTTTCGCCACGTCATCGAGCCTTACATCATCTATCGCAAGATCGGCGGCATCTCGAACTTCGAGCGCATCATCCGCTTCGACTTCACCGACGCCGTCGCCAACACCAGCGAGATCGAGTACGGTTTGACGAATCGTTTCTTCGTGCGCCGTTCGACCGAGAACGTGTCGGGCCGCGCGCCCGCGCCGACGGGCACACAGCCTGCGCCTTTGACGAGTCAACCATACGAAGTCTTCTCGCTCACGGTGCGCGGCAAGTATTTCTTTGATCGTTATTTCGGCGGCGCGCTAGAGCCGGGGCGGCGCAATCAGTTCTTCCCGATCAACACGTTCTCCGGCTTCTCTTATGGCGGCGTGCCGCGTCGCTTCTCGCCCTTGAACGTCGAGGCGCGTTATCGCCCACGGCAACAAATCTTCTTCGACGTGCGGACGGACTTCGACGTGCAGCGCGCGGGCTTGCGTAACCTCGCCGTCAGCTTCGGCATCAACCGCCCGCTGATCTCGGCCTTTCAAACTTTCTACTACACGCGCGCCCTAAACCTCGCGCCGTCTTTGCGCCAGTTCGCCGACGCGCGCGGCTTAGAGCCGGGCACGCTGAAAGGGGCGCAGTGGAGTCCGTCGCTGTTCCTCGGCAACACGGCGAAAGGGCCGTTTGGCGGCGTCGCTTTCTTCTTCGACTTTCAGAATCGCCCCGGCAAAAACTCGCCGCTCATCAGTTCCGTCTGGACGGTCGGCTATACGTGGAACTGCTGCTCGGTCACGGCGCAGGATTTCAGCTACAACTTGGGCCTCCGCACCGAGAACCGCATCGTCTTCAGCTTCCGCCTCAACGGCATCGGCACGTTCGGCACAGAACAGATCGGGCAGAACTTCCGTTAACGCCGCGCCGAACATTAACCACAAAGACACGAAGACAGGAACGAAGAACTTGCTTGCTTTCGTGGCTTCGTGTCTTTGTGGTTAGCTGCGACGGGCCGATATAATTCGCCGATTGGTCAACATCTGTAAAGTTGCGTCTGCGCGTACATCCGACGCGCGCGGGCAAGCATCAAAATCGAAGTCGTCTTAAGTGTTATTCGGTCGCGTAATTTCCCCCGTCGAGCTTTAACACGTCCTCTTAAAAATCTCTGATCATATTGTTGAGTCGCCAGCGCAGGAGTTTTGAGATGAAGTCTGTTCCCTCGTCGGCCCGCCGCGCGCGTCGCCTTGTCTTCTGGTTGAGCCTGTCGCTATTGGTCGCGGCAGGCTTCGCGTTTGGCACGCACGGCGAGCGGCAGATCGTCTCCGCGCAGGCCGCACCGGCCGACGGCAAACGCGCGCCGTTCGTGCCGGGTCGCGTGCTCGTGCGCTTTCGCACGGACGCGCAGGCCCGCGCCGCCGAGCAGTCGGTCGCCGCTTTGGCCACGGCCGGCAACACGGAGACACAGGCGCGCGTCGAACGCTTCGCCGGGTCTGATCTCGTCAAGGGCTTGCGCCTCGTACACGTCGCGCCCGATGCGACCTTGCAAGCCGTCGCGGCGCTCAACGAACGTCCTGACGTGCTCTACGCCCACCCCGATCACTTGCGCTACCTCAGCCGCACGCCGAACGATACGCGCTACAGCACGCTGTGGGGCTTGAAGAACACGGGCCAGAACATACTAGGGAGCGGCACGGGCTTGCCCGGCGCGGACATCAAGGCCGAGCAGGCGTGGGACATCACGACCGGCAGCAACGATGTCGTCGTCGGCGTTATAGACACAGGCATCGACATCAATCACGTTGATCTAGCCGCGAACATCTGGCACAACCCCGGCGAAGTGGCCGGCAACGGCGTGGACGACGACGGCAACGGCTTCGTTGACGACACGACCGGCTGGAACTTCAATCCGTGTACGACGCAAGGCGCAGGCGCAAACTGCGGCGACAACAACGTGCTCGGCAACGGGGCCATACACGGCACGCACGTCGCGGGCACAATCGGTGCATCGGGCAACAACGGCGCGGGCGTGGTTGGCGTCAACTGGCAAGTCAAGCTCATGCCGCTGAAAATCTTTCTCGGCAATAGCACCACGACCTCGGCCGTGATCAATGCTTACGCTTACGCCAAGAAGATGCGCGACCTGTGGGACACGACGGGCGGCGCGCAGGGCGCGAACCTGCGCGTCTTGAACAACTCTTACGGCGGCCCTGAGTTCGATCTGTCGGAACGCGACGGCATCATCGCGCTCAATCCAAAAATTCTATTCGTCGTCGCGGCCGGAAACAACGGCGACAGCAACGATATGTCGCCGGAGTACCCGGCGAACTACGACGCGCCGAACATAATCTCCGTCGCGTCCACCACCAACACCGAAGACCTGTCGTCATTCTCAAACTACGGCGCACAATCGGTCCACATCGCCGCGCCCGGCAGTAGCATCCTGAGTACCATACCGAACAACGCATACGACTTCCTCAGCGGCACTTCGATGGCGACGCCGCACGTCAGCGGCGCGGCCGCGCTCCTGTTGGCTGCCTATCCGAACATGACCACCGCGCAACTACGCGGCGCGTTATTGTTCAGTGGCGACCTGACGACGGCCGCGAGCAGCACGATCTACAGTCACCGCCGGCTGAACGTCTATCAAGCACTCTTGTCGGCCGGCGAGCAAGACACGAGCGCGCCCGCCGCGCCCTTCAACTTCCGCATCACGGCGCAGACGGGCCGCAGCATCTCGCTCGCGTGGACTGCGCCGGGCGACAATGGCAACACGGGCCAAGCCACGCTCTACGAGTTGAGCTTCGTCGATCCGAACACGAACCGCCGCATCTTCCTCGGCACGCAGTTGCCGCAAAGCGCGGGCACGGGCGAGAGCGCGACCGTCACGATCCCGTTTCGTCATGCCACGGGGCAACTTACCTTAAAGGCGCTTGATAACGTCGGCAACGAGAGCGCGACCGCGAGCGTCGCCGTCGCACTCGATCCCGCGTTAGTCGATCCTTACGTGCCCACTGAGTCCGCGCCGCAATCGTTGACAACCGACACGAGCGGCGCGCTCAATTTCCGCTTCGACGATGCCTTCCGCACTTATAATTTTCCGAACGGCTTCAGCTTTCCCTTCTACGGGCAGACCTACACGACCGCCACCATCTCGACCAACGGCATTCTCTATTTCGGCGGCCAACCCGACAGCAACGATCTGCCGAGCCTCGTCTCAACCTTCAACAACCTGCGCGCCGTCGCAGGCATGTGGGACGACTTGCGCACAGACAGCACGGGCGGCGACGTGTTCGTCACGCAGCCCGCGCCCGACCGCCTCGTCTTCCGTTGGGAAGGACGCACTTTCAACATCTTGACGGACGCCGACTCCGGTTTCCCCTTCAAGTTCGAGATCGAGTTGCGCACCGACGGCACGATCCAGATGCGCTACGGCAGCGGCACGTCGGGCTTGAACACAATGCTTCATCCCGTCGTCGGCGTCTCAGGCGGCGCACCCGAAGCTTACGTCAGTGCCACGCATACGAGCGACCGCTCGCAGGTCGTGATCATCGCTCTGACCAACGCCGACACGATCACATACACGCCGCAAAGCACCACGCCGCCGACCGTGCAGTTCAACTCGACGGGCGTGAGCGTGGACGAAGCGGCGGGCAGCGTGACGCTGCAAGTCACGCGGCAGGGCAGCACGACGAGCGCGGCCACGGTCGGCTATCAGACTATAGACAACCCGGCCGAGATACGTTGCGACGATCAACTCAACAATCAAGGCGCGGCCTATGCGCGCTGCGACTACTCGACCGCCATCGATACGATCCAGTTCGGCGCAGGTGAAGCGACCAAGAGCATCACCATCCCTATCATCGACGACGGGCATTGGGAAGGCGCTGAGACGTTTCAAGTCGCACTCGTCAATCCAAGCGCCGGCCTCAACTTGAGCGCGCCCGCGACCATGACCGTCACGATTCTACCGAGCGACGCACCCGCAACGCCCAACCCGATCTTCAACACGCCCTTTTTCGTCCGGCAACACTATTTAGATTTTCTCTCGCGCGAACCCGAAGCGGGCGAGCCGTGGTCCAACGTCTTGAATAATTGTTCAGACGTGAACAACAACCCCAACTGTGATCGCCTCACCGTGTCAGCCGCCTTCTTCGGTTCGCCGGAGTTTCGGCTCAAAGGCTTCTACGTCTTCCGCTTCTATCGCGTGGCGTTCAACCGGCTACCGCAGTACGCAGAGATCATTCCTGAAATGCGACAGGTAACAGGCGCGACCGAGGCCGAGGTCTACGCGAAGAAAGCCGCGTTCAGCAACGCCTTCACGCAACGCACCGAGTTTGCGACCAACTACGGCGGCTTGAGTAACGCGCAATACGTGTCGGCCCTGTTAGGTCGCTATAACTTGACTTCGATCACGACTACCGACCCGCAGAACCCCGACACAGGGGTGAAGGTGACGCTAACGAACGCGCAGTTAGCCAATCAACTAACCGCAGGCACGCTCACACGCGCACAGGTCTTGCGCGCGATTGCGGACTCGGATCAGGTGAGCGGGGCGGAGTTCAATCAAGCCTTCGTCGCCATGCAGTACTACGGTTATCTGCGCCGCACGCCGGAGCCATCCGGCTATCAAGCATGGCTCAACTATTTGACCGCCAACCCGTCGGACTTTCGCACGATGGTCAACGGCTTTATGAACTCGCAGGAGTACCGCCTGCGGTTTGGCACGGCGCAATAAGACTAAGGATGCGGGCCTGAGCCGCCGGCCGGCTCTGATCGGGCCGGCTTGACAGCCAACGCGCGGGCGGCAAGCGCACATCAGAGAAGAGGTTGCGGTCGCTTGCCCTTGTGAGTGCGTTACGCTTAGAATGCCCGTTCCCGCTCGCGTTGTGCAGAAGGGGCCGCTTCCGATAGCCCGCGCCGCGACCGCGTTGTCCGAACCGCACCGGCATGTGCGGCATGCTTACATCTCGATCAGGTCTCATTTGGAGATTTTTCCGGTGAAATATTTTTTCCGTCTGTCCGGTCTGTGCTTGGCCCTGCTCTGCCTAACGTGTGTCTGGGCCGTCGCCCAGACGCCCACGCCGACGCCTACGCCGAATCCCAACCCGACGCCCGACCCGTTTATCGTGCAGGTCACGGCAAGCGCGCCGCCGGCCGCGCCGTCGCCCTCGCCTAGCGCGACGCCGCTCGGCTCGGACGACGTGAACGCGTTCGTCGGCGACGTGAGCGGCAACGGGCGCTTCGTCGTCTTCGAGTCGAAGGGCGATCTGGCAACACTGGGGCGCGGGCAGACGACGCGCACGCCGGCCGCGAACTTCAACGCCGACGGCAACCGCGAAATCTTCATCTGGGACGCAGCCCAACGCCGCATCTACCAGATCACCAGAACCAGAAGCGCGCTCGTCGATAACGCCCTGTCGTCGATTGATCGAACGAACATCGCGGTCGAGGTCAGCAACAACCGGCCGCAGATCAGCCGCGACGGCAAGTGGATCGTCTTCAGTTCAAACGCGCCGACGCCCGGCGGCTTCGACGGCACAGTGGCCGCCAACAAGACAGCGCTACAGGCCGACGGCAATCAGGAAATCTTCATCTATCAGCTACCCGACGTGCCCGCTGCCGATCTGACCAGCGGCATCGATCCCGGCGAGATCAATCTGGCCGCGGGCACATTCACGCGCGTCACCGATACGCCCGCGAGTTCTTTGCCGCGCCCCGGCAACGCCAACGCCGGCCCGTTCGTCGCCGACGACAACCGGCACGCCACGATCAACGATCTAGGCACGCGCATCGCCTTCGTCTCGACGCGCGACCTGACGCCCTGCAACGCGTCGAACACGCGCTGTAACGCCGACGCCAACCCGGAAATCTTCGCGTGGCGCAGGGGCGGCGGCTTCACGCAGATCACAGTCACGAGCGGCACGTTCATCTTCAACGACACGCCCTCGATCTCCGGCGGCACAAACGATACGGTCGTCGGCGAACGAACCGACTCGACCATCGCCTTCTACTCGAACGCCAAGACGATGCCCGACGCGGCGGGCGCGAACGTCGCGGCCGACAACGCGGACGGCAACGCCGAAATCTTCGCCGCCACCTACAACGGCGCGACGTTGACGGCGCTGCGCGAAGTGACGCGCACGAAGTTTTCCACCACCGTGCAGGTGGTCAACCTGTTGTACTTCGGCCGGCGCGTCAGCCGCGACGGCAACCTGATCCTCTTCGAGACGCGCGCCACAGACCCAAACGCCAACACCGATGCGAACGCGAAAGGCAACACCGTCTTTGTCTATAACCTGTCGGCGACGGGTAGCGCCGCCTTCACGATGGTCGGCCCGCGTGCGACCGACGCAGAAGTGGACGCGGGCGGAGGCGACGTGTCGCGCTTCCCGATGTTCACCGCCGACGACGCGCGCATCGTCTTCGCTTCGACGGTCAACATCAAGTCGAACGGCGACCGCGCGGACGCAGGCTCAGCCGATGGCTTGAACCCGACGCGGCAAGTGCAGTTGTTCACTTCCAATATCCCGACGACTGCGACGCCCATTCTCGTCACGCGCTTGACCAACATCTCAAGCACACAGGGCGGCGAGACGTTGCAGTTCTCAATCAGCAACACCGTCGAGCGCATCGCCTTCAGCCTGCCGAGCGTGGAGTTGGGCGGCGGCAACACGGACGGCTCGACCGAGGTTTATTATCTCGTCGTGCCGCCCACGACCGGCGCAACCGACGCGACGCCCGACCTCGGCAAACTCGCCTACCTGACCGGCGCGAGCCGCCGCGACGTAGCGACGCCCAGCGCGACGCCCACGCCGACGCCTAGCCCGACACCTTCGTCAACGCCGCTGCAAGGCTTCGCGGCGGGCATGATGGCCGTCGTGCGCTCGACCGATCTGGCGACGGTGACGTTCGCGCCCTCGGCGCGTATGATCAACTGTACGCCCGCAGGCGAGAACTGCGACGCCGCGTCCGAGTCGCACAGGCGACCGCCGTTGCCCTTCGAGTTGAACGGCGTCTCGCTGCAAGTGGCGAACGCGGCCGCCGGCCTCTATTTCGTCAGTCCCGAAGAGATTGCGTTTGAAGTGCCGCGCGGGCTTGCGACCACGACCGGCACGAACACAGTGCCCGTCGTCATCAACGTGCGTACCGCCACGGGCGTCCGCACCATCCGCAGCCTCATGCAGATCGCGGCGGCGCAGCCCGATATTGCGACCACGACGGGTAGCGCAGGCGGTCGCGCTATCGCCTTTAACGTGACGAACCCGTTAGCGATCATGCCTGAGCCGTTCTCGGTCACGTCGCCGAATGCCGCAGGCACAGTCGGCCCGACCGTCGTGCGCTTGATGCTGACGGGATTGCCGCGCAACACGACGACGAGTCAGGTCACCGTCCGGCTGGTCAAGGTCAGCGACAACACGCAGACCGACATCACGCCTACGGACATCCTTGCATTCAGGACGGACGATTTTCCCGGTCTTGAACAACTTGAGTTCCGCCTACCCGCGACGCTCGCGGGCGCAGGCGACGTGGCGGTGACCGTTATCTTCACGGGCAACGTGCAGAGCCGCCCGCCGACACCGCCCCGCGCTTCCGCATTAACTGAAGCGGCTCGCGTCCGTGCTGCAATCGGCCGCACATCGAAGACCGCCGTACTCACTCGCGTTAGTACGGCGGTCTTTTTATTACGGTCGGCGCGCTTAACGTTCTCTTTCGAGCTTGAGTCATGCTGATAGGCATTGACGGCATCCCACTGGCGACGCCGAAGACCGGCATCGGGCATTACACGTTCGAGTTGGCGCAAGGACTGGCGCGGCTCGCGCCTGCCGACGAGTTCGAGTTGATCGCGCCCGTGCCGCTCGACTTGGGCGCGGGCGACGACGGGCCCGACGGCTTGCCGCCAAACCTGCGCGCCGTCCACGCGCCGGTCAACGCCTTGCGCCGCCGCTGGTGGACAATCGGTCTGCCGCTCTACGTCCGCCAACACCGGCCCGCGCTCTTTCACGGCACGAACTACAACGTCCCGCTCTGGCAACGGTGCCCCACGGTCGTAACCATCCACGATCTATCGCTCCTGCTGCACGCCGAGACGCACCGCGAAGACTTAGTGCGCCGCGCGCGGCGGCGTTTGCCGACCATGACGCGCATCGCCACGCGCATCATCACCGACTCGGAGAGCGTCAAGCGGGAAATCTGCGAACACCTCAAGGTCGCACCCGAACGCATCACGGCCGTGCCGCTTGCGCCGCGCCGCGCGTTCTATCCAATGCCTGAGATTGAAGCACGCACGGCGCTGCGCAGGCTCAGCGTCGAAGACGACTTCATACTGTTCGTCGGCACGGTCGAGCCGCGCAAAAATTTGCTCACGCTCATGCGCGCCTTCGACGAACTGCTGCGCGCCACGGATTTGCACCCACAACTTGTCATCGCCGGGGGCAAGGGCTGGTTGACGGACGAGCTATTTGCCCACGTCGATCAGTCCGCGCTCAAAGATCGCATCCTGTTCACCGGCTATGTCACGGACGAAGACCTGCGCGCGCTCTATTCGTCGTGCCGCGTCTCGGTCTACCCGTCGCTCTACGAAGGCTTCGGGTTGCCGCCGCTCGAAGCGATGGCGTGCGGCGCACCTGTCATCACCAGCCGCATCCCCGTCATCATGGAGACATCGCAAGGGGCAGCGCGGCTCGTCAAGCCGACCGACGTGCAGGAGTTGACCGCTGCACTGGTCGAGATATTGACGGACGCGGACGTGCGCCGCGAACTGTCGGCCGCCGGTCGCACACGCGCCGCCGAGTTCACTTGGGCACGAACAGCCGAGCGGACGTTAGAGGTTTATCACGAAGCGTTAAAGATGGTGACCGGCGCGGTGCATGGGGCTGGCACGGCTTGAGTTGAAAGGTTAGATCGAAAAAGGCCGGCGACCCTGTCGGGTCACCGGCCTTTGGCGTGATCTTTATCAGGGGCGCTTAGAAGCGGTTGCGATATTCAACCGAATCGACGAAGCCGCGCACCATCGTGCGGTAATCGGTCGGGTTCGCGTTCAGGTAGTTGAGCCACGCGTTATAACCGAAGTCTTCCGGGTCGCGGCGCAGATAGCCGACGTACTGCATGAAGACGAACGCGGGGTTATATTCCTTGCTGTATTCTTCCTGACTCTCGACGATGGCGCGCAGGGCGACGGCGCGGCCCGCGTCCGAGTTGTTCGCCGCCGTTAGGGCGCTGATAATCTGGCTGCGGTTCGAGAGCGTGATGCCGGCGGTCTGCGCGATATTGTCCACAAACGCCGTGGGCGACAAACTGCGCGGGAAGGCGGCGAGGAAGTCGCCGCGCAAGACCCAGTTGGTCGCAAACGCGGTGCGCTTCGCCTGCACTTCGTCGGCGGTCGCGCCCGTCACGGCGCGCATGTCCGCGACCATCTCGTTGTAAGTCGGCCGCCGGCCCAGGCTGGCTTTGTAGAAGCGGAAGGCGTAGAAGCCTTTCAACTGAAACTCCTGCGAGCCGAAGAACGCCGCCGAAGCGGTCAGCCGGTTCTCGTGCAAACAGTTCGCGTCGCCGTTCGGGCAGCTACTCAGGTACGTCATCCACGACGCGAAGCCGGTCGATTCGGGGAAGCGGCTCAGGAAATCGATGTAGTGCTGCTGCACGAAGAAGTCGCTATCATCGATAGTGATGCGCGTCGTCGTGCCGGGGCGCAGGCGCAAGGGCTTGACCTTCACGTCGCCGTAAAATAGTTCGGACGGCAGGGTCGGGTCGTCGGTCACGATGCGCAGCGTCGGCGCAGTCTGCGCCAGCGCGCCAGCGGCAAGCAGGGTCAGCAGGGAAAAGGCAACGGCAATCTTTCGCATGACGGTTAAACTCCCGGTACTCTTAAAAGCGGTGGGACTGTTAAGCTTGTAGCGTTTTGAAATCCAATCGGAGAGCCGGGGCTACTCACAATTGTTGAAAAATGCGGCGCTCACACGCGCGGCCTCAACAACTCGTACTCTATCGTGCGCGCAGAGCGTTTGTCAACAATCTCGGCCCAGCCGATTTGTTAGACGCGCGCAGGCGGCAAGTGGTTGAAAAAATTAGCGCCTAACGGTCGAAAAAACGACCGGCGCAAGGGGCCTGAACGCGGACAAATAATTTTGACGTGGCAACTGTTCAAATCTGATTGGTGGCACAGGCGACGCGCCGACGCGGCGGCGCTCGGATGTATCGGCCTGTTCTTCGTCGCCTTCTTCCCGCAAGGATTGTTCGGCGGCAAGTATCTGCTCATCAACGACGCCTTCTACTACAGTTACCCGATGCGGACGGTCGCGTGGCGCATGTTGCGCGCGGGCGAGTGGCCGCTGTGGACGCCTTATATCCTGTCGGGCTACCCGCTGTTGTCGATGGCGCAACTCGGCTTGGGCTACCCGCTGACGTGGGGCTACCTGTTTTTGCCCGGTCACGTCGCCGAACAAATTTACGTGCTCGCGCCGTTCCTGTTCGCGCCCGCGTTCACTTACGCCTACTTGCGCGAAGTCGGGCGGACGCCGCTCGCGGCCCTTCTGGGTGCGCTCGCCTTCGGCTACGGCGGCATGATGTCCAGCCCGCTCGCCAACAACGGACTGATCCCGAACGCGGTCATGTGGCTGCCGCTCCTGCTCATCGCCATCGAACGCGCGCACCGCAACTTCAGCAGAGCACTACTGCTCGGCACGTTTGCTTACACGATGTCCGTGCTGACCGGCATCGGGCAAGGCTTCGTCTACACGGGCTTGCTCGCCGCCGCTTACGCTTTCTGTCTGGTCCTGACGACGCGCACAACGAAGCACGGCCCGACGGGCGACACGCAGCAACTCAACTGGCGCACACGGCTTGTGTCCATCGACGCGTGGCGGCCCGTGCTGGTGGCAGCGGGCGCGGGGCTGTTCGCGTTGGGCGTGGCGGCGTTTCAGATTCTTGAGACGGCGCGCGCCGTGCGGCGCAGCGTCCGCAGCACCTTGAGCTACTGGGTCTTCACGCAAGGTTCGTTCAGACCCGAAACGCTTTGGAAGTCGTTCACCACGCCGCTCTTTTATGTGATCGACATGCACGCCTACGTGCCGCCGATTGCGGTCGCGCTCGCGCTCGTCGCCGCTTACATGCACCTGCGGCGGCGTACAGAGCGCGACCCGCGCGTCATCTTCTGGTTCGCGGTGGCGTGTTGGCTTGCGTGTTGATGCTCGGCAAGGCCACGCCGCTCTATCGCATCATCTATTACTTGCCGCTCTTGAATCGCTTCCGCGTGCCTTCGCGCCACACGTTCGAGTGGACGTTTGCGGCGGGCGTGCTCGCCGCTTATGGTTGGGACGCGCTCGCGCCCATCCTGCGCCGACGCCGCGCGGAGTTTAAAGACAAACGCGCCCTCACGCTCTACGCGGCGCTGGCGTTGCTTGCGCTAAGCGTCGCGGTCGGCGCGGCGTGGTGGTTCAAAGCGCAGACTTTGCAACTGGGCATAGGTACAGGCTGGCACGCGCCCAAGACCGTCTATCGACTCTGGAAAATCGCGTTTCTGTTGCTCACAACCGCCGCCCTCTGGCGCGCGAGTTTGATCTACACAGTGCGTTGGCGTCATGGACTACTGGCTGCCACCGTATTGGTCCTTTGCTTCGTCGAGCCGTCGCTTTTGATCACGCGTTGGTGGGGCGGCATGGGTCTGTCCGCTGATCGCTTCACTTGGCACACGGACGTGACGCGTTACTTGCAGCAGTTCCCGCCCACGGAGAATCGCGTCTATACGCGCGTCGCGCTGATGACGGAACAGTTCAGCACGCCGCCGCGCTTTGACGGCGCGAACCTCTCGGCCATTTGGGGCTTGCACAACGTCGCCGGTTACGAGCCGCTGATTTTTGAACGCTACAGTCGTGCGCTCGGCGGCGCATACCTCGATGCGGTCCACACGGTCACGCTCGGCGCGCCTGATCGCACGCTCCTCGGCGCGCGCTCGCACGTCCTCGACATACTGAACACAACCTATCTTGTCTCTTATAAAAACCTCGCCACCTCGCCCTCGTCCAGCGGCGAGCCGGGCGTCGAGCGCCGAGATGCAAGTGATCGGCGAACTACTGCCGCAGGTGACGAAGACGCTCGTTGTGTCGCCAACCGACGCGGACGCGCTGCTGTTCGTAACCTCTCTGTCGAACTCGACCTTTGAGCCGGACGGGCAAGTGGTGGCGCGCGTCCGCATCTTCACTTCGGACGGTAAGATCATCGAGCGCGAGTTGCAGGCCGGGCGCGACACGGCCGAATGGGCGCACGAACGACCTGATGTGCGCCCTTACATCAAGCACAAACTCGCGCCCGCTTACGACACCATGCAGGTCGGCGGCCCGAAAGGCTATCTGGCTTATCGCTTCCAGACGCACCTGCCGCTCGACGCGCGCGTCGGCGTGACCAGAGTTGAGATCACGAACGTCTCGGCCGCGGACCGCCTCGGCATCTTCGGCGTGGTGCTCGAAGACGCGCAAACCAAGAGCAGCGTCCCGCTCTCCGCGCCCTACGGCGACGCGTGGCAGCCCATCTATGATCAGAGCGACGTGCTGATCCTGCACAACACGCGGGCACTGCCGCGCGCGTGGCTCGTCGCCGAAGCCGAAGCCGTCAAAGAAGACGAAGCCCTAAGCCGCATACGCGGCGAACACGCCCGCGACTTCGACCCGCGCCGCACGGCCCTACTCGAAATCCACCCGCACGAACTGCCTGATTTACAGTTACCCGGCGGCCCGGTCGCACCTGAAAGCACAGCGCGCATTGTTAACTATGAACCGAACCGTTTGGTCGTCGAGACGAGCGCGCCGACCGCGACTGTGTTAGTTGTCAGTGAGATATTTTATCCCGGTTGGGAAGCGACCCTTGACGGGCAACGCATCAACATCAACATTGCCGACTATCTATTGCGCGCCGTCCAACTGCCGGCCGGGCAACATCGAGTTGAAATGCGCTACACCGCGCCCGCCGCCCGCAACGGCGCAATCATCTCCGCGTTGACGTTATGCTTGATCGCGGGCTTAGCTTTCTACGCACTGCGTGGACATAAAACTGTAAGCATGAAGGCAGAACGATGAATGATGACGGATGAATAAGCAGCTATTCATCCGTCATCATTCATCGTTCATCATTTCTTTCTTTCGGCCTTAACTTCGATCCGAAGATGAAGCGAGACAGGTGGTTTGAGTGGTGGCGTGTGCGCGCGGGCGATGCGGCCGTGGTGGCTAGCGTCGCGCTGTTCTTCGCGTTGTTTTTCGCGCGCGTCTTCGCGGGTCAACGCTTGATCATCACGGGCGACGCTTTCTATTACACCTACCCGTTACGCACGGTTGCGTGGAGCATGATTCGTGCGGGGCAGTTGCCGCTGTGGACGCCGCTACTGCTCTCCGGTTATCCGCTGTGTTCGGTCGCGCTGCTGGCCATCGGTTATCCATTAACGTGGGCACACCTCTTTCTGCCCGGTCATTGGGCCGAACAACTTTACGCGCTCGCGCCTTTCCTGTTGTCGCCCTTGACGACTTACGCGTATGCGCGCGAAGTCGGGCGCAGTCGTTTGGCGGCGCTGCTGGCGGGGCTGTCGTTCGGCTACGGCGGCATGATGTGCGGCATCCTCGCCAACAGCGGCATGTTGACGAACGGGCTGGTGTGGGCCCCGCTCGTGCTCGTCTTCATCGAGCGCGCGCGGCGGCGTTCGTTCGCGCATTGTCTGCTCCGGGCAACGCTGGCTTACGCGCTCTCCGTGCTCGCGGGCCACGGGCAGAGCTACGTCTATACAGGACTGCTCGCGCTCGCTTACGGACTGTTCACTTCACTCGCGCTCATCGCGGCCGCGTGGCACGAGCCGCGACGTTCGTGGCGCGCGTGGGCTAACTGGCGACCGTTCATCGTCGCCGTCGGCGCGCTCGTGCTGGCAGCAGGCGTGGCAGCTTTTCAATTATTAGAAACGTTGCGCGCGGCCCGGCGTAGCGTGCGCAGCGCGTTGACTTACGAGGTGTTCAGCGAAGGCTCGTTCACCATGCGCGAGGCGCTGCTGTCGCTCGGCGCACAGCTTTATCATTACGTGGACACGGGCACATACGTCGCGCCGCTCGCACTCTTGCTCGCACTCATCGCCGTCGTGTGCTGTGCCTTGCGCGGGCGCAACGCGGACGCGCGCGTCTGGTTCTGGGCGCTCGTCGCCGTCGTCGCCTTTATCCTGCTGCTCGGCGCAAACACGCCGCTCAACCGCGTCGTCTATCGCCTGCCCGTCGTCAACAAGTTCCGCGTGCCCTCGCGCCACACGTTCGAGTGGACGCTCGCCATCAGCATACTGGCCGCCTATGGTTGGGATGCGACGACGGCCTACTTCAAGCGCCGACGCGAACGACGAACGCACAACTCAAAACTCAACACGTATAACTTTGAACTGATCACGGCGCTACTACTTTTAGCGATCACGATAACGGTCGGTGCATTGTGGTGGCGTGCCATCGTGCAGTGGCCCGAACCGAACCCGACGATCTACACGGCGCTGCCTGAGCGATCATACTGGCTCTGGAAACTTGCGTTCAGCGCGCTTGTCATCATGCTTGCATGGCGCGGCTTCAACCTAACAAGGCCGCGTCTGCGCGTCGTTATCCTGACTGCGACCATCGCGCTCGCCTGCTTCGTCGAAGCACATGCAACCGCCGCGTGCTGGTGGGCGGGCTTCGTCAGTCTGCCGGCCGCGCGCTTTCAGCGTCGTCTCGGACGCGACCCGTTACTTGCAGCAGTTCCCGCCCACGGAGAATCGCGTCTATACGCGCGTCGGCATGTTCGCCGAAGAGTTCACCAACACGCCGCGCCTCGAAGCGCCGAACCTGACCATGCTCCACGGCTTGCACAACTTGGCCGGCATGGAGCCGCTCATCCTCGCACGCTACAGCCGCGCCCTCGGCGACGTAGGCCCTGACTCCGTGACCCCGCGCCCGCCAAGCCCGCCCAACGACGATCTGTTTGCCGCGCGCTCGCACGTCCTCGATCTGCTGAACACAACGCATGTCGTCTCGTATGCCAGCACGCTCGAACTGTACGAAGAAGTGTTCATCTATCACGATGGCGTCGGCCTCGCAATCCGCGATCTAAAAGATGTCAACTTGCCGCCCGGCGCGACCGCGCGCCTGCGCGCTGATGGTGCAACGGGCGACACGCTCGCGCTCATCACCTCGCTCTCTAATTCCGTCCTTGCAGCACAAAGTCAGCCAGTCGCCACAGTGCGGCTGCACACGAACGACGGGCGCGTGCTTGAACGTCAGTTGCGTGCGGGCGTGGACACGGCCGAGTGGGCGCACGAACGCGCCGACGTGCGCGCTGCCATCAAGCACCAACTCGCCAACGTCTACGACAGTCGCGCGGGCGATGCGGCCAACAGCTACTTAGCCAATCGCTATTGGACGCGCCTCGCACTCGGCGCGCGCGCACGCTTCAACTCCGTCGAGATCACGAACGTCTCGCAGGGCGCGACGCTGACCGTGTGGAAAGCATCAATCGTCGATGCCACCAACACGCGCTCTGCGCCGCTCGCCGTGGACACGCGCTCAGAGTTCTGGCAGCAAGTTTATGAACAGAACGGCGTGCAGATTCTACGCAACAAGCGGGCGCTGCCGCGCGCGTGGCTTGTCGCCGAAGCCGAAGCCGTTGACGCTGAAGAAGCCTTGCGGCGGATTCGTGGCGAGAGTCCGCACACGTTCGACCCGCGCCGCACGGCGTTGCTCGAAGTACGACCCGACGAGTTGCCGCAACTGTCGGGCGTGGCGTTGACGTGGGAACGCATGACGGCGCGCGTCGTCGCGTATCAGCCGAACCGTTTTGAGATCGACACCGATGCGTTAGCGCCGACCGTGCTGGTGGTCAGTGAAATTTTCTATCCCGGCTGGGAAGCAACTGTTGACGGGCAACCGGCACGCATCCTGTTGACAGATTATTTACTGCGCGGCGTGGCCTTGCCACCGGGCCGGCATCGCGTAGAGATGCACTACACCGCACCGGGCGCGCGCGCGGGCGCGATCATCTCCGCTTGTACGTTGCTGCTATTGGGCGGCCTTTTCATCTATGCGCGGCGGCAAGCGCCGAATGATGGAAGCACACGAAAGGCGCGCGGGATGAGCAAGATGCTTGCGCAGCTACGACGGCTTCGCGCGTCGCGCCGGCCCGCGTGGTTGCGTGAAGTCTTGATCTTCGTCGGCTTTCTTGCGCTGACTGCGTTGATGACTCTGGCCGTGGGTGACGCGCTTGCGCGATGCGGTGGCCGATACCGGCGACTCTTATGCGTTCGCGTGGGCGTTGTGGTGGGATTATCACCAGACCTTTCACGATCCGCTGAATCTCTTTCACGCCAACATCTTCTACCCTTATCGCTACACGCTCGCGTTCACTGAGCATGGTTACGGCGTCGCGCTGCTGTTCTTTCCATTCTTCGCATTGGGTCTGCGCCCGCTAACGGTCTATAGCGTGGCGACGTTCTGCGCCTTCGCGGCGAGCGGCTACGGCGCGTTTCGCCTTGCACGCACGCTCAACGCAGCCAGCAGCGCGGCGTGGGTCTGCGGCATCGTCTTCGCATTCATTCCCGTATCACTTCCTGTTCCTGACGGCCTTGCCTTATCTCTTCACCGCATGGATACCGTTGTTGCTCGAAGCGTTGGTCCTGTTTGCGCGCGTGCCGAGTTGGCGACGCGCCGCGTGGCTCGGCTTCGTCTTCCTGATGACGGGGCTAACGTGTATCAACTGGTTTCTGCTCGCACTCGTGCCTTGCATCTTGTCAGTGTTGCTGCTCGTCGTTCGACATCGGTTGCAACGGGCACGCGCCTTCTGGCTGCGCGGTTCTTTGGCGCTCATTGCCGCGACACTTTTGCTGTTGCCCTTCGTGTGGCCTTACTACATGGCGAGCAAGCTTTATGGTTTCAGGCGCGACGCCGAAGAGGTGACGCGCAACTCTGCGGGGTTGGTGGACTGGCTGACCGCGCCGGGCTACAACAAGGTCTGGCAAGGCATGGGCGCGGGGCTGCCCAACGTCAAAGCGACGCTCTTTCCGGGCCTGCTCGCGTTGCTGCTCGCGCTCGCCGCGTTGCTATTGGTCAACAACACTACGCGCAACACGCAGTCGTCAATTCAAGCAAGCAACGACGACCCGAATAAGCGTTGGCTATATACGCTGGATGCGCTCTGCGTGATCGCGGGCTGCGTTGCGTATGCGGCGGCCGGGTTCGCGGGTGCGCCTGCCCTTACATGGGGCGGCGCGCTCGCACACGTCGTCACAGCGGATCGCGCGCTGCTTGGCTTAACCGTTGCACTCACGACGCGCCTCGCTATGGCCTATCCGCGGTTCATCAGACGACGTGCCGATTGTCCTAACCTGATCGCATCGCTCCGTTCGGAGCGGCGCAGCGATGCCTTCTGGCTCGGCGTGATCTGGGCGGGCTTCGGCTTCCTCTGCTCGTTCGGGATGAGCACGTTTTTCTATCGCGTGTTTTACGATTTCGTGCTGCCGTTTCAGAGCATCCGCGCGCCTTATCGCGCGGGCATGATCTGCTTCGTCGGCCTCGCACTACTAGCCGGCCTCGGTGCGGAGCAACTGGCGCAACGCACTGTGCGCTGGCGACCCGCGCTCAAGCCGTGGGTCGTCTATGCTGTGATCGCCTGTGCGCTGCTGTTCGAGTTGCACGCCGCGCCGTTGCCGTTCGTGCGCGGCGCAGTCTTTCCCGATGCGGTGACGCTGCGGCTGCGGGCGACGCCGATGCGCGGCGGCGTGGTCGAACTCCCGTCCGCACCCGAACCGCCTTTTTATTCGTGGCACATGTCGATGCTGCGCGCGGCGGATCACGGTCGCCCGGTCGTGAGTGCCGCGTCGAGTTTCATCCCGCCGCTGACGATCAAAGTTCACGACCTAACGAAAGGGCCGGGCATCCACGCCGAGTTCCTTGATCTGCTCGAAGAGATTCCCGCCTCTTACGTCGTCGTGCGGCGCGGCCTCATCGCGCCCGAACGGCAAGCCGAGTTCGCCGCGTTCTGCAACGATGCCGTCGCCTCAGGCCGGCTGCGCTTGCTCGCTACTTACGCACCGAGCGACGACCTCTATGTCGTCACTAAGACTGAACCGGACGCGCATTAAGCGACTCTGTATGCGACCCTGCTCGTCGTCGTAACCACCACGCGCAACCGGCGAGCATTAGCAACGAGAGCGCGCTCAAGCCAGCGCCGTAATAGAAACTCACAGGTCGAAACTCGAAGCGGACGACGTGCGCGCCGGCCGGCACACTCACGCCGCGCAAGGCATAATCTGTTTGATAGATGTGCGCGGGCGTGCCGTCCACCATCGCGCGCCAGCCCGGATAGTAAGCATCGCTTGTGACGAGGAACGCGGGCGCGCGCGTGTTTGTCTCAACCTCCATCACATCATCAGTCAACAACATGATGCGCGCCGTAGCGGCCGCGTCAAACGTCTGCGCGACAAACGGCGCGGGTGCTTCGACGAGTGCGACGCGCGCCGGATCGAACGTGCGCCCGTCTGGTAAGCGCGACGAACGCACAGCCGCGAACGCTTCGTCCGCGCTGACCGGCAACACTTCGGGCACAAGCCACGCGCGCGGGCGCGCACGCAAGTTCTCATAGACGCGGGCCGCGCCCACATCTTCAGTCTTAACTTCAGCACCGTAACCACTGTTGCCCGCATTGATCTCGCCAACGTCGCGCCAACGTTCCGTGTCTGCGAGCGAACCGGCCGTAGGGTAAAGAGGCGTCGAGACACGCGCCTCGTCGTCGATCAGCGTGAGCTTCTTGAGCACGAGATTGCCGACCGGTGCGCGCCAACGCAACTCGATCCGCCGGATCGCGCGCAAGCCGTCGATAGGCAGCGTGGTCACATAATCATGCCCCGCGCAACGCACGTCGCCGCGCACGGCTTCGTAAGTGCGCCACAACGGCGCGCGGCCGTGGCGCATGATCGGGCGCACGTCGGCGCAGTCGTAAGCCCACTCGCTGCTGTCGCGCCCGGCCATGATGTCGAGTTCACTCGTGCGCCCGTCGGCGTCCGTGAGTATGAGCGCGGCGATAGGTTGGTCGGCGTTAAGCTCGACGGCACAAGCAAGCGCGCTCACCAGACCGACCCGCGTGGCGCGTATGGGCGCGTCCGGTTGAATGATGAAGATGCTGTCTTCATGCGTAACGCAATCGAGGCCCACACGCACGTTGTAATCGTTCGCGGCCCAACGCAGCCCGCGCTCGTCCGTTACGGCGGGCGACTCGATCAGTGCGGGCGGCACGACGACATAGCGCACCGCCATCAGGTCGAGACTCTGATTCGCCGGATCACGCCACGATTCATCCACGCTGCCGTGCGGCGGCATCGTCAACAGGCGACTCGTGCGCGCGAGCAGCAAAGGGCCGTAGCCGCTCGCGCTGTCGAAGCCCCAGAGTTGCGACAGGTTCGGCGGCAACTCGGCGACGCGCCCCGTGCCGCCGCGCACGGGCAACAACCGCGTGTGCGTCGCGTCGAGTTGCGCGCGATAACTTGCGGCCGCGGCGGGCGCGTGCAAGTAAGCCGCGTAAGGCGAGCGATAACGCCACTCGTAAACCCCGGCAAAGCTCGACAGATCGATCAGCAGCACGACCATCATCAATGCGCTACGCATGCGCGCGTTCGGTCGCCTGTGCCAGTACAGCAGGGCGCAACTCGATGCGATAAAGAGCAGTAGCGGGATGACGAGCGCAGGGTTTGTTATAGGGTTGAGCGTAACGTTGTGACCGAGCCGCTGTAAGGCGAGTTCGTTGAGCTTGCCTGCGAAGAGTTTCAGCGTGAGCAGGCAGATCGTGAGTGTGAGCGCCGCGCCGACGAGCACGCGTCTTAGTAAACGGCTCGATGCGGTCTGTTGTTGGATGGCGCGCACGCCGAAGCCTGCGAGTACGCTCACGGCGAAGGCGAAGGCGAACAGATGCCGCGCGGGCGCGCGAAACTTGTTGAGGACGGGCAAGTGGTACGTGAGCCATGCAAGCGGCGTCGCTTCGCCGAGCGCAAACAGGACTGCGAGCAACGCGACGCCCGATCCAGAACAATGCGACGCGTTGTCGTCGTTCGACGATCAGTCCGGCGCAGGCGAGCATGAGCGGCAGCAGTCCCGCGTAGCCGGTCAACTCGCTTGCGCCCCAACCGTCCGCGCTTGAAGGCCAGCCGCCGAAGTAAGGCGTGGCGTAGAACGAATCGGGCGCGCCGCCATAGACGAATGGAAAGAGCAACATCGGCAGTTGTCTGAGCGGCAGTTCGTAAGCCACGAACTCAGGAAACGTCAGCGCGGCGCGCAGGCTCAAGCGCGTCAATTCCGCCGTCGGCACAAGCTGCACGGCGGCGAGGCCCGTGCCGAGTAGAATTAACAGCGCGCATGCGCCGTAGTAACGTGTGCGCCCGACCGGCGCGCGCCAGCCTGCGACGAGCGCATAAGCCGCCGCATAGCCGAGCATGTAGACGAACATCTGCGGGTGACCGGCAAGCGCCGCGCACGCGATGGCCAGTGCGCCCGTGATGAACCAAGTGCTATTGAGTCGTTCGCCTTTGTTTAGTTCTGTGAACGACCAGACGACGAGCGGCAGCCACGCGACAGTGTGAATGATGGCGGTGTGCCCGATGTGCGCGATCATGAAACCGCAGAGGCCGTAGGTTAGTCCGCTGATGGCTGCGCCGAAGCGCGAGCGCGTTAGTTGCCAGACGTAGCCGTAAGTGAAACTGCTGGCGAGGACGTAGGGCGTGAGCGTGAACAAGTGCCAAGAACGCGGCACGAGCGCGAGCAGCAGCGCGGGCGGATACCAGAGCATGCGCGGCGCGTCCGCGAACGCAGGGAAGCCGCCCCAGATGCTCGTGTCCCAGAAGCGCGTGCGCGCATAGTAGGCGGGCAGGAAGTAGCTGATGCCGTCGCCGGGCGCAAGCACGCGGTTTGAGAAGAGGACGGGCGCGAAGAAGATGACGAAGAACAACGCGTAAGCAAACACGACGAGCGCGGCGTGCTTAGCAGTCGGCGTGAAGTTGAGTGCGCGTGCGTGGCGGGGCATGGCTCGGCTTTAGCGCATCAACGCTTGCGCGCGATCACATACATAATGTCGTAGACGTTGAGGTAGAAGCCCCAGTTCAAGAGGCCCGTGCGTTCGAGCCGCCGGAACAGTTCGGGCCGCTTGTGGCGCAACGCCAGAATGATGTAAGCGACATTGCTTGTGCTGCGCCAGAAACCGCAGTAACGATCATAGACGACCTCGAAGCCGTGCGTCGTCAAGCAGCCGCGCGAGTGTCGCGCGCGAGAAGAAATGCGCGTGGACGGGCGGGATGATCATGCGCCACTTCTCGCCGCGTAAGCGCGCCACATAGCTGCCGATGTCGCCGGTCGTAATGGCCAACAACGCGCCCGGTTCGGTCAACGCCGCCACCTTTTCGACGTAGAGATCGGGCCGGCGCACGTGTTCGATTGTGTCCCACATGCAAACCACGTCGAACTTCGCGCCCGCAAAATCGTGTTGCAGAAAGTCGCCTTGCACGGCCGGGAGTTGCAACTGTTCGCGCGTGTAGCGCACGCCCTCGTCGGTCAAATCTATGCCGAGCACTTCCTTGAAATCAGCCCGCACCGCGTCGAGAAAAAAGCCGTAGGCGCTGCCGATCTCAAGCAGGCGCGTGTGGCGCGCGGCGTCCATGTAGCGGCGCAGCACCTTGTAGCGCAGGCGAAAGTTCTTCGTGAAATACTTGCGGTCGGCCGCGTAGTCGAAGAACTCGCCCTCTTTGAACAGGCTGTGATCGTAGAGCCGCGCGAGTTCGTCGTCGCTCAGGCGCAGATCGGCGAAGACGTACTGGCAATTGCGGCAGCGGAGCAGACCTTTGTAGAGCGGTTCGGTGTCTGTGCTATGACAGATAAGACAGAAATGATCCATGCTTAGATTGCACGCGCGGGACTTCCCTTGAGCGCAGCGATTATACTCTGACGCAGAATGCGTTGCGAACTAACCCAACAGGAACAACCGGCGACGGACGACAATGCGACCGTCGGCGTCGAACTCGAACAGGCCGCGTGTCCGAACGATTGCGTTGCGGCTGACGAACTACTGCACGAGTTCACGCCGTTTCGCGTCTGTCGTTGCGCGCAGTGCGGCCTTGTGCGCCTGACGCCGCGCCTCGCCGAAGCGCACCTCGGCGCGTTTTACGAGCGCGAATATTTTTCGGGCGACCACGCCACCGGTTACGATTCATATGAACAGGATCGACCCCTCTACGAAAAGACCTTTGCGCGCCGGTTGAAACTGATCGGTCGCTACAAACCCGAAGGGCGACTGCTCGACATCGGATGCAGTCTCGGCTATTTCCTGAACGTCGCCGCGCGCACGGGCTACGACGTGTACGGCCTCGACCTATCGGCTTACGCGGTCGAACAATGCGGCGCGCGCTTTCCCGGTCGCGTGCAGCAAGGCTTGCTCACGCCCGATCTCTTCCCCGATAAATTCTTCGACGTGATCACGATGTTCGATCTGTTCGAGCACGTCTATCACCCGCGCGCGTTTCTCTCGACGCTGCACACGATCACGCGCGACGACGGCGTGGTCGTCATCACCACGCCGAATCACGAGAGCCTGCTGTCGCGCATGTCCGGGCGCAACTGGGTATCATACAAAATTCCCGAACACGTCTATTACTACACGCCCGCGACGCTTCGCCGCATGGTCGCGCCGCTGTTTCAAGTCGAACTAATCAGATCGGAAGGGCAGTACTGCACGCTTGAATTTTTGGCCGAGCGCGTGAAGACCTTGAGCCGACCAGCGGGCAGCGCGTTGCTGCAACTCGTGCGCGGCTTGAACGCGAAAGATTGGCCGGTTTACGTGAACTCCGGTTCGATGACGGCGGTGTTGAAGAAGGTCAGCGGTTAATTCAAAACAGTTCTTCGTCCTTGATGAAGCGCGGGCGCGCTTTCACCTCTTTATAAATCTTGCCGATGTACTCGCCCACCAGACCGAGAAACACGGTCTGCACGCCGCCGAGAAAATAGATCGGGATAATCGTGCCGGCCCAACCGGGCGGCGTGTGCCCCATCAGTTTGTGATACAGATAAAAGAGCGTCATCGCGCAACTGAACAGGAAGATGAGCGCGCCCGCGCACGTCACCAAACGCAAGGGCACGACGCTGAACGACGTGATGCCGTCTAAGGCGAGCGAGGCCAGTTTGCGAAAGCTGTGTTTCGATGTCCCGGCCGCGCGTCGCCGCACGTCGAAATGCACAACCTCGGAACGATAACCGATGTCAACGAAGATGCCGCGCAGGAACAGATTGTATTCACGATATTGCGCGATAGCTTCCAACGCTTTGCGCGAGACAAGCCGATACTCCGAATGATGCTTGATGATGCGCGCGCCCAACAGGTTCATCAGGTTGTAGAAGAACCAAGAGGTCGCACGCTTCACGGGCGAGCTTGTCTTGTGTCTGCGCCGCACGCCGTAAACGATATGCACGCCCTGCCGGTATTTTTCTAAGAACGTGGCGATGACCTGTTCGTCCTGTTGCAAGTCCGCGTCGATTGTGACCACACAGTCGGCGCGCTCCATCACGCCGAGCAGCCCGGCCAACAGCGCGTTCTGCGTGCCGACGTTGCGCGCCAGCTTCAAGCCCTTCACCGCATCGCCCTGTTCATGCAAGGCCTCGACGATGGCCCACGTCGCGTCGCGGCTGCCGTCGTCCACGAAATAGACGAAGCTCGCCGCGTCGATCTGCCCCGCGTCACGCAGATGTTGCAGCAACTCGACGAGCCGCGCCGCCGTCTGTTCCAGCACTAACTCCTCGTTGAAGCAGGGCACGACGACGGCCAGCACGGGTCGCTCGCGGCGCGCAAGGTCCTCGCGGCCCGGCTGCGCCCGCGTGCGCGTTTCAATCGTTTCGCCTGTGCTGCGCGTCGTCAGACTCAAAACTTTCTGTGCTCCGGTGCAAGCCTCAAGCGCCGATGGCGACCGCAGGCGCGCTCGTCAATCGTTCAACTAAACGCGCGAGGCTCGGCCACACTGCATTCGATGTAAACGCGCGCCGCCGGGCGCGTTGCGCGGCAACGACGGCGCGGCGTGCTTGTGCATCATGCGTGAGTTGATACGCGCGCGCCGCCACTTGTGTTAACGCTTCGTCGTGATTGAACAAGACGCCGGCCGCGCCCATCGTTTCAGGGACAGCCGTTGCGCTCAAAGCCAGCACCGGCACGTCGAACCACATCGCTTCGACGAGCGGCGCGCCGAAGCCTTCATGCTCGCTCAGCGACCAGTATAGGTGCGCCGTGCGGTAGTACGCCAGCAGCGCCGCGTCCTCGATCTGCCCCGTTACTTCAACGTGCGCCGTCAACTCAAGCCGCGCGATGGTCGCCAGCAAGTGATGATAAAAAGGATCGGCCGCGCGCCCTTCGCCCGCGATGATGAGGCGCGCGCGTGGCTCAAGCGCGCGGTAGTGCGCGAACGCTTCGACCAGCCGCTCCTGTCGCTTGTTCGGCGCGACGCGACCGACGAATAGCACGTTAGTTCGTCCGTCCTGCATGCGCGCCATCAGCGCCGCGTCCGGCGCGATGTTCCACTTGTCCGGGTCAACGATGATCGGCAACACGCCCGGCCCGTGGAAGCCGCGCGCCGCGAGTTCCGCCGCGTTATAAGCCGAGTCGCCGACGGCGATAGGGAAGTGGGGCGCGAGCCGGCCCAAGTGCGCGCGCCCCGTCTCCAACATCCACGCGAAGCCGGGCCGGTACGGCGCGAAGTAAGCGGCGGGCGTGACGTTGTGATAGACCAGACACTTCGGCCCCGCGTGCGCGACGGCGAACGCGGTCAACTCAGAACCGATGGAGTGATGATAGATGAGTGCGTCGTCGGACGCGGGCTGTGCTTCGTCAAAGAGTTGCGCGGCCGAGGCCATGCGCGCGTCGCGTCGCTTGACGAAAATCTCGGAGGCATAGCCGTGCTGTCGTAGATGCTGCCGGATGGCGCAAGCCTGATTCGAGATCGCGTCGCCATAGGCGATGTCCGGCAGCAGTTGATGAATCGCGCGCGGCGCAGACGGTACGGAGATCGCTGCGCGATCTGTTGTGGCTGAAAGTGTGGCTATTGAAAATGTATCTGTTTGTGTCGTCGTCTCTGTTTGCGGCGTGAGGCCGAGCAGCGTTTCGTAGCGGGTGATGACCTTGTACCAGTCGGCTTGTTCGTCGGCGTAAGCGCGACCGCGTGCGCCGAGTTCGGCCAGTGCTTGATCGTCAGTCGCGGCGATGTGGGCGAACAGTTGCGCCCACTCGGCTTGGTCGGCGGCGAGCCAGCCGCCTTGTGCGCGTTCGACGGCGATGGCCGTGGCCAGACAGGCGCGATGCGCGGCGACGGGGCGACCGGCGGCCCAAGCCTCCATCATCGCGCGCGAGAAGCTTTCGTTACGGCTCGGCTGCGCGAGCGCGCGGCAGTGTGTGAGCAGCGCCGCTTTCACTTCGTCCGTGACGAGGCCGAGATCGTGTATGCCAGTGTCAGTTGCGAACGACTGCGCGCCGGGGCCTGCGAGGGCGAGTTGTAAAGTTGCAGTTGGGTGCGCGGCTTTGAATGCGCGGAAGGCGCGCGTGAGCAGATCGACGTTCTTCGTCTGATCGCGCCGGCCCAGATAGAGGACAAAGGGCGCGCCGCGCAAAGGTTCGGGCAGCGCGGCCGTTAATTGGTCCGGTTCATAGTGCGTGCGCTCGATGCCTTCGCCGACGACGGCGCTGCGTGTGTGGATGCCGGGGCCGTAGAGACGCAGGGCCAGTTCCAGTTCGCCTTCGGAGTTGAACAGGAGCGCGCGCGCATGTTGGAACAGGGCGGCGGTCTGCGGCAGATAAGCTGGTGGCTCGTCGTGCAGGCACGGTTGTAGCCACGCGTGCGCGGCTGCGAGCGGCACACCTAACATCACGGGCGCGAACATGTAGGGCAGGAAGATGAGCGCGTGATACGTCGGGGCTTCGGCGCGCAAGTAAGCGAGCAGCGCGTGCGAGTTGATGTTGTTGTTGACGAACGTGTGCGCTTCGGCTTCGGTTAATGGACTGACGCCGGGGCGCAAGTCGTTCGCATCGAGCGCGAGCAGTTTGGCGTTGACTTGATCGAAGGCTGCGCTATCGCGCGTGTCAACAGGGAAGCGGCGGATCGTTAAAGCGTCTGCGTGAGTTACGCCGGGCGCGTGATGATTGACTGACCAATCGGAGTGAAACGATTGGTTGCAGGTGGTCAAGACTTCGACGGCGTGGCCGCGGGCGGCGAGGCGCGTGGCAATTTGAAATGCTTGCTGTTCCGCGCCGCCGGTCAGGTCTGCGCCGAACCACGGGACGACGATGGCGACGGGCTTCATGCCTGCTCACGCGCGCCCGCGCGCAACGTCTCGACTAAGGTTTGCAGGTGACGCAGTTCCGCTTGCAGCGTCGCGCGTTGATCAACTTGCGCCGCCGCCAACTCGTGCAGTTGCGCTTGCAACTCGCCGCACACAACCTTCTGTGTCTCGACGATCACTTGCTGTTCTTGCACGAGCAACTCACGTTGCGCGGCTTCGGCCTCGGCCTGTGCGCGGCGCACTTCGTCCAAGCCTTGCTGCTGCGCGGTCAGCGCCCCGGTCAGCGCCAAGAGGTCTGCGTGCAGTTGCGTCTGCGCTTGTTCGAGTTGCGCTTGCGCTTGTTCGAGTTGCGCCAGCGCGCCTTCGATCTGCGTCTGCAACTCCGCTTGCTGACCGGCCAACTCGATGAGCGAGTCGGACAACATCATCACGCTCTCGACCGCATCGGCGACGGTGGCGGACAGGCGCGCGACGGCGGGCGAGTCTTCATCGAGTCGCCGGATGGCCGGCGCAAGCACTTCGTTCAAGTAGTCCGTGATGCGTTGCTGCTGCGCCAGCGCATACGTTTCAAACTGCTGCTGGTGTTGCAAGCACGACGGGCAGCCGCGCAAGGCGCGCGCAACAAGCGCAGCACGTAACCGACGACGGGCCAGCGGCTCATGCGTCTGAACGCGGGCGCGGGCAGACCTTCGACGCGCACCTCCGTTTGATCGGCGCAAAGACTTTCGACGATCTCAACTTTCGTGCGCCGGCCTGAACGCAGATCGTCGAGCGTGAGCGCGAGTTCCGCGTGCGTCGGCGCGCGCTTACGCAGAGCGGCGTAAGCGTGCGCGACGAAGGTGCGGTCGTGATAACGCAGCAGGTCTGCGAGTTGATAACGGTCAGCCGCGCCCGCATCGGTCGTCGCCTGCAACTCAAGCGGCGGGAGGGCGTGCGCGCCGTCCGGCTCAACGTGCTGGTCAGTTTCGATCATCAAAGGTGCGGTTACGCTTTCACGGCACTGACAGGTGCGCCGACGCGCCGGGCGCTGACGCGCGCGTTGAGGTTGGCGAGGCCTTCCATCTCGACGGCGCAGGCGACGCGGAAGAAGATCACGCCGTCGAGCCAATCGTAGGCGACGCCATCGGGCGAATGGACGGCGACCGAGACGAAGTAATGCTCCTGCCCCAGCCAGCAGTTGAAGGCGAACGTGGCCTCTAGCACGTCGCCGCGCCGCGCCGCGTCCAACGCAAGCCCGCGCTGCTCCGTGTTCGTGCCGTAGACGTTCAACCCGTGCCGGTTGCGAATCATAAAACCGCAGACCGGCTGCGCCACGTCTTGATGAAACACGAAGCGCATGCGCAGGTAGACCGGATCGCCCGACTCGACGAGTTCGACCGGCTGCTCGTTCGCGTCCAACAGTTCGGCCGCGACGACTTCCGCCGCGTTGTTGCCGTGCCGGTACTGATACTGCAACGGCTGCGCGCTCAACCGCCGGCAACTCATGTTCAATAGCGCCACTCTCAACTTGCGCGCCCGCTTTGTACTCGGCCTCGCGCGCCATGATCAAACGCTGGTAACGATTGAGCACGTCCACGGGCGCACCGTCGGCGATGGCTTCGCCCTGATACAGCAGGATGGCGCGCGAGCAGAGCGCACGCACCAGCGTCGGCTCGTGCGAGACGAACAGGATGGTCGTGCCGCGCTCCTGCATCTCCTTGATGCGGCGCACGCAACGATGCTGGAAGATCGTGTCGCCGACCGACAGAGCTTCGTCCACGATCAATATGTCGGGGTCGCTGTTGACCGCGATGGCGAAGGCTAAGCGGACGTACATGCCGCTCGAATAAGTCTTGACGGGTTGATGGATGAAGTCGCCGATCTCGGCGAAGCGTTCGATCTCCGGCAGACGCGCTGCCGTCTCCGCTTTCGAGAAACCAAGCAGCGCCGAGTTCATGTAAACATTCTCGATGCCGGTGAACTCAAGATTGAAGCCCGCGCCGAGTTCCAACAGCGCGGCGACGCGACCCGCCACCTGTACGTCGCCGTGCGTCGGGTCAAGCGTGCCCGCGATGATCTGCAAGCAGCGTGGACTTGCCGCTGCCGTTCGGCCCGATGATGCCGGTCGTCGTGCCCTGCTCCAACTCGAAGCTAAGACCCTTGAGCGCCCAGAACTCTCTGTGCCACTTCCAACGTCCGCGCGTCAGCGACTCTTTCAGCCGGTCGGCGGGCCGGTCATAGATGCGATACTGCTTCGCCACGCCTTCGACGCGCAGTGCAATGCTCATGGCAGAGATTCTATAACAAGTTTACAATGCCGCACATGCTATCGGCACAGACAGCGCGGCGGGCGGTGTGGCGACCGCTGTTTGAGTTGCCGCGCCGGTTCGAGTTGATCGAGTCGTTGGTGCGGCGCGAGTTGGCGGCGCGTTATCGCGGGTCTGTGTTGGGGTTGGTGTGGGCGGTGGTGACGCCTGCGGTGATGATTGCGATCTACACGTTCATCTTCGCGGGCGTGTTCGGGGCGCGCTTCGGCGTGCGCGGGACGACGTGGGATTACGCGCTCTATCTGTTCTGCGGGCTATTGCCGTGGACGGCCTTTCAAGAGTCCGTGCAGGGCGCGGCGGGTGTGGTCGTCGCGCACGCGAATCTGGTCAAGCGCGTCGTCTTTCCGCTCGAAGCGTTGCCGGTCGCGCAAGTTTTGGCGGCGCTCATGACGCAGGCGGTCGGCACGCTCGTGCTGGTCGTCGCCACGCTCGTGCTACATCGTGAGTTGCACGCGACGCTGCTGTGGTGGCCCGTGCTGGTCGTGCCGCAAGTGTTGATGATGCTCGGCGCGGCGTGGCTGGTCGCATCGTTGGGCGTGTTCCTGCGCGACACGGGGCAGGCGCTCACGCTCGTGCTGGTGGCGTGGATGTTCTTGACGCCGATCATCTACCCTGAGACGGTTGTGCCCGCGCGCTATCAACCGTTCATCAACGCAAACCCGTTCACGCCGCTCGTGCGCAGCTACCGCCGCATCCTGCTCGAAGGCTTACCGCCCGACTGGCGCGGCCTCGCCTATTTCACGCTCTGCGCCGTCGCCCTCTTCGTCTTCGGCTACTGGTGGTTCGCCAAGACGCGCCGCAGCTTCGCCGACGTGATCTGACATAAGCTAAACATGCGCCGCCTGAACTTCAGTCTCGCGCTGTTGTTGAGTCTGCACGCGACCGGCGCGGGCAGTCAGGCGCGCGCATTGACGCGCCCACAGGTGCGAGCGACGCGCGTTGTGGCGGTCAGCAACGCGCGGCCGTTGTGGCCCGGCGCGCGGTTCACTGAAACGGAGCGCAAGCGCGCGATCATGCGTGGGCTGCAATTCATCTATCGCACCGCGCTCGACCCCGTTAACTTCGCGGGCTACGGCAGCGACTATCTCTGGTGTTTCTACACGCTCTCGGCCGCGGTTGACGATGAAACGGTCAGACGCACGGCGCAGCGCATGGGCGTCGAACGCGCGCACGCGTGGCGCAAGGCGCATCGCACGTTGCCGGTTGACGCCGATGCAGCGACGATCTCAACTTACGTCTTCGGCAGCGACGCCGCCGACAGTCTCGGCGTGCGCGATGCAGGCATGAAGCGCGAGTTGCGTCGCGCCGTCCACAACTTCACGGCGCGCGATTATCTGCTGTTCGATCCGCAACGCGAGCCGCCGCCCGCAGACGTGCCGGACTTATGCGAGTACGACAAGGCGGAGAACGCGCGCGGCGTGCGCGTGTGCCACCTCTGCCAGCGCCCGTTAAAGATGCGGACGCGTTACGATGTCTGGTACGACGCGCTCATCGTCGCCTACGTCGGCGAACGCTACGGCGTCGCCGCTCGGCGCGCGTTACGCGGACGTGCTGCGCTGGCTGCCGACCCTGCGCCCTTACCCTGAGCAAGCACAAGCGGCAACCGACGAGTTTTACGATTCAATCTATGCAGTCACGCACGTCGTCTATACGTTGAACCACTACAATCAAGTGCGTCTCACGCCGCGCCTGCTGCCCGCCGAGTATCAATTCCTGCACGCGAACCTGCGCACCGCCATCGCGCTCAAAGACACGGACATGCTCGGCGAGATGATGGACTCGCTGCGCGCCTTCGGCGTGACGGAAACCGACCCGGCCTTGCGCGCCGCGATTGAGTTCTACCTGACCCGGCAGCACGCCGACGGCAGTTGGGGCGACACGCAGGCCGGCGACATCTACGACCGCTATCACCCGACGTGGAACGCCATCGCCGGCCTCAGCCACTACACGTGGCGCGGTCGCACCCTCAGCCACCCCGAACTCAAGCCCCTGCTCAAGCAATGGGCCGCGCAACCCTGAGCGCGCCCCGCGCACGCGTGGGAACGGCTCGCGCAGGCGCGGGAATGCCATTCCCACGAGCGGGAACGGCATTCCGTCGTGACGGAACGTCGTTCCGTCGCATGGGAACGGCGTTCCGTAGCGGGGGAACGCTGTTCCGTCGTGACGGAATGCCGTTCCGTCGTGTAGGAACGCTGTTCCCTGATGACGTAACGGCGTTCCGCCACGACGGAACGTCCTTCCGTCGTGGCGGAACGCCGTTACGTCGTGACGGAAGGACGTTCCCGTGCTTGTGCGAGGCGTGCAGCCAGTGGTTGGGCGTATCTTAGTGATACGAAAATGCCGCTATTGGTCAGTTTGACGCGGCGCGGCGGTCGTTGCCGACACGCTGACCACGGCCGCCATGAGCCACCAAAGCAGGAGCGTGACCTCGGCGTCGCCGAAGTTGTAGTTGACGAGTGAGCTACGAAAAAGGCCGGCGAGTGCGCCGGTTGCGCCGAGCAGGAGTCCGTGCGCGCCTGCGTCGGCTGCCGTGCGGGCGTGCCGCTCGTTGCGCGTCACGACGCGCCAGAAGGCGACGAGCAGCCAGAGCCAGAGCAGGACGGCGGGCAGGCCGCGGTCGAAAGCGAGTTGAATCGGCGTCGAGTGCGCGTGCAGCATGTCCGTGCCGGGGAAGCCCCATTCAGTCCAGTGCGCGATGCACCGCGTCCATGCCGTGCCCGAAGACCGGATGCACGGGGACGCGTGCGAGCGCGTGGCGCGCAACTTCCACGCGCTGACGCGCGCTCACGTCCGTCAACGTGAGCGCCCCGACCGCGCGCGTGCGCCCAACCGCGTACACGCCGAGCGCGCAGACGAGTGCGACCGCGCACGCGACCGCCACGCGCGCACGTAGCCGCGCCACCGCGCGCCACGACACCACGCAGACGCCCGCGACGAAGGCGAGCAGCACCGTCCGCATCGCCGTCAGCGCGACGCCGACGGCCAAGAGCATGAACGCGACCGCGTAGAGCGCGGCGAGCCAGCGCGTGCGGGTTGTGCGCGTGGCGCGGCGTTGCAGGTGGACGAGCGCGAAGCCGAGCGCGAGTTGCGCGAGGACTTGGAGCAGTTCGGCGTAAGTCTCGTAGTGGCGCGTCCAGCCCGACGCGCGGAAGCGATGCGTGCGCTCAGTGCCGTGCAGACCGGCGGGCGGCTCAATAGCCTTCATCTCGTCCGTCACCACAGGCCCCGTCCACTCGCCGTGCTCGCCCTGCGTGATGACGCTCAACTTCAAAGGCTTGCCCACGGGCGCGCGGCGGATCGCTGCGCCCAATTCGGCGGCCGAGTTGACGCGCCCGCCATTGACGCGCCAGATGGCGTCGCCCGGCTGCAAAGGCACGACGCCGCGCAGAGGACTCTCAGCCGCAACCGACTCGATCACGACCCCGCGCCCGCGCACAACCTCGAACACGCTCCACACCACGCCCGCGCAGGCCGACGTGAGCATCAGCCCACTCAGCAGCACGACCGTGCGGCGTGTCAGCGTGGCTTGCAAGCAGTAGTAGACGAGAAAGGTGCTGACCGAAATGAGTTTCAACAGGCTGACGCGCGGCTCGGCGGAGAGTGCGGCCGAGAGTATGCTCCACGCAAATAGTGTCCAGAGCGGCAGGTCGAGCGGCGTGCGGCGGATGCCCGTTTGGCGCGTCAGCAGCGTGCGCGCAAGCCAGCCGAGCACGACGAGCGCGAGCGCGATCCACGCGCCCGCAATCGAGTGCGGGGCAAAGACGGCGTAGAGCGTCAGCCCCGCGAGCGTCGTGTAATGGGCGAGGCGCACCGCGAACGAGTCGGGGCGCGGCGTCGAGTTGGGCACGTTATCAGGCAACCGGATCGTGTTCGTCCTTTGACGCGCTAAGTATGCACGCCCAGACCGCCGACAACAAACAGCGCGCTCGCGTCTTGTCGTCGCGTCTTCAGCGCCTTTGCGTGCGGTTATGACTGGTTAAAGAATGACCGCACGCAAAGGCGCAACGACGCAAAGTAAAGGCTTGAAAAATGTGTTGTTGACGCTGGTTGCGGGCGCGTGCTAACTTTCTAAATAGCCCGTCGCCCCTTCGGGTGTTGGGGTCTTGCGGCAGACATCTTCCGGGCACAAGTCACACTTTCAGAGCGGCCGTCCCTGTCTGTTCTGCCACGCCAACGCCCGAAGCCCCCGCGTGACGCACGTTTAATCTACATGGCATTCGACAAGGCAAAAGCTGTTAGCGCGGCTGAGAAATACCTTGCGCAAGGCAAGATCGCCGCCGCGGTGCAGGAGTATCGGCGCATCGTGGACGGCGATGCGGAGGACTATACCGCGCTCAACACGCTCGGCGACCTCTACATCCGCCTCGACAAGAAGGTGGAAGCCGTGCAGTGCTTTATCCGCGTCGCCGATCATTACCGCGAGCAGGGCTTCGCGCTCAAAGCCATCGCCATCTACAAGAAGGTCGCGCGCCTGCGACCCGACGAGCTAACGGTCGCGCAAAAATTGGCGTCGCTCTACGAGCAGCAAGGGTTGATCGTCGAAGCGCGCGCGCAGTACCTCTTCATCGCCGACGCCTGCCAGCGCGCCAAACAGCCGCGCGACGCGCTCGAAGCCTTGCGCCGCACGGCCGATCTCGATCCGCAAAACGCAGAGATACGCCTGCGCCTCGCCGAAGGCTTCATGCGCGAAGGCATGCGCGACGAAGCAGGCGAAGCGTTCGTCGAAGCAGGCACACGCCTGCAAGTGCGTAACGATTATCAGGGCGCGTTGCGCGCCTTCACGCTCGCCAACGACCTGCGCCCCAATAGCCACGAAGTCTTGCAAGGCTTGGTGGACGCCAACCTCGCGCTCGGTGCGACCGAAGAGGCCGCGACCGTCTTAGAAGAAGCGGCCGCGCTGGCTCCCGGCGACGTGGAGCTACAGGCGATGCTGGCGCGCGTCTATTTGGACGCCGAAGACGCGCCCGCCGCCGACCGCGCCACCGAACAACTCGTCAACGCCGACCCGGTCAACTACCCGCTGCTCTTTGAAGTCGCGCAGCTTTACTTGCATCAAGGCGACGCCATCAACGCCGTGCGCGCGCTCACGCGGGCCGTCGAGCCTGCGCTCGCCAAGCGACAGGAGAAGCAGTTACTCGAACTCTTGAACGGCGCGCTCGCACGCGACCCCGAAAACATCGACGCGCTCCGGTTGCTCTTGCGTATCTACACATGGCAGCGCGACGACGACCGCATGCGGATCGCGCTCGAACGGCTCGCCGAAGCCGCGCAGGCGCAAGAGCGTTACGACGAAGAACGCAACGCGCTCGAACATCTCGTCCGGCTCGTACCCTTCGATCAGAGCTACGCCGAACGACTCACGGCATTAAATGAACTGCTCGGCGCAGCCGCGCCCCGCACCACGTCGTCCGACGATCTGTTTGCGCCGGTCGCACCGCCTGTGCAGGCTGAATCGCCACGCGTCGAAGAAGCAACTACGCCGTCCGTCGATGACGTGCCAGCCTTCGGCAGTCTGTTCGAGACAAACAGCGTCGCGGCCGAAGCGCCGCCCACGCCACACGCCTTTGTCGCGCCGCCCGCGCCCCCGGTCGCGCCGCCGGGCGAGTTCGAGTTTCACGCGCAGCCTGCACCGGCCGCTGCTGCTCCGGCGCAGCCCGCCGATCCGAGCGCGTCGTTTGCCGATCTCAACGAAGAGTTTGCCGACGTGTCCGAGCCAGCGGTCGTTGACTTCAACGCGCCCGTCGCCGCCACCATCGACGATCAGGAGATACACGTCACAGACCCGCTGACCGAAGTTGAAGTGCCGACGGACGGCGGCGGCGATGGTCGTGTGCGCGCGCTGCTGGCGCAGGAACTTGAGAGCGTAGATTTTTATCTCGCGCAAGGCTACGCCGACATTGCCCGCGACACGCTCGACATGCTCGAACGTCAGTACGGCGCGAGCCAAGAGATCGACACGCGCCGCGCGCGGCTGCAAACGGGCCCGCCCGCCGCGACCCAGAGCAGTCCTGCGGTTGAAGCCGAAGTGCCTGCCTTCGCGCCACTGCCCGTGCCCGACAGCGCGCCCGCGCGGCTTGCGGACGCCGATGCGGTGATGTTCGAGATGTCGGACATTACCGTCGCGCCGCCCGCGCCCGCCAACGGCACACGCACGCAGGCGGACGCGAACATGCTCGACCCCGGTTTGGCCGCTGTCTTTGACGAGTTCCGCAACTCGGTGGAAGACGACGACGAGGCGGAAGAGACGGCCGACTACGAGACGCACTACAACACGGGGCTGGCCTACATGGAGATGGGCATGATCGATCTGGCGGTCGAAGAATTTCAAACGGCCGTCTCGGTCGCCGCGCCGCAAGACGGCACGCCTCGTTATCTGCAATGCTGCAACCTGCTCGGTCACTGCTTCATGCAGCAAAATCTGCCACGCGCCGCCGTCCTCTGGTTTCGCAAAGGCCTCGCCACACCCGGCCACACAGAAGAAGAGTATCAAGCCTTGCGTTACGAACTGGCGACCGCCTACGAACAGATGGGCGACCTAGACCACGCCATCGACACGTTCCAAGAAGTCTACGGCATAGACGTGTCCTATCGCGGCGTCGCCGACAAGTTAAGAGAACTGCAAGCGCAAAAAGCAGTAGCGACCGACAAATAAGAACGAGCGTAACAGGTGACAACTGACAGATGACAGGATAGAATTTTCTTGTCACCCTTTAGTTGTCACCTGTTACAGTTTTATTATGTCAGCCAAGTTAACCGTCGCCTTCTATATCGTCCTATGCCTTGAGGCGGGACTGGTGTTGACATTTTTGCCGTGGCTGCACCCGTTCGGTCTCGCCGATTGGGGCGACAACTTCTTCCTCGTCTATGTTGCACAGAAGACCGGGTTGCCGGGCTTGCAGTATGCCGTGGCGTCCGGTTGGGTGCGCGGCGCGGTGACGGGCCTCGGCCTCTTGAACTTCGCCATGGCCTTCTGGGAGATCGCCCACTTCCGTCAGACCGTGCGCGCACTCGGCGCACATGCACAGCAGTCTATGCCCGCCGCCGATGCCGCAGACGTTAAGCCCGCCTTACAGCTACCTGATCACGAACGGCGCGACTGACGAGACGACCACGGTTGCGAGCCACGCGTGCGCGCACCTGCTCGCGCTCGTCGCCGCGGCCGTGCAAGCCGGCGTCACGTTCGTGCAATTGCGCGAGCAGCGTTTGCGCCCGCGCGTCCTCTTTGAACTGACCATGCGCGCGGCCGAGATCACATGCAACAGCACTACACGCCTGCTCGTCAACGACCGCGCAGATATAGCCCGCGCCGCGAACGCTGACGGCGTGCAACTAACAACCCGGTCGTTGCCCGCCCACGTTGTCCGCCGCGCCTTCGGCCCGGACTTCCTGATCGGCGTCTCGACTCATTCACTTGTCGAAGCACAAGCCGCGCGTGACGGCGGCGCGGACTTCGCGGTCTTCGGTCCCGTCTTCGACACGCCCTCGAAACGCGCCTACGGCCCTGCGGTCGGCCTCGAAGAACTGCGTGCTGTCTCGGCCGCGCTCGCGCCGTTTTCCGTCGTCGCCATCGGCGGCATCACGCGCGCGCACATGCTTGATGTGTTAAGGGCCGGCGCACACGGCATCGCCGCCATCCGTCTCTTCGCCGAGCCGCAAATGATTGCCGACAACGTTCGCGCCTTGCACGATGCGTACAGGGCGTTGTAACGATATAAGCATGTCGCATGTGAACGACCTCGAAGCGCAACCGTTGCCTGTTGTACTGACCATCGCCGGGCTTGATCCGTCGGGCGGCGCTGGCATAGTGGCGGACGTGCGGACGTTCGCCGCGTTCGGTTGTTTCCCGACCGTCGCCGTTACGTCTCTGACTTTTCAGAACACGACGGGCGTTTTCGGCGCAGCGCATCAGACGGCCGAGACGGTGCGCGCGCAGGTGTTGCCCGTGATCGAAGATTTCCGCGTGGCGGGCTTGAAGACAGGCATGTTGCCGACGCGCGAAGTGGTGGCGGAAGTGGCGCGCTTGCTGCGTGAGACGGAACTGAGCGCGGCCGCCATCGTGGTCGATCCGGTCGTGCGTTCAACCTCAGGTCACGATCTGATTGACGACGATGCGCTCAACGCTTTGAAGCGTGAGTTGTTGCCGTGCGCGCATCTGATCACACCGAACGTGCCCGAAGCCGAGCGTCTGACCGGCATGAAGATCAATGACGAGCGCGACCTACATCCGGCCGCGCAAGCATTGCGTGCGATGGGCGCACGTGCGGTGCTCATCAAAGGCGGGCATCTTGCGGGCACAGAGGCGCTCGATCTGTTGCTCGACGAAAACGATCAGGTTGAGATGTTCAGTGCGCCGCGCATCGACACGACCTCGACGCACGGGACGGGTTGCACGCTTGCCGCCGCGATTGCGGCGTGTCTGGCGCGCGGCTTGAGTCTGCGCGCGGCTATCGACGCGGCGAAGCGGTTCGTCACAATCGCTATCCAGCGCGCGCCCGGTTTAGGTCACGGCGCAGGCCCGTTGAATCACGCGCTCAAGGTGCGCTTCACGGCGCGCGGGGTGTTGATTGATGAAGAAGGCCGTGAGTGAAGTCCGTCAGGCACGATCTCTCGGCCGCGCATGTGGTCGTGTTCAGGCGACGCGTGCGTCACTGGTGGGTAGCAGGTAGAGTTCTTGGTCGAGTGAACGTTTGAGCATCTGTTCGGTGGTGGCTACGTCCTGCGGGGGGGAGAAGAGATAGCCTTGCGCGTAGGCGCAATCGAGCGCGCGCAGGGTGGCGAGTTGGGCGGGCGTCTCGACGCCTTCGGCGACCACCTCTTTACGCATGTTGCGCGCGAGCAGGATGATCGTGCGGACGATCTCGGCGTTCTCACAGTCGTCGCGCATGATGAACGAGCGGTCGATCTTCAACGTGTGAATCGGAAAGCGCCGCAGGTAACTCAACGACGAATAGCCTGTGCCGAAGTCGTCTATCGCCAATTCGACGCCGAGGTCGCGCAGGCGCGAGAGCATCGGCACGACGGCCTTCGCGTTCTCCATCAACACGCTCTCCGTGATCTCTAACTGCAAGCAACGCGGATCGAAGTTCGTGTCGGCCAGCGCGCGCTCGATCTGTTCACAGAGATCGGCTTGCGCGAACTGCTTGCCCGACAAGTTTACGCTCAACTTCAAACGTCGATGCGCGGGCGACAACTGCTGCCAGCTTTGCATCTGCGCGCACGCCTCGCGCAAGACCCAACGACCCAACGGCACGATTAAGCCCGTCTCTTCGGCTAAGGGAATGAACTCGGCCGGGCGGACTAGACCGCGCTCGTGATGCGGCCAGCGCACCAGCGCCTCGAAGCCCGTGACGCGCCCGTCCGCGAGCGCAACGATGGGTTGATAGTGCAGGCAGAACTCTTCGCGCTCGATGGCGCGGCGCAGATCATTCTCCAACTGTAAGAGCGCCACCACGCGCGCGTGCATCACCATGTCGAAGACTTCATAGCGCGCCTTGCCGTCGGCCTTCGCGCGATACATCGCCGTGTCCGCGTCGCGCAGCACATCTTCGGCCGTCTCGTAACGCGTGTTGCTCAGCGCGATGCCGATGGACGCCGTGGTGAAGACTTCATGCCCGCCGAGATTAAACGGCGAATTCAACTCATGCAGCACGCGTTCGGCGACGCGAATGGCGTCGTCGAAGTGTTCGATGTCGTGTAAGAGAATCGCAAACTCGTCGCCGCCCAAGCGCGCCACCGTGTCGCCTGTGCGCAGACACCGCTCCAACTGGCGCGCGATGGCTATGAGCAGTTGATCGCCGACCGTGTGGCCGAGCGAGTCGTTGATCATCTTGAAGCGGTCGAGGTCGAGGAACAGGACGGCGAAGCGTTGCTCAGGCCGGCGCTTGTTCTGTTCGACGGCGACGTGCAAGTGGTCTGTGAAGAGGGCGCGATTGGGCAGACCCGTCAACGCATCGGCCAGCGCATGCTGGCGCAGCCGTTCCTCGGCCTGTTTGCGTTCGGTAATGTCGCGCGCGATGCCTTGTACGCCCACAGGCCGCGGCCTGATAAACGAGACGCGTGCTGATCTCCATCGGCACACGACGGCCGTCTTTAGCGATGATCTCAAGCTCGTAGACGGTGGCCTCGCCCGCCGACTGCTTGCGCCCGATCATGCTGCGCGCCAGTTGCAAATACTCCGGCGCAACCACCTGCGCCATGTTCAGGCGCACGGCCTCTGCGCGCGTGTAGCCGGTAATATGTTCGCCCGTCTTGTTCAGCGACGTGAAGTTGCCGGCCAGATCGTGCGTGTAGATCAGATCGTTGGCGTTCTCGAACAGGTCGCGGTAACGCTCCTCGGATTCGCGCAACGCGACTTCGGCCCGCTTGCGTTCAGTTATATCGAGCGCCATCCCGGCGACCGCGCGGCCCGTGGCGTTGCGCAAGGGGAACTTGAAGACGAGCCAATCGTGCAAGCTGTTGTCCGGCCCCGGCGTGGTTTCAACTACCTCGACCGTCGTGTCGTTGTTGAGCACATAACGGTCGTGCGCGCGCATCTGCGCCGCCAACTCCTCGGGCCACAACTCGAAGTCGTCTTTGCCCGTCACGTCCGTCAGTCGCCGTTGGAAGAACTGTTCGTATGGTTCGTTGACCCAGAGGATGCGGCCCGCCTCGTCCTTGATGAAGGCGACGGCCGGGCCGTTGTTCATAAACGCCTTGAAGCGTTCTTCACTCTCACGCAGGGCCGCTTCGGCACGCTTGCGCTCGGTGATGTCGCGCGCAATGCCTTGCACGCCGACCGGGCTGCCATGCTCATAAACGAGTTGCGTGCTGACTTCGAGCAGCACGCGCTCGCCCGCGCGGTTGATGACCTGAAGCTCGTAGAAGGTGTTGGCCTCGCGCCCGGCGAGTTTGCGCGCCATCATCTCGCGCGTGAGCGCCAGATGTTCGGGCACGACGATCTGGGCAAAATTCATCCGGCGCATCTGCGCCTGACTGTAGCCCGTGACCTGCTCGCCGACCTTGTTCATCGACATGAAGTTGCCGGTCAGATCAATCGTGTAGATCACGTCGTTCGCGTTCTCGAACAGATCGCGGTAACGCTGTTCAGACTCGCGCAACGCCGTCTCGGCGTGCTTCTGCGCCGTCACATCTTCGACGCTGCCCTCGTAGTAGAGCAGTTGCCCTTCCGTATCGCGCACGGCATAGACGTGTTCGCGCGTCCAGATGGCGGAGCCGTCCTTGCGCCGCACCTGCACTTCGTAGCCGCGCATGATGCCGTCGGCCGCGACGCGCACCATGAAGCGTTCGCGATCTTCGGGCCGGACGTAGTAGTGGCGCGCGATGTCCGCGCAGCAGGCGATCATGTCAGCGGGCGAGTCGTAGCCGAGCATGTGCGCGAGCGCCGGATTGACGTTGACGAAGCCTTCGGGGCGCGATTGGTAAATGCCGTGAATGGCATTCTCGAACATCGAGCGGTACTTCAACTCCGCTTGCCGCAACGCCGCCAGACGTTCGCGGTCGTGTTCGTGCGCGGCCCCGTCGGGGGGGGCGGCAGCGTCGTCGGGTGTTCGCTATCGGGGTAGTGGGCAGACATGACAGCTATTGCTAGCGGCGCGGGTGGCGCGCGGGTGACGATTGAGTGGCCGCCGATACGGATGCGCGTTTGACTGCACGCGACCGGGCGGCGCAAGCGTCCTGCGACCCGTATGCGCTGCGGGCCATCCAAACAGGCTACTTGCTAAGCGATGACTGAATACTGCGGACTGGCGGCTCAGGGCCAAGGTCGGTCGGGGCAAGCTATCCGAGGGAGCGGGTGAGTGGCTCCGGCGACCCTTCAGCCATAACCAGATTACTTGATCCGGCGAGATGTTGCAACAGTGTCACGACAGGAATGGGCTGAAGACTGAATAAAGGCGGAATGATGAATGATAAATGATGACTGAAAGCCGATCAGCTTTTCCTTCATCGTTCAGCATTCCGCGCTCATCATTCCTAATTCAGCCCTCAGCCCTTAGCCTCAGCCCTGTTCTATCGTGACTTGCTCCATCTTGACTTCCTGTTGCGGCCGGTCGCCGCGGTCGGTGGCGGCGGTGGCGATGGCATCAACCACGTCTTGCCCTTCGATGACGCGCCCGAACTTGGTGTAACTGGGCGGCAGCGGATAGTCGGCGTGCATGATGAAGAACTGCGAGCCGTTGGTGTTCGGCCCGGCGTTCGCCATCGCAACCGTGCCTTTGGCGTAAGCGCCGCGATAGAGTTCGGACGTGCGATTGATCTCGTCGTTGAAGCGCCCGCCCGCCGCCGACTCGCCGCCGCGCCCTGTGCCCGTCGGGTCGCCGCCTTGAATCATGAAGCCTTTGATCACGCGATGAAAGATCACGCCGTCGTAGTAGCCGCGCTCGGCCAACTGGATGAAGTTATCCGTCGTCTTCGGCGCGTCCTCTTCCAACAACTCGAAGCGGATCGTGCCCTTGTTCGTCTTGATGTTTGCGATGCGATTTGCCATGTCTCCCTCCGAAATGATGACGGCGGCATGATGAATGATGAATAAATAGCTATTCTTGATTCATTATGCCGCCGTCATCATGATTGTTTAAGATGAACTGTTCGATAGCCAACGCGACGCCGTCTTCGTCGTTCGACGCCGTGACGTGGACGCCTGCGATCTCGTGCAACGGAGCTTCGGCGTTGGCGACGATGACGGGTGTGCCGGCGAACTCAAGCATCTCCACGTCGTTGTGATTGTCGCCCACGGCCATCACCTCCGCGCGCGTCAAGCCGTACTCGCGCGCCACGGCCGCCAGCCCCGTGCCCTTCGACACTTCAGGGTGCAGCACGTCCACCAGCCCGAACTGTTTCGCCGGGTAGATGGTGATCATCAGCTTGACCAGCCCCGCGAGTTCCTGCCGCAGCACGTCGCCGAAGCGCAACATGCCTGTGTCCGTGCCTGAGAAAGCGATGTGGACGGGCGCGTGATCGAGATACTGCTCCACCGATTCGACGCGCACAATCGCCTGCTCCGCTTCGTCGCCGTGGATGCGCCGCGCCCACTCTATGTATTCCAACAGCGGCCGGTTCGCCGTGTTCAAATGATCATAGACGAGCACGCCCGCTCCTTCCGCGTCGTCGCTCACAAGCGGATCGAGTTCGTGCGTGCGCCCGACGCGCACGACCGCGCGGGCCGCCGCGAGCGGCAGCGGTTGCACCGCGACCGTCTCCAACGTGCGCGCATGTTTGGTGAGCGCGCCGTTGTGCGCAATGACCGGCACGTCGAGGCCGAGTTCGAGCGCAAGCGGGCGCGCGTCACGAAAGCGCCGCCCCGTCACGAGCGCAACGCGCACGCGGCCGGCCCGCGCCGCCGCGAGCGCAGCGCGGTTGCGTGCGGACAAACGGCCGTGCGAGTCGAGCAGCGTCCCGTCAAGGTCGAGCGCGAGCAGACGAATCATAAGCACAGTGACAAGTTACAAGTGACAGGTGACAAGATAAAACTTTCGCCTGTCACTTGTCACTTGGCGCTTGTCACTTGTCACTGTTTTAAGGGCGCAGGATGTTTGCTCCACCTGACGTGCGGAAACTGGCGGGCGTATGATGCAGGGCGCGCGCGTGGCTGTGTCGGCGGGCGACGGCGGGCCTTGAGATGTCAACCGGATGCTTCGTGCGTGTTGCTGAAAGTGCGCGTTTTCCGGCGTAAATAGACGCTTTTTATCTTTGGTCAACTCCTGAAAGGACGAACGGGCAGATGAATGTAACTCATCTCGAATGCGCGGCGTGTGGGTGCAAATACGAGGCACAACGCTTGCACAACCTTTGTACGCAATGCGGCAAACCGCTGCTGGTGCGTTACGACTTGCAACGGGCGGCGGCTGCTTTGACGAAAGAAAGTTTACGGGGAAGGCGGGCCGATTTATGGCGTTACCAAGAGGTGCTGCCCGTCGCGCACGACGAAAACATCGTCTCGCTCGGCGAAGGCTGGACGCCGCTCCTGCACGCCGCACGACTGGGCGCGCAGTTGGGCTTGACGCAGCTTTACATCAAGGACGAGGGGCAGAACCCGACGCAGAGTTTCAAGGCGCGCGGCATGGCGGCGGCCGTGTCGATGGCGAAGGAGTTGGGCGCGCGCAAACTGGCCGTGCCCTCGGCGGGTAACGCGGCGGGCGCGCTCGCCGCTTACGCCGCACGCGCCGGCCTCGAAGCCTACATCTTCATGCCGGCCGACACGCCGCGCGCCAACGTCATCGAGTGCGAGCAGACGGGCGCACACGTCACGTTGATGGAAGGATTGATCACCGACTGCGGCGCGGAGGTTGGGCGACGCAAAGAGGCTGAAGGCTGGTTCGACGTTTCAACTTTGAAAGAGCCGTATCGCGTGGAAGGCAAGAAGACGCTCGGCTACGAGTTGGCCGAACAGATGGATTGGACGCTGCCCGACGTGATCATCTATCCGACAGGCGGCGGCACGGGCTTGATTGGGATGTGGAAGGCGTTCGACGAGATGGAGCAGATGGGTTGGATCGATGCCAAGCGCCCGCGCATGGTGACGGTGCAAGCGGCCGGGTGCGCGCCGATTGTGCGCGCCTTCGAGCAGGGGAAACGGTTCGCCGATGAGTTTCCGAACGCGGCCACGACCGCATCGGGTCTGCGCGTGCCGCAAGCGCCATCGGCGACTTCTTGATCCTCGATGCGTTGCGCGCTTCGGGCGGCACGGCCGTCGCGGTCACGGACGAAGAGTTGATCGCCGCGACCCGCGAGATCGGCAGTGCCGAAGGGTTGTTCTGCGCGCCCGAAGGCGCGGCTTGTTTGCCGGCTTTGAAAAAGTTGCTGGCCGACGGTCAGGTTAAAACAGACGAGCGCGTCGTTCTATTCAACACGGGCGCGGGCGTGAAGTATCTGGAATCTTACGGAGCTTAGCGCGACAAACGAACGTGCATCTTGCGGTCGAAGCAAGCAGCATTTGCAGTCGCATGGACACATGAGAAGTGAACGGAAAAATGATGAGAAGTAAAACGGCGGCGGCAACTCTGTTAGTGCTTTTACTGCTCGGCGCGGGCGGCGCAACGCGCGCCGTGCAAGCAGCAACGCAACAGGACGCAAACTATCAACCACAGATCAGCGATGGCGTGCTCGATGCAGTCGTCACCATCTTGATCGAAGACGACGGCCAAGCGTACCCGGTCGGCACAGGATTGTTTGTGCGCGGCGACGGGATGATCCTGACGGCTTATCATTTGGTGAAAGACGCGCGCGCCGTCACTGTCAGACTGCGCAGCGGCGAAACCTTCGATAAGGCCACGCTGATAGCGATGGACGAGCGGCGCAACATCGCCATCCTGCATATCCCCGCGGCCACGCCGTCATACTCGCTGCCCATCGTCCGGGCCGAGGAGGCGCTGGTCGGGTCGCGCGTGTGGTTGGTTTCAAACACGACCGGCGAAACGGGGCTTGCGCCTGCCGGTGTCATAAGCTCGGTCACACTGGCCGACGAGATACCGGGCGCGGGGCAGGGTTATCGCGCGTTGAAGTTTACCTTGCCTGTGCCGGCGGGCGCGGCGGGCGGCGTGCTCGTCGGCGAAAGGGGCTTCGTTGTTGGTGTCTTGCTGGCGCAGCCGCAGGCGCAAGTGCAGAACTATGCTATGCCGATCAGCAGCGTCGTCGGGATGGTGCGTGCGGTCGGCTCGCATCTAGGACCACAATGGCCGGTGACGGCGCGCGTCTCGCCCACGCCCTTTCCTATTCCGCAGAACACAGTCTCAGTGCCGCAACGCCCCGTCACGCCGCTCGCAGCGAAAGGGCCCGGCTCTGTGGTCGTCAAACCTGCGCGCCCTGTCGATGTGTTGCTCGCGTCAAAGACAATCTATGTGGCGAGCCGCACGACCTTCTTCAAGCCCGACCAGTTGATCAACGAGTTGAAGAAGAAGCCGGAGCTTGACGCGTGGGGGCTGTCGTTCGTAGAGGAATTGGACGTGGCCGATCTCTTGTTGACCATCGATCACGTCCTCTTCACATGGAAGTTCACCTTCAAGCTGTCGCACCAACGCACGGGCGTAGTTGTCGCAACAGGCAGCCGCATCATCTGGGACGGCAACCTCGGCGCGCCTTACATGGCCGAACGCGTGCTTGAGAAGTTGACGCAAGTGCGCGCGCAACAGCCGACGCCGGCCGCGGTGCAGGCCGACGATAAGAAAGAGAAGAAATGAACCGGGCACGCGCACACAGGCGCATCAGCACGCGGCTCTTGTTGCTGGTGGCGACGTTGAATCTGGTCGGGCTGGCGTGCATGTGCGGCGCGGCGGGCGCGCGCGACCCGCTGGCGCAGCAAACGGGCGACGCGGCCGGCGACGTGAACTCCGTGCTCGGCTCAATCGGGTTCACGTTGATGCTGCCGGGCAGTTTCTTCGGCGCGTCCACATTCTTGTGCGCGCATGTGTTGGTGCAGAGCGAAGCGGCGGCGCGCGCCGTCTGGTACACGACCGCCATGCTGATCAATCTGGCGCTGGCGTGGAAGTTTGGCGCAGCCTACGAGGCCGCGCGCGTTTGAATGGTTGATTGGAGTGAAGGCGATGAAGCATAGTCTGTCGAAGCTGTTGATCTGGTTGCACGGGTTCGTGCTGCTCGTAGTGATCGCGTTGGCGGTGTACGGCATCGCGCACGGGCAAGGGCTGAACGCAAAGCAAGCGAACGCGACTGTTAATAATTCGGCCGTGGTTAAAGCGCCTGCGGCTACGCCTGATCGGGCGAAGTTCGACGAGTTGCGTACCGCCGGGTTCGATGCGCTCTACAATCTCGACTACGAGGGCGCACGGCGCAAGTTTAAAGAGTTGGTGCATGCGTATCCGGATCATCCGGCCGGGACGCAGTTTCTTGCGGCGAGCCTGTGGCTTGAAACCTTGAACAAGTCGCGCCGGTTGCAATCGGGTCTGTATAACTCCGAATCGTTCTATGCGAAGACGGAGGATAAGGTTGATGCAAGTCTCGTCGTGCAGTTCCGCGAGTTGACGCGCACGGCCAAGCAGTTGGCCGAAGCGCGTTTGAAACAGAACCCGCGCGACACGGAGGCGCTTTACTACTTGGGCGCGACGCAAGGGTTGAAGGCATCATTCGAGGGCGCGGTCGAGCGGCGCTTCGTCGCCGCTTTGCGCGACGGCTCAGACGCGGTTGATAAGCACCGCGATCTGGTCAAGCTCGATCCCAGCTTCAACGACGCGCGCATCACCATCGGCATGTACGACTACATCCTCGGCGGGCTGCCGTTCCCCGTCCGCGTGCTCGCAGGGCTGACCGGCAATCGCGGCTCGAAGAAGAAGGGGCTGGCCACTTTGGAACTGGTCACGCGCGAAGGCACTTGGGCGCGCGACGACGCGAAGACGTTGCTCATCCCGCTCTATAAGCGCGAGAAAAGATTTCTGGACGCGCTCAAGCTCACGCGCGAGTTGGCCGCGCAGTATCCGCGCAACTACCTGTTCAAGTTGGAGACGGCCGACGCGCTCGTCTCGCAAGCGGCCGTCGAGCGCGCAGCCAACAACCCGGCGGCGGCCGGCCCTTACGAGCGCGAGGCGTTCGATCTCTTCGATGCGTTGCTGCGCGAACGCGACCCGCGCGCCTTGTCAACACGCCAACTCGATCTGATCCATTACCAGTACGGCGAGGCTCTGTTCACGGCCGGGCAGACGGAGCGCGCGGCGAAAGAGTTTCTGGCGGCGGCCGGCGTGCCCACGGCCGAAGCGAATCTAGCGACGATGGCGCGGCTGCGCGCGGCGCAGGCGTTGGACCTGACGGGCAAGCGCAACGATGCCGTAACGCAGTATCAAGCGGTGCTTGCGCGACCGAACGTTTACGACTCGCAGGCCGAAGCGCAACGCGGTTTGCGCGAGCCGTATCGCAAAGTTGAGCGTAAGCAGCAAACCGACGAGAATTAAGCAACGATTAACCACAAAGACACAATGCACACAAAGAAGAACTTCGCATCTTCGTGTCTTTGTGGTTAAGATCAAACAAGCATAAGGGATGAACGACCATGACAAAAGGGAACGTGATTAATCAGTTGGACGGCGCAGACGAGACGCGCCCGCGCCGGCTGTTGTTGTGTCTGGACGGCGTGCCGTTCGAGTTGATGCGCGAGGCGCAAGGGCGCGGTCTGTTCGCGGGCTTTAACGAACCGGCGCGGCTGCTCTCGCCGTTTCCCACGATGACGAACATCGCGCTCGCTTCGATGCTCGGTGCAAGCGCGCCGCTCGGCTACGAATGCCTCTACTTCGATCACAACGCGCAGGCCGTGCTTGGCGGCATACAGAAATACATCGGCCGGCGCACGCCCGATAAAGTGCCGTCGTCTTACATGGACGAGCTTGATTATCAAGAGCCGCTGCCGTTCGAGTTTCTGGTCTACGTCGCGCCCGATGCGGTTTGGCGCGCGGACATGCGCCGGTTCCGCGAACGCTTCCGCAACGCGCCGCGCAACCGCGACTACTTCGGCTTCCTCAAAGGCACGGATGGACTGCTGCATATACGCGGTCCTGAGAAGTTGAAGATCGCGCTTGAATCTTTAGACGGCTTGTTGCGCGAGATACGCGCGTGGTGCGGCGACGAGACGGAGATCGTCATGTTCTCCGATCACGGCATGAGCCTTGAAGAGAGCCGCAAGATTCATTTGCAGACGCACCTGCGCGCCGCAGGCTACGACGTGCGCTCGGAGTTTAATGGTCGGCGTGGCCGTCGCTCGGTCGCTGCGCCGGCCTTCGGGCTGATCGGTTATGCCGCGTTGTTCTGTTCGGACGAAACCGACCCGGCCGAACTAGCCGCCACGGTCACCGCGCTCGAAGGCGTGGACTTCAGCACGTACCGCGACGGCGCGGATGCCATCGTCGTGCGCAACGCCAGCGGCGCGGCGCGCATACGTCGCACAGAAAACGGCGCAGGCCCGCGTTTCGCTTACGAGCAGTTGGACGGCGACCCGCTCGATCTGGCCGCGACCCGGCGTGCGCTCAACGACGCGGGCGAGTTGGACGCGCAAGGGTATGCTTCAGATGCGGCGTGGCTCGCGCGCACGGCAGCGCACACCTACCCGGACGCGCTCCGCAATCTACACGACGCGCTGCACGGCACACGCGTACAGCACACAGCAGACGTGCTCGTCAGTTGCCGCGACGGTTATTACTACGGCTGGTCGGTCCTAAGCCGCTTCGTCCGCATCATGGCCACGCACGGCAACGCCATGCGCGGCAGCACCACCGCCTTTCCTGATGAGCACGCATCGCACCTTTAACTCATACGTGCGCGGCAGCGAAGCCCGCCCGGTATTGCGCGGATAGTTGACCGAAGAACGATTAAGACAATTAACCACAAAGACACGCAGCCACGAAAGCAGATGATGACGGATGAATAGCTGCTTATTCATCAATCAATCTTTCTTTCGTGGCTGCGTGTCTTTGTGGTTACTAACACGGCGACGCGTGCTTGACCCTGCGGCGCACGCGCGCGTACAAAAGGGGCGATGGTTAACGGGACAACTGAGAGTGCGCCTGCGGTCGAGACGATTGAACTCGTGCGGCGCTTCGGCGCGCACGCGGCGGTCGATCATCTGAGCTTGCGCGTCGAGCGCGGACAGTTCTTCGGTTTTCTGGGGCCGAACGGGGCGGGCAAGTCCACGACGATCAAGATGCTGACGGGGTTGCTCGCGCCGACCGAGGGCGTGGCGCGCGTGCTTGGTTACGATGTCGGGCGTGAGGCGTTAGAAGTGAAGCGGCGGCTCGGCGTCGTGCCCGAAGACTTGAACCTGTTCGAGCGTTTGACGGGCGCGGAGATGCTGACGTTCACCGCGCGCATGTATGGCTTGGCGCGCGCCGAGACGGTGGCGCGCACGCGCGAGTTGCTGGCGTTGATGGGGCTGGACGACGAGCCGCGCAAACTCGTCGTCGAATACTCGCATGGCATGAAGAAGAAACTGGCGCTCGCGTGCGCGCTCATCCATCGCCCCGAAGTGCTGTTTCTTGATGAACCGTTCGAGGGCTTGGACGCGCTCGCCTCGCGCACGTTGAAAGATTTGCTGCTGCGTCTGACCGCGCGCGGCCTGACCGTCTTCCTCACTTCGCACGTCCTTGAGATCGTCGAACGCCTCTGCACGCACATCGCCATCATCAACACGGGGCGACTCGTCGTCGCCGGCTCGCTCGCGGAACTCAAGCGCGGCATCGCAGCAAGTGATGAGACACAAAGCGCACCCCTCACGCTTGAAGACTACTTCCTCCGCGTCACCGGCGGCACGCGCCCCGACGATACCGACGTGCTGTCGTGGCTAGGATAACCGGAACAGTAGGCAGTAAGCAGTAGGCAGTTGAAGACAAGACAGCCGGTTGAACGTCACTCACATATGTGAGTGATCATTCAACCGGCTGTGCGTTCTAACTACCTACTGCTTACTGCTCGTTACGGCAACGCTTCGATGTTGATGAAGAAGCGATAGCTGCCACCGGTCTGGACGCCGAGCCGAAACTCGACGTTGATGAAGGCGTTGGGCATGAGCGGTTGCGCGACCGTGATTGCGCCGGCCGTGAGCGACGAGTTCAACCCGCCGCCGTTCGGTTGCGCGATGACCGTGACGCCTGAGCCTTCTTCAATCGTCAACCCGCGCACCTGCACAGGGCCGCCGGAGGTCGTCACGTTTGAGTCGGACGAGTTGAGCGCGCGGATGTCGGCTTGCCCTGCGGGCAGCGTGCCGCCGGTCAAGGTCGTGATGTCCACGATGCGGAAACGCAGCCGCGTGACGGGCACGCCGGTTGAGTTGGTGAACCGGCGACGCAGCGTCAACGTGCCGTTTGCGCCGTTCGGTACGGCCGTGAAATCGCGCACGCGGTTGGGTGGCGAGGTGGTGGCCACTCCGATGTCAAGTATGCGACCTTTGACCGAGGCATTGCGTTGGATGGGACTGGCCGTGTTCTCCGGCCCTGGTGCGCCGAGCTTCGCCGCGACGCCGCCGAACGTGCCGCCCGTGGGCGCGACGAACTCGAAGTCGGCGGCGTTGTTGTTAGTGTCCTGCGCCGCGCCGCTCGTCAGTTTGCGGACGAAGCTGTAGTTGCCGTTGTTCGCGCCGGGCGACGTGAGGCCCGCGCCTTCGCGGTAGAGCGTGTTCGGTTCGCCGCTGAAGCCGGCCGCATCGAGGCGGTGCTGCGCGTCGAGCAAGCCGCCGTCGGTGGTCGAGAACAGGGCGACGCCTGCCGTGTCGGGAATGTCGCCGCTATAGAAGGTGTCGGCGCTGCCGTAAGCGAACAGGTTATAGCCTGAGCCGTTCCCGGCGAGGTAGTGGCCGCGTGCGGGGATGGTCGTGCCGTTCGGGATGATGAAGCCTATGCCAGCCGCCGACTGCACAAGCCAGCCCGACGAGCCGTCGGTCGCGTTCACAGTGATGCCGTTATCTGTGTTGTTGAGAATCTCGATGAACTCGTCGAGGGCGGTGAACTGTTGTCCCCGGAAACGGAACTCGCTGATGAGCACTTGGCCTGCGGTGGGCGCGACGGTGCGAATGAAGTTGACGATGAAGTTGCCGTTGAAGGTGCGGTTACCCGTGCCGCCGAAGGTGCGGCTCGCGGGGAAGAAAGTGAAGCCGGCTTGCGACACCGTGACCGTGTAAGTGTTGCCGGCGGTCAGACCTGTGAAGATATATTCACCGTTTGCGTCGGTCGGCATGCTGGCTGTGGTCGCGCCCGTGAGATTGACGGTGATGCCGCTCAAAGGGTTGTTGTCGCTGTCGGTCACGCGGCCGCCGATGAAGAGTGTGGCATCGGCCGTGCCGGTGAAGATGAGCGCCATGCCGTTGCGCAGTGCGTTCTGATGACACTCGAACTCGGTGAAGGTCGCGCCCTGACCCTTCTGCGCGCCGACCGTAACCTCTGTGCCGCCGCCGGGCGCAGTCCCGTAGACGAGATCGAACCGCTCCTGCCCTTCGTAGAGTCGCACTTCAAAATTAAGGCTGCCGGGCGCGTTGCCGATGAGCGACGCGCGCCATTCGATGTTGAAGATGCGGTTCGGCGCGCTCCCGCTGACGGACGTGAAGACGCCTTCGTTCGTGCCGCCGATGGTGAGGTCGCCCCAGTGCGGCAGGATGATGTAGTTGAACTGCCCCAGCGGCATGCATACGTCGCCCTGACCATAATCGTTATTGTTGCTGAGAAACTGTACGTTGCCGTTGCTGCTGAGATTGGCCGTGGTGAACGTCTGATCGTAGAAGGTGTAGGAGAATGGCAGAGTGATCGGGGCCGTGCCGTCGTCGGTGTTGCTGAAGCCGGTCACCTGAGTTGTGCCGGACACAATCGCGCCGGTCGTCTGCATAACTCGATAGTTGCTGCTCACGGCGAGCGCGTCCGGTTGCGGGGGCGTGAACTTGCTCGCGCCGCGCCGGACTTGCGCTTGCTGCGCCACCGGATAAAGAAGGCCGAGCGCGAGCGCCACGGCGAGTGCGAGGGTAAAGCGGACGATAAAACGCATGATTGTGCTCCTGAAAATGTACGACCTTACAGACTGTGCTGTGTGAAACTTGCCGGGCCGACAACGCTCTGGCTGTCTGAGCCGGATACGCGTGCCGAGGGGTTAGGCGGAAGATAACAAGGCAACGGGCAAAAGGCAAATGAAGCAAGCGCGAAAGGCGCAGGGCGCAGCGTAGACAGGACGGGGCGGAGCATGTGTCTGAACTGCTCCGCCCCGTCCTGTCTTAACGCGCTATGACTGTCGCAGGTGGTTATTGCGCGCGCTGGGCTTGCGTCCGCCAAGTCCTAACCACGCTCTTTTTCGTCACCGCTTTACTGACCACGCCCTTGCTGGTCGCGCGAGTGCTCGACTTAGCCATCACGGGCCGGCCCACGTCGGCTCGCCCGCGTGCGGGCGCAGTGTTGGGCGGACCCGGCAACGCTTCCGCGTTGATGAAGAAGCGATAGCTGCCGGTTTGTGCCACGCCTAATGTGAACTCTACGTTCACACTTCCGCCGGGCGCAATCGGCGTGGCCGTCGTGATGGTAACGATGCTTGAGTTCAAGCCGCCGCCCGCAGCTTGCGTGGGTGGCTGCTCGACTTGTGTGCCTTTGACCGGCACTGTGCCGCCGCCGGTGACCGTCACGTTGAAGTCGGCCGAAGGCGAAGAGAGCACGCGCAGGTCGGCGAGGCCCGTGCCCGCTGAGCCGAGCGTCGTGATGTCTGCCACGCGCCAACGAATCTGCGTCACAGGGTTCGTGCCTGCGTTGGTAAACTTGCGCCGCAGCGTCAGCGTGCCGAAGGCGGTTGTGCCGCTGCCCGCCGTTGGATCACGCACGCGATTAGGCGCGGCGGTCGAAGGCTGCTGCGGATCGATGAGCGAGCTTGGCAGTGTGGAGTTGCGCTGGATCGGACTGGCCGTGCCTTCGGCCCCGGCGCACCGAGCGTTGATTGGGTCGTGCCGCCCGCGCTTAGCGCGAAGGTCGTGCCCGTCACGGAGACGAGCGCGAAGTCGTTCGCGTTATTGTTGGTGTCCTGCGGTGTGCCGCCCGCCAGTTTACGCACGTAGGCGTATTGCACGGTCGGAGCGGTTTGCGTGCGGCGCGGGATGCCCGTGCCTTCGACGTAGTTAACATCTTCGCCGGGCAGGCCACCGCTGCCGGTAAAGCCGACGGAGTCGAGTATGGTGAGGCCATCGTTCGTGATGATCTGGATGCCCTCGTTGTCGATGAAGAAGTCGCCGTTGAAAACGGTCGCGGTGTTAAAGTCGAGCGCGGCGTAGGTGCTGAGACTGTAGGCCGCACCATCGCCGACCAGAAAGTGCCCGCGCGCCGGAATGACCGTGCCGGCCGGGAAGTCCTGAATGAAGTCCGCGCCGTCGCCAGCGCCGTTGAAGTTCGGATCGTAGGCGCGCAGCAAGAGGCGGTCGATGGTGCGCGGCGTGTCGGTGTTGTTGTAAATCTCGATATACTCGTCGCGCTGGCTGCCCGTGCCCGTGCCCGGGCCTGCCAAACGCAACTCGCTGATGAGTAGCTGCCCCGGCTGATTCGCCAGCGGCGGCGGCCCGGTGATGCAGTTCAGCGTGAAGCTGTAGTTGCCGCCACCGTTGACCGTAGCTTCATGGGTCACGAGCACTAAAGTCGCTCCATTGGGCACGCTGACGGAATAAGTCTCCGGCGTGTTGGGCGTGTTCACGCCGCCGAGATCGCCGATGTAGTTCTGCGAGACGTCGGCCGGGTTGAAGCTGTTCAGATACGCGACGCTGTGCATGTTGGTGGTCGCGCTGAACGTGACCTCGATGCAGACGGCCGCGCCGCTGTTGTTGACGAACGAGTGCTGATCGAAATGATAGACGCCGGAGCCGAAAGTACCGGGAAAGTCTTTGCCGTTACAGTCGCTCGGTATGCCGTCGCGGAAGACGCGGTCGGTCTGCGTCGGATCAGTGCCGGTGATCGAGCCGGTCGTCGTGCCGGAGACGGGACACGCCTGCGCCCACACCAGCCCGCGGGCAGAAAAGATAAGGGCTAGGACTGCAAGTGCCAGCCAGATGGTGCGCAAAGATTTGCTTCTGGTCATAACTAGAAACCTCGGAGGGTAAAGTTCAGCCTTTGACCGTGATGGTGAATAAAGAGGTCGGGACGGTACAACCCGGCACTCCCTTTGGCGCGGATGCGAGCGCGCCGCGAATTACTGCATACGTATTAGTTATGAGAGCTTGCACCTTAAGGTAAGCGCAAGCTGAAAACTTTGCGCTAGCTTGTGCAGCATGACCGGGGGGAAGTGGTAATGCGGCCCGATTGAATTAATGTCGTAGCGCGACAACGATAACATCGCCGTTGGCTTGCGTCAACGAAGCATCCTTAGCACGCGCCGGACTAATAGAAGCAACGGCGGTCAAATGAAAGGCGCGGGCGAGGCAACATGTTGCCCCGCCCGCGCCTGTGTTACGTGCGAACTTGCGTTCCGCGTTTTACTGCGGCGGCACGGTCAGCGCCTCGACGTTGACGAGGATGCGGTAACTGCCGCCCGTCTGCACGCCGAGGTTGAACTCGACGACGGTGCTTGCGCCGTTGGCAAGCGGTGCGGTCGTCGTGATCACGCCTTCGGCGAGGCTGGTATTGAGTCCGCCGCCGCTCGCTTGCGTGGGCGGCGTTTGCACCGTCGTTGCCTGCGAGGTCACGGTCGTCGTGTCGGTTAGCGTGATGGTCTGGGTCGGCGAGTTGAGCACGCGCAAGTCGGCTTGGCCTGCGGGCAGCGTGCCGCCGGTCAAGGTCGTGATGTCCACGATGCGATAGCGCAAGGCGACGACGAGTTGGCCCGTCGTGTTGGTGAACCTGCGCCTGATCTTGAGCGTGCCGAGCGCGCCGTTAGTCACTGCCGTCAGGTCGCGCACGCGATTCGGCGCGGCCGTCGAAGGCTGTTGCGGATCGATGAGCGACGCCTTCATCGTGGCGTTCTTCTGGATGGGCGCGCTCGTGGTGGTGTAGGCGGTCGCCGTCGGCCCGCGTTCAGGCCCCGGTGCGCCTAAGGTGGCTGCCACGCCGTTCAAGGTCGCGCCCGTCGTCTCGACCAACACGAAGTCTGCGGCGTTGTTGTTCGTGTCTTGCGGCGTGCCAGCGGTCATCTTACGCACCCAACTGTGTTGCCCGGCAGTGGTGATGCCGGTCGCGGGCGCGAGGCCCGTGCCTTCCTTGTAGTCGGGGTTCGTGACCGAACTGTAGCCGACCGAATCGAGCCGGTTGGTGGTGAGCGGGTTGGCCGTCGAGAAGACGGCTAAGCCTACGTCGTCCGGCAGGAAGCCGGTGGTCGCCACGGCCGGGTTGACCGAGATGTTGGCCGAGCCGCTGGCCGTGATGCCTGTGCCGGTCGGGTACGTGGAGAGACTGTAAGTGTTGCCCGCCGGGCTGGGCGTTGTCGGCTGCGTCGTGATCAGCATGTGCCCGCGCGGCGGGATGGCGAGCGGGCCGGCAGTCGAGAGCGTCTGCGGCAGGACGAGGAAGGTCGTCTCGGTTGCGCCCTGTGCGCCGGCAAAGCGCCAGCCTGCGCCGGTCGCGCTGGTCGGGTCTGCGCCGGGGATGGCGTCAATGATCGTGACGTTCTGGTCGGTGTTGTTGTACAACTCGATGAACTCGTCGGCTGAGCCGTCGGAAGTCGGCGGCGCAGTGCCCGCGCCGCGCGCGCGGAACTCGCTGACGAGAATCTGCCCGGCGGTCGGTGCGGGCGGGCGCACGTCGAACGTGATCGTCCAGCCGCCGCTGATGCTGCCACCGTCGAGGTTCGCGTCGTCAATGATGTAGAGATTCCACGTCCCGTTCGGGTTGTCGCCGTTGAACTGCGACATCGTGTAGATGTAAGGCGCGGCGGGCGCGGGCGCGGGGAACACGTCGGTCGTGCCGGAGTTCGACGGGCGATACGAGCCGGCGACGAACGGCTGGCCGGTGTTGCCGGTCACGGTCGAGGGCACGGGCGTATTCGCATAGTCGTCGAGCGTCACGTTGATGCCGGCCACGCCGGGCGCACCAGCGCCGAAGTCGGACATGATGACCACCTTACGCCCCGACGGCGAGACAAGCAGCATGTCAACGTCCGACGGGAACGTATGGCTGAAGCCGTTGAGCGTCACCGAGACGCGCTGCACCACGCCAACCTCACCCGCGACTGTGATGGGCGAAGGATAGAGCGAGGCCGCTTGCCCCGCCGCTGGACACGGGCTGGGGCAGTCGGTGATGGTGATGGCCGTTGAGTTGGTGTACGAGGCGGCGGGGGCGTTGGGTTGTGCGTTAGTCGCAAAGTTCGCTGCCTTCGCGCCGGTCTTAATCGTCTTGCTGCCGCGCACGCTCTGAGCTTGCACGGTCGGCACTTGGTCTTCGTCTATGGCCGTGTCCGCGGCCTTTTGCGCATAGGCGTTCGGCGCGGCGAGCAGAAGCGCGCACGCGGCGACGAAAGCGAGCTGATTGAAGCGAGAACGCACGAGGGAGCGATGCATAGTGGTAGTCTCCAAGGGTTATCAGTTGTTTGTCGGGTTGATACTCGAAAGTACAACAGGTGCGGCCTAACGAGGCCGTATGGTGTAGGGCGAAGCGTACTCTTAGGCCTGATCCGATGTCAAGAAGATTGAAGCCCGGCCACGCTGCGCCGCCGCTGTTGCGGCAACTGTGTGCGTGCCCTTACGGCACTTCGATCATCAACTCGCGGGCGAAGGTGAAGTTGGGTCGTTTGCGGCCTTTGAGATATTTCGCGCCGGTTTGCGAGAGCGCCGTGACGAGTATGGGCAACGCGATGGTCGCATCGCAGTTGACGTAAGCCGAGGTTGCGCCGCGCGCGAGTTTGCCGTAGATGAGCGCCTCATCGACGACCGTGCCGGATGAACGCCCGCCGGGATGCGGCGCGTCGGTGGCGATCTGAATGGCGTACTTGTGCCCGCGCGCGGGCGTCTTGACGATCTGCGTGGAGAACTCGGTCTGGTGCAGGAAACTGCGCGACGTGCCGCCGCCCAAGTTGATGACGCCGGAGACGCGTGCGCGCGCGGCGATCTGCGCGAGATCGAGCACGTCCTGCGCGAGATCGAAGACGAAGTTGTTCTTCTTCTCGAAGCGCGCGGCGGCGATGCCGACCGTGATCGAACTGTCGGCGATGCTCGGACAAAAGATCGGCACGCGCGCTTTATAAGCTGAAGTCAACACGCCGTCGTCCGTGGCGATCTCGGCCAACTCGCGGCCCAACAGGTGCAGAAACTCGCGCGTCGCATAAGGGCGCGTCTGATCAAGTTGGTTGACGAAGCCGCCGACCCATTCTTCGGCCTCATGATATTCTTCTTCGCTAGCGAGCACGTCGAGCATGCGCCCGATCTGCGACGCTTCGAGTTCGGCGTCGGTCATGTTCGGGTGCGCCTGATAGTGCTGGCGGCCGAGCGTCTCGTGCAGGTCGTGGAACAGCACCGCGCCGGAACAGACAAGCACGTCCACGAAGCGATTCTTGATGACCCACGCGAGCAGCCGCCGCATGCCGGCCGGGATGAGCGCGCCCGACGCGGCGACGAAGATCGTCGTGTTATCGCCGAGCATGTCGAGCCAGATGCGATGCGCCTCGGCCAACTGCCGCCCGCCGAAGCCCGTGCCCTCCATCTTTTCCAACAGCCCCGCGACCGAGCGGTCACGATCCACCTGCACAGGCTTGGTCGGCGCAGTCAGGTACTTAGAGGGGCGCGGTCTGCGTTGCGTAACCATATTCATCATTACCTTTTCGTGAAGCATGAAGCGTGCAGCGTGAATAGATATAAATTCAGGTTCTGCTATTCACGCTTGACGATTGATGCTTCACGTCCTTTTTTGGCCGTTGACAGACAGGTACGTGTAGGCGCTGATGCGTGACTCGTAGTATTCGACGAGGCGCGCGGCCTCGGCTTCGGTCAAGTCGCCGCGTTTGACGCGTTGGGCGACTTGGCGGCGGAAGCTGTCGTGCAACTGCCCGCGCTCGTAACGCGCGCTCTCGACCGCCTCGCCGACCGTCATGCCGCGAATCACCTTCTTGATGAGGTAGCCGTCTTCGTCAATGTGTATCTGCGCTTCGTGCGGCGTGCCGAAGAGGTTGTGGTTGTTGCCCATCACCTCTTGATACGCGCCGACGAGCATGAAGGCGATGTAATACGGTTCGCCTTCGATGAGTGTGTGCAACTCCAAGACCTGCTTCACGTCGTGCAGATCGACGAACTTATCGACCACGCCGTCCGAGTCGCAAGTGATGTCACAGAGCGTGGCATACTCGGTCGGCGTCTTGTTCAGACGATGGATCGGCACGATGGGAAAGAGTTGATCGAGCGCCCAATGATCCGGCGCGGAGCGAAAGACCGAAAAGTTCGTCAGATACTTCGCGCGCAACAGCCGCCGCAGATCGTCGAACTCTTCCGACACGTACTCGGCCTGCTGCGCTAGTTTGTCCGCCCGCTCGCACACGTCCCAGAACAAGACCTCGCCCTTCGCGCGATCTTCGAGCGAGATGAGGCCGAGGTTAAAGAGCGTGAACAACTCTTCCCGATGTTCGAGCGCGTCGTGATAATACTCGCGGTAGTTCTTAACGCTGATGGTCGCGCGCAGATCGCCCAACTCGGTCACGACTTGCGGATCGTCTTCGTCGATCTCGATGGGCGCGTGCTTGTCTTCGACAATCGTTTCGATCTCTTCCTGCACGTTCGTCACGAGGATCGCGTGATACGCACTGAGGAAGCGGCCCGATTCCTGTATGACGGTCGGGTGCGGCACGTTCTCGTCGTCGCAGACCTGCTTGATCGTGTAGATCACATCGTTGGCGAACTCTTGCGCGTTGTAGTTCGCGGACGAATCAAACGCGGTCTTCGAGCCGTCGTAATCGACAGCCATGCCGCCGCCCACGTCCAGCAGATCAATCGGCACTTTCATCTGAATGATCTTGGCGTAGACGCGCGCCGCCTCTTTCATCGCATTCTTGATGCGCTTGATGTCGGTCAACTGCGAGCCGATGTGAAAGTGTAAGAGGCGCAGCAACTCGATGCGGCCCGCTTCCTGTAGGCGACGTATGACTTCCAGTATTTCCGTCGTCGTCAACCCGAACTTCGCCGCCTCGCCGCCCGACTTCTCCCAGCGCCCGGAGCCTTTTGAATAAAGCTTCACGCGGATGCCGAGCATCGGCAGATCGCCGCCTGCGCCTTCTGCCTGCAAACTATCCGAGATACGCAAGACGTGATCGAGTTCCGACATCTTCTCGATCACGATGACGACGCGCTTGCCCGCGCGCGAGCCTGCAAACGCCAACTCGATAAACTCTTCGTCCTTGAACCCGTTCAAGACCAGCAGGCTATCGGGCGACTGTTCGAGTGCGAGTGCGGCATACAACTCAGCCTTCGAGCCGGCCTCTAAGCCGAAGTCATAGCGCGCGCCCTCGCGCAAGTATTCCTCGACGACGGCGCGCTGCTGGTTGACCTTCATCGGGTAGACGCACATGTGCGACCCTTGATACTCGTATTCGCGGATGGCATTGCGGAAGGCGCGTTGCAGCTTGCGCACTTGCGCGGTGACGAGTTGCGGGAAGCGCAAGAGGACGGGCGTGGTGATGCCGCGCCGGTGCAGGTCGTCTATGATCTCCTTGACATCGGCGGCCGCTTTCGTGTCGCCCTCCGCCGGGTGGACGACGAGGTTGCCCTTCCGATTGATGCCGAAGTAGCCGGCCCCCCAGTTCTCTATGCCGTAGGTTTCAAGCGTCTGTTCTATGGCCGTGGTCAACTTCCGCTCCGCCGCCTCCCCGCTCGGTTCGTCTGGCTGTTCAGTTACATACGCGCTTGAGGCCCTTCTCTCCCCGGCGCGCCTGCTCATGCGGTGGACAATTTCAGGGTTGGAAAACTAAGGCTTGCAATGTAACAAAAAAACCGGGACGGGTCTATAACTTTTTTCTGTGTCGCCGCGCCACTTAACGTGACGCCAGCGAACGACTTAGGCGGGCACAGGACGCAAAGCGGACATGCGCCCGCGCCCGCTTGCCGCGCGTGAAACCTTGACAGCCCGTCGCGGCTCTTTATAATGCCTGCTTTTTATGGCGCAGTGCTTGAATGACGCCGACCGTTCTTCTACTCGCTATGTTTCGCCAGCCGCCCCACGTTGTGCCGGGCGGTGCGGCGACCCAACACTCTCAAACCCAATTTCAGGAGACATCATGGACGCGAAAACGGCCTTGCAATACGCCGACGATCAGGGTGCGAAATTTTTGTCTGTCCGGTTCACAGACCTCGTCGGGGCGTGGCATCACCTAACGTTCCCCATCCACGAATTAGATGAAGGCTCGTTTGAAGACGGCTTCGGCTTCGACGCTTCCAGTTTGCGTGGCTGGGCCTCGATTCACGAATCCGACATGCTCTTAGTGCCCGATCCGGTGCGCTTCTGGATGGACCCGTTCACCGAAGAACCGACCATGTGTCTGATCGCCAATGCCGTCGATCCGATCACGAAGGAAGGCTACGGCCTCGATCCGCGCTCGGTCGCGCAACGCGCCGAAAGCTATCTGCGCTTCTCCGGCATCGCCGATGTAATCAACTTCGGCCTGAGGCCGAGTTCTTCGTCTTCGACTCGGTGCGCTACAACTCAGACCAGCACTCGGCCGGTTACGCCATCGAATCGGACGAAGCACACTGGTCGAGCGGGCGCGTGAACGACGACGAGCGCGGCCCCAACCTCGGCTACAAGATTCGCAGCAAAGAAGGCTACGTGCCCGTCTCGCCCGCCGACACCTTGATCGATCTGCGCTCCGAGATTTCTCTGACGTTGGAACGTTGCGGCATCACGGTCGAATGTCACCACCACGAGGTCGCCACCGCCGGTCAATGCGAGATCGACTTCCGCTTCTCGACCATGCTTGGCACGGCCGACAACTTGCAAATCTTCAAATACGTCGTCCGCAACGTCGCCCACGCCTACGGCAAGACCGCGACCTTCATGCCGAAACCCCTGTACGGCGACAACGGCAGCGGCATGCACTGTCATCAATCCCTGTGGAAAGCCGAGCAACCCTTGTTTGCCGGCGACGGCTACGCCGGCCTGTCTGAGATGGCCCGCTACTACATCGGCGGGTTGTTGAAACACGCCGCCGCCATCGTCGCTTTCGCCGCACCCACGACGAACAGTTACAAACGCCTCGTGCCCGGCTTTGAAGCGCCCGTCAATCTCGCCTACTCGGCACGCAATCGCTCGGCGGCCATTCGCATCCCGATGTTCTCGACGAATCCGAAGTTGAAGCGGTTGGAGTTTCGTCCGCCCGATCCGTCGTTGCAATCCGTACTTAGCGTTCTCGGCGATGTTGTTGGCGGGGCTGGATGGGATTCAGAATCGGATTGATCCGGGCGAGCCACTCGACAAGGACATCTACGATCTCGCGCCCGAACAACTCAAGAACGTGCCTTCATTACCCGGCTCGTTAGACGAAGCGTTGAATGCGCTGGAAACTGATCACGACTTCTTGCTCAAGGGCGACGTGTTCACGCCGCAGTTGATCGACCGCTGGATCACGTACAAGCGCGAGAAAGAGATTCAACCGCTGCGCATGCGTCCGCACCCGCTTGAGTTCGCGCTCTATTACGACATCTAAAGCAGCGCACGTTTAGCTTAACCACGAAGACACGAAGCCGCGAAGATCAGTCGAACTGATCTTCGCGGCTTCGCGTCTTTAGTGGTTAAAAGTTTTACTCGTCGCGCCGTTACGGCAGCAGCGAGTAGAGCAGGCGATTGGGCGAGCCTGAGCCGATGCTGGTCAAGCGGTTGGTGGTCGCACCGTTGACGATGCCGTTGCGTACCGTCGCGGGCGATGAACCGGGATGCGCTTGCAGGTAGAGCGCGGCGACGCCGCAGACGTGTGGCGACGCCATCGACGTGCCGCTGATCGTGTTCGTCGCCGTGTCGCTCGTGGACCACGCGGAGGTGATGCTTGAGCCGGGCGCGAAGAGGTCAACGCACGTACCGAAGTTTGAGAACGACGAACGCGCGTCGGTGCTGGTGCTTGAGCCGACCGTGATGGCGGCGGCGACGCGCGCGGGGCTTGAGTTGCACGCGTTCGCGTTGCTGTTACCGGCGGCGATGGCGTAGGTCACGCCGGAGTTGATCGAGTTGTTGACCGCGTTGTCGAGCGCGGTCGAAGCGCCGCCGCCGAGGCTCATGTTGGCGACCGATGGGCTGATGTGATTGTTCGTCACCCAGTCCACGCCCGCGATCACGCCCGACGTGCTGCCCGAACCGCTACAGTTCAAGACGCGCACGGCGCGCAGCATCACGCTCTTGGCGACGCCGTAAGTCGAGCCGCCGACCGTGCCGGCGACGTGTGTGCCGTGCCCGTTGCAGTCTTGCCCGTTGCGGCCGTCGCCGATGGCGTCGAAGGAGACGGACGCGCGCCCGCCGAACTGCGTGTGCGACGTGCGGATGCCAGTGTCGATGATGTAGGCGCGCACGCCAGAGCCGGTGAAGTTGTAGACGTAAGTGCCGTTCAAGGGCCGGTCGCGCTGGTCGATGCGATCAAGCCCCCACGTCGCGCCGGTCTGCGTCGCGCTGGCATACATCTCGCCGTCCTCTTCGACGAAGGCGACGCGCGGGTCCTGGCTGATCGTCTTGGCCTCGTCCTCGGACATCTCTGCCGCGAAGCCGTTCAAGGCGTACTTGTAGACACGTTCGACCTTGCCGCCGTAGTTGGCCGTGACGGACTCGGCAAGCGCCGCGGCTGCGGAGAATTGCCCGCGCTCGCCTGCGGCCCAGTCGTGGAACACGACGATGTACTTGTTCGGAATGCGGTCTTTACCTTTTTGAATGTAAGTAGCGGGCGGGTCGACCTCGCTGCTCTTGGCCACTCTGAGTTTCTGCCCGCGCGTCGCGGTCGGCACAACCACCGCCGCCGTGCAGGCAATGACGAGACAGAGGGTGAAGAATCTTTTCATTGGGCCTCCTGAGTGTTTGAGGAGTTAAAGTCAGGGCGCGGTTGGCGCACGTCGGGGCGTGCGCGCCGCCGCGCGCGGAAGGAACAGAAAGTGGGCACAATCTTCATGCGCCGCCGGCTGCGCGAGTCTTGGGCCTCACGCGCAAGTGCAAAGCGAACCACAAGACGGATCGGCACACGCCGATCTATCTGTTGGATCGCGGCCATGTCAATCGAGTGTCTGGTAGGGGCGAACCGAAAAGCACGACGCGACGTAAACGCTGCCCAAAACAGCCGCCGCTTCTTCGTGTGGGCACGCACTATAATCACTTTCCCATTTGCTTGCAAGATTTTTTCATGCGCCGAGTGCCGCCCGCTTTGTTCGCTCACAAAACGAATTAACTGTATAGAACGGTTGAGAGAATTAACCACCAAGCCACGAAGCCACGAAATAGATAGTTGGTCATTCGTGTCTTCATGTCTTTGAAGTTAATTTTGCCGCTCGATGTTAGTGCGCGCTTCTGGCATCAACGCGTGTGCCCCGCGTAAGATAGGAGCGCCTTGTCTTCCTCTGAACAACAACTGGCCGCGCTCGTGCGCGACTTGCCCGACCCTGCGGGCGCGCGTCGTTTTTATGAACGGCTCGCGGCCGAACACGCACGCGCCGCCCAACGCCTCGCCCGCGACGAAGGCTTGATGGCGGACGCGCTCGCGCTCGCCGCTTGGAGTCCGCTCTTGGCCACGACGCTGGCGCAGTCGCCCGAATATTTAACGTGGCTTGCGCGCGAACGCGCCGACACGCACGTTCGCACGACCGAGGAGTTGCAGGAATCGCTCGCGCGCTTCGCCATGACGCACACGCAGGTCGAGCCGCACGTCCTGCTCGCGCGCTTTCGTCGCCGCGAACTCTTGCGCATCTACCTGCACGACATACGCCGCACTAACTCCGTCGTTGAAACAACTGAAGAGTTATCTAACTTGGCCGATGCGGTGCTTGCCTACGCGCTCAACCTCGCGCGGCAAGAGTTGGATAACCTCTACGGCCCCGCGCTCGCATTGGACGCGCGCGGGCGGACGACGCCGGCCAGCTTCGCCGTCTTCGCCCTCGGCAAACTCGGCTCGCGCGAGTTGAACTACGCTTCGGACATAGACCTGCTGTTCGTCTATTCCGACGACGGGCAGACCAGCGGCGCGGGCGTGCGCGGCGCGACGACCAACCGCGAATACTTCAACCGTCTGGCCGAGCGCGTCGCACGCCTCACGGGCCAGCAAACCGGCGAGGGCGCGGCCTATCGTGTGGACCTGCGCTTGCGCCCACACGGGCGCGACGGCGCGCTCAGCGTCTCGCTCACGGAAGCCCTGCGCTACTATCGCGCGACGGCGCAGGCGTGGGAACTGCAAGCCCTGTTGCGTGCGCGCGCCGCCGCGGGCGCGACTAGTCTTTACACGCGCTTTGCCGAAGGCGTGCGTGCGCGCGTCTATACGCACGCGGGCACGGTCGCGCAGGCGTTAAAAAATGTGCGCTTGGCGAAGCAGAAGATCGACCGGCAGCACGCACACGAAGCACGCGGCTACAACGTCAAACTTGGACGCGGCGGCATACGCGAGATCGAGTTCATCGCGCAAGCTCTGCAACTCGCCCACGGCGGCCGCGACGAATGGCTGCAACACGCGCCGCACACGCTCATCAGTCTCGGTCGTCTCGCCGAGCGCGCGCACATCACCGAGCGCGAGCGCACCGAACTGTCAGCGGCTTATGCCTTCCTGCGCCAACTCGAACATCGCCTACAGATGGAACACGGACTGCAAACACATACAGTCCCCGACGACCCCGCGCGCCGCACTTTAGTCGCACGCCGTATGCACTGCACCGGCACGGACGAAGCCGACATCCTCACAGCTTTCGATCAATCGCTCACCTTACACACCACGCGTGTCCGCTCGGCCTACGAACGCGTCTTCGGTCACGCCGACGAGCTTGCACACGCTACAAGCAACGACCAAGCAACGCCGCCCGCGACGGTTGCACAATCAATAGCGGCTAATTCATCAAGCACTGATCGGCACGAAGCGACGAAACAACGCAAGGGCAAACGCTCATTGCGGCGATCACAGCAGAGACTTCGGACGTGGCTGCGGCGCGCGCGGCGGCAAAAGTTTTCGCGGCCCGGTTCGCGCTTGATGAGAATGCTGCTGACAAGACGCACGCAGTTGACGAAGAAGCAACTGCACGCGTCGCGTCGTTGCTGCAAGCCGAGGCCCGTCATGCGCTCAACCCGCGTCGTGCGTTGACGCTGACGGCGCGCGTCGCCGCGTCGCTCGACAAGACGGACGCGCAAGTCATGCTGGATGCAGATGCATTGCGCGCGCTCGTTCGCTTGTGCGGCGCGTCCGAGTTCTTTGGCGACATGCTGGCGAGTAACCCGCTGCTGATCCCCGCGCTCGTCGAAGACGCGCAGACCGACTTGGCCGAACGTGATTACCGCGCGCTGTTGCGGTCGCAGATCGACCGCGAACAAAGTTTCGCGGCCGAGTTGTCAACCTTACGTCGCACATGGACGCGCCTGCTCTTGGAGATCGGCACGCGCGATGTGGCGGGCACGTTGCCGCTCGCCGCGTCGAATCGCTTGCAGACCGAGTTGGCAGTTGCGAGCATCGACGCCGCTTATCTGATCGCGCGCCGCGAGTTGGCGCGGCGCTTCGGCAAGCTGGACGCAGACCCGCGCCTCGCCGTGCTGGGCCTCGGTCGTTTGGGCAGCGGCGGCATGGACTACGGCTCTGATCTGGACATCGTGCTTGTCTATGACACGGGCGTGCCGTCGCCCGTCGCCGCGCTCGCCCGCGCAGAAGCTTATGCGCGACTCGGCGAGTTATTGACGGCCGCACTCTCAAGCATCACGCGCGAAGGACATCTGTACCGCGTCGATCTGCGCCTGCGACCCGACGGGCAGAAGGGGCCGCTCGTGCGCGGCGCGCAGTCGTTCGTCGATTATCTGGGCACGCGCGCGGGCATCTGGGAATGGCTGGCTTATGTGAAACTGCGCGCGGTGGGCGGCGACCTTGAGTTCGGCCGCTCGGCGGAACGCGCGGCGCGGCGCACGATTCACGACGCGGCGCAAGGCTGCGACCCGGACGTGCTGCGCGTCGAGACACGGCGCGTGCGCGAGCGTCTGGAACGCGAGCGCGCAAGCGCCACGCGCGGCGGCCTCGACATCAAGTTCGGCGCAGGCGGCATGCTCGACGTGTACTTCGCCGCGCGTTATCTGCAACTGCGCGCCAACGTGCCCGACGAAGATGCGGATCGCTCAACCGCCGCGACCCTCGCGCGCCTGCACGCGAACGGCGCATTGACGCAACAGATTTGCACACGCTGCACGACGGCTACACGCATCTGCGCGCGCTCGATCATCACCTGCGCCTTATCGCCGGTCGCCGCCAGCACTTGCCCGCCGCGCCCGATCACCCTCTGCTCGCAGACCTCGCGCGTGCGACCCACCACAACTCCGTCGGCCAACTGCTCGACGCAACGCAAGCGCACATGCGCGCCATCCGCGCCGCCTACGACCGCATCACGACCTAACCGGCGCTCACGCCTGCTGCGGTTCGTTCGTCGCTTCATACCAGCAACGCACGCACCAACGTCTGCGCGCCGTGCGTTCGTCAATTGCTTGATCGGCGGACGCAGGCAAACGACGCACGACCTCGCGTTCTGCGTCGGTCAACTCACGCCACGCGCGCAAACGGGCCGCGCCGCAACGCGGACATGCATCTTGGCTTGCTTCGTTCATCTGCTAAGTATCTTTCAAACTGTTCGATTGTGGCTATGCGGCAGTCTGCAACTCATGCGCGCCTTGCGATTTGAGAACGCAACGCGGGCGCGGTAATATCGCACGCGCTCCCACACCCTGACTTGAAGAAAGCTTGCCTGCCAGATGATTAAGCTCGCACGCACCCTCGTACTCGCCAGCCTGTGTCTGCTGTGCGCGTCCGTCGCAGCCTTCGCGCAACGCGACGATACGCGCTTCGATTTCTACGCGCGCGGCCCTTATCGCGCGGGCGTGCCGCGCCCGCAAGTCGTGACGAAATTCGACGTGGGCGAGTTTCACACGAACTATGCGACGATGGAGCGTTGGCTCGAACGCGTGGCGGTGGCCGCGCCCGACCGCGTGCGCGTGACCGACATCGGCGAAACGAACGAACGCCGCATGATGCACGTCGTCGCCATCACCGCGCCGGAGAACTTGCAGCGCCTCGATCAGATCAAAGGGAACACCGCGCGCCTGAGCGACCCGCGCACGTTGCCGGAAGCAGACGCGCAGCAGTTGATCAACTCGACGCCGTTGACGATCTGGCTCGCCTACACGATCCACGGCAACGAGTCGGCCTCGTTTGAAGCGATGATGCAGGTGGTCTATCAACTCGCGGCGTCGGATGAACAGGCGACGCTCGACATCTTGAAGCACTGCGTCGTGCTCATCAACGTGTGCGAGAACCCGGACGGGCACGAGCGGTTTGTGACTTGGTACAACGGCATCGCCGTCGGTAGCCCTGAACCGTTGGCGGGCGAGCACCGCGAGCCGTGGTCGGTCTACGGGCGCGTCAATCGTTATCGCTTCGATCTCAACCGCGACAACATCGCCACCAGCCAGACCGAGACGCGCCACATGCAGCGCGCCTTTCTGGACTGGCATCCGCAGGTGTCCGTCGATCATCATGGACAGCCTTCGCAGTTCTTCTTCCCGCCGGCCGCGTTGCCGATCAATCCGAACCTGCCGCCCGAACAGACCGCGCGCTGGCTCGCCACGTTCGGCCGCGCCAACGCCGCGCAGTTTGATCAGCGCAACTGGGATTTCTACGTGCGCGACGTGTACGATCTTTTTTATCCGGGCTACTGGGACTCTTGGCCCGCCTTGAACGGCGCGACCGGCATGACGTATGAAACGGACGGCGGCGGCTTCAAAGGTCTGGCATGGAAGCGCGACGACGACACCATCGTTACGCTGCGCTCCGGCATTGCCAAACACTTCATCGCCTCGATGACCACGCTCGACACGGCCGCCGCGAACCACACGGCGCGCTTGAGCGACTACTATCAATTCAAACGCACCGCGATTGAAGAAGGGCGCACCGGGCCGATGCGGCGCGTCGTGATCTTGCCGGGGCGCGATCCCGGTCGCGCGGCCGAGTTGGTCGAAAACTTATTGCGTGCCGGCATCGAAGTCGGCATCGCGCGCGAGTCGTTCCGTTCAACCAGCGCGCATGACTATCTAACTACAGGTGCGGGCACGACGCGGCAGTTCGCGGCGGGCGCATACGTGGTCGATCTCGCGCAGCCGCAGAAGCGACTCGCCAAAGCTCTGCTCGAACAGAACACGGAGCAGGACGCGGCCTTTGTGCGCGAACAACTCGCGCGCTTCGAGCGCAACCAGCGGCGCGGGCGCAACGCCGCGTCTGAAGATTACGGCTTCTACGACATCACCGCATGGGCGCTCCCGCTCGCCTTCAACGTCGAAGCTTACTGGACCGAAGACGCAACCACGGTCGCCACGTCGCCGATGCAACTGCCGGAACTCATGCAAGGCAACCTGCGCACAGAGACAAGCACCGGCGTCACGTTCGCGCATCCTGAACTACCGTTCTACGTCCTCGGCACAAGCATCGCCCCGGCGGGCAACGTGTCGGGCCGCGCGCAAGTCGCATACATCATCCCGTATGAACGCAACGGCGCGGCCGCGCTCGTCTATCGCTTGCAGCGCGAAGGCTTCAAACTCGCCGTCGCCACACGCACGCTCTCGGCCGGCGGGCGCGACTGGCCGCGCGGCACGGTCGTCGCGCGCGTCTCGCGCAACCCCGACACCTTGCACGAAGCCATCGTGCGTCTCGCGCGCGTGACCGGCGTTGACGTAACGGCCGTCAACAGCGGTTTCACCGAGACGGGCGACACGCCTATCGGTTCGGAGAACGTCATCTCGTTGAAGCGGCCGGCGCATCATCGTCGTCGCAGACGAACCCGTCAGCCAGTTGAGCTACGGCGCGATGTGGTGGATGTTCGACCGCTACGGTGTTGACTTCACGCCGATGACGTTGACGAACCTGCGCCGCGCCAACCTCGATGACTACAACGTCATCATCATGCCGGACGGTTCGGCGGGCGGCTACTTCTCGGCGCTCGGCAAGCCGGGCGTGGACGGCTTGCGCGCATGGATCGAACGCGGCGGCACGCTCGTCTGCATCAAAGGCGCGGCCGTCTTCGCCGCGCTCAAGGATGTGAACTTTACTTCGTCGCGTCTGGTCGGCAGCGCCGACGACGATCAGTCCGGCGCAAAGGGCGGCGACGCCGAAGCGAAAGCGTCACCGTCACCGTCGCCCACGCCTTCGCCGTCCGCCAGCCCGACGCCGCAGGACACGAACGTGCGGCAAGAGCAGGCGGCCGCACGCAACCGGCGCACGAATCAACCCACGCAAAGCGCGACCGAGCAGCAGCGCGCCGTGGCCGATCAGACTGAGAAACTCGAAGGCGCGTCGCCCATGCTGCCGCCGATTGTGTCGCCGTCGGCGCGGCCCGGTCGTGTGCCCGAAGCCGTGCCCGGCGCAATCTTTCGCGCCACGCTTGATCGCACAACGCCGCTGACTTACGGTTATGAAGATGCGACCTTGCCCGTGCTTATCGACTCGGCGTTCTTCTTCCGACCGTCGAAAGAGGGCACGAACGCAGTCGTCTTCGCAGACGACTCGCGGCCGTTGCGCATCAGCGGCTTCGTCTGGCCCGGCAACACGGAGCGTCTGCTGCGCGGCACGGCTTACGTGATCGAAGAACCGACGGGGCGCGGGCACGTCGTCCTCTTCGCCGAAGACCCGAACTTCCGCGCCATCTTTCGCGGCACGACGCGGCTGTTCTTCAATTCGTTTCTGTTTCAACCAACGTTCTAATGAATGTGGATGTCGGAATGCGGATTGCGGAATTAAAACATCAGTCTGTTAATCCGCAATCCGCATTCCGACATCCGCAGTATGAGGTTCACTGTGTTTCAGATCAGAGCAGGTTACGACGAGCAAGTGGAGATTCGGACGACGATGGAGACGGCGCGGGCGTTCTTCGGCGACCTGCGCAACTTCGTCGAGTTGATGCCGGGCGTCGAGAGCATCAAGGCGGAAGCGGGCGGCGTCGTGCGTTGGCTGATTCGCGCGGAAGTGCCCGTGGTCGGCGCGATCCGCCAAGCCTTCCCCGTCGAACAGACAGACGACCGGCCCGAGCGCATCGAATGGTCGCCCGCCGCACACGAGCGCGGCAACTTCCTACGCTACGTCGCGCAGTTCGAGCAACGCGGCGCGCGCGTGCTGGTCAAGATCGCCCAACGCGTCGAACTGCGCCGCCAACACGCGCGCGAGTTGCACATGCTCGCCGGCTTAGTCGGCGCAACGCGGCTCAGCGCCGAGATGCAAAAGGGCGTCACCGACATGATGCGCACCTTCCTCCAACGCGCCCGCACGAAACTGGAAAAGTAAACGCGCTGCACGCCCGCGCAAAGATCGTCGCGCTGTTCAACGGGCCGCGCGTATAATGCCGACGCCAATTTCGCAGTCGTCCGAAACTCTTCCACGGAGGTAACCAATGAGCAGCGACAGGTTGACCGAAATACTCAACTACGTCAGCGCCATCAGCCACGACATCGGCACGTTCCGCGCCGATGTCAAAGCCCAATTTCAAGAGGTTAATACGCGGTTGCAAACACTTGAAAACCGCGTCGGCGGACTTGAAGATCGGGTAAGCGGGCTTGAAGCGCGGATAGGCAGGCTCGAAGAAAGGATCGGCAAGCTTGAAGAAAGAATCGGCAGGCTTGAAGATCGAGTAGGCGGGCTTGAGAGCGAGGTGCGCGGGCTGCGGGTGGATGTGCGCGCGCTCACGTCGCGGCAGAATCGGTTGGAAGCACGCGTGCTGGATATTCGCGCCGACATGGATGATTTGGAAGAGCGTGTGGCGGCGCTCGAAGGCAAGACCGAAGCTGGTTAAGCTCTGCGTACTGCTCTTAGTAAACCCTCCTTAATATCTAGCCAGCGACTCGCTCAAACTCTACCAGCAGATCGAACAACCGACGGCGCGCACGCGCGTCTAAGTAGTCGTGTGCGAACACGACAGGATCGCTAACTGGTCGAACCGGCGCGGCGTCGGCTAGAATGGGCGCAACAGTTTCTCAGGAGCAGGAAGGGATGAGCATGAACACGACGCGGACGCGGCCGAGTTTGACGCGGCGCATGGCGCGCAAGGGTAGCCTCCGGCTGGCGAAGCGTTTGATCAAGCCGCTGCCCGTCGTTGGCGCAGCCGTCACATTGGGCCTCGCCGGCTACGAGATCAGGAAGAAGGGTTGGCGCAACGGCATCATCAATGTCGGCCTCGATCTAACGCCGGTTGTGGGCACGATTAAAGACGTGATCGAACTCTTCACAGGCGATCTCATTCCCGATAAGAAAGATCAGCGGTTGCGCTGACAACTGCTCGGCACACGGCAGCGCGTCGGCGCAACATAAAAAGATGACGCGGCGCGTAGAGGCGTTTTGCTTCTACGTGCCGCGTCTTTTTTTGCGCGTGCGGCAACTTAACCTTGCTCGGCCAACGGCGCGCAGACGCGCGGGCGGGCGTCGGTCGGGTGCGCTTGTTCGTAGGCGTGCGCGAGCCGCAGGAGCGTGGCCTCGCCCCAGTGGTGGCCGAGCAGTTGCAAGCCGATGGGCAGACCCGCGCTCGACAGCCCGCACGGGAACGACAGACCGGGTATGCCCGCGAGGTTCGCCGTGACCGTGTAGATGTCGTTCAAGTACATGGCGAGCGGATCGTCTACCTTCTCGCCGATCAGGAACGCGGTCGTCGGCGACGTGGGCGTTAAGATCGCGTCGCACGTCTCGAACGCGCGGCTGAAGTCTTGCTTGATCAGCGTGCGTACCTGTTGCGCCTTGCGATAGTAGGCATCGTAGTAGCCCGACGAGAGCACGTATGTGCCGAGCATGATGCGGCGTTTGACTTCGGGGCCGAAGCCTTGTTCGCGTGTGCGCCGGTACATACTGCGCAGGTTGTCCGCCTCTTCGGCGCGGAAGCCGTAGCGCACGCCGTCGTAACGCGCGAGGTTCGACGATGCTTCGGCCGTGGCGATGATGTAATAGACCGCAATCGCATACTGTGCGTGCGGCAACTCGATCTCGACGATCTCCGCGCCCAACGCGCGATAGGCTTCAATCGCGGCCTCTGTCTGCGCGCGCACTTCTGCGTCCAACCCCTCGCCCAAGAGCGCGCGCGCCACGCCGATGCGCGCGCCGCGCACGTCGCCCGTCAACTCGGCCGCGTAGTCGGGCACGGCCACGTCGGCCGTGGTTGCATCGTGCGCGTCGCGCCCTGCGATCACGCCGAGCGTGGTCGCGGCGTCGCGCGCGTTGGTCGCAAAGACGCCGACCTGATCGAGCGACGAGCCGAAGGCGACCAGCCCGTAGCGCGAGACGCGGCCATATGTCGGCTTGATGCCGACCACGCCGCACAGCGCCGCCGGTTGCCGCACAGAGCCGCCCGTGTCCGACCCCAACGCGACCGGCACGATGCGCGCGGCGACTGCGGCAGCCGAGCCGCCCGACGAACCACCGGGCACGCGCTGTGTGTCCCACGGATTGCGGACGACGCCGAACGCGGAGTTCTCGTTCGACGACCCCATCGCAAACTCGTCGCAGTTGGTCTTGCCGACGACGACCGCGCCTGCTTGTCGTATGCGCTCGATGACGGTGGCATCGTAAGGCGGATGAAAGGGGCCGAGGATGTGCGAGCCGCACGAGGCTTGCAAGCCGCGCACGCAGATGTTGTCCTTGATCGCAATCGGCACACCGGCAAGCGGCGCAGACGTTTCAGCAGCGCCGCTTTCATCCAACTCCGCCGCGCGCTTGAGCGCACCCGCACGATCAATTTGCAGGAACGCGTTCAGCGTCTCGTTCAACGACTCGGCCGCCGTCAGCGCCGACTCGACCACGTCGCGCACACGCGCGCCCGTCGCCCGTCGCTCTTTAATTCGTTCAATAGTGTTATCAGGCATAAGCAGCAATCAGCGAACAGCGGTCAGCCGTCAGCTTTCAGCTTGGCACAGTCTTTAGCTGAAAGCTGACTGCTGACCGCTTATAAAACTTTCGGCACGCGGAAATGGCCGGCGGCCGGGTCGGGCGCTTCGGCGAGGGCGAGTTGTTGGCCGAGCGAGGGGCGCGGGTTGTCGTCGCGCGTCGTCGCGGTGCGCTCGCCTTCGGGCGTGAGGCCGCCGATGGCCGGCTCGACCGCGCTCGTGTCCAGTGCATTCAACTGCTCGACGTAGGCGACGATGTCGGCGATCTGCGGCGTCAACGCGCGGCGTTCTTCGGGCGTGATGTCCAGATGCGCCAGCGCAGCGATCTTGTCAATGTCGGCTTCGGTAATAGGCATAAGTTCAGTCGGCCGTAAGCAGATAGCAGTCGGCGGTAACAGCAGTTCATCTTTTAACTGCCTACTGCCTACCGCCTACTTCTTCTCCTGTGCGTCCATGTAGCTGCCGGCGGCGAGCAGGAAGCGTTGGCGCAAGTCTTCGTCGTGAATGGCGCGGGCGGCTTCTGTGAGCGCGCGGGCGCGGTGGAGCGCGCGTCGCTCCTGCGCCACCCGGTCAACTTCTTGTGCGCGCAGCCGCGCGCGCTCGACGCGGACGGTCTGCGGATCGACGCGAAACTCGATATAAGTGACAACAGGTTGACCAAGCAACGAGTTGATGCGAAAGAGCATTTGCCCGCAGACCTGTTCGAGTTGCCGCTGCCACGTCGTATCGGCGACCGCCACGGTCAGTGTCTTGCGATACAGGCGAAACGGCACGGCTTGACCGCGCAACTGTGCGCCCGCCACGCGTCGCCACGCGACGAAGGCCGCCGCCTCTGCGACCTCTTCCGCGTCGCCGGCCGCGCGCAACAACTCAGGCAATGCGCGAAATAGATCGTCCATCGGTTAATTGCGGACTGCGGATTTTGTGATTGCGGATTAGGGAACTTAAATTTAAGATTCCGACGCGAAAATGTATTCCGCATGCTGCAATCCGAAATCCGCATTCGTGAGGGAGTGTAATGGAAAACGAGCGGGCGTCACAAGTCGCAGGTCAGACGGCCGGCGTATCGCCAATGCGTGAGTCAATTGTGCTGGCGTCGGGCAGTCCGCGGCGCGCGGAGATACTGCGTGCGGTCGGTTGGCCGTTCGAGGCCGAGGCGGCGGACGTGGACGAGTCTCTGCGCGCGGGCGAGCAGGCGGCGCGTTACGTCGAGCGGTTGGCGCGTGAGAAGGCGCAGGTCGTGGCCGCGCGGCGTCTGTTCGGGCTGGTGCTCGGCGCGGATACCACGGTCGTCTGTGAGGGTGAAATCTTGGGCAAGCCGCGCGACGACGCGGAGGCGCGGCACATGCTGCGGCGGCTGCGCGGGCGTTGGCACGAAGTCTTGACGGGCATCGCGCTTGTGCGCGCCGAGACGAAGCAGGCGATCACGGCGCATGCACGCACGCGCGTCCGCTTCGCGCAGATGACCGACGCGGAAGTTGATTGGTACGTCGCCACGGGCGAGCCGATGGACAAAGCGGGCGCTTACGCCGTGCAAGGGCAGGGCGCGCTTTTTATCGAAACGATTGACGGGGAATACTGGAACGTCGTCGGCTTACCCGTTCGATTGGTCTATCAGTTGCGCGCGGAGATTTGAGGCACGTAGGAAATTAACCACCAAGACACAAAGACTCGAAGACCGTTAGATTGTCTTCGAGTCTTTGTGGCTTGGTGGTTAACGATTGCTTACAGCAGCTTGTTCAAGCGCGGCGCGAGTTGCGTGACGAGGTTGCCGTCGGGGTCGAGGCCGCCGATGGGCGCGCCAGCGATGTTGCCTTCCTTGTCGAGAATGACGACGGCCGGCAGTTGGTTGCGTTCAACGCCCAAACGCTTGAACAACTCGCCGTCAGGGTCGCGCAGCACCGCGACCTTCAAGCCATTGCGGCGCGCAAACTCGCGCAGTTGTGCGTCGGTCGCGTAGTTGCGCGACTTCGGCGAATCCGAATCGGTGCTGACCCAGTAGACGCGCACGTCGCGGGCGGCGTACTCGTCCGCGAGTTTCTGCACGCCTTCGACCTGTTTGCGCGAGAGCGGCAGCCACGACGCGCCGAACGCCAGCACGACCAGATCGCCGCGCAGCATCGCCGACGTGACGCCGCCGCCATCAACCGTGCGCAACGAGAACGTCAGGGGCGTGCCACCCTGCGCCGCCGCCGCCTTAGGCGTGGTCAACTGTGTGCCGACGACCATCGACGCAAGCGCAAGCGCGAGCAGCAGGCGGGGGATTTGCTTGAACATAAAAGACTCCTTAGTGCGCGCGCTGGCGAAACCCGTTTGTCCGGCGCACTGGCGGGGCGGGCGGCATGTGCCGAGACGGCAAAACGCTCGCATGCCGGCAATTGGATGTGTGCCTCTAGTCAACGGTTGGACGAAACTCGGACGCCGCTCTCGTTCACCCTGACCGGGGCGCGGGCGGCGACGCATGGAAAAGCTCTTCGTACAGCGCGCAGTAGTCGGCCCAAGTGTCCATGTCGCGCCGGATGAACGGCGACGTGACCGCCACGCGCCGCACCTCCTGCCTGTAACGATCAAAGAGTGCGCGCAAGCCCTGCCCCGCGTCAAGGCTCAGCAGTTCGTTGCGGTACGCAAGATCGATCAGCACCGGATGCCCACCGCGCCCCGCGTGTTCCGGCACGACGAGCCGCGCGCCCGTCTGCGCCGCCGTTTCGATAATGTGCCGGATGATGTCGGGCGCGACCGCAGGTTGATCGACAAGCGCGATCAAAACAGCCTGCGCCTCGTCCGACAACTGCTCCACGCCGCGCGCAATCGAAACCGTCATCTCACTCGCCGCCACTTCGTTCAACGCGAAGCGCACGGGCAGATGACGCAAACGCGCGCGCACTTCGTCGCCGCGATGCCCGACGACGACGACGATTTCGCCCACGCCCGCCGCCATCAAATTATCAACGCACGTCTCAATCACCGTCCGCCCGCCAAACGCCAGCAGCGGCTTAAACGCGCCCATACGCCGCGACTGCCCGGCAGCTAACAGAATAGCGGAAACGTGCATAACAGCGCCTACTGCCTATTGCCTACTGCTCACGCAATTCTTCGAGCGCGCGCATGACATAAGGTCGCGCCATCTGCTTGCGCCAGTTCATCACGAAGTCTGTGTTATCGAGCGGGCGCGCTTTCACGTAGCACGCCTCCGCGGCCGCGCGCATGCGTTCCTCGTCAAGCGGCGCACCGACCAAAGCCGCGGCCGCATCTTTAACTTCCAACGGTGCGGGCGCGATGCCGCCGAGGATCACACGCGCGGCTGTGATCGTCTCGTCTGCGGCCACGTCGAGCCTGATGGCGACACCAAGCACGGGGAAGTCGAACGCGCCGCGTCGTCGCAACTTTTTATAGACCGCGCGCCAACCGTTGCGCGGCGGCAGTTGCACGTCAACAAGCAACTCGTCGGGGCGCTTGTGCAGGTAGTCTATGCCGTCGTTGTTATAAAGACCGGCGGCGTCAACCATACGCTCGCCCAGAGCTGGAAGCGAGCCGCACGCGCGCGCCCATCGCCACCATCAACGGCACGAGGTCGGACGACTGCACCGCCCAACACTTCGCCGAACCGGGCGCGACCCAACAAACCTCGCCGTCTTTCTTCATGCAGAAGTTGATGCCCTTGCGCCACTCGTAATTTTGATCGTAATAGTTGCAGCGCGTGTCCAACAACAAGTTGCCGCCAATCGTACCCATGTTGCGCAACACCGGCGTCGAGATCGTCCGCGCCGCCGCCGCCACCATCGGGTACGCACGCTTGATCAACTCGCTCTCGCACACGTCCGTCAGCGACACGCCCGCGCCAATCCTGATCCCACTCTGAGCGTCGCCGCTGATCTCATGCAACGCCGGCAAGCGCAGCACCGAGATGACGGTGCGCGGTGTCTGCTGTCGCCGCTTCATGTTCGGATACAAGTCCGTCCCACCCGCAACGAACTGCCCCTCCGGCCCCGCGTCGCCCATCATCTTCACCGCGTCTGCCACCGTGCGCGGCACGCGGTACGTAAACTTCGGAAGTCGCATCATAGCGTCTTAACTAATCCTCACTGTTATGAATGCACCGCCACGCGCGGCAGGTTTTATTGTTGGCACCCTCTGATAAGCAGTTTCGTTGAGTCATCAGGCAGCCACATCTTTGCGGAAATAAAGTTTCATCAACTTTTCAGTGGGCACGGCAGCAAAGGCATAAGCCTTTCCTGTGTCATCGCTGAACTCTACCTCGAAGACGCCCTCGCTCCATTTTTCAACGACTGTTCCAACCTCGCCACGGCGCAATCCTTCTGATTGTAGATTCTCTGTTAGTGCCACTACGTCAAGCAATTTGATTTCATCCATCTTCTAAAATCTCCTTTGTGGGATGAAGCAACTCGTCAAGCGCGGGAAATCTTCATCATTCCGGATTATCCATGCGGTGCGTATCGTTACAAACGTCACCACTAATTTTTCCTCCCACCTGACCTGAAACTCTACGATGAATCTTTGGCCATAGGGTGTAGGCTGTTGTTCCGTTGCCTCTTCTATCAAGATCGCTTCCATCACTAGCTCGCGCAAGCGTTCTGCGTCGTCCGCCTTGAGGCCTAATGCTGCCAGAAACACTCGCGCTTTATGCTTGCCTTCCGGATGCGTCGGATTCAAGCTGTAATCACGTAGCTTCTCAATATCGACAACCGCACGATTAGCATTAGGCAACTTCACATCTAAACCTCATCTCACGAATGCACCGCCACGCGCGGCAGGTTTTATTGTTGCCGCCTTCTGCGCTGGCCTTTCACATTAAGCTCTCTTTCGATCATTGAGCTTTAATTCAGGGTGACGCGCGAGAAAGCCGCCGCGCTTCATCTTGTAGCGGCCGGGTTTGAGCGTCGCCGCTTCATCAATGCCAGCTGCCAGATCGCGCTGGTAGTCATCTTCGGCCACTTCAATGGTCACATTTTCGCCATCGTCTTCAATCACGGAAAAGACTAAAGGTCTATCAGTTGATTGCTCGCTCATAAATGTTTCGCTCCGCTTTGTCGGCTTTCCGCGCTGAGATGATCCGCACTATATCGTTTGTCCGCTCGGCATAGACGACATACAGTAGCCGCCGACTCGACAAGCCGATGATAAAGAAACGAGCCTCTTCGGCTGAGTGCCCCGCGTCGTATCCTTCGAGGGCATTAGGGTCGTAAAAAACCTCGGTCGCCTCGCCGAAACTAACGCCGTGTTTCTCCAAGTTGCCGATGGCTTTTTGATCATCCCACTCAAACCGCACCAGTCGATCCTTCCTTAACTAACCTGCCACCTGTCCGCTTACGAATGCACCGCCACGCGCGGCAGTTCTTTGCCGTCGCCGCCTTCGGCGGGCGTGAGCACTTTGAGGGGCGGGGGCCATGCGACGGTGGGGATGTCTTTGGGGCCGTGGCGTGGGTCTTTGCCTTGTGCTTTGGCTTTCAAAGCGGCGAGAACTTTTTCGGGCGTGATCGGGATTTCGTCGATGCGGACGCCGACGGCGTCGTAGATGGCGTTGGCGATAGCGGGCATGACGGGCAGGAGCGGCCCTTGCCCGACCTCTTTTGCGCCGAAGGGGCCGTTCGGGTCGGCGTCCTCGATCAAGTAAGTAACCACGTCGCACATTTCAAGTGTCGTCGGACTCTTGTATTCGAGCAGCGACGGGAACTTATGCACGACGTTGCGGTTGGCGCGATAGATCATCTCTTCCATGAGCGCCTCGCCCAAGCCCATGTAGACCGAGCCTTCGACCTGACCCATGACGAGCATCGGGTTGATGGAGCGGCCGATGTCGTGCCCGATCCAGATGCGCTCGACTACGACGCCGCCCGTCGCCGCGTCAACGTCAACTTCGGCGACCGCGGCCGAATAACTGTAAGCGGGCGACGGGCCGACGCCCGCGCCTTTGAACTTGCCGGGCGAGCGCGGCGGCGTGTACGAGCCGACCGTGCCGATAGTGCCGTACTTCGCTTCGGCCAGCACGACCGCCTCGGCGAATGTCACGCCGACTTCAGGATGCTCAACGTCGAACACGCGCCGCTCCGCGAAGGCGAGGTTCTCAATCGGCGCAGAGAGTTTTTCGGCGACCGCGATGCTTAACAACTCGCGCGCGCGTTCGGCCGCTTGCAGCGCGGCGTTGCCGGTCATCAGTGTGACTCGGCTCGAATAGCTGCCTAAGTCAACCGGCGTTAGATCGGTGTCGGCGGTCAGGACGCGGATGTCGAACGGATCGATGCCGAGCACTTCGGCGACGATGTAAGCGAGCACTGAATCAGAGCCTTGCCCGATGTCGGTCGAGCCACATTGCACGCGCACGCCGCCTTGTCGATCAAGGCCGAGTTGCACACCGCTATGCGGCATGTTGTTCCAGTAGATCGGCAGCCCCGCGCCGCAGATGTAGCTGCTGCACGCGAGGCCGACGCCGCGCCCGTAAGGCAGTTTGCGATATTTATTTTTCCAGTCAGACCCGGCGACAACTTTTTCGATGCACGGGCCTAAGCCCATGCTGCCGATGCGCAAGTAGTTGGCCGTCACCGTGTCCGGTTTGACGAGATGTTTGAGGCGCATCTCGGCCGGGTCGAGTTTTAATTCGTCGGCGATCTTGTCGAGATGAACTTCGAGCGCGTGGCGCGGTTGCGGCGTGCCGTGCCCGCGTTTGGGGCCGCACGGCGGCTTGTTCGTGAAGGCACGCAGGCCGCGAAAACGATAGCGCGGCACTTCGTAAGTCACGGTTTGCAGCGCGCCCGTGTAGAACGTGGACGCAACGCCGTATGAGCCGTATGCGCCGCCGTCGAGGAACGACTGAAAGTCCATCGCCGTGATCGCGCCATCGCGCTTGACGCCCGTTTTGATCTTCATCAAGACAGGATGACGGCCGCGATGACAATAGAAAACTTCTTCGCGCGTCAGCGTGATCTTGACGGGCCGGCCGGTCAGCATCGAGAGCTTGCAGACGACGATCTCGTGGTTGAACGGATCGCTTTTGCCACCGAAGCCGCCGCCGTTCGGTGTGGCGATAACGCGGATGTGCGCGGCGGGCAGGCCCAAGACTTTAGCAAGCGCACGATGAACGTAGTGCGGCGTCTGCGTCGAACTCCAAAGCGTGATCTTGTTGTCGGCGTCGTAGTGCGCGAGCGCCGCGTGTTGCTCCATCGGCAGATGCGTGTTGCCTTCGTAAAAGATGATGTCTTCGCGGATGAGATCGGCCGTGTTGAAACCTTCTTCGAGATCGCCGAACTCTAGATGCACCTGCTTGTGTATGTTGCCGCTGTCGCCGTAGTCGTGTATGCGCGGTTCGTCGATCAGGCAAGCTTCTTCGATGCTCGTGATCGTTTGCAGGCGTTCATATTCGACCTCGATCAAGTTGATCGCTTCAAAGGCCGTGTCTTCATCAATCGCTGCGACGGCCACAACGGGGTCGCCGATGAAGCGCACACGATCAATGCAGAGCGCGTGCTCGTCTTGACTGACGGGCAAGATGCCGTAAGGAACGGGGAAGTCTTGCCCGTCAAGACGGCATAGACACCGGGCAAGGCGCGCCTTCGACGTGTCGATGCGTTTGATCAACGCGTGCGGCTCATGCGAGCGCAACAGTTTCGCGTAGAGCATGCGCGGCAGCACTATGTCGTCGGCAAACTTCGTCTGCCCCGTGCATTTGGCGCGCGCGTCCACCTTGCGGTAGGGCTTGCCGACAACTTGCAACGGCCGGTCTGCGCGCCCGTTACCGTTGCCGTTTGATCCGTTACTTGTGGCCATAGATACTTTCTTCAGGCAGGCTCATCTCTGCGCCGCGCAACTGCGCCGCCGCCAGTTCGACCGCTTCATAGATTTTAATGTAGCCGGTGCAGCGGCACAGATTGCCGCTTAAAGCTTCTTTGATCTCATCGCGCGTTGGCTCAGGATTTTGCGCGAGCAGTTCTTTGGCGACGAGTAGAAAACCGGGCGTGCAATAGCCGCACTGCGCCGCGCCCGTGTCGGCGAAGGTCGTTTGCAAAGGATGTAAACCGTCGGCGGTCGCCATGCCTTCGACCGTCTCGACCTTGCGCCCTTCGGCGTCCAAGCCGAGCATCAGGCACGACAAGATCGAGCGCCCGTCCACCAGCACGGCGCACGTGCCGCACTCGCCCAACTCGCAGCCGTGCTTCGTGCCCGTCAAGTTCAAATCTTCGCGCAAGACTTCGAGCAGCGTCTTGTGCGGCGCAAACGCAACCTCGCACGGTTCGCCGTTCAAAGTAAACTCGATGTGCGCTTTCTGTTTTATTCGTTCGGACATCAAAAGGATTTTAGCTGATGACACGTGCCGGACTGAAACGCGGACAAGGCGCGGGCTGCGCATCGTTACTTTGCGTCTTGGCGTGAGATTTATCTTTGGTCAGTCATAACCTCACGCCAAGACGCAAAGGCGCAAAGATGATGTTGCAATAGACACTTATTGGTGGAAGTCGGGCTTGAGCCGGTCAGGGTGTCTTTAACGAGCCGGTGCTTCTTAACGCGCCTGTGCCCCTGTGTTTGTAGAGGATGATGTTGTCGATGAGCCGGGTCTGACCGATGCGGGCGGCGACGGCAACGAGAACGGGGCGGTCGTCTATTTTGTCCAGCCGTTCGAGCGTGTCGGCGTCGGTGACGCTGACGTATTCAAGCCGCGCGCGCGGCTCGGCGTCGATCTCGGCCCGCACGCCTTCGGCCAGTTTGCGTGCGGAACGTTCGCCGCTCATGAACGCGGCCTCGGCGCGTGCGAGCGCGCGATGCAGCACCGTGGCCGCGCGTCGATCTTCGCCGTTCAAATACGCGTTGCGCGACGAGAGCGCGAGGCCGGAGTCTTCGCGCACGGTCGGCAGCACGACGACCTCTGTTTCAAATGCGAGGTCGCGCACAAGGCGCTTGACGACTAAAGTTTGTTGCGCGTCTTTCTGGCCGAAGTAGGCGAAGTCGGGCCGGACGATGTTGAAGAGGACGGCGAGCACGGTGGCAACGCCGCGAAAATGACCGGGCCGGGCCGCGCCTTCGAGTTGCTCCGAGAGTCCTTCGACCGTGACGTAAGTGGCGAAGCCTTTCGGGTACATCTCTTCGGGCGGCGGCGCGAAGATGTAGTCCACGTTGTAATCGGCGAGGATGGTGGTGTCTTTGGTCAGGTCGCGCGGGTAGCGGTCGAAGTCTTCGCCGGGCGCGAACTGCGTGGGGTTGACGAAGATCGAGACGACCACCACGTCGCACATGCGCCGCGCCTCGCGCACCAGACTTAGATGCCCTTCGTGCAACGCGCCCATCGTGGGCACGAGGCCGATTGATTTGTCCTGCTCGCGCCGCACCTTGCGCGCGACCGAGTTCATGCGCTGCCGGCGGTTGATGATTTCCATGAATCAGTAGGCAGTAGGCAGTAGACAGTCAACAGTCGGCAGGCAATCCAAACCTGCTTGGTAACTGCTGACTGCCTGCTGCCTACTTCTGTTCCACCTCCGTGTCGTTGCCCGTCGTCGTTAGTTCGGCGCGCAGTTCAGCGGCCGCGTCGGCGGGCAGCGGGTAGGACTCGTTCGGACTCGGATAAGCGCCTGCGCGCACGTCGTCGGCATAGCGCGCGATGGCGTCGGACATGGCGGCGCGCAGGTCTGCGTACTGGCGCACGAAGCGCGGGCGCGTCGGGCTGAACGAGAAGCCGACCAGATCATGTATGACGAGAATCTGCGCGTCGCAGTCCGCGCCCGCGCCGATGCCGATGGTCGGGATCGAAACGGCAGCCGTGACCAAACGTGCGATCTCGCGCGGTACGACTTCGAGCACGAGCGCGAACGCGCCCGCCGCTTCGAGCGCGCGTGCGTCTTCAATCAAAATGCGCGCAGCCGCGGCCGTCTTGCCTTGCAGGCGAAAGCCGCCTAGCTTGTTGACCGACTGCGGCGTCAGCCCGATGTGCGCCATAACGGGAATTTCTTCGTTCACAAGCCGACGAACGATCTCGACGCGATTGCGCCCGCCTTCGAGTTTGACCGCTTCTGCGCCGCCTTCTTTGATCAATCTGAGCGCGGCGCGCACGGCGTCGTCCGCGCCCGTGTGATAAGAGCCATAAGGCATGTCGGCGACTAAAAGCGCACGCTGCACACCACGGCGCACGGCGCGCGTGTGCATGATCATCTCGTCGAGCGTGACGGGCACGGTCGTGTCGTAGCCGAGCACGACGTTGCCCAGACTATCGCCGACAAGGATGATGTCTGTGCCCGCTTCGTCCACGATGCGCGCGGTCGGGTAATCGTAAGCGGTGAGACAGACGAGGCGCTCGCCACGTTCCTTCGTCGCGCGCACGGCCGGCACGGTCACCTTTTCCGGGCGCTGCTGTTTGAGATAAACCATTCGGCGATGTCACGAACTTTTGTGCAGACGTACTAACGGGAGCGGCGCGATTATAGGGAAGTGGGGCGGGGGAAACAAGGCGAAACGATCATTGCTGAAATGCAGAATGATAAATGATGGATGAGAAACGAGGAACGATGCACGATGGAGGATGAATGAAAGACAAGCTATTTGCTATTCATCATTCCGCCTGCATCATTTCTATTTCATCCGTGCCACGGCCGGACACTGGCATTGTCGCGCAGGTTGGCGAGTAGTTGTTGAGCAGTCTGTTTGAGTTTGGGATGTTCGACTTCGGGGGCGAGTTCCGCGAGCGGCGTAAGGACGAAGCGGCGCAGGTGCAGGCGCGGGTGCGGCAACGTCAAGAGCGAGGTCGCTTGCTGCGTGTCGCCGTGGAGCAAGAGATCGAGATCAATCGTGCGCGGCCCCTTCGGCACGTCGCGGCGGCGACCGACGGCGTACTCGATGCGAAGCAAGCGCGTGAGCACCTGTTCGGGCGTGAACGGCATGTCGCCGCGCAACTCCGCGACCATGTTGAGGAACATGCGGTTGATCGAGCATGTCCACCGGGTCAGTCTCGTAGATGGCGGACAGGCGCGTGACGCAAAGACCTGCGGCCATCATGCCGCGCACGGCGAGCAACAGATGCCCGGCGCGGTCGCCGAGGTTCGAGCCGAGGCCGACATAGACTTTCTTGTTGGACATGACTGCGACAGTATAGCCAAGTTTCAGGTTACAGGTTTTAAGTTTCAAGTTATAGTCAGCGCGGCTCGCGGCACAAGCTAGGCACAACCTGAAACTCGACAGCTAAAACTTGCAACTCGGCCTGTCACAACTCGGCGCGTTCGTCTGGTTGAAGTGGCGTCTGTTTCGCAACGCGCTGCGCACGAAGCGCGGGGCGGGCAATCGCGCGGCGTCGCTGGTGGTGTTCGTGTTGCTGTTGCTGTTCGCGTTGAGCGGCGCGGTCAAACTCGGCTTCGTCACCTACGCGCTGACGATGGGCGGGCGCACGGCGCAACCGCTGAAAGCGCAAGCGGCGGCTGCGGGCGTTGACTTAACGTTATCGTTCGTCCTCTTTGCAACGTTGTCGTTCATCTATTTGTTGTGGGCGACGCTGCCGCTGAGTCTAGGCGGCGGCGGGCAGTTCACGCCGGGGCGGCTGTTGATGTACCCGGTATCTTTGCGGCAACTATTCGCGCTCGATCTGTTGAGCGAGTTGACGAGTACGGCGTCGGTCTTCGCCGTGCCGGCGCTGTTTGCGATGGCGCTCGGCGCGGGGTTGGCGACGGGACGAACGGGCGCGGCGCTTTTGATTGCTGTGTGCGCGTGCGTGTTCGGCGTCGCGCTGGCGAAACTGCTGGCGACGAGCATCGGCACGTTGATGGAGCGGAAGCGTTCGCGCGGCGAATCGCTGCTGGCGCTGGTCGGCTTGGTGGCCGCGCTCTCAGGCGTGCTGCTCGGACAGGGCGCGCGCCACTTCGAGCACGCACAAAGTTTTCCGCGTGCGCTGGAATGGACGCCGCCGGGCGCGGTCGTCAGCGCACTCACCGAAGGCTTGCGCGCGGACGGGGCGCACGCCTACTGGCGCGCGTTCGGCACGCTGCTCGGCTGGGCCATGTGCGCCGTCGTCGTCACTTACTTGATGGCGCGGCGCTCGGCGTTGGGCACGGGCGGCGGCGGTGGCAGCGGCCGGCGCACGACGCAACGACAAGCGGGCGCGCAGTTAATTGGCGAGTTGCCCGGTTGGCAAGTGCCGTTCGCATCGCCGCAGTTGGCTACCGTCTTGGCGAAGGAGTTGAGATATGCCGCGCGCAATGCGCCGTTGCGCGTGATGGCGTTCATGCCCGTGATCATGACGCTCTCGTTCAAACTCGCGCAGACGAACGAAGGGCAAGCGGACGCGGTGCTGTCGCGTTGGACCACAAGCCAGTACTTCGACGGCGCACGCGCGGCGACGAGCGTACTCTATGTTTTTCTGATCACGTCGGCGCTCAACTTCAACCTGTTCGGCTACGAAGGCGCGGGCTTGCGTGCGTTCATCCTCGCACCCGTCACACGCCGCACGATCCTTGTCGGCAAAAATCTGGCGATGCTTGTGGTCGCATTGCTGTTCGCCCTGATCGTTACGGGCTTTAATCAACTCGTCTTTCGTGATCTAACCGGGCACGCGTTGCTGTTCGTCGCACTCGCGTTCGTCTGGTTCGCGGGGCTGTTCGCCACGGTCGGCAACTGGCTCTCGGTGCGCTTCCCGAAGCGGCTTGAGTTCGGCAAGCGGATGAACGCATCGGGCGTGGCGGCGCTCATCATCTTGCCGCTGTTCGTCGCTGCAGCAACGCCGCTCGCAGTGGCCGTCTTCGCGGGTTATCGCGCACGAAGCCTCGCCGTCGAGTATGTTATACTGGCGCTGTTCGCGTGCGCCGGTATCGGTCTGTACTTAACGCGCATCAACGCACAAGGGCGCATGCTGGCACGACGCGAACTTGACATACTTGATACCGTGACGACGCGCGACGAGTGACACCTCGACGTGCTTATCTTTACGCCGTCAGTCTTTATATTTTGATTCCAGCGATGCGCTTTATTATTCGCGCATCCGGGCGGGCAGCAGCGGCCCCGTCCAGACACAAATGGCGCGCAGAAAGTTTCGCAGCAACCAGCGGCACGAGCCTGTAACGGAACGCTCGTTCCTTGAATATCTCGCCTCGCCCGCTTTACAAACTTCGCGCATCGAACTGCTGCGCCTCGTGCGCGGCGGCGAAGACACCTACCTCGAACTCAAGGTCAAGCTCTCCAACTTAGAGAAGATCGCGCAAGAAGTTGTCGCGTTGGCGAACACGGCCGGCGGCGTGCTTATCTTCGGCGTCACGGATCAACTGCGCGTCGAAGGCGTGGACGATGCCGAAGCGGTGCGCGAAGAATTGGTGCGTCTGTGCCGCGAACAGATCGTGCCCGCGCTCGTGCCTTACATCGATCTGATCGCGTTCGACAACGGCCGCCGCGTCGTCGCGCTCGACATCGAAGGCAAGCGCCGGCCGTACCAGACGCGCGACGGACGTTACTTCATCCGCGTCGGCGCGGAGAAGCGCGAGGCGTCGCGTGAAGAGTTGTCGGCGTTACTCGATGAAGCGCGGCCGCTCCGCTATGAGAACATCACCGTGGCGGGCGCGGCCGAAAGCGACATAGACGAGGCGCACCTGTGGAGCTTCGTGCGCGCGTTCGCGGGCGATGCGTTCGACGAACAGGTGGCGGGCGGCTATCCGACCGGCGAGGTCTTGAAGCGCGACCTGCTGCTCGCCGCCGGGAACATGGGCGAAGCCGTGCCGACCGTCGCCGGCCTCTTACTGTTCGGGCGCGACGAGCGCGTCGCCGCGTTGCTGCCGCGCTCGACCATCACGGCCGTGCGTTATGCGGGCGACACTGTGCAAGCGCCCGAAGTCGAACGCGTCCAACTCGCGGGCAACCTGCACACGCTCTACGAGTCTGCCCTGCGTTTCATCCGCCGCTATTGCGACCTGTGGGACACGCGCCCGCGCCGCGCCGCCAACGACGAAACGGTAGCCGACGACGCGCCCGTCGCGCCACGCGCCAACTATCAACGCGCGGCGGTCGCAGAAGCAATCGCCAACGCACTCATACATCGTGACCTCGCCTTGCGCGACAACCCCACGCGCTTGCACGTCTTCGACCGCGCCATAGAGATCACGAACGCGCGCCGCACGCTCGGCTTCATGCCCGCCGCGCAACGCGCCATCCGCTACGGCGTGCCCCAGCGGCTCAACCCGCAAACGGCCGCGCTCTTTGCCAGCGCCGCCTACGGCCTCGATCTGCCCACGGGCGGTCTGCCCATGCTCTTGCGTCAAGCGCGTCTCTTCGCCGGTCGCCGCGCCGACATCAACGCCGTCAACGACGAGTTTCGCCTGCGACTGTACGGAAGTTAGTAGACAGTAGACAGTAGACAGTTAAAAAGGTCGCTGGTTGTGCTCTTACTTTCAAGAGCCATTTCAACCAGCGACCTTGTTGTTCTTCTTAACTGCCTACTGTCTACTAACTCTTGGGCGCGTTGTAATAGCGGCGGTGTTGGATGTCGTAGACGCCTTCCTCGAACGCGCCGTCGCCGTCCACATCCACCTTGACGACGATCTTGTGTTGCTTGCCGTCGCGTTTGTCGCCGGGGTTGTAGCCGAGGCTGTACTGGTTGCGCATCAGCGCATTGATTGAACTGAGCGCCGACGACAACTCGCCCTCGAAGGTGACAGGGATATACATGCCGCCCGTTTCTTTGGCGAAGGTGCTGAGCGTGTTCTTGGCTTGATAGAGCGTCATGCGGCCGGGCGAGCCGTCGAGGCCGTCGGTTGCGCCTAAGGCGGTCGCCGTACTTCTTGAAGAAGAGTTCGCCCGTGCCGATGATGTAGATCGGGATGCCTGCGTTCTGCGCGATCTTGCGCGCTTGGTCGTAGTTGATCTTGCTGAACGTGTCCACGCCCGACGAGATCAAAAAGACGGCGCGGCGGCGACCTTCGACGCTGACAAGGCCGCTATACTCCATCGTGTCCTGCTTCGAGTCTTCAAGCACAACCGAGTCGGCTTTGCCGCCGATGAGCGTCAGCTTGAGCGCGTCGAACAGGTTCGTCTCGCGGAACGCGGGCCAGTTGCGCGACAACAGGCTGATAACTTGATTGATGCGGGCCGGGTCGTTCGTGAAGTCTGTCAAAGGCGTGGCGCGCATGTCGTAAGCGACGACTGAAACGTAGTCGCCGCGACTGACGGCATCGCGCATGAACAGGGCCGCGGGCAGGACGACTTCGCGCCGGCCGTCGTCGAAGCCGCCGCTGCCGGCGTAGCCGAAGATGGCTGAGAGCTTGCTGAACTCCATGACGACCGCGACGTTGAGCTTCGCTTCAGGCGTGCCGAAGTTCGTGATCTCTTGGCGCACACCGTCCTCGAAGATGGCGAAGTTCGCCTTCGTTAGAGCCCGTCAGAAGTTGCTTCGTCTTCTTGTTGATGACGGTCGCTTCGACGTTGACCAGATTGCTGGCGACCTTGACGACCTCGCCTTCCTGCGGCTTGTTGATGATGTCGGTCGGAAGTTGCTCCGGCGGCTGCTCGCCCGGTTTCTGTTCATCGCCGGGGCGCGGGTTCTTCTTCTGCGGGACGGTGGGCGGCTGCCTGCGCGACTGCGCGACTGCGGGCCGGCGCGCGGCCGTGACGCTCAACAACAAAGCCCACAGGGCCGTGAGCGCGAGGAGACGACGGACGAACAAACTTCTCATGACAATTAAAACCTCATTTAGCCGGACAGGCGCACGCTTTACGTGTTTGCTGTCGCAATAGTAAGACGCGGTTTGGGTGCGGTCAAGAATTGGATGCGCCGGGCCGGCGATTAGATGGCAGGAGGGACGAGCAGTAGGCAGGAGTAGGCAGTAAGAGTAGGTAGTTAAGAACAAGCAGAAAGAAAAGGCGACCGATTAGAAAGTCGCTCAGGTGCTTGAGTGAAACTTAAGTCGGTCGCCTTACTTCTTTAACTTGTTCTTAACTGCTTACTGTTCCTCACCTATTGCCTGCGAGGGCTTCGGCTTCGACGGTCACGTCGTATGCGCCGGAGTTGTCGTTGAGATTGCTTTCGTTGACGCCGAGGAAGAGGCGGCCGTCGCGGCGGGCGACGAACTCTGTGTTCGCGCCGACGAAGATGAACTCGTCGTTATCGTCGCCGATGACGGCGATGAGCGCGCCGGTCGGCTCGTTGCGCATCAGCTTGTCGTTGTCCACGACGCGCGGCAGTCCGGTCGGCGTCGCAAAGACGCCGCCGCCCAAAGACACGCGCCCTTCGGCCGTGATACGTAGACGCTGCCCGCGTCGCACCATCAGCCCCGTATCGTTCCAACCGTTGTTCGTGTTGTCGGCCTTGACGCGCAAGCGGATCGGGAAGAAGGCGGGCGCACCGCCTGCGGCCGGCTGCGTCGTCGGCGTGGTGCGGCCGGTCTGGGCCGGCGGCGAACTGGGCCGGCTGGTTGTGACCGGCGGGTTGGTGTCGTTCGCGCCCGTGTCAACGTTGCGGTCGCCGGTCGAATTGCCGCCGACGACATCGCCGATACCGGCCGCGCCGGTGCTGCTGCCGAGCGCGCCGTCGAACTCGACCGACTCCACATCCTCGACGTTGAGCGTGAGCCGGCTGCGCCGGCCGCGCGCGCCCGCGCCGATCAGGACGGTGAACTGTTGATCCTTGAAGGCGATGATCTGACCGCGTATGACCGTGCCGTCGCGCAGGCGGATCGTGTCGGCAACAGCGGCAGTTGCGAGCGTGAGGACAAGCGCGGCGACGAGCAGCGGTGTGGCGAATCTTTTGTGCAGCATTGAAATTAAACCCTCCCGATTTACGGCTCTGGGACAAATTGCAGCTAGCGGACGTTTACCAAACCGGCGGGGCTTTGGCAAGCGGGAGAGTTGCTCTAGGCAATGATGTGACGCGGCGGCCCACAGGTTGCCCGCAACATTCAAGCGCCGGCCCGATCTTATAGCGGCCATGACGCTAACCACAAAGACACGAAGACACTAAAGCACATCTGGCTGCTTTAGTGTCTTCGTGTCTTTGTGGTTAGCTTGGGTTGCGTCGGTGTGCCGCGCAGTTACGGCGTGGTCGGCATCGTGCCCGGACCCATGACGGGGCCGCCGACCACGTTGAAGATGATGCCGAGGACAATCAGCAGCGTCCAGATGAGCATCAGGTTGCGAATGTTGAGGCGGCTCGCGTTCATCCAGCCCCAAATGAAAGTGTAGATGCTGCAAATCAGTCCCAGAATTCCTTTGAGCGCGCCTTCGTTCTGGAACAGTTTGATCAGCACAATGATGAAGATGATCAGGCTGCCCAGCCCTGTCACCATCGCCAACAGTTGAAAAGCATTCATCTTGTTTCAGCCTCCGTTAGGGGTTAGTTATCAGATAAGGAAACACTATCCGCGCACAAGGCGCAGCATTGCATCCGGCGCAACGACGAGGCGCGCCAGCCAGTACACGATTAGCCCGACCGCCAGCACGCCGCTCAGCCCCGTGCGCCGCTCGACGGCAGCCACACCGCCCACCAACGCATCGCGCGCCCGCACGGGCAGCAGGCTGGCACAAACAAACAGACCAAAGACGAGGACGAAGACGGGCGCGTAGGCGTGCAGGGCAAGCGCCGTGTGCCAGTCGCCGCGCATGAGTGCGACGACGGCGCGCGACAGGCCGCAGCCGGGGCAGGGCACATGCAGCATGTGCGCCACCGGGCACGGCCAGCCGGGCAAGCCGGCCCACACCAGAGTTGCTTGTAAGAGAGCTGCGCCGGAGATGACGAGAGCAAGCCCCCGGCGTTGCAGGAGGAGCGCGAGCATGGGGGCGAATAGTTGGCGAACCGTCATCCGGTTGAGTCGTTTAAGGCGCGCGCGTCAGCCCGCAGGGTTGCACCTTCAAAATGGAAGCGCGCGGGCGCGCGAGCTTGTCAGGCTAATGCGCGACGCACATTACTACAAGCCGCAGTTCGTGACAAGACATATTAGCGCGCCGCCAAATCTTCCGGCTGCGAGTTGTTTGCAGCGCCGGGGCCGGCTCCGACGGTTTTGTCTGAATCCTTTATAAGTCGCTCATGCGCCGGTGGGAAACTGCGCGCGCAGCCAGTCGTTGACGACGCAATCGAGGACGAGATGCACGCGTGCTTCGGGCCCGCCATTGCGGACGTGGTGCGGCAGATTGAAGTTAAGATACCAACTCTCGCCTTCGTGCAAGCTGAGCCGTTGCCCGTTGAGATAAAACTCGACCGCCGGGTTGGTCCGCACAGGAATGTGGATGCGTACCTCGCCGTCTTCGTAACCGAGGTTGAGGTCTTTATGCTCGCGTATGACCGAGCCTGCGTCAAGCCGCAACAGGCGGACGGACTGAAGCGGGCAGGCGAACGTCTCTAGGACCTTGCGGATGTGCGGGCAGCGTTCAAGCAGCGGCGTAGCGGCGAACGAATCTTGCGCGGTCGGGTCGGGATAAATCTGCCCGGCGCGACCGCCGACCGAGCGCAACGCCGCCGCGCTCCACTCGCCTTCGTAATAACGCGTGTTGAAATGCGGTATCCAATCTGCGGGCGCAAGACCGTCGAGGTCTGCTTGCAGCGGGCGCGGGTCGAAGTTGAGCGGGAGTCTGTAGCTGTCGAGCAACGAATGTGTACCTCGCGCGTGGGGCGCAACGATTGACGAGCGCGCACTCTGGCATAACATCTTGTGCGCGCGCCGAGTATAATAAAGTCGTTCACTATGGCCCAAGAGAGTCTCGAACAATTCCAACAACTCATCCTTGCGGATGCAACGTTGCAAGCGCAACTCTGGCAGACGAGCGCGCGCGCAGACTTCATCATGCTCGTCGTCCGCCTCGGCGTTGAGCGTGGTTATGAGTTCACGGTGGCAGAGGTCGAGGCGGCATTAACTGCGGGTCGGCGCGCGTGGCTTGAGGTGTGGGTTTGATGCGGCAGGCGACGCAGTTGCGCGATTGGTTGCCGGTGCGCGTCGGTTGGCAGGACGAGCGCCCGTTCGTCGATTGGTGCTTTCGCGGCGACGAACGCTTGACCGAGCCGTTCTTCGATCAGACCGTGCAACGGCTCTTGCGCCATCCGTTGAATCAACTCTGTCGTTGCCGCACACCGCTCGACGCGCTCGCCGAGTTGCACGACGAAGCGCCGGGTCTTGCGCCGGCCGGTTTCATCTTTCACCTGTCGCGTTGTGGCTCAACGCTCGTCGGGCAGATGCTCGCGGCGCTCGCGCAAAACATCGTCATCTCCGAAGCGGGGCCGATTGATGCGATCCTGCGCGCGCGTTTTCATGTGCTCGGCGTGACGGACGACGAACGCCGACTCTGGCTGCGCTGGATCGTCAGCGCGTTGGGCCGGCAACGCACTGACGCAGAGGCGCACTACTTCATCAAGTTCGACTGCTGGAACACAATCGATCTGCCGCTTGTGCGCGCCGCCTTCCCCGACGTGCCGTGGGTGTTCGTCTATCGTGAGCCGGTCGAAGTGCTCGTCTCGCACATGCGTCGCAGGGGCGCGCAGATGTTGCCGTGGGTCGTGCAGCCGCAGTTGTTCGGGCTTGAGTTGGACGCGGCCGTAGAGATGCCGCCGGAGGAATACTCCGCCACCGTGCTCGCCGCCATCTGCCGCGCCGCTCTTGCAAATTACGACGCGGACAACGCCCTTGTCGTCAACTATCGCCAACTGCCCGCCGCCGTCACGCCCACGCTCACGGACTTCTTCCGCGTCGCTTACACAGCGGCCGAGCGCGCGCACATGCAACGTGCCGCCGAGCGCGACGCCAAGAATCCTGTCATGCACTTCACCGCCGACAGCAACGCCAAACAAGAGGCCGCCACCGTCGCACTCCAACGCGCCGCCGACAGTCATCTCGGCCAACTATACAAACAACTCGAAGACCTCGCGCAACGGCAAGCGATGCCTGCGCGCACATAACAACACACATATGAACTCGACCCTAAGACGAACACCCACACGCACAACACGCACGCACGCGCAACGGCTCTGCCTGTTAGCCGTCATGTTACTGGCCATGTGCGCGGCGACTGCGGCGGCCGTGCCGCGTTACGATCTGATGGTGCAGGGCGCGATTGATAGCGAGTTACAACCTTTGCTGGCGGCGCTCGAAGGCAAGCAGACTGTGCAACTCGACGCGTGGACTTTCTGGACGGGGCGCATCGCGGGGCGGCGCGTGGTCATCTCGCGCACGGAGGTCGGCCCGTTGAATGCGGCGGCCGCCACTGTCGTCGGGATCAAACATTTCCGGCCCGCGTTCATCATCAATCAGGGCACGGCCGGCGGTCATAACCGCGAGTTGCAGTTGTGGGACATCGTGGTCGGCGAACGAACGACAGACTTCTCCGGCATCAGGCAGACGCACGGCGACGCGGGCACGGGGCTACGGCTCGAACGTTGGAGCGCAATGCATAATCGTCTGCGTCTGGACGGACGCGAGCAGGTCGAGTTCAGAAGTTTTACCGGCGCAGGTCCGCTAGTGCAGGCCGCTCTGCGTGTGCCTTACGCGCGCGGGCGTGTGGTCGCGGGCAACGTCGGCTCGGCCTTTCGGTTCACTCGCGAACTTGATCTGATCGATTGGGTGCGCCGCACCTACGGCACGGACTCCGAAGACATGGAGAGCGCCTATGCGGGCGGCGTCGCGGCGGCACTGCACGTGCCCTTCGTCGCCGTCCGCATCATCAGCAACACGGAATGGGCACATCCGACTTACGAGACAATCGCGGGCGAATACTGCGCCCAGTTCGTCCTCGCCCTCGTCCGTTCCTTACCCAAAGACGCGTTAAGAAAATGATGGATGATGAATAGCTGCTTATTCATCATTCATCATTCGTCATTCGGCCTTCATCCTTGATCATTTATGCACCGGATACTTCGGGCGCTTCGGGGCGACGATTGGGTGCTTGGCCACTTCGGCGAGGGCCACTTGGACGGCCTTTTCGAGTTGTGGGTCGCGCCCGGCCATGAAGTCGCGCGGCGTGATCTCGACCTCGTAGTCGGGCGTGATGCCTGTGTTCTCGATGCCGAACGATGTGCCGTCCGGGTTGTAAGCCGCGCGGTTGGGCAGTTGCACCGCGCCGCCGTCAACGAGGTTGGGCGTGAAGGCATAAGGGCCGATGCCGCCGCCGCCCGTGCGTGTGCCGACGAGCGGGCCGACGCGCGCCAGCTTGTACATGAAGGCGAACGTCTCGGCCGCCGAGAAGTTGTTTTCGTTGACGACGAGAACGTTCGCCGCCGGCCCCGGATTGACGGGCACGGGGATGTCGTCGCCCTCGCGGAACATGTAGTAATAGATTGAGCGACGGCGCAGCCATTCGATCAAGTAGTCGGGCGTGGTGCCGCCGCCGTTGAAGCGTTGGTCGATGACCACGCCGGGCCGGTCGGCATAGCCGACGAGGCCGCGCACGAAGTCAATCGTGCCCCCACTATAGTTGGCGACGTAGATGTAGCCGAGCCGCCCGGCCGACAACTGTTCGACGCGGCGGCGATTCTCCTCGGCCCAATTCGTCTGTCTAAGCTGCGCCTCGTTCGCTGTGGGGAAGACCGTGATCGTGCGTGCGCCCGCACCATTCGGATCAGCGCCGACCTTGAGCTTGATCGGTTGATTCACCTTGCCGTCGAAATAACTGTAGACACTTTTGGTCGCGTCCACATTCTGATCGTCAACGGCGAGCAGGTATTCGCCGTCGCGCACCACCGCGCCGGGCCGGTCGAGCGGCGCGGGTGCAGAGCCGCCGGGCGAGTCGTACTGCGTCGCGCGATAGACGCGCTTGAAGCGGAAGCGACCGCGATCAATTTCATAATCAGCGCCGAGCAGACCTGTGCGCGCGGGCGGCCCCTGCGGCGGTTGATCGCCGCCGCCCACGACAAGGTGGCTGACCGAGATGTGACCGAGCATCATGTTCAGCAAGCCGTTGAGATCGCTGCGGCGCGTGATGCCGGGCAAGTATTCGGCGTAGTGGCGTTCGAGATCAGTTAAGTTCTGGCCGTGATGGTTCGGGTCATAGAACCAATCGCGCATGATGCGCCACGACTCACGATACAACTGCTGCCACTCGGCGCGCGGATCAAGTTTCACTTCGACGCGTTTGAAATCAAGCTTGCCGTCGTCGGGCTTCGCCGGCTCGCTGGTCGAGACGACGAACCAGTTGTTGTTCTTCGTGTAGAGCAGGCGTGTGCTGTCGGCCGAAATTTCATAACCGCCGATCTCTTCGACCAGCCGGTCGAACTTCGGCGGCTTCGTCACCTCGTAAGTGTAGAGCGACTGCGCGGGGCCTGTGCCGGGTGCGGGCGACTTGGGCCACTCGTTGACGAGCACGAACAGTTGCCCGGCGCGCCCCGGCGTGAGTCGTGCGTAGTCGCGCGGTTGCAAAGGCAGATCGACGATGCGTCGCGTGATCTCTTCAAAGTCGATCCGCATGGGCGCGCTCGCCGCCGCAAGTTTTATCTCTGGGTTCGGGTTGCCGTTGGGTAGGAGCGGCGACGGCTCATCATTTTGCAGCACGACCAGATGCGCGCGACGCGTGACGAGCGGGCGCGCGAACACGCTGTTAAGCACGCCCCAACCAAACTCGCTCGTGCCCGCGTTTGGGCTGGACAGGAAATAAAGATACTTGCCGCTCGCATCGAAGACGGGCTGCTCCGTGTGCGTGCGCCCGTCCGTGATCTGATGTGCGCGCCCGGCCGCCAGATCATAAATGTAGACTGTCCGCACGCGGTTGTGCAGGTGCTTCGAGTAAGTCAGGTAACGACTGTCGGGCGACCACGCCGGATAAAGTTCTTCCTGAAAAGAATAGACGGACGTATCGACGCGCCGCGTTGTGCCGCTCTCTATGTCCGCGATCCACAACGCGAGTCGCTTATCTGCGAACGCGATCTTTTTTGAGTCCGGCGACCACACAAGCTCACGATAGAACGAAGGCTTCGGCTCAATAGCGATCTTCTTAACCGCGCCCGTCCCGTCCGCCGCGCGCACATGCAGTTGATACTCGCCCGACTCGTCCGAGAAGTAAGCGACCTGTTGAGCGTCGGGCGCGAGCGCAGCCCAACGCTCGGCCGCGCCCGGCGTCGCCGTGAGATTGCGCGCGTCGCCTGATTTCGCATCGAAGATGAACGCGTCGCCGCGTGCGCTCAACGCAACGCGGTCGCCGTTCGCCGACAACGTGCCCCACTCAATGGTCCGCGCGACGTTGACCGTGCGCGGCTGCACTTCGGTCGTATCGGGCGTGACTTTTACGTCTATGACGCGCGCTTGATTCGTGGCCGGATCGAATAAATGAAGTCGTCCATCGCGGACGAAGACAACGGCGTCGGTCGTCGCCGCCGCCCAGCGGATGCCGTACTGCTCGTAGTTTGTAAGTTGCTTCGTCTGCTTGTTGCCGAGGTCGTAGACGTAGAGATTGTACGTGCCTGTGCGGTCGGAGATGAAATAGATTTTATTGCCGACCCACATCGGCGACAGGTCGTTGTAGTCGCCCTGCGGCAGACGCTCCAACGCGCCGTCGCTCAAGTTCACCAACCAGACCAACCCCTTCGAGCCGCCGCGATAAAAACGCCAGTCGCTCACGTTCGTCGCCATCGGCGAATAAGCGATGCGCCGGCCGTCGGGCGCATAAGAGCCGTACTGCGCTTTCGGCAGCGGCAACTCGGCGGGCAGCGGCGCACCCGCCGCGTCAATCGTGTAGAGACGCGCGAAGGAACTGCGGTTGGAACTGAACAGGATGCTCTTGCCGTCGGGCGTCCAGCCGACGGGGAAGTCCGTGTTGGGATGAAAGGTGAGCCGCCGCGCGTCGCCGCCCGCTGCGGGCATCACATAGACATCCCACGCGCTGCCCGTCTGTCGGGCAAAGGCCAGTTGCGAGCCGTCGGGCGAGAAGACGGGGAAGTTGTTCGTGTCGGATTTGACGCCGATGCGATGTGCTTCGCCGCCCGTGCGTGCGACGAGCCAGAGGTCGCCCGCGTAATAGAAGGCGATGTGCGTCTGGTTAACGGCGACGCGTCCGAGCAGCAGCGGCGCGGGCGCTTGAGCTTTGATGATCATACAAAACAGCAAGAGCAGGAGCAGAGCAAGGGCAGTGCGTGGCATGTGGGCATCTCCATTCTGGTTTGCGCTCTTAACAACGATAAGCGCGTGCGGTTGTGTGACGAAAACATCCCTGCGGGCGCAGTGTTCCATAGCATAAACGCCCGTGCGCGCCGTTTAGTTGCAACCGGACAATGCGCGCATAAGTTCAAGGCTCAAGGTTTGTTTGACCCTGAGCCTTGAACTTTAGACCTTGAACCTGAGTCTTAGCCTGCACGCTCGCAGGCGTAATCGCTCTGCGTGCGGCTTACATGATCTGACACGACACAGACTTTGCGCGCGCGCAGGCGATCAAGCAGATCGTCGCCGACGGCTTCAAGAAAGAGGCGGGACAGGCGCGGGTAGCGCAGCGTCAGTTGCAGGCCAGCGCGCAGGATTTGCTGGCCGAGCATGAGCCGCGCCTTGAGCGTGGGCTTGAAGTTCAATAAGCCTGCACGCGTGTCCGCGCTGAGATCGATCAGGCTGTCGATGAGACAACCGATAGCCCCGACCTGTTGCAACATGCGAGACAGTTCGGCGTGGTCGGCGTCGAGCAGCGGACGGATCAATAGATAAGACAATTCGGCGGTCAGACAACCGACGAGTCGTCGTTGCGCGATGTAAGCCTTGAGCGTCGCAGCCTGTCGTTCGCCGACGACTGCTTGATAGAGGGCTTCGAGTTTCGGCAGCAGCAGCGGGTAGAGTTCGGGGCTGATGTGCGACTTCAAAACTTCAGTCACTAGCCGGGCAGACGATTGCCTTGTGGCTTCGTCGAAAGTCGCCTGCCGGTTGGCTAGTTGCTTCAGGATGTCGCGGCCCGCTTCGAGCCGGCCCGCGTCCAATGCATCGTCGACCACGCCGATAAACAGATAGTAAGCGTGCAAGCGCGCCGCGACCGCCGCGCGCTCGGAGTTGACGTTGAAATAATCGAGGCAGCGACAGATGCGTTCAGGGATACGCACGTAATGGCCGTAACGCGCAGCTTGCGCGAGGGCTTGATAGCGAGCGTGCATGTCGGCTTGAGTTGGCGGCAAGTATAAGTCGGGGGCGTGCATCATGGCGCGATGAGTTGAACTTAGAAAAATGATGCGGGGCGCGGACGTGCTCTCCCCTTCACGTTCGCGCCCCGGTCTATGATCGCGCCGCCTGTCAGAAGCACAGCACGACCAAGCTTGTGCGGTTGGTTTAGTAACGACGATTACGGTTGCGCAGCTTGTAGGTGTAGAGCGCGGAGCCGCCCGCGCCGAGGAGCGCGCCAATCGCCGCGCCCTTCCGCCCACCTGCCAGCCCGCCGACGAGCGCGCCGCCGCCCGTGCCCATCGCCACCGTCAACTTGTCGCGGTGCTTCGACCAGAACGAACGTTGCCGCCCGTTGTAGCCGTAATAAGACCGGCGCGAGTTGTCATAACGTGTGACGGCTGCGCGGCGGTTCTGATGTCGCCGACAAGCGAGCGTCGGCGCAGCCGTCGCAGCCGTGAAGAACACGAGACAGAGAAACACGACCATTAACCTTTTCATGCTTTAACAAAACCTCCTTGCCGCGCGCTGCGGCAACTGGCATACCGGCCGGCGCTTGTTAAGAAATCAGCGGGCCTCGGTGGCCCGCTGAACCCCAAAACGTTGAACCGGCCGGTCGTGTTTGCACGGAAAGGTGTGTGGCGTTGGGCGACTTTAGCGCCGCGCCGGCTGTGCTGCCTAGCTTTTCAGCTTCTTCTTCGCTTCGGGATAAGCCAGCGCCCGTTCAAGGTTGATCTGATTGGAATCGACGATCTCTTTGTAGAGTTTCTGCGCGGCCGGCGCATCGCCCGTGCGTTCGTAGGCACGCGCGAGCAGCAGCTTGTGGAAGAGGTCGCCTTGATTCGCCTGCTTCAGATGCTCGACCGCCTGCGCGTAATCGCCGCCTTCGAGCTTGAGATAGCCCGCGATGTAATGATAGGACGGCATGAACTCTTTGCCGCGTTCGGCGTGCTCGTCGATCATCTTCTTGATCAACTCGGCCTCTTTCCACGCGTCCTCGTGCTTGCCGAGTTTGGCGAGCGCGCGGCCCTTGCCGTGGTGCAAGCGACCCAACCAGACGAGCTTTTCTTCTTCGGGCAACTTGCTGCCGGGCACGGTGGCATAACCACGTTCGTAAGCCTTGATGGCTTCGGCCGGTCGCCCGTTCTCCAAGAGCAGCCGCGCGATTGAGTTCCAGACGAAGACCGGCGGAAACTCGGCCGCCGCTGTGGACTGTGAGTATTCGTGCTCGAAGGTTTCGAGCGCCTTCAGGGCCGCGGGCAGGTTGTTCTCGTAGATGTACGTGTAGGCCAGCCCGTAGCCGGGGCCGAAAGGCGCTGTCCCTTTCGGTCGCTTGGCCCATGCGACCTTGAACAGTTCGCGCGCCTTCGTCTGCTCGCCCTTGAGCATGTGATAGTTGCCGAGGAAGGTGTAGACGCGCGGCGTGCTGTTGTCGAGTTGCAGGGCACGCTCAAAACGCGCCCGCGCCGCCTCGCGGTCGCCCGTGTTGAAATAGACCTGCCCCAGCATCATCTGCACCATGCGCGCGTCCGGGTAGTCTGCGCTCAATTGCAGCAACAGCGGCAGCGCCTCGTTTGCCTTCTGCGCGCGCACGAGCGCCACCGCTTCTATGTAACGACGTTCGCCGTCCGACGCCTGCTTGGCCAGCGCGAGTGCCTTGTCCATGTGCGACTTCGGATCGCCTTGCGGCGGCGGCGGGGTGAAGGTTGAAACCAGATAATGCCCGAAGGCGAAGTCGGGATCGGCGGCGACCGCCTGCTGCGCAACGGCCAGCACGGGCGGCCCGAACTGGAAACTCTCGATCATGCGTATGACCTGCTCGGCGGCCGTGCGCGCTGCTTCCGACTTGGTGGTAAAGGTGATCTTGCGACCCGCTGGCTGTGCGTTAACTTGCAGGCAGCCGACTAAGAGCGCGAGCGCCAGACCGCACAAGGCGCGGCGCAACGACGTGGGGGTTTTCATTCCGTTCTCCTTAATGAAGATTAATAGCCTGTCTTTCTTGCGGCTTTGCGCCTTTGCGTGAGTTATTACTTAACTCACACAAAGGCGCAAGGATTGTGACGCACAGATTGTTACGCAAAGCCGCAAAAAATGTTTTGTCTCTTCGCGGCGGCTTAGTCTGTGTCCGCGGCCTCAAGCTTGGTCAACTGGCGGACGACGTAGAGGTATGCGAGATCGCTCTTAAGCCCGTTGGCGCGGACAGATTGCAGATGGGGGCGCGCTTCGCCGGGCCTGCCGTCTAAGAGCAACGACAGACCGATGATGGTTTGCGCGTCGAGCTTTTCGTCGTCGGTCTTGGCCGCCGCCAGTAGTGCGACCGCCGTGCGCTCGTGTTGCAGGTAGCGGAATAACTGTTGCGGCCAGACCGCCCGGTTACATTTGGCCGCGGCCCTCGTCGATGATCGAATCCGCCGCGCCCGGTTCGTTGTTCTGCCGGTAAGCGACATAGGCCAACAGCGCCATATAAGGCGCATCTTGCCCTTGCCAGTTGACGCGTTCGAGATACTCGCGCGCCGTCCCGGCCGCTGCTGCCTCGTCGTTTAAGTACAGGTGCGCCCACGCGCGATTGTAATAATCGAAGGGCGTGACGGGGCGCGGCGCAAGCGCCGCCGCGAAGTTGGCCTGCGCCTCGGCCGGCTGCCCGTCGAGTTCGTACACTTGACCCAACTCAAGATACTTCGCGGACTTGTCAGGGGCCATGCCGCGCGCCTGCTGCAAGACGTTGAGCGCCTCAGCATAACGACCTAGATTGACTAGGGCTAACCCGGCGTTGCCGAGGGCCGCGTCGTCATCGGCGCGCGCGCCGAACGTTGCGCCGCGCAGGGCCGCGGCCTCGGCCTCGTCGTAGCGCTTGAGTTTGAAATAGGCGCTGCTGGCAGTCGCATGGGTGTAGGCGTTCTCCGGGTCTGCCTGCGCTGCCTGCTCGAAGGCTTGCACCGCCTCGCGGTATTGACCCAACCCTTTGCAAGCATAGCCAAGTTCGTTGGCTAAAAACGCGTTGTCGCGTTGGACCTGCAAACCTTTGTTGGCCGTTTGGCGTGCCTCTTCGTACCAGCCGAGGAAGTTATAGGTGTTGGCCAGATTGTTATAAGCCGACACGAAAGTTGGATCGACGGCTACGGCGGTGGCATAAGCCGTCGCTGCTTCCTCGAAGCAACCACGCGCGCGCAGATCGTAGCCCAACAAGTCGAGAGCGTAGGCGCTGTTAGTTTTATCCAGCGTCGCATCGTTGAGCCGGCGTGTCTCAGCGCCGTCGCAACGAGCGTCGGCGCGGTCAAGTTTGACGAATATGCCGGGGCGCGCTTGTTGCACGGGCGCAGGACGGTGGCTGCGTAATGTGCCGGAGGCAAGCCCCAGCGTGAAGGTGATCAGGGCGACGGTTAGACGACAGGCATAACGTTTCATGTCGGCATCCCCTTTGCGGTTTGTCGTACCAGCGCCGGATTATACTCCTGACGGCCGGGCAGGGGAATAGTTGACCACAAGCCCGCCGCGCCCGCAGCCGAGCGGGCGCTTGTCGAACTTAGTGCTGACCGCCGCTTGAGCCGTGCTGCGCGCCGCCGCTGAAAACTTTGTCGAAGAAAGCGGCGGTGGCGTCGTCCACCTTGAGCCAGTTGGCGTGATGCAGGAAGTGGTGCGTGTCGTCGGGGATGATCAGTTCTTCAAACGATACGCCCGCGCGTTCCAGCCGCCGCGCTAGGTCCACTGTCTGACTGAAGCGCACGTTGCGATCATCGTCGCCGTGGATCAACAGCACAGGCGACTTCCAACTCTTAATCGCGGCGACGGGCGACGACTGCCACGCCACATCGAGCGCCTGTTGCGTGTCGGGCGCTTTCTCATAACGCGGCGTGAGCAGACCCGCCGCACGCTCGCTGGTCCAATCGTGAACGCCGTGGATGTCCACGCCCGCAGCGAAGAGTTGCGAGTCGCGCCCAAGCGCCAGCGCCGTGAGGAAGCCGCCGTATGAACCGCCGTAGATGCCGATCCGTGTGGCGTCAACTTCGGGCAGCGTGCGCAAATATTCGCCCCCGGCTTTCACGTCCTGATACTCGGCCGCCCCACGCCCGCCCGCGCCTCGCGGAAACTGAAACTCATAACCGTAACCGATGCCGAGCCGGTAATTCACCGACAGCACGACGTAGCCGCGACTCGCAAGATACTGGTTGAGCGCGTAGGCGTTCGAGTAGTAGTCCGAGTAGTGCCAGCCCAGAAGCATCTGGCGCGGCGGGCCGCCGTGGACGTAGATGATGGCCGGTCGCTTGGCCGCGCCGCCCGGCTGCGCGAACAGTTGCGCGTGGATTGCGAGTCCGTCCGGCGCTTTGAAGATCACTTGACGCGGCGTGACGAGCCGCGTCGTGGGGAAGTCGGCCGGGATGAGTTCCGCGCCCAAGTTCTGACGCGTGCCGCCCGCGACGGGCATGACGGCGGGCAGCGGCGGACGTTGCGCGGTCGCGCCGATGAACGCGACGTGGCGGCCGTCGCCGGTCATAACCGGCGTCCATTCAAGTCCAGTGCCCGGCGTTAGGACCTGCGGTTCGGCGCGATCAACCGGCACGCGGACGACGTGCCGGCGATCTATGTCCTGCGGATCAGACCCCGCGTTACCGGCAAAGAGCAGATAACGTTTATCAGGCGAGAGGCTGATGTACTCGGCCATGTAGTTGCCGGGCGTGAGCAGCAGCGGCGAGCCGCCTGTCTCGGCGATTGAATAGAGATGCGGCCAGCCGTCCATGTAAGAGAGAAACACGATGCGCCCCTGCGCCGCCCAATGAAGATTCGGCCCGCCTTCAGTGCTCGGCGTCGAACCGCGCAACGTGTCCGGGCTTTGCCACAACAGACGACCCGCGCCCGTGTTTGCGTCCGCCGTCCAGATGGACCAGCGGCGCGGTCGATCTTCGAGAATGGCTTCGGGCGCGCCGCCGCTGCCGGGGCGACGCACGAAGGCAAGCCGCTGCCCGTCGGGCGACCAGCGCGGCGCATTGTCGCGTGCAGTCGCGGGCGCAAGATAAAGAATAGGCGTGGCATCGTCGGTGAAGACGCCGATGAAGGAATGATCGCCACGGTTTGAAACGAACGCGAGCCTGCGGCCATCGGGCGACCAGCGCGGTTCGTCGTTCTCGCCGCGCGCGTAGAAGAGACGCTTGGCTTGCGTCGAGCCGTCCACGGGCACAGTCCAGATCGCGCGATCCTTGACGAACGCGACAAGCTTGCTATTAGGTGCGACGGCCGGCTCGTCGCCTTCGGCCAGCGCCTTCGGCTCGCCACCCGCGAACGGCACGCTCCACAGTTGCACCTTCTGTGCGACGGGTTGCGAAGCGGGCGCGGGCGGCGCGCTCTCCCAGTTCGACCCGTGCTCGCCGCCGCGCACGTAGATGACAAAGTTGCCATCGGGCGTGAGCGCAACGCTGGTCAACTCTTGCCCGTCGTCCGTTTGATAGTTGGTGAGCCGGCGCGCACGAAACTCCGGCCCTTCGGCCACCCAGATGTTGCGCCGGCCCGCTTCGTTACAAGCCCACGCGATGCGCGCGCCTGTGGCGGCCGCCGCCAGTTCGTTTGGAAACGGATAGCTGCGCACCTGCGCGACGGTGAAGGGCGCGGCAGGCGCAGGCTGCGCGTTGATGTTGACGCTGGCCGCGCAGCAGACAACGAGCGCGCAGCACAGGCGGCGCAACCAAACGACTGGCATTGGCATGTGAATCGACCTCTCCGCGAATAATTTTTGTGGCCCGGTTTCGCGTCGGCGTTACTGATTAAGGGCGTAAGTATACGAACAGGCCGAAGGTGTGGTCAAAGCGTGTTATTGACCCGGCACGGAGTTGCATTACGGCCAAAACGCTTTATAGTAAATGACAGTTTAATAGTAAGCGCAGGCTTATACAGAAAAGGCAATTAATGGCTCAACTCGCGCGCGCGGCTCGGCAATCAATTACAAGTCAAACCAGATCGGCCGAATTGGATTACGGCATCTGCGTTCAATTTCTCTTGTTGCATGTGGCGTGTCTGCTCGCCATCTGGACGGGCGTGAGCACTGTGGCTGTCGTCACGTGTCTCGCGCTGTATGTCGTGCGTATGTTCGCCATCACGGCCGGGTTTCATCGGCTGCTCGCGCATCGCACTTATAGAACGGGGCGCGTCTTCCAGTTTATGATCGCGTTGCTGGGCACGATGGCTTATCAGAAGGGGCCGCTCTGGTGGTCGGCACATCATCGCGCGCATCACCTGAACACAGACACAGAGAGCGATCCGCACTCGCCGCTGACAGGTAGCTTCTGGCAGTCGCACGTCGGCTGGTTTCTGACCCGCGCCGCGCGCACGCCTGACCGCACGCTGGTTGCGAACCTGAGCAAGTACCGCGAGCTGCGCCTGCTTGATCGTTATTACACGTTGCCGCCGCTCATGTTGGCGGGCGGCACGTTCTTGTTCGGCGTTATGCTTGAGCGATACGCCCCGGCTCTGGGCACGTCGGGCTGGCAGATGTTGATCTGGGGCTTCTTCATCAGCACCATCTTGCTCTACCACGGCACGTTCACCGTCAACTCGCTGGCGCACCTGTTCGGTCGTCGCCGCTTCGAGACGGACGACAACAGCCGGAACAATTTCCTTGTGGCGTTAATCACGCTGGGCGAAGGCTGGCACAACAATCATCACTATTACCCGGCATCGGAACGGCAGGGCTTCTACTGGTGGGAGATCGATATGGCCCACTACACGCTCCGCGCGTTTTCGTGGCTGGGGCTTGTCTGGGACCTAAGACCGCCGCCGCGCCGGGTCTACGATTAACGCCGCCGCCAACTCCCGATCAGTTTCATATGCGAAGTACACACGCTGCCCGGCGAGTCGGCCGGGCGGCGCGGGCGTGACAACAATTATGCACAGACGAATATGAAGCCAACGGTCGTCAGCACAGAGTCGGCGCGGCGGCTCTTGATGGGCGCGCAAGGCTTGCTCGCAGACCCGGCGCGCGCGGCGTCGCCTGCTGTCTTGCGCGCCCTCATCGAGCAGATGGGCTTCGTCCAACTCGATTCGATCAACGTCGTCGAGCGGGCGCATCATCATAACACTCGCCAGCCGGCTCGACGGCTACAGGCACGCACATCTCGCGGCGTTGTTGGAGCAGCAGCGCAGCCTCTTCGAGCATTGGACGCATGACGCCTCGGCCGTGCCGACGAAGTGGTTCGCGCACTGGCAGCCGCGCTTCACACGCGAGCGCACGCGCTTGATGAACAGCGCGTGGTGGCAGCAGCGCATGGGCGCAGAGCCGGACAAGGTTGTCGCGCAAGTGCGTGAGCGCATCGTCCGCGAAGGGCCGCTGCGCTCGCAAGACTTCGAGCCTGAAGGGCGCGGCGCTTCGTCAGCGTGGTGGGGTTGGAAACCGCAGAAGGCGGCGCTGGAATTTTTGTGGACCACAGGCGAGTTGATGGTTGTGCGCCGGGTCAACTTTCAGAAGGTGTATGACTTGACCGAACGCGTCTTGCCCAAGCAACACGCTATGGCTCGACCCGACGAGCAAGCACACGTCGAATGGGCTTGTAGCACGGCGCTGGAACGGTTGGTCATTGCGACGCCGAAGGAGTTGGCTGAGTTCTGGGCCACAGTTAACATCGCACAGGCGCAGGCTTGGTGCGCGGCGGCGGCACAAGCGGGCCGCATCACACCTGTGCTGGTCGAATCGGCCGACGGGACGAAACCGAAACCAAGCTTCGCGGCGCTAGATTGGATGCAGCGACTCAAAGGTTTGCCAGAGCCGCCCGCGCATATGCGCCTGCTCAGCCCGTTCGATCCGGTGCTGCGCGACCGCGCGCGCGCACGTCGCTTGTTCGGGTTCGATTATCGCTTCGAAGCCTTCGTGCCTGAACCGAAGCGACAATACGGTTACTATGTACTGCCCATCTTAGAGGGCGACCGTTTGGTGGGTCGGCTCAATCCGAAATTTGACCGGCGTAACGAACTGCTAAGCGTGCGCCAAGTTTACTGGGAGCAGGGCGTGCGTGTGACCGCGCACAGGCGCAAGGCGTTGACCAAAGCGGTCGCACGGTTGGCCGAGTTTATCGGCGCACGACGCATCGCCTTGCCCGACTAAAAGGAAGCACTTATGGCTGCACGTGATCTCTCGTTAGTTCATCTGGTTCGTGAACCCGGTGTGGCGACACAAGCGCCGCCGCTTCTGCTCTTGCTGCACGGCGTCGGGAGCAATGAGGCCGACCTGTTCGGCCTCGCCCCTTACATAGACGAACGGTTCTTGATCGTGAGCGCACGCGCGCCGGTCGTGATGGGGCCGGGCGCATATGGCTGGTTCAACATAGAGTTCACCCCGCAGGGACTCAGCGCCGACATCGAACAGGCGAAGACGAGCCTGCGCCTGCTGCCGAAGTTTATCGCCGAACTGATCGAAACGTACCGGGTGGACGACAAAGGCATCTATCTTGCGGGCTTCAGTCAGGGCGCGATGATGAGCCTCGCGCTGGCGCTCACGCGGCCGGAGCAGATCGCCGGAGCAGTTGTGATGAGCGGTCGCTTACCCACGCAGGTGCTCGAACATGTGCCGGGCGGAGAGGCGCTCACAGGTCTGCCTTTGCTCGTCACCCACGGCACATATGATCCGGTGCTGCCGGTCAACGAAGGCCGCGCCATCAAGCAGAGCTTGGCGGCGCTGCCCGTGGAGCTTACCTATCGTGAGTATCCGATGGGTCACGAAGTCAGTGCGGAGAGTCTGCGTGATGTGGCCGCGTGGCTCAGCCGCACACTCGACGAGCATCAGCGTCGCCGGGCGGAGTAAGCGCGGTTTAGAAAGGATGTTGCTTTGAACAAGAAGATCACTAAAACGGATGCGGAATGGCGGCAGGCGCTCACGCCTGAACAGTACCGCGTGGCGCGGCAGAAGGGCACGGAGCGACCGTTCACGGGCGAGTATCACGACAACAAGGACGTGGGCACGTACCTGTGCGCGGCCTGCGGCAACGAGTTGTTCAAGTCGGCGGCGAAGTTCGATTCGGGCTGCGGCTGGCCGAGTTTCTACGAGCCGTCGGCAGACGATAACGTCAGAACCGAACTCGACACGAGCCACGGGATGGTCCGCACGGAAGTCATGTGCGCGGCGTGCGACGCGCATCTCGGTCACGTCTTCGACGACGGGCCGCGCCCGACCGGCTTGCGCTACTGCATCAACTCGGTCGTGCTCAAACTGGACAAAGCAGCCGACGCCGACTCGTGAACGTGGGTTCTGCGTTAACGCGGGCGCATTTATTATTGTCTGGTTGCGCGCTAATCGTGCCCGGCCGCTTGCAACCGGCCTGCATTATAAGGCATCCTAGTTACCAGGTTATTCCTTCTCTCTTGCATAAACGGTGATGCACGTCGCAGCTGGCAACTCGTGGCGGTCTTCTAGATGGTTCGAGAGTAGGCTGATTTCAACTTTGAAGCCGCTCGTTTGAGCACCGGAACCAAGAGCCTTCGCTGCCACCGTTACACCGAAGCCCTTCTTCGATTCAAGCTTCTCTTAACGCTCCCACAAGGGAGAAGGGACACACTACACTTATGTCAATGAAACTCTATGTCGGCAACCTTGCGTTCTCGACTTCAAGCACAGAACTGGAACAGTTATTCGCGCAGGCCGGCACGGTTGAATCCGCTAGCGTCGTCGAAGACCGCGACACGGGCCGCTCACGTGGCTTCGGCTTCGTCGAGATGTCGAGCCGCGAAGAAGGCGAAGCGGTGATCGCGCAGTTCAACGGCACGGAAGTCAACGGTCGCGCTTTGACTGTGAACGAAGCCAAGCCGCGTGAAAGTCGCGGTGGCGACCGTGGCGGCTTCGGCGGCCGTAGCAATGGCCAGTCGCGCCGTTACTAAGCTCAGCTTTGAGCAATCGCCGATCTTTAATGAGCGCCCCGGCGAAATGGTTCGCCGGGGCGTTTGTTTAGGTCAACTCTAGCGTGTGCTGCTCGCCTAATCCGCATCCGTCCGAAATAGCGCACAAAAGGGATTACACTTACCTGAGCTTAAGCTGGAATAGAGGCTGATACTTTATGGAAAAGCAGACTTATGTAGTCGGTGATCGGGTCGAGAAACTGTGCATGGTATGTGGTGAGGAGCGCGGTCATCTGGTCGCATCCGTCACGCTGCGCGGGCGCATCTCGCGCGTTGACTGTCCAAAATGCAGCACGCGCAGTTCGTTCAAAAGCGGCGTCAAGCTAGTGGGCGGTCGCCCGTTGAAAGCCGGCGCACCCTACGACCGGACGAACAAATATCATAAAGGGCAGACCATGCTGCATCCGTCATTTGGCGTGGGCGAAGTGATGGCGATCATCGAGCCGCAGAAGATCGATGTGCTGTTCGCCGACCGCATGCGCCGACTCATCCATGAATGTATTCAAGCGTAGGCGGGGCAGCGGGCGGGCACGAACGAAACAGGGCGGGCGCGTGCGTGGCTGGGCCAGCGTCGGCATGCAGTTGACGTTTCGCGCCGAGGTGATGCCCGGCCGCGAGCCAGCGGATCGCACTGTTACCGTCGCACGGGCGCTGGCCAACGGCCGGGTCGAGTTGCGCGGGCTGGCGGGCGAACACGCCGAGACAGAGTTTGAACCCGTACTTTAACTTCGTGCAGCCGCAGTTAGCGTTGCTCGAAGACGCGGGCCCAACCCGTGCCTGCACAAGTCAGGCACGGGTTGATTTTGTTACGCCGGCCTGAGCCGTCACATTGGCGGCACTGGCCCGCCGGCTGCGCGACCGAAACCTGACCCTTGCCGCCGCAGACCAGACACGAAACAACATAGCCCATCGAGACGGCCCGCTCGCCCGTGCCCGTACACCACGCACATTTAGCCGGGGCATTACTTCTCTGCGCTTGACTCATCATGCACCATTCTGCAAAGGGAAACTGACGACACATCCGTCATAACTAGCACGCATTCGAGCTATCGCCGCAAGGCGACTGATAACTCAATATGATGTGATGTGCATCACGTCTTCTTTGTTATGGTCCACAACAGAGAAGAACGCGTAAGCGCCTGCCGCGCACGCGACGAGGGCTGCGCCGATGGCCAGCACCAGATTAAACGTGCCGCCCTGCGGGTCGAGTTGCCCGGTGATGTTTCTGAATTGAACGAACAGATAAAATTGCCAGAGGGCCACGAAGGCGCTCGTCACGGTAAGCGCGACCAGCAGTATGCGAATGATTCGGCTGTGATTATTCATATAAGTCCTCGTCTGTCTAAGGGTCGATTTACTCAGGCGACAAGCGACAGCCTGTGCGGCACAGAGCTAAATAACGTAGACGTTGTTAAAGCTGTGGGTGTCAGCAGGTCTGGTAGATTCCAGATAGACTGAGAAGGGAGTGAGCTAAGCTCGGTTCAGTATCATCTTGGGCGCGATCAGGTCAGATGTCAAACCGGCAGCCATGCCAACGCGTGCGTCGCTCGGATTAATAACCATTGAATCGGCTGCAAGCTACCGTTAGCTGCCTTCAGTAACCTTTAGATACTTATCAACCGCAGGATTCTTGATCGTCTGCCGCTGCCCGCCCGGCCACAAAATCTCGACGGCAACCACGCTCGTTTGGCTCCTAACCCGACGAGTATGCGTGGATCATTGGACGAAAGATAACTCCCGGCGGTCGTAACATCGAAGACTTGCTTGCTCCCGTTCGCGCCGACGACGGTGACGCGCGCGCCTAAACCCTGCCGGTTACTTTTCGCGCCGACGAGCGCAAGGCCGAGCCAGTGGTTCTTCGTGCCGTTGTTACGCATGATGGCGGGCACGCCGTCCGTCTGCCCGATGACTACATCTGTGTCGCCGTCGTTGTCTAGGTCGCCAAAGGCCGCGCCGCGCGCCGCACGCGGGAGATTGAACGGCCGCCCGGCGTTAGCCGTCACGTTGACGAAGCCCTTGCCCGTGTTCCGCATCAACAAAGGCACTTGCTTGTAAGACAAGTAGCTGGTCGTCTGCTCAACCGTGTCGAGTACGTGCCCTTGCGCGACGAAGATGTCGCGCAGCCCGTCGTTGTCGGCGTCCACGAAGCGCGTGCCCCAGCCGGTATATGAGAGCGTGATCTGGCCGACGCCCGTGGTGCTGGTCGCATAGGTGAACGAGAGGTCGCCGTTGTTGCGAAAGAGCGGATAGGTTTCATTCGAGAGCGCGGTGATGAAGAGATCGACGAAGCCGTCGTTGTCATAATCGGCCGCGTCCACGCCCATGCCCGCGAAGGTCTTGCCGTTCTCGTCGTAGCCGACGCCCGCCAGCAGCCCCACGTCCGCAAACGTCCCGTCACCTTTGTTGTTATAAAGAAACTGCCGCACGCTGTCGTTGGCGACGAAGATATCGGTTCGGCCATCGTTATCGAAGTCCGCGAAGGCGACGCCGAGGCCCTTGCCTTCAGGATTGGCGACGCCCGCTTTTTCGCTCACGTCCGCGAATGTGCCGTCCGGCTGCTGGCGATAGAGAATGTTGGTCGCGCCTTTGAAGTTGTCGGGGTGGCAATAGGCGCGCATGGTCGCGCCGCAGACGAGATTGCCGCGCGCGAAGTCCCAATCCATGTAGCGCAGGACGAAAAGATCGAGGCGGCCGTCCGCGTCGTAATCAAACCAACCCGCGCTCGTTGACCAACCTGCCGCGCCGACGCCCGCGCGCTTCGTCACGTCCTCAAACGTGCCGTTGCCCTTGTTGCGATAAAGCGTGTTCCCGCCATAAGCCGTGACGTAGAGATCAACGAAGCCGTCGTTATCGAAATCGCCGGCCGCGACGCCCATCGAATAACCCGTGCCGCGCACGCCTGCGCGCTCGGTCACGTCCTCAAACGTGCCGTCGGCTTTTTGATGATAGAGACGATCCCAGAAGCGCGGGTCGCGTTTGTCGGGCTGCGCGCCCGTTGGCATCGGGTCGTCGAGTCGTGCGCCGTTGGTGAAGTACAAGTCGGCGCGCGCGTCGTTGTCGAAGTCGAAGATGGCGACGCCGCCGCCCATCGTCTCAAGCAGATATTTTTGCGCGGTGGGCGAGGCCGCGTGGCGAAACGTGATGCCGCTCTGCGCCGTGATGTCGGTGAAGGTGACGGGCGAGGGCTGCTGCGGCGTTGTGGGCGGCGGGCGACGCGCGGGCGACCCCGCCTCGTAAGAGCGCCCGGTGCGGGCGGGCGGTGTCTGTGCGCGCGCAGGTTGTTGCGCGATGGCGCAACGCTGACAGCCCGGCCAGCACAGGGCGATTAACGCAAGCAAGCAGGCGTGCAGCGGCGCGGAGTTTCGAGTTCTAACCATCGAAAGCTATTATTAAAAAAAGGCGAGTCATAAAAGTTTGTGCGACGACGAAAAGCACGCTTCATCCGATCATTTCTAATCCGTAGCCGCGCGGCTTGCATGGTACAGAATCCCGAACTAGCGCAGCAAACGATGCGGCCGGCTTTTTATCGTCAGCACATTAATGCTGAAGGAACAATGAACGTGAATCTGTTGTGGCAGTCAGCCATAATGTTAGCAGTCAAGCTTCGGCGTGTGACCGTGTTACTTGTCATCCTGTGCCCGGTATTCTTCGTGCGGGCGCAGACCAATGACAACGCCGACGTTAACCTGCGACGTTTACAACAAGCGGTCGGCGCAATTCGTGATGGCCAGTTGCCGCAGGCCGAGGCGCTACTAACTTCTGTCCTGAAGACATTGCCGCGTGATGCCGATGCGCTCAACCTGCTCGGCGTCGTGCGCGCGCAGCAGCACCGCGCGGCGGAAGCTGAAACTTTATTCAAGCGCGCACTCGCCGTCGCACCGGCGCACGTCGGGGCGCACGTCAACTTAGGCGAGTTATATCTCGCGTCGAACCGGCCGCAAGCAGCTTTGCAAATCCTGCTCGCCGCGCACAAGCTCGCGCCCGAACGCGCGGACGTTAACTTGAACCTCGCAACACTCTACGAAAGCAGGCGTGAGCATCAGCGGGCGCTGGACTATCTGCGACTCGTCCCGCGCACTGCGCCGGCAACGATTATTTTCAACTGCTGCTCAAATGCCTGCTCAAGCTCAATCAACTAGCCGAGGCGCGCGCGTTGGCTCTTGAGTTCAAAGACGCAGGCGCGGGCGACGCGGATGGACAGGCGCGGTTTGCAATGTTGCTCGCGGGCGGCGGCTTGATCGACGAAGCACTCGACCTACTTGCAACCGCGCGCAGTCGTGCGCCGGATTCGTTCCCCGTACAATACGCGCTCGGCGTCGTCAACGCGGCGGCGCAGCGTTACGCGCAAGCCGAGGAACATCTGACGGGGGCATTGCGCGCGAAGCCTGACGACATAGCGACATTGCGTGCGTTGGCGCGCGTGGCGCGTGCGACCGGCAATCTTGAGCAGGCGCTCGCGCACCTTGTTCATGCGCGTCGCATCATGTCCACAGACCCCGGCGTGCTATACGACTTTGGTGTGACGGCTTTGCAAATGGAATTGCGACTCGATGCGTTGCCAGCCTTCGCGGAGTTGCAGCGCGCATACCCGCGCGAGCCTGCTTATCTCTACGCGCTGGCGGCGGCGCGACTCCGAAACGGCGAGAAGACGGAGGGCGCGCGTTTAGCTAAATCTTACATCGCGTTGCGCCCGCAAGACGCAGCGGGCTTTTATCTACTCGGCGCGGCGCTGCACGACCTTGAACAGTTCGCGGCGGCGCGCGTTGCGCTCGAACAGAGTCTTAAACTCAAGCCTGACGCGGACGCAGAATACTTGCTCGGCCTCGTCTGCTATAAAGAAGGGAATCGGGCGGCGGCGGTCGAGATACTGCGGCGGGTTGTGCGCGCGCGCCCCGACCACGCGGCGGCGCATGCGATGCTTGGGGCTGCGTACCGCGAACAGGGCAATTACGCCGAGGCACGCGCGACGCTCGAACGTGCCGTCGAGCTTGCGCCTAAAGACCTGCGCGCCCATTACCAACTGGGCCTCGTCTATACAAAACTCGGCGACAAAGAGGCCGCGCAGCGCATGTTCACGCGCGCCGACGCGCTACGCGGCGCAGACCGCGAGCAAGAGAGAGTCGTCCTCAAGTTGATCGACCCACCACAGCCTTGATGCGTGCGCGTTCATGGTTTGTTCATAGGCACGAGCGCGGGCCAGCCTGCTGCGTCCCATACCAGCGGACTGATCCGTAACGTCGGCGTGCCTTGTCGCTCGGCGTCGTATGCGTGATAGACGAGCTTGCTGCCGTCCTTGTCCTGCAAGAGCGCGCAGTGGCCGGGCCCGCGCCAACGTGTGCCGCTTGCGACGACGAGCGTGCCGCCCCCGTCGCGCATGTCTGTGCCGTTCCGATCCGTGTACGGCCCTGTGACTCGACGCGCACGCCCGACCCTGACGTTGTACGTGCTGTCTGAACCGCGACAACAAAAATCGAACGAGACGAACAGGTAGTAGTAGCCGCCTCGCCGGATGATGAACGGGGCTTCGACCGCACCCGGCGCACCGGCGGTGCGTGGGCGACTGGCGAGCGCATAGAGCGTCTGGTCTTTGGCGTCGAGCAGGCCCGTCGCCGGGTCGAGTTTGCGCAGCTTGATGCCGCCCCAGAAACTGCCGAACGAGAGCCACGGTTGTCCCTGTCTCGTCGATGACGATGTTTGGATCAATGGCATTCCAATCGTCGGTCGCGGACGAACTAATAACTTTGCCTTGATCGATCCATTTATAGTTATTGCCGGCCGGGTCGAGCGTTTCATTCGTCGTTAAGCCGATGCTCGAACGGTTGCTGCCGAAGGTGGACGCCGAATAGTACAAGTGATAACGACCGTTGAAGAATGACACGTCGGGGGCCCACAAGCCTCTGAGGCCGGGCACGTCCTTGACGGCCCAGAGCGGCAGGTGCGCGAACACGTCGCCGCATAGTCGCCACCGGATTAAATCTTCGGAGCAACGGACGCTGATGCCTGCCCGCGTCGAGAAAAGATAGAAGGTGTGCCCTTGCTTGATGACGCTCGGATCGTGAACGTTGCGGACATCGCCCACAAGCTCAGCCGTCGTCCGCGCGTCCGCCTTTTGTGCGTGCGCCGGCTGGCCGTTTGCGAGCAGCAGCAACAGCGCGGCGCAGACTTTAATGGAGCAAAACGAGATCGGCTTCATGGCTCGGAAGCACAGCCGCGACCGACGGATCAAGTCTGCGCGGACACGATTAAGCGGGTCACGAATCTCGGCCTTGAAAGCGCGCACGACGCCGAGCCGGCTGCTATCCGGTGACAGAAAAAGAACTTGACTTATGTTCGGTTGTGATATAAACGAACCAAAGCAGCGACCACGTTGATTAAGCATTTGAACAAGCCTATCGGGCGTTAATTTAATTCAAACAGCGAACTGTGTCGAGATTGTGGGTCTGGCTGTCTTTTGTTGTCCCAGCCTTAAGCGTTTAACTAACCACGAATTTCGTCGGAAGTTTGTTAACAGCGGTCATCACCACTCGCCCTTGAGACGTTTCTTGACGGGCTTGTCTAGTGCCAGGGAGGCGTGCATGAGAACCCACAGTCTAAGCGTTGCCGCGCTGCTTGCTTTCATCCTCTTGTCAGCAACATTCGCCGCCGGCCAAAGCGACAAGGGCAACATCGTCGGCACTGTCACAGACCCGAACGGGGCTATCGTGACCGGCGCTAAGGTCACGGTCACAAGCCTCGATAGCGGCGAAGTGCGCGAGGTGACGACGACGGATGAAGGCACGTTCACCATTCCCGAACTGAAGGCCGCGCCGTACCGGCTCACGGTCGAGGCCACCGGCTTTAAGACGGCGACGATTGACAAGATTCAAGTCGCCGTGCAGGTCACACGCCGCGCCGACGTGGCTCTGGAACTTGGCGCGGTCGGCGAAACCGTCACGGTCGTCTCCGACGCGCCGGCCCTGCAAGCCGAAAGCGCGGTGCAGCAAACCAACGTTACCGAGCGACAGGTGCGCGAACTGCCGCTGCTCGTCGCGGCCGAAAGCGGCGGGCGCTCGCCGCTGTCGTTCATCTTCCTTGACAGCAACGTTGCGCCGGGCGCAAGCGATGCGGCCGGGCAAGGTGGGAGTTCGGGCACGAACGGAACACGCTTCCGGATCAACGGCGGGCAGGGCTTGGGCACGGATATCTTGATCGACGGCGCAGCCACACGGCGCGCGGAAAACGGCACGTTCTTCTCAGAAGTCGGCCGGCCCGAACGCCTTTCAAGAGTTTACGCTCAGCACCAGCAACTACGCGGCCGAGTTCGGCAATTCGTCGGGCGGCATCGTCAACTTCACGATCAAGTCGGGCAGCAACGACTTCCACGGCGAAGTCTACGAGTTTCATCGCAACCGTGTGCTCAACGCCAACATTGATCGCAACCGTTTACTTTTGGGCAATCCGAATCTCACGCAAGCCCAACGCGATCTGCTCAAACGCCCGATTGACACGCAACATGATTTCGGTTTCAGCATCGGCGGCCCCGTCTATCTGCCGCGTTTTGGCGAAGGCGGTAAGCCCTACATAAGTCTCAAGAATCGCACCTTCTTCTTCTTCAACTACGGCGGTTATCGCATCAATCAAACCGAGGGCGTCGCCGTCAGCGTGCCCACGTTGAAGATGCGGCAGGGCGACTTTAGCGAACTGCTGACCGATCCGGCCGTGCTTGGTTTCTTTGGCGGCCCCGTGCAAGTCTACAGTCCCATCGCCGGCTTCGATGCCAACGGCCGCCGCATCCCGGCCGCCGCAGGCTCGCGAACTTTGGTTCCGAACAATCGCATTGATCTCTTTACCGTGCAGGGGCGCTCAATCATCGACCCCGCCGGCTTCAACATCCTGCAACTGTTCCCGCTCCCGACCAGTCCCGGCGTCTTTCGTAACTACAACGCATCGACCGCCGCCGGTTCGACAACGAACTACTACGTCGGCAAGATCGATCACGCGATCAATGATCGCCAACGGCTCGCCTTTAGTTATACGTTCCGGCATCTCGTCAGCGACAAAGGCGGCTTCCCGCGCTTCCCGGCCCCCTTCGTCGCCAACGGATTTTTCAAACAGGACTTCAAGTCTTACTACGCCCGTTTGCAATACGACTACACGATCACCCCGACGCTTCTAAATCACTTCAACGCAGGCTTCTCGCGCACCTTCGTCGAGAACGGCAACGTCACGCGCGGCCTCAGTTCGACCGCGCTCGGTCTGCCCGCGAACTCAACGCAGAACTTGGGCTTGCCCTTGATCGGCTTCCCGAACTACGGCGACCCTGTGACCTCGCTCGATCCGCGCGCTTATCAAGCGCCCGGGTCAACCTTCTTCAGCAACACGGACGGCGACAACGCCGTGCAGTTAACTGACTACATGACGTGGGCGCGCGGCCGCCATACGATCAAATTCGGCGGCGACATACGTTTCCAACAACTCAACGACTCGAACCATTTCGACATCGGCGGGCAGTTCAATTTCCAGAGCGGCCAAACGGCTAACAATACGACCAACGGCACGCAAGGCTCGCCCATCGCCAGCTTGATCACGGGCGCGAACGAGTTCGCCTTCAACAGCGTCCAGACGATTGATCCCGGCTTCCGTTTCTTCTCGCCCGCAGGCTTCGTGCAGGACGACTTCAAAGTCACGCCGCGGCTCACGCTCAACCTCGGCATTCGCTACGACATCAATTATCCGCGCGTCGAACACACGGACAGGTATCGCGGCTTCGATCCGACCAAGGCGAACCCTGCGGCCGGTGGGCGGCTCGGCGCGATTGCCGGGGCGGCCGGTCAGGGCGGTGTGCAGGCCGATAATCGCGGCCTCGTCAAACCTGATTACTCGGACGTGGGGCCGCGCATCGGCTTCGCCTATTCCTTGAACGATCACACAGTCGTGCGCGGCGGTTACGGCCTCTACTATTCGCCGCTGCTCTATAACGACTTCGGGCGCGCGGGCGCGGCCGGTTATAACGCCGGTCAACTCATCGCCGTCGGCGGCACAGATGTTAGAACTTTCTTGAGCGAGTTCCCGGCGCTGCCCACCGTCAATCCAAATGATCAGATCGTCGGGCGCTTAGACGAAACGATTGACTACTTCGATAAGAACTTCAAACTCGGCCGGACTGTGCAATACAGTCTCGACCTACAACGCGAACTGCCCGCCAACTTTGTCGCCTCGGTCAGCTACAACGGCAGCAAGGGCACGCGGCTGCGGTCGCAGTTCAACCCGCCGAACCTGCTGCCGTTTGAAGCCCTGCGCCTCGGTGCGCCGCTGCTGACTAAACAACTGCGCGATGTCACCACGGCCGACCGCACTTATGCAACGAGTGTCGGCATCACTCTGCCCGCCAATGGCGCGGCCGTTTATCCGGGCTTCGATACGGCGGTCGGCGCGCAGGCGGGCACGGTCGCGCAGGCGCTCAGACCGTTTCCGCAATATAGAAACATTGCCAACCACCTAGAGAGTCAAGGGCAAAGCTCTTACAACGCGTTCACGGCCAAACTTGAACGACGCTTCACGCGCGGCCTACAGTTTGGCGCGTCCTACACCTTTGCCAAACTCATCACGGACGCAGCCGAAGACCTCTTCGGCGAATCCAATCTCAACAGCATTATTCAGAACCCATACGACCGGCGCAGCCTGCGGACCATCTCGCCCAACAGTCTGCCGCACTCGTTGGTCCTCAACGGCATCTTCGAGTTGCCCGTCGGCAAAGGCAAACGCTTCTTAAACTACGGCGGCGTCGTTGACCGGCTCGTCGGCGGTTTCCAAATCACAACCGTCTTGCGTTATCGCTCCGGCCCCGCGCTTGTGCCCTTTGTGGCCGGGCGCAATGATTTCACAGACCTCTTCGGGGTCACGGGCAACTTGCGGCCGAACCTGACCGGCCAACCTTTCTTTACCGACAACCCGGCGGGTGGCGAGCGTTATCTTTACCTGAACCCGGCCGCGTTCGTTGCGCCGCCGCGCTTCGGCGACGTGCCGCGCGTGCCTGATCCCGCGAATCCGGGTCAGACCATCCCCGCGCCGATTGGCAGCGACGCCTATCGCGCCTATTACGCGAACCCGTCGCTGTTCTTCGGCACGTCCGCGCCGACTTACAACAACTTGCGCGGGCAACCGTTCTACACCGAGGACCTCAGCCTGATGAAGAAGACGCGCGTGACGGAAAACACTTACTTCGAGATTCGCGCGGAAGTCTTCAACCTCTTCAATCGTGGGCGCTTCGGCCTGCCCGATGTGAACGTCGATAATCCGGGTAACTTTGGCATCTCAAATCGCAACGCTGACCTGAACCAGCCACGGCGCATACAGGTCGGCGGCCGGTTCGTGTTCTAGGTTAGAACTGCTCACATGACGAGCGGCGCAGGCAGAAAAAGTCTCAGTCCGAAAAGCTGCAAAATAGTTTGCCTGATGGTGGCCATCTGCCCCGCGCTGCTGCTTGCGCGGCCGGGCGCGCAGGCGCGTGCTGCTGGTCTTCAAAGTCAACCAACTCGCAGTAACACGCGCGCCGAGCGGTCGGTCGCGGAGGGCGTTGCGGCGCTCGAACGTGGTGACGAGGCGACGGCGCGGGCTTCGTTCCAACATGCGTTGGCCGACGAGCCGCACAACGTTGCCGCGCATACGTATCTCGGCGTGTTAGCCGACCGCGCCGGTGAGTTGCAGGAAGCGGAACGCCACTTCGTTGCTGCCGCTACCGCCGCGCCGTCGCTGCCTTCCGCGCGTAACAATCACGGCGCGATTCTGCTCCGGCTTGGGCGGGTGGCCGAAGCCACCGAAGCTTTTGAAGCTTCACTCCGACTTGATAAAAATCAACCGAGCGCGCTCATCAATCTAGCGCAGATTCGGTTTGCCAGCGGCACTGAAGCAGGCTTGCGCGCCGCGCTCGATCTGTTCGCGCGCGCCCACGCGCTCGCGCCCGACATAGAGCTTGCGCGTGCGTTGCTCGTCACGGCGCTGCGCCTCGGCGACAGAAGCGCGGCCGAAAAATATTATCCGGCTTACGCCGCACGCCTCGACCGTGAAGCCAGCGCCACGGCGGCGACTCCGGCCATGCGTGCGGAACTCGGCGCTGCGTTGTTGGAGCGCGACCTGCTCGCGGCCGCGATCACGGAACTACAGGCGGCCGTCTTGCTTGCACCCGCCGACGCGCAGACGGTTGTGACTCTGGCGCGCGCTTATCTTAAAAGTAAAGACTTGCCGGCCGCCGGCCGCACGTTGGAGGCAGCCGTTGCGCGTGGCCTCAATAAAGCGCCGGTCTATGCGTTGCTCGCGGAAGTTTATGAGCAGAGCGGACACATCGAGCAAGCCATCCCGGCCATGCGCTTGGCCATCGAACGCGAGCCGCAAAGCGAGGCTTATCGTTTCACCTACGGCTTGATGTTAACCAACGCTTATACGCCGGCCGCGGCCGTCATCCGGTTGGAAGAATCGCTGAAGCTGTTTCCTCGTTCCGCGCGCTTATGGTTTGCGTTGGGGTTGGCTCATTTCAAGTGGGGCCGAAATACAACTGAAGCGGTGCAAGCTTTCACCAAAGCCGCCGAACTCGAACCGAAGTTCGCGCCTACTTACGTCTATCTCGGCCTGACCTATGTGGATCAGACGCGCTTGACTGAAGCCGTCAAACTTTACGAGCAGGCACTCTCAGTCGATCCGCAACTCGGCGTCGTGCATTACTTGATCGCCGACGCGCTGCTTAGACTCAGTGCTGATAACGCACGCATCGAAGCGCAACTCGCGCAGGCGGTAAAGCTCGCCCCGTCGTTTGCGCCCGCGCACTTGGCTCTCGCCAAGTTACTGTTTCGCACTGATCGCGTCAACGAAGCCGCCGCAGGGCTTGAACGTGCAATCGCGCTCGAACCGAAACTGGCCGAGGCTTATTACCAACTCGGTCGCGTCTATAGCCGACTGAAACGCACGACGGAAGCGCAAACCGCCTTGACCACATTCAAGCGGCTCAGCGAACAGCAAAAAGAGAGCGTCGTCAGCGAGCGGCTCGACCTCACGCGGCGACTGGCCAATGTGTTGTTCTAAGCAAATGATCGACAGTCAGTAGTCTTTTCATGTCTGCATCGTGAGAATGTAGGTGACTATGAAAGTCGGAAGACGCAAGTTCTTGCAAGGCGCGCTGGTGGGCGGCGCAGGCTTGATCGCAAGTCGTGCGGGCGGCCTCGCGCAGTCGGCGCGCGCCGCCGACTCGCGCATCGAAGTGCTGGTCGGCGAGAGCATCGGCACGATCAAGCCGGACATCTACGGGCACTTCGCCGAACACCTCGGCGGCGTCATCTACGACGGCATCTGGGTGGGCGAGCGGTCGAAAGTGCCGAACATGGGCGGCATCCGCACCGCGCTCGTCGATGCTTTGCGGCGCATCAAGCCGCCGGTCATACGTTGGCCCGGCGGCTGCTTCGCCGACAGTTACGATTGGCGCGACGGCACAGGCGCACGCGCGCGTCGTCCGCGCCGCACAAACTTCTGGCTCGACGCGCCCGAATGGCCGAAGGGCGCACCCGACGGCCCGTGGAAATACGAACCCAATCAGTTCGGCATCAACGAGTTCATGCGCTTCTGTCAACTGACCGGCGCGGAAGCTTACCTTGCCGCCAACCTGCGCGGCTTGGGCGCGCAAGCGTTTAACGAGTGGGTTGAATATTGCAACTCGCCGGCCGGTTCGACCACGGGCGCGGAACTGCGCGCCACGAGCGACGCGCCGAGCCGCGACCCGTTCAAGGTGCGCTTCTGGGGCGTGGGCAACGAGTCATGGGGCTGCGGCGGCAACTTCACGCCGGAAGAGTACGCCACCGAATATCGACGCTTCACGGCGGCCGTGCCGCGCTACGGCGTCGATCTCAAATTCATCGCTTCGGGCGCGAACGTTGACGACTTCAACTGGACGCGCGGCTTCTTCTCGAAGACCGCCGAGAAGGGCGCGGGGCTGTTCGGCGGCATCTATGGTTGGGGCTTGCATCACTACGCGTGGAATCTCTCGCTCGGCAGATCGAACGATTGGCAAGGGGCCAAAGGCGACGCGCTCAAGTTCGACGCCGCGCAGTATTACGAACTGCTCAGAGAGGCCGACCGCATGGAGTCGCTCATCAACCGGCACTGGACGGTGATGGGCGAGTACGACCGCCAGCATCGCGTCAAACTCGTGGTTGACGAGTGGGGCGCATGGTACAAGACCGGCTCGGAAGTGCATCCGTCGCATCTACTCGGCCAGCAATCAACTGTGCGCGACGCTTTGCTCGCGGGCCTCACGCTCGACACCTTCAATCGCCACGCCGACAAGATCGTGATGGCGAACGTCGCGCAACTGATCAACTGCCTCCATTCGCTCTTTCTCGCGCACGAAGACAAGTTCGTCCTGACGCCGACCTATCACGTCTTCGAGATGTTCATGCCGCACATGGGCGCGCAGGCCGTGCGCGCCGTCTTCAGCGCACCGCAGGTTGAGTACACGCGCGCCGACCGCCCCGCGCAGTTCTGGGGCTTGGCGGGATCGGCATCGGTGAACGACAAACTGTTAACCTTGACGGTGACGAACCCGCACATCAGCGAAGCGCGCGAGGCCGAGATCGCGGTGCGCGGTGCGCGCGTCGCATCCGCGCGGGCGCGTGTGCTGAGCGCGCCCGACGTACACGCGCACAACTCGTTCGAGCAACCGCGCGCGGTCGAGCCGCGTGACGAACAGGTCACAGTCGGCGCGGGCACAATCGGCTATCGCTTCGCGCCCGCGTCCGTCACGCGCTTGCAGATCGCGCTGAGTTGAACGGCACGAAGCCATAGCGTTAACTATTTGGACCAACGCAATGCATGAACACATTGCTTCGGTCCTGTCATCTTCAACGCGGAGGGTCGAACATTCATGTCAAGCATACGAAGCATGCCAATCATGCGCCGCAGCGCGCGCCTGTTTGTCGTCCTGCTATTGCTCGTCCAAACAGCCGCCGCGCAGGCGCAACGTTGGACGGAGCAGCAAGCACAGGCTTGGTACACACGGCAGCCGTGGCTCGTCGGCAGTAACTACGTCCCGGCGACCGCGATCAACGAGTTGGAGATGTGGCAGGCCGACACGTTCGATCCGAAAAGAATCGATCTCGAACTCGGTTGGGCTGAGAGCTTGGGCATGAACACGATGCGCGTCTTCCTGCACGATCTGTTGTGGCAGCAAGATGCCGAAGGTTTCAAGCGTCGCCTCAATACGTTTCTCGGCATCGCCGCGCGCCACAAGATCAGACCGATGCTCGTCCTGTTCGATTCGGTCTGGGACCCGAATCCGCAACTCGGCAAGCAGCGCGCGCCGCGACCGGGCGTGCATAACTCCGGCTGGATGCAAAGCCCCGGCGCGAAGGCGCTGCAAGACCCGGCCCAACAAGCGCGCCTCGAAGCCTACGTCAAAGGTGTGGTCGGCGCGTTCTCGCGCGACGACCGCATCCTCGCGTGGGACATCTGGAACGAACCGGACAACGTGAACCCCGGCAGTTATGATCAGCTTGAGCCGAAGAACAAAGTCGAGTTGGTGCGGGCACTGTTGCCGCAGGTGTTCGCGTGGGCGCGCGCGGCCGGACCGCTTCAACCTTTAACGTGCGGCGTCTGGAAAGGCGACTGGTCCAGTCCCGAAAAGATGAGCGAGATGGATCGCTTGCAGATCGAGTTGTCGGATGTCGTCACGTTTCACAACTACGACGCGCCGACCGAACTTGAGCGCCGCATCAACTTTCTCAAACGTTACAACCGCCCGCTCATCTGCACCGAGTACATGGCGCGCGGCAACGGCAGTTTCTTCATGGGGTCGCTGCCCGTGGCGCAGCGATACAACGTCGGCATGATCAACTGGGGCTTGGTGCAGGGCAAGGCGCAGACACACTTGCCGTGGGACTCTTGGCAGCGCCCGTACATCGACCGCGAGCCGTCCATCTGGTTTCACGAAGTCTTTCGCATGGATGGCATGCCTTACATTCCCGAAGAGGTGCAATACATCAAGCGCATGACCGGCAAGGTCAAGGCGCGCGCGGCCGGCGCAATGAATTGATGAACGACGAACGAGGGCAGCATATGAAGTCAGCCAGAATGCGTGCGAGCTTTTCAGTTAGATTGTTTGCGTTCGTCTGTGCGCTCGGCCTCTGCGCCGCGCAGCCGCAATCGGTGGCGGCGCAGACAAGCAACGTCACCGTGCAGGTCAACCGACCGGGCGCGGCCATCTCGCCCACACTCTTCGGGCTGTTCTTCGAGGACATAAACTTCGGCGCGGACGGCGGGCTATATCCTGAACGGGTGAAGAATCGCTCGTTTGAATTTCCCGAACCGCTGATGGGCTGGAAGCAGATCACACCCGGCGATGCCAAGGGCACGCTCTACGTGCTCGATCAAGGGTCGGTCAAGCATATGCCGAACTCGCATTACCTGCGGATCAAAGTGGCGACGCCGGGGCAAGGCTTCGGCGTCGTCAACGAAGGCTTTCGCGGCATGGGCGTGACGAAGGGCGCGGCCTACACTTTCTCTGTGCGGGCGCGGCGCGTCGAAGGTCAGCCTGCAGGTTTGCGCGTCGAGTTGGTTGACGCGGCCGGGCACAGTTTGGGTCAAACTAAGTTGACGGGTTTCACGCCGCGTTGGCAGAAATACACGGCCACCGTCCGCGCCAACGCGACCGACGCCAAAGCGCGCCTCAACGTGTTGGTCGAAGGCAGCGGCACGTTAGATGTTGATCTGATCTCGCTCTATCCGACGGACACATGGCAGAACCGCGAGAACGGTTTGCGCGCCGATCTGGTTAAGCTGCTCCGCGACATGAAGCCCGGCTTCCTGCGCTTCCCCGGCGGGTGCATCGTCGAAGGCAGCCACCTCGAACGGCGTTATCAATGGAAGACGACCATCGGCGATGTCGCTGATCGCAACTTGCTCATCAACCGTTGGAACTACGAGTTCAAACACCGGCCAGCGCCCGATTACTTTCAATCGTTCGGCCTCGGCTTCTACGAATACTTTCAGTTGAGCGAAGACATCGGCGCGGAGCCGTTGCCGATCATCAACTGCGGCATGGCCTGCCAGTTCAACACGGGCGAGCTAGTGCCGCTCGAAGAACTGGACCATTACATACAGGACGCGCTCGATCTGATCGCGTTCGCCAACGCGCCGGTCACAACCGCGTGGGGCAAACAGCGCGCGCGGATGGGCCATCCCGCGCCGTTTCATCTGAAGATGATCGGCATCGGCAACGAGCAGTGGGGGCCGCAATACATTGAGCGTTATCAAGCGTTCGCCAAAGTGCTCAAAGCGAAACATCCTGAGATCAAACTTGTCGCCGCCGCCGGTCCAAGTCCCGACGATGAACGCTTCAACTACCTGTGGCCCAAACTGCGCGAGTTGCACGCAGACATCGTTGACGAGCATTACTACATGCCGCCCGAATGGTTCCCCGCAAACGTGCATCGTTACGACAACTACCCGCGCACCGGCCCAAAGTCTTTGCCGGTGAGTACGCGGCGCAGAGCGTCGGCATCGCGCGCCCCGACAATCGCAACAACTGGGAATGCGCGCTCTCGGAAGCCGCCTTCGTCACGGGCTTAGAGCGCAACGCCGATGTTGTGTTGATGTCTTCTTACGCGCCGCTGTTCGGCCACATGGACGCATGGCAATGGACGCCCAATCTCATCTGGTTCGACAACCTGCGATCCTACGGCACACCCAACTACTACGTGCAGAAATCTTTCAGCGTCAACAAGGGCACAAGCATCCTGCCCGTACTGATCGACGGCTCACCTAACAACGGGCAGGGCGACCTGTTCGCCAGCGCGGCGCTCGACGAACGCGCGGGCGAAGTAGTGTTGAAGATGGTCAACATCACGTCGGCGCAGAGAGACGTTCGCATCAACCTCGCGGGGGCACAGCACGTCAAGCAGGCGGGCAAGGTTTTCGTCCTCGCCAGTTCCGATCTCAAGGCGGAGAACAGTCTGGACGAGCCGACGAAGATCGCGCCCGTCGAACACTCGCTCGCAGTTCCATCAAACGAGTTCACGTTCAAACTTGCGCCGCAGTCGCTCACGATCTTGCGGGTCGGCGTCTCGACCAGATGAAGTTCATTTAATGCTCACACCCCGGCAACATGGCCGCGCGTCGTGCGCCTTACGGTTCGCGTGCGCCGCGTGCTGCGTGCTGCTCGCTGTGCCGTGGGCGTTGGCGCAGAACCTTGCCGCGCGCATCACGATTGACGCGCGACGCGTCGAAGGTCGCATCAGCCCTTTGCTCTACGGGCAGTTTCTCGAATACATGTACGAAGGCATCAAGGGCGGGTTGCACGCGGAGTTGATCCGCAATCGCAGTTTCGAGGAGCAGCCGAACGCCACGGGCCTGTCGCGCTATTGGGAGCGTTACCCCGACGACCGCAACGACGATTACGCGCTCAGTTTTTTGTGGGATGCTACCGCCGCGTATCCGCCGAAGCGACAGATCGAAGTCGAGACGAAAGAGCAAGCGCCGCCTGAGCATGCCCTGCGCGTGGAGGCGGGCGACGGCGTTATCCCGCGTCACGGTATCTATCAAGCGCGCGTGCCTGTGCGCGCCGGGCAAGAGTATCGCGGCTACCTGTGGCTCAAGGCGGAGCAATACGCCGGCCGCATCACGTTCGCGCTTGAGTCGGACACGGGCACGGGCGAGTTGTATGCAGCCGCAGACATCAACAACGTCGCGGGCGATTGGCGCAAGTATGAGTTCACTTTGCGACCTACGAAGACCGACCCGCTCGCGCGCTTCGCCGTACTCTTTTTCGGACGCGGACGCGTGTGGCTCGATCAAGTCTCGCTGTTGCCGGGCGACGCCGCGCCGGGCCATGTGCGCCGCGACGTGTTCGAGCGGGTGCGCGCCTTGCGCCCGGCCTTCTTGCGCTGGCCCGGCGGCAACGTCGCACAGGATTATCGCTGGCTGTGGGGCGTGGGCGCACGCGACGAGCGCGTGACGTGGACGAACCTCTCTTGGAAGAACGAGCCGGAGCCGAGCGACTTCGGCACGGACGAATACATCAGCTTCGCTCGCGCCGTCGGGGCTGAGCCGACGATCACCGTCAACGTCGAAGGGCGCGGCGCAACTGTGGCAGAGGCCGCCGCTTGGGTCGAATACTGCAACGGTCCCGCGTCTTCAAAGTATGGCGCGTTGCGCGCTCGCAACGGCCATCCCGCGCCTTACGGCGTGAAGTATTGGGAGGTCGGCAACGAAATCTGGGGCGCGTGGGTGCGCGCTCATTCGGACGCCGAAACCTACGCGCGCAATTTCAACCGTTACCAGCAGGCGATGCGCGCCGTCGATCCGTCAATCAAACTCATCGCCGTCGGCGACAACGACATGAATTGGAATCGCACCGTGCTGCAACGCGCGGGCACTGGGATCGATTACCTTGCGCATGCATCATTATTACGGCCGGCACGAGATGGCCGGCGACGCGTCGAACCTGATGGCGCGGCCGCTCTATTACGAACGCTTCTATGATGAGGTCCAACAACTGATCCGCGAGTTAGTGCCGGGCCGGCAGATCGAACTGGCGATCAACGAGTGGGGGCTTGACCTGCCCACCGGGCGACAGTATTCGATGGAGTCGGCCCTCTACGCGGCGCGGCTCATGAACGTCTTCGAGCGCAGCGGCGATCTGATCGGCATGAGCGCCGTCTCCGATCTGATCAACGGCTGGCCCGGCGGCATCATACAGGCGAGCCGCACGGGCCTGTTCGTCTCGCCCGTCTATCTGGTCAACCAACTTTACGCCGAGCAGCTTGGGCACGAACGGCTCGCGGCCGAGGTCAACAGTCCAACTTTCAATTCGACCCGCGAGGGTCTGAACGTCCCATACCTCGACGCGGTTGTCAGCCGCAGCTCCGACGGCCGCCGCATCTTTATCAAGGCCGTCAACACGAACCAGACAAGGCCGCTCCTCGCCACCATCAACGTCCGCAACGCGCGCATCGCAACGCGCGGCGAGATGGCAACGGTCGGCGCACCTAGCCTCGCGGCGGCAAACGATTTCTCCACGCCTTCAGCAGTCTCGATCAAACGCACGCAAATCCCGACGGCGCGCCGCCTTCACCGTCGCACTGCCAAAACATTCCGTCGCCGTCATCACACTGCAAACCGTGCCGTAGTTTCAAGTGAAATAGATGGGGGCGTTAAGACGAAAACTGTCTTAACGCCCCCACGTCGCGGCAACAAAACTCTACGAATGGATTAGGCCGCTACTAATGCGTTGGCGCGGGTCTTCATGCGCGCGAGCTCTTCGTGCAACGCCGGGACGAGCACAGCCACGGCCGCCCGGCCCTGTACGGCCAAGCGCAGGTACTGCTCGGTCGAGCCGATCTTATTGCTGCACTCGCGCACCGCCCCGCTCTGGGGCCTGCGGACGCGCAGCCGCCTGATGCACGACGGACGGACCTTCACCCTGCAAGACGCGATCCTCCGGCACGCAGGACAAGTCGCGTCCGTGACGAAGAAGTACAACACTTTAAGCCGCGCACAGAGGCGACAACTGCTGGCTTTCCTCAATTCCCTCTGACCCAATGAAAAAAGGGAATGCTGCGTAATTTCGCAGCATTCCCTTTCCTAATTTAACTCCGCAGGTAGGACTCGAACCTACAACCCTCCGGTTAACAGCCGGATGCTCTGCCATTGAGCTACTGCGGAATGTAGAGAACGGCGTGAGCTGGTCGGTGCTCGACGCGGAAAATTTTTATAACAGACGGCTTGCGCGAGTGTCAAACGACGGGGCAGGGCGCGGGAAATGAGCGCGGCGGGGCGGCCAAAGCTTGCGCGCGGCGGGGAAGTGCGCGATTATCTGTCGCCGCAATCTCAATATCTGGCAGACAGTTCGGTCGGAGCGCGGCGGCGCGACTCTAAGGGGTAGGCAAGTTGTGCCGCGTGCGTGCGGGCCGGGAAAGGTCGTTCGCGTATGAATCGTCGCATCACGTCCTGGTACAGTCACAACTTGGGGATGGAGATGCCCGTGGTCGCCTACGGGCACAGCGGCTACCCCGTCTTGTTCTTCCCCACGGCGGCCGCAGACTTTCTTGAGTACGAGCGGTTTCATCTGATCGATGCCATCCGCCATCACATCGACGCGGGGCACGTGCGTGCCTATTCGATCAACAGCGTGAACAAACAGGCGCTCTTGAACGAGCAGGCGCACCCGGCTTACAAGGCCGAGATGCTGACGCGCTACGACCGTTACGTCACCGACGAAGTGTTGCCGCTCATACGCAACGACGTGGGCGACCAGACGGCGCGGCCGCTCACGACCGGCGCGAGCCTCGGCGCTTTTCTCGCCGCCAATGCGTACTTCAAACATCCCGATCTGTTGCGCGGCACGATTGCCATGAGCGGCAGTTACGATGTGCGCCAGTACTTCGAGGGTTATCACGACGACAACGTCTATTTCAATAACCCGATGTCGTATCTGCCGAACCTGAACGACGACAACTATCTACCGCGCCTGCGACAGTCGGATGCCATTTACATTTTATCCGGTCAAGGTCGTTGGGAAGCGCCGGAGCGCAGCCGTCAACTCTCGGCTGTGCTGCACGCGAAAGGCATCCCGCACACACTCGACCTCTGGGGGCACGACGTAGATCACGATTGGCCGTGGTGGCGCAAGATGCTCGACCACTACTTCGGCAAGTTGTTCTGGTGATGAGCAGGAAGCGGATAACAGTAAGCAGTAGGCAGTTAAAGCATAAGGCAACAACAAAGGCCGTCGGTTGATTTAACCTCGCAATGATAACGAGGAACGATCAATCGACGGCCTTGTAGTTTTCTTTAACTGCCTACTGCTTACTGCTGTTCCGGCGGCGGCTGTTCGTCCGTGCCCTTCTTGCCTTTCTTCTTGCCGGGATCGACCTCGCGCGGGCGCGTGGCGGGTGCGGCGGGCGCAACGGTCTGCGGCTGCGGTGGCGGTGGTGTGTCGCTCTCTACGTGGGGCACGACTGGTTCGGTGCGGCGTGGTGCGCCGTCACCGGCGGGTGCGCCGTCGCCGGGCGCTGCGGGCGGCAGCATGATCGGTTCCAGTCTCGGCCCGCCGAGGTCTTCGGTCGTAGCGTCTGCGTCGCCGCGTGTGGCGCGCACTTGTGCCATCTCGGCGGCGCGTTCTTCGGCCAGTTCGCGCTGGCGTTGCTGTTGCAGTTCCTTGATGTCTTCGGGCATCGAGGGTGCTTTCTCGAACGTCTCTTTCGGCTTGTCCTTGATCAACTCTTTCATGTAGTCGATCCAGATGGGCAGCGAGCCGTGCCCGCCCGTCATGTCGCTGCCCAAATTCTTCTTGCGATCAGGATAGCCGAGCCAAACGCCGGTCACGTAGCTCGGCGTGTAGCCGATGAACCAAGTGTCTGTGTGGTCGTTGACCGTGCCGGTCTTGCCCGCGACTTGCACGCCGATTGAACTCGCGCCGGGAGCCGTGCCGCCGCCCTGTGTGACGCCGCGCATCATGTCAACCATCGTGAGCGCAACGTACTCGCTCGTCACTTTATAAGTTGTGCGCTCCCACTCTTCGAGCGGCGCGCCGTCGCGGTCGAGCACACGCCGGATCAGGTGCGGCTGCACGCGTATGCCTTTGTTCGGGAACGACGAATAGGCCGACACCATCTGATCGAGCGGCACTTCGGTTGCGCCGAGCGCGGACGGCAGAGTAAGGAGCCATCGGCACGGTGATGCCGAAGCGGCGGACCATCTGCGAGCCGGTCTGGATGCCGACCATGTCGAGCAGATGCACGGCCGGGATGTTCAAAGATTTGGCGAGCGCGATCCGCAACGGCACGTCGCCGCAACTGGTCGAGCCGTCGTAGTTGTGCGGTTGCCAGTCGCCGCGTTTGATGGGTGCGCCGCTCACGGTCGAGTCGGGCGACATGCCCCATTCGACCGCCGCCGTATAGACGAACGGTTTGAAGCACGAGCCGGTCTGACGATAAGCCTGCGTCGCGCAGTTGAACTTGCTCGTGTAGAAATTGTAGCCGCCGACATCCGCGAGGACCTCGCCGGTCTTCGCGTTCAAAGAGTAGAGCGCGCCTTGTATGTCGGGCGTCTGCGTCAACTCGACTGTGAGCCGGCGCGCATCTTTATCCACAGACTTGATCTTGCACTCGATAATGTAACCGGGCTTGAACTCGTCGCGCGGTTGGCGACCGGACCAACCCATGTCTTTGCTTGTCACGGTCGCGGTGTAGCCGCCGAAGCGGACGGTCGCTTCGTTCTTCATGCGGTCAACACCTGTGACGAGGCCGCGCACCCAAGTGTCGGCTTCGTAATTGTTGCCGAACCATTCGGGCAAGACGACGGCGGCGAGCGCCTGTGGCGTGGCGGGCGCGTTCGGGTTGTTCTCGTCGAAGTAGGCGTAAGCCGAGCGCCAGCCGCGATGCCCACGGTCGTATGCGCGCAGCCCCGTGCGGACCGCTTCGTAAGCCTTCTTCTGCGCGGCCGGGTTAATGGTTGAATAGACGGCGAGGCCGCCGAAGGCGACGCGCGTGGTGTACTTGTCTTCGATGTATTGCCTGATCTCTTCGACCGGATACTCGAACCACGCGTGCGACGCAGAAGGTGGCGGGTAATAAGCCGTGTCGGCGATCTTCAAGTGCTTCGTCTTGGCCGCGTCGGCTTCCGCCTGCGAGATAAAACCGTTGTTGGCCATCAACTGAAGCACGAGGTCGCGGCGTTCGCGTGCGCGCTCCGGGTTGGTCGTGGGCGAGTACTGCGAGGTCGAGCGCGGGATGCCGGCCAAGAGTGCCGCCTCGTCGAGCGTCAGGTCCTTAACTTGTTTGCCGAAGTAAGTCTCCGATGCCGCTTCAAACCCGTAGGCGCGCGCGCCTAAGAAGACGTGGTTGAAGTACATCTCCATGATCTGGTTCTTCGTGTAGTAACGCTCGATCTGGATGGCGATTAGCCATTCATTCATCTTGCGCGTCAAGGTCTGCTCGCGCGATAGGAAGAGATTCTTCGTGAGTTGCTGCGTCAGGGTCGAGCCGCCTTCGCGCCGGTTGGCAGTGATGTTCTTCCAGACCGCGCCGACGATGCGGATCGGATCGATGCCGACGTGATCATAGAAGCGCGCGTCTTCAACGGCGAGAATCGCGTTCTTCAAGACGGGCGGAATCTCTTCGTACTTGAGCGGGATGCGTCGTTCGAGTGCGAACTCGCCGATGACCGTCTCGCCGTCGTCGGCATAGACGCGCGTGACCTGACTCGGCCGGTAAGTTGCGAGCGACGCCACCTCGCCCGCCGCCTTCGAGTAGTTCAACTGGTAAGCGAAGACGATGCCGGTCAAACCACCAGCGGCGAGCGCAAGCACCAGCACGGCGGGCAACCAGAAACGGCGCAGACGCGCGCCGTGTTGACGCGCGATAGCCGCACGCGGCGACGTGGCCGGCGGGCGTGGATGTTTAGCAGCCATAATTAACGTTCCTCGGTCATTAGAACGACGGGCTTAACGCAAGATTGCGGACGCGGTATTTTAGCCTTCGATCATGGTACGCAGGAGAGAGCCGCGAACCGAATTATAACGTATCGACAACAGCCGGGCGAAACGGCGACGCCACAGCCGCCGACTGTGGCTACCAACGGTCAACCGCACCGCCGCATCTAACTCCACGCAGCGACAACAGCTAAGAAGTGACGAATGAATAGCTCTTATCTCGTTGTTCGTCACTTGGCAGTTGTCACTGCCTTAGCGGTATAATCGCCGCGCTCGCACGGGGGCGATTGGTTTCGACAGAGACTTTGCGCGTCGCGTGGGTGTCATGCCGGGCTTACTCTAAGCAGCCCGTTAATAAGCTTGGGGAAACAACAATTGCCAACTCGAATGAATTGGCCCTTGCTGCCTAATTAACCTTAGCCAGTAAGCGTCTCGCCGCAAGTTGCTCAAGCGCGCGGAGCGAGATGTCACTCAGTTGAGCTGGCCCGCCGTCTGTGCTCAGGGGCGGTGGGCGAGATTAAACTGAGCTAGTCGCAGCCGGGGTCTTCGTCGCTTCACTGACCCGGCGGCGGTGAACGCGCCCGTGCAAGACGGGCAGCGGAGAAGCGACTAAGCATGTAGAGCCTACCGGCGTCGGCCTTTGGACCCGAGTTCGATTCTCGGCGCCTCCATTCAACACGGTTCAGGCGAGCCGTTAGCAACGTTCATCCTCGGCGGCAGCAGTTGCGTTAACTGCTGCCGCCGAAATTTTTTCCGCCGCTGAAATGTCCTGCCGCCATTCCACACGTAGATGTAGCACACAGCCCGGCCCACGAGTCTTGCGGTTAAATCATTGACGCGCCGCGCGTGGCCTGTGTCGGCTGTGACTTTAACCGAATGACCAGCAGAGTAATTGTGTTGACACGATCACGCCTCTGGCTTTATGCTCCCGCTGCTTCAAACAACGGGTCGCAAACGGGTGTGTCCTCAGGCTGCGATACACCCTGCATTTCCTCAACGTCTAAGGCGGTCGCGTCTCCGACCTCGCGCAGCCGGATCATGCCGTGGGCCTTCGTTCTTCCGCGTGGCGCACGCCCTGCGCGGCGCGCAGATGCATCGGTGCTTCACATCACCGCTATTCCAGCAGGTTGCTGCGTCCTCTTGCCCCTGTCTCTCGCTCAACTGTGACGTAGTGGTAGCTCTAACTCTCAGCGCCCCGGCGCGGCTCTTGCGCGTCTCGCTCCACTGGCGAGATGCCGGATAGGTTCATCGTCATGAGACAGGCTTACATCTTACTGCTCGATCTTCAGCCGCCAAACGACCTGAGCGACGCGTTCTGCCAACTTCTCACGCCGTCCTTTCAGGTCGAGACTTATCGCCCCGCAACGCACGGCGGCGAACTCTCCAAGCACAAGCTTCAGGCGCTCGTCGCTCAACACGAGCCTGATCTGACTTTCCTGCTCGCGCCGACCGCGCTGTTGCGCCAGCCGGACACGCACAAACTCATCACCAGACTCGCCGCCGCCTCGCCCCTCATCATCGTCATGGACGAAGCCGAACCGGCGCAGGCCTTCGAGTTGTTGAAACTGGGCGCGGTCGATTATCTGACCGCGCCGTTCAAGGCCGTGGACGTGTTGCCGCGCGTTTGGCGACTGCTCGACAAGGTGCGGCGCAACGAGACTGTCCCGCAGCAGTTGAAAGAGCGGCTGGGCCTCAAACAACTCGTCGGCCAGAGTCCCGCGTTCCTCTCGGAGTTGAGCAAGATTCCGCCCGCCGCGAAGTGCGACGTGAGCGTGCTTATCTCCGGCGAGACGGGCACGGGCAAAGAGTTGTACGCGCGCGCCATCCACTATCTCAGCCCGCGCGCGGCGGGGCCGTTCATCCCCGTCAACTGCGGCGCGATCCCGGCGGAACTGGTGGAGAACGAACTGTTCGGCCACTTGCGCGGCGCATACACGGGCGCGACGAACGCACAACCCGGCCTGCTGCGCGAAGCCGAAGGCGGCACGCTCTTGCTCGACGAGATCGACTGCCTGCCCTTGCTCGCGCAGACGAAACTGCTGCGCTTCTTGCAAGAGAAAGAATATCGCCCGCTCGGCTCGACCAAAGTGTGCCGCGCGGACGTGCGCGTGATCGCGGCCTCGAACGCAGACTTCCTCGAAGTCGTCCGCGCGGGCAAACTGCGCAAAGACCTCTATTACCGGCTCAACGTTTTATTGCTCACGTTGCCACCGCTGCGCGAACGCGTCGAAGACATCCCGCTCTTGGCCGCGCACTTCTTGAAAAAGTACGCCGTCGAGTTCGACAAACCCGTCGTCCGCATCGCTGACGAAGCCATCCAGAAACTCATCCTCTACGCTTGGCCGGGCAACGTCCGCGAACTCGAACACGTCATCGAACGCGCCGTCGTCCTATCGGACGAAGACCTGATCCGCGCTGCCGACCTCGACCTATGCGGCGCGGCCGGCGACGACATGCCGCCCGGCAAAGAAACTTTTCAAGAAGCCAAGGCCAATTTCGTCCGCCAGTTCGAGCGCGGCTACATACAGAAGTTGCTGCTCGCCCATCAAGGCAACATCACGCACGCCGCCCACGCCGCCAACAAAAACCGCCGCGCCTTCTTCCAACTGATCCAGAAGCACAACATAGACCTGCGCGACTTCAAACCCGCCCCACGCTAGCGGGCGGATAAAGTCCGCCCCGGCTAGGCCCTTTTTGTCCTACCTCTTTGCGCCGCAAACTAGCGGATTTCTCTCGCGCCCGACGCAACGGCTAGGACAAAAAGAACCGGCCCCACACCCGCGATCCGCCAAAGATCGGCTGAACAGTCAAGGGTACGGCGCTTGCCATAAGCAGCCCTCGAAGTGCGACCCACGACTGCGAAAAGTTTGTCGATGTGCAGGACGAAAAAGGCAGAGATCGAGCGCGATGTCTTGGCTTATCTGGCGGAACACCAGGAGGCGCAGGATACGCTTGAAGGCATCGTCGAGTGGTGGCTCGTCGAGCAGACTATCAGGCAGCGCACGGCCACGATCAGAATGGCGCTGCTCGAACTCGTCGAGCGCAAATATCTGTTGCGGCGCAAAGGTAGCGACGCGCGCGTCCGTTATCGTCTCAACCGGCGCAAGCTCAAGGAGATCAGCGCGCTCATTGACGCCGACCATGCGTGACCTCTGCGCCGAACGCGGCCGACTCAGCCCGCGAGGTCCGCATACACACCAACAAGCGAACTTACCGCGCCCTTAAATTGGTCAAGCTCCCAGCGGAAAAAGGAGGCCACTAAGATGGCTGTCACACTGACGAATCAGGCAAAGCATCTGCTCATTGTGCAACTCAACGACGGCGGGTCGGTCTATCTTGCGCCGGGCGAGACTTCAGGCCCGCTCGACGAGGCGCAACTCAGCGGGAGCGAGCGGCTCGAACGAATGCTCAGGGAAGGCCTGATCGCCTCCGCCCAGCCGCAGGAGAAAGAGGCCGAGCCGCCCGATGCAACGGCCGCGCAACCCAAGGCCGCAGCCGCGAGTGCAGCCGAGCAACCGGCCACCCCCGAAGGGGCTGAAGCGGCGTCGGCCGCGCCGCCCGGCGCGACGCCGCCCATGCAAGCGGTCGATACCAACAAGTAAATAAACCCGAACGTTTCCGGTTAAGCGCAGTAGCGCGCAGGCGCTTCGCGGCCTGCCCTAAGGAGAGAAGTCAATGGCTGAAAGATTGCACCCAGGCGTTTACATCGAAGAGGTTCCCAGCGGGGTGCGCCCCATCGAGGGCGTCAGCACTTCGACGGCGTGCTTCATCGGCAAGGCCGAGATGGGCGCGCTCAACAAGGCTGTGCTGGTAACGAGTCTGACGGAGTTCCAGACCAAGTATGGCGGCTTCCTCAACGACTCGTGGCTCGCTCACGCTGTCCTACAGTTCTTCAACAACGGCGGCAAGAAGACCTACATCGTGCGGATCGCCGGCAGCGGGGCCAAGGCCGCGTCCATCACGCTCAAAGACCGGCGCGCCGCGGCCGCCAAAACCATCACGATCAGCGCCGCCAACGAAGGCGCGTGGGGCAACAAACTCGACATCGAAGTCTTCGACGGCCCGGCCGATACGGGCAACGAGTTTGGCCTGCGCGTCTATCGTGACCGCAGCGACCTGAACCCGCCGAAGCCGCCGCTCCTGCTCGAAGCGCACGAGAACGTCAGCATGGACCCGGCCGCCCCGAACTTCGTCGAGAAGGTGCTTTCGGCCAACTCGCAATTCATCAACGCAAAAGTGGACGCGGCCAATCTGGCGAACGCCGCCGGCATGACCGGCACGAGTCGCAGCGGTCGCCTGCGCGTCGGCAACGGGGCTACCCTGTTGAACCTGACCGCAGCCGCAGGCGCGACCGCGGGGCCGCCCCCGCCCGCCGCGGCGACGCTGACCAGCGCGGCTGCGCCCAGCACGAACCCGCCGGCCGATCAGCGCCGGTTGAATATCAATCTCAACGGCGACGGCCCGAAAGATATAACGATCCCGGTGGTGGACAGTACGGGCGCGCAGATCAACACGGGGGCGGCCATGGCGGCCGCAATTCAGACGGCGGTGCGCGCCGTCACGGCCAGCAATCCGGTCAATCAAGCGGCCTACAATAACTTCACCGCGACGTTCACCGGCGGCAACGTGTACCTGTTGACCTCCGGCGCGGGCGGCGCAAGCTCATCACTCGTCGTCACCGACGTAGTCGATGCGACCGCGCCGATCAGCATCGGGGCGGGCCAGACCTTGCGCTTCAGCATCTACGTCAACGGTGACGGGCCGCACGAAGTCGTAATCTCAGGCCCGTTGGCGAACGGCGCGGCCATCGCCAGCGCGATCATGACCTACGTGCGTGACCGCACCAAGATCACGCCCAAGCGCGCGTCCACGGCCCCGGCGCTCGACAACTTCACCGCCTCTTACGAGAACGACACCACCTTCCCCGGCAACCCTTCGATCCTGTTGTCGAGCGGCGCGCCCGGCGCAAGCGCATCGGTGCGCGTGCTGAACGGCCCCACCGGCTCGAACTTGGCGGCGCTGCTGAAGTTGGGCGCAACCAACACCGGCACGGAGATCAAAGGCTCGGCCATCGTGCGCCCGGCCCTGTCGCAGAACCCGACCGAGTTTCACTTGGGCGACGCTTCGACGGGCGGCAACGTGGACGCGGTTGAAGCAGGTGACGACGGGCTAACGCCGGGTGCGAACGACTACAAAGCGGGTCTGCCGCCGCTCGATATCGTCCGCGACGTGAACATCGTCTGCATCCCCGGCAACGGCGACCCGGACGTGGTAGCTACGGGCGTCAACTACTGCACGCAACGCGGCGACTGCTTCTTCATCGGCGACCCGGATGCGCTCACCGACACAGTGGCCGAAGCGCAAGCCTTCGTCAACGGTCTGACCGTCAAGAGTTCTTACGGCGCGGTCTATTATCCGTGGCTGTTGATGACCGATCCGACGGGCGCGGCGGCGCAACCGATCCGCGTGCCGCCTTCAGGCTTCGCCGCCGGCTTGTACGCGCGCATAGACGCGCGGCGCGGCGTGTGGAAAGCACCGGCCGGGACGGAAGCAAACGTGGGCGGCGCGGTCGGCCTCGCGGCCGATACGACCGACGTGCAGCAGGACTTTTTGAATCCGATTGGCGTGAACGTGATCCGTTCGTTCCCCGCGTCGGGATTGGTCATCTGGGGCGCGCGCACGCTCGCCACGCGGTCTGATCCTGAGTACCGCTACATCCCTGTGCGGCGCACGGCGATCTTCCTTGAGCAGAGCATCTACAACGGCATTCAGTGGGCCGTCTTCGAGCCGAACGACGAGCCGTTGTGGGCTTCGTTGCGCCTGAACATCGGCGCGTTCATGCTGCTGCAATTTCGCGCCGGGGCGTTTCAGGGCAAGACGGCGAGCGACGCCTTCTTCGTCAAGTGCGATGCCTCGACCACGTCGCAGGCCGACATCGATGCCGGCGTCGTCAACATACTGGTCGGCTTCGCGCCGCTGAAACCGGCCGAGTTCGTCGTCCTGCGGATCACACAGATCGTCAAGACGACGGCCTGAGGCACGCCCTGCCGATAAGAGGAGTGAAAGGTTATGGCCAAATTCACCGTTAACTCGTTGCGGATCGACCCGTATCGAAACTTCAAGTTTCGGATCAAGATCGATAACGTCTATGTCGCCGGCTTGAGCAAGTGCAGCGCGCTCAAGAAGACGACCGAGATGGTGGAGTGGCGCGAGGGCGGCGACCCAAGCACCACCCACAAACTGCCGGGCAAGACCAAGTACGATCCGATCACGCTGACGGCCGGCGTGACCCACGACACGACCTTCGAGGCGTGGGCCAATCTCGTCAACAACTTTCAAGGCGACGCCGCGATGTCCTTGAAGAACTTCCGCAAGAACATCACCATCGATGTCTTCAACGAAGCGGACCAGAAGGTGCTCTCCTATCACCTCTATCGTTGCTGGGTGTCGGAATATCAGGCGCTGCCTGAACTCGACGCCAACGCCAACGCCGTGATGATTCAAACCGTCAAGTTGGAGAACGAAGGTTGGGAACGCGACACGGCCGTCGTCGAGCCGACCGAAACCTAACGTGTTCTAACCGACGCGCGCGCACAGGCCGCCGCCTCATGCACGGATGACGCACATTGGACACAGCACGACCGTCACACTGCCCGGCGGCTATGTCGATGACGAGGGCGTCCGGCACGGCGAGGTGGAGTTGGCGATGATGACGGGCGAGGACGAATACTTCCTCGCCGGTTGGGACGCGCACACGGCCAGCGCGGCGGCGCTCGTGACCGAACTGCTCGCACGTTGCGTCCGGCGCGTCGGGTCGGTCGGCGCGGTCACGCCCACGTTGCTGCGCTCGTTGCTCGTCGGCGACCGCGACTACTTGCTCGTCAAACTGCGCGAGTTGACCTTCGGCCGGCAAGTGGCTTGCGTGCTGACCTGTCCGCAAGCCACTTGCGGCGAGCAGATGGAACTCTCGTTCGACCTCGGCGCGTTGGCCTTCGAGAGCAAGCCTGTGGCCAGTCGTTACTTCGCGCTGCGTCTGCCCGATGATGCGGCGGACGCGGCACAGGCTGTTGATGTGGGCGTCGAGTTTCGGCTGCCGACGGGCGCGGATCAGGAAATACTGTCGAGCCTCTTTTGGCAGAACGCCGACGCAGCGACCGCCGAACTCCTCGCGCGTTGCACGCGGCGCGGCGCAACGCATGATGACGACACGACGGGCGCGTTGCCGGACGCTGCCCGTGTCGCCGTCGAACACGCGATCCAGCGGCTTGCGCCCGACGTGGAGATCGAACTCGAAGCGGTCTGCCCGGCCTGTGGGGGCGGGGTCGAAACGGCTATCGATTTCGCGGCCCACTTCTTCGCCGAGTTGCTGCGCAACCTGCAAAGCATCGAGCGCGAAGTCCATTTTCTTGCGTGGCACTATCACTGGTCGGAGCGCGACATTCTGGCGATGACCAGAGCGCGGCGACGGCGCTACGTCGCGCTGCTGCAAGCGGAAGTTGACCGGCTCAATCAAGTGTGGTGAGAAAGGCGCGAACGGCAAGCGATGGCGAACAACACGGGTCAAGGCTATCTGGCCAACGTCCTGCGGCGCGGGGCACAGCCGGTCGCGCTCGCCCCGGCGCGCACGTCGGATCGCGCGCACAGTTTCGCGCCGCCGCCCGTCGGGGTCGTGCCGCACAACGTGCCGCAGTCGCGGCCGGGCGCGTCGCCTGTCGTCAGCCCGGAGGCCACGTTGGCTGAAACCACACGCGGGCCCAACGCGACCGCACAAGCGCAACCCGCCGCGGATATGCTCAGCGCGACCAAGCACCAGCCCGACCCGGCCACAATCACGTCGCCGCAGACCGAAGACACAGACGATACTTCGGCCACGCAGTCTTTCATCAACCACGTTGACATCTTGCCGGCCGCAACCCGCGCGCACACGAGTTCGGTCGTCGCCCCGGCCGACACAACGCTGACGGCGAGCAGCACACCGCCCGATGCAGTTGACCTGCGGGCGCAACCGGCGCAAGCCGACTTAAACGCGGCGGCGGGTCTGTGTTGGAACTCAGCACGACGTTGGCGGCGGCTGACATAGACGCGCGCGCAAGACATAACGCGACCGGGCAGCGTGGCGGTTGGCGCACGGGCGATGCCTCGACGTTCGACGCGAGACAGTACGGGCCAGCAGCCGGCCGAAGCGCGGTGCACGCCGCCGAGACGGCAAGACTTGCGGCCGACACAACGCCGACCATCAGAGTGCCGCGCCCGGCCAAGCGCGCCGAAGCCGAGCCGCAAGCAGCGTCGTTCCAACAGGCTCGATCTGATCAAACTCAGACCGCACAAGCTCAGCCCGACGACGCATCGGCCTTTGCGTCGTCATCCGTGTTGCCAGCGGTGCGACCGGATAGCAGCGCGCCCGCTCGCGCCGATACGAGAGGCGAACGGCGAGCGCGCGTTGAGTGTCGCGCCGCCGCGCGCGGACGAGTCTGCGATTCCTGAATGGGCGCGAGAGCTTGCGCGCGGCTTGGCTGCGCCCGTGCAGGCGCGCCCGCAGCCTAACAGCGATCAGTTAACGCTTGCCGCACAGCCACGCACCGAAACTCCGAAGCTGACGATCCACAAGCTCGACGTGCAGATCGTCAATCAACCGCCCGCGCCCGTCGTCCAGTTCATCCAGTCGCCCGCTGCCGAGGTCGAGTCGCCGACGGGCACGGCCGATCTGGATCGACATTATCTCGGCCGGTTCAATTTCGTGATTTGAGTAGCTATGAGTTATCTGGCAATCGGCGCGGTCACCAGAGCACTGGCGGAACTGCTGGAAAAAAAGATGAACAAGCCGCCGCTGCTCGGCGCTGTCATCCCGAAGGTCACAACTCTGCCGCCGGACGACGAGCGTGTGGACGACGACGACGGCGTGAACCTCTTTCTCTATCGCGTGGCCGAAGACCCGTTCAACAAGAACATGGATTGGCGCGGCGACCGCACGCACCCGAATGGCGCGCGTCGTCGCCCGCTCACCTTGAATCTGTTCTACCTGCTCACGAGCTACGCGAAGCAAGCGAACGGCGCGCACCGCGAAGACATCACCGCGCATCAACTGCTCGGCAACGCGATGGCGATCCTGCACGAGTATCCTGTGCTGAACGACGTACACGACGGCGACTTCGACGCCGATCTCGACACGCAGTTTGCGAAAGAGTTGCGCGACTCTTACGACAAGATCAAAGTGTCGCTGCTGCCCATGACGGTCGAAGAGTTGTCGAAGATTTGGACGGGCTTGAACAGAGGCTACCGGCTCTCGGTGGCCTATGAAGTGTCGCTCGCGCAGATCGCGCCGCTTGTGCCGAGCGCAACGACGCCCGCGCCCGCCACCGAGTTCAACGTGCAAGTCGTCACAATGGACGGCCCCGCCGTCGCCGCCATCGAGCCGGCCACAGGTCCTGCGGGCACAAGCGTTACGTTGCGCGGTAGTCACTTGCAGACGACCGGGCGCACGACCTCTGTGTTGATTAACGACATCGAGTTGACCGAAGACGACCTGACCAAGCTCGCGGCCGACGAGATCGTCCTGACCATCCCTGAGTTGCTTGAGCGCGGCCCGCGCTTGCGTATAACGGTCGTCTCCGGCGGGCAAGAGAGTGCGCCGGTCTTCTTCGAGGTTGACCCGTGGATCAACGCGGTCAAGCCGTTGCGCGGCATCACGGGCATACCGTTGACGATCCCCTACGACATTCCCGCTGGCGCAACCGTCAGCGTCGAAGTGGGCGGCATCGCGGCGACGACCACGCCCGATCTCATTAACAAGTTGGTGCGCGCCATCGTGCCGCCGGGACTGACGACCAACGGCCCGAAGCCAGTCGTGCTGATCGTCGATACGGGCACGCCGCGCCGCAGCAACGCGCGCCTCTACGAACTGCTGCCGCTCGCACAGTCGCTCACGTTCACGACCGTCGCCGCCCCGGCGCAGACGACCATCGCCGTGACGGGGCAGCGTCTCAGCGGCGCGGACGTGCAGGTGCGTTACGGCAAGTTGCTGATCGCTAAAGGCGCGAATGTGAGCGCGACGGACGTTAGTGTCTCGGTCATGCGCCTGCTGCCTGCGGGGCTGCCCGTGTCTGTGCTCGTCGATGCGCGCGAGACGAATCCGCTGCCGCCGCGCCTCGACCGTATCGAGCCAACTAAGGCGTTCGCGGGCGACGAAGTGACGTTGATGGGCGCTGGCTCTGAGCGGGCAGACCGTGAGCGTTGACTTCGGCGGCACGGTCGTCGCGGTCGGCGCGCACGCTTATGCAACGCAACTGCGCCTGCGTGTGCCGCTGACGTTGGCCGTGGGGAACGTCAACGTCCGGGCCACCGTCAACGGCAACAACAGCAACACGCTCCCACTCGCGGTCGTCGGGTAAACGAAGATGGCGCTCGCTTACGAAAACAACTGGGACTATCTGGCGGCCGAGTTTGAGTTGCTCAACTTGCTCATCCGGCGCGAGGTGGCGGGCTGGCGTAAGCGCGCGGCCGGCGAGCAGTCCGATCTGTTCAAAGGCGTCTTTATCTCGGAGGGCGAAGTGGACGAACTGCTCGCGGCTATCTCGGCGCAGGCAGAAGGGGCGGCGGCCGGCGCAGCCGTGACGGACGAGTCCGACGCGTTGCGCGCGCAGGCATCCGCCCTGCGCCGGGAGATCACGGAACGGCGGCAAGCGGCGCTGGCGCAAGGTGTGTATCTGCCGCTCGCGCAGCTCGCGCACGCCTTCGCGCTAACGTCGCTTGAAGAACAACTGCTCCTGATCTGTCTCGCGCCTGAGTTCGATCTGCGCTACGAGAAATTTTACGCCTACTTGCAAGACGACGTGGCGCGCAAGCGACCGAGCCTCGGCCTCGCATGTCGTTTGCTCGGCGCGTCGTCGTCGGAGCGACTGACCGCGCGCGCCGCCATCGCACCGCCCGCGCCGCTGCTGCGCGGTCAACTCTTGAACTTTCTCGACGAGAGCGAGCCTTACCTGCTGGCGCGCGCGCTCAAACTCGACGAACGGATCATCAATTTCCTGCTCGGCGCAACTCTGTTCGATAAGGACCTGAACGCCTGTCTCAAGCCTGCGCCGAGCGCGCCCGCTTGGGCGACGCTACGTTGGCCCGACGAGTTGCGAACGCAACTCTTGGAGTTGACGCAGGCACAGCTTCAGAGTCTGCCCGCGAACGCGCGGCGGCTCGTTTACAACTTGCACGGGCCGCGCGGCACGGGGCGCAAGACGCTGGCGGCGGCGCTCTGCCGCGAGTTGGGCGTGCCTTTGCTCGTGGTCGATCTGCGTGAAATCACGTTGCGGTTCGAGCACGTCGGCGACGCCTTGCATCGCGTCTTGCGTGAAGCCGTGCTGCAACCATGCGCGATCTTCGTCGAACACTTCGACCTTATCTTGTCGGACACGGACGAGCGTGCCCACGCACGACGCGCACACTTCGCGCGCTCGGTCGAAGAGTTTTCATGGCTCACGTTTTTGAGCACGCAGCAAGCGTGGGAGCCGGCCGGGCTGTTCAAAGATCATCTCTATCTCAGCATCGATCTGCCCGCGCCCGCCGCCGACACGCGCGCGCATTTGTGGACCGAGTTGACCAACTCGAACGGCACACGCGCCGACGTGCGTTGTGACGAGTTGGCCGCGAAGTTCAAACTGACGCCGGGGCAGATGCTCGACGCACTCGCGGCGGCGCACAGTTATGCGGCGTTGCGCGCGGCCGATAAACCGGCCGTGACGGCTGACGATCTGCATCAGGGTTGTCGCGCGCAATCGAACCAGCGCCTCGGCACGTCGGCGCGCAAAGTGATGCGTCGGCATAGTTGGGCGGACATCACTTTGCCGGCGAAAGAGTTGACGCAGTTGCGCGAGTTGTGCGCGCAAGTCAGACACAGGCAGACGGTCTATAACGATTGGGGCTTCGGGCAGAAGATGTCTCTGTCGAAGGGTTTGTGCGCGCTCTTTTCCGGCCCGAGCGGGGCGGGGAAGACGATGGCGGTCGAGATCATTTCCAACGAACTGCAACTCGATGCTTACAAGATCGATCTGTCGCAAGTCGTCAGCAAGTACATCGGCGAGACGGAGAAGAACCTGAGCGCCATCTTCAACGAAGCCGAGACGAGCAACGCCATACTGTTCTTCGACGAAGCCGACGCGCTCTTTGGCAAACGCTCCGAGGTCAAGGACGCGCACGACCGTTATGCCAACATCGAGACGGGCTACTTGCTGCAACGCATCGAAGAGTTTGAGGGCCTCGTCATCCTCGCCACCAACCTGCGGAAGAACATCGATGAGGCGTTCTTCCGGCGCATCCACTTCGCGGTCGAGTTCCCGTTCCCCGACGAGCGGCATCGTTACCTGATCTGGCAACAACATTTCCCGGCGAGCGCGCCCGTCGCCGCCGACATAGATTTCAACTTCCTCGCCGGCCGCATCAACGTCACCGGCGGGCACATCAAGAACATCGTCGTCAACGCGGCCTTCATGGCGGCAGACGGCGCGGGCGCGATCGACATGGGGCATCTGGTGCGCGCCACGCGGCGCGAGTATGAAAAGATCGGCCGGATGTGTACGGCGGGCGAGTTCGCGCCGTATCACACGCTGCTCACCGATTACTGACGGGCGCAGCCCGCCGTTAAGGACAGACGCAATGAGCCATCCACGGATCGAGTTTGGCGAGGTCGAGATGTTGTTTACCAACGCGGACGCAGACGCAGGCCGCGCCGAACATATCTCGCGGCTCACGCTTGAACACTTGGGCCGGCTCGTTGCAACAAGACTTGGCATGCCGCGCGCGGACGTGGCGATAAACAAGTTGAGCGTCCCGCCCGTCAACGTCTCGTTCGACACGATGGACGATGACGCAATCGCGCACACCAGCGCCGAAGCGATTTACCGCACGTTGCTCGGCTCGCTTTAGCCGCGCATTCGATCTAGCAGAGGGAGACACATGGCGACGACCTTTTCCAATCAACCGAAAATTTTGCGCGGCGCATTCGTCGAGTTCGGCCTGAGTCTGCCGCCGCTGTTCGTCGTCTTCCAGTTCAACCCGGTGATGATCACGCGCACGCGCTCGGCGACGGCCGCAGCCGCCGCAGCCGCCAGCACGGCCAACCCGGCCGCGCAACGACTCGAAGCCGCGCGACAACAGCGGACGCAATACTTCAACATCCTGCAACAACTCTCGGCCGACAAGTCGAAGCTCTTTACGGACCTGCGCGCCGGGCAGATGCTCAACGTCCGGCCTGAGACGATCAGTTTCGACATCCGGCTCGACGCCACCGACAAACTCGACAGCGGCGACGGCATCACCGAGCAGTTCGGCATCGCGCCGCAACTCTCGACGCTCGAACTGATGATCACGCCGAAGACGCAAAGCGTGCTCGGCGGCTTGGCGACGGCTTTGCTCGGCGGGCCGTCGGGCAGTTTCGCCTTCTTCAGCGAAGACAAGAATCCGCCGATCATTCTGTTCGTGTGGGGGCGCAAGAAGGTCTTGCCGGTCAACATCACGAACATGTCGATCAAAGAGGAAGAGTTCAGCACCGATCTCAACCCGACGCGCGCCACCATCACCGTCGCGCTCGAAGTCATCGAAGGGCCGAACCTGCCCTTCCTCTACACGAAGACGATGAAGGAAGTCATGTCGGTCTTGAATCTCGCCAACATCGCGGACATAGCGAACACGATTGTGCCTGCATAACGTTTATGTTCTTCAGAGGCTCACGCTATCGCAACCTGCCGGAGACGGTCACGCTCAACGCTAAAGGCGAGTGGGGACGCGGCAAGAACCTGCGCCTTATCCCGCGCATCGCGGGGCGCATCACACACACGGTCTTTGCGGGTGATAGGCTCGACCTGCTCGGCTTCAAGTACTACGGCGAGACGGCGAAGTGGTGGCAGATCGGCGACGCGAACCCGCAATACTTGTTCCCCGTCAGTCTGCTCGACCGCCGCCCCGTGGTCGAAGAACTTTTCACGCTCACGCATCGCGGCTTCGCTACGCGCTACTTCAATCTGCTGCAAGCTCTCGCCGCCTTCGGCACAGTCAGCAAAGACTTCATCAACTTCTTTGAGCACGACGTGACGAAGGAACAAGGCTTCGTCGAAGCGACCGTGACGATCACTTATGCGCCCGCGCCCGGTCGCCGCCAAGCGATCTGGCCGAGTTGCAAACGCAACAGTTTCGCCGCCTGCGCTCGGTCGCGTGGGCCGCGGGCGCAAACATCGCCTTCGCTTTGACCTTCGACGACCCGGCGGCGAAAGAGAGTTGGCAAAAGTTGGTCGAGCATCTGGCGCAGACGCCGGGCGTGTTGGCCGTCTTATCCGAAGTCATGGACGGGACACTCAGGCTCAACTACAACAGCGCGCAGATCGGGCGCGAGACGTTGCGCGGCTTGATCGAAGCGCAAGGCTTCGCCGTGCAGTCGGCGGAGATCGCGCGCATCGGCCAGCAGATCGCTATTCCGCTCAACCAGATCGTTTGACGCAAGGCGCAGCATTAGGAAAGGACAGACGTTGCCACAGGTCGCGGCCAAAATTCTGATCAACGAGACGGAGGCGCTTGACCTCATGGCTTCGCTTGTCGAGATGGTGGTCGAAGAAGATCAACAGATGGCGGCCGTGGTCAGTCTCAAACTCGCCATCACGCTCGGCGCGGACGGCGCGTGGAGTCTGCTTGACGACGAGCGCATCAAGCTCTGGCAACCGATCACGATCAAGGTGCAACTCGGCGACGAGGAGACGGAGTTGCTCAAGGGTTTCATCACGCAGATCAACCCGCAGATCGTGACCGATCTCGATAGCTGCACGCTTGAACTTGTCGGCCTCGACAAGTCGTGCCTGCTGAGCCTCGAAGAAAAGATCAAGGCTTGGCCCGACAAGTCCGACAGCGACATCGCGCGCGAAGTCTTTCAAGCGCACGGCCTGACGCCGGAAGTGGACGACGTGGACGTGATCCATCAAGAAGTTGTCTCGACCATCCTGCAACGCGAAACCGACATTCGCTTTCTCAAGCGGCTCGCGCGGCGCAACGGCTTCGAGTGTTTCGTGCGCGGCGACACAGGTTATTTCCGCAAGCCCCTGCTCGACGAGGACCCGCGCCCCGTGCTGGCCGCGCAGTTCGGCTCGGACAGCAACCTCACGATGTTTCGCGCGAGCCTCAACGCGTTGCGGCCGACGACAGTTGAAATGCGCCAGTACGACATCGCCGCGAAAGAGATTCAGAACGCCACGGCCAACGCAAGCGAGCAGCGCCAGCTAGGCCGTGATGCCGCCAGCGCCGTCGTGCCGCCGAACGGCAACACGCCGAAGTTGTTCGTGCGCCACGCCGTCGCCACCAGTCAAGCCGAGATGCAGAATCTTTGCCTCGCCCTCTTTCACGAAGCCGAATGGCTCATCGAAGGGCGCGGCGAAGTGGACACGCTCGCCTACGGCGCGGTCTTGCAGACGCGGCAAGTCGTGCCCGTGCGCGGCGTGGGCGAAGCGTTCAGCGGCCTCTACTACGTGAGCAGCGTCAAGCACGTCTTTACGGCCAACAGCTACGTGCAACGCTTCACCGCCAAGCGCAACGCGCTCGCGCCGACGGGGCCGGACGACTTCGGCGGCGGCGGCTTGTTGGGAGGTCTGTTGTGATCGACGACTTGCTCACAGGGCTGGTCGAGCGGGTCGAAAGCCGCTTCTACGGCAAGCACCGCGCCGTCGTCGTGGACAACGCCGACCCGGAGAATCTCGGCCGCTTGAAGTTGCAAATCCCGACCGTGTTGCACGAAGACGTGGTGTCGGGTTGGGCGATGCCGTGCGTGCCTTACGGCGGCGCACCCGATCAAGGGTTCTTCATGCTGCCGGAAGTCGGCGCGAGCGTCTGGGTCGAGTTCGAGGCGGGCCATCTCGAATACCCGATCTGGGTCGGCACGTTCTGGGGCAAGCCCGGCGGCGACGCCGAGCCGCCCAAGCCGAACGACCCCGACGGCGCGGAGCAAGGCAGCGTGCAAAGTCCGCCGACGCGCAAGATCATCAAGACGCTCAAGGGGCACACGATCCAACTCGAAGACGCCGACGGCGACGAGATGATCCTCATTGTCGAAGCGAAGAACAAGAACGTCGTTTGCTTAAACGCCGACGGCATCAAGCTCACAGACGCGACCGGCAACGTGATCGAGATGTCCACGAGCGCCTTCAACATCACGGCCAAAGTGGCCTTGACCATCGACGCATCAGGGCAAGCCATCACCATCAAGGGCAGCACCATCGATCTCAACAAGGCGTAAGGGCACAGCTTATGGGCAAGAAAGTCATCGTCGAAAACGACAAGGTTGAAGGCAAGGACAAGCACAACATCATGGGGACGGGCAGCACCATTCCGCCGCCGCCTCCGTCCGTGCCTTACCCTTACGTGGGGATCGCCACCTTCGATTACGTCGGCAAGATGACAGGTCAACTCAGCGACTTCGTTAAGATCGACGGCCAGCCCGTGGCCGTCAAGACCAGCACTAGTTCGTTGAATCTGGGCGAGGATGCGCCGCCCGCCGGCAAGCACTCCGGGCCGCAGGCGCAAAACCCAAGCCCGCTACTCGTGACGCCCAGTTACAACGTGCCGGCGATTGCGCTCTCGATCACAGACCCCATCGGCACAGGCGGCCAGCGCCACGGCCGGCAGCAAGTTCGTCAAGATCGCTTCGGCGGCCGTGCTGCTCAACAGCGACAAGATCGACACCTGCGATGGTCTGTCCGTGCCGATGAACTCGACGGTCACATCCGAGAAACAGTCCTTCGTCTCATGCAGCGAATGAAGAAAGCGACCAAAGGCTTATGGACACAACTGGCTTGGCCTTTCCGCTCAAGGTTGACGATCTGGCCAGATCGCGGCGCAGACGGGCGACGACGGCATTCGCGCGCGCATCGTGCAAGTGCTGCTCACGTCGCCGGGCGAGCGCGTGCATCTGCCGGAGTTCGGCTGCGGGTTGCGCGATCTCGTCTTCGATCCGAACAACCACATCTTGCTCGCCGCCACCGAGTTCACCGTCAACGCGGCGCTGCAACGTTGGCTCGGCAGCGAGATCGTCGTCGAGGGCGTGGACATCCGCAACAACGAGGCGGCGGGCTTCGATAATCCTGCGACCGAAGCCGAGTTGGCGATTGAAGTCGCCTACATTCGCCGCGACCGGCTTGAGCGCGGCAAAGTCAAGATCGTGTTTTAACGACAGGGGCAACTTATGACGACGATCAACCTCAGAGACGACCGGCAAGTGGTGGACTATCTGGTGCGCGACTACGACGGCTTTCGGCAGGCGCTCATCGATCTGATCCCGGCCAAGTTGCCCGAATGGACTGATCGCTCCGAGGCCGATTTCGGCCGCGCGCTCATCGAGTTGTTCGCCTACATGGGCGACATTCTCAGCTACTATCAAGATCGCATCGCCAACGAAGCTTTCCTCAAGACGGCGCAGGAGCGGCGCAGTGTCATCGAGCATTTGAAGTTGATCGGTTACGAGATGGCTCCGGCGGCGGCTGCGTCGGCGCGCTTGAGCGTGATCGTGGCCAACAACGTCAACGGCGTCGTCGAAGTCCGCAAGGGCGATCAGTTCGCCACGCCGAGCAGCAAAGAACGTAAGAGCGTGACCTTTGAGTACACCGACGAGAAGCCGCTCATCATCGATCTGACCAGCGCCGCGCCCGACTCCGCGCGCAAGCCCGACAACACGCCCTATAAAGGCTTCAAAGAGATCGCCAACGTGATCCCCGTGCGCGAAGGGCGCAGCATCAGCAACGAAGTGATCGGCGTCTCTACGGGGCAGCCCAACCAACGTTTCCGGCTCGCGCAGCCGCGCCTGCTGCGCAACACGCTCGAAGTCGTCGTCGCCACGCCTGTGCCGACGCCCGCGTGGCGCTTACGCAAACATCAAGTCTATAGTCGCCGCGCCTTCACGCAGACCCAACTCGACGCGCTCGAATATCAAGAGCGCATCACGCCGACGCTCGCCTTCAGTCGCACCGCCGACCCCGATTACACCATCGAGACGGACGAGGACGAAGTGACCTATGTGATCTTCGGCGACGGCCAGTACGGCCAGATTCCGCCGACGGGCATACGCATCATTGCCAACTATCGCGTCGGCGGCGGCAGCGTCGGCAACGTCGCCGCCGGCCAGATCAAAGGCATCGCGCGCGCGCCGCAACTGCAACTGATCGGCGCGAAGGTGGTCAATCGTCTGCCCGCGAGCGGCGGGGCCGAGCGCGAGACAATCGAACAGGCGCTCAAGTTCGCGCCGCTAGTTTTCGCCTCGATGCAGCGCGCCGTCACGGCCGACGATTACGTGGCGCTGGCGCGGCTCTTTCCCGGCGTGTCGAAGGCGCGCGCCGAGACGACGAACTGGAACACCATCCGGCTCTACGTCGCGCCGACCGGCAGCGGCGAAGCGCCCTCGGACGTGCTCAAGCAGGACCTCAAAGCTTACTTTGAAGACAAGCGCATGGTCACGACCATTATCGAGATCGAGAACCCCGATTACGTGGCCATCGTCGTCGAGGTCGAGATCGGCGCGTTCCCCTTCTTCGTCAAAGAGAAGGTGCAGGCGGACGCCGAGCGCGCTATTCAACAACTACTCGACTTCGAGCAAGTTGATTTCAAACAGGTGTTGTATCTCAGCAAGATTTACGAACTGCTGGAAAGTCTCGACGGCGTTGAGTTCGTCATCGTCAAAAAGTTCAACCGCGCGGATCGCGTCGGCAGCGAACCACTCACGACCAACGGCCGCATCGTCATGCAAGTCAACGAAATTCCGGTCTTGCGACCTGAAGATTTAACGGTCACTCCCACAGGGGGCGCGTGATGCAGGTCGGCAACTTCAAAGCTGAACCGAATGAGCGCGGCGGGCGCATCGACTTGTCGTGGGTGAACCCGACCGATGCAGGCTTCGCGGGCGTCGTGGTCCTGCGCCGCGAGTCGCGTTATCCCGACGCGAGCGCCGCGTCCGTCGCGCGCTATCAAGTACACGACCACCCGGTCGCCGCCACCCGGCCGGCCTCGCCGCCATCTTCGTTGACGAACCGCTGCAAGGCGAAACCGTTTACTACTACGCCGTCATCCCCTACGACGCCGCCGCGCAACTCTATGCGCCCACGTTCGCCTCTGCGATGGCGACCAGTCCGTATCAAACGGGCGCGCATCTCTACAACAACCTGCCCGGCCTCTATCGCAACTTCGACACAGTGTTGCCGCCCGATGCGCCCGGCCTCGACGCGCAAGAGCGCACGCGCGGGCAGTTGCGTCGCTTCGTCGAACTGTTCGGTCTACAGTTCGATTTGCTTCGCAGCTTCGCCGGGGGCGTGCGCAACTTCTACGACGTGGCGCGCGTGGACGGCGAACTGTTGCCGCTCTTAGCGCAATGGATCGGCTGGCCGACCAGTGCCGCGCTCGACTTCGACAAGCAGCGCAACGAGATCAAGTACGCGCCCCACTTCTATCGCACGGCCGGCGTGCCCGCCAACGCGCGCGCCGCCATCAACCGCCTCGTCACATGGGACGCACGCATCAAGGAGTTCGTCCACAACGTCTTTCTCGCTACGCATCCCGAACAACTCACGATCTGGGAGATGGTCCACCGCGACGGCGCATGGCACGCGCCGCAAACCGTCACGCTTGACATCGCTTATGAAGGCCGGCCCACGACGTTGCGCGTGACCGACAGCCGCCAGTTCCTGTTCTATCATGCGCGCCAGAGCGCACCCCGCAGCGTGCCCGGCCAAGCCGCCGCACAACCCGACCGCGAGCAGTGGCACATCTTCTTCAAGACGGCCGACGAAGACGGCTGGACGCCTTCGCGCCGCATCCAGACGACGGGTCAGGTGAGCAAGTACCCGTCCGCCGTCGAAGACGCGACTGGCAACCTGTGGTTGTTCCGCAGCGACTACGAGCAGTTGGGCGCGCGGCTCGTCCCGCAGATCAAATTGCACTTGCTGTCCGTCGGTAAAGACGCGCGCCCGCCGCGACTCAAAGGACTAATCGGTGGGCCGTTCGCGCTGGCCGACGGCGACGAGTTCACCCTCACCGTCAACGCCACGACCGGCAGCTACACGAAGCGCATCGTTATCTTCGAGGAGTTGTTTCAGAACATCGCGCAGGTCACGGCCCAAGAGATGGCCGATTATCTCAACCGCGAACTGCCGGGCATGAACGTGACCATCGGCGATAGCGACAATCTCATCCTCACGGCCACGGACCCAACCGCCGGGACGCTCTCACTCGTGGGCGCAGTGCTCGGCCTCAAACTCGGTCTGCCCGGCCTCGCCGCTGTGCAAGTGGCCACCACGGCCAAACTCGTCGGCCAACGCACGGCCCCCTTCACGTTCGCCAACCGTCAGACGCTCGTGCTGCGTGTGGACGACGGCCGTTTCCGCACCATCACTTTCAGGCCGGGCAATCAGACGGCGGCGCAGGTCGCGGCGAGCATCAACGAAGTGCTGCCCGATGTCGCGCGCGTGGTTGACGTGGCCGGGCAACAGCATCTCGAACTCGTCTCGCCCACCGCCGGCAGCAACTCGCTGGTCGCGGTTGACGTTGACGCTTCAACGGCCGCGCGCACGCTCGGCTTAGGCGCGGCCGTGCCCGCGTTGCCGGGACCTGCGCCGCCCGACGACACAGAACCGGCCGCTTTCGTCGATCAAACCGGCGGCATCTGGTTGTTCTGGAGTTCGCGGCGCAACGGCGTGTGGAAGGTCTGGTACAACCGCTTCAACCCGGCGACCTCTGCGTGGGGCACGGCCAAGCCGTTGACGACGGGCGCGGACGTTGATCGTGAACCGGCCGTTGTGTTCGACCCGGCGGGCGCGGGCCGCATCTGGGTCTGTTGGAGTCGGAAGAAGACCGCGACGGGTTTGTGGAACGTCTTCTATCGCACGACCGCCAACTTGAACTTCAACACGTTGGTCAATGCCGATTGGACCGAAACCGAGTTGACGGCTGTGCCCGCCGACTACGACAACCGCGAGCCGTTCGCCATCCTAGAGGGCGCGGGGCTGGAGTTGTACTTCACCTCGAATCGCCGCCACGGTTGGCACGTCTGGGCGAAGACCGTCACGCTCGGCGCGCAGGGCGCGGACGCGCAGATCACCACGGGCCAATTTTCGCGGCGCGCGCCCATCGTGCTCGCCGCCTCCGCACGCAAGCAACTCTATTTCCGCAGCAACGAGAGTCTGCGTTACAACAGTTCCTTCTATCCGTCCGCCGAAACAATCGACGCGCGCTATTCCGGCTCGACCTTCGTGGACACGCGCAACCCGAACAAGATCAGTCTGCGGCTCAACATCGAAGACGTGCAGCGTTACACCTACGACACGCAGAAGGGCGAGCGCAATTGGTATGCACGCGATACGGTCGGCTTCTATCTCACGCCGGACACGGCTGATCAGGCGCTGGTCCTGCGTCGCCGCGAACAGATGGAAGCACAGTTGCGGCGCTTCCTGCCGATGCCCGTGCGCCCTGTCATCATCATCGATCAGGTGGTCATCGAATATTTCTACACCTACGACGACACGACCATCACGCCGCCCGTCGTCATCGGCGAACAACCCGTTGACACGATCTTGAGCGAGGTCTTGCCCGCGCCCGTCGATCTGCACGCGGGCGACCGCGCCGACTTTATCTGGCTGCGCGCTTGGGACGCGACGCACACGGGCGCGACGTTGCCCGACCTGAGCGTTGCGCCGCCCGATCTATCTTTCCGTCTGCCCATCGGCGGCGTCGGCGAACTTTAAGCAGGAGATATAGACGATGACCACCATCATCTTTGAAGGCATCTATCGTGACCGCTTGATCAGCCCGCAAGGCGTCGTGGTCTTCGACTCAGACTGGCGCTCGAACATGATCGTGCTGCAAGGGCGCAAGCTGCTCGCCGGGTTTATGAAGAACGAGCCGAACACACACGGCATACAGTCGTTGAAGATCGGCAGCGGCCTCGATGCGTGGGACACGACGCCGCCCGCCGCGCCCGACCCGGCGGTCGTGACCGATCTGACGACCACCATCTTCACCATTCCAGTCGCCAACCTGAACATACAGTATCTCGATGCGAGCGACGTGCCCGTGGCCGTCCCGCCCGGTGCGCCGACCAACCGCATTCAGATCACGTCCACGTTGGGGCCGGGGCAACCGACGCCCATCGGTGCGCCGCCCGCGAAGCTGCGCGAGTTCGGCCTGTTCGGCACGTTGAACGGCGCGCCTTTTATGATCGACTACATCCGCCATCCGCTCATCGAGAAGGAAGGCACGGTCACGCTGGAACGCAAGGTGCGACTGATCTTTTGAAAGGGACAAGCGCATGAGTTTCTCGAAAGACCCCAACGCCGTCCTGCTGGACGCGCTGCAAAAAGGTTACGGTCGCGTCCGCTTTCAGCAGGGCAAGCCCGTGCTCGACCGCGAGTTGAACTTGGCCGCCGACTTGCCGGCCCGAACGCCTCGCCCAAGCATGTCTCGGCAGCGGCATCCTCGATAGCGGCTTTCAGATCACGACACTGAACGTGGGCACGAACGATTTCACGATCACGGCCGGGCAAGCTTTAGTCGGCGGTCAACTCGTTGTCTTGGCCGCCAACACGAGCTATCAAAATCAGCCCTTCAAGGCGAACGTCAAGCCGTTGCCGGCCGGCGTTAGTTCCATCTCGCTGCGCGCCTTCACGCGCTTGGTGACGGAAGCCGAAGACGCGGCGCTCAATAACGCGGGCGCGGGCGATGTCGGCTCGGTCACATCGATCCGCGACAAGGTGGAATGGGAAGTGGTCGTCACGCCGGGGAACGCTATCCCGGCGGGACAGATCAGGCTCGCCGCCATCGACACGGCCGCGAACACCATCACCGATCAACGACAGACAGGATTGAACCTGACAACGGTGCGCGACGAGATCACGACGGCGCGCGGCACGCGGGCCGGTTTGGACAAACGACTCGACACGAGCCTCGACCCTAGCGGCGCGCTCAAAGCCAACGTCGTCGGTAAGGCGCAGTTGCTCGACAACGCCGTCTCGATCAACGAACTGAGCCGCGCGTCAGTCTTCAACAACGAATCGTCCATCGCGGCCGGTGGCCAGTTGGTCTTGAACATCGACAAGCTGGACGGGCACGGCTTCTATCTCATCAGCGTCCGGCAGGTTGCGCCGCGCGACCCAAGCGCCGGGACGCACACGCAGTCGTTTACGTGGCGGCAGCAGGCTACCGTCGCCAAGCCGGCCGCCGTCGGTGCGCCCTACACGCACGCCTATCAAGTTGTGATTCAGAATCTCGACCCGGCCAACGCGATCACGGTCGCCTGCCGGGCCTATCGCATCACCGAAACTTAACGCGGGAGACTCGGCATGCAGTTGTTCGTGCATTACGACAAGCAGGGCCAGATCATCTCGGTCAGCAAGACGGACGTGCTGGCCGATTCGTTGGCGCATCCTTACGGCGAAGTGACTGAAGACGGCGGCGTGCTTGAGGTTGAGCCGACCGACGAGTTGGTCGCGCTCGACTGCCACGAGATCGGCGCGCAGTACGTGGTGGACGTGGCTAGGCAGCGCCTCAAGAAGCGGCCGGCGCGGCGCACCGGGCGGAAGTGAAAGAGGTATCTCATGGGCAATTATTCACGCGACAGTTTCAAGTTAACCAACGTCTTAAGCGACCTGCTGCAACTCGCGCCCGCCGTCCCGGACCCACGGCAGTACGTCGGCGTGCGGATGCAACAGGGCGTGCCCCTATTGGACGCCGACTGGAACGAGTTGGAGGACCTGCGCCGCATGGAGTTGATGGCGCTGGTCCGCTTCTTCATCGGCAACGGCGTGCCGGCCGGCACACAAGGCTTCCGCATCAACTCGTCGCCGAACCCGAACAACTTCAGCATCACCAACGGGCTGATCCTCGTGGACGGGCATATGGTCATCAATCCGGGTCTGACGACTTACACGACGCAGCCGCAGTTCGCCGGTCTGCCCGCGCTGACCACGCCCGGTGCGGACCGCACGGATTTTGTCTATCTCGATACATGGGAAGACGAGACAAACGCGTTGCAAGGCGACCCGCGCCTCGTCAACGACTTGATCGGCATCGAGACGGCCGTGCGGATCGAGCGCAAGTGGCGCGTGCGCGTGCAGCCGAACGCCACGGACCTGAGCGCCGTGCCAAAAGTGGCGGGGCACAAGTACACGGCGCTCGCGCTCTTGCGACGACGGGCCAGCAGTGCGCCCATCACCCCCGACATGATCGTGGACTTACGCAAGACCGGCATCACACTTGCCGAGAATATCAAAGTGCCGCTCTTTATACAGGCGGGTGCGGTGACGGTGGACGTGAACCGTTACGTCGAGATGTTGAAGGGCCTACGCAACTCGCTCTTTGCGCGCCTGCGCGGCAACCTGCTGCCGCACCAGACGGCCAACGTGCTGAACGAGAACGTCCTGCTGCTCGCCCTGCAAGACTTGATGAACCGCGCGCAGACCGGCGAAGTGCAGACGGCCGCGCGCAACCTCGACAATCAAGATGCGCTCAAGTTTTTGAAGGACCTCTACGACGCGCAGAAGGCGTTCGTCGGCGTCCTGTCGGACATCGGCAACGTCGGCAACGTCGCCTCACCTTTCATCACGCTCTACAATAAGCATCTCGACGGCAGCGCCCCCGACTTCATCAAGGGCTTGAAACTGTCGCTCGACAATCAGGACTTGGTGGGCGCGGTCTTGGCGCAGGAAGAACTCAACAATTTCCTGTCCGATCCCGTCAACGTCCTGCCCGAAGGCAGCGTGGATGTACTCTACACAACCGTCAGCCCGTTGCAGGCGCTCGCGGCCGGCACGCCTTATACTTTCAGCTTCGACATCGTGAGCCACGTCACCTCGCCCGCGCCCAACGAAGAGTTCGACATCTTCGTCACGTTGTCGGCCGCCTCTTGGGAGTTCACGGTCAGCCATAGCACCGTCATCTTAACCAACCTCACGGGCCGCACGACCATCACCGTGACCGTCACGCCGCGCAACATCGCGGGCGAGACGACGGCGGCGCTGCGCGTCCGGGCCGCCGCCAAACGTAAGCCAGCGCTTGAGTCGCCGCAGCCGGCCATCAATCTCCAACTCGGCGTCGTTCCGCCCGTCGGCAACTTCTTCTTCTACGCCGACAGCGCGGGCCTCGACGCCCAGAACCGCGTGCCCATCCGGCAGCCGCACCTGACGCGGGCACAAGGGCGCGACATCTTGTTCCGCGTTCGGAACGACAACCCGACGCAGCAGCGGTCCTATCAGTTCGCGCACACCATCACCCCGGTCGGCAACACGGCCGGGTGGAGTCCGCTCGCGCCCGTGACGAGCAACATGACCGTGCCGCCGAACACGACGCTCGACGTGCTGCTCAGAGTGGACGGCCCGAAGCCGCCCGCCGCCGCGCCGCCTGTCGGGACGACGGGCGAGATCGTCGCCACCGCTACGCTGACGCACATTGACGGCGTGCCCCAAGTGGGCGGCGCGTCGATGGAAGTGCGCCTGAACTTCGTCGTGACGGCTTGAGACATTTGACCTAAGGAGAGACAGACATGAGAAGCAACACGCACAATCGCGCGGCTCGCACCGCTGGCCTGCGGCCCGGCCGCTGGCTGCTCGGCCTCACGCTCTTGGTCTGTGCCTCGGCCGGCGCGCGGGCCGACAACGCGACGCCGGGCTGCGGGCTGACTATAGTTAACGGTGCGGCGAACGACTGCTATACCGTCACGCCGCCCGCGCCCGTCGGCGCGCTTACGGTCAACGGCTTTGTCTCACCCGCGACGGAATGGAACGGGGCGATTCAAAAGAGTCTCAGCACGGCGGGCTTCGATGCGCGCGTCCGCTTCCTGCACAACGGCCAGAATCTCGTCTTCTTAATCGCAGTCAACGATGCGGACTTCAACGTCAGCGACCGGATCGCGCTCAGCTTCGACCCACTGCACAACCACGCCGCGACCGCCGACGACATCACCTTCATCATCAGACGCGAAGGCACGGGGCACACCAGAAACGGCGCGGTCTGGAATCCCGGCGCGAATCTGGCGATCAAAGACGCGACGGTCGTGGCGGCGGGGCCGCGCTCCTGCACGGGGATCGCGGGCTGTGTCGTGCCCGATTTTCCGACAGGCTGGGCGGTTGAGTTGACCATCACGCCCGCCGATCTCGGCCTCGCAGACCTCTCGGCCATCCTCGGCTTTACTTTGAAGGCGACAAACGCAGATTCAAGCGACGAAACAACGTGGCCTGATCCTGCGCCCGCGCCGGCCAACTACGCGAACATCAAGAGTCGTTATCCAATCGAGTATATGGTCGTGTTAGACAAGTCCGGCAGTATGCTCGACGAGAGCCGCTGGACCAATGCCAAGAGCGCGGCGAACATTTTGGCCAACATGCTCTTTGCGCTCAAGGATGGTTACTTCGACGACCGCGTCGGGCTGGTGACATTCTCCTCGGACTGCTTCACGAACGCGAACACGACGACTATTCCGAACGCGCTAGCCGTGCAAACGATGTTCCCCGGCAGCTATGTGCTGGGCGGCGATCCAAGCCCGAATAATTGCACGCCTATCGGTTGGGGCCTCGATGCGGCGTTCGGCGCTTCGGCGTTACGCATCGTCCAAGAACCGAACAAGGAGGCGCAGCGCGTCGTGCTGCTGTTAAGCGACGGCTTCCACAACACGCCGACGAGCACGCTCCTGCCGGCCGACTTGCTTGGCGGCGCGGCCGATCCGTGTCCGGCGATACCGGGTTGGAATCAATGCCCGCCCGCGACCGTTCACAAAGTCCAAGTCCACACGGTCGCCCTCGGCAACGACGCGACGGTGGACACGGGCTTACTGACCAACATCAAGAATCGTTTCGCGGGGCAGCGATTTCAAGGCGGCAACTCCGCGTTCTACAACATCACCAGCCCCGGCAATCCCGACCTGCTGAAACAGTTCTTCATCAGCACGCTCGACGACATCTTTCATGTGAACTCAATCGCCCCCGGCGATGGGCAACAACTTCGTCGTCAACGCCAACGAGCGCCGCCTCATCTTCCTTGTCACGTGGACCACGCCCGCCTCGGCGGTGGACATGACCACCTTGCAATTCACGCCGACGATGGGCGCGCCCACCAGCGTCATGTGCAGCACGCATGACAAGGAGAACACGGTGGTCGGCTTCTCCATCTGCACGGTTGATAACCCGCAGGCGGGCACATATCACGCTCCGCCCGCGGTCGTCGGCGCAGCCGCGCAGTTCGCCTTAGTCGATCTCAATCTCGCCGCCAACTTCGCCATCGATCAGCAGGTACACGGCACGGGCGAGGACATCTTCCTAACGGCCCGTCTGAACGAGGCCGGCGTGCCCGTGACGAACAACCCGGCCACGCATCCGGTCAAGGTCACGGTCAGCATCAAGCGCCCGACCGAAGGCTTCGGCACTTACGTCTCGACGCACGAGCCGGGCAGTTGCCGGCCCGCGCCGCCGAGCCTGCCGCCCTTAAAGCAAAACCCGACCTCGACCGTCGGCGGCCTGTTCCCGTCCATCCCGCCGCCACTCGTGGCCGTCCCCGGCAACGAGCCGAAGCCGGCGCGCTACGCCAAAGCCAGCGAACTCTTTGCCAGATGCGGCAAGACCGAGTTGACCTTCGTGGAAGACCCCGGCATAGAGATGTTCGACGACGGCACGCACGGCGACGTGACGCCGGAAGATGGCATCTATTCGCTGCGCTTCCTCAACACACAGTTCGAGGGCAGCTACGGCTTCCGCTTCAAGGCCGAAGGCAAGTCGCCCACGGGCAGCGAGTTCAGCCGCATCAAGACCATCGGCGAATACGTTCGCGTCAACGTCGATCCGGTCGCAAGTCCGATCAACACACGCGACGTGCAAGTGAACGACACCATCGTCACGCGCGAGTACTACATCATTCCGCGCGACCGCTTCGGCGGCTACCTCGGCCCCGGTCATGCTGATCAAGTCGTCTTCAACACGACCGCAGGCACTTGGCTCAGCCCCATGATCGACTACAACAACGGCATCTATTCGCGCGTGCTGCGCTTCAACCGCGCGACCGAAAAGCCTATCGTCACCGCTACAGTGCAAGACCAACCGCTGCCCTTGCTGCCGGGCTTCAACGGGTCGCAAGGTTTCGAGTTCTTCCCCTACGTCGGCGGCTCGTTCTATCAGAACTCGTTGCGGCTGGATAACGGCGTGGTCGTCGGCGCGCGCGTGGGTTATCGATTCCCGAATCAAGTCGCGCTCGAAGGCGAAGCTGGCGTTACGTTCAGTCAACTAAACTCCGGTCTGATCGTGAACCGCGACGTGCGCCTCGTGCAAGTGCTCGGCAACGTGCGCTACGACATCGACCAATGGGGCACGAGCAACTGGACGCCTTACATCATCGTGGGCGCGGGCGGCATCTTTGCACGCAGCAACGGCCTCAACGATTCAGCCTTCGCCGTCCACGGTGGGTTCGGCTCGACCTTCAAGCTGACGAACCACGTCGGCTTCAGGGCGGACGGCCGCATCTTCCGCCTCGGCGGCCTCTACGGTTCGCAGAGCACGACGGCCTTCCAGTTCAACACCGGGCTGGTCTTCAGGTTCTGAACTCCGGCCGGAGAGCGGGATGGAGTTTCAACCAGCGGGCGAAACGAAACAGGCAGCGCAAGCACGACCGGCCGAAGCTTGCGCCGCCCGCTCAAGCGCGCAGCCTGAGCCGCCGCTCGGTCAGTTCACGCGCCTGCAACATCTCGTCGGCAACCGCGCTGCCGGTCGTCTGATTCAAGCCAAGCTGCGCGTCAACCAACCCGGCGACGCCTTCGAGCAAGAAGCGGATCGGGTGGCCGAGCAAGTGGTCGGCCCACCCGAACCGGCCGCACCGCCGCCGGTTGCGATCAACCGCCTCGCCCCCACAGCCCCACTACAACGCGCGTGCAATCAATGCACAGAGGAAGAAGAGACGGACGCGCCCGCTCAAGCCGCTCCGGCGCTACAGGCCAAAGGAATCAGCGGTCAGACGGTGCAACCCGGTGCGGAGATCGAGTCGGGCCTCGGCAACTTCGACGGGCGCGGCGAGCCGCTCGCGCCGTCGGTGCGCGAGTTCTTCGAGCCGCGCTTCGCACACGACTTCAGCCAAGTTCGCATCCATACTGGCGCGCACGCGGCCGACATGGCGCAAGCCATCAACGCGCGCGCCTTCACCCACGGGCAACACATCGCCTTCGGGGCCGGCGAGTACGCACCGCACACCTTGCCCGGCCGCAAACTGCTGGCGCACGAACTAACACACGTCGTCCAACAGAACGCACACGGCACGCAAGACTCAGCGCAACGCACGCCGGCCGACACGGCGCACGCGCGACCTACCTTGAGCGCGCCGTTCGGTCTTGTGCAAAGAGCGACCGGCGACACTGCAAGCGGCGGCACGCCTGCCAGCGGTACGCCTGCCAACACAGGCGGCACAGGCGCCCGCCCCAACCCCGGCGGCTTCGAGGTGGACGTGCTGGCCGCCGAAGCGCCCGACGATTTTCTCGTGCGTGCGGCCGGGCGCGCGCTCGGCGTGGACATACGCGTCCGTTCGTTGGATGACATGATCACCCAACTCGAAGGGCGCACGGGCGGCAACGCGTGCGTCACACGGCTCAACGTCTTCAATCACGCCAACCCGGACGTGCAGACCGTCTCTGGCGGCAACAAGGTCAAGTCAACGACGGGCGGCGCGCCCACGCAACGACCGATCAGCGGCTTCAGTCTCAACTGGCTGCGCGCCGATGCCAATCAAGCCGCGCTCAATCGCCTGCGCCACTCCTTCTGTTGCGGCGCTCAGATGAACTGGTACGGTTGCTCGACCGCAGGCGTGTGGGCCGAAGGCGGCACGCGCACCGCCGCCGAGATCGCTTCGGATCAGCATCGCTACACTGGCGTCTTCGGCAACTTCTATCACGACGTAGCCGAGGCCGCGGCCCACGGCGCAACCCACTTCCGTAACGTCGGACTGGTCAACGTGCAAAGCTGGGCCAATGCGCTCTGCACGCCCGTTCTGGCCGCAACCGACTTTAATAACTGGCGCACCGTCGGCGCAGACGTGATCCGCACGGTCATCCATGGCGGGCAGCAAGTGCGCGTGCTGCCGCAGTCGGACATGAACTGCGCGTGCGATCCTGCGACCGGGCGCGTGTCGAGCGCCGCGCCGACCGGGGCGCAACTGCGCGACCGCGCCGAGTATTTGCGTGAGTACTACCTGCGCCCCGTCTATGATCAGGCGCGCAACGCCATCGGCCGCGAGCAGCCATTGCACGCCGAAACCGAAGCCGAGCGCACCGCGCGCGTGGCCGACGAAGCGCACCATCGCGCAACTCGGCAACACCATCCGCGAGTCTGTGCTTAGGCGCGCAGGGCTGACCGCGCCGCAGCCGACCACAGCCGATGAAGCGTTGACCGTCGTGCAAGGTTGGGGCTTGGGCATTGATCAGATCGAGAGTCTGTTGCCCACACTGACCACCTCGCTCTCAGGCATGGTCAGCAGAGGCACACATGAAGTGTCCGGCATCAATCAACAGCAGCGCGACTTGGAAGCCGCGTTGTCGGCGCGCGGCCGCGAAGCCTTCATGGAAGTGCTGCTGACTGTGCGGCGCGAGCCTTTCTGGAACAACTATCTGACGAACCACACGATCTACATCTTCCCCGATCTCACCGGCGTCAATCGTTTCCGTGGCTACACGCAAACCGCCACGCAAAGCGACGCGGAAGGGCGCACGCAGACGGTCTATGTGATTCACATCAGCAAAGACTTGCTCGAAGCCGGTCAGACCGAACTGGTCGCGGCCAATCTCATCCACGAGATGAGTCACACCGCCTACGGCCCGAACCGGATCGGGCGGGCGTTGCAAACATTCACGCGCGATCTGGCCGGGCTGATCGCCGATCACCCGCGCATCGTGGCCCTGCGCGCCGCTGCCACCGACGCGACCGCCGCGCGCGATGTCCACATCGCACGCATCCGGCAGATGCTCTATGAAGTGACGGGCTACGGCGAGGAAGAAATCTTCGTCCACTTGCAGCAGTTGACCCACCAGCCCACGATGACGATTAACAGCACGACGGTCGGCGCAACCGACTTCATCCTCTCGCAAGTTACGACCTTCATCGGGCGGCTGTTACGCATCGGGATACCGCAAACGGAATTGAACAGAATCTTCGCCACGATCCTGCGGCGCACCAGAGAACTCTACGATCAACGGATCAACTCGTTGCCCGCCGGCTCGAACGAGCGGCGCAGCCTCGAACTCTTCAAGCAACTCGCCGTCAGCACCTTCGAGTTAGCCTTGAGCGATGCCCAAGCAGCGCGCCGCAACGCCACGCCTTGACCGTTGGCCATAGCAAGTCTCTCGTCAGGCTCGTTTGTATCTGCGCGGCTTTGTGGTTAAGCTACTGCTTGAGAGTAAGGCTGGCTTGAATCCTAATTTACCAATCGGCATCTTTGACAGCGGCGTCGGCGGGCTGACCGTCTATCGTGCGCTGCACGAGCAGTTGCCCGCCGAGCGGTTCGTCTATCTCGGCGACACGGCGCGCGTGCCCTACGGTACAAAGTCGCTTCAGACCGTGGAGCGTTACGCCGTCGAGAACGCGCGCTTTCTGGCAGCGCGCGGCGTCAAGTTGTTGGTCGTCGCGTGCAACACGGCGTCGGCGTTGGCGCTCCCGGCCATCGGCGCGAGTGTTAGTGTGCCGGTCGTCGGCGTGATCGAACCGGGCGCACACGCCGCGACGCACGCAGCTAAAGGCCGGCGCATCGGCGTCATCGCCACCGAAGCGACCGTGCAGAGCGGCGCATACAGCCGCGCGATCAAAACGCTCGCGCCCACAGCCGAAGTGATCGAACGTGCGTGCCCACTCTTCGTCGCGCTCGCCGAAGAAGGTTGGGCGGAGACGGACGTGGCGCGCGCCGTGGCGCTTGAATATCTGCATGACTTCTGCGAGCAGCGCGTGGCCGCGCTCGTGTTGGGTTGTACGCATTACCCGATCTTGCGGCGCGTGATTCAAGCGACGGTCGGCGCAGAGGTCGAGTTGATCGATTCGGGCGCAGCAACGGCCGCGAGCGTCGAAGCACTACTCGAACGCGAGGGCCTGCGCCGCACCGCGTTCGACACGCACACGGGGCAACTATTGAAAGCGCGTGCGCCCGCGCGCCGTTTGTGCGATGATCTGGATCACTTCTACGTGACGGATGCGGCCGAGCGATTTGCCCGCGTCGCCGAAAGATTCTTGGGCAGCGCACCGTCGCGGCTGGAAGCCGTAGAAGTCTGGGGACAGGATGAGCTTCAAACCACAAACTGACGTGAAGAAAACCGCGCCCGCTTTCACGCGCACCGATGGTCGCCGCGCCGACGAACTGCGCCCCGTCTGCATCACGGCCGGCTTCATGCCTTATGCCGAAGGCTCGGCCCTGATCGAGATGGGCGCAACGCGCGTCATCTGCACCGCCACACTCGAAGACCGCGTGCCCCCCTTTCGACGCAACAGCGGGCAGGGTTGGTTAACCGCCGAATACGCCATGCTGCCGCGCGCCACGCAACAACGCACACAACGCGAGACGGGGCGCGGCGGCCCATCCGGCCGCACGCACGAGATACAACGTTTGATCGGCCGCTCGTTGCGCGCCGTCGTCGATCTCGCGCTCATCGGCGAACGCACGCTCTCGATAGACTGCGACGTGCTGCAAGCCGACGGCGGCACGCGCACCGCCGCGATCACGGGCGCATACGTCGCCTGCGCGCTCGCGTGTCAAAAGCTACAACGCGACCGCGTCATCAGTCGGTCGCCGTTCAAGGGTGCGGTCGCGGCCGTCTCGGTCGGCATCGTCGCGGGTGTGCCGCTGCTCGATCTTAAGTATGATGAAGACTCGCGCGCCGAAGTGGACATGAACGTCGTCTGCACGGGCGACGGTCGCTTCGTCGAGTTGCAAGGCACGGCCGAAGGCGAGGCGTTCACGCGCGCCGAGATGGACGCGCTGCTCGCGCTTGCACAGACCGGGCTGGACCAACTCTTCAACGCGCAACGCGCCGCCATCGAACAGGGCACGCGCACCTAAGCACGCCGAACCCCCAGCGGGCAACAAGATGCGTGCGCGCAGGCATCTGAGGACTATAAACAATCAGGGTTCACGTGGCCGTAACAGAATGCTGCTAACAGTGGTTTTCGCTATGAGTAAGACTTTCAACATGCGACGCTTGATCACACTGTCCGCCTGTGCGTGCCTGCTTGCCCTGTGCGCGCTCACGGCCACGGCGCAGACGCAACTCTTTGAAGACGCGCGCGCCCCTTACACGCTCGAACTGCCGTCGCCGACATGGCGTGCCATCACACGGCCCGACAGCGAGCACCAACACACAGAGTTCATCTACGGCGACCGCAGCGACGGCTACCTGCGTATCCGCAAAGAAGTGGTCGAAGCCAACATGACGCCCGCCGATCTCGCGCGCCGCGATCACGATCTGAAACTGCGCTTCATGGCCGGCTACGTCGAAGGCAAAGAGGAGAGCTTTTCCGGGCGACTCAAAGGCGTGACCTCATCCTACGAGTTCACCGGCGGCGGCAAACCTATGCTCGGCCGCATCTACTACCTGCAAGCCGACCCGCGCACCATCTACGTCCTACACTTCACCGGCGCGCGCGACAAACTCATGCGCATCCGCAACCAGACCGACTCCATGGCCCGCAGCTTTCAATTGAAATAGCAGTAGGCAGTAGGTAGTGAATACAAACCTGCTTTTAACTGTCTACTGCCTACTGTTCTTATGCTCCTTGCCCCCGGTCTTGCTGTCCGCCCGTCAACGATTAACGGTCGAGGCTGTTTTGCGACGCGCCTATTTCAGCGCGGGCGCAAGATCGCGGAGTACACGGGTGAGCGCATCTCGCGCCGCGAGGTTGCGCGTCGCTTGCAGACGCGCCGCCACGGCATCCTGCGCATCTGCGCGCTCGATGCCTATTGGAGTCTCGACGGCGCACGCGGCGGCAACGGCACACACTACGTCAACCACTCGTGCCAGCCCAACGCCTACATGCGCACCACGCGCGGCCACATCCTCTTCATGGCCCTGCGCGACATCCAACCCGGCGAAGAGATCACGGTCGATTACGTGACCACGCTGCACCCCGACACCAAACGTTGCCATTGCCACGCGCCCAACTGTCGCGGCACGATCAATAAACTCTAACGCCGCCGCTTCAGCGCACCACAATCAACGCTTGCGTTCGTAGAAACTCAGACACGACTGCCCGTGCCGGACCACGCGCCAGCGGCGCAACACGCCCAACACATCGTCAAGCTTATGCTCGCAGTGATGCTCGACAACTAACACGCCGCCTTTTCTTCTTAGCGTGCGGCCCGCGCCGAAGTGCGCGAGCACGGGCGCATAATCGATTGCGTAAGGCGGATCGAAGAAAGCTATATCCCAGACGCGCGCCGCATCCGTCTGACAAAGAAAGCGCGCCGCTTCATCTTGCACTATGTCGGCCTGCGCGTGCGCGACGAGGCCGCACGCCGACACGTTCGCTGCGACCAGCGCGCACGTCTGCGGTTCGCGCTCGACGAACGTGACGTGCGCCGCGCCGCGCGACAGCGCCTCGATGCCGACCGCGCCCGTGCCCGCGCACAGATCAAGAAAGTGTGCGCCCTCGATCCGCACCGCTAAGAACTCGAACAGCCGCTCGCGCATGCGTCGCGCCGTCGGGCGCGTCGTGCCGTCAGTCGTGACGCGTAGCGGTTTATGTTGCAGTTGTCCCTTCGTGACTCGCATTGACCAAGAGATATAAGCGCGCGGCGCGGGTCATGTCTCATTGTTGAATGTGCCTGCGGTGTGGTCGGTCACAACCGCGAGGACGGCGAGCAGTTCCGCTTCTTCTTCGGGCGCGACCGTGCGCAGATCGAGCACGACGCGATCTTCGAGTATGCGTGCGACGACGGGCGGCGTTGCGTGGCGCAGCGCGGCTTCGAGTGTGGCGGCTGAGAGTTGGCGATGCGTGAGTGCGACGAGCGCGGTTGGCGGATGCGTGGTCGGCGCGGAGCCGCCGCCGATAGCAGACTGACCGGCGACGAGATCGAAGCTGAGTTGACTTGCACCGGACTGCTTGCGCGCACGACGGACGAAGGCACGCGCGCGTGTCTCAAGTTCGCTTTGCGTCGCGGCGAGCATGCGGAGCGCGGGCACTTCCGCTATCGCTTGCCCGCGCCGGTGCGCGTCGAGCGTGGCAGCGAGCGCAGCAAGCGCGAGCTTGTCGGCGCGCAGGGCGCGATAGAGCGGATGCTTGCGGCACTGTTCGACGAGTGCGCGGCGGCCGACGACGAGGCCGGCTTGTGTCGCGCCGAGCAGTTTGTCGCCGCTGAAGGTGACGACGGCCGCGCCGTGCGCGATTGAGTCGCGGATGACGGGTTCGTCGCTGAGGCCCCACGCGCCGAGGTCGGCCAGCACACCTGAGCCGGCGTCTTCGTACAGGATCAGATCGTGCGTGTTGGCGAGCGCGGCCAGATCGACTAAGGCGGGCGCGGCCGTGAAGCCGACGATGCGGTAGTTCGACGGATGAACGCGCAGGATCATCTCTGTCCGCTCATTGATAGCGCGTTCGTAATCGGCCAGCTTCGTGCGATTGGTCGTGCCGACCTCGATCATCTGCGCGCCCGACTGCGCCATCACGTCGGGCACGCGGAAGTCGCCGCCGATCTCGACCAACTCGCCGCGTGAAACTATGACCTCGCCGCCGCGCGCCAGTGCCGTCAGCACGAGCAGCGCCGCCGCCGCGCAGTTGTTGACGACGAGCGCGGCCTCTGCGCCGGTTAACTCCGCGAGCAACGTTTCGACGTGCGCGCCACGCCGCCCGCGTGCGCCCGTGTGGAGATCGTATTCGAGCGTGCAATAGCCGGCCGCATCGTCGGCGATGGCCCGGCGCGCGGCCACGGACAGCGGCGCGCGCCCCAAGTTCGTATGCAGGATAACGCCGGTTGCGTTGATGACACGGCGCAGGGCCGTCGTCTCGTCGTGTGCGACCGCACGCGCGAGCCGCGCGCACGCTTCCGCGAGTAGCGCCTCGCGCGTCAACGCGCCGTGCTGCGTGTCGTCTTGTCCGGCGCGTGCCTGCAACTCGGCCCGCAACTCGTCTGTGACCGCGCGCGCCAACGCCGTCAGGCGCGCAGACCCCGTGCGTGCGCGCAGAGCAAGCGCGGCCGGCGCACGCAGCAGCGCGTCAATCGAAGGCAGCGCACGCAAAGGCTGAGTCGCGGTCTGATCCGGCATAGAAGTTGGTGCTTGAATGTTGGTTATTCGGTCTTTGTTAATGAGCTACGCGCTTGAGCACGTGGGCGGCGCGCGCCCCGTATTGTACGCTCATCCGCGTGCGGCGTGATAGTCGAACGCACACGATGCAAGCCGGTGCGTCGTTGGAGATGAACTAAGTTAAGCACGGTTAACGATGCGCCGCCGCCGAAATTGATTGACACCCGCATAGGCCAACATTTATGTTCGATCATGGGCGCGCAAAGCGTCCACGCGGGCCCGCCTTAAGGAGTTCATCATCATGCCACGGGAGAATACATTCGCACGGCGTCTGCGCGAGCGCGAGTTGGAAATGCAGCGCGAGGGCAGCCAGACCGAGAAGCGGGTTATCGTCGTCCACGAGCAACCGATGTCGATTGACGACATGCTCGTGCGTTTGGAAGACGACGTGCGCAAGCTGAAGGTCGAGTTCGATATTTACTTTAACGGCTCGTCCAAGCGCCCACCCTACGACACGAAGGGGCGCGTCGAGACGATGATCAAACGACTCGCAGACGAGCGTACCTTTACCTACGCGCAACGCTATCGCTACAACTCCATCGTCGCGCGTTACACGTCGTTCCGCGACCTGTGGCGGCGCACCGTGCAAGAGCGCGAAGAGGGGCGCGGCCCGCTGGCCGCACAAGCGGCGCGCGTGCGCGTGGAGAAGGACGAACCGCACATGCGCCGCGCCACCTTCGTCTGCGCCGACGCGCATTCGGACGTGCCCGTGGTCAAAGGTTTGTATGATGCGTTGGTGCGCGCGAAGGTGCAGTGCGGCGAGTCGGTGGACGAGCTATCGTTCGCGCAGTTTCACCGCATGCTTGCCGCGAAGACCGACACGCTCAAACAGCGACTCGGCTGCGCGAGCGTCCGCTACTCGGTTTATTTAGAAGACGGCCGGGTGAGTTTTAAAGCGAAGGCGGAACGATAAGGGCAACCGCGTAAGCTTAACCGCTGCGACGGCGCAGTAACCTCAAAACATCGACGGCGCGCTCGCTGATTAACTCAGTGAACGCGCCGTCGATGTTTGTCCGTCAGGCTGATCGCAACAGCCGTCCGGTTTTTTTAACGCTTCCCGGCTCTTTGACGACCGGAAGCGGTCAGTGGCTTTGACAGCCGACAGCTTGGGGAGCAGAAGCTATACCTTCATCACTTTTTCCGCCTGCGGCCCCTTAGGCCCTTGCGTGACTTCAAACTCGACGGTCTGACCCTCTTCGAGCGTCTTGAAGCCGTCGCCCTGAATGGCGCTGTAGTGAACGAAGATATCCGAAGAGCCGGGCTGCTCGATGAAGCCGTAGCCCTTCGCGTTGTTGAACCACTTGACCTTACCGGTAATTCTAGGCATAGCTAACGAATCCTCCTAACGATTCGGGTGAATGCAACGAACGGTGCAGTCTCGTTTGACCGCGCCGCCCGCCGCGTGGGTTATGTTCATGAGCCGGGTGCGCTGCTTCCGAAGACGCCCCAAGAGAACTGCATGAAGCAAACAAAAAAAGCCCGTGCCGTGGTTGAGCACTGCGAATCGGCGCTCTAACCACACACGGACTGAGAGGGGGACGAACACGAACTCATTGCGTTATTACAAGACTACTCACAAAGCTAAGGCAGCCACGGAGTTAAACCAAATTGGCGGCCGCAACGACGGCGCATACTAAGCGATGTGCGCAAACCTGTCAAGCAGAAAAAACACAGACAAGTGACGAATGGCGAGTGACAAGTTAATCGCTTGTTTGTGGTCGGCACTTATAACTTGTCACTTGCCGCTTGTCACTCGTCACTGGGTTGATGCTTCGACAGGCGCGGGCAGATAGGGACGCGGGCTGACCGGGTTATCGTTGATCCGCACTTCGTAATGCAGGTGCGGCCCAGTCGAGCGGCCGGTCGAGCCGACGCGGCCGAGCAACTCGCCCCGCGCGATCTCGTGCCCGATGGTCGTCTCAATCTTGGAGAGGTGGCCGTAGCGCGTCGTCAAGCCGTTGCCGTGCGCGATCTCGACCACTTGCCCGTAGCCGTTCTTCCAACCGGCGAACGTGACCGTGCCGTTGCCGGGGGCGACGATGGGCGTGCCCGGCGCGGCCGAGATGTCTTGGCCCGTGTGAAACTCAGAGCCTCCGCCGAACGGGTCGTAGCGCCCGCCGAAGTAATCGGTTGTCTCGCCCTCGACGGGCCAGATCGAAGGGATGCGCGCTTGCTCGCGCAACGCGACCTCGTACTGTTGCAACTGCTGTTCGAGTTGCACGGCGCGCGCTTCGACAGCGGCGATACCGGCCGCGTCCAGCATCAACAGCGGCCCGCCTGTGCCGCGCGGGTTCTCGCTCTTGTTCTGCGCCTCGACGCCGGACATCTCGGCAAGGCGGCGCGACGCGTCTTCAATCGCGTCCACGCGGTTTTCCAGTTGTTCAAGCTGCTGCCGCTGCTTTTCGTTTTCAACCCGCAGGCGCGCGTTCTCGCGCTCGACGCGCAGATGCGCCGCCTCGCGGAATGCGCCGTAGATGCCGTAGAGCGCCGCACACATGACGATGCAGGCTAAGACGGTGGCGACTTTCAACCAGCGTTTATGAATATGAATGCGCCGGATACGGGCGCGCGAACGCGAAGTGCGGGCGACGATAAAAGCATATAGGCGGTCGTCTCTGGTCACGGGGATAGTGCTCCTTTATCACTTAAAACTGCGTGCGTGAAAAACACACAGGGCAACACGCAGTCTAAAGCGCGTCGAAGGCACTGCCTGCCCAGCGGGGCGACGGTGCAATACGAAACCGATTTGGGTTTCTTGTTTTAGTTGAACCTGCCTGAAGTTAGGCCGGTCGCTTAGCCTATGCAACGGTTAACACGAACCATAGGCGAACCGATTGACCTGTATAAGGGGCTGCACCCTAACACAACGGCGCGCGCGATTGCAACCGGCGGCCGGCAGGACCTTAACCACAAAGACCCGCAGACGCGAAGGCGGCGCTTCGCGTCTGCGGGTCTTTCGTGTTGATTTTCGGGCGCTACGTTAGATGTCTTCGGCGGCGCGGCGGGCGCGTCCGCGCCCACGCAAAATCGCCAGCACGACGAGCAGGAACAGTGCGATGAAGACGACGACGATGCCGATCTTCAGAGCGAACATCAGGAAGGTGACGAGTTTGATAAGCTGGCGCACCAGCGTGATGAGCAACAGGATGAGTGTGACAATCGCGCCCCACCGACCTAAGACCTTGAACATCGTCGCATCTCCTTAAAGCAGATAACTCGAAGCCAACACCGCCTCGGACAGTGCGCATGATAACAGACGCATGCGCAACGTGGCGAGGTCAAAAGCGCAAACGTCAAACGGGCGGTTGGCGATCCGTGCGGCGCACGCGCGCTTGTGCCATCAGTTCGCCCGTGCGGAAGCGCGGCACGCCCCGCTGCCCCGCGCCGATGAGCGGCGGCGCAATCTCTTGATCGAGCGGCGACACGTCGCGGCGCAAGCCCCCGCGCCCGCGCAGATGCTCGAACAGCATGTACGCGCCAAGCACGACGAGCGCGACCGGCAACACTTTGCTCATCGGCAGCAGCACCCCGAAGAAGACGTGCAACAGAAAGATGCCGCCCATCACGACGAGCATGCCGCCCCACGCGACCGGGTTGCCGTAGAGCCGGCGCGCGATGGCGTCCGACTCGGCGTCGGGCGCGAGGCCCGCGCGGAACAGTTGCGCGGTGCGATAAGCATCGACCGCCGCAAAGAGCCACATGCCGAGCGCGCCGAGGACGAAGAAGGCGTTGGCGTCCGTGATGGTCGCCATCTGGCAGAAGCCTGCGAAGATGGCGAAGTGGACGACGGCTTTGGAAATCTGCCCGTTGTAGGCCGCGCCCAAACCCGGCAAGACGAACGACAGCAACAACGCCACCACGCGCGATGTCTTACGCCGCGCATCGACCGGCGCAGCGCCCAGACGCGCCGACTGATACTGCAACAACTCGACGCCCGCGACGATGCAGTCCTGACAATAGGGGAAGCCGCGTATACGGTGATCGCACGCCGGACACAAGGGCCGCGCGCAACGACTGCACTGCACGGCGGCCGTGTTGACTGGATGATAAGAACAGTTCATTAAATTAAATTCACCCGTGCGCTTTCAAAGTTCGGATCAAATTAAAGTTAAGTGCAAACTTAACGCTTACTGCGGCCCGCGCTGTTGCTGCGTATCATTGCGCTTCTGACCGAGGATGGCGGCCGAGCGCACCGCACTCGTCGCGCCGCGTTCGGCCGCGCGCAAAGAAGCGCGATAAAGACCGGCGATTGAGCCGTCGTCCGACAATGTGGTCGTGCCGACCAGCACGGCGACAAGCAGCATCGCGGCCACGGTCGCCAGTTGCGGCGTAACGAACGCGTCGAGCCAAGCGCGCGTCCATTCCATCACGCGCGCGCCTAAGGGGGCACGCACCTGTGCGGCCTGCGTCGTGCCGAGCGTGGCTTGCAGGATGCGCGCGTGCAGAGCAGCGGGCACGGGGCGCTCGTCGCTGATGTAGGAGTAGCAAGCGCCGATGGCGCGGACGACATCACCGGGCAGATTCGTGCAGTTATGACAGAGGGCGGCGTGACGTTCCCAACGATGATAGAGCGCGGCGGGCAGGAAGCCGTCGAGGTAGTCGGTCAGACAGTCTTGAAATTCCTCGCACGTCATCACCGTCTCCGGCGCGGTGTGCAGGAGAATGCTGGCAGCCATCTCGACCGACGGCGCGGGCGCTTCCGCCATCTGACACGCGCGGATCGTGTGCTTGACCTCATTCAACAGATCGTGACACACGGGGCAGCGCAGCGCATGCTCGTTCATCGCGCGCTGCATGTCGCCCGCGAGCGCGCCGTCCAGATAATCAGTTAACTGATCTTCAAACTCAACACACAGCATCATCAACCCTCGTTTCACCCTGCTCCTAGAACGATGCCCGCGACCTGATGCGCGATGAATGAGTAAGTCAAGCCGTTTCTATCTCGCTATTCATCGTGCGGCGTTCATCGTTCACCCTTGATCTAAACGTCACTCATAGCTACGACGCGCATGCGGCGGAGGATTTTCGCCAACTCGATCCGCCCGCGATTGATGCGCGACTTAACCGTCCCTTCCGGTATCTTCAACAGATCGACGATCTCTTGATAACTCAACTCTTCGAGGTCGCGCAGGATCACGCACGTGCGTAAGTCCGGCGGCAACTTGTCAATGGCCGCTTGCACCTGCGCGCCCAACTCGCGCCGCTCCATTTCGCGTTGCGGCGAGCCACCCGCCGCGCGCAAATGATAAGTGTGCCCTTCAATATCTTCGGCTTGCGTGTCCTGCGGGGCACGTTGGCGGCGGCGATAGTCGTCAATGATCAGGTTGCGCGCCAGGCGCATCAGCCAGTTTTGCAGGTCGCCCTGCTTCGAGTCGTACTGTTCGAGCGAGCGATAGACGCGGATGAAAACTTCCTGCGTCAAATCTTCGGCGGCATCGGTGCGTGAGGTGAAACGGTAGGCAAGATTATAAACCCGGCGTGAATAGAGCGAGACGATCTCCTCCCACGCCGTGCCGTCGCCGGCCCGACATCGCCGGACTAACTCCGCCCCTTCGTTGCTGACAGTCAACGCTGTAACGGCTCCCACTGACCCGCGCCCTTTCCGGCCCCCACCCCTTAGAAAACCCGCAAATAGCAGGCGGAGCACTCGTTTGTCGTCGGGGTTTACGACGGGCGCGCGGCGAAAGTTCCCCCGCAGAAACAGTCGGCAGTCGGCAGTCGGCGGTCGGCAGTTAAGAAGTAGGCGATAAGCAATAAGTGGCCGACGCTCAAGCCGCGCCTAAGTACGGACGAAAATGAGGCAGGCAACATGAGCACGTCGCTATTCTTTTTAACTGCCTACTGCCGACCGCCGACTGCTCTTAAGTCCTTCTGCTTTCTTGCGCGGCGAATGGCGATGTTGTAGCCTTATCGAGCCATACCATATATTGTGGGCGGTTCACGGGCGCGGGTCAAGTTGGAAGTCGCCCTGCCGCGGTCGCCGTCCAACGCTTTCTTGCCCCAGGGCTTAATTTTTGCGCCGTTACCTGAAATTCGCCGGTCTGTGTCTCGTCGCGGCGCTTGCGCTCTGGTGGTTCGGGCGCAACCTGCCGTGGCGCGACGTGCGCCGCGAAGTCGGCGCGGCCGACTGGCGACTGATCGCGCTGGCACTCGTCGTTATTTGCACTACTTATTTGCTGCGCGCTCTGCGCTGGCGTGTGCTGCTTGCGCCGCTTGCGCCCGCGCGGCTGCTCGATCTGTTCGCGGCCACGACGGTCGGCTTCGGCGCGATCTTCTCGGTGGGGCGCGCGGGCGAGGTCTTGCGGCCGGCGTTTCTGCCGTTGCGTGATCCGCGTGTCAGACCCACGGCCGCTTTCGTGACCATCGGCGTCGAGCGCATCTGCGACACGGCGGCGGTCGTCGTGATCTTTGCGCTCAACCTGCTCTGGTTTCGCGCGCCTGCGGGCGGCGACCCGGCGGCTTACGCGCTGGTGCGACGCGCGGGGCTGTTGCTACTCGCGGCGCTGGTCGTCGGCATCGTCGCGCTGTTGCTGCTGCGCCGGCATGCGGCGGCGATCAACAGTTGGCTTGAGGCGCACACGCCGCGACGTTCGCGCTTGTTGGGGCGCGTGGTCAAAGTCGCGTCGGGGTTGTTGACGCAACTGGCGCAGGCGCTCGGCGTGTTGACGGACGCGCGCGCGTTGGTGGTCGTGGTTGGCTGGACGGCGTTGTTGTGGGCGATCATCGCGGCGGGGAACTTCCTCGTGTTGCGCGCGTTCCATTTGCCGTTCGGGCTGAGCGAGACGTTGTTTGTGTTGGGGTGGGCGCTGGTCGGCTCGCTTGTGCCGACGCCGGGCGGCGCGGCCGGGGCGTTTCATCTGGTGACGGCCGCGGGGCTGGCTTTTCTGGGCGTCGCGGAGGCGAAGGCCAAGTCAGTCTCGATTGTGTTGCACTTGGTCTTGTTTGCGCCCGCGTTCTTCTTCGGGTTGTACTTTTTTCTGCGTAGCGACGTGAGCATGGCGCGCTTGCGCGGGTTGGCGGCGACGGAGGCGCGGGCCGATGCGACGAGTGCTGCGCGCACGAATGATGAAAATGGTGCTGGTAAGACGGCGCGCGTGCGCGTTTAAGCTGGCATAAGCGGCGGGCGAGGGGTGGGTCGCGGAGTTGCTCCGAAGTTAACCGTAACTTCTCTTTAGTAAGTTGTCCTCAATTTCTCTTTGACCTGAAGGAGTCTCTACATGAAGTGCCCCTTCTGCGGTTATCTGGAAGACAAGGTGGTTGACTCGCGCGAGGCGCGCGAGGGCGAATCGATCCGGCGACGGCGCGAGTGCTTGAAGTGCGAGCGGCGCTTCACGTCTTATGAACGGATCGACGAAATCCCCTACATGGTGATCAAGAAAGATGGGCGGCGCGAACCGTTCGACCGCAACAAGGTGATGGCGGGCCTGTTGCGCGCGTGCGAGAAACGGCCTGTGCCGTCGTCGAAACTGGAAGGCATCGTCAACGCGGTCGAGAAGTACGTGCAGGAATCGTCGGAGCGCGAACGCCCGACGAGCAAGGTCGGCGAGATCATCATGCGGCGGTTGAAGGAACTTGATAAGGTCGCATATGTGCGCTTCGCGTCCGTCTATCTTGAGTTCGAGGACGTGACCGAGTTCATGCACGAGTTGAAGCATCTGGTCCGTTCGCGCACGACGGGCAGCGCCGCGCCCAAGCGCACAGCTTAAGTTCGGCGCAGATAAACTTGACGGACGCCGCAGCGGTTGGGGTTCGGCCCGGCCGTTAGGTCGTCCGTCATTTTTAGTTTAGAGTGGGCGATGATGGTTGTGCGTACAATCGGGTTGAAACGCATCGAGCTTGAGCGTTTGCGCGAGCGGCTGGCGCGCATGCTCGCGGCTTTGCAAGAGGCGGCGGCCGATGGTGCGCCGACCGCGCCCGGCGTCTTCGCGCCGCCCTTCGATTTAACGGAATGTGCCGACGCCCTGCGCGTCCTGATTGAACTACCGGGCGTGCGCGCCGACGAGATCGAGTTGACGCTGACCAGCACGCAGTTGTCCCTGACGGGACAGAAAAAACGGCGCGCACCGCGCGGCACTATGACGCATCTATGTTCCGAACGCAGCTTCGGTCGCTTTCAGTCGCACGATCACGCTGCGCTGGCCCGTGCGCGTGCGTGCCGCCACCGCCGAGCTAAAAGACGGCCTGTTGATAGTCCGTTTACCCAAGCTCGCCGACCGGCGCGGCGTGGCGTTCAAGGTGGAAATAAAGGACGTGCACGGATGAACGCGTAAAGCGATGAATGATGAATGAAAGATAACTTGATCTTTATTCATCATGCACATTGGCGGCACAGGCACAATAAATTATGTCTTCAGTTACAAACATCAACGAAGAGTTGGCGCAAGTGGCCGAGAGCGGGGAGCAGCAGTTGCACGTGCCGGAGTCTTTGCCGGTCTTGCCGTTGCGCGACATCGTGATCTACCCGTTTATGATCGTGCCGTTGTTCGTCTCGCGCGAGCGGTCGATCCGCGCGGTGGACGAGGCGTTGGGCGAGAACCGCATGATCCTGCTCGTCTCGCAACATGACCTTGATAAAGAGGAGCCGGGCGGCGACGACTTATACAAGGTGGGCACGGTCGCGGTCATCATGCGGATGCTGAAGTTGCCCGACGGGCGCACGCGCATACTCGTGCAAGGGTTGACGCGCGCCAACGTCGAGACGGTCGAGGATGCGGGCGGCTACTTGCGCGCGCGCCTCACGGTCGTGCAAGAACCGATTGCGCCGGAGCGTTCGCTCGAAGTCGAGGCGCTGGTTCGGAACGTGCGCGCGTCGATGGAGCGCGCGACGAATCTGGGCAAGAACATCTCGCCGGAAGTGATGGCGATTGTCGCAAGTTTGGATGAGCCGGGGCGGCTGGCCGATCTGGCGGCGTCGAATCTTGAGTTGAAGGTTGAAGACGCGCAGTCGGTCTTGGACATTGCGGACTCGACGGCGCGGTTGCGGCGCGTGAATGAACTGCTGAACAAAGAGATCGAAGTCTTGACCGTGCAGCAGGAGATCAACACGCAGGCGCGCGCCGACATCGACCGCTCGCAGCGCGAGTTCTTTTTGCGGCAGCAGTTGAAAGCGATCCAATCGGAGTTGGGCGAAGGCAACGAACTGGCGGAAGAGATCGCGCAGTTCCGCGAGAAGATCGAGACGGCGCAGATGCCGAAACAGCCCGAAGAAGAAGCCTTGCGGCAACTCAAAAAACTTGAGCGCATGCACCCGGACGCGGCCGAGACGGCGACCTTGCGCAACTGGCTTGAGATCATGACTGATCTGCCGTGGTCGAAACAGTCGGTGGACAATCTCGATCTCAAGAAGGCCGAGGTGATTCTCGATGAAGACCACTACGGGTTGGAAAAAGTTAAAGTGCGCATCGTCGAAGCACTCGCCGTGCGCAAGCTGAAAGAGAAGCCGAAAGGATCGATCCTTTGCTTGGTCGGCCCGCCCGGTGTCGGCAAGACAAGCTTAGGGCGTTCGATTGCGCGGGCACTTGATCGCAAGTTCGTGCGCCTGAGCTTGGGCGGTTTGCACGACGAAGCCGAGATACGCGGGCATCGCCGTACATACGTGGGGGCGATGCCCGGTCGCATCGTGCAGGCGTTGCAACAAGCGGGCACGAACAATCCGCTGATCATGCTCGACGAGATCGATAAAGTCGGCGCGGACTTTCGTGGCGATCCGTCGTCGGCTCTGCTCGAAGTGCTCGACCCCGAACAGAACAATAGTTTTCGAGACAACTATCTCGGCGTCACGTTCGATCTGTCGAACGCGATGTTTATGACGACCGCGAATGTGCTCGACACGATCCAGCCCGCCTTGCGCGACCGCATGGAAGTGATCCGGCTCGCCGGTTACACCGAAGAAGAGAAGCTTGAGATCGCGCGGCGGCATCTGATCCCGAAGCAGTTGGAAGAGAACGGCGTGACGCAGCGCAACGTTCGCATCTCGAAGTCGGCGCTCGGCGCGGTCATACAGCAGTACACGCAGGAAGCGGGCTTGCGCCAGTTGGAACGCGAGATCGGCGCGATCTGTCGCAAGGTGGCGCGGCGCGTCGCCGAAGGCAACGAGGGCATGGTGCGCGTGACGCCGAAAAATCTGCACGAGTTTTTGGGCGTGCCGAAGGTGATGCCGGGCGAGGTGTTGAAGAAGGATCAGATCGGCGTGGCCACCGGCCTCGCGTGGACGCCCGTGGGCGGCGACGTGCTGTTCATCGAAGCCTTGCGCGTGCGGGGCAAAGGCGTGCTGGTCTTAACGGGGCAGTTGGGCGAGGTGATGCGCGAGTCGGCGCAGGCAGCTTACTCATACGCCAAAGCGCGCGCGCGCGAACTGGGCATCCCCGAAGACGACTTCAACATTTACGACTTGCACCTACACATTCCCGAAGGCGCGATCCCGAAAGACGGCCCCTCGGCCGGCATCACGCTGGCGACCGCGATGGTGTCCGTGCTCGCGCAACGCCCCGTGCGTAAAGACGTGGCGATGACGGGCGAAATCACTCTGCGCGGTAACGTGCTGCCCGTGGGCGGCGTCAAGGAGAAGGTGCTGGCGGCGCGGCGTGCGCGCGTCACCAAGATCATCCTGCCCGCCTTGAACCAGCGCGACATGGACGAAGTGCCGAAAGAACTCTTCGGCGAAATCCAGTTCATCTTCGTGGACAACGTGCGGCAAGTCTTTCAAGAAGCACTGAAAGAAAGGGTCGTGTCGTCGTCTGCTCCTGCGGGCACGCCGCGCCCGAAAGTATTGCCCCCGCCACCGGGCGCGCCCGTCTCATCACACTGAACAAACTCGCGGCTCGCGGGCGGCGCTAAGCCGGCCAGTTATTTTATGTGCGGCACGCCGAAACGTTTTGCCGCGCGGTCGCATTATGTTTGTGATTGACAGAATCCGGCGCGCGTTATAACTTGCCGTTGCTTTGATATGGGTCGCCGCACGGCCGACGGGCGCGCCCTTGAAGTCTCACTTCTAGCTATTCATCAATCCATGCGGTTATGCAGTCTGTCCGGCTTGCCTTAAAGCGTACAGACCGCATTATTCGTGCTCGCTAATATTGCGAGGTCTTAAAAGTTCTGATCATGCAAACTGCTTCGCCCCTGCAAAGTGCTATGACTATGTTGCGAAAACTCAGCCTCGCCGGCCTGTTCATGGTCGTTTGTCTTTTGCCATTCACCACCGAGGCGCAACAGGCGGCCTCGGTCAGTCAAATTCGTGAACAGATACGCAGGATGCTCGCCGTGGAGCTAGACGCCGCGACGCCGCCGGACGTGCGCGAACTCAACCGCACGCTCCTCAAGCAGCGGCGAGCGCAACTGCGCGAACTCCTGCAACGGCGGCTCGACGCGACGCTTAAATATCGCGCCGACTTCAAAGCCGTTCTGACGCCTGACCTCGACGCCTCCATCCGGCAGACGATCAACGAACTGATCCGCGAGATCAACGAACTGGGCACGGGCGTCGCCGCCAACACGCGCGCGCGGCGCACCGCGCGCCCAAGTCGTCGTGTACAGAACGTGCAACCGGCGATGGATGACGAGGCGGCGCAGGCGCAACAGTCGCAAGTCTTCGAGCCGGTTGCGGACGAGGACGAAGACGTTGATGCTGACGCCGATACTGACCCGGTGCAGAGTCGGGCGGCGCGCAAACGCATAGAGGTGCTGGCCGCCACCGTCACGACCGAAGAGAAGCCGGTCGTCACGATCATGGTGTCCGACCCGGACATCAAACAGCTTACGGTCGAAGTGGTCTATAACAAGCAGAGCGTCTTCACCAAGAACGACATTAAAGTGGAGCGCGGCCGCCTCGTGCCCGTGCCCATGCAGCTTGATAAACTCGGCGAGGGCAAGAACCTCGTCAACGTCACCGGCCTCACGATTGACGGCGACACCGTCAAAGCCACGCCGTTCCTCATCACACGTAGAGTGACGGCGGCGAGGACGGACGGCGAGAAACCGACGGACAAAGGACAGGCAGCCAACAGCCGCATCACAATCGAAGAACCGAAAGACAAATTGGTCTATAGCAACGCCCCGGTCATCGATCTGAAGTTTCGCGTAGAGCCGCCCAAAAAAGCGGACGAGAAGAAGATCGACAGCGTCTATTTCACGGTGCAGAACAACCGGAAGTTTATCGACCAAGAGCAGCCGGAAGTCGCGGTCAACTATAAGCAAGAGGGCGGGGCCGACAAGCCCGACACGACGCCGGCCACTGCGCGGCTCAACAAGGGCGAGAACCTGCTCACGCTGAACGGTTACGCCAACGGGGTCTTCGTGAGTCAGACCAGCGTGACCGTGACCTGTAGCGGTGACAAGTGCGACGACGGCAAAACGGCCGACAGCCGGATCAAAGTTATCGAGCCGCGCGATCATTGGGTCTATCGCAACGCGCCGGTCATTGGCCTACGGCTGCGGGTGGAAAAGGGCGACAAGGAGATCAAGAAAATCTATGTCAGAGTAGAGAATGAGAAAAGACTGATCGAGCAGTCCGACCCGGATGTGGTGGTCAAGGCCGGCGCGGTGAAGACGCCGCCCGCCGCGCCGAAGGACGCTGCGCCAGCGGCCGCGAAGGGTGGGGTTAAGAAAGGGGGGTTCGTCAAACAGGATAAGCCTGAAGTCGCGGTGAAGACTAAAAGCGAGGGCGAAGCAGAAGAACCTGAGACGCTCGCCACGGTGGTGCTCAAAGAGGGCACGAATACGATCACGCTGATCGGGTACGACGAGGAGGATAATCAGGTGGCCGTAACGAGCCTCACCGTCACCTGCGTCGGCGCAGGCTGCAACGACGGCGGGCTGGCTTCGACGATTCCGTCGAACAGTTCAAACATGCGCGCGGTCGTCGGCTTCGAGCAGGCGGGGGCGAGCAGTTCGTCAAGCGAGAGTAAGCCGTTCCTCGATCTGTTTTTCTTCGGCCCCTTGCGCCACGGGAAGAAATGTAGAGGTGTCCCGAAGGGCGTACCCGAAGGCGACAACTGTTTCCCCATCTTGGAGACGTGGGGCGACGTGCGCTTTTCGAGCGTCCCGCAACAGGTGGCCGCCTTCGGCACGTTGGCCTCAAACTTCGTGAATCCGCTGGCCGATGGCCAGTTGAACGAACTGGTGCAGGGCTTCAACTACATGGCCGGCCTCGATTTCTACCTGTTCTCTAACGACAAGGACTTCTCAACGCCGATCCCCGGCGTCAAGCATCGCACGGCGGTCTATCTGACGGCGGGCGCTGGGGCGATCAGCCCGCTCACCCCGCGCCAGTCGGCGCAGGTCTTCGAGATACCTGTGGCCGGTAATCCGCAACGCGAAGCGTTCCTCAAAGAGTTTCCCGAAGCGGCCGGGGATAATAAGAAGTACATCGCCTTCGTCTCGCCCGACCGCGACCGTTTCCTGCGCCAGTACTACGGGGGCGTGCGCTTCAAGACGTATTTCACAGACCGGGACGGCAACCTCATCAACCGTTTTCCCGCCACCCTCGACGTGACCTTCGGGCAGAGCGACTCGGTCACGGGCGGGCGCTTACACAAGCCCGTTTTCCGGCTCGACGCCTTCTATCCCTTCCCCGTCAAAGAGGCGAGCTTCCTCTATTTCTACGGGTCGGCCTTCATGAAGCTTGGCGGGACAAAACTGGATAAGACGCCGTTCATCCTCACGACCGCGCCGTCCTCTGTGCAGTTGACCGGCAACGATGTGGTGATCACGACGCGCCCGGTTAACCGCGACTTCTACCGGATCGGCATCGGCGTAAACCTCACCGATCTGTTCAACCGGCCGCAGCGCGGGACGAACTAGCCCGCCCACCGCCCGGCCGGAATTTTATGACCGCGACGGCGCAACCGGCCACGCCTGCCGGGCATCTTTATAAGGTACACAGCGAAGCGGTTATGAGTGGAAAACTTGACCGCTTCGCCTTTTCTTTCAAACAGATAGGGTTGACACCCCGTAAAAGCGTGTGATAAGTAAGGGGTTGGTTCGCCGTGACGTGAGACACGCTCTCCGTGTCTTTGTGCGGCGGCCGAATTTACGGGAACTTTTTATGTCCCCTCGCGGTTAAATTAGTGGATGCCGCTCGTGCGGTCTTGTGAAGTGAAGACCGCCATCGTGGATTCGCTTCAGCCCATAGTTCTTTAAGGAGACTGAGCATTGATGAAAACGAGCCTCCCCCAATTATTCCTCCGGACAGCTTTTATCTCGACCTTAGCCCTGTCGGCGCTGCCCATACGCGCGCAGCAGCCGGTGGTGTCGTCGCTGCGCAACAGCACGCCCACAGACATCGAGCGCGATGCCGGCGTGGTCACGCAGATCATCGAGCGGTCAGAGGCCCACTTCCGGCAGGGTGAGTTGAACCTGAAAGACCGGAATCCCGAAGCCGCCCGCGCCGAGTTCGACAAGGCCGTGGACACCGTGCTCGAATCGGGCATGGACGTGCGCGCCAACCCGCGCCTGCAAACTTTCTATCTGCAACTGGTCGAACGCGTCTTCCGCCTGGAAGTGCCGACGCAAGGGACGCCCAATCAAGCGGTCGTTGCGGCCAACCAGCAGGTCGCCAGCGTCAAGTTCGTGCCTGCCGTCGATCAGACCGGCGCACAGCAGCCTGTGCCGCCGCCGACCGGCTTCATGCGCGATCAGAAGTTCGAGCCGTCGCCGCTGGACGAGTTGAGCAAACTGGAACTGACGCCGGAAGAGAAGATCGTCACGGACGAGCAGCAGGCCGAACTGGAAGTAGCCAAGAGCGCCGTTGATTTCAAGTTCACGTCGAACACGCTCATCCAGCAGTTCATCAACCACTATCAAGGGCGCGGGCGCGCGACGATGGAGACGGGCTTGCGCCGTTCGGGCCGTTATCTCACAATGGCGCGCAAGATTTTCCGCGAAGAGGGCGTGCCGGAAGACATCGCTTGGCTCGGTCAGGTCGAAAGCGCGTGGCGACCCAAAGCTATGTCGTGGGCGGCCGCTTCGGGTCTGTGGCAGTTCATCCCCGGCACGGGCGCACGCTACGGCTTGCGGCAGACCGCTTGGGTTGACGAGCGCAACAGCTTCGAGAAAGCGACCCGCGCCTCGGCGCAATATCTGAAGTGGCTGTCGCGCCGCTACAACGGCAACTGGGAACTGGCCATCGGCGCGTACAACACGGGCGAAGGCAACATCGACCGCGCCATCTCGCGCGCCGGTGCGGCCAACTTCTGGCAAGTCTACCCGTACATCGCGCAAGAGACGCGCAACTACGTGCCGAACATTCTGGCGACGATCCTGATCGCCAAGAATCCTGAGAAGTACGGCTTCCGTGGCATCCGTCCCGACGCGGCGCTGGCCTACGACGTGGTCAACGTGCCGTCTGCGACGAGCCTGCAACTGATCGCAAGCCTGACGGACACGAGCGTCGATTACTTGCGCGACATGAACCCGGAACTGCGCCGCGACATAACGCCGCGCGGTGAAAACTACAACGTGCGCGTCCCGCCCGGTCGCGGCAAGCAGTTCGTCGCACTCTTGAAGCGCGTGCCCGCGGACAAGCGCGAGTCGGCGAAAGTGATCTCGGTCATGCCGGGCGAAGACTTAGCGACGGTCGCGGCGCGCACGGGTGTGAGCGTGGCGCAGTTGCAGTTGTGGAACGCGGGCGTTGATCCGAAGACCACGAACAAACTGGTCGTGCCGTCCAACACAGTGCAGCGCGTCATCCGGCCCGTGCGGCTGGGGCAACAGGCTTCGGGCAGCACGCTCAAGACCGTGCGCGCCCGCGCCGGCCAAACCATCGCCCAGATCGCCGCCGCCAACGGCGCTGAAGTGGACGAGGTCGCGCGTCTGAACGGCATCGCCGCCAACGCGCCGCTCGCCGCCAACCAGACGATCCAAGTGCCGGCCTCGAAGGCTGCGCCTGCGACTGCGCCGCAGCGCGTGCGTCGCAGCCGTTAACGACAAGCAACAATGGCGAGCGCGCTTTCGAGTCTGACTCGAAAGCGCGCTTCGCTTTTTAGCGCACGCTTGATCATCGTTCTTCAGCAGCGACGATCTGACCCGCAACAGCACGAACCGCGCCCGAACTTTTCGTACCGCTTCGTGTGCTTTCGTGGTTAAATGTCTCCGCCGGGCACGACAACTCTGATCGCAAAGATCATCCCTCCTACGCAACTCTCAATGCTCGCCCGCTCGATGTAACTTCGGCGCGCGCACACAAGCGCGCCGGCAACATTCACATATCCTTTACAGCTATGCTATTCCGCACACAGTCGGCGGCCGTCTATGGCATTGATGCAGACCTTGTGGACATCGAGGTCGATCTCACGCCCGCGCGCGGCGAGTCCGACAATCCATCGTCTGTCACCATCGTCGGTCTGCCCGACCTCGCCGTGCGCGAATCGCGCGAGCGCATCCGCGCCGCCATCAACAACAGCGCCTTCTTCTTCCCGTTCCACAAGACGACCATCAACCTTGCGCCGGCCGACGTGCGCAAAGAGGGCGCAAGCTTCGATCTGCCTATCGCGCTCGGCATCCTCGGCGCGAACGGCGACCTCGGCACGCGCGAACATTTAACGGACGCGCTCTCGGTCGGCGAACTATCGCTCGACGGGCGCGTGCGCGCGATCAAAGGCGCTCTATCTATCGCCCTGCGCGCACGGGCCGCGAAGATCAAGTCGTTGCTCCTGCCCGAAGAGAACGCGCGTGAGGCGGCGGTCGTCGCGGGCGTGGACGTGTATCCGGTCGCGGACTTGCGCGGCGCGGTCGAACTGCTCGCGGCGCTCGCGTCGGCGACGCCGCCCGCACCCATCCGCGTCGATCCCGCCAGCCTGCTCGCGCCCGATCATCATTCAAGCGTTGACTTCCGCGAGGTGCGCGGGCAACAGCACGCCAAGCGCGCGCTCGAAGTCGCGTCCGCCGGCGGGCATAACATCCTGCTGATCGGCCCGCCGGGTTCGGGCAAGACGATGCTCGCCAAGCGACTGCCGACGATCCTGCCGCCGCTTGAGTTCGAGGCGGCGTTGGAACTCACTAAGATTCACTCGGTCGCGGGGCTGACCGGGCGCACGGGTTTAGTCACCGCGCGGCCGTTTCGTGCGCCGCATCATACGACGAGCGATGCAGGTTTGATCGGCGGCGGCGCGCTGCCGCGACCCGGCGAAGTCTCGCTCGCGCATCATGGCGTGCTGTTCTTGGACGAGTTGCCGGAGTTCGACCGCAGCGTCCTCGAAGTTTTGCGCCAGCCGCTCGAAGAACAACAAGTGACGATCAGCCGCGCCGCGATGTCTCTGACCTTCCCTGCGTCGTTCATGTTGGCGGCAGCAATGAATCCGTGCCCGTGCGGTTTCTGGAACGACCCGACGCGCGAGTGTCGCTGCACGCCGCTGCAAATCCAGCGTTACGTCGGGCGCATCAGCGGCCCGTTGCTCGACCGCATAGACATACACGTTGACGTGCCCGCCGTGCGTTTCAAAGAACTGACGGGCGCGGGCAAGCACGAAGAAGGCTCGGCCGAGATTCGTGCGCGTGTGCTCGCGGCCCGCGAAAGACAACTCGCACGCTTGCGCAGCGAAGCCGTCTTTGCGAACGCGCAGATGTCGTCGCGCCAGATACGCCGTCATTGTCTGCTCGATGCGGAAGGTGAACGAATGCTCGAAGCGGCGATGACGCGGCAGGGCTTGTCGGCGCGCGCCTATGATCGAATCCTGAAGGTGAGTCGCACCATCGCGGACTTGGCCGGGGCGGACGACATTCGCCCGGTCGATCTGGCCGAGGCGGTCGGTTATCGCTCGCTCGACCGCACATATTGGACGTAACAGGGCCGCGCCCTGTGTCGTTAAGTGCGCGGGCACGACTGACCCGCGCTTATGCTAGAATCTGTGCCGTCGCGCGCAAGGGCAGACCTATTCGGTGCGGAGCCGGCTTAGTCGGGGCAGTAGTCATGAGGGTTTCCGTGGTGAACGCGACAAAAATCAGGCGCAACAGGGCAACGACGCGCGGAAAAGCGCGCATCACAGTGGCGGTGAGAAGTCGCTCACGGGCCGTGAGTTAGCGTAATGCTAAGCCGGCCCCTGAAAGCCACTCGGAGCGACGCCTGCCAATGAGGCCTCGGTCGTTGGTCAACCATGGAAGCGAGCCGGAACACATGACGCCTGAAAGCATCTTGCTCCCCCGAAGTGCATTCGGACACGTGACCGCAACCGAGACCGAGAACACGCAGGCGACGGATTACGCGTTGGCGCAGGCGGCGGCAGCGGGCGACATGCCCGCCTTCGAGGAGTTGTACGAGCGCCACCACCGTCGCGTCTATTCGCTGTGCCTGCGTATGACCGGCAACACGGCCGAAGCGGAAGATTTAGCGCAGGAAGCCTTCATCCAACTCTATCGCAAGATCGGCAGCTTCCGTGGCGAGTCGGCCTTCACCACTTGGTTGCACCGGCTGACGGTCAATCAAGTCTTGATGCACTTTCGGAAGAAAGGCGTGCGGCTGGAACAGACGACGGACGAAGGCGACATGCCCGTGCAGATCGTACAGGGAACGGAAAACCCGGCCAGCATGCCTGTAGTGGATCGGATCGCGCTGGATCGGGCCGTCGCTAAGTTGCCGCCGGGTTATCGCTCAGTCTTCGTCCTGCATGATGTCGAAGGGCACGAGCACGAAGAGATCGCGCGGCTGTTGGGTTGCTCAGTTGGGACGAGCAAGTCGCAACTGCACAAGGCGCGGATGAAATTGCGGGGTTTGTTGAGGCAACAGAATCCGCCTCAATAGCTTCCAACAACGTCGCTTGTGGTTTGCCGGCTTCGTCCGCCGCAAGCGACCGACGGGATCGAAACCGAGCAGTCTCACTGTGCAGACTGAGCTTGGAGTACGAAGCGCGCCGCGTCTCTCTTCTGCGGCGGGGCCAGAGATGACAAACGAGCACCGGCCCTTGCATGCACGCGGATAAGCGCGAAAGGTTAAGAGCAATGAATTGCGAGAAGTGCCACGAACTGTTGAGCGACTTCCTCGACGGCACGTTGACCGGCGTGGAGCGCACGCTGCTGAGCAGCCATCTGGATGACTGCGCGGCTTGTGCCGCCGCGCGCGATGATCTAAGTGCCATCGTCATGTCGGCGCGCACGATGAATGCCTACTCGGTTGCGCCGCCCAGCAGTCGCGCCCTGTGGCTGCGCATCAGCAACACGATTGAGAGCGAACGCGCCGCTGAGCGACAAGCAAACGCGCGCGCCGCCGCGCTGGCCGCTACCGGCCGCTCCGAAAGTTTCCTCACGCGCGTCTTGAATAAACGTTGGACGCTGACGCTGCCGCAACTGACGGCGGCCGTTTGCGCGCTCGTCGTCGCCGTCGCCAGCGCCACGGTCTTCAGCGTGCAGAGTCTACGTGACCCGCAACGTGAATCGGCCCGCAATGCTGCGTCGTCCGCGCCGCAACGCCAATTCAACGATCAGGAAGTGGAACTGCTCATGCAGCGCGTCGAGCAGCGCAAGACGCGCTGGAATCCCCGCATGCGCGAAGCGTTCGAGCGCAACCTGAGTGTCATCGACGCGGCCTTAAACGATTCGCTGCAACAACTCGACGCGACCCCGCACGACGTTGTCTCCGAAGAGGCGCTCGACGCCGCGATGCGCGACAAGAAGGAACTCCTGCGCGAGTTCGCCTCGTTATAACATGCACGCGCAGTCCCCCGGCCGCCGCGGCCGCATAACTTTCAATCGATCCCCGTTCGCCGTGTCGGTAAGGTTCGACGAGTTGATGGTCAGCACACGCAGCACGCCTCACAGCCACGCCGCCCCGCGTCGCGCCCGCCGCGCCTTAGTGCGCGCGCTCGTCGTGTCGGCGGCGCTCGCGTTCGTGTGTCTGTTGCCAACTACAGAATTGCACGCGCAGCAACGCTACTCGCGCAGTTTCGCGCCACGTGGCAAAGTAAGTCTGGTGCTTAAGAATCGTTCCGGTCTGATCGAAGTGCAGGGTTGGCAGCGCGCAGAGGTTCGGGTCACGGCGCGGATTGAATCGCCCGCCGCACGCTTCACGCCGTCCATGACAGACGACGGGTTGACGATTGACGTGGTGAGCGACAATCGCGGCCGCGACGACGTAGGCGACGTAAACTTTTATATCCAAGTGCCATACGATTCGGCCGTGGACTTGCAGACGACGCGCGGCAACATCACCGTGCGTAACGTGCGTGGCGGGCACGTGCGCGCGCATGTCACTTCCGAAGGCGACATCGAGTTGACCGACATCCGCGCGCCGAAGGTCATGGCGGAGAACGTGACGGGCGACATCCTGTTCGACGCGGAGTTGCTGAGCGGCGGGTCTTACGTGTTGAACTCGACGCAAGGCGTCATCAACATGCGTATCAAGCCCGGCTCCGGGTTTCGAGTTGACTGCGACCGCGCCTTATACGCGCAGCATCAACCTCAATGGCTTCGTCAATCTCGGCAACTTCAACTTTCAAGGCGACAGTCGCCGCGTCACAGGTCACGTCGGCGACGGTTCGGCCAAGATCATCATGACCAACCTGCGCGGCTCGATCAACCTCGCGCCGCGCGGCACGCGCTGACGCTTGACGCCGCGCGTTGCGCGCCCTTACTGTCTCTCCCGTCTGTGATCCTTCATCAAGGCGGATGCCACCATTGCCCAATTCAGTCACGGGTCTGCGCGCTATCAAACGCAGTCCGCGTGTGCGCGTTACAAGCACACGCGCGCTCAACCTGATCGCGTTGTCGTTATTCTTGTGCGCGCTGGCGCACGCGCAATCGGGCGCAGTGAAGCAGTCGCAGGCGAACTCGCCCGCCCCCGCGCCGTCGCCCATGCTCACGCGCACGACGACGCGCCACGAGACGCGCCGGTTCGCTTACGGCAACGCGCTCGTCATCTACGGCGCGCCCGCCGGTTCGATCAGCGTCGAAGCTTGGGCGCGCAACGAAGTGGACATCACCGCCGACATAGAACTGCGCGCCGCGACGGAAGAAGACCTCGCGCGCCTCGCCGCTCTCAATAACTTTACGCTCGACGAAGACAGCACGCGCCTCACGCTCGTCACCACCGGCACGCACGACCGCAAGTTCATGAAGCGCGCCGCCAAAGATTTTCCGAAGCGTCTGCTCGGTCTGCCGTGGAAGATCGATTATCGCGTCCGCGTGCCCGCGCAACTCGACCTCGACATCTACGTCGGCAGCGGCCCGCTCACTGTCGGCGGCATCGAAGGCGCGCTCTACATCAACGCGGGCGACACCACCAGCGCGCTCACGCTCACGGGCGGCGACGTGCAGGCGACCTTCCTCGGCGGCACAGTCAACCTGCGTGTGCCGGCCAACAGTTGGCGCGGGCGCGGCGTCACCCTGCGCCTCGCCACTGGCGCGTTGACCCTCGAACTGCCCGCCAACTTCAACGCCGACATCGACGCCACCGTCCTCCGCACCGGCCGCGTCGCCAATCAGCACCCCGCCGTCACCCCGCGCGAACGCACCACGCCCACCGAGCGCGCCCTACAAGCCCGCGTCGGCGCTGGCGGCGCAAGCCTCAACCTCGAAGTCGGCGACGGCACAATCACCATCAAACAAGTGACAAGTGACAAGTGACAGGGAAACATTCAGCGATCAGCTTTCAGCAAGCAGCTTTTGTTTTAGCTGAACGCTAAACGCTGATTGCTGCCTCCGTCACTTGTCACTTGTCACTGCTTTTTATATGCTCGTGCCCGCACGTTTCCGGCTCATGCGGGGCGGGCGCTCTCGGCGTCATCTTTCCTGACTGGCTGGCACATTATGACAGTTAAATCCGACCGCTGGATCCGCCGCATGGCGGAGGAAGCGCAACTCATCCACCCGTTCAACGCGACCCTTGTGCGCGAGGTTGAAGGCCGGCGCATCATCTCGGCCGGCGCATCCTCTTACGGCTACGACATGCGCTTGGCCGACGACGGCTTCCGCGTCTTCTCGCCCATCCACGGCCGCGAGATCGACCCCAAAAACTTCGACGACAGTTCACTCATCGAACCGCCCTTACGCACCACCGACGACGGCTCAAAGTATTACCTCATGCCGCCCCACTCATACGCGCTCGGCGTCTCCGTGGAAACCTTCCACATGCCGCGCAACGTCACCGGCATCTGCCTCGGCAAATCCTCCTACGCCCGCGCTGGTCTGCTCGTCAACACCACCCCCCTCGAAGCTGGCTGGACGGGTCGCCTCGTCATCGAACTCGGCAACCTGGCCAACCTACCCCTCCGCGTCTACATCAACGAAGGCATCGGCCAAGTCCTATTCTTTGAATCCGACGAAGCCTGCGCCGTCTCCTACGAAGACCGCGGCGGCAAGTACCAAGGCCAAACGGGCCTAACCTATTCACGGCTGTAAACGTGTGTCGGCTGAAGCATAAAACGTGAATCAGGAAGCATAAAGCGCGAAAATTGGAAGCATTAATTGCGAAAGAGATGATGTAAGGTGTCTGTCCGCGCCTAACAGGCTTGCACGTTATTCTCATGGTCTTGGAGTAGCGAAAGGATGAGTATCCTCACAGCGGTTGAGACAGTCCTAATAGATGCCGGCGAGCCGCTCCACTACAAAGAGATTACCAAGCGTTTGCTACAGCGTGGGCTTTGGACTACGACCGGCCAAACGCCGGACGCCACGGTCAACGCACAGTTGGCCGTTGACATTAAGCGGCGTGGCGAAGCCTCCAAATTCCGCAGAGCCGACAAGGGCGTCTTTGCTTTAAGGGCTTGGGCACCTACCAATCCCCAGCCCCAGCCCGCACCAACTCCCACACCAGCGACGCACCTGTCATTCACGGCCGCCGCTGAAAAAGTGCTGGAGAAGTACGCGGACAAATCTCCGATGCACTACCGGGCCATCACGGATAAGGCCCTAGAACTGGGACTAATTGCCACGGCCGGTAAGACGCCGGAGGCCACCCTCTACGCACAGATCATTACTGAAATTCAAAGAAGGACGAAAAGGGGGAGCGTCCCCGGTTCGTGCAATACGGCAAAGGGTATGTGGGACTCTCCAAGTGGAGGGGGACAGGGCTGCGCCTTCCAGATTGAGCAGCATAATCAGCACATCCGCAGGAAGTTAATCCAGCAAATCGGCAAGATGCCCCCTGCCGAATTTGAAGCGCTGATTGGCACCCTCCTTGCTAAACTCGGGTTTGAGGATGTGACGGTTACTTCCTTCAAAGGCGACGGAGGGATTGACGTTCGGGGGACTATGGTGACGGGCGACGTGGTGCGTACCCGGATGGCCGTACAGGTCAAACGCTGGAAGGCTAATGTGCAGTCTCCAACCGTCCAACAAGTTCGCGGCAGCCTCGGCGCTCACGAGCAAGGGCTTATCATCACCACTAGCGATTTCAGCAAAGGGGCGCGGATTGAGGCCGAGCGAGCCGACGCTACTCCGGTCGCTTTAATGAACGGTGAGCAACTCGTGAAACTGCTGGTAGAGAATGATATAGGTATCCGTCGCATCAGCTATGACCTTATTGAGCCAAAGTGGGAGGAGAATATCTGATTCTGATACGGTATGTTTCAACTGAGAACTTGAACTGGTGCCGTGTTGGGATGCTACTTCAGTACAGTCGTAATTATATTGATTAAGGCTAAGTACAGGACAAAAAATGAGAACTAAAGATGCATAAAAGCCATCGTGCTTCTATCCTTTCCGAGATTCACCGCAAATGAGTCTGAAAAGGAAGGAAAGTAACGATGGCTGACACGTCGCCGTTGGAGCGAGTGCTGCGACAAAATGTAACTTGGAATCGTGCGCGCATCAACTTTCTGGCAAAGTTTCTCATCGCTCTGATCGAAGTCAGAAGCGTCAACCTCGCGGAACTTGCTAATGTTTTTTCGGGGCGCGCCAAGCAGCAGTCGCACTATAAGAGGATTCAACGATTCCTCCGGTTCTTTGAACTGCCCTATCAAGAGGTGGCGCTCTTCGTCGCGCGGCTGGTCAAAGTGCCCTCGCCATGGGTTCTGACGCTCGACCGAACAGACTGGTACTTTGGCGACACGCCCATCAACGTGATGGTCTTGGGGATCGCGCACAAAGGCGCGGCCTTTCCCGTGTTGTGGCATGTCTTGGAGAAGAAAGGCTGCTCGGACACTTCGGAGAGAATCGCTCTCGTAGACGAGTTTCTCGATTTGTTCGGTGTCACAGCGATTCGGTATCTGTGCGCCGACCGCGAGTTTATCGGCACAGACTGGTTCTCGTATCTGGTCCGAAAGCAAATTGATTTTCGCATCCGCGTGCGCGCCAACACGCAACTGACGACACGGCGCGGCCAGAAGGTCGCGGCTAGAAGGTTGTTCGCCAACCGACCGATGGGGCACGCGGCCTTGTTGGCTGGGGCGCGCCGGCTGTGGGGGCGTGCGGTCTATGTCAGCGGGATGCGGCTTGCGGGAGGTGACTTGCTGGTAGTGGTCGCTCCCAAACAGAGTGCCGAGATGATTGGAGGGTATGCGGTGCGATGGGAGATCGAGACCTTGTTCGGATGTTTGAAGTCGCGTGGCTTTCGGATGGAACAAACGCATGTCACCGACCCGCAACGGCTCAGGAGATTGGTCGCACTGCTCGCCCTGGCGTTTTCGTGGGCGCACGTCATCGGCGAATGGTTGACGCAATCGCAGCCACTCAAGACGAAGAAGCACGGACGAATGGAGCGCAGTATCTTCCGACATGGGTTCGACCACTTACGTCGCATACTATGCAGCGACGCATGCAAAGTGAACCGGCTTGCGTTTAGACAAGTTATTCAACTTTTGTCCTGTACTTAATGATTAAGGTTAAAGGGAATAATGGCTGAGCAAAGATCAACGCGAGGCGCATCAGGCGCACCTGCTCTGAATAGGCAGATAACAGTTAAACGTAAGGACGGCCATATATGGAGCCTGTCATTCCCGCGACCGCTAATCTGCCGATCTTTTTGTTGACATGATTTACCCGATGAATATATTTTCGCCGGGCCTCGATGGAGACCTTCGTGACTGGAAGCATAAGCTGGCCGCCGCGGCCAGCTTATGCTTCCAGTCACGAGCTTTCCTCCCAAATTAACACCAATGCGAGGAGTTGACATGGCTAATCCCTCACAACAAATTGTGCAGAAGCTGTTGAGCTATGGCAACATTTTGCGCGACGATGGCCTTTCATACCCAGATTACGTCGAGCAAATAACTTATCTACTTTTTCTCAAAATGGTAGATGAAAAAGAGAACATATCTTCAAGAGATTCCTCAATCCTATCAAAGGAATATAGCTGGCGGAGTCTTGTCTCAGGAGGCGGTGTCGATTTACAAATCCAATACGGCAGGATACTGGGAAGATTGGCAGGTGGAACCGGCATCGTCGGCGTTATTTTCCATCAGGCTGAGAACAAGATTCGAGACCCGGCCAAACTAGAACTACTTGTCTTGGATATAATAAATAAAGAGAATTGGAGCACCCCTGATAGTAATGTTATGGGGGAGGTGTATGAAGGGTTATTAGAAAGGTATGCTCAGGACACCAAAAGTGGCGCAGGCCAGTATTTCACGCCGCGTTCACTAATAAATGCCATTGTTCAATGCGTTCGTCCGCAACCTGGTGAGACTATTTTTGACCCGGCCTGTGAAACCGGAGGGTTCCTGCTCGCCGCACATAAGTTTATCTTGGATACGAATCCTGATTTAACAAAAAAGCAGGCTCAACATCTTCAGCTTCGGGCGATTCGCGGAGTTGAGTCAGCCCCCACTGTTGCCCGTCTGGCAGCTATGAATTTCTTACTACATGGCATAGGCTCGCTAGAGGATGAAGAAGGTAAGTCGCCAATAGTCACGGCCGACAGCCTTACGGCTAATGCCGGTGGACGATATGACGTGATATTAACGAACCCGCCGTTTGGGAAGAAGTCCGGTACCACGATCTTTAATGAAGCGGGCGAGCGTAAAAGTCAGTCGACCCGAATTGTACGGGATGATTTTCTAGTTGTTACGTCAAACAAACAACTTAATTTCCTCCAGCTTATTAGAACGGCGCTTAACGAGACGGGCCGCGCCGCAGTTGTAGTGCCGGATAGTGTGTTGTTTGAGGGAGGTGCCGGCGAAATTATTAGGCGACGGCTTTTCGAAGATTATGACGTGCATACACTGCTTCGATTGCCTCCCGGTATTTTTTATGCTCAGGGGGTCAGGACGAGCGTGTTGTTTTTTGATAGCCAGCCACCGGCCGATAAACCCATGACGAAGAAGCTTTGGTTTTATGATTTACGCACAAACATGCACTTCACGTTAAGAAGTAAGCGATTAGAAAGTTCTGATTTGGAGGAATTTGTCGAGTGCTACAATGCAAGCTCGCGGCAGTCGCGTGAGGCAACATGGTCGAAAAGAACGCCCCACGGCCGCTGGCGTGTGTTTACCTACGATGAGTTGGCCGAAAGAGATAAATTCAATCTAGACATCTTTTGGATTGAGGATGATAGCTTAAACGGGTGCGATGCTTTGCCCGCTCCGACAAAGATTACTCCTGGAATTACAGATGACTTGCGAAATGCTCTGGCCCGATTAGAAGAAATCCGAAGCGACTTTCCGGATCGTTAAATTAGACCTTGTGCCAGGAGGCTGGCTTTAGCCCGGCACATGCCGCCCGGCTACGAAGCTATACAATACTTCCCATGAAGATTTCTTCAATTTTTGTAAACAGCTTTAGGTCCCTGTGCGAGTTCGATTTGAGTTTGCCGTCTTTAACCGTGCTCATCGGACGAAACGACGCAGGCAAATCCAATGTTCTGCGTGCAATCCAACTGCTCCTGGATGATCGGGCGATAAGCCATGTGAGCTTATACGATTGGAGCCGGGCGTCTAAGAGGGAGCGCTATCCCAGACAGATCAAGATCAGAGCAACGCTTGAGGGGGACAGCTCTCTAACAATCTGTCGCAACATCGAAGTTGACGCCGTAGAGGAGCCCCTGCCGGGGGGGAGGGGTGGCGGCACAAAAAAAGTTGTCCTCAAAAAAGCTTCGGCAACCTCGACCTTACATGTAGTTGACGGATCGACGTGCCGCTTAATTACAAGTGAAGAGGAGCGACAGATCCCTAGCTTTTATTACCTGCGACCTCGAACAGGAGCCCTCCAGGAAGCATTTGACCCCCGGAAAGAAAATAATACCCTGACCCTCATCAAGGATTGGATGCCGCCGGAGCTGAGAACAGAGAGGGCGCTAGTTAACCTGATGCGCAAATATGCTCCCGGGGAGACGCCATTAAAGGCTTATGCCGAATTTTTCGAGAAAGAAGTTCTTGCCGCACTGACAACAGCTTTTACACCCGATTTCCACGTCAGCTTGAATGTTGATTACCGCAGCGAAGGTCGTGGGCTGCTATTTGTACGCGAAATGTCGGACGCACAGGCGACGAAGGCTTTGTCTCGTCTACCGCTTGACCATCACGGTTCGGGATTTATTGCGACGGTGGCGATGATTTTTTCGATAGCGGTCCTTCAAGAGTACCATCGACAATTAAATAAGCCATTAATCATTGCCGTCGAAGAGCCGGAAGTTCATTTACACTCGAATGCACAACGCACTTTCCTTAGCTATCTGAAGAAAGTTAGTAAAGAGCATCAGGTCATCCTAACTACTCATTCCCCTATTTTTGTGGATAGAGCCGAGCCTGAGAACGTCACGGTCTTGCGCAGGGTTACCATGAGCGAAGAGGTCGCCACCAAAGGGAGTAATAAAGAACTCAAAGCCGGGGCCACCCGGCCGATAGCTGATTCTTACAAGGATAACTGGAAAGAGATTGTAGATACTCTGGGGATTCATTTAAGTGACGCCCTGATGGCCGGCGAAGTCAACCTGGTGGTCGAAGGGGCGACGGAAACCGTCCTGCTTCCGGCGATGGCTAAGGCGCTTGCCGACAATAATCAACCATCTCTGAATTTTGACAGAGTGTTGGTAGTGTCGGGCAGTGGCGGAGCAACTCCATACATGGCTAAATTGTTGGGAAGTACCGGGAACCCCACCCTCGTCATCGTCGATAACGACAAGGGGGGGAAGCTATCCTGAAAGGATTGCAGTCGCTCTCCTGCCGGGTTGAAACTTTTCCCATGTCGGGATTCGCCAATCTTAGCGCGCCGCTTAATAAACTAAAAAAATTTGAATTTGAGGATCTTCTGGACAGCCACATTCTATTAGACGCTTTTAACGAAGCCTTTGAAGGAATCCCCGGATTTGAATTCCTTCCATTAAGTTATGAAGACTTTACGCAGGAATGTCAGAGCCACCCGGAACGAGAAGCATCTTACGGCTGGATTAAGACGGTTGGCTCTCTCATCGGTCAAAGGACGACATCTGCTAACCTACAAAAGAAAGATGTTTCAAAGCGAGTGGAAAAATTTATCCTCGCTAAAACTGCGGCAAAGTATGTGCGGTCAGGCAAGCTGCCTGTGCCTCCTTTCTGCCAACAATTATTTATAAGAATAAATGAGCTGTTGAGGTCATAGTGCAGCTAGCTTTATTTGAAGAAGTTCCTCTAGGGAGTGAAAGAGTTCAAGAATATCTCGCTTGGCTGGGGCGTAAGAAGTTTGATGCCCGCCGAAGGCTGTATGAAACAGACGAGAGTTATAGTCGCCGCATTCTCATCGCAGCTTACGCATTCGGGGTTGATTACCAATCGCCGAGATGGAACTCGCTGGAAGACTGGGCGGAGATATGTCCGGTCGGGCCCGAAAATCGCTTGCCGCTGGATAAGCGGCGACTGGCACCTCATTCCTGTTCTTTCTTAAAGATGGAAGATATCACTCCCGACGATTGGTTAGTTCCCGCAAAGCTTTCGACGGTTCAAGCACAGACACTTCCAAGTCGGGCAACATACAAACCTGTCGAGGGCGACATCTTACTGTCTCGTTTTAAGGAGCCCTTGGGAAAGTGCGTTTTATACCAGGGACACATTTCTCCTTTATACGTAAGTAATAACTACTTTCTTTTACGCCCTAAACCGCATATTCCTCCGCCCCTGCTATTGGCCCTATTGAAGAGTCCGTTTCTGGCGGTTCAACTTCACCGCTTAATACGCTGCCGCTTATTAATAGCAGAGATGTTTATAAGAGAAACTCCCAACATCAGGCTTCCCGATCTTCCGCCTGAATTACGACAGCAAATCACCGGCTATGCTGTAGAGCGTATACACATGGAATCAGAATATAAATCACTCTCATGTAAGCCTGAAACGATTCGGAAAATGAATGAAATGGAATTTGCTGTTGCGGCCAGTATTTTGAAGTTTGTGACCGAATGATTGATAAGAAGAGTGGCTGCCAGAGACACCACTTTATTAGAGAATTTCTCCAGTCAATAACTCATGCTTAATCCCTTCATAGAGACGGCTGAAGACCGGCATTTATCACCATGAGTACCTACCTCCTGACCTGGAGCCCGAAGAAGTGGCAATGGACAGACCTCCCACAACAAATTAGCAAAATCAAGAAGAAGGGATTCTGCCTTACCGATTGGAGTTGCGGGAATAACAAATCAATCGCCGAAGGCGACAGGCTTTTTCTATTACGTCAGGGAGAGGAGCCGAGAGGCATCGTCGGGGCGGGGTACGCTGTCTCAAAACCTTATGAAGAGATTCATTGGCGGAAGGAGAAAGCTAAGGTTGGCCGGACCACTATGTACGTGAAAGCCCGATGGGAGATGTTGTTGAATCCTGATAAAGAATCCATCTTTCCCCGCGAGTGGCTTAACGACGGCTTACTATCTAAGGTTAACTGGAACACACAGATATCGGGCATCAGCATCCGCGGCGAGGTGGCGGATATTCTTGAAGAGAGATGGCAGGAGTTCTTAGAGAGAAGAGGTGATGAATTCTCTCTGTTCTCAGTAATGCTTCGCCAGACTAGATGAAAGACTTCGGGATTTTCAGAATATACGATTCAACATTAAGGGCTTTTCATCTTTTATGATTCAGCCTTTTCTGATTATATAGTTCTACGCTTACTGTAAATTATTGAAAGCACGTTTATAAATTCAGCCTTTGTGCTGCATCCTATAACGTGTGTGAGTTTGTGACTTGAACCATAAGTTGGCCGCCGCGGCCACCTGATGCTTCCAGTAGCATGCGGCCACCTGATGCTTCCAGTAGTTAGGGGCAGTGCAGGTGAGGATTAAGCGGGGCACTTGTGTATCAAATGCCCATCTCAGATTTTATCTCGTGGAGAGCTTGCTTGAAGAGACAGCCTCGCCCAAGACTGAATTTATGCTGCCGTAGATACCCCTTCACCCTAGCTTCAGAAACATATTCCCCATAAGCCAGAATGCTTTTTATTGCGGCCCGGATCATATCTCGGAGTTTCACGGTCCTTTTTTTCTGCTGGTTCCTGCGGTACTGCATGTGGCGTGAGGCTATGGCTCTTGCGATCTCAGGGTACTTCTGACGGAAGAAATCTCTCTTATGCCCGAGACGCTTGGCTACGCTAGAGAACGATGGGGCAGGGTTCTCTGTCAGAGCAGCCTTGAGCTGTTTTTCAGTTACTTTCTTGTCAAAGGGTTTATTGCGGAAGTTCTTATACCGCTGTGCAATAGCCGTACATAGATCAAAATAGTTACTGTAGTAATAATATCCTGTGTCCTTGCATCCTAAGCGCCTGAAAACACTCTGCAAAGACGGTGGTGGCTGCTCCGTCATTGCTGACCTTAAAGTTTTTATAACGAGTCTTGAAGTAGGATGCGTACTTCTTACATAGCTCTTATAGCGTGAAGTAATCCGCTCACACACATCGGGGAAATTTCCTTTGAGTCTAGCAGGATAATATCCTAGCCGGCGTGCCATCGCCTCTATAGATGGGGGCGGGGATTCCCCTAAAGCAGTTTGAAGCCTGTCTTTCACTTCCTCCCAAGCCGTAGGTAGTTTCTGGTTCGGTTTATCTTTACAAAGAGCGGGAGCACAATTCTCAGACCATGCTCCTTCTTCTTTCTCACACAAGACATCCACTGGCGAGAGATTCAATCTTGCGCATAAATGACATAGTGCCTCAATACGGAGCTTTATTAGCCCCGCCAGCAACTTCCGAATTTTACCGCTCCATACACCTGCGAGATCAGAGAATAAGTTGATGCTACCGTTAGCATCCCTTTCAATAATCCCGGTTAGGTTATTAAGAAAGGTTTGCTGTGCTGGCTGAGAGTTGATGCTCGGAGCGCGGGACAGTAGTTCACCAATAATGTCCAGAAATGTAATCTGTCTGGCTAACTCTGTTGATGTAAGAGGCTTCGGGTTATATTTTTTAGCACCTCCAATATTTGAATTGCCAAGCCATTGCAGACATTTTGAGCAATAGCCGGGGCGATAGTTTGTGGAAAGAAAAATTAGCTGTTTTCCGCAATGCGGACAAACCTGCCATAGTTGTTCATAATGCAGATAGCAGATCGAGACAATCTCGACTGCCCAAATAAGAGGTTCATAGCATATCCCCTTTCTATTATCTGTTCCTCATAGCAGGAGGGGCACCATGCCCGTCTAGTACGCAAAAGTTGAGAGAAGGACACTGCCCCTTTCCATGGTAGGAATGTCGTATAATGAAGATCGTTTTGAAGAGTCAGCTTCTCGAAGCCACCTACCGTAACCTCGGCAAGGCTACCTATACCGTTGATTGTGTTGGCAGAAAATAAGGAGGACGCCGAATAAAACGGGCTGGTTCTTCCAACCTCAGACAGAACCTCTTTGCAAAGTAGCTGGCGTGGCGAGACACAGTGTTCAGCCGCAAGACGAGCTATGTAGCTTGTCAAGCTCTCTACCCCACTCGTACCTATTCCCACTGGGGGCAACCGGAAGAGTCGGCTGCGGGGTGGTAAGGGGAACGAGTTAGTATCCCACTGTGGGTAAATTAGGGACGGATAGGTTGTTCGCCCAATGCCCCGTTTTGTCATACAACTTTCGTACCGACGCTATCGCGCACTGGTTTGCGGGAACCAACACGCCGTCGGCGCTGCGTAGGGCGGGCACATTCGATCCCAAATTTCGTGGAGGTTCTGAAAAGTTTGTGTAAGTGGCGATAATCAACCAACCAGTCTCGAAAGGAGATTTCGATTATGCCACCCATCAGACCAGAACTGCTCGACGAACTACTCAAAGATTACCAGAAGCCGGAAGACCTGCTCGGTCAAGACGGCCTGCTACACTTGGCAACTCACCAAAGCTTTAGTCGAACGCGCCCTCGATGGAGAGCTTACTCATCACCTCGGTTACGAGAAGCATTCCTCCGAGGGCGACAACTCCGGCAACTCGCGTAACGGCACCAGCCCGAAGACAATGAAGGGCAAGCGCGGGCAAGTCCAGATCGACGTGCCGCGCGACCGCACGTCGGAGTTCGAGCCGCAGCTCATCAGGCAGGGGCAGACCCGCTTCGACGGTCTCGACGAGAAGATCATCTCGCTCTACGCCCGCGGGATGACGCAACGCGAGATTCAAGGCCACCTCGAAGAGATTTACGGCGTCGAGATCTCGCCGTCTCTGATCTCCACAGTCACCGATGAAGTCTTGGACGAGGTGCGCACTTGGCAGTCGCGCCCGCTTGATGCTGTGTACCCGATACTGTACCTCGACGCGCTTCAGGTGACGGTCAAGCGCCAGGGTCGCGTCGCTAACAAAGCTATTTACATCGCCTTCGGTGTGAACCTACAAGGCTTGAAGGAAGTCCTCGGCATGTGGGCCGCCGAGACGGACGGCGCGAAATTTTGGATGCAGGTCGTCACGGAACTAAAGAACCGCGGCATACAAGACATCTTCATCGCCTGCGTGGACGGCCTTAAGGGCTTCCCTGAAGCCATCGAAGCAGTCTTCCCGCAGACGCAGGTGCAACTCTGCATGGTGCATCTGGTCAGACACTCACTCGCTTACGTCTCACGGACGAAAGAGGTGGCCAAGGACTGAAGCGGTCTACCAGGCGGCGACGCTGAGAGGCGAGCGCAATTCACTTCGCGGAGACGTGGGACTCGACCTACCCCGTCATCGCGCGCTCCTGGCGGCAGAACTGGTCACGAGTCGTGCCGATGTTCTCCTATCCATCGGAGATCAGGCGAGCCGTCTACACGACCAATACCATTGAGTCTTTGAATGCGTCGCTGCGGAAGGTGAGTAAGAACCGCTCCTTGTTCCCGAATGACGAGGCGGTCTTCAAGCTGATGTATTTGGCCTTGCGCAACATCAGCAAGCGATGGACACTGCCGATCCCGAACTGGAGCGGCGCGATGAATCAATTCGCGATTCTCTTTGATGGCAGCGTCCCGATGGGCGGACTCAGCCAAAACTCACTTACACAATCCGTTTAGAACTTCCGATCCGCACGACTATATATTCGAGGTACTCTTCAGGCTTGTCGCTCGTATCGATTCCCCTTCCAGCACCCCCTTACTCCTAGAAGTTCTTGGCGGGAGTCCTAATATACGTATACTGCTCGTTTACATGCCAATAATCCCAAACGAAACGATCCGCAGATATCTCTTTAGGTGAATCAAAACGTTTCTCAAATATAGATCGCATATCCATTGCTTTAGAGTAAAAGTCTGTTACTACTATTAATCTTTTTGAGTGTGACATAAGACTTTAAGCTCCCATGAATCTTTATAGATTCATCATTAGGCGTGTAATAAATTTAATCTTGTCAGCCTCCGAAGAGGAAAGTTTCACTATATGCGCGAAAAGTATAGGATTTTTGCACTTTATGCACGAACTCTTTTTCACTTTATGAGAGAATCCTGCCCGTAAGTTGTTGATTCTCCGTAAGGGGAAATTTCAGTTTATGCGCGAACCGACATGCTTCCAAAATGGAATCTGCGCTGCATCGGGCGCATCCTCAGTGTCAACCACCACTCCGTCGCCAACTGGGTCAACGCCTACCACGCCGGCTTGCCTAGAGAGCGCCCGCCCATCGCCCAGCCGTAGACGCCGGAGATGGACGAACTGTTCACCTTCGTCGGGTCAAAAAAAGCAGGCGTATGTCGTCTTCGTTCGCTGCTACAACGCGCGGCAGTTGCGGAAGCGAGAGTACCCGCGCGACCGGGCGTTCATCACCGACGCGCTGGCTACTCATGTTTAGTCGCTCCCGCATGTGAGGCTTTATATCTTAGCAATGCTGGTTTAGTCACTCCCGCCGAATGAATGTTATTTACAAGGCGGCCGGTCGGGCATTAGAATGCCGGGAGAAATGGATCACTAACATTGCTATCCGCGGTCGCTCCTCGGCAACAACGACCGGCCCATTTCACGCAGCAAGCAAAACTTGTTGCACATCATCGTGTCTAAGAACGCCCCGCGTCCAGACCGTTTACAAGGAAGGTGAACATTGAACTACCCAAACAACCAGAGCGCGCCGCCGCGCCACTATCGCCGCCGGCCCAGCGCGCGCCGCCGACTTTTGCTCCTGATACTTGTCTGCGTGTGCAGTCTCGCGCTGCTGCGCGGCGCACCGGCCGTCGTCCGCGCCGCGGCCGGCGATACCTCGGCTGACATCTCCGTCACCAAGACCGGGGATGAGACAGCGCCCCTCGGCGGCCAGATCACTTACAGCGTCGGGGTGACCAACGGCGGCCCAGACGACGCCACTGGCGTGACGCTGTTCGATCCGATCCCGGCCAACACGACGTTCGTGAACGCCAGCGTCAGTCAAGGCACAGTGATGTTCGACGGCACGACCGTCACGGCCGACTTCGGTACGATTGTCGCCTTCGAGAGCGCCAGCCTATCTCTGACCGTCTCGGTCAACAACAACACGCCGCGCAACACGACGATCAGCAACACGGCCACGGCTTCGGCGGCCACGGCTGACCCCGACCCGGCCAACAACTCGGCGACCGCCAACACGACGGTCCTCGGACCCTTCGCGGGCGACGTGCTCATCAGCGAGTTTCGCTTCCGCGGCCCGACGCCCGCGGGCACGCCGCTGACCGGCGCGTTCGACGAGTTCGTCGAGATTCAGAACAACACCAATCAGGACATCACGGTTACGGATCAGTTCGGTGTCGGTGATTGTGCCAGCCCCAGAGGGTGCGGCCCCGACCCCACTGCGCCGCAGGGTAGCGGCGGTTGGGCGCTCGTCTCTTCAGATGATCCCGGCACGCCCAAGTTCATCATCCCCGCGGGCACGGTCATCCCGGCGCACGGGCATTACCTCGGCGTCAACGCCAACGGTTATAGCCTGAACGGCTACCCGGCCGGGACGACGATCAACGCCGTCGGCGATACCACTTACTCCGCTGACATTCCCGACAACGCCGGCCTCGCCCTGTTCCGCACGGCCAACTCGTCGTTCTTCACGGCCGATAATCGCTTCGACGCCGTCGGCTTCAGCGCCGTGGCGAACCCGCTCTTTCGCGAGGGCACGGGCTTAGGTCTGCCCGTGACCACTGATGTCGAGTACTGCTTCGTGCGCCGCCTCGGCACGGGGTTGCCGCAAGACACGGATAATAATCTGGCGGACTTCGTGCTGGTGGCCACCAACGGCAATCAGACGCTCGCGTCGGCGCAACTGGGCGCGCCGGGGCCGGAGAATCTCAACAGCCCCGTGCAGCGCAACGAAGCGATCAAGGTATCGCTCATCGAGCCGCAACTAAGTACGACCGCGCCGCCCAATCGCGTCCGCGACGGCAGTGGCGACTCCGGCACGCTCTCGATTCGCCGCCGCTTCCGCAACTCCACGGGCGCGCCCGTCACGCGCCTGCGCTTTCGCGTCGTCAACATCACCACGCTGGGCACGCCCATCAGCATCTCATCGCAGGCGGACGTGCGCTTGGTCACAAGCGACGACTTCAGCGTGACGACGAGTCTCGGCACGCTGACCGTGCAAGGCACGGTGCTGGAACAACCACCCGCGCAGCCGCAAGGCGGTGGGTTGAACTCAAGCGTGACCGTGTTCCTGCCCGGTGGCGCACTCGCGCCCGGCGCGAGCGTTGACGCGCAATTCCTGCTCAGCGTCGTGCGGGGCGGCAACTATCGCTTCTTCATCAACACAGAGGCACTGGGCAACGCGCCGCCGGAATCGCGGCCGCAGCCCGACACGCGCAAACTTGCTGCGCGGCCGCTCGCCGTCAAAACGGCCGCGCGCCGTTAAGCGACGCACGCGCGCCCTTGCGCTTTGCCCCGACACACACGCGAAGGGTCACTGCAAAATATGCAGTGACCCTTCGCTGCGCTTGAATCAGCCGCGTTTTTTACCGACACTGCCGCCATGACTCAAACGGTCGTCACCGTCACACGCCGTGGGGCGGAGCGCGCACGCGCCGGCCACCTCTGGATTTATCGCAGCGACGTGAGCGACACAGGCGCGGGCGCGGGCGGCGCGGTCGTGCGCGTCGTGGACGAGCGCGGACGCGCCGTAGGGCAGGCGCTCTATAGCGACCGCTCGGAGATCGTGTTGCGTCTGTTGACGTGGCGCGATGAAGTGATCGACCGCGCGTGGTGGCAGGCGCGCGTGCGGGCCGCCATCGAACGCCGCGCGGAGTTGCGTGCCGGAGCGGACGCTTGCCGTTTGATCTATGCCGAAGGCGATCTGCTGCCGTCGCTCATCGTGGACGCATACGCCGACGTGCTCGTCGTGCAGACGCTCTCGCAGGGCACAGAGGCGATCAAAAGTTTACTCGTCGAACTGCTCGTCGCCGAGTTAAGCCCGCGCGCCATCATCGAGCGCAACGACGTGCGCGTGCGCAAACTGGAAGGGCTGCCGCTCACGGCGGGCGTGCTCTACGGCGACGCACCGGCCGAGATGGAGATCGTGCAGCACGGCGTGCGCTTCACGGTCGCGCCGCTCGCGGGGCAGAAGACCGGCGCGTTCTTGGATCAACGCGAGAACCACGTCGCCGCCGGTCACATAGCACGCGGGCGCGCGCTCGATTGCTTCACGTTCAACGGCGCGTTCGCGCTCAACATGGCGCGCAACTGCGAGCGCGTCGTCGGCCTCGACATCTCGCCGAAGCCGTCGCCGCCGCGCAGCGCAACGCGGAGTTGAACGGCGCTGCTAACGTCGAGTTCCGCGAGGCGAACGTCTTCGATGCCCTACGCGAGTTGCAGGACGCGAATGAACGCTTCGACACCATCGTGCTCGACCCGCCCGCCTTCGCCAAGAACCGCGCGAGCGTGCCCGCGGCTGCACGCGGCTACAAAGAGATCAACCTGCGCGCGTTGAAGCTGCTTGCGCCCGGCGGTGTGCTCATCACCTGCACCTGTTCGTATCACATGACCGGGCAGATGTTTCAAGAGATGCTGGCCGCGGCCGCGGCCGACGCGCACAGACGCGTGCAACTCGTCGAGCGGCGCACGCAGGCACGCGATCATCCCGTCCTCGTCGGCGTGCCCGAAACGCTCTACTTGAAATGCCTGATCGCGCGCGTCGTTGATTGAGCAAGTAACCAACTAGATAGACTACACGGCCGCAACATTACGCACCGCGCACGCGTAAGATGGAACCGCATGTCAGACGCAAACGAAACATTGATCGCGGCCGGCGACGACGAGCACGACAGCTTGTGGCGTGGACTGCGCGAGTCCGTGCGCGGGTCGCACCGCGACTACACGCAGGGGCCGGTCGGGCGCGCGGTCTTGTTGCTCGCCGTGCCGATGGTCTTGGAGATGTTGATGGAGAGCATCTTCGCCGTGTGCGATGTGTTCTTCGTCGCGCATCTCGGCGCGGATGCTGTCGCCACGGTCGGCTTAACCGAGTCGATGCTGACCATCGTTTATACGGTCGCCATCGGCTTGAGCATCGGCGCGATGGCGATGGTCGCGCGGCGCACGGGCGAGCACGACCCAGAAGGCGCGGCGCATACCGCGTGGCAAGTCATCGTGTTGGGCTTAGGGATTTCGTTGTTGCTCGGCGTGTTGGGGATCATCTTCGCGCCGCGCCTGCTCGGTTTGATGGGCGCGTCGCCGGGTGTCCTCACGCACGTCAACTATACGCGCGTGATGCTCGGCGGGAACGCCTCGGTCGTGTTGCTGTTTCTGATCAACGCGATCTTTCGCGGCGTGGGCGACGCGGCGATTGCGATGCGCGTCTTGTGGCTGGCGAACATCATCAACATCGTGCTGGGGCCGTGTCTGATCTTCGGCTGGGGGCCGTTCCCCGAACTCGGCGTGACGGGCGCGGCCGTGGCCACGACCATCGGGCGCGGCACGGGCGCGCTCTATGCCTTCTCGCGTCTGCTGCGGCCGGACGGGCGCATCACCCTCGCGCGTCGCCATCTGCGCATCGAGCCGGGGCTGATGGCGCGGCTCGTCAAGTTGTCGGGCACGGGCACGCTGCAAGTCTTCATCGGCACGGCCAGTTGGATCGGCCTCATCCGTTTGATCTCGACCTTCGGCAGCGACGCGCTCGCCGGTTACACCATCGGCATACGCGTCATCCTGTTCGCGCTCTTTCCGTCGTGGGGCATGTCGAACGCGGCGGCCACGATGGTCGGGCAGGCGCTCGGCGCAGGCAAGCCCGAACGGGCCGAGCGCGCGGTCTGGCGCGCGGGCTTATACAACGTCTGTTTCCTCGGCACGGTCGGCCTCATCTTCGTCGTCTTTGCCGGCCCCATCGCGCGCCTGTTCACACAAGAGCCGGCCGTCGCGCAATACGCGACCGACTGCCTACGCATCATCGCTTCCGGCTTTCTGTTCTACGCCTACGGCATGGTCCTGACGCAATCCTTCAACGGCGCGGGCGACACCTGGACGCCGACGTGGCTCAACCTCTGCATCTTCTGGCTCTGGGAGATACCGCTCGCATGGGTGCTGGCCCGACCCTTAGGCTTCGGCCCGCGCGGCGCATTCTTCGCCGTCACCCTCGCCTTCTCAACCCTCGCCATCGCCAGCGCCATCCTCTTCCGGCGCGGGCATTGGAAGACGAAGAAGGTCTAAGTCAACTTAACGCCGCGCGGCCGTACAACCTGAACACGGCGAACAAAATTAACCACGAAGACACGAAAGATCACTTATTAATCTTTCGTGTCTTCGTGTCTTTGTAGTTATTCAATCGTGGTAGAAGACCGAATCGTCGCGGACGAGTTTGCCGCGACCGGGGCGGCCTTGTTTTTGGAGTTGGGTGTGGGCGGGGCAGGTGCATTCGTGATCGTCGGGGCGTGGGCAGGCGTGGGCCAGTTCGTATGACTGCTGCCATGCTTGCTGGTCGGCTTCGTAGGTTTCGATGCGGAAGTCGTCGCTGAAGAAGGTGTCGGTGAGCGTGGCGTAGTAGGTCGCGCCGCACTGGCGGCAGAGGACCCATTCTTCGTAGATTTGATCGCGCGGGTCGTCCCACTCGCTTAACAGTTTGGCGACGACTTGCAGCCCCGTCGCCGACTGACACTTGACGCAGTTCATTTGTTAGGCTCGCAATGATGATGAACGGAGCGCACGACGAGCGGTGCGCTCTTTTAAGTTAATAGCCCTTCGTCCAAGAACCAATCAGCATCGTCGGTCGTGCGTGTGGCGGGCGCACGCGCGGGTAGATTCAAGCTGACGGTGTTGCCGCTGCGAATCATCTCTGCGAGGCGCTTGGCATCGGGGAAGGCTTCGAGCGCGCGCAACAGTTGCGGATCGCTGTCGAGCAGACTGCGCGCACCCACCTCCGAACCATAAGCGGCCGTGGCGATCTCTTCGCGCAGCCGCACGCGCACGTAGTCGGCCTCGGCTTCGGCCTGCGCGGGCGTTAAGCGCAACTCCGTGTGCCGCCGCAGGAAAGTCTGAAAGGCTTCGACGACGCGTTCTGTGATCGGATAATCGGTCGGGCGCAGGTCGTGCCCGTACTGCACCTTGTCCACGCGATAACTTTCAAGTCCGGTGATCTGACCGGCGGCCAGTTCACGCGTGAAGGCGAACGCGGCATCGAAGACGCGGACGCGCGCGGGCGTGGTTACGTCGAGCGGCTTCACGTCGATGTCGGGCGTGATGCCGCCGCCGCCGTAGAAGACGCGGCCGCCCGCCGTCTTAACTGCTAGCCCAACGGGCACGGGCGCGGGCGTCGGCTGCGGCGTGGGTGCAGCGAGCGCAACTTTCTGGTTGCGCGGCGGCGTCGAGATCGAGGGCGCGCGCGGCGTCTGCGGCTCAGGCTCGTCTTCGGGACTGTGGCGCACGTAGTAGTCGTAGAGCGAGCCGTTGGAATAGTCGCGCTGAATCGAGCGGCCGTAAGGCGTGTAATACTTCTGCTGCGTCAGCGTCAGCCCCGCGCCCCATGGGCGCAACTCGAAGACGCGCTGCACCAGTCCCTTGCCGAAACTCGTCTCGCCGACCAGCAAGCCGCGCCCGTGATCCTGCAATGCGCCCGCGACGATCTCGGACGCAGACGCCGTGTTGCGATTGACCAAGACGACGAGCGGGAAGTCTTCAGGGTCGAAGTCTGTGTTCGTGTAAGTGCGGGTCTGACTGTGTTCGCCGCGCCCGCGCACGGAGACGATGGTTTGCCCGCGCGGCAAAAACTGGCTGGTCACTTCGATGGCCTGATCGAGCAGCCCGCCGGGATTGTTGCGTAGGTCCAGCACAAGCTGGCGCATCCCGTCTTTCCGCAACCCTGCGACCGCTTCTTGCAACTCGTCGCTCGTCGTGTGGTTGAAGCCGCCGACGAGCGCGACGTAACCCGTGCCGGGGCGCACCATGAAGGCGCTGCGAATGGACGGCAGCGGCACTGTGTCGCGCGTGATCGTGAAGTATAACGGCACAAGGCCGCCCGCGCGCTCGACCTTCAACGTGACCGGCGTACCACGGTCGCCGCGCACAGCCTTCGAGACTTGCTCGCTGGTCCAATCGCGCGCGTCCTTGTCGTCGACGGCGAGAATCTTGTCGCCGTAGCGCAAGCCTGCGCGCGCGGCCGGCGTGTTATCGACGGGCGATTGCACGTACACGCCATCGTGATGGCGCAGGATCGTCACGCCGATGCCGTAGAACTGCGAGTCTTGATCTTGTTTCAGGCGCGCGAAGTCGGCGGGCGGAAAGAAGGTCGAATGCGGATCGAGCGTCGAGAGCATGCCTTGAATCGCCGCCTGATTAGCCTTCTCATAATCGATCTCGTCGGCGTAATTGTCTGTCACGAGCGTGAGCGCATCCTGAAAATCGCGCTCGACTAAATCGTCGTTACTACTGCTGCGCGCCGCCGGCACGTAAGTCCGCGCGCGCCAACGCGCCGCGCCGCCGAGCGCCGCCGACAGCGCGATCAGCACCGCACCACAAAGCAGACCTACATATAACCTACGTCCTTGCCGCAAAAATGCACCCCTCATGCCAGCTTGGCCAAACGTTACAACCGGGGAGTCGTCACGCCAAAATTTTAACACACCGTCAGTAAAAGCAGTGACAAGTGACAAGTCAGAAGTGACAAGTTAAACTGCTGGTGAAGCTGTCAGCCGTGAGCTTTCAGCTTTCAGCTTATCTCTTTAGCTGACCGCTGACCGTTAATAGCTGATCGCTGTTTATGTCTGTTGCTATCTCGCTTATCATCCCGGCTTACAACGAAGAAGCGCGCTTAGGCCAAACGCTGCGCGAGGTGTTCGCCTACCTGCACGCGCAGGCGACGCCGGCCGAAGTGATCGTCGTGGACGATGGCTCGCGCGACCAGACCGTGCGCGTCGCCGAAGAGACGTTCGCGGCCCACGCAGGCTCGATCAGCGCCGATCTCATCCGTTTGCGCCCGAACGCCGGTAAAGGCTACGCCGTGCGCGCCGGCCTGCTCGCGGCGCGTGCGCCCGTCGCCATCTTCTCCGACGCCGATCTTTCGACGCCTATTACCGAGTTGCCGAAACTGATCGGCCCCATTCGCGCCGGCCAGTACGATGTCGTCTTCGGCTCGCGCGCGCTGGATCGCAAACTCGTCGGCGTGCATCAACCGTGGGCGCGCGAGTTGAGCGGGCGCTTCTTCAACTTGATGGTGCGCCTCGCCACGGGTCTGCCCTTTTACGACACACAATGCGGCTTCAAAGCGTTCCGTATGGACGTGTGCCGGCCGCTGGTTGAAGCGTGCGTCATCGACCGCTTCGGCTTCGACGTGGAACTGCTCTACGTCGCCCACGCCGCCGGGCTGCGCATGAAAGAATGGCCCGTGCGTTGGAACGACGTGGCCGGCAGCAAGGTCAGCTTCCGCGCCGGCCTCGACGGCTTCGTCGAACTGCGCGAGGTGCGCCGCCACGCGCGCCACGGCGTCTACACCGCCGCCATCGCGCAGACGCACGCCCTCGCCCACAGCCGCGACATGCACGCGCCCCTCTTAGACGACCGCTCCGCCGCGCCCGCCAGCGACATCTCACCCGAACTCGCCAGCACCGCCCGCCGCATCTAACCGCAAACGCACCAGCGATCCACTGGCAGCACTAAACGCGCGAAAAATGGCCCTGTATCAAGGCGACGAACAGGTTTATAGTTGCCCGTCAGAGGGCTTCGACGGACATGAAGTTTAGCGAGTTAGTTCGTTTGCTGGAAAGCAATGGCTTCCGGCTGATCAAGGAGAAAGGCTCGATCCGTTACTATGGCAAGCCGGAGCATGACAGGCTGATTCGGGTTGACTATCACGGTGCTAAAGAAGTTCCGACCGGCACGTGTAATGCTATTCTTAAAGCGGCCGGCGTAAAGAGAGGTTAAGCAAGATGATTGATTTGAAATACTCGCTTATCATCGAAGCAACGGCAGACCCCACGTTCTTCGGTTTCTATTCGCCGGAACTCGAAGGCTTCACCGGCGTCGGGCACTCAATCGAGGATTGTTTGTACCAAGCGAAGTGGGGCATGGAAGAGCACGTTGCCTTATTAAAGGAGCAGGGGCTATCTGTGCCGCAGCCGAATTCGAACCCGACCGTGACCGTGCAAAACGATTTGCGGCTTGCGGTCGCTTAACCACGGAAAAAGTCCTTATGACCGCACGACTCAACGTCAACATCGATCACGTGGCTACGGTGCGGCAGGCGCGGCGCGCGCCTGAGCCGAGTGTAGTTGCGGCGGCGCTTGTGTGCGAACAGGCAGGCGCGGACGGCATCACGATCCACTTGCGCGGCGACCGCCGGCACATACAGGATGCGGACGTGTACACGCTCAGGCAAGTGTTGACCACCTATTTAAACGTCGAGATGGCGACGACCGAAGAGATGCTGCGCATTGCTGCCGACGCGCGCCCGGACGCCGTCTCGCTCGTGCCTGAGACGGCGAACGAGATCACGACCGAAGGCGGCCTAGACGTGCGCGCCAACTTCGACGCGGTGCGCGCGGCGTGCACTTCCTTGCGCGCGAGCAACGTCTTCACCAGCATCTTCATCGACCCGGACGGCGAGCAGATCGCGGCGTCGAAAGAAGCGGGCGCGCAGCAGATCGAACTCTGCACCGCAGCCTACGCAGACGCGACGCTCGGTGCGGCCGGCTTGCACGGCGCGGGCGCGGAACGCGCGACGCAGGAACTACAACGCCTGCGCGTCGCCGCCACGCTCGCCGCTCAATCAGGGCTGCAAGTCGCCGCCGGGCACGGGCTAACCTATCGCAACGTCGGCGCGCTCGCCGCGATCCACGAAGTCCACGAGTTCAACATCGGCCACAACATCATCGCCCGCGCCGTCTTCGTCGGCTTGGAACGCGCCGTCACCGAGATGCGCGCCGCCATCAAACAAGGACATAAGGGAAATGATGCATGATGAATGAAAGACAAGTTGATCTTTATTCATCATGCATCATTTCAAATTAAAACGCCGGGTCGCTTGGTGCAGCAGGTAAATAGCTCCCGATCTATCTACCTGCGCGCGCCTGCGCGCCCGGCGTTTGCTCCGGCTGATGCCTCGCGGCGTCAGACCGAATCTGGCAAATTCAATGTCAACTTTGAGAGTTCAACTCTCAACTTACTTCAACTCGCCAACGCGTCTTGCGCGGGCCGGGGCGGCGTTAGCCCCAGATGCTTGTAAGCGGCGCGGGTGGCGACGCGCCCGCGTGGCGTGCGGTTGAGGAAACCGATCTGGATCAAGTACGGCTCGATGATCTCTTCGATGGACTCGCGCTCCTCGCTGATCGAGGCCGCGATAGTGCCGATGCCGACGGGCCCGCCGTCAAACTTCTCGATGATGGCCGACAAGATTTTGCGGTCCACTTCGTCGAGGCCGAACTTGTCCACTTCCATCTCGTCGAGCGCGCGCTTAGCCAAAGCCTGCGTGATGCGCCCGTCGCCCAAGACCTGCGCATAGTCGCGCACGCGGCGTAACAAACGATTAGCGATACGCGGTGTGCCGCGTGCGCGCCGTGCGATCTCGCGTGCGCCCGTCGCTTCGATCTCGACAGCCAGAATCTCGGCCGAACGATGCACGATGATCTCCAAGTCTTTCTGCCCATAGAAGTCGAGATGAAAGACGATGCCGAAGCGACCGCGCAACGGCGCGGTGATCAAACCGGCGCGCGTGGTCGCACCAACCAGCGTGAACTTCGGCAGGTCTAACTTGATCGAGCGGGCGGCCGCGCCCTGCCCGATCATGAGATCGAGTTGATAGTCCTCCATCGCGGGATAGAGCACTTCTTCGATCTGCGGCTTGAGGCGATGAATCTCGTCGATGAAGAGAATTTCGCCCTCTTGCAGATTCGTTAAGACCGCCGCCAAGTCGCCGCCGCGCTCGATGGCGGGCGCGCTGACCATTTTCAAGGGCGCGTCCATTTCGTGCGCGATGATCTGCGAGAGCGTGGTCTTGCCTAAGCCGGGCGGGCCGAAGAAAAGTACGTGGTCGAGTGCTTCGCGGCGAGCGGTGGCGGCGCGCAGGAAAATCTTGAGATTGGTCGTGATCTTCGTCTGCCCGATGTATTCGTCGAGCGCGCGCGGGCGCAGGGAAGGTTCGGCTTGCCGGTCTTCCGGCGTCGCCTCGCCTGCAATTGCCCGTGACTCGTCCGCCGTCAATGTCGCTTCCAACTGTGCCATCCGCGCCCCCTTAAAGCTGTCTGCCTGCCTTGTTCGATGCGAACCGGATTATACCTTGTTTGCATCAACGTTTCAACTATGAAACACGATGAGAAGTTAAGAAAATGCTTTAAGGAAACTGGCGTGGGGCCGATGTGCGGGACATTAAAAAGGCGGGGCTGATAAACCCCGCCTGTGCGTGCGCGCACGTCTACTTGATGTGTGGCGCTTAGCCGCGTGCCGGATTATTTTCGAGGAGTTGCAGGCGCGCGTCGGCGCGGTCTAGTTCGGCGCGGGCGCGCTCGAAGTCAGCTTCGTCGCCGGTGAAGGCGGCGAGGGCGCGTTCGGCCTGTTCGCGCTCTGACGGGCGGTCGCGGGTTCGACTTCTTCGGGGCGCTCGGCCGCGTCGGCGAGGACGGAGACGCGGTCGCTGCTGACTTCGACGAAGCCACCGGCGACGAGCAGGCGTTCGGTCGCGCCGCCTTGCGTGTAGGTCAAGAGGCCGGTGCGCAGTTGCGAGATGAGCGGCGTGTGGCCGGGCAGGATGCCGATTTCGCCGCCCGCGCCCGGCACGGACACAAAGTCCACCGTCTCCGATAGCACGCTGCGCTCCGGCGTGATCACGTCGAGTTGGATTCTGTCAGCCATATAAAAAGCAGTGACAAGTGACGAGTGACAAGTGACAAGCGGGAACAAGTTGTTAACTTGTCACTCGTCGCATGTCACTTGTCACTGTAGTTTTACGCTTCTGCGATCTCGCGGGCGCGTTTACGCACGTCGTCGATTGTGCCTTGCAGGAAGAAGGCTTGTTCGGGGATGTCGTCGCACTGACCGTCGATGATCTCGCGGAAGCCGCGAATGGTGTCTTTGATCTCGACGTACTTGCCTTCGAGGCCCGTGAACTGTGCGGCGACGAAGAACGGCTGCGAGAAGAAGCGTTGAATCTTGCGCGCACGCGAGACGGCGAGCTTGTCTTCTTCCGACAGTTCGTCGAGGCCGAGAATAGCGATGATGTCTTGCAGTTCCTTGTAGCGTTGCAAGATGCGCTTCACGTCCTGCGCCGTCTGGTAGTGTTCGTCGCCGACGATGCGCGGGTCGAGAATGCGCGACGAAGACGAGAGCGGATCGACCGCCGGGTAGATGCCCAGTTCGACGATCTGCCGCGAGAGCGCCGTGACGGCATCAAGGTGCGCGAAGGTCGTCGCGGGCGCGGGGTCTGTGTAGTCGTCCGCCGGCACGTAGACGGCTTGAATCGAAGTGATCGAGCCGGTCTTAGTGGACGTGATGCGCTCTTGCATCTCGCCCATCTCGGTCGCAAGGTTCGGCTGGTAGCCGACCGCCGAAGGCATGCGCCCCAAGAGCGCCGACACTTCCGACCCGGCCTGCGTGAAGCGAAAGATGTTATCGATAAAGAGCAGCACGTCCATACCTTGATCGCGGAAGTATTCGGCGACGGTCAAGCCCGACAGCGCGACGCGCAGACGCGCGCCCGGCGGTTCGGTCATCTGCCCGTAGACAAGCGCCACCTTCGACTCGCCGAGTGCTTTGACATCAACCTTAGTCATGTCAAATTCGCCCGTCTCTTTGAAGTGCTTATTGAACGTGTCGCCGAATTGAATAACTTCCGATTCGACGAACTCGCGCAGCAGGTCGTTGCCCTCGCGCGTGCGTTCGCCGACGCCCGCGAAGACCGAGAAGCCGGAGTGCTTCTGCGCGACGTTATTGATCAACTCTTGAATCAGCACGGTCTTGCCCACGCCCGCGCCGCCGAACAGACCGATCTTGCCGCCGCGCAGGAACGGTTGAATCAGGTCGATGACCTTGATGCCCGTCTCGAACATCTCCAACTCGGTTGATTGTTCTTCGAGCAAAGGCGCATGGCGGTGGATCGGGTAACGTTGCTCGGCGCGAACTTCGCCGAGGTTGTCCACAGGTTCGCCGATGACATTCAAGACGCGCCCCAGTGTTGCTTCGCCGACGGGCACAGTGATCGGCCCGCCCGTGTCTATCGCCTTCATGCCGCGCACGACGCCTTCGGTCGGCTTCATCGAGACGGTGCGGACGCGGCTCTCGCCGAGGTGCTGTTCGACCTCGCAGATAATGTCAATCGGGTTCGGCACGTCGAAGCCTTCCGAGACGACGCGCAGCGCCGTGTAAATTTCCGGCAGATGGTGTTCGGGAAACTCCACGTCGATGACAGGGCCGATCACTTGCACGACCTTGCCGTCGTAGCTGGCCGTCGCCGCTCAAATTTCCGTTAGGGCTAGACATACTTTTCGCGTCAACTCCTCTTTAAATATTGCGGGTGAAAAATTCAGCGGGAACTTAAGACAGGGAAGATAGCACACGCTCAACAGCAAAGGCAAAATGCGGCGGCGGCGGCACAACACGAGGCCGAAGCGCAACGGGCCGAGACGATGCGAGGGCACATTTTATTCGCCGTCGTCGAGGCGAATCTTCATGCTGCGGAGCGTGCGCCGGTCTTCGTCGGTCAACTCAAGCGTGACGCCCGCGTCGGGCGCTTCGTCCAGTTCGCGCAGACCGATCAAGAGCTTGAGCGACAACTCCATCTCGTAGCCGGCGGCGCGCAAGCGCGCGATGGCATCGGCCACTTCGGGCGAGCGTTCGACCGCCGTGTTGATGGCGCGGCCGATCTCTTCCACGATCTCTTTGGCGTCGTCGTTCAATTCCACAAGCAGACTCCGGGGCGGCTCGTTCAAGCGCGCCTTCATGCGCGTGCGATGCTAAGCGACGCGGGCGGGCGCGGTCAAACCGAAGCGACCGGGCCGGTCAGGTTAATTGCCGCGCGCGCGCGCCGTGTGCTAGCGTTGGCGGCCGGCAACGAGACGGACGGCCAAGACAAACAGCCCTGCACACGAACGGACAACGCGAGCGGCCTTATGAGCACGAAAACAGACGCCACCGCAGCACGGCGCGCGCGCTTCGAGACTTCTTCGGGCCTCGAACTGCCGAACGATTTCAACCCCGCGAACATAGACCCCATCGACTACGAACACGACCTCGGCGCACCGGGCGAGTTTCCCTACACGCGCGGCGTGCGCCGCACGATGTACCGGGGCAAACTCTGGACGATGCGCCAGTACGCGGGTTATGCGACGGCGGAAGAGTCCAACGCGCGTTACAAGTATCTGCTTGCGCAAGGCACGACCGGCCTCTCCGTCGCCTTCGATCTGCCGACGCAGATCGGGTTGGACTCGGACGACCCACTCGCCGCCGGTGAAGTCGGCAAGGTCGGCGTCGCCATCGACTCGCTCGAAGACATGGAGCGCCTGTTCGACGGCATCCCGCTCGACGAAGTCTCGACCTCGATGACGATCAACGCGACCGCTTCGACCTTGCTCTGTCTCTACGTCGCGGTCGCACGCAAACAAGGCGTTCCAGTAGCCAAGCTACAGGGCACGATCCAGAACGACATCTTGAAGGAGTACATCGCGCGCGGCACGTATATCTACCCGCCCGCGCCCTCGATGCGACTCATCACCGACACGTTCGCTTACTGCGCCCGCGAAGTGCCGAACTGGAACACCATCTCGATCAGCGGTTATCACATCCGCGAGGCCGGCTCGACCGCCGCGCAAGAGATCGCCTTCACGCTCGCCGACGCCATCGCTTACGTCGAAGCTGCGATCACGGCCGGTTTACAGGTTGACGAGTTCGCGCCGCGCCTCTCCTTCTTCTTCAACGCGCACAACAACCTCTTGGAAGAGATCGCCAAGTTCCGCGCCGCCCGTCGCCTGTGGGCACGCATCATGCGTGAACGCTTCAACGCGCGCGACCCGCGTTCCTTGATGCTGCGCTTTCACACGCAGACCGCCGGCTCGACACTGACCGCGCAGCAACCCGAAGTCAACGTCGTCCGCACGACCATACAGGCGCTCGCCGCCGTCCTCGGCGGCACGCAGAGTCTCCACACGAACGCGATGGACGAAGCCTTAGCCTTGCCAACCGAGAACGCCGCGCGCGTCGCCCTACGCACGCAACAGGTCATCGCCCACGAGTCCGGCGTCGCCGACACGGTTGATCCGCTCGCCGGTTCATACGCCATCGAACAGTTGACCACGGACCTCGAACAACGCGCCGCCGACTACATCAAAAAGATCGACGCACTCGGCGGCATGCTACGCGCGATTGAACTCGGCTACGTGCAACGCGAGATACAGGAAGCCGCCTATCAATATCAACGCGCCGTCGAATCAGGCGACGCCATCGTCGTCGGCGTCAACCGCTTTCAATCAGCGGAAGACTCCGCGCCGCCGCTCCTGCGCATCGACCCGGCGGTCGAACACAATCAGGTCGCACGCCTCCGCGCCCTGCGCCAACGCCGCGACAACACGCGCACCGAAGCCGCCCTCGCAACGCTCGAACAAGCCGCCCACGGCACAGACAACTTGCTCCCCCACATCCTCGCCGCCGTCGAAACTTACGCCACCGTCGGCGAGATCAGCCATCGCCTGCGCCGCGTCTGGGGTGAGTATCGAGAAGCAGTGACGGTCTAGTTGAGTAGTGTTTGGAGGAACAGATGAGAACGTTGATGCACTTGATCTTGAGCGCGGCGCTGTTTGGTCTGACGGGGCTGAGCGCGGCGAAGGCACAGGACGTAAATAAAGCGACGACGCCGGGGCAGGGGACGGCGGAGCGGAAGGCTTTGTTGGATGCGGTGCGGGCGCGGTTGAAGATTAAGAGCCAGTTTAAGGTCTATCATTTGAAGGTGCAGGGCGAGTGGGCGTTCTTTCATGGGGGCGAGGTGGTGGACGCGGAGGGCGAGTTGCAAGAGACTGATCTGGATGTAGAGGCTTTGTTGCAGCAGAAAGTTGTGGCGGGCAAGCCGACGTGGTTCGTGGCGGAAATCTGGACGCTGCCGACGGACGATAAGTTGGCGCGCGCAGAGTTCGCGCGGCGCGTGCGTGTGCGCCAACAAGCGGGGCGCGTGCCGGCCGCGATTCTGCCGTCCGATCTGTGAGTTAATCGGTCGAGCTGTGCTGCGTCTTGCCCGGTTTGCCGGGCGTTGCTGGTTCTTTTGGCTGCCGGGTCAGAGCGGTGCTAGTATGGCTCCGCTGGTGGGCAGGGCTGTTGCGCTCGGTTGCCGGCCCGTCACATTCGCTTCCCCCCAACAAACCGCACGAAATCTTTCCCCGACAGGAGCGTTGATCTATGCCGTCCGTTGCCTCTTTCAAGCGCGCCGCTGGCGCGGCACTCGCACTAACTTTGACCTTACTGGCCGGCGCGCAAGCGCCCGTCCGTGCGCAGTCTTGCACCGGCTCGTTCACCCTTAACGACTCGACCACCACGGGCGCGCTCCCGCAGACGGGGCGCTTGACGCCGAACGGTGTGGCCAGCAGTTGCGCCAGCGTGAAGCCCTTTCCCGGCGTCGCCGACGCCAACTTGCGCAACGCGAAGGTCTATAATTTCGTCAACAACAACAACGCGACCGCATGCATCACCGTGACGCTGAACGCGGGCACGTGTGCAGGCGCGACGGCCATCTTTAGCGCCGCCTATGCTGGTTATAATCCGGGCAACATTAGCCAGAACTATCTCGGAGACATCGGGGCCAGCCCGAATCCGACGCGCTCTTACGCGTTCAACGTCGCGGCGAACTCGGAGTTTCAAGTTGTCGTCTACAACTTTAATGTGAATCAAACGTGCGGCGGCTACACGCTGACCGTCTCCGGCTTCGGCTGCCCGCCGGTCAGCAACATTCTCATCAGCGAGTTTCGCTTCGGCATCGACAGCCCCGCGCCCAATCCGAACCTCGACGAGTACATTGAGTTATACAACAACACGGACGCGCCGCTCGCCGTCACGACCATGGACGGCTCGGCCGGTTGGGCGCTCGTGGCCGCCGACGGCGTGACGCGCTTCGTCGTGCCCGTCGGCACGATCATCCCGCCGCGCGGCCACTATCTTGGCGTCAACTCCGGCGGCTATTCACTCTCCGCGTACCCTGCGGGCAACGGCACGACCGCCACGGGCGATGCGAACTATACAACTGATATTCCGCTCATCTCCGGCGTCGCCCTCTTCAACACGGCCAACCCCGCGAACTTCACGCTCGCCAACCGCCTTGACGCGGTCGGGGCCAGCAGCGTGCCGTTCCTGTACCGCGAGAACGGGCTGACGACCTTCCCGGTCAGTTCCAGCGGCACGAACTACTTTCACGTGCGCCGGATGCGCTTGGGGCTGCCGCAGGACACGGGCGACAACCAGTCCGACTTCGCGCTCGTGACCCAAGACAGCGACTCAACCGCCATCTTAGGTGCGCCGGGGCCGGAGAACTCGACCAGCCCCGTCCAGCGCAACGCGCAGATTAATGCGTCGTACATCGACCCGGCCAGCCCCGCCAGTTGCACCGACCCGACGCTCGCTTGCGCGCGCGTGCGCGACACCACGTCGGACCCCGGCAACTTCTCAACCTTCGGCACGCTGTCGCTGCGTCGCCGCTTCACGAACAACACGGGCGCACCCGTCACACGCCTACGGTTCCGCGTCGTGGACATCACGACGCGCATCGGCGGCGTGCCCACCACCACGGCCGATTTGCGCGTGCTTAGTTCACCCAACATCACGGTGACGACGGCCGTGGGCGGTTCGTTGAACGTGCAGGGGTTGACGCGCGAGGAGCCGCCCGCACAATCGAGCGGCGGCGGTTTGAACACGAGCCTCTCGGCCGGCACGGTGACGCTGGGGCAACCACTCTTGCCCGGCGGCACAATCGACGTGCAGTTCCTTGTCGGCGTGGAGCAAACCGGCTCGTATCGTTACTTCGTCAACGTCGAAGCCTTGAACAACGTGATCCTCCCCACCGGGCCGCAACGTGGGCTGCGCAAATCGCGGATGCCGCCCGCCGCTATCAAACTGCCGGGGCGGTAACTAACAGGCACGCCGAAGTAATAGTTCGCGGCGCATGTCCCGCTGGCGCTCAACGCCGCGGCCGCGCCGGTTGGCCGGCACAGGGCCTCTATGCTAAAGTCAGCATAGAGGCCCTATCTGTTCGCGTCGAAGATTGAAGCGCAGCCATGCCGCACCTGCTTGAAGTTAAAAATTTACAGACGCACTTTAAGACGCGCGCAGGGATAGTGCGCGCCGTGGACGGCGTGAGCTTTCAACTCGACCGGGGCGAGTTGTTGGGCTTGGTCGGCGAGTCGGGGTGTGGCAAGAGTGTGACGGCGTTGTCGTTGCTGCGGTTGGTTGCGCCGCCCGGCCGGATCGTCGGGGGCGAGTTGCTGTTCGAGGGCACAGACTTGTTGCAGTTGTCCGAAGCGCGCATGCGCGAGATGCGCGGCGACGACATCACCATGATCTTTCAAGACCCGATGACCTCGCTCAATCCGGTCTATACAGTCGGCGAACAGATCGCGGAAGCGTTACGCTTGCATCGGAAGTTGTCGCGTGGGCAGGCGCGCGCGGCGGCTATCGAAGCGATGCGCGAGGTGGCGATCCCTGATCCGGCGCGGCGTGCGGATGATTATCCACATCAACTCTCAGGCGGCATGCGGCAGCGTGTGATGATCGCGATGGCTTTGGCGTGCGATCCGAAACTGCTCATCGCCGACGAGCCGACGACCGCGCTCGACGTGACCATCCAAGCGCAGATTCTTGAGCTGTTGGACGAGTTGCGCCGGACGCGCGATCTGGCAGTGCTATTGATCACACACGATCTCGGTGTGGTCGCCGAAGTCGCGGATCGCGTGGCGGTGATGTACACGGGGCGGATCGTTGAGGCATCGCCGGTCGCGGAGTTGTTCGCGCGTCCGAAGCATCCGTACACCGAAGGGTTGCTGCGCTCCGTGCCGAAGCTGACGCTGGCCGAGGTGGAGAAGGTCGAGCGTTTGCAGACCATCGACGGCACTGTGCCGAAGTTGACCGAGTTGCCGCCCGGTTGCCACTTCGCGCCGCGCTGCCCGCACCGCATGCCGCGCTGCACCGTGGGCGAACGCATCCCGCTCTATGAACTCGAAGGCGCGGTCGAGGTGCGTTGTGTGCTATACGATCTGGCGGCGGCCGTCACGGCCGATCATCAAGCGGAACAGGAGAAGGGAAGTGCGACGCGTTGATTGACGGAACGACCAACGAGCGTTTGCAGCCTGTGCCGGAAGCGGAAGCGCAGGCGGCGCGCGCGCACGATGCTGCTAGTTTTGACGCGCGTGCGGATGAACTCGTGCGTGTGCGCGGCCTCGTCAAACATTTTCCGGTCGAGGGCAGCGCCGACGTGGTGCGCGCCGTGGACGGCGTGACGTTTGAGATTTACAAGGGCGAGACGCTTGGGTTGGTCGGCGAGTCGGGCTGCGGCAAGTCAACTGTGGGGCGTTGCCTGTTGCGTCTGATCGAACCGACGCAGGGCGAGATCGAGTTTGCCGGCCGCGACGTGCGGGCACTCAAGGGCGGGAGTTGCGCGCGCTCAGGCGCGAGATGCAGATCATCTTTCAAGACCCTTACGCTTCTTTGAACCCGCGCATGAAGGTGCGTGACATCGTGGCCGAGCCGCTCGTCGTCCACGGCATCGGCGGGCGCACAGAGCAACGCGCACGCGTCGCGGAGTTGCTCGCAAAAGTCGGGCTTGATCCTGATTACATGAATCGTTACCCGCACGAGTTTTCGGGCGGGCAGCGGCAACGCCTCGGCATCGCGCGCGCGCTCGCCTTGAACCCGAAGCTGATCGTAGCGGACGAGCCTGTATCGGCCTTGGACGTATCGGTGCAGGCGCAGGTCGTGAATTTGTTGGCCGACTTGCAGCACGAGTTTGGCTTGACCTACCTGTTCATCTCGCACGGACTCGCAGTGGTCGAGCACATCTCGGATCGCGTGGCGGTCATGTATCTGGGGCGCATCGTCGAAGTGGCCAGCGCGGTCGATTTGTATGCGAACCCTCTGCACCCGTACACGCGCGCGCTCTTGTCCGCGATCCCCGTGCCCGACCCGACGCGCAAGCGCGAGCGCATCGTCTTGAAAGGCGACGTGCCGACGCCGATCAACCCGCCTGCGGGCTGTCGCTTTCACACGCGCTGCCCGGAAGCGATTCCCCAGTGCGCGCAGATTGATCCGGACCTGCGCGAAGTCGCGCCCGGCCACACAGTCGCTTGCATACGCGTGCCCGGTTGGGCAGACGCGCCGACGAAGGGTTAAGACTGTTGGTGGTCAGTGGTCGGCCGTGCGTTGTGATTGGCAAGTTGAACTGTGCGATGTGAGATCGGTCGTGCGAGCTTGTCGGCTGTGAAACTCCGCGCGCGGAGCGCACGTATCAACGGGCGCTTTACACCGCCACCGCACATGGGGCAGACTCTTCGCCCGTGAACCGATCCTGTTAACCCACACCCGAACGATTGGATCAAAACTTATGAGCATGCCAGACCCCAGTTATACGCCCTCAGACCTGCACGCAGGCGCAGGCGACGACGCGGCCGCGACGATGTCCACGCCGCAAACCCTGACCGGCATCTTCTTCGAGCCGGGGCGCACCTTCGAGGCGTTGCGCGTGCGCCCGCGCTTCCTCGTCGCGGCCCTGATCCTGCTGGTCACGTTCATGCTCTTTCAAGTGCTGTTCATCCAGCGCATCGGTGGCTACGAGGCGTTCGTCCGTGGGCAGATCGAAGCGTCGCCGCGCACGGCCGAACTGCCGCCCGACCAGAAGGAACAAGCCATCGAGTTGCAGACCAAGCCCGTCTTCAAGGCGCTCGGCTATCTCTCGCCGCTGATCGGCGTCGCGGTCTTCGTGGCGGCCGGCGCGGCGCTCTATCTGCTCGGCGCGATGGCGATGGGCCGCGGGTTAAGTTACAAGCAGGCGCTCGCCGTGTGGACCTATTCGGCGTTGCCGCCCGCGCTCATCATGATGGTGGCGAACCTGATCCTGCTGTTCGTAAAAGCGCCCGACGACATAGGCGACATCGCGCGGGCCTCGCGCGGGCTGGTGCATGCCAACTTCAGCCTGCTGGTGGACGGGACGGCGCACCCGGTCCTCGCCACGCTGCTCGGCTCAATCGATCTGTTCAAGATTTATGGTCTGTTCCTCGCGGCGTTGGGGTTGCGCAAAGTGGCGCGCATGCCGGCCGGTTCGGCTTGGACAATCGTGCTCATCATCACCTTGCTCGGCGTCCTCTTTGCCGTCGCCATCGCCATGCTGACCGGCACGGTCATGGCTTAACAGCAGCGACGAAGAAACGATCAGCAGTCAGCAATCAGCTTTTGTTTTTAGCTGACCGCTGACCGTTGAAAGCTGATCGCTTCTTGTCTTTTATTCGTAGCGTAGGGCTTCGATTGGATCGAGGCGGGCGGCCTTCCATGCGGGCCAGAGGCCGAAGATGACGCCGATGCCAACCGAGGCGACGAAGCCGGCGATGGGTGCCCAGAGCGGCACGTAGGACGGAACGAACAGGCGGATCAAGAGCGTCGTGGCCCAGCCGATGAGCAGCCCGACCAGACCGCCGAAGCCCGTCAAGGTCATCGCTTCGATCAAGAACTGCCAGAGGATGTCGCGGCGGCGTGCGCCCATTGCTTTACGCGTGCCGATCTCGCGCGTCCGTTCCGTCACGGACACGAGCATGATGTTCATCACGCCGATGCCGCCCACCATCAAGCCGACCGACGAGATAACGACCATCGCCAGTGCGACGCCCGCCGTGATCGAACGGAAACTGGCGATGGCGGACTCGGCCGTCGTGATGCCGAAGTTGTTCGGCTCGTCGAACTGAACCTGTCGGCGGACGCGCATCATGTCCGTCACTTGATCGATGGCTTCTTCCATCCGGCCTGGCTTGGCGACCGCAAGCAGCGTCACATCCTCGGCGTTCGGCTTGAGCTTGCGCGCCACATCGTAGGGGACGTAGATGACGTTGTTCTGATCGTTGTTGCCGCCGCCACCGCCCAACTGCTCGCGCTTCTCGAACATGCCGAGGACGCGAAACTCTTGCCCGCCGATCTCGATCTTCTCTTCGAGCGGCGACGAATAAGGAAAGAAATTCTCCGCCACGCTCGATCCGATCACGCAGACTTGCTGGTTGGTGTCGTTCTCGTACTGCGTGAACCAGCGCCCTTCGGACAGGTTCTCAATGCCGGCCCGCTCGTAGTCGGGCAGCGTGCCGTTCAAGTTCACGGCCGAAGATGTCTTGCCGTTCGCGCCGACCAGCAACTTCTGACCGAAGAAATTGTTCGTGATGTCGAGAAAGGGCACGGCCAGTTCGACCGAGGGCAGCGCGCGCAAAGCCAGCGCGTCTTCGTAGGTCAACTCCTTGCGCATGCGTTCTTCGCGCGAACGTCGCCCGACGTGTATGCCCGGTTCGTACTTGGTGATGATGATCGAGCGCGTGCCGAACGATTCGATCTCGCGCGTCACCGCCAGATCGATGCCGCTGATGATCGAGGCAATCGCCATCACCGTCCAGACACCGATGACGACGCCGACGACCGTTAAGATCGAGCGCAACTTGTTCGCCCGCAGCGTTGACCACGCCATCCAAAAGTTCTCGTAAATGTCGCTGCGTAGAAGATTCATAAAGTTAAGTTGTCAGCGGTCAGTCATCAGCTTAGCTTACAGACAAAAGCTGATAGTTGAATGCTAATCTGCCCGCAATGCATCAATCGGATCGAGGCGCGCGGCCTTCCATGCGGGGAAGATGCCGGCGATGACGCCGATGCCGCCGGAGACGGAGACGGCGACGATGATCGCCGTGAGCGATAAGAAGGTCGGGAAGAACACGGCCGTCAGGATGCGCCCGACGGTCCACGCTAAGAATACGCCCGTCGCGCCGCCGATGGCCGAGAGCGTCACGGCTTCGACCAGAAACTGTTTCAAGATGTCCGTGCGACGCGCGCCGAGCGCCTTGCGAATGCCGATCTCTTTGGTGCGCTCGGTCACAGACACAAGCATGATGTTCATGATCACGATGCCGCCGACGACGAGTGCGATGGCGGGCACGGCAATCGCCACGATGAAGATCGAGCCGAAGATGCGGTCGCGCAAACCCGTGATCGCATCGGGCGTGATGATGCCGAAGTTGTCCTTCTCGTTGGCGGGCACGCGGCGACGCGCACGCATGATCTGGCGGGCTTCTTCAACCGCATCGTTGAACAACTCGTCGGACCTGGCCGTGGCGATGAAGTAGAGCGAGCGTTGCCGGCTCAGCCCGCCGAAGTTGTTGGCGTAAGTCTTCAACGGGATCGTGATGTAGTTGTCCTGCGGGATGCCGAGCACAGTGCCTTTGGCGACGGCGACGCCGAGGACACGATAGGGCAAGCCGCCGATGCTGATCTCTTCGCCGATGGCGTTGGTCGTGGGAAAGAGTTTGGTTGCCACGTCCGCGCCGAGGAAAGCGACGCGAATGGCCGCGTTGTTCTCCGCCTCTGTGAAGAAGCGGCCGTCGGCGATGTCTATAACTTTGATGTCGGCGAAGTTCGCCGTCTCGCCGTCGATCTGCACGTCGTCTAAGACGACCGCGCCGCGTTTGACTTGTCTGGTTGACGGGCGCGCGCCCGCGCCGAGTTTGCCGATGAGCGTGGCCCGCGCGCGCAGGTACTCGAAGTCGTCCATCGTCAGGTCTTTGTTGCGGCGCGTGGCGGCGGCGATGGTGTCTGTGTCTTTGAAGTCTTCAAAGGGATTGAAGCGTTGGACGGTGAACGACTTCGAGCCGATGCCGGCGATCTTCTCGTCCACGTAGCGGTTGAAGCCTTCGATCAAAGAGACGACGACGACAACGGCCGTCACGCCGATGATCATGCCTAAGAGCGTCAACGCCGAACGCAGTTTGTGCGCCCAGACCGCAGCCAGGGCCAACTTCAAAGTCTCGATCAGTTTCACGGCTGTAGTACGTGTTCGCGGCGCCGGGTTTTGCCCGGCCCACTCAGGCACGTCTGCCTCACATTTGCTTGGGGAACGATTACGCCCGTTAGTGTAACAGCGTGGACGCGATCCGGCGAAGGGCGGGCGCGTTGGCAAGATGCGCGGCCGTTATTCGTAGCGCAACGCCTCAATCGGATCGAGGCGCGCGGCCTTCCACGCCGGCCACAGGCCGAAGATGATGCCGACACTCGCTGAGATGCCGATGCCGACACCGATGGCCCAGAAGGGCACGTAAGCAGGCAGAGGTGAAAACTGGTTCATTGCTAAACTGATCAACTCGCCGACAATGAGGCCGGCACAGGCCGCCGATGCCGGTTAGGACCACAGCCTCGATCAAAAACTGCGACATGATGTTGCCGCGCGTCGCGCCCACCGCTTTCCGCACGCCGATCTCGCGCGTCCGTTCCGTCACGGAGACGAGCATGATGTTCATCACGCCGATGCCGCCGATCATCAGGGCGACGAACGAGATGGCCGTTAAGACGAGCGCGGTCGCGCCGGTCAGTTGATTATAAAAATCGAGCAGCGAGTCTTGCGACGAGACGCCGAAGTTGTTCGGCGCACCCGTGGGCACGCGGCGACGACGGCGCAAGAGATCGGTCACGTCGGCCATCACGCGCGGTACGTCGGCGCGCGTCGCCGGGCGCAGGATGATGAAGTAGACGGTCTGCGGCGGCTGCACTTCGGGGTAATACTTCTGATAGGTCGTCAGCGGAATGAACAGCGAGTTATCGCGCGACTGACCGAAGAAGTTGCCGAGCGTTTGCATCACGCCGATGACGCGAAACGGCGTGCCGCCGATCTTGATCTCCTTGTCGAGCGGGTCTTCGTACTTAAAGAGCGCACGCACCACGTCTTGCGCCAGCACGCAGACGTTCGAGCGTTCGCGCAGATCGATCTCGTTGATGAAGCGCCCGCGCTCGACGTACTGCGAATGCGTGAACTCGTAATATTGCGTCACGCCCAACAGGACCGGCGTGTCGGTCTGCTGCTCGTTGTAACGCAGTTTCTCCGCGATCTTGCGATAGATCGGCGAGACGCCGACCACGCCCGGCAACTCGCGCATCGCGGCCGCATCGTCAACCGTCAAATCTTTACGCTGCCGCTCCTCCGCCTTCGGCTGCCGGCCGAAACTCGGATCAAACTTCGAGATAAAGATCGTGTTCGACCCCAACGACTCGACCTGCTCGGCAAACGCGCGGTTCAAGCCCTGTATGATCGACACCATAAAGGTCAACGTGATCACCCCGATAGCCACACCCAGAATCGTCAACGCCGAGCGCAACTTATTCGCCCTAATCGTATCCACGGCCATCCACGCCGATTCTTTTATGTCGTCGAAAGTCATGAGCTTACTCGCCGACTAACGCTAATGCCTGATTCATCACGCGCTCTGATAAATACATGCCACTCTGTCTTAATTGCAGCAGCACGGAACGGGCCGCCGGAATGTGCCCGCGCTGCTTCGCGGTCAGCACCAAGCCTAGCGTGCCGCGCATAGGAATCCGAAGCACAGCCGCGGGCCGCCAGATCATCAATGATCGCCTCAGTGCCAAAGTGTGCATGCGCCCAAGCTAGAACGGATGATTCACCCTGTCCGAGGCCCAAGCCTGAATCTGCGGTGGAACCGGAGGCGGTTCGATCACGGCGAGCCACGCCACATTGGTTAAGGCTTGGGCTGTTGGATCACTTGCACCGCGCCGCTGTATCTCATGTGCAACTGGCGTGGGCACGACGATCTCCGGCGGCCAACTGCAATAGATCGAGCATGCCTGCACGCGCGAGAAAGATGAGCGGCGAGGCGTTGACAACAGGGCGTTCAGCCACGTTGTAGCTCCCGGCCGAGATCAGTGAAGTCAACGACGAACACATCTGCCTGCTCGCGGGCCAACGCCAAAAGGAAGTCGGTGCGATCAAGCGCGGCGAGCGCGGCCGCCTTCTCCTGCGAGATTGCGCCGCGCTGATACCAGTGGATCGCTGCCGCCAAGCGCAACTCGCGGGCAAACTCGTCGGGCGAGCGGCGCAGGGCCGAAAGTAGGTCTTCGTCTAGTTCAAGTGTTATTTCCATCGTCGCGGCCTCTCCTTCGTGCCTATTTCATCACGGGCATTGTGCGTGTGGCAAAGTTCGCCAGCGAGCAGATGGTCGTGCCGTCAATCTGCGTGCAGCGCCGCAATCGGATCGAGGCGGGCGGCCTTCCATGCGGGCCAGATGCCGCTGACGATGCCGACGATGGAAGAGACGCTGACGCCGAGTATGGCCGAGAGTGCGCTGATGAGCAGCGGGAAGCCCATGAGCGCGGAGATGCCATAGGCGAGGCCGAAGCCGCAGAGGACGCCGAGCGCGCCGCCGATAGCCGCAAGCAGCATGGCCTCGATCAAGAATTGCAGCAGTATGTCTTTCTGTCGCGCGCCAATGGCTTTGCGGACGCCGATCTCTTTGGTGCGCTCGGTGACGGAGACGAGCATGATGTTCATCACGACGATGCCGCCGACGACGAGCGAGATGGCGGCGACGCCGATGGTCACGAGATAAATGTTCGCGGTCGCCTTTGAGTACAGATCGAGAAAGACCGCCTGCGTCTCGATGGTGAAGCCGTCTTCTTCGTCGTTAAAAGCTTTGCCCCGGCGCACGCGCATGATCGTGCGGACTTGGTCCTCTGTCTCTTGAATCAGTTCGGCCGATTGCGATTGCACGAAGACGACGAGCCGGCCTGTGTTCGTGCCGAACGCTTTGCGGTAGGTCTGAAACGGAATGTAGACGTAGTTGTCGCGCGAGAAGCCGAAGATTTTGCCGAGCCGTTCGGGCACGCCCAACACGCGATACTCGCGCCCTTCGATGCGGACAACCTGCCCGACGACTTGATCGGCCGGTGCGCCGCCGAACAGATTATCCAACACGTCGGGGCCGACGATGCACACGTCGCGCCCGGCGGCGGCCTCGCTCTCGGTCCATTCGCGCCCCGTCGTCACGTTGATGTTGTCGAAGCCGAGCACCGACGAAGTTGTACCGCGCACGAGTACGCCTTCCGACTTCTGCTCGCCGTGCTTGACCGTGGCCTGCGTGTTCCAAGCCATGCCTGTGCGGGCGCAGAGCGCACACAAACGCGTAACCGCGTCGTAGTCTTCCGCAACCATGTCCCTGCGCCGGTTGAAGCGCACGAAGTCTTCGCGCGACAGGATGACCATCGGGAACTTCGAGACTGAGAAGACGGTCGAACCTTGCGACGAGAAGGTCTGCGCCACCGTCTTATCCAAACCCTTGATGATCGTGACGACAGCGATCACGGCCGCCACGCCGACGACGATCCCCACCAGCGTCAGCAACGTCCGCAACTTGTTGGCGCGCAGACTGCCGCCCGCGATGCGCAACGATTCGAGCGCCGTGTGAATAAAGAGCCAGCGCGAGTTGTTGCGTGGGCGCACAGCGGGGCCTTTAGCGCGCCGCGTGTCGTTGGCTTGTGGCGGCGTCGGCTCGATCTGTGCGACCGGGATAGTCTCTTCCGTTAGCATCGTTGCTCTGCTTAGTCGTTCTGCTGCTGCCCTGTTTGTAGTACGAATGCAGCGCCGGGTTTGTTTGTGGCGCAGGTTGCGCGTGCTGTCGCGGCACAGCCGCAAAAAGAAAGAAGCGCGGCGAGTTCGTCGCCGCGCTTGGAAACTCGCCTGAGACTGCCTTACTTGATCTTTTCGTCCTTCTCGATGTTGCCGTCGCGGATCGAGATGACGCGGTGCGAGCGCGCGGCGATGTCGGGTTCGTGCGTGACGACGATGATCGTGTTGCCTTCGGCGTGGAGCTTCTCGAACAGGTTCATGATCTCGATGCTCGTGTGCGAATCGAGCGCGCCGGTCGGTTCGTCCGCAAGCAGCAGCGACGGATGATTGACGAGCGCGCGGGCAATGGCGACGCGTTGACGCTGACCACCGGAGAGTTCGTTAGGCCGGTGCGTCATGCGGTCTGACAGTTCGACGGCGTTGAGCGAGCGTTTGGCCATCTCGTGCCGTTCGCCGGAACTGATGCCCGCGTAGATGAGCGGCAGTTCGACGTTGTGCAGGGCCGTGGCGCGCGCCAGCAAGTTGAAGGTCTGGAAGACGAAGCCGATCTCTTTGTTGCGGATGCGCGCAAGTTCGTCGTCGTCCATCGCGGAGACGAGCTTGCCGTTGATCCAGTAGCGCCCTTGCGACGGTGTGTCGAGGCAACCGATCAAGTTCATCAGCGTCGATTTGCCCGACCCCGAAGGGCCGATGATGGCGACGTACTCGCCGCGCTGCACGTCGAACGAGACGCCGCGCAAGGCGTGCAACTCTTCCGACCCCATCTGGTACGTGCGCCAGATGTCGCGCATCGAGATGAGCGCGGCGGGCACGGCATCGTGCGCCAGCAGATCGCCCGGCTCAAGCCTCTCTACAAGCTGTTCTTCCACGGGGGACTCCATCAGTGTCGCTTGACTCATGTGCTTACTTGGCCTCGCTCGCGTTCGCGTTGCCTTCGCCGGGCTTGCGCGTCTGCTTCTTGACGGTCGTGCTGTCCTTCAGCGTTCGCAGTACGCGGCTCGGCCCCGTGATGACTTCGACGCCGGGTTGCAAACCGCTTATGATCTCGATGTCGGACTCGCCCGTGATGCCCGTCTCGACCTGTACGAACTTGACCTTGTTGCCTTCGAGAATATAGACGCCCTTGATGTCTTTCGGCTTCTCGCCTGCGGGCGTGGCGGCGGGCACACTGCCCTGCGGCGTCGGCCCGGCGGCCGGCGTCGGCGCGGGCTTCTCGATCACGGCTTGCAAGGGCACGGCCACGACGTTCTGTTTCGTCTTGGTCGTGATGGTCGCGGTCGCGGTCATGCCGGGGCGCAGCGAGTCGCGCAGGTCGTTGGTGAGCTTCGACATGTCGATGCCGATGACGACCTTGAACTCTTTCGCCTCTTGCACGTTGACGCGCTCGGTCAAGCCGCCGCTCGACGTGGCGGACTTGCCGATGGCGAGCGGGTTCTTTTGCGTGACCGCGCCGACCATCTCTTTGTCGCCCATCGCGTCCACTTTGATCTTGACGAGTTGCCCGACCTCGACCTCTTTGATCTCAGTCTCGTCCACGTTCACCTCGATGTTGATCGAGGACATATCGGCGATGGTCATCAAAGGCGTGGACTGGAAGTTGGCGAGCGCGAACTGACCTTGCCGCGCGGGGATGTCGGCGACAACGCCGGTCAGCGGCGCAAGCTGCGTCGCCTTGTTGCGCTGGCTCACGTCGCCGCGCAGGACCGCCTGCTGTTGATTGACGCGCGCTTCGCTCGACTTGACGCTTGAGAGCGCACGCTGCACGCCGATCTGCGCGTCGCGCACGTTCACACGCGCTTGATTGACGCGCGCCTTCGACTCTTCAATAGCGATCCTGCGTTGCTCAAGCTCGGCCTGCGCCGTGCGCAACGCGACCTGCGCCGTCTCAACGCGGTCGCGCGCCGTGTCGTATTCGAGGCGCGAGGTCACGCCCGTCTCGACCAACTGGGTCGTGCGCTTCAACTCGCGCTGCGCCGTGTTGACATCGACCTGCGCGCGATCAACGCCCGTCTGCGCGGAGACGACCGCTTGCCGCGCCTGCGCCAAACTCGCCTCGGCCACGTTCATCGCCTGTTGCTGTTGCGCGACGTTGTTCTCGGCCGAAGAGACGGCAGAGCGCGCGTTCGCTACGTCGCTGTAGGCGACTTGCACGGCCCGCGGCCTGCGCCTCTTGCCCTGATTGCAACTGCGTCGGGTCGAGCCGGACGAGCGGCTGGCCGACCGTGACGTGATCGCCGGGGTTGACGTAAATCTCTTCGATGCGGCCGGCGACCTCGCTCGTCAGGTTGATGAACTTGACGGGGCGGACTTCGCCGGAGGCCGTGACGGTCGAGCGCAGTTCGGGGCGCGACTCGACCTTGACGACCGTGACTTCCGGTTCTTCCTTGCGGCCGGCGGCGATACTAATGATCACGACCAGAGCGACAACGGCCACTGCGGCGACCGAGATGACAATTTTCTTCTTGCGGCTAAGAGCCATAATCTTTTCGCGTTCCTTCTAATAGGGTGAATTTAAAGGCCAGTCGGGTCAACCGGTGATCTTGGCATAAACCGGCGCGGCGCGTAAAGCCCGCGCTACTCAACGCCGTCCCACGCTCGCGTCCGGACTCTTCTACGTCAAAATTACGCGAACAGTTTCAAAAGACAGTGACGAATGACAAGCGACGAGTGACGAGCGGCTGATAGTCGGGGTGCTGCCTCTACGCCCTTAAGATGCGAGGGCGACGCATAATACTGCTTTTCGCAGCACGCGTCACTTATCATTCGTCACTGTGCTTCATGTTGGCGCGCCTTTCCGTTTCGCGTTACAATGAGCCGCTTTCGGCGGGCAGCAAGCAGTCGGCCCGAACCGCCGCAAGTGAGACATCCCAACACGCCGGCAGCCAAGTGTCAGACCGAAAACAGGGGGCCCGTTAGGCTCATGATTACCTGCGAGAAGTGTCGGACGGAGAACGCTGACGACGCGCAGTACTGCGACGAGTGCGGCGTGCCGCTCGGCGGCAACCCGCGCCCGGCCGCCGCGCCGGTCGTGGCCATCTCGGAAGCGGCGGCGGCGAGCGCGGCCGGCCGGCGTGGAGCAGCAGTAGCAGCGGCGCGGCCGCGGCCGCGGCCGTTAATCAACACGCGGGCGCGCACGCCGTCGTGACCATTCAACGCGGGCGCTCGGCCGGCAAAGAGTTTCCCTTGAACGACGACGAGTCGTACATCGGGCGTTGGGACGCAGACAGCGGCATCTTCCCCGACGTTGACTTGGACGCCGACGACCCGGAAGCCAAAGTCTCGCGCCGCCACGCGCGCATCACGCGGCGCAACGGGCAGTACTTCGTCGAAGACTTGGGTTCGACCAACGGCACATTCATCAATCGCGGCCGCCGACTCCTGCCCGGCGACCGCCAGCCCTTGAACGACGGCGACGAGATCATCATTGGCAAGACGTTTCTAAAATTTAAGGTGTTAACAGATTAGTTCATGGCCGGTTCTTAAATTGTCACCCGGTTGGTTGCGCTTTGATCTTGGTTGCCAGCACTAATTTCAACTTGCAAAGTTCGCGGCGCAACTGACGACGGCCGGCTGACCGGCGACCACAGCCAAGCTCGAAACCTAAATGCAACTCTGTCCTCAATGCGGCGCGAGCGCCGGGGCGGCGGATCGCTTCTGCGGCGACTGCGGCGCGACTCTGCCGCCGGACGCGCGCGCGTCCGGCCCCGTGGCCGACGTGCCCGTGCGCGCCGCGGCCGCTGCTGCGTCGGCTGATGCACACGCGGTCGAGCGCGCGCCCGCGGTCGCAGACGACGCGGCGGACGATACGTCTGACAATACTGCTGACGGGGCAACGGACGATCCGCCCGCCGACGTGTTCAGGACCGAAGCAGCCGACGCTGCGCCCGAAGCAGACGCAGCGCCAGCGGGCACTGATCAAGAGTTGAGCAACGAAGCCAAGCCCGACACGGAAGTAGCGCCCGCGCCCGAAGCAGACGCGGAGGCAGCGCGCCCGGTCACTTCAAACGTGATGCCGCGCTCGGCCGAGACGGGCGAGACGCCGCCGTTTGCGGCGGCGTCAACCGACGCGCCGCGCATCAACGCGCCCGCGCCAACCGTGCGCAGCGGCTCGACGGGTCGCCTGCGCACGCCCGCCAAGCAACTCGAACCGGGCACGATCCTTTATAGCCGCTACGAGATCGTGCGGCGCATCGGCGGCGGCGGCATGGGCGCGGTCTATCTCGCCAAAGACCGCAACCTCGGCGATCAGCCGCGCGCCGTCAAAGAGATGATTCAATCGCAACTCGACGAGTCGCAGCATGAGAAGGCGATCAACGACTTCCGCCGCGAGTCGATGTTGCTGGCCTCGCTTGAACACGCGTCGATCCCGACCATCTACGATTACTTCTACGACGACGGCGCGAGCCGCTTCTATCTCGTCATGAAATACATCGCGGGCGGCGACCTGCTCGCGCGCATGCGTAGCGCACATAACGGCCGGCTCGATGAAAAAACCGTCGCCGATTGGGGCGCGCAAGCCGCCGACGTGCTCGACTATCTGCACCGGCGCAACCCGCCGATCATCTATCGTGACCTCAAACCCGCGAACCTGATGATCGACGGCAACTCAGGCCGCATCATGCTGATCGACTTCGGCATCGCACGTTGGGTTGCGCCGCAGGAGAAAGGCGTCACGGCGGTCGGCACGATGGGTTACGCGCCGCCGGAGTTGTTCAGCGGCAAGGTCGTGCCCGGATCGGACATCTATAGTTTGGGCGCGACGATGTTTCATCTCTTGACCGGCGCAGACCCGCAGGACAATCCGCTGCTAATCTTCGACTTCACGAAGCACCCGCGCCCGCGCCAGATCATGCCCGCGCTCTCGAACGAGATGGAAGCGATCCTGATGCGCACGGTCGAGTACAAGCCGGAGAACCGCTTCCGCTCGGCCGGCGAGTTGCGCGATGCGTTGACGGCGCACCTCGAACGCGTCCGCACGGGGCAGTTAACTTACGGTGCGCCGCACGAGCCTGCGAGCGCGAAGACCGTGCAAGTCGAGATGGTCTATTGCGGCTTCTGCGGTGGGCGCATCGCGGCCGATGATCTCTATTGCGCGCACTGCGGGCAGCGGCAACCGTTGGCAGTCGCAAGCGCGGCCCTGAGGTCTGCGCGCGCGACGGCGAAGCTCGTCGTGATGGGCACGACCGAGCTTGATTCGGCGTTCCAGTTGCACAAAGAGAGTTGCCTTGTCGGGCGCACCGATCCGAACTCGAACATCTTCCCCGAAGTCGATCTATCGCGCTTCGATCCGCACACGAAAGTCTCGCGCCGCCACGCGCGCATCTTCCGCAAGGGCGACGTGTACTTGGTCGAAGACCTCGGCTCGGTCAACGGCACAGTCGTCAACGACTCGCTCCGGCTCGCGCCGCATCAGCCGCGCGCGCTAGAGAGCGGCGACAAACTGCGCCTCGGCGAGACGACGCTGCACTTCTTGATCGGTTAGTCAGTCAGCAAGCGCACGACGAACCGACGGCGGCACACTGACACGATCACAAACTGACAAGCCGGCACACAAGCGACTGACTATTGTTTATGGAATTGACAGCGGATAGAGACATCGAGCAGGCACAGTTTGCGGCGGCGCGTGGTGCGCGGGCGACGCACGCACCGTTCGCGTTGCGTTGTGGCGCGTTGCTGGTCGATTACACGTTGCTGGTCGGCATCGCAGCGTTCGCCACGTTGTTCGCGCGCATGTTCGGCGGCGGCACGCGCACGGCGGGCGGCGCGGTCATGGACTTCGGCCTGCTGGTCGCGTTCGCCGTGGCGCTGATCAACTTTCTCGTGCTGCCGAGCTTTACCGGGCGCACGCTCGGCAAGTGGGTCACGGGTCTGCGCATCGAGCGGCGCGACGGCGACCGGCTGGATTTTCCGCGCGCACTGTTGCGCCACACCGTAGGCTATCTCGTCTCGCTGCTGACGCTGGGCCTCGGCTTTCTCCTCGCGGCCTTCAACCGGGAAGGGCGCGCGCTGCACGATCTGATCGCCGGCACGGTGGTCGTGCGCGGCGGCACGGCCGGCGCGCGCAAGCGCCGTTAAATAACTGATGACCAACTCTTGTCCAGGCTGCGGCGCAACCGCCCCGGCAGAGGCGCGCTACTGTCGCCACTGCGGCGCGGCCTTGCGCCACACGACCACAGGCAACGTCGGCGCAGAGACAGTCTCGCCGCTTGCCGCCACCGCGCCGCTCCCGGAGCAACGCCTCATCACCGGCGAACTCGACACAAGCACGCCGTACACCAGCACACAACTCAACGCGCCCGATGCAGCCGTCCGCACACCGCAACTCCCGGTCACAAACCTCGGCGGCGATAACGGCGAGATCACGATCTCCGTCGTCAGACCCTTATCAGCCCAAACGTCCATCGAAGACGCGCACACAGCCAACAGCACCGGCCCGGCATCACGGCCCGCCGCAACTTCAGCAACAACATCTTCATCAGCGACATCTTCATCAGCAACAGCTTCATCTCCAACTGTCGCCGCGCCAACGCGGCCGCCCAAACAGCGCACAACGGGTCTATGGCTCGCGGCCGGTCTGATCGGCGCAGTGCTACTGTGTGGTGTAGCTGTGGGGTTGTGGTTCATGCTGCGCCCGCAACACGTGCCAGTGGTCAGTGAAGCCGCGCCCGCTGTTGTAGCGTCTGCGGCCACAACGGCGCAGGCGAAGATCGCAGAGGCGCAAAGTTTGTTGAGCGCGGGCAACCCGGTCGAGGCCACGGCTCGTCTGCGCGAAGCGGTCGCACTCGATCCGACCAACGCGGAAGCGCACCGGCAACTCGCGGGATTGCTGCTTGAGAGCGGCGCACGCCAGACCGCGATTGAAGAGTTGCGCGCGGTCACGCGCCTTGAGCCGAACGACAAGGATGCTTGGCGGCAACTGGCCGAGGCGCAGTTTGCCGAAGGCGCTTATGCGGACGCAGCCGACAGCTATCACACGCTCACCGAAGTATCCAACGAAGCACTCGCCGACGACCGCTTGCAACTCGCCTACGCCGACGCCCTGCGTCTGGCCGGGCGCACAGACTACGCGCGCGCACTCTACCAACGCCTCGCCGCGTCGCCGCTCGCGGACGTGGCGCTCACAAGCAAGCAACGCCTGACGAGTTTGAGTGCATCCGCGACAACCGAAGTGGCCGTCGCGCCCGCGCGCACAGACGCCCCGACCGCAACGAGCAGTCCACGCACCACGCAGCCCGTCGGCAGCACGATGCCGCCCGCAACGCTGCCGCGACCAAACACAAACGCGCCCAACTCGACAGCCACGCTCTCGCCCGCCGAACGTTATCAACGCGGCGTCAACTTGCTGGCCGGCGAACCGCGCCGCCGCCGCCGTCGAGTTTCGCGCCGCCGCCGCCGCCGGCAACCCCGACGCCTATTACTATCTCGGCCTCAATCTCGCCGAAGGACGCGACCCGCGCCAGTTGCAGCGCGCCGAACTCGTCGCCGCGCTCGAATACTTTCAGCGCGCCCGCGCCAGTCGCTTCGCCGCGCAAGCCAGCCGCTACGAAGACCAACTCGGCCAAGAGTACGACCGCCGCCGCAAGCAATAAAGCAGTGACAAGTGACAAGTGACGGGTGACGAGTTAAACTCTGTCACTGTTTTTGGCTGGTCACTTGGCACACATCACTTAATCATTGTTCTAACTGCTATGCCCGACCTAATCGTCAAATATCCCGACCGCGCACCCGACACGTTTCACTTCGGCCGTCTGCGGATCACCATTGGCCGTTCGGCGCGCAACGATTTGTGCATCCCCGATCCGTTTGCTTCGCGCGTCCACGCCGAAGTGCGACGCGAGGGCGACCAGTACGTGTTGCAGGATTTAGGCTCGGCGAACGGGACGCTTTATAACGGTGATCGGGTCGAGGGCGCAGTCGGCCTCGTGCCCGGCGGGCGCATCCAGATCGGCGAGACAGAGATCGAGTTCTTCGATCAGGCGAGTGGTGCGGCGATGGCGACTATGATCAACGACATGCCTTCGCCGCCGCCCGACGCCACTATCGCGCTCGATTCGGGCCACCGCACCACGTCGGGTTTGCTCGAAGCCATCGAAGGCGCGCGCACGCAGAAGTCCGGCGAGATCAGGAAGGCGACGAACGTGCTCGTGCAACAGCGCGTGCAGCCGGGGCTGCCGAGTAAACCACAACCGGCCGCGACGACAGCCGCGTCCGTCGATCAGAGCGACCTGCTCGCGCTGATCAGCAAGGTCAGCGTCACGTTGCTCGCGCCCGCCACGCTCGACGAAACACTCACGCAAGTCGCGGCGCTCGTCTTCGAGGCCGTGCCGGCGGACCGTTGCTTGATCATGCTGCGCAACGAAAAGGGCGGCGACTTGCAGGTGCGCGTCGCGCAGGTGCGCGACAAGAAGGGCGACATCGGCGAGATTCGCGTTAGTCGCTCGATCATCGAAGAGGCCGTCGGGCAAGGTCGGTCCGTGTTGACCTCGGACGCGCAACACGATCCGCGCTTCATGTCTTCGACGATGACCATACAGGGCATACGCTCGGTCTTAGCTGTGCCGCTCGGCGTCGGCGAAAAAATCTTCGGCATGATCTACGCCGACTCGCCGCTCTCCGAAGCGCGTTTCTCGCAAGACCATTTAACCGTGCTGACGACGCTCGCTTCGGTCGCCGCGATCCGCGTCGAGAACACGCGCCTCATGGAAGAACAGTTCGACCGCGAACGGCTTGAACGTGAGTTGAACCTCGCACGCGAGATACAGCAACGCTTTCAGCCGACCTCGCCGCCCATCGTGACCGGCTACGAGTTGCAAGGCATCAGCTTCCCTTGCTACGAGATCGGCGGCGACTACTACGACTTCATCGAGCGCCCCGACGGACGACTAATCATCGCGCTTGGCGACGTGTCGGGCAAAGGCACTTCGGCCGCGCTCTTGATGTCGTCGCTGCACGCCGCGATCCACGCGCAGATCACGGCGCACCAGTCGCTCGCCGAGATGATCTCGGCCGTCAACCGTTACTTGGCCAACACGATCCCGCCCAATCGTTTCATCACCCTCTTCTGCGCCGAACTGGACCGGGACACGGGCATGCTCACCTTCATCAACGCCGGGCACAACCCGCCGCTTATCGTCCACGCCGCCGGCACGATGGAACAACTCGGCGCGGGCGGCATGCCCTTAGGCATTCTCCCGACCGCGCCCTACCGCGAAGGCAAGACCCAACTCCATCCCGGCGACGCACTCGTCATCTACTCCGACGGCGTGACCGAGACGCAGAACCAGCAAGGCGAAGAGTTCGGCACTGTCCGGCTGCACGACGTAGTCTCACGCAACCTCGACGCCACCGCCTCCGGCATGCGCGACAAGATCGAAGCTGCCTTGACGAAGTTCGCGCAAGGCACAGCTTCCGTTGACGACATCACCCTCGTCATCGTCAAACGCCAAGCCGAAGGCGTCATGGTCGCGTCAGGGCGCGCTTAACGGCGCTGCCACTACGAGCCAAGTAGTATTCCAACGTTTGGCTGCGGCCAAAAAAATAGCTTTCAATGTTAAGTCGTAAACCACGATTGGTTGAGTGGTGGCGTGTGCGCGCGCTCGATGTGGCGGCACTGGCGGTGATCGTGTTGCTGTTTCGGGTTGATGTTCGGGCCGGAGTTGGTGCGTGGTCGTTATCCGTTGGTGGCAGACTCGTTCTGTTACTCGTTGCCGTTGCGCGTGCGTGCGTTCGAGATGCTAAGGCAGGGCGCGTGGCCTTTGTGGACGCACGAGATTTTGTCGGGCTATCCGTTGTTGTCGATGGCGCAAGTGGCGGTCGGCTACCCGTTGACGTGGGGCTACCTGTTTTTGCCGGGGCACTGGGCGGAGACTGTGTACGTGCTTGCGCCGTACCTGCTCGCGCCCGCGTTCACTTATGCGTATTGCCGCGAGTTGGGGCGCAGCCGGTTGGCGGCGTTGTGCGCGGCGCTGGCGTTCGGCTACGGCGGACTGATGTTCAGCAAGTACACGAACAACGGCATGATCCCAAACGCGGTCATGTGGCTGCCGCTGATCTTGATCGCATTGGAGCGCGCACGGCGCGGCAACTTCGTTGCGTGCGTGTTGGGCGCGGCGTGCGCTTACGCGATGGCGGTGCTGAGCGGCATCGGGCAAGGGTTTGTCTTCGCGGGCACGCTGGCACTTTGTTATGCACTGTTCCTCGGTCTGGTGCAGACCGACAAGCGAGGATGAAGCCGACGGGCAAGGGCGCGGCCTGTTGACGTGGGCGCGTTGGCGGCCTGCGGCCGTGATGCTGGCGGCGCTTGTGTTGGCGGCGGGCGTGGCGGCCTTTCAGATTCTTGAGACGATGCGTGCGGCGCGACGGAGTGTGCGTAGTGTTCTCAGTTACGCCACGTTTAGCGAAGGCTCGTTGAACTTCAAGACGGTGTGGCGTTCGCTACTGCTCACCTTCTATAGCTACGACGCGATTGACGTGGCGGCTTACATGGCTCCGCTCGTCGTGTGCCTCGCGCTCTGCGCTGTTGTGTTCACACTGCGTAGTTCGCGCCGAGACGTGCGCGTGCTGTTCTGGTTGGCAACCGCGCTGGTCGCCGTTGTCCTCATGCTCGGCGCAAACACGCCGCTCTACCGAGTGGTCTATCACGTCCCGGTCCTAAACCGCTTCCGCGTGCCGGCCCGCCACGCGCTCGAATGGTCCTTCGCCATCAGCGTGCTGGCCGCTTACGGTTGGGACGCGCTACAGTCCGTCTTCGCCAACAGACAAGCAGCACGAAGCAGCGCAAACCGATCATTCATACTCAGCTTGCTCGTCGTCTTCATGGTCGGCATGATCAGCGTGTGCTGGTGGCGCGCGGTCGGGCGGCCGGAGTCGCCGTATGCGGTGCAATACGCGGGGCTGTCCGAATCATCTTATCTGCTATGGAAGGCAGCGCACACGCTGTTGCTCATCGCGGGCCTGTGGCTCGGTTGGCGCGTTGCGGTGCAGAGATGGCGCGTCGGATTGTTCGGCACAATCATCGTGTTGGCTTGTCTGACCGAGCCGTTCATCCTATTAACGAGTTGGTGGCTGCCGCTGCATAAGACTGCGAGCCAACTCTACACGCCGGCCGTGGCGACGCGTTACCTGCAACAGTTCCCGGCGGAATATGGGCGCGTCTATACGCGCGTCAATCTGTTTCAGGAACGACCCGGCGCGCTCGAACGCGTTGACCCGCATAATCTGACGATGCTGCGCGGGCTGCATAACGTCGCGGGCTACGAGCCGCTGATGCTCGAACGCTACAGCCGCGCGCTCGGCGGCGTCGGCGTGGACTCGGTGAACCCGCGCCCCGGTCTGTCGCGCGACGACAACATCTTCGCGCCCGACTCGCATGTGCTCGATCTGCTGAACACAACTTATGTTGTCGGCTATGTGAATCTTGCGCCGTCGATCATCGGCGGCGGCGTCAAAGACGGCATCGAGTTTCCCGCGGCCGATCTGGGCGTGGAACTCAAACCGGGCGAGACGCTCACGCTGCTCGGCCTTGAAGCGACGGGCGACGCGCTTGCTGTCGTCTCCACGCTCGCGCATTCAACTCAAACAGCGGACGATCAACTCATCGCGCGCGTGCGCGCCTTCGACACGGACGGGCACATTATCGAGTTGAGCCTCCGCACCGGCACGGACACAGCCGAGTGGGCCCACGAACGAGCGGACGTGCGCGCTTACATTAAACACAAACTCGCGCCCGTCTTCGATAGCGTGCCCGGCGACGCCGCGAACAGCTTCCCCGCCAACCGCTATTGGACGCGTCTGCCCTTCGGCGCGCACACGCGCATCACGCGCGTCGAGATCACGAACGTTAGTCAGTCCGCCGCGCTCGCCGTGTGGAAGGCGGTCATCTTCGACGCGGCGACGCACAACTCCGTGCCGCTCGTGCCGGAGAGCGCGTACCCCGCGGCGCTCAAAGACACAGCGCGTTGGGGGCGCGCCTTCAATCAGGATAACGTGCTCATCCTGCGCAACACGCGCGCACAGGGCCGGGCGTGGCTGGTGACGGAAGCAGAGGCCGTCGATGGCGAAGAAGCTTTGCGCCGCATACGCGGCGAGGGCGCGACAGCGTTTGATCCCGCGCGCACCGCGCTCCTTGAAGTCCGACCTGAAGAACTCCCGCGCCTGCCCGCCACCGAGGGCACTTACATCGTCCCAAAGATCATTTACCGGCCGAACGAGATCGAGCTTGAGACGTGGACCGACGATGCCGCGCTGCTTGTCGTCAGTCAAACGGCTTACCCCGGCTGGGTCGCAACCGTGGACGGCCAACCAGCGCCGCTCTACACGACCAATTTCATCCTCCAAAGCGTGCCCGTCCCCGCCGGTCATCATCACGTCACCCTGCGCTACACCGCACCCGCCGCCCGCATCGGCGCAATCATCTCGCTCCTGACATTGCTGCTATTAGGCGCGCTCGCCGTTTATACGCGCCGCCCGGTCAAAACTGCATAAGGTGTCTCTTGATCCGCTCGGTCGTCTTGTCGCCGATGCCGTCCACGAGGTCAAGCCCGCCACCGGCGACGAACTGCTTTAGGTCGTTGATCGATGAAATTTTGAACTGTTGATAGAGCGTGGCGGCGGTCTTGATGCCGATGCCGTGGACGGTCAATAGATCAAGCACAGTTTCCGGCGTCTCTTCGATGAGCCGTTCGTAGGCGGCGAAGTTGCCGCGCTCGACAAGTTCGACGATCTTGCCGCTGATGGCTTTGCCGACACCGGGTAACGCTTGCAAGCCTTTCGCGCCGTCGGTGCGCGCGATTTGTTCGAGCGGCGTGGGCCAGACCTCGATCATCTCGGCGGCGTTGCGATAGGAGCGGACGCGAAACCGATCCTCGCCGCGTATCTCCATCAACAGGGCCAGTCGCTCGAAGCGGCGCGCGATCTCGTCGTTAGTCATAAGGCTTGATATTCGGATTCGAGATTGCAAATCTCACGCCTTCAGGAGGCATCTATTCGCACATTATGATACTCTAACTTGTTCAACTCCCAGCTAATTTCAGACTTGAGGATTCACGATGAAAACTAAAAGGTTCATGTGCGCGCTGTTAGGCGTGCTGCTGACGCTTGCGTCGTTCGGCCCGTGGCCCGCGCCGACGAAGGGATGTGGCCGTTTAATAACGTGCCGAAGGCGGAGATCAAAAAACGTTACGGGGTGGACGTGACCGACGCGTGGTTGAAGCACGTGCAGCTTGCGTCCGTCCGGTTTAACAACGGCGGGTCGGGGTCGTTCGTCTCGCCGGACGGGCTGGTGCTGACGAACTATCACATCGTCGAGGACATCGTCGGCGAGGTCAGCACGCCGGAGAAGGATTACGCGAAGGACGGCTTCGTCGCGCGCACGCGCGCCGAGGAGATCAAAGCGCCGAACCTTGAGTTGAACGTCCTGCAATCCATCGAGGACGTGACCGACAAGGTTAACGCGAGCGTGCGTGAGGGCATGTCGGCGGCGGACGCGTTCAACGCGCGCCGCACTGTGATCGGCAAGCTTGAAGCGGACTCGACCACCGCGACGGGCTTGCGCTCGGACGTGGTGACGCTCTATCAAGGCGGGCAGTACAATCTGTATCGCTATAAGAAGTACACGGACGTGCGCGTCGTGTTCGTGCCTGAGTTTCAGGCGGCGTTCTTCGGCGGCGACCCGGACAACTTCAACTTCCCGCGCTTCAACATCGACATGTCGCTCGTGCGCGTTTACGAAAACGATCAGCCCGTGCATCCTGAGCACTTCTTGAAGTGGTCCACGACGGGCACGAAGGCGGGCGACCCTGTGTTCGTCACGGGTCATCCCGGCACGACGCAACGTCTGAACACGGTCGCACATCTCGGCTTCCTGCGCGACACCAGCATCCCGATGGTCATCCGCATGCTGGAACGGCGCGAGGCGGTGCTGAAAACTTACATGACGAAGGGCGACGAGCAGACGCGCCGTGCGCAGAACGAATTGAACGGCGTGCAGAACGCTTTGAAGGTCTATCGCGGCCAACTCGAAGGGCTGAAGGACAAGAAACTGATCGCGCAGAAAGAGACGCAGGAGAATGCCTTGCGCGCCTCTATCGCTAAGGACGCGCGCCGGCAGAAAGAGTACGGCGGCGGGTTTGAAGCAATCGCGGCGGCGCGCAAAGGCCTCGGCGTTTATGAGCGCGACCGGCGTTTTCTCGATCTAGCGGCCGGCTTCAACACGGCGCTGTTTGGTTACGCGCGCACGCTCGTGCGCTACGCTGCCGAGAGTGGGAAGCCGAACGCAGACCGTCTGCCTGAGTTTGCCGACACGCGCCTGCCCGCTGCCGAAGCGGCGCTGGCGGCCGACACGCCCGTCTATGCCGACTTCGAGAAACTAAAACTCGCCGACTCGCTCGCGTTCATGCGCGAGGCTTACGGTGCGGACAACGCGCTGGTCCAACGCGTGCTGAGAGGCAAGACGCCCGAAGCGCGCGCCGCCGAGTTGATCGACGGCACGAAGTTGAAAGACGCCGCGTTCCGCGCGCAACTATATAAAGGTGGCGCAACGGCCATAAACGCGTCGGACGATCCGATGATTGAACTTGCGCGCGCCATCGATCAAGAGGCGCGTACCGTGCGCCAACGTTATGAGGGCGAGGTGGTCGGCGTCGAGCGCGGCGCGTATGCGAAGATCGCGCGCGCGCTGTTTGAAACCGAAGGCACGAAGCTTTATCCCGATGCGACCTTCACACTGCGGCTCTCCTACGGCGCGGTCAAAGGTTACATGGAGAACGGCAAACGCATCGAGCCGTACACCACGCTCGGCGGCCTCTACGAGCGCGCAGGGAAGTTCAATCAGAAGTTCCCGTACAACCTGCCGCCGCGTTGGATGCAGAAGAAATCGGCGCTGAACTTGCAGACGCCGTTTAACTTCGTCTCGACCAACGACATCATCGGCGGCAACTCCGGCTCGCCGACGATCAACAAGCAAGGCGAACTGGTCGGCCTCATCTTCGACGGCAACATACAGTCGCTCGTCGGCAACTTCGTCTATGATGAATCGGTCAACCGCGCCATCTCGGTCGATTCGCGGGGCATGCTCGAAATTCTGCGCAAGGTCTTCGACGCGAACGAACTCGCCGCCGAGTTGACCGGGCAGGGACAGACGCAGACGCAGACCGCTGGACAGCGCCCTTAACTTAACGCCACACAGAAAAGACTAAAGGCGGCTGAGGGATTAAACCCTCAGTCGCCTTCGTCTTTGTTGTGCTTGCCTTGCGATTAAGCAAGCATCGAAATCAGTACCGCGCGCTGGTCGCATGCGGTACTGACCTGCGCGTGCCTAGCGTGCCCAGTCGCCAGTAAAGCGCAGGCTGTCGAAGTTGGTCACGAAGTAAGGTTCGAGCGGCGTGCCGTCGGGCTTGCGCACGACGCCGAGGGTCGTATCGGCCGGGATGCCGCCGTCGGTCGGGTCTTTGACGACCGGGCAGATGCCGTACATCGGGCCTTCCGAACCGTTGGGGTTGCGGAAACGCTTCACGGCGAGGCCCTTGCTGAATAGATTCTCAAGCTCGCTCAAGGTCTTGATGATGGGCGTGCCGTCGAGCGCCAAGCCGTTCCGCTTCTGTAGGTCGCCGAGCATCTTCTTGCCTTCGGTCGTGTTGAAGGCGCGGTCGGTGTAGCTGACCCAGATGTGAATCCACAAGCCGAGCGGGTTGTTGCTGAAGTAGCCGTGGCGCATGTCCACGATGTCGGCTTGGCGGTTGTTGCCGAGGCCGATGGGGTTGCCGGTGCGCGTCGGGAAGACGTAGAGCGGCATGTTGTCGGCGATCTGACGGGCGCGCTGCCCGGCCGCGTCGTTAGTGAAACCGGCGACGAACAGGTCGCCCATCACCGTCCAGTAGGTGAGCGCGCCGCTGTGGTTGTAAGCCGGGTTCAGTTGCAGCGTGCGGACGTTGCGCTGGAAGGGGAAGATGGGCGCGTCGATAGTGCCACGGGGCGCGACGCCTTGCCGGCGATTGACGATCTGGGTCGGGTCAACGCCGTTCTGGCGATAGTATTCGTCGGTGAAATCGAACAAGCGATCTTCCACGTCCGCGCGCACCATCATCGGCGCAATTGTGAGCGCCATGAGCGCCGCCAGTGCGTAAGTAAATCGAGCTATCTTTTTCAAAGTCGTGTGTCCTCTCTGCTGTATGTATGTGCTTGACCGCGCTCGTCAGGGGGATCGGATTATGCCGCCCGGCTGAAGCTCCGGTTTAGACGAGTCGGCGTTCAGCCTTATGAAGCTAACTATCGACGACTCGCGCCCTATGCATGACAACTATCGTGCCAAGCCCGCACACCTGCGCCGCGCACCGCAGAACGACAGCAAAAGACCGATCCAAGCGATAGATTGACGACGCGCCGCAGCCGTGATGACGACGACCACAGTGCATATCCCGTTCGCATATCAACCCGGAATATCTAGCAGCAAGCGCCACAAGCGCGCTAATACGCCGTAATCAGCTTAGGTGGGCTTTGCCTAACAGAACCTTTTGAGAGGCGTTCCGTTGGGCAAGCTTCTGTTCTGTTGGGCAGACTTCCGAGCTTGCAAAATTTCAGCAAGCCGCCTTGCAAAATTTTTGCAAGAGAGAAGGCCGCCACGCCGACGCCCCGACGTAACGGCCCACGCGGCACAGTCCCACGGCCTACCCAAGACGTGCCAGCGATTTGATCACAGGGATGAGCCGTTGCGTGTCTTCCGGCTTCTGTAAGAACACGTCAACGCCCGTTTGCTCCGCTTTGGCCCGACAGTCCACGCCAGAAAACATGATGATTGGTAGGTTGGCGCGATGCTTCAAGCTGCGCGCGTAGCGGACAAGTTCTAAGCCATCCACATGCGGCAGATGATTGTCTGTGATGAGTAAGTCATAACGCGCGCCGCTGGCTATCCGAGTTAAGGCCGCAGCCCCGTCAAAACAAGCGACCACGCGCCACCCTTCCGCTTCGAGCGCGTCTTTGATGGTGTCAGCCACAAGTCTGTGATCTTCCACGTACAGGATCGTGAGGTTCATGCTATCCTTGCGCCCGTTCTTTCTTTGAAAATCCGGCAACGGTCGAATGCGCGGCTCAAGTCTCAGCCTCATGGACGAGTAATGAGCGTCGCCGTTGAGTTTGAAAGGTTCATACTCACAGCGACGAAGTTGAGCGGCAGCATCCTAGTTGAAAATACAACTAGGCGCAAGTGTCGGCGCGCACTGTTAGGAGGTCACTCCTAATGGGGCGTACTGCGCGGCCTAAGCCTAAACGTCTGCCGGATAAGTTGTTGGGTATTCGATTGGCGTTAGGACTCTCGCAAAACGAGATACTTGTGCGGTTAGGCTTGCAAGAGAAGTTATTGCGCGCGGCTATCTCTGGCTATGAGTTGGGCAACATAGAGCCGCCCTTGCCGGTCATTCTTCAATATGCGCGAGTTGCTGGCATCTGCACGGATGTCTTGCTAGATGATGAGTTAGACCTACCTGCTAAGCTGCCCGCCAAACCGCAACACGCCCGCCGCTAGGCTTGCTAATTTTTTGCAGGAATTGGAATCGTTGGATAGGTTTGGTGGATACTTCAGGAAAAACGGTCGGTCATCTTGATACTTTAAATTTTACCCCGTTTATGTCACCATACTTAAGACGGTATGCTTTTTCAAGTTTGCGGAGGTTAAACGGATGGACGCTTCCAACTCGACGCTCTTTAACATGCTTGTTGAAGACCTAAACTCGCCTTTCCTTCGCCAGTACGCCCAACGCACGAACATCATTTACAAAGAAGCTGAGAGCCGTTCATTTAAGGATGATGCGGTGCATGAGGCGTATAAGCCCTATCACTATGGACAGACGAGATTCACGCTTCATCAGAGTATGTTTCTCAAACTAGCGGAAGATTGTGGCGTTTCTTGGCACATTGAAAAGTGTCCCCAGAACGGGTTTCCTAGTGCTGTCATCCAAATGGGGCGCTTCTTCTTCACCGACCATTACGGCGCAACGCCCCAAGAGGTCACCTGCCTCAACGCATCGCTCATGCGTAAGCAAAACGCGGCCGTCAACCTCTCAATGGTTCAAGGTTCGCTTTTCGAGCCAGCCTTTGACGATAAGAAGTTACTGGCCGCAGATAGGGTTTATGCCAACTTCATTCACGGATGCAGGGCTATGGGGTCTAACTTTATGCTTTACGGCTTCCTTCGTATTGCCGTCCCGTGCGTGACAAGCAACACGAAGGGTAAGGACGTTGAAGCGAATGTGATACTTGTCGAAAACCACAACTTATATGATGTACTTGCGGCTGTTGTGGAAAGGGAGAATGTGAACAAGACCGCGCGGCCGACTGTTGATCGTGCGATTCCCAAGCTCAAGGTTTCTAAAATCAAGGAGGGTAAGGAAACACAATGACGGTTGGAGTAACCGGATTTGTTGGCGAGCGACTGACCGAAGCAAGAGAGGCTAGGGGTATTATGACCAAGACCGCCCTTGCTGACTTGCTGGAAGTTGTTAGCGTCGCGGCGATCAGTCAGTACGAAAATAATATCTGCAACCCGCGCCCCGAAATAGTAACGCTATTAACCAAACAGCTAAAGGTGAAAGAGGCATTCTTTTTTAGACCCATTCCAGATAGAGTTCCTAATCCGATTTTTTGGCGATCAAGACATGCCGCGACGAAAGCTGATCGCATCGTCGCTGAAAGAAGGCTGACTTGGGCGAAATCAATCAGCGATGAGTATCTAAAGTCATATATTGATATGCCCGCGTTGGTAATGCCTAAGCAGAGGGATATTGGCGTCCCCTCTGATCCGCGAAATCTAACAGACGATGTTATAGAGCAGATCACGGCTCGTTGTCGTGAGTTTTGGGGACTAGGCGCGATGCCTATCGAAAACCTTACGCAACTACTAGAAAACAACGGCTTGCTGATCACCTATGGAAAGTTAGAGTCGGAGAAGCTAGACGCCTTCTCAAGTGTCTCTGAATACGATGGCTCGTTTCACATTTTTTTGGGAACGGACAACAAGACTGGCGCGCGCTCACGCTTCGACGCCGCGCACGAACTTGGACACTTGATCCTGCACGCACACCTTCCAAAGAAGTATTTGGATGAGGAGAAGTTAAAGAAACACGCCCTAGTAGAACACCAAGCATATCGCTTCGCTTCGGCGTTCTTAATGCCCGCCGATTCTTTTAGAAGTGATGTGTGGATGACGGCCCTTGAAGCCCTGTTGTCGCTGAAAGAGATGTGGAAGGTGTCGGTTGGGGCTATGATCAAGAGGTGTGACGATCTTGGCATGCTCGATGAGCCGCACGCCAGAAGGTTGTGGATTAGCTACAATCGTAAGTGGAAGAACTCAGAGCCATCGGACGAGAAGGTAACGTTTGAAGCACCTCAGTTGATGAAGCGGTGTTTCGATCTTCTTATAGAGTCAAAGGTGAAAACGAAGGCTCAAATTCTGCGCGAACTCCCGTATTCGCAACGCGATATTGAAACATTGATGAGCTTGCCGGATGGTTACCTTAGTGAAGACTTTGGAGAGGTTCACCAACTCCCTCAGATCAAGACAAGTTCGGGGACGCCGACGGAGACAGGCGGCAAGGTGTTCTCTATCGAGTCTAGAAGGCAGACCTCTTAACCTCTCCTGCCCGAAGTGGCCTCCGCGTTTTTCTTCGCGCTCGTTCGGCGCGGGGTATTCCAATAAGGGCTTTTACACTTCGGGCACACGCGCGGCTCGTTCTCAATATCGCGCGGTATCCATTCGTGATCGCAACGCTCACAACGGTATTGATAGACCGTAATCTTTTTCTTTGCCATGACCGCACTATATACCTGAAATAATATACCGTCAAGTATCTTTTCTCTTGACGTGTCTATGTACCCATAGTAATATACTCATGCGAAAGCGACAAAGACACCGGAGGCGCAACAGCATGAGTTTAAGAGAAGCAAAAGGGCACGTCATAGCGGAGCGGGCGCGGATCGTCAAGAGCGGCAACCTGTGGCTTGTTCCTTCACAGTCGGGCAAAGGCAAATACAAAGTTGACCCGTTGGCGCAAACTTGCTCTTGCCCTGATTATGAGCATACAGGCTTTAAGTGTAAGCACCTGTACGCCGTCGAGGTCACGATCAAGCGCGACAAGATAACGACCACGACCACCACGCCAGCAGGGCACACGACCACGACCACGACCGAAACGATCAAGGTCACGCGCAAGACCTATCCGCAACCTTCATGGCCCGCTTACCATAAGGCGCAAGTGCAAGAGAAAAGACTATTCCTCTATTTACTCAACCAACTCTGTCAAGGTGTTGGTAGCCCCGCGCAACATGGGCGTGGTCAACGTCGCTTGCCGCTTGAAGATATGATTTTTGCAATGGCGTTTAAGGTCTATAGCACAGTCTCAGGCCGTCGTTTTATGACCGACCTAACAGACGCGCAGGCTAAAGGCTATATCTCACAACTGCCTTCTTATAACAGCATCTTTCATTATTTCGAGTCTGAGATGCTGACCGACTACCTGAAAATGTTGATTGAAGAAAGCGCGTTGCCGTTGGCCGCGATCGAAGAAGATTTTGCGGTTGACTCGTCGGGCCTCTCAACTTGTCGCTTTGTGCAATGGACGCAAGCGAAGTACACCGACCCGCAACAGATGGAAAAGCGCGAATGGATCAAACTGCATTTAATGTGCGGCGTGAAAACCAACGTGGTCACGTCTGTTGAGATTACCGACCGCTACGCGCAGATAGCCCGCAGTTTGCGCCCTTAGTTGAAGCGACCGCGAAGAACTTCTATATGGCAGAAGTCTCAGCCGATAAAGCCTATCTCTCGCAGACGAACTTACAAGTGGTTAGAGATAAGAATGCGACCCCTTACATACCTTTCAGGATTAACAGCACTACGCGCGACGGCAGAGGCAAGCAGAAGCATAGCCAACTCTGGAAGACTATGTATCACTTCTATTCTTTCAACCAAGAGCGGTTTATGCAGAGTTACCACAAGCGCAGCAACGTGGAAACGACTTTTATGATGATTAAGGCGAAGTTCGGGGATGCGTTGCGGAGTAAGACCAAGACGGCGCAAATCAATGAGGCGTTATGCAAGGTGCTGTGTCACAACATCTGTTGCTTAATCCAGAGCATGTTTGAGTTGCAGCTAAAGCCTAAGTTTTGGGCGGAAGTGGCGTAAGGAAAAGCCCCGCTAGTTGTGGGGCTTTAATCTTTCTTACTCGCGGATTCATCCTTATGTGCAGAAGGGAATAACCATTTAGCGACAAGCACGAACAGCCCAAGCACGGTCACTGTTGTTGACGTGATAAAGGCAATGAGAACGCTATCAGATAAATGAAAGTAAGTATTGAGTGAAGCACTCAGGGCAACGAATACTACAACAACAGTGAGCCATGCAACGATAAGCCAAAACAATTTGCGGGTATATTCTACCCGCAAATCATGTACTTCTTTGACTACTTTTAGGTCTTGCCTAAGCCCTTCTATTTCAAGTTGGATTTTCTCTGCTGCGGCTAGCGGTTCGCTCCGCCGCACGGACGCAGCTTGAAGTTCCGCGATGCGTTGAATCTTATCAAGAGATTCAATCAACGACGGCTTCGACGGGATTTTCGGGTCGCTCATTTAGCAGTTGACGGTAATAGTCTTGAATCGTCTTGTTAGGAATCTCATTACGCTTCCCGCGCTCGTACATTTGATACCACGGCGTACCTTCTTTATGGGTCATAGCCGACAGTTCAATGCCAGAGTAATCACCATAGCTATTCCACACTGCGCGAATAACTTTCATCTCTGGACTATCTTCCTTAACCGGGCGCGTTTTTGTAATTAGCCTCTCGGTAACTTCCCCAGCCCCGTATTTCTTTAATTCATCATATAAAGCTGGAATAACAGGCCCATACTCCCAAGCGCGTACTTCATCATCAAACAGGGCTTCGCCAAGCACGGCCAAGTTAAAGCCATGCGCTATATACACAAGCTTTTGAAGCTGCATATTGGTCAGTCGCTTGCCTTCTGACCTTGCCAATTTATAAAACACATTGGCTATAGCTTTAGCATCGTGGTGCATATAATTTCACGCCTGAAACGCCGTTGCAAGCATAAAAGGAAGTTTCATTCCTGCAACAGTATAGACGCTAATCTTCCGTTGGGCAACTTCATCTTCTGTTGGGCAAAAGCCTTCCGTTAGGCAAAGCCGCTTAGGTGTGAACCACGCTCGCACCGCGTAGCCGGTTCACACCGAATGAAACGTATAAGAATCGGGGCGGTTATTGTTTCGGGCTTGAACGCGCGCGGCGATTTGGTTATAAGTAGTGCCCTTGTCCCAGGGCATTCGTGAGCAGTTAATGCAACGGCTTTCAACCTCATCAGTGTGAACGTGACCGACCTCGGCCAGATCGAACTGGAGGGCAATGGCCGATTCCTCGTGACCGATCTGCCGTTCTTCATTCTCAAACAGGGCCGTAAGTAACATCAGGCACGTTCAATTCGCCCGCACCAACCAACGCGGCCGACACAGCCATGCGGGCGAACCTAACGAGCAAAGGGCTAAACAGCACCACCAAGTGAAGCGGCGCATGAGAGCGTGAACCTGTGCGCCGCTTCTATTTTTGTGCAGCTACCCTGATTTACGTTTGAGGTGCAGATGAGTAAACACATATTTTTAGCGACGACGGATCAGGAGATTCAAAGTTGTTACCCGGTGATGGCCGAGTTGCGACCACACGTAGCGCCGGATGAGTTCCTGTTACGAGTCAAACGACAGTTTGCGGTCGCCGACTACAAGCTGGCCGGTCTGACGGACGGCGAGGTTAAAGCGGTCGCGGGCTTTCGCATCTCGGAGTGTCTGGCGTGGGGCAAGTTTCTCTACGTTGATGATCTGGTGGCGAAAAGTGGTGAACGATCCAAAGGCTACGGCGGTGCTCTGTTCGACTGGTTGGTGGCTTATGCGCGCGAGCATGACTGCGCTCAGTTTCATCTGGACTCAGGCGTGCAGCGGTTCGCGGCGCATAGATTCTATCTGACGAAACGGATGATCATTGACTGTCATCATTTCGGTTTGAAATTGACCGATTGAAGGCCGCGCCCAACCAACGGTTAATGAGTAACGAGCATGACCGAAGTTTTGACCTTTGGTGCGCCGCAGCCGCAGGTGCAATACACAGAGCGGCGCGCGGCCTACGTTGTGATTGTTAACGCGGGGCAGGTGGCGCTGGTCAAGGGCCGGCACAAACACTTTCTACCGGGCGGCGGCGCGTTGCCGCACGAAACGCCGGCCGCAACCATCGTGCGTGAAGTGGCCGAAGAATTAGCACGCGGCGTGCGTCTGCTGCGCCCGCTCGGTGAAGCCATTCAATATTTCTATTCCTCCACGGACGATAAACATTACCGCATGCACGCCACTTTCTTCGCGGGCGAGTTCACGTCCGAGCAGGCAGACGGCACGGGCGAGCACGAACTAGATTGGTTGCCGCTCACAGCTGCGGCCTGCGGTCTGCTTTCACGCTTGCCACGCGTGGGCAATTCATCAGGCGTAACATTGTGTCATCGGTGAAACTTCCATGCGCGGCCGCCGTAGTTATAACCTAGAGTCGCACGTTATCGAGCCGAAGCAGTCGCGCCCTCGGCGCAACTACACGTATGCCGTTCGCGGAAGCATTAAAGCTGGCGCTCGCTTCAGTCTGGGCGCATAAACTGCGTTCGTTTCTGACGCTGCTCGGCGTCATCTTCGGCGTGGCGACGGTCATCGTCGTCGTGTCGCTCGTCGAAGGCTTCAACACATACGTGGACGAGAAGATCGCCAACATCGGCACGAACGCCTTCGCCGTGCAGAAGTTCGGCATCGAAGACTTCGCCAGTGTGGAAGCGTTGAACGCGGCGCGGCGGCGCAACCGCGACGTGACGCTCGACGATCTCGTGGCGCTGCGCAACGCACGCGGCAATGCGATCAGCGACGTGGGCGGCAAGGAAGAAACGAGCGGCGACGTGAAGTTCGGCGCGACCACGTTGCTGCGTATTCGCGTCAACGCGACCACGCCCAACATCGCCGAGATCGAACGCATAGAAGCCGCCGCTGGCCGCTACTTCACCGGCGCGGAAGAGGCCGCCCGCCGCAACGTCTGCTTCATCGGCGCGGACGTGGCCGACAAACTCTTTCCTACCGCTGATCCGTTGGGTCAAACTTTGCGTGTGGATGGCCGCCTTATCAGATCATCGGCGTCGGCAAGTCGCTCGGCTCGGTCTTCGGCCAGACGCGCGATATGTACGTGACCGTGCCGCTCGGCACGTTTCTCGCGGCCTACGGCACGCGCCGCTCGATCAGTTTAAGCATCACCTCGACGAATGCGAGCAGTTATACCGACGCTATCGAAGAGGCGCGCGTCCTGATGCGCGTGCGCCGCCGGCTTGCGCCCGCCGAGCCTGACAACTTCGGCATCATCACGCCGAAAGCGATCAACGAACTGCGCGATAAAATCTTCGGCACGATCCAGACGGCCGCGGTTGGCGTCACTTCGATCTCGCTCGTCGTCGGCGGCATCGTGATCATGAACATCATGCTTGTGTCGCGTGACTGAGCGCACCAAAGAGATCGGCATCCGCAAGTCCATCGGCGCGCGACGCGCGGACATACTCAAACAGTTTTTGGCCGAGTCCACGCTGCTCTCGTTGGTGGGCGGCGGCATCGGCGTCGCCATCGCGTGGGCGCTCGCGCAACTGGTCGCGCTGCTCACGCCCGTCCCGACCGCGCTGCCGCTCATGGCGGTTGCCGCCGCGCTGCTTGTCTCCGGCGGCGTCGGTTTAATCTCCGGCGTCTATCCCGCATGGAAAGCCGCGTGCCTCGATCCGATAGAAGCATTAAGAGCAGATTGATGAAATGTTAGATTTGCGATTTGGATTGTCTGCTAAGCGCAAATCAAAAATCCATGAGGCTTCTACGCAGCGACATTTACGAAAATCTCCGCATGGCGTTGGATACGCTGTGGCAGCACAAGCTGAGATCGTTTCTGACGATCCTCGGCGTGGTTGTGGGCACGATGACCGTGATCGTGATCGCGGCGTTCGTCTCCGGCATCGACGAGCGCGTGCAGAAGGAGATCGAGTCGTTCGGCACAAACTCGATCTATGCCTATCGGTTCGATCCCGGCTTCAACTTCAACCCGACGGCCGAGGAGCGCATGCGCAAGCCGCTCTCGTATGAAGACGCGCTGGCTTTGCAAACCGAGTGCCCGTCGCTTACTTACGTCGCGCCGTTCATGTCGCCGGTCGATTTCACGGGCGGGCCGTTCGTCGAGCGCGTCAACGTGCGCCACCGCGACATCGAGATGGGCACGGCGACTGTGCAAGGGACGCTGCCCGCTTATTTCCGAATGGGCGTAACGACGATAGCCGAGGGGCGCTACTTCACCGACGAAGAGAACACGCGCCGCGCCGAGATCGCCGTCATCGGGCGCGACGTGGCGGACACGCTCTTTCCTTACACGGGTGCGCTTGAGCGCGACATCATGATCAACGGGCGCGGCTATCGCGTCGTCGGCGTGCTGTCGGAACGCGAGACGTTCCTCGTCGGCGCGGAAGACCCGAACAACGAGAACAAGGCCGTCTATCTCCCGTATCTGACGTTGCTGAAACTCTACCCGGAGGTCGAAGACAATTTCATCATGGCGCAGGCGCGGCCCGGCCGGATGAACGAAGCCCTCGAAGAAGTGCGCGAGGTCTTGCGCCGCCGACGCCGCGTCGCCAACGACCAGCCGGACAACTTCGGCATCCAGACTTCGGATCAGATCATCGAGCAGTTCGGCGCGATCACGGGCGGCGTGTTCGCGTTGATGGTGGCGATCTCAAGCGTCGGGCTGTTGGTCGGCGGCATCGGCGTGATGAATATCATGCTCGTCTCCGTCACCGAACGAACGCGCGAGATCGGCGTGCGGAAAGCCATCGGCGCGCGCCGCCGCGACATCATCACGCAATTTCTGATCGAAGCCGCCACGCTCACGGCCCTCGGCGGCATCATCGGCATCCTGCTCGGCGCAGGCATCGCCCTCTTGATCCAGACCTTCATGCCGACCCACATTCCCCTCTGGGCCCCCATCGCCGGTTTCGTCGTCTCGGTCGCACTCGGCGTCGGCTTCGGGCTGTGGCCCGCGTGGAAGGCCGCGCGCCTCAATCCGATTGAAGCTCTCAGATATGAATAGTCTGTGCGCCGCAGACGATCTTTCGGGCCCGTCAATGGTCTGTTATATTGCGCCGATCTGACTAACATTAATGACTTACAAACGGAGGCTGTGAATGACGCGAATGATTGTCGGGCTGGTGCTCTGTGGCCTGTTGCTGTTGTGCGGCGCACGCGCGCAGGCAAGCCAGAAGGCGCAAGGGGCGTGCGTGCCCGGCATTAGTTATTGGAGTCTGCTCGGCGCGGTCGGCATCGGTTACACGGACGGGCGGCTGCGCATAGATAAACTCTACGCCGTCTGCTTGCCCACACCGGAACGCGCGAGCAGTTCAAACTATGCTTACGACCCGGACGGCGGCGGCAAACTCACGACCGTCGTGAAGCGCGCAGACGCGCAGACGCTCAACACCTACGTTTGGTACGGCGAGAACATTTCGAGCTTGTGGGAGTTGAGCCGCTACAAGGTGGTCGGCGGCTATGAGGCGGTCAAGCCGCTCAGCGCCGGTAGTTACGTGCTTGAGTTCCAACTCGAAGACAAGCCCTTCTATCGGTTTCCGTTCTCAATCGTCACGATGCCGAGCGACGATCCATATCAACCGGCGGGCACGCGCTATTTCATCGAAGGGCCGTGGAACGAATACGGCAATGTCTTTTACCAGCGTAACGATCCTGAGTCGTCGTTGCGCTTCACCACTTGGGTGCAGGATAAGATCGGCCACGCGGGCAAACGCTCCGTCCCGTATGCGGCGCAGATCGTGCGCGTCAAAGATGGCAAGGTGCTGGCGACCGACACGGCCACCCTGCGCTTAGAGCCGCACTGGCTGCAACTTGATCTGCTGTTTCACCCGGCCGGCGGCGATGCGAATACCTACTTCAAGGCCGGCGAGGTCTTGCGCGAAGACGGCGCGTACAAGGCGCAACTGACGATTGACGGCAAACCCTTCGGCACGTACCCGTTCACGGTGCAGGGCGGCAAAATTCAACTGCAAGGGCGGCAGGTGCGCGAACGCACCGAGCCGATGACTTACATCGTGGACTACCTCTATGGCGGGCGCTATACTTCTTGGTGGATCAAACGCGAAGACCCAACGCGCTAAGCAGCGCACGCACCTCAAGCAATCACGAAGGCAATGATGAATGCAGAACGATGAATGATGAATGATGAATGATGAATAAAGATCAGCTTGTCTTTCATCTATCATTCATCATTCATCGTTCTGCCTTTCAAGCAGCGGGCCGCCCGCGACGGCGTCAGGGCAGCGTTCACAGTCCGCGCCGTTGCAATGTGTGATGTGCGGGTCGGCGCGGATCGCCGCTGCGGCCAGTGTCAATGCTTGCGCCGCGGGCAGCAGTCGCCATGTGCTTTGACCAACCACGGTGCGGCGTTCGATGGCGCGTAGCGCCGGCTCAAGTTGGCCGAACCCTTCGGAGCAGCCGCCGACTTCAACCACATGAGGCCGCCGTCTCTATCGTTCGCCCAACGGCGAAACAGGACGCGGCCCGCCACGTTCTCCGCCAGATGCAACAGCGTCATCCGTTCCAGCCCGACGCCCATTAACAGCACAGAGCCGCCCGCTTGGGCCAACGCGACAAGCGGTGCATATACATCCGTCGGCGCTTGCCCGGCCACAATCTCAACTGCGCGCCGCCCGACCGCCGTGAAGGAGTCGAGCGGATGTAGCCCGCGCACGCGGTCAGAGCGCGCGACGACGGCCGCCGGGATCGCGCCCATGTAATCATCAAGCTCCTGACTCTCAGTCGTGAAGATTCTATCCGTATGAGGTCGCGCTGCTGCGTCGTTATCGTAGCGCCACCCGTTGCGTGCAAAGCGCAAGTGCGGCGGCGGTGCGATCTCGAAGCTCGAAGAGAACGTCGGGACAAGCAAGGTGCAGCCTTCATCTAAGAATGACTGCACAACCATCGCCGCGCCGCCCGCGACGTGTCCGAACGAACGCAACGAACTGTGGACGCACACGACCTGTCTCGATAGGCCGAGTGAGCGCAACGCATGTTGAATGTCTTGCTGTGTGACGGTCGCTTGCATAAGTTGTCATGCGGCGGGCTGCGCCAGTTGCCACTTGATGCGCGTGTAGGCGATGCGAAAGCCTTGTCGTTCGGCGTTGCGTTGCGAGGCGCTGCCCGGCTGCGTACACATCATCGCAAGGTCGCAACCCTGTTCGGCCGCGTAACTCAAACGTCTGTCGAGCAGCGCCAGTTGCGCGCCCTGCTTGCGCCCTTCGGGGATGGTGCTTGCGCCCGCCAGCAGCGCCACGCCTTCGCAGATGCTCAACGCGCCCGTGGCTATCGGTTGCCCATCCAACTCCGCGATGAACGACAGCGTGCCCACCCGCGCGGCGCTGACCTGCGACAACTCCAACATGAAGTCGGTAAACTCCGGAAACTCGCTCCAACCCTTAGCCGCCGTCTGCGCCCACAAGTCGTGTTCGTCAGGCTCGATCAGCCGCACGCCTATGCGCTCGTTAGGTGCGACTGCGAACCGTTCACCGCGCCGAATGGGCCGGCACATCACGCTGGTAAATTCCATCGGTTGATAACCGCGCACGTTCAATAAAGCAACGAGGTCAAGCTCGACGAGCGGGCTGACTTCGTGAAACACAGGTGCGCCGCGCTCCTTGAAGAACTGTTCGATCTGTTCCAACTCGACAGTCGTGATCGGTTGAAACAGACCGAGGCCGAATGTCTGCGTCAACGGCGATGCCACGCCGTCATACATCGCATACGTGCCGCCGACTTCTATCCATTGTGCGCCGCTCGCCGGAAAAACTTTGGCGCGGGCTTCGACGAACTCGGCATTGCTGCGCCCTTCGGCCTTTTCCAATCGTCGCGCCAACGCTGCATCCGAGAACGGGTAATCTGCTGCTGCTGTGCTCATCATGCGTGCAAAAGTATATGACTTTGCGGCTTAAGCAAAGCACATTCTTTTGCGCGGCAACGCTTTTTCCGTCGCCATCCTCTATAATCAAGGGGCGCGGCCACTTAAGCCGCCGACCCCGTAATTCATTCCGAAGGATAGATCGTTACATGCATCAAGAGTTATCGCGCCACGCCCGCACGCGCGCAAGTATCAAGTTCGTCGTCGCCCTCTGCCTCTGCCTGTTCGTTAACATCGTGGCGGCGCACGCACAAGAGCAACCGCCGCCCGCGCCCAAGCCGACGCCGGCCGCAGGCTCGCCGTCGCGCGTCGTGCTCGACTTCTATCGACTGCTGCGCGAGCGTAAGTTCCGCGAAGCGTTCGCCATGTCGATCTACAAATCCGCTATCGACGGGTTGTCGCCGCAGGACTTTGAAGAACTGCGGCCGGAGTTTGAAAAGATGTCAACGGCCGTGCCCGAACAGATCGAGTTGAGTGGCGAGCAGATCAGCGGCGACGAAGCGACCGTCTTCGCGCGCGCCGCCGACGATCCGTCGGGGCAGTTGCGCCAAGAGCCGATCATTCGTGTCAACGGCGTCTGGTTGTACGGCAACCGCGAGGCTTATCAGGCGGTCCAGAGCAAGGGCGCGGCGTTCTTCCCGGAGACGCGCATCGAGCGCCACCATGAAGAGGTCGGCGCGGTGCTGCGGCTCGTTGCCCAAGCCGAGGCCGTCTATGCTTCGCAGCACGGCGGCAGCTACGCAGACCTAGCGGCGCTTGTGGCCAGCAAGCCGTCGCTCAAAGACGACATAGCGTCCGACACGCTCGGCTACAACTTCCGCATCATGCTCGGCAAAGACGGCCGGGCTTATGCCGTCCAAGCCGAACCCGTGCGCTACGGGCGCACAGGCCGGCTCTCATACTACATGGACGCCAGCGGCTACAAGAGTAAAGACACGGGCGGCAAGCCCTTCATGCCGTCGGGCGTGAAGAAGCCCTGACCGCGTGCGCGCATAGCTTAAGCACGGAGCCACGCGAACCGGGATGAACCAAGTCACGCGATCTTTCGTGTGCGTCAGTCCGTGCTGGTTCGCGTCGCTTCATGGTGACACTGTTTCTGTTGGTCTTGTCGAAATCAACTCTGTGCTGCGCGCTGGCCCGTTGACCTGTGGCGGCCTGATGTCGGATGCTAGATGCAGCAGATCGCTTCTCTCCCGTTTGTGTCTGACCAACTGGGTTCATGCCTGAGTTGCTTCGTTCACTCGTCGCGCGCATGCGCGGATACGTCGCCGACCGGCGGCGCGCACCGCGTTACCCGCTACGCCTGCCGTGCCATGTCTCGCTCTATGAACCTGACGGCGTGCGCGCCGAGACACAACTCGACGGCTGGACGCGCGACATCAGCGCGAGCGGCTTGGCGCTAATCTTGCCGCGCGTGCGCGTCGGCGGCCGCTACCTGACCGGCGCGGACGTGACGTTGCGCCTTGTGCTTGATCATCCGGCGGGCGCGTTGGAACTGCTGGCCACGCCCGCCTATTACGATCAGTTAAGCAAGGAAGGCGACGAGCAAGGCTATCTGCTTGGGGTCAGAATCAAGACGTGGAGCGCCACTGACCGTGCCCGCTACGAAGCGCAGTTGAATGAACTGCGCTCATAAGCTCCTTTCATTGGAGACGATACATGCCCGAACAGTCTGCCCCTTCGCCGTTGCTGTTCTTCGACACGCTCAACGGCTACCAGCGCAGCGAGGCGCTCAAGGCCGCGGTCGAACTCGATCTATTCACCGCCATCGCCGAAGGCAACGAGACGGCGGCCGCAATCGCCGCGCGTTGCCAGGCATCGGAACGCGGCACGCGCATCCTGTGCGACTACTTGACCGCCATCGGCTTCATGATGAAACAGGGCACGCATTATAAACTCACCACCGACTCGGCCGTCTTTCTCAGATCGCCGCTCGCCCGCTTACGTCGGCGGCGCGGTCGAGTTCCTGCTCTCGCCGCTGCTCGCGGCCGGTTTCAAAGAGACTGCGGCGGCCGTGCGCAAGGGCGGGAATGCGACCCCGGACGCGGGCACGGTTGCGCCGGAGAATCCGGTCTGGGTGCAGTTCGCGCGCGGCATGGGTGGGCTGATGACACAGCCCGCGCAACTGCTCGCGGAGTTGGTCGATCCCGAACCCACACGCCCGTTGCGCGTGCTCGACATCGCCGCCGGTCACGGTCGCTTCGGCCTCGCCTTCGCCACGCGCAACCCGCAGGCCGAGATCACGGCGCTCGATTGGCCGGCCGTGCTTGAAGTGGCCAAAGAGAACGCCGCGCATGCGGGTGTCGCTGATCGCTATCACACCATCGCGGGCAGCGCCTTCGACGTGGACTTCGGCGGTCCTTACGATCTTGTGCTGCTGACGAACTTCCTGCACCACTTCGATCCGCCAACCAACGAGACGCTGCTCCGCAAAGTTCACGCGGCGCTCGCCGACGGCGGCCGCGCCGCCACGCTCGAATTCGTGCCCAACGACGACCGCATCACGCCGCCGCCCGCTGCTATGTTTAGTCTAGTGATGCTCGTCGGCACGCCTGCGGGCGACGCTTACACGTTCAGTGAACTCGAACGCATGTGCCGCAACGCAGGCTTTACACGCAGCGAACTGCACCCGCTGCCGCCCACGTTCCAGACGCTCGTGCTGTCGCACAAGTAGGAATTAACCACGAAGACACGAAGACACGAAACATGATCAAGAGATCGTCTTTCGTGTCTTCGTGTCTTCGTGGTTAATTTTTAACCCGCGAACTCAACCCAACCAAAACGTTGCGGCACGTGGAAGCTTGGTTCAGACGTGAGGGTGGGTTGCCATGCAAGGTAGCCGCGCGTTGCGCCTGTGCCGATGCAGCGATAGAGATTTGCGCGCCAGCGTGCGCCGGGTTTGGGTGCGCCGCCGAGCGCAGGCCACGGCACGCGGATCATGGATGTGATTGAGTTGCGCGTGGTGCGTGCGGCGAAGGTCGCGCCCGAATGATAGGTCCAATCGGTTTCGCGCCGGTCGGGTAGTTGGCGAATCGCAAGGTCGAGCCATTCTCCGGTCGGCGCAACCTCGAATTCAAAATAACGCTCCGGCTCATTCACGTTCGGTGCGATGAACAACTCGCACACGTCACGATCCCACAAGCCCAACGTCTTCTGATCGAGGCGCGGCTGCTCACTTACAACCAGCGGCTCGCCCTGTCGTGCGACGAAACGAACATAAAGGGCGGACTCGGACCATAACATGCGCGCCTCCGCTTGCCGTGCGCGTGGGGCGGGCGCACCGGACCAGTAGCGCGCAAGTTGCACGGCGCGCGCGCGTCGCCACGCCGCGTGGTCGAACTCACCGGCGGCGAAATCCGCGCGCACGCGGCGCGCTTCCATCACTTCGCTTGCGTCCACCTTGTCAGTTAAGAACAGATTGCGCGAGCCACGCTTAATCGGCGTTGACGCGCCGCATACGATGGTGGCGAGCGGCGCGCAGACGGCACAGAGAAACGTGCGCCGCGTTGGTCGAGAATGTTTCTGATCGACATGCTGCATGGGCTTGATGAATTAACCACACAGCCACGAAGAACACAAAGAAAATCTGCGCGGCTTTGTCGCTTTGTGGTTAAGGCCGGATCAGCGCAGCGCCGCCAGACATTGATCGAGCAACTGCGCCGGTTCGTCGTGATAGATGACCCGCGCGCCCGCCTTGTGCGGCAAGACTTGCAGCAAGCGCTGCGCTTCGTCGGCCACGCCGCCCGTGCCGGTCAGACAACCGACGACGCGCCCCTCGTCGTGCGCGATGGTGAACTCGTTGAGCGAGCCGGTCGAGCCGCCGACAAAGAGCGCCACGTCCGAGGATCGAACCAGCACGACGTTGCGCCCTTTGAGGCCGAAGCCCGTATAGATGATCGCATCGCACGCGTCGGTCGGCAGTTGATAACGTGCGACGTGCTCTTGCTCGTTCAACGCGGGCGAGATGCCGAGGTGCAACGCGCCCGCCGCGCGCGCCGTCTGCCCGACGAGATGGGGCGTGCCCGTCGTCGCGCCCGTCAACACGATCACGTCGCGCGCCGCCAACGCCCGCCCCAACGCCTCAGCCGTCGCGCGCAAAACACGCGCCGCATCGGCCGCGAGCGTGTCGCTGGCCGAACCCATCACGCCGACTTTGATCTTCATGACTACTGACTACTTTGACTGCTCTCCACGGCCTGCTTGCGTTTGTATTTGTCGAACCAGCCGCGCAGATAGAGTATTTGCGCGATGCGGTTGGAGGGATGGCGCGTTGACCAGTCGGCGTTGAAGCCGTGGTACTCGTCGGGCAGCCGCACCATGACGGTCGGGATTTTGCGTAGCTTGAGCGCGCGGTAGTACTGCTCGGTCTGCTCTAGAGGCGTGCGCAGATCGAGTTCGCCGACGAGGAGCATGGTGGGCGTCTTGACGTTGCCGACGTATGTGATCGGCGAGCGACGCAGATGCTCGGCCGGGTCTTCCCACGGGAGCTTCTGGAAGTTGTAGTACCACGAAGAACTGTCGGTCGTGCCGACGAACGAGAGCCAGTTGACGACCGGCTTCATCACGACCGCGCCCGCGAAGCGATCCGTGTGCCCGACGATCCAAGAGGTCAGCACGCCGCCGCCCGAACCGCCGCAGACGAAGAGATTCGTTCGGATCGATGTAGCCGCGTTTAATAACCGCGTCCACACCGTTGATGAGATCGTTGTAGTCTTCGCCGGGATAGTTGTTCTTGATGGCGTTGCCGAACGCTTGCCCGTAGCCGGTTGAGCCGCGCGGGTTGGTGTAGAGCACAACGTAGTCGCTGGCGGCGTGTTGCTGAAACTCGAAGTTGAAGCCGACGCCGTACATCGCGTGCGGCCCGCCGTGGATGTAGAGAATCAAAGGGTACTTCTTGCTCGGATCGAAGGCGGGCGGCTTCACGATCCAGCCTTGAATCTTCTTGCCGCCGACCGAGTCGTACCAGACCTCTTCGACCGCGCCGAGCGTGCGGCCTTCGAGCACGTCGTCGTTAACGTGCGTGAGTTGCGAGATCGGCGAGGGCTTGGCGAGGCGTGAACGATTGATCGCGTCGAGCGACGCGAGGTTGTTGATCGTCACCACGTCGAAGGGCGCTTGCGGCGTCGCGCGTAAGCCGACGGCCAGCCCTTTGTCGCTGATGTTCGAGAGGGTGATCTGCTGCACGCCCGATGTGACCTGCACGGGTTGTGCGCCGCCCTGCGCGCTCATGTAGTAGACGTTGCTGCTGCCGCGATCTTCGGCGGTGAAGAGGATGCCGCGCCCGTCGGGCGTCCACTCAAGCTCCGAGGGCGAGCGGTCGAAGGCGGCCGTGAGTTGGCGTTTGCCTGTGCCGTCGGCGTTCATCACGTAGAGTTGCGAGACGATGTATGTGTCGTCGGTTTGATCGTAGCCGGTGTAGGCGATCAACTTGCCGTCGGGCGAGACGGTCGGGTCGAAGTCCGGCCCATGGCGGTCGGTCAGTTGGCGAATCTGCCCGGCCTTGATGTTGACCGCGTAGATGTCCGACTCGCGCCAAGTGTATTCGGCGTCGGGCCGGCGCATTGCCGCTGAAGGCGATGTTCTCCGCGTCGAGCCACGCGGGCGCGTTGTGGCTGTAGTCGCCTTCGGTCAACTGGCGCGGCGTGCCGCCTTCGGCCGAGACGATGAAGAGGTGTGAGTAGCCTTCGGGTCGCCAGCCCGAACCGTCGTTGCGATAGTCGAGTCGGTCAACAACGCGCGGCGCATCGATCCACTTCGCACCCGCCGGGCGCGGCGGCATGTTGATCTTGAAAGACTGCGTGGCCGGGCACGAGCATCGTGAACGCGATGTATTTGCCGTCGGGCGACCAACTGATGTTCGCGGGCGCGCGCTCAAGATGCGTCACCTGCGTCTCTTCGGGTGCGTCCAACCACTTGACGAAAATCTGCGCGCCACCGGGTTGCCCCGGCGCGACGTAGGCGAGGCGGCGGCCGTCTGCGGACCAACGCGGCTGCGCGCCTTTGACGAGGAAACGATTGCGCGCGCCGTCCGCGTTCATGATCCAGACTTCATCTTCAAACTTATCGTTCAACTTGTCGGTCCAGCGGCGCGTGTAAACGACCTGCGTGCCGTCGGGCGAAATCTGCGGCGAGTTGACGTACTCCCAATCGAGATAGGTGTCGATGGTCAGGCGGTCGCGCCCGCCGTTCGCATTGGCAGTGACCGCGAGCGCGAACAGTAGGACGAACAGGGGCAGGGCAACGAGTCGGCGCATGTTTAAGTCTCCGTCGTGTTGGATCGGTTTAAGAGCGGGGACGCGACCGCTTCGGCGCACGTGCATGCAACAGAGCCGCTTGGTCGGTCAGGCTTGGTGGAAAATGATAGTTGAAAGCGGCCGGTTTGTTAATCAGCCGACAGATGAATCGGTTTAGTGACCTCTTTGCTTTGCGTCGGCTCGGCAGGCGTCGTCGGTTTAATAACCGGCGTGCGTTCAAGATTCCACCAGCGCGCGGTGATGAACCAGAAGACGCCGGGCAGAAGAAAGATGCCGCCCATCATAACCATGACCGTGCGCGGCGACATGCCGAAACGGTCGAGCAGTTCGCCGGCCACATAGTTCGAGGCCGCGAGCATCAGTGTCAGCAGCGTCAGTTCAGCCGCGAAGACGCGCCCGCGAAAGTCGTCTTCAACCGACCACTGCAACAGCACAGTTGAGAAGACCCACAACGTACTGCCGCCCATGTGCGCGACGAACAACATCAAGAGCGCGAGCGGGTAGTTGTGCGCCAGACCAAACGCGACGTAGAACGCGCCGCCGACGAGGAACGACAACCCGATGGCGGTCGTCATGCGGCGGCGCGTCTCGCCGAGCAGCGCACGCGCCAGCACAGGCCCGACCGCCGTGCCGATGCCGCGCGCACAATAAAGCACGCCGACCCCGGCGGCGGCCGTGCGCCCAATGGGGAAAACTTTTTCGCCGAAGACAGCGAGCAGCGTGAGTATGCCGCCGCCCAAACCCCACGCAGGCTTGACCAGCAAGAACGCCAACACGCGCGGGCGCGCCCACACGTAACGCATGCCTTCGAGCGTGTCCGTGATGCCCAACGCTTTCGCCAGCGTCAATTTCGTCTTCGCGCGTGCGGGTCGCTTCGGCAAGCGCACGCTGGCAACCAGTAAGGCCGACAGAAGATAAGTCAGCGAGTCGATGACGAACGCGGCATCAGTGCCGAACCAATCGGTGATCAAGCCGCCGATGGCCGCGCCGAGCGTGAGCATGACAGACCACGTGATCGAAGCGATGGAGTTGGCGGTGACGAGTTCGCGGTCGGCGACGATGGAAGGAATAGCGGCGGTCTTAGCCGGCTCGAAGAAGGCCGAGAAGGCTGAGTTGCAGCACCGTCAAGACGTAGACGAGCCAGATGTGTTCGGGCCGGCGCACGAATAGAAAGCCGAGCACGACGACGGCGCGCGCCACGTCGGACCAGATCATGATCGAGCGGCGGCTGAAGCGATCCGCGACGACGCCGGAGAGCGGCCCCACCACCACGCACGGCAAGAAGCGCGCCACCAACACCAAGCCGACGATGCGCCCCGATCCCGTTAACTTCAGCACGAGCGTAAACAGCGCCAGCGTGTCGAACCAATCGCCTAGTTGGCTGACAACTTGGCCGAGCCACAACTGCCGGAAGTTGCGGTTGCGCCGCAACAGTGTGACATAACCGACCGACGCGCCCGCCGTCTGTTCCGTGTCGTCTACGTTCGTCAAGCAATCCTTCCAACTTGTTTTTAAGTAAATGGATTAAGACACAGCGCACCATAAAACTCAACACCATGCGCGCCGAACATAAGTTGTAACCGACACCTAAAGCGCACGCCTTAATCTGACCGGAACATCATTCTGACACGTCACGTTGACGTTCAAGCACGCACCTTGTTTGGCGCAAAGTTTGGCTCAACTCACAGTTTTACGGGCGTTTACTTGATGAAGCGGCGCGTGTGCCGCGCAACGATTGAACGGCACACGGCTTGTTAATGATGTAAGCGCGGCCTTGGAAGCGTTATGCGCTTCGCGGGTCTTCCGCACAAGACCCGCCGGCCGCGCCAGATTTGACAGCGTTGCAGAAGTTGAGTCGCACTTTGGATGGAATGATTTCTCACCCTGCGACAGCGAGTGAGTGCCACGCGCTCGCTGCTTGCCCCTATCGTCGCCGGCAGGGTTGGCCGATTTGCTCCCGGCCAACCTTGCCGGCGACGCCCCTTTTTATCTCTGCGCGTGCGCTTAAGCGCGTGTGCGGTTGCTCCTCGTAGATCAAAGTTGGACCTGTGCGCGAGCAGTCGTAGCTAAGTTGACTGGACTCGCGCCACGGAGGCTAACGGGTGCGAAAGATCGACATGTCGGATTACAGTCGCGCGGCCGGCGCGTACTGGGGCACGTTGGTGACGTTGGGCGCGGTCGCGTGCGCGTGGGCTATGTTCTGCTGTCTGTCGTTCAACGGCATGCAGGGCTTGCAATGCCTCGCGCTCACGAGCTTCGTGGTCCTCGCCGGGGCACTGCCGATCCGCATGCCTAATAACGCCGCGAGCATCACGCTCGGCCACGCCTTCATCTTCCTCGGCGCAATCGTGCTCGGCACGCCCGCCGCCATGTTGCTCGGTGCGCTCGACGCCTTGTTGAGTTCATTGCGGACCACGCGACGCGCGACCAGTTGGCTCGTCGCGCCCGCAACCATGTCCGTCACGACGCTGCTCGCGTCACAAACTTTCTATTTCACTCTCGCCGCTTACACGGGCGTCCGCAGCCAGCCGGTCGGCCTCTCCGCGTTGACCTTCGATCAACTGCTGCTGCCACTCGCCGCGATGGCGCTCACGCAATACTTCGTCAACGGCCTGCTGGTCGCCACGCGCGACGCCTTGAAGCGCCATCGTTCCGTGTGGCGCTACTGGCGCGACGGCTACGTGTGGACGGCGTGGACGTTCTTCGCCGCCGCCATCATCACGGCGCTACTTTATCAAGCGGTGCTGACCTTCGGCCTGCTCTACGTGCTGTTGAGCTTTCCCGTCATCGCCGCGACGTTCGCCACCTATCGCATCTACTTCGAGCGCGTGAACGAGCAGACGCGCGAAGCGACCGAGTTGGCGCGGCTGCATCTGGCAACTGTCGAAGCACTCGCCACAGCCATTGATGCCAAAGATCAGACGACGCATTGCCACGTGCGCCGCGTGCAGCTTTATGCGGCCGGCATGGGGCGCGTGCTCAACATGGGCGACGACGAGATCGAAGCTCTGCGCGCGGGCGCGCTCTTGCACGACATCGGCAAACTGGCCGTGCCCGATCACATCTTGAACAAGCCGGGCAAGCTGACGCCCGCCGAGTTCGAGCGCATGAAGGTCCACACGGTTGTCGGCGCGCAGATACTCGAACGGATCGACTTCCCTTATCCGGTCGTGCCCACCGTGCGCCATCATCACGAACGCTGGGACGGACTAGGCTACCCCGACAACTTGCGCGGCGACGAGATTCCGTTAACCGCGCGCGTGCTCGCGGTCGTGGACTGCTACGACTCTTTGCGCGAGGAGCGCCCGTTCCGCCCCGGCAAGACGCGCGAAGAAGCGAGCGCCATGCTGCTGCGCGAAGCGGGCGCGCGCTTCGACCCGCAGATCGTCGCGCTGTTCTTAAAACATCTGCCGGAGTTCGAGGCCGAGATCGCAACGCGCGGGCTTGATCAACACGTCGCGGCCGACGCGGGGCTGCACACCTCGTTCGCCGGTAGCGGCCTCGCGCGGCGCGGCACAAGTGGCCCGCTCACGCCGCCCGATTATCTCGATCAGATCAAGAACGCGCACCGCGAGGTCTATGCGCTCTACGAGATCGCGCGCACGTTCGGGTCGTCGCTCGACATCGCCGACCGTGCGCACGTCCTAGTGGATAAGGTCGGGCACGTCGTCCCTTATGACACGTGCGCCGTCTACCTGTTTGATGAAGTGAAGAACTACGCGCGCGTGGCGCACGTCGCGGGGCGCAACGCGGAACTGCTGCGCGACCGTTGCGTCGCGCCGGGCGAGGGCGTGATCGGCTTCGTGTTCGCCAATCGCCGGCCCGTCAACGGCTTCGATCCGATGCTCGACTTCGCCGACCTCGCGCTGCCCGAAGATGAACGTTATTGCTCGATGGTCGCGTTGCCGCTCGTCAAAGAGGAACGTCTGCTCGGCGTGATCGCAGTCTATTCGCTCACCTACGGGCCGTACACGGACGACGACGTGCGCCTGCTTGAAATGGTCGCGCGCTTAGCGGCCGACGCTTTTGCCACCGCGATGACGCATGCCGAGGCCGAATCGAATGCCTTGACCGATCCGCTGACGGGCTTGCCGAATGCGCGCGCGTTGCACGTCCGCTTCGGCGAAGAAGAAGCGCGTGCGCGGCGCTCGAATCAAGCCTTTCAAGTGGTCATGTTGGACCTAGACGAGTTCAAGCAGGTCAACGACACGTTCGGTCATCAGACCGGCGATCAGATGTTGCGCGAGGTCGGGCGCGTGCTGCAAGCGCAGTTGCGCGAGTACGATTTTCTCGCGCGCTACGCGGGCGACGAGTTCGTCGCTATCGTGCAGGAACTAACGGACGAACAAGTGTGCGACCTGCGCGAACGCATCGAGAGCGCGATCACACGGCTCTCCTTGCGCGTCCCGCCCGACAAGCACGCGCGCGTGGGCATCAGCGTCGGCGCGGCGCGCTACGGCACGGACGGCGAGACGTTAAGCCACCTGCTCGTCGCCGCCGATCAAGCCATGTACAACGTCAAGGCCGGTCACAAACAACATCGCCGCCTACTCACAGACGCGCCCGCCGAACTGCCTTTAAGCGATCTCACCTCAGTAGCGATTAACTGAAGCAGCGGTCAGTGGTCAACGATCAGCAGTCAGCTTTGTGACGTACACAAGCTGACTGGTGATCGTTGACCGCTGAAAGCTTTTCTTGACAATTATCGCTCCTATCGCTTTCAATCAATAGAGAGGCGCGTGCGGGCGTCTGCTTGTTGCCCGCCGTCGCCTCACGACCAGCGTTCGACGGGATGACATCGCGCGTTGCATCTATCAGCGCGCGTCCTGCCCCAACACTTAAGCCACAGAGAGATGCGTCGAGCTTTACGCGCCGGAAGCATGCCTGCTGCCGTCAATCAATTCACGAAGACCGCCACGCTGCTCGTCGTCGAGGGCGATGAGGGCGACCGCACGGCGCTGACCCGCACGCTCGAAGCGGGGCCGTACCGCGTGCTTGCGGCGGCCGATGCGCCGACGGCGTTGCGTTTGTTGCACGAGGCGCGTTGCGATCTGATCCTGCTTGCCAGCGAGATGCCGGGGGTGGACGGCCTCGCCTTGTGCCGCGTGCTGCGGGCACAGGCGGCGACGAAGCGTTTGCCGATCATTATGGTGGCGGCGCGCGACGACGAAGATGTGCAGGTGGGCGCGTTCGCGGCGGGCGCGGACGACCTTGTGGTCAAACCGGCGGCGGGGCGCGAACTGTTGTCGCGTGTGAGCGCGCACCTCGAAGCGGCGCGGCGCGAACGCGCGCTCGCGGGCAGCAATCGTGAGTTGGCATTCTTAGCCGATCTGGGGCGCGGGTTGCTTGTGGCACTTGAACCGTTGCAGGTCGTGCGGCGTGTCGCGGGTGCGACTTATGAAGCGGCCAACGCGGTGCTTAGTGCGGCTGTGGTCGAGACGAGTGCGGCGGGCGCGGATGTTGATGAAGATGGTGCTGCGGAAAATGTTGACGGCAATAGTGGTGCGCGGCAAGAGTTGGTCGCGTGCGTGTTCGACCGTGAGGGCAGCGCGGAAGGGGCGGCGCTGGTGGACGGGGGCGCGCTGAGTCGTTGGTTGATGACGAAGCCGTCGGCGTCCGTCATGCTGACGGAGCGCGCGGAGTTCTTCTTGCATGACGACGCGCACCGGGCGGAGTACGTTGCGCCGTTGCGGTTCGCGGGCCGGTCGGTGGGCGCGCTTGTGGTCGCGTTCGATTCGGCGGCGGACTGTGGCGAGACGGAAGCGCGTTTGATCGATGCGGCGGCGCAGCAGGCGGCACTGGCGGCGCACATCTCGTCTCTGTACGCGGCGGCGCGTGCGTCGTCTGAGAGTCTGGCGCGCGAGGTCGAGCGGCGCACGGCCGAAGCAGAGGCGCAGCGGCGCTTCACAGAGGCGATCATAGACAGCCTGCCGGTGTCGCTGTATGCGATTGATCAGGCGCATCGCATCGTCGCGTGGAATCGCAATCGTGAGTTGGGCGGGCAGGGCATCCCGCGTGCGCGCGTGTTGGGACATAACATCTTCGAGGTCTTGACGCGGCAACCGCGCGTCACTTTAGAGCGCGAGTTTGCGCGCGCCTTTGCGACCGCGCAGATCGAGCGCATCGAACAGGAAAGTACTGATGCCGACGGGCGCACGCGGCATTGGCTCGTGAGTAAAATTCCGATGCGCGCAGACGGCGACGAAGTGTCGCACGTCATCACGGTGGGCGAAGACATCACGCAACGCGTCGAAGCGAATCGCGCCGTCGCACGCGCGGAAAAACTCGCTGCCGTCGGGCGGTTGGCCGCGGGCGTCGTGCATGAGATCAATAATCCGCTGGCGACCATCGCGGCGTGCGCCGAAGCGTTGGAGACGCGCGTGCATGCGGGCGCGTTTGACGACTCGCGCGAGGTTGGCGATCTGCGCGAGTATCTTGCGCTCATACGTAGCGAGGCGTTTCGTTGCAAGCAGATCACGAACGGCTTGCTTGATTTTAGTCGCAACCGTGCGGGCGAGCCGTCGCCCGTGTCGCTGACCGAAGTGGTCAAGGCGGCGGCGCGGTTGTTACGTCATCAGAGACGCGCGCGCAGCATCGAGTTCGCGGTCGAGACGGCGGATGATCTCGCCGTGGTCGCGGGCGACGCGGGGCAGTTGCAGCAGGTCGTGATCATCTTGGCCGAGAACGCGATTGACGCGATGCCGCAGGGCGGCGCGTTAACGTTGCGGACCTACAACGAGGGCGGCGGCGTCTGTTTGCAAGTGACGGATGCGGGCGTCGGCATCCCGGCGGAGAACGTGGCGAAGATTTTCGATCCGTTCTTCACGACCAAAGAGATCGGGCGTGGGACTGGCCTCGGATTGGCGGTCTGTTATGGTATTGTGACGGAGCACGGCGGGCACATCAAGGTGGATTCCACCGTCGGGCGCGGGACGACGTTTACCGTCAGCCTGCCCGCGCTGAGCGCAACTAATAGAGAGGGAGAGCGACTGCTTTGAGCAACCCGTTGCCGACCAGAATCATTGTCGTCGAGGACGAAGCGAACCTGCGGCTCGTGCTGCAAAAGGAGTTGGAACGCGCGGGCTATGAAGTGCGCGTTGCGCCCGACGGCGAGGCGGCGCTCAAGCTGCTGGAAGAGACGAACGTGGACGTGATGCTCTGCGACATCAACATGCCGCGCATGGACGGCATGGAGGTCTTGCGCCGCGTGCATCAACGCCCGAACCCGCCCGAAGTGATCATGCTCACGGGCCACGCCACCGTCGAGACGGCCATCGAAGCAATGAAGCTCGGCGCGTATGATTATCTCTCGAAGCCTTATCACATCACGGAGCTTGATGCGCTCGTCAGGCAAGCGGCGGAGAAGCGACGCTTGCGCGTGGACAATCAACGGCTGCGCGCACAGATCGCGCGACAGTCGGAAGTGCCGAACATCATCTTCGACTCGGCGGCGATGCGCGAGTCGATGCGTTTGGTCGAGCGCGTTGCGCCGTCGGATGCGTCCGTCTTGATCACGGGCGAGTCGGGCACGGGCAAGGAGTTGATCGCGCATGCGATCCATCAGTTGTCACAGAGACGCGACGGGTCGTTTATCGATCTGAACTGCGCGGCGTTCACTGAATCGCTGTTGGAGTCGGAGTTGTTCGGGCACGAGGCGGGCGCGTTCTCAGGCGCGAAGGCGCGCAAGCTGGGCCTGTTCGAGTTGGCTGATAACGGCACGCTCTTTCTAGATGAGGTGACGGAGTTGCCCGCGCCGTTGCAGTCGAAACTGTTGCGTGCGATTGAGACGCGCTCGTTCTATCGCGTGGGCGCGGTGCGTAAGGTGCAGGTGAACGTCCGCATCATCGCGGCGACGAACCGCGACGTGAGCCAAGCGATAAACGATGGCGCGTTTCGCGCCGACCTGCTCTATCGCATCAACGGTTTTCAGATCAGCCTCGCCCCTTTGCGCGAGCGCACGGAAGACATAGAGCCGCTGACGCAGTTTCTCTTGCGCCAACTCGGCGGCCCGCACCCGCCTGAGATTGCGCCGGACGCGCTCGCCGCCCTGCGCGCTTATCACTGGCCCGGCAACGTGCGCCAACTCCGCAACAGCCTAGAGCGCGCCGTCTTGCTCGCCAACGACGGGCGCATCACGGTCAACGATCTCTCGCCCGAAATCCTGCAACCGGCGGGCACGTCTGCGCCGACCGCTGCGCCGCAGAGCGTGGGCGCGATGGCGACGACCGAAGCGGGCGGCGTGCCGCCCTTGCGTGAAGTCGAACGCCAGCAAATCTTGGCCGCGCTCGAACAGACCAGTTGGCATCGCGGCAAGACGGCCGAACTCTTAGGCATCTCACCTTCAACCCTCTACCGACGCCTGCGCGACTACAACTTGACCCGTCGCCACTAACGCGCCGCGCATCGGGGAAACTATCCACGCCCCGCAGGCTTCCCGCGCTGTGTGGCGGAACGCCCGCGCCGCATGGATGGCTTCCCGCGATACGTGGCAGGAAGCCTGCGACGCATGGAGATAAGCCCTCCACGCGTGGAGATAAACCTTCCATGCCCGGAGATAAGCCCTCCACGGTCGGAGATAAAGCCTCCATGCGTGGCGATAAGCCCTCCGCGCGTGGCGGGAACGTGTCCGTGTGTGGTTGTAAAGGTGCGGGGCGGGGCGGGAAAGCAACCGGGCGTGGTTAGAGTCTAACCGCGCCCGGTTGGGTGTCGCCCTAGCCGCTAGACGCTGGACGAGGAGGTCGCGCCGTCGGTGCGTTTGTCGGTCGGCTTGTGTTCGAGTTGGCGGCGCGCGTCCTCGGCCTTGCCGGGTTGGCCTGTGCGGACGTAGAGGTCGATCAGGCGGCGCAAGACTTCGCTGTCCGCCGGGTTGAGTTTGCGCGCGACCTCGAAGAATTTGATCGCGTCGCGGTCGCGCCCTGCGGCGGCGAGCAGCGCGCCCGTCTGCACGCGCGCGTAGAACTCACCGCCCGCGCGCGCAAACTGCTTGTAAGCGTCGTCGTACTTGCGCAGGCGACCGTAGACGAGCGCGAGGTTGTTGGCGATCTGGCGGTTCGCCGGGTCGAGGCGCGCGGCCGGTTTCAGGCGCGCAAGCGCGTCCGTATAACGGTCGTCGAGGTAGAGCGAGTAGCCGAGGTTGTTGAGCGTCGCGGCTTCGTTGGGCGCGGCGGCGAGCGCGCGCTCGTAGTAGTCCTGCGCCTGCTTGTGATCGCCCAAACGATCATAGGCGAGGCCGAGCAGGTTATTCGCCGTGATCAAGATCGGGGCTGGTGACGGCGGCGATGGAGAGTTGCGCGATGGCTTCGTTCGTATAGCCGCGTTCAAGCAACGCGCGCCCTTGCGAGAGCGGATCGCGCGCGACGCCTTCGAGCATGGGCGTGAACGTGGCCGGCGGTTGCGCCGTGGGCAGCGGGGGCGGCAACGGCGCGGGCTGTTCGGTGAACGAAGGCGTGTTGCCGCCTGCGATCTCAGGGCGCACGATCTTTGCGTCGCGGTCGGGGCGCGCAGCACCAGCGGGCGGCGGCGCAGGTTGTGCGATGGGTTGCGGCGTGGCGGTCGCTTGCGCTTGTTGCTGCGGCGCGCTTTGCGTCTCGGTCGCGGCGGGCGGCACACGTTTGGCGGTCGCGTCCTTCTTGCTGCCGCCGAACAGTCGTGCGAGCGCGCGGAACGGCGCGGCGAGCGCACGCAGGAAAGCGTTCTCGCGCTTCTTGGGCGGCGCGCTGTTTTGCGTGGCGGCGTTTGGCTCAGCCGCTACGACGGCCGCGTGCGTCGTCTGTGTGCTGGCGTCTGCGCCCGTCTGCCAATCTGTGCTGACGCCGCCCGACGCGTCTTCAGTCGCACCAAGCGGACGGGCCGTTGCGGGCACGGCGACAAGTAGGAGCGCCAGCACACAGGCCGGCACGGGCGAGGCAACTTTGGACAGATACATGCGACAACTCCTGAACGCGGCGACGCGCCAAACGAGAATGCAAACACTCATACCGACAGCTTTGAATATTAGGGCCGGCGCAGCGGCACGTCAAAAGGCGGGGGCGGTCGGGGCACGTTCGGCGGGCGAAAGAAAGCACCGGCGCGATGTGTGTCGCGCCGGTGCTGCTACGGCAGGAGAAACTCTAGAGGCTCGCCGCTTAGTCGCGTGCGCGCTGCTGCTGCCGCCGACGGCGGTAGTAGAGGCCGGCGAGGCCAGTGCCCAACAGCGTGAGCGTCATCGGCTCAGGCACGCCTGAGGGGCTGGTCGTGATGGTGAACGTGATGCCGTTGTTCCAGAAGTGGCAGTCCGAGTCGAAGCCGAAGGCAAGGTTCTGCCCGTTGGCGAGGAACTGCGCGAGCATCTGCAACTGCGCCGACGTGAACGTGAACGTGTAGGTCGTCGCCGTGGTGTTGAACGAACGGTCGAACAGCAACGTGTTGCCCGTGCCCGAAGCGACGAGCGGGTTGCTCGCCAGATCAGAACCGGCGAAGGCGTCGCTGATACTCGTCACCGGCGCTTGGCTTGGGTCAACGTCTTGGAACGAAGTGACGCCGCTGACCGTGGCCGAGCGCGTGCCGCTCGCGGTCGAGAAGTTGCGCGCCGTGTCGAGCATGTGGACGAACAGACGGTTAGCGTTCGTGTCCCAGTTGCGAATGCTGGTGAAGGTCAACGTCGCGCCGGTGATGGTCTGCCCTTGCGGGATGGCGACGTTGTTGATCTGCCACGTGTAGGCGCGATGGTGATCGAGGTCGAACTGGTTTGCGCCGCCCTGATAGTTGGCGTTGTTCGGATTATTGGTGCTGCTATTGGTGTTGGCCGCAGTTGCGGGCGGACGGAAGGTGATGGTATCGGCACGCACAACGGCCGGCAAACCCAAAACGATCAGTGCAGCAAGAGATATAAACAACTTTTTCACGAGCCTGTTCCTCCTGTAACGAATCCTTAAATTGGCAACCTCTGGACGAGGAGTGTTTATTTAGCGCGAGGCAGAAAACCGGGAACAAGCGTTACGCCGCAGCGCATTCGCAGGTTCAAGGGGTTGATTCTCTGTCTCATTGACAGGGAAATTGCTGATAGGCGGGTTATTCCAGAAATTACGCGGACGGCGGGCGGGCCGAACGTCAGTCGGCGCTGGCGTTGAAGGCGGCCCGATAGCGCGCGGGCAGTTCGACGGCGCGGCGTGTGTCGAGGTTCATCGCCACCTGTACGAGCGTCGCGCGAGCGCAGAGCATGTCGTCCAGCGCGCGCCGCAGACTGTACTCGAAGACGGCGGACGAGTGCCCCATGCGTGTGACTTTAACTTCGATGTCCACCTCGTCGCCGTAGTGGAGCGGCGCGAAGAACTCGGCCTGTAGATTGACGGTGGGCAAGCCGATGCGTTCGCGCGTCATAAGCTGCTCATAGGTTATGCCGCAGCGCGCGGCGAAGAACTCTTCCATCGCCACGTGGCAGTAGTGAAGCAGACGCGGGTAGTAGACGAAGCCGACCAGATCGACCTCGCCGAAGCGGACGACGATGCGCGCCGTGAATAATTTGGGATTGCGGATTGCGGATTGCGGATTGGCAGATCGCTGCTCGTCAATCATGAGCGGTCCCCTTTAATCCGAAATCCGAAATCCGCAATCCGCATTTGAAACCGCGCTCAAACTGACCACAGGTAGGCCAACGACGAAAACTCGTCTCTGCATGCGTACTGAATCCTCGATTTGAAAACTGACAGACAGGACTAACGACGGCGGCGCGACTTCGGCGCGCGTGCTGCGAGGCGGGCTATCATATGCAAACCCGCGCCATGTGACAAGCAAGGAAAAACAGTGACAAGTGACGAATGACGAGTGACAAGTTGACAGCTTGTTCTGAAGTGATAAGTTAACAAATTGTTCTGACTTCTTACTCGTCACTTGTCACTGCTTTTAAGTTGTTTGCGGTCGATCTTGCCGCGGTCGTTCTTGGGGAGCGACGCGACGAACTCGATCCAGCGCGGGTATTTGTAAAGGGCGAGGCGTGTCTTGACGAACTCTTTGAGCGTTTGTTCGAGTGCCGCGCCGGGCTGATGCGGCGCGCGCGCGACGACGAAGGCTTTGGGCTTGACGAGGCCGTCGCCCGCGTCGTGCCCGATGACCGCGCACTCTAGGACGGCTTCATGTTCGAGCAGGCAATGCTCGATCTCGACCGGCGCGACGAAGACGCCCGACACTTTGAGCATGTCGTCGGTGCGGCCGTGATACCAGTAGTAGCCGGCCTCGTCCACGTGAAATTGATCGCCCGTGGTACACCAGTCGCCCGCGAAGGTCGCCTTAGATTTTTCGTGCGCTTGCCAGTAGCAGAGCGCCGCCGAGTCGCCTTTGACGCGCAGCGTGCCCATCTCGCCCGGCGGCAGCGCGCGCCCTTCAGCGTCCACGATCTCCGCTGCGTAACCTTCGACGATCCGACCGAGACTGCCGGGCTTTACGTCGCCGAGCCGATTCGTGATGTAGATGTGGAACATCTCGGCCGAGCCGATGCCGTCGAGTATCTCGACGCCGAAGGTCTTCAACCAGCGGTCGTACAATTCGGCGGGCAGCGCCTCGCCAGCCGACAGGCAGAAGCGCAAAGAAGATAAATCTCTCCCGGCCGCGCCTTCGAGATTGAGCATGCCGTTAATCATCGTCGGCACGCTCGTCAGGATCGTGGGGCGATAACGCGCGATCACTTCAAACAACTTGTCGGGCGTCGAGCGTTCGGCAAACAACGCGGTCGCGCCGCCAACAGCGAAGGGGAACAAAAGGTTCGTGCCCGTCGCATAACCGAAGAAAAGCTTCGGCACGGAGACGGTCAGATCGTTTTCGCTGACGCCCAACACGCCCTTCGCATAACACTCGGTGTTATAAGGCAGGTCGTGCTGCAAGTGGACCGCGCCTTTAGGATGGCCGGTTGAGCCTGAAGTGAACAACCAAATCGCTATGTCGTCTCTGTGCGTGTCGGCGGGCACGAGTTCATCGGGCATCTGGTCGACGACTTGCGCGAACGAGTTGAAACTGCCGTGCGCTTGCCCGACCACGAGTACGTTCTGCAAGTACTTCGCGCCGCGCGCGGCCTCGGCGAAGTTCGCCAACAGCGATTCGTGAACGACCGCCACGCGTGCGCGCGTGTAATCGAGGTAATACTCATAATCGGCGGCGGGCAGCAGCGGGTTGACCATCGTGATGACCGCGCCGATGCGGCTTGCGCCGAACCAGGTCCAGACAAACTCCGGGCAGTCGGGCAAAACGATCAGCACGCGATCTTCGACGCGCACGCTAAGTTCGCGCAGCGCGTGCCCGGCGCGGTTCGCCCAACGCACCGCGTCGCCGTAAGTGTACGTTTCGTCTTCGTAGTAAAGACAGACTTTGTTTTCGCGCCCCGCCGCTACGTTGTGGTAGAGGAAGTAGTCGCTCATGTTGAAGCGTTCGGGAAACTCTACGTTCATGACTTGTTATCTTTGGTCCAACGGGCGCACGGCGCGCAGCGAGAACATATGCGGGAGCAGCCCCATAGGCCCTTTGAGCCGGCCCTTGCCCGGCTCGAACTCTTCCAGCGAAATGTATGAAGGGATATGCCACATGTAGGGGAACTCGTGGACGAACTCAAGGTGCAGCCCCGCGCGGACGACCGAATTGATGATCTCGCTCAGACTGTGATCCCAGTTGTACTCAGAATGCGAGAAGCCTTGCGCTTCACCCGGCGCGGCATAAGAGCCGTGTGATTCCAGTTCGATAGGTTCGGGCGTGTGAAAGTAAGCGTACTCGAACGCCGTGCCCTCGTGGTTGACCATGCCGAAGATCGGATGTGTGTCAATGATGTAGAAGCAGCCGCCGGGCTTGAGAAAGTGCGCGGCGATTTCAGCCCAACGATACAAGTCGGGCAACCATGAAAGCACGCCGTAAGACGTGAAGACGATATCGAAGCGGTCGGCGAGCACGTCGGGCAAATCGTAGATGTTCGCGTGGACGAAGTTCGCGGGGATGTGCAGTTCGTCACTTAAAGCACGGGCGAGACGGATCGCTTCGTCGGAGAAGTCTGCGCCCGTCACCTGTGCGCCGAGACGCGCCCATGAAAGTGTGTCTTGCCCGAAGTGACATTGCAGATGAAGCAGAGACTTGCCGCGCACGTCGCCGACCTCTGCAAGCTCTATGGCCTTTAGCGACGAGCGCCCGGCCTTGAAGCCTTCGATGTCATAGTATTCAGAATGCGCGTGCAGTCGCGTCCAGCCGTTCCAGAGTGAGCGGTTGCTGTCGACGTATTTGTTCATGCGCGTGCTTGCGAGAGTTTGAATTTGCAACTGCCGATCAAGCTTGCTGGCCGGCGAAGGGACAACCGCGTGCGCCGTGACTTGTATCTAGGTGCGTGCGCGCTTCCCACAGTTCGGGGAAGAACTTTTGATCGAGCGTGGTGCGCAGATAGCCTACGCCTTCTGAGCCGCCCGTTCCGCGCTTCGCGCCGACCATGCGTTCGACCATGCGGACGTGGTGTGCGCGCCACAACTGGAAATACTCGTCGTGCGCGATCAAAGCTTCGGCCAGTTGGAACTCTTCAACGCGCGTCTCGAAGTGCGTTAAGACTTCAAGCACGGCGCGCACGCGTTGTTGATAGCTTAGCTGTCTGGCATCGGCGGCGAGCGTCGCGTCGTCGGCGGGCGCGTCGAGGCCGCGCCGACGCAGGTAGGCATAGAACGTTGCGCCGAGCGTCGGGCCAGTGAAGCGCGCCTGCAAACGCGTGGTGGCAAACTCGTCGTCGCGGAAATTGTTGAGCAAGCCTTCGGTCTTCAAGCCGGAGACGAACTCGATCTCGCGGAACTGCATGGATTGAAAACCACTCGCCGGGTTCAACTCGTCGCGGAAGCCGAGGAAACTGATCGGCGTCATCGTCTCAAGAATGTGAATCTGGTTGACCAGCACCTTCTCGATCTCGACGACGCGCAGCAGTGCGAGCGCCGCCGCGAACGCGCGCTCCTGCTCGATGAACGTGATGGCCGCGTCCAGTTCGTGCAGGATTTGTTTGAACCACAGTTCATACGTCTGATGGATCGTGATGAACAACAGTTCGTCGTGATGCGCCGGATCGGACAAGCACGACTGCAAGTCGATCAACTCCGGCACACGCAAATATTTATTATAGGATAAAGTCTCAGTCACGGTTCAATCCTTTGTGCTGCTGGAAGTTGACGTTTATTCAAGGGTTTACGGGCAGCAGATTCCGCTACCCATGTTACCTGAACTGTCCCGTTTACCCCACATCTCGTCAAAAAGCCGTCACCTCCAGTGATGAGTTGTGCCGCGAGTTTAATTGACTCCGGCGTAGCGTGCAGTTAAGGCTCTATGCCTTGAATGCTCGTGTGCCCGGAGAGTCTCATGATAGTTTCGCGCGGCAGCCCGCGCTCTGCAAGGCGCGAGATGAAAGTATGCCGGAATGAGTAAGCCATAAACCCACCTTTAGCTTCCCGGCCGTAGTTAAGTTCAGCTTGGAGCGCGGCTTCGCGCAACGCTTCGCCCCTTTGATTTGCGAAAGACGAGCGCCGTGAACGGGGAAAAGTCTTTCGGCATCGCACAGTCGATAGGCAATGCGCCGCTGGACCATTTCTGCCAGCTCAGGGTGCATCGGCACGTCATGCTCCGACTCCGTTTTAGTGCCGATAGATGCACGGTTGATGATCCCCACTCAGGGTGTATATCCCATTGGACGTGACTCATCAACATCTGACAGGCTTCATTCAGCCGCGCGCCCGTGTAGCGCAGCATAATTAGCACGTCTCGCGCCGCACGCCACGTCTCTTTCTTCTGCTCGTGTAGCCGTCGCCAGCCGTTAGCAAACTCTGACACCGGCACATCGTCGAGTGCGGCTAAGAGCGTCCTAAACTCTTGCTCACTAACGATGCGCCACATGGGCGCGCTACGGCTACCGTGGGGCGCGTCGCCAGTCGGCGTTAGGGTAGTTGGCTGATAAAGTTGGCGTGGCCGGTAGGGTTAAGTTGAACTGAAGATGGTCGCCAGCTAACAACTCAATCAAGCTGACCCGCCGATAGCTTCATTCTCCAGTAGAAAGCTGGTGTATTAGGTGTAGGCTGCGCGCGGCGGGCAGCTTATTTCGAGCGTTGGGCGGAACAATCTTGTGTGATAAGGTGTCCAAGGCTCAAGGTGAATTATGAATAGGGTGTTGAAAGCCATCCTAAAACGCGCATCTGCCTTACTTATCACTTTTACATTTGGCGTAGCGGTTAGATGGCTCGCTATTTGGAAAGGAGTTTCGTATGAAGAGAGTCTTGTCTGTGATTACATCTCTTGTGATGCTTGGGTGTGGGCTGCTTATTCCCGCCGCGAGCAGCCAAGCTTGCTCGCGAGTTCGCCCCTTTACTCTCGATGAGTTGTTCGATAATGCGGAGGCCATCGTTCGCGTCACCGCAGTGAAGTATGCCAAGCCGCCTGCTGATCCGAACATGATTACAACGGGCGAGCCTGACTCAACCATTGAATTTAAGGTCGAGGAAAAGCTTAGAGGGAAAGATGTCCCCGACACTATTGTTCTCAACGGATATTTGAGTGACAAAGATGATTTCAATGAAATGCCTGTGCCCTATATGTTTGTGCGTCCTTATGGTCGAAGGGGAAGCTGCTTTGCTAATACTTACAAGGAAGGCGCACAGTTTCTGCTGTTTTTGAAAAAGACAAAAGATGGATACACGCCGAATATTAGTGCGCTTGGCCCGACCAATGAGCAGCTACATTCAGATAAGGATGAGTGGCTCATATGGGTCAGAGACCATCTCAAATCGCAAGAGAAGAAAGGAAATGAATCTGCTCTCTTTAACAGTGATGCGTTGCGATGGCTGTGTGCTGCTCTCGCAGCCGCCAGGCGTTGTTGCATAAATCGGAGTGAGTACCCTTCTCCCGTTTCGTTTATGACTCACACAGCATAACTCCGAGGCATTCCCAAGCCCGTCATCCGGTTCATCGCAGCGCATCTTACCCGCAACTCCGTAACTTGCCTGCGCCACTCCCGGGCCTTGAGCCTCTCGGCGAAGATAGTCTTCAAGCGCATCATCGCCGTCTCGGCCAAGCTCCGGCGGTGATAACCCGCCTCCTTCTTCCACACGTCCCTGCCGACCTCCCGGCCCCGCAGCACGGCCGCGTCGCGGTCGCGGAACTCCGGCCCGCCCCTGACCCGCGCCCGCTTCTTCGGCGGGATGACGGAGTGCGCCCCCCGCTCGTGGATAGCTTTGTAGCAGTCGTGGAAGTCATAGGCCCCGTCGCCGAGGACTTCCGCCACCTCGCCCTCCACCGCCCCGAGCAGGCCGCGCATCTCCCGCCGGTCGAGGGTGTCCTTGTCCGTCATCGAGAGCGCGACGGCCTCATGCGTGCGGTGGTCGATCAACAGGTGGAGTTTGCGCCAAGTGCGCCGCTTCTCCGTGCCGTGCAACCTGACCTTCCACTCGCCCTCGCCGTAGAGCTTGACCCCGGTCGAGTCCACCGCCAGGTGGAGCGGGCCTCTTGCTCAGGCGCGGCAACTCCACGTCGAGGGTCACCGCCCGGCGCGAGAGCGTCGAGTAATGCGGGGCCGGCAGGTCTGAGCCGAGCAGCCGCAGCACGGACGAGACGAGCCCCTGGGTGGCGCGCAGCGGCAGGCGGTAGACCTCGCGCAGCGTCAAGGCGCAGGTGACGGCGAGGTCGGAGTAGAGGCGGCGCCGCCCCCGGCGCGTAGGGGCGGCGGTGTCGCGCCACTTGTTAATGGCGCTCTGCTCGACCCAGAGGGTAAGACTCCCGCGCCCGACGAGTGCTCTGTTATATTCGCGCCAGTTGCGGATGCGGTACTGACGCTTTTCCTTGTTGGTCACGCATCGAGACTAGCAGACGTACCGCCTCCGCGACCTCTTATGCAACAACCCCCAGCCGCCAGCTAACAACTCATTCAACCCGACCCCGCGATAGCATTCCTTTGGGACTGACGCCTACCTATGCTATTTGCACCGGAACCCTCAACTGTTTGTGCATGACGAATGCTGTGCGGTGGTTGTCGCTTACTCTGTGTTGGGTTCGATGGTATCGAAGCGCAAGCCGCTCGAACCTTCACCGCGCCCGACCACTTTGCGCCGGCCCACCCACAGATGCGTCGCCCCGTCGAGCCAGCGCGCGAGTTGATAATGGCGTGTGACGCGTATGCCCTCGCGCGGAATCTCTTCTTCGTAGATTGACAACGCGGCCGGGTTCGGCGGCTCAGGGTTGAGAATGCGCCCGCGCGCCCGGACAGGTTCGGGCGGGCCGTCGGGCTTGAGCATCGCGCCGCGTTTGAGGCGTAGCCCCGTGCTGCTCTGCACGGGCAGCAGCGGAATCCAGTAATCGGGCACGTCGGTCGCCAAGCGATAAGTTACCTCCGCCGTCGTCTGTGGACCGGCCGTTGGGGCCGCGACTGGTTGCTGCTCGTAACGATTCAACGGCCGCTCAATCGCACTTTCGATCACGCGCTCCACGCCCCACGCCATGTTGGCCATCTCGTCGCGCAGGAATAAAGCTTCTTCGAGCGGCCGGCTCTCCAAACTCTTCATCAACGTCGGCGGCAGGAAGAAGAGAGTCGCATTCGCATTGTCAACGAAGGGCACGCGGCCCGGTTGCGGCATCGAAGCGAGTTGGAACATGCGCCAGGTTGCGCCCGGTCCTTGCGTCTCTTGCGCGGGCCGAATCAGCATGCGTTCGCCAAAGGTGTTGGTGACGACCAGCGAGTTACTGCGGCACAGAGAGCCGACGGGCAACTCGACGGGGATGACGAACCAATCATTGCCGTAACTGATGGCAAACTCGACGAGCAGCAGACGCGCCAATTCTTCCGGTCCTGCGTCAACCGCGCCGAAGTCCACCTGTGCATCTTCAAACTCCCAGAAGCGGGCCGCGGGCATACCGCGATAACTGATTGGCGCGGGAATCAACGTGCGCGTGAGCGGCTTGCCGGGACTGTCGTTGCTCGCGCGGAGCGAAGCCCCGTCGTTCACGTTGAAGTCGTGCCAGTCCATGTGCCCCGAATAATATTCCGGCGAGGTCAAGACCTTTTCGCCTGTGCTCATTCGGGTCGCCACCGAAAAGTTGTACTCCATGCGCTCGGCCGACCAAGCCGGGTTGCTGCCGACCGGCTCGCTCGCCAGCGACTCATACCAACGCAACCACGCCTCGGCCGTTACCTGCACCTCCGCCACGTCGGCCTGTGCAATTGTCAGATCGGCGGGCAGTCGTGCGCCGGTCGGCGCGCGCAACGCGGCGGCGAACGCGGCGTAAAGCTGTCGCCCGTCGGGCACGCGCGGCGCGACGAGGTCGAGGAAGTTCTGACTGTCGGCGTCGAGCGTGGCGCGTTGGGCGGCGGTGAGCGGCGGGAACGGGTATTTACTTTTGAACAGGTCGCGGTAGCTGCGCGACATGGGCTGTTGATCGAGCATACGAAGAAAGTGCTGGCCCGCTTCGGCGGCGAAGCGCAGCCGCTCCGGCCGGCTCGCGTCGGGACGCACGCGCTCGCGTTCGACCAACGTCTCCAAAGGCGTTATGACGCCGTCGTATGCTTGCCCTTCGACGGGCGTTTTATCGGCCAGCGCACCCGGATGGTAACGAGTCAAGCGGGCGGCCTCGCCGCGCCAACGCGCCGAGGCGGGCGAGCCGTTGTCTTCGCCCTGAAACTCGCCCACCTGCCACTGTCGCGCCAGCAGCCACAGCGGATCATAGATGCGCGCTTGTAGCCCTGCGCTCATCTCGGCGTCGCGGCTGCGCGGTTCAAGCCTCATCCAAGTGGTGATTGATGGCGTCGTGGTGACAGGTGACATCGCACTACTCCTTCGGGCGCACGTTACTTGAGTTTGGCAAAATCCGTGGAGACAGTCTGCCCCGCGTTGTTGACGGCGAAGTAGAGCGCGGGCAAGTAATGCCCGACTTCGTCGAGCGCATCCGTATCAACGGCGCGGATGCGCGCCAGATCGAGCGTCTCCAATAGGACCTGTTGCAGCGACCACAGATTCCACGGCTGGTCCAAGTCCGGCGGCACGGCCAGCAGGATGCACTGCGGCGGCGAAGCGTCAGGTTGGTCGTATTGAAAGACCACGCCCGTCGTCTCGCTCGCGCTCGGCACGGCCTCAACCCATTCGTCAATCAGCAAACCGGCCAGCGGTTGTTTCACGTCGAGATTGGCCGCCGACTGCACGACGATTGAGAACCTAGCCGTGGAGAGCGGCCGACCCGGTTGCAACGGCAAGCCGACCCAACGGTCGTTTGCACCAAAGGGCAGTTGCGCGACAGACAGGTTGAGTCGTTCGCCCGTGTCTAACGCCTCGGCGTAGCGCAGCGCAGCGTCGAGCCGCGCCACGCCGTCGCGCACTCTGGCGGCCCTTTGAAACCACGTAACGGCGGCCAGCGGATCGTTATCTTGAATCTTCGCGCTGTCGGCCAAAGCCTGCGCCAACTCGGTGGCGTTCCCCGCCGTGAAGCGCGGCAGCACGATGAACGAATCGCCAAACGCAGCTTTCAAGCGATTGACGTGCAGCGCACGCTCGACATCGGCGTCGTGCCGGGGCGGTCGCCGGAGCAACATCCGTCTTCAAGGTCGTGAGTCGTTCGACGCGCCGCGCCACTTCCTTCGCCACAGAGTTTGCTTGCAGCAGCAACACGTCGCGGGCGGCAGGCGCAGCACCGGCGGCCGAGAGCGGCACTGCGCCCTGCACGCCGAAGTGTGAAGCGCGCACTAAGGCGGCGCGCAATGGTTCGAGATCAGTTGCAGCGGTGGCCGTCGGCTGCAACCACGGCTGCAAGTCGTTGTTAAGGCGCTGCAACTCCTGTTCGGCGTTGTTGGCGCGCGTGCCCAACTCGCCGACATCCACGGCGGCGGGTTGCGTGCGTTCGGGCAAATTCAGATCGTTCGCATCAACGGCCCGCGCGCCCGCAATGAGCCTGCGCGCCGTGCGTACAAGTTCGACAAACTCGCCATAGCTCAAATCGTCTGCGGTCCAGCCTGTAGTGCCGCGCGTCGGGTTGATGCGCAGGGCGGTGTCGGGCGCAAAGCCGTCGGGCTTGCGCATCAGCGCGTAAAAGATGCGCTGTTCGATCTCGGCGAGTTGCGCATCGCGCTCGCCTTGCACGGCGTAGATGAAGTCGAGCGGCGAGAGTCGCAGTTCCGAGAGCCGCAATTCTTTCGTCGCCAACGTCGCGCCGGTTGTAGCGTCGTATTGTTCCACGACGCAGCGCACCTTGGCCGGGTTGCCGAGCAGTTTGGCCGCCCATGCGTTCAAGTAGGGTTCGGCGTTGGCGCGTTGCGGCTGCGCGGGCTGTGGCCATTCGGGTGGGAGCGTTGACGCACCGCCGAACAGCGTCAACAGCCGATAGGTCAAGGCGCTGCCGGTGCGCGGCGTCTGCACGACTTCGAGTGCGGGCGGCGGCGCACCGCCGACGATGGCATCAAGCGTGCTGGCCGTGCGCAAAGGGTTGCCCTGTACGGCGTGATAGACGCTCTCGGCCAGCAACGCATCGCTCAACGCATCAACGGTGTCGTCCAGTAACCTCAGTTCGGCTTCGAGCGCGGCGCTTGCTTGAGACAGTTGCGCCATGTCAGGTTGTTTTTTGGCTGTGCGGAAAAGCGCGCCCAGCGGGCCGAACGTATTCGGATTGGCGAGCGCGATCTGCCACTTGCGTTGCAGCGCCAACCCGTCCACAACGTTATTGGCCGCGATGGCCTCGACCGAGACAGATTCGGGCGGCGGCTGCGTCTCCGCCTGCTTCGTGGCTACGAGCGGCGCGACCTCGCGGAAGTACTGGATGAACTGCGCCAGCTTTGCGTCGCGCAGCCGCCGCTCGAAGCGATAGCCGAGCAGCGCGCCCAGCGGTTGCCCTTGCCGCACGCCGTCGAGCAGCCAACTCGCCAGCCGCACACGTTCGGACGAAAGATTGATGGCCAGCAGGTCTTTCGTCACGGGATCGGAATGCGTCAAGTGACCGCTGCGCAAAACGGCCACGGTGGCCGCCTGCGCCAGCGACGGCGCTTGCGTGTAGCCGGGATTGCTGGCCACGCTGTACACGACGCCCGCCTCGCCCGGCGGCGCTATATCCTGCGTGCGCGCGGCGGCGGGTCGCAGGTTCATGACCCAGCCGTAACCGCCGATCAAAATGCCGGTCGGGTTCGCCTTGCGCATCTCGTCCAGCCGCTTCGTCGCAAACGACGTGATCCACGCGTCGAGTCGGTTCGCACAAAGATCGAGCGTGCCCGCGCAGAGTCGTTCCAGTTTGGCCGCGCTCAACGTTTTCAAGCGCGCCAGACTTTCACGCAGTTCGAGCAGCGCGGCGACGTGCGGCGCAATCTTCGGGTCGGAGGGCGTGGTGCGCAGCGTGTGCAGGAGATTGCCCACCGTGTTGTTTGGGACGCCGGGGACGGGCCGGGTCAGCAATTCCCACATGGGTTGAACCGTAGCGTTGATGCCGGTAGGAGTACCGATAAACTCCTTCTCCCGGCTGTCATTAAGGTAAGCGATTGATCCCCTTTGAGCTGGGTCCGGGTATAAGAGGTTGAGCGCCGCAGTCCAGTAATCCGACAGCAGCGCGTGGCGCAGCAGCGAATAGAGCAGTCCATGTGGTTTTGGCGCGGGGAACTCCTCGTTGCGGATGGTGTCGAGGGTGGTGAGGTTAGCCTCGTTGAGCAGCAGTTCGATGTAATTGGGCGTAAGCGGCGCAGTCTCCGAAAGCACCTCCGCCTGCGCTATCGGACCTTTCAGCGATAGGAACCAACCGGAAAACGTGGTTCGCGCTAGCAGCGGTTTCCAACCTCCCGCTAGTGGAAACTTCAGTAGCTCCTCCAAGCCAAGTTGAGTCAGGACTGACCCCGTCATCTCCTGATGTTTTCGCCACCAGTTAGTTTGGTCAATCCAGGTTGGAAACGACCAGAGCTGGTTCAGATATCCTTCGCCAATCAGATGGCGGAGCACGTAGCTGGACGAAACGCCGTCCATGCTGAAGATGTCCGCCACGTCCTGATCGGGACTCGCGCCGCGCCCGACGCGCGGGACTTCGTCCAGATTATTGCGCCACAACTCGCGCATTTTAATGAGCAAGTCTTTCAAAGCGACATCACGCGTGTATTGTGGCTCTTGGCCGGTCTTGGGTTTCCAATAATTGAGCGACGTGGCGGGCAAGATGCCGTAAGGCTGCCGGCCGATGCGCACAGCAGGCAGCGGGCCTGTGGCGCGCACGTAGTCTATGAAATGTCGCCGCACCCACACGGTATCGTCAGCCGTCAGCGGCGGCGTGGCGAAGGCTGACACCGGGGCCATCATCTGCCTGAGGAAGTAGCCCAACGTCGCGGGCCAGAGCGCGCGGTTCATGTGGCGCGCGTCGAGTTGCTCGGCGGCGTTGGCGTTGGCTAGGTTGGCCAGCACTTGGCCGTTTGCGTCGCGCAAGCCCAAAGCATTGGCCAGCGCGTCGGCGTTCGAGCCGTCGCCGGGCTTGAAGGCGGACGCGCCGCGTTCGGCTTGATAACTCTCGACGTTACCGGGATCGGCCGTGCTGAAGCCGGAGGGCGCGTCCTTCGTGTTGTTGGAGGGCGTGCCGTTTAAGACGAAACTCAGCCCGTCAGTGTAGTGATGCGCCTCGAAGAGTTCGACCAAACGTTGCGTTGCGTCCGGGCTGAACTTTGTGCCAAACACCAAGAGATAGTCCAAGCCCTGCTGCGCCTGCTCGCGTGCGAGTTGGAGACGGATGCCCATGCCGGCCCGCTCCGCCTCGTCGAAATCCACCATCCACTTCATGCCGTCGTCAATCGCCAGCACCTCATCCGATGGCGGCGGCGGGGGCGGCTTCGACGGATCGGGGGGCGACGGGTCGGGGCCGACCGGGAGTTTCTCACGTACAGGCTGCCCCGTCGCCCTTGCTACCAGCCGGCCGTCCGCGTAGGCGAGCACGTGCCAGGCGCTCGGCAAGACGGCGGCGAGCGGTGCGCGCGTCCAAGTGTCGGGCTTGCTTGGGCGCGTGGGAAACGTGATCGGTGTGGGCAGTGGTTGGCCGGGGACGATGGGGTTGGTCGGCCTTTAAGGTACGTGCGATCCACGCGGCGCGGCGTGCGTCGAAGCGGTCGGCGAGTTGTTGCCATGCGAGTTTTTGGGCTTCCTCGTCGTTGCCCGCGCGCCACGTCTGCTCCCAAAAATGTTTGCCCCAAGTCAACTCTTGTTCCGTCAAGCCCGGCTCGTGCGTGTCGATATGCACCTTGTCGGGATAGACGCGGACGCGCAACTCGGCCGTACCGTCAGGGCGCGGGAAGAAGCGCGTCTCCAAGCGCACGGGCAACATGACGATGGGCTGGCCCGCAGCCGAAGATAACTGCGCCGCTAGGTCGGGCGTGAACGGAACGTTCGGAAGGTTCGGGTTAGGATTCAACAAAGCCATTGAGTCACCTTACGGCTGTCTTTTTGCTTACTTGGTCGGGAGCATCTGCGACGCGTGGATGGCGATACGGGCCGGCAGTTGCTTGGTGATATAGGCCATGTGCGCCGAGTTGCGCCCCCACTCGCCCCGGTCGTTGCCCGTGGGCGTGAGCCGGGTCTTGTTAACCGGGACGTGCGCCAGCGCCTTCAACTCCGTTTCGTTATTGGCCAGATGTCCCCAGTTCAGATCGTTCCAACTCTGCAACAGCGGCAACTTGTCCGGCTTGTCGATCTGAGCGGAGAAGGGCGCGGCATCCAACCCGAAGCGCGGTTCGGTGGGTTGTTGTTGCAGCACGAAGAAGAAGCCCGCCCCGGTCGTCGCCGCGTCGGGGGCCAAGTCGAACCCAATGAAGGTGACATCGGGTTCGATTGTGCCGCGAAAGATCGGATGGATTTCGGCCGTTGAGTCGAGCGGCAAGTCTAACTGCGTGCCGGTGCGCACGGCTCTGACGGCGTAGATGACCGTGTTCGGATAGCGGCGCAACAACTCGCCGCGAATCAGGAGCACAAGTTTGTCGCCGGCCGCCACGCCGGTCGCGTTCGCGCCCAACATGCGCCGGCCCCAGAGGTGTATGGGCGGAATGTCGGGCGGCGCTTGCGGGCCGGTTTCGAGTGTGTCCCAGAAGTGCTGAAAGTAGGTCCCGCGCTGATCGGTCGGGTAGCCGCGCCAGAGTAGTTCGCGGCTCATCTCTGCGTTCAGCCCGACCAAAAAAGACTCGATGAACTGCGCGTTCGTCTGCAACAACTGCACGCTGTCGGGCGGCACTTGATCAAGCCCCGGAAAGAGAAAGGCCGGCGAGAGATCGCGCAGGGCTTCGTACATCGGCTGCGGAAAAGTCGGCGCGGCCATGATCGTGTCGAGCGGGTCGCTCGCAGGGGGCGGCGGCGGCAGGCTGCCGGGGATGACGTTGCCCAGCACACGCGCGCCCACCGTCTTGCTGGGACTGAGGCTGAGCAACGCGGACGACTTCAGGTCCTGCGGTACTATTTTCGCCTTCGCTTCGACGAAAAGGCCAGGATTAAAAAACATGAGGTTGCTGACGCCGAATATCTTCCCCACATAATCCTGATGCGCCTTGGCCATGTCGCGGAACGCCACGAGTTCCGCCGGGACATTTGGCCGATTGGCAATGGAGTCGGCCGTAAGGTTGTTGATGCGGAATGTGGTACGCATTTGCGCGTCGCGGGCACTCTCGCGTTCCCAGTGCGCGGGCGGGTTTGGATTCCAGACGAGTCCTTGCGCGTTCGGCGCAGGGAGCGCGTCGGAAACCTGATTGATGTTGACCGCGCCTTTGTAAAACGGGATCACCTTGCCGGCCTGATCCCACGATGCGCGCCCGCCGAAGAGTGTGAAGGCCATCCCGTCGAGGTTCTGAGCTTCCAACCCCACGGCGCTGGCTTGCACTTCCAGACGTATCCATTTGCCTGCGACCGGCAAGTCGCCCATGCGCCGCCGGCTGACCGTGCCGTCCACGCCCCAGCCGATGCTGTTCGCGCCCCAGTAAGCGCGATGCTCCCAACTGCCGCTGGCGCGCCACTGCAACATGATCTCGGTCGGCTTGTTAACCGGATCGATGAAGACATAAGCGAACAACCTGTCGCCCGTCCCGATGCTGAACAGTTTGGGCGCGTCAAAGAAAAAATGTTGATGGAGGCCGGCGGCGCTGTTCGATTGATGCGCGAGTGTACCGGCGTAGGGCGTGGGGTTGGCGTTGACCCAGGTCCACGGTTCTTCACCGCCGGTTTTAGCTCCGGCCGGCATGGCATCTTCAAACCAGACAACATCACCGAGATTGGTTGTCTTATTGAACTGCAAGATCATCGCAGTTGCGCCCGGCACACCGGCCTGCGCATATGTCCGGTTGATCGCTCCGCGCGGTCTGGTCAGGCGGCGCAAGGGCGCAGAGATTGCGTTGACCGGCATGACCGAAGTGGCGAGCTCGCTGCGACAGCATCATTGCGACGGGCGGCGTGGTGGGCGGTTGACCGGCCGGGCGTTCTTCAACGGCGACGCGCGACTGCGCGGGCGCGACGATCTTCAAAAACGCCTCGCCGGAAAAGCGGCTGAAGGTCTTAAGGTGATAGACGCTGTTGATGGCGCGGCTGAGTTGGGCCTGCCGCATTCGCTGATTGAGCTTTTCCACGTCGCCGAGTTGCTCCCACGCCGAAGTCATCAACGCTTCCTGCTCGCGTTGGACGACCTCTGTGCCTGCGCCGGCCGCGACGCGTTGACGCGGATCGAGATTCAACTCGTCCAACCAGAATGGCGGCGGCCAAGTGGCGGGCGGCGCGGGCGATGGCGGAGTGGTCGCGGCCGCCTCATGCACGGCCGCTTGCCAGCAACCGTAGATCGGCGGCCCGACGACCGGGTCTTGGTCGCCGCCTTTCGTCGCAATCTCCCATGGCGTGTTAATGATCCTTTTGAGTTCGGTTTGAAACGGCACACGCGTCTGGTCAGGCCAAGGGTCGGGCTTAGTGTCCACCACACGTAACGCGCCTTCGAGGCCAAGCGCCGTGCCCGGCGGCGGCGGTGGTTGCAACTTGAAACCGGGCCGGCTGATGTCCATCGGGCGTTTGCCGACGCCGGGCGGCATCTCACGCGCTTTTAAGCGGCGCACAAGTTCTTCAAAGTCGCCGCCCACGCCCGTGCGAAACGCCCAGTGATAATAGACCGGCAGCCTGACCTCTGTGGGCGACTGCTGACCGGACAACCACGCCGGAGCGAGTGTCTCGTTCGCCGGAGGCAGATCAAGCCCGACCGCGCGGCCCAACTCAAACGTCGGCACAACGCAGGCTATGTACTCGGTATTAGGATCGAGCCGGCGCGGGCACAATAGCCGCGAGACGGAACGCGCCGGCGCATTGGCGAGCGTGTCTTTGAGTTGTGCGCGCTGTGTGCCCGTGACCTGCGCGTGTGCCCAAGCCCACGACTCGGACAGGTCCGGCAATTCGTCGCCCGGCCGGGCCGGGGCGTGATCTCTAAGACGGGCAGCGGCGTCGTGACCGCCGGCCGCAGGGCGATGCCCGGCTGTTTGCGCACGACCACCAGACAGAGCCACGGGCGCAGGCGACCTTGCGCGTCGCTCTTGGCCGGCGTAAAGAGCCATGGGAAGTCGGGGCGGTCGAACTCGATGCCCGGAAAGTAGTTTGGCTCGAAGTCGGACGTTAAGTGGCGCGGCTCTGTGCGGACGACCTGTTGCGGATCAATCCCTGTGATCTCGCCGGGGCCGTAGAGGCGCACATTCTTTTCCACTGTGTCGGCGTTGATGACCACCTTGACGGACAGCGCAACGACGCCCGGTTGCGTGGGGCCGAGTGTGTCTTTGGCTGTGTCGGGAATGTTGGCGGCTGCGCCGGACTGTGTCCACGGCAAGAAAAAGTGGTTGGCGGGTTCAGGCATCTCACATCACCTCAGTGTCTGTCAGCTCACCGGCTCAGACGCGCGGATAATCTTCAGCCCCTTGGCCCGCGCCGGGTTCGTTCGTTTGAGTTGTTGCACCGCTTGAAACGCTTCCGCGTAAGAGACGAGTTTGCCGGCCTCTATATCGGGCGCAGCCTGCCGCGATTGATCCTTGGCGGAGACGATGACCCAGCCGGTTTTCGATAGCGCCTTCTTAGCGGCGGGCGGGCTGTATTTCGCCGCCACTGTCCGGCGCACGTCGCTGCGGGCCGCCGCGCCAAAGGCGATCTGCCTGCCGAGTAGCGCCGCGCTGAGGGCCGGATGCTTACCCGTCGAGTCGAGCGCCTGTCGGGCCGGTTTGTCGCGCTGATCAATGATGATGGTTTCGTAACGAATCTCCGGGTCTTCGATCACGTCGGCTTCGTTGAGGGGCAGGATGAAACTGTCGCTCGTCACGCTGAAGCCGGCCGTTAACGGCTCGAACGACGGCGCGGCCAGTTTTTCGTCGTCCGTCATCTCCAAAAATTCTGCGGGCGCAAAGTAGTCGCGCTCACGCACGAAGTCCACGCTGTGGCCGCTGACGATAACGTCGTTAAGCTTGAAGAGGCGCGCACCGGCGGGCGTGGTCGGGCCGAACTTTGCTATCTCCAAATCCAACGGCACGATGCTCTGCTTGACCGAGAGCTTGCCGAGCGGGTGGAGTGCGATCTCGTTCGGCTGCGGCGGCCGTTCGCGCAGCGTCACCAACCGCCGGCCGCCGTCGGGCAATTGCCCGCCCCAGTTGCGCGCATCCGCCAGCGCAGGCTTCAAACGCTCCATCACCCTGATCGGTTCGGGGCGCGGCGGCGGCTCGCCGGACACAAGCGTCTTGTTGAAGCCGACGGAAAAGTCGCACCAGAAGATTTCAAACGACGCCTTGCCTTTGACGTGCAGCGGGCGCGGCCCCGACAGTGCGCCTTCGAGTTTGACTTTGAACAGGTTGGTCGAACCGTGTTTGAGTTGCACAGAGGCGTGGAAATCGGCAACGAATTTGAACGGATCGAACTGGATCAGCACGTCGAACCCGATCTGGCCGAGGACGCTGAAGCCACCGGCTTTGGCGAAGATTTCCGCGTGCGCGCCAAACTGCAAAGTGTTTGAGGTGAGCGCGAAGTAGCCTTCGCAGCGCAGCCGGAAGTTTTCGCTCTCGCTCAGGCTCAGCGCGATGCGCTCCAACGCGGGGAAGCCGGGCGGCGGCTTGAACGCCGGATGAAACCCGCCGACCGAAAGCGCAAAGAGCGGCGACGAACCCCGCCGCACACGCATGGCCATCTGCCCCGTCAGCACGAACTTCTTCAACAGGCGCGAGTCGTAGAGCGCGGCATCGAGCGACGCAGTGCCCTGATCGAAATCAAGCACGCCGACCGCGTCCATGTTCAGCCGCACAATGTCGTTATCTTCTTTCGGCACGAACACAGACACACGCCCCAATATGATGAGCCTGAACCGCTTGCCCACCTCCAAGATCAGCCCCAACTCCATCTTCAAGAGCGACTCTGTGCCCCAACTGATCTGCGCCAAGAAGCCGATCAGATAGCTGCCCTTTTTGGCGGGGAAGAACGTGTCGAGAGTGGAGATGATTTGCGGCGCGTTTTTGATCGGGTCTTTCGGAAACAGGATGCGTTCCAGCGCGTGACTCTTAATGCCGTCGGCGACGGCCTCTTCGTTGAATGTGCGGTTGATCGCCAGCAACCCGCCGATGCCCGTCAGCTTGAAACCGAGGCCAAGCTGGATCGGCGTGAACCCTTCGGCCGTCACGAGGACGATCATCGAAAAGCCCGATGCGCCTCCCGGCAGCCGTGTGGAGATCAAACCGATCGGCCTTGAGCGAGATGTTGCTTTTGCTCAATTCCAACTGCACGACGCCGCCATACTGCGCGCGGTCGGCGTCGTAGAAGAGAAAGCCGCCGCCCGTCACCGCCGAAGATTCAATCTTCAACCCGACGCCCGTGGGCGGCTTGAACCCGACGCTAAAGTCCCATTTCCCGTTGCTGCTCTTACCGAACGGCACGCGCGCCCGCAGCCCGATCTGATCAACCGTGGCCGTGATCGGCCCCAGTTTGACGCTCATCGCGGCGGAGACTTCGGCGGTTAGTTGCGCCGGTTTGGGATCGGTGGCCGGGGCGAGCTTCAATAGTATTTGCTGGATGGTCGCCGGGCCGACCGTTTTGCCAAGCGGGATGACGGCTTGCAAACCCGATCCGCTCGTGAGGTAAAAGCCGCGTTCGGACGAGAGGCCGAGGCCAAGGTTGAAGCTGATGCGCGTCTCTTTGGCGGGCGGGCAGTTGCCAAGACCGGGCGACACTTTTTGGCCGGGCATGACTTCGGCGACAAAGCCGTCGCACCCGTCGCTTGAGATGATGAACGCGCCGTCTTCAGCAGTTACTTCAATGCCCGCGCCGCGCTGGGAAATTTCGCCCTTGAACGAGAGCCGCCCGAACTCAACCCGCATCCCGCACCTGTCGGGAAAGATAAATTTTTGGCCGGCGGTCGGCTGCGTACCAACAGGCTGACCGGCAACTGTCGGAATAGGCTCGACGGTCACCTGCACGCTGGCATCGGCCGAGCCGCCCGCCGCCATGTTTGCCCCAAGCAGAAAATCGAGTGCGCCCGTCGCGCGCGGGGCCACCTTGAGTCGCCAGTCCTCGTTGATCTCGCCTTCGATCTCAGCCAAGCCGGTGAGACTCAGGAATATGCCCGGCCCGCCGTCGCTCTGCGGCACTAAGAGCAGCGTAAGGCCCAGTTCGCCTTCGACTGCGCCGCCGCCTTCATCATCCTGCTTGCGATACTCAAACCCCATTGAGAGTGTGCGCTCCGAGATTGCATCGGCGATCTGCGTCTGCGATCCCGGCGCGGCGTCCCACCCGTAGATGACGTTTTTGGTGGCGAAAAAACTGGGGAGAAAGGTGTGCTCTTTGTTCTCTTTCTTGTTCCCCTGCAAAGCCAGCAAGGTGGCGACTACAGGAAACAGCGCGTCCGACAAAATTTTGGCATCCTGCTCGGTCGCAAGAATCCTATCTGGAATAGCTGTCAGCTTGCCGAACCGCTGCTTGAAATAACCACCTACGTCCGTGAGCAGTTCCGGCACGCGGTCGAAGTAAACTCGCTCACTCAGGTTGACTGAGCCGACCTCTTCGACGAGGCCGAGGATTTGGCCCCACTTGTGTATTCGGGGATAACGCAGGCGGACGTAGCCCAATAGCAGCAGACTCAACAGGTTGTGCGCGATTGCTCTGGCTGCCTCCTTGCCGCCATGACTCCCCGCTTCGATCATCGCGGCGATTGATTCATAGACGCTGAAGATTTCGGCCAGCACCTCAAGCGACACTTGCTTACTGACGCTGTTACCCTCTCTGGCGGCTTGGCGGTAAGCGGTTATGCTGGTCGTCTCCGGCGGCAAGTCTTTAAGCGATCCCGTCTCGATGCCGAGGTCCTCTTCTATGGCCTTGCGCGCCTGTTTGTCGGACAGTATCTTGCGCACCCAATCCACTTGATCAATGAGTTCCTCGACGAACTTCTGTAAGAGGTTGCGCGGCTGTTGGTTGCTCTCGGCCATGTGTCACCTCGTCTCAACCGGCGGGCTTCAGTTTGTCTTCGGGTTTCGGCTCGGCCGGCGCACGCAGCGGTATGACGTGGACGGTATATGGCTCGGCGCGCGCGGGGTCGGCGGCCTTCGGGTGCGTGGTGAATAGCGTCTGCGTGGCGTCAATGATCTGTTCGGACTTGCCGTTGATCGTCTCGACCCGCCTTTGGAACGTGATGACGCCGATGCTGCTGACCTGAAAAAGAATCTGGCGCGAGTTGTTCAACTTGTCCAACTGCCCGGCGTGGCGCTTGGCGACCGCGCGATAGCCGTCAAGGTTGCGGCCGATGTCTGGGGCGACGCCGAGCGCGTCGGGTTGCGCGGGCGCGGGGCGTTCGGCGTCGGCGCGCACGTCGCGGCCGACCTCGACGCGCCACGACCAGTCGGGCGGATGATTGAGATTGATCGTCGTCCCCGGCGGCAGCGCCAGAGTCGGAATCAGCACCGGAGTCTGTTTCAGCTTGGCGCGCAAGGCGGGGACGAGTTCAGCGCCCGGCGGAATTTGCAGCGGCGCAGGCGCGGGGTTATCCCAGCCGAGGCGTTCAGTTCCGAGCTTGGCTCGCGCGATGCGCTGCGCGAAGCCCAAACTCCGGTCAATGAACCGGATGTACCACGGCATCACGTTTTTGATCCCGCTGGACGTGAACTGCGCGAACCGCGCCGGCTCGCGGTCGCCCTTCCGCCAGTAACTCAGCGCAGTGCTCGTGCTGTAATGCACGTCGCCGGAGAGGATGACGATGCGGCGATTGGGCCGCGTCTTCTCCTCCAACCGTTTGAGAAGTTCCTCAAACGTGGGCGGGTCGAAAGCCCATGCTTCGATGGCGTCAGGATTAGTCCCGGTCATGCCTTTCGTCCCGGCGTGCGCCTCCAACTCGGCGTGACTCTTCACGTCGAACACCCGGTAGGCCGCAGGTGCGATGAGTTCGTCGAAGGTCGACGGCCCGATCACCTGCAACGGGGCGACGACGAACAATACCTCGACCCCGGCCGGCAAAGTGTCGGTGGGAATCTGTTCTTGCTGGGCCGTAATCGAGACGTTGCCGGGCGGGCCGACGCGCGAGACGAAACTGCGCCGGGTGCGGTTGTCTATGGCCAGCAGATGATGTCTCTGCGCGGGGACGGTATAGTGCCATTTGATCGGCGGGTCGCTCGATGCAAGCTCCGACGCCAGATTAAACCCCAGCAACACGTCAATCTCAGCGCCCGCGCTTTCCTGTGGGCCGAGACTTGTAGTGTTGGGAAAGAGTTGTGTGGCGAGGGTCAGCAGGCGGTTGTAATCTTTCTGTTCGGGCTTCGCCGGATCGTTTTCAAACTTCAGCGGATCGTTGCCCCAGCCCTGAAACAGCGCGTAGGACAGCAGGGCGTTGCGAAGGATGGTCTTGCCCAGCACGGTCGTCAACACGCGGTCGCGCCATATTGGGTTGAGGTACCAGTCGTCTGTGACCTCGTGATCGTCGAACATCATGTAGGTGGGCACGTTGGCCAGCGCGCGCCGCACCTTCGGCAATCCGGCGAGGAAAGTGGTCAGTATCTTTTTCTCTTCATCATAGGAGCGGCGCAACCTCTTTGTCGCGGCCGCTTTCTGTTCGTCGTTCATCTCCTTGCCATCTTCAATAAACGGATCGCTCAGGTATGACGGCCGCTTGGCAGGTAAATTTTGTAACGGCGGGAGCAAGCGTTCTACTGCCGTAAACTCGGTGACAAGGGGCCAGCAGGCATTACTCCACACGGTCAGGTACATGGCGCAGAACTCGCCCAGAGAGAGCAGGTGACTGTGCCCGTCGGTGCTGGTCATGCGGGCCTCGTCCACGATCAAGCCGTTGCGCCAGCCGGGCGGGAAGTGAAATTGATCGGCGGGGAAGTTGACCCGTTCGAGCTTCTTCGGGTTCTGGTCGTCTCTGACGTTTTCGACCATCAGTTGCTCGACGGGCGACGCGTCCTTAGTCCCGATCAAGGTGTGCCCAAGCTTGATCAGCATGTCGAGTTGCAAGCGCCCAACGTCGTCGGCGTAAATCTGATCGCCGGTCAGGAGCAACTGGTGCGGGCGTTTGAGCGCGTAGGTGGACTGGTCACGACGCGCATCTTGAATAAAGTCGTCCACCCAGACCTGCGCGTCCGGCTGCGGACTGTTCGAGCGGCGGCACGAGCCATGCACGATCCGCAGATCGGTCAACTCGGCCGGCGGCAACGCGAAACTCGGCAGCACGTCCGGCTCGTAGCCGAGCGCGAGATGCGGCTGGCCGTTGATGAAACCATCCTTGAGCAATTTCAGCGACTTGAGGTTTTCAGTCTGGCCCGACTTGGTTTGCAGCGTTACGTCATACGAATAGATGCGCCCCGGCAGCAAAGTCTGGCTTGACGGGATTTTCAGCGCGACCACGATGATGTGCAGTTTGTCGCCGATGCGCAGCGTCGGGGCTGCGGGGCCGCTGAGCAGACTGGGTTTGTCCGCAGTCGCCTGCCCCTCCCACAAGGTCAGTTGCACTGTGGCCTCTTCGCGCAACGCCAGCCAGACCGACACCAGCCCCGGTTCGACCCGGCGCAAGATTGGCCCTGCCAGAATTAGAGGGAGATCCATGACACACCTCCTCTTTGTCTTAGTCTTGCTTGATTGAAGTGAAGACGGCTAAGAACAAATGACCGCGCAAACGAACATATGAGTTTTGAACAACAGAACCAATTGCGACAACAGCTTGGAGCCAAAACGATACGACTTAAAGCAAGGCAAACTCTTCGGGGTTGTGTAACCGGCAGAGGATACTACTACATGGTTCTCAATCGTGGAAGGATGTTAGGTAGTGTTGTAAAAAAATTCAGTGCTTATCCCTTCAGTGTAGGTGTTGACGCTTACATGGTTATCGTTCGACCAAGGAAGGCTAGGCACAGCACGTACCTACACTGAAGGGATAAGGACCCTTTAAAACGCTGCGCCGGCGCGTTCGTGCGCGGTGTAGGCGCGGGTGTCAACGATCTTGCGTAGCTCGTTAATCGCGAGTTCGAGTTCTTCGTCTTTCGTGTAGAAGTGTGGGGAGAAGCGTATGCCTGCGCCGGGGCGGTAGTCGCAGATGATCTCGCGGCGGACGAGTTCCTGTGTGACCGCGCCCGCGTGTTCGACGTTGACGGTGATCGTGCCGCCGCGTCGGTTCGGGTCTTTGGGACTCGTGACGTGAAAGCCGGCCGCTTCGGCCAGTGCGATCAAACGTTCGGTCTGCTTGATGCTCTTGGCGCGAATCCGTGCGAGGCCGATCTCGTTGATGATGCGATAGCCGGAGCGCGCCGCGTAGAGCGCGGGGATGGCGGGCGAGCCGTGCAGGAAGCGCGCGATGCCGGGCGCGTATTGCAACTCGCTGCTGAACGCGAACGGCGCTTCGTGCGCCATCCAGCCGGTGACTTTCGGTTCGAGGCGCGCGTGCCAGCGCGGATGCACGTAGAGATAGCCCGCGCCGGGGCCGCCACAGAGCCACTTGACCGAGCCGCCCGTGCAGAAGTCAACATCCAACTCCGTGACCGAGAAGGGCACTGTGCCGGCCGATTGATATGTATCTAAGACGACGAGCGCGCCGACCTCGTGTGCGCGTTCGGTGATCGCGCGCGCGTCTTGCAGATAGGCACTCTTGAACAAGACGTGCGAGAGCGGCACGAGCAGCGTCTCTTCGTCAATCGCTGCGAGCATCTTATCGAGCGAGGCCGTGATGCCGTCGTCCGACGGCACACGCTCAAGGCGAAAGCGCCCGTTGCGCGCGTGCGCTTCATAGACGTACATGACGGACGGGAACTCAAGTTCGCTATAGACGATCTTGTTGCGTTTCTCGTTCGACTCGAAGCACGACAGGATGAGCGATTGGCAGACCGAGACGTTCTGATGCATGGCGACCGTGGCGGGCGGCGCGCCAATGATGCGCGCAACCTCGTCGCCAATCGTCACAGGCATCTCCCACCAGCCTTCGGCCCAAGCGCGCACGCCGCGCGTCGCCCACATCTCGGCGTACTCGTGCAGGCTGTCGTAGGTTTGACGCGGCATCGCGCCGAGGCTGTGCGAGATCAAATAGACCGTCCGGTCTAAGATCGGAAACTCCGCGCGCCACTTGAGTAGTTCGTCGGACAAAAGGGCTTCTTGCCTCCGGCTTAATGAATTGATGCAGGCTGTCGTTACATTGAACGTCCAACAGCGCGGCGCTGTCAAACGCCGGTTGGAATAAATGATGAATGCGGAATGCGGAGTGCGGAATGAAAAGCTGCTCCACAGTTTATTCCGCATTCCGCACTCCGCATTCCGCATTTGTTTAATGCAGGATGAACGTGTCGGCGTCGGGTCTGACGGGCGGGTGCGCGGCGATGTGCGGACACTGGCGCAAGGCAGGCCCAAGCGCACGCTGCAACTCCACTACAGAGGCGAAGCGCGCCTCAGGGTCTTTGGCGAGGCAACGCTGCAAGACTTGATCGAGTTGTTGCGCGGCGGGCGACTCGTCGGGCAGATGGTATGTGCCCTGTAGAATGTTGGTCAGCAACTCGTGATAGGTCGCGCCGGTAAACGGTCGCCGGCCCGTGACGGCTTCGACGATCATCACGCCGAGCGAGAAGAAGTCGCTGCGCTCGTCCACCATGCCGCCCGTCAGTTGTTCGGGTGACATATAGCCGAACGTGCCCACGACCGCGCCGGGTGTAGTGACGGGTGGGGCAGTCGGACTTTGCGAATCCACGCCGACGGTCTGCGTCAGTTTCGCTAAGCCGAAATCAAGTATGTGGACGCACACGCGGCCGTCCTCTTGCTGTTCGAGCAGGATGTTCTCCGGTTTCAGATCGCGGTGGACGACGCCTGCATCATGCGCGGCTCCGACGCCCGCGAGCATCTGATCGAACAGGTCGGCGGCGACAGCGGGCGCGAGTTGACCTTCGCGCTTCAGCCGCGCGCCCAATGTCTCGCCGCGCACAAGTTCCATGACGAGATACGCGCCCTCTGTGTTGAGCAAGCCGTAGTCGTGGATGGTGACGATGTGTTCGTGTTGCAGGCGCGCGGAGGTGCGGGCTTCGCGCTCGAAGCGGCGCAAGGCTTCGCTGTTGCCGAACAGATTGCCGGTCAAAATCTTGACCGCGACCTGTCGTTGCAAACGCAGATCGGTGGCTTCATAAACCGCGCCCATGCCGCCGCGCCCAAGCAAGCGATCCAAGCGATAGCGCCCTTCGATGGTGCGCTCGACGGGCAGCGTCAACGTCAACTCCGCGTCGTCGTGCGGGCAACTGTGCGCGTCCATGTCGAAGCACGCGCCGCAATGCGGGCACTCTTTGAGCACGTTGATGTTCTGCCCGGCAACGCGCGCCAGCACTTCATGTTTGATCCGCCGCTCTTTGTCCACGTGGCTTTTCAGCCGCACGTTCTCGTACACGATGGCGATCTGCCCGGCTAAGGTTTCCAACAACTCGCGGTCGTTGGTCGTGTATGGCACTTCGGACTTCTTCGCGCCGAGCAGCAATAGACCAGACAAGCGCGCGTCCGTACCCGTCAGCGGCACGATCAGACGCGTGTTGAGTTGCGCGAGCCAATCCTTTTCCAGTTGCGGCAAGTTGATCTTGGGCGCGAAGGGAAAATCTTCCGCGCCGCCGTGCAGTTCCATCAGGCGCAGTAGTTGAAACTCTTCCGGAATGCGCAACTCGTGCGTCGCGCCGCCCGACGTGTAACTCAAACTGAGATCGCGTTGCCCGTCGCCGCGATAGAACAGATAGACTTGTTCCGGGTGCAGCGCCGCGTTGACCTGATCCGTGACGCGCTTCGACATCTCCGGGATCGAGTCGAGCCGCTTCACGTCGTCAACCAACGCGTGCAGAATTTTCTCTTGATTGTACGACTCACGGAAAAACTTGCGGTCGATCCATTCGCCCAGTCGTCGCCGGAAGCCGAGGCCGAGGGCGACCGTGACGACGAGCAGTAAATAAAAGTAGGCATCGTTGCGCAGCAGTAGATCGGCCAGCGTGCGGTGCGGGTTGCGCAGGACCGAGAGCGCAAGCGCGATGAGCGGCAGCGCCAGCAGCAGGCGCAAGGCGTTGCGCGCCAGCAGGTATTGCACGCCGCGCCGGATGATGAGCCGGACGGGGATCACCTGATGGCGCACGATGGCGTAAGCGAACGAGAGCGGCAACAGCAGCGCCAACGTGTTCACCACCGCCCACATGATCGACCGAAACTCCGGGTATGCGCGCAGGCCCGGTATGAGTTGGAGGCACGTCGTCCAAGTGGCGAGCGGCACAATCGCAGCGAGGCTGCCGACGACGGCGATGCGCAACTTGCGGCGACCAACCTGTCCCGCCTTGCGATAGCTGACGACCAGCGCCAGCAGCGCGCAGCCGACACAGGTTACCTCGATGATATTCATCGTCCGGCCGAGCCAAGCGTGTCGCAGCCAGAAGTTGAAGTACTCGTCGGGTGCAACGGTCCACAACATCATCGAGTAGGTCATGACCGGCACGGACAACAACAGCGGCAGATAGATGTAACGCTCCAAGCGCGGCACGCGGCGCAAGAGCGGCGACGGTTCGGGAAAGACGAGAAAGAGGTGCAACAGCAGCAGCGGGCACAGTCGCTTCGTCACCTGCCCGAACACGATCAGGGCCGAGTACCACCACGCTTGTCCTGCGGCTGGCTGCGGCGCGGCGAAGGCCGAAGCGAACAGCACAAGGAACAGCGACAACAGCAACGCCTGTTTGTCTTCCGGCTTGAGCGCGAATACGGCGCAGCCGATCAGGAAGAAGACGACGAAGGCCAGCAGCGACGTGATGTTGCCGGAGGTCACAACCCATCGGACGAAATGACCGCGCTCGCGGCGCAGCGTGAACTCTTGTTGTTGCCCGGCGCGGCGGATCGTGATGGTGTAAGTGTCGCCGGGCTTGACCGGGCGAAAGGCGTTCTCCGTCTTATAGTCGGAGCGTTCAACGTCGTGCCCGTTGATGCGGATGATCTCGTCGCCGACGAGCAACGCCGCAGCAGGCCCGTTCGGCATGATCTGCTGGACCAGTTCAGGCCCGCCCGGTTCGTCTGGCCAACCGTTCCAGCCGCGCTCCACGAGCATGTGCTGTGTGTCGAGCCACGTGTAGTAACTCGACGTGGTGTAGGCCAACACCAACGCGAAGAAGAGGCCGACGATAACGAGCCGTAGCTTCATTGGACTGTTGGGCGATGAATGAACGTGCGCTGCCGGCCGGCAGCGGCGCGGGCAAAAGGCAGGAGTCGCGCTTAACGTGTGCCGACCGGGCCGCGCATCTTAACAGACTTCGGCGCAATTAGTAGAGACTTATCCGGCCCCTTTTGCTCGCGCCGGCCCACGCGGCCGCGTTCCGTCTCGGCCGGGCAAACCTGTTACACTGCGCGGTCGAAACGTCCACGATGACATGGCATCCCGCAAACCCGATCCGCCACGAGCTACCCGGCACACGTTGGCCCGGTGAGTCTGAGGCCGCGCGCGCTCTACTGTTTCAGCCGCTCAAACTCGGCGCGCTCACGCTCGCACAGCGAACGTGGGTTCCCGCGATGGTCCCGTGGCGCGCGACCGCCGACGGGTTTGTGACGCGCGAGAATCTCGATTGGTACAGACGGTTTGCCGAAGGCCGACCGGGCGCGATTGTCGTCGAAGCGACGGGCGTGCGCGACATTCCATCGGGGCCGCTCCTGCGCATCGGGCACGACCGTTTCCTTCCGGGCTTGCGCGCGTTAGTTGACACCGTGCGGCGTGCCAGCGACGGGCAGACGCGCCTGCTCATCCAGATCATAGACTTCCTCACGATCAAACGCCGGCCTGAGCCGGCGAAGTTCTTCGCGCGCTTCCTCGTGTTGACCGAAGTGCACCGGCACGCGCTCGTCGCCGCGACTGCGGACGAAAGCTGGCTGACTGCCGACGAGCAAAGTGTGCGCGCGTTTCTCGCTGCCGCCGCCGATGAATTGATCGAACAGGTGTTAACCGCGCGTGAGCTTGAAGCATTGCGACAGGGCTACCGTGAGCGCGTCACGGACACACACCTCGCGCACATACGAGAGTTGCCGCGAGTCTTGCCCGGCATCTTCGCCGACGCCGCGCGTCGCGCACGCGAGGCCGGCTTCGACGGCGTTGAACTCCACTACGCGCACGCTTACACGATGGCTTCGTTCCTGAGCGCCTTGAATGATCGCGCGGACGGCTATGGCGGCCCACGCGAGCAGCGCGTGCGTCTGCCGCTCGAAGTTTACGAAGCGGTGCGCGCGCGTGTCGGCGACGGCTACACGGTCGGCGTGCGCTTCCTCGGCGATGAAGTCGTCGCGGGCGGCAGTTCGCTTGACGATGCAGTCTACTTCGGGCGCGAGTTCGCGCGTGCGGGCTTCGACTATCTATCGCTCTCGAAGGGCGGGAAGTTTGAGGATGCGCGGCAACCGAAGGTCGGGCAAGCGGCTTATCCTTACACGGGGCAGAGCGGCTACGAGTGCATGCCCACCGTGCTGTCGGACGCGCGCGGCCCCTTCGGGCGCAACGTCCCGCTCGCCGCCGCGCTCAAACACGCCATCAATGCCGACGGCTACACCACGCCCGTCGTCGCCACCGGCGGCATCGCCACCTTTGAACAGGCCGAAGCGATCTTGCAACACAACGAAGCCGACATCGTCGGCCTCGCGCGGCAAGCACTCGCCGACCCCGATTGGTTCTTGAAAGTGCGGCGAGGTCGCGGTCACGAAGTCCGTCGCTGCACCTACACGAACTACTGCGAGGGGCTAGACCAAGCGCACAAACAGGTAACGTGCAAACTCTGGGATCGACTTGAACTCGACGAGCCGAACGTTGCGCTCAGTCTTGACGGACGCAGGCGACTGCTCGCGCCGAAGTGGGAAGTTGACGATTGAGGCTAACGCTACAATAGCTTTCTTTCCTTCGTCCACACGCGAATTTCCATTCCCCGCACGCCAAATTCCTTTATCAATTCGTGAATCTCCGTTATCAATTCACGAACTTGCTTTATCCATTCATGAATTTCCATTAGCAATTCACCTGTTTCCTTTAGCCACAAGCAAATTTCCTTTAGCCACAGACGAAATTTCTTTAGCAACAAGGCTGTGGCTAAAGAAATTTGCGATAAGTGGAATGGAAATTCGACTGCGGCTAAAGGAAATTCGTCTGCGTGGAAAGGAAATTGGGCTGTGGCTAAACTAAACGCTCCTGCTGACTGCTGCTTCGTAGGCTTTAATAAACTCAGGATCGCGCCGCTGCAAGTTGTCGTGGTCGATCTTCTTGCTGCGCGTCATCAGACTGTAGGCGAAGGGCAGCGGGTCGAGATGCATATAATCGCGCGCGTGCTCGAACCAGAGCAGGCTCTCGTAAGCGGCTTGTTGATATGCTTCGATGACGGGCCGGCGCACACGCTCGAACTCCGCCAACGCCGCCGCCACTGCACGACCACCCGCGAACGAATGCGCGAGCGCGATGGCATCTTCGAGGGCGAGCTTCGTGCCCGAACCGATGGAGAAGTGCGCCGTGTGCAAGGCGTCGCCAAGCAGCACGACGTTGCGATGCTGCCAGTGGCGATTTTTCACCAGCAGGAAGTTGAGCCACTTCGAGTTGTTCGACAAGAGCGCGTGCCCGCCTAAGTCCTGTTTGAAAACTTCCGCGAGATAAGCCCTTGTCTCCTCGTCCGTCTGCGTGGCGAAGCCTGCGCGCGTCCAAGTCTGTTCGTCGCACTCGACGATAAAGGTGCTGGTCGTTTGGTCGAACTTGTAAGAGTGCGCGGCGAAGACGCCGGCCTCGGTCGCGCGGAACGTGAGCGTCAAACCATGAAAGAGTTGCCGCGTGCCGAACCAGATGTAACGGTTATGGCGCACGCTCAAGTCCGGTTGCAACTGCGCGGCATAACGCGCGCGCACTTCGCTGTTAACGCCGTCCGCCCCGACGAGCAGATCGCACTCGTCGGCTAGTTGCTCAGGCTCGACAACGTTCACATGGAAACGCAAGTCAACGTCCAACTCACGACAGCGCGCTTGCAATATGTTCAGCAGCTTGATGCGCGCAATGCCGGAAAACTTGTTGCCGCGAATCGTGATCCGCTCATCTCTGTGGACCACATCGACGTTATCCCACGTCGCAAACGCGCGCGTGATCGCTTGATAACTCGGCTCATCATTGTCACGCAGATACGCCAGCGTCTTATCCGAAAAGACCACGCCCCAACCGAACGTATCATCCGGCCCGTTTCGCTCTAACACCGTGATCTCATGCGCCGGCTGCTGTTGCTTCATCAACAACGCAAAGTACAACCCGGCCGGTCCACCGCCGATACAAACGATCTTCATAAACGGCTACGCTTTCAATAGCTCCCTTGCGATCACGAGCTTCTGAATCTCGGACGTGCCTTCGTAAATCCGCAGGGCGCGGATGTCGCGGTAGAGGCGTTCGACCGTCTGCCCGTGGACGAGGCCCGTGCCGCCGTGAATCTGCACGGCTTCGTCGATGATGCGCGCGGCGGCTTCGGTGGCGAAGAGTTTGGCCTCGCTGACGGCGCGCGTCAGGCTCGCGGTCAGCCCGACGGCTTCGGCGGCGACGCCCGTGTCGTGCAGATAAGCGGCGCGATAGACCATGAGCCGGGCGGCGTCGAGCAAGGTAGCCATGTCGGCGAGCTTGGCTTGAATCAACTGCTGCGCGGCGAGCGGGACGCCGAATTGTTTGCGCCGCTGCGCGTAGGCGAGTGCTTCGTCGAACGCGCGCCGCGCCATGCCGCAGGCGGCTGCGCCGACCGACGCGCGAAACGTCGTCATCGTCTGCATGGCGAGCCGGAAGCCGTCGCCCTCGTCGCCGACGCGATCTTCGGCGGGCACGCGCAGATCACGAAACTCGATCTCGCCAATCGGGTGCGCCGCGATCAGGCGTGTGCGCTCGCGCACGGCGAAGCCCGGCATGCGCGCCGAGACGACGAAGGCCGACACTTCGGCGCGGCCGTCCGCGCGCGTGCCCGTGCGCGCAAAGACCGTGTAGAAGTCCGCCACGCCCGCGTTCGAGATGAAACGTTTGTGCCCGTCGAGCACGTAAGCGTCGCCTTCGCGCCGCGCCGTCGTCGTGATGCCCGACACGTCCGAACCGGCCTCAGGCTCGGTCAGCGCAAAGGCGGCCACAGCCTTACCCTCGACCGCCTTCTTCAACCAGAACTCGCGCACATGCTCCGGCGCGGCCTGACTGAGCGCGTAAGTGCCCAAGCCCTGCATCACGAACGCGAGATCGGCCAGCGCCGACGAATAAGCCAACTCCTCGCGGATCAAACAGAGCGCGCGCAGATCGAACGCCGCCAGCGGCCGCGCCACCGCATAGCGCAACAGATCGGCTTCGGCCAACAGTCCGATCAACGCGCGATAATCTTCGTCTGTCGCCGCTTCGGCCGCCGCCGCGTGCGGCTCGATCTCACGCCAGACAAAGCTCGCCACGCTCACCGCCAGCCGGCGCTGTGCATCCGTAAAGAAAGGCGACTCGCTACTGAATTGATCCATAAAAGGCAGTGATAAGTGACGAGTGACAAGTGGCAAGTTACAAGCAAGCACAAGCTGTTAACTTGTCACTCGGCACTTGGCACTGTTTTAAATTCCGGTTCGCGCTTCTCTGTGATGGCCGCGTAGGCTTCGCGGAAGTCGGAGTGTTGCATACACAGGGCTTGCGCCTGCGCTTCCCATTCGAGCGCAGTGTCGAGGCCGACTTCCAGTTCGCGGTTCAGCAACTCTTTCGTCATCGCCAGCGCGAACGCAGGCCCGCGCGCAAGTTTGTCGGCCAGCGTGCGCGTCGCGCTGTCGAGTTCTTCCACCGGGACGACGCGGTTGTAGAGGCCGATGCGCTCGGCTTCATGCGCCGTGATGAAGTCGCCGGTCGTGAGCAGTTCGGTCGCACGCGCTAACCCGACGAAGCGCGGCAGCAGGAAGCACGCGCCCATGTCCGCGCCGGAGAGGCCGACGCGCACGAACAGAAACGCGATGCGCGCGTCCGTACTCGCCACGCGCAAGTCCGAGGCGAGCGCAATGCACGCGCCCGCGCCCGCGACCGTGCCGTTCAACGACGCGATGATCGGCTGCGGCAGTTGCCGCATGTTGCGGATGAGCGCGCACGTGAGGCGCGTGAACTCTAGGTGACCGGCCACGTCGAGCGTCTGCAAATCGGCGATGATGTCGCGCACGTCGCCGCCCGAACAAAAGGCGCGCCCCGCGCCGCGCATGACGACCGCGCGCACACTGCGATCTGTCTTGAGCGCCGCGAACAGATCGGTCAACTCGTGATAGACCTCGAACGTCAGCGCGTTCAAACGCTCAGGCCGATTCAGCGTGATCCACGCCACGCCCGCACTGACTTCATAAAGAAAACTCTTCGGCTCAAACATAACAACAGTGACGAGTGACAAGTTAAAAGGACGAACGACGCGCGCAAGTATTTTAACTTGTCACTGGGCACTCGTCACTTGTCACTGGATTACAGCGATGCCTTCAATCTCGACTTGCGCGTCGTCCGCGAGCAGGCTTTTGACTTCGACGAGCGCCATCGCCGGGTAGTGCCCGCCCATGTGCGCGCGCCAACTTGCGCCGACTTCGCGCGTGCGTTCTAAGTACGCGCGCTTGTCCGTCACGTAGATGACGAGGCGCGCGACGTGTTCGGGTCGCCCGCCGGCCGCTGCGACCACCGCGAGCACGTTCGCTAATGCACGGTCGAACTGCGCGACGAAATCCGCGCTCACGATCTGTTGTTGCTCATCCCACGCGATCTGCCCGGCGATAAACAACAGTCGCCCGCCCGCAGGCGCAAGCACGCCGTTCGCGTATCCACGCGGCCGGCCCAATGGTTCAGGATTGATGAACTCAAGCGCCATTTAGAATAGTACTGTGCCGCCGTCAACGTTGATGGCTTGCCCGGTGATGCCGCGTCCTTGATCGGAGGCGAGCAGGAGCGCGAGGGCTGCCACTTCTTCGGGCGTGACGAGGCGCTGCTGCGGACTCATGCGTTTGAGCATTTCAAGTGCATCGGCGGCGGAGTGCTTAGTCGTCGCTTCGATCCGTGCGAGCGCGCGCGTGGTCATGTCTGTGTCCACATAGCCGGGGCAGATGGCGTTGACCGTCACACCCTTCGTCGCCACTTCGAGCGCGGCCGCGCGCGTCAAGCCCAGCACGCCATGCTTCGACGCCGCATAGGCCGCGATGTAAGGCGCGCCCGTCTTGCCCGCGATGGAGGCGACGTTGATAATGCGCCCCCAACCGCGCGCGATCATCGCGGGCAGCGCGGCGCGCGTGCAATAGAACGTGCCCGATAGATTGATGCCGAGATGTCGCTGCCACATCTCGTCGTCGGTCTTTAAGAGCGGCGCGCTCTCCGCGATGCCGGCGTTGTTCACAAGGATGTCGCACGCGCGCCCGAACTGTTCGTTGACCAAAGCGAAGACGCGTGCCACATCAGCAGCGCTCGCCACATCGCACGTGGCATGTAACGTCTCGACGCCGCACTCGGTCTTGATATCTTCGGCTACGCGCGCTACTTCGTCTGCACTGCGCGCCACGACCACGACCTGCGCGCCCGCACGCGCGAACGCGAACGCGACGGCCCGGCCGATGCCGCGCCCGCCGCCGGTGATGAGCGCAAGTTTATCTGCGAGTAACATAGGTTTCAGGTTTTAGTTTCAAGGCGCAGGTTGCAAGTTAGAAACTGCAACCAAAAGTTTTACGCGCCACCTTGAAAGCGCGGCGGCCGTTTTTCTAAGAAGGCGCGGACGCCTTCGCGTGCGTCTTCGGTTTGGAAGCAGCGCAGTTGCGCCTCGGTTTCGTATTGGAGCATCTCTTCGAGTTCGGCGTGGTGGCTCAAGTAAACGGCGTGCTTGGCGGCGGCGATTGATTCGGGCGGCGCGGCGGCGAGTCGTTCGGCCAGTTTGCGTGTCTCCGCTTCGAGTTGATCGTCGGGCACGACGCGGTTCAAGAGGCCGAGTTCGAGTGCGCGCCGTGCGTCAATGATGTCGCCTAAGAAGAACAACTCGCACGCGACGTTCGGCGGCACGAGGCGCGGCAGAAAATACGTGCCGCCCCAATCCGGGTGCAAGCCGACGCGGACGAACGATTGACTGAACCGCGCCGACTCGGCCGCGATCCGCAAATCGCACGCGAGCGCGAGGTTGAAGCCCGCGCCCGACGCGACGCCGCCGATTGAAGCGATGACCGGCTTAGTCATCTGCCGGATCGCGGTGACGACGCGGCGGCCAGCGCCAAGCATACGCGCAAACTCGTCTGCGTCGTCGCGCTGCATCAACTCGGCCATGACGCCCACGTCGCCGCCCGCGCAGAACGCGCGCCCCGCGCCGCGCAAGACGATGACGCGCACGTCCATGCGCCCGCCCGCATGTTCCAGCGCGTCCGCCAACTCGCGCCGCATGCGCCCCGCAAACGCGTTCATCTTCTCAGGCCGGTGCAGCGTGATCGTCACGATGCCCGCGTCTTCGTCAAGCTGTATGTTTTCCATAACTGTGAATAGTAAAGCCGTGAAGCGTAAATCGTGAATAGAAGGAACAGGTTTTATCTATTCACGATTTACGCTTCACGATTCACGGCTTTTACTTGCCTTTGAATTGCGGCGCGCGTTTCTCGACGTAGGCGGCGAGGCCTTCGCGCGCATCGTCGGATTGAAAGAGTTGCTGTTGCAGTTCACGTTCTAAGGCGAGCGCGGCGTCGAAGCTAATCTCCGCGCCGGTCTGTACGCTGCGCTTGATGCGCCCGACGGCGCGCGCGGCCTTCGCGGGCGGCACGAACTGGCGCGCGTAAGCGAGCACTTGTGCGATGAAGGCGGCGGCCGTGTCGGCTTCGTAAATGTGATTGACGAGGCCGAGTTCGTGCCCGCGCGCGAAGTCGAACAACTCGCCCGTGGCCATCAACTCAATCGCGCGCGGCTTGCCGACAAGACGCACAAGTCGCTGCGTGCCGCCCGTGCCCGGCAACACGCCCAGCGATACTTCGGGCAGCCCCATCTTGCCTGCGCCGCGCCGCGCGATCCGCAGATCGGCCGCCATTGCGACTTCTAAACCGCCGCCGACGCAGTGGCCGTTGATAGCGGCGATGACGAGCTTCGGCGTCTGTTCCAAGCCGCGACAGCGTTTCGTTCGCGTGCAGGCAGAAATAGTATTTGAACTCAGGCGTCACGTCGGAGAGCATCTGTATGTTCGCGCCCGCGCAGAAGAACTTCTCGCCCTGCCCGGTGAGGATGATGACATGGGCGCTCTCGTCCATGCGCGCCGCGAGGATCGCGCGATCAAGCGCCTGCATCATCTCGTAGCTATAGGTGTTGGCCGGCGGATCGTTGAGCGTCAACAACGCAACGCCGTCTTCGACCACGTACTGCACAAGCTCGCCGGTCGCCCGCGCTTTTGCTTCCGCTTCCGCCATTTGAGTTGACCTCGATCAGTTGATGTCTAACTGGGGATGGCAAAACTTACCACAAAGAGAGGAAGAACACGATGAAGTATGAATGAATGATGAATAGCAGCTTATTCATCATTCATCATTCTGCCTTCATCGTTCATCATTGCTACTGTTGCTCTGCTCGTTCATACACGGAGATGTGGCGGGTGCTTTGCGCGTTGAACGGCTCGCGTTGCCAGCCGGCCCAGCGATGACGCAAGCGCAAGCCCGCAAGCTGCGCCATCAGATCAAGCTCGGCGGCCAAGCGTAGCGCACCTGTATGGGATAAAGCCGCACCTGTCCGTCGGTCATGATCACTTTCTGCGCGACGACAAGCTGCGTCACGGGGTCGTGCTGCGCCACGTCGTATTCGACGTGGTCGTTTGTCACGCGCGTCACATTGCTCACCGTGTTGCCGTTGCTGTAACGCGCCGTGTTGGGCACGAACACTTCGAGCAGGAAGCAACCGCCGGGCGCGAGGTGCGCGGCGACTTGCTCGAAGCAGCGCAACTGATCTTCTTGTGTGAGCAGCGCGAAGAAGGTGTTGAAGACAACATAGACGAGCGCGAACTCGCCGCTTACGTTCACGGCGGCGAAGTCGCCGATGGTCACGGGTATGCGCTCGCCGCCGGGCTTGGCGCGCAGCTTGGCGACCATCGCGGGCGAAGCGTCGAGGCCATGCACTTCGATGCCCTGCGCCGCGAGCGGCAAGTGCGACGCGCCCCGTGCCGATGCCTAGTTCCAACGCGCGCCCGTCGCGGGCCAGTTCGGCCAGCACGTCGATCATGTGCGGGTCATAATCTGCGTACCAGTCGTCGTACACGTCAGCGGCGCGCTCGCCGTAGGTTTCTGCTGTGTAAGGGTTCATCGGTTCAGGTCTGGTCTATTGCTGCGGGCTGCGCCAAACGCTCAGGCGTTCGGCTTGCGCGGTCGGCGCAAACTGTAGCTCGGTGGCGGGCGACCCGGATAGAAAGCCGGCGAGGAACAGACGCGCGAGATTGTCCACAAGGTCTATGACCGAGAGCTTGCCGCGCGGGTCGTACCAGTTGTAAATCCAGTTCATCATGCCGAACAGAGCATAAGTGGCAACTGTCAGATCGAGCTTCGGCCGGGCGCTCTGCTGGTCAGCCTGTACGGCGGCGAGGATGCGACGCACAAGCTGCGTGTACTGCTGCTTCTTGCCCGCGACGCGTTCGTACATTTCGCCCGCGAGCGAGTCAGCTTCGTGCGACAGCACCTTCATCTCGGCCATGTTGGCGGCGAAGAACGATAGGTGATTCTCGATCACGAGCCGCAACCGCGCGACCGCGTCGTCCGTCTCCTGCAAACGCTCTTGCAAGCGTTCATGCACGCGCCCGAAGCAGTTGTCTTGAATCAGATAGAGCAGTTCTTCCTTCGACTTGCAATAGTAATAAAGCCCGGCGAGGCTGACCTGCGTGGCGCGCGAGATGTCGCGCATCGAGGTCGAGTGATAACCCTTCTCCGCGAAGATGCGCGCGCTGGTGCGGAGGATGAACTCCAACTTCTGATCGTAGCGCGAGAAATCGGCCGATTGCGGAATGCGGAGTTCGGATTGCGGATTGACGGACATAGGAACTTGACGTGAACGCTCTTGTTTCATGACCCGATACTGACGAGCTAATTACTTCTGTCTTTAACTAATCCGCAATCCGAATTCCGCATTCCGCAATGGTCACAGTCTGACGTACTCGAACTCGAACGGCAGCCCCTTGATGCCGGCCGGGGGCGGCGCGATCCAGTTGGCGATCTTGCCGGGTTCGGTGACCGGGTGCATGAGGCTGCGAACATATTCGCGGTCGGCCAGTGTCGGCAGCCATTCGTCTTTGCGCTGGGCAAACTCGGCTGGCGTGATGATGTTGCCCGCGACATCGAAGTTGTGCCCGGCGTACTCGCCGACGTGGCGGTGAAAGCGTGTGCTCGGCAGATGGAGTCGATCAGGCAGCCCGGCATCGGCGAGATGCTTGTTCCAGCGCGTCAGGGCGCGCTCGCAGTCGCGCACATACTCGCCGCGCAAGACTTCGTTCAAGGCATTGCGCATGGGCACTTCGCGCGGCGTCAGCCGGCCGTCGGTCATGACGTTGAGCGTGTACACGTCATCAGCGATGACGTGCTCGTCATACTGCGCCTGCTCTTTGAAGCGCCCTTTGAGGCCGGCGGCGAAGAAGTCGGCGGAGTTGGAACTGATCTCGCCGCCGAACAGGTCGAGCGAGTAGCTGAACCAGAAGTTGATGTACCTCTGAATGATGTCGAGCGGAATGCCGCCGAGGTGGCGCACGTCGCCCTGTTGCATGAACGCGGCCGTGCGCTTGACGACGCGACCCACGCCCGTCTCGCCGACGAACAGGTGGTGCGCCTCTTCGGTGAGCATGAACTGGCAGGTGCGCGCCAGCGGCTCGAAGCCCGACTCCGCGAGCGCCGCCAGTTGATACTTGCCGTCGCGGTCGGTGAACGTCGTGAAGCAGAAGAAGTTTAACCAATCGTCGCAGGGCTGGTTGAACGCTTCGAGGATGCGCGGCTTGTCGGGGTTGCCGCTGCGGCGTTCAAGCATCGCGTCGGCTTCGTCGCGCCCGTCGCGCCCGAAGTAGCCGTGCAGCAGATAGACCATCGCCCACAAGTGGCGACCTTCTTCGACGTTCACTTGAAACAGATTTCTTAGATCGTAGAGCGACGGGCAGGTCTTGCCCAACTCGCGCTGCTGTTCGACCGACGCCGGTTCGGTGTCGCCCTGCGTGACGATGATGCGGCGCAAGGCGTTGCGAAACTCGCCGGGCACTTCTTGATAGACGGGCTTGCCGTAGTTGTCGCCGAAACCGATCTGCGCGTTCGGCGCGGCGGGCTTCAAGAAGATGCCCCAACGATAGTCAGGCATCTTCACATAATCGAAGTGCGCCCAGCCGTCCGCGTCCACGCCGATGGCGGTGCGCAGATAGACTTCTTTCTCCTGAAAGCCTTCCGGCCCCATCTCGCGCCACCAGTTCAAATAATCGGGCAGCCACTTCTCCAGCGCGTGCTGAAGCCGCCGGTCCTGCGACAAGTTCACGTTGTTAGGAATACGTTCGTAAAGTTCCATAACTGCCTCAAAGATAGTGACAAGAGACGAGTGATCAGCAGGAACAAGTCTTAACTTGTTACTTATTACTCGTCACTGCTTTTAAGTTCGCTTGTAGTCAAACTGCGGCTGCGTCGGTTTGCCGTAGTTCGTGAGCGCGCCCTGTGGCCCGACGGCATTGGGGCGCTGGAAAATCCAGTTCTGCCACGCAGTCAGGCGACCGTAGATTTTCGTGTCGCGCGTTTCCGGCCCGGCGAAGCGCAAGGATGCTTCCATGCCTGTGAGCGCGTCGGGCGAAAACGACGTGCGCTCCTCGATGGCGACGCGTATCTCGTCGGTCCAGTCGAGGTCGTCGGGTGCGAAGGTGACGAGGCCGGACGCTTCGGCCGCTGTCGTGTCGAACACGCCCGCGTGCGCAAGCACTTCGTCGGCCTGTGCGGGGTCGGCGAGGAAGCGCGATTGCAAACGCGTCAAGCCGTTCGACATCGGCAGCGCGCCCGCGTTCAACTCGCTCGTCGCCAGTTGCACTTGTTCGTCGGGGTGGTTGAGCATGTAAGTGCGATCCGCCGAGAGCGCGAGTTCAAGCAAGTTGCCCGCGAAGCAACTGCCCGGCTCGACGAGCGCGAAGAAACTCTTAGCGGTCAGATCAAGCCGGCGCAGCACGCGCGCCATGTGCAAGATGATCTCGCGCACGAGCCAATGATCTTTATTATCCGCGAGTACGCGATCAACCGCCCGCACGTGTTCGATCTCGCCTTCGGTGCGCAGGCAGACGAGGCCGATCTCCAATTCGTTCATGCGCAGATGCAAGAGCGCGTCGTCCAACTCGCGGTAAGCTTGCAGCGGCCAGTAGGCGTCGCCGAGTTGCGCGATCTCTGCGGGCGTGGTCGGCTGATCAACTTCAGGTCCGCGCACAGTCAGATCGGCGTAACGCTGCGCCCGATTGAGCCGCACGCTGACGTACTTATACTCGCGCCCTTCGGTCGTCGCTTCGACCTGTAGCGGGTTGAGCTTGATACCAACTGCGCCGACGTTTTTCGTTTCTCCTGCGTCAACCAACGCACGCACGCGCGCGGCCACGCCTTCGTCAAACTTGCTGGTCGGGAAGTGGCCGTCAATCAGACCCCATTCTTTCGCGCGCTTCGCCTTCAAGCCTTCGGCGAGCGTCGAGAACACGTCGGCGCGGTCGCGCCGCACCTTGCGTTTGTCCACCAGCCGCGTCAGTCCGCCCGTGCCCGGCAGCACGCCGAGCAACGGCACTTCCGGCAGCGAGACGGCCGAGTTGCCGTCTTCAACTAAATAAATTTCATCGCACGCGATGGCCAGTTCATAGCCGCCGCCCGAAGCCGTGCCGTTCAAAGCGGCCACGTACTTCTGATCGGAATGCTGCGCGGCATCTTCGATGGCGCAGCGCGTCTCGTTCGTGAACTTGCAGAAGTTGACCTTGAAGGCGTGTGCCGACGTGCCGAGCATATAAATGTTCGCGCCCGCGCAGAAGATGCGCGGCTTGAGGCTCTTGACGACCACCACGCGCACTTCCGGATGCTCGAACCGCAGGCGCTGCACGGCGTCCGCCAGTTCGATGTCCACGCCCAGATCGTAAGAGTTCAGCTTGAGCTTGTAGCCCTCGGCCAGCGTCACGTCTTCTTGCACGTCCATCGACAGCGTGGCGACCGCGCCGTCGATTTGCAGTTGCCAGTGCCGGTACTCCGCCGGCTGCGTCGCAAAATTAATCATCCACACCTGACCCCAACAGATTTATTAAAACGACGAACAGTAACGAACTTTTTCGCCCTCAATCATGGCTCGTTCGAACGTCCGTTCGAATAGATAATAACGGGGCACAGGCGCACGGTCAAGCGGCGCGCAACGTGGGCCGGCGGGTCGGGTTTACGACCTTGTGCGCGGGCCATTAATCGGTCGGTGCGCAACCAGTCGGCAGTCCGTCAGGCTTGACAGTAGCCACTCACGGCGCGTAGGGTACGGGGCTTTAGACAGGGGAGGCGCATCCGTTCTGGTGAGCGGCCCGGTCTTCAAAACCGTTTCGTGAGTCTGTGAGAGCAGGCTCAGGTAGGTTCGATTCCTACACGCCTCCGCCAACTTGATTGCGGATTTCGGATTGCGGACTGCGGATTAAAAACCGCGCAGTCCAGCTACCTTAGTTAATCCGCAATCCACAATCCGCATTCCGAAATTCTTTATGCAGGACTGGATCGCGCTGAACATGACGCCGGGTGTGGGGCCGCGGGTGGCGGCGCGTTTGTTGGAGCGGTTCGGTTCGGCCGCGGCCGTGTTCGGCGCGTTGCGTGTGGAGTTGGAGCGGCTGCGGTTGCGCCCTGAGACGTTGGAGTCAATCGCGTTGCGCGACCGCGCGGCCGCTGGCCGCTGCCGAGTTGGTGCGTGTGCGCGAGTTGGGCGCGGACGTGCTGGTCTTGGACGACGGCACATACCCGGCGCTGTTGCGCGAGATCGCCGACCCGCCGATCACGCTCTATGTTAAGGGCGAGTGGGCGGCCTGTTTCGACGCGCCGTGCGTGGCGCTGGTCGGCTCACGTCGTTGCTCGACCTACGGGTTGAACACGGCGGGCTTGTTGGCGCGCGAGTTGGCGACGCGCGGCGTGACCATCGTTTCAGGTTTGGCGCGCGGCATAGACGCGGCGGCGCATCGCGGCGCGCTCGAAGCGGGCGGGCGCACGGTCGCGGTATTGGGCACGGGCGTTGATGAAGTTTATCCGCGCGAGCATAAAAAGTTGGCTGCGGAGATCGTCGAACAGGGCGGCGCGTTGGTGTCGCAGTTCCCGTTGGGCACGCCGCCGATCCCGGAGAACTTTCCGTATCGCAATCGCGTGATCAGCGGCTTGAGTCTGGGCGTGGTGCTGGTGGAAGCGGCGGAGAACAGTGGCAGTCTGATCACGGCGCGGCTGGCGTTGGAACAGGGACGCGAAGTCTTTGCCGTGCCGGGCAACATCACGTCGCGCAACTCGTTCGGCACGAACTATCTGATCAAAGCGGCGGGCGCAAAGCTTGTGCAGACGTGGCAGGACGTGGCGACGGAACTGCCGGCCGAGATCGCGGCGCGTCTGCTGCCGCCGGAGTCGAAGCGAAAGCAGCATGATGAGAGCAGTGCTATTGAAGCGGTCGCGCCGGCCAATCTGTCGGAGCAAGAGCGCGCTGTGTTCAAGTTGTTATCGGCGGATGAGCCAGCGCACATTGATGCGCTCGCAACGCAGTCCGAGTTGACGTTGCCGGAGTTGACCGGCGCGCTGTTGAGTTTGGAAATGCGCGAGTTGGTGCGACAGTTACCGGGCAAGTGTTTCGTGAAAAAGTTGTGACTGGCTGTGTCAATTGGCGCGTGCAATTAGACCGAACGCGGCGAGCCAGCGAAAGCTCATAATGGGGCATCTAAACGGGTGACCGGAGAGGGATTTTAAGGACAAATGGGCAGACGACGCGGCGCATAGTTGTACATGATTTATCGGCCGCGCGTAGTGATGCAAAGGACACTTAATGGGTAAGAATTTAGTTGTAGTCGAATCGCCCGCGAAGGCGAAAACGATTGGCAAGTATCTGGGCGCGGACTATCGCGTTATGGCCTCGTTCGGCCATATCAAGGACTTGCCGTCGAAAGGTTTGGGCGTCGATGTGGAGCACGAGTTCGAGCCGACCTACGAGATCATTCCAGACACGAAGAAGCGCAACAACAAGAAGATCGTCAGCGAGTTGAAACGAGCCGCGAAAGAGGCCGACGCGATCTATCTGGCGGCTGACCCCGACCGCGAAGGCGAAGCGATCTGTCAGCATCTCGCGGAAGAGATCGTGCCGAAGCGTCCGAAGAAACCGGCCTACCGCGTGATGTTCAACGAGATCACGAAGCGCGCGGTGCAGGCTGCGTTCGACGTGCCGAAGGAGATCGACCAGCATCTAGTGGCGGCGCAGCAGGCGCGGCGCGTGCTTGATCGGCTGGTGGGCTACAAGGTGTCGCCGCTGTTGTGTCGCACGATTGGCGGGCGCTTGAGCGCGGGGCGTGTGCAGTCGGTCGCGCTGCGCATGGTGGTCGAACGCGAACGCGAGATCGAGAAGTTCGTTAAGACGGAATATTGGACGGTGACGGCGAACCTGACGGGCGCAATGCCGCCCGCGTTCGATGCGCGGCTGCTGCGCGTCGGCGAGCAGACCGTGAAGACGGGCGGCTTCGATGCGGGCGTGAAGAAGAACGAACTGCTGATCGCCAACGAAGCACAGGCGCAGGAGATCGTGCGCGAGGCGGAAGCGCAAAGTTATCGCGTCGCGGACGTGACGACGAAGGAGCGACGGCGCAATCCTGTGCCGCCGTTCATCACGTCGAAGCTGCAACAGGAGTCGGCGCGCAAACTCTCGTTCGCGGTCAAGAAGACGATGATGCTCGCGCAGCGACTTTATGAAGGCGTGGAGTTGGGCGCGGAAGGCTCGGTCGGTCTGATCACATACATGCGTACAGACTCGACGCGCGTGTCGGATACGGCGCTCGATGAAGTGCGCGAGTTTGTCGGCACGCAGTACGGCGCAGAGTACCTGCCGGAGAAGGCTGTCTTTTATCGCTCGAAGAAGGACGCGCAGGACGCGCACGAAGCCATTCGCCCGACAGACGTGACGCGCACGCCCGATTCGGTCGCGCGTTTCTTGGGCGCGGACGAGTTGAAACTTTATCGTTTGATCTGGCAGCGGTTCGTGGCGTCGCAGATGATGCCGGCCATATTCGATCAGACGACGATTGACATTGAAGCCGGCCGCTTCTTGTTCCGCGCGACGGGTTCGGTCTTGAAGTTCGACGGCTTCCTGCGCGTCTATGAAGAAGGGCGTGATGAGAAGTCGGAAGAAGATGAAGAAGCCGCGCGGCGTCTGCCAGCCGTGACGCAGGGCGATCAGCTTGCGCTCAATGCGATCACGCCGGAGCAACATTTCACCGAGCCGCCGCCGCGCTATACGGAGGCGACGCTCGTGAAGGCGCTCGAAGAGAAGGGCATCGGCCGGCCTTCGACTTATGCCGCGATCATGACGACGATTCTTGATCGAGAGTACGTCGAAAAACATGAAGGGCGGTTTCATCCGACGGCGCTTGGCACGACGGTCAACGATCTATTAGTCGCCAGCTTCGACGATCTGTTCAACGAATCCTACACGGCGCGGATGGAGCAGGAGTTGGACGAGATCGAAGAAGGGAAGATGAAATGGACGGTGGCGCTCGACGGGTTTTATGAAAAGTTCGCGCGTGATCTGAAACAGGCCGAGACGCAAATGAAGGCGGCGAAGCAGCAGGCGATCCCGACCGACGAGGTGTGCGAGAACTGCGGCGCGGGCATGGTCATCAAGTTTGGTCGCTTCGGTCAGTTCCTTGCCTGCTCGAACTATCCTGAATGTCGCACGACGCGCGAGATAGCCAAGAAGACGCCTGCGGCCGGGGCGGGCGAGGGCGCGAAGGCACAAGCGGCGGGCGCGGAGGGCAGCACGGAAGGTGAAGAACCGGAGGCGTGCGAGTTGTGCGGCAAGCCGATGGCTTTGAAGCGCGGTCGGTTCGGGCAGTTCCTCGGCTGCACGGGTTATCCTGAGTGTCGCAACATACGCAAGATCAGCCGGAGCGGTGTGGTGGCCGCCGCGCCCGTCGTGCTCGATGAGAAGTGCCCTGTGGACGGTGCGAATCTGGTCAGACGGCAAGGGCGCTTCGGCGAGTTCGTCGCATGCTCGAACTATCCGAAGTGCAATTACGTGAAGCGCGAGACGACGGGCGTGGCCTGCGTGCGCCCCGGTTGTCGCGGCGAGATCGTGGTGAAGAAGTCGAAGCGCGGCAAAGCCTTTTATGGTTGCTCGGAGTATCCGGCGTGCGATGTGGTCTATTGGGACAAGCCGATTGCCGAGCCGTGCCCGCAATGTCGCGCGCCATTCCTGTTAGAGAAGACGACGAAGAAGGGCACGACGCGCACATGCGCCAACGAAGAATGCGGCTACAAAGGCGACCCGTTGCCGGCCGCGCCGACGCCGACGAGTACGCGGGCCGACTCGCCGTTAGCGTAGTAAAAATTTAACCACGAAGACACGAAGCCGCGAAGATAGAAAGTTGATCTTCGCGGCTTCGTATCTTCGTGGTTAAATCTTTTAGCCACGCTTCGGGTATAATCACGCGCACACGTAAGACCGTCCGACAGCGAAGTTAAAAAGAAGGAGACCCACTGCCATGCTTCGACGCACAGCCGTCGCCGTCTTGTCCTGCGCGCTGTTAGTGCTGGGCCATGCCGTGAGCGCAGAGCGCCCGGCGCACGAGTTCGGCGCAGCCACGCGGCCACAGTTCGGCGCAGCGCAAGCGACGCCCACACCCGATCCGAATGATCCGATTGAGAAGATCAAAGATGAAGGCATGAACCGTTCGCAGGTGATGCAGACCTTGAGTTATTTGAGCGACGTGATCGGGCCGCGCCTGACCAGTTCGCCGAACTTGAAGCGCGCGAACGAATGGACGCGCGATCAGATGACTTCGTGGGGCCTGACGAACGCGCACCTCGAAGCGTGGGGGCCATTCGGGCGCGGCTGGTCGTTGAAGCGTTTCTCGGCCGAGGTCGTCGAGCCGCAGGGCTTCCCCTTGATCGCGTACCCGAAGGCGTGGTCGCCGGGCGTGGGCGCGCTCACGGCCGATGTCATCTATGTGGACGCGAAGGACGAAGCGGAACTGCGCGCGAAGTACATGGGCAAGCTCAAAGGCGCGATCATCTTGACAGGACCTGTGCGCGAACTCAAAGCGCACTTCGAGCCTGAAGGCACACGCGCGACTGAGAAAGATTTGCTTGCGCTCGCGGACGCGCCCGACCCTGCGCTGGGCCCGGCGCGTCGCTTCGGCCAGTTGACCGACGAGCAGCGCGCCGCCGCGCGGTTCAATGCCATCAAGCAGATGTTCTATCTGCAAGAAGGCGCGGCGCTCCTCGTCGATCCGGGGCGCGGCGACGGCGGCATGCTCGCCGTGCAGTCGGCCACAGTGCCCGCGCCGCCGGACACGCCGCAGGCGCAGCGCGTCTCGGCATGGGCCAAAGACGCGCCGAAGTTGTTGCCGCAGATCGTCTTGGCGGCTGAGCATTACAACCGCATCGTGCGGATGCTGCAAGCGGGCGAGCGGCGCGTGCGGATGGCGGTCAATCTCGACGTGCAGTTTCACGATCAGGACTTGATGAGCTACAACACCATCGCCGAGATACCGGGCAGCGATCCGCAACTCAAAGATGAAGTGGTGATGCTCGGCGGGCACTTGGATTCGTGGCACGGCGGCACGGGCGCAACCGACAACGGCGCGGGCGTCGCCGTCGCAATGGAAGCGGCGCGCATCATCAAGACTTTGAACTTGCAGCCGCGCCGCACGATCCGCGTCGCGCTGTGGACCGGCGAGGAGCAAGGGCTGTTAGGTTCGGTCGCTTACGTCAAGCAACACTTCGGCGAACTCGTCACGCCCACGCCGACGCCTAGCCCAACGCCGCCCGGTGCGACCGAAGGGCAGCCAGTCGCTTCGCCCACGCCGACGCCGCGCGCCACGCTCGTCACCAAGCCGGAGTACGACAAGTTCGCCGGCTACTTCAATCTCGACAACGGCACGGGCAAGATTCGCGGCGTCTACATGCAAGGCAACGCGGGCGTGTGGCCGCTGTTCCGGCAATGGCTGCAACCGTTCCGCGCTATGGGCGCACAGACGCTCACGATGGCGAACACGGGCGGCACGGATCATCTGTCGTTCGACCGCATCGGTCTGCCCGGCTTCCAGTTCATACAGGACGAGATCGAATACGACACGCGCACGCACCACACGAACATGGACACGTTCGACCGCATACAGGCCGACGACATGAAACAGGCCGCCACGATCATGGCCGCCTTCGTCTATCAGACCGCCATGCGCGACGACAAACTGCCGCGCAAACCCGCGCCCGGCCGTTAAGCAGCAGGAATGCGGAATGCGGATTTCGGATTGCGGATTAGAAGACAACAGTTCCTTCAATCCGCGAATCCGCATTCCGCAATTTCTACGGTTGCGGCACGGAGGGTTGCAGGCCCGTGCTTTGTTCTTCGTAGGCGATGCCGGCCGCTACTTCGTCTGAGAGACGCACCCAGCCGTCGGGCGTGTGTTGGAAGTGCTCGCTTGAGGCGAGCGCGAACGTCTCCATGTCGGCCCGCCACGCGTGCCGTTGGACGTTGATGTGCGGATGCTTAAGGCGTAAGAGGTTAAACGAGTTCGCTTCGCCGCGCCCGCGCGTGGAGGTGGCCGTGCCCGCCTGCACGACGAGGGCGGAGTGGCCTGCTATCTGGTAGCGTTTGGCCGTGTGGCCTGTGTGGCTGATGTGCAGATGACCGGCGAGCAGCACGTCCGCGCCGCAGGCGGCGAGTGCTTCCATCGCTAACTGTGAACGCCCGACGAGGTCGCGTTCGTCCGCGCCTTCGGGCACGTCGAACGGGTGATGCGTCACGACCATCTTCGTGATCTCGTCGCCGAACGGGCACAGGCGTTCACGCATGCGCGCGACCTGTTCCTCGTTCACGCGCCCGTGTTTGATCGTGAGCGAGCGCGCCGTGTTGACGCCGAGAATAGCCACTTCTTCGTCGGCATAAAACGGTTCGAGGTCGTCCGTGATAAGGCGGCGATACTTGTCGAGCGGCTGCGCGAAGCGCGCCCAGACGTTGTAGAGCGGCACATCGTGATTGCCCGGCACGACGATCTGCGGGACGCGCGGCAGCGCATCCAAAAAGGCCCGCGCCGCCTCGAACTGCTCCGTCCGCGCGCGTTGCGTCAGATCGCCCGATACGGCCACGATGTCCGGCCGCAACTCCTCAACCGTCGCCAGCAGCGGCGCAACCACCCGCTCGTCCAGCCGGCCGAAATGCAGATCAGATAAGTGAATCAGGGTACGCATGATAAAAGCAGTGACAAGTGACGAGTGACAAGTTAAAAGCGATGAGTGAATAAGTGATAAGTAACGATGGACAAGTTAAGACTTGTGCCTGCTTGTCACTCGTCACTCGTCACTGTCTTCGGCACTATAACTTTCAGTGCGCCGGGGCGCACGCGGTAGTGGAGCGGGGCCCGCATGATCGTGATCTCGCCGTCGGTGGCGACGCGCAGACGTTGGCGGCGTGTCTCGATCCAGATTTCGCGGGCGCAGAGTGAGTCGAAGTCTTTGGCGGCGCGCAGCCGACCAAAGAGCGCGCGCAAGGCTAAGCCGACGAGGCGCAAGCGCCCCGGCTTGTGCGTGACGTGCAGGCTGAGCCGCCCGGCGTCGAGGCAACTTCGCCCGCCGACGTTGAATGCGTCCATCTCATATTCGTTGTTGCCGATGAAGACGAACGGCGTGCGCCGCCGAAACTCGCGCCCGTCCACGTCGAGCCGCACGTTCATGAACGGGTAACGCTTGAAGACGACGAGCGCCGCCCACAGAAACGCGAGCCAGCGGTTGTGTCCCTGTCGCTTCTGCTTCTCGCGTTGCCGGACGATGCTCGGATATAAACCGAGACTCGAATTGTTCAGGAAGATGCGCCCGTTGACCTCGCCCACGTCAACCTGCGTCGTGTGCCCGTCAACGATCACTTGCACCGCCGCTTCGAGGTCGAGCGGCAGGCGCAGGTCTTTAGCGAAGTGGTTGAGCGTGCCGACAGGCAACACGCCGAGTGCCTTGTTCGTCTCGACCAAAGCCGATGCGACCGCGCTGATCGTGCCGTCGCCGCCGCCCGCGACAACCACTTGCGCCGGCCCTTCGGCCGCGCGCCGCGCAAACTCCGTGATCTCTTCGCCGCTTCGCGCCAGCATGATGTGCGCCGTCACACCACGCGCCGCGAACAACTCCGCGAGCCGCGCCCGCACAGTCTCTTTGCCTTCCGCGCCCGCTTCCGCGTTGAGCACGACCTCAAGCGTCGCGGCCGGCGCGGCTGTGTCCGCAACGTGCGCGGGCAATGTCGGCTCAGTAAAGGTCGGCTCGTTGATCGTCAGCGTGCTCATCTTGTGCTTGAACGGCCGCGATAGGGAAACGGGCGAGCCGGCCTGCGCCGCTCGCCCGTCAAGTGCAGACCGAGACATGATCGTGCAGTGCAAGAACACAGTGCGACGACTAAGTCTTCAGGTCAAAACGAAGCGTGCGCTCAAGACGAGCCGTAACCGCCCGTCGTGCTCGGCGCGTTCGGCGTGCTGCCGGTCTGCGGCGTTTGCTGAGCGCGCGCGCTGCGATCCGTGCTGTCGCCCTTCGTCGTCAGGTCAAGCCCGATCAAGTCTTTCAGCTTGTTCAAGAGCATGGGCAACACGACCGTCTGCGCCGTCTTCGATAGTTCATCCACGACGCGGTTGCCGATGTTGCCAACCTCTTGCTGCAAGCGGTCGTAAGCCTGCGTCTCTTTGAAGCGGTCGAGCAAGCCCGGCTTGTCCGGGTCTTCCGTGGTCGGCGCTTCGTAGCCGCTGCTATAAGACGGGCGCGGCGCGGGCGCGCTGATGGCCGCCGGATAAGCTGCGGGCGGCGCGTAAGCCGAGGTGGTCGCAGCGCCGGTTACGGCTTGCGCCGTGGTTGCGCCGTTGCCGCCACCTTCATAGCCTTCGCCCTCGGACTCGTAATAACGTTCGACGAGATCGGACTCGCCCTTGAGCGCGCCGCCGACGCTGTAGCCGACGAGAGCGCCGACGCCCAACGCGCCGACAGCGAAAGCGACGGGCCGGCGACGATACTGCTCGCGCCAGTCGAGCGTCTGCGAGATCGACTCGCGCACGTTCTGATATTGATTGGTCACAGTTTCTTTAATCTCAGTCACGGTCTGTGTGATCGATTCGCGCGCCTCTTCCATGCGCCGTTGCAACTCTTCTTTCGTCGTGTCCGTGTCCGTGTCGGCTTCGGGCGCGCGCGCGGTTGCTAGATGTCGTTCTTCAGCCATTGCTTATCCTTTCTGAGTTCCTCGATGCTGCGGGCCGGCGTGGGGCTGTGTGCCGACAACCGGCTTTTCATCATCATGATGATGCCGCCGCCAATGACGAGGTAGAGTGCGCCGGTGGCAAGGAAGCCGAGCGCGTACCTGACCGGCGCGCTGAACGAGTCAAACAGGGTCGAGATGAAGAACGCGACCGCGATGTTCAAAAACGCGAAGCCCACGGCCGCCAGCACGCCGCCCACCGTGATCATCGCTACGGCGCGCGTGTACACGGACACCTCTTCCTTCAACTCGATCTTGAACAGCCCAAGCTTGGCGTCGATCATCGTCATCACTTCGTCGCCGAGCCGGCCAAACATCGCGGGCAGTTCGTCTATATCCGTCGCCATCGCAGGCGGCTGCGACTCGTCCAAACGCGCGGGCGCTGCGGCCGCGCCACGTCGTTCAAGGTCAGCCATCGCTCATCCTCCTTCCGAAACAGGTTTCAGCCTTCGAGGCTTCAGGTTTCAAGTTTGCATCGCAGCAAACCTGAAACCTGTCACCCGTAACGCGAAACCGCTCTTACCGGCGCGAGCCGCGCAGCAGCAGCCCTAACAGGAAGCCGGCCGCCGCCGAGATCAACAGGGCTTGGCCCGGATTGTCGCGCGCATAAGCCTTCGCATCGTCGGCCACCTGTTTGTAGTCCTTGTTCTGCAAGTCCTTGATGCGGTCGCCGACGACCGACACCTTGTCGCTCACGTAGTCCTTCGCCTGCGTGGCGGCATCGGCGATCTTCTGCCCATACTCTTGCGCCGTGCCGGCGATGCCTTCACGCGCGGGCGCTGCGGCCGTGCCCGTCGTGCCGCCGCCGGAGGTCTGCAAGCCTGCGCCGCTGCCGCCCGCACCCGTCGAGGTGTCGCGCGTCGTACCCGCATCGGTCGCACCCGTGCCCGCGAGGCCGGAGCCTTTGTTGCTTTGATTGTCGAAATTCTGTGACATGCGTTTGTTCTCCTTCGCAGTAGTTAAAGTCTGTCAATTGAGTCCGGCCGAACTGCGCTGCAACAAGCAGACGCGGGCGGCCTTACATATTTTTCCAACGGCCGGGGTGCAAACGATGTGCCGACGCCGTGTGGCGACAGCGCCGCGCAGGCAAATCAACGGCTGCGCGCTCGATCTGCTCACCGCGAGGGCCGACCAAACGCTTTCACTTGTTGTGAAAAGGTACGGCGATTATAACGCAAGGTCGGGAACAATACAGCGTGGAAACGCACGCGCCGCCCTGCGCCGCGCGAAATTTTTTGAACCCGCTTGACAGCCTTTGCGTACTCTGGTAAGTAAGTACTTACTTTTAATCTCGATGAAGGACGCCAGCGGAGGGCAAGTTTGACCAGAGCGGCTGATGTGGTACGGGCCGACGGCGCGGGCGTCGTTGGCGGCGGACGGATGGCGGGCGAGGAACGCCGCCAGCAAATCTTGCAGGTCGCGATGCACCTGTTTTCGCAGCGCGGCTTTCGCGGCACGACGACCAAAGAGATCGCGCGTGGTGCGGGCGTCTCCGAGGCGATGGTCTTTCGCCACTTCGCCACGAAGGACGAGTTGTATCACGCCATCCTTGATCATAAAGCGTGCGCGGGCGGCATCGATCCGTGCGCGCTGTTGGGCGACGCCATCGCGCGCAAGGACGACCGCGCGGTCTTCGAGGAGTTGGCGCGCGCCATGATGCAGCATCACGAACAGGACACGGAGTTCCTGCGTCTGCTCTCGCATGCCGCGCTCGAAGAACATCAACTCGTAGAACTGTTCTTCGACCGCAACGTGCGCCAGATGTACGAGCTATTGGGCGGCTACATCCGCGAGCGCCAGCGCGACGGCGCACTGCGCCCGGTCGAGCCTGCGATCATCGTCCGCGCCTTACTTGGCATGATCATTCATCATTCACTTAACAACACGCTCTGGGACAGGCGACGCAGCCTGCTCGACATCACGAACGAACGCGCCGCGCGCGAGTTCACCGAGCTACTGCTGCACGGCGTTGCTACGACGACGACGGCGCAGCCCGACAAAGGCAAGCGCGCTGTGCCGGGCGCACGCAAGAGAAGGACAAGTAAAAAAGAGTAGCCCGGCCACAGATTGTTAACCGCCGCGCTCTATGCTGCGTCGTGGCTTCAGCTTAATCGCTTCGGCGTTAGTGGCTTCATCTTTAATAGAGAGTTTTTCATTATGATCTCCCGCAATCGTTTGACACTGTACTTGACGGTCTTGGTGCTCTTAGTTGTCGCCGTCGCTTTTAGTGCGTGCGGCGGCTCGCGCGGTCAGTCTAAGCCGCCAGCCGCGCAGGCGCAGGCGACGCCCGAAGCCGTGCAGGTGACAACCGCCGCGGCCATCGTGCGCGATCTGCCGCAATACATCGAAGCGACGGGCAGCCTCGGAGCCGACGAGCAGACGGACGTTGCGCCCACGGTTGCGGGGCGCGTCGTCGCGGTCGGCGTGGACCTCGGCAGCTACGCGCAGAAGGGCACGGTGCTGGTGCGCTTGGACGACGCGGACGCGCGCCTGCGGCTCACGCAGTTGCAGGCGCAAGCCGCACAGGCGCAGTCGGCCGTCAGACAGGCCGAGGCAAAGATTGGTTTGCGGCCCGGTCAGCCATTCGACCCGGCGCGCGTGGCCGAAGTCGGCGCGGCGCGCGCGGCTTACGAACTGGCCGAGAAACAGTTGACCAGACAAGCGCGCCTGCTCGAATCGGGCGACGTGTCGCGTTCGGCTTACGACCAGCAGAAGGCGCAGCGCGATCAGTTGCAGCAACAATATGAAGCGCAACTCGCGGCGGCGCGGCAGAACTACGCGGGCATACAAACCGCGCGCTCTGCGGCCGAAGCGGCGCAGGCACAGGTGGCGCAGGCCGAGAAAGCGATCCGCGATGCCGTCGTCTACGCGCCGATCAGCGGCTATGTCTCGGAGCGGCCGGCGGACGTGGGCGAGTACGTCACGACCTCGTCGAAGATCGCAACTATCGTGCGGACGAACCCGTTGCGTTTGCGGATAGACATTCCTGAACAGTTCATCTCCGTAGTGCAGACGGGGCAGAGCGTCTCTGTGACGACGAGCGCCTATGCGGATCGCAGCTTCGCGGGTCGCGTCGCGCGCATCTCGCCGAACGTCGCGCCCACGTCGCGCACGTTGACGGTCGAGGCGGAAGTGGACAACGGGCAGAACTTGTTGAAGCCGGGCCAGTTCGCCACCGTCCGCATCCTGTTGCCGCAAGGGCAATCGGCCGTACTTATCCCCGTGCGTGCCGTCCGCACGGCCGAGAACACAAGCCGTGTCTTCGTCGTCAACAACGGCCGCGCCGAAGAACGCGTCGTGCAACTCGGTCAAGCGGAAGGCGACTTAGTTGAGATTAAGAGCGGCGTGCGCGAAGGCGAAGTCGTCGCCACGAGCAACGTTGAGCAGTTGAAAGACGGAATAGAGATCAGGCAGTGAGCTTATTGCGGCTTTCGGAATGCGGCATGCGGATTAACGAACAGTTGTTTTATTAATCGGCATGCCGCATTCCGACAGCCGCAATTGAAAATTTCGCAATTGGAAATTCTGTTATGCAAAAGTTAGCTGAGATATGTGTCCGCCGGCCGTGTTTGCGACGATGTTGATTTTGTCGCTGACGGTCGTTGGTATCTTCTCGTTCTTCTCGCTCGGCGTGGACCTGTTTCCGAAGATCGATCTGCCGACCATCACCGTGACTGTCATCAACCCCGGCGCGTCGCCGCAAGAGGTCGAGACTGAGATCACGGATAAGGTCGAGTCGGCGGTCAACACGATCAGCGGCATCGACGAGTTGCGCTCAACGTCGGTCGAGGGCGTGTCGCAAGTCTTCATCACGTTCATTCTTGAGAAGAACGCGGACATCGCGGCGCAAGAGGTGCGCGACAAGGTCGGCCTCATCGTCAACGACTTGCCCGAAACGGCCGAGACGCCGACCGTGCAGAAGCTCGACACGGACGCCGCGCCGGTCCTGCGGATCGCCGTCTCATCGCCGCGCAGTCTGCGCGAAGTGACCGACATCGCGGACAAGCAGATCAAGAAGCGCATCGAATCGCTCAACGGCGTCGGCAACGTGGAGATCGTCGGCGGCGCGCGGCGCGAGATTCAGATTTATCTCGACCCGGACAAGATGCGCGCCTTCAACGTGACCGTGCCGGAAGTGACGACCGCCGTGCGCCAGCAGAACATGGAAGTGCCGGGCGGGCGCGTGGACGAAGGCACGCGCGAGTTGACCGTGCGTACATTGGGACGCATCCAGTCGGCCGCCGACTTCAATAACATTGCTATCTCGGCGCGCGGCAACTACTGCCGTCAAACTCTCCGACATCGGTTATGCCGAAGACGGCACAGAGGAGCAGCGCACGTCCGCGATGTTGAACGGCACGCCCGCCGTGACGCTCGTTATCTCGAAGCAGTCGGGGCAGAACACGGTCGCTGTGGCGGACGCGGTCAAGGAACGACTCGCGGAGATACAGCCGACGCTGCCCGCGAATGTGAAGACGGAGATCGTGGGCGACCAGTCGATCTTTATTAAGGCGGCGGTCGAATCAATCGAGACGCACTTGATCGAAGGCGGCATCCTCGCGGCCATCGTCGTCTTTCTGTTCCTGTGGAATATCCGTTCGACGTTTATCGCGGCCATTGCGATCCCGACCTCGCTTATCGCCACCTTCGGCTTGATGGCGGCGATGGGCTACACGCTCAACCAGATCACGATGCTTGCGTTGACCTTGATGGTCGGCATCGTGATCGACGACGCCATCGTCGTCTTAGAGAACATCTATCGCTTCGTCGAAGAGAAGGGCATGCCGCCGTTTCAAGCGGCGATTGAAGGCACGAAAGAGATCGGTCTCGCCGTTATGGCGACGACGCTTTCGTTGCTCGCCGTCTTCATTCCCGTCGGTTTCATGAAGGGCATCGTCGGCCGCTTCATGTCGTCGTTCGGCTTCACGTCTTCGTTCGCTATCGCCGTTTCGTTGCTCGTGTCGTTCACGCTGACGCCGATGCTCGCGGCGCGCATGCTCAAACGCAAGCAGCGGCAACTGTCGGCGGGCGTCGGCAGCGAGCCGTCGGAAGCGGACGCGCCCGTGGGGTTGGCGAACGAGTCGCGCGTTGTGGCTGGCGAACCGGACGCGCCGCGCCGCGAAGTCATACAAGAAGAGACGGGCCTGAAGCTGGCAGACGCCGAAGGCAGCGAGCAGCAGCACACGTCGGGTGTGCCGGCCCGCGCGCGGCAGCCGAAGCAGGAGACGGCGCACGGCTCGAAGGAAGGGCGTTTCTATCGCCCGATTGATCGGACCTACAAGTGGTTGCTTGAGTGGGCGATGCTGCATCGTTGGATCGTCGTCACGTTATGCGGTTTGGTCATCCTGTCCATCGTGCCGCTGTTCATGTTGGTCGGTAAAAACTTTTTGCCGACGGACGATCAATCGCAGTTCGAGGTCAGCGTGCGCGCGCCCGAAGGCACGACGCTCGCTTCGACTTCAACGCTGGTCGAACGCATCGCGGCGGACGTGCGCCGTCTGGACGGCGTGACCGATACGCTCGTGACCATCGGCGGCGGGCAGCAGGAGTTGGTCAACAGCGCCTCGATCTACGTCAAGCTCAAACCGATCAAGGAACGCAAGCTGGCGCAGGACAAGTTGATGGTCGAAGCGCGCAAGCTGTTGGGCAACTATCCGCCGACGCTGCGGACGAGCGTGCAACAGGTGGCGGCGATCTCAGGCGGCGGCTTCCGCAATGCCGACATACAGTACGTCATCGGCGGCCCCGATCTGCAAAAGTTGGAACACTACTCCGAAGAACTGACGAAGAAGTTGAAGACGCTGCCCGACGTGGTGGACGTGGACTCAAGCCTGATCGTCGGCAAGCCGGAACTGCGCGTCGAGATCGACCGGGCGCGCGCGGCCGACTTGGGCGTGCGCGTGGGTGACATCGCGCAAGGCTTGAACGTGCTGGTCGCGGGGCAGAAAGTTTCGACCTTTAATCAGGGCACGGATCAGTACGACGTGCGCGTGCGCGCGATGGGTACGGCGCGCGCGAGCAAAGAGAATCTGGGGCGTTTGTTCGCTACGTCGAGCAAGGTGGGCTGGGTCAGTCTGGATAACTTGGTGAAGTTGGAAGAGGGCACTGGGCCGTCAGCGATTGAACGTCTTAATCGGCAGCGGCAAGTGATGGTGACGGCGAACGTGCGACCGGGCGGCTCGCAATCATCGGTCATCACGGAACTGAACAACTACGTCAAGACGCTGCAAATCGAGGACGGTTATTCGACGGGTCTTGCCGCCGCTCGAAAGAGTTGGGCAAGGCGGGCGGCTACTTCCTGCTCGCATTCGTGCTTTCGTTCGTCTTTATGTACATGGTGCTGGCGGCGCAGTTCGAGTCGTTCATCCACCCGGTTACGATCTTGTTGACGCTGCCGCTGGCCATCCCGTTCGGCATTCTCTCGCTGTTAGTGACGGGGCAGACGGTCAACATCTTTTCCGGCCTCGGTCTGTTGCTGTTGTTCGGTGTGGTGAAGAAGAACGCCATCTTGCAGATCGATCACACGAACGAGTTGCGCGCGCAAGGCATGGATCGACATGAGGCGATCATCCAAGCGAACCGCGACCGCTTAAGGCCGATCTTGATGACGACCATCGCACTCGTCGCGGGCATGTTGCCGCTGGTGCTGTCGAGCGGCCCCGGTTCGGGCACGAACAGATCAATCGGCGTGCTGGTCGTCGGCGGGCAAAGTTTGTGTCTGCTGTTGACGTTGTTGGCCGTGCCGGTCTTCTATTCGATCTGGGACGATCTGGGTCGCAGCAAGGTTTGGGGGCGTGCGGCGCGCGGCGTCAGCGGCATATTCACCGCTGCACGCAGGCGCACCGCCACGGCCGTCGGTTCTTTGTTCGGCAAGTATTGAGGCCGGATGGTAAGAGCCAAGATCAAATTATTTATGAGCTATCATTCGATGAAGAAACTGTTGATGAGCGCGGCGCTGTTCGTCTGTCTGGCGAGCGCGCAGGCTGTGCGCGCGCAACAAGCGCAGACCGCGCCTTTGTTGCCGGACGCGGCCGCGGCGAAACGCGACGAGATGAGCGTGGTTAAGACGGAAGATGTCGCGGAGTTCGGGCAGCAACCGGGGCAGCAAACGCAGTCGCCGCCGTTCACGCCCGCGCCGTCCGCGAACACGCCGCCCGGTCAGACGACCGCGCCGCCGTCGAACGCGCAACCCGTCACGCCCAACGCGCAGGCGCAGCAGTCCGTGCAACCCGCGCCGCAAGGGCCGACGACCGTGCCCACAACACAGGACCCGAACGCGTCGCAGCCCGCAGCGCAACCGCAAGCGCCCGCGAACTCGCAACCGCCTGTGAACCGGCAAAACGTGCAGACAGCGCCGCAGTCCGCGCCGACGGGGACGCAAATCTCACCGCCGCAAAATCCGCCACCGCCCGGTCGTGAGAGCGTGCCGGTGGCTGCGCCGCAGCAGGAGTTGCCGCTCGCCGTGCCGCCCGTTGCGCCAAACTATAAGTCCGCGCCCGCGCCGTTTCCTGAGTTGGGCCGCATCGGCGTGGACATGACGGAGCAGCGCCCGCTCGCCATGCGCGAGGCGATTGAGTTGGCGTTGAAGAACAGCAAGGACATAGAGGTGGCGCGGCAGACGGTGCGCGCCGCCGAGTTCGATCTGCTCGGCGCACGCGGCGCATACGATCCGCGCTTCAGTTCGCTCTCTTATTACGAAAGCACTGAGACGCCTTCGTCGAGTTTCTTAAGCGGCGCGAGCGGTTCGGTCAAGCAACAGGACTGGACCAGCACCATGCGCTTCGAGGGGCTGACGCCGAAAGCGGGCGGCGGCTATCGCATAGACTTCTCGTCGATCCGTCTGACGACCAACAACCAGTTCGCGTCGTTGAACCCGCAGTACCCGACCGCGCTCACGTTCAGCTACACGCAACCGCTGCTGCGTGGCTTGCGTTTCGATCAGACTCGGCGGCAGATCGAGATCGCCAAGAAGAATCTTAGCTTGACCGACGCGCAGTTTCGCCAGCGCGCCATCGAAACGATCACGCAGGTGCAACGTGCCTATTGGGATTTGGTCTTCACGTTGCGCAACCTGCAAGTGCAGCGCGATGCCGTCCGCGACGCGCGCAGGCAGCTTGAACATAACAAGCGTCTGGTGGTTGAAGGTCTGCTCGCGCCGATTGACGTGGTGGCGGCCGAGGCGCAAGTCTCCGGCTTCGAGCAGAGCGTCTATACGGCGCTTGATGATGTGAACCGCGCCGAGAACGCGTTGAAGAATCTGATCGCGGAGAATCGTCTATCCGAAGTTTGGAACATCGCGCTTGTGCCGACCGACACGGTTGACGTTGAGCCGCCCGCGATCTCTCTGCCCGACGCGATGTCGGCGGCCCTGCGTGCGCGCCCCGAAGTGCAACAGTCCGATGTGCTCACCGCCATCAACGAACTCGATCAGAGACTCGCGCGCGAGCAGGCACGCCCGCAACTCGATCTGGTCGGCAGCTACGGCGTCGTCGGCCTTGCCGGTACGCTCAGTCCCGCGGCCTTGAATAATCCGTTGACGGCTTCGACCACGCAGTTGCGCGAGCGCATCAATCAACTCTCGCTGCTCGCGGGCTTGCCTGTGTTGCCGACACCGCCCGCGCAAACTCTGCCGCCGGAGTTGCTCGGCGGTCTGCCGCAGTCGCTCACAAATCTGGGCGCGAATCGTTACAACAACTACCGCGTCGGCGTGCAGTTGAATTTGCCCTTGCGTAATCGCACGGCCGAAGCGCAACTGGGGCGCACGCTCGTCGAGCGCGACCGCATCAAGACGCAGCGCGAACAGTTGGAGCAGTTGATTCAAGTGGACGTGCGCAACGCCTTGCAGCAGACGCGCACGGCCGAATCGCGCCTGCGCGCCGCGGCGGCCGCCCGCGACGCGTCCGAGCAACAGTACGCGAGCGAGCAGCGCCGCTTCGACGCCGGGCAAAGCACCATCTTCCTCGTGCTCGAACGCCAGACGGCGCTGACCACCGCACGCGGCAACGAACTGCGCGCGCAGACCGAACTCAACAAAGCCATCGCCGAACTGCAACGCGCCACCGGCAACGCACTCGAAGCCAACCACGTACAGGTCAGCGTGCATTGAGGAATGCGATGAATCCGGTCACGACAGAACTGGACGCGCTCGCCATCTTCTCGCACCCGGACGATGCGGAGTTAACGATGGCGGGCACGCTCTTGAAATTGAAGGTGCAAGGCTATCGCACGGGCGTGCTCGACGTGACGCGCGGCGAGATGGGCACGCGCGGTACGCCCGACGAGCGCGCCGAAGAAGCGCAAGCGGCGGCGCGCATCATGGGCCTCGACGAGCGGCTCAATCTCGGTCTGCCGGACGGGCACGTCATGCTAACGGACGAGGCGCGCACGGCCCTTGTGCGCGTGCTGCGCACACACCGGCCGAAAGTTTTGTTCACGTCACATTGGGACGACCCGCACCCGGATCACGCGGCGACGGCGCGGCTGGTGCGCGAAGCGGCCCGGCTCGCCAGCATGCGGCGCTATGACGAGGCGGCGGCGCAGGCGCAGATCACGATGCCGATGATCGCGCACGCGGTCTATTCGCGTTTGGTTGTGCCGTCGTTCATCGTGGACGTGTCGGATTACTTAGCGGGGAAGATGCAAGCCATTCGCGCGCACGGCTCGCAGTTCTACCGCGAGGGCGCGCACGAACCGGAGACGCGCATCAGCGCGCAGAACTTCCTCGCGCAGATCGAACAACGCGCGCTCTACTATGGCACGCTCATCGGCACGGTCGCGGGCGAACCGTTCTATGTCCGCGAGGCTTTGAACGTGGACGACCCCGTCGCGCTCTTAACTCGACCGATGAATATTTATTCTTGAATCGGGCATAACCACAAAGACACGAAGCCGCGAAGAACGTGATCATTCTTCGCGGCTTCGTGTCCTTGTGGTTATTGCTATCAGGCGGGCTAAGCCGTCTTCGTTTCTGCCGGCTTGCCCGCGAACTTCTCGGCCCAACGGACGCGCCCGGTGATCTGCATGACGACAAAGAGCGTCAGGATCGAACCGATGGTGACGGCGAGGCCGGTGAAGCCTTTGAAGAAGAAGGCGTAGGAGAACAGCACCAGATAGATGAACTGCGCCAGCGCCGCCTCGCGCGTAGCGAAGCGCGTGCCCAACACAAGCCGCAGGTAGCTGACGACCAGAAAGATCGAGACGACCGACGCGATGCCGAACGCCATGTGGATCGAGACGTGATCGACCAGATACGCGAGCAGCAGGTGGAACGCGAAGAAGGCGGTGGCGAGGAAGAAGTAGTTCATCGGATGCAACTCAAGCCCGCGCATCGTCGTGATGATGAACATGAGAAAGAAGAAGAAGAACAGCGACACGGGCGCGAACAAACTGATGCGACCGGCCAGCGGCCCCGGTTGCAACTTCTCCGGCATCCGCACGCCGATCTGATAACCGCTCACCAGATTCTTATAGTTCCAGTTCAACTCCCAACCGTCGGCCGTCTCTTGCTTATCGGTCGGCGAGAGCGTGTCTGGAAAGTCCACGTCTTTGAAATTGGTCTGCACTTTCAGATCGAAGTCGCGCACCTGCGCCACGTCGCCGCCGAAACTGTAACGCCAATCGGTCAAGCCTTGCGAACGATAACCCACTTGCAGTGTGGCGGTCTGGCCCGGCGCGACCTTAGCCGTGCCGGTGGTGGCGCGCTGCCCGTTGACGAGCGTGAGGGGCGCGCCGTCCACGCTGAATTGCAGATCATCATAGATGGCGCGCTCGGCCGGAAAACTCAAAGTAAAGTTGACCTGATCTTTGTCGCTCGTATTGTGGAACGTGTACGTGCCCGCGAAGCTGACCTTATAAGTGCTATACCAGAGCAAGCCCTTTTGCCTGTGGTCCAGGTCCAGCACGACGCTGATGCGGCTCGCTGCCAACGGCAGTTGGACCAACTCCTTCTGCGTTGTCGTCTGCTTCTTGCCGTTCTCTACGGTTTCGATCTGTTTGACTAGTTCGACGGCCGCTGTTGGCGGCGTCTGATTCTGCGGCGCACCCCAGTTGGTGACGACGCGATCTGCGAGCGAATCGCCGGAATCGTATGTGCGTTGAAAGATGGTTGCGCCGAGAATGAGCCACGCGACGGTTGCGCAGGCAAAGATGACGCCGATGGCGATGATGCGTTTAAGCATAGTTTGTAAGGACTCCTTTCGCCCTATTAAACGCTCGCCCGCGCCAAACTACACGCGCGAACGCCACGCCGCTTAGCTGTGGTCAGCCACAGCTAACAGCAGCGATCAGCGGTCAGCTTTCTGTCTTTAGCTGATCGCTGATCGCTTCTTCGTCACGGCTGTTAATTCTTCTTCTCCAAGATAGTGCGGGCGACGGCGAGGGTGGCGACGGCGCGGGGGCTTTCGCCGTTGAAGGCGCGCGCGAGTTCGACGGCGCGATCCATGTCGTCGCGGGCGATCTGCGTGAAGATGCTGGTGAGGTCGAAGCTGTCGCTGGTGCTGCTTGAGATTGACGCGAAGCCTTTGCCGCGAAACTGGTTGACGATGCGCCCGTCCTCGCCGCTGAAATCGCTGAGCGCGTTGACGGTCTTGACCAGTTCGGGCAACTGTTCCCAGACGCGTGTGCGATCAAGCTCGAAGGTGCGCGAGAGAACGGCGAGCAAGGCGCGTGCGCGGTCGGGGTCTTGCCCGTCCATGCGACGCACGGCGGCGCTCGCTTCGTCCAAGACTTCGAGCGCGCGGGCGCGCTCTTTTTTACCGAGCAACCGCGCCGCTTCCGTGTAACCATAGACGCGCTGCATGTGCGTCAACTCGCCCTCCTTAGCCAAGCGCAGCAACTCGTCCACGTCCTTCTTCTCGGCGGCCTTGCGGAGCGCGTCGAAATCGATGTGCGCGCGCAGTTGCCGACGCATCTCCGGGTCGTCGATCTTTTCGGCCAACTCACGCGCGCGCGTCGCATCGCCTTTACGCATGGCGGCAAAGGCCGCTTGCACGTAAATCTGATCGCGCGCATCGGCCGTGGTCGCACGCGGCAGACGGTCGAGTGCTTCCTGCACGCCGTCGCGCGCAGGCTCGTTGCCGGGGGCGAGTCCTTCGGTCAACGCGGGGTCGCGGCCGTTGCGCCATTGTTCGGGCGCGTCGGGCGTCAGGGCCGCGAGTTGTGTGCGCAGGAGCGCCGCTTTGTCGGGCGCGTACTGTTCAAAGAGCGGCAGCAGGCGCGCGATGACGAAGTATGTGCCGCCGCGCCCGGCCGTCGTCTGGTCTTCGTTGGAGGGCGGCAGCGGGCGCAATAAGACCTGCGCGGCGACGTTGAAGAAGACGGCGCGCAGTTCGGCCGGCAACTCCGCAGAGGCCGCGGCCCCGCGCCACGATTGCGAGTTCCAACCGCCGCCGCGTTCGACCGTGATGAAGAGAGTCGGCGAGAACAGGTAAGACGAAAGTTGCGAGATGGTGTTCGCGTCCGTGGTTGGATCGCTGGCGGCGCGCAAGAGCAGTTCACGAAAGATCGTGTCGGCGTCCGTGGGCGCGGAGGCGCGCAGCGCGAGCAGGAATTGCAAACCGGGCACGGACACGCGGTCGAGCGCAGGCAGGGCAAACTGGCGCGCGCGTTCCACGTCGCCCGACTCCAACAACTGCCGCGCCAACTCAAGCCGCTGCGACTGCGCATTAGAGAGCGTGTTGCTGCGCGTGCGCGTCGTCGTCGCGGCGTTGGCGGCCGCTTCGGTCTGCGCCGGCTCCACTTCCTGCTTGCGCGCTTCGTCTAACTTCGCCAAGAACTCCTCGCCGAGCGCGCGGTCGCGTTTCGCCGCGAGCCGCAAGACTTCGGGCCTGAGACGCGGCGTGCCTGAGATCACGATTGGGCCGCGTTGCGCCACCTGCCGCTGGCGCTCCTCTTCTTCTTTCCGTTCGCCTTCGCGGTCGGCCGCATCGGCCGCGTCCCACGCGCGCCGGAACAAGGTCTTAGCGCGCTCCTGATCCGTCTCCCACAAAGCATCGCCCGCACGCGCCTGCACGCGCGCACGCAACTTCTCGTCGCGGTAGCCGCGCGCCTCGTCCGCCAGCGACGTGATGAGCGAGATGTCCGTCGTCCGGCGCGTCTCGGCGAGCGCATCATAGGCGGCGCGCGGCGGCGCAGCCGTCTTCGCGCGCGGCTTAACGGGGCCGCCCGCAGGCGTCTGCGCGTAAACCGGCGCGGCGCACAACAGACAAAACGCGGCCGAGATAGCCCGTAAATGAAGACTTAACACGACTTGCTCCTTTGTCTTAAACCTCGGCCGGGCGCTCGAACATAGCCCCGGACTGTAGCGGAATAGTACGGCCATGAATGGGAGCGGCGCGACGACTAAGTGGAGCGGCCGCACCGCTCCCATTCGCCGCCGCACCGCTCCGCTTAGTCGCCGCACCGCTCCGCTTAGTCGTCGCACTACTCCCATTCGCCGTCGCCCCGCTCCATTTAGCCGTTGCGCCGCTCCCATTCGCCGCGTCACCGCTCCTTTACGCGGCCCCGTCGCTCCTTTACCCGCTGCCGCTGCGCCCGTACACGGCGCGGCCGGGCCACGTCAAACTCACGACCCAGAGTTAGCTTTTCTGTTTCCCTTTGAGCACGGCGCGGGCGACGGCGAGCGTGGCGGTGGCGCGCGGCGCTTCGCCCGTGAACGACTTGGCTAACTCGACGGCGCGGCCCATGTCTTCCTGCGCGAGCGTGGCGAAGATGCCGCCGAGGTCGAGCGACGGCGCGGAGAAGTTGATCGTCGAACGGTTGCCGCGCGTCTGCACGCGTGCGGCGAGGCCCGCGTCAGCGCCCGTGAACTCAGGCGCAGCGTTCGCGGCCTTCACCGCTTCGGTCATCAACTCCCAAGCGCGATTGCGGTCCAACTTGAAGAACTGCGTGGCGACGGCGACGAGACTGCGCGGGCGGTCGGGACTGTCGCCGTCAATGCGCCGCGCCTCGACGGCGGCCGCTTCCAACGCTTCGACGGCGCGCGGCCGGTCGTTGTCGAGCAGCAAGCGCGACGCTTCACTCAAAGCCCATGTCCGCTGGACCGGCGTCAACTCGCCGCTCTGCGCGAGCCGCAGGACCTCTGCGCCGTCCTTGTTCTGCACGGCTTGATTGACGGCGGCGAAGTCCACGAAGGCGCGCACCTGCCGGCGCAAATCCGCGTTGTCGATCTTGTCCGCGTAGTCACGCGCGCGCGGGTCGCGCTTGAACGCGGCCGACATGGCCGCTTGCATGTAAACCGCGTCGCGCTGTTCGGGTGTCTGCGCGTTCGGCAGCCGGTCGAGCGCCTCCTGCACCGGGTCGCCGCGCTCGGCTTCGCTCGTCAAACCGCGCATCAAGTCCCGGTCCATCTCGGCGCGTTCGGCCGTGGGCACGTCGGGCGTCAGGGCGGCGAGGCGTGCGCGCAGGTCTGCGGCGAGCGCGGGCGTGTTCTGTTCGACGAAGGGCAGCAGGCGCGCGGTGACAAAGTATGTGCCGCCGCGACCCGCCGACGTGCGATCCTGATCGGGCGGCGCAAGCGGGCGCATCAAGACCGCCACGGCCGCGCGGCTGAACGCCTGACGCACGGCCGCGGGCATGTCCGTTGGCGGCACGATGTCGCGTCGCCGCTGGCTGATCTGCGTGCCGCCGTCAGGCACGACCACCATGTAGAGATGCGGCGTCAGGACGTAGGACGACAGCAAGAGGATCGTGTTCGCGTCGGCTTCCGCGTCCGCCACCGTGCGCCCAAGCAACGCGACATAACGCTCGTCGGCCATGCCCGGATTCTTCTCGCGCAGCAGGACGAGGAACTCGACCGCCATCTGCGTAGTACGCGCCAGCGCCGGTTCGGCGAATTGCAGCGCACGCTCGACATCGTTGTCGTTGAGAAACTCCATCGCAAGGCTCAAGCGCCGGGCCAACTCAGGCGGCGTCTCATAAGCATCGCGCCGGGGCGGCGTCTGCGCGTCGGGCGTCGTGCGCCCGCCGGCCTCTGTGTTGCCGGCCGCGCCTGTGCTGCCCGCTGCGCCTGTGTTGCCGGCCGTAGCGGCCGCGCCCGTCAGCTTCTCGTCCTCCTGCTTCTTGGCCGCTTCGAGCTTCGTCAGCAACTCTTCGCCTAGTGCGCGGTCGCGTCGTGCGGCAAGGCGCAAGACTTCGGCGCGCATGTTCGGACGATTAAGATTCGTCGCCGTCTCGCCGTTCGCGTTGGGCGTGCGGCGCGCAGTCTCGCGGCGGCGCAGGTTCTCTTGATCGGCCACTTCGGCCGCGTCCCACGCACGGCGAAAGAGGGTCTTCGCACGCTCCTGATCCGTCTCCCACAAAGCGTCGGCCGATTGCGCCTGCACGCGCGCGCGCAACGTCTCGTCACGGTAGCCGCGCGCCTCGTCCGCCAACGCCGTGATGAGCGAAGTGGCCTGCATGCGTCGCTCGGCCGCCAACGGATCGGCCGCTGCCCGCACGGACGAGTCGTTCGTGTTTATAGACTTCTTCGGTTTCGCGGGCGTCTGCGCGTGGACATGCGCGGACAGGCTCAGCAAACAGAGTACGGCCGTAAGGCGGCGGACGTGCAGCGACATATTGTTAAACTCCTCTTAGCGGTAGGTAAACGGGCCCGTGATGAGACTACTTCTGCAACTTAAACGCACCGGGCTGAGTGAGGTTTCAAAAAATAGAATATAACCACGAAGACGCGAAGACCCAAAGCATAGATCAGGCGCTTGCTTTGGGTCTTCGCGTCTTTGTGTGAATGATGTGCTTGCGCCTTAGACGGCGACGACTTCCAGTTCGGGATCGACCTCTTCGCGCAACATGCCCTCGATGGCCATGAGCGTGCCCGTGATCGAACTAGGGCAACTGCCGCACGCGCCCTGATACTTGATCTTCAACGTGTTGTCGTTGATGCCCAACACTTCGAGCCAGCCGCCGTCGCCCGCGAGCGCCGGCCGGATGCGTTCGTCCAGAATCTCGTTGATGCGCAGCAGGCGCGGGTCGTCGCTCAAGACTGCGCCGAGCGCGCCGCCCGATGCGCCCGCCTCGGTCGCAAGCGGTGCGCCACCCGTGGCCGCTGCTGCTGCGCGGATCGGCACGGCGAGACGCGGCAACAGATCGTCCCAGTCCGCCTCGTCCTGTTTCTCGACCGTGATCATGTTGCCCATGTAAAAGACCGAGACAACTTCGCCGACCTCAAAGAGCGCGCGTGCGAGTTCGTCTTCGCCGGCTTCGGCGGGCCTTGGAACGAGCGCGCCGCGCCGTTCGACACCGGCTCTTTCAACACGAACTTGACCGCGTTCGGGTTCGGCGTCTCTTCAATATTATCAATCTTCGGCATTGCTGATTATTTCCCTCTCTAGTAATTAATTGCCACCACATTATAACGCCTACACACGCCTGCGGGCGAACCAGCACGGCCCGAAAGCCGGCCTCGCGTTAAGCTGACGGCACATAAAAAAGCTGTGGCTTAATTCACCTAAAACTCTGCTGAACATGGGGGATAACAACTGTTGCTGGATTTTCTGCGGGCGTGTAACGCAAGGCCGAAAAAATTAACACCGGTATGACCACTAAAGCATTGTCAAATGTACGGCGGAGGACTATGATGCTTGCATCTCGCTTGTCACCCTTCCAACAGGTGAGACAAGTTGAGACCGAGAGGCAGACAGTAGCGAGGGCTGTCTGCCTCTCGCCATTTTCAACTGTTAGCGATAAGCTGTTAGCCGTTAGCTAACAGCTTATCGTTTTTAGTTTGACCGCACACAGCTAAGCGCGGACGACTTCTTTTTATGAACATCGGCATCACGGTCTATCCGACTTATGGCGGCAGCGGCATCGTCGGCTCGGAGTTGGGCAAGGAGTTGGCGCAGCGCGGGCACACCGTGCATTTCATCGCGTCGGCGCTGCCGACCCGGCTCACGGAGTTGAGCGCGCGCGTGCGCTTTCACGAGGTCGAGATGATGTCGTATCCGCTCTTCGAGCATCAGCCGTACACGCTCGCGCTCGCCACGAAGATGGCGACCGTGGCCGAAGCCGAACAACTCGATCTGCTGCACGTCCACTACGCCATCCCACATTCGATCAGCGCCATTCTCGCGCGCGAATCTTTGCGCCCGCATCGGCGTCTGCCCGTCATCACCACGCTGCACGGCACGGACATCACGCTCGTCGGCGCGGACCGTTCTTATCTGCCGATCACGCGCTACGGCATCGCGCAGTCGGACGGCGTGACAGCTATCTCCGACTATCTCAAACGCGCCACCGTCGAGACGTTCGGCCTCGATCAAGTGACCGTCATCCCGAACTTCATCTGCGCCGACGACTACCAACGCCGCCCTCTGCCCGCCTTGCGCCGCGAGCTTGCGCCCGACGACGAACCGCTGCTCGTCCACGTCTCGAACTTCCGGCCCGTCAAGCGCCCGGTCGATTGCGTCGAGATTCTGGCCCGCGTCCTCAAGCGCGGCATCAAGACGCGCCTCATCATGGTCGGCGACGGCAGCGAGCGCGGCCAAGCCGAGCATCGCGCGCGCTGTCTCGGCATCAGCGACCGCTGCGCCTTCGTCGGCAAGCAGCCGCGCATCGTGGACTATCTATCGGCGGCCGACGTGTTGTTGTTACCGTCCGAACAGGAGTCGTTCGGCCTCGCCGCGCTCGAAGCGATGGCGTGCGAAGTGCCGGTGGTGGCGTCGCGCGTGGGCGGCGTGCCCGAAGTTGTGACCGACGGCGAGACGGGTTGTTTAAGCGAAGTCGGCGACGTGGACAAGATGGCGACCGACGCCGCGCGCTTGTTGGGCGACGCAGACCTGCGCCACGCGATGGGTCGCCGCGCACGCGAATCGGCCGTCGCGCGTTACAGCACCGATCTCATCATTCCACGCTACATCGAATTTTATGAGCGCATCCTCGCCACGGCCAATCGCTGACGCCGCCACGTCAAACGCGGCCGACGAAAAGCCGATCCGCTACATCATTCAAAACCTCGAACGCGCCTACGGCGTGCCGTCGAACGAGCGCACCACCGATCCGCTCGACATGCTCGTCGCCGTCGTCCTCTCGCAAGCGACGAGCGACACCAACAGCCACCGCACCTTCGCCGCGCTCAAGCAACGCTTCCCCACTTGGGCCGCCGCCCTGCGCGCCCGCGAAACGACCATCGCCGCCACGATCAAAGCGGGCGGCTTCGCCAATCAAAAGGCCAAAGTGATCAAAAGTCTGCTCACACAGATCAAGGCACAGCATGGCACGCTCGACCTTTCATTTCTACATGAGTTAACCGCTGACGAAGCGGTCAACTACCTCACACAGTTTCGCGGCATCGGGCCTAAGACCGTCGCCTGCACGCTCCTGTTCGCCTGTCGCAAAGATGTCTTCCCGCTCGACACACACATCTTCCGCGTCCTGCGCCGCGTCGGCCTCATCCCGCAGAAATCGACCGACGCCCGCGCCCACGCAACTCATGAACCGCCTCGTCCCGCCCGGCAAGTTCTACTCCTTTCACGTCAACCTGATCCGCCACGGGCGCAAACTCTGTCGCCCACGCGACCCGCTCTGCACGCGCTGCCCCATCGTCGAATATTGCGACTACGGCCAAACTCAAATGTAAGATCGCGGCAGCACAAGCGAGCAGACGTGATAGAATCCGCCGCGTTATTTTCTGGCGCGCACGTCAAGATTCGGAGGCTTTAGAAACAAGATGCAATGCACGAACTGTGGTCATCAACTTCAACCGGGCATGAAATTCTGCACGAAGTGCGGAGCCTTGAACACGGGCAACGAGGCCGCGCCTACGCCCACACCGCCCGTCGTTCCGCCCATACCGCCCGGTAGTTCGTTCGGCAACGCGCCGCGACCGCCCATGCAGGGCGGCGCGATGGGGCAAGCCGCCGCGTAAGTCGTCGGGCTGCGGCAAGGTGCTGCTCGTGCTGGGCATCGTCGGCGTCGTGGGGTTGGTCGGCATCGGCATCGCCGGTTACTTCGGTTACAAGGCCGTGCAGGAGAAGATCAAAGCGTCCGAGGCGTACACGCTGGCCATCGCGGCGCTCAAAGCGCACCCGGAGGCGCAGGCGAAGTTGGGCGAGATCAAAGAGACGGGCTTCCCGCTCGGCAACTTTACAGAGAACGCCGACGGCACGGGCGCGGCGGCTTACACGGTGTCCGTTGTCGGCACTAAGGCGCGCGGGCAGTACTACGTCGTGATGCGGCGCGAGGCGCGCAAGTGGCGCGTGGTGACGGGCAAGCTCACGCTCGCCGACGGCGAGAGTATCGACATCAAAACGGCCGGTGAAGACGATGAGACGGACGACACGGCGGGGACAGATGACGACGATACGGACACGCCAACGACGTGGCGGGCAAAATACCGCCGGGCACGGTCGCGCAAGGCGTACTGAACAGCAAGGCGATCAGCAAGCCGCAGCCGCCATACCCGGCCATCGCTAAGGCGGCTAAGGCATCAGGCACGGTCATAGTCGAAGTGGTCGTGGACGAGACGGGCAAGGTCATTATAGCGAACGCCAAATCGGGCCACCCGCTCTTGCGCCCGGCCGCTGTCGCCGCAGCCAAAGCGGCGCGCTTCACGCCGACCATCTTGGCGGGTAAGCCCGTCAAAGTCAGCGGCGTCATCACGTACAATTTCGTCTTGCAGTAAGCGAGACGGCGCGCGGGCGCTTCGCGTTCGATCTCCGGCGGGCATGTCGTATCTGGTGGACGGCAACAACGTGATGGCGCAGCGCGTGGGCTGGCATCGGGACAAACGCGCCGCGCGCCGCACGCTGTTGGACGAGTTGGCGCGTTTTGCCGCGACCAAACGCGCGCGCTTAACGGTCGTCTTCGACGGCGCACCCGACGAGTTCTTCGCCGACGGCGCAAGCTACAAAGGCGTCCGCGTCCACTACGGCGCGCGCGGCTCGAACGCCGACGAACGCATCAAGGAGTTAGTGGAAGCCACGCGCGAGCGGCGCACGCTTCGCGTCGTCACGTCTGATCGCGCACTCGCCAATTACGTCAGACAGTGCGGCGTGGAAGTTATCGCATCAGGTGAGTTTCGGCGGCGCATGGCCGAGGTTGCGCGCCATGCCAAGCCGCCCGCAGGCAAGCAGGAAATAGAAGCTGACGAAGCACACTGGCTGCGCTACTTCGGCGTCGCGGCGGAAGACGACGAGTAAGGCCGGCTTACGGCGCGGCCCGTGGCTGCTTGAATAAATTAGAACTGATCTGCTGCGCCACGATGCGCCAACGCCCCTGTTGCTTCACGTACAGGTGTGTATAGCGCCGGTCGTGATTTGCGTCCTGCCCTTTATATTTGAAGCCCCACTTGGCCCGACCCGTGACGACCGCCGCGTCTTTATAAATTTTTACGCGCACATCTTCAGTCGTAAACGGTTGTGTCCAACTGAAATCAGGATCGGGCGCACCGGCCGCATCTTTGATCTCACCGGCTTTGTCTCTGATCTGGCCATTACCTGCGGTCACGATCATGTCATCCGCAAAGAGTTGATCAAGCGCGGCCGCGTCGCCTTTCGTTATGGCCTCCGCCCATGCGCGGTTTGCCGCCATAACCTGTTGCTCAGGTGCGCTCAGCCGATCCGACTTATGATCTTGCGTCTGACTAAAAGCAACAGCGCATAGCAGGACTGTTATTAACACAGAGATGAAAACTCGGTTCACTGCTTTCTCCTTTGTACGATGCAAACAAGATGCCCACGAACAAACTATTGCTATCGCTTTATCATCGTTAAGGTTTGGTCACGCTCTGCGCGACGAGGGCGAGGCGGTCGCCTTTGGGACTGAGGACGAGGCGTGTGATCTTGGTGAGGCCGGCGTCGGAGAGGTCGGCCGCTTCGTGCCAGTCTGTGTCGTGGGCGGGGTCGAGGCGGAAGAGTTTGGCGTCGCGGGCCATGAGCAGCGTGCCGTCGGGCAACCACGTGAGGTCCTCGCTGTTAGTCAATGTCTTGACGAGCGTGGTGGTCTTATGCGCGGCTACGTCTACGAGTTTGATCAGCCAGTTGTCGGGCGCGAGCTTGTGGACGAAGCTGAAGACTTGACCTTTGCGCGGCACACGTTGAAGCGAGCGCCCGACGTTGGCGTGCAAGGTGCTGACTTCGACAGCCTGCGGGCGATCTTTTGCGAGCGTGACGAGTTGCAGCGTGTGCGGTTGCCCGTCCGCGCCGAGCACGAAGAGGGCGAGCGTGCGCGCGTCGAGCCAGAGGTGATAGCCGACGGGTTTGACGTTCTCGATGACGAGCGCAGGCGGGCCGCCCGTTAACGGAAACTGCCAGAGGCGTTGTGTCTTGTCCGCTTCGACGCGCACGACGGAGAAGGCTTTGCCCGTCGGCATCAGGGTCGGCGAATATTCGCTCTCAGGCGTGGCGGTGAGTTGCGTGTCCGTGCCGGTCTTGAGATCGTAACGGTAGATGTCTGTCTGTTGCCCGTCGCGTTGCGAGGTGTAGAGCAGGCTCGCGCCATCGGGTAGAAAACTCGGTTGGTTGTCGTAGCCCGCGCGCTTCGTGATGTTGACGGGTTGGCCGAACGTCAGTTTGCCCGCGCCGTTGGTTAATTCGACGACGAAGATGTCGCTATCGGGCGGCGTTGCGGCGGGCGACGGCGACGCGGCCGGTTGCTGCGCGCGGCTCTGTGTGAATGCCAAGAAGCCGGCGACAATTAAGAACGCGAAGCGCAACACGCGGCGGTTCATTCGACGCGCTCGACCTCAAAGATCAGTTTCTCGCCCGCGAGCGGGTGGTTGGCGTCGAGCGTGATGTGCGTGTCGGTTACGTCGGTGATGGTGACGGGAATCTGCTGGTCGTCGGCGATCTGCATGATCAGGTTCATGCCGACTTCGGGTTGCATCTCGCCGAGGTTAATCCCTTCGCGCGAGATGCTGTTGACGAGCGCATCCACGCGCGGCCCGTAAGCATCGTCCGGCTCGATCTCGATGGACTTCTTGTCGCCGACCGACATGCCGCGCACGCCCGCGTCGAAGCCGGGGATGACCTGACCCGCGCCGACTTGAAACTCCAACGGGTCGCCGCCATCGGACGAGTCGAACACTTCGCCGCTCGTCAATCGCCCCGTGTAATGAATCCGCACCGTGTCGCCGTTCTGCGCCGCGTCCGCCATGTTCATGCTCCGTGTCTGGTTGATTTAAGCCGGGAGCATCGCACACCCGGCGACGAAAATCCAGCGCGCCGAAACCGGCCGGCGGGCAACGTGTGCAGCGCCCAATATTAACCACAAAGACACGAAGACACGAGGGACAGATGCACGATGAATGATGACTGATGAATAAAGATCAGCGTGTCTTTCATTCATCCTTCTGCCTGCGGCAAACAGCGATAAAGGCAGTGACAAGTGACGAGTGCTGAGTGACGAGTTAAAATACTTTTGCTTATAACTTGTCACTCGGCACTTCGTCACTTGTCACTGCTTTTATGCGTTCCATCATCGTCGGCACGGCCGGGCACATCGATCACGGGAAGACGGCGCTGGTGCGCGCGCTGACGGGCGTGGACGCGGATCGCTTGCCCGAAGAAAAACGACGCGGCATCACGATTGACCTCGGCTTCGCCGAACTCGATCTTGGCGACGTGCGCGTCGGCTTCGTGGACGTGCCCGGTCACGAACGTTTCGTTAAGAACATGCTCGCGGGCGCGCATGGCCTTGACGCGGTTGTGCTCGTCGTCGCGGCGGACGAAGGCGTCATGCCGCAGACGCGCGAGCACTTCGAGATCGTGCGGCTCTTGGGCGTGCGCGCCGGCCTCTGCGTCCTCACCAAAATTGATCTCGTCGATGAAGAACTGCTCACACTCGTCCGCGCCGAAGTCGCGGAACTGGTCGCGGACTCGTTTCTCGCGGCCGGCGCGGTCGTCGCGGTCAGCGCGCGCACAGGGGCGGGCTTGGACGAACTGCGTGCGCGTCTGCTTGAGCTTGGTCACGATGCGCCCGCGCGTGCGAGCGCGACGGTGGCACGGCTGCCGGTTGATCGCGCGTTCACGATGCGCGGCTTCGGCGCGGTCGTGACGGGCACGTTGGTCGCGGGCGAACTGGCGACGGGCGACGAGTTGGAACTGCTGCCCGTGGGCGCGCGTGTGCGCGTGCGCGGCTTGCAGGTGCATGGGCGCGCGGTTGAACGCGCAGAGGCCGGGCAGCGCACCGCGATCAATCTCGGCGGCATCGAGTCGAGCGCCATCGAGCGCGGCATGTGGCTCGCGCCCGTTGCGCGCTTGCGCCCGACGCAGATCATAGACGCGCAGATCGAAGTGCTGGCCGATGCGCCGCGTGCGCTTCGTTCACGCGCGCGTGTGCGTTTGCACGTCGGCGCGGCCGAAGTGTTAGCGCGTGTGCAGGTATTGGCAGACGCGGGCGAACTTGCGCCCGGTGCGAACGGCTACGCGCAGTTTCGCCTCGAAGCGCCGGTCGTAGTGTTACCCGACGAGCGTTTCATCGTTCGTTCTTATTCGCCGTCGCGCACCATCGCTGGCGGGCGCGTGCTCGATGCCTTTGCCGTCAAGCATCGCGGACGTGAACGCGTCGCCGCGCGCACGCGCTTGCACGAGTTGACCGACGCGGATCAAGCGACACGTTTAGCGATCTACGTCGGCGCGGCCGGCGAACACGGACTGACTCGCGCAGACCTTGCCGCGCGCACGGGCTGGCGTGATGAAGTGTTGAGCGCGGCCGCTGTTGAAGCAAAGGCGCGCGGTGCGGTCGTCGAAGCCGAAGGCGTCTTCATCGGGCACGCGGCGTTCGCGCAACTAGTGCAAGCGGCCGTGGCAGAGGTCGAGGCGCATCATCGCCGCGAGCCTTTGCAACGCGGCCTCGCGCGCGAGACTTTGCACGCGCGCGTGTTCGCGCACACGCCGGCGGAAATTTTTCGCGCGGCGCTCGTACACGCGGAACAAGCGGGCACACTCGTCGCCGAGCGCGACGTGGTGCGCGCCGCCGATCACAGTCTCGAACTCAACCCGGCCGACACAGCGTTGCGCGACCGGCTCGAAGCGATCTATCGCGCGGCCCGGCTCGCCGCACCGACCTTCGACGAAGCGTTAGCGCAGGCCGGCAATGGACAGACGGCGCGCGAGCACGGGCGCAAGTTGCTGCAACTGTTGCTGGACGCGGGCGCGCTCGTGCGCGTCACAAACGATCTGTTGTGCCATCGCAGTGCGCTCGACAAACTCGTGACAGACCTGCGCGCACATGCCGCACGCGGCGCGGCCGATAGGCTCATAGACGTGGCCACCTTCAAAGAGATCGCAGGTGTCTCGCGCAAGTATGCCATCCCCTTGCTTGAATATTTGGATCGCGCCCGCGTCACTCGCCGCGCGGGCGACCAGCGGATGATTCTGTAGCGCGCGTCTGATCGTTAGACGCTAATTGCTAAAACCTTCTTGCGTCCCGCGCGGAGCGGCGGTAACATAACGCCCGTCAAGCTCGACTTCGGAGACGATCTAACTGCCCCGACAGGGCTGGTCGAACTCTAAGTAGCATTACAGTCGCTACGCGCGGTTCGTTCTGATTCTGTCTACAACGAGACACAAGCCGGAGGTTCAACATGAATCGCATGCTAGATGTCGTGTACTGGGTAGTGGGCATTTTGAGCAGCCTGTGCGCGCTTTACTTCTTTATCCAGTTCCTCAAATCGAAGGGGCCGGAGGGCAACAAGTCGTTCCTTTGGTACGCCATCGGACTGGCAGTCGTTGCGTGTATCTGCGCGCTGCTCTACTTCGTCCGCCACGTCAACAAGGAAGAGGAGATTCACATCACGCAGTAGTAAGGGCGTGGGTGCGTCGGCGTCGCGTTGTTGCCGCAACCGCGCGGCGCGTGCCCGTTGCCATCAGCCACACTCGGACGCCGTTCGCGCTTGCCGCCGGCACAGGCCCGGCCACGGGGCGCGGGCGGCGTTCTGTTTGTTTGATTAACTGAAGAAAAGAGATTCGGATGTCGCACGCTGCGCTCGCGTTTACACAGGCTATGCCCCACTTCCCCGGCGCGAACGCTGTCCTGTTCGTCGTGTTATTTATCGCCGGCACGCTCGGCTGGTTGGTGGCCGCCGTGCTCGGCTTCGCGCGTGCGCGCGCCTTCGGTGCATCCACACGCTGGTTCGCGCTCGCGGCCGTCTGCATGGTCATCTTTCATCTGTACCTCGTCGCCATCGCGTGGCTCGGCATGACCGAGACGGACGCCGATAAGGTGCTGTCGTTCGGTTCGTTCATCATCCTGTTTCCCGCGTTGGGGGCGCTGTGCGCCATCATCGGCTTCGTCCGACTCACCGACCCGCGCCGGTAAAAATTATTCCCACACGCCATCCTGTTGTGTCAGCCATCGCCAAACAGTCGCTACTGTATGCCGCGCTCGCCCTGCTCATCGGCGCGGCCATCTTGCTAACCGTGCGCGCGCCCGCCGCCGCGCGTCGGCCCGCGCCGCCCGGTTTCGTCGCCGCGCGCGGCACACGCTTCGTCGCGGACGGGCGCGCGTTTCGCTTCGTCGGCGCGAACGTCGCCATCATGTACAAGGACGAGGATCGCGCGGCCATGCCGGAGACGTTGCGGCAGGCGGCGCTCGGTGGCTTGAAGGTGGTGCGCGTGTGGGCATCGGGCGAGGGGACTGAAGCGGACGGCGTGCTGCCCGTCGGCGGCGACCGCGCCGACTGGCCGCGTCGGCATCCGTTCCGCCGCGCGCCCGGCGAGTGGAACGAAGAAGCGTTCGTGCATCTCGACAACGTGCTGGCCGAAGCGCGCCGCAATAACTTGCGCGTGCAACTGTGTCTGACGAACTGGTGGCGCGACACGGGCGGCGTCACGCAATACCTGCGCTGGGCCGGCATCAACGATGCCGCCGACGAGCGGCAACCATTCGGCATCAACAAAGAGCGCGCGCTTGAGTTCTACACGAACGAGACGACGCGTCGTCTTTATCGTGAGCATATTGATCGGATCGTCACCCGCCGCAACACGGTCACAGGTATGCTCTACCGCGACGACCCGACCATCTTCGGTTATGAACTGATGAACGAGGCGCAGACGGCGACCGGGCGCGAGTTGGAACGCCGCGCGTGGATCGCCGAGATGAGCGCCTATATCAAGTCGCTCGATCCCGATCACATGATCACGCCCGGCGTCTGGGGCTATCGCAACGCCTACGAGCGGCGCGAATGGTTAGTGGTCCATAGTCTGCCTGCTATTGACTACTGCGACGTGCATAACTATCCGCGCGACGATCACGACAGCTTCGTTGACGCGCCCGACGACTTGCGCGCCTTCGTGGCCAATCGCGCGGCGGCTGCGTTCTCGATCAACAAGCCGCTCGTCTTCGGCGAGTTCGGCATGAGTCCCGAAGGCTATCAAGGCGTCTCGCAGGTGGAGTGGTTTCGCGCGTACTTCGCGGCAGCGGCGCGCACGGGCGCGGGCGGCGCGATGTTCTGGATTCTCACGCCCGATCCGCAACGCGGGTACGGCGTCACTTACGCCGCCTTGCGCGACGACCCCGTGCGCGCCGAACTCACACGCGCCGCCGAACTGTTCAACTCGTTGCGCGACGCGCCGCCGCCCGACGAGTTGCTTAACGCCGGTCAGCATCTCATCCCGCGCCAGTTCGCCTTCACGCACGCGGCCGGCGACGCGGCCACACAAACGCGCACGGAGACGCTGCTCGGCAACGTCTTGCTCTATCGCTTCGCGCCTGAACAGGCTATGCGCGGGCGGTTTGAGAAACTCGGCGGCGGCGAAGGTTATCTGTGGGGCGCGGGCGTAGGGTTCTTCGAGTACGTCGTGCCGGCGCGCGCGGATCGACGCAAGGTCGGCGAACTGGTCGTGCGCGCGCACTTGCAACCTGTGCCGCAACACGACTCTGCCGGGCGCGTGGACGAAACGCGCGTCACGCTCTTTATCAACGGCACGAACTGCGGTTCGCGTCTCATCCCCGTCGAGCATCAACCCAACGCGCTCATACAAGAGTGGCGCATCAAGTCGCTTCGTCCGCGCTATCACGCATGGCGCGGCCACGCTTTGACCATCCGCTTCGAGGTTGAACTAAAAGCTGATCGCCCGTTCGGCATCAACATCTCAAACTTCCCCGAATGGTTTCCCGCAGGCGAGACAAAACCGATTGAAGTCGAAGTGCGATAAGGAAATTGCGGACTGCGGATTTGGGATTGCGGATTGAAAAGCCTGAAGTTAACAACTCAAAGTTGAACTTTCCGATTAGGCTTTACTTATTCCGCAATCCGAAATCCGCAGCTTCCGCAATTTTCATTTGAGCAGTCGTGCGGCTTCGCGTGCATAGTAAGTGAGGATGAAGTCCGCGCCCGCGCGCCGGATCGAGGTCAGCGTCTCCATCATAACGCGTTGCTCGTCGATCCAACCGTTGGCGGCCGCCGCTTTGATCATCGCGTACTCGCCGGAGACGTGATAGGCGGCGAGCGGCAGATCGAAGCGTTCACGCACCGCGCGCAAGATGTCGAGATAGCAAGTCGCGGGCTTGACCATCAGCATGTCCGCGCCTTCGGCGTAGTCCAACTCGGCCTCGCGCATCGCTTCGCGCGCGTTCGCGGCGTCCATCTGGTACGCGCGGCGGTCGCCGAACGCGGGCGCGCTGTCGGCCGCCTCGCGGAACGGGCCGTAGAACGCGGACGCATACTTCACCGCATACGAGAGGATCGCAACGTGGTCGAGTCCGGCCTCGTCCAGCCCCGTGCGGATCGCGCCCACTTGGCCATCCATCATCGCCGACGGCGCAACGATGTCCGCGCCCGCTTCGGCTTGACTGACCGCCGTGCGCGCGAGCAACTCAAGCGACTCGTCATTCAGGACCTCGCCCTCGCGCACCACGCCGCAGTGCCCGTGCGACGTGTACTCGCACAGGCACGTGTCTGCGATCACGGTCATCTGCGGCACGGCCTTACGCACGGCGCGGATGGCCTGTTGCACGATGCCGTCGCGCGCGTATGCGCCCGTAGCCGTCTCGTCCTTTGTCGCGGGCAGACCGAACAGGATAACGGCCGGGACGCCGAGGTCGAACGCCGCCGCCGCATCGCGCGCGATCTCGTCCACCGACAAGTTGTGGACGCCGGGCATCGACGGAATTTCGCGGCGCACGCCCTGTCCCGGACACGCGAACAACGGCAGCACCAGATCGTCGCGCGTCAACCGCGCCTCGCGCACCAACGCCCGCACGCGCTCGCGTCGCAAGCGGCGCGGCCTGTGAATCAAATCAGCCATCAATCACACCTACGCATAAAAAATTCGAGCCGCACGCATCATACGCGGCCCGCAAACGCGCACGCAAACACGCCCGCCTTTGTCGTTCACCAGCACGCTTGACCTTTCATCATCGACCCCGTAAATTAACTACTTCTTTGGGGCGGGGTAGCTCAGCTGGTAAGAGCGTCGGATTCATAACCCGAAGGTCGGGAGTTCAAGTCTCCCCCCCGCTATGAAAATGTTAAGGGCTGACAAAAGCGGTGGTTGCTCTCGTGGCATCTCGCCGCTTTTTTGTTTATGGATTTATCTGACTTGCCTATTTAACGTGTGCCTGAAGTGAACGAAGCACTGCGCGCCGAACTGCTCGCTATGGAGGAAGAGGACCTGCGTGTGCGGGCGGAACTCGCCGCCGATGGCTCGCTCTTTGACGGTTATCATCCGCGCATGGAAGCTGTCCACCGGGACAACGCCGCGCGTCTGCGCGCTATCATCGATGCACATGGTTGGCCCGGTCATAAACTCGTCGGCGAAGACGGCGCGGCCGCTGCATGGCTCATCGCGCAACATGCGATAAGCGAGCCGGACTTTCAACGCAGATGCCTTGCATCGTTACAGGTGGCGACCGGCGCAGGCGACATTCCGCCGTGGCAGGCGGCCTTTCTGGAAGATCGCATCCGCATGTTTGAAGGGCGCGGGCAACTGTACGCGACGCAGTTCGACATCGACGCCAACGGCTTATCCGTGCCTTATGAAATAGAAGACCCGGCGCATGTTGACGAACGACGCCGTGCCGTCGGACTTGAACCGTTGGCGGATCAACTGGCGCGCTCGCACTGGGTCGAGCCGCCGCCGCCGGAAGTGCGCGCCCGACGCGAACGCGAGTATCAGGCATGGTTGAAACGCGTGGGCTGGCGCGACGCGTGAAGTAACAGCCGACGAGATAGTAGCCTGTCATTGATAGGCGCAGGGCCTTGATAGATAAAGGGACTGCTGTGCATGCACAGCAGCCCCTTCGTCTGTTGGCCTGAACCGGGTTCAGTCGGAAGCGCGGCTTACAGGATCGTGACGACGGTTGAAGCCGCGCCTGCGTTGCCGGCCAGATCGTTTGACCGGATGGTGATCGTGTACTTGTGCCCGTCTGTGTCCTTGTTGTTGCGCGTCGCGGGCAGGGTTAGTTTGAACGAGTAAGTGCCGTTGCTTTGTAGGACCACAGAGCCGCTCGGCTGCGTCACGCCGTACTCGTCGAGCACGCTATAAGTCGTGCTGTTAGGTTTGACTCCGCTCGGCGTATCCGTGACGCGTCCTGAGATGGTCACTTGAATCGGCGTGCTGCGCTTCGCTGCACTCGACGGACTCGCGGCGGCCGTGATGACCGGCGCGTTCGCGTCGATACTGAATGAGAGCGTGCGTTGCGACTCCGTGTTGTTGGCTTGATCTCTGCTCCAAAAGACGACCGTGTGCGCCCCGGCGGTGGCGATGCTGAACGGGCCCGCGTAAGTTTGCGTTGCGCCGCCGTCAACCGTGTAGTAGCTGCCGGCCAGACCCGATAGATTATCCGCGGCCGTGAGCGTCACCTGTACGGCGCTGCGATACCAGCCGTTCGTGCCCGCCGTGCCCGCGGCCGCGGCCTGCGTCGAGGGTGCGCTCGCGTCGATCCTGATCATGATCGTGTACGAGTAGTTGTTGTTGCCCGCCACATCCACGGCCCAGAAGTTGACGGGGTGCGTACCGTCGCCGGAGACGGTGAAGGGCGACGTATAGGTCTGCTGTGCGCCGCCGCCGATCCGGTAATAGATGTTGGCGACGCCGGACAGATCGTCCGCGGCCGTGAGCGACATCTGAATCGGGCCGTTGAAGTAGACGCTATTACCCACCGGACCTGTGACGACGTTCTGCGCGGTCGGCCCCATCGAGTCGATGTTGACTGCGACGGCGCGTTGCGCTTCCGTGTTGCCAACTTTATCGACGCTCCAAAAGTTGACGTTGTGCCGCGCCGTGCCGGAGACGGTGAACGGGCCCGCGTAAGTCTGCGTTGCGCCGCCGTCCACGCGATAGTAGGTGCTGGCGACACCGGCCGCGCTGTCCGCCGACGTTAGTGCCACTTGCACGGAACTCCGATACCAACCATCGTTGCCCGTCGTGCCCGTGGTTGCGACCTGTGTGCTTGGCGCGCTGGTATCGACGTTAACCGTCAGCGAGCTTTGCTGTTCGGTATTGCCGACCGCATCTACGCTCCAATAGCTGACAGTGTGGCTGCCGCCGCCGGAGACGTTGAAGGGCGCGGCGTATGTTTGCGTCGCCCCGCCGTCAACGGCGTAGTAGCTGTTGGCGACACCAGACCCGGCGTCCGATGCGGTCAGTGAAATTTGCGCGGGGTCTTGATACCAACCGTTCGAGTTCGTGCCTGCGACAGCCGCTTGCGTCGTGGGCGCGCTCACGTCGATCTTGACGGTCGTGGCTTGTTGCGCTTCGGCATTGCCCGCCACGTCCACGCTCCAATAGTTGACGTTATGGTTGCCGCTGGTTGTGATGGTGAAGGGTGCGTTGTAGGTCTGTTGTGCGCCGCCGTCTGTGGTGTAGAAAGTGTTGGCGAGGCCGGACAGCGCATCGGATGAAGTCAGCGACACTTGCACCGCGCCCGAATACCAATCGTCGCTGCCGCCTAAGCCCGAGAGGCTCGCGCTTGTGGCGGGCGCAGTCAGATCGATGTTGACCGCGGGCGAGGTGAACGCGGCGCTGTTGCCGGCCGCGTCCGTGACCGTCACTTGCTGCGTCTGGCTCGCGCCTTCCGTCGTGAAGTGGAGCGGGCTACCGGGCATGGCGGAGGCGACGCCTGAGAGTTCGTCGGCCGGTGTGAACTGAAGATCGACCGGCGTGTTGTTCCAACCGGCGGCGTTGGCCGCGGGCGTCTGTGTGCCCCACGTCAAAGTCGGGGCGACGTGGTCGCTTTCATAGGCGACGAGCGTGGTCTTCGTCGGGATAACGAGGACGCCTTCGCCCGCGGCGAAGCCCGTCAACGGCTGCGAGCCGTTCTGCTCGTCAACATAAGGAATGCCCACGCCGACGTTCGTGGACCAGACTTGCTGACCCGTCGCCGCAGCCACGGCGAACAACTTGCCCGTGTCCGAGCCGATATAAACATAGTCGTTGACGACGAGCGGCGCGGATTGCAACTTGCCGTCGCCGGCAAACGTCCATGTGACGGTGTTGCTCGACAGGTCGCGGCCTTCGAGCGTGGCGTAAGAGCCAAAGTATTTCGGCCCGTTCATGATGAAGCCCATGTTGCCAGCAAAGGCCGGGATGTTCTTGGCCACGAAGCTGCCGACCTGTGCGCCCGTCTGACTGTCGAAGATGTAATCGGAGAAGTCGCGCACGTAGAGCCGGCCGTTATAGAGCGCGGGTATCTTGCCGCCGCCGCCGGAGCAGCCCGTCGAATAACGCCAGATGAGCGCGCCGTTCGCCGGGTTGAGCTTGTAAACGTTCGGGCATGAGTAAGAGACATACACGCCGTCGCCGGTCACTGCGGGCGAACTCATGCCGCCGTTCATCACAGAGGCGGTCCACAGGACGTTGCCCGTGTCTGCGCCGACCGCATAGACCGTGCCGCCTGAGCCAGCGCCGCTGATATAGACCACGCCTTGATAGACGGTGGGCGCGGCGCTGAACGAATACTGGCCGGGCATCTGCCGACTCCAGATCAAGCTGCCGTTCGCACCGTCGAAGGCGCGCAGCAAACCGTCGGCGTTGATCACAAAGACGCGCCCGTTCTCGTAACAGAGTGTGGACCAGTAATATGTGCCGCTCACCGGCACAGACCAGACGACCGCGCCGGTCGCCGCGTTGAGCGCATAGAGTTGCGTCCCGTAGGCCGAAGCGTTTCGCACCGTGACGAAAACTTTGCCGTCGGCCACAATCGGATAAGAGATGTTCTGGCCGAAATTGACCGACCATTTTTGTCTGAGCGGCGGAGCTAACCCCGGCACAGTGGTCGCGCCGGTGTGGGTCGAGTTGATCTGATAATTCACCGCCTGCGGCGCGGCGACTTGAGCATGAGCAGAGCCAAAGAGCAAAGCCGTCAACAGGGCGATGACAGGCACAGCTAATCTTTTCATCTTTTCACCAGCTTAGAATTGTGCTCGTCTAAGTCGAGGTTGGAGGGTTGATGAAATCGGGATTGGCGAAAGTTTTTTTGAGAGGAATCTGCGATTCCCGGCCGCGACGCCGGAGAGTGTTTACTGACCATTAAAATAATAAACACGCGCGTGACGAAAATGCAACAGAATTTTTAGCCATTGTTTAACGGAAGTCTTACGTGAACGTTTTCAACTATTTAACTCGACGCGGCCGTCGTCTTCATGACCCGCGCGCGCTAAAAATTCACGCGTTTCGTCGTCTGAACAACCGATTGACCGATGCCCGCTCAGCCTACGTCTGAGTAAGTGTTTGACTATCCCGTAGGGTTGTCGTAAGAAACACTTAACCCGTAATCAGCACCCTTTGGTTCGAGGAGACAACAGATGCGCGCGCCACTACCTGAGAACGAAGCCGCTCGGCTGGAGGTCCTACGCCAGTTCGCCATACTCGATACAGAACCGGAAGAGACGTTCAACGATCTGATGCGGCTGGCCGCTTACATCTGCAACACGCCGATTGCCATCATCACGCTGGTCGATTCCGACCGGCAGTGGTTCAAGGCGCGGCTGGGGCTGACCCCGGCGGAGACTTCGCGCGACATCTCCTTTTGCGCGCACGCCATCCTTGCGCCCGATACGTTCGTCGTCAGGGACACGCTCGACGACGAACGCTTTAAGACGAACCCGCTGGTCACGGCCGAACCGCACATCAGGTTCTACGCCGGTTCACCGCTGACCACGATTGAAGGGTTCAACCTCGGCACGTTATGTGTGCTTGATCGCACCCCGCGCGAGTTGAGCCGGGAACAGATCGCGGCCCTGCGCGTCCTAAGCAATCAGATCATGACTCAACTTGAGTTGCGCCGGACCATCGCCTTCTTAACCCGCGCGTTGGAGCGCGCGCGCAGCACGGGTCAAGCAGGACAAGCGCAACAGATGAAAACTGTGGCCGAGTAAGACGCGCGCCCGCCATAGCAATACGTCAGCCCGACACGATAAGGATAAGGAAGCGATGGACGAACACGCGGGGGTTAGTGTGAACGACGCGGCTACGCCGACGCTCATTATGTCTGCGGGGCGGCGCTGGGCCGTGACGGCGGGTGTCATGACCGGCATGTTTCTGGCCGCGCTTGAGGCCACGGTCGTCGGCACGGCGATGCCGACGGTTATCTCTGCGCTCGGCGGGTTGAATCATTATAGTTGGGTCTTCTCGGCTTACCTGATCACGTCAACGGTCACCGTGCCGGTCTGGGGCAAACTCTCCGACCTCTACGGCCGGCGCTTGTTCTATCAGATCGGCATCGCCATCTTTCTGCTCGGCTCGGTGTTGTCGGGCGTGTCCAACTCGATGACGCAACTGATCGTCTTTCGCGCCATCCAAGGCCTCGGCGCGGGGGCGCTCATCCCGCTCGGCATGACGATCATCGGCGACATCTTCACCGTCGCCGAACGCGCGCGGATGCAAGCATACTTCAGCGGCGTGTGGGGTTTTTCGAGCGTCATCGGTCCGGTCATCGGCGGCTTCATCACTGACCAACTATCTTGGCGCTGGGTCTTCTACATCAACCTGCCGGTCGGGTTGGCGGCGGCATTGATCCTCGGCCTCGCACTCAAAGAACCGAAGCGGACGGCCCGTCCTTCGATTGATTACGCGGGCGCAGCTTTGTTGATGGCCGCCATCACGATGTTGATGCTGGCCCTCGTCGAAGGCGGCGCAAGTCTCACGACGCTGTTCGCCCCGCGCAACCTCGCGCTCTTTGCCGGAGCGGCGCTGCTAACCGCCTGCTTCGTGTGGGTCGAACGTCGCGCGGCCGATCCGCTCGTGCCGTTTCAGTTGTTCCGCAATCGCGTGGTGACAGTCTCGGTGCTGGCCGGGTTTCTGGCGGGCGTAGGCATGTTCGGCGCGATCTCGTTCGTGCCGCTGTTCGCACAAGGAGCGTTGGGCGCGACGGCCACGCAGGCCGGGTCGCTCTTGACACCGCTGATGTTGAGTTGGGTCGGGATGTCGGTCATCGGCGGCCGGCTGCTGCTCAGGGTCGGTTACCGGCCGACGTGCATCGTGGGGTTCGTGCTGCTCACGCTTGGCTTCATCCTAATGTCCATGTACCAGCGCGACACGGCGCGCGTGTGGCTCTACTTTGATCTGATCCTGATCGGCGCTGGTCTGGGTCTGACGATGCTGACGCTGCTGATCGCCGTGCAGCAATCGGTGGCGCGCACGCAACTCGGCATTGCGACATCGCTCAATCAGTTTTCACGCTCCATCGGCGGCGCTGTTGGCGTCGCCGTCATGGGCGCAGTGCTGTCTGCCGGACTCGCCACGCAACTCGATAAAGTAGCGCACACCGACCAGAGCGTGCTGACACCTGAACGCGCGGCCGAGTTGGCCGCGAATCCCAACGCGCTCATCGACCCGCAAGCGCGCGCCGCCCTGCCGCCCGCCGCGCTCGACGCGTTGCGCGGCGCGATGGCCGGCGCGATCCACAACGTCTTCTGGGTCGGCGCGGCGCTCGCCAGCCTCGCGCTGTTAGTCTCCTTCTACCTGCCGCGCAACGACAGCCACACAACCGAGCCGCCGACCGAGGATGAGTGCTGCGCCGAAACCGGCGAGCGCATGGTCATGGCCGAGATGACCACCCTCGCGCCGGAACATGAGCCGGTCGCATCGCGTGGCGATTAGGTTACGTGTCATGCGTTGTTGCAGATAGTCTGTTGGCCGCTGTCTGTGCTTTAGCTATACGGTTTACAAACATGGCGATTGCGACTATTGACCCGGCGACGGGCGAGACGCTTGCATCCTTCGAGCCTTTGTCCGCGCCCGAACTGGAAACGAAACTGCAACTCGCGGCCGACACCTTCCGCGCGCACAGGCGCACCACGTTTGCCGCACGCGCGCAGTCAATGACACGTGCGGCGGAGATTCTCGAAACAGAGCAGCACAAGTTCGCGCGTTTGATGACGACCGAGATGGGCAAGCCTATCAAGGCGGGCGCGCAGGAGGTGGAGAAGTGCGCGTGGGTTTGTCGCTACTACGCCGAATGGGCCGAGCGGCATCTGGCTGATGAAGAGATCAAGACGAACGCGACGCGCAGCTTCGTTCGTTATCAACCGCTCGGCGCGGTGCTGGCGATCATGCCGTGGAATTTTCCCTTCTGGCAGGTCTTCCGCTTCGCCGCGCCCGCGCTCATGGCGGGCAACGTGGGGCTGCTCAAACACGCCTCGAACGTGCCGCAATGCGCCCTCGCCATCGCGGACATCTTCGCGCGCGCCGGTTTCCCTGAAGGCGCGTTTCAAACGTTACTCGTCGGATCAGACGTGGTTGGTAGTATCATTGCCGACCCGCGTGTTGTGGCGGTGACGTTGACGGGGAGCGAGCCTGCGGGGCGCAGTGTTGCGAGCGAAGCGGGTAAACAGATCAAGAAGACCGTGTTGGAACTAGGCGGCAGCGATCCTTTCATCGTCATGCCCGGCGCAGACTTGAATGAAGCGGTCACGACGGCCGTGAAGGCGCGCACCATCAACAACGGTCAATCATGCATCGCCGCAAAACGGTTCATCGTGCATGAAGCAATCTACGACGAGTTTGAACATCGCTTCGTCGCCGCGATGGAGGCTTTAGCCGTCGGCGACCCGGCCGATGAAACAACAGAGATCGGCCCGCTCGCCACGCAACAGATCGTCGCGGACATCGACGATCAAGTGCAGCGCAGCGTCGCCGCAGGCGCGCGCGTCTTGACGGGCGGACACAGGCTCGACCGCCCCGGTTACTTCTACGCGCCGACCGTCCTTACAAACATCACCAAAGGCTCGCCCGCCTACACGGAAGAGTTCTTCGGCCCCGTCGCACTGCTCTTTCGTGTGGTCGATATTGACGACGCGATCCGGCTCGCCAACGATACGACCTTCGGCCTCGGCGCAAGCGCGTGGACAAACGACGCGCATGAGCAAGCGCGCTTCATGGACGAACTCGAAGCCGGCTCGATCTTCATCAACGGCATGGTCGCCTCCGATCCGCGCCTGCCCTTCGGCGGCGTCAAAGCTTCAGGCTACGGGCGTGAGCTAAGCGTCCACGGCATACGCGAGTTCGTCAACGTCAAGACCATCTGGCTCAAAGCAGCCGCCAGCACAAACCGCACAGACACCGAATGACATTGCGGACTGCGGATTTCGGAGTGCGGATTAATAGACAATCGTCTTGCTAATCCGCACTCCGAAATCCGCAGCCCGCAATCACATTACTGACCGTTGCTTGCCGGTGTTAAGAGATACTCATGCGGCACGAGGCGCGCGACGCGACGGCGGAAGGACCACGTAGGGCGCGGCCAGAGCGCGGAGTTGCGTCCCGTCGTGTCGAGATACCAGCTTAAGCAGCCGCCTGAGTTCCAGACCGTGCTCTGCATTCGCCGGTCGATGTCGGCCACGTAAGCGGCCTGCACCTCCGGGCGCGGCTCCATCGCCGCGACGTTGTGGCGGCGCATGTAGTTGATCGCGCTCAGGACGTGTTCGATCTGTGCTTCCAACATGTAGATAACCGAGGTGTGACCAAGCCCCGTGTTCGGGCCTTGCAGCAGAAACAGGTTGGGAAAGCCTGTGACCGTTGTGCCTACGTGAGCAACGGGGCTGCCCGCCCATGCGTCACTTAAGGTCTGCCCGCGCCGGCCGCGTATGTGTCTGGCGAACGGCAGATCAGTGACGTGAAAACCAGTGCCGAAGATGATCGCATCGACGTGACGCTCGACGCCATCGTTGCTGATGATCGAATGCGTGCGTATCTCGGCGATGCCGTCGGTGACGAGTTCGACGTTAGGCTGTGTCAGGGCCGGCAGGTAATCGTTCGAGATGAGTATGCGCTTGCAGCCGATGGTGTAGTCGGGCGTCAGCTTCGCGCGCAGGTCCGCGTCGGCGACGGCTTGCGCGAGGTGGCGCAGCGCGAGGCGCTCGAAGTATTTCAGCGCGCGCGGGTGACGAAAGGCGAAACCGAATAGTTCGCGCAGCCAGTAGATGCCCGCGCGCCGTGTGCGCTGGACCAGTGGGAAGCGACGGAACAGTTGCCGCTCGCGCTCGGCCAACGGACGGTCGCGGCGCGGCACGATCCACGGGGCGGTACGTTGGAACACGTAGAGTTGACCGACCGTGGGTTGAATCGCGGGCACGAACTGGATGGCCGATGCGCCCGTGCCGACGACGGCGACGCGGCGGCCCTTGAGGTCGAACGTGTGATCCCAACGCGCGGAGTGGAACACGCGCCCCGTGAAAGTCTCAAGCCCCGGCAACTTCGGCAGCGCGGGGTCGCTCAACGAACCGGCGGCCGACACTAACACCGACGCCGTGTAAACTCCCCGCGAAGTTTCAAGCCGCCAATGTTGCCGGGCTTCATCCCAGATCGCTTCGCGCACTTCCTGCCCGAAGCGCAGATGCGGCATGACGCCATAGTTTTCGGCGCAACGCCGCAGGTAAGCCCAGATGTCAGCCTGCCGCGAGAAGCTGTGTCGCCAGTCGGGGTTCGGCGCGAACGAGAAAGAATAGAGATGCGATTCCACGTCGCAGGCGCAACCGGGATAAGTGTTATCGCGCCATACGCCGCCCACATCATGCGCGCGTTCCAGCACGATGAAGTCGTCGATGCCTTGCTGCTTCAGGCGAATGGCTGTGCCCAAGCCGCCGAAGCCGCTGCCGATGATCGCTATCCGCGCGTGCGCGCTGTCTTTTAATGTTGGCTCGATGCTCATAAAAGGCTTGACAAGAAATATTAGGGCGTTTACCTAATCTGTCAAAGCTAACTTTTAGTTGTCAGCGTGAAACGAACGATCACAGTTGCAGTCTTATGAGCTTAACTAACGAAAGCATCGCGGTGGTAACGGGCGCGGCGTCCGGTATCGGGCGCGCGCTCGCCGTGCGTCTGGCGCAAGCGCAGATCGCAGGCGTGGCCATCGCGGACATGAACGCCGAGGGTTTACATGAAACCGCGCGCATGGTGGCGGACACGAACGCCGACGTGCGTGTCTCGACGCACGTCGTCAATGTCGCCAAACTTGACGAGATGCAAGCCTTCGTCGCCGCCGTCGTGGCGCAGCACGAGCGCGTGACGCACTTGATCAATAACGCTGGTGTCTCGTTGTTCGGCACGGTCGAAGAAGTCTCACTCGAAGACCTGCATTGGTTGATGGACATAAACTTCTGGGGCACGGTCTATGGCGTCAAGTTGTTTCTGCCCATCTTGCGCGCGCAAACGTCGGCGCACATCGTCAACGTCTCAAGCGTCTTCGGGCTGATCGCGCCGCCGGGCAACGCCGCTTACAGCGCGAGCAAGTTCGCGGTGCGCGGCTTCACCGAAGCGTTGCGCCACGAACTACAAGGCACAAACATCGCAGTCTCGTGCGTGCATCCGGGCGGCGTGGCGACGAACATCGCGCGCGGCGGTCGCATCGGCGCGCAGGCTGACGCGGCTGCTAAAGATGTGTTGGTCAACTATCACGCGAAGGTGTCGCGCACTACGCCGGAGCAAGCCGCCGCGACGATTGTGCGCGGCATCAAACGACGCACGCAACGCATTCTCGTCGGCATGGACGCGCGCATCATCGACGTCGTGCATCGGACCGCGCCGATCAATTATATGTCGGTGATGAACCGTCTATCGGGCGGGCAACTGGCCAAACTGCAAAAGAAGTCGTGAGCTAAACATCCATTGCCGAGCCTACAAAGTCACATACTGTCGCTGTTTCTGCGTTGGTACTTCAAACGTCGCCCCGTGGGTGATGATGAAGAAGTTGTGCGCGTCGGGCGCAAGCTGATGAACGACCCGCGCCGCATCCCGAAGCACACGCCGTCTGATCTTAGCTTAACCGAAGTGACGCAACCGGACGTGCGCGGCGAATGGATTAGGACCACAGACGCAGCGAACGAAGCGACGATCATTTACTTTCACGGCGGCGGCTACATCGGCGGCTCGGTGGCCACCTACCGGCGCGCGACGTTCGCGTTGGCGCGCGCAACCCGTGCCCAAGTATTCGCGGTCGAGTATCGCCTCGCGCCTGAGCATCGGTTCCCGTGCGCGGTTGAAGATGGACTGGCCGCCTACAAGTACGTGCTGGCGCATGTGGGCGACGCAACCAAGCTCGCCTTCGTCGGCGATTCTGCTGGCGGCGGTCTGCTGCTGGCGACGATGCTGGCGGCGCGCGCCGAACAGATGCCGCTACCGGCGGCGGCCGTCTGTTATTCGCCGTTCACCGATCTGGCGACGACCGGCCCGTCGCTCGACGCGAACGAACGGCGCTGCGCCATGTTCTACGGCGACGCCTTGCGCCGCGCGGCTCGGATTTACCTCGGCGCGGCCGACGCACACGACGTGTTGGCGTCGCCGCTCTACGCCGATCTGTCGGGCTTGCCGCCGCTGCAAATTTTTGTGAGCACGAGCGAGACGCTGCTCGACGATTCGTTGCGCCTCGCGGAGCGGCGCAGAACGCGCCGGTGTGCAGGTCGATCTACAAATCAGACGTGGGCTGCCGCACGTCTGGCCGATCTTTGCCGGGCAGTTGCCCGAAGCACGCGCGGCGTTGCAGTTGACGGCGCAGTTTATCGCGGCGGCGTTGGCTGCTAAAAAAAGCGCCGCGCTTAACGATGTGTCCGCAACCCCGGCGCACTTAGATGCGGCACTTCGTTGAAGGAGAGCAATAGCAACTCTGCGCCGCGCAAGCGCAGGACTGTGTAGGCCGAGTTGCGCAGGACGCCGGCCAGACGGCGCACGTGTGCGTGGTCAATATCGAGTGCGAGGCCGGCCCAGATTGCCGTCGGCGTGGCGGACGTGAAGACGATGATGTTCGCGTCCCTTTGCGCTTCGCTCGACGGCAGACGGCACGCGGCCACGCGCGCATGAAACTGCGCCCATGTCTCGCCGCCGTAAGGATAGCGCCCGCTAAGCCACGCATCCACAACTTGCGTGTCGCACGGCCGCCAACGCCGATGCACTTCGGCTTCGCTCGCGCCCGCACTCGCCTCTACCTCCGCGCGCATCGCTTCATAGTCAATGCGAAACGCTTCGTCCTCTGCACACAAAAGAGGCGCAAGCTCACGATAGACTTGATGCAGATCGAACTCGTCCCAGCCGCGCTCGACGACGACTTGAGGAAAGCGCGCGCTCGCTTCCGTATAAGCGCGACTAACTTCGGCCGCGGTCTGTTGCTGACGCAGCATTGTGCCCGCGTAAGCGGCGTCAAACTCGATCCCTTGTGCGATGAAATGCTCGCCGAGCAAGCGCGCTTGTCTGCGGCCGAGGTCGGACAAAGAATCGTAAGCGTCGCGCGTGCCCGCCTGCCCGTGGCGCACGAAGTAGATGTAACTCAAGAGGGCTGCTCCGCCGTCGTCTTACTATTCGTGCGGCGTTCGAGCGTCATACGCATACCGTACTTCGGGCGCAGCGTGACCATCGGTTGCAGCGCGACCGGATGCGACGGCACGAGGCGCATGCGCCAACGTTGCGCGAGCGTGGCGATGACGAGGATGCCTTCGAGCCACGCGAAGCCTTCGCCGATGCAGCGGCGCGGGCCGCCGCCGAACGGGAAGTAAGAGAACTGCGGGCGCGTCGCTTTCGCTTCGGGCGTCCAACGTTCGGGGTCGAAGCGCAGCGGGTCTGGAAAATAACGCGCGTCACGATGCATCACGTATTGACTCAGCAGCACGATTGATCCGGCGGGCACGCGATAACCGCCGACTTCATAATCCGCGAGCGCACGCCGGCCCAACACCCACGCGGGCGGATACAAACGCATCGCTTCCGCTAACACCTGTTCTGTGTAAGGCAGGCGTGGCAGGTCTTCGGCCGTCGGCGCGCGGCCACCAAGCACTGCATCAAGTTCTGCGTGCAGCTTTGTTTCGGCCTCCGGGTTTTGCGCGAGCAGATACCACGTCCACGTTAAAGCGTTGGCGGTCGTCTCGTGGCCGGCGAGGAAGATGGTCATGGCTTCGTCGCGCAACTGCTCGTCGGTCATGCTGCCGCTGCCGCCCTCTTCATCTTGCGCCATCAGCAGCATGGATAAGAGGTCGCCGCGATCCGCACCGCTCGCGCGGCGTTCGTCGATGATGCGATAGATAACCGCGTCGAGCCGCGCGCGCGCCTGTTGAAAGCGGCGCGTAGATGGCAGCGGCAGCCGATCCAGCAGTTCGGCATACGGCATCATGAAGCGCGTGAACGAGGTCATCGTCGCGGAGATCGCCGCGCGCACTTCTTCCGCTTCCTGTTCCGTCTCGGTGTCGAACAACGTCTTGCCGACGATGGCGAGCGTCAGATGCATCATCTCCTGCGCGATGTCGAGCGTCTGCGCGTCGTGCCAACGCTCGCGCTCAAGGCGCAACGTATAATCAACCATCAACGAGCCGTAAGCGGCGATGCGTTGCTTGTGAAACGCCGGTTGCGCCAGCCGGCGTTGACGCCGATGGAGCGGCGGTTCGCTGGTCAACAAGCCCTCGCCCAACAAACGCTTCGCGCGTTGCAGCCCGCGCCCCTTCATAAACTGGCTGTTGTGCGTAACCAGCACGTCCTTGATGTAATCGGGATGATTGAGCAGAAAAAAACTCTGCGCGCCGTTGCCGAAGTACGCGACATCGCCGTAGGTCCGGGCCGCGCTCAGCAAGAAGTCGAGCGGGTCGCGCGTGAAGGACAACAACTGTAGGCCGGGGATGACGCTGCGCGGGCCCGGTGGATTAGTTCGAGTACTCATGATGTAACGATCACAAATGATAACGACCGGCTTTGATGATCGAGTCGGCGATCCGGCGACGGGCCGCGACCGTGTTAATAGTCGTGTGGCGTGTGAGCCGGTTAACGCCGTCAAGCAGGCTTGCGATCTCGTCGTCGTGGGCGAACGCGGCCACAACTTGCTTGGCCGAGTGAGCCAAGCGATCCGCCGCGTCGCTGGCATAGACGCGCGTGATGTCTATCGGCGTAGCGCAGCCGGCCGCGCCGCGCGCGTTGACGAGTTTCTCCGTGCGCAGCAGCGCGCTCTCAAGCGCATAAACTTCGCACGCAATGTCTGCGACGTGACCGAGCACTTCTTGCTCGCGCGTGAGCGCATCGCCATACACAACATGCGCGCGCCCAAGCGTAAAGATAACGAGTCGGCGCGCACGCGCCAGCAGATCACGTTCGGCGGCAAACAACGTGTCGGTTGACGTTGCCACAGCGCCTTTGTCATCAAGCGCGTGCTCGGCGTTCGCGCCGTCGAACAGATGAGCCGTCGCCGCGTGCTTCAACAGGCGCGTGGGGATGATGAGCCGGTTGATCTCGTTCGTGCCTTCGTAGATGCGCGTGATGCGCGCGTCGCGGTAGGCGCGCTCGGCCGGGAACTCTTTCGAGTAGCCGTAGCCGCCGTAAACCTGCACCGCCTCGTCGACGACGAAGGCCAGCGCCTCGCTGGTCCAGACCTTGTTGATCGAACATTCGACGGCGAAACTCTCAATGGTCTGCAGCACACGCGTCGTATCTTCGGCGGCGACCTGTTCGAGCGCGCGGTCCACATCGCCGAGCGTGCGATAGACCATCGCGTCGCCGACAAAACAGCGCACGGCCATCTCGCCGAGCTTCTGCTTGATCATCCCGAACTCACTGATGGCTTGCCCGAACTGTCGCCGCTCGACCGCGTAATGAGTCGCGCGCGTCAACGCTTGCTTGGCGCTGCCGATGTTGCGCGTGCCGAGTTTGAGCCGGCCGAGGTTCAGGATGTTGAAGGCGACCTTGTGCCCTTCGCCCACCGTGCCGAGCACGTTCTCGACCGGCACGCGCACGTTCTCAAGGATGAGCGCCGTCGTGGACGAGCCATCAAGGCCGAGTTTCGGTTCTTCGCGCCCGCTGACCACGCCCATCGCGCGCTCGACGATGAAGGCCGTGAACTTGTCGCCGTCCACTTGCGCGAAGATGGTGAACACGTCGGCGAAGCCGCCGTTCGTGATCCACATCTTCTGCCCGTTGAGTAGGTAATGCGTGCCGTCCGCGTCGAGCGTCGCTCTGGTGCGTGCTGCGCGCGCGTCCGAGCCTGAACCCGGTTCGGTCAAAGCATAGGCCGCGATCCATTCGCCGCTCGCAAGGCGCGGCAGGTAGCGCGCCTTCTGCGCTTCCGTGCCGAAGTAAACGATCGGCAGCGTGCCGATAGCTGTGTGCGCGCCGAGCGAACCGGCGAACGACGGCATGATGCCGATCTGCTCGCCCACGTAAGCCGAACTGACCTTGTCCAGCCCCAAGCCGCCGTAAGCTTCGGGGATGTCCACGCGCAGCAGGTCCAACTCGCCCGCCTGTCAGCAACAGCTCGCGCGTCAACGCCCAATCCTTCGCGTGAATCTCCGCGTCGTGCGGCAGCACTTCGGCGCGCATAAAATCCGCCGCGATGCGCCCGAACATCTGCTGCGCGCCCGACAGGTCTTCGCGCGTGAACACTTGCTCAGGCACGGCTTCGGTGCTTAAGAAACTACCACCGCTGACAGGTTTGATAACGTCGGTTTTCGCGGCCATGATAATGACTCTTAAACGCGCGCACGCACGGTCGGGCTTCGCGACCGAACGTGATTGACGCGGAGCATTCTTCGGATGTATAACAACCTACCGGACGGTCGGTAAGATAGCATCGCGGTCAGTGAGCCACAAGCCTAACGTGTGCGCCCCAAACCTGCAAGAGCAACGATGAAAGCGCAAAAAAGATCGTTGTGCCGAACGAGCGGCTGGCGGAAATCTATCGCACGGCGGCGCAGATCATTCTGCGCAAAGGCTACGACGCCACCTCCGTCAACGACATCGCCAACGCGCTCGGCATGACGAAGGCGGGGCTCTACCATTACATCAACGGCAAGAAAGAACTGCTGTTCGACATCATGAACTTCGGGCTGGACGAACTGGAAGCAGAGGTCGTCGCGCCCGCGCAGGCTATCGCCGACGCGGCCGCGCGGCTGCGCTTCATCATCGCCAGCCACGCGCGCTTCGTGACCAGAGGGCAGGGCGCCATCACCATCCTCGTCGATGAGATCACGGCGCTGACGCCCGCGCAGAGCAGAAAGATCACGCAACGCAAACGCGCCTACTTCGATTGCCTGCGCGACTCCATCAACAACTCAAGACCGAAGGGAAGTTGCAGGACGTGGACACGACCGCCGCGACCTTCAGCCTGCTCGGGATGATCAACTGGCTGTCGCGCTGGTTCCGGCAGGACGGCGCGCTCACCGATGAACAGGCGGCCGAGCAGATCGTCAAGATCGCTTTCCACGGCCTGATGCGCCCCGAAGCCAGCGCCGCACAGCGCGGCTTGCAAGTGGTTAAAAGCAGCAGCCAGTAATCAAGTAGCGAAACATGCGCGCGCCTATCGTTCCCGTATCAGCGTCAGCCGTCATCGGACGGAGCGTACTGCCTACACGTATTGCCTATTGCCTACTTCTTAATTAACACATGAACATCCTCGTTTGTCTCAAGCAGATTCTCGATCCCGGAAATTCCGGCGCGCGATTTTCGCGTCGATCCGATCAAGCGTGAGGCCGAGCGCGGCTCGGCTAATCTCGTCACGAATATCTTCTGCGAGAACGCGCTCGAAACGGCGTTGCAACTGCGCGAGCGCGCCGGCAGCAGCTAAGATCACGGTGCTCTCTTACGGGCAAGCATCGGCGGAAGACTCTCTGCGCAAGGCTCTGGCGATGAAGGCTGACGCCGCCGCGCTCGTCGTTGGCGACGGCAACGATAACCCTGATCCGCTCACGGTGGCGCGCGTGCTTGCCGCCGCGATTCGCAAACTCGGCTCGTTCGATCTGATCATGGTCGGGCGCGAGGCGGGCGACTGGGGCGCGGGGCAGACCGGCGCTCTGCTCGCGGAAGAGTTGGGCTTGCCTTGCGTCTCGTTCGTGGATCACATCGAGGCGGCAGACGGCAAACTGCGGCTTAAGCGGCAGACCGACACGGGCTGGGAGGTGCTCGAAGCCGAACCGCCCGTCGTCGTCACCGTCACCAACGACGAGCATAACGTGCCGCGCATCCCGAAGGTGCGCGACGTGATGATGTCGTACCGCCAGCCGTTAACGAAGTGGACGCTCGACGACTTGCAGATCGATGCGGCCGAAGCACGCGCGGGCAACGCTTATTATGAAGTGGCTGATTTAGCATCCCGCAGAAGGAGACGCGCTGCGAGTTCGTCAGCGGCGACACGCTGGACGAAAAGGTCGAAGCCTTCGCGCGGCGCATCGTCGAAGTGACGCGCGCGTTGTAAACTCAAGTTCGTACCGCCTATTAAATATCCGCAAGCTGAGCTTATGAACGACGTCATTATCTGTCTTTTTGCCGCCGCTGGTTTCGACAAGGCCGCGCAAGGGTTGGCGGGCGCGGGGCGACGCCTCGCAGACGAGTTGGGCGGGCAACTGCGCGCCGTCGTCATCGGCGCAGAGCGCCGACGCACTCGCCGCTGAACTTGCGCGCGTCGCCGATACGGTCACGGTCGCGGATGAAGCGGAGCTGGCCGAGTATCAACCGGAGACTTGTTTGACGGCGCTCGTGCAGTTGTGCGCCGAACTGAAACCGCGCGCCGTGTTACTTGCGAACGACACTTATAGTCAAGAGCTTACGCCGCGACTCGCTTATCGTTTGCAGGGAAGCGCGGCGGGCGATGGCGTGGAGGTGCGTGTCGCGGGCGATGCGTTGCACGTCAGCCGTCAGGTTTACGGCGGCAAGGCGCAAGCGGTGCTTGAGTTGAAGCGTGCGCCTGCGGTCGTGTGGCTGCGCGCGCGTTCGTTCGCGCCCGCCGCGCCGCGGGCCGCAGCGGGCAGCATCACGCGCTCCGCGCTCGACATACAACCAGACACGCGCACGCGCATCGTCGAACGCAAACGCGAAGCGGGCGGCGAAGCGCGACTTGAAGAGGCGCGCGTGATCGTGTCGGGCGGGCGCGGCATCGGCGGGCCTGAACCGTTCAAGACCGAGTTGCAACCGCTCGCCGATCTGTTAGGCGCGCAGATGGCCGCGTCGCGCGCGGCGTGCGACGCGGGCTGGGTGCCGCCGACGTGGCAGGTCGGGCAGACGGGCAAGAAGGTCACGCCGGAGTTATATCTCGCCATCGCCATCACGGGCGCGAGCCAGCACATGGCGGGCATCTCCGAAGCAAAGGTGATCGCCGCTATCAACACCGACCCGGACGCGCCGATCTTCAAGCACTGCCGCTTCGGCATCGTCGAAGACTACCGCAAGGTCGTGCCGCTGCTGCGTGAGAAATTAACTGCACTGCTGAAATAAATTCTGCGCTTCTATCACGGACGCTGAATGAATCCTGCGGAAGCCACGCGTGCGATTTACTGGAACGTCGCCCACATCTGGGTGATGTATGTGCTGCTGTTGCCGACGGCGTTGGTTGCGGGCTACGGCATCTACCGGCACATCAGTCGTTGGCGACGAGGTTTGCCCGCCGCGCGGTTCGACCGGCCCGCAGAGCGCATCAAGTTGGTGCTTAAGCATGCGGTCGCGCAGCGACGCACGGCGCGCGACCGTTACGCGGGGCTGTTTCATCAGTTCATCAGCTACGGCTTCGTCGTGCTGACCATCGCAACAACGGTCGTTGCACTCGACGCAGACTTCGGCACGGCGATCATGCGCGGGCGGTTCTATCTCTACTTTCAATCTTTCATCGTCGATCTATTCGGCGCGCTCGTTATGGTCGGCATCGTGATGGCGGCCGCGCGGCGTTATCTCAAGCGACCGAAGAAACTGGTCTATACGGACGAGGCGACGTTGATCCTCGTCGCCATTTTTCTGCTGTGTTTGCAAGGCTTTCTGGTCGAAGGTTGGCGCATCGCGGCGACGAATGATCCGTGGGGCGCGTGGTCGCCGTTTGGCAACATGGTTGCGCGTGCGTCGCATCAGTTGATGAGCGTCGAAGCGATGCAGCGGGCGCACGTCGGCGTGTGGTGGTTTCACCTCGCGGTGAGTTTCGCGTTTATCGCGTGGCTGCCGTACACGAAGATGATGCACGTCATCACCGCGCCGCTCAATATCTACACCGCCAACCTCGTGCCGCTCGGCGCAACGCTCAAGCACATCGACTTCGAGAAGACCGAAAGCTTCGGCGTCAACTCGCTCAAAGGTTTTACGTGGAAGGACCTGCTCGACTTCGACGCCTGCACAGAATGCGGGCGCTGCACGGCCGTCTGCCCCGCCAACACGGTCGGCAAAGAACTCTCGCCGCGCGATGTCATCATCGAACTGCGCGACCTGATGCACGCGCGCCCGCGCGATGTGTTCGGGTTAGTCTCGACGAACGGCGACGGCGCAACGGCCGCGCTAACGCCGGCCGACAAAGAACCGACCACGGACGTTGAAGCACGCAAGCCTTTAGCGATCATCGGCGCTTCGGCGGCGACCGCGCCCGTGCCGCTTTGGCAATGCACGACCTGCGCAGCGTGCATGGAAGCCTGCCCGGTCTTCATCGAGCAGATGCCGAAGATCGTTGACATGCGCCGCTACCTCGTGATGGAAGAGGCGGAGTTTCCCGACTCGATGCAGGAAGCGATCATGTCGCTCGAAAAACGCGGGCATCCGTTCAGCGGCACGCAGGCGACGCGGCTCGATTGGACCGAGGGCTTGAACGTCGCGCAGATCAACGATGCGACAGACGCAGAAGTGTTGTTATGGGTCGGCTGCGGCGGCGCACTCATCGAACGCAATCAGCGCGTGACGCGCGCGACGGCGCAACTGTTGACACAGGCCGGCGTCAAGTTCGCCATCATGGGGCGTGAAGAAAAATGTTCCGGCGATCCGGCGCGGCGCATCGGCAACGAGTTCTTATTCGAGACGCTGGCGAAAGAGAACGTCGAGAATTTGAATCGTTACGCGGTCAAGAAAGTCGTCACCGCCTGCCCGCATTGCTTCAACACGTTCAAGCATGAATACCCGCAGTACGGCGGCCGGTTCGAGGTCTATCATCACAGCGAATATCTCGCCAAGTTGGTCGCAGAGGGCAGGCTTAAACCGCTTAGCCCGACGGACAAGAAGATCACTTTTCACGATCCGTGTTACTTGGGCCGGCAGAACGGCGTCTATGATGCACCGCGCGAGCTGGTGCAAATCTCCGCGCGCACGAAGGCGGTTGAGATGGAGCGCAGTCGCAACAAGAGTTTTTGTTGCGGCGGCGGCGGCGGGATGAGCTTTGTGGACGAGCCTGCGGGGCAGCGCGTCAATCAGGAGCGCGCGCGCGAAGCCATCGAGACGGGCGCGGACGTGTTGGCGGTCGGCTGCCCGTTCTGCATGACGATGATGGAAGACGGCATCAACGCGCGCAAAGGCGAGCGCGACGTGAGCGTGTTGGACGTGGCCGAACTGTTGTGGGAAGCGGCGCAGCCGCGCGGGACGGAAGGACAGACAACAAACTGAGGTCAGTCTCATGGACTTGAATTTAACTCCGAACGAGCAACAGTTCCGCGACGAATTTCGCGCGTGGCTCGCGGCGAACGTGCCCGCCGAGTGGACCGGCGGCGGCACGGGGTCTGAAGATCGCGCGGAATATATCAAGTACTTGCGCGACTGGCAGCGCAAACTCTACGACGGCGGCTGGGCCGGCATCTCCTGGCCGAAAGAGTACGGCGGGCGCGGCGCGACGCTTGATGGAGCAGTCGATCTTTCAGGAAGAGTTGGCGCGCGCCAACGCGCCGCAGTTGATCGGCACAATCGGTTTGTCGCTCGTCGGCCCGACCATCATCGCGATGGGCACGCGAGGAGCAGAAGGCGCGCTATCTGCCGCCGATCCTGTCGGGCGAAGAAATCTGGTGTCAGGGTTTTTCCGAGCCGAACGCGGGCAGCGACCTGGCCGCGCTCGGCACGAAGGCTGCGCGCGACGGCGACGACTTCATTATCAACGGGCAAAAAATCTGGACGAGCTTCGCGCAGATGGCCGATTGGTGTCTGCTGCTGGTGCGCACAGACGCGGAAGCGGCGAAGCACAAAGGCATCACTTGTCTGCTCGACGGACATGCACAGCGAGGGCGTGTCGGTCCGGCCCTTGCGCCAGATGTCGGGCGATTCGGGTTTCAACGAAGTCTTCTTCTCGAACGTGCGCGTGCCCGCCGCGCAAGTGCTCGGCGAAGTCAATAAAGGTTGGACGACGGCCATCACCGCGTTGATGAACGAGCGCGCCAACCTCGGCACGGGCATTCAGGTCGTCTTCAAACGCAACCTCGAAGCCTTGATCGCGCGCGCGCGTACCATCGAACGCAACGGGCAGCCCGCGAGCGAAGACCCGCTCGTCCGGCAGAAACTCGCGCAAGCTTATCTTGAGCTGGAAATCCTGCGGCTCAACACGAACCGCGCGTTAACATCGCTCTCGAAGACGGGCATACCCGGCCCCGAAGGCTCGACGCAGAAACTCTACTGGAGCGAGATGAACCAGCGCACGCAGCAGACCGCGCAGGAAATTCTCGGCCCCTACGGGCAACTCAAAGAGTTCGACAACGGCATGTGGGAGTACGGCTACCTGCGCACGCGCGGCAACACCATCGAAGCGGGCACAAGCGAAATCCAACGCAACATCATCGCCGAGCGCGTGCTCGGCTTACCAAAAAGCTACTGAAGGCAGTGACGAAGGAGCGGTCAGCGATCAGCGATCAGCTAAAGACGAAAGAGCTGACCGCTGATAGCCGATAGCTGCTTTCGTCATTTGTCACTGAACTTTTATTATGGACTTCGATCTCAGCAAACCGCAGAAGTTGTTGAAGGAGTCGGCGCGTGCGTTTCTAGCGCGCGAATGTAAGCCGGAGCGCGTGCGTGCGTTGATGGAGACGGAGACGGCGCACGACGATGAACTCTGGCAGGCCATGGCCGATCAAGGCTGGACGGGGTTGGTCGTGCCTGAAGAACACGGCGGCCTCGGTCTGGGTCTGGTCGAGTTGGCGGTGGTCGCGGAGGAGATGGGGCGCGCGTGTTTGCCGGGCGCGTTTCTCTCGACGCTCACGGCCGCGGCACTCATCGAACGCGCGGGCAACGCCGAGCAGCGCGCGAAGTATCTCGAACCGATTGGCGGCGGGCGAGTTGAAGGCGACGGTCGCGTTGCTTGAAGAGGGCGCGAGCTGGGACGCGGACGCGGTTAAGCTAGAAGCGACGCGGGCGGGCGACAACTTCACTGTGACGGGGCAAAAACTTTTCGTGCCCGATGCAGCGGGCGCAGACTTGATCATCTGCGTGGCGCGCGACGGCGACAGTCTCGCGCTCTTGCCCGTCGAGCGCGGGGCGGACGGTGTCAACGTCAAGCCGATGCCTTCGATGGACGCGACGCGCAAGGTTTACGAAGTCAACTTCGAGGGCGTGAGTGTCGCGGGTGCTGACTGCGTTGGGCGCGGACGGCGACGCGCGCGGCGCACTCAATGGTGCGTTGGAAGTGGCGACCGTTGCGTTGTGCGCCGAGATGGTCGGCGGGATGCAGTGGGTACTTGATACGACCGTCGAATATGCGAAGACGCGCCAGCAGTTCGGTCGCGCCATCGGCTCTTTTCAAGCCGTGCAGCATCAGTGCGCCGACATGTTGCTGTTGACGGAGAGCGCGCGCTCGGCCGCTTATTATGCGGCGTGGGCTTTGACCGAAGGCGACGCGGCGGCCAGCGGCGCGGTCTCGATTGCGAAAGCTTATTGCTCGGACGCTTACCGCGAAGTCGGCAATCGCGGCGTGCAGGTGCATGGCGGCATCGGGTTCACTTGGGAACACGATCTGCAACTCTATTACAAGCGCAGCAAATCATCCGAGACGTTGTTCGGCGATGCCACTTTTCACCGCGAGCGCATCGCACGGCTCGTCATCGATGTCAACTGAAGACCGCAAATTTTTGCACCGACGAAAGCCAAACAGATGACAGCACATGTGCGAGACTTGTTCGATCTTTCGGGGCGCGTGGCGATTGTCACGGGCGGCTCAAGGGGCTTGGGGCGTGAGATGGCCGAAGGCTTGGCGGAAGCGGGCGCGTCGTTGATGTTGTGCGCGCGGCGGGATGAGTGGTTGACGCCGACGGTTAACGAACTGCGCGCAGAGGGCTTCAAAGTCGAAGGCTTGCTATGCGACGTGACCGATCAGGCGCAGGTGCAAGCGGTCGTTGACCAAACGATCAAAACGTTCGGCCAGGTCGATATACTCATCAACAACGCGGGCGTTTCTTGGGGCGCGTCACCCGAAGAGATGCCGTTCGACAAGTGGCAGAAGGTGATCGACATCAACCTGACGGGCGCGTTTCTTGTTCGCGCAGGCGGCCGGGCGCGAGATGTTGAAGCGCGAGTACGGGCGCATCATCAACGTCTCGTCCGTGTCGGGCTTGCAGTCGTCGGCGGACGGGCCGCATTACGTCGGTTATGCGGCGAGCAAGGCCGGGCTGTTCGGCTTGACGCGCGAACTCGCCGCGACGTGGGGGCGGCAGTGGCATTCGCGTCAACGCCATCGCGCCGGGCTTCTTTCATTCGCGCCTTGCGGACGCCGCCATCGAGTATGCTGAGCCGTCAATCAAAGCACGCAATCCGATTGCGCGCGTCGGCGCTGAGGGCGAGTTGAAAGGCGTCGCGGTCTTTCTCGCGTCCGACGCGTCGAACTACATCACGGGGCAGACCATCGTGGTGGACGGCGGGCGCACCATCGTCTGACGACAAGTTATAATCGAACAACTGCGCACTAATATTACGAGGAGATGTTTGATGACCGAGGCCAGAGTAGTTGCAAGCGACGCGTCGCCTTATGCGGCGCGGCCGTGGCTGGACCATTACGACTACTGGGTGCGGGCGCACATGAATTACCCGCGCCGCGCGCTGCATGAAATTTTGCGTATCACGGCGGCCGAAGTGCCCGACCGCCCGGCGACGGCCTTTCTCGGCGCGCATCTCACCTTCGGCCAGATCAAAGAGCAGGCGGACAAGTTTGCCGCCGCGCTCGCGCGCCTCGGCTTGAAGCAACATGATCGCGTCGGCATCATGTTGCCGAACTGTCCGCAGTACGTCGTGGCCGCCTTCGCCGTCCTGCGTCTCGGCGCAACGGTCGTCAACATTAATCCGCTCTACACGCCGCGCGAGGTGCTGGTCGTCGCCAAGGATTCGGGCATGCGCGCCATGTTGACGCTCGACGTGCTTGCGCCTGCAACGCTTTCGGTGCGCGCACAGACAAAGATCGAGCACGTCATCATCACATCGCTCGCGGAGTACTCGGCCGCCGCGACCGAGACCAGCGCCGTCGACGGGCACGATCCGCATGGCCGACTTGCTTGCCGCAGTCAGTGAACCGGACTTACCGCGCGTCGAGATCGATCCTGACGACGTAGCTGTGCTGCAATACACAGGCGGCACGACGGGCGTGCCGAAGGGCGCGATGCTCACGCATTACAACATCTTCGCCAACGTCATGCAGACTCAATGCTGGGCGCACAGCGCGCTCAGGCGCGGCGAAGACACCTACCTGCTGGTCATCCCGTTCTTTCACATCTACGGCTTCACGGTCGGCATGATGGAAGGCGTGTGGCGCGGCGTGCAGCAGGTGTTGATTCCGAAGTACGATGTCGAAGCGTTGCTGCGCGCGATACGCGATTACCGGCCGACTTACTTCCCGGCCGTGCCGACGATCTACATCTCTCTGCTCAATCACCCGCAGGCGAAACAGTACGGCCTCGATAAGATTCGACTCTTCAACAGCGGCTCGGCCCCTCTGCCCGTCGAAGTCATCGAACAGTTTGAACGTTTGACGGGCGGCACGCTCAACGAAGGTTACGGCCTTTCTGAAGCGTCGCCCGTGACGCACACGACGCCCACGTTGGGACGGCGTAAACCGGGCAGCATCGGCCTGCCGCTGCCCGACACGGACATCAAGATCGTTGATCTCGAAACGGGCACGCACGCAGTGCCCATCGGCGAAGAGGGCGAACTCTGCATCGCCGGGCCGCAAGTGATGAAGGGCTACTGGAACAGACCCGACGAGACGGCCATTGCGCTGAGGACCGACGACGCGGGGCGCACGTGGCTTTACACGGGCGATGTCGCGCGCATGGACGAGGACGGCTATTGCTACATCGTGCAGCGCAAGAAGGACATGATCATCGTCGGCGGCTTCAACGTCTATCCGTCCGAGGTCGAGGGCGTGCTCTACGCGCACCCGGCCGTGATGGAAGCCGCCGTCATCGGCGTGCCCGACGCCTATCGCGGCGAAGTGGTCAAAGCCTGCGTCGTCATCAAGCCGGACGCGACGGCGACGGTCGCAGAGTTGATCGAACACTGCAAAGGCGGACTGGCCGAGTTCAAAGTGCCCGCCAAACTCGAGATTCGTGACAGCCTGCCCAAAACCGTCGTCGGCAAAATTCTCCATCGCGTCCTGCGCGAAGAAGAACAGGCCAATGGCCAAGACTAAGGATTGCGAAAGCGCGAGAAACTCTTATGCAACTGTTAGACGGCAAGGTGGCGATCATCACGGGCGCGGGGCGTGGCATCGGGCGCGCGTGCGGGTCGTTGTTCGCGGCACATGGCGCGCGTGTTGTCCTCTCCGACATTGACGCCGAACCGACGCACGAAGCGGTCGCGGCAGTTAAAGACGCGGGCGGCGACGCGCTCGCGTTCGCGGGCGACGTGACGAGTGCGGACTTCGCGCCGCGCTTGGTCAAAGCGACGCTCGACGCTTACGGGCGCATCGATGCCATCGTCAACAACGCCGGCTATACGTGGGACGGCACGGCGCACAAGATGTCGGACGAGCAATGGCAGGCGATGCTGGACGTGCATCTGACCGCGCCGTTTCGCATCATCCGCGCCGCGTCGGAATACTTGCGCGAGACGGCGAAGCGCGAGAAGGAACAGGCGGGGCAAGCGTCCGCGCGCAAGATCGTCAACGTCTCTTCGACGACGGGCACGCGCGGCAACGCCGGTCAAGCGAATTACGCGGCGGGCAAGGCGGGCATCATCGGGTTGACGAAGACGCTGGCGAAAGAGTGGGGGCAGTTCAATATACAGGTCAACGCCGTCGCCTTCGGTTTCATCGAGACGCGTCTGACGCAGGCGAAAGAGACGGGCGCACGCGTCACGCGCGAAGCGGCCGACATCGCGCTCGGCATTCCGCAAGCGCACCGCGAGATCGCTTTCAAAATGATCCCGATGGGGCGCGGCGGCACACCCGAAGAAGGCGCAGGCGCGGTGCTCTTTTTCGCATCGCCCTTGAGCGATTACGTGTCGGGCCAAGTGCTTGAAGTGACCGGCGGGCTGTGATGCTTAATGTGAAGCGAGATTAATCATATGACTGACTACGAAGCGATCAAGTTCGACATCTGTTGTGCCGCGCGTCTGCTCTACCGGCAAGGGTTGAGCGTGGCCAACGCGGGGCATCTAAGCGTCGCCGTCGGCGCGGACGAGATGCTCGTGAATCACTTCGGCCCTTCGTTCGCCACGTTGCGCCCGGAGAATATCGTGCGCGTCAACTTCAAAGGTGAGGTGCTCGAAGGCGACGCTTACGTTAACGACACGATCCGCTTGCACGGCATCATCCACCGCGAAAACCCGCAGGCCGTAGCCGTCGCGCACACGCACCCGCACGCGGTCGTCACCTTGAGCGCGTTGCGCGTCGTGCCGGAGATTTACGATCAGGAGAGTTGCATTCTCGCGGACGACATCGGGTTGGTCGAAGAAGATTACGAGGGGCTGGCGTCGGACGAAGAACGCGTGATGCCGGTTGCGCGTGCGCTGCATGATAAGCGCGCCGTCATCTTGCCGAACCACGGCGCGATCACGACGGGCGATAATATCCAGTTCGCTTTCGTCCGCATGGTTCTGCTTGAAGACATGGCCGCGCGCCATCTCGCGGTGGCGCAGGCGGCCCGCGCTCGGGCGCGAGCCGGTGGCGATTGCGCCCGAAGCCGCGCGCCGCGCGAAGGCCGAGATCGCGCGCATTCCCGTCTTCGCGCCCCTGTGGCGCGACTTCCTAACGCGACTGCGCGCCACCGATCCCGATCTGTTCACAGGGCGCGAGACGGCGGCCAGTGCATGAATTGACGAGCGGCGGACCACTAACACAATCGAAGCGCAAAGGACCGAAGCGAAGCAGCCATGAGCTACACAATCAAGCGCGTCGTGGTCATCGGATCGGGGACGATGGGCGGCGGCATCGCCGCGCACGCCGCGAACGCCGGTCTGCCCGTCTATCTGCTCGACATCGCGCCGCAGGAGCTAACGCCCGAAGAAGAGAAGCGCGGCCTTAAGCTTGAGAGTCCGCAGGTGCGCAATCGCATCGTCGCGACCGCGCTCGAACGTTTGCAGAAGTCGAAACCCGCGGCCTTCTTCACGCCCGCAGCGGCGGAACTTGTGACCATCGGCAACTTCGAAGACAACTTCGAGTGGGTTGCTGAAGGTGATTGGATCGTCGAAGCCATCGTCGAGCAGTTGCAACCGAAGCGCGAGTTGATGGCGCGCATCGAGCAAGTTAGAAAGCCCAATAGCATCGTTTCGAGTAACACTTCGGGGTTGCCGATTGCTGACATTGCCGCTGAAGCAAGCGACGATTTCAAGGCGCACTTTCTCGGCACGCACTTCTTCAATCCGCCGCGCTACATGAAACTCCTCGAAGTGATCCCGACGCCCGACACGCGCCCGGAGATCACGGAGTTTATGACCGACTTCGCCGAACGTCGGCTGGGCAAAGGCGTCGTCATCTGCAAGGACACGCCGAACTTCATCGCCAATCGCTTCGGCTCGATCTACGGCGCGATCGACGGTCAACTATGTGCTTGAGCATAAGTACACGGTTGAAGAAGCGGACGCCATTTTAGGGCCGCTCATCGGCCGGCCGAAGACGGCCCTTTTTCGCTTGCAAGACTTGGTTGGCCTCGACGTGTCGAGCGCGGTCGGCGAAAACCTGTACGGGATGATCACCGACGACGAGACGCGCGAAGTTTTGCGTAACCAGAACCTCGGCACGTTGCGAACGACGCAGTTAGAGCGCGGGCGTCTGGGTGACAAGACCGGGCAGGGCTTTTATCACAAGCCGCCGAAAGGCACAAAGGGCGACATCCTCACGCTCGATCTTGAGACGATGGAATACCGCGCGCGGCGCGAGCCTGACATCTCTTCGATCAAGGAAGCGTTGAAGCTCAAGTCGTTGCCTGAACGGCTCGCGTTCGTGTTGGCGCAGGATGATAAGGCCGGTGCGCTGGCGCGCCACGTCGTCTATAACGCGTTGGCTTACGCCGCGCGGCGCATCCCTGAGATCACGGATCGGATCAGCAACGTGGACAAGGCCATGCGCTGGGGTTACTCGCACGAACTGGGGCCGTTCGAGTTGTGGGACGCGCTCGGCGTGCGGCAGACCGCCGACGCGATGGCGGCCGAGGGCATCGCGGTCGCGCCGTGGGTCACGGAGATGCTCGCGCTCGGGCACGAGACTTTTTATCGCGCAGACGACGGCATCGTGAGCTATTACGATCCGGCGCATCAAACTTACATCGCCGAACCTTTAGACGAACGCAAGATCGAGTTGCGGCAGTTGAAAGCGACGGGCGGAGTGGTGCGCGAGAACAAGGGCGCGAGCTTGATCGATCTCGGCGACGGCGTGGCCTGTCTTGAGTTTCACACCAAGATGAACACGCTCGACGAAGACATCAAAGAGATGCTGCGCGCGGCGGTTGCAGAAGTTGAGACGAACGACTGGCGCGGCCTCGTCATCGGCAACGAAGCCGCGGACTTCTCCGTCGGCGCGAACCTCGCCGGGGGCTTGGGCGCGGGCGGCTTCGATGCGATTGAACGCGCCGTGCGCGAGATGCAGGACGCGTTGATGGCCGTGCGCTTCTGCTCGAAGCCGGTCGTGACCGCACCTGTGGGGCGCACGCTCGGCGGCGGCTGCGGAAGTCTCGATGGCGGGCGCGCGCACAGTGGCGGCGGCTGAGACTTACATGGGGCTGGTCGAGGTCGGCGTCGGGTTGCTGCCCGGCGCGGGTGGTTGCAAAGAGTTGGTGCGCCGCGTCATCTCGCCGCCGATGCGCGCAGACCAACGCCGATCCGTTGCCGTTCTTGCAACAGGCGCTGCAAACCATCGCCGCGGCGAAAGTCTCGACCAGCGCGGCCGAAGCGCGCTCGTTCGGGTTCCTGACCGACGCAGATCAGATCGTGATGAGTCGTGATTATCAGATCGGCGAAGCGAAGCGACTCGTACTCGAACTGGCCGAAGCTGGTTATGCGCCGCCCGCGCGCGGCGCGGCACTTGTTATGCGGCGGGGCGCGACGCGCTTCGCGGCCTTGCGCGCAGGGTTATACATCATGCAGCAGGGCGGCTACATGAGCGAGTATGATCTGCACGTCAGCCTTAAGGTCGCGCACGTGCTATGTGGCGGCGACCTCTCGGCCGCGCAGTGGGTGGACGAGCAGTACTTCCTCGATCTCGAACGCGAGGCCTTCGTCGCACTCTGCGGCGAGCCGAAGACCATAGAGCGCATCCAGCACATGCTGACGACGGGCAAGCCTCTGCGAAATTAACGCCGCTTGGAATTTTGAATTATTCAAAACGATGACGCGCACAGCCGACGAAGAGACACAGGCCGGACAAGCCGACGCACGACACGCGTTGAGCGGGCTTGAATACATGCAGCAATTGCTGTCGGGTGCGCGGCCGCCTTCGGGCATGGCGCAGTTGATGAGCTTCAGGCTCGTCGAGGTGAGCGAGGGGCGCGCGGTCTTCACGGTCACGCCGGACGAGCGCCACTACAACGGCATCGGCATCGCGCACGGCGGCCTGGCCGCCACGTTGCTCGACTCGGCCCTGGGCTGCGCCATCAACACGATGATGCCCGCCGGCAGCATCTTCACGACGCTGGAGATGAAGATCAACTATGTCCGCCCGATGCGCCGCGAGACGGGCGAAGTGCGCTGCGAGGCAAATGTGCTCCACGTCGGCGGGCGCGTCGGTACGGCCGAAGGTCGCATCATCGACGCGAGCGGGAAACTATACGCGCACGGCACGGCGACCTGCATGTTGTTTCGTGGGCGTTAAGCTGTAAGCGCGGCGTGGCGGTTACGATCTTAGTCTTAAGGTGAACGGATGAAAGTCGGCGACGTGACAGCGTGGGAGCGCACTTTTACCGAGGACGACGTGCGCCGGTTCAGTCAATTTTCCGGCGACGAAGGCACGCACCATCTGCAACCCGACGCACACGGGCGGCTCATGGTTCACGGACTGCTTACCGCCACGCTGCCCACCAAGATCGGCGGCGACATCAACTTCATCGCGCGCGAGTTGACCTTTCGCTTCCACCGTCCGGTCTATAGCGGCGACACCGTGCGTTGCGAAGTAACGATCATCGAACTGATCGTGACGGCTGAATATACACAACTCAAGTCGTCTTGGATTTGCCGCAACCAGCACGGCAAAGAAGTGATGACGGGAGAAGCGCAAGGAGTTGTGCGCGAACATTAGCGCAAGTCGGTAGCGTGTGTGGCACTGACGAGATCGAGAGAGGTTGTTTATGAGAGAAGCTGTGATCGTGGCGGGCGTGCGGACGGCCGTCGGGCAAAGCGCCGAGGGGGACGTTGCGGACGACGCGACCGGATGATATGGCGGCGACGGTGATCGCGGATTTGTTGCGGCGCGTGCCGGAGTTGCCGCCCGATGCAATCGACGATGTGATCATGGGTTGTGCTACGCCTGAGGGCGAGTCGGGCACGAACGTCGCGCGGATCGCGGCGTTGCGGGCGGGGCTGCCGCATGAAGTGCCGGCGGTGACGGTCAATCGCTTCTGCTCTTCGGGGTCGCAGACCATAGCGATGGCGGCGGAGCGCATTATGGCGGGCATGGCCGAATGCATCATCGCGGGCGGCACGGAATCGATGAGCATGCTGCGCGGCAATACGAAGTTTCGGCCGAACCCTTATCTCGTCGAACATCGCCCGGACGTTTATCTGAGCATGGGCTTGACCGCCGAGAACGTGGCGCGCAAGTACAACGTCGCGCGCGAAGAGTCGGACGCCTTCTCTTATCGCAGTCATCAGCGCGCGCTCGCGGCGCAAGCAGCGGGGCGGTTCGCGGACGACGGCATCGTGCCGCTTGAAGTTGAGATCAACGAAGTCGGGCCGGACGGGCGACCGAAACAAAAGAAGTTGACGTTCGACCGGGACGAAGGGCCGCGGCCCGATACGACGCCGGAAGGCTTGGCCAAACTGCGCCCGGTCTTTCACGTCAAGGGTTCGGTGACGGCGGGCAATTCCAGCCAGACATCGGACGGCGCGGCCGGCGTGATCGTCATGTCGCGCGCGCGCGCCGAAGAGTTGGGCCTGAAGCCGCTGGCGCGCTTCGTCTCGTATGCGGTGGGCGGCGTGCCGCCGGAGATCATGGGCATGGGGCCGGTCGTGGCCGTGCCGAAGGCGTTGAAGTTGGCCGGGCTTAAACTCGACGAGATCGATCTGATCGAACTCAATGAAGCGTTCGCGTGTCAGGCGATAGCGGTGATGCGCGAGTTGGGGATGGACGACGAGCGGACGAACGTGAACGGCGGCGCGGTCGCTTTGGGCCATCCGCTGGGCGCGTCGGGCGCGAAGTTGACCGTGCAGTTGCTTGGCGAGATGCGGCGACGCAAGAGTCGTTACGGCATGGTGACGATGTGCGTCGGCGGCGGACAGGGCGCGGCCACCGTCTTCGAGAATCTACAAACTTGATAACGAGATTTGCTGATGAGCAGCGACGATCCTTATGCCGGTTTTCACGTCTCGGCGCGCGCGCAAGAGCTTTATCAAAAGTTGCGCGGCTTCATGGACGCGCACGTCTATCCGAACGAGCGTCTGTTTCATGAGCAGATCAACGAGGGCGACCGCTGGCAACCCGCGCCTTTGATGGAAGAGTTGAAAGTGAAAGCGCGCGCCGATGGCCTGTGGAATCTGTTCTTGCCTGAGAGCGAGTATGGGCGCGGGCTTGACGAACTTGAATACGCGCCGATGGCCGAATTGATGGGGCGCTCGATGGCGTTCGCGCCGGAGATTTTCAACTGTAGCGCGCCGGACACGGGCAACATGGAAGTGCTCGTGCGTTACGGCACGCCGGAACAAAAAGCACGTTGGCTGCAACCGCTGCTCGACGGCGAGATACGCTCGTGCTTCGCCATGACCGAACCGGACGTGGCTTCGTCGGACGCGACGAACATCCGCGCGACGATCAAGCGCGACGGCGACGAGTACGTCATCAACGGGCGCAAGTGGTGGACCAGTGGGGCGGGCGACCCGCGTTGCACGATTAGTATCTTCATGGGCAAGACCGACCCCGATGCGCCCAAGCACCGGCAGCAGTCGATGATCCTTGTGCCGATGGACGCAGAGGGCGTGCGCGTCGTGCGGTTGCTGTCGGTCTATGGCTACGACCACGCGCCGCACGGCCACGCCGAAGTGGTGTTTGAGAATGTGCGCGTGCCTGCGTCGAACATGCTGTTGGGCGAGGGGCGCGGGTTCGAGATCGCGCAGGGGCGTTTGGGGCCGGGCCGCATACATCATTGCATGCGTCTGATCGGGATGAGCGAGCGCGCGCTTGAAGCGATGTGTCGACGCGTGACCGAACGCGTGGCGTTCGGCAACCTATCGCGGCACAGGGCACGATTCGCAGCGACATTGCGCGTTCAAGAATGGAGATCGAACAGGCGCGGCTCTTGACGTTGAAGGCGGCGCTGATGATGGACACGGTTGGCAATAAGGCTGCGCGGGCGGAGATCGCGATGATCAAAGTCGTCGCGCCGAACGTGGCCTTGCGCGTCATAGATCGTGCCGTGCAAGCGCACGGCGGCGCGGGCGTCTCGGATGATTTCATGCTCGCCGCCGCGTGGGCCAACGCGCGCACGCTCAGACTCGCGGACGGCCCCGACGAAGTTCACGTCGAAGCAATCGCTCGGATGGAGTTGAGCAAATATCAAGACTAGCGTTAGTGAGGATGGAGCAATGCCTGTGACGGAGATCGAGAGCGTGGCCAAACTCGGCGAATATGTCGGGCAAGAGGTGGCCGTGAGCGATTGGTTGGATGTGACGCAGGCGCGCATCAATCAGTTTGCCGAAGCGACCGAGGACCGGCAATGGATTCACGTCGATCCGGAACGCGCGGCGCGCGAGTCGCCGTTCAAACAACCAATCGCGCACGGCTTTCTGACGCTCTCGTTGTTGAGCGAGTTGATGCGGCTGGGCGATGTCGGTCGGCGGCGTGCGGATGGGCCTCAACTACGGTTTGAACCGCGTGCGCTTCATCGCGCCCGTGCCGGCCGGGGCGCGCATACGCGGGCGCTTCACGCTGGTTGAACTGGCGGCGATTGACGGCGGCGTGCAGGCGACATGGGGCGTGACGGTCGAGCGCGAAGGCAGCAGCAAGCCATGTTGCGCGGCCGAGTGGCTGGTGCGTTATTACGTGTGAGCAAAGTCAGTGCGGCCGAAATGTGATTGAACTATTCATGTGATGAGGAGTCAGCCCTTATGACTGAACGTGCGGAGAAATTGATCGTCACAACCACAGACGGCATCAAGCGTATCGCCTTCAATCGCCCCGAACGCCGCAACTCGGTTGACGGCGAGACGGTGCAGTTGCTTCGTGCCGCGATTGCAGCGTCGGCCGAAGACGGCACGCGGGTCGTGATCTTGACGGGCGCGGGCGATGCCTTCTGCGCGGGCGCTGATCTGGTGGCGACGAGCGCGAGCGACATCGCGGAGTTTGATGTCACCAAAGCGTTACGCGAAGGCGTGAACCCGACCATTCGTGCGATGCGTGCGCTGCCTGTGCCGATCATCGCGCGCGTGCATGGGCACGCGGTCGGGGTCGGGTCGAACTACGCGCTCGCGTGCGATCTGATCGTCGCATCGGAGCAGGCACTCTTTGGTCAGGTCTTCGTCAAGATCGGGTTGATGCCGGACGGCGGCAGCACGTACTTTCTGCCGCGCCTCGTCGGTTATCACAAAGCGTTCGAGTTGATGGCGACCGGCGACATCATCGGCGCGCAAGAGGCGTTGCGCCTCGGCCTCGTTAATCAAGTTGTTCCTGTCGCGGAGTTGGATGCGACCGTGGACGCGTCTGGCCGCGCGACTTGCCGCGTCGCCGCGCGTGGCATTGGCTAAGATCAAAGCGGGATTGAATGAAGGGGCGCAGACTGAACTTGCCGCCGCGCTCGAATTTGAAGCGGTCAATCAGGACGCGTGCTTTCATGCGCCCGACTTCATCGAAGGCGTCACCGCCTTCATCCAGAAACGCAAAGCCGTCTTCGGTAAATAAGAGAACTATGAGCAGCACGATTGATCAAGGAGCGCGGACGCGCACATTCAGTTGGGCCGATCCGCGCGCGTCTGGCCGCGGCCGGGCGCGGTCTGTCGGGGATGGAATATTTGCAGAAGATCGTCGCGGGCGAATTGCCGCGCCCGCCGATCAGCGCGTTGATGGATTTCGGCCTCGCAGAGTTGAGCGAGGGCCGGGCGGTCTTCACGGTCGAACCCGCCGAGTATCACTACAACCCGATTGGTGTCGTCCATGGGGGCTTGGCGGCGACCTTGCTCGATTCGGCGATGGGCTGCGCCGTCCACTCGATGCTGCCCGCTGGCGTGGGCTATACGACGCTTGAGATCAAGGTCAACTATGTCCGGCCGCTGACGGCTGAAACCGGCGGCGTGCGTTGCGAGGCGCAAGTGATCCACGTCGGCGGGCGCACCGCGACTGCCGAAGGCCGCGTCGTGGACGAGCATGGCAAACTCTACGCGCACGCTACGACGACGTGCATCATCTTGCGACCTTAGAGTAGGACCGTAACGCTTAAGTTTGACGATGCAAGGAGCGGCCGACACAAAGCCTGTGCGGGCGAGCGAGCAGCTTGATTGGGCGGCGCTTGGCAAGTATGTGCGTGAGCAGTTAGTCGCCTTGTTGGGCGCACAGTTCGATGCCGATGCGCCTTTGACGGTCGAGCAGTTTCCCGGCGGCCACTCGAACCTGACTTACCTGTTGCGCTTCGGCGCGCGCGAGTTCGTGCATGCGTCGCCCGCCGTTCGGGCCTGTGCCGCCGAAGGCGCACGACATGGCGCGCGAGTATCGCATCCTCGCCGCCGTGCATCCGGTCTATCACGCTTGCGCCGCAACCGTTCCTGCTCTGCGAAGACGCGAGCATCATCGGCTCGACCTTTTACGTGATGGAGCGGCGGCACGGCCTGGTCGTGCGGACTGAAGAGCCGCCTGAGTTGGCCGGGCGACCCGATGAGCGGCGCCGTGCGAGCGCCGCGCTGGTGGACGCGCTCGCCGACCTGCACATGGTTGACATAGCGGCGCACGGCCTCGCCGCGCTCGGCAAGCCCGACGGGCTTCGTCGCGCGGCAGGTGCGCGGGTGGAACGAGCGCTGGCACGGTTCGCAGACGACCGAACTGCCGGAGATGGACGCGCTCGCCGCGTGGCTCGTCGAGCGGCTGCCGCCTGAAGCGCCGCGAGCCCGACGCTGGTTCACGGCGACTACAAACTCGACAACGTGATGCTCGACGCGCACGACGTTGGGCGCATCGTCGGCGTGTTCGACTGGGAGATGGCGGCGGTCGGCGACCCGCTCGTTGATCTGGGCATACTGCTCTGTTACTGGGTGCACACCGCGACCGCCACGCAGCAGCGATAGCTGTCGCCACTGTCACGCACCGCGAGGGTTGGTTCACGCGCGCAGAGATTCTCGAACGCTACGGCGCGCGCACAGGTTTTGATCTGACGAACATCGCTTTCTATGAAGTGTTCGCCGTCTTCAAACTCGCCGTCGTGCTGCAACAGATATTCTTTCGTTACCATCGCGGCCAGACGGACGACCCGCGCTTCGCCGCACTGGACCAACGCGTCGCGTGGCTGGCGCGCATCGGCACGACGCTCGCCGCACAAGCATGACGAAGTTGACGCTCTATAAATAACTCTTGATGAACATCAACGCTGCAATTTTGTGGGAACAGGGCACGCCGCTCTCGGTTGAGGAGGCGGAGCTCGAAGCGCCGCGCGCGGGCGAGGTGCTGGTCGAAGTAAAGGCCGCGGGCGTCTGTCATAGCGATCTGCATCCGGCGCGCGGCGATTGGCCTGTGCGCCCGCCCCTCGTGCTTGGGCACGAAGGCGCGGGCATCGTGCGCGAAGTGGGCGAGGGCGTGACGCGCGTTAGCGCGGGCGACACGGTGGTCTTCTGCTGGGCTCCGCCGTGCGGCGTCTGCCCGCCTTGTCGTGAGGGTCGCCCCGTCTTATGCGACCGTCTTGAGCGGACGACCTATCGCAACCGTCTGCCGGCGGGCGGCACGCGGCTGCGCGCGCGCGGGCAGGACGTGGGCCACTACAACGGCACGGCCTGTTTCGCCGATTTCGCGGTGGTGGCGGAAGAGGGCGTGATCCCCGTGCCTGCGGATGTGCCGTTCGAGGCGCTGGCGACGTTGGGCTGCGCGGTCATCACGGGCGTCGGCGCGGTGTTGAATGCGGCGCGAGTGGAAGCGGGCGCGCAAGTCGTGGTCATCGGCGCGGGCGGCGTCGGCTTGAACGTCGTGCAGGGCGCGCGGCTCGCCGGGTGCGCAAAGATCATCGCGGTCGATACGCGGAGCAAGCCGCTTGAGCTGGCGCGCGCGTTCGGCGCGACCGATGCGGTTGACGCGTGCGGCTGAAACGGTTGTTGAGCAGGTGCGTGAATTGACTGACGGGCGCGGCGCGGATTACGTCTTCGACACGGTTGGTGCGCCCGCGACGCTCGACACAGGCGCATTGGTCTGCACGCGCAAGGGCGGCACAATCGTCGTCACGGGGTTGTCGCGCACGGATGCAGTCGCCGCGATTCCGATGTTCCCGTTCGTCATGCAGGAGAAGCGTCTGCTCGGTTCGCTCTACGGTTCAGGGCAACCATTGCAGCGATGTGCCGCAACTCGTCGCGCTCTATCAAGCGGGCAAACTGAAACTCGACGAACTCGCCACGCGCACCTACAACTCAACGAAGTCAACGACGCACTCGCCGCACTCTCCGACGGCGCAGGCGCACGCGGCATCATTCTTTGGTAAAGCTGAAAGAGACGATGCAGGTCGTATGCTGACGTGATGAATAGCTGCTTATTCATCCGTCAGCATGCGACCTGCATTATTGTCTCAACTGACGAGCAGTACCTTGCCGCTGCGGCCGGGTCGTTCGGCGTGTTCAACGGCGGCGAGCACATCGGCGAGCGGATACTCGGCTTCGACCGGCGGCACGATTTCATGCGACGCCATCGCGCGCAGCATCTCGGCGGTGACAGCCTGTTGGCGTTCGGGCGCGGCGGTGCGCAGCCAATCCGAGAGCCAGAAGCCGCGCAAGCTGGTCGAGGTGAAGATCATGCGCCCGCCGTCAATCGGCATCGGCTCGCCGGAGAGCAGGCCATAGACGAGCAGCACGCCGCCGCGTCCGAGCGAGCGCAACACGGCCGCGCCCGTCTCGCCGCCGACCGCATCGATGGCTTTAGTCACGCCCGCCTTGCCCGTGATCTCGCGGACGCGTTCCGGGATGTCTTCCTCGTCGGTGCAGATCACTTCGTCCGCGCCGAGCGTTTTCAATTCTTCCGCCTGCTCGCGCCTGCGCACGACGTTGATCGTCTTGAAGCCACGTTGGCGCGCGATCTGTAAGACGACGCGACCGAGCGTCGAGCCGGCCGCCGTTTGCAACAGCCACTCGCCCGGTTGCAGCGCGAGTTCTTCGACGGTCATGATCCATGCCGTCAGTGGATTGACGACGAATTGCGCGGCCGTCTGATCGTCGATGTCGTCGGGCACAGGGATGAGTTGCGCGCTCGGGGCCAGAATGTATTCCTGCCACGTGCCCGGCACGCCGAGCGGGATCACGCGTTGACCGGGGCGCAAGGTTGTCACGCCCGTCGCCGACCGCCGCCACCTCGCCCATGCCTTCGAGGCCGGGCGTGGCGGGCAACTTGGGCAACGCGCCGTAGAGGCCGCGCACTGTGAGCAGATCAGAAGGGTTGATCGAGCGCGCGCGCAGCTTGACTAAAACTTGATTCGCGCCCGGTTCGGGCTGCGCCACGTCTTCCACTCGCAGCACGTCCGCCGGGTTGCCGAACTCGTAGAACCTTACGCTTTGCATCGTCTGTCTCCGTGATGAATAGGGATCGAAAACTGCATTAAATCTGCGGGCGCGACGTTCGATGACAGCAGCGAAATCTGTGTCCGCTGGCAACGTCCCGAAGACCAGACCGGCATCGCCTGCCAGACGCGAGGCGCAGAAAGCGTCGGCCACTTCGGGCGGCGCGTGGCGAACCAGAAGCGAAGCTTGCAAGGCCAAGGCGAGAAGTTCGGCGAGGCGGCGCGCACGCGCTTCGAGTTGATCAGAGTTCGGTTAGGTCGTGTTCAAGCTTGTCGATGAAGTTGTCGAAGTGACGATTCCCGCCGCGCGCCGCGCGCATTTCGTGCAGAGTCATCTCCAAAGTGCCCGCGTCCTTTTTCACGGCGCGCAGCATATCCAAGGCACTGCACATTGCCTGAGCCTTCCCAGATCGAATTAAGCGGCGCGTCGCGGTAGAGACGCGGCAGCGGCGACTCTTCGACGTAACCGTTACCACCTAGACATTCGAGCGCTTCGGCCACGACCGCGACCGCGCGTTTCGTGATCCAGTATTTGCCGACGGCCGTGGCGAGACGTGTGAAACGGCGTTGCCCTTCGTCGTGCGGCGACTCGTCGAAGCCGCGCGCAAGTCGCAGGGCCAAAGCGGTCGCCGCCTCCACTTCAAGGCACAGATCGGCCAGCACGTTTCGCATCAAAGGCTGGTCCAACAATCTCTTGCCGAACGCGTGACGATGCGCGGCGTGATGCAGGGCCTCAGCCAAGGCGCGGCGCATGGTGGCCGCCGAGCCGAAGGCACAATCGAGGCGCGTGTGCCTGACCATCTCGATGATCGTCGGCACACCGCGCCCCTCTTCGCCAATCAGCCGCGCACGCGCAGCGCGAAACTCAACCTCGCTCGAAGCATTGGAACGATTGCCCAGCTTGTCTTTCAATCGTTGCAGGTGAAAGCCGTTGCGCGTGCCGTCCGGCGAGCAGACGCGGCGAGCAGGAAACAGGATAGTCCCTTATCGGTCTGCGCGAGAGTTAAAAAAGCATCGCACATCGGCGCGGAGCAGAACCACTTGTGCCCGTTGAGCTCGTACTCTTCGCCTGCGCCGCTTTTACCCACGGGCACGGCGCGCGTCGTGTTGGCCTGCACGTCCGAGCCGCCTTGCCTTTCCGTCAGCGCCATCCCGAACAGGACGCCGCGTTTCTGCATGCGCTGGAATAAACGCGCGGGTCGTATTCGTCGGAGAGGATGCGCGGCAGCCACTCAGCCGCCAGTTCGGGTTGCAGCCGGAGCGACGGCACGACCGCGAAGGTCATCGTCAGCGGGCAACTCGCGCCCTCGTCCACCTGATGCCGCAGCATGTTGAGCGCGGCGCGGACGACGTGTGCGCCCGCGCGCGGATTCGTCCACGGCAGCGAGTGGTGCTCGTTGCGCGACGCCGATTCGCAGCAACTCGTGCCACGCCGGATGAAACTCGACTTCATCAATGCGGTGTCCGAAGCGATCGTGTGTGTGCAGCGTCGGCGGATGACGGTTCGCCAGCTCGCCCAGACGCAACGTCTCGGCGCGCCCATCAGCGCGCCGAATCGCTGACCTGCTACTTCGGCCCAGCCGCCGCCTTCGCGCCGCAGCGCTTCGCGCAGCGGCGCGTCGTGCGCGAACAAGTTGTAGTCTTCGAGCGGCGGCGGTTGATTGAAAACTTCTGGGCTGGTCGCTCACTGGCTGCGACATTCTTTTTTCTCCTCGCTCCGTAGAGCAGATGTTTATAGCTCGCATGCCCTTCTATGCTGCGCCGCCGGCTATAGAACATGCGCGTCCTGCGGGACTTTTAAAACAGCTTTAGGATTGAAACTTTTCATTCTGTCCCTGATGTTTCGCCGCTGAGCGCCGCGCGATTCTCCGTCGCTGCGTCCGTAAGACACGACGGTCATCGTGCCCTTCAATCGCCAGGTCCTCGTCGGCGTCGAAGACTTGTAGTCGTAACGAATCGAAGTGCGACCGAGCTTGCCGACCGTGAACAGCAGGCGGAACGGCGCGTCGAGCGCGAGGATGCGGTGGAACTGACATTCAAGATGGACGCGCGGGAAATCGTAATCTTTGCGCCGCACATCCATCGGCCAGTCGAGGCCGCGCAGCAGTTCGCTCTCGGCCTCTTCGACGATCTCGAAGATGCGCGGGAAGTGCAGGCGACCGGCCGCGTCCGCATCGGCCCAGCGAAGGCGGCGCTTGAATTCGATGAATGGTGCGGGCATACGTGACTGTGACCTTGCTGCTAATGTCGCATCGTGCGCCTGATTAAATAAGAAGGAGAGCCTTCGTTGTGCAAAGGCTCTCCTGAAAAAGTTTCTCCGTGCTTGCCCGTCGCTTAGAAGTTGAACCGGACGCCGAACTGCAACTGGCGCGGGTTGGCGGCCGAGGTGAAGCCGAGCGGCTCGGTCGGTGCGGCGGTGCGGTTGCCGCGCGCGCGCCTGGTCGAGAGCGCCAGCAGTTGATCGGCCGGCAGGCTGCCGACGATGTTGTTGATGCCCGCGAGGTTCGTCCGGTTGAAGAGGTTGAAGCCTCGAAGGTGAGCTCAAGGAACATGGTCTCGTTGAAGGGGAAGCGGCGCGCGAGCCGCGCGTCGAAGCTGTAGAAGGGCTCGCCCAGGCCCGTGTTGCGCCCGGCGTCGAAGGGGCGATCGGACTGCGAGCGCCCGTCGTTGTTGGCGTCGAAGCCGAGCAGCAGGTTGAACGGGCGGCCCGAGCCCGGCGATGAAGATCGGCGAGAAGACCCAGTCGGCGAAGATCTTGTCGGCGACCGAGTCGCCTTCGAACGGGCTCGGCGAAGACGCCGCTGAAGACCGCGCGGTGGCGCTGGTCGAAGGCCGAGAGCGCGCGGTCGAGCCGCAGGTTCAGAGGGTTCTGCGCCGACAAGTCGCTGTTGAAGTCGGTCACTTCGTCGATCGACTTCGCGAAGGTGTAGTGCGCGTTGAGGCTGAAGTTGTTGGCGAAGCGGCGCTGCACGGAGACGGTGCCCGCGTGATAGAAGGAGTTGGCCGACGACTCGTAGATGTTGTCCTGAAAGCCGCAGCGGGTTGCTGGAAGTCAGACGTGGCTGGCAGCGTGCCCGTGCAGGTCGCGGGGATGCCGCGCCGAGCCGGAAGAAGCAAGGCTTCGCGCTGCCGGTGACGACGAGCGACGCTCTTGAACTGGTTGATGTCGCGGTTGCGCGTCAGGTGCAGGCCGCGCGTGAAGAGGTAGCTGAGTTCGAGCGAGATGCCCGCGCCCAAGTCGCGCTGCACGCCCGAGCTGGCCTGATAGGTCGTCGGCGTTTCGTAGTTCGGCTCGGCGCGGAAGCGGACTTCGAGCGGCGCGCCCGGTCGCGGCGTGACGCCGAACTGCGCGAGGTCGGCGGCGGTGATCGTGCGGCTGCCGATGACGCCCTGCGCGAGCAGCGTCTGATAGACGGCGAACGAAGCGGCAGGCCGAGCGCGGCCGAGGTGGCGGTGGCAAGCACGATGTTGATCGGGTCGCCGGGGAAGCCGCTCAGCGTCTTGGTGACGTTCGGCACCGAGTAGATCGTGTAGCCCGCGAAGATGCCCGCGCCGCCGCGGATGACCGTCTTGCCGTCTTCGAACGGGTCCCACGAGAAGCCGACGCGCGGCTGAAAGTCGTTCTTGTCGAGCGGCATGTAGAACGGCTCGTCGCTGATCGAATAGCGCAGCCCGTAGTTGAGCGTGAAGTTCGGGCGCACCTTCCAAGTGTCCTGCGCGTAAGCGCATAGCGGTACGTCCACGAGTTGACCTCGGCCGTGCCGAAGCCCTGCTGATAGACGATCGGCAGGTTGAGGTTGAAAGCCTGCAAGGCGTTGATCGGCGTCGCCAACGTGGGCAGCAAGGCGCCGGGTTGTTCGCCGTCAGGAAGCGCGCGCAGACTCGGTGAGCGTCGCGGCCGGGATCGAGGTTCGACGAGCGGGATGGCCGCGCCGAAGTTGAAGCGCCCGCCGAAGAAGGTCTCGTTGTTCGGTGGAAACGTCCGATGGCGTGAACGAGCCGCCGAACTTGAGCGTGTGGTTGCCGGTGACGTGCGAGACGTTGTCGATCAGAGTCGTAGTCGCGCTGGATGGTCGCGCGACGGCAGGAAGATGTCGCGCCCGAAGAAGCCGAAGCCTTCGATGTTGAACTCGGGGCCGACCGCGTCGTTCGGGATGACGTCGAAGTCGAGGTAGCGGAACTGCGCTTCAACTCGTTGACGGTGCTGCTGCTGAACTGGTGATTCTCCGAGACGAGCACGCCGCCGTTGAACGAGTCGAGCGTGCGCCCGCGCGAGACGGCGGTGAGCGCGCCCGCCGCCTGGTTCTCGAAGTTCGAGTCGTTGAGGTTGAAGCGTATGTAGCCGTTGTCGCGCGTCGTTGAAGTTGTGATCGAAGCGCGCGCTGAAGGTCGTCTGACTCGACTCGAAGGGGAACTGCCCGCTGGCGTTGGTGAAGAGTTGACGGTGCGCGGGAAGTTGGTCGACGTGGTCGTCAGCGTGCCGCGCAGACCCGTGCCGAGCGGCCGCGAAGGGCGTGCCCGTCGAGGTAGTTGAAGAGCGAAGATCTGCGACGCCGTGATCTGGAAGATGTTCGGGTCTGTTGAGCAGGTTGACGAAGGTCGTCTCGTTCTGGCTGAAGCGTTCGAGCGCGGTGAAGAAGAAGGTCTTGTCCTGCTTGATCGGGCCGCCGAGACGCCGCCGTACTGCTGGCGGCTGAAGGGCGACTTGCCGCCGGGTTGAAGTCGAAGGAGTTGCGCGCGTCGAAACGTTCGTCGCGGAACAGGCCGAAGAAGCTGCCGTGGTAACGGTTCGCGCCCGACTTGGAGACGATGTTGACGATGCCGCCCGATGCGCCGCCGAACTCTGCGTTGTAGCTGTTGCGCAGCACCTGAAACTCCTGCACGGCCTCCTGATTAATGGTCGCCTCGACGCCGCCCGAGACGGTGTTCGTGCTGCCGCCGTCGACGGCGACGAGGTTGCCGCGCCCGTTGTTGCCGCCGAAGGAGAGGCCGGACTGCGGCGTCTGCGCGACGCGGAAGTCCGAAGCGTCGGCGATGTTGTCGGCGTCGCTGACGCCGGGCGTCAGCAGCGCGTAGTCGAGATAGTTGCGGCGGCTGATCGGCAGGTTGGTGATCTGGCGCACGTCCACCACGGACGACTGCTGCGTGCGATCAGTCTCGACCACTTCGCCGCCCGCGACCACCTCGACGCTTTCCGTCAAGCCGCCCGCGCCCAGTTGCACCGGAATGTTGGCCTGTTGCCCGACCGTCAACTCGACGCGCGTCGTGCCCGGCGCGAAACCGCCCGCCGCTTCGATCTTCAACTCGTAAGCGCTCGGCAGCAGATTGAGGAAGACATAGTTGCCTTCGGCGTCGGTCGTGGTCGTGCGGGTCGTGCCTTTACCCGTGTCGGTGATGGTCACGGTCGCGTTGGGAACCACCGCGCCCGCCGAGTCTGTGACCTGCCCGCGCAACTCCGCGGTCGAACTCGACGCCTGCGAGAAAGCTGGGGAGACTCCGACGGCGCAAACGAGCAACGCCGCCAACAAAACCTGAGTCAGGCTTCTCATGGATATTTATCTCCTTGGGCGAATTTGGGTGCTGACGGTCGGGGTAGCCCAGAACACCGGCTGCGGGCGAGCGGCGGCGCGACTGCTTAAGGGTAATGATGAACCGTGGCTCGTAGAACCGAGCATCTTGGCTACCGAACGGTCGGTAAAGTAACACCGGGGCGCATAAACGTCAAGCTTTGTGCCGGCCGCGCTTGCTCGCTTTCGCGTCTGTGCGTCTTTGTGTTTAAGTAACAAACGCTCTACTTGATCAAGCTTGCTTGCCGGTCAATCAACATGCCGCCTGCTTTCATCGTCGTCGGTTTGGGCGAACTCACCTGGGACCTGTTGCCTTCGGGGAAACAGTTGGGCGGCGCGCCGGCCAACTGCGCTTACGTCGCGCATCTGTTGGGGAGCGCGGCGGTCGTCGCCAGCCGTACCGGCGCGGACTCGTTGGGCCAAGAAGCCGTCGCACAGTTGACGCGCACGGGCTTGGATGCTTCGTTCGTCCAACGCGACAGTGAACACCCGACGGGCATAGTGCGCGTGCGCGTGGACGCGCACGGCGAGCCGACCTTCGCCGTGAACGAGAACTCGGCTTGGGACTATCTCGCATGGACGACGGAGTGGGCAACACTGGCTGCGCGCGCCGATGCGGTTTGCTTCGGCACGATGGCCCAGCGCGCCCCCGTGGCGCGCGCAACCATCAGCAGCTTTCTTCAGCACACACGCCCCGATGCATTGCGCGTGTTCGACGTGAACCTGCGCCACACTTTCTTCACGCCCGACATGCTCGCCGCTTCGCTCCGACAGGCAACCGTCGTCAAGCTCAATAGCGACGAACTCACGTGCGTCGCCGGCATGCTCGGCACAGGTACAAGCGGCGAACTCGACACCGCGCGCCACTTGCTTAACGCGTTCGACCTGCGCCTCGTCGCCGTCACACGCGGCGCAGGCGGCAGCTTGCTTGTGACGCCGACCGAAGCAGTCGAACACGCAGGCTTACGCGTGCAGGTCGCAGACACCATCGGCGCGGGCGATGCCTTCACCGCTGCGCTCGCCTACGGTTGCCTGCGCGGTGCGCCGCTCGCTAACATTTCCGAAGCGGCCAATCTCGTCGGCGCGTGGCTCGCTTCGCAGACGGGCGCGACGCCGCCGCCCGATGCGCAGTTGCTCGCCACCGTATGTCGTCTATTAGATTAGGGCCGCAAGCAAATCTGAAAGGTGTGTTGTCGGCCGCGCGTGATTCATGTTCAAGCGCATCACAGTTCTGATCTGCGCGCTCTTGGTCTGCGCGCTCGGCTTCTTCTTGGTTCGCATGTGGTGGCGACGCCCGCCGCCGCCAACCGCAGTCGGCTGGCGCGCCCATGTCGTCACGCTCGCGGGCGACGGCGCACCGCTCTTACGTGATGCGCCCGCTGCTGCCGCGACGCGCTTCGCCGATCCGTTCGGCCTCGCGCTCGCACCCGACGGCACGCTCTACATTGCCGACGGCGGCGATAGCAACTCGATCCGCAAACTGACGCCGGACGGCGCGCTCACAAACATCGCCGGAGGCAGCGAAGGCTACGCAGACGGCGTAGGCCAGCCGCTGCCTTCAACACGCCTTCGGGCCTCGCGCTCGACGCAGACGGCAATCTCTACGTTGCCGACACGGGCAACAATCGCATACGCAAAGTCGCGCCCGACGGTCGGGTCACGACGCTCGCGGGCGACGGCACGGCCGGTTATGCGGACGGGCCGCGGCGCCGCGCGCAGTTCAACGCACCCGTGGGCGTCGCAGTCGATCCGAACGGGAACGTCTACGTCGCCGACACTTATAACGACCGCATACGTTTGCTCACGCCCGCCGGTCAGGTCACCACGCTTGCCGGTGGCGCACAGCCCGGCTATGCGGACGGGCAAGGCGCGGCTGCGCTCTTTGACACGCCTTGTGGCATCGCCGTCAGCGCGAACGGCGAACTGCTCGTCGCGGACACGGGCAACAATCGCCTGCGCCGACTCAAGCCCGATGGGCAAGTGACGACGTTGAACATCAACGCGCCCGCGAACGCAGAACCGTTCGACCTATCGCGCCCGGTCGGTTTGGCGCTAACGCATGACGGCTTCGTGTACGTTACAGAACTTAATCGCGGCCGCGTCACACAGGTTGCACCGGACGGCACGGCGCGCGTTATCGCAGGCGTCGGTTCAGGCTTCGCCGATGGCGACGGCTTGAGCGGCGCGCGTTTCAATCAACCCGCTGGGCTGGCGGTTGATCGCACGGGCGCGCTCTATGTGGCCGACGGCGCAAACTATCTAGTGCGCAAGTTGCTGCCCGCACAGGCGCAGGCCGCGCTCGCAGAATCGGGCGGCGCAACAGGAGTTGCCACGCTTAACGTCTGAAGTGCTTGGCGCGCGACGCATTGCTGTGGCCGCTCGACCCGCAGCAACAACCGCATGAAGTGTCGGCGACGATGGGCGAGGTGCGGGGCAGTTTCGATTCGACCGACAGCCGGGATCATCTGCATAGCGGCATCGATGTCTTCGGCGTCTACGGGCAGACGGTGCGCGTGGTGCGGGCTGAGAAGGTCGCAGCGCCGTTGAGCAACTGGGGCTTCGGCAGTTTGAACGAAGGCTTGCGCGTCGGCATCATCTCATACATACACCAGCGCGTCGGGCGCGATCAGACTGACGGCATGTACGACGACGCGCGCTTCATGCCCGTGCGCGACGCCGCAGGCAAACTCGTGCGCGTGCGCGTGCGGCGCGGCACGCGCTTTAAGATCGGCGATGCACTCGGCACGATCAATCGCATGTATCATGTGCATCTGAACACAGGCCCGCCCGGCGCTGAGATCAACCCGCTCACGCTCGCGCCCGTCGGCTTTGCCGATCACATCGCGCCGCAGATCGAACGCGACGGCATTCAACTCTTTGACGACACAGGTGCGCGCTTGACGGAACAGCAAGAGGGCCGGCTTGTCGTCGGGCGTGGGCGCGTGCGGATCGTGGTGGATGCGTTCGACCGCGTGGACGGGAATCAGGCGCGGCGGCGATTGGGGCTGTACAGGTTGGGCTATCAGTTGTTGCACACGGACGGCACGCCCGCGCCCGGCTTCGACGTGCCGCGCATCAACATCGAGTTCAACCGGCTGCCGCCGGATGAAGATGCGCCCAAGCTCGCTTATGCGGACCAGAGCGGCATCACCGTCTATGGCAGCGCCGCCACCAAATTTTTTTACGAGGTGACGAACGTTGTGCGCGACGGACGCGCCGCACAAGGGCGCTGGGATGCGGCACAACTGCCACCCGGCGATTACGTGCTGCGCATCTTCGCCGCCGACCTCGCCGGCAATCAAGCCGACAAGGGACGCGACGTGCCGATCACGATCAAGTAGTCGGGCACGCGTTCGTTAAGTAAGTGGTGAACGTGCGATGCGCTGATAGCGACAGTTACATCATATGCAGAGATCAGTCACAACCTATTATCTTGAGATGGCTGCACCGGACGAGTTGCGACCGGCGCGTGAGGTCGGTGCGGAGTTTGAACTGCGACAAGCGCGTATCCCTGCGCCGGAACTCAACCGCTTTCTTTACACGGCGGTGGGCGGCGACTGGTTCTGGATTGATCGCCTGAGTTGGACCTATCAACAATGGCTCGACTATCTGAGCCAGCCTGAGATCGAGACGTGGGTGGGTTATCTCGACGGCACACCGGCCGGTTACTTCGAGTTGGAACGACAGGCCGGCGACGATGTGGAGTTGGCTTACTTCGGCCTGCTGCCGCAGTTCATCGGGCGCGGGCTTGGCGGGCTGCTGTTGACCAGAGCCGTCGAGCGCGCGTGGGCGATGGGTGCGCGCCGCGTCTGGTTGCACACCTGCACGCTCGACAGTCCCGTCGCATTGGCCGGCTACAAGGCGCGCGGCTTTCGCGTCTACAGGGAAGAGACAGAGGAAAAGGAACTGCCCGACGAGTCGCCGGGAGCTTGGCCCGGTGCGCGTTGAAGCCGCGACGACGGGACACGTTGCGTCGAACTTATCGCTTGCGTGTGAGGATGGCAGAAGCCGACACGTCGGTCGTGCCCGGATAAGAGTAGCGAAATGCGATCTGGCGGCCGTTCAAGCGTTCGATCACGATGTGGCCTTGGTCCGCACAATCTTAACCGGCCGTGATGCGCTCGCGGAATCTGGCCCGGTTCGCGTTGATGCTGACGAGCCGCCAACGCCCGCCGCAGTTGAGCGACGGATATTCAATCAGGTAGCTACGACCGCGTACCTTGAGGCTCATCGTCCAAGTGCTATTGGTATCGATCTGATAGCCCGTCCCTTCCCATTGCCCGCGCAACCAAGCGCCCGCTCTCGTCTGCGCTGAAGCAACGGACGCAAGGCAAATGATTAAACAGATAGTGGCGACAAGTTTACGCATTGTGTCCCGGTGTCTTCGTGGTTGAAGTTGTTCAGAGCAGAGAGCGAATCCAGCCGCCGTCAACGGGGATGGACGTGCCCGTGATGTAAGCTGCGCGTTCCGAAGCGAGGAAGGCTGCGAGCGCGGCGAACTCGCGCGGTTCGGCGAGCCGGCGCGCGGGAATCTCGGCTTCGAGGCGCGCGGTAAACTCGGCCGGTGTGATGCCATCGCGCGCGGCCATGACCTGCGCCAGTTCTTCAATGCGCTCGGTGCGTGTATAGCCGGGCATGAGGTTGTTGACCGTGATGCCGAAGGCGGCGACCTCGTTGGCGAGCGTGCGCGCAAAGCCCGTCACAGCGGCGCGCAGGCTGTTCGACAACATCAGATTATCCACCGGCTGCTTGACGGCAATCGACGTGATGTTCAGGATGCGCCCCCAACGCCGCGCCTTCATGCCCGGCAACACGGCGCGCGTCAACTCAAGCACGCTCGTCAAAGTGAGTTGTGTCGCCGCGGCCCACATCTCACGGCTGAGGCTGTCGAAGTGGCCGGGGCGGCCCGCCCGTATTCGTGACTAGAATATCAATCCGGCCGAAGCGTTCGAGTCCGGCCGCGACCACACGCGCCGCGTCTTCGTTCACTGACACGTCGGCCACGACGCCGACGACGGGCACGCCCGCTGTCTGCGTGATGTGCGCGCACGTTTCATCGAGCGCCTCACGCCCGCGCGCGCAGAGGACCAGCGCACAGCCTTCGGCCGCTAACTCTTCGGCGACCGCGCGTCCAAGTCCGCGACTCGCGGCCGCGACGAGTGCGACCTTATCTCTAATCCTTAGGTCCATCGCTACCCCCGGCGCAAATAGTCGTCCGTCTTGTCGAGCCAGTCTTGCCGGGGCGGGCTGAAGATGTCCACGTCGAGCGTGTCTTCGAGCGCCTCGGCCTTGTGCGGTACGTGCGAAGGGATGCAGAGCACTTCGCCTGCGCCCACGTCTATGACCTCGGCTTCGTCCGCGCCGATCCAGAAGCGTAGCGCGCCTTCGAGGATGTAGGTCAACTGCTCGTTCTCGTGCGCGTGGCGCGGCACAATCGAGCCTTGCTTGAGATAGACGTGCGCCAGCATGATGCGCTCGCCCGTGATCAAGCGTCGTTCAAGCGTCTCGGACAGACGCTCCTTCGGCATGTCGGCCCAACGATGCAAGGTGACTTGACCTTGTGCCATTTGCTCCTCCTCATAAAGTAAAAGCGCCCGACATAATTAACCACAAAGACACGCAGACACAAAGCCGGGGCTTCGTGTCTGCGTGTCTTTGTGGCTACTACTTGAGCCGGACGCGCTTTTGTTAGAACAGGAACTTGACGCCGAGTTGTGCGCGGCGCGCGTAGTTGTCCTGATTCGACGCGCTGATAGCGCCGAAGTTGTTGGCCGTCTGGCTGACAACCGGGGCGGGGAAGTACGGTTCGTTGAACGCGTTGATGACTTCAAACCGTAGTTGAATCTTCATGTTCTCGCGCAGCGGAATGTCCTTCTTGAGCGACAGGTCAACGTTCTTGATGTAGTCGCGGCGGACGGTGCTGAAGCGGTAGGGCAACGTGCGCAAGTGGCTGACCGGCGTGGCGGCGGTGATCGCAGCGTTCTGCGCGGCGGTCCGCTGCGCCGTCGTGGCCGTGTCAACCGTCACGCCGGTCGGCAGGAACGTCGGCCAATCATAGAACGATTGGAACGCGGCGGTGTTGAACCAACGGTTCGTGCCGCGCTGGTCGGACGGGATCGCTATGTCGCCGCCCCGGTAGAAGAGATCGCCGGAGGTGTTGCCGCTCGTCGCGTTGAACGAGCCGAACGCGATGGGGAAGCCGCTTTGCAGTTGCACCGTGCCGCCGATCTGCCAACCGCCGACGAGCGCGTTCGTCAACCAGTTCGCGTCCGCGAAGAACGTGTGCCCCTTGCCGAACGGGAACTCGTACATGGCGCTGAGCGAAATCCTGTGCGGTGAATCCTGATCGGAGATCATGCGCGTCGGCGTCGGCGTCGCCCGCGTTCAGGTACTCGGTGGCCTGAATCCATTTCGACCAGGTGTAGCTGGTCTGCACGGTGTAGCCTTTGGAGAAATGTTTTTGCAGACTGAACTGACCGGAGTGATACCACGACTTGCCGTCGTTGTTCGTCGTCGTGATGTCGCCGAACTGCGGGAACGGACGTAACAACTGCGCGCGCGATGGTCGTTTGACGACGCGCCGGGAATCAGCCCCGCGAACGGGTTGAGATTCGACAGCGAAGTCGTCAGGAGTGCTGTTGTTGGTATTCATCGCGGCGCGTGCGCGAGTTGTCTGTGTTCAAGAACGCATTGGGCAGCGCGTTGATGTTGCGCACGATCTCGATGTTGTAGCCGTAGTTGCCGACATACGTGGCTTCGGCGACCCAGCCGCCCGGCAGTTCACGCTGCACGCCGATTTGCCAGCGCGCTTGCTTCGAGACTTTCGGGTTCTGATTGAAGAACGAGATGGCTTGACCCAGAGCGGTCTGCCGGCCCAGCGAATTGCCGACGGGTTCTTGAATGGTCGTGTTGGCGAACGGCGTGGACAGCGTATAAGGGATCGGCGCGCCGAAGGCGTTGAAGGTTGTCTGCGCCGTCGTGGTGCTGCGTGTAGCCGGGCTGGATCACGTCGCCGCGCCGCTCGCCGAGGAAGCCGGCGAACAGGCCGAAGCCGCCGCGCACGACTGTCTTGTCGTTCCATTGATAAGCGAACCCGGCGCGCGGCAGGAAGGTGTTCTTCGGCGTCTGATACAACCCGCTGCCCGTGTCTTTGCCCGCGAACAGTAGCCCGCCCTTGACGCTGAACGTCGTCGGGTCGATGCCTTGAGATCGGTCTTGAGCGCCGTTAGATTGGCTCTGGCGGCCGCCTGGATGGGCTGCGTGTAGCTGAAGTCGAAGCCGGACGACGCTCTTGTTCTTCCGTTCGACCAGCGGCGTTTCAACTTCATAACGCAAGCCGAGGTTGAGCGTCAGCTTGTTGTTGACCCGAAAGTCGTCTTGCACGAAGAAGCCCCACGTCTTTGAATACTCGGAGTAGTCCGCGCGGCGCACGATGTTGAGCGTCGTCGGATAGCCGAGCAGGAACGAGGCGAACGCCTGCAACCCGTTCGTGTCGGTACTGGTGGCGCTGCTCTGGCGCGTGTAGGTGTTGTCGAAGATGAACTGCCCCGTCTGGTCGTTGCTGCTGAACAGAGTCGTCTTCGCGGTAGATGCGCAACTCGCTGCCGAACTTCACGGAATGCTTGTCCAGCGATTTGTTCACGGTCGCGGAGAACGAGTGGCTGCCCACGGGTCTGAACTCGTTCGACATGCCGTTGCCCAAGATCGTGTTGGCGGGAAAATCGAAACGCGGGAAACGTCTGATGTCGGCCGGGATCAAGTTATTGTACGAAGCGGGGAAGCCCAACTGCGTCAGGTCGAAGCCGCGCGCGTCCAACTCTTGATCCTGCCCGCGAATGAAGCGATTGTAACCGTAACGAACGTTGAGCACCGTGGTCGCATTAAACGTGTGCACGTCGTCAATCACACCTTGCTGCGATTTGAACAGGAAGTTGACGCCCGTGTAAGCCGTGCCGGTGTAATCGTTGTAGATGCTGTTGCGGTCGTACCAACTGCCGCGCACGAACATGCGGTTGCGCTCGGAGACGTTCTGATCGATGCGGAACGTGTAGTTGTTGTAAGGCTGCGTCTTCTCCGTTAAGGTCGAGTCGAAGATGTTGCCTAAGAGGCCCGCCTGCTTGGGCAGCGAGTAGTAAGTCAGAATCGCCTTCGCCACGGGGTTGATGCGCGCCGCCGGGATGACGTTATTGGCGAACGCTTGGCCGGTGTAGACAGGCGCTTGCGCCGTGCCGGTGTTGACGCGCGTGAGCGGATCAGTAGATCGTGACGCCGGAGGCCGGAGAAGTCGCCGTTGCGCAGGGCCGGCGTCGGCACGAAGACGCTGTTGCCGGCGTCGAAGCGCGGGCGCGAGTCGCGTATGCCTTCATAACCAAACAGGAAGAAGGTCTTGTCTTTGCCGTTGTAGACCTTCGGAATCCGCACTGGCCCGCTGATGCTGAAGCCGGGGCGGTTCGAGAACGAGAACGGGCGGCCTGCCCTCTGGCTTTGCCGAAGAAGTCGTTGGCGGCGATGCCGCCCGGCTCGATCCAGTAGTAGGCCGAGCCGTGGAAGTCGTTCGTGCCGGACTTGATACTGATGCTCGTCACGCCGCCTTCGGTGTTGCCGAACTGCGCATCGAAGGTCGCCGTCTGCACCTTGAACTCCTGCACAATGTCGCTCGGCGGCACATAGGTCGCAATCACCTCGTTGGCGTTGGCGGTCGCAGTGCTCGGCGCACCGTCGATCAACAGGTCGCTGCGGTTGCCGCGTGTGCCGTCAACGGCATAACCGACGATGTGCGTCGGCTCGAACGGGCGATCCAAGCGGGTGCTGCCCGTATAGGTCACGCCGGACGACAGACCCATCAACGTGTAAGGATCACCGTGGACCAACGGGAGTTCCGCCACACGTTTCTGATCGAGCGTCTGCCCCAGATTGGCGTCTGACGTATTCAGCGCGGGCGCATCGGACGTGACCGTCACAGTCTCTTGCGTGCCGCCGACTTCGAGCGCGATGTCGAGGTCGCGCGTCTCGCCGATCTGAAGCACAACGCCGTCGCGCAGGTAACGCTTGAAGCCCGCAACCTCGACCACGATCTGATAAGTACCCGACAGTAGATAAGGGGCTTGAAATAGGCCGTCGTCATTGGTCGTCAGCGTGACGGTCGTGCCGCGCGCCGTGTCTGAAATTTTAACGAGTGCCGCCGGCACAGCCGCCTTGTTCGGATCGCTCACCGTGCCGGTGATCTTGCCGCGCGTCTCCTGTGCGGCCAGCGATACGGGGACGACAAGGAGCAACAGGACGGGCAAAAGGGCTGCGCACAGACGCGCCGCATGACTAATTCTCGATCTCATCTCTCATCTCCTATCTGGTGGAAGGCTATAGGCAATTATTAGCTGCGACAGAAGTTCCGCTGCTTTTCAAGGGCATTTGCCGACGACTTATGCTGCGTGGGCCAATTCGTCTACCCTGCAATGTCATGGTTTGACCAATTACCCTGCTGGTTCTGTGTGGGCAGCCTGCTGACGGACGACGAAGGAAGCACGCCTGATCTGGACAAAGACTGTCCGCAGCAGATAGATTCTTGGATACGTTGGCTAAAACTCAGGTTCGAGCAAGTTACCCTAAGAAAATGGGCGTAACTTAAGTGCGCTCCGACCGAAACGAGGGCGGGCGCATTATCGGTCAAGCGGTTAACTCTGTCAAGATTTATTTTGACCAATCGCTTGCCCGCAGGGGCAAGGGTAAGACCACCGAAAGTGTTACCGGGAACATAAAGGCAAATGGCTATATTGCCGGTCATACAAAGCCGATTCAGCCTGTAATTGGGCGTGGGGTACGGGCTAAAATAAAGCGCCACCGGGGTTGCGGCGGCGCTTAGCCCGGCGGCGCGGAGTTCTTCGATGAAGTCGATTTTAGGGCGGAAACGTTGCGGTCAGAGCTTTACTGGGCGAGTTGATCAAACCGCTCGGCGTAGTCTTTCGCGTACAACTCGACCGTCCGGCGGATGCGCGTGAAGAGGGCGCGCTGCTCGCTGGCGTCGGTAATGCGGTCGCGCAGGTAGAGCATGGCATTGACCTCGCCCCAGTACTCACGGTTTTCCCATATTTCCACGGGCGTGCCGCCCATCTGCTGCGCCAGTTCGAGCAAGCGCGGGTCTTGTGTGTTGCGGCCGTTGCTGAGCAGGATTTGGTTGTAGGTGGGGATCAGTTGATTCTGTAAGCGATAGAGCGCGCCGTTGACGCTGGCGGCCTGTTTGACGTGCCCGAACTCGTGCGCGATCTTGGCCGCTGCCAGCATGCTGCCGCTGGTGACGGGCGCGAGCGGGGCCAGCGAGTTCATCACCGGATAATAGATCGGGTCGGGATAGCCTTCATCTATGCGCGAACCGAGGCTGATGGTGGCAGCGACGAGATTGCCTTCGTCGTCCCACTTGTATTTGCTCGTGCCCGCGCCGTGGCGTTCGTCGTCGGACATGGTGACGGTCAACGTAAACCGTGCGTCTTGCGCGTAGAGGGCCCACTGGTTGCGCCCGGTTTCGGTGGACAAGAAGTCGGCCTTCCACGCCTGATAGCGATCTTTATATTTATCGGGAATGACTTCTTTGATACCGCCGTGCGGCTCGGCGCGCAACGGGAGCGCAAGCCAACACAGCGTAATGAACAGGACGAGGCAGCAAGGGGTACGCAGTATCCTCATGGAACTTGTCTCCGGAGTTCTGGTGCGGCCGACCCTGAAATCGTCTTAACTGGCGTGAGGCTAATTAATGACCATCTGCGTTGATAAGTCAATAACTTTTTGTCACGCGCGCACGGCCGAAGTTCAGGCGCGACTCGTTTCCAGTTCGGGTTCAAGTTCGCTATAGCGCGCGGCGAGCGCGACGCGCTGCTCGTAAGCTTGGCGGGCGATCTGCACGTCGGCTAAAAACTGCGGCAGTTCTTTGAGCAGGAGCGCCTGCGGGCCGTCCACCAGTGCGCGGTCGGGCGCGGGGTGGAAGTCCGCAAGGATCATGTTCGCGCCCGCAAGCACGCCTTGCGCGGTCGCGTGCATGATGTCGAGGATGCCGTCGGGGTCGCGGCTGCGCGAGCCGACGGCGTGCGACGGATCGACGCAGACGGGCATGCGCGTCAGCCGCTTGACGACAGGCACGTGCGCGAAGTCCACGAAGTTGCGATGCGGGTCGCCGAGGTTCGACTTGATGCCGCGCAGTCCGAAGATCACTTTGCGGTTGCCCTCGCTCGCCAGATACTCGGCCGCGTGCAGCGACTCGTCGAGCGTGATGCCGAAGCCGCGCTTCAACAGCACGGGGAACTCCTGTTGCCGCCCGACGATCTTCAACAACTCAAAGTTCTGCGTGTTGCGCGTGCCGATCTGAAGCATCACGCCGGTCGGGTCGCCCGCACTTGCGAGCGCCGCATAAATCTCGTCGATGTGCGACTCGTGCGTGATCTCTATGGCAATGACCTTGATGCCATATTTACCGGCCAACTCGAAGACGTAAGGCAGACATTGTTGACCGTGCCCTTGAAACGAATAAGGACTCGTGCGCGGCTTGTACGCGCCCATGCGCGTGCAGACTTGATCGTTGTCGCGCAAGGCACGCATCATCAACTCGACGTGCTCCGGCGTGTCCACCGCGCACAGGCCGGCGAAGACGTTGAGCGTGTCCTGCCCGAAGCGCACGCCGCGATAATCAAAGTGCGTGGGGCGTTGGTCGTCGCCATGCCGGCCTATCACGCGGTACTGCTCGGAGACGCGCACGACGCGCTCGACGCCGGGCAGACTCCGCATCTCTTCGAGCGGAATCGCGGCCGTATTCCCGATCAGATAGATTTCGGTCAGACATTGCTCCGCGCCCTGCTCGCGGTGAACGCGCACACGAATGTTATGCAAGCGCGCGAGGTGGCCCAACAACTGCCGGTACGTCTCGCTGTCCGGCTCCGTGTTGGGCGTAAGAATAAGAATCATCTGTTCACTTGTCCTTTGCGTTCAATTAACTGGTCGTAAGTTTTACGTCGGCGGTCGCGCGGGCCGAAACGTAACAGCCAAGCACGCGCACCTCGGCCGCGCGCGCGCGCAGTTCCGTCAACGCGGCCGCGACCTCCGCATCATGCAGCGCGCCCTGTAAATCTAAATAGAAGTGGTACTGCCACGGCTGACCGCGCACGGGCCGGCTTTCGATCTTGAGCAGTTCGACGCCGCGCCGGGCAAACGGCTCAAGCGCGTGGTAGAGCGCACCGGGCTTGTGCGGCAGTTTCATGATGAGCGAGAGCTTGTCCGCGCCGGTCGCCGCGCCCGCGTCGGGTGTGAGCAGGACGAAGCGCGTGTAGTTCTCCTGATGGTCCTCCAGATGTGCGCGCAGGATCACGCCGCCGTACAGATTGGCCGCGCGCCGCCGGCGATGGCGGCACACGTCGGGTCGCCGCGTTCGACCACTTGCGCCACGCTGCCCGCCGTGTCCTCCGTGGCGACGCGGCGCAACGCCGTGTGCGTCGCAAAGAACCGCTCGCATTGTGCGAGCGCGACCGGATGCGACTCGACGGTCGTGACCAGATCAAACGTCGCGCCGGGACAGCCGATGAGATAGTGGCTGATCGGAATGATGACCTCGCCCGTGATGTGGAGCGAACTGTCGAGCAGCAGATCGTAAGCACGATGAACCGAGCCGGCCAGTGTGTTCTCAAGCGGCGCGAGCGCGCAGTCCGCGCGGCGCTCGTCCACGGCCGCAAACAGCGCCTCGAAGGTCGGGCGCGGCACAAGCTCGATCTCCGGGCCGAGAAGTTCCAGGCCGCTTCCTCGCTGAACGCCCCGCGTGCGCCTTGAAACGCGACGCGCAACGGGCGCGCGGAGTCGCTCATATAGCTGCCCCTTCCGGTTGCTCGACGCCAGCTTGCTCGTAGGCGCGCGCCTGCGTGCGCCGCGATTCGCGGATGATGCAGCGGAAGATGAGCGCAACGGCTCGTTCATCGAGCGGGCCTGCGTTGGCACGACAGACGCGCGTGATCACTTCGCGCTCGCGTTCACGGTCGCACAGCGCAAGGCCCGCGCGCCGTTTCGACGCGCCCAACTTGAGCGCGAGCCGCGAGCGTTCGTTCAAGAGCCGGAGCAACTCGTTGTCGATCTCGTCAATCTCCGCCCGCCAATCTGTAATGCTCATCTAAACGACTCCTTAAACAGGTCGATAAACTCCGACGACGCTTGCGCCAAAGTCGCCGCATAAGCAAAGAGCCGGCCGCAACGTCCGGGGAGGTTGCGGCTGGCTCTGGCTGAATCCTTGTTCGCGGCGGCTAGTTCCTCAACTCGTCAAACTACCAGACGCGCGCGCACTGTTCGACCCGAACCGCCCCTCCCGGTTGGAGAAGCGGTAAGTAAATGCGAAGTAATAAGCTTGCGTGCGGCGCATCGCGTTTGAACGTCAGGCCCGAAACTGTTCGCTCCGCAAAGGAGCATTGAGACTGTACGCAAGTAAACGCGTGCGTGTCAAGAAAATCGTACTGGTCGTCGGTTAATTGAATTTATACGCGGGTAAAAATAATAAATTAGTCAGCCACTCGAAAGCACTGTACAGTTGCCGGCTGCTTCGCCTAAGCTGCGAGCAGCAGGCGACGCGCACATATGTATGTTGAACGGGAGAGCGCAAGCATGACAGACGAATGCCAGTGTCCGCAGTGTCAAGAGTAAAGGAACATGATGAAGGCGGAAGGATGAATGACGAATGACAGACAAGCTGTTCGCTATTTATCATTCATCATGCCGCGTTCATCATTTCTTTTAGTGAGGAGTTAATTGATGCGTAAAAGTATCGTCGGCGCGGCGCAGGCTGCGCCGCAGCCCGACGCAGATTGGTTGCCGCTGGATCAAGTCGCGGCGGTCGAGGTCACGTCCGAAGAGGCGGCGCAGCCGGTCGAGTTCGCTTTGCTGCCCGGTGCGAGCGCGGGCTGGCGCGCTGCACAACCCGGTCAGCAGACGGTCAGGCTCATCTTCGACGAGGCGCGACAACTCAAGCGGATACGCTTGCTCATCGTCGAGCGCGAGGTTGAGCGGGCGCAGGAGTTTGTCTTGCGCTGGTCGCCGGATGGCGGGCGCGCTTGGCAAGAGATCGTGCGCCAGCAGTGGCAGTTCAGTCCGCAGGGCGCGACGCAGGAACTTGAAGATTATCAGGTTGATTTGGCGGGTGTGACGCAGCTTGAGTTGAGCATCGTGCCTGATCGAAGCGGCGGCGACGCGCGCGCGACGCTCGCCGAGTTGCGCGTGGCGTGAGCCGGCGTTGACGACAGATCAAAGCCGCACGGCGGCGTGGCTTGTGAGGAACTGACCGAGCCGCGCGAAGACCGACGCAAGCACGTCGGGCGCGGCGAGATAGACCAGACGGAAATAGCAATCTTCAGGGGCCGCGCCGAAGCCTGAGCCGTGGACGACCAGCACGCCCGTCTCGGCCAACAGATCGAGCACGAACCGCTCATCGGTTCTGCCGGTCGGATCGTCCGCTTTGATCATCGCGTAGAAAGCGGCCTCAGGCACTTCGCACGATAAGCCTTCGCTGGCTTGCACGGCCGCGACGACGAGATCGCGCCGCAGCTTGATCGCAGCGATGAACTCTTGCAGGAAACCACGTTCGCCTTCGAGCGCAGGGCGCACGGCGTACTGCGCGGGCGTCGGCGAGCAGAGCCGCCCGCTCGCCAGACGGTTGATCGCTTGAATCAACTCGCGCATCTGCGCCGCGTGCGTGTAGCGCATCCAGCCGATGCGCCAGCCCGGTACGAGATGCGTCTTCGATAAACTCTCCAACGTGATCAGCGGCACATTCATCTCTTGCGCGAACACGGCCGCAGGTGTCGGCGGCTGACCGAAGCACAACTCACGATATACTTCGTCGGTGATGACCAATAGATTGTGGCGCGCGGCGAGTGCTAACAGTTGCCGCGTCGTCTCGTCCGAAATGATCGAGCCGGTCGGGTTGTTGGGATTGATCAGCACGAGCGCACGCGTGCGTTTATTAATAGCTGCTGCAACTTCGTCGGGCGAGAGTTGCCAACCGCGCGCGCCGTCGAGTCGGTAATAGCGGGCGACGGCTCCGAGCTTGTTGAGAATGGCCGGGTAGAGCGGATAACCGGGCGCGGGCAGCAACACCTCGTCGCCCTCTTCCAGCAACGCGCTGAGAATTAGATCGGCGGCTTCGGACGCGCCGGCCGTGATGAGCACGTCGTCGGGCGTGGTCGGTGTGCCCAGATGGGTCGCGTAAGCTGCGACCGCTGCGCGCGCCGCCGGCAGTCCGGCCGAATGCGCGTAGCCGGTGAAGTCGTCTCTGAGCGCGCGTGTGGCAGCTTCGACGACGTGTGCGGGCGGACGAAAACCGTAAGCCTGCGGGTCGCCGATGTTCAGGTACGTGACGGGCCGCGGCGCGCTCGCGGGCTTCGGCGGCGCTGACGATGTTGCGGATCGCATAATGAAAATGCGCGGTTCTGGTCGATGGAGAAATCATGATCTAACCTGTCTAATAGTTGTTTGTGTTCGCACAATGAATGATACGCCGTGCGCGTGCATGCGCGCCACTGGCGAAGCGCGTACCTGCAATTAAATTTATTCGGGCATAAAAATAATTTGCTTGACCGGCCGCGACCGGATGGTTTACGGTGCGCCGCGTTATGTTAACGGAGAGCATTACGGGGTGTTGTTGCAAGACGACTTAGGTGCATCGTGTGAGCATTCGTTTGCGTAGCAGCGATAACCGACAACTTAAACGTGGCGATTTAAGGTAACTTGCTCCACGTAAAAAACTGCTAAACAGCCGCCTGAGTGTGTCTTGCCTCTCGCGCTTTGCTTTGGCGCGAGAGGCTTTTTCTTTTCGGCGACATTGACGATAATGACCGGCGCGAAAGACACGAAGACTACGGGGCCGCGCTTTGCGTCTTCGTGGCCATGTGGTTAAGTTCTGTTCACGCCTCTTAAGTTCAGTAAGGAGATTGCAGATGAGCGACAACAACGGCACGAGCAAACTGCACTTTGATACCCTCGCCATTCACGGCGGGCAAGAGCCGGACGCGACGACGAACGCGCGGGCCGTGCCCATTTATCAAACCACCTCATACGTTTTCGACGACGCTGATCACGCCGCCCGCCTCTTTGCCCTGCAAGAGTTCGGCAACATCTACACGCGCATCATGAACCCAACGACCGACGTGTTCGAGAAGCGCATCGCGGCGCTCGAAGGCGGCGCGGCGGGCCTCGCGCTCGCGTCGGGGCAAGCGGCGCAGACGCTCATCATCCTGACCATAGCCCGTGCCGGCGACGAGATCGTCTCGACCACTTCGCTCTACGGCGGCACGTACAACCTGTTTCACTACACGCTGCCCAAACTCGGCATCAACGTCCGCTTCGTGGACGCGGCGGACGACGAAGCTTTGCGCGCGGCTATTAACGACAAGACCAAAGCCGTCTATACCGAAACCATCGGCAACCCCAAGCTCGACATCTCGGACATCGAACGGCAAGCCGCGACCGCGCACGAGTTTGGTGTGCCGCTCATCGTGGACAACACCACGCCGTCGCCCGCGCTCTGCCGGCCTATCGAATGGGGCGCGGACATCGTGGTCAACTCCGCGACCAAGTTCATCGGCGGACATGGCACGTCAATCGGCGGCGTCATCGTGGACGGCGGCAAGTTCGACTGGCAAGCGTCGGGGCGCTTCCCCGATTTCACCACGCCCGATCCGTCTTATCATGGCGTCTCATACACGGAAGCGTTCGGGCCGCTCGCCTTTATCATCAAAGCGCGCGTGCAAGGGTTGCGCGACACGGGCGCGTGCATGTCGCCCTTCAACGCATTTCTGCTGTTGCAAGGCGCGGAGACTTTGCACCTACGCATGCAGCGTCACTCGGAGAACGCACTCGAAGTTGCGCGCTTTCTCGAACAACATGAAGCGGTCGAGTGGGTCAACTATCCCGGTCTTGAGAGCAGCAAATACTTCGCGCTCGCGCAGAAATATCTGCCTGACGGTGCGGGCGCGCTCATCACCTTCGGCATACGCGGCGGCTTCGCGGCGGGCAAAAATTTTATTAACTCGCTGAGCCTCTTTAGCCTGCTCGCCAACATCGGCGACGCCAAGTCGCTCGTCATCCATCCGGCTTCGACCACGCACCAACAGTTGAGCGAAGCCGAGCAGCATGATACTGGTGTCACGCCTGATCTCGTCCGTCTATCCGTCGGCATCGAAGACGTGCGCGACATCATCGCCGATCTCGATCAAGCACTAAAGCAGAGCGGGCAGCAACTACCAACCCCGACCGACGGCTTATCCGACGAGCCGCAACAGGCAGCGGCGGGCGCGGGCGGAGTCTAATCATGACCGCGGCGCTCGAACCAACCTTTGAAGGCGATTTCACGTTCGCCGCTGAGCAGCCGTTCCTTGTGACCGGCGGCGCGTTGCAGCCCGTGACGTTGCGTTACGCGCTCTACGGGCAGTTGAACGAACAGCGCGATAACGCGATTCTCGTCTGTCATGCGCTGTCCGGCTCGGCGCGCGTCGCCGATTGGTGGCCGCAACTCTTCGGCGCAGCGGGCATCTTCGACACCGCGCGCGATTGCATCGTCGGCATCAACGCCATCGGTTCGTGTTACGGCTCGACAGGCCCGAGCACGCTCAATCCGCAAACGGGCCAACCTTACGGCGGCGCGTTTCCCGTCGTCACTATCGCCGACATGGTGCGGGCGCAGGCGCAACTGCTCGAACATCTCGGCGTCGCACGCCTGCACGCGGTCGTCGGCGGCTCTATCGGCGGCATGCAGGCGCTACGCTGGGCTGTTGACTATCCCGAACGGGTCGGGCAGTGTCTCGCGGTCGGGGCGGCCCCGCTCGCGGCGTTGGGGCTGGCGCTCAATCATCTGCAACGGCAAGCGATTCGCAACGACCCTTTGTGGCGCGGCGGCAACTATGAACCGGACGCGCCGCCCATTAACGGCTTGGCGATGGCGCGCGCCATCGCCATGTGTTCTTACAAGTCCGCGGCCTTGTTCGACGAACGCTTCGGCCGCCGCCCCGACCGCGCGGGCGCAGACCCTTATCGCGCGCTCGACGAACGCTTCGACGTGGCGGGCTATCTCGATCATCAAGGCCGCATCTTCACGCCTCGCTTCGACGCCAACTCGTACCTCTTGTTGTCGAAAGCGATGGACACGTTCGATCTCGCGCGCGGTTATGAATCGGAGGCGGCGGCGCTCAAGCGCATCAGCGCGCGCGTGCTGCTGGTCGGCATCAGTTCCGATTGGCTGTTCCCGGCGGCGGACGTGCGCGCGCTGGCCGAACGGATGCAAACGGCCGGCGTCGCCTGTCAGTACGCGGAGCTTCAGTCAACGCACGGGCACGACGGCTTTCTCGCAGACGCCGCCGCGCTTGCGCCGCTCATGCGCGCGGCTCTGGCCGAACGCGACCATGTGAACAGCGCGCAGGCGACGACCTCAACAGACGGCAACGGCGCAACAGCCGCCCTCTCGTCGGAGCGACAAGGCGCGGGCGAAGGTTGTACGATACGATCTGTTTGATCAGGTTGTAGGCTATACAAGCATCAGGCGAGTTAACGCCGCACAAGGACGGTTGAGATTATGGCTGAGAATGATCGCGGAGATTTTCAGACGAGCACATCCGTGCCGCGCGGGTTGCTGCGCGAGCGCGTGGCGATTGTCACGGGCGGCTCGCGCGGCGTCGGGCGCGCGTGCGCGCTCCGGCTGGCGGAAGCGGGCGCGCACGTCGTCATCAGTTATGCACGACAACAGGCTGCGGCCGAACAGGTCGCGCGCTCGTGCGCCGAGTTCGGCGTCGAAGCTATCGCGGTGCGCGCCGATGTCGTGGACGTGGCGCAGGCCGACGTGCTCACGGCGACCACCCTCGAACGCTTCGGCCGGCTCGACGTGCTTGTGGCGAACGCGGGCATCTGGGAAGGTGCGCCGATCGAAGCGATGACGGAAGACTTGTGGGATCGCGTGATCGACGCGAACCTCAAGGGCACTTGGGCTGCGTGTCGCGCCGCCGTGCCCGTGATGAAGCGACAGCGTAGCGGCAACATCGTGATCATCAGTTCGACGGCGGGGCAGCGCGGCGAGGCGTTCTATTCAAACTACGCGGCCTCGAAAGGCGGCCAGATCAGTTTTACGAAAGCACTCGCGTCCGAGCTTGCGCCGGACATACGCGTCAACTCGGTCGCGCCCGGTTGGGTCGATACGGAGTTGAACAACAGCGTCTTCGGCGACGAAGCGTACAAGCAACAGGTGACGAACGCGATCCCACTCAAGCGCATTGCGACGGCAGACGACGTGGCGTTCTCCGTCCTGTTCCTTGCCTCCGATTGGGCGCGGCACATCACGGGCGAGATACTCAACGTTAACGGCGGCTCGGTCCTCTGCGGTTGAGCAAGACAGCGAACTAGCAGGAGCATTAGATGGCGCAGATTGCGGAACTGATTAAAGACGAACAAGGCCACGCGGTTGTGCAAGGCGGCAAGTTGCGGGCTGCGATCTTAGGCGCGACCGGCATGGTCGGCCAGCAGTTCATCCGGCTATTGCACGATCATCCGTGGTTCGAGATCGCGTTGGTCGCGGCCTCGCGCGGTTCGGCCGGTAGGCTGTATGCGGACGCAGTGCGCGGGCGTTGGACCGTCGAGTCGGACATCCCCCGCGAGATCGCGGGTTTGCAGTTATTCGCCGTCGAACAGATCGACGAGATCGCGCCGCAGGTTGACGTGGCCTTTTGCGCGCTCAATCTCGACAAAGAAAGCATACGTCGTTTGGAGCATGATTATGCAGCGCGCGGTGTCTGGGTCACGTCGAACAACTCCGCGTTTCGCGCCGACCCGTTTGTCCCGATGGTTATCCCCGCCGTCAACCCGCACCACTTGGACGTGCTACGTTTTCAACGTGCGGCGCGTGGCTACGAGACGGGGGCGGTGCTGGTCAAAAGCAACTGCTCGATCCAGAGTTACGTGATCGCTTTGGAGTCGCTTAAGGAGTTCGGCATCGAACGCATCACAGTCCACAGCGAGCAGGCGATCTCCGGCGCGGGCAAGACGTTCACGATGCTGGCCGGAGATGGACCGGAATCTCATCCCGTTGATCGCGGGCGAAGAAGAGAAGTCGGAGATCGAACCGTTGAAGGTGTGGGGGCAGGTCGGGGCGGACGGCATCGTGCCCGCGCAAGGGCCGCGCATCAGAGCGCGCTGCGTCCGCGTTAGTGTCTTGCACGGACACACCGCTTATGTGACGGTCAAGTTCAAGACGCTGCCGACGGCGACGCAGATAATTGAACGCTGGGCCAACTTCAAACGCTCGGCCGATCTACCTTCCGCGCCCAAGCAACTAATCCATTATTTAACCGAGCCTGACCGGCCGCAGCCCTTGCACGACGTGACGACGGAGAACGGCATGGCCGTTAGCATCGGCCAACTCCGCCTTGACCCGGAAGAAAAAACGGCGAGCTTCACGGCCCTAGCTCACAACCTGCTCCTCGGCGCGGCCGGCGGCGCGGTCTGGGCCACGGAAGCGGCCCTTGCGCGCGGGCATCTCTATCGCAGAATCTAAAGTGCCAGCCGCTTAATTAACCACGAAGCCACGAAGCCACGCAAGATGACTTTGACATCTTGCGTGGCTTCGTGGCTTCGTGGTTAATCGTCAGGCTCAGTCGCGGAAGCGTTTACAACTGATGCCGTACTTTTTGATCTTATAACTAATGATGCGCTCGGTGGTGTCGAGCAGTTTGGCGGCTTTGGCGCGGTTGCCGCGCGCGGTCTTCAGCGCATCCTGAATGATGTCGCTTTCATAAGCGGCGACGGCCGTGCCGAGCGAAAGATGCGTGACCGTGCCTGAGCCTTCGGCGGTTTGCAGACTGGGCGGCAGATGGTGGCCGTGAATAACGTTCGAGTCGCAGACCACGACGGCGCGCTCGATGATGTTCTCCAACTCGCGCACGTTGCCCGGCCAATGATAACTGGTGAGCATGTCAATCGCGGGCGTCGAGATGCGCTTGATGGCTTTGCCGTGCGCGCGCCCGTACTTATCCAAGAAGTGATCGGCCAATAGCAGCACGTCCGACTTACGCTCGCGCAAAGGCGGCATGAAGATCGTGAACACGTTCAAGCGATAATAGAGGTCTTCGCGGAAACTGCCGCCCGCCATGTCCTTCTCTAAATCTTTGTTCGTGGCGACGATCAGACGCACGTTGACCTTGATCGTTTCCATCCCGCCGAGCCGCTCAAACTCGCGCTCCTGCAACACGCGTAACAGTTTGACCTGCGTGGCCGGGTTCAGTTCGCCGATCTCGTCGAGAAAGATCGTGCCGCCGTCCGCCAACTCGAAGCGCCCCTTCTTGCGCGCCTGCGCGCCCGTGAACGCGCCCTTCTCGTAACCGAACAACTCCGACTCGATCAACGTGTCGGGCAGCGCCGCACAACTCACACGCACGAACGGTTTCCCGGCCCGCAAAGAGTTGTAATGAATGGCGTGCGCGATCATCTCTTTGCCCGTGCCCGATTCGCCGCGCAGTAGAACGGTCGTGTTCGTGCGCGCCACCTGCGTCACCTGCTCGTAAACGCCGCGCATCGGGTTTGAGTTGCCGATGATGTGGCTGAAGTCGTAACGCTCGCGCAACTCTTGTTTAAGATGCGTATTCTCGTCGAGCAGCCGTTGCTTGTCTGCGCCGATTAGATGTTCGACCTTGAGCGCCTGCGCGATCATCGAAGCGACGATGGATAGAAAGTCCGTCAGGCGCGCATAATCCTGATCCTCTCTGTACGGGATGTCCACACCGAGCACGCCCACGGGTTTGCGGTTGAGCATGATGGGCACGCAGATAAAACTCGCTTCCGCGCGGCGTTCGCGCCCGCCGAAGCGGTTGAGCAGCATCGGCTCGCGGCTCACCTGCGTCACGACCACAGCCTTGCCGCTCTCGACCACGCGCCCCACCACGCCTTCGCCCACGCGATAAGTCACGCGCCGCGCCGCGTCTTCGCTCAAGCCGTAACACGCCTCTGTGTGCATCTCGTCCGTGCCCGCGTCGAGCAGCATGAGAAAACCACGGTTCGCATCGTGCCGCTGCCCCAGCAACTCCAACACACGCCGCACGCCCTGCTTCAAGCTCAACTGATCGGCGAGCGTCTGCCCGATCTCCAAGAGCGTCGCAATGTCGTGCGTCGCCACACGTTCCCGTCCGGCTAACGCTGGAAAACCATAAGCGGCGTTCGCTGTATTCGTCATCATAAAAATAAGCTTAAGCTTTGAACTGACCTGACCGCGTTCAATCTCTTATGTCCGACTCTTTTATGTCAGAAGCAAGCAGCGCGCCGCAAGCGCACACGACCGCCGCCCGGTAAATGCGAATATCGTAGAGAGCCGACCCTGATTCGTCAAGCTTATTATTTTTATCCAAAAGATAAATCTGACTAATCATCACGGGCCTGCGCAAACAAACTACGAAATTATCGCCTCTGTGCGTCAAGCTGACAATTCTGTGGCCAACCTTTGCAACGCGCCTGATTAACCACAAAGACACGAAGACACGAAAGAGCATGATCACCTTCTTCGTGGCTGCGTGTCTTTGTGGTTAATTGCCGCGCCGCCTGCTTCAACCTGCGTGCGACATATTTGTCGGCTGTCGTGCGGCTCACGACAAAAATGTCGATGACCCTTATACGCCGGCGATGTGAACCTGTCCTGTTGTCGCACTCAATTAACCAAGTCTGGCTTGAACTTCAACGAAGTCTGGCGCACGGGCCGGGGCTGGCATGATGATTGTTATGTCGCTGCGGACACGTTTGGAGATGGAGGAGAGAGCAAACTATGGGTTCATTACGGTTGAGCAGGTGCGCGCTCCGGGCCCTGCTTTGTGTGGGTGGTGCTTCGATCACGATTATGGCGCAGACGCCGGGGCCGGGCTTGGAAGAACGGCTGGCGAAGGTTGAAGCGGCGGCAGCCGGCGCACAGTCGGCGGGCGATAACGCGTGGATGCTGGTGTGCGCGGCGCTGGTGTTGTTGATGACGGGGCCGGGCCTCGCGCTGTTTTATGGCGGGCTGGTGCGGAAGAAGAACGTGTTGGCGACGATGATGCAGAGCTTCGTCCTGATGGCCGTGATCACCGTCATCTGGGCACTCTACGGTTACAGTCTGGCGTTCGCGGAGGGCACGTCGTTCTTCGGCGGCTTCGGCTACACGTTGTTGCGCGGCGTCGGCGGCGCACCGAACGCGGACTACGCGCCGACCATCCCGCAGCAGACCTTCATGCTGTTCCAACTGATGTTCGCCATCATCACGCCCGCGCTCATCACGGGCGCGTTTGCGGAGCGCATGAAGTTCAGCGCGATGCTGCTGTTCACGACGCTGTGGGCGACGGTCGTTTACTTCCCGCTGGCGCACATGGTCTGGGGCAAAGGCGGGTTCTTGAACGCCGTCCTCGGCGGCACGATCCCGGCGCTCGATTTCGCGGGCGGCACGGTCGTCCACATCGCGTCGGGCTTCTCGGCGCTGGTCTGCGCGGTCTACTTGGGCAAGCGCGTCGGTTACCCGAAGACGATGATGGCTCCGCACAATCTGACGTTGAGCGTGATCGGCGCGTGCCTGCTGTGGGTTGGTTGGTTCGGCTTCAACGCGGGCAGCGCGCTCGCGGCCGGGACGCTCGCCACAAGTGCATTCGTGGCGACGCACTTCGCGGCGGCGACGGGCACGCTCGGCTGGATGACGGCGGAGTGGGTGCGGACGGGCAAGCCGACTGTGCTCGGCGCGATCTCAGGCGCGGTCTGCGGCCTGGTCGGCATCACGCCCGCGTCCGGTTTCGTCTCGCCGATGTCGAGTTTGATCATCGGCTTCATCGCGGGCATCGGCTGCTTCCTGATGGTAACTGAAGTGAAGAAGCGATTCGGCTACGACGACTCGCTCGACGTGTTCGGCGTGCATGGCACGGGCGGCACACTCGGCGCGATCCTGACCGGCGTGTTCGCCACAAGCGCCGTCAATCCTGTCTTCAAAGACGCGGCCGGCAACCCGCTGCCCGTCGGTCTGATAGACGGCCACGGCGCACAGATGTTCAACCAACTGGCCGGCGTCGGCATCACCATCGCGCTGACTGTGATCGGCACAATCGTCCTGCTCAAGATCATAGACCTACTCATCGGCCTGCGTGTCAGCGAGGACGAAGAGATGCAGGGCCTCGACCTCAGCCAACACGGCGAAGAAGGTTACAACCTCGATCTCGACCTCACGCCATCGTCGCCCATTGCCGGCATTAGCGCGGCCCAACAGCCCGCCCACATCTTGGCCGCCAACCCCCTCACCGAGTAGGGTGGCGACCCTCGCCCCTAAAAAACTGCGGCCGACCTGTTGCACCCCTACATAACAGGTCGGCCGCTTGCATTTGAGCCGAGCATAAATCGGCCGGCGTGCTGAGTTGCCGACGTGGCGCGACGTCGTCGCTAATGGGAGTGGCGGCGTGGCTAAACGGAGCGGTGCGCCCGCTCCTTGGCGCGGCGGCGGGACTAATGGGAGCGGCCGGGCCGCTCCGTGGAGCGGTGACGCGGCTAATGGGAGCGGTGGCAAGACTAATGGGAGCGGCCGGGCCGCTCCCATTAGTCTTGCCACCGCTCCCATTGATAAATCGACCGCGCCAGTCGCCGGATAACGCCGTAAGTCATGCCTTTGTCGTAGTTAGGCTCGTAATACGACGTGGATTTAGTAAAAACTGCCCGCTCAGAGCGCCGCTTCGCCACGTTCGCCCGTGCGGATACGCAGGACATCTTCGAGCGCCGTGATGAAGATTTTGCCGTCGCCGAACTTGCCCGTGCGCGCGCTCTTGATGATGGCTTGCACGACGAACTCTTCGAGGTCGTCAGGGATGATGACTTCAAGTTTGAGCTTGGGGATAAACTCGATCTGGTACTCCGTGCCGCGATACGTCTCCGTGTGCCCGCGCTGCCGGCCGTAACCCTGCACCTCGCTGATGGTCATGCCGCGCACGTCCGCTTCCTGCAAGGCGTTGCGCACGGCATCGAGCAGGTGCGGCCGGATGATCGCTTCCACTTTCTTCATCAACTGATCTCCTTAAACTTTATGTTGTGCGGCGACGCCCGCCCCGTTGTGGCCGCCCAGCCGGCCGGTGAGCGCCGCTTCGAGCGCGCGCATGGTGTCGGCCGAGAGTCTGCGCCCGTGCTTGTCCGTCACGTAAAAGACATCAAAGGCGTCGCTCTTTTCGGTCGTCAACTTGGCATAAGCGATCTCAAGATCGAGCGCGGTCGCAACGCTTGCGATCTTGTAAGCGAGTCCGGGTTCGTCTGCCGCATGCACTTCGATGATCGTCGCGTCGCGGGCCGCTTCGTTGTCGCAGGCGACTTGCGGCAGGTTGTGGCGGCGCGCGTGCTGCGCGGGCGTGCGGCGGCGCGGCGCGCTCTGCGTCCGCCACTTTTCGACCAGCGCCGCGACTTCCGCTTCGCCCCTGATCGCCGCGCGCAAGCGCGCGCTCGATAGCGAGTCGTTTATGTTCTTCGACGGCTTGCCGCGTGGCGGCTGCGCGCAGCATGAACACGTCTATGGCGATGCCGTCTTCGCGCGTGTTGATCTCGGCGCTCAGGATTTCGACGCCCTGCGCGGCCAGCGTGCCCGCGATGTCGGCAAACAACCCGTGCCGGTCGTGTGTGCAGACGGTCAACTCCGTGCCCGCTTGGCCGCGCTCGGTCCAGTGCCAACTGAACACGTCGGCGGCCAAGTGTTTGATTAACAACAAGTGCGCGGCCGCAGTCGCCGCGCCTGTGTTACGCACGTAACGTTCGGGCAGCAACGCCAGATGGCGCTCGACTTCGCTCAACGGCAGCGCGCCCTGCAAGGCCGACATGATCTGTTCCTTGAGTTGCGCCAACTCCACAGGTCCATCAAGTTGCACCGCGTCGCCCGTCAACTGTCGCCGCGTGCGCTCGTACAACTCCCACAACAAGCTGCCCTTCCATTCGCTCCACACGCCGGGGCCGACGCCGTTCATGTCCGCATAACTGAGCAGCAGCAGCATGTTCAAGCCGTCGAGCGAGCCGACCTGCGCGGCGAAGTCCACGGCCACGCGCGGCTCCGACAGATCGCGCCGCTGCGAGATGTGCGCCATCGTGATGTGCTGCGCGACCAGTCGCACGACACAGGCCGCGGCCTGTTCTTCTAGTTGTAAACGACGGCAGATGCGCTCGGCCAACTGCACGCCGCGCGCGACGTGCCCGTGCCCGCGCCCCTTGCCGATGTCGTGCAAGAGCAGCGCCAGATAGAGCAAGGCCACGTCTTTCACTTCGTCAAGCACGGCGCGCAAGTGTGCGCGCTTGCGCCCGCGACTGTTGTGCAGTTCGTCCAACGCCTCGATCACTTTCAGCGTGTGCTCGTCCACCGTGTAATGATGATAAAGGTCGTGCTGAATGAGCATCTGTATGCGCCCGAACTCAGGCAGATAACGACTCAAGAAGCCGACCTCGTGCATCAAGCGCAGGACGTGCCCGACGCGCCCGCGCCGCCGCAGCAGTTTAAGAAACGACTCGGCCGCCGCACTCGATGCGCGAAACTCACGATTCACTTGCGCGAGGCTGCGCCGGATCGCTTCGTGCAGACTATGGCTGAACGGGACACATGCCGCTTGCCCCAACGCGAACGCGTCGAACAGCGCCAGCGGTTGCTTGACGAACAACTGCGCGTCTTCAAGTTCGAGCTTGCCGTCTTTGATCGAGAACGGCTCGGCCGAAGACCCCGCGCGCGCCAGACTGAACCAGCGCGGCGTGCGTTTCTCCGGCGCAGTCGCGCGCGCCACGACCGCCTCGCAGAACAGATGCAACTCGCGCGCGCGCCGGTAGTAGTCGCGCATGAACTTCTCCGACGCCAGCAAGTGCGCTTCCGAGGTGTAGCCGAACTCGGCCGCCAGCGGCACTTGCAGATCGAGCGAGAGGCGTTCGAGTTTACGCCCGGTCAACAAGTGGGTCGCGTAGCGCACGCGCAGCAAGATAATCATAAGCACGCTCGGCCACCTTCTGCTCGTGCGTCGAGATCATGTCGAGCGCGCGCAGATCGTCGAGCGACCGAGCGCCGTGTTTGGCGTAACCGACCCAGAGCGCCGTGTGCAGATCGCGCAAACCGCCCGCGCCCTCTTTCACGTTCGGCTCTTGCAGGCACACGTCGGGGCCGAAGCGCGTGAACCGCTCTGCGCGTTCGTGACGCACGGCCGTGAGCAGCGCGTCGCCGCCTTTGCGCCGCTCGCGTTCAAGCGCCGCCGCGAGACAATCGTAGAGCGTGCCGTTGCCCGCGAGCAGGCGCGTGTGGACGAGCGCGGTCTGCAAGTGCGCGTCGGTGCGCGCCGCCGTCACCGTCTCCTTCACCGTGCGGAAGCTGTGCCCAATGGTCAGCCCCGCGTCCCAGAGCAGACGCAGGATGCGCTCGGTCAGTTGGCGCACCTGCGCGGCGCGGCGGTCTGTGTGCAGAAACAGCAGATCGAGATCGGAATAAGGCGCTAACTCGCCGCGCCCGTAACCGCCGAGCGCGACGATAGCGCAGATGTTCCGCGCCTGATCGAGATACTCGCCGCCGTCGCCCGGCCACGTCGCCGCGCGAAACGCACGCGCCACCAACGTGTCGAGCATGAAACTGCGCGCACGCGTCGTCCAACGTCCGCTCGCCCCGCCCCTGTGCGCCATCCGCAGACGTTGATCTTCGAGCTTGAGAAAGCTGCGAAACCTTTGTGCGATGTCGCCCGGATCGGCCAACTGCTCAAGCCCCGTGAAGCGCGTGGCGGCATGGGCCAAAGTCTTCTCCTGATAGCTTCGGCTCGCGCGCAATGGTTCTGTGTCAACGACGCTCTCAAGCATGTCTCAAGGTCCTCGGCCCGCGCCCCTCGTCCGTCAAACATTTTCTGATCTTTAACTGAGCAGAGCGATCCGAATGGCAAACCTCATACCGCGCGTTGACCCGCCGACGCGACGCGGCATTAGCGCCATTAAGGTCTGCCTTATGACTTTGATTTGCCGCCGCAACGCACGTAACGACGAATTTGTCGCCCCGTCTCGCGGCGACGACAAAAATGTCGTTCCGGTTAATCGTGCGCCGATCTTTAGATACTGTCTGGTCAGCACCATTCTCAACAAACGCCGGCCGGCACTGTGCTCGTCATCCTATGCGGAATCAGACTTGTTAAGCCTAATGATAATTTTGTCACCGCCCGCTTTGACACCAACAATTATGTCGCGCCTGCCCGCGCATAACACTTGCGCGTATGTGACCACAGCCCAATCGGTCGTCAGACAAACTCGTTCGCAGGACAACAATTAACCGGGCGACGCGGCAACGCAAACACGCGGCGCACATCACTGGCACGCGAGTTGTCAGGCATGAAACGTGTCACATGCTTCAGGGTCTTGCTGGTTGTCGTGCTGGCGTGTGAGGCGTAGAGCTAAAGGGTTTGAGCAGCGGCCGCGCAATCCGGTCGGCTTTGCGCGCGGGCATTTGTTGAGAGAAAAACCTATGGCCTACCTGTCCTAGCTTTGGCAGGCGCGAGACAGGCAGGCCACTGATCTAATCGCCCCCTATCAGGGGTCGATTGAGGAGCAGACGTTACAACATGCGCAGAGCAAAATCAATCATCCATGCGCGCGGCGCGCTGTTGACTGTGCAACTACTACAGCATCACCTGCTGATGCGGAAAGGAGAACCAGCACCGTAAACAAAACATTTCTCTAAAGAGCAAAGATAGCCATGAGCGATTGCTGCCTTGCGGGTGCAACCGTTCATGGCTGTTCGCACGCGTGCGCGCGCCGAAGCTGGCGCGGGCCGCAAACATCAATCGCAACCTTTATAGCTAGAGGATAATTTTATGAGCGTGAAAAGCGTGCTTAAATTTGCCGAAGACGAGAAGGCCCGTTACGTCAACGTCCGCTTCACGGACTTGCTCGGCGCGTGGCATCACCTGACCTTTCCCATCGAAGAACTGTCCGAAGGCTCGTTTGACGACGGCTTCGGCTTCGACGCTTCCAGTTTGCGCGGCTGGGCTTCGATTCACGAGTCGGACATGCTGCTCGTGCCCGATCCGGGGCGCTCCTGGATCGATCCGTTCATGCAGGAGAAGACCCTGTGCCTGATCGCCGACGTGGTTGATCCGATCACGCGCGCCGGCTACTGGCTCGACCCGCGCGGCCTCGGCAAACGCGCCGAAGCCTACCTGCGTTATCTCGGCATCGCCGACACAGTCAACTTCGGCCCGGAAGCCGAGTTCTTCGTCTTCGACGAGGCGCGCTATCAGAACGACCCAAACGCCGCCGGTTACATGCTCGACAGCAACGAAGCCGCTTGGAACAGCAACAGCCAGAACGGCCACGGCAATCGCGGTTATCAAATTCGTCACAAGGAAGGCTACGTCCCGTTGCCGCCGCTCGACACCTTGCAGGAGTTCCGCACAGAGGTATCGAGCGAACTGAAGAAGGCCGGCATACACGTCGAATGTCATCATCACGAGGTGGCCGCCGCCGGTCAATGCGAGATCGACTTTCGTTATTCGACCCTCGTAGGCACGGCCGACAACCTGCAACTTTTCAAATACACGGTACGCAACGTCGCCCACCGGCAAGGCAAAGTGCGCGACCTTCATGCCGAAACCCCTGTACGGCGACAACGGCAGCGGCATGCACTGTCATCAATCCCTGTGGAAAGCCGAGAAACCCTTGTTTGCCGGCGACGGCTACGCCGGCCTGTCTGAGATGGCCCGCTACTACATCGGCGGGTTGTTGAAACACGCCGCCGCCATCGTCGCCTTCGCTGCCCCGACGACCAACAGCTACAAGCGCCTCGTGCCCGGCTTTGAAGCACCCGTCAATCTCGCCTACTCGGCGCGCAATCGCTCGGCGGCCATTCGCATCCCGATGTTCTCGACGAATCCGAAGTTGAAGCGGTTGGAGTTTCGTCCGCCCGATCCGAGTTGTAATCCGTACTTAGCGTTCTCGGCGATGTTGTTGGCGGGCTTGGATGGGATCCAGAATCGGATTGATCCGGGCGAGCCGCTCGACAAGGACATCTATGATCTCGCACCGGAGCAGTTGCAGGACGTGCCGAGTTTACCGGGCAGTCTGGACGAATCGCTCGCGGCGCTGGAAGCGGATCACGACTTCTTGCTCAAGGGCGACGTGTTCACGCCGCAGTTGATCGACCGCTGGATCACGTACAAGCGCGAGAAAGAGATTCAACCGCTGCGGATGCGCCCGCACCCGCTTGAGTTCGCGCTCTACTTCGACATCTAAGGCGCTTAACGCTTGGGAGCGCAGGCCCGACGCCTGCGCTCCCGGCGGTGAATGACGCCCTGCCACGCAAAATTTTATTTATACAACGCAAAAAAGAATCAATTATGCAAATGAGACGAAAGGCTGTACATTATGCCGCTACAGAACGCCGCCGGTGTTGTTTTGCCACCTGTTAGTAGTTATGTCGAACGTGATGAGTGCCGATGTTGCAGCAAGGATTTTCGGCCCGTTCGTGAGCGCACGCGCGGGGCGCGCTCTTGTGTCCGTCATCATAACTATTTCGCTTAGCACTAAGGTTAAGCTTTGTACCTGATGGCCTGAATCTCAAACGCAAGCAAGCTTCCGACAGGCCATCAACGAACCGAGTTGATGGCTTTTTTGTTACCCGTTAAGAGTTCCGACCGCTTTCGCCCTTCCGTTCAAGGAGCGCCCGACATGGGACAGACAGCCGAGCCACGTAAGCAAGGGCTTTATGATCCGCGCTACGAGCACGACGCGTGCGGCGTGGGCTTCGTCGTCGATCTGAAAGGGCGGCGGTCGCACGCGTTGGTCGAACAGGCTGTGCAAGTGCTGTTGAACTTGGAGCATCGTGGCGCGTGCGGCGCGGAGAAGAACACGGGCGACGGGGCGGGCATCCTGTTGCAGACGCCGCACGCGTTCCTCGCCGCCGAGTGCGAGCGGCTGAACATCGAACTGCCCCGCGCGGGCCGCTACGGCGTCGGCATGGTCTTTCTGCCGACCGACGCGGAGAGCCGCGCGCAATGCGAGCAAGCCTTTGAGAAGTTTGTGCGCGAGGAAGGGCAAAGCGTGCTCGGTTGGCGCACCGTGCCGACCGACGCCACATCGCTCGGCCCTTCGGCACAGGCTGCCGCGCCGTTCGTCCGGCAAATCTTCATCGGGCGCAGCGACGAACTAGCGGACGAACTCGCCTTCGAGCGCAAGCTCTACGTGATCCGCCGACGCGTGGAGAAAGCAATCAAGCGGGCGGACGTGGATCGCGCCGGCACGTTCTACATTCCGAGCCTCTCGCAGAAGACGATCATCTACAAGGGCATGCTTGTGCCCGGTCAGTTGCCCGTCTTCTATCCGGACCTGCGCGCGCCGTCATTGACATCGGCGCTCGCGCTCGTCCATTCACGCTTCAGCACCAACACGTTCCCGAACTGGGCGCGCGCGCACCCGTATCGTTACGTGGCGCACAACGGCGAGATCAACACCTTGCGCGGCAACATCAACTGGATGCACGCGCGCGAGACACGTTTTCAATCGCAACTCTTCGGCGCGGACATACACAAGATTCTGCCCGTCATCGACACTGACGGCAGCGACTCCGCGATGTTCGATAACACGCTTGAGTTGTTAACGCTCGCCGGCCGGTCGTTGCCGCACGCGTTGATGATGATGATCCCTGAACCGTGGAGCGGCGACCCGCTGATGAGCGCAGAACGGCGCGCGTTCTACGAATATCACTCGTGTCTGATGGAGCCGTGGGACGGCCCCGCTTCGATTGTGTTTACGGACGGCGTTGCGGTCGGCGCGGTGCTGGACCGCAACGGTCTGCGCCCTGCGCGCTACTACGTGACGAAAGACGGTCTGGTCGTCATGGCATCGGAAGTGGGCGTGTTGGACATTCCGCCCGGCGAGATCGTGTCGAAGGGGCGGCTGCAACCCGGTCGCATGTTTCTGGTGGACACGGCGCAGGGGCGCATCGTCGGCGACGGCGAGTTGAAACAGCGGATCGCTGCCGAGCATCCGTATGGTCAGTGGCTCAAGGAAAACATGATCCGGCTCGCGGAGTTGCCCGGTCCAACGTTGGTCCACAAGCCTGAACCGGCCGCTCTGCGTCTGCGCCAACGAGCCTTCGGCTACACCACCGAAGAGATCAAACTGCTGCTCGCGCCGATGGCGACGGAAGCCAGCGAAGCGATTGGCTCGATGGGCACGGACACGCCGCTCGCCGTGCTGTCGGGGCACGCGCAACTGCTCTACAACTATTTCAAGCAACTGTTCGCACAGGTGACGAACCCGCCCGTCGATGCCATCCGCGAAGAGTTGATCATGTCCACAGAGACGGTCATCGGCCCCGAAGCGAACATGCTTGAGCCGACGCCCGAATGCGCGCGCCAGATCACGCTCGCGTCGCCCATCATCACGAACGAAGACTTGGCGAAGTTGCGGCTGCTCGACGCGTCCGCAGGGGCGTTGGGGCAGTCGGGGTTCAAGTCACGGACGCTACAGATGCTCTTTGCTGTGGCTGAAGGCGGGCGCGGACTAGAGCGCGCATTGGATGATCTCTGCCGGCAAGCTAGCGCCGCCATCGTGGACGGCTACGACTTCATCATTCTTTCTGATCGTGAACTGACAAGCGGGCACGCGCCTATTCCGGCGCTGCTCGCGGTCGCGTGCGTGCATCATCATCTGATCCGCGAAGGCACGCGCACGCAGATCGGTTTCGTTGTCGAGAGCGGCGAGCCGCGCGAGGTGCATCACTTCGCGCTGCTGCTCGGCTACGGCGCGGCGGCCATCAATCCTTATCTCGCCTTTGAAACGCTGCACGAGTTGACCAAGCAAGACTTGCTGAGCAATGTGGCTTACGAGCAGGCGATCAAAAACTACATCAAGGCGATCAACGAAAGGCGTCGTGAAGGTCATCTCGAAGATGGGCATCTCGACGATCCAGAGTTACTGCGGCGCGCAAATCTTTGAAGCCGTGGGCCTCAATCAAGACTTCGTTGATCGCTACTTCACCGGGACGCCTTCGCGCATCGGCGGCGTCGGCCTCGACGTGATCGCGGAAGAGGTGCGCTTGCGCCACGAAGCGGCTTATGCGGAGCGCAGCACGAGTCAGCCGCTTGAAACGGGCGGGCAGTATCAATACCGGCGCGAGGGCGAGTTGCACCTGTTCAACCCGGCGACGATTCATAAGTTGCAACATGCTTGTCGCACGGGCAGCTATAAAGCGTTCAAAGAGTACAGCGCACTCGTAAACGAGCAGACGCGCGACCTCTACACGTTGCGCGGCTTGATGGAGTTTGTGCCGGCGCGTCAGCCTGTGCCGATTGAAGAAGTCGAGTCGGTCGAACAGATCGTCAAACGGTTCAAGACGGGCGCGATGTCCTACGGCTCGATCAGCCGCGAGGCGCACGAGGCGTTGGCGATTGCGATGAATCGCTTGGGCGGCAAGAGCAACACGGGCGAAGGCGGCGAAGACCCCGCGCGTTATCACGCGGATGCGAATGGCGACTCGCGCAACAGCGCGATCAAGCAGGTCGCGTCGGGGCGCTTCGGCGTGACGAGTCATTATCTGGTCAACGCCGAGGAGTTACAGATCAAGATGGCGCAGGGCGCAAAGCCCGGCGAGGGCGGTCAACTGCCCGGTCACAAGGTCTATCCGTGGATCGCGCACGTGCGCCATTCGACGCCCGGTGTCGGCCTCATCTCGCCGCCGCCGCATCACGACATCTATTCCATCGAAGACCTCGCGCAATTGATCTATGACTTGAAGAACGCGAACCCGCAGGCGCGCATCAGCGTCAAGTTGGTGGCCGAAGTCGGGGTCGGCACAATCGCGGCCGGGGTGGCAAAGGCGCATGCGGATGTCGTCTTGATCAGCGGTTATGACGGCGGCACGGGCGCGTCGCCTTTGACGAGCATCAAGCACGCGGGCGTGCCGTGGGAATTGGGCTTAGCCGAAACGCATCAGACGCTCGTACTGAACAACCTGCGCTCGCCGCATCGCGGTCGAGACGGACGGGCAACTTAAAACCGGCCGCGACGTGGTTGTCGCCGCGCTGCTCGGCGCGGAAGAGTTCGGCTTCGCCACCGCGCCGCTCGTCACGTTGGGCTGCATCATGATGCGCGTCTGTCATTTGAATACGTGCCCGGTCGGCGTGGCTACGCAAGACCCGCGCTTGCGCGCGAAGTTCGCGGGCGACCCTGAACACGTCGTCAACTTCATGCGCTTCATCGCGCAAGAGGTGCGCGAGTTGATGGCGCACCTCGGCTTCCGCACCGTCAACGAGATGATCGGCCAGACCGAATGCTTGAAGCTGCGCGAGGCGATTGATCATTGGAAGGCGCGCGGCCTCGACTTCTCACAGCTGCTATATCAACCGCAAGTCGGCGCGGACGTTGGGCGCTATTGTCAGACGACGCAAGAGCATGGCCTTGAACAATCGTTAGACATGACCACGTTGCTTGAGTTGTGCCGGCCGCGCTCGAAGCAGCGCAACCCGTGTCGGCTACGCTGCCGATCCGCAACGTCAACCGCGCGGTCGGCACGATCCTCGGCAGTCACATCACACGCCGTTACGGCGCGGCCGGTTTACCTGACGACACCATCCGTTTGCACTTCACAGGCTCGGCCGGCCAAAGCTTCGGCGCATTCCTGCCGCGCGGTGTGACGCTCACGCTCGAAGGCGACGCGAATGATTATGTCGGCAAGGGTTTGTCGGGCGGCAATCTCATCATCTATCCACCGAAGACGGCGGCGTTCACGCCTGACGAGAACATCATCATCGGGAACGTCGCGTTGTACGGTGCGACCGCGGGCGCGGCTTACATCTACGGCGTTGCGGGCGAACGTTTCTGCGTCCGCAACAGCGGCGCGACGGCCGTGGTCGAAGCGTGCGGCGACCACGGCTGCGAATACATGACGGGTGGGCGCGTCGTCGTGCTCGGTCACACGGGGCGCAACTTCGCCGCCGGTATGTCGGGCGGCGTCGCTTACGTCTTCGACGAGGCCGGCGATTTTCAACTGCGCTGCAACACCGAACTGGTCCAACTCACACGACTCGCAGACGCGGCCGAGATCGAGTCGGTCAAAGACATGATCTTTCATCACGCCGAATACACAGCCAGCCGTCGCGCCACCGAGATACTGCTCGCATGGGACGAAGCATTAACGAAGTTCGTCCGCGTCATGCCGCACGACTATCGCCGCGTGCTAGACGCGCAGCAACAGATGCGCGCCGCCGGCATGACACACGAACAGGCCGAACTGGCCGCCTTCGAGTTGCACGCCGACGATCTCGCACAGGCCGGAGGAAAGTGAACGATTGCGGATTTCGGATTGCGGAATGCGGATTATTGAAAAGTCCGAAGTCGCATCTTCTGGTCGAAAGTTGATCTGATCGAAGGTTAATCAGATCGAAGGTTAACCTGATCGAAAGTTCAGCAGTTATCAATCCGCAATCCGAAATCCGCATTCCGCAATCTGACTATGGGCAAGCCGACCGGATTCATGGAGTACACGCGCAGTCTGCCGTTGTTGCGGCCGGCGGCTGAACGTGTGCGCGACTGGCGCGAGTTTCACGAGCACGTGCCGGACGAGACTTTGCGCGAGCAGGGCGCGCGCTGCATGGATTGCGGCGTGCCGTTCTGTCATACGGGACAGATCATCGGCGGCATGGCGTCGGGTTGTCCCGTCAACAATCTGATCCCCGAATGGAACGATCTGGTCTATCGCGGGCAATGGCAACTCGCGCTCAATCGTTTACTCAAGACGAACAACTTCCCTGAGTTCACCGGGCGCGTCTGCCCCGCGCCGTGCGAGGCAGCGTGCGTCCTCGGCATCAACGAAGCGCCCGTCACGATCAAGACCATCGAGTGCGCGATCATCGATAAAGGTTTTGCCGAAGGTTGGATCGTGCCTGAACCGCCCGCCGTCCGCACAGACAAACGTGTGGCCGTCGTCGGCTCAGGCCCCGCCGGCCTCGCCTGCGCCGCGCAACTCAACAAGGCCGGTCATCGGGTCACAGTCTTCGAGCGCGCCGACCGCATCGGCGGCCTGCTGATGTATGGCATCCCAAACATGAAACTCGACAAGTCGCTTGTTGAGCGTCGCGTCGATCTCATGGCCGCCGAAGGGATCAAGTTCATCACTAACACGCATGTCGGCCGCGACACGACGGTCGCAGGCTTGCGCCGCGAGTTCGATGCCACAGTGCTCTGCGGCGGCGCGACCTCGGCGCGCGATCTGGCCATCGAAGGTCGCCACCTCGCAGGCGTCCATTACGCGATGGAGTTTCTCCACGCGAACACTAAGAGCTTGCTTGATAGTCAACACGCGGACGGTCTGCATCTGTCGGCGCAAGGCAAAGACGTGATCGTGATCGGCGGCGGCGACACGGGTACGGACTGCGTGGGCACGGCGCTCAGGCACGGCTGCCGCAGCCTCGTGCAGTTTGAGATTCTGCCGCAGCCGCCTGCCGAGCGTGCGCCCGATAACCCTTGGCCGCAGTGGCCGAAAGTCTACCGGCTCGACTACGGGCAGGAAGAAGCGGCCGCCCTGTTCGGACAAGACCCGCGCGCGTATTCGATCATGAGCAAGCGATTCATCGGCGACGATACGGGCCGCGTGTGCGGCGTCGAGACTGTGCGGCTCGAATGGGTGCGAGATGAAAGTGGGCGCATCAGGCCGCGCGAGTTGCCGGGCACAGAGCGCGCGTGGCCCGCGCAGTTGATCTTATTGGCAATGGGCTTTCTCGGCCCTGAACAAGATGGCTTGTTAGCTCAATTCGGCGTGCGCCTCGATGCGCGCGGCAACGTCTGTGTTGACGAACACAAAATGACCTCTGTGCCGGGCGTCTTCGCGGCCGGCGACATGGCGCGCGGACAGTCCTTAGTCGTCTGGGCCATCGCCAACGGCCGCCACGCGGCGCGCAGCGTGGACAAGTATCTCATGGGCAAAACCGTGCTGCCTTAAACAATCGAACAGCGCACCAGCTACATCGCCAGCAATCGCTTGTCGGCCGGCGCGGCGCTACACGATGTAACGGGGTAAGAGTCGAGCTATGCGGGCGTGCAAATTGAATGAGGCAGCAGCCCGCCGATAGTAAGTTGCAAAGTCATCTTTGCGCCTTTGCGTCTGTGCGTGCGATGATTCTTTCTTTAGCTTATAGCCTCACGCAAAGGCGCAAAGCAATATGACCGTGGCACACAACGCAGAGCACGAAGGGCGGGAGCGTCTCGTCGCCGCGCGCCGCGTGATCATTAAACTGGGCACGAACGTCGTCACGGGCGAAGGTGGCGAAGTGTGCGCCGCGCGCGTCGCGCCGCTGGTGCGCGCCATCGCCGCGCTCAAGGGCACAGGGCGACAGGTGGTGCTTGTCTCGTCGGGCGCGGTGGGGTTGGGCGCGGGGCGGCTGGGGCTGGCGCGCGCGCGCTTGCACGATCTGGTCACGCGGCAGGCTTGCGCGGCCGTCGGGCAGAGTTTGTTGATGAACGCATACGAGCAACTGTTTGGCGTCGATGGCGTGCAGATCGCGCAGGTCTTGTTAACGGAATCGGATTTCACAGATCGCAATCGTTATCGCAACTTGCGGCAGACGATGGAGCGGCTGTTGAAACTCGGCGTGTTGCCCGTCGTCAACGAGAACGACACGGTTTCGACCGCCGAGTTGGAATATCTGCCGCACGGCGCGGGGCGCATCTTCAGCGATAACGACCGGCTTGCGGCGCTCGTCGCCAGCAAACTCGAAGCCGACGCGCTCGTGTTGTTAACAGACGTGGCCGGGTTGCTCGTGCGTCCACCTGATAGCGGCGCGGCTGACGCAGACGAAGATGCGGCGCTCGTGCCGTTGGTGCGCGAGGTGACGCCTGAGTTGCGCGCATTAGCGACAGGCCCGTCGGCAGGCGGGCGCGGTGGTATGTTGAGCAAGATCGACGCGGCGCAGATCGCGCTCGACGCGGGCGGCGTCGTCTTGATCGCCAGCGGCAAGCGCCCCGACACGCTCGCGCGCGCCTTCGCGGGCGAACAGGTCGGCACGCTGTTCGTCTCGGCGGCGCGCATGCACGGCAAGCGGCGCTGGATCGCATACGCGGCGAACGTGCGCGGGCGCGTCGTCGTCAACGCGGGCGCGCGCGCGGCGCTCGTCAGCGGCAAAGCGAGTTTGCTTTCGTCCGGCGTCATACGCGTCGAAGGCCACTTCGAGCCGCAGGAGGTCGTGAGCATCACCGACGCGGACGGGCACGAGTTCGCGCGCGGCATCGCCAACTGCGCGAGCGTCGAAGCGTTGAACTTGATCGCGCCGCAAGCTGAACAGCACGCGGCGCAGCAGACGGCGCGGGCGAAGGCGCGCGTGCTGGTGACGCGCGACAACATCGTGTTGCTCGATAGAGCCGCACAAGCAGGCGAGGCGGCCGGTTAAAGATCGGCGCGAGGGATTAACAAAAAGATGAGTTACGTCGGAGAAGCAACAGCACAGACAGACCTGAGCGGCATCGCCCGCCGCGCGCGGACGGCGGCGCGTGTCTTGGCGACGCTGCCGCTTGCGCGCCGCAATCAAATCCTGCTCGCCGCCGCTGACGAACTTGAACGCAGGCAAACTGAAATACTCGCGGCCAACGAACACGACTGCGCGCAGGCCGAGCAAGCGGTCGCAGCGGGGCAGATGTCGCGCGCGCTGTTGGACCGTTTGCGGACCAGCGAGCGCGGCGTCGCGCAGATGGCCGCGCAGGTGCGCGCCGTCGCCGAGTTGCCCGATCCGCTTGGGCGCACGCTCGCCGTCACGGAGTTGGATTCAGGCATGACGCTCTACAAGGTGACGTGCCCGCTCGGCGTCGTCGGCATCATCTTCGAGTCGCGCCCCGACGTGATCCCGCAGGTAGCGGCGCTCACGTTGAAGTCGGGCAACGCCGTGCTGTTGAAAGGCGGGCGCGAAGCAGCCGCGACGAACGAAGTGCTGGTTGCGATCTGGCACGACGTGCTCGCGCAGTTTCTCGATCTACTGCCGGATGCCGTTAGCCTGTTGCACTCGCGCGAAGACGTGGGCCGTATGCTCGCGCTCGATGCGGAGATCGATCTGATCATCCCGCGTGGCTCGCAAGAGTTCGTGCGCCACATCGCCGCCAATAGCCGCATCCCCGTGCTTGGGCACGGCAAGGGCCTCTGTCACGTCTACGTTGATCGCGCGGCCGATCTGACGATGGCGCAAGAGATCGCCTTCGACGCGAAGGTGCAATATCCGGCCGCTTGCAACTCGATGGAGACGTTGCTGGTCCACGAAGAAGTAGCGCCGCATTTTCTGCCGCAGATGATCGCGCGCTACGTCGCGGCCGGCGTCGAAGTACGCGGCTGCCCGCGCACGGTCGCGTTAAGTCAAGCGGCAGATGTTAGCGCCGCGACGGACGAAGACTGGGCGACGGAGTATAGCGATCTTGTCATCTCGATCAAGGTCGTCGCCAGCGCAGACGATGCCATCGCGCACATCGCGCGCTACGGCTCAAGCCACACCGAAGCCATCGTGACGACGGACGCGCAACTGGCGGCGCGCTTCCTCGAAGTGGTGGACGCGGCGGGCGTCTATCACAACGCCTCGACGCGCTTCGCCGACGGCTTTCGCTACGGCCTCGGCGCGGAACTCGGCATCAGCACCGGCAAACTCCACGCGCGCGGCCCCGTCGGCCTCGAAGGTCTGACGACCTACAAATATAAACTCTTCGGCGACGGTCAGACGGTAGGAAAGAAATGATGCACGATGAACGATGAATGAAAAGCAGGCTATCATTATTCATCAGTCATCGTTCATCATTGAGCTGATGCCAGGTGCATTGATCGCAAGCGCGTGTTTGATGTACGGTCGGCCACGCTTCATAATCAAGCTAACAAAAAGTGATGAGCGAAAAATTACAGGTGATGAAATTCGGCGGCACGTCGGTCGGCGATGCGGCGTGCATCCGGCGGGCGGCGGAGATCGTCGCGGCGGCGGCGCGCGCCGGTCGTGTGGTCGCGGTCGTCTCGGCGATGAGCGGCGTGACGAACCGTCTGATCGAGGCGGCGCAGCGCGCGGCCACGGGCGACGAAGCAAGCGCGGCCCAACTCGCAGACGCGTTGCGCGCGCAACACTTCGCGGCGATTGAAACGCTCGTCGCCGATGCCGAACGACGCGCGCCGTTGTTGGCGGAGACTGAGCGCATCGTTGACGATGCGTTCAGCCTGTGTCGCGGCACGGCGCTGCTGCGCGAGTTGACGCCGCGTGCGCTCGATGCGATCTCAAGCATGGGCGAGCGGCTGTCTGCGCGTCTGCTGGCGGCGGCGCTCAGGGAGATGAACGTCGCGGGCGTGAGCGTTGACGCGACCGATGTTGTCGTCACGACCGACGAGCACGGACAATCCGAACCGTTGATGCCGGAGACGCGCGCGCGGGCGCAAGAGCATTTGCTGCCGCTGATCAATGCAGGCCAAGTGCCGGTCGTGACGGGCTTCATGGGCGCAACGAGTAACGGCACGTTGACGACGTTGGGGCGCGGCGGGTCTGATTACTCGGCCACGATCCTCGGCGCGGCGCTCGACGCCGCATGAAGTCGTGATCTGGACGGACGTGGACGGCGTGTTGACCGCCGACCCGCGCCTTGTGCCCGACGCCTGCATGCTCCGCGAAATCTCTTATGCGGAAGCGGCCGAGTTGGCTTACTTCGGCGCGAAGGTCTTGCACCCGAAGACGCTCAGACCCGTGGCCGACGCGGGCATCCCGGTCTGGATTCGCAACAGCTTCGCGCCCTTGAAGCCCGGCACGAAGATCACGCGCGAGGGACGACCGACGGAGAATTGCGTGAAGGCGATCACGGCCGCCGGGCACGTCAGTTTGATCACGGTGGGCGGGCGCGGCATGGTCGGGCGCGTCGGCATCGCGGCTAAGACGTTCGCGGCGGTCGCGGGCGTGCGCGCCAACGTCCTCTTTATCACGCAGTCGTCGTCGCAAAACGACATCTGCTTCATTGTCGAGACGGCAGACGCCGAACGCACGACGAAAGCGTTGCGGCAAGCGTTCGTGGCCGATCTTGAACATCATACGGTCGAGCACATCACGTTAAACTCGGACGTGGCGGTCGTGGCCGTGATTGGCGAGAAGATGCGCGGCACGCCGGGCCTCGCGGGGCGCGTGTTCGGCGCGATTGGCGCACAGGGGATCAACATCATCGCTATCGCGCAAGGCTCGTCGGAGTTCAACGTCTCGTTCGTGGTCGAGGGGGGCGCGATGCAGACGGCGGTTGCCGCCATCCATAACGAGTTTCATTTGAACCGGCGCGCGTCCCGCTTCGACGCGGCGGAGAGCATCTTTGCGCGAGTCTGACATGCTGGCTGAACAGACCGACACGCGCGCGGCGCAACGTTGCATCGAGCATGCTTGCGGCGCGCTCTACGATCTCAACGAGCGTTTATACGTCTGCCCGCGTTGCGGCGGGCTGCTTGAGATCACACAACAACGCGCGGTCGCATTTGACGCGGCGACGTTGCGCGACGTGTGGACCACGCGGCTCACGTCGTTCGACGCGCGCGACCGCAGCGGTGTGTGGCGTTACCGCGAGTTGTTGCCGTTCGCCGCAGACGCGCCGGTCGTCTCGCTCGCCGAAGGCAACACGCCGCTCTACGATGCGCCGCGCGCGACCCGTTACTGCGAACTGCGGCACATGCTGCAACTCAAACATCAAGGTTGCAATCCGACCGGCTCGTTCAAAGACACGGGCATGACCGCGGCCGTGACGCAGGCGCTTGTGCTTGGCGCGCGCATCGCGGTCTGCGCGAGCACGGGCAACACGTCTGCGAGTCTGGCCGCGTATGCGGCACGTGCGGGCTTGCGTTGCGCGATCCTTGTGCCGCGCGGGCAGGTGAGCAGCGGGAAGCTGGCGCAGAGTCTCGACTATGGCGCGGCCGTGTTGGAACTCGACGGCAACTTCGACGATTGTATGCGCGTCGTGCGCGAGTTGGCGGAAGACGAGTCGGTCTATCTCGTCAATTCGATCAACCCGTTTCGCATCGAGGGACAGAAGACGGTGGCGTTCGAGTTGGCGCAACAGTTGGGTTGGCGCATGCCCGATCACGTCGTCGTGCCGGGCGGCAACTTGGGCAACAGTTCCGCGCTCGGCAAAGGCTTCGCGGAGTTGTTCGAGTTGGGCGTGATTGATCGTCTGCCGAAGTTGTCGGTCGTGCAAGCCGAGGGCGCGGCCCCGTTCGCGCGTATGTTTGAGAGTGTTGCTGATCAGTCGTCATCTCATGAACACGATCAGCCGATGACATTAGCGCCCGTCAAACATCCGCAGACGTTGGCCACGGCGATCAAGATTGGTGCGCCCGTGTCGTGGCAGAAGGCGCTGCGCGCGGTCGAGCAGACGGGCGGGCGCGTGCTCAGTGTAAGCGAACAGGAGATCGCCGACGCTAAAGCTGTCATCGGCCGCGACGGCATCGGTTGTGAGCCTGCTTCGGCCACGACCGTCGCAGGGATCAAACGAATGGTTGCGCAAGGCGAGATCGGGCGCGACGAGTCGGTTGTGGCCGTGTTGACGGGGCACGTCTTGAAGGACGTTGATTATGTCATCAACTATCACGGCGACGCGCTCTATAGTTACGACGGCGCGCATGGATGAGCATAAAGAAGAACGACGCATCAAAGGCACGTATAGCAATCATATCATCCGCGTGCAGGCCCAACGCGCCAGCATCCTTGCGCACCTCAACCGCGCGCAAGCAGAGGACGCGGCCACGGACGACGGGGAGGCACGTCCCTAACGCATGAGCAGAGAGGCTGGCATTGCCGTGCCGGACAAGGTGCAGAACGTGGGGGCGCGGCGTGCCTTCGTCGAGGTGCGCGTGCCCGCGTCCACTTCTAATCTCGGCGCGGGCTTCGACTGCTTCGGCCTCGCCTTACAACTTTATCTAACAGTGCGCGCCACCTGTATGCCACAGGGCAGCGCGGCGTTTCGTGTGCGTAGTCGTGGCACGACGGCGAGCGCAGAACTGCCGTGCGCCGAAGACAACTTGATCGTGCGCGCGATGAAGTACGTGGCCGAGCGCGAAGGGTTGACGCTGCCGCCTGTGCGCGTGGCGGTGCAGAACGAGATACCTTTGGGCGGCGGGTTGGGCAGCAGCGCGGCGGCCATCGTCAGCGGCATCACGCTCGGCGCGGCGCTCGGCGGCGGCCAGTTATCAACCGAGACTATCTTGCGCCATGCGGCGGCGCTCGAAGGGCACGCAGACAACGCGGCCGCGAGCCTGTTGGGCGGGTGGGTGGTGACGGGCACGACCGCAGACGGGCGTGTGATCGCCGTCAGGCGACGCTGGCCGGCGGACGTGAAGGTGCTCGTCGTGTCGCCGCACATGGAGTTGGCGACAGCTAAGGCGCGCGCGGCCCTGTCGATGCAAGTGACGCGCGCCGATGCCGTGCATAACTTGCAGCGTGCGGCCCTGTTCGGCGCGGCGCTCGATGCGGGGCGCTACGATCTGTTGTGGGAGGCGATGCAGGATCGCTTGCATCAAGAGCCGCGTCAGGCGCTCGTGCCGGGATTGACAGAGGCGTTGGCGTTGCCGCGCCTGCCGGGCCTCGTCGGGCTGGCGTTGAGCGGCGCGGGGCCGAGCGTGCTGGCGCTGGCGCAAGATAACTTCGAGCAGATCGGCGCGCGCATCGCAAGTTGTTTCGCGCAACACAGGATCGCCACCACCATGCGTCTGCTCGCGGTTGACGAAGCGGGGCAACAGGTCAACAAGCATGGACAAGTATTTAATTCAGTGCGGCGTTAATTAAAACTTGCATTAAGCCGACAGTTGCAGTAGAAGGCATTAATATCGCATTCGGATTTAAGAGTTAAGTTCGCTGGTTGCAGAGCCGACACGCGCGTTATTTCCCCGTTTTAGGCAAGTCTTAAGGTTAAACGGTTACCCTTCGGCGCTCGTTGGGCGGTTCTATGTCAGGCCGACGCCGCCGCGCGGCCATGGGCTGACGCAGGCGTGTGACCGGGAGAAGGAGCAGATGAAGAAAGAACTCGGCATATTTATTTTGCTGGTGGTGCTGTGCATCATCGTCTCGATCAAGAACCCGCGTTTTCTGTCGCCCGCCAACTTGCAGAACACGGCCCGGCTGATCGGTATCTACGGCATCTTCAGCATCGGCCTCGGCATAGTCATCATCACGGGCGGCATCGATCTGTCGGTCGGGTCGGTCTTCGCGCTCTTGGGCGTGCTGCTGTCGTTGATGCTGACGGCGTGGGGCTGGCCGAGCATCGTCTCGATCATTGCCGTCATCGGCGTCGCTGTTTTGATCGGTGCGTTCCACGGATTCCTGATCACGAAGGTCCGCATGCAGCCGTTTATCGTCACGCTCTGCGGGCTACTCTTATATCGGGGCCTCGCGCGCTACATCGCTAACGACGAAACAAAGGGCTTCGGCAGCGGCGAAGGTTTCGAGACGTTACGCAATCTGGCGACGGGCAGCGTCATCGGCATCCCGACGCCGTTCGTGCTGCTGATCATCATCAGCGTCATCATGTGGATCGTGCTGCATCGTTCGGTCTTCGGGCGTTATCTGTTCGCCGTGGGGCGCAACGAAGTGGCGGCGCATTATTCGGGTATCAACTCGAAGAAGATCGTGGCAAGCGCGTATATCATCCTCGGCGCGTTGACGGGCATCGCGGGGATCGTCTTAGCCTTTTATACCAACTCGATCTCGCCTTCGTCGCACGGGCAGTCGTTCGAGTTGTATGGCATCGCGGCGGCAGTGCTGGGCGGTTGTAGTTTGCGCGGCGGCGAGGGTTCGATCATCGGCATCCTGCTCGGCACGGCGCTCTTGCAAGTCTTGCAGAACTTGGTCAACTTGCTGAGCATCCCTTCGTCGCTCAACTTCGCCGTGCTTGGCGCAGTGATCCTGATCGGTGTGCTGGCGGACCAAATCCTGCAACGCCGCTCGGCGCGCGTGAAGATCAAACCCGCGTAAAGGACCAAACCAAATGACGACCAACCTCGCATCAGCCGATCCGCGCCCGCTGCTCGCCCCGCTGCGCCGGTTGCACGAACTGATCCGCAGCGCGGTGGTCGAAGCCTGCGAGCAGTCGGCGCTGGAAGCGATGGCGGCCGTCGCACACGAAGAAGCGGGCGACACGATCTATGCCGTTGATCGCATCAGCGAAGATTTGCTGATCGACTTCTGCGAGCGCGAACTTGCGCCGGTCGCGCCGCTCGTGCTGATCGCCGAAGGGTTGCATGATGGTCAAGTCGTGCTGCCGCGCGGTGCGCTTGAGACGGATGCCGTGTGGCGCATCATCGTCGATCCGATAGACGGCACGCGCGGGTTGATGTACCAGAAACGCAGTGGTTGGATACTGACCGGCGTGGCCCCGAATCGCGGCGCGGAGACGAACCTGAGCGACATCGAGTTGGCCTTGCAGACCGAGATTCCGCTCGTCAAACAACATCTATCGGACGTGCTCTGGGCAGTGCGCGGCGAAGTCGCACAAGGCGAACGCGTCAATCGTCTGACGAATGAACGGACGCCGTTTCATTTGCGCCCGTCGCAAGCGCCGACCATCGCGCACGGCTACGCGCAGGTCGCGCGCTTCTTCCCCGGCGCGCGCGCGGAACTCGCCGCCATCGACGAAGAGATCGTGTTGGGCGCGCTGGGGCCGGTGCAACCGGGCAAGGCGCATTGCTTTGAAGATCAATACGCATCAAGCGGCGGTCAACTTTATGAACTGGCGAGCGGGCACGACCGCTTCAGCGCGGACCTGCGCCCGTTGATGGATGCGACCTTGCGCGCGCGCGGCCTCGCGCTCGGCATCTGTTGCCATCCGTATGATCTGTGTACCGAGTTGATCGCGCGTGCGGCGGGTGTGGTCGTGACCGACCCGACGGGCCAACCTTTGCGCGCAACGTTAGCGGTCGAGCCGGACGTGGCGTGGATCGGTTATGCCAACGAACAGATACGCACGCAGATCGAACCGCTGTTGCGCGCGGCGCTGGTGAGCAGAGGCTTGTGGTCTGACGACGAGTTAGGAACAACGTCCGGTGTATAAGATCGCATCCGGCTCAACGCACGATCTGACGGACACGACGAACTTCGTCGCGTTGCTCGACACGTTGGCCGCAACTTCGCACGGCGCGTTAGCGGGCTTCTTCAACGCAACAGCCGATGTGATCGTCACACGCGCGCCGGGCCGTTTGGACTTGATGGGCGGCATCGCGGACTACTCCGGCGCGCTCGTCTTGCAACTGCCCATCGCCAACGCCGCGCACGTTGCGCTGCAACGCCACGAGCAGGCGACGCTCCGGCTCGTTAGTTTGCCGGCCAACCCTGACGAACAACCGCGCCTGTTTGAGATGTCGCTGGCGGGGTTTCGCAACGACGCGGGCGCGATTGATTACAGTGCGGCCTGTGGGCGTTTCAAGCGCGAACCGCAACACAGTTGGGCGGCTTACGTCGCGGGCGCGTTCCTCGTGTTGATGCGCGAACGCGGTCAAGTCTTCGACACGGGCGCGTCGTTACTGGTCAGTTCGGCCGTGCCGGAAGGCAAGGGCGTCAGTTCGTCGGCCGCGCTCGAAGTGGCCACGATGCAGGCGCTAACGGCCGCTTACGAGATCGACGTGTCGCCGCGCGAGTTGGCGTTCTTGTGCCAGCGCGTCGAGAACCTTGTGGCGGGTGCGCCGTGCGGTGTGATGGATCAGATGACGGCCGTGTGCGGCGAAGCGGAGCGACTGCTCGCGCTCTTGTGCCAACCCGGCGAGGTGCAGGGGACGGTGCAGTTGCCGGCCGACCTCGCGGTCTGGGGCATCGATTCGGGCATACGCCATGCGGTCAGCGGCGAAGACTATGGCACAGTCCGCACGGCCGCTTTTATGGGTTATCGCATTATCGCCGATCTGACGGGGTTGCAAGTGCGCGCGGGCACGCGCACTGGGCACGTCGTCGTTGACGATCCGAAGTGGCACGGCTATCTCGCCAACATCACGCCCACGGAGTTCGAGCAAGTTTATGCGGCGCATCTGCCGGCGCGCATGTCGGGCAGCGAGTTCTTGGCACGTTATCAAGGCATCACGGATGCGATCACGTCGGTCAATCCCGCGCGCAAGTATCCCGTGCGACAGGCGACGCAGCATCCCATCTGCGAGCACATGCGCGTCAACGCGTTCGCGGCGATGCTTAAAGACTGGCGTGATCTTAGTCAGGCGGAAGCGTTGGGCGACCTGATGTGCCGGTCGCATAGAAGTTACACAGCCTGCGGGCTTGGTTCGCCGGGCACGGACGAACTGGTCCGGTTGGTGCGTGAAGTGGGCGCAGCGAGCGGCCTCTATGGCGCGAAGATCACGGGCGGCGGGTCGGGCGGCACAGTGGCCGTGCTTGGTCGCCGCGACGCGGGGGCGGCGGTCGAACAGGTTGCGGCCGAGTACGTGCGGCGCACAGGGCACAAGCCGTTCATCATCTCTGGTTCATCACCGGGCGCACACGTCTTCGGTCATTTGCGTCTGCGGCACGAGGCTTAACAGTAAAACGATCATGGCCATACTGGTGACAGGCGGGGCGGGTTATATCGGCAGCGTGATGGTCGATCAACTGCTCGATAAGGGCGAGCAGGTGGTTGTCATCGACGACGTATCGCGCGGGCATCGCGCCGCGCTCGAAGCGAGCGTGCCTTATTATCAAGGGCGCACGGGCGACCGCGAGTTGATCGCGCGCATCTGTCGTGAGCATGACATCGAAGCGTGCATCCACTTCGCGGCGCTCGCTTATGTCGGCGAGTCTGTGACCGAGCCGAAGCGTTATTTTGAGAACAACGTCGAGCAAGGGATCGCGTTGCTCGATGCGTTGCTCGCGGCGGGCGTGCGGCGCTTTGTCTTCTCGTCCACGTGCGCGACCTACGGCGAGCCTGTGCGCGTGCCCATTGACGAGCAGCACCCGCAACAGCCGACCAACCCTTACGGCTGGTCGAAGTTCATCATGGAGAAGATACTCGCGGCTTACGATCACGCTTACGGTTTGAAGTACGTCGCGCTGCGCTACTTCAACGCGGCGGGCGCGACCGTTAAGCGCGGCGAGCATCACGAACCTGAGACGCATTTGATCCCGAACGTCTTGCGCGCCGCGCAAGGCAAACTGCCCTTCGTGTCCGTCTTCGGCGGCGACTATCCGACGCCGGACGGCACAGCCATCCGCGACTACATACACATCACCGATCTCTGCTCGGCGCACTTGCTTGCGCTCGAACACCTGCGCGGCGGCGCTCAGTCGGAGTTCATCAACTTGGGCAACGGGCAGGGCTACTCGGTGATGGAAGTGATCGAGACGGCGCGGCGCGTGACGGGGCGCGAGATCGAAGTGCGAGCTTGAACCGGCGCGGGCGGGCGATCCTTCGCGCCTTGTCGCCGATGCTGCCAAAGCGCGCGCGGTCTTAGGCTGGCAACCGCAGTACCCTGAACTTGAGGCCATCGTGCGGACGGCTTGGGCGTGGCATCAGGCGCACCCCGAAGGTTATGAAACCGATTAACGCGCAAGCGTTCGACGGCCGGCGCGCCACGGAGCTAAACTTTATGATTGCAACTAGATTATTCATCTTAATGATCATGTGTGGGGCGGCGACGCTTGTATGCGCGGCCGGCGGCAAGGGGGCATCCGGGGTGAAGAAAGAGAACTTCGGGCGAACGACCGACGGGCAGAACGTCGAACTCTATACGTTGACCAACCGGCGCGGCGCGGAAGTTAAAGTGATGACCTACGGCGCAACCGTCGTTACGCTCAAAGTGCCGGATCGTGACGGCAAAATGGGCGACGTGGTGCTTGGCTTCGACCGCCTCGAAGATTACTTGAAGGATACGCATTACTTCGGCGCTATCGTCGGGCGTTACGGCAATCGCATCGCTAAAGGTCGCTTCACGCTCGACGGCGTCGAGTATAAGTTGGCGGTCAACAACGGCGAGAACCATCTGCACGGCGGCATCAAAGGCTTCGATAAAGTCGTCTGGCAAGCGCGCCCGCGCCAGTTGCGCAGCGGCGCGGCCGTCGTCCTCACTTACTTGAGCCGCGACGGCGAAGAAGGCTATCCCGGCAATCTATCAGTGCAGGTCACGTACACGTTGACCGAACAGAACGAATTGCGGATCGATTATTTGGCGACGACAGATAAAGCCACGGTTCTTAATCTCACGCATCATTCTTATTTCAACCTCGCGGGGCATGGCAACGGCAACATTCTCGGCCACCAAATGATGATCAACGCCGCGCGGTTCACCCCGACCGATGCCGGGTCGATCCCGACGGGCGCGTTGCGTAGTGTCAAAGATACGCCGTTCGATTTCACCCGCGCCACGTCCATCGGCGCGCGCATCAACGAGGACGACGAGCAGTTGACGTTCGGCAACGGCTACGATCACAACTTCGTCTTGAACGGCCGCATGGGCGCGCTGCGATTGGCGGCGCGCGTCTCCGAGCCGACCAGCGGGCGCGTGATGGAAGTGTTGACGACCGAACCCGGCGTGCAGTTTTACGCGGGCAACTACTTGGACGATAGCGTCACAGGCAAAGAGGGCAAGGGCTACACGCGCCGCACGGGCTTCTGCCTTGAGACACAACATTACCCAGACGCGCCGAACCATCCGAAGTTTCCTTCGACGGTGTTGCGGCCGGGCGGGCGTTATCGCACGACCACGGTTTATAAATTTTCCGCGCGTTGATAACGAGCAAGGTGGCAACAATGGTGTGGGAAGAGAGATGGCATCCGCTGCGTGAAGAATGGGTGATCGTGGCGGCGCATAGGCAGAACCGCCCGTGGAGCGGCGGCACGGTCGAGCACGCCGAAGAAGCCGAACCGGCTTACGTCGCCGACTGTTATCTTTGTCCCGGCAACGTGCGCGTCGGCGGCGCGCGCAATCCTGAGTACACAGGCACGTTCGTCTTCGATAACGATCATCCGTCGGTCAGTCTCGATGCGCCGACGGATTTACCGGAGCCGGCCGGGATTTATCGCAACCAACCGGCAGCGGGGATCGCGCGCGTCGTCTGCTATAGCCCGCAACATAACCTGACGCTCGCGGAGGTCGAACCGGCAGAGGTCGAAAACCTGTTGCGCGTGTGGCAAGCACAATATCTCGATCTCGGCGGCGCGCAGAGATCAAGCATGTGCTTGTCTTCGAGAACAAGGGCAAGGCGGTCGGCGTCTCGAACCCGCACCCGCATTGTCAGATTTACGCGACCAACTTCGTCTTCAAACATATCGAGACGGAGGCGCGCGTCTCGCAAAGTTATCTATCAGAGACGGGCCGGCCGCTGTTTCAAGACATACTTGCTGCCGAACATGCAGACGGTCGCCGCATCATCTGCGAGAACGAAACGGCCATCGCGTTTCTGCCTTACTTCGCGCGCTACGCTTATGAAGTTTTCGTCGCGCCGAAACGAACGCACCCAAGCCTCGCCGCCTTGTCAGACGTTGAGTTGCGCGACTTCGCCGCCGTCTTGCAACAGGTGCTGATCAAGTTCGATAACCTGTGGCAGATACCGTTCCCTTATGTCATGCCGTTGCATCAAGCGCCGACCGATGGCGGCGACTACAGCGGCTTTCATTTTCACATCGAGTTTCACCCGCCGCTGCGGCGACCGAACCTGTTGAAGTATCTGGCGGGGCCGGAGATCGGCGGCGGCAACTTCTTGAGCGACACTGCCCCCGAAGAGAAGGCGGCCGAATTGCGCGCCGCCGCCGACGTGCATTACAAGCGAGCCAACGCCGCGCGTTGATGGTCGCCGCGCCTTGGCCGCAGGCGGCGCGCAAGTGTAGGCTTCGCCGTAACCTTTCAGACTGAGGAGAAGGACATGACTCTCACGCAACGGATCGTGCTCGCACTTGCTGCTTGCTGCTTGCTGCTCGTCGCGGCCTGCACGCAACAACCGGGCGGCAGTGGTGGTAATAGCAGCAGTGTCAGCAGTGGCGGCAGCGGCGGCGGTGGCCCGAAGAAGTTGGCCTTCGTTACCAACAACGCTTCGGACTTCTGGACCATCGCGCGCAAGGGCACTGAGAAGGCCGACGCCGAGTTGCCGGACGTGACGGTCGAGTTTCGCATCCCGGCCGAAGGCACGGCCGCCGATCAGAAACGCATCGTGGACGACTTGTTAGCGAAGGGCATCGACGGCATCGCCATCAGCCCGGTCGATCCCGACAACCAGACGCAACTCATCAACGACGTGGCGCGGCAAACGCTCGTCTTCACGCAGGACAGCGACGCGCCGCAGAGCGAGCGCGCCTGCTACGTAGGCACGGACAACGTGGCCGCCGGGCGGCAAGCCGGTGCGTTGATCAAAGAGGCTTTGCCACAGGGCGGCAAGATCATGATCTTCGTCGGCAAGACCGACGCGCGCAACGCGCATGAGCGGTTGCAAGGCATCAAAGAGGCGCTGCAAGGCTCGCAGGTCGAAATCCTCGACGTGCGGACCGATGACACAGACCGTGTGCGCGCCAAGGCGAACGTCGCCGATACGCTCGTCAAGTATCAAGACATCGCCGGGTTGGTCGGCTTGTGGAGCTATAATGGGCCGGCGATTCTCAACGCGGTCAAGGACGCAGGCAAGACAGGGCAAGTCAAGATCATCACCTTCGACGAAGAAGATGAAACGCTTGCGGGCATCAAGTCGGGCGCGATCTACGGCACGGTCGTCCAGCAGCCTTACGAGTTCGGCTATCAGGCGATCAAGATGATGGCCCAAGTGCTCGGCGGCGACAAGTCAGGCATCCCGGCCGACAAACGCAAGCTCGTCGAAACGAAGGTCATCAAGAAAGATACCGTCGATGAGTTCATGACCAAGATCAAAGAACTGCGCGGCCGGTAACGAATAGTAGGCACATCATGGCCCCTCCGATCCTGCAAATGCGGCGGATTGATAAACGCTTTCCGGGCGTGCATGCGCTCAAAGGCGTTGACCTTGAGATGAGCGCGGGCGAGGTCGTCGCGCTGTTAGGCGAGAACGGCGCGGGCAAGTCCACGATGATGAAGGTCTTGGGCGGCGTGCATCAACCGGACAGCGGCGAGGTCCTGATCGACGGTACGCCGGTCGTCATCAACAGCGTCGCCGACGCCACCCGCTATGGCATCGCGTTCATTCATCAAGAACTGAACGTCCTCGATAACTTGGACGTGGCGGCGAACATCTTTCTCGGCCGCGAGCCGGTGTACGGCGGCCCGCTCCGGTTGGTTGACAGCCGCAAGATGCGCGTCGATGCGGCGCAACATCTCAAACGGCTCGGCCTCGACATCGCGCCCGACACGCCGCTCGACAAGCTCTCCATCGCGCAGCAACAGATGGTCGAGATCGCCAAAGCCCTGTCGCTCAACGCGCGCATGCTGATCATGGACGAGCCGACTTCGAGCCTGACGCTGACGGAGACTGAGCGCCTGCTCGAAGTAGTCAAAGATTTGCGCGCGCACGGCGTCGGCATCATCTACATCTCGCATCGTCTGGGCGAGGTCGAGGAGATCGCCGACCGCGCGGTCGTCATGCGCGACGGCGCGAACGCGGGCAGCCTTGCGCGCGCGGAGATCAATCACGACAACATGGTGCGGTTGATGGTCGGGCGCGACATCGACGCTTTCTATCAACACCCGACGGGCGACAAAAGCCCGCGCTATTTCGAGGTCGAAAGCTTGCGCACGGCGCGTTACCCGGACAAGCAGATCTCGTTCGACGTGGGCAAGGGCGAGATACTCGGCGTGGCGGGCCTCGTCGGCGCGGGACGCAGCGAGATGGCGCAGGCCGTCTTCGGCGTGGACGCGGCGGTCGAAGATAAACTGCGCTTGAACGGGCAACCGTTAGACATCGACTCGCCGCGTGACGCCATCAAACACGGTATCTATCTCGTGCCGGAAGATCGCCGCAACAGCGGGTTGATCACCGACATCTCGATCCGCGAGAACATCACGCTGCCCGCGTTGAATCGTTACGCGACGGCCGGCCTCATCTCGTTTGACAGGGAACGCGTGAACGCGCAGGAGATGAGCAAGCGTTTGAATGTCAAAGCGCCGTCGGTGGAAGTTAAGGCGGCGAATTTGAGCGGCGGCAACCAGCAGAAGGTCGTGCTGGCGAAGTGGCTCGCGCTCGATCCGAAGGTCATGATCTTTGACGAGCCGACGCGCGGCATCGACGTAGGCGCGAAGGCCGAGATTTACGAACTGATGCGTAAGCTCGCGGAGTCAGGCGTGGCGATCATCATGATCAGCAGCGACATGGAAGAGGTCTTGCACATCAGTGATCGCGTGGCCGTTATGCACGAAGGGCGGGTGACAGGCGTGCTTGAGCGCGCCCAATGCACGGAGGAGAACATCATGCGCCTCGCGGTCGGCGGCCGAGGCGGCGACCGCGAGGCGGCGACCACAGCGGCAGCGCCATAATTAACGTGCGGCATGAAGACAAACAGCAGCCGATGAACGACCCGATGTCGTCCGAGACGCAGAAACCTGTGCGGATTAAAGACGTGGCCAACGCGGCGGGCGTCTCGACGGCGACCGTCTCGCACGTCATCAACAAGACGAAGTACGTGACCGACGAGACGCGCGCGAAGGTCTTGCGCGCCATCGAGCATTGCAACTACTACCCGAACGTACACGCGCGCACGCTTGCCTCAGGGCGCAGCAACATCATCGGCTTGCTCGTGTCGGACATCTCGAACCCCTTCTTTCCCGAACTGGTCAAGAGCGTCGAGGCGGCCGCTTTCGAGAAGGGCTACAACGTCATTCTGGTCAATACGAACTACGACGCCAAGCGCGCCGCCGATTACGTGCGCCGGTTGATCGAGTTGAAGGTGGCGGGCGTCGCGTTGATGACTTCGGAGCTTGACCCGGCCTTGATCGATGAACTGGCGCGCAAGCGTGTCGCCGTCGTCTTTCACAACCTCGGCACGGCCGGCGAGCGCATGAGCAACGTGCTCGTCGATTACACCGTCGGCATCGAAGAGGGCGTGCGTCATCTTGTCTCGCTTGGGCACAGGCGCATCGTCCATATCGCGGGACCGACACGCTTTCGCTCGGCCATCATCCGCCGCGAAGCGTTCATCAACTCGATGGCGCGCTACGCGGGCGACGCGCAACCAAAAATTTACGAGGGCGATTTCAGGTTCGACGGCGGGCGACACTGCGCGAGCGAAATCCTCGCCGGCCCGGAGCGACCGACCGCAGTGATGAGCGCCAACGACATGATGGCCTTCGGCGCGATGCAGGAATTTCGGGCCGCCGGTTTGTCGATCCCGAAAGACATCTCTATCATCGGCTTCGACGACATAGCCTTCGCGGCCTTTGGCCGATCCGCCGTTGACGACGATCTGCTCGCCGCGTTTGGAGATTGGCCGCCGGGCGATTGAAGCGTTGATGGCCACCATCGAGCGGCCTGGTCAAACCGGCGTCGAAGTGCGTATCCCGACTTATCTCATCACGCGCAGTTCGACCGCGCCGCCGCATAGCGAGTAATAAGTTAGTAGTTTGACCCGACCGTCAGGCTGGCAAGTGGCTCTGATATAGACCGCAAGATCGTTACGCCCGATTCTGCTCCGTGGGCGCGAAAAGAAGGGTAGGCAAGCGCCGCCCAAAGGAGTAGAATCTACTTCCCCACAGAGGCATCGCGTCCGGTAGTAACTGCTTAAGGCATCGGCACAGGTAGGTTGACTGTGTGTGTCGAACACAAGCGGGCCAGTATTTGTCCCGGCCTGTTTAGTTAACCGCTTGACTAAGCGCGGGACGCACAAATGGGTCGGCGGGTTGATGATTCAAGCGAGTCGTTGAAGGGAGCAAAAGCGCCTTATGCCGTCATCGAACGAACCGCGTCGCGGGCACTCCATCGCCGACGCGATTCATGCCACGACCGAGCCGATCTCGCTCGCCGAGCAAGAAGGCGATCAGTCAACGAGCGCGAGTGCGACCGGCGCGGCCATCGCGGCGGGCGCGGCACACATCAGCGGGCGCATGGGGCGACAACGTTGGGTCATCTGCGGGCTGCTGTTCTTCGCCACCACCGTCAACTATATCGACCGGCTCGTCTTCGGCATCCTCGCGCCGGAGATGACCAAAATCTTTCACTGGCAACCGAGCGACTACACAGACATCGTGTTCTGGTTCGAGGTTGCTTACGCCATCGGCTTAGTGAGCGCGGGCCGCATTCTCGATAAAGTGGGCACGCGCATCGGCTATGCGGCGGCGCTCGTCTTTTGGAGTCTGGCTTCGATCCTGCATGCCGCGATGGGCAGCATCGCCGGTTTCAGCGTCGCGCGCTTCCTGTTGGGCCTCGGCGAGTCGGGCAACTTCCCGGCCGCGATCAAGACGGTCGCCGAGTGGTTTCCGAAGAAGGAGCGGGCGCTCGCCACCGGCATCTTCAACGCCGGCTCGAACGTCGGGGCTATCGGCGCGCCGCTCGCCGTGCCGTGGATTTACGGCCACCTCGGTTGGCAGTGGGCGTTCATCGTAACGGGCGCTATCGGCCTGATTTGGATCTTCTTCTGGTTCGCGTTCTATCACGTGCCGGAGAAACACCCGCGCATCACTAAAGAGGAGTTGGCTTACATCCAGAGCGACCCGCCCGATCCGATCATGAAGATCGCGTGGAGCAAACTGTTGCCGCACCGGCAGACGTGGGCGTTCGTCATCGCCAAGTTTCTGACCGACTCGATCTGGCGCTGGTATCTATACCTGCTGCCGCTGTTCTTTAGTCAGACGTTCAAACTCGACATCAAAAACTTCGGCCCGCCGTTCGTCGTCATCTACGTGCTCGCGGACATCGGGAGCATCGGCGGCGGTTGGCTCTCGTCGCGTCTGATCAAGGGCGGGCACTCGGTCAACTTCGGCCGCAAGGTGGCGCTACTGGTCTGCGCGCTCTGCGTCGTGCCGGTCGTGTTCGTGACGCAGATGTCGAACATGTGGTTTGCGGTGCTGCTGGTCGGGCTGGCGGCGGCCGCGCATCAAGGCTGGTCGGCCAATCTGTTCACCACCGCGTCCGATATGTTTCCCCGGCAAGCGGTCGGCTCGGTGGTGGGCTTGGGCGGCATGGCGGGCGCGCTCGGCGCGATGCTGATTCTGAAGATCACGGGCTACATACTGAGCCACACCGGCAGTTATACGCTGCTCTTTGTCGCGGCCGGTTCGGCTTACCTGCTGTCGCTCTTGATCATTCACGTACTCGTGCCGCGCCTTGAACCGGCCCGCATCGAGGCTTCAGGGACGGCATGAGGCACGCGCGGCCCGACGGTTGGGCACAAGTCGGGCCGATTGTGTGGACCATTAATAATTTGTTATCGCGGGATGAATAAATTGGCATCCCCATTGGAGGGCGCATGAGCAAACAACGCGAACAACAAGCTTACAAGTATGTGAAGTATCTCTGGCAGGACGAGGTGGCCGACAGGCTGGCGGGCGTGGACCGTCTGGTCTATCGCTCGAACAAACTCGGCGAAGATTTGACGTTGACGAACACGGGCGGCGGCAACACTTCGTCGAAGTTGACGGAGACTGACCCGCTGACACAGGAGCCGGTCGAAGTCTTATGGGTCAAAGGGTCGGGCGGCGACTTGCGCACGGCCAAACGCGACGGCTTCGCCTCGTTCTATCTCGACAAGATACGGGCGATGAAGCCGATCTATCTGAACCACCCTGAGCGCGGGCCGAAGACCGAGATCGAAGACGCGATGTATCCGATGTATAGCCATTGCGTCTTCAATCTGAACCCGCGCGCCGGTTCGATTGACACGCCGCTGCACACGCTCGTCCCTTACAAGCACGTCGATCACCTGCACCCGAACGCGGTCATCGCGGTCGCCGCGTCGGTCAATCAGGAGAAACTCTGCAAGGAGATTTACGGCGACGAGGTGATCTATATCCCGTGGCAGCGGCCCGGCTTCGACATCGGCTTGAAGATCGAAGCAGTTGATCAAAGAGAACCCGCAGGCCAAAGGCATCCTGCTCGGCCATCACGGCATGAGTTCGTGGAACAACGACGACAAGACCTGCTACGAAACGGCGCTTGAGATCATCGACCGCGCCGCGCGCTACATCGAAGAACACGACAAGGGCGAGAAGACTTTCGGCGGGCAGAAGCACGCGCCGCTCGCGGAGGCCGACCGCCAACGCATCATCGCCGAAGTCATCCCGTTCATCCGCGGGCAGGTTTCGGGCAACAAGCGGTTCGTCGGCACGGTGCAGGACGACGAGCGGATGCTGCGCTTCGTCAACAGTCACGACGGGCCGCGCCTCGCCGAGCTTGGCACGTCGTGCCCCGACCACTTCCTGCGCACGAAGATCAAGCCACTTTTCGTCGACTGGGACCCGGCGAGCGGCGACATCGAAGCACTTAAACAGGCCATCGCCGACGGCATCGTGCAATACCGCAAGGACTACGAGGCTTACTACAACAAGCTGCAAGCACCCGGACTCGCCCGCGATGCGCGACCCGAACCCGACCGTCGTGCTGATTCCCGGCCTCGGCATGATCGCGTGGGGCAAGAACAAGAGCGAGTCGCGCGTGACCGGCGAGTTCTACAACTGCGCCATCGAAGTGATGCGCGGCGCCGAGGCGATGGACGAGTACGAGGCGATGGATCAGCAGGAGGCATTCGACATCGAATACTGGCTGCTCGAAGAAGCCAAGCTCCGCCGCATGCCGCCCGAAAAAGAACTCGACCGCCAGATCGTCGTCATCATCGGCGCGGGCGCTGGCATCGGCAAGGCGACCGCGCATCGCGTCGTGCAAAGAGGGCGCGCACATCGTCTGCGTTGACCTGCGACGAAGCGTCGGCGAAAGAGACGGCGCAGGAGATCATCGCGCAGTACGGCCCCGGCATCGGCGTCGCGGGCACAGGCATCAGCAATTGCGGCCCGGCCATCGGTCTTGCCTGCGACATCACCAACCGCGAGAGCGGTCGCGCAGATGTTCGAAGACGTGATGCTCGCCTACGGCGGCATCGATGCGGTCGTCGTCACCGCCGGCATCTTCGTCCCGCCCGACAAGTCGGGCCGCGTCGAAGATCGCCAGTGGGCGCTGACCTTCGGCATCAACGTCACGGGCGCATACATCGTCGCCGACGAGGCTTACAAGATTTTCAAGCAAGCAGGGCCTGACGCGGCAACATCGTGCTCACGACGAGCGCCAACGCAGTCGTCGCGAAGAAGGGCAGCCTCGCTTACGACACGAGCAAGGCGGCGGCGAATCATCTGCGTCCGCGAGCTGGCGATCGAGATGTCGCCGCTGGTGCGCGTCAACGCCGTCGCGCCCGCGACGGTCGTCAAAGGCAGCACGATGTTCCCGCGCGACCGCGTGATCGCCAGCTTGACCAAGTACGAGATCGCGTTCAACGAGGACGAGGACACCGAAGACTTGCGCGACAAGCTGGCGACACTTCTACGCCAAACGCTCGCTCACGCAGACGCCCATCGAGCCTGACGATCAGGCCGAAGGCATCTTCCTGCTCGTCTCGCAGCGGTTGGCGAAGACCACCGGCCACGTCATCCCCGTTGACGGCGGCTTGCAGGACGGCTTTATGCGGTGACACTTGGCAAAGCATAAACTTAACCACAAAGACACGAAGACACGAACCATAGCCTTGCTTTAATTCTTGTGTCTTCGTGTCTTTGTGGTAAGTATGTTCGCGGCAAACGGTGCGAATCAAAACTTCGGAGGTGTCGTTATCATGGCAGCGCATTTTGAGATTGACGACGGGTTCATCGCCGAACAGAACAAGCAGGCTGGGTCGTGGGTCGAAGAAGACTACGAGCATCTTGGCAAACAGTTAAAGCGGCGCGGCGTGGACATCGAAGACCTCGTTGGCAAAGCGGAGACGTTTCGCGTCGCCGTGCCGTCGTGGGGCGTCGGCACGGGCGGGACGCGCTTCGCACGCTTCCCCGGCACGGGCGAGCCGCGCGGCATCTTCGAGAAGCTGGAAGACTGCGCGCACCATCTTCAAGCTCGTGCGCTCCACGCCCGGCGTCTCGCTGCACATCCCGTGGGACAAGCCCGACAACCCGAAAGAGTTGGTCGAGTTTGCCCACACGCGCGGCCTCAACTTCGACGCGATGAACTCCAACACGTTTCAAGATCAGCCCGGTCAGGAGTTGTCATACAAGTTCGGCAGCCTCACGCACCCCGACGCGGCCGTGCGCGCGCAGGCCGTCGAGCACAACATCGAGTGCATCGAGCTTGGACAGAAGCTCGGCTCGCAAGGCGCACACGGTCTGGATTGGCGACGGCGGCAATTTTCCGGGGCAGCAACATTTTCGCCGCGCGCTCGAACGCTACTTCGACAGCATGCGCGACATCTACGCCGCGCTGCCTAGTGATTGGCGCTTGTTCATCGAACATAAGTTTTACGAGCCGGCCTTCTATTCGACGGTCATCAACGATTGGGGCGTCAGCTATCACTGTGCGCGCGAGTTGGGGCCGCAGGCGTTCTGTCTGGTTGACCTCGGCCACCACGCGCCCAACGTCAACATCGAGATGATCGTCGCGCGCTTGATCCAGTTCAACAAGCTCGCCGGGTTTCATTTCAACGACAGCAAGTATGGCGACGACGATCTCGACGCCGGCTCGATCAAGCCCTTCCAACTGTTCCTGATCTTCAACGAGTTGGTGGACGCCGAACTGGAAGGCGTCGCAGGCTTCGCGCCCGCCTACATGCTCGATCAATCGCACAACGTCACCGACCCGATCGAATCGTTGATGACGAGCGCAGTCGAACTTGTGCGCGCTTACGTGCAGGCGCATCTCGTTGATCGCGCCGCGCTCAAGCAAGCGCAGGAGCAATGCGATCCGCTGCGCGCGCTCGCCACGCTCAAGCAGGCATTCACAACCGACGTGTCGCCCATCCTCGCCCGTGCGCGCGCACAACAGGGCGGCGCAATCGACCCGGTTGCCACCTATCGCGCGAGCGGCTACCGCCAACACAAAGCCGAAGAACGACCCGCCCTCAAAGGGCGCCGCCGCTTCCGGCATCGTCTAAGCAATTGTGGAATGTGGATTTCGGATTGCGGATTAAAAGACTAAACGTCTATTGAGCAGGCAGACGTTGTCCGATTTGCCAATCCGCACTCCGCATTCAGCAATCCGAAATCTGCATGACAGAGTCGCTTTACATCGCGGTTGATCTGGGCGCAGGTAGCGGGCGCGTCTTTTTATGCGGGGTCGCGCCGGGCGAGTTGTTGCTCGAAGAGGTGCGGCGGTTTCGCTATCCGGCGCGCGCGGCGGGCGGGCATCTGCGTTGGAATCTGCCCGACATCTTCGCGGAGATCAAAACGGGCGTGCGCGCCGCAGGCGAGCGTGCGCGCAAGTTGGGGCGGCGCGTGCAGAGCATCGGGGTTGATAGTTGGGGCGTCGATTACGGACTGCTCGACGCGGCGGGCGAACTCGTCGAACACCCGATCTGTTACCGCGACGAACGGACGCAAGGCGTGATGGAGCAAGTCTGCGCGCGCGTGCCACGAGCCGAAATATTCGCGCGCACAGGGATTCAATTTCTGGTCTTCAACACATTGTTTCAACTCTACGCGCACGCGCAAGCAGGGCTGCCCGACGCGGCAACACGACTACTGCTGATCCCCGATCTGATCAACTATTTTCTAACGGACCGCGCCGCGACCGAGTACACGAACGCTACTACGACGCAGTGCGTCAACGCGCACACGCAAACTTGGGATCAGGAGTTGTTAACGCAACTCGGCTTGCCGATCAATCTGCTGGCCGAGATCGTGCCGGCGGGCACGAGTCTAGGGCCGCTTGACCGGCGCGCTGGTGGACGAACTGCAACTCGACAAAGACGTGCAGGTTGTTGCGCCCGCGACGCACGACACGGGCAGCGCCGTCGCGGGTGCGCCGCTCGCGGACGGTTGGGCTTACATCTCGTCGGGCACTTGGTCGCTGGTCGGCGTCGAACGCACGGAGATGCTGATCAACGCGGAGGTTGCGCGGCACAACTTCACGAACGAGGGCGGCGCGTTCGGGACGATCCGTTTGCTCAAGAACGTGATGGGCTTGTGGGTCTTCGAATCGTGCCGGCGCGAATGGCGCGAGCGCGGCGCGGACGTGAGTTATGACACGCTGCTGCGGCAGATCGATTCGCTCGAAAGCCGCGCCGGCCATGCATCTTCCCCGACGACCCGCGCTTCTTCAATCCGCCGAGCATGCTTGCGGCGGTGGCTGAACAACTGACCGAGACGGGGCAAGCGCGTCGTCACCGACCCGCCGCGCGTGGCGAAGATGATCCTTGATTCGCTCGCGCTGCGTTATGCGTCGGTCCTGCGTACGATCGAATCGTTGACGGGCCGGAAGTGCGACGGCGTGCAGATCGTGGGCGGCGGCAGTCAGAACGATTATCTGAATCAAGCGACCGCGAACGCGACGGGCTTAACAGTCCTTGCGGGGCCGGTGGAAGCGACCGTGGCGGGCAACGTGCTCGTACAGGCGATTGCATCGGGCCGCTTCGCGTCGCTCGCGGCCGCGCGGCAACACGTTGCACAGAACACACGCTTGCAAGAGTTCACGCCGCGCCCGTCGCCCGCGTGGACCGAAGCCGCGCAACGCTTCGCCGAGGTCGAGGCGCGATACGTGAGTTGACGCAGCGTGTTGTAAGTTGACGACGCATTATATGAACTGACTTGAACCGTTATGATCACGACCTTCCAGCAGCACGTCCTACAAGAGCAGGCGCGCTTCCCCGGCGCGACGACCGAGTTCTCGTGGCTGCTGTCGGGCATCACGCTCGCCACGAAGATGATTCAGGCGGAAGTTCGCCGCGCCAGCCTCGCGGGCATACTCGGCGCGCACGGCCAAGTCAACGTGCAGGGCGAGGTGCAGCAGAAGTTGGACGTGTACGCGAACGACGTGTTGATCCATTGTTTGAGTCAACGTGAAAGCATCGGCATCATTGCGTCGGAAGAGAACGAAGAACCGATCACGATCCGGCACGACGCGCCCGAAGCGAAGTATGCCATCGTCTTCGATCCGCTCGACGGCTCGTCGAACATAGATGTCGCCGTCAACGTCGGCACGACCTTCTCCATCTTTCGTCGCCCCGACGACGAGCGCGCCAGCGAACCCGCGCAGTGGGTCTTGCAAACGGGCCGCCGCCAAGTCGCCGCCGGTTACGTCGTCTACGGGTCTTCGACCGTGCTGGTCTATAGCGCGGGGCGCGGCGTCCACGGCTTCACGCTCGATCCCGGCATCGGCGCGTTCATCCTGACGCATGAGAATTTGCGTATGCCGCGCCAAGGGCCGTACTACTCGATCAACGAAGCGTACTGCGACCGTTTCCCCGCGCCTTACGTCGCCTATCTGAAGCGACTGCGCGCGGGCGCGTTGGGGCGGCGCTACTCGCTGCGTTATATCGGCTCAATGGTCGCGGACTTTCATCGGACACTGTTGCGCGGCGGCATCTTCATCTACCCGGCGACGCCCGATTTTCCCGACGGGCGTTTGCGCCTGCTCTACGAAGCCAACCCGGTCGCCTTCATCGCCGAACAGGCGGGCGGCGCGGCGACGGACGGCACGCGGCCGATTCTCGATGTCGAACCGCACGACATACATCAACGCACGCCGCTCGTGGTGGGCAGCGAAGTTGAGATGAACGCGTTTGCGCAGTGCATGCAGGAGACGGCCGTTTGAAGTAGGTTCATCGATGCGAGTCTCTTTATTCATCACCTGTCTGATCGATCAGCTGTGGCCGTCGGTCGGTGCGAGCGCGGTCGAAGTCTTGCGCCGCGCCGGTTGCGAGGTCGTCTTCGACGAACGGCAGACCTGTTGCGGTCAGCCCGCGTTCAATACCGGCTATCGAAGCGAAGCGCGCGCGCTGGCAAAACGTTTTATCGAAATTTTTGACGAGACTAAGACCGATGCCATCGTCAGCCCGTCGGGTTCTTGCACGGCGATGGTGCATCACTTTCACGAGTTGTTCCCCGACGACGAACGTTGGCGCAGACGCGCGCGAAGCGTTCGCCGCGCGCACGTACGAGTTCGGTTCGTTTCTCGTCAACGTGCTTGAAGGTCGAAGACGTGGGCGCGAGCTTTCGCGGGCGCGTGACGTGGCACGATGCCTGTCACGGCTTGCGCGATCTGAACGTGTGCGCGCGAGCCGCGCCAGTTGTTGCGCAACGTGCGCGGCGCGGAGTTTGTCGAACTGCCGAACGCCGATGTCTGCTGCGGCTTCGGCGGCACATTCTCTGTGAAGTACCCGGAGATTTCCGTCGCGATCCTCGACAACAAGATCGACGCCATCGAGAAGGCGGACGTCCGCGCCGTCGTCTCCGGCGACGCGAGTTGCCTGATGCAGATCAGCGGCCGGCTGACGCGCAAGCAATCGGGCGTGCGCGCCATGCACTTCGCCGAACTATTAGCCGCACAGGAAACCTAGAGCGCCCGCACAAACAGATGGAACACTTAACCGCAGAGACTTTCGACCAGAACGCGCGCGAGGCGTTGGCCGATCCGCAGTTGCGCGGGGCGCTGCGTAATCTGGCGACGACGTTCGGTGAACGGCGCAAGGTTGCGATCACGACCGTCGACGATTGGGAAGGCTTGCGCGAGCGCGCGCGCGCGATCAAGGACGAGACGCTCGCGCATCTTGATAAGTATCTGGCAGAGTTTGCCGATAACGCCGAGCGCGCGGGCGCGCAGGTGCATTGGGCGCGCGACGCGGCCGAGGCGTGCGCCATCGTGCTGCGCTTGTTGCGCGCGCGCGCGGCGACGCGCATCGTCAAGTCGAAGAGCATGGCGACCGAAGAGATTCATCTCAACGCGGCGCTCGAAGCCGAAGGCCTCGCGCCCGTCGAGACCGATCTCGGCGAGTGGATCATCCAACTCGCGCACGAAACGCCGTCGCACATCGTCGTGCCCGCGATCCATAAATCGAAACAGCAGATCGCGCGAGTTGTTCGCGCAAAAGTTCGGCATCGAGCCGACCGACGACGTGGCCGTGCTGACGCAGACGGCGCGGCGCATCCTGCGCCAACGCTTCGCCGAAGCCGAGGTCGGCATCAGCGGCGTCAACTTCGGCGTGGCCGAAACCGGCACGATTCTGATCCTCGAAAACGAAGGCAACGCGCGCCTGACGACGAGCCTGCCGCAGACGCACATCGCGGTGATGGGGATCGAGAAGGTGATCCCGCGCTTCGCCGATCTGGACGTGTTCTTGAAGCTGCTGCCGCGCTCGGGCACGGGGCAGCGTCTGACCGCGTACCAATCGTTCATCACGGGCACGAAACGCAGCCCGGATGACGAAGGCCCGGAGGAGTTGCACATCGTCCTGATGGACAACGGGCGCTCGCGCATGCTCACTCATCCGGTGACGCGGCAGTCGCTCGCGTGCATCCGTTGCGGCGCGTGTCTCAACGCGTGTCCGGTCTATCAACAGGTCGGCGGCCACGCGTACGGCTCGGTCTATCCCGGCCCTATCGGCGCGGTCATCACGCCGCAGTTGATCGGCATCGGCAAGGCGGCGCAGTTGCCTTACGCGTCGAGTTTGTGCGGCGCGTGCCGCGAGGTCTGCCCGGTCAAGATCGACATTCCCGAACTGCTGCTGCACCTGCGCGCGGAAGTTGCCGAAGGGACGACGTGCGGGCACGGCCGACACAGAAAGGGCCGGTGAAGAGTAGGCCTGTCGAGCGGTTCGCTGTTTCGGCTCTACGCGTTCGCGTGGTCGAGCCCGACGCTGTACGAATGGGGCGCGCGCGTCGTGCGTCTGCTGCAACGCCCCGTGGTGCGCGACGGGCGCATCGGCAAGGCGAGCGGCCTTATGGCCAAACTCGTGCCGCCGCTCGCCGCGTGGACGGCGTGGCGCGACGCGCCGCCCGGTCGCACCGCGCACGTTCCGCGAGCAGTGGCGTGCTGGTCTGTCAAGCAAGCGATAACGAAAGCAGGCGCGGGTTGACGGAGCAAAACCAAAACGACGAGACGCGACGCGCGATGCTGGCGAATATACGCGGCACTTAGCGACGAGCGCGCCTTATGACGCGATTCGCCAAGAGCATCATGCGTCGCACGGCACAGAGACAGCGGCCGAGCCTTTATCTGTAACATCATCTGTGCCGTTAACGTCCGCGTTGGTTGTTGAGCCGGTCGCGTCGCCCGTCGAACGGTTTCATCAGATGTTGGTTGCCATCGGCGGGCATTGCATCATCGTGCGCGACGAACAGGAAGCAGCGGAAGTTGTGCAAGGCATCATCACGCAGAAGCACGCGCAACGCGTCGCGGTCACGGATGCGCCGCTCGTGCTGAGCGTGACGGCGCAACTTGGGCCGCGACGTTGAATTGTTGAGAACGCCGACGGCGGCGGACCTGTTCGATTGCGACATGGGCATCACTGGCGCGCAGTGGGCCGTCGCCGAGACGGGCACGCTGGTCCTTGAATCTGACGTGAGCGGCATCGGCTGGCTTCGCTCGTGCCGCCGGTACACGTCGCCGTCATCACGGCCGATCAAGTGCGACAGACGTTGGGCGAAGTGCTGCGCCTGATCGGCGCGCAAGGGGCTGAAGGCATGAGCCGCACGGTGACTTTCATCACCGGGCCTTCGCGCACGTCCGACATCGAGTTGACGCTGGCCATCGGCGTGCACGGGCCGGCGAGTTGCACGTCATTATCATCGAGGGTGCTGGTTTATGATTGACGACGCGGCGCTGTTGCGCGCCACCGACATCACCAAAGTCTTACGCGGGCGTGCAGGCGCTTAAAGAGCGCCTCGCTTGAGCTGCGCGCGGGCGAAGTGCACGCGCTCATCGGCGAGAACGGCGCGGGCAAATCAACCCTCATCAAGATCATCACCGGCGCGGTCGCAGCCCGACGGCGGCGAGATCAAACTCAACGGGCAACTCGATCACGCACAACTCGCCGCGCGTGGCGAAGGCGCTCGGCATCGCCGCGATCTATCAACAGCCCGCGCTCTTTCCCGAACTGACCGTCGCGGAGAACATCGCGCTCGGACTCGAACAGTCGGGCCTGTTGGGACGCATCGATTGGCGCGCGCGCCGCCGACGCGCCGCCGAACTGCTCGCGCAAGTCGGCGCGAAGATCGACCCGGAGCGCGACGCGGGCGACGCTGACGATGCCGCAGCAACAGCTGGTCGAGATCGCCCGCGCGCTCGGCGCCGACGCGAAGGTGCTTGATTCTGGACGAGCCGACCGCATCGCTATCAGAAGAGGACACGCAGAATCTTTTCCGCGTCATCCGCGAACTGCGCGCGCGCGGCGTCGGCATGATCTACATCTCGCACCGGCTGGAAGAGTTGCCCGTCATCGCCGACCGCGTGACGGTCTTGCGCGACGGGCGCACGATTGACACGCGGTTGATGTCGGACGTGAACCGGCCAGCAGCTGATTCAACTGATGGTCGGGCGCGAACTCTCGGCGGTCTTCCCGAAGCGTGAAGTCGAGCTGGGCGACGACGGTGCTTGGAGCTGCGCGGCCTCGGTTGCAGCGACGACGGGTGTGAACAACGTGAACCTGTCCGTGCGCGCAGGCGAGATCGTCGGCCTCGCGGGGCTCGTCGGCGCGGGGCGCACGGAGCTGGCGCGCGCCATCTTCGGGCTGACGCCGGCCGACCGGGGCGAGATCGTGCTGCGCGGCGAGCCGATCAAGATCGACAGCCCGGCGCGCGCCATCGAACACGGCATCGCCTACGTGCCCGAAGATCGGCGGCGACACGGCGTCGTGCTTGAGTTGCCGATCAGCGCGAACATCACGCTCGCGTCGCTCGGACAGCTTGCGCGGCTGCGGCGGGCTGGACTTCAAGCGCGAGAAAGAGGTCGCCGCCGACTACACGCGGCGGCTCGGCGTCAAGACGCCCGCGATCTTTACGCCCGTGTCCGACGCTCTCCGGCGGCAATCAGCAGAAGGTCGCGCTCGAGTCGCTGGCTGGTGACGAAGCCTTCGGTGCTGATCCTCGACGAGCCGACGCAAGGCATCGACGTGGGCGCGAAGTCGGAGATACATGCGCTGATGACCGACCTCGCGGCGCAGGGCGTGGCGATCCTGATGATCTCGTCCGAGCTACCGGAAATCTTCGGCATGAGCGACCGCATCGCCGTCATGTACGGCGGCACGATTGTCGGGCTACTGGATCGCGCCGAGGCGACGCAACCGACGTGTGCTCGCGCTCGCATTGGGCCACGACGAAAGCGAATCGAACACGCAGGCACAGACGCAAACTGTGTGAGCATAAACGTGAGGCATTAAGAGATGAAGCTCGGCCGTTACAAGCGAGAACTTGCGGCACTGGCGGCTTATGTCGTGCTGCTCATAGCTGTGGGTCTGGTCGCGCCGTCGTTCTTCGGCGCGGGCAACCTGCGCGATCTGGCCGTGAACAACGCGCCGGTGCTGCATCGTTGCGACGGGCATGACGCTAGTGATTCTCGTCGGCGAGATCGACATCTCGGTCGGGTCGCAGTTCGCCGTGTGCAGCGTGGCGGCGGGGTTGTTGGCGAAAGAAGGCTTGCCGATCCCGCTGTTGTTGCCGTGCGTGCTGTTGATTGGCGCGTTGATGGGGGCGTTGAACGGTGTGCTGGTCGGTTGGCTCGAACTGCCGTCGATCATCGTGACGCTGGCGATGCTGGTGGCGTGGCGCGACGCGTTGCGTTGGGTGACGCAAGGGCGCTTGGGTGCAGGACCTGCCCGCGAACTTTCAGTGGTTCGGACTTGGACAAGCAGGCGCGCAGTGGCTGATCGTCGTTGAGCGCGCTCGCGGTGTTAGCGGTCTTCAGTTGGGTGCTGAGCAATTTGGGCGCGGGTCGCGCCGTCTATGCGGTCGGCTCTGACGCGGAGGCGGCGCGGCTCGCAGGCATCGAGCCGCGACGCGTCGTCTTCGGCGTGTTCGTGTTGATGGGCGCGTTGGTGGGGTTGGCGGCGTTGCTGAACGCGGTGCGTTTCTCGGCTGTGCCGAGCAATGCGGGCGTCGGGTTGGAGTTGAAAGCGGTCGCGGCGGTGGTCGTCGGCGGCACGGCGATCACGGGCGGGCGCGGGACGTCTGGTCGGCACGCTGATCGGCGCGGTGCTGTTGGGCACGATCGGCACGGCGTTGACCTACGCGGCATCAATCCGTTCTGGGAGAAAGCGATTCAGGGGGCGATCATTCTGGCGGCATTGGCATCGGACATGTGTTGGGCGGCTCGACCGGTGGCCGCTCGCGGATTTCAGATTGCGGAATGCAGGGGCAAAATGAATCCAACTATTCCGCAAGCCGCAATCCGCGAGCTGAAATTAGAAGCGCCGTGGCGCGCGCGGCTGTTCCCGAATAACGAGTGGGTGCTGCTCGTCGTGATCCTCGTCGAGTGCGGCATCTTCAGTTTGACGGGCAACAACTTTCTGTCGGCGGCGAACGCGTTCGAGATCACACGCCTCAGCGTCGAGATCGGTCTGCTCGCGCTGGCGCTGACGCCGATCATCATCACGGGCGGAATCGATCTCTCGGTCGGGTCGATGATGGGGTTGGCGGCGGTCGTGTTGGGCGCGTTGTGGCGCGACGCGCGGTTGCCGCTGGCCGTGGCCGCGGCGCTCACGCTCTTAGTCGGCGTGGTTGGGCGGGAGCTTGAACGCGCTCATGATCACGCGTCTGAAGTTCCCGCCGCTGATCGTGACGCTCGGCACGTTCTCGCTCTTTCGCGGCGTGGCCGAAGGGCTGACGCGCGGCATCGAGAACTATTCGGGGTTCTCGCCGCAGTTTCTATTCTTGGGTCAGGGTTACGTCGGCGGCGTGATCCCGACGCAGTTCTTCATCCTGCTCGCGGCCATCGCCGCTTATTGGTGGTGGCTGCAACGCACGCCGTTCGGGCGCAGTCTCTATGCCATCGGTTATTCGGCCGAGGGCGCGCGCTATGCGGGATTGCCCGTCGCGCGCAGGCTCAGCCTTGTGTACGTGCTGTCGGGGTTGGCGGCGAGCCTCGCGGCGATCATCTACGTGGCGCATCTGGGGCAGGCGAAGTCGGACGCGGGCACGGGTTATGAGTTGATGGCGATCACGGCCGTCGTGCTCGGCGGCGCGTCGATCTTCGGCGGGCGCGGACGGTGTTGGGCACGGTGTTGGGCCTGTTCGGCATCGTGATCTTGCAGAACGGGTTGCGTCTGAGCGCGCAGCCGGCGGAGTTGGCGGGCATCCTGACCGGCGTGTTGCTGGTGGCGACGATCCTGTTGGACCGACTCTCGACGCGCGCGCTAAGGCGCAGCCACGCGCGCAGCGATCGCAACGGAGGAGGCTGAAGTGAGAAATTCACAAGTCGCCATCTTGAGCGCGGTGATCTTCGCCGGCGCGTTGATCGTCGCGGGCAGCAACTGGATGCTGGTGCGTTCGGTGCGCGACGAAGCGCGCGCGGGCGGAGTTGGGCCGCAAAGCATGACGGCGAATGGGCTGACGACGAACGGGAAGCGGGCCGTCGTCGCGTTGATGCCGAAGGCGAAGGGCGATCCGTATTTCATCAGTTGCAAGGCGGGCGCGGAAGAGGCGGCGAAGGAGTTGGGCGTCGAGCTGTTGTGGGACGGCCCGACCGATCTCGATCCGGCGAAACAGAACGAAGTGGTCGAAGCGTGGATCACGCGCGGCGTGGATGCGATCGCCGTGAGCGTGGAAAACAAGGTCGGCATCTCGACCGTGCTTGCGTAAGGCGAAAGAGAAGGGCATCAAGGTCGTTACGTGGGACGCCGACGCAGAGAAGGACGCGCGCGACTTACTTCATCAATCAGGCCACGCCGCAAGGGATCGGTTACACGCTGACCGACGAGGCGGCGCGCATCATGGGCGGCAAAGGCGACTTTGCGATCATCACCGCATCTTTGAGCGCGGCGAATCAGAACGAGTGGATCAAGTACATCAAAGAGCGTCTGGCCGAGAAGTATCCGGACATGAAACTCGTAGCCATTCAACCGAGCGAGGGCGACCGCGACCGCGCGTTTGCCGAGACGCAGACGGTCCTGAAAGTCTATCCGAACGTGAAACTGATCATGGCGATCGCCGCGCCGGCCGTGCCCGGTGCCGCCGAAGCGGTCAAGCAGTCGGGGCGTACGGACGTTAAGGTCACGGGGCTGTCGCTGCCGAATATGTGCAAGCCCTACATCAAAGAGGGCGTGGTCGAAGCAATCGTGCTGTGGAACACGGCGGACCTGGGTTATCTGACCGTCTATGCTTCGCACGCGCTGGCGACCGATAAACTCAAAGGCGGCGATAAAGAGTTCAACGCGGGCCGGCTCGGCACGCCTCGAAGTGGTGGGCGACGAAGTGCGGCTCGGCAAGCCGTTCATCTTCAACAAGGCGAACATCGATCAGTTTAATTTCTGAGGTCTGCGACAGCGGCATGAAATGGAAGCGGCAAGTTCTATTCGTCGTCTGCGCGGCGCTGCTGTGGTCGCTGGCTCTGCCTGCGGCGTGGGCGCAAGCGAAGCAACGGGCGGCGCGCGCCTACGTGTTCACCTACTTCAAGGGCAACGGCGCGGACGGCTTGCACCTCGCTTACAGCTACGACGGGCTGACGTGGCAATCGCTCAATAACGACAATGCGCTGTTGCAGCCGACCATCGGCAAGGATCGGCTGATGCGTGATCCGCACATCACGCGCGGCCCCGACGGCGTGTTTCATCTGGTCTGGACATCTTCTTGGACCGAGCCTGTGCTCGGCCACGCCACGTCGCTTGATCTGATTCACTGGTCGGAGCAACAAGCCATCAGCCCGATGACGCACGAACCGGGCGCGCGCAACGTCTGGGCCCCGAAACTTTTTACGACGCCGCGACCAAACGATACTTGCTCTTTTGGGCCACGACGATCCCCGGCCGCTTCCCCGACACCGACGCGACCGGCGACAAACAACTCAACCATCGCATCTACCTGACCACGACGAAAGACTTTCGCCGCTTCACGCCGACCCGCCTGTTCTACGATCAGGGCTTCAACGTGATCGACTCGACCATCGTGCGCGTCGAGCGGCGTTTCGTCATGTTTCTCAAAGACGAGACGCGCGCGCCCGTCGCGCGGAAGAACCTACGCTACGCCGTGAGCCAGCGGGCCAAAGGGCCTTACGGTCCGCCGTCGCCGCCCATCACCGGCAACTACTGGGCTGAAGGGCCGTCTGCCATCCAGATCGGCCCGCGCTGGATCGTCTATTTCGACAAATACACGCTGCATCGCTACGGCGCGGTCGCGTCCGCCGATCTTGAACACTGGGAAGACATCTCCGCGCAGGTCACATTCCCCGAAGGCATGCGCCACGGCACGGCCATGGAAGTGTCGCCGAACTTGCTCAAGCAACTGCTCGCCTTGAAGTAGCACGCGCGTCGGGCCGGCGGCGCTCCTATTGCTTTTTTTGGAGGTCTATATTATTTTGGACGCAAATTATGACCAGCTAGTCTTTGCGAGCCGGGAATTTTTAAATTTATTAAAGGTCTGTAGGTTGTTCGGTGCGGGCATCTTTCTTGCCTAGAGTTAAGCGTTTGTCGTGGTGCGTTGGGCGGCTGCAATTATATAAATTTTTGCATCAAGCGTAAGGCTCGTCGATCTCGCATGCAGTCGGGTTCATAACCTGAGTTAACCGCTTCACTGTTTGTTATCTGTCGGAGCGCGAGCGAACGAATCTGGCAGCGCATTTGCAGACCTCGGTGTCCAACCCCCGTCGCCGAGCAGTTTGAACTCCTGTCCCCGTACAAAGGTCAATAGGTCAGAGCAAGGTGGTGCGACTGCCGCCGTCAAGACGGCAGCGAGTGCGGAAAGGCTTACCACCGGCAACCCGACGCTCGGCCGGGCGCATGCGCCCAGTCTGTCATCCCTGTATGACAAAGTGGTGAGGCTGAAACTCCTTTAACTGTTAAGCACCAAAAGCGACGGAGGCGAGTTATGTGCGTGCTGCAAATTACGTTCAGTTCGGGCTGCGCCTCTGTTGCTAAGCAAGGCGATGATCCGGTTCAGACCGCGCACAGGCCGGATAGCCCGCTGCGCCGCGAAAATTTTCTGCGCCGGCTTGCCTAGCGCAAGCCGCAAGCCGGCGTCTCTTTATGATTGATGGTAAGGCTTAACGTGCTTACCTGTTTAGTACGACCCTGAAAGGAAAGAAAACTATGCGAGCGATGCGAACTCTCGCCGCAATTTTGCTCTGCACGGTTGTTGGACTGGCGCAGACGAACAAGGGTGCCATCAGCGGGACCGTGATCGATCAAAACGGCGCGGCCATCCCGAACGCCACCGTGATAATCACCAACCTCGGCACGAATCAAAAATCGACGCTCACCACTTCGGAGACGGGCGGCTTCAGCGTCGCCTCGCTCGACCCGGTCACGTACAGCGTGACGGTCGAAGCGCCCGGCTTCAAGAAGGCCGTGCTTGATACCGTCAAGGTTGATACGGCCACGACCGCCACCGCCGACGTGCTGATGGTGCCCGGCGGGATCGGTGAAGAAGTGACGATCACGGCCTCGACGCCGCTCGTCAACACGGAGTCGGGCGTGGCCAGCACGACCGTCAACGAGCGCCAGATTCAAGACCTGCCGCTCAGCAACCGCAGCGTGCTTGATCTGGCCGTCACCTCGCCCAACGTCTCCGGCGACGCGGGCAGCGAAGACCCGGACGTGACTTCCGGGCAGCCTGTGCCCGGTTACAACTTGAGCGTCGGCGGCGGCCGGCCCGGCAGCACGGCGATCCTCGCGGACGGCGTCAACAACACGGGCGTCGGCATCGCACGCTCGGTCGTTAGCTTCACGCCGGAGACAGTGCAAGAGTTCACCGTGCAGACCTCGGCTTATTCCGCCGAGTACGGCAACACGGGCGGCGGCGTTATCAACGCGACGACCAAGTCGGGCACGAATCGCTTCAACGGCGTGGCGCTGTGGTACACGCGCAACCCGATCACGAACGCGCGCCCGTGGCGCACGGGCAACGGCCCCCGCCCGCCCAACAATCTGCGCTACAACCAAGTCTCGATCTCGGCGGGCGGGCCCGTCTATCTGCCGCGCTTCGGCGAAGGCGGCCCGGCGCTCTACGACGGGCACGACAAGACATTTTTCTTCTTCGCCTTCGAGCCGCGCTGGCGGCGCGACTTCATCGTGACGACCACGCTCATCCCCACCGCCGCCATGCAGTCGGGCGACTTTCGCGGCCTCCGTCGAACGGCCAGCGGCTTCTTGCCTGAAAACATTGCCGCCCAATTCAATCAACCGTCCATCGGTCCGGTGAACATCTATCAGCAGTTCACCCGCGACGCCGCCGGCCGTTTGATCCCGATTGCGTTAGGCACAGGCTTTCAATATTGCCAGTTTGGTGACACTAGAGCGACGCTGAACGCGGCGGGGCAACCGCAGTGTAGTGCGGCGACGAATGCTACGCCCAACCCGGCCTTGAACGTCATCCCGCAGGCCTTTCTCGATCGGACCGGGCAGAGCATCTTGCAATTCTTGCCGACGCCCGGCGACTACTTCCAGGACGAGGCGGGTCTGGTCAGAAACTTTGTCGTCAACCGTTTCGTCCGGCAGGACGAGACGCGCTACACCTTGCGACTGGACCACAACTTCAGCAACAACCAGAAAGCCAACTTCCGTTACACGGTCACGCCCGCCATCGGCATCCGCGGCTTCGGCAGCGACGTGAACGGCAGCACGGGCGTCTTTAGCGATGCCAAGCAACTGCTCTTGGCCTTCAACAGCATCATCTCGCCGACCATCGTTAACGACCTGCGGCTCAACTACACGCGCGGCGTCTTCAGCGAAGACTTCTCGCCTGAGTTCTCGATCAACGGCGGGCGCAACCTTGCGAACGAGTTGGGGCTGCCGAGTTTGACATCGGGCGGGCTGCCGCTGTTCCAGTTCAACTTCGATAACGGCGGCAACGCCTTCTCCGACATCGGCTCGTCGGGTTCGACCAACAACTTCAACGTCGAGCAACGCTTCAACATCAGCGACATCGTCTATTGGAATCGCGGCAATAAGACGTGGAAGCTGGGCATCGATCTCAACGACGCCCGGTTAAACGTCGTGCCGTTCTTCGCGGCCTCCGGCGGTCGTTGGCAGTTCCGTTCGCTGAACACCAGCAGCAACCGCACGACGACCCTCGCCAACGGCGGCAGTTCCTTTGCCAGCTTACTGATCGGCGTGCCTAACGTGGTGGACGTGCGCCCGCTGCTGTTGAACTACGACTACCGTTGGAAAAGCGGCGCGCTCTTTGTGCAGAACGATTGGAAGCTGCGCCCGAACTTCACCTTGAATCTGGGCTTGCGCTACTCGCTCCAATATCCGCGCACCGAGAAGAATGATCTTCAGGGCGTGTTCCGTCCCGACCTCGGCACGACCGTGACGCTCACGGACGCGCAACGCCGCGCCGTTACCACCGGCCTCGGTCTGCCGACGACCGCTGCCATCCCCGGTTTCGTGCCGACGACGGTGAACATCCCCGCGTTCGCGTTCGCCGGGCGCGGTGGGCGCTCAAGGTACATCACGGGCGTTGACTATTGGGGCTTCGAGCCGCGCTTCGGCTTCGCCTACAGTCCGAAGATGAAAGTCTTCGGCGTGGACCTGGAGCGCAGATCGGCCGTCATTCGCGGCGGTTACGGCATCTCGCACGCGCCGCTCACGGGCAACAATCGCAACCCGAACCCGGACTTCGGCTCGTCCACTACGGTCAACACACTGGTCAACGGTTCATCCGGCGCGGCCGATGCGACGCAGCCCGTGCGGCTGACCGGCAACCCGCCCGTCTTCAATCCCACACCGCTCGAACAGTTGCTCGGCGTTAATTCCGACGGCATCGTTCTGACGAACAGCATCGCCATCCCGGCCTTTGCCGACACAGGCTTCGCGGGCGGCGGCTCGAAAGTGCCTTACACGCAGAACTGGAATCTGGCGCTGCAATTCGAGCCGGTCAGGAACACGAGCCTTGAGATCGCTTACACCGGCAACAAGGGCACGCATCTCTACATGCCGCTCGTCAACATCAACCCGCGCAGCTTGGACGTGGTGGAATTTCTCGAAGGCAGCAACCTGAGTTCGGACACGACCTTCAACGATCCGCTGGGGCGCAGGAACTTGTTGGGGGCCGTCATCACCATCCCGCGCGGCAGCGTTGCCAGCCCGTTCTTCGGCTTCAACCAACTGAACCGCTACTTCGATCCGTCGGCCAACAGCATCCGCCACGCCGGTTACATAGATTTCCGTCGCCGCGTCGGCCGCGGTTTGACCGTCACGGCAAACTACACTTACGCCAAGTCGATTGACGACGCCTCGGACGCCAGCCCCGATACGCGCGTGCTCACCGTCAGCAGCACGCAAGGACAAGTCAGCTATGGTGCGCCGCGCACCATTGATCGCGGCCTCTCGACCTACGACGTGAAGAACAACTTCAGTTCAACCTTCATCTACGATCTGCCGGTCGGGCGCAAGCGCCAATTCCTCGGCGAGATACCGGGCGCGATTGATGCAATCGTCGGCGGTTGGACCGTCTCCGGCGTGTTCCGCATGCCGGGCGCGACGCCGTTCTTGCCGACGCTCGTTGACACGAACCGCCTCGGCGGTAACAACCGCGTCGTCCGGCCCGACCTCGTGCCGGGCGTGCCGCTGCGTAATCCGCTGTGGACGCGCGACTGCCCGACGGGCACGAACCCGCGCACCAATCTGCCGTGCGAACCGTTCGTCAATCCGTCCGCGTTCATGCGCCCGCCCAAAGGCAGCTTGGGCAGTGCGGCGCGCACGCTCGACATACGTTCACCCCGGCAAGAGTACTTCGACGTGTCGTTCCAAAAGAACTTCCCGTTCCCGTTCGGCAACGAGAGTCATCGGCGGATCAACTTCCGCGTCGATCTGATCAATGCCTTGAACCATCCGAACTTCCGGCTGAACTCGCTGAACTTCACCAACCTGCCGAATGAGGCTGTGCTCACGGCGGCGGAGTTCAACACTTGGGCGACGGCTAATCCAGGCCGCACGGCGTCGCTGACGCAGGTGAATAACCTGATCATCAACAGCCGTCTGACCACGGGCGCGTTGCCTTTGAACTTCTTCAGTGTGCCGCTGCCCGAAGGTTTCGTCAGCCGCTTGCCGGAGACGTTCGACATCACCACGCTGGAAGGCTTGAAGCTCTACCGGCTACGGCAGGCTTACGACACAAGCTTCGGCACGTTGCGCGAAGTCGGCAGCCCGCGCTACGTCCAGTTCGGGCTGCGCATCTTCTTCTAAACAGGAAGACGCTCCGCCAGCTTCGGACTGAGCAGGTGCAACACTGCAAAGGGCGGTCGGCTCACGGGCCGCCGCCCTTTGCGCTTCGCATCCGGTTCAAAAGTGAAGTCGCCGGTTTTGTCGGGGCCGTTGATTGGCCCGCAGTATGTAAGGAGAAAGATGATGAGCCGCAAATTCGCGTGGTTGAAATTCGTGTCGCTGATCACGTTCACTTTGATCTGTTTCGCGGCGGCCACCGGCCAGACGATCCCGCGCGAGTGGATCGACCCGGACACGGGCCATCGCGTCATCCGCTTGTCCGACGAACCGGGCAGCCAGAGCCTCTACTTTCACCAGCACGCTTACACGCCCGACGGCGAGAAGCTGATCATCACGACGCCCACGGGTCTGGCCACGATCAATCTCAAGACGCGCGCCATTGAGAAGGTCGTCGAGGGCCGGGTCAACGTCATGGTCGTCGGCCGCAAAACGGGGCAGGTCTATTACGTCAAATATGTGCGCGCGAGTAGTCCGCCGACCGCGACCGTCTATGCGGTTGATCTCAATACAAAAGCCACGCGCGAGGTCGTCAAGCTGCCGCCCGGCACGTCCGTCTCCACCGTGAACGCGGACGAGACGTTGCTCGCGGGCACGATTGACGAGAAGTTGAGCGCCGCGATCAGAGAAGGCCGCGCGCCCGGCGGTCAAGGCAATCAACGCCCCGCCACGCCGAGCGGCGACCCCGCGCCCGATGCGCCGCAAGCGCCGCGCGGCGATGCCTATCCCGGCAAAGGCGAGATGATGGAACGTCGCCTCGCCGAGCGGCGACCGCTGCAACTCGTCACCGTTGACACGCGCACAGGTGAAGTCAAGACCCTGTTGCGCGGCACGGACTGGTACAACCACCTACAGTTCTCGCCCACCGACCCGACGCTCTTGATGTTTTGCCACGAAGGGCCGTGGCACAAAGTTGATCGCACGTGGACGATTCGCACGGACGGCACGGGGCTGACGAAGATTCACCCGCGCACCATCAACATGGAGATCGCCGGGCACGAGTTCTTCAGCAACGATGGCAAGACGATCTGGTACGACTTGCAGACGCCGCGCAGTCAAGTCTTCTGGCTCGCGGGCTACGACGTGGCCACGGGCGCGCGGACGTGGTATCACCTCGAACGCCCTGAGTGGTCTGTGCATTACAACGTGTCGCCCGACGGGACGCTGTTTGCCGGCGACGGCGGCGGCCCCGATAGCGTGGCCAAGCCCGACAACGGGCAATGGATTTATCTGTTCCGGCCCGAAATGGTTCCCGACCGCGCGGGCGATGCGTTGCCGAACGCGAAAGATTTGATCAAGCCCGGTTACTTCAAAGCGGAGAAGATGGTCAACCTGGCCAAGCACAACTACAACCTTGAGCCGAACGTGACCTTCACGCCCGACATGAAGTGGCTCGTCTTTCGCTCGAACATGTTCGGCCCAACTCACGTCTTCGCCGTCGAGATTCAAAAGAGCCGACAGACCAGTAGTGCCGCGCACGACTAAAGGGCCGCGCCGCACAACTTCTGCCAGCGGCGCGCGCTCAGCAAGCAGCTTATGGTGTCACGTCGTAATTTTCTGCGCGGCTTGCTCGGCTGCGGCGGCCTTTATCACGCTGCTACGGGCAAGCTGATCCGCGCAGCCGACTTAAAACAACAACGTACCAGCGGCGCTAACTTGATTGACCGGGCCGCGCTGGTCGCCCGGCACAATCCTGTCTTGCATCAGCTTGAGCCTCTGTCGCCCTTATCACTTGGCAACGGCGAGTTTGCGTTCACGGGCGACATCACGGGGCTACAAACGTTTCCGCACGCGCACGAGAACGCGATGCCGCTTTGCACGATGGCGCAATGGGGCTGGCACACAACGCCTCTGCCGCGCAGTCTCGATCCTAAAGCATTGCGCCTCACGCAATACGACACGCACGGGCGCACGGTCGGTTATCACACGGGCGCGGACGGGCAGCAGGAATTATTCAACTGGCTGCGCGAGAACCCGCACCGGCTGCATCTCGGTCGCATCGGTTTGCGCTTGCTCAGGAGCGATCAAGCAGAGGCGCGCCTCGAAGACATTTCGGAGATCGAACAGCGACTTGATCTGTGGACCGGCAGCTTGACCAGTCGTTTCCAGTTCGCGGGGCAACCCGTGCGTGTGCAGACTTCGGTGCATCCGCAACTTGACTCTGCTGGCCGTCGTGATTGAATCGCCGCTGATCAACGAAGGTCGTTTAGCCGTGCGGCTGTCTTTCCCTTACGGCTCGCCCGCGATGAATGCTGCTGATTGGGGGCACGCCGATCTTCATCAATCAAAGCTCAACGCACAGACCGCGCGCCGCGCCGACATACAACGCACACTCGACGCGGACGAGTACTTCGTTGCCGTCGCATGGGACACCGCCGCGACGCTAACGGTTGAAGCCGCACACGCTTTTCTGCTGACCCCGGCCGGGCGCAACTCGCGGCTCGAATTTATCGTCGCCTTCGCGCCGCGACAGTTGAGCAGATCGCTGCCGGGCGCGAGCGCGACGATGGCGGCCAGTGCCGCACATTGGTCGCGCTTCTGGCTGCAAGGCGGCGCGGTCGAGTTGGCCGAAAGTCGGGACAAGCGCGCGCTCGAACTCGAACGGCGCGTCGTCCTGTCGCAGTATCTCACCGCGATCCAGTGCGCGGGGTCGCAGCCGCCGCAGGAGACGGGGCTGACGGTCAACAGTTGGTACGGCAAGTTTCATTTGGAGATGCACTGGTGGCACGCCGCGCACTTCGCGCTGTGGGACCGGTTGCCACTGTTGGAGCGGAGTCTCGCTTGGTATCAAAAGATTCTGCCGGGCGCGCAAGCACGGGCGCACGCGCAAGGGTTACGCGGGCGCGCGCTGGCCCAAGATGGTCGGGCCCGAAGGGCGCGATAGTCCGTCGCCGATTGGGCCGCTGCTGATCTGGCAACAGCCGCACCCGATCTTCTATGCGGAGCTTTGCTATCAGGCGCGCGGCGGTCGCCGGACGCTTGAGCGTTACCGGCAGATCGTCTTCGAGACGGCCGAGTTCATGGCGTCCTTTGCGTTCTTTGAGCGACAACGCGGGCGCTACGTGCTCGGCCCGCCGGTCATCCCCGCGCAGGAGAATCATCCGGCGCGCGAGACGTGGAATCCAACCTTCGAGTTGGCTTATTGGACCTACGGCTTGCAGACGGCGCAAGCGTGGCGCGAGCGTCTGGGGTTGGGGCGCAACGCGGCGTGGGATCGCGTGCTGAACAAGCTTGCGCCGTTGCCGGTCAGAGATGGTGTCTATCTGGCGCACGAGAATTGCCCGCAGACTTACACGGAGCGGAATTACGATCATCCTTCCATGCTCGGCGCGCTCGGCATCTTGCCCGGCGACGGCGTTGACCGCGCGACCATGCGCCGCACGCTCGCTAAAGTGATGAAGGAATGGCAGTGGGACAAGACGTGGGGCTGGGATTATCCGATGACGGCGATGACGGCGGCGCGGCTTGATGAGACGGCGACGGCCGTGGACGCGTTGTTAATGCCGATGGAGAAGAATCGCTATCTCCCGAACGGGCACAACTGGCAGCGGCCGAACCTGCCCTGTTACTTGCCCGGCAACGGCGGCTTGCTCTACGCGGTCGCGTTGATGGCGGCGGGTTGGCGCGATGCGCCGCGCCGCCACGCGCCCGGTTTCCCGGCCGACGGTTCGTGGCGCGTGCGTTGGGAAGGGTTGGATGCAACGCTGCTGCGGCAACTATGAAAGACAGATCAAGGGCGATGAAGCGAAACATATGTAAGCCTGCCGGGCGCGCGCTGCTCACGCTTGCGCTTTGTTGGTTGATGCCGCTCGCGGTGCGCGCGGCCGAGCCGCTCGCGCTCGACGGCACTTGGCGGTTCGCGCTTGATCGCGCGGACGTGGGCGTCAACGAACAATGGTTCACGCGCGATCTAACAGATCAGATCAAACTGCCCGGCGCGCTGCAAGCGCAAGGCTACGGCGACGAGATCAGCACGAGCACGCCGTGGGTGCTGTCGCTCTATGATCACTACTGGTTTCTGCGCGCGGACTTCAAGACATACGCGCAACCGGGCAAGGTCAAAGTGCCGTTCTTGGCGCAACCGCCGCGCCACTATCTCGGCCCCGCGTGGTATCAACGCGACATCATTATTCCGTCCGACTGGCAGGCGCGGCGCATCGTGTTGACGCTTGAACGACCGCACTGGGAAAGCACTGTCTGGGTGGACCAGCGACGCATCGGCGCAAACAACAGTCTCGTCGCGCCGCACGTTTACGATCTCGGCACACTTGCGCCCGGTCAGCATCGTTTGAGCATCCGCGTTGATAATCGGCTGCTCATGCCCTATCGCCCCGACGCGCACAGCGTCTCGGATTCGCTCGCGGGCAGTTGGAACGGCATCGTCGGCCGCATCGATCTGACGACGACCAGCCCCGTCTGGATCGACGACGCGCAGGTCTTCCCCGACGTGCAGAAGAGATCGGCGCTGCTCAAAGTCAAGGTCGGCAACATGACCGGGCAAGCGGGGCAGGGCACGCTCTCGGTCGTCGGTCAGAGCACGCCCGTTAAGTGGACTGTCGAAGGCGGGCAGGCGGAGTTTGCAGTCGCACTCGGCGCGAACGCGCAAACGTGGGATGAGTTTCATCCGGTCGTACATCGTTTGACGCTTGTGCTCAAAGGCGAGCAGGCGGAGGACCAGCGCGAGTTAAGTTTTGGTCTGCGCGAGTTCGGCACGCAAGGCAACGAGTTTGTTATCAACGGGCGCAAAGTCCATCTGCGCGGCACACATCACGGCGGCGACTTTCCGTTGACCGGCTACCCGCCGACCGACGTTGCTTATTGGAAACATATCTTCCGCGTCAATCAAGCGTGGGGCATCAATCACATACGCTTTCATTCATTCTGTCCGCCCGAAGCCGCGTTCACGGCCGCCGACGAGCTTGGCATCTATCTGCAACCCGAACCGGGCATGTGGAACGAGATCAGTCCGGGCACACCGATGGAGCGCATGCTCTATGAAGAGACTGAGCGTATGCGTCGGGCTTACGGCAATCATCCTTCATACGTGATGCTCTCCGCGAGCAACGAACCGAAGGGACGCTGGAAACAATCGCTGCCCAAATGGGCCGAGCACTTTCGCCAAGCCGACCCGCGCCGTCTTTATACGACGGGCACGGGCCACACCGACCGCGAGATAGCAGACCCGCAACAAGGCGCGGACTATCTGGCCATACACCGCGTCGATCAGAAACAGTTGCGCGGCAACTCCGCTTGGTTCGGGCGCGACTATAGCGAGTCGCTCGCGGGCATCAGCGTGCCCGTGGCGACGCACGAGTTAGGGCAGTGGGTCGCTTATCCCGATTACGACATCATTAAAAAGTTCACCGGCTACATGCGACCGGGCAACTACGAGATTTTCCGCGACTCGATGGCCGCGCACGGTTTGCTCGCCAAGAACAAAGACTTCGCGTGGGCATCGGGCCGCTATCAACTCGCCTGTTACAAAGAAGAGATCGAGGCCAACCTGCGCACGCCCGGCCTCGGCGGCTTCCAACTGCTCGACCTGCACGACTACGTGGGACAGGGCACAGCACTCGTCGGGCTGCTCGACACCTTCTGGGAAACAAAAGGCTACGCGACACCGCAAGAGTTTCGTCGCTTCAACAACCCGACTGTGCCGCTCGCGCGCTTGCGCGAACGCGTGTTCACGACCGCTGACAAGTTTGATGTCAGCGTAGAAGTATCGCATTACGGCGCAGAGCCAATCGCGGGCGCAGTGCCCGTCTGGCGCATCGTGGACGCGCGCGGCGTTGTGGTCGCAAAGGGGCAATGGCCTGCGCGGCCGATCCCGTTAGGCAAAGCCACGCCGCTCGGCAAGGTCACACTCGATCTGTCGCAGCTTCCAGCCCCGCGCGCTTACAAGTTGATCGTGGGCTTGCAAGGGACAAGCTCTGAGAACGATTGGAACTTCTGGTTGTACCCCGCGCAGATTGAACAGACAGCGCCGCGCGATCTGCTGATCACTAAATCTTGGGCCGAAGCGGAAACGAGATTATCTGCGGGCGGCAAGGTGCTGTTCATGCCCGGCAACGCAAACCTCGATTGGACCAATCCGCCGCTCGCCGCCGTGCCCGTCTTCTGGAATCGTTTGATGGGACCTGAGTGGGGGCGCATGTTGGGCACTTGGAACGACACGCAGCACCCCGCGCTCGCAAGTTTTCCGACCGAAGCAAACTTCGATTGGCAGTGGGCCGAGATCATCCGCAACGTGCGCGCCGTGAATCTGGATCGCCTGCCGCACGAACTACAGCCCATCGTCTGGGCCATAGACGATTGGAATCGCAACTACAAACTCGGTCTGCTGTTCGAGTGCAAAGTCGGGCGCGGGCGACTGCTCGTCTCCGCGTTCGACGTGGACAGCGCGCTCGACACGCGCCCCGTTGCGCGCCAACTGCGACGCTCGTTGTTGAGTTACATGGCCTCTGCGCGCTTTCAACCGAAGGTCGTTGTGCCGCCTGCTGCGTTGCGCGGTCTGATGTTCGACACGCGCATCATGCGTAAGCTTGGTGCGACGGTGCAGGCCGACGGCGAGGTCGCCCCGAACGTGGCCGCGAACGCCGTTGACGGCGACCCGAACACATTCTGGCTCGTCGGCGACGCGAAGAAGGGCAGCAAGCATCCGCACGAGTTGACCGTTAGCTTCAACGCGCCGGTCGCCATGTCCGGCCTCGTCATCATGCCGCGCCAGAACCACCGCGAGCACGAGGGCGACATACGCGCGTATGTCGTGAGCGTGAGCGACGACGGCCAGCAATGGCATGAAGCGACGCGCGGCGAGTTGTTATCTTCGTTCGAGCCGCAACGCTTGCAATTTTCGCAGACGATCACGGCGCGGCATCTCAAGTTCACGGCGCTGTCAGGCTTCGGCCCGGACGTGACCGCCGCGCTCGCCGAGTTGGCGGTGCTATACGCGGGGCCGAAGTTGCCGGACACGACGGACGACGCCATCGAGTATCAACGCGGCCGCACCGCGACGACGGACATCGACGCCGGTACGGACACAGGGCCGCCAAGCAAAGCGCCGCCGCCCAAGCGACGCACGCGCCGTCGTCCTTAACGATCCACTTTGCGATCTTCTTTACGCCACCAGCGTCTTGGCGTGAGTTAATTTTACTGACCACAGATAATCCTCACGCCAAGACGCTGGTGGCGTAAAGATGAAGGACGCGAAGAAGGCGCGCGGCTTGAATAAAGAGAGGGCTTCAATGTCTCATTTGGTTAAGACTGTTCGTGTGCGTGCGTGGCATATCTCATTTGCGGTTCGAGTCCTATTCTGTTCCGTCATTGCAGCGGGCGCGCATGCACTGTCCATTGAGAATGCAGCCGCCCAAACGTTGGCCACGCCGCGCACGCGTGTGTCGCTTAATGCGGGCTGGCGGTTTCAGAGGGATGACCCGCGCGGCAGTGAGGGGCAGTTAAGTTATGAGCAGATCAAGGGCTGGTTGAATGCCACCGGCAATGAGTTCACGACGAACGCGGACGCGGCAGCGCGCCCGCGCCCGGCCGGAAACTTGGGCGCGGGCGTGACATACGCGCAGCGCGGCTTTGACGATAGCGCATGGCGGCGGCTCGATCTGCCGCACGATTGGGGCATCGAAGGGCCGTTCAATCAAGACTATCCCGGCGAGACGGGCAAGCTGCCGTGGTGGGGTGTGGGTTGGTATCGCAAGCAACTCACGATTCCGGCCGGCGCAGAGGCCAGCGTTTCTATCTCGACATCGACGGGGCGATGGCTTATGCGACGGTCTGGTTGAACGGTCGCTTCGTCGGCGGTTGGCCCTACGGCTATGCTTCGTTTCAACTCGACCTCACGCCTTACGTCGAACCCGGCGCGGCGAACGTGTTGGCGATTCGCTTGGATAACCCGGCCGACTCGTCGCGCTGGTATCCGGGCGGCGGCATCTATCGCAACGTCTGGCTCGTCAAGACTGCGCCCGTCCACGTCGCCCACTGGGGCACATATGTGACCACGCCCGAAGTCGATCAGACTGCGGCCACAGTTGATGTCAAGGTCACGCTCGATAACGACGCGGCGACAACGGCGAACGTCAACATCAAGACACAGCTTTATGAACTGGACCGCGCCGGGCAAAAGGGCGCGAAGGCGGTTGCGTCGGCTGCATCGGCGACGGTTGAAATTGCCGCTGGTCAACATGCGACAAGTGCGGCGCGCATCCGCGTCAACAGGCCGAAGCTGTGGAGGTTGCAACAACCACAACTTTATGCGGCGGTCACGACCGTCGAACAGAACGGCCGTATTGTCGATCAGTATGAAACCAACTTCGGCATCCGCACGATCAAGTTCGACGCGGCTAAGGGCTTCTTGCTGAACGGCGAGTTGGTCGAGATCAAAGGCGTCTGCAACCATCACGATCTGGGCGCGCTGGGCGCGGCCTTGAATGTGCGCGCGTTAGAACGCCAGTTGGAAATCTTGCAGGAGATGGGCGTCAATGCGATCCGCACGAGTCACAACCCGCCCGCGCCGGAGTTGTTGGACCTATGCGACCGGCTGGGCTTGCTGGTGATGGACGAAGCGTTCGATGCGTGGCGGCGCGCGAAGAAGAAGAACGACTATCATCTGTTGTTTGACGATTGGCATGAGAAGGACTTGCGCGCGCTGGTGCGCCGCGACCGCAATCATCCTTCAGTCATCACTGTGGAGCATCGGCAACGAGATCGGCGAACAGGGCAACGCCGAAGGGCACAAACTGGCCGCCGCCTTAACCCGCATCGTTCACGACGAAGACCCGACGCGCCCCGTGACCGCCGGGGCGAACAATGTGAACGCGGGCTATAACGGCTTTCAACAGACCGTGGACGTGTTCGGCTACAACTACAAGCCGACGGAGTACGGGAAGTTTCGTGAACGCAACCCACTGATCCCGCTCTTTGGCAGCGAGACGGCTTCGACTGTCAGTTCGCGCGGCGAATATTTTTTCCCCGTCATCGATGATAAGAGCAAGGGGCAAGCTAACTTTCAGGTGAGTTCATACGATCTATATGCGCCGCGTTGGGCGACGCCGCCCGACACGGAGTTCAAGGGCCAGGACGAGTATCCATTTGTCGCGGGCGAGTTTGTCTGGACGGGCTTCGATTATCTCGGCGAGCCGACGCCTTACAACGCCGACACGACCAATCTCTTGAACTTCACAGATCCGGCCGAGCAAGCACGCGCCGCCAAAGAACTGCAAGAGCTTGGCAAAATCAGAGTGCCCGCGCGCAGTTCTTACTTCGGCATCGTCGATCTCGCCGGGTTCAAAAAAGATCGCTTCTACATCTATCAAGCGCGCTGGCGGCCCACCTTGCCGATGGCGCACATCCTGCCGCACTGGAAGTGGCCCGAACGCACGAGCCAAGTCACGCCGGTCCACGTCTACACGTCGGGCGACGAGGCCGAGTTGTTCTTAAACGGCCGCTCGCTCGGCCGCAAACAGGTCGAGCCGTTCCAGTATCGGCTGCGCTGGGACGATGTGAAGTATGAGCCGGGCGAGTTGCGCGTCGTGGCTTACAAGCAGGGCCGCAGATGGGCCGAGGATGTTGTGCGGACAGCGGGCCCCGCGACGAATGTGTTGTTGCAAGCCGACCGCGCGCGCATCAATGCGGATGGCCGCGACCTATCGTTCATCACGGTGAGCATCGTGGACAAAGCCGGCCGCGTCGTGCCGCGCGCGCAGAACCGTGTGCGGTTCGAGTTGACCGGGCCGGGCGAGATCGTCGCGGTCGATAATGGCGACGCCACCAGCTTCGACTCTTTTCAAGCACCGGAACGCAACGCCTTCAACGGCCTCTGTCTCGTCGTCGTCCGCGCGCAAGCAGGCCGCCGGGCCGCATCAGACTCAAAGCACAGTCGGCAAGTTTGACGAGCGCAGACATCCTTATCACGAGTACCGTAACGCGCTGAGGCACAAGCACGCTCGACTTGCCGCGCGGCTTTACGATTAGTTTGTCTTGCATTGCAGGCAGATCAAAATGGGCGAGCTTTCAGTCATTGCGCTGCTGTTCATGCTGAGCTTGGCGAGTGCGCCTGCCGTGCTGGCGCAAGCCTCGCCGTGGGTGCATGAGACGTATCGCAAAGGCGACTTCAAACTCGTCCACAAGGCGCGCGCGGCAGACGTGCTCGTCGCGGCGCACGACTTCAAGGTCGTGCAGATCGCAGCGCATGATCTGGCAGCGGATGTCGAACGCGTCAGTGGCGGCAAGCCGATGGTGCTTAACGATGTGAGCAATCGAGCAGATCACGTCGTCTTGATCGGCACGCTTGATCACAGCCCGTTGATCGACACGCTCGTCCGCACGGGCAAACTCGACGTTAGCCAACTTAAAGGCCAGTGGGAGAGTTTCCTGATTGCGACCGTGCCCGATCCGTTGCCTAACGTCAGCTTGGGTTTGGTGATTGTCGGCAGCGACCGGCGCGGCACGGCTTATGGCGTCTATGAACTGTCGCAAGCCATCGGCGTGTCGCCGTGGTATTGGTGGGCGGACGTGACGCCGACGCGGCGCGCTAATCTGCTCGTCACGGCCGGAGTCCGGCGCTATGGCCCGCCCTCGGTTAAGTATCGCGGCATCTTCCTGAACGACGAGGATTGGGGCTTGCAACCGTGGGCGGCGCAGACCTTCGAGCCGGAGACAGGCGACATCGGGCCGAAGACCTACGCGCGCATCTGCGAACTGCTGCTACGGCTCAAAGCCAACACCCTATGGCCAGCGATGCATGAATGCACGCGCGCATTCAATCTGTATCCGCAGAACAAACAAGTGGCCGGCGACTACGCCATCGTCATGGGTTCATCGCACGCCGAACCGATGCTGCGCAACAACGTCTCGGAGTGGACCGACAAACCGGAAGAGTTCGACTACACGCGCAACCGCGAAGGCGTGCGCCGCTATTGGGCCGAACGCATTGCCGCGAATGGCCGCTTCGAAAACGTCTACACGCTCGGCATGCGCGGCATCCACGACAGCGCAATGCGCGGGCCTAAAACTTCACCTGAGCGGATCAAACTACTCGAACAAATTTTCGCCGATCAACGCGCGTTGTTAGCGCAGTACGTCAAGCCGAACGTTAACGAAGTGCCGCAAATTTTCTGTCCGTACAAAGAAGTGCTGGCGGATTATCGCAACGGGCTGAGCGTGCCGCCGGACGTGACGATTGTGTGGCCTGACGATAACTTCGGTTACATACGCTATCTGCCCTCGGCGGCGGAACGCACGCGACCGGGCGGCTTCGGCATCTATTATCACATCTCTTATCTGGGCCGGCCGCTCTCATACCTGTGGCTCGAAACCACGCCGCCCGCGCTCATCTGGGCGGAGATGTCGAAAGCCTACGACTACGGCGTGCGCCAATTCTGGGTGGTCAACGTCGGCGATCTGAAACCGGCCGAGATCGGGCTTGAGTTGTTCATGCAGATGGCGTGGGACAGCACGCGTTGGCGACGCGACAATCTGCCCGACTTTCTCGCGCACTGGGCGCGCCGCGAGTTCGGGCCGAAACATGCGAACGAGATCGCGGCTGTCATGGATGAGTATTACCGGCTCGCGTTCGCGCGCAAGCCTGAACACTTGCAATGGTATCTACCGGGCGAGCCGCCACGGCCGAGTGCGCTGACCGCGATTGACTACGGCGACGAAGTGCAGGCGCGACTCGATGCCTACGATGCGCTGCAAACGCGCGCCGATGAAATTTACGCGGCCATGCCGCGTGAGTTGCAGGATGCGTTCTACGAGTTGGTCGCTTATCCCGTGCGTGGGGCCGCGCTCGCCAACCGGCGCGTCTTCTTGACGGAGCAGAGCGCCGTGTATGCCGCGCAAGGGCGCGCGCGCGCCTTCGAGTTGGCGCAACAGGCCAAAGAGGCTGATGCGCGGATAGCGGCCGAGACAACTTACTACAACGAACAACTCGCGGGCGGCAAGTGGCGGCACATCATGGCCGTCGAGATGAAGCCGGGGCAGTGGGCGAGCATGCGCAGCACGCCGCCCGTCGTGCCGCCCTTGCTGGCGCAGTTGCATGTGCCTGCGGCAGCGCGGCTCGGTGTTGCGATTGAAGGTCGGCTTGAGCCGTTACGGGCTGATGAAAAGACGGCCGCGTTGCCTGCGCTCGACGTGTTCACACGCAGCACGCGGTTTATAGATGTCTTCAACACGGGCCGGTCGCCCGCTCAGTGGACGGCCAAAGCAAATCAAGATTGGATTAGGTTGAGTCAGACCACAGGCGACTTGCGCCACGACGCGCGCATACGCGTGACTGTTGATTGGGCTAAGGCTCCGCGCGGCGACAACATCGCGGGCACGATTGAGATCAGCGGCGCAGGCGCGACGCAGCTTGTGCATGTGCCGATCTTCAATCCGCCGACGCCGCGCCCGCAGCAACTCGCGGGCTTTGTCGAAGCGGGCGGCGTCGTGTCGCTTGAAGCCGAACACTTTACCGGGCAGCTTGATCGTGCGGGTGTGGGCTGGCGCGTGCTGCCGGGCTTGGGGCGCACGGGCGATGCCGTGACGATCTGGCCCACGACGGCGACCAGCATTGAGCCGACGCAACTCGCCATGCGTGCGCCGTTGCTTGAATATCGCCTACACCTGTTCAAGCCCGGCCGCGTCACGGTGACGTGTTATCTCGTGCCGACTCAGCCCGTGCGGGCAGATGCGCGCGGGTTGCGATACGGCGTTGGTTTCGACGAGCAAGCGCCGCAAGTAGTCACTGTGGCCGCCGAAGTCTCGTCAAAGGAATGGGCGCAGAACGTGCTGAACGCGACGACCACAGGCGCGACCACGCACGAAGTTAACGGGCGCGGCCCGCACGTTTTGAAAATCTACATGGTTGACCCCGGCGTTGTGTTGGACAAGATCGTGATCGACACCGGCGGCCTCAGACCAAGTTATTTAGGCCCGCCGGAGACGCAGGTGATCAACTCGGCAAACGCGCGGGCGACGCGACATTAAGCGCGCCACTTGTAACCGCAATTGTGTTGATCAGGAGGGAGCTATGCGGCAGCAAATCATGTCAACGTTTTTAATGATCGGCTTCATCGTCTGCGCTGGCGTGTTAGTTGAAGTTCACGCGGCCGAGCCGATCACGCTTTGGCCCGGCGGCGCACCGGGCGCGCAGGGGCGCGAGCCGGTTGACATCCCGACGCTGACGCCGTATCTCGTGCCCAAAGATAAAGCGACGGGCGCGGCCGTGATCGTCTGTCCCGGCGGCGGCTACACGCGGCTCGCGGAACATGAAGGGCGACCCGTCGCCGAATGGCTCAACACAATCGGCGTGCAAGCGTTCGTGTTGAAGTATCGTTTGGGCCCGCGTTATCAACACCCGGCCCCGCTGCAAGACGCGGCGCGCGCCATCCGCACGTTGCGTGCGCGCGCGACTGAGTGGGGGCTTGACCCGGAGCGCATCGGCATCCTCGGCTTCTCGGCCGGCGGGCACGTCGCGTCCACCGCAGGCACACATTTCGACGCGGGCAAAGCGGACGCGCCCGATCCAATCGAACGAATGAGTTCCAGACCGAACATACTGATGTTGCTCTATCCGGTCATCACGATGCGCGAGTTGACCCACGCCGGATCGAAGAAGAATCTACTCGGCGCAGACCCGAAGCCCGAACTCGTCGCGTTACTCTCGAACGACGAACAGGTGACGAAGGAGACGCCGCCCACTTTCCTTGTGCATACGGTGAACGACGCGGGCGTGCCCGTCGAGAATAGCCTGCTGTTCGTCGCGGCGTTGCGCAAGGCGGGCGTGCCCTTCGAGTTGCACTTGTACGAACGCGGCCCGCACGGCTTCGGCTTGGGCACAAGAAACGGCGTGACCGATCCTGTGCTTTCAACTTGGCCCGAACGTTGCGCCGACTGGTTGCGGCTGCGAAACTTCGCAACAGCACGAACCAAATAGTGATTCACCACAAAGACACGAAGACACGAAAAGAAGGCTGAATGCTGACTGATGAATAGCTGCCTATTCATCAGTCAGCATTCAGCCTTCATCACGGTCAATTAGTGCGTCGTAGCTTTCTCAGCGCCGAGGCCCGTGTTGGCGCGGACGATCAGTTCAGTGTACTTGGCTTCGGCGGCGGGTTCGCGTGCGATGAGTGTGCCGAGGTATGCGCCGATGAAGCCGAGCGGGATGCTGAGTATGCCGGGATTTTCGAGCGGGAAGATCGGCGGCGACTGAATCAGATGGCGTGCTGCGCCGGTGACTGTGGGCGGGTCAACGGTCATGATGCTGGGGCTGAGCAGGATCAGCACAATCGAAGCGAGCAAGCCTGTGCCTAAGCCAGCGACCGCGCCCGTCGTGTTGAAGCGTTTCCAGAAAAGTGAGAAGACGATGACCGGCAAATTGGCCGACGCCGCAACGGCGAAGGCGAGCGCGACAAGGAAAGCGACGTTCGCGGTCGGGCCTAAGCACGATGGCGATCAGGATGGCGACTGCGCCGACGACAAAGGCCGTGATGCGAGCCACGCGCACTTCTTCGCCGGGCGCGCGTTCCGTGCCGCGATGAATAACGTTGGTCCAGAAGTCGTGCGCGAACGAGGTCGAGGCGCTGATGGTCAGCCCCGCGACGACCGCGAGGATCGTGGCGAAGGCAATCGCGGAGACGAAGCCGAAGAAGACGTTGCCGCCGAGCGTCTGCGCCAGCAGCGGCGCGCTCATGTTCGTGCCGCCGTTCTTGGCGATGAAGTCGCGCCCGACGATGGTGGCCGCGCCGAAGCCGAGGAAGGTCGTCAGTGATATAAAAGACGCCGATGATGGCCATCGCCCAGACGACGCTGATGCGGGCAGTCTTCGCGTCGGGCACGGTGTAGAAACGGACGAGGATGTGCGGCAACCCGGCCGTGCCGAACAGCAACGCCAGCCCCAGAGAGATCAGATCGAGTGCGCCGTAAGGCGGCTTGTAGCGCAAGCCCGGTTGTAGAAAATCTTGTGTGACGACCGCGCCGGTTGCGTCGTGGTAAGTCACATGCGCGATGGCTTGAAAGAAGTTGCCGAAGCTGAAGCCGAAGTGCGCGAGCACGAGCACGCTCAACAGGATCGTGCCGCCCATCAAGAGGATCGCTTTGATGATCTGCACCCACGTCGTCGCCAGCATGCCGCCGAAGACCACGTAGACGATCATCAGCACGCCGACGAAGACAACGGCCGTGCTGGTACGTGACGCCTGAGTCTTTCAACAGCAGCGACACGAGCGCGCCCGCGCCGACCATCTGCGCGATCATGTAGAACGTGCTCACGGTCAACGTGCTCAGCGCCGCCATCGCGCGCACGGGGCGCGGCTTGAGCCGATAAGCGAGCACGTCCGCCATCGTGTACTTGCCGGCGTTGCGTAGCGGTTCGGCGACGACGAGCAGCACAGTCAGATAAGCTACGAGCCAGCCGACCGAGTACATGAAGCCGTCGTAACCTTGAAAGGCGATGATGCCCGCGATGCCGAGGAACGAGGCGGCGCTCATGTAGTCGCCCGCCACGGCCACGCCGTTTTGCCAGCCTTTGATCTGACGCCCGGCCGCGAAGTAGGCACTAGAGCCTGACGAACGCCGCGCGGCCCAGTAGGTGATGACCAGCGTGACGGCCACGAAGAACAGGAACATGACGAGTGATGTGGACATCGGTTCACCTGCCTCCGCGCAGTTCGCCCAAACGGTTGATGATGTTGCGCGCCATCTCGTCCCACTTGCCGGCGGCGCGCACGTAGAGCGCAGCGATGGTCCACGCCATGAAGAACTGCGACAGGGCGAACAGGTAAGCGAGGTTGACGACGCCGAAGACTTTCTTGGCCATGAATTCAGGCGCGTAACCGACCGACAGCGGCAGGGCAAAATAGTAGACGATGAAAAAGATCGTGGCCGGAATAATGAACTTGCGCTTGCTAAGCAAAAGTTGTTTGAACTCTTCCATCGCGGCCACACGATCCCAGTCGGCCACGTCGGCGTCTTCGTCGGCGGTCAGTTCATGCGCGGGCTTCGTTGCGCGGCCCAGCGGCGATACGTCCGTCTCGGCTCCGACGGTTGGCGTCAGATCGCCCGGTTCAGGTTCTAACTGTATGCCTTTGGGCACAGGTCTATCCTCCTGTTGATTCGTTGCACGCAAGGGGCAGGGGATTGCTTGGATCAGGTGGTACAATTTATAGCATGCGCGCGCCGCCGCGCCTACACCGGCGCGGCGACAATAATTCTGTTGAGTGTTGGGCGCGAAGGCGTTACACTCCGAGTCTAATCAAGGCAGCTAACTCCGATTAGAGAAGAGGACGGCAACCCCCTCGGCCGCGCATGCAGTTGTGCCATAAATGTATTGAGCGCGCCCGTCATGTGTGACTAAACGTCAACACTCAACCGGGCGTGCGGTCCGCTGATTCCGTCTGAACTGGCGATGTGCTGATATGAAAGACGGGCAACTGCTCCAATACAAGATCATCGAACAGATCGGCGCGGGCGGACAGGGCACTGTCTATAAGGCGCTCGATACGAAGCTTGGGCGCACGGTCGTGCTCAAAGTCCTGCCGCCGGAGTTGACCGCGCGCGAAGCGAGCCTCAAACGCTTCGAGCGCGAAGCACGCCTTGCCTCTGCGCTCGACCATCCGAACATTTGCACCATCTTCGATCTCGGCGAAGCGAACGGCGTCCACTTCATCGCCATGCAGTACGTCGAAGGGCGGAACGTGCGCGAACTGGTGGACGGCAAGCCGCTTGAGTTGCGCGCCGCGCTCGCCATCACCTTGCAAGTTGCGGACGCCCTCGCCGCCGCCCACGCACGCGGCATCATCCACCGCGACATCAAACCCGGCAACGTGATGGTTACCGACAACGGGCAAGCTAAGGTGCTCGACTTTGGCTTGGCGAAGTTGTTGGACGACACGACCGCGCGCGCCGAAGGCATACATCAAACGCACTTGACGGAAGTGGGCGTGCCTTACGGCACGGCGACTTCCGCCGCGCCTGAGCAAGCACGCGGCGACTTGGTTGATCATCGCGCCGACATTTTTTCCGTGGGCGTGTTGCTCTACGAGATGCTCACCGGCATCTGGCCCTTTCAAGGCAAGACGACTGTTGAGGTGCGCTACGCGGTCCTGCACGGCACGCCGAAGACGCTCGCCGAAGAACGCGGCGAAGACGCGCCCGCCCTCGCACCCTTGCAAGCGATCATTGATCGCGCGCTCGCCAAAGACCCGGTTGATCGTTACCAGCGGATCGAGGAACTGCGCGACGACGTGCGCGCCGCCCTGCGCGAGATCGATCCGGACGCGAGCCAAGCTCTACACTTCAGCGCAAGTCTGCCGCCGCGCCCGACGCGCCGCACGGGTCTGTTCGCGCGCATCCCCGCGCTCAAGTTTGTCGCCGCCGCGCTTGGCGCTTTGCTCTTGCTAGCCGCGGCTTACGGCATCTATGCGTACCTCAACCGGGGCGACAAAGGCGCGATCAACTCGCTGGCCGTGCTGCCCTTCGAGAACGCTAACGGCGACCCCAGCACGGAGTATCTGGCCGACGGGATGACGGAAAGCCTGATCAACAGTCTGTCGCAGTTGCCCTCGGTCAAAGTGCGCTCGCGCAACTCGGTCTTTCAGTACAAGGGGCGCGCGGCCGATCCGCGCACGGTCGGGCACGCGTTGGGCGTGATGCGCCGTCTTGACAGGCCGCGTGGAGAAACGCGCCGACGACATCACACTCAACGTCGAACTGATCGACGCGCGCGACGACACACACATCTGGGGCGAACACTACACACGCGCGCTCGCAGACCTGCCCAAGTTGCAAGAAGAACTCTCGCGCGACATCACGGACAAACTGCGCCTGCGCTTGAGCGGCGAAGAACAGCAACAACTCGTCAAAGGCTACGCCACCAACGCCGAGGCTTATCAACTTTATCTGCAAGGTCGTTATTCGTGGAACAAGCGGACGGCGGAAGGCTTGCAGACCGGCATCGATTACTTCACGCGCGCCGTCGAGAAAGACCCCAACTTCGCGCCCGCTTATTCCGGCCTAGCGGATTGCTACTGGCTGCTCAACGTCTATAACGTTGGACCGGCGACAACTTACAACACGAAGGCCCGCGAAGCGGCGAGCCGTGCATTGGCGCTTGATGAGAAACTTGCTGAGGCACATGCTTCGCTCGCTTCGATCAGTTATCGCTATGATTGGAACTGGCCCGAAGCCGAGCAGCACTTCAAACGCGCCATCGAGTTGAAGCCTGACTATGCCACCGCGCATCAGTGGTATTCCGCGATGCTTGCTGCGATGGGTCGCTTCGCCGAATCAAATACGGAAGCGCAACGCGCGCACGAACTCGAACCGTTCTCGTTAACCATTAACTCCGATCTGGGCCGTCATCTCTACTACGCGCGCCAGTATGAACCGGCCCTCGCCGCGCATCGCCAGACGCTTCAGATGGACGGCAACTATGCGCGCGCGCACGTCGAACTCGGCTACGTGCTGACGCAGATGGGCCAACATCAGGAAGCGATCAAAGAGTTTCAGCAAGCCCTGACGCTCGATAAAAGTTCGTTGAGTGCGCTAGCCGGTCTTGGTCACGCATACGGCGTCGCGGGTCAGCGTGAACAGGCGGCGCGCGTCGTCGAACAGTTGCAAGCGCAAACGGGGCAGCGTTACGTGTCGCCTTATCATCTTGCGGTTGTCTATGCCGGTCTAGGGGAACGCGCGCAGGCGCTCGATCAGTTAGAGAAAGCTGCTGCCGAACGCTTCAACTGGCTCGGCTTCCTGCGCGTCGAGCCGCAGTTCGATAGCCTGCACTCCGACCCGCGCTTCGCCGCCCTTGTGCGCCGCGCCAACCTGACGCCGTGATCATCGCAGACCATGTTGCATCGAACTGTTTCGCCCTGCCTCTTAATCCTGCTGCTGTTGTTTGCGCCAACTCAATGCGTGCGCGCGCAAGTTGCGAAGCCGAAGGCGGAGCGCGGCGTGCGCCTTGTCAGTAATGAAGCGGCGCGGCGCGTGGACGTGTACGTTGACGGCCTGCCCTTCACGGCTTACATCTGGCCGGCGACGTTGATGAAGCCCGTGCTGTATCCGTTGCGCGCCGCGTCGGGCGCGGTCGTGACGCGCGGCTTTCCCCTTGAGCCGCGCCCCGGCGAGCGCGCCGATCATCCGCATCAGGCGGGGCTTGTGGTTCAACTTCGGCAACGTGAACGGCGTTGATTTTTGGAACAACTCGACGACGCGCACGCCCGCCGAGCAGGCCCGCATGGGCACGATCCGGCAACGCCGCATCACGGCTGTGCGGAACGGCCAGCGACAAGGTGAACTCGCGGTCGAATGCGATTGGCTCATGCCCGACGGTCGTGTGTTGCTCAACGAGCGCACGCGCTTTATCTTTCATGCACCCGACGATAGGCTGCGCATGGTGGACCGCGTGACCACGTTGACCGCGCTTGATAGCGACGTTCTCTTCAACGATAACAAGGAGGGCTTGTTCGCATTACGCGTGGCGCGCTCGCTGGAACAAGCGAACAATACGCGCGACATCTTCTTCGATGCGCGGGGGCAAGCGGGCGCGACCCCGGTTGTGAATAATGAAGGCGCGACGGGCAGTTATCACAGCAGCGAAGGGCAGACGGGCGACGACGTATTAGGCACACGCGGGCGCTGGGCCACGCTCTCCGGCTTTGTCGGCGACGAGACGATTACGCTGGCCATCCTCGACCACCCGCAGAACCCGAACTACCCGACCCACTGGTTCGCGCGCGGCTACGGCCTCTTTGCCGCCAACCCGTTCGGCCAGCACGCCTACAGCGTCGAGCGCAAAGCAGCGCCCGCCCCCGAAGCAAACTACAAACTCGCCCCGCGCCAGTCGGTCACCTTCCGTTATCGCCTGCTCGTCATCTCCGGCACACCGACGATTGCAGAGCTTGACGCGCAGCAACGACGCTTTGCTATCGAGAGCAAGTAGCCGCCGCAACGAAATTAACCACCAAGACACGAAGCCGCGAAGATCAACTGATCTTCGCGGCTTCGTGTTTTGGTGGTTAAATTTCGTTGCGCTTAACCGCTCGTGGGCATTTGCTGCAATAAGTGCTTCATCATCTGCACCGTCTTTGCGTAAGCGGGATCGGCGGCGAGGTTCTTTAGCTCGTGCGGGTCGCGCCTGTGATCAAATAGCATCGCGCCCTCGCGCCCGTCTTCCCATTCGGCATAACGCCAGCGGTCGGTGCGGACGGCGCGGCCGAACTTGCCCTGATAGACCGTCACCGAATAAGCCGGATAGGACCACGCCGCGCGCGGGTTGCGCAGCAGCGGCGCGAGGCTGTGCCCTTCGATGCCGTTGGGTTGCGGTAGAGCGCAGAGTGCGGCGAGCGTCGGATACATATCGAGCAACTGCACCGGGCGCGTCGTGACGAGCGGGCGCGCGCCGGGCACGCTGATGATGAGCGGCGTGCGCGTGCCGACTTCAAACAGCGAATAAGCCTTCGACCATTTGCCCTTCTCGCCGAGGTGATAACCGTGGTCGCCCCAGAAGACGACGATGGTGCGCTCGCGCAACTTGAGCCGTTCAAGCGCATCGAGCACGCGCCCGACCTGTGCGTCCATGAAGCTGACCGACGCATAGTAAGCACGCATCATCTCGCGCGCTTCCATTGGCGACGCATCGCGGCCGATGAACAGGTCTGCGTTGCGCGGCGGGACAGACAGTTTAGGGAAGCCGGGCGGGCGCTGCCGGGCGCACGGCGAAGTCGGGCGGGAGCGGTATCCGCGCCGGATCATAAAGATCAAAAAACTTCTTCGGCGCGGCCGGCGGACTGTGCGGCTTCACAAATCCGAGCGCGAGAAAGAACGGCCGGTCTTTGTAGCTTTCCAGATAATTGATCGCGCGCGTGGCCGCTTTATAGTCGCCGTGCGTTGCGCCGTCGCCGTCGAGCACGATGATGCGATCCGAGGCCGAACCGTGCCCACCGCCGGTCGTCGGTCGCGCTGCTTGTGCGGCTAAGCCTTCAACCTCGTCCGGGTCGGTTGCGACGCGCGGGGCGTTTCTGTTCGTGCCGCGTTCGGTGATGGCCGGGTCGGTCGGTTCGCCGCCTTCGGTCCAAGAGATTTGATCGTCAATGCCGCCGTGAAAAATCTTGCCGCTGCGCAAGGCCGCGTAACCGTGCGTCTTGAAGTACTGCGGCAGCGTCACGAAGTCGGGATGCTTGCGGCGGAAGTAGGTGTTGTTGTCGAGCACGCCGGTCTGCGTCGGGTAGCGCCCGGTCAGCAGCGACGCGCGCGACGGGTTGCAGAGCGGATACTGCGCATAAGCGTGGTCGAAGCGTGTGCCGCGCGCGGCCAGACGGTCTATGTTCGGCGTCTTGATGATCGAGTTGCCGTAGCTGCCCAACGCGGGCCGCAGATCGTCCGAGGAGATGAACAGCACGTTGTACTTTGGCGCTTGCACAGTTGCCGCGCCGGACGCGCGCGCAGGCAGACACAAGACGGGTTGGACCAACAACGCGAGCACACAGACGATGGCGCAGAGTTTCATCCGATTGACCTCACGAACTCTCGCAACGGAGAGCCGCATCAACGTGCTGAGCGAAGACCGTGTCGGGCTTAATTTGGCCACAAGAATTTTCTTCATTAAACTACACGAACTTGCAGTGAACAAGGGCCGCACGATCAACCGTGCGGCGACGCGATAATAGACAAGTGAAGCACACTCTGATCATGTTGAACGGGCGCGGCCGTCTGTGGCGACTCGGTTGCGCGCTTGTGCTGGTCGCCGCGCAGGGCTGTCAGCGCGTGGCTTCAAAGCACGAAGCCGCGCAGGCGATAAGTGACGCAAGCCGCGCGGCGCACAACTCGACCGTTGCGACCGCACAGGCGCGCGTGCCGGTTGAGCAAGACGGCATGGTGCTGATCGAAGCGGGGACATACACGCTCGGCACGGACGAAGGCATGCCCTACGAAGCGCCCGCGCATGCGGTGGCGCTCAACTCGTTCTGGCTCGACAAGCATGAAGTGACCGTGGCCGAGTTTGCTCGCTTCGTCGCGGCCACCGGCTACCAAACCGACGCGGAAAAGTTCAACTGGTCCGGCGTCTTCAATCTGGCCGACGGCACGTGGGAGCGCGTCGGCCGGGGCTGACTGGCAACACCCCGACGGGCCTGATTCACAAGCCGCGCCCGACGAGCCGGTCTGTCAAGTTTCGTGGGCCGACGCTGCCGCCTACGCGCGCTGGGCGGGCAAGCGCCTGCCCACTGAAGCCGAATGGGAAGCGGCGGCGCGCGGCGGCCTCAAGGGGCAGACCTACGCGTGGGGCGATGAACTGCGCCCCGGCGGCCGACCCGTCGCCAACTGGTGGCAAGGCCATTTCCCCGAACGCGACACAGGCGAAGACGGTTATCGCGGCCGCGCACCCGTCGGCCGTTTCGCGCCGAACGGTTACGGTTTGTCCGACATGATCGGCAACGTCTGGGAGTGGTGCGCCGATTGGTACGCGGACGATTACTATGCGACGGGCGCGACCAACAATCCGACGGGGGCGGCGCGCGGCACAGAGCGCGTGATCAAAGGTGGCTCGTGGCTGTGCGCCGAAAACTTTTGCAGCAACTATCGCGTCGCCGCCCGCAGCCACGCCACGCCCGACAGCGGCCTCAACAACCTCGGCTTCCGCTGCGCCCGCGACCAAAGACGATGATGAATGATGAATAAAGATCAGCGTGTCTTTCATTCATCATCATCCTTCATCCTTCCGCGTTCATCATTTCTGCCAAACGTTTCTGCCGCGCTTATTCCTTGATCACTTGGGGCGTGTCCACGTTGGCGCTGTTAGTGATCTTGACCGGCTCGCCTGTCGGCGTCTTGAGCGTCACGTTCTGCATCGTCCATGTGCGCGCGTGTTCGATGAAGCCGGCCTCGCCGCCCTGGGCCGTGACGTTGATCAGCTTCACGTTGACGATAGGTTTCTCCGGCAACCCGCTCGCGGAGAAGATGCGCTTTGCGCCGACGACCTCGACGTTCTCAATGGTGATGTTGCGAAACTCGCAGAGGCCGCGCTCAGGCGGCGTGACCGGCGTGTTCATCACGATCCAGTGTGGCGGCGGGTTCTTGATCTCTTTCGGGATCGTCGCGTAGCTGTAGCTCGGATTCCAGTTGAGCGTGAAGGTGAACGGGTAGCGGCACGTTCTCCATTTTGATGTCGCGGATCAGCACGTCTTCGACGTAGCCGCCGCGCGTCTTCGCCGACTTGAAGCGGATGCCCTCGTTCGTGCCGATACCGCGATTCTGATAAGCGACGACGTTGCGGATGCCGCCCGATGTCTCGCTGCCGAAGGAGAGCAGCCCGCCGCCGCGCCGCGTTAGGTTGTGCCGCACGACGACGTACTCGGTCGGCCGGCCGACGCGCAGCCCGTCGTAGTCGCGCCCCGCCTTCAAACAGATGTCGTCGTCGTTGTTGTCGATGTCGCAGTTTTGGACGAGGACGTGGCTGGATGAATCGATGTCCACGCCGTCGGTGCTCGGGCCGCCGTTGTCGCTGATCTTGATGCCGTCCACCGTGACGTGATCCGAATAGACAACCTGCACCGTCCAGAAGCCCGAGCGCTTCAAACTGAGGTTGCGCCAGCGTCACGTCCGACGATTTCCAGACGACCATCAGCCGCACACGCTCGGCGTCGTAGTCCGCCGCCCAACGCAAGCCCGCGCGGCTCGTAATCGTTGCGCCGCAAGTCCCAGTACTTGTCCCACCACTTCTTGCCGCGCCCGTCGATTGTGCCGCCGCCGGAGAGCTTGACGTTCTTCTGTTCGTTGACATTGATCAGAGCGGCGGGCCACTTCATCTCGATGCCCGCCACGCGCGTCCAGATGGTCGGATAGTCCGCATCCTCCTGACTGCCGAGCAGCGTGACGCCTTCGTCCACGCGCAGATGCACGTTCGACTTGAGGAACAGCGCGCCCGTCACATAACTGCCGGGCTTAAAAGTCACCGATGCCGCCGCCGGCCTTCGCGCACGCATCAATGGCTTGCTGTATGGCCTTCGTCGAGTTCGTCGTGCCGTCGCCGACTGCGCCCGCATCGTTCGCCGCGAAGACCTTGCGCTGCTGCGGTGCGCGCCGCGCGCCCACCGTCTTGACCCACGCGGGCAAGCCGTCCTTGCCCGTCGGCATAGTCGCCTGTGCGCGCGCCGGAATGGCGACTGCAATGCAACACGTCAAGCAGAAGATACAACTCAACACCCAACCCCGTGTCTTACTCAACATGCTCTTACCTCATGATCGATGAAACTATAAACGTCATCACAGCTTTAAAACTTCTTCTGCTCCGTGCGCTCGACGTGCGTGTCGGGCACAGGCCGCGACAACCGGACGTTGAAGTCCGCGACGTTCTTCAACACGAAGGTCGGCACGTCCGCTGTCTTCTGCGCTTTGATGTTGAGAAAGTCAGCGCCTTGCACGTCGTCCAGATGAAAGGCCGGGCGCTGGTCGGGTTGCATGAAGCCGACTTCGACGTTGGTTAACGTGACGTTGCGTGCGTGGCGAATGAAAAAGCCGTAAGCGGGTAGGTCGCCGAACATTGACGGTTCGGGATAGTTCGTCTCACGCTCAGGCGGTTCGAGCGCCGCCTGCTCGCGTGTGCCGCCGCCGCGATAGAGGATGCGGATGTCGCTCAAGCGCACGTCCTCGATCGGATGGTCGGGCAGCCCCGCGATGATCGACGCGAAGCGCGGGTCGGCGTCAGAGACGACGACGTTGCTGATCTGCACGCGGCGAAACACGCCGACAGGCGTGCCCTGCGGGGCCGCGCATGCGCCGGCCGAGGCGCAGGAAGATCGGCGCGGTCGTCACGTCGCGCATGGTGATGTTCGTGACCGCGATGTCTTCGATGGGGCCGCCGTCCACGGTCTCAAGCGCGAGGCCGCGGCAGTGGTCGAAGACGCAGTTCGAGATGGTGATGTTCTTGAAGCCGCCGTTCGATTCAGTGCCGAACTTGATGCGGCCCGTCACGCCGTCGTGGTCGGGCGCGCGCTGCCTGCGTCCGCTTGAACGTGCCGTCGAGAAACGTGCCGAGGTCGTAGCCCGTGACCTGACAGTTCGTGATGGTCACGTTCTCGGTGGCGCGCGCGAAGCCGAGCCCGTAAGAACTCTTGAGAACGATGGCGTCGTCGTTCGGCGAGTTGACGCTGCAATTCGAGATGCGGACGTTGCGGCACGCGTCGATGTCGAAGCCGTCGCGGTTGGTGTCCACTTTGAGGTTGTCAATCGTCAGGTTGTCCACGCCCGTTGCGAGGAGCGCGAAGTGGCCGCCGCTGCAAGATCGTGATGTCGCGCAGCATGACGTTGCGGCAGAGCTTGAGCGAGATCGCTTTGTTGCCGAGGCCGTTCATCACGCTATGCGGGTCGTCTTCGCCGAGCGGCGATTGCGGGCGGGCGTTTGCCTGCGCGCCGCCCATTGTCGTCGGCGTGTCGCCGGGCGTTGCGGGCCGGCGCGGCCGTGGGCTGCGTCGCGTCAGACCTTTGCCGTCGATCATGCCGGGGCCGAGAATCGAAACGTTCTCAAGCCCGATGCCCCAGATCAGACTGTTCTGCCAATGACTATGGCCGAAGTCCTGATACATGTCCCACTCGTTCGGCTCCGGCAGATCGTAACTGCCCTTGTGCATCGCCGGATCGGCGGCGAGGATGGTCGCGCCCTGATCGAGATAGAGCGCAATGTTGCTTTTAAGATGGATCGAGAAGCAGAGGTAAGTGCCGGCGGGAAAGTGTACCGTGCCGCCGCCCGCAGCGGCCGCCGCTTCAATCGCACGGTTGACGGCTGGCGTGTCGAGCGTCTGGCCGTCGCCGCGTGCGCCGAACGCGCGCACGTTGTAAGTGGCGGATGCCGCTAGTGCGGGCCGGCGCTGCGTGGCCGAGTTGCGCCGTCTGATCGTTTGTCAGTAGGCAGCAGACAGACAGAACGAACAGGGCGATAGCTACAACTCGAAGCGGCATTTTCGTCGTCATCTTTATCTCCGGCTAACGCAGCAAGGCGGTGGCGCTCCATAGCACGGGCGCTTGGCCGTGCAGGTCGCCTGTGCGGCGCGGGCGCGCGAGATAGAATTTCAATTGCGTGTCTAAGTCTGGCCCGACTTCCTGAAACGCCTTGTTCGTGCCGATGCAGACTTCGCGCACGTTGGCGTCGGCGTCGATATATTTCACCAGCCCAAGCCATGCTTTGCGCGCGGCGGGGCCGTAGGTCTTCGCATCGAGCCAGCCTTGCTTGACGCCTGTAATCATGGCGAAGGCGAACATGCCCGTGCCGGATGTCTCGGCCCACACGTCGGGGCGATCAACGAGTTGCCGCCACAAGCCGTCTTCGCTTTGATACTTCAAGAGCGACGCCATCATCGTTTTATAACCGGCGAGAATGCGCGCGCGCTTCGGATGATTTTTAGGCAGCGAGCGCAGCAGTTCGGCCATGCCGGCGGCGTACCAACCGTTGCCGCGCCCCCAGTAGAAGGGCGAGTCGGGCGCGTGATAGAACAGCCCGTTGGGTTGTTGCAACTTGTCGAGATAAGCGGCGGTCGCCAGCGCCGCGCGGTCGAGATACTTCGTGTCGCCCGTCGCGCGAAAGGCTTGCGCCTGCACGGCCGAGATCATGTACATATCGTCGATCCAGTAGCGCGCCTCGGTGGTGATGCCGTCGGGCGTGGTCTCGCCCATTGTTTGTCGGCGAGGCCCGACCGATTTCGAGATAGCGCCGATCTTTGGTCTGCATGTAAATCTCTAACGGGACAGCGCCGAAGACGCGATAGTCAACGTGCGCGTCCGGCGAGATGCGCGTCGCGCCCTCAGGAGTTAAGAAGTGATCGAACTTCTTAATCAACCTCGTCTTCAGGTCTTGATCTTTGGTCAACTGCGCGACGGTCAGCGAGCCGTACCAGCCGCAGACCTCAGGATAGATAACGTACTTACGCTTCCCTTGCTCGAACTCGAATTGCCGCGCGACAAAATTCTCGGCGACGCGTTTGCCGACCTCACGCGGCGACGTGCCCGCAGGCCACTTCTTGAAGTAGTCCGATGACGCGGCGTGGGTATTGAGCATGGGCAACATCATGCTCAGCAGCAGGAGCGCGAATGCTTGGCAACGTCTGTGCATATTTATTCCTTCACCTCGTTGATTCATCTGTTATTTAAAAGCTTGAACGCGGCCGGCGCGACGGTGTTGATCATCACTGTGCCGTTTGCCAAACCCGGCGCGGCCGCGACGAGTGTTAACGGGCCTGTCGAGGCAGTGGCCTTGAGCAGTGCGAAGCAGCGACCTTGATAGGCGCGGCGCTCGGTGGCTTGGAAAGGTTCGTGGCTCGCATTGTCGCCACTATCGACGGCGGCGATGCGACCCGGCCCCGTGAGCTTGAAAGTGATCAGGTCGCTCGCTGTTGGCACAAGCACGCCGTTCGCATCAACAACTGTCGCGGTGACGTAAACCACATCATCCCACACGGGCGCGAGTTGCATGCGGTCGGCCGCGAGCACGATCCGCGCGGGCTGACCTGCGGTCTTTAGTTCATGCGTGGCGACAGCGCGCCCGCCGTTTGTGCCGACAGCTTTGAGCGTGCCCGGCTCGAAGGGCACTTTCCATGTGCGCGGCGCATCGTCGCCGGGGCGCGGCTTGCGCGCCGAGCGAACGACCGTTTAAGAACAACTCGACCTGTTCGCAGTTGCTATAGACCTCGACCGTTTCTTCGTGCGCGTCCAGCTTGCGCGGTGTCCAGTCGGAGAACAGGACCTGCGGGCGACGTTCCTCGGCCGCGTTATAGCCGGGGTCGGTCGGCGTGCGCGGCGTGGGCGCGGCGCGACGCGTGGCATGCACCATGAAGCTATCGCTCCACCAACTCTGTCGTTGGAAGGCGAGCGGGCGCGGTGTACCTGTGCGGTCAAGCAGGCCGAAGTTGAAGCCGATGAGCGGCCAGCTGCGGCGACTCGCCGAGATAGTCTATGCCGCTCCAAAGAAACTGGCCGGCGTATGGCGGATTGTCGCGCAAAGCCAACCACATCGGCCGATCATGGCCGTTCTCCGTGCCCAGAATCTTGCGCGTGGGTTTTTGTTTATAGGCCGCGAGGATTTCATTCTCACGATAGTTCTGGCCAACCACGTCGAGCAGATCAGCTAAGCCGTTGTCATAGTCGTGACTAACGTTGGGCCGAAAGAGCGCCTGCGTAACGGGGCGCGTCGGATCGTGTTCGTGAAAGGTGGCCACGAGCGATGTGAGAATCTGCTTGGCCAGTTCGCCGTTGGGCGTGTCGTGGATCTCGTTGCCCGCGCTATAGACGACGATGCTCGGATGGTTGCGGTCGCGCCGCACTGTGTCGCGCGTGTCGGCGTTCGACCATGCGCGGAAGTACAGATGATAGTCGTAAGGATTCTTGGCGACCGTCCACGCGTCGAACATCTCGTCCATGACGATGAAGCCCATGCGATCCGTCAGGTCGAGAAACTCAGGCGCGGGCGGATTGTGCGCGGTGCGAATGGCGTTGACGCCATGTGCTCTAAGAATTTCAAGCCGCCGCGCCCACGCGCGCAAGGGCACGGCCGCGCCGAACGCGCTCGCGTCGTGATGCAGGCAGACGCCCTTGAGTTTGAAGTTGCGGCCGTTGAGCCAGAAGCCTGTCGCCGGCTCGAACTTGAACTCGCGGATGCCGAAGGCGACAGTCTCGTCGTCCAGCGTCTTACGACCCGCGCGCACGCGCACGACCGCCTTGTAGAGCGCGGGGTTGCCAGTGTCCCAACGACGTGGATTGTTAACGACGATCTCTTGTTGCAAGCCGACAGTTTGATGCGCCGCGATGGTCTGCGCTTTCGTCTCGGCGGTCTGCACGAGCTTGCCCGTGGGATCGAACAGAGTTGCTTGCAGCGTGATGCTCTGCGCGGCGTCCGATTGATTGACGACGGTACTGGCGACACGCACGGTGGCTTGAGCAGATGTGACCTGCGGCGTGGTGACGAACGTGCCCCATTGATCGATGTGGACGGGATCGGTCGTGATCAGACGGACGTGACGATAGATGCCTGCGCCTGTGTACCAACGCGACGCGGGCTGTTCCGAGTTGTCGGCGCGCACGGCCAGCACGTTCGGCTTGTTGCCGAAGTTGAGTTGGCCCGTCAGTTCATAACGGAAGCCGACGTAGCCATAAGGGCGCTTGCCGAGATGATGACCGTTGATCCAAACGTCGCTATTGGCCATCACGCCGTCGAACTCTACGAAGACGCGGCGGCGTGCGGCTGCGGCGGGCAGCGTGAAGTGTTTGCGATACCAGCCGACGCCAGCGGGCAGAAAACCGCCGCCGCGCCCCGTCGGATTTTTTTCATCGAACGGCCCTTCGATGCTCCAATCGTGCGGCACGTCGAGCGTGCGCCATGCGCCGTCGTTGAAGTCCGGTCGCTCCGCGCCCTGCGCGTCCGACTTGAGGAAGCGCCAGTTGTTATCGAATGATTCGGTGATGCGAACCGGCCGTTGTGCGCCCGTCTGAGCAACGGCCGCGCAGGTAAACGCTTGCCAGAGAGCGCAGGCGACGATCAGCACGGATAGCGTAGTTGCCGCGCGCGGTCTGCTCTTAATCAGCTTCATAAGCAGTGGTTCAGTGTGCGTCTGGTCAAAGCCGAGCGACGGTGCTAACCTCTGAGTCACGCGGATATTAATAACGTCTAACACTCGTGACGAGGGGACACGCATTTCATAAGCGGTGCGTCATGATAGTCTGCCGGGCCGCCGTGTGTAAACGGCCGGGCGGGAATTTTGTTAACCGCTTACCAGTAAGGAAACTTGGGCCGCGCGCGCGCTTGCCCGGTCGTGAGCGGAAAATGCGGCGCGAACGGTTAACCGTTTAGCATCAGGGGGTAGCGAGAGATGAATTATCGAGAGTTGGGGCGCACGGGTTGGCGCGTCTCCGAAGTGAGTTTCGGTTCGTGGGCCATAGGCAGCGCGTGGGGCGGCGTGGAAGACACGGAGTCGCTGGCGGCGCTGCACCGCGCGGTTGATCTGGGCGTCAACTTTTTCGACACGGCCGACGTGTACGGCGACGGGCACAGCGAACGTCTGCTCGCGCAACTCAGACGCGAACGCAGCGAAGAGATCATCATCGCCACGAAGGCGGGGCGGCGGCTCGACCCGCACGTGGCCGCCGGCTACACGGCCGAGAACCTGACTGCTTATGTCGAACGCAGTCTGCAAAATCTTGCGACCGACGCGCTCGACTTGTTGCAACTGCACTGTCCGCCGACCGAGGTTTATTACTTCCCGGAGTTGTTCGGCGCGCTCGACGAACTTGTCCGGCAAGGCAAACTGCGGCACTACGGCGTGAGCGTCGAGAAGGTTGAAGAGGCGTTGAAGGCCATCGAGTATCCGAACGTGCAGACGGTGCAGATCATCTTCAACCTCTTCCGCCAACGCCCGACCGAGCTATTCTTTCCCGAAGCCAAGCGGCGCAAGGTCGGCATCCTCGCGCGGCTGCCGCTCTCGTCAGGCATGTTGACCGGCAAGCTGACGGCGCGCAGCGAGTTTGCGCCCGACGATCATCGCGCGTTCAACCGGCAGGGCGAAGCGTTTGATCGCGGCGAGACATTCTCCGGCGTCGATTACGAGACGGGCTTGCGTGTGGTCGAAGAGTTGCGCGCGCTCGTGCCCGCAGGCATGACGATGGCGCAGTTTGCCTTACGCTGGATTCTCATGCACGACGCCGTGACCTGTGCCATCCCCGGCGCGAAGCGCCCCGCGCAAGTTGAAGAGAACGTCCGCGCCGCCGCCCTGCCGCCGCTCTCCGCCGAGACGATGCAAGCCGTCCGCCAACTCTACGAACAGCACATACGCCCGCTCGTGCATCACTACTGGTAAGCAGGAAATGATGAAGGATGAACGATGAATTAACTGCTGATCAGCCTTTCATTCATCATTCATCCTTCCACATTGTTCATCATTAGAACTTCACGGCCTTGACGGGCGTGAGCGTAACCGGCCCTAACAGACCTGAATCGCGCGGCGACCAGTGTGAGGCGTCGAATAGTCCGTCCGCGCCCTTGTTCTCAGGACGACGCGGCGGAAAGTTTGTGTTGTAGAACTTCTTCCACAGCACTTTATGTCGATCCATGTCGGCGATGCGATTGGCCATCAAGTTCGACACAGCGACCTCAAGCGTGTTCTGCTCGCGCATGAGCGCGCCGGCAGCTTGATGCGGTAAGGCGACACGATCAACGTGCCGAGGTCCTGACCGTTGAGCCGCACGCGTGCGCTTTCGGCGACGCGGCCGAGGTCGAGCAGCAAGTCGCCGGTCATCGCTGGCGTGCGGTTGAAAGTGGTCGTGTATAGAGCCGTGCCGGAGAACTTCTTGACCACATCGCCGCCGTAATCCGTCCATGAACCTAACTCGGTGCGTTCAACTGTCGGCGGGAGTTCTGGCCCGCCTTTGACGAAGCGCACAGACCATGTAGCGCGCAACGGTTCGGCGTCGCCGCTCGGTTTGAAGTAATCATAAGCAGGCGCGCGCACGTCTGCATCGAAGGTCTTCAAGATGCACGACGCGCCGGGCGCGAGTTGGAGATAGACTTCTTGTGCGCCGTTCGCGGTCGCGCGCAGACGGGCCAGCCCGCTCGTCTCGCGCAGCGGATCGAAGAGTGCGACCGCACGCGCGCGCGCTTGCAAGGGAACCCAACCATCTATAGCCTGCGCGCCGCGATTGAGAATGAAGTAATAAGTGCCGCCTTGATACTTGCGCCGGGTGAAGCGCAAGTCCTGATCGGCCATTGCCTCGCGCTTGATGCCTGCGTGCGCGAGCAGTTGCTTCAGATCGTCGCCGCGCAGAAAGCGGCCTGCGCCGATCTGCGCGCTTTGCATCTCAGTGCCGTTGACGTTAACGAAACGCAGTTGCGCGAGCAGTTGTCTGAACTCGCTGCGGCGCGCATCGAGATTGGCAAGGCCGGGCACGTCCGACGGCAGACTTTTGCGCACGACGACGGTTGCGCCGCGCTGTGCAAGCGCGACGAGTTGCGTGAAGGTCTTCAGCGGGATGAACCGGCTTTCAGGTAAGACGATCACGCTGTAAGTTTGCCCGCCAGTTTGGAGCGCGCGGCCGGCGAACGTCACGCCCGCGAGTTGTCGATCAGAGATCAGATCGAAAGCATAGCCCGCGTCGAATAGAGCCTGCGCGTCGCCCTGCGTGATGCCGACATCGTGCCCGCCGCCGACGTGGATGAGCCGGCCTTCGTCGCCGCGCTCCGACCACATATCGTGAATTGGATAGTAGAGCAGCACGTCGTTATCGGGCCGGCCCGATTGCAGGAACGATTGCGTGTGCGCGATGTAGCGGTTCAGGGCGGGGAAGTCGTCCCAGAAAGAGTTGACCGGGCCGAAGTGGACGGCGGCATAAAAGAGCCAGCCGGGCCACGCCTCTTGCTGCGGCGAGAAGGCGAGGCCGTGATAGAGAACGTGATTGATGCCGCCGAGGAAATTCAGATCGACGGCCCGCTTCACGTCGCCTAAGCTGGACTGAAAATGCTCGTTCAGCCACGTCACTGTCTCCGCCGAAGCCAGCGGCTTGCCCGTGACGTTCGCGGCCGACGAAGCGAACTTCATGCGGATGATGTCCGTGCCTTCGGTTTCGGGGATGTCGCTCGCGGCGTAGAGATCGAGTATGTTCGCGGGCGAGCCGTGGCCTTGATTGCGTATGATCGCGCCTTTGCTCGCGGCCCATTGCCGCCACGTCAGCGTGAATCTGTCCAGCAACAGATCGGAGATCGTCTCGCGGAAGTCGTAGCGCACGCGTGCGTTCTGCTCGCTCGCATCGTCGCCGAGCAGCGCGGGTAAGTGGGCGCGCAGATCGTAACCGCGCCGCGTCTGAAACTCGGCGAAGAACGCGGGCGTCCAATCGGACTGGCCGTCGCCGTCGTCAACTTCGTATGAGTCGTTGAAGAAGGCGCGCAAGCTTTTGATGTTGTGCCCGGCGAACGCCTGATCGAATTTACTGAGATAATGTTTGAGCGCCTGATCTGAAAAGTGATCGATCACGTTGCCTTCGCCGCCGGGCGCGGCGCGTTCAACCAGCTTGCCATGCCAGCCTTGAAAGAGCGCGTACAGTTTCCAATTACCCGCCGGGGCGACCCAGTTTAACTTACCGTTGCTGTCAACTTTGTCCGTCAGATTCAACGCCGCGCCGTTCTCCGAATAAGCCATCAACGCTTGCAGCGGCAGCGGCTTCTCGAACCTGACCTGATCGAGCGCGAGGGCTTGCAGGTTCTCGTTGGCGCTCACAGGGTCTTTCAAATCGGTGATCTTGACGCGCGTGCCCACCGTCCGCACCAGCGGCTTCTGCACGTAACGAATAGTTTCATCAAGCCGCGCGCCACCTTTCACCGCATAAGTTTTAGCGACCAGATTTTTGCAGGCGTCATCAGCCCCGACCCACGGGCCGCCGAAGGGCCAGCCCGTGCCCGTGGACATATCAACGCCCATGCCGAGCCGGTCGGCCTCGCGCAAGGTGTGTTCCAACATCTCGACCCACGCGGGCGACAGGAAGTTGATGAAACGATCTTCATAACCTTTCACGCCGTAGATGGGCGTCAACTCCAAGCCGCCCAGACCCGCCTGTTCATACTTCCGCATCTCGGTCGTCAGGTCTTGCTTGTTCACGATGCTGCCGAGCCACCACCAGCGCGTCCACGGTTTGTTCTGTTTCGTGATCGGCGGCCACGCAAGCGGCGACGTGGGCGCGCGGCGCGGCGCACGTTGCGCGTCAGCCGCGACGGGGCAGAGCAAATATATGATTAGTAGTAAGGCACAGGCGCGCAACATAGACTTGTTCGTTCGCTTCGTCACGTTCATCACAATCCGATCTCCTTTTCACCGGCCGCGAGCTAAAGTACGAGCGGCGTTATCTTTTCGACGCTGTCATTACGATGTTAGGTCGGGGCGGCTTGCTCATGCCCTTCGCCAAGATAAAAACTTGTGTGCGGTGGCTGATTGTAAGCGACGTTCTGCCACGCGATGCTGAGCCGGTACTGCGGGTCGTGCATGAAAGTATAGAAGCGATGATCTGTCGGGATGGTCGTGGTGTAGATGCGCAACTCTTTGTTGTCGGTCGTGCGCCAGACAACTTCTTCGCGCCAATCGCCGAGCAGGTCTGCGCTCAAGGCGGGCGTGGCTTTCGTGCCGTTGTTCGACGTGCAGCCTTCGGCGGTCAACAGGATCGTTTCCGCTCCGTTGGTCCAATCCCACTTCGAGATCGTGTTGCGGTCCAGCAACTCGCCGAGCACGTCGCCGTCCCAATAGACGCCGAAGTTGCATGAGCGCGGTGTGCGCGCGAAAATCCGCTCGCCCCGCGCGTTGAAGATGCCTTCGATGCCCGCGCCCCTGACCCACGACTCGAAGCCCCTGTGGCGCGGGTCGATGTCCAAAGACAAAGCGCGCCCCGGCCCTTCGCCGTCCTCGCCCGCTTTGATCGACGGCTTCTTCCATAAAATCTGGCCTGTGCGTGCGTCACGAAAGTGCGCGCCCGCATCGTCGAAGCGTTCCTGTATGTCGAACACTTCGAGGCCGGGCCGGTCGGGGTCTAAGTCGGACAGGTGCAGCGCGTCGCCGTGGCCGAGGCCGGTTGAATAAAGACCACGCCCGTTGTCGTCAATCGCGCACGCGCCGTAGATGATCTCGTCGCGGCCGTCGCCGTCCACGTCGCCGACGCTCAAGTTGTGATTGCCTTGACCTCTGTAAGCGCGATTGCCGGGTGTGCCGTCGTCGCTGTCAAAGGTCCAGACGCGCGCGAGTTTGCCCGCGCGCCAGTTCCATGCGGTCAAGACCGTCCGCGTGTAATAGCCGCGCGCCATGACGAGGCTTGGGTGCTGGCCGTCGAGATAAGCGACGCCGGCGAAGAAGCGGTCAACACGATTGCCCCACCAATCGCCCCACACGGCGGTCAACTCTTCCGAGGTCGGCTTGAGTTTTGTCGGATGACGCGGCGGGATGAAATTGGTCGTGGCCAGCGCGCGTCCGGTCAGCCCGTCGAAGATGGTCAGATACTCCGGCCCGTCGAGTATGTAGCCAGTCATGTTGCGCCCATTGATGAGCGTGCCCTGCGGGTAACGATAATCGGCCTGCGCGTTGCCGATGACTTTGCCTTGCCCGTCCACCGTGCCGTCCGCCGTCTTACACGCGACCTCTGCGCGGCCGTCGCCGTCCAAGTCATAGACCATGAACTGCGTGTAATGCGCGCCCTCGCGAATGTTGCGGCCGAGATTGATGGACCACAGCAGCGTGCCGTCGAGTTTGTATGCTTGCAGGATCGGCTCGGTCGTCAGCCCGGCCGAAGCATTATCGCGCCCGCGCCCTGCTTGATGGATGACGAGTTCATACTCGCCGTCGCCGTCGAGGTCGCCGGCCGACGCGTCGTTCGGCGTGTAACCGGGCGGCGTTTGCAGCGGCAGCGCGAGGTACTGGCGCACGGGCGCATTGGCCGGCAGTTTGAACGGCGCGCTCGCTTCATGTTCGCGGCCGTGCAGGACGGGACGGACGAAGTATGCGTTCGCTTTGGTTAAGTCGGCTTGCGTGTCGATGAAGTTGGTCACGTCCGCGATGGGGCGCGCGTTGAGTTTGACAGGCTTGCTATTGTCGGCGTTGCGATAGACGTTGAAGGCGATGGCGTCTTCATCCGTGCCGAGCATGCGCCATCCAACCCACACGCGCCCGCCGCCCTGATTGACGGCGACCACGCCGCGGCCGAGTCGTTCCATCTGTCGCTGCGCCTGCGCCTGCGTGGCGAGCAGCAGCAATAAGCAGTTGATCACAACTGCCAACCGGAGTCGCCGCTTGATCATGCTAGGCACGCTTATCAATCCTTCGCGTCCGTATCTTTTGCCTTCGGCGCAAGATATTGACAGAGCGCGCAGGGCTTGAGTGCTTTAAGCCCGGCGACAACGCTGGCTGCGTTTAGCTCGGCGCCGGCCGGGCTGGTGTGCGTGTGGTCCGGGCCGAACAACGTCTTTACCTGCTCTGGCCCCAACGCTTCATACTTGTCGGCGACGATGTTCGTCAGATCCAAGAAGGGCACGCCCTGTGCGCGTGCAACTTCGGCGGCCCAGTCGCGGAACTTGCCCGACCCGCGTTCGACCTTGCCGTCCTTCCAGATGTTCCGCACCGTTAGCGACAAGATGATCGGCGTCACGCCTTTTGCGCGCGCGTCGGCGATGAAGCGCCGCAAGTACCACCCGTAGGTATAGACCACCTCTTTGCGGCCGTCCGTGCGCGCCACCTCGCGTGTCTCTTCGCCTGTGCCGGGCAGCGAGCCGCGCGCGCGTCCCGTGTCGAGCGGGCCGCCGTCGTTGTGGCCGAATTGAATCAACACGAAGTCGCCGGCCTTCATCTCGGCTAACGCGTAGTCCCACAAGCCTTCGGTCAGGAACGTGCGGCTGCTGCGCCCTGCGCGCGCGCGATTGACGACGTTGAGTTTCGTCGCGTCGAAGAAGGTGATGAACGGGTCGCCCCAACCGAGCGCGCCGTTGGCGTTGTTGTTGGCCGTCGAGTCGCCGACGACAAAGAGCGACGGCAGCTTAGGATTGGCGACGCGTTTTGCGGCCGAGCGTTCGGGCGTGGTTGATACGTCCGTTTGTGCCGCAGCCATGATGGTCAACAGGCAGATGCTAACAGCGACGGTTAAGACCGCCGCGCATCGCTTGATGCGATGAGACGTGATCGAAGCTTGCATGTGTTCGTTCTCTCTCCCCTGTATGCAGGCGCGTTAACGTTTGCCGTCGGTTGGGCCGGGCCAGTCGTCTGTGCGAAAAGGCGCGGCGGGCAGACCTGTCTCGTTCGTCAGATTGGGCCGGCGCGGGTTGTTGTTGAACGCATAACGCGCCGCGACCGGCTGCGGCACGGCGCTCGACCAGACTTCGACTTTATCCTTGCCCACGATCTTCGCCTCCGCCCAATGCCACTTGCGATCAGCCCCGGCCACAGCAAACTCTGCGAGCTTGTCGCCGTCGCGGCTTCGCAAGCCTTGCCCCACATCAGTAAACGTGAGGACGAGTTTTGCGCCGCTCGGCTTCAGACTGCGAAACGTCGGCCCAGACTTTGTGAGCTTGCGCCCGTACACGTCCGCGAGTGCCCAACGAAACATGCGCCGGCCCACGTCGAGCTTGTTCTTCGGGTGGATGTCGTGCGCTTCGCCGATGTCGATTGTGACGATGAGGCCGGTGTGCGGCGTGTTGACCACAGTGCGGCGCTGCGCCTCGCGGATGTGACTCCACGCTTCGTCGCTCGGTTCGGGTTTGGGGTCGCGGTAATTGGGCAGTTGCACGATGCCGAAAGGGAAGTCGCCCGCGCCCCAACGTTCGCGCCAAGCGCGGATCATCGTCGGCAGCAGCACGCCATATTGTTGCGCGCGCGCTTCGTTCGATTCGCCTTGATACCAGAACGCGCCACGGATGCGAAACGGGATGAGCGGCGCGATCATGCCGTCGTAGATCGACGATGCGATCCGGTACTCGCGCAACGCGTCGGGCACACCCGGCGACGGCTGCGGGCGCGCGCCCTCGGCTTTCGCCTTCTCCGTGGCCGCGCGCCATTGCTTCAACTGTTCGTCATACTCAACGCGCACGCGCGCTCTTTCATCATCCCAAATTTTCGTGCGCTCGACCGTCGGGCGCAGTTCGTCGCTTGCGAGCAGATACTCAACCGGCGTCCACGCCTCGGCCTGCGAGCCGCCGTATGACGAGTTGATCAAACCGATGGGCACGTTCAACGCTTGCTGCAACTCGACACCGAAGTAGTAACCGGCGGCGGAAAATTCCTTGACCGTTTCGGGCGTGCAAGCCTGCCACGTTGCCAGCGGCGGCGGCTTATGTTTGAAGGCGACTTGCCGGTTGACGTTAAATAATCTTATGAGCGGATGATTCGCTGCGGCCGTGGCTGCTGCACTGTTCGCCGTCTCGCTCAACAGACGTTGCATGTTCGACTGGCCCGCGAGCAGCCACACTTCGCCGACGAGAATGTCTGTCAACTCAATCGTGTTCTGGCCCGCAACGATCAACGTGGCCGGCGTCGCATTCGCTTTCAACGGATCGAGGTTGACGCGCCAACGTCCATCGCTGCCCGTCGTCACACGCTTCGTCTGCCCCGCGAAGCGCACGGTTACAATCTCGCCCACATCGGCCCGACCCCAGATCGGCACAGGCGCATCGCGTTGCAGCACCATCGCGCCGCCAAGCACATCAGGCAACACGACCTCTGCCCGCGTGCGCGCCGCCGATGCAAGCGTCAACCCGATCATGCACAGGGCAGCGGTTACAAAGCAGCGTTTCCTCATCACATTCGAGCGCATACGATTTTTACTCCGCGCGACGACAGGTAAGCGGTTCACCTTCGAGTGCCGCCACAGGCAACTCCGTCTGTGCGACCACCCCGCATCAAGTACACTTTATGTTTGTGACGATAGCTCTAATTCTAAACCCGAATGCTGCGGAATGTTAATGCCGGCTTTTCGCGCCCGCGATAACCGGCTCGTAAATTTCCAACTCGACAATGCTGAGCGTGCCTTTAGCGCCGCCCTTGCCCGCGCCGGATTGTTGATCGGGCGTGCCCGGTATCTCGATGATATTGCCGAACGCATCACGATTACTCGCGCTGCCCGTGAGTTCTACTTTAAGACTCTGGCCCGTCACGGGCGGAAACTCAAACGTCACATAGCCGAGGCTGCGCGGCGTCGCCCCCTCGAACACAACCTTGTCGTCCACCATGATGCGTACAGGATAAGACTGCGTGCGCCAGCCCGTCAGCTTCATCGTCACCGCGCCGACACGCGCGCGCCGCTCGAACTCGTACTTGATCCACCCGGCCGCGAGTGCGCCCTCGCTCGCCCATTCGGTCGTCTCGTCATCGTCGAAACTCGCCGCGCCCTGTTCGTTGTTCGCGCCGGCCGTGACGCGCGCAACCGGCACAGACTTGCGCGCGACGTTGAACGCCGGCCCCGCAGGCGTCGGGCCGCGTGTCAGATCAGAGATCAAGCCATCGTCCGGCAGTTCCGTGCGATAGTCCGTTTGTCACACGCACGGGCCGCGAAACGAGTTCGACAGTGGCCGGCTTCAAACCCTCGGCGCTCGCGCGCAGCACAATCTGCCCCGCCTGCGGCGTCGCGCGAATGATGACGCGGTTGACGCCGTTCTCGACCGGCAGGCTCTTCGACAGAATGTAGTTGTCCGGCCCCTGCGCGATGCCGCCGCGCCACTCGGCCGGGCCCGTCGAGCGCGAAGTTGATCATGTTCAAGCGCCGTCGGGCAGCGGTTGCCCTGCCGCGTCGACGACTTCGACATCGACGAGCGCCACGTCCGCGCCGTCGGCGCGCAAGCCGCGCGGCCACGTATGCGCGGTCAGGCGAATGGCCGCGGGCTGGCCCGCGGTCTTCTTCGTCGCTTCGCTGATCTGCTTGCCGCGCGCGTCGTAGCCGACGGCCTTGAGCGTGCCCGGCTGCCACGCCACTTGCTTGAAGGTGAACAGAAACCGGCTGCTCTGCTCGCCGAAGCCGAGCGACTTGCCGTTGACGAACAGCTCAACTTTCTCCGCGCTCGAAACGACGTAGACGTTCTTCTTCGTCCCCGGCTCGTAGTTCCAATGGCCGATGATGTGCGTGCGCGGTCGCTCAACGTCCACCCAGCCGTCCCACATCACTTGATGCGCGAAGAAGCCGTCCTTCGGCATGCGCACGGCGTCCACCTCGCCGCTGCGGCGATAGTTCTCCGCCCCGCGATGGTGCGTGTTCGAGTCGGAGAAGACGATGTTGACGCCGCCCGCGCTTGACGCGCGCGCCCGTGCCCGGCCGCTCGCGCCAGTAGTCGTACCAGCGCACGACGTTCTCGATCGCGTGCGAGTCCTGGTTGCGGTTGTAGGCGCTCGCGTCCTGCCCTTGATGCAGAGGGCCCGTCGCCGTCTTTGTGAAAGGGCGGCGAGAACTCGTCCCAGTATTTGCGGAGCGCCTCGTCGCGCGAATACTCCATCGCCCACATCGGCAGCCGCGCGCTCTTGTTGATGTAGAGCATCTCGCCGCCGTACTCGGCGACCTTGCTGTCGAGCATCTCGCGCGAGCCCGACGGCGCGCCCGCCGTGCGGATCGTACTGGTCGCGCAACGCCTTCATCTGCCGCATGTGCTCTTCGCTGATGCCCTTGTTGCCCGACTCGTAGAAGACGATGCTCGGGTTGTTGCGGTTGTAGATGATCGCGTCGCGCATCACTTCGACGCGCTGCTCCCAGCGCCGCCCGTCAACGTCCTTTTCGGAGTCGCCCGCGGGCATCGCCTGCATCAGCCCGACGCGGTCGCACGATTCCACGTCCTGCTTCCACGGCGTGACGTGCATCCAGCGGACGAGGTTCGCGTTCGACTCGACCATCAGGCGGTTGCTGAAGTCGCTCATCCACGGCGGCACCGACCGAGCCGAGCGCCGGCCACTCGTTCGTCGTGCGCTGCGCGTAGCCCTTCAGCTGGATCACGCGGTCGTTGAGCTTGCACCACGCCGTTGCCGAACTCGGTCTTGCGAAAGCCCGTCCGCGTGCTGACCGCATCGACCGGTCTGACCGTCGACCTTCAGCATCGTGTGGACGTTGTAGAGATAGCCGTAGCCCCAACTCCAGAAGTTGAGCTTGCCGACGCGCGCGCTGGCGCTGACGGTTTTCGTCTCGCCCGGCGCGAGCGTGTACGTGCCCGCCGTCGATCGTCTTGACCGCGCGCCCGTTCATGTCTTCGATGACGACGTCGTAGCTGAACGTCTTCGCCGTCGTGTGCTCGTTCCTCACCTGCGACTCGGCGGTGACTCTGCGCCGACCTGCCCTTGATGTCGAACGTCCTGCGCGTAGACGTAGACGCCCGTCGTGCCGAGGTTCGAGTAGAGCGGCAGCGTCTGGTGCAGCTTGTCGGTGACGTGCAGGAAGACGTTCTTGTTGATGCCGCCGTAGTTGGCGTAAAAATTTCTGTCGTTCCACTGGTAAGCCGTAGTCGGTCGCCTTGCTCTTTATAGTCCCACGAGTTGTCGATGCGCGCGGCGAGCACGTTCTCCTGCGGCGCGGGCCTGCACGATGTCGGTGATGTCGAAGCCAAAGGCCATGACGCCGTTCTCGTGGCGGCCGATCGAGCTTGCCGTTGAGATAGAACTCGCCGCCCTGGCGGATGCCTTCGAACTCAAGAAAGACTTTCTTGCCCGCGCTGTCGGCAGGGAGCGTGAAGTGCTTGCGATACCACGCGATGCCGGTCGAGAGGTCTTTGATGTCTTGCTTGAACGCGTCGTCTTCGTTCCAGGCGTAGGGCGTGCGTCACGTCGCTTCCACGCCTGAATCGTCGAAGCCGGGCGCTTCTGCGCCCGCCGGGTCGCCGACGAAGACTTTCCAACCGGAGTTGAAGTTGTACTTGCTGCGCGCACTGTCCGGTGGGCTATAAGCCACGGTCACGGTTGAAGCTGACGCTAAGCACACACACGCCAGCACGAATAACCGCTTAACTTTTCGCATGAATAAATTCGTGATCAAGCGTGGCGCTCCTTCGTTAGTTACCAAGCGGTTTTATTTCCGTCGTCAACGGACTGAGGGGCATGTGGAAATTGGCGATAGCATCAGGTTGACCGGGATTGAACGGCGGCACGTCGCGGACAAGATATTTGACGAGGCCGAGTTTGTTGGCCCTGATCCCTGCGACGATGCAGCGGGCGAGTTCGTAGCTGCCGTAGTTGTTGTGATGCGTGCCGTCGTTCGGGGCAAATGCCTGCTTCGAGACTTCCGGCCCCAACGCTTCATAGAAGGGCTTGCTCATCGCGTGCAGATCGATTAGCGGCACGCGTTCTTCTTTCGCGGCCTGCCGCACGGCTTCATCATAATCACCGTGCGAGTTTGTGATCCGCCCGTTGTCATCGAACGTGCGGCGATGCATGGGCGTGACGAGCACGGGCGTTGCGCCGCGTTTGCGCGCCTCGGCGACGTAATGTTTGAGCGAGGCTTTATAAGTTGTGAACGCGCCGACGCCTGCGCCCTTCTCCTTCTCGTCGTTGTGGCCGTATTGAATGAAGAGATAGTCGCCGGGTTTCATCTGGCTCAAGACTTTATCCAAGCGGTGCGCGCCGAGCGAACTGCGCAGAGACTCGCCGGACTCCGCGTGGTTGGCGACGGCGAGGCCGGGCCGGAAGAAGCGCGTGAGCATCTGGCCCCAACTGTTGTAAGGCTCGCGCGGTTGATCCGTGACGGTCGAGTCGCCGAGCAAAAAGAGCGTGGGCGCGTTGTCGGCGCGTTCGATCTCAAGCGCGCACACGGCCGGGTGCGCGTCGTTGAACTCAAGCGTGAGCTTGTCGTCCCACGCCCACGCTTCCATCGTCTTCTCGCGGTCTTTGAGTTTGACAATGCCGCCCGTCGTGATCTCAGGCCGGCGCACGTTGACGGTGAAGGTGCGCGTCGTGAACTTACCGCGCGCCGTCTGTACTTGCTCAAGCATCAAGCGGCGCAGTTCGGCTTTGACGGTGGTGGCCGTCGCTTCGGCGCGATCTCCGAACGTGATCGTCACGTTGTAGTTGCCTTCGGGCAGGGCGACGGAGAAGAAGAAGGGCTGCGTGCTCGTGCAGAGATCGCCGCGCAGAGCGTCGCCGCCGCCGCGCGCAACGCATGCGACGTTTGCGCCCGGCTCGAAGCCGTAGCCGAGGTCCGGCGTGTATGTGGTCGTCTGAAGCACCTGCACGTAGCCGGGCTTGACCGGGCCGGGGCCGAAGTCGAACTTGCGACTTGACGCGTTCGTCTGCGCCGCGTTTGCCTGCGCGCGGGCCGCACTAATGTTTAGCGCGCAGCCGCCGGCCGCAAAGACAAGGCACACAACCGTGACCCGGAAACAGTTATTCCACATCCCGACCTCTCCGCTATTATTTGCCAGCAAAGGTAATGCTAAATTGCGTTCGAGTCCAGTTTTGCCGCGCAACATCGTGTTTGACCGTCGCATCTATAATCCTTACAATGCGGGGCTGTCGCTGCTCCGGCCTACGTTTTGGCAAACGTCGCAGGGTCGGAAGCGTTTCAGTTTAAGTAAGCTGCTTGGGCATGGTCGTACCCGCTGCCCGCGCAAAGCAGCATAATCCCAACAGTCGATCCAATCTGTGCGTTAAGTTAGGAATCAAGCTCCGTGCCGGCCTCATCACGCACGCCTGAAGGTGAACTAAATTATGCCCCACGCCCGTCGCCGAGCCGAGCGGCATCTACAAGGTCAACGCCGACGGCACGAACGAGACGCTGTTCCCGAACGTGCCGCTCAACGCGGGTAGCCCCGTTTGGTCGCCCGACGGCGCGAAGCTCGCCTTCGCATCGCTCAACGAACTGTACACGATGAACATAGATGGTTCGGGCGCAGCCACGCGTCTGACCAACAACATCTATTACGACTTCACGCCCGACTGGCAACCGCTCCCCGGCACGCCCACTAGTCTGTTGCAATTCAGCGCCGCGCAATACAACGTCGGCGAGGGCGACCGGCAAGCCACAATCACCGTGACGCGCACGGGCGCGCTCGACAGCGCAGTGAACGTCAGATACCAAACGAACGATAACCCGGCGGCCGTGCCGTGCAGTCCCGACTTGACCGCCGAGCGCGGCATCGCTTACGCGCGCTGCGACTACGCGACCACCATCGACACGCTCTCGTTCGCCGCGAACGAAGCGAGCAAGACGTTCACCATCCCCATCATTGACGACGTACACGTCGAAGGTAACGAGACGGTCAACATCGCACTGTTCGGTGTCAGCACCGGCGCAGGGCTGGGCACACAAACGACGGCGACGCTCACAATCACCGATAACGATACGGTCGCCGGCCAACCAAACCCGATCTACACCACGCCCTTCTTCGTCCGCCAACAGTACCTAGACTTTCTGTCGCGTGAACCCGAAGCGGGCGAGCCGTGGTCCAACGTCTTGAATAACTGTTCGGACGTGAACAACAACCCGAACTGTGATCGCTTGACTGTCTCTGCCGCCTTCTTCGGCTCGCCTGAGTTTCAGTTGAAAGGCTTCTACGTCTTCCGCTTCTACCGTTTGGTCTTCAAGAGTCTGCCGCAATACTCCGACATCGTGGCAGACATGCGCGCCGTTACGGGGCAGACCGAGCAAGAGGTCTATCAGAAGAAGGCCGCCTTCGCCGACGCCTACACGCAACGCCCGTTCTTCATCAGCACCTTCGGCGGCCAATCGAACGAGCAATACGTCGCAACACTCATGGGTCACTACAGTCTGACATCGATCACGACGCCCGACCCGGCCACGCCCGACGGCACACAAAAGGTGACGTTGACCAGCACCGATCTCGTCAACCGCTTGAACGCCGCCACGCTCACGCGCGCACAAGTCTTGCGCGCGATTGCCGACAGCGATCAGGTCGGCACAGCGGAGTTCACACGCGCCTTCGTCGCCATGCAATACTATGGTTACTTGCGGCGCACGCCCGAAGATAGCGGCTACAATGCATGGCTCAACTATCTCAACGCGCACCCCGGCGACTTCCGCACCATGGTCAACGGCTTCATGAACTCCGGCGAATACCGGCTCCGCTTCGGGCGGCCTTAAGCCCCGCACATAAACATAAGCGAGATGCTGAATGATGACCGATGAATAAGCAGGTATTCATCGGTCATCGTTCAGTATTTCCCTTTGTGTCTTCGTGTCTTTGTGGTTATATTCGGCGGGCAACCTGCATTCCAGTTACGCCTGAACAATTAATTGAAAGGATGTCTCCCTATGAGAGAAAGGTCTGAGGCCCGGTCAGGCTTTGCGTGGTTGTTCGTGTGCCTCTGCGTGTTGGCGTTAGGCACGGCCGCGACACAGGCGCAGAACCCGACCCCGACGCCCACCCCGCAACCGTCAGCCACGCCGACGCCCAGCCCTCGCCCACGCCCACGCCGATCAACTGGTCGGACGATCCGACCCTGCGCCGCTTCGTCTGGCGCGGCATCGGGCCGGCGAGCATGGGCGGGCGCATCGACGACCTCGCCGTCGTCGAGAGCAACCCTTATGTCCTCTATGTGGGTCTTGCGACGGGCGGCGTTTGGAAGTCAACGAACAACGGCACGACCTTCCAGCCCATCTTCGACACCTACTCGAACGCGTCCATTGGCGACATCGCCATCGCGCCCTCGGATGCGAACGTCGTCTGGGTCGGCACGGGCGAACCGAACAACCGGCAGAGTTCGAGCATCGGCGACGGCATCTATAAATCAACCGACGGCGGCAAGACCTTCGCCCACATGGGCCTGCGCGACTCGCAGTCGATTGCCCGTATCGTCATCGATCCGAAAGATGCAAACGTAGTTTACGTGGCCGTGCTTGGTCACTTGTTCGGCCCCAACAAAGAGCGCGGCATCTACAAGACGACGGACGGCGGCAAGACTTGGGCCAACGTTAAGTTCATCGACGAAGACACGGGCTTCACGGACATAGTATTTGATCCATCAGACAGCAAAACACTCTACGCTGCTTCGTACCAGCGGCGCAGAACTTCTTGGGGCTTCAACGGCGGCGGCCCCGGCAGCGGCCTCTGGAAGACGACGGACGCGGGCAAGCACATGGAAGGAGCTTGAAGGCAACGGGCTGCCGGCAGAAAAGATCATCGGGCGCATCGGCCTCGACGTGTCGCGCTCGAACCCGAACGTCGTCTACGCGCAGATGGAAGTCGGCGCGAGTCAAGGCACAGGCGGCGAAGAACCCGTCATCGCGCAAGCCACGCCCACGCCCGTCCCCGGCGCATCGCCTTCGCCTTCACCTTCACCGGGCGCGTCGCCTGCTGCATCTCCAACTCCCGCCGCGTCGCCCACGCCTACGCCGCTCGATCCGAAGAAGCCCGGCATCTGGCGTTCCGACGATAAAGGGCGCACGTGGCGCATCGTCAGCAACGAGAACAACCGCCCGATGTACTACAGCCAAATTCGTGTTGACCCGCGCAACGCCGAGACGGTTTACGTCGGTGGGCTGAACTTCAGCAAGTCAACTGACGGCGGCAAGACCTTCAAGTCGCTGCAACCCGCCATCCCGCACAGCGACCACCACGCCATCTGGATCGACCCGGCCAATAGCGATCATCTCATCATCGGCAACGACGGTGGCCTCAACGTCAGTTACGATCAAGGCACAACGTGGGAGTACGTCAACACGATCCCGGCTGCGCAGTTCTATGCCGTCGCGGCCGATATGCGTAAACCTTATTACGTCTACGGCGGCTTGCAGGACAACGGCTCTTGGGGCGCGCCCTCCGCGACGCGCAATCAGGCGGGCATCACCAACGCCGATTGGTTTCGCGTCGGCGGCGGCGACGGCTTCTATGCGCAGATCGATCCGACCGATCACAACATCGTCTATGCCGAATCACAAAACGGCGCAATCACACGCCTCGACCTGCGCACAGGCCGCAGCGTCGGCATCCGCCCGCGCACGACCCCACAACGACGCGGCGGCGGCTTAGGCGCAGTCGGGCGCACACCAGCAACAAGCGCAGGCACAGGCACAGGCGCGACCGGGCAACAACAGGGCGCGGCGGCTACAGGCGCGACGCCGACACCAACCGCAACGCCCGCCGAGCAGACGCAGGAAGAGGCGCTGCAAGCGATGGCTGCGATTGCAGCCGCGCAAGGCTTCGGCGGCTTCGGCGCGAACTTCGGGGCGTCGAACGTCGTGCCCGCGCCGCCCGCGGGCGAGCAGTATCGCTTCTATTGGAACACGCCGATTATCATCTCGCCGCACAACCCGCGCCTCATCTATGCGGGCGGCAACCGTCTGTTCAAATCACTGGATCGCGGCGATACGTGGACGGCGACAACTGATCTGACCAAGCACATTGATCGCAACACCCTGCCGATCATGGGCGTGGCCGGCAAAGACCCGATGGCGTCGAAGAACGACGGGTATTTGAATTTCGGCTACATCGTGACGGTCGCCGAGTCGCCCTTGTTGCCCGGCGTGCTGTGGGTCGGCACGGACGACGGCAACGTGCAGGTGAGCCGCGACGGCGGCGCGACGTGGACCAACGTGGCGAAGAACGTGCCCGGCATCGGCGAGATGTATCACATCGCGCGTGTTGAGCCGTCGCACTTCGACGCAGGCACATGCTACTTGGCCGTTGACGGTCATCGCTTCGACGATTTCAAACCTTATGTGTTCGTCACACGCGACTACGGCGCGACGTGGCAGGCGCTGGCGAACAACCTGCCACAAGTGGGCCACGTCAACGTCGTCCGCGAAGACCCGAAGAACAAAGAGTTGCTCTATGCCGGGACGGAGTTCGGGCTGTACGTGTCGTTGAACGGCGGCGGCGAGTGGAAGCGGTTCATGTCGGGGCTGCCGACCGTGCGCGTGGACGACATATTGGTCCACCCGCGCGATAACGATCTCATCATCGGCACGCACGGGCGCGGCATCTACATCCTCGACGACATCACGCCCTTGCAACAACTCACAACCAAAATCGCCGACGCGGACGTGCATCTGTTCGACATACGACCGGGCACGCAATGGTTGAACGACGTGCGTTATTCGCGCGCCGCTACGGGCGCGAAGGTCTATCGCGGAGCTAATCCGCCGCCGGGCACAGCCATCAGCTACTACCTGAAGACCGCGCCCGCAGGCGACGTGAAAATCACTATCGCCGACTACACAGGCAAAGTGGTGCGCAATCTGACGGCGACCAAAGAGATCGGCCTCAACCGCGTTCAATGGAATCTGCGCGGCGACCCGCCGCCCCGCCCGGCCAACTTTCGCGGCTTCGGCGGCGGTGGCGGTGGTGGCGGTCAAGGTGGTGGTGGCGGTGGTGGCGGCGGTGGATTCTTCAATCAAGGGCCGCCGCTTGAGCCGGGCACTTACATTGTGAAGCTGTCGGTCGGCGGCAAAGAGTACACAACAAAGGTCGTGATCGAAGCCGACACTTGGATGAATCAGTGATCGGTTTAAGATAGAAAACGCGCACAGGCTTACCACAAAGACACGAAGATCACTTGTGTCTTCGTGTCTTCGTGGTTAATCGTCCGCGCTTAACATTGCGACCGCTGACGGCAACTCTTTTCTGTTATCATTGCCGCATTCCGTTCAGGCACAGTTCAGCAGCCCAAGAGGAAACGTCTATGCGCCGCTTGCTCCAACGTCTCGCAGTTATCAGTCTAGTCCTTGTTATCTTTCAAGCTTATCCGCCGAGTTATGCGCGGCCGGCGATTCAACGCAGACAAGTTAGCCAGCGCGTCACGGGTTGGAGCGCCGTGCCCGCGATCCTTGCGCGCATACGCCCGCCGCGTTTTCCCGCGCGCGATTTCAATATCACTAACTATGGCGCGGTTGGGGGCGGTCCTGATTGCACCGAAGCGATCCGCAAAGCCATCGCGGCTTGTCATGCTGCGGGCGGCGGGCGCGTCGTCGTACCGCGCGGCGTATTCCTCACGGGCGCGATCCATCTGAAGAGTAACGTCAACCTGCACATCGCGGAAGGCGCGACGCTCAAGTTCAGCGCCGACCCGGCGAAGTATCTGCCCGTCGTCTACACGCGCTTCGAGGGGACGGAGTGCATGAACTACTCGCCGCTGATTTACGCCTTACGAGCAGGAGAACATCGCCGTGACGGGGCGCGGCACGCTCGACGGCTCGGCGTCGGATGAGAACTGGTGGCCGTGGGCGCGCCGCAAGCCCGGCGGCGGCGATGCGCCCGCGCGCGCCGACATCCTGCAACTGCGCGCAATGGCCGAACGTAACGTGCCCGTGCAGGATCGAGTCTTCGGGCAAGGGCATTACTTGCGCAACAGCTTCATCCAACCTTATCGCAGCCGCAACATACTGATTGAGGACGTCAGGATCATCAACTCGCCCTTCTGGGAGATTCATCCGGTGCTGTCGTCAAACGTGACCGTGCGCGGCGTCAACATCTACAGCCACGGGCCGAACAACGACGGCTGCGATCCCGAATCAAGCCGCGACGTGTTGATCGAAGACTGCATCTTCGACACGGGCGACGACTGCATCGCCATCAAATCGGGGCGCGACGCGGACGGCCGCCGCGTCGCATGTCGCATCGGAGAACATCATCGTCCGCAACTGCACGATGAAGGACGGGCACGGCGGCGTCGTCATCGGCAGCGAGATTTCCGGCGACTGTCGCAACGTCTTCGTCGAGAACTGCAAGATGGACAGCCCGAATCTTGATCGCGCGCTGCGCTTCAAGTCGAACGCGCTGCGCGGCGGCGTGATTGAAAACGTCTTCATGCGCGATGTTCAAATCGGGCGCGTCGCGGAAGCCGTGTTGACGATAGATTTCTTGTACGACACGGGCGACAAGGGAGCGTACAAACCGGTGCTGCGCAACGTCCTGCTCGAACGCGTGACGAGCACGTCCAGCCCGCGCGTCATGTGGGTCGTCGGCTTTCCCGGCGTGGTGATTGACGACGTGCGTTTCCGCGACTGCACCTTCCGTGGCGTCGAAGCGACCGAAGTGATGCATCATGCCGGCTCCGTCTCGTTTGATAACGTCACGGTCGAACCCGCGAAGAAAGGGCGCAGCCTGAACTCGCCGCAAGCTACGCCCCAACGGTAAATGAAGATGAAGCGAACAATCTTTTTAATGAAGATCGGGATTAACCACCAAGACACGAAGACACGAACGAAGCATGATCGTGCTTCGCTCGTGTCTTCGTGTCTTCGTGGTTATATCCGGTCTGCTCATGCTTGGCGCTTATATCAGCGTGGCGGCACAGACCGAACTCACGGTCGCCGCCGACGGCAGCGGCAAGTTCAAGACGGTGCAAGAGGCGATCATGGCCGTGCCGGCCGGCAGCGCCGGCAATCCGGTCATCATTCGCATCAAGCCGGGAACATATAAAGAGTTGATCTACGTGCAACGCGAGAAGCGTTTCTTCCGGTTGGTGGGCGAGGATGCGTTGAAGACGGTGCTGACTTACGATCTCAACGCGAACTTGATCGGCCGCGACAACAAGCCCATCGGCACGTTTCGCACGCCTTCGACGCAGATCGACGCCGACGATTTCACGGCCGAGAACATCACCTTCGAGAACTCGGCCGGCCCCGTGGGGCAAGCCTTAGCCGTGCGCGTTGACGGCGACCGCGTGGTGTTTCGCAACTGCCGTTTCCTCGGCTGGCAGGACACGATCCTGTTGAATCGCGGCCGGCACTATTTTGAAAACTGCTACATCACGGGGCACGTCGATTTCATCTTCGGCGCGGCCACCGCGTTCTTCGAGCGTTGCCACATACACTGCTTGAAGGACGGTTACATCACCGCCGCCTCGACGCCCGACAATCAACCGTTCGGCTTCGTCTTCGCCAACTGCAAGATCACCGGCGACACGCCCGAAGTGAAGACTTATCTCGGCCGGCCTTGGCGCGCTTACTCCAACGTAATCTTTTTGCACACGGAGATGGCCGGCGTCGTGCGCCCGGTCGGCTGGCACAACTGGAATTTTCCTGAACGCGAAAAGACCGCGCGTTACCGTGAGTTCGACAGCACGGGCGCGGGCGCGAACATGCAGGCGCGCGTGCCGTGGTCGCGTCAATTAACGAAGGCCGAAGCCCGCGCGATCACAGTTGCAAAAGTGCTCGGCGGCACAGACGGCTGGCAGCCAAAGACGGGCAAGTCCGCGCGCCGCAGTTAAGACCGGCAGAAGCATCGACTAAACCACAAAGACACGAAGACACAAATAATATTTTGTGTCTTCGTGTCTTTGTGGTTAGTTCCGCCTGTGAGTGTCAGTTACTCGACGCCGAGCAATATATCCATCGTTAGTTGATCGAGCCGCTCATAACGCAAGCCTTTGGCGGCTAAGCTTGCGCGGTCGAAGTTTTGCGCGAGCAGCGCCGCCGCTTGTTCTTTGCCAAACTTCCCGACGGCTGCGTCGTTGCGGTCATGCTCCGCGATCTCGGCGAGCAGCGATTTGATCTCAGTGTGCGCGTTCCAGCGCGTCGCCTTCGCCTTGAGGATCAAGTAAGTCCGCATGCAGCCGCGCGCGAAGTCTTTCACGCCCTCGTAGTCTTCCGTGCGATACGCGTGCGCGTCGAAGGCGCGCGGCCCCGTATAGCCAACATCTTCTAAGAACTTGACAAGCCAGAACGCGGTCTTCGGGTTGGCCGAGCCGAAGCGCAAATCCTGATCATAACGACCGGGCACTTGATCATTCAGGTCGATGTGAAAGAGCTTGCCCGCTTCCCACGCTTGCGCCACGGCATGCGTCATGTTCAAGCCCGCCATATGTTCGTGCGCCACTTCCGGATTGACGCCGACGAGTTCAGGATGATCGAGCGTGGCGATCAAGCCCAGATACGCGCCCGTCGTCGGCATGTAGATGTCTGCACGCGGTTCGTTCGGTTTGGCTTCGAGCGCGAACTTATAATCGTACCCTTGATCGGTCGAATACTCGCACAAGTAGTTCAGCGCCTCGCGCAGCCGCTTGACGCCTTCGTCGGCGCGGCGGCATGCGTCCGTCTCGACGCCTTCGCGCCCGCCCCACAGCACAAAAATCTTCGCGCCGAGTTCCGCGCCTAAGTCCATCGCGCGCATCGTCTTCTGCAAGGCATAGGCTCGCACGCGCGCATCATTCGCGGTGAACGCGCCGTCGCGGAAGACGGCCTCGTAGAACAGATTGACCGTAGCCATCGGCACGACGATGCCGGTCGTTTCACACACGGACTTAAACTCACGCACGATCTGATCGCGCTCGTGCGTGGTCGCATCAATCGGGACGAGATCGTTGTCGTGGAAGTTGACGCCCCACGCACCGACTTCGGCCAACATACGCACGGCGTCGTTGGGCGGCAGCGTCGGGCGCACGGCGTCGCCGAACGGGTCGCGGCCGCGGTTGCCGACCGTCCACAGGCCAAAACTAAATTTGTGTTCAGGTCGTGGTGTGTACTCATCGTGTGCCATAATTCACCTCCCCATGCAACAGACAATCATACAACCCTCAAGCCGTCGTTAGCTCGCTGAGCAGAGTTGTATGCGAAACTATGACGCGGATCAACCTCAGTTGATGACCTTATGAACTTTCTCGGCATAGATGTCGGCACGGGCGGCACGCGCGCCGTGCTGGTTGACACAACGGGCCGCGTCGCGACGGCGGCGACGGTCGAGCATGTGCCCTTCGCTTCGCCGCAGACGGGCTGGGCCGAACAGGACGCGCGCGATTGGTGGCGCGTCGCTACGGCGGCCGTGCGCGCCGTGCTCGCCACAGACAAGGTGCGCGCCGAAGAGATCGGCGCAATCGGTCTGTCCGGCCAGATGCACGGCGCGGTGCTATTGGACCAGCGCGCCGAAGTCCTGCGCCCATCCATCATCTGGTGCGACCAGCGCACGGCCGAACAATGCCGCGCGCTCACGGACAAACTCGGCGCGACCCGGCTCATCGAGTTGACGTGCAATCCGGCGCTCACTAATTTTACGCTCCCGAAACTGTTGTGGGTACGCGCGGCCGAACCGGACATATGGCAACGCGTGCGTACCGTGCTGTTGCCGAAAGACTACGTGCGGCTGCGTCTGACGGGCGAGCGCGCGACGGATGTGGCCGACGCTTCCGGCACGTTGCTGCTCGATGTCGCCCGCCGCGACTGGTCCACAGAGATGCTCGCGGCAACCGGGATCGATCAAAGTCTGCTGCCGCGCGTTTATGAATCACCACAAGTGACCGGCCAAGTTTCAGCCGAAGGCGCGGCGGCGACAGGCTTGCGCGCGGGCACGCCGGTTGTCGCGGGCGCAGGCGATCAGGCGGCGGGCGCGGTCGGCGCAGGGATCGTGCGCACGGGCACGGTCAGTGCCACCATCGGCACGTCCGGCGTCGTCTTCGCCGTCACAGATCGACCCGCCCTCGACGCACGCGGGCGCGTGCATACTTTCTGCCACGCGATTCCGGGCCGTTGGCACGTCATGGGCGTCACGCAGGCCGCGGGTCTTTCGTTACGTTGGTTCCGCGATCAGTTCGGCGCGGGCCCTGACGACGGGCGCGATGCTTACGAACGTTTGAGCGATGAAGCGGCCCGCATGCCCGCTGGCGCGGACGGACTCTTGTGGTTGCCTTATCTCATGGGCGAGCGCACGCCGCATCTTGATCCGCACGCGCGGGCCGCGCTCGCGGGCTTGACGGCGGGCCACACGCGGGCACACATCGTTCGCGCTATCCTCGAAGGCGTCGCGTTCTCGCTGCGCGATACGTTTGAAATTTTCAAAGAGATGAACGCCCCCGTCAATGCGATCAGATTGGGCGGCGGCGGCGCGCGCTCCGCACTCTGGCGACAGATTCAAGCGGACGTTTACGGGCAGACGGTCGAGACGGTCGCGGCCGAAGAGGGCGCGGCTTACGGCGCGGCGCTGCTCGCGGGCGTCGGCGTCGGCGCGTGGGCCTCGGTCGATGCGGCGTGCGACGCGACTGTCCGCACAGCCTTGCGCATCGAACCCGACCCGGCCGCCGTTGAGATCATGTCCAAGCAGTATGTGGCTTATCGCGCGCTCTATCCCGCGTTGCAGCCGGTGCTGCAACTATTGCGGCCTTGATTAAGTCCGATTGTAACTACTCAACTCTGAACCAGTCGAAATCCGCGTAACCAGTCTCGCGCGTCTGACCAGTGCGGACGGCGAACAGTCCGACCTTAGCGCCGATCCAGCGACCCTGCCGCGCCGTGAACGGCTCGCCGACGGTTGTGAACTTCGTGCCGTCGAGACTATAGCTGAACGTGCAGAGCGCGTCCTTCGTCACCTGCACGCGCAGATAAAAATTATTGCTCTTGAGCGGCAGCGCGGTGCTCTCTTTTTCCTTGCCCTGTTTGTCGGCATCTTTGCAGATGGTTTGCGCAACGTACAGGCCGTCCGGTTTCTGCTGCACAGCGATGTACGCATAATCAAGTCCCATCACGATGAGGCCCGTCTTCTCATCATCGGTGCGCGGCGTAAAGGCGACTTTGGTCGTGGCCGTGAACGCGGGGGCAGGGAATTTTTGCAACAGCAGATTGGGCACGTCCCAAAAATTTCTGAAGCCTTCGGGCAGCGGCACATTGAACACGCGCATGAACCCCAACGCGCCTGAAGGGAACGCCCAGTTCGGCTTCGGGTTCGCATGCCACTGCCATTGCAGCCCAAGCCCGTTGCCGTTGAACTCGTCCGTATCGGGCGGCGTCGTGACGGGCCACTGCCTGCCCACGTTCGGTTTCTTATAAGCCAACACAGGCTCGCCCGTGCCGTCGCCGTCCGCGTCCATACCCATGACGGGCCAATCGTTCGAGCCAGCGCATCGGTTGTAGATGCACGATGCGACCGTAAGGTCCTCTGTCTTGAAAGTGTATGAACCAGAACTCGCCCGTCGGCGTGTCGAGCCATGCGCCCTGATGCGGCCCGTTGATCTGCGTCTTGCCTTGCGCGAGCACAATCTTCTCTTCATAAGGGCCGTAAATATTTTTCGCGCGCAGGACCAACTGCCAGCCCGTCTCGACGCCGCCGGCCGGCGCGGAGATGTAATAGTAGCCATTTCGTTTATAGAACTTCGGCCCTTCGAGCGTCGGATGTTTGTCGTGTCCGTCGAAGACCATCACGCCGTCGTCCAGCAACTTCGTGCCGTCCGCGCTCATGCGGTTGACGACAAGTATGCTCTTAACACCTGAGCGACTGGCCGCCAACGCGTTCACCAGATAAGCGTTGCCGTCGTCGTCCCACAACGGGCACGGATCGATCCAACCTTTCGCAGCCTTGACGAGCAACGGCTCCGACCACGGCCCGGCCGGGTTCGTCGCCTTCGCCAGATAGATGCCGTAATCGGGATCGGGATAATAGAGATAAAACTCGCCCTTGTGATAACGCAGCGCCGGGGCCCAGACGCCGTTGCCGTGTTGCGGCTTGCTGAATACATCTAGGGGCGGTTGACGCGTGAAGACGTAACCGATGATCGCCCAGTTGACTAAATCCTTCGAGTGCAGAATGGGCAGACCCGGCACGGCGTTGAAGCTCGACGCAGTCATATAAAAATCTTCGCCCACGCGGATCGCATCCGGGTCGGAATAATCGGCGTGGATGATCGGATTCTTATACGTGCCGTCGCCGTTGTCCGCGACCCAGACCTTTGAGACAGAACTATTTTTAACAGTCGGCGGCGACAAGGACTGCGCCATCGTGCTCAACGGCAGACAAGCGATAAATAAGACGAGAAGGCCGCTGCGAGGCATACTACTGAGTTTCATTTGTGTGTTACCGGCCGAGCCAACCGCCGTCCACGACGAGTATGTGGCCGTGCAGATAATCACTCGCGGGCGCGGCGAGAAAGACCGCCGCCCCGGTTAAGTCTGACGGCTCGCCCCAGCGTGCGGCGGGGATGCGTTCGAGTATCTGGCGGCTGCGCGTTTCGTCAGCTTGTAGCGCCGTCGTATTGTCCGTCCGCATGTAGCCGGGCGCGATGGCGTTGACGTTGACGCCGTGCTTCGCCCACTCGTTCGCCAGTGCCTTCGTCAACTGTGCCACGCCGCCCTTCGACGCCGCGTAAGCGGGCACGGTCACGCCGCCTTGAAATGAAAGGAGCGACGCGATGTTGACGATCTTGCCGCCCGCGCCGCGTTCGAGCATGTGCCGGCCCGCGAGTTGCGACAGGCGAAAGACGCTCGACAAGTTGACCTCAAGCACAGTGGTCCAGTCGTCTTCCGAATACTCGACGGCGGGTGCGCGGCGAATCGTGCCCGCGTTGTTGACGAGTATGTCCAACCGGCCGAACTCCGCGAGCGTCTGCGCGACAAGTTGCTGCGGGCTGGTCTTGTCGGCAAGGTCTGCGCGCAAGGCCAGCGTGCGCCGGCCCGTGGCTTTGATCAGTTCGCACGTTGCATCGGGTTCGCGCGAGTTGCCGTGCGCTGCGACGTGCGCGCCGGCTTCGGCGAGCGCGACGGCGATGGCCGCGCCGAGGCCCGCCGATGCGCCCGTGACGAGCGCAACTTTGTCGTCCAACTTAAACTTGTCAAGAATCATATTCGCTGTCTCTTTATGTCGCCGCTCACACGTTCAAGCCTGTGGTCAAAAAACCATCAACGGCCACTTCGAGTGCGCCGCCGAGACCTGCGCCAGTCGGTTCGCCCGGTTCGACTGACCAGCCGGCCAACTTGCCCGCGATGCTCTGCGCTAACGCTTCGCTCAGCGGCTCGTAGATATATTTCCAACCATAGACGACGCGCCCGCTAACGATCACATTGGGCACGCCGAGGCCCGCGATCACGTTCCCGATCCCGATGCCGAGATATTCGCCCACGCGCGCCAGCGTCCGCTGCGCCCGCAACTCGCCGCCCTCTGCCCGCGCGACGATCTCGACGAAGCGCGGCGCTTTCATGCCGCCGAGTTGCACGCGGTCGCCCATGTACAGAGTCGAAGCGGTTGACGCCGACGCATAACGCTCCCAGCAGCCGCGATTGCCGCACGCGCACGGCTTGCCGCCGGCCACTATCGTCATGTGCCCGAACTCGCCGGCTAGCCCTGCGCCCGTGCCCGTGCCGCGATACGCTTCGCCGCCGAGCACAAGCCCGACGCCGATGCCTGTGCCCGATCTGACGAGGATGAAATTGTTCAACGCCGCGCCGTTCGGCGCGCCTAAGCGCAGGCGTGCTTCATAAAGCGCCGCAGCCGTGGCGTCGTTCTCGACGATCACTGGCACAGGACCGTTAATATGATTTGCGTCGAACTTCAGCGCCTCGGCGATCTTTACGTCGTGCCAGCCGAGATGCGGCGCATAGAGCAACGTGCCGCGTTGCGCGTCGGTCGGGCCCGGCACGCTCACGCCGATCATTTTCAACGTGCGCCCGGCCGCGTGCGCGCTCAGCCGGTTGATAGCGGCGCGGACGAGGGTTAAGGCATCGGCCGGATCAGGCGGCGTATCGAAGTCGTCTTCGCCGATCAGTTCGCCGCCGAGCGTGGTCAGCCCCACTTGCGAACGACGCACGCCGAGGTTGACACCGACAAAGAAATCGTGCGCGCTATTGAATGACAGACCCACGGGCGGCCGGCCCAGATTGCGACCTGCACCGCCGTCTGTTCAAGCGGCGCTTCGCGCAGCACGCCGGCCGCGATGAGCGGCTTGAAAGCATCCGTCACGGTGCTACGGTTCAAGCCCAGTCGCCGCGCCAACTCGATCCGCGAGATCGGCTGCGCCGCGCGCACGAGGCGCAACAACATGCGCGTTGCTCTGGCCGGGCTGCCGTTCGAGTCAGACGCTTCAATGCTCGTGGTCAGAGGGCGCGGCGCAGGTTCACTTGCAAGCGTGGCTATCTCGTCGTCGCGTCCGGGTTGTGACGCGACGACGCTTGAGGCTGTGCGTTCGGCCGGTTGCGGCGCAGCATGCCTGTCAACGCTTTTACGCATGCTGAGCATGCGGCCGACGGGGTCGGGTTGAAAGCCGAGCCGCGCGATGGCCTGCTCGACGCGGGCGCGCGTGGCGGGCGAGATTTTGCGCGTGTCGTTGACGACGTGCGACACCGTTGCGACCGAGACTCCGGCGAGCGCCGCCACTTCTCTCATTGTTGACATGCGGTTTTCTAACGCTACTGCTCACACAACAAAAACTGTCTGGTCCTAGTCGCCGATCAGTGCAGCCGCAGGCGTTTGCAGACCAGACATAATGATGTGCTGCTGCTTGAAGGCTAAGCTTCAAGCACGTCGGGCAGGACGAGCGATCTCACGTTGGGATGCAGGCGCACCCAGAGGCCGGGGTTCTCGTCGAGTTGCGCGGCGCGGGCTGCGCCGTCGGGCGCAAGCTCCGTCTCAAGCACGCGCTTATAACTCGCGCGCTTGCCGGGCGCGGTACTCGCATCGACGATGGACTGAACGATCTTACGCGCGCGCAAGATGGCGGCCGGGCCGAGCGTTAGTATGTGCGTCGCGGCGCGACACTCGGCTTCGTCCGCTTCCGTCACCGTGCTGCCGCCGGCCTTGAACTTCGAGATGTGGTGTTCGAGGATGCTGGCCGAGATCGGGATCAAACCGGCCACGTCCTCGGCCGTCGCGCCCGAACCGGGCTTGATGTAGGCGAGGTGCGAGGCCGCGTTGGCTTCGGGGCCATGCCCTAAGAAAAAGATGTCTATGCCGCCGAGTGCTTCTAGCTTCTCGATGTAGCGTGCGAGTTCGCCTTCAAGGTCGGCCGTGTCCGTCGTCATCGAAGTGAAGCTCTTGATCTTGCGAAAAAAATCCGCGCCGAGCAGCCGCTCGAAATCACGCACGAAGCTGAAGCCGTTGTCCATCCGCATCGGCGCGAGCGCGTCTTGCGTGAAGACGTGCAGGCGTGCGAGCAACGCGTCGGCTTCGTTCGTCCGCGCGAGTTCGCCTAGACGACGATGCAGGGCTTGCGCGCCGCGCCCGCCGAGTAGAATGATGACCAGATCGCCTTGCTTGGTGCGTGCGAGTGCTTCTATCTCGGCGAGCATCGCGCGCCCGACAGCTTCCTCGGTCGGCTGCACGTCGGGCGTGATCTGCCGGACGGGCAGTTGCGCGACAAGTGACTGCGCCGCATCTGTCTCTGCGCCACTGAGCCACACGTTGTTGCCGACAACGCGCCGCTTGTTATTTTGTAGGCTGGGAGCGGACATCTTTTCCTCCTTGCCGGAGCCATTGTCTAAGTCGTTAAGGTTAGCGGTTAACTGAAAAATGGTCTAACCAATTTGTCCTTTAAGGCAGTGGTTTTATCATATTGGCCCGTTTGAAGGCAAGTGACTTCTGTTAATATGGCGCAAATAATAGTTTATATTCGCGCGCGCAGATAGAAAAGCTTGACAGCGGCCGAGTCGCGGTGTTACACATTACGCACCCGTTGGTTAATTGGTTTTACCTATACTGTCTTACCCCTGAACCGGACAAGCGCATGGATCGAAAGGCGGAAATCGCGGCGAAGACCGCGCGTTTGGTCGAATTACTCGCGGCCGAGCGACTCGGCGGCGTGCTGATCGGCGCGCAACACAACTTCGCTTGGTTGACCGGCGGCAGCACGAACGGCATCGACACGAGCCGCGACGCGGGCGCGGGCGCGCTGCTTGTGCGCGCCGACGGGCGACGGTTCGTGCTGGCCAGCCGGATCGAGATGCCGCGCCTGTTGGCGAAGAAGTGGCGGCCGAAGATTTTGAGCCGGTCGAGTTTGCATGGGAAGCAGAGAAGTCCGCGCCGACGTATCTGGCGGATCGCGCCGCTGCTTTGTTAGATGACGGCGCGACGCTCGCGTCCGATCTGCCCGTGGGCGCGCAGGTCCCGACCGTCGAAGGCGCACTCGCGCGCTGTCGTTATCAACTCACCGGGGCGGAACTGGATCGCTATCGCGCGTTGGGGCGCGACGCGGGCGACGCTATCGGCGCGTTGATGCGAACGCTCGTACCGGGCGAGAGTGAGCACGAGCTTGCGCGGCGGGCGACGGATGCGTTGGCGGCGCGCGGCATACGCGCTGTGGTGACGTTGGTGGCAGCGGACGAGCGGCTCGCAAAGTTTCGGCATCCTGTGCCGACCGCGCGGCAGTGGGAACGCGTCGTGATGGTCGTGGTCTGTGCCCGGCGCGGCGGGTTGATCGCATCGCTGACGCGCATCGTCTCGGCGGGCGCAGTGCCCACGGAGTTGCAGCGGCGCACGCAGGCCACTGCGCGTGTGTACGCGCAACTGTTGGCGGCGACGCGCCCCGACGCGAACGGGGCCGAGTTATACAAAGTGGCTGCGCAGGCTTATGCGCAAGAAGGTTTCGCGCATGAGGAGCGCCTACATCATCAGGGCGGTGCGTGCGGCTATCGCACGCGCGATTGGGTGGCGCACCCTTTGAGTGCGGAACGTGTGCAGGCTGATCAAGCGTTCGCATGGAACCCTTCGATCACGGGGTCGAAGGTGGAAGACACTTGCATCACGCGCGCCGACGGCATTGAAGTTATCACGGCGTCGCCGGACTGGCCGCAAGTGTCCGTGGAAGTGGGCGGGCATGAATATCAAGCGCCCGCTGTCTTGGCTTTATAAGATCAAACCAGAGGCTTAAGAGTGCCTATCCTACCGAAACAATAAAAGCTATGAGCGAGACAAGTGACACTGTAAAAGCGACCGCGTTGCCGAAATCGCGGGCTGACGTTGCGCCGCCACAGGTGGCCGGCGCGAGTGCGACGGGCGCAGCTATTGCCGCGACGGAAGCAGGCTTGGCGGCTGAAGGGATCGGCGGGCGCATCGGCCGCTATCGTTGGGTCATCTGTGCGCTGCTGTTCTTCGCCACGACGATCAACTATATCGACCGGCAAGTCTTAGGCATACTCGCCACCGACGATACGTTCAAACGCACCATCGGTTGGAACGAGGCCGAGTATGGCTACGTCAACACGGCGTTTCAAGCGGCTTACGCGTTGGGCCTGTTAATCGTCGGCAACTTGATGGACAGGTTCGGGACGCGCAAAGGTTTCTCGGTCGCTATCGTCTTCTGGTCGGTGGCGGCGATGTGTCATTCGCTGGCGCGCTCGGCGTTCGGCTTCGGCGCGGCGCGCTTCGCGTTGGGCTTGGGCGAGGCGGGCAACTTCCCCGCGTCGATCAAGACTGTCGCCGAATGGTTTCCGAAGAAGGAACGCGCGCTCGCCACGGGCATCTTCAATAGCGGCTCGAACGTCGGCGCAATCGTCGCGCCGCTCGCCGTCCCGTTCATCGCCGTCAACTACGGCTGGCAGTGGGCGTTCATCATCACGGGCGTGCTCGGTTTCATCTGGCTTGTGTTCTGGCTCATGGTCTATCGCCGGCCCGAAGAACATCCGAAGCTGTCGCGCGCGGAGTTAGCGCATATTCAATCCGACCCGGCAGAGCCGACGACGAAGATACCGTGGGCACGGCTCGTGCCGCACAAACAGACGTGGGCGTTCGCCATCGGCAAATTTTTGACCGACCCGATCTGGTGGGTTTACTTGTTCTGGCTGCCTAAATTTTTGAACACGAACTACGGCTTGAACATCACGCAGATCGGGTTGCCGCTCGTCGTGATCTACGTCGCGGCCGATGTCGGCTCAATCGGCGGCGGGTGGCTGTCGGGGTCACTGATCAAGCGCGGCTGGACTGTGAATAAGGCGCGCAAGACGGCGATGCTGATCTGCGCTGTGTTGGTCGTGCCGATCATGTTCGCGGCCAAGGCGTCGAACTTATGGGTCGCGGTCGGGCTGGTGTCGCTCGCGGCCGCGGCGCATCAAGGTTGGAGCGCGAACATCTTCACGATGGCGTCGGATATGTTCCCACGCCGCGCGGTCGGTTCGGTTGTCGGCATCGGCGGCATGGCCGGCTCGATTGGCGGGATGTTGATTGCGACCACGGTCGGGTTGATCCTGCAATACACGGGTTCTTATCTGCCCATCTTCATCATCGCGGGCAGTGCCTATCTCGTCGCGCTCACGGTCATACACCTGCTTGCGCCGCGCCTCGAACCGGCTAACGTGGAGAGCGCAACCGTTTGAGGCCTGAAGACGATGGCAGACGCATTACAGGTTAAGCCGAAGGAACAATGTCGTTGGGACGTGGTGAGTTTGGGCGAGGTCATGCTCAGGCTCGACCCCGGCGACGGACGCATCCACACGACGCGCGAGTTTCGCGTGTGGGAAGGCGGCGGCGAGTACAACGTCGCGCGCGGTTTGAAACGTTGCTTCGGGTTGGACGCAGCGGTCGTCACGGCGCTCGCCGATAATCCCGTGGGTCGGCTCGTCGAAGATTTGATCTATCAGGGCGGTGTGGACCAGTCGCACGTGCGTTGGGTCAAGTACGACGGCGTCGGGCGCGAGGTCCGGAACGGCTTGAACTTCACCGAGCGCGGCTTCGGCGTGCGTGCGGCTTTGGGCTGTTCCGACCGTGGGCACACGGCCGTCTCACAACTCAAACCCGACGACATTGATTGGGAACAGATCTTCGGCCGCGAAGGCGCGCGCTGGTTTCACACGGGCGGCATCTTCTGCGCGCTCTCCGAGACGACGCCGCAGGTGGCGCGCGCGGCGATGGCAGCGGCGCGACGCCACGGCACGCTCATCTCTTACGATCTGAACTACCGCGATTCGTTGTGGAAGTCGATTGGCGGGCAAGCGCGCGCGCAAGCAGTCAACCGCGAGTTGGCTTCATTCGTTGACGTGATGATCGGCAACGAAGAAGACTTCACGGCCTGTCTCGGCTTTGAAGTCGAAGGTCTGGACGAGCATCATTCAAAGCTCGACGTGGCGAACTTTCGGCGCATGATCGAGCGCGCCGTCGCGGAGTTTCCCAACTTCAAGGTCGTGGCGACAACGTTGCGCAACGCCAAGACGGCCACGGTGAATGATTGGGGCGCAGTCTGCTACGTCGGCGGCGAACTCTATCAATCGGTCACGCGCGAGAATCTCGAAATCTTCGACCGCGTGGGCGGCGGCGACTCGTTCGCTTCAGGTTTGATCTACGGGTTGTTGACCGAACGCGGGCCGCAATGGGCGGTCGAGTGTGGCGCGGCCCACGGTGCGCTGGCGATGACCACGCCGGGTGATACGACGATGGCGACGTTTGCCGAAGTCGAGCGCGTGATGAAAGGTGGCGGCGCACGCGTTGCGCGTTGAAGCGGAGTAGTCGTTGGTCTGTGTCAGTTTGCGGAGTCGTTATGCATAAGTCAGAAGTGATCAGGCAGATCAGAGAGACGGGGCTTGTGCCCGTGGTGCGCGCCGATTCGGGCGACGAAGCGATGCGCGCTATCGACGCGATCAAAGAGGGCGGCATCAACGTATTGGAGATCACGATGACCGTGCCCGGCGCGGTGCGCGTGATCGAGGCAGTGACGGCGCGTTACGGCGCGGACGCGCTGGTCGGCGCGGGCACGGTGCTCGACGCGGAGACGGCGCGCGCGTGCATCCTCGCGGGCGCGCAGTTCATCGTCAGCCCGGCGCTCGATCTGGCGACCATCGCTTGTTGTCGTCGTTACGGCGTTGCGGTGTTGCCCGGTGCGCTGACGCCGACCGAAGTTGTGCAAGCTTGGACAGCGGGCGCGGACTTCGTGAAAGTCTTTCCGGCGGGCGCGCTTGGTGGGGCGAGTTATATCAAGTCTTTGAAAGCGCCGCTGCCGCAGATCGAGCTTGTGCCGACGGGCGGCGTGTCGTTGAAGACGGCGGCGGATTTTATTAAGGCGGGTGCGAGCGCGCTCGGCGTCGGGGCCGACCTTGTGGATACGAAAGCTCTGCGCGAAGGTCGTGGCGCGTTGATCACAGAACGCGCGCGTCAGTTCCTTGACATTGTGCGTGAGGCCCGCGCGCAGTTGTAGTTGTGCGGCAAGCTGACGGTTACAATTTGAAGCCCGCGCCGTTATTGTTGCCGTTGCCGTCGGTCGGGGGCGGGGGCGTGTCGCTGCCTTCTTCCTGCGACCAAGCTTGCTGCGCGAGGAGCAGGTGGTCGCGCATCAGGTTGCGCGCTGACTCAGGGTTGTGTTCGCGGATCGCGCGGTAGATGTGCCGGTGCATCTCGGCCGACTGCTTCAGATCGTGGGCACGTTTGACCGTCTTGATGCGCGCCTCGAATAGGACCTTAGCGACCATGTTCATCAGCGCCGTGAGGATGCGGTTGCCCGAAGCGGCCGCGACCGTCTGATGGAAGCGCATGTCGTGGACGAGATATTGCTCAGGGTCGTCGAGCGAAGCGTACATGCCCGCGATCTCTTCCGACATCGTAGCCATGTGCTCGCCCGTCGCGCGTTCGGCGGCCAAGCCGGCGACAGCCATCTCAAGCGCGCGCCGCGCTTCAAACATTTCGGCCGAAGTGAAGCCGTGCAGCGCCGCCATCAAGCGCAAAGGGCTGCTGTCGAGCGCGGGCGGCCCGTCGGATTCGACGACGAACGTGCCTGCGCCCTGCCGCGACTGTAAGACGCCGACCGCCGCGAGCGAACGTATCCCGGCGCGCAGGGTTGGGCGGCTGACGCCGAGCAGTTTCGCCAGATCACGTTCGGGCGGCAAGCGGTCGCCGGGGCGCAACTCGCCGCGATGCACCATCTCGCGCAGATGCAGGACGACCTCTTCGGAGGTCGAACCGCGCCGCTCCGTGGCTATGGTTTTGAAAATGTCAGCAGTTAAATCGGTCATACCATTCGTACCGTCAGGGAATCAATTTTAACCACACAAGCGCGGCGAGTTTATTGGTTCTGGCTGGTTGCCAACGCCACCACCTGCTAAGTGGTGGCATTATAAAGATTTTCTTGTGGCTTGTCGAATTAAATTTCATTGTGTGCTAAATAAAGGTTTTACCATTGCGTTAGTGGTAGAGTGTTGAAGCCGGATTGAATGTTCCATATAGTGTAAAAGTTGGGTATGAGGTGTCAGGACTTCATGCTGAGTAGGCATCTGCGATGTGGCCCGTCCGGGCCGGTTTCTGCTGTGTCGCGTCGTTAATTTGGGGAGTATTTAATGAAGACCACTGCAAAAGTTATGCTCTTTTTTCTGCTGGTGCTGGCCGCGGGCGTACAGGCCACGGCGCAGACCAAGCCTCTGTCCGAACAGATGGCCGCGACGGCGATGCGGCTCTGGCAAGATTCTTGGGCCGCCGAACCGGGCAAACCTGAAAAGTGGAGTTACGATCACGGCGTCGTCCTGAAAGGGATTGAAGGCGTGTGGCTCAACACAGGCGACGGCCGGTATTTCAAGCACATACAGCAGAGCCTTGATCGGTTTGTGACCGCCGACGGCACGATTCGTGGTTATAAGCCCGACGAGTACAACATCGATCACGTGCTGCTCGGCCGCGTCCTGCTGATGCTCTACGACGTGACGGGGCAGGACAAATATCGCAAGGCGGCGGGGCAGTTGCGCGCGCAGTTGCAGACGCATCCGCGCACTTCGGAAGGCGGCTTCTGGCATAAGAAAATCTATCCCAATCAAATGTGGCTCGACGGCCTCTACATGGGCGAGCCTTTCTATGCCGAGTACGCCGCCACGTTCCACGAGACGGCAGCCTTCGACGACATTGCACGGCAGTTCATCTTGATGGAACAACACGCGCGCGACACCAAGACCGGCTTGCTCTATCACGGTTGGGACGAGTCAAGACAACAACGCTGGGCCGACAAGACGACGGGCCGCTCACCTAACTTCTGGGGGCGGGCGATGGGCTGGTACGCCATGGCGCTCGTTGACACGCTGGATCATTTCCCCAAAGACCATCCGAAGCGCGGCGAACTGGTTGCGATCTTGAATCGAGTGGCGGCGGCGGTCGATAAATATCAAGAGCCGAAGTCGGGCTTGTGGTATCAGGTCTTGGACAAAGGCAGCGCGGAAGGGAACTACTTTGAATCGTCCGCGGCCTGCATGTTCGTCTATGCGTTGGCGAAGGGCGTGCGACATGACTACCTGCCGGCCCGTTATCTCAAGGTCGCGCAAAAAGGTTATCAAGGGATCACGACTCGATTCATCGAACCTGCGGCTGACGGCGAGGTCAATCTCAAAGGCACGGTCAGCGTCGCCGGCCTCGGCGGCAACCCTTACCGCGATGGCAGCTATCAGTATTACTTGAGCGAAAAGGTGGTGACGAACGATCCGAAGGGCGTCGGCGCGTTTCTGCTGGCCGCCAACGAGATGGAGATGGCGGCTGAGCAGTCGCTCGGTCGCGGGCAGACGGTCGTGCTGGATTACTACTTCAATAACGAAGTGAAGAAGGACGCGACCGGCCAACCGACGGCGTGGCATTACAAGTGGGAAGAGATGGCCAACGGCGGCTTCTCGCTGTGGGGGCATCTGTTTAATCGCTACGGCGCGAAGACCGAAGCGTTGCCCGACGCGCCGACCGCACAGAATCTCAAGCGCGCGGACATCTACATCATCGTCGATCCCGACACGAAGACAGAGACGGAGAATCCGCACTTCATCGAACAGCCGCACATCGAGGCGATTGCCGATTGGGTGAAGCGTGGCGGCGTGCTGGTGCTGATGGCGAATGACGTGGGCAACACAGAGCTTGACCACTTCAGTCAACTGGCGGCCGGTTTGGCGTCCGGTTCAATCAAGACAGTCGCAACCGCGTACCGGGGAACGACTATGAGGTCGGTGCGCTCGTAGCCCCCGCGCAGCATCCCATTTTCAAAACGGCCAAAAAACTTTACCTGAAAGAGATCAGCACGCTGGCCGTCACAGCGCCCGCGCAGGCTACGCTAACAGACAAGGGCGACGTGCTCATGGCCGTCTCGAAGTTCGGCCGGGGCACTGTGTTCGTAGTTGGTGACCCGTGGCTCTATAACGAGTACGTGGACGGGCGCAAGCTGCCGGCCGAGTTTGACAACTACAAAGCCGCGAACGATCTCGCGCAGTGGTTGTTGCAACAAGTGCCGGGGCGGAAGAAATAGACGACGCGACGGCCATACAGGCGTCGTGTGCTAAACTCGCCGCCCCTTTAACAGTTTCAGCCCCGTACTCAAAGTCAAACGTAAGGACAGGTGCGCGATGCTCCGTGTGCGTTGGGGACTCATAGGTTGTGGCGACATCGCGCGCAAGCGCGTCGCCCCGGCGCTGTGCGACTTGCCGAACTGCGACTTGGTGGCCGTCAGTCGCGCGCAGGCTGAGCGGGCCGAAGCGTTCGCACGCGAGTTCGGAGCCGAACGTTGGTACGGCGATTGGCGACAGTTGCTCGCCGACGAAGAGATCGCGGCCGTCTATATCGCCACGCCCGTCCACCTGCACGCCGCGCAAACAATCGCCGCCGCCGAAGCCGGTAAGCATGTTTTATGTGAGAAGCCGATGGCGCTCGACGTGGCCGAGTGCGACCGGATGATCGCCGCTTGCGCGGTCAACGGCGTGCGGCTCGGCGTCGCCTACTATCGCCGTTTTTATCCTGTCGTCGAACGAATCAAAACCATCTTGCGTGCAGGCGAGATCGGGCAACCTGTCCTCGCACAGATGCGCGCGTTTGAACGCTTCGATCCTGAGCCGACGCACCCGCGCCGCTGGCTGCTCGACAAGGAACGGTCCGGGGGCGGTCCTATGTTCGACTTCGGTTGTCACCGGATCGAAGTCTTGCTCAACCTGTTCGGTCACATCACTGAGGTAAGAGGACTGGTTAGCAACGTCATGTTCGCGCGGGCTGTGGAAGATACCGCAAGTGCCTTGTTTCAATTTGCGGATGGGCCGCAGGGCTTGCTCTCGGTCACGCACGCCGCTTGTGAGCCGCAGGACACGTTGCACATCTTCGGCAGTGCGGGTTCGCTGCGCGTCGCCAAGTTGAATGAGGGGCGGCTTGTGTTGACGACGCCGACCGGCGGCGAGCGTGTCGAAACTCTGCCGCCGCATCCGAACTTGCACCAACCGCTGATAGCTGATTTTGCCGCCGCCGTGTTGCAAAGCCGCGACCCGCAAGTTGATGGTCTTGTTGGTCGTGAAGTGGCGCGGATCGAAGCAGAGATTTATAGCAACGCGCAACGGGCTGACGGCGCAACGGCGCGCAGCCCTGCGGCAGTCGCCGTTAAGTAAATTCTTAGTGGCACGGGCAACTGAGGCCGGTCCTGTGCGTCTATTGTTGAGTCGTTCTCGGCCAACGAGAAGATGGAGCATCCAATGTCAAAGAGTCTGAAGTATGTTGCCGGCGCAGTGGTCTGCCTGCTCGTGCTGGTCGCCGGTTCGTTTGCGCAGACCGCCGCAAGCGGCACGACGCGGCGCGAGCCGTCGAAGCCTGCGCGCCCCTTCGTGGTGCTGCCCGGTCAATCGCTCGCCGCGTTGGAGCAAAAGATGCGGCCTGAGAACAAGGTCGAGGAACTGTTCGGCGGCGAAGGGCAGCAGTTGCGCGTCGCCGTGCAGCATGACAAGAACAAGCCGGCCGGCGCGGCCGAAGTCCACGATGCGTCCGACGATGTGTATTACGTGTTGGAAGGCGCGGCCACGCTCACGCTCGGCGGGCGACTCGATACGCCGAGCGAAGTCCAGCCCGGCGAATGGCGCGCGCCGCACATCATCGGCGGCCAGACCTTTGAACTAACCAAAGGCGATCTCATCGTCGTGCCGCGCGGCACACCCCACCAGCGCAGCACCGTGGGCAAAGATTTTTCCATCATCCTGATCAAGATATTTGCCGAACCGCTCGCTCCGGCGCAGCCTAAGGCCGGGTCGCCAAGCAAGCGAACTTTACCTTGACCGGCGGCAGCGACCGAGCCGTAGGCGGCGACGTGTTACGGGGCCGTGCTTGTATGCTGCCTTTACGGTTTTGGCCGGGCGTGATGCTTTGCGCGTTTCCGATTAATTGGTCATACCCTTGAGCCGGAAAGATAGAAATTGGTCAAAAACGCGCTTGACAAAATAGGCTTAATCGGAGAGAATGAGCGCCTTCCGTAGATGAGTTAATTGGTACTGAATAATTCTTGAGTTAGCTTCTAGTTCCTAAGTTAATAAAAGCCCTGTCCGTGTTCTTGCCGGAAAGTTAAGCGGTTAATCAGGTCTTTACAGTTATTGAGTGCATGAAGTTGTGCGTGTGCCGGGCAAGCGCGTGCGGGTGTTTGTCGGCGCGGTTGTTACGACGGATTGAAAATATGCTGAGTGAAAATTGGTTTGACCGGCAGGCGTGCAGCGTTGGTTGGCATTGGTAACCCCTTCGTTATTTTGATACCCCCTGTGAGCGCCGCGTAGGGCGTAGTTTGAGGTCCGAACTGCGCGCCAGAAACTTAAAGATTATTAAGCGTGACGGCATCGCTACGATGCTGTTGATTCAGATGGAAGGTAAGGAAAGGATTAAAGCTGTGGGTAATTTTGTCATTCGCCGTAGCGTCAGCGTCGCGCTGTTGCTGCTGTTGACGTTTGTGGCGGCGAGCGCGCAGGAGTTTCGCGGCTCGCTGGCCGGCACGATCACCGACCCGAACGGGGCCGCGGTGGCCGGGGCGTCGGTCGAGATTAAAAACGCAGAGACTAACTTCACCGCGACCGCCACCACGAACGAGGAAGGCGGCTACAGCTTCCCGCTCTTGCAGCCGGGCAAGTACACGGTGACGGTCAAGACCGAAGGCTTCAGCACGGCCGTGCGCGAGAATATAGAAGTGCGCGTGGCCGACAAGTTGACGCTGGACGTGGCACTGGCCATCGGCAACGTGTCGGAGGTCGTCACGTCGATTGCGTCCGCGCCCGTGCTTGAGACGGGCACGGTCAGCACGGGCACGCTCGTCACCACGCAGCAGACTCGCGGAGTTGCCTTTAACGGACGGGACGGCCTATCAGTTGGCGACGCTCGCACCGGGCATCTCTTTCACGGGCAACCCCGGCGTGGGCGGCAGCCCGACCTCGAACGGCAACCTCGCGGCGTTCCGCTCGAACGGCGCGACCGGGCCGAATCAAGTCACGTTGGACGGCTCGCCCAACTACGCGAGCGATGGCGGCGTCGGCTTCTCGCCGCCGTCCGAAGCCGTCTCCGAGTTCAAAGTTCAGACGAGCGCGTTCGATGCGCAGCAGGGCTACTCGGCCGGCGCGACCGTCAACGTCGCGGTCAAGAGCGGCACGAACGATCTGCACGGCGCGCTCTGGTACTTCAACCGCGACCGCAGCCGCACCGCCAACAACTTCTTCTCGAACAAGACCGGGCAAGAGCGCCCCGAACGGACTTATCATCGCTTCGGCGGCGTGGTGAACGGCCCTGTCTACATCCCCAAGATTTACAACGGGCGCGACAAGACCTTCTTCCTGTTCACCTACGAGCGCCTCAAGAACAGCGAGGCCGAGCCGCAGTTCTTCACCGTGCCGACCGCGGCCATGCGGCAGGGCGACTTCTCGGCCCTGCTCAACCTTGCGCAGCCGATCAGAATCTATGATCCGTTGACCGCGCAAGCCACGGGCACAGTGAACCGCACGCAGATTCGTGATGCCTCGCGCGCGACGGCGACGAACCCGCTCGGCTTGAACATCATTCCGCTCAGCCGGCTCAACCCGGTGGCGCGCGCCTATCTGAACCTTTATCCGCAGCCGAACGTCAGCGGCACGGCGGACGGGCAGGCCGAACTACTTCTCGAATCAGGTGCGCGAGTTCGAACTATCGCGGCTGGCTCACACGCCTTGATCATCGCATCAGTAACACACAGTCGATCTTCGGCAAGTACTATCACAGCTTCAACCCCGAAGACCGGCAGGACTGGACGAAGACGGTCGTGAACGGCTTCCCGCTCACGCAAGGCTTCGAGTACCGGACCAACGACGGTGCGAGCGTCGATTACACGGCCACTCTGTCGCCCACGCTGGTGCTTGATCTGCGCGGCAACATGAGCCGCTTCGTGCAGGAACGGCGGCCCGGCTGCTGCGTTCGATCCGGCGACGTTGGGCTTTACGCCCGCGGCGTTGGCGGCGATGCGCGGTTATATGTACCTGCCGCGCTTCGACATTAGGACCTACGATGCCTTGCGGCCTATTCGTTCAATCCTCGGCGCGTCGCGCTCCGATTACAACGAGGGTTTGCTGCGCCCGTTCTACGTCGCGTCGCTTCAGCCGACGCTGACGCAGGTGACCGGCAACCACACTTTGAAGTACGGCTATGATCTGCGTGTGCTGCGTGAGAACTTCACGAGCAACGGTTATCAGGGCGGTCGTTTCTTCTTCGACGGCACGTACACGAGCAATACCACGACGACCACGACCAACAGCGACACGCCGACGAACGCAGACCGCAACCGCAACGCCTACGGGCGCGACGTGGCGGCGTTCCTCTTCGGCATCCCGACCGCTTCGTCCACGCAAAGTGTCGTCGAGAACTCGCGCAACTATTCGGTTCAGTCCGTCTATCACGGCTTCTTCTTGCAAGACGACTGGCGCTTGACGCCGAAGCTCACGCTGAACTGGGGCTTGCGTTACGAGTTGGAGTTGGGCCTGACCGAGCGGTTCAACCGCTTCATCAACGGGTTCGATCTCAGCACGTCGAGCCCGGTCGAGGCCGCGGCGCAGGCCGCTTATGCGCGGCAACCAGATTCCTCGAACTTGCCCGTCACGCCCTCAGTTCCGCGTGATCGGCGGCTACAGGTTCGCCGACGCGAACAATCGTTCGGCGTGGGACGCCGACCGGCGCAACATTCAGCCGCGCGTCTCGGCCGCGTATCAGTTGAACGAGAAGACCGTGCTGCGCGGTGGCTTCGGCATCTTCATGGCTCCGTTCCGCATTGAAACCCCGCTGCAACCGGGCTTCTCCGGCGCGACCGCTTTCATGCCGACGAACAATCAAGGGCGCACCTTCGTCGCCACGCTCGACAACCCGTTCCCGACAGGTCTGGTCGCCTCGCCCGGTGCGAGTCTTGGGCTGCTGACGGACATCGGGCAGGACATCGGCGCATCGGCCGATCCGATCATTCCCGGCAATCGGCGGAACGCGAAGTTCGCGCGCATCATCGTCGGCTTCCAACGCGAGTTGCCCGGCAAGTTCGTCGTCGAGGCCAACTTCGTCCTCGCGCACGGTTACGACTTGGCGGTCAACCGCGACTTGAACTTCAGTGCCGCGCCAGTTCTTGCCCGACCTGACCACGGCCACCACGATTGACGCCGTGCGCGCGCTCGATACCACGGCGAACAATTTCCTGTCCGCGACCTTCGCCAATCCGTTTCTCGGCTTGTTGAACGGCACGGGCAGCCCTTTCAACACGGCGACCACCATCTCCCGCGCGCAGTTGTTGCAAGCGTTCCCGCAGTTCACCTCGAACCTCTTCGTGCAGGAGTACAACGGCTCGAACAGTTACAACTCGCTCCAACTTCAAGGCAGCAAGCGGTTCGCTAAGGACCTGACGCTGAACCTGACCTATACGTGGTCGCAGTCTGCGCGAGCAGGTGAGCTATCTGAACCCGTCAGGACACGGAACTCGAAGATCGCGTCGGCACGGACGACCGGCCGCATCGCTACACGATTGCCGCCGTCTACCAGTTGCCGCTTGGACGCAACCGCCTGCTCGGCGGCGACATGACCGCGCGCGCTCGATTACGTCATCGGCGGCTGGCAACTCAACGGCACTTACGAGTGGCAGACGGGGCCAACCGATCCTGTTCAGTAACCCGCTGTTCTTCATCGGCGACGTAACCCAGTTAAAGAGCCGCGCCGGTCAAGGCGACGGCAACGGTCATCAGTACGGCATCTTTGAAGGCACGTGTACGACGTGCGTTAACCTCCCGGCGTTTGACACCGCCGGCCTAATCCGGCTGAGCGGCAACGGGCTGCGCAACGTCCCGACGACGTTGGACAACCTGCGCCACATGCCTTATCAGGCCGTCAACATTTCGCTCACGAAGAATTTCAACTTCGGCGAGTCGAAGCGGCTGCAACTGCGCGGCGAGGCCCTGAACGCCTTCAATCATCCGTACTTCATCGACTACAACCTCGACCCGAACAACGCGCTCTTTGGTCTCTACGGCGCGCAGCGCAATCTGCCGCGCGACATCCAACTCGGCGCGAAGTTCACCTTCTAACCATTGTCCGAGGGTGGCGGCTACCACCCGCCGGCAACCGACGTGAGCCGCGCGCGAGGTCTATAGCCTCTCGTGCGGCTCACGTTGAATAACCGCAACCGGGTCGAACGACATGCGCCACCAACACAGACACAGAAACATGCAGCGACTTATCGCGTGGCTCGTCGGCGCGGCGTGCTGCTTGTTCGTCGGCGCACATGTTGTTGCGGCCCAAACTGTCAACGCGCCCGCGATCAAGTGGACCGACAGTCTCAAACAAAAGCCTGATTGGTACGGCACGACCGAAGCCGCACGCATCGCCGACAACGTGCTGCTTTATCAACGCGACACGGGCGGCTGGCCGAAGAACATAGACATGGCGGCCGTGTTGACCGAACAAGGCAAGGCCGATCTCGTCAAGCAGAAGCCGCAGACCGACGACTCCGACGATTGATAACGGCGCGACCTTCACGCAGCTAAATTTTCTCGCCCGCGTCTACACCGCGCAGAAGTTGGCGCGGCATAAAGATGCTTTTATCAAGGGCGTCGATTATCTCTGCAAAGCACAATATGCGAACGGTGGTTGGCCGCAGTACTACCCGCACCTGACCGGCTACTATAAACACATCACTTACAACGACGGCGCGATGATCGGCGTAATGAAACTCTTGCGCGACATCGCTAAGAAAAAATCCGCTTACGTGTTTGTGGATGAAGACCGGCGCTTAAAGGCCGAGCGGGCCGTTGCGCAGGGCATCGAGTGTATTTTGCGGACGCAGGTTGTCGTGCAAGGCACACGCACCGTCTGGTGCGCGCAACACGACGAGTTGACGTTTGCGCCCGCCGCCGCGCGCAAGTTCGAGCCGGTGTCTTTGAGCGGGCTTGAAAGCACAGACATCGTGCGCTTTTTGATGAGCGTAGAGCGCCCGGACGCGCGCACGGTCGAAGCCATCGAAGCGGCCATCGCGTGGTTCAAGCGCGCGCAACTGAGCGGCGTCAGGTGGATCGAACGACGCGACGACACGCAACCGGGCGGCTTCGACCGGCAAGCCGTCGCAGACCCGAACGCGCCGCCGCTCTGGGCGCGCTTCTACGAACTCGGCACGAACCGCCCCGTCTTCTTGGGGCGCGACAGTGTGGTCCATTACAACGTCTCCGAGATCGAAGCCGAACGGCGCAACGGCTATCGCTGGTACACGGACGAACCGGCCGAACTGTTGGGCAAAGACTACCCGGCGTGGCAGAAGAAGTTGACGCCAACGGCGCAGAAGAAAAGCTAACGCGCTGAAGCGTTAGCCACGCGCTCAAGCCTATAACAACTTGACCGCGCGGCCGCGCTCGATCATTTACAGGCGTTATGTCAGATCAGTCATAAGGTGCAAGCAGGATGACCAACCGGCGCGAGTTCATCAAGCACTTCATCATCGGCGGCGCGGGCTTGCTCGCCGCGCCGGGCCTCTGTCCGGCCGCACACTCACAGGCGCATACGCGCCCGCGTCCTTATTTAACTGCCGCATCGGACGACGCTTGGGCGCAAGTGCCCGCCATCCTACAACGCATCAAGCCGCCCGTCTTTCCCAAACGCGATTTCGACATCACGCGTTACGGTGCGCGCGGCGACGCTCAGACAGATTGCACCGGCGCGTTTCGCAAGGCCATCGCCGCGTGCAACAAGGCGGGCGGCGGCCGTGTGGTCGTGCCTGCGGGCGAGTTCTTAACCGGCGCGATCCATCTACTGAGTAACGTCAACCTGCACGTCGCGGCGGGCGCGACCGTCAAGTTCAGTCAGAACCCGGCCGACTATTTGCCCGTCGTCTTCACGCGTTGGGAAGGCGTCGAGTTGATGAACTATTCGCCGTTCATCTATGCCTTCGAGCAACGCAACATCGCCATCACAGGGCAGGGCACGCTCGACGGGCAAGGCGACGACGCGCACTGGTGGCCGTGGAAGGGCCAAGCGCAACACGGTTGGCAACAGGGCGAGCCGAATCAGGCTAAGGCGCGCAACGCTTTGTTCGAGATGGCGGAGCAGGGCGTGCCCGTGCGTGCGCGCGTGTTCGGCGCGGGCCATTATCTGCGGCCGCAATTCATCCAGCCTTATCGTTGTCAGAACGTGCTCATCGAAGGCGTGACGATCAAGAACTCGCCGATGTGGGAGTTGAACCCGGTGCTGTGTACGAACGTGACGGTGCGCGGGGTCAAGATCAGCAGTCACGGGCCGAACAACGACGGCTGCGATCCTGAATCGTGCCGCGACGTGCTGATCGAAGACTGCTCGTTCGATACGGGCGACGACTGCATCGCCGTCAAATCGGGGCGCAACGCCGACGGGCGACGCTTGAACGTGCCGACCGAGAACATCATCATTCGCAATTGCACAATGAAAGACGGCCACGGCGGCATAACCATCGGCAGCGAGATTTCGGGCGGCGTGCGCAACCTGTTCGCGGAGAACTGCCGGCTCGACAGCCCCAATCTCGATCACGCCCTGCGCGTCAAGAACAACGCGACGCGCGGCGGGTTATTGGAGAATCTTTATTTTAGAAAGATCGAAGTTGGGCAGGTTGCACACGCGGTCGTCACAATTGATTTCAATTACGAAGAAGGCGCTAAGGGGAAGTTCACGCCCGTCGTGCGCAACTTCGTGGTGGACGATCTAAAGAGCGGCCGGAGTAAGCACGCGCTTGATGTGCAGGGGTTCAAGGATGCGCCCATTTATAATCTGCGTTTGACCGATAGCGTGTTTGAGAATGTCGCCCAACCGAATGTGGTCAAGCACGTCGCGGGCTTAACGCTGACGAACGTTCGCATCAACGGTCGCGTGGTCGAACAGGAAACAAGCGCGACGAAGAAGATCAAACTCGTCCTCGTCGGCGATTCGACCGTGACGGATAAGGACGGTTGGGGCGTCGGCTTTAAGCATCAACTTGCGCCCGATGTCGAACTCGTCAACATGGCCAAGGGCGGGCGCAGTTCCAAGTCTTACATTGACGAAGGCTGGTGGCGGCAGGCGTTGGCGTTGGGCGGCGACTACATCTTGATTCAGTTCGGGCACAACGATCAGCCCGGCAAAGGGCCGGAACGCGAGACTGATCCGCAGACTTCTTATCCCGCCAACCTCGCGCGCTATGTTGACGAGGCGCGCGCCGCTGGCGCAAAACCGATTCTGGTGACTTCGCTGACGCGCCGCCGCTTCAATCAAGCTGGCAAGATTGATTCCGATCTCGTCGCTTACGCCGAGGCGGTGAAACGCGTCGCAGCCGAGAAGCATGTGCCGCTCGTCGATCTACACAGGTTAAGCATCGAGTTGATCGATGCGATGGGCCGCGGGGCTAGCGATCAACTCGGCAAGATGAAGCCGGACGGGCACGGCGGCGAAGTGATGGACTACACGCATCTGGGCGAGCGGGGGAGCGCGGCGGTGGGCCAACTGGTCGCGGCCGAACTCAAACGCGTCGTGCCGGAGTTGGCGGCGCACGTCAAATGAGGTCGCGTATTATAAAGTGCGCGGGGCCGGTTCTTTCATGATGGTTCTTTTACGGTTAAGGAGGAGATTATGAGTAACGCGCTGAGACTGGAAAAGTATTCCTTCGGTGTCGGAGACAGGTTCGCGCATCAGGCGAAGGCGCAGCTACGGGCTTGTCAGCAAGCGGCGGCGCAAGGCGTGGATGTGATTCCGGTCTGGAACAAGTCGTATCGAGAGCACAGCACCGTCGGCTCGCAGCCCGCGAGTGTGCTGGCGGCGGCCGAGCAGGCCGTGCAGGACCTCGATTGGACCAAGCCCTTTCACGTGGACGCCGATCACATCCGGCTCGAAACCGTGGACGCGTTCATAGACCACAGCGATTTTTATACGCTCGACGTGGCCGACGCCATCGGTCAGCCGGCCGACGCGCAAGCCGTGCAAGCCTTCGTGGATCGGCATCCTGAATTGATCGGCCGGTTGGAGATTCCCGGCATCAATGCGCCGTTTCAAACCGACCGCGCCGAGATCGAACGCATCGCCAGCAAGTTTCTCAACGCGGTGCAGGAAGCGGGCCGGCTCTACCGGCACATCGCGGCGACGAAGGGCGAGGGCAAGTTCATCACCGAAGTCTCGATGGACGAGACGGACAGCCCGCAGACGCCGCCGGAGTTGTTAGTGATCCTGGCCGCCATCGCGGACGAAAAGATTCCGGCGCAGACCATCGCGCCGAAGTTTACCGGGCGCTTCAACAAGGGCGTGGATTACGTCGGCGATGTCGCGCAGTTCGAGAAGGAGTTCAACGAAGACTTCGCCGTGATCGCTTATGCCGTCGGCAAGTACGAACTGCCCGACAATCTGAAGCTGAGCGTCCATTCGGGCAGCGACAAGTTCTCGATCTACGAGCCGATCCGCCGCGCACTCAAACGCACGGGCGCGGGGATTCACGTGAAGACGGCGGGCACGAACTGGCTGGAAGAAGTGATCGGACTGGCGGAATCGGGCGGCGAAGGGTTGAAGCTGGCCAAGGAGATTTACGGCAAGGCGCTTGACGATATAGACGCTTTGTGCGCGCCTTATGCGACCGTGATCGACATTGATCGCACGAAGCTCCCGGCGAAAGCGGAAGTGCAAGAGTGGACCTCAGAACAGTTCACGAGCGCGCTCCGGCACGACCCGAAGAACGAGCAGTACAACTTGCACCTGCGGCAACTGCTGCACGTCGGTTACAAGGTCGCCGCTAAGATGGGGGATCGTTACTTAGACATGCTCAAGGCGTGCGAGGCGACGGTCGGCAAGAACGTGACGGAGAACTTGTACGAGCGCCACATCAAGCCGTTGTTCATCGGCGCTTGAGTGTGCCGTGGTTGCGACCACGCCGGGTGGAGGGAGCGTTAAGATGAACGCAGCAGAGTTGATGAAGATGTACGACTTCACCGGCCGCTCCGTGGTGGTCACGGGCGGGACGGGCGTGTTGGGTCGCTTCATGGTCGCGGCGCTGGTCGGCTGCGGCGCGAACGTCTCGGTGCTGGCGCGCAACCGCGCGAAGGCGGCGGACGTGCTGGCAGAGATAAAGGGGTCGGGCCGTGTGTTCATCGTCGAAGGCGATGCGGTCAAGCGCGATGAACTCGAACAGGCGTTGCCGCAGATAGTGGCCGAGTTCGGGCGGGTTGATTGCCTCGTCAACGGCGCGGGCGGCAATCATCCGCAGGCGACGACACGCCCCGACCTCTCGTTCTTCGACCTGCCGGAAGAAGCCCTGCGCTTCGTCTTCGACTTGAACCTGTTGGGCACAATCTTTCCGAGTCAGATTTTCGGCCGGCAGATGGCCGAGCAGGGCGCGGGCGTGATCTTAAACGTCTCGTCAATGTCGGCCTTGCAACCGTTGACGCGTGTTATGACCTACTCGGCGGCGAAAGCGGGCGTCAACAGTTTCACGCAATGGCTCGCCGTGCATCTGGCGCAAGAATATTCGCCGCGCATACGCGTGAACGCCATCGCGCCCGGCTTCTTCCTGACCGAGCAGAATCGCTTTCTGCTGACCGACAAGGAAACCGGCGCACTGACCGCGCGCGGGCAGAGCATCATCGGCCACACCCCGATGGCGCGCTTCGGCGAGCCGCAAGATTTGTTGGGCACGTTGCTGTGGCTGCTCTCGCCCGCCTCCGGCTTCGTCACCGGCGTCGTCGTCCCCGTCGATGGCGGCTTCTCGGCCTTCAGCGGCGTGTGATGAAAGACGATGCGGCATGATGCATGACGACGGATGAATAAGCAGCTATTCATCAGTCATCATTCATCGTGCATCGTTCGCACCGCTTCAAAGTTCGTTTCGCAAGCTAGTATCAATCAGTCAGTATGATCGTTAAGGAGCGTAGCATGAATTATGGTCTGAACATTTTGCCGGAGGGCGCGTTGGATTTCCTGTCGCTCGGCGCACTGGTCCATCGGATTGATCCCGGCGTCATCCCCTTTCGCAAAGCGTCCGAATGTCAGATACACGTTAGCGGCGGCGAGTTTAATTGTGCCGCTAATCTGGCCGACGCCTTCCGTCTGAAGACCGGCATCGTGTCGGCGATGGTCAACTATCCGATTGGCGAGTTGATCGCCGAACGCGTGCGTGCGATGGGCGTCAAGCCTTTCTATAAGTGGTTCGAGCACGACGGCGTGACGGGGCCGAACATGGCGGCCGTCTATAGCGACCGTGGACATGGCGTGCGCGCGCCCGTCGTCTTCTATAACCGCTCGAACGAAGCGGCGGCGCGGTTGAAACCGGGCGACTTCAACTGGGCCGAAGTCTTTGCCGGCGGCGTGCGCTGGTTTCACACGGGCGGCATCTTCGCGGCGCTTTCGGAAACGACGGCCGAGTTGATCATCGAAGCGATGCAGGCCGCAAAGGCCGCGGGCGCGGTCGTCTCTTACGACTTGAACTTCCGCGAGAAGCTCTGGAAGATCGGCGGCGGCTATGAACGCTCGTTGGCCACCGTCAAGCGCATCGTGGAGAACGTGGACGTGCTTGTCGGTAATGAAGAGGACCTGCAAAGAGGTCTGGGCATACGCGGGCAGGACGTGACCGCGAAGTCCAAACTCGACGCGACCGCGTTCTTCCTGATGATCGAAGAAGTGATCGAGCGTCATCCGCAAGTCAAGATCGTCGCCACGACGTTGCGCGAAGTGCATACGACGAACCGGCACAGTTGGAGCGCCGTGGCGTGGATCAACGGCGAGACTTACAGCGCGCCGACCGCCGAGTTGGACGTGTTGGACCGCGTGGGCGGCGGCGACGGGTTCGCGTCCGGCTTCATCTATGGGCTGTTGAATGGCGAGTCGCCGGAAGAGGCGCTGCGGCTTGGTTGGGCGCACGGCGCGTTGTTGACCACGTTCCCCGGCGACACGACCATGGCGACCATGGAGCAAGTGCGCGCGTTCGCCAAAGGCGGCTCGGCGCGCATTCAACGTTAACCGAGGACCGTTAACCACAAAGACACTAAGACACGAAAGAAACACTTTGCGTCTTGGTGTCTTTGTGGTTAATTTTATTCAGGCATCGTTTTCATAACATCTTGCATGAGGTGATCCGTTATGAGTAGTAAACCTGCGCCCGCGACCGTCGGGCAAGGTGCGCCCGAACTTGATCTGTCGCCGCGCGAGTTGCGCGCCATCGTCGAGCAGGCCTTGCTCGGCGTCGCGCCCGGTGCGCGCGTGCTCGCCATCATTCCCGACAAGACGCGCGACGACAACACAGACCTGCTCTTTCCGTTCGCCGCCGAAGTGTTGGCCGCGCGCCGCGTCGAGCAGTTCGACGCGCTCGTCGCGCAGGGCACGCACATGCCGATGACCGAGGCCGAGAAGCGCGGCAAGATCGGGCTGAGCGACGACGGCGCAAACGCGCCCGGCCTTGGGCGCATCTTCGATCACCAGTGGAACGATCCGGCCGAACTGGTCACGCTTGGCGAGTTGAGCGCCGAGCGTGTGCGCGAGTTGACCGGCGGGCTGATCAGCGAAGCCGTCACCGTGAGTTTGAACCGTTTGCTCGCGCCCGGCCAGTACGACACGGTGCTGATCTTTGGCGCGACCGTGCCGCATGAGGTGGCGGGCTTCGCGGGCGGCGCGAAATATTTCTTCCCCGGCGTCGCCGGCCCGACCTGACGCACGCAACCCACTGGCTCGGCGCGCTCGCCTCAATCGAGAACGTGATCGGTCGGGTCGAGACGCCCACGCGCCACATGATCGAGGCGGCGGCCGAGTTCGTGCCCGCGCGCATCATCTCGCTCAACTCGGTTGTCGCGCGCGACGACGACGGCCGCCTGCGCACCTACGCGCTCTTTGCCGGCGACGTGCGCGAAGCCTTTCGTCGTGCGGCCGACGTGAGCCGCCACGTTCACATCAAGTACACGGGGCGCAAGTATAAGCGCGTCGTCGCTCTGCTCGATGAGCACTACGACGAGCTATGGGTCGGCGGCAAGGCCAGTTATAAACTCGGCGGCATCATCGAAGAGGGCGGCGAGTTGATCGTCTATGCGCCGCACCTGCGCACCATCTCCGAGACGCACGGGCTGTTGATCGAAAAATACGGCTACGCGCCGCTCGACCGTGTGCGCGAGATGGTCGCGCTCTCGACCGAGCTACAGGCGAACCTCGCCGTCGCCGCGCACCTCGCGCACGTCTCTTATGCCGGGCAACGCGACGAGACAGGGCGCGTCATTCCGCGCTACCGCATCACGATGGCCTCGGCGCTCGACGAAGCCACTTGCAAACGCGTCAACTTAGGCTTCTTAGATCACAGGCAGTTTCGGCGTGAAGACTACGAGTCCGACCCCGACACTTTGATCGTCGAACGCGCCGGCCGCGACCTGTACTTGGTCGAGCCGCATTAAAGAGCACTCAACCACAAAGACCGAGAAGACACGAAACAGCTTAATTGCCTGCTTTCGTGTCTTCGCATCTTTGTGGTTAAATTCCTTTCATGTCCATGACCCAAAGAGACGACTTGCAGGCGCAGGTGCAACTCGCGCGCACGCGCCTCGACGCATGGGTGCGCGAGTTGATGCAGTGGCATTTCAACCCCGACACGGGCTGCCCCTTCTGGCTCGACTACGCCAAACAACTCGATTGGGAGCCGCGCCGCGACGTGCAAACTTACGACGATCTCGCGCGCTTCGGGTTCTTTCAAGACGAGTGGCTGCGCGGCGGCCCCGTGCGCCGCTGGATACCGCGCGCTTACAAAGATCGCCCCGTCTTCGTCTTCGAGACGGGCGGCTCAACCGGCGTGCCCAAGTGTCGCATCAACGTCGAAGACTTCCGCCTCGACTACGAAGCTTTTAGCGCGACGCTGCCCGACGCAGCTTTTCCGCCCGGCGCGGATTGGCTACAGGTCGGCCCGACGGGGCCGCGCCGCCTGCGTCTCGCCGTCGAACATCTCGCGCAGTATCGCGGCGGCATCTGCTTCATGGTCGATCTCGATCCGCGTTGGGTCATCAAGTTGTTGAAGTCGAACCAACCGCGCGAAGCCGAAGCGTACAAGCAACACGTCGTCGAGCAAGCATTGACGCTGCTGCGCGCGCACGAAAACATCAAGTGCCTGTTCACGACGCCGAAACTGCTCGAAGCTCTCTGCGAGAAAGTCTCGCTCAAGAAACTCGGCATCACCGGCGTCTTCTGCGGCGGCACGGAGATGACGCCGCAGTTCCATCGCTTCGCCGTCGAAGAACTTCTGGACGGCGTTCACTTCGCGCCGACCTACGGCAACACCTTGATGGGTCTTGCCACCGGCAAACCGCGTCTCGTCGAAGACAACTACGCCATCATCTACTACCCGCCGCTCCCGCGCGCCATGATCGAAGTGGTTGACCCCGACGAGCCGGACAGACTCGTCGAATATGGCGCGACCGGCCGCGTTCGTTTGACAACGCTCACGCGCGAGTTCTTCATGCCCCGCTTCCTCGAACGCGACGAAGCCGAGCGCGAGCCGCCCTATCATCTCTACCCCTGGGACGGCGTCCGCAACGTCCGCCCCTTCTCCCGCTTCCAGACCTCGGTTGTCGAAGGCGTCTATTGAATAAGCGTTATGCGCCGATGCGTGAGTTAAGTTGGTTATGCCGAAACTTAGGCACAACGTCGCGCGTAACAAGCTTGCATTAATCCTTTAGTCTTGAAAGCTGGTTGAGTTTTTCGTCATGCTGCACATTCCGTTGTTACGCAAGGGCGTGCCTTATAAGAGTCTGGACGTGGTGCGCGTGGCGCAGTGCGGGACGGGTGCGCCGTTCGTGGAGATGAGTCAGGCGAACGCGGGCTTGGTGCGCCGCGATCTGTTGGAGCAAGAGACTGCGCGGCGTGCGCTCGAAGCGTTAAGCACGGACGAGTTGATTGAGATGTGCGCGCATGCGGCTGAGATTTTTATGCGCGACGAGTTGCCCGTGGGCGACGAAGCGCAGACGCCGCAAAGGTATGTCGAACAGTTGGCGGCGACGACGGGGTTGCCGCATGTGCTGGCGCGGCGCAACATGGAGAAGATTCGCGGCGTGCTGGCGGAGATGCACACGGTGCTTGCAGGGCTGACGCGCAATCTCGATCTCGGCATTCTTGATCGCGGCTTCGGCACAATCGAAGGCCGCGCCGTCAGCTTCTTCCCGCGCACGCAGACGCTCGGCGTGGTGCTGCCGAGCAACTCGCCGGGCGTGCATTCGTTGTGGGTTCCAGCCGTCGCGTTGAAGACGCCGCTCGTCTTGAAGCCCGGCGGCGCAGAGCCGTGGACGCCTTACCGCATCATCCAGTCGTTCATCAAAGCTGGCGTGCCGCCAGTCGCGTTCAGTTACTATCAAACTGATCACGCAGGCGCGAGCGAAATCCTGCGCCGGACAGGGCGCGGCATGGTCTTTGGTGATGTAAGTTCGACTGCTCAATGGACCGACGACCGACGTGTGGAAGTGCATGGCCCCGGCTATAGCAAGGTCGTCATCGGCGCGGACTGCGCGGACGAGTGGGAGCAGTATCTTGATGTGCTGGTCGCGTCGGTGCTTGAGAACGGCGGGCGCTCGTGCGTCAACGCTTCGGGCATCTGGGTCACGGCGCACGCCGAAGAGATCGCGTTGGCGCTCGCCGAACGTTTGGCGCAGGTCAGCCCGCGCGCAGTGGATGATGACGCGGCCCAACTCGCGCCCTTCGCCGATGCATCGGTCGCCGCGCGTATCAATGCGCTGATCGAGGCCGGCTTGGCCGAACCGGGCGCGCGCGATTTAACAACTGAACGACGCGGCAGCGGTCGTCTGGTCAACTGGCAAAGCGGCGCGTACCTGTTGCCGACCGTCGTGCTGTGTGCAAGTCGTGAACATACGCTGGCGAACCGCGAGTTTCTATTTCCGTTCGCAAGTGTCGTGCAAGTCAACGCCGATGAACTACCCGCAGCATTAGGGCCGAGCCTTGTCGTCACGGCGATCACGCGCGACGAGCAGTTGATCCGTAAGTTACTCCAAGCGCCGCACGTTGATCGCCTGAACATCGGCGCAGTGCCGACCGGCCGGATCAGTTGGGATCAACCGCACGAGGGCAACCTCTTCGAGCATCTGTACGCGCGCAGAGCCTTTCAACAAGCGGTCGCTGGCTAGCGCAAGCATTGCATCATGAAGCTTCTCGCTTTCACGGCCGGCGCGGCGAATATGTATTGCGGCAGTTGTCTGCGCGACAACGCGCTGGCGGCGGAGTTGATCCGGCGCGGGCACGACGTAATGCTGCTGCCGATCTACACGCCGACGCTGACGGACGAGCCGAACGTCAGCAGCGCGAAAGTTTTTTTCGGCGGCATCAGCGTCTATCTCGAACAGCACTCGGCGCTCTTTCGGCGCACGCCGTGGCTGCTTGATCGGCTGTGGGATTCGACCGCCGCGCTACGCCTTGCTTCGCGTCGTTCGCTTGCGCTCGACCCGCGCATGCTCGGCGAGTTGACCGTCTCGATGCTGCGCGGCGCGGACGGCCGCCAACGAAAAGAGCTAGACAAATTGGTCCACTGGCTGCGGCAAGAGACAGAGCCGCCCGATCTCATCAGCCTGCCGAACTCGCTGCTGATCAGTCTCGCCCGCCCGATCAAGCAAGTGTTGGCTCGACCCATCGTCTGCACACTACAGGGCGAAGACCTGTTCATCGACGGACTGCAAGCGGACTATCGCCGCACGGCGCTTGAGTTGATCCGCGCCAACGTCGAACACGTGGACGCGTTCGTCGCCGTCAGCGACTACTACGCAGACTTCATGTGTCGCTATCTCGCCATCCCCGAACACAAGGTGCGCGTCGTGCCGCTCGGCGTCAACGTCGAAGACTTCGACGGGGCCGAGCGCACACGCAACGATCCATTCACCATCGGCTACTTCGCGCGCGTCGCGCCGGAGAAGGGCTTGCGCGAACTCTGCGAGGCTTACAAGTTGTTGCGCGAACGCTCGGACTTTCCCGCGTCACGTCTTGAAGTCGGCGGCTATCTGGGGCCGGAACACCGCGCCTATTTCAACGCCGTCGAACAACAGATGCGCGACTGGGGCTTCGCTTCAGAGTTTCATTATCACGGCGCGCTCGACCGGCAACAGAAGATCGACTTCCTGCGACGCTGCGACGTGTTCTCAGTGCCCGCGCCATACGACGAACCGAAAGGGCTGTCCGTACTCGAAGCATTGGCGTGCGGCGTGCCCGTCGTCCAACCGCGACGCGGCGCGTATACAGAGATCGTCGAACGCACGCGCGGCGGTCTGCTCGTCGAACCGGACAACGCCGAGAGTCTGGCCGAAGGCATCTATACGCTCTGGCAAGATGCAGCCCGCGCCGCGCAACTCGGTCGCGCAGGCGCGGCCGGCGTGCGCGCACACTACAGCGTCGCGCGCATGGCCGAACGCACGCTTGAAGTCTATCAAGAACTGACAAGCGCAGAGACGTTAACGCAGCAACGGCCGGCGCATGTCGGCGTCGCGTGAACGAGCGACCAGCGATCAGCTTTCAGCTATTGATACTGATTAAAGCTGATCGCTGGCGGCTGACCGCTGATCGCTATCGAGGTCATAACGTTTGCTCGTAGTCGAAGACCTGTCGAAAGAGTATGCGACGCCGCGCGGTGCGCTGCCGATCCTCGCGCACGTCAACTTGCAACTGGCGCGCGGCGACGCCATCGCCGTCACAGGCCCGTCGGGCAGCGGCAAAAGCACGCTGCTCTACATCGTCGGCGCGCTTGAACCGCCGACCAGCGGCCTTGTCAAACTCGACGAGCGCGACCCTTTCGCTTTGAACGAGCGCGCGCTGGCCGCATTCAGGAACAAAGAGATCGGCTTCATCTTTCAGGACCATTGCCTGCTGCCGCAATGCACGGTCTTGGAGAACGTGTTGACGCCCACGCTCATCGCGAGCACAAGCGACGACGACACGGAACGCGCGCGCGCCCTGCTCGCACAAGTGGGCCTCGGCGAACGGTTGGAACATCGACCGGCGGAACTCTCCGGCGGCGAGAAGCAGCGGGCCGCGCTCGCACGCGCACTCATCCGCCGGCCCACGCTGTTGCTGTGCGACGAGCCGACCGGCAATCTTGATCACGAATCAGCCGAACGCGTCGCCGCGCTGCTCCTCGAATTGCACCAGCGACAAGAGACGATCCTCATCGTCGTTACCCACAGCGCCGAACTCGCCGCCCGATTGCCCGTGCGTTATGAACTGCACGACAAACAACTCAGAAAGAAATGATGAATGATGAATGAGAGACACGCTGATCTTTATGCAGCATGATGACTGATGAATAAGCAGCTATTCGTTATTCACCAGTCATCATTATTGTCGTTCGGCCTTGTTGATGATGAAGTCTGTCACGCTTATCAAACGTAATCTCGTCTATTACTGGCGCACGAATGCGGCTGTGGTCTTAGGTGTCGCGGTGGCGGTCGCGGTACTGGCCGGGGCGTTGCTGGTGGGCGACTCGGTGCGCGCGAGCTTGCGCGAGTTGGCTGCGCGTCGGCTCGGCCGACACCGATCAGTTGATCACGAGCACGGGTTTTTTTCGTGAGCAGTTGGCGGACGAGATGCGTGCGCGTGCGTCGTTTGCGGCGGGCGGGTTCGAGGCGGCGTGCCCGTTGATCGTGTTGAGTAGCGTTGTGGTTGACGAAGGAACGGGGCGGCGCGGGGCGGGCGTGCAGGTCTATGGCGTGGACGAACGCTTCTGGCAATTCCACGGGCTGGGCGCGCAGGTGACGACGCCGACGGAAGACGAGGCGTTGTTGAGTCCGAGTCTCGCGCAGGAGTTGGGCGGCACGGCGGGCGCGTCGGTGCGCCTGCGGATCGAGAAGCCGACGGCCATTCCCGTCGAGTCGCTGCACGGGCGCAAGGACGATGTGGGGCGCACGCTGCGGCTGCAAGTGCGCGGCGTCTTGGCGGCGAGCGAACTCGGCGAGTTCGCGTTGCGCCCACAACAGGGTGAGGTGCGGGCCGTCTTCGTCGCGCTCAAACGTTTGCAAAGGGAGACGGGGCAGACGGGCAAGGTCAACACGCTACTGCTGGCGCGCAAGAGTGACGATAGTAAGACGGCAGACGACAACGCGCGCCCGGTTGAGCAAGCCGCACAACTTCTGCGCGCCGCTTTTACACTTGAAGATTTAGGCTTTCGCGTCCGCTCACTTGAAGCACAACAAGCACTCTCGCTTGAGAGTGAAAGCGCGCTCGTCGGCGACGAACTGACAGAGGCCGCGCGTCGTGTCGCGCATGATATGAACCTGCGCCCGGTCGGCGTCTTCTCTTATTTAGCGAACACGATCCGCACCAGCACACGCGAGACGCCTTACTCGCTTGTGTCCGCCATCGAGCAGACGAGTTTCGACGAACTCATGCAAGGCGCACAAGGCGTCGGCAATGAGCAGTCGTATAGTAATGAGCCACGCGCGCAGTCTGCGGCCACTCCGATCTTGCTGAACGAATGGGCGGCGGCTGATCTCGGCGCGCACATAGGCGATACCGTCTCGCTCGATTATTACCTGTGGCGCGAGGAAGGGCGTTTGACGACCGAGACGGCCGCGTTTCGTCTGGCCGGCATCGTGCCCATGCAGGGCCTCGCGGCCGACAGGCAACTCACGCCAGACTATCCCGGCATCAGCAACACAGAGAGCTTGTCCGATTGGGACCCGCCCTTTCCCGTTAACCTCGAACGCGTGCGCCCACAAGATGAAGACTACTGGCGACGTTATCGCACGACGCCGAAAGCTTTCATCCCGCTCACGCGCGGGCAAGAACTCTGGCAGACGCGCTTCGGCCGGTTGACCTCTGTGCGCTTCTATCCGCCGGCCAATGTGTCGCTTGATGAAGCGCGCGCCGGTTTTGAAAACAACTTACGCGCCGCACTCGATCCCGTGCGCGCAGGCTTCGCCATCGTGCCCGTGCGCGCGGACGGTTTGCAGGCGGCACGCGGCGCGACCGACTTCGGCGAATACTTTCTCTACTTCAGTTTCTTCATCGTCCTCTCGGCGCTCATGCTCGTCAGCCTGTTCTTCAAACTCGGCATCGAGCAGCGCGTGCGCGAGATCGGCTTGCTGCAAGCGGTCGGCTTTCCCGCCGCGAACATTCGCACGCTCTTTCTAAGCGAAGGCTTCATGCTTGCCGCGCTCGGCAGTCTTTTAGGGCTTGGCGGCGCGTTGCTCTACGGCGCGTTGATGATGTGGGGCTTGCGGACTTGGTGGGTGGACGCGGTGGGCACACGCCTGCTGTCGCTCCACGTCGCGCCGCTCTCGCTTGCGGCGGGTGGCGTGGGCGGCATCGTCGCCGCGCTCCTGTGCGTCTGGTGGACGCTGCGCGCGCTCCGCCGTGTGTCAACAAGAAGCCTGCTCGCCGGTTCGTTTGACGAAGACGAGCCACGCAAGATCAAGCCGCGTCGCAACGCAAAGCATAACCAGACAGACGAGCAACTTGATCAAGCTGCATCGCGCCCGCGCGCCACAACCGCGTTCATCGTTGCAATCGCATGTGGTCTGTCAGGTTTATTATTGCTCGCGCTCGCCGCCGCGCACATGGTCGGCGAGACGGTCAGCTTCTTCGGCGCGGGCGTGTTGTTGCTCGTCGCACTCTTGGCTTATCAATCTGTGTGGTTGCGACGCGGGCGCAGTAAACTCATTCAAGGGCGCGGCTGGTGGCCCGTCGTGCGGCTCGGCTGGCGCAACGCGGCGCACAGACCCGGCCGCAGCGTCTTGTGCATCGCGCTCGTCGCGGCTGCGACCTTCATCATCGTCGCCGTCGATGCGTTTCGACAGGACAGCCGCGTGGCTGCGACCGACAAGCGATCAGGCAACGGCGGCTACGCGCTCATGGCCGAGACGCTCTTGCCCTTGACGCACGATCCGAACGCGCCCGCAGGCCGCGAAGCGTTGAGCCTCGACGGCGAACAAGAAGCAGGCACACTCGCAGGTGTGACCTTTGCGCGTTTTCGCGTGCGACCCGGCGACGACGCGAGTTGTCTCAATCTCTATCAACCGCGCAACCCGAAGTTACTGGCGGCCACGCCAGATTTCATCCGTCAAAACCGCTTCGCTTTTCAGTCTTCACTGGCCGCGACGCCTGACGAACAAGCTAACCCGTGGTTGTTGCTCGAACGCGAACCCGATGCCGGCGCGATCCCCATCGCGGCCGATGCGAAGTCCATGACCTATGTGCTGCATCGCAAACTCGGCGACGAGATCGTCTTACAAGGCGACGGCGGCGCACCTGTCCGTCTGCGGCTGGTGGCGGCGCTTGCGGACAGTCTCTTTCAAAGCGAACTGCTCCTATCCGAGCGCAACTTCCTGCGCGCCTTCCCCGCGCAACAGGGCTATCGTTTCTTTTTGCTCGACGTGCCGCCTGCGCGTGCGCCTGAGGTCGCGGGTCTGCTCGAAGATCGTTTGTCGGATTACGGCTTCGACGCGACGGGGACGGCCGAACGACTCGCCGCTTATCATCGCGTCGAGAACACATATCTTTCGACCTTCCAGACGCTCGGCGGCCTCGGCATGTTGCTGGGCACGGTCGGGCTGGCGACCGTGCTCTTGCGTAACGTGCTCGAACGTCGCCGCGAGCTTGCGCTCTTGCGCGCTGTCGGCTACGGCGCGCGCCACTTCGTCGTGCTGGTCGTCGCCGAGAACGCGCTGCTGCTCGTGTGCGGGTTGGCGACGGGCACGGTTTGCGCCATGCTCGCCATCGCCCCCGCACTCTTTGCGCGCACGGGCGGAGGGCTGCCCAATCTGTCGCTGCTAGTGCTGCTGCTCGCCGTCCTTGCCACAGGCTTCTTAGCTTCGCTGCTGGCCACCATCGCGACCTTGCGCTCGCCGCTGTTGCCCGCCCTGCGCGCGGACTGACGACATAACTACAAAGACTCCCAGACACGAAGCGAGACAAAAGCTTCTTAGCGTCTTCGTGTCTTTGTGGTAAGTTTTCGCCGTCCGTTTGAGTCCATACCAATCGAGGAGAAAAGATGATGCGCGGGAACTCAGTCCTGCTCGCGTGCGCGTTGCTGCTCGTGCTGTCGGGCGTAGTCGTGGCGGGCAACTGGCCGCAATGGCGCGGGCCGTTTCTGAACGGCACGAGCGACGAGCGGAATCTGCCCGTCAAGTGGAGCGCGACCGAGAACGTCGCGTGGAAGTTGGCGCTGCCGGGGCGCAGCGGCGCGACGCCGATCATCTGGGGCGACCGGGTTTTTCTGAACGTGGCCGAAGGCGACGAGCTATCGCTCTGGTGTGTCGATAAACGACTGGGCACGGTTGCGTGGAAGCGCCCGCTCGGTGGCGGGAACATGTCGATGCGCAAGCACAACATGTCGTCGCCCTCGCCCGTGACGGATGGCAAGTCCGTCTATGTGATGACCGGCACAGGCATCCTCAAGGGCTTCGACTTCGCGGGGCGCGAACTCTGGACGCGCGACATACAGAAGGACTACGGCCGGTTCGGCCTCAACTGGGGCTATGCTTCTTCGCCGCTGCTCGACGACGACGCGCTCTACGTGCAGGTCCTGCACGGCATGAAGACGGACGAGCCGTCTTACGTGCTTCGCATCAACAAGACGACGGGCAAGACCGTCTGGAAGGTTGAGCGCCCGACCGACGCGATTCAGGAGTCGCCCGACGCTTACACCACGCCCGCGCTCTTGCGTTACGGCAAGACCACAGAGATCGTCATCACAGGCGGCGACGTGGTGACGGGGCACGACCCCGCGACCGGCAAAGAAATCTGGCGTGCGCACGGGCTTAATCCTGAGCGTGCGCCCTTTTATCGCATCGTCGCCTCGCCCATCGTCGCCGACGGCATCGTCTACGCGCCGACGCGCATGAAGCCGCTACTCGCGTTCCGCGCGGGCGGGCGCGGCGACATCACCACGTCGCACTTGCTCTGGTCGTCGCAGGCCGCCGACGTGCCGACGCCCGTGACCGACGGCAAGTATTTCTACATCGTCCACGACAAAGGCATCGTCTGGTGTCTCGATGCGAAGACGGGCAAAGAGGTTTACGGCCCCGTGCGCTTGAAGCCGGGCACGTATTCGGCCTCGCCCGTGCTGGCCGACGGTAAGATTTATGTGACCAACGAGGACGGGCTAACGAGCGTCTTCAAAGCGGGCGCGCAGTTCGAGGTGCTGGCGGAGAACGCGCTCGACGATTACTGTCTCAGTTCGCCCGCCGTCTCCGACGGCCAGCTTTTCGTCCGCACTTCCGGCGCGCTCTACTGCATCGGCAAACCGGCCGCGCGTTAGCCCGCCGGATTCGTGGAACGCGCCCGGCCGCGCTCCGTGTAACCAATGGGCCGCGCAAGGCGACCTTGAAGGAGGCGATGGATGATGAACGCAAGACGAAGCGCCGCGTTCGCGGCATTGATGTTGGTCGCCGTGTGCGGCGGGGCAATGGCGAACAGGTTCTTCGCGGCGGCGCAGACGACGGGCGGGCCGGCGCGGGTCGAACGCCCGAAACCGGCGAACGTGCAAAAGTGGGAGTACTGCTCTCTGTCGCGCGCCGCTTATCCGAGTTCGACACGTGGCGGCCTTTACTGGATCAGTTACTTCAGCGACGAAGGCGTGCGCGTGGTGGAGTTTGAAGAACAGGCGACGGAACGCAGCGGCCCCGCCAAAGCCCTAGCCAAACTAGGTGCAGACGGTTGGGAGATGGTCGGCCAAGGCGCGTTCGAGATCAGGCAAGGCGCGCTGAACGCGATCTATTTCAAGCGTCCGAAGAACTGAAAGAAAATGATGACGGATGAATAGCTGCTTATTCATCAGTCATCATTACTTTACGATTGCGGTCTGAAGTAGAGGACCAAGCCTGCGCCAGCGGCGGCGAGTAGGAAGCCGACGTAGAGCAGCGGGTTCGGCGCTTGCTTGGGCGGATGCAGGATCGCCGTGAACAAAACGTTGACGAGCGGTGCGCCCGCGAACACAAGCGGCATGACGTAGAGTGGCAGACCGCCGTAGCGAAAGGCGAAGATGATGCAGACCGCGCCCGCTGCGCCGAGCGCGCCCGCGATGGTCGCTACCAGCGTGCCGTTTGCGTTGAAGCCGCCCCACGCATCCTGCGACCACAGCGTAGCCACGGGCACAAGCACCGCGATCAAAAAGTACGCCAGCCCGACGCACAACAACGCGCGCATCGGGCTGCCCAGACGCACTTGCCCCTGATGCAGCATTGCCCCGTACATGCCCCACGACAACACCGCGCCGACGACGAACAGCACCCACAACATAGATTTCTGTTTTCCTTTTTCCATCGCTAAATTTATCTGGCCTGACAGTCAACTTAAAACGCGAGCCGCACGCCGAGTTGAATCTGGCGCGAGGGCGTGACGGTTGAACGGATACGCCCGAACGAGGGCGTGAAGGCGCGCAACTCAGGCGCAGCGAAGTTGGCGCGGTTGAAGAGATTGAACGCCTCGACGCGGAACTGTAGGTTCGTCGCTTCGCTCAAGGGCGAGGCGAAGCGGATGAGTTTCATGGCCGAGAGATCGAAGTTGCGATAGTTCGGGCCGATGAACGTGCCGCGCCCGATGTTGCCGAGTGTGCCTGCGGGTTGCAGGACGAACGCGGCCGGGTCGAAGAATTGATCGGGGCGACCTAGCACGGCCGTCTCGTAGGTGAAGCCGGGCGCGATGCTCGGCCGGTCGAAGCCGATGCCGGGGCCGAGCGAAGGGGCCCAGAGCGAGCGCGAGCGGTTCGCTTGAATGAAGACGGTGAGCGGGTTGCCGCTGCGCATCTGCCCGATGCCGGCCAATTGCCAACCGTCCAAGAGCGCGCCCGCCACGCCGTCCAGATTGTGCGCGAACGGAATCTGCCACGTAAAATTCACGACCCAATTGTGCTTGGCATGATAATCGGAGAGGCCCTTGTTGTAGTTGAGGCCGGCAAACTCAGGAAAGGCCGAGGTCGTGCCGTTCGTGCCGTCGGAGAAGAAGGTCGAAGCTTGCGTGGTGTCGATGTTGCGCGAGAAGGTGTAGGCCGATTGAATGTTGAAGCCTTGCCCCCAACGCTTGCGGACTTCGAGGATGCCCGCGTTGTACCAAGAGTTGCCGTCGCTTGATTTCAATTCGATGGTCGAGAACGCGGGGTTGCGGCGCGGCGCGTTCGCGGGGAAGAAGTATGTGCCGTCGGGCAGTTGCACGGGCACGGCGATGTTCACGTCGCCGCTGCGCAACAGATGTACGCCGCGCGAACCGGCATAGCCGACGGTGACGACCGTGTTCCACCAGAGTTCGTGTTGCAGGCTCGCGTTGTAGATGTGGACGTATGGGTTATCGAGATCGAACTGGACGGGGCGGATCGAGTTGCCGACGCCGAGGTTGAGCGGTGCGACGGGGAAGATCGCCGCGAACGTCGGGTTGTTGATGATGACACGTGGCGTGGCCGGCGGGTTCGTGATCGTGACGATCAGGTTCTGCTGGTTGTTCGTGTTGAAGTACATCCCATAGCCGCCGCGCAAAGTGGTCTTGCCGTCGCCGAAGATGTCCCACGCGAAGCCGACGCGTGGCGAGATGTTTTTGCGCGTCGGGTTTTGATAGAGCGGGCCGACGGTGGGCGCGCTGGCGGTCAAGTCGGGCAGCGCGGAGTCGCGCCCGTAGATGTCAACGGGCATGGTCGTCGTTTCGTAGCGCACGCCCGCGTTCAAGTTGAGTCGCTCGGTGGCGCGGAAGTTGTCTTGCACGTAAGCGCCGAAGAGGGTGAAGCGCCAATAGCGGTCGAGCGCGCCGCTGGCGGGCAGACCGATGAAGCGTTGCGGCCGGTTACGCACGAAGTCGGACATGCTGGCGAAGGTCCAGATGCCGAGCGAGAAGGTCGGGTTATAGAGATTATCTTGATAACGTTCGACGAGGCCGCCCGCTTTGAGCAGATGCCGCCCGCGCGTGTGCGTCATGCCGTACTCGCCGCCGAAGACGTTCTGCGTGAGTTTGACGTTGACCGACGACTGCGTGCCGAAGCGCGGCACACCGGCGATGTCGATTGAGCCGACGAGATCGCGGCCCGTGATGAAGGGTTGAAGCGGCTGCGACGTGTTCGCTTCCACGTCTTGCCCGATGCGTGTGCGGCTGAAGCCGAAGCGAAAGGTATGAAGCGTCCGTGCCGTCTGCACGTAGCGATCTTCGGCGGTGAAGAAATGGTTGCGCGAACGGAACGAGCGCGGGAACTGCGGAAAGTCGGTCGGCAAGAATTGATCCGCGTTGTCGAACGTGTAGCGCGTGAAGAACTGGTTGCGGTCGCTGCTGTTCGAGTCGTAGCGACCTTGCAGGAAGGTCTGCTTGATCGATTGATTGAAGCCGAAGTTATAGACGGCAAGGCCGGAGCCGAGGTTCGGGCCGTTCGGCAAAGGAAACTCTTCGAGATAAGGGCGCACGGCCGCGTTGATCGGCGCGAGCGCGCCGCTACGTGCGGCGAGGTCGGGCACGACCGTCGAAATAGTTTTCCCCAACTGCTCGCGCAGGGCTTCGAGGTTGAAGAAGAAGAAGCGTTTATCGTGGCGAATGGGGCCGCCGATTGAGCCGCCGAATTGGTTGCGCTTGAACTCTGGCTTGCGCCCGGCGTCGAAGAAGTTGCGCGCGTCGAAGTTGTCGTTGCGATGAAACTCGTACAAGCTGCCGTGCCACTGGTTCGTGCCCGACTTCGAGATAGCATTGATCTGCCCGCCGGAGTTGCGTCCGAACTCGGCCGAGTAAGCGTTCGCTTCGACGCGGAACTCGCGGATCGCTTCGACGCCCAAGACTGTCCCGGCGGCGCTGCCTGCGGGGCCGTTCGTGAAGTCGTTCTGCGGCGTGCCGTCGATCAAGTAAACGTTCGAGCGCGGGTCTTGCCCGTTGACGCTCGTGCCCAGTCCGTGCGCGACGATAGAGCCGCCTTCGCGGTGCGGGTAGGCGATGACGCCGGGCTGCAAGAACGCGAGGTCCGTGTAGTTGCGCCCGTTCAAAGGCAACTCTTGAATCGCGGCCTCTGTGACCAGATAACTCAACTCAGGCGTCTGCGTGTTGACGAGGACGGGCGTGTCCGGCACGTCAACGATAGTGCCCACGTCAGAGACTTCGAGCGTTGCATTCAACACGGCCGTCTCGCCGATGGTGACGCGCAGGCGACCTTGCACGTAAGGCTTGAAGCCCGCGGCCTCTGCGCGCACTTCATACGTGCCGACGGGCAGGGCGGCGATGGTGAAGCGCCCCTCGTCGTCGGTCGTAGCGGTGCGCGCGAAACTGGTTTCGAGATTGCGCGCCGTCACCTGTGCGCCGCTGATGGTCGCGCCGCTTGGGTCTTTTAGTTCGCCGGTGACGGTGGCGTCGGTCTGCTGTGCGAAGCCGACACAGGCGAGGCCGAGGATGAAACAAGCGGCACGGGCCGCACGTAAAACAGAGCGCAAGGGTTGTAGCTGTAATTTCATCAGATTATCGCGCCTTCAAATGATTAAGACTCGGCGGCCGGCGTGGCTCGCAGCGGTCGCGGCATTGTAGTTGTCGCGCTTGACTGCGGCCAACCGCCCGGCCACAGTATGTTGTTGTTACGTTCAGACTGACCCTGCGGTTTCCAACTGAACCTGCGATGCAACGAATCCTACTCGTCTTAGCCGTCGTCGCGCTCTACGTGCTGCACCAAGACAACTGGTTCTGGCGGACAGCGCACCCGCTCGTCTTCGGTTTCATCCCCATCGGGCTGTTCTATCACGCCTGTTTTGCCGTGGCCTCGGCGCTGTTGATGTGGCTGCTCGTCCGGTTCGCGTGGCCCGCGCATCTTGAGCAAGAGGTCGAACAGCAACCGACGAAGGAGGGCGACGCGCGTTGATTCCCGCCATCATAGTTTTTCTCTATCTCGCCGTCGTTGTTTATATCGGCATCTTCGCCTTCCGCCGCGCACGCGGCAAAGAAGAGGCGGAAGACTACTTTCTCGCCAGCCGCTCGTTGGGGCCGTTCGTCTTTTTGTTGTCGCTGTTCGGCACGAACATGACGGCGTTCGCCATCCTCGGCTCGTCGGGCCACGCTTTTACGAACGGCATCGTGACGTTCGGTTTGATGGCATCGTCGTCGGGTTTGGTTATCCCGCTGACGCTTTTTTTAATCGGCACGCGCGTCTGGGCGCTCGGCAAAAAGTACGGCTTCATGACGCCCGTGCAGATGTTCCGCGACCGTTGGGAATGCGGGCACATCGGCACGGTCATCTGCGTCGTGCAAGCGGCGCTCTTAGTGCCTTACATCATCATCGGCGTGATGGGCGGCGGCACAACCTTGAACGCGATCAGCGGTGGCTTCGTCCCTTACTGGCTTGGCGGCGCGGTTGTCGCGCTCGTCGTGATGAGCTACGTGTTCTTTGGCGGCATGCGCGGCACGGCTTGGGTCAACACGTTTCAGACCGTGCTGTTCTTGATCTTCGGCGCGGTCGCCGTCATCACCATCGGCGCATCGATGGGCGGCTTCAAGAGCGCGATCAACGCGATGCAGAACTCGCCCGCGCTCGCGCCGCTTCTAACGCGCGAACGCATCTCGCCTTACTACTTCTTCAGCTACACGTTCATCCCGCTCTCCGCCATCGCCTTCCCGCACATCGCCATCTTCTGTTTGACGGCGCGGCGCATGAGTCAGTTCAAAAAAACTGTCATCTTCTATCCGCTCTGCATCATGGCGATCTGGCTGCCGTGCGTCTTCTTGGGCGTCGTGGCGAACCGCGTGACGGACGTGCCCGAAATTCGCGCCAAGACGGAAGCGCGCCGCGTGCTGGCCACGCAAGGACGCACGTTGCAGCCCGAACAACGCGACGAACTGCGCGAACAAGCAGCGGGCGACGACGTGCTGCTCATCATGTTGAAGCGTTACGCGCCGCTCTGGTTAGCAGGCATCTTGGGCGCAGGCATCATGGCCGCCGTGATGGCTTCCGACTCGCAAATCCTCGCGCTCTCGACGATGTTCGCCGAAGACATCTTCGCCTTCTACGGCGGCAAGCGCCGCTTCGGCGAACGCGTGCAAGTGCAGACCGGCCGCGTCTTCGTCATACTCCTGACGCTGTTCGCTTACCTTGTCGCCCTGCGCGCGCCCGAATCGATCTTCGAGTTGGCGATCCAGTACGCCTTCTCCGGTTTCGCCGCGCTCTCGCCCCTGCTCGTCGCCGCACTCTTCTGGCGCGGCAGCACCAAGTGGGGCGCGCTCGCCGCGACCCTGTGGACGGCCCTTGCGGTCGTCGCCGTCGCCATCTTTCAAGCGGCCGTGCCTGCGCCCGCGCCGGGGGCGACCACGGTGGCGGCCACACTCGGCGGCGTCGAAGCCTTGACGCGCACGCCCGGTGGTACGGCCGTCTTCGGCTTCATGCCGGTCGTACCAATGGTCATCGTCTCGGCGCTGTTGATGATCGTCGTGTCGTTGCTGACGAAGAAGCCACAACAAACCACGCTGGAAAAATATTTTGCCCGCGCCTGAGTTTGGCGCGCACGAGGGATGGGGAATAACATCGTACCCCCATTGCAGCTTTGCATCGAGCTTCCGCATGAACAGCTCGTCGAGGAAGACCGGTTCCAGCGCGCAGATGGCGGGGTCGATCCGTGGCTCCTTCTCGTGGATTAACTCCCACGGTGTCTTGTGCTCTTTGCCGCTGTTCCTTCTCGCCACGTTGAACCACAGGTTGTACGCCCCCGCCTTAGCGATGAAATCGGAGCGCGACCGGGAAGCGCTCGACCTCGTAGAACTCGTCCTCGATAAGCCGGTGCGCCGTCTCCACGTCCGACTGCCAGGTGTGGGCGCGCGGCGGGCAGCGCGTATGGCGTAAGCCTTTGACCGCCTCAACCGCCTTCGTGAACTCGCTGTCACTCTTCGCCTGCCAGTTGCCGACGAACTCGCACCCGTTGTCGGTCTGGAGGCGCGAGCCGCGGAACTTCACCCCACAACTCTTCAGGTGAGAGAGGATGACCTCGGCGAAGAGCTTCGAGTAGGCCAGCGTGCATTCCTGCGCGAACGCCACGTAGTGCCAGCCCGACGTGACCTCGCGCGCCGTGTACTGGTAACGAGGCAGGCCGAGCCGCTGCGCCTGCGCCCACAACTCCGGGATGTCGCATAAGTCCTTCGTGTCCACCGAGGTCTGCTCGAAGAGCCGCCACTGCCTCTTCACGTCTCTCAGACACTGCTTCGTCTTATGCTTCCGGCGCTTACGCCGCAGCAGACCCTCCTCGCGCCAGATGCGGCGCAGCGCCTTCTCCGAGAGCGAGAGGCGGAAGTCGCGCTTCATCCGGGAAGCGCCCCACGACGGTAGCCTGAGCTTGAGCGCGACGGCCCGACGGCGCTGCGCGGCCGTGACGCCCCGGCGTGGGTGCAGCGGCGCGCGGCTGCGGTCTTCGAGCCCGCGCAGTGAGCCCGGCTCCCAACGCCTGAGCCACTTGCGCACGGTCTTGACGGTCGTGCCGAACTGGCGGGCCGCCGGCTTGACGCCGTGCTCGCGGGCGTAGCGCACCAGTTCGAAGCGCAGATAAATGGGGTCTTTACTCCGGCGCAGCATCGGGTAATATCTGAGAGGACACATCGCCTGCCCGGCCCTCCGATGGTTGTGTCGCAACTCCATAGTTAAGCCGCGCGGGCGGTGTGTCTACCTTTTTAGCTCATCGCTTCAACCACTCCTTGACCCAGCCTCGCATCTTCGGCAGCCCTGACCTGCCGAAGATGCGGAGCCGGCGCAGGGGGATACCATGTTTGTTCCGTCTCCCAGAGTTTGGCGCGCACGACTATTGACTTAAAGACCCGTGCCGTAGATGATGCGTTGACGCTTCCCCCGAACAGATCACGTCAGACTTTTGGACAGGGGAGGAAACTATGCAAGGGCCTTTACGCGGCTTACTCGCCGGCATCGCGGCATGGAAACTCGGCGGCGGCTGTATCTCGACCATTCTGATCTTTATCGTCGTCTTCTACCTGCTCGGCTACGTGCGGTGCTGAAGCAGAATGATTAACCACAAAGCCACGAAGCCACGAAGCACTTAACTTGCTTCGTGGCTTCGTGGCTTTGTAGTTAACGTGAGTTCGACGTAAGCGAACTAGAAAACAAGCCGCAACTGCTCTTTGACACGCATGTTCAAAGACGGCTTCTGCGCGCGCCACCTGTAAGCGACCAGCCCGACCACGGGGTTGCCCACGAAGTTCGCCACCGCTCGGTGGCGGCTGTGCTCGATCAGCGAGAGGTTCTTGAGTTGGGCGGGCACCGATTCGTTGATCGCTCCTCCGCAGCATGCGCTTGTCGAGCAACGGCAGCCGCCGGTTCTTCATCTTCCGCTTGAGTTTCGTCCCGCGCTGGACGCCTTCGTCGTAGAGCGCCTCGAAGAGCGGCTACGCAACATAGTCCTTATCGCCGAAGAGCTTGCCGAACAACCCCTTGACCAACATCGGGCACGGGCCGCCGGTCGTCCGTGTTGCCCGGCGTCAGGCTGAGTAGTTCGCCGATGAAAGCCAAGCTAACTGCGCGTCCGGTTGAATGAGTTATTAGGCGGCGGTTCAACGTTCAATCATTCAAGGCTGCTTCTTAGGCGCAACTGGAATTGTATCTATGATTGCCTGCACTTCAAGATGAATGTTTACCATTTCGGTGACATTCGACTTTACTCTCAGAAAAGCACTCTCAAATTTGCGAAACCCATTTGCCTTTACATAAATCTGATATGTATCAGCCGGAACTTCAGCCGTGAAAGCTCCAGCCTCATCAGATTCACCTTCCCATTTGAATTTCGTACTTTCGATCTTAACCTTAGCCTGAGCTACTCTGGCGTCATTGACATCTAGCAATGTCCCCATGATTTTCCCCATGGGCTTTTTAGCTACAGACTGAGGCAATCGTGATGATGATGCGTTCAATGGCAAACCTAAGATGATAATGAAAGTAATGATGCTGGCGAATTGCACTCGTTTCATAACCTGACTCCTTAGAACTGACATCCAATTCCGACGTCGAACGCTCGAATTAACCGGGCGGGAAGCATTGCCGAGCAGCCTTCAAGCTTGCGCATGACATGCAAGCTGAGTCCGCTCCGGTTCAATGAGTTGTTAGACAGCGCCATGGGGTTGTTGCATAAGAGGTCGCGGAGGCGGTACGTCTGCTAGTCTCGATGCGTGACCAACAAGGAAAAGCGTCAGTACCGCATCCGCAACTGGCGCGAATATAACAGAGCACTCGTCGGGCGCGGGAGTCTTACCCTCTGGGTCGAGCAGAGCGCCATTAACAAGTGGCGCGACACCGCCGCCCCTACGCGCCGGGGGCGGCGCCGCCTCTACTCCGACCTCGCCGTCACCTGCGCCTTGACGCTGCGCGAGGTCTACCGCCTGCCGCTGCGCGCCACCCAGGGGCTCGTCTCGTCCGTGCTGCGGCTGCTCGGCTCAGACCTGCCGGCCCCGCATTACTCGACGCTCTCGCGCCGGGCGGTGACCCTCGACGTGGAGTTGCCGCGCCTGAGCAGAGGCCCGCTCCACCTGGCGGTGGACTCGACCGGGGTCAAGCTCTACGGCGAGGGCGAGTGGAAGGTCAGGTTGCACGGCACGGAGAAGCGGCGCACTTGGCGCAAACTCCACCTGTTGATTGACCACCGCACGCATGAGGCCGTCGCGCTCTCGATGACGGACAAGGACACCCTCGACCGGCGGGAGATGCGCGGCCTGCTCGGGGCGGTGGAGGGCGAGGTGGCGGAAGTCCTCGGCGACGGGGCCTATGACTTCCACGACTGCTACAAAGCTATCCACGAGCGGGGGGCGCACTCCGTCATCCCGCCGAAGAAGCGGGCGCGGGTCAGGGGCGGGCCGGAGTTCCGCGACCGCGACGCGGCCGTGCTGCGGGGCCGGGAGGTCGGCAGGGACGTGTGGAAGAAGGAGGCGGGTTATCACCGCCGGAGCTTGGCCGAGACGGCGATGATGCGCTTGAAGACTATCTTCGCCGAGAGGCTCAAGGCCCGGGAGTGGCGCAGGCAAGTTACGGAGTTGCGGGTAAGATGCGCTGCGATGAACCGGATGACGGGCTTGGGAATGCCTCGGAGTTATGCTGTGTGAGTCATAAACGAAACGGGAGAAGGGTACTCACTCCGATTTATGCAACAACGCCCCTGTCTTCATCTTTAGGATGCAACCTAAACTATTCCACCCATAAACCAACTCGTCATACCTGACCCCTTCGATTTCCGTCTGCTTTCTTCCAACTACCTGCCCACCCATTTTCTCATAGAACGTTCTATACGGACTGACTTCCAAAGCCAGAAGATACATTGAACTCTTACCGCTCCCGACGAGATATTCTACGCCTAAATTAAAGAGTTCCGCACCGATGCCTTTTCTTTGAAACTCCGGTAGAAGATAGATGGCATAAAGCTCACCTTCATATGCAGCTATAGCTTCTCTCGCCTCGCCAAAATCTGCGAATCCGACAACACCATGCGCCAGCACTTCCGCCACATACATTTTGTACGAAGCGACAGCAAAGCCCTCCTCGAAAGCCTTGGCTCGCTTCTCAATTGACATCTTATCCAGAAAGGTTTGAGGAATAATGCCGGCGAATGACGCTTGCCACGATTGCACATGAACGCTAGCCACCGCCAAGCAATCTGCCACACTAGCCTCTCGGAAACTAACATTCGCAATTCGTAAGTTGCTCATTACCTGTTACACAAGCAAAAAGGTCTAACGCTCGAATTAACCCGCGCCGAGCATAAAGCAGTCAGGATGTAGCAACAAGAAAACGATGAAAGCTATGCTATCGAGCGGTCGGGTTGCATGAGTTGTTAGACGGCCTTTGAAGCGTATCTTGTAATTACTCACCTTCAGCGGGATAAATGAGACAGCCAGCAGCGACGGCGTAAGACGCGCCACTCGCGCGCTCAGTCCACAACCCTGATAGTGAAGAAGACCGTAGTGACGCGCCCCGCGCGCTGAAACTGAGTCCAGATGCGGTAGGTCCCGGCGACAGGGAACATCGTTTTGAACTCTACTTCTGGACCACCACGCAGGGTCGCGAGGTCCACATCGTCAGGTAACATCTCGGTCGGGTGCGAGTGTAGGTATTCGGACTGATCCGCATTCAGGATCAGCGTGTGGCCCCATGCTCCCAGATACGGTTCCAGGTCACGCACCTGTTCTCCCGTCCGCTCGTCCGTCAGGCGGTATGTGAGCGGGATGAGCGCGCCTGCTGTCGGAGCGCTTGTGCCGCCTAATTCCAGACTGATCTTCATCCCGTCAACTGTCTTAGCAAGCACCGGATCGGGGTTGAGCAATGCGGACGCCGCCGACTTTGATGTGCGATAACCGGCCGTCGAGAGTTCGCGGTGAAGTATCTGTGTTGTGCCCCCGGCTGGGAAGAAGTCCGCATGGAGTTTGTAGCGCCCTGCATGTGGGAACACAGTCTCGACCACGAAGCTGCCATCGCGTTCGAGCTGTGGATGTATGTGTTGATACTCCGTCATATCATTGCTGACGATGAACAGGTGAAACAGCTTTTCATGATTCAGCACGTAATCCTTTACGGGCGCACCCGTCTCTGGATTGGAGATCACAAAACGCAGCCGCGCCTTTTCGCCGGGTTTCGGTCGCAGCGGCTTCGTGGACAGGGCAAGTTTGTATGCCCCACGGACTGACGGACTGTTTGACATGAGCATCATCCCGCACTTCGGGCATGTGCCGGGCTGAGCCAGACGCACTTCCGCGTGCATGACGCAACTGTATTCGTAAGTGGGCGACAGCCGCTCCATCTCCCGCACGCGCTCGGCGGTCGAAAGCTTGTAAAATGGCGTGGGCGGCGCGGTCTGAGGCGGGGTTGTTGCCACTTTCAGCTTTGCGCTGCCAACTTGGCGCGTGCCGCCTGCGATCCGTTTTCGTCGGACTTTAGACTTGACTCCGGGCTTCGCCGCGCGCGCGGCCAAGTTCATGCCGCAGCGTGGGCAAGTGCCCGGCGCGGACGAGACTACGCCCGCGTGCATCGGGCAGACGAAACTATGCCGCGATTGCGCGCTCACTAACTCCGCGGGGGTATTTGCGAAGACCAGCACAACGGCCATCAAGAGAATAGAGAGTTTACGGGTTACGACCACTTTTGCGCTTCTTTCCTCGATTATCAATGATGCGTACTTCTTCCGGCTTAAGAGTCGGTGCAGGTAACGGAGGTGTCGCTCCCGATGGAACGAGATACAACTCAACCGTCGCCTGCTCACGATGTCCGCCATGAATTGTTACGATTTGCCCGGCGTCTAATTTTCTCATCTTAACCAGATAATTCTTAATGCGGTTGGCTTTGACTTCCGTGTAATTAAGGCGTGAGCTTCTTCCGGCATAAATCAGAACATAGCCCTGTTGAGAGGTATCCTGTCCTAAAATCGTGGCGAAGTTATCAAGCTGCTTTGTCTCATCGGCGGGAGCACCAACATACTCGCCGAGCTTAGAAATATCTTTCGTCCCACCTGTCGAATCTTTCGCGCGTGAACACCGCCAGTTATTATCTTTAGCCGATGGATAATATTCGACACCTGTCACCACTCCCGCGCCCGCATCTACGGTATAGTTAATGCCTTCCGCTTGATTAACGTAGTAGTAGAGAGACTCAATGTGCGGAGCCCTGCGCTTCTCATACTTGCGCTCGTCCAACTTTAAAGCAGCAAATGCTGGCGGGTTCTTCGAGTGAACTGAAATGTTTATCACTGTGCCGAGAGGAACTTGCCAGTCGTAATCACACGGACGCACTGAGTAAGTGACTGATATTCTTTCGCTGCTGGTTTGATAAAGGCTGCTTGAGCCTTGCTCAGGCTGACCGAGCAAGCGTTCAACATCTGCACGAGTCGAGCGTAAAGGGGTAATGCCGCGCCAAGCTCCGACTTCAGCAGTTTGGGTAATAATTGAAGTAATAAAAATAAGACTTAATGCTTTGATCATATGTCTCACGATATTTACCATAAACTAGAGTTTAGCGTCTAACGCCCGAAATCGGCCGCCGCGCACGAGCCTTTAATGATAAGAAAGTTGCTGATTGCGCGTCCGCTGCATGCCATTGTTAGGCTGCGCCCTTCGGATCAGACCAGACTTCCGTCCCGATTGGCACATCCTCCTTTAAGATATCACTCGGTAGAAGGATTGCTAATGATCTATCTGGATCGTAGGGAATCGCACGTTCAATCCCAACAACCCTGGTGATGGCAGACGAACCATCCGGCCCGACGCAACTCGATAAAATCACCACTTCTCAGGCTGACCTGTTCCTTTTTCACGTCCGCCGCCAGAACAAGGCCACGCTTCTCGATCCAGAAGGTATCAAGAACAGTGAATAAGAGAGTGCTCATAGCCTCGAAGATTGCCCACTCAACTGTCAGAACAAATAAGCAGCCTAACACTCGCCATCAGCCGCCGTGCCGAAACCCGATTGATAAAAGTCAAGCGTGCGCGTCCGGTTCAGCGACTTGTTAGGCTGCCGGCTACTAACCGGCCTGCGATGTGCGCCACTGTGCCGCCCTCCGGTCCATTTCTTTGATGAAGCCATCTTTGCCGTCCATATATCCATCTGGGCTCTGCGGGTGTTCCTCCGCCAATTGCCTCTTTAGCTCACTGTATCTTTGTGCATCTCCGGGATGAGCAATCATGTAGTCGCGGAACGCTAAGTGCCGCGCTACCTCCGCCGAGCCGGCCTCAAACGCGTGAATGTGATGAGTCCTGATTCCTGCCTGGTTATCCTTACGGAAGTACCGGCGGCCGGGGATGCCGTACTCACCCATCACTTCATAACCAAGTGACTCCATCGCCGCACTCTGCCCATCTACTTCAGTGATGGCTCTGACCTCGACTAACAGATCAATGACGGGCTTTGCATATATGTTTGGAATAGCTGTGCTGCCGATGTGGTGGATGGCTACCGCATTCTCGCCTAGCGCAGCGGCAACATGCTGCGCTTCCGCCTCAAATGCATCTCGCCACTGAGGGTTGTGGGGAACAACTGCTACTTGCCTCACGAACTAAGCACCTCACGAGTAGCTTGTAAACTATGCTGACCGCAGTTGCTCCATCAGTCGCTCCACTTGCACGGCGTCCGCTTCGTTTGTTGGCCGGGGAACACTTTTACCGCTGTTGGCACATTCAGTTTGGTGTGGATGATGGTAGCCGTTTCAGTCGCGCGCCGCAGGTTGCTAGTTAAGACCTTGATGGAGTCGCTCGCCGGTATCAGCTTAATTTCTTACCTTTGAGCAGTCGCCTGCGCTTGAGGTATGCCAAATCTTCCTGCGCGTATGTCAAGAGGACTGTCCTCGTACAAATGTTAGTGCTCAGTGCTGGCCCAAGGCCCTGGGCATAGACCAGATACCTTTCGCCCACGCTGAAGGGGAAGCCACACAGGTTACTTGTATTAACCGTGAAGACCGTAACCTCAGCGGTGCGGAGCAACTTCCACGACTTCTCGACGCGAAACTTTACGGCCAACTCTTTGAGCCACGGGGTCAGCGGGGCGGCTTCGCCCTCGGTGATGGCGATGACTTTGCCGGAAAAGACAGCCGCGGCGGCGGCAAACCCGGCGGCCGGATCGCCTCTGAGGTGCATACAGGTACAAGCCAGACTCGTACTAGCACTCGCTACCAGAAAGAGAAGGATGCCGATGAATTGAAAGGTTACTTTCCGCATACTGCCCTCCTAATTATTCAATGCAGAAGCCTAACGCCCGATTAACCCGCGCCGAGCATGAAGCATCCAACACGTATTTGTAAAGACAAGCATGAAAGCCATGCTATCGAGGCTTCGGGTTGCATGAGTTGTTAGATTCAGCCCACGCGAATAAGATCGCCTGCCTTAAGTTCTGTTGCTACGGCACGGTCGGGTTTGGCGGCCCTTTCAACATCTCGTCGCGTTTGAGTTTGAACTCAGTGCCGGGTTTCCATTCGGGCAACTTGTCGCCCTGTGCGACGCGATAGCCGATGACCGTCAACAACTGCACGTCCTCAAGCGCGCCCGCCAAATCCCAGTCCGGTTTTATCTCGTCCGAAGGCTTGTGGTAATCCTTCTCCGTGTACTCGTCGCGCTTCTGCTTGCTGAAGTTCTCGGTCCTTGCCGATGTACTCTGTGCCTTCGCCCGTGTAGAGCGCGGGCACGCCCTGCTTGGCAAACTCGAAGTGGTCGGAGCGATAGTAGAAACCTTTCTCCGGTTCGGGGTCAGGTTTGACCGTGCGACTTTGCACGGCGGCCGTCTCGCGCAACAGATCGATCGAGCGTGGTGTTGCCGTCGCCGACCATCACGATGTCTCTGGTGCGACCCCATTGGTTGATGCCGTCCATGTTGATGTTGGCGAGCGTGCGCGTCAGCGGATAGAGCGGCGTCTCGGCGTAGTACTTCGCGCCGAGCAAGCCCTTCTCTTCGGCGGTCACGGCGAGGAATAGCAGCGAACGCTTGGGCGGCGTCGGCAGTTTCGTGAACGCTTCGGCGATCTCAAGCATCGACGCGATGCCGGAAGCGTTGTCAATCGCGCCGTTATAAATCTGATCGCCCGGCAGCTTCGGATCGCGCCCCAGGTGATCCCAGTGCGCGGTATAAACGACGTACTCGTCCTTGAGCTTCGCGTCCGAGCCTTCGAGCTTGGCCACGACGTTCTGCGAGTTGATCTCGCGCAGCGTGTTCTTAACTGACAAGTTCGCCTTCGCGTTCAGCGTCACGGGCCTGAAGTCTTTGCTCGGTGGCCGCCTTCTTCAATGCGTCGAAGTCCTGCCCGCCGGCCGTGAACAACTCCTTCGCGCGGTCGAGGCGCAGCCACGCCTCGAAGGCCGGCGCGCTTCATGTTCTTATCGGGCGTTTGGATGTCGAAGTTCTCGCGCGACCAACTGCCCGACACGACTTCATAAGGATAACCGGCCGGCCCGTCTTCGTGGACGATGATCGCGGCGGCCGCGCCCTTCTCGGTCGCAATCTCATACTTGTAGGTCCAGCGGCCGTAGTAGGTCATCGCCTTGCCCTTGAACAGCTTCTCGTCGAGCTTCGTCGGGTCGTTCGCATCAGGCACGGCCGGGTCGTTGATGAGCATCACGATGGTCTTGCCGCGCACGTCCACGTCCTTGTAATCGTCCCAACCGTATTCGGGCGCGACCACGCCGTAGCCGACGAAGACGATATCGGAGTTCTCAACCTTCGACTCAGGCACGAAGCGACGCGAGACGGCGACGTAGTCCTGCGGGAACTGCAAATCAACACGCTTGCCGCCCGCCGTGAACGACGCCGCCGGCTGCGCCGTGAAGCCGACGAGCGGCACTTTCTGCACGTATGTCCCGTCGGGGTTGCCCGGCTTCAGGCCCAAGTCGTTTGAACTGCTCGGTGATGTAGTTGACCGATAGGTCCTCGCCCTTCGTGCCGGGGCCGCGCCCCTCATACTCGTCGGACGAGAGCACTTTGATGTGGTCGATTATCGTGTTGCTGCTGATGCTATCGAGCGCGGGCTTGAGTTCGGCCGGGAACGCGGCCGCCGTCGGCGCGTTTGTCGGCGCGTTTGTGTTCGCGGCCCTGTTGTCTTGGGGCGCGGGCTGCACGCAGGCAGTCGCCAGCGCGAGCATTGCGACGGGCAGCATGAAAGCAAGAACGTGCTTCGTCATGATCGGTCGTGCCTCTAAGTTGTTGGGATCGAAGTTTGAACGAGCCTAAGTCAAATTCAGGCAAAAGGCAAAAGTTATAAACAGACCGCGCGGCCGGGTTCTGTCTGCATGTCTGCCCTGTGCCGGCACATTGTTTTAGCCGAAGCAGTAGAGCCGGCCGTCGCTTGAGCCGACGACGATGCGGCCGTAGGCGATGGCGGGCGAAGCCGAGACTGCGCCGCCCGTCTCGTACTCCCACACCTTCTGCCCCGACGCGAAGTCGAGCGCATAGATGCGCCCGTCGTTCGAGCCGACAAAGACGCGACCGCCCGCGAGTGCCGGTGATGATTCAACCCGCGCGCGCGTCTGGAACGACCATACGGCGCGGCCCGTGCGCGCGTCGATGCCGTGAACAAACTTGTCGCGCCCGCCGACGACCACGCGCCCGTCGGCGACGGCGGCCGACGAATAGAAGGGAAACTGTCTCTGCGGGTGACGATAGCGCCAGCGTAGGCGGCGCGTCGTCAGGTTGACGCTCAGCACGTCGTTATTGAACGTCCCGTAGAACGCCGCACCGTCCATCAGCGACGGCGACGCGCCCGTGTACGCGCCCGACGTAACTTGAAAAGCTTGCTGACCGTCGCTGATGCGAATGGCGCGAAACGTTTCGTCGCAACCCGCGATGAGCGCGTGCCCGTTCCAGATGGCGGGCGTCGAATGGACGGGGCCGTTCGTCTTAAACTTCCAGACGAGTGCGCCGTTGCGCGCGTTCAAACAATAGAGATGACCGTCATACGAGCCGATCAGAATCTTATCGTCCACGGCCACGGGCGACGATTTGATCTCGCCGCCGGTCTTAAACGTCCACGCGCGCCGCCCGTCGCCCGCGCCCACGGCATGCAACGTCCCGCCGAGGTCGCCGACGTAAACCAACCCGTTCGCCACGCACGGCGACGATTCGCCGATGCCTTCGCGCGCGCCCGTCTGATAGCGCCAGCGCACCGCGCCTTGATCCAGACCGAGCGCCACCAACTCGCCCTTCTGCGAGCCGACGAAAACCGTGCGGCCCGCAATCGCCGCCGACGACTCAATCGCATCGCCCGCGTCGAAGGTCCACAACAGGCGCGGACTCCGCGACACGTCCGCCCGCGACACGCCCGTTAACTGTTGCGACCCGCGAAACTGCGACCAACTATCGGCCGCCGCTTGCGCGCGCACGCCGACCGGCACAAGCAGCGCGAGCGTCAACATAAGTATCTTTGTGCCGCGTTGAATAATTGACATCATCAGTGCTTCCTGCCTTCGTCCAAATATCTTAAGAGCATGAACATTAACCACAAAGACACGAAGACACAAAAGTGATTGTTAGTGTCTTCGTGTCTTTGTGGTTAATAAGCACATTCATAAATTCGCAACGCTGCGGCCGAGTCAAATGCACGCGGGTTGAAGCGCCCCGTCCATTGCGTCGCCGCTTCAATAGCGAGCATCTCAAGATCGTCTGCGGGCACGCCCACCCCGCGCAACGTTTGCTTGAGTCCGCCTGCCGCAGCTAGTTCTTCCAACCGCGCCGCCAAACGCGCGCCCGCGTCCTTTTCTGTGCCGCCGCAACCCGATGCCCGCAACAACTCGTCGTAGCGTGTCTCGACCTCTTGTGCGTTCCAGCGCACGACGTGGGGCAGCAGGAGCGCGATGGCGACGCCATGCGTTGTGTCGTAGTGCTGCGTCAGTGGATTGGCGCAAGCGTGCGTCGCGCCGAGCATCGAGTGTTCGATGGCCGCCCCGGCGAAGTGTGCGCCGAGTTGCATTGCGCCGCGCGCCGTCGCATCGTGCGGTTCGATGAGGACGCGCTCGTAGTTCGCTTCGAGCAGCCGCCACGCTTCACGCGCGTACATATCGGAGAGCGGGTTGCGCCGTGTGCTGACATAGGCTTCGACCGCGTGCGCGATGGCGTCGTAGCCGGTGGCGGCCGTCACGGCACGCGGCTGCGAGATGGTGAGCAGCGGATCGAGCAGCGCGACGCGGAACGCGGCCGACGCATCGCCGCAGGCCATCTTCGCGTGCGTCTCCGCATCGGAGATGAGCGCATAAGATTGTGCTTCGCTACCCGTGCCGGCGGTGGTCGGCACACCGATCATCGGCAGCAGCGCACGCGTCGTCTTGCCGTAGCCCTGATAGTCTTGCATCCGGCCGCCGTTCGTCAGCAGAAAGTTGATGCCCTTCGCGCAGTCGAGCGACGAGCCGCCGCCGAGAGCCACGAACGAATCAACGTCGTGCTGCGTCGCACAGGCGCGGCCCACGTCGATCATGCGCGTGTCGGGGTTGACGTTAAAATCGTGAAAGGGAACAACCGTCACGCCCGCACTGAGCAAAAACTGCGTCGCTTCCGCGACGTGCCCCGACGCGACGAGGCCGCTATCGGCGACGAGCAGCGTGCGTTGAAAGTGCAACGCACGCGCAAAGTCGCCGAGTTGCGCAAGCGCGCCCGCGCCGAAGACGACGCGCGTGCGGGGCTGAAAGTCGAAAGGCTGCATGGACAAGAAAGCTGTTACCGGCCCGGCGCAGACGCTTCACACTCGCAGACGCCGTACAGATAATTCTGCGCGCGGATGATGAGCGTGCCGTCGGAGATGGCGGGGGTCGCCATCAACGCCGTGCCCATCGGGTTCGTGGCCAGCAACTCGAACTTCGGCCCCGCTTTGACGACGTACACGTCGCCGTCTTCGCTCGCCAGATAAAGTTTGCCGTCGGCGGCGACGGGCGACGCGCTGAACGTGCTCGGCAAACGCTCCTGATAGACGCGCTCGCCGGTCTTCGCCACATAAGCCGCGAGCACGCCGTTGTCGCCGCAGATATAAAGCAGGTCGCCGTAAACGAGCGGCGTGCCCGTGTAAGCACTGCCGCGACTCAAACGATAGGCGAGAAACTGATTCGACTCTTGCCCCGACTTTAGCGAAATGTCGCCGCTCGCGCCGGGGCGGAACGCATAGACGGGACTGCCGGCCGGATAACCGCCCGTCAAGAAAAAGAGATCGTGCGCGACGACGGGCGCGGGCATCTTGACCTCGCGGTTGTTGTCGTTGAAGCGCCACAGTTCTTTGCCGGTCAACGGATCGTAACCGCGTATGAAGCGCCCTGAGTTGCTGATCAACTCCGTGCGCGGCTTGCCTTCATAAACAACGGGCGTGCTCCACGAAGGCAACTCGCCGCGTTCGACCTTCCAAGCCTGCTTGCCGGTTTGTTTATCGTAAGCCGCGATGAACGATTGCTTGTGCCCGTCGGCTTGCACGATGACGAGATTGTTATAGATGATCGGCGAGCTTGAATGACCCCATTCGGAAGTCGGATCGTCGGCCAGTCCGGGATTGAGCACGCCGAGGTCTTGCTGCCAGAGCAGCTTGCCCGTCATGTCCCACGCGAACAAACCTTCCGAACCCATCAACGCGACGACGACTTGCCCGTCCGTCGCGGGTGTGGCGTTCGCCTGCGACGCCTTCACGTGCCTGCGTGCGCGCGGCACGCCTGCAAACGCCGTGCGTTCCCATAGCACGCGCCCGGTGCGCTTGTCGAGCGCGAAGATTTTCCAAGTGTGTTTGACATCATCACGCGCCGAGTCGATGTCACGATCCTTCGGCCGGAAGGTCGGGACGCTCGCACTGCTAATGGCCGTGATGACGAAGACGCGCGCGCCCCAGACGACGGGGCTTGAGTGCGACAGGCCGGGAATCTGAGTCTTCCATTTAATGTGTATGTTCTTCGCGGCGTCCCAACTCGTGGGCGTCATGTGCCCTTCGGCCACGCCCGTCGCGTTCGGGCCGCGAAACTGCGGCCAGTTCTGCGCCGCCGCGTTAGCCGACAGAGCGCACAGACAAATCAGCAGCGCGATGAAGCGGTTCATGCGATCTATGTTGAATGCGATCATGCAGGACAGGCCCGCCCCCTATCGCAAGCGGTACGGACTTGTTACTTCGTCGCCGTCGCCGGGGCGGCTGCGCCCGCGCCTTCTTTGAGCGCGAAGAGTTGGTTGCGGTTGGCGATGTAGAGCGCGCCGTTGGCGGGCACGACCGTCGAATAGACGCTGCTGCCCATGTTGATCTCGCCCAAGACTTTCTTCACCTTGCCCTCTTGCATCATCACCACGTCGCCGTCTTCGTCGCCGAGATAAATCTTGCCGTCAATCAACATAGGCGAACTCCACACGGCGGCGAACACGTCGTGCTTCCAATAGACTTGCCCGGTCTTCGCATCGAGCGCGTGCAGGAAGCCGCTGAAGTCGGCCTGATAGACGATGCCGTCTTTGATCGCGGGCGTGGAGATCGAGCGGCGGATTTGATCGTAGTGCCAGACGAGGCCGGTCTTCGTTAAGTCGCCGCGCTTCGTCGCGTCGATGCAGTACATATGCCCGACGCCCTCGCCGTGTTCGGGGTCTTGCCCGTTCGAGATGTAAACCTTGTCTTGATAGATCACGGGCGTCGAGATCAACTCGTTGCGCGTCTTCGGCCACACGGAGTCTTTCGGGTTCGTGTCGAACTCCCACAGCTTCTTGCCCGTCAACGCTTCATAACCGCGAATCCAACCGTCGCCCTGTCCGTGTACGACCTGCACGACGCCGCCGATTGTGCCGACCGTGGGCGAGGACCATTGCCCGTGCAGAATCTTGTCGAAGACCGAGTTTTCTTCCCAGACGAGCTTGCCCGTCTTCTTGTTGACGGCGATGATGGCGGGCGCTTTCGGCGACGGGACGTTGACGTGGCTTTCGTCCTGCCCGTTCGACGTGCTGACGAAAATGAGATCGCCATACATGACCGGCGACGAGTTGGCCAGGTTGTGCGGCTGCGAGCCGACCTCTTCCATCATATCGAAGCGCCACACGATGTCCGCGTTCTTCTCACCAGCAAGCTTTTCATCCGTCACAGGCCCGTCGTTCTCTTTATCGCGGAAGCCCTGCGTGTCGAGACACATCAACTCGGCGCGGTTCGACACATAATAAACGCGGTCGCCTTCGACCAGCGGCGACGACGCGACGCCCTGATAAGGCCAATCGTTGACCCGCCCCGATGCCAGCTTGTCATGCACCATCTGCCACATGAACTCGCCGTCCGATTCGCGGAACGCCATCAAGACGCCCTTGTCGCCTTTGATCGTCGCATCGCGCACGCCCTCGTTATTCGTGCCCAGAAAGACCATGCCACCCGCCACCACTGGGTTGCCATAAGTCTGCGACCCAAGCGTCGCCACCCACTTAACGTTCTTCTTCGTCTTTACGTCCCACGACGTAGGCAGCCCCTTCATGCTCGACACCATGTTTCGATCAGGCGTCCCGCCCCACATCGGCCAATCGCCGCCGCCCGGATCACCGGCACTAACAGTAGGCAGTAGGCAGTAGGCAGTAGGCAGTAACAATCCAAACGCCGCTGCTAAAACTAAAGACCATAAGACTCTGGGCGATATAACTTCCGACGATGCAACTCTGTTAACTTTCATGTTTCAAACTCCACTTGGTTGTGTGCATTTAACTGCCTACCGCCTACTGCTTACTGTTCGCCGTCACCTTCAGGTTGTCGAAGAAGATTTCCGCGAGCGCGCTGCCGAAGATGCCGGGGCTGCCTTGCCGGTTGGGCAGCGGGTCGATGCGCTCGACAAGCCACGCGGCCGGTTCTGCTTCGCCTTTGGGCCAGACCTTGCCGCGCGCGCGCACCTTGCCGTCGGGCAACGTCTCGACCATGAGCTTCATGCGATACCACGCGTTCGGCTGCCATTGATAAGGGGCTTTGACGGTGCGCGTCGTCTCAGGCTGCCACGGTTCGAGGTGCAACTCCTGCGCGTTGCCGTAGAGCACCAGCGCGTAACGCTGCGCGATGATGCCGGCGTCGCCCTGTTGTCGCCGCTTCGTGGTCGCGTTGATGTCGGCCTCGACTGTGTAGTCGTGCAGATCGGATGTGCCCATGTAAGCCCGCGCGCGTGTCAAGAGCGACGTGCCTTCGGTCGTCTTGACGAGCACCTTGTTGCCTTCAATGTCGCGCACGGTGAACTTCGACGTTGCGTTCGTCCACGTTGGCGGGATAGTGTTCGCGGCCATCGCATCGAAGTTTTCGCTCCACGGCAGCGGCGGCACGATGCGGACGCGCGCCGTGCCCGTGAGGCCGCCGACCGTCGCCTTGACCGTGCCCGCTTGCCAGCCGCCATCCGTGGCCGACACGAACTGACCGTTCGCCACAGTGCCTTTCAATTTATCGAGCGACCATTCGGCCGCTTTCTCTTCGCGGATAAACTGACCGCGCTCGTCGAACAGGCGCACGCGGAAGTTGAGCGTGTCGCCGGGTTTGATGAGCAGTTCGGTCGGGACGACTTGAACGTGCGCGGGCGTGCCGTTCGTGGCAGGCGCGCTTGATGGCGATCTGTTGGTATCGACAGGCCGTGCGCCGTTCTTCTTGCCGATGCAATAGAGGTTCGTGTCGCTGACGAGATAGACGCGTCCTTGCGCGACGGCGACCGAGGCGATGATCGCTTCCGGTTGTTGCTCTGTGCCGAGTTGGTCTTGATCGAGAATCTCCACGCCCGTCGCACTCGGTTTGAGAATGTAGAACTTGCCGTTCTCCGTCCCGGCGTAGAGCTTGCCGTCGGCAAGTACGGGCGAAGCCTTCTGACTCGTGCCGAGCTTTTGCAGCCAGAGTTGCTTGCCCGTGTTGAGATCGAACGCGGCCACGTTTGAACTGTTGTCGATCTGGTACATGCGGCTGCCGTCGATGACCGGCGACGAGAAGCCGCCCTGCCAACCGTATGTGCTCCACTTGACCTGTTCCTTCTTGATATCGCCTTTCGCGGTCGCATCGACGGCCGTGATCATGCCCATCTCGTTCGACTCTAAGTTCTCTTCGCTGTGCGTCAGGATCGCGTTCGTGCCGTTGACGACGACGCCCGTGTTAAGCCCGCGTTTGCTGATCTCATACTTCCAGACCGGCTCGCCCGTCTGCGGTTTGATCGCATGCACCACGCCGTCGCTCGCGCCCTGTATGAGCAGCCGCGTGCCGTTCACATCGACGATGACAGGCGGCGCATAGGTCGTATCATACGGGCGACCGCCGGGCGCGCTGACCCACATGGTTTCGCCCGTGCGTTTGTCGAAGGCCATGAAGCGGTGCGCGCCGCGCCCGTGTTCGCCCCAGATGAAGGTGACGCCGCTGACGATCAGCAGGTCGCCGTCGATGATCGGCGAGACGGTGCGCCCGCCGTGCGTCGTCAATAGGCCGAAGTCTTCGCCGAGCGAACGCTCCCACACGACCTTGCCGTCGCGCGTTAAAGCGAGCAGCGTCCCGCCGACGCCGAAGGCATAGACGTTGCCGGTCGCCGCGTCCGCCGCGGGCGAGGCCCAACCGACCCGGTGCGGCGGCACGTCCGAGAGATAGATGTTGAAGCGATGTTCCCACAAGAGCTTGCCCGTGTCGGCGTTGAAGCACATGATGCGCTCTTGCTCGTCCGCGCCCTTGCCCGCCGTGTTTTGCAGATAGAGGCGGTCGCCCAAGACGACCGGCGTGGAACGGCCGCCATAAGGCGCTTTCCACGCGAGGTTCTCGCCCGCAGGCGACCAGCGCACGGGCAGATTCGTTTCGGCCGAGACGCCGTCGCGGTGTGGGCCGCGCCATTCGGCCCAGTCGCCCGCTTGGGCGGCGGCGACGAGCATGAGCGGCAACGATAGAAGTGTGGCGCGACGCAGAAAACTTGATGCTGTGTTCATCTCTTTTAGGAGTTCGCGGGCCTTGAACTTGTTAGTCAGTATGAAATACGCAAAGGGCGGAGCGCGGGTTGCGCGCCGCACGGAAACTTTATTGTCGGGGAGACGGCTGTACGCACATTGTTTCGTCTCCGGTCAGCCGCGTCAAGTTGAAACCTTTCCGCCGCGTCCCGCGTAAACTCTTGCGCTAACCGCTGGCAGATTACTCTGCAAGTTTTCGACAACCCGATACCCGCGCGGCTCAAGAGCCTGAATCAAACGTTGCCAGAGCCGTCCTGCTGCCTTAAGGAGTTAAGACTATGACGCGAAGCGCAGCCGCCCTGTTGCCCCTCGTCCTACTGCTTGCCCACGTTGCCGCCGCACAGACGAACGCCATCAACGAGCAACTGTGGGAAGCCGCGCGCACGGGCGACGCCGCGACCGTGACCGCGTTATTGACCAAAGGCGCGGACGTGAACGCCAAGTTTCGCTACGGGCAGACGCCGCTCTTTAAGGCCGCCGAACGCGGCCACACGGAAGTCGTCAAAGTTCTTTTAGCGAACGGCGCGGACGTGAACGTCACGGATACGTTCTACCGTGCGACGCCGCTGACATGGGCCGTGGACAAAGGGCACGTCGAAGTCGTGCGCGCGTTGCTCGACAAAGGCGCGAAGGGCATTGACAACGTGCTGCTGGCGGGCGTCGGCAATGGCAACATTGAGATGGTCAAACTCGCGCTCGCCAAAGGCGGCTTGAGCGCCGAGACGCTCTCGGCCGGGCTGGCCGAAGCGACCAACGAGAAGCGCACGGAGATCGCCGAGTTGCTCAAACAGGCCGGCGCACAACCGCCGCCCAAAGCCGATTTCACGGTCGCCGCCGACAAGCTCAAGAGTTACGAGGGCACATACAAGCCTGAGCGCGGCGGCGAGATAGTCGTCGCCGTTAATAAAGACGGCAAGCTGGCCGCCACGGCTCAAGGCACGACCTACACCCTCGGCGCATTCGACAACGTGCGCTTCCGCCTCGTCGAGATCGAAGGCATCAACATCACCTTCAACGTCGAAGCCGATAAAGTCACCGGCTTCACTCTGAAACAGGGTACGAACACGCAACTCTACAAGAAACAATGATCAGCTTTCGGTTCTAAGTTCGGCCTGAAACTGAACACCGCAAACTTGAAACTGAACACTGTCTTCGAGGTCACACCGATGAAACGCTTCTGCTTTCTGTGCCTGTTTGTTTGCTTGGTCTTATCCGCCATCGTGCGCGCGCAGAACTGGCCGCAGTTTCGCGGCGCGGGCGCGCAAGGCGTGGCGGATGGCAAGACGACGCCCGCGACGTGGGACGCGCCGAAGATGACCGGCGTGCTATGGAAGACGCCCGTGCCGGGCCTCGCGCACTCGTGCCCGGTTGTGTGGGGTGAGCGCGTGTATGTCACGACCGCCGTGAGCACCGAGGCGAAGCCGGCCGAACGTTACGGCCTCTACGGCGATGTCGAGCCGGTGAAAGACGAACCGAAGCACGCGTGGCACGTCATGGCGCTCAACAAGCAGACGGGCAAGGTCGTGTGGGATCGGATCGTGTACGAAGGCACGCCGAAGACGAAACGGCATCCGAAAGCGACGCACGCATCTTCGACGCCTGCGACCGACGGTAAGCACGTGGTCGCGCTCTTTGGCTCGCAAGGCTTGCTTGTCTGTTACGACGAGAACGGCAAACAACTCTGGCGGCAAGACATCGGCGTGCTCGACGCCGGTTGGTTCTACGATCAAGATTATCAATGGGGGCACGCCAGTTCGCCCGTCATCTATCGCAACCTCGTCATTGTGCAGGCCGACGTGCAGAAAGATTCGTACATCGCGGCTTATGATCTTAAAACCGGCAAGCAGGTTTGGAAGACGCCGCGCGAAGAGTTGCCGTCGTGGGGCACGCCGACTGTTTATGACGGCAAGACGCGCGCGGAATTGATCGCCAACGGCACGAAGTTCATACGCGGTTACGATCCGTTGACGGGCAAAGAACTGTGGCGCATCGGCCCCATGTCCGAGATCGCCACGCCCACGCCTTTCGTCGCGCACGAACTCATCTTCGTCACCAGCGGCTACGCGCCGATTCAACCGATCTACGCGATCCGCGTCGGCACAGCCAACGGCGACATCACGTTGAAGGATGGTAAAGAATCGAGCGACGCGGTTGCGTGGAGCAAGCAGCGCGGCGGCCCCTACATGCCGACGCCGATTGTCTACGGCGATCATTTCTACACCTGCTCGAATCAAGGCGTCTTGACGGCCTACAACGCGAAGACCGGCGAGCGCGTTTATCAGGAACGCTTGGGCGGCAAAGGCGGGGCGTTCACCGCGTCGCCCGTCGCGGCCGACGGCAAACTTTATCTCGCCAGCGAAGACGGCGATGTCTTCGTCGTCAAGACGGGCGCGAAGTACGAACTGTTGGCGACGAACCCGATGGGCGAGGTCATGATGGCGACGCCGGCCATCTCTGACGGCCTTATCTTCGTCCGCACGACCAGCCACCTCTACGCCATCGGCAGCGCGAGCGCACCCGTCAAGGCGAAGGGCACGAAGTAACAACTTAGCTGTGGATGGAACAAAAACCAGTGCTGCCGCGTCCAAGTGGCAGCACTGGTTCAAACTCTCTTAAAGAGCGGAGAAGGAAGAACCAGCTTATGAAACGTTTCGCGTTTGCGCCGTGGGCGCTGCTCGGCTGTTTGGTCGTCGTCGCGGTCTGTGCTTGGTCAAACATTAACGTCGCGGCGAAGGGGGCGAACTGGCCGGTTTTCGTGGGCCTGAAGGTCAAGGTATCTCGCGCGAGACGGGTATCCCGACGGAGTGGAGCGCGACGAAGAACGTGCTATGGAAGACGCCGATTGCAGGCAAGGGCAACTCGTCGCCGATCATCTGGGACAAGCGCGTCTTTCTGACGACGGCCGTTGAAGGCGCGGTCGTGCCGGGCGCGAAGGCCGTCAAGCACTACATCGAAGGGCAGGAGTGGCGACACCCGGACAGCAGCGGCGCGGACAAGCGGCAGACGTTCAAAGTTATCTGTCTTGATCGTGATACGGGCCGCATCCTGTGGGAGCGCACAGCCTACGAAGGCACGCCTTATGATGATCGACATCGCAAGAGCAGCTTCGCCGCGCCGACGCCCGTGACGGACGGCAAACTCGTCTATGCCTACTTCGGCGCAGAAGGCGTTTATGCTTACGACTTGAATGGCAAGCTCGCGTGGAAGCAGGACATAGGCAAGATCAGCACGCTCGGCATGGGCACGGGCACGTCGCCGCTGCTCTACCAGAACCTGCTCATCATTCAAGCCGACAGCGAAGACGGCAAAGAGTCGGCCATCGTCGCGCTCGATAAGAAGACGGGCAAGCAGGTCTGGAAGACGGCGCGCACAGGCATCGAGGTTAGTTGGTCAACGCCGCTCCTTGTCCACACGACGAAGCGCATGGAACTCGTCACGACCGGCAATCAAGCGGTCATCGCTTACGACCCGACGACGGGCAAAGAACTCTGGCGCAGCAAGGGGCTTGATAGCAACGCGATTCCCAGTCCGCTCTCCGACGGCGAGTTGGTTTACGTCTGGCCGGTTATCCGAAGAAGATTGCGATGGCGCTCAAGATGGGCGGCAGCGGCGAACTCAAAGAGGGGCAAGGGATCGTCTGGCAGTACGAGAAGGGCACGGCTTATGTGCCGTCGCCGATCCTCTTCAACGGGTATCTTTATTTAACGACTGATCGCGGCATATTGACGTGTCTCGACGCGAAGACCGGCGCGGTCAAGTACGAAGGCGGGCGCGTGCCTGTGCCCGCGACCTTCACCGCGTCGCCCGTCGCGTTCGGCGACGTGCTATTGTTGACGAGCGAAGACGGCGACACGTTCGTCATCAAGGCGGGCGCGACCCACGAAGTCCTGCGCACCAACTCGCTCGGCGAGCCGGTCTATTCATCGCCGGCCATCGCCGACGAAAAGATTTTTATTCGCGGCGAACGACATCTCTACAGCATCGGGCGCGCGCGGAGCTAAACAGATAAAGGAGGCTCGGCATGTTCGAGTCGCAAGCTAAGACACCGTGGTATCGCTCGCCTGTGTTGAAAGTGGCCGGCGCGTTGATACTGGCCGTCGCTGGTGTGATCTCCGCGTACAAGCTCATCGGCTACACCCGGCAAGAGTCGCACTACTCGGAACTCGAACGCCACCGCGAGCAGCAGCGCCAACAGGCAGCCGCGAACCCCGCGCCCGTCGAAGCGTCGACCCCTACGCCCGTCGTGCCGGTCGTGCCGCAGCCGCCGGATGCGAGCGCCGCGAACGCGACGCAACAACAGCCTGCGGCCGTCGCGGGTAATAACACCGCGCCCGCGTCGTCTGTCGCCGCGCCGCAACGCGAGGCGAATCATCCGTCCGTCGCGCCTGCAACGCGCAACTACTGGACGAACTTTCGCGGCCCCGCGCGCGACGGACGCTATGACGAGCAGGCGATCAAGACGAACTGGCCAGCCGGTGGCTTGAAGCCCATGTGGAAGCAGCCCGTGGGCGGCGGCTATTCTTCGTTCGTCGTCGCGGACGGCAGCGCCTACACCATCGAGCAGCGGCGCGGGCAGGAAGTGGTCGCGGCTTATCAAGCAGAGACGGGGCGCGAACTGTGGACGCACGGTTGGAACGCGCTGTTTAGTCCTGACGACACGGGCGACGGCCCACGCTCGACGCCGACGTGGGACGACGGCCGCATCTACGCGCTCGGCGCGGCGGGCGAACTGCGCTGTCTCGACGCGAAGACCGGCAAGCTCATCTGGAATAAAAATATTCTCGCCGACAATCAAGCGCAGAACATCTCTTGGGGCGTGGCCGGCTCGCCGCTCATTGTGGACGACAAGGTTATCGTCATGCCGGGTGGCCGCGCGGGCAAGAGCGTCGTGGCTTATAACAAGCTGACGGGCGCGCGCGTCTGGCAGGCGATGAACGACGCCGCCTCTTACACGTCGCCCGCGCTCGTCACGCTTGGTGGTAAGCGGCAAGTGCTAGTCGTCACCGCCGGCCAACTGGCGGGACTTGAACCGGCCGACGGCACGCTGCTGTGGACCTATGGTTGGCCCGTGTCTATGGGCATCAGCGTCTCGCAGCCTATCGTCGTCGGCAAGAATCGCGTCTTCATCTCCGCCGGTTACAGCAAGGGCGCGGCGCTCGTCGAACTGTCGCCCACCGGCAAAGGCTTCACGCCGCGCACGCTCTGGGAGAACATCAATCTCAAGACGAAGTTCAACAGCGCCGTCTACAATAACGGCTACGTCTACGGCCTCGACGAAGGCATCCTGACGTGCATTGACGTGGAGACGGGCACGCGCAAGTGGAAGGGCGGGCGCTACGGCTACGGGCAAGTATTGCTGGCCAGCAACCATCTCATCATCACGACCGAAGACGGCCAACTCGCGCTCGTCAAAGCCGACCCCGCGCAGTACACAGAGGTCGCCAAATTCGCCGCGCTCGACGGCAAGACGTGGAACGTGCCCGCGCTCGCAAACGGTCGCTTGCTCGTGCGCAACGCCAACGAAATGGCCTGCTACAATCTCACCGAGTAGCAGCATTAACCACGAAGCCACGAAGCCACGAAAGAAGACATGAATGACTTCTTTCGTGGCTTCGTGGCTTGGTGGTTAATGCTCAGTTCTTCAAGATAAACGACGTGAGCATCGTCTCGTCTTTGACGATGATGCGCTCGCCCATGATCGCGGGGTGCGCCCAGACGGGTGAGTTGGCGACTTGATATTGCGCCACAGTCGTCAACTCTTTCGCGTTCGGTTGAATGACGAACAGCGTGGACTCGCTGGTCAAAGCAAGCAGCACTTTGCCTGCGTTGATCAGGGCGGCGTTCTCGGCCTGTCGCCCCGCCCTTGCCAGAGCGTCTTGCCCGTGTCGGCGTCAAGACAGAAGAACTGCCCGCGCTTGCGGATCGACAGGCCATAAAGCAAGTTGCCCGCGACCACGGGCGTGTTCATATAAAGCTCGTTCTCCGCGTTGCGCCAGACCTCTTGCGTGGCGAGTTGCGCGCCCTGCTTGACGACGCGGATCGCAGTCAAGCCTTGCCCCTCGCGCGCGAAGATCAACATATCTTTATAGACGACAGGCGTGACGGAGTTTGTGTCGTACTCGGTCTTCGCGGGCAGTTGCCAGAGCAACTTGCCGTTTTTGAGGTCAACGCCGACGAGTTGCTTCTGCGTGAAAGTCACGAGTTGGCGCACGCCCGCGAGCGTCACGACAATGGGTGAAGCATAAGCTGGGCCGTCGCCCGCGTAAGACCAAACGACCTTGCCCGTCTCTGCGTTGAAGGCCGTCAGCGCGCCTTTGTCGTGCCCGCCGACGTGTGCGATGACCAGCCCGTCCGTGACGAGCGGCGACATGGCCGTGCCGTAGAGCGGCGACGTAGTGGGAAACTCTTTGTTGAAATAGTTCTGCCAGATGATCTCGCCGCTGTGCGCGTTGTAGCAGGAGAGCACGCCCGTGATGCCGAGCGTATAGACGCGCTCGCCCGCGACAACCGGCGTTGATTTAGGCCCCTTGCCATGCCCTCGCGCCGCCGGGTTCATCTCGTAATCAACCTTGTAGCCCGACTTCCAGATCAACTTGCCGTTGCGCGCGTCGAGCGCCATCGCAAATTCGTCCGTGTCGTCGTGGCGCACGAAGACGAAGACTCGGCCCAGCGCCACGACCGGCGAAGCATGACCGATGCCGACAGTTATCTTCCATTCCTCTTTGAGCGTCTTCGGCCACGCGGCCGGGATCGTCAACTCGTTCGTGCGCCCGTCGCGCGCAGCCCCGCGCCATTGCGGCCAATCAGCGCGCACTACTCGCCACGTCGTCGCCGTTAACACGAAGGTTAATGCAACAAGCTTCAGCCAACTTACAACACGCATATGATTCTCCGCGCTTGCGCTTTGCTTAGAACAACAACTTCGCGCCGAACTGCAAGTGGCGCGGACTTTGCGCCGAGCGAATGCGACCGAAAGTGGGTGAGCCTAAAAAGTTGTCGGGCAGATCGAAGTTCGGATGGTTGAGCAGGTTGAAGGCTTCGGCGCGCAGTTGCAGGTTGAAGCGTTCGCTCAGCCGCGTGTTCTTCAAGAGCGACAGGTTGACGTTCTCGTAGCCGGGACCGTCGAGCGTGTTGCGCCCCGCGTTGCCGAACGTGCCGAAGGCGGGGAAGGCGTAAGCCGCCGTGTTGAACCAGAGATCGGGCGAGCGCGTTCCGGCCGTGGGATCGCCGAGCACGTTCGGCCGATCATTCGCACCGAAGCCGAGATTGGAACGACCCGTGTTGCTGTTGTCGATCTCAGGCAGCAGGGCGACGGTGAACGGGCGACCCGTCTGCAAGGTCAAGACGCCGTTGGTCTGCCAACCGCTCAACACGGTCGAAAGCAACCGACCGTCGTTGAAGAAACGTTGCTGCCGGCCGAACGGCAGATCGTATGAGTAACTAACCGATAGACGATGGCGCACGTCGAAGTTCGAGCGCCCGCGTTCGGCGCGCAGGTTGTAGCTGTCCTGCGGGAAGTTCGGATCGCCCGCGCTCGTGAAAAAGTTCGATGCATCGTCAAGCGACTTCGCATAAACATACGACGCGAGCAGCGCAAGCCCGTTGCTCAGTCGTTGCTGCAAGCGCGCTTGCAGGCTGTGGTAACTGGAAGCGGCGCGCGTTTCGACCAAGTTGATGTCGTCGAAGAATGGATTGGGCCGCAGGTTGGGTTGGACGACCGAAGGGCGCGGCTGATTGATGTCGCGCGCCGTCAGCAACTTCGTGCCCTTCGAGCCGACATAGCCAAGTTCGATTGTGCGGTCGCGGCCGAGTTGCCGTTGCAAGCTCACGTTCCAGTGCTGCACATAAGGCGTGCGCAAATCGCGTTGGATGGCGAGCGCCGTGCCGGGCAGCGCGACGGGGAAGTTGCTGGGGAACGGATCGTTTAAGCGAGAGCAGTTGCGTCGGTCCAAGCGGGAAGAAGATGTTCAGCCGAAAATAAGGCGCGTTGAAATAGAGCGCCTCGCCGGGCGCGAGCGCGGACTGATCGTAATAGACGCCGTAACCCGCGCGCACGACCGTGTTGCCCGCATGGTCGAGCGTCCACGCGAGGCCGACGCGCGGCGCAAAGTTGTTCTTGTCCGTCTCATAACCGCTGCGCGGGATGCCGTTCGTGCCAACTTGTACGAGCGTGCGCGTCGCCGGATCGTAAACGTTCGCCCGGTCGAACGCATCGACGGGCGGCGAGTTTAATTCATAACGCAGCCCCGCGATCAGAGTGAGTCGGCGCGTCGCGCGCCAGCTATCGTTGACGTAGAAGTTATAACTTTCGGTGCGTAGGTGCTGCGCGTTGTCGAGCCGCGCGCCGCCGGTTAAGAAAGGGAAGCCAAGCAAGAGGTCTGCGAGCGCGTTGCCGGTCAGGAAGCGATTCGTGAAGGTCAGGAAGCCGCGCGACTGCACGTCGCGGAACGCGTTCTGTTGCGTGTAGCGAAAGTCGAAACCGAACTTGGCAAGGTGCGCGCCGTTGAAGTAAGTGGCGTTGTCGAGCAACTGAAAACTGTTGGTCGCGCTCGCCTGCGGATTGTTGAACTCGTCGCCCAAAGGCGAGAAGCCCGTGATGGTGATAAAACTCAAACCGAAGTCGCGCGGGTTCGCGGACAACTCAGGCAAGCCCACTTGTCGATTGAGACTCGTGCCGCGTCCTTCCTGTATGACCGACGCGGAGACGCGGTTGAAGCCGAAGCGCGCTTCGTTGACGAACGTAGGCGAGAAGATGTGCGTCTCGCCGAGCAAGAGATTCTGGCTGCGGCGCGGCACGAAGTTGCCGAAGCCGGGGACGAGCGCGAAGGTCGGCCCCGTGAACGGGTCGAACAGGTTGCGGTCGCCGAAACTATAACGGGCGACGAACTCCGACAGATTAGCGAGCCTGTGATCGACGCGCACGTCGAAGTGATCGTTGCGGTCGCGCGCGACGGGCGACGCGGCAAAGTTTTGATTGGGCACGTTGCGATTCGGCAGCGGATATAGATTCGCAATCGCGCGCCCGATTGGATTTTGAAACGCCAGCGGGATCACGCCGTTCGGAAACGGCTGCTGCGTGAACGGATCGACGGGGCGCGCAAAGAGACTTTGCGAGAAGTCGCCGTTACGCTCGGCGAGCGTCGGCACGTTCGTCACGCGCGTGATGCCTTCGCGCGCGCGCGTGCCTTCGTAGTCGGCGAAGAAGAACGTGCGATCACGCTTGAGGGGGCCGCCGACGGAGAAGCCGAACTGGTTGCGTATGTACTTCGGGTCGGGTTGATCTGCGGGCGCGAAGAAGTTGCGCGCGTCCGTCGCGGCGTTGCGGTGAAACTCGTAGAGCGTGCCGTGCAACTCGTTCGTGCCCGACTTCAAGACGACGTTCACCTGCCCGCCTGCGTTGCGCCCGAACGACGCATCGTAAGTGCTGGTCAACACTTCAAATTCGCGTATGGCGTCCACGGGCGGCTTGACGCTGAACGTGTTCAGCTTGGGATCGACGTTGTAGATGCCGTCGAGCAAGAAGTTGTTCGCGTCCTCGCGCGCGCCGTTGACGTTGAAGGCGAAGTCGCCGCGCACAGACCCGGCCGACCCCGGCGCGGCCGGCACAGCGCCCGGCACAAGCAAGGCGAGTTCGAGAAAGTTGCGCCCGTCCAGCGGCAGTTGCGCGATCTGTCGTTCTTCGATGACCGTGGCCACCGCGGCCGACTCCGTTCTGACCTGAGACGCGGCCCACTAATTCTTGATCGATCACTTCTTGCAGTTCGCCGACCTGTAGCGCGGTGTCAACTCTAAACTCCTGATTGACCTGAAGCACGACCGTGGGCGCAACAAACTGCTTGAAGCCGGTCGCGCTAATCTCTATGCGATACGTGCCGACGGGCAGGGCCGAAGCGGCATAGCTGCCTTCGTCGTTGCTCGTCACGATGCGCGTCTCGTTGGTCGCTTGATTGACGACCTTGACGGTCGCGCCCGGAATCACGGCCCCGTTCGGGTCGGTGATCGTGCCGCGCAAGCGTGGCCCGATGTGTCTGCGCCGACATTGACGTGGCGCACAGTAAGACGAATAGAACGATGAGAATGAGAGCGATAGGTCTTGCTTTCACGGCGACTCCTTGAGCGGATAACAGTTGGCTTAAGAACGTTCGTGCAGATACGTTGATTAAACGGAAACGGTGGGGGGAAAGTTTTGGCGTGAGACGTAAAAAAAACCGCGCGCCGAGAAATTTAACTTGACCGGCCGCGCACTTGTTGAGCAAACGACGGCCGCGCGCCGCTAACGCTTCGGGCGCGCGCTCGTGCGGTTCGACCCGGCGTAGAGATCAACGACGCGCTCGATGGCGCGACGACAAACGGCGCAGAACTGATCTGTGCGCGAGAACATGATGCAGTCGAGTTGCGGCCGGTAGTAGCCGCGCGCCTCGTAGATCGCGCCCTCGAACGCGCCGACGCGCGCCGCGTATTGCTCGCGCCCGAACATCTGCTGCTCATGTTGCAACTCTTCGCTGAAGAGTGCCTCCATCTCTTGTTCCGGTCGTTTATCTTTACGCAACTTCGCGCGGCGCTGTTGCACCTCGCGCGAGTATTTTTCAAACGCTTCCTTATTCCACGGCGTCGGGATTGGCGTGTCCGGCGCAACCAGATCGCGCCACTTCAAATGCGCCGGATCGAGCAGCGCCGTCGCGTTCGCCTCCCACGGTTCGACCCGCTCCGTCGCGGGCGCATAAGCGACCGAAGACGTGTAGTACTCGTCGGCGAGGCCCGCGAAATGATGCCCGAACTCGTGGACGAAGACGTAATTGGCAAACGCGTTATCGACCGCGACGGTGCTATAGAGATTGAAGATGCCGCCGCCGCCATAGGTGCGATTGTTGGCCAGCACTTCGATAAACTCGTAAGGCGCAAACTGGGCCGCGCGGCGCAGAGCGCGGTTGTCGAACGTCAGCACATAACGCTCCGAGCCGAACGCATCATAAGTAGCCCCGACGGGCGAGTCGCGGTAGATGCCCGTCGAAGGACGCGAGATGCCGGACTCGTGCGCGAGCGGGCAGAGCGCCCACACGTTGAAGTCGCGGCGACGCTCCTTGAACGGCGAAGTGGCGAATAGCACTTCTGTCAACCGTCGCGCGTCGCGCACAAACTTCGGCCGCTCGGCCGCGGTGTAGCCGTCGCCTAAGATCAGGAAGTCAACTTTAGTCGCCGGGTCGCCGCTGCGTTGAATCGTAATCAACGGCGCGGGCGCGGCCGGGTGCGACTGATCAATAAACATGTCCTTCGGATCAATCGTGGTTGACCAGATTTCGCGCCAGTCGTTCTTAGCGTCGCGCTTCTTCAAGACGATCTGCACGGGCGCATCGGGCGCGGGGAAGCGCAACGACTCGTGGAAGGTGCGCAGCATCGTCTTCGCTTCGTCCGTCGTCTCCCACTCGCCGTAGATCGACGCGAAGCCGCGCGAGTAGCGCAGCCGCTTGCTCTTTTCGTCGCGCACCTCGAACAGATACTTGCCGAGGTTCGACTCGTCTATGGCCTGACGCGGATCACCGGGCCACGGCAACGGCTCGACGACAACGCGGTCAACGCTGAACAACTCGCGCGTGGCATCGCCCGTGTGATAGTGGTCAAGGCGCATGGTCGGCGTCGCATGTGCGGCCACGGCCGCGAGCATAAGTAAGAGTGCCGCGCGCAACAACACGAAAAGAGTTCTGCTCGTCATGCGCGTGATTGTAACCGCAGCCGCGCGTCTGTGGGAACATCGGGCGCGCGTCGCTGCTTCCCCAAAGCGGCGGGCTTCTAATAAACTCACAGGCCGAGGTGATACATGAAAATTATGCTGCTCTGCATGTCGCTGCTGATCTTCTTCGTCGGCACAATGGCCCAAACTTCGCGCCGCGCGTCCGGCCAGACTCTGCCGCCCGGCTACTGGCCCGTTGAAAAGAGCGCGCCCATCATCGAGAAGACGCAGACCGTGCGGCTTGCGCCCGACCTCGCACACTTGACGGCGGGCGAGCGCACAGCGGTGGCGAAGCTGTTGCAGGTTGGACAGATTTTTCAGTCGGTCTATGAACAACAGCGCCACATGCGCGCCGTCGAAGCCGCGCGCGATCTGCAACTACTCGACAAACGTTTAGGCTCGCCCGTGGCGACGCAGAACTTGCTCACGCTCTATCGACTCAATCAAGCGCCCATCGCCACGACGCTTGAGAACAAACGCGAGCCGTTCCTGCCCGTCGAGATGTCGCCGCCGGGGCAGAACATGTACCCGTGGGGCATCACGAAGGACGAGGTCGAACGCTTCCTGACGGCGCACCCTGAACGGCGTGATGCGATTCTCGATCTACGCACGGTCGTCCGGCGCGCCACGGCCGAAAACCTGCGGCGCGATTTCGCCAAGCTCAAACAGTATCCTGCGCTTGATACGCTCCACCCCGGTTTGCAGTCGCAGTTGAGCGGACTCGCCGCGCACCCCGACGCGCAGACGTTGTATGCCGTGCCTTACGCGCTCGCTTACGCCGACGAGATGATGCGCGCGCACGCGCTCTTGAACGAAGCCGCGCACGCGTTGCAAGCAGACGACGAAGAGTTTGCGCGCTACCTGCGCAACCGCGCGCGCGATCTGTTGTCGAACGATTACGAGTCGGGCGATGCCGCTTGGATCACGGGGCGCTTCAAAAATCTGAACGCGCAGATTGGCTCATACGAGGTTTACGACGACGCGCTCTATGGCGTGAAGGCTTTCTACGCCTTCAACCTGTTGAGCACGCGGCGCGCGGAGACGGACGAACTGCGCCGCGCGATGCGTGGCTTGCAGGCAATCGAAGACTCGCTTCCTTATCAACATCACAAGAAGATCAGAGAAGACATTCCGGTCGGCGTCTATGATGTCGTCGCGGACTTTGGCCAATCGCGCGGCGGCAACACCGCCACCATCCTGCCGAATGAAAGTTATCTCGCGCGGCGCTACGGGCGCACCATCCTGCTGCGCGCCAACATCATGCGCAGCCCCGAAATCTTCGAGGGCACGAACCGCACTTGGGAAGCGGCCATCACGCCCGCACAGAAAGATGATCTGACCTCGGACGGCAACTTCTATCGCACGCTCTGGCACGAGGTCGGCCACTATCTCGGCGTCGATGCGACGAAGACCGGGCAAGACCTGGACACGGCCTTGCAAGACGACTCAAGCTTGCTCGAAGAGATGAAGGCCGATCTCGTCTCGCTCTACGCCGCCGAAGCTCTGCGCAAGCAGGGTTATTACACGGACGTGCAACTGCGCTCAGTCTATGCGGGCGGCATCCTGCGCGTCTTGCAGAACAACAAGCCGCGCCGCGATCAGCCTTATCAAACCATGCAACTCATGCAGTGGAACTTCTTCATGGAACACGGACTGCTAAGCTTTGATCGCGCCTCGCAACGCTTGCGCATCAACTATGACAAGTACCACGAGGTTGTCGGCAAGCTGCTTGAGAAGGTATTGGACGTGCAATATCAAGGCGACAAAGCGGCGGCCGACCGCTTCGTCGATCAATACACCACATGGGACGAGAGCTTGCACGGCGCGGTCGCGCAAAACATTCGCGCCCAATCGCGCGTCCGCTTCCGCGTCTTCAAATACGCCGCGCTCGGCGAGTGAGGAAAGAAAATGATGAAAATGATGAATGATGGATGAAAAACAAGCTGTTCCTTATTCATCATTCATCGTTCATCCTTTGCTTGTTGCGTGTGATACACTGTGCCGTGGTTGCAACTTTACGAAGAGGTGGCACAAGATGTCGTTCAATAAAATCATAGTCGTCGGCAATCTGGGGCGCGATCCGGAGATGCGTTACACGCCGCAAGGGACGCCGCTCTGCACGTTCAGCATCGCCAGCAACGAGCGGCGCAAGTCGAGCACGGGCGAGGCGCAGGACGTGACCACTTGGTTTCGTGTGACGGTGTGGGGGCGACAGGCCGAGACGGTGTCGCAGTATTTGACGAAGGGGCGCAGCGTCTATGTCGAAGGGCGGCTGCACGTCGAAGAGTGGACAGACCGCGACGGCAAGCCGCGCTTCACGCTTGAACTGAACGCGACTGACGTTCAGTTTATCGGCGGCGCGAAAGACGAGAAGCTCGGTATCCCGATGCGCGCGGCTGCCGGACAGGGCGGTGCGCCCGGTCGAAGCGCCACGGCGCAGGCGACGCCGCGGAGACGACGAAGACGGCATTCCGTTCTAACGCGCACACGCGTTGACGCGCTAAGGCAGATCGGGGATGAGCGAGGCGGGGCTTGTTTTGCGGTTCGACGCGGGCACGCTCGTGCTCGACGGGGCGGCGCGCGAGTTTGCGCCGCCCGCGCCGTTTCGTTGGGACGCGCGTGTGCTGCGTTGGCGCGCGCCCGCGCTCGCTTATCGCCACGTCGTCCGCGAGTTCATCCGCCGGCAAACCGTTTACACGGACGCGGCGCGCGCTTATCTCAAGTTCGACTTTCCCGCCACGCTGCTCGCAGAGCCGCGACCTTATCAAGAGCAAGCGATCAAAGAATGGCGACGCGCGGAGCGGTGCGGCGTCGTCGTGTTGCCGACGGGTTCGGGCAAGAGCCTCGTCGCGCAAATGGCGATTGAGTTGTGCGGGCGCTCAACGCTTGTCGTCGTGCCAACCATCGATCTGATGAACCAGTGGTACGACCTGCTGCTTTCATGCTTCCGCGCCGAAGTGGGCTTGATCGGCGGCGGCTACTTCGAGGTCGGCGCGTTGACCATCACGACTTACGCGTCGGCCTTTCGCTTCATGGAACGGCTCGGCAATCAGTTCGGGCTGATCATCTTCGACGAGTGCCATCATCTGCCTTCGAGCATTCATCGCTACGCGGCCGAGATGTCGCTCGCGCCTTTTCGCTTAGGCTTGACCGCGACGCCCGAACGCGCGGACGGGGCGGAGCGCGAGTTGACGCACCTTGTCGGCCCGTTCGTTTACAGGCGCGGCGCACACGAACTGGCCGGCGAGTATCTGGCCGACTACAGCGTGGTGCGGATCAACGTGCAGCTCGGCCCGAAGAACGCACGGCTTACGAACGCGAGCGCGCCATCTTTCGTCGCTTCCTGCAAGAGCAGCGGATCGAATTGAACACGGAGTACGGCTGGCAGACGTTCGTGGCGGCGAGCGCGCGCAGCGAAGCAGGCCGGCGCGCGTTGCTCGCTTATCGTGAATCGAAGCGCATCGCGCTCGGCACGGAAGGCAAGTTGCGCGTGCTGGTCGAACTAATGCAACGTCACGCCGAAGAACGCATGCTCGTCTTCACCGCCGAGAACGAGATGGTCTATCGCATCTCGGAACAGTTCTTCATCCCTGCGATCACGCATCAGACGGGCGTGAAGGAACGACGTGAATGGCTCGAAGCATTCAACGCGGGCGAGGTGCTGGCGCTCGCAACCTCGAAGGTCTTGAACGAGGGCATCAACATCCCTGCGGCGTCGGTTGCCGTCGTGTTGTCGGGGTCGGGGTCGGAGCGCGAACACATACAGCGGCTTGGTCGCATCCTGCGTAAGCAGCCCGGCAAAGAGGCCGTGCTATATGAAGTCGTCGCTGGTGAGACGACCGAAGAACATATCAGTCAACGCCGGAGTGCGGGCGAACAGTTCAGCGGCGTGACCTATCAAACGTCGCAGCCGCGCCTGTTGAGGTAAACGATCAGATGTTGACGGCCGATCTGGCGCAGAGTTGGCAACGCGGCGACCGCATGGGGCCGCGCCTCATCGACGCGACAGACGCCGAGCATCTAACGGATGCTACGACGCTGATCAAACTCTTTCACAGCTTCGAGGGCCGCGCCCGCGCCGAACTTGATGAGGCGCTCGCCGAACACGTCGGCCTCGGCACGGACTATCGCATGCAGCGCGGTCTGATCAAGCTACTACTGGATCGCTGCACGTTTGAAACTCACGCCGCGAAAGACCCGGTTGAGATTCGCCGTGCGTTGTTTCGTCAAGCACGCGCGCATTATCCGTTATTGCGTGACAGCCCGGCCGCCGCAGAGGTGGTCAACGAAGCGGCGCGCGCGCTTGAATGCCCGCCCGCCGATCTGCTCGCTGCCGTGTACGCAGACTTGCCCGAACGACAACGCCTCACGGGTTTCGAGGCGATTGCGCCGCGCGAGTTGCTTGATCTCTACAACGTCGCGCAGGCGCAGGCGCTCTTGTATCGTTGCGTGCAGATGCATCTGACGATTGCACCGCAAGGGGTCGGCGGCTACCGCGAGTTGTTCGGTGCGATCAAAGCCTATCGCTTGCTGCACACGATCAAGGGCAGCGCCGAGGCCGGTTACGAAGTGCGCGTGGACGGCCCGCTGTCGCTCTTTCAACGTTCACAAAAGTACGGCATACAGATGGCGGTATTCTTACCGGCGTTGCTGCTGTGCGCGGGTTGGCGCATGCGTGCGGAGATCGCCGCGACCCGACCGCAACCGGGCCACGTCTTCTTTGAGTTGGACAGCAAGCAGAAGCAACTGCGCTCGCATTATCGAACGGTGACGCCGCTCTACGCGCAGCCGGACACGGCCGCGCTCGCGGACAAGTGGGCGCGCTACGATACGCCGTGGACGCTCGACGCGAGCAGCGAAGTCGTGCCGCTCGGCGCGAGTGCGTTCATTCCTGATTTTGTGTTGACGCACCCGGACGGGCGACGCGTCTATCTCGAACTGCTCGGCTTTTGGACGCCGCAGTATTTAGCCGAACGTTTGCGCGAGTTCACGCACGCCGGTTGTCAAAATTTTATACTGGCCGCGTCAGACGAACTGCGCGGCAGCCGTGAGCCTTTGCCGCAGATACCGCCCCACGTCGTCATCTTCAAAACAAAACTCGCGCCCGCCGACGTTGTGGCCGCGATAGCTTGAGTCTGCGTGTGCTTTGGTGCGACGATCAGCAACATGCTAACAGCCATACGCGAACTCGACGGGCAGAAGCTAGGGGCTTGGGAAGCGGCTAAGAGCAACCGGCCGTTCGTCTGCTTCTGTTGTCAGCGCGTGGTGACGCTCAGGCGTGGCTCTGTGCGCGCGCCGCACTTCGCGCATCAACCGCCCGTCGTGTGCGAGTACGGCACGGGCGAATCGGAAGCACACCGCCGCTGCAAGATCGCGATCTATGAAACGCTGCGGGCCGATGCGCGCGTCACGAAATGTGAACTTGAACGCAACCTCGGCACGGTCAGACCGGACGTGAGCGCGTACATCGACGGCGTGCCGGTCGCTATCGAAGTGCAACTGAGCACGCTGCCGCTTGAGAAGATCGCTTATCGCACATCGGAGTACGGGCGCAAAGGCATCTACGTGCTGTGGCTGCCGCTCTATCATCGCGGCCTTGATGCGGAGTTGTACGCGCCGCGCCCGTGGGAGTTGTGGCTGCACGCAACGTACACGGGCCGCATTTACTACTGGCTCGAAGGTGCGACCGTCTTGCCCGTTCACTTCCGCGACTATTTCATCAACGTGCGCGGGCGCACGCGCGACTATCAAAAGCTCTCGCGGCGCAAAGTCCCGCTCACGGGCCGACCCCTCAGTCTCGTCGAACACTTCAAGCCGTTACAGCGCGCAACGCGGCCGGTGCGTGCGCCGACTGCGAAGCTCTTGGTTGATACCTGTGATCGTTGGTATTAAAGTAACGTCGATCAATTAAAGTTCACACAGTAGAGCTTAACCGCAGTCGTCGTCCCGCATGCCCAAACCTGCGAAGATCGCGCTTATCGTGTTGGTCGGCTTCCTCGTTGGGACGGCCGGGTTTTATCTGTTCTATGCGGCCGTATCGTGGTTCAAACGCTGGCGCGCACGACCGCGACCCGTGCGTGCCCGCCGCGCGTCTTTGTGGCGCGACCCCGGCGCGGTCGAGCAGTTAGACTTCGCGGGCGGCCCCGGCGGCCATGACGGCGCACCGCAACCACCGTTCACCTTTATCGCGGAACACGCGACGGGATCGAATCCGTGCCTGTCCGTGCGTGATGCGCGCGGGCTGACGTGGCGCATCAAGTGGGGCGACGAAGTGCGCTCGGAAACTTTCGTCACCCGCATCGCGTGGGCGGCCGGTTATCACGTCGAGCATTCTTACTTCGTCGCCGCCGGTCATATCGAGGGCGCGACCGAGTTGGGCCGCGCGCGTTCGTGCGTCAATCAAGATTGCACGTTCAAGGATGCGCGCTTCGAGTTGGACGAAGCGGGCGTGCGTAAGCTCTTTGACGAGCATGGCTGGGCGTGGGACGACAACCCGTTCGTGGGCACGCGCGAGTTGAACGGGTTGAAGATCATCATGCTGCTCACGTCGAACTGGGACAACAAGGACGTGCGCGACGTGGGGCGCGGCTCGAACACGGCCATCTTCGAGCATCGTCTGAGCGACGGCGAGTTAGAAGCGCGTTATCTGATCATCGATTGGGGCGCGTCGATGGGCCGTTGGGGCACGCCCTTCGACCGCAGCAAGTGGGACGCCGCCGGGTTCGAGACGCAGACGCCCGACTTCATCACGGGCATCAGCGACGGCTTCGTCGAATGGGGCTACATCGGGCAGCGCACCGACGACGCGCGCGAACAGATCAGCCTCGCGGACGTGCGCTGGCTCTACACGTACATCGGTCGCATCACCGACGCACAACTGCGCGCCGGTCTGGTCGTCAGCGGCGCGACCGACGAAGAGGTCGAACGCTTCACGCGCGCCATGCGTGCGCGCCTCGATCAACTGAAACGCATCTGCGAACTCGACGACGCAGACACCTCGGCACACATGCCCGCACACAACCCGGCCGGAGACTTAACCCACACGACCTAACGACCGTACCGCTTCGCGGCGAACTTCATACTAAGGCCGCGCCGCACTTGTCGAATTACGCCTAATAGCTCTCTTTTCATCTTGCCGAAGTATGGATCACATCTTGCCTACATATAAATGAACGAGTGTGGTGGAGATTGAAATCGTACACATCGATGCAGCATCTCTACCATACAGTTTCATTTCGGACAGTCACCAGAGACGTGTTTCGCCCTTCGGGTCTGGCCTCGCTTGGGCAGCGTAGGGCGAACTGCACACGGTCTTGCTGGATAAACATTATGAACTCTTAAAGGGGGAGACAGATTATGGCAGATGCAACAGGCACTTCGACAGAACGCTCGCGCACGGTGACGGGCCTATTCCGCGACCGTGAAAGCGCCGAACGCGCTTACGGCTCGCTCAGTAGCCGTGGCTATAGTACGGACGACATTAATCTTGTGATGTCGGATGATACGCGTAAGAAACATTTCGCTGATCGCGACATGAGTGAACTCGGCGACAAGGCTTGGGAAGACGCGGGCAAGGGCGCAGCCATCGGCGGCGCGGCCGGCGCAACGCTCGGCGCAATCGCCGCTATCGGCACGACGCTCGCCCTGCCCGGTTTGGGCTTGCTGCTCGCCGGCCCCATCGCAGCGGGCATTGCGGGTTTGGGCGCGGGCAGCTTGACGGGCGGCTTGATCGGCTATCTCGTCGGTCATGGCATCCCCGAAGAGCACGCGAAAGAGTATGATCGCGGCGTCCGCGAAGGCGGGATCGTCATGGGCGTCAACGCGCGCAACGACGAAGATGCCGACTACTTCGAGAACGACTGGCGCAGCAATCGCGGTGAACATATCTACCGCTAAAGCGGCCCGGACGAACTACAGGAGGAATCGGATGCTACGTAAATTAACTCTCGCGTTGATGCTCGGCGCGACCGTTGCGCTCGCAGGCTGTGCCGCGAGCGACAACGCGAATATGACCACTAATCGCGCGAACGCCAACAACGCGAACACCAACGGCAGTCCCGCGCGTGAAGGTGTGGTTGAGACGAACGCCAACGTGCCGTCGAACTTGAACGGCAACACCGTCTCATCGAACACCGCCGTCGTTACCAACAACAACGGCAACGCCAACACGGCCGGTGTCTCGACGACGAACACGAACAATCACAACGGCAACGGTAACAAGGCTGGGCACAACCAGAACAACAGTAACCACCCTTAAACCGGGGCCAGCGAACATGCGCGCAAACTCGCTCCCGCGCATACACAGGGCGTGCGGCCTATTTGGTCGCACGCCCTGTGTGCGTCTGCGGCCGGCTTGAATTTCCCGCCTTGAAAACTGGCTGGCTCAAACTTTGTGTAATAGTATTAGGCGCACCCCAACACGGCTTGAGTTTATTCCGAACCGCACGCGTTCGGTCGGCAGCAGAGAGGTCTTCGATTGTGGCTGCGCAGCCCACAGTGATGAAGTTCGGCGGCACGTCGGTCGCGGACGCGTCGGCGTTTCGCCGCGTCGTTGAGATCGTCCAAGCACGCCGCGCCGCGCGCCCCGTGATCGTCGTCTCCGCGCTGAGTCGCATGACGGACGCACTGCTCGCGGCCGTGCAAGCGAGTGTTGCTGCCCGCGCCGACGAAGCCGCCCACTCGCTCGACGCGCACTTCGCGCGCCACACAGAGGTTGCCGCCGAGTTGCTCACGCAAACGGATGCGACCGCCTTCAACACAGAACTTGACGCAGCACGGCGAGAGGTGCACGACCTGTTGACCTTGTGCGCGCCGCCGCAGACGCGACCACTCGCCGCCCTACAGGACGAGATCGTCGCTTATGGCGAGCGTCTCTCGGCCAGTCTGTTGGCCGCGGCGCTCAGAGGCGCGGGCTTGCGCGCGCGCTACGTGGACGCGCGCCGCTGCATCATGACCGACGACGCGTTCGGCCGCGCCACGCCTTTGCATGATGAGACGACGCAACGCACGTGCGCCGAAGTGGGCGCGGTGTTGGACGCGGGCGAGACGCCTGTGCTCGGCGGCTTCATCGCGGCGAACGCGGCCGGGCAGACGACGACACTTGGGCGCGGCGGCTCTGACTATTCGGCGGCGCTCGTCGGCGCATGTCTGCACGCGCAGGAGATTCAAATCTGGACGGACGTGGCCGGCGTCTTAACGGCCGATCCGCGCGTCGTCACGCGCGCCCACACCATCCCACGTCTCTCTTACGCGGAAGCGGCCGAGTTGGCTTACTTCGGTGCGAAGGTCCTACATCCGAAGACGATCTTGCCCGCCGTCGTGCGCGGCATCCCCGTCCGCATCTGCAACACGTTCGCGCCCGACGCGGGCGACACAGACATCTACTTCGACGCGGAAAAGACGCCGCACACCGTCAAAGCCATCGCGCACAAACGCGGCGTGACCATCCTGCACATCACGTCTGCGCGCATGCTCGGCGCATACGGTTTCCTGCGCGCGCTCTTTGAAGTCTTCGAGCGGCATCGCACCGAGGTCGATCTCGTCACCACATCAGAAGTCAGCGTCTCGCTCTCGCTTGATGACACGCAAGCGTTGGACGAGATCGTCAAGGACCTGAGCCAGATCGGCGCGGTCAAGGTTGAACGTGATCGGGCGTTGGTCTGCGTCGTGGGCGAAGGTCTGCGGAACACGCCGGGCATTGCGGCCAAAGTGTTCACGGCCGTGCGTAACATCAACGTGATGATCATCTCGCAAGGCGCGTCGAGCATCAATCTAACGTTCGTCGTCGAGGCCGAGATGGTCGAACGGGCCGTGCGGCAATTGCATCAAGCCTTCTTCGAGCGCGACACGCGCGAACTATTCCAGACCGCCATGCTCGACCACTGATGAACCTGTTCGCTCTCACGCGTCAACTGATCGACATCCCGTCCATTAGCGGCGACGAGTCGGCCGTTGCGCGCTTCCTCGCCACGCAACTCGCAAGCGCGGGTTATAAAGTCGAACTGCAAGAGGTCGCGCCGAACCGCGCGAACGTGTTGGCCACGACGACGGCGCAACCCCGCGTCATTCTCTCAACACACATGGACACCGTGCCGCCGCACATCAAGTCAGACGAAGATGCAGAGTTTATCTACGGGCGCGGCGCGTGCGATGCGAAGGGCATCATCGCGGCGCAGTTGGCAGCGGCCGAACGCCTGTGTGCAGATGGCACGACGGAGATCGGGCTACTGTTCACGGTCGATGAAGAGTTGGGCAGCGCGGGCGCGCGCGCGGCGAACGAACATCAACTTGCACGCGCATGTGCGTACTTGATTAACGGCGAGCCGACGGACAACCTGCTCGCGGTCGGCTCGAAAGGATCGCTGCGCGTGCGTATCAAGACCGCAGGGCGGGCCGCGCACTCGGCTTACCCGGAACAGGGCGAGTCGGCGATTGAGCGTCTGCTCGACGTGCTAGCGGACGTGCGCGCGCACAGTTGGCCGCACGACGAGTTCTTCGGCGCGACCACTTGCAACATCGGCACGATGAACGGCGGCACAGCCCCGAACGTGATCGCGGCTGAAGCCGAAGCAGTCTTGCAACTGCGGCTGGTCACTGACTCGGCGCGCATCATTGAAGAACTAACACGCATCGTCGCTGGACGCGCAGAGGTCGAAGTCTTGTCCACTTCCGAGCCGGTGCGGTTGCACGCGGTCGCGGGGTTCGAGCAGACGGTCGTGCGTTTCACAACCGATATTCCTTACTTGTCGAACTGGGGCACGCCGCTGCTCATCGGCCCCGGCTCGATCCTCGATGCGCACACGGCACACGAGCGTATTGCGAAACGTGAACTTGAGCGCGCGGTCGAATTGTATGTGCAACTTGTGCGCGTATTGCTGGCACGGACGGATGAGAGTGCCGCTATTGCGGCGCGTGTAGAAAGGGCGGACGGATGAAGCTCGCTTTGTTCGGGCATGGCGCGATGGGTCGTTTGGTTGAAGCGCGCGCGCGCGGGGAAGGGCATGAGATCGCGGCCGTCATCACCTCGAATGATGCGGCGCGCGGCGTTGAAGCGTTAGCAGAACTTCTGCGCGGGCTTGATGCCGCAATAGATTTTTCGGTGGCGGGCGCGGTTGTGGAGAACGTGCGTGCTGGCATGCTCGCGGGTGTGCCCGTCGTCGTCGGCACAACCGGCTGGCGTGAACAGGAGCAGGCGGTTCGTAAGTTAGTTGCAGATCAGAACGGCGCGTTAGTCTATGGCGCAAACTTCTCAATCGGCGTGAATCTGTTCTATCAGATCGCCGCGCGCGCGGCCGAGTTGTTTGCTGAGTTCGACGCCTACGCGCCGTTCATCGAAGAGGCGCACCACGCGCGCAAGCGCGATGCGCCGTCGGGCACGGCCTTGAAGCTGCGCGACCTGTTAGCCGCCGAGTATGAAGGCGACATCCCCGTGGCTTCGACACGCGCGGGGTTCATTCCGGGCACGCATCGCGTCGGCTTCGACTCCGTGGCCGATCAGGTCTTGCTCACGCACACGGCGCGTTCGCGCGAGGGCTTTGCGGCGGGCGCGTTGGTCGCGGCCGGGTGGATACAAGGCCGACGGGGCAGCTACGAGTTCGGGCAGGTGATCGCAGAGATGTTGAAAGAGAGGGCTTGAAGCAAGATGACGATGCAGGTCGAATGGATGCGCGGCTGCGCGACGGCACTGGTGACGCCGTTCAAGGCGAATGGTGCGGTGGACCTAGACACGTTTCGCGCGCTCGTCGAGCGCCAACTCGCTGGCGGCGTGCGTTTGCTTGTGCCGTGCGGCACGACGGGCGAGAGCGTGACGATGAGCGCAGAGGAAGATCAAGAGGTCATCGGCGCGGCCGTTGAGTTAGCGCGCCGCGGGCGCGCGCACGTCATCGCGGGCGCGGGCAGCAATTCAACGGCCCATGCCATCGAGTATGCGCGCGCGGCGAAAGAGATAGGCGCGGACGCAGTGCTGATCGTCGCGCCCTATTACAACAAGCCGACGCAGGCGGGCCTCTACGCGCACTTTCGCGCCGTGGCCGAAGCGGTCGAAGGGTTGCCGGTGGTGCTCTATAACGTGCCGGGGCGAACGTCGTCGAACATCTCGCCGGAGACGACGCTCAGGCTGGCGCGCGACTGCGAGAACATCGTGGCGACGAAAGAAGCGTCGGGCAATCTCGCGCAGATCATGGCGATCTTGAAAGATCGACCTGATAACTTTCGCGTGCTCTCAGGCGACGATGCGAATGACGCTCGCAATGGTCGCGCTCGGCGCGGACGGCCTCGTCTCCGTCGCATCGAACGAAGCGCCCGACTTGATGTCGCAGATGTTAGACGCGGCGCTGGCGGGCGAGTGGGAACGCGCGCGTGCGTTGCACTATCGATTGCTGCCGCTGATGGACGTGAACTTCATCGAGTCGAGTCCGGGGCCGGTTAAAGCGGCGCTGGCCATGATGGGCTTGCTTGAAGAAGAGTTTCGCTTGCCGCTCGTGCCGGTTGAAGAAAAGAGTCGCGCGCGTGTGCGCGAGGTGTTGATGGAGTTGGGGCTATTGAAGGGAACAACGCATGTCGCTGCGTGAGCGAATCGAAGCATTGGTCGCGGCCAATCGGGCGGAGTACGGCCCGCCGACTTCGCGCTGTTCGCCGAGTTCAAGACGGCGCTGACGGGCGGCGCGGTGCGCGCGGCCGAGCGCGACGCATCGGGGCACTGGCGCGCGAACGCGTGGGTCAAGCAGGGCATCTTGCTCGGCTTCCGCATGGGTCAACTCGCGGATATGTCGCCTGTGGATCGCAGTCTGATCTTTTACGACAAAGACACGTACCCTTTGCGCGCGACGACGATTGACGAGCGCGTGCGAATAGTGCCGGGTGGATCGAGCGTGCGCGACGGCGCGTATCTTGCGCCCGGCGTCGTCTGCATGCCGCCGATGTACGTCAACGTCGGCGCTTATGTTGACGAAGGCACGATGATTGATAGCCACGCGCTCGTCGGCTCGTGCGCGCAAGTGGGCAAGCGCGTCCACATCTCGGCGGCGGCGCAAGTGGGCGGCGTGCTCGAACCCGTGGGCGCTGTGCCGGTCGTGATTGAAGACGACGTGCTCGTCGGCGGCAACTGCGGCGTGTACGAAGGCACAATCGTGCGCGCGGGCGCGGTGCTTGCGCCGGGCACGATCCTGACCGGCGCAACGCCTGTTTATGATCTCGTGCGTGAACAAGTTTATCGCCGCACGAATGATGCGCCGCTTGAGATACCGGCGGGCGCGGTGGTTGTGCCGGGCGCGCGTGCGGTCACGTCGGCGCGTGGGCGCGAGTGGGGCTTGTCGCTCTACGCGCCGGTCGTGGTGAAGTACCGCGACGAGCAGACCGACCGCGCGGTGCAGTTGGAGGACTATTTGCGTTGAGCGACTTTCAACCGGCGACGCGTTTGCGCGGCATCGAAAAGAGCATCATCCGGCAGGTCTTCGACCGCGCGCGGCCCGATAGCATCAACCTCGGCCTCGGCGAGCCGGACTTGCCTACGCCCGACGTGATCCGGCGCGCAGCCGCGCGCATCGTGACCGAAGAGCAGAACGGTTACACCACGCACGCGGGGCTGCATGAGTTGCGCGCGCGCGTCGCGGGCGATTACGCGTTTCTTAACAACGATCCTGATCGCGTTGTCATCACGGCCGGTTCGCAAGAGGCGCTCTATCTCACGTTGATGACGCTCGTTGATGCGGGCGACGAGGTGTTGCTGCCCGATCCGGGCTTCGTCGCTTATCCGACCATCGTGCGGATGGCGGGCGGCGTGCCTGTCTTCTATCGTTTGCCCGCCGCGCGCGACTTCGCGTTCGACGCGGAAGATTTCCGGCGGTGCGTGTCGCCGCGCACGAAAGTGGTCGTGCTGATCAGTCCGTCGAACCCGACCGGGCGCGTGTTGTCAGACGAAGACATGAGGGCGATGGCTGACGCACTTGCCGACACGGGCGCATACGCGATCAGCGACGAAATCTATCGTGAGCTTTATTACACGCCGCAGCGGCCCGCTTCGTTCTCGGACCACTACGAGCGCACCATCGTCATCAGCGGCTTATCGAAATCGATGAGCATGACGGGTTGGCGACTTGGATGGCTCGGCGGCGACAAGGCTGTGGTCCGCAGCGCGCTCGTGTTGCACGGTTACACCACGACCTGCGCCTCGACCGTCTCGCAAAAGGCGGCGCTCGCCGCGTGGACTGACGAGGCGGAGCGCGCGCGCAACGAACACCGCCACACGTTCCACGCGCGCCGCGATCATCTGCTGGCATTGATCAAAAGCGAGTTAGGCTTGCGCGCGGTCGCACCCGAAGGCGCGTTCTATACGCTGGTGGACGTGAGCGCCTACGGCGATCCGATGGCCGTGACAGACCTGCTACTTAAACACCGCGTTATCACCGTGCCCGCCGCACCGTTCGGGCGCGAGTGCATAGGTTATCAGCGCGTCTCATTCTGCGCCGATCAAGATACGTTGACCGAAGGCGTGCGCCGGATGAAGCAAGCGTTTGCAGCATACTCACCACAAAGACACGAAGACACGAAGTAAATGATGAAGGCTGAAATGATGACTGATGAATAGCGGCTTATTCATCAGTCATCGCACGCGTGTCGGTTGCGCTCACTCGATGATGAAGCGGGCCTCTTGCGTGGCGCTGGTGCGGGCGCTGCGATCAAAGACGGTCAGGCGCAGTAGGTAGCGCCCGTTCGGTAATGTGGCGAGGGTTAGTTCTTCGGCCAGTGGGATGCGCGCGAGATCGGCCACACCGGCTGTCTCAACCGTGCGCGGGCGTGTCGAGACGAGTTGCCGGTTGTCGCGCCACAACTCGGCTTGCACTTCGAGCCGTGGCGGGCGCGCGCTGGCGTTGTAGATGTAGGTCAGGAAGCGCAGGCGTGCGCTCCGACTGAAGCGCGCGTCGATCTTCAACTGCGCTTTGGGTGCGAGGTCGGTGGCGCTCGGCGCAAGCGTGCCGGCCGCACCCGCGCGCTCGCCGAGCAACAGACTGCTGAGCGCGAGCCGGCCCGTCGCAAGGTCGGGCACTTCGATCCATTGCGCGGCCCGGCCCGTCGCGCCCGTCGCACGGTCGCGCGCCGCCGCCCGGACTTGATAAAGACCGGGCTTCACGCTGATCTGCGTGTAATAGACGAAGCCGTGCGGCCCGCCAGCGGGTGCGCCGTTGCTCGCTGCACCATTGCCCGCGCGCTCTGTAAAACTGCCGACCTGTTTGCCGTCGGCGTCGTAGACGATGCCCGCGACATCGTACTCGCGCGCGGCCTGTGTGCCCGCGCCGCCTGTGGTCTGGTCGCCGGGCACTTGCAGCAGCAGCGACAGGACGGGGCCGCGTTGCGGTGTGTCCAGATAACTTGCGGCCAGATGCGTGACGAGTGTGCCGCCGGATTGCGGCGCGCCGCCCGCCGCGTTCAACTCGGCGGGCGCAGCCTGCGCTTGCTCTTTGGGTTTGGGTGCGGTCGCACTGACCCGCGCCGCACTCGCGTCTGCGCCGCCGCTGAAGAAGCCGCGTTGGACGCGCGCCGTTAGCTCGGCACGGCCGCGCACGCGCACGTCGATGTGGTGGAACTTACGTTCGCGGAACAGGTCCGCCGCAGGTCGCCAGCCGAGCAGATAATAGCGGCCTGTCTCGGCTAGTGCTTGAGTGACGCCGCGCGTGAGATCGTTGCTATTGAAGAATGCGCGCCCGCCCGTGTCGGCGGCGAGTTGTGCGAGCGGAGCTTGCGCCGCCGTGTCTTCGCCGAGGGGCGCAGCCCCGGTGCTTGCGTCAGGACCTAAGCCTACGTCGCTCGCGGCATCGGGGAAGGCTGTGCCGAGGCCGCTGGCCTGCAAGGCGTAGATGACGACGCCCGCGCGCGCCGCCGCGTCTGTAATGCGGCGCAGGCGTTCGCCCGTGTCCAACCGTTGCTCGTTCAGGAAGAAACCATCCGAGACGAACAGGGCGAGTTTGCGGCCGGGCAGAGCGGCCACCGAACGCACGAAGTTTTCGAGCGCGGCGAGCGTGTTGAGTTGGGCGATGTCTGACTGTGCGAGGATGCGGCGGGCGCGTGCGTGTATGAGCGACTCGGCCGATGCGCGCGCCGTCGCCATGTTGGACTTCCTAAGACCAGCGAATATATCGCTCAACATGAACGCGACGTAATGATCGATCACTTGGCTATCGTTACGCTCAACGGCCAAGGCTTGATAGACAGACATCGGAGGGCGCTCCGAGTCGAGCGCGGCGAGGCGGCGTGGGCGCAGCCGCGCGGCCGCAGTTCGCAGCACCGCCTTGTTGTCCGTCAGTTGTTGCAAGAAGCCGAGTCTGGCCGCTCGCGGCCGCAACCGCCGCCCAGTCGCCCGCACCAAGTTCGCGTTCGACGTAGTTGACGATCAATTTGCGCGTGCGTAACAGACTGTCCGGGGCGAGATGCAGATCGTCGATGTAGAAAAGCACTGTGCGGCCGGGCGTATCGGTGGCGGGCGGCGCAACGGCGCGGCGTGTGTTTTCGGTCGCCCGCTCGGCTGCGCTGCCTGCGAGCACGCGCTCAAAGAACGTGATCGGCTGCACGCTGCCGTCCACGCGCAACTCGAAGTCTTCGGCTCGTAGCCCGTCAACGAACTTGCCGCGCGCATCGGTTACGCTAACGCCCGTCTGCACCAGTTCGGCGTTGATGCGGACCAACTCCTCGCCCGCATCCGGCGGCACGACCGGCACTTGTGCCGGACTCTGCGACGGCGGCGTTTGGGCTGGCGTTGATGTGCCGCCGCAGAGCGACAGGGCAAGCAGGACAGCGCGGACGACGCGGCGCAGACCGTGCGCAGGGCGGCGGTTGAATCTGTGCGACATCGGTTCAGTGTTTTCCATGTGCCGCTTAAGAATAAAGCATGTCGGCTGGAAACAGAGAACGGCGCGGCCAAGATGATGAACAGGAATGATGAAGAACGAACTGCTATCGATCATCATTCAACCGGGGTCGGGCGTTGGTGCGGCTTGGGGGCGTTGCTCTTGGCTCATCAACTGGGGGCGCGCGGAAAATTTATGACCGCGCGGCGCGGGTCGTGCTACCATCGGCGGGCGCAACCGAAAGCCGCCACTCACGAGTTATCGGTCAGGTCTGACACTTACTTTCCTTGCTGGCTTAGGTTAATTCACGATGCGGGCCGGCGGCAAACAAAAAGCTGTTAGCGGTTAACGCTGAGCGGTCGGCTTGAGCTTACTGGCGGACGCGCACGCAGACGCACATGCAAGGTGTTCATAGTAGACAAGGGGCGAGCATGGCAGACGGCAAGCACACAGCACGGGCGCGCATCCTGATCGCGGACGACGAGCCGGTCATACGCGACGTGCTGCACGAATTGCTGAGCAGCAATTACGACTGCCGCGCGGTCGCCTCCGGCGATGAGGCGCTCGTCGTGTTGCGCGCCGAACCGTTCCAACTCGTCTTGAGCGACATCACCATGCCGGGCATCTCCGGGCTTGAGCTTGTGCCGCACGTGCTCGCGCTTGCGCCCGACACGGTGGTCGTCATGATCAGCGGCGAGCAGAACATCGAAAGTGCGATCCGCGCCATGCGCGTCGGCGCGTTCGACTATGTGACCAAACCGTTCGCGCTCGAACAGGTTGAAGCCACGGTCGCACGCGCGCTCGACTATCAATCGTTGCGCGAAGCCAAACGTTACTACGAAAACTTTCTCGAAGAGATCGTGCGCCAACGCACGGCCGAACTGCACAAGACCAACCAGACCTTACGCACGTTGATTCAAGCTGCGCCGCTCGCCATCTTCGCGCTCGACGAACTGGCGCGCGTGACGATGTGGAATCCGACCGCCACGACGCTGTTCGGCTGGGCTGAGTTGGAAGTCTTGGGCGGCGTGCTGCCGCTCGTCGAACACTCCGACACGAGTGAGCGGCCCGCGTGGCTTGCGGCTGCGCTCGCGCACGAGCCGTTGAGCGGCGCGGAGACGCGCGTGCGGCGCAGGGACGGCGCGGCGTTGGACGTGAGCGTCTGGGCAGCGGCGCTAACCGGGGGCACGGGTGCGGTCACCGGGACGATGATCGTCATGGCCGACATCAGCGAACGCAAACAGGCCGAGGCGCGCATCAATTTTCTCGCTTATCATGATCAACTGACGAGTTTGCCGAATCGCGTCCTGTTTGAAGATCGACTCGAACAGGCGCTCAACCTCGCGCACCGGCACGGGCAGATGCTCGCCGTCCTGTTCGTGGCGCTCGACCGCTTCAAGAAGTTTGCCGACTCGCTCGGCCACGCCGCATCGGATGAACTGCTGCGCGCCGTCGCCGTGCGGTTGCGCGCTAATCTGCGCGAGGGCGACACGGTTGCGCGCTTCGGCGGGCACGAGTTCTCGTTGTTGCTTAGTTCAGTCGGCGGCACGGAAGACGCGGCGGCGGTGGCGCGTTGGATTCAACAGGCGCTTGGGCCGCCGTTCAAGGTGGACGGGCAGGAGTTGTATGTGACCGCGAGCGTCGGCATAGGTCTTTATCCGCACGACGGCGCGGCCGCGCCCGCTCTGTTGCGCAACGCGGGGGCGGCGCTCTATCGCGCGCAACAACAGGGCGGGCATCAATACCAGTTCTACACGGCCGACATGAACGCACGCGCGCTCAAGCGTCTCTCATTGGAGAACGATCTGCGGCGCGCGTTGGAGCGCGAAGAGTTTGTGCTGCATTACCAGCCGCAGATCAGCGGCGCGAGCGGGCGCATCGTCGGCGTCGAAGCGTTGGTGCGTTGGCAACCGCCGCGTCTGGGCCTCGTCGCGCCGGCCGAGTTCATCCCACTCGCGGAAGAGACGGGGCTGATCGAACCGTTGGGCGCGTGGGTCTTACGCACGGCGCTCACGCAAGTTCGACAGTGGCAGGCGCAAGGACTCGCGGTTGGCCGCGTCGCGGTCAACCTGTCCGCGCGCCAGTTTCGCCAACCCGATCTCGTCCCGATGATTGCCGGTCTGTTGTCCGAGACGAAACTGCGCGCCGAAGGGCTTGAGTTGGAGTTGACCGAAAGCTCGATCATGCATGACGCGGGCGTAGCGGTCGAGACGTTGCGCGCGTTGAAGACGATGGGCGTGCGCGTGGCGGTGGACGACTTCGGCGCAGGCTATTCGTCGATGGCTTATCTGAAGCATCTGCCGATTGACGTGTTGAAGATCGACCGTTCGTTCGTGCGCGACATGGCGACGAACGCGGACGACGCAGCCATCGTGCTCGCCATCATCACGCTTGCACACAGCCTGCGGCTGCAAGTCATCGCCGAAGGCGTCGAAACCGAAGAACAACTGCGCCTACTCCGCGAACTACACTGCGACGAAATGCAAGGCTACCTGTTTAGCAGACCGCTTCCCGCCGTCGAGTTCGAGCGCCTTCTAGCACAAGAGCAGCATCTACCTGCGCTTAAAGCATAACCACAGAAGCAATGATGAAGTATGAATGATGAATGATGAATAACGAATAGCTGTTTATTCATCAATCTTCATGCTGCCTTCATCATTGTCCTTTCAATTCCAGCAACTTGTTAACGATGTCGTAAGCGGCGCGTGGGCGTGCGAGGCGGCGGGCGTTCGTCTGCATCGAGGCGAAGCGCGCGGGGTCGTCGAGTAGGCGGTCGAGCTTATAGGCGAGCGCGGGCAGGTTGTTGCAACGCAGGGCGACGCCCTCTTCGAGCAGGTGATCGCTGTTGCGTTCCTCTTGACCGGGGATCGGGTTGACGACGACGAAGACGAGGCCGCGCGCCAGTGCTTCGGACGTGGTCAGCCCGCCCGGCTTGCCGAGCAGAATGTCTGAGGCCGCCATCAGTTCGTCCATCTCCGTCGTATAGCCGAGCACTTTGAACGTGACGTGTTGCGCGCCCGTGCGCGCGTCCGTCTTGCGTTGTAGTTGGGCGCGCAGTTCTTCGTTGCGCCCACAGACGGCGATGATCTGCGCCGGATGTTTGAGCGCGGCGAGCGCGTCGATCAGATGCTCGATCGAGCCGACGCCGAAGCCGCCGGCCGAGACGAGTATAGTTATCACGTCCGCGCGCAGTCCGTGCTTGGCGCGCATCTCGCGCTTGTCTTTCGGTTGCGCGAAAAGTGGATCGATGGGGATGCCTGTGACGGTGATCTTGTGGCCGGGGATGCCGAGTTGTTCGAGATGCACGCGCGTTTCTTCGAGCGCGACGAAGTACTGTTCGTAGTGATGGCAGAGCCACATGGCGTGCGCGTCGAAGTCTGTGACGACGATGGCTTGCGGCGTGGTCAAACGTTCTTTCGCTTTGAGCCAAGAGATGATCTCGGACGGCAGAAAGTGTGTGCAGACGGTGATGTCGGGCTGATACTGTTTGAGCAGCTTGACGAAAGGGCGCGTATTGAGGCGGTCGAGCGCCAGCCTGCGCCGCTCGTTCTGCCACGGCTTGTCGAGATAATCATAGAACCAACCGAGCGCGGCCGGGGCGCTGTTCACCATCTCAAGATACGCCTTCGCGTACAAGTGCCGGAACAGCTTGTTCGTGTAATCGAGCGTGTCCACGTGCCGCACCTCTGCGGCTGCATCCAACTCACGAAACGCCTGCTCCACGGCCTGCGCCGCCCGCACATGACCCGCCCCCGCCGACGCCGACAGCACCAGAACTTTTTTGAACATTAAGCGATCCTTGTTTGGGGTAAGTTGAAAACTTGGCTTACAAAAAATCAGTCTGGCCGGTTGTCGGGTGCGCCCGGTCGCGCGTAGATGTAGCCGACGCCGCGCACAGTCTTGATGCGCTCGACCTCGCCGACGTGGTGGCCGAGTTTCTTGCGTAGGTGGCTGATGTGCATGTCGATGCTGCGGTCGAAGGGCGAGTTTTCGCGCCCTAAGGCCGAGCGCACAAGGTCTTCGCGGCGCACGACGCGGCCGGCCGATATGAGCAGCAGCACGAGCAACTCGTACTCGACGTTTGTTAGCTCGACCGTCGCGCCCGCACGGCGCACGTGGCGCGTGCCCGTGTCCACCGTCACGTCGCCGACATCGATGCGCGCGGGCGCAGGCGGCGCGGCTTGTGTGTCTGCGCCGTCGGTCTGCGTGCGGCGCAAGATGGCGCGGATGCGTGCCACCAGTTCGCGCGGGTTGAACGGCTTGGGCAGATAGTCGTCCGCGCCGATCTCTAGGCCGACGATGCGATCCACGTCGTCGCCGCGCGCCGTCAACATCATGACGGGCACGCGCGAGCGTTCGGCGCGCAGGCGGCGCAACACCTCGAAGCCATTGAGGCCGGGCATCATCACGTCGAGCAGGACGAGGACGTGCGGGCCGGCGAGGGCACGTTCCAGCCCGCGCGCGCTGTCGTGCGCGACCTCGACGGCGAAGCCTTCCTCGCCAAGCAACTCCGCGACCAGTTCGCACAACTCGCGGTCGTCATCTACGATCAGCACCGTGTCCATCTGTTCCACAAACCCGCCCTTTCGCGCAAAACGCAAACACTCGAAATTGTACCTTAGAACCGCACCGGCCCCGGTCAAGAAGTGACGACGCTGACCGGGTTAGGAAAGTAACCACAAAGACACGAAGACACAATGGAAATGATAAAGAATGAACGATGAATGATAGATGATGAATGAAAGCCGCGCTGCTCTTTATTCAACATTCAGCTTTCATCATTTACCGAGAGCGTTCTTTACAAAACTTTACGTTGAGTTGACGAACTCTTTACGTCGTTGGGGCGAGTTCGCACGTCTTATGTTGCGTGGGACGAGCAGAGAAGTTTCAGCCCTGCGCGGTTCATTGGCCGAAGCGGCCCTTTCATATCAATTTATTCGTCACGCGGGGCTGAAGCGGTGCGCCTTGAGCTTAAAGGGCGGGCGCGGGTGACAGGGAAACTTGGACGACCGAAGAGGAGAGAACGATGAAATTAACGCGGAGAAGCAAGAGCGGCCTTATCGCCATTGCCGCCACGCTGCTGTTGTCGGTGGCCGTGGTAGGCATCGCGCAGCAGGGACGGGGCGGGGCGGGCCATTTTGATGGTGGCTTTCATGGCGGGCCGCGTGGCGAGCGTGGGCCGCGCGGTGGCGGCGGGCTAGTGCCGTTCGCGCGCGAACTGAACCTGACGGACGAGCAGAAGGCGCAAATCCAGAAGCTCGCGGCCGGTTTGGAAGAGAGCACGAAGAGCTTGCGCGAGCAGTTGCGGGCGCAGCACGGCAGCGAGTTCAGCGCGTTGAAGGATGGCGCGTTCGACGAGGCAACGGTGCGCGCAGCGGCACAAGCGCGTGCGAGCGTGCAGGTCGAGTTGGAAGTGGCGCGGGCGCGCACGATGGCGCAAGTCTATGCGCTGCTGACGGCGGAACAGAAGGCGAAAGTGAGCGAGTTGCGGCAGCAGTTCGAGCAGCGCGGGCCGGGTCGCGGGCCCGGTCGTGGTGGCGACGACCGCCCCGACGACAATTAGTAAAACAAAATGCTGCGACGGGCGGGCGGTCGCGGCCAGACATAACCGCAGTTGACACTGTAGGGGCAGGGCTTCGGGCCTGCCCCTATGTGAGCAAGTTATTCAGGGGTTCATGATGTTGACACGTTTATTGACGAAGCTGCCGGCGTTTGTGTTCGCGTTGTGCTTGTGTGGTGTCGGCGCGCAGGCGCAGCAACCAGCGCCGCGCAACGAGCAGAAAAGCAGCGGCCCCGTGAAGACGGGCGCGGCCGTCGATGTCGAGCGCATCATCCGTGCCTTCACGGCGAAGGAGACGGAGTTTCGTCAAGCCCTTAATAGCTACTCATTCAAACGCGATGCGGTGGTCCAGACCATCGGCATGGGCGGCCAGATCACGGGCGAGTATCATCGCACTTCGCAGTTTGCGTTCGACAATCAAGGCGGGCGCTTCGAAAAGATCACATTCTTTCCGCTGCCGACGTTGACGGAAATGACCTTCACGCAGGAGGACCTCGAAGACTTGGGCGGCGTGCAACCGTTCGCCCTCGAAGCCGCGAAGCTCAACCAGTACAACTTCACTTACGTCGGCAAAGAGCAGATTGACGAGTTGAATACTTACGTCTTTGACGTTGCGCCGAAGGTCTTGCCGAAGCGGGTCAGCGAGCGGTTCTTTCAAGGGCGCGTCTGGGTGGACGACGAAGATTTACAGATCGTCAAGGTGCGCGGCAAGGGCGTGCCCGAAGGCAACCAACGGTTTCCCACCTTCGAGACTTACCGCCAGCAGATCAACGAGCGCTACTGGTTTCCGACCTACACCTTCGCGGACGACGAGTTGGTGTTCCCCAAAGGTCGGGTCGTGCGTATGCGCATGGTCGTGCGTTACACCGACTACCGGCGCTTCAAGGGCACGGTGCGCGTGATCGAAGAAGGCGCACCGGGCGACGTGCCGGACCAGCCGCCGCCGGCAACACCTGACCCAACAAGATCAAGATAAGCCGCGAGGCTTGAGACGACAAGCATGTTAGCAACTGAAGCATTGCCAGTTTGGCCCGCCGTGCCGGCCCCCGCCATCGATGCGGAACTCGACCGCGCGCAGTGTGCCGATCCTGAGTTGGCGCGTAGAGTCGCGGGCGGCGACGTGCAGGCCTTCGAGGAACTCTACCAGCGGCATCATCGCCGCGTGTATGGCTTGTGTTTGCGGATGACGCGCAACGTGGCCGAAGCGGAAGACTTGACGCAGGAAGTCTTCATCCACCTCTATCGCAAGATCGGGAGCTTTCGCGGCGAAGCGGCCTTCACCACATGGCTGCACCGGCTCACGACCAATCAAGTGCTAATGCACTTTCGCAAGACGAAGGCGCGGCGCGAGCAGGCGACCGAAGACGGCATGATGCCTGTGCCTGCGATTGAAACAAGCACGGCCGCGCGGCGTCTGCCCTTGCTCGATCAAGTCACCTTGCAAGACGCCATCGCGCAACTGCCGCCCGGCTATCGCATGGTCTTCATCCTGCACGACGTGATGGGTTATGAGCACGAAGAGATCGGGCGCATCCTCGGTTGTGCCGACGGCACGTCGAAGTCGCAGTTGCACAAAGCGCGTATGAAGTTGAGGAAGTTACTCACCGTCCCGGCTGATAAAGTTCAGGTCTAACCGTGGTCGCGCGTGCGCGGCTATTGTTGAGCCGGTGCGCGGCTTCGTGCAGAAACCAGATACAGGTCTTGATGCCGTTGTAGAAGTTGGGCAGATGAAACTTTTCGTTCGGCGCGTGGATGCGGTCGTCGGGCAGAGCAAAGCCCATCAGGACGGCGGGCACGCCGAGTGCCGCTTGAAACTCGTTGACAATAGGAATGCTGCCGCCTGAGCGCACGAAGACCGGCTCGACGCCGAAGCCGCGACTATAAGCGGCGATGGCCGCGCGCATGGCCGGGTGTGTGCGCTCGACGAGCGCGGGGCGTGTGCGAAAGAAAGTGCGTATGCTGGTTCGCACGGCGGGCGGCGTTAGGCGACAGATGTGTGCGCGCACGAGCCGTTCGATCTCGGCCGGGTCTTGATCGGGCACAAGCCTTATATCTAGCTTTGCCACGGCGCGCGCCGGGACAATCGACTTGCCGCCCGTGCCTTGATAACCGCCGCCGAGGCCCGACACATTGAGCGAAGGTCGAATGGTCGTGCGCTCGTAGAGCGTGAAGCCGCGCTCGCCCCAACCGCGCGTGACGCGTGCGTTGCGTAGTATCTCGGCATCGGGCGGGCCGGTGCGCGCCATGTAAGCGCGTTCGCTGTCGGGCCAACGCCGCACGCATGCGTAGAAGCCGGGGATGAGAATGCGGCCTGTGCGGCGGTCGTGTAGTTGGGCGATGATCCGGCAGAGCGCCTGAAGCGGATTCAGTAGCGCGCCGCCGAAGTTGCCGGAGTGCAAGTCGTGCGGCGCACCCGTGACTTCGAGTTCAAGACTCAACGAACCGCGCAAGCCTGTGGTGATAGCAGGGCGACCGGGGCCGAGCATGCGCGTGTCGGACATCACGACAGCATCACACGCGAGCGCGCGTGCGTGACGCGCGACGAACGGCTTCAGGTTCGGACTACCAACCTCTTCTTCACCTTCAAACAGACACTTGACGTTGACGGGCAAGCCACGCATCGTGCGCAGGTAAGATTCCAACGCCTTGACGTGCGCGAAGAGTTGCCCCTTGTCGTCGCACGCGCCGCGCCCGTAGAGATTTTGGCCGCGCACGGTCGGCTCAAACGGCGGCGTGCGCCATTCATGCACAGGATCGACGGGCTGCACATCGTAGTGCCCGTAGATCAGCACAGTGGGCCGACCGGGCGCACGTAGCCAGTCGGCATAGACGATAGGATGGCGCGCGGTCTTGATGACGCGCACATGCGCAAGCCCGATCCGGCGCAGATGATTGGCCAGCCACTCGGCACAGCGCCGCAGGTCCGCCGCGTGCCGCGTCTGCGCGCTGACAGACGGGATGCGGACGAACTCTTGCAACTCCGTCAGGAAGCGGTGACGGTTGTTGCGCGCATAGACATGAGGCTGAAAGCGAGACACGATGTTGAGTTGCTATGTCCCAATGCCGCGCGGCGGCAACGGAGCAGCCAGGGGTGCGGCCTCAGAAGGCGGGCCTCATGCCGTCTTCTATGATCCATTGTCGCAACTGTGCCAGCACCTCGTTAGTAATCCGAACGCTCGTGTTGATTGTGCGTGAGCGGAGGAACGCAGCATTGATGCCGACGAGGAATCTGCCGCTGTCGAAGCGCAGCCAGAGCGGCGCGCCACTCTGGCCGCCCTTCATATCAACATTATGGAAAATGTGATTCGGGAAAGTCACCGGCGCAACCTCGGTCGCCGTGCCGGTGGAAACCCACTGCGTCGTCCCAACCTGAGGGCGGCACGCGCGGAGTTGTTCGCGCGACGCGCTCCCACGCGCCGGTTCAGGACCGCATTTGTCGGCCGGGTAGCCTGATAGATTTACCGTCTGACCTTGCAGCCTGTCAGTTGCCAGCGGTCTGATGATCGTGTTCCCGCCTAAGGTCGGACTGCCCCAGAATCCTAGTGGGCGGTTGTTCAGCGTGACGTGGTTAATCGCGCCCAGCGGCTCGGCCAGAGTAATAAGTCCGTAATCGAAATCCTCGTCCCGCGACGCGAGCCACTGCGGACTAGGGCGCAGTTGGGTGGACGCGCTCGCGCCGAAGGGCGCACGCGCCAGATCGCGGCCCGGCGTGGCGACTATACTTTGAGCCATGACGGGCGTGCTCTTGGATGTGGGCGTGGTATCGAACAGGCAGTGCCCGGCGGTCAGCACGTGCCTGTCGCTGATGAGCGTGCCCGTGCCGTGGAAGTTAGACTGGAGGTCCGGATCAGCGGTCGCCGCAGGGAACTTAAGATCGAGTTGGCAGATAAAACGAAACGGCACGTTCATGGTATTGAGCACGCGCGTGCGGGTGTCGGTCGCACTAATAATCTCGTGCTCGCCATCTGTGCGCGCGGGCCGGCGGCGGCGGTCAAAGGGGCCCGCCTCAGCCTCACCGAAGCCGCCCGGCCGGCGCACCAACCAGCCAAAGCCAAGGCGCGGATGCTTGACCAGTTGCGCCTGTTCACCGGGGGGGTGCGCTAAGAAACTGCGCCACGCGGCGACAAGGGCCGGGTCGAGGCGATTACGGTCGCCGCGATATTGTGTGCGGAAGATGATGGTCGGCGGCGCGAGCGGGTTGGGTTCGCGGATGAGCGCGGCGACTTGAGCGCGCGGGACAAGTTCCCAGCGGACTGTGCCGAGGCGCGCGGCCAGTTGCGCGGCGGCGAGCAGGTCGTCGCCATAGATGCCCGCGAGTTGACCGCTCTTGACGGCCATGAGCATACCGGCCGCGTCGGCGCTTGTTGCCGGGTTGCCGCGCAGGCGTATGAGCGCCTGTTGCGCGCTGACATCGATGCGCGGATCGATCACATCGTAGTTGCTGAAGCTTGGCGCGAACGATTCATATGATCTTTCGGGCGAGTATTCGACACCGCGACTCATCGCCAAGCCTCCTGATTACAAGCGACGCGCCTTGCAGCTACGACTACGCGCACACGGCCTCGGCCTAAAGCCGGATCGGCCCCGGTCTGTAGGGCCGCGCGGGCGGTAGCGAGACGGGCAGCGGGAGTTGGCTGATGATCTGTTGCACGGGCACGCCGCCGCGCTCGAAGATCGTCCCCGCCTGCGAGCTTTGACCGGGGTTGATGACACTTCTTTCCAGCACGTTCCCATCTCGATCAACGAGCAGCCCGATGTGAACAGCGTTGCGGTCGGAGCGAATGTTGGCCACGCGATGGCGGAGCATCTCGCGGCGGTTCGTGTCAATCTCTATGTTGACGCGCCGGCCCTGTTGATCGACATAAGAGATGTCCGGTTTGTTGAAGCTGCGCCTGCCCGCTGGCGGCGTGCGCTGGCCCGTGGCGTTGACCTGTCGCAGACTGAACCTGACTTGACGAGCCTGCGGCGCGCGCCGCTGTCCGCGCCGTTGCGCATCCACCAGACCGAGACCGCGCAGATGATCGAAGAGAGCTAACTGAACGCGCGCTGCTCCCGGCCCCGTCTCCGTCTCGCCGCTCGCGGCGGCCGGTTGCGGTTGGATGGCCAGCAGGGCAGAACGGCCGGGGCCAAGCGGGCGCGTGACAAGGCGGACGCTGCGACCGCCGAGCATTGAATCGAAGACGGGCAGACGCGCGCCCGTGTGCGGGTTGCGCAACGCGCCGACGTGTTGTGCGCGCCCGGCCAGTTGTCTGACCGAGCGTGCGACGGCGTGCGTCAAGTCGCCCGCATAATTCGCCCGGACGAGATGTGCGCAACCTGAGCGGTGCAGTTGCGGCAAGAGCGCGCGCAGGCGTGTGTCCGGCAGTTGCAGTGTGTGCCCGTCGGCGGTCGTCGCGCGCATGGCAGTAGTTCTCCTATCGACGGTCGATAGAGAACGAGGGACGAGGGCGCAGGCGCTGCTGGTCGTGCCCATTCCCCCATCCCCCGGCGTGTGGGTCGAAGCGGCCGGTTAACCGGCCGACGTAGCTGAAGCGGTGCGGCGTGCGCCGTCGCCTGCGGGCACGCGGTCGCGTGCCAACGACAAGACGCGCCCGCGCGGCCGGCGCTGCTCGGCCAGACCGATAGACTCGGCGCTCATCAACCACTCTTCCGAGTGCTCGGCGATCTGAAGCAGTAATGCCTCGAACTGCGAGCGCGTCGTTTGCAGCAGGTGCGGCTGCGCGAGCCAGCGCAGGATTTCGCGGCCGGAGATCGCCATGCGTTGACGCGGACTCGTCTCAAGGCGCTCGTTGAAGTAGTGCGTCAAGACTTCCTCGATCACGTCCCACGCGTTGTCTGCACCGAAGAGGCGGCGCACGTCGTCGGCGTTGAGGATGCGGAACGCTTCATCCAAGAGTTGCATGACCTCGACGCGTAGGACGTTGAGGTTGCCGTAAGACGCGAACTTGAGATCGTTGCGTAGATCGAGGCCGGCGCGGCGCACGGTGGCGATAGAGCCGAACGACGGATCGTAAGCTCGCTCGCGGATCACATCGGACACGCGCTTGTCGCGCCAGTAGAGCGTCACCTCGTTGATAAAGAGCGTGAACAACTGGTGGAAGCGCGTGTTGGCGCGTGCGCCCGCGGGCGCGGGGCCCATGCAGTAGCCGAGCGCGCGACAGTAGGCGGCGAAGCGGTCGCGCCGCGTGAAGCGTAGGACCTGCCGGCGGTCGAACTGGTACAGCCCGTATGCGCCCGGTCCAGACGAGAGCCTGATCGTGCCCGCGCGAAATAGCTCCTGCAACTTCCGCACGGCGCGAAACACACCGATGCGCTCGTGCTGATAGATGTAGTAGAGATCGGCCATCGCCAGGATGCGCTCGGAGGTGACGGTTTCGTCGTAACGTTCGACACCGGAGGGCAACCGCGTGACACCCAACTCGGTCGCGGCGGTCGGGCCTAAGCCGATGAGTTCGGCCAAGCCACTATCGGGCGGGACGGGCTTTTTGCCTTCCGCCTCTTCGACCGAGGCCAGCATGTCGTCGAGCTGCTTGGAGAGCGCGTCGGCGAGTTGCGGGTTCGTAATCAGATCGACGCCCAGACGATTGGTCACGGTTTCCCGCAACGCGGCGATGCGATCATAGAGTTGCTGTATTTCTCTTTCGGTCGCCATCTTAGCTGCGCCTCCTTACTGGATTATCTTCTGCGCCGTCACGACCACTTCGTTCAGGTAATAGGCCACCTCGTGCAACGGGTTGAGCACGCGCGGGTGGTTGAGGGCTTCGGGCAAGCGGCGCACGCGCTCGCTGGCGTCGGCCGGCTCCTCCTCCGGCTCGCCGTCGTCGGTGTCAGTGTCCGTCGTTGCGCGCGCGGCGGCGAGGCGTTTGGCGGCGGCGCGGCGCGCGGCGCGGCGCACGTTCGAGGGGGCGACGGGCGACTCGTTGTCGTCCTCGTCGTCCTGCGACTCGATGCGCGAGATGAACTGATTGGTCAAGCCGCGCAGCCGACGCGCCGTCGGCAAAATGGCCTCGACGCCCCACTTGCCGCCGTCGCGGATCAACTGCGGCGCTTCCGACGAAGCGAAGGTGACGATCCAGGACAGCAAGTCTTCGACCGACATGTCTTTGTACGGCCCTTGCAGATCGATCAGGATGGCGAGGCGCTCGGCCTGATCGATGTTGACCGAATCGAACGCGACGTAGGTTTCGTTGATCGTCTCTTCGAGGACCGAGAGTTGGCGTTCCAGCGTCAGCAGCCCCGTGCCCAGATCGGCTTGGAAGAAGTCGCGGCGATAATTGTCCCAGCTTTGATCGATGGCGAAATAATAATCGGCCAAGGTGATGAAGCTGGTCAGGATTTCTTCTTCTTCGGTCGTCACGACGAAGCGCCGGTTGGGCAGGAAGCGCCCGCTCGGCGTCAACTCGGCCATGTCTTCATCGTCGATGTTGGTTTGGATCGTGCCGATCAGTAAGCCCAGTCGGACGATGTGGCCGCGGCCCGTGCGCGTGTCAAAGATGCTGCGCGCGAGTTCGTTGGCGCGCGGCGCACGCGGGCCGCCCTCGCGGCTCAGTTCGTTGACGAACTCGGACAAGGCCGTGCGAAAGATGTTGCGCGCGGCCTCAAGTTCCTGCTCGTCGGTGTTGGACTTGAGCGAGCGTAGTTGATCGATGATTGGGACGGCGCGCTCGTGCAGGCTGTTGGCGAACGAGACGAGACTGGACTGTGCGCCGGAGATGCCGCCGCCGATGTCGGTCGTGCCACGGGTCGGGTAGGCGCGCGGCTTCCACTCGTAAGACGACCGGCCGCCCACTTCCTTATACTCGAACGACACTTCGAGCGCCGCCCGGAACGTGCGGTAATCACCCGGCCTGAAACTGCGTCCGAGCACACCCTGTATGGCCGCCATCACGCGCCGCTGAAGATCGGAGATCGCAACGCCGCTTGTGGGCGGTGCAGCCGATCCCGGTTCGGCAGGCGCAGTCGGATACGTGCTCATGAAATTGATTGCGTCCACAACATCAGACAAAGTCGGCTCGTCGTTTGCCATATTGGCCTCCTCTTGCGTTAACTCACGCCCTGCTTGCGAGTAACTTACCCCTTGCGCCGCGACCGTCGCCGTGTCTTCAAACGCCGCGCGCGCCATCGAGACGCCGTGCTGCGCGGCTGTTCAAGTCATACCTTCGACTGTCAAGTCCGGTTTTTGAGGGACGGTGACTTGCTGGCCAATGGTGGTCGTCTGCACGGAGACTGAGGACATCCCGATGCGCTCGGCAATCTCTAGCCAGCAGCGGAACAACGCCTGATTCGTATCATACAAGTGCTGCTGACAACCTTCAAGCTCCTGTTTGACCACGCCGGCCCACGCCTGCCACTCACCGCGCCGCTCGCGCCCCAACTGGATCAGTTGCGCCACCCGATCATACGAGACGAGATCGAACATGAAACGATTCATGATGCGATTGAACTGTTCTTGACTGAAGATAAGCGCCTGTCGCGCCGCGTTCACGTCGAACTGCGCGTCGCCTTTCGGCTGCGCCGTCTGCACCAGCGGCGCAACGACCGTCAGCGTCTCTTCGAGCCAGCCGAGCGTGTCCTCCACCGCGTCGCCGAACGCATCGAGCAGCAACACGCGGTCGCCCTTCGGCGGGCGGTCGTCGATGACTGTGCGCAGCCCCGTGAGCGCCTCGTCGAGACGTTCCAGTTGTGCGTAGAGACTCTGAAATTCAGTCCGCAACGACACGGTTTATCTCCTCGCCAGTTCCCTGTAAAAATTCTCTTGAATGACCTGCGGGCGGGCTAGTCTTTCGTCGAAGGCATGCCGCGCCGCGCCGATCAGAAAACGTTCCGGGATGATGCCGGGATCATTACCGGCGGCCAAACGACGCGCCGCCTCTTCGACGAGCAGTTGCTCTTTCGGCCCGAACTTAATCACTTGCGCCAGACACTTGTTGCCGAGCGTCGCATACGGGCGATAACAGATCGTATCGACGACGATCTGGATGGCCTGTGTCATCGTCTCAAGCATGGGGCGCGGGATCGTCCCGCGATGCGGGTTCGGATAGCAGCGCATCCATGCGCGTCGCCCCAACGCCGCGTATTCGGGAAAGCCCATGCGCCGCAGCAACTCGAAGCTGATGAAGGCGCGGATGTAAGGCGTCGGGTGCGGCCCCGACGAACTGAAAGTCAGCACCGTTTTCGGCCCACGCCCGATCACGTCCATCAAAGATGCGACCACGGCCGGGCCGCCCAACAGTAACCCGCTCAGGTCCGCAAACGTCTCACGATTCCAACGCACCCACACGAGCGCGACCGAACGCGGCAAGCCCGCCCGCAACAGACGCTCGCCGATCTGGCGTGGGATCAACTCGGCCAGGCCCATGTCGTTCTGCGTGTTGTGGCTGACCTCGTGCAGGATCGCGCCGAGCGTCCACGGGTTGACGAGCCGGTGATATGGCAGTTGGATCAACGGGAACGGGTTGAGGTTGCGCCCAAGTCGGCGCATCGGGATGCCGCGCCGAAAGGTCGCGGGCGAGAAGCCCGTCCGCATGTAAGAGAAGGGCGGCGGCGCGGGGATCGACTTCGGGATGTCGACGCCGAGAAAGGCCACTTGATAACAGTCGAGCGCGATGCGGTCGCAACTGAGCAACCAATCAGCGAAGCGCGTCTGCCTTTGCCCGAACAACTCGAAATAAAAATCCCAAATCTGCTCGACTGCCCGCACCCAATTATGCGCGCGTTCTTTGTAGGTCACGACCGCTTGCAGATTGCGCGTGCTCGAATGTGAGCGCGCTGCCCGCACGGCCTGCGTCACCCGCTCAGCCTTCTGCAAGAGGTTGGCACGCAAGTCCGTGATCAACTTGTTGACGGCCTGCAAGTGACCCTCTGAAGGCGCGGCCGCGTCCGTGCCGAACTCTTTACGTTGAAAGGGGCGCAGGGCCGCCGCGTGGCGCGTCACGTTGATGGCTTGCCCGCGCAGCCACGGCATGAGCAGCGAACCGTGGCGGTGCGCTCTGAGCACGCCCGTGCCCGGTTCTGGCCGGAGCGTGCGGCGCGGCGTTCTAAGTTGTTCGGCAGTGGTCGTCATAACCTGTCACCGAATCGGGTCTTGGTCGATCAAAGTCGGGTCGTATGGCAAATTCGCGCCGCGCAAAATCTCGGTCGCGCGCCGGAAGTTGCCGCCGCCGCGTATGGCTTGTGCTCTTGCGTCGCGTAGTTGATCGCGCATGGTCGCGGGGCGCGGCGGCGTGATATTGAACGGGGTCGGGCGGCGCTGACGATACGCAAATCTCGGCCAGCCACCCGCCATCCGTTCCGCCATCTCGCTCTCACGCATGTTGTTAATTATCTGCATCGAGCGATTGCGCGCGCGGCCCATGACATTGTTCATCTGCTGCGTCAGACTCTGCATGGCCGCCGATGGTGTGACGCGTTGTCCTTGTGCCGTGCGCCGCGCGATGCTGGCCGCCGTGCGTTGCGCGACGGCGGGTAGATGTTGCACCAGCGCACGCGTGTTCGGGTTGCGCCGCATCGAACTCGCGGCATTAGACAGACCACGGATCAACTGCGGCGCGACGCGCATCAGGGCCGGGGCAGCGCGCGGCACGGCCTGAGCCGCGAGCGGGACAAGCGCACCGATAAAAGCTTCGGCCTCGTCTTCGCTATCGGCGCGCGCGGCGGCATAACCCAGATAACGCATCAGCGCGGGCGGGCGCATGCGCCGGCGTGCGCCGAGTTCAAACTCAAACTCGTCTTCAAACTCGAACTCGTGCCACGGCCTGCTCATGCTCGAATCTCCTCTGCCGCCCAACGCGCCGCGCGGCGCGGCTCACACTTCCCACCTCGCACGCCCCCGGTTGGACGCGCACCTGCCTGTCGCTGTCGTCATGCGGCTTCTGCCACCACACGACCCAGAGCGTTCGCCCGCGCAACCGCGACAACATGCGGCACGGGCCCGCGTGCGTGTGCGGGCAACACGGCCCGCGCGTTCGCCCGCGCCTCAGTACATCTCTTCGGGGGCTTGCTCGTATGGCGCGGTTGCGCCGTCACCGCCTGCGCCATACCCGCCGTCATCGAAACCGCCACCGCCGGCAGCCGCGAACACGTTGGGGTCGTCAAAACCACCGGCATCGCCGCCGGGGAAACCTCCGCCCGCATAACCACCGCCACCGGCATAACCGCCGCCGCCGTAACCGACGGGGCGCGGACGATAACCGCGCGGCACGCCGTAACCACGAGGGATACCGGGCCGCGGTTGTGGCGGCCGTTGCGGCCGCGCGACGGTCTGGTGATAACGCCGGTCGAGCGCGCGATTCTGTTGATAGGCTCTGGTCGCCTGTCGCGGATTACCGATCACGCGTGCCGTCTGCTGCGCGAGCGCGCGCACGGCCGTCTGCGGTGTGATCGGTCGTCCGCGTGCAGCTTGCCGCGCGATCTGGCTCACGGTGTTGCGCGCGACCGTGGGCAGTGTGCGCACGAGTTGCCGCGTCGCGGGGTTGCTGCGCAGGCGTTGCGCGACGTTCGAGATGCCGCGAATCATTTGTGGCGCGGCGCGCATGACCGCCGGGGCGATGCGCGGGATCAGCCGCGCCGCCAGCGGCACTAGCGCACCGATGAAGGCTTCGGCCTCGTCTTCGCTCTCGGCCGCGGCGGCCGAGTTGCCGAGGTGCGCCATCAACATCGATTCGCGTGAGAGGCGGCGTTGAGGATTGGCGAAGGCTTCAAACTCGCCCTCGTACTCGTACTCGAACTCGCCTTCGCCCTCATACTCGAACTCAAACTCGCCCTCGTACTCGCGTTGCGGCAGGAAGCCGCCGAGCACGTTGGCGGCGACGCCGCCCGCCGGCCCCATGCCGCGCAAGCCGCCTAAGGCCGAGCGTGCTGCTTGCAGCCCAACCCGGCGCAGCATCGGGTTCTGCGCCGCTCTGCGCGCCAGCCCTGCGAGCCGGCCGAAGAACTCTTCGCCCTCGAACTCGCCTTCGTACTCGCCCTCGAATTCGAACTCGCCTTCGCCTTCAAACTCGAACTCGTACTCGTGCATTGGCATGCTCATAATTCACTTCTCCTTCCGCCGCCTGTTCGGCGTTGCCGCACGGGCCAGCACCTAAAAGGCCGGGCGACACGAACAACTAAGGGCCACTGCTGCGGGTCGTTGCCGTTAACCTATTACCCAAGAGTCGGTGCGCCGGGCCGGCGCGGTTGACCCGGCCGCGGGCGCGGACGCGGCCCTACGCCGGGACGTGACGGGCGCGCGGCACTGCGCGCGGTCGCCGTCGCGGCGCGCGCGTTGCGCTGGATGGCCCGGCTGCAAGTGCGCGGGTTGCCGAGCACGCGCCGGGTCTGTTGCGCCATGATGCGCCCTGCGACGCGACGCGTGACGGGCTGCCCTTGCGCGGCGCGACGCGCGAGCGTCTGCGTGGTGCGGCGCACGATGGTCGGGACGGCGCGCACGGCGGGGCGGGTCGAGCGCCGACGGCGCAGGATGCGCGTCAACGCCGAGACGCCGCGCACCAGATGTGGCAGCAAGCGGCGCAGGCGGGCCATGTCGCGCGCGGAGATCGACGCGACTGTCGCCGCGCCCACCATCGCTTCGGCCTCGGCCTCAGATTGTGCGCGCGAGGCGACGGCCGCCATCAATTCGGCCTCGGCCTGTGCGCGTGTGATCGGCGCTTCAAACTCGCCTTCAAACTCGCCCTCGAATTCGCCTTCAAATTCGCCCTCGAACTCGCCTTCAAATTCGCCTTCGCCTTCGAGCAGCGAGCCGGCCGCGCGTCCGAGCATGCCGCCGAGTGGCCCGCCGACGGCGGTTCCGACTATCGGCGCGGCGACGCGGGCGACTTGGCGCAGCACGGGCGCGGCGCGACGCACGAAGCCGCCGATGCCGCGGCCGATGCTTCTGAGTCGGCGGAGGAACTCCTCGCCCTCGTACTCGCCTTCGAACTCGCCTTCGAACTCGCCCTCACCCTCGAATTCATATTCAAATTCGCCTTCGCCTTCGCCTTCGCCTTCGCCCTCGAACTCGAATTCAAATTCGCCTTCGCCTTCGAATTCGCCTTCGCCTTCGCCTTCGAACTCGCCTTCGTACTCGAACTCGCCATCTCGACTGCTCATGACTATTTCTCCTTTCAAAATCGGTAACGGCCGGCGTACAATACGCCCCCCTCGCCGGTCGCGGCAGTCGCATCTTCGCGGCAACCGATTTGTGGTACACAGTCTGCGCTACACCGTTTGTGTTACACCGAATGCGTGTCACTCAATCGTGTGACAAGCGCGACCGTGGCAAGGTCGGCTATAATCCGCGACCTTAAAGCGGGGAATTAGTAGGCCGGGCAAACGTCAGGTGCGAGACGGGCCGCGCCGGGTCGAGCAGAGTAGGGCATGCCCCAACCAGTTGAAGTTGTTCAGCCGTATCCGTCCTTACGTTTTTGAGTCCCCATGCGCTGAACGGTCAACGAGCCGCCGGATACCTCTGTCATGTCAGGCGGCTTCCATCAGAGCGAAAACGGGCGTTAGCTGAGAGGTGCATTGGGCCAGCTGCAGGCCCTCTTGTCTCAACTGTAGCGCCGACGGTTTCTTTGGCGAATTGGGGTTAACGTGTCTGTGCAACGACAGGGAGACAAACTCATGAGCGCCCGTTTGCTTGAGCAGCCGGACGATTGCCTCACCCCGCAAACCACCGGCGACCAGACGGCGGCCATCGCGCGCACGCTCATCAGTCACATTCTGCGCACGGCCGATCCGGCCGCGCTCGCCGACTCCGAATCGCCCGACGTATTGCTCGACACCGAAGTTGACGGCGTGCGTTGCCTGCTCGTTCGTCTGCAACCGCGCCACAATCATGCGGCGCAAGGCTTCCTCAGCCCACGCGAACAGGAGATTGCGCGCATGGTCGCCACCGGCTACCCGAACAAGACCATCGCGGCCGTGCTCGACATCAGTTCGTGGACGGTCGGCACGCACCTGCGTCGCGTCTTCGCCAAACTCGGCGTCGGGTCGCGCGCCGCGATGGTCGCGCGCCTGCTCGAAGACGGCCTGCTCAAACATCCACCCAAGCACGCCGCGCCGCTCACACACGAACGCAAGTAAGCAGTTCAGCTAAGACAAAATTAACCACAAAGCCACGCAGACACGAATGCCCATTTTGTGTCTGTGTGGCTTTGTGGTTAAGCTATCTGTGAGTGTGCTTATATGTTCGATAGTGTCAAACCAAACATTAGTTTCCCTGAGTTGGAAGAAGCGATCATCCGGTTCTGGGCCGAGCAAGGGATTTTCCGCGCGTCCTTAACGAAGCCCGCCCCGCAAGGCGATTACATCTTCTACGAGGGTCCGCCGACGGCGAACGGCCGCCCCGGCATCCATCACGTCAGCGCGCGCGCCTTCAAAGATTTATACCCGCGCTATAAGACGATGCGCGGCTATCGCGTGCGGCGGCGTGGCGGTTGGGACACGCACGGGTTGCCCGTCGAAGTTGAGATCGAAAAAGAGATCGGCTCAACAGGCAAGCAGGACATAGAGAAGTTCGGCATCAGCGAGTTCAACCGGCGCTGCCGCGAGTCGGTCTTTCGTTACATCCAAGACTGGAATCGCATGACCGAGCGCATCGGGTTCTGGATCGACCTCGACGCCGCCTACATCACTTATCACAACAGCTACATCGAAACGTGCTGGTGGCTGCTCAAATCGTTCTGGGAACGTGGGCTGCTCTACGAAGACTACAAGACGACCATGCATTGCCCGCGCTGCAACACGAGTCTCGCCGATCACGAAGTCTCGCAGGGCATGAAAGAGGATGTGGACGACCCGTCGGTCTGGCCGAAGTTTCCCGCGCGCAAAGATGAGTTAGTTCAAGCCGGATTGATCAGTGCGGACGAAGCGCGGCCCGTCTCCTTCCTCGCGTGGACGACAACGCCGTGGACGCTCGGCGCGAACACCGCGCTTGCTGTCCGTGGCGATGAAGAGTACGGCCTCTTTGCAGCGCAACCGGCGCACGGCAAAGAAGGCGACAGCACGGAGTTGTTCATCCTCGCCGTCGCACTGGCCGAACAAGTGTTTGGTGAAGGGAACTATCGCGTCGTTAAAACATTCTCCGGTCAAACTCTGGTCGGACTCGGCTACGAACAAATCTTGCTCGGTCGCGTGCCGGAGACGGAAGACTTGTCGAAGGGCTTTCGGATCGTGGCCGATGATTTCGTCAGCATCGAAGACGGCACAGGCATCGTCCATATCGCGCCCGCTTATGGCGACTTGGAAGTTGGCCGCAAACACGATCTGCCGACCGTCTTTTCAGTCGATCTCGCGGGGCGCGTGTACGCGGAAGTTAAAGCGCCGGACGCGGCTGAATCAATCAGTCCTTACAGCGGTCTGTTCTTCAAAGAGGCCGATAAGCAGATCACGCGCGACCTCGCCGCACGCGGTTTGATGTATCGCGCGGAACGCGTCCGCCACGCTTATCCTTTTTGCTGGCGCGACGATTCGCCCTTGCTCTTTTACGCCAAGACGAGTTGGTACATACGCACGACGGCCGTTAAAGATGAACTGCTCGCCAACAATCAACAGATCAACTGGGTTCCCGAACACGTCAAGACCGGCCGCTTCGGCCGCTGGCTTGAGAACAACATCGATTGGGCTATCTCGCGCGAGCGTTACTGGGGCACGCCGCTGCCGCTCTGGGTGAGTGCAGACGGCGCTGACAAAATCTGCGTCGGCAGCGTCGGCGAACTCGAAGCCTTGACCGGGCGCGCGTTGCCGGACTTGGACCTGCACCGCCCGGCCATAGACGAGATCACGTTCACGCGCAACGGGCAGACCTATCGCCGCGTGCCTTACACCATCGACGTGTGGTTTGAATCCGGCGCGATGCCTTACGCGCAGTGGCACTATCCGTTCGAGCACGCGGCCGAGTTCCAACACGGCTTCCCCGCCGACTTCATCTGCGAAGCGATGGATCAGACGCGCGGCTGGTTCTATAGCCTGCACGCCTTAGCGACGCTGTTGACGGACATAGGTGATCCCGTGAGCGAGCGCGCACCGGGTGCGCTCGCCGCCGACTTCCCGCCCACGTCTGCTTTCAAGAACTGCGTCGTTCTCAGCTTCATCAACGATGAAAAAGGGCAGAAGATGTCGAAGTCGCGCGGCAACGCCGTCGATCCGTGGGCTGTGCTGAACGAACAGGGCGCGGACGCGTCTGCGCTGGTACATGTACGTCTCAAGCCCGCCCGATGCGAACAAGAATTTTCATCCGCGCTTTGTCACCGAAGTGGTCAGAGATTTTCTGCTGACGCTGTGGCACGTCTATAGCTTCTTCGTCATCTATGCCAGTCTGGACCAGCCCGATCTGAAGACGCCCTTGCCCGTCAACGAACGCCCGGAGATTGATCGCTGGTTGGCAGCCAAACTCCAACGCCTCGTCGCACGGGTGACGCAGGACCTAGACGACTACAACGTGACCGATGCCTCGCGCGCCATCGGCGATTTCGTGGTCAACGATCTGTCGAACTGGTACGTGCGGCGCAACCGTCGCCGCTTCTGGAAAAGCGAAGCGGACGCTGACAAGCGCGCCGCCTATCTCACGCTCTACGAGACGCTGACCACCATCGCCAAACTATGCGCGCCGATGACGCCGTTCGTCACCGAAGCGATCTATAGAAATTTAGTCCTGAACGTCACCCCTGATGCGCCGCCTTCCGTCCACCTCGCGGATCTGGCCGACGACGGACGCGAGCTTGATCGACGATAGCCTCGTCGCAGAGATGGACTTGCTGATCAAGATCATCGAACTGGGCCGCTCGGCGCGCTCGGCCGCTGGCGTGCAGTTTCGTCAACCGCTGCCGGAGATACTCGTGCGCGTCGGGCACGACAGCGAAGTGGCCGCGCTCAAGCGGTTAGAACCACAGTTGCAAGAGGAGTTGAACGTCAAACGCGTCAGTTTCCTAGAGTTCGATTCGGACTTCATCAACTACACGCTGCGCCCCAACCTGCCCGTCGTCGGCAAACTGCTCGGCAAACGCGTGCCGGAATTTGCCAAAGCACTGCGCACGATTGACGCGCGCCAAGTGGCCAACAACGTCCGGCGCGGCGGCTCAACGCAGGTGCAACTCGGCGACGAGATCATTGACTTCGAGCCGGCCGCATTTCTTGTGGACGTGAAGAGTCCCGAAGGCTACGCCGCCGTCGAAGAGGGCAGCTACTTGGTCGCGCTCGACACGAAACTCACGCCCGATCTCATCATGGAAGGCCAAGCGCGCAGCGTCCTGCGCCACGTGCAGAACGCACGCAAGCAAGCCAACCTCAACGTCGCCGATCACATTGACTTGGGCTTGCGCACGACCGCCGAGTTAATCACGGCCCTCAAAGCGCAGGAAGACTACTTGAAGAATGAAGGGCTGGTCGCCTCGCTCATCTACGACACGTTGAGTCCGGCGGACTACACCGAAGAAGTCCAACTCGACGGCGTTCCCGTCACGATCACGCTCCGCAGACATGCCGAAGAATGAATGACGAATGAAGGCTGAAGGATGACTGATGAATAAGCAGCTATTCATCAGTCATCCCTCAGCCTTCTGTCTTTCATCTGTGCCTTGCTCCCGTCGTATCCCCGAACAGGCGTGTGTGAAGGATGCGCCTTGTTAGTGTTATTATTTTAGCGTTAAGGAAATTTTTAATTGACGAGATAGTGGCTCGCGCAGTGCGAGCCGCTAGGAGGAGAAGCATTGCTGATCATAGATGCCGCGACCTTGCCGGCACATTTCGAGGCGGCGCGCGCGGAGGATAAGTGGGCGCCGCTGTGGGACGAGTGGCGGTTGTATCAGTACGACGAGACGCGCCCGCGCGCGGAGACGTTCGTGGTCGATACGCCGCCGCCGACGATTTCGGGCGCGCTGCATATCGGGCACGTGTTTAGTTATACACAGACCGATCTGATCGTGCGTTATCAACGCATGCGTGGGCGCAATATCTTCTATCCGATGGGTTGGGATGATAACGGGCTGCCGACCGAACGGCGCGTGCAGAACTATTTCCACGTTCGCTGCGACCCGCATGTGCCTTACGAGCCGAACTTGCAATTGCCGCCCGTCACACCGAAGGAACAGAAGGAGCAGCAGCCGCGCCTCATCTCGCGGGCCAACTTCATCGAACTCTGTTTGCAGTTGACCAAAGAAGACGAGCAGGCGTTCATGACGCTGTGGCGGCGGCTTGGGTTATCAGTTGACTGGCGACAGGAGTATTCGACGATTGATGATCGCAGCCGAAGATTAGCGCAGTATAGTTTTCTCGATCTATACGCGAAGGGGCACGTCTATAACGTTGAAGCGCCGACGATGTGGGACGTTGATTTTCAAACGGCTGTGGCACAGGCCGAAGTGGAAGATCGCAAGGTGCAGGGCGCGTTTCATCACGTCCGGTTCGGCGTGGAAAATTCCGACCGGCAGTTCACCATCGCCACGACGCGCCCCGAACTGTTGCCCGCGTGCGTCGGCGTGACCGCGCACCCTGACGACGAACGTTATAAAGACCTGTTCGGGCAACGCGCCGTCACGCCTTTGTTCCGCGTGCCTGTGCCGATCTTTCCGAGCGAGTTGGCCGACCCGGAGAAGGGCACGGGCATCCTGATGGTCTGCACCTTCGGCGATGCGACGGACGTTGTGTGGTGGCGTGAAAACAATCTCGCGCTACGCCAGATCATCGGTCGCAACGGTCGCCTCGTGCCGGTCACGTTCGGCCAAGACGGGTGGGCGAGTCTCGACGCCGACGCTGCCAATGCTTTCTATCAGGAACTCGCGGGCAAGACCGTGAAGACCGCGCAGAAGGCCATCGTGCAGATGTTGCGTGAACCGTCGGGCGCGGCCATGGCCAAGAGCCGCCGCTTGTCGGTGAACCGCAGCCGGTCGAACACGCGGTCAAGTTCTTTGAGAAGGGCGACCGGCCGTTGGAGTTTATTACGACGCGGCAGTGGTTCGTGCGCTTGATGGATAAGAAGGAGCAGTTGATCGCGGCGGGCGAACAGATCGCGTGGCATCCAGACTTCATGCGCCTGCGCTATCGCAACTGGACGGAGAATTTGCAACTCGATTGGTGCGTCAGCCGTCAACGTTTCTTCGGCGTGCCGTTCCCCGTCTGGTACACGCTCGACGAGCAAGGATTGCCCGACATGGCGCATCCGATTCTGGCAGCGCCGGATCGTTTGCCCGTCGATCCGTCAACCGATGCGCCGCCCGGTTATGACGAGACGCAACGCGAACGCCCGCACGGGTTCGTCGCCGAAGCCGACGTGTTCGATACGTGGTTCACCAGTTCGTTGACGCCGCAGATCGGGGCGCAGTGGCAGACCAATCCGGCGCGTTATCGCCAACTCTTTCCGACAGACTTGCGCCCGCAGAGCCACGAGATTATTCGCACGTGGGCGTTCTACACCATCGTGAAATCGTTGCTGCATGAAGGCACGATCCCGTGGTTGAACGTGGCCATCTCCGGTTGGATTCTTGATCCTGATCGCAAGAAGATGTCTAAGAGCAAGGGCAACGTGATCACGCCGCTGCACCTGCTCGACGAATACGGCGCGGACGCTGTGCGCTACTGGGCTGCGGGTGCGCGGCTCGGCGTCGATACGGCTTTCGACGAGAAGGTGCTGAAGGTCGGCAAGCGGCTTGTGACGAAGCTATTCAACGCCAGCAAGTTTGTGCTGGCACAGACGGGCACGCCCGCACCGATTACAAGTGAACTTGACCTTGCGTTCATCGAGCGACTGCGGCATCTGGTCGAACGCGCGACCGAGTTGTATGACAGGTTCGAGTATGCCGTCGCGTTGAAAGAGGTCGAGAGCTTCTTCTGGAATAGTTTCACCGACACGTTCATCGAACTGGTCAAGGCGCGCGCGCGCGGCGAAGGCACGGACGAAGCCGGGCGTGGCTCGGCCCTCAGTGCCTTGCGCACGGGCTTGAGCGTGCTGCTGCGACTCTTCGCGCCTGTGCTGCCGTACATCACCGAAGAGATTTGGGCTTGGGCTTTCGCGGCCGAGACGGGCAGCCAAAGTATTCATCAAGCGGCTTGGCCGGGCGCGGCCGATTTTGCGGGCACAAGCGCGCCGGCCACACGCGACGCGTTCGAGTTGACCGTCGCGTGTCTCGCCGCGATCAACAAGCGCAAGGCCGAAGCGGGCGTCTCAACGGGGCGGGCCATAGAGCAGTTGACCATCGCCGTCAACGGTGCGACGGCGGGCAAACTCAGACTCGTCGCCGCCGATCTGATGGCCGCCGCACGCGCCGCGAGTTACACCATCGAAGAAAAAGAATCGCTGGCCGACGGCGAGTGCGAAATACTCGATGCACGGTTCGTGCAAGACTCGTGAGCGACGAGCACGACTGATGCATTCAAAGCGAGCAGGCCAGTTAAGACTGGCCTGCTCGTTTTTCAGGTCGCTACATGGCCTGCGCGCAATGACTAGACTAAGCCCGCTCAGAGTATGGCTGGCCGAACGCCTTGAGCGTGGTCCTGACCGCAGGCTCGCTTGCACTGCATCCAGCCCATAACGACCTCGCCACCAAGCGGCTCTTGGAGTAGTTATGGCGCTTTAACGTTCGGCGCGTCGCCCCGCGTTTCGACTTCCAGCTTGAACACTATCGCGGCTTTGTCCAGCCGGATAATTAACATTGACAGATCAGAATGATCGAAGATAATCTTCAAACGTCACATGAAGGTGCTATTCTATCGTCTCCTTGAGGTCCGTCTGAAAAGCAGTATAGCCACCTCTTCAGGTCCTAAGTCATTTATCAAGGCGCGATACTGCTGACGAAGCCTTTCGTTAGTCTCACGAAAACACTTTAAGGAAATAAGCAAGAGGCGCACTGATTTTCGTTTTCCTGTAGGCCTCGTCTATGAGCATTGAACCGGCTAGTGGCTTAGCTGCTACGGGACAGACGGGGTTTGGTGCGCAGAAAGGATTCTTCAGTGAATCTATTAAGTAACCGAGATCGGGGGCGCGTGCTCGTCGTCGGCGCGGGCGTAAGCGGGTTGACGACCGCGCTGTGTTTACAGCGCCGAGGGTTCAGCACTACGGTCGTCGCAGAGAAGTTCGCGCCTGAAATAACTTCCGTGGTTGCAGGGGCTTTATGGGAATGGCCGCCGGCGGTGTGCGGCTATCATCACGATCAACTCTCGCTCGCACGCTCAAAAGAGTGGTGCATGACCTCTTACCACATCTTTGCAGACCTTATGAAGAACCCCGATACAGGCGTATTTATCCGCGATGTGGTGTTCTACTTCAAACAGATGGTGAAAGACAGTCCGCAACAGTTGGCGAAAATGAATGAGTTGCAAGGTAAGGTGCGCCGATTCAGGCACGACCCGGCGCTGATCGAGGAGCATCATGTCAACACGCGGATTGGCCTGCAAGACGCTTATTCACACCTCGCGCCGATGGTGGATACGGATGTTTACATGGGCTGGCTACTCAGAGAGGTCCGCCGTGTCGGCTGCAATGTTATTCGCCGCCGGGTTAAAGGCAGTCTCAGAGAACAAGAGCAAGAGTTGAAACGGGAGTTCGACGCTGACTTGATTATCAACTGCGGCGGGCTTGGCGCGCGGGAGTTAGCACCCGAATATATGTATCCACTCAGGGGCGCGTTGGTTCGTGTCGTCAATGACGGCCGAACAATGCCGCGTGTCACGGCGGCGCACTGTATCTCCCACGACGAATCAAGCAACGAGCAGGACATCATTTTCATTGTGCCGCGAGGGCATAACATGCTCGTCCTCGGCGGCTTGGCCGAACCCGACGAGTGGAGCTTGAATCTCGGCTTGGATAATTACCGGCCGGTTAGGGACATGTACGAGCGTTGCGTCGAATTTCTGCCAATACTGAAACACGCGCGGATCGATCCCGCAGAATCAGTGCGAGTCGGCTTGCGCCCGTTCCGCCGGCAAAACGTCCGGCTCGAATACGAACCGGGCACAAGCATTATTCACAACTACGGCCACGGCGGGGCGGGGGTTACATTTTCATGGGGCTGTGCGCTAGAGGTCGCCGAGTTGGCGGCGCAGTTACTCGCCACGCCGCGGGAGATGGTGAACATTTCGGCGGTCCCGGAGTACTTCTAAGAAGTCAGTCCGGCTCTGTGGTCGGGTCAAGCCCATACCGCTAACGGCGGCGCAGCGGGGTTAAGGTAATGATCGAGAGACGCATCATCATCGTTCTGGGCTATGCCTCTGTTGGCGTGCTGCTCGCGCTGACTGGTTGTAGTGGTCACAGGGCCAACACATCCCTAGCGGTGCGCGCCACCGACTCAAAGATAACCTTGCCGGCCGCGACCCCGTCCCCGCTTATGTTCGGCGTACCGCCCGCTGTCACCGACAGTTTTCTCGACCATACGACCTATGCGCTCTTAGCGCCAGCGAGTAAATTATATCCAAAGCCGGACGCGCAGACGCGCCCCGTTCGCATCTTCCAGTCCGGGCTGCTGCGCGTCACGCTCGCGGGGCAGGTCGAGGCGAACGGCGAGAACTGGTATGAGGTCAATCCGGGAGAGTATGCGCGGGCCGAGGCCGTAACCATTCTGCACCGCTCAGAGTTTCGCGGCGTACTGGTCGCGCAGCCGTCGGAGCGGCCTTTCGGCTGGCTCACGGCCGATGTCCACCCCAGCAAAGCGCCGGGTGCTGAACCAGACACGTCCGGTGTGGCACTCAAGCGCTATACGTTCATCCCCGCGATCAGTGCCGTCGAGACGAAGGCGCGCGCGACTTGGTATAACATTGGCGACGATAGGTGGATCGAGCAGACCGCAATCAGAGTCGTTAACACCAAGGCCAGACCAAAGGGGATTAGCGAGCATGATTTCTGGACAGAGATAAACCTCAACCAGAATACGCTCGCCGCTTACGAGGGTGATCGCATGGTCTTCGCCACGCTCATCGCTACTGGTCTGGACAAAACGCCGACGAACGCAGGACTCTTCAAAGTGGGGCAACGCAACACGCAGGGGCGAATGACCGGGGGCGCGGGCACAACCGATTATTACTATACCGAAGATGTCCCTTACGTGATGTACTTCGATCAGGGCATTGCCCTGCACGGCGCATACTGGCACGACCGGTTTGGTACTCAAGTCAGCCACGGCTGCGTGAACCTGCCCCCGAAAGATGCAGAGTGGCTCTACTCTTGGGCGGGCCGCGCGCCCAGCGGATTATGGGTCTGGGTTCATAGCGTCGCCGCCGGCTGACTTTAAGTTCCGACCACAATCATTATCGCAGTGGTCGCCTAGCATCGTTCATCAGCCATCACGTTTCGCGTCGAGACATGAAGCAAGTCTGCAACGGTTCCGTTATCTCTGCGGGCGCAGTGCTCGTGTGCAACCTGTCCTTGCCCCGCAATAATTCGCATCAGGGGGCCGGGCGCGCCGCTGCAAGTGGTCGTCAACACCGATGAAGTTACCTCTATTCCTGATTACGTTCAGTTTATTCATCATCACCACCGCAGTTAATCTGCAAGTTCCCTTGTACCAGTCTTACGCCCTGACGGCACATGTCGGAAAGACAGTTACCGCCGCGGCCTTTTCTTCTTACATCTTGGGATTGATTCCGGTCTTGGTGCTGCTCGGCGGCATTTCTGACAAGTACGGACGGAAACCAGTTTTACTAACTGCCATCCTCTTTGCCTTCTTCGCTACCCTGAGTATGACGTTGCGACCGAGTTTACAGACGCTGTTCGTCGCCCGATTTTGTCAGGGCGTCGCCGTGGCCCTTTTGTATGGGGACATGCACGGCCTATTTACTGGAACTGTATCAGGAGAAACGAGAGCTGGTGCCTGTCTTGGTGGCGTTCGCTAGCGCGCTGGGTTTCGGCAGCGGTGCGCTCTTGACTTCCGTTACGCTAATCTTTGCCCCATCGTCGGCTCCGCCAAGTTATTGGATCGTCTTAGCCGCCATCACAGGCACGTTCGCGGGCGTGCTCGTGCTCTGCCCGCCCGTCCCACGCCACGGGGGCACTCTGCTGCACCTACCACTGTTCCCGGCCGGGGCACTGCGCCCCAACTTATCAATCGCCATTGCTTGGACAGTATCCGGCTTGATCATCGCCATCGTGCCGGCGCAACTTCGAGTCCATGGGCTACAGCTTTGGGCGGGGCCGGCTTTGTTTTTAGTGAATGTGGTCGGCGCGTGCGCACAGCCATTCGCGCGGCGGATGCCGAGCCAGCAAGCACTGAGATTAGGCTACATCATCATCCCAGTGGGCTACATGCTGACGATCATTGGGGCATGGCGGGGTAGCATCCTGTTGCTGTTAACCGGGGCGGCTATAGCAGGCGCGGCGTGTTACGGGTTTACGTACCTCGGTGGTCTTAAGGAAGTGGTTAACGCCTCGCGGCAAGAGCCGACGCGCGGCGTCGCCGGTTATTTCTTATTCGCCTACTTGGGCTTTTGTTTGCCCAGCATACTCATCGGTTTCTTGGCCGATTTACTGGGCCTGCTGCGAGTACTCGGCTATTTTTCCGGCGTGCTCCTGATTTGTAGCATGCTTGGCTTCATCTTTTCTCAGACGCCGCGCCTGGCCGCGCCGAAACCATCTCTCTACGACCGGTCAAATTAAGGCAATCATATAGTTGACTCACCTTGCTGGGCAGGATTGAGTAAAGAAGCCACAAAGCGGGCCTATCATCATGCGTCAATCAGCTAATCTCCTACCGGGTGAGTCAACTATATGATTGCCACAAATAGCTACAAATTCAGCTACACCCGCCAAAAGAGCCACTAGAAACACCAATGGCCTCCCCGAAGGAAGGCCACAAGTGTTGCCACTACTGCAATTAAGTGGCGGAGCCGACGGGACTC
>CAWBIK010000006.1:0-1517500 GCA_963788965.1 uncultured Acidobacteriota bacterium
TCAAGCGCGAGCAGCGGCGCGCGTCGTTTCGCTTCACGATTGATCGAGCCTTTCGCGCCGTCATCAACTGCTGCGCCCGCATCACGCGCGCGGGCGAACAGGGCACTTGGATCACGCCGCAGATGTTTAAGGCTTACTGCGAACTGCACAAGGCCGGGCACGCGCATAGTGTGGAGGTGTGGGCGGGCGACGAGTTAGTCGGCGGCCTCTACGGCGTGGACGCGGGCGGCGCGTTCGCGGGCGAGAGCATGTTTCATCTGCGCCCGAACGCGTCGAAGTTGGCGCTGCTGCATCTCGTCGAACACTTGCGCGCGCGCGGGCTGGACTGGCTCGACATACAAGTGCTGACGCCGCACATGACGGCGCTTGGCGCACACGAGATTGACCGCGACGAGTTCTTAGTGAAACTGGCACAGGCGCGGGCGCGTGGGTTGAAGTTGTTCGATTGAAAATTGTTCGACTGCTGAAAAAATTCGTGCAACAAAAATCGACGCCGCGCGTTCTTACAATCGGCTGGCACTTGTTCACTCAAGACAACGCCGACTGTTGCATGACGCAACTAAGTTTGCGCGCAACTGATCGTGCTACACGAAAAAGTTAGTTGACAGAAAAATAGAATGAGCTTATAAGAAGCAACTCGCGCATGATGAATGCGCGTGCGGAAAGCGAAACTGCTATGTTGACGAACCGGACAAAAACACAGGCAATGCGCGGCGACGCGACGAGGACCACTAGGTGGTCGCTCGGTACGCTGGCCCGACCGCATGCTTGTGTCTATCGACCGAGTTCGATAAGCCTGACCTTTGCGTTTGGCCTCCTCGGAAATAGACCCGAAGCAGTCGAAATCGGTCAACTGTCCGATCAGCGTCAATTGCATCTGTAAGATAGCGGGAGCGGCTCCCGCTCCCGAAATTCCAAGTAAAACTTAGTGAATTGAAGGAGCGGGCCGGTTTCCCTGAGAAGCCGAAAAGCCCGCTCTGTCTTTTGTTGTTTGATAATTGAAGTGTCTTGTGTGAATGACGAGGGCAGGGATGCCTTCGCGGGTGGCAGGCTGACGTGCTTTGCGAGAGTCCAGCAGCCTCGCCCACCCTAAGGAGAAGTGTGCGCCGAAGTGTGTCCGGTCACAACCATCTCCTGTCCTCGTCGCTTTTTATCATAACAGATTTCGCACGCGTGGCTGAGCAGCAAAAGCGCCTGACTGTAGATCAGGAGCCTTCGGGCTATCGTAGGTGCAAGTCCTACCGCGTGCATCGATCATACGTTCGAGTTTCATCGTTCGAGTTCAAACTTTATAGGTCCGCGACACACGTTTAATGTCACTTGAGGGGGCGTAGCATAACTGGCTAATGCAACAGGCTCCAACCCTGCGTCCTTCGGTGGACGATGCGCGTTCAAATCGTGCCGCCCCTGTCAGTAAGTTTTGGAAGGTACGCCGAGGTTGGTGCGGCAGCAGTCTTGAAAACTGCCGGGCTAAACGCCTACAGGGGTTCGATTCCTCTACCTTCCGTCAAATTTTTTCACACACTTTTGGAGGCGTCGCCCAACTGGTAGGGCAGCGGCGTGCTAAGCCGTCGGGCTTAAGGGCCTGTGTGCGTTCGAGTCGCATCGCCTCCGTTAACTGGACCCGTAGCTCAGCGGAACGAGAGCGCGACATTACGAACGTCGAGGTCGTTGGTTCAAATCCAACCGGGTTCATTAGACTTATGCCGGCGTGGCCCAACAGGCAGAGGCGCTCGCCTTAGAAGCGAGAGGTTGAGAGTTCAAATCTCTCCGCCGGTATCAAGTGTGCAATGCGGAGGTGGCGCAACAGGCAGACGCACCAGTCTCAAATACTGGTTCATGCGGGTTCAAATCCCGTCCTCCGTTCCAAGCTTTTGCAAGCCGATGTGGTGGAACTGGCAGACACACATGCCCGAGGCGCATGCGGAGAGCATTCTCCTTGCGGGTTCAACTCCCGCCGTCGGCATCGACAACACAAACTTACACGGCCCGTTCGTCCAGTGGGCAGGATGCTGGCCCTTCAAGCCGGAGACGAGAGTTCAATTCTCTCACGGGCTGTCAAACAAAACATGCAGGCAAAAATTTTCGGTGCGTTCGTTTAGTCCGGTCCAAGACGCTGCTTTGTCGAAGCAGAGATCGCGGGTTCAAATCCCGCACGCACCGCTCTTATGTTGGCTATAGCTCAAACGGGCAGAGCGCCGCGCTGTGACCGCGGAGGTTGTCGGGTTCAAATCCCACTAGCCAACCTTGATGGCAGACAGTGACAAGTGCCGAGTGACAAGCAGTTTATTGGTTGTGCTTGTTGTTTATGGGGCGTTGGGCAAGTGGGCTTAAGCCGCCTGAGTCTCAATCAGGAGAACGCGAGTTCAAATCTCGCACGCCCTGTCAAAAACTTTTCGGGTCAGTAGCTAAGCTGGTTTAAGGCGCTCGCCTCTTAAGCGAGATATCGTGAGTTCAAATCTCACCTGACCCATTGGAACGACACACATGAGCGGGAGTAGCTCAGCAGGCAGAGCGCAAGTTTCCCAAACTTGAGGCCGCGAGTTCAAAACTCGTCTCCCGCTTCAACGCACAACACGGGTCAGAAACTCAACTGGATGAGCGCCAGACTTTTAATCTGGCAGGTGAGAGTTCGAGTCTCTCCTGACCCACTCAAAGAGATGAAGTATGAATGATGAGGATGAACGACAGATAAGCTATTCGTTATTCATCCTTCATCATTCCGCCTTCATCAGTTTCCTTCACCGGGTATGGTGTAGCGCAAGCATCCGAGTCTTGGGCACTCGTGGCGAAGGTTCAATTCCTTCTACCCGGACCAATTTTCATTCACTGTGGGTTGCAGGTGTTGTTAGCGGCACGCTTGCCTTGCAAGCAAGAGGGCTGGGTGCAAGTCCCAGGCATTCCACCAACTTTATGCGGGCCAGTAGCTCAGTCGAACCAGAGCGCCTGTCTCCGAAGCAGGAGGTCGCAGGTTTGAGTCCTGCCTGGCTCACCAAAAACTTTTTCTGTGGGAATAGCTCAGTCGGTTGAGAGTGCGGGCGTGCCATGCCCGAGACGCGAGTTCGACTCTCGCTTCCCACATACAGTCTCCAATAAGCGGCGAAGCGCCCACCCGCTTCGCCGCCCCTCCGCCCGCGTGGCGCAAGCGAGCAGCGCACTGCCCCGGTACGGCAGCGGTTGCGAGTGCAAATCTCGTCGCGGGCTTAATAGAAATTGCGGAATGCGGAATGATGCAGTGACAGAAGAAATGATCTTATTCAGCATGATGCATGATGAGGACCAAGTTGATCCTTATTCATCATTCATCATTTCACTCGGTCGAGTAGCTCAGTCGGGCCAGAGCGGCTGTCCTACAAACAGCGGGGCGAAGGTTCAAATCCTTCCTCGACCATCAGTCAGATTTTTGTGGCCTAGCTTAACTGGTAGAGCGCCTGATTGTTAATCAGGTCTGTTTCGGTTCGACTCCGAGGGCCACAGTCAACTGCGCGTCGGTGGTGTAGTTCAAACGGCATGAGAACGCTCGACTCGTAAGCGAGCGATGCGGGTTCGACTCCCGCCACCACCTTGTCACATCGCATATCGGGGCGTCGGCTCAGGCCCGGCAGAACGCGACTGCGCGCGCAATGGCCCGTGGAGCAGGGAGGCACAGTTGAACGGCGACTCCACGCCCCGACCACTTTCAGGCAAGGCGGGATAGCTCAGACAAGCAGAGCGCACGTCTCATAAACGTGAGGTCGCCGGTGCGAGTCCGGTTCCCGTCATCGAATAATTACTGCACGGCTGGGTAGCTGAGAGAGCCAACTAGCGCCGGTTTGAAGCGCCGGAGAGGGCGGTGCAAGTCCGCCCCCAGCCATCACTTTTTTGCGGTGTCGTTCAACTGGCAGGATGCCGGACTCTGAATCCGGCGATTTTGGTTCGACTCCAAACACCGCAGTCCGACGGGGCATAGCTCAAACAGGTAGAGCGGCTGTTTTATACACAGTAAGCGCCGGATTAGCGCGTGATGCAGGTTCGAGTCCTGCTGCCCCGATGAAGTTGTTGCGGGATGGTGCAACTGGCAGCACGCCTGACTTTGACTCAGGAGATTGAAGGTTCGACTCCTTCTCCCGCAGTCCGGCGGAACGTAGCTCAACGGCAGAGCACCGGCACGACGAGCCGGAGGTTGGAGGTGCAAAGCCTCTCGTTCCGATCAGCAAGTTTGTCCTCACCTCTCATTACGATCACGAACATCCTCATCAATCATGCCCGGTTGAGAAGCTCAGCTAGCAGTAGCACGCGCCTGATAAGCGCGCGGTTGCGGGTGCGACTCCCGCCTCAACCATCAACTGCTCTTTGCGGCGTAGCTCAACTAAGAGCGTCCGCCTTGTAAGCGGGAAGACGCGGGTGCGAAGCCCGTCGCCGCAGCCAAATAGAAGTAGTCAGCAATCAGCGATCAGCTTTCAGCGATCAGCTAAAGATATAAAGCTGACTGCTGATCGCTTCAAAGGGCCTGTAGCTCAGATGAACAGAGCAGCCGATCTCTAATCGGCGGCGCGCAGGTTTGAGTCCTGCCAGGCCCGTGAGACTTTCTCTGCAACCTAAGCACGCGTAGCTAAATGGATAAGGCGACGGTCTGCAAAACCGTTAATTGTGAGTTCGAGTCTCATCGCGTGCTCTTTCACCGGCGGGCAATATGTGAGTCCGTCGTCGCAGTCAACCGCAAACACAACGACCGGACGGAGGTGTCGTTATGACGTTCGTGACCGAACCAAGGTCAACGCGCAGAAGTGTCCGCGACGAGGAAACAGATCGCGGCGGCGGTGCGAGTTAGCCAGCGCACGTTGTTCGGTCGAAGCAATTGCTTCGACCGGCGCGCGCTCCGGCAGCAACTCGCGCTGTCTTGAGTTAGGCGGCCACTCGCTCGCCGAGCGAGTATCAACTAGAAGGAAAGTGTGATGGACATCGAACTGTTGCAGAAGCGGTTCGGTTTGATGGGCGCGCGCGTCGAGATTGGCTTGGTCGGGCGCAGCCGTTGGGGGCGTGCGTTGCACCCCGCAGGGATCAACATCCGCACGGATGACAAGGGCGAGTTCTTTGACATCCGCGTCTGGGCAGACGAAGCGGCTTACGAAGTGATCGACGTGCGCCCGGAGTTGCGTCACCTGTTGCTGCTCGCGCGGCGCGCGGACAGCGTCAAGGAGAAGTATCTGTGCGGCCACGACGAGCGCCACTGGTTCGTCTGTGCCGTACCGGGCGCGCACGTCGCGGACGTTTCGACGGCGCTCGCGGCTTTGCAACCCGTAGATGTGCGCGTCGCCGTGTTGCGGCGCGTGCGGCGCGCGAAGAATCGTCTGCGGCGTCGCAACGAAGCGTTCGTCCGGCAGGGCGAATGGTTCTTCATCCCTGAGCCGAACCTAGTGGTGAACGAAAAGCTCGTCCACCGTAACGAACCGATCAGCCGTGGGGCGGGCAGCAAGCCCCACATGTGCCAGTACCTCTATCGCGCGGGCGGCGAAACCGTGATGGTCAGCCGCAAGCGCCCGCAGGGGATCACGTTGGACCAGTACAAAAACTTGCTCGCCGCACAGCCGAAGGCGGCTGGTTGGGATTGGACGCGGATGCAGCTTAACGCGACCGTCTATGTGCGTGGGCGCGTCTGGCATCCGGACCACAAGACGGTCGTGCTCGACGGTTGGCATCGGGTTGTGATGAACACCGAAGCTCAAGCGCCGGGCCGCGAGCACGTGCGCTTTCTGGACTAACAAACTTGTCCGTCGTCCGTGGTCAAGCACTGACTATGGACGACGGGCAACGAACAATCTTTTTAACGACAGACAAACTTGCAGGAAGGAGGTGACGAGGAATGATCTTGAAGCGGAGGGTCTTGCTTTTGAACGCGTCTTACGAGGCGCTCGGCGTGGTGGATGCTCCTCGCGCCGTCCGCCTGATCTGGAAGGGCGCGGCGCAGCCGGTCGAATACGTGGGCGGCGGCGTGTTGCGCTCGCAGCATTACGTCTTCGTCGTGCCGAGCGTCATTCGTCTGGTCGAGTACGTGGACGTGCGGCGGCGGCGCGCAAACTCTGGGAAGCAGCGCATACGGATTCTGGCGCGCGACAAGATGCGCTGCCAGTACTGCGGCGCAAAGAGCAACGTGTTCGATCTAACGCTCGACCACATCTTGCCGCGTTCGCGCGGCGGCCGCAGCGAGCCGGAGAACCTGTGCGCTGCCTGCAAGCCCTGCAACCAGCGCAAGGGCGACCGCACACCCGACGAGGCGCGCATGCCGCTGCTCGCCAGCCCCAGCGCGTTGCGCTACGGGTTGGACAAGGCGATGCTCCGGCACTACGCCGCGCACCGTCCCGAATGGCGACCCTACCTCTTCCTCGCCGAAGAGTCCGACGCCGACGTGGCTTAAACAGCCACCATTAACAAAAACGGCGGCGGAGCAGCGAATGCTTCTTTGCTCCGCCCGCCCACACAAGACACTTCATTAGCGCGATCAGCGTTCAGCTATCGGCGTTCAGTTAAAGACAAAAAAGCTGTTCGTCATTAGTTGACCGCGCATCGTTAACAGGTAAGAAACGGAGGTCAACGAAAGTCATGGTTCACGTTCGTTTTGAAGGTCGTTCATACGACTATGCCGAGCGCGAGTTGCGCGTGCAGCCGGCAATGACCGACCGCGCGATCAAGGAGCAGTTGGCGCAGTTCCTCGACGCCAGCATGGATCGCTTCGAGCATTACATCGTCGAGCGCACCGCGCGCGGCGATCTGATCGTCCGGCCCGAAGCTGTTTACGGCTAAAAGCCGTGAAGTGTGAATCGTAAATCGTGAATAGAAGAAATCATCTATTTACGATTCACGCTTAACGATTTACGAAATGCGCGCCCCGCGCCCTAACCAGAGAAGCTTACACACACTCCACTTGAGATGGGGAGGTTACGGGTTCGAGTCCCGTCAGGAGCTTCAAGTTTTTGCTCCTGTAGCTCAATGGCAGAGCGCCACTGTGAAAACGCTTTTCCGACTTGCGCGGGGCCGCTAAAAAAAGATGAGGCTTGATTAACGAACAAGGGGTTGGTTATTTGACACGTCGGTTGCCGAGAGAGCGCGCCCAAGCGACGCCGCGCGCCCTAACACGCGAAGCATACATACTTGGTAACAGGTCATTGCCAATGACTCTTGCAGGTTCAAATCCTGCCGCCTCCGCCAACTTTTTGGGGGCGAGCTAAACCCGCCTGATAAGCGGGCGCTTCACAGACTTGCGCGTGTCGTCGCTTGCGCCCGCGCCCTCGGCGGCCGACGTAACAGTTTAAAGTTTTCCGCCCCGCGCCCTGACCGGGGAAGCTTACATACTAGCTCAGTGGTAGAGCATACGCCTGATACGCGTAAAGCGCGGGTTCAACTCCCGCGTATGTGCCAAACGCTTCTCTGACTTGCGCGGGGCGGAAATTAATCAGCAGTCAGCATTCAGTTAAGGATAAAAGCTGACTGCTGATTGCTGAAAGCTAATAGCTTGCACCGGAGGTGCAATCATGCAGAACGTTGAGCGCGACTTGCGCCTTGAGATGCTGAACAGTTTGTTGACGACGCCGCACCGCAAGCTCGATGAAGTCGCGGAGATTCACCGGAGCATGGTCGAGCGCGACCCGCTGTTCTATGGTCACCTTGCCGTCTGGTATCAGCGGCACGGCGACGTGCGCGACCACAAGGAAGTGTTCGTCGGCAACTTGCTCGCGTCCACGGTCGCGGGTCATCGCGGCGCGGGCTTCGTGCTGTTGCAGGAGTTGCCGCCATATCAGGTGGCGCGCGTTGTCGCGTTCGTCAAGCAGCGGCGCGGCACGTTGCCACGCTCGGCCGTCACGGCCGTCACGCGCTACCTGCGCGCACGCGAAGCGCGGCCCGAGTTCTTCGACGCCGCAGCCTTGCGCGCACGCAAGAGCATGAAGAGTCTCTATGCCGGTTTGCATATTCGGCCTGACGCGCGCGCGGACGCGATCTTGTTCAAGGACACGCCGCCCGCCGACAGCCTCGCGTTCACGTTGAAGCTGTTGGCCAGGCCGCAACTCCCGGCGAGCAGGCGCAGTTGATCGTCGCGCATCGCATCCCTTATGCGGTCGCGGTCGGCGCGGTGCGACAGTTGACGCCGTCCGTGCTTGTGGCGCTCATCCATCAGATGACGCCGCAGGAGATGATCAACAACCTCAAGTCGCTCAAGGCGCGTGGTGCGCTTGAGCACGCGGAGGTCAAGGCGCTCGTGGACGAGAAGTTGCGGCAGGCAGCGCAGTCTGATCGTGTCTCGGCGTTCAAGGCGCAGCAGGCCGTGAATGTCGCGGGCGTGGATGCGGCGACGAACGCGCAGCTTGAGCAAGTCTTGAACGCGCAGGTGAAGCGGCGCGGCCGCATCACGAAGACGACGGCGCTATTCGTGGACAAGAGCGGCAGCATGACCGATGCCATCGAGGTCGGCAAGCGCATCGCGGCGCTCGTATCGGGCGTGACTGAGGCCGAGTTGTACGTCTACGCCTTCGACACGATGGCGCAGCCCGTTGCGGTCAACGGCGCGGGCCGCGAGTTGACCGACTGGGCGCGTGCCTTCGAGCACGTCCGCGCAGAGGGCGGCACGTCTATCGGCGCGGCGCTCGAAGTCTTGCGGCTCAAGCGGCAGGCGGTCGAGCAGATCGTCATCGTCACGGACGAAGGCGAGAACACTGCGCCGTACTTCAGCGCAGTCTATCCGCGCTACTGCGCCGAGTTGCAGACCGCGCCGAACGTCATCATCGTGCGGGTCGGCGCAAGCTGCGACCTCGTCGAGCGGCAGTTGCGGCAGGCGCGCATCGCCTGCGAGACGTTCACCTTCGCGGGCGACTACTACGCGCTGCCGAACCTCGTGCCGCTCTTAAGCCGCCCGTCGCGGCTTGAGTTGCTGCTCGAAATCATGGACACGCCGCTGCCTGTGCGGGCGGCGTGAAGCGTAGTTCGCGGGCAGTTGTTAATCGGTTATGTGATCTTGGTTAGTGATCAAATAACCGATGACCAACTGCCCGCGGACGACGAAGCAATAACTATGACCAACGTGCGCGCACTCATCGACAAACTGGCGGCGCAGGAAGCGTTGCTGCGCGAGACGCGATTCATCGCGCCGTGCGTGGCACAGTCGCGCGTGCGCGTCTGGGTAGCGCGCCTGCTCTACACGTTCCGGCCCACGCCGCCCGACTTCGAGGGCTGGGGCATCTTCCGCGTGCGCGACATGCACACGGCCGATCTCGTCGGCACAGCAAGCCTCGCGCAAAGCGACGCATATCTCAAGCTGTTCCCGCGTTTGCACGTGCGCTTGGCGACACACATACGCGGGCGCATTTGGAGCGCCTACGCAACTAACGAGTCCGATGCGCGCCAGCACACAAATCGGATCACATTGGCGGCCGTTTACTTGGTGGATGGCGCGCGGCAGTTCGATCAGATCGTCGTGCGGCTCGACGGCCCGCTGTGCTGGTTCGAGCACATAGACACGCGCGCCGACCCGCGCCCGGCCGAACATTTGCGCCGCGCGTTGCACGACCGCGTGCCGCCCGCCGACTTACAACTATCGGGCTTGACGCCTGCGATGGCCGCGGCCTACGCGCTCGCCGTTCGCCGCGCGCCGGAGTTCGCGGCCTATCGTCGGCAACAGGACGTGCGCGCCCGTCTTCGTGCTGCCCTCGCGCTCGGCGGCGGCACGCTCGACGACTACACGGAGCACAACGACTATTATCAACTCGATTGGCACACGCCCGACGGCGAGCCGCACACCTCCGCCGTCGCCAAGCGCGACCTAACGGTCCTCAGCGCCGGCATCTGCCTCTCAGACCGCGACGCCGACTTCGATCTGCAATCGCTCGTCGGCGTGGTCGAACGGCAGTGGGAATAAAACGATGTTAGATAAAAATGTAGGACATATACTCCATGAGTCCGCTGATGAGGTCGCCGACCTGCTGCGCGAGTTCGAGGCTGGCACGTTGGCGCGGGCGCGTTGGACGCATGAGGCGCATTTGACGGTGGCGTTGTGGTATCTGTCGCGGCATGAAGTGGCGGCGGCGACGGTGTTGGTTCGTGAGGGCATCAAGCGTTACAACGCGGCGTGTGGTGTGCCGCAGACGGAGACGGGCGGGTATCACGAGACGATCACGTTGTTCTATGTGCATGTGGTTAGTCGTTATCTGAAACGGGCGCGGGCGGGGGCGTCGCTGGCGGAGTTGGCCGGCGGGTTGATGGCTGCGTGCGGCGACCGTGGGTTGCCGTTTGAGTACTACAGCCGCGAGCGTCTGTTGTCGTGGCCGGCGCGGACGCGTTGGGTCGAGCCTGATCTGAAGGCGCTTGATTGAAGGTTGAAACTGAACGTGGTGTGACAACGATGAGCGTCTTTTTCCACGAACAACTTTATCGCACGGGCGAGGTGATGGCGCGACTGCACGCGTGTCGTGTGACGGTGTGCGGCGCGGGCGCGTTGGGTGCAAACGTGGTCGAGGGTCTGGCGCGGCAAGGGTGCGCGCGGCTGCGCGTGATTGATCGTGATCGCGTGGAGGAGCGCAACTTGTCCACGCAGCCGTATTATCGTTCAGACATCGGCGCGCTCAAGGCGCATGCGCTCGCGCACGCGCTCTATCGCGCGCTCGGTGTTGAAATAACGGCCTGCACGAATGAGTTGACGACAACAAACGCCGCGAAGCTGCTCCGTGAAAGCGACCTTGTGATCGACGCATTTGATAACAGTACTGCACGGCGCGCCGTGATGGACTATTGCGCTGATGCGCGTGTGCCGTGCCTGCATGCGGGCCTCGCGGGCGCTTACGCAGAGGTGATCTGGAACGAGGTTTATCGTGTGCCGTCGGCAGCGCAAGACGACGTGTGCGATTACCCGCTGGTGCGCAATCTGGTTGTGTTGACGGGCGCGGTCGTGTGCGAGTCGGTCGTCGGCTTCGTCGCCACGGGCGCGCGGGCGAGTTATACGTTGACGTTGGGCGATCTCGCGGTGCGTCCGTTTACGCCGGCTTAAGCACGGACGCCGGGCCGACGCATGGATGAGCGAACCTGCTGTATAATCGGCCGCGCAATCACAGTTGCGACCGAATATTTTCCGACCAGCAGGCGATAGAACATGACGAATAAAGTAGAACATCCGGCCGCGCGCAAGCTCGGTGCGACTCTGCGTGTGGGCGCGCTTGTGTGCTTGATCGCGTTGAGTGCGGGCGCGCAGGTGCGCGAACTGCCCGCGCCGGCCGGGCCGGGGAGCGGGCAGCCGAACCTTGCGACGGGCGCGGACGGGCGTGTGTATTTGAGTTGGATCGAGCGTCTGCCGGATGAGCGGTTCGCGTTGAAGTTCGCGGTGAAAGAAGGCGCACGCTGGTCGTCTGCGCGGCTTATCGCGACCGGGCGCAATCTGGTCGCCAACTGGGCCAACTTCCCGTCGCTTGTGGTCCTGCCGGATGGTTCGTTGGCCGCGCATTGGTTGGTCAAGAACGGCGCGGGCGCATACACGGCCGACGTGCAGATCGCGCGTTCATTCGACGGCGGTAAGACATGGACGCAGCCCTTCGTGCCACACCGCGACGGGACGCCGACCGAGCACGGCTTCGTGTCTATGTTCCCCACACAAGGCGGCGGGCTGGCCGCAGTTTGGCTCGACGGGCGCGAGATGAAGCCGGCCGCGGGCGAGCACGCGCACGGGCACGGCAACATGACGCTGCGCTATGCGACCTTTCAGCGCGACGGCAAACCCGTGGCGGAGTCGCTGCTGGATGGGCGCGTGTGCGAGTGCTGTCAGACTTCGGCCGCGCTCACGTCGGAAGGCCCGGTCGTCGCTTATCGCGGCCGGTCTGAACAGGAGATGCGCGACATCTCGGTCGTGCGTCTGCGCGGCGGGCAGTGGACGCAGCCCGCGCTCGTGCATGCGGACAACTGGCGACTGGACGGTTGCCCTATCAATGGTCCAGCCATCGCCGCCGCTGGTCGTAGCGTCGGCGTCGCGTGGCTCACGGCTGCGGGCGATCAGCCGCGCGTCTATGTCGCCTTCTCAAACGATGCGGGTGCGACGTTCGCTAAGCCTGTGCAGGTGGACGACGGGCGCACGCTGGGCCGCGTTGACGTGTTGCTGTTGGACGACGGCAGCGCGGTCGTAAGCTGGCTTGAGCAGACCGGCACGGGCGGCGAGGTGCGTGTGCGCCGGGTCTGGCCCGACGGACGACGCGGTGACGCAAGCACGGTTGCACGGGCCGGCATCGCGCGGGCGAACGGCTTCCCGCAGATGACGCGCACGGGCAACACGCTCGTGTTTGCGTGGGTCGGGACGCAGCAAGTCTTAACGGCCGAGATGCCGTTGCCGTGAGCAACTAAAAAAGATCACGCGTTGACTTCGATCAACCACGTCCCGTCGTGTAACTCTCTGACCTCAATCTCTACACGTAGAAATTTTTTGATGACCTCGATGTTGGTCGTCGTGTGCAAAGAGGGCGGCCCTGTCCGGTACGAGCCGCCACCCGCGAGCGCCAACGGGATGAGCAACTGATCCGCGAGGTGTTCGCCGACGGGAGCATCGTGCGCGAGGTACTGTCGCGCTTCAGCACACGCGCGCGCGGCCACAGTCTCGGCGCGCACGCCGCGCTCGCCTATACCCGTGATGATCTCGGTCAAGTGTTCGCTCTCGAACTCAAGCGTCAGCACGTTGCCGGGACTGAGCGCGTCGGTTGAAGTTTCGATCTGCAACTGTTCGTCGGTCCAGCCAAGTTGTTCGCGCACGACGCTCAACTCGCGTTCGGCGATGGCGGGCGGCAGGTTGACGACGAGCGCGCGGGCGCGTTGATTCAAGACTGCGCCACGCGCAAGCAACGCTAACGGCGTGGGGCGCGCGGCTGGTTCGATGTAGACGTTGAACTGACCGCCGCCGGGTGGATAGAAGCCATAACGCTCAAGCTCAATCGACACGCGCGGCCCCATGCGCCCGACGAGCGGCAGAAAGGTGCGCGCGAGAAATTCATAGGGCGGCGCGTGAACGTTGTGCGTGCCGCCGCGCAGCACCAGCAGGCTCGGCTCGCGGGCGATCATTAGCGGCGGCAAGACGGCTTGCAGCACGAGCGCCGTGCTGCCGGCCGTGCCGATGTCGAACGTGTAAGAGTCGGGGCGCACCTCGTTCGGGCGAAACGTGAACTCGCGCGCGCCCACGCTCGCGCCGTCAACTTGCGCTTGCCCGACCTCGGCCGCAGCGTTAACGGCCGTCAAGTGTTGGCGCTGCAAGCCCGGCCTAGTGCGACGCGCGCGCACGTTATAGATGCGAAACGCTTGCTGCTTGATGAGTGATAGCGCCAGCGACGTGCGTATGATCTGCCCGCCGCCTTCGCCAAATGATCCGTCAATCGTGATCATGTGTAACTTCCTTGCGTTAGCTTCGGTCGTCCGCTTGGTCTAAGCCTAACGCAAAGGCGGCGTGCTGCCGAATCTGGCGAGCAGGGTTTACGGTCTGCGAGCGGATTTTATTAATGCTCTCAGGAATGACTAACCACAAAGATACAAAGCCGCGAAGATGAATCTGATCATGCTTCGCGGCTTCGTGTCTTTGTGGTTGAATTTTTAACTGCCGACGGGGACGATCACGTCGAGGTTGCAGTCGGCGAGGGCGCTGCGCATGCGTACTTGGCAGAGTAGGGTTTCGAGATAGCAGGTGAGGCTGCTAAGCACGGTGGCTAACTCGAAGTGGCTTTGCGCGGCGCGTAGTTCGGTGATGAAGCTTTCGTACTCGTCCCAATCGCGGTACATCAAGTGGCACATGCTCTCGTCGCGGAACAGCAGGAGACGTGCGAGCAGGAGCGAGATGGCGCGCTGGTCGTTCGTCGCTTCGACGTGGCGCGCGAGTTGGAGCAGTTGTTCGAGTTCGCGGTAGAGCTTGAGCGATTGCTGGCGGCGCAACGCGAAGTCGTCGAAGAGTTCTTCGCCGGTCACGTTCGGATCGAAGACCTGTGCCAGCACGATCAAGGATTGCTGCATGGCGTTGCGCAGCAGCCCGTGCGCGTGTTCGAGCCGGGCGCGGATCAGCGAACTGTTCGGCAGTTCGTCCAAGCCCACCAACTCGACCTCGAAGACGCGCTTCAATTCGTGCCCGACCGCGTAGCCCACGCCGTCGAGTGCGCCCGCGAGTACTTCGTCGCCGCGCGCCAAACGCCACGCGTCGCCCTCGATGAAATTGACGAGCGAGCGCGTCTCCGATTGCAGCCGCAGGAAGACGGACATCGTGGCCACGAGCAGACGCTCCTGCCGCACCTTGTCTTCGATCAACTGCAAGTAGCCGAGCAGGCGCGTCAGGTCGCCGAAGATGCGTTGCATCATGGCGTGGCGCGGGTCGGTGTCGGGCATGCGCGCGAGTACGGCGGCCAGCGGCTCAGGGAACAGCGGCGCGTGCGGCGCGATGCATTGCGGCGGCGCTTCCGTCGGGAGGCTGTGGGCTTGCGTCTGGGTGGGCCGGTTTGTGGGGGCGAGGTCGCTGCTCATAAGCTGTCGGCTCCGGCAAAGAGAATGTGCGGGCGCGGGGAGTGTGACGCGGGGCGGGTTCGGTCATGTCGGGCCTCGCGCGCGCCCGCGCGCAAACTGTTTCAAACGCCGTGCCAACTGGTGCGTCTGCGCGCAGGTCAGTAAAAAGCGGGTAAAATGGACAGAAAGCAGGGCGACCAGAGTGCGTGCAAACTGTTTTGACCGATAAAGCGGTCGCTTTGACCTGTCAGTCTGACGGCCACGGCGGCGACGCTGACAGAGCAGGGCAGCAATCGCAACAGGTCTGTTAACAATATTTGTTAGTATGCCGAAATCGCATGCGCGCCCGAATATAGGCAGCGCAGCGGACGAGCGAAAGGAGCAATAGCAATGATTTCATTACGCCGGGCGGCCGAGCGCGGTCACTTCGACTTCGGTTGGCTCGACACTTATCACACGTTCTCATTCGGCGACTACTACGACCCGCGCTTCATGGGCTTCCGCGACCTGCGCGTGATCAACGAGGATCGCGTCCAGCCGGGGCACGGCTTCCCGACGCACGGCCATCGTGACATGGAGATCATCACCTACGTGCTGCATGGCGGCCTCGCACACAAGGACAGCATGGGCAACGGCTCGGTCATCGTTCCCGGCGAGGTGCAACGCATGAGCGCCGGCACGGGCGTGCGGCATAGCGAATCGAACCATGCGGCCGACGATGTTGTCCACCTGTTGCAAATCTGGATCATGCCGAGCGTCGCGGGCAGCGCGCCGGGTTACGAGCAGAAGTTCTTCGCCGACGAAGAGAAGCGCGGGCGGCTGCGGCTGATCGCGTCGCCGGACGGCAGCTACGGTTCTGTGACCGTGCAGCAGGACGCGCGCCTCTACGCCGCGTTGCTCGACGAAGGCGCGGAAGTGCGCCACGAGTTGCCCGTGGGCCGGCACGCGTGGTTACAGGTGGCACGCGGCGCGGTCGAGTTGAACGGGCAACAACTTCAACAGGGCGACGGCGCGGCGGTCAGCGACGAGGCACAGTTGACGATCAAAGCTGAACGCGCGGCCGAAGTTTTGTTGTTCGATCTGGCGTGAGTGTGGCAGGGACTTTTAACCGCAAAGACACGAAGACCCTAAGAATGATCTTAGGGTCTTCGTGTCTTGGCTAATTCTTATTCAGCGCAAGCGGCGTTGCTTGAGCAGACCGCGCAGCTTCATCCGCGCCTTGTGGAGTTGCGACTTGCTCGTCCCGACCGAGCAGCCCAACAGCCGTGCGATCTCTTCATGCTCGTGCCCTTCGACATCATGCAGCAGGAAGACCGAGCGATAACCCGGCGGCAACTTGGCGATGGCGCGCTCAAGCGCGATGCGGTCGATGACCGGCATCTGGTTCGGGTTCTCCGTCCCTTGCACGATCTGCACGGGCATGTCGCCCTCGTCCGTCGTCTTCTCTAAGCGCACGCCTTTCTTCCGAAAGTGCATCAAGACTTGATTGACCGTCAGACGATGCAGCCACGTGGTAAAGGCCGACTCGCCACGGAACGAGCCGATCTTGCGATAGAGTTGAATGAAGGCTTCCTGCGCCAAGTCTTCCGCCTCGGCCACGTTGCCGGTCATGCGCAAACAGAGCGCGTAGACGCGGCGATGGTGGCGTTCGTACAAATCCTCGAAGGCGGGCATGTCGCCTGCGGCGGCGCGTTGCGCCAGCAAGTAATCGGGCGCGGGCGCTTGCGGCTCGGCAGCGGCAGTTTCGGCTTTGTGCCAGAGTGGGAAGCTTGTGGCGTCTGCGGTCATGCTCGTCAATAGAGCAAGCCCAGTGCCACCCGATATGGCGGTAAAGTCCAACTAAAACAGCCTAAAATTACTGCTCAGGCGCGGCGGGAAACCATATCGGGCACGCTCAGACGAAAGCGTGTAACGACGATTGTGAGCAAAGATTAGATGACAGAGGGGCGGGGCAGGGGTTGTCTGTCATAAAAGGTGGCGCGCAGGTCGGCGGCGAGCGGTCGCGTCTCTGTCGGCGTGAAGCCGTGCAGGAAGTCGGCGGGCATGAACGTGTCGGCCGCCGTGATCGTCTCCGGCACTTCGGTCACGATCCAGCGGTCGATCTCCGGCCCGAATGCACGATAGACCTGCGCGCCGCCAATCACATACAGGTCGCACGCGAGATAAGCACGCAACGCCAGCACTTCCTGTTCGGCGCGCAACACGAGCACGCTCGGCTGCGGCTCTGCCAGCGTCTTCGTGCGACTCAGCACGATGTTCAGACGGCGCGGCAGAGGTCGTCCCAGAGACTGCCACGTGCGCCAGCCCATGACGCAAGCGTGACCCGTCGTCTGCTCTTTGAAGAACTTCAAATCGGCCGTGTGATGCCACGGCACACGGCCGTCTTTGCCGATTGCGCCGTGCCGATCAACTGCGACGATGCCGATGATGGCCATAAAAAAGGATGTGCGGCTCCGAAGTTCTTTAGCCAACACAACGACCGCGCTCTTGTCTTCAGACCGCCACGGGGGCCGCGATCTTGCCGTGCGACTTGTAGCCGACGAGGTTCACATGCTCGTAGCTCATGCTGAGCAGACCGGCCAGCCCACGTAGCGGCTCGCCCGGTTCGGCGATCTCAAGGCGCGGCAACGGCAGCGGCTCACGCGCCAACAACTCGCGCACCTGCTCGACGTGGTTCTGATAGATGTGATAATCGCCAAGCGTATAAATGAACTCGCCGACTTCGAGGCCGCAGACGTGCGCGAGCATGTGCGTCAGCAGCGCGTAGGAACTGATGTTGAAGGGCACGCCGACAGGGTTTTCGGAATAAAAACTTTGTGCATTACAGTGTGTGTGTGGGTAAACGCCAAGCTTGCGTACTACTCACGGGGATTTTTGTGTAATTCGGATTCATAACATCTACCGTATCCATAAAGTTGAGATTTTAATTATAAGTTCAATGGACGATAGTGTAAGTGTATAAATGACTAAATTTTGAAACTATCCCAACTAGATATGTATACTTTAGCGCCAAGCTAAGAAGCACGCTTAACAAGTTGGTAGTTGAAGTAAGTTTGCCTTCTCCGCAAACTTGTGCTTTCTATAACGTCCAGCAAAATTATGACCTCACTTGTGAAATCTCCTTTTTTCGCTGTCGTCAATCCGACCGCAGGACATGGCAGGTGCGGTAAATCAGTAGGTATAGTCCTTAACGATCTTTATCATGCTGGCATTGAATTAGAGATAGTCAAGACAGAATACCCGGGACACGGAGTAGAATTAGTTAAAGATGCATATCGTTTGGGATATCGGCGTTTTCTTGCCGTTGGGGGAGATGGCACTTCCTGTGAGGTAGTTAACGGTTTATTCCCTCAACCTCTTACTGACGAACCTCCGACGCTCGCTATCCTCCCTTTAGGAACAGGCAATAACTTTCTAAGAGACTTCACTGATAAGGTGTTAGATTATGCTGTAACATCTCTCGTTGATGGTCGTTCACGCCTTTGCGATGTGATGCGTCTACCCACAAAGAAGGAATTATACATTACATTAATTTGCTTAGTATTGGCTTTCCTGCCGACGTAACAAATCTCGCAAATCGGAGATTAAAAGCACTCGGTCAACTTGGGTATTGGTTAGGAATCTTGCTTTGCTTGGTTCGGCTTGAGCAACGCGCTTTTCCTATTCGAGTAGAAGAGCAACAAAGAATTGATCGTCACCCGTGCCTTATGCTCACTTTTAATAATAGTAAGTTCACAGGGGCCAAAATGATGCTTGCCCCACATGCTAATGTGACAGATGGCCTAGTAGAGATTGTTAGAATAGGACCTATGGGGCGTATTGAATTGATTGCCAATCTACCTTCTTTACGGAATGGCTCGCATATTACACACCCACTCATCTCACGATGTGCGAGCCGGCGTGTTGAGTTTTATTTAGATGAGCCTATTAATACTAGGTAATTAGGGAGAAAAGTAACCAGCGTCATAAGCTAAGTACGCATGGTTACAGTGAGATCGAGCCATTTCAGTTGTGCGGCCAACTTTAGCCGAGGCAGAAAGTGCATCTTCTGCGGCTCGTTCAAGGTCTGCCGCACGGCTCGCCGCTACGTTAAATGTCGGCGTTGTGCCCGGCAGAAATCGCTCGCACAGCTTCGCCGTGAACTGGAGATCATCAAAGGCTTTTACCAACAAGTGCCAGCCTATCGCTTGGCCATGGACTTGAAGCTGGATCAGAAGACGGTGGCGCGTGTCTATCAGCACTTGCGCGAATGTCTCTATCACACGGCCGAGCTTGAGGCGGGCAAACTGCGCGGCGAGATCGAACTCGACGAGGCTTACTTCGGTGGTCGGCGCAAAGGTAAGCGTGGGCGCGGGTCCGCCGGCAAAAGCCTCGTTTTCGGGCTGTTGGAGCGCAAAGGGCGGGTTTACACCAAAGTCGTCGAGCACGTCAGCGCGGCTGAACTGATGGAGCACATCCGCGCCAAGACGCGGAAAGGCTCGGTCTATTACACGGACAGCTTTCGTGGCTATCAATCGTTGAAGCGGTACGGTAAGCATCACCAAGTTAATCACTCAAAAGCCTATGTGGACAAGAGAACTAAAAATCACATCAATGGCATCGAAGGTTTTTGGAGTTACGCTAAGCACATCCTGTATAACTATCGGGGCGTGTCGAAGTATCATTTCCCAATGTACTTGAAAGAGATCGAATACCGGTTCAATCATCGCGGAGAGAATCTGTACAAGCAGTTCATCAAGCTCTACTTTGGTTACGATTCTCCCTAATTACCTAATACTATGATAGATGGAGACGTATATAAACTCTATTGTGAAACGCTTGAGGTATTGCCTTCAGCATTAAGGGTCATCGCATAGGATACCTGCTAGGTTATATTACATTTATCAGTAAACGGCTTTTACTTTAACTGCTGGCCTTACGAGAGCGAAGCATAATGATAATGCTCAGCATGCCCGTTGCAACGGCGATTGCCAACGAAGCGTTCGCCAATCGCTGCCCAGTGGCCAAAGAATTGACACCCGCGAGTGTCAGTAAACCAGCTACCGCTGCCGATATAATAGCGACCAATTTTACCTGTCCAAATATATTATGCGGAAGCGAGGTGCCCGACCGTGCTGCAAGAGACCGAATGCTGTCCGCCGCAAGTTCGCGGCAAATGACAATTAGTCCCATATAGAAATTCGCTGTGCCAGTTACCATTAGAAATGTTACTGAAACCACAGCGAGCATTCGATCCGCCAATACGTCCAGAACATCACCAAAGTCGCTTATGGAATTTAGCTTCCTAGCAAGATAGCCGTCCAATAAGTCGGTTACGGTAGCGACAATCAGTACCACCGCGGCTGCGATATAATGCCTGCTAGAATCGGTGCGGACGAGCCATACAAAGGGAACCAAGAGTGCTAAGCGTAAGAAGGTTACAATGTTTGGTATCTTAGAATGCTTAATCATTAAGAGCCTTTGTGTTGGAGTTGATGAGGTATCACATTCCAACATTTTAGAATCATCACGTATGGGCTTATCGCCCCTGCGTGGCAGTTCCTCTGTAGAAATCTCAGCCTTATGAGAATATACGAGGTAATTAAAGTCATTCGAAGTAAGCTTATCCAGTAGTTCAGATCGGAATTGTAAGTTGGTTTTATGCAATAACAACAGCCTGATTCCGGCGAAAACAAACATCGAGAGAGGGATCACCAATAAAAATATCAGCATCAATATCCTTGCAGGATGGTTTAGGAGTTGATTCCAAAGTCCATAGAACATCCATGCCTCAATAACCAAGTAGAAAATACATAGTATTGCTCCTACCAGAATTGCCTTCCGCGCATGGAATTGTCGTCTCGAATGTAATATCTCGGTTTCATGGGTCAAGAGAGACAGTCAGACAACCGAAAAATCTTGTCTTCGATTTTAGCGACTTGTCTGGCAGTCCTAAGTACATAATAATCCGCATTAAGTGCAAAGCTTAAAATAGTTAGCAAGAGAGGGAAAACGAAAAGTAGGATTAGATCAACAGAAGCTTCTGCCTTCCACCCGAGAATGCCTGCTAAGGACGCAATTAGCAAAGGGACAAAAAAGAGCTTTGGCGTATTCACCCTATCTTCAATGTCCTTGCGGAGAGCGTCATACTCCTTTAAGACAACAGTTATTTGATCTTTCGTATCCACATCGCTTCTCCAGCACCGCACATTTAATGATTACGCGCCAATTGAAAGCTGATGATAGTAGCATCCCCTAGTGCTCTCGGTGGATGTCTGCACGCACTGTGTAATTAGCTGCTCTAAACGAGACAGTGCAACGCATTCTGTGGCGTTCGTTGGCTATGTCTCCTATTTCGCTGATGTCAGGTAGCGCCCTTAATCTATGTTGCTAGGAATGAGAATGTCCTAACCTTCTTGGTTCGGCTGCACTATACGGGAAACATGGAAAACTGGTCTAGCAAAAAGCAAAGTCGTCCTTGTAAGATTCTGTTGTAGGAGGTTCTACAACTTTATTACTTAGCGAAGGTCAATTTAACGACTTTATTCAAATGGACTATGATTTTGTACATATTCAAGGACCTCGACAGTCAAAGAGGGAGAATTTCGAAGAACTTATCTCTCAGTTGCTTGCTGCTGAACTGAATGCAGAAGCTGTCGATGGATCAGGTGGTGACGCAGGTATAGATTGCTTCATTAAACTTGATGAAAATAAGCTTATTGTATTTCAATCAAAATACTTTCTCCCTCGGCTGACAGCTGGTCATCGTAAACAAATAAAACATTCGCTTGAAACTGCCCGCCAGAACCCCCGACTGATGCGATGGATTCTTTGTATACCAATTAATCCGACTCCAAGTGAAAGGGCATGGTTTGAATCTTTGTCGAAAGATGGCCTTGCAATAGAGTGGTGGGGTGAAACAAAGATTCGTACCTTCATCGCTAAGCATTCAGAGATCGCACAGGCATTCTTTCTAAATGATAGTTTGATAAGCAAGTTCAACACATTCGAACAAAATGTGATACGAACCATGAATGCGCTTAAAGCATCGTGTTGGTCACATAGCATCAATAACGATCCTTATTCTGCGGTGTATGATTATCTTGAACGTGCCGCCAAGATTGGCTCTATTCTGATAGAAGATGCACCGCTACTGAAGCCTCAACAGGATACTTATATAGGTATAGATTTCAGTGAGCTGTATACATACATGTCCTCCGACCCTCGGTTCGTCATATCTACCCCTGTAGTGGATTTTTGTATACACAACTCCCCGCAATCGCTTTACCTCCCTCCCGGCGCTGTTGTGGAATTATATTCTTTCCTCAGGAGGGTGGATTACAACCGTAGGGACTTCGATAAAGATTTAGAAAGATTTAAACTTAGTGACAAACTGCTAGAAGACTTTATAAATGCCTTCGAACAAGACCCTGATTCACAAGCTACATGGCGTGCTTATCAACATGCGACTAAAAATCTATACCCAATTGATGCCCCCATATCTTTCAATCTAGGCAAATTGAAGTCTGCTCTTGAATCAGGCAGATTAATGCCAACACCGCATAACTCGTCCGACTTTCAAATAGATATGAATGAAACTGCATCTCTTATGCAGGATTTCGAAAAAAATAAACCTCATGGACGAACGCATGCGAATTTAATAGACGCCCGCAATTTACTATTTCTGAAGAATTATGTGGACAGGACTGGTGGAAGAGTTCGGATGATTTCGTCTGACCGCTCCCTAGCAATTGTGTCCCGCAAATATTGCGAATATTTAGGGCAGACATCTTTTGTCCGAAATTCCTCAGAGTATGCATATCTTGTATATGCTGGTAGGCGCCATAGTGAGATGGACTTTGAGATGCAATTCGAGTCAGAGGCTGGGGAGTTAAGGTATGCGGCAGAGGTTCTTAGGCAGACACTAAAAAGCCCAGATCGTAAAGCAGAATTAATAGAGTCGGATGATAAATATCTTCGTTCACTATTAGATGCTTTTGGTTTGTTTGCCCCGTCTTATCGAATAATACTCAGGCCCGTGGATGAAATGATAGAGAGCGGGCTGCTCGCGCTGCCAAGAATCTATGCTCAAAACATGCGGGAACTATACGCTATACTCAAGAGCGAAGCCGATCTTGTCATGAGTTTCAGGAACTGGTGGGATTATGTGTGCCAAGAGTTAAGAACTATCGACGAAATTTTACTTGAGCGGTACGACAGCGATAGGGTTACCAGTGAATTTAAATTGATCAAAGGTTGAGTGCGTTATTAATTCAGAGAAAGAGTTGTTTTTCCAAGGGAAAGTATCTTTAAATTAAACCCTAGTGCGCCGGTGTAATATCTCTTCAAGGTCGGCGCGCTTGACGAGCTTCACACGTCTATCCAGCGGATCATCTTCAACCGATATTTTCCCGCTACCCACAAGATTACTAAGAGTGGAAGAGCTGATCCCAAGAAATTTTGCAGCCTGCGAGAGTTTCATCTTAACCGGCCGATCCTTTGGCTTGAGGCTTAGATCCGTGGCGTGCGCCGGATCGTTTGTGCTTACCGCTCATTACTGTTCCTAATAGGCGATGGAAATGCTGGCGGGACGGGTTGTGCCGCTTTTGGCTGCCGCAGTGCTTTCGGAGCGGGCGGTGGTGTCGGTTGTCGGATAGTAGGATATATGGAAGTGTCCGCCGTCGGCATTGGCTTAATCGTGACATCCACATCGGGTGTCGGATTTGCTCGGTTCAAGAGAAATAAGGAGAGGAGCGCAATGACGGGTAAGACGGTGAAGATCAGAATGAGAACGATCCCGAGCCTTGTGATCCGTAAGTATGACCGTGAACCGACCCGTTCATAATAAAACAGTTCTAGCTTCAGCCCCCGCCGGTGCGGTGTGATTTCTTCGCGCACAATGTGTTCATCCGACCTCATAATCTATTCATCAATATGCGCGATATCTTAGTGAGTGACGACCCTTAGAGTTTTTGGTATCTTTCGCCGAGAAGTTTCGGTGGCTATCGGCAATGAATAGGGCGGCTCAACATCGAGGATGATGGGCGCCGCATGGGACGACAGAGATAACCTCCCGCCGGCGAAAAACAGATACCTTGAAATAGTAAGTGCAATTGCACTTAAAGGCAAGGGAAAACTCAGGTCGCAAAAGTTTTACCCATCAGGAGGTATATCCTGATGGGCACATTTGCCAGGCAGAAACCGAGACGATTGGCCGAGAAATTGTTAAGTATTCGTAGAGCCTATGGCGACTCTCAAAACGCGTTGTTGCGGCGTCTCGGACTGGCCGACGAGTTGACCCAGTCGGATGTATCGGCATTCGAGCGGGGCACGCGCGAACCGTCACTGTTAATACTCTTGGAATATGCTCGCACGGCTGGAGTATGGATTGATGTGCTCGTCGATGACGATTTGGATTTGCCGGACAACCTGCCGGCTAGGCAAAGAAAGAAGGCGCAAAAAGAAAGACCATGAATGGTGGCTAATTCCGACACCCTTAGCTAAGAGTTAACAAGGGAGATCAGCCGAAGACTAACTATTTTGTAACTCAGAAAAGTCAAATTTGCATTTGCGGGTAGGAGATGCATCAAGAATAACCACACTCTCACGCAAACGCGGCTTCTGATTACTTGGTTCAGTAGACCATGTATTCCATCGCTGGCCGGAACTGCGTAAATACCTGAGAACTCCGACTTCCCGAAGAAACCAGCCGACCTTCGACCCAATGTGAGCAATGATTAAATCAACGGGAATCTCCACACCCACATATGCAGAAGTCGAAACCACAAGCCACAAGCTAGCATCAGGCTTTGCCAAACTGCGGAGATCACGCAAAACCCGTTCAATATCTTCAAAATAAGCTTGAACCATTAAAGGGATTCTCTTGTTCCAGAGGTGTTCCGATCTAGCTGAGATTTGATTTACAGCCTCGTCGTAGAGATAACCAAAAGCATTTTCTTTAGGATCTACCCACTTTGCTTGTATATGCGAGCGTAGTGTTCGATGGCGTAATGTTCGGAGTTCCTCTTTCGAGCGAACAAAGTTCCCTAGAAACAGTTCTGGACGGTACACATCAGAGTAATCAAACGAGTTTAAATAGGGTGGGGAGGTGACGCATAATTTGAATTTATCTTTAATATGATTTTTTAGCGAAATGCGAGAGTCTACTGTATAAACTGTGCTGTAGCCGGCAGAGTTTGGTGACTCTTTTACATCCTCTTTTATCTCGCTGATACGGCTCTCAAACGCGCTCAGGAATTCACTGCGTCCGAAGTTAAGGGTTTGCCAATCTTTACGATACCTTAGACACTTGCCATCTTTAGTTGCATTGCAGGTGTCCATAGCCGCTCCAATCAGACCCAGCTTGAACAAATCTCTTATATGTCCCTGTAATTCTGATGCTGCCCTCCATCCTCCTTCAAATGTTCTTAACACCTCTTCATTAAATAGCCACTTTTCGTCGCCACTAGCTTCGGAAAAGCTTGAAAATGCCTCTAGCCGAGATGTTTTCCCTTGACGTGCTTTGGCAATAACCGCAACAAGATTGCGGTCGATTGTGCTAGGTCTAACTTGATGAAGCTTTGTTCTTGATACGAAGGCTAAAAACGGATTTACTTCAAATCCGATTGCGTGACGATTCTTGAGTGACCCAGTAAGTGGCACCGTGCCGCTCCCGCAAAAGGGATCAACCATGATGTCGGAATCTTCAAAATGGGCGTCTTCGATGGCTCTTTCAACAACATAAGGTGAAAAGGCTTCCTTGACGAAATACCACCGGTGTCGCGCTAAGCCTGTGGATCCGAGGCTATTTGAGTAACCCGAATCTCTAAGCGGGAAGTTCTCATTGAGGGCATTTATTGTCATGTGCAATTTGGCTCCACGAACATTCGAATGGGGGTGGCGAAGTCGCTACGTTTTTCGTGATACTCAGGCTCGAACTTAATTTCTTTATGCTTGTAGTGCAGACCTTTTATCGCGTCTATCGTTTTAGTGGTTGGCTTCAGTCCAGCGCGCCGTGCGTCTATCACAACAAGATACCCGATGGTTATATGCGTAGGAGCTTGGCGGTTGTTTTCATCAAGGTAGTCGGCCAACTGTTTTGCGCCTTTGTTAGCTCTACTGTCACCATAAGGCGTCCCGATACGATGGGCTTTATATTTTGGAGTGCCGAGCCATTTGATTTCGATTAGCGCAAGCCTGTTGGTACTCCACCATGTTACTTTAATGTCAACAGGGTGACTTTCATCAACGATCTGCTCTGGTCGAACTTCTAAGTCACCACGAAGGTGGCATTTTAGAAATTGCGTTAAGGAATTACGCATCACCCACTCTTGAGCGTTTTTCAGAAAGATTCGATTATCGTCGAACCACGCCTCGGAAAGTATCTTGCAGGAAGAGTATCTTGCCATCTTTACCCGGTAATGTTCTAGAGCAGTTTTAAGATCACTAAAAGTAGGTATTGAAAACATACTGGCATACGCGGCATTGATCTTAGGAACGGCACTCTTGATGTCGTTCGCAAGAAAAAATTCCGTGTAATTCTTGTACAAGTATACAACCGCTTTCTTGGCTAGCTTTTTAACATCTGGCGTTTTTCTGTTCCAGAGAAGCATCTGGCCGTTGTCTAGCACTTGAATTGTGATGGCACCTTTAACTGTCAGCGGCAAAACACTAGGATCCGCGATAGTGATTGCGCCTTTCTTAGGAATGAGTCTGGCATCATCCTTCAGAGGCTTGAATACAACAATCGAATCTTTATATACCTCCGGCTCAATATACCGATAGATTTTGTGAAGCACCTCCATGATTTTTTGCAAGGCTACTTCACCTTCAGGCCCGTGCTCCTGAGTGACCAAGGGTATATAAAGCCGTTCCGCAATATTTTTTAGAAGTTGAATGTCCACCATCGCTACAACTAACCTTGAAGTTGAATTGCATCTGGAAACGCCGGCTCTAACGTTTTAGAGAAGCGCGCGAGGTAGGTTAGCCAGACGACAGAGGGAACCATCAGACTTTGTACCTCCACACCGACAGCGGCACTGAGAACGGAAAACTGATCATAGAGTATTCCGATCCCCGGACCGTCAAGCAATGCTCTAGTGGAGGAAACAGTTGTAGCGCGCTGGAGTTCAGGTTCGTGAAGTATTGCTTCTCTTACAATCCCAACTGGAAGCGCAAGCACACTGGAACTTGCACCCTCTAGAAAAATCTCTCTTCCCATATTTTGTGAGAGGGTGCGGAGAAATTCATACTCCGCCCGGCCTTCGGTTGTTATTTGAAGGTAGTTATTATTGGTTCTCCTGAGTAAGCCGCTCATCACGAGTTCCGGCACTGCCTCTGCTAAGGCAGGGCTAAATGGAGAGCCTGTTTTTGTGCTGGCATAAGAATACTCCCAATCAGAAGCGGGATGTTTCTTATAAAGCGAAAGGAGGCATGCAAGATACGTAAACAGATGCACTTCTGCTTCGGCAACGCTTTCAAACACCTTCTGCAACCTTGTACTGATTGCGAGGCAGTCAAAGTAGGCATACGGATTGATCATTTTTTGCTTGCCTTAGGTAAGTCAAGGGATTTCTGAATGAGACGGTAAGCTTCTTCAAACAGCTTCTCTTCAGCGATTTGAACGTCTGAGAGTTCAGCCCACTCGGTCATCCGGTAGAGCGTCATCTTTGATCTTCCACAGCGTTCGGCCAAAGACCTTATCAATCGTGAGCTATTGATATTTGCGGTCATGATAATGTGATGGTTCTTCTTGATAAACTGCGCCAACATATCGCCTGCGCGATTTTCATAAGCAATGTCTAGAGAGCCTTCAGGAGTATCAATAAATAGAGACGCCTTGCCCTCGGGGTCTGACATGAAATGCGCGAATGCCATTCTGAGGGCAATGTCTACAAAGAACCTTTGACTCTCTGATAACTGATGTATCTCCCGTCGTACTGCACCTTTTATCTGTAATACCAGACTCACGCTCGGCGTGGTGCTTGTTTCCATCCTTATGTCGAGATCCAAACCTAAGAAACGATATGCGAGATCTTTGAACAGCGGAACAAAATCTTCTTCGGCGATGGAATACTGTTTTTCTAGAGTCGCCTGTAATTTACGCAGGGCCTTACGTTTCTCGTCTCTCTTTACTTTGTTTTCTTCTTTCTTTCTAAGAAACTCTTCCATCTGAGTACGATAAGTCTCTAATAGAACAGCCAACTCACTGGACTGTTTTGTTGAGTTCTTCAAATACAATAGCGCGCGTTCATTAGAACGTTCGAATTCCTGAAGTTTTGACTTGGTAGCGGCGAGTTTTTTACGTGATTTTTCAAGTCCTGGGGTAAGACGATCCATTGATTTGACCGCTTCGTCGAGATTGAACTTTGCCTTGCTAAGATTTTGGTCGATTTCTTGTAAGCGTTTAATGTCTTTAGCCTTGAGAGTGTCTTTATTCAATAAGCTCTCACATAGGGGGCAATTGTCAGCATGAACACGTGAATCAATAACCTCACCAATTTTTTGCCCCTGCGCCCCGCATAAACCACAGACAGAGTCGGCGACGGACGAAACGACAAGTGGATGATGCGTAACATGGGAATGCTTTTGAATACGACGCGAAAACTCCTCAGAGTATTCAGCGCGTAATGTGACTTGTCGGGCACTTGCCTCCGCTAGTTTCAATGTAGCGTCTTTAAGTTCGTTGTCCATCCGGTCAACTTCTGCCTGCTCAAAGTCACTTTCCTCAATCAATTTTTGATGTTCAGCTACCAAATCATCGGTGGCGGATTTAACCTTAGAACTCGAAGCAGAAGTCTCCTCTATGTCCCTGATCTTCTTGCGAACTTCTGTGGCTTGCCAGTTGTAATTCCTGACTAAGGAGTCAGCTTTTTCACTCTCTCTTCGAAGAGAGTCAGCTCGTTTAGCCCCGACGTGATCTACACCGAATGCCAGATAGAGGGCTTGTTCGAGCACTTTCTTCTCGAAGAAAAGTAATAGTCGTCTTTCATCGAAAGTCAGGACAAAATGCTGTAAGAAGACGAACTGCTCGAATGAGCCGAGCCCACGGCGGATGCGACGGATTTCGCATACTCCTGATGCCGCTCCTTTGAACTCATGTCTGAACCGTCAGAAATTAAATCAGGTTCTCGATGGCTCGTGTCATATATTTTGAGGTCGCGTAATTCCTCAAGTTCGAACATACCTCTTGTTATTTGATAAAGGCGGTTGCCGACTTGCAGATCAAGCGCGACCTCCGCAGCATCTCTATCTGTTTCATTGATCCGACCGGAGAAATAGTCGGCAGTAAATCTGAGGCCATAGCGATAATACTCATCGACTGACTCAAACTTTCGAGGGTCGGATACGATGCCGGTGATTGCGTAATTTACCGTTGATAGGAAGGTGGACTTACCCAATCCATTCGCGCCTGCGAGGCAGAAGACTCCATTCGGAATATCAACCGAAATGGCCGGCTGTGAAGAGTAAAGAGAAAACCTCGTCAGAACTATCTTTTTTACTTTAGGGAACGTTAGTTTGTTTAGCGCGCTTGACATTGACCGTCCTTCTTTCATGTTTCAGCCATCTAAAACATGACTGGCCTCAATGTTGGGTGTCAAAGGTGAAGCTTGTATGACGCACCTTTGTAACATTTTATCGTTTTTCAGGAAATACATAATTTTCAAGGCAATTTCTGGTGGGAATGCTCATATCACGAAGCCCACTTGCCGCTGGCTGACTGATGGAGGGCTTACGATAGCTTCATTAAAAGCTCGTCTATCACCTATGAGAACTACTTGTTCGATTCCTCTGGTCAAGGCTGTGTAAATCAGCGTCCGATCAAGTAAGCGGCTTTGGTTGATTGGAATGGCAACCCTTTTAAATTGGCTCCCTTGCGCTTTGTGAACTGTAATCCCATAAGCGAGCGCGACCTTATCAAAATCTGGTTCTCTGAGTAGGTGCGTTACTCCTTCGAAATTACAGCGTATTAACAGTCCACTCTCATCAGCACTGACATCATTAATACGCCCAAGTGTGCCATTAAAAAGCATGCGCTCGTAATCATTTTCGAGATATATGACTGGGTCTCCTACGGCGAATTGCCATGATGGTATCCGACGTTGACCTACCGATAGAGCTTGATGGAAATAATCATTTATTGCTCGCACCCCCGCCCCACCTGACTTGAGAACTCCAAGTATTTGTATCTCTGTTTGGTGCCCACACGATTTGGAGACATCAAATAGGAGGTTAACAATCTTCTCTAGCGAGCAGTCAATGAAGCTGACGCCCACTCCATTGCCGTTAAATGAATCGAGATGCGGCACGACACCGTTTCGAATGGACAAGGCTACGCCGGGAATACCGGTGACCTCTGATTGGCGATGAACCTGTATCAGTTCTACGCGTGGGACACTGTTACATTCAACGATTTTGTGGAATACCAATCCGAATCCTATTGGCGGTAGCTGGTAAGGATCGCCGACCATTAAAAGGCGCACTCCGTCGGGAAGGTTGCGTACAATCCGGTGCATTATAGGCAGATCGAGCATAGACGATTCATCAATAATAATGAGGGAATCTGGCTCAATGCTTAAATGGCCCTTTTGGACGTTGCTGATGAGCATGGCAATCGTCGTCGCTTCGTGGCCCGTTGCCTCTCGCATCCGTTGCGCGGCACGCCCTGATAGCGCCATCTGGTAAACAGTCCCGCCAGCCTCCACCACTATATCGATAACGATCTTTAAGACGGTAGTTTTGCCCACACCTGCACCGCCAGTGAGTACACTGAGGGGCTCGGTTACGGACATCGTTACAGCTTTCCGCTGCTCCACGTTGAGCCTTATGCCGTATGACAACTCATACTCCGAGATTTTCTTCTCAATGAGGGGTGGGATGATCCGGTTCAAAGAGTAAAAAAGTTGTCCTTGGCGAGGAGTCGCACGACCTTGAATGCGAGTGAGACACTTGGCGATGCCAGATTCAATTGAAGCTGCTCCAATAGGCTGATACCCGCTTTGCTCGTTCCCTACGATTGCCATATCGTCAAGGGCAAGCCGAAGGGCTCTCTCTGCCGTGATTGCGTTTACTCCGAGCAAATGGCGTATGCGCTGGAGCAATGCGGGGTGGCTTGTTAGTGTATGTTTTTCCGTGAGGCGAGCGTAGAGGCAAGATTCAACAGCCCCGATGAGCCTACGCTCATCATTACGATTGACGCCAAGTTGTTGTGCGGCTCTGTCAACAATTTCCCACCCGGCGAAGGCGAGCATGCAATACGGGTTACGCCCAAGCACCTCAATAGCTTTATCGCCCCAACAGCGCCATACCTTGCCAGCCAGCCGGGCATTGAAATTGTACTTATCCAGAAAGGCTACGACCTCAGCTTCAGCTTGATTGTTGCGCCAAGCATGGACCAAGCTCTGGGCAGCCAAGGGCGTCAGAATCTCTTCAAGCCTGACAATGTTTCCTTCGTCAAGTAGTTGGGTAAGCTCGTCACCAAAATGATTATAAAGCTTCTTAGCTTTGCCTAACCCGACACCTTTGAACCTAGGATTGTTAGCAATATAGAGGACAACTAGTTGCCCTTGTGGCGACATCTTTTCGCAACGGTCAGCGTAAAGCTGATCTCCATAAACGGAGTCCCTTTTGAATTCACCTTCAACCTTCCAAAGTTCGCCTAGCGAAACCTCGCTTGGAAAGGTGTCTTTATGGGCGACGACCCGAACGTGCATGCCGTGCTCGTTCTTGCCGCTAAAAACTATTAATCCCTGATATCCTCGCCGCAAGACAGCGGTGACTAGAATGCTAATCTCCTCTTTCCGCTGTTGAGAGGCCAGCTCAGTCATAGATATAAAAAAGATCAGTGAGGAAGTATTCTGCGTCCAGTCTCGGAGATCATATTCTCAATTAACTCGAACCTGGTTTTCTCATCATTCAATATTTTGATCTCCGAACGTAACTCATAATTCTCTGCCGTTAAGACAGCAAGTTTTTCTTCAAGGTCTTTGATACGTCGATCACGTATCTCTACCTGCTTCTGAGCGGCATCTTCTCGCTTACGTTCTGTTGCCGCAGATATACCAGATGTAGGATTTACCTTAGTTGATTCCGTCCTTTGCGCTTCAATTGTTTCGCTTATCGCTGCTAACAGCTTTGGGTATATATTGGGATTCTTATAGAGATTTTCGCGACCAATGTTACTGTCGCGCCCGACTTGTGTAATGTTGACCTCACCGTTAACTTTCACGGGCAGATACTTACCTTGAGCACGAAGACCGTTCCAATACTCTTCCCACTTCCGCTCGTTCTCCTTACCAGCTTGGAGGCTCATTTAATTTCTCCTTACACGGCTACGGGCGCAGCAATGTGAGGGTGGGCTTGATAATTAGCGATTTCAAAGTCCTCGAACTCGTAACTGAAAATAGAATCCGGTTTTCGCTTAATTATTAGTTGAGGCAGTGGATATGGCTCACGTGCGAGTTGTAGTTTCACCTGTTCAATGTGGTTCATGTAGATATGACAATCGCCTCCGGTCCATATGAACTCACCAACACCAAGATCACATTGTTGGGCAATCATGTGTGTCAGCAGAGAATAACTTAATAAATTATAGGGAAGTCCGATGAGTGTATCGGCAGACCTTTGATACAACTGACAGGATAGTTTTCCTGCTACCACATAGAATTGAAAAAAAGCGTGGCAGGGCGCGAGCGCCATTTTACCCAGTTCACCTACATTCCACGCGGATACAATCAGTCGGCGAGAGTCAGGATTGGTCTTGATCTCCTTGATGACCTGGCTGATCTGGTCAATTACTTTTCCGTCAGCCGACTCCCAACTGCGCCATTGCTTGCCATAAACTGGCCCTAGCTCACCTTTCTCATCAGCCCACTCATTCCAAATACTAACGCCATGATCTTTAAGATATTTGATATTTGTGTCGCCTCTCAAAAGCCACAACAGTTCGTAGATGATGGATCGCAGATGAAGTTTCTTGGTAGTAACGACCGGAAGCCCCTCTTCCAACGGAAACCGCATCTGGTGTCCAAACACACTAATGGTGCCAGTCCCCGTGCGGTCGTCCTTCCGGACGCCGTTTTTAAGAATATGATCAAGCAAGTCTAAATACTGCCTCATTTTTTCTTCTTTTTAGCTCCTTTACTTTCCTTTATAACCCGAATACTCACTACGTTGGTTCTGCCGCTATGTACTTGTTTGAGCCGTCGCAACTCCCGCTCCAATTTCCGTTTCACATCATTAAGAACGACTATTTCATCTTCAAGCACTTTATTAGTATCAGTTAATCTTGCCTTCCCATCCTCTAACTCTTGCACCCGATCAAATAGTTCTCCGTTCTGCTCCTGCAAATTCCGAACCTGCCTGATAAGCAGTTTCTCACGTTCGATATGTTTCCCTACGCTAAGCTTATGTTCGGCTGTAATGTTTTTCTGCTTGCCATCTTTACTGGCTTGACGCTCTTCCTTAATCTTCTTTAGCTCGCTTATGGGCCAGCCCCGGTTATGAAGCGTCTTGCGGGTGCAACCCACTAGTTCAGCAAGTTTTTCCTGCGTTGCAGGAATGGATCGGGTCTTTTTTATTGTCGCAATTGCATCCTGGATTTTCCGTGTTAAGTCCTCGAAGTCTTGCTCATTACGTTCCTCAAACGGTAGCCGTTTCAGTTCATTCCGCATGGACCTCTTCTTTCAGAACACCATTAGGATCATGGCCCAATTGCTTTAGCATGCTCGCTAAGCTATCCCGCTCAGTCTCCCAATGCTGTCTGAGAAATGCCTGATCGGGCGAATTAAGGTTCTTAACAGCATTTCGGTATCGATCAATAACGTCTGCCACCCGTGATTCTGGCACGACTGAGTGTTTACAGATGTAAGGGTTACAGTTTAAGTCACCGATGCAGGGTGGAGGTTGTTCTTTGAGCTTACTGGGATCAACATGGTTTCGGGTACACCATCCAACGCCTGTTCGGATCAAAGTCCCGCCAAACTCGGCGTACTTATTGATGTATTTTTCCCGCGATACACCGGATAACCCTTGCCCTACGAAAAACGCTTCTGTCTTTTCAACATGAATAGCTGCGCCCCCTCCAGCAAACTTGCGGCCTTCGCCATAAAGAGAGCGGACGACCTGAAGTTTCGCCTCCTTCATGGCGTTCATCCCGGTAGCATTCTCCACGATCCTTTCCCGCTGCATCCCGTATATCGTAGAAGTGTCGTTGCTTTTATAAGAAGCTTCTATTAGGCGGGTATGGTAGTGATGCAATTGCCTTGTAATGTACGGTATCCCAACCTCTGCCTTCGCCAGTTGATATACGAGACCGTTCCGGAACTGGTGCGTTGAGAGTTCCCACTTAGACCACGTTTGTTCCTTATCTATCTTGTTAAGATATTGTTTTAGACGAGAGATCAGCCCATGATTTGATACCGGAGTTTCTTCCTCGTCCACTTTAACTGTCACAAAATTGCTAAACAGAAATTGGTTGAAAGTACAGCGGGATAATACTTCTAGAGCTCGCACGGCATCTTGCACGATATCAATTGCCACCCACTCGTCCTCGTCGAGCGGCAGATTTGTACGTTGACCCTTTATCAAGGTTGATTTGATAAGATGCACCCCCCTCCTCCCGATGAGACATCCGGTTCGGAGGGAAGCGGCTTCGCTGTAGCGCATTGCAGTGTATAGCAGAATAATCACCTGAGCAGCACACTGAACATCGAACAGAAAATCCTTCAGAATCTCTGGCTGAAATCCAAATGTTCGCTCAAAATGATACGTGTGTGTCTTAACACCACTATGTTTCCTATTCCGAGTAAAACGGCGTCTTTCTACATAGCTTTCGAACATTGCTGGAAAGTTCGGCCACCTCTGGCTATAAGCCTCGCGCATAGCAAAACCAGCCTGAGAGTCTCGAAGTTCTATCCCCATAAGGAAAAGGAAACTTCCAACTAAATCGCAAGACTTGTTAGAGAGCAACCTGAATAAATTGTCAGGCAAAGTCTCGATGCCTTCTCTTTCTTTCTCAGTCCTCCAATTGACATTTTTAAGATCAAGGCGATTCCACTTGAGTCGTCCAGATTTCAGATTCGCCTGTATATACTCATTGCCGAATAACCTAAGTATTCTTTTAGCCCCAGTAGAGTGGTAAGGGTAGGTGTCGGCGGCCTTTTGTATGTCTTTAATCGTAATATCAGTAAGCTTTCGGATTCGAGCAATGCCGTTATGCAATAGATTTTGTAGGTAGATGTGAGAGAAGAAGTTAACTGTGATATTAGTGTACTGGACTATCGTGATCGCTTTTCTGCCTTCTTTGACCTTCTTCCCCCGCGTTTCGACAAGGGATGGGAACATGGCATAGATGAAGATGGCACGTCGGATGTCTTCAACTATCTCTTCTGGCAGCATTGCTAAGAATTTCTGATGGCCTGTTTGAAGTATATTTTTTTGACAGGCTTCCGTCCCTATTGTGATTGCGTCCCAATCGAATCTCAATTTATAGTCGCCAACGACTTTAAGCCTTGCATTGTGTTCATCACTCCAGTCCCACACAGGGTCGCCAAAACGTGATTTCTTGGAGACAGGAATGTTTGGATTGAAAATGAAGTTGGCAGCGATGATTGAGCCAAGGTGCTGTAATGTATATCCATAAGATGCATAATTTAGGCTCATAATTATTCTCCAGCTTGGTAAATGAAAGTGTCCAAAACTTCGAACTCTGCGCCCCCGGCTAGTTCGGCAGCCCATTCCAGTTTCTCTTGCGAGAACAACACGTCGGGCGACAGGATTTCGTCCAGCACCATCAAGATCTTTTTATAGAGTTCTCCCTGCCGCGGTATTTCGTTTACATTGCTAAGTGCACGCATGATCTCATTCCGATAGGCGAAGAGCCTTGGCAGATTCATCTCAGTAATCAGCACGTTTTCGCATTGCAGACACATATTCCAAAAAGTACAGGCATCACCCTCGTGATAGCTCTTACTTTTTTTTACTACTTCGGGAGGATTATAAGGGTTTTTGCAGTGGCAGACGGGAGCCTTAAAGATATACTCGCCCGGTTTAGCATTGGCGGTTGCAGCTATCGGTAGCGGTTCACGCTCATATGCGCGTTTGTTCTCTTTGATGATTGTCAGTTCACGCTGTATCTTGCGGTGAAAATCAGTTGTGGACTTCAGCCTGTCAATGTAAGCAAGTGTGGTGACAATTGACTTGTGCCCAGCGACCGCCATGATGTCGAAGATGTCATACCCTTGCGTAACCATCTCGGTGAACTTTGTAGGTCGGAAGCGCGAAAGGGTGAAGACAAGCGGCTTGCCATCACTCCCGCGCAAGTCGTACTCCTTAACAATCCCGCGTGTCCAGTCCGATATAACATTGCAATCAACCACATTCACCTTGCCAAACATGTTCCCGCTACAAGGCTGATAAAGGAATAAACAATTCCGATCTTCTTCAGCCGCAAGCGTTATTAGCGGCTCGGTCAACTCTAAGATAGTTTTAATAGTCTTACTTATAATCTGCGACTGCCGTTGACCAAACGCCATAAACTTATCGTCCTCGACCTTGTCATATAGTATTACGTGCAATTCCTTATCACCGCCGCTTCGGCGCTTTTCGTATTCGAGGAAAGGTAGCCCAGTCAGTGGATGCGCCTCGTTGAAACAATCTCGTTTCAACGATACTAGCGACTCGACGTTCAACCCGGTCTCAGAGATTAGTTTGACTACTAACGGCATGATCAGATCCAAGTCTATTAATGAAGAGACACCCCATTGTCTGTAAAGCTTATTTAGCCCGCCGTGTATATTGGTTGCGCTGCTGAAGAACCTTTTATGCTTCTTCTTATTTTCTGGCGTCATCGGTAGGGGGATACAATCCATTACATTCTCGAAGTACCAGCGCATATTGTCGTCACAGGTAACGAGGCTGTCACCATTAAGTGCTTTAACCCAACATGTCCAACCTTGACCAAGAACCTTATCGTAGCGATTGACACCCTGCCTCTCTATCTTCCTCGGATCACAGCCTTTGCCCGTTTTACGGTAAGGCCGCAGCAAGCCTCTGGAATACTGAACCAATGGGGAGATAACATTAAAGATGGTTGTATACTCTTTGTTCGAATACGCAGTGCGCACTAATGTCTCACGCACTGCTGATGGCATGACTACGTTGATCACAGCTCGATCAATATAGTTGTTCTCGTAAGCGTACTCCATCGTCTTCCGAAGGCCGCTGAAATTACTGATTAGAGTATAAGAAGTTAAGTAGTCTTCAGTACCCTCAATATTGGTTGCTACGACCCATTGCTTAACTTTATGCAACGCCATCACATCCCACTCATCTCTAATATAAAAGCGCGGATTACCGTCTAATAGTGGATTGTAATTATTTGTCTCTTGTAAGAACTTTTTGTAAAAGGCTAAGGCCGTCCTGAAATTGGCTTTAGAATCGTCATTTTCGTAGAGGGACATCTTCTCCTTAAATATCCAATCCACCTGAGCGTAAGGATTCTCAAATGTAGGCTCAGGCATAGGAAGTTGGAATTCAATAATTTTATTCATAACTGAATTTGGTCCATTGAAGTATGTGTTGTCCGATATCAGCTTCATAGGAATACTATGTCTAATATGGTAGTTGTTTGCAGAACAGTGTTACTTACGATGTCCCCTCCTTTCAGTGTGTCTTTCGGGAGGAAGATAGGTGGCATCCTTAATATTCTTTGCTTCTTGATACTTGTCTTTAATGACACTATCACGATTCAACTTGGCTAGAATCGCTGGTGGAATGGCGGTATAGATTTCCGTTGTTGTGATCTGATTATGGCCAAAGACCTGCTGCACAAGGAAAAGCCTGTCAAAATAATCCTTGCCTAATTCCGAAGCTAATATAGAGAACGCCGCGCCGTGTCGAAGCTTATGCGGTGAGAAGAATTTCGGGTCTAGATTGACACGGGCAGCTGCATACCCCATCTGCTTGCCAAAGTTTCTTCTGGATAATCGATAGCCACTAACTGATAGAAAAGCAGGCTTCTCAGGCGCTGTGTTACCAAAATAAGGAGAGAAGCGGTATTCAGGGTTATTATGGTAGCGTCTGATTCTTGCTAGAACAGGAGCGGAAATTATAGCGACTCTTTCTTTAATTTGACCTCCACGTCCCTTCGATCCTCGTACGTAGAGAGGGTAATACTTTAACCCATCAGGAAAATTTCTTGGATCAGGCAGCTCGCGTTTGAGCAGGCGTTCAGCTTCTGATATACGCAGCCCCGTGTCATACAAGAAGTGCCCAAGGCAGCGTTCGCCCTCATTATGGAAGCCGTTAAGTAGCCTGATTATGTCCTCAGAGGTAACGAAACGCGGTTTACGCCTCTCCGGCATTGGTGAGATTAATTTGCCAGTTTTGTAGGGTGTGTTCTCAAGGCTACGGATCCTGCCACCTTCTTCAGTCGTCAGCCAATCAAAAAGCACCTTCACCGCCACCTCACGGTTGCGAAGTGTGCTTACTTCTATACCTGCCGCCTTCCTATCTTTGATCCAGAATTCGATGTCCCGACGAGTTGTTATCTTAAAGACGGTGTCCAACGGGTACTTAGAATAAGACTCTGCTTCCAGAAGCCATTTGAGGAAATCAGATACGTTCCTGCCATATTGCCAAACAGTTTGTTCCGAATATCTCGGTCGATTGGAAAGAGCGCGGAGCCACCGAGTCGGCATCTCTATAAGGATGCCGTCGGTGAAGTAGGTGTAGATCCTCTTACCACTATTATTAGTGACACAGAGAGTCAACGGGCTGTCATAAATAGAAGCCATATTGCGTTACACAGGCGGCGCAATATAGCAAAGAGTATTAAAAGTAAACTACAAAAATTTTAGCCTACAAAAAAACAAGCGGGTGGTAGCAATTTCGTCCATATATTCACGTATTACCCAATTGATTTTTCATTCCTAAAAAGGAAGGCGTCGGCCGAGCGTTGATAAAGTTGACAGTGCAGCACGCGCTCGCGTTCGACCTTGAACTGGAACAGCGTGTGGCATGGCGGCAGGTCAACTTCGTCGGCGACGCGCGGGTCCCAGCCCGTCACGATCAAACGGCGCGAGTTCGGGTTCGTCTCGATCTGTTGGACGAGGCGCGCGATCTGATCTACGCCGTCGCGCGCCGGGTAGTGGCCGCCGAACGAGCGCCAGAGATAACCATAGACGGGGCCGAGGTCGCCGGCCGCGCGCCCGAAGCGGCGCGTGTGATCTTCGTCCGCCCACTCCTGCCAGATGTCCACGCCGCGCGCGCGCAGTTCGGTTTCGTTTGTGCTGCCGGACAGGAACCAGAATAATTCTTCCGCGATCCAGCGGAAGGGCAGCTTCTTGGTCGTGACGATGGGGAAGCCAGCGCGCAGGTCGAAGCGCGTTTGATAACCGAAGTGCGAGAGCGTGCCGACGCCCGTGCGGTCAGCATGCTCCGTGCCGTGGGTCAGGATCGACTTGAGCAGGTCGTGATACTGTTTCATATCAGTTAGAATCTGAGCCGTTTAAGCAGACGCATCTTACACGGCGGGCGAGGCAAAATAAACCAGATGACCGTGTTGCAGATCACGGAGTATCCGGCGGCGGTGCTGGCGGAAGTCGGCGCGCCGGTCGGGCAGTTCGATGACGAACTGGCCCGGCTGACCGAGGACATGTTCGAGACTATGTATGCGGCCGAAGGCGTGGGCCTCGCTGCGTCGCAAGTCGGGCTATCGTTGCGACTGTTCGTGATGGACTGCGAAGGGCTGAAACTGGTCGCGGCGAATCCTGAAATTGTCGCTGAGGAAGGCGAGCAGACGGGCGACGAAGGCTGCCTGTCAATCGGTCGCATCGGCGCACGCTTGCAGCGTCCTTTGCGTGTGACGTTGCGCGCGCAAGACGTGACGGGCGCGTGGTACGAACGCACGGCCGAAGGCTTGGCCGCGCGCTGCTTTCGCCACGAGACGGATCACTGCGACGGCACACTCTTTATCGACCGGCTAACGCCGCTCAAGCGCGACATCGTGAAGAAGAAGTTTCAGAAGTTGAAGAAGTGGGGCTGACGACAAAAGTAACGTGCGCGCGTGCGTCAGAAGCGTCGATCATGATCTTGCGTCTTACGCGTCCTGTCGCGTTCTTTGCGCCACTGGCGAAAGAACAGCACGACGGCCGTGACGCAGATCAGCAGGAAGCACAGCAGGCCAGCGACGATGACGAATAGCTCTTTGTTAGGTGCTTCCATTTGGGTGGTTGGGCTGTTTACGCGGCCGGTTGCTGTTGCGTGAGACAGTGGATCGTGCCCATGCCCCAGACGAGCGCCTCGGCGTTGATGGGCACTACGCGGCGCGTGGGGAACAGGCGTTCAAGCGTGGCGACGGCGCGGGCGTCGTTTGCATGCCCGAAGACGGGTAGGAGCACGACGCCGTTGGCGATGTAGAAGTTTGCGTAGCTCGCGGGCAGGCGGTCGTCGCGCCCGCCGACTACGCCGGGCATCGGCAGCGTAACGATCTCGAATGGTCGCCCTTGCATGTCGGTCATGCGTTGCAACCGCTCGTAGTTGGCGCGCAGCAGTTTATAGTTGGCATCCGTCGGATCGTCTTCGAGCGCACAGACGATTGTGTCGGATGCGACAAAGCGCGCGATGTCGTCAACGTGCCCGTCGGTGTCGTCGCCGACGATGCCTTCGCCGAGCCATAGGACCTGCTCGACGCCGAGATAATCTTTTAAGTACTGTTCGATCTCTTTGCGTTCAAGCTGCGGGTTGCGGTTTGGATTGAGCAGACACTGCTCGGTGGTTAGCACCGCGCCCGCGCCGTTCACATCAATCGCGCCGCCTTCCATCACAATGCCGGGCACGAAGCGCGGCACGCCGAGCAGACTCTCAAGCTGCGCCGGGATCGCGCTGTCACGCTTCAACTCTTCGTACTTATTGCCCCACGCGTTGAAGACCCAATGGTTGTAAGCCAAGCCCCTCGCCTCGTTAATGATGAAGTTCGGGCCGTAGTCTCTGATCCACGAATCGACCGTTGGTAGCTTGATGAAGTTGATCCGCTCGGCGTGTGAAAACGTGCAACGCGCACGCACGGCTGCTTCGGTCGTTTCATCATCGACAAGCAGGTTGATGCGCTCGTGCGGTGCGAGCGCGGCCATGATTTGCAGATAAGCGGCTTCGGCTTGCGGCACGCGGTCGGGCCATGTCTGCGGGTCTGTCGGCCACGCGAGCCACGTCGCCGCGTGCGTGTGCCATTCGGCGGGCATGCGGTAGCCGAGCGCGGCGGGCGTGGTCATTTCGCTGGCTCCGTCGGCGCTTCGAGGAAGCGATAAGCCAGCCCGTCATACGACTCGATGCGGCGGTCGCGCAAGAAGGGCCAGTTCAGACGCGTCCGGTCGATCACGTCCATGTCGCAATCGACGACCAGCACCTCTTCCTTGTCGGCGGCCGCTTTGGCGATGATGCGCCCGAATGGATCGACGACGAACGACTGACCCCAGAAACGCAACTCGCCTTCCGGCCCCGTGCGGTTGACGACGACGACATAGACGCCGTTCGCAATCGCATGCCCGCGCTGAATCGTCTCCCACGCCTGATGCTGCGCCTCGTTCATCGAGTCTTCTTCGCCCGGCAGCCAGCCGATAGCGGTCGGGTAGAAAAGGAACTGCGCGCCCGCGAGCGCCGTCAAACGCGCCGCTTCGGGAAACCACTGATCCCAACAGACGAGTGCGCCCACACGCCCAAACTGCGTGTTGTGAGCGGCGAAGCCGAGGTCGCCCGGTGTGAAATAGAATTTTTCGTAGTAGAGCGGATCGTCCGGTATGTGCATCTTGCGATACTTGCCCGCGATGCGCCCGTCCGTGTCGATGATAACGGCCGTGTTGTGATAAAGCCCGGCCGTGCGCTTCTCAAACAACGACGCGACGATAACGATCTTCTTCTGCCGCGCGAGCTTGCCTAGTGCTTCGGTTGAAGGGCCGGGAATCGGCTCGGCCAGTTTGAACAGTTCGATGTCTTCCGTCTGACAAAAATACTGCGAACGGAAAAGCTCTTGCAGACACACGATCTGCGCGCCCCGCTTCGCGGCCTCTGCGATGCGTGCCAGCGCCTTTTTCATGTTCACGGCCGGCTCCGGCGCACACGTCATCTGCACCAACCCGACCTTGATTATGTTCCCCTGTTTCTTGTTCGGCATGTGCCGCAGTATAGCAAACACAGACGGCGGGGTTAAAAGGGAATGATGAAGGCGGAATGCGGATTGCGGATTGAAGAACCGTCTTTCCTTCAATCCGCAATCCGCATTCCGCCTTCATCATTTAATAGTGTGGCGTGCTTCGTAGGCGGCGATGGCGGCTTCGTGTTGGAGGGTCAGGTCAATGTCGTCGAGGCCATTAAGCAAGCATTGACGACGAAACTCGTCGAGCGCAAACGATGCGGCGAGGCCGTGTTCGTCCGTGACGAGACAACGTTCGAGGTCAACCGTGACGCGGTAACTGTCAACTGCCCGCGCGCGTTGTGCGATCAGTTCCACCTCTGCGTCGGTTAAGACAACCGGCAGCAGTCCGTTCTTCAAACAGTTGTTGGCGAAGATGTCCGCGAACGACGACGCGATGATCGCGCGGAAGCCGTAATCCATCAACGCCCACGGCGCGTGCTCGCGCGACGAGCCGCAGCCGAAGTTGCGCCCCGCCAACAACACCGACGCGCCCGCATAACGCGGCTCGTTCAACACGAACGACACATCGGGCGTGCCCGCCTCGGTCGTGCGCCAATCGTGAAACAGAAACGCGCCGAAGCCTGTCCGCTCCACGCGCTTCAAGAACTGTTTCGGAATGATTTGATCCGTGTCCACGTTCGGCCGCTCAAGCGGCGCGACCAGACCCGTATGAGTACGAAAAGGCTGCATATATTGAAAACCCGGCGTTTAAGAAGCAGGAATTAGACCTAAATTACACGGATTTAAGATTTAACGCCGCGCAACTGAAGCTTTGTATCGCGGAATTAAAGCTTGGTATCGCAAAACTAAGGCTTTGGTATCACGATACAAGGCTTCAAGATCGCAACTCAAAGGCTTGGTATCGCAATACTAAGCCTTTGTAGTGCGATACCAAGCCTCAGTAACGCGATACCAAGCTTTAGTATCGTGATACCAAGCCTTAGTTTTGCGATACCAAAGCCTTGTAGCGCGATACTGAAGCCCAAATTTCAAGGCGCAAAGCCGGAACATGCGACTTAAAGCTTCAAACGGCTGAAGTTGTCAACTTAAGGAGCGGCGGTCAACGCCTCGGCTTGCATGTGTCGCCCCAAACTTCGGATTTTAACTGCCTTACCGGAATTGCCAATCGCGCACGTCCGTAAAGTGACCTTTAATCGCGGCTGCCGCCGCCATCGCGGGGCTGACGAGATGCGTGCGCCCGCCGCGTCCTTGCCGCCCTTCAAAGTTGCGATTGCTCGTCGAGGCGCAACGTTCGCCCGGCGCGAGCGTGTCTGGGTTCATGCCGAGACACATCGAACAACCGGCCTCGCGCCATTCGAAACCCGCGCCGCGAAAGATGCCGTCCAAGCCTTCCGCTTCCGCCGCGCGCTTGACCGCCTGCGAACCGGGCACAACCATCGCGCGCACCGATCCATCAACACGATAACCTCTGACCACTTTCGCCGCCGCCCGCAAATCTTCGAGCCGCGCGTTCGTACACGAACCGATGAAGACGCGATCAATAGCGATCTCTTCAACCGGCGTGCGCGGCTTCAAGCCCATGTAATCGAGCGCGCGCTCTGTGGCACGGGCGTCCGTCTCGCTCGCCGCATCGTCGGGCGCAGGCACGCGCCCCGTTATGGGCGCAACCATGCCGGGGCTTGTGCCCCACGTGACGTGCGGCGCGATCTCGCTCGCAGCCAACGCAACCGTCGCGTCAAACTTCGCGCCTTCGTCCGTGGGCAACGTGCGCCAGTGGGCGACAGCCGCGTCCCACGCCGCATCGCGCGGAGCAAAGCGGCGGCCATCGAGATAAGCGAACGTCGTCCAATCAGGCGCGATCATGCCGGCCCGCGCACCCGCTTCGATGGACATATTACAGAGCGTCATGCGTCCTTCCATCGTCAGCGCGCGCACCGCAGCGCCCGTGTACTCAATGACGTGACCCGTCGCGCCGTCCGTGCCGATCTGGCCGATCAAAGCTAATGCCAAATCTTTCGCCGTCACACCCGCGCCGGGCACGCCCTCGATCCGCACCTCCATCGTGCGCGGCTTCTGCTGCGGCAAGGTCTGCGTCGCCAGCACATGCTCGACCTCGCTCGTGCCGATGCCGAACGCGAGCGCCCCGAATGCGCCGTGCGTGCTCGTATGACTATCGCCGCACACGATGGTCATGCCCGGCTGCGTCAAACCCAACTCAGGCCCGATGACGTGAACAATGCCTTGCTCGGCCGAATCAATGTCGTAGAACGTGATCCCGAACTCACGACAGTTGCGTCGCAACGTCTCGATCTGTTTAGCCGCAATCGGATCGGCGATAGGCAACGTGCGGTCGGTCGTCGGGACGTTGTGATCGGCCGTGGCCACCGTTAGATCGGGCCGGCGCACTGTCCGCCCGGCCGCGCGCAAGCCATCAAACGCCTGCGGCGACGTGACCTCATGCACCAGATGCAGATCGATATAGACCAGCGCCGGTTCGCCCGCCGCTACGCGGACGACGTGCTCGGCCCAAAGCTTATCGAAGAGTGTGCGCGGTGTGTTCATTCAGCCATCATCTCAAACTCAACTTACCCGCACAAACCGGCTCACACAGCATGATACGCGTGCCGCCGGTCGGCAATCTCCGCGAGCGCATCAACGACGTGCGCCCCGAACTCCGACGTGCGCGTGGCCGCATCTGCCGTTGTCGGGCGCAGATCGGCCGTGCGGTATCCATCAGCGAGCACCTGCGCGAGCGCGGCTTCGATGTCCAGCGCGGCGTCTTCGAGGCGCGCAGTGTGGCGCAGCAACAGTGCCGCCGATGCAATCGCGCCGCACGGGTTGGCGATGCCGCGCCCCGCGATGTCCGGCGCTGAGCCATGCACCGGCTCGTACAGATCGATTGCGCCGCCGACCGTGGCTGACGCGAGCAAGCCCAACGAACCGGCAATAACCGCCGCTTCATCCGAGAGTATGTCGCCGAACAAATTCTCGGTCAGCAGCACGTCGAAGTCGCACGGGCGCATCATCAAATGCATCGCGCACGCATCAACATACTGATGCTCAAGTGTGACCTCAGGATAATCACGGCCAACACGCGCTACCGTCCGACGCCACAACTGCGAAGTCTCAAGCACGTTCGCCTTGTCAACAGATGTGACCTTGCGCCGCCGACCCCTTGCGGCTTGAAAGGCAACGTGCGCGACACGCTCGATCTCGTCAACCGTATAGCGCATCGTGTTGAATGCGCCCGCGCTGGTCGCACCGTTCGCGTCGCCGTCCGTGAAGCCGCGCGGCGTGCCGAAGTACAGACCACCTAATAGCTCACGCACGATGAGCACGTCTGCGCCCGCGACGAGTTCGGGGCGCAGCGGCGAGCACTCCGAAATTGATTCATAACAGACGACCGGGCGCAGGTTGGCAAAACCGCCGAGCGCGCGCCGCAACGTGAGCAAGCCCGCTTCGGGTCGTTCGTGCGGCGGCAGTGCATCGAAGGCGGGCGCACCGACCGCGCCGAGTAGCACCGCGTCGCTGGCCATACAAGCGTCGAGCGTCTCAGTCGGCAACGGTGTGCCCGCCGCCGCGATAGCCGCGCCACCGATCAAGCGTTCAGTCAACGCGAACTCGCAACCGTAAATGTCGGCCGCCGCACGCAGCACACGCACCGCCTCGCGCGTTACCTCAGGCCCGATGCCGTCGCCCGGCAAGATCGTGATATTTAGTTTCGTCATGCTTAAAAACCGTGAATCGTGCATCGTCAATCGTGAATAGTTAAGAACAGCATTTATCTGTTCACGATTGACGATGCACGATTCACTAACTCAGTGCTTAACTGATCGCGCTGCCGACGAGTTCGCCCACGTCGGCCGTAGCAAAGGCGGGCGCGTGCGTGGGTATTAGCGAGAGCAAGTCTTGATCATAGATGCGCTTCTTGCGGTCGGCCAGTTGGGTGAAGCTGTGATAAGCGGTGTCGAGATCGGTCGCCGACAGTTCGTGTCCGAGTTCGGTGTAACGCGCCGCGAGCGCGTGCCGGCCAGAATGCTTGCCTAGCACGAGACTGTTCGTGTCCACGCCGACCGATTCGGGCGTCATGATCTCGTAACACAGCGGGTTGCTCAAGACGCCGTGTTGATGTATCCCGGCTTCGTGCGCGAAGGCGTTGCGCCCGACAATCGCCTTGTTCGGTTGCACGCCGCAGTTGATGATCTCGGAGAGCAACTGACTCGTCGGATAGAGTTGTTCCGTCTGAATATTATTCGCAAACGGCAGTGAATCGCGGCGCACGGCGCACGCCATCACGATCTCTTCAAGCGCGGCATTGCCCGCGCGCTCGCCGATACCGTTGATCGTGCATTCGACCTGACGTGCGCCCGCTTGCAAGGCCGCCAGACTGTTCGCCACCGCGAGTCCGAGATCGTTGTGACAGTGGACGCTGAGCACGACATCCGTGCGGTCGCCGACGACGCGCGCGCGCACCGTGCGGATCAACTCGCCGTACTCCGGCGGCGTGGTGTAGCCAACCGTGTCGGGCACATTGATCGTGCGCGCTCCTTCTTCAACCGCGACGGCAAAGACTTCACACAGGTAATCCACGTCGCTGCGCGTCGCATCTTCGGCCGAAAACTCAACGTCGTCCGTGAACGTGCGTGCAAGCCGAACGGCGGCGCGCGTCATTGCCAGCACCTCTGCGCGCGTCTTCTTGAGCTTGTGCGTGAGATGTATGTCGGAGGTGGCGACGAAAGTGTGCAGGCGGGCGCGGGCCGCCGCGCTGAGCGCCGCTGCTGCGCGCAGGATGTCTTGTTCGGTCGTGCGGCAGAGCGCCGCGATTGTGGCCGTGCGGCACGCCGCGGCAATAGCCTTGACCGCTGCGAAGTCGCCGTCAGACGCGATGGGGAAGCCGGCCTCGATCACGTCCACGCCGAGTCGTTCGAGTTGGCGCGCCATGCGCGTCTTCTCGGCCAAGTGCATCGAGCAGCCGGGGGACTGCTCGCCGTCGCGAAGCGTGGTGTCGAAAATGTTGATGCGGTCAGTCGGCACAGTTCGGCCCTCCCTTAAGGGAGGGCAATCCTACGGGCCGTGACAGGTGGTGTCAAGGTTATAATTTTTATTGGAAGATAAATCTGAGTAATATGGCGATCAAGCGGCAAGACATGCATGCAATGATAAAGATCGCATGCTGGATGAGTGAACAGCTATTGCCGCATGTGCCTGCTTACGAGTCTGCGTGCTGGCGCAGAAGGCGGACGAACTCGGCGACGGCGGGAGAGAAGGCGACGCCGCGACGGTGCGCGGCCCAGAGCGTGCGCGTGTAGGTCAGCCCGCGCACGGGCAAGGTGACGAGCGTGCCGCGCTCCAACTCTTCGCGCACGCACATGCGCGGCACAAAAGCGATGCCCACTTGTTGTTGCACGAACCGCTTGATCGTTTCGACGGTGGCCAGTTCCAACGTGATGTTGAGCGGCGTGCGGTGCTTGTCGAATGTCTCGACGACCTTCAGGCGCGAGCCGGCCTTGACGTTGTGCGCGAGAAACGATTCTTGCCCCAGTTCCTTGACGGCGACCGCGCGTCCGCGTTTGGCGAGCGGATGTTTGGGACTCAGGATCAGCACCAGTTCGTCTTTCAACACGGGGAAGGCTTCAATCGCGCGGTCGCGCGGTTCGGTCGCCAAGAGCGCCAGATCGACGTTGCGCTCCAAGACTTCACGCGGCAGGCGCTCCGAGGTCAGTCGTTGAATCTCGACCTTGACGTGTGGATGTTCTTTGCGATACGCGAGGATGACCTGCGGCAGCAGGTAGAGCGACGTGCTCTCGTTTGCGCCGACCCGCACGCGCCCGCGTTCCAGTTCGCGCAGTTCCGCGACGGCGACACGCGCCTGATCGCGCAGCGTGATGATACGGCGCGCATAGTCGTGTAGAATCTGGCCGGCTTCGGTGAGCGTCGGGGCTTTCTGCGAGCGGTCGAGCAGCGACGCGCCCAACTCCTCTTCGAGCCGGCGGACGGCGATGCTCACGGCCGGCTGCGTGCGAAAGACGCGCTCGGCCGCTTTCGAGAAGCTGCCCTCTTCGATGACTTTCAGGAAAAATTCGAGTTGACTCAGTTCCATCTGTTTGTTGCGCGCTTCTGGCCGGCGGCGATTAACCGTATCATACCGGCGGCCCGTAATCGTTAACTGTTCGCTACCGGCGACTGATTTATAATTCGCCCGGAATGATAGATTTAATTTACTCGATAAGCAACGGTGCGGCGACGATCTCCATGACGCCCCCGCGCGGGGCGAGAAACGGACACACAATATGACGACGAGAGCGAAGCCCGATATACGCGCGATCACGCGGCTCGTGCCGCCCAGCGGCAATCTGGTGCAGGGCCAATCGGAGTTAGCCATCGACCCGGTGCTGGCGCACGCGGCCAACGAGATGATCAGCACGAGCCAGAACCACTACTGCCCGGCCGAAGGGACAACGGAGTTGCGCTACGCCGTGACGGAGAAGATCAGGTTGATCAACGGCGTCGAGATCGACCCGGACGCGAAGCCGTTGGAGTTGCTCATCACACCGGGCGCGACCGGCGGCCTGATCAGTATCGCGCACACCTATCTGACGAACGCGGCCACGCTCGTCTTCGAGCCTTACTATCCGTATCACCGGCGCATCATCGAAGAGTTGGGCGGGCGCACGGAAATCTTCACGCTCGACCGCGACACGTTGCAGTTCGACAAAGATGAACTGCGCGCGCGTTGCATTGAATTGAAGACGCGCGCGTCGTTCCCCTTGCGCGCCATCATCGCGTGTACGCCTGTGAACCCGACGGGCAAAGTCTTCACGCGCGCGGAGCTATCGGCCATCGCCGAGATTTGTCAGGAGCTTGATCTCCTGTGCATTGCCGATGAAGTCTACGAGCATTACGTGGTCGGCGGGCACGCACACATCTCGATGGCCAGTTTGCCGGGCATGTGGGAGCGGACGATCACGTGCAACTCGTTCTCGAAGTCGTGGAACATTTCAGGCTGGCGCTTGGGCTACACTTATGGCAGCAGTCGGCTCGTCGCGCCGCTCAACAACGCAAACAACGTCTTCTACGTCTGCGCGCCGACGCCGCTGCAAAAGGCGCTGGCGCAAGTGCTCGTCGCCGATCCGAGTTACTACGCGCGTTTGCGCGAACGCTTCACGGGCAAGCGCGAGCAGACGACGACGGTGCTCGCGCGGCTCGGCTTCGAGATTTACGATTCCGGGTCGGCCTTCTACGTGTGGGCGCGCATCCCGACGGAGTTCGCCGACGCGATGCAGTTGAACGAACAGTTGATCAGCCGCGCGGGCGTCGCGGCCGTGCCCGGCAGCGCCTTCACCGACACGGACGCGTGGGACGCATACATGCGCCTCTGCATCGCACGCGAGGACGAAGTGATTCAGAGCGCGCTCGACAAACTCGAACGTGCGCTGACCGGCGGTCTGCGCGAACAAGTGACCGCAGCCGAGCGTTAATCTGCTCGTCTTAACTATCTTAAAGCTTGTGGTCCAAGCCGCGCCTGCTTTGCGCCTTTGCGTGAGGCTTACCCTTGGTTAGCAGTCATCTCACGCAAAGACTAAGGACGCGGGGAAGCGTTTTGTAGCGCGCTTGTAAAGATCAAAAGGGTTTCATGCGCAAGCTGACCGATTTGGAGTTCGATAACACTTACGCGCGTTTGCCTGCGGCCTTTTACGCGCGGATTGCGCCGACGCCGCTCGGCGAGCCTCACCTTGTCAGCTTCAACGAGCGCGCGGCCGCGTTGCTCGATCTCGATCCACGCGAAGCCTACACGTCAGCGTTCCGTGCATATTTCAGTGGCAATGAACAACTGCCCGGCGCAGAACCTTTGGCGATGCTGTACGCAGGCCATCAGTTCGGCGTCTATGTGCCGCAACTCGGCGACGGGCGCGCGTTGCTATTGGGCGAGGTGCGTAATGCTGCGGGCGCGAAGTGGGACTTGCATTTGAAGGGCGCGGGCGCGACGCCTTATGCGCGCGGCTTCGACGGTCGCGCGGTCTTGCGCTCGACCATACGCGAGTACTTGTGCAGCGAGGCGATGCACGCGCTCGGCATCCCGACCACGCGCGCCTTGTGCATCGTCGGCAGCGACCAGCCCGTGCAACGCGAGACAATCGAAACGGCGGCCACGCTCGTGCGGCTTGCGCCCTCGCATGTGCGCTTCGGCTCGTTCGAGGTCTTCTATTATCGCGGGCAGTACGAGCGCGTGCAGCAACTCGCCGATTACGTCATCGCGCAGCACTGGCCTGAGTTGACGGCCGCGCCCGACAAGTATCAAAAGTTTTTGGCCGCGGTTGTCACGCGCACCGCGCAACTCGTCGCGCAATGGCAGGCGGTCGGGTTCGCGCACGGCGTTATGAACACGGACAATATGTCCATCCTCGGCCTCACGCTCGACTACGGGCCGTTCGGGTTTATGGACGCGTTCAGCTTCGGCTTCGTCTGCAACCACACAGACCACGCCGGCCGCTACGCCTTCAACCGGCAACCCGCGGTCGCCCTCTGGAATCTCAGTTGTCTCGCACAAGCGTTATCGCAACTGATCACACGCGAGCAGGCAAGGGAAGCACTCGACACGTTCCAGCCCCACTTTGCCGCGCACTACGGCGCGTTGATGCGACGCAAACTCGGCCTCGCGGAGTCGCGGCCGGCGGACGCCGACCTCGTGCTACAGTCGCTCGAAATATTGGACGCGAACGCGGTTGATTACACAAACTTCTTTCGTCGCTTAAGCGATCTGAAACGTGCGTCGTCAGTTGCCGACGAATCTATACGCGATCTGTTCGTCGCGCCCGCTGCGTTCGACGAATGGGCGGCCCGCTATCGTGCGCGCCTGCTGCTTGAACCGGATGACGACGCCGCGCGCAAGCAAGGTATGAACGCGGTCAACCCGAAATACGTCTTGCGTAATTATCTCGCGCAACAGGCCATCACGGCGGCGGTCGAGCGCAAAGATTACTCAGAGATTGATCGCTTGCTGGCACTCGTCACACGGCCCTTCGATGAACAACCTGAGCGCGAAGCCTATGCCGCCCCGCCACCCGATTGGGGCCGGCAAATCGTCGTTAGTTGCTCGTCGTAAACGGGCAAGGGCGAAGTTGTTGCATACTGCTGTTATCGTTAACGCTTGATGTTCAACGGCCGCTCGTTCGGTTATGCTATGCGCTCAAACTCAATCTGCGTCGGGCGCAAGGAGACTTGAATGACAGACGAACACGACAAGGACGCCGACAAGGCAGTGCCGACCGATCCGAGCCGGCGGCGATTTTTAAAAGGCGTCGGCATCGTCGGTGCGGGCGCGGCGCTCACAGACCAGTTGTTTGCCACCGAACAGAAAAGCGGGCGCGCGGTCAACGCGCCGGGCAACGCGCCCATCAGCGGGACGGTCGAAGTCGCATTGCAGATCAACGGTCAGCGCCGCACGGCCGATGATCGAACCGCGCACGACGTTGCTGAACACGATGCGCAATCAACTCGATCCGCCGCTGACGGGGCCGAAGCTTGTCTGCGACATGGGCACGTGCGGCGCGTGTACGGTGCTGGTGGACGACAAGCCGGTCTATTCGTGTCTGGTGCTGGCGGTGGACGCGGTGGGTAAGAAGATCACGACCGTCGAAGGCCTCGGCGCGCCGGAGCAGTTGAACGCGGTGCAGGCGGCGTTTGTCGAACAGGACGCTTTGATGTGCGGCTTCTGCACGCCCGGTTTCGTCACCACGCTCTCCGCGTACCTGAAGCAAAATCCGAAGCCGACGCTCGAACAGGTGCGCGAAGCCTGCAAGGGCAACTTCTGTCGCTGCGGCACGTACCCGCGCATCTTCGAGGCGGCGCTCAAAGCAGGCGGCGTGACGACCGAAGAGTGACGGCCGATAGTTATTAACTTGTTTCTCGGCGCAGTGCTTGAAAGTTTATGCGGCTCGTCAATTGTAGCTTGATCTGTTTGCTGTTGCTGGCCGGCGCGGCGCGGGCGCAGGCGGTGAAGTGTACGGCGACGCTGGCGCAGTTTCCCGTGACGGCCGAGTTGTACGGCTTCCGGCCGGGCATGACGCTCGAACAGGTCAAGAACAGATTCCCGCGCCTCGTGTTGGCGCGACCGGACCAGTTCGGCGTGACGAAGACGAGCGTGAACCCGACGTTTGATCCCGCGCTTGATAAGACGAACTTGCAGGGCGTGCGGACGCTTGCCTTCGAGTTCCTCGACGGGCAGCTTTACAGTTTGAGCATCGGCTACGACAACGAGTTCAAGTGGCAGACGCTCGAAGATTTTCTGCCGGGGATAGACAAGGCACTCAAACTGCCCGACGTGTGGGTGAAGAAATCTTGGCGCGGGCACGAGATGGATTGCGCCGACTTTCAGTTGACCGTCCGGCTGATCGCGCAAAGCCCAAGTCTCGTCGTCATGGACAAGACGGCGCGCGCCACGCTTAATCAACGCATCGCCGACGCGCCCGATCAGCCACAACCTTAAACATCCGAACGAACAGCGAGCAGCTTTTAGTTTTGCTGACCGCTGATAGCTAACACCATGCAGCAACCACCAAAGAAGAAGATCAAAGTGCCACGCGTCGTCAACGGGCAGGAGACGATGGTTGAGATCGAGGTTGACGACACGGGCGGTCCCGTCTGGGGCGCGAACGATAAGCACACGTTGCTGAATCATCATTTGACGCGCGTGGACGGCCCGCTCAAAGTGACGGGCGCGGCGCGTTATACATACGACGTGCGCTTGCCCGGCATGCTCCACGGGCGCGTCGTGCGTTCGCCGCACGCGCATGCGCGTGTGCGCCGCATCGACGCGACGGCCGCGTGGCGCATCCCCGGCGTCAAAGCGATTGTAGCGGCGAATAACGACGACGTGATCGAAGGCAGCAACCGCGCGGCCGGCGTGGCCGACAGACAGAACCCAACCGATGTCGGGCGCACCGAAGCAGCGCCGGCACAGAAGCGTGCGCGCGTTGTGCGTTATGCGGGCGAGCCGGTCGCGGCGGTCGCCGCCGTCACGCCTGAGATCGCGGCGGACGCGATGCGCGCCATCGTCGTCGAGTATGAAGTCTTGCCGCATGTCGTGCGCGCGGAAGACGCGATGAAGCCCGGCGCGCCGAAGATCTGACGAAGACGGAAACGTCGAAGGCGCGAACAAGCGCGGCGACCCTGAGAAGACGGCCGCGGCCTTCGCCGATTGCGATGCGGTGGTCGAAGCGGAATATCGCACGCCGATCATTCATCATGCTTGTCTCGAAACGCACGGCAACGTGGTGGACTTTCGCGGCGGCAGCGATGCGACCGTCTATGCTTCGACGCAGTGGACCTTCACGATCCCCGAAGACGCGGCGAAGGAGTTGAACCTACCGCAGAGTGCGATCACGGCCATCGTCGAACACATGGGCGGCGGCTTCGGCTCGAAGTTCGGCATCGGCGTCGAAGGGCAACTCGCGTGCAAGCTCGCTAAACAAGCAAGCGCGCCCGTCAAGTTGATGCTCACGCGCCACGATGAATTTCTGCTCGGCGGTAATCGCTCAGGCTCTTGGCAGAAGATGAAAGGCGGCGCGAAACGCGACGGCACGCTCGTCGCCGTCGAAGCCAAACAGTACCGGCTCGGCGGCACAGGCAACGGCTCGCAAGCCGGTCAGCCTTACGTCTATGCGGCGACGAACGCCTTCCGCGAGATCGCGTCGGTGCATACGAACGAAGACGCGTCGCGGGCGATGCGTGCGCCCGGTCATCCGCAGGCATCGTTCGCTATGGAATCGTTGATGGACGAGTTGGCTTACAAACTCGGCCTCGACCCGCTTGAGTTCCGCAAGAAGAATTTGAAAGACGTTGCTTATCATCGCCAACTTGATCGCGGCGCGAAAGAGATCGGTTGGGACGCGGCGCAATCCGACGCCGGGCGGCGGCGCGGGGCCGCTCAAACGCGGCATCGGTTGCGCGGTCGGCGTGTGGGGCGGCGGCGGCGGCCCGCAATGCAAGGTGGACGTGACAATCGGGCGCGACGGCGCGATCACGGTCGCAGTCGGCACGCAAGACTTGGGCACGGGCACGCGCACTTATACGCGCGCCATCGTGGCTGAAGAGTTGGGCTTGCAGATCAAAGACGTGCGCGAGCAGATCGGTAACTCGAAGCTTGGCGCGTCGAACCCTTCGGGCGGCTCAACCACGTCCGCATCGCTCGCGCCCTCGGTCAAACACGCGGCTTACAACGCGCGCTTGGCTGTGGCCGAGAAAGTCGCGCCGCTGCTCGGCGTGAAACCGGAAGAGGTCAAGTTTGCCGACGGCAAGGTGACGGGCGGCGGCAAGACGCTCACGTGGGCGCAAGCGTGTGCGACGTTACCTGCGACGGGGCTGGTCGCACATGGCGAGTGGCAGTCGAGTCTCGCGGCCACAGGCGTACACGGCGCGTGCTTCGCGGAAGTTGAAGTCGATGTTGAGACGGGCCACGTGCGCCCCGTTAAGATGGTGCATGTGCAGGACGTGGGCTTGCCGTTGAACCGCATGGCGGTCGAGAGTCAGATCAACGGCGGCATGATCCAGTCGCTCGGCATGGCGCTCTACGAACAACGCGTGATGGACGCGCAACTCGGTCTGATGGTCAACCCCGGCTTCGGCGATTACAAACTGCCCGGCTCGCTTGAGATGCCGGAACTTGTGCCGCTCATCGACGACGGCGACACGCGCGAGGCCGTGATCGGCGTGGGCGAGCCGTCTTTGATCCCTGCGGTCGGCGCGCTCGTCAACGCGGTCTTCAACGCGTCGGGCGTGCGCGTGCGCGAGTTGCCGATTACGCCGGACAAGATTCTGATGGGCTTGATGAAGGGAGGGCAGACGGCATGAAGGCGTTCGAGTGGACCAGCCCCGCGACGGTGGGCGAAGCCGTGAAGCTCTTACAAAATAATTCCGCAACGCGCGACCCGGACGACGCGCCGCGCCCCATCGCCGGTGGGCAAGACTTGCTCACGACGATGAAGGACTACATCACGCGCCCCACGCGCGTCGTCAACTTGAAAGGCATACGCGGGCTTGATCGCATTGAGAGCAATGCTAAGCGCGGCTTGAAGATCGGCGCGCTCGTCACGCTCGCGCAGTTGGCGGAACACGCAGTTGTGCGTCGTGACTTTCCTGCGTTGACGGAAGCCGCGCACTCGGTCGCCACGCCGCAGATACGCAACCTCGGCACGGTCGGCGGCAATCTCTGCCAGCGTCCGCGCTGTTGGTATTACCGGCTCGAAGAGGCGGTCTGTTTGAAGAAGGGCGGCTCGGAGTGTTTCGCGGCGACGGGCGAGAACAAGTACAACGCGATCCTCGGCGGCGGGCCGTCATACATCGTGCATCCGTCTGACCTCGCGCCGGTGCTTGTCGCTTTGGGCGCGAGCGTCGCGGTCACGGGCAGCGAAGGCACACGCACCATCACACTCGAAAAGTTCTTCACGCTGCCGAGCGAGGGCAGCATCCGGCGTGAGAACGTATTGAAGAATGATGAGATCATTACTGAGATCAACGTGCCGGCCTCTGCGTTCGCCGCGCACTCGACGTACTTGAAATTCAAAGAGCGCGACTCGCTCGATTTCGCACTCGCGGCCGTCGCGGCTGCTGTTGAGTTGAATGCCGACAAGACCGTCAAGCAGGCACGCATCGTGTTGGGCGGTGTTGCGCCGATCCCGTGGCGCGCGTCGCAGGCGGAATCGTTCCTCGTCGGCAAGCGGCTCGATCAAAGTACGCTCGTTGAAGCCGCACGGCTCGCGCTCGACGGCGCGAAGCCGCTGGCTAAGAACGCCTACAAAGTTCCACTCACGCAGACGCTCGTGCGCCGCGCGCTCGCCAAAGCCGGCGGCGCGACGGCGTAACAGAAAATGGTGAAGGCAGAATGATGAATGAAAGACAAGCTATTTGCTATTCATCCTTCATCCTTCATCCTTTCGCTTAGCGAGGGCATGTCATGGCGGATGAAATGTCATATCATGAAGCGGGTACGACGGAAGCGGCGAGCGTCGTGCAGAGTCCGTTCTGCGCGGAGTTGCGGTCGAAGAAGTATTTCAAGTTGTTGGGGTTGGCGACGGAGGCGGACGATTATATTGACGCCAGCAATCATTGCTGGTGTCGTGTGACGCAGCAAGTGGTGGGGCCGGACGGCAGCAAAGCGCGGCCCGAACGGTGCGGCCCCGGTCGCGCGTGCTATCAATCCGCGTTGCAGGGTTAAGAACAGTGACGAGTGACAAGCAGGCACAAGTTATTAACTTGTCACTTGTCACTGTCTTTCGGAGGTGCATTGATGCGTAAAGTTTGGTTTATGAGTTTGCTGTTTGCGCTCGTGGGCGCGCTGGCGCTGGGCACGCAGGCTGAGCGGACGAGCGTGACGGGTGATTATGTCGAGGTGCGGACGGCGAGTGTGTTCGCGGGCGCGTGCCATTACAACGGCGAGTTGATGACGACGGGGCGCGATGCGTTGATGGCGTGGCGCGTGGCGTCGGGGCAGTGGCAGGGCGTTGACCTGAAGGGTGTGCGCGCGGTGGCGATTGTGAGTGCCGATGCGAACCTCGCGGACGCAGCGACGGCGCGGAGCACGGAGATCGTTGTGGACAGCGCGGCGTCTGAGGCGCAGACTGGTGCGCTGGTCGCGGCGTTGCGGAGTCAATACGGGGCGACGCTCGGTCACGTCTTGGTCGTGCGCCGCGCGCCCGTCAGTTTCGAGCGCGAACGGGAAGCTTATTCGGTCAGCGTGCCGAACGTGGCGGAGTTGACCGTGCGCGCGATGCCGAACCGCGAGTGCTGCAAGATGCCGCATCTGGTCTGGTATAACCCGCTCGTGCCGCTGGCCGGGCGCAAGGTCGGGCTAACGCAACTGGCGCATTATCACGGCGACGCGGTTGGCGAAAGCTGGCAGCAGACCGGCGAGAACAGCGCCTTCTACGGCAGCTTCGCTTTCTAACAAGAATTTTAACCAAGCCACGAAGCCACGAAGAACTTTGATCGTTCTTCGTGGCTTCGTGGTTTCGTGGTTAAAAATTATTCCGCCAGTTTGATCGCGGCTGCGCCGAGCACGCGGCGACTATCGTGCTCTTGCAGGATGACGACCGCGCGCAGGTTCTTCTGTTGCCACTTCTGGCTAAGCGCGACAACGGGTTGCGCCGTGAACGCTGCGCCGCCGCGCGTGTTGACGTTGCCGAGCAGGCTCAGTTCACGCACGACCGATGCGTGCGCGAGCGTGCGGCCCGCGTTCTCGCCGCGCGGCACGTCCGTGCTGAGATTCGTCTCGGTGATGACGAGCAGCACTTCAACCGTGTCGGTGGCGCTTAGTGCGGGCAATTTCTCCACGCGCACAGAGAGCGGGATGCTTTCAGGGCTGCGCCGCGCCCGCGAGTGCGAGTGCGATCTCGGCTTTTGGTTTTTGCGCGGCGGCGACGATGGCCGTGCGCGCCTTCGCCTGATTGCCGCCGGGGAACTCTGTCTGCCCGTCCACGACCATCTGCGGCGTGTAGACGCTCTCGTTGTCGAAGCGGTCGGCATAGTCGCCTTGTCGTGCGCTGAACTGCGGCGCGGAGAAGGGGTCGGCCCAGCCGAGCCGATTCCAGTAGTCAACGTGCAGTTCGAGCGCGATGACATCCGCGCCCGCGATCCCTTGCGCCTGTTCCAAGCGCCGCAGCAACTCGTCGGCCGGCGGACAACTCGAACAACCTTCGGACGTGAACAGTTCGACGACGACCGGCGCACGTCGTGTCCCGTTCGCCGTCGCCACTTGCGGCTGTTCGTCCGACTGCGCCATCTGCTCGAAGTTTGTCCCACCCGAACGTGAACGCACGATGACGATGCCGAAGACCAACAGCCCCGTCACGATCAGCACTAAAGCCATCCAACGTTGCATTCCGAATCTCTCCCGTTAAAGGCCAATGAACACCGGGCCTGTTATATTACGCCTGCCGTCCGCTCGCGTGTAAGGTTACGACGCGAATGCACGACTAATGTTACAGGCATGACAACTGTTAGTCGAAAACTGACGCTAAACCTTACAATGCGCGTAGCCCAAGCAACCGCAGGCGGCGCGGCGTTATCTCAAAACCATGAGCAGCGCGCGCGCGTAACTTGGGGCGCGACGGAAAGACGCAGCATAATTCGACACGACCATGTTGATTAAAAAACCGGCCGACATCAAAAGCAGCGAGATCACGCCCGAAACGACTTATCTAAACCGGCGCAACTTCATCCGCGCGGGCGTGCTGGGCGCGTCGGCGTTGTTGACCGGGCAAATTTATCGCCAGTTCGCCGTGCCCGACGCGCCCGCGCAGATGGGCACTAAGCTCGCCACCGTGCAAACCGCGAGCGGCGCGGACGTGCCCGTCGTCAACGACGCGCGCACGTCCTTTGAAGACATCACGCACTATAACAACTTCTACGAGTTTGCTACCGACAAGTCGTCGGTCGCGCGGCGCGCGCAAAGTTTCATCACGCGCCCGTGGACGGTAAAGGTGGACGGGTTGGTGCAACGCCCGCGCGAGTTCGATCTCGACGATCTGTTGAAGCTCGCCCCGCCGAAGAACGCGTCTATCGCTTCCGCTGTGTTGAAGGTTGGTCGATGATCATTCCGTGGGTCGGGTTTCCGCTCGCCGCCGTGTTGAAAGAAGTCGAGCCGCTCGGCAACGCGCAGTACGTCGCGTTCCAGACGCTCTTTGATCCGAAGCAACTGCCGAATCAGAACAGCAGCGTGCTTGATTGGCCTTACATCGAAGGCTTGCGCTTAGATGAAGCGATGCACCCACTGGCGATCTTGGCGAGCGGGCTGTACGGGCAGACGTTGCTGCCGCAGAACGGTGCGCCGCTCCGGCTGGTTGTGCCGTGGAAGTACGGCTTCAAGTCGATCAAGTCTATCGTGCGGATCAAACTCGTGGCCGAGCAGCCGCAGACGACTTGGAACTTGGCCGCCTCGGACGAGTACGGGTTTTACTCCAACGTGAACCCGCAGGTTGATCATCCGCGTTGGAGTCAGAAGCGCGAACGCAGGATCGGCGAGTTCGGGATGCGCGACACGCTCCTCTTCAACGGCTACGCCGAACAGGTCGGCCGGCTTTATGCGGGCATGGACTTGCGCGCCAACTTCTAGGACCTGTAGACATGACAACGGACGACATTAAATTCACGCGCCTTGTGATCTTCATCAACAGCGTCGTGCCGCTGGCCCTGCTAGCGTCGGATGCGTACCTTCATCATCTCGGCGCAAATCCCGTCGAGTTCGCCACGCGCACGACCGGCGTGCTGACACTCGTGTTTCTATTCATCTCGCTCACGGTCACGCCGCTCAGGCAACTGTCGGGCGCGAACTGGCTTATCAAGTTCCGCCGCATGCTCGGCCTCTTTGCCTTCTTCTACGGCTGCCTGCACCTGCTGACTTACATCTGGTTCGACAAGTTCTTTAACCTGCCGGAGATCGTCCGCGACACACTCAAGCGCCCGTTCATCTTCGTCGGCATGGCCAGTTGGCTGCTGCTTGTGCCGCTCGCCGTCACCTCGACAAACGCGATGATCAAACGGCTCGGCGGCAAGCGTTGGCAACGCCTACATCGACTCATCTATCTGATCGCCATCGGCGGTGTCATCCACTACTGGCTCATCGTCAAAGCCGACACGCGCATCCCGCTCACCTTCGGCGTGGTGCTGATCGCGCTGCTCAGCTATCGCGTCGTCAAAGCCTACCAATCGCCGATCAAGACGCCCCGCGTCACACCTTCAAGCTGAACGTCGCGGCCTGATCTAACATAAAGTCCAGCACGATGGCGTCGTGATCCGACAACACGCCGGCCTCGTCGCGTAATTCACCGACCACCTCGCGGCGGCTTGTCGGCGACCGGCTTGATGTCTTTACCCGCGAACCAGTCGAGCTTGAGCGCACAGCGCCCGCCGTTGCGTTGCAGCGCCCAGTTGATGAACCAGAAGCACCACTGCGGTATCCAGTCGCCCATGTTCGTGTTCACCGTCACGTCCGTCACGTCGTAGTGCAGCGTACAGACGCCGAGCGCGTTCAGGTCACGGTAGTTGTAGCCGCGCCGCTCAAGCAGACGGAACAACCCGCGCTCGAACCAACGCTCCGGGTACGGATAGTGCTGCTTGATCACATGCTTCACGCCCATCGCCACGCGCCGGAAGTAGCCCATGATCGAATAGACGGCGCGGCGCGAATTGTAAGTTGACGTGTTCCAGTCGCCGCCGATCAAGACAGGCAGTTGCGGCGTCAAACGCGCGAGATGATCCAGCACGAGCTTCATCTGTCTCTGCCGGTGGCGTTGCGTGGAGTGCGCGTCCAAATGCAGACTGACCGCGCGGAACATGCCCGCCGGATGCGCTACGTCCGCGATGACGGCGCGCTGCGATCCCAAACGCTTCTCCTTGCCGCGCATCTTGTCCTTGCCGTTCGGCAGCGCCAACGCATGCGCGCGATGCAACGGGAAACGGGCCAAGAGCGCATTGCCGTGCAACGCCTGCGCGTTCGCGCCCGCGACGTTCGCCTCCACCCCGCTGCCTTTGTTGAGCGCCAGATAGCAAGGCGCGAAGACATAATTTAAACGCAAGGCTTGCGCCAACTCGCGCGCGACAAAAAGATTGCCCGTGCGCGCCATGCCATAGTCCAACTCGGTCAACAACAGCACGTCGCTCGCGCACAAGACAGGCTGCTCCTTAAGCACGCGCACAATACTCGGCAGACGTTTGCCGCGCTCGATGTTCCATGCCGTCGCACGGACCGTGTGTGCGCGCAACGCCTGCGAGCGTGCGTGCGCGAAATTCTCCTGCACCAATCCGGCCAGTACACGCTCGATCTCAGGCCGCACACGCGCATAGAGCGGCGACGCATGCAGCGCCTTCGTAGACTCGAACTGCGCGAGCGCATGAAAGTGCGGCGTCAACGCATGATCGAGAATTGCACCGGCCTCGTCTGCTGCTTGAATGCTTGCGTGGCTCAAAGTGTGGGAGATATTACGGAGCGCCTGCGGTTTTTTCAACTCGACAAAAGACACTGATGGTGAAGCGGAGCGACCTTAACGCGTCAGGCAAAATTAACCACCAAGACGCGAAGACACAAAGGATAACGATGAACTGATCGTTATTATCCTTCGTGTCTTCGTGGTTAATCAGCTTAACTACGCAGCACGCGTCGCCAAACATTAGCCTCGCCCTCTGTCTGTACGAGCGCGACGACTTCACGGTAGGCGGCCGCGTAGAGCGCACGCATCTCAGCGGCCGATGTGGGCTGCGCCAACTTCTGTTCGAGTTCTGCCAGCGGCAATTTCGTCAACGGCACGCGCGCTAAAAGCGACCCTTCGCCGGCCGCGTAAGCGGCGAGGCCTTCGGCGAGCCAACGCGGTGCGCGTCCACGGCCGAGCGCGTCTATCACCGCGTGCGCGTATTCATGGCGCAGGGTCGTTTGCAGCACGCCGCGCCGGCGCAGCGTGGCGAGCGGTTGCAAGTGTATCTGGCGGCCGCGCGTGGCGGCCGCCGTCCACGGCGCTTGACCTGTCGTGCCCACGAAGTCGCCGGTCGTCTCGTGCGCGATGACTTCCAACACGGGCAGCGTGGGCGCGGGCAACGTCGCGGCCGACAGTCGCTGGTTCATATCTGCGCGCGCGGCTTCGAGCATGCGCAACGTCTCTTCCACGTCGCGCCGGGTCGCGCCCGCCGTATAGTTGACGCGGAAATTCTCGCTGGCCAGCGTGAGCCGGTGCGCGCCATGAATAAAACTTTGAGCCACGGACGCAGACGAAGCACGACGAAACGGCTCGCGTATGCTGCGCGTTGCTTCGGCTGCGTTCATGCTCACTTCTTTGCTTGCGGCGCGCGCATGCCACAACACGTCTTCGTGCCATTGCGGCTGCGCGTTGGCAAGGCGCGTGAGGTTCGTGCCGGGGAAGTAGTGGGCGAGGATTTGGCGATAAGCGAGGCCGCGCGCGGCTTGCGCGTGCGCGCCCATCTGGCACAGACCGATGCCGTGACCGAAGCCGCTGCCGCGAAAGATGAAACTCGCGCCCGCGCGCTCGACCGTAAAGCGCGAACTCTTGATCAAGTTCCAACCGAGCGTGCGCCCGATGATGGTCTTGAACTCCCAGCCGCGCAGGATGCGTCGGCGTTCGCCGCTGACGGCGACCAACTCCGCGCGCCCGCTCGCGTCGCGTTTGATCACGCTGATGTTGTCGAGCCGCGCGCCCACGTCGCCGCGCTCGTCCTCGTGCAGCGCGCGCGCGAGTTGTGCAGCGGGCAATACGTCTGTCCAACTGCTGTTGGGCAAGCCCTGACAGAAATCGTCGCGCACGCCGCGCTCGTAACGCTCGCGCACGGGCACGCCCCAGAGCGTGGCCACGTTCGCCGTCATACCGCCGCACGAGGCGCTGAAGTAGGCGTTGACCATAGCACCGCGCCCGTCGCGCAAGACTTCGCCGGCCGTCTCGCGCACGGCCCGCCGCAGCAGCGCGTGAAATTCGGGCCGCGCGTTCGTCGCGTTGACCGCGAGATAACGTTGACAATGCGTCAGGTTGCAGAAGTCATAACCGTCACGCGCATGCCGCCGCACATTGCGTAGCGTGAAGGTGCGGCTCGTGACCGCGAGCGCCTTGATAGCTTCATATTCATCCTCTGTGCTTGCTTCGGCCGCCAGCACGCCGAAGATGTAATCTTCCAACGTCAACGTGCGCGTCGTCTCTTCGCGGACGAGATGCACGCGCACGACGTTTGTGCCGGTCGCATCATGTAACGCGCCGCCGTTATCAAGCGACGATGCATCGTCGTGCATCGCATCGGCCGCGAACGCTTCATCGCCGATTGCATCGTCATGGCGCGTTGTCTGGTTGCGCTCGTTCGTGTGTGCGTGTGCGCGCGCATAGGCGGCGAAGACGGGTTGCGCCACGGCCGCGCTCTGTGCGCCGGTCGCGCGTTTGAGAAAGACGACGACGGCCAATTTGAACTCGGCGGGCGCGGGCGTGTGCAGTTGCAACGCTTCGTCGTTTGGCTCGGCCGCGAAGCCGACGAACCAACCGTGCGTGTGTACGCCGCCAACTTCGGTGGCCGTGCCGGTCTTGCCGACGACATGGCCGGGCAATGCGGCGAGATGCGCGCGCTCGGCCGTGCCGTAACTGATCGCGCCGCGCAAGCCTTCGACCAGCAGAGCGCGCTCGTTCGCATTGATTGCGAGCGCGGCCCGTTCGTGCAACGCGAAGTTTTCGGCCGCGCCCGTTTGCGGCGTGTAGAGATGGCCGCCGTTCAAGAGCGCCGCGTAAGCCGTCACGAGTTGCAGCGGCGTGACGAGTAGGTCTTCGCTTTCGCCAAGCGCCGCGCTCAAGCGCGCAGGCCCGCGCGGTAGTTTCCCGGCCTGCTCGAACTCGTCGGCCAAGCCTGTGCGCGCGCCGAAGCCGTAGGCGGCGAGCGTCGCGTTGAGGTCGTCCGGCGCGAGTCGTTCGGCGAGCCGCGCGAAGAAGTAGTTGCACGAATATGCGAGCGCCTTAGCGGGCGTGAGCGGCGGGATGCTCGCGGGGTGCGAGCAGGTGAAGCGCGCATCGCGGCGCGCGTAGTGTTTGCGACAGAGCAAGCGCGCGTCTGCGCTCGTCGTGCCTGTGCGCAGGGCCGTCAGCAGCGTGAATGGTTTGATGGCGGAGCCGGGCGGGAACGCGCCTTCACTCGCAAGCCGCGCGTTGACGGCGGCGCGCACGCGCCCTGTCTGCGGATCGAGGACGACGATTGCGCCCTCGCGCGTGCCGAGCGCCGCAGTCGCCGCGCCCTGCAAGATCGCGTCGAGCGATGCATCACTTAAGTGGACTGCTGCGCGTCGTGCCGGTTCAGGTGTGAGCGCGGCCGGTGGCGCTGACCACGCGCTGACGAGCGCGACGCACACGCACAGGTGCGACACCCCATGTCGCCACGCGCCGCTGTTGTGTCGTGAGTGTGCGGCTTGACGCAGCCTTAGTCGCGCGCTCAAGTTTGCGATGCGAACTTTGAGATGCGAACTTTGCGAGTGCAACTTTGCGAGCCGACATCGCAACTGCGCTGCGTACTTCTGCGCCACTTCTTTCAGCGCCCCCGCCGCACAACACGATTCAGTTTAAGCCCCTGTCGGCGCGGGCTGCGGCGGCAGGTTCGCGGGCGCGGACGCGGGCGCTGCCTGTAGGCCGGCCGGGTGAGCGAGCGCACGCAACGTCAACACCCAACCGACAAGCGTGAACAGAAAGGCGAGCGCAAGCCGCAGTCCGAATAGAAACAACTCCGTCGATTCGCCCTTTGTGCCCGTGTGTGTGAACAACAGGAAATAGGGGATGACGCCGAACAGGACGAGTCCGACCGCATAGGTCAGCACGCTCTCCGGCGCAAGCACGCGCCCGAAGCCTTTGAACAAGCCGCGCAGACCGGCGCGCGCTAACCCTAACCATAGGTGGATCGCTAAGAGCGGCAGCACCAGACCGAACAGTAACAGGCGCACGGTAACGAGCAGCACGTAGGACCAGCGCACCTTCGGTTGCTTGTCTTCTTCACGTTCCGGCGTGTGCATCGGCACGGACAGGGCCTCGCCCTCGTCTTCGCTGATGCTGCCCGCCGACCCCGTGGCCGCTTGCCGTTCGGCCTGCGCCCGCGCCGCGATGCGCGCCTGCACCTTGTTCAGCACGTAGACGCTGCCCAACAACAAAAGGATGAGCGGCAGGCTGACCAGCAAGACTTTCCAGAAGCCTTTGCCCGCGGCCCGAAGGACAGCGCCGGGTGTGTCCGCGCCGACGGCGAAGCCCGCGCTGCCCGCTTGAAACGCGCAGAACAGCACAGGGATCGCAACCGCGACGACGAACGTGAACAACACTTGCACGGTCGTGGCCTCGCGCGTCGTGACGAAGCAATAGCACGCGGCGATGAACAGCGCATAAAGCACGCCCAACACGACGAGTGCGGGCAAGTGGCCCAACAGCGCGCGGATGCTCGCGGCGATGGCGGCCAGTACGTTCTTAGTCATCATTCCACCTGTTGATAAAGCAACCAATAACCGGCAACTGCGCTATTGGCGATCCAAAATCTTGAGCGCGCCGCTCGCGGTGTTTGCCTGCACCGTGGGCGTGTACATCAGTTCGACGCGCGCGGGCGCGACGCGAAACTCGCCCGGCTCTTGCACGCGCAGGGCGTAGCGGAAAGTGGCGTCGCCGTCGAAGTAGTTGAGGAAGAAAGCGGTGCGATTGTCGCGGAACTCGCGCCCGCTGTACCAGTCGCTCCAATCCTTCGTCGTGTAGTTGAAATCGATCCCGCTGACCTGTTCGATCTGCTCGCAACCGGCCGGGATGGGGTCTTCGATTAAAAGATACGCGGCGTGCGGCCCTTCGATGCGCAGCTTCGAGATGAGCATGTCGCCCGAATGCAACTCGCCCGTGAGCGCCTCGGCCCGCCAGACAGGATTGCCGCCGTTATCGTCCACGACCAGACGCAAGTACTCGCGCGCGATCTTCAAGCCGCCTTGACCTTGCGCGGGCGTCTGCTCGTCGCTCGTCGCAAAGTCGAGCGTCGTCGATAAATAGAGGACGCCGGGGCCGTGCTTGACGACGCGTATCTGGTTGTTGTTGCCGACCTCTGCATCTTTGCGGCGGATGATGAGTTGTTGCCCGCCCACGTCCGCGCTCGTGATCTGCTTGGCCAGCACTTGCTCGTTGTTGACGTAAACTTCGACCGCGTAGTTCGGCGTCAACTCCTGACTCACTTTCAAGTAATCGGTCAAGCCGTAGACGGCGAACGCGGTCTGTTTGGTCGAGAGCCAGTACGCGCCGTATTTGCGATTGGCGACGAGCCAGCGTGCGGCCTTCGGCAACAGCGCGTTCTGCGGATCGATCTGCGCGAGCGCCTTGATCGACACGGCGGTCGCTTCCAAACTATCGTCTTCGCTGAAGTCGAGCGCGGGCTGGCGCTTCGATTCCCAGTGCGCGTCGAAGTCGGTGACGCGCGCCGAGCCGGCGATCTCGCCCGCGACTTGCTGCGCGCGCCGGTCGCCGCGCTGCTTCAAGACGAGCGCGAGCAACGCGCGCCCGTAAGGCTGCAAGCGCCCGCGATTCGTGAACATATCATCGACGTGACGCGGATCGACGCCGCCGCTCATGCTGAGCGCATAGATCATGTATGAGCGCGTCTCGGTGTCGATGGCCTTGCCGTCGTCGTTCTTGCCTGAGTCAACAAGGCCGCTCAACTTGCCGCGCCCACGTTCGACGCGGTTGTCGTCCACTTGATAACCGGCGCGGCTCGCCATCGTCAGACCATCGACGACGTAAGCCGACATCCACGGATCGGTCGGGTCGTCTTTCCACCAGCCCCAACCGCCGTCGTCGTGCTGATACTTGTAGAGTCGATCCAGACCTTTCCGCACCTTCTTGCCGAGGTTGTTCTTGTCGCTGATCGATGTGGTCTGCACTTCCTGCAAAGCGTTTGTAACGATCACGTTCGGCAGGAATGAAGACATCGTCTGCTCGGTGCAGCCGTAAGGATAACTGGTCAGATAATCGAGCGCGCCGAACAAAGTGCTGGCAACCGAGGGCGCGGCTTCGATGCGGAGCGTGCGCGCGCGCGGGTCCGCATTCGCAGGCAGGTTGATGGTAACGGTGCGATCCTCTTCGTCGCCCCCAAGTGTGGTCGCTTCGCCGCGCGTTTGGCGCACACCGCGCGGCACGATCTCCACGGCCAACTCAAGCGCGTCCGAGTCGGTGTCGGTCAAAGCTTTGCCGAGCAAGGTCAACTGGCCCGTCTGCGTCGCTTGCACACGCCAGTTCGCGCGATACTCGCCGTTCTTCGGGATCATGACCGACTGGTTCGGCGCGTCCAACAACTTCGCGCCGCCGACTTCGAGCGAGATGGCGGTCTGCTTGTCGGCGTTCAGATAGTTATGCACGATGCCTGAGATCGTCACCGTGTCGCCCGCCGTCAAGAAGCGCGGCATGGCGAGCCGCATGATCACGTCTTTGCGTTCAAGCACCTTCTGCGTCGTTGCGCCGACGCGCAGATCAGTCGTCACGGCGCGCGCGGTCGCACGCCACGTCGTCAGGTTGTCGGGCAACGCAAACTTGATCGAGGCCTTGCCGTCCGCGCCCGTGACGAGCGTGGGTTGCCAGAAGGCTGTGTCTTTGAAAATCTTGCGTATCTTCGGTTGCACCAGTTCGCCGTCGTTCTTGAAATCGGCGAGTTGATAAGCGCGCTTGTTCTGCCGCGCGAGTTGCACGGGCTTGCTGCCTGCGTAGCCGATGAAGTTGTAGTTGACCGACATGCTGGTCGAGACTTGATTGTAGCGCCGGCCGTAGAAGGTCTGTCGTATGTCGCCGGCCGACTCGCCGCGAATCGAGTAGATCGATTCGTCCACGATGCCGAGGCTTACTTCCGCGCCCGACACGGGCATGTTGTCGGCGTTGCGCACAAGCACCGTGTACGCGGCCGTCTCGCCCGGCTTGTACTCCTTCTTGTCCGACATGATCTCAAGCTTCAACAGACGATCACGCGGCGGCACGACCAACGCCGCGTCGCTCGTGTACATGTCGCCGTTCTTCACATAAGTGACGTTGAGGAAGACGTTCGGCGCATAACGAGCTTCAATCGGCACGTCAATCGTCGCCGCGCGGCCCTGCACGTCCAACTGCCGCACACTCAGCACGCTCGATAGTTCAGTCGTGACCAACAAGTGCGCTTTGTCCGTCGGCAACAAGGCCAGGACATGCGCCGTCTCGCCCGGCTTGTAAGACTTCTTATCGGGCACAAGCTTGATCTGATCCTCGCCTTGATAAGACACGTCGGACCAAGCGTTATTCTGATCCGCCACCCAGAACGAGCCGCCCTCGAACACCACATCGCGGCCGTTCTGATTGATGATCGCTTTGATCTCGTAGTCGCCCGTCTCTTGCGGCTGGTAGACGTATGTGGCCTCGCCCTGCGCGTTCGTGTCCACGGCGGCGGTCGCCAACTCGCGCTCGTTCGTCCGGTACGTGTAATAGCTCTCGCCGTCTTCGACCTTCTCGACCTTCTCCCAAGTCTGCTCGTAGAACTTCAAGGTGACGTGCGCCGCCGCCGGATGCTTCTCGTAATCGGCGGTCTTGACTTTAATCTTCACCTGTTCGCCGACACGATAGACGTAACTATCGGGGTCGGCTGCGGCGGCGACCGAACCGCGCGTGCCGGTGAAACTGGCGCTGCCTTGCATCTCGCGCCGCGCCGCGTCCGTCACTTGCGCTTCGAGCCGATAGGTGTAATCCCAAGCCTCTTTCGCTTCGGGCTGCGGCACGGGGAAGTCCACGACGAAGTTGCCCTGTGCATCGAGCTTGCCGTCGCCCTCTTTCACGAGCGAGTCGCCATAAGACGAGTATTCGTCGCCGGAGTAATTTTCTTCCGGACTCTCCTCTTCGACGCCGAAGTCGGAGATCGGATCGGCCTCGCTGTCGAAGAAGTAATGATAGTAACGCTCACGATAGACGTAGTACTTCACGTCGGCGCGCGTAACGGGCGCACCGAAGAAGTAGCGCGCGCTGACGGTGAAGCGCGCCGACTGACCAACGGGCACGAACTTCTGCGCGGTCGAAACCGTCACTTTATATTCCGGCTTCTTGTATTCGAGCACCTCGAAGTAACCGGACGCGGTTGCTTCGCCGACGTGCGCGGTGATGTTGTAAGAGCCGAGCGGCGCGTCTTCGCCGATGTCCAACTCGCCGCTGAACGAGCCGCGCGACGACAGCGGCACGTCTTTCTCATAAACCTGATTGCCGTCGCCGTCTTCAATCGTCACGTTCACCGTGCTGCCGACCATCTGATAGCCCTGTTCGGCGAGCCGGCGCAGGATACCTTTGAAGTAGACCTTCTGTTGCGGGCGATAGACGGGCCGATCCGTATAGACGAAACTCTTCAACGTCTCGTCGTAGCCGCCTTCGTTGCCGCTGAAGTAGTACGAATCGAGATCGGAGATGGCGAAGTGTTCCTGCTCGCGCGCCATCAGTTGATACGACGGCGCTTCTCCGTCGCCTTCTTCGCCCTCGCCTTCGTCAGCGGCACTCTCATCAGTCTTCTTTGTCTTGTCCTCCAACTTCAAACGCAGCAGCCCTTGATTGTCGGTCGTGCCCGTCGTCAACGTGTTCTTGCCTTTGAGCATCTCGACTTGCACGCCCGCGCGCGGCGCACCCGACTGGCGGTTGCTGGCGAAGACGAGCAACTGCCCGTCGCGCGAAGTCTTCTCGACAAGCACGAGGTCGCTGACGATGGCGATGCCGTAAGCGTGCAAGTCGCCGTTGATGGCTTCGACGAGATACACGCCCGGTTCACGTTTGCCGAGCGTGATCGGGCGGCGGTCGTATTGCTGATCCTCGGTCGTGATCGGCGGCAACTTCTCGCGCCAACTACTGACCACACGATCTTTATTCAACAGGGGGAAGCGCGCGTAGTCCGCGACGTTCCACGGCGTTTGACTGCTGCCGGTGTCGTCGCGGTCGGCGCGAAAACGCGTGTTGAAGCTCTTGCGCGCGCTGTGCTTGAGTTGCGTGCGCGCGTAGTTGCGAAACCAGTTGTAGAAGCCCTGTTTGAAGCGGCGAAGTTTTTCTAGGAACGTGGGGTTGCGCTTCTGATAGTAGTTCTGAAAATCGTAATCTTCGTCTTCGCCGACCTGATGCGGGTTGTCGAGTTGCTTGAAGAACTGCGCGGGGTCGTTGACGCGATAGACGAAGAAATCGAGCGTGTCCAGATCGTGATAGTTGACGAAGACGCGCGGCCGCTCGTTCGTGCCATAGATGCGGCTGGTTTGCAGCGAGAAGAAGGGCTTGGGCGGCGCGGCGTCCGCCTTGCGCTCGTAGTAGTCCTGTTGCGGGAAGAACTCCTGCGTCGTCCCTTCGGCGAGCGCGCGCACGCGCCAGTAGGAAAAGCCGAGCGCGGCGACGAAGACGGCCAGAGTAGATCAGAAGTGCTGCGATGAGTCTGCGACTGTTCATAAATTCAGTCCTATTAGCGCGTGTGCTTCAGTGCAAAATCTTGAGCCGGTAGAAGCCTAAGAAGTTTTGATTCGTCGGCACGGGCCGCCAACGTCTGTCAGGATGTTGGTCGAGAACAGACAAGCGCACCTTCTTGATCGTGCCTTTGTCCGTCGGCGATGTGCCCGTGTGATAGACGACCCAATCGTGCGCGGCTTCGGTCTGTTCGCGCGCCGCGCCTAAAAAGATCATGACGTGATACGGATAACGCTGCGCGAACGGTTGGAAGAAAAAGAGCAGGTCGCCCGGCTCGGCCCGTGCGCGGTCGCGCGAGACGAACTCTGTGTTGAACTCTTTGAGCGCGCGCGCGTCGGCAAACTCGGAGAAGCGCGCTTTGTCTAAGTCGTCGGCGCGAAACGAACCGGGCACGGTGCGAAACAGTTTCTCGCCGAGCGGATTATCGTCGAGCGTGTACGCGCCCACGTCCGGCGCGAACGCTTCATAGCCGCCGCCCATGCGTCGCAGCCACACGCGGTCGTGCGGGCGCAAAGCCTCGCGCCATGCAAAGCGCACCAGCCCCGCGCAATCGCGCTGCGTCTCGTTCCACGCCGCGCTCGGCGCATAGAACTGCCTCTCGGCAATCCCTGTGAACCAGCGGCGGAAGTTCTCGCGGTCGTTGTAAGTGTGCAACTCGGCGCGGTCGGGCAAACCGTCGTTGTCGTCGTCCGCGTCCGCCGCAGGCGCGGCGAGCACCTTGCGTTCTGTCCTCGTCGTTGCGGTCGAAGTTGGCGCGGCCACGGGCGCGCGGGCCTGCGACGCACCACCGCACGCAGCCCCGCCGAACAGGCAGGCGCACAGCAAGCCGCAGAGGCCGAATGTGGACGAACGCAAACGTGCGGATGATGTCACGGGTAAAGAATCTGGTGCTGGTCGCAAGCGACCTAACGAGTTCGTTGTTGTCAGTGTGGCGCGTCGAGCAGCGCGCATCATACTCCGACCAACCACGTTTGGTCACTACATTTGTTCAAGGGGCGCAATCGCACGCCTCGCATTATGAACCCACACGCGCGCCCAAGCCCCGCGCAAGCCGACAGCGCACGGGGCGGCTAACCCCCGCCTTGCTTGCGTCTGCGCGACGGCTTGAACTGTGGACAGCCACATTGACCGCACGCCTCGTATGACCGAGGCTAAAGACCGGCCTTGATGTTAAGATTGCAGCCCGCCGGTCGCTGCCGACCTGAGCCGATCTTGTAACAGCTTATGTCCATCCTGATTGCCGAAGACAACGTGGCGCAGCGGCGTTACCTGCGCGAATTGTTGGAGCGCGAGTTTGCGGCGCACGCGCCCGTGCTCGAAGTGGGCGACGGCGCGGCGGCCGTCGAGCAGGCGTTGAAGCACCGACCCGAACTGTGCGTGCTCGACATACAGATGCCGAATCTGTCGGGCGTCAAAGCGGCGCGCGCCATCTGGCGCGAGTTCCCGGCGGCGCGCGTCATCTTCTGGACGCAGTTTCCGCACGAAGTCTATATCAACGAGATACGCAAGATCATCAAAGCGGTCGAGCCGCCGCCGGCCTACGGCTTCATCCACAAGAACAACCCTGAGTCGCGTTTCCTGCGCTTCGTCGCGGCCGTCTTGGAAGACGGCGCGGACATGATCGACCCGGCGTTCAAAGATTCTTTCAAGCGCCCGCTCTTGACCGAGTTTGAAGCCGAAGCTTTGTACTATCTCGCGCTCGGTCTATCGAACTGGGCGATTGCGCGCAAGTGCAGTCTATCCTTGCGCGGCGTCGAGAGCCGGCTCGCCACGCTCTACGAAAAACTGTTCGTCTCCACACCCGAAGGCACGCCGCACGAAGCTTACGAAAAACTCGCTTACAACATACGCACGCGCGCCTTCTTTGAAGCACTGCGGCGCGGCCTCATCAACTCGGACGAGTTGGAAAAGGCGGCGCACGATCTCGAAGCATGGATCGAGCGCGACCGCCAACGCTTCATCGAAGAACAGAAAGCCGAAGAACAAAAGCGGCGCAGCGGCAAACATTGACGCCAACATTGAAGCAAGGCTTGAGGCAAACATTGATGCAAACATTAACCACACTATCGTCGCGCTATCGTCTGTCGGTCGCGTGCGCTTTGTTGTGCGCGCTCGCCCTCGTCGCCTGTCAACGACAGGCAAGTGAGGCGCAGACCGCGCAGGCAACCGTCAAGCTGTCTGCACCGGGCGTCGTGCTGAGCGATCTGCCGCAGCGGATCGATACGAAGGCCAGATACTTGTTCTACCTGCACGGGCGCATCGTCGAAGAACAGGGCGTGCGCGCCGTCAGCCCGCAGCACGGGCCTTACGAGTACGCGCAGATTCTCGACACGTTGGCCGGGCGCGGCTTCGTCGTCATCAGCGAAGCACGCCCGCGCGGCACGGACATACAACAGTACGCGCCGAAAGTAGTCGAGCAGATCAACACGCTGCTGAAGGCCGGCGTGCCGCCCGGTAACATCACGGTCGTCGGCGCATCGAGGGGCGGCGTCATCGCCGTGGCCGTCTCGACGCGACTCAAGCAGCGCGCGGTCAACTTCGTGCTCCTCGCCAGTTGCGGCAACTCGGACGAGTATCGTCGCTTCAAGCCCGACCTGTGGGGCAACGTGCTTTCGATCTACGACTACAAAGACGACAGCGGCGCGGGCACTTGCCAACGCTTCTTCGAGCAAGCCACCGGCCTGGCCGGCACAACGAAGTGATCGTGAAATTGGGGCTGGGGCACGGTCTGTTATATCGCCCGCTCAAAGAGTGGATCGAGCCGGCCGTCGCGTGGACGCAGCAACCTTAAGGCACGGGCCAAACTTTGCCGGTCGAATGAAACCGTAGGGGCAGGGACAGAGCATTGCCCCTACAACTATGTTCGTCCATTCCAACTTCAACTAACGTAATCAATGCAAGCACAGTCGCAGTCGCTGGGCCGGAGTTTCACGCGCGTCCTGCGCGGCGCATGCTTCGCGCTGCTGACTGTCTATTGCCTGCTGCCCACTGCCTACTCTTCCTTCGCCCAGACCACGAACGATACGAACGTGTTGCCCGCGTCGAACCTGCACCAGTGGGGCGCGGTGACACTCTTTCACGGGCTGCCGTCGGATCGCGTGCGCGCGCTGGCGCAGGACGCCGACGGCGCGATGTGGTTCGGCACGGATAACGGCCTCGCGCGTTACGACGGCCGGCGCACACAGTCTGTGCAGATCGCGGGCCTTGCGAGTGCGCGCGTGTCGGCGCTCAGGTTCGACGACGGCGGCGTGTTGTGGGTCGGCACGGACGAGGGCGCGGCACGTTTGGTCAACGGCGTGTTTGAAGTGATCGAAGAGACGCGCGGGCGCATGGTGACGGCGATTGCCAGCGCACCGGCCGAGCGCGGGCACGCGTGGCTCGCCACACAGCAGGGCCTATTGTTCGACTGTCGCACACGCGCGGACGGCCGGCTCGAAGTGCGCGCGCTGCCCGACGACGCACTGACAAGCGCGGACGCGGACAGACCCGGCGCGTTGCAGTTGACGAGCCTCGCGTTCGACGGGAGCGGCACGCTCTATGTCGGGTCGCGCAGTCGCGGCCTGTTACGCGTCGAGCGCGACGAAGTGAAAGAGATCAACAGCCGGCCGCGCGCCTTCTTCGTCGAAGCGTTGGCAACGGACGCAAACGGGCAACTCTGGCTCGGCGCACGCGCGCGCGGCACGGACAGCGGCTTGTATCAAGCGCATGATCCGTTGCGCCCGCAAAAGATCGGCGCGAACGTGGGCGCGGTCACAGCACTTGCACGCGACCGCAGCGACGGCTTGTGGATCGGCACTGATGGACAGGGCGTGTGGCGTGTGCGTGATGGGCGGACGCGCGAACGCTTCACGTTTGAAGGCACGGGCGGAGGCTTGCGCTCGGATCACGTCTATTCGGTCTTCGTGGATCGAGAGGGCGTCGTCTGGTTCGGCACGGATAGGGGCGTGTGCCGCTTCGACGCGCGCGCGCCGCACAACGAAATGATCGGCCCGAAGCCGATAGCAACTTCGTGCGTGCGCTCTATCAGGCGCGCAACGGCGAGTTGTTGTGCGGCACGAATCGCGGGCTGTTCGTGTTCGACGCGCAGTTGCAAGCGTGGCGCGCGCTTGAACAGTTGGCGCACAAGACGGTCTATGCGTTGACGGAAGACGCGGGCGGGCGGCTGCTCGTCGGCACGTCGAGCGGGTTATACGTCGGCGTGAGTACGAAGCGCGGCCCCGTGAAGGCGCAGCAATCGGTCGTCTCTGAAGAAGAAGCGACGACGACGAACAGCACACAAGTTAAGACGCAAACGCCGACGGCGCTCAAGGCCGAGGGCGCGAACACAACGGCGCAAGCGACAACTACACCGGCACAGGCCGAAGGCGCGACGGCGCAGCCCGCGGCCACGCCAACGGGCGACGCGCAGGCGACAACAGAAAGCACGAAAGCGCAAACGGGCGACGCGAAGGGCGAAGATAAACCGGAGCGCGCGAAGCCGCGCGGCGCGGGCGAACCGGCGCGCGTCGAAAGTGTGCGCGCGTTGCGTCAATTTCAGGGCGCAACTTATATCGCAAGTTACGGCGTCGGCGTGGACAAGTTGGACGGCGCGCGGCGCACGCACCTGTGGCCGGCGGCGAACGCAGACGCGCGCCTGCGTGAAGTGACCATGTTGCACGCGGACGGCGATGGTCGCCTGTGGATCGGCACGGCGCACGCGGGGCTGTTCGTCTATGAGAACGGGCAGACGAACGCGGGCGGCGAGGCGTTGGCGCAGTTGGCATCAGGCGCGGTCTGGGCGGCCGACGGCACGAGTGATCGCGCGTTGTGGTTTGCGACCGAGCGCGGCTTATACCTCTATCGCGCGGGGCAGTTGACGACAGTTGTGACGAACGCGGACGTGCGCGGCGTGGTCGCGGATGAAGGCGACGACAGCACAAGCAACGCTTGGTGTGCGACGGCGGGCGGCGGCCTGTTGCGTGTGCGTGTTGACGAGCAGTTCGGCGCGCTCGTCTCGCGGCTCGACGTTGAACAGGGCCTCGCCTCGGCGCAATCGTTCACGCTCTTGCGTGCAGACGAAAGCGCGCGTGCCCGCACTGATGCAGATCAAACTGACGCAGACAACAATGCCCGGCCGTTGCTCGTGGGCACGAGTCGCGGCCTCGTGCGTTACAGTCCCGGCCGGGCCGCGCCCGCGCTCGTGCCTGTGCGCGTGTTGAGCCGGCGGCTGCATCAAGCGGATGAACTACGCAGCGGTATCGAATTGCCTTACCCGCAGAACAGTCTCGCGCTCGACGTGGCGGCGCTGTCTAGTCGCACTTACCCGGAGCAGTTTCAGTATGCCTTCGTCTTGCGCGACGGCGCGGGGCGTGAGTTGCGCCGCAAACTCGCGCGCGATGCACAGTTCTTGATGGAGAACCTCGCGCCCGGTCGTTATCGCGTCGAAGCGCATGCGTTCACGAAAGACCTCGTGGCATCGGGCCCGCTCGCCTTCGAGTTCACGGTCGGGCGCGCGCCGTTCCCGTGGACCACGACGATGCTGGCCGTGCTGTTATTGCTCGCTATGGTCGCGTTGACTTGGGGCGCGGTGCAGAACCGCCGCATCGCGCGCACTTCCGCAGAACTCGTCGAAGCGCATCACGAACTCGCGGGCGCGCGGCTCGAACTCGCCAACGAAGCCGAGCGCGAACGGCGTCGCATCGCCCGCGACTTGCACGATCAAACGCTCGCAGATTTGCGTAGCCTCATGCTCTTAACCGATCAACTGCCCACGACCGCGAGCGCGACGAACGGGCAGGCGGTACACGTCGAGCCGACGCGCTTTCGCGCCGAGATCGAATCAGTCTCGCAAGAGATCAGGCGCATCTGTGAGGACCTGTCGCCGTCCGTGTTGGAGAACGTCGGCCTCGCCGCCGCGCTTGAATGGGCGCTCGCCAACGCGGTCGCACACGCGCCGCCCGCGCGCCGGTTCACATACGAGTTCGCCTGCGCCGACGACTTCGACGAACGCCTCGCCCTCAAACCCGGCGAGCGCATGCAGCTTTATCGCATCACGCAGGAAGCCGTTAACAACATCTGTCGGCACGCCGAAGCGACGCAGGTGCGTCTGACCGTCGCGCTGTCAGCGGATCGTGAGTTGACGTTGCTGCTCGAAGACGACGGGCGCAGTTTCGATCTCAAAGAAGCGAAAAAGGGGCGCGGCCTCGCCAACATACGCGCCCGCGCCAGCCTCATCGAAGCCGACATCTCTTGGACGCGTCGCCCCACCGGCGGCACACTCTTCACGTTGCGCAAACCGAACGCGACGCAAGATGTGACAAGCGCATAGCTGCATTATCAAACAGCACATCCATTAAGCTTTAAGCCAGTAACCAAGTAACAACGCAAACAGCAAGCAGAGCAGCCTCAGTCCGATCTGATAAGCGCGACGCGCTAAGATTGGATGACGACGAACGCCGCTTTCATCAAGTAGTAAAAACAGGATCAGGTAGAGGAAGACAGGCAGCGTGACGAACCGCCACGCCCACCATGATACGAGCCACGCCACAAATACTGCGCTGAAGCCGACGAGCAAGACGAGCGCAAACAACTCCATCAAAGCCGTCAGCGGGCGCGCGCGCGCACACTGAAAGAGTAACGCCAGCCACAACAGGAACGCGGCGCAGACGGCGCACAGTCCGACGGTGAGCGCGAGCAGCGGCGCGGCATAAGCACCCGCAACAAGCGCGAGGCCGAGGCAGAGGCCGAGCGCGACCAGCAAGCTATAATGTCGCGCGACAAAATCCGTGACGGTCGTGCCGTGATATTTATTGATTTGTGCCATCGTCTTGACAGTTTGCGCGTATGCTCCGGCGTGAGTATATAAATCCGGCTTGCATCGGGGAAGCGATCCGGTTCATGCTCACGCGCTAATACAAGTTTGGGCCGAAAGGATTCATTCAAGGATGAAGATCATCGTGACCGGCGCGAGCGGGTTGATCGGCTCGGCGCTCGTGCCGGCGCTCGTTGCGGGTGGGCATCAGGTGACGGCACTCGTGCGCCACGAGTCGAAGCAGTCGCCGCAGACGGGCGTGACGGAAGTTGCATGGAATCCTGCCAGCGGTGAGTTAGACGCGGCCAAACTCGCCGGGCACGATGCGGCCGTGCATCTCGCGGGCGAACCAATCGCCGCCGGGCGTTGGACCGACGCGAAGAAGCAGCGCATACGCGACAGCCGCGTCCTGAGTACGCGTCTGCTCGCAGAGACGCTCGCGCGTTTAGAGCCGCGCCCGCGCGTGTTAGTCTGCGCGTCCGCAATCGGCTATTACGGCAACCGTGGCGCGGAAGTGTTGACCGAGGCGAGCGCGACCGGTCAAGACTTTCTATCCGAGGTCTGCCGCGAGTGGGAAGCGGCGGCCGAGCCTGCGCGCGCCGCCGGGCTTCGCGTCGTGCATTTGCGCTTCGGCATCGTGTTGAGCGACAAGGGCGGCGCGCTCGCGCAGATGCTCACGCCGTTCAAACTCGGCATCGGCGGGCAGATCAGCGACGGGCAACACTACATGAGTTGGCTCGCGCTCGACGATGCGGTCGGCGTGATTCGAACATGCGTTGACCGATGACAGCGTGTCGGGGCCGGTCAACACGGTCGCGCCGCAGCCGCTCACGAATCACGACTTCACCAAGACCATCGGTCGCGTGTTGGGACGGCCGACGTTGTTGCCCATGCCGGGCTTCGCCCTGCGACTTGCGCTCGGCGAGATGGCGGACGCGCTGTTGTTGTCGAGTGCGCGCGTCGAACCGGCGCGATTGCAAGCGACGGGTTATCAGTTCAAGTATCCGCAACTCGAAGGCGCGCTCCGCCACCTGTTGCGCGAGTCGTAAGCGGGACGCATAAGCTATGACGGAAGCGACGCAGCCGCCGCGTTGGATGAGTACGGTGCTATACGCGGCGGGCGTTTATAACATCGTGTGGGGCGCAAGCGTCGTCATCTTTCCGCTCGCGTTCTTTCGTTGGGCCGACGCCGCGCCGCCGAACTATCCGCAAATCTGGCAGTGCCTCGGCATGGTCGTCGGCGTCTATGGCGTCGGCTACTGGATCGCGGCGCGTGCTCCGTTTCGCCATTGGCCCATCGTGTTCGTCGGCTTCCTCGGCAAACTGTTCGGCCCCATCGGCTTCGTGCAGACCGCGCGCACCGGCGGCTGGCCGCTACGCATGGGTTGGCTCAACGTCACGAACGATCTGATCTGGCTCGTGCCCTTCGCGCTGATCCTGTATCGCGCTTATCAACACGAACGGGCAACTCGACCTGCGCGGGCATGACCGCGCAACCACGCCCGGCTTATAATTCGCTGACCATGCAGACGGAGCAGATACAAACGCCGCGCCTGAAACGCTTCGCACGCTTCGCGTGGTTCGTGGTGGCTTATAACTTACTTGTCATCATGTGGGGCGCATACGTGCGCGCGTCGGGTTCGGGCGCGGGCTGCGGCGAGCATTGGCCTTTGTGCAACGGCGAGATCGTGCCGCGCGCTCATTCCGTAGAACTGCTAGTCGAACTCTCGCATCGCATCACGACGAGTCTATCGGGGTTGTTATCAATCACGCTCGTCGTCGTCGCGTTTCGCGTGCTGCCGCGTCGTCATCCCGCGCGCCTCGGCGCGGTGTTGACCTTAGCCTTCGTCGTGCTGGAAGGCTTGGTCGGCGCAGCGCAAGTCAAACTAGGCTTGACCGCGCACAACGATTCGCTCGCACGCGCGCTCGTCGGCTCGGTTCATCTCGTTAACACGTTCTTGCTGCTGGCCGCGATGGGCTTGACAGCTTGGTGGGCATCCGGTGCGCCGCGCTTGCGTCTACGCGGGCAGGGCATCATGCCGCACCTGTTCGCGCTCGGCCTGTTGGGCACGCTCGCGCTCGCAGCGAGCGGCGCGGTCGTGGCGCTCGGCGACACGCTCTTTCCGGCGCGCACGCTCATCGAAGGTTTACGCCAAGACCTCTCGCCGACGGCGCACTTCCTGTTGCGCCTGCGCTTCATTCATCCGTCGCTCGCCCTCGTCGTCGGCGCGTATGTGTTGCTCACGGCGTCCTACGTCAGCAACTTCCTGCGCCCCACGGCGCGCGTCAAACGCCTATGCGCGACACTGATCACGCTTGTCCTGCTGCAACTCTGTGTGGGACTGCTCAACGTCTATCTGCTCGCGCCCATCTGGCTGCAACTCTTACACCTGCTGCTCGCCGATCTACTCTGGCTCGCGCTCGTGCTCACCGCCGCCGCCGCGCTCGCGCAGACCGACACGCAGGCAACGCAAGTCGAAGCGATCAACCTGCGCCCGGCCGCGGAAGTATGAACGATTGATCAACAGTTATGACTTCAAGTATGCATGACCCTTTAACTTTTTGACTTCGATGCCAAGAGAACTAGACGGACAGGTCGTTATCATCACGGGCGCATCGTCGGGCATCGGCGCGGCGACGGCGCGCATGTTGGCGCGTGCAGGCGCGCACGTCGTCTTAGCCGCCCGCCGACGCGAACGACTCGAAGAACTTAAACAAGAGATCGAGCAGACAGGTGGCCACGCCGAAGTCGTCGCGGCCGACATTACTTCAGCCGAAGATCGCGCGCGTCTTGTGCAGACCGCGCTCGCCGTCAACGGGCGCATCGATGCGCTCGTCAACAACGCTGGTTACGGCACACGCGGCCCGGTCGAACTTGTGCCCGTCGAAAAGATCAGGCAGAACTTCGAGTTGAACGTGTTCGCGCTCATTGCGCTCACGCAGCTTGTCATCCCCGGCATGCGGCGCGCGGGGCGCGGGCGCATCGTCAACGTTAGCTCGGTCGCGGGTCGCGTCGCACGCCCGCTCTCGTCCATCTACGATTCGACGAAGCACGCCCTCGAAGCGATCTCCGACGGCTTGCGCGGCGAGCTCGCGCCGTTCGGCGTCCTCGTCGTCGTCATCGAACCGGGCTTCATCCTGACGGAGTTCGTTGAAGCCGCTAACGAAGCGTCGCAGTCGATCATCGAGGACGCAGGCCCCTACGCGCCGTGGTTCGCCAACTTCCAACAAGCTTATGCACGCGCGCGCAGCATCGCCGGTCAACCCGAAGACATCGCCGCGCTGATCCACAAAGCCCTCACGGCGCGTCGCCCGCGCTTGCGTTATGCCGCGCCACGCCACGCGCGTCTTGCGCTCGCCCTCAAACGCTTCCTGCCCGAACGCTGGTTCGACTACGTGATGAACCGGCAAGCCGGGATCGATCCCGAAACGCTCAAGGTCGCGCCCGGCGCAGACACAGCGCGCGGCTAAAGAAAATTAATCACTCCGGTCATACATTCGTGTTGTTCGCTCGCTATAAATGTGTCCATGTTGACGAATGAGCTTGCGGCCCGCATGCAGCGCAGCGACACACACGGCCCACAACTCGGCCTTGTCTGCATCACGCACTCTGACGAGGTGCGCTATCGCACGGTGACGCGCACGCGCCTGCTGCAATTCGCGCGCGACGAACAACAACGAATGCTGCGCGCCATCTACGCCGACAACTTGCTGCGTCTGACCCGCGCGCTCGATTTTTGTCAGACCCACGAGATCAAACTCTACCGGCTCACTTCCGGCCTCTTTCCCTTCGCCGACGATCCGCTCGGCGCTGACGTACTCACGGAGTTTGCGCCCGAAGTGCGTGCGACGGGCGAGCACGCAACTGAACTTGGCATCCGCCTCGTCGCCCACCCGGATCAGTTCGTCGTGCTTAGTTCCGACGCGCCGCACGTGGTCGAAAACAGCATCAAGATTCTGCGCCTGCACGCGCGCGTAATGGACATGCTGGCGCAGCCGCGCTCGGCTTGGGCTGTCATCGAGATACACGGCGGCAAGTCTGATCGCGCCGCGCGGCTGGTCGAGGTTATTCGCACGCTGCCCGACGAGATTCGCACGCGCCTCGCATTGGAGAACGACGAGTACAGCTACAGCGCCGCCGAGATTCTCGCCGTCTGCCGCGCGGCCGGCGTGCCGATGGTCTTCGACGCGCATCATCACGTCTGTCATGAGAAGTTGACGAGCTACGACGACGAAAGCGTCGGCGAATTTCTGGCCGCCGCGCGCACAACTTGGCCGCGCCCCGACTGGCAACTCGTCCACATCTCGAACGGCCGCACCGCCTTCAACGACCGCCACCACAGCGACCTCATCGAGACGATGCCCGCCGCCTACGCCCAAGCGCCGTGGATTGAAGTCGAGGCCAAACACAAAGAACACGCCATCGCCAAACTGCGCGTCGAGTGGCATAACAGCAACAGACAGTAGGCCGTTTAAGACCGCCGACTGTCTATTCTTCTACCGGCGCGCTGTATGCCTAGTAATCGGTCAAACTGGGGCTTGACAGGGAAGCCTTCCATCAATACAATCGCCGTTACTTGGTTACTTAAAATTGGAAGCTGTACACGCGCTGCCCACAACACTAGGGCTTGCCCGCGTGCGAAGAGTCAAACACGTGGCTCTCTACAGTAGTCGGTGGTGATCACACCGCGTCCAACAACTGAGTCGGAGCTTTCCGGTTCGCGATTTGTCGCCCCGCACGGGTAAATAGGCCCGCGTCGGGGCGAAGTCGTCTCTGGCGTTAGTTGCTCATCGGACGTAGACCGGATTTGAGATGATCCACGGCTGACCGGCGAGCGGCGCGGGCAACTGCGGCAGGTAGCACTCGACGCGATATACGCCCGGTGTGTTGACCATCCACTCCGCCGCGCGCCCTGCGGTTTCCGCCAATTGCGCCCCGTCCTTAACGAGCACCATGCGGCTCTCAACCGGCGTCGCGGCGCGCAGGCGCACGCTGCCCATGAGCGCGATCTCGTCGCCCATCAACTTACGCTCCCGCCCGTTGTCGGCCGTCAAACGAAAGCCGCTCGCGTCGCACAAAAGGTCGAACGCCACGTAGCAATGCCCGGCGGCGAGCGCGCTTAACAAACTCGCATCATTAAATGGTTGGTTCTTTTCGACGAGCGCGTGCGTGCGAACGACTTGGAAACTGCGTTCGTATGGGTCGAGCTTGAGTTGCAGCATGGGCTTGCCCGTGAGTTGTTGCAAACTCAGTCCGACGTTCTGATGCGCGTCGTTGCCCGCGATGGCCACGACGCGCAGACCCGCGCGCGCGGTCAACTCGTCCCAGCGGCGCAAATTCTCCACGGGGCTTTCGTGAAAGCGCGTCCACAGCAGATGCGGATAAGCACGGTAGGACCACAGCCCATCGAAGAAAAGCGCGAGGCGATTGACGTGCTTCGCGTCCGCGTGCAGGTTATAAACTTCCATGCCGTCGAAGCCGCGCGCCGTCTGCCAACTGCGGAACGTCTCAGGGTGTGCGATGAAGACTAGTTGCCCGGCCTGCTTGGCGCGATCAATTAACTCTTGCGTGGTCGCGCCCGGCTGCGCGCTCGTTGTCTGCGCGCCCGCGCCGAAGGTCAACAAACGATCAGCCGCCGACTCGTTCGTCTCGTTGCCCGCGAGGAACAGCACGCCGCCGTGCAGGCCGTGCAAGGTCTGCGCGGCCGTGTCCATCTCGGCCGCCGGGTGTTCGGTCATCACGACGAACGCGAGCGCGTTCAGCCGCGCGGCTTGCACGATCTCCGCGAGCGTGCCGGTGCTGTGCCCGCCGAGCGATGAATGTATGTGGAGCGCGCCGCGATAATCGGCATAGCCGTCGTCGGCTGCGACGACACGTTGCGCGTTCAGTTGCCCAATCGTCGCGGCGAGCTGGCCCAATTGATAACGGTGATAGATAAACGGCGTCTGCGTCAGCAGCAACAAGAGCGCCGCCACAAACGCGCCCTTCAACCAGCAGCCGGGCCGCAGTCGTCGCGTCACGCGTCGCCCTCAAAATCAACTGAGGCAACATGCTCCGCGATGCCGCGCCCGAAGTTGGCGACCTCGACGTGCTGCGGGTGATCCGTGTACGCGTCCAGCCCCGCGCGATCACGAAAGACCGCGACCAGCCCCGTGTCGTATGAACGCGCCAGATGTAGCACGTCGAAGCCGACCGCAAGGCTCACGATCTCAGGGATCACGCCGACCAGCGCGCGCAACTTCATAACGTGTTCCTCGCGCGTTGCCTGCGGCACGTCCGCGCGATACTTCCAGATAACGATGTGTGTCAGCATAAGCAGCAATGAGCGATCAAGCAATCAGCAATCAGCGGTCAGCTTTGAATGCTTGCCTTAGCTGAAAGCTGATCGCTGATTGCCTATCTCAGATATTTGTCGAACCATGCAAGCGTGCGTTCGAGTGCGTCTTGCCGGTGACGCGGTTCGCGCAAACCGTGCCCTTCGCGCGGGTAGCGCACGAGCACTGTTTCTACGCCGCGCCGTTTGAGGCCCATGTACATCTCTTCGGCCTGTGTGATGTGTACGTCGTTGTCCTGTTCGCCGTGGATGAAGAGAGTCGGCGTCTGCGCCTGTCGCACGTAGCGTATGGGCGACCAGCGCCATAGCAGATCATAATCGTCCCACGGTGCGCCGCCGAACTCGGCGTGAATCAAATCTTGATAGAGCGACGTGGCGTAGAAGCTGATCAGGTTCGAGACGGAGGCGCTTGCTACGGCTGCGCGGAAGCGCGGCGTCTGCGTGATGATCCAGTTGGTCATGAAGCCGCCGTAGCTGCCGCCGGTCACGCCCAGCCGGTTCTCGTCGAGCCACGAATATTTATGCAAAGCCTCGTCCACGCCCGCCATCAGATCGCGGTAGTCGCCGCCGCCCCATTCGCTCAACGTGCCGTCAGAAAATTTTTGTCCGTAGCCGCTTGAGCCGCGCGGGTTGATGAACAAGACAGCATAGCCGCGCGCGGCATAAGCTTGAAAGCTCGCGTTGAAGCCGTAGCCGAACGCGCCGTGCGGCCCGCCGTGGATGCTCAAGATCAACGGGTACTGTCGATCTTCACGCCAGCCCACAGGCTTCATCAACCAACCCTGCACGGTCGCGCCGTCAAAGCTTTTGAAACTGATCTCTTCTTGCGGGACGAGCGCAGACGGGCGCGGCGGCCGAAACTCCGGGCGCACACGCCGCAGTGGACCAGAGATGTCGCCGTTGTGCGTCGTCTCTTCTTCAACTTGCGACACGCCGTAAATGCTCATCGCGGCATGCGTGAAGACTTCGGCGGGCCGCGTCGGCGTGGTCAACGTAAACGCGACGCGGGCGACGGGCGCGAGGCTGGCGCGCGGCGTGGGGCCGCGACTGATGCTGAACGAGCCGACCTGAAAATTGTTCTGCGCGGCGACGAGCGTATCGCCCGGTGCGCGCGTGACGCTTTCTGTCTCGGCGTCCTCGAATAGGGAGCGCGCCCGCCCGCCGTCTATGCCGACGCGATAGATGAACGTGCGCCCGCGATCCCCGGCCGTGAAGAAGATAACGCGCCCATCTTCAGACCAACGAGGTTGGCGGGCGCGTCTGTCGAGTTCCGCTGTCAACTCGCGCCCCGTGTGGCTGCCGTCCGCGTCCACCACCCAGACGTGCGTATCTTCAGCCACACTGTCAATCGTCGTCACGTCGCGTTTCGTGGCCACGTAAGCGATCCACTTGCCGTCGGGCGACCACGCGGGTTGATACTCGCAGCCGCGCGTCTGCGTGATGGGGCGCACGCGCCCGTCCACCGAGACGGCGAAGATGTCCGAGTTGTTATTCGCTTCCGGGTCGGGTTCGTGGTTCGACAGAAACGCGATCTCGTCGCCGCGCGGACTGAACGAGAGCGCGTGATCGTAATACTGCCCGAAGTCAACTGATGCGCGTTCGGGTTATCAACATCCGTCAGCCACACATGCGTCCGCAGGTTGTCGGAGAAAGACGTGCGCGACTTGTACTGGATGCGATCAACGACGAGCGGATCAGAACGCGTGGCGCGCTCGCCCGCGGCCGTAGCCGACGGCGACGCGCTGCCGTCGCTTTCACTTGCGGAGATAAAAGCGATGCGGCGCGAGTCGGGCGACCACGCGAACGGCTCGTCGGCATAGGTGATAAAAAAGTTCGTGCTGCGCACGGGCGCGACGAGGCGCGGCGTGCCGCCGGGCACGTTGACGACATAGAGGCCGGTCTGATTATCGTGCGTCGAAAGAAATGCGACGCGGCGCGAGTCGGGCGACCAACGCGGCGTCGAACCAGTCCAGCCCGCAGGCAGCAGCGGCGCAGGCTCAAACGCGCGCCCGCCCGGCAATGTGCGCCAACCGCGCCGCGCGAACCACAACTGCGTCTGCGACTCGTTGCCCTCGATGGTCGTGACCGTGTAAACGATGCGCGTCCCGTCCGGCGCGATCTGCGCATCGGCCACCGCGGCCACACGCAGCGTCTCGGCAGGCGTCAACCCGCGCTGCGCGTAAGCAGACGAAACAAGCGCGAGCAAAGCTGACGCAATCAGTAACAGTTGAGCTTGTCTGTTCATGTTGACTTGAGCCGGCTCAGGTGTTCGTTCAATAACTGCCACACGCGGCGCACGTGCGCTTCGGTCGTGTTGATGTTGCCGATGGCGAGGCGCAGTGTGAACTTGTCGTGCAGCTTGGTGTGCGAGAGAAAGGCCGCGCCGCTCGCGTTGAGATCGTGCATGAGTTGTTCGTTCAAAGCATCGAGGCGCGCGCCGTCCGTCGCGTCTGTGTGCTGCGGGCGGGCGCGGAAGCAGACGAGACTCAAGGGCACGGGCGCGAGTCGTTCCCAATCGGGCGCGGCGTCAACCCATGAAGCAAACAGTTGCGCGAGGCGGCAATGTTCGCGGATGCGCGCGGCCAAACCTTCGCGCCCGAAGTAGCGTAGGATGAACCAGAGCTTGAGCGCGCGGAAGCGGCGGCCCAACTGTATGCCGTACTCGGAGTGGTTGATCACAGTCTCGCGTTCAGCGTCGGGCGCGCGCAGGTATTCGGGCACGAGCGAGAAGGCGCGGTGCAGCACATCCATCGAACGACAATAAAGGACTGACAGATCGAAGGGCGTGAACAACCACTTGTGCGGGTTGAGTGTAAACGAATCAGCACGTTCGCTGCCCGCGATGATGTGGCGCAGTTCGGGCACGACGGCGGCGGGGCCGGCATAAGCCGCGTCAACGTGCAGCCAGACGTGATGCTGCGCGCAGATGTCGGCGATAGCAGGCACGGGATCGATGCTGCTCGTCGAAGTTGTGCCGACGGTGGCGACGACGGCGCAAGGAAGAAAGCCTTGTTGCTTGTCTGCTTCGATGGCTTGCGCGAGTGCTTGCGTGTCCATGCGAAACTCCGCGTCGGTCGGAATCTTGCGGAGCGCACGCTGGCCCAGACCGAGCGTCAGCACGCCTTTCTCGATGGACGAATGCGCCTGCTCGGAAGCATAGACGCGCAACAGCGGCAGGTCGGCGCGACCGCTCATGCCGTCTTCACGAATGCGTAAGTTCAAACGCTCGCGCGCGGCGGCGAGCGCGTGCATGCTCGACACGGACGCGGTGTCGTAGATGATGCCGCCGAACTCGGCCGGTAAACCGATCATCTGGCGCAGCCAGCGAAGCGTGACCTCTTCGAGTTCGGTCGCGGCCGGCGCGGCCCGCCACAGCAGCGCCTTCACGTCGAAAGCGGCCGAGAGCATTTCACCGAAGATGCCGGGCGCGCTGGTTGACGTGGCGAAGTAGGCGAAGAACGACGGGTGATGCCAGTTGGTCAGCGCGGGCACGATCAGCCGATCAACGTCAGCGAGAATTTCATCCATCGACTCGCCGTGTGCAGGCGGTGCGGCGGGCAGTTGTGCGAGCAACTCGCCGGGTTGAATTTGTGCGAGCACGGGGCGCTCGTCAAGGTTGGTGTAGTAGTCCGCGATCCAATCGACGAGTTGATGGCCGTAGCGGCGGAAGTCCGCGCCGTTCATGTCGCCCAAAGGGGGCGCAAGGCCGGGTTGCGGCGAGTCGGCTTTGCTCATGCGCGCTATCTTATATCAATTCGTGCAGCAAAGCGGCGCGTTGTATCAGAGAAAAAAGATTAACCACCAAGACACGAAGACACTATCAGCAGCTACCCGTTTTGTGTCTTCGTGCCTTGGTGGTTAAGGCGTGCGCGCTAAGCCGCAAGCTCATCCATCGAAGGGAACTTGTGCTGCTTGCGGCCCGGCTCGCCGTCGTGCTTCTTGGATGTTTTGTATAACTCGAAGCGGCCGTCCGCTGCGGCCTCGGCGCAACGTGCGCGCAACTGTTGCATCTCGTCCGCGCTGAGCGGCGTGAAACCGCGTGCGATGCGTAGGTTCTGGTGCAGGACCTTGAGCGAGTCGATGCCGCTGACGGTTGTGGCCACGGGCAGGCTCATCGCGTAGCTCAAGGCTTCGACGGCATTGACGACGCGCCTGCGCACGGGTTGCCCTTCGCCGCCCATCGACTTCATGCCAAGCGGGGCGATGCCGCGTTGAATCAACTCAGGCAGCACGCGCTGCTCGAAACTGCGAAAGGTCGCGTCGAAACAGTTGAGCGGCAACTGGCAGGTGTCGAACGCATAGCCGGTAGCGAGCATCCGCAAATGTATCGCCGGGTCTTTGTGGCCCGTGAAGCCGACGAAGCGCACCTTGCCCGCGCGCTTCGCTTCGTCGAGCGCCTCGAAGACGCCGCCCGGTGCAGCGTATAACTCAGGCTCGTTGTCGTAGATGACTTCGTGGACTTGCCACAGGTCGAGATAGTCCGTGCGCAGACGGCGCAACGACTCTTCCAACTGGCGCAAGGCCGTCTTGCGGTCGCGGCCGTGCGTGCAAACTTTGGTCATCAAGAAAGCTTCGTGGCGGCGGCCCTTGAGCGCGTCGCCCAAGCGTTCCTCGCTCTTGCCGTCGTGATACTCCCACGCGTTGTCCATGAAGTTGAGGCCCGCGTCCAACGCCTCGTTGACGATCTGCCCGACCTCTTTCTTCGTCTTCACCTCGCCCAAGTGATAACCGCCCAACGCGAGCGCCGACACTTCGACGCCCGTGCGCCCCAACATCCGGCGCGGAATCTCGCCCGCTGCATTTGTTGTAGCCATCGCCTACTCCTTAAAGAAAGCGCACTCGGTCTGTAAACGCCGAGCGCGCGCCGAAAACTTTTTGGATGTGAACAGGGGCGCAAAGTATGACACACGGCCACCGTCGTGCGAAAGCTTCTCTGGCCATCGGACATATACGGGCGTGTGGTCCTGTGTCGACGCAAAGAGATTGCGGGACGGCGCGAAATGTATTTTAATCTGCCGTCCGTCTAAAAGGAGCTTGTGATGAAAGTAAAGCTATTCCCCCTGTTAGCCGTCGCTTTATTGGCGTGCGTGGCCGCGCTTCATTGGGGCGATACGCGTGTCGCCGCGCGTGCGGCGGTCGATCTGAGGATTGACCGGCGTTATGCAGACAAAGAAGGCGCGCTCTACGTGCTCGCGGTCGGGATCAATACTTACGACTTGCCTGAGTACAAGCAGCAGTACGCGAAAGGCCGACGCAGAGCAGTTTGCCGATGCCGTCGAGCGTCTGGCCGCGGCCGGCCCGTCACTAAGGTCGTCCTGTCTGACGAGACAGCCACGCGCGAGATCATCGAAGCAGCCTTCAAACGGGCCATCGCCAAAGTCCGGCCCGAAGATACCTTCGTCTTTCACTTCGCGGGCATTGGCATGAGCGTGCCGGGCCCGACGCCCGTTGCGCCGTCGGATTTTTACCTCTTCACATCCGACACGAACATACCCACACGCGCCGAGACGAGCGGCCCCGATAGGCAGAGCAAGCTTCAGCAGGCGACCGTGAAGGGCATCTCAACCAAGTTGCTCGCCTCTTGGTGCGCGAAGATCGAAGCGCGCAATCAACTGATCGTGCTCGACAGTTGCGACTCCGCCGAGAGCTTCGGTTCGGTCGCCACGCGGATCGCAGGCGGCGATCAGGAGTTACGCGAACTGCTGGCGAAGAACGTCGTCGTACTCGGCACGACCGGCTTGACCGTCGAGAGTCGGGAACTCGGTCACGGCGAGTTGACCTATGCGCTGTTGCAGGGCTTGAAAGGCGAAGCGGACACGATCCAGCGCGACGGACAGATCAGCGTCCGCGAACTTGAAGGCTACTTCTACGGCCGGTTCACACAACTTATCCTCGCCCGCAACGGCCCGCCGCCCGCCAGTTCGACCTACGGCCGCGACTTCACGCTGGGCCGGCTACCGGAGGTTGCCGCGCTGCCGCCGATAGGGGCCGTGCGCCTGCGCCCGTCGCCCACGCCCGTGGCCACGCCCGCCACCGACGCCGTCGTCATGCGTGGCGACGCGCCGCAGCCCACGCAGCCGCCCGCGCCGGCCCGCACGTCGCAGTTCGCCAACGAGTTGGCTGATCCGACTTTGCCCGTGCCGCGTAAAGGCAAGGACTACGCGCTCTTGATCGCCACCGACAAATACGAAGAGTTGGAGCCGTTGAGCAATCCGGTGCAGGACGCGCACAAGGTCGCCGACGTGCTCAAGAGCGATTACGGCTTCGTGACGGAGATCGTCGAGAACCCGGCGCGGGCGGAACTCAAGGCGGTCTTGCGCCGCTATTTGCTGCGCGAGGATTTCACCGACGAGGATCAGTTGTTCATCTTCATCGCCGGGCACGGTGTCTACGACGAGCGCGTGAAGGAAGGTTACGTGGCCGCGCGTGACTCGAAAAAAGGTGACGACGGCAAAGACTCTTACCTGTCGCACTCAGACCTGCGCACCATCGTCAACAACATCCCGTGCAAGCACGTCTTTATCGTCTTGGACGTGTGCTTCGGCGGCGCGTTCGACGACAACACAAGCGGCTCGCGCAGCGACCCCGATCAAGTAACGCGTTGGGAGCATGTCGTGAACAATATGCGTTGGCGCACGCGTCTATTCCTGACTTCGGGCGGGCGGGCCTATGTACCTGACGGCCGGCCCGGCGCAAGCTCGCCCTTCGCGCGCAAGTTGCTTGAAGCCTTGCGCGGCGGCGGCGGCGAACTCGGCGTCCTGACTTATACGAAAATTCTCGGCTACGTCGAAACGGTCAAACCGAAGCCGCACAAGGGCGACTTCGGCAACAACGATCCGGGCAGCGATTTCGTCTTCATCGCCCGGCGCGGCCAACCGCACTAGACGGAGCCGCATATATCTTCGGGCCTGTGCGCTCGCCCCTCGCGCCGCTACACTTTAAGTGGACAGGTCGGGCGAAAACGGTATAATGCGCGCACGCGCTCAGATGCAACGTGCAGCCTTTCGTTTCCCCTGCTTATCATGCGGCAACTCGCAGCGCGTTCAAGCATTCGCATAAGTACGCAACTGAATAGCTCGGACAAGTTAAGCTGAACCCGAAGTAGCACCGGAGAGGACTATGGCGGACGCGGCTCTGGTCGCCGAGGATAGGGAAGACAAACGCACGGGCTTTATACGCGGGCTGGGCCTCCTCGACTCGACGATGATCGTGGCCGGGTCGATGATCGGCTCCGGCATTTTTATTGTCTCGGCCGACATCGCACGGCAGGTCGGCGCACCCGGCTGGCTCTTGCTCGTCTGGATCGTGACGGGCTTATTGACCGTCGCCGCCGCGCTCTCTTACGGCGAACTGGCGGCGATGATGCCGAAGGCGGGCGGGCAATACGTCTATCTGCGCGAAGCCTTCTCGCCGCTCTGGGGCTTCCTCTACGGCTGGACGCTCTTTCTCGTCATTCAAACAGGCACGATTGCGGCGGTCGCCGTCGGCTTCGCCCGCTACTTAGGCGTGCTTGTGCCTTCGATCTCGCCGACCAAGTGGATCATTCGACCGATCAACTTGTCGCACGACTACGCGCTCAGCCTGTCCACGCAACAACTCGTCGGCGTGCTGCTCATCGTCCTGTTGACCATTCTGAATACGCGCGGCCTCAAACTCGGTAAGCTCATTCAGAACGTCTTCACGTCGGCCAAGACGCTATCGCTCATCGCCTTGATCCTGCTCGGCATCTTCGTCGGCTACAACGCCGTGGCGGCGGGCGCGAACTTCACCGATTGGTGGACGCCGCGCAACGTCGCGCCGATCAAGCCCGACTTCTCCTTCGTCGCACAGACTTCGGCCACGGCCGGCGCGTTCGGCCTCTTCATCGCCTTCTGCGTCGCACAGGTCGGCTCGCTCTTTTCCGCCGACGCGTGGAACAACATCACGTTCACCGCGGGCGAGGTCAAGAACCCGCAACGCAACATCCCTTTGTCGCTCGCCGCCGGCACAGGGCTTGTCATCACGCTCTATGTGCTGGCGAACTTCGCGTATCTCTGCACGCTGCCGCTCGCCAAGATTCAGTCAGCGCCCGACGACCGCGTGGCGACCGCCGCGCTGGAAACGATCTTCGGCGGCGCGGGCGCGCTCATCATGGCCGTGGCGATCATCATCTCGACCTTCGGTTGCAACAACGGCCTCGTCCTCGCGGGCGCGCGCGTCTACTACGCGATGGCCCGCGACGGGCTGTTCTTCAAAGCGACGGGTCGCTTGAACGACAAGCGCGTGCCCGCGATGGGCTTGGTGCTGCAATGCCTCTGGGCGGCACTCTTGGTGTTGCCGCGCACGCGCCAGTACACACCCGAAGGCGGCGTGCTGGCCGATCCCGTCACAGGCGACCCCGCGCTCGGCAACCTCTACAGCAACCTGCTCGACTACGTTGTCTTCTCCGTCTTGATCTTTTACGTGCTGACCATCATCGGCCTCTTTCGTTTTGCGCCGCAAACGCCCCGACGCCGAGCGTCCCTATCGCGCGTTCGGTTATCCCATCGTGCCCGCGCTCTACGTCATCGCGGCGACCGTTATCCTATTGGTGCTGATGATCTACAAGACGCAGACGACTTGGCCCGGCCTCTTGATCGTCTTAACCGGCATCCCCGTCTATTTCATCTGGCGCAAGGTGGGCGTGCCCATGACGGACGCGCCCGCGGCCGAGTCTTAGCGCGGCGAAATTTTTTGGCCGTGGAGATCGTGTTGCCAGTGTGACGTTATCAAACTTGTAAAGCTTGTTCCCATAATCTGCGGAGGTTCAATATGGCCAGTCAACTGTTCAGAACAAAACCGCTCGGCATGTTGCTCGAAGAGGCGAAGGGCGAGAACCGCCTGCGCCGCGTGCTTGGCCCCGTCCAACTGACGGCACTCGGCGTGGGCGCGATTATCGGCGCAGGCATCTTCGTCGCCACCGGCGAGGCCGCGCACAATCAGGCCGGGCCCGCGCTAATGCTCTCATACGTTTTCGCCGGCATGACCTGCGTATTCGCGGCGCTCTGCTACGCCGAGTTTGCTTCGATGGTCCCGGTCGCAGGCTCGGCTTACACCTACGCCTACGCCACGCTCGGCGAGATGTTCGCGTGGATCATCGGCTGGGACTTGGTGCTTGAGTACGCCGTCGGGTCGGCAACTGTGGCTAACGGCTGGTCGAGTTTCTTCCAGACGCTGCTACCTAAGGTGGGCATTCACCTGCCGGAGGCGATTAGCAAAGCACCCATCATCTATGATGCGACGGCCGGGGAGTTCGTCAGGACGAACGGCATCGTCAACCTGCCGGCCGTCATCATCACGGCGCTTGTCACCGCCGTCTTGGTGAAGGGCATTCAAGAGAGCGCGAGTTTCAACGCGCTGATGGTCGGCGTCAAGCTTGCCGCCGTGCTGTTCGTCATCCTCGTCGGCGCGTTCTTCATCAATCCCGACAACTGGGTTCCGTTCGCACCTTACGGCTGGGGCGGCGTCGTCGTGTTCGGTCAGCACGTCTGGGGCGAGACTGTGGGCGGCCACCCTGTCGGGATGATGGCCGGGGCGGCCATCATCTTCTTCGCCTACATCGGCTTCGACTCCGTTTCGACACACGCCGAAGAAGCGAAGAACCCAAGCCGCGACGTACCTATCGGGATCGTGGCGTCGCTGATCATCTGTACCATCCTTTACATCGCGGTGGTCGCTGTCCTGACAGGGATGGTCAAATACAATGAGATCGACACGGGCGCGGGCGTCTCTGTGGCCTTCAGCCGGGTCGGCTTAGTTTGGGCCGATGCGATTATCGCAATCGCGGGCGTCGCGGGCATTACGTCGGTGCTGCTCGTGATGATGCTGAGCGGGCCGCGCGTTTTCCTCGCCATGTCGCGCGACGGGATGGTTCCGCCCAGTTTCTTCGGCGCAGTCCATCCACGCTTCAAGACACCGTGGAAGACTACCATCCTGATCGGCGCTGCCGTGGCGATCATGACCGGGCTGCTGCCCATCGGGGCCTTGCTTCAGATGACCAACATCGGGACGCTCTTTGCGTTCGTCGTCGTCTGCTTTGCGGTGCTCATCATGCGCCGGACTAACCCGGACGCCGTGCGCCCCTTCAGGTGTCCGATGGTTCCGCTCGTGCCGATCTTGGGCATCCTGTCCTGCCTCTTGCTGATGTTCTCGCTGCCCACCGCGAACTGGATACGCCTGATCGGCTGGCTGCTCGTCGGGCTTGTGATCTACTTCCTCTACAGCCGCCGCCACGCCGTCATGGGCCGCCACCTCGCCCACGAGATCAGCGCGCACGGCGTCTCGCCCGCCGGGCAAGCTATCGGCGACCCCGACGCGCCGCCCGACGCGCCCGAACGCCCCGTGGACACGCGCGTCAAAGACGACAAGCGTTAACCGCGTCCGCGTAAATAAAAAAGGGTCGCGCCTCTACGAGAGACGCGGCCTTTTTTTGTTCCCGGCCACAGATCAGGCGAGTGATTGACGTGCGAACGCGAGCGCCTCGGCGACACGCGCGGGCGCAGTGCCGCCGGTCTGCGCTTTAGTGGCCAGCGTCTCGGCGAGCGAAAGGGCCTCGTACACGTCCTCGGCGATGAGCGGCGCGAAGGCGCGCAACTCCGCGATGGTCAATTCATTCAACTCGACGCCGCGCGCAATAGCACTCAAGACGATGCGGCCCGTCAACTCGTGCGCGGCGCGGAAGGGCAGACCCTTGCGCGCAAGATAGTCGGCCAACTCGGTCGCATTCATGTAGCCGCGCGTGGCGGCGGCGCGCGTCACGTCAGCGCGCACGCGCACGTTCTTAAGCACGGTCGTCGTCACGTCAAGCGCGGCCCGCGTCGTGTCGGCCGCGTCGAAGACCGCTTCCTTGTCCTCTTGCATGTCCTTGTTGTAAGCAAGCGGCAGCCCCTTCAAAGTCGTGAGCAGCGACATCAGATCGCCAAACACGCGCCCCGCCTTGCCGCGTACAAGTTCCAACGCGTCCGGGTTCTTCTTCTGCGGCATCAGACTCGACCCCGTCGCAATCGCATCGCCTAGCTCAATGAAACCGAACTCGGTCGTCGCATACAAGATGATGTCTTCCGCCAGCCGCGACAGGTGCAGCATGACGAGCGATGCAACGGCCGTGAACTCGACACAGAAGTCGCGGTCACTCACGGCATCGAGACTGTTAAGCGCAACCCCGTCGAAGCCGAGCGCACGCGCGACCCCGTCACGATCAACCGGATAACTCGTGCCCGCGAGTGCCGCCGCCCCAAGCGGCAACACGTTCATGCGTCGGCGCGCATCCGCCAGCCGCGCGCGGTCGCGCTGAAGCATCTCGAAGTAAGCGAGACACCAGTGCGCCCACATGACGGGCTGCGCGCGTTGCATGTGCGTGTAACCCGGCAAGACCGCATCCGCGTGCGCTTCTGCGAGATCGACCAGCGCCGTCTGCGTCATCCGCAAACTCGCCGCAATAGCATCAATCTCATCACGCAGCCAGAGCCGCAACGCCGTCGCTACCTGATCATTCCGACTCCGCCCCGTGTGCAACTTGCGCCCCGCGTCGCCGACCAGCGCGACGAGCCGCGCCTCGATGAACGAATGCACGTCCTCCGCTTCGATCTCGTCGAAGTAGTTAGCGTTCGCCCCCGCTTCGGCCAACAACATCGCAAGCCTTGCTTGATCTGCCGCGCCTCTTCATCGCTCAGCACACCGGCCGCGCGCAATCCTTCAGCGTGCGCCGCGCTCCCACGCACGTCCGCCGCGAACAACCGCCGGTCGAAGCCGAACGAACGGTTGAAGGCCGCGAAGCCCGGATCGGCCGCGCCCGTGAAGCGCCCACCCCATAAATTTTTCGTCTCGCTCAAAGCAGCCCCTCCTAAACGTCGCCTCACGCTTGAACCCGCGTTTTCTATCACAGACCGGCTAAAACATTTGCTTCGATGCAACAGTCGTGCTATTTTATGCATCTATGCAATACTTATGCAAATTTAGTGCATAAGTTAAGACGTTATGGATAAGGAACGGCGACAGCGGAAATTACTGAATCTGGTGCGTGTGCTGCCCGTCAGCACGCAAGGCGAACTGGCCCGACAGTTGGCGCGCGCCGGGTTTGCGGCGACACAGTCGAGCGTCTCGCGCGATCTGGAAGAGTTGGGCGTGGTGAAGCAGGACGGGCGTTATGTCTTGCCACGCGCGGCTAAGGGGCCGGCGGCTCGCGGGCTGTTGCAACTCATGGGGGCGGGCGACGTGTTGGTGGTGGCTAAGTGCGAGCCGGGGCTGGCATCGTCCATCGCGGTCGAGATTGATCGCGCATCGTTGCCTGAGATCGTCGGCACGCTCGCGGGCGACGACACGATCTTCATCGCCGTCGCGGAACGCAAGGCGCAACGCGCGGCGATCAAGAAGATTTGGGAACTCTTTGGTTGAAGGGAAGCGACGTGGCTGAGAAGAAGATCAATAAGATCGTGCTGGCGTATTCGGGCGGGCTGGACACGTCCGTGATGCTGCACTGGTTGCGCGCGCGTTACGAGTGCGAGGTCGTCTGCTATTGCGCGGACGTGGGGCAGGGCGAAGAGTTAAGCGGCCTCGAAGAGAAGGCGCAAGGCCACGGGCGCATCGAAGCTCTACATCGAAGATTTGCGTGAAGAGTTTGTGCGCGAGTACGTGTGGCCGGCGGTCAAGGCGAACGCGCTTTACGAGGGCGTGTACTTGCTCGGCACGAGCCTCGCGCGCCCTGTGATCGCCAAGCGCCAGATCGAGATCGCACGCCGCGAAGGCGCGGACGCGGTGGCGCACGGCGCGACCGGCAAAGGCAACGATCAGGTGCGGTTTGAACTGACTTACTACGCGCTTGAGCCGGACATCAAGATCGTCGCGCCGTGGCGCGAATGGGAGTTTAAGGGGCGCACAGACTTGATCGCGTACTGTGCGCAACACAACATCCCGGTGACGGCGACGCACGCGAAGCCATACTCGACTGACCGCAACTTGATGCACGTCTCATACGAAGGCGGCATCCTCGAAGACCCGTGGGCCGAGCCGCCCGCAGACATCTTCCAGATGACGGTTGCGCCCGAAGCGGCGCGAGCCGAAGCCGAGTACATCATCGTCGGGTTCGAGCACGGCGAGCCGGTGCGCGTGAACGGTGCGCGCCTCGGCGCAGTCGAGTTGCTTGAGCAATTGAACGTCATCGGCGGCGCGCATGGTGTGGGCCGGGTTGACTTGGTGGAGAACCGCTTTGTCGGCATGAAGTCGCGCGGCGTGTACGAGACGCCGGGCGTGACGATTTTACAGGCGGCGCATCGTGCGCTCGAATCGATCACGATGGATCGAGAAGTCTTGCGCTTGCGCGACGCGCTCAGTTTGAAGTTTGCCGAGAGCGCCTATTACGGCTTCTGGTTCGCGCCCGAAGCGGAGTTGCTGCGGCAGACGATTAACGCCACGCAGGCGAACGTGACCGGCGAGGTGCGCTTGAAACTCTATCGCGGCAACGTCACGGTCGTCGGTCGCCGCGCGCCGCGTTCGCTCTATAACGAGCGGCTGGCGACCTTCGAGGCCGATACGGTTTACGATCAACGCGATGCCGAAGGCTTCATCAAACTGAACGCGCTCCGGCTGCGTTCGCGCGCGCAACTTGACCGGCAGTCATAAGAGAGGTTGACCATGACGAACATCACAGAACAGCAGCCCGCCGGTACGCGCGTCAGCGTTAGCGGTCCCCTAGAGGCGGCGCTTACGTCGCTGCCGCTCACAATCGTCGAGGCGGATAAGATCGGATCGGCGACGGTGCGGCTGGCGTTGCCGAAGACGCTGGCTGTGGTCGGCGCGTGCGCCACACCGCGCGCGGGCGACGTGGTGGTCGTGCGCGCGCTCACCGATAGCGCGACGTACAATCAGCTTGAGTTGCCGACGGGCCGGCTGGCGAAGGTCAATCCGGGCGACGTGTTGGTTGGCGTGCTTGGCAGTCGGCGCGCGCTCAAAGGGTTCGTGGGCGATGTGCCCGCGTCGGTTGCGGCGGGCGACGAGTTGCACCTGTTGAATATGGGTGGCGTGGTGGGGCGCTGCACAGGGCATCATTCGAGTTTGAGCGATGCGATTCGCGTCGAAGTCGTCGGGTTGGTGGCGGATGAAAATGGCCGTGTGCGTAATATCGCGGATGCAGCGTTGCCGCTGCAAGCCACGTTGCGGCAGACCGCGCCGCTCGTACTCGTCGCGGGCGCGTGCATGAACAGCGGCAAGACTTATGCGGCGACGGAGTTGATCAAACAGGCGACGCGGGCGGGCTTGCGCGTCGCGGCCGCGAAGCTGTCGGGCGTTGCCTGTCTGCGCGACACGCTGAACATGTCGGACCACGGCGCGGTTGCCATCGCAAGTTTTGTTGATTGCGGCTTGCCGTCAACGGTTGGCGTCGGCGATCTCGCGCCCGTGGCGAAGGCGATCATCGCGCACTTGAACGAGTCTGCGCCCGATCTGATCGTGATCGAATTGGGCGACGGCATCCTCGGCGGTTACTCGGTCGAGTCTGTGTTCAACGATGCGGAGTTGCGTGCGGCGACGGCGGCGCTGGTCTATTGCGCGTCGGATTATGTGGGCGCGTGGGGTGGTGTCGAGTGGTTCGCGCGGCGCGGCATGACGGTCGATCTCGTCGCCGGTTCAGTCACGGACGCGCAGATGGGCGAAGACTACATCACCGCGCAGTTCGGCGTCGCGGCCGGCAATGCACGCAGAAACGGCGTGCGGTTGTTCGAGATCGTGAACGACAGAGTTGCGAGTTTCAAGTCGCAGGTTTCATGTTGATGACGATTAAGTGAATGTGTCAGCTTAAGGCTCAGCGCGAACTTGGAATTTGAAACCTGAAACTTGCTTGCTAAGACATGAAACTCAAGATCGGCATCTTCGGTGGATCGGGTTACGGCGGGGCGGAGTTGTTGCGCCTGCTGTTGCAGCACCCACAGGCAGAAGTCGTGCTGGTGACGGCGAACGAGCATGCGGGCAAGCTTGTGGGCGAGGTGCATCGCAACCTGTACGGCTTAACCGATCTGCGTTTCGCGCCCGCGCCTGAAGACTTGAGTGCGCTGCCTGCGCTCGATTGCGTCTTCTTCGCGTTGCCGCACGGGCAGGCGCTCGCGCTCGCGCCGCAACTGCCCGCGACCGTGAAGGCCATCGATCTATCGGGCGACTTTCGCTTGCGTGATCCGGCCGAGTTCTTGCAACACTACGGGCGCGAGCACACGGCGATAGACTTGCAGCGTGAGTTCGTTTACGGCTTGACGGAGACGAACCGCGCCGCGATCAGTAAGGCGCGCTTGATCAGCAACCCCGGTTGCTTTGCGACCGCGACGCTGTTGGGGCTTGCGCCGCTCGTCGCTTCGGGGCAATTAACGAGTCGCGTGATCGTGGACGCCAAGACCGGCTCATCCGGTTCGGGCGCGAAGCCGGCGGCGAACACGCATCATCCGCAGCGCAGCAATTCGTTCTACGCTTACAAGCCGTTCACGCATCAGCATGTGCCTGAGATCGAACAGGAGTTGCGTCGCGTCGGCGACTGGACCAGCGAGCTTGTGTTTATGACCCACTCGCTGCCCGTCGCGCGCGGCATCTTCGCTTCGATCTACTGTGAGACGAAAGATGAGTTGACGACGGCCGCGGCCCATGCGCTCTTTGCGGAGTTCTACGGCGACGTCATTCTTCATACGCCTCGTTTCAGGTTCGCCTGACATCAACTGGGTCAAGACGACGAACTTCTGCGACCTCGGTTTTGCGGCGCGCGGCCGGCAACTCGTCGTCTTTTCGGCGCTCGATAATTTAGTCAAAGGCGCGGCCGGGCAAGCCGTGCAGAACATGAACTTGATGTTTGGCTTGGACGAGAAGACGGGGCTGATGTTGACCGGGAGCAATCCATGACGGAAGCCGCGCCTGCGTCCTTCACGCCCGCGCCGATCAAACCGACCGTTGCCTACAGCGTGCTCGAACAACTTGACGTGCGCGTGGGCACGATTGAGTCGGTGACGGACGTGCCCGACTCCGACAAGTTGCTCAGGCTGACGGTGGACTTCGGCGATCATAAGCGGAACATTCTCGCCGGCCTGAAGCGCGAGCGGGCGACACCGCAAGAGATCGTCGGCCGGCAGGCGTTGTTCGTCGTCAACCTTGCGCCGCGCCGGATGGCGGGCGAGGTTTCGGAAGGGATGTTATTCGACATCGGCTACGCGGATGGGATCAAGCCCGCGCTGGCCGTGCCCGAATGGAGCGTGCCCAACGGCGCGCGTGCAGGGTGAACTGATGACAGCCACGATTGCAAACGACACCATTGCGCGCGAGGAGCAGTTTCAACTCGCCACGTATAAGAAGATGCCGCTGGTGGCGGCGCGGGGCGCGGGTGCGTGGGTCGAGACGGACGCGGGCGTGCGTTATCTTGATCTGTATGGCGGGCACGCGGTCTGCGCGACGGGGCATTGTCACCCGCACGTCGTCGCCGCCATTAAGCGACAGGCCGAGCAGTTGTTGTTCTACTCGAATCTCGTCTATTCAGACGTGCGTGCGCAGGCGGCGGAAGCGTTGGTTAAGCGCGCGCCCGCGCCGCTCGCCAAAGCGTTCTTCTGCAACTCAGGCACGGAAGCGAACGAGAACGCGATGCGGATGGCGCGCATGAAGACGGGGCGCGACCAGATCATCACGTTCGACGGCAGTTTTCACGGGCGCACGGCCGATGCGATCAGCGCGACCTTCTTGGGCAAGTACCGCGAGTTGGGCGGCCGAACGTGCCCGGTCATTTGTGCGCGGAGTTCGGTTCAATCGAATCGGTCGCGGCGCTCGCGGATGATTCAGTTGCGGCCGTGCTGCTTGAACCGATTCAATCGATGGCGGGCGTGCGTGAAGCGTCGCCGGAGTTCTTTCAAGCGTTGCGTGCGTTGTGCGACGAGCGCGGCCTGCTCTTGATCTTCGACGAGGTGCAGACCGGCGTGGGGCGCACGGGCGCGTGGTTCTTCGCGGGCAGCGAAGGGGCGGGCGGGGTCGTGCCGGATGTCATCACGTTGGCGAAGGCGCTGGGCAGCGGCGTGCCGGTGGGCGCGTGCCTGACGACGGACGAGGTGGCGGCACAGATCAAAGAGAACGATCTCGGCACGACTTTCGGCGGCGGCATGTTGGCGATGGCCGCGGTCGTGGCGACGATTGAAGCGATTGAACAAGACGACATGCTGACGAACGCGCGCGCAATCGAAGCGCATCTGCGGGCGCGGTTGTTGGCCGTGCCGCAGGTCGCTCGTTTGCGCGGGCGCGGCTTGTTGCTCGGCGTCGAGTTTAAAGATGAGAGCGCGGCGCGCGTTCATAAGGCGCTGCTTGAGAGACAGATCATCACGGGCACGTCGAGCGATGCGCGCGTGTTGCGTCTGTTGCCGCCGCTCTGTTTGACACGCGCAGAGGTCGATCTGTTTGTTGATGTGCTTGCGGCGCTGTGAAGCATGCCGAGAAATTTTTTAACCACAGCCGATTGGACGCGCGCGGAGTTGGACGAACTGCTCGCGGCGGCGTTGCGTTTCAAGCGTGGCGCAGATCAAACAAGACCGTTGGCGGGGCGGTCGGTCGCGCTCGTGTTTTTCAATCCGAGTCTGCGCACGCGCGCGTCGATGCAGGTTGGCGTGTACGAGCTTGGCGGCAATGCGGTCGTGCTTGAACCGGGCGGGACGAGTTGGACGCTGGAACACCGCGACGGCGTGGTGATGGACGCGGATAAGACCGAGCACGTCGCGGAGTTTGTGCGCGTGCTTGGGCGTTACTGCGCCGCCGTCGGCGTGCGTACATTCGCTGCGCTCAACGATTGGCCGGAGGAACGAACTGATCCGATCCTCAATGCGTTCGCGCGCTACAGCAACGTGCCCGTTATCAATCTCGAATCGGCGATGCATCATCCGTGTCAGGCGCTCGCGGATATGTTGACGATCAAAGAGCAGTTGGGCGACGGGCGCAAGCGCGTGCTGCTCACGTGGGCATGGCATCCGAAGCCGCTGCCGATGGCCGTGCCGAACAGCTTCGCGCTCGCCGCCGCGCAGATGGGTCACGACCTGACCATCGCGCACCCGCGCGGTTACGAGTTGGATGAAGACTTGATCCGCGAGATCAACAATCAAGCGTTTGATGCCGGGGCGACTGTGCGCGTGACCGACGACGTGGACGAAGCCTTCGACGGCGCACAGGTGGTCTATGCCAAGAGTTGGGGCAGCCGCATGTTCTACGGTGCGCCTGCGGACGACATCGAAGAACGCGCGCCCTATCGCGCCGATTGGATCGTGGACGAAGCGAAGATGGCGCGCACCGATAGCGGCATCTTCATGCACTGCCTGCCCGTGCGTCGCAACGTGATCGTGACCGATGCCGTCATTGATTCCGCGCGCTCGGTCGTCATCGACGAAGCCGAGAACCGCCTGCACGTGCAAAAAGCCGTGCTGACTAAACTGATTGCGGATTTTGGAATGCGGAATGCGGATTGAAAGAACAGTGAATTGATCAGGCAACTGTTCCTTTAATCCGCAATCCGAACTCCGCATTCCGCAATGGAGGAAAGATGAGCCAGCCGCGACTCGATCTGTTGCGCGAAGCGTTGCCTTATATTCAACGCTTCAAGGGCAAGACCTTCGTGGTGAAGCTGTCGGGAAAGGTGACGGACGAGCCGGGCGTGCTGGCGTCGCTGGCGGAAGAGTTGGCGTTGCTCGAACAGGTCGGCATACGCGTCTGCGTCGTGCATGGCGGCGGCAAGCAGTTGTCCGAACTCGCGGCGCAGTTGGGCATCGCGCAGACGATCATCAACGGCCGGCGCGTGACCGACGATGCGACGCTCGACATGGCGAAGATGATCTTCGCGGGCAAGATCAACACGGACATCCTTGCGGCCTTGCGCCAGCGCGGCGTCAATGCCGTCGGCCTCTCCGGCGTGGACGGCCAGATCGTGCATGCCGAGCGCCGCCCGCCCAGAGAGATCGTCAACCGCGCGACGGGTGTGAGCGAGCAAGTGGACTTCGGCCACGTCGGCGACATCATAGAGATCGACGACCGCTTGCTGCGCGTGCTGCTCGACCACGACTACTTGCCCGTCGTCTCATCGCTTGGCGCGGACGCTGAAGGGCGCGTCTTCAACATCAACGCCGACACCATCGCCACGGAGATCGCCGTGCGCCTGCAAGCGGAGAAGTTGATTCTACTGAGCGACGTGGACGGGATTTATTTGCGCGCGGGCGAACCGGCGACGAAACTCTCACACCTGAGCATTGAAGATGCCGAGGCGCTCTTGCGCGACGGCGTGGCCACGGGCGGCATGATCCCGAAGCTACAGAACATCATCGAACTTCTCAATCGCGGCGTCCGCAGCGCCCACATCATCAAAGGCTCACAACGCAACGCGCTCCTCTCCGAAGTCTTCACCGATCAAGGCACGGGCACGATGATCAGTAGGCAGTGAACAGTAGACAATAGACGGTAGACAGTTAAGACAAGACGGCCGGTTGAACGTTCGCTCAAGTTACTGAGTGAGCATTCAACCGGCCGCCTGCTTTTGTTCTGTCTACTGTCTACTGTCTACTGTCTACTGCTTTATTTTGATGGACACTGGCTGCGTGCTGCGGGGTAGGACGGTTGCGCCGCGCATGACTTGCTTTGAGCGTCGCCGAGGCCGCGCGTGGCGCACTTGATGTTTAAGACCCAATTGTCCACGGGCGTGTCTTTTACTTTCAAATTGTCGGCGAGGAATTTGAGGCGCGTGGTTTCGCGCGTCTGCAAAGGCGGCAGGCGTTTGTCGAGTAGGGAGAAGCGATCCTTGAGATAGTAGGGCGGGATCGTTTGATAGTGCAGCGTGACGCGGACGCTGGCCGCGCCGGGGGCGAGCGCGAGCGGCACGCGGTAGAGCATTGTGTTCGTGCCGGGCGAGCCGTTCGGGCTGATGTAGCCGGGGTCTTGCGCGGGCCGCGCCGAAGGGACTGGTGAACTGCGCGTTGTGCCCGTTGGTGCGCCAGCCGAGCGGCAGCAGGCGATTATCTTTGACGTGCTCGTCCAAGCGGACGAAGCTGTTCGTGAACTTGCCGTCGCTGTCCTTAACGAGTTCTTCGTAAATCTGTACCTGATACTGCTCTGTGATCGCGCGCCCCTGTTGACTGCCTGCGCCCTTAAAGTAGTGCGGCTGGAAATCCTGACCGAGGCGCGGATCGTTGTTGAAGTACTCGGTCGGCAGCACCGCGCCGCTGACGCCTTCGATGATCTCGCCCTTCGTGTTCGTCTGCCCCGAAGCCCAAAGCGCGCGCCCTTGCGCGTCGAGCACGACGAACTCGACGAAGGCGCGGCGAAACTCGACGCCCGAAGGGAAACTGTGCCCGGCCTTGTTCGTGACGCGCACGGTCACATCGAGCGTGTTGGTCGTCTTATTGATCGACTGCACGTCCACGTCCGCTGTGTCGTCCGCAAGTTCAAGGCTTGAGTTCATGTTGGTGACAAGTCCGGTGATGGGCGTCGAACCGTCAAGGGCGTAAGGGTACATATAGTCGGAGTCGGCGACGCCCATGACGCAGTTGAATTGTTGGAACATCTGGTTGGCGAACAGGTTGAGCGCCACCAGCGTGTGCCGCGAAAACGAGTCGCGCACTTTGAGCGTGATGTCCTTGTCCGGCGCGCGGAAGTCAACGAACGGATACGTTATGTCTTCGATGTTGGCGATGCGAAAGGCGAGCGGCACGCCCTTGTACATCTTCGGCATGTGGCAGTCCTGACAACTCTGCCTGCGCTGCCGATCAACGGGCGCGCGCTCGTCCTGATAGACGCTGTTCTGCCATTCAAAATAGGTTGTCTGTTCATGAAACTCTTTCGGCTTGCCGTTCTCCATCACGGGGTTGCCCTTGTTGTCGAGCGTCGGCGTGATGACCGTATGACAACTGCCGCACATGGCCGAACTCTTGATGTGCGCCGCGCCGCGCGGGTTGATGCCGAGCGCGTTCTGCATCGGCAGCGGTTGCGGATCGTCAAACGGGCCGTTCACCGTGCCCGGCGGATCGACTTGGAAGTTGCCGGTATAACTGGCCGGTGTGCCCAAGCCCTCGGCCGACATTTGATGACAGACCGTGCAGGACACGCCGTCGCGCGCGAGCGCGCCATACTTCGCAAACGGGTCGCCGGTCGATTGATAGAGCATCGTGTGGCTGAACTCAGGCGCGGGCAGTTGCCCGTTGTCGATGGCGAACTGGCGTTGCCCCATGACGCCGTGACAGTGCAAACACTTGTTGTCGAAGAAGCCGGCCTGGTCGGGAAACTGCGCGCGCTCGGATTCCAACTGCGCGTGGAAGATCGGATCGCGGCCAGCAAGGCCCATCATCGACGTGCGCCACTCTGTATAAGGCGACAGGTTGATGGGCGGGCTGGTGAACGTGTAGCCCATGTTCTGATCGGAAGCGGCATGACAGCCGATGCACTGATCGGAGGTGAGAAACTGACCGGGGCCGTGCGGGCCTGATGGGACGTGATCATTCATCTCGTGCGGAAACGGCACGACGTTGGCCGGGAAGGCGCGCGCCTGTTGCACGTCGGCCAGTTCTTCCATGTGCATGCTGTGGGTCGATTCGTGCAGGTCGGGTCTGACGACCGTGAGCGCAACTTGCGGTGGCTTGGTGGTCGGCACGTTGATGAAGAACGTGATCGGATCGCCTTCCACGTTCTTGATGGCCGAGAAGGTCGAGGTCTTATCGGCGGCCGAAGCGTGGCAGCGCATGCAGTAAGTGCCGAAGCCACGTCCCTTGTAATCGAAGTTGGCTATGTTGAAATTGGCCGGCGTGTCGCCGACGCCGGGCCCGTCCCAGTACCAGCCGTCCCAAGAGCCTTGCTTGTCGCGCACCATGATCGACCAGCCGTTGAGCGCCGCCTTGCCGCTGTTGTCGGCCGGCACGGAGTACTGCTCTTTAATAATCATCGCGCCGTCGGGCAACTCGCCCTGCCGGTTGCGATTCTTCATCCAGTCCCAAACTTCCGGCGAATAGAAGACGCGCACGGCCGGGTGCGTGCCGAGATTGCTCACCGCGCCGGGGCGCTGCGTGCCGAAACCGAGGAAACCGACAACCGGCCCCGTGTTGCGTATCTCACGATCCGCCGCCCACGAGTTGTAACAACGCCCTTGCAGAAATTGCAGCAGCTTCGGCTCGAACGCGTTGATGCCCACTTGACTCGGATTGGGCAGCGGGAAGGGCGGACACTGTGCGTTGGTCGCGGGTCGCGGCTGCGCCGCCTGTGCATCCGCCACGCGCGCGGGCGCACACAACAAGCCGAGCAGCACAAGGCACAGACACAACATGATAACCGCGAGGCGCAGGGGCATAAGATGATTCATGTGCAAGTCTCCCGTCCCGAACTGGCATGCGTGAATCTGTTGCAACTGAATAAAGTCGTGAGCGGTCGAACGATAAGACACTAAATCCGCGAGGTGGTCGGAGCGTAACCGCGCCTTCCGCATGTGTCAACAGAAATGTTCGCAACGGTCGTGACGTAGAACGCGACACATAACCACGAAGCCACGAAGACACAAAGACACGAAAGATAGTTTCGTGTCTTTGTGTCTTCGTGGTTAAAAATAATTTCGCTCAGGCCCGACCCTTATGATCCTTTTCTGCTCCGGCTTGCGCGTTACAAGGTGAGACGCATTCGTTGTTCTCAGGCCGCCCTTAGCCAGTCTTGGCAAGTGCTCCGCTATTTCTCACGTCCGCGTACATCTTAAGGAGTCGCAACGATGAAGCCCACTAGCAAGACCCCGCGTTCGCTGTTCACGACCTACGCACTACTCGTCGCCTTTGTCTGTCTCGCCACCGTCACGCCCGTCTGGGCCAACGACGACGATGACAACGACAACAATAATAAGCATCGCCCCTTTGGCGACGTGCAGGTGCTCGCCACAGTGCCCACACCGCCCGGCTTCCCTGAAGGCATCGCCGTTAAAGGCAACCGCGTTTACGTCGCCGGCCCCGCGCGCTTCGGCAACGCGGGCGAGCCGCCCTCGAAGGTCTTCGCCTACAACACAAAGACGGGCGAACTGGAACGCGAGTATCCGATTCAGGGCGAGAACACCGCGATTGATCACGCCAACTCTTGCATCGCCTTCGACGGCTCGAACCGGCTCTACGTCGTCAACACGCAACTCGGCATCGTTCGCATCAACATCCACACCGGCGCGCAGCAGCCGTATGCCGGCACGATCCCCAACCTGCCGACCTGTTCGACTTCGCCCGCGCCCTGTTCGCCGACCGTCGCCGATCTGCCGCCGCTGCCGAACGACATCGCCTTCGACGAAGACGGCTATCTTTATCTAACCGACTCGTTCCAAGCGACCATCTGGCGCATCGCGCCCGGTGGCGGCCAGCCGCAAATCTGGTTTCAAGACAGTCGGCTCGACACACCCTTCGGCCCGAACGGTCTGCGCTTGAACCCCGACCGTAATAAAATTTTCTTCACCGTCACGGCCGAAGGCGTCGGCCCGATGGGCGAATTTCTCGGCGGGAAAATCTACACGCTGCCGCTCGTCAACGCGCCGACCGCGGCCCAGTTGAAAGTCTTCCACCAGTACAACGGCGAAGCGCCGGACGGCATCGCGTTCGGTCGTTCAGGCAAGCTCTACGTGGTGTTGGCCGCGCCGTTCAACTCCGGCGTCTCGATCCTGCGCCCCAACGGGACGGAGCAGCAGCGGCTCACGAACCCGCAGGGCAGCCCGATCTTCCCGTATGACTCGCCCGCGAACGCAGCCTTCGACGGCCACGGGTCGTTGCTGCTGACGAACCACGCCTTCGCCACGATGATCCCGACGAACTTCACCGTGCTCGACGTGTTCGTTGACGACAAAGAGTCGCCGCTCGTGCGTCCGCACGTGCAGTAAGCGATCAAACTTAACCACGAAGACACGAAGCCACGAAGGACGATCAAAGTTCTTCGTGGCTTCGTGTCTTCGTGGTTAAGCTTCTATCCGCTTTCGTCTTTGCGCGAGACGCGCGACACGGCCGAGGCGGCCAAGAAGCCGAGCAGCGAGCCAAGCACGATGTTGAAGGATTGCAACGCCAGCCCGTCCTTCTTCTTATGTTCGTCAGCTTCGTCTTTGAGTGTTTCGATGATGAAGTCTTTGGTCGCTTGGTCGTTCAACTTCGCCGCGAGCACGTCGGCGTTCATGTTCAAGGCAGGGTTTATATCGCGCTCGAAAAAGGCGAGGTAGCCGGTGCTGCTGAATAGCAACATATAGACGGCGAGGATGCCCCACCAGAGCGGGTCGCGCGTGATGCGCCGCGATATGTCGATCCTGACTTCCGGCGGCGCAAGCGGATCGGCGCGCGCCTCTGTCGCCGTTGCATTCTCATCAGCCATCGATCACGTCTCCTGTTAGCAAATGAAGTTAGCCCGCCCTCTGCCCGCCATAGACCGCATGCCCGGCCTTTAACCAATGCACGTCCACATCCGCGAAGCCCGCCGCGTCGAGCCAGCGCAGTTGATCGTAGAGCCGCGAAGGTTTGTCGAGCGGATCGGGATGACGATAGATGTTCCAGCCGTCGCGCTCGAAGAACTCGAACGCGGCCGCGTGCCCGTCGAGTTCGAGCGCGCGGCGGCGCACCGCATCGTCCCACGCGCGCGCCGCGATGGCATGACCGAGCGCGTGCGCCGGTTCGATCACGTCCGCGATCACAAACACGCCACCGGGCGCAAGCAGCCGGTACACGTCGCGGAACAACTCCTGCTTTTGCTCACCGTCGAGATGATGTATCGCCAGCGACGAGACGACCGCGTGGACGGGTTGCGCTTGCAACTGCGCGCGCCAGTCGTGCGCCGCCAAGTCGAACTGCGCACATGCAAAGCGACCCGCGAACGGCGCGAGCCGCGCCTGCGCCCGTGCCAACATCTGCGGCGAGCCGTCGTAAGCCTGCACAGTGCAACCGGGCACACGTTCGAGCAGCGCCGCTGCAAGCAAGCCTTCGCCGCAACACAGTTCGACAATGCGCGGCGACCCGGCGTGCGGTTCGATCAATTCACAGATGATCGCGATCTGTTCCTCACGCTCCGGCACGAAGTAGCGGCCGTAATCGATGAACGCCTGCGAATCCTGCTCGGCCCAAGCAGGCGCGGCTTCTTTATCGTCTGATTGCATATTGCGTGTTCCGGTCAGTCGGCTAGCTCGCACTTTGAACGCGGCTGTTCTCGCTTTTAGCGAGGCCGTTCTCACTTTTTACCTGATCGTTCGCGCTCAAAGTGAGAACGGCCGGGCTTTTTACCCCATCGTTCTCACTTTTTACCTCATCATTCTCACTTTTAGCGAGGCCGTTCTCACTTTTTACCCCATCGTTCTCACTTAAAGTGCGACCGGCCGCGCTTTTTACCTCATCGGCCGCACTTTTTACCTGAACGTTCTAACTTTTAGCGCGGCCGATGCGCGATAATCAGGCCCGTGGCCAACACAGCGCACAACTTGCTCAGCCAATTTGCCCGCCGCTTGTTGCATGAATGGCGGCGTTTGGCGCTGCCGTCGGCGGACGCGCGCGTGGTCGTCGCCGTCTCCGGCGGCGCGGACTCGACCGCGTTGCTGGTCGCCTGCGACGAGTTGATCAAGGCGCGGCGCTTGCCGGTGTCGCTCACGGTCGCACATCTGAATCACAACTTGCGCGGCGCGGCGGGCGCGGCGGACGCGGCGTGGGTCGCACAACTCGCGCGCACGCTTGGGCACGAGGTCGTGATCGAAAGCGCGTGCGTGGCGGACGAAGCGCGCGCCGGCCGCGACAATCTCGAACAGGCGGCGCGGCGTGCGCGTTACGCCTTTCTTGCCCGCGTGGCGCGTGCGTCATGCGCGCGTGTGGTGTTGACCGCACACACGCTTGACGATCAAGCCGAGACGTTGTTGCTTGCGCTTGTGCGCGGCAGCGGCGCAGAGGGCTTGGGCGGGATGCGTGCGGCGCGTGTGCTGGACGAAGCGCGAGCCTGAAGTGCAACTCGTACGCCCGCTGCTCGGTTGGGCGCGACGCGAGACGACGCATGAGTATGTGCGTGCGCGCAAGATGGAAGTGCGCGCCGACGCGTTGAACGAAGACGAACGGTTTTCGCGCGTGCGTGTGCGTCGTCAGTTGTTGCCGCTGTTGGAGACGTTCAACCCGCGCGTGGTCGAGGCGCTGGCGCGCGCGGCCGAACTGCTGCGCGCCGACGCAGACGCGCTCGCCGCGCAAGCTGAACAGTTGTTGCTCGCCGCGACAGCAACGACAGAAGCAACAACGACTGAAACGATGACGGAAGTTAACACGGCCGCGCGGCCGTTGCGTGTGGACGTGTTGCGCGCGAGTGATGCGGCGCTCAGGCGGCGCGCGCTGCGTCTGTGGTTGAAGATGGGGCGCGGGAGTGTGCGCCGGTTGACATTGACGCATATCAGAGGTGTCGAGCGTCTGCTCGCGGGCGAGCGTGGGCGGCGCGTCGCGGAGTTGCCGGGCGGCGCGTCGGTCGAACGGCGGCGTGGGCTGCTCGTCTTTCAGCCGCCACGGGAAAACGGTTGAAAAACCACGGGCGCGCGTTTAAGATGAAACTAGGGTAGAGCCGCCCCCGTAAGTGTGTGGGCGGTTTTCACTTGTCGGGTTAACGGGAGCAGCCGATGGACGGACGGGTCGTAGAGATTTTCAGTGCGGCGCAGATTGCCGAACGGGTCGCCGCACTCGCCGCCGACATCGGGCAGGCTTACGGCGCGCAAGAGTTGACCGTGCTCGGCACGCTCGAAGACGGCTTCATCTTTCTGGCCGACCTCTTGCGACAACTGCAACTCCCGCTGCGTACAGCCTTCCTCCGCTACGAGCATCGCTCGCTCGGCGGCGTCCAAGATTTACAATTCAGCACGCAGACCGAACTGGCGGGCCGCGACGTACTTCTCGTCGAAGGCGTGTTGGAGACGGGCGTGCCGCAGGAGTACTTGCTCAGACAGTTGACCGAGCGGGGCGCACGCACGATCAAACTCTGCGTGCTGGTTGACAAACCCGACCGCCGCCGGGTCGCGCTGCAACCCGACTGGCGCGCGTTTGAGACGCAGGAAGACTACATCGTCGGCTACGGGCTGGGGATGAACGAGCGTTGGCGCAATCTGCCGTATCTGGCGCGGGCCGGCGGCTGAGTCGGCCGCAAACTGCCGCGCCGCTCGGCCCACGACGACGAGGCGGACGGGGCACAACTTACAGGGCGGCGTGGGCATCTTAAAGGGTGCTTTGCACGCGGGCCGGATGTTTGAACAAAGGGCGCTCCCCATCCGGCGACAGCCGCGCGACGTGTGACGTTTGCGGGAGCGACAACGGACGCCGAAATAGGTTATCATCGGCGTCGGAGGCGAGAAACAATTTTGAGTTCCACAGTCAGACAGATCATCTTCTGGGTACTGATCCTGCTCGGCGCGGTGCTGCTCTACAAGGCGTTTGCCAACAGTCAGGGCGGCGGCACGCAGGCTATCGACGTGAGTACGCTAAGCGACAAGATTCAGAAGGGCGAGATTGCTAAGCTCACGATTAAGCAGAGCGAAGCCGTCGCCATCAGCAAGAACGGCGGCGGGCAGTACAAGGCCGAATTGTCGAACCCGATGTTCCAGAGCAAACTGATGGAAGCGGCGACGGCAGTTGATGCCACGACCAACAAGCCGAAGGTCGAAAAAGTGGAAGACCTATCGAGCGGCAACAGCGTCATCTGGTCGCTCTTGGCGTGGTGGGCCCCTTTGCTCTTGTTGCTTGGCTTCTGGATTTTCATGATGCGACAGATGCAGGCGGGCGGCAACAAGGCGCTCTCGTTTGGCAAGTCGCGGGCGAAACTCTTGAATAGTCAGCAGAAGCGCGTCACGTTCAAGGACGTGGCGGGCGTCGAAGAGGCGAAAGAGGAACTGCAAGAGATCATCGAGTTCCTGAAAGAGCCGCAGAAGTTTCAAAAACTCGGCGGGCGCATTCCGAAAGGCGTGCTGATGATGGGCCCGCCGGGCACGGGCAAGACCTTGCTGGCGCGTGCGGTCGCGGGCGAAGCAAACGTGCCGTTCTTCTCGATTTCGGGTTCGGACTTCGTTGAGATGTTCGTCGGCGTCGGCGCGTCGCGCGTGCGCGACCTGTTCGAGCAGGGCAAAAAGAACGCGCCGTGCATCATCTTTATTGATGAGATTGACGCTGTTGGGCGGCATCGCGGTGCGGGCTTGGGCGGCGGCCACGACGAGCGCGAGCAGACCTTGAACCAGTTGCTCGTCGAAATGGACGGGTTCGAGTCGAACGACGGCGTGATCCTGATGGCTTCGACCAATCGCCCGGACGTGCTCGACCCGGCCCTGCTGCGGCCCGGTCGGTTTGATCGGCGCGTGGTCGTGTCGCGTCCCGACGTGCGCGGGCGCGAAGGCATCCTGAAAGTTCACACGCGCAAGATTCCGTTGGGCGAAGACGTTGACATCTCCGTGATCGCGCGCGGCACGCCCGGCTTCACGGGCGCAGACCTTGCGAACCTCGTGAACGAAGCTGCGTTGAATGCGGCGCGCTACAACAAGAAGATCGTGATGCAGACCGATTTCGAGTTGGCGAAGGACAAGGTGCTCATGGGCGCGGAGCGCAAGAGCATGGTCATCACCAACGAGGAGAAACGCATCACAGCCTATCACGAGGCCGGGCACACGCTGGTCGGCTTGAAAGTGCCGAACGCCGACCCGGTGCATAAGGTCACGATTATTCCACGCGGCATGGCGCTCGGTCTGACGCAGCAGTTGCCCGAAGGTGATCGCTACAGTGCGACGCGCGAGTATCTGCTCGGCCAGATCGCCATCATGATGGGCGGGCGCATCGCCGAAGAAGTGTTCTTGAACGACATCACGACCGGCGCGTCCAACGACATCGAGCGGGCGACCGAGCTTGCGCGTTCGATGGTTTGCGAGTACGGCATGTCGGAACTCGGGCCGCTCACCTTCGGCAAGAAGGAAGAACAGATTTTCTTCGGCCGCGAGATCGCGCAGCACCGCGACTTCTCAGAAGACACGGCGATCAAGATCGACCAGCAGGTCAAACAGATCGTGTCGGAGCAGTACGCGCGCGCCAAACGCATCATCGAAGAGAACCGCGAAACCATGATTCGCCTCTCCGAGACGCTGCTTGAACGCGAGACGCTCGACGGCGTGCAGATTCGCCGCATCGTCGCCGGCCTCTCCGTGGACGACGATCAGCCGCCCGCCTCGAAGGGCGACGAAGAACGGCCGCAACTCAAAGAGCCGGCCGCCAGCCCGCTCAAGCCGATCCTGCCGCCTATCACGGGGCCGGCCACGGCCTGAGCGTAAACAACCAAACGTTCCACACTACGCGAGGGGAAGGGGTGCAAGCCTCTTCCCCTTTTGCTATGCTCGCGCCCTTAATGGACACGCCGCAAGCACGTATCTGGCAGACCGCGCGCCGGGCCATCGCGCTCGACGCGCGCACGCTCGTCATGGGCGTCTTGAATGTGACACCGGACAGCTTCAGCGATGGCGGGCAGTTCGACACGACCGGGCAAGCAATCGAGCACGCCGAACAGATGCTCGCCGACGGCGCGGACATCATCGACATCGGCGGTGAATCGACGCGGCCGGGCAGCGAGCCTGTCACCGTCGAAGAAGAGTTGCGCCGCGTCGTGCCCGTCATCAAACAACTCGCCCGGCGGCCCGAAGCCATCATTTCGATTGACACAACCAAGTCGGAAGTTGCGCGCGCGGCGCTCGACGCGGGCGCTTGCATCGTCAACGACATCTCGGCCCTGCGGTTCGACTTTCACATCGCCGACGAAGCGGCGCGCACAGGCGCGGGCTTAATTCTCATGCACTCGCGCGGCACGCCCGCGACCATGCAACGACTGCCGCCCGCGCCCGACATCTTCGCAGACATAAGCGTGAGCCTACGTCGTAGTTTGGCCATGGCCGAGCGGCGCGGCGTCGCGCGCGCGGCTATCGTCCTCGACCCCGGCATCGGCTTCGGCAAGACGGTCGCTCAGAACGTCGAATTGATCGCGCACTTCGACCGGCTTTTGCGCGCGTTCCCTTATATGCCGTGGCTGGTCGGCACGTCGCGCAAGTCATTTATCGGGCAACTGCTGGCCGACGTACCGGCCGCTGAGCGTCTGCACGGCACGATGGCCACAGTGACAGCCGCGATCTTGCAGGGCGCGAGCATCGTGCGCGTGCATGACGTGCGCGCGGCGGTTGAGACGGCGCGCGTGGCGGATGCGATCAAGCGAGCGGCGAGTTTGACAGGATGACGCGGCAAGTCTTATCGTGCGCCTTCGTGGCTTGCATAGTTGGTTAAGGTGATTTGATGAATCAGAGATTGACGCTGAAGCTTGTGCGCGCGGCCTTGTTCGCGTTTGTGCTTGTGTGCTCGTCGGGCTTTACCGAATGCTATAAGCCGGTGACGAAGAGTGGGCTGCCGGAATACATCAAGACTGTGGCCGTGCCCGCGTTTGAGAATCAGGCGTTGCGTTACAAGATCGAGACGCGGTTTACCGATGCGGTCACCAACGAGATCATCAAGCGCGGGCGGGGCTTGCGCGTGCAGAGCGAACGGCAAGGCGCGGACGCCGTGGTGGACGGCGCGATCAGAAGCTTTTCGTTCTCCGGCGTGTTGTTGGACGAGCGCGGGCGTTCGCGCGTGTTTGAAGTAACGATTGTCGGCGCGGTCACCGTGCGTGATCAGGTGCAGAACCGCGTGCTGTATGACAATCAGAATTTCGTCTTTCGCGGCGAGTTCGAGTTCGCCAACGACCCGCGCACCTTCTTCAACGAGGAAGACCCGGCCGTGCAACGCATCGCCCGCAGCTTCGCCGAGAGCCTTGTCTCCACGCTGACGAACGGCTTCGGCGTCAACCGCGAAAAATGAGCACCCTCACGCGCGACGAACTGAAGCGGCAATTGAAGCAGGGCAAACTCGCGCCGCTCTATTTGTTCCACGGCCCCGAAGAATATCTGCGCGAACAGGCCATGCGCGCCGTCACCGAAGCGGCGTTAAAGGACGCGCCGCTGCGCGAGTTCAACGAAACGCATTTCAGTCTCGCAAGTGTTGATGTGCAGCAGGCCATTGCGGCAGCCGAGCAGTTGCCGATGATGTCGGCGCGGCGCGTCGTGCGCGTTACGGATTTCGCCAAGCTCAAAGAGGCGGACGAAGGCGCGCTCTTGCGTTATCTTGCGCGGCCCGTGGAGAGTTCGGTTGTTATCTTCGTCGCGGACGATCTGGACAAGCGCCGCAAGTTGAGCAAGACGCTATTGGACGCGTGCGCCAGCGTCGAGTTCGCGGCGCAGACGGACAACGAACTGGCCGTGTGGGCGCGCGACCACTTGAAGCGCGCGGGTGCTGAAGCCGACGAGCGGACGCTCAGGCAAGTTATCGCGCTGGTCGGGCCGAGCGTCCGAAGATTATCGAACGAGTTGAATAAACTTGCGACCGCCGCGCTGCCCGCCGGTTACATCACGATGGAGATGGTGGACACGCTGGTCGGGCGCGCGCGTGAGTTGTCGAACTTCGAGTTGACGGACCATTTGATCGCGCGTGACAAGCGGCGCGCACTTTCGACCTTGCGCCGCTTGCTGGACGACGGCACAGAGCCGTTGATGCTCGTCGGTCTGATCGCCAGCAACTATCACCGGCTCGCGCTCGCCAAAGAGTTGATGACGCAGAGCCGGCCCAAAGAAGAAGTCTTCCGGCTCGTCAACATGCCCTACAGCAAGCGCGAAGACTTTCTCGCCACTGCGCGCCGCACCGACGCACACGATCTCGCGCGCCGCCTCGCGCGCATCGCCGCCGCCGACCTCGCCATCAAGACCTCGCAAGCCACGCCGCGCCTGCAACTCGAACTGCTCGTCTGTGAGTTGGCCGATTGAAAGGTCAGTAAAAAAAACTCGGCCGGTATCGATCAACTCGTTCACGTTATCAGTTCACGGTTAAAAAAACGCCTGCGAGTTATTAGCTCGCAGGCGTTCGAGTTTGCTCAGCAGCGCCGAGGCTTACAGTTGTTCCGTTTCGACGTTGACGAAGAAGCGGTAGCTGCCGCCCGTCTGCACGCCGAGAACAAACTGCACGGCCACGCTTGCGCCGGGCACGAGCGGGTTGTCACGCGTGACCGACTCGACGGTCACAGAGGTGTTGAGGCCGCCGCCGTTGCGCTGCACAGGCGGTTCTTCCAACTTCGTGCCCCGCACGACGATGGCTTCGCCGTTGCTGAGCGAGGCCTTGTTGTTGGCCGAACTGAGCAGGCGCACGTCGGCCTGCCCATTCGCCGCGTTGCCCTGCGTCGAGATGTCTATGACGCGGAAGCGCAAGAGCGCGATGGGCGTGCCCGTGTTGTTGGTGTAGCGCCGCCGAATGGTCAGCGTGCCTTGCGCGCCGTTGGTGACGGGCGTGGTGTTGCGTATGCGGTTGGGCGCGGCGCTCGCTGTGCGTGTCGGATCGATGAGCGACGCGGGCATAGTCTTGTTGCTCAGCACGGGGCTGACCAAGTTCTCCGGCCCCGGTGCGCCGAGTACGGAGGGAATGTCGAGCGTCTCCGAAATGTCCGCAGCTTGAACCGCGCCCGCCCCGCCGGTTGTGGGCGCGGTGCTGTTGGTCACGGGGCCGTCGGTGAGAACTAACACGAAGTCGCCGGAGTTGTTCTCATTGTCCTGCGGCAGACCCGTCTCTTGCCGGCGCACGTAGCTGTGCTCGCGCGTCGTGCCGTCGAAACTCGTGAGGCCGTCGCCTTCCCGGTAGAGCGGGTCTTTGACGGTGTTGAAGCCGGCCGCGTCGATGCGCGTCTCGAAACTGAACTGCTCAGGCTCGCTCGTGCGGAACAGTGCGATGCCGCCGTCAACCGGAATGTCGCTGAGATACAAAGCATCGCCCGTCGCCGTCCGTCCTTTGCCGGACGGATAGGCGGTGAGGCTGTAGCCGTTGGCGTTCACGCCGAGGAAGTGACCGCGCGCCGGGATGACCGTGCCGGTCGGGATGATGAAACGCGGCATGCCGTCAGCAGCAGCCAATGCCCAACCCGCCGAGTTGTCAAGCGGCTTGACGGTGATGGGCTGATCGGTGTTGTTATAAAGTTCGATGAATTCGTCGCGCGTGCCGGCCGGCCTTGAAAACGAAATTCGGAGATCAGCACGTCGCTCGCGCTCTGCGCGTGGACCTGCTGTGCGGAAGAGAACGCGACGCCAAAGACTAAGAGTAGCAGCGCCGCGAAGCTATTACGGGCAAGATTAGACATAGTACACCCCCAAGGTGATCGTAGTAACAGTTAGGTGTAAATGCTATGTAGAGGAAGCCGGGAAAGACTAACAAAGCACGTGATCGTCGAGAACCCTTTAAGATGCATTGCATACGGCGCAGTTGTATGAAGTCATTGCTATTAGCGCGAAAAAGATGTGAAAAAAATGTGTCGGCTTTAGTGATGGAAGTATGGCGCAAGCAGTAACTAAGCCGACTCAATTTTCGAGCGGGCGCAGATCAGGCTCGACCCAGTTCGCTTTTGCTGTCGGCGACTGGATGAGGGCGCGGCTATAGTGCGCGAACAGCAGTTGCGCGTGGCCGTAGTGCGCGCAGAGTTCGTTGGCGAGGTCGGGCAACGATCTATCTGCGCCCGCGTGGTCGAGGAAGTGTTGCACGAGCTTGAGCCAGAACAGCGTGATCGTCTCGTGGTATTTATCGCCCGCATTATAATGTTTGATGAAGCGCAGCAGTCCTTGCCGCATGCGCGTGGCCGCTTCAGCGAACGACGCGTGCGTGAGATACCAGAGCGCGACGGTCAAATGCAGGCGGTGCGTGAAGTCGGCCGGCGCAAGCGTGCAAGCTTCAAATCGGCGCACCAAGTCTTCGATCTCGGCGACGCTGCTGAAACGGGGCGTGGTTAACGGGTCGTCTGACATCTTCGTTCCTTTCTGCGCGCTACAAAGTCGCAGGTTAAAGTCTCGTGCGCGCGTAGCCCAAGTGACAAATAAAAAAGCAGCGAGGCGGATCGAATTGTTCGATCCGCCTCGCTGCCTGCGATGGTTCTTAGTGACGCTTACTTCGTCGCGCCCGCTTGGTTGACGCGCGCCGTCAGCCGCGACTTGTAGCGCGCGGCGGCGTTGCGATGCAGCACGCCTTTCTGCACGGACTTGTCGATGACCGAGACGGTCTGCGACAGCGTCTCCTGAAGCGCGCCCGCGTCGCCTGTCGTCAGAGCGGCGCGCAGTTTCTTGATCTGCGAACGCATGCGCGTGCGGTTGCTACGATTAATGTTGCGCCGGTTTTCGTTCTGACGCATGCGCTTCTCGGCTGATTTATGATTCGGCATTAGCTTTCTCCGTCCAGACCTGTTCTTACTTGTCTAATAATTTCGCGTGCCCGCGCGACAGACAGCCGCAACGGCTCCCACGCAAAGGGCAAAGTATAGGGGGCGCATGTGTTAGTGTCAAGCGGTGCGACTCAGCCGCAGCTTTAAGTTGCGGCTGAGCAGTGCTGCTCGTGAAAGCACGGAAAGATGACTTATTGCGTCGCCTGACGTGTCGATTCGTTGAGATTTCGTCGCCTGTGTCCCGGCCGTGCTCGGCCTCTTCGTTGACACATGCGCGAGCGTGTAGTAGCGTTTTGCCAGACTCATGTGTAACCGCAATTCTCGACGCCGACGAACCTGCGCCCCACGGCCCTGAACCTGCCCCACGACAAGGAGATTAGAGTCTGCCGTTGAAGAAGATCGAACTTCCGCCCAGAGGGATCGAGACGCTGTTCGGCGTCCACGACCAGAATATCAAGTACCTTGAATCGCTCTTGGACGTGCGCATCAACGCGCGCGGACAGGACTTGACCGTGGACGGCGACCCGCAGGACGTGGCGACGGTCGAGCGCATCCTCGCCGACTTCGCCGAACTGTTCACCGAAGGCAAGACCTTCACCGACCGCGAACTGCGCGAAGCCTTCGCCCAGATCGCCGAAGACCGCGCCTACAGTCTGCGCGACTACTTCACGAAGGCGCGCTTCAACCCGGCGGGCAAAAAACAGGTCGCGCCCAAGTCTGCCAACCAGCGCCGCTACATCGAAGCGATCCAGCAGCAACGACATCGTGTTCGGCATCGGCCCGGCCGGTACGGGTAAGACCTACCTCGGCGTGGCGATGGCTGTGCAGGCGTTGATGCAAAAGCAGGTGAGCCGCATCGTGCTCGCGCGGCCCGCCGTCGAAGCGGGCGAGAAGTTAGGCTTCCTGCCCGGCGACTTGCAGGACAAGGTCGATCCGTACCTGCGCCCGCTCTACGATGCGCTATTCGATCTCATCGACGCCGAGCGCGCCGCCAAGCTGCTTGAGAAGCGCATCATCGAAGTCGCGCCGCTCGCGTTCATGCGCGGGCGCACGTTGTCAGATGCCTTCATCATTCTGGACGAAGCGCAGAACACGACCAGCGAGCAGATGAAGATGTTTCTGACGCGCATCGGCTTCGGCTCGAAGGCGGTCATCACCGGCGACAAGACGCAGATCGATCTGCCGCACGGTCGGCGCAGCGGCCTCATCGAAGGCGAGCGTGTCCTCGCCAACATCGAAGGCATCGAGTTCGTCTACTTCACCGACAAAGACGTCGTGCGCCACCGCCTCGTCCAAATGATCATCCGCGCCTACGAAGAACATTCGAGCAAGAGCAATCTGTGATTAGTAGATCGTGAATCGTAGATCGTGAATAGAAGGAAACTTCGTTTTATCTATTCACGATTGACGATTCACGCTTCACGATTTTAATGATTGACGTGGTGAACAGGCAGCGCGGGCGCGCGTTGGATGGTGAACGGTGGCAGGCGTTCACGGCGCGGGCGCTTGATAAGATCGGCGTGCGGGCTGACGGGCGCGACCGTGGCGTTTGTGTCTGATCGGGCGATGCGGGGGTTGAACCGGCGTTGGCGGGGTAAGCGTGGGACGACGGATGTGTTGTCGTTTCCGGCGGAGCAGGATGAGTTTGAGCAGTTGTCGGGCGCGACGTTGGGCGACGTGGTTATCTCAGTCGAGCAGGCGGCGCGGCAGGCTGATGAACATGGGTTGACGTTCGAGGACGAGGTGGCGCAGTTGATCTTGCATGGGCTATTGCACTTGTGCGGTTATGATCATGAGACTGACGACGGCGAGATGAACGCGCTTGAACTGCGCCTGCGCCGTCGTCTTGGAATATAATGGCGGTCAGCTTATCAGCGTTTAGCTTTCAGCTAAGATGGAATGGCCGCGGCCTGTTGCCGCGGCAAAGATTAAGGTGTTGAGGTTGGTTTTAGCTGAAAGCTGATAGCTGACCGCCGACAGCTTCTTTATGGAAATCGAGATAGTTATCACATGCCTGCTGCTCGTCGCGTTGACGTTTCTGGCGTTGATCGACATGGCGTTCGGCGAGTTGAGCGACGTGGGCTTGCGGCGCATGATCGCCGAGGCGGAGGAACGCCCGACCGTGGCGACCACGTTCCTCGCAGAGATTCTCGATAACCGCTCGCGCTTCCGCTTCACGCTCACGGCTGCGATCCAAATCCTGCTCGTCGCGATCACCGTCCTCGTCACATCAGTGACTTATGAGTGGCTGATGGCGCACGGGTGGTTCACGCACGCGCGCTTTATCGTCGGGGCTGCGTTGACGATTCTCGTGCTGGCGGGGCTGTTCCGGCAACTGATCCCGCGGCTGATCGCGTCGCGGCGGCCGGAGGGGACGCTGCGACGTTTGCTGCCTGTGCTGCGACCCGTCTACCGGCCGCTGTCGCTGTTGGCCTTTACGTGGCACAAGTCGTTCGACCGCCCGCGTCGTGCGACCGAGCAGCAGATGGAGAACGGCGGCGCGGAAGAAGAAGAGGAGACGACGGACGACGACATACAGGCGCTCATCGACGTGGGCGAAGACGAAGGCATCATCGAAGAGGAAGAGGGCGAACTGCTCCATTCGATCATCGAGTTCGGCGACACGCGCGTCAACGAGGTGATGACGCCGCGCACGGAGATCGTCGCGCTGCCGCTGACGGCAACCGTGCATGAGGCGCGCGATACGGTGGTCGAGTCGAAGTATTCGCGCTTGCCGGTCTATCGTGATCAGATCGACACGGTCGTGGGGCTGATCTACATGCGCGACCTGTTGCAATGCTGGTGCGACGGGCGCGAGAACGAGCCTATCGCGCCGCTCGCTCCGGCCCGTCTTCTTTCGCCGGCGACGAAGCCCGTCGACGAACTGCTCGAAGAGATGCAGAAGTCGCACATGCAACTGGCGATGGTCATAGACGAGTATGGCGGCGTCGCGGGCCTGGTCACGGTCGAGGACATACTCGAAGAGATCGTCGGCGAGATCGAGGACGAGGACACGGGCGACGGATGAAGTCGTCGAGATCGTCGAAGGCGACGACGGTTATTACGACGTGCTCGGCTCAACCGAAGTGGGCAAGGTCGAGCGCCTGTTCGACTTGGAGATCGAAGACGACGATTTCACGACCATCGCCGGCCTCGTCATCAACGAAGTCGGCTACGTCCCGCGCCCCGGCACGCGCCTGACTTTTCGCGGGCTTGACGTCGAAGTGTTGGAAGCGGACGAGCGCAGGATCGGTCGCCTGCGCCTGCGCCGTGTGCCGGCCGGCACGGCAAACGAAGCGACTAACGGCGACAACAGTGCCGCCGCACGGAGGGCTACATGAAAGCGTTGAGATTAATCATTGGCATCGGCGCGCTCGTCTACGCGCTGTGGAGTTTGCTGCACGGCGACTGGTTGCTCTGCATCCAGTACAGCGCGCTTGGTTGGTCGTTGGTGCTCGATCCGAAACAGCCTGACACGGCTAAACTGCGAACGCGGCTGATGTGGGTGGCGCTGGTGTGCCTGCTGTTACGTCTGATCTTCTAGCAAGGGGAGCGCATGGCGAAAAAGCGGAGCAAGTTTCTGTCGGGGCGGCGCATCGACCCGCGCCGATTAAGGGCGGCGAGGCGGTCGCCGACCTGATTGACGAGACGTTTCTCGCGTACAACGCAGGGCGACTGCGCGAGGCGTGCCAGTTGTTCACGCAGAAGATGCTTGAACCGGACGTGACCGTCGGGCTGTCGATCACGGGCGCGCTCACGCCCGCAGGGCTTGGCATCTCGGCGCTCATCCCGCTCATGCGCGCCGGCTTCGTCGACTGGATCATCACGACGGGCGCGAATCTTTATCACGACACACACTTCGGCATCGGCCTCGCGCTCCATCAAGGCAGCGCGCAGACTTCGGACATCGTGCTGCGCGAGGAAGAGGTCGTGCGCATCTACGACATCTTCTTCGACTACTCGGTGCTGCTCGATACGGATGCGTTCTTCCGGCGCATCATCGAAGGCGAGGAGTTTCAGCGCGCGATGTCCACGGCCGAGTTTCATAATCTGTGCGGCAAGTACGTGCGCGAGCGCGAGCGCAAGCTGGGGCTTGAAAACAAGTCGCTCCTCGCCGCGGCCTACGAGTTCGGCGTGCCGCTCTACACGTCCAGCCCCGGCGATTCGTCCATCGGCATGAACGTCGCGGCGAAGGCTTTGCAAGGCAACAAGCTCGCCTTCGATCCGTCGCTCGACGTGAACGAGACGGCGGCCATCGTGCTCGCCGCCAAGCGCGGCGCGATCCACGGGCGCGGCGATAAAGGGCGCAAAGCACGGCGGCAAGCTCGGCGGTCTTCATCCTCGGCGGCGGCTCGCCCAAGAACTTCATGCTCCAAACCGAGCCGCAGATTCAGGAGGTGCTCGGCATAGACGAGCGCGGGCACGATTACTTTCTGCAAGTCACGGACGCGCGCCCCGACACGGGCGGCCTGTCGGGCGCGACGCCGGGCGAGGCCGTCTCTTGGGGTAAGGTCGATCCTGATCGTTTGCCCGACGCGGTTGTATGTTATGTTGATTCGACTATCGCGCTGCCGCTCGTCACCGCGTACGCGCTCGCCCGCCACGCGCCGCGCGAGCTGAAGCGCCTCTACGACCGGCGCGGCGAGTTGATGGATCTGCTGCTATCGGAATATGACAAGTCGGAACGAAGGTAGAAGAACAGTGACCAGTGACGAGTGACGAGTCAAGCAACTGCTTGCTCGTCAACTCGTCACTCGCTCGTCACTTGGCACTGAGGTTAATGCATGGGGAAAACGATCACGGATGATCAAGCACGCGTGTTGTACGATTGCGCGAAGTGCCCGGCCTTCTGTTGCGCCATCTACGACCGCGTGCAGGTGACGAAGCGCGACATCAAGCGTCTGGCGAAGCACTTCGGCGTCACGTATGAAGTGGCCGAGCGGCGTTACACGACGCTGTGGCAGAAAGAGCCTGTGCTGCGGCGTAAGGCCGATCACATCTTCGGCAAGGCGTGCAAGTTTCTCGACCCGGAGTCGCGCGGCTGCACGATCTATCACGCGCGGCCCGGCCGTTTGCCGCGAGTACCCGGCGCGGCGGCGTTGCGTCTATTACGATATGATCCAGTTCGAGCGTAAGCAGCAGGCGGACGAGTCGGTTGTGCCGCTCGTGCAGATCACCTTCGTCAAAGGCATGACGAAGCGGCTGCACCGGAAAGAGTACGAGAACGTCTGGGAGTGGACGCCGGAAAGTTAATGATGAATGCGGAAGGATGAATAGCAAACAGCTTGTCTGTCATCCATCCTTCATCAGTCATCGTTCATCATTCATTTCGCATCGGAGGTTATCATGCAGGAATTTCTTTCGGGGATGACGGGTAAGCGGCTGGACGTTTACTGCGGCGGGGCGTCGAGCTTGCGGGGTGAGGTGTTGAAGGTCGAAGGCGGCGTGCTGCACATGAAAGGCGACGAAGGCCAGTTGTGCTACGTGTCCGTCGAGCAGATCATCGTCGTGTGGGAAGCACGCGACGACGACGAACGGCGCGCGGGCTTCGTGCCGGGCCAGCTTAAGTAACAAGCCACTGCACACAAAAACAATACCGGCCGGCGCTTGAAGGGGGAACTCGAAGCGCCGGCCGGTTTTGCTTGCACGAACAAAGGGGGAACTTATTCGGCTAGCAATGGCGTGGGCAGGGGCACGCGGCGGAAGCCGACGATGCGCTCGGACCAGTACTCGTTGAACGGCGAGTAGGTCACGCCCTGACTCGAAGAAGCATGATAGAAACCATCGGGGCCGGCGACGATGCCGACGTGCTTCAAGTTGTTGAAGAAGACGAGCGTGCCGAACTTGTATTCGTCGCCGGGCTTGGGCACGCCGAACTGCGACCAGAAGCCGCGTGCGCTACCGCGCTCGAAACTGATCCCCGCCTCGCGGAAGACGCTCCACACAAAGCCTGAGCAATCGAACACGCGCGGGCCCGACGAACCGTAGACATAAGGCGCACCGATGCGTGCGTCAATCGCCGAGAGCATCGTCTGGTTGAAGCGCAAGATGGTGGGCGCACCGAGCGTCGGCTTGAACACGTCCACCTCTTCGGGCTTCGCTTCCGAGACGAGATAGATGTCGTTCTCAAGCCGGGCTGTCCCTTCGGAGTCGAGGGCTTTGGCGACCTGACGGGGGCGCGTGTCAGTCTGTGCAACGGCGCTGAGCGCAAACAGACAGAGGGCTAAGCACGCGACGAGCGCTTGGGGGAACAGTTGTCTCACGGGCATGTAGGGGAACTAATGCTCCTTACCTTTAAACTCGTTACTGCTTTTTCCGGGAACTGCTTATGTGGGAGGATTGGCGCTGCCTAAATCGCAGCAACAAGTGGATAGTAATCAACACTTATGGCCGGCCAAGAGGCAATGTGACCGTTTTGTGACATGGCACAAGGCACATCTAGCGATTGCACGGAAACTGTCCGATCAGTGCGTTGTGACGAGTTCGACGTAAGACGCGTAAACACAGACGGCGAAGCGCAAGTGCAAGAAACGTATGCGGTCATCCTGACGGCGACTCTGGCAAGAACTGGTCGGTGTATGAATAGCAGCACACCCACAAGTCGCACTCGATCCACACAAGTTTTCGCCTGATCCAAACGAATCTGCGCGTGATCCACGTCGATCTAAATGTGATCCACGCCTCCCAAACAGTGATCCACGCCCGGCAAAACGTGATCCATGCCTCCCCAAACATGATCCACGTGCCCCCGGCACTGATCCATGCGTCCCAAACACCGATCCACGTCGAGCTTGACCTGATCCACGCCTGTCCGCGCGTGCTCCATACCCGCCCACGCGTGCTCCACGCCTGTTTTCACCTGACCCAAGCGGTCACATGCAATTGCAGACTGCGCTAAGAGCGTAGCGAACGCGCGGCGCGTCGTGATAGCATGCGCGCCCAAGAAGAAAGGGAGTGACCCCGGATGTTATTCGTTGCCACGAAGACCCTCAATCATCACGTCGAGCCTGCGACCCGCACGCCGCTCATCGAGCGGCTACAGGAGAAGGGCCTCGTGCCGCTCGTTCGTTCCGCCCGGCTGCACGCTTACGAGTTGGCGCTGCCCGGCGCAGAGCGCGTGCGCGAGTTGGAACGCGCGCTCGCCGTCGAACACGACACGGCCGGCGAAGTGCCTTACGTGCGCGGCGACCTGTTCTGCGTTGAAGACTTCGTTCACTTCCTGATCTTCGGCGACGAGTCGGACGCGCCCGGCGTGCGCGCAGGCATCGTCTATGAGGCCGACACCATCGCGCCCGAAGATAAACTCGACGCCTTCTGCCGCAACGTCTACGACGCGCTTGAGGCGGCGCGTGGCTTCAGCGATCTGAAGGCCGCGAGCGCGCTCGTTGAAGTCGAATGGCAGGCGCAAGCGTCGGCTGCGCCTGAGAGCTTCGCGCGCTTCGCGGCCGAGGCGGCGGCTGAAGGCGGGCCGCAGAGTGCGCGCAGCACGATGGTCGCCGATTGGCTGCGTGTCGCGGGCATGTTGGAGAACACGGAGGCGCGACAGGTCTTGCGCCGTCTGGTCGAAGCGCAAGCCGAAGGGCACGGGGGCGGGTCGCTCGTCGGCGACGATGGCGTTGCCGAATCGTTGCTGGATAGGCTGGCGGGCGTCGGCTTGGTCAAGCGCGAAGTGCTGGTCAGTTGTCGCAAGGCCAACCGGCCGCTCTTTCGTCTGCCGTCGCCTGATGCGTTGGGCGTCTTGAACGCGAGCAACGCCATCTGCACCGAATGCGGCGCGGCCATCGCCGACGAGAAGGCGGACGACATCACCGTGCCGACTTCGCTGACCGCCACGCTCTTGCAAGACGGCTCGTGGCTGACGACGCACCTGCGCTCGATCCTCGGCAAACTGGGCTTGCCTGAAAGTCAGATCGTGACGCGCCCTGTGTCGGGCGAAGGCGAGTCGCGCGCGATGGCGCATGTCTGCGGCGAGGCGTTCCTGTTCCTCTTGCGCGACGGCGATTGGACGGCGCAGCAGGCGCGGCACGCGCTCGACGAACAGGCCCGCACGGACGCACCGCATCTTGTCGTCATTGCGACGGGCCGGATTCACGAAGAGGTGCGCCAACGTCTGCGCGAGCACGCGCGGCGACGCGCGCAGGTTGGGCGTGCGGGCGAAGTGCTGTTCATCGAGGGCATGGAAGCGGTCCGACCCGAACTACAACAGGCGTTCGAGCGTGTCGCGGCGACCGCGCTCAACGAACAGTTGTGGCCGCTCGACGACAGCCTCGGCGTCAACGTCGCGCAAGTGCTCGCCACGCGCTTCCGTCTGCTGCACAAGACCGGCCCCTTGCGCGAACTGGCCGCTTCGGCCGCAGGCGCAGTCGCCGGCAATCTACGCGAGGTCTAACTAAATGATGCATGCGGCATGATGAATGCAAGAACAGCTTGTTATTCATCATTCATCATCCCACATTCATCATTTCTCTAGTTGACAACCCGTCGTGCGCCGCGCGAATCTTAGAGAGACTAGCTCTCCCCCTGAGCGTAGCTTCCACACATAGAGGTTGCCGCAAGTGATTAAGACAAGATGGGTCGTATTATTCCTGTTGGCGTTCGTGCCTGCGCTGACGCGCGCACAGACGCCGGCCGATGCGCCTGCCACGCGCCCGCGCATGGTGAACCCCGCGCCGAGTACAGCGCCGCAAACGCAGCCCACACGAACGCCTGCCGTCGTTTCGACGCCGACGCCTGTGCCTGCGCCCGCCGTCGTGGTTGTGCCGCAGCAACAAACGCCGCCTGCGACCACCACCACCACCACGCCTGTGCCCGTGCCTGCGTTGACGCCCGCGCCCGTCGCGGTCTACGCACCGTTGCAGCCCGCCCGCCCGCCCGCCGCCGCTAAAGTTCGCGCGCACATCGCAGAGGCAGAACGCGCGCTCAAGACGCGTGTGCGCCCGTCCGCGTTGGGCACAAGTGCGCTGAACTTCGTGACGCTGGCCGCGCTCGACACGAACAGCGGGCAGGTGCATCTGTTGACGTTGCCGAAGCAGACGTTTCTGACCAAAGATTTTGAGACGACCTTGACCTCGTCGCTTGGCACACTGCTGCGCGTGCGCGTCGTGCGCTCGAACTACGTGAACACGGCCGTCATCGTCGCCGATCTGGCGGGGCGGCAACTCGCGCCGCTGCTGGTCGAGTATCCGATTGAGAAGTTCGGCCGGCTGCCGGAGATGGCCTATTACACGTCGGCGCACCCGGCGCTGCTCTCGCCCGAACTGGTCAAGACGGGGCAGGCTTACGTGCGTACGATGCTCGATCTGGCGGCGAAGCGTTTGAAGGAGAAGGGCGTGACGATCTCGCCGATGATACATGGACATGGCCGAGCGCCTGTGCCTCGTCGAGCACGTCGATCACGACCGCTTCCGGCGCGAGAGTCGGCATGCGACTCTACGAAGAGGTCTATGCGCTCTACGCTTTGAACGAGCTGAACACGTATCGCTATTCGGTCAGCTTCGCCGGCGCGGGCGGCATGGTGCAGATGATTCCCTCGACCTACCAGATGATCCGGCGCATGCATCCGGGCGTCGGTCTCAACCCGGACTTCGTCGCGGGCATGCGCAATCACGGCAACGCGCTCGAAGCGATGCTGCTCTACATGCAGGACACTTGGAACGGCCTCGCGGCCAGCCCGGACGTGATCGACGCGCTCGCGGACAGGATCGGCCACGCAGCCGGAGCTGATGGCCGCCGGTTACAACTCCAACCCCGCGCGGCTCGCTCATACATCGCGGCGCGGCGGCGCAGGCTGGCGCACGCTCATCCCGCGCGAGACGCAGATGTACCTTCAGATTTACAATCGCTCGAAAGCCTGATTCCGATCAAGTCGCGCGCTTAAAAGCGGTCGAGCTGCTCGTGACACCTGAAGGGGTCAATAAAGCCGGGGGCAAACTTAACCACCAAAGACACAAAGGCACAATCAACAGAATGTGCGACTCTTCTTTGGTGTGCTTCTTGTCTTTGTGCGTTAACGTTCACGGTCGCTTTGCTTGCCTCCGGCTTTAAGCGACCCTTTCAGGACGAAGAAAACATGCTGCCGTGAACAGTCCAGACATCAGCGTATCGTCAGATCCAACAGATCGAAAGGAATCGTCTCGTCCACTAACATCTCATCGCAGCAACGCACAACGCGGCGGCATAGTATGAAGCTCAACATGCTCAAACTTTCGCACTCGGCTTCTGCGCTTTATACCTGACGAGCTAGCGCGCGTCGGCGCGCAAGGCTCAGCGGCAAGGCGATAAGCCCGTCGAGCAGACGCACAAGAACATACAGGTGCTCAAGGGCTTGCCCGAAGCGCAGCTCTTCCCGCTAATGAATTTCATCAGCACCTCGCTCGGCGTCCGTTGCAACTTCTGCCACGTGCAGACTAAAAACCCGACGACGGGGGGCGACGAGTGGGACTGGGAGAAGCGACGAAAAGAGACAAAAGAGACGGCCGCCAGCATGATGCAAATGACGATGAGCATCAACAAGACCAACAAGCTGGACTTGGGCAGCGCGGGCGTCACCTGCTACACCTGCCATCGAGGCCGAACGACCCCGAAACTTGCCGGCATGCCGCTCACGTTCTCCGGTCATGAACCGCCCGCGACGCCGCCTCCGCCTGGCGGCCAACTGCCGCGGGCGAGACGCGGGCGGCGCACCGAGGCGTGACCCACACCGCCGACCGTGAACAGGTCATGGACAAATACGTGCAAGGCGTCGGCGGCGCGAGGCCGCATCAGGAAAGTGAAACGCGCGTGCTCAAGGGCACGCGCGAGTCGTCGCAGAATCGCACATGGCCGATTGAGATGACATTAAAAGGCGCGGACAAGTTCGTGGTCGATTGACGACCCCGCGCAAGGGACATCAAGCAGGGCTTTAACGGCCCGACCGGCTGGATCGAAGAACCAGCGGGCGCGCGAGATGAGCGGCGCACAGATTGGCGTCATATGAAAGCGCGGCGGCATTTTAACATGCTGACATCAATCCTGCGCCGCTACCCAATATGCGCGTCGGGCGCGGGCGAGTCAGCGAGCGCCCCGCCACCGTGCTCATCCACAGCCCCGCGCCCGGCGTCACCGAACGACTGTTCTTCGACGCCGAGACGGGCTTGCTCCTGCGCCGGCTCACGCTGACCGACACGGTCTTGAACCCGATCCCCGAACAGATCGACTACGATGACTACAGCGAAGTGGACGGCATCAAAGTCCCGTTCACGATCATCATCTCGAACATCGACACTTACTATCAGCTCCACGCGCAAGTTCACAGACATCAAGCACAACGTCGCCGTGGACGACGCACAGTTCCAGATGCCGGCGGAAACAGTAGACGGTAGACAGTAGGCAGTTAAGGCCAGGCCGCTGACTGAACAGTTAAGAAGGCCGCCGATTGAACGTGCCTCGTGAGTGTGCGAGGTCGAATCAATCGGCGAGCCTTTCGCTTGTCTGCAAATGCTACTGCCTACTGCTTTTCAATCTCCGTACTGCAATGTGTCGCTGAGTGGGAGATCCGGCACGGCTTCGTTGCGGTCGCGGTCGGCGTATTGGAGTTTGTAGAGTCGCCAGTAGAGGCCGCGCAGGGTCGAGTAGTTCTTGGTGCGTGCCGTGCTCGCGGATTTCGCCGTGATGCAGGACGATGATGCGGTCGGCGCGTTGGATGGTGGAGAGCCGGTGCGCGACGACAGCGATGTGCGGTCGCGCAGGACGCGCTCGATGGCTTGCTGGATGAGTTGCTCGGTTTCGGTGTCGATTGAAGACTGGTGGCTTCGTCAAGGATGAGCAGCGCCGGGTCGAAGGCCAGCGCGCGGGCGAAAGAGATGAATTGCTTCTGCCCGACTGAGAGGCCCGCGCCGCGCTCGCGTCACTTCAGCTGCGTAGCCTTCGGGCAGGCGCTCGATGAACGGTCGGCGCGGACTTCGTGCGCGGCCCAGTCGACGCGCTCGTCCGGCATATCTGCGCGACCCAGACGGATGTTGCCCTCGATCGTGCCGCTGAAGAGAAACACGTCCTGCAAGACGACGGCGAAGTTTTCGCGCAGCGATTTCAAATCCCACTCGCGCACGTCAACGCCGTCCAACAGCACGCGCCCGCGCTGCACGTCGTAGAAGCGCATCGAGAGGTTCGTGATCGTCGTCTTGCCGGAGCCGGTGTGGCCGACAAGCGCGACCGATTGGCCCGGCTCGACCGTGAACGACACGTCCTGCAACACCCAATCTTCATCCTTGTAAGCGAACCAGACGTTCTCAAACTCGATGCGCCCGTGCGCGCGTCCAGTCTTCTTCGGTTGCGCCGGGCGTGGTGATCGTGACGGGCAGGTCGAGCGTGCTGGAAGATGCGATGCGACGCGACGATCGCCGCTTGCAGGACGTTGTACTTGTCCGAGATGTCGCGGATGGGTTGGAAGAGTTGCTGCGAATATTGAATGAAGGCGACGAGCGCGCCGAGCGTCAAGGCTTGCGCCGCGCCCGTCGTGTGCATCACGCGCCAGCCGCCGTACCAGATGATCAACGCGATGCCGACCGCGCCGATCAGATCGACGAGCGGGAAGAAGACCGCGTAGTAAAAGATCGTCTCGATGTTGGCGTTGCGATAGTCGTCGTTGAGTTCGTGAAACTGGTTGAGCGACTTGCGCTTCGCGGTTGAAAGTCTGCACGGTCTGCGCGCCCGAAAGATGCTCTTGCAGAAAAGCGTTGATGCGCGCCAATCTGGTCCGCACCATGTCGTAACCGCGCCGCGCGCCCTTGCGAAACCAACTCGTCGCGGCGATCAGCAGCGGGACGGTGATGAGCGTGACGAGCGTGAGCCGCCAATCCATCCCAGCATGATGCCGATGATGGCGAAGATCATCACCAGATCGCCGAGCACGTCGATGATGCCGGAGGTGAACAGTTCGTTGAGCGCGTCCACGTCCGACGTCAGCCGCGTCATGATGCGCCCGACGGGTTGCCGGTCGTAAGTAGGCGACCTCCTGATGTTGCAACTTTTGATAAAGCTCGCTGCGCAGGTCGTACATGACGCGCTGCCCGACGGTGTTAAGAGGACGGCTTGAAAGTAAGCGAAGACGAATAAGAGCAGGCGCACGCCGAGCATGACGAGCGCGAGCCAGAGCAGTCCATGCGCGGCTTGCGCGGCGGCACTTGCCCCTTCGTCGTGGGCACGATGTACCAGTCAATCGCATACTGGACGAACTTCGGCTGCAAGACGCCGAGCGCGTTCAGCGTCAAGGTCAGCAGGAGCGCCGGGATGAGCGGGCGCACGTAAGGCTTCAGATAGCGCAGCAACCGGCGCGAGATTTGCCAATCGTAAGTCTTGCCGATGGCCTCTTCTTCGTGAAATTGTTGGACGGCGGTTGACATAAAAGCAGTGCCAAGTAACGAGCGACGAGTTAATGACCGGCGACGTGTGTTAAGTGTTCGTGTTAATGCATGGTGCTCTTGATGTCGGGCGACGTGTGGCCGGCCGAGGCGGCGAGCAGGTGTTGCCGGCGCGGGAAGTGCAACAAAAAGCCGACCGCCGCAAGGATGAATAACAGATAGTTGGGCACGCCGCGTATGAAGTACTCGACGAGGCCGAATATGGCGGACAGTTCGCACAGCGCGAAGGCAAAGACGTAAGCCGTGGTTACATAGTCGGGGCGCTGCTCGGCGATGGCGCGCTGCCGTAGCTTGAACTTGAGCGGGAACGACAGCGTGACCGCCGCGCCGCTCAACACGCCGAACACCCATTGCAGCGTGCTGTTCGCGCCGCGCACCGGGACTTGGCTGAACCACGTCATTGCTAAGAACGCGACGAGCGACACGAACTGTCCGAGCCAGATGAATAGCAGCCCGCGATAACGCGCTTCCGGTGTTGCCTGTGCCTGCGCTTCGTTTGCCATCAGCTTACTCAACTCGCCGCGAGTTCTTCTTCCAGCAGTTGCCGCTCGTAGAGCGCGGCGTATTCGCCACCGCGTGCGAGCAGTTCGTCGTGCGTGCCGCGTTCGACAATGCGCCCGTCTTCGAGGACGCAAATCAGATCGGCATCGCGCACGGTCGAGACGCGATGCGAGACGATCAAACTCGTGCGTTCGCGCATGACGCCGCGCAGCCGACCAAAATCTTCTCTTCCGTGAAAGTGTCCACGGCCGAGAGCGCATCATCAAGGATGAGTATGCGTGGTTGGCGCATGATGGCGCGGGCGATGGCGGTGCGTTGCTTCTGCCCGCCTGAAAGCGTGATGCCGCGCTCGCCAACCATCGTGTCGAAACCGGCGGGGAACTCGCGCACGTCGTCGCCCAAGCCTGCCACTTCGGCCGCCCATTCCACGTCGGCGCGCTGCTGTGCTGCTTCGACGCCGAAGGCGACGTTCTCCGCCAGCGTCTCGCTGAATAGAAACGTCTCCTGCGGCACGTAGCCGATGGCGGCGCGCAGTTGCGCGAGCGGATAGGCGCGCACCGGCACGTCGTCGATCAAGACCGTGCCCGGCGGCGCTTCCAACAGGCGCGGGATCAAGTTCATCAACGTAGATTTGCCCGTGCCCGTGCGGCCGACGAAGGCGACCGTCTGTCCCGCTTCGATCACCAGATTAATGTCGCGCAGCACGGGCGGCAAATGTTCGCTGTAGCGGAACGTTAAATTGCGAAACTCGATGCGACCTTTGATCGGCGGTTGCGCTGCGCGTTCGGCTCGTCGGCAATCGCAGCCGGCGTCGCCAAGATCGCGTTCATGCGTTTCCAACTCGCCGTGCCGCGCTGGTAGAGGTTAACAACATAACCGAGCGCGATCAGCGGCCAGATCAGCCGCGTGAGATACAGGTTGAACACCGTGAACTGCCCGATGGTCATGCCGCCGTCGAGCGCCATGCGCCCGCCGACGTAGAGGATCATGACGTAGCCCAACCCGATCAAGAATTGCATCAACGGGCGCATCGGCCGCGTCGATGCGGACCAGCGCGAGATTGCGTTCGGCGTACTGCCGGTTCAGATCGTTGAAGACCGCGATCTCCGCGTCTTCCTGCGCGTAAGCGCGCACGACGCGCACGCCCGTAAAGTTCTCCTGCGCGCGCGCCGCAATCTGCGCGAAGAACTCCTGTATCTTCTCGAAGCGCACGTGTACCTGTTGCCCGAAAAATTTCACGGTCAAAGACACAAGCGGCATCGTGACGAATAGCAACAATGTCAACTGCACATTGATGCGCAGCATCAACGGCAGGATGAGCACGACGACGAAGACCGTCTGCAACGTGTACATGATCATCGGGCCGGCGAGTTGCCGCACGGCCGCGAGATCGTTGGTGGCGCGCGCCATCAAATCGCCCGTGCGGTTCGATTGAAAAAAGGCGAGCGGCATGTGTTGCAAGTGCGCGTAAAAATCCTGTCGCAGATCGTATTCGACGTGCCGCGACATATTGATCAGGATGCGTCGTTGCAGGAACAGAAACAAACCGCTCACCGCGCTGACGCCGAGAATAACCAGCGCATAGCGCGTCAACGCCCACCACGTCAGACCGTCGTGCAAACTGTCAACCGCGTGCCCGACCAGCCACGGCACGATCAATCCGATCACGACCGACGCGAAGATACACAGAATGCCGGCCACCAGCGAGGCTTTATACGGGCGAAAATAACGCGTGAATTTTCGTAGCTCGTGCATACAGGGAACGCCACGACCACCAAAACGGACTTGAGACGGAAACGGTGCGCTAACATGATGCGCGATTTTCCGCTTGAACGCCAAACGGCCAAAGCCGCTCAGGTCATAGTTATGTTGGTTGGTTGGTCTGTTTGCGCCGGATAGCGTAGGTGGTCAGGGCCGAGGCGACTAACTCGCCCGCGTCGTTCGTGGCTTCGACGGTGACGGTGCTGATGCGGCGGCCGGCGCGCAGCACGCGCGCGTGCGCCGTGAGTCGCCCGGCTGTGACGGGGCGCAGGAAGTGGAGCGTGAGATCGACCGTGACGGTCTGGTCGCCCGGCGCAAGCAGCGACAGGACGGCGAACGCGGCCGCGCTGTCCATAAGCGAAGCCAACGCGCCGCCGTGCATGATGCCTTCCATGCGCGTCAACTCCGGCCGCACCGTGAGCGACAAAAGGGCCGCGCCGCGCACCACGTTAGTCAACTCAAGCCCAAGCAAGTGTGCGTAAGCAACTTCGGCGAAGGCGGCCCGCAGGCGCGCGAGTTCGTCGGGCGTGAGTTCGGTTTCGTTCACGATGGCGTGCGTCTCTTTAGGCTTGGTACAGGTCGCCGGGGTTGAGCGGTTCGACGATAACGGCCGTGCCGTAGGCGAGCACTTCGGTTGCGCCGCTGGCGACCTCGGTTGCGTCATAGCGCGCTCCGATGATGGCGTTCGCGCCGATCTCTGTGGCGTGCTGAATCATGATCTCAAAAGCGTCGCGGCGCGTCGTTTCGCACAGATTCGTCCAAGCGGTGATGTTGCCGCCGACCATCGAGTTTAAGACCGCGCCGATGTTGACGAAGAGGTTGCGCGAGCGGACGACGATGCCGCGCACAACGCCGAGGCTCTGCCGCACGCGATAGCCCGGCAACTCGAATGCGGTCGTCACCATCTGCGGCGCGACGCTGTAGCGCGGCTCGCTCACCGGGTAGGGCGTGCGCCGTTGGAGTGTTTCGTTGTCCATGATGTTACCTGAACAGGCTTGGCTGCTCGTCATCCGCGTTCGTATCTTGCGCTTCGTCCGGTAGCCAGCGATAGCGTTTGAGGTCGCAACGCCCGCGCGCGTCAAAGACGATGCCCTCGGCTTCGAGCAGACCTTGTTGGATGTTGTGCGGCAACAGCACGCGCCCCGTCGAGCATGCGCCCTGCGCGTTGATGACGCGTTGCCACGGCACGCCGTCGGGCGCGGCGTGCATGACGAAGCCGACGGTGCGTGGCGTGTAGCCTTCGCCGAGCAGGTCCGCGATCTGGCCGTAAGTCATCACGCGACCCGCAGGGATACGTCGCACGATCTGATAGACGCGCTCGTTATAGCCGGGCTGCGCCATCAACTCGCGCTCGTTGCTTTGCGCTGAACGGCTGTTGCGCTTGTCTGTGTGCGCCATCGTTTTCTAAAACTCGTCTGTTGTTGCTGCCACCACGCGCGCCACTCTGCAATTGCGCGCGCACGTTCGACCTGCGACCCGGCAGGCCGAAAACTCAGTCAAGTGTTGGTCGCATCGCGCAGGCACATCTCGGCGAGAAAGCGCGTGCGTAGATCATCGCTCGCCAGCAGGTCGATCAACTCCGGGATCGAATGCTTGCTCATCCGCGCCCGTGCGGCCGCGAACGCGCGCCGCTTCCGTGTCGCATCATTCATCGCGGTTAATCAATCGTTCTTAACACGGCCCGTGCGGGTGCGCCGTCGCCGCTGCCGCCCGTGAGCTTGAGCGGCAGGCAGATGAGTTCGTAAGGGCCGGGCGCGACGGCGCGCAGGTCCAACCCTTCGACGATAACGACGCCGCGTGCGAGCAGCGTCATGTGCGTCTCGAACTTGTCGGACTTGAACTGCTCGACCGACAGATAGTCTATGCCAACCAGTTGCACGCCGCGCGCGACGAGAGCCTGCGCGCCGTCGGGCGCGATGTAAGTAAAGTCCGTGCGGAACGCGCGCGGCGGCGTGGCGGCCCAGAACTCCGAGTTGCGCGTCTTAAAAAGCACGCGCGTTGCGCCCTCCGGCACATGCGCCGCGACGTGCCCGGCATCAATCGCGCGCACGTCCGAGTTTACTTCGACGACGTGCGCCGGCCCGATCAACACGTCGAGCGGCAGAGCGGCGACGGTCGGCGCGTCGGCGATGAAATGCACGGGCGCGTCCACGTGCGTCGCGGTGTGCGCGCCGAAGCGCAGCAGCGAGACGTTCGCGGCGTCGCCCCGCGCAAGCGCCGCCCAGTCTGTGATCTCGATGCCCGGATCGCCCGGATAAACCGGCGTCTCGTCCGGCGCGATGGCAACGCTGATGTCGAAGAAGGGCATAGGTTACAAGTCGTGAATCGTGAAGCGTAAATCGTGAATAGATAAATCCGATTCTTTCTATTCACGATTTACTAATCCGTGACTGTTTTAGCGGAGCATAGCAGGACTGTCAACGGTGTGGCTTGCGGGCATGGTGGCGGTGCGTTAGCATCGAATGAAGTTTTAATGATAACGCGGCGAGTCTGTGCCGGCGTTGGGCGTGAAGAAGGGGGCAAAGCTTATCGGAGGCATCGATGAAGAGGGCGGCTTGCCGCGTGTCAGTGCGTCGAGCTATTTGAACAGCGCGCCGCTGATTTGGAGTTTCATTCACGGCTCGCGCCGACGGCAGGTGCGTCTGCTCGCGGACGCCGCGCCCGCCCGCTGCGCCGACATGCTCGCACGCGGCACAGTCGAAGCGGCGCTCGTGCCGGTCATCGAATACCAGCGTTTGCCGGAAGCGGTCATCATCTCGGACGCTTGCGTGGGCGCGCGACGCGCGGTGCGCAGCGTGGTACTGGTTACGCGTTGTGCTGAACTCAAAGATGTGCGGACAATCGCGCTTGATGAATCGTCGCGCACCTCGGCGGCGCTGGTGCAGATCATCTACCGCGAGTTTCTGGGTCATGCGCCGCAGACCGCGCCGGCCCAACCTGACGTGCAGGCGATGCTTAGCGCACACGATGCCGCACTCGTCATCGGCGATCCGGCGATGACGTTCGCACGCGCGGGGCTGCACGTACACGATCTTGCTGCCTTGTGGCGCACGCATACGGGCCTCGGTTTCGTCTTCGCGTTTTGGATGACGCACGCACGGGCTGCGCCTGCGTTGCATGCGGTTGATTTCGCGGCGGCGCGCGATGAAGGACTCGCGCACACGGACGAGATCATCGCGCGGTACGAACCGGCGTTGGGCCTGCCGCGCGCGGAGTTGTACTCGTACCTGCACGACAACCTCTGCTTCGAGTTGAACGCGGAGATGCGCGCCGGACTGGAACTATATTTCCGCCTCGCCTACAAGCACGGCCTCGCGCCGCCGCGCGCCCGTTGCAATGGCTCGGAGATTGAAGCGCCCGCCCCCGGTCTGTATGCTATGCTTTTGCAGTTTGAGGTTAAATAACAAGATGCAGCAAGTAAATGTCGAAGAGGCGCAGACGCAGTTGCCTGACTTGATCGAGGCGGCCGTGCGTGGGGAAGAGGTCTTGATCGCCAAAGACGACCAACACGTAATCAAGCTTGTGCCGATCTCGCAGGTGAAGCCGCGCCCGCAGTTTGGTAGCGCCCAAGAACTGATCAGCATGACGGAAGACTTCGATGAACCGTTGGCGGATTTTGCCGAGTATGTGAAATGAAACTTCTGTTGGATACGCACGCCTTCCTCTGGTTCATCATGGGCAGTGCTAAGCTGAGCGCGGCCGCACGTGCCTTGATTGAAGATGCAGCTAATGAAATTTCCTCAGTGCGGCCAGCCTGTGGGAAATGGCGATCAAAGTAAGCTTAGGGAAGCTCAAGTTAGCAGCACCTTTTGCTGTCCTGCTGCCACAACAATTGAGCTTGAACGGTGTCGAGGTGTTGCATATTCAGTTGGAACACGCGGCAACTGTTGCGGCGTTGCCGTTTCATCATCGTGATCCGTTTGATCGCATGCTGATCGCGCAGGCTATAGTTGAACAGATGCCGGTTGTCAGCACCGACGCCGCGCGCGATGCTTATGCAATCAGACGATTATGGTGATCGCACAGCCGGCTCGTTGCGGCGTATAATTTGCAAGTGAATGAGATTGTCATGGCGCGCGTCATTAATCCTTTAATCTTTGGGCACGCGGCGCGTGCGCTTGGCAGAATGCGAAATTGAGTTGAGTGCTATGGAGAATATCCAATCGATCTTGGACCGCGCGTTGGCGGGTGAGCGTTTGACGACTGAAGACTGCGCGGCGCTGCTACAGTCGCATGATGTCGCGCGTATGGGCGTCGCGGCTGACGAGATGCGCAGACGTTGGCATGCGGACGATGTGGTGACGTACATCATTGATCGCAACATTAACTATACGAACGTGTGCAACGTCGTCTGCACGTTCTGCGCGTTCTACCGGCGACCGGGCAAGCCGGACACTTACGTCCGCACGGTCGAAGAGATTTGTCAGAAGATCGACGAGACGATTGCGCTCGGCGGCACGGGCGTGCTGATGCAGGGCGGCTTGCATCCGGACTTCGGCATCGAGTGGTACGAAGACTTGCTGCGCACGCTGCACGCGAAGTATCCGAAGGTGCAACTGCACTGCTTCTCGCCGCCGGAGATTCACAACATACATTTGATCTCGAAGTTGTCTTATGAAGATGTGCTGGCGCGGCTGAAGGCGGCGGGGTTGTACAGCTTACCGGGCGGCGGCGCGGAGATTCTAGACGACGAAGTGCGTGCGCGCGTTTCCACGAAGTGTACGACAGACGAGTGGCTTGGCGTGATGCGTGCGGTGCATCGCGTGGGCTTGCGCTCGACCGCGACGATGATGTTCGGCATCGGCGACCGCTTGGAGCATCGCGTCCGCCACTTGCAGCGCATACGCGATCTGCAAGACGAGACGGGCGGCTTCACGGCCTTCATCCCGTGGACGTTCCAACGCGAGAACACGGCCCAGGCCGGCGCATCAAGGAAGAACCGACCGGCATGGACTATCTGAAGATGCTCGCGGTGTCGCGCCTGTTTCTGGACAACGTGGAGAACTTTCAGTCGTCGTGGTTGACGCAAGGGTTGCGGCTCGGTCAGGTCGCGTTACGCTTTGGCGCGAACGATATGGGGTCGATCATGATCGAGGAGAACGTCGTCTCGGCCGCGGGCGCGCATAACGAGGCCGACGAAGCGATGCTGCGTTACTTAATCCGCGAGGCCGGCTTCCGCCCGCAACAACGCGACATTCTTTATCGACACGTCAACCGCGACGAAGCTGGGGCCGGCGACGCAAGCGACTCGGCGCAGTTGCGCGAGTTGACCGTCGCGTTCGCAGATTAACGCAAGGCAAGAAAATTTTAAGAGCCGAGATAAGACCCGGCCCGCTTCTTTATTCAAAGAAGCGGGCCGCGGACTTGTCTCGGCTCCTGCATGTTTGTGCCACCTGTCTGTCGTCACCAGCCCATGCGTTCGCGTAAGGATGTGATGTGCGCGGTGTGGTGGCGACCGTGCCATGCGTAGAGTGCGAGTTGCTTGTCGAGTGTGACCGTGCCCCAATCGGGATGACGAAAGGTGCGCGCGCACTGTTCGGGCGTGAGCGCGCGGAATAGATTGGTCCAACGCTCGTGCAGCGCGTCGAGCAGCGCGAGCGAAGTGTTGATGGGCGTCGCGGGCGTGTCGCCGAGCTTGGCCCACTCCGCTTCATCATAAGTCTTGATCGCGGGTTCATCTTCGGTCAGCGCCAGCTTGGCGCGGATGTAGCCGTTCATGTGGCTGTCCGCGACGTGATGCACGGTCTGGCGCACGGTCCAACCGCCTTCGCGGTACGGCGTGTCGAGTTGTTCGTCGGACAAGTCTGAGACGGCGGCGCGCAGCCGCGCGGGCGCGGGCCGCGATCACCTCGATCAACTGCGCCCGCTCATCGCCGGTCAAACTATCGTTCGTCATCTGCATCTGACCAATGGGGTAACGTAAGTCGGTCATCTGATCTCCTGTTTTGAATTAGCCCGAACTTGAACGAGCGCCGATGCGAGCAAGGGCGTGACCAATCGATCAGCGGGGCACGGGTTCAATGCTTACTGCGGCAGCCAAATCTTTTGCGCCACGATAGTCTCCACACCGGCCGGCAGCAAAATTGGGGCGTCGGCTTTAGTGAAAAATGCGAAGCCTTTGTGGCTGACCATGTATTGATAGTTGGTCGAGAAAAAACCGCCCTCGGCATAGATCACGAGCGGGCGCTCGACCTGCCGCAAGATAGTTTGAAAGGCCACGGGGTCAACCCGCACGACCACGCCGCTGGCTTTGATTGCGTTCGCAAGGGCCGCTGCGGCCGCGACCGCGCCACCTGCTGCTGCCATAGGTCAATTCTCCTTGTTAACGATACGACGCGAGGCGAGACTGCACGACGCGCATTCTACCGCAACTGTGGGCCGGCTGTCCGCTCTCAGGTTCGCGTGCGCCGCGCAGAAACTCAATGCCACTTGAAGATGCTGATGATGTCGGAGAAGTCGTCGGTCCATACGTGGCGACTTGGATCGCCTTTGAGCGTGCGCCAGCGCGGGTCGCTCGTCAGTGTGCCTAAGTCTTCGGTCTGCCGCGCCATGACGACCCATTGCGACGACTCTTTGCCTGCGGCTTGATTAGGTTGCGTGTCGTCGCGGACGACGCAGGCGAGGTTGCGGCTGCGCGCGAGGTCGGCGACGACCGGGCGTAGATCAAGACTGCGATTCGAGATGTGAAAGGCGACGACGCCCGTGGGCGCGAGCTTCGATAGATAGAGGTCGAGCGCCTGCACGGTCATTAAGTGGACGGGGATCGCGTCGGAACTGAAGGCGTCGAGGACCAGCAGACCGTAAAGCTTATCGGGCGCGTGCGCGAGTTGCAGGCGCGCATCGCCGAGCGTGACGGCGACGGGCGCGTGCGCGCAGTTGATCAGGTATGTGAAGTATTCGGGCGCACGTGCGACGCCGACGACCGCAGGGTTGATCTCGTAGAACGTCCAACGCTCGCCCGCGCGCGCGTAAGCAGCGGTCGCGCCCGTGCCGAGGCCGACGATGGCTACATCGGCCGCGGCCGGGCGAGCTTGATAAGCGGCGAAGACCTGACCGAGCGGGCCTTCACGATGATAGTAAGAGAGTGGCTCGCACTGGCGCGAAAAGTCTGTGTACTGGCGACCGTGGATCGTGCTGCCGTTGTAGAGCCAGTTGAGTTGCGCGCGCTCGTCGTGCGTGACGCGCAGCACGCCGAAGAAGTTGCGTTCAGCGTGAAGCACGTGCGTGCTTGTCTGTGCGTACAGGACGCTGGCGAGCATGACCGCGCCGAGCGCGAGCGCGAAGCGTAGCGGCCGGCGGCGGAACTGGTAGGCGACAAGGAGCGGCAGTCCGGTTGTGAGCGCGAGCGCCTGCACGTAGTCGTTGACGTAGCGTTGGGCGACGAAGGCCAGCGCGAGCGTGAGTAGCAACAGGATGACCGGCCACGCCGCATCGAGCCAACGTGTGCGCGGCTCGCCTTGCGTGTTAGTGCTATCGCGGTTGGCGCGTGGCAAGAGCAGGCAGGCGAGTAGGATGGCGAGCGGGTATTCGAGGACGGCGTTGAAGAGAGCGGGCGCGACTAGCGCGTTGAAGAGGCCGCCGAGCGCGCCGCCGAGCGCAAGCCAGAAGAAGAACTCTGCGAGGTGCGTTGCGTGTGGACGGTCGGCGGCGAGCAACGTGTGACAGACAAGCGCGGCGACGAACAGATAGACGAGGTGCAAGAGCATAAGGAACGCGGCCGGCTGCGTCGCGCCGGAGAGATAGACGAGCACGACGACGAGTGTGACGCCGGGCAGCAGTCGTGTGAGCAGGCGCGGGCTAAACAGTTGGCGGCGCGCGAAGACGAAGACAAGCGTGAGCAGATAGAGCGCGAGCGGAACGACCCAGAGCAAGGGCAGCGAGGCGATGTCAGTCGTGATGAACGTCGTGACGCCGAGCATCAGACTCGACGGCACGAATGCGAGCGCGAGCCAGCGCAAACGGCGACGAAATGAAAGCGTGCTATTGGTCGTCGTTGGTTGTTCACCGGCCGTTGCGTCAAGAGTGCGCGCGTCGTCGGTCGTTGATTCGTCGCTGTTCGTTATGTTCGTCGTTTGTGCGCGCCGGAGTGCGAGGGCACAGAGGACGATGAGCAGACCGAGCAAGGCGTAGCCGTAGGCCCAGAGTGTGCTTTGTTGGCTGAGGTTGAAGCGCGGTTCGAGCAGCGCGGGATAGGCGACGAGTGCGAGTAGGCTGCCGGCGTTCGAGGCCGCATAAAGAAAATAAGGATCGCGCGCGCGCGTGTGGCGCGTTGTGGCGAACCACTGTTGCAGTAGAGTGCTGTTGGTGGCGAGGACGAAGAAGGGCAAGCCCACTGTGACGAGCAGGCGGCCGATGAGCCAGAAGGCGGGGTTGCCTTCGGTGGGCACGGAGTTGACGGTCGCGGGCGAGAGAGCGACGGGCAGGCTGATGCAGGCCGCGACGAGCAACAAGAGTTGCGCGCCCGCCTGTTGTTGCGGCGTGAGCCACTTGGCCGCAGCGAGGGCGTAAGCGTAACCGGCGAGCAGCGTCGTTTGAAAAAAGAGCAGGCAAGTATTCCATACGGCCGGCGTCCCGCCCAAGAGCGGCAGCAGCATCTTGGCTACCATCGGCTCGACCCAAAAGAGCAGCGTCGCGCTGACGAACAACGTCGCGGCAAAGAGCGGCGTCAGCGCGCGTGAGCTTGTGGGCATAGATGCTCGAATAAAGTTTGACCTGCTTGATAGGAATTTTAGACGCAACATGGCGCGCAGGCAGCACGCGCAGGACGCAAAGTGCTGCTTCGCATCTTGCGCGGCGCGGGCGGTGGAGCCTTGTCGGCTTAATCGCTCCAATGGGCCGGCTTGCGGACCCAGCGGTGCGCGCGCAACTTCGTGTGCAGGTCTTCGGGCAGCGGCCCGTGTCGCTGGCCGTCATGTTGGCGGCGACGTTGGCGCGCTTGCGCATGCCGGGGATGATGGTGCTCACGGTCGGGTTGTTGAGGATGAAGCGCAGGGCCATTTCGGGCATGGTCATGCCGTCGGGCACGAGCGGCTTAAGCGCGTCGGCGCGTTCGACGCTGGGGATCAAGTTCTCCGGCACGAAGTAGATGTTGCGCCAGTCGCCTTCGGGCCACTTGCTCTCTTTGGTGAGCGTGCCGGTGAGCGTGCCTTCGTCGAAGGGCACGCGCGCGATAACGGCCACGTCCATCTCGGCGCAGGCCGGAAACAACTCGTCCTCCGGGTTCTGATCGAAGATGTTGTAGATGACCTGCACGGCATCGATCAAACCACTACGCACGGCCTTGACGCCGTTCTGCGGTTGCCAGCGATTGAGACTGAGGCCGATAGCTTGAAACAGTCCTTGCCCGCGCAACTCGTCGAGCTTCTTATACCAGCGGTCGTCCGCGAGCCAGCCATCGTCCCACGTGTGCAGTTGCATGAGATCGAAGCTATTGAGGCCCGCGTTCTTCAAACTTGCATGGACGAACTGCTCGATGTGATCGGGCGGGTAAGTGTCGTCCACTGTGAACTCAGGGCGGGCGGGCCACTTCGAGTTCTTGGGTGGGATTTTGGTCGCGGTGTAGAGTCGCCGCTCCGGGTGGGCGCGCACCAGTTGACCTAAGAGCGCCTCGCTGCGGCCCTCGCCGTAGCCCCATGCGGTGTCGAAGAAGTTGCAGCCCAACTCGACAGCGTAACGCAGCGACGCCAACGACTCGTCGTCGTCCGCGCCGCTCCAACCGCCCATGCCCCACATGCCATAGCCGATCTCGCTGACCTGCCAACCAGTCCGCCCGAACTTGCGATAACGCATGACCCTGATCCCCCTCGTTTGCTTTTATCAACTCGCGCCGCGCGGCTTCAGTTAACCGAACGTCGGCGGCGGCGGTGGCACGGCCGGCATTGCCTCGACCGGCGGCACGCTCTTGGCGATCAAAAAGGCCGCGCCCGCGCCGACCGCCGCGCCGATGAGCGCGAGCAGGTAGATGAACCCTTCGCTTGCGCCGCTCAGCCCGACGATGATGCCGCCCAAAATCGCGCCGCCGACCTCGCAACCGAACCATAGCAGCACTGTCATCAACTTGTACCAGCCCGCCTTGCGGCCCTTCGCCGAAACGATCTCGCCGACGCGCCGGGTCAGGAAGATAAGCGCAAAAATCTCAAGCATTGTGACCTCCGAAGTGAGTTAAAGTTTTGCCCGCAGGCGCGAACCCTTTGGCCGCCCGCGCCGTGGCCGGTAAGGCGCGGTAGTTTCATACTTGCGACGGCGCGAAGTCAATACTGCGCCGGCACAAGATCGAATTGCCGCCTCAAAACCGATTGAGGAACCAGCCATAAAGCATGCGCCCGCCGCGCCATAAACAGAACAAGATGAAGCTAACGAGTGCGAGCGGGAAATTGATCAGCTTGTAGATGTGGCCCGTGTAGAACGAAGCGACGATCATGTATGCGATGTAACACGAGAGCGCGCCGACAAAGTACACTATGATCGTGAGCCAGCCGGGTGCATCGAGCACGAAACTATGAACCGCGAGCGCGGCAAAGGCCGACCAGCCCGCCTGCAAAATACTGCTGACGATCAGCGCCGAGATCACATAAGCATCGGCATGCGAGTACATATCCACGCGAAAAATGCGGCGGAACAGGACGACTATCAAGGCCGTGCCATACAGCGCCAGCCAAAAGACGCCATAGCCTTTGGCTAAACGAAACACCAACCCGACGCGGCCCAGCGGCCAGAACAACAATGCGATCAAGCTCAGAAAAAGTATGTTCAGCGTCAAGGCGAACACGAACTCGTAAAGCTCTTGCTGCTCGTCACGCATCAACCAATCTATTAGCGCCAGCATAAGTCTGCCCTCTTCGGTTAGCGCAACGTTAAATGACGACTGATCGGATCGTAGTTGAGGCCGAGCAGGAGCAACTTCTGTAAGAGTTGTTCGTAGCGGACGCCGCGCTTGGCGGCCGAGTCGGCGAAGTCTTCGCCGCGCGCGATCTGCGGGTTCGGGTTGACTTCAAGCACGTACATGCGCCCGTCCGCCGTCAAACGATAGTCGATGCGCGCGTAGCCGCTCAAGCCTAGCAGTCGATAGACGCGTTTCGACAGCCGCAGCATCGCCTTCTTCAACTCGTCGGGCAAGTCGGCCGCCTGTGTGACGACACCCGCGCGCTTTTGATAGTTGACATCCCACTTGATCTTATACGTGGCGATGTTGGGTGCGCCTTCGGGCAAATCTTTCATCAACAGTTCCCACGGCGGCAGAGCTTGCAACTGATTGTTGCCGTACACGCCGACGTACATCTCGCGCCCTTCGATGTACTCTTCGACCAGCGCGGACTTGCCCGTCTGTTCGTGAATGAAGTTGACGCGCTCGGCCAGTTTGTCGTCGTCGCGCACGATGGACGCGTGCGCTATGCCGACCGAGCCTTCGTCAACCAGCGACTTGACGATCAACGGGAACTTCAACCGGCGCGGCCGGCGTGCCTTCCACTTCGGCGGGAAGACGACGAAGCGCGGCACGTATATGTCGTGATAAACGAGAATCTTTTTGGTCAGCGCCTTGTCGCGCGCGAGCGTCAGCCCCAGCGGGTTGCAGCCCGTGTAAGGCATGCGGATCAACTCTAGATAACTGACGACGTGCTGATCGTATAACGGATGACCGGCGAACTCTTCCAACAGGTTGAACGCGATGTGCGGCTTGTGCCGGCGCGCGGCACGACGGATGACACGCAGGTCGTTCGAGATGCCGACCGCGTGGACTTCGTGCCCGATGCGCGTCAAGGTCTTCATCACGTCGTATTCGGTGCGCCAGATTTGCGTCTCCTTTGCGCCGTGGCCTTTCAACGAGCGCGGCGGCACACACTCGTGGTGCATCAGCACGATGACGCGCAAGGGGTTCGTGACGAGTTGCTTCATAAGGGGATGCGATGATAGCCCGTGTGTGCGCCGTTCATCGCTTGCACGGTCAGCATAACGAGCAGCTTGCGCTTGGTCTGCTCCTGCGACAAGCCGAGGCGCACACGCAACGCACGACAACGATCAATCACATGCACCATGATCTGATCGACGGCGTAAGTGTGCATGCCTGTGCCTTCGGCCACGGCATGGACGAGTTCGCGCCGGTTGCGCCGCAGGAAACTCACGGCCGTCGGGCGCGCGGTCGAACCCGTGCGCGGCACGAAGATGCGTTGCAGATCGCGGTCGAAGGGCGCGGGCGTGCGCAGAACGTAATGCGCGCGCTTGCGCTCGTAATGCGTGCGCAGGGTCATGCGCAACTCGGACAGCGGTTCGACCTTCGCGCGGCGACGCACGACGGCCGCGCGCCCGCTCAGTTCCGCCATCAGTTCGTCTATGTATTCGAGTTTCTTTAAGGCCGGCCAGCCTTGATAACGTCTGCGCCAACGTCCGCCCGGCGCGAGCCAGACGGCGAACGTCTCGGCGAAGTCTTCGGCCGGGTGCGCCTGCGCGTACCACGCCGCGAGGTGCAGGACGTGGTTGCGGCTGTGCGGTTTGGGTTTATAAAATTGCGGATAAGGTTGGGTGAACTTGCCGAACAGTTCGCGCCAGCGCCGCTTGTAGTGCAAGCGATAGCCGTTGCTCAGCGCGTGCCCCGCTTCGTGCCGCATGATGCGCAGACACTCGCGCTCGGTCGCGCCTTCGACTTCCAACATCTGCCTGCGTTCAAGTCGCATCAAGCGCGGGTGCGCGAGATAGAAGGGAATGGCGAAACCGGGCACGCCGTCGGGCGAGAACCATTCGGCCGAGAGCCAGACGTGCGGGCGGAAGCGCAGGTTGCGCTCTGCCAACTCTGCATACAGATGCTTGATGCGCTGTGCGAGCGCCGTCCCGGCGATGCGGATCGGCAGATCGCACAAGCGCATGTCGAGCAACTGCTCGTCGGTCACACGTCGCCAAGAGAAACCAGCCACGCTGCTTGCGTCCCGCGCGCACAGGTTATGCCGAACGAATCGAGCGCGCCAATTATAACCCGACTACATCGAGCCTTCGTCGGCCAACGGCCCGTAGATCGAGGGCACAGCCACGTCGTTCAGACGCAGATAGACGCCGAGTTGCGCGCGGTGGTGGATCATGTGATTCAGGACGAAACCGCGCAGCACGGCGACGCGCGGCATGCTCAACACCGTGCGCCCGCCCGATAGCAGCGTCCACGATTTCATCAGATGCTCGTCGCTCGCACCGGCAATCGCCGCGCGCGCCGTCTCGACGTTGTGGTCGAACGCCGCCAACGCCTCATCGCGCGTCTTCGCCTGCTCCACCTTCAATGGCTTCCCGCCCGGCGGGTTCACGTCCAACTCGTCGAGATTGACGCCAAGCGCGGCCCAACTCGGAATGTTCGCCAGATGCGTAGTCAACCCGCCCAACGTCATCGACTTCTCATGCGGTCGCCACTCGAACTTCTCATCCGGCACGCGCTCGATGGTCTTCCGCGTATTCGCCATCTCGTGATCGAACTCCGGCAACAGCGCCTCACTCAAGGCCATATGTTTCTCCTTAACGATTTGAACTTCGACTATGTGAGCGAGGATGCAAAAACAACTACCTTTGCCACTTGTATTCGTGGCGCTCGAAGAACTCGTCGAGCCTTCGGGTTTGAGCTTCAAGGCGTATGACAGGTCGCCTCTGCAAACGCATAATACGATGCGCTCCGCACTTTCCCTAGCGGAGTCGAACACGACCCTTATAGACTACTTAATAGCGATCTTCTCAAGCAGCGGCCGAGCGAGCGGCGAGTTGTTGGCGTAGTAGCGTGTTGAAGCGGTCGGGGTGTTCGGCGTGGGGCATGAGGCGCGCGTGGTCGAAGATGTCGAGGCGTGCGCGTGGGTTGAGCGCGAGCAAGACGCCCGCGCGTTCGAGTGAGTTGGCCTCGTCCTGTCGCCCCCAGACGAGTGTGACGGGTTGCGCGAGGCGTGCGAAGGCGGCGCGCGCGTCTGTCTGTAAGAAGCCGGAGAGGAACGCGACCATCGGATAGTGCGCGCCCGTTTGATGGCTCGCGGCGTAGTAGTGCGCGACGAGGCGCGGCGTGGCGAGGCGGCGATTGTAGAACAGACGCGTGCGCGCATAGTCGCGGATGCTGCGCTCGCTGGTCATCGCGTTGTAGAACGACGTGCCGAGTACGGGCGAATGGAGCAAGCCGTAGAAGGCCGCACCGGGCAGGTCGGGGCGCGCGTCCGCTGTGTCCACGCCCGCGGGCGCGACGAGTGTGAGCGTGCGGACTAACTCCGGCGCTTCGTCGGCCACGCGCACGGCGAAGGGCGCACTCGTCGCATGGACGACAAGGTGCGCGGGCGCGCGGACGACGGTGCGTAGGAAGTCCGTGATCAGTTCGACGTAGAGCGCGGCCGAGTAGGGCGCGGCGGCCGGTTTATCGGAGAAGCCGAAGCCGAGCAGGTCGAGCGCATAGACGCGAAAGTCGGCCGCGAGCGCGTCGAAGTTGCGCCGCCAGATGAACGAGGACGCGCCCGCGCCGATGCCGTGCAAGAAGACGAGCGGCGTGGCCGTCTCGTCGCCAGCGACGCGATAGAAGACTTGGCCGTGGCGCGCCCGATAAGTCGCGGCCGTGCCACCTAACACGGTGTCGTCAGGCTCTGCACGCGTGCGCGCGATTGACGCGTTCATGGCCGCGAGCGCCGCCATGCCGGCCCCGCCCGCCAGCAAACCCCGCCACATCTTTTGCACCTTACCAAGCGCCATAAAAACTTTCTGAGCGGACGAGCGCGTCAATCGTAGCGACGCGCCCGCCCGCTCGTATGCACACAAAACAATCTAACATTCAGGGTCAACGAATGGAAACGCGCAGGCGCGACGGCCGGTGTGAATCACTCTTGGCCGGTGCGCGCTCTGGACGTGGGCTTGGTGTTCGATGGCTGCAACTGACCGGGCAGATCGAGTTGCCACAGTTCGCCCTGCGTCGTGCCGACGTAGAGCTTATCGTCGAGAGCGGCGATGCTGCGGCCGGCGCAGCCCTGCCGCGCGTCGGGGTCTTGCACGGGGAACGTGGTCAGCACTTCCCAACGCTTCCACGCGAGCGTCACGCTACGCGTGCGGCGCACGCTGCCGTCACGCGTTAGCACGTAGAGATAGCGCCCCGCGATTGTGAAGTTGGCCACGCCGCCCGGTATCTGCAAATAACGCACGCGCTCCGTCTCGTCCATCATGATCAGATCGTGTTCGTTCTGCCAGAGCGGCAACGCGTTCGGGTACGAGCGCGCGATGGGCACGCGCGATAGGTAGAGCATGTGCCGGTCGAAGACGACGGGCGCGTAGCCGGACACGCCTGTGAGCCGGCCGGGCAGCAGGTCGGGGCCGGTGGTCCACACGCTGCCGTCGAAGACGAGCGACTGTGCGCTGGCCAGATCGGGCCGGCCCGTAGTCGAGAAACGATAGAAGGCTTGCAGGTACAGTTTGCCGTTGAAGGCACAGGCGAAAGGAAACCACACGAGGTTATAGCCCGCGTCCGCCGACGACAGACGGATCACTTCGGTGAACGTTGCGCCGCCGTTCATCGAACGATAAGCGACGGCATCGCTGCACGACTTGAGCGGGCAAAAGGTGGTGGCCGTCGTGCCGACAAACCACAAGTCCGAACCGTCGAGCGTCGCCACGTCCCAGACGTGATACATCGGCTGCTCTACGTGATCGGTCCACACATCGCCGCGCTCGTCCGTCGTGACGGCGAAGTCCTGCCGCGCCAACCCGCCATCGTTCGAGTCCATCGTCGGCACGTACAAGCGATTGTTGATTAAGCGAAACAGACCTGCGGCTTCGTTGTTGGTGGCAAAGGCGGGCGCTTCGGCCAAGCGATTGATTGCGGGATCGAACGCGCGAATAACGGCGCGCGGGTTCGTGCCGTTGAACGAGCCATAACCTAGAAAGAGGCGACCGCGCCACGGGTACAAGCCCCAGAGCCAGCGCGCGCCCCACGTTGCGGAAGCGGCAGCCGCCTCAGGGTGCGTCGCCACGCGCCGCCACGTCGGGGCCGCGCGCGCGTGGGCCGCGAGCAGCAACAGGCAGACGAATGTTTGAACGATGAGGCGGCCGCCCCATGCAGGCTTCATGACAGCTACGCCCCTGCGCGTGATCTTCGTTGAGTCTGGAATGATGAATGATGAATGACAAAGGCGGAATGATGATTGATGAATAAGTCGCTATGCTTTATTCATCCTTCATCATTCCGCCTGCGACATCTTCGTGTCGGTTAGATGAACGCGAAGTCGAACTGCTCTTGATGGACGTTCGCGTCGCTGTTGATGTCTATGGGGCCGAGGTAGTCCTCGATCTCTTTGAGCACGTCGCGTTCGGTCGAACGCAGGGCGCGCGCGACCTCAAGGTTGATGCGCAGCGTCGTCTGCTTGACATCGCCGTCGAGGTTGCGCGAGAGCCTGCGCGCCTCTTCGAGAATTTCGTAACAGACCGTCTGCGGCGACTTGACCAAGCCCGCGCCCGTGCAATACGGGCACGGACTACAGAGCGTGCGCTCAAGCGACTGCTTGACGCGCTTGCGCGTCATGATGACCAAGCCGAAGTCGTTGAACGAAAGTACCTTCGTCGGCGACTTGTCTTCGCGCAAGGCGTCTTGCAGCGCCGTCATCACGCGTTGCCGGTTGCGCCGCTCCTCCATGTCGATCAGATCGAGCACGATGATGCCGCCCAGATCGCGCAAGCGTATCTGGCGTGCGATCTCGTCCACGGCTTCGAGGTTCGTGCGCGTGATCGTGTCTTCAAGGCGCGTGCCGCCGCGCCCGACGAACTTGCCCGTGTTCACGTCAATCGCAACGAGAGCTTCGGTTTGATTGATGACGAGATAGCCGCCCGACTTCAACCACACGCGCGGCTTGATCGCTTTGTCGATCTCGGCCTGCACACCATAAGCCTCAAGGATCGGCTCGTCGCGCGTGTAGAGCTTGACGCGATTGACCAAGCGCGGCTGAATGCGATTGATGAACTCGACGATCTCTTGATACTCCTCTTCGGTGTCCACACGAATGGCCGCGAAGTCGTCCGAGAGTTGATCACGCAAGAGACGCTGCACGAGGTCTAGGTCCTTATGCGCCATCGCCGGAGCTTTCTGCTTTTCGGCGTTGCGGCGTATGTCCTTCCACGTGCGGACGAGATAGCGCGCGTCGTCGCGCAAGTCCTGTTCGCTGATGCCGACGCCCGCCGTGCGGACGATGAAGCCGCCCGACGGCACTTCTTCAGTCTCGCGTATGTCCTTGATCAACTTACGCAGGCGTTGCCGCTCGCTGTCCGAATCGATCTTGCGCGAGACGCCGACGTGTTCGATGGTCGGCATATAGACGAGGAAGCGACCGGGCAAGGCGATGTGCGACGTGATGCGCGCGCCCTTCGCCGCAATCGGCTCTTTGGCGATCTGCACCAGAATCTCCTGCCCTTCGCGCAAGAGATCGGTGATCATCGGCATCTGCCGGTCGCCCCGGCCCCGCCCGCGTCCACCTTCACTACGACTGCCTTCACTGCGCCCGCCATCGCTACGACCGCCTTCGGTGCGTCTGCCGTCAGCGCGTCCACCGTCAGCGCGCCCACCGTCGCCGCGTGCGGCTTCACCACGACCAGCGCCATCGCCGCGTCCACTACTGCGCCCACCGCTTTCACTCCGGCCGCCGCCCTCGCCGCGACTGCGACTCTCAGCGCCGCCCCGGCTGCTGCTGCTCTCGGCTCGACCACCGGGCCGCGCGCCTTCGCTACGCACAGGGCGCGGCGGCGGCGGTGGCGGCACGGCCTCTACTTGCGGTGCAACCTCTACCGGCGCGGCCTCAATGGTTTCTTCAACCACCGGCTCGGCGTGCCCGTGGTGTGCCGTTGCTGTTATCTTCCGCCTCGCCGTTCTCGCCCGGCTTGGGCCGTCGGTTGCGCCGCCGCCCGCCACGGCGCGCGAACTCGCCGCGCGCGGGCGCAGCTTTCATGCTCGCCTCTGCATCGGCTAACGGCTCGCCCTCGGCTTCGCCCGTCGCCGTCTTGCCACGTTTGGCGCGCCCCTTCGCGCTGCCCTTCGTCGCAGACTTCGTGGCTGCCTTCTTCGCCGCGCCTTTGGTCGCACCCTTTGCCGCGCGCTTGCGTTGTGGCGCGGCCTCTTCGCTCGCGGTTTCAATAGCAGCAACTTCTTCGGCGGGCGTCTCCACATCAGCCGCGCCCTTCTTGCTGCGGCGCGCGCGCGCCGGTTTACCCTTCGTCGCGGCTTGCGGTTCGGCCTCGCTCGCCTGCACGTCGTCGCTCACGCGCTCGAACGACCGCGCCGCGGCCGGTGCTTTGTCACTCACGCTCTCGGTCAATGCTGCGACCGAAGCGGCCACGGCCGGCTGCGCGCGATTCACTTCGCGCGGCGTGGCCGCATAATCAAACTCTTCGTCGGCGATGCGCTCGAACGTGCCGCCCGATAGCTTGTTGGCCGCGAGCACCGAGCCGACTTCCACGTCCTGTGCCGCTTCGCCGAGGTCGAACTCGATGCCGCGAATCTGATCGGTGATGCGCTCTTGCAGCCGTGCGTCCTTAAACATCTCGCCTTCGCCGAAGGCGGCCTCGTCCTCGTCAACGATGCGCTCGAACGAACCGGCCGCGGCGGCAAACGGTGTATCGTCGGCCGCGACGCGCACTGGTTCGCGCGCGCCTGCGTTGCGCTGTTGGCTGCCAGCGTGCGTGGCCGGCGTGTCGCTACCGACGGCGCGCGGGGCGTCCGTCTCTTCGCTGCGCCCGCCGCGACCGCGCCTGCGTCGCCCGCGTCGGCCGCCGGTTGCGTCTGTGTCGTCCGTGGTTGTTGCCGGTGCTTGCGTTGCTTCGGCCGGCGCGGCGACCAGTTCGACGGGCGCGGGCGCGGCCGTCTCCGGCTCGGCGTCTTCGTCCGCCTCTTCGTCCGTGTCGCCGATAGGTTCGACGCGTTCGTGGGCTGTCTCGATCTGTCGTTCACGTTCGATGCGTGCGCGTTCGATCTTCTCGGCGGCGAGCGCGCGTGCGGCGTCTGCGCCTTCGGTCTTCGTCTTGTCCACGACGATACGCTCGAACTCTTCTTCTTCGTCGAAGAAGTCCGAGACATAGAGGAAGGCGTCGCGCTCAAGCCCTATGTCCACGAAGGCGGACTGCATACCGGGCAGCACGCGCATGACGCGCCCTTTGTAGATGTTGCCGACGATGCCTTGCCCGCCCTCGCCGCGTTCGATGTAAAACTCCGTGACCTTGCCATTCTCGATGATGGCGATCTTCTTTTCGCGTCCGTTGACGCTAACGATTAACTCTTTCGGCATTGGTAGAAGCCTGTCTCCCCGGTGAGGCCACGCGCAACCAGTACGCGCGACGACCGCTTTAGATGAAGTGATTTGACCGTAACAGCGCGCGGCGCTCGTCAGGCGAGTTTGGCGCGGCTGCGCTTAAGGTGGCGAGCGCCGTCTGTTCGGCGTTCGCGGTTTGATGAGATGTGTGGTTCGGTCGGGGCGCGACGGGAGCAGGCTGGATCGGCCGGAAACCGCTGGTCCGCTCTTAAGGCATGTGCGCCGGGACGCGTTGGAAGCGTCGCGGGCCTTCAGACGCCTGCCGCGCGCAAAGCCTTGAGCCTTGCGCCGCGGGCGATCAGAACTGGTCACATGAAATCCGTCGAGCCGCTCTAACGAACGCGGGCGCGCGCGGCTGCTCAGCACATAACAGCGCGGGCGCACGATCCAGATAAGACGCAGGACGCGCGCCGCGCTCGCTAACCGGCAGCGCGACTCCCAACTGGCGTCTGATCGTTGACGCGCTTTCGTAAGCGCACCCGATCAAACGTTAGCGGCTTCAAACATCTCAACCGGCGCGGCGCACGCGGGCGAACCGCGGCCACGCGCCTAAAACTTTATTTCATCCGCCGCGCCTGAAGCGGCGCGCTCAATCAAACTCGCATCGGCGAGTTGCCCGCAAGATGAAACGGGGCAAGTATAACCGAGCAGCATCAATTCACAAACCGCCGCAGTTGCACGCTGACCGCGAAACCGATGGCGATGAAGGTCGCAAGGACGGCCGATAGCCCCGCGCTCATCAACGGCAGCGGCACGCCGATGACGGGCAACAGGCCCACGGCCATCCCGACGTTAATAAAAATCTGAAAAGCCATGCCGCCTACCGTGGCCATGATCACGAGCATGCCTGCGCGGTCGGGCGCACGGCGCGCGCCCTTCATCAGCCGCGACAGTAGCACGGCATAAGCGACAAGCAACAGGATGCAACCGATGAAGCCGGTCGTCTCGGCCGTGACGGCGAAGATGAAATCGCTATGCGGTTCGGGCAAGAACTTCAAGCCGCTCTGCGAGTATTCGGGCGCGCGGCCGCCCGTGCCCGTCACGCGCCCTTTGCCGACCGTCAACATCGACTGCCACGTGTGATAACCGTAGCCGCGCCGGTCGGCGTTCTCCGGGTCGAGGATCACTTGAATGCGTTGCTGTTGGTAGTCCTTGATCTTGCCGGTCTTGACGCCGACCATATAAGCCGCCGGTATTAGCACGACGCTCAGCGCCAGTGCCGACAGCACGAGCCACATGCGGATGGACGACAAGAACAGCACAGTCGCCAAGAGCGGCAGATAGGTGATCGCTTGCCCGCGTCCGGCTCTAACAGGATCAACCCGACAGGCAGCGCGAGGATGCCGATGCCGACCAGTATCTCTTTCCACGCGAGCGCCCCGCGTTGCCGCACGCGCCCGAAGTAGTAGGCGAGCATCAACACGGTCGGAATCTTGACGAACTCGGACGGTTGAAACTGTCCGATGCCGGGCATCTTGATCCAGCAGCGTTGCCCGTTCAACTTCAACCCGATGCCGGGGATAAGCACGATGACCAACAGAAAGAGGCCGAAGATGTAGAAGGCGGGCGCGAAGTGGACGAGCTTACGATAGTCTGTGAACGCGACGGCAAAGAGCGCGACGAGCGAGATGACCAACCCGATCAATTGCTTCTTCCAAAAGTTCTGCAAGTCGCCGCTCGGCTGCGCGTTGTGTATCTGCCACGCGCCGAACAAGACGATGCCCGTCGCCAGCAGCGTCAGTGGCCAATCGAAATCGCGGAAGCGGCGTTTCTCAAGTAAAGCAACCATAGACAGCCGAGGTTAGATGTAGGTTAGAGCTTAGTTATGTGTTGCGACCGTGCGCTTGACCACAGGCTTCTGCGCTTTGGTGTTCTGCGCGACCTGCTGCGCCGGTTCTTCGCCGTGCGTCTTGCGATAGTAGACATCGTAGACGGCGCGACTCGCAGGCGCGGCGAACTTGCCGCCGAAGCCGACGTTCTCAACCAAAGTGATCATAGCGATCTCAGGTTTGTAAGCGGGCGCATACGAGACGAACCACGAATGATCTTTATTCGCGCCTACGTCTTTGCCTAAGCCCACGACTTGCGCCGTCCCGGTCTTACCGGCGATCTCGAAGTTCGGCATACGGATCGAGGCGGCCGTGCCGGGGCCGTTGACTACGCCCCACATGCCTTCGACGACCGTGTGATGTTGGTCCTCAGGGATCGGCAGTATCTTCGGGTTCGGGCGTTTGGCGTCGGGCGTCGTCAGCGCGGCACGCACTTCGTCGAAGGTGCGCGCGGGTCGCGCCTCGCGGTATTCGGTGCGCCCTTGCTCGCCTTGCGCGCCAATCGGCTTGACCTCTTTCAACAGGTGCGGCACGTACATCTCGCGCCCCATGCCGATGGCGGCAATCGCGCGCAGCATCGAGATCGGCGTCATGATGTCGTAGACCTGACCGAACGAAGCATAGACCGTATCGATGTCTTTCCAGTCGGGCGCGCGCGGGTTGAAGCGACGTTTGAACTCAGGCGAGGGCGTCCAACTAACCAACTCGTGCGGCAGATCGATCCCCGTCCGCTTGTCCAGATCAAACTCGTCCACCATCTGCATGATGCCGTCAATGCCCATCTTGAGGCCGAGCCGGTAGAAGTAGCCGTCGCACGACTTCGTGATCGCATAGTCCACGGGCGGCGAGCCGTGATGACCCATGCAGCGCGTGAACTTGTTGCCGATCTGTATGCCGCCGCCGCAGACGAGGTTCGAGTGCTGCACGCTGATCGCGCCTTGTTGCAGCCCCGCCACTGCCATCGGCACTTTCCACGTCGAGCCGGGCGGATAACGGCCGCGAATCGCGCGATTGTAGAGCGGCCGTTTCGGGTCTTTGAGCAAGCCCGCGTACTCGGCGCGGCCGTCCTTCGTGTTGATGCGCTGCGAGAACAGGTTCGGGTCGAAAGTCGGCGCGGAAGCCATAGCGAGGATTTCGCCGTTACGCGGGTCGAGTACGACGATGACGCCGCGCCCCGTGGGCGTGTTGCGTAGCTGTTCCTCGGCCGTCTCTTGCAAGTCGAGATCGATGGTCGTAACTAAATCCTGACCGGGCTGTGGCGGCACACGCTCGATCTCTTCCTGTATGCGCCCGCGCGAATCAACGATCACTTTGCTGTAGCCGTCGCGCCCGCGCAGGTAATCGTCATACTGCGCTTCCAGCCCCTCTTGCCCGATCACGTCGCCGGGCTTCAAGCCCTTGTCTTTATACTTCTGTTGATCCAATTGCTTCGGGCTGATCTCGCCGACGTAACCCAAGACGTGCGCGAGCACGCCGTTCTTCGGATACTGGCGTTGCGGCTGTAGCTCGATGCGTAGCGCGGGCAACTCCGTGCCGTGCGCTTCGACCCACGCGATGTCGGCCATCGACGCGTTCTGCTTGACCGGGATCGACTCGAACTGCGGTAGGTTCTTAATCTCTTCAAACTGATCGCGCATGATGTCGGCATCAACGCCAAGCCCGGCGGCCAGCGGCGCAACGAGCGCGTTCAAGTCTTGCCCCTTCGTCTCCTCACGCGACAGGATGACGTTATAGATCGGGCGCGAATCGACAAGCACTTTGCCGCTGCGGTCGAAGATCGTGCCGCGCTGCGCGGAGATGGGCAGCAGGCGCACGCGTTGATTCTCGGCCCGCTCGGCGTAGTACGCGCCGCTGGCGATCTGTAGATAGTAGAGGCGCACGCCCAACACGGTCAGCAGCGCCAACACCAGCACCTGAATCGACCGCAGGCGCACACGCAAGTTTTGCGACTCGTCTTCAAACTTCATAATAATTAAGCTGTCAGCGGTCAGCTATCGGCGGTCAGCATAGAGACAAAAAGCTTAAGGCTGATAGCTGACCGCTGACAGCTTCTTACAGAGTTTAGCTGGTCACTCGTCACTTGTCACTTGTGACTGTTTTGCTCGCCGCGCGTCTTGCGATAGTAGACATCATAGACGGCGCGCACGGCCGGGGCGGCGAAGTGCCCGCCCTGCCCGACGTTTTCGATCAAGCCAAGCACGGCCAGTTCGGGTTTATAAGCGGGCGCGTAAGAGACGAACCACGAATGATCTTTATTCGCGCCTACGTCTTTGCCTAAGCCGACGACTTGCGCCGTGCCGGTCTTGCCGGCGATGTCGAACCCGGCCATTTTGATGCCGCGCGCCGTGCCGCCGTTGTTGACCACAGCCCACATGCCTTCGACGACCGTATGATGTTGGTCGGCGGGGATCGGGATGAGCTTCGGGGCGAGCCGGTCGAACGTCTGCGCCGCGCGATAGCCGGGCGCACCCAACACGCCCGCCGCCCTGATCTCTTGCAACAGATGCGGCACGTAGAGTTCACCACCGACGCCGATGGCGGCGACCGTGCGCAAGAGCGCGAGCGGGGTCACAACGTCCGTGCCTTGCCCGAACGAAGCATAGACCGTATCGATGTCGCGCCATTCTGGGTCGCGCGGATTCACGCGCGCCTTCAACTCGCGCGAAGGTGTCCAACTGATCAACTCGTGCGGCAGATCGACGCCCGTGCGCCGGTTCAACTCGAACTCGTCCACCATCGCGCGGATGCCGTCGAGGCCCATCTTCAAACCAAGCCGGTAGAAGTAACCATCGCACGACTTCGTGATCGCATAACGCAACTCAGGTGCGCCGTGGTTGCCGCCCATGCAGCGTGTGAACTTGTTGCCGATGGTGATGCCGCCGCCGCACGTCAAGTTTGAATGCTCGACGCTGATCGCGCCCTGTTGTAGCCCCGCGACGGACATCGGAATCTTCCACGTCGAGCCGGGCGGATAGCGCCCCTGAATCGCGCGGTTGATGAGCGGCGTCTGCGGGTCTTTGAGCAGCGCGCGATATTCGGCGCGGCCCGCTTTTGTGTTGATGCGTTGGGCGAAGAGGTTCGGATCGAAGGTCGGGCGCGAAGCGAGCGCGCGCACTGCGCCGCTGTGCGGATCGAGCGCGATGATGACGCCGCGCCCCGTCGGCGACGCGCGCAGTTGTTCTTCCGCCGCCAGTTGCAGATCGAGATCGATGGTCGTAACTAAATCCTGACCGGGCTGCGGCGCGACGCGTTCGAGTTCGACCTGTATGCGGCCACGTGAATCTACGACGACCTTGCGGTAGCCGTCGCGCCCGCGTAACTGTTCGTCATAGACCTTCTCCAAACCTTCTTGCCCCACGATGTCGCCGGGCTGCAAAGCCTTGTCCGTGTACTTCTGTTGCTCAAGTTGCTTCGGGCTGATCTCGCCGACATAACCTAAGACGTGCGCGAGCACGCCGTTCGCCGGATAACGGCGCTGCGGCTGCTGTTCGATGCGTAGGGTGGGGAACTCGGCGGCGTGCGCTTCGACCCAAGCGATGTCGGCCAGCGTGGCGTTCTGCTTAACCAGCACGGACTCGTAAGCTGGTTGCGCGCTCACCTTGTCGAACTGTTCGCGCACGATGTCGGCGCTGAGCGCGAGGCCGTCGGCCAGCGCAACGGCGAGGGCGCTTGTGTCCGCGCCCTTCAAACCTTCGCGCGCGAGGATGACGTTATAGATCGGGCGTGAATCGACGAGGACTTGGCCGTCGCGGTCGAAGATCGAGCCGCGCGACGCGGGGATCGGCAGCAACCGGACGCGTTGATTCTCGGCCCGCTCGGCGTAGTACGCGCCGTTGGCCACCTGCAAGTAATACAGGCGCGCACCCAACGCGACGAGCAGCGCAAAGACGAACGCATGAATAATGCGCAGGCGCAGTCTCAGGTTCTGCGAGCCGTCTTCAAGCTTCATAAAACAGATCGTACATCGTGAATCGTGAATAGATGTTTTTCTATTGACGATTCATTATCTGCGGGCTAGACCGCCGCGCCGTGCGGCGCGACGACGGAAGGCGAACTGGCGGCGCACACGTGCGCGCTCGCTGAAGAAGATGTCGAACAGGTAGAAGAGGAACGTGCCGACGATGGTGGTGGCGATCAGTTTGTACGCGATGGTTTCGACGAGCGGGCGCAAGACGGGCTGGCCGAACATTTGATGCAGCAGCGCATAGACTACTGCGTCGAGCGCCGCCGCGCCCGCAATGACGGGGATGCGCGCGAGCGGGTGGTCGAGCATCACGCGCGTGACGAGCGCGGCGATCAGATAAGCGATGAGCGTCTTGGTGAAACCGTTCGCGCCGAGCAGTCCGCCGCTGAAGGCGTCCGTCGCCAGCCCCGCGACGCAGCCGACCGCGAGCGCCAACACCACGTCGCGCCGCAGGGCGAAATACGTGACCACGACGAGCGGCAGATCGATGAACTTCAGCGGCTCCCAAAGCTGCCGCAGCAACGTCTGCAACAGCACCGCAAACACGACACAAACGGCGATCTTCAGTTTCATAAAAACAGGGAAGGAGCAGTTAGCGGTCGGCGGCCAGCTAAAAACAAAAAAGCTGATCGCTGATTGCTGACTGCTGACCGCTCTTTCGTCATGGCTTCTTCATATTCGGCAGCGTCTCCGTCGGCGCGGTGCGCGGCGGCGGATGATAGAGCAGCACTGCGACCTCTTCGAGTGCGTTGAGGCGCGCGCTTGGCTTGACCTTGATTTCGTGCGCCTGTGTCGCAGAGCCTTGTTTGAACTCGACCACTTCGCCCACGGTCAGCCCCGGCGGGTAGATGCTGTCCTGTCCGGTCGTCAACACGTAGTCGCCTAACTTGACCGGCTCAAGACCCGACACGTAACGCATCTCCAACAGACCGTTGCGCCCGATGCCGCGCACTGCGCCGAGCGCGTTCGACGCTTCCAACTGCCCGACCACCGCGCCCGCGGCCGCGCGCTCGTCCGTGAGTAACAACACCTGCGCCGTCCACGGGCTGACGCCGATGACGCGCCCCACCACACCGTCCGGCGTCACGACCGGCATGTTCAATTCGATGCCCGACGACTTGCCGCGATTGATCAGCACCGTGTTCCACCACTCGGACGTGTCGCGTGCGATGACGCGCGCCGCCACGCTGCCGAACTTGTTCTCGTCCTTGAAGCCGAGCAACTGTCTGAGGCGCTCGTTCTCGTCGCGGGCGGCGCGGGCGGCGTGCAGTTCGGTTTCGGCGTCGGCGAGTCGCCGTCGTAATTCTTCGTTCTCGCGTGCGGCGCGGTTGAGCGCGCCGATGTGGCGCACGCCGCCGCTGAATATGCCGCCGATGCCCGACGCCCCGCCCTGCACCGGCGCGGCTAGGGCCTGCATCCACGTCTGCACGACCAGCGGCCCCGTCTTGTTGCCGCCTTCGTGCGCGCTGAAGGCCATGAGCGCCACGTTCAATACGAGCAGCCCCGTCAGCCACAGCGGCGCACGCTGCCTGATCTCACGCTGCGTCCGAATCACCATAAGATATAGTGCGTCGTAAATCGTAAATCGTGAATAGAAAGAAACAGGTTTTTTCTATTCACGATTCACGATTCACGATTTACGTCTTCGGCTAGGGGGTTGTCCCCGTCAAGGTGTTGTCCCACTTGACGCGCTTCAGGAGGTTGAAGTCGGAGAGCATCTTGCCCGCGCCCAAGACGACCGACGAGAGCGGGTCTTCGGCGACCGACACGGGCAGACCCGTCTCAATCGAGATACGTTTGTCGAGGTTCTTTAGAAGCGCCCCGCCGCCCGTCAGCACGATGCCACGCTCCACGATGTCGGCGGACAACTCCGGCGGCGTGCGTTCAAGCGCGACGCGCACGGCGTTCACGATTGTGCTCACCGAATCGGCTAAAGCCTCGCGCACTTCGTCGTCCGTGATCGTGATGGTCTTCGGGATGCCTTCGATCAAGTTGCGCCCGCGCACGTCCATCGAGAGCGGTTCGTCGAGCGGGAAGGCTGAGCCGAGTTCGATCTTGATCGCTTCGGCCGTGCGCTCGCCGATCAGCAGGTTGTACTTGCGTTTGATGAACTGCGTGATCGCTTCGTCCATCTCGTTGCCCGCGACGCGGACGGCGCGCGAATAGACGATGCCTGACAAACTAATCACCGCGATGTCGGTCGTGCCGCCGCCAATGTCCACGATCATGTTGCCGTGCGGTTCTGTAATGGGCAGCCCCGCGCCGATGGCCGCCGCCATCGCTTCTTCGACCAGATAAACTTCCGACGCCTTCGCGCGATAAGCCGAGTCTTCAACCGCGCGCCGTTCGACCTGCGTGATCTCGCTAGGGATGCCGATCACCACGCGCGGGCTGACCCACTGTTTACCGTTGTGTGCCTTGCGGATGAAGTGTTGGAGCATCTTCTCCGTCACTTCAAAATTAGCGATCACGCCGTCTTTCATCGGGCGGATAGCGACGATGTTGCCGGGCGTGCGCCCTAACATTTCCTTCGCTTCCTTGCCGACCGCTTCGGGTAGGTTCGTCACCTTGTTGATGGCGACGATGGATGGTTCGCTGACAACGATGCCGCGCCCCTTGGCATAGACAAGCGTGTTCGCCGTGCCTAGATCAATCGCCAAGTCGCTGGAAAAAAGACTGAATAGAGATTTAAAGGCCATTCGATTTTATCCGTACTCCGGGAAAGAATGCGCTGCCCGCTCACACACGCGCGCCCGGCCCTCCAGACCGCTCGCAAACTGTTCGGGGGAGAACCAGACGGGCCAGCCGCGGCCACCTACGCGGTGCGAACAAAACAAGATACACCGAAAAGGCGAAAGTCTAAAGTGGAAACGGCTAGATTGGCAAAAAAGCGGACTGGCGGGCAAGACCGGGCCGGCGCATTGGCATCAGCATTTGGGCAAACCGCTGCTCAACTCGCCGAACGCGAGAAAGAACACGACCAAGAGCGTGACGAAGAATTGGACGAGACTGACCACGAGCACGACGAAGAGTTTTAATGCCTGCCAGAGGATGTGCTTGACAGTTACGGCTTCGGGTTGGGGCGGGCGAAACTTCTGTGCCAGCATGACGCCGAACAGTGAGATGACAAAGAGGGAAATAAGCGCCAACATAAAAATTACCACATAAGAGGGCGATGGTCCGGCCGCCGGCTCAATCAGCGTCGCCCGCGAGGCGGACGCAGTTTTTGCGCGCAGCCTTGGCTTCATACATCGCGGCGTCGGCAGCGGTGAGCAACTGCTGCGGCGACTGTGAATGCGCGGGAAACGAAGCGAGGCCGAAACTCGCGGTCAGCCGCAGACCGAGCTTGCGCCCGCCCGTGAAGGCATGATGCGCGATCTTCTCGCGCACGCGCTCGGCGACGATGATGGCCTGCTCCGTGTTCGTCTCCGGCAGCACGACGACGAACTCGTCGCCGCCGTAGCGCGCGACCACATCCGTATCGCGCACGCCCGTCAAGATCACAGTCGCCATCTCCATCAAGACGTGCGACCCGGCGAGATGCCCGTGCCGGTCGTTGACCTCTTTGAAGTCGTCCAGATCGAGAAAGAGCGCCGTCACCGATGAACCATAACGACGCGCACGCTTGATCTCTGCGGTCAGATGTTGACGCAAGAAACGCGCGTTGTGCAGTTTGGTCAGATCGTCCGTGAGCGAGAGGCGTTCGGCCTCGGCGATGCGGACTGAGTTGGCGAGCGCAGCCGCGGCCGGCACGGCGAGCGCCACGACGAGCGCCGCCTCGCGCCGCGTGAACGCGCGGGCCTGCGCGCCTTCGCGCACCGCTTCGATGACGCCGAGCACACGCCCGCCGCACGCCAGCGGCACGGCCAGTGTGCGCCGCGCCCCTTCCGTCTTGCGCGCGGGTTCGACGCGCGTGAGCGCCGCGCGGGCCGCGCGCGACTCGTAGCCCGCCAGCGCAAGCAACGGATCGCCGCCCACCAACGCACGCCGCCAATCGTCTTCGGCCAAGGCGCGCTCGCTCTCGGTCAACCCGCGCACGGCCAGCGGCTCGAAGCTCGCGCCCTGCGGCCCGCGTGCTTCCTCAGTCAAATAGAGCGCCCAGCGGTCGGCGTTGACGAGCGGCGCGAAACCGGCCAGTGCCGTCTGCGCCGCGCTCCGCTGATCTGTGACGAAGTGCAGGGCGGCAACCAACTCGAAGGCCGCGCGCAACTGCGCGACAGGCAAACGCTCCGGCAACAACAGACTCGCGGGCGCATGTTCAACCTCGCTCACATGGGCAGCAGCCGTCGTCTCGCCCGCGCCCGCGCCGCTCGCTTCAAGTTCACGCAGCAGCGCGGGCACTTGTGCCGGTTCATCCGCGACCGCGTGGAAGCCGAGCCGCTGCAACACGGCCGCGTCGAGTCTGTGAACGGGCGCTAACGTGTGCGCCTCGCCATGCCTGCGACACGCGACGAGCAACGCTTCGGGCCACGCTTCGACCGCGCGCCCGACCGCCGCGCGCACTATGCCTGCATCCGCGCCGTCGGCCACTTCGAGCAAGACGAACTCCGTCTCACTCGCCGCTTGTGTCGCGTCGGCATAGAACATCGCCGAGTCGCAACCGGCGTGGCCCGCCGTGACAGTCGCGCGCATGCCCGCCGCGTGCAAGGCATTGAGCAGCGCCGCCGACGCGGTCGCTTCCTGTTCGGTTGTCAGCAGGACAACGTGCATAACAGCAGTGACAAGTGACAAGTGACGAGTGACAAGTTGAAAGACGCGACGGGTGACACAGCAGCGGTCAGCAGTCAACTTTAGCTTTTTGTTTTTAGCTGATCGCTGACTGCTTTCTGTTACCCGCTGCCGGTGACGAGCTTTTGGCGCGTGCGCGCCTTGTTGCCGTGCGGGTCTTCGACTTCGAGCGCCACTTCGCGTGTGCCGGGTGGCGCGGTGAATTGCAATTGGAACGAGCCGTCGGGCGTGGCGACTGTTTCGCGCCCCGCGATGCGGACGGTGTTGCCGGCCTGCGTGCGCCCGCGCGCGATGAAAATCTGACCGGCGATATATTCAAAGGTCACGTTGGCGACGGTGACGCGTTCGCCCGTCTCTTCGCCCGTGGCGACCGTGAACTTCATCGCCTCGCTCCACTCGCTCGTCTGGCCCGACGAGGCGACCGCCCGCACGCGCCAGAAATAAACGCCGGGGCGCAGGTCGCCGACGCCGAACTCCGTGACTTCGAGTTGATCGCGCTCGATCACTTTGCCCGCCGCGACGAAGAAGGGCGAGGTCGCAATTTCGACGCGATAATGGCCGGGCGTGCCTGAGGCGGGTCGTTGCCAGCGCAAGGCCACATTGGCCGCGCCGCCCGCGCCGACCATGATCTTTTCCAGATCGCGCGGCAACATGGGCGTGGGCACGTCGAGCAGATGCTCGCGGCTCTTGACCGAACCTGATTGGTTGAAGGCGACGTACTCGCCGGGTTGCAAGACGGTATGCTCGCCGCCGCGCGAGGTCATATCAACTGCGCCGGTCGTGACGCGTATATCTTCCGTGTTGTCTTCACGCACGCCGAAACTCGCGCCGGTCTGGGCCGAGAGGTTGCTCTTCGTCAAGGGCGTCTCGACGATGTTGCGCGAGCCTTCGGTCTGTTGCTCGGTGCGGACGTTGACCTGTCCGCGTGCGACCGCGACGCGCACGTTCGTCCGGTTGCTGCCTTCGACGCTCGTGTTGTCGCGGATGGTAACGACGCTGTTGGAGCGCACGACGAGTGTTGAGCCGTCGGCGAGTTGAATGCGCGCGCGCCCGTCAGCTTGTGTCTGCACGATGTCGCCGGGATAGAGTTGCGTATCGCTGCGGGCCAGCAACGTCTCGCGCGTCTGCGCGCGCACGACGCGCACGTCGCCGTCGAAGGAGACGAAGCGCGCGCCGGCCGGCACGTCCACCGCCGCCACGATGCGCTTGAACGGGTTGCCGTAGAGCCAACTGTAGACGCCGAGGCTGCCCGCCGCGACGACGCAGAGCAGCAGCGCGATCATCAGGTAGATGCTGCGCTTCGACACGATCCACCATTCGACATCGAAATGATGAGGTTTTGCCACCATAGTTCTTGATAGACGCATACGTCACCCGTCGGCGAGGACGCAGTGAATAACCGGCATAGAGAGTCGATTCGGTTGCGAGACGCTTGGCAGCCTCCGTTGCAGGAGGCATCCGAGGAGGGGGCAAGACGGAAGCGGGCGGTGCGGCCACACCACCCTAAAAACACGTTAACACAGTGGCGCGCGCGCGTTCAAGAATAATAATTTGCGGGCGGCGAGGCGAGCATAGAAATGATGCAGGCGGAAATGCTAAATGATGAATAAAGAACTGATCGGCCTGTCATTATTCACCGTGCCGTCTGCGCGGCGGCCTTGCTATTTTACGGCGGGCGGTTCTTCGGCCGTTGGTTCGTCTGCGCCGAGGCGGCCCTCGTCGTCGTCGAAGGGCGAGTTGAAGCCTTCGGGCAGTTGGACTTCGATACCCGTCTCGGTGTGCTGGGGCCAGATGATCGAGGCGACGACCGAGCCGAGCAGCACGACGGCGACGACCGCGAGCGCAACGACCGGCGGAAGCTCGATGTGGACGATCTCGGCCAGCATCTTTGCACCGATGAAGGTCAAGACGATGGCGAGGCCCGTCTTCAAATAGTGGAATTTCTCGACCACGCCCGCGAGCAGGAAGTAGAAGGTACGCAGTCCTAAGATAGCGAAGACATTGGACGTGTAGACGATGAACGGCTTGGTCGTGACGGCGAAGATGGCCGGGATCGAGTCCACGGCGAAGACCAGATCGGTGACTTCGACCGTGATCAGCACGAGCAGCAGCAGCGTGCCCATGCGTTTCCCGTCCGCCGTGCGCGTGAAGAAGTGGCTGCCTTCGTAGTGCCTTGTGACGGGCACGTAGCGCGTGACGAGCCGCACGACGCGGTTATCTTCCGGGTTCACGTTCTCGTCGCCCTGCCGGAACATCTGTATGCCGGTGTAGATGAGGAACGCGCCGAAGATGTAGATGATGAAGTGGAACTTCTCGATCAGCACCGCCCCGATCCCGATCATGATGCCGCGCATCACAAGCGCGCCGATGATGCCCCAATAGAGGACGCGGTGCTGGTACTTCGCCGGGACTTTGAAGTAGGCAAAGATGAGCAGGAAGATGAACAGGTTATCGACCGAGAGCGATAGCTCGATGATGTAGCCGGTGAGATAAGTGATGACGGCTTCGATGCCCGCGTCGTGGCCGCTGGCGGTGCTGTAGCGCCAATAGACCACGCCGGAAAACAGGAGTGCGAGCGTGATCCAGACGGCGCTCCACCCGACCGCCTGCCGGTAAGTGGTGACGTGCGCCTTGCGATTGAACAGACCCAGATCAACCGCCAGCATAAGTAGGATGAAGGCCGTAAAACCCACCCACAACCAGACTGATTCGCCCATGGCGCTAGATATAACATTCCGCGCGCGGGCGGCGCAAAGGCACAGGGCCGTTAATAGTTTCAAGTTTCAGGTGCTAGGGGCGCGTGCGTCGGTCGCGGAATAGGGAACTGGCCGCCGTAAACCTGAAACTTTGTTCCCCGGTTGCGACGGCGCGCGCGTGTCCGCTACAATCGTCCGCTTGCGAGCAGGGCCGCCGGGTCGTCTATCTGCCAAGCGCACAAATCGAAGGTTACTACCGCTTTAGTTTCGGAAGGGTTTAAGACATGCTGAAAGTATTTAGCCGCATGGAGCGCGCCCACAAAGGGGTGCTGCTGTTTTTCGCCGCATTGATGGGCTTGAGCCTCGTCGTCTTCTACGCGCCGGGGCGCAATCTGGCCGACGTGCCGGCGAACACGGAAGTCATCGCCAAAGTCAACGGCGACGAGATCACCGTGGGCGATCTGTCCCGCATTAAAGAGTCTTACTCGCAGTTTGGGATGAACCTGGCGCAGTTGGGCGGCGACCGCCGCTTCCTCGACGGGTTGATCCGCGACCGCATCACCGTGCAAGAGGCGAAGCGGTTGGACCTCATCGCCTCGGACGCAGAGGTGCGGGCCGAGATCGTCAAGCAGTTTCCCGATGCCGCGTCGGGCAGCGGCGACGGCTTTGATCGTTACAAGGATAGAGTGACGACCGCTTACGGCAGTGTCGAGAAGTATGAACAGTCGATCCGCGACGCGCTCGCCGTGCAGAAGTTGCGCGCCTTCGTCACGACCGGCGTGAACACTTCCGAGCAAGAGGTCAAGGACGACTACGTGCGTAAGAGCACGAGCTTTGAGATCACTTACGTGCCCGTGGCCGCCGACAAGTTGGCCGCCCGCATCCAACCCACGGACGAAGAACTACAAAAGCATTACGACGAACACAAGACCGACTTTCGCTTCCTCGAAACACAGAAGAAGATTCGCTATCTGTTCGTCGATCAAACGAAGGTCGGCGAGCGGTTGACGATCCCGGACGAAGAGTTGCGCGCCGAATACAACCAACTGCCGCCGGACAAGAAGCAGGCGGGCGTGAAGGTGCAACAGATCGTGTTGAAGGTTGCGCGCCTTGATGATCCAAAGCTGGATCAAGAAGTGCTGACCAAGGGCACGCAGATCGCCAGCGAGTTGCGCGACGGCGGCGACGCGACGAAGCCGGTTGACGAGCAGAAGTTCGCCGAAGCGGCCAAGGGTAAGTCGGAAGACCCGGCGACGGCCAAAGCGGGCGGTTGGCTGCCCGTGCCCGTGCGCCGCAACCCGAACAAGCCGAACGAACTGGCGCAACGCGTGCTCGAACTGAAAGACGGCGAGATCACCGAGCCGCTGTTCGACAGAGCGGCGCGGGCTTATTACATCTTCCGGCGCGGCCCGTCCGTGCCCAAGTCGTTCGAGGACGCGCGGCAGGAGTTGCTCGTCTCGTTGCGCAATCGCCGCGCTTACAAGTCGGCGGCCGATCTGGCGGGGCGTGCGGCGGCGCGTTTGAAAGAGACGAAGGACGTGCAGAAGGTAGCCGACGAGTTAGCTAAAGAGGCCAACATGACGCCGGCCCAAATGGTCAAAGAGACGCCGCTCATCAAACCGGGCGACACCGTGCCCGACATCGGCAGTTCGCCGCAGTTTGAAGAAGCCATCAAGCCGCTCGAAACGGCGGGCGACGTGGGCGACCGCACGCCCATCAAGAACGGCTTCGCCATCCCGCTGCTCGTCGAGAAGCGCGACCCGCGCATCCCCGACTTGGCCGAAGTCAAAGATCAAGTCGCGGAGCGCGTCAAGGGCGAGCGCGCGAAAGCGCAACTCGAACAGGCGGCGCGCGACATCGCCAACGCCGCGAACAGCCCCGCCGATCTCAAAGCCGCGGCCGAAAAGTACGGGCTTGAAGCGAAGACCATCGACAAGTTTCGCACCGGCCAGCCGCTCGAAGATGCGGGCGCAAGCCCCGCGTTCGGCGAAGCGATCTATAACCTGAAGCCGGGCGAGGTGACGAAGACGCCCGTGCAAGCCGGCGACACGTGGCTCGTCGGCGGGCTGGTCAAGCGCACGGACGCCGACCTCGCCGAATTCAACAAGCAGCGCGAGCAGTTGCTTGAGACGGCGCGCACGACCAAGCAGGGCGGCGTCTACGAAGACTATATCAGCGCCCTGCGCGCCCGTTACGAACGTGATGGGAAGATCAAGGTCTATGACGACGTGCTCACGCGCATCGTCTCGGAAGAAGAACCCCCGCCCGTCTCCATGCCGCGCAACTTCCCCATCCCGACCGGGAAGTAACAGACCAAAGCGGCCGATAAAAGTTCAGCCGGGTAAGCACGCATCATTGCGCGCTTACCCGGCTGATGTTTTTTTATCTCGCAACTGATCGTAAAGTTGAAAGCGCAAACTTGCGATCAATCATTTGAGATCGTGCGTGTTAGAACACGCGCACGAGGGTCGCCACGTTCTCGTCCGCGAGTTCGAGTCTGACCTGCACTTCGTTGCCTTGCGTCGAGACTTTCGTGCTGTCCACGAGTTGCTGCACGAGCTTCGCTTTCTCACCTTTCAGGCTGGCGATGGCGAACGGCGCTAGTTGCTTCAAGCCTTCAACCGTGTCGCTTAACGTGCGCGCGGACGCCGCGTCTTCGGTGCGCAGCACGGTCAGCATTTGGAAGCCGCCGGCCGTTGCGCTGAGCGTGCCGTAGAACTGGCGGATCGCGGCGATGCTGCGGCTGATCTCCGGGCTGAGAATGTCGAGTTGCCGCGTGAGCGCCACGGGCGCGTTGCCGCCGAGTCCGAGGATCGCGTTCGGGTCGCGCGTCGCCAGTGCCGCTACCTCGTTTGAGACGTGCGCCCCGCCGTTCGCCGCGTCGATGGTTGCGCGCACGCGCTCGGTCTGCCCGAAGGCGAGCGTGTGTTGGTCCAACACCACGGCCGCCAACTCCGTCCACTTCAAATTGAGGAAGCCGATCTGTTTGTCGAGCGTAAAGACATAGACGGTCTTGCCCTTGTACTGTTGCGCCACATACTTGCCCTGCGCGGCGATGCGCCCCGCCGCGACAAGCGCCGCCGCGTTGAAGTTGCCGCGTGCGACCGTGACCGCGTCCATCTTCACCTTGTTCGGCCCCGTCTCAACAAACTTCACGCCGATGGCCACGCGCTCGAACTGGCGCGGGTCAAGCCCCGTGCGCGTCTTGAACGCTTCGATGTCCGCATTGATCTCGTTAAGCTTCGCCGGTTCGGTGGCGAAGATGCGCGGCAGTGCTTCTTTGTAGAGACGTTGCACGTCCACAGCCAATACGGCGTCGGACGCAGGCAGCGCCGCCACCGCCGCCGGCACTGTTGACTGCGCGACCGGCGCACTCGCGCGGCGCTTGGTCTGCGCGCTGCCGGGCTGCACGCCCGCCGTCAACAGCGCCGCAAGCGCCAAAACATAAACAATTCGCTTCATCTGAAATCCTTTCGCCCGCTGATAAAATTGACGGCCCACACGAGCCGTCCGCGCTCTCCTAAACTTTGAGGGAGAATGTTTTGTAGTCGGATGCGACCCGCACCGGCCCGGTTGGCTTAAACCCGCGCACCACGACGCACAACACATAAGACGCAGTTGCGGCTGCAAACGTTATCAACTTAAAAGCACGAGCCTTCGACAACTCACAAACTCAACCCCAAAAACATAAAAAGAACTCAGCCATCAAGTTCACAATGCACAGTGCATTGTCCGTCGACTAAACATTTCCCGTTGCATTCGCACTACATTTAATGATACTTGCCAACCGTGACAAGCACCGCACGACAATGAACGCCGGAACGCAACCTGCACGCACGTTCACTGTCAGCCTTCGCCTGTTACGCTGTGCCGATGTTAGCACACGCCTCTCTGCACCTCTGAACCGGACGCGCGGCGCAAAGCCCGAAGCACCACGCCGCCGCCCCTCTCGCCGTTAACACGCCGCACATACCAACGTCAGCCGATGGCTCAATCAACGAAGCCCGACGACATCTCTCTGTCGTGGCGCGAACTGGCCGCGTTGCTCGACGCGCGCGGCGAGTGGTTCTGCACGGAGCAACAGCAGCGCAGTGCGGGCGCGAGCGTCGCACTACGCAAAGGCGAGTGGGAGTTGAGCGTTGCGCACGAGCGCGTACACTTCTCTTATTGGACAGAGCGCGGCATGCAGTTGTGGCGCTTGGGCAGTTGGGAGTGGACGGGCGACCGTCTGCGTCTGCGCGTGTCGCGGCGCGCGGGCGCTGAACGCGCGACCCTCGAACTCGTGCCGCGCGCTTCTGTGCGGGCCGGCACGGAAGCGATCAGGGGCCGCGCGCCTGCGCCTGTGCGCGCAGATGACGACGCTCGCCTGTGCCAACTGGCCCGGCGCACAGTCCGAGCGCGTGCGTTTGAGCGCGGGCGCGCGACGTGCCGAGCCGGGACGCTACGCACGCATCATCATCACGCGCGCGCACCGCGAACTAACGGCCGTGACCGGCCCCGTCGTCGCACTCAACCCACGCGACGCGGACACGCTCGTCACGTCGGCGCTGCTCTGGTGGCTGCGCTTGAACCGTTCGGCGCGCTTCGCTTCATTGCATCAACTATGGCTCGTCGTGCCGCGCGAACTAAGCGCCGCGACCACTCACAGGCTCGCGTTGCTACGCCCCGACTTACGCCGCGACCTCATACTGTTCGAGCGCGATGAAGCATGGCAGGCGTTGACACCTGTGGCCGTGCCTGAGTTGGCGCGGATGCTCACACCTCCGCCGCGCGCGTTGCGCCCCACACGCGTTGACTTGAGCGACACGGCCGCGCGCATCGCCGCGCTTGCGCCCGACGCGATTGATGTCGTGCGCGCCCGCCACGGCGAGACGCTGCGCTTTCACGGCCTCGCGTTCGCCCGTGTGCGCCGCACGCTTCGACGCGAGCACGTTTGGTTCGGCACAAACGCGCGCCGTCTGCTTGATGCGGACAACTGGCCTGAATTGGCGAAACTGCTCGGCGAGTTGGCGACGCACCGCCGCCCTGATGCGCCCGACCGCCGCCACGCGCTCTACCGCGCCGCGCCCGAAGCGTGGCTTGAATCGCTCTTGCGCAGCGACATCACACAACTCGATCCCGGTCTTGTCCTTGCGCCGCTGCACGCGCAGTTCCGGCCCGCGAGCGAACAGAACATGCGCGGCGCACGTCCCGTCGATCTCCTCGCGCTACGCCGGGACGGCCGACTCGTCGTCATCGAATTAAAAGTAACGGAAGAGGCGGCGTTGCCCTTGCAAGGCGCGGACTACTGGCGGCGCGTCGAGGCGCACCGCCGCGCCGGTCACATCGCCGCCGCGCAACTGTTCGGCGCACTACCGCTCGCGGCCGAACCACCGCTCGTCTATCTGGTCGCGCCCATCTTTCGCTTCCATCGCGCCTTTGCCGCCCTCGCCAGATGCATCACCAAAGAGATCGAACTCTATCGCTTTGATCTCAACGAAGACTGGCGCGCGGGCGTGCGCGTCGTGCGACGTGTGATTTAACGTAATTAGTTGCCGTTTCGGCAACTAATTACGTTAAATCCAATTTGAGTATAAAAACAGCTGATGAATAAGCACCAATATTGCCAGGTAGAAAGAGATAAGATGAAGGCAGGAAAACAACTATTATGAAAGTGAAGTCCAAGCTTGTCAGAGGTGGTAGTAAGATCTCGAAATCCATAAGGAGTACTTATAAAATAGTATTATTAGCGAGTTCCCATTCTACATCACGTCTGATCTGGTTTATAAGGACAATATTTCTTGATGCTTTGACACGCGCGGCGATACGAATAGTCGAGAGGTGTGTCGCCCTTCTGACCTAAGTGCAATTAAAGCCTCCGAAATTTCTCGGCGAAGTTGCGCATTTCGTGTTTCTGCTTGTGCACTGACGTACTTCTCAAATCTTCGCACAATGGCCTTAGTAAGCTCGGGATATCTCGTCCGGAGTCTCATTGCAGATAGCCCAAGAGAGCGTGCCGTCTCATTTAAGGAGGAGGGAAGATCTTTATTGAGAGCTTCCTTCAGGTATGCCTCTACAACTTGCCAATCGATACTGCGTCGATAGGGTTCATGCCGGGAAACAAGCTCTCGGGTTAAATCCGGAAAATGACATCTAAGCCATCTGTCTTTACAGCCAATGCGTTGAGATACAGCTGCGATCGAAGGCGGAGGCTTCTCTTTAAGGGCGTCCGTCAGCATACGTAAGGCTTTAGCCTCATCGATAGGTGTATGAAAATAACCGATATAGCGGGCAATAATGGTGGCACAAAGTTCCGGGCAATGTTTTTTTAATTTGCTGGATTTCCATCCCGTGAGTCTTACGTAGGTTTGCAAGGGCTCAGGCCGGGTATTTGAATTTAATGTGGCAGCTACCAATATTTTCTTCACTTTGTCATTGGATAATGGTGTCTTTTTCAACTTTCGAGTGTTGCTAATTTTACTTTCCATTTCATCATTAAGAGAGATGTTCTCAACGTCTAAGGTTCCGCATAGGAAGGAGAACAACGAAACACCTAATCTGTAGGTAATTTGGAGGCTTGACTGGAGATGCGGTATTTTGCGGCCAGTGACCCAGCTACTCAAATTTTGCCGTTGTATCTCAACCTGCAAGGCAAAGCGGCTTGCTGTTCCCCAGCCGGAATAATTTAGACAGTATCTTACTGATCTGACCACTTGTTCCCGTGCGGGAGCATTAATGCTTGGTGCCCTCGCGAGTAGTTCTCCCATTGACACGGCCTTCCATAATTGCCATTTTGCATCTTCATCTTTCTTGAGGATTTTGTTCGAGCTTACAGCTTCAAGCGAGAGACCTAGCCATCGTTTGCAATGAGTACAGAATCCAGGCTGCGAACGTGGTGCTAAATGGAGTAGATGTGCTTCGCAGTTAGGGCAGAATGAAGTTAGGGTGATCTTGTGTAGCGGGCATACTGTCACAGCCTCTAGCACCCAGAGCAGTGGATCGTAAATTACTTTACCTTTTTCCCGCCACCCTTCGTAGCAAGCCGGGCACCAAGCTCGCGTTGTGCGAATCAAAGAGTTGTTTGGAAGTACATTCACCCATGTGACCATTGTTGTTGAAGCGAGATCCTTCCGCATGGTCAGCAGTTCTAATCCCTTAATAAGATTTGAAGCCATGATCCCTCTGCCATTTATCGCCTTGTATATCGGAGAGAAATTGCTTGAGATCATCTTGAAGATCTTTTCAAGGGTATTGCATCCTTCAGTAACGCGGTAGGAGTCACAACGTGCTCCTGTGCCAGTCGAGCTACGTAACCACTCAAGGATTCTACATAAGGCGTGCCAATACCTCTTGGCTCTAGGTGGTAGAACCTACTGCGCGGAGGAATTATTGAACGTATGGTATCCCCATAAATAAGATCCAACATTTGTAGCATCGCTCATGCGTTACACTTAGACGCCTCCGCTGCTCACACGTCAAAGCCAAGACTATTCTCATGGCGTACCTCTCGAAGGGATGCGAGCGCAACTTTACTGCTTTTCAAGGACACTGGCTTTGATAGCTGCTGCGATACTTTTCGCACTGACGGATAAATGCCCTGTTCGTATAGAGTGATTGCAATGCCTCTCACCTCGCTACGAAGTGAGTCTTTCTTCAAGATGCGCACCTGTCGCAGGTAAAGTGCATAACGCGCAGCGATCTCGTGGCAAAGTTGTGGAAAGCGTGGATAAAGGCTGGTATGACTCAACTTCAATTGTTTCGCAAAGGGCCTTGAGATGTAACGGAGGATCCTCTCGCAATGCGTCTTGCAGGAACGTCCTGACTCTGACCCGAATGTTCTTCGCGTCGTTTGAACCAATGCGCTGAAAGTTGCATACAGAGGGTTGGGAATCGCTTGATGATTGATGTCCTACTACGTCCAATTTCACGAGCTACCTCTGAAACACTAAGAGGAGTTGTGCTTTCTAGTTGAACCTCTAGCTTTTCACTGACTTGTCTCCAAAAATCTCGCCTCCAATTCTCGCTATATTCTCTATACCTTGCGACCGCTTTTTGGTGTAGATCTGGGAAATTAGATGAGAGTGTGCTCGCAGGATAATTTAAGCGTTTCTTTATCTGCATCATCGGGATAGGAGGGTATATCTCAAGCAGTTCTTCAAAAGACCGTCTGACTCCGATCACCTTCTTGTTATTCCATCGATGATGCGGCGCGGCGATTTTTGCAGCTTTCGGTTGGAGGCTGCTCGGGCTACCTATAATAGAATCCCTACCTATTTGAGGGATTCTTCCCAGAATGAGATCGAGGACAGATACTTTAGCGAAGGATGCGATTCTTAATAGGGTAGATAGCTGAGGCGCACTGGCCCCACGGCACAAATCGTTCACTGACGACTGGGACAGGCCACAGTTTCGTGCAAAGGTTAATTCGGTTTTGAAATTGGACGCTCTAATGCAGCGAGAAATGGATGCGGCGAGTACTAACCTTTGGGGTGCTATCGTTAGGGTTGGAGCCGTCGCGAGCAAATTAAATGTCTGTTCGTAAACCCAACTCTGCCATTCGAATTCATCATCGGCCGTGGGAGGGGCTTTGGGCGAAAAGCCAGTTTGTGCCAGCTCGCCTAGCCATGCATGACACATGGCGCAATAACCTGGACGGGAACGTGAGGCAAGAAAGCGAAGTTCTTGCTTGCAACGATGACACCGTGACTGCAGCCGCTGGCGGTGACGGATGCATACCGTTACTGCGGCAAGAGACCAAGCGAGAGGCTCATACACAGTGGCTCCCTTACGATACCACTCGTTATAACATGGTGCACACCATGCCCTTTTAGGCCGCACCAAGTGCCGGTGAGATATTACTTCCTTCCACGGCAGCATCGTGAGGAAACGGAGGTCGTCCCTCATCGTTAGCTTCTGCAACGAGGCGATATATGTTTCGGCTGTCACCCCATGACCGTCAACTGCTGGAGCTAGTGTGCGAAACGAGTTCGATAACACAGCATTCGTATTGGAACGTGCCTCACTATTTCTCAAGTGATTCTTATCTAGCAGCGGGGCAATCTCGTAGCCGAACAGTGCTGCTAACGTGACGTTGTGAGCGACGGCTAAACGAGAGCTATAGCCTGTGGCACTCTCCACAAGCCCTGTACCTATTCCAGCGGGAGCCAAGTGATAAAGTCGACTTCGGGGAGGGATTGCTACCGGCTCCCATGGAGAAAGCTCCAAGGTGCTCCAATAGTTATGCAACTCTTCTCTTCCTTCCCTGTCCCGCCTTGTCCCGCACGGGTGCGCGCTCAAACGGTTTACTGTTCCTACGAGGCTTCTTACTTTTCTGATCGATATTCTGAGTCCATACCCTTTGATTCACCGCTTACCTCGGGAGAGGCCGGAGGCGCTGGGGCTGACACGATGGAATGGTCAGCATCTTTTGGAGTGTTGCGCTGCTCCTCCTTCCACTTTTCTTCATTGAACTTGCCGCCTGCTTTCATCCGCGCCTTTATAAGTGCGAATTTACTTCCATCCTGCTCTAGGCGATGCTCGCCTATGATGATCTCCCTGGATATTCTGTCGAGAACTTCCTCTGGCGGTTCGTGCCTCTCAAGATCCTCTCGCGTGACAGTCTCTCTTCCAGCTTCAAGGACGTCGCCAAGAGCGTCTGAAAACCAGATGTTAAGCAAACCAATCAACCCGAGGCTCCGGTCGATGAGGTAATCCAATATTTCATTGAATCTTGGCGGTTCGGGAAATGGCATCTTAGACGTAAGATCCGCAACGACCGCCGCGAATGAGATGAGATCTTCGGAGCAAGCCGTACTATATCGGGAAAAATGAATGGGTCGGCCGGTTCTGGCTCCGATCTGTCCGCTAAGGTTAAACAGTTCGAGGACATCATAGTTGCCGCAAAGGATATGCAAGGCTTTGCTGGTGTTAGCAACCGACTTGATTACCTCAACATTGGCTCGATGCATATCTCGGGAACTGCCAATAACAATACTCTGTGCCTCATCTACTCCGAAGATGCATGTGCGCCTATGTTTGGTCGCATTCTCGAATGACCGCCGTAAGATGTCCTGCCTCTCATATTTATGGTTGGCTGAGGCGTGACTGGCGTTTCTATCGGGCGTGATGTTATAGCCTGCTACCTTGTGCTTTATGAGTGGCTCGTTTACAGCTTCCAAACATCCATGCCAGTGATCCGCCCAGTTGTACCCTCTTTTATAGGCATACGCCTCTATCCAAGCAGCAGGTAAAAAGCCTGGATCTGTTTCCATCTCTTCTAAATTTTCTAAAAGGATGCTGTTAATTACACCTTCTAAAAGTGTCGTTTTGCCAACGCGGGTTGGCCCCGCGACTATAATGATGCCTTCATTTCGTCTATTGATTGCGCGTTTAATTTCGGCGGTAACCTCCAATAGACTCGCGTGCCCAGTCCTGTAAGACCTGTACTCCTCGTGAAGCACTTTCCAGCCTATAGGGGATTCTTTGATCATACTCTTCTGGTCTTTTATCCTTTGTACTCTGAAAGCTTCGGGAGCGAGTTGGAATCAATATTGGCAAATAATGATTGTTCTTGCGTCAGCACGCTGGACTGCACAGATATATCCCGCTTAGCGGAAGGCACCAGTTGAGGAATAAACTCCGCGAAGTGCTTCCCTAAGATCCTTCTAATGGGGGCTTCATTCTGCCTAGCTCGTGATAGAGCGCGTCTCCGTGCTTCGACTAATTCCTGTTCCTTGCCTTTATCTTTCCGGGATTTAAGCGCCCTTTCTAATGCTCTATCTCTAAAAGCTTTCGTAAAGAGCCGCTTGTGTTGACGTTCTGTGTCGCTGTAGAACTTGCGGTCACGTTCAGTCATCCGTGCAAGATGTAGATATTTTTTACAGACACAACGCACCCATATATCTTTTACGCGGACGTATGCATACATAATGTTGAGCGGATCAAATCGAACCTCTACCCGTGACCCTACTAAAGTCTCAAGTTCCTCACATTTATAATAGTCATAATCGACCTTGATGCATCCCCCTGGCTGGACTTTAGCGGTACCCTTTATTGTTGATGGCATTGTGAGGATAAGAAACTCGTGGTCATACGGTAGGAGCATGTGTCGCCTTTCACCGGTCAGCCTCACCGCAGATTCGAAGACATCTAGGGGGGAGCGTTTAAGCGTTCCATGTGCTTCCGTGTCGTACCGGTTGTAAGCCCAGTCGCAAAGACTCTCATCAAGGGCCTCCATCGTCCACACCGCCAGCCTGCTCGGATCGTGTGATCTGGATACTTGACGTGTTCTGCGCCTGAGCTTGGTATTGCCTTTAAGCAGGTGTATGAATTCAGTGTTAGTGATGCCAAATAGCCGTTCGATCACTGAGCCGAAACGCGGTTCGTGCTTGGGTCGGGTCTTGATCGTTATGTCGAAGGCTCCAGCCAGCGTCTCGAAATAAGTGCCTCGAAAGTCGCTTCCTCCATCTACGATGATGGTTTGCGGCAGATGCCCCCATTTACGCACGCATTCCCTTACCACCATCATGTTGGAGCGATAACTCGGTGGATCAAGCGTGAGATAAAAGGCTAGTATGCGTCTTGAAAACGCATCGACCATTAGGGTGAGATGTGGCCGCCCCAAGTTCTCACCCGTATCAGGGTCTACCAGTTCAATGTCGAGTTCGGTGTGATCGATATGAACAACCTGAAAGGGGCGGCTACCGTGCGGAGGGGTATTCTTCTCAAGCCATGGGTAATAGTGCTGCAGGGCGTAAGCCGCCCGGTGGCCTAGCCTCTTCAGCGCCTGCAAGTGCTGTGGCCGCTTTCTTACATATCTGATGAAAGTTTGGTAACAAGGCTCTTTGAACTTCGGGATATGCTCCTCACACCACAAGACCAAGTCCGACCAGACAGAATAAAATCCTTTGGCCACATCGTTTTCATAGTCTGTTGTTATCAATCGATCCATCTCCTTTAGGACATCGGGATGAATCTTTACCGTTTTGCGGTCCCCTCTGGCGCGATAATCGCAGATAACTCCGGCATACCCGGATTCATAAAGGCGCTGACCGGTTAACCACTTGGATTTCCAGTGTCTGAATGTTCGCGCAGATACTCCTTTAGTGAGGGGGAGGCCGGCGAAGTGACGTTCCATGACTCGTTTGATGAAATTAGCTTTTTCTATTGCCTTAGGTGTGGCCGAATTAATTATTCTCAGTGCCTCATTTTCTTGATTTGGGGCAAATCAAAGTCCATGCACTTCAACTCACCGTCCCTTACTAATCTCTCAAAGTGGGATAGTGATAGAGTAGGTGCCGCTCCATCCTCGCTCTCCATGTAGATCTTGTTGTCTCCAACGAGTACGATGCGAAAGATTTTCTGAGTCGGATCGTTGAAGATAAATCGAGCCCCTTCCCTTATAGAGGCGTACTTTGCTTTAGCGTAATCGAAGTAGATATCTGTAGGGCGGTGTAGTTCGGCCGCATCTTGATCGGGGTAGACCCAGACATATTTACGGTCCTCTATCAACTCGGCTGTCAGATCGACGTACAATTTACCTCTTGCGATAAGCGTGTAAATTTCATCTGCCGTGCCGCCAACGGTGAATGTAAAGTTGAGTAGCTCGTCCAGCGTTATACGGCTGGCGATCTTGAGCATCTGGAATACGCTTGAGCATATTGGTGTGGACGGCGATGGGGCGTTTGGGTGGAGGTAATCCTCGAAAAAGATTGTGTTGTTATACAGTGTCAGGTCGATTTCAGCACTTGAAATTATCCTGTGGCTAAACCCGTGCTGTTCTAACCCCTTCTCGGCCGGGGGACAATGCCAGTGACCGTCTTTATCTAGCACGAAAAACCCGGGACGATCCTTCGCCATTTTGCTCAGCTCTTCTTCGGTCTTGCATTCAATGAACTCTATGTAGGTGTCGTGGATGATAAAGAAGTCTGGAGTGTAAGGTACGATTACCTTTCTACTCTTACGATTTACGTATTCAATCGTGAAGGTGTAAGGCTGGTCATAATATTCACGGACATCATTTTCAACGTGTTCAAGTATGTAAATGACGGGTAATTCGCACGTGTGACTTTCGAATTGTATCGTGACGCCCATTAGTCGGCTCGGATACCGTCCTCTGACGTTATTCCTTCCACCACGCACTAGACGAACGGGCTGCGAAGTTCGAATTTTGGTAACAATGTCAATCGCTGATTGAGGCAGGTTGAGTTTCAAACACAGAAGTTCTAACTCGTCGTCAGTCAGTCTTCCCTTGGCTTTACTGGCAACAGACCCCGATATCGTTTTTTCTTCATGCCTGACCTTTAGCATTTCCCGAACTCCTTACCAGAAAAGGGTATGTATGTTAGGACAAGGGTTGCCGTAGGATTGAAGCCCCGAATGGGACTAACATGTATCACCGGCTATGCTAAAGGCCGATTGAGCAGCTTGTAACCAGCTATCTTTTAGATTTGTCATACAACTCCTCTACTCCTGATTCAAAGGGCGAAGAGTCACTTGATAGGTTGGTCAGGGGATGAACATCGCGCTGCACGCCGTGCGAAAACACGGGTTACAACGCGATCAAGCGACTTCTACTAGACCTCTGAGTTCAAAGGCGATGAGTCGCTCAACTGTAGGTGACTTTTGGAATGCGGCAGGCGGTTCAGGCGGTTCACCCGGTTCAGGGGGATGAACGCCAGCAGGCGTGCTAAAATGCAGTCAAGCTCCTCGGTCGCATACACCGATCCGGGAGTGAGAAGCCGTCACAAGTTCGCAGCTCGTGGCGGCTTCGCTGTAAAAGATCAGAACAGGGCGCAGAGGTTATTACGGATTCCCATCCCCGTCAAGAAAATTCAGGGAATCTACTTGGTGCCCTGATTTCACTAATTCACAGCTTCTTGCTTCATGCGCCACCGCTGAAGAGCGACGCCCCACTCGAAGAGTAAGAGTTTCGCCTTCTCCAACGGTATCCTCACTTTCGGTATCTCGGTTTCATCTTCACTGATATACGGCTCGATAGTAATGTGGTCTTTGAACAGCTCAATGAAGACCTCCGGGTTCTCATAGGCGTGGCTCGGATAGAGGTCCCGTTCCACGAGTGAAATGTCGTGGAGGATGTCGACCACGAAGTACTTAGAAGAGACGAGGAATCGAGACAGCAGGGAATTGTGCAGCGAGTCCTTACTGTCAAAAATCGCCAACAGTTCATCATCAGTTTCTATAACGCGGAATCTCATCTGAATACGCGTTCGGTGATTATGTGTGACAGCTCATAAGAGGCGGAAAGATGAGAAGAATCTGGTCACGTCGTCCTTATTCTGCCCAGAGAGGTTCTTCGTCATGCTCGTGACGTAGTAGAGGCGCGAACCACGCAGATACAGCCGGGTACGAGCTAATATAGGGTACCCAGTCGACATCCCGCGATGCTCGATCAGGTATCCGTCAGGCATCTCCACCTGCCGCAGGAGTTCCCATCTGGGGAGGGCGGCATGATAGGTCTTCAGTGCCCGCTTTAATTCTTGAGCGGGGGATGCTCCGGGCTCGCTTCGTTCGCGGTAGGAGACTGAGAAGAAGTTCTCGCCGTAAGCGAAGCGGTACTGGTGTAGTGATGTGCCAGAACTTGTATCTACGCTGTAGTCCGGCTTGCCGGGAAATTCGGCTATGAATTCGCTTTCTGGCCCCCGGAGTGTGTACCACCGACTGTTGTCCGCCCTTTCCGGCGATGATTGTCTGGGTGCATTTCTAGGAGTGGTTACCTGTCGCCTCGGCGAATCATTCGTAAAGCTAAAAGAGGAGAAGAACTGCTCCGCTATGCGCTCGTCGATACCGCCGTGGGCATAGGAGCCACAGGAGAGCGTAAACATTATTCCCCGGTGCACGTAGACGCGTGAGCGCAGGTGCAGGGTGCCGGACGGAGTCTTCACGATGTTGTCGAACTGTCGGCCACCGCCCGGGAGTTTCTCCTGTCTGAGCAGGTTGCCGGCGTTCCTCGCGTATACGTCAGCCGTGTTGCTCAGCACTCTGTTAACCTGCACAGTTGTTATCGGCACGGGAACGATGGGACTAAATACAACCTGCAACAGGTTACCGTTGTAATAGAATGAATATGTTTCTTGTGGCTGGTCTGTCTCGGGAGCGGTAGACTCCTCGTAAGTAGGGCGGCCGGGAAAGCTGATAGTAAACCCAGCTTCTTGATCTGTAATTCTTTGCCATCCATTTGGTGTTGCAGAAATAAATGTACTCGTAGCTAAAGTCAACGCCGTAGCGATTACCTGTATACGTCGTGACAGGTAGGAAATGCTTTTGTATTTCATGATATTACCTTAGTCACAGCAAGAATGATGCTGACGATTGCTGTACCCATGGGGGCCGGGTACGTTTCATATCTTTGATAATTAACGGCAGCAAATGATGAGCGTTGCGTCTACGCGGTGCATGTGATGCAGGCCGCCGTCGAGTTAGTCTTTCATCAACTCTCGGCGAAACAGGGCCAGCACCGAACCGCAGTGATATATATCACTGCGAATCTTACGGAAGCGCGCTTCCGCTGTCAACGATGTGAGGTTCCCCGGCAAGATGAGCACCTATCAGGAGGTAATCCTGATGGGTAGGAAAGCCAGAGAAAAGCCTCATCGTTTGGCTGAGAAATTGCTTCAGATAAGGAATGTTATTGATGGAGGGCTGTCGCAAGATGAAATGGTAAAACGCTTGGGTCTTGGGGCAGACATTGATAGAACCTATATATCGAAATGGGAAGGCGCAATTATTGAGCCATCGCTTCGAGTTCTTCTTCGTTATGCGGAATTGGCTGGGGTGATTTTAGATGTTCTCGCCGATGACAATCTAGATCTTCCCAAAAGGCTGCCGAGTAATCAAAGGCGAGAATGTCTAAACCGCTAAGTGATCCCGGGTGCCATATCTTAGGAAATGGGTACAACGCAAGATATTTTCGCGGGCGGTATTTACTCGCCTTCACCGCGAAGGTCGAACAGCTCCGAGCCGAGCAATGAACTTACGACCACCTGTCGCTCCCTGAGGTCTTCCCCGGGGACGAAATCCTTATGTGCGGCAGTCCCGATGTGTAGCCCGCGGCTTAGCACGTAGGAGATGGCCCTTTCTTCATCGAGCTCGAAAGAGTTGTGCTGCGCTATTCCGAGCGCGGCGAGGAAACGCTCCGCGTCTATCAGCTCGATCGGGTAACCGATAGCCGTGAACTCCCGCGCTGCCTCCCTAGCGCCTTTACGATATTCTGACGTTGTGATGAAGATTCCTTTAGTGTGGCCATTCTGGAGTAGTGCGCCGGCGAGGGAGCGAATCTGCTCTGCTTCGATCCGCCGCTCTTTCTTATACCGTTTGACCTGAACCCCGGTCGTACTCCCGTCGGGTCCGTCAAGGATGACGTCAATACCTCTGTCACCTACGTAGGCTGTAGCCCTAGCGTTCCAGCCGAGATCCTTGAACACGCTGCAAACCACGTCCTCGAATAATTTGGGGTCGCAGTCAAAGACGCTCTCCTTCTTGGCGATCAAGTACTGTCGGACCTCATCGAGCGGCGCAGAGATGTCGTTGAGGTCAAGCTCTTTGAGGCAGCCGATAGTCCCGGAAAGGCTCTCGGCCATTCCGGCCGTTCGCTCGTACTCGTTCTGGTGGACCCGGAAGACGGACCACCATCCGCAGTGCGGGCATATCGCGAGCTGGACAAACAGGTGCTTGACGCCGGCCTCAAAACTTTGGGCGGGGAGACGCAGCAGCGGGGTTTGGCAAAAGATGCAGTCGTCGCTGTATACGCTGCTAATCGTCAATAACCGCCCGGCTTCACCGTACTCCCACATCCTAGTAAGATTCCTTAGTGACCACTTTTACGCGGCATCCGGATACCGAGCAACAAAACCTCGTTGAATATGCGGTCTAGATCCGGGACGATTTGGAACTGGTAAACATGCATCCCGGTGCGGCTGAAATGCTCGAAAAATGCCGCGGCCTTTCTGAACCCGAAGTAGGAAGGGCTGTCACGTCGCCACGGCTCGTTACCGTTCATAAACTCGACGTAGCGAATCGTGTCATCTGAAAGGCCCGCCTCCCGGTACCACTTCAGCCGATTGTTTCCGTCCATCAACGGCATGACGGTCGCCTCGACCGCTGACCAATAGGCCGATGCAACATCATCAGGTTGCCCCTGGATGATCAAGTTTGCACTCAGGCCGCCGTCCACTCCTACATAGCCACCGCCTAGCACCGTACCCCGCGGAGGCCGTCCGGGGGCGGGGCCAAAGATCTCGCAGGCCAGCGTTCGCCCGTTCGACAGTATGTAGGAACGCGATAGCGTCCCTTCACCTTTCACCTGGATCGGGTAAGTTGTCTCGTGCTCATTTATCGCGGCTATTACTGCGTCGAAGCGGGCGAGGAGGCGAAGCGCCGACTGCTTGAATTCGTCGCCCTTGGCGGCGTTGCGCTCCGATTCCTGCTCGCGTTTCAGGACTGCCGCCGTCCTCGCCTGCTCCTCCCGAAAGCGTTCGTTCGCCTGGTTCTTCACGGTCGCCAAGAGTTGCGGGTCTAGCTGGACGGGTGTTGCGGGCGGGGAGGCCTTAGTACTCAAGCCGGCGATTACCTCGTCCCAACTCGGTCTGTTGCCTGGCGATTTATCAACCATCCGAAGCAACAGTTTTGCGAGGGCTAGCGGCACGTCGGTGCGTCTATCACGCACGTCGGGACAGGGGACGGTTAGATGTACTTCGCGCCATCGGTCGAAGTCATAGGGCTGGGGAACGAACCGCATGAGCGGATGCTCAAGAGTCAAAATTTGGTAAGAGACGAGCCCGGCAGAATAGATGTCGATCTTGAATGTATTCTTCTCCTGGCGCCAGACCTCAGGTGCTTTGTACCAGAGCATCTGAATGCCCTTGAAAGTCTCAGGGCGCGTGTACTCCGAGGCGATTCTGGCGATGCCGAAGTCGGCGATCCGGGGGTGCGGGGCGTCTGCTGGTCCGTCGATAAGGATGTTATCGGGCTTAAGGTCGCGGTGGATCAGGTGCTCGTTGACGGCTTGGGCACCGAGCGCGATGGCGCGCATTAGCGAGAGGGCTTCATTGAGCGTGAACTCTGTGGATTTGGCGTGCCGGGCGTCAATCAAATTCTGGAGATTGCCTCCGGCGACAAACTCCATCATCACGTACGGGCCGACCTTCGGGTCTGACCCTGTGTCCACGTGGAGGACGCGGACGACGTTAGGGTGATTAACCTTGAGCATCTCCATCCGCGTCTCATTGAGCACCGTCCTGACCGCGAGGGTTTGAGGATCGTTAAGCTTCGCCTCAGGGACCATTTTGACGGCGACAGGTGCCCCGGACTCGAGACCAACGGCCTTGTAGACTTCACCGAATGCACCTCCACCCAAGAGGGATTCAATGCGAAACTGTTCCGAGCCGGGCCCGAGTAACTTACTGCCTATTCTTCCATCTGCCATTGTTCTCTCGCAACAGGTCTTGTTTGCTCATGGGGGCAATAAACAGAGGCTAAGATGCCCCGACTACAGGGATGACAGGTAACCGATTAAAGCGGTGTACCAATGGATACACAAAAGCGCGTCTTCAGGACTGAGGTCGGCTGGTGGAGTTCCAGTTTTTACGTCGCCCTCCAAATGCACAGCCTTATTCATTACGTCGTGCACCCCTTTGATCAGTGCCGCGGCAAACTCCTTCCGCCTGGGGTCGCCAACTACGGGCGCGAGCAAGTGCTCGAAGGGCGAAACGCCTTGGGGCGCGCTCGACAGCACGGTGCGCCAAGCCCCTCGACAGGATGCTGCCGCTCCATTCCAATCGCCCCTTTCGTACTGGCGCTCGGCCTCGCGAATTTTAGCCAAGGCGGCCGCGAACGGCTCATGGAGATGGCTTGAGGCCACGGGCACACGGATCGCTATCAATTCGTATCGATCCATGCCCGTCCGGTTCAGCAACTCCAGCCACGCGGAATGCGGGATCACCATCCGGCCCTGCTCGGTGCCCCCATGGTATTGGACACCGGCGAGCAGGGGCGTCGCCCGAAACTCGAACGTCACGTCGCCGCGGTGTGACTTGTCGGCGAGTTGTATGAACTCGTCGGTCCGCAGGTCGAAATACCTCCTTAATGTGAACCCGTGACGTTCGAGTTTTTGAGGACGCTCGCTCTGATCGGCGAGCATTCTTCCCATTAAGACCGAACTGTCCTTCTCCCTGTAATACAGGTCAACCTCCCAGTTCAGCAGGACCTTTGACTCGCCCCCGTCATTGCGGTACGGCTCAATGGTGAAGCCGTAATTCAGCCGGTAGCCGAACATTGTACGCTCGATGTGGAGGTCGCAGGCAGTGGCTCTCGCGTAACCCTGCCCGCCCTGATCGGCAATACGGATTTCCTGTTGTAGTTGCATGATTTAAGTCAGCCTAACTGTTTTAACGACGCCGCCTGCGATACGGCGAGAACTAATCTTCGTCATCCTGCACGGGGAAGCCCAGACCCGCCGCCAAGTTCCGGTCGCGGGCGAGCTTTTCCCGCCGCCTCTCAAGCCTCTGCCGCACTTTGGTCTGTAAGGAGGCGTTGAACTGAACTGCGTCATTCTCGACCCACGCCAGCCACTGCCGTATCTGCGCAATGTCTCGGTCGAAGTTAGTCCGTACTGCTTCAGGGGTTGGCTCAATGACAGTGTAGACGAGCGAGAGATGATTCTCGGCCACCCCAGCGCGCGGGGGATTAAAGTTGAAAGAAGAAGGCCGACATTTGAACAGTCCCTTGTCCCTGGAGAACGGAACCAGAAATGAGATCTGCGTGCCGCTGACGTAGAAGGGCTGACTCCGGTCGAAGATCGCGCGCATGGGGTCGTGACTAACGTCGACCTGCGCGTCTTTCTGGCTGACTTTTATCTTCGTCTCGTCCAGGCGCGGCACCTCAATTCTGTATTCCTTCTCGAAGTGGTCGCACAACTCATCCAAGCCCGTTTCTAGAGCGCGCCTGCGGTCAAGGCCGTCAATCTCGGCGTTCATCTTCTGCTCGTGAGCTTCTAACGTAGCCCTGAGGTCGTAATCTGAAAACAGGACTTCACTTCTTTCTCTCATTTTCTCCCTCCCGGTGCGACTTAACTGAGCGGAATTACAACTCAGAAAGCCACCTCATCAATCAACCTCGGCTCTAGCACGCCTGCCTGTAAATTTCATCTACCCAGCGCCGCCTTCAACCTCTTGTGTTCGCTGATGAGTACCTCTTCCTCCTCGCCTGTGAGCCTCTTCAGCCGAACGTAGTCCAAGTCGTTGAGGGTCGGAACCTCGTCGGCTTCCCCAGTTACCCTCCTGATCTGCTGCCCCTCGCCCATCAACCTGTAATCAGGGTTATCTACACTCCTGTGGAACAGGTAAGTGAAGTCGAGCGTGTGTACTTTCAAACCCTCGGGCCGTCCAACGTCTGGCAAAAAGTACTCCGACGGCAGCGTGTAATCGGTGTGATAGCGCCCCCGGTATTCGCAGAAGTTCTTGTCAGACATTGCGGGTGAGAGTTTTACCGGGCACTCCCTGACGGGCATTTCGCTGCGGTCTGGGGGAAGCGGCAGAAGCTCTGTGGCCTTACCCGAAACCGCGTCGGATGCCTTGTCGATGGTGCGCATCGCCAGCTCCAGCGCCTTGCCCAGTGAGTCCACCTTCGACTCCGGGTAGCCCTCGTCGGGAGCTTCCATAAGGCGGTCAAGCTCTTTCATCGCGTTGGCGATCATGCCTGACTTGACGAGATGTCCGACGGAATTGACGGAAAAGGCCATTCCGCCGGGGATGCAGTGATCCTGCCACCATCGCCTGTCACCCTGCGCGCAGAAGTAATTAACCCCGGCAAGCCACTTCCAAGTGGTCAGACGCGCGCCGGGCTTCTGAAGGTAAATCTGCTCCAAGTGCGCGTTGTCCACCTCGATGTCGGTTTCCAAGTACAGATAGCAGAGCCTGCGCGCGAGCTCGCGTACCTCGGGGCCGGGTAAGGCATTTGCGATCCGCGGGGAGACGGCGAGAATGACAAACGCGCTTTTCTTTCCGTCGAAGCCGTCTTGCGTCCACGCCAGTCGTGCCGGCCTGAATCTTCTCCTTGATGAATTCGTCCGGGTGCCCAAGGTCGGCTTCACTCAGGATGCAGTAACTGATCGCGCCGAGCTTCGCGGCTATGCGGCCAAAAAGACATGGTTGGTGTTTCTGCAGCCAGAAACTCAGGACTTGTTCGGCGTCGGCATCGGTGATGCCGGGCCTGAAAAGTTTTTCATTAGCCTCTCCGACTTCGGGGTTGAAGCCTATGCTCACGCGCCAGTTATCCGGCCGCAACCGAGAGAAAAAGTATGAGATGGAATCAGCCATTCTGTTTATGCCTCTTTAATCTTGTCACACTACAATTCGGCCTTTGCCCTGTTTATCGGGAAAGTGATGTTGCACGCAGCGTAGACCCTCCGCCTCAACCCTCGTAGGGCGGCAGGATCGGCGATACCGGCGCGAGTTCCCGCTCCCGCTCGCGATAGGTTTCGACCGCTTCGCGCACAATACGCAGCTTCTCATTGTCGCCGCCGAGGATAGCCAGCAACTCTTCATCCGGGCTCTTCTCGACCGTCTCAATCGAGCCGAGGCCGGCTTTGAGCAGGTTGTGATAATCGCCGCGCGCGAGACGATTCCCGGCGATAGAGGCGAGGTCGATAACGGCAGCCGGAACACCCACCTCAAGCCGGGCCAAGCAGTCGGGACACTCGCTCGCTCAGGTTCAGGCCAGGGTGAAGTACTTCCGCCACGCGCGCGACCGTCGGCAGTAGGTCGCATGTGCGCGCTCTTACACCACGCACGGGGCCTGCCGCGCCGTCAAATTTTCCTCCAAACTGCGTTAAGATTTCTTCTATTTCGGCGAGAGGCCTGTCCGTAATCCATAGTAGGCAGGCCACAGCCTTTTTGGCTCGCAACGTCGCCTGATTGTCCTCCCGCACAAAACGCTGCATCGCGCGAAGGATGCCGTGGGGGACGCCCTGTCGTTGTATCTCTGCCGCCCACGTCTGCGGCTCCTTCAGGGTACTTCTCTTGTTGATTGGGAAGAGCATGTCATCCAGTTCGACCGTTAACTGCGTCGCCGCGATGAGCGTCGGGTCGTTGATGCTTTCGGGCATGACGGTGCTGAACGCACCCACGAGGCGGATGATTGATTCGACCTCGACGCCTGCCTCACCCGCCAGCCGTCCCAGAGCAGTCAGGTGATAGACACCTTCTCCGTCGGCCTCAACGAGCCCGTTGGAGCGAAGGCTGTTGAGCGCTTCCGTCAGGCGGGCTCTGTCCCATGCCCACTGTGGGCGTGACTGTTTCTGCTGAAAGGCGCCGAAGCTCTCTTCCAGAAAATTCACTATCTCTTCGGCGGTAAGACCCTGCCCGGACTTTTGCGCGGCGACTAGGACGCGGACGACGAGCGAACGCGGATCGGTGCCCTCGGCAAGGAAGCGCGAAACTAAGTCCTCTGGCTCACCCATGACGTAGTGAGTCCAGTAATGATGCTCTGCGTTCGCATCCAGCGCCAGCAAGAATGAGGTGCCGCGCTCGGCCAATCCGAGGCGGCAGCCCGGCCCGCGATGTTCTTGTAATCCGCCACGGAATAGGGGGTCTTGTCTGGATGCATGAGTCCCGCGATAACCACCGCTTCGGCTGGCGTGTTCACCCCCATAGCCAAGGTCGTCGTCGCCGCGATCACTTTCAGCGGCGAGTCCTTAGCACGAAACTCTTCTTCGACTAATTGCCGCTCCTCAGGGTCCAAGTCGGAGATGTGGAAAGCGACACCCCCCTCAAGCGCCTCTCCGAGTCTGCTCGTAGCGGTAGACGGATCACCTGTCGGCAGCCGTTTGAGTGCGGCCTCCGCCGGCGGTAAACCTAGCGACGAGGCGAGGTAAAGCGCGCAGCCTCGGGCTTCACCCCGCTTCTCGCGGAAAACGATTATCCGCTTACCTTCAGAGGTGAGCTTTCGGACGAGTGGGATGATGTAGTCTTGACTTGAACCCTTACGAAATTCCGGCCTGACGAATGATTTGATGACCTGTTCCTCTCCAGTGTCAGAAGAGATAAAACGGAAGCTTCCGTCGGAGCGGATGACGCCTTCGTCGAGCGGCACGGGGCGCTCGGTCCGGCGTAGGATGCGGGCATCAAGCCAGCGTTCCAGCCCGTTCGTGTCACCGATGACAGCCGAGAGGGCGATGAGCTGCGGTTCGACGCCCTGCCGTCTGCGCATACGCAAAAGCGTCAGGAGAAACTCCAGATTGACGCCACGAGAAGCGTTGGCGATCATCTGAACCTCATCCACGACGACAGTCGCGACTTGGTCAAGAATGTGCGGACTCCCGAGAACGAGCATAGCGAACTTCTCATAAGTCATCAGGCAGACGTCGTACTGTCCGCGCATGAGCGGTACCATGTCGTCCGTGGTACTGTCGCCAGTCGCCTTAATAGTCCGGATGCCGAACACACCGTAGACGCTGTTGAAGTGCCTTAGCTTATCGTTTACAAGCGCTTTTAGCGGCAACAGGAAGAACGAACGCTTCCGTTCGAGTGCCCCTTTGAGGGCAGCCAACTCACCGATCATTGTTTTACCTGACGAGGTCGGGGCAGAGACGACCAAGTGCTGACCGCTGAGCAGATCGAAGTCATTGAGGGCATCTAACTGAAGCTGGTTCAAAGACGGGATCGAACCGGCCCAAGCGTCGAGCAGCTCCTGAGGGAAGCCGTAGGGTGCGAGGCTCTGAATATCAGGCAGGACTTCCGGCCGGACGCGGTCAGGGAATGCCGCCCTGAAGAGCGGTCCGGGCGTCAAAACGGTCAGGTGAAGTCGCCGTCAACACGCCCGCGCAAGCCCGGGTGCTGGGGCTTGCCGAGACTCGTCGCGTAATCAATCACCCGCTTAGTCACATGATCTAGCAGGCGGTAAACGGGAAGACGTCCCGCATCCTTCACCTCGTCCGCGCCACGCAAGGCTTCCAGCAGGTGGAAAGTGAGCACACCGTGGCCGAGCTGGGGCTCTCCCACGCTTCCTCTTCAGCGCTCGAAGCCGTGAAGATGATGCGCCCGTCCCCAGACATCCGTTCGAGCAGGTTTTCGGTAGAGTCGAGAGAGCGTGGTACTGCCTCGACGGCAAAAACCTTGGCGCCGGCGCTGCCTGAGAAGCAGCAATCAAGAATGCAGATAAGCCGTCGAGCCGGGATTCGCGAGAACCACTGGGTCAGCGTGTCGAGGGGGATGCTGGTGTGTTCAGGGCGAAGCGGGTCTGTATCGAACGTGACGACCTGACCGGTGCTGGCCCCGTGACCGGAGAACGTGATCACAACTGTATCCTCTGACTCACACTGCGCCAGTCGCTCGAACTGGTGGCGGATAGCGTCGGTAGTGGCGGCGCTGCCGATGAGTAATTCCGATCTCCCGCCCAAGTTGTCCGTGAAGAGCGCGTGAAGTGCCTTGCCATCGCGCTCGGCGCAGGTCAGCCAGTTAATCCGGCGCGAGGCACATCGGTCTATGCCGATAAAAAGTCCGTGGAAATTCATCAACAACTCCTCAATCCGACGCCGCTGATGCGGTTCTTATCTATTGCTCTGGACAGAAACCATCCTCATAGTCCAGAATATCAATCGCGGATGTTAGCATGGCCGCTAACACAGAGTCCAGCATTTTGTTGTTTAGTCTGTACGCTAATACAAAATATAGGGGCATTAATGACGCTACCCGACATAATTCATAGACTGCTTCAGAAGTACCATCTTTCTCAGCGGAAAGCTAGCCGATAAATCGGGCGTCAACTACGTCACGCTTAACAGGATCCTCAACGATTACAAGTTCCGCCCGACGAGCGAGACAATCGAGAAGCTCGCCGTCGGGTTTGGGTGCACCGAGGAGGAACGCGACGAAATGTTGCGTGCTGTGGGGCGGGTTCCCGAACAGATAGAGACGAAGTTCCGTGAAAGCAGGGAGGCGGCACAACTCTTCCGACGTATATCGGAATTAGATAAGGGCGAGATTGACGAGCTGCTGAGGGATTTGGAAGGTCGCAGGCGGAGGGGCGGTGGATAATTACTCTGGAGGCGCGACTCAGGACCATGCCGAAACCCACAAAGTTCCTGACTGATTTGGAGATTGAGGAGAGGGCGGCCGAAGTATTGGACGTGCACATTGAGGGCGGGCGTAACGCCTCGGTGTTACCGATCGACGTCGATACCCTCACCGAGTGTGACTTCCGTTTCCGCGTAAGCTGGGAGGCACTTGATGACCCACCGGGCTGCCGGACGTACGCCATGCTCTTGCCAGAAGCAGGGGACGATCTCCACGTGGCGCGGCTCGTACTGAACGAAAATTTCCGCAAATTCCTGACTGACAATCCGGGAGTCGAGCGGCTCACGCGTGGGCACGAACTGTGTCACTGGGTCGTCCACGTTGACGAGGGGAAACTGAGGTCCGGCAGTCTGCCGTTTGACTCTGCAGAACCCCCGTTCGCTACCACCGCGCGCAGTACTCGGATGACGCGCTCACGGCCGACAAGGTGAATCGTTTAGCAGTCTTTGCCCTCAAAGACGACCGGGCTTATAGAGCACTGAAAAAGCAGGGGGCGGAGCCAGAATCATGCATCGAGCCCGCTTGGATGCATCGCCAAGCTGAGCATTTTTCGGCATGCTTGCTGGTCCCACGAGCGCCACTCTTCGCGGAGTTGGAGGGAGGAGCCGATCCGTCTCACTACGGCACGCATGTGCGTCTTGCCGAGATATTTCAGGTTAGTAAACGCGTGATACAGATCCGCCTTAAGAAGCTCGGGATAATTGAAGAGCCGGAGCAAGGAAGATTCCGGAATGTGCGCAGGAGCAACGGATTTGATTTTAACTTAGGTGAACTTAAATAACTCTGTAACTATCGCTCCCTACCGGGGCAAGTCGGACTTAGCTGTAGTTATGGCGCAGCAACGATGACATGATCACCATTGTTGGTCGACAGTTCCGGAAAATGTTCCTCCATGATTGGTCGTAGATCCTGATAATCGCTGTGGATGAGCCTGAGCCAGTGAACAATTTGTATGATCACTGTATACCGTAGGTCATCGTACCAGCCGCTTTGAATGCCAATTAATTTGGCTGACTCTTTAGTCCATACTGTTGCATCCTCAAAACCGTAATCCCAAAGTCCTCCGCCACTCATTCCTGCGGGGTCTGGAAGCATAATTGATTCATCACTTTCGAATTGATTGGCGGGAGTATTGGGGTACTCAAGGAAAATATGTATTGCAGGGTCAGACTCAACATCGCCCGGCCACTCAGACTCCATTAAAGGTATAGCGAAATAGCCAAGCATGGTAGGAACAAGACCAGAAGTCCCGTCCTCCAGCCCTTCCTTTCCTTTCACATATTCGCTCGGATTACCGATAAGCATTGTCGGACGCAAAGGGCGTCCAACGCCCCTGATAGCTAATCTGTTTAGGGGACAAGCTGTTTCCTTTAAGTACTCGAGCGCGGTGTTTGTCGCAAGCTCTAAATAGCCTACGTCCGGACGATTATCCGTGCGTTTACCTGTATTCAATATTGGCGCTTGTAATATCCCAGAATCATACTGTTCGCCAACGAATGTATAGGTCTCACCATGAGCGATTTCACGGGGACGGCGTGTGAAGCTGTGGCAATAAACAGCCTCTCACCAATAGAGACAAGAGTTCCACTAGTCATAGTAGCGCTGCCTTTACCATCGGTAACAATGAACGCTACGCTTTGCTTGAACAAAAAAGGTTTTAGCTCTCCTGTTGCTTGTTCTATGAGCTTCAGCTTTGTCTTATAATCCATAAGATTGTTCCTGCCTGTGATTTGTACTTTGGGCGGGCTTATCTTTCTCTATCAAGCTTCTAGCGCATTGGAGGAAAATAACAACACAGCGTCAGAAGATATTAAGTGACTTCCTCTCCAAACGCAGCATGATGGCTAGGGAGCAAGCCCACCAATTGTTGGCTTGGTGTTTGATATTGAGCCGTATTTTATTAGCGGTAAACTGCCTCGCCGTATTTTGCTGCTGTTCGTGAGTTAGATCGATATTCATTTACGCTTCCGACCTAAAGGGTCAGCGTACGGCCGATTGGGAAATAAGGTGTGATCCTTTGTTAAGGCAGCCCATGCGTAAGCTAAGAGCCAGCAAGAGAAAGAAATCTACACATCCGCCCTTAAAAGCCGGATCCGAAAAAGGCTTCGACCTCGGAGAGCAGATCGGTGTAATGGCGGTTTCGGACATCGAATTCAATAACTCTCTTATCGACGCAGGCATCGTTGCCTGTGGATATGGTTCTAAGCAAGTTCAAGGATTTCCGGGACCGATTCCATGCTTGACTCTCGTGGGGACTAACGAGAGCGGCATCAAAGCCGCATTTGAACACTTCAAACGCTGGGGCTGCGAGGATGATGGCGATGTCGTGGATATAAACATAATTCTAAAGCTGGACGGAACCTATGAAATGCTGATTACTCCCGAGGCAGACCGAACTATGTTCCGCCTAATACCACAGGCACAACTCTACCGACCACTCATGTATAACGTCTTATGGGTAAAACGATTTGACTCGACGCATCCAATGCTTAGGAAACTTAAGCAATACTGTGAATCACCCCTTAGCCCTGTGGCGGTGTCAGCAGCGGTGGCCGACCCACACCAGAAGGACTTTAGCCGTATTCAACCGATCAAAGGACTTCCGAGTCTAGTCAAATTTGAATTGCAGATCGTCGATGAGGGGACAGACGCAGATGGCGAGCCAAGGTTATATTTTCGAAACAAGGGACGAAAGCCTCCGCGTGCTTTGACGCATCAAACTGTCACGCCAGAAGATCTGTGCCTTAGTCGAAAGAATATTTTGGACGTTGCATCCCCTGTCTCGCGGGAGCGAGTCCGGCGGTCAGGACTGATCGATCATGTGCGTAGTCTGCCTGCATTTGCAGACGTAAGCGAAACTCAAGTCGTTCAGGCTGCAATTAATCTCGCGATGAGCGACGAACTCATATCTGGGGATCGCTATTATAGCAAAATCGAAAAAGACTTATCCGAAGAAATTTGGAACCATATCGCTCAACGATACGAAATTGCGAATAGCCAACCCAAACCTTCAGATCAGGACCCAGCCGTTGTAGGTCATCAATTAGCTCTTGATGTTCGGTACATATTAGGACGACATGGCGTCCCCACGTCGGGCCAAAAATTTGTAAAGCTTCAGGCGCTTTACAGGCGCAAAGGTTATATCGATGACTAATCCTTGGCGCTATCGCACCACACAAGACAAACTGAAAGTGTTTGTTAGCTCACGAATTCAAGAGTGCAATCAAGAACGGTCTGTCGTCCAAGACGCTATTACCTCCCTCTCTCATCAGCCAGTACTCTTCGAACATCTAGGCGCGAAGTCGTACGCGCCGCGCGACCTTTACCTCTCCCGACTGCAAGACTCACAAGCCATGGTTGCCATTTATCGCTCCGGATATGGCTATATTGACTCTGCTAACGGGATGGACATTTCTGGCATCGAAGACGAATTTCTCTTTGCGAAAAGGCAGGGCATCGAGTCCCTTTTCTATGTTAGACGATCCGCCGAAGATCGTGATCCTCGGCTGTCTGCGTTAATCAAGAAGATTGAGAGTAGCCCATACACAGTATCTTATTATGATGATCCCCAACAACTTCGCGATCGCGTTAGGGACGACTTAACTGCACTAATCACCGACAAATTCCTTCGAGCGGATACTCAAAGGCAAGCTCTGCAGGAAGACTCGACAAATGTTCTCTTACGGACAACACACCGCGCAGGAATAATAATCAGCCGCGAAACCGTAATTGATGAACTCCGCGCGCGTTCGCAAGAATCACCAATTCTCTGTCTCAATGGCCCTCCGGGGATCGGAAAGACAACATTATCTGCGCAGTTTACCGAGGCCGAAGGTGCTGTCTTTGTTCGTGTCTCCGGGTTGGCGCCAATTGATGTTTTCAATGTTTGTACCAATGCGCTTCGCGGTCGAAATTCTAGCGATGCTAAAGATTACTCAACTCTGGAGAGTTCTCGCTTGGCCCTTGCGTCTGCATGGGCTCAGGTCTCGTCTGTAACGCTTGTTGTCGATGAGTGCAACTTCATCCCGGAGTTAATTGATGCTCTCTCTGCGGGCGGTGATATCAGCATCGAGAAGCGACTGATTTTTACTACTCGTGAACCATCAACTGACTTTCCGAATTTTCAAGTGCCTCGTTTGACCCGAAAGTGAATCTAAGGAACTCTTACATGGAGCTAATATTCCCGCTGAGGCCGTATCTGACCTCATAAAGCTTGGAAATCCGTTACAACTGCATCAGGCCTTGCTCCGATTGAAATTTGGTTCACGAACGACGAGCTTCGAACATATTGAGGGATCGGCGGGTGAAATTCTTCGATACCTCGCTCTAAGTAACACGCCACTCTCCGCAGAAGATCTCTTGCAATTACGAAGCAACGATAATGATTCGATCGAAGCGCTCTATGCCGACATCAAGCAACTTGGCCCACTTGCCGACGACACTGCTCGCGGTTTTCAACTGATGCATTCTGAAACTGCATTAAATATAGATATAGAACTCCGTAAGTCTCCGCAACGCTATCGATTCTTTATTAACCGTTTGGTTCGGTTATTCGAAGACGCCCGAGATTTTCGTCGAGTCTACGAGTTGGCCGCCCGTCTCAATGATGGTAGCGAAAGAAAGTATGCAGCCGCCGCAATCAGGCAAGCTGTCTGGCTCGGGGATTGGCGCTCGGGTGTAAAACTGATCGAGAAGCTTTTAGAGCAGGCTCTTGATGAGGAAAGTAAGAGCGAGGCCTTTCACTTAATGCTATCGCTCGTATATCCCTTGGAGTTAATGGGCGATGTCCAGCGAGCATTGGATGTCTTAGAGAAAGCTCAATCCTTGGCGGACACTCTCGGTTCTTCAGCTCAGCTCACAATTGAGGAAACAAAAATCAGTTCAAGAGCGCGTCGAGGCCTGTCGATTGAAGATGTGGATGCGCTCAAGAACCTTTATCGACGCTATGGGGAAGAATCAAAACAATGGGATCAAGCTTGAGTTGGTTTAGAACTATCCGCAATCTACATAGCTGCTAAAGAGTTCGAGCAGGCTCGTGAAATACTGCTGCCAACTTTAACGACCTTTGAAGAGACCGGTGACGACTATGGGATTGATCTCAGTCAACGAAATCTTGCTTCGGCGCTCTCAGCTATTCCCGGCTATGAGGAAGAGGGCCGAGCGGCTTATGAGAGTGATCCAGGAACGAGTGAGCGACGAATCTGACACACGCCGCCAGCGAGCTTGGCTCTGCAATATCCTCACGCGTCGCCTGAGGCGCGCGGAGCGGTATGAAGAAGCTGAGGCTTTAGCGAAGGAGGCCATTGAGATCGGGGCTGATCTGGCAGACGAATCTGTGCGCGCTATTAATCTAATCAATCTTGGTAATAATTATCGCGATCAGGAGAGGCCTCAGGAGGCTATCGAAGCATACCAGGCAGCAGCCGTGGCTGCTCAAAGCTGCGGTCGAAGAGACATCGAAGCTAACTCTTCTCGACTCATTGCGGGTATTTTCAACGACTTTGAAATCTATAAGATAAATGATCGCCGCCAGCAAGCGCGCACCTACGCACAACACGCCATTGGGTTGCTACGTGGGACGTTGAATCATGATAGTCGTGCACAAGCCCTGTTCGAACTGGCAGACGCTCAAAACGCATTGGGTGAAAAAGCAGATGCAGCGAAGGCTTTTTTTGACGCGGCGAGGGATTTTGCAAGAGTCCCTGACGAAAAAGCTTGTTCTCATAGTCTGGCGCTTGGCTCTCACCTTGCACTTCCAGATCATCCAGAAATGTATATCGAGTGCTTGGCCGATGTACTCGGCCTGGAACGACCAGATTCCGAAGAACATTTAGAAGATCAGTTCATCGCCCTAATCGTACCGATAATCGAGCGCTCTCCACGGGGAGCGTTGATGCCCCAGCTTAGCGAGCATCTGCATCAGATTTGGATCCATTTGCCCGAAGTCATGAGAGCCGCCTTTGTATCTGCAGTCTTTACCCTTGTCCAAAACTTTGCCCGAGACAATAAGGGCAATTTTGAGCCATGGCGTATTCTCTACACTGGTATCGTCCTCTGTTCAATGTTGAAAGAGACTGCCAATCCTTTCCTGCATAGTCGGCTCGTTCGATTAATGACACTGAATGTCGAAGATGTGTTTGCTCGTCAAGAAGGGGCCTCTCAAATCTGGACGGTCGTCCTGAATCTTGGTCGCCGTGTAGTCATCACCATCTCAACGCTTGATGACACACCTGAGACTGCCTTGGCTTCCTCAGCGTTGGCAATGTTTATTAAGGCCTTCGAGGATGAACTCAGCCGGGAATTGATAGGTAGCGGTGCCAGTATAGATGAATTAGATATCGAGATAGGCCACATAGACCACTTCGCAGAAGAAATCCGTCGAATGGCAGACTCGGCTCTCGGATTGACTGAAACACTCCGAAAGCAACCTTGTGCCATAACGCGACCCTCTGATTTTGGAAATACTTACCCCACTTGGGTTGTTTTGAGTCCTACGTTCAACGAAGAGATATTATTCGGCGAGGGCAAAGGAGGTTCCTTGCAAGTGCTTTTCGGATTCACGCTAATTGAAATAACTTTCCAGCTTCTACGAGGGCAAGTCGACATTGAGACAATTCGACCCAAGGTGGTCTCGCTGGTGAGAAAGACTATCTAACATCACCAAGAAGCATCACAGCAAGCAAAGGAGAAGGTGGGGGGCTCCAGATGGATTACGAATCCGTCGCAGCCTCTTAACGTAATCAAAAGCGGCCGTGGGCCGCGCTACCTGCCCAACATACGCTTAGCTGCTCCGAGGAAGCCTTGGCGCGAAGTGGGATAGATTCTTACCGTATTGTTTCTGCCGGTGACCACCAGCATGGAGCCGTCCGAAGACAGCGAGAGGCGGATGACTGGGTCGGCGTCCTGATCACATTCGAAGGCCACGAGGAGCTTGCCGGAGTTTGTGTCCCACACCTGTACTTTCTTCCATGAGATCGCGGCCACATGCGTGCCGTCAGCAGAGAGTACGAAGTGGGGATACCCCGGCTGGTCGGCCCGCCATCCCGCCAAACGCACTGGCGAGCCGCCGCCCGACACCGACAACCGCCCCTCGTCATCCTCCGTTACCGCGAGCATCCGCGTGCCGTCGAGTAGGAAGGCGTAGAGGCGGCCGGGTGGCAATTTGATGTCGGAAGGGGAGAGCCGGACAGGTGACCCACTCCGCAAGTCCACCCCGCGCAGGCTCCACAACTTCAACTCTGGCTTGTCCGACAGGTAGGGGGCAGTCCAGGCTATGATCGCCGTGCCGTCACGCGAGAATGTAACGGCCTTAATCTTCTCGTCGAGGTCGGATGTCCCGGCCAGCCTACACGTCCGGGCGTCCAGAAAATTTACGAAGACGCCAGGGGCGTCTCCTCTGTAGTAGACGGCCAGCACGTAGTGGCCGCCGGCAAGGAATGAGACGTCGATGAGCTGAGCACCAACTTTTGTACTCTGCGCCGGCACCGGGCAGATGGGGCGGCCTGTGTCCACGTCCCACGTCTGGATTTCTCCCCTTTCGTTGGCGGTGACCACGCGCGCGCCGTCTGCCCGGAAAGCCGCACGCTTCGGCCTGTAATAAGGCAACTGTCCCTCGTACAGCACCTCGTCCGTGACGGCGAGGGTGTGGCGCAAGTGGCCGGTTCGTGCGTCCCAGAGACGCCCCTTTCCATCGTCTCCGACCGTCAGAACTGTCCGGTCGTCCGGCGAGAAGGAGACCAAGTCGAGCGGCCTCACGTGCCCGCGCAGGACGACGAAGTTCGGGGAGATACGCATATCGGCGACGCGTGCCCTGTAGCCGCTGACCGTGACGACGCGTGCTTGGCCGTCAGCAAAGGCCGCCGAGGTGACGTGCCCATGATAGCCCGCGAACCGGCGCAAATTTCCGTCCACACTCTGGACGTAGACGCAATCCTCGCCGAGCGCCTCGAAGTTTCTGGCGATCGTGATGATGGAGCCGTCGTCACCGAACCCTTCAAAAGTCGCGGGGCTCACTCCGTTGGGTGACTTAAGCGCGACAGTCCTACCTGAGCGCGGGAAGTGGATCACGGGTGCGGAGAGATTCACGCCGTGCTCAATCGAAGGGCCGTAAATGGCCGGCTTGTCCTCGTGCGTGAAAGCCACGCGTGAAACCGCGTACATACCCTCCAACACCTCTTCCCGCCCGGTAGCGACTTCGCAGATGGCTATGCTTGAAACCCAATCGGCGTGCCGCCGACTGATCAGGATGTGGCTACCGTCGCTATCGAGCGCAATGTCCTCGGAATCGAGGACATTGCACGCCGTATCCCGCAGCTTTGGCTGTGGATCTGTCAAGTCCCAGACGACGAGTCTCCGTCGGGACATTTTCCAGAGGGCGATAGCGAGCCACTTGCCGTCCCGTGAGAAGGTGGTCGCGCCTAAGGTTCCCAAGGTTTCGGACAACGAGATGGCAGTCAAGCGCTTGCCCGTCTGGCCGTCCAGGATCACCAGCCTGACCGGCTGCTCTCGGGCTCTGAAGACCTTCTCCAGAATCTTTTCGCCGTTGGGCGAGATCACCGGCCACACCCCTTGCCGCCCACCCACATCTTCGAGCGGGAGCGAGTAGTCCACGGCGTCCGCCGCCGCCGCGATGCCGTCCATCACCTCGTTAGGGAAGTCACCACCGCTCGCGATACTCTGCTCCGCCGCCCCAACGGCTAGGGCGAGAGCGTCGGTCTCCATGCCGGGCTCGCGCGAGAGGAGGGCCGCGCGAGAGCCGGCCTCGCGGCGCGCGGTGTCGGCGGCGCGTTCGGAGGATTGGCGTTCGAGTTCATGCGCCTGTCGCATCGAGCGTTCGGCTGTTTTCTGCCGGCTGGCGGCCGCGTCGGCCGCGTCGGCCGCGGATGTGGCTTGGTTGCGGGCGTCATCGGCGTCCGCTTTCAGGCGGTCTGCCTCGGCGGAGATGCTTTTTAACTCTAGCTGCGCCTCGCCGACTTTCTTGTTCGCCGCAGCTACTTCCGAATCGGCTAGCCGCTTGATGGCGGCGACCTCGGCTTGCGCGGCGCGTATGACAAGGAGAGAGACGGCGCCGGTAAGGAGGATGACGCTGACCCCGGCGAGTAGCGAGGCGCGAAGCCACTGGCTGCGGCGCGTGTAGCGGAATGAGTCTTTGATGAGGTTGACGACCTCGGGCGACGGGTCGCCGTCGCGCACGCGCACGCCCTCCTCGCGTATCTTCGCTACGCCGATCACATCCCGCCAGTCTTCCTGCTCGACGAGCGCGCCGTCCACATCCACCGGGATGAAGGGCCGATGCGTGCGGCGGAACAACTCGATCTCCTTACGCACGAAGGAGGATGCGACAGCTCCCCTCGTACCGACTAGGACGAAGACCGTGCTTCTGAGGATTTTCTTCTTCAGCTTCTCCGGCAGATCCTCGTTCGGGTCGGCGACCAACTGATCGAAGAAGCAGATGTGCTTCTTCGCGGCGAGGCGTGCTGCCAGACTCGGCACGTACCGGAGCGCATCAGAGCGTGCGTAAGAGATGAAGACGTCATCGCCGAAGAAGAACCTGTAGAGCTTCTCCCACGGGGTCTCGCGCGGCTTAGGGGGAGGCGACTCAAAGTCATAGGCGTCTCGGATGAGGAGGGGCTGCTTGTTCATAGGTTTGAGTGCTCCCGAATCTGGACATGTGCCCAGTCACCACTCCGAGTCCCATCAGTCATTACGCCGCACGTTTGGACATGGCAGTTGGGCACACATGCCGGATTTACTCGGCCGCGAAGATTCATTGCCATGAATCTCTTTGCGAGCAAACCAAAGATCAGAGATGTAACGGCCATGAAGAAGTACGATTTTTTACCGCGTATGCCGACGCGGACCGCGAGGTCGCCATACAGCCCTACCAAATTCTGAACGGGTCGGGCCGAGTTTTCCTAGACTCTGAATCATTGTTGCCTAGCGATCGGTGGGATGAGGAGCTTCTAAAGGCGCGGAAGGAATCCCGCGTCACGGTCGTACTTATCTCCTCAGAACGGAGCAGGGCTATTACCAGCGGGAGGAGGTTGCAGCAGCGGTAGAGTTCTCCCGTAGTTGGAGCTGTACTAGACATCTCCTCGGTTGGACCTTAGCCTCCGCAAGTGCCAAGAAAGGGAATCGCTCGGAGGTTATCCCTTGAATGGGTGCTGTTTGTGCAGCCTCATTTACCCTCTGGCTTCAATTAGGAGCACCGCCATCCTTCTCTCGAAGCAAGCCGCGAAGGATAAGCGTCACAGCCTGATCGACATGAACAGTCGTAGCCAAGATTGCGTTCTCTTCTGCATCAAGACCGTTGTTTAAATCTCTGACAGTGAAGTTTGTGAAGTTGCCGCGGTCAGGCCAATGCCGGACGTGTCGCCGTCCATGTTGGTACCAACCCTAGCTCCTCTGCGATGTCACGAGCACATCCGCCGAACCCGCCGAGTAGAAATAAGGGCTGACCCGCTTGGAGGGCCGCAAGCGCCTCCTCTGCAACACCAGGCATTCTGCCCTTGAATCCTTCTACCTTGCCTCCGAGAACGATGCGCACATCGCTCATCCTTGTCATTACTTCCCGCATCGCCGTTAACCCACCAGCCCACTCGTCCTCAGTGGCCTGCCGCGGCTGTAACTGTTGACGCTCCCCACTAGACATGACTTTGCCATCTGCGGTCAAGAAAACTAGTTCCGCCACGCCCCTCAGATCCTCAGCTCGTTGCTTCATCTCTTCAGAAGGTAGGCTGACGTGAACTGGCCAAGGGAAGTAGTTGGTGACACCCACCCGTTCGTCACCCAAGTCGGCATCCCGGCGGTGACGCGCAACCAACTCGAATAACACTTCTGTGAAACCTCCGGGGCGCAGATCACCACCGTAAATCAGGCGTGCGCCCATAGCCAGCATGTACCGCGCAACCTCGGCCATAGCGTCGTATAGGTGCTCCTCAGATAGTCCAAGGACCGCCATGTCGGGGCTTTCGGAGATAGAGATCGCAATAGCGTGCTTGCTTAATGGTTCTTGATAGCTCATAGGGTAGCTTCCGCTAACCATTCGGTCATGCTCCGCAGCCGAACCGTCGGTGCGATTTCCTCGAACAGTCGCTGCTCCTCAGCGCCAATTGGCGGATCAGGATAGACCAACGTCGCTTCCCCTGGTTTCGGCAAGCCAGCGAGCGAGATAAGCTCTGGGGGCCGAGGAAGGAAAACGATGTCAGCGCCAGCCACCGGCTTGGCCAACTCGATCCGGCATCGCCATAGGAAATCCTTCATGACCTCATCGAGAAGGCGGCTGACAATATAGTCGATTCGGTCGGCTGTAGCTGGATCCATCCGCACGACCGGCACATTGCCCATATAGGGGAAGCTGCGCTCGTCGAGGTCACTGATGCAGTTCGCCACCACAAGCGGCGCGTTACACCGTTTAGCCTCTATAATCTCTCGGCGGCACCATTCTCGCGAGGAGTAAGAGTCAGTGTGGATTGCGACGACAGCACTCACTTTAACCATCTGCAGGATTACCTTGTTGAAGCGCAGTCCGGCAGGAATATCATGCACATCGAAAAAGCTGACCAAGCTATCGCCCTCTCCTTGGTGGAGCCGCTCGCGAATCAACTTTGCGATTCGCTCGCCATGGGTGTCATGCTTTGAGTGACTGAGGAATAGCTGCACCTTGCGCAGATACTGCTCGAGCGCCCCTTCTTCCTCTGCCGGGTGTTTCAGCCGCTCGAGGTAGGAACGCAGCATGCGGCAAAATTGGTAGGTGAGATCGGCGATCAGTTTACGCTCGCGCTCCTCTCGTTCAACGCCGACCCACTTATCCCAGCGCACTGCTTGCTCTGTCATGCCAAGCCTCGTGGCTACACTATCAATAGCAATCGGGAAGACCCGGGTGCCTAAGCCGGCAGCATCAGTGCGCTCCATCAGTTCGAGTCCCCATTCCACCCAAGCCGGATCTGCCGCCCATCGTTCGTCGATCAGTAGAACAATGGCAGATGTCTCGGCTTCAGCGAAGTCGATGTCAATCGGCACGTCCGAACTCGGCTCGGGCTTGGAGCGATATATAACGCTGAGACCGGTCCCCCCGGCAACATTCTCGTAAAGTTCCCGGCGGTAGTGATCATACAGTGCTTTCGCTATGGCAGGGCCGTCAGCGAACTCGGGATGCCAGGCCACATAGATGACGAGAAAAGGACGTGTGGATAGAGTCATGAGGATGTTAGCCGTTCCGAAGTCGACGTTCGCGCGTATTGACAATTAGCCTCTTATCACGGACGTTGGCCGTCTCAATAAACTGGGTGCATGCCTGTGCGCCTGAGGTAATCTGCTGCCATGACAACCACAGCGCGTAACCTGACTGGATGTTGTCATTAAGTCGACTAGGGACCGTCACCGTATTCTGCGGCGTCAGCGGGGCCGTCGGGAGCCTGCACACCGATCAAGCCATGCTCCCTTTCGAGTGTTGCCTGTATCTCCCAGTCGACATACTTGCGTCCCCATGTGTCCCTGCCGACGAGTACAATCGTGCATGAACTGCCGGTAACATAGTCTTCGCGAATACGCCGGATGACATAATTTACATCCTCGCTATCGATCCGCCGCTCAAGCGAGTTGTCAGTGATTACGTCATAAGTGTCACAGAACGTCCTAGAGAAGGCATCGTAGTAACCTTGGTCTCCACGGTGGTGGTAGCTTACAAACACTTTCCGCTTGACCGACTGTTGGCTCCGCAAGCCGCTTCCGAACACATTATGACTCATAATTGCTTTGTCTCTCGTTCAGTATTTCGCTCATCGCAGTATTCGCTACTTGAGGCGTTGCTTCAATCGTTGAACAACGGGTGCTGGAGATCCTTCCCAGATCTCGTATAGCTTGTCGTTTTGTAAGGCGCATTCAAGCAATATTGCCTTGCATTCGTCGACTGAACCGACGATGAGCGGGAGTACTTTAACCTCCCCCGTGGATGCTTCACGATTCAGTGCGGCGTTAAGCTCACGGCGGGGCCAAGGCTTTGTTACCGAATGCTTGCTAAGAACAGCTAGAACGTAGCGGGAAATACGGAGACCTTCTTCGACTTTGGAAATGAGGCTGTCTCCCCAACGAATTTCGGCTCTGTCCTGCCATACGGTTATTCCCGAAATCTTCCAGTGCCCTGACAAGGGGATCCACGACCGTCTCTTTATCCTCACTTGCGTGACAAATGAAAACGTCACGAGTCGTTGCCGAAGGTTGCTTAGTTGACCTTTGAGCTGCAATTAACGAGCCGACTAAGCGAATTAAATGAGCTGGTTCAAATGATTTCGGAAGGAAGCTTACTTGAGGTCGAAGCCCTGCAAGTTCGTCCTCAATACCACTTTGTTCAAGTACCGAGTATAGAATAATTGGAATGTGCTTCGTTGCACCGTTCTTCCGCAGGAGTTCAACGCACCGTAGCCCAGCACGGTAGAACCCTTCGGCTTTAACTTCGTCTGGCGGCTGCTCAAAATCATGACTGGGGTCACTCCAACGAAGTAACAGATCCATGATGACAACGTCCGGTGGACGAGTTGATAATACTTGGATCTGGTTGCGGAATGCCGCCTCGGTTTCAACCCTCTCAATCTCAATTTGAGGCCATGTATCGTTAAGCCATTGTCTAATCAACTCTGCTTGCAAATAATCATCCTCGACAAGAACAACTCTCATGACGACTCCTTAGAATCAGGAAAGACAAGTTGTACTTGCGTACGACCCGAGGAATCTGTTGGTGAAATCAAAACCGATCCCTTATGTGCCTTCATGATGTGGTCTGCGACCCACAGGCCGAGGCCGGAGCCTTCTCCGGTTACGAGTTTCGCCTCATTCCCTCGCCATCCACGCTCAACGCACTTTGAAACTTCTTGTGGGCTAATTGCAATGCCGCGGTTCGTGACAATGATTAGAATCATTCTTTCCCGGTGTTGAGCGGTAATAGAAATGACAGTATCCGAGAAACTGTATTTCGCCGCATTGTCCAGAAGATTGTTAATCGCTTGCTGAAACAGTTCTGGGTCAGCAGAAAGCTCGCGGACCGTAGTGTCAAAAGAATTTTGGTCAACAGTAATGCGAATCCCCCTTTCGGGGGAGATGAGAATCTCGTTATCCTGCGCGCATTCGATAAGCATCTCCACCAAGTCAGAGCCAGTAATTTTGGTTTGCCTAAGGTGAATTGACCGATCAGCAGAACTAAACAGTGAGAATAATCTTGCGCTCCCTGCGACTCGGTTTGCTTTATGACATAACCCACGTATCGCACGCACTTGTTTCTCAAGCGATGAGTCTAAGTGGCTTTCTAGGAGAATATAATTCAGCCTTGCAATGGCCGCGGATAACGGTCCACGCAACTGGTGCGCCATGTCTTCAATTACTTTGTTCTCGGGTTCCATGAGTTCTTACAATCTCTATCGCTTAATTGAATATAGAGAACATACACTCACTTAAAAGCATTGCGAGGTATCTTTATTGAAGGGAAAGTTATTTCACTGAATCGCTACACAGAGTTCAGCCACTGCTTTGTCAAAATCATCAGCGTTTCGGAAATCAGCATACCGTCTTTTCTTTTAAAAAGCCTGGTATCTCACAGTCTTCAATCAAAACTGGCAATACGATTAAACCCTTCTGTGCGATTTGATGATCTATCGCAATTTTTAATTCTTCCGCACACCATTGTGAGGTTATTGAATCATTTGATAATACGGCAATCAAGTACTTGGAACCTAAAATGCCAGATTCTATCTTCTCAATCAAGGAGTCACCTATGCGAATTTCGGCCTCGTCAACCCACACTCTCACACCATTATTAACGAGTGCCATACCAAGTCTTCTGATAAAAGGCTTATCAGATGATGAGTGACAAAGAAAAACTCCTGGAGTTTCACGGGATAGGCTCGCATTTGCAGCACGAATATAGTCGAGAACCACATTATAGCGAAGTCCGCTACCGCCGTCCGAGTACAGATCTCTAGAAGAAATTTTGGGAATAGAAGAAGGAGGCATCTCTCCTTGTGGTTGCTTGCGAAGACACTCCATTTCGCGGAAGTAGAATTCTCCTGCGGTTTGGTAGTCTCCATTGTCTCGGCTATGTTGCTTTAAGGTGCGGTAGACAACTACCGCACAATCAAACCTGCCTCTTCTTTCGGTCGCAAGCACGTAATCATCTCCCCAGTAAACTCCTTCCAGTCGAGTACCACGGCTAATCTCCGCCTCAAACAGTTCAACTCCCTCCATACTCGAATATCCAAGGTCCGTATTTTGAAGATGCGCGCCCGTTAGGTCAGCCCCTGACAAGTCTGCGGAATCAAACCAAGCGCTCATAAGATTTGCCTCTCTCAGATTGGTACCTTTTAAGAGGGTTCCTTCCAAATAGGCTCCTGCGAAGAATGCGCCCTGCAAGTTTGCGCCGGACAAATCCAGCGGCCCGGAAGAATCGCGATAGCGAGTTCCCGGGACCTCCACCGCTGAGAAATGCGCCTCCTAGATATACTTTTTGTTTAATTGCGGCTTCCAGCCGTTTGCGCAATTCTGGATCTTGGGCTTTGTCGGGATTAGTCTCGTGCCAATAGCAGTAACCTTGAATGCCGTTACCATCCCTCTCCAGCCCGCATTTCTTTCCTCTGTCGAGAAGACACGTACCGAGCCGACTTTCTCAACTAAGTTAAACTTGTTCATCAACAAGAAAGGTGAAGTCACATCGTTGTTGGCCGGGACCTTTGTTGATGTATTTGGACTCGTCTAGTTCCATATAAATGTCTCCGACTATTAAGGGCTAATGATAGCAGACGGGAAACACCCCGCTCCCAAAGCTATAAGCCAGCGTCAGTCAGATCGTTTCAAACAATCTCAGCTTTCTAACCTACAGGCTCCGCGCTGAGCATCTTCAACTAGGCTTGGAAGAGTGAAGGGAATTTAGATTCTGTCTACGAAACGCCGTCGTCCTCGAACAATCCATCGCTAGCCTCCTCGCGCCACTAGTTCCAGAACTCCTCAAACTAGCGACGAATCAGTGCTTTGTTCTCTTCCGACATCGCAGTCTCTCCTATCGTGTGAGGTCGGGCTAAGCGCAGCGGTCTCGGCAGACATCATGCCCCAACCCGCCCCGCAGCCTCCCCCAAATCGTGAGACGAATCCCTTCTTCCTGTCAGAACCCGACTGCACGCACCTCGCACTGCTACCTGCCTGACAAACGTCTAACGACCCTGAAGAAGGCTTCGCGCGACGTGGGATAGATTCTGACCGTATTGTCTCTGCCTGTGATTACCAGCTTGGAGCCATCTGAGGAGAGGGCGACAGGATTACGTGAGTGAACGTCCGGATCACACTTGAAGGCCACGAGGAGTTTGCCGGAGCGGGTGTCCCATACCCGCGCCTCTCTCAACGAGACCGCCGCCGCGCGTGTGCCGTCTGCGGAGAAGGTGCCGCGGTAAATCCCCATCATGGCGCCCGCCCCTCCCTCTAAACGCACGAGCGAATTCCCGCCTGACATCCACAGTTGTCCCGTGGCATCCACCGTCACGGCCAGCAGTCGCGGGCCGTTGAATGTGAAACTGAGGAGTATGCCGGTCGGCAGGCCGATGCTGGAAGAAGCTAACTGTATCGGTGCCCCGCTCCGCAAGTCCACCCCGCGCAAACTCCAAAACTTCAGCTCCGGCTTATCCCAGATATATGCGTTGTTTGTGGGGGTGAAGGTCAGCATCGTTGTGCCATCCCGCGAGAATGAGAAAGACTCCATCCGCGCGTCTAATTCGGATGTCCCGGCGAGCACGCACGTCCGGGCGTCGAGAAAATTTATCAAGATGCCTGTGCCATGTTCTTTGGAGTAAGCGGCGATCACGTAATCGCCGCCGACCAAGAATGAGATGTCAATAAGGTATTTACTGATTTCTAGGCTCTGTCCCAGCACGGAGCAGCCGGGATGGCCCGTTTCCACATCCCACATCTGGATTTCCCCTTTATCATTGGCCGTAACGAGGCGCGTGCCGTCAGCCTGAAACGCTGCGTGTTTCGGCCTGTGATAACCCGACCGATCCTTGTCGAGAAGCTCGTCCGTGATGGTGAGCGTGTGGCGCAGGCGACCCGTCTGCACGTCCCAGAGCCGCCCCTTACCATCGTCACCGACCGTCAAGACTGTCTGGTCGTCCGGGGAGAAGGCGACCATGTCGAGCTGCCGCGAGTGCGCGCGCAGAGCGGTGAAGTTCGGCAAACTGCGTGTGTCGGCTACGCGCGCCCCGCGGCCGCTGACCGTTACGACGCGCGCCTGCCCAGCCACGAAAGCCGCCCAAGAGACAGCACCCCGGTAGCCAGTGAATCGACGTACGTTCCCGTCTGTGCCCTGGACGTAAACGCTGTCATGCCCGGATACCTTGTAATCTCTGATTATCAGAATGACGGAGCCGTCGTCACCGAAGTCCACGAAACCTATTTGGTTCGGGTCAATGGGAGGCTTAATCACGATCTTTCGACCCGAGCGCGGAAAATAGACTGCGCGTGGGACGTCGCCCTCGCCGGGCACAGTCATCTTGCCGTATACGGCTGGTTCGCCCTCCGGCGTGAAGGCGACGCTGTAAACGGCACTCGAATTCGTTAGCACCTCTTTCCGCCCGTTGGCAATTTCACAGACGCTTACGACTGGGTAACGATTGACTTCACCGCCGAGGGTGATGACGTGGCTGCCGTCACTATCAAGCGCAATCTGCCTGGCATAGCCCTCGACGTCACACATGGATCGCAGCAGTCTGGCCCGCGGGCCTGCCACGTCCCAAACGAACATACTCTGCCGTTCCTCTTTGTTGATCAGGGCCGCGAGCCGCTTGCCGTCCCGGGAGAAAGAGGGGGAGGCTACCATTCCGGCCATCTCTATGGGCGACATGCTGCTCTTGCCCGTCCGGGCGTCCCAGAACACCAACCCACTTGACTGGGAGCGAAGGTCATATACGGGCCCCACGATCTTTTCTCCATTAGGCGAGATTCGCGGCAAGAGAAGGTCACGCGTTCCCACGTCTTCGAGGGGGAGCGCGTAGTCTATTGCCGAGGCAGACGTAGTGAGGCCGTTCATCACCTGCCGGGGTATCTCGCCTTGACGCGCGACGCCCTGTTCGGCCGCCTCAAGCGCGACTGCGAGCGCATCGAACTCCATCCCAGGCTCTCGCGCGAGCAGTGCCGCGCGAGAGCCTGCCTCGCGCCGCGCCGTCTCCGCAGCACGCTCAGTGGACTGGCGTTCAACCTCTTGCGCCTGCCGCATCAACTGCTCGGCCGCCTCCTGCTGTGCGACAGCCACTTGCGCTGCCATGCCCGCGCTCTCGGCTTGGTTTCGGGCGTAGTAGGCATCGTCCTTCAGCCGATCTGCCTCGGCCGTGATGTTTTGTAAGCCTTGCTCCGCCTCGCCGACTTTCTTATTTGCTGCAGCCACCTCCGAATCGGCGAGCCGCTTGATGGCTGCGGCCTCGGCTTGCGCGGCGCGTATGACGAGGAGCGAGACGGCGGTGGTGATAAAGATGACGCTGACTCCGGCGAGCAGCGAGGCGCGCAGCCACTGGCTGCGCCGTGTGTAGCGGAATGAGTCTTTGATGAGGTTGACGACCTCGGGCGACGGGTCGCCGTCGCGCACGCGCGCACCCTCCTCGCGTATCTTCGCCACGCCGACGACATCCCGCCAGCCCTCCTGCTCGACGAGCACGCCGTCCACGTCCACCGGGATGAATGGCCTGCGCGTGCGGCGGAACAACTCGATCTCCTTGCGTACGAAAGAGGACGCCACGGCCCCCTTCGTACCGACTAGGACGAAGACCGTGCTTCTGAGGATTTTCTTCTTCAACTTCTCCGACAGATCCTCGTTCGGGTCGGCGACCAACTGGTCGAAGAAACAGATGTGCTTCTTCGCAGAGAGGCGTGCCGCCAGACTTGGTACGTACCGGATCGCGTCAGAACGCGCGTAAGAGATGAAGACGTCATCGCCGAAGAAGAACCTGTAAAGCTTCTCCCACGGAGTTTCGCGCGGCTTCGAGGGAAGCGGCCCAAAGTCATAGGCGTCTCGGATGAGCAGGGGTTGCTTGTTCATTAGGTTTACCTCACAAGAAAGCGAAACCTATGTTATGTACTCAATGCAAGTATTTAAGTGAACTTTGTACTTTAGGCAAATAATTCTGTTAGCACGCCTCAGTGACCATGCCAAATTTATCAGGAAATTCAGGATGGCCCCTGCAAGTATTTGGGTTAACCTTGGCAAGGAATGAAGTGAAGTCTCACGTGCGGCGGTACACGTTTAGTGGATCGGGGCGATGCTGGGGATGGCGACTAGCCGTGCGCCGACTAAGGACATGCAGTGATTGCGCGGAAATATGCAATGCCGCTATTAAAATCTTGACAGCCTGCGTGGGTTGATAAAGAATGCGTGCGCCCTCGCTCAAATTAAGGAGAACCTCATGGCATCGGATACCGAGAAAAAAATGGCAGCCATCGTGGCTCGCTGCTGGGTTGACGACGATTTCAAACACCTGTTCATCGCCGACCCCAAATCCCTGTTGGCTTCGGCCGAGATTAAACTGCCCGCGAAGGTCGGCGTGACGGTCGTAGAAGATCTGGCCACGCATCGAAACATCGTCTTGGCCGACAAGCCTCTGCCGAGCGCGGTCGCCGTGGAGACGTTGCCGCCCGCCCCGAATCTGTTGAAGCTGTACTCTTACGTTTACACCAAGAGCCTCAGCGATCCGAAGTTCAAGAAGCAGTTCAAAGCAGACCCGGTGGGCACAGTCGAAGGGCTGGGTTACCCGCTGCCGGACGGTTTTACCATCTCCGTCTATGAAGACTCGGACACGCAACGTTACTTTGCTCTGCCGGCCCGCCCGTCAACGACGGTGCGGACAGAGGCGCTAGCGCACATGGTCATGCTCGCCGCCCCGGTCAATGCGAACGTGAACGTGAACGCCAACACGAACGTCAACATCAACGTGGACGCCAACATCAACGCAGCCTTACAGGTCAACGCGGCGGCGGCGGCGGCGGTCGTGGTCGCAGTGGTGGTACTGATCTGACCGCTCGCCCCGGTTGCAACGCTCGTTAACTTGTCCGACATAGAACGCGCGGCCGATTCGCCCCACGGCGGATCGGCCGGCCTCGCACTGTGCATCAGCGCAACGCTAAACTTTAAGTTTGGCGACGTAAGGCGCGACACCAAACAGGGAGAACTTCATGGCATCGGACACAGAGAAAAAAATGGCCGCTATCGTCGCTCGCTGCTGGATCGACGAAGAATTTAAGGCGCAGTTCATTGTGACCCCGAAACCAGTGCTGGCCTCGGCTGGGATTAAGCTGCCCGCGAAGGTCAAGCTCACGGTCGTAGAGGATTCGGCGACGCACTTGAATGTCGTCCTCGCCAAAAAGCCTCTGCCGAAAGAGAAGCGCGTCACATCGCTGCCGACGATACCGACTCTCAGTCAGTTGTACTCGTACATCTACACCAAGAGCATCGCCGATCCGAAGTTCAAGCAGCAGTTCATCGCCGACCCGGCGGGCGTCGTCAAAAGCCTCGACTACCCGCTGCCGGACAACTTCACCATCGCGGTTTACGAGGACACGCCGACGCAACGCTATTTTGCTCTGCCGGCCATTCTGGCCACGACAGTCCGCACGCATGCGCTCGCGCATATGGTGGCGCTTGCCGCCCCGGTCAATGTCCAGTACATCATCAATGTAGGTGCCAATCTCGATGCGTGCGCTATGGCTGCGTGCAGTGTGCAGGTCGTGGTGTCGGTGGCCGTGCTGATTTGATCGCGGGTCGTGCTTCGGTCGCTTTAATGTGACCCGCGCGGGATGCAGCCAACCGTCCATGTGTCCAGAGAAAGTGATCCCCTCATGGTCAGGTCAATAGAAGAACTCCACAATGCCGGTCAAGCCGTCCTGCATCGGATTCAGGAACTGATCGGCACGGGCGACATCCGCCTCATCTATCTAACGCGCAGCGCCGACATCGATCCGGCCTATCTGACCGAGGTGGCCGAGATCAAGCGGTTTCTCGAACGCTGGTCGGCCGATGATCAGTTTCGCGCACTGGTCGAAACAGATCCACGCGCGGCCGCCCGCTCGTTGGGTCTTGACCACATCGATCCGGTGAACCTCAGATCGTTGTGGGACGCGGACGCGGCGGGCGACGAACTGACGAACCTGCCGATCTTGCGTTATCGCTCTTTCATTCTTGAAAAGCTCACGCACCGCAACCGCATCCGCAACGGGGCGGCTTCGATGGACCCGCGTTACGCGGCGTGGCGACAGCGACAGATGCGGCGCGCGGAACTCGAACTCAACCAGTTTGTCAGTAACAGCATCGTGCATGCGCCGTTCTGCATCGAGTTGTGTCAAGGCTGTTCGGTGGGTTGTTGGTTCTGCGGCATCTCCGCGCCGAAACTCGACGACATTCTGTACTACACGCCGGAGAATGCCGCGCTGTTCAGCAGTATGGTGGAGACGCTGCAAGGGTTGTTCGGCGAGCAAGCCGGTTATGGCTTCTGTTATTGGGCGACCGATCCGATTGACAACCCCGACTATGAAAAGTTCATGGTCGATTTTCACCGCATCACCGGCACGTTTCCGCAGACCACGACCGCGTTGCCGCTCAAAGACCTCGACCGCACACGCCGCCTGCTCGAACTGTCGCAGCAAAAGGGCGGCATGTTGGATCGCTTCTCGGTCTTGTCGCTCAAACAGTTGATGCGTATTCACGAAGAGTTCACGCCTGAACAACTGCTCTACGTCGAACTGGTCACGCAGAACAAAGAATCGCATCAGGCCAAGTCGCGCGCGGGGCGGGCGATGGCGCGCGCCGAACGCCGGCCCGACAACGGCGCAACGCCCATCGGCAATCAAGTGGCCGACGGCACTATCGCCTGCGTGTCCGGCTTCCTCATCAATGCCGTGCGCCGCACCGTGCAACTGATCAGCCCGTGCCAAGCGAGCCAACGCTTTCCGCTCGGTTACATCGTCTATGACGAAGCCACTTATGCGGATGCAGACGAGTTTCGTCAGATCGTTCATCGCATGTTCGACAAGCACATGCGGATCACCGTGCGCGGCGATCAGCCTTTGCAGTTCCACGACTTCTTGCAGTTTCGCCATCTCGACAACGGCGTCGAGGTCCGCAGCCAACACACGCGCAAAGAGTTTGCCGATAACCCGCTGCTCAGCGAACTAGGCCGATTGGTCCTGCGCGGCAGTTTGACCGCCGACGAGATCGTGGATGAACTGGCCGTGCGTTACGGCGTCTATCGGGCCGAGGCGTTGCATGCGTTGAATGTCTTTTTCGAGCATGGCGTCCTTGCCGAACATGCGGCGCGGCAGCCTATCGAAGCGGTCGCAGCCGCCACGCCAATCGAAGCAACCGCCACCATGTAAGCAAAGCCATGATGCAAACTCACCATGCGATGCCCGACGCCGCGGACGTATGCCTCGTGCTTATGCCCTACGCCGCGCTCGAACGGCCTTCGATTGCGCTGGCCATTCTCAAGGCGAGTCTCGTGCAGGCCGGCATCTCAACCACGGTCTTCTACGCCGATCTGAAATTTGCCGAAGAGGTCGGCGTACACGTTTACGACGTGGTGTGCAAGAGCCAGAGCCACGGCTTGGCCGGCGAGTGGACGTTTTCGCGCGCGGCGTTCCCCGACTTTCAACCCGACCACAACGCTTTCTTCGAGCACACGCTGCGCGGCTTGCGTTGCCTCGACGGGTTCGTGCAAGAACTCGACGTGCCGAAAGACATAAGGGAAATTCTGTGGTCCTTGCGCGAGCAAGCGGACGGTTACATCGACCGCATGGCCCGCGCAGTGCTCCAATTGAAACCGCGCATCGTCGGTTGTAGTTCGACCTTTCAACAGCATTGCGCGTCGCTCGCGCTGCTGCGGCGCATCAAGGAACTCAGCCCTGACGTGGTGACCATGATCGGCGGGGCGAACTGCGAAGCCTCGATGGGTGCGGCGACGCATCGCGGGTGCGAGTGGGTCGATTTCGTCGTCTCCGGCGAAGCCGAAGAGTTGCTGCCCCAACTCTGTCAAGACATCCTGCGCGACGGCAAAGACATCACGCGTTGCAAACTGCCCGCGGCCGTCTTAGGTCCTGTGCATCGACAACCAACGCTGCGTACTTTGCAAATGGCCGGTGCGCCTTTGGGGCGGGCCAAACTGCAAGACATGAACGCGTCGCCGATGCCGGACTATGACGATTACTTCGCGCAGTTGCACGCCTCGTCCATTGCACATTTAATTCGGCCGGGTCTGCTGATCGAAACGTCACGCGGGTGTTGGTGGGGCGCGGTCAGTCATTGCACGTTCTGCGGTCTGAACGGCGAGAGCATGGGCTTTCGCTCGAAAGATCAGCAACGCGTCATCGGCGAGTTCAAATACTTGGCCGACCGCTATGATCTCAACACGTTCGAGGTCGTAGACAACATCCTCGACATGAAATATTTCGACACGATGATCCCGGCGCTCGCGGATGCCGAACAGCCCTACGATATTTTTTACGAAACGAAGTCCAACCTGCGGCGTGATCAACTACAGAAGATGGCCGCGGCCGGCATCCGTTGGTTGCAACCGGGCATCGAGAGTCTGGACGACACTGTGTTGAAGTTGATCGCTAAAGGCACAACGGCACGACAGAATTTGCAACTGATGAAATGGGCGCAGGAAGAGGGCATCTTCGTGCTCTGGATTCTGCTCTACGACGTGCCGGGTGAAACCGACGACATCTATTTACGAATGGCGGAACTGATCCCGCTCATCACACACCTGCAACCGCCGAGCGGCGTCTCCTTCATTCAATACAATCGTTTCAGTCCATATCAGATGCGGCCGCAGGACTTCAACATCAAGATCGATCCCGACCGCGCCTATTCGTTCGTCTATCCGTGGGACGCGCAGACGATAGGCGAGTTCGCATATTTCTTCGACGATTATTCGCGCCCGCGCGATCAGATCGAGATGTCGCAGCAAGTCGAGTTGCAGCGCCCCGGCTTGGCGGCTGTGCGGCGCGCCTTTCTGCTCTGGCAGCAGGAATGGTCCGCCCGGATGCATCCAAATCCGTTCGCGCCCGTGCCCGCCATGTTGGTGACGACCGAGCAAGGCGACAACTTGGAGATCACAGACACGCGCCGTTGTCGTGTGGCCGCGCGTCATTGCTTAAGCGGCCTTGCGCGGCAAGTCTATGAAGTCTGCGATCAGGCGCATCGCCCGAACGGGATTCTGCGTCACTTGGCGGCGCGCTCAGGTCAAGAGCATACGTGGGCCGAAGTTGCGCCGCACGTCGCGGATTTATGCGCGCGCAAGTTGATGCTTGAGTTGGATGGCTACTATTTCAGCCTCGCCATGCGCGGCCCTCTGCGCCCGTTGCCGCACATGCGGAATTATCCGGGCGGGCGCATCGTCAGCGCCACAGAGGCGCGCGCCAGTCAACTGTTCCAGCAAGCCCACATGGCGACGAGTCTGCAACTCGCACGCTTTTTATAGACCCGACAACATTGGCCCAACGACGACCTCAATAAACCTGATGCGGCATCGAGAAGAGTTTCGCAAACGACTGGCCGATAGCGGCTTTCTCAGCTTCTATCTGGCGTTCGGGCCGGGCAACAAACGGCTCGGCGATTGGCAGACCCGCGCGGTCAACCTGTCAGACCCGCTCAAAAGCTTCGTTGACCTGTTCCTGTTGACACAGCCACTCGACACCCATCAGGTCGTCGAGTTGTTAGGCAAAGATGTCTATCAGGAATTGATCGACGAGCAGGTGTTAGTCAGCGAGAACGGCCAGACGCGCACGGACAAGTACACGCTCGGCATGTATCATTCGCTGCTGTTCTTCTTCGAGTTCTCGATCTATCCGACCGTCTATTTCGGCAACGACAGCATCGCCCTCGGTATCTACCAGCATCCTTGTCCCGGCGGCGCGGTCCTCGATCTCTGTTCGGGCACGGGCATCCAAGCCATGATCGCTGCCTTGCAGGCCCGGCAAGCGCAAGCGGTGGAGATCAGCGAACGCGCCGCGCGCATGGCCCGCTTCAATGTTCGTTTGAACTCGCTGGAAGACAAGGTGCAGATCAACAACACGTCGTTCGCGGACTTTGCGGCCAACACCGACGAGAAATTTGATCGCATCGTGTTCAATCCGCCGCTGCTGCCCGTGCCCAAAGTCCTGCATTACCCCTTGTGCGGCGACGGCGGCGCAGATCGGCCTTGAACTCACCAAAGCCATCTTGCAACTCTATCTGCCTAAACTCACGCCGCAGGGCAGCATCGAGTTTATCGGCTGCGGCTTGGGCCGCGACGGGCGGGCCACCTTCATCGACGAGATGAGCGAAGTCCTCAAACCGCACAATGCGGCGGGGCACGCCTTGTTATTGGGCAAGTCGGATTTGAAGCGCGGCGATTTCGGTTACGATAGCACGGTGGTCACGGCGGCAATCACCAGCAACATCTCGGCCGAGGTCTGTTATAATGTTTACGATCTGCATTTCAAACAGCTTGGGGCCAACGAGATGTATTACTTCTTCATGCGCGTGCATCAGAACGGCAGCACGAACGGCACGGCCCGGATCGGCATCACCGATCTGTCGCATAACAACTGCAACTGGTTCGTCTAAGCGCGCATCGCAGTGGGCGGCAGTCGCCGGTCCAACGATTGCCCGCCGCCGCACAAGGGGGCAGACATGAAAGACGCTTTTGCTATCGAACCCGCCTCGGCCACAACCTTCTGGGTCATCGCCGTCATTGCCCTCATCATGCTCTTGCTGCTGTGTCTGTTCGGCTACATCGCATGGTCGAGCCGCAACGTGCAGTTCGAGGTGACAGACACGGACGTGCGGATCAGCGGCACGTTATACGGGCGCACGATTCCGCTCAGTTCGATCATTCCCGAATCGATCCAGCGCGTTGACCTGAGCGGCAACTCGCCCTTCGCATTGAGTTGGCGGCAGAACGGCGTCGGGCTGCCGGGTTTCAAAGTGGGTTGGTATCGCCTGCGCAACGGCGAGAAGGCGCTCGTCTATATCACCGATCCGCAGCGAGCCGTCTATTTCAAAACACGCGCCGACCATGCAGTCATCACAACGCCGTCCGACCCCGACGCGTTCATCGCGCTCGTGCGCCGCAAACTTGCACACAGTTAACCAACCGCCACAGCTTCAACCAAGCCGGGCACATGCTCAGCCCCGACGGGCACGCTGATTGACGAACCCACACAAGCCGCCGCGATTGATTCGGCGCGACCGCCGATGTGTTTGGCCAAGAAGGCTTCGGCGACCGCGATGAACGACAGGCTATTGGCCGGTAACGAAAAGCCGTGCCCTTCGTCGGGATACAGCACGTATGTGACCGGCACGCCGGTGTCGTGCAACGCCGCGACGATCTGATCAGACTCTTCCTGTCGCACACGCGGATCGTTCGCCCCTTGCGCGATCAGCAAAGGCTTGGTGATGCGTTTGACGTGCGCGAGCGGCGACTGTGCATCAAGTAACGCGCGCCCTGCTTCCGTCTCATGATCGCCCACGCGGGTTGCGAACAGCGCGCGCAACGAATGCCACGACGGCGGGATCGAACTCAAAAACGTCACTAGACTCGACGGGCCGAACATATCAACGCCGCAAGCAAACACGTCCGGCGTGAACGTCAAACCGCATAGGGCCGCGTACCCGCCATAGCTCGAACCCATGATCGCCACGCGCTCAGGCGCAGCCAATCTTTCAGCCACAGCCCAAGCAACAGCGTCGAGCAGATCATCTTGCATCTTGCGACCCCATTCGCGGTCGCCGGCATTGATGAAGGTCTTGCCAAAACCCGTCGAGCCGCGAAAGTTCACGCTCAGCACAGCGTAGCCGCGATTAGCCAACAACTGATGGAGCGGATTCAAGCCCCACACGTCACGACTCCACGGGCCGCCATGAACCAGCAGGACCAACGGCAGCGGCGACTCAGGCCAGCCCGTTCGATCAACCCACGAAGGCAACGTGTAATAACAGACGAGCGGCAGCCCGTCGCGCGCCGCGATGGTGACCGGGCGCATCTTGGCCAAAGGCACGTCGGCCAACTCGCTGCGATTCGTGAAGAGGAAGGTCGCCTGCTTGGTCGGCCGGTCATAACGATAGTAGTGCAGCGGGCCATCGTCGCGCAGGTAAGCCACTAGCCAGTGCTGATCGTCGAGCGTGCGACTGACGATTTCCATCGTGCCGTCGGCGACTTCGGCGAGCCGTTTGAAATCGGCGGCGAGCAAAGGATCGAACGCCTGCCACTGCACCAACTCGTAATTCCACGCCACCGCTTGCACATCGCGCGTGGTTGGATGCAACAGGACGCCGCACACATCGGCCCGCGCGTTTTCGGCCAACGTCTCCAACGCGCCCGTCGCCAGATGCAGCCGCACGAGCGCCGCTGTGTCACGGTTGCGACTATCGGTTAAATAGAGAAACTGACCCGTCGCGTCAAACTCGACCGGCGAGCTTGTGAGCGCGTCCGTGCTTGAGATGTCGATGAACGGTTGCCACTCGCCTTGATCGTTCGGCCGGAACAGCGTCTTGCCGCCGTCGGGCGTGAGATTCAAGGCCAGACGAACGTTGAAGCGGTCGTCCAACACAAAGCCCACGTAGCCCGGATTCTCAAGCAGCAGAGAGCGTGCGCCGGTCAGCAGATTGATGCGATAGAGATCGTGCAGTTGCGGATCGCGGTCGTTCAGCGTGACGACGATCTCTTCGGGCGTGCGCGGGCTGACACCCATGACGCGTGCTTGCACGTTCGTCATGCGGGTCAAGTTGTTGCTTGCTTGACTGGCCACGTCGAGACACCACACGTTATAACTTTCGTCGCCGTCCTTGTCCTGCACGTACAGGATGTGCCGGTTCGTGTAAGCCCAACGATAAAAGTGTATGCCGCGACTGGTATCGTTCGTGACGCGCGCGGCTTTGGTCGGGTCGGCGGCGGGCGCAATCCACAGGTTCAACACGCCCTGATGCGGCGCAAGATAGCTCAACCATTTGCCGTCGGGACTAAGCAGCGGGGCCGCTCTATCGGGGTTCCCAAAGAACACCTCACGCGGAATGAGTGCCGGGACAGATGATGCCATCACACATCCTTTCTCATGGTCAAGACCGCTGCCGACAATTGATTGCTGTCTGACGACGCGCGATTTTAACATCAAGCGTGGCTAAAAAAATAAAGGGCACGTGCGACCTCGTAAGGCCGCACGCGCCCTGATGAGCGTGACTGCCGCGACGGCGCGCGGCCGGTTCGACGTTTACTTGACGTTGAAGAACAGGATGAGCGCAGTGCCGAACAAAGACAACGCAAGCAGTAGGCCGCCGATGATGATGGCGGCGATGTTGCCGCCGGTAAATGTGTCGTTGCGGTCGTGACCGGGCGCGGTCGCTTCGTTGATCTGGTTGGCCACGCCCTGCGCGACGATGAGCGGCACGATGGCGAACAGGCTGATGATCCAGCCGGCGCTGCCGACGTTCCCGCAGAGGTTCAGACCGAGGAAGACAAGCGTGAGCGTCAGCGGGTTGAACTTGGCCTCGACCCCATAAAGCTCCGCTGTGTCCTTGATCGAGCGAAGCAGCGGGCGCAGGTAAAAGATGGTGAAGAAGGTGCGCCAGAACGGGCTGATGTCAGAGCGTTCGTTCTGTTTGATCTGCTGCCAGTGTTTGTAGAACCAGTAAAGCTGGTAGAGGCCGAGCGTGCAGACGGACAGCACGACCAGCTTCGTCGTCGAGACGGGGAAGTAGAGCGGCACGCCTTCGCCCACGGCCACGACGGGCGGTTGAAACTCAAACGTCTGCGCGCCCGTCAGCGACGTATCACACCGTCGGCACGTCGTCGCGCGCCAACTCACAAACCCGCACTGCGGACACGTCACACTGCTCATGCTACTCATCGGTAAAACTCCTTAATAGGGATTTCGGATTTCGGATTGCGAAATGCGGATTGAAATAACAGTTGTCTTTCTAATCCGCACTCCGCAATCCGAAATCCGCAATTGAATCACTTGTTGCTCATGCTAACGATGTCGTCCTTCGCATCGATGGTGGTGCAGATGCCGGCGACGCGCATGCGGAACTCGTCCGGGTTCGACGCGCCGCGCAGGGCCTCTTCCATCGTGATCAGACCCGAATGATGTAAGTTAAAGAGCGACTGATCGAAGGTCTGCATGCCGTATTGCGACGTGCCAGCGGCGATGGCGTCGCGGATCAAAGGCGTCTTCTCTTCGTTCGAGATGTACTCGCGGATCAGCGAGGTCGAAACCATGATCTCGGCCGCGGGCACGCGCCCCGTGCCGTTCTGCGACCGGATGAGGCGCATCGAGATGACCGCGCGCAAGATGCCCGCGAGTTGCAAGCGCACAGACTTTTGCTGGTGCGGCGGGAACGACGAGACGATACGCATGATCGTCTCGGTCGCATCAAGCGTGTGCAGCGTGGAGAGGACGAGGTGGCCCGTCTCGGCTGCGGTCAGCGCCGTTTCGATAGTTTCAAAGTCGCGCATCTCGCCGACGAGAATCACGTCCGGGTCCTGTCGCAATGCGCCGCGCAACGCTTCCGCAAACGAGCGCGTGTCCACGTCCACCTCGCGTTGCGAGATGAACGAGCGGCGGTCGCGGTGTAGAAATTCAATCGGGTCTTCGATGGTGATGATGTGGCCGCCGCGCGAGGCGTTGATGTAGTCGATCATGGCGGCGAGGGTCGAAGACTTGCCAGAGCCGGTTGCGCCGGTGACGAGGATGAGGCCGCGCTGCTCGTCGGCAATGCGTTCGGTGATGGGCGGCAGGCCGAGATCGTTGATGGTCTTAACGCGGTCGGGGATGACGCGCAGCACGATTGAGACTGAGCCGCGTTGCTGAAAGACGTTGGCGCGAAAGCGCCCGATGCCGGGCACGCCATAACCGATGTCCACCTCGGAGTATTCCTTGAAGCGTTGCTTCTGCCGGTTCGACATCATCGAAAAAGCCATGTCGAGCGAGTCTTCCTGCGACAGGCGCGGCGCATCGAGAATCGGGCGCAACTCGCCGTCCACGCGCATGACGGGGAACGAGCCGGCCTTGATGTGCAAGTCGGATGCGCCGTGAGCCGAAGCGGCGCGCAACAGGTCGTCAATCTTGATCGGCATAGCTGGACAGGGTTTCGCGCTGTGGCGGTCGGCGGCGCGTGACCGCGCGCCGTGAATAAGCGGGCACAAGAAGTGTGCGCTGACAAGATAGGAGCGTTCTGTGTTGGCTTAACTCGCGGACTGCTTCAGGCGGGGGCCGCTACCGGAAAGATTAAAGCCCGGAGACGCCAAATCCATACTAACTTTGTGCGCAGGGGGGCGTCAATAACTATCTGAGCCAGCGCGTGGGAGACGGAACAAACATGGTATCCCCCTGCGCCGGCTCCGCATCTTCGGCAGGTCAGGGCTGCCGAAGATGCGAGGCTGGGTCAAGGAGTGGTTGAAGCGATGAGCTAAAAAGGTAGACACACCGCCCGCGCGGCTTAACTATGGAGTTGCGACACAACCATAGGAGGGCCGGGCAGGCGATGTGTCCTCTCAGATATTACCCGATGCTGCGCCGGAGTAAAGACCCCATTTATCTGCGCTTCGAACTGGTGCGCTACGCCCGCGAGCACGGCGTCAAGCCGGCGGCCCGCCAGTTCGGCACGACCGTCAAGACCGTGCGCAAGTGGCTCAGGCGTTGGGAGCCGGGCTCACTGCGCGGGCTCGAAGACCGCAGCCGCGCGCCGCTGCACCCACGCCGGGGCGTCACGGCCGCGCAGCGCCGTCGGGCCGTCGCGCTCAAGCTCAGGCTACCGTCGTGGGGCGCTTCCCGGATGAAGCGCGACTTCCGCCTCTCGCTCTCGGAGAAGGCGCTGCGCCGCATCTGGCGCGAGGAGGGTCTGCTGCGGCGTAAGCGCCGGAAGCATAAGACGAAGCAGTGTCTGAGAGACGTGAAGAGGCAGTGGCGGCTCTTCGAGCAGACCTCGGTGGACACGAAGGACTTATGCGACATCCCGGAGTTGTGGGCGCAGGCGCAGCGGCTCGGCCTGCCTCGTTACCAGTACACGGCGCGCGAGGTCACGTCGGGCTGGCACTACGTGGCGTTCGCGCAGGAATGCACGCTGGCCTACTGGAAGCTCTTCGCCGAGGTCATCCTCTCTCACCTGAAGAGTTGTGGGGTGAAGTTCCGCGGCTCGCGCCTCCAGACCGACAACGGGTGCGAGTTCGTCGGCAACTGGCAGGCGAAGAGTGACAGCGAGTTCACGAAGGCGGTTGAGGCGGTCAAAGGCTTACGCCATACGCGCTGCCCGCCGCGCGCCCACACCTGGCAGTCGGACGTGGAGACGGCGCACCGGCTTATCGAGGACGAGTTCTACGAGGTCGAGCGCTTCCGGTCGCGCTCCGATTTCATCGCTAAGGCGGGGGCGTACAACCTGTGGTTCAACGTGGCGAGAAGGAACAGCGGCAAAGAGCACAAGACACCGTGGGAGTTAATCCACGAGAAGGAGCCACGGATCGACCCCGCCATCTGCGCGCTGGAACCGGTCTTCCTCGACGAGCTGTTCATGCGGAAGCTCGATGCAAAGCTGCAATGGGGGTACGATGTTATTCCCCATCCCTTATCTGAGCCAGCGCGGGCTGAGATGAAGATGCAGTTTGATGCCGTGACCGGCGAAAAATACCTTTCCAATGCTGGTTTCGTGGTGTATAAGACGGGCCGATACAGACGCAAGGTGCAGCCGTCTCACAATCCGGATAGGTTAATCAGACTTCAGCCGAAGGCCTTTGGGCTGCGTTAGCAGTGTCGCCCGCCAGACTCACGCCTAAGGAGAATTGAAAGATATGAATCTCTTTCTCTCATACAATTTCGCGGATGAACTGTTTGTTCGGCGGGTCAGCTACCACCTGCGGAAACAAGAGACGCTCAAGCCTTACTGTTATGGCGATGAGATACACGCACAGGACTGGGTTCGTGTGGTCGGAAAGCAACTGGCTGATTCGGATGCGTTCATCTTGTTTTTAGGCAGGTCGCTAGGCCGAATGCAGCGGAAGGAACTCGACGCGACTATCGCCAATAGCTCCCCGAACATTAAAGCGTTGCTCGTGATGTTACCTAAGGTGACTAGGATAGCCAAAGAGTACAGGCTGTTTCGCCCTATCCACACGATTAAAGTGCAGACCGTTGAAGAGGTGGATGCGCGTTATTGCGCGCAGGAGATAGCGAAATCGCTCGTGGGCGCATGGATACCTGATGACGACTTGCCGATAGGTTATCCCTTCGATTACGAAAAGAAGATTATCGAGGAATATAGTAAAGGTGAGTTGGCGGGTGAGTTCGTGGCCTTGGGGTGTCCGCGCGAGTGGCCGCGTGTGACAAAAAACGAAGGCACGATTGAGAATCGGGTTGATGTATCCGAGATCGGCCTCTACAGGGATTGGGATTACAAAAACGGGCGGCGCAGAGAGGAAGATCCGCAAGTGGTTGTGGCTGCCCTCACGGACTTTCACACCAGCGGGCTTGTAGCTAACAGATTGACCTTTCCAGAGGCGGGGCCGCGAAGGCATTTATATTACCCGCATAAGGCTGACCGAACGCTGACTGTTGGCCTTACGGTGTCAGGCGGGATTGCGCCCGGCATAAATGCGGTCATTGCCGGCATCGTCGAAAGACAATTTCTGTATGCCGAAAAAGGCGAGTACAAGAGTAAGTTGAGCGTGCGTGGCTACCATAACGGGCTGAGCGCCCTGTTTCGCCCCGGCACACACCATCACCCCCTGTCGCCTGACGAAGTGAATAGTCAGGCCAACTTAGGCGGTTCGATGTTAGGCACTTCGCGCGCGCCTGAATTCATGAACAAGAACGCAGCGCCGGTCGATCAAGCCTTAGAGCGCGCCGTCATGCGCTTATCGGATCAGGGCACAGAAATTCTCTACGTCATCGGCGGGGACGGCAGTATGCGGGCTGCCCATTCGCTCTGGAAGAAAGCCCAAGACATGGGCAAAAATCTGTCCGTCGTCGGTATCCCCAAGACGATGGACAACGACATTCTGTGGGTCTGGCAATCGTTCGGCTTTCTGTCGGCGGTGGAGTGGTCGAAAGAGGCTATCCAGCAGTTGCATACGGAGGCGAAATCAAATCCGCGCCTCTGCGTCATTCAATTATTCGGCTCTGATTCAGGTTTCGTCGTGACGCACGCGGTCACTGCGAGCGGGGTCTGCGATCTGTTTTTAGCGCCGGAGGTATCGTTCAAAATGGACGCCATCTCCGAATACATCATGAAGCGGTTAACCGAGCGATATGACCAGAGCCAGCTTGAGAGTTCACACGGCGTGATAGTGATGGCTGAGACGGCGATCCCGCTGGATGCCGAAGAGTATATGGAAGACCCCGATGTCGGCCTGACCGAGGAGGAAAAGCGGGAGATTCGCTCGTTCTTGAAGAGTCGCCGGGTGTTCGGGCAGACGCCGGACGCCTTACGTTCCGGCGGCTTAAAATTAGTGGCTCGTGTGCTGCAAAAATGTATCCGGCGCATGGCGGGCGATTACTGGCGGGATTTTCGTGTTTTCACGAACGAACCGCGCCACCTGATTCGGGCGATCCCGCCAAGCAGTTCCGACATCATCTTCGGCCACCGTCTCGGCTCGCTGGCCGTTGACTGTGCGATGGCAGGCTATACCGATTTCATGATCAGTCAATGGCTGACGGAATATGTAATGGTTCCGTTAAGGCTGGTGACGCTAGGGCGGAAGCGCATACCTAAGGACGGCATCTTTTATAAATCTGCCAGAGCTAGCACAAGCCAGCCGGCCGACCTAACTTAATAGACCGCCCAGCAAGCGGCTGACCGTCGATGATGCTTGAGCTTCGAGTCAGGCTCTTGTTGTTTGCCGGCCCGCGCGCTCCAACCCCACGCCAGCATGGTGCGCGGCACGCTTACGCGGCCGGGCTAGTCATACGGCTAGTGTCCATCGTTAGTCGCTCGCCACGGCGCTCAAGTTAGTGGGCGCGGGCGTGATCGGCTCGACGGTGTCGGCTTGTTCGGCCTTGGCAGGTGCGTGCCCGTTGTTGCTTGGCGGCGCGGCCTGTTCTTGATTGACGTGGGTGAGCCACGGCCCCGGCGCGGGACGCTCGCCGGAGGTGACCTCAAAGAAGGCTTGCTGGATGCGGGCGGTGATTGGGCCGCGACGACCTGCGCCGATCTCGATCTTATCGACGGAACGGATGGGCGTCACCTCGGCGGCTGTGCCCGTGAAGAAGAGTTCGTCGGCGACGTAGAGCGCGGCACGTTGGAACGCTTGCTCAAGCACGGGGATGTCTAGCTCGCGGCAAAGCTGGATGACGCTGTCGCGTGTGATGCCGGGCAGGATCGAGGACGAGAGCGGCGGCGTGAAGACGCGCCCGTCGCTCACCAAAAACAGATTCTCGCCCGACCCTTCCGAGACGTAGCCGCGATCATCGAGCGCGATGCCTTCGGAGAAACCGTTGATCAAAGCTTCCATCTTGATCAGTTGCGAGTTCATGTAGTTCGCGCCCGACTTGGCCATCGCCGGCATCGAGTTCGGCGTCAGCCGATTCCACGAAGACACGCACACGTTTACGCCACGTTCCAGCGCCTCTTCGCCCAAGTACTTGCCCCAGTCCCACGCGCCGATGTAGCACGACAAAGGATTCGGAAAAGGATTGACGCCGAATGCGGGATGCGCTTCGTCGAGCGTGCGGCAGATGATCGGGCGCAGGTAGCATTGCGGCAGCCCGCCGCGCCGCGTCAGTTCGATTGCGCCGTTGCACAGTTCGTCGAGCGTGAAGCCGTGCTCCATGCGGTAAATCTTGGCCGAGTTCAACAGCCGCTGCATGTGTTCGCGCAGGCGAAAGATGGCGGGGCCGCGCTTGGTGGCATAACAGCGTATGCCCTCGAAGACGCTTGAGCCGTAGTGCAAGACGTGCGACATGACGTGGACGCGCGCGTCGTCCCACTTGATAAACTCGCCGTTATGCCAAATCTCTTGCACGATGGCCGGGGTCTTCACGTCCTTGTGCCGCGTGTCGTCGTTGAACATATAATGATTGCTCCTTCTCGTTGAACGATTGCTTACCCAATAAACTACGAACCCGATGCGCCCCCTGATACACGGAACTGCGGTCGCGGTATTATATTAACGCGCGGCTGACTCGTGGTTAAGTAAAGCGCACGATAACTCAAAGGCCGTGACGTTGGCAAGCAGTGCGTCCGGCTTGCCTGCGCGTGCGTGCGCGACGTACCATCAATGCTGTTACCGCGAACTTATTAAACGTGCCAGCACGCACATAATCTTAGATGCTGCGCCGCGCGCAACATTGTCTCGGCCCTGTGTTTGGCTGCGCCGCGCTCGTGGCGCTGCTCTCATGTCAAGCCGCGCGCATGCCGGAGAAGAACGGACAAGTGAACACCCCACCCGCCAACGCCACGGACACCACGAACAACAACGAGCCTTTGCACATTCACCGCCGCGCCATCCTTGTGGACATGCACGCCGACACCGTGCAGCGCATGATTGACGAAGGCACGGACATCAATCACAGATTAACGGACGGGCATCTCGATGCCGTGCGCGCGCAAGCGGGCGGCCTCGACGCGCAGTTCTTCTCCATCTGGGTTGAGCCGCAGTTCTTCGGCGGCGGCGGTGCAAAGGCGGTCGCGCGCGCCGACCAACAGATCGCGGCCGTGCGTGCGCTCGCCGCCGAGCACCCGGACATATGGACGCTGGCGACAACCGCCGACGAAGTGCGCCGCGCGGCGGCCGCAGGCAAACTCGCCGCGCTCATGGGCCTCGAAGGCGGTTATGCGATTGATGAGAAACTTGAGAACGTCGAGAAGTATTACAAGTTGGGCGTGCGCTATATGTCGCCCGCGTGGTCTGTCTCGACGAGTTGGGCCGGGTCGAGCGGCGACGCCGTGGGTGAGACGCGCGGCTTGAACGAGTTCGGGCGCGCGGTCATACGCGAGATGAACCGGCTCGGCATGATGGTCGATGTCTCGCACGTCTCGGATAAGACCTTCTGGGACATCGTTGAGACTTCGACCAAGCCCGTCGTCGCTACACACTCAGGCGTGCGCGCGCTCGTCAACGTGCCGCGCAATCTGACGGACGACCAACTGCGCGCGCTCGCACGCACGGGCGGCGTCTGCGCGGTCGTCTTCTATCCGGCCTTCATCGAACCCGGCTGGCGCGACGCCCAACGCCGCGTGGACGCAGAGATCGCGCCGCTCGTCGAAGCCGCATCACGCAAAGCGACGGGCACACCCGCGCAACGCAAACTCGTGCGCGACCGCGTGCGCGAGCGTGAATACTTAAAGCGCCTGCCCCCGGTCGCGTGTGCGCGCGTGGTCGATCACATTGATTACATCGTCAAACTGATCGGCGTCGATCACGTCGGCCTCGGCTCAGACTTCGACGGCACACAGGCCGTGCCACACGACCTGTCTTCGGTCGCGGACTTGCCGAACTTAACAACGGAGCTAATGCGGCGTGGTTACAGCGCGGCCGACGTGGAAAAGATTCTCGGCGGCAACATGCTGCGCGTGATGGCAGAGGTCGAACGGGGCGGCGCACAGTGAAATTAAAAACAGGCACAGCGTAACCGTTGAGCGCCACCGCGCAAGCCTTGCGTGTCTGTGCGACGGGCGCGGCGGCAGTTGCATGAAATGTTTCTGCGCGTCAAGTCATCTATTAGTGACATGGTGGACGACAGAGCGGAGTAAGCAGACGAACCGGCCGCCGCGCAGACGCAAGTTAGCTTGACAGGGCAGCGCCTATCTCTTATACCTACCCGCCCGTTGCACGGTCATCCGCACGCGACTCCACACACAGGGTCGGTCGCCGTTATTCCACCTCGCAGCACTTGAACAGCTTTAACCTGAAGGAGATCATTTTATGAGCATCACTGCCACAGTCGTCATCGATCCGGGGCATGGGGGCACGACGAACATGGGCGGCTCGGACGCTAACCACGCGGTCAGTCCGAGCGGCTTTCTTGAGAAGAACATGACCCTGAAACTGGGTCTATTGGTGCGCGACGCCCTGCGCGACGCCGCCATCGCGGGCGGGCACGAGATCAAGATCGTGATGACGCGCGAGACAGACAAGAACCTGACGCTGGCGGAGCGGGCCGGCATGGCCAAGACCAACCGGGCGGATCGGCTTCTCAGTCTGCACTTCAACGGCTTCAACAAAGTCACGCGCGGCACTGAGACGTATGTGCGCCACGCCGCCGACAATGTGAACCTTGCGGCCGACAAGAAGTTCGCGCAGCAGATTCAAACCGCGGCCTTTAACACGCTCAAGGCGCACGACGCGGGCGCAAAGGATCGCGGGGTGAAGGAAGAGAAGTTCGGCGTCCTGAGCGACGTGTCACTGGGCAACACGGGCGGCAACAAAAAATGTCGCGCGTGTATGCTGGAACTTGAGTTCATCGACGTGCGTGCGGTGGACGAGTTGCTGAACATCGGCACAAACGCCGCCACCGTCCGTAGCGCGGTCGCAAAAGCACTGGCGGACGCGATCATCGCCGACCTGCAAAACCCTTAACCGGCCGCAAGGTCGAGGTCTAATCAGACAGCCCGCCGCTTTCGGGATTGAAAGCGGCGGGCTGTCTGCGTTAAGATAACCCCGCTTGACGAAAGCAGGGCTTAAACGAATGGTCAGTATCTATTATCACCCGCCCACGAAACTCCTCCTTACGGGGCCGCTCGGTTGCCGCGCCTAAAATGCGCGCGGTCGGTTTTCGAGCGGCGCTGCTATCCCCGCGACAAAGTTAGACAGTGAGTACGGCCGAGGACGCGCGGCTTGCGTTGCGTGTCAACGGTCGGTGAAGATGTGTGAGGCTGAGTGAAGAGGTGTCGAGTCATGGACGAAAAATATTTTCCTGAACAGATTGAAGAGAAATGGCAGCGGTTCTGGGCCGAGACGGGCGCGTTTGCCGTCGAGCAGGACGATAGCAAGCCAGCGTTTTATTGTTTGGAGATGTTGCCGTACCCGTCGGGCTTTCTGCACATGGGGCACGTGCGCAACTATTCCATCGGCGACGCGCTGTCTTGGTACAAGCGTTTGCAGGGCTTCAACGTGCTGCACCCGATTGGTTGGGACAGCTTCGGCAAACCGGCCGAGCAGGCCGCGATCAAGCGCGGCGTGATGCCGGGCGAGTGGACGGAACAGAACATCGCGCACATGCGCGGGCAATTGAAGCGCATGGGCGTCAGTTACGACTGGCGGCGCGAGATCGCGGCGCACACGCCTGAGTATTACAAGTGGGATCAGTGGTTCTTCCTGAAGATGTTGGAGCATGGGTTGATCTATCGTAAGAACTCGCCCGTCAACTGGTGTCCGAAGGAAGAGACGGTGCTGTCGAACGAGCAATCGTCGGGCGGCGTGTGCTGGCGCTGCGGCGCGGCCGTGGAGAAGCGCGATCTGGAACAGTGGTTCATCCGCACGACCAACTACGCTGAGCAGTTGTTGGCCGACATGAAAGAGATCGAGGCTGGTTGGCCTGAGCGCGTGTTGACGATGCAGCGCAACTGGATCGGGCGCAGCGAAGGCGCGTTCGTCGATTTCCCGATCAAGGATACGAATGAGCACGTGCGCGTCTTCACGACGCGCATTGATACGATCTACGGGGCGAACGCCATCGTCGTCGCGCCCGATCATCCGCTGCTGGCGAAGTTGCTGGCCGACTCGGCGTTGAAGGATGAGGTCGAACAGTTCGCGGCCCGCGTGAAGGCGGCGCGCGCCGTCTCCGCGAAGCAACCGGGCGCGGAAGAAGAGAAGGAAGGCATGCACACGGGGTTGTTCGCCACGAATCCGTTTAGCGACGAACAGATTCCCGTGTGGGTCGGCAACTACGTGTTGACCGAGTACGGCACGGGCGCGGTTATGAGTGTGCCCGCGCACGACGAGCGCGATTTCGAGTTCGCGCAAAAATACACGCTGCCGATCCGGCGCGTCATCGAACGCGTCTCGCACGCGCAAGAGCAGATCGAGCACGATCCCGAACGGCAAGATCAATCGGTCGCCATGCCGCACGCCTTCACGGAATACGGCATACTGGTCAACAGCGGCGATTGGAGCGGCAAGTTGTCGGCCGATGCGATGCGCGAGATGGCCGAGTTTGCCGCCGCGCAGGGCTTCGGCGAGGCGGCCGTGACGTATCGCCTGCGCGATTGGGGCATCTCGCGCCAACGCTTCTGGGGTTCGCCGATCCCGATCATCTATTGCGATAGCTGCGGCGTCGTGCCCGTGCCGGAGTCAGACCTGCCGGTCGTGTTGCCGGCGCGCGCGGAGTTCACGGGCACGGGACAGTCGCCTTTAGCGACCGTCGCGGAGTTCGTTAACACGACCTGTCCGAAGTGTCATGAACCGGCGCGGCGCGAGACGGACACGATGGACACGTTCGTCGATTCGTCTTGGTACTTCTTTCGCTATTGCGATCCGCAGAACGAGGCCGCGCCCTTCGATAAAGAAGTGGTCGCGTATTGGACGCCGGTTGATCAATACATCGGCGGCATCGAACACGCGGTCATGCACCTGCTGTACACGCGCTTCTGGACGAAGATGATGCGCGACATAGGGCTGGTCAAGTTCAACGAGCCGGTGAAGCGTTTGTTGACGCAAGGCATGGTGACGAACGTTGTCGAAGCGACGGGCGAGTATAAGGCTATGTCGAAGTCGGCGGGCAACGGCGTTGACCCGGACGAGATGATCGGCATCTACGGCGCGGATGCGGTGCGCCTGTTCATCCTGTTCGCCGCGCCGCCCGATAACGAACTGCGCTGGCAAGAGACGGGCATCGAGGGCGCGGTGCGCTTTCTGCGTCGCGTCTATAACGCGGTCGGGCGTTGGCGCGAGCACTTGACGCGCGCCGACGGCTTCGCGTCGCAAGACCTGGACTTCTCCGACGCGGCCCGCGCCGTGCGCCGCAAGACGCATCAGACCATCGCGCGCATCACGACCGACTTCGAGGAGATGCACTTCAACACTTCTATCGCCGCGTTGATGGAGTTGCTGAACGAGTTGTCGGACTTCAACGTCGCGCCCGAAGCGGCTGCACCGGCCGACGCCTACGCGGTGCGTGAAGCGTTAGAAGCTTTGGTCGTTATGCTGTCGCCGATTGCGCCGCACGTCGCCGAGGAGATGTGGGAAGGCTTGGGGCACGAAGGTGGGCTGTTGGCGAGCGGAGCGCGCTGGCCCCGCGCGGACAAAGAACTGGCGCGCAAAGAGGAACTGGAAATTCCCGTTCAGATCAACGGCAAACTGCGCGCGCGCATCAAGGCCGCGCCCGACACGCCCGAAGCCGAGTTGCAGTCCGCCGCCTTAGGCCGACGAGAAAGTGCGCACCTACACGGACGGCCGCGAGATCGTCAAAGTGATCGTCGTGCCGAACCGGCTGGTTAACATCGTCGTGCGCTAACGAGCAGGGATGAAGGATGAATGAAAAGCTATTGCTGCTTATGCTTATTCAGCTTTCATCCCTGCTTTGCGTGTGAGATGTTATGCTTTAGTCTATGCTTGATATTTATTCGGCTATAGAGGATTTTTAATACTGATGTCAAAAGAGCAAACATCGCGCGTCTGGACGAACAAGCGGCTGGCGCTGGCGCTGGTCGTCTTCGCGTTGCTGGCCGTCGCGCTGTCTTCGAGTTGCAATCGTGAAGCGAACTATGAGACGGCGACCAACGCGCCCACGCCTGCGACCAAGCCGCCACAAGCCAACGCATCGCCCGGCGCGGCCAGAGACCCGCTGCCCGACAGTCTTACGCAAGTGCAGATGACGACGATTGAAGGCAAGCCGCTGAAGTTGGCAGACTACGCGGGCAAAGTACTCGTGCTCGACCTGTGGGCGACGTGGTGCGGCCCGTGTCGTTTGGAGATACCTGAACTCGTCGCCTTGCATAACGACTATAAGACGCGCGGTGTCGAAGTGCTTGGCTTGACGGTTGAAGGATTGAACGCGGAGGAGAAAGCCCGCAAGGAGACGGCCGTGCGCCGTTTTGCCGACGAGTTCAAGATCAACTACACGGTCGGCTGGGCCGAAGAAGGATTGGCGCGCGCGTTCCTGTTGCCCACCGGCTCGATCCCGCAGACCTACGTGATCGGGCGCGACGGGCGCGTCGTTCGCCGCTTCACCGGCTATAGCCCCATGCTCGCCCCGCAAATTCGTCAAACAGTGGATGAGGCCCTAGCAGGGACGTGAGGCAAAGAACAGTAGGCAGTAGGCAGTTAAAGAAAGTATAGCTATTAAAGAATGCAGTTTGATCTTGTCTGCTTAACTGCCTACTGCTTACTGCTTACTGTTCCTCCAATTCGCGTTCGGCTTCGGCTTGCAGTTGTTGGCCTTCGCGTTCTAGTTCTTTGTCCTGTAAGCCTTGCGCCACACTCTCTTTGGCGCGCCCTTCGATGCGCTTCATCTCGGCCTCGACGCGCCCTTCCACCTGATCAATCGGCGCTTCTTCGCCCGTCTCTTCCTGCGTCACAACCTTGTCCGGATCGATCTCCATATACACCCTCCCCTGTCAATTAAGTCTGCTTGAGTTTCGGGCGGCATGGTCGCACTGTTCGCCGCGCGCGGTCAAACGCCGGCCGCGCCTGCGGTGCTTTGTTATCGCGTTAGCGACGGGCGCAACGTTCATGTTAGAGTGACGACAACTGATGCGCGCCCGCGAGGCATCGAAGCGTTATTGTCTATGCGACGTATGACGGCAATTTACGGACTGGTTTGCTTGCTCGCCGTAGGCGGGTGGGGGCACGTCTGGGCGCGCGCCGCCTGTACGCACGCCGCTGCCCCGGCCGGTGTCGCCGTGTCTGACGAGCACGCCTGCTGTCGCGCGCAACTCAAACAGCCGGTCGATCACTGTGCCGCCGCCGAACATCATGCAAATGCGGACGCGGCCAAACATGAGCACGGTGCGACTGTAGAGTCGCAACCACGCACACTTAATCAAGCCGATCAATTCTGCGCCCACTGCATGATGCGTGCTGCGCCCGCGACGGGCGTGACGCGCGCACAGCAGACAATGAAGCGCGTCGTCGTCGTACCGGCACTCGCCGCCGCGCAGCAGTCGGCCACGCCTGCGCGCGTGTCGCTCGCGCCGGTCGAGCCGCTACAACATGCGCCGCCCGCGCGCGTGCGCCGCCACCTGTTGAGCATCCTCCTGATCTAGCCTCCCTCGGCGTGTCGTCGTCCAATGCGGACGGTCGAAGCGCGCCCGTTTGCCTACACTCACAATTAAACAGTCCGGCGGGGTCGTCTTTGATGGCCTGTCGCCCGGCGCAAACGATTTGGGAGACGCACGATGAACAGTAATGAGCGCAACGATCTCGCTTGGCGCGGTCTGCTGTACGCGCTGGCCATTTTAATCTTACTCGTCGGCCTCAGCGCGTCGGCACATGCGCAGCATGATCAGCACAGCGGGCACGTTATGCCCAAGCCGACGCCCACGCCAAGCACACAACCCGCACCCGCGCCGACCGCTACGCCGGCCGCACAACCCTCCGCGCACGATATGCACGCAGGGCACACGGGCATGACGCGCAGCGAGATGCCCGGCACGACGCACGCAAGCGGCGACGTGACCAGTGTGGCGGAGACGGACGTGCGCGAGTTGATGGTCATGTCAGGTGAACAGATGGCGATCCGCGTGGGCACGAGTCAGCACAACCTGATGTCTATGGGGCAGATGGGATCGGGCACAAGCTGGCAGCCCGCGTCGTCGCCGACGTACATGTATCACAAGGTCACGGACAACTGGGTGTTCATGCTGCACGGCGAAGCGAAGTTGGGCATCAATCGTCAAGGCGGGCCGCGTGGTGTGACAAAGGCCGAGGCGATGAACTGGCTGATGCCGATGGCGTTCCGGCGCGTCGGTGTGGGCACGTTGACCCTTCGCGGCATGTTCAGCTTCGAGCCGTTCACGTTCCCGCCCGGCGGTTCGCCCTTGCTCTTTCAAACCGGCGAGACGTACAAGGGGCAGCCGCTCATTGATAAGCAGCACCCGCACGATCTGTTCATGGAACTCGCCGCGCAATACACGCATCCACTCGGCGAGCGCGCGACGTGGTTCACATACTTCGGTTATCCCGGCGAGCCTGCGCTCGGCCCCGTCGCCTTCATGCATCGCATGTCCGCGTCTGAAAATCCAAGCGCGCCGCTCGCGCATCACCTGCAAGACTCGACGCACATCTCGTTCGGCGTGCTGACAACCGGCTTCACCTATCGCTGGTTCAAACTCGAAGGCTCGATCTTCAACGGGCGCGAACCTGACGAGAATCGTTATAACTTCGAGGCCAACCCGTGGACTTCGCGCTCGGCGCGGTTGACGTTCGCGCCTAATAGCAACTGGGCCGTGCAAGTCAGCCACGGTTTCCTGCGCAACCCTGAAGCACTCGCACGAAGGCGACACGCGGCGCACAACCGCGTCCGTGCAATACAACCGGCCGTTCGCGCGCGGCAACTTCGCAACGGCGCTCATCTGGGGGCGCAACCACGAGTCGCATGATGGCGAGTTGTTCAACTTGAACAGCTATCTAGGTGAGGCGACGGTCAACTTTCTCAGTAGGAATTACCTCTACACGCGGCTCGAACTCGTAGACAAGCGCGATCTCTTTAGTCACGACGAACTGCACCAACTCGGCTTTGGCGAAGACGCGCACCCCACGTTCCGCATCGGCGCGTACACCTTCGGCTACGTGCGCGACTTGCTCGACACGGGCAAACTGCTCGTCGGCGTCGGCGGCGACGTGACGGGTTACACGAAGCCGGCCGCGCTCGACCCGATCTATGGCAGCAACCCGATCTCGTACAAGTTCTTCTTCCGCATCCGGCCGAGCCGCACGAGCATGAGCGACCACACGGGTCACACCGGCCATGTGATGACTAATAACTAGGCACGACCACAGGCGCGCGCTTGCATGGACGCGTCGCCCCTGAGCAATCAGTAAAGGAGATGAAGCATTAGCATGAACGCAAAGAAGTTTTTAATGTCCGCGCTCGCGTGCGGTGTCGTGTCGGCAGCGGCGTTTATGTCGCAGGCTTGCGGCGGCGCGCAGCACGAGACGACGGGACAGACGCCGCCGCCGCCCGCGCAGCAAGTGGCCCAACAAGCGACCCCCGCAATGCCGGCCGCTGCCGCGCATGACAACGACGCGCACGACGGGCACGCGCACGGGCCGAGCGGTCGCATCCCGGCGTTTGTCTCGGCCGCCGAAGCGAAGCAACTGCCGCCGACGCTCGCGCCCGCGCAGTTCACGGGCAAGACGCGCGCGGCGTATCAAGCGGTGCAAGAGATGCCGCAGACGATTGCGCAACTGCCGTGTTATTGCCATTGCGACGTAGGCTTCGGCCACAAGAGCCTGCATAGTTGTTTCCAAGACGGGCACGCAGCGCAATGCGCGGTCTGCGTCGAAGAGGCGCTCACGGCCTACCGGCTGCAAAAGGACGAGAAGCTAAAGCCTGCCCAGATACGCGAGCGCATCATCGCGGAGTACGGCACGACGCAATAAGGCCATATGCGGTAAGATGTGTTTGTTCATCAGGCGTGACAATCGATTGCGTGCCCCTTTGCTTCGACCGGCAATACTTTTCGTTCTCCCTGCACGCCGTTTGATCCTTGCAGGTCTATCAACGAGGAGGAAAGTATGAGAGTGAGTTTGTCGCAGATAACAATGGCGCTCGGCGCGCTGTTGCTGGTGGGCGCGAGTTTCAACGTCGCGGCGCAGAATAAAAAGGCGGACGCAGAAGCGCGTAAGAAGACGCAGGAAGCGGCTAAGGTCTTAGGTCAGGTCATGTCGATTCCCGATAAGGGGATTCCGCGCGACTTGATCAAACGGGCCGAGGCCGTGGCGGTCTGCCCCGACGTGATCAAGGCCGGCATACTGATCGTCGGCGGGCGCGGCGGCAGTTGCGTCATCAGCCGGCGCACGGACAACGGTTGGAGCGCGCCTGCTTTCTTCAACCTGCGCGGCGGTAGTTTCGGCCCGCAGATCGGCGCGTCGAAGACCGACTTCGTGTTGTTGTTTATGAACGAAGGCGCGCTGAACGGGTTGCTCGAAGACAAGTTTGAGATCGGCGGTGAAGTCGGCCTCGCCGCCGGCCCCGTCGGGCGCACGGCCGCCGCCTCGACCGACGTGCAACTAAAGGCCGGCATCCTGACCTACTCGCGCAGCAAGGGCGCGTTCATCGGCGCGGAGTTGAAGGGCGTCGTCATCAGCCCGGACAACGACGAGAACGAAGCGTTGTACGGCGCGAAGGCGCAGGCGGTCCTGTCCAGCGAAGCGCCGAAACGCAACGGGCGTCTGTTCATGCCCGCAACGGTTAAGTCGTTCCCGCTCGCGCTGTCGCGCTACTCGTTGAAGTAGGCGAGGCGGCAAGTTCAGCGCACCACAGGCGCGCAGAAAATTTCGGCGGTCAGGCAAACAGAGGCGAACGCCGCCGCCGGATCGCGCAACGAACAGACAGCCGCGTCCGCACTTAACCAGCGCACGCTAGCGATGCGTGATCTCTCTCTGACGCATCGGATCGATTTATTAAGGAGAGGTTGCAATGAAGCGTTCCCCGCGCAGTCGCATAGTTATTTTGTGCTTCGTCATGCTGGCCTGCTGTTTCGTCGCTGCGTCCGCGCAGACGCAGGACGACACCCCCACCCAACCGGCGCAACGCGAGCGCCGCGTCAACACCACGCCCACGCCGCCCATCGACGAAAAGAGAGAGGACGAAGCGGCGCGCAAGGCTGAAAACGGCCGCGCGCGTCTTCACACAGATCATGCGGGCGCGCGACAACGCGATCCCGAAAGAGTTGATCGACCGGGCCGAAGCAGTCGCAGTATTCCCCGGCGTCTTGAAGGCGGGCTTCATCGTCGGCGGGCGCGGCGGCAGCGGCGTGATCAGTCGGCGCGTGCGCGGCGGTTGGACGCCGCCCGCATTCTTCACCTTGCGCGGCGGCAGCTTCGGCGCGCAGATCGGCGCATCGAAGACCGACTTCGTGCTGCTCTTTATGAACGAAGGCGCGGTGCAAGGGTTGCTCGAAGACAAGTTCGAGATGGGCGGTGAAGCAAGCGCCGCCGCCGGCCCCGTCGGCCGCAGCGCCAGTGCGACGACCAACTTGACGCTCGACGCGGGCATCCTTTCTTACTCGCGCTCGAAAGGTCTATTCGCCGGCCTCGAACTTAAAGGCGCGGTCGTCAACCCCGACAACAAATTGAACGAAGCGATCTACGGCCAGAAGGCCGACAAGATACTGACCAACGTGGATCGCGTTGACCTCGATAAAGTCCCTGCGGTCGTCCGCGTCTTCCCCGTCACACTTGGGCACTACTCGCGGCGCTAAAGTTAGGTTGCATTTTCGGCGTGAGACATTAACCACAAAGACACGAAGGCGCAAAGATCATTCTTTGTGTGCTTCGTGTCTTGGTGGTTTATCTTTCTGCCAGCGCCTTAAGCTTGACGCATACAAGCACGGGGCATAGAATCCACGCCAACCGGCAGGCAGTTGAATTGTGTTAATCCGCTCGCCTTCGGAGAGGAGTCTCGTAAGATGCAACCCCGCACGCAGCGCCAGAAAGAGATACTCGATTACATCACGCACTTCATCGAGCGCCACGGTTACGAACCGTCCTACGCGCAGATCGCGCGCCACTTCGGCATCTCGTCGAAGGCGACCATCGCCAAACATATCGAGGCATTGGAACGGCGCGGGCTGATCACGCGGCGACGCGAAAACGGCGCGTTCGCCTTAGCCGTGCAGATGGAAGAACCCGACAGCGACGCGCTATGTGAAGTGCCGTTGCTCGGTCGCATCGCGGCGGGCGCACCGATTGAGGCTCTGGGTGAAGGCTCGGATAAGGTCAGCGTGCCGCGCTTCATGTTGGGACGCGTGCGGCCCGAACAGGTTTACGCCTTGCGCGTGCAGGGCGACTCGATGGTGGACGAGCACATCTGCGACGGCGACATCGCGCTCATCGAAAATCGCACGGAAGCACGCGACGGCGAGATCGTGGTCGCGCTCGTCGGCGACAATCAAGCGACTTTGAAACGCCTGCATCGCTTCGGGCGCGAGGTCGAGTTGCGCCCCGCCAACTCCAACCACGAACCGATCCGCCTACCCGCCTTAAACGTCCAAGTGCAAGGCATCTTCCGCGGTCTGCTGCGCCCGGCGACGTAAAGATCGTTAACCATAAAGCCACGAAGACACGAAAGAAGATCAAGCTTGTTCTTTCGTGTCTTCGTCTCTTTAGTGGTTAATCATTTTGTTCGCTACTGCTTCATATACGAACAGCTTTGCTTTCTTCTCATACGGCCGATTCGCCCGCGCGCGGCGTGAACCCACGCCGAACGCATAGATATCGGTCTATCGTCCTGCTGGCACACGCCTTGCCCGTTGCTCCTTGAAACCAATGACCTGCGCAATGTGTGCGCCGACGTTTCGGCGCAAAATGATATGACCACAGTTAAGCAAGGAGTGACGGATCATGGCTAGTGTGAACGAGACGAAGAAAGTGGCGCTCTTGATCGAGAGTCACGTCGAGGACTCGGAGTTTCTTGTGCCTTACACGGCGCTCAAAGCGGCGGGCGCGGAAGTGACGGTGCTTGGCTCGCGCGTCAACGAAAAATATATGGGCAAGCAAGGCAAGCTGACGCGCGAGGCCGACGCGACCACGACCGACGCGCGCCCGGAAGATTTCGATGCGGTTATCATCCCCGGCGGCATGGCTCCCGACCGCATGCGGACCAACATGAAGACCGTGCGGTTTGTGCAGCGCGCGGTTGAACAGGGCAAGTTGGTCGCCGCCATCTGCCATGGGCCGCAGGTCTTGATCGAAGGCGACTTGCTGCGCGGCAAACGCGCCACCGGCTTCCGCGCCATCCGCAAGGACCTGCAAAACGCCGGGGCACAGTTTGAAGACGCGTCGGTCGTCTCGGACGGCAACCTGATCACGTCGCGCCGGCCCGGCGACCTGCCCGCCTTCACGGTTGCGGTCCTGCGGCGGCTGAGCTTGCGCTTGCAGGGGCCTGATTTGCCCGAACTGCACGACGAAAGTTTTGAGTGGTGGCGCTTGGGCGAACAGTGGGGCGGCTCGACCAACGCAGAGATCGTGGACGGCCTGAACACGGCCATACGCGGCGAACGCTACGCGCTCGAAGCCTTCCAGCACTACACGGAGAAGGCGACTGACCCGGCGATCAAAGCAACTTTCAGAGAGATACAAACCAGCAAGGAGCGCCACGTCGCGCAACTCGAAGCGCGGCTTGCGGTCCTCGGCGGCAAGGAAGGCATGCAAGCCGCAGGCAGCGGCGCATGGGCCACTATGAAGAGTTGGTTCCAATCGTCGGACGACATGGCGCTGTTGCGCCGCGCGCTCGGCGATCTGCAAACGGGCGTCGTGGACGCGTTCAATCTGAGCGCCAGTTTCACCGACCCTGTGACCTGCGCCCTCTTCGACGAGATCGAGATCGAACTCGCGCGCCACGAGCAACAGGTTGCAGACCTCTATCATGCGCGCCTCGGCGACAAGACCGCCCAGCCCGCGCAACCGACCACGGGCGCAGCCGTCAGCGCCTAACCATTACTCACCCCATAGACGCGAAGACGCAAAGTCCACAGGCCGCGACTTTGCGTCTTTCGTGTCTTCACAGATTTCTTTCAGCGGGCAGCAGCTTCACGCGCGCAAACTCTCTATTTCATTTGCCCCGCCCTGCGTCTATAATCCCCGCTCGCATCAACGCGCCGCCGCGCACTCGCCCGCGCGCGGGCTGTCAACGCCAGAGCCATGAAAGTCTGCCCCGACTGTCAACGCACATACGATGATGACGCCGCGTTCTGCCAGCGCGACGGCGCACAGTTGATCGCGCAAACCGATCAACTCATCGGGCAGGTGCTCGACGGGCAGTATGAGATCGAAGCCTTCATCGGCGCGGGGCGCACGGGCAAAGTATATCGCGCCCGCAACATCCTGCTTGATAATGTTATCGCCCTGAAGATGCTCGACCCGCACTTATGCCGCGACGCGCAACGTCAACGCCATCTCTTGTTAGATGCGCGCGCTTTTGCTCGGCTGCATCATCCGAATGTAACCTCGCTTTATGATTTAAAGCTTGACACGGCCGGTCGCGCCTACGTGGTGATGGAGTACGTCGAAGGCCAATCGCTCGACGGCGCGTTACGCGTAGACGGCCGCCTTGATACAGCCAATGCATTGGCCGTGTTGACGCAGATCGCGCGGGCGCTCGACTACGCGCACGAATGCGGAATCCTCTATCGCTACTTAAAGCCGGCGGACGTGATGCTTGCGCGCGCGTCCGAGAGCCGCCTTTTGATCAAGCTGCTGCCGCCGAGTTTCGCCCCGACAGCCCCTAGCAACGACGACGATAAGCTGGGCATAGATGCCGCAACCGCGCCCTATTCAGCACCGGAAGTCTGGGTAAACGCAGCAGATGGGGCAGATGCGCGCGCGGACATCTACAGTCTCGGCGTGATCTGTTATGAGTTGCTCTCAGGGCGCAAGCCGTTCGAGGGGCAAAGTGTGGTTGACATTGCAAGACAGCATTTGTCTGGTCAGTCATTGCCTTTAGCGGAATTTTCGCGGGCAGTGGGCTTACCCGTCGCCCTTGCCGTTGAGCATGCATTGGCTATAAAGCGCGCCGAACGTCCGGCAACGGCCGGGCAATTCATCGCTGAGCTTCAAAGTGCGTTTGGCTACGAGCGGGAAGTGGTTAGCCAAAGCCCACTGAAAATGGCGAATCCTATTGAAGTCTATCCACTTGAACAAGCAGCGCCAGCAGAGAACCGAGCAGAACTTGATGGTAGCAGACAAACCAGAGGTTTAGTTATAGAACCTCCAGGCCACTTACCGCCTACAACTGCGGCCGCTTCAAGGTCAGATGCAGAGTTACAAAAGCCGCTGTATGCGGACGAGAACGTGCAGTTTACGGTGTACCGGCCGGAAGTGATCGCGGCTGAGCGTTGGTATAAGTTGCTGGCGTTCGCGCACCTGTCGGAGCGGCGGGCGGATGCTGCGCCGGACGAGCCTGATCCGGTCGAGCAAGTGAAACGCATTGCCGGGCGTGTGCTTGCGGACGAGCCGGCACGCTACGAGCCGTTGAAGCAGGACAGCTTGCACGCCGTGCCGCATAAGGGTGAGATTACGTTCGTGCCTGTGGTCGAAGGTTGCGAGTTCAATCCGCCGAGCCAGAGTTTCTTCTGGCAGCAGAGCGTGCATAAGGTCGAGTTTGATGTGCGTGCAGCGGCGGTGCTCGAAGGGCGCACGGCGCGCGGTCGGCTGACGGTCTTTCTCGGCAGTCTGATCTGGCCGACGTGCCGTTGGCGCTGCGCGTTGACAGCGCGCGCAGCAACCGCGCACAGGCGCAGCCCACCGTGCCCGCTTCGGCCACGCCGTATCGAAAAATCTTCGCGTCCTACTCGCACAGGGATGTCGAGGTCGTCGAACAGATCACGCACCACATACAGGTGCTCGGCGACAAGTACTTGCGCGACGTGACGGAACTGCGCGCCGGGCAAGACTGGCAACGCTGGATGCGTGACGCGATCAAAGACGCCGACGTGTTTCAACTCTTCTGGTCGCACAACGCGATGCGCTCCGCCTACGTGCAGCAGGAATGGGAGTACGCGTTGGCGCTTGAGCGCGCCAACTTCGTCCGCCCCGTCTACTGGGAGACGCCGCTGCCCGAAAGCCCGGCCGAGAATCTGCCGCCCGACAACCTGCGCCGCCTGCACTTTCAACACCTGCGCCCGGCTGCCGGCACGCATCCATCTGCGGTTGATACAACGCCGCCCGGTGTGACGGGCGAACTGCCGCCGATGACGACGCACGATATGCCGCCCGTCGTCACGGGTGAATTGGGGCACGCGCCCGGCGCGGCGCGGCCCGACAAACGAACGACCAACAAGTTGCCGCCGTCGCCCGTCGCGCAGTGTCCCAAGTGCGGCGCGCTCAGCCCGACGGGAACGACGTTTTGCCTAACCTGCGGCGTAGTGATCAAGCAGCGACCGGATACATACGACGCGCCAGCCGCGCGCGCTTCTGCGTCGCTTTCGCGGTCGCCACCAACTGAGCGGGGCGAGCGGGGCGCGTCGTCGCCGCCGCCCGCATACTATCCGTCAGCAGGCCAAATGATGTCGCCTGCGCCCGACACTGCAACAGGGTCTGGGCTTGGCCTGCGAGTGCTGCTCGCGTTGTTAGGCGTGCTCGTCATCTTAGTCTTGTTGTTCATCGTGTATTTCATCATGCGTTGAAGTTGCGGTCTGCGTTATTTGATCATGAGCTACGAACCTGCACCGATTGATACATCCGCCGCCGAGTTGACGCCCGACGTGCTTGCGTTGACGGAAATGCTCGCGCGCCATACGCATGACATCTGGGCTAAGCAACGTATGGGCGAGGGCTGGCGTTTCGGGCCGCGCCGCGACGATGCGTTGAAAGAACATCCGCTGCTCGTGCCTTATGAAGAGTTGCCGGAATCGGAAAAGCAGTATGACCGCAACACCGCGTTGGAGACGCTCAAGGCGATCCTCGCGCTGGGCTATCGCCTAGTCCCACCTGACGCGGCTGGTGAACAACATGAGTGACGCAGCACAGAAGAATAACACGCCGACTTTGTTGGCACAGTTGGACGCGGCGGTCACCGCAGGGCTGCCCGCGCTCGTGGCGCTCTGGCAGGCGCGCGATCCGGTCGAGTGGCAACGCGACCCGGAAGTGTTTCGTCGGCTCGGCACGCGTGCGCTCAAACAGGGCGGCGCGATCTTCGCGCACGACGTTGTGACCGAAGGCTTGCGCCACTGGCGGCGGACGTGCGCTTGCGCCAGTTGCAAGCACTGGCGTTGTCGCGCAGCGGCGCACGCGTGCGCGCGACCGAGTTGCTGATGCAGCTGGTCAATGAAGGGCACAGCGACGAGGAGACGTTAGGCATGCTTGCGCGCACGCACAAAGATTTCTGGTTGCAGGCGCAAGACGAAGCGACGCGCACAGAGCAACTCCGTCGGGCGCGCGACGCATACTTGCGCGCTTACGAGTTGAGCGGCGGCTACTGGACCGCGATCAACGCCGCGACCCTCTCGCTGTTGTTGCACGACACAGAGCGTGCGCGTGCGTTGGCCGAAGCAGTGCGCGTCGCATGTCTGCAAGAGTTGGCCACGGGCAAGCGACTTATGATGATAGTTATTGGCCGTTAGCAACACTCGGCGAGGCGGCTTTGATCTTAGGTGACGTGCCGGAAGCCGAGGCGCGTTACTGCGCGGCCGTGGCGCTCGGCAGTGCTGACGAATTAGCCGCGACGCATCGGCACGCCTTCGGTGAGATCGCTTCGACGCGACGCAACGCACGCCTGCTCATAGAGTATTTGCAGATCGACGGCGCAGGCATAGAGGCGTGTTTGAGTTTGCCGCGCGTGGTTGTCTGCGCGGGGCATCTGATCGACGCGCCGACACGCAAGCAGCCACGCTTTCCGGCGCAGATGGAGCGGGCGGTGCGCGCCGAGTTGCGCGCGCGGCTCAAGCAGTTGGACGCAGGGATCGGTTATTCGTCGGCCGCGTGCGGCACTGACATCCTGTTCCTTGAGACGCTCGCCGAGTTGGGCGGCGAAACGAACGTCGTGCTGCCTTACAACCGCGAGCAGTTCATCCACGACAGCGTCGAGGTCATTGCAGGCGCGGGCTGGCGCGAACGCTTCGAGCGCGCACTGGCGCAGGCAGCGAGCATCGTGGTCGTGTCCGAACAGAAGATCGGCGAGGGCGGTGTGTCTTACGAATATTGCAACCTGCTGCTGCAAGGTCTGGGCGGCATCCGCGCCGAGCAGTTGGAGACGGGCCTCACGCCGCTCGCGGTGTGGAACGGGCGCGCGGGCGACGGCACGGGCGGCACGGCCAGTTTCGTCGCACAGTGGCGCGCAGCCGGACATGAGGTCGAGGTGATCGACGCGGCCGCGCTGCTGCGCGAGACAGAAGTTGCGACCGGTCCACAACCTGTTGGTCAAACGACGGGCACAAAGACTGCTGAAGCGGCCGGTGCGTGCTTGTCGCCGCCCGACGAGACGGCGCGCGCCGAGTTCGTGCCGCAACTGAAGGCGTTGCTGTTCGCCGATGCGGTCAACTTCTCCAAGCTGACCGAGCCGCAGATTCCGCTGTTCCTAAGCCACTTCCTTGAGCCAATCGGGCAACTGCTCGAACGACCCGAATACAAGCCCGACGGCACGAACACATGGGGCGACGGCCTCTATTTCGTGTTCGACAGCGTCAGCCGCGCCGGACTCTTCGCGCTTGAGTTGTGCGCGCAATTGAACCGCACGGATTTCACGACGCACTGTCTGCCGGCGGACTTGAACCTGCGCATCGCGCTCCACGCGGGGCCGGTCTATGCCTGCGTCGATCCCATCACGCACCGCGAGACGTTCACCGGCACACACGTCAGCCGCGCGGCCCGCATCGAGCCGATCACGCCGCCCGGTCAAGTCTACGCGAGCCAAGCGTTCGCCGCGCTCGCCTACGCGCAAGGCGTGCGCGCCTTCACCTGCGAGTACGTTGGGCAGACGCCACTGGCCAAAGGCTACGGCACGTTCCCGACCTACCTCGTGCGCCGACGCTGAGCGCGCGATGCTGTCGTTATACCTCACAAAGGCATGAAGGAGATTAAAGTTAGATGGACAAGCCGGCCGATATTAAAACGGCGGACGTGCAGGTCGAAGAACGGCGTCCGCTATTCGACGATCACGGGCGCGTGCAGGACATGGACGACGCGGTCGAACTGGAACTGGGTTGTCTACCCAGCCCGCAACTGCGCGCCGCAGTGCAATACTGTCAGGCGAAACTGCTCCCGCTCTATGACGCTGCCGACAAACTGGCGCTGCGCCATCAGAAGCGGCATCAGCGACTGACGGTCATCGCCGCTGTCACGGGCGCGTTCGCCGTTGTCTTTGCCATCATGCAATTGACTCCGTTGGCGGGTTGGCTTCCACTACCTGTGCTTACGTATGCCGAGGCGCTGGCGGCGTTGTCGGCCGTATTGGCGGTCATCTGGGGCGTGCGGGCCGCGTTCCACCATAATTGGTTGCTGGAGCGGCATAAGGCCGAACGCTACCGTCTGTTGAAGTTTTGCGCGCTGTTCGATCCGACGCTCGTCGCCGCCGATGGGGTGGATAACACCACGTGGCAACAGTGGCTCGACGGCGAGATCGTAAAAGTGCAGGCACTGGATGCTCACAAGATGGAAGAGTGGATCACTAACGACCCTGTCATCGCCGTGCCGGATAAGTGGCAGGGCGTGCAGGCGACAAACACTTTCCTGCAAGCCCTGATCAAGTACTTCAAGGTGAAACGACTCGGCGTGCAGTGCAGCTACTTCTCTAAGCGGGCACAGCGCAACAAAGATTTGAACCGGCGCACAGTTTGGGTGCCGTTAAGTTTCTTCTTCCTCAGTGTCGGCGCAGCCTTGCTCCATTTCATCTTCGATCTGGCCGAAGTGCTTCCTAAATACTTCAAAGGCGCTCTGACCGAAGGCGCGCACGTTGAGACCGCCGGCCACGCCGTCGATGCGGTCGCGCAGCAGGCAGTAACGCATGGCTGGCCGCCGCACTGGTGGGGACTGGTTTTTCTGGCCGCGGCCATGCCCGTCGTCGGGGCCGCCATCCGCACCGTGCGCTCCGCGAACGAGTTCTCGCGCCACATGATCCGTTATCGCGCCAAGTATATTGGCTTATCGCTGCATGTGAAGAAACTGGCGGACGAGGCGGCGGCCCTGAAACCATCGGCCGACGGCACAGTCCTCGCTACCGATGCGCAACGAATCTTCCTCGACCTCTGGGGAGCCGAGCAGATTATGGAATCGGAGCATCGCGAATGGTTGCGGCTGATGCTTGAAGCGGAGTGGTTCGGCTGACGCGGCGCGTGTCGTAGTTTAAGTTGAGCCCGACAAAACGGCTCTCTCAAGATACGCGCGTGCGGTCTGATGAAACATCTTGCCGCAACTCGGCACATATATATAGGCAACAGTCTGCGTGGTGGTTGCCTTTGATAATGCAACCGTCGGGCGGGTTTGGTCGGAAGGTGATCATGGCGTCGTTACCTTGCGCGTATACGGCTTGACAGCTTGTGGGGTCGGCATTAAGCTGCCCGCTCTTGAGATGAGCGCGTAAGGGGTCGCTGCTGTCTGTCAACCCTTCGGCTTAGGATGACGGGCCGCGTCCGTCAACCGCCGCGCGCCGTGTTTGGCCCTCGCTGCAACCCTACACTGTTGGGCGCGTCGTCAACCGCCGCCGCGTCGTCATGGCCGAGAAGCAAGTGTCAACCCATCCCCCAGATGTGCGCTCCGCGACGGCGGAAGTCTTTATCAGTTACGCGCGGCGCGACTATGAGAAGGTGCGCGACGTGGCTGCGGCGCTCGGCGCGCGGGGCGTTAGCCTGTGGCTCGATCAGGCGGCGATTGACGGCGGGCAGCATTACGGGTTGGAGATTGCGCGCGGCATCAAGCAGAGCTGCGTGCTGTTATTGATGTGTTCGGACGCCGCGCTGCGCTCGCGCAACGTGAATCAGGAGATCATGCTCGCGTGGCGCTACGAGCGCCCGTACTTGCCGCTGCTGCTTGAGCCGGTCAGCTTTCCCGAACAGGTCGAATACTTCCTCGAAGGCTGCCAGTGGATCGAGTTGCACGAACCGGCCTGCGACCGAATGGTTGCCGCGCGTCGAACGCGCGCTCAGCGCCGCAGGTGTTAACGTCGGCGCGGCCGAAGAAGCGGCCGCGTCGCCGGCCGCTGCACCAGCAAACGCGCACGCAGTTCGACCGGCCGCGCCGCGTGCCGACCTCGCATCCTTGCGCGCGCTCGCGTCGTTCAACGACCGCGTTTCTGCCCGTGCCGGCCGCGAGCCTGCCGCGTGCGGGTCAAGCGCGCGCCGCCTTTCGCGGCCTCGGCGCACCGCAGACGGACGTGCAGCATGGGCACAAACTCGGCAGCCATCTCGGCCTCGCAGTCGAGTCTGAGCGCGCAGGTCATCTATTGCTGCTCGATCAGGGGCCGGAGGGGATCATCTATTGCCTCTGTCCTTCGTGGTTCGCGCCCGACACGCGCATCGCGGCGGGGCGCACATATCTGCCGCAGCCGGGCGCGCGCTACGACACGTTTCAAGTGTCGGGCACACCGGGGCGCGAACAGTTGCTCGCGCTCATCACGGACGAGCCGCTCGGCCTCGACTGGTTGCCGCCCGACCCGCGCAGCCCTGCGCGCGTGCTCGACGAACAAGACATCACGCTGCTGTTGACCCACTTGCGGCAACTCGACGCCGACACGTGGGTCGCCTTCGCCACTTACTTCGACGTTGTGCCCTGACCGGGCGCGCCGAACGTTCGCCACAACCACACTCGTCCGCACGCAGTTCACTGCGGCAGGAGGTTCGACAGATCATGACGCCCCCAACTGAGCCGGCCCGGCCGCGCATCTTCCCGCACATCACGCCCGATCTCTATCGCACGCTTGAAGGCGCGAACGCTCACGCGCCCGACGAGCGCGCCGCGCGCCGCCTGCTCGCACTCGCCAACCGGCCGCTGACAATCTGGCAGCGTTATCTCGATTGGAAGTTGACGGCGGGCGAACGACTCGCGCGCGCGCTCGGCTTGCACAAGCAAGCATTAGAGGCCGAGTTGGCCGCGCGTTACGAGCGTGCAGACTTCTTCTGGCGACAGTTGCAACATGAGTTCAAAGCCTTCACCGACAAAGACGAGCTATGGGCCGAAGCACTCAAGGCAGCGCAGCCCGAAGCGGGCGCGGCCGTGATGAGCGAGCTAAACAGTGCGCGCGCGCGGCTCGTCGATGAAGTCTTCGTCGATACGCATTGGGCCTTCTATCGCAGTTACGCGCCCACGGATCAGCCGCTCACGCCGCAGAGCCGCGCCCTCGTTCACTTCGATTATCTGGCGGCGTTCGTCGCGCACGCGGGCTTGACCGAAGCGCAAGCGGCCGAGTTGCTGCGCGAACCGGCGGAGGCGCTGGCCGCGCTGGGGCGCGAGACGAAGCAGTGGCAACCGGCCGAGACTGCGTGCGAGTTGTTGTTGCAGCATTGCCCCGGTGCGGTCGAGTATCAACAGAAACTCGCGGACATCTATTTCGGGCGCACGATCTCACAGATCAAGAACGGCACAAGTGACGCGGACTATAAACGCGACGCGGCGGCGTACTTGAAAGGCATCGAGCGCACAGAGCAGTTGCGGCGTCGTTACCCGGACTGCGCTGTGCTCTACGAATATCTCGGTCATCTTTATCACCTGCGCGCCATCAAGCTGGCGAACGCGGGCAGCGTCGCACTTGCGTTGCAGGAATGCGAGAAGGCGCGCGCACACTACCCGCCGCTCACAGAGGCCGAGCAAACGAAAGATGAACTGATCAAGTTGATGCGCGACTTGCAGGAGCGCGTGCGCGAGTTGGTCGCGCAAGTCTCGCGCACGCCCAACGCGCGGCTCAATGCGAAGGGCATGCAGATGCGGACAGAGGCCAACACCGGCTTCGATCTCATCAACAAGTACATCGACTCGGACGAACAGAAGCAGACCATCGAGGCCTACTATCGCGCACGCGACCGGCGCGTGTGGGAACGCACCGGCCTCGCTGCTCCGGCGGATCGCTGGGCAGAACGCGCGCGCCTGTTGGTCGAAGCCCTCGGTTACGTGATGTCAAACCCGCCCGCTGATCGGTTCGCGCTCGGTCAGACGTGGGCGCAGGTCGCCGCCTCGCATCCTGATCTGGCCGCGCTCGACCCCGCGCCCGTCACGACGTTTCTCTATCGCCAACTTTACACGGACGGCGCAGAGCCGCCCGTCCAGCCGCAGCCCGTGCGCGCGAGCGCGGCGCTTGCGCCCGCGACCATGGCTAAGGCAACGCGCGGCGGCGAGCCGTTCGGTTACTGGTTGTTCAGCCGGCAGAACTTGCGCATCAAGGCGCAAGCTGCGATTGCCGTGCTGCTGCTCTTGTTGGCCGGCGGCCTCATCGTGCGCAACGCGTATGCGCGGCGGGTGCGCGATACGGCCTTTGATCAAGTTGTCGCTGCTAACGCGCGCCACGAACACTTGCGTGTGATCGAAGGCGCGGAGCAGTTTCTTGCACACCCGGCGCTCGGCGGCAAAGACGGCCGCGAGGCACGCGTGCTGAGTCTCTATAACGAGGCGCTGGTGCGTTGGGTCGCGCAGCAACCGGGCAAACTCAGTGAAGATGCGCTGGCGCACGTCAGCCGCTATCGCCAACTGGTCGGCGTGAAGTAGGAGGTGAGCAGATGAAACGGATCATAAACTACGGCAGTCTCGCCGGCATCGTCGTCGCAATCGTCTTGCTCGCTTACGCCTATCAAGCCCCGACGAGCGTGGCTGCGGCCGGAGCAAATTCAAACGCGACCGCGAAGACCATGACCGCGGCCTTCACGGGTTTCCCCACGGGCGAGCCGCGCCTCGTCGATCTGGAAGCACGACGCGAGGCGCTTGAAGATTTGCGCACGCCACGCGAGCGCACGGATCAGATGCGCGACTGGTTGTTGTTCACGGCCGTGTCGGCGTCGGGTCTGTCCGCCGAAGAGATCAATAAGAGTCTCTTCGACGTGCCGCCGATCCGGCATGGTTACGTGCAACCCGTGGCGAACTTCGAATACGGCGACACGCGCTCGTGCTACATCGGCGGCGGGCAGGTGATCGCGCTCGTGCCTGCGGGCAGCGACGCGGGCGCGCGCGGCGAACAGTTGGCGCGCATCGCCGACGAGCAGCGCAAGAACTTGGGCGAGATGCCCGCGCGCGTCTGGGTCTTCGAGTACGACCTGCACACAGCGGGCGACGCCGAACAACAGACGGCCGCACTCACACGCCGCGACCCTATCGAAGCTAAAGACCTGTTCACCCCGGCCGCCGGTTATTACGAGACGAAGATCACGAGCCTCGACGATCTCAAGCGGTTCATGACGCAGGTGGACGATCTGACTTACGCGAGTTTGAAAGACGGCTTGACGGTCGGCGGGCGCAAGGTGCAGGGGCACAGCTATCGCGGCATCCGCGTCGAAGAGATCGCCGCGCTCTATCAGTCCGAGGCCAAAATCCTTGCGACGAAAAGCCCGCTCGATAAAAAGATCGATGACTTCAACTCGAAGTGGCGCAGTCGCACCTATCGCACGCAATCTGAAAAGATTGACCTTGAGCAGCAGTACAACCGCGAAGAGGCCGCGCTCAAAGAAGAACTGAAACAGGCGCGGAGTCTGGGTCAACTAACCGATGGCAGCGGCTTCTCGCTCGACCCGACTTATAACTTCGACGGGTTGCGGCGCGAGTTCGACGAACGCATCGCGCCGCTCATCCAGCGTTATCACGAGAGCCGCTACGGCGTTGACGAACTGCCCTCGTTCATTGCCGGCCCCAACGGATTACCCATTGCCAGCGAGACTTTCAGCGGCAAGATTCAGAAGGCGCGCGCTGCGTTGGCGCAGCAGGACGCCGATCCGCTTTTCAGCCTGCTCGGCGCAATCGAAGAGAAAGATCAGTTCGGCCACGAACTGGCCAGATACATCGAGCAAGAGGTGATCAATAAGAAGTACGGCTATCAACACGCGCGCTACGACGGCGAGTTGAAGGGCACAGAGGCCGGCATGATCCTGTTCTACACGGACTTGCTCGCCAAGCTCTGGGCCTTCAACTATCAGAACAGCGCGCCCGGTCCCGTCGTGCCCGACTTCAACCCGATGACCGCGCATCCCGTCTCGTCCATCTATCAAAAAGAGATGGAAGAACTGTCCAGCACGCGGCTCTGGTTCGGGCCGCAGGACAAAGGCTTTCAGGTCGCCGACACGGGCAAGAGCATGTTGTTCGGGCGCACGGCCACGCGCGTCTATGCCGCTTCTTCCAACTCTTTGAAGCCCGGCATCGAAGGACAAGCTAACGCCGAGTCGTCCGGCCTTCCTCGGTTGGTGGGACAACCATTACGACGAGATCGCGCGCTTCGAGCCGGAGTATGAACGTTTGAACGAAGTGATGAAGTGGAGTCTCGTCGTCAGTTGGCTCAACAAGCAGAAGCAAGCCGACCGGCTGAGCTTCTTGCGCACTGAGCATGTCGAGCGCGGCAACTGGTTTCCCGACTGGGTGCGCCAGCATCCGCAACTGCGTTTCCGCGATTGGGAGCGCGTCGGTTTCTATCCGGTTAAAGATAGGACGAAAGAGACTGAGGCGCTGCCGATGCTGTCGTCTGAGAAGTACCGGCAGTTCGGCCGCACGGTCTGGCTGAGCGGCGGCGTCTCGCTCGCCAGCGAGCGCACGTTCGAGACGCGCGTGGCGCTCTCCGCCGAGTCGAAAGTCGCGCAGGCCGCGCGCCGATCCAATCTCGACTACAGCATCAGCAATTCGACCGGCTCGGCGCTTAAGACGCTCGAAGGCACGAGCTATAAATTCGGCAGCGCGACGACCGAACGCGCCTTCACCACGGCGACCGCCAAAGAAGGCGCGAAGCTGCGCGGCGCGTTCGGCGAGATCGCTAACCAACCGTTCGAGCGCACAGTCGCCGCCGACGCCGGTGGCTTGAGCATCGGCACGCGCGTCGGCGAAGTGCCGCTGGGCGAACTGACTATCGGGCGCGTCGAGAACGGCTTCCACGTCGGCTGGGCCAGCCGCGACCTCGATGCGGGCCACTCGCTCGCGCACAGTTTTAGCACGAGCAAAGACCCGGCCGCGGTGCTTGCGCGCGCGCGCAATGTCGAAGCAGCCTTTCGGTTGCCGGGCGAGCAAGGCTATGTCGTCAAACTCGAAGACGCGACGCACTGGTTGAAGCTCGCGCCCGAAGAGACGCCTAGCGCCGCGCTAGCGAAAGGCTACGAGGCGCGCGTCGGCGATCTGGCCGAAGGCGCACGCAATTACAACCTGACGTGGCTCAAGCCTGAAGAAGTGCAAGGCGCGCTTGGTCGCGGCAACACGGTCGTTCTATCCAGAGGCGAGGGCGGCGCTTATCGCATGGAACTGGCCGTCGGGCGTCGCCCCGGCGCACAGTCAATCGAGATCAAAAGCGGCGACGTGACCGCGCGCGGCACGCTCGACCCGCAAACCAACGAGGTCGCGTTCGCGTTGGATGATCTGCCGAAGTCTCTGCGCGACGATCCCGGTCTGCTGCGCCGCATGGTCGCGGAAGCTAATCCAACCGCGCGCAACGGTCGTTATGTCGTCAACGAATTTAGAGACACGGGGCTGTTCCAGAAGTTCCGCAGCGGCGACTATCAATCGGTCGCACGCGATCTGGCCAACGCGCCTGAAGCGTTCAAGGCCAAACTCGACGCGCAACTGCAAGCGGGCCTCGGCGAGAGCAAAGAGTTGCTGCGTGGCGGCCAGTACGAACAAGCGGCCCGGCAGATCGATCAACTGCTCGAAGTCTTCGGCCCGCTCGACGAGTTGCGGCTGCATAAGACGGTCGCGCAGTTAGGCGATCATGTGCCTGAGCCTGCGCGCGCCTCGCTCGCGGACATGCTGGCGCAACCCGGCGGCAAGCGCGCGCGCCTGTTCGACGAGATCAACGCGCGCCTGCACGACACCGTTCCGCTCGAACGCGCGGGCGAGTCGCTCAACGTCGTGCAAGATGGCGACGACCTCGCGTTGCGCTACGCCTTGAACGCGACGGACGGCACGCCACTCAAAGCGGGCGAGACGCAAGGCATCAAGAAGGCGCTCGTCTATGTTGAAGACAAGCCGGGCTTGAACAATCTCGATTGGAACGTCTCCGTGCGGCGCACGTTAGACGGCGTGGTCGCGGGCGAATACAAAGGGCAAGCGGTCGTGCTGCCGCGCTCGGATGTGGCCAACTTCCGCCCGACCGAACTCTACGACTCGGCCACGAAAGTCAGCTACAAGGCCGTCAACAAGGCCGGCACGGGGCGCGGCTTCCGCACGCCACGCTACTACGGCGGCACGTCGGGCCGCGACGACTGCGCCGAGGCCGACCGCGCTGCCGGTCGTTGCCGCGACGACACCATGATCATCATCGTGCGCTCAACATCTTAACGAGAGGCGGCCGTTGAGCGTCGATCCAATTGACCGGCTGGAAGCGCGCGCGCAGATCGCAGAGGACGCGTGGCGGCGCGGCGACTTCCGGCACGCGTGGACAGAATACAAGGCCGCCGTCGTCGAACGACTCGTCAACAGTGCTTATGGTGTTGACGAGGCCGCGCGACTGACGGCGGCCGATTTTGTCGTCATCGAACGACTGGCCGATCTGGCGCGTCTGTTCGGTCATTACACAGAGGCCGATGAACTGCTCGCCGTCGCCGTCAATCAGATCGGCGCGGCGGGCAATCGCTTCTGGGCCGATCTGTTGCACGTCAAGCGCATCGACCTCGCACTCGGTCGCGGTCAACTGCGCGCGGCCCAAAAGCTCCTCGATGCGTTGCATTCAAGCATCGGCGACGTGCGCGAGATCGAGTTCACGCCTTCGGGGCTTGAGTTGTGGGAGCGGCGCTGTCAATGGCCCGCCACGAACGAACGCGACCGCACGCTCATCTTCACGTTGCTTCATCTGATCATGGGGCGACTGCTCGCCGCGCTCGGCCAGTACGCGCAGGCGGAAGAAGCGTTCGAGCGTGGGCTTGAACACACGGCCGCGCCCGACGCGCCGGGCTTAGCGCAAGCGGCCCGTCCGCAGTTGCAACTCGCACTTGCCGCCGCGCTGTTAGAGCGCGGCGAATTACAACTCGCCGCCACGCGGCTCAGTCTCGTCGCGCCACAGTTGGATGAACGGAAGCAACCGGCAACGCACGTACACGCGCTTGAGTTGCAGGGCAAGCTGCATCTGTTGGCGGGCGAGTTCGGCGCGGCGCTCAAACGCTTCCGCGCGGTGCTTGCTGTCTGCGAGCAGCGCGGCTTCGCGCGCGCGGCGACAATCGCAACGCTCAACCTAGCGCACGCGCTCATCTTCTTAAACCAGACAACAGACGCGCGCCGCATACTCCGCACGGTGCGTGCATACGCGCAGGCGAGCGGCGACGACGCCACCGTCATGCACGCCGATTGGTTGCTGCAACTCGCGGCCGCGCGCGGTCATTCGCTCGCCGACGGCGTGCCCATCGCGCCGACGGTCACAGAACAATGGGATGCGGAACGCACGGCTACGACTACCAGTACGACGCACGACGAAGCGGCAATACGCACCGACGCCAACGCGCCGAACCCGTTGGACCTGCCACAGTCGGACAACTATCTCGCCTTCTTTGAAGACCGCGCGCTCGGCTTCCACTGGCTGCTCGGTCGCCGCGACCTGCGCGCGTGCGCCGCCTATCTCGCGCGCCTGCAAGCCGTCTTCGCGCACACAGACTCCGCGCTCATCAAGTTGCGCCTGCAAGTGCTCGCCGGTTTGTTAGCCTACTATCAAGACGATCTGCCGCGCGCAGAGGCCGCGCTCGAAGCCGTGCGGCCGGAGTTGCGTCGCTTGAACCTGCGACCGGAGTTATGGCAAGCGCAGCGCGTCCTCGGTTGGTGTCGCTTGAAACTCGGTGGCGACGCCGCTGCGCAAGAAGAACTGGCCGCGGAAAATGATCAACTCCTCGCCGCGATGACACGCACGCTCGCGGCCGAAGACCGCGCCTTCTTCCTGCTCAACAAGTGGACGGCAGAAGAGGAACTGCTCGCGGCTGAGATCAATCGTCTCAGCCGTCTCAAAGCGGAACTCACGCATGCGCCGTGGCCCAAACGACTACGCCTGCGTTGGCAATTAACGACGCGACTCGACGCGTTGTTACGGTTAATAGATCGCTACCGCGACGTTGTGGCGCAACGAACCACCAACACGCAAGACGATTCACAACCACAGCCGAACGGCGCAACAACAAACGGTGCAACGAACAGTGCAACCCGCCCGCACGCGTCGTTGCGCGACTACGTGCGCGGGCGCGTCTCTGTGGCGGCGTCTGTGGCAATCGCGGCGGCGCGCAACTATTTCATTTTTAGTGTTGCCGGATCGCGTCCTCATCGTCCGCCGCAGTTGGCTTGCGCTCGACTTCGGCGTCAGCCCCGCGACGCGCATCGAAGTGCGCGAACTGGTCCGGCGCTGGCACGAGTTGATCGCCCGCGTCATACAGGAGTATAGCCGCGGCCTCGGCGCACGCCCACAAGAAGAACCACAAACGCCCGCGCAAGACGAAGACACATGATGCGCCGCCAACAGACAGCGCGCATGAAGCACGTCTGATCGCAGAGCAGCTAAGCCGTGTGCTGCAACTCCCGGCGACGCTCGACAGTTTGCCGCGAGCGACGCGTGAGTTGACGCTCGTGCCTGACGACAGTTTGCACGGCTTCCCCTTCGCCGCCGTCACGCATCAAGGCCGTTATCTCATCGAGCAGTACGCGCTCTCATTCGCCTACAGCAGCAACGATGCGCCGCCGCAGATACGCCGGCCCGCGCGCCGCGCAGCACTGCTCGTCGGGGCAGCGCACGGCGGCGGGGCGTGGGCCGAGTTGCCATTCGTGCCGCAAGAGTTGAGTCGCGTCGCGGATTGGGCGGCGCAACGCCGGTTGGATGTCTTGCGACTCGACGACGCCGATACGGCGGCCAACGCGCCCGCGTCGCCTGACAAGGGCGCTGTCATGGCTGCGCTGCCGCAAGTTGCGCTTGCACACTTCGCCTGCCACGGCCAGTTCACGCCCGACGCGCCGGCCCAATCGGGCATCGTCGTGCGACCAGCAACGGACGGCAGCGGCGTGCTCAGCGTGCAAGAGTTATCCGCGCTCGACCTGTCGAGCCTCGGTCACGTCACACTCTCGGCGTGCTGGTCGGCTGATCATTTCATCCTGCCCGGTCGTTGGGTCATCTCGCTGCCGGAGACGCTCGCGCGCGCGGGCGCGGGCAGCGTACTCGGCTGCCTCTGGCTGGTGGACGATCAAATCGGCACAGCCTTCATGGCGCAGTTCTACCGCCACCTCAACACGCACACACGCGCCGAAGCCCTGCGCCGCACCCAACTCGCCTGCCTCACAGGTCAACTCGCAGACGCACCAACCCAAACCACTGCTCAACCCATCTTCTGGGCCGGCTATCAACTCTACGGGCGCGGCGATGCCTTGCAGTTGTAAACCGCAACAAGGCAGATCGCGTCTCGACCAGTCTGGTAAAAGTTTGAAAGCAAGAATAAGAATGCCGTATAACTATCACTCAGTTATACGGCACTTAAAATTTGTGGAGCCACCTTCCGGATTTGAACCGGAGACCTACGGTTTACGAAACCGTCGCTCTACCAACTGAGCTAAGGTGGCCTGATCGTTTGGCGAGGGAAAGCTTACGCATCGGGCCGGCGCGTTGTCAAGCGAGCCGTCCGTAGATACTTAAAGAGGAGAAGCGGAGCATGCCGAAAGACCCAGCACGCAACCAGCCGAACTATAAGATCGGCGGTGGCCAGTTGAACGAATTCGAGTTCGCGCACAATCAAGGCGCGATGACCGAGGCTGAGCACGAACGCTTTCTGCAACAGCAGGCGGAAGGCGAAACCGCGCCGCCGCAGACCGAGGCGGCGCGCATTCAACAGTTGATGGCCGACGTGCACGAACAGGTGCAACGTCGCAAGGCCAAGGCGCAGCCGCCGACGAAAAAAGGCGCGGCGAAAAAGCAAGCGACCCGCGCTGCAACTAAGGGTGCAGCGAAGAAGGTCGCGACCAAAAAAGGCGCAGCTAAAAAGAGTGCGGCCAAAAAGGGCGCGGCTAAAAAGGGCGCAGCTAAGCGAGCGGGTGCGCGTAAAGGTGCGAGTAAGAAGGGCGCGCGTAAGGCAGCGCGTTAGGCGACAGGCAGAGCAAGGAGGTTTGATGTATGAAAGATGAGACTGCGCAGGCGCATGCGGATGCGCCCGAAGATGCAGAGCAAACGCAGCCTGACGAGCAAGCCGAGTTGCAAGCCGAGCAAGAGTCGGCGGCGGCGATGGACGCGGATGTGCCGCAACCGCCCGACGAGGCCCAGACGGACGAAGGGCCGGCCGTTTAGCGTCAGACATTTTTAACCACAAAGACACGAAGGCACAAACGAACTTGAGCGTGCGGCTTTGAGCCTTCGTGTCTTTGTGGTTATTTTTGCATTCGGTTAAGATGCACGCTCGTCTTGCCGCGCGTCTCCCCAGACCAAAGCACGCCGAACTGTCCGACATGAAGCGCCAGCCTGTTGTTGCTCACATGCGTCTGTCCATATATGCGTCGTCGTCGCGGCCCGCGTGTGCGTGGCTCGCGGCGGCGCTGTTCGTCTTCGTCGTAACGTGTGCGCCCGTCCGCGCGCAAGATAATAAACAGACTCGCCCGCGTAAGCTACCCACGCCTGAACGCATCGTCGCCGACTACTTGAAGACGGTCGGCGGCAAACAGAAGCAGAGCGCGATCCGTGATGCCACTTACGAGTGGCTTGTCGAACTATCCGACGGGACGCAAGGGCGCGCCCGCACTGTCCGCAAAGCGCCCGACGCGACGCGCCTGGACCTATATCTCGGCGATGCGGAAACGAACTCAGCCGCCAACGCGCGCACCGCGTGGCGGCGTGAACGCGACGGCAGCGTCCGCACTTTGACCGGCGGCGCGGCGCAGACGGCGAAGCTACAGGCCGCACTCGAAGCGAGTCGCTTGCTCGATCTGAAGAAGCGCGACGTGCTGGCCCGCACGGTCGCTTATGACGACACGGCCGGTGCGGGTGAAGCGGCTTACATTGTCGAGTTTGCACGCCGCGACGGTGCGCGGCTGCGTTGTCGCTTCGGCGCGCAGAGCAAGTTGCTGACGGAAGTGGCCGACGAAGCGCAGCAGACGTTGGTTGCTTACGCGGACTATCGCGCGGAGCAAGGCACACTTGAACCGCATCGCGTCCGCGTTAACTTACGTGCCGCACCGGCATTGACGTTCACGTTGCAGAGCGTGAGCTACAACACGAACTTGAGCGCCGCGCTGTTTGAGCCACCGGGCGACGGCGCGTTGAACGTGGTCGCGTTGCTGCGCGAGGTCGCGCGGCATCAGGACGTGGTTGAGCGACGCGTCCACGAGTACACCTTCACGCGGCGCGAGACGGAGCGCGAGTTCAACGACCGGGGCGAGCTTAAGAAAGAGAAGACCGTCGTTCATGAAGTCTATCCGCTGCCGGGCCGGCGGCCCGTGTTGAAGCTCATTAGCGAAGACGGCGTGCCGCTGCCGCCGGAGCGCGCGGCGCGGGAAGAGAAGCGCGTGGGCGAAGAGATTGAAGAGGCCACGCGCGATTACGAGAAGCAGCGGGCGAAGCGGGCGCGCGAACGGGCCGAGCGCGAACGGCGACAGGGCGACAAGCCCGCCGCCGCGAAGGAAGAAGACGATGACGAGTTCGGCATCGGCACGTTCGTGCGCGTGTGCGAGTTCGTCGCACCGCGCCGCGAACGTTTGCAGGAGCGCGACGTGATCGTGTTCGACTTCCGCGCGCGGCCCGGTTACAAGCCAAAAGGCCGGCCGAATCGGTCGTAGCGAAGATGGTCGGCGTCGCGTGGATCGATCCGGTGGACAAGCACGTCGTGCGGCTCGAAGCGGGCTTTCCAGAAGGCTACAAGATCGGCGGCGGCCTCGTCGCGTCGCTGCGGCCCGGCTCGGCCTTTATGTTCGAGCAGACGCGTCTGTCCGACGGCGTCTGGTTGCCGCACAAGGCGCAGATCGACGCCGCCGTGAAAGTCTTCATGCTGGCCGGCTTCCGGCGCAACATCACGCGCGAGTTCAGCAACTACAAACGCTTCAGCACGAACGTCGGCGACGCAGCGGTCGAAGCGCCCACGCCACCCCCACCGTAAAGGAAGCAAACAGCGTATGACAACGAAGTCCCGCGCAAGTACACGCATCTGCTGCGCGCAGATGTGGCTTATATTCGGCCGCAGCATGTTATTCATCTGTGCCGTCGTCGCTTCGCTCGTATGTGTGCAGGCGCAGACACCGATGAGAACAGATGACGCGGTAGTGTCGGACATCCCCGCGCTCATCCGCGCCGTCGCACAGAGCGAACATGCGATGCAGCCGCGCCGGATGGAATACACTTGGACGACGAAGATCACTGACCGCGAGGTGAACAAGCGCGGCGAAGTGACGAAAGAGACGGTCAAGGTTTACGAAGTCTATCCGGTCAAGGGCGAGTTCGTGCGCAAGCTCGTTAGTGAGAACGGCGTGCCGGTGTCGCCTGAAAAGGCCGACGAACAACTCAAACGCGCCATCGCCAACTTGGAGAAGGCCGAACGCGCCGAGCAGAAACGGGCCGACAATCCAATGCCAACACCGCCGCGCGACCCGTCCGGCCTGCCATCTTTCGGCTTCACCAGTGGCTTCTCGTTCAGAGAGAATTTCAAGACCGGCAAGTTCTACTTCACGCCGTCGCGCATCCTGCGTGCGGGCGAGTTCTTCGCGCCAATCCGCGAGCAGTTGCGAGGCCGCGACGTGATCGTGCTCGCCTTCCGCCCGCGCACAGATTTCGTGCCCGCCGACGAACTGCAAAAGCCCTATGCCAAACTCGGCGGCCTCATCTGGCTTGATGTTGCGGATAAGACCGTCGCGCGCATAGAAGCTTGGCCTGTTGAGCTTCTGACCGTGGCGAGCGTCATGCCGAGTCTTGCGCGCCCGGCCGAACCGGCCATCGTCTATGAAGAAACGCGCCTGCCCGACGGCATGTGGCTCGAAAGTTTGGTGCGCGTCAACACAACGAGTAACAAGGCCGTCTTCAACGGCGTGGACGTGAACTCGACCAAAGAGATCAGCGACTTCAAACGCTTCCAAGCAACGACCGACGACGCGCAAGTCGAAGGGATGAAAAAACCGTGAAGCGTAAATCGTGAATAGATAAAACCTGTTCTGTCTATTCACGATTTACGATGCACGCTTTACTATAAGAACGATGAAAGAGATTGTTGTTATCGGCGGTGGGTTCGCGGGCGTTGAGGCGGCGTGGCAGGCGGCTGAAGCGGGCGCGCATGTGCGTTTGTATGAGATGCGGCCGGTCAAACAAACCCCGGCGCATCACACGGACAAGCTGGCGGAGATCGTCTGCTCGAACTCGTTGAAGTCGGACGAGCCGGGCTGCGCGCCGTACTTGTTGAAAGAAGAACTAAGGCGCGGTCGGTCGCTTGTGCTTGAGATTGCTGCTGAAACGCGTGTGCCGGCGGGCGCGGCGCTCGCAGTTGATCGGCATCGCTTCGCCGCGTTGATCACAGAGCGCATTGAAGCTCATCCAAATATAACCCTAGTGCGCGAAGAGTTGACGCGCGTACCTGAAGATGCGATCACGATCATCGCTGCGGGGCCGTTATGTTCGGATGCGCTGGCGGACGAGATCAAGCGTGTGACCGGCGACGATCAGCTTTACTTTTATGATGCGATTGCGCCTATCGTCGCCGCCGATTCGATTGATCAGTCTATCGCCTTTCGCGCCGCGCGTTATGACAAAGGCGGCGACGATTATTTGAACTGCCCGATGGATGCGGAGCAGTACCGGCGTTTCTACGAAGCCTTGAGCGAGGCGCGCGCAGTGCCGTTGCAGAAGTTCGAGGAGACGCGCTGGTTCGAGGCCTGTCTGCCGATTGAAGAACTCGCGCGGCGCGGCTACGACACGCTTCGTTACGGGCCGATGAAGCCGGTCGGCTTGGTTGACCCGCGCACGGGCCGCGAGCCGTTCGCCGCCGTGCAGTTGCGCCAAGAGAACTTGTTGGCCGACGCGTACAACATGGTCGGCTTTCAGAATCATCTACGTTATGGTGAGCAGGCGCGCGTGCTGCGGCTGATTCCGGGGATGGAGCGAGCAGAGTTCTTGCAATACGGCCAGATTCATCGTAATACTTACATTAGAGCGCCGCGCGTGCTCGCCCCGACCATGCAAATGCGCGCCCACCCCGAAGTATTCTTTGCCGGACAGATTAGCGGTGTCGAAGGTTACGTCGAATCGGTGGCGACGGGTTGGCTCGCGGGCTTAAACGCAGCACGATTATTAACAGGTCGTGAACTCGTCGAAGCTCCGACGGCGACCGCGACGGGCGCACTGGCGCGTTACGTCTCCTCCGCCCAGACGGACAACTATCAGCCGGTCAACATCACCTTTGCGTTGCTGCCGCCGCTCGCCGAAACCGAGCGCAAGCGTGTACGCAAGAAGCGCGACCGGCACGCGCGGCAAGTCGCACTAGGGACTTGAAGCGTGGGACGACTGGCTGCGCGACGTGCAACACGCGGACGCCGCGCCGCACGTCGTCGCCGCCAACTGAAATAAGTTAAGCATTAAGATGAACGCACGACTCCACACGCGCGCGCACGAATCGAGGCGCACACCGCTCTTGGGCGCGGCTGCGTGTGGCTGCATGGTGCTGGCTTTACTCTTGGTCGTGCCCGCAGCACTCACCGCGCAGTCGGGACGCAAGCGACCCGACCCGACGCCCACGCCGTCCGGCTCCGCCACACAACGCCCGCGCCGCACCACGCCCGCGCCTGCGCCCACGTCGCGGCCTGCAATCAATCAACCCGGTCAGCCCGCCACGCCCGACGAGGCGCGGCCGACGCCGACACCTAGCCCGACGCCCGCGCCGTTGACGACTAACGATGCTGCGACCGGGCAAGCGGTCGAGATCGATCCCGACGAAGTGATCCGCGTCAACTCGAACCTCGTGCCGATCCCCGCATCCGTCATAGACGATTCGGGCCGCGCCGTCGTCGATCTTCAGGTTAATGATTTCGAGTTGCGCGTGGACGGACAGCCGCGCCCCATCGGCGATCTGTCGCGCGCCGAGACGCCGGTGCGCCTTGCCTTGCTGTTCGACAACAGCTACAGCCTGCGCGCCGCCCGCGAACTTGAGAAGCAATCGGCCGTGCGTTTCTTCCGCACGGTCATACGGCCGGTTGATCAAGCCGCGATCTTTTCCGTCTCGACCGAGCCGATCATGGAGATGCCGCTGACGAGTGATGTCAACCGCCTCGTCCGCGTCATCGAACATTACGGCGACCCGGAAGGCGCGACGGCGTTGCTCGATACGATTGTCCAAGCGGCCGATTATTTGAAACCGCAGACGGGCCGCAAAGTGATCGTCATCGTCTCCGACGGCGTGGACACGGTTAGCAACACCGACTTTGCCGAGACGGTCAAGCGCGTGCAATCGGCCGACTGTCAGGTCTATGCCGTGCAGAACAACATCAGCGAGAACGCGAACCTGCGCGACCTGACCGCCGAGAAGCGGCTGCAAGAACTCGCCGTGCAGACGGGCGGGGCGGTCTTCGCGCCGCGCAACATCAACGACCTACCGGCCGCGTTCGCGCAAATCTCCGCCGATCTCGCGCAGCAATACATAGTCAGTTATTACCCCGAAGAAGATCGGCGCGACACGCGCTTCCGCATCATCTCGCTGCGCATCAAGACCCGGCCCGGCATGCGCGTGCGTGCGCGGCGCGGCTACTACCCGCGCCAGAGTCAACTCACCGCCGCACCGCACTACACTTACAATCTCAACGAGCAGAGCGACGCGCATGCACCCGCGCCCACGCCGTATACTGACCAGACGAACAACACACAGCCCCCGACGCCGACCATCAACAGGGCGAGCATGCCCGCGACGGGGCCGTCTTACGGCAGCAAGAATCTCAACCCCGACGACGAAGTAGCCACGCCGCAACGCGCCCACAACGAGCCTACAGCGCGCCCGGTCGTGACTAATGAACCCGCGCGCTCGTCCACGACGAACGAAACCACGCGGCCGGTTGTGCTAAACGAGACTGCGCCGCCCGGCCCGACCGAGGTTGCGCGACCGCCGGAAGCCAGAGTCGAACTCGCTTCCACGTCCGCCCCGCCGCCTGCGCCAACCCCGACCGCGACGCCCGAACCCACGCCCGCACCGACACCAACGCCGACGCCCGCCGCGCCCAAGACGGCCGAGCCGCAAACAACATCAACATCATCAGCCGCCGCGCCGCAACGGCCGCTACCGGGCGGTGTGCTCAATAGCCGTGCGCTCAAGCTGCCCAAGCCGCTCTATCCTGACACGGCGCGCCGCATGCGCGTCACCGGCGCGGTCAACGTCGAGGTCACTATTGACGAGAGTGGTAAAGTGATCGCAGCCCACGCCGCGAGCGGGCACATGCTCTTGCGCGAGGCCGCGGTCGCCGCCGCCCGGCAAGCGCGCTTCACGCCCACCATCGTGCGCGACAAAGCCGTGCAGGTGGCAGGCGTGATCATTTACAACTTCAGTCAGTAGCAGGGAAATGATGAAGGGAATCATGAACGATGAATAAAAGACTGTGCTTAATTCATCGTTCATCATGCCGCCTTCTTCATTGATAGAGCGTTATGGATCAACTACTCGAACAGTTCTTCGAGCATCTGCGCTATGAGCGTAACGTGAGCGAGCATACGTTGCGTAATTATCGGATAGATCTGGCGCAGTTCTACGATCATCTTGCGCCGCCGGATGCGCAGAGCGGGGCGCGGCGCGCGTTCGAGATCAAGCAGATCGATCACATCACGATCCGCGAGTGGTTGTCGCAGTTGCACGCGGCGCAGAAGCAGAAGACTTCGATTGCGCGTAAGCTCGCGGCGCTGCGGACGTTCTTCCAGTTCCTCGTGCGCGAAGGCGTCGTCGAGATGAACCCGGCGAAGTTGGTTGCCACGCCGCGCCTTGAGAAGAAGCTGCCCAATCATCTCTCCATCGAAGATGTCGTCCGCTTCATCGAGACGCCCGACATCGAAACCGATATGGGCAAGCGCGACCGCGCCATCTTAGAGATGCTCTATGCGACGGGCGTGCGCGTCTCCGAGTTGGTCAAACTCGATCTGCGCGACGTGGATTTTCAGAACAAGACGGTGCGCGTGACGGGCAAGCGACGCAAGCAGCGCATCGTGCCCTTCGGCGATCCGGCCAAGCACGCGCTCTTGCAATACCTCGCCGTGCGCAACGCCTTCTTGCAGCACGCGCCGCTGGCGGAACGCGACACGCAGGCCACGTTCCTCAACTATCAAGGCACGCGCATCACCACGCGCTCGGTCGGGCGCATGGTGGACAAGTACATCACCATCTGTGCCGGCATCCACAACATCAGCCCGCACTCCCTGCGCCACTCGTTCGCCACGCACTTGCTCGACAGCGGCGCAGACCTACGCCACATCCAAGAACTGCTCGGCCACGCGCGGCTCTCCACCACGCAAATCTATACGCACGTCTCAATGGAAAAACTGATCGAGGTCTACGACAAGACGCACCCGAAAGCGTGACAATTGCGGAATGCGGAGTTCGGATTGCGGAATTAAAAGAAGCTTCTTTTAATTCCGCAATCCGAACTCCGCAGTCCGCAATCGTTCACAACGTTGGGATGTCGTCTAGTCCTTGGCTGGCTTCGATGGCGGTCTGGCAGGCGGCGTCGTAGCGGGCGGTGGGGACGGCTTCGAGGCGGCGCTCGCTGATCGGTTCGGCGCAACGGGCGCAGATGCCGTAGCTGCCCTCGTCGATGCGTAAGAGAGCTTGGTCGATGTCGGCGACGGTCTGCGATGCGCGTTCGCCGAGCCGCAGTTCGATCTCCTGGTTCACGTCCATGACCGACATGTCCACGGTGTCTTTCACGCCGTCGTCAGTCGCGCTCATCTCAAGGGCGGCGGCTTGGTTGTCGCGCACGTGCTCTGTGTGCTGGCGCAGTTGCGCGGTCAGGATTTGGCGGAAGTGTTCCAGTTTCTCTGCGTCCATCGGTTCCCCTTGCACTTTCAATTATTGAGTTTGTTGAACGGGCGTGATTATAACACAGCCGCCCGCCGGGTCAGGCGAGCGGCGGCTGGAAATTGAACTTGATGTGACCCGTTAGAATCTGGCCGTCAAGCCGACGCGGACGGCGCGGCTTGAGCCGGGCGAGATGTTGTTGTTGTTGTCCGCGTTGCGATAATACTTCCGGTCGGCCAAGTTCTCGACGTTGGCTTGCAGCCGCCAACGCTCGTTGATGGCATAGAAGACGGCGGCGTCCGCGCGCGTGTAGCCCGGCAACGTGACCGTGTTATCGACCGCGGCGAACATATCGGACCGATGCACGACGCCTAAGCCGACGCCGAGCCGCGCGACGAGCCGGTAGTTGTTCCACAGCGAGAACGTGTGGTGCGGCACTTGTGCGACCTGTGCGCCCGCGCGCGCCGCCGTGGTGGCGCTGGTGATGAACGCATCCTGATAAGCGTAGCCGCCGGCAATGCGCCACGCGCGCGTGACGTTGCCGCTTAAGCCGACCTCGAAGCCGTCGGTGCGCTGGCTGCCGGTCTGCACGATGCGAGTCGGATCGTTCGGGTCGGTTGCGCGCGTGTTGGTGCGGTCCTGCCGATAGAGGGCGGTCGTCAGCGCGAGATTGCGGCGCACGTCCCACTTGACGCCGAACTCGTAGTTGCTGAACTTCTCAGGTTTGACTTGCTGCGTGATGCTCGTCAACGACGAGAACTGATCGCCGGAACTGGGCAAGAAAGCCACGCTGTAATTCGCATAGACGGACAGCGGCGTGATCGGCTTGACGACTATGCCCGCGCGCGGCGAGACGAGCCGGTCGATGCGACGCAGGTTGTCGCCCGTTCGATTGTTGTGAAACCGTAGGTCAAAGTAATCGAAGCGCAGGCCCGCAACCACCTGCACGTAACGCGACAACTCGATCTGATCTTGTGCGTAGAGGGCCGCCACGTTGGTCTTGAGATGATTGTTGGCGTCGGTCGCAGCGGGGCGATAAGTTACCGGCGTGCTGATCGTGGGGTTGTCATACGCCACTGAGACGGCCGTGGTCGTGTTGTTGAAGAAGCCCGTATTGCGCAGGTTGTCCGTCAACTGGCGACCCAGTTCGGCCCCGGTTAAGAAGGTGTGTTTGATGCGCCCGGTCGTTAACGAAAAGATCAGGTCGGTCTGGTTGAAGATGTTCCGGCGGTGGGTCGCGTTGTTATAAGCGGATAACGCGACGCGTGTTTTATCCGCCGTCACCGCACCGGCCACGTAGTTCTGATAGAACCTGTCGTAGTCGCCAAACAGCGTGCGATTGCGAAACTGTAAGCGCCCGATTTGCTGATCGACGGCTGCGGACGCGAGTTGCACGTCGGCGCGCACGTGGCTATCTGCGGGGTTGCCGAAGAAAGTTGCGATGGGCGTGTCGGCCGGGTGGCCTTGATAAGAAGGGATGCCACGGTCGGCGGTGCGTGCATCATGAAAGTATTCGTAACCGAAGGTAAACTTCGTCTGCGTGCTAGGGGCGACGGTCAAGCGTCGGGTTGATGCCGTATCGTTCAAGGTTGACGAACTTGCGGAAGCTGTCGGAGTTCTCGTACAAGCCGTTGACGCGTGCGGCCACTTTATTACTTAAAGGCTGAGCGAAATCGGCCGTCACGCGTCGGTTGCCAAACGAGCCGCCTTGCAGCGTGAACTCGCGCAACGGAGCAAAGCCTGCTTCCTTCGTCACGCGGTTGATGACGCCGCCGCCACCGCCGCGGCCGAAGATCATCGCGTTGGGGCCTTTCAGCGCCTCAATGCGATCCACGTTATAAAGGTCGCGGTAATACTGCACGTCGTCGCGCACGCCGTTGAGGAAGAAGTCGGCGCTTGTGCTGTTGCCACGGATCACGAGTTGGTCACGATTATTTTCGCCTTGATGCGCCGTGATGCCGGGGATGTAGTTGACCACATCCGTCATGCTCTGAAACGACTGATCCCTGATCTGCTCTTTCGTCACGACCGTGATCGACTGCGGCGTATCGCGCAGAGGCGTCAACGTCTTCATGGCACTGCCGATAACCTCAGTTTGATAACCCGCCGTGTCCGACACGATAACGACCGCCGACGCGCCGGCCACTTGCAACACAACTTCCAACGGCGTGTCGTTCACCCGCCCGACGTTAACCATTTGCTTCGTCTCCCCGAAGCCCGCCGCCGCAACCTGCAACACGTACTCGCCCGGATCGAGCGACAGGGAAAACTCACCGTTCTGATCGGTCAAGGCTGTCAGACTCGCGGCGCGGCCCTGCGCCGTCGCCACGATCTTAGCCGCGTGCAATCACCGCCCGGTTTGGATCAAGCACCCGCCCGCGCAGCACAGTTTGAGCAGGCACACCTTGCGCGTGAACGGGCAATGAGCAGGCGGCCAATAACAGCAGATGAAACAGACGGCTCGATGTGATTGTGCGCAACATTGGCAACTCCTTCGGGGGCACGACACGAGTAAGCAGACGGGCGGGCGCGGTTGGGTACTGAAGCAGCTTCAATTGCAACCGGCAGTCATGGCTCGTGTGACCTGTGCGTTGAAAGTTGCGGCGGGCCGACCTGAGAATGCAGGCGACCGGCAGCCGCAATGGTTGTCGTCACAAGGCTCGCGCAGTTCCTTCCGCCAAGATCGGACTGCGCGGGCCGCTTGTCTTACGGCGCGGCTAAACTTTTAAGTCGAACGTGTGGTGGTAAAATTGAAAACGGATTTCAATTTCACGTGAGCAGTATAGGCAAGTAGGTGTAGGCTGTCAATAAGAAGCTTGAAGGCAACTTGTCTTCGTAGTTAATGTCACGCCTCGCCGCAGAGTATCTCGGCGGCAAGCAGGGGGATGAGCAACTCGTGATGTCCGGTGAGCGCGTAGCCGCGGCCTGCGCCGTCGCTCGTGGGCCGGCGCACGACGTTGGTGAGCGGGCGATAGGATTGGATGAAGTCGAAGTTCGCCGTTGTGAAGTCCGCGAGCGGATGGCCGAGGTTGCGCACAAGCGTGACGGCTTTCAAAAAAACTTCGGGCAGCACGACCGCCGAGCCGACGTTCAAATAGACACCGCCGCCGTCCATGCGACGCACCAACTCCGCGAGCAGACGAAAATCCGTGTGCGTGGTCGCGCCGAGGCTCGCGCCGTCCGTTGACGGATGAAAATGTGCGATGTCCGCGCCGATGGATAGGTGCGCGGTGAAGGGCACACGCGCCGCGTAAGCCGCGCACAGTAGCGACAGGTGCGCGTGCGGCGGCTGCATCCCGGTCAACGTGCGCCCCAACGCTTCGCCCAAGCCGATCTGATCGCGTGCGCCCGCCTGCGCCGCTTCATTCAAGAGCCGGCCCGTCTCTTCCGCCGCGCCGAACGCGCCCGCACCGAGCGTCGCGTCCACATCTTCCGACGTTGACCCGACCAACGCTAACTCTGCGTCGTGTACCAGCACGGAGCCGTTGCCCGCTAGCGCCGTGACGAAGCCGCGCTGCATCAAGTCGATGATGACGGGCGCGAGGCCGGTCTTGATGACGTGCCCGCCGAGGCCCCAGATGATCGGACGTTGCAGCGCGCGCGCACGTCGCACTTGCGCCGCCACTGCGCGCAGAGACTTGACGGCCAGTATGTCCGGCAGCGCGCGCAGGAAGTCTTTGAGGGTCGCGTCCGCGTTGACAGGCGCGGCGAACTCGGCGGCGGTAACTTTGCTTGGGCGCGAGGCGAGCGGGTACGTGTTGACGCCCGATAGATCGATCGGGCGCACGTCATCTTCATAACTGGACACGGTTCAGCAACGCTCCTTCACTTTAGTCAAACTTGCTACGGCTCTTTCCGGCCCAGCAGGCGCATGATGTCGGGCCAGAACTCTTTGAAGATAACGTTGCTGATCATGTTGGAGGTGATGGACGAGCCGAAGCGTTTGAAGGTCGGGCGCGTGCCGATGCGGTTCGCGCCGGGCGTGTCGCGCTCCCAGATGTTGGCGAGCGCGCTGGCCGAAAAGTTGCCGGCGAGGCGCGAGTAGTTGGGCTGCGCGCGGCCGTTGTCGCCGCGTGTGACGAAGACGCGGCTGACGGCATAGGCGGTGCGCGCGCCGAAACCTTGCTTGCCCGAAGGATGATAACGCGGGTCCTGTTTGAAGAGGACGGGATAGACGCCGGAGCCGAGCATGGTGCTGGTCGCACCCGTGCCGAAGTTGATAGCGAAGCGCGACAGGCCGTCGGCGAAGCGGTCGCCGTTATCCTTGTGCGGCTGATGGCGCTCGCGCAGTTGGGTGATGGTCGCGCCGAAACCATTCGAGGCGTAATTCCACGGGTTAAGAAAGGCGCTGCGAGCGGCGCTCTCCATCTTCTCGCCGGCCGTCAGCGTCGCAGGCGTCGGGGTTGGGTCTGGTGTTGGTGTCGGCGTCTGCGCGCAAACTGTGCCGCGCCCGCAGACGATAACGACCATGAACAGCAACGCGACGAGCGATGATCTAAGCAGCGACTTTCGCATGACTGTAAACCTCTCGCGGCTGGTGCGGCAGACGACTCGGCCGCCGCCTGCTAGGTTGAACTACCTTCGCGGCCTTCGACGCGCCATGCTAACCGCCGCGCCCATACATATCAAGCGATTTTCTTGCGCTTCCCAGTGTGATCTGCCACAGACGGCTGCTTGATAACTACAAGCTTCACGCCACCTTTTTATCGTCACTCTTCTTCCGCCCGTTACCGTTCTGTGCGGCGTGCCCGTTGAGCAAGGGGCGTAAGGCTTGCCCGGTGTGCGAGCGACGGACGCGTGCGACCTCTTCGGGTGTGCCGGCGGCGACAACGCGGCCGCCGCCTGAGCCGCCTTCGGGGCCGAGGTCGATCACGTAGTCGGCGGATTTGATCACGTCGAGGTTGTGTTCGATGACGATGACCGTGTTGCCGAGTGAGACGAGGCGTTGCAGCACGTCCAAGAGTTTATGCACGTCGGCGAAGTGGAGGCCGGTGGTTGGCTCGTCGAGGATGTAGATGGTGCGCCCCGTGGCGCGTTTGGAGAGTTCGCGCGCGAGCTTGATGCGTTGCGCTTCGCCGCCGGATAAAGTTGTCGCTGATTGGCCGAGTTTGATGTAGCCGAGGCCGACATCGAGGAGTGTCTGAAGTTTCTGCTTGATCTGCGGGATGTTCTCTAAGACAGGCAGCGCCTCTTCGACGGTCGTGTCGAGTAGCTCCGCGATGGACTTGCCTTTGTATTTAACCGAGAGCGTCTCGCGGTTGTAGCGCGCGCCGCGACACACATCGCAGAGCACGTACACGTCGGGCAGGAAGTTCATCTCGATGCGCTTCATGCCGTCGCCTTCGCACGCTTCGCAACGGCCGCCCTTGACGTTGAACGAGAAGCGACCGGGCTTATAACCGCGTTCGCGCGATTCGGGCAGCATGGCGTACAACTCGCGGATCGGCGTGAACAGGCCCGTGTAAGTCGCAGGGTTCGAGCGCGGCGTGCGCCCGATGGGCGACTGGTCGATCTCGATCACCTTGTCAACGTGTTCGAGTCCTTCAATCGCGTCGTACTTGCCCGGCTCGGTCATCGAACCATAAAGATGCCGCGCCAGCGCGCGATAGAGTATGTCGTCGATCAACGTGGACTTGCCCGAACCGGAGACGCCCGTGACGACCGTTAACAAGCCAAGCGGGAACTTGACCTCGATGTCTTTTAAGTTATGTTCGCGTGCGCCGCGCACCGTCACGTTATGCCCGTTCGGCGTGCGTCGTTCCTTCGGCACTTCGATCTGTTGCGCGCCGCAGATGTAAAGACCCGTGACCGACTTCGGGTTACAAGCGACTTCGGCGGGCGTGCCGACGGCGACCACTTCGCCGCCGTGCGCGCCTGCGGCAGGGCCGAAGTCCACGACGAAATCGGCGCGGCGGATCGTCTCTTCGTCGTGTTCGACGACGAGCACTGTGTTGCCGAGGTCGCGCAACTGGCAGAGCGTTTCAAGCAGTTGCTTGTTGTCGCGCGGGTGCAAACCGATGGATGGCTCGTCAAGCACGTAGAGCACGCCGCGCAGTTGTGAACCGATCTGCGTGGCGAGACGTATGCGTTGACCTTCGCCGCCGGAGAGCGACGCCGACGGCCGATCCAGCGTGAGATAACCAAGCCCGACGGTTTCGAGGAAGCGCAGGCGGTTTCGTATCTCGCGCAAGACGCGTCCGGCGATCTGTTCCTCGCGCTCGTTCAGTTTCAGCCGATCAAAGACAGCGACAGTTTCTTCGACCGGCAACGCCGTGTATTCCGCGATGCCAAGCCCGCCCACGCGCACGGCGAGCGATTCGGGCTGCAAGCGTTGACCCTTGCATTCAGGACACTCGACGGGCGACACCAACTCTTCAAGCGCGAGGCGCACCTTCTCAGACGGCGCATCATTCATGCGCTCGCGCAGGTGGCGCACCGCGCCTTTCCAGTCGCTCGCGTAAGCATACGTGCCGTGACGAAAAGTTATTTGACCGGGGACGCCGTGAAAGAACGCGTCGCGCACCGGCCGGGGCAGCGCGGAGAAGGGCACCGGCCGCAGTTGCGCCGAAATGTTCGACGACGGCGAGCAGCGCGCTCTTCAAGTACGCAGAGCCTTGCTTGTCGGCCGTGCCGAGAAAGAGTTGCTTGTCGGCGCGCTCGTGCGGGTCTGTGATGAGTTTAGACGGATCGACTTCGAGCACCGTGCCGAGGCCGTGGCAACGCTTGCACGCGCCGTAAGCCGAATTGAACGAGAACGAGCGCGGCTCTAAGGGCGGGATGTTGATGCCGCAGTTGACGCAGGCCATCTTCTCGGAATAGAGCTTCTCTTCGCCGTCCACCACGGAGACAAGCACCGCGCCGCCCGTCAGCTTCAAAGCCGTCCGCACGGATTCGGTCAGACGTTCGTTGATCCCTTGCTTGATGAGCAAACGATCAACGACGGCCTCAATCGAATGGTTGCGGCGCTTGTCGAGCTTGATCTCTTCGTCGAGCGACACAAGCTCGCCGTCCACACGCGCCCGCAGGAACCCATCTTTAGCGAGCTTCTCAAGCTCCTTCTTAAACTCGCCCTTGCGCCCGCGCACTATGGGCGCGAGGATCATCACGCGCTCGCCTTCGGGCAGACCCAACACGCTCAGCACGATCTGCTCGACGCTCTGGCGCGTGATCGGCGCGCCGCATACATGACAATGCGGCTGGCCGACGGATGAAAAGAGCAGGCGCAGGTAGTCGTAAACTTCCGTGACCGTGCCCACGGTCGAACGTGGACTGCGCGAGACGGTCTTCTGTTCAATCGAGATCGCGGGCGACAGTCCATCAACCGAGTCCACGTCCGGCCGTTCGAGTTGATCTAAAAACTGGCGCGCGTAGGCCGACAGTGACTCGACGTAGCGGCGCTGCCCTTCGGCGTAGATCGTATCGAAGGCGAGCGACGATTTGCCCGACCCGGACAGCCCCGTGATAACCGTCAAGCGGTCGCGCGGAATCTCGACGCTGATGTTCTTGAGATTGTGCTGGCGCGCGCCGCGCACCGTGATGCGGTCAATGGCCATGTGGTTCTAATTCATGCGCGCCACCCTACGGGAGACAATTTCGGACGACGCGGAAACCATGATTGTAAACGACACGGCTAGACGACACAAGCGACCCTCGCGCAGTTGTTATTGCTGCGCGGGCGAGGCGGATTCTTGACACCTTCAAGGGCGGCTTCTACACTGCGGGGCAGTCAAACAGTTCATATTTAAGACGCGCGGGCGCGAGCCTTGCGCGTTGCCGCTCGGAAGTCTTTGAGGAGTTCGTGAATCTGAACCTGCCGAACGCGTTGACGCTGTCGCGCATCTTCGTCGTGCCGCTCCTGGTGGTGGTGCTGCTGACGCCGTTCTCGGAGCACTGGTTCGGCGTGCCGCGCCACATCCTCGGCGTCGCGCTCTTTCTCGGCGCAGCTTTCACCGATTATCTCGACGGCCACATCGCACGCCGCCGCTCTCAGGTCACATCCTTCGGCAAACTGCTCGACCCGATTGCCGACAAACTACTGATCTCGGCCGCGCTCATCTCGCTGGTCGAGAACCGGCTCGCGCCCGCGTGGGCCGTCGTCATCATCGTCGGGCGCGAGTTTGCCGTGTCGGGCTTGCGCTCAATCGCGGCGACCGAAGGGCTGGAGATCGCTGCGTCGCGGATGGGCAAGTTCAAGATGTGGGCGCAGGTGTTGGCGGTCGCGTTGTTGATTCTGGCGAGCGTCGGCGGGCAGCCGCCGGTCGCAAATTTCGGGCAGGCGTTCCCCGCGATTCAGTTCTGGACTGTGCCGGAGTTGCGCGCCGCCTTGCGCCACGTCTTCGGCGCGGGCGCGACGACGATGACCGACTGGCAAGTGCTGCTCTACACTTCGGGGCGCGCGATGCTGTGGGTCGTCGTGCTCTCGGCGTGCCTGTCGATGTACGAATACTTCCGCGCCTTCTTTGTCGCCATGAGCAGCCGCAATGCCCCCGCCAAGCCGACCATCCCGGCCGGCGCGCGGCCGACTGCTCGTTAGCGCAACAGGAAATTAACCACACAGACACGAAGCCACGAAGATCAACTATCTTCGTGGCTTCGTGTCTGTGTGGTGGAGTTCGACGCTATTGCAGTTCGACGAAATCGCCTGTGTGAACTTCTTGCGCGACGCGCGTGATTACGGCCGTGGCGGTGCGCTGTTGCACGTGCAGGATCACCAGTTCGCCAACCACTTTGCGCGGCACGGGCGGACGCTTGCGCATGACCTTCGGCTTCGTCTCGATGGGGCCATAGACGCCGTTATAGTTCGGGTTCTGCACGCGCGGGGCTTTGTTTGAGAACTTACCGCCCTTGAAAATGTCGCTCTCGAAGCCGCCGCTGGCCGAGGGCGTCACTTCTTCGTCGCGGAAGCGCGAGATGTCGCCCGTGCCCGGCTTGCGGAAGATGGTCAGGCGGTCGCCTTCGCGCACGTTGTCCTCACGGCCGAGGTCTATGAAGACGATCTCGCTGACCGAAGGCATCTCGCGCGCGTCGCGTGAGAGCACGATGCGCCCGCGCTGTTTGCCGGACGGATCGGCGAAGCGGTCGAAGACGGGCGTGACGGGCGCAACCGGCGTGGTGCGCGCCGGGATGGAGCGCAGCAGGTCGCCATGCGCGATCATCTCGCACGAGCGCGTCACAAACGCAACCGAAATCTCGGCCTTGACGCGCACGACGCGCAGACGCGCGATCTCCTGCGTATAGACGCCGAGCCAGCCCTTCTTCTTCGACAGTTTCGATTTGAACTGCCCGCGCGGGCGCACAACCATATATTCCGTGCCCTCTTGCACGCCCTGATTCGCGCCCGCGTTGATGAACACGTAGTCGGCATCGGCGTAAATGTTCTGCTCCTGCTCCTGTTCGCCGCCGACGACTTGCAAGTAGTTCGGCGCGGGCGCGTACTCGATGAAGCCGCTGCAATAAAGCTCGGCGTCGCCGGCCACGGGCGAGCCGGGGCCGCCGTCTGCACGGGCGCGGTCTGCGGGCCGGCGGTCATGGTCTGGGCGCTGGTAGCTGAAGACAGGGCCAAGAGCGCCAGCAGCAGGGGCGCGGCGACAAGCTGCACCGGACGAAAGTTACGGGTACGCACAGGAAATCTCCTCCGATTTGACTGAAGACGAATAACAGACCGGGCGCGCGTCGGCCGTCGGGCGGCACGAGCCGGGCGGACAGTGTAAGGGAGTTTGAGAGGTCGGGTGCGTTGACAGGCGAACACTCGCGGCCCGCCGCACCGGGGCACGTTCAATCCTACCGATTGCGTGTGCCGGGCGTCAATATAATTCTTCGGCCGGGCAGTAATCCGTGCGGTTTATGCGTCAATGGTGTCAGCGACTTGCGTTTTATTAAAGCTGTTGCTAGTATCCACGTTTTGCCGGATGACGCTCGGAGTCGTCCGTCTTGAGCCGGCGTAGCTCAGTTGGTAGAGCATCTGATTTGTAATCAGAGGGTCGGGGGTTCAAGTCCCTTCGCCGGCTCTCAACTGGTTTGACAGTTCGCGCAGGGGTGGTCGAGTGGTTAATGGCACCGGGCTGTAAACCCGGCGGGCTAACGCCCTACGTAGGTTCGAATCCTACCCCCTGCACCAGACAGATTGTGGCATGTGGATTTCGGATTGCGGATTGCCCGTCGGCGAGTAATCCGCAATCCCAAATCCGCAGTCCGCAATTCGGCGGGCGGGAGTAGCTCAGTTGGTAGAGCATCAGCCTTCCAAGCTGAGGGTCGCGAGTTCGAGCCTCGTCTCCCGCTTTATAGTTCGGGCGCATACGAAAGCTTGCGCCCGCGTAGCTCAGGGGTAGAGCGCCTCCTTGGTAAGGAGGAGGTCATGAGTTCAAATCTCATCGCGGGCTTCAGGGAACGGCACTACACACTTTAATTAAAGAGGGTATTAGCGCAATGGCGAAGGAGAAGTTTGACCGGTCGAAGCCGCACGTGAACATTGGGACGATTGGGCACGTCGACCACGGCAAGACGACACTCACGGCGGCGATCACGAAAGTCTTAGCCAAACACAACCCGAAGATCACGGTGCGCGCCTTTGACTCCATCGACAACGCGCCCGAAGAGAAGGCGCGCGGCATCACCATTGCCACCGCCCACGTCGAGTACGAGACGCCGAACCGGCACTACGCGCACGTGGATTGTCCGGGGCACGCCGACTACGTCAAGAACATGATCACGGGCGCAGCCCAGATGGACGGGGCCATCTTAGTCGTCGCCGCCACGGACGGACCCATGCCGCAGACGCGCGAGCACATTCTGCTGGCGCGCCAAGTGGGCGTGCCCGCCATGGTCGTGTTCATGAACAAGGTCGATGCCGTCGATGACGAAGAGTTGTTGGAGCTCGTCGAACTGGAAGTGCGCGAACTCTTAGCCGCCTATGAGTTTCCGGGCGACGACATCCCTGTGATTCGCGGCTCGGCACTGGGCGCTTTGAACGGTGAGGAGAAGTGGGAGAAGACTGTGGACGAGTTGATGGCGGCGGTCGATTCCTACATTCCGACGCCGGAGCGCGACGTGGAGAAACCCTTCTTGATGCCCGTGGAAGACATCTTCACGATTCAAGGGCGCGGGACAGTCGCCACCGGGCGCATCGAGCGCGGGCGGGTGAAGGTCAACGAGCAGGTGGAGATCGTGGGCATCCGCGACACCAGACAGACGGTGTGTACGGGCGTGGAGATGTTCAAGAAACTGCTGGACGAAGGGGTGGCGGGCGATAACGTGGGCTTACTCTTGCGCGGCGTGGAGCGCAGAGACATCGAGCGCGGGCAGGTGATTGCCAAGCCGGGCTAGTATTACGCCGCACACGAAGTTCAAGGCGGAGGCGTACATTTTGACGAAGGAAGAGGGCGGGCGGCACACGCCGTTTTTCACTGGTTACAGACCGCAGTTCTACTTTCGGACGACGGATGTGACGGGCGTGGCGCAGTTACCGGCGGGTGTGGAGATGGTGATGCCGGGGGATAATGTGGCGATGGAGATCGAGTTGATCACGCCGATCGCGATGGAGAAGGGGTTACGGTTCGCCATTCGAGAGGGTGGCCGAACGGTTGGTGCGGGCACCATCTCTGAAGTCGTCGAATAGCAGGCAACCGCGCGGCGTCTAATGTATAGAAGCTCGCTTGAGTCGAATTGAGTTGAAGGACGGAAAGTAAGTTATGCCACGCGATAACATCGTGCTTCAGTGTACGGAGTGCAAAAGTCGCAACTACGTTACGACGAAGAACAAGAAGACGACGCCGGAGCGGCTGGAGTTCAGCAAGTTCTGCCGGCGCTGCCGTCGCCACACTGGCCACAAGGAGACGAAGTAAGGACGGAAGGCGGCCAGATGAAGGTTGAATGAGCATTCAGCCAAGCTCGTTTAAGCGGGCGTTCGCAGCTGGCAGCCCTTATCCTTACATCCTTTTGTGGAGGGGTATAGTGTCAACGGTTAGCACGTCGGTCTCCAAAACCGAAAGTTCGGGTTCGAATCCTGATACCCCTGTCAGCAGCCCTTGAGAGGAAGCAGTCCGGTGGCGAGACAAGAAGACGACGAGTTTGAGGATATGCAAGACGCGCCCGCAACGCCGACGCTAGAGCCGACGACTACGCCGGCCGCGCGCGCCGCCGAGACGCCGGGCGACCGTGCCGCTGCGGCCCGCACGGGCGGCCGCCGTGAGCGCGCCGTCGCCCCACGCAACGCGGGCACAATCGAGCGCGCCGGTTTGTTCTGGCGCGACGTGCGCGCCGAGTTGAAGCGGGTCGCTTGGCCGACGCTGAAAGAGGTGCAGCAGACGACGATCATCACGATCATCGCCGTTATCTTCTTCGCCGCATATTTGTGGGGCGTTGACCGCGTCCTCACGTTCGGCATCACACAGTTGGAGAACGTGGCGAACCGCCTGTTCGGCTAGGCCGCGGCGAAGGAAGTTTTACGATGCAGCAGTGGTTCATCCTACACACTTATTCGGGGCACGAGAAGAAGGTGCGCGACAGTTTGAAGGCGCGCATTCGTGATACCGACTTGCAGGCCGAGATCACGGAAGTGCTTGTGCCGACGGAAACCGTCGTCGAGATGCGCGGCAATAAACGCATCGAGTCGTCGCGCATGTTCTATCCCGGTTACGTGCTGGTGCAGATCGAATGTGACGAGCGCGGGCACATTCCCGATAACGTCTTCCACTTGATCAAGGCGACGCCGAAGGTCACGGGCTTCGTCGGCGGGCAACAACCCACGCCGCTGACGCCGCAGGAAGTCGATCAGATCGTGCATAACGTTACCGAGGCGGCCGAGAAGCCGAAGCCGAAGTTCTCTTATGCTTCGGGCGAGACGGTGCGGATCAAATCGGGGCCGTTCGCCAGCTTTACGGGTAAGGTCGAAGAGGTCAACACGGACAAGTCCACGTTGAAAGTCATCGTGACTATCTTCGGTCGTTCAACGCCCGTCGAACTGAATTTTCTGGACGTGGAAAAGGTCACGTTTACTGAAGAAGAATAACGAAGCGGTCAGTCAGCGATCAGCATTCAGCTTTGAATGTCTGCTTTAGCTGAACGCTGACGGCTGTTTGCTGAAAGCTTATCGTCATGGCAAAGAAAATTACAGGCTACATCAAGTTGCAAGTGCCGGCGGGCAAGGCAAACCCTGCGCCGCCGATTGGGCCGGCGCTTGGTCAGCACGGCGTCAACATCATGGAGTTCTGCAAGGCGTTCAACGCCAAGACCGCGCAGATGGACCCGGACTTGAAAGTGCCGGTCGTCATCACGGTCTTTGCGGATCGCTCGTTTACGTTCGAGACGAAGACGCCTCCGGCCGCCGACCTGTTGAAGAAAATGGCCGGCGTCGAAAAGGGTTCGGGCAAGCCGAACAAGGAGAAGGTCGGCACGATCTCGCGCGCCAAGATCGAAGAGATTGCGAAACTGAAGATGCCCGACCTGAACACGACGAGCCTTGAGTCCGCAATTAAGACCATCGAAGGCACGGCGCGGAACATGGGGCTGACGGTCGAATAATTGCGGAATGTGGATTTCGGATTGCAGCTTGACGAAAGCACTTGTGCTTCGTCGTCCAGCAATCGCTGAGAGGGAGAAGCCGGTTCGTTGCGTGATGTTTGGTTAATGCGGTTGCAATTCCGCAATCCGAACTCCGCAATTGAACGCTTCGCTTGCACCTCGGAGGATGAGTTAATGCCCGCACACGGGAAGAAATATCGCGCGGCGCTCGAAAAGATTGAGACAGCGCGCAAGTACACGCTCGACGAGGGCGTGGCGAAAGTGAAGGAGGTCGCCTTCGCCAAGTTCGACGAGACGGTCGAGTTGACGATGTGGCTCGGCGTCGATCCGCGTAAAGCGGATCAGTTGGTGCGCGGCACGGTCGTGTTGCCGCATGGCTTGGGCAAGTCGAAGCGCGTGCTCGTCATCGCGCAGGGCGACAAGGTGCGCGAGGCCGAAGAGGCCGGCGCGGACTTCATCGGCGGCGAGGACATGGTCGAGCGCATCAAGGGCGGCTGGCTGGATTTCGACGCCGTTATCGCCACGCCCGACATGATGCGGCTCGTCGGCGGCCTCGGCAAAGTACTCGGCCCGCGCGGCTTGATGCCGAACCCGAAGACCGGCACGGTCACGTTCGACGTGCGCTCGGCCGTGACGGAGACGAAGGCCGGCAAGGTCGAGTATCGCGTGGACAAGACGGGCGTAATTCACGTCGGCGTCGGCAAGGTGTCGTTCGAGGCGCAGAAGTTGCGCGAGAACGCACAGACGTTGCTCGACGCGGTGGTCAAGGCGAAGCCTTCGACCGCAAAAGGCAAGTACGTGAAGAAGGTGAATCTGGCGGCGACGATGAGTCCGGGCGTGTTGCTCGACGAAACCGCGTACACGAAGTAGGAAGTGAGGGCCACAGAGAGATGAAGACCAGAGCACAGAAGCAACAAGACCTTACGGCACTCACCGAGCAGTTTCAGGCGGCGACCGCCGGCATGCTGATCGGCTTCAACAAGTTGAGCGTGGCGAAGGATCAAGAACTGCGCCGCCGCTTGCGCGAAGCGGGCGCGAACTACGAAGTGGTGAAGAACACTTTGGCGCGCAAGGCCGCAGTGGGCACGCCGTTCGAGCAGGCGACCGAACACTTCAGAGGCGTGACTGCGATTGCCACCTCGACGACGGCCGACCCGGTCACGTTATCAAAGGCTGTCTCGAAGTTCGTTAAGGACAACCCGGATATCTTCACCTTCAAGGCGGGCGTGGTCGAAGGTCGTGTCGTCGCGCTGCGTGACGTTGAGGCGATTGCCGCCTTGCCGCCGAAGGAAGAGTTGATCTCGAAGATCATGTTTCTTATCAACTGTCAGGCGCAGCGTCTGGTCACGGTCTTGTCGGCCGTGCCGCGCAACCTGGCCATCGTCGTCAAGCAGATCGGCGACCAGAAGGGCGGCGACGAAGTCGCCCAGTAAACGGATTTGCGATCTCAAGGCTCGGCTTTGCGATCAACTTAAGACAGCCGGACGCGGTTAAAACGAGCGGGGCGATTTGTCAGGTCGTCTGTTCGGCTCGGACGCTTCGACGGGGTGGATGCAACACTTCTGGCGGAGTTGTCCCGTGGGTTCTTTCGGCTTGCGCATCAACCGGAAACGGAACACAAACAAGAAGAACCCCTGAGGAGGTTATTAGTTTCATCATGGCAACCAAAGAAGATGTGATCGAATACCTGAAGGGCATGACCCTGCTCGAAGCCTCGCAACTCGTCAAGGAGTTGGAGGAAGTGTTTGGCGTCTCGGCAGCGGCGGCGGCCGTCGCGGCTGCGCCTGTAGCGGCCGGCGGCGAGGCCGCAGCGCCCGTCGAAGAGAAGACCGAGTTCGACGTGATCCTGCAAGCCGCTGGCGGCAACAAGATCAACGTCATCAAGGTCGTCCGCGAGATCACGGCGCTCGGCTTGAAGGAGGCGAAAGACCTCGTCGAGGCCGCGCCGAAGGCTGTCAAGGAAGCCGTCTCGAAGGACGAAGCCGAAACCATCCGGCAGAAATTGGCGGATGCCGGCGCGACCGTCGAAGTCAAGTAAAACAGTGCCGGGTGTCAGGTGGCGAGCGACAAGTTAAGCGGCTTGTCGTGCCCGTCACCTGACACTCAGCACTCGGCACTGTCTTCAGTTGACAGTTAGCCGCGCGGCGGCTAAGGTAGGGGAGTATTGAGGGGCGTCGCTACTCCCACAATCAAGTTTGCAAGAACCACCGCTAGTCCTTTACCAAAGCGGTCGGAGCGTCGTGCGCTCTGACTGCCTTTTGTCGTCTTTGTAGGTATTTGCCCGTTAATCGTGGTTAATTTAAGTTCGACTTGATAATTGACCACAACGGACAACTGATTTATTGACCACGGCCAGAGGATTAAAAATGTCTGCCAATCCACTTCTACGAAGCGCCGCCGGCATGGGTCGCCGCCAGAGTCAGCCGCCCGCGCGCCACGATTTCTCGAAGATCAAGACGGCGGCGCGCATCCCGAATCTGATCGAGATTCAGCGCGACTCTTACAATCGTTTTCTCCAGATGGACTTGCTGCCCGAAGAACGCGAAGCGACGGGCTTGCAGGCCGTCTTCCGCTCGGTCTTCCCGATCTCTGATTTTCGCGGCACGGCCGAACTGGACTTTGTCGAGTTCCACATCGGCAACTGGCAATGCAAGTGCGGCCGGTTAGAAGGCTTGCGCTACCTGCGCGCGAACTGCAAGAACTGCGGGTCGCTCGTCAAGGTCGATCCGCTCGTACCGGGCGAGTCGCTGTGTCACAACTGCGGCACGTTTAACGCCGTGCGCCCGCAACTGTGCGACAACTGCGGCGAGCCGGTCGGCCTCAAGCACAAGCACGACCAGCAAGAGTGTCAAGAACGCGGCATGACTTACAGCGTGCCGCTCAAGGTCAAGATTCGTTTGACCGTCTACGACAAAGACCCGGAGACGGGCACGACTTCGATCCGCGACATCAAGGAAGAAGAAGTTTTCTTCGGCGAGATTCCGTTGATGACCGACAACGGCACGTTCATCATCAACGGCACGGAGCGCGTCATCGTCTCGCAGTTGCACCGCTCGCCCGGCGTCTTCTTCGAGCGTTCGCCGGTCTATCTGGCGAAGGTCATCCCGTATCGCGGCTCATGGGTCGAGTTCGAGTACGACCAGAAGAACTTGCTCTACGTCCGCATTGATCGCAAGCGCAAGTTCCTCGCGTCGATTTTCCTGCGCGCTCTGGGCATCTGGCTCAACCCGCAGTTTGAGCCGAAGGGATTCGGTTCGGACGCGCAACTCGAAGAAGCGGTTAAGAACGCGGCCTTTTCGGATGAGGAAATCCTGCGCGCCTTCTACATCGTGGACGAAGTGCGCGTCGAGCAGGGGCGCTTCTTTATCAATCTGCCGGAGCAGGGCGCGAGCAATCTGGTCGGCATGAAGGTCGAACAAGACCTGAAACCGCGCGGTGCAAGCGAGCCGATTGTGCGCGCGGGCAAGAAGATCACCAGTTCGGCCTTTTCATCGTTGCGTAAGGGCGGCATGAAAGAGGTCGAGGTGGACACGCAGCAGTTCGACGGCGCGTTTGCGCTCGCCGATGTCGTGAACACCGAAACGGGCGAGGTCCTGCTCGAAGCCAACAACGAGATCACGCCCGCGAAGTTGCAGGAGATCGCGCAGGCGGGCGTCACGCAGTTCTCGGTGTTCTTCCCTGAACGCGACGACCTCGGCTCCGTGCTGTCGCTGACCTTGAAGAAGGACGTGATCTCGAAGCCGGTGGATGCGCTTCTGGAAATCTACCGCAAGATGCGCCCCGGCGATCCGCCGACCGTGCAGACCTCTTATCGTCTGTTCGAGGGCATGTTCTTCGACGACCGCAAGTTCGATCTATCGCGCGTCGGGCGTTTGAAGTTCAACATCAAGATGGGCCGGCCTGAGCGCGACCGCATAGACGATCCGCTTTTGTCCGCGCCGGACTTCGTGAGCGTCATCTCGTACCTGTTGAAGATGCGACGCAACCCGGCCGAGTATCTGTCGGACGACATCGACCATCTCGGCAACCGGCGTGTACGCGCCGTGGGCGAACTACTTGAGAACCAGTTCCGCATCGGCCTCGTCCGCATGGAACGCGCGATCAAGGAGAAGATGTCGATCCAGCAGGAGATGCAGACGACGATGCCGCGCGATCTGATCAACGCGAAGCCGGTCACGGCTGCGGTCAGAGAGTTCTTCGGTTCGTCGCAACTTTCACAGTTCATGGATCAGACCAACCCGCTGTCCGAGATCACGCACAAGCGGCGACTCTCGGCGCTTGGGCCGGGCGGTCTGTCGCGTGAGCGCGCGGGCTTCGAGGTGCGCGACGTACACCCGACGCACTACGGGCGCATCTGTCCGATTGAGACGCCTGAGGGGCCGAACATCGGTCTGATCTCAAGCTTGTCGTGCTTCGCGCGCATCAACGAGTTCGGCTTCATCGAGTCGCCGTATCGTAAGGTTGAAGACGGTCGTGTGGTCGAGTACGTGCGCGTCATTAACGGCGGCGACACGAAGCACCGGCCGGGCGATCACGTCTCGGAAGACGAGATCGTGAAGGCGAACAAGCGCGTCAGCGCGGATGGACGTAAGGCCGAGACAGAGCCTTACCCGTTCTACCTGACCGCGTGGGAAGAGGATAAGTACGTCATCGGGCAGGCGAACATCGAACTCGATGCGGACGGCAACATCGTCAACGAACGCAACGCGGCGCGCAAAGCGGGCGACTTCATCCTCGCCATGCGCCCGGAGATCGAATACGTGGACGTGTCGCCCAAACAGCTTGTCTCGGTCGCGGCATCTTTGATCCCGTTCCTTGAGAACGACGACGCGAACCGCGCGCTGATGGGGTCGAACATGCAACGCCAGTCCGTGCCCTTGCTGCGCGCCGAAGCGCCGTACATCGGCACAGGCATGGAGAAAGTAACCGCCTCTGATTCGGGCGCGGTCGTGGCTGCGCGCCGCGACGGCGTGGTCGATTACGTTGACTCCGAGCGCATCATCGTCCGGGCAGATCATAACGTGGACGGCACGATCTCGCGCGAGGTGACGGCGGACATCTACACGCTGACGAAGTTCAAGCGGTCGAACCAGAACACTTGCATCAACCAGCGACCTATCGTGCAGATCGGCGAGCGCGTGGTTAAAGGTCAGGTGATCGCGGACGGGCCTTGCACGGATCGCGGCGAGTTGGCTTTGGGGCGCAACGTGCTCGTCGCCTTCATGCCGTGGCGCGGTTACAACTTCGAGGACGCGATCCTCGTCTCCGAGCGTTTGGTGAAGGACGACTATTACACGTCGATCCACATCGAAGAGTTGGAGATCGAAGCGCGCGACACGAAGTTGGGGCCGGAAGAGATCACGCGTGATATTCCGAACGTCGGCGAGAACATGCTGCGCGACTTGGACGAGTCGGGCATCATTCGCATCGGCGCGCAGGTCAAGCCCGGTTCGATTCTCGTCGGCAAGGTCACGCCCAAAGGTGAGACGCAGTTGACGGCGGAAGAAAAACTCTTGCGCGCGATCTTCGGCGAGAAGGCGGGCGACGTGAAGGACGCGAGCTTGCAATGCCCGCCGGGTATTGACGGCACGGTCGTCGACGTGCAGGTTTTCACGCGCAAAGGTCAGGAGCGCGATGCGCGTTCGTTGGCGATTGAGGAAGAGGAAGAGAATCGCCTGCGGCGCGACTTGGAAGACGAGATTCGTATTCTGCGTGAGCAGCGCGACGCGCGCATCTTCGAGTTGTTCGAGGGGCGCAAACTCGCATCCGACCTAATGGTCGAGCGCGAAGTTCGCATCCCGAAGGGCGAGACGATCACGCGCGAGATGCTGACGGGCATCGAGCCGAAGGCTTTGCGTAAGGCGCAACTGACGACCACGCGCATAGACTTGCCCGGCGAGATCAAGGAATACGAAGAACGCACCGAGCGGCAGATCAAAATTCTGACCGACATCTACGAAGAGAAGATCGCCAAGCTGCGACAGGGCGACGAGCTATCGCCCGGCGTCATCAAGATGGTCAAGGTCTTCATCGCGATGAAGCGCAAGCTATCGGTCGGCGACAAGATGGCTGGTCGCCACGGCAACAAGGGCGTCATCGCGCGCATCCTGCCCGAAGAAGACATGCCTTACTTGCCGGACGGAACGCCCGTGGACATCGTGTTGAACCCGCTCGGCGTGCCCTCGCGCATGAACGTCGGGCAGATTCTTGAGACACACTTGGGCTGGGCCGCGCGCGTGTTGGGTTTGCACTTCGCCACGCCCGTCTTCGACGGCGCAACCGAGCCGGAGATCAAACAGAAGATACGCGAGGCGAGCACGGCCCTGCGCGAACAGGGGCTGCCGGAGATCGTCAACGAGACGGGCAAGACCGTCCTCTACGACGGTTTGAACGGCGAACCGTTCGAGCAGAAGGTGACCATCGGTTACATCTACATGCTCAAGCTGTCGCATCTGGTGGACGACAAGATTCACGCGCGTTCCATCGGACCGTACAGCTTGATCACGCAGCAACCTCTGGGCGGCAAGGCGCAGTTCGGCGGTCAACGCTTCGGCGAGATGGAAGTGTGGGCGCTTGAAGCTTACGGCGCGGCGCACATCCTGCAAGAGTTGCTGACCGCCAAGTCGGACGACGTGGCCGGGCGCTCGAAGATTTACGAGGCCATCGTCAAGGGCGAAGCGGACTTCAATCCGGGCGTGCCCGAATCGTTCAACGTGCTGGTGCGCGAACTGCAATCGCTCTGCCTCGACGTTGAGTTGATCGACAAGAACGCGAAGCCCGAAGAGAGCGCAGACGGCGCGGGTAAGCCGGTCGTCGCGCTGCTCGGCGGCGGCACAGAATAGAGAGTAAGCAGTGAGCGTTGCGCCGTAAGCAATCAATGTCTTATAGCGCAACGCTCACCGCCCGAACGAAACGTGTTTACAACTTATTGTTAACGGTTCACTGCTTACTAGGAGATTGACCGTGTTTCGATTTCAGCAAGATAAGACGCAACTCGCACCGAACTTTGAAGCGATCCGCATCAGCCTCGCCTCGCCCGAAAAGATCAGGCACTGGTCGCACGGCGAGGTGACAAAGCCGGAGACGATCAACTACCGCACGTTCAAACCGGAGCGCGACGGCCTGTTTTGCGCGCGCATCTTCGGCCCCGTGACGGATTGGGAGTGTCTGTGCGGCAAGTACAAACGCATGAAGCATCGCGGCGTGATCTGCGACAAGTGCGGCGTTGAGGTAACGCAGGCAAAGGTGCGCCGCGAACGCTTGGGCCACATCGAACTGGCCTCGCCGTGCTCGCACGTCTGGTTCTTCAAGGGCTTGCCCTCGCGCATTGGGCATCTGCTCGATATTCCGCTGCGCGAACTCGAAAAAGTTTTGTACTTCGAGTCGTACATCGTGATCGATCCGGGCGACGCGCCGGTCAAGGAGAAAGAACTCTTGACCGACGAGCGTTACCGCGAACTCGCGCGCGATTACCCCGGCGTGTTCGTCGCCAAGATGGGCGCGGAAGCGATCAAAGAACTGTTGATGCTCGTCAAGATCGAAGAACTTTCGGTTGAACTGCGCGGGCGCATGAAGGAAGAGAACTCGCAGCAGAAGAAGCTGAAGTTCTCGAAGCGACTCAAGGTCGTCAACTCGTTCATGAAGTCGGGCAATCAACCGAACTGGATGATCTTGGACGTGATCCCGGTCATTCCGCCAGAGCTTCGGCCGCTTGTGCCGCTCGACGGCGGCCGTTTCGCCACGTCCGATCTCAACGATCTATACCGGCGCGTGATCAATCGCAACAACCGCTTGAAGAAGTTGATGGAGTTGCGCGCGCCCGAAGTGATCGTGCGCAACGAGAAGCGCATGTTGCAAGAGGCCGTCGATGCTCTGTTCGACAACGGGCGGCGCGGGCGCGTGCTGCGCGGCGTGAACAACCGGCCGCTCAAGTCGTTGAGCGACACGCTCAAAGGCAAGCAGGGTCGGTTCCGGCAGAACCTCTTGGGCAAGCGCGTTGACTATTCGGGCCGTTCCGTCATCGTCGTCGGGCCGGAACTGAAGTTACATCAGTGCGGCTTGCCGAAGAAGATGGCGCTCGAACTGTTCAAGCCGTTCATCTACAACCAGCTTGAGAAGCAAGGTTATGCAGCGACGATCAAGCAGGCGCGCGAGATGGTTGACCGGCAAGAGTCGGTCGTGTGGGACATCCTTGAAGAGGTGATCCGCGAGCATCCCGTGCTCTTGAATCGCGCGCCCACGCTGCACCGCTTAGGCATTCAAGCCTTCGAGCCGGTGCTCGTCGAAGGCAAAGCGATCAAGATTCACCCGCTCGTCTGCACGGCGTTCAACGCGGACTTCGACGGCGACCAGATGGCGGTCCACATCCCGCTCTCGCCCGAAGCGCAGATCGAAGCGGCCGTGTTGATGTTGGCGTCCAACAACATTCTCAGCCCCGCAAGCGGTCAGCCTATCGCCGTGCCCTCGCAAGACATCGTGCTTGGTTGTTACTACCTGACGCGCGACCGCGCCGGCTCAAAAGGCGAAGGGCGTCTGTTCGCCTCGACCGACGAAGTGCTGCTCGCGCTCGACGCGCACGAGGTCACAACGCAGACGCCGATCAAGCTACGGCTTGCAGGCGACCTGATCGATCTCACGCAGGAGCACGACACGCAGGACGTGTTGCGCGCCGCCGTGCAAGAGAACGTGCGTCGCGTGATCAATACGACCGTGGGGCGCGTTATCTTCAACAACTCGATCCCCGAAGGGCTGTCGTTCATCAACGGCACGCTCAAGAAGAAGGGCTTGCAATCGCTCGTCAACTACTGTCACTTGCGGCTCGGCCACGAGATGACCGTCAAGATGCTTGACGACTTGAAGAACCTCGGCTTCCTCTACGCGACGAAGGCGGGTATCTCCATCGGCATTGACGATCTCGTCACGCCCGATGCGAAGAAAAAACTGGTGGGGCAGGCCGACCGCGACGTGATCGAGGTCGAGAAGCAGTACCGCGACGGCGTGATCACGAACGGCGAGCGTTACAACAAGGTCATTGCTATCTGGTCGGAAGTGACCGACAAGGTGGCGAAGGAAATGTTCCGCGCGATGGACGAGCGCGAGAAGGCGACGGGCGAGTTGAACCCGATCCTGATCATGTCGGATTCGGGCGCGCGCGGCACGGCGCAACAGATTCGCCAACTCGCAGGCATGCGCGGTCTGATGGCCAAGCCGTCGGGCGAAATCATCGAGACGCCAATCCGCTCGAACTTCCGCGAGGGCCTGGACGTGCTGCAATACTTCGTCTCGACGCACGGCGCGCGTAAAGGTCTGGCTGATACGGCCTTGAAGACCGCCGACTCCGGTTATTTGACCCGGCGTTTGGTGGACGTGGCGCAGGACGTGATTATCTCCGAGCCGGATTGCGGCACGCTCAAAGGCATCTCTTCGACGGCGATTGTCGAAGGCGGCGAAGAGATCGAATCGTTGCGCGACCGCATCGTCGGCCGCACGGCGCTCGACGATGTGATCGACCCGGTCGAAGGGCGCGTCATCGTCGGCATAAATGATGAGATCAACGAAGACCTCGCAGCCGAGATTCAACGCTCCGGCGTGCAGCGCGTCCGCATCCGTTCGGTGCTGACGTGCGAGTCGCGGCGCGGCGTCTGCATCAAGTGCTACGGGCGCAATCTGGCGACGGGTCGGCCCGTGGACATCGGCGAAGCGGTCGGCGTCATCGCCGCGCAATCCATCGGCGAGCCGGGCACGCAGTTGACGATGCGCACGTTCCACATCGGCGGCACGGCGCGCCTCGAAGAGTCCTCGAAGCACGAAGCGCGCATGGACGGCACGATCAAGTACGTCGAACTGCAAACGATCAAGAACCGCCGCGGCGAGATCATTGCGATGAACCGCAACGGCGCGCTCACGATCATCGATCCGCGCGGGCGCGAGGTGGCACGCCACCAGATCGTCTATGGCTCGCACCTGCTTGTCGAAGACGGTGCGCCGGTCGTCGAAGATCAACTGCTCGCTACGTGGGACCCGTTCACCTTCGCAATCCTGACCGAAGTGGCAGGGCATGTGAAGTTTCAAGACTTGAAAGAGGGCGTGACGGTTGACGAAGAGGTGGACGAGGTCACGGGCCAGTCGCGCCTTGTCGTCAAAGACTCGCCCGACGAGAAGAAGCAGCCGCGTCTTGAGATACGCAGCGCGGCTAACAAGGTCTTGAAGACTTACCAGATGCCTGTGCGCGCGAACCTGATGGTAACGGACGGCGAAGAGGTTGAGCCGGGCGACACCATCGCCAAGATTCCGCGCGAAACTACGAAGACCAAAGACATCACCGGCGGTCTGCCGCGCGTCGTCGAGTTGTTTGAAGCGCGCAAGCCCCGCGAAACCGCTGTCATGTCCGAGATCGACGGCATCATCAAACTCGGCCCCATCGCCAAGGGCAAGCGCAAACTGATCGTCGTCGGCGACGACGGCGAGGAGCGCGAGTACGACATCCCGCGTGGTACGCACATCAACGTGCAAGAGGGCGACCGCGTGCGCGCGGGCGAGGCGTTGATGGATGGGCCGCTCAACCCGCACGACATCTTGCGCGTGCTCGGTATGAACCGCTTGCAAGAGTACCTGACGAACGAGATTCAAGAGGTCTATCGTTTGCAGGGCGTGAACATCAACGACAAGCACATCGAAGTCATCGTCCGCCAGATGTTGCGCTGGGTGAAGGTGACGGACGTGGGCGACACGGACTTCCTGATCGACGAGCAGGTGGATCGCTTCCGCTTCTCCGACGAGAACGGCCGCGTCGAGCAGGCGGACGGCGAACCGGCCAAGGCCGACCCGCTGCTCTTAGGCATCACGAAGGCCAGTCTTTCAACCGACTCGTTCATCTCGGCGGCGTCCTTCCAAGAGACGACGCGCGTGCTGACCGAAGCGGCCATCTCCGGGCGCATCGATTACCTGCGCGGCCTCAAGGAGAACGTCATCATGGGCCGGTTGATCCCCGCCGGCACAGGCATGGAGTTCTATCGCAACGTCAAGGTCGAGCGCGACGAAACCATCGAACAGTCCGCGGCGGCCCTTGAACGCGGCGGCGAAGAACTGCCCGACATCCTGCCGCACGAAACCGTCCCGCCCGTGCCCACTCCGGTCACGGTGCGCGCGGGTGAAGCGGAAACAGACGCGGGCGGCGCAGACGAAGAGTAAGTTTGACCGCTTAGATCAGGTAAGGGCCGCCCAAAATTCAACTTGGGCGGCCCTTTTTATCGCACCTGTTGTCGATTCACGCTGGCAACTTGACAGGTCGGGACTCGATCCGTACAATTCACCGTTTGGACAGCTAGTCCATTTCCCGATAGTGCAACGCTCAGTTGGTTCTGCCGGTGCGGAGGCGTTGCCCGATTGTCTGTTTGTGTGGCAATCGCTTGAAAATATTGTGGCGTAAAGGCGCACGTGCCGTCCGGTTTTGCAGGGCGGAAACCCGCGTGGCAGCCCGCGAATGACACGGCTGAAAGGCCGCTGTTTCAATCGCTTGTTCGGGAAAAATTGCGACGCCACAGAGAAACAATTTGGCTCGGAGGGAAGCCAGCATCCGCACCCGTTAGTGGTCAGAACGTCCCCCACAAAGCATAAGCGATTAACTTGAGGCGAACCGCTTCTTGCGCTGACTGCCGGACCTGAGTTCCGGCAAGAGGCAGGAACGGGAGCATTTTGCGCTTTCGGAAACTTCAGACTCGCCCCGTCAAAGTAACGGGGCAGAGGATTTAAGAGCAGTGCCGACTATCAATCAACTAGTACGCAAGGGCCGGGAGCAGGTCAAGTACAAGACGGCCAGCCCCGCGCTGCAATCGTCGCCGCAAAAGCGCGGCGTCTGCACGCGCGTCTACACGCAAACGCCCAAGAAGCCGAACTCGGCGCTGCGCAAGGTCGCCCGCGTCCGTTTGACCAACGGCATCGAGGTAACGACCTATATTCCGGGCGTCGGGCACAACTTGCAGGAGCACTCGATTGTGCTGATTCGCGGCGGGCGCGTGAAGGATTTGCCGGGCGTGCGTTACCACGTCATTCGCGGCACGCTCGACTCCGTCGGCGTCTCCGACCGCAAACAGGGGCGCTCGAAGTACGGTGCGAAGCGACCGAAGAGCGGCGCGGCGGCCGGCGCAGCGAAGGGCAAGAAGTAGTTTTTCAAAACGCAGACTAAACAGTTATGCCAAGACGAAGAGTTAGTCAGAGACGCGAAGTGCTGCCCGATCCGGTCTACAGCAGCCCGCTGGTGACGAAGTTCATTAACGGCCTGATGTGGGGCGGCAAGAAGTCGAATGCGGAGAGCATCTTTTACCGTGCGCTCCTGCAAGTCGGCGACAAGTTGGGCGAAGAACCGCTGAAGGCGTTCAAGCGTGCTATTGAGAACGTGCGCCCCACGGTCGAAGTCAAGTCGCGCCGTGTCGGCGGCTCGACCTATCAAGTGCCCATCGAAGTGGCGCAGGAGCGGCGCGGGTCGTTGGCGATCCGCTGGATCGTCTCCGCTTCGCGCTCGCGCGGCGAGAAGACGATGATCGACCGGCTCGCAGGCGAGTTGCTCGACGCCGCCAACAATCGCGGCAACGCCGTCAAGAAGAAGGAAGACACGCACCGCATGGCGGAAGCCAACAAGGCCTTCGCGCATTACAAGTGGTAAACGGCCATGGCTAAGCAAGACCTCAGCAAGTTCCGCAATATCGGCATCATGGCGCACATTGATGCCGGTAAGACCACGACCACCGAGCGTGTGCTGTTCTACACGGGCGTCTCGCACAAGATCGGCGAGGTCCATGAAGGCACGGCGACGATGGACTGGATGGAGCAGGAGCAAGAGCGCGGCATCACGATCACGAGTGCCGCAACGACCTGCTTCTGGAAGCGCAACGATGTCGAGCACCGCATCAACATCATCGACACGCCGGGGCACGTTGACTTCACGATGGAAGTCGAGCGCAGTTTGCGCGTGCTGGACGGCGCGGTCGCGGTGTTCGATGGGGTGGCGGGCGTCGAGCCGCAGAGTGAGACGGTCTGGCGGCAGGCGGACAAGTACGGCGTGCCGCGCATCTGCTTTATCAACAAGTTGGATCGCGCGGGCGCAAGCTTCGAGCGTTCGTTCGAGTCGATCATCACGCGGCTCGGCGCGAACCCCGTGGCCATTCAAATCCCGATTGGGATTGAAGATCAGTTCAAGGGCGTGGTCGATCTGATCACGATGAAGGCGCTGCTGTGGAAAGACGAGACGAAGGGCGCGGAGTATGAAACGACGGACGTGCCCGCCGACTTGCAAGCGACGGCCAGAGGCCGCGCGCCACAGATTGATCGAAGCCGTCGCCGACGTGGAAGAGGACTTGATGCACAAGTACCTCGAAGACGAAGGCGCGTCGATCACCGAAGACGAGATTCGCGCGGCGTTGCGCAAAGGCACGATTGCCTTGAAGCTCGTGCCCGTGGTCACTGGCTCTGCGTTCAAGAACAAAGGCGTGCAGACTTTGCTCGATGCGGTCGTCGATTATCTGCCTAGCCCGCTCGACATTCCGCCGATTGAAGGCGTCAACCCTAAGAGCGGCGACGCCGAAGCGCGCCCGCCTGACGCCGCCGCGCCCTTTGCCGGTCTGGTCTTCAAGATCATGGCCGACAAGCACCTCGGTCAGTTGTCGTTCGTCCGCATCTATTCGGGCACGATCCGCTCCGGCTCTTACGCCTTCAACTCGGTCAAGCAGACGCGCGAGCGCGTCGGGCGGCTGATGCGGATGCACGCCAACAAGCGCGAGGATATTGAAGAAGCGAGCGCGGGCGAGATTATCGCTATCGGCGGCATGAAGCAGGTCACGACCGGCGACACCGTGTGCGATGAGAACAAGCCGATTGTGCTTGAAGCGATGGAGTTTCCCGCGCCGGTCATACGCGTCGCGGTCGAACCGAAGACGCGGCAGGATCAAGACAAACTCGGCACGGCGCTGTCGAGGCTCGCGCAGGAAGACCCGTCGTTCAACGTCTCGACCGATCAGGAGACGGGGCAGACGATCATCGCGGGCATGGGCGAGTTGCACTTAGAAATTATCGTGGACCGCATGAAGCGCGAGTTCGGCGTCGAAGCAAACGTCGGCAAGCCGCAGGTCGCGTACCGCGAGACGATCACGCAAGGTGCGCCGGGCAAGGAAGTTTATAAACGGCAGACGGGCGGGCGCGGTCAGTACGGGCACGTCGAGATCGAGATCGAGCCAGCGCCGGGTGAAGGCTTCGTCTTCGAGAACAAGATCACGGGCGGCGTCATCCCGCGCGAGTTCATCAAGCCGACCGAAGAAGGCATCCGCGACGCACTGGAGCGCGGCTTCCTCGCGGGCTATGAACTGGTGGACATCAAAGTCCGGCTCGTCTTCGGCTCGTATCACGAAGTTGACTCCGACGAGCGTTCGTTCCACATCGCCGGTTCGCTCGCGTTCCAAGACGCGGTGAAGAAAGCGAAGCCTGTGCTGCTTGAGCCGATCATGCGCGTCGAAGTGGTCACGCCCGAAGAGTACATGGGCGCGGTCAACGGCGACTTGAACCGGCGGCGCGGGCAGATCGAAAAGATGGAACCGCGGCCGGGCGGTGTACAAGTGGTGACGGCTTACGTGCCGCTCTCCGAAATGTTTGGCTACACGACCGACCTGCGCTCGGCCACGCAAGGGCGCGCAACCTCAACGATGCACTTCGAGCGGTACGATCAAGCGCCGAAGAACATTGCCGAAGAGGTGATCGCTAAGGTGCAGGGCGTCGCTAAGTAGCATTGACCGAAAGCTTCAGTGCCGAGCGCTTAAGGCGCGGCATATTGGATTCATAAGGAGCGAGAGGCAAAAGAGATGGCAAAGGAAAAATTCGACCGGTCGAAGCCGCACGTGAACATTGGGACGATTGGGCACGTCGACCACGGCAAGACGACACTCACGGCGGCGATCACGAAAGTCTTAGCCAAACACAACCCGAAGATCACGGTGCGCGCCTTTGACTCCATCGACAACGCGCCCGAAGAGAAGGCGCGCGGCATCACCATTGCCACCGCCCACGTCGAGTACGAGACGCCGAACCGGCACTACGCGCATGTGGATTGTCCGGGACACGCCGACTACGTCAAGAACATGATCACGGGCGCAGCCCAGATGGACGGGGCCATCTTAGTCGTTGCTGCCACGGACGGACCCATGCCGCAGACGCGCGAGCACATTCTGCTGGCGCGCCAAGTGGGCGTGCCCGCCATGGTCGTGTTCATGAACAAGGTCGATGCCGTCGATGACGAAGAGTTGTTGGAGCTCGTCGAACTGGAAGTGCGCGAACTCTTAGCCGCCTATGAGTTTCCGGGCGACGACATCCCTGTGATTCGCGGCTCGGCACTGGGCGCATTTAACGGTGAGGAGAAGTGGGAGAAGACTGTGGACGAGTTGATGGCGGCGGTTGATTCCTACATTCCGACGCCGGAGCGCGACGTGGAGAAACCCTTCTTGATGCCCGTGGAAGACATCTTCACGATTCAAGGGCGCGGGACAGTCGCCACCGGGCGCATCGAGCGCGGGCGGGTGAAGGTCAACGAGCAGGTGGAGATCGTGGGCATCCGCGACACCAGACAGACGGTGTGTACGGGCGTGGAGATGTTCAAGAAACTGCTGGACGAAGGGGTGGCGGGCGATAACGTGGGCTTACTCTTGCGCGGCGTGGAGCGTAGAGACATCGAGCGCGGGCAGGTGATTGCCAAACCGGGCAGTATTACGCCGCACACGAAGTTCAAGGCGGAGGCGTACATTTTGACGAAGGAAGAGGGCGGGCGGCACACGCCGTTTTTCACTGGTTACAGACCGCAGTTCTACTTTCGGACGACGGATGTGACGGGCGTGGCGCAGTTACCGGCGGGTGTGGAGATGGTGATGCCGGGGGACAATGTGGCGATGGAGATCGAGTTGATCACGCCGATCGCGATGGAGAAGGGGTTGCGCTTCGCCATTCGAGAGGGTGGCCGAACGGTTGGCGCTGGCACTATCTCCGAAGTCGTCGAATAGTTGACAGTACGCTGGCTGTGGGCTGGCATTAGACAGATGGCTGAAAGCTGATAGCAAGTTATGCTGAACGAGAAGATCAGAATCCGACTCAAAGCTTACGATCATCGCGTGCTGGACCAATCCACCACCGAGATCGTGGAGACGGCCAAACGCACGGGCGCGCGCGTGGCGGGGCCGATCCCGCTGCCTACGTCGAAGAACAAGTGGACAGTCCTGCGGTCGCCGCATGTGGATAAGAAGTCGCGCGAACAGTTTGAGATTCGCACGCACAAGCGGTTGATGGACATTCTCGACCCGACGCCGCAGACGGTGGATGCGTTGATGAAACTCGATCTGCCGGCCGGCGTGGACGTGGAGATCAAGGCGTTCGGCAGACAGTAAAGAAGCTGCCAGCGGTTAGCTATCAGCAGTCAGCTTTGACTCGGTAGCGAACGGCTGAAGCTTAAACGAAAGTGGTCAGCTAAGACGAGATAGTTAGCTGAAGGCTGACCGCAGATAGCTTAGAGGTTCGTGATGATTAACGGAATCATCGGTCGCAAAGTGGGCATGACGCAGTTATTCGCCGAAGATGGCACGGTCACGCCGGTGACGGTCATCAAGGCGGGGCCGTGCGTTGTGGTCCAGAAGAAAACGACCGCGGGCAAGGACGGCTACGATGCCGTGCAGTTGGGGCTGGTCGAAGAACGCCCCATCAAGTTGAAGAACGTCAACAAGCCGATGCGCGGCCACTTCGAGAAGACGGGCGCGGGGACACCGCCGACGCGCATCTTGAAAGAGATTCGCGTGCCCGACGGCGATGCCGCTTTGAGTGTGGGCGATCAAGTGCTTGTGGACCAGTTCGCCGACGGCGACCGGATCGACGTGATCGGGCGCAGCAAAGGGCGCGGCTTCGCCGGTACGATCAAGCGGCACAACTTCAATCGCGGCCCTGAATCGCACGGCTCGATGAACGTGCGCGCGCCCGGCTCAATCGGTTCGTCCGCGTATCCGTCGCGCGTCATCAAGGGCACGCGCTCGTCGGGGCACATGGGCGACGAGCGCGTGACCGTGAAGAACATGACCGTGGCGCGTGTGGACGTGGAGAACAACCTGCTGATGGTGCATGGGGCTGTGCCCGGTGCGAACGGCAGCGTCGTCGTCGTCCGCAAGGCGGACAGACAGAAGAAATAGCTCTCGGCGAGCAGCTTTCAGCAAGTAGCTTTTTATTTTTAAGTTGACTGCTGAATAACTGACCGCTGACAGCTTGAACGGAGTTGCTTATGCCTACCGTGAAGGTGCGCAATCTGAAGAACGAAGAGGTCGCCGATCTGGAATTGTCGGCCGTGGTCTTCGGCGCAGAGTATAACGAGGCGCTCGTCCATGCCGCCGTGAAGGCTTATCAGGCCGGCGCGCGGCAGGGGACGGTCGGGACGAAGACGCGCGGCGACGTGTCCGGGTCGGGCCGCAAGTTGTGGAAGCAGAAGGGCACGGGGCGGGCGCGCATCGCGTCGATCCGCTCGCCGCTCTGGAAGGGCGGCGGCAACGTCCACGGGCCGCAGGCGCGCGACTGGTCCTACAATCTGCCGAAGAAGATGAAGCGCGGCGCTCTGCGCGCGGCCCTGTCGGAGCGGCTGCGCGAGGGCAACGTGGTTGTGCTCGAAGCGTTCACGCTCGACCAGCCGAAGACGAAAGCGTTCGTGGGCGCGCTCAGCACGCTCGGCCTCGCGGGCAAAACTCTGATCGTTGACTCGCTGGATAACGCGAACCTGATCTTGTCGTCGCGCAACGTGAAGGGCGCGAAGATCGTCAGCAGTCGCGGCTTGAACATCTACGACTTGCTTTATCACGACAAGCTGGTGTTGTCGCGCGCGGCCGTGGACGAGTTGACCGAACTGCTCGCTCCGGCGGCAGCGAAGGCGAACGGTAAGGCTGACAATGCGGCTGACGAGAGCGCAACGGCCGAGCCGGAAGCGACCGAGGAGGCGGCGTAACAAGCGATGCGAACTGTGTGGGACATCATCAAGTCGCCGGTCATCACCGAGAAGGCTTTGATCGCAAAAGAAGAGACGCAGGACGGGCGGCAACTGCTGACCTTCCGGGTGGACAAGCACGCGACCAAGCCTGAGATCAAGTCGGCCGTCGAAACGATCTTTCAGGTCAAGGTCGATCAGGTGCGGACGATCAACTATCTCGGCAAGAAGGCGCGGCGCGGGCGCTACGAAGGGCGCAAGCCTTCGTGGAAAAAAGCCTACGTCACTTTGGAAGCCGGGCAGAAGCCGCTCGACTACGGCGAAGCGATCTAATTGCGGAATGCGGATTAAAAGAAGCAGTTCTTAAATCCGCAATCAAAAAGTTATGGGCATCAAGAAACTGACACCGACATCGCCGTCGCGCCGTTATCAAACGTACTTGACGCGCGACGAGTTGACGAAGGGCGCGGAACCGGAGCGGTCGCTCCTTGAGCCGAAGACGCGTATCTCAGGCCGCAATAACAACGGCCACATCACGATGCGTCGGCGCGGCGGCGGGCACAAGCGGTTCTATCGCATCATCGATTTCAAGCGCGACAAGGCGGGCGTGCCCGGCCGCGTCACGCAGATCGAGTACGACCCGAACCGCTCGGCACACATCGCCTTGATCACGTATCTCGACGGCGAGAAGCGTTACATCATCGCGCCGACCGGCCTTGAAGTCGGCAAGACCGTGATGAGCGGCCCCGAAGCAGACATCCTGCCCGGTAACGCGCTGCCGATTCGCAACATCCCATTGGGCACGCAGATTCACAACATCGAACTGCGCCCCGGCAAGGGTGGGCAGATGGCGCGCTCGGCCGGCGCGTTCGCGCAACTCGTCGCCAAAGAAGGCGACTACGCGCAACTGCGTATGCCTTCGGGCGAAGTGCGGCGCGTGCCCGTCGTCTGTTATGCGACCATCGGGCAGGTCGGCAACGTCGAGCACGAGAACGTCTCTTACGGTAAAGCCGGGCGCTCACGTTGGCATGGCTTGCGCCCGCAGGTGCGCGGCGTGGCGATGAACCCGGTCGATCACCCGCACGGCGGCGGTGAAGGCAAGACTTCGGGCGGGCGGCATCCGGTGACACCGTGGGGTCAGCCCACACGCGGCTATAAGACGCGCAACAACAAACGCACGCAGAAGATGATCGTGCGCGACCGACGGACGAAGTAAGCGGCTAAGGCGATGAGCGTCGAGTTGCTGAACCAACTGTTGTTACTGATTCGGAGTTTGCGATGGCACGTTCAATTAAAAAGGGAGCATTCGTTGACGGCTCCCTCGAAAAAACAGTAGACCGCATCCGGCAGGGAAACGCGCGCCCGCCAGCGATCAGAACTTGGTCGCGCCGTTCGACGATCACGCCCGATTTTGTCGGGCTGACGTTCGCGGTGCATAACGGCAAACGGCACGTGCCCGTGTACGTGACGGAGAACATGGTCGGGCACAAACTCGGCGAGTTTTCGCCGACGCGCACATTCAAAGGCCACTCCGGCACGAAAGCGGAGAAGGGCGCGAAGGTAGCGAAATAACAGTGGCCGGTGGCCGGTGACAAGTGACGAGCCTGAATCGTCTTTAACTTGTCGCTTGTCACTCGGCACTCGGCACTGAGGTTTAGAGATGGAAGCGAGAGCGAGTGCAAGGTATTTGCGCGGGTCGGCCCAGAAGGCGCGCTTGGTCGTCGATTTGATTCGCGGCAAGAACGTCAACGAGGCGCTGGCCGTGTTGCAGTTCACACAGAAGCGCGCGGCCGAAGGCATCGAGAAATGCGTCCGCTCGGCCGTGGCTAATGCGACCGAGTTGGCCGAGAAAGCGAACATCGCCATCGACCCCGATGATCTGTGGGTCAAGGCGTGCTTCGTGGACATGGGGCCGACGAAGAACCGCCGCCGCTTCCGGCCCGCGCCGCAAGGTCGCGCCTATCGCGAACGTCGCCACTTCTGCCACGTGACCGTGCTGCTCTCAAGCGACGAGCGCGCGGCGAAAGGCGACGGCAAGCCGCGCACGTCGAAGGCGGGCAAGCCGCAGACGGGCGGCGAGTCGAAGCGGACGAAGCGTGCAAACGCAACGACCGCACCGAAGGCCGCAACGCCGCGTGCCAGCAAGCAAGCTGAAGCAGCCGCCGCGCCGCCCGCAGTCGCAGAGCAGACCGCGCCGGTCGAACCGGCGGCGAGCAACGAAACTTCCGCAGAATAGTCGAACGGAGTAAACATCAGTGGGTCAGAAAGTACACCCTTACGGCTTCCGCCTCGGTTACAACAAAGATTGGCATTCGCACTGGTTTGCGAAGACCAAGCAGTACGGCGACTTCTTGCTTGAGGACCTCAAGCTGAAGAAAGATTTGAAAGCGCGCTTTGCCGGCGCGGGCGTCTCGCACGTTGACGTGGAGCGCGCCGCCAACCGCTTGAAGATCGTCATCTACACCTCGCGCCCCGGCATCATCATCGGGCGCAAGGGTGCGGAGATCGACAAGCTGAAGGCCGAGATCATGTCGCGCACGGGCCGCGAAGTCTTAGTCTCGATTCAAGAGATTCAGAAGCCGGAACTGAACGCGCAGCTACAGGCCGAAAAGATCGCGGCGCAACTTGAGAAGCGCATCGCTTTTCGGCGTGCGATGCGTAAGGCCGTCGAAGAGACTCTGCGGTTCGGCGGGCAGGGCATCAAGGTCAAAGTCTCCGGGCGCTTGAACGGCGCGGAGATCGCCCGCAGCGAGTGGTACTTGCAGGGGCGTCTGCCGCTGCACACGTTGCGCGCGGACATTGACTACGGCTTCGCCGAAGCGAACACGACGTTCGGCGTGATCGGCGTCAAGTGCTGGATCTATCGCGGCGAGATACTCGACCCGAAAGCAGCGATGGCACGCGGCACGACGACCGATCCGATCAACGACGTGCGCGCCGATGGGCGCGAGCGCCGGCCCCGTGGGCCGCGCCGCGACCGTGAGGACGGCGACCGTCGGGGCGACCGTGGTGATCGCGGCGACCGGCGCGGTCGCGGTGGCGAAAACAGAGGCTAAGCAGGCTGTCAGCTATCAGCGGTCAGCTTTCAGTTAGAACATGCTGTCCGGTGTGACTGCTCGACAGCAGAAGTTAAACGAACGTTTGTGGACAGGTAAAAAGCTGAACGGCTGATAGCTGACAGCTAAAGGGTATTCATCATGTTGATGCCGAAAAAGGTCAAGCACCGAAAGCAGATGAAGGGTCGCATGACGGGCGTGGCGTCGCGCGGCGATAAGATCAGCTTCGGCGAGTATGGACTGAAAACATTAGAACCGGCGTGGATCACCGACCGGCAGATCGAAGCAGCGCGTATTGCGATGACGCGTCACATCAAACGTGGCGGCAAAATCTGGATTCGCATGTTCCCCGATAAGCCGATCACGAAGAAGCCGGCCGAAACGCGTATGGGCAAGGGCAAGGGCGCACCCGAATACTGGGTGGCGGTGGTCAAGCCGGGGCGCGTGCTCTACGAGATCGAGGGCGTGCCGGAGGACATCGCGCGCGAGGCGATGCGCTTGGCGGCGCAGAAGCTACCGATCAAGACCAAGTTTGTGACCCGCGCCGATCAAGAAGGAGGCGCAGTTTAAGCGATGAAGAAACGGGAAGAGTTGGAGAAGCTGCGCGAGTTGTCGGACGAGGACTTGCACAACGAAGCGGCGCGGTTGAAAGAGTCGCTGTTTCGCTTGAACTTCAAACTCGCGCTTGGCGAGGTTGATGCGGTCAAGACGCTCCGGCGTGAACGGCGTTCGCTCGCGCGTATCCACACGTTGATGCGCCAGCGGCAGCAAGCGGCGACGCAGTAAGTTTTATAGTTTTACAGACGGCGGCGCACTTGGGGGCCGCGAGATAGGTTTAAGCGATGGCAGACGAGACTAACGAACAGACGGCGACGACCGACGAGACGCAAGCGGCCGATGCGACCGCGAGCGGCGAGGCGCTGACCGAGGCGCTCGCATCGGGCGTGGACGCGCAGGCGGGCAATGCCGCCGGGACTGAGGCGGGCAAGCGTGGGCGGCGTGCGGAGAAGGTCGGCGTAGTGGCGTCGGACAAGATGCAGAAGACGGTGGTGGTGCGCGTGGATCGTTTGATCAAGCACCCGAAGTATCGTCGTTACGTGCGCCGCACGTCGAAGTTCATGGCGCACAACGAAACGGACGCGACCGTGGGCGACAAGGTGCGGATCGTCGAGACGCGCCCGCTCTCGGCCCGCAAACGCTGGCGCGTGGTCGAAGTCGTGCAGAAGGCAGAGAAGTAGTATTGCGGATTTCGGAATGCGGAATGCGGATTTAAGAAATCATGCAACGGTGCTTTAATCCGCAATCCGAACCCCGCATTCCGCAATTGAGGTGAGTCATGGCGATTCAAATGCAGACTTCGCTCGACGTGGCCGATAATTCGGGCGCGCGCCGCGTGGAGATGATCATGGGCATTGGCGGCGCGACCGGGCGCAAGGCTTCTTTAGGCGACCGCATCAAGGTCACCGTAAAAGAGGCCGCGCCGGATGGAGCGGTCAAAAAAGGCACGGTGCATAACGCGGTCATCGTGCGAACGCGCAAAGAGGTGCGGCGCAAAGACGGCACGTATATCCGCTTCGATCAAAACGCGTGCGTGTTGATTAAGCCGGACGACACGCCGATTGGCACGCGCGTCTTCGGCCCCGTCGCCCGCGAACTGCGCGACCGCAACTTTATGAAGATTGTGTCGCTCGCGCCGGAGGTGATTTAACGGTTATGGCACAGCAGGGCGTTAAGCGCGCGAAGATTAGAAAAGGCGATCAAGTAGTCGTCATTGCGGGCCGCGACAACGGCAAGCGCGGGCGCGTACTCGAAGTCGATCCACGGCGCGGCAAGATCAAGGTCGAGGGCGCTGGCATCGTCAAGAAGCACCAGCGGGCGAACCCCGGCGCGAACCGCGGTGGCGGCATCATCGACCGCGAAGCGTTCATCGACATCTCGAACGTGCAACTGATCGACCCGCAATCGGGCAAGCCGACGCGCGTGCGTTTGGAAGTCGGCGGCGACGGCGCAAAGCAGCGCGTTGCGGTCAAGAGCGGGCACACACTTGAGAAGTAGGCGCGGCTAATAGAATTTATTGGTGAGTCTGGAAACGCCGTTTAAGGCGAGTCCCAGACGAAAAGGTTAAAGGACAATGGCAGCAAGACTGAAAGAGCGTTATCAGCGCGACATCGCGCCGGCCCTCGCCAAAGAGTTCGACATTGCGAACCCGATGGCCGTGCCGAAGTTGGACAAGATCGTCATCAACATGGGCTTGGGCGAAGCCATCGCCAACTCCAAGATCGTGGACACGGCGGCCGTCGAGCTTTCGTCCATCGCGGGCCAGAAGCCGGTCACGACGAAGGCGAAGAAGTCTATCGCGTCGTTCAAACTGCGGGCCGGCATGCCCATCGGTTCGATGGTCACGCTCAGGGGCGACCGCATGTATGAGTTCCTCGACCGGCTGGTGTCGGTGGCGCTGCCGCGCGTGCGCGACTTTCGCGGCGTCTCGCCCAAGTCGTTCGACGGGCGCGGCAACTACACGCTCGGCATCCGCGAGCAGTTGATCTTCCCTGAGATCGATTTCAACAAGGTGGACAAAACGCGCGGCATGAACATCTCCATCGTCACGACCGCGCGCAACGACGAGCAGGCCCGCGCGCTCTTAAAAGCGTTGGGCATGCCGTTCAGGCAGTAGTAAAGCGGTCAGCGGTCAGCCGTCAGTTATAAGAGACTGCTGCTGTGGCTGATTGCTGATAGCTAATTGGAAAGACACATGGCGAAGACATCGTTAATCGCAAAGTCGAAGCGGAAACCGAAATTCTCGGCGCGGGCTTACACGCGCTGCCAGCGGTGCGGCCGCCCGCGCGGCTACCTGCGCAAGTTCAAGTTGTGCCGTATCTGCTTCCGCGAGTTGGCGCTGCAAGGGCAAATCCCCGGCGTCGTCAAGTCGAGTTGGTAATAACTACAGTGACAAGTAACGAGTGACAAGTGACAAGAAAAACTTGTCCCGGCTCGTTGCTTGTCGCTTGTCACTGGACACTGTTTTCGGAGTTGAGTAATGACTGATCCTATTGCCGACATGCTGGCGCGGATGCGGAACGCGATTGCCGCGAAGCACTCGCGCGTGGACATCCCGGCGTCGAAATTGAAACTTGAGATCGCCCGCATCCTGAAGGAAGAGGGCTACATCAATAACTTCGTCGTTAAGGGCGAGGGCACGAAGCGCACGCTGCGCATCTTCTTGCGCTACGACGCACGGGGCACTAGCTCGATCTCGTACCTGCAACGCGTCTCGCGCCCCGGTCGCCGCGTCTATCTCGGCTCAGGCGAGATTCCGCGTGTCTTGGGCGGCTACGGCATCAACATCGTCTCGACCTCGCGCGGGCTGATGAGCGGCAAGCGCGCGCGCCGCGAGAACGTCGGCGGTGAAGTGCTGGCGGAAATCTATTAACAGTGCCGGGTCATGAGTTGCCGAGCGCCAAGTTGAACAACTACTTGCTCGTCACTTATCACTTGTCACTTGTCACTGAGGTTTGATCATGTCTCGTATTGGTAAGAAAGCGATCACCGTGCCGGCGGGCGTGACCGTAACGCTCGGCGCGCGCGAGGTGCAGGTGAAAGGGCCGAAAGGCACGCTCACCACGCCGATCCCTGAGGGCATCACGTTCCGGCAGGAAGGCGATCAACTGATAGCGGAGCGCGCGTCCGACGATCTGGCGGCCGCGCATGGATTGGCGCGCGCGCTGGCGAACAACGCGGTCACGGGCGTCACGCAAGGCTTCTCGAAGCAGATGGACGTGGTCGGCGTCGGCTACAAGGCGGACGTGCAGGCCAAGCGGATCGTCTTCTCGCTCGGCTACTCGCACCCGATTGACTTCCCGCTGCCCGAAGGCATCGACGCCAAAGGCGAGCGCGTGCCGGCCAAGTCGTCAATCCCGCAGTATCAGTTGACCCTGACGCTCTCCGGCATCGACAAGCAGAAGCTTGGACAGACCGCGGCCGAGATGCACAACCTGCGTAAGCCCGACCCCTACAAGGGCAAGGGTGTGCGCTACGCCGACGTGCCGCTCAAACTGCGGCCGGGCAAGACGGGCAAATAGAATTGTGGATGTCGGCATGCGGCATGCGGATTAAACACAGAGCGTGTCTCATCAATCCGCAATCCGCAATCTGACATCCGAAATGGAGTTGTGATGGCACAGAAGGACAGAGCAGACATCCGGCGGGCCGTGCATCGACGCATCCGGCGTAAGGTGCAAGGCACGGGCGCGCGCCCACGGCTGGCGATCTATCGCAGCCTGAACCACATCTACGCGCAACTGATCGACGACGAGGCGGGCCGCACGATTGCCGCCGCTTCGACGACCGAGAAGGATTTGCGCGGCGCGACCGGCGGCAACATCGAAGCGGCCGCGCGCGTCGGGCAGGCAATTGCCGAGCGCGCGATCTCAAAAGGCGTCGAGAGCGTCGTCTTTGATCGCGGCGGCTATCGTTACCACGGGCGTGTGAAGGCGCTGGCAGACGCGGCGCGCGCGGCGGGTTTGAATCGTGAAGAAGCGGCGGCACAAGGCGCGGCTGCGGGTAGTCAGGAATAAGCGATGCGACAACCGAAACAACGTATTACAGCGTCGGGGCTTGATCTACAGGATCAGGTGATCTCGATCAATCGTGTGACCAAAGTGGTCAAGGGCGGCAAGAACTTGAGCTTCGCTGCGCTCGTCGTCGTGGGCGACGGCGCAGGCCACGTCGGCTTCGGCACGGGCAAGGCGCGCGAAGTGCCGTTGGCGATCAAGAAGGGCATCGAGGCGGCGAAGAAGAACCTGATCCGCATCCCGCTCATCGAGAACACGCTGCCGCACGAGTTTGTCGGCCGCTACGGCGCAGGGCGCGTGCTGATGAAGCCGGCCTCGGCAGGCACGGGCGTGATCGCAGGCGGCGCGGTGCGTGCCATCATGCAGGCGGCGGGCATCCATGATGTGCGGACCAAAGTGCTCGGTTCGACCAACCCGCACAACGTTGTGCGCGCAACTTTCGACGGCCTCTTGAACATGAAAGACCCGATGGAAGTGGCCCGGCTGCGCGGTAAGCAGGTCAATGAACTATAAGAACGTAAATAGTAAATCGTGCATCGTCAATAGAAGTTTTAGCTATGCCCGATTGACGATGCCCGATTGACGAGGTTTGTTATGGCAGAACAGAACGACGAGCAGGGCGGCGGGACGATTCGCATTCAGTATTACCGCAGCTTCATCGCGTTTCCGAAAACGCAGAAAGAGATCGTGCGCAGCCTCGGCTTGACGAAACTCAATCAAATCGTCGAGCGGCGCGACACGCCCGCGGCGCGCGGCGTGGTCGCCAAAGTGCCGCACTTGATCCGCATCATCGAATAGTGATTAGTAGATCGTGAAGCGTCAATCGTGAATAGCAGAAAGCAGTTGCTATTTACGATTTACAATTTACGATGCACGAGGTTTACACATGGCTATCGGCTTAAATAATTTGCACGCAGCGCCGGGTTCGACGCACCGGAAGAAGCGCGTCGGGCGCGGCCCCGGCTCAGGCTTGGGCAAGACGGCGGGGCGCGGCAACAAGGGCCAGAAATCGCGCTCCGGTTATTCGGCGAAGATCGGCTTCGAGGGCGGGCAGATGCCCTTGCAGCGGCGGCTGCCGAAACGCGGCTTCACCAACATCTTCAAGAAGCAGTGGACCGAGGTGAGCTTGGCGACGTTGGAGCAGAGCTTCGCGGCGAACGACGACGTGACGCCGGACGTGATGCACGCGCGCGGCGTGATCGCCAAAGGCAAGCGCGATGTGGTCGTGCTCGGCACGGGCGAACTGACCAAGCCGCTGCGCATCGCGGCACATCGCTTCACCAAGAGTGCCCGCGAAAAGATCGAACAGGCGGGCGGCACGGCTACGCTCATCACCAAAGCAGCGACGAGCGACGAGTCACCAGTGACGAGCTAAAACAGGATTGACCGACGGGCGCTGAGTGACAAGTCGCGGGTTGCAGGATTATCCTTAACTCGTCGCTTGTCACTCGTTACTTATAACCGTAGTTAGGGGTCTTATGGAAAAGTTCTTCGCCGCCGTCCGCAACATGTTTCAAGTGCCCGACCTGCGCAGGCGGATTCTGTTCACGCTGGGCCTCTTGGCCGTCTATCGGCTCGGCGCGCACATCACCGCGCCGGGCATCAATAAAGAGCGGCTGATCCAAGTCTGGGGCGAAGTGGGCAACACCTTGCTCGGCGTGCTCGACCTGTTTTCAGGCGGCAACTTCCAAACGATCTCCGTCTTCGCCCTCGGCGTTACGCCTTACATCACGGCCTCGATCATCATCCAGTTGATGACGACCGTGTTCACGCAGTTGAAGCGGATGCAGGAAGAAGGCGAGGCCGGGCGCGCGAAGCTCAACCAGTACACGCGCTATCTGACGGTGATACTCGCGTGTTTCCAGACCGGCATCGTCGCGCGCTGGCTGCAAGCGCAGGGCGTCGGGCCGAACACGTGGTCGTTTCTGATCACGACTATTCTCACGCTCACGACCGGCACGATCTTCGTCATGTGGTTGGGCGAGCAGATCACGGAGCGCGGCATCGGCAACGGCATCTCGTTGTTGATCTTCGCGGGCATCGTGATCGGCTTGCCTTCGCGCGGCGTGCCGCAGGTCTTGGAGAAAGTCCGCAGCGGCGACACCTTCCAAGTGCTCGGCGTGCTGGCTTTGGTGGCGGCGCTCATCCTGCTGATCGCGTTCATCGTCTTCGTCGAATCGGGGCGACGCAAAGTGCCGATCAGTTATGCCAAGCGACACGTAGGGCGACAGGTGGTCAGCGGGCAGCAGACGAGCATGCCGCTGAAGATCAACATGGCGGGCGTCATCCCCGTCATCTTCGCGTCGTCGATGCTTGCGTTCCCACAGACGATTGTGCAGTTCATCCAGTTTGATCCAAGTCAGCCCGACTCGTGGCGCTACAAACTGCACCTGTTCTTCCAACAGTTCCACGGCGGCGACCCGTATTACGAGTTGGTCTTCCTCTCGTTGATCGTGCTGTTCACGTTCTTCTACATCACGATCATCTTCAACGTCGATGAGGTGGCGGACAACTTACGCAAGCACGGCGGCTTCATTCCGGGCATCCGACCGGGCCGAACTACCGCTGAATACTTGAACAATATTCTGACGCGCCTGACGACCGTGGGCGCGATCTATCTGGCGCTCGTCGCGTTCGTGCCGCAGTTGATGTTGAGCGGCTTTCGGGTCGGGCGGTTGCCGTTCATCGGCGCGTCGCTCGATGCCTTCTTCAGCAGCACGCCGGGCTTGACGTGGATTCCGACGGGCATGGGCTACCAGTTCTATTTTGGCGGCACGAGCCTGTTGATTCTCGTCGGCGTGGCGATGGATACGGTGGCGCAGATCGAAGCGCAACTCGTCATGCGCAACTACGAAGGCTTCCTCGGCGGCGGCAGTCGCCTGCGCGGCCGCAGGGCGTAGCAGCAACGATGAAGGCGGCCTGATGAATGACGACTTAACAGTCAGTGAGCTTTCATTCAGCGTGCCGCCTGTCTCATTCAGCATTTCCGTATGTCCAAGATCGTCGTCTTGATGGGCGCGCCGGGCGCGGGCAAAGGCACGCAGGCGCGTCTGTTACAAGAGCGGCTGGGGTTGCCGCAAATCTCGACCGGCGACATGTTTCGCGCGCTACGAGAGGCGCGCACGCCGCTAGCCGAAGAAGTGCGCTCGATCATGGCCGCGGGCAAACTCGTGCCGGACGACGTGACGATTCGCGTGGTGCAGGAACGCACCGCGCAGCCCGATTGCCTGAACGGTTACATTCTCGACGGCTTCCCGCGCACCACGGCGCAGGCCGAGCGGCTCGAAGGCTTGGCTGGCGAACAAGGGCACACGATTCAAGCCATACTGGTTGACGTGCCGCTCGACATACTTGAGAAGCGTTTGACCGGGCGACGCCACTGTTCTGTCTGCGGCGAGATTTACAACGTCTATTTCAAGCCGCCGAAGTCTGACGAGGTTTGCGACCTGCACCCGGACACGCAACTCACGCATCGCGCCGACGACCGGCCCGAAGCGATCAGCGTGCGGCTTGAAACTTACGAACTGGCGACGCGCCCGCTGCTCGACTACTACGCGCAGACCGAACGGCTGCACCGCGTTGACGGCACACGCCAACCGGAAGCCATCTACGCGGACATTGAAAAGATAGTGACCAGTGACAAGTAACGAATGACAAGTTATTAAAAACTTGTCTTAACTCGGCACTTGTTACTTGTCACTGGTCACTGCTTTATGATTATCGGTAAGTCGCGGAAAGAGTTGGAGAAGATGCGGGCGGCCGGGCGGCTCGCCGGGTTGGTGCGCGAGGCGGTGGGTGCGATGGCGCGGCCCGGCCTCACCACGCTCGAACTCGACGCCGCGGCCGAGCGCATGATCCGCGACGCGGGCGCGTTGCCGACGTTCAAGGGTTATCACGGTTACCCGTATTCGATCTGCGCCTCGGTCAACGAACAGGTCGTGCATGGCTTCCCGTCGCACTACGTCTTGCAGGAGGGCGACATCCTCTCGGTCGATGTGGGCGCGACCTTGCACGGCTTCGTCGGCGACACGGCTACGACCGTACCCATCGGTGTCGTGCCGGCCGACCGGCTGCAACTCATCAGCGTGGCGGAAGAATGTCTTGAGCGCGCTATCAAACAGTGCTGGCCCGGTCGGCACTTGGGCGACATTGGTTGGGCGGTGCAGGCGCACGCAGAGGCACACGGCTACACGGTCGTGCGCGAGTACGTCGGGCACGGCATCGGCCGGCGCATGCACGAAGACCCGCAGATTCCGAACTACGGTACGCCGGGTAAAGGCACGAAGATCAAGGCGGGCTACGTGTTCGCCATCGAGCCGATGCTCAACATGGGCACGCACCAGACGAAGACTCTGGCCGACGGCTGGACGGTGGTGACTATAGATGGGCAACCGTCGGCCCATGTCGAGCACACGATTGCGATCACGGAGGAGGGGCCGGAGGTGTTTACGCGCGTCGAGCGCACGGCCGAGCCGCAACCGACCACGAGCGCCGCGCATCTATAACCTGAACTACCGCCGTGACTTGGCACACGGGCGACGGCTGTGTTAGTATCCGAAGTTTGCCGCCATAGGCAGATTTGGCACTATAGCAGCAGATGGCGAAGGAAGATGCTATAGAGGTGATGGCGAAGGTCATCGAGACGCTGCCGAACGCCATGTTCCGCGTCGAGTTGGAAGATAGTCGTCACCAGGTATTAGCGCACGTGTCCGGCAAAATGCGGAAGAACTTCATCCGCATTCTACCCGGCGACCGCGTGTTAGTCGAACTATCGCCTTACGATTTGAATCGCGGCCGGATCACGTATCGCTACAAATAAGGCGCGTGCGCGACCGGCGGAAGGTAGGTTAGGCATGAAGGTACGGGCTTCAGTTAAGAAGATGTGCGACAACTGCAAGATTATCCACCGCAAAGGTGTGGTGCGCGTGATCTGCACAAACCCGAAACACAAACAGCGACAAGGCTAATGAATTGTAGATTGCGGAATGCGGATTGATGAAAGACAGCTTGGTTTTTAATCCGCATTCAGCAATCCGAAATTCGAAATGGAGAGTTAAGAATGGCTCGTGTGGTTGGCGTCGATCTTCCGGTCAATAAGCGCGTCGAGATCGGACTGACGTACATTTTCGGCATCGGGCGTTCGCGCTCGAACTCAATCCTCAAAGAAGCGGGCGTCCACCCGGACACGCGCGTGCGCGAACTGGACGAGGATCAACTGGGGCGCATCCGCTCGATCATCGAGGGGCAGGGCGACGTTGAAGGCGACCTGCGCAAGCGCACGCAGATGGACATCAAACGCTTGATGGACATCGGCTGCTACCGTGGTTTGCGCCACCGGCGAGGTCTGCCCGTGCGCGGGCAGCGCACGCACACCAACGCGCGCACCCGCAAGGGCCCGCGGCGCGCCACCATCGCCAAGAAGAAAGCGCCCGGCAAGAAGTAACGGAAGCTTTCAGCGGTCGGCTATCAGCAGTCAGCTTGTTAGCTGGTAGCGTGCGGCTGAAGGTACAAACGAGCGCAGTCAATCGCTTTTGGTTTTAACTGAAGGCTGACTGCTGATAGCTGATAGCTCTAGTTATGGCAAAGACAACAACCGGCGGCAAGAAGAAGGTCTTTCGGAAGAAAGAGAAGAAGAACATCCCGAACGGGATCGTGTTCATCGCGGCGTCGTTCAACAACACGATGATCTCGATCACCGACTTGGATGGCAACCTGATCGCGCAATCGTCGGCGGGCGCGCGCGGCTTTCGTGGCTCGCGCAAGGGCACGCCGTTCGCGGCGCAGCAGGCCGCCTACGAGGCGGCGAACAAGGCCAAAGAGGCCGGCATGCAGCAGTGCGAGGTACGCGTGAAGGGGCCGGGCGGCGGGCGTGAGTCCGCGATCCGCGCCATCAACAACGCGGGCATCCGCGTCATCGCCATCCGCGACACGACGCCCATCCCGCACAACGGCTGCCGCCCGCCGAAGCGGCGCAGAGTTTAACCATTGTGGATTGCGGATTTCGGCATGCGGATTGAAAGACAGTTTGTTTTCTAATCCGCATGCCGAAATCCGCAATCCGAAATCAAAGGATGAAGGGTCGAGCGCCCGCGTGGCGCGACCTGTAAACTTTTCCGTCTGAAGTTTCAGACAGGAGGCAACAAAACCGAAATGGCTAGGTATCGTGGAGCGGTGTGCCGTCTGTGCCGCCGCGAAGGTGGCAAACTATTTTTGAAGGGCGACCGCTGTTATAAGCCGTCGTGCCCGATTGAGAAGCGCGGCACGCAGCCGCCCGGTCAGCACGGCAATTCGCCCCGGCGCGGCAAGGCGCTCGTCGGTTACGGGCAGCAGTTGCGCGAGAAGCAGAAGGTCAAGCGCATCTACTTCGTGCTCGAAGGTCAGTTCCGCAACTACTTCGAGCGCGCCAACCGGATGAAGGGCATCACGGGTGAGAACCTCTTGTCGTTGCTCGAACGCCGTTTGGACAACGCCGTCTATCGCGCGGGCTTTGCCACGTCGCGGCGACAAGCGCGCCAACTCGTCAATCACGGGCACGTCGAAGTTAACGGGCGCAAAGTTGATATTCCTTCGTTCTCGGTCAAAGCGGGCGACGTGATCGCCATCAAGGAAGCGAGCCAGAAGAACGCGCACATCGAGGGCGCGTGGCAGACGGCGGGCGGGCGCAATCGCCCCTCTTGGCTTGCACCGGGCGAAAGCGGCGAGATGAGCGCGCGCGTGACGACGCTGCCGGCGCGCGACGACGTCGACCGTTCGATCAACGAGCAACTGATCGTCGAGCTTTATAGCAAGTAAACGTTTGGCGTCTGTGGTCCGAGCGGCCGTCGCGCATCAGTTTATGCGCAACGGTCGCCGGGTCGCAGCGCAGTCGTGTTTTCACCGGGTTCGCAGCGCACATACAGGTTTGACAATTATGAGCATAGAGCAAAATACACTTTGGACGGGCTTTCAGATGCCGCGCCGCTTGGCGGTCGAGAATGAAACGCTGACCGAGCGATACGGGCGCTTCTCGGCGCAGCCGTTTGAGCGCGGCTTCGGCACGACCATCGGCAACAGTCTCCGCCGCGCGCTGCTCTCTTCGATTGAAGGCGCAGCCATCACTGCGGTTAAGATCGAAGGCGTCGAGCACGAGTTCTCGTCGATTCGCGGCGTGGTCGAGGACGCGACCGACGTGATCCTCAACCTCAAGCAGATTCCTATTAAGCTGCACGGCAACGAGCCGAAGACGCTGACCATTACGAAGGGCGTCGCGGGCGAAGTGCTATCGGGCGACATCGAAGCGGACGGCGACGTGGAGATTCTCGATCCGAACGTCTACATCGCCACCGTTAGCGAAGGCGGCGAACTCAACGTCGAGATGCGCTTGAAGCGCGGGCGCGGCTATGTGCCTGCGGATCGCAACTTCGACGAGGACCTGAGCTTAGGTTACATCCCGATTGACTCGGTGCATACGCCGGTCAAGAAGGTGAACTACACGGTCGAAGCCGCGCGCTTAGGACAGAACACAGAGTTTGACAAGTTGACCATCGAAGTTTGGACCGATGGCTCGGTCAAACCGGACGACGCCATCGGTCTGGCCGCGAAGTTGATCAAAGATCACATGACGATCTTCATCAACTTCGAGGAAGACACGGACGAGGCCGTCTACACCGGCATCGAGCGGCCGCCCTTGCCGCGCAACGATCTGCTTGATCGTTCGGTCGATGAACTCGAACTATCTGTGCGGTCCTACAACTGTCTGAAGAACGCCAACATTCGCACCATCCGCGATCTCGTCCAACGCAGCGAGCGCGAGATGCTGGCGACGAAGAACTTCGGCAAGAAGTCTTTGAACGAGATCAAAGACATCCTGCACGGCATGGGGCTGGACTTCGGCATGGAGTTCGACGAACAGGGCAACCCCATCCCCGGCACGGGCGGCAGCGATCTCGATCCGAGCGAATACGCCGACGTGGACGACGAAGAATAAAACAGCGGTCAGCGATCAGCAGTCAGCTTTGCCTGCTTGATTAGCTGACCGCTGACCGCTAATAGCTAAGCAAAGTTATGCGACATCAAAAAGCACATCGTAAACTGGGGCGGACAACGGAGCACCGCATCTCGCTGCTGCGCAATCTGGCGACCTCGCTGATTAACGCGCGCAACGAGCAGATCGTGACCACGCTGCCGAAGGCGAAGGAGTTGCGTCCGTACATCGAACGCGTCATCACGCTGTCGAAGCGCGCGCAGAATTTGACGGGCGACGACACGGCCGCGCAGACCGTTCATTTGCGCCGTCAGGCTGCGGGCTTCTTCCACGCAGGCAATCAAGGACAAGCGACGACGTTGGGCCGGCGCGGGCAGGAGCGTGCGCCGCGCACGGCGGGCGTCGCCGCAGTCAAGCGTCTGTTCGGCGAACTGGGCGAGCGTTACAAAGATCGACCGGGCGGCTACACGCGCATCATCAAGTTGGGCCGGCGCGACGGCGACAACGCCGAACTCGCTATTATCGAGTTGGTGGACAACCCGCGCGAGCGCGAAGCCGCCGAGCAGACGAAGCGAGCCAAGACCACAGGCGCGGGCAAGAAAAAGAGCGCGCGTGCTTCCAAGTCGGGCGAGGCCGAGGGCGGCCGGCGTGGTGGGCGCAAGGCCGACCGCACGTTCGAGAAGGAAGAGACGACCGAGGCGCGCGGGCGCGGGCGTGTGCCCGAAGCGAAGGACGCCGACAAGGCAGGTAGTGGCGGCCGGCGTTCGCAGAAGACCGAATCCACCGCCGCCGAGCAAGAATCCGATTAGTTTGCCTTAAGCCAGCGCCGACGCGTGTTGTGCTAACAGACGCGCGCCGGCCGGGTCTTTCAAGTCTGGCCCCCAAGCCCCCGCCACGGCGACCGGAGAGGCGCGGGCTGGGGGCCTTGCCTTTGTGCTTGGTGCCCCGATGCGAGTCTACAAACTTATCCGTGCGGAGGCGCGAGACAAGATGAGCAGTCAGGACAGACCAGAGACAGTCGGTGCGGCCAGCGCACCGGCACGCGAACCGGAGCAGACCGCTCAACAGCCGCGCGGCGACAGCAGCGCAACCACCGGCAGCAGTGCCGCACAGGGCGCAAGTACTTCGACCGGCGGCGCGCAACGCGAACAGGGTCGCCGCCACGCGCGGCGACATCGACGCAGCGGCGAACCGCGCGACGCGCGTGAGCCTAGAGAACCGCGTGAACCGCGTGAGTCGCAGCACGCACAGCAGCCGGAGCGCGAGTTGAACTTGGAAGAGTTGCGCGAGTTGTCCGAGTTGATCACCGCGCAGGGCTTCACCGAGTTCGAGATCGAGCGTGAGGGCTTCCGCTTGCGCATCAGCCGGCAGACGGCAGCACAACACGCGCCCGCGAGCCACGCGCCGACGGCTGCGTTCGTGCAGCCGACCATCACGCCGCTCGCACAGCCGCCGGCCGCGGCAACCGTTACGCCGGATGCGACGGCGAGCGCGCCTACAGCGGCCGACGCGGCTGCGACAGAAGCGGCCGCGCCGGGCAGCGCGGCGGATGTAAACACGCTCATGTCGCCGATTGTCGGCACGTTCTATCGTGCACCGTCGCCAGAGGCTCCGGAGTTCGTCGAAGTCGGCACTCGCGTCAAGCGGGGGCAGGTCCTCTGCATCATCGAAGCGATGAAGCTGATGAACGAGATCGAGTCTGATTGGGACGGCGTCGTCGTCGAGATTTACCCGCAGAACGCGCAGCCCGTCCAGTACGGCGAACCACTGTTCGGCATTAAACCGGCGTGATGAGTTGCGCGGGCCGCGCGTCGTTGCGCTTGCCTTTTACTCGTCACTGTTCAGCCGGCCCGGTCCACTGTTTTTATGCCAATTTATCCGCGCAAGTTCAGAAAAATTTTGATTGCGAATCGCGGCGAGATCGCGTGTCGCATCATCTGGGCGTGCAAGGAGATGGGCATTCGCACTGTGGCGGTCTATAGTCAGGCCGACCGCGACTCGTTGCATGTGCGCTTCGCCGACGAGTCGATCTGCATCGGCCCCGCGCCTTCGTCGCAGAGTTACTTGAGCATCCCGGCCATCATCAGCGCCGCCGAGATCGCCAACGTGGACGCGATCCATCCCGGTTACGGTTTCCTCGCGGAAGCGCCGCAGTTCGCGGAGATTTGCGAGGCGTGCAACATCAAGTTTATCGGCCCGCGTTCGTCTGTCATCAAGTTGATGGGCGACAAGGTGGAAGCGCGCCGCACGATGCGCGAGGCGGGCGTGCCCATTCTGCCGGGCAGCACCGAGCCGCTTGAGTCCGAGACGGAAGCGTTGCGGATCGCGCGCGAGATCGGCTTCCCCGTGATCGTCAAAGCGGCGGCGGGCGGCGGCGGACGCGGCATGCGGATCGTCCGCACAGAGGCAGAACTTGGGGCGGCGCTTGAGACGGCTTCGAGCGAAGCGCAGGCCGCGTTTAAGAACGGCGACATCTATATCGAGCGTTACATCGAGCGCCCGCGCCACATCGAGATACAGGTGATGGCCGACGAGCACGGCCGACTGTGTCCATTTGGGCGAGCGCGATTGTTCCATTCAGCGGCGGCATCAGAAACTTTTGGAAGAAGCGCCGTCGCCCGTGATGACGCCGGAGTTGCGCGCTGAGATGGGCGAGGTCGCGGTCGAAGCATGTAAGCGCGTCGGTTATGCGAACGCGGGCACGATTGAGTTTCTGCTCGACGAGGATGGGCGGTTCTACTTCATGGAGATGAACACGCGCATACAGGTCGAGCATCCCGTGACCGAGATGATCACGCTGGCCGACATCGCGCGCAACCAGATACGCGTGGCCGAGGGCGAGGAACTGGCCTACGAACAGAAGGACGTGATCTTCGCCGGACATGCAATTGAATGTCGCATCAACGCCGAGAACCCTGAGACGTTCGTGCCGTCGCCCGGTTTGATCACGGCCTTTAATATACCGGGCGGCCCCGGCGTGCGCGTCGATACGGCGATCTATCCCGGCTACTTCGTGCCGCCGTATTACGACTCTCTGATCGCCAAGTTGATTGTTCACGCGCGCACGCGCGAGCTTGCGATTGCGCGCATGCGGCGCGCGCTCGAATCAATGGTTATCGAAGGCATCAAGACAACCGTGTCGCTGCACTTGAAGATCATGGACGACCCGGAGTTTCAGTCAGGTCAGTACACGACCAAGTTCATGGAGCGTTTTTTTGCGCGCAACGGCGGCGCGAGCGTGCGCGGCGCAAACGCTTGAAGGGCGCGAACCAACAGTCGCGCCCGCGCTTTGACGCTGCACCCGCGCAGCCTTTATAATGTCCGACTTCCCCGCAGGGGACTTTCGCGTCTGAGGAGAGCAGTTATGGCTTACGCAATCATCCGCACGGGCGGCAAGCAGTTTCGCGTCGAAGAGGGCGCGAGCGTGCGCCTGCCCGCGCTGGATAAAGAGGCCGGCGAGACGGTCGAGTTCGAGGCGCTGGTGGTCGGCACGGACGACGGGCCGCGCGTCGGTGCGCCGCTAGTAGATGGCGCACGCGTCGCAGGCACAGTCGTCGATCACGGTCGCGGCGACAAGGTGATCGTCTTCAAGAAGAAGCGCCGCAAACAGTATAAGCGCAAACAGGGCCACCGGCAGGACTATACGACGGTGAAGATCGATTCGATTAGTTAATGATGAAGGCGACATGATGAATAACGAATAGCTGCTTATTCATCAGTCATCCTTCGGCATTCGAGGTTTAATCATGGCACATAAAAAGGGCGTCGGGTCGTCGCGCAACGGGCGCGATTCAAACTCGCAGCGGTTAGGCTTGAAGAAGTTCGGCGGCGAGCGCGTGCTGGGCGGGAACATACTCGCGCGCCAGCGCGGCACGAAATGGAAGCCGGGCAAGAACGTCGGCCGGGGCAAGGACGATACGTTGTTCGCGCTCATCGACGGCGTTGTGAAGTTCGAGGATCGCGGGCGGCACGGCAAGTTCATCAGCGTCTATCCGCACGCACCGGAGGCAGCGCCCGCCATTGCTGCATAAACAGCGCGGGCTACAACGACGCCCGCCCGAAGTTGTAACCGCGACGCCCGCGCCCGCGCTCAACCGAGCACACGCGTTAGGCGTCGCTTTGATTTTTGATTGCGGCTTGATAAAGCAGTTAGCTTTACTAATCCGCAATCCGCAGTTCGCAATCCATAATGTTTCTTGATCGGGTCAAGATACGCGTCAGGGGTGGGCACGGCGGCAACGGCGTGACGGCCTTTCGCCGCGAGAAGTTTGTGCCGCGCGGTGGGCCGTCGGGCGGCGACGGCGGGCGCGGCGGCGACGTGTGGCTGGTCGCCGACGATTCGCTCAACACGCTGCTGCACTTGCGTTACAACCCGGAGCACACGGCCGAGCGCGGCCGCCACGGCGAAGGCTCGAACAGATCGGGACGCGAAGGTGGGCACACGGAGGTGCGCGTGCCCGTGGGCACGCAGATCATCGACGTTGAGACGGGCGATCAAATGGCCGACCTGACCGAGACGGGGCAGCGTTGGTTGGCGGCCAAAGGCGGGCGCGGCGGTTTCGGCAACGCGCACTTTGCGACTTCGACCAATCGCGCGCCGCGCTATCGACAAGACGGCAGCCCCGGCGAAGAACGCGAGTTGCAACTTGAGTTGAAACTGATCGCGGACGTGGGCTTGGTGGGCTTCCCGAACGCGGGCAAGTCAACTTTGATCTCGACCATCTCGGCCGCGAAACCGAAGATCGCCGACTATCCGTTCACGACACTTGAACCGCACTTGGGCGTGGTCGATCTAGGTGAATATCGTACCTTCGTCGTCGCGGACATACCGGGCTTGATCGAGGGCGCGCACGAGGGCGCTGGCTTAGGTGATCGTTTCCTGCGGCACGTCGAACGGACGAAGTTGCTGCTGCACTTAGTCGATCTATCGTCGCTCGCGGGGCGTGATCCCGTGGAGGACTACGAGAAGATCAACCGCGAGTTGCAGGCTTATGATCCGCGCATCGCCGAGCGACCGCAGATCATCGTCGGCACAAAGATCGATGCCCTTGATGAACCGGATAGACTTGAGCGTCTGCGCGCGCGCGCGGTTGCAGACGGGCGTGAGTTTCATGCTATCTCGGCGGTGATGAACCGAGGCGTGCGCGAACTGGTGCAGGCAACTGCGCGTGCGCTCGCGGGGCTGGTGGAAGCCGAGCGGCATGTGCCTGAACAAGAAGCGATGCGGGAGTGGAACGCTTGACCTTTGCGCACACATGGCGCATGCTGCGCCGGACTTTGGCCGGCTTTACAGGCCGGGCGAGTGCATCTCCTCGCACTCGCAATTCCAAGTGAAGCCAACAGGGGTTGTACGCTTCGGACACGCGCCTCATGAAGCAGCGGCGGGTAGGACTCTACGGCGGGACGTTCGATCCGGTACACGCCGGACACATCGCGGTTGCGCGGGCACTGCTTGAGTTGTTCGCACTCGACGAAGTTCTTTTCATCCCGGCCTATGTCGCGCCGCACAAGCGCGGTCAAGCGCGCCGGCCTGCGTCGCCGCTGCACCGCTATGCGATGTTGGCGCTGGCGACCGCAGGCGCACCGCGCCTGAAAGTTTCGACCGTCGAACTGGACGCGCCCGCGCGGCCTTACACGGTCGAGACGCTGACACGTTTACGAACTGAGTCCGGCGCGGACGTGCGTTTGTTCTTCGTGATGGGCGCGGACTCTTGGGCCGACATCACAACGTGGCGCGAATGGGAGCGGTTGTTGACGTTGACGGACTACGTAGTGATGACGCGCCCCGGTTACGCACTCTCGACGGCGCACGTAACCGAAGACCTGCGCCGTCGCATCGTTGACCTGCGCGGGCAGAGGGACGTAGCAGCGGCGCTCGATGAAACGACCGACGGGCCGCGCATCTACTTTACCGATGCGGTCTGGTCGGACGTATCCGCAACAAGTGTTAGACAAGCCGCACGCGCGGTCGGGTCAGACGGGGCAGCAACTTTGCCAGTCCCGGCTGCGGTCGCGGAGTACATACAGAAATACGGGGTCTACGGGGACACGCATGACAGTGAACGAGACGACGCCCAAGGGCGGCCGGCGCACGACCACGAATAAGGCGCGCGCGCAAACAGAACCGACCGAACAAGCTGCACCCGCGAACGCCGCAGAACCACAGGCGCTCTCGGCGAAATCGTGACGGCGCTCCACGCCGCCAGCGATAAGAAGGCGCTCGCGCCCGTCGTGCTCGACCTGCGCGGCGTGGCCAGTTTTACAGACTACTTTCTGATCGCCAGCGGCACGAACCCGCGACAGGTGCAAGCCATCGCCGACGAGGTGGTGGAGCGTTTGAAACAGGCGGGCACGCGGCCCGAACGCGTCGAAGGGCACAAGACGGCCGAGTGGGTGCTGTTGGACTACGGCGATTTCCTCGTCCACGTCTTTGACGACAAGGCGCGGCGCTTCTACGACCTTGAGCGTTTGTGGCGCGATGCGGCGCGCATCGAGTTGCCGCCGGAGTTTGGCGGCGCGACCGACAGTGCTTCGACCCAACAGGACGTATGACGTGAGCGAGTTGGTCGCGCAATCGCCGCCTATGCGCGAGGCGGTGCGCTTGGCGGCCCGCGTCGCGCAGACGGACGCCAACGTGCTCGTCACGGGCGAATCGGGCGCGGGGAAAGACGCGCTCGCGCTGCACATTCATCGCCAGTCGCGCCGCGCCGCCGAGGCTTACGTCAAGATCGATTGCGCGGCGTTGCCCGCAGAGTTACTTGAAGCAGAGTTGTTCGGCTACGAGCGCGGCGCGTTCACGGGCGCGGCGCAAGCCAAACCGGGCCGGCTCGAAGCCGCGCACAAGGGCACGCTCGTCTTAGACGAGATCGCGCATCTTTCGACGGACGCGCAGGCAAAACTGCTGCGCGTGATCGAGCGGCGCGAGTTTGAACGTCTCGGCGGCCGGCGCACCGTGCGTGTGGACGCGCGCTTGGTTGCGTTGACCAACGTGGATTTGGATGAAGCTGTGCGGCGCAAGGCGTTTCGCGCCGATCTGTTCTACCGGCTGAACGTCGTCCGCATACACGTGCCCCCTCTGCGGGAGCGGCGCGAAGATGTGACGACGCTGGCGCGGCAGTTTTTGAAAGGCTTCGCGGCGAAGCACGGGCGGCGTGCGCGCCAGTTTGCGCCGGACGCGCTGGCGCTACTGGAAACCTACGATTGGCCCGGCAACGTTCGAGAACTGGCGCACGTCTTAGAACGGGCCGTTATTGTCGGCGAAGGGGAACGGCTTGAGGCGAGCGATCTGCCCGAATCCGTGCGCGCGGCAGCCGTAGCACACAGGCGGCGCACGCACAGACCGTCGCTGGCCGAGTTGGAAGCCGAGTACATCGCCGAGACGCTCGTGGCCACGCGCGGCAACAAGTCCGAGGCGGCGCGCACGTTGGGCATCAGCCGCAAGAACCTCTACGAGAAGATCGCGCGTTACCGGTTGGAGGTTTGACAGTTGCGGCTACGCTTCGTCTGGATCGGCAAGACGCGGAACGAGCATGTGCGGGCGCTCGTGGACGATTACACAGGGCGGCTCGTGCGCTTCACTCGTTGGGAAGTGACGGAGTTGCGCGAGAGTGCCGCGCAGGATGAGCGCGCAGTGCTGGCGGAAGAGAGCAAGCGACTGGCCGACACGTTGCGGCCCGACTCGTTCGTCGTGCTGCTCGACGTTGACGGCCGGCAATGGAGTTCGCCGGAGTTGGCGGCGGAGTTGGAACGCTGGCAGACGCGCGGTTTGAAAGAAGTGGCGTTCGTGGTCGGCGGTCATCTGGGCGTGACGCCGGAGTTGAAAGCGCGGGCGGACGTGCGCTGGTCGCTCGCACGCCTCACGCTGACGCATGAACTGGCGCGTGTGCTGCTGGTCGAACAACTTTATCGCGCGTACACGATCACGCGCGGGTTGCCGTACCAGAAGTGAACCGGCACGAAGCGACGCGCGTATGTTCGCTATCATCCGAGGGATTCATAAGTGTTGGTTGGAACAAGTAGGGCCGTAGGGGAGAGAAGCATGGATAAAAGAAAAATGAAGACGTACCGGGACCGGCTGTTGGGGCGGCGCGAGAGTTTGTTCCGGCAGGTGACAGAGGCCGAGATGTCGAGCCGCGAGCGCGATCTGGAAGCGACGCAAGACCCGGCGGACATGGCGGCGAATGCGTACACGAAAGAGTTGCTGATCTCGATGTCGGCGAACGACCGCAAGTTGTTGGAGTTGATCGACGAGTCGTTGAGCCGCATCGAAGCGGGCGAGTACGGCGACTGCGTGAACTGCGGCGAGCCGGTGCAGGAGAAGCGACTCGAAGCCGTGCCGTGGGCGCGCTACTGTCTCAAGTGTCAGGACTTGCAAGAGCGCGGCTTGCTCAACACAGACGACGAATAAAGTCTTAACCAAGCGCAATCAAACTTTCTTCCGCTGCGCCAAGCTTGCCAACAGCCTCGCGTCTCGAACGATTCGAGACGCGAGGCTGTTTCGTGTATAAATGCTGAATGAAGATCAGCTTGTCTTTCATTCGTCATTTATCATGCCACATTCATCATTAACCTTATGCGACTGACGCGCCAACTTGATGTGCTTTACGATGCGACGCTGGCGCTCGTCTATCCGATGGCGTGTGCGGCGTGTGGCGCGGCGCACGTAGAGCAACGAGCGGACGCGCCCGCGTGTGCCGCGTGTTGGCGAGGCACGCGCGTGTTTGCGGGCGACGAGACGTGCTGTTGGAAGTGTGGCACGCTCGCCCATGTTGAGGTGACTTGCGAGCAGCGTGCGGCGGTGCGTTGCCGGCGTTGCGATGCAGACGGATATACGGCGGCACGCGCGGTCGGCGTATATGAGAGCGCGTTGCGGGCGGCTGTGCTGCAACTTAAACGTGTGCCGCATGTGGGCGCGCGCCTTGCGCGGTTGCTCTGCGCGGTGCAAGCACGCGCGCCGCTCGATGGTGCGACGCGCGTGTTACCTGTGCCGCTACATCCTGCGCGCGAACGCGAACGCGGCTTCAATCAAGCGGCGTTGCTCGCGCGTGCGTTGACGAAGCAGACCGGGTTGCCGCTCGACGAACTGAGCCTCGTCCGCACGACGCACACGGCGCAGCACCGCGCAGGGATGGACGCCCGCGCCCGCCGCGAGACGGTCAACGCGGCCTTCGAGGTTGCACGCCCACGCCTCGTCGCAGGTGAACGTGTCCTGCTCGTTGACGACGTGTTCACGACTGGCGCGACCGTCAGTGCGTGCGCGCATGCGCTTAAAGCAGCGGGCGCGAGCGAGGTCTACGTGTTGACGGTCGCGCGGGCATAAGGCGCAGTTAGCAACTGCGGGTTGAAATGCAAGCTATCTTGCCGAATGTTCTTTGGCAGATGGCATCTGACCTCTGTATCATGTGGCTATGAGAGACATGTATCCACCGATTGAGCCGTTCGACGAAGGCATGCTGCCGGTGTCGCCGGTCCACACGTTGTACTACGAGCAGAGCGGCAATCCGAACGGGCAGCCGGTCGTCTTTTTGCACGGCGGGCCCGGCGGCGGCACTACGCCTGACTATCGCCGCTTCTTCGATCCGAATGCTTACCGCATCGTGCTGTTCGATCAACGCGGTTCGGGCCGGAGTACGCCGCACGCGAGTCTGGACGAGAACACGACGTGGCATTTAGTGGCCGACATCGAACGACTGCGCGAGCATCTGGCCGTCGAAAGCTGGCACGTGTTCGGCGGTTCGTGGGGTAGCACGCTGGCGCTCGCCTATGCCGAGACGCATCCGGCGCGCGTGCGCTCGCTCGTCTTGCGCGGCATCTTCATGTGCCGGCCGCAAGAGATCAGTTGGTTCTATCAAGAGGGCGCGAGCGCGATCTTTCCCGACGTGTGGGAGCAGTATCTCGCGGTCATCCCCGAAGCGGAGCGCGGCGATTTGCTGCGCGCATATCATCGGCGGCTGACGAGCGACGATGCGCAGGTGCGGCTTGAAGCGGCGCGCGCGTGGAGCGTGTGGGAAGGCAGCACGTCGAAGCTGTTCCCCGATCCGCTGTTCATCGAACAATTCGCCGGGGACGAGTTCGCGCTCGCCTTCGCGCGCATCGAGTGTCACTACTTCGTCAACAACGCGTTCTTCGAGACGGACAACTGGTTGCTTGAGCACGTCGATGCGATCCGCCACATCCCCACGGTCATCGTGCAGGGGCGCTACGATGTGGTCTGCCCGCTGATGAGCGCGTGGGCGCTGCACCGGGCTTGGCCCGAAGCGGACTTTCAGATCATCGCCGACGCCGGCCACTCCGCGCTCGAACCCGGCATACGCAGCGCGCTCGTCGAAGCGACCGATAGGTTCAAAAGCGATAGGCAGTAGGCAGATGACAGTAGACAGTTGTTATAAACTTGTCGGAGATTTTTAGTTTGATTAACTAACGACCGGAGTGACATCGCTGTTATTAAGAACAATACTTTGAGGCGCTGTCATAACTGCCTAACGCCTACTGCCTACTGCCTACTATTTTCTTCCCACTTGTCACCCGTCACCTGTCACGGTAGTATTTGGCCAGATGACTGGACGTGTCTTAGTCCTGAATGCCTCTTTCGAGCCGATCAACGTGTGCACCGAGCGGCGCGCGGTGGTGCTCATCTTCAAGGGTGTCGCACGCATGGAGGAGCACAACGGGCACATGCTCCGCTCCGCACGGGTAACGATGCACGCGCCCTCAGTCATACGCTTGACCGAGTACATACACATCCCTTTCAAGCATCGCTCGCTGTCGCGCAAGAACATACTGCTGCGCGATCATTCGTCGTGCCAGTATTGCGGCAAGCAACTGCCGCCGTCCGAGTTGACGCTCGACCACGTACACCCGCGTTCGCGTGGTGGCGAATCGACGTGGGATAATCTGGTCGCGTGCTGCAAGCGTTGCAATCATCGCAAGGGCAGTCGCACGCCGGAAGAGGCCGGCATGCACCTGCGCCGCCGCCCGCGCGGTTTCTCGCTGCACGTCAACCGCCAGATCATGCGCTACCTCGGCCGCGCTGACGAGACTTGGCGCAAGTATCTATTCTTTGAATCAGGCCACGACATGGAAGGCTGACGGCTTCGGTTAACTAAAGGACTTTTATGATGAATGCGACAATGCCGGCCCTAATCGGCGGCCTCGGCACGCAGGAGATGATAATCATCCTGCTAATCGTGGTGGTACTGTTCGGCGCGAGCCGCCTGCCGCAACTGGCGAAGGCTTTGGCCAGAGCAAGCGCGCGTTCCGCGAAGGCATGGACGAGGCCGACGAAGAGGCCGCGCGCGCGCAATTGAAACCGGGCGAACGGGTCGTGCCCGTGCCGCCGGCCGAGTTGGCCGCCGTTGACGACGAGGCGCTGTTCGAGGAAGCGCGCCGCCGTGCCGCCGCTCAACGCGCAGACAAGCCCACGCCGCGCACGTAAAGCACAAAACATAACTACTAAAGACACGAAGACCCGAAGAAGAACTTTGCTCTTGCTTCGGGTCTTCGTGTCTGTGTGGTTGAGTTTTTTTACAACGGCAACGTCGGCGGCTCTGCGCCTGCGGGCACGATCCAGTATTGCACTCTTAAATCTCCGCCCGTCCGGCCCGTCAAGGTCACGATGCGGCCCGGCTCTAGCCCGCGCGTGTTGACGAGATAGGCTTTCGCGTCCGTTGCGCGCTTCATGGTCGCGCCCGGCTTGCCGCCCCACACGAGGATGTAGCCGGTGGCGCGCGGATCGTTTTGCAACTCGGAGGCGAAGACATCCAGCCGCGCTTTCTCGTCGTTGCGCGCGATGTCGCCAAACTCGTCGAACTGGCGCGGGCGTATGCGTTCGGCCTGCACGGGCGCGGCGCATGAGGACGTACAATTCAGCCCGCTGTAACCGTTCACGGTCAGCGTCGCGCGCACTTCTTGACCGCCGAGGCCGGCGGTCGAGACGGTGATCGAAGGCGTGCCTTGCCCGCTCGTGATCGTGCCAGCCGAGACTGACCAGTTATAAACGGCTTGCGCGCCCGGCGTGCCGCCGTTGATGTCCGCCGTGAAGGTGAGCGGCGCGCCCATCGTCACCGGCTCAGGGCACGTGATCGAGATGTTCGGGCAGACCTCGCGCACCGCCGCGCACTCGATGACGGCGACCGGGATGGTCGCAAACGCCGTGCAGCGCGCGTCGCCGGTCGTCACGTCAACCGACGCGATGTAAGTGCCGGGAGCAACGCCCGTCAAATCCCAAACCGGGTCTGCGCCGCTGCCGTCGATGCGCCCGCCGGTCGTCTTCCACGTGTAACGGATCGGCAGCCCGTCGGGCGAGGTCGCGGCGGCGTTCAGCCGCACGCGCGGCGAGCCTTGCGCTTCGTCGCGCGGGCAGAGCGTGACGGCCGTGGTGTCGGAAGTTAGGTTCAGAGACGGCGGCGAGGGCGGGGCCTCGACAACTCTCCGTCGCTTCTGCGCCACGACCCAGCCGGCGCAAAGCAACAGTACGAGGGCGATCACGAAAGCACGCTTGCTTGAGAGCATCTTGTTTCTCCTTGTCGCGGACACTGAACGAGCCGACACCGGGGCACGAAACACTTCAGGGAACAATCGAAGAATACGCGTAATCGCCGCCGACTTCCACATCCGGCGCGCTTTCGTTGCGCCTCAACGACCTTTGCGCCCCACCAAGAGCGTCGCTTTGATCGATAAGGTGAACTCGCCTTCGTGCCGTTCGTCGTCGATGATGCGCGTGATCTCTGCGAGGACGCTGGCGTGTTCGACTTCATCCGTCAGCGGTTCGAGCCAGTTGCGCAATAGAAAATTATTGACCAGCGGCGCATTCAAAAACTCCGCGCCCGAAGCGTAGTCGAACTCCTCGATGTTCGTCCACGTCTGTACCTCGTCCAAGCCCTCGCGCGCCGCCATCTGTTCTAAGTCCGAGATGGTCGGCAACTCCGTGATCAGATGCTCGACGAGCGAGGCTTCATCCATCAGCCCGGCATTGCCAAGCGCCTCCCAATAAACCGAAAAGAACTCGCCGAAGCTGGAAGCGGTCGGCAGGTTCAACGCGACCGTTGCGCCCGGCGCGGCCACGCGCACCAACTCCGCCATCATCTCCGGCAAACGCTCCGGTGTGACGAGCGATGCGTCGCCCAAGACCAAATCGAACTGGTCATCCTCGAAATCCAGAGCTTCCAGTTGCGTCAAACGAAATTGTGTCTCATCGCTGAGCTTCGCCGCCGCGGCCTTTGCACGCGCCAGCGCCAAACGTTCCTCATTCTCGTCCACGCCGATGAGCGTCACGTCCGCGCCCGCACGCTCCTTCAACGCCAGCGCATGCCCGCCCGTGCCCGCCGCGACGTACAACGCGCGCCCTTCTTTCGGCAGCGGCACGTGCGCGTCAATCAACTCCGCGAACCGCTCGCCCCAATCGGGCGCGATATACAGGTCGTATAGGTAAGCTAACTCCTTGTCGTTCTCGTGCAGACTCATGACTTAATAACAAGCAACAGCCTTTCACTCATCCTTTAAATAATCTCGCCCTTGCAATCGTTCCGGCAGACACGTCATCTCGTCTTTCGCCGCCGCATCGTTATGCACGTAACGATAGCCGCCGCCGTAGCCGACGCGACGCATCAAGGGCGTGATGGCATTACGCAGATGAAGCGGCACAGGCTCGCGCGCCGTCTCGCGTGCGTCTTCGGCCGCAGCCATGTAGGCGCGTTTGACCGCGTTCGACTTGGGCGCGCGCGCCAGATAGATCGTCGCCTGCGACAACGGATAGAGCGCCTCCGGTAAACCGATCAGTTGCGTGATCTCGGCCGCGGCGGCCGCTTGCACCATCGCCTGCGGATCGGCGAGGCCGACATCTTCGGACGCGAGGATACAAAGCCGGCGCGCGATGAAGACCGGATCGGCCCCGCCTTCGATGAGCCGCGCGAGCCAGTAGAGCGCGGCGTTCACGTCCGAGTTACGCAGACGACTTGATAAGCGCCGAGGCCAAGTTGTAATGCTCCTCGCCGCCTTTGTCATAGGCATAACGCGCACGCCCCATTGCCTCCGCAACCGTCTCATCGGTAACGTGACGCGCGCCGCTCTCGTCGGGCACGGTCGCGTCCACGGCCGCTTCGAGTGCGGCGAGGGCCACGCGCGCATCGCCGCCCGCCGCGCGTGCGAGCCGCGCGAGCAGTTCATCCGGCATGACGGGTTGAAGTTTACCTAGCCCGCGCTCCGTGTCGGTCAACGCGCGGCGCAGCAGCGTTTCGATGTCAGGCTCGCCGAGCGGTTCGAGCACGAGCACGCGCGCGCGCGACAGCAACGCGCCGATGACCTCGAACGAAGGATTCTCGGTCGTCGCCCCGATCAAAGTGATCGTGCCGTCTTCGACCGCCGGCAGCAGCGCATCTTGCTGCGCCTTGTTGAAGCGATGAATCTCGTCGATGAACAGGACTGTGCGCCGGCCCGTGCGACGCGTCTCGCGCGCCCGCGCGATGGCTTCGCGCATGTCCTTGACGCCGGAGAAGACCGCCGACAGTGGAATGAACTCGGCGTCGTCGCGTTGTGCGACGAGCCGCGCAAGCGTCGTCTTGCCCGTGCCGGGGCCGCCCCACAAGATTAACGACGGCAGCGTGCCTTGTCCTTCGAGCAGGCGACGCAGCACGCGCCCCGCGCCGACAAGTTGCTGCTGCCCGACAAACTCCGCGAGCGTGCGCGGGCGCATGCGTTCAGCGAGCGGCGCACCGACGGGCGTAGTTGTAACCTGATCGGCCTCTGGCTCGGCAAACAGCTTCTCGGCTTTACGACGCGACATCGTGCGACACCAAAAACGGCTTTGACTCCGCGCACCGCTCCGTGGCAGCATGCACACGGGCGACCAATAACGGACACGTTTCAAGGGGATTTTGACAGGCACGAGCTTAACACATTTCGCGCGGGCATGGCCGCGCGAAAATCGTCGTCGCCACGCGCCCGGCCGGTCTTAGTTGGAACGCGGCCTGCGGTCGCGGCGTATAGCAAGACAAGCCACGCCGCGAGTCTTAACAGGGGTCGCCAGCGTGACACATAAGCAATAAAGTTGAGGTGCTTGAGATGAACGATACTTGGAGAGTTGTTGGCATCATCCTGTTGGGGCTGTTCGTGCTGGTCGTGGGCATCCCGCTCATCGGCTCGGCGGTCGGGCTTGGCTTCGCCGTGTTGGGCACGGTCATCGGCCTCGCCATCCTGTTAATCAAACTCGCTGTGGTCTTGGCGGTCGGCTATCTGATCCTTGCGGGCATACGCGCCATGCTGCGTTAGACGGGCGCGGCGGCCGTTGCCAAACGGTAAGAGGAGCCAACCTTATGTACTGTCAAACCTGCGGGGCCGAGTGCCAACCGGGGTTGAACTTTTGCAACCGCTGCGGCGGCGCGGTCAACGCTGGACAGGTCAAGCAAGAGCTTGTGCCGGTTGACATACGCAGTCCCGTGCGCGTGCTCGGCGTGACGATCACGCTGACGACACTCCTGGGGCTGACGATCATGTTCTTCGGGTTGGCGGGGCTGGCCTCTTGGCACGTCGATGAAGATGTCATCGCCATCGTCGGCATTCTGTGTCTGCTAATGCTGCTGGGCATCAACGTGTCGCTGATCCGTTTATTGTCGCGCCTGCTCGGAGCCGTGCCGAAGAAGAAGTTCACGCTGCCATTCGCTAAACCTTCGTTCCCCACCAAAGAGTTCTACGCGCCGCCTCAGTACGCGCCGACGCTGCCCGAAGGCGCGCCCAGCGTCACCGAGCACACGACGCGCACCTTCAGTCCTGTCTACCGCGACCCGCGCACTTAAGGTGTCGGCCCACTGCGCTCGTAAACACAATTAGTCGGACTACATCGCATAGCCTGCGTCAATCGCTTCGTAGGCTTGCAGTTGCGTTGCGCCTTCCGTCAAGCCGCCACCGCCCGGCGGGTTGATGCGCCGGCCCACAAACTCTTGCGCCGCCAACACATCGACGGGTGCAGCGTACAGATAGCCTTGCGCGTACTGACAACCGAGCGCCCGCAACTGCGCGAGTTGCTGCGTTGTCTCCACGCCTTCGGCGACGACCTCCATCGCCAACTCGTCCGCAAGCGCCATGATGGTCTTAACGATCTTCGCGCTCTCGGTGTCCGCACCCATACGGCCGACGAACGAGCGATCAACTTTCAACGCATCGAACGGGAAGCGGTGCAGGTACGAGAGCGACGAATAGCCCGTGCCGAAATCGTCGAGACTCAAGCGCACGCCGAGCGCCTTCAGTTGGATCAACATCTTGGTCGCCTGCGCCGCGTCGTGCATCAACACGCTCTCGGTGACTTCCAGTCGCAAGCAGCCAGCATCGAGGCCCGTCTCGCGCAAGATGCGTTCGATCTGCTCGACCAGTTGCGGTTGCTGAAACTGCACGGCGGAGATGTTCACGCTGACGAAGCACGACGCCGCACCGGGCATCTGCTGTTGCCACTGCTGCAACTGTAAACAAGCTTGACGCAAGATGTGTGCGCCGAGTGGGACGATCAGGCCAGTCTCTTCGGCCATGGGAATGAACTCGGCCGGCGCGATCATGCCGCGCGTAGCATGTGGCCAACGCGCCAGCACCTCAAAGCCGACAACCTCGCCGGTCGCAAGCTGTATGGTCGGTTGGTAATAAGCCTGTATCTCTTCGCGCTCGACGGCGCGGCGCAAGTCGTTGCCCAACTGCAACAACTCGACCGCCTGCGCGTGCATCTCGCGGTCAAACACTTCATAGCGCGCTTTGCCGTTGGACTTGGCTCGATACATCGCCGTGTCCGCATCACGCAAGATGTCTTCGGGCCGCTCGTAGCCCGTGCCGGAGAACGCGACGCCGATAGACGCAGTAGTAAAGACTTCATGCCCGTCCAACTCGAAGGGCGGCCAAGTGTCGCTGGATGCGCTCGGCCGCGACGGTCGGATCGAATGTGCCCTCGATGTCGTCGAGCAGGATGGCAAACTCGTCGCCGCCGAGGCGGGCCACCGTGTCGCCGGGGCGCAGGCCGTGTTCCAAACGGCGCGCGAGTTCGACGAGCAGACGATCCCCGGTCGGATGACCGAGGCTGTCGTTGATCAGTTTGAAGCGGTCGAGATCGATAAAGAGGACGGCGAACTGATAACTCTTATGCCGCTTCGCCCGCTCCACCGCAAGGCTCAAACGATCAGAGAGCAGCGTGCGATTGGCCAACCCCGTAAGCCCATCGTGAAAGGCCGCGAAGTGGACTTGTTCTTCGGCGCGCTTGCGTTCGGTGATGTCCTGTATTTGAAAGATGAAATGGGCCGGCGTGCCCTGCGCGTCGCGCACGAGCGAGGCGCTCGACAACACCCAGAGGTGATGCCCGTGCTTGTGCCGGTAACGTTTCTCCAACTGCGCGGTCGTGACCTGCCCGTCGAGCAGACGATAGTTGTTCACCAACTCTTGACCTAAATCCTCCGGGTGCGTCAGGTCTTGAAACTTCAGCGCGAGCAACTCTTCCTCCGCGTAGCCAAGCATACGACAGAGCGATTGGTTGACCTGCAACCAGCGGCCGTTGGCGGCGACGAGTGCCATGCCGGCAGCGTGATCGAACGCGTTGCGGAACTGCTCCTCGCTCTGCTTGAGCGCGCGGCTGATGCGCTCTTGCTCGGCGATGTAATGGCTCAACTCCTGTACGTGCTGCCGCGCCAACTCGGCCTGCGTGTGCGAGTTTTCGACGTTCTTGAGATAGGTCTTGTAAGTGAAATAGACGACGGCGATGATCGGCGCGACGACGACGAACGCATAAACGCCGACCGTGCCGATGAGTCGCGCGATGATGGCGGCGGCCGACGCGCCAGTGAAGTAAGTAAGACACGTCCAGAGGTAGCCGTTCTTCCACGTATGCCAGAGCGTCTGCTGCGTCTTGAGCGCGCTCTTGACGGCGGCGAGGCCGGCGTTCATGCCATACTGCGCCAATCCCATCACGGCGATCATCGTCACATATTTAGCGGCATCGCCGCCGCGCGCCAGCACCGACACGGGGCCAAAGCACGCGCGCAGCAGGCAGTATGTGAGAAACGTGGCGCTGGCGAGCATCCCCATGTTGAAGAGAATGGTGATGCGGCGCGTGCAGAACCGCCGCGCGGTGAAGAACGCTTCCACCGTCGCCAGCAGCACGGCCGCCTCGCCGCCGTAGAGCAGCATGGTTAAAAAGATGAACGTGTCCGAGACGTTGATCTCGCCTTTGACACGCGGGATGGTGACGATGAAGTGTGAACTGAGGCAGAGGACGATGGTGGTTAGGATCAAGAACTGCGCGTCGAGCGCCGCCCACGGCAGCCGCAGCAACGCGACGGTGCAGGCGACGCCGCCCAAAGCGATGACAGCATAATTATAAGTGTTATGTAACCGCTGCTGCATGAAAGGTCGTTAGCGGCCGGTCGTCAGGTCAAGTCCGGCCAAGTTCGTTGCGTTCCGCTTGGGTTGCGTTGCGTCGGCGTGAGGCGGGCTGTCGGGCGGCAAGAGTAAATGACAATCGGAGCAGGCGTGTGCATCTTGTAGGGCTTAGTTATGCCGCTGCAAAAAGATCGTGTCGAAGTGGCCGTGCAACGCGAAGCCCGCGCGTTGGTAAAACGCATGAGCTTGCACGTTCTGTTCATTCACGAACAGGCTGACGGCCGGGGCGTGTTTGAGTAGCGTCTTTGTCAACTGCGACAGGCAACGCAGACCTTGCCCCTTGCCGCGCGCGGCCGGGCACACCCACACGCCTTCGAGATAGACCAACTCCGGTGTCTCCGCGATGACATCGGCTTTGAAGAGCAACTGGTCGTGTTCGATCAAGACCCAAGTGCGCCCTTGTTCGATGCGGCGCGCACAGCGGCGACGGAAGCCTTCGGCATCCCGGTCCAGCGGGTTGACCCCGCTCTCTTCATAAGCCATCTGCGCGTGGACGGGCACGATCAGTTCCAGATCGGCCAGCGCCGCGGGTCGTAACTGCGGCACAGGCTCGGCGACGATAACGGGCCGGCGCTGGACGAAGACCAACTCACGACAGGCGAGGCGCATCGGTTGACCGCCCGTGCAGTATTGTTGCCAGAAACTCTGCACCTGTTCGCTTGGGGCAAGCAGCATGTGCGCGTTCGGGCAGCGTTGCGCGAAGCGCGCCAGCGCCGTCAGCGCCGCATCGGTGCGCGCCTCGAACATGGTCGCGTGCCCGATCAATGCTACGCCTTCGAGTTGCCCCGCGACATTGCGGTAGCCGTAAAACGTGCCGCGATGCAGCGGACTGACCAGACCGTGATCGCGGATCCAACCGGCCATGATCACCGTATGCAGCGGGCGCGCCGCGAGGAAGGCGAGCACTTCATGCTTGTGCTTGGTCGCCAGCCGCTCTACGTCGCCGGTCGCACGCGCCGGGCGCGAGTCGCTGTGTTGTTTCAAAGAGGTCAGCATGATCCAAATTCGTTAGCGTATCTGTTTATTGACAGACTCCGTTCCGACCCTATAACAAAACAGCCGGAGACTGGGACTGTGGGAAAAGACTTACTGAATCGAGAAGTCGTTGACGGGAATGTCGCCCAACGTATCGTCGCCGCCCTGCGCGTCTGTGTCACTCAACAGCAAACCGTCTGAGACAAGCATGCCATCTGACACGAGTACGCCGTCGGAGACTAACACGCCATCGGCGACGAGCACGCCATTCACCATAGCAAGGCCGGAGAGGCCGAGCAGACCAGCATTAATCGTCGTGCCGTCGGAGATGAGCACACCATCAGAGACAAGCACACCGTCGGAGACGAGCACACCATCGGAGACGAGTACGCCGTCGGAGACAAGCACGCCGTCGGACACAAGCACGCCGGTATTGTAGATGCCTTGATACTTTGTGATCAGGCCCGACCCGTACAGCGCATTCCACTTCTGAAGCAGCCCGCCGCTCCAAGCGAAGGTGTTGTTGGCGATGGTCGTCTGTTGAACGGGCACGCTGCCGGTCAACAGCGGGTCGCCCTTCACGCGGTTTGCCAGATCGGGTCTGACCTTACCGGCGAGGCGCACCGCGCCTTCGACGTTCAGCAGCCCCGCGCCTTGCTCAAGACTGTTGCTGCCGCGCAAAGGTTGCGCCGTGTATTCGAGCATCATCTTGACCATGTTCGGGGTCAGGTTGGGATGCTTCTGCAACAGCAGCGCGGCCGCGCCCGCAACGGCCGGCGTGGCCATTGACGAGCCGCTCATATACATCATGCCGTGTTCGGGGATGCCGCCGGGGTTGGCGTCGAGCGCGAGGTTGAGCGCCGCGATGCGGTTGTTCGGCGCTTTGGCCGAGATGATCTTGTTGCCGGGCGCGACCAGATCGGGTTTGATCAGATTGTCGTAAACAGTCCGGCCCTGCGCGTTGACATAGTGCCCGCGCGTCGGCCCGCGCGAACTGAACGAGGTGATCGTGTCGTCTGCGCGCGTGTTGGACCCGAACGTGTTAGCCGCGCCGACCGTGATGGCCGAAGGCTCTGTGCCGGGCGAGTGGATCGTGCCGTAGAGTTTTGCGTTCGTCGTCGTGCCCCGGCCCAAGTTGCCGGCGGCGACGCAGACCACGAGGCCCGCATCGACCGCACGACGCACGGCGCGGCACAGCGGGTCGGTGCGATACGAGTCAACCGGCACAGTGCCCAAGCTCAAGTTCAGCACGCGAATGTTGTAGCGCGTCTTGTTGGTGATGCACCAATCGATGCCCGCGAGGATGGACGAAGCCGTGCCGTTGCCCCGGTTGTTGAGGACCTTGACGTTGACGAGGTTAGCGCCCGGCGCGACGCCTGTATAACGACCGCTGGCGATGTGGTCGTTGCCGGCAGCGATACCGGCGACGTGTGTGCCGTGCCCGTATGGGTCGGCCGTTGTCAGATCAGTAGTGAAGTTTACACTTGCCAGCACGCGCGACTGGCCCTGACTGTTCAGGAACGCGTGATGCTCGACGGCCATACCGGAATCGAGAATGGCGATGGTGATGCCTGCGCCGTTCAACGAACTGCCCGCTTGCGGCGCGAGATTGCGCACCTGATCTGCGCCCGTGGCCACTTCAAGATGCCCCGCGCTCACTGCCGGGCGATCATATGAGACGTGCGCGATGTCGGGCCGCTCGGCTAACTGATTCACCAGCGCCAGCGGCAACTCGACAGCCACGGCCTTGAAGTTCTTAAACTTCTTCTGCGCCAGCCCGCCCGCTTGGTTCAAGGTTGCGAGCAGCATGTCCGACGGTGCATCGGCCGTCTCGATGATGACCGGCACGCGTTGCTTGCGGTTCTCTTTGAGGATGCCTTTCAAGTCGGTGGAGAGCTTCCTGAGGTTGAGGCTCTGGCTCTCCGTGCCACCTTTGCGGACAGCGCGCTCGTCCGGCGCTGCCTGCGCGTGGTCACCGACGATGATGCCGCTGCTGACACAGGCGATGAGAGCCAGTGTCAGCAGACGGGTAATGCTGGGGGAACGGCGTCTGAACATTGTTCGGAATCTCCTTACGGACGAGAGCGGCCTCACTGGTCGGGCACAGATGGAGGCATGCCCCGCGCTCCCTTTCAACAACAACCGTGCCGTGCTTTCGATTGCTGCTCCAAGTGCTTAAAACTGTGTAGTTAACGGGGAAATGAGAATACTGGCGGGCGGGCGACTGCGGGGCGTTAATCAAATTGAACGATGCGATTCAGTCATTCCGACTACATGACCGCGCTTAACCAAGCACGGCCAAAGTTCAAACTCACTTCGCGTGCTTAGCTTTGCGACTTTGCGTGAGTTACTTACTGATTGAAGATAAGCTTCACGCCAAGACGCGAAACAAGTGTTAGGCTGTGCTGTCAGGTTATTAAGTGAGACAGATTCAGCGGGGCTTGCGTGCGGCTTGTTCTAACTGCTCGCTGCGTTTCTTGATCTGCTCGCTCAAGTCGATGATGTCTTCAAGGTCGCGCCGCGCTTTGGTCGATAACTCAACATCCACCACGCGGCCTTCTTTGAAGATGGGGTTATGCGCGAACCCGGCAATCAGCGGCCCCAACGTGTTGAGCGCCGACCGCAACTGTTCAGGCTCAGTGCCGACCGCCGCCCTCATCCGTTTGTCGCTCTGCTCGGCCTTCGGTAGCGCCAGATTCTTCTTGAGCCGGCCCGCGCGCTCTTTGATCTCCGTCACCCGCACCGCGACGAACTTGAGATCGAGTGTGCTGCTATCGCGCGCGGCGGCCTGCGCCAGTTCGTTGTTGACGATCTGGATACGCATGAAGTCTTCTTCGATCTTCGCAAAGGTGGCGCGCGGGTCTGTCTGCGCGGCGGGCTTGCGCGTGCCCATCTCTTCCAACTCACGAAACATGAGGTCGCGTTCCAACTCGCTCTCCGGCGTGCCCTCGCGCCGCACGGTGTCTGTGCGCCGGGTCGGCGGCCGCGCAGGCGCACCGGCCTGCTGCGCATAAATAGACAGGCTCAGCGTCGCCACACAAGCGACGGCTGCGACCGTGCGCGACACAAACTTGATCGTGAGCTTCATCTCGTCGAGCGCCTTTCCGGCGCGGAGTATGGCAAAGAATAAAGGCCCGGTAAAGATAAAAGAACAGGGCACAAGCAATGCGACCTCGGCAAGTCCGCGTTGCTGCGACACGGCGCGCTTGTCTTGCGGCCAAACGGTGCGCCCGTTCGTTGACACACGCCGCTTGCTCAACTATCTTCCGTCGAGCGTCAGGCGCACGAGTCTCGCCGGCCAAACATAGCTTCACCTGTTCACCTCTATTCATCGGTCGCAGAGGTTTTTTTATGAGCGCAAAACATATGCTTCTACTAACGCGCACGGCGTTGCTGTTCGCGTCTGTCTGCGCGGCGTTGCCTGCGCCAGTCCGCGCGCAGGATCGCGGCCTCGATCTAGACACGCGCCAACTCGCGTCGGGACGTTACTTCGCGCTCGTGATCGGGAACAACGCTTATCAATCGATCAGGCGACTACAGACGGCGGAAGACGACGCCAGAGAAGTTGAAACCGTCCTGCGCACGCGCTACGGCTTTCAGACCAAGCTGCTATTGAACGCCACGCGGCAGCAGATCATCTCGGCCCTTAATGTCTATCGCCGCGAGTTAGACCCAGACGCGAGCCTCGTCATCTACTATGCGGGCCACGGCGTCAACGACAAAGAGGCGGACAAAGCTTACTGGCTGCCCGTCGATGCGCGGCTCGACGACAACTCGAACTGGATCAGCGCCGACGACATCACGACCAACGTTCGTGTCATCCCCGCCAAGCACGTCTTAATCGTTTCCGACAGTTGTTACTCAGGCACGTTGACGCGCGCGGTCGAACCATCCATAGCTGAACCAAGTCAGCGGCAACGTTACTTGCAGAAGATGATGGCGGGGCGTTCGCGCACGTTGATGGCGTCGGGCGGCAACGAGCCGGTGGCGGACGGCGGCGGGGGCAAGCATTCGGTCTTTGCGAACGCGCTGTTGCGCGGGTTGGCGCAAGCGGACAAGGGCCAGTTCACGGCCGCCGAACTGTTCCACGGCTTTATCGAAGAGAGCGTCGCCGGGCGTGCCAACCAGACGCCCGAATATAATCCGCTCCGCAACTCCGGCCACGAGAGCGGCGACTTCGTGTTCGTCAAGACGCAACCCAATGCGCCTAAAGAACAGTTAGCCTCCGTGCCAACTCCCGGCGAGACAACGACGACGAGCGCGTCGCCGGTGCGCGACGCAAGCGTGCTGTCAATCGAGTTAAGCTACTGGGACGCGATCAAGAATAGCGCCGACCCTGAAGACTACAAGTCGTATCTCGCCAAGTACCCGAACGGCCAGTTTGCCGATCTGGCGCGGCGACGCGCGCAGGCCAACGCGCGCACGCCGTCGAGTGCGCCGAACAATACAGCCAGCCCGCGTGGCCCTGCGCCGGCCAAGTTGCAAGGCGTGCGCGATTACTTTCTCTGGTTGCCCGATCAATATTTGAACTTGGCAGCGGAGCGCCGCGCGGACGTGCTCGCCAGCGGCGGCACGATCATCGACACGAAGAACGGTTACATCTCATTTCAAACCAGCGCGGCCGACCGCACAGCCGTCACCCTGTTCCGGCTCGCCAGCGGCAACTATCTCGTCGCCGTCAGCTACATTGGCCCCGACACGGGCGCAACGGACGCAGCGCAGACCGTCTCGAAGCTCTACTTCCTACGCTACGAGCAGGGCCAATGGAGCGACCTCACAAGGACGACGCTGCCCGTGCCGTTCGACCCGACCTTGAAATATGAACTGCCCCGCTTCGGCACGACCATCTCCGTCACCAACCGCGCGGGCGGCAAAGTCTTCGACCTGACGTGGACGAACGGCAACTTCGTCTTGAAGCGCACAGGGAAGTGAGCGCAACTCTGAACGGTTTACTTCAACACGCCTGAGCCGACGCGGCTGTCTAAGGAACGACTGAGGATGAGCATGCTCATGGCCTTGCCCGGAAAAGCGCGCGCCCCCGTCGTGTTGCTTGGTGAAGGGGACAAGCTTGCGGCGCTGCTGTTATCGATCCCGAATACGATCCAGACCTTGCTGGTCGTGCCGAGCAGAAAGTAGTTGGGCGGGTAACTCTGCGGCTCAAGTTGGCTGGCGCGCTGTTCGGTCTGACTTGAAACTGCGGACGCGTCTATGCCGTTGAGCTTTGGTTCAAACTCGATCCCGTAGCTGTTAGCGATGACAGTGGCCGGCGTCCTCTTGTCCGGGTCGAGCATGACGGCGACAAGCAGGTTAGCGGTGAAGACAAGCCGCACGCTGCCGAGGCCGGGGCTGTTCTTGTAACGCAACTGACGAAAACTTTTGCCCGTGGTGTTGATCCACTTGTTGAGCGGGTAAGGTTTGAAGTCTTCAAACTGATCGCTCACGGGCCGGCCGAATGTCCGCATGGCATCGTCCGGCGTGCTTTGATCGATGACGAGGTTGCGCCAACGTTCCGGCGTCTGTCTGCCTTGCTCCTGCGCGAAGGCAGCGACGGACAGCGCCAGCACGCACAGCAATGCAGCCAGCTTAAACATGCGCGGCCTGTTCATACGCGAGCAGACGGGGAAGTTGATCTTGCAGACGCAATTGCGACCTTGCGTCATTACATGACATCGTTTGGTTCGGCGGGCGGCTGTCGCTTCTCCTTGAAGCGCGCGAGCACGGCGGGCGCGACCCTGCCCAAGCAATCATCACATGCCAACTCGGCCCGGTCGGTCTGCCCGTCGATTAGCAGCGACATATATTGTTCGCCTTCGGGCAGTTGATCACGCGTGCGCCCGCACCACGAACAAGGATGCGCCGCGATCTGTCGTTCCAGTTCAAGCGCCTGCTCCTGCCAATCGCTCACCGCTTGCTACCTTTCCGCCCGTGGCTCACTGTGAAGGTTGCGACTGTTGCTGCGCCGCCTTGTGCAACTGCTCGCTGCGCTTCTTCACCTGACCGCTAAGTTCGATGATCGCTTCAAGCTCGCGCCGCACTTGCGGCGACTGGCGCAAGTCAACCAAGCCCGGACTCTTGAACAACGGATTACGCACGCAACGCAAGATCAACCCGTCGAGCGTCGTCAGCGCCGACTTCAACTGCGCCGGTTCTGTTCCGACCATCGCCGCCTTAGCGCGCGCGTCGTTTGCCTCCGACTCCGGCAACGCCAGATTTTCCTTGAGCCGTTCAGCGCGCTTCTTGATCTCCCCCGTCGATTGCGCGACGAGCTTGAGATCGAGCGTGTTGCCCGTGGCGACCGCTTGCGCCAGTGCGTTGTTGACCTCTTGAATACGCACGTAGTCGGCCCTGATCTGCGCGAAGGGCAGCGTGGGTGGTCGCCGCTCCGGGCGTCTGTGATACTGCTCGGTCAGCGCCATCATGAGTTGCGTCTCCTGCTCACGTTCTTCGCGTTCAAGCATGTCGCGCATCTGACGCTCGCGTTCAACGCGCGCGGCACTAATGCCGCCGCCGTTCTGCTGCGCTTGAAAACCATCGGCTGTGCGTGCCAGCGCCGACACGAACAGGAGCGCCGCCGCCGTCCGCACCACCAGCTTGATTCGATAATTCATCGCACGCCGCCTTTCTGCTATACAGCCATGCAGATTCCTAACGCGCGCGGAGTATGGCAAATAACCGGGGACAGGGCAAGATTAACAAGCGCGTCTAAACATTGAAGCGAAAATGCACCACGTCGCCTTCGCGCATGACGTATTCTTTACCCTCTAACCGGAGCAACCCTTGCTCGCGCGCGGCGGCATAAGAACCGGCGCGCAGCAGTTCTTCGTAGCCGACGACCTCGGCGCGTATGAAGCCGCGTTCGATGTCCGTGTGGATCGTGCCGGCGGCTTGCGGGGCGCGTGTGCCGCGTGGGATCGTCCACGCGCGCACCTCTTTCTCGCCCGCCGTCAGGAAGGACATCAAGCCGAGCAAGCGATACGCGCTCTTGATCAGTTCGTCCACGCCGCTCGATTCGACGCCGAGCGAATGCAAATAACTAACTCGATCCTCAGGCGGCAACGCGACCAACTCGGCCTCAAGTTGCGCGCAGATCACGACGCACTCGGCCGCTTCCGCCGCGGCCAACTCGCGCACGGCGCGAACGTGCGCGTTCTCAGCGGCGCGGCCAGCGTCGCTTCGTCCACGTTCGCGGCGTAGATAGTCGGTTTCATCGTGAGCAGAAAGAGCGTGCGCGCAACGGTGCGTTCGTCGTCGGTTAAAGCGACGGTGCGCGCGGGCAAGCCTTCGGCGAGCGCGGGCATTAGTTTGTCGATCACGTCGCTCTCGGCGCGCGCTGCCTTGTCGCCGCTCTTTAAGAGTTTCTGCACGCGCTCGCGGCGACGCTCGACCGTGGCGAGGTCTGCCAACGCCAGTTCGATCTGGATCGTCTCGATGTCGCGGCGCGGATCAACCGAGCCTTCGACGTGGACGATGTTCTCGTCCTCGAAGCAGCGCACGACCTGTATGACGGCATCGGTTTCGCGGATGTTGGCGAGAAACTGATTGCCGAGGCCTTCGCCTTTGGACGCGCCGCGCACCAGACCCGCGATGTCGAGAAACTCGACCGTCGCCGGGATGAGCGTGTTCGTCTTGACGAGTTGCGCCAGCGGTTGCAAACGCTCGTCCGGCACGGGCACGACGCCGACGTTCGGTTCGATGGTGGCGAACGGATAGTTGGCGGCAAGCGCCGCCTGTTGCGCCGTCAGCGCGTTAAAAAGCGTGGACTTGCCGACGTTCGGCAGCCCGACGATCCCGGCCCGCAGCATAGTTGCACCTCACTGTTAATCTGCACACTACTTTAAGAAGCCAACACGCAAAAGGCAAAGGCTAACGGGTAAAAGTTTGCCGACAGAACCAGCGCGAGTGCTGCTCGCACGGCTGTTCGGCCGCAACTTTTGCCCGTTAGCCTCCGCCTTTTTGCGTGCGCTGGCCGGCGCTGGCCTTGTGCTTTAATTGGCGGTCGTCGTGCCGTCGATGAACGGGCGCAGTTCGCCGACGAACCCGTCGGTGTTACGGATACTGCGCAGCACGATCACGATAGCTTCGTGGGGAAAACCGGATTCGAGCGTGAAGGTGTAACCGGAGAAGGTGTCGCCCGCTTCGTCCACGCCCCAGTAGAGGAAATTGCGGTCGCTCATGTAGAGCAGTTTGCGCATCAGCCCGGCCGCGTTCTTCGCCTTGTCCACGTTGATATAGCCGCCCTTGTAGTGCGGATAGACGCGGAAGCCGATGGTGTCGTTGGCGGTCACGCTGACGACGATCTCCAAACTATCGGAGTGGGTCAGCCCGCCGCTCATCGAGCCGACGAAGTTATAAGGTTGTTTGCTGGCTTGGCGGAAGGTGACGTTCACGTCTTTGCGCTGCCCTGCGGTGTCGAGCAGTTGGCGCAACTTCTCGCGCGTGGCGTTGCGCGTCGCCTCTTTATCCGGCGTCGGCGTCGGCGTCTGCGCCCAGACGGGCCCGGCACACGCGCCCACAACCGCGAGCAGCGCGGCGATCAAGAACATGCGTTTCATCTGTCAGTTAAGCCTCCGATTAGTTTGATTGATCAACGGGTCGAAATTATACGCCAAGTAAACTAACGCACAAGCTGAGCCATCAAGGCATGAAAACACTGACAGCCCCGCTCGTGTCTTCATGCCTTGATGATTGGCTCACGGCAGGCGTTGCTCGGTGCGCGGCGTGGGCGCGAGCCAGCCGAATAGCACGCGGGCGAGGCAGGCCGCGATGGCGCACATAATGGGAAAGGTAACTAGCCCGGTTGCGCGCCGGACCAGCGCCTGCGTGACCGGGATGGTCGTGCCTTGAGGAATGTTGAGCGCATCCCAATGGAGAAAGTAAGTATCTATATGCCCGAAGATGCTGATGGTCGTAGCCAAGAAGATCAAGATTTGCGACCACAGCCCAAGCACGACGCCGATGAGCACTGTGCCGAGCCAACCAAAGCCGCCGACGTTGCGCGCCAGCGCGCCGAAGTAGAGCGAACTAACCAAAGTCAGTACGACGATGGAGGCCATCGAATTGCCGCGCGGCGCATAGGGCACACCTAACACGGGGCCGAGGATGAACCGGAAGATGGTGAACAGCAGGATCAGCATTAGAGGCAGACGAACGAAGCGTAAGACTTGAGGGAACATGAGTCGGTGTCCTTTCGCTTTAGGGGTTGACGATAAACGGCCTGCGCCGCGCCGCGCGTGGCGCACCAAGACCCGATGCGTTTATCATACGCGCAAGGTTAGCACGATTCTGTTCCGCCGTCGGCCTTTAATCTTTATGAGCTTGCTGCTGGCGCTCGTCGCAATCGCGGGCGGCGCACTGCTGACGTACCTCTACGACGAAGACGCACCGCCCGGTGCGCGCCTGTGCGCGGGCGCGTGCCTTGGCTTCGCCCTGCTCGGCCTCGCAGGCTTTATCATCTCATCCATCGTAGGACTGACGGCGCTGAGTCTCTTGCTGGCCGCGCTCGTCGCGGGCGCACCGCTCGCGCTCTTGAGTCAACAGGCATGGCGCGCGCGTGTGCTGTTCGACTTACGCGCGGGCACGCGCACGCTGCAACACGCGTTGACGCGACCCACTTGGCAGACGACGCTGCCGCTCGTGCTGTTCGTCTGCGCGGGGCTAGTGTTCTGGCTCGTGTTCGACCGCGCGTTCTTCGCGCAGACCGGCGAACTGTTCACCGGCGTGGAGAATAATCTCGGCGACTTGCCGTTTCACCTCGCCATCATCACGGGCTTTGCGCACGGCGCGAACTTTCCGCCGCAGCACCCGGAGTTCGCGGGCGCGCGGCTTACCTATCCGTTCATCGTGGACTTCGTTGCGGCGCTGTTCGTGCGCGGCGGCGCATCGCTCACGGGCGCGTTCTTCTGGGAGAACTTCACGCTCGCGCTCGCGCTGCTCGGTCTACTCTACAGGTTCGCGTTGAAACTCACGCGCGCACGCGCGGCGGCGCTCGTCGCGGTGGCGCTGACGCTATTGAGCGGCGGCTTGGGTTGGCTGGTCTTCATGCGTGAATGGCTCGACGGCGGGCGCACACTCTTCGAGTTACTCACGCACCTGCCGCACAAGTACACGATCACATATGACAACGTCTTTCGTTGGGGCAACGCCGTGACAACCTTGCTCGTGCCGCAGCGTGCGTTGTTGTTGGGCTTGCCGCTGGCGCTCGTCGTCATGACGCAGTGGTGGCAAGCGGTCGTGCAGGATACGGATGAGGATCGGGCTGAAGATGAAACGACGCCGGCAGAGCGCGACAGCAGCAAGCCGAACAAGCGCAGCAAAGATAGACGACCGAAGGGCGCGGCTTCATCGGCAACTGTTGCGCCGCCGTCGGTCTTCACGTCGTCGTCTTTACTTAAAGATGCGGCCTTGCGACGCATGATCGGGGCGGGCGTGGTGGCCGGTCTGTTGCCGCTCGTCCACGCGCACACGTTCGTCGTGCTGATGGTGGTGGGCGCGTGTCTGGCGCTCGTGTTTCCACGTTGGCGTCTGTGGTTCGCGTTCTTCGTGGTGGCGTCGGTGTTGGCACTGCCGCAGATGTGGTGGGCGACGCGTGCGAGCGCAGTGCGTGCGGGCAGCTTCTTCGAGTGGACGTTCGGTTGGGACAAGGGGCAGCAGAACGTGTGGTGGTTCTGGCTCAATAACACGGGGCTGTTCATTCCTGCGCTCGGCGCGGCGCTCGCGTGGCGCGGCCGGCGGCCCGTCGTCTCGAAGAGATTGTTGCTATTCTACCTGCCGTTCACGCTCTGCTTCGTCGCCGCGAACGTGACGAAGTTGTCGCCTTATCTCTGGGACAACATCAAGGTGCTGTTCTACTGGTACGTCGCATCAACCCCACTCGTCGCACTGTTCATCGTGCGCCTGTGGCGACTAGGCGCGACGCAGGGCGCAAGCGTGATCAAAGTCTGGCTGCCGCGTGTGTGCGCGTGCGTGTTGTTCGTCGTGTTGACGTTGGCGGGCGCGCTCGACGTGTGGCGCGTCGCGTCGGGCGGCGAAGAACAGCGCGAGTTCGACGCGGACGGGATCGCGTTCGCCGAGTTGATCAAACAGCAGACGCCGCCGCGTTCACTGATCCTGACCGCGCCGACTTATAATCACCCGGTCTTTCTCGCGGGGCGACGCGCGCTCTTGGGTTACGGCGGGCATCTCTGGTCGCAAGGCATCGACTACGCCGCGCGCGAGCGGGAAGTCAACAGCATCTACGCGGGCGGCACAGCGGCCGACGCGCTGCTCGATAAGTACGGCGTTGATTATGTCGTCGTTGGGCCGTTGGAGCGCGCCGCTGTGCCGGTCGTCAGCGACAACTATTTCACACGCTTAACACAGGTCGGAGAGATTGGTGACTACCGCCTCTACAAAGTCGCGCGCCCGTAAAGGGCAGCCGGGCGGCGCAGTGAAAACGAGCGCGCCTGCGCCGCCTATAAGTGAACACGAACACGCGCCCGTCGCGTCGGAGTTGTCGTCTGCGCACGTGGCAGTTGGCGAGCGCGTGTATCCTCGTCGTCGCCACGTTGCTACGCGTCTATCGGCTTGAGTTGAACCCGCTGCATCATGACGAAGGCGTCAACGGGTTCTTCCTGATGAACTTGGTTCGCAACGGCCTCTATCGTTACGACCCGGCGAACTATCACGGCCCGACGCTCTACTATTTCGCGCTGCCGCTCGTCTATCCGCTCGAACAACTACAGCATCTCGACACTTGGGCCTTGCGCGCCATCACGGCCGCGTTCGGCGTCGGCGTGATCTGGCTCATCCTCGCGCTGCGCCGCTACACGGGCACGGTCGGCGCGCTCGTCGCCGCCGCGCTCGTCGCCGTCTCGCCCGGCATGGTCTATAACTCGCGCTACTTCATTCACGAGATGCTGTTCGTCTGCTTCACGCTCGGCATCGTCGTGGCGGCGCTCAGGTTCTACGAAGGCGCGGCGCAGCCGGGTGAGTTTGCGCGCACGCGTCTGAACAAACAACTGCTCGGTTGGCTCGCCGTGTGGTCGGCCCTCGCGCTCGTCTGTTTGGCTTACGGGCTGGCGCGCGGCGTCGCATCGGTGTCGCTGTTCAGGTTGCTGCTGGTGCTGATCGTGTTTGCGCTCGGCAGTCTGATCACAACTCTGTGGGCGTTTGACGGCCCGCGCTCGACCTACGTGCTATTGGGCGCGACCTCGGCCGGGCTACTGTTTGCCACGAAGGAGACAGCGTTCATCTCGGCGGTCACGCTCGTGCTGGCGACGCTCATCGCGTGGCTTTACGTGTGGCCGAGAAAGCGGCTGCGGAGTTCGGCGAGTGCGGCCAAGAAAGAGCGACGCAAACAGGGGAAGTCGGGCACAGGGCATGTCTCGGCGTGGGCGTCGTTCGTGGCGCGCTCCGGCGGTTGGCCACATCTCGTGCCGTTGACGCTGGTGGCGCTCTGCGTCTTCTTCTTCATCAACTTCGTCTATTATTCGTCATTCTTCACGAACCCGAAGGGCATTTACGATGGCTTCTACGTGACGTTTGAAAAGTGGGCCGAGACGGGCACGAGCGACTTCCATCGCCATCCGTTCACGACCTATCTCAAGTGGCTCTGGCAGGAAGAAGCGGCGCTGCTCATGCTCGGCACGTTGGGCGCGTGCCTCGCGGTCTGGCGCGGGCGCAGTCGCTTCGCCGTCTTCGCAGGCGCGTGGGCCTTCGGCATCTTGCTTGCCTATTCGCTCGTGCCTTACAAGACGCCGTGGCTGCAACTCAACTTCATTCTGCCGCTCGCGCTCTGCGCGGGCTATGCCATCGAAGTGCTCTATCGCAAAGACGTGCGCGCGGGTCGCGCCCCACTCATGGCACTTGCGCCGCTCGTCGTCGCGCTTGCTCTCGGCCTTTATCAAACTTATCAGATCAACTTCGTTCACTACGACGACGACAGTTATGTCTACGTCTATGCCCACACGAAACGCGAGTACTTGCAACTGATCGACAAGGTTGACGAACTCGCGCGTCGTTCCGGGCGCGGCTTCGACACGAACATCAACGTGGCCTCGCCCGACTACTGGCCGATGCCGTGGTACTTACGCAACTACAAACACGTCGGCTATCTCGGCCGCCTCGGGCCGACCGACGACGCCCTCGTCGTCGTCAACGAGAAGCAGCAAGCCGAAGCGCAAGCCCTGCTCGGCGCGCGCTACGCTTTAGTCGGCTCATACCCCATGCGCCCCGGCGTCGTCCTCTTACTCTACGCCCGCCGCGAAGTGCTGATCGGCTAACAGCAAATGAAATGATGAACGATGAATGCTGAATGCTGAATAACAAGCAAGCTGGTCGTTATTCAGCATTCATCGTTCTCTCTTTGTTTGACATGCGATCCGGCGTGGTGCTAAGTTTTCGCGCAAGTAAGCCTAATAAAGTTGTTCGCGCCCCGTAAGGTGAAGCCCCCGCTTTAGCCCGACCGCCTGCAAGCGAACCGCGCACGTTCTCCCAATAGCAATTATTTCGTCCAGTTGCCCCCGCAACGTCCGGCCGTTCAATCCGTGTTGTTAACAAAGTAGCGGCGCGCTTAACGCGTCTGCGTGCGTCCGCGCGTGGGCTGCAATCTGCTCGCAACGAAATCATAAGCGGAAGATCGTTTGACACGTGGCCTTGCACCCGCGCGGCTCAAGGATTTCTCAAGCGCCCGGCCTTATGGTGCGAACACACATCGAGCCATGCGTTTCGTTTCCGGCTGACCGCGGCCGCGCGGGTCAGCGCGAAACATAATCCGACAGCGGTTACTTCCGTGCGGTTCTACCTGCGACCTGCTGAGTCGATCAGCGCGAGCCACTTCGTTTGGAGGAATAAGCCATGAATAAGCGTCGGGTCTTTTGGAGCGTCTTGCTGAGCCTGCTCGTCTTCACTGTCATTGTCCCGCATCTATTCGGCTCGCGCGTTGCCGCCGGCCTTGTGCGGCCGGCACAGGACGCGTCGCCGGGCGGGGCGAACCGGCCCGCCGAAAAGGACGTGCGCTTTCCACAGGTGGCGGGGCGCAGCGTTGTCACACCACGCGCAACGACGCCCGCGCAGGCGAAGGCTCTGCGTGCGCTGCAAACAACGGCGGGCGCACGCGTCGAGGTCCGCTACAACGTGTTGACCGGCACGCCGCGCAGTCTGTTCAGCCATAACGGCTACCTGTCCGCGCCGAGCGCGGCCGAGCCGGACACAATCGCGCGCGACTTCCTCACGCGTTGGCGCGAACTCTTCCGCTTCAGCAACGCCGATCTACAGAACTTGAAGATCAAGAGCCGTTCGTTCATTCCCGATCTCGGCACAACCGTTATCGTCTATGAACAGCGACTACATGACGTGCCTTACTTCAACGGGCAAGTGCTTGTGAACATCAACCGCGCAGGGCGCGTCATGTTCGCCGGCAGCGACAGCTTCCCGCAACTGCAAGTGACCAACAAGGTCGCCATCACTGCGGCCGATGCGGTCAGTAGTGCCGCGCGTGAACTGGGCGCGACAGACTTTCGCCCCGCATCGCTCGGCACGGCCAAAGTGCTCGCGGCTTATGGCGACGTGCAGGCCGAATATCTTGAAGGCGAACGCTTCGACGGCGGCGGCCTATTCAGCGACGACATCGTCGTCACGCGCACCATCTTTCCAATGGGCGACACAGGGCGCGAGGCTTATCGTCTGGAACTGACCACGCCGCAATATCAAGGCATCGTCTGGGAGAACATCGTGGACGCGCAGACCGGCGAGGTCCTACAACGCTTCAGCCTGACGATGTTCCAACAGCGCAACGGCAAGATGAGCAGGAGCAAACAACAAGGCCCGAACTTCGGCGAGCCGGGCGGCGGTCCCATTGATAGTCGCCGCTCCACTTTCCGCCCCGACTTGCAAGACCTTGTCGAGTCGTTCAACGCGCCGGGCACGGCGCAAGGGCGCGTCTTCGACACGCAGCCGACCGCACTCTCAGGTCGTAGAACTTGCACGGGCAACCCGCCCGGCACGAACTGCACTGCGACTACGGGCACATCGTTCGTCGCCTACGGGCGTTCACCCGCGCCCGGCACGCCGCCGTCTTATGCGCCTGAAAGTTCTACCGACCGCAACCTCGGTCGCGGCTTCCGCAAGAGCTTCGTGCGTGCGCGCGTCGAAGCGCCGTTCTCCGATCCGGCGAATCCTGCGCTGCCGCTCTTTGGCGTCATCTATAACGTGCCGTTCGGTCAAGTCACGCGCGGCTTGCCTGACGCCTTGAACCCGTCGCCCTCGTCGCCGTTCGGCTGGTTCTACTTGCCGACCAACACGGGCGGCACAGAGATCAACGTCGCCGACGACAACCGCGACACGACGCGCGCCTTCGGTTACAACATGGCGGCGGAAGCCAAGACGCGCAACGTGCCGGAGAACTCGCCCGTGCCCGCGACGAAAGATCAACCCTTCGCCGCGTCGTTGACGACGCTGGGCACGCCCGCCACCTTGCTCGACGGGCGCATGCTCGCGCAGGTCTTCGAGTCGCACTACACGGAAGGCAACAACGTCGTCGTCGCCGATGATCGCCAGAACGACAACGAGACGACCAAAGGCATACGCGGCTACGACCCGACGCACAACTTCATCGCCACGCGTTTCCAGTTCGTCAATAGTTATGAATACGGCGGCGTGGATGCGGTCGGCACAGGACCGGGCGGCGGCCCGTGCCCGCCCGTCGGCGTCGGCGGCACGTGCAACGTCACCTTCCCGGCCACGTCAAACCCGGACGTGTACCCCGACACGATGACGCTCTTTTACTACAACAACATCATGCACGATTACCTGTACAGCATCGGCTTCACCGAGGCGCTGTTCAACTTCCAGCAGGACAACTTCGGCAAAGGCGGCACAGGTAAAGACGCCGTGATCGCGCAGGTGATGGACGGTTCGGGCACGGACAACGCGAACATGTCGCCCACGGCCGAAGGCGCGCAACCGCGCATGCAGATGTACCTTTTCACCGAGAAGAACTTCCGCCGCACAGACGGCTCGCTCGACTTCGACATCGTGGCGCACGAACAATTTCACGCCGTCAACAATCGCGCCGTCGGCAAAGGCGCGACGGGCTGCGTCGGCAACGGCCTCGTCGGCGAGTCGGGCGGACAGGGCGAAGGTTGGGGCGACTACATCGCTTGCTCGATGACCGACGACGATGCCGAAGCTGAATACGCGACGGGCGAGTTCGACATCGGCATACGCCGTCTGCCTTACACGAACTATCGTTGGTCCTATCAATCGGTCAACGGCAACGGGCTGACGCGCCGCGATCAACAGCCGCCCGATCCCGATCCCGGCTCGATCCCGTTTGAGGTCCACGACACGGGCGAACTCTGGGCCGCGACGCTCTGGGACATGCGCGAGTTGCTGATCTTCAAACAACCCAACGGCATCTTCTTCGACGGCACACGCCGACTAGGCACGGGCACGACCTTCTTCATCGGCAGCCGGCAAGTGCAGTCCATCGACACCAATCACCCGATCACCTATCGCCCCGCCTTCAACACGAACGACCCGGCCACCATCATCGCCGACCAACACATCGTCCGCCCGCAGATGATCGCGCAAGAAGGTCGCAACGGTGCGACCGCCACGGCCGTGCGGGCCGGTGCGCGCCTTGCGGACACGCTCATGCTGCGCGGCATGCAACTCTCGCCGTGCAATCCGACCTTCGTTGATTCGCGCGACTCGATCCTGTTGGCCGATAAGGAACTGACCGGCGGCGAGAATCGCGCCGTCATTTGGCGCGCGTTTGCCAGCCACGGCGTCGGGCAAAACGCCGTCTCAAGTTCCGATCCGGCGGGCGTGGGCGACCGCGTTGTCGAAGACTTCAACGTGCCCGCGGGCGTCGCCGCTTGTGAACAACAAGGGCCGTTGCCCGCGCCCACATACAGTCTGTCGAACGTGACGCCGAACGTCGTCACCATCACCATCAACGGTGGCGTGCCCGTCGCGGGCGCAGCGCGCTACATCATCTCGCGCGCGACGAGCGCCGCTGGTCCATTCGTCGCCATCGCCGACATACCCGCGACGCAGACGACCTATAACGACGACAACGGCGGTCAACTGCTCAACCTCGGCCAAACCTATTTCTATCAAGTGCGCGCCGCACGTGACCCGGAAGAGAATTGCGTCTCGACCGCCAACACGCAGAGCATCACGATCATCATCGGCATTCCCATCACGCCCGCGCCCGTCTTCCTCGGCGCGACGCAGGTGCTCGATCCGAAAGTCTGCAACACGCTCGTCGTCAACTGGAATCCGGCCGTCTCCGCCAATCCGAACGCCGACATTGTCTATGACGTGTATCGTTCGACGCAGGCGTCCGACACCGCTGCGGACTTCCCCGTCGGCAACAGTACGGGTGCACCGACCTTCGCGCCCACGGCCGCGAACCGCATCGCGCAAGGTCTGCGTAGCACCGCGTTCATCGACACCACGCCCGACGCGCCGAACCCAAGTCTGAAACTCAACCGCGTCTATTACTACATCGTGCAGGCGCGCGATCAGAACAACGGCAAACTCGACACGAACAACACCGGCAACCGCAACGCGCGCTTCAACGCGCCGACCGCGCCCGGCGTCACCGCGACGCCACTCTTCGCGGCCGAGAACTTCGAGACGACCGCGGCCGACACGCGCTTCACGCCGCCGCTCACCGAATCGGGCAACGACCCGAAGGCCGAGCAGGCTAACTTCCAACGCGTGACCGGCGTGCAGATCGGCGCGAACGTCTCGACCTCGATGATGTACGCGCCTGATTTTAATCCCGGCGACCCGGCCGCCAATTGCAGCAGCACCGGCGGCGGGCAGAGCGACTTCTATACGCAGACGGGACCGCACACCTTAACGCCCACTTCGATCATGGACTGGGATCAACTCTTCATCTCCGAAGCGACCTTCGACGGTGGATTGGTCGAATTGAAACTCGGTGTGCCGTTCACCAACGCGGACAACACGCCTTACCCCGACAACATCACGACCTTCGATCTCGGTCGCTACATGGTCGAGGGCTACTACAACGGTCGGCTTGATTGCAACGGCAACCCGACCGATCCGCAATGCACGGTCGTGCCGCGCGCGCGTCGTGCCTTCACGGGCGACCGGCCGCTCTTGCATCACGTCCGCATCCCGCTCGAAGCGTTCGCGCCGGGCGGCGTGAACAACCCGCAGAGCTTGCCCGTGTTCATCCGCTTCCGCATGACCTCGGACGTGTTGAGCGTGCCCGCCTGCAACGCCGGTTGGTTCATCGACAATCTGGTCATCAACAATCTTGATCAAGCCACTTGTCCCGGCACGATCATTCCGATCCAGCCCGGCAGCTTGATCATCTCCGAGTTCCGACTGCGCGGCGCGCAAGGCGCGAACGACGAGTTCATCGAGTTGTACAACACCACAAGCGCGGCGCTCATCGTCGGCAGCGGCGGCAGCGCGACGAGTGCGAATAATAAAGACCGGCTTGCACCGGCTGACGTGCCGCCCGGCGCGGTCGGCTTGGCGCTTGCCGCGCCCAACTCGTCGGGCACGTTGAGCGTGCGCGCGGTCGTGCCGAGCGGCACGGTCATCCCGGCGCGTGGTCACTTGCTCATCGCTAACAACGGCACGGGCGGCTATAGCCTGAAAGACTACGGCGGGACTGATCAAGCCACGGCCGACATTACATATACCGAGGACATTCCCGACGACACGGGCGTTGCGCTGTTCCGCACCGCCGACCCGACGGGACTGACACCGGAGAACCGGCTCGATGCGGCCGGCTTCGCAACCGCCGATGCGCTCTACCGCGAAGGCGCGGGCCTCGCGCCCGTCGGCACGCAGAACGGCGACTACAGCTTCACGCGCAAGCAGGCGACCACGGGGCTGTCGGCCGACACAGACAACAACACGGCCGACTTCGCTTTCGTTGCCACCAACGCTGGTCTATTCAACGGCGTGCAAGCGACGCTCGGTGCGCCGGGGCCTGAGAACACGCAGAGTCCCATTCAACGCAACGCGACGATCAAGGCGTCGCTGATCGATCCGCAGTGTTCGGGTCAGTCAACTGATCCGACGAGCGCGTGCGCGCGCATCCGGCAACCTATGTCGCCGGGCGGGCCGCCGCAAGGCACGCTCACATTCCGGCGTAAGTTCACCAACCGCACGGGGCAGTCGGTCACGCGCTTGCGCTTCCGCATCGTCGATGTCACGACCTTGAATAGTCCGGGCTACACGCCCGGCGGTTCGCAGTCTGATCTGCGCGCGCTCAGTTCGACGGACATTATGGTGACGCCCACGTCGGGCGGCAGCCAGTTAGTGCGCGGCACGACCGTCGAGGAGCCGCCCACGCAAGCACTCGGAGGCGGCTTGAACACGACCTTGAGCGTGGACGCGATCACGCTCGGCTCGCCGCTCGCGCCGAACGCAAGCGTCAACGTGCAGTTCGTCTTGGGCGTCTATCAAGGCGGCAGTTTCCGCTTCTTCATCAACGTAGAGGCGCTGCCATAACAAGCAACAAGGCAATGCTAAGGGCGCAAGGGGAAGGCAGGACAACAAAAGCGTGCGGCGGTTTGCGACCACAGATCACGCCGCGCGTGTCCTGCTTTCCCTTGCGTCTTTGTGCAACGGAAATGCAATTGAATGACAACGGAAAGATCGTTTGACGCACGACCTTGAGCGGCTGCGCTCAAGGATTTCTCAAGTGCCGGTTGATAACTTGTGCTTCGTCAACCGCACAACAGGATGTTCTGAACCGACCGCCTGTCGAAATGTTAGGCGCTAACTATTGCGCCGTCCGTCTACGTACAAGGTTTCAAGCTTTAAGGGTCGCGCTCACACGGCGACCGACTTGCCCCGGAGGAAGATGATGATCAAGCAGCCTCAGAAGTTCATGCGCGCAGCATGGGTGTTATCGCTCATGCTTGCAGTCGTTGCGCCCGTCGTGTTCGTCTCGTCGGTCGCCGCTAAGCGGCCCGGCGCAGCGACGCTCAACGCACCGCAGCGCCAACTGCCGAACACGTTCGACGTGCGCGGCCCCGACGGCCCCGCGCGCGGCACAGACTTGCGCCCGCCGACCGCCGCGCAGTTGAAGGCCATTAACGCCTTGCAAGCCGTGAGCGGCGTGGGCGTGCAGGTGCGTTACAACGGGCTGACGGCGACGCCGAGCCACCTGTTCAGCTACGCGGGCTATTTGTCCGCGCCGTCGAGCGCGCCGCCCGAAACGGTCGCGCGCAACTTCATCAACCGCTGGAAAGGTGTCTTTCGTTTTAGTCAGGACGACGTTGATCGCTTGCGCTTGAAGAGTCGCGCCTTCGTGCGCGACCTCGGCGCGACCATTCTCGTCTTCGAGCAGCAGACGAATGATCTGCCGGTCTATCATGGCGAGTTGATGGTTAACATTAGTCGTGATGGGCGGGTCATAGACGTGGGCAGCGAGACTTTCCCGCAGCTTCAATTGACGAACAGCTTCACGTTGACGCCCGCGCAAGCCATCGTGGCCGCAGCCAACGCGCTCAACCTCACGAACTTCAACCCGCAATCGCTCGGTCAGACGCAAGTGCTGCGCTCGTTCGGCGACGCGCCGCTCGTCTTTGCGACCGGCGACAAGTTCAGCCGTAGCGGCGTCTTCACGGATGACATCATCGTCACGCGCGTTGCGTTTCCGATGGGCGACACGGCGCGCGCCGCTTATCAGTTCGTGCTGACCACGCCGCAGTATCAAGGCATCATGTGGCTCAACATCGTGGACGCGCAGACGGGCCAGGTCCTACGTCGTTCGAGCCTGACCGCGTTTCAACGCAAGAACTCCGGCGGCAAGTTGACGGGCACAAACGGCCCCGCGCCCGCCTTCGGCCCGCCCGGCGGCGGCAACGGCACAGGTCGCCTCTCCACGATGCGCCCCGACGTGCAGGACCGTTTAGAGAGCAACAACAACGCGGGCACGGCCGCGGGGCCGGTGATGGATGCCGCGCCGACTGCGCTGTCGGGTCGCCTCGGCGTCGGGCGCTCGCCCGCGCCGGGCACGCCGCCCACCTACGCGGCCGAATCGCAGACCACACGCAACTCCGGCCGCGGTTTCAAGTTCAGCTTAGTTGATGCGCGCCGCCAGAACCCGCTCGTCTACAACGTCCCGTTCGGGCAAGTGGTGCGCGGGCTGCCCGACGCGCAAAACCCTTCGGCCGAGTCGCCCTTCGGTTGGTTCTATCTGCCGACGGGCGCGGGCGGCAGTGAGATCACGACCGCCGATAACAACCGTGCGACCACGCAAAGCTTCGGCTACCAGATCGGCCCCGGAAGCGAAGACGCGCAACAACACAGCCAACTCGCCCAACGGCGACGGCAATCAACCCTTCTCCGCGATGCTCACGGCCCTCACGCCGAAGACGCTCGCCGACGGGCGCACGCTCTCCTCTGTCTTTCAGTCGAACTACACCGAAGGCAACAACGTGATCGTCGCCGACGACATGCGAACGACAACGAGACGACGCACGGCATCGGGGTTTCGTTCGACCCGGCAGTTCACCGCTGCGTTACTTCGACTTCGTGAACGGCTACGAGTACGGCGGGCAAGATGCCAACGGCGTCGATCCGACCACGGGGCTTGATTGTCTGCCGCTCGGCCCGTGCGAAGTTCAGTTTCCCGCGTCGATTCCCGGACGTGTATCCCGGCACGGTGACGCTCTTCTACTACAACAACATCATCCACGACTACCTCTACAGCATCGGCTTCACCGAAGCGATGTGGAATTTCCAGCAGGACAACTTCGGCAAGGGCGGCGCGGGCAAGGATGCCGTCAGCGCGCAGGTGCAGGACGGCTCCGGCACGAACAACGCCAACTTCGGCACGCCCGACGACGGCGGCACGCCGCGCATGCAGATGTTCCTCTTCACCGAAACGACGTTCCGCCGTGCCGACGGCGACTTCGATTGGGACGTGGTCGCGCACGAGTGTACCACGGCGTCTCGAACCGTTCGGTCGGCAAAGGCGATCACAGACTGTCTCGGCGTCGCCCTCGTCGGCGAGTCGGGCGGACAGGGCGAAGGCTGGTCTGACTACATCGCTTGCGTCGATGGCCGACGACGATGCGGAAGGCGAGTACGTCACGGGCGAGTTCGACATCGGCATCCGCCGTCTGCCTTACACCAACTATCGCTGGTCCTACGCTTCGATCAACGGCAAGCTTGACGCGCCGCGATCAGCATGTTGCCGCCCGACGACGGCATCAGGCTGCGATCCCGTTTGAGGTCCACGACGTCGGGCGAAGTCTGGGCCGCGGTGCTCTGGGACATGCGCGAGCTGCTGATCATGAAAGACCCGAACGGCGTCTTCTTCGACGGCAACCGCCGGCTCGGCAGCGGCACGACCTTCTACATCGGCTCGCGCCCCGTGCAGTCGGTTGACACGCAGCACCCGATCAACTACCGCGCCTCGTTCGGCACGACGAACGGCACGACGCCGACCATCAACGCCGCGACCCACATCGTCCGTCCCGGCCTCGTCGCCAACGAGATCGCCGCAAACTCAACGGCGGTCGCACAGGCCCGCTCGCGACGGCTGTCGCAAGCGGCGCGCGCCTTGCGGACACGCTCGTCCTGCGCGGCATGCAACTCTCGCTCTGCAATCCGTCGTTCGTGGATTCGCGCGACTCGATCCTGCTGGCCGACCGCGAGCTGACCGGCGGCGAGAATCAGGCCGTCATCTGGCGCGCCTTCGCCAGCCACGGCGTCGGCGTGCTGGCGCGCTCGACCGCGGCCGACGACGAAACCGGCAACACCAGTCGCCCGTCGTCGTCGAAGACTTCAGCGTGCCCGCCGGAGTCACGCAGTGCGAGCAGCTGGGGCCGCTCGCCGCGCCGATCTTTAGCGCTCTCCAACTCGCAGACAACACCGTGACGATCACGATCACGCCGGCCATCGGCGCGGCCAGCTACATCATCTCGCGCAGCACGAGCGCCGCTGGGCCATTCGTCACCATCGCCAACATGCCCGCGACGCAGACCGTCTATCAACGACAACAACGGCGGCGAAGGCTTCCGCCGGTCAGACTTTCTATTATCAAGTGCGCGCGAGCCGCGACGCCGAACAGAACTGCGTTTCGACTGCCAACACGCAGTCGATCACGGTCGTGAACGGCGTCATCATCACGCCCGCGCCCATCTTCCTCGGCGTCGACCAGGTGCACGACCCGCAGGCGTGCAACAGACTCATCGTCAACTGGAAGCCGGCTATCTCGCTCAACCCGAACGCCGAGATCGTCTATGACGTCTATCGCACCGACGAGATCAGTCCCGACACGGTGCAAGACCCGACCTTCACGCCGTCGCCCGCGAACCGCATCGCGCAAGGTGTGACCGGCACGGCCTACATCGACACGAACAACGGCGCGGGCCTCAAGCTCAGCCGCGTCTACTACTACATCGTGCAGGCGCGCGATCAGAACAACGGCAAGCTCGACACGAACAACACCGGCAACCGGCGCGCGAAGTTCAACGCGCCCTCGTCGCCCGGTGTGACCGCGACGCCGCCGTTCCCGTTCGAGGACTTCGAGACGACGGCCGCCGACACGCGCTTCGTGCCGCCGCTCACCGAATCGAATAACGACCCGAACAACGCGCTCGCCAACTTCCAACGCGTGACTGGCGTGCAGGTCGGCAACGTAAGCAGTTCCGTTATGTTCGCGCCCGACTTCGATCCGACCGAGGACGGGCAAGGCGCGCCCAGCAACTTCTCCGCGCGCATCGGGCCGCTCACGCTCGCGGCTACGTCCGTGCTTGAGTTCGATCACTTCTTCGCCACCGAAGCATCGTTTGACGGCGGCGTGCTTGAAATCTCGTCCGACCCGACCTTCGGCGGCAACGATGCGACGCCGTTCCCGAACAACACGAACACCTACGACCTCGGCAACTACATCGTGCAAGGCGGCTACACGGGCAAGCTCGACGGCACACTCGCCGCGGGCGTCATCCTGTCGCCGCTGCAAGGCCGGCGCGCTTACACGGGCACGAAGGCGTTGCATCACGTCCGCGTGCCGCTCGAAGACTTCGCCGCGGGCGGGCAGAAGAACGCGGCGGGCCTGCCGATGTACGTGCGCTTCCACATGACTTCGGACGCAGGCACAAGTCCGGGCGCGAACAGTGGTTGGTTCATCGACAACCTTGTGGTCCACAACCTCGACCCGGCGTCGTGTCCGCCCTTGAACCCGTTCCAACCGGGCGACGTGATCATCAGCGAGTTCCGCACGCGCGGCACAACAGGCGCGACCGACGAGTTCATCGAACTCTACAACACCACGGACGCGCCGATTCAAGTCGCGTCCGGCGACGGCTCGACTGGTTGGAGCATCGTCACCAACGTCGGCGGCACGCCGCAACTCGTCGCCACCATCTCGAACGGCACGAACATCCCGGCGCGCGGTCATTACCTGATCGCCAACTCGACCAACCCGAACGGCTACAGTCTCGGCGCGTATCCCGGCGGCGCGGGCGGCGCAACCGCCACGCCCGACGCCACCTATACGACCGACGTACCAGACGGCGCTGGCATAGCACTCTTCTCAACCGCCACGCTCGCCAACATCACCACGACCAATCGCATCGACGCGGTTGGCTTCACCACCGAAGCAAACGCGCTGTTCAAAGAAGGCGCAGGGCTGCAATCGCCCGCCACGGCGAATGGCGAGTACAGCTTCGTGCGGCGCATGTCCATCACGGGCTTGCCGCGCGACACAAACGACAACGCGGGCGACTTCGCGTTCGTTTCAACCAACGGCGCTGCTTACGGCGGCGTGCAATCAACGCTCGGCGCACCGGGGCCGGAAAACGCGGCCAGTCCGATTCAGCGCAACGCGACGATCAAAGCGTCGCTCATCGACCCGCAGTGTTCCGGCGGTTCGACCGACCCGGCGAGCGCCTGCAACCGTGTGCGCGTGCAGCGGGCCGACTGTCCGACTTGCAACGATACCGTCTCGCAACTCGGCACAGTCTCGATCCGGCGCAAGTTCACCAACCGGATGAATCAGGCGGTGACGCGCCTGCGCTTCCGCATCGTGGACATCACGACGCTCGGCAACCGCGCCCCCGCAGAGTCCGACCTGCGCATCATTGACGCCCCGGACATCACGGTCACGACGACCGCGGGCCAGACCGTGCCGGTCAAGGGCGCGGTCATCGAGACGCCGCCCGCGCAACCCATCGGCGGCGGCCTCAACACGAGCCTGACGATCACGACCGGCGTGCCGCTCACGCCCGGCGCGTCAGTCAACGTCCAGTTCCTCATGGGCGTGCAGACCGGCGGCTCGTTCCGCTTCTTCGTCAACGTCGAAGCGTTACCGTGAGGAACAGTAGGCAGTAGGCAGTTAAGACAAGTTAGCCGATTGAATGATCACTTAAGTACTTGAGTGATCGTTCAATCGGCTGTTTGCTGCTTGTTTGTTCCTTACTGCCTACTGCCTACTAACCTTGTGTCCTTGCAGCAATAGAACCGGCTGACCTGATATGCTGGTTGACATCATGGCCACGTCAACATATAGTGTGCCTCGTCCGCACTGCGCTCTACCGGCTGTGCTTTTTACGCCGCGCGGGCGCATCCGCCATCGAGAGACCGAGCACGCATGTTCAAACTCAAACGCTTAGAGATCACAGGCTTCAAATCCTTCGCGGATTACACCGACCTCGTCTTCACCGGCGAAGGCATCACGGCTGTCGTCGGCCCGAACGGCTGCGGCAAGTCGAACGTGGCGGACGCCATCGCGTGGGTCTTGGGCGAGCAGCGCGTCAAGCACCTGCGCGGCGCGGCCATGCTCGACGTGATCTTTCAAGGCTCGCGCAACCGCGCGCCAAGCGGCATGGCCGAAGTCGTCCTGCATCTCGTGCGCGACGAGACGATGCCCGACGACGCGGACGTGGACGATATCGACTCTACGCTCGAACAGATCGACGAACAGAGCGAGACGGTCGAAGAAAAACTGTTGCCCGAACTGGCCGCCGCGCCCGTTGAAGTTGCAGCAGAGGTCGCTGCGACTGATGCGACTGTCAGTGTCGAGCATGCGAACGCGCAACAGGCGAACGATGAACAAGCGAGTCTTGAACAGTCGGCTGTCACAGTTTCGGCCGACGATGCCACGATTGTTGATGAGTCGATTGCTATTGCTGATGCCTCGGCCGCTGTCAACGCAGAACCGGCCGGCGCGTTGTTGACTACGCCGGAAGCGTTGACCGCGAAGGCGCACCACAAACGCCACTGGCGGGCCGCGACGAATGGCGCTCGACTTTGCGCCGGGAGAAACCGTTACGGTCACGCGCCGGCTCTACCGCGACGGCGAGAGCGAATATCTGTTGAACGGTCGCATCTGTCGCCTGCGCGACATTCAAGACCTGTTCTCCGGCACGGGTCTGTCCGGCGCGCACTACGCGATCATCGAGCAGGGACGCATCGGTCAAATCTTGTCGGCGAAACCGATGGACCGGCGCACGCTGATCGAAGAAGCGGCCGGCATCACGAAGTTTCGCGTGCGCCAACGCGCGGCCGAAGCGCGGCTCGAAGGCGCACGCTCGAATCTGCGTCGCATCTCCGACATCGTTTCGGAGATCGAACGACAAGTCGGGAGTCTGCGCCGGCAGGCGGCGAAAGCGCGGCGTTATCGGCAACTGCGCGAAGAATTGCGCGAGTTGTTGCGTCGTGTCTATGCGGCAGACGAGCGCGCGCTGACTGCGGCGCTCGAAGCGTTGCGCGCGCACTTGGCGGCTGCGACCGAACAGGAACACGAGTTGGCGCGTGCGGTCGAACAGCACGAGGAAGAGGCGCGGCTGGCGACGACCGAGGCGCGCGGCTGCGAGCAATCGTTGGCGGAAGCACGCGCGGCCGTGGCGGACGCGGCCTTGCAGCACGACCGGCGCGAGCGCGAGCGCGCTTATCAACAAGAGCAGGCGCGCGAGTTGGAGCGACGCGTCGCGGACGTGTTGGCGCAGATGGAACAGTTGCGCGCGCGGCTCGACGTGCAAGTGCGCGAGCGCGCAAACTTAAGCGCGAGCGATACGCAACTGCGCGACGAAAGCGAAGCGAGCGCACGCGCGCTCCATGCGGCCGAAGAGTCGTTCGCGCGTCGCAGCGCCGAAGTGCTTGCCGCCGAGCAGCAGATCGAAGAAGTGCGCGCGGACCTGTTGACGCACACGGCCGTGGCCGAGCGTCTGCATGAGACGGGGCGGCAACTGGATGCCACGCTCGAACGCTTGGCGTTGCAAGCCGAAGGGCTTGAGCGCGAGGGCGAACGCGCACGCACGGCGCATGAAGAGTTCACGGCGCAGGCCGCGACGTTGCAGACGGAGACGGCTGCGGCGCGTGCGCAACTCGATCAGTTGCTTGTCGAGCGCGAAGCCGTGACCACGGGCGTCAATGCCGCGCGGTCGCTCGTCTCCGCCACCGCCACCGAGTACGCGCGTGCGCGTGAAGAAGCGGCGCGCGTCAGTCAACGTTTGGACACGCTGGCCGAGTTGGACGCGCAACGCGCGCTCTACTCGCAGTCCGTGCAGCGCATCTTCTCCGAGGAGCGCGCGGCGGACGAAGCGGGCGCGCAAGGCTTCCACGCTATCGGCACGCTGGCGGACATGCTGCAAGTCGAGCCGCAATGGGAGCGCGCGGTCGAGAGCGTGTTCGGCTCATACTTGCAGACCGTGTTAGTGCCGACGCCGGACGACGCTGTGCGTGCCGCTGCTTGGTTGCAAACGAGCGGCGCAGGGCGTGCGACGTTTCTCGTAACGGGCCTGCACGGCGCAAGCGCCGACGAACGACATGTGCTTGACGACACGGGCGATATGCATGATGACCTGCGACTCGGCGCGTTGCTCGGCGCGTCGCCTGAGATCGTTGATGTGCTTGAGCGCACGTTGCCGCGTGAGATGCGTGCACGCGTCGTGGGCAATCTCGAGCATGCGTTGATGTTGTCGCTGACGACGGGCGCGATGTACGTGACGGTTGACGGCGAATGGGTTGCGGGCGGGCAACTGGTCGGCGCGGGCGGCCCTGCGACGGCTGCGGACGGCGTTGGCTTGCTCGCGTTCAAGCGCGAGATACGCGAGCTTGAAACGCGCGCCGCCGCGCTCACGTCTGAAGTTGTCTCGGCCGAAGATTCGGTCACGGCCGCGCGCGCGCGCCTTGTTGAATTGGAAGATGCCTTGATGCTGTTGAACGAGCAGATCGGGCGGGCGGAGCGCGAGCAGGTCGCGCGCGAGTTGCAAGCGGCGCAGTTGGCGCAGGAGATCGAGCGTGCGGCACGGCATGTGCGCGTCGTCGGCGACGACACGGCGCGACTCGCGGCCGAGCGCGCGGAACTGGACACGCGGCGCGCGAAACAGATCGCGGACGCCGAAGCGGCCGAAGGCGCACGGCTGGCGGCGACGCAGGCGGTCGCGGCCGCGGCCGACGTGCTGGCGCAGGCGCGGCGCGCGGCCGAAGCAGAGGCCGAGCAGTTGAGCGCACAACGCGCGGCGGCGGCGGCGGCGGCTGAGCGGCGACGTGCGACCACGGCCGAGTTGCGACGCATGGAGACGGAAGCGGGCGACCTTGAAGCAAGGCTTGCGCGACACGAGACGGAGTTGGCCGAGATGCGCCAGCAACTCGCGTCGTTGCGTGACTCACTTGCGGCCGCAGAAGAAAACGCGGGCACGGTCGAAGGTGAGCGCACGGCGCTTGAGTCGGCGGTCGAAGAGTGCGCGGGTCAGTTGGCTGAAGCGCGCGCGCGCGCCGATGCGCTGGCAGAAGAGTTGACCGAGTTGCACAATCGCGCTGCCGCTGCGCGTGATGCGCGCGCGGCGATGGAGGTCAACCGGGCCGAGGCGACCGCGCGGCTCGGTTACTTGCGCGAGACATGCGCGGCCGAGTTGAATCAGTCGCTTGAAGAAGTCGCATCGGCTTATGAGCCTGATGCCGAGTTCGATCTGGAAGCGGGGCGGGCGCGCGTCGAAGAATTGCGCGCGCGGCTCGATGGCTTCGGCGCGGTCAACATGATGGCGCTTGAAGAACTTGCTGAAGCAGAAGAGCGGTTCAACTTCCTGACCACGCAGCGACAGGACATCACCGACGGCATCGCTTCGACCGAAGAGGCTCTGCGCGAGATCAAGCGTCGTTCGCGTGAACGTTTCCGTCATGCCTTTGAAGAGATCAATCGCAACTTCAGCGTGTTGTTCCTCGAACTCTTTGGCGGCGGGCGTGGCGAGATGAGCTTGATCGATGCGGACGATCTTTTAGAATCGGGCATCGACATCGTGGCGCAGCCGCCGGGCAAGCGTTTGCAGAACGTGCTGCTGCTCTCAGGCGGCGAGAAGGCGATGGCGGCACTGGCGCTGGTGCTGGCGGTCTTCCGTTATCATCCGTCGCCGTTCTGTCTGCTGGACGAGGTGGACGCGCCGCTCGACGAAGCAAACATCGGGCGCTTCGCCGCGAAGATCGTCGAGATGGCAACCGACACGCAGTTCATCGTCATCACACACAACAAGCGCACGATGGAAGCAGCGCGCGCGCTCTACGGGGTCACGATGGAAGAAGCGGGCGTCTCAAAGCTCGTCTCGGTCAGATTTGAATAACGCATGTGGTGCAAGAGATCGGTCTTCTTTCTGATCGCCGCGCTGTGCTTATCCGGCGCGGCGATTCTGCCGTCGGCTGCGGCGCAACGCCGCGTTAATAAACGCAAGCCGGCCACGTCGGCTGCCGTCAAACCCGCGCCGACGCCCGCGCCCACCGTCGTCGCGCCTGCGCCGACGCCCACGCCGCCGACTAAGACGAACAACCGGCCCGCCGACACACAAGCGCCAATAGAAGCGACGCCAACTGTCCCGATCAGTCCCGCGACCGAGAAGCACAGCGACGCCGCGCCCGACGCGGTGCGCTACTATTACGAGTTCACGCAGCCCGATTTTTATGTGCGACACATACAGATCGAACACGACGCGACGGGGCGCGGGCAGGTAACGTTCGAGCGCAAGTCGGACGCCGAGGCATACACAGAACCAATCACGATCTCGCCCGCCGCGCTCGCGCGCATCTCGGCGGCGTGGACGGCGCTGAACTTTCTCGACTCGGATGAAAACTATCAGACCGACCGCCAGATGGCGCACCTCGGCACGATGCGCCTGCGCATGACGCGCGGCACACGCACACGCACGGCCGAATTCAACTGGACGCACAACGAGCAAGCCAGCGCGCTCACGAACGAGTATCGCCGCCTCGCCGATCAGCAACTCTTCGTCTTTGAAGTCGAAGTCGCGCGCCAGTATCAACCGTCCGACACGGTCAAACTGTTGAAAGGACTTGAGAGCCTGATCAATCGCAACGGTGTCTCAGACAGCGCACAACTCGGCGCACTGCTGGCCGATCTGGCCAACGACGAACGCATCCCACTCATCGCGCGCAATCATGCCGAGCGGTTGTTGAAGAAGATCAAGAAGTAGCCTGTCACAGCATGCGTCGCTCAACTGTCGCGCACGTGCTTAACCACGAAGCCACGAAGAAGCTTAACCTTCTTCGTGGCTTCGTGGCTTCGTGGTTGATTTGTTCTGCGCGCTATGCGGCCGACTGTTCAGTCTCGTCGTCGTTGTCGGCCCGCGCGGGCGTGAAGCGGATGCGGCGGATGCGATGCCCGTCCACGCGCTCGACCTTGAAGGTTGCCCCTTCGTAATCGACCGTCTCGCCCGGTTGCAGGATGCGCCCCGCCCGGTCTAACAGAAACCCCGCCAGCGTCGTGTAACCGCCATCTTCCGGCAGTCCCAACTTGAACCGGCGGTTGGCGTCTCTCACGGCCAGCATGCCGTCCAAGAGATAAGCGCCGTTCTCTTCGATGATCTGGGCGCGCACTTCTTCGTCGTACTCGTCGTTGATTTCGCCGACAATCTCTTCCAACAAATCTTCCAACGTGACGATGCCTTCGACGCCGCCGTGTTCGTCCACCACGAAGGCTAGATGCTGGCGTGCGGCCTGCATCTGCGCGAGCACAGTGCCGAGCCGCGCCGTCGCGGGCACGAACAGCGGCGCGTGCAGCATCTTCTCAAGATCGTACTCGCGCTGTTCCGTGCGGCGCAGGCACGGCATCAGTTCTTTCATGAAAAGGACGCCGACGATTTTGTCGAGATGTTCGCGGTAGACGGGCAACCGCGAATAGCCGAGTTCGCAGAAGGCTTTTTCGGCCTCGTCAAGCGTCGCCGTGATCGGCAGCGCGACGACGGCAGTGCGCGGGACCATCGCCTCGCGCACTTCGGCGTCGGCGAAGTCGAAGACGCGATTGATCATCTGCTGCTCGGACGCCTTCAGATGCCCGCCCTTGCGCGACATATCGACGAGTTGGCGCAACTCTTCTTCCGTGTAGATCGAGGCATGCTCGGCCGTCGCGTGAAACCCGAAGAGGCGCACGACGCGCGCACTGGCCCAGTCAAGCGCGTAGATGAACGGGCGAAAAGTTTTGTAGAAGATGCCCATCGGCCACGCGGCCAAAAGCGCCACGCGTTCCGCGCTCGCCAAGCCCACCAGCTTCGGCGCTTGCTCGCCCAAGACGATGTGCAGCGTGGTAATGACGAGGTAGGCGATGGCGAGCGCCAGCCAGTGTCGCCACGCGTCGTTGAGGCCGAGCCGGGCGAACGGCCCGTCGAGCAGGTGCGCGATGGCCGGTTCACCGATCATGCCGAGCGCGAGCGAGGCGAGCGTGATGCCAAGCTGCGACGCCGACAAGTAAGCATTCAGGTTGTCGAGCAGCGCGAGCAGGCGGCGCGCGCGCCGGTCGCCGTTCGCGGCCATCGTCTCGATGCGCGAGCGACGCACGCCGACGAAGGCAAACTCGGCCGCGACGAAATAGCCGTTGGCCAGCACCAGCACAAAGACGCCGACGATATTGAGCGCAGTCATAATTGTTGGCCCGCAAGCATACCCGAAAGTGCGCGGGCTAGTCATCCCCTGAACAGTAGGCAGTTGTTCCAGCCTGATATGACAGACCTAGTTTAACTGACTGACTTAACTGCCTACTGCTTACTGCTTCCCTCGTAGATTAGTTGACAGAACTCGACGATGCGATTCTCGGCCCAGAAGCGATCTTCGTTGCTGTTGCTGTCGGCGGCGACGAAGCCGACGTGCCCGCCGTGGCGCGGCGTGAGCAAGACGACGTAAGGGTTGGCGGCGAGCGCCGGGTCTTTGAACGAGGCGAAGGGCACGAACGGATCATCTTCGGCGTGAATGATGAGCGCGGGCCGGCGTATGTCGGGGATGCGGGGCAGAGAACTGGCGCGCGCATAGTAGTCGTCCACGTCGCGGTAGCCACCGGCAGGCGCGGTGTAGCGTGCATCGAACTGGCGGATGGTGCGGACTGCGCGCAGTTCATGCACGTCGTAACGGCCGGGATAGAGTTTGTGCGCGGCACGTATGCGGCGGCGCAGGCTCGTCATGAAATGAGCCTGATAGAAACGATTGGAGCGCCACGCAATCGCGTCGGCACACGCGGGCAGATCAATCGACGGCGAGACGGCAAAGATCGCGCGCAACTCGCGGGGCAACTCCGCGCCCTCGTCGCCCGCGAGTTTCAAAGTCATGTTGCCGCTCAGGGAAAAGCCGCCGAGGAAGATGGCCGGCAGACGGTCGCGCTCGATCAACTCTTTAACGACCGCGAGCAGGTCGCCGGTCATGCCGCTGTGATAAAGCGTCTCGGCCAGATGCAGCGTGTCGCCGCAGGTGCGCAGGTTCACGCGCAGCACGTTGAAGCCGGCGCGGTACGCCTTCTGCGCCGTGCCGCGCACGCTGACAGAATCGCTTGAACCTTCCAAGCCGTGCATGACGACGAGCGTTGGATGAGCGCGTGGCTCGCTCTGCCAACGGCAGTGGACCAGCACGCGCGCGCCCGGTTCGACTTCAAACGTGCGCGCCTCGTCCTGCGCGGGCACGCGCAGACTACGACTGCGTGGCCACAGGTGTGCGCCGATGGTCTGCGCGTGCCCGGTCTTTAAGAGCGGGTGCGGGCGAAATGGTTTGAGCTTGACGACGCGCTCGATCTCGCGCAGGTGCGCGGGGGGCACGTCGCCCGGTGCGGCGGATGTGTGAACGTCAGTTGGCGACGCAGGACTCGTCCGGTTCATCGCTCTGAGCAGGCAAGGCGGGTTGGCTCAGTCGGCGTCGGGTCGCCCGCAGGCATCGGCGTGTCGGGTTCGCGCACGGGCGCGTGGGCCGGTTCGCGGTCGGGCGGCAGCGGCAATGGTTCGGGCTGCGCCGGATCAGGCTCGATTGGCTCGTGCGTGGGTTGCGGGTCTGCATCTGGTCTGAGCTTCATTGCGTGTTCGTTAGGTGCAAGGGTTGAATTGAAATTCATGCGCTGCCCGGCGACGACGGTTAAGCGGCGCGCTTATAACTGCTGCAAACTGTCGTGCTCAAGCTCGACGTACAAACCGCGCGCGTCGGCGACGCGACAGTAGCTCGCGCCCTCGTCATAGACGAGGAGCACGACCTGTGTGTGCGCGGGCAACTCGCCGTCGGGCGGTCGGCCCTGCTGCGCGCCGTTGAAGTAATAAGATTGTGGCCGCGTCAACTTGTGCGTGAACTGGTTGGGCGGCGGCGTGATGCGATTCTGGTCGGGCACGACGGCGTGCTCGTCCAACACGACGGCTCTGGTGCTGCGCATACCTTTCAAAGTCGCTGCCCTCCTTAAATGTGCCACACGCACGCGGGGCTGGTAGTTGAAACGGGCCCGCGTGCGTGTGACATGATACAACCGCGCTTGGCGGAAGGGAACTCAGACCATGCTGTCGGGCGGTAAGACGAGCGGGATGTTCGGCAGCACGACGCCGCTCTTGGGCGATACTTCACGCGACACCATCAGCCCCGCCTCGGCAAGCGACTGTAGGTTCGGCAGGCTGTAGGCTTCGGCGGCGTTCAAGTCCACCACGTAACCTAAATCTTGCAGGCTCGCGACCGTCATGCGGCTGAGCGGGTTGCCCGTCGAGCCGATGAAGCCGGTCATGAGTTCATTGCGAAAGACGGTTTCGCGCCAGTGCGAATCGGCCGTGCCGGGGCCGCCCGTGTTCTCGACCGGCACTTCTTTCGGCCCGCTGCCCCTGAGCGCGCCAAACGCTTTCATCGCGGCCTTGCCTGTAAAGGTCGGGTTCGACGTGCCGCCTTTTTTCAGCAAGTTCTTGAAGCTCCAGATCGTGCCGATGCCGAGGACGTGACCCATCTCGTGCGTGATGACATCCTTCAGCGTCCCGTTCTGTTGCATCTGTTTCAGATCGGCCGTGTCGAACGCCATCTTGCCTTTCGCCGGGAGGAAGGCGGCGCTGCCTGCGTTGGCGGGGCGCAGCCGCGTCGGGCCGGCTTGACCAGAATCTTGCCGGGGCCGTCAATGGCCGTGCCCTGCGCGAGAATGAGTACGTCGTCGATGATCTCGCCTTCGACCTGCACGCTCGGCAGGTCGCCGACGATCATTTTGCTCCAACGGTCGGCCGCGAACTTGAACGCGTCCATCTGGGTCTGCGTCAACCCGCCGAGGAAGCGCACGGTGATGGTAAACGGCGAGGTGGTGTTAGCCAGTGCGGATGCGACGCCGGCATCCGCCACGGCTATGTAAGTCTCATAGCCGGGTTTGCTGCTCCCTGCTTTCTTCGAGGTGGATTTGCTGCTGCTTTTCTTCGTCGCCATGCTGTGTCTCCAGTTGCGTTATGGGTCAATGTTCAAACCAGCGGCACTTGCCCTGCGACTGAATTGCCCGGAGCAAGCGCCCTGAATGATCTTATCTACATATCTATGTAGCAGCGCGCCGAAGTATTTCAGACAGATGACAGGTGCGGCGAACTTTTCGGGCCGGGCCGGCGCAGTTTAATGACCCACTTGCCACGCTTTAATGAACTCGACCGGATGAAGCAGCATTAAGACTTCAAGCAGCAGACTATCTCTGATCCAGATGAGTAACACGATCTCGATCAAGGCGAAGACCAACAACGCGCGGCGGAAGCCGAGTCGCCGCGCGAGCAGAAAGCCGACGCCGCAACACAGTATGTCGCCGAGCGAGTTCACGACCGTATCGCCTTGATAACCGAGCGCGGCGGTCGCTTCGCGGTAACGTTGGATGACAAACGCGGAGTTCTCGACCACTTCCCACAGCGCCTCTAGGGCGAGCGCCAGCACGAGCCGCCAACGCACGGCCAGCCGCGCGCCGGCCCACGCCAGCAGCCCGCAAAAGGCAAAGCCATGCAGCACGTGCGTGAAGCTGTAAGGATCAAGAAAGTGCTGTGAGGTGTGTTCACTCCAAGCGTCGCTCGTCCACAGAAAGAGTCGCCCGCAGGTACACCACCAGTAACGACCTTGACCGCGCAGCAGTGCCGCCGTCGCCGCTAAGATTGCGAGGCCGGCGAGCCACGGCCCTATTTGCGAGTTGATCTGTTTGCGCAAGCGTCGTGTGTGTCTCAGCAGTCGATACCGTAGGCGACGAAAAAAGTTTGGTAATTAGGGAGAAAAGTAACCAGCGTCATAAGCTAAGTACGCATGGTTACAGTGAGATCGAGCCATTTCAGTTGTGCGGCCAACTTTAGCCGAGGCAGAAAGTGCATCTTCTGCGGCTCGTTCAAGGTCTGCCGCACGGCTCGCCGCTACGTTAAATGTCGGCGTTGTGCCCGGCAGAAATCGCTCGCACAGCTTCGCCGTGAACTGGAGATCATCAAAGGCTTTTACCAACAAGTGCCAGCCTATCGCTTGGCCACGGACTTGAAGCTGGATCAGAAGACGGTGGCGCGTGTCTATCAGCACTTGCGCGAATGTCTCTATCACACGGCCGAGCTTGAGGCGGGCAAACTGCGCGGCGAGATCGAACTCGACGAGGCTTACTTCGGTGGTCGGCGCAAAGGTAAGCGTGGGCGCGGGGCCGCCGGCAAAAGCCTCGTTTTCGGGCTGTTGGAGCGCAAAGGGCGGGTTTACACCAAAGTCGTCGAGCACGTCAGCGCGGCTGAACTGATGGAGCACATCCGCGCCAAGACGCGGAAAGGCTCGGTCTATTACACGGACAGCTTTCGTGGCTATCAATCGTTGAAGCGGTACGGTAAGCATCACCAAGTTAATCACTCAAAAGCCTATGTGGACAAGAGAACTAAAAATCACATCAATGGCATCGAAGGTTTTTGGAGTTACGCTAAGCACATCCTGTATAACTATCGGGGCGTGTCGAAGTATCATTTCCCAATGTACTTGAAAGAGATCGAATACCGGTTCAATCATCGCGGAGAGAATCTGTACAAGCAGTTCATCAAGCTCTACTTTGGTTACGATTCTCCCTAATTACCAAAAGTTTTATTGGCGAATTTACTGTTAACGTTCGCCGCGCGCCGTTCGCAGTTCCTTGATCAGATCGCCGATGGCATCGGTCGCATGCTGCACCTTCTTCGATTTCCAGACGACGTGCGGCGGCGTCTGCCCGCCCGGCGCACCCTTAGCGATGACGTACAACTCGCCATATGGATAAGGCCGGTACAGGATGCGCCGGTATTCGAGCAGGTTGAAGAAGATGATGAAGTCGGCCTCGGCCAGTCGGTCGGTCGCGCCGATGCTCTGGTACTTGCGAATGTATTTGTTGAGCTTAGCTGCAAGCTCATTGAAGGCTAACCTGTGCCGCCGGTTCTCCTGCGGGTCGGCGCGCAGCGCGCGCTCGATGATCGGGCGCTGCGGGTCGCGCGCGTCGAGGGCGGTCGCTCTTGCGACCAGCAACAGGATGCGCCGCTTGCCGCTGACTTCCGCCAGCGAACCGCGCGTCAAATCCGCGGCCGGCAACGGCGTGCGTTCCTGCGCCGCGCCCACCACATGGCACAGCACAACCCATGCTGCGACCATTGCGAAGCCCCGATGCTTGATTGCCCGACTCACGCTCAGGAATGTTACCTCATCCGGCAAGACACTGTGAATCTACTTCACTGCGTCAGCATTGTTTCGAGTAAGGCGACGATTTGAAGTCTGAGTTAAAACGGATCGGCTTCGTTACCACTTGCGGCGCGTTGCAGATCGGCGACGACGAAGCGGAGCATGCGATAGGTGATGTGGCGCGGCAGTGCGTCGCGCAGAGGCTTGAGCCGTTCGGGGCCGAGTTCTGTGATGGCTTGTTCGATGAGGGTGCGGTCTTGGGCGTTGACGTGGCGCGCAACGTCGAAAGGGCGGCCCGCAATGATGCAGTCGGCCAGATGCTTCTCGACGGTCATGATGTTGAGGCCGCGTTCCTGTGCGATCTCTTCGATGGACATGCCGGCGTTATAGAAGGCGTAAGTTTCATCCACCGTATTGACGCGTGGGGCGGACGCAGGCGCAGCGACACGCGCGCTGCTATCTGTTGTTGTGCGTGCGTTGCTGCGCGACGTGATGGTGGGCGGCGCAGTCGGGGCGGGCAGCGCAAGTTGGATTTGGGCGCGCTCGCGCATCACGTCGTCGCCGAGCGCGGTCAGCGCGACCATCGGGTACGTGCCGCCCGTGACATGCATGCAGCCGGCGGCGACGAGCGCGTCTATGTAAAGCATAATCTCGTCCTGCGTGAGAGTGGCGAGCAGGCCGTAGGTGGACAACCCGTTGAGGCCGGCTTGCAGGACTTTCGCTTGCCGCGAGCCGCGCAGGGTCGCCGCGAGGATGCCTTTGCCGAAGCGCCCTTCCATGCGCGCCGCGCAGGCGAGAATCTTGCGCACTGTTAACCGTTCGTCGTCCGTCAACGCGCGCGCTTGCGTGATCTCGACGACGCTGCCGACCGCCGCTTGGGCTTCACGTTCGGCGCGGGCGCGCGCCTGTTGAAAGCGACTCTGCTCGTCCAACTCGCGTTCGAGATCGAGGGCGACGGGCGTGTGTTCGCGCACGAAGCGGTCGAGGCGCGTGGGCGCGTCGAGCGGCACGTTGGGCGCGCGCGGTGTGACGGTCGAGAACTCAAGATCGTCCTCAGCGGTTGATGAAAAAGGCGCTGATGAAAGGTCATCTATAGAGGCTGAGTGCGTTGTACGTTGCCCAGTGGGCGGCGCGAGGCAGTTGCCGCAAGTGCCGCAGGTCTGCGCGTGATGGCGGTCGCCGAAGTAGTCGAGGATGAAGGCACGATAGCAGCGTTCGGCGTAGCAGAAGCTGATCATCTCGCGTAGTTTGCGTTGTTCGAGTGCGGCGCGACGCGCGAGGTCCTGCGGGCGAATGTTGAGCCGCTCGGCGGGTCGTTCGTCGCGCATGAGGACGCCGCGCGTGCGCCGCGCCGGTTGATAGGCGACGAGGCCGGCTTCCGTTAGCGATGCGAGCGAACGGCGCAACGCGGCTGCATCAAGCCCGACGCTATCGGCCGCTTCGTTTAGGTCCAACTCGACGGCGGCGCGCTGGTTAAGATCGTAGCCGCCGAGCAGACCGAATAAGACTTGCTTGTCGCGGGCGCTGCGGCGCGCATCGACGGCGGCGCGCGCCTGTTGCGGCGTGGTGAGCAGGCGCACGCTCGCGCGGTTCTCGCTGGCCGCGCCGCGATCTATGTGCCCGGCCTTTTCGAGAATGATCAAAGCGGACTGCACGGCCATCTCGTTGCGGACGCCTGCGCGTGCGGCGATCTCGCGCGTCGAAAGTTCGATGCGTTGTTGCCCAGTGCCGACGAGCGACTCGTAGACTTTAGCGATCACTTCGGGCGGCGGGTAAGAGCCTTCGATGAAGTAGTCCTGCGTGCGTTTGTCGGCGTAGTTGAACATGAGCACGCAGCTTGCGGGCAGCCCGTCGCGGCCTGCGCGGCCGATCTCTTGATAGTAGGCTTCGATTGAGCCGGGCAGATGATAGTGTGCGACGAAGCGTATGTCGGGTTTGTCGATGCCCATGCCGAAGGCGTTCGTGGCAACGATCATCTGCTTCGCGCCGGTCATGAACTCTTCCTGCGCGCGCACGCGCTCGGCGTCTTCCATGCCCGCGTGATAGGCGACGACGCTCAAGCGCGCTTCGCGCAGACGTGCGGCGACCTGTTCGACCGACTTGCGCGTCGAACTATAGATGATGCCTGAGCCGCCGGGCGCGGCCGCGGCGAGTTGGCGCACGTGCGCGATCTTCTCGCGCTCCTTCTGCGTGTGGACGACGCTGATTGCGAGGTTCGGACGGTCGAAGCCGCTGACGAAGGCGCGCGGTTCGCGCAAGCCTAACTGTTCGATGATGTCTGCGCGGACGTAAGGCGTGGCGGTCGCGGTCAGCGCGGCGACCTGCGGGCGACCGAGTTCGGCGATGGCTGTTTTTAGTCTGAGATAATCGGGGCGGAAGTCGTGCCCCCACGTCGAGACGCAGTGCGCTTCGTCCACGGCAAAGAGCGACACGTCGGCGCTACGCAGGGCTTCGACGAAGAAGTTGCTGCGGAAGCGTTCGGGCGCGACATAGACCAGTTTGAAGCGCCCTTGCCGAATGCCGCCGATGCGCGCCTTCTGTTCTTCAAAATCAATCGAACTGTTGATGAAGGTCGCGGGCAGATCGCGCGCCCGCAGGGCGTCAACCTGATCTTTCATCAACGCGATGAGCGGCGAGACGACGACCGTTGCGCCCGTCTGCAACATCGCGGGCAGTTGATAGCAGAGCGATTTGCCGCCGCCCGTCGGCATCACGACGACCGTGTCGTGCCCGGCGAGGATGGCTTCGATCACTTCGCGTTGACCGGCGCGGAAGTCGTCGAAGCCGAAATGTTCGTGGAGTGCGGCGAGGGCCGTCTCAAGCGTTGCGTTCACAGTCTAAGTTTAAGGTTCAAAGTTTAAAGTGCAAAGTGGCGCTGAGATGTCTTGGTTGAACTTTGCGCTTTGCACCTTGAACCTTACACTTAGATGGTGATGTCGAAGCAGGAATGGCAAGCGCGGACGAAGCGCGATCTGATCATAGAGGTGTGGGAGCGGCTCGATTGCGAAACCGTGGGCGCGCAGGAGTTGGATGAGATCGCCGCTGTGGTGCGCGCGCAGTTTGGCGCGGGCGCGTTGGAGAGTCCAGCGCAAGTGGCGCGTCTGCTGGCGGACGAGGGCGCGGAGTTGCGCCACGCCGAGGTCTTGGAAGCGGACGCGCGTTGGCGCGCGCGCGACCCTTACGAAGCGATGTTTCGCAACGTGCTGAAGTTCGCAGACTTCACGCAGGCGGCCGCTTCGCTGCGGCAGATGGAGAACCTGCGCCGCGAGTTCGCGCGTAAGCGCGACGCCGAAGGGTTGCGGCGTGTGCGTGAGTTGGCGTTGAAGGGCAAGCAGCGCGCGCAGATGATCGCGCGCAACGAGGCGGTGAACGAAGGCAAGCGCGCCGAAAAGGCCGAGATCGCCGATTGGTTCACGGTCTGGTTGCAAACGCCGGAGTTGTTTCAGGACTGGCTCGTGTTGCGCCAACGCGCGCCGGAGTTTCAACGCCGCTTCGCGCACACGGCCAAGTCGTGAAATGTTTTGCCGCGCCGGCCCACTAAACTATGAACAGGCGCGGCAAGGCACGGAGAAATGCCTTGACCGGAAAATGAGCGGGGCATAGAATCGCGGCCTCGAAATGGCCACGGGGCGGACTTGTGGGGCGGGCGCGTCGCCGATATGTTCGCTGCTGTTCGGCTACAAACACCTCGCCCCGTGTGCTTGATAAGCCTGCACCTCACAACCTACGGCGCAGGTCAATGAACCCAGTCGGCCGTCTGCTCGTCGAGCGGGAGGAACTGTTTTATGCGTGCAAGGTTAATTGCTTTCATCTTTGTCGGGCTGGCTATCGGACTAACGCCGGGCGCGCGGGCGCAAGCGCCGCTGAGCGCCGATGGCGACGATAGTTCGACCACCATCAAGAGCACTGTCCAACGGGCCGGCAGCAGGTACACGGTTTATATCGACTACGATTATGCACGCGCGCTGGCGGGCACGGATAATCTACAAATCACGGTCACGGTCGAAACCATCGGGCGACAGAATTTGAAGCTCATCCGGTGTGACGAATGCACGACTGAGAGCGCGCCCTTTTCCGAGGTCAAAGGTCCGTGGCTGTTCGATACCATGCCGCCGAGCGAGGTCAGCCCGTGGAAGCTGGTTTATCGCTTCGGGGTCGGCATCAAGCCGGACATAGAACCGCGCGCCTACCCTGTCCACCTGCGCTTCGAGCCGCCGCCGCCCCAGAACGCAACCGAAGAAGCGGGCGACGTGATCGTCAACTTCCCCCTGTACGTCGGCAGCAGATCACGCGGCCGGCTCGTGGTGTTGGAAGAAGGCACGACGCAACCGTTAGAGAGTACGAGCGGTGAACGTCAGCGCATCCCGTTGAAGCTGCACAATAGTTTCCGCGACTACGACGTGAACGTGCAGAAGCTAACCGTTAGTTCAAACTTGGTCGCGGGCATCGCGGGCGTGAGTCCTGAGGGCGAGGTCAAGTCAAGCAGCACCGTCGTCTTCAACCCGCCGCTTACCATCAAGACCGAACAGACGGAGACGATTGAGCTTGATCTGAACATGGCGGGCATGTCGTCGGGCAATCTCATCTCCGGCTTCGGCGACGGCTCGAAGGTCACCTTCGCGTTCACGTATGACGACGGCAAGCAACGCACGATTTCAAGCTACGCCTACGACCGCACGCTGCACCTGCGGCCGAGCCTGCTCGTGCTGCTGATCTCAATCGCGCTCGGCATCTCGGTCGGCGTCTTCCTGATGATGGTGTGGAAACTGCTGAAGTTGGAAGGCGACGCGAAGCGCAGGCGCATGGCCGTGGTCAGCACGGTCATCATCGGTTTGATTGTCTCGATCCTGGCCTTGTCGGGCGAGTTGAATATCAGCGCCTTCGGCCAGCGCGCGTCCTACGACAAGCCGATCATGCTCTGCTTCCTGAGCCTGTTCGCCACCGTCAGCGGCACGCCGCTCTTGAAGAAGTTCTTCGGGCTGGACAAGCCTGCGGCGGACGGTGCAGACGCACCCGCCGCGCCCGCCGCGACGACGAGTACCGGAAGTCACTGACACCACAAGGAGTGCCCAAGTCATGTGTGAACTCAAACAACTCGGCCGCGTGCGCGCATCGATCTGGCTCTGCGTCGCCGCTTGGCTCGTCCTGCCGTTTGCGCTCGCGCCCGCCGCATCGGGCAAGGACAGGACGCCCGCGCAGTGCAACAGCGCCAGTCAATGCCTGACGCTCGGCCTCTTCTACTTAAACAACGACGACATCAGCGACAAGGCGGCGCAACAGTTCCGCACGGTCGTCACGAAGTACGGGCAAACGGATGAGGCCGAAACGGCGCAGTACTATCTCGCCAGCTACTACCAACGCAAGTTTTACATCCGGCGCGAACGCTTCCGGCGCGACGAGCCGCTGTTGTTGCAACAGGCGCAGGGCGAGTACGTCAACTACATCAAACGCTACTCGAACGGCGGCTCGGGCAAGTGGCTCGCGGACGCACACTTCAACCTTGCGCTCGTTGACGTGCAACTCGGCGACAAGGGCGGAGCCGCCGACATGCTCGGCCGGATGAGCAATGCCGCCGGGCGCGACCCGCGCGCCTACATCTATCAAGTGGTCTGGTCGGCCAGCCCGGCCGACGTGGTGGACGCCAACATCGACGCGCGCGCGCTCGCCGACTACACGCGCGCACTGGTCAACGCGGGGCAGTCGTGCGAACAGATCGTGCCCGCGGTCAGGAAGTGGTGTCAGAGCCAAAAAGGAATAAAGAAGGGGTAGGGCATAGGAAAGAATGAAGGCAGAAGGCCGCATGATGACTGATGAATAAGCAGCTATTCATCAGTCATCATGCGGCCTTCATCTTTATCTTCCGTGCGGCTACTGGTTCGCGTAGCGACTCTCGAAGGCGCTGAACGCTTCCTCAAGTTGCCATTGCAAGCGTGCGCGTTCACTGCTTGTGACGTGCTGCTTACAACCTGCGGATGTGAGCTTCAACGCGCGCACGTCCGCAGTACATTGGGGCGCGGGCGTGAACCGGCGTGCGTCTTGCCACAGGCTCGCGCCGGGCAGGAAGGCGTGTTGCAGACTCGTGCGCGCCAGCGTCTTGAGTTGCGGGTAAGTCAGTCCTTGCTCCTCTGCCGCGCGCAGGAACTCGCGCGAAATCTCCGAACGCGAGACGCCTTCGTCGTCGGTCGCTAAAGCGACCGGCACGCCGTACTGCATGTAAGTCTTGAGCGGATGTTGCGCCCCGCTGACGCCGAGGATCGTATCGTTGCTCGTCAAACAAATCTCGATCATGACGTTGCGCCGCGCCAGTTCCTGCAACAACTGTTCGGGGTCGTCTTCGTGCATGATGTCCACGCCGTGCCCGATGCGTTCGGCATGACCCGTCATAACCGAATCACGTATGTGAAAGCTCAAGCCGTCGGGCGGCACGACGCCGGGCGCGAGTTCGCCCGCGTGCAGCGTGACGCGCGCGCGCGGGTAGCGTGGGCGCAGAAAATTGAGCATCTGCATGTGGAGTCTGAAGTTCTGCATCGACAACAGCCCGTCTTCCGGTTGCACGAGATTCAGCGCCACCACCTTCGAGTTCGGATCGTTGGCCAACGCGAAGCCCGTCACCATCTGCGCGAAGACGGGGCCGAGCGCCGCGCCGCGCCCGACCTGCATGATGTAGCGGACCACAACCGCGCAGCCCGGATCAGCCTGCGCCGTGCCGCATTGCAACAGCCGCGCCTTCTCAGCTTCCGCCTCCGCGAGCGCCTTGACGCCCGCCGTCGTCGCGTCGGCAATGCCGCCAGCCTGCAACTTATTCAACGTGCTGTCGAAGTTGCCGTCCCAACCAACCCGCTGGCCGATCTGACTCGACAAGCCGCCATCCGGTGTCAACATCAACTCAAGATAACTGACCCGCCCGCGTGCGGCGCGCGCCGCAACTTCCGCGAGCATCGGCCCCGTTTGGCCGTAAGTGGCCGCGCCGAACTTGCCGAACGTGTCGAAGAAGCGGTCGTGCCCGTTCTGGCCGGAGAACTGCCAGTAGCGCATCGACCACGCATCGATCATCTGCCGGTACAGGACGGAATCCGTGAAGGCCATCTTCGCCTCGGTCTGCCCGGCCGCCGCTTGGCACGGCGGCGGCGACAGCACAAGCGTCGTCTGCTGCACGCACAAGCCCTTATCCGCCGCCCACTGGATGAACGACTCCGCATAGACCGCGCCCGACAGATGACTGTGCAAATCCGCGCCCTTCGGCATCCGCAACAAGAACGCGAACATCTGCGGCGGCGATTTGCGTAGCGACTCGAAGTAACGCGCCGTTCGATCTTCCCCCGTCCTGCCTGCGCCGCGCGCACTTGGTGCTTGCGCCTGCGCCGTCAACGCGCACAACAGCAGCCGGCGAGCAACCGGCCGAGATGGGTGAAAGTTGGTCTGACTGAAATGAGTTGTTGCCGCCACGTGGGTCGTCTGTGCAGCAAGGATCGTTTACGCATATCGGATCGTCTCACCTTCTCTGGAAGTCAGCCTGAAATCTGTTCAATATCACTAAAGCACAAGCCCGATGTAGCAATGCTTCAAAGTTCTTAACATGACGCTCAAGGCGGGCAAGCGAGCGCCGGAAGTTTTGCGGCCGCGAGTTGAGGCGCGCAATTATCTGGCTGCGGTTGTCGCCTCACTTTGACGCTATCAAGCGTTTTTTTCAAGTAGTTTAATTGCCGCCCGCTAAGTCTGCGCCAAGCAGATTGCGTGCGGAGCAGCGGGCAATCTTTTCATGTGGCCGCCGCTGCTGTAGATTGAAGGCAGCTTGGTCGGCGTGAGTTTAATCATGATTTGTCGGCCCGCGTAAAGCTTTCGTATGACAGAAACAAATGCACCGGCAATCAAACGCCAACTGATCGCGGCGGCAGAGGGCGACGCGCGCATCGTCGGCTTAGTTGACTACGGGTCCAGTAGCGAAGGGCGCGGGGATGAGTGGTCCGACGTTGATGTGGCGCTCTTTCTGCGTGACGCCGACTGCGACGACTTCGAGCGCGGTTGGAAAAATTGGGCCGCGCAGTTCGGGCCGCTTCTATTAGCCTACGTCGGCGGCGTCGGGCATCCATGGGCAGTTTACGACGCGCAACCGCTCCCGCTCCGCGTGGACTTTGCTTTCCACCGCGAGTCCAACATGGCTGTGATGTTGACGTGGCCGAACGCGCCCATTAGTGCGGCGGCGATGGTTTGGTACGACGCGACGGGCGGAAGGTTGACCGGCTATGCGCAGCAGTTGGTTGGTCAGTCTCTCGGCCCGCCTGACTTGGAACAAGCTTTTGAAAGAGTTTGCGGCGACTTCTGGGACTACACGCTGCGCACCTTCAGCAAGTTCAAACGCGGCCAACTGTGGGCCGCGCGTTACGACTACGACTGTATTCTGCTAGGTAATCTTCATGCCTTATTACGTCTCGAAGCAGGCGCGGTTGATCGCTGGCGGGCGTCGTCGTCGGCCGTCGGCATCGAGCAAGTCATAAGCCATGAAAGGTTAGCGCAGCTAAACGCTTGTGTCCCGGCAGCGGGCGCGGCGGGACTACAGCGCGCGTTCATTAACGCGGCGCGGCTTGCTTACGAGGTCTGTGCGACGACGGCGCAAGCTAACAGCTGGGGCTGGCCGCAACGATTAGCAGAGCGGACGCTGGCAGTGTTCGAAGAAGACCGGGCGCAAGCGCCAACGGCCAAATGAACATAGAACAGGACGCTCTCATATGAATCATCAACGCCTACAAGCATGGCTGCTGCGGCTCGTGGGGACAACCGAGTTACTCGCGTTCGTCGCTGTGGTGATGCCGCGCGCTTGGATGGAACTGGCGCACGCATGGTTGGGACTTGGCGACATGCCGGGCGGGGCTGTCACCATGTTCATGATCCGGCAGGCATCGTATACCTACGGGATGCACGGCATCTCTCTGTGGGTGCTGGCCACGGACGTAGATCGATTCCGCCCGCTCTTGCTCCTTAACGGTATCTCATTCTTGCTGGCCGCGCCTGTGTTCTGCATCATCGATCACACGTCGGGGGTCCCGTGGTGGTGGACGGTGGTAGACACGTTGGCGTGCGGGTTCTTCGGCGTGGCGCTGCTCTGGCTCAACCGCAAGCAGCGAGTCAATTACAAATTTGGGCGATCATATAGTTGACTCACTCGGTCGTGCTGTGCTGTACGTCTGACCTCTTAGCTCGTGCTACCGGCCAGTATGTCTGCTAGTGTCGCTTCGTTGAGCTTGTATGTCTCGTTACAGACGTGGCAGGTCATGGCCGTGCCTTTGTCTTCACGCAGGATCGATTCCAGTTCGCTACGCTCAATCGAAGAGATGATCGACACTGCACGCTCGTAAGAACACGTACAAGCGAAGCTCACAGGTCGTTCTTCCAACACCTCGAACGACACGTCGCCCAACACTGTCTGCAACAGATCGACGGGCCGCGCGCCTTCGCGGATCATCGTCGTCAAGTGCGGCGCACGCGCGGCGGCCGCTTCGATGGTTGCGATGGTCTGCTCGTCCGCGCCCGGCATCATTTGAATGATCACTCCGCCCGCCGCTTCAACCTGCGCCTCGCCCAGCACACGAGCGTGCAAATACACGCCGAGCAGCACCGCCGACGGTATCTGCTCCGACTGCGCCAAGTAGTACGCGAAGTCGTCGCCGATCTCGCCGGAGACGAGCGGCACAGAACCGCGATATGGTTCTTTGTATAAACCTATATCGAATCCCGACTCGTGCGTCACGTAGAGCATGCCTGGCCCGACGACCGAGCCGACATCCAACTTGCCACCGGCATTGAGCGGCGGGTTCGCTTCCGGATGTCGCACGTAGCCGCGCACCTCGCCGCGCGCATTCGCTACGGCCGTGATCCCGCCGACCGGGCCGTCGGAGATGACTTGCACCGTCAACCGATCTAACTCCTTCAGTCCCGACCCCAAGAGCAGCGTCCCGGTCAGCGTGCGGCCAAGCGCCGCCGCGACGGTCGGCGACGTGTTATGCCTGCGCGCCGCCTCGGCCACCAAGTTCGTCGTCACCGCCGCCATGCAGCGCACCGTGCCGTCGGCCGCCGTCGCGCGGACCAGCATGTCCGTGTTCGTAGTTTTTATCTCGTCCAAGATCGCACCCTTTTTGATCAGATTGAATGACCGGGCAACGCTGTCAGTTAATTCCGCGGCCCGGCGAACAAAAGCCCCCTCGATCACGTTTGATTTTACCTGTTTTTGATGCCCCGTGCGGGCGCTTAGTTGGTTAAGGTAACTTCTTAAAACCCCCACTCTATGGGACTGAAACGAAAGTGTGATACAATATATTGCGTTCGGCTATTGACAGCCACCGGGGACGTATGTATACTCCGCTCCGCTTGAGGCCGGGCGGGTTCTGAAGCCGCAAGTCGCGCCGCAAAGGTTGCGCGCGACTCAGGAACTTCGTCACTCTCCGGCCGGGCCAACCGCAGTTTCCGCGACCACAGCCGAAGCCAGTCCGAGCAACGAATGCAGACTCGCGTTTTAGTGTCCCCAGCCGCGAGAGAAGGTAAACGAAGATGAGTACAGTGATCGAGCCGAACGCCTCTCAGGGCACGCCCCTTGCCGCCGCCACCGCCCCCAAGAAACAAGCACCCACGGTCCACGAGTTAGGTCTGAATGCGCGCAAGGTGATCGGCAAACGATACTCGCTCAAGGATGCGCAGGGGCGACCACTCGAAGAGTGGGCGGACGTGACCCGCCGCGTGGTCGGGCACGTTGCGATGGCCGAAACCGACACGCAGAAGCGCGACGAGTTCTATACGGCGATGGCAGGCATCATGCTGCGCCGCGAGTTCGTGCCGAACACGCCCTGCCTCGTCAACGCGGGCAAGCCGTCGGGGCAACTGGCCGCCTGCTTCGTCCTCGACGTGCCGGACTCAATCGCGGGCATCATGAAGTCGGTGACAGACGCGGCGATCATTCATCAGACCGGCGGCGGCACGGGCTTCACGTTCGAGAAACTGCGGCCCGTCGGCGCGATGGTGCGCTCGACGCACGGCGTCGCTTCGGGGCCCGTCTCGTTCATGAACATCTTCAACACGACGACCGACACGGTGAAGCAAGGGGGCGTGCGACGCGGCGCGAACATGGGCATCATGCGCGTCGATCACCCGGACGTGCTGCGCTTCATTCACGCGAAGAACGATCAGCACTCGTTGACCAACTTCAACATCTCTGTGACCGTGACCGAACGCTTCTTCGCGGCCGTCGATAACAACGAGTGGTATCAGTTGACCTTTGACGGGCACGAATGGCACGAGGAGATTTTCGATCCGGTGCAGAACGGCCCTTACGCCGTCTATCGCCGGCCCGACGGTTCGACCGTCACGTTCCGCGACCGCGCGGCGTTTGCCGAGGCCGATCTTGCGGGTTGCAGGAAGGAAGAACCACCGCAGCCGGGCATGGTCTATGCGCCCGACATCTGGAATCGGATCGTCGCTTCGGCGCATCGTTACGCCGAGCCGGGCGTCATCTTCATCGACGAAGTGAACCGGCACAATCACATGATCAAGTCGATGGGCCCGATCTACGCCACGAACCCGTGCGCCGAGCAAGCCCTGCACTTCAACAACTCGTGCAACCTCGGCTCGATTGACGTGGCGAAGTTCTACGACCCGGCGACGCGCGTTGATTGGGAACGCCTAGCGGAGACGGTGCGTTGGTCCACACACTTCCTCGACAACGTGATCGACGTGTGCGCGTGGCCGCTGCCGGAGATCGACAATGTGGTGAAGCGCACGCGCCCCGTGGGCCTCGGCATCATGGGCTTTGCCGATCTCTGCTTGCAACTTCAGATCAAGTACGGCGGCCCGGCTTCCATCGACCTGATGGAAGAGTTGATGTCGTTCGTGCGCCGCGAGGCGTGGACGGAGAGTTGCCGCCTCGGCGCGGAGAAGGGCGTCTTCCCCGAATATCAACCGAACAAGGAAGCCTACGATAAGTTCCTGCGGCAAGAGATCGGCATCCCCGAAGACGTGCCCGTCACACCGCGCAACTACGAGACGACGACCATCGCGCCCACCGGCACGATCTCGCTCGTCGCGGAAACTTCATCGGGCGTCGAGCCAAACTTCTCTTGGGCTTACGTGCGGCATGATACGCTCGGCAAGCGCACCTACGTCCACACGCTCGCCGCGCAGGCGTTAGGCATTGACGTTGATCAGACCGATCAAGCGTCGATTGACCACGCGGCCGAACACGTCGTCACGCACGATCAGGAGTTGCCCGACTACTTTATCGCGGCGATGGACATCAGCGCCGAGCAGCACGTGCATGTGCTTGCGGCGGCGCAGCGCCACGTTGATAACGGCGTGTCGAAGACCTGCAACGGCGCAGCGGACGACACGGTTGAATCCGTAGATCGACTCTACCGGCTTGCGCGCGAGTTGGGCTGCAAGGCTGTCAGCTATTACCGCGACGGCTCGCGCGACTCGCAGGTGCTTTCGACCGTCAAGGGCCAAGAACCGAAGGGCGAGGTCGCATGCGATCCGGCGATCACGACCGAAGCGTCGGTCGTTGCGCCTGAAGTGGCGTTGGACGAAGAACAGCCGACCGGCGAAGCGACGGGCTTGACCGCGACTGGCGTGGTCGCACTCGACGAGCCGAGCGCGCCCGCTTTTGAAGTGGCACGCGTCGAGCGCCCGCGCGAGTTGCGCGGCTTCACTTGGCAGATTCCGTTCGACGGGCAGAACCTCTATGTGACGGTCAATCACGACGGGCGCGGCATCCTCGAAGTCTTCGCCACCGGCCCGATCTCAGGCGGCGTCGGCCTGCTCGCGTCGAAGATGTTGCGCGGCGGGTTCGAGGCGAAGGAAGTGGCGCGCAGTCTCAACAAGGTGACGGGCACACACTCGGTCTGGTTCAACGAGCGACTGTTGACCAGCCCGGAACAGGCTGTGGCCGAGTGCATCATGCTGACGAGCCGCCGACTCGACAATCAGCCCGACTCGGCCCGCGCCGTCGCTTACGCGCAACCGCAAGTCGGCAGCGCCGCGCCCGACACTGCTAAGAAGAACCTCAACTATGCGCTCATCAGCGAGTGTCCCGAATGTCGCGGCCAACTCGAACATGCTTCCGGCTGCGACTTCTGCCGCGACTGCGGTTACTCGAAGTGTAAGTAAGCAAAGAAAAATTTAACCACAAAGCACACCCACGAAGCCGCTTAAGCATGTCTTTAGTGGCTTCGTGGCTGTGTGGTTAATTGTGCTTTGAAGCTTAGACGGGTCGCAGGTGTGTGCTGCCGGTGCGGGCGAGGGCGAACGGCTCGGTGCGATGGAATGCGCCGGCCAGCCAGTGCGGTGTTTTAGCGATCATCGTGCCGGCGGCGTCGGCCTCGACCGGCTTGGAGAAGAGATAGCCTTGCCCGTATTCGCATTTGATTAGCCTGAGTTGCGTCAACTGCTCCAACGCTTCCACACCTTCCGCGACAACTTCCATGCCGATGTTGCTGGCGAGCGTCTTGATCGTGCGGACGATCTCAAGGTTCTCATCGCTGTCGCCCATGCGGCTGACGAATGAGCGGTCGATCTTGAGCGTGTCCACGGGGAAGCGGTGCAGGTAAGAGAGCGACGAATAGCCCGTGCCGAAATCGTCGATGCTCAACTGCACGCCGAGCGCCTTCAACTGGTTGAGCATGGCGATGGCTAACTCGGCGTTCTCCATGACGACGCTCTCGGTGATCTCAAGCTTCAAACATTGCGGCTCAAGGTGCGTCGCTTGCAGCACGTCTTTGACGTGTTCGACGAGATCGGCCTGCATGAACTGTTTGCCGGATAGGTTGACGCTCATCGTCAGCGCACGGTTGGCGGGCGCTTGCCATTGCCACTGGCACAACTGCCGGCAGGCTTCGCGCAGCACCCACCGGCTGAGCGGTACGATCAAGCCTGTGTCTTCGGCCACGGTGATGAACTCGGTCGGGCCGACGAGGCCGCGCTCCGGGTGTTGCCAGCGCACGAGCGCCTCGAAGCCGTGGAGTTGACCCGTCTCAAGCGCGACAATCGGTTGATAGTAGACGCGGAACTCGTCGCGCTCGATGGCGCGGCGCAGGTCGTTCTCCAACTGCAAGAGATCGACGGCGCGGGCGTGCATCACCTTGTCGAACACTTCATAACGCGCTTTGCCTTGAGCTTTGGCGCGATACATCGCCGTGTCGGCGTCGCGCAGGATGTTCTCAGGATGCTCGTAGCCGGTCGAACTGAGCGCGATGCCGATGCTCGCCGTCGTATAGACTTCGTGCCCGCTCAAGCTGAACGGCGCTTCCAGTTTCGCCTGTACACGCGCGGCCAGATCGGTCGCGGCGGTGGCGTTGTCGGTCCCGCGCAGCAGGATCGCAAACTCGTCGCCGCCGAGACGCGTCACCGTATCGCCCGCGCGGACGGCGTGCTCAAGTCGCCGCGCCATTGCGATGAGCAACTGATCGCCGATGGAGTGGCCGAGCGAGTCGTTGATGTTCTTGAAGCGGTCGAGGTCAAGGAACAGGAGCGCGAACTGGTAATCCTCGTGCTGCTTGGCCTGTTCGATCACGGCCTGCAAGTGCTCGGTTAGTAGCGCGCGGTTCGGCAGTTTCGTGAGCGCATCATGAAAAGCGGCGTAACGAAAATGTTCTTCGCTCTCTTGCAGGGCACGGCTGATGCGCTCCTGCTCGGCGATGTGGCGGCTCAACTCTGCGACGTGTTGCTCGGCCTGTTCGGCGCGTTCGCGTTCCATCTCGGCGCGCGCGTGTTCGGCCTGTTCGGCTTGCGCGGCCGACGCCTTGATGTCTTCGATATAGCGGCGATAGGTCGAGTAGAGGATGATGATGAAGACGACCATCGCCGTGATCGCGTAGATGTCGATCTGCCCGATCAGTTTGGCGAGCACGCCCGCCGCGAGTGCGCCTGCGAAGTACGTGACCGATACGCAGAAGTAGTGCTTGTTCCACGTCTGCCAGATGCCTTGATTCGTCTCGCAGGCCGTGTAGACCGCGGCCATGCTTGAGTTGGCGATGAACTGCGCCACCGCCATGACGCACAGGACGGTAAGGAACGTGGCCGAGTGCCCGCCATGCACCAGCGCCGTGACGGGGCCGAAGCAGAGTTCGAGCAGCGAGACGGTCAGGAACGTCGAGCAGGCCATCACGGCCACGTTGAAGATGATGCCGTCGGCGCGGATCGTGATGCCCTTGCGGCGGAAGCTAAACGAAGCATAGAGGGCTTCGGCCGCGGCCAACAAGACGGCCGCCTCGCCGCCGTAGAGCAGCAAGGTTAAGAAGACCAACGTGTCCGAGACGGAGTAATGAACTTTGGCGCGCGGAATCTGAATCGTCAGGCGCGAGCCGAAAAAGATCGTGATGACGGTGAGCAGCAGGAAGCGCAGGTCGATGGCGACGCCGGGCAGACGATAGGCGGAGACGAGGCAAGTCGCCGCGCCGAGCGCCGCGACGGTGTAGGTGAAAGGTTTGAACAGACCCTGCTTGCTCATAAGCCCTGTTCGTTTACGATTGTGGCTCCGTGTAGATCGAACTTCGCGCGGCGACCGTTTAAGGCGTCTCCGGGCGCAGGAAGATGGTGTCGTAGTAGCCGCGAAATTGATAACGGGCTTTGCGGTAGAGGGCTTGCCCGGCGTGGTTCTGTTCGTTGACTAACAGGCAGATCGATTGCGCGCGCGTTAGTAGTTCGCGGCTCAGTTGGGCCATGCAGCGCAGCCCGTAACCTTTGCCGCGCTCGGCCGGGTTCACGTAGATGCCTTCGAGATAGATCGCCTCCGGCGTCGCCGAGACGACATCGGCCTTGAAGATCACGCGCTCGTCGTCAAGCAACACCCAGACGCGGCCTTGTTCGATGCGCCGCGCGCAACGGCGACGGAAACCGGCCGGATCGACCTTGAGCGGGTTAAAGCCGCTCTCGGCCACAGCCATCTCGGCATGCACGGCCATCACGGGCGCAAGGTCGGCCACGGCCGCCAAGCGCAAGCCCGGCACAGGCTCAGGCACTTCAACCGGCAAGCGTAGTTCAAATAACAACTCGCGGTGGCGTTGATGCGCGCGCGCGCCCGTCGTCGTGTAGTGTTGCCAGAAGCGCGCGATCTTTTCGTGCTCGCCGATGATGATGCTGAGCGTCTGCTCTTGCCGTGCGCGCCCTGCAAGGGTCGCTAACGCGGCCTCTGTGCGGGTTTCGAGCAGCGTGATCTCGCCGATCAGACCAACGCCGGTCAGCGTGCCGTCCCGGTCGCGGCAAGCGTAGAACGCGCCACGGTTGAGCGGGCTGACAAGGCCGTTGTCGTGGATCAAACCGGCCATCATCACCGTATGGATGGGGCGTGCGGCGAGGAAGGCCAGCACCTCGGCCTCGTCTGCGCTCGTGAGTTGTTCGACCGGCAAAGCTGCGACCTCGCCGGCCAACTCTGAGGGCGGCTGCGTTAGTGCTGTGTCTCGTGCCAGCATAAGCTGTTTCAACATGACTACGGCCCGACCGGGCCTTAGCCCGGACTAAGAAGCTGTCGAATTAAAACGTGTGCCCGGTCTTATCAACCGGCCGCTTGTTGCTGTTGTCGCCGTCGAGCAACACAGACATCGCCTGCGAGCTATTACTGATCAGCACGCCGTTACTGATCAGCACGCCGTCGCTGCTGACGGGGCCATCGCCGAGCATGTCGCCGTCCGAGATCACAATGCCGTTGCCGAACAGACGCGCCGACTGGCAGAACAGTTCACCGTCACCTAACAGTCGCCCGTTACTGATCAAGACGCCGTTGCTGATCAGCACGCCGTTACTAATCAATGCACCGTTACTGATCAGCACACCATTACTGATCAAGACGCCGTTACTGATCAAGACGCCGAGATCATAAATCTTCTGGTAGTTGGTGATGAGTTGCGTGCCGGTCGCGTAGCTGTAGTTGGTAATGAGTCCTTGCGACCAGCGGATAGTCTCGCCCGCGATGATCGATTTGGGCAGCGGCGGCGTGTTCGACGTGAGCATGTTCGCGCCGAGCGGCGTCGAGTTCGAGAGGTTCGTGCGGATCGCTTTAGCCAAACGCATCGCGCCTTCGATGTTGATCTGGCCCGCGCCCTGCTCGAACATATTGCAGCCGTCCAGCGGTTGCGCCGTGTACATCAAGATCAGCTTGACCATGTTCGGCGTCAGGTTCGGGTTGGCCTGCAAGAGCAACGCGACTGTGCCCGCGACGACGGGCGTGGCCATCGACGTGCCGCTCAGCGAGAGCAACTTCGTCTCTTTCTTCTCGCCGGGGAAGGGAAAGAGCAGTTGCGGATAAGTTTTGGGAATCCAAGCTTTCTCGGACTGCGCCGAGATCAACTTGTTGCCCGGTGCAACCACGTCGGGCTTGATCAGGTTGTCGTAATGCTTGACGCCGTCCGTGCCGGTCCAAAAGCTGCGCGTCGGCCCGCGCGACGAATAAGTGGCGATACCGTCGTCGCTACGTATGTCCGTGCCGAAGGTGTTGGTCGCGCCGACCGTGATGGCCGAAGGCTCGTTCCCCGGCGAATGGATGAGGCCGTAAACCTTACGCCCCTGACTATCCTTGCCGTCGTTGCCGGCGGCGGCAACCACCACGACGCCCGCGTCCACAAGGCGACGCACGGCGCGGCACAGCGGATCATTCTGATAAGAATCAACGGCCGGTGTGCCGAGGCTCAGATTGACCACGCGGATGTTGAAGAACCCGCGCCACACCAGCACCCAGTTTAAGGCCGATAACACAGACGCCACAGTGCCTTTGCCGCGCGCGTCCAGCACGCGCAAGTTGAATAAGCGCGCGTTCGGTGCGACACCTTTGTACGCGCCGTTCAGGATGCTGCCGTTGCCGGCCGCCAGCCCGGCGACGTGCGTGCCATGACCGTATTGATCTTTATAGTCGTCGTCCACATCATCCTCGTCATCAGTATTACCGGAGATAAAACTTCGGTTGAGGATGACGCGGCTGGAATGGCCTGTGCTGTCGAACGAATCATGCTTGGCGTAGATGCCGGAGTCGAGTACGGCGATGCCGATGCCTGTGCCGTCGCGCCCGCTGTTGCCGGTCTGCTGCCGCATGGCGGCCGCCCCGGTCGTCGTCTCGACGTGACCAAGCATGCCCACTTCACGATTCAACGATAGATAGGACGTGAGATCGTTAGCGGCCAACTCGGCGACCGCGCTCGCGGGCACGTCTAGGACCAGCGTGTTGAGTTGTTCCAGTTTCTCTTTGACGTGCGCGCCGCTCTGTCTGAGCAAAGCCTGCAACGCGCTGCTGTTAACGTCCTCTGTTTGCAAGATCACGCTGACGCGCTCGCCTGCGTCGTTGCGTTGCGTCAACTCGGTTAGATCGGGCGAAGTCTTGAGGCCGACAAACTCATAGCGCGCGTCGTCGTCGTCCGACTCGTTATCGTTGCGCGCGGCGCTTGTCTCGCCGCGACCGTCGAGCCGCACTTGTTGGAAGAGGGTCGCGAGCGTCGCGTCGTCGCGGATGTTGTCGTTGTAAGCGGCGGGCGTGGATGCGCTGATGCAGTGCAAGTCGTTGCGGACCAGCGCCGCTTTCAACATCGCGGCTACGGCCGCGCCCTGTGGCGCGCGTGCGCCGACGAGCGCTGGCATCTCGTCGATAAAGAGAATGATGCGCCCTTCGGCCGCGGTCACATTCGCCAGCACCGCGCTTAGCCGATTCTCGACTTCATTACTATTCGGCGCGCCACCGAGCAGCGCGGCAAAGTCGAGACTCCACAGTTGCTTGTCGCGCAACGGCGCAGGTACGTCGCCGACGGCCAAGCGCGCCGCCAGTCCTTCGACGACTGCGTGGCGCGCGCTGCTCGTCTCATCGAGCAAGACGGGATTGTTGTCGGCCGAGCGCGCAAGCACTTGTAGCGTGCGGCGAATCTCTTTGTCGTAGTCGCCGTTTGACGTGGCCCGGTCGCGGCGGGCGCGCGCGGTCAGGTTGCGCGCGTAACGAGCGAGCGCGGTCGTGTCGGTTGCGCTGCGCTCGCTTGGTTGTGCGCTTGATCGCTGCGCTGCCGGCCCGCGCTGTGCGCTGGTGGCGGGCGTGCTGAAGGCCAGCCCCGCGAGCGTGGGGCAGAGCAGGACGAAGGTGGTGAGCCACGCGAGGGGACGCGAAGATTTGTGTCTCATAATAAAGCCCAAAGAGTGGGCGAACGCTTCGGCCGCGACGGGCGCAAGCGTTGGCCGGATCAACCTGCCGGAGATCAGGTGCAGCGTCTCTTCGGGAACTCCCACTGCCATATGCACGCTTGCGCGCGACTTAGGCTGGTAAGCACATGCCGCCTCCAACTTTCGTCTGGAGTGAGCCTTTATCGGGGACGATGCCGGTCAACGAAAAGAACTTGGTGCGCCCGTCTGCGGCGGGCACGCTACTATTGCGAACAACATGCCGCAGCTATTGGTGCGTGAAACTGGTAAGAAAGTTGGGAAAACAACGGGCGAGTTGGCAGGCGCTGCTCGTGAACAGCAAAATGAATGACATGAATCAATCAGGTTGACTTGGCAGCACGACGAGAGATTGGTCGGGCGGTCTTGCAGTGACGCGGGCGGACGCGTCGATCAATGTGTTCCATAAAATGTTGAAGCTGAGAGTGCAGACCTTTCGATGTTGGCTTACGAGCAGTTGATCAGAGCCGTCTCAAAATTTATCAAAAAGTATGTGTCCGTCTGATCGAGCGCACAATTGCGGGGCGCGTTCGGAAACAAAGCCGGCCGCAGAAGCGTAACTTCGCGCGATTCATCAAACCACGTTGGGGCAGGCTGTTGCGCCTGACAACAGCGACGAGACAAACGACTATGACAAAACGCCTGATCGGCCATCACCTGCGACCGTGCAACTTCATCGTGTTGCTGCTGCTGTCGAGTCTGCTCGCGCCCTTCGCGTCGGGACAGAGCGCGACGGCGGCAGTTGATTTCAGTTCGCTTGAGCAAGTTATGCAGGCAGAGTTGCAGGCGACGAAGACGCCGGGCGCGGCCGTCGCTATCGTGCGCGGCGACCGCGTGTTGTTTGCGAAGGGCTTCGGCGTGGCCAACATTGAGACGGGTGCGCCCGTCGCGCCGGACATGCTCTTTCGGCTCGGCTCGACGACGAAGATGTTCACGGGCGCGGCGCTGGTTGTGCTGGCGGCGCAGGGCAAGTTGAAACTTGACGAGCCAATCGGCAAACACGTCGCGGGGCTGCATCCGAACCTCGCGCGCATCACCGCGCATCAACTCATCAGCAACTCGGCCGGCATGGCCGACTTTGAAGCGCCCTTCATCTCGCACGACGACGAGGCGCTGGGCCGCATGGTGCGCGGTTGGAAAGAGGACGCGCAATTCACCGAGCCGGGGCAAGTCTATTCGTATGCCAGCCCCGGTTTCTGGCTCGCGGGGCACGTCATCGAAGCCGTGACCAAGAAGCCTTACGCCGACGCGATGGACGAGTTGGTCTTTCAACCGCTCGGCATGAGCCGCACGACCCTGCGCCCGCTCGTCGCGTTGACCTATCCGCTCGCTATGGGGCACAGCGCGAGTCCGAATGAAGGGGCGAAGATTATCCGGCCGGCTTACAACAACGTGGCGCAGTGGCCCGCCGGTTCGATCTATTCGAGCGTCAACGATCTGTCACGCTTCGTGCGCGCGCTCTTGAACAGCGGCCAATTGGACGGCAAGCAACTGCTCGCGCCCGACGTGGCGGCCAAACTGCCCGGCGAATATATACAGATGCCCGGCGACCCCAACGTGCATTACGGCTACGGGCTGCTCGTCTTCGAGGAGCGCGGGCAACGCATGGTCATGCACGGCGGCTTCAGTCGCGGCTACGGTTCGATGATCCAGATGATACCGGCGCAGCGCCTTGCCGTTATCGTGACGACGAACAAGAGCGGCGAGACGTTGGCGCGCACACGGGCCAAGGCGCTCGAACTCTTGCTGCCGCTCAAACCCGAAGCGGCGGACAAATCGAAGACGGCGCAGCCGCTCGATGCGGCGGAGATGGCCAACTACGTCGGGCGCTACGTCAACGGGCCGCAGACGTGGGAAGTGATCGGCAAAGACGGCAAGTTGTACTTCAAACAGCCGGAAGGCGGCGACGCCGAACTCAAGAAGACCGGCCCTAATCGTCTATCATTCGGCCCGACGCTAGAGAACGAACTCGTGTTCGTGCCCGGCGCGCGCGGCGAGATGGAATACATCTTCGACGGGTTGTACTCAGGCAAGAAAAAACGTTAGCGCCGATAACTAACCATGAAGAAACGACGAATGCGGCATGATGAATGATGAATAGCAAATAGCTTGTCTTTCATTCATCCTTCATCGCTCATCATTCATCATGCTTTTGTGTCTTTGTGGTGACATCCCTTCGTTGCTGATTAAGCTATACTGCCTGCGTGTCAGACACGGGACTTACTTCCGCAGCAACTTCAAACGGCAAGCAACCAACACGTCCATCTTCATTCGCCGCACTGCGCCACCGCGACTTTCGTTTGCTGTGGGTCGGCCAGTTCATTTCGCTCACAGGTTCGCAGATGCAACTTGTGGCGATCAACTGGCACGTCTATCTGTTAACGAAATCATCGGTCGCACTCGGCCTCGTCGGCCTCATGCGCGTCGTGCCTATCGTCCTGTGTTCGCTCATGGGCGGCGTCGTGGCCGACGCATTCGACCGCAAGCGGCTCATCTTGATCACGCAGCTTGTCATGATCACGAACGCGTGCGTGCTGGCCGCGTTAACCGCCTCGGGCCTCAGCGTCGTCTGGCCCATCTATCTCATGACGGCGCTTTCGTCGGCGGCGACGGCGTTCGAGAACCCGGCCCGGCAGGCATTGCTGCCGCAGCTTGTGCCCGCGCGCGACTTCCCGAACGCGGTCAGCCTCGGCCTGATCGCGTGGCAAATCGCAATGGTATCGGGGCCGCTGCTCGCCGGGATGGTGCTGGCGCAATGGGGGCCGGCGCTCGCTTACGGCGCGAACGCGGCCTCGTTTCTGGCCGTGATCGGGGCGGTGCTGTTGCTGCGCACAAGCGGGCGCGCGGCGGACGACACCGGCACGAAGGGCGTGAGCTTCGCCGCACTGACAGAGGGCTTGCGCTTCGTGCGCCGCACGCCCATCGTCGTGCAGACGATGACGCTCGACTTCGTGGCCACCTTCTTCGCATCCGCGACGGCCCTGCTGCCGATCTTCGCGGCCGAAGTCTTGCACGTCGGCGCGCGCGGCCTCGGCGTCCTTGCGTCCGCGCCGGCCGTCGGCGCAGTCGTCGCGGCCATCTTGATGGCCCGGTTCGGCCCGCGCTTAGACCGGCCGGGCGCGACGGTGCTTGCCTCCATCGCCCTCTACGGCGTGGCGACAATCATATTCGGCTGGTCGCATACGTTCTGGCTCTCGTGCCTGATGCTCGCGCTCATTGGCGCGGGCGACACGGTGAGTACGGTTATACGTCAGACCATCCGCCAACTCGTCACGCCCGACCGCCTGCGCGGCCGCATGACTTCCGTCAACATGATCTTCTTCATGGGCGGGCCGCAACTCGGCGAACTGGAAGCGGGGCTGTTGGCAGCGGCGGTCGGCGCACCACTCTCGGTCGTGCTTGGCGGCGCAGGCTGTCTGGTGGCGGTCGTGTTTGCCAGCTTCAAGGCGCGCGCTCTGCTGCGTTATCGTCTCGACACAGGCACGACCGCCGATTGAGTCCGTCACCACAGCGCGAGATCAAGTAAAATGACTGCATGGATTGGCAGCCCGCACAACTCGACACGTATGAAGATCACGTTGTCGCACACGTCCTCGGCGCGAGCGTGCTCGGCTACTTCGTCGCCGACGAGGGCGCACACTTCGTCTTAGACATCGGCTTCATCTGGACGATCCTATTGGACGGTAAGATGACGCTTGTGCTGGAACGGCTCGCGCTCGCAGAGTTGGTTGTCAGTGAAGACGAACGCATAACACTGAGCGACGAAGTGCAGGCGCTCTATGAAACGGGCGCGCATGCTTCGCTCACGCGCGTCACGCCCGCGCCCGCAGATTGCACGGTGCAAACGGTTGAGTGTTATACCAACGAGGCGGGGTGCAGGCTGCTGATCAATTGCGAGAGCACAAGCCTCAGCGTCGAAACCGTGCTAGCGTCGGGCGCGATAGAGATTAGCGCGCGGCCGGCGTGCCTGTCGTTATAAATGAATGCTTGATGGAGGAGCCGTATGGCCGCTAACACGAATGAAGAACCGACCGCTGACGACCGCCCGGCCGACGACCTGACAGACGCCGCGCGGCAAGAACGCGACTACCTGCGCGAACGCCTGCGCGCCGAACTTGGGCGCGACCCCAACGATGAAGAACTAAACGACTGGTTGCGCCAACACACGGAAGGATACTGAGGAATTGCGGAATGCGGATTTCGGATTGCGGAATGTTAAGACAGTTGTCTTGCTAATCCACAATCCGAACTCCGCATTCCGCAATCTATTACAGTCCGCCTTCGACCATGATCTTGTTGTCAACGGTCTTGACGCCGCGCACGCCGTTGGCTAGGCGTTCGGCACGGGTCTTTAAGTCGGGTGTCTTGACCGAGCCGATGAGCGTGGCCTTGCCGTTGATGACTGTGACGGTCAAACCGGCCGTGCCGAGATCAGCATCTTCCGCGAACACCTTGTCGATCTTCGACTCGACCGTTGCATCGTCAGCGCCGGACGACGCAGGCACGGCCGCAGTGACCGGCGCGGGCGGCGCATTGACGATGACGGGCGCGGGCTGCGTCGTAGTCGGTGGCGCGGTCATGATGATAGGTGGTTGTTGCGTGGCCGGCGCGGTGACGATCACGGGCGGTTGCGGCGCGGGTGCGGCCGGGAGTGGCGTCGGCGCGGTGGTCGCAACGTTGACGTTCGTGTTGGTCGCGTCGTCGCGGTTCTGCATCAAGAAGAACATGATGAGGGCCGTGGCCGCGATGGCCACAAGCGCCACGACGGCGATGATGCCGGTTGAATGGCCGTCACGTTCGGGCGCGCGCGTCGTGCGCGTATAGACTTCCTCGCGTCGGGCCGTCGGCGTCTCGACCACCAATCGGCTGCGTTGTTGTTTCTCTTCGTCGTAAGACATAACGGATTGCGCTCCTAAGATAAGTTGGTGTGCTGGGATGACAACAGCGCGAGGTCGATCAGCGTAAACAGTACCGCACGCGCGCACGGCGGATGAATTGTTAAGAGGGCGGCCGGCTGCAACGACGACCGCCCCATGTTCGTTTGTCGCATTAGTAACGACGACGTTGGCTGCGACGATAGAGCGCGCCACCGGCCGCGCCCGCGAGCGCGCCCACGACCGCGCCCTTCTTGTGGCCGACCGCGCCGCCCACACCTGCGCCGAGCGCCGTGCCGCCTACTACCGTGCCGATGGTGCGTGTGCGCCCTTTGAAGTGCCGTCGCGCGGCCGGGCGATTGAAGGCGACGAGCGAACCGCCGCCCGCGCCGATAGCCGCGCCCTTCTTGCCGCCGATGAGTGCGCCCGCGATTGCGCCGCCGCCGATGATCGCGGCCGTGCGCGACTTACGCCCGAAGCGCGAACGTCGCCGCCGATCCTGCGCCGCCAGATCGGGCGCAAGCGTGGTCAACAAAAGCACGAGGCATGACAACAATACTAATAATCTTTTCATCTAGAACCCTCCGTGAAATGGTTGTCGCTGCGTCTGTTCTCAGGGAGAGTACATCCATGCGCCAGCAAATTAGCAACTAGTGTTCCGCGTCAGCCCGACAACGCGCCGACGCTGAAAATTAAAGGGTTAAGGCGACGCGCAGCCGCGCACGCACAGTGCGGCTTATTGAGAATCGCACGACCGGCGTACTGATTTCATGCTAACGGCGGACAGGTTTGACCTGCTGCGCGCGCGCACGCATAATCGCCGCCATGAAGAGAACGGCGCTCGTGCATCATCCCATCTTCGAGCAACATGACACGGGGCCGGGCCACCCTGAACGACCCGAACGTTACGCGCTTGTGATGGACGCACTGCGCAACGACGCGGCGCTGTGGGCGCAACTCGACGAACTCGAAGCGCCGGCCGCGACGCGCGGCACCGTGCAAGCGGCGCATTCACCGCAACACTTCAAACGCATCGAACGCGCGGTCAGCGAAGGCCTCGGCTATCTCGACGCGGACACGATTGTCTCTCTGCGTTCGCTCGATGCGGCCTTGCATGCGGCGGGTGGCGCGTGTCGCGCGGTCGATGCAATCATGCAGGGCACAGTGCAGAACGCGTTTCTGCCCGTGCGTCCGCCCGGTCATCATGCGACGAGCGAACGCGCGATGGGCTTCTGTCTCTTCAACACCGTCGCGGTCGCGGCGCGCTACGCGCAATCGCACTATCAAGAGATCGAACGCGTCGCCGTCGTCGATTGGGACGTGCATCACGGCAACGGCACGCAAGGCATCTTCTACGACGACCCGTCGGTCTTCTTCTTTTCGACGCATCAATACCCGTGGTATCCCGGCACGGGCGCGCGCGGCGAAACGGGACAAGGACGCGGGCGCGGTTACACTTTGAACGTGCCCGTGCGCGCCCACACAAACGCCCTCGAACAACGGCGCATGTTCGATGCAGCGCTCCAAGAGATCGACGCTCGGTTCACGCCCGATCTCATCATCATCTCCGCAGGCTTCGACGCGCACACGGCCGATCCGCTCGGTCAACTCTTGCTCACCGACGAAGATTTCATGCAGATGACGCGCACCGTCAAACAGTGGGCCGCGCAAGCCTGTCAAGGTCGCGTCATCTCCTGCCTCGAAGGCGGCTACAACTTGCGGACACTCGGCGCGACCGTCCGCGCGCACGTCAGCGCGCTGAGCGAAGCCGAACAGGCCGGCGCTGAAACAGACGCGCCCGCGCAGTCGTAAACCTGACCGAGCGCACGGCTGATCGTTGTAACGCTTGCACTCCTTGAGCCGTCAATAGTCGCAGCATGGCGATAACATCCAACAGCGTGTGAAGCAGACAGCACAACAGCAAACTGACGGCGGCCGCGCAGCCCTGCGCGCAACGGTGCGGCGTGTGATGCCGCGCGTGGCGGTGGCCGCGGCCGTGCTGTTCGTCGTGCGCGCGCTCGTGCGCGACACGACGATCTATCGCGCGAGTCTGTTCGGCGATCTGTTCGGCTTCGTCACCTTCCTATGCGCCGCGCTCACAATCGGCTACTACGGTTTCAAGGCGTTGCGTTGGCTCAAGCGCAAACTGCTGTGGCGTGTGCGGCGGCGCTTGATCATCACTTATTTGTTCGTCGGCTTGACGCCCATTGTGCTGCTGGCGGGCCTCGGCTTCATCTTCGGTTATGGCATGGCGCTCAACACGATGGCGAACAGCGTCATGCTCGAAGTCTCGGCCACGGAGCAACAGGCGCGCGCCAACGCCGACACGCTCGCCGACGCGCTCACGCAACTTCCGCCCACGACCGACGACCGCACCCTGCAAACGTGGCTCGACGAGCGCGGCGCGCTGCTGCAAGCCTCGCTGCCCGGCGCGCAACTTGCCGTCTGGCGTTGGTCGGCCGCAGAGCGTGCGCCCGTCAATGCAGTCGAGATACATGCGGCCGCTGAGCGTGGTTTTCACGACCGCGCACAGTTCGTTAGTGTCGCTGCCAACGCGCAGGCGCAGCCGCTCGGCGACGAGTCATGGCCGCATGATGCCCCGCTCCCTGCATGGCTCGGCGGGCAACACTCTTGGGCCGGGTTCACTTACGACCAGCCGCGCACGGAGAGTCAACCTTACGCCACGGCCAGCCTGCGCGCGTTCACGCGCCGCGCAACGAAAGACCGCGCGGTCTTTGTGTTATTGACTGTGCCGGTCAACCGCGAACTGATCGAACGCTGGCGTGCAAGCACCGGCATACGCGTGCGCCCAAGCTTCATCAAGTATTCACTGCGCGACGACAAGGCTGCGACCGACCGGCCGCGCGACGGAGCGCGGCCGGCACACTGAACGAAGCGCGCGATGAGTTGAAACGCACCCTTGCGCCGGCAGATCAACTCGGCGAACCGTTGAACGAAACGATGGCTTGGGTCGTGATGCCCGCGACCGATTGGGCGACGGGCGCACGCGCGCCGCACGTCGCGTTCAAGTTCCCTTCGTCCATCGCGGCCGCACGCCGCTCTGCGCTTGAGCGCGGTTATCTGGGGCAGGATTTGCGGCTCAGCCTCGTGCTCGTGATCTTCGCCGTCATCTTCCTCACGCTTGAGTTGCTCGCGCTCATCGCCGCCGGTTGGATGACGCGCGCCGTCACGGGCACGGTGCATAAACTTTATCGCGCCACCGAGTACATCAAGCGCGGCGACTTCTCGCATCGCGTTCACGTCCGCTCGCATGATCAACTCGGCGAACTCGCGGTCGCTTACAACGACATGGCCGCGAACATCGAAGTGCTGCTGGTCGAACGTGTCGAGCGTGAACGACTCGAACGCGAAGTCGAGATCGCGGCCGAAGTGCAGGCCCAACTTTTCCCGCGCGCCGTGCCGCAACTTGCGACCGCTGCGATCAGCGCCGAGTGTCGCGCCGCGCGTGGTGTGGCCGGCGACTATTACGACTACGTAGAGATCGCACCGGGCGTCGTCGTCTTCGCGCTCGCCGACGCATCGGGCAAAGGCATCTCCGCGTCGCTCGTCATGTCGAACCTGCAAGCGAGTTTGCGCGCGCAGGCGACGATCTTGGCCGAGCGTCTGCGCGCGGCCGAGCGTGCGCTTGTCGCGGCTGTCGGGGGCGCGGCCGAGATCGAACCGCCCTGCGGCGTGACCGGCATCGACCGCTCGTGCGCCGTCGCGGAGATCGTCTCGAACATCAACACGCAACTCTGTCAATCAACCGACGCGAACCGTTTCGCCACACTCTTCCTCGCGCTCTACGACGACCGCACGCGTTCCTTGCGCTACACCAACGCCGGCCACAACGCGCCCTTTCTCATCCGCGCCGACGGCACACACGAACGCCTCGAAACCGGCGGCACGGTGGCCGGCGCGTTCGACTTCGCCCGCTACGAAGAAGCTTCGGCCGCGCTCGCGCCCGGCGATCTGCTCCTCGTCTTCTCCGACGGCATCAGCGAAGCGCAGAACGCCGCCGACGAAGAGTACGGCGAACCGCGCCTCTTACAGTTCGCCTTGCAGCACAGAGACAGGACCGCCGACGAACTGCGCCGCGCCCTCTTCGCCGAGATCGACCACTGGTCCGGCGGCCGTGAACGCGGCGACGATCAAACGGTCGTCATCGTGAAGGCCAGCAAGTAGCAATCAGCGTTCACAAGATTCACCACACAGACACGAAGACACAAATTTATAGCTTGTGTCTTCGTGTCTGCGTGGTTGAGTTCGACGCTATAAAGAATTAAAGCGCGGTGATGATGGCGGCGCGTGCGCCCATGAGTTCGGAGAAGTCTTTGGTGTAGATCGTTTCGACTTTGCGTAGGCGGCGGACGGTTTCGACGAGTTCTTCCGTTGAGATGAGGCCGGTGTCGGTGTGGGCGATGGCCCAGGTGTTGACGTGGGCGGCGGTGGCGAGCAGGTCTTCGACGAGGTGCAGGTATTGTTGTTTGGTTTCGACGTGGCCGGCATCGAGTTTGCCGACGCGCGTGCGTGTGAACTCGGGCCAGAAGTCGTCTGTGCCGCGCACCCATTCTTCGCGCCACGCGGCGAGCGAGGTGCGTTGCGCGCCGTTGCGATTGGCGCGGGGCAGACGCAGGAACAGCAGTTCGCCGCGTTCTTCGGCGATGAACTGGCGCGGGTCTTTGTTGGCGGCGGCGTTGCGTTGGTTGTTGTCGAAGGGCGCGGGCGCGTTCTCCCACAAACGGCGGAAGACGCGCGAGAGCGGCTGGCGCAGTTCGCGCGTCTCGGCATCGAACGAGCGCGCGTAGTCGCCGACCTGTAGCCCGAACGCGAGCGCGAGCGCCTGTTTGTTGTCGCCGTCAAGTTGTTCGACGCCCGCGCGCAAGTTATCGAACCACCACGCATCCGTCTCGCCGAACCAACGCGCAAGCGCCGGGTTGCGCAAGCGATAACCGGGCACGTACACGTCCGCGAGCAAGCTGGTCACGTCCTCTTCGGTCAGACGTTCCGCGTTGTTCTCGACCCGCGCGACGCCTTTGATCCAAGCCCACTGCGCAGGGATCGTTGACGGCGACGCGCACGTTCCAACGTTTGAGGGCCGCGTCCAGATCAGGCTCGCCCGCGAGCGGGTTGATGACTGAACGGAAGCGCAGACGGCGCAGCACGCTCAACTCGAAGGCAAGCCAACCGGCCGGTGTCTGTTCGGATGTTTGTTGCATCGTCTGCACGTTAACGCATGGATTCACGATCAACTAATGTCTCATCAGCCGCACTCTCAACCGTCGTCGGCGGCGCGACGACTTCTTGCGCGGTCGCATACGGCGGCTCGCCCGCTTCCGGCACGACCCCGATCAGCGCGGCATCAGCCACATAGACCGTGGGCATTGACTGCGCGCCGTACTCAGGCGCACGCACGCTCGCGCGTTCGAGCAGCGCATAGGAGCGTAGTTCAGGCAGATCGCGCAACGTCAGGAAGGCGCGCACAACCTGCGGATCAAATTCAAGCGCGGCCCATTCGGTCAGATGTTGGCGCGCGTCTGCTTCCGTGCGCGCCGCACGAAAGGGGCGCGCATCGGTGAGCGCGGCATACGCATCCGCGACGCGGAGCAGGCGCGCGCCGAGCGGAATCTGTTCGCGCCGCAGAGCATCGGGATAGCCCGCGCCGTTCCACCATTCGTGATGCCAGCGCACTAATAATTGTGCGCCTCTGTCCGCGCCCGCGCGCGCCACTTCCTGTTCGCCGATGACCGGATGACGCATGAGATCGAGCCGCTCGTCTTCGCTGAGCGCCCCGGCGCGCTTGATGTAATCGCGCTTCATCGCGGCCTCGCCCAAGTCGTGCCCTAGCGCCGCCAGCCGGAGCGACGCACGATCCGCACGCCCCAGACCGAACAACTGCGCCAACTCGTCGGCCAACTTCGCCACGCGCTCGGCGTGCGGATGACGATAACCCTCGAACTCGTCCGTCGCGGCCGCCAAACGGATGAACACGTCGCGCGCGCGCCGCTCGCTCTCGGTCAGTTGTGGTTGTGTGGCAGACATATCAAGAACAGCGACGAGTGACAAGTGACAAGTGCCAAGTCATTAAGTGATAAGTCGTAAGTGACAGTGACAAGTTAGCACAGGCGGTTTTAGCTCGTCACTCGTCACTCATCACTGGCCACTGCTTTTTTTAGTTTGTTGAGGAGACGGCGTGCGTCCGCGTGGCGCGGGTCGAGGGCGAGCGCGCGTTTTAGTTCGGCTTCGGCGCGGCGCGGCTGATCGAGCGCGTGATATAGCTCGGCGAGCAGGACGAGATAGGTGGCGTTGGCCGCATCGAGCGCGATGGCGGATTGCAACTCCGTCTCGGCCTTGCGCCGTGTGCGCGGGTCGTGCGTGAGCACGCGTCCATAGTAAGCATGATAACGCGCCTGCTTGGGCGCGAGGCGCGCGGCCTCGGCGAGTAAGCGGCCGCCATGCGATGATTGTTGACTTTGAGCGCCGCGAGGCCGTGCTGAAAATTCTCTTCGGCGCTGGCCCGCATCACGGGGGTTGCGTCTTGCGGTGTAGTCGCCGCTACGGGCACGGACGTGAGGCCGAGTTTGGCATCGTAAGTGGCCCGCGTCTTGTCGTCAGAGAGGGTTTCATAGGCGTGGGCAATGCGCGCGAAGGCGGCTTCGATGCGACCGCGCTCTTTCTCGTCGGCGACGCGGCGGAAGCGATCCGGGTGGAAGCGTTTGGCGAGCGCATAGTAAGCGCGCTTGATCTCGTCGGCTTGTGCGTGGCGCGCAACGCCGAGTAGCTCGTAGAAGTTTGCGGCGCGCACGCGCGCGAGCAGGGTTGCGATCTCAGCTTGCGGATCGGCCTCTTGCTGTTCAGCCGTCGTCTGCTCCGGCGTGGTCGTTGCGCGCGACGACGCAGTTTTATGCGCGGCGTTGGGCGGCGTGGGTTGGGCTTGCATTGCGTCGGCTGTGGTTTGGCCGGTTGCGTTGGTGGCGGCCCGCGCAAGCGCGCGTTTGTCGAACACGATGGGCCAGTCGGCGCGTGCGATTAGACCTGCGAGCGCGAGTGCGTAGACGGTGTGGCGGGTTTCGGTTTCGGGCAGACCGCTGACGGCAACGAGGTCTGTGAGCCGGAGCGGCGCGTCCACGCGCGAGAGGATGAACGCCTCTGTGGGCAGCAGCGACAGGTGCGTGGGCGGCGCGTTGACGGGCGCAAGCATGTCGTCGTCCGCGAGGCGCGCGGCGGCAAATCGGGCCGGCAGCCGGCGCGCACCTTCGAGCAGCAGTTCGGCCGGTTCAATCGAGCCGTCGCTCTCTTCGGCGAGACGTGCGCGCGGGTCGAAGCTCCAAGTGCCGTCTGTCCATAACAGCAGCGGGCGCAACACGTCGGCCGCTTGACGCAGACGAAGACCGGGCAACTCGGCCTGCTTGATGACATCGGCGCTGACGAGCGCGGCGCAAATCTCCGGCTCGGTCATAGCCGCGTTGCCGAACGCCGCGAGTTGTTCCGTCGTCATGAAGCCCCAACGACACAAGGATTCGGGCAGGCGGTGCGCGCGCAGGTTCGAGCGCGCGTGTATGAGCGCGCCGCTCTGCACATAGACCACGGCCTGCACGCGCTCGCGCGCCAAGCGCAACGCGCCTGACAGACTCGCAGCAGTAAGCTCGCGGATTAACTCCGCAAGTGGCTGCTCACTCAGTTGCCCATTCATCGAGGTAGGGATTTGTCCCCGGTTAATCGTTAATCGTTATTTGTGCAACTCAGGTCTTAGCCCAACGCTTAACTAATCAAATGCAAATAACCGATCAGCGATCACCAAGCACGGTTTTCATTTTCGTCCTTCGTTGACACTTTCGCAAGCTGCACACTATATTGCGCGCAAACGATTACTCGACAATGTGTCGCGTGACCCCGGCGCTCCGCTGCAAGTGGGCGCGGGCGGCGCGTGCGGTCTGCAAGGCATCTGAGGTAGTGGGACAGATTGAAGACAACGGCTGACATAGTGGACGGCGGTACGGGCGTGGCCGAGTTGACGGCGCTGAGCGCGGAGATCGTCGATCTCTTTTACGCGCAGGTCTTCGCGCCGGGCGAACTGGCGAGCGAGGCGAGCGTGTGCGGTGCGTTCGCGGCGCTGCTGCTGCGCCATTGGGACTTGTGCTGCATCAGCACCTTTCTGCGTGCGAACGGCAACGGCCTCTTGCGCGCAAGCGCCATCTACACGCACCCGCACATGGACACGGCGACGGCCCAACGCGGCACAGAACTACTCGCCGCCGGGGTTGAACGCACGGGACACGAACTGCAAGTTTGGCTCGACCGTGGCGTCGAAGACGACGACGAGGCCGCACTGACCGCGCGGCGCGAGTTCGCCGACGCAGGGTTACAATCAGGCGTCGGCATCCCGATCCACGCGCGCGGCGCACTAGTCGGCGTCGTGGTCGCGCTGTCGGCTTATCCTGAACGTCTGCGCGCCGCGCTCGCGGGCTTGCGGTTTGTGGCCGCGCCCATCGTGATCGCGCTCGGCAACGCACGCCAGGCGACCGCGCTACGCGAACAGCACACGCACATCGAACAACTCGTCGCGGAGTCGCAACAGCACGCACGCGCGCTTGAAGAAGCGAACCGCGAGTTGCAGCGGGTCAGTCGTTATCGTTCGCTCTTTCTCGCGCGCATGTCGCACGAGTTGCGCACGCCGCTGACTTCGATCCTCGGCTTCGCGGAGATCCTGCTCGAACATGAAGCCCTCAGTCCCGCGCAGCGGCGCTTCTGCGGGAAGATTCAATCGTCGGGCATGCAACTGCACACGTCGATCAAGCAACTCGTCGATCTCTCGCGCCTCGAAGGCGGGCAGACCGAGTTGTTCCTGCACGACTTCTCCGTGCGCGAGATGCTGCGCGAGTCGTGCGCGGCGGTCAACCGACTGGCGCAGAAGCAGGACGTGCGGCTCAACTGCGATTTCGTGGCCGAACTCGGCCCCATCGTCTCGGACGAAGGCAAACTCCGGCAGGTGCTCTACAACTTTCTGGCCCACGCCATCGGGCGCAGCCCACAGGGCGCGGTCGTCTTAGTCAACACTTACCAGACTGCGCCCGACCGCTTCTGCATCGAGATTAAAGACGAAGGCGATCCCTTGAGCGACCCGGCGCACATCTTCGACCCCGTGGACATCGACGCGCCGAACGAGCGCGGCACGAACATGAACGAACTCGGCCTCGTCATCGCGCACCGCCTGCTCGCCGTCCTCGGCGGCACGGTCGCACTCGACAACGGTGCGCCGCGCGGCCTGACCGTCCGGCTCGAACTGCCCACACGGCCGCAGAAATAATTTCAAAGTTCGAGATGCAAAGTGCAAGGTTCGATGTTGACATAAACTTTGAACCTTGCACTTTGCGCCTTGACCTGTGAACTATGATTCACGATTTCATGCTTGCGGGCCGGCGCATGCGTCTGTGGCAACGGCCGGGTGAAAGTTATGAGCATGTGTTGATGAAGGCGCTCGGCTACGCGATGTTCGTAGACGAGTATCCGAACATGGAGATCGAGCCGCGCGTGGGCTTGCGCTACCGGCCTGATCTCATCGCGCGGGTTGACGAGCCGGGGCGGTTGCCGTTCGCGTTTTGGGGCGAGTGCGGGCAAGTCTCGATGCGCAAGGTCGGTTGGTTGTTGAAACATGCGGGCGTCGAACGGCTCGTGCTGTTCAAGTTGATCGGACACGTGGACGCGCTCGTCGCGGAGTTGCGTGCGACAGTAGCCGCGCGCTATCGCGCGGCCGGACGACTCGTCGTGATCAACTTCGACCACGAGATCGTGGCGCGCACCGCCGAGCGTCGCGTTGCGCGCGTGCCGCAAAGCTGGTACACCTTGACGGTCGTTTAATTTTGCCGGGAAGCGAAGGGGCGCATGTCTACAGAGACGGGTCATGCGGCGCGCGAGCCTCAAGCCGACGACGTGAGCATACGCGAATGCACGACCATCGAAGAGTTCGATGCGTGCGTGCGCTTGCAACGCGAGGTGTTCGGGTTGCTCGATATGGAGATTTCGCCGCGCAGGCATTTGGTTGTGTCGCGGCAGGCGGGCGGCTGGACGCTCGGTGCGTTTCAAGGTGCGGAGTTGGTCGGCTTCGTGCATCATCTGGCGGCCGTGCGCGGCGACGAAATATTCGGCTATTCGCATATGATGGCGGTGGCCGAGCGCCAGCAGAACCGGGGCTTGGGCGCGCGGCTCAAGTGGGCGCAACGCGCGCGCGCACTCGCCGAAGGGCGCAAGTTCATCAAGTGGACCTGGGACCCGATGCGCGCGCGCAACGCGCACTTCAATCTCAACCGGCTTGGCGTCGTCGTGCGCGCCTACGCTATCAACTTCTACGGCACGGACTACGCGACCACACCCGGCGCGGCCGGCAAGAGTTGGGCCTCGACAGCGACCGCTTATTCGCCGAATGGCACTTGCGCGCGCCACGCGTCGAAGCCTGCGCGCGTGGGGCCGCGCCGCCCGCTTTGGGTCAACCGGCCGCTGCTGTGCAGATTCCGCCCGACTGGTCGGCGGTGCTGCGTGCAGACGGCGCGACGGCGCGACGTGAGTTGCTGCGCGTCCGCACAGAGTTTCAACAAGCATTCGCCGCCGGTCTTATTTGCGCCGGCTTCGAGCGCGACCCGGCGCAACCAAGTTATCTGTTTTATCGTGAACCGTGACACGTAACAGGAGCAAAACCTGTTCTTACTTGTCACTCGCACTTGTCACCTGTCACTGTTTCAAAATGGCCATCGTCAAGTTCGACCGTTACGTTGATCGTCACGCCGCTTCGTTCGTCGAGCGGTTGCAGGCTTTGTGTCGCATGCCGTCGGTGGCGGCGCGCGGGACAGGCATGCGTGCGGTGGCCGAGACGGTTGAGCAGATGATGCAGCGCGTCGGCGCGGGCACACGCTCGTTCCGTCTGGGCAGCGGTTTTCCGATCATCTTCGGCGAGTTCGGCGCAGGCTCGCACTGCTTCGTCGTCTACGGGCATTACGACGTGCAGCCGCTCGGACAGTTGAGCGAGTGGGCGGTCGGCCCTTTCGCGGCGAGCATCCTCGACGACAAGTTGTATGCGCGCGGCGCGGCCAACAGCAAGGGCGATCTGGTTGCGCGCCTCGCCGCCGTCGAGGCTTATCAGAAGACGTTCGGCAAGCTGCCGTTCTGCCTGCGCTTCATCGTCGAAGGCGAAGACGGCTTGGGCAGTCCGAGTCTGTATCGCTTCACGGACGAGCACGCAGACCTGTTGCGCGCCGACGGTGCGATCTGGGATGACGGCTATCTCGACACGAAGGAACGACTCGTCATCAGCCTCGGCTTCAAGGGCATCACTTTCATCGAACTGCGTGCTTACGGCGCGCGCACCGATTTGCACTCGAAGTGGGGCGGCATCGTGCCGAACCCGGCGTGGCGTTTGGTGCAGGCGCTCGCCACCATCGCCTCGCCGAAAGGCGTCATCACGATTGACGGGTTCGGCTCGCACGTTGCGCCGGTCGAAGCGTTGGACGCGAACATGCTCAAGCTGATCGAGTTGGACGAAGCGGGCTTGAAGAAGGAGTTCAAGATCGGCGGCTGGGTCCGCAACATGACCGGGCGCACATTGACGAAAGAGTTGATCTTCGGCCCGACCTGTACCATCTGTGGACTTCAGACCGGGCACACAGACGCGGGCGCGAAGACAGTGCTGCCGGGCATGGCGCGCGCGCGGCTGGATTTTCGCCTCGTGCCCGATCTGACGCCTGCGCTTGTCAGCGAACTGCTGCGCAAGCATTTGGACGCGCGCGAGTTTCACGACATAGAGATCATAGAAGTCGCCAGCGCGCCTTATGCCAAAGCGCCGAGCACTTCGACCGTCGCGCGTGCGGCTATAGAGGTCGCGCCCGACGTTTACATTGAGCCGCCTGTGGTCTATCCGCTCGATCCGGCGTCGGGGCCGGTTGGGGCGGTCTGCGGCGTGAACATGCCGCCCACGCCCGTCGTCTCCTTCGGCATCGCACACGCCGGGTCAAACCCGCACGGGCCGAACGAGAACATACGCATCGCAGACTTCATTCAGGGCATCAAGTATTTCGGGCGCGTCATCCATCGCCTCGCGCAACTCAGCCGCGAGGACGTGCGCGAGCGCAAGACGATTGATTCGCTTGTGCCGCTGACCAGATGAGCAGTGCTGATTAAATGAGCTAAGCCAGCGATCTTGTCATGCCTAAATCATCATCCGTAAAAAGTGTGCCGCAGGAAGTCGAAGAGTTGCGCGCCCAGTTGCGCCATCACGAAGAACTTTATTACGTCTACGACAACCCGGAGATTTCCGATGTCGAATACGATGCGTTGCTGGCGCGGTTGCAAGAGCTTGAACTTGCGCACCCTGAACTGGCCACGCCCGACAGTCCGACGCAACGCGTCGGCGGTCGCCCGGCCGAACGGTTCGAGCAATACGTACATCGGCGGCCGATGCTCTCGCTCGATAACAGCTACAACATCGAAGACCTGCGCGCCTTCGACGAACGCTGTCGCAAACTCGCCGACGGGCGCACGTTCGAGTACGTCGCGGAGTTGAAGATCGACGGGCTGTCGATCTCTCTGCACTACGAAGACGGCGTACTCGTGCGCGGCGTGACGCGCGGCGACGGGCGCATCGGCGAAGACGTGACGCAGAACGCGCGCACGATCCGCAGCGTCCCTTTGCGTTTGAAAGCGGCGCACAAAGAAGCTGAGATCGAAGTGCGCGGCGAGGCTTATCTGGCGCGCAAAGTTTTCGAGCGCATCAACACGGAGCGCGAAGAAGCAAACGAGCCGCGCTTCGCCAACCCGCGCAACGCCGCCGCCGGCACGATCCGCCAACTCGATCCCAAGATCGTCGCCGCGCGTCGCCTCGACCTCTTCGCCTACGACACACTCGCGGGCGAGCGCAAAGTGTTCGACACGCACGCGCACGCGCTCGATTGGCTTGAGCAGGCCGCGTACAGACAAGCCCGCACGCCTTATGTTCGACGATTGACGACGTGATCGCTTTCTGCAACGAGTGGGAAGGCAAGCGCGATGCGCTCGAATACGAGATCGACGGCGTGGTCGTGAAGGTCAACTCGACGGCCTTGCAAGACGAGTTTGGCACGACCACGAAGTCGCCGCGTTGGGCTATCGCTTACAAGTATCCGGCGCGGCAGGCGACCACACAGATCAAAGAGATCGTCGTGCAGGTCGGGCGCACCGGCGCGCTCACGCCGGTCGCCATCCTTGAGCCGGTGCTACTCGCAGGCTCGACGGTCGCACGCGCGACGCTGCATAACGAGGACGAGATCAAACGGCTCGACGTGCGCGTCGGCGATTACATCCTGATCGAAAAGAGCGGCGATGTGATCCCGAAGGTCTTGAAGGTCGTCGAGTCGCGGCGCACGGGCAAAGAGAAGCGATTCAAGATGCCGACCGCGTGCCCGGTCTGTGGCGGCGTCGTCTCGCGGCCCGAAGGCGAAGTGGTTGCGCGTTGTGTGGCGGCGGATTGCCCGGCGCAACTGAAAGCGCGGCTGCTGCACTTCGCATCGCGGCGCGCGATGCGGATCGAGGGCTTGGGCGATGCGCTCGCCGAACAGTTCGTGCAGACGAAACTCGTGAAAGACGTGGCGGGCCTCTATGCGCTCACGCTCGAACAGATCGCGGGGCTTGAGCGCATGGCCGAAAAGTCGGCCGCGAACTTGCGCGCGCAGATCGAGGCGAGCAAAGAGCGTGACTTGCCGCAACTCGTCTTCGGCCTCGGCATACGTCACGTCGGCGAACGCACGGCCGCGATCATCGCGCGCGCGTTTCGCTCGCTTGATCGTTTAAGCGCCGCGACGGTTGAAGAGTTGGACGCGATCCCTGAGATCGGTTTGACGGTTGCGGAGAGCGTCCGCGACTGGTTCGCGGATGCGGGCAACCGCGCGTTGTGCGAACGCCTGCGCGCGGCCGGTGTGCGGACAGAGTTGGTGGGTGGTGCTGGCCCAGTGGCGGATGAAAGTTTTGCTGGTAAGCAGTTCGTCTTAACGGGTCGGTTGGAAACCATAACGCGCGACGAAGCGCGTGCGCTGATCGAGTCGCGCGGCGGGCGCGTCACTTCGTCGGTCAGTAAGAAGACCGATTATGTTGTCGCTGGTGAAGAGTCCGGCTCGAAGCTGGACAAGGCGCGTGAGTTGAAACTGAACGTGCTAGATGAACAGTCGTTTAAGGCGTTGCTCGGATAACGTATGCGACCGCGCGTAAAAATCTGCTGCATGGCGAGCGCCGCAGAGGTGCGGCTCGCGGTCAGCTATGGCGCGAGCGCGGTCGGTCTGATCTCCGCGATGCCGTCGGGGCCGGGCGTGATCGCGGACGAGTTGATCCGCGAGTTGGCCGCGCAAGTGCCGCCGGGTGTCGCATCGTTTTTGTTGACGTGTCGTGCCGACGCGGACGAGATCATCACGCAGCAGCGGGACCTGCGCGCCAACACGCTGCAACTGTGTGATCGTGTTGCGTCGGACGCGCACCGCCGGTTGCGCGCGGCGTTGCCGGGGATAGGGTTGGTGCAGGTGATACACGTACAATCGGAAGCGTCGGTCGAAGAGGCTTTACGTGTTGCGCCGGAAGTTGACGCGCTGTTGCTTGATTCGGGCAATCAACAACTCGCGGTCAAGGAGTTGGGCGGCACGGGGCGCACGCACGATTGGCGTCTGAGTCGCCGCATCGTCGAGCAAGCAGGCAAGCCTGTCTTTCTCGCGGGCGGCTTGCGCGTGGAGAATGTGCGCACAGCTATTGATGAAGTCGGACCGTATGGAGTTGATTTGTGTACGGGCGTGCGGACCGACGGGCGGCTCGACGAGCGCAAGCTCGCGGCCTTCTGCGCGCAAATCGATTAAAGACAACTGAGGATAAAAGAATCATGAGTCGAACAAAAAGCAATGATAAGTTGAAACTGGTCTACACGATTTTCTGCGACGACGTGCGGTTGGAAGTGGGCAACAAGCTGTCGCTGATGGGCGTGTTTCAGAACATGATGGTGGAGAAGTTGCCGGTGTCGCTGATGAAGTTCGCGGTCGTCAGCCATTGGCAGGGCACGGGCACGCACCTGTCCGAGGTACGCATCCTTGCGCCCGGTCGCAAGCAAGCGGTCGTCGTCTCGCAGCCGACGCGCTTCGAGGTCGCGCCCGGCGGCTTCGCCGACAACATCAGCTTCTTCGTCAACGTCAGTTTCAACGAGCCGGGTCAATACTGGGTGCAAACGCTCGTCGATTCCACCCTCTACGACGAACAACCTTTCATGGTGCTCGACGCGCGCGACGAGCGCGGGCCTCAGGCCGCAACGGAAGCGGTGAACTAAGCGTGGCGGCCGGACGTGCGAAGCGCGGCGGCGATGGGTGTATGATACGAGCAGCCGGAGGTGATCTGTTATGGCTTGGGTAAGCACCTCGCCATTAGTGAAGACTTATACGCTCGAAGAGTTCTGGCGGCTCGCCGAGCCGCGCGACCGCGCGAAACTGGAACTCATCGCCGGAGTTCTCTACATGACCCCGCCACCGGAACAGACGCACGATAGTGTCGTGAAGCGACTAAACCGCTTGCTGACCATCCACCTTGTGAACACGAACAATCACGGTAGCCTGTACGTGCCGCGCGCTGCCATTTGGACGAGCGCGCACACGTATCTCGAACCTGATCTGTTCTATGTCTCGGCGGCACTGGAAGCGCGGCTCGACCCAGAGCGACGGACAACGGCCGATCTTGTCGTTGAAGTCATCTCGCCCGGCTCGGCCATCTACGACCGGAATACCAAAGCTGACACGTATGGTGCGCTCGGTGTGCGCGAACTGTGGCTGGTGGACGAGACAGCGCAGACTTTGGAAGTGCGCCGGCACGCAGGGCATGGCTTTGACGAGGGGCGCAGCTTTCAACGGGGCGAGCAGATCGTGTCCGCAGTCTTACCTGATTTGCAGATGTCGGTTGAGCAGTTGTTCGCCGATTAAAGGTGTCAGCCCGCAAAAGTGAAAAGGGCAGCAGGCGTTTATTGCACCTGCTGCCTTTTAACTTTTACATGCGGATGAGAGGAATCGAACCTCCACGATGTCACCATCACAGGCTTCTGAGACCTGCGCGTCTACCAGTTCCGCCACATCCGCGTATGCGTGGGAAGACCAATATACGGAGGCGGATGCGGCAGTGTCAAGCAAGGGCATAGTAGGCAGTAAACAGTAGGCAGTAGGCAGTTAAGACCGGGCCGCGATGAGGAAGACACCAGCAAAGGCGACGGCGGATAAGCAGGCAAGATCGATCAATCTTCATTCTTCAATAGCCACACTTTCTGCAACTGCCTAACGCTTACTGCCTACTGCTGTCGTTCATTGCGGGTGCGCGCGCAGCCTTGTTATAGTGCAAACGTTGAAGTTGAGTTGAGCGTACAAGCAGATGGCGGAAGCAGCGCAGACGGCGGAGACTCTGAGCGGGCGTTTGGCGGCCGTGCGGCGGCGGCTTGCGGCGAGCGCACGCGGCGCAGGCCGTGCGCCGGAAGAGATCAAGCTGATCGCCGTCAGCAAAACGCACCCGGCGGCGGTTGTGCGGGCGGGCCTCGCGGCGGGCCTCGCGGATTTTGGCGAGAACCGCGTGCAGGAAGCCGGAGAGAAGATCGAGGAACTCGGCGCGGTGGGCGCGCGCTGGCATTTGATCGGCCGCCTGCAAGCGAACAAGGCGCGGCGCGCGGTCAAGCTGTTCGACGTGATCCACTCGGTCGATTCAGTTGCGCTCGTCGCGCGCCTTGAGCGTTTGTGTGTCGAAGCCGGGCGGCGTGAGTTGCCCGTGCTCGTACAGGTCGATCTGGCGGGCGAGGCGAGCAAGGCGGGCGCGGCAGAAGTAGAATTGCCGCAGCTTGTCGAACAATGTAGGGCGTGTGAACGGGTGCGTCTGATCGGCTTGATGACGCTGCCGCCGTTCTTTGATGATGTGGCGTTGGTGCGCCCTTACTTTCAACGCTTGCGGGCGTTGCGCGACGAGTGGCAGGCGCGCGGCGCATTCGGCGCGGGCGCGGGCGAACTCTCGATGGGTATGACGCACGACTTTGAAATGGCGGTGGCCGAGGGCGCGACGATGGTGCGTATTGGCACGGCCCTGTTCGGTGCGCGCGGTTGAGAGTTGGCGTGTCTCGGCGGCACACATAAGCTGTATGAGTTGAAATTTATGGATAGGGTAGAGTTTATTTTCAACCAGTTGAGTCTGTGGGTGAGTCGCGGGATTACGGCGGCCATCGTCATCATGATCGTGTTGATGCTGGTGCGGCTCGCGTTGAACTATGCGGACTTGAACCCGTTCAGTCGCCCCGTGCTGCTCGTGCGGCAGTGGACCGATCCGTTCATCAATCCCGTGCGCCGTGCGTTGATGGGCTTCGGCTTCAGCCCGAACCTTGCGCCGCTCGTGACGGTGCTGATCGCAATTCTGGTCGGCTACCTCGCGCAGATGTTGGCGCTTGGCGTGATCAGCACTGTGGGCAACGTGCTCATCAGTATCTTGGCGCGGCGACCCGTGCTGGTCATAGGGCATCTGTTATACGGCTTGCTCGGTATCTATGGGCTGCTCATCTTCAGCCGCATCATCTTCGCTTGGGGGCAGGTGAGTTACAGCAACCGCATCATGCGCTTTCTGGTTAACACGACCGAGCCGCTGCTAGGACCGCTGCGGCGCATGATTCCGCCGCTTGGCTTATTCGACATCTCGCCTATCGTTGCCTTCCTGATCATCTGGCTGTTTCAAGCCGCCATCGCGGGCACACTGCTGCGCGGAGGTTAAGTCAAACACGCCACGCCGGCTACGATGCTACGTTACACGGAATCGGACGGGGCGCTCAGCTTCGCCGTCCGCGTTGTTCCACGCGCCGCGCGCAGCGAGATCGCGGGCACGCATGACGGCGCACTGCGCGTGCGTGTCGCGGCCCCGCCCGTCGATGGCGCGGCCAACGACGAGTTGCGACGCACACTCGCGCGCGCGTTCGACGTGCCCACGCGCAACGTCGAGATCAAAAGCGGGCACACTTCTAAGACCAAGCAAGTGCGTGTTACAGGCGCGGATAGTCGCAAGTTGATCGAGTTGATCGATTGATGTGTGGCTGCGTTGATTAACTAACGGCTGGCCGTTGTGGTCGTGGTTGCGGCGCACAAAAATCGCGTGCTATAGTCCGGCGCGCCCAGCAAATCTTAGCTTCAAGGAACATAATCAAATATGTCCGGACACTCGAAGTGGCATACCATCAAACACAAGAAGGGCGCGCTCGACGCCAAGCGCGGCAAGTTGTTCACCAAACTGATTAAAGAGATCACGGTCGCCGCACGCGCGGGCGGCAGCGGCGACCCCGACACCAATGCGCGCTTGCGTAAAGCCGTCTCGGACGCCAAGGCCGGGCAACATGCCCAACGATACAATCGCCCGCGCGATCCGGCGCGGCACAGGCGAAGAAGAGGGCGTCAACTACGAAGAGATCACTTACGAAGGCTACGGCCCGGCCGGCGTCGCCGTCATGGTCGAGTCGATGACGGACAATCGCAACCGCACGGTCGCGGAGATACGTCACCTGTTCGGCAAAAACGGCGGCAACCTCGGCGAGTCCGGCTCGGTCCGCTTCATGTTCGAGAAGCGCGGCTACATCGTCGTGGAGAAGACGGCGAAATCCGAAGACGAACTGCTCGAACTCGTACTCGAAGCCGGCGCGGACGACCTGCGCGACGACGAAGACAACTTCGAGATACTGACCGCGCCGGAGAACTTCGAGGCCGTGCTCACGGCCGTCAAAGGCGCAGGCATCGAGCCGCAAGTGGCCGAGGTCGAAATCGTGCCCAACACCTACGTCAATCTCACGGGCAACGACGCGCGCCAGATGCTCAAACTCATGGAAGCCCTCGAAGACCACGACGACGTGCAAAAAGTCTCCGCCAACTTCGACATCGACGAGGCCGAGATGGCCGGCGCATAAGTGCGCCGCACGACGGGCGGGCACGAATAAACATGCGCGTACTGGGCATCGATCCGGGCAGCGAGACGACGGGCTGGGGCGTCGTCGAAGGCGACGCGCGGCGTTACGCGGTGGTGGCTTACGGCGTGGTGCGTGCGCCTGCGCGGGCACGGTTCGCGGCGCGACTGTTGAAGATCAGCGACGGTGTGGAAGCAGTGCTGACCCGGTTTAGCCCCGACGTGTGCGCGGTCGAAGAAGCGTTCTATGCGGTCAACGTGCAGACGGCGCTTAAGCTTGGTCAGGTGCGCGGCGTGATCTTGTTGGCGGGCGAGCGCGCGGGCGTCGAGCTTGCGGAGTATGCGCCGCGTCTGGTCAAGAGCACAGTGGTCGGCTACGGCGCGGCCGAGAAACATCAGGTGCAGGAGATGGTGCGCGTCCTCTTGCGCCTCAAAGAGACGCCGCAGCCGCACGACGCGGCCGACGCGCTCGCCCTCGCCATCTGTCACCTGCACCACGCAAAGGGCCACGTCGGGCGCGCGACGCCGCAGCCCGTGCCACCCGCGCGCGCCAAGCTCGACGCGCTGCTCGCCGCCAGCCCGCGCCGTGGCAAAGCTCGAACTTAAAGACTAACGACACGAAGCCACTAAACATAATCGCGCTGCTTTTATCTTCGTGTCTTGGCGATAAGTTTGTTGTTCGACTCTCCAACTCTCAACGCTGACTCCCTGCGCTCTTAACACGCAAACAACTCGATCTCGTTCCAGCCACCTAGCGCATAAGGAGGACTCGCACCCGTGTCCGCAGATACAACTCAGCATTCTATTCGCAACGCAATGCTCGCACTGTTCATGTTCGCCTGCGCGTTAAGCCTCGCGGCACAGGCGCAGCAGCGACGCGCGCCGGCCGGCGGCCGCGCGCGGTTGTCGTGGACGAACGGTTGGCGGCGCTCAGAAGTGAACCTGCGCTGACCGCGCCGCTCGTGCAACGTCTGAGTCGCGGGCGGGCCGTCGCTATCCTCGGCGCACGCCGCGCCAGCGACGGTGTGAGTTTCTATCGCGTCGCCGTTACACGCCGGACGCGCGGTTGGTTGCAAGCCGATAGCGTCGTCGCCCCTGCGCGCGCGCCCGAAGACGAGCGCCTGCTGCGACTCATACAAGCCTCGGACGACTTCGACCGCGTTGCCCGCGCACACATCTTTCTCGCGGAGTTTCCGCGCTCGCCCCACAGACCCGCAGTCTTGTTGCTCTACGGCGCGGCCGCCGAAGAAGCAGCCGCGAAACTCACGCACGATGCCGCGCGCCGGTTGCCGGAGACAAAGCTGCCCGCCCACGCCGCGCCGCTTCATAGCTATTTCCTCAACTACAGCGGGCTTGATCGCTACCAGCGCAACGGGATCGTGTTCGTCTTCGATGCGACGACCCGGCAGTTTCATTACGACGGCGCGAGTTGGCGGGAACTGCTGCGGCGTTACCCGCGCAGCCCGCAAGCCGACGAAGCCCGCAGGCGACTTGATGCGGCGCGCAAACTTAACCACGAAGCCACAAAGACACGATGAGCAAAACAAAGTAAGGTGGCGGTGGCTTGGTGGTTCGATTTGGAATTGAGTATTGCAAAATAGCGCGCGCGCGGTTAGATTGTCGGCGGCTCAACTCAACTCAAGGACAAGGTGGAGGTTTCCCCAAATGAATCGAGCGGGCGTGCCTCTTCCAAGCCTGAAACTGCGCTGGAGGGAGAGATAGAAAGTGCCAACCGGAACATGCCCAGAATGCGAAGCTGACGTGCATGTGGACACGGACGCCGATAAGGGCGACATCGTGGCGTGCGAAGAATGTGGAACGGGCCTTGAAATCGTCGGCCTCGATCCCGTCGAACTCGACATCGTAGAGGACGACGAGGATGATGCTGACGAAGACGACGAGGACGATTACTGAAATAATTAGCAGTCGGCAGTAAGCAGTAGGCAGTAAGCAACAGGTCAGTCGGGCGCTTAAACTCGAAGTTTGAGTTTCGCGCCTGCAACGACCTGCTGCTTACTGCCTACTGTTTGTTGCTTTGGTAGCCGGGGCGGCTCTGGCGCACGGTCAGCCCGGCGGGGGCTTCGATGCGGACGGTGTGATAGCGGCCGTCGTGGCGCTTCTCTTCGGGTGGATAGAAGGCTAGGACGTAGGCGGACGTGACCTCTTCGGCAAGCGCGCGAAACAACGGCTCGAAGTCGTGGTCGGTCGCGTAAATGCTCGTGCCGCCGGTCTTTTCCACCAGCCCGCTTACGTCCAGAGGGGTCGGCAGCGGCGCGTGCGCGCGCTCGTTCGAGGCAAGCAGGCGCGAGAACGAGGGCAGCATCACCGTGTAGACGCTCACCTCCGCAGTGTTGGCGCGCTCGATAACCGTGCGCGGCATAACCGTGTCGCCGACGGGGAAGCCGTCGGTCACAACCACGACCGCGCGCTTCAACAACTGCCGCTCGCGTGTGCGCGGCGCGTCGCGCGCGAGCAGGCGGATCGCGTCGTCCACCGCGTCGTAAGTATGCGTTGACAGCCCGCTCTCTTCGCGCGTCAAGCGTTCGAGCGCGCGTTCAAGTTTGCGCCTATCGCCCGTGAAGTTTTGCAGCACGCGGACGCGCATGCCAAAGGTCATCACGGCGAACACGGAAGCGCGATCTTCAAGTCGTTGCGAGAATGCGCGCATCGCGTCCGCCAGTCGCCCCAACTCATCCGTCGTCATACTGCCCGAAGTGTCGAGCGCAAAGACGACCGCCACGGGCCGTTTCGCGCCGCCGCGCCGCTCCACGTTGAAGAACGCCAGCGGCCGCTCGATGCCGTCTTCATACAACTTGAAGTCCTGCGCTTGCAGCCCGCGCACGGGGCGACCCGTCGCGTCCGTCACCGTCGCGTCCACCAGCACGAGGTCTGTGTCCACGCGATAGATTTCATCTTTGTCTTCTGGCAGGGGCGCGACGGGGGCGACGTTGCGCGGCCGTTGCGGCTCAACCGGCGGCTGTTGCTGCGGGTGGACGAGCACTGCGGGCATGCTGACGATAACTAGCAGCAAGACACGCAGCCATACATACAACGCGCGCGGGGCGTGGTGCGTGGGCGGCGTGGGGGTATGGTGCGGCATGAACTTCAGCGCGATAATTACGAGTGCGACGAATGCACGGGGCGACGCTCGCTTGGATGCAAGTGCCTGATTAAACGGTAGCACGCCCGCGCCGGTTGCAGCTTTTTGACTAGCCGCCCCGGCGCTGCATTATACGAGGCCGGAGCGGCCGTGCGCCAGAGACGCGGCGCACGTGGCGGACAACAACAAGCCGCGTCCCGCGCATCAACAAGTCTGTTGAAGCTGTGTGCCGACGGATGACAGTGGCGCTGGCAAAGGGTTTCATCGTGGGGCAATGGTTGAGATCAGTTAGTGAACTAAGCACGTGAGTGCGTGTATAATGCCGGCCGCTAGGCTTAAGTCTTTAAGTGCCTCCCCGTCCGAACAGTCTGATGAAGCAAGTGAATCACATGAGTAGAGTGAAACTGAGCAGCCGCTTGTTGCTGGTGCTGCTAGCGTGTGCGAGCGTGTGCGTGGGCCTGACGGTGCAGAGCGGCGGGGTCAAGGGCAAGGTGCGCGTAGACGATAGTGCGACGGCCGAGGGCATCAGCGTCGTCGTCCGGCAGGACGAGCGCGAGGTGGCGCACGGCGCAACTGATCGCAACGGCCGGTTTGAGATCACGGGCGTCTTGCCGGGTCGTTATTCGCTGGTGTTCCGCAAGGCGGGCTTACGCACGGCCGAGATTAAAGACTTCGTGATCAATGCGAGCAAGGTGCGCTCGATTGGCGACCGCATCTACATGCCGGTGGACGAAGGCTCGCTGGCGCTGTTGAAGGGCAGCGTCTTTAGCGCCTCCGGGCGCAGCATCGAAGGCGCGCAGATCGTGCTCGCGCGCGTTATGCCCGACGGCTCGACGCAGAAGATCGACGGGCGCATCACAACCGAGACAGGTCAGTTCGCGTTTCGCCTGCTGCCCTCGGCCGCGCGCTATCGCGTCACGGCTAAGGTCGGCAGTCTGCCGCCCGTCTCGAAAGAGATCGACATCGAAGGCCCGGCCGTCTATCGCGTCGCCCTCAGTTTCGGCGAACCTGCGCCGTGACGAACTGACGGCGCGACTGCGCTTGCACAGGTTGTTGCTCGTGAACGACGAGACTCACAACGCGCCGGATGCGCGCCACGAATTTTTGACCGCGCGCCAACTCGCCGCCCGCTTGCAGGTCAGCGAGACGACCGTGCATCGGCTGGCGCGTGAAGGGCGCATCCCGTCCATGCGACTTACGCCGCGCCTCGTCCGCTTTCATCTCGCCGCCGTCCTCGAAGCCCTCGACGGGCGCGCGGGCAAACACGGCAAGCGTCGCCCCACACCACAGCCCGAACCAGAGGACGCGCAACTCTCGTTCGACGATCTAACGTAAGGCTTACGCCCGACCGGCTGTGTTATCTTGATGCGCGCTGGCAACGCCACAGGCAGTTGCGATCAATCTAATAGTTGAAACGCGACCGTGGCCGTAGTTGGGCTTGACAAGTTCATTGTGCGCAGCCGGACAGACGTGAGCAGTCCCGTGCTGGCACTGTGATGGGCGTGGTCGGTTAGTAGTTAGTACGAGGAGTAAGGTTGTTATGCACCCGAACGGAAGAATCATCGCGCAGAGCATCGTGATCAGTGTGATGCTATTGATCGCCGTCTTCACAGCGGTCATCTATCTGCAACCAACTTGAGTTCACATCTGCCCGGTTGCATGAGTTCCAGCCTCACATTCATGTGGCGCGACACGACCGCTTAAAAGTACGTCGGCGTACAGACGGTGTGGTGCGCGCATCCTATAATCCATCAAACTTTAAGTTGCAGAACTGAAAACTGTCGGCGGCGGCGCGCGGGGTGGCGTTAAGTTCGGCCAGTCTGCAAGCAACTTGCCGCTGTCGGACTGTGCCGACAAGTTGCCGGCGCGTGAAGTTTTGATAACGGCCATGGCCCGCATCAAACGACAGGGAAGCGGCCCGGCTTCGTTTGCACGAACAGGCCGCTTTCGGGAACGAGCAGAGGGGGGATGCGGGGTGAGTCGTAACCCGACTCACCTCGTTTTATGTCACGCGTCGTTCTTATGTCACGCATATGTGTCGTGCGGCACACATTGTTTAAGCAAGATAAAAAAGGTACTGCTAGGTGAACTGTTAATTAACGCGTTTTATGATTCCGGCCGGCAAATAAAAACACAACACAGTGAAACTTTTGACGTTCGACATTCATACAATCAAACCTTGCAATCATAGGCACTTCCCCCACGTTGCGCCTTACGCCGAGGCGCGCAAAAGCCTGAAATAGCCGCATGGTTTCGTGCGTGAATCGCAAGCCACCGCCGAGGCTCAACCGCAGGCACGTAGTTTGCAACTTGTCTGCGCGTAAGTACGCTGCAAAATCAAGGGTCGGGCTTCCTCACGCATGACTTCGGTCGTTTAGCCCCCTATTTCATTGCGCGGCAGCAGTGTGGGTCGTGGTCTGTGTCATATGGTCTGAGTTAGCAGATGTCAAAGTGGCGAGACAATTTTGTTGGTAGGAGAAGCTATGAAGCAACAAAAACGTAATTATGAATCCACCAAGCAGGGATCGGAGCAAGCGCAGATCAACGGCGCTGGCAAAGGGGAATTAAACGCGGGCGCGTCGTTGCCGGCGCGCATCTACAGTTCGCGCCCCGCGACATTAAATCGACAACAAACAACGGGCGCGTTCGACGCTGACCTGATTGTCTTCTCGCACCTGCGTTGGGATTTCGTCTATCAACGGCCGCAACATCTGTTGAGCCGGTGCGCGCAACAGCGCCGCGTCTTCTTCGTCGAAGAACCGATCTTCGATCAAGGTCCGCTGCGGCTCGACGTGTCGCAACGCACGGATGATCTTTACGTCGTCGTGCCGCACTTGCCGGAAGGGCTGTTGAACGAGGTGGCGGTCGAAGCGATCCAGCAGGCGTTGGTTGATCGCTTGTTTGCCGAGCAGCAGATCAAAGACTACGTGGTCTGGTACTACACGCCGATGGCGTTGGGTTGGACGCGCCACTTAAAACCGCTCGCCACCGTCTTCGATTGCATGGACGAACTGTCGGCCTTCAAGTTTGCGCCGCGCTCTCTGCGCGAGCGTGAAGCGGAAATGTTCCGCCGCGCCGATCTCGTCTTCACTGGCGGGCAGAGCTTGTATGAAGCGAAGCGCACACAGCATGCGAACGTCTATGCGTTCCCGTCGAGCATTGACCGCGCCCACTTCGCGGCGGCGCGCGCGCAGACCGCAGACCCGGCCGATCAAGCCGGCATAGCGCATCCGCGCATCGGCTTCTTCGGCGTGATTGACGAACGGTTCGACATTGAACTGTTGGACGCGGCCGCCGCTTTGCGACCCGATTGGCAGTTCGTTATGATCGGCCCTGTCGTCAAGATCGACGAGGCGGACTTGCCGCGTCGCGCGAACATACATTATCTCGGCGGCAAGTCGTATCAAGAGTTGCCCGCATACATCGCCGGTTGGGACGTGGCCACGCTCCTGTTTGCGCGCAACGAATCGACGCGCTTCATCAGCCCGACCAAGACGCCCGAATACTTGGCGGCCGGCAAGCCCGTCGTCTCGACTTCGATCCGCGACGTGGTGCGCCCGTATGGCGAGCAGCAACTCGTGCAGATCGCCGACACAGCAGACGAGTTCGTGCGCGCGACGGAAGAGTTGATGAACATGGGCGACGACGAGCGCGCCGCGTGGCTCAAGCGCGTGGACGTACTATTGGCGCGGACTTCATGGGACAAGACGTGGGGCGCGATGGCGGAGTTGATCGGCGAGGTCGTGGCTACACGCAAACCTGCGAACGCGGTTGCCGCGCGCGGCACGCAGGAATTGGTCGCGCAACCGAACGCGTTACGAGCAGGTGCGTCGGGCGCATATTCGGCCGCAGACTAAGTTGAGCGCAAGCTTTAACGAGATGAGAGCCAAACCGCGAAACCACACGAACGCACACGAGCGCCGGACGGGCACAGGCTCGCTTAGCGGTTCGTGTGGCGGCGTGTGGTTTCGCGGCGGCGGCTTTACTCGATTATAACTCTTGATTGTAATGTCAGATTTATGAAGGTGAATACGGAAGCAATGTTTGATTATTTGATTGTCGGGGCGGGCTATGCGGGGAGCGTGCTGGCCGAGCGGTTGGCGCGCGGCTCGAACAAGAAAGTGCTGATCGTTGATCGCCGCGCACACATCGCGGGCAACGCTTACGATCATTACAACGACGCGGGCGTGCTCATCCATCGGTACGGGCCGCACATCTTTCACACGAACTCGCGCGAAGTCTTCGAGTACCTGTCGCAGTTCACCGCATGGCGCGCTTATCAACATCGCGTGCTGGCGAGCGTGGACGGGCAACTGCTGCCGATCCCGATCAACCTCGACACGATCAATCGTTACTACGGGTTGAATCTCACTTCGTTCGAGGTCGAAGATTTTCTGGCAAGATGGCCGAGCCGCGCGAGCAGATCAAGACGAGCGAGGACGTGGTGGTCAGTCGCGTCGGGCGCGAGTTGTACGAGAAGTTCTTCCGCAACTACACGCGTAAACAGTGGGGCCTTGATCCGTCGGAGTTGGACGCGTCGGTGACGGCGCGCGTGCCGATCCGCACGAACCGCGATGATCGCTATTTCACTGACACTTATCAGGCGATGCCGCAGCACGGCTACACGCGCATGTTCGAGAACATGCTCGATCACCCGAACATACACGTCATGCTCAACACGGATTACCGCGACATCGAGCGCATCATTCCGTACCGCGAGATGATCTATACGGGGCCGGTGGACGAGTACTTCGATTGTCGTTTCGGCAAGCTGCCGTATCGCTCGCTTGAGTTCAAGCACGAGACGCACGACACGAAGATTTACCAGCGCGCGCCGGTGGTGAACTACCCGAACGATAATCTCTACACGCGCATCACGGAGTTCAAATATCTGACCGGGCAAGAGCACGCGAAGACGAGCATCGTGTATGAGTTCCCGCGCGCCGAGGGCGATCCTTATTACCCTGTGCCGCGACCGGAAAACGCCGAGTTGTACGCGAAGTATAAGGCGCTGGCCGATCAGACGCCCGGCGTGTGGTTCGTCGGCCGTTTAGCGACTTACAAGTATTACAATCAAGACCAAGTGGTGGCGCAGGCGTTGACGACTTACAAGAAGATGATCGGCGCGAACGGCAACGGCACAAAAGCTTAGCCAGTGCGCGCAACCACCTATGAAGTAAATGCAGCATGATGACTGGTGCATGATGAATGCAAGACAGCGGTTAATTCATCATTGCGGCCTTCATCATTATCCGTCGAAGTTAAGGTAGGCGCTTTCGACCAGCGCGACGTGTGGCAGCAGTGTTCAGCAGTTTCTTTTTAGCCGGTTTCGAGTCGGCCACAGGTTATAACGCGCACTGCCAGTGGTTCGATCAGGTCGCGGCGACCGGGCACGACCGGCGCGCGGATGAGGACTACGGCTTGCTGCGTCAGACGGGCCTGAGCGCCGCGCGCGAAGCCGTGCGTTGGCCGCTCGTTGATAGGGGCGACGGACGCTATGACTTCTCGTCCGTTGTGCCGCACCTGACAGCGGCGCGGCGACACGGCATCGAACTCATCTTCGATCTCTTTCACTTCGGCTACCCGCAGGATGTCGATCTCTTCTCCGCCGACTTTCCTGCGCGCTTCGCCGACTACGCTTATGCGGCCACGCGCTTTCTCGCCGCGCACACGGACGGCCCCGTCTACATCACGCCGATCAACGAGCCTTCATATTTCTCTTGGGCAGCGGGCGAGGCGGGTCTGTTCGCGCCGCATGAGCATGGGCGTGGTTGGGAGTTGAAGGTCTGTTTGATCCGGGGCGCGATTCAAGGCATCGAAGCCATCCGCGCCGCTTGTCCCGACGCGCGCATCGTCAACGTCGATTCGCTCTGCCGCGTGGTCGCACCGTTTGATCGACCCGACATGCAGCGCGAGGCCGACGACTTTAACGACCGCGCGGTCATGCAAGGGTGGGACATGCTCTCCGGTCGCCTGCTGCCCGAACTCGGCGGCAGCCCGCGTCATCTGGACATCGTCGGCATCAACTACTACTGGACCAACCAGTGGGAGTTGCACCGGCCCGGTCTGCCGCTCGACGACACAGACCCGCGCCGTTGGCCTCTGCGCCGCTTAGTGCGCGCGGTCTGGGAACGTTACGGCAGCACGGACATCTTGATCACAGAGACGAGTCACGTCGGCGACATGCGCCCCGTGTGGCTACAGGAACTTGCGGGCGAGTGCGGGGCGCTGCTCGACGAGGGCGTGCCGTTGCGCGGCGTGTGCCTGTACCCTGTGCTTGGGATGCCCGAATGGCACAGCCGCCACGAGTGGACGCAGATGGGTCTGTGGGACATGCAACCCACGGACGATGAACTGCAACGCGTGCCACACGCGCCGACGCTCGCGGCGTTGCGTGCGGCCCAAGCACACCTCGAACCGCTGCACGCGCGCGTCAACCATAGACCAGATTTGGTCGCCGGCGTGGGTGCGTGACGCGGCACAAGTTTTGACTTCTTTCATTAAGGCACAAGCGAAACGAGTTGTTTTCGGACAGGCGGCAGTCTGTTCATATGTGCCGTGTCCGAAATTTTGTAACGAAGTCATCAAGGAGAAAATTCTATGGCGGTAAATGAGACGGCATTAACGCAGGCGCAAATTGATCGAGGCGAAGCACCGGCCGCGCAGAGCCGCGGGACGAACGTTAACGAGATCGAGCGTTGGGCTTCGGCCATTGGCGGCGGCGCACTCGCCATCTACGGGCTGACGCGCGGCACGATGGGTGGCGTAACGCTCGCACTGCTCGGCGGCGCGTTGCTCTATCGCGGCGCGACCGGACACTGCGAGTTATATGACGCCATCGGCTTCAGCACGGCCGGGCGCACGAGCGAGAACCCGAACGTGAGCGTGCAGGGTGGGCACGGCATCAAGGTCGAAAAGAGTCTGCCGATCAACCGCCCGGCGAAGAGTTGTATCGCTTCTGGCGCAACTTCGAGAACCTGCCGCGCTTCATGTCGCACGTTCAAGAAGTGCGCGTCACCGATCCGACGCACTCGCACTGGATCGTGAGCGGGCCGGCGGGCACGTCGGTTGAATGGGACGCCGAAGTTTATAACGAGAAAGAGAACGAGTTGATCGCGTGGCGCTCGCTTGAGGGCGCGGACGTGGACAACGCTGGCTCGGTCAGGTTCGAGAGCGCGCCGGACGGGCGCGGCACGCTGGTGCGCGTCTCTGTGAAATACGATCCGCCCGCAGGCGTCGTCGGCGCAACGGTGGCGAAGTTGTTCGGCGAAAACCCTGAGCAGCAGATCGACGAAGACCTGCGCCGCTTCAAGCAAGTCATGGAGGCGGGCGAAGTGGTCACGACCGAAGGCCAGTCTTCGGGTCGCAGCGCCAAAGGCGGGGAAGTGAAATAAGCAGCAGGCAGAGCGGTAGGCAGTTAAGACCGGGCCGCGCAGTGTTGTTCTTAATAACAGCGGTGTCAGGCCCGTCGTCAGCCAGTTAAAGCAAAAGTTTCTGATAGGTCTGTAATAACTGTCTACTGCCTGCTGCCTACTATTTTTTCAGGAGCGTGATGCAATGGTAGATAAAGAGCGTGAAGACGAGCAGCGTGTGGGGCATGACAGTACGACGATGCCGGGCGGCGAAAAAGATTTGAACGCGCCGGGGCGCACGCCGGGTTCGGCTGAAGGCGACCGCGAGACGGTCGAAGAGGATTTGCGGCAGAAGGGCTTGGATAAATAATCCAGCCCGGCCCCGAAACTTGTCAGACTTTTACCAACCATCCGCCGTCTAAACTGTCGTTCGGGCGGCCCGCTAACGTGTTACCTCGCCGCGTCGCCCGACGCGCAAACAGTTATATCCACGGGTTAATTTAAGACATAACGGGGCGGCCAGTTGGGCCTATGGTTGCCCTTGACCGCTCGGCCTTGTCGCAGTCGTAGGCGTGCCGGAAAAAACGCTTTGCATTTCCGTGCGGTATGCTATATTTGAATCCCCGGTCTTGCGAGCAAGCGGTCTTCCACCTCACACCAGTAGCCCCAAGCGAAAAAACTTGAGTCGCCTCACGTAGACGTTTGGACGGTGTCTCTCATGATGGAAAAAAGAACTTGCCGTAGCGGCCTGCGCCTGTCCCCTTGGCCGATGCTCTGCGCTCTGGCGCTGCTGTGCGCGTTCGCGCACGCGGTCAACGCACAGACGCGCCAGCCCGTGATCTTGACCGACCCGACGAGTACCCGCGCCATCGCGCTCGACGCACTGTCACGCATGCGCGATCCGTTCTCGGTCAACACGGTTTCGTTCGTCGCGGGCGCAGACACGCGCACACGCGTCTTATTCTTTGTTATGAATCTCGACCTGCTCGCGGGCGAAGGCGCGTCGGCCTTGACCTGCGACGGCGAGGACAGCACGCATCGCTTCTACAAGTTCAAGGTCGAAGACGTGCGCCCCGTGCCCGGCTTCGAGGGCTTACAACAGGTGGTCGTGCGCTTGAGCGACGACATCGGCGACGCGGGCGATCTGCTCGTGCGCTTGAGCCTGCACGGCGTGGCCAGCAGTCGCGTCCGCATCAGCGTCGGGCACACGGGCGGCACGCTCGCGGACGACCCCGGCGCAGTGCCTAACCCCGCGCCCGCCGTGCCGCCCGCGCCCACGCCCACACCCGCGCCCAATCCTTACACCGGCGCAGCCTCGGACGCAGACGCCGTGCGCTTCCTCGAACAAGCGACTTGGGGGCCGACGAGCGCCGAAGTCGCGCGCGTCAAGAGCATGGGCTTCAACGCGTGGCTCAACGAGCAGTTCAGTCTGTCTGCTTCTAGTTATCCCAGTTTGCCCTTGATGCCGGGCGACTCGGCACAGGGCTGCCCGAACGGCGCGCCCTGCACGCGCGACAACTACACGATCTATCCGCTGCAAGTGAAGTTCTTCCAGAACGGCTTATATGCTCAGGACCAACTGCGGCAGCGCGTGGCGTGGGCGCTGCATCAAGTGTTCGTCGTCTCGGGCCGCGACATCAACTATCCGGCGTGGATGGCTTACTACCTGCAAGTGATCGACCGCAACGCCTTCGGCAACTACCGGACGCTCTTGGGCGAGATGACGCTCAACCCCGGCATGGGCGAATACTTGAACATGCGCGGTAACACGCGCAACAACCCGAACGAGAACTACGCCCGCGAGGTCATGCAACTGTTCACCGTCGGCCTCGACGAGTTGAACGTTGACGGCACGCCCAAACTCGACGCGCAAGGCAAGCGCATCCCCGTCTACGATCAAGACGACATCACCAACTTCGCGCGCGTCTTTACGGGTTGGGATCTCGCACCAGCCAAGAACTTCACGAACGCCAATAACGTGACGTTCCAAGTCAACAACTATCAAGACCCGATGATCGTGACGAACGCCAACAACCACGACGTAGGATCGAAGACGCTCTTGAACGGTTTCGTCATTCAACCGTTCGCGGGCGGCACGACGCAGCAGCGGCTCGACTATGCCAACAACAGTCTGCGGGCCGCGCTCGATAATCTGTTCAACCATCCAAGCACAGGCCCCTTCGTCAGCAAGCAACTCATCCAGCATCTTGTCACGAGCAACCCAACGCCCGCTTACGTCGAACGCGTCGCGCGCGTCTTCAACAACGATTGCGATGCACTCTATCCGGCGGGCTGCACGAACCAGCGCGGCAACTTGAGCGCAGTTGTCAGAGCGATCCTGCTCGACCCCGAAGCACGCGGCAACGCGAAGACCGCGCCCGGCTACGGCAAACTGCGCGAGCCTGTGCAACTCATCAACAATCTCTTGCGCGGCTTGAACGCGACCTCGTTCGCCAACCCTGCGCAACCGAGCGACGGCGTAATCGGCAACAGTTCGCAACGCGGCGATCTGCCCGGCGCGCTCGACCAGCCGGTCTTCCTGCCCGCGACCGTCTTCAGCTACTACTCGCCGCTCTACGAAGTGCCCGGCACGGGCATCTTCGGCCCCGCCTTCGAGATTCTTTCGACCTCGACGACGCTGCGGCGCGCAAACACAATCAACACGCTCGTCTATCAGGGCATCGCCACGAACGCCAACACGCCCGCAGGCACGGCGCTCAACTTCACAACGCTCGACAGTCAAGCCGGCAACCCCGCGCAACTCGTCGATAGTCTGAACGCGTTGCTGATGCACGGGGCGATGGATACCGCGATGAGGACGCAAGTTGTCAATGCCGTCACTGCCGTGCCCGCGTCCAATGCCCGTGGACGTTCGCAAGCGGCCGTTTATTTGATCGTGACCTCACCGCAGTATCAGGTGCAGAGGTAAGAGCCATGTCATCAACGCGCAGAGACTTTTTACGCCAGACCGGGTGCGCCATGTTGGGCGGCGGCTTGTTGGCCGCCGGCCTGCAAGACTTCGCGCTCGTCAACGCGCTTGCGCAGAGCGCGGCCACGGACTACCGCGCGCTCGTCTGCGTCTTCATGAGCGGCGGCAACGACGGCAACAACGTAGTCGTCCCGACCGATGGTCGCTACGATTCGCAGTACGCGCCCGCACGCGCCGCTGCGGGTCTGGCTATCCCCAACTTCGACCCGAACAATCCGACTGATCCAACCAGACTGCGCCAACTCAACAACGCGCCCTATGGTTTACACCCCGGCCTTGTGGACATACAGACGCTCTACAATCAAGGGCGCGTGGCCGTCTTGTGCAACACGGGGCCGCTCGTCGAGCCGTTGACGAAGTCCACTTATCAGAGCGGCGTGGGCAAGCGCCCGCCGCAACTCTTCTCGCATTCGGATCAGGTCGCGCAGTGGCAGTCGTCCTCCGCCAGCGACGTAACGCAGACGGGCTTCGGCGGGCGCATCGCCGACCAGACGGGCACGCTCAACGGCGCGGCCACGTTCCCGCAACTCGTCTCGATTGCCGGCGTCAGTCTGTTCGTCACGGCCCAGACTGCGCGCCCGCTCGCTATCTCCGACTCGAATACGGCGCTCGCCAACGTACTGCCGCTCACGATGAGCGGCACGAACACGGCCGAGCGCCGCACGGCGTTCGATCAGATACGCGCGCTCGCTTCCGGCACACTCGTCAAAGCCTCGGCCGACGTGACCACTTCGGCGTTACAGACGAGCGCAACGCTCGCGTCCGCCAACGTCACAACCACCGTGACGTTCCCGAACACCACGCTCGGCCGTCAGTTGTTACAGGTCGCGCGCTTGGTCAAACTGCGCGACACGCTCGGCATGAAGCGACAGATTTTCTTCTGCTCGCTCGGCGGCTTCGACACGCACAGCGGCCAGATGGCCGCGAACGGACAGGGCGCGCTGCTCACGCAAGTCGGCGCGGCGATCAAGGCCTTCGCCGACGAGATGACGGCGCAGGGCATCTCGGACAAGGTGACGACCTTCACGCTCTCCGACTTCGGGCGCACGCTGCAACCGGCGGGCGCGGGCGGCGCGGTCGGCTCTGACCATGCTTGGGGCAACAATCATTTCATCGTCGGCGGCGCAGTGCAGGGCGGCTTCTACGGCACATACCCGACGCTGCAAATGGGCGGGCCCGACGACACGGACAGCGGCTCGAACCCGCGCGGGCGTTGGATTCCAACCACGTCCGTCGAGCAATACGCGGCCACGCTCGCGCTCTGGTACGGTTTGCCGCAAAGCGAACTGGCAACGGTCTTCCCGTTCATCACGCGCTTCCAGTCGGCCAACCTCGGCTTTCTTGGTTGACGCGCAGAACGTTAACCACAAAGACACGAAGACACGAAGACACGAAACGATGACTGCCGCATGATGCATGATGAATAAGCAGCTATTCTTTATTCATCATGCGGCAGTCAGCATTCTTTCGTGTCTTCGTGTCTTCGTGTCTTTGTGGTTAGATCGGGCGCTATCAGGTTGAACCATCATGCAATACGTCAAGCCGGTTAAAATAATCGTCCTCGTGTTATTCGTCGTCGCAGGCGTAAGCTTGCTGCTCACAGGTCAGTTAGCTAACCATCATGCTTATGCGCGCTCGACCGGCCCGATCCCGGTTTCACGCGCGCGCCCGGCGAGTTCGACTGCCGCGAGTGTCACCTGCCGGACGGTGCGCCCGCAGGCACGATCACGATCAACGCGCCGCAGGTTTACATGCCGGGGCAGACTTATCAACTCACCGTCAGCGAATCGAACAACTCGCCCACGCGCCAGCGTTGGGGCTTTCAGTTGACCGCGCTCGACGACACAGGCAATCGCGCGGGCACGCTCACGCCCGACGCCGACGGTCGCACGCAAGTTATCTCAGGCACGCTTGGCAACCCCGCGCGCCAGTACATCGAGCACACGGCGACGGGCACGGCGCAAGGGCAGACAAACGGCACGAGTTGGACCTTCAACTGGACAGCGCCAGCCGACAACATCGGCCCGGTCCTGTTCTACACCGCAGGCAATCAGGCCAACAACGACGGCAACACTTCGGGCGACAGCATCAACTTCACGTTCGCGTCCGTGCAGCCCGCGGCCGAGACGGGCGACTTCACCGTCACCGTCACGCCGAGCCTGCAAAACATTCTGCCCGGTACGAGCGCCGATTACACGGTCACGGTCACGCCCGCCAACGGTTTCACCGGCGCCGTCAGCTTAAGCGTCGCGGGTCTGCCCGCTGGCACGAGCGCGAGTTTCAACACGCTGACCGTCAACATCAACGACGCGAGCGCGCGCACTTCGACGTTGACCATCACGAATGCAGCCAGCACCCCGCTCGGCAATTTCACGCTGACCGTTACAGGGCAAGGCGGCAGCTTGAGCCGCACGGGCACGGCCGTCCTTGTGACCGGGCCGTCGTTGACCGATACGAACTTAACTGTTCGCACGGTCGTCGCGGGTTTGAATCAACCGACTACGCTGGCCTTCATCGGTCACGACGACTTCCTCGTGCTTGAGAAAGCGACGGGCAAAGTTATTCGTGTCACGAACGGCTTGCTGCAAGGCACTGTGCTGGACCTCGCGGTCAACAACGCGTCGGAGCGCGGCCTGCTCGGCGTCGCCGTGCATCCCGGCTTCCCCTCGAACCCGCGCGTCTATCTCTACTGGACCGAAAGCAGCACGGGCGCGGACTCCGCGAACATAGACGACACAGCCTTGCTTGCCAATCGCGTGGACAGTTATCTCTGGAACGGTTCGGCGCTCACGTTCGAGCGCAACATCATCCGCTTGCGCGCGAAGCAGGAAGACGAAACTGTGCATCGCGGCAACCACGACGGCGGCATCATACGCTTCGGCCCCGACGGCAAACTCTACATCGTCATCGGTGACAACGGCCGGCGCGGCATGTTGCAAAACTTGCAGTTCGGCCCGTCTGCGTTACCAACGGGGCCGACTGTACAAGACGATCAGTTCGGCGGACCTGAACCGGACGACGCGCACATGACCGGCGTGATCTTGCGGCTCAACGACGACGGCACGATGCCCGTTGATAATCCGTTCTTCAACGCGAACACGGGGCTGACGGGCCAAGCTGCTGTGAATGTCAAGAAGGTCTTTGCTTACGGTGTGCGTAACAGTTTCGGTCTGGCCTTCGATCCGCTGTCGGGGCAACTCTGGACGCAAGAGAACGGCGACGATGCGTTTGACGAGATCAATCGTGTCGAAGGCGGCTTCAACGGCGGCTGGATACAGATGATGGGGCCGTCGAGTCGCGTGGCCGAGTTCAAGTCAATCGAGGTCAGTCGCGGCAACAGCTTGCAGCAGGCGCGTTGGCCGCCCGACCGTCTGGCCGACACGCCCACGGATGCGCTCGCGCGTCTCTTCATGTTGCCCGGCGCGCGTTACGTCGAACCTGAGTTTAGTTGGAAGTATGCGACCGCGCCTTCGTCCGTCGGCTTCGCGCGTGGGCGTGCGCTCGGCGCACAGTTCGAGGGCGACCTGTTCGTCGGCGCGTCGCGCCTGACGCTGGCGAACGGTTTCCTGTTCCGTTTTAAACTCGCGGCGAACAGGCGCACGCTCGCGTTCATCGATGCGCGGCTCAATGATCGCGTGGCCGACAACCTCGACAAGTTCGACTTGACCGAAAGCGAGAGCCTGCTCGCGGGGCGCGACTTCGGCGTCGTCACCGACATACAGACGGGGCCGAACGGCAACCTCTACGTCGTCTCGCTCTCGAACGGCGTGGTCTATCAAATCTCGGCCGCAAAGCGAAACACTTTGCAGTTGAGCGCAGCGAGTTATCAAGTCACAGAGTCGGGCAACGGCACGGGCCGCGCGACGATCACGGTGACGCGCACGGGCGATGTGTCCGGTTCATCGTCGGTTGATTACGCGACCGTGGACGACCCGGCCGCGGTGCGTTGCGACGATCAGACGAACAATCACGGCATCGCATACGCCCGTTGCGACTACGCGACGAGCATCGATACTTTAACGTTCGCGCCGGGCGAGACGCAGCAGACGTTCACGATCCCGTTGATCGACGACGCGCACGTCGAAGGGCCGGAGACGATCACGCTCCGTTTGTTGAACCCGGCGAGCGCGGAACTCGGCGCGCAAACGAGCGCGACCTTGACCATCACGGACAACGACACGAATGCAAACGCGCCGAACCCGATCTTCAACACGCCCTTTTTCGTCCGTCAGCACTACTTGGATTTTCTCTCGCGCGAACCCGAAGCGGGCGAGCCTTGGTCGAACATCTTGAACAACTGTTCAGATGTGAACAACAACCCCAACTGTGATCGCATCACCGTCTCGGCCGCCTTCTTCAACTCGCCGGAGTTTCGGCTTAAAGGCTACTTCGTTTTTCTCTTCTACAAGGTCGCCTTCGGCCGTCTGCCCGTTTACACCGAGATCATCCCCGACCTGCGTGCCGTCACAGGGCAGACGCCCGCCGAGGTCTTCGCCAAACGCGCCGCCTTTAGCGACACCTTCGCCGGCCGCTTTGAGTTCAGAAACGTTTACGACGCGTTGTCAAACACTGCTTACGTGGATACGCTGCTCGGCCGCTACAACCTGACTTCGATCACGACGCCCGATCCGGCCGACCCAGACGGCTCAACGTTCGTCACGCTCACACGCGCCGATCTCATCAATCGCTTGAACGCGCAGGCCATGACGCGCGCACAAGTTCTGCGCGCCCTTGTGCAAAGCCGCGAGGTGGATGCCGTCGAGTTTAACGGCGCGTTCGTCGCCATGCAGTACTACGGTTATTTAAGACGAACGCCCGAACAGTCAGGCTATCAAGCGTGGCTCAACTACTTGAACACGCACCCGACGGACTTCCGCACGATGGTCAACGGCTTTATGAACTCGCAAGAGTATCGTTTAAGGTTCGGGCAAGGGCAGTAAGAGTTAAGCGCGCGGGCCAACACTATCAAAACAAAATCAGCGCAGACCGAGGAGCAGCAGCGCCGAGCGGTCGAAGACGGGGCCGCCGCGCGCAGTCCAGTCGCGGTAGGCCGTGAGTTCCGCGTCCATGACGGGGCGATTGCCGAGACGCGCGGCCGGTGTCTTCTCGAAGGCGTGCTCGGTCAGGGGTAGGTGCGCGGCGCGGACGTGCAGCGCGTCGGCGTTGGCGAGCGCCGCTTCGGCCGTCTCCGCGTCGGGGAACAGTTCCTCATAAGCGAGCAGATGCCAGACCACCTCGTCGCCGCGCGGCTCGCTTGCCAGCACACGCAGCAAGCCGTAACCGCTTTCAAGTTGGAACAGCAGATCGTCACCCGGTACGAACCCTAAAGCCATACGCCTATCCTCGTAAGCCACAGCTTAGCACATCGCGTGGCCGGTGTTGCTCGCTTGTTATTTGCTACCGGGATCAGTAACTTCTTCGCATGATCAAACTGCCGGAAGCGGATGAAGACTTGCTGCGCGAATGTGAGATCGAGACTTTTCGCGCGAGCGGCCCCGGCGGGCAGCACGTCAACAAGACGGAGACGGCCGTGCGGCTCAGGCACTTGCCGTCGGGGCTAGTCGTCACTTGCCGGCAAGAGCGCAGCCAGCATCAGAACAAGGCTCTGTGCCTGCGTAAGCTGCGCGCGAAGATCGAACAATTAAACTATCAACCCACCGAGCGCGTGCCGACGCGCGTGCCGCGTAGCGCGAAGCGGCGCACGCTGGAAGCGAAGGCACGACGAGCGCACGTCAAACGTCTGCGCGCAAGGCCCGCCAACGACGAATGAATGTGATTGCAGCGGCTCGCGTCCGCCGCCGTGGTGGTATCATACGCGCACAAGGGAGACGCCAAAAATGATAACTGTCGCCAATCGCATTTATGTCAAGCCGGAGTATGCCGATGCGTTCGAGCAGCGGTTTCGTGAGCGCGCGGGCCTCGTGGACCAGATGCCGGGCTTTGTGTCCAATCAAGTCTTGCGCCCGGTCAACGAGGGCGACCCGTACATCGTGTTCACGATCTGGGAGAGCCGGCAGGACTTTCTCAACTGGGTGCGCTCGGACGCGTTCGTTAAGGGGCACGCACAATCCGGCACGTTGCCGAAAGATGCGTTCACCGGGGCGAACGTGTTGGAACTGCACGAGGTCGTACAGGATTCGACCCGGCCGGAGTTAGCGCCTGAGCCGCCGGGCGGACCTTTCAAGTTGCACTAGATAAGCGCCGGTCGCGTGTGCGCAAGTCTTGACAATACTTTGTATAGAGAAACGACCATGATTGTTAACATCTCGTGGCCGGTTTCGTTGTTTAATGCTCGGTGTAGGGTTGGGGAAAATTAAAGGAGCAACAATGAAGACACGTCAGTTAGGTAAGAGTGAACTCAGCGTTTCGGCCATAGGCTTGGGCTGCATGGGCATGTCGGAGTTTTACGGCGGCGCGGACGAGCAAGAATCAATCGCCACCATTCAGCGCGCGTTGGAGCTTGGCGTTAACTTTCTCGACACGGCCGATATGTACGGGCCGTTCAAGAATGAAGAGTTGGTTGGGCGCGCGATCAAAGGGCGACGCGCTGAAGTTGTGCTGGCTACCAAGTTCGGCAACATGCGCGGCGAAGACGGCAGTTTCCTCGGCGTCAACGGCGGCCTGAGTACGTGCGCTCAGCCTGTGAGGCTTCGCTGCGCCGCCTCGGCGTGGACACCATCGATCTCTATTATCAACACCGAGTCGATCCGAACACGCCGATTGAAGACACGGTTGGCGAGATGGCGCGGCTCGTCGCGGAAGGCAAGGTGCGTTACCTCGGCTTGTCGGAAGCGGGCGACGAGACGATTCGCCGCGCACACGCCGTGCATCCTATCGCGGCGCTTCAGACCGAGTACTCGCTATGGAGCCGCGACCCTGAAGATGGTCTGCTCGACGTGTGCCGCGAGCTTGGCATTAGCTTCGTGGCTTACAGCCCGCTGGGGCGCGGTTTTCTCACCGGGCAGTTCAAGAGCTTCGACGATCTAGCGCCTGACGACTATCGCCGGCACAGCCCGCGCTTTCAGGGCGAGAACTTCGACAAGAATCTCGAACTAGTCAAACGCATCGAAGAGATCGCAACGGAGAAAGGTTGCACCCCCGCGCAACTCGCGCTTGCGTGGGTGCTCGCGCAAGGCGAAGACATCGTGCCGATTCCGGGCACGAAGCGTCGCAAATATCTGGAAGAGAACGTCGGCGCATTGGACGTTGAGATTACGCCCGCCGACCTCAAGCGCATTGACGAGCTTGCGCCCAAAGGCGCAGCCGCAGGCACGCGCTACCCCGAAGCAGGCATGGCGGCCGTCAACAGGTAACAAAGCCCAAAGCTTGTTACCAAACCGGCGACTTATCCTTTGCGCCTTTGCGTGAGTTAATTACTGACTAAAGAAACAACCTCACGCAAAGGCGCGAAGACTAAGAACACGTAAGCAAGTTTTGTCACGTACTCTATAGCAGCAACGTCTCGACGCGGTGCGCGTGGACCATCACTTCACAGGGCGACCACGCGAAGACCGTGAAGCGTCCATCTTGCGACGCAACGAGGGCGACCGCGCCACGTTGATCCTGCACGAACTGCGCCGCCGATAGATGCCGGGTCGCGCCGAGTTGGCCCGGATGAACGACCGCAGGCACGTTGTCCACAATCGGCTCCGTCACGATCACCTGCTCGACCTGTGCGCCGCCGTCGCGGCGGCCGATCTTCGCGCCGAACGCGAGCAGTTCATATTGATCCGTGATCAGGGCCGCGCCGTCCACCGCCGTCAAACCCGCAATCGCCTCGACCGCATCGGCCAGTGCCTCCTGCCAGATCGGCCGGCTGCGCTCGACTTCGTCTTGCCGCATCAGTTCGGCCAACTCTGAATACGGCGGCACGGCCGCATAAGGCACGGGGCGCAAGATCGACTCGCGCCATTCTTCAGACCCTTGCGGCACGACGAGCAAACTGCCGCCGCGCCCGTGCGCGCGCATGGACGCAGCCAGTTGTACGAGCACGTTCACCGTGTCAGGCGTGGCGGCGGGTGCGCCGAAGCCGAGCAACGACTCGACTAGCTCCGGGCAGTCCGGCAGCCCAGCACCGTGTTCGTCCACCACCTTGATCTGGTTGCCCTTGAGCACCACGACGTTGACGTACTTGCCCACCTCTTGCCCGCGTCGATACTTGACGACCAGCAGCCCCGGCTCGACGACTTCCAACACGAAACACAGGCGCGGGATCGTGCGCGTCGTGCCCCACACGCACAAGCCTTCGGCGTCGCGCCACACGCCGAGGTGTATGCCGGGGCGCTCGACGGCCGGCGCGAGTCGCGCCAGCGCATTGGCCGTGAGCGGTAGCCGCTGCTCGAACGTCAGCGATTGCGCCGCCTGTTCGGGCGGCAGGAAGGCGAGCGAAATCTTTGGCGCGTAACCTTCCTCGCGCCGCAAGCTCGCCCAGAACGCGGCGTCGATGATCGCTTCGATGGCGGCGGCGTCAGGCTCGGACGCCAACCCCGTCCGCCCCTTGTCGCGCGCCGCCGCAAGCCGGCGGGCAAAGTGGGCCTGCGTTGTGTCGGCGACCGCACGGGCCGCCGGGTATGCCGGTTCTGTCATAGCTTGAATCATATATCAACCGCCGTCCGATTGCCGCTCGGCCCAAAGCAAACGGCCGTTTTCAACTCACACGCCCAACGAAGCAGTCGGTTCACGCTCCTGTTGACACGCGATAGGTCAGACTGTATATTGCGTCTCCTATTGCCTGTCTATAGGAACGACATGAAGAAACAACAGAAGGCCGATCTTTTGCAGGGCACACTGGAACTACTGCTGCTGCGTTTGCTCCGGTCGGGCAAGTTGAACGGCTGGGACATCATGCAGCGCCTTCAACTCATCTCCGGCGAGGTGCTGAGCGTCACACCCGGCGCGCTCTATCCGGCCTTGCACCGGCTCGAAGAGCGCGGGTTGATCTCGGCGGTCTGGGGCACGTCGGAGAATAACCGGCGGGCGAAGTTTTACAAGCTGACCGCGGCCGGGCGACGACAACTTGAGACGGAGCGCGAGACGTGGGCGCGTTTCTCCGGCGCGGTCGAGGCGATCTTGCGGAACGCTTGAGAGGGACAGGTGCGGACAATGGCGGGCAGGTTACAGAGACGCTTGCGGGCGCTGCTGCGGCGCAAGCAGTTAGAGCGCGAACTCGACGACGAGTTACAGCATCATCTTGAACGCGAGGCCGAGCAGCACGTGGCGCGCGGTCTGAGTCTTGATGAAGCGCGGGCTGCGGCGCTCAAGAGTTTCGGTGGCGTGACGCAGGCGAAAGAGGCATGCCGCGACGCGCGTGGCGTGCGCGTGTTTGAAGAACTCTGGCACGACCTGCGTTACGGTGTTCGCATGCTCCGCAAGCAGCCGGGCTTCACGGCCATTGCTGTCATCACGCTCGCGCTCGGCATCGGTGCGAACACGGCCATCTTCACGGTCGTCAACGCCGTCTTGCTCAAAGCACTGCCGTTTCCAGATAGTGATCGGCTCGTGGTCATAAACGAAGGCACACAGGCGCAACCGGAACTGGCCGTGGCCTACCCGGACTATTTGGACTGGCGCGCGCAGCAGACGGTCTTTGAAGATTTGGCGGCCTCGTTGGTGACGGGCGGCGTGTTGACGGGTGGTGGCGAACCGGAGCGTGTCTTCGGGCGGCGCGCGTCGGCCAGTTTCTTCACGACGCTCGGCGTCGCGCCGCATGTCGGGCGCGTCTTCAACGAGGCGGAGGATCGTTTGGGCGGCGCGCGCGTGGTGGTCCTGAGTCATGCGCTCTGGCAGCGGCGCTATGGCGGCGACCCGCAGTTGATCGGGCGGGCGGTGAATTATAACGGCGAGAGTTATACGGTCGTCGGCGTGTTGCCCGCGAACTTTGATTATTACGGGCAGGCGAACGCTAACAATGATCTATTCCTGCCGTTGGGGCAGATGACCGGCGAGCCTTACATGCAAAAGCGCGACAGCCATCCGAATCTCAGGGTGGTGGCGCGCATGAAGCAGGGCGTGACGGTTGAACGCGCGCGGGTTGAGATGCAGGCTATTGCGGCGCGTTTGGCGACACAGTATCCGGCGACGAACGTTGGGGTCGGCGTCACGTTGCGTTCGCTGCTCGACGATTATGTGGGCGACGTGCGGCTGACGCTTTGGGTGTTGCTTGGCGCGGTGGTGTTGGTCCTATTGATCGCGTGCGCGAACGTGGCGAACCTGTTGCTGGCGCGCGCGGCGGTGCGGCGGCGCGAGATTGCCGTGCGTCTGGCGCTCGGCGCGGGGCGCGGGCGCGTCGTGCGGCAGTTGCTAACGGAGAGTCTGTTGATCTCGCTGGTGGGCGGCGCGTGCGGCGCGTTGTTGGCGGCGTGGGGCGTGAGCTTGTTGACGCGCTTTAGCCCGGATGATTTTCCGCGCCTAGAAGATGTGAGGCTTGATTGGCGCGTGCTTGGGTTCACCTTGTTCGTCACGGCGCTGACGGGCATCGTCTTCGGCCTCGCGCCCGCGTTGCAAACTGCGCGCGTCGAGCTACAGACCGCGTTGAAGGCCGGCGGGCGAAATTTAACGGGCGGCGGGCAAGGGTTGCGCGGTGCGTTCGTAGTGATAGAGATCGCTCTGTCGCTGACGTTGCTCGTCGGCGCGGGGCTGTTGCTGCGTAGCTTTCATCGTTTGATGCAGGTCGATCCCGGTTACGATCCGCAGAACGTGTTGACGTTGCGCGTGCGTCTGCCCGATGCGCGCTACCGCGAGCGGGCGCAGGTGCTTGGCTTCCTGCAACAAGTCTTGCCTCGCATCGCCGCGTTGCCCGGCGTCGAGCGCGCGTGTTTGACGACTGGCGTGCCGCTCGGTCGCAGCGACGAAGACGAGTTCGTGATCGCGGGGCAACCCGAACCGGCCAAAGAACAGATGCCCGTCGCGCTGAAGCAATGGGTGAGCGCCGACTATCACAAGACGTTCGGCATCACGCTGCTGGCCGGTCGTTATTTATCAGCGCGCGATACGGCGGACGTGTCGCCCGTTGTGCTCGTGGACGAGGACCTCGCGCGCAAATACTTTCCGCAACTGGCGGCGGGCGCGGTTGTCGGGCAGCGTTTGAAGTTCACTGGGGAAGGGGAGCAATGGCGCGAGATCGTCGGCGTCGTGCGCCACATCCGGCACGAAGCTTTGGACGAGCAGCCGCGCGTGCAAGTTTACGGGCCGTATGAGCAGATGAATCCGCGTTGGTTGGTCGAGGTCGGGCGCGCGATGGACGTAGGGGTCAAAAGCTCTGTCGAACAACGCGCGCTCGTCGAAGCGATCAGACGAGAAGTGCAGGCGCTCGATCCTGAGCTGCCGTTGTCGCACATACGCACGCTGAATGAAGCCCTCGCCCTGTCGGTCGCGCCGCGCCGCTTCAACCTTGCGCTGCTCGGCGTGTTCGCCGTCGTCGCCCTGTTGCTTTGCGTGGTCGGCATCTACGGCGTGATGAGCTACACCGTCACACAACGCACGCCTGAGATCGGCATACGCCTCGCGCTCGGCGCGCAACCACGCGACGTGCGACGGCTCGTGTTGCGGCAAGGCTTGCGGCTCGCCTTTATAGGTCTGGCAATCGGATTAGTCGGAGCATGGGTCTTGACGCGGCTACTGCAAAGCCTGCTCTATGGCGTCAGCCCAAGCGACCCGTTAACGTTCGGCTGCGTGGCGTTGCTGCTAACGAGCGTCGCTTTGTTAGCGTCCTATATCCCCGCGCGCCGCGCGATGAAGGTGGACCCGCTGATCGCGCTGCGTTATGAATAGAAAGACAAACGGGCAAACCTGAGTTACTTCAACTGGCAGATGTCGAGCACGTTCATGTCCGTGTAGTCGAGATTCTCGCCGCCCATCGCCCAGATGAACGTGTAGCTGCCTGTGCCCGCGCCCATGTGGATCGACCACGGCGGCGACACCACCGCGTCGTCGTTCGCCAACACCAGATGGCGCATCGCGTCCGGCTCGCCCATAAAGTGCATGACGCGCTGATCCGGTTTCAGATCGAAATAGAAATAGACCTCGCTGCGACGGTCATGCAGGTGCGGCGGGCAAGTGTTCCACACGCTGCCCGGCTTCAATGTCGTCAGCCCTAACAACAACTGCGCCGACTTGCACACAGCGGGCACGACTAACTGGTAGATCGTGCGCTCGTTCGATGTCTCCAACGAGCCGAGCTTGAGCGGCACGGCCTGCTCGACCGAGATATGCACCACCTCGAAGCGCGCATGCGCAGGCGTGGACGCAAGATAAAACTTGGCCGGGTTGTTCGCGTCGGCAGACTCGAACGTCACCGTCTCGCTGCCCATCGGGATATACAAGCCGTCCTTCGGCTGCAACTCATAGCGTGCGCCATCAACGGTTACGACGCCCGCGCCTGCGCCCACGTTGACCGCGCCCAACTCGCGGCGTTCAAGAAACGGCTTGTCCTTTGCGGAGGCCGGCTCTTGTTGCACAGGCAACGAGACAGGCTCATTGATAGGCGCAGCGCCGCCGATGACGAAGCGTTCATAGTGCAAGTAGTTCAGCCTGATCTCGTCGGCGCTAAACAGATCGTTGATGAGATAACGCGCACGCAACTCGTCATTCGTCGTACCATGCAGAGACTCTGGATGCGTGGCGTAGTAAGTCTTGCGATACATGAACTCTCCTCTTAAGTGATGACGTTCGGTTCTGTGCGGTCGCAGTATTCGCGTAAGGCGAGCAACTCTATCGCGGCTTTGGCGAGCGGGGCGAGCATTGCTTCTATGTCCGCGTCGCCGCCGTCCGCCTTGTAGCGTTCGAGGTAGATGCGTAAGGTCGCGCCCGCCGTGCCCGTGCCCGACAGGCGACAGACGACGCGCGAGCCGTCGGCCAGCAGCAGTCTGATCCCTTGATTATGGCTCACGCTCGCGTCCACGGAGTCTGTGTAACTGAAATCGTCGGCGCGCGCGATCTCGCCGCCCGCGAAGGCCGTGCCGGGCAGCAGCGGCAGTTTTTCGCGCAGCGCAGTGATCATTTGATTAGCCGCGCCGGCCTCTAACGCCTCGTAGTCATAACGTTGATAGTAACTGCGTCCAAAGCGCCGCCAGTGTGCGCGCACGACTTCCGCGACGGACTGGCGCGTCTCAGCCAAGATCGATAACCAACACAACACGGCCCACAACCCGTCCTTCTCGCGCACGTGGTTCGAGCCTGTGCCGAAGCTCTCTTCGCCGCAGATCGTACACAGCCCCGCGTCCATCAAGTTGCCGAAGAACTTCCAGCCCGTCGGCGTCTCGTAACAACGAACGCCCAAAGCTTCGGCGACGCGATCAACCGCCGTGCTCGTCGGCATCGAACGCGCCACACCCGCGAGGCCCGCACTATAACCACGGATGGCGCTTTGCGCGTGTTCTGCGATCACGGCCAAAGAGTCGCCGGGCGTGACGAAGAAGTCGCGGCCGAGGATCAGGTTGCGGTCGCCGTCGCCGTCGCAGGCCGCGCCGAGGTCGGGTGCGTCCGCGGCCGACATGCGCGCGACCAGTTCGGCGGCGTGCGCGAGGTTCGGGTCGGGATGATGGCCGCCGAAGTCCGGCAGCGGCGCTCCGTTGATAACCGTGCCCGCGCGTGCGCCGAGTTTTTCTTCGAGGATGTGTTTGGCATAAGGACCTGTGACGGCGCTCATCGCGTCGAACGTCATGCGGAAGCCACCGGCAAAGAGCGCGCGCAACGAGTCGAAGTCGAACAACTCTTCCATCAACGCCGTGTAGTCGGCGAGCGGATCGATGATGACGACTTCTGTATCGCCGATGTGCAGACTGCTTTCGCTGTCGAGGTCAACGTCCGCGTGTGCGAGCGTTAAGTACTCCGTGAGCGTGAGCGTCTGTTGATAGATGCGCTCGGTGACGACTTCGGGCGCGGGGCCGCCGTTGCGGACGTTGTACTTGACGCCGAAGTCTTCGTCTATGCCGCCGGGGTTGTGGCTCGCGGACAGCACTAGACCGCCGAGGGCTTTGTGCCGACGAATAACGGCCGACACGGCGGGCGTCGAGAGTATGCCGCCGCGCCCGACCAGCACGCGCCCGAAACCGTTCGCCGCCGCCATGCGCAGGATCGTCTGAATCGCTTCGCGGTTGTAATAGCGCCCGTCGCCGCCGACCACCAGCGTCTCCGAGTTAAAGTCCGCGCCCGTGTCCGCGCGCACCGCGTTGAAGACCGACTGCACGAAGTTCTCCAAATAGTGCGGCCGCATGAAGACGCGCGTTTTTTTACGTAAGCCCGAAGTGCCCGGTCGCTGATCGGTGAATGGCGTCGTCGAAACTGTTGTCATAAGACCCTCCGCCGCAGGCGCAGGCAGCGCACAACTGCGCCACAGGCATGACGCGCCCGGCCGTTCTTACAGGTTAAGCAGAAAAGCTGATGCGTAAAGATACCTGAATTGGCGGTTTAGATTAAATGAAAATTCACGGGCCGTAATAGCAGGCGCAGGTTGTTGCTCAATAACCGATCACAAATAGCAACCATCTAATGTAGTATTACCCGCGCGGAGGCGAAGGGCCGTGAGTCAGTCTGGACGTGAGCCGGATCACTACACGACGTTGGGCGTCGGTGCGGATGCCACGCGGCGCGAGATCGAGCAGCGTTATAAACGTCTGGCCGCAGAGCATCATCCCGACCGTGGCGGCGACGAAGAACGCATGAAGTCGTTGAACGAAGCCTATCGCGTCTTGCACGACGACACGCGCCGCGCCGCCTACGATGCCGCGCACGCCGCGCCCACGGCGCGCGTCGCATTCGTCCCGGCCACTACGCCGTCGGCTACGGCCGACGCGCTCTGGGGGCGCATCGCCGGCGCGCTGCTCTGTCTCTTCGGGGGCACAGTGCTCGTCTGCTTGGTGCGTTTCCAGTACGTGATCTTTTTGTGGCCGCTGGCGCTGCTCGGCTTCGCCGTCATGTGCTTCGGCATCTGGATGGCGCACGCGGCGCTCGCCTATGCGCGCGCCAGTTTTGCGCCGACGCACCTTGCGCGCCGCACCGCTTGGGCGCAAGAATCGGCCTTCTGGGCGGCGGTCGTCGCCGGTTTCTACGGTCTGTATCTGCTGCTAACCACGTCGCAACTGTAAGCCATGTTAACCGGACTCGACCTGCTGTTTCTTGAAGTCAACAACCTGCAAGACTCTGTGGACTTTTACCGGCTGACGCTGGGCTTCGAGGTTGAGGCGTTGAACGCAGAAGCCGCGCCGCCGATGGCGACGCTGCGGGCCGGGCGGCTGCGCTTGATGCTGGCCGAGCAGCCGTTGACGATGGCGCGTCGCGGGCGCGGCGTCCACTTCTTCTTCGGCGTCAAAGACGTGGATGCTTTCTACGAGCAACTGCGGGCGCAAGCGGTCGAACTCGCGCCGCCATGCGACGAAGGCTGGGGCGGGCGCTTCGTCACGCTTGAAGACCCCGACCGCTACCGCCTCTACTTCGTTGCATGGCACAGCGGCGCGCAACCGGACGATAACGGCCAGCGCATCACGCTCGACTACGATTGAACATGAGCAAGCAAAGAGAGACACGCCGCATCAAGACTTCGCTCTCGTGCAACTGGGGCATCACCGAAGACTGCCCGCGCAACGGCATCATCACGAGCCTCAGCCAGCAGGGCTGTTTCATCCAAACCAAAGCCGCGGTCAGCGAAGGGCAGCCGCTATATCTAAACTGCTGGCTGCCTTCGCGCCGCTGGTTTCCGCTGCGCGGCCAGATCATCTATCACCTGCCGCGCGTCGGCTTCGGCCTACGCTTCAACGAGTTGACCGACGCCGACGCCGAGATGCTCGATCTGTTGATGGACTACTACGAGTCCGAGCAACCGTTGAACGCAGCACCGGCCGGCGATGACGAAGCCACATGACGACGAAAAAAGATGACGACGACCACCATGCCTGAATGGTGGTCGTCGTCGGCGCAGGCGTCGGTAAAGGGATAAAGGAGAAACCCTCTACCCCAGCCCCTGCGAAGCTATCGATGAAGGCGGAATGATGAATAAAGGACAGGCCCTTTGTCATTAGCTGATCACTGATCGCTGATCGCTAATAGCAGCTTATTCATCATTCATTATTCATCGTTCATTTTGTCTCGGATGCGGCGGCGATGTAGCAGCCGTGGGCGGTGGCGGAGAGCGGGTCTTTCGCCATCCGCACGTCGGAAATTTCGATGGGGAACTCGCCGCCCGCGACGAGCATCTGCTCGAACTTTTGCAGGAAGCCTGCGGGGCGGGCCGTGCCGCCCGCGAGGACGACGGGCATCGGGCGGTCGATCTTGGGCAACTGGCTCGACGCGGCGAACTCGGCGCGCAGCCCGTCGATCAAGGATTGCAGCACGTCTTCGTAGTAGATGTGCAAGGCGCGTGCGAGATCATCCTTCGGCGCGCGCGACAGATCGAGGTTCTCTTCTTTTTCCAGACGCACCTTCGTCGCGTTCGCTTCGCCCAACACTTCCGTCACGTTGCGGTCGATGTAGTCGCCGCCCTTCGGAATGCTGAACGTGATCATCGGCATCGACATGAACGAGACGCTGACGTTGCACATGCCGCCGCCGAAGCTGATGCCGATGCCGGTGAAGTTCTCGTCCTGTAGTTCAGAGAAGACCACGGCCTGCCCTTCGTTCAACGGCTTCGCGTTATAACCCAGACTCGACAGGAAGTTTTTCAACACGGCTTGGTGATAAACGAGCTTGCCGTTGACGCCCTCGCCCTTGCCCGGCACGCTGAAGTAAAGCACTTCGTTCTTGCGCGCGCGCGGCACGAGGCGCTGCACGATCAGTTGCATGATGTGCTGGCTGTTGGTTTCGGTCGGGTTCAACAGTCCGTCGCGCATTGGCCGGCGCGCGTCCACGTTCATGAAGCTGGCGATAAAATCCGAGTCGTTGCCATAGACATAGATGTGCTTGCAGTTGCGCTCATAAACCATCTGCTTCTGCTTGAGCACGTTCTCGATCATGTCCGAGGCGGGCACGGCGACGAAGGCGTTCAACTCGCGGCGCGCGTCTTGCCGCTGCGCGGTGTCTGCGACGACGATGCGGCTCGTGCCGATGTCGAGGCCAATCGCGCCTGACTTGTTGATCATCTGTTCATGCTTCGCTGCGGGCGGCTGATTCTTTTCCTGATTTCTCTCTTCCATCGGTCCTCTCCTTTTTTTACGGTGCGCGGGTCGAAGCTTCAGGCAGACGACCCGGCGGTTGAATTGACTTAAGGGGTTTGCGTTTACTAATGAGGCCCGGCGCGTTGGCGGCGACAGGCTTAGTCTGACTTGCGTGTCGCCGCGATTGCGGCCGACGGTTGGAGCGCACGCGGCGCGACGATCTCAGCACCGTCGGGCGCGGCGGCTTGGTTAGATGTGCGGCTCACTTCGGTCCGCTCGGCCGCGTCTGTGCGCAGTCGGCGCGAGAGTTCCATCTGCTGCCGGTAACGCTCGCGCATCTGGCGACGCAAATCTTCGGGCTTCAAGTTGAGGACGGCCGCGCGCCGTTCAAACTCTGCGCGGGCTACTTCCGCGCCGGGCCAGATCGCGCCGCCGATCTGCGCGATGATGTCGTCGTCATAAGTTGAAACCGAACTCGCTGATCGCGGCGGGCGCGACCTGATACTTGTCCGATAGTCCCATGGCGGCGAAGGGGAAGTTGCGCGCCCAATCGCGGTGATAACAGACGCGCATGTTGTCGGGGTTAACTGAAACAAGACCGTGAACGACGCAGTTGGCATCGTCGATCTGATAACGACTGCGTAGGACCTGCGTGAGCAGGCGACCGGCGACGAGTTGCGCTTCGGTCAGACGTTCCGCTTCGTGCGCGTCCGTCTGCGTCTCGAAGCAGATGCCGAGGAAGCTCTCGTTGAGGCCGACATAGACGCCCTGCTTGTCAGCCCAGACGGAATGACCGGCATGATTCGCGGCCTGCTCGTCGCGCACGACGCGGTAAATTTGGCCGAAGCGGTCGATCACGTAGTTGTAAGCGCGATGGCGCTGCACGTACTGCAACAGGCCGCGCGTGTGCGTCTCGATAGACGCGTTGTTGTCGGCGGTGAAGTCCACAAGGTCGCTCTCGGACGTGTGATAGACGATGCCCGCAGGCTCGCGGCGCAACTCACTCTGCGCTTGCACGGGCGCGCTCATGTCCCCATTCGTGTGCGGCAGCACTTGATAACCGCGCGTGTGATTGTCGATCTCATACTCGGTCGAGATGCGGCCGCCGTTGCTGTAACGCTCGTAGTTCTCCTTGTGCTCGACCAGCCAAACTTTTTCCGGTCGATAGTCCGGTAGATAGTTCGTCGCCGTCCCTGCATACGCCACGCCGGGGCCGCCCACACGCGCGTTCCTTTGCTCGCCCTTACCGTAACGACGTGCAAGATAGTTATTCGCACCATGCACAGACCATGCGGCGGCCGTGTAAACACCGAACAGGCCAAGCATGATGAGCGCGAGGCCGGCGGCATGGAAGATGTGGCGCGCCTGATAGAAACCGAAGTAGATGCGGGCCGCACGCGGAGCTTTGTGCTGGCGCAACAGACTCAAACGTTCGCGCGCGCTCGCCGGCAAGTACTTATTGATCTCTTGCACGATGAGGCGATAGAGCAACAGATCAAGCAGACGCTCGTAGTATTTATCGAACAGCTTCGACCGTTTGATCGCAGGATGACGTTCGAGCCAATCGTTTAGCTTGGCGGCGCAGGTTGTTTGCAGCGTCAGCGTGTTGTTGAGGAAGCGCAGGCGCACTTCAGGCCGGTCGAAAAAGTGCGCGTACCGCTCGACCACCTTTGAATGGCGCAGGGTTGTGTCGGCAACTAACCTCATAACGCTTCGCACTGACGGGGCTGACAGTGACAGGGGCGACCGCGTCGCCCGGCTTGAGTTGTTAACGACCTGTGACCTCGGCGACGAGGAAACTCTCGACCGCGCCCTTAGCGCGCAACTGCGCGCCGTAACGCGTCGCTTCCGCGCGTTCACCAAAGCGACCCGTCTGGACGCGATACCAAGTGCCGCGCTTCGGCAACTCGACCGCGACGACCTGTGCCTCGAAGCCGGCCGCCTTCAACTTCGCGGCCCGCTCGTTCGCTTCAACCGGCGTGTTGTAAGAGCCGACCTGAAGCGTGAAGCCGCCCGTGCTATTCATCTGTGGCGCAGGCGTCGGCTCAGGCGCGGGTTTACTCTCGACCGGCTTGGGTTGTGGCGTGGGCGCGACCGGGATGGCGACGGGTTGCGCCGGTTGCTCAAGCGCGCGCGGGCCTTCAACCTTAACGGCCGGCGTGACGGCACTGTTAGACGTGCGCGCATTCTGAACGACCGCAGGAGCAGTCGTGTTCTGATTGGTCGCGTGATTACTGGTTGCGCCGGCCCGAACTTCGCGCGCAGCCGCGCCGTCGAGTTGTCCGGCCGAACTGGTCAACCCGTTGAGCACGACGACCAGACCGATGAAGGTCAATCCGCAGAGCAGCAGCCAACCCGGCGACACGCGCATCAGGCGCACGCCCAAACTGTATTTATCTTGCTCGACGGGCCGCACCAGATCGGCCGAGAGAACTGTGGCTGGTATTCAACCGGCATCTCGAATGTGCCTGAGTCGGCGAGCGCCTTGGCCAATTCATCGTCCGCTTCGCTGTCGAGAGCGGCCGGATGCGCCGCGCCCATCTCGGCCGGTTCAGTCGTTTGGTCAGCCTGCGGCAATTCGACGATGTCCAACACGCCGCCCGCTTCGTTAACTTCCGCGACGCGTTCCACTGCGGGTGCTGATTCTTGTGGCAGGGCGAGTACCTCGTCAAGTTCAACCGTCACGCAGCCCTCCGCGTGTGCGGCCGGCGGCGCGGCGAGTTCCAGAGCTTTCGTGTTCGCGTCCTCAGCCCGCAGCGAAGTTTCGACCGCGCCGTCAACCAGCAGCACGTCGTAATCCGCCCCACAACGGACGCATGTGACGCGAGCTTTGTTTAACAATGGGGCTGTATCGACCAAGCCCTTGCACTGGCACTTCGGACAGGTGACGCGCATGTGCGAATCTCCAATCTGCCGCCGAGCGAGCGGCCAGAACGCGAATCAGGCTGGAAACGGGAATGCTTCGACCGAGGGTAAGTTGATGACCATGGGGAGTTTAGGTGTGAACTGCGGGCCTGCAAATTTTCAGCAAATCGAGGCCAACTTCAAAGGACAGCGTCGGGCGCGACGGCACGAGCCGACCTTGACTCATGCGCAGGTAAATACTAGACCAACAACAACGTTTAAGCAAGCAAAATCTTGCTTGACAATGATGTTGAATTAAGCCATCGTGAGAATTGACTTGCTGGCAGGTCAATTTGCCAGCCTCTTGCGCCTATTTGACATCACTTCTCAGGGGCAAAATCGACTGCGGGTTGTAAGTCGGCCCGCAAAGTCCAACAAAACCGCTGTCTGCGCTTCAAGTTGCCTGCTGGCATGCTGGTTGTTAATGCAACGAGCGCCTGCCGCTATATCGCGGGTGACTAGGCTTGCCCCTCCAAACTGTAGACTTCCGAGGCCGATTACTCTCTATATGATCTCCGCAAGCAGTCACCGCCTAACCCCTCCGCTCGTCTGGGTCTGCGTCACGCTGGCCGCCGGTTTGACGGCGCTCAGCATCACGCGGCTGTCACTCGCAACCATCAACGTACCCTTCCTGTTGCTGGCCCTCATCACGCTCAACCTCGCCACACGCATTGCGGTCAAGATTCCGCGCGTCGCAGGACAGGCCAACTTCTCCGGGGCGTTCGTGTTCTTGACGCTGCTGCTCTTTGACGCCGAAGCCGCTGTCCTGCTGGCGATAGTCGCGGCTTTCTGCGCGACGCTGCACTTCAGCAAGCGCCCGCTCCAACTTCTGTTCAACTCGGCGCTCGCGGCCGTGATGGTTTCGGCTCTCGGCTGGGCGTTGCGCTTCTGTTTCGGCTCGCTCGTCAGCTTGCCCAATAGCCGGCACTCGTTGACGCTGTTGCTCGCCGCCGGCCTCGCCGCTGTGCTGCAAGCCTTCTTCCACGCGGGCGTACTCGTGTGGGGCACGGGTGACGAAGCGCCTGCACAGTCGCGTGGGCGCATGTGGGCACGCGCCTATGGCTGGTCGTTGCTCACCTACTTTGTCCTCACCGCTGCGGGCGTGTTGCTTGCGAAACTCGTCGGCCTTGTCGGGTTCTATCCGGCCATTGGCGCAACGGCCGTCGTCGCTATGGCGCACTACGCCTATTGCACCTACTTGACGGACATGTGTACGTCGGTCGCGCAGGTGCGACAGATCGAGCAGCGGGTCGCAACGTTGCAAGAGAGCGAAGAACTGTTTCGCAGCGCGTTCGACTATGCAGCTATCGGCATGGCGCTCGTCTCGACTAAGGGGCGCTGGCTGCAAGTCAACCGCTCGCTCTCAAACATTCTGGGCTACACGGAAGCGGAGCTATTAACGACGACCTTCCAGAAGGTGACGCATCCGGACGATCTGGGCGCGGCGCTCGCCAACATCAAGCAACTCTTGAAGGGGCGCGTGCCGACCTATCAGATGGAGAAGCGTTATCTGCACAAGCAGGGGCACACGGTCTGGGTCTTGTGGAGCGTCTCGCGCGTGCGCGATAGGCACACGGATGCCGTCCACCTCATCTTCCAGATACAGGACATCACCGACCGCAAGCGCGCCGAAGAACGCCTGATGCACGACGCCTTCCACGACGCGCTGACGGGCTTGCCCAATCGCGCGCTCTTCACAGATCATCTCAAGCTCTCAATCGCCCGCACGCAACGCACGCCGCACCAGATGTTCGCCGTGCTGTTCCTCGATCTTGATCGCTTCAAGATCATCAACGACTCGCTCGGCCACATGATCGGCGATCAACTGCTGGTCGGCATTGCGCGGCGTTTGGAATCGTGTTTGCGACCGGGCGACACGGTGGCGCGCGTCGGCGGCGACGAGTTCACGATCCTGCTCGAAGATTTGATTGACGAGACTGAGGCCATCTCGGTCGCGGAGCGCGTGCAGAAAGAGTTGTCCGTGCCGTTCACTTTGAGCGCACGCGAAGTATTCACAACCGTGAGCATCGGCATCGCGGCCAGTTCCATCGGTTATGAGAACCCCGAAGACATTTTGCGCGACGCAGACACGGCCATGTATCGCGCCAAGCAACTCGGCAAAGCTCGTCACGAAGTCTTCGACAAGGCGATGCACGCGGTTGCGATGAACTTGTTGCACTTAGAGACAGACTTGCGACGCGCGCTCGAACGACAAGAGTTCTTCATCCAGTATCAACCGCTTGTCGCGCTCGACGATTTCAAGCTGCGTGGCTTCGAGGCGCTGGTGCGCTGGCAACATCCGGAACGGGGTCTGATCTCGCCGATGGACTTCATCCCCGTCGCCGAAGACACCGGCCAAATTCTCGCGCTCGGTCACTGGGCTTTGAACGAAGCGTGCCGGCAGATGCGCCGCTGGCAGAAACGTTACCCGTCGAACCCGCCGCTCTCCATCAGCGTCAACCTGTCGGGCCGGCAGTTCGCACAACCGAACTTGATCGAACAAGTGCGGCTGATCCTCGAAGAGACGAAGCTCGACCCGCGTAGTCTGAAGCTTGAGATCACGGAAAGCGTTGTGATGGATAACATCGACACGGCGACCGAGATGCTGCGGCAGTTGCGCGCGCTCGGCGTGCAGTTAAGCATCGACGACTTCGGCACGGGCTATTCGTCGTTGAGCTACCTGCACCGCTTCCCGATCGACACGTTGAAGATCGACCGCTCGTTCGTCATGCAGATGGTGGACAATAATGAGAACATAGAGATCGTGCGTACCATCGTCATGCTCGCGCAGAACCTCGGCATGGACGTGGTCGCCGAAGGCGTCGAGACGAAAGAGCAGTTGGCGCTGTTGCGCAAGCTCGGCTGCGAGAACGGGCAGGGTTATTTCTTCTCGCGCCCGGTGAGTGTCGGCGGCGCGGAGAAGATCATCTCGGACACATACACACACGCGCAGCCAGTCGAAGCAGACGCGGCCGACATGCAGGCGAGCCGGCCCGCGCTGGTGGCATAATAACGATCATAGGAGTTTGACTAATGGGCGAACGCAGGCGGGCGGAACGGGTTAAGGTCGCACTTGACGCGCACTGGGAGGGCGTGCTGGCGCAATGCTCCGGCATGGTCGTTGACCTGAGCGCCACAGGCTGTTTCATCCTCACGCCCGATCAGGTACGCACAAAAGAACTGATCCGCATCGAGATCGAGATGCCCACGGGCGGGCGCGTCTATCTCTGGGGCGAGGTCGTTTATCAGATCAGCGAAATGGGCTTCGCGCTCCACTTCACCGGCGTGACCGACCGCGAAGAGAAGATGCTCAATCTACTTGTCAACTACGTCCGCGAAACACAGTCCGAGTTGCAAGCCTGCACATAGATGATCGCGCGTGCGCGTCGCGTATGTGCATGACGCATAATGTAACAGGTCAGGCCGCGAGGTCTGGCCTGTTTTCGTTGTGGGCGGCGGTGTTATGATAGCGGCCTGCACTGAGCCGTTCTGTCGCTCGGTGGCGCTCCCGAACCAAATCAAACGTTTGCGGCGAGAGGGTTGCGATGCGCTCTGTGGCGAACCCGCCGAACCCGTGGCACGCGACGCACGTTGAATGGCTAGGCGAGCCGCCTGAGGCGAAGCTCGAAGTCTTCGAGGAAGAAGCGACGCGCTCGATCATCACTCACAACAACAGCCCTGACGTGGGCTTTGATTATTCGGTCAACGTCTATCGCGGCTGCACGCACGCCTGCTCTTATTGTTTCTCGCGCCCGACGCACGAGTATCTAGGCTTCGGCGCGGGCACGGACTTCGAGCGCAAACTCGTCGTCAAAGTGCGCGCGGCCGAACTGTTGCGCGCGGAGTTGCTGCGGCCTTCGTGGCGCGGCGACGTGCTGGTCTTTTCGTTCACGTCTGATCCGTATGTGCCGCTTGAAGCGCATTATCAACTGACGCGCAAGTGTTTTGAAGTCTGTCTTGAGTTTCGCAACCCCGTCAGCATCGTGACCAAATCGGCACTGATCCGGCGCGATCTCGATCTGCTGGTCGAGTTAAATAAACAGGCTGCGGTCGAAGTCTTCTTCACGATCCCGTTCAACGATGCGGCGACGGCGCGCGCGCTCGAACCATATGCGCCCGCGCCGGAACATCGTTTCGCGGCGATGCGTCTGTTGGCCGACGCGGGCATTCCGGTCGGCATCGGCATCGCGCCCGTCGTCCCGACCTTGAACGATCCGCACATTCCTCAACTTCTGAAACGCGCGCACGAGGCGGGCGCGCGCAAAGCCTTCTTCACGCTGTTGCGTTTGCCGGGCAATGTCGCGCCGTATTTTGAACAACGGCTGCGCGAGCGTCTGCCGACAAAGGCGGAGCGCGTGCTCAAGCGTCTGCGCGAACTGCGCGGCGGCAAACTCAACAACAGCGAGTTCGGCGAACGCATGCGCGGGCAGGGCGAATACTGGCGCATGATCGAGCAGAGTTTCCGCCTGCAAGCGCACCGCCTCGGCTTCAATCAAGCGGACGCGCACGCCTATCCGGCCGGGCGCAGCAACACGTTTCGCCGCCCGTCGCCGCAAGGCTCTCTGTTCGATTAAACACTTTAGCGTCATAGCGTGAGACTCAACTTCGACCAAGTAATAACGACACGCAAGGATCAGTTACGAGCGTCGTGCTTGGCGGTCAAGATCAAAGTTGCACTTCATTGCGCGCCCGCGCAATAAATCCGCTCCAACTTTTTAATCATCCGGCCTATAATGGCACACGTCCCGTCGCTATTATTCAGACAGCACTGTTAGCTCCTAGTAAGTTCACCCCTTGGGCTGGAAGGAGACTCTTAATGATCACTATCGGCGATGTAATCCGCGACCGCGAGCCGTACTCCGTGCGCGACACGGCGACCGCCCTCGACGCGGCGGAGTACATGACGAGCCGCAACATCGGCGCGGTTTGCGTGCTCGACGAAGACGGGAAGTTGAGCGGCATCTTTTCCGAGCGCGACCTGCTGCGCCGCGTCGTCGTGCCCGGCAAGCAGGCGACCGACGTGCCGATCCGCGACGTGATGAGCGACATCGAAGTGGTCATCGATTGCAGCGACACGCCGCACCAAGCACTCGAACGCATGGAGAAGTACAACACGCGCCACTTGCCGGTCGTCAAAGGTGAACGCTGGGTCGGCATGCTCTCGATCCGCGACATCATGCGCGTCGAGTTGAGCGAGCAGGGCGACGAACTGCGTCTGCTGCATGAATACATGCAGATGTGAGTGCGACCGTGCGTGCGTCCTTGCTGTAACTGAGGTGGTGGCCGCGCCACTTCGGCCGCGCCTGCGCGTGGCCGAAGTGGCGCGCATTACGAGCCGGGGGAAATGTTCGTGAACTCAATCCTAAGCCAGACGATCTTGTGCGCCGTCTTGTGCGCGTCCGCTTGTAGTCAGCCGCCGCCGGGTCGCGGCGCGGGCGAGATGGCGAGCGCCGGACAGGGCGCGGTCAAGTTCCGCGTCGAGACGGTCGTTGCAAGTCTTGAAGTTCCGTGGTCAATCGTCTTCACACCGGACGGGCGCATGTTGTTCACCGAACGACGCGGGCGCGTGCGTGTGTTTGAGCAGGGCAAGCTGCGCCCCGAACCGCTCGCCACAATTCCCGATGTCGAGCCGACGGGCGAGAGCGGCTTGATGGGCCTCACGCTTCATCCACAGTTCGCGCAAAATCATTTACTCTATCTCGCCTATGCTTATCGCAACAGTGGCGAGCAGCGCGTGCGCGTCGTGCGTTTCCGCGAGACAGGCGCGGCGCTCGTCGAGCGCAAAGTGATCATCGAAGACATACCGGCGGCGCAGTATCACGCCGGCACACGTCTGCGCTTCTGCCCCGACGGCAAACTCTACGTCACCACGGGCGACGCGACCGACCGCCAGATCGCGCAACAGTTAAACTCACTCGGCGGCAAGACCCTGCGCTTGAACGACGACGGCACAGTCCCGACCGATAATCCCTTCGTCAATCAAGCGGGCGCGCGCCCCGAAATCTGGACTTACGGCCATCGCAACGCGCAAGGCTTAGACTTTCAACCCGGCAGCAACCTGATGTTCCAGACCGAACACGGCCCGTCGGGCTTTGACGGCCCCGGCGGCGGCGACGAAGTTAACATCGTCGAGCGCGGCAAGAACTACGGCTGGCCGATCATTCATCACACCGACACGCCCGCCGGCCTTGAAGCGCCCTTGCTCGAATACACGCCCGCCGTCGCGCCCGGCGGCGCAACCTTCTATCGCGGTGCAAACGCCAACGCCTTCCCGCAATTCAAAAACAACTTCTTCTTCACAGCCCTACGCGGCGAAGCCCTCATCCGCGTCGTCTTAGACGGCCGCCGCGTCGTCTCACAAGAGCGCCTGCTCGATCATCAATACGGCCGCCTCCGCGACGTAATCGAAGGCCCCGACGGCACAATTTATTTCGCCACCTCCAACCGCGACGGGCGCGGTAAACCGGCGCAAGACGACGACCGCATCATGCGGCTTGTGCCGAGCAAATAGCTGGACGCTGGTCAAGAAAAAACCTTAAGCTAGTAGCTATGTCGAAGAACGTTCAATTTATCACCGACGCAGAGGGGCATAAGACAGCAGTCATCCTGCCTATTGACGAGTATGAGGAACTTTTAGAAGACTTGCATCTGGGGCGCGTCGCGCGCGCGACGCAAGACGAGGAACGTATCCCGTGGAATGTCGTCCGCGCCGAACTTGTCCAAGAAGGCAAGCTTGATGAGTAGCGCGCCCTACGCGGTCTTCGTGACAAGAAGTGCGCGCAAAGACCTCTCTAAGCTCGACCCGCAAACTAGCCGCCGCATCGCTCCCGTCATTGATGCTTTAGCCATTGAACCAAGGCCGACAGGCTGTTTGAGCGTGCGAAGCGAGCCGGGCATGTGGCGCGTCCGTGTGGGCGACTGGCGGATCGGTTATCGAATAGATGACTCTGCGCGGGAAGTGACCGTGATTCGTGTCGGCCACCGCAGCGAGTTCTACGACTGAATTGAGCCCTGTAAACATCAGAGCGTGCGTGTGACTTTCGATAAGGAACGCGGCGCGTCGGGGTTCAGTCCCTTTGCGTCGGCCAGTAGCGCGGCGAAGAGTTGGGCGGGGATGATGTAGGGGATGGGGGCGAGAAATTCGTTAATCGTTGGGGGCAGGCGGAGCGCCCGCGTGGCCGCTTGGGCTGCTTGGTCGTCGCCGGTGATGGCGAGGGTGTCGGCGCGCAGTTCGCCCAAGCGCGCGAGCAATGTGCGTGCGCTATCGAGCGCAGCGCCGGGCGCGGCGAAGACGATGACGGGGAAGTGGCGCTCAACCATCGCCAGCGGGCCGTGCAGAAAATCGGCCGACGAGAATCGTTCCGCCACGACGTAGCAAGTCTCCATCAACTTGAGCGCCATCTCGTAGGCGTTGGCGTAGAGCAGCCCGCGTCCGACGACGACGCAGTTCTCCATGAACACATAACGCTCGACCAGTTGCTCGATCTGCGGGCGCAACTCAAGCGCGGCCGCGGCCATGTCGGGCAGCGCGGCGTAGTCATGCTTGGCCCGGTCGCCGTCGGCGAGCGCGGCCGCGAGCATGTGGAAGTGGAGCAGTTGGCCCGTGAAGGTCTTCGTCGCCGCAACGGAACGTTCGCGCCCGCCGTGCATCAGCAGCGTCTCGTCAACGATGGCCGCCATCTCCGACTCAGGCTCGTTCGTGATGCCGACCGTATAAGCGCCGCCCGCGCGCGCGTTCTCAAGCACGCGGTTGATGTCCTCGCCCGCGCCAGACTGCGAGACGCCGACGACGAGTGCGCGCTGCAAGTTCAGACGCGCGCCGTAGAGCGTGTGGACCGACGGCGCGGCGAGCGAGACGGGGATGCCGGTGGCGATCTCGATCAGGTAGCGCCCGAACAGCGCGGCGTTGTCGGAACTGCCGCGCGCCACCAGCACGATCAGATCGATCTCGCGCTGGCGCAAGTAACGTCCAAGCTGCTCGACCTTTGTGCGCTCCGCGTCAATCGTGCGCCGCAGCGCCGCCGGTTGCTCGGCGATCTCTTGCAGCATTAAAGACAAGGCTTCAACCCTCCACCGCGACACGCCAGACAGTTTGGTTTGCCATCCGCGGCCCGTTTCGAGTAAAAAGGCCCGCGCCAATACAATTTCATCTCGCGGCCCGACACACTGCAAAGCTGAATGCACAACACTCTATCACGAAGACTTCGGTTTGGCCGGGCCTTCGTCTGCGTCCTCTGGCTCGGCCTCGCCTGCGTCTGCGCGGCGCAGGATAACACGGCGGCGAACAATGTTGACGACATACAGATCATCCCGCGCCCGCGCGAGTTGAAGCTAACAACCGAAGTCTTTCAACTCGGCCGCGACGTGCGCCTTGTACTTGCGGACGCGCGTTCGGCAGATGACCGCTTCGCCGCGCAAGACTTCAGCGAAGACGTGCGCGCCACGGCCGATCTCGAACTCAGCATAAAGCGCCGACGCGGACGACGCACGATCTTGATCGGTCTGGTCGAGAGCGCGCCCGTGCAAGCGGCGCTCAAGCGCGCAGGCGCGAACGTGCCGGACAAGTTAGACGACGAAGGTTATGTGTTGATTGTCGGTGCAAATGAGATTGTCGTCGGCGGCAAGACAAACGCGGGCACGTTCTACGGCTTGCAGACGTTGAAACAACTCGTGCGCGGTCGCGGCATGGGCGCGCACGTTCCCGGCGTCGCCATCGTGGATTGGCCCGCGATGCGTTGGCGCGGTGTCTCCGACGACATCAGCCGCGGCCCCATTCCAACGGTCGCATACATCAAACGACAACTGCGCACGGAGGCGATGTACAAGCTCAACATGCACTCGTTCTACATGGAGCATGTCTTCGCCAGCAGCGCGCATCCATTGACAGGGCCGCACGACGGCGCGCTCACGCCCGCAGAGATCACGGAGTTGGTCGCTTACGCGCGCCGCTATCACATAGAGCTTGTGCCCGAACAGCAGACCTTCGGTCATCTGCACAAAGTCTTGAAGCTCGAACAGTACAACGAACTGGCCGAAGTGCCTTACGGCGACGTGCTTTCGCCGCAACAAGCGGGCACGTATGAGTTGATCGCGGATTGGTACAAGGAACTCGCCGAGTTGTTTCCCGGTCAGTTCTTTCACATCGGCGCGGACGAGACGTTTGAACTAGGCGAAGGGCAGAGCCGCGAACAGGTCAGGACAAAAGGCGTAGGCCCGATCTATTTCGCACACTTGAACCGCGTGCGCGAGTTATTAAAACCTTACAACCGGCGGCTCATGTTCTGGGGCGACATCGCGCTCAATCATCCCGATCTGTTGAAGGATGTGCCGCGCGATATGATCGTGATGAACTGGCAGTACGGTGCGCGCGACGATTTTCTACCGCGCATCAAGCCGTTCAAAGACGCGGGGCTTGAGCAGTTCGTCTGTCCCGGCGTGCAGAACTGGAATCAAATCTTTCCGAACCAAGACGCCGCGATCAAGAACATCACGAACTTCGTGCGCGACGGGCAAACGGCGGGCGCGCTCGGCATGATGAACACGAGTTGGGACGACGATGGCGAGGCGCTGTTTGAACTGACGTGGTACGGCATCGTCCTCGGCGCGGCGGCTTCGTGGCAGAGCGCGCCACTTGATGTGGCACAGTTCGACCGCGCCTTCGATTGGGCCTTCTTTCGCCGCGAAGGCGACGACTTGACCAAAGCCCTGCGCGCGCTCGGCGGCGTCCACGCGCTCGTCGGCCCCGGCACGACCGACGCGCTCTTTTGGCGCGAACCGTTCACGGGCGCGTTTCAAGAGAACGCCCGCACGTTCCATGACAAGGTGCGCGAGTTGCGCTTGCGCGTCGAAGCGGCGGAAGAGACGTTGCGTGTTGAAGGACAAGAGGCGCGGCGCAACCGGCAGATGATTGCGACCGCGCGCATGGCCGCCGCGCGCTTCGATCATCTGGGGCGGCGCATGGAGTTCGTCGAACAGTTCAGCCGCGACTACTGGCAAGCATATCTGAACCTCGGCGACACGCGCCGTGTGCGTCGTTTGACGCGCTACACGGGCGCGGTCTACAACGGCCTGCGCGAGATGGCCGAAGAACTGGCCGCGATCAAACAGGACTATCGCACGCAATGGCTCGCGGAGAATCGCCCTTACTGGCTCGACAGCGTGCTCGCACGCTACGACGTAGCAATAGCCATGTGGCTCAACAAGAGCAAGGCGTTAGAAGAAGCCTTGCGCGACTACGATGAAAGCTCCACGCTGCCGAACCCGGAAGAGTTCGGCCTCGGCACACGACCGCAGTTCTAAGCTGCTTAACGGAACGATTAACCACAAAGGCACGAAGCCACCAAGTTCTACTTTGTGTCCTTTGTGTCTTTGTGGTTAAGCCCGATACTTGCGAGGTGAGGCGATGGCTGAAGAGAAGGGCACAGAACGTCTGTTGTCGCTCGACGTGTTTCGCGGCCTCACCATCGCGGGCATGATCCTCGTCAACGATCCCGGCTCGTGGGCGCACATCTACTGGCCGCTGGATCACGCCGACTGGCACGGTTGGACGCCGACCGATCTGATCTTTCCGTTCTTCCTCTTTATCGTCGGCGTCTCGATCACTCTGGCCTTCTCGCGCCGCGTCGAACAGGGCGGGCACAAACGCGACCTCTATCTAAAGATCATTCGCCGCACGCTCATCATCTACGCGCTTGGCTTCTTCCTCGCGGGCTTCCCATATTTCAACCTCTCGACCGTCCGCCTCACAGGCGTCTTGCAGCGCATCTCGGTCTGCTACTTCTTTGCGGCCGTCATCTTTCTCAACACGAAATGGCGCGGGCAAGCGATCATCGCCGCCGTGCTGCTCGTCGTTTATTGCGCGTTGATGAACTGGATACCCGTGCCCGGTTACGGCGCGGGCTACATGGGCAAGGACGGCAACTTGGCCGCGTATCTCGACCGCCTGCTGCTCGGCAATCACATCTGGAAAGGCGGCGACCGGATATATGATCCCGAAGGACTGTTAAGCACGCTCCCCGCGCTGGCGACCACGCTCTGCGGCGTGCTCACGGGCCACTGGCTGCGGACAAAAAGAGACGGCTACGAAAAGGTCGCGGGCTTGTTCATCGCGGGCATGCTCGCTGTTGTCGTCGGCTGGGCATGGCACGCGTGGTTTCCGATCAACAAGAAGCTATGGACCAGTTCTTACGTGTTGTTCACGGCCGGGCTGGCCCTGCAACTGCTCGCACTCTGCTACTGGTTGATCGACCTCAAACAGATTAAACGTTGGGCGTTGCCGTTTCGCGTCTTCGGCGTGAACGCGCTCGTGGTCTTCGTCCTGTCGGGCTTCGTGGCGCGCTGCATGACGATCAAAGATTGGTGGAACTTGCCGCACACGGACGGGCGCGCGGGCGCGCATCTACAAACGTTCATCTACGAGCGGCTGTTCGCCTCTTGGGCCGCGCCGAACAACGCCTCGCTTCTCTACGCCATCGCCTTCGTCCTCGTCTTTCTCGGCCTGATGGCGATCCTCTACCGGCGCAAGATATACATAAAAGTCTAACGGCTCAACATCAACAAGTAATAGTTCGTGTCGCCGATTCTTTGCCAACCTTGCTGCGTGGCCCAAACGGGCACGTCGTTGGCGACGAGCAACTGTGCGCCGGTCTGCGCGCACGCTGCGACCACTTGTTGCCTGCGCGCTTCGTCTAACGTCCAAAACATCGCAACATTGTTCGCAGGTTTTGCGGGCAGTTCGGCCACGACACGCGCGCGTGCCAAACGCGGCCACGCCGCGTACATCGCATCGCCCACGACCGCGACCGGCGCGCCCGCACGCACGCCGCGCCGGTCCAACTCTGCGGCCACCTGCCACTGCACATCGAAACGGGCCGAGCCTGACACAGCATCGCGCACAGTTGCAACCGCATCGCGCGCGACGGCGGGCGCGAGCGACAACGCGCCGATCAATATCACGGCCCAAACCGTCAACAGCACGACGCGTTGCCGCCGTTCATCTGCGGGTGGACTGACGGCGGCGAACAGCCCCAACGCGAGCAGCGTCACGAACGGCGCGAGATAACGTGCCTCGACGTTGACGAGCAGATACAACGTGCCGGCCGCCAGCGCCGGTATGAGCAAGACCCGATAGGCCGCGATGTCGCGCAGCACGCGTCGCCCGCGCCCGCTCAGATAAAACAACAGGGCGAGCGCGCAGCACACAGCGGCGAGAAAAAATCTGTACAGGCTATAGCGCGCAAGGAAGAACAGATTGCGTGCGAGGGCGCGCAGTTGTTGTTCGAGGTTGAAGTGCGGCGTGACGCCTTCATACCAGTAGGTCGGGTCGTACCACGGCGGATAAGTGCCGCCGACGGGCCCGGCAAACTCATAAACGTCAGGCGCGGTAAACAGCTTGCGCGTCGGATGCGCGGGCGTGCCGCTGCTCGCGGGGTCGCCCTGCCAATGTGTGAACGGCGGCACGCGGTTGACGTACCAAGCGTAGTTGAGCCGCGCGCTGTCGCCGATAGTCAATCGTTGTTTCGCGCGCGACAAGACAAAGACGAACGGGCCGGCGATCAACAGAAAGACGAACAGCGCAAGCAGCACACGCAGCACGACGCGTCGCGCCGGTCTGCCTGCGAAGTAGGCGCACGCAAGATAGACGAACGCGAGCGGGAACATGATCGTCTTCGCCAGATAACCAAGACCGAGTACGAGGCCGAGCAAGACAAACGTGTGGCGCTCAATGCGGCCCGCGCGGATACGCAAGAGCAGAGCCGCGGCGAGATAGACCAGTGCAGCGACGATCAGATCGGGGCTGATCCGCGCGACGCGATTCATCTGAAGCGAAGTCCAGATGAACAACGCGTAACCGAGCAGCAGCATGAGTTGCGGACTCAACCAACCGCGCACGCCTGCGTCGTCATGTTCATCATGCTGTGCGTTGCGATGAATGACGTGTGCGCCGCGTATGTTGAGCAGACCGCGCAGGCAATAGGCGAAGGCGGCGAGCGCGCCCGCATAGATGATGAAGTTCAACAGACGGACGACGGTGAACTCTTGATAAGGCGTCGGCTTGACGAGCCACAATGTCAGCCCCGTGAGCCACGGATAGAGCGGACTCCACATCGCGTTCACGGCCGTCGGCCAATCGCCGCGCAGCCACGCGTCGCCCTGATCGAGATAAGCGATGCTGTCAGCGCCGACGTACAGCACCCCGTCCGCGCTCACATGACGACGACCCCACGCCTGCAAGAAACCGACGACGAGCGCGACGACCCAGCAGATGCGCTCGCGCCGACGAACCGCGTTGTCATCGCCGAGCATGAGGATGTGCTTGGCCTTCATCTCGCCGGGCGCGTGCGCCTGTAACCGGGGCCGCGCAGCACGCGCCCCGCGTTCGCATCGGTGCGCCGGCCCTTGTCCACTTCGAGTTGCCCGTTGACGATCACATACTCGATGCCTTCGGGGTGCTGGTTCGGGTCTGCAAAGGTGGCGCGATCAAGCACGCGCGCCGGATCGAAGATCGTCAGATCGGCGAACAGGCCCGCGCGCACCAACCCACGATCTTTTAACCCGACGCGCGCCGCCGGCCCGCCCGTCATTTTGTGGATTGCTTGCGGCAGCGTGAGCAAGTGTTCGTCGCGGACGTAGCGCGCGAGTATGCGCGGGTAAGAACCCCAACCGCGCGGGTGCGATTTAGAGCCTGCGAGCGGCCCGTCTTGTGCGCGCGCGCCGCTGTCCGTGCAGATGTTGACGTAGGGCGTTTTGAGGGCCGCGCGCAGGTCGTCTTCGGACATCATGAAGTAGATCGCGCCGGTCTGGCCACGGTCGGCGACGATAAAATCGAACAGGGCATCGAGCGCATCTTTGCCTTGTGCTTCGGCAATTTCAGAGACGCGTTTGCCCTGCCACTGTTCCAACTCGCGATTCACGACCGAGCCGATCAGCACGCCGCCCGCGCCGCCGCTGCCGAGATAGATGTTCTCCCAATCGCGCGTGTCGGTCGTGATCTCGCGCTTGAGCCGCGCGCGTGTCTCGCTGTCGCGCAAGCGCGTGAGCATACGTTCCGTGCCGCCTTCAAGCGCCCACGGCGGCAGGCACGCCGTCAGCCCCGTGCTCGCGGCCGTGTAAGGATAAACGTCGGCCGTGATGTCCAAACCTTGCGCCCGCGCCTGCGCGATGCGGCGCAAGACTTCGGGCATGCGCCCCCAGTTCTGCTTGTAAGCAGTTTTAAGATGCCAGATTTCGACGGGGATGCGCGCACGTCGCGCGATCTCGAACACTTCGGCCAGTGACGAGTCGAGCGCGTTCGCTTCGCTGCGTTGATGCGTCGCGTAGATGCCGCCATAGCGGCGCGCGACCTTAGCGAGTTCGACGATCTCATCCGTCTTCGCAAAACGTGCGGGCACGTATTGCAGCGAGGTCGATAACCCAAGCGCGCCCTGCTGCATCGCTTCGGCGACGAGGCGACGCATCTCCGCGAGTTCGCTTGCGGTGGGCGCGCGATTGTCAAAGCCGACGACGTAAGCGCGCACCTGCGTCGCGCCGACGAACGTGCCGAGGTTGACGCCCATGCCCTGACGTTCGACGCGCGCGAAGTAATCCGCGAACGTGCGCCAGTCCACGGTCAAGTTATAGCGTCGATAAAATGCTTCGTCTTCTTTGATCAGCCGTTCATTCGTCGGCGCAATCGAACTGCCTTCGCCCGTGATCTCCGTCGTCACGCCCTGCATCACCTTGCTCATCGTGCGCGGATCGATGAGCAGCAGTTGCTCCGACTGCCCCAACATATCTATGAAGCCCGGCGCAACGACCAGACCCCGCGCGTCAACGATGCGCCGCGCCCGCGCGCCACGCGGCAACCGGCCGACAAACGCGATGCGGTCGCCCGTGATAGCCACGTCCGCGCGCACGCCCGGCGCACCCGTGCCGTCTATAACCGTGCCATCTTTAATAATCAGATCATATGAAGCCTGCGCGCCCGCCGCGCGCTCTTGTATCGGCAGCAGCACGCTTAACAGCACGAGCAATACAAGCGCGCAGCTTGCGTACAGCCTGAACGATTTCATTGAAACCTCCGAAGCGATCTCATAGGTGTGACGGCGCAGCATCGTAATGCTTCTGTCCGTTCACTGTCCATCGTTTCAAATGCATTAGTGTCTTCGTGTCTTTGTGGTAAAAATAATCATGCGAGGCATTGTATGGCCGAAGAAAAAAATGAATTGAGCGCCGCCCCGCTCGGCGCAATCGCGCGCGCCATCGGCGGGCGGCTAACAGGCGACGACACGTTGACGATTACGGACGTGACGCACGACTCGCGGCAAGTGCGACCGGGCACTTTGTTCGTCGCCATCAAGGGCGAGAAGTTCGACGCGCACGAGTTCGTCGCGCAGGTCCGCGCGCAGGGCGCGGCCGGCATCATCTCGGAACGCGAGTCGCCGGTTGCGTTCGAGGGTGCGTGGGTGCAAGTGGCGAACGCGCGCTCAGCCCTCGCGCAAGCCGCGGCCGAGTTGCACGGGCAACCATCACGCGCGTTGCAACTCGTCGGCATCACGGGCACGAACGGGAAGACGACAACCGCGCACCTCGTCGCGGCGATGGTGGAAGCGGCGGGGCACAAGGTTGCGCTGCTCGGCACGGTCGGCTATCGCATCGGCGCGGAGACGTTTGCCGCCAAGCACACGACGCCCGAAGCGAGCGACATCCAACGTTTCCTACGTCGCGCTGTTACGGCCGGTTGTCGCGTGGCCGTGATGGAATGCTCGTCGCAGGCGCTCGATCTGCATCGCTGCGACGCGCTTGAGTTCGCCGTCGCCGTCTTCACCAACCTGACGCGTGATCATCTCGACTATCACAAGACGATGGCCGAATATTTCGCGGCCAAGCGTCGCCTCTTCGACGGGCGCACCGGCAGTCGGCCCGCAGCGGCGGTCGTCAACATAGACGATCCATATGGCGCGGAACTGGTGCGCGAACTGGCGGGCACAGACGTGAAGCTGTGGCGCTATGGCCACGGCGCAAGTGCGGACGTGACGGCGCACGAGATCGAGTTCACGTTGACGGGCATGCGCTTTCGTCTACGCACGCCCGATGGCGAGCGCGCGGTTGAGTCGCCGCTCGTCGGTGCGCCGCACATCTACAACATCCTCGCGGCGGTGGCGACGGGTCGCGCGCTCGGCTTCGACGTAGATGAACTGACGCGGGCCATTGCGACCTGCACGGGCGCACCCGGTCGCTTCGAGCGCGTCGCGCACGAGGGCGACTTCGCCGTGGTTGTCGATTACGCGCACACGGATGATGCGTTACGCAACGTCCTCAAGACGGCGCGGGCCGTCGTGACGCGTGGGCGTGTGATCACGGTCTTCGGTTGCGGCGGCGACCGCGACCGCTCCAAGCGCGCGCCGATGGGCGAAGCCGCCGCCACGTTGAGCGACGTGGTTATCCTCACGTCAGACAACCCGCGCACGGAAGACCCGGAACAGATTCTCGCGGACGTGGAAACGGGCCTGCGCGCCGTCGGCAAGCCGTACTTGAAGTTCGTTGATCGACGCGCGGCCATTCACCGTGCTATTGCCGAAGCGCAGACAGGCGACGTGGTACTTATCGCCGGCAAAGGGCATGAGGATTATCAGATCATCGGCACGGAGACGATCCACTTCGACGACAAAGAGGTAGCGCGCGAAGCTCTGGCGGCGCGGCGGACCTGAATCGGTTGCGCGGGTTAATCACGAAGACACGAAGACACGAAGGAAGCATGATCGTCTTCTTTCGTGTCTTCGTGTCTTCGTGTCTTTGTGGTTAATGTTGTTTCAGGCTACCGCTCGTCCGTCGTTTCACCTGTGACGACCACTTCATTATTGCGCGACCAGTACCAGTAGACCGGCAGACCGAGCGCGATCAGTCCGAGTCCGGTCAACGACTGCACGGGCGAGGTGATCAGTGTGTTGATGATGAGCCATGCGGTGACGAGTAGAAACAGGATAGGGATGACGGGGTAGCCCCACGTGCGATAAGGGCGTTCGGCGTCGGGCATACGGCGGCGGAAGACGAAGACCGAAGCGGTCGCCAGGCCGTAAAAAATCCAGAGCGCGAAGATCGCATAATCGGTCAGCGCGTCGTATGAACCTGAGAGCGCGAGCACGCCGGCCCAGAAGCCTTGCACGACGAGCGCGCGCACAGGCACATGCGTGCGCGGATTTATCTTTGACAGACTCTTGAAGAACAGGCGGTCGCGCGCCATCGCATAGGGGAAGCGCCCGCCCGCGAGCACCGACGTGTGCAGCGCGCCGAAGGATGAAACCATCAAGGCGGCCGCGATGCCGGTCAGAGCGAGCGATCCCAGAAAACGTTGCGCCACTTCGGTCGCCACGGACGAGGCCGCGGACACGTTTGCGATCTCGGTCGGCGTCAGCACGTAGAAGTAAGCGAGGTTGACGAAGACGTAGAGCGCGCCGACGATGGCCATGCCGCCGAAGAAAGCGCGCGGCAGATTGCGTTGCGGGTCGCGCACCTCGCCCGCGAGCGGCGCGACGTTGTTCCAACCGTCATAAGCCCACAGCGCGCCGAGCATCGCCGCGCCGAAACCCGCCATGCCGCCGCGCGCCGCCGCGCTCACGCCTTCGCACGCGCCGCTCTGGTTCGCCATGAAGAAGTGCGTCCAATCGCCCGGCGCAAACAGGAACGCGCCGACGCCGACCGCAAGCACCAAAGCGATCTTGATGAACGTCAAGACAGAGGCCACGTTGCCGCTCAGCGCGACCGCGCCGCAGTTGATCAAGGTCGTGATCGCAATGGTCACAAGCGCGACGACTTGCAAGTGGCCGAAAGGTAGCTCGTAACCGAACAGCGGCAGTTTGAAATAGACGCCGCTGAGCGCGCCGCCCATCAAGATGTTTAGAAAGATGGCGAAGCCGACGGCGAGCGCCGCCTGCGAGCCTGTGCGCGCGATGAAGAATTGCGTCCAGCCGAACAGAAAGCCCCAACGGCGGCCATACGCTTCGCGGATGAAGACGTACTCGCCGCCCGCGCGCGGCATCATCGTCGTTAACTCCGCATAGGTCAGCGCGCCCGCGAGCGATAACAAGCCCGCGACGATCCAGACCGCGATGACGCGCCCCGGCGTGCCCACGTTGCACGTCATCACGCGCGTCTTCAAAAAGACGCCCGTGCCGATCATGTTCGCAATGTTGACCGACATCGCGGCCGTCAAACCAAGCCCGCGTACAAGCGTCACATTATTGGCTGCCATAGTTATTCATCCACGCAATCTATTGCCAGACTTCATTCATCAACAAGTCTTCGTATGAGTCGCGCTTGCGCGCGAGATCGAAGTGGCCATCCTGATGCACCATGACGACGGCGGGGATGGGGCTGCCGTTGTAAGGGAACGATTGCGAGAGCGCGTATGCGCCCGTGTTGAGCAGCGCAAGCAGTTCGCCGGGGCGCACGTCCGCAGGCAGCAAGCGATAGTCGGGCAGTTTGCCGCCGCCTTCGATGTCGAAATAGACATCGCCCGAATCGCAGAGTGGGCCGGCGACTTTATAAAGCGTGTCGTGCGGCGCGGCGGCGCGGTCGGCCGAGATAAGATGGTAGTACCATTTATAGCTGACCATCGAGAGCATGAGGTTGAAGCCCGCATCCGTTAAGAGCCACACGTCGCCGGTTTCGGGCCGGCGCTTGATGTTGCGGACGGTCGTGAGGACCAGACCCGCATCGGCAATGACGCTGCGGCCGGGTTCGAGCAGGATAGTGACGCCTTCGAGCAGATGCTCGGCCGCGGCGTCGCGGGCAGACGCGCGTGCCACTTCAAGGGCCGACGCGAGCACGGCCGCGGGTTCGAGTTCTGCGCCGAGCATCGCGCGTTCTTCTTCAGGTAGTTGCTCGGCTTGCGCGCGGTCGCGCAGGTAGTTGACGGGGATGCCGCCGCCGAGATTGATGTGCGCGCAGGTGTAGCCGGTCGTGCGTTGGAGTTCGACCAGATGTTCCCACATCGTCTTGAAGGCGGCGGCAAACGGCGCGAGGTCGGGCGTCTGCGAGCCGACGTGTATGTGTATGCCGCCGACGTGCAGCAATTCGGGCTGCGCCAACGCGCGGCGAAAAGCTTCGGGCACTTCCGCCGACGTGATGCCGAACTTCGAGGTCAAGAGCGCCGTCTGCAAACCGATGTGCGAGCGCGTGCCGATCTCAGGCACAAGGCGCAAGGTGACGTTGGCGCGCTTGCCCATCCGGCGCGCGGCCGCGGCCACCAACTCGATCTCGTAGAGCGAATCTATGTTGATCGAGTAGATGCCGGCCTCGACGGCTTCGTCTAATTCTTCGTCGGTCTTGCTCGTGCCGTTGAAGATGATCTGTCCGGGTTGAAAGCCCGCCCGCAACGCCTTGAACAGTTCGCCGCCGCTGTTGACTTCGATGTCGATCCCCGCATCTCGAACCACGTTGAGCACGGTCATGTTCGAGTTCGCCTTCGAGGCGTAGAAGAACCTGACCGGGTGTTTGACCGAGCGCGCGGCGGCTAACATGCGCGCGACGTTCGCACGGATGCGCGGTTCAGAAAAGACGTAGAGCGGCGAGCCGTGAGCCGCGACGAGCGTGCGCGCGTCCGCGCCGTTGACGTGCAAACGACCGGCCGCCGGTTCAAGGTAATCCGTGATCGCCCACGCCGGGGGCGCGACAAGTTGCGACGACATGATATAAAACTCCTGCTGCGGATGAAGGCACAAGTCGCGTGCGAAGATAGAGCGGCACGCCGATGAGCGTCAAGCAACATTGTAGGGGCAGAGCAGATGGCTGACGAGATAAATTGGACATTGCTGCGGCAAGACTTTCCGGTGACGGCGCGGCGGGCTTACCTGAACAGCGCAGCGGCGGGGCCTGTGCCGCGCGTCGCGCTCGACGCCGCCCTGCGCTTCTATCAAGAGACGCTCGAAGACGGCGACGCGCACTGGTCGGCGTGGCTCAGGCGACGCGAGCAGGCGCGTGCGGCGCTGGCGCGTTTGATTAACGCCGAGCCGGACGAGATCGCGTTCACGACCAACACGTCCGCAGGCATGAACTTGATCGTGGACGCGCTCGCAGATCGTGGCGAGGTCATCTCGTGCGCGTTGGAGTTTCCTGTCTCGACGATCACGTGGCTGCACAGGGGCGTGCGCGTTCACCTGTTAGACGCGCGCGCGGGCGTCGTCGCGCCCGACGATGTGCGTGCGGCGATGACAGAGCGCACGGGCGTGATCTGTTTGAGTCATGTGCAATACTCGAACGGCTACCGCGCGCCGCTTGATGAGATTGGCGCTATCAAAGGTGGGCACGCGTTTGTCGTCAACGCGGCCCAGTCGGCGGGCGTGTTTCAGATCGACGTGAAGCGCATGCGGATCGACGCGTTGTGTGCGACCGGGCACAAGTGGCTGCTCGGCGGTTACGGTTCGGGCTTCGTTTATTTGAGCCGCGAGTTGCTGGCCGCGACGCGCCCGCACGCGATTGGTTGGATGAGTATGGACGAACCGTTTGCGATGCAGAACGACGTGACGCACGTGCGCGCGGATGCAGCGGCGCGCGCCGAGTTGGGTTGTCCACACTTCGGCGGCATCTTTGCGCTCGGCGCGTCGGTCGAATACAGTTTGCAGACAGGGCCGCAACAGATCGAGCAACGCGCGCTCGCGCTCAATAAGCATCTGACCGACAGTTTGACCGTAGCGGGCTGGCGCGTGCTGTCGCCGCTCGACGCGGAAGCTTACCGTTCGGCGGAGACGCTTGTGGCGATGGCTGAGCCGGAGCGCGTCGTGCGCCATCTCTATCAACGCGGCATCGCCGTCACGCAGAAGCCGGAAGGCATACGCGTCGCCACGCACTTCTTCAACAACGAAGACGACATCGCGCGGCTCGTCGCGGCGCTCGGCGAGTTGCGTTGAAAAATTGCCGGCTAGTGTAAGGTGCGAGCTTCGGGCCGCGACTAATGCCAGTAAGATTAAGATGAAACGGAGTTGAGCAGCTTATGAGTGCAAACGCGAACGACGCGCGGCCGTTATTCATTCCCGTCTTGTTAGGCACGCCGCGACAGGGGCGCATGAGCGAACACGTGGCGCACTTTGTCCACGGCGAGGTCGGCAAGCGCGCGGGCGTGGAGACTGAGTTGATCGACGTGCGCGAGTTGGCGCTGCCCACGACGGACGCGGGCGAGACGATCAAAGTTGACTCGTTCAGCCAAGCGATGGCGCGCGCCGATGCGCTCGTCATCGTTGCGCCCGAATACAATCACGGCTATCCGGGTCTGCTCAAACACGCGCTCGACACGAACCTGAAAGAGTACATACACAAGGCGGTCGGCCTCTGCGGCGTCTCTGCGGGCGGCTTCGGCGGCACGCGCGTGATCGAGAACCTGCTGCCCGTCATGCGCGAGCTTGGCCTCGTCACGATCTTCTGGGACGGCAACTTCTCAAACTCATATAAGCTCTTTGACGAAGCAGGCACGCTGCTCGACGAGTCTTACGTCAAACGCATCGACAAATTTCTGGCCGAACTGATCTGGATGGCGAAAGTCTTACGTTACGGCCGCGAGCACGTGGCGCTATAACAAGCCCTGAAACTTCTTCGCGCCAATCTTAAGGGGGGAATGATATGGCTGATAACCCGATGATGTGTCCCGACTGCGGCGTGGCGATGAATCATCACGCCGATAAGATTGATTACAATGATGCGAGCGCCGCCGACTCTGAACTGGGCGGCGTCGTTGAGCAGGCGCACACCTGTCCTGTGTGCGGGCAGACCCGCTTGCGGCCCGAAGTTGCTGCCGCGCGCGCCCGTGAATAAGTTCAATGTTGCATTCCGTCGATAAAAATTGACGTTTGCAAAGATAGACACAACCCGGTCGCATGGCGCAGAATCAGACTGTCTTTCGAGCAGGCGCAAGCAGGGCACTGACGATGACGACAAGCGACGGCGCAACCTACCTGAATCCGGTCTACACACACGATTTCCCAGACCCTTACGTCTTCAAATTTCGTGGGGAATATTGGGCCTATTGCACGGGCTTGCGGCCCGACGGGCGTGCTTTCGGCGTCATGCACTCGCGCGATCTCGTCCACTGGCGCGAGTTGCCGGGCGCGCTCACGCCGCTCGCAGGCAATCATCCATGTTATTGGGCCCCGGAGGTCGTCTATCGCAACGGGCGCTGTTTGATGTATTACAGCGTGGGCAACGAGAAGTTGATGCACATACGCGTCGCCACGGCCGCGCATCCGGCGGGGCCGTTCGAGGACAGCGGCCACGAATTGACGCACGCAGAGTTTGCGATTGACCCGCACGTCTATGTCGCCGACGACGGCACACGCTGGCTCTTTTACGCGACCGATTTTCTGACGTACACACACATCGGCACGGGCACGGTGCGTGATCGTCTGCTCGACGATTTCACGCTCGCGGGCGAGCCGCGACCCATCACGCGTGCGCGCTACGATTGGCAAGTTTACGACCCGCAACGCGCCGAAAAGGGCGGCGTGCGTTGGCACACGGTCGAAGGGCCGTTCGTGCTTAAACACAAAGGCCGCCTGTATCAGATGTTCAGTGGCGGCAACTGGCAGAACGTGACCTACGGCGTGAGCTATGCGCTCAGCGACACAATCGAGCGCGCCGACGAATGGGAACAGGTGGCGGACGGCGAGCGCGTCTTACCGATCTTGCGGACGATACCGGGCGAGGTCATCGGGCCCGGTCATAATTCGGTCGTGCGCGGCCCAGATAATCGCCAACTGTTCTGCGTCTATCATCGCTGGCTCGAAGGCGAAGGGCGCGTGCTGGCGATTGATCGGCTCGACTGGATCGGCGAGCGCATGACCGTGCTGGGGCCTAGCACGACGCCGCAACCCGCACCGTATGAGCCGGCGTGCGCCGACTATTTTGACGAAGACCGCGCGGCAGACTTAGGCGATAAATGGACGACGAGTGGCGGGCGCTGGTCTGTGCGCAACGGCGCGGCGCGACAGGAAGCGACCGAAGCGACGGCGCAGGCGCAATGCAACACGCACGCGGAGAGCTTCGTCGTCGAGTTGAACTTGCGCGCGTTGCAGCTCGAAGAAAGTATGGGCGGCGCGTTCGGCGTCCGGCTCGAACGGGCAGAAAATCCGGTCTGCAAATTTGTTCTTGTGCCGCAGTCCGGCCAAGCCGTGTTATCCTGCGCGGGTGCGGCCGAGGCAGTCGCCACCTTTCTCCTGCCTGCGGAGTTCGATCAGCAAGCATTTCATCAACTACGCGTCGAGGTTGACCGGACATGGTTGTGCGTAGTGCTGGACGACTGTGATGTGCGCTGGCAAGGGTACTTGCCGGCCGCGCCTGATCGCATCGCGCTGTTGACCGAGCAGCAGCGGGCCGCGTTCGCCGGTTTTGCATTGACCGTCGGCTGGGCCGACCTGTTCACGGACGCAGACTGGCAGGCGCGCGGTTGGCAAGCGACGGCGGGCGACGCAACTTGGCGCGTGAGCGAGCAAGAGTTGCGCGCAGACGCGGCGGGCGACGAACCGCAGGTGCTATGCAAAGGGGCGCTGTTGGACGCATACGAGTTGGTGATCAACGCGCGGCTCGACCGCGAGGCGGCGGCCGGGGGCGTTTACGGTTTCTATCCCGCCTTCGGCGCGCACGACGAGCGCGGGCCGCTGTTGACCGTCGAGCGCGCGCATGACGACGGTTGGCTGCTCGTCGCACAGTCGGACGACGCGCAGCGGCGCGAGTTTCAATTGCCACAAGGGTTCGATCCATACAGGGCGCAGCAATTCCGCGTGCGTAAAGCTGGCGGGCAGTTGCAACTGCAATGCGAAGCCACGCCGCTCGGCACAATCGCCGCACCAACACACGGCACGCGCATCGGCCTCTACGCGCACGGCGCGGGCGCAGCCTTCGATCTGGTGCGGGTTACGGAGATTAAAAAGCCGTGATGAGTGACGAGTGACAAGTTGGATTGCTTGGCTTCACTCGTCACTTGCCACTTGTCACTTGTCACTGTGCTTATGCCTAATAGCAGCATGCGTGAATTGGTGTTGGGGCCGGGGGCGGCGGACTTCATCTGGGCGAGCGGCATCGAGGACACGTTCGTGCCGCAGGTGAAGCCGACCCATCGCGCGCTCGACGAATACCAGCTGATGGGCCACTACGAGCACTGGCGCGAGGACCTCGCGTTGGCGCGCGACCTCGGCGTGCGGGCGTTGCGCTGGGGCGTGCCGTGGTATCGCGTCGAGCCGCTGCCGGGCGAGTTCGATTGGGGCTGGACCGACGAGGTGATCCCTTACATGGTCGAGGAACTCGGCATCACGCCGATCATCGACCTGATGCATTACGGCTGCCCCTTCTGGCTCAAGCGCGAGTTCGTCAACCGCGACTACCCGCGCGCCGTCTCGACTTACGCCGCCGCCTTCGCGCGTCGTTACCGGCATCAAGTGCGCTGGTACACGCCGCTCAACGAGCCGCTCGTGAACGCCTTGATGTGCGGCAAGCGCGGTTTGTGGCCGCCCTACCTGCGCGGCGATCAAGGCTACATCCGCGTTATGCTGCAACTGGTGCGCGGCATCATCGCAACGGTCAACGCGCTCAAAGAGATCGATCCTGAATGCGTGCTGGTCCACGTCGAAGCGGCGGGCCTCAGTCGCGCGATCAGGCAAGACCTCGAAGTGCTCGCGGTCGAAGAACAACGGCGCGGCTATCTCGCCTTCGATCTGTTAACCGGCAACGTCACGCCCGAACATCCGCTCTACACTTGGCTCCTAAGAAGCGGCGCGTCGCCCAACGCGCTCGCGGAGATCGCCAGCACCCCGATCTCGCTCGACGTGATCGGGCTGAACTTCTATCCGCAGTGGTCCACACAGCACCTCTACGTGGACGCGCGCGGTCGCCTCGCCTACCGCGTGCATGAAGAAGACGGCGCGGGCTTCGCGGCGCTCATCAACGATTACTACGAGCGTTATCGCGTGCCGATCATGATCACGGAGACGAGCGCGTTCGGCGCGGAGGAGTTGCGCGCGCGTTGGTTGAAGTCGTCGGTCGAAGCGGTCAAGTACTTGCGCAGCCAGCAAGTCCCTGTGCTCGGCTACACGTGGTTTCCGATGACGACGATGATCGACTGGCGCTATCGCCACGGCACAGGGCCGAAAGAGCAGTACCGCATCGAACTCGGCCTCTACGTCCTCGACGAACAGGCCCAACACGGGCGCTGGACGGCCACGCCCTTAGTCGAACAATTGCGCGGCTACATCAACGATCCCGCCACCGCCATCGGCGAACTTGATCCATCTGCGCTTGCCGACACGCACCAGACCCCCGCCTTGCGCGCCCACTTGAGCGACCCGCACGTCAGTGGCGAGCAATTCATACTGCACCCGCAGTCGCAGTCGGCCGAAGGGGATTGATGATTTGACAGACTAAATATTAGTTAAGTATCTTGCTCTCGCTTTAACTGTTCTTTCCATGCGGCAGAATAAAGGAATCCGCTGTGCGGTGGCCTACACATTAAAGTCGCCCATTAAAATTGCGAGTTGATGCACGAGTAGCTCAATGGTAGAGCATCGGCTTCCCAAGCCGAGGGTTGCGGGTTCGATCCCCGTCTCGTGCTTTCCCTTTATCTGTCCAAGTCGAGGATTGCGAGTTCGAGTCTCGTCGCCCGCTTCAACATCTCTTCAGCCCGAACAACCAGCGGCAGCAAGACTCTGATTAACAAACAGAGTCGTGGCCTTACTGTGCCGTCTAGGACTGCGCTTTATGAAGCAAGTCATAACTCCACGCAAGCTGATCTTGTTACTGCTCGTGTTTGCCTGTTTGACTGCGACGGGCAGCCAGAGTCTCTATGCACAGCGACGCGGCGGGGCGACGCGCGGGCGGCGTAGTGTCGTCAATGCACGCGCGCCACAGCAGCCGGTGTTGGAGCGGAACGTGCGGGCGCACATGGAATTTCTGGCGAGCGATGCGATGCAAGGGCGGGGCAGTGGGACGCAGTTTGAACTGCTCGCGGGGCAATACATCGCCGCGCAGTTGCGGCAGTTCGGCGTCGAACCGGCGGGCGACGTGGACGCGGCCGGGCAGAAGACGTTTCTGCAAACCGTTGACCGCACGCGCCCGGCTCTTGCCGCCGCGCCCACGCTCAGTTTCAGCGTCGGCGCTCAGAGCGCGAAGTGGACGCACGGGCAAGAGGTGCTGGTCACGCGCATGAGTGCGCCGCGCGTCAGTGGGACGTTGCAGAAGTCGAGCGGGGGCGAGCCGCCGCGACCGGGCGCGTTCGTGCTGCTGAGTCTGCCGGCGACGGTTGATGCGCGCGAGTTGATGACGCAGGCGCGCGCGTTGGGGCGACAGGGCGCGGCGGCGGTGCTGGTCGGCGAGACGCCCGCGTGGCGCGAGCGTTGGGCCACGCAGGCGGCGCAGTTGCCGCAGTTGCCGGCCGGAGCGGACGCGGCGGGCGGCGCGCTCAGTCTCGTCGTCTTGAGCGCAGACGCGTTCAAGCAACTGCAAGAGGCGGCGGACGGCACACAGGTCACGCTCGAAGGGGCGATTGGCGCGGCGCAGACGAGCTACACTTGGAACGTTGTGGGCGTGTTGCCCGGCAGCGATCCGAAACAGGCGGCCGTGCTGTTGAGCGCGCACATGGATCATCTGGGCGTCGGCATGGGCCGTGAAGGCGATCAGATTTACAACGGGGCGGACGACGATGCGTCGGGCGTGATCGCCGTGTTGGAGTTGGCGCGCGTGTTGAGCGCGGGCGCGCGGCCGCGACGCACGATCTATTTCGTGTTGTTTGGTAGTGAAGAACGCGGCGGTCATGGCGCGCAATATTTTCTGGCGCACCCGCCGCTGCCGCTTGAACGGATCGCCGCTAACCTTGAGTTTGAAATGATCGGGCGGCCTGATCCGAAGGTGGCGGCGGGGACGTTGTGGTTGACAGGTTATGAGCGTTCAAACTTGGGGGCGGAACTGGCGCGGCAGGGCGCGCGGCTCGTCGCCGACCCACACCCGGAGCAGAATTTCTTCCAACGCTCAGATAATTACGCGCTGGCACAACGCGGCGTCGTGGCGCATACGGTGTCGAGTTTCGGCGTGCATCCCGAATATCATCGACCGCAAGACGACATCGCGCACATAGACTTCGCGCACATGACCCGCGCCATCAACGCAATGGTGCGCCCCGTCATCTGGCTCGCCAACTCAAAGTTCACGCCCGCGTGGGTCGAAGGCAAGAAGCCGTAACATAACTGTTAGGAACAAGTGCTCGGCCCGTTTGTGTTATCGAACACAAACGGGCCGAGCACTACCTTTATAAGTTTGACAGATGGCTCAGCCGGAGATGCCGTAGATGTCCCAGAGGCCACCGGCGAAGGAGCGGCCGAAGTCTGCGAGGACCTTGAGGCTCTCGGCTTTCGAGTGGGTGTTAGTGGCGCGCATGGTGGGGAGCATCTGCTTGAGTTGTTCGCGCCCGATGTAGATGACGCCTGCGCCGATGATGCGCCCGCTTGCGTCCGTGCCTTCGTGCAGGCGCGTGAAGCAGGTGGTGATGTCGGCCCACACGTCGAAGCCCGGATCGTCGTGTACCTCTTTCTTGCCGGCCAGAAAATAGTCCTGCCCGTTGTGCTCGAAGCCTAGCTCGTAGACCATGTACTTCAACTTCGGGTCGTCGCTTGGGCTGAGCAGATTCCACTGGCCGCGCGGGGCGGGGATGTTCATGCCGAGCGGCGGAAAGTCTACGTGCCCGCGCATGTGTGCGAAGTGTTGCGGGTCGCTGATGAAACGGTAAGCGTCGGGCACGTCGATCTCGCAATGGATGGCGAGTTGTGTGCCGGCGGCGTTGCCCGTCTGCTCACCGATACGCGGATCGATCTCGCCGAGCGCGAAGCCGCCCACCATCGTTTCGCTAAAACTCACGCCCGGTTTGTCGTCGCTCATCGCTTGGTCCTCCGTCACCCACGGCGCGCGGGGCAATGTGTAGTCTATGGTCCAGCCGCGCTCCTCGGCCATGTACGTGCAGCAGCGTTCGGCTACCGCTGAGATCGTCAGCAGCGGGTTGACGCCTAGCGGGCGCGGGATGACCGAGCCGTCGCTCACGTACAGACTCTCATAGACGAGCGCGCCGACTGCGCCCGCGAAGACCTGACCTTTATGATTGACCACGCCGCTCCACGCGTCGTCGCCCATGACGCAGCCGCCCAACGGATGCACTGTGATCAAGTGCTGCCCCGTGTACTCGTTCGAGATCGGGTTCTTCAGATACGTGCCGCCGAGTGCTTTGGTGGCCTCTTCTAGTTTTTCACCAACACGGCCGAAGACCGCCTGATCGCCCACGCCTTTCCATTCGATACGCAAGCGGTCGTTCTGCAAACGCATGCGGCCCTTGTCGTCGTCGTGCGCCATGACCATGAAGGTCGTCGTGTTGCGCATCGCGCCGTAGTACGCGCCGGTTGATAAGTAGACCTTGCTGAGCAGTTCGCGCCAACGCTCGCGCAGGCGGTCGCGCCACCCGAAGTCCGTGTCTTTGCCGAGCAACTTGGCCGACTTGCGAAACAACACGGGCAGAAAGGCCGAGAACGCGCCGGCAATCGTGCCCTCTTCGACCACGATGCCGTCGGTCAGGTTCTCGGTGTCGCGCATGTCGATGATGCCTGTGATGCACGGCCCGGCCGTCTTGCGTCCCGCCTGTTTGAGATGACCCAGCCCGATGCAGTTGATCTCGTCGTCGCAGTTGTAACCGAAGGCGAGCACGTCGCCGTTGCCCGTGAAGCTTTGACCGAGATGATCTGAGAGCGCGAGGCCGGCCTCTTTTGAGCGCAGCAGTATCTCGGTCGAGCCGAGCGCGCCGGCCGCCAGCACGACAATATCGGCCGCGACCGCGCCGTGTCCGCCCGCCTCGTCAAGGCGCTCGAAGTGTACGAGCCAGCCGGTCGGCATGCGTTCGATGTGGCGGACGGAGACGGCGCAGAAAATTTCCGCGCCGTGATGCTTCGCGTCGGGCAGGTAGTTCATCAACGTCGTGTTCTTCGCGGCTTGGTTGCAGCCGGTCATGCAGTCGCCGCAGCCGTTGCACGGTTGCTGTTCGACGCCGACGTGATTGCGCCCGTCCGGCAGATGCTTGAAGTTGACGTTGATCGGCGGGCGATAAAATTTCGCGTTCATGGCCTTGGCCGACTTCTCAAGCGCGGCCAGTTTGGCGAGCGGCGGGAACTCGGCCGACTGCGGCGGCCCCGGATAAGGCGCGGGGTCAAGCATCTCGCGGGCGCGCTTGTAGCCTTCGTCGAGCAGGTGCGGATCGGAGCGAAACTCCACAGGCCATTCGGGCAATGTGAAGACGCGCCGGTCGGCTTCGAGCGCGACGTTAGCGTTGACGAGCGACGTGCCGCCCAGCCCGCAACCGATGAAGACGTTGATGTCTGCGTTGACGCGTATGTCGTAGAGGCCGGTGCGGTGGCCTATGTGCCCTTCGGGGCCGTCAACCTGCACCTGCTCGACAGCTTTAATTTCATGCGACGGATACTCGCCCGGCTGCCACTCGCGCCCGCGCTCAAGCACGCAGACGCGTTGCCCGGCGCGCGCCATGCGCGAAGCCGTGATGCCGCCCCCGTAGCCTGAGCCGACGACGACGACGGTGTAATGATCTCGCATGTGTTCGGTCGGCGAAGAGAGACGTGCCACAGCAGTTGCTCCTTTCAGCGTGAGGAGGTCGGCGGGGTCGCATGTGTAAGTTCAAGCACGCGGCCGCTGGCGGCGGCTGGCGGCGTAAGCGACGTGACGTGGGCCGTGTGGTTCGTCGCCCGTTTGAAACCGCGCCTGCGCGTCCGCTTAACGCCGGGGTTATATGCCAGAACCGCAGGGGTGTCAATAGAGCATAATAAAAGCGGCCCGGCTCTTATCGAGTCGGGCCGCTGTTCGTTCGACGGGTTGGTGCTCAGGCTTACATGCCCATGCCGCCGCCCATGCCGCCGGGCATGGCCGGGGCTTTGTTGTCGTCGTCGGGCAACTCGGAGACGAGCGCCTCTGTCGTGAGCATCAGGCCCGCGATGGACGCCGCGTTCTGCAACGCCGAACGCGTGACCTTCGCCGGGTCGATGACGCCGGACTCAACAAGGTCTTCAAACTGCTCGGTCGCAGCATTGAAGCCGTAAGTCTCTTTCTTGTTGTCGCGCACTTTCTCGACGATGACCGCGCCTTCTTTGCCCGCGTTCTGCACGATCTGGCGGAGCGGTTCTTCCAACGCGCGGCGCACGATGTTGACGCCGATCTGTTCGTCGGAGTCGCCTTCGCCCTCTTCGTTCGCGCGGAACTTGTCGAGCGCCTTCGCCGCGCGCACCAGCGCGACGCCGCCGCCCGGCACGATGCCTTCTTCCACGGCCGCGCGCGTGGCGTGCATCGCATCTTCAACGCGCGCCTTCTTCTCCTTCAACTCCGTCTCGGTCGCCGCGCCCACGCGAATGACCGCGACGCCGCCGACCAACTTGGCGAGCCGCTCCTGCAACTTCTCGCGGTCGTAGTCCGAAGTGGTGTCATCGCTCTGCGCGCGGATGGTCTTCACACGCCCCTCGATGTCCGCAGCCTTACCGCCGCCCTCAACGATGGTCGTGTTGTCCTTGTCAATCGTGATCTTCTTGGCGCGACCAAGATCGGACACTTGCACGTTCTCCAACTTGATGCCGAGGTCTTCCGAGATGACCTTGCCACCCGTCAGAATAGCGATGTCTTCAAGCATCGCCTTGCGCCGGTCGCCGAAGCCCGGCGCTTTCACACCCGCGACGTTCAACGTGCCGCGCAGTTTGTTCACGACGAGCGTGGCCAAAGCTTCACCTTCGACATCTTCCGCGATGATGACAAGCGGCTTGCCCATCTTGGCGATCTGCTCAAGCAAGGGCAGCAGGTCTTTCATCGAACTGATCTTCTTCTCGTGGATCAGGATCAGCGCATTCTCCAACACCGCTTCCATGCGCTCAGGGTCGGTCACGAAATAAGGCGACAGGTAGCCGCGGTCGAACTGCATACCTTCGACCACTTCCAACTCCGTGCTCATCGTGCGCGACTCTTCAACCGTGATCACGCCGTCCTTGCCGACCTTCGACATCGCTTCCGCGATCAACTCGCCGATGGTGCGGTCGCCGTTCGCCGAGATCGTCCCGACCTGCGCGATCATGTCGCCCTTAACCGGCTTCGACAGTCGCGTGATCTCTTCAGTCGCACGCACCACAGCTTTATCAATGCCGCGCTTCAGCGCCATCGGGTTCGCACCGGCCGCGACAGTCTTCACGCCTTCGCGGAAGATGGCTTGCGCGAGCACGGTCGCCGTCGTCGTGCCGTCGCCGGCCACGTCCGAAGTCTTCGAGGCAACTTCGCGCACCATCTGCGCGCCCATGTTTTCGAGCGAGTCTTTCAACTCGATCTCTTTCGCCACGGTCACACCGTCTTTGGTGATCGTCGGCGAGCCGAATTTCTTGTCGAGCACAACGTTGCGGCCCTTCGGCCCCAGCGTGATCTTCACCGCGTCGGCGAGTTGGTTAACGCCGCGCAGGATCGCCGCGCGCGACTCCTCGCCATGTATGACTTGCTTGGCCATAACTTTCAGTTCTCCTCTAATTAATCTTCAAGCTTCAATCAAAAGCGAAAAAGCGGCTGTAGTCTTTCTTAAAGACTACTTGCCGCCTTTTTTGCCGCTCGCTTGCGCGCCCGCGCGCTCGATAACGCCGAGGATTTCGTCCTCGCGCATGATGAGCAGTTCCTCGCCGTCGATTTTGATCTCCGAGCCGCTATACTTGCCGAAGAGTACGCGGTCGCCCGCCTGCACGTCCAAAGTCTGGCGCGTGCCGTCGTCTTTGTGCTTGCCCTCGCCGACGGCGATCACTTCGCCCTCTTGCGGTTTCTCTTTGGCGGTGTCGGGGATGATGATCCCGCCGCGCACCTGCTCGCCTTCTTCGATCCGGCGCACAATCACGCGATCATGAAGGGGTCTAATGTTCGTAGCCATAATGCTCCTTTCGGGTGGTTGCTTCAGAGTGGTTTTTGATTGCTGTTTAAGCAAACTTGTCAGAACTTAGCCTCGCCTGATTAACTTGTGCGCCGGGCCGCCGACGGCTAACGTCACATTCGTCTGTGCGCCCCGTTTGGCACTCTGTTCAAGCGAGTGCCAAGAATATCGCGCCTGCGCGGGAATTGTCAACCGGCGGGCGATGAAATGTGAGTGGGTCAGACTCACATTCCCATAACCTACGCCAAAATCGGTGGTTACAGACACGCGCAGGCTCATAACAGCCCAACCATGCCCCGCCGTACATGCGCGCCATGAGGTGACCCACGCCTTAAACTGTAACAATCACGCTTTTTGCGGATACGATGAAGTAAAAAGTGAGAACAATGGGGTAAAAAGCGCGGCCGTGCTCACTTTGAGTGAGCATGGCCGGGGTAAAAGCGCGATTTGGAGTTTCTTGTACGGCTTCTGCCTTAACGCGGCTTGCGCTTGGCGGGTTTGGTGTTGGGGCGCTTTTTGGCCGGGGCGGGGCGTTCTTGGCTGCGGTAATCTGCGACGCGCTTGGAGAGCGTGTTGCGGTGTATGCCGAGGGTGGCGGCGGTGCGCGAGAGGTGTTCTTTGTGGCGGGTGAGGGCTTTCTGGATGTAGAGCTTCTCGAACTCGGCCAATGCTTCGTCGAGCAGTATCTGGCCGTCGAGCATCTCGTCGATCAAAGCTTCAAGGCGGGCACGCATCTGCATTGCTTCTCCTAAAATGGCGAACAGACTGAAGGGACAAGCCCTGTTAGCTGCTTGGTCACGCGCGCACGCGTTGATAGCCGGCCAGAAAACGTGCCCGTAGTTCGGTCGAGGTCAAGTAGGACAAAGCCTGTGCGCTCGCGGCGAGGACGGGCGCGGTGCGCGCTTCCGCAACGGCGTCCAAACGGACGGGAAACGCGGTCAGCGCGAGATACATGATCGCGCAGACGGCCAAGCCGCGCGCGAGGCCGAACAGAGCGCCCAACGCGCGATCAAGCCAACCGAGCCGCACGCGCTTCAACCCGCCGCGCGCCAACTGGCCCGCCACGAAACCGAGTGCCAGCGCCACGCCGACGATCAACAGAAAGCCGCCCGCCTGCGCCGCCGCCTGCGACTCGACCAACCCCGCGCCGCGCAGCAACGCGCCCACCGGCTCGTAACCGTGCGTCGCCACCAACAACCCGACGATCAGCGCGCCCGTGGCAATGAGCGCACGCACCAACCCGCGCAACGCGCCCGCCACCAGCGACGAGCCAATCAGTGCGAGTACGATGAGATCGAAAACAGTCATGGAGAAGCGGTCAGCAGTCAGCAATCAGCGGTCAGCGGTCAGCGGTTAACAATCAGCCATCAGCAGTCAGGTTTGACTATAGCTGCTAGTAACAGGTTCAAGTCGTGAAGCGCGCTTTAGCCGACCGCTGATTGCTGACCGCTGACTGCCCTTTCACAATTCGCTGCCTGTGAGCAGACGATAGGCTTCGAGGTAGCGCGCCGTCGTGGCCGCGGCCGACTGCGGGCGGGAGCGGCGGCGCGGGCGGCCGTTTGTCCCAGTCGAGCGTTTCCAAGTAGTCGCGCACATACTGCTTGTCGAACGAGGCTTGCGCGCGGCCCGGTTCGTAGAGGCTTGCGGGCCAGAAGCGCGACGAGTCGGGCGTCAACACTTCGTCGATCAAGATGATGCGCCCGTCTTGGTCACGCCCAAACTCAAACTTCGTGTCGGCGATGATGATGCCGCGCGCGCGCGCGTACTGTTCAGCCGCGCCGTAGAGCGCGAGCGCCGTGTCGCGCAGGTGCGTTGTCACTTCGTCGCCGACGAGCGCGCGCATCTGCGCTTCGCTGATGTTTTCGTCGTGACCCGCTTCGGCTTTGGTCGCGGGCGTAAAGAGGGGCGCGCTCAACTGCTCGGCCTCGCGTAAGTCGGGCGGTAGCGTGTGCCCGCAGATCGCGCCGGTCTGTTGATAATCCTTCCAGCCCGATCCGGCCAGATAACCGCGCACGACGCACTCGACCGGAAAGACTTCCGTGCGCCGCACGAGCATGGCGCGACCGCGCAGCACGTCGGCGTACTGCCTGACGGACTCCGGCATCTGTTCGATGTCGGTCGTGAGCAAGTGATGCGGCGTGACGTTTGCGAGGCGCGCGAACCAGAAACGCGAGAGCGCCGTGAGCACTTCGCCCTTGCGCGCGATCTGTGTGGGCAGCACGCAGTCGAAGGCGGAGAGGCGGTCGGTGGCGACGACGAGCAGTTGGTCTTTGGTCACCGCGTACACGTCGCGCACCTTGCCGCGTCGCACTAAGTCGAGATCAGGGAAAGCTGTTTCGTTAACTGGCGAGAGGGCGCTCATGGTCTGTTCGCTGGTTGGCGGCCGGCTTGAATAGTCGCCCGCGCACGGCGCGTGGCGAGGCGGGATTGTGCTCGCGCGCCGTGAGGTTTGTCAAGAAGCATGGATCAACGGAAATGATGAAGGCGGAATGCGGAATGCGGAATCAGGAACAGTTATTAATTCATCATTCATCATTTCGCCTTCATCGTTTCCATCATGAGAGGTCATTTGATCTTCGCCGCCGGTTGCTTTACAACCGTGCGTTAAGGGCAAGCGAGTCGAGGGTACAAAGGGATGAGCAGGCTACATATAACAAGCAAAGTGCGCGCCCGACTAATCTGTTTGAGCTTCGTCCTATTGCTGCTCATGCAAGCGGCGGGCGTCTGTGCCACGACGAGCCACAGGCGCGCGCAGCAGGCGACCGCGCCTTCGTTGCCGCCTGCGCGCAGCGTCCCGGCGCACGATTATGATCTGCGGCACGTGAAACTCGATCTGCGGTTCGATTGGCAACATGAACAGGCGTTGGGCACGGCGACGTTGACCTTCACGCCGCAGACGGATGAGTTGCGGCGCGTCGAGTTCGACGCCGCGAACATGACGTTTGAGCGCGTGACGCTGACGACGGGCACGCCGCTCAAGTATGAAGCGGACGAGCGCGCAGAGAAGTTGCGTGTAATGTTCGACCGTGCATATAGGCGCGGCGAAGAGGTGTCGGTCGTCGTTGCGTATCACACGAACGGGCGCGTGCGCGAACTTGCCAGCGGCAACTATGCGCGCGGTCTTGTCTTCAACAAACAGACAGCGGACGATCCTTTGAGCCGGCCGCAAATCTATTCGCAGGGCGAGAGCGAGTTCAACCGTCTCTGGTTTCCGTCTTACGATCACCCAGACGATTTCGCCACGTCAGAGATCGTCGCAACGGTCGCGCGCCCACTCTCAGTTGTGTCAAACGGCAGGCTCGTCTCGGTCGTGGAGAATAAAGACGACACGCGCACTTTTCACTGGCTGATGGAGCAGCCGCACGCAAACTATCTCACGTCCATCGTCGTCGGCGAATATGCGCCGGTCGAACAGGCGGGCGCGAGTGTGCCTGTCTTGAGTTATGTCTATCCGAATGAAGTTGCGGCCGGGAAGTTGACGACGGCGCGGCTGGCGAACATGGTGCGTTTCTATTCGGAGAGGCTCGGCGTCAAATATCCTTACGCGAAGTACGCGCAGGTGATGGTCCACAACTTCCCCGGCGGGATGGAGAACATCTCGGCCACGACGCAGACCGACACCATCATCCACGACGCACGTACAGAGATCGATCAGTCGAGCGATAGCATTCAAGCGCACGAACTGGCGCACCAGTGGTTCGGCGATCTGGTGACGTGCCGCGAGTGGGCGGACCTGTGGCTCAACGAAGGCTTCGCCACTTACTTCGAGGCGCTGTGGAACGAGCATCTGTTGGGGCGCGACGAACTGCTCTACGGCGACGTGCGCGCCGATCAGTACGCGTATCTTGAAGCGTGGAAGAAAGGCTCGCGCCGCCGTTGGTGACGCCGAACTACCGCGACCCCGAAGCACTGTTCGACGTGTACCCGTACCAGCGCGGCGCGGCCGTGCTGCACATGCTGCGCCGCGTCGTCGGCGACGAACAGTGGTGGCGCGCGCTCAATCTCTATCTGAAGCAGCACGCGCATCAGCCCGTGGACACGGCGCAATTGCAGTCCGCCTTTGAAGCAACGACGGGGAAGAAGCTCGATTGGTTCTTCGACGAGTGGGTCTATAAGATGGGGCATCCCGTCTTGCGTGTGACGCAGAAGTACGACGCCGCGCAACGTGCGTTGCTCCTTACGGTGCGACAGGAACAACAGCCTGATCCTAAGAGTGCTTATCCGCAGACGACTTACTTCCAGATGCCCGTGGACGTGGAACTGGCCACGGCGACGGGCACGCGCGTCGAGCGTGTGCAACTAGCGCCGCAACTTGAACAGACGTTCACCTTCAAGGTTGACGGCCCGCCGCTGCTCGTCAATTTCGATTATCAAGGCACGCTGATCAAAGTACTGATCTTTGAGAAGCCGACCGACGCGTTGCTTTATCAGTTGGCGCATGATGAAGATGTGCTTGGGCGCGTGTGGGCGCTCGAACAGTTGAAGTTGCGCGTGCGGGCCGCGGAGACTAAAGAGGCGGAGCAGCAGCGCATCGCCGATGCGGTCAGCACGGCTTTGACGACGGACAAGTTCTGGGGCGTGCGTTACGAAGCCGCGAAGGCGCTCGCCGGCTGGCAGGGCGCGCGCGTGCGGGAGAGTCTGCTTGCGGCGACGAAGGACGAGCGGCCGAAGGTGCGCGCGCAGGCCATCGCCGCGCTCGGCACGCGACCTGAGCCGCAACTCGCGCAGTTGTTCGAGCAGGCATTGCAGGATCAGAGTTATGCGGTCGTCGGCGCGGCGGCCGAGGCTCTGGGCAAGACGAAAGCGCCGGGCGCATACGACGCGCTCGTGCGTCTGCTCGAACAGCCGTCGTGGCGCGAGAAGACGCAAGCCGCCGCGTTGAACGGGCTGGCGGAGTTGGGCGACAAGCGCGCGCTTGAGATCGGGTTGCGCTACATCGCGCCGCCACATACGAGCGAGGCGCGCAGGGCGGCCATCTACGTGATCGGCGCGGCGGGCAAAGACGACCCGCGCGTGCTGCCGCTGCTGCTTGATGCGTTGCGGCAGAGCTTCGTGCGCAACGACTTTACGCTCGGCGTGGCCGCGGCCGAGACGATCTATGAGTTGGACGACGAACGCGGGCTGAAAGCACTGCACGACATGCTCGTCGTCGTCAACAAGATCGTCAGCAACGCAGACCTGCAAGCCTTCGCCGCGCAGGTCGATGCGCGGCTGCGCCAGAAGCAAGCGCCCGCGTCGTCGAAGCCGGGCAAGCTGTGAGCGCGAGCGCAAGCGACCGTGCCCGGTCGCGCAGTCGGGCGCAAACTCTATGTCCGAGCAGTAGTTAGACCGACGTTTGTGGCCGTTGCCGTTTAGTTGTGCCGGCCGGAGTCTGCTAACTTAATACTTGAGTTTGACGGGACTGTCCTGTTATAGTTCCGATAGGGTAGGGGGCGCGGCTTATCGCCTCCGATCTTCAACCCCGCGAATCAGCAATTCGCTCCTGCGCACAATTAGCCCCGATGTCAACTAACGCAGCCGCCAACAGAGCCAGGACTGAAGCGGACGGCCAAGAGCCGAAAATTCAAGACCGCAAACTGGTCCTCCTCGTCATCGAAGACGACGAGAATATCTCGACCGCTATCGGCGAGTACTTCTCGCGTGCCGGTTATGATGTCAAGACGGCCGAGGACGGCGTAGCGGGCGTGCAAGCGGCCCTGACCGAGCGGCCCGATGCAGTCGTCTTAGACCTGATGCTGCCGAAGATGGACGGCCTTGCCGTCTGTCGTGAGTTGCGCGAGAAAGCGCCGTACATTCCCATCCTCATGCTGACCGCGAAGGACGACGTGGTGGACAAAGTGCTTGGCTTAGAGATGGGCGCGGATGATTACATCACCAAGCCCTTCAGCTTGCGCGAACTGGAAGCACGCATCAAGAGCGTGCTCCGGCGCATGCAAGCAGGCACACGCGCGGAAGGCACGTCCGACGAAGCGCCGATTGTGCGCGGCAAGCTCCGCATTGACCCGTCCAAGCGCGAGGTCACGGTCGGCGACCGGCAGATCGAGTTGACGCCGAAAGAGTTCGAGTTGCTCCGACTCTTCGCCGGGAATCCCGGTCGCGTCTTCCCGCGCAAGTACCTGCTGGAAAAAATCTGGGACTACTCTTACGAAGGCTACGACCGGACGATTGACTCACACATCAACCGGCTCCGCGCCAAGATCGAAGAGAATCCGGAGAACCCGCAGATGGTCTTGACCGTCTGGGGCATCGGTTACAAGTTCAGCGACGAGCAGCGTTAATTAACTGCACACACGCGCTCGCTGCTGAAGGGTTGTTCACACGCCAACATTGCCGCCGCGGCCAAACTTGAGCACGGCCGGGCGGCGATCAAAACCAACCAGAGCGTAATCCTAACGCCCGGCCGTCAAGGCAAGCCTTGCGCCCGCCACACGGACACGCGCCGCCGCGACCCGCGCACCTCTTCAGCGCCAGCGTCGAACGCGCACCGTGCTCGCGGGCTGGACGCATCAAGCCGCTAACACAGGTTGAACTCTCATGCGCGAACTCAGATTTAAAAACTTCCGCTGGCTCAGATTGAGCCTCGCCGCTGTGGGCCTCGTCTTCGGTCTGGTCGTGTCGCCCGGCCGCGCGCCGCAGGCGCAACGCGGCGGCAGCGACGCGCCCGTCAACGTCACGGGCGTAACGACGCGCCAGCGGGGGCAAGACGCGGTCGTCTCCATCGCCGGTGACGGCGCGCTCTCGCGGGCGCAGACGTGGCAGGACGACGAAGGCTTCCACATCGTCGTCTATAAAGGTCAGAACGCGTTGCGCTCTGGCTTGCCGCGCGGCGTGAAGGCGCGGCGCGTGGGCGATTCGCTGGAACTGGTCGTGCCGGTCAAAGACGGCGGCAACGTCTACGTGCAACCGCGCTTCAACCAACTCGACGTGGTTGTGGGCGGCGGCGGTTCGCGCTCCGGCGTGCAGGCGCACGACAACGCGCCGCAGACCGAACGCACGGCACAGACAAGCCGCGAGGCTAAGCGGGCGAATGCACAGGACAGTGAACAGACCACCGCGCGTGAGAACAACAGACGGCGACAGTCCGGCGCGCAAGAGTCCGAGACGATAACGGACGGCAGGCCGCAGCACGATGCGCCCGCTATGCAAGCGACCGAGCGGAAGCAAGCGACTTTGAGTGCGGCGCAGCGGATGCAAGGTCAAGCACCGGCCACAATGCAGACGGAGAGTGCGCTCGCACAGCAATCAGGCACGACGATGCCGCCGGTCAATGCGGCGCGAACCGCCACAGGCACGCAGACCGCGCCGCCGCTGCTTGAACCATCCGCGCCGCAGTTGCCACCGGTCGAAGCGCAAGCGAACGTCGTCAACGGGTCGTCGTCGTTGAAGACGCCGCTGACAGTGCTTGGCTTGTGTTGCACGGGCGGCTTCGTCGCGTTCATGTTTATCTACCGGCGGCAACGCCGCGCTAAGGCGGAAGACTGGGACGAGGACGCGGACGAAGGCACTTCGACGGCACTGGCGGCAGCGCCGCGTGCGCTCAGCAAGACGGACGCGCGGGCCTTCGACACGGCCGCGCCGAGGGTGAGCGTGGCTGGGCTTGAGCCGACCCCGCACGGTGATCGCCGCAGAGATGATCGACGCAAAAACTTGGGCCGGCGGCCAGCGACAAACTGAGCGGCGTGACGCCGTCGGTCGCGGGCTCGCAGGCCGGCACGGACAAGCCTGAGCGTAAACCGACGTTCACCGCTGCGCCGTCAGTTGTCTTCGGCGCGTACCGGATCGATCAGGAAGTGGAGAAACTTTTACAGGGGCAGCCGCACAGCATCGAGATACTGGCGGCGCGCGCGCCTGACGACCGCCGCGCCGTCGAGGCTTCGCTCTTGAAGGCACTGCAATCGACCATGCTCGGCGCAGACGAGCAACGACGTGCGCGCATGGCGCTTGAAGAGTATGGCTTCGTCGCGCGGCAGAGTGCGACGCTGTTGCTGGCGAACGATGTCTGCGAACGCACGATGGCGGCGCGCGTGCTTGGTCAAGTCGGCTCGTCGGCGTCGCTGCCGTTCCTGCTCGAAGCGTTGCACGACTCCGAGCCGGTTGTCTTCACCGAAGCGGTGACGAGCCTCGGCGCGTTGGGCTTGCCGTCGGCCATCGGCGCGTTGCTCGACATCGCGCGCCGTCATCCCGAACTGCCCGCGCCGCTCTTTGCCCGCGCGTTGAGCGCCTGCTCGGTCGATTGCATAGACGTGTACCCGGAAGGCGACGAAGATGGGCGACTGCTCATGGGCGGCTCGTTCACGGGCGACATAGACGGGCTTGAGCCGGTCGGCGAGATCGAGCATTTGCCCGAATGGCTTGAGGACCACACGCTTGCAGAGGCGCTCGAACGCTTGAGCAGCGTTGACGTTGAAGCGCGCACACATGCGGCCCAGCAACTCGCGCAGTTTCAAGTGCAGCGTGCGGTCGATGCGCTTGCCGCGCTCGCCACTACCGACGAGGACGCGACCGTCCGCGCCACGGCCATCACGAGCCTCGGCATCATCGGGCACGAGTCGGTCTTCGCGTCGGTGCTGATCGGCATGGCCGACGAGGCGCGCGAGGTGCGTGCCGCCGCCGCCCGTGCGCTCTCGCGTCTGGGCTTCGACCGCGCCGACGCATACGTGCGTGTGATGGAACAGAGCGACGGCGAACAACTGCGCCTGCTCGCGCAGGCTTGCACAAAGGCCGGGCTGACGGCGAAGGCGCTTGATCGTTTGGCCAGCGAAGATCGACGGCAGGCTTACGAGGCCTTCTCGTTATTGTCGCTGGTCCTCAAGTCAGGCGAGTTGGAAGTGATCTATGCGGCCGTCGAACAGTCGGGCGAGTTGAGCGTGCGACTGGCCGCCGCGCGCCTGCTCGCGTTGCAAGGGCAGCCTGAGATCAACAAGCGTCTGCGGCGCGTGGCCTTGGGCGACGGCGCACCGGACAAACTACGCAACGCTATTCTCGAAGCGATCTACCGCGACGATCACGCGGCGGTCGATTGAGCCACGGCTAAAGTTTTGATGACAAGAGGGCAGCGGCTATTGCATAATGCGCCCGTTCAGTCCGCGCCGATGTCAGCCTCGTAACATAGCAATGCGCAAATCAGTGACTACCTGTCAGCCCCAACGCCTACAGCGCACGTGTGCGCTCCTGCTCGGCGTGCTCTGTGCCTTGAGCGCCCTTGCGCCGAGCGCCCGCGCGCAGCAGAACGACAACACCGCGCAGACAAATAAGCCGCGCACCACCAAGAACATCGCCGGTATGTCGAGCAGCGACGCGCCCGGCGGCTCGAAGGTGACGATCACTTCCGACGGTGTGCTTAACGACTACTCCGCGTATCGCAGCGGCGACCGTTTTTATGTCGTCATTCCGCAGGCGAGCGCGAAGGGCGTCGGCGGCGTGCGCGGGCGCGGCTTCGAGGGCGCGCAGGTGCAACGGCGCGGGCAAGACGTAGTGCTCTCGTTCAAACTGCAACCGGGCGCGTCGGCGCGTGTGGACCAGCGATTCAACCGGCTGGTCGTGCAGTTCAACGCATCCGATGTCGGCGCGCAACCGAAGAACACGAACCAGCCCACACAGCAACCGACACCCGAACCGCGCGCACAAGTCCGCACGCCGGTCGAACTAGCGAGCACGCCGACCCCGACGCCCAACACGCGCCCGACGCCCGACGCACGCACACAGAATCAAACGACCGCGAATCAAACAACGGGCGTGCTGCCGCCCGGCGGCGTGCCCACGCCGCTCGTCGCGCCGTCGCCGCTGCCGCAGACCACGCCGCAACTCGCCAGCCCGTCACCTACAGTTGAGACTGCCGTGACGCCGACGCCGGAGCAACTTGCGCAACTACAAACGACGCCGGCCGGGCCAACTTCGAGCACCACGACGAACGCGCCCAGCACGGCCGCGCCCGTCAGTCTTGGCACGACCGTCCTGCGCAACTGGCCGTGGCTGCTCCTAGCCCTAGTCGCGCTTGGCGGCCTCGTCCTCTTCGTCTTCGCGCGTGGCGGCGAGCGGCGCGAACAGTTGCCGCCGGCCGCGCCCGCAACCGAACCGACTGCGCTACGCGACACGCCGAAAGTTGCACTGCCGGCCAAAGAGCCTGTGGTCGCGGCTGTTGTGCCGCCTGCGCCCGTCGTGCCTGCGCCTGTGGTCGCAACGCCGGTTGTTGCTGCCGAGTCGCGGAAGAATAGGAAAGACAAAAGGGGCAAGAAAGGTCAAAAGGGCCAGAAGCAGCAGCCACACACGGTTGCGCCCGCGCTGGTCGCGCCCGCGCCGCCTGTGGGCGCGGAACCAGCGGACGCGGATGTGACCGTGGAGTCAGCACCGGTCGAAGCAGGGGCGACGACCGCAGCGGCCGTGATCGTCGCGGCAGGCGCAGCGGCGTTGGCGTCTGAAGACGCGCCGCCGGCCGATACGTCGGAGCGCGTGGCCGAAGAGGTCAAGAAACTTGTGGCCGGCGCGGCTTATGACGAAGCGTTGATCGGCGCGTCGGATGTGGCGACGCGGCAAGTCGTCGCGGCCGAATTGATGACGGCGCTGGCGACCGAGACTGAAGACGTGCGCGGTGAGCGCGCGCGTGTAGCTTTCCAACAGCACGGTTACTTTGCCGACGCCGCACGCGATCTGCGCGCCGCCGAAGCGCCCGCGCAACGTGCCTCGGCCGCGCGCACGCTCGGCATGGTCGGCGACAAGACGGCCACGCCGCATCTCGTCGCCGCGCTTGAAGACCCCGCACCGGAAGTGCGGCGCTCGGCCGTCGAAGCACTGGCCGAGTTGCAAGACCCGGCCGCGGTCGGCCCGCTCGAAGCCTTGCGTTGGCGCGAGACTTCGGATCAGATACCGCGCAAGCTGCTCCTGAACGCCATCGAAGCTTCGGCCGCGGCCGCTGTGATCGACGCGCTGGTTGAAAGTCCGGCCGTTAAAACTCCGACCGAGACGACGGACGCAGAAGCAGCGACGATAGTTGCAGCACCAGCGGCCGAAGCGGTGTCAGTTGAAGCGGCTCATGTTGATGAAGTGGCGGCTGTGGCTGCGCCGGTTGATGAGAGTGAGGCTGAGACGGCGGAACTGCCGCCGGTGTTTGTGCCGGAGCCTGAGTTGGAAGCGGAGCCGACGGTGGCCGCCGCTCCGGTTGTTGCGCCGGAAGAGACGAGCGTAGAGTCGCCGGTTGAAATTGTTGCTGAAGAGAGCGCGGCGAGTGTTCCGGCGGTCGTGGTCGAGCCGCCCGTTGAAGCGGTCGAGGTTGAGTCGCCCGCAGTTATCGAGCATGCGGATGTTACCGCTGCGAGTGCGGACGTGGCAGAGTCGCTGCCGCCGCTTGCGCTTGACGTGGAGTCGTTCGCACCAGCCGCGCCTGAGCAGTTAGTTGAACCAGCAGCAGTTGACGACGTGACGCGCGAGTCTGCGCCGTTGACTGAAGCAACGACGAGCACGCCGGTTGCGGACGACTTGTCGCGCACGATTGAATCGATCCTCTCCGCGCCGCCCGCGCCTGTTGAAGCGGAGACGAAGGACATCGACTTGTTCATGCCCGCGAGTGGTGCGGCGGACTTGGACGAGTGGGTTGATGTGGACGTTGAGGAGCGCAGCGCCGACACGACCGCGCCGCCTGCGACCGTGTTGGAGCAGCGCGTGTCGTTCGACGCGGAAGTTGAAGAACACGCGCCCGCCGCGTGGACGAGGCCGGTTGACACGCGCGCCGACGAAACGACGAAAGAGATCGAGCCGCAACTGTTCACGCCGGTCGAAGAAGCGGCGACCGAGGTTGAGTCGCCGTTCATACTTGATGAGCCGACCGTGATCACGAGTCCGCAGACAACGGCGAAGGAGATCGATCTGTTGGGCGCGGAAGAGGAGCGCCTGTCGATCATCCCGAAGGCGATCCAACTGCGGCTGGAAAGCGAAGACGTGAGCGAACGCGCCGCTTCAGTGCTGGCGCTCGCGCGGCTCAACACGGACGAAGCGTTTCATCAGATTTGCGCCGCCTTCGACGACTCGGCGCTCGAAGTGCGACAGGCCGCGGCCCGCGCGCTTTATAGTCTCGCGGACGACCGCGCGGATTCGTTCACGCGTGCGTTGCGCGAAGCCCCGGCCGAACGTCGCCGCCGCATCGGCACGGCCATCTCCGCGTCGGGGTTGGCGGACGAAGCCGTGTCGAACTTGACGGGCGAGAGCCGCGATAAGACTTATGATGCCTTCTCGCTGCTGTTCCTAATGGCGAAGGCGGGCGAGACGACGCCGCTCATTCATGCCATCGAGACGCACCCGGACAATGAAGTGCGGCTCGCCGTCGTGAAGTTGTTGGCGTTGAGCGGGCAGCACGAGATTCTGCCGTCGTTCCGTCGTCTCGCCGTGCGCGGTTCGCTCCCGACCGAAGTGCGCTCGGCCGTGATGGAAGCCATCTATCAGATCAGCAGCCAGCCGCAGCACACGACTTAAGACAGCGCCATGTGACAGGTGACGGGTGACAGGTTAAAATGCCTGTCTCCCGTCACTTTTATTTGTCATCATGAGATTTCAACTACGCTCCGATTTTCAACCGCAGGGCGATCAGCCGCAGGCGATTGACGCGCTCGTGCGCGGCCTCGACGCGGGCGCGCAGCATCAAGTGCTGCTCGGCATCACCGGGTCGGGCAAGACTTTTTCCATCGCCACGGTCATCGAGCGCACACAGCGCCCCACGCTCGTCATCGCGCACAACAAGACGCTCGCCGCGCAACTCTATCAAGAGTTCAAGAGCTTCTTTCCTGAGAACGCGGTCGAGTATTTCGTCTCTTATTACGACTACTATCAGCCGGAAGCTTACGTGCCGGCGTCGGACACGTACATCGAAAAAGAGTCAACGGTGAATGAAGAGATCGACCGGCTGCGTTTGTCGGCGACGCGCGCACTGTTCGAGCGCCGCGACGTGATCGTCGTCGCCTCCGTCTCGTGCATCTACGGCCTCGGCGACCCGGATGCGTACTACAATATGCTGCTGTTCGTCGAACCGGGCATGAAGATCGGCCGCGATGCGTTGCTGCAACGACTCGTCGAGTTGCAGTATGAACGCTCCGATATAGAGTTCGACCGTGGTAGTTTCCGCGTGCGCGGCGACATCGTCGAGGTCTATCCGAGTTATCAGGATCAAGCGTACCGCATCGAACTGTGGGGCGACGAGGTTGATTCTGTCTCGACCATCGATCCGCTGCTCGGCGAAGTCTTACAAAAGCACACGGCGCGGCTGCCGATCTATCCGAAGACGCATTACGTGATGCCGAAGGCCACGGTCAAACGGGCGATCAAAACGATCCGCGAAGAACTCGATTGGTGGGAGCCGAAGCTCATTCAAGAGGGCAAGCTCCTTGAGGCGCAACGCCTGCATCAACGCACGATGTACGACCTTGAGATGATGAAGGAGATGGGCTTCTGTCGCGGCATCGAAAACTACTCGCGCCACCTGACCGGCAAAGCGGCGGGCGAACCGCCGCCCACGCTGCTCGATTACTTGCCGCGCGACACGATGGTTGTGATCGACGAATCGCACCAGACCGTGCCGCAGGTGCGCGGCATGTTCAATGGCGACCAGTCGCGCAAACGCACGTTGGTTGAATACGGCTTCCGGCTGCCGAGTGCGATGGACAATCGCCCGCTCAACTTCGCCGAGTTCGAGGCGCGCGTCGGGCAGACCATCTACGTCTCGGCCACGCCCGGCCCTTACGAGTTGACCAAGAGCGGCGGCGAAGTGGTCGAACAGATCATCCGCCCGACGGGCTTGACCGACCCGATTGTCGATGTGCGCCCGGTCAAAGGCCAGATCGACGACCTGTTGGAAGAGTGTCGCCAACGCGCCGAACGCAACGAGCGCGTGCTGGTGACAACGTTGACGAAGAAGATGTCGGAAGACTTGACCGAGTACTTTGCAGAGGTTGGCGTGCGCGTGCGTTACTTGCACTCCGATATTGAGACGCTCGAACGGATCAAAATCCTGCGCGACCTGCGGCGCGGCGAGTTCGACGTGCTCGTCGGCATCAATCTTTTGCGCGAAGGTCTGGACCTGCCCGAAGTCTCGTTGGTTGCCATCCTCGACGCGGACAAAGAAGGCTTCCTGCGCTCCGAGACATCTTTGATACAGACCATCGGCCGCGCCGCCCGCCACGCCAGCGGCAAAGCGATCCTCTACGCCGACAAGATCACCGACTCGATGCGCCGCGCGCTGGACGAAACCAACCGCCGCCGCACCATTCAACAAGAGTACAACCTCGAACACGGCATCACGCCGCAGACGATCATCAAGCCGATTGAAGCCACGCTCGTCACCGCTTACGAGGCCGACTATTTCAAAGTGCCGCTCGAACTCGAAGCGTTTGAAGACTACTCGCGCGACAAGATCGACGGCACTATCGCACGCCTCGAAGCCGAGATGCGCCACGCCGCCAAAGCCATGGAGTTCGAGCGCGCCGCCGAACTGCGCGACCGCATCAAGTATCTGCGCGAACGCGAATTGACCATGACTTAACGCGCCGCAAGCTGACTGTTCAAGCGTTGCATTAGCGCCAAGTGGCCTTGCATCTTATGTTTCGTTTCACTACCGCGGGCGAGTCGCACGGGCGCGCGCTGGTCGCAGTCGTCGAAGGACTGCCGGCCGCCTCGCGGTCGATGTCGCCTTGATTGACCGCGAGCTTGAGCGGCGACAGTGGGGCTACGGGCGCGGCGGGCGCATGAAGATCGAGCGCGACCGCGCCGACATCATCAGCGGCGTGCGCCACGGCCGCACGCTCGGCTCGCCCGTCGCGTTGTCGATTGAAAATAAAGACTGGCCGGCGTGGACCGACGTGATGGCGACCGAGGCTCGCACGCTCGCACCCGACAAAGCGCGGCGTGTGTCGCGCCCGCGCCCCGGCCACGCAGACCTCGCGGGCGGGCAGAAGTTCGACACGCGCGATCTGCGCGACGTGTTGGAACGTGCATCGGCGCGCGAGACGGCGGCGCGCGTGGCCTGCGGCGCGCTCGCACGCCAGTTGCTCGCCGCCTTCGACGTTGAGTTGCGCAGCCACGTCATACAACTCGGCGGCGTGCCCGACAAACCGCTCGACCTCGCGTGGGCGCAGATCGCTGCCATCCCCGACGACGCGCCGCTACGTTGCGCCGACGCCGACGCACAGGCGCGCATGGTCACTTTGATCGACGAGACGAAGCGCGCGGGCGACACGCTCGGCGGCGTCTTCGAGGTCGTCGCACGCGGGCTTGTGCCCGGCCTCGGCGCGCACACGTCTTGGGACGCGAAGTTGGACGGGCGCTTGGCACAGGCCGTTATGTCAATCCCGGCGGTGAAAGGCGTCGCCATCGGCGCGGGCGTGGAGGCGGCGAACTGGCCCGGCTCGCAGGTCCACGACGAGATTTTTTTCGACGCCGCCGCGCACGAATTTGTGCGCCCGACCAACCGCGCGGGCGGCCTCGAAGGCGGCATCACTAACGGCGCGGAACTGCGCGTGCGCGGCTTCCTCAAACCGATCTCGACGCTGCGCCGCGCCTTGCGTTCAGTTGATATAGACACCAAACAGGAAGAGGCCGCCGCCTTCGAGCGTTCCGACGTAACGGCCGTGCCCGCTGCCGGTGTCATCGGCGAAGCAATGGTCGCACTCGTGCTTGCTCAAGCCATGCGCGACAAGTTCGGCGGCGACAGTCTCACGGAGATGCGTCGCAACTTCGACGGCTATCGCGAGCAACTGCGCGCCTATTGAAGTTATCTAAGCCTGTTCTGGTGCTGGCACGCGCGCGCAGTTTCACGTAAGATGAACTCGCCCGCCGGCCACTCATGGCGAGGCGATTCAAACAGACAGGTAATTGAAGCATGGCTTTATTGGAGATCGTTAAATACCCGAACCCGGTGTTAGAAACGCCGGGGGCAGTGGTAACTGAATTTGACGAACGTTTGCAACGGCTCGTGGCGGATATGTTCGAGACGATGTATGCGGCGCGGGGGGTGGGGCTGGCTGCGCCGCAGGTGGGCGTGGGGCGGCGTCTGTTCGTGATGGACTGTTCGGGCGGGCAAGACCCGGCGCAGAAAGTCGTGCTGGTTAACCCGATGGTGCTGCGCGTCGAAGGCGAGCAGGTGGGCGACGAGGGGTGTCTGTCGTTCCCCGGCGTCTTCTTTCCCGTCGAGCGGTCGTTGCGCGCGGTCGTCGCGGCGCAGGACGCGCGCGGCGAACGGTTCGAGTTGGACGGCATGGACTTAACCGCGCGCTGCATGCTGCACGAGACTGACCATTGCGACGGCATCGTCTTCATCAATCACACCACGCCGTTGAAACGCGAGATGGTGAAACGCAAGATGCGCAAGTTGGGCAAAGCGAATAAGTGGATATAAAGAGACGTTGACAACGTTTGCTGACCGACGCGGTTGCACGCCAGACGGGCGGCGACCGCGTTTTGTTTTTCGACTGTGTTAAGATGCGCGGCACAACAGGCAGCACACATTGTAGGGGCTTAACCGGCCCGCGTGTTTGTAACTCAAACGGGCAGGGACTTGCCTTGTCACTACAGTTATGCCATCAGTTTGTGCTTAACGACATACGCATATGAGGAGCGATCATGCAGAGCGAATTTAAGAACGAAGCGTTGACGGACTTCGGCAAGGAAGAGAACGCGGCGGCGATGCGCGCGGCGCTCGATAAGGTGCGGGGCGAACTGGGCCGCGAGTACCCGTTGGTGATCGGCGGCGAGCGCATCAAGACCGGGCGCACGTTTGATAGCGTGAACCCGGCGCGCAAGACCGAGGTGGTCGGGCGCTTTCAGAAGGCGACTGAGGAACTGGCGCGGCGCGCGGTCGAAACGGCCGACGAGACGTTCAAGAGTTGGTCGCGGACGCCGCCCGAACAGCGCGCCGAACTGTTGTTTCGCGTCGCCCAACTCTTGCGCGAACGACGGCACGAGTTCTCCGCATGGATGGTCTATGAAGTGGCGAAGACTTGCCCGAGGCGGACGGCGACACGGCCGAAGCTATCGACTTCTGCGACTTCTACGCGCGCGAGATGTTGCGCTATGCACAGCCGCAGCCGCTCGTTAAGCTCGAAGGCGAAGAGAACGCGTTGCGTTACATCCCGCTCGGCGTCGGCGTCGTCATCCCGCCGTGGAATTTTCCGTTGGCAATCATGGCGGGCATGACCGTCGCGTCGGTCGTGACGGGCAACACCGTCGTCCTCAAGCCTTCGTCGGACGCGCCGACCATCGCATACAAGTTCTTCGAGTTGCTGGAAGAAGCAGGCTTGCCCGCAGGCGTCGTGAACTTCATGACCGGATCGGGCGCGGAAGTGGGCGACGTTGTGGTCGATCATGCGCGCACGCGCTACGTGGCCTTCACCGGCTCGAAAGAGGTGGGCTTGCGTATCAACGAGCGCGCGGCGAAGACGCAGGACAAGCAACTCTGGATCAAACGCGTCGTCGCGGAGATGGGCGGCAAAGATGCGATCATTGTGGACGCGGACACCGATCTTGACGACGCCGCGACGGGCGTGGTCGCGGCCGCCTTCGGCTTTCAAGGACAAAATGTTCGGCCTGTTCGCGCGCGATCATTCATGCGGACGTGTATGAACCGATGGTTGAGAAGATCGCTGAACGAACCGCGAAGTTGCAGGTCGGCGATCCCACGCAAGATGCGACGACGATGAGCGCGGTCATCAATCAGAAAGCGTTCAAGACGATCAACGAGTACATCGAGAAGGGTAAGAGCGAAGGCGGGCGCGTCGTCGCGGGCGGCGGCGCGGACGGCGAGCAAGGCTTCTTCGTCGAGCCGACCGTCATCGCCGACGTGAAGCCGGGCGACACCATCGAGCAAGAGGAAATCTTCGGCCCGGTCTTGGCTGTGATCAAGGCGCAAGACTTCGACGACGCGCTCGCTATCGCCAACGATACGCAGTACGGGCTGACCGGCGCGGTCTATACGAACGACCCTGAAAAGCTCGACCGCGCACGCAGCGAGTTTCACGTCGGCAACCTGTACTTGAATCGCAAATGCACGGGCGCGCTCGTCGGCGTGCATCCGTTCGGCGGCTTCAACATGTCGGGCACAGACTCGAAGGCGGGCGGGCGCGATTACCTCGGCCTCTTCATGCAGGCTAAGGTCGTGGCCGAAAAAGTGCGCGCCGGTTATAACGACAAAGAGAAGCGCGACGTGATCTGATCCACGGAGAGCAAAACGCGATGAAGCGAAGCACCCGACACACTTACTATCCGGTGCGCTTGATTGTGCCGGCCGCGTTGTGCGTCGCAAGCATGCTGGCGGTCCTGTGCGCGCGCGCCCCCGTCCACGCGCAGCAGCGCCGGGCGGCGCGACCGGCGGCGCGCACCTCTTGGACCACACTCTTTCAAGTCTCAGCAGAGTCGGACGGCGCACAGATCGAGCCGATCCTGCGCTTCGCGGGCGCGCGGTTCGAGCAAGTGCCGGACAGCGGCAAGGGGGCGTTCAACAAACAACTGGCCGGGACGCTCTACAAGGCGGGGCGGCAGCACACAGTCATCTTCGGTGGCGGGCGCGTCGGCACGGCGACCGTCAAGTCGCCGCTGCCCGACTCCGAGTGTTCGCAGACGTTCGCCAACGTGACGTTCGACGCGCCGATCAAACTCGGCGGCAACGTCTTCGCCCTCGCCACCGACAGTCAAACGCTCGGCCGGCCCGCGCCTTCGCGCCGCGCGCCGACGCCGGAGGAACGCGCTGCCGTCGGCCGGCTCGTCGAAAGTTTATACAAGCAGCACGGCGTCCCGGCGGCGCGCGCAAACGCGTTCGACACGATCAACTTGACCGCGACCGATCTGGACGGCGACGGCACGTTCGAATTGATCGGCACGTTCAAACTCAAACGCACGCCCGACATCAGCGACATGCTGTTTCTGATCGCAGAGTTGCAGGGCGCGGACTATCGTGCAGGCGTCGGCCAATTACGAGAAGGTCGAGAAAGCGACGTTGGACGAAATCAACGAGGATGCCTTCGCTGGCATCGGCCCTTCAGGCTTCCTCTTTGAAGTGCTGCTCGATCAGGTTGACACGGACGGCGACGGCACGGGCGAAGTTATCACCCGTAACCTGAGCTTCGAGGGCGTCCACTTCAACCTCTACCGGCGGCGGCAGGGGCGTTGGCAAAAGGCCGGCGAGTTCTACAACTATCACTGCGCGTACTGACGCGCGAACTGTTTGCCGACCTATTATGCGTCTGGTCTTCATGGGTACGCCCGAATCGGCCGTGCCGACGCTCAAGCGTTGTCTTGACGACGGGCACGAGGTCGTCGCCGTGTGGACGCAGCCGGACAGACCGGCGGGGCGCGGCAACAAGTTGCATGCGCCGCCCGTTAAAGAGTTTGCTATTGAGCACGGCCTCGACGTGCTTCAACCGCAGAAGATCAAGACCGACGAAGCGCGCGCGCTGTTCGCCGCGCACGACGCGGACGCCGCCATCGTCGTCGCCTACGGGCGCATCCTGCCGTCGTCGTTCCTGCACACGCCCCGCCGCGGCTGCATCAACGTACATTTCTCGCTGCTGCCCAAGTATCGCGGGGCTGCGCCGGTCAACTGGGCCATCGTGCGCGGTGAAACGGAAACCGGCGTCACCACGATGCAGATCGATGAAGGACTGGACACGGGCGCGCTCCTCTTGCAACGCGCGACGCCGATTGGTGCGACCGAAACAGCGCCCGAACTGCTCGCGCGGCTGTCGGGACTGGGCGCGAACTTATTGAGTGAGACGCTTGCGCGCCTTGACGAGATCGAGCCGCAGCCGCAACACGATGCCGCTGCAACGCACGCACCTATCTTGCGCCGCGAAGATGGTCTGATCGATTGGTCGCTGACGGCTACAGAGATCGAGCAGCGCGTGCGTGGCTTACAACCGTGGCCGAACGCGTTCACGCACTGGCGCGATCAACGTCTCGGCCTCTGGCGCGCGGACGTGGTGACATTCGACGAAGACGCACACAGTCCCGGCAAGATCGTGCGCGCACACGGCGACGAGTTGATCGTCGCATGTGGCGCGGACACGGCGTTGCGTTTATTAGAAGTGCAACCGGAAGGGCGGCGGCGCATGAGCGCGCGTGATTTCCTGAACGGCGCACACGCGCAGGCCGGTGAGGCGTTAGGTTAAAGCGCGTGATGCCAGCACGCACTAGCAAGAAGAAGGCAGGCAACGATACGCGTGTGCGCGTCGTGTCGCCTGCGCGGCGCGTGGCGTTTGTGGTCTTGAGCCGGGTGGAAGAAGAGGGTGCGTTTGCGTCCGTGTTGTTGGCGCATGCGACTGAAGGGTTGCGCGTTGAAGATCGTGCGCTCTGTTATGAGTTGGTGTTGGGCACGCTGCGCTGGCAGTTGTGGCTCGACCATTTAATCGAGCATTACGCGGGGCGCGCAGTCGCATCGGTGGATGCACCTGTGCGCCGCGTGTTGCATGTGGCGTTGTATCAACTGCGCTTCTTGTCGCGCGTGCCCGCGTCGGCGGCCGTCAACGAGGCGGTGAACCTCGCGCACGCAATGCGTCTGCGCGGGGCGGCGGGCTTCATCAACGCCGTGCTGCGGCGCGCGACGCGCGAGCCTGATTACGATCCGGCGGCCGCGTTGACGGACGAGAGCGAACGGCTTGCGGTTGCGACCTCGCATCCGGCGTGGCTGCTCGCGCGTTGGGCCGGCGCGTTCGGGGATCACAGAAGCTGCGGCGTTGGCGCGCGCGAACAATCAGACTCCGCCGGTTGCGTTTCGCGTGAACGAGTGGCGCATGAAGACAGAGGCCGTGATCGAACGTCTGCAAGCGGGCGGCGTCGAAGTGCGAGCGTCGGAGCTTGCGCCGGGGGCGTGGCGCGTGGTTGCGGGCACGGGCGGCGCGACGTTGCGTGCGCTCGCGCAAGAGGGGCTGGTCTATACACAGGACGAAGCATCGCAACTCGTCGCGCACGTGTTGGGCGCGCGTGCGGGCGAGCGCGTGTTAGACGTGTGCGCCGCGCCGGGCAGCAAGGCGACGCAGGTGGCGGGCTTGGCAGAGGATCGTGCGTTGGTGGTCGCGGGCGATCTATATGAGCAGCGACTGCGTGTGGTCGTGGCATCGGCGGCGCGGCAAGAGTTGACGAGTCTGCGCGCGGTCGCGTTCGATGCGGAGCAGGTGTTGCCGTTCGCGGCCGCGTCGTTCGACCGCGTGTTGGTGGACGCGCCCTGCACGGGCACGGGCACGCTCCGGCACAACCCCGAAATCCGTTGGCGCTTGTCGCCCGCAGATATAGTCGAACTCTCAGCCCGACAACTCAACATCCTGACGCAAGCGGCCCGCGTAGTGCGACCGGGCGGGCGGCTGGTCTATTCCACGTGCTCGGTCGAGCCGGAAGAGAACGAACAGGTCGTCGCGGCGTTTCTGCGTGCCCGTCAAGACTTCAGACCCGAACAGGTTGCGGCCGCGCCGCACTTGCTCACAGAGACAGGCGCGGCGCGCACTTGGCCGCACAGAGACGGCGCGGACGGCTTCTATGTCGCGGCGCTCGTGCGCCGAAGTGATGCGGGCGTGTGACTTGCGGCACGTCTCGCGCGGGTGCTAGACTCTCGCCCTTGAAAACGCGCTAACCCAGAGCGCGAGCGTGAGAGCAACTGAGGCAACGAGACAAAGTGGTAGAAGCGCAGCGGACGTTCCCGACCTTTCTGACTCGGATCGGCATCCTTCTTGGCATCGCTGTCGCTTTCGTCTTCGGCCTGTTCGGCACGGTCTATCTCTCCCTGCGCAGCCCCGAAGTGAAAGTGCCCGAAGTTGTCGGCAAGAACTATATGGAGGCCGAGACGGCGCTGGAACGCTCCGGGCTGAAGTTGCGCAAACGCGCCTCGCGCTACAGCGCCGAAGCGAAGCCCGACACCGTGCTTGATCAAACACCGCACGGCGGCGATGTGGTGAAAGCAGGACAGACCGTGGCGGTCGTCGTCAGCCGGGCCGAACAGAAAGAGGGCGAAAGCTCCGTCAGCATCACGCCGAAGCCCGACGAGAAGAAGGACAAAGACGCGGCGAATAAGAACGGGAACGAGAACGCCAACGCGGCCGTTGCGAACACGAACAACACGAACAAGCCCAAGCGCAACAAGAACACTAATCGCAACGCGAACCAGAACGACAACGCAAACGCAAACGCCAACGGCAATGGCAACGCCGTCGCCAACTCGAACCTCGACAACCGGCTCATACTAAACAGCAACGACGCGGGCGCGGGCAACCGCAACGCGGGCACACGCCCGAACGCGAATACTAATGCCAGCCCCGGCGGCAACACGAACCGCCCGACGAACACGAACACGAACACCAACCCGACCAGAAACACTAACAGCAACGCCAACGCCAATCGCGGCGCGACGAACCGCAACGCGAACAACGGCCGGAACACGAATAGCCGCAACACCAACGCGCCCGGCGCACGCAACACGAACACGGGGCGCACGAACGCGAACGCGAACCGCCGCCCGCCGGTCAACTGAACTTGACCTAGACCGTCAGCGCGGCCGCAGCTACCGGCAAACGGCCTAACCTTAACCGGCAAGTATTTTGTGACTCGTTCGACCGAACCGCGCCGCGTCCGGGCGCATCGTAGCAGGAGAAACTGATCATGGTCGAAATCGCCCCCTCGATTCTGTCGGCCGATTTCGCGCGGCTCGGCGAAGATATCGCCGCGGCCGAGCGCGGCGGCGCAACCGTTATTCACTGCGACGTGATGGACGGTCATTTCGTGCCGAACCTGACCATCGGCTTGCCGGTGGTAAAATCGCTAAAGCGCGCAACCCGTTTGCCCCTAGACACGCATCTAATGATTTCCGAACCGGGGCGTTATGCCGAACAGTTTGTGGACGCGGGCGCGTCGATGGTGTCCGTTCACGTCGAGATCGACGCGCACTTGAACCGGACGCTCACGGCAATCAGAAACAAAGGCGCGCAGGCCGGCATCGCCATCAACCCGGCGACGCCGCTCACGGCGCTCGAAGAGGCGCTGCCGTTCGCCGATTACGTGCTGATCATGTCGGTCAATCCCGGCTTCGGCGGGCAAAAGTTCATCCCGACTGTGCTCGACAAGGTGCGCCGCCTGCGGCACATCATTACCGAGCGCGGCTTAAACACGCGCATCGAGATCGACGGCGGCATCGACCGCACGAACATCGGCGAGATCACGGCAGCGGGCGCGGAGATCATCGTCGCCGGTACGGCCGTCTTCGGCGTCGGCGACGCAGCGCAAGGCGTCCGCGACTTACTCGATGCGGCAACACCAGTAGTTAGTAAATCGTGAATCGTCAATCGTGAATAGACAGAACAGGTTTTATCTATTCACGATTGACGATTCATGGTTCACGGCATTTCTCTTGGAGGTTCTTTCATGCGTTTTCGTAGTGGCTTAGTGGTCGCCGTGCTGTGCGCGGTCTTGGGCGCAGGCTTGCCGGTCGTGTCGGCATGGGCGCAAGCCGGCAGTACGGGCACTCCGTTTCAGCGGCTCGAAGTGGTGCGCCAGAGGATCGAGGCGATGCGCCGCAGCCTGACTACGGCGGTCGCCAACCTTGACGGCGGCCAAGAGTCGAAAGATAAAAAAGATAAGAAAGACGGGGCTGTGCCTGCGAGCGACGCGGCCGTGCGCCTGCGTGGGCTGGATAAAGAGGCGGGCGTGCTGCTCTCGGATCAGATCGATCTGCGCGGCCGTGTGGATCGCTCCGAGCGGTTCGACGCCGCCGAGATCGATAAACTGGAAAGCGCGACGCGCGACCTGAACGACCGCGTTGAGACGGCGCTGCGCGAGACGGCGGGCGAACGGCGCGGCGGCTCTACGGCGTCGGCCCGCAAGCCGAACAAGAAGAAGACGAGCCTGTTCGGTCGTCTGCTCGGCCGTGGCGGCAACAACGAAGAGATCGACGAGTTGACGGGCACGGTCGCACCGGGCCGCGACCGCGAGTTGTTTGCGGCAGGCACGCGTTACGCGCGCAAGGGCGACTACGAAGGCGCGCGTCTGCTGTTCGGCGTCATCATCAACACTTATCCTGAGTCGCCGTTTCTGCCGTATGCGAAGTTGGCGATTGCCGATACGTTCTATCTCGAAGGCACGACGAGCGCGTTGATTCAGGCCGGCGCGGCCTATCAGGAATGGCTGACCTTCTTCCCGACCGATCCGCTCGCCGAGCGCGCGATGCTCAAGATGGCCGAGGGCGAGATGCGCCAGATGGGCCGGCCCGACCGCAGCATCGAACACGCACGCAAGGCCGAGCAGCGCATCAAGGCCGCGTTACAACAGTTTCCGCAGACCCCGATGCGCCCCGACTTCGAGGTGCGTCTGCGTGAAGTGCAAGAGAATCTGGCGATGCACAGTTATCAGGTCGGCAATTTTTATCTCGACCGTTACAACCGCCAGATCGCGCCCAATCCTAAGGGCGCGCAGTCGCGTTACCGCGAGATCGTGGAGAAGTATCCGGCCTTTTCGCTCATGGGCGACGTGCTGTACAAGCTCGGCGTGACCTACGTGCAGGAAGAGGAGCCGGACGAAGCGGCGAAGTACTTCCAACAGTTGGTGCGGCTGCACCCGAACAGCGAGTTTGCCGAGAAGGCAAAGGAGCAGTTGGAAGCCATCGGCGCGCCTGTGCCCGAAGCGGACAAGGACGCGCTTAACCGGCCGCTGCCGGAGCAGCCCGGCATGATGAAGAAGTTCACGCAGGAAGCGTTCGGCACGATAGACATCACGGTGGACAAGGACGGCGTGCTCATCAGCCACGACAGCAAGGAGACGGCCGACTTGATCGACCGCGTGCTACAGAACAACGGGCAACTGCCCACCAACGAGTTGAACGGGCCGACGCCCTCGCCGCGCATCAATCTCAAGCCGCGCGCGACGCAGGCGAACACGACCGCGCCGCCGCAACCCAAACCGGGCGGCGAAGGCGTCAAGCCAGTGCCCACCAAACCGGGGCCGCCCACGACCGGCAGCGACCCGACCCAGCCTAGCACGCCGCCGCCCGGCTTCTAGTCGAGCAGCGCAAAACTTGAACCACACAGACACGAAGACCCAAAGAAAGTTTCAGCTAACTTCTTTGGGTCTTCGTGTCTGTGTGGTTAAGTTGAGTTTGCCGGATTAAGACCGCGCGCAAGATCATACTCGGTTTGCCCGCGTTCGTTGCGGGTGTTAGAATTTTTCGCAACTGTTACGCCGCATATTCGATGGAGGTCAAACTCGTTGGCAGAGATCGTCGGGGACGAGTTGGAGCGCCGGCATAAGAGCGCGGTGCTGACGGTCGGCGCGATGTTCGCGTTGACCGTGCTGCTTGTCGTGCTGGCCTACGCGGGCATGTATCCGCCGCTCCCGGCGGGGCTGCATAATCCGATTGTGCAAGGCGCGCTCTGGTTCAGCATTCTATTCTTTGGGTTGGGCGCTATCGCAATCAAGCGGGCGCACTTCTCGGCCATGCGGCTGCAAGCCGTGGCCGATTTGCGCGGCGTCGCGGGGCTGCTCGCCACTTTGCAACGAACGACCCGCTTGACGGCTTGGTGCGGCGGCGCGATTGCGCTGGCGGGTTTTATGCTCACGGCTTTGACGGGCGACACCGGGTACATGCTCAAGGCGGCCGTGGTCGCCGTCGCCGTGTTGCTCTACTGTTACCCCCGACGCAGCGCATGGCGGCGCGTCGCCGACGTCACGCAGCAGCCGGGCGGCCTGACCTTCACGCCGCCGCCACCGCCGCCACCACCCGCGAAAGGAACAACCGCGTGAAAGTCTTAAACGGCCTCGCGTCCATGCTGGCGCTCGTCGCGTGCGCCTGCGCTTTACTCGGCACAGACGCGCACGCGCAGACGCAGACGCCGCCGCCCGCCGCCGCGACGCAACCGGCCACGCAGCCCGCGTTGACGCCGCGCGAACGGCGCGCACGCGCTTACGCGAAGCTACTCGAAGGGCAGCGTTACCTGTCGGGCGCGCGCAGCGTCGGCGGCATGACGCGCGAGATGGTCGCGCGCGTGCAGACCTTGTTCACAGAAGCGGTCGATCTGAATCCCGCCTTGGCCGAAGCGCACACAGCACACGCAGAGTTGGCCTTCTTCTTCTTGGACGATCTCGCGTTGGGCGAGCGCGAAGCGCAGGCTGCCGTGCGGATCGATCCGAATAACTTCGGCGGTCATCGTTTGCTCGCGCGCATCTACGCGCTCAAGGCCGGGCTTGACGAGGACAAGATTGATCGCGCCGTTGCCGAGCAAGCGATCAAGGAGTTGCGCGAAGTCTTGCGGCTCGACGCGAACGACCCGGAAGCGTGGGCGCTCTTGGGCGAGTTCTATTCGATGACGGGCAAGACGACCGAAGCCATCGACGCGTTCACGCACTGGGCCGCCGCGCCGCCTGCGCTCGACGTGCGTTTCTATCAAGTGCTGACGCAGGGGCGCGACTTGTCGCAGGATGCGGCCGCCGCGCGTCTGGGCGAGGCGCTGTTGAAAGCTGGACGCACGGCCGATGCGGTCGGCGCGTTCCGCCGCGCGTTGGCCGGTAGTCCTGAGAACGCGCGTTATCTTGAGTTGCTCGGTCAGGCTTTGGAAGCCGGCGGCACGGAGGGCGGCGCGGTTGACGACCTCAAACGCATGCTCGTCGCCAACCCCGCGAACGTCGCCGCGATCAGTTTGCTGGCGCGCACGCAGGCGCGCACGGGGCAGGTGGACGCGGCGGTCGCCACCTTGCGCGCCGGGATCGACAACCGCAAGACCGGCGACCGCGAACGGCGCTTGCTCGTCGATGAACTGGCCGAAGTGCTGTCTAACGCCTTGCGTTATCAAGAGGCGATTCAAGCTTACGAAGACTTGCTCAAAGCGCGCGGCATCACAGACCAACCGCTCACGGCCGACAGCGACAAGCAACTTGCAGACTTGATGCTGCGCCGCATCGTCGAACTGCAACGCCAAGCCGGGCGCACGGACGAAGCCTTCACCACCGTCGAGCGCATGCGCAAACTGTTGGGGGCTGACAACCCGCAGGCCGATTTTCAGAGCGCAAGTCTATTGATCGAACAGGGCAAGCGTAAGGAGGCGTTGGACGTGATCCGCGCCGCGCGTCTGAAGTATCAGACACCGGCCGCGCAGCAGGCGTTCATGCAACTCGAAGCGCGCACCCTCGCGCAGTTGGGGCGCGCGGACGAAGCGGCCACGCTCCTGCGCGGTCGCCTGACCGGCAAGCCCGAAGAAGACTTCGGCACATACGTCGCCATCGCCAGCCTTTATCTCGATGCAGGGCGCGGCAAGGAAGCGGTCGAAGCCGCGCGCAAGTTGATCGGACTCGTACCCGCAGATCAGCCTGAGTTGATGACACAGGCGCTCGTCATGTTGTCGTCGGCGCAGGAGCGCGCGGGCGACAGCAAGGGCGCGGAAGAATCCCTGCGCCGCATCCTCGCCAAAGACCCGAACAACGCGACCGCCTTAAACAACCTCGGCTATTTCTTGGCCGAGCGCAACGAACGGCTCGAAGAGGCGCTCGACATGGCCAAGCGCGCCGTCAAAGCCGAACCCGCCAACCCGTCCTTCCTCGACAGCCTCGGCTGGGTCTATTACAAACTCGGTCAACTGGAAGAGTCCGAGCGTTATCTAACCGACGCCGCCCGCCGCAACGCCCGCTCGGCCGCCATACAGGAACACCTCGGCGACCTGCACCAGCGCCGCGGCCAACTCGAAGAAGCCCGCGCCGCGTGGCGCAAAGCCCTCGCCCTCGCCACCGACGCCGCCGACACCGCCCGCATCAAGGCCAAAATCGGCACTAAATAGACCAACTCAAGAGGTTTAACAGCGCGACCGTCGGCGGGTCAGTACCGCCTGCGGTAGCGGGCGGGTCTTGGCCGCGTCGAGTACCCGCCCGCTACCGCAGGCGGTACTGACCTCTCTCCAAGCCCCGCGCCCTTGTGCGCGCAAGTGACAGCGCACCCGGCCGCACTAAGCGCGCGCGCCTGCGCGGAAAGAGCGCAGCCGTGCGCAGAAGGGTCGCAGCCGTGCGGGGAACGAGCGCAGGGGTGCGCGGAAGGTGCGCAGGGGTGCGCGGAAGGTGCGCGCGCCTGTGCAGAGCGTGCGCTGGCTTGGGAATGGCGTTCCCATGCCTGCGCGGAGCGTGCGCTCGCGTGGGAACAGCGTGCGCTGCCGAGGGAACGGCATTCCCGCACGAGGGAATGCCGTTCCCATGCTAGGGAATGCCATTCCCATGCGAGAGAACGGCATTCCCCGGCTAGGGAACGCCATTCTCTCGGATGGGAATGCCGTTCCCCTGCAAGGTTTAGCCGTTCCCGACCGTGTGCGCGTCCCGCGTGCGGGGGGTGTGTAAAAATGACATATTGACGTGCTCTCCCCGTGACAGTTAGACTCGGATCAGCTAGAGCGTCTTAGCCCCTTTTGACGATCTAGCCGGTCGCTTCCTCTCCGAGCTTTAAATTTACAAGAGGATAACGTTCCCCGGATGATGTTTCACAACTCGTTCCCCCAGACCCCTGTGTGCCGGCGTGTACGCTTCGCGCTGCCACTCTCCTGCTTGCTGCTCATCGTGGGTCTTACAAGCAACGCACAGGGCCAGTCCGAGCGCCCGCGCCCGGTCGCGCGCCTCGTCGCCTCGGCCAACCACACGCTCGCGCCCGAAGTCACGCGCCCACGCACGGTCGCACTCGCGCACGCACCTGCCGCCACTATGCCCGTCGCTGCCTCGGCTTCGTCGGACGAGCGGCGCGCGTTCGATCTGATCAACGCGGCGCGACGCGCGCGGGGCGAGTCGCCGCTCGTCTGGGACGCGGAGTTGACGCGCATGGCGCGGCAGCACTCGCAGAACATGGCGCGGCAGGGCTTCATCAGCCACGAAGGGCCGGACGGGCGCACCGTCTTGCAGCGCGCACAGGCGATGGGCCTGCGCGGTTGGGACGCGCTCGCCGAGAACGTCGCGTATAATCAGGGCTACGACGACCCGGCGGGCTTCGCCGTCGAGCGTTGGCTCAAGTCCGAGAAGCACCGCGAGAACGTCATGCACGCCACCTTCACCCACACGGGGCTAGGTGTGGCGCGCACAGCCGACGGGCGCGTCTATTTCACGCAAGTCTTCGTCGCGCGATAAAGCAGCCGGCAAACGATGTCTTAAGCGGCTGACGCTCGCGCGAGAAACGCGAGGTCAGCCGCTTAAGTTTTGCCCGCTCATTCACACGCCAACACGTTCACGCTGCCGGCCTACGCCAAGATCAACTGGGGCTTGCGCGTCCTCGGTCGCCGCGCCGACGGCTACCACGAACTCCACACCGTCTTTCCAGACCATCACGCTCCACGACGAGTTGACCTTCACCGCGCGCGCAGATGAAGCCATCGAACTCGTCTGCACCGCGCCCGGTATCCCCACAGACGAATCCAACCTCGTCCACCGCGCCGCCGTCAGTTTGCGCGCCCGCTACGCCGCGCGCCACGGCGCGCGCATAGAGATCACGAAACGCATCCCGGCGGGCGGCGGTTTGGGCGGCGGTTCGAGCGATGCGGCCGTCGCGCTGATGGGCCTCGCGCGCCTCTGGCAGATCGACACGAACGGGCAAGAACTAAGCGAACTCGGCGCACGCCTCGGCGCGGACGTGCCCTTCTTTTTCACCGGCGGCACGGCGCTTGGCACAGGGCGCGGCACAGAGATCACACCGCTCCCCGACCGGCCCGAAACGCCGCTCGTCGTCGTCACACCGGGCGTCGAGATCAGTACCGCCGACGCCTACAAAGCCTTGAGCGCGCCCGCCTTGACAAAGGCCAAAAGCGCCGCTAAGCTGCCTATTTCCCGCATGGGACGTGACGCGGCCCATGCGCTCACGACAGAACTAAGGAACGATTTCGAGCCGGTCGTCTGCCGGCTTCAACCTGAGATCGAGCGGGCGCGTGATGCGCTCTTGCGCGCGGGCGCGCGGGCAGCGGCGCTCTCCGGCAGCGGCGCAAGCGTCTTCGGCATCTTTGACAGTGCAGCGGAACAGACACGCGCGCACGCCGCGTTGCAGCCGGAAACGGGCTGGCAGGTCTTCACCTGCACGACGCTCACACGCGCTGCATACGGGCACGCGTTCGGGTCGGCAGCGACGTTGCTTAAGTAAGTGCGCCGTCGGCGCGCGCTTGACACATTGGGGCGTAGCCAAGTGGTAAGGCACCGGTCTTTGGAATCGGCATTCGTAGGTTCGAATCCTTCCGCCCCAGCCATCTTGAAAGCAATCAGCTATCAGCGGTCAGCCGTCAACCAAGACGCCTGACCGCTGATAGCTGAACGGCTGATAGCTGACCGCTTCTTTATGACGACCACCGGCGGCATCAAAGTTTTTTCGGGCAACGCGAATCGCGCGCTGACCGAGGAGATTTGCAATTACCTGAGTTGCGATCCGGGCCACGCCACGACGGATCGTTTCTCGGACGGTGAGTTCAATTTTCAGATCACCGAGAACGTGCGCGGCGCGGACATCTTCATCGTGCAGCCGACTTGCCCGCCGACGGACGCGCACTTGATGGAGTTGCTCGTCATGCTCGACGCCTTCCGTCGTTCATCGGCCGAGCGCGTCACGGCGGTCATCCCTTATTACGGTTACGCGCGCTCGGACAAGAAGGACCGGCCGCGCGTGCCGATTGCCGCGAAGCTTGTGTCGAACCTGATCAATACGGCCGGCGCGGATCGCGTGCTGACGATTGATTTACACGCGGCGCAGATTCAAGGCTTCTTTGACATTCCCGTCGATCACTTGTACGCCGCGCCCGTCTTCATCGGCTACTATCAGGCGAACCCGCTGCCGAACTTGGTCGTGGTCGCGCCCGACACGGGCGGCGCTGAGCGTGCGCGCGCTTATGCGAAACGTTTGAACGCCGATCTCGCCCTGTGTGACAAACGGCGCGAGAAGGCGAACGTGGCGGAAGTGATGAACGTGGTCGGCGACGTGCGCGGGCGCAACTGTCTGATCGTCGATGATATGTGCGACACGGGCGGGTCGTTGACGAAAGTGGCCAAAGCTTTGCGCGTGGCCGGCGCGGAACGCATCCACGCCTGCTTCACGCACGCAGTCTTGTCGGGCGATGCGTGCGACAAGTTGAGCCGGTCGGACATTGAACAGACAGTGACGACCAACACGATCCCGCTCGAAGCGCCCAAGTATGAATCGGGCAACTTCAAGGTCCTGAGCATCGCACCGCTGCTAGCGAAAGCGATCAAGTCGATCCACGAAGAAACCAGCGTTTCTTCGCTCTTCGTTTGAAGGGCAAACACTTTGAGCGTTACGACGCTAGAAAGAGCAATTAACAGATGGCAGAGAAGGCAGAAAGAAAAGAGATTACGGTGCGCGCGATCCAGCGCGAAGGGCGGGGCAAAAACGATTCGGGTCGCCTGCGGCGGCAGGGGCTTGTGCCGCTGACGATCTACGGGGGCGCGGGCGAAGCCATCGCCGCCGCCGCGCCGCTCGCGGAACTGGCCGCGATCCTGCGCTCCGACACAGGGCACAACACGATCTTCACGCTCGACGTTGAAGGCGTCGGCGCAAGCGAAGTGTTGTTCCACGACCGGCAGATCGATCCCGTGCGCGGTCGGCTCGTTCACGCCGACCTGCGCCGGCTCGTCGCGGGTCAGAAAATCGAGATCACTGTGCCGCTGCATCTGACGGGCGAACCCGAAGGCGTGCGCGAAGGGGGCGGCGTGCTCGAACAGATCATCCGCGACTTGCAGATTCGCGTCAGCCCGCGCGACATCCCCGACGCGATCAACGTGGACGTGACGAACCTCGGCGTCCACGACGTGCTGCACGTCTCGGACATTCCGGTCACAGATGACATAGAGATTCTAAGCGCGCCGGACACGGTGATTGCCACTGTCGGCGTCGTGCGCGAGGAAGAGGTCGCGCCCGCGCCGGCCGCCGAAGACGAGACGGCCGAGCCGGAAGTTATCGGCAAGGGCAAGAAGGAAGACGAAGACGAAGGGTAGGGGATTGCGGAATGCGGAATGCGGAATGCGGATTAACAGGGCAGTTGTCTTGCTAATCCATAATCCGCAATCCGAAATCCGCATTCCGCAATTGCAATGCGGCTCATCGTCGGTCTTGGCAATCCGGGCGCGGAGTATGAATGGACGCGCCACAACCTCGGCTTCATGCTGGTGGACTTGTTGGCCCGGCAGGCGGGGCGCGAAGTGAAACGCGCCGAATGCCGCGCACTCGTCGGGCGCGCTGAACTTGAAGGCGAGCCGGTTGAACTGGTCAAGCCGCAGACCTACATGAACCTGAGCGGCGAGTCCGTCGCGTGCCTCGTGCCGAAACGCAACATCGAGATCAAGCGCGATCTCATTGTGGTCAGCGACGATCTCGCGCTGCCGTTTGGCACGATCCGCTTGCGTCCGCGCGGCTCAGCCGGTGGGCACAACGGTTTGAAGTCGCTCATCGGCGTGTTGCGCACGGACGAGTTCATCCGTCTGCGCATCGGCATTCAACCCGATCACCCGTTGAGCGACACGCGCCGTTACGTGCTCGAACGCTTTCCCACGAGCATGCGCGCCGACGTGGCCCAAATTTTAGAGCGGTGCGCCGACGCGCTCCGCGCCGTCCTCCGCGACGGCATTGACAAAGCGATGGCAACTTACAACAGCAGTGACAAGTGACGAGTAACAAGTGACAAGCAAGATAGCTGCTTTAACTTGTCACTTGTCACTCGTCACTCTGTCACTGCTCTTAACTCCTTGCTTCAGTCTGTGAACTGAGGCTTGACATCCAGAAGGAGGATGCATTTTGGCAGAGAAGAGAGTTTATGAAGTCGTCTTCATCATCGATACGGAGACGGCGGAAGACGAAAGCACACGCCTCGTAGACGGCCTGCAACGCACCGTCACAGACCTCGGCGGCACGGTCGTCAAAAACGAAAGCATGGGCCGGCGCACGCTCGCCTACAAGATCGGTCGTAAGACCGAGGGCAACTTCGTGCTGTTCGAGATCGAAGGCACGGGGCGCGAGATCGCCGAGCTTGAACGCCGCATGCGCGTCAGCGACGCGATCCTGCGTTATCTGACCGTGCGCGTGGACGAAGATCGCCAGCGCGCCGACAAACTAAAAGAACGGCGCACGCGCAAGGCTAACAAGCGGCCGTTTGCCGGTGGCACAGGTCAGCGTGGCGGCGCGGCGGTGGCCCCCGCCCGCGCGGCGGAAGAGGAGGAGGCGTAAGCATGTCGCGGAACAGAGAAGATCGTGATTTCGATATGGGCGATGACCGGCCGGGCCGCGAGGAGCGTGGCCCGCAGGGGCGTTCGGGCGGGCGGCGTTTCCGTCGCCGCAAAGTCTGCCGCTTCTGCGTGGACAAAGTTGATCACATCGACTTCAAAGATGTGAAGTTGTTGATGGGTTACGTGCCGGAGCGGAGCAAGATTCTGCCACGCCGCATTTCAGGCTCGTGCGCCCCACACCAGCGCATGTTGGCCGAAGCCATCAAGCGTGCGCGCAACATCGCGTTGCTGCCCTACACGGCAGACTAAGAGGCAGGGAAGGAGAACAAGATCATGGCTACTACGAACGTCCTCTTACGCGAAGATGTCGAGAACTTGGGCGCGCGCGGCGAGATCGTCAAAGTCAAAGCGGGCTACGCGCGCAACTATCTGTTGCCGCGCAAACTCGCCGTCCAAGCAACCGCCGGCAACGTCAAACAGATCGAAGGCGAGCGCAAAGCACTCATGAAGCGTGAAGCGACTGACCGCGCACACGCCGAAGGTCAAGCCGCATTGCTGCGCGGCCTCACGCTCGACTTCGAGCGCAAGGTTGGCGAGCACGGCATGCTCTACGGTTCGGTTACGTCGATGGACATTGCCGAGTCTCTGCGCGCGCAAGGCTACGAGATTGATCGTCGGCGCATCAACTTGCGCGAGGCGATCAAAGAGCCGGGCGAGTTCACGGTCAGCGTGCGCTTGCACCGCGACGTGACGGTCGAACTGCCGGTCAGGGTCACGCCCGAAGGCGGCACACCCGCCCCGGCCCAGACGGAAGCAGCAGCGCCCGACACGACAGACACAGACGCACCTGCGGCGATTGAGGCGGCGACTGAAGAAGCGGCGGCCGATACGGACGCCGACGCGGGCGAGTAAAGCTCAACAAAAACGCGGGCGCGATAACTGCTGTTGTCGCGCCCGCGCAGCTATTGTATAGTGCGCGGCGGTGAGCGTGCGCGTTCATGTTCGCGGGTGGCGCGAGCGTTAACGAACGCGACTCACAGCCGTTTTTTTTATTCGCCCGCATACGCCGACCCGTCTCCCGATGGCCAAGAACTTCGCCGATTCGCCGCGCGAGCAGATGCTCGAACGCCCGCTCCCGCACAGTGCCGAGAGCGAGCGCGCCATCCTCGGCGCAGTCATCCTCGACAACAATCTAGTCAATCAGGCCATCGAGCTACTCAGACCCGACGACTTCTACGTCCGCGCGCATCAACTGATCTTTCGCGCCATGATCGGCTTGAGCGAACGCGGTTCTGAGATCAATCCGATCCTCTTGGGTGAAGAACTGCGCCGCGAAGGTTGGTTGGAACAGGTTGGCGGCGTCGCCTTCATCTCGGAGTTGACTTACGGGCTGCCGCACTTCACCAACGTCGCGGCCTACGCGAAGGTCGTGCGCGACAAGTCGCTCTTGCGTCAACTGGTCCGCTCCGCCAACAAGATCACGAGCGAGGCGCTGGAAGAGGAAGACGACGCCGAGATCATCCTCGACCACGCCGAGCAGATGATCTTCGCGCTTGCCGACGAGCGTACCCGGCAAGGCTTCGCGCACATCCGCCCCGTTGCCGAAACGGTCCTCGAAAAAATTCAGGAGATGTCCGGCCGCAACGCCATGCTCACGGGGTTGACGACGGGCTTCACCGAGTTGGATCGGTTGACATCGGGCTTGCAACCTTCGGACTTGATCATCGTCGCCGCCAGACCAAGCATGGGCAAGACCTCTCTGTGTCTGACGCTCGCGCAGAACGCGGCGATTCAAGCGGGTGCAGTGGTGGGCGTCTTCTCGTTGGAGATGTCGAAGGAGTCGCTGGTGATGCGCATGCTCTGTTCCGAAGGGCATGTAGACGCGCACAGGTTTCGCAGCGGCTTTTTGAACCGCGAGGAATGGGCGCGGCTCGCGGGCGCGTTGGGCACGTTGGCCGAGGCGAAGATTTATATTGACGATACGCCGGGCATCTCCGTGTTAGAGATGCGCGCAAAGGCGCGCCGGTTGAAAGCGGAGCAGAAGCAACTCGACCTGATCATCGTTGACTACATGCAACTGATGAGTGGTTCGTCGCGCCGCGTCGAATCGCGCCAGCAAGAAGTGTCGCAGATTTCGCGCGAACTGAAAGGGCTGGCTAAAGAGTTGAACGTGCCGCTCGTCGCGTTGTCACAACTATCGCGCGCGCCCGAATCGCGCAGCGACCATCGCCCGCAATTAAGCGATCTCAGAGAGTCCGGCTCAATCGAGCAGGACGCCGATCTGGTCGCGTTCATCTTCCGCGAGGAGCAGTACAATCGAACGGAAGAGAACGCGGGCCTCGCCGAACTGATCATCGCCAAGCAGCGCAACGGCCCGACCGACACGATCAAGCTGGCCTTCCTCAAAGAGTTCACCCGCTTCGAGAACATGTGGCGCGAGTAGTAGCCGCCCGCAATCTTCATATCAAAGCAGAACGCACAATAAGCTGGCGCGCGTTGGTCCGAGCTATTTGAAGACCACGCCGATTGAGAAGCGCACGTTGTCGATACGGCGACCGCCGTTGGTGTTCAACTCCGGGCGGTCGCGCAGGAAGACCGGGTTGTAGTCGAGTTGAAAGGCGCGCAGGGCGACGCGTTTGCTCAGTCGCACGTCGAGTCCGCCGCCGATGGCGAGCGCGAAATCGGTGACGCTGGCAGTTGCATCAATGATCGGCGTGGTCGCGCCGGTCAACGTGGCCCGGTAAGAAAAACGGTTGTTGGCCGCGCCAGCTAGCGCATGGACGAACGGCGTGACGCGCGTGTGATTGGTGAACTTAGCTTGCGGGCCGACGAAGTAGTTGTAACTGCGTGAGCGGAAGCGGATCGTGCCGCCGGGAAAATCCTCGTTCCGGTTGGCGAAGTGCGCGGAGAAGTCGGCGGTGAGGCCGAAGCGTTTCGTGAAGTAATGCGTCGCCGAGAGGTTGAACCCGTCGAGGTTATCGAAGCGGTCGAGCGGCGCGTCGGGTTCGTCAAAGGGTGTGGTCAGGTACGAGTAGCCGGCGAAGAATTCATTTTTATGCTCATCGTCCTGTGCGCGTGTAAGCTGCGCGCAGCAAGCCACGCATAAGATCAATAGGACCGCTTTTCGCATCTGCTTTATTCCCCTTCATAAAGACTCAGGTTGTCGAACTTGTGCTTGCGAACGTTGCCCGTCAGACATAGCTCCGCAGCGGTGCTTGGCGCGCACTCGTTCCATCAAAGTAAGCCGTGGGCACGCGTGATTTATTACTAACTGGTCGAAAAAAAATTAGGCTAGACTTGCGCCTGCTTGCGTGCATCCAAAAGAGTTCAAACTGCTCCGCTCAAGTTAGAGACAGACGCCGATCTTCGTTCCGTCAATGCGCGTTGCCGCCGTAAGGTGTCTTGATGTCGCTTAACAAACTTCACGCTACATTCTTTGTCGGCTTGGTGCTGGTCCTCACTTGCGGCTACCCGCGCGCGGCGACGGCGCAGACGGCCGACGAAGCCGCCGCGCAACTCGCCAAGACGGGGCAAAGCCCCGACGAAGTGGCGATACAGAAAGTGGTCCTGAAAGGTTATGAGGCTTACGCGTTTAAGAATGCGGCGGCGCTCTATGCTTTGTTCAGTGAACGCTCGCCGCACCTGCCGGCGTTCAAGCAGTTCATCGAGCAAAACTTCGCCAGCAATAAAACGGTCAAGATCGAAACGATCAGAGTCGTGCTGCTCCGCAAGGTTGAGATCACAGGCGATAGTGCGACGGTGCGTGTGTTTGCCGAGATACGCGCGCGCAATCTGGATACAGGCAGCGTGGCCGAAGGCTTTGGCGAGATGGATCATATGTTCCATCTGGTCAAAGAGGGCGCGGGTTGGAAGCTGTGGCAGTTCGTCGATACAGCGGAGGCGCTCGTCGGCGAGTTGCTGGCCGCGCCGTCTGATGAAGCGCGGACACAACTAGTCGTAGCGAAAGCCACGCCGTTCACAGGCGGCTTACTCAACGGCTTATTGGAGCAAGCCAGAATCCTGCTTGAAGAGAAAGGCAACTACACACAGGCGGCGCTGATCTTCAACGTCGCGCTCCACGTCGGCCGGCAACTCGCCGCGCAGTTCAACTCGCCGCTCGGCATCGCCGGCCCGTTGATCGGCCTCGGCGACGTTTACACGGCGCAAGGCGACTACGTGCGCGCGGCCGACAATTATCAACAGGTCCTCAGACTGGCCGAGCGGTTGCGGAGCAAAGAAGCACTCGCGCCCGTGTCGGTCAAACTCGGCAACATACATTTTCAACAAGGCAACTACGCGCAGGCGATGGCGTACTACCAACGCGGCGCGAAACTTTATACGCAACTCGGCAGCAAGCTTGAGATCGCATACCCGTTAGCCAACATCGGCAACGCCTACTTCGCGCAAGGCGACTACGAGCCGGCCCTTGAGTATTACCGCAAGAGCTTGAAGATATACGAACAGATTTTCGACAAAGCGGGCACGGCTTATCTGTTGCACAAACTAGGCGAGGTTTATGCCGCGCAACAGAAGTATCCGTTGGCGGTCGCAAGTCTGCAACAGGATTTGCAGTTGCACGAAGAACTCGGCAACCGGGCGATGGTCGCGGCCTCGTTGCGCAGCATCGCCGACGTTCGTTATGCACAGGGCGCATACGCGGAAGCGGCCGCGCTATCGGCTCGCGCCGTCGAATTGGCCCGCGCCAATGACAGCCCCGAAATCCTCTGGCAAGCACTGACCTCGACCGGCCGCGCCAACCGCGCGCTGCAACAACCGGAGCGAGCGCGTGCGGCTTTCGCCGAAGCGATTGCCGTCATCGAACGTTTGCGCGGGCACGTCGCCGGCAGCGAACTGGATCAACAACTCTTCTTTGAAAGTCGCACCGCGCCCTACTACGCGCTGGTCGAATTGTTGATCGACGCGCACGATCTGCCCGCAGCCTTCGCTTATGCCGAACGCGCCAAAGGGCGTGTGCTGCTCGACGTACTGCGCGGCGACCGCGAGCATTTCAGCAAAACTCTGAACCTTGAAGATCGAAATCAAGAGCGAAGTTTGAACGAGACAATCACCGGCCTGAATGCACAACTCAGACGCGCGCAACAGCAACCGCAAACGAACCGCGCCGCCGTCGCAGCCATCGAGGAACAACTACGCACGGCGCGGCTCGACTACGAAGCGTTTCAAACGCGCATCTATGCGACCTATCCGCAACTCAAACTGCGACGCGGCGAGGCCGCACCCTTATCGTTGCCAGAGGCCGGCGCGTTACTACCCGATGTCAAGACCGCGCTCGTCGAATACGTGGTGACGCCTGATAAAGTCTATCTATTCGTCATCACTAAACAGCACGCACCGCAGGCCAGCGCGCAAAGCGACGTTGAGTTGCAGGTCTATACAAGCGACATCAAGGCGGGCGAACTCGCGGCGCGCGTCGCCGAGTTGCAGCAAAAGATAGCGAGCAACACGCTCGACTTCAGGACCGCTGCCCGCGCTCTCTACGATCTGTTAATCAAACCCGCCGAGGCGCAACTCGCGGGGCAGACCACCATCTGCATCGCCCCGGACGCCTCGCTCTGGGAGCTACCTTTTCAAGCTCTCCTCTCCGGCGAGAATCGCTTCTTGTTGGAAGACCACGCCGTCTTTTATGTGCCGTCGCTAAGCGTCTATCGTGAGATGAAGCGCCGGCAAGCGCAAAGAAACGACGCTGCCCGTGTCGATCAAACAAATGCGGCGGGTCTGTCGCTCGTCAAAGTTAAAGGCGGCCCGACGCCGGCCCCGCGCGTCTTGCTCGCCTTCGGCAATCCCAAGTTGAACGAGACGAGCAACACGCAGACGAACACATTGCGGAGCGGGCGGCACTACGGTTCGTTGCCCGAAGCCGAGCGCGAAGTGAAAGGGCTGACGCAATTTTATGATCCGGCGGCGAGTCGCATACTGATCGGAGCAGCGGCGCGTGAGGCGATAGCCAAAGCGGAAGCGGGACAATACAGAGTCTTGCATTTCGCCACGCACGGCACGTTTGACGATCACAATCCCATGTACTCGCATCTGCGTTTGGCGACCGGCGACGCGCGTGAGGACGGCTATCTCGAAGCGCGCGAGATCATCGATCTCGAACTCGACGCCGATATGATCATCCTGTCGGCCTGTGAAACGGCGCGCGGTCGCGTCGGCGCGGGTGAAGGGTTGATCGGCATGACGTGGGCCTTCTTCGTGGCGGGCAGTTCGACCACCGTGGCCAGCCAGTGGAAAGTTGATTCGGCCAGCACGACTATGTTGATGACAAACTTTCATCGGCTGTTGACGACGCACAGGGCCGTAGGCGTTGCGCGCACGGGCAAAGCCGAAGCGTTGCGCGGCGCGGCGTTGACCTTGCTCGCAAGCAGTCAATACCGGCATCCGTTTTATTGGGCGGGCTTCGTCGTAGTCGGGGCAGGTGATTGATCAAGCAGGGCGCGGGCGTCGTGTTAACGCGCGCGTTGCCATGAACGAACTTGACGCAGCAGCTTCAACGCAACTTGCGAGCGCGGGTTCGCGTTGACCAACGATTGCAACTCGCGTTCGGCTTCAGCCAACAAGCCCGCATCGGCATAGAGAATACCCAGCACAAGATGTGAACCGGGGCGCGTGCGCTGCGTTTGCTCGATCTCGCGCGCCTTGTCTGCATCAACGACCTTGAAACGCGCTCTTGGTGCGGGCGCAACGGGCGAGACGATCTCTTGCCCGGCTCTCGTTGCCGTCACCTGCCAAAAGTATATCCGCCCGCGTGCAAGTGCGACCGGCGACGACCAGTTGGTTGTCGCTTGTGGCGCGCTCTGCACGACGCGATTGAAGTCTGCGTCGAAGACTGCGACGGTGTAACTGTCCGCGCCCGCGAGCGGTCGCCAATGAAACGTCGGGCGCTCGGCCAGAGTCACGACGCCGACCGGCGCGGACAGGGCAAACGGGACAGCGTCCGCGCCTTCGTTCAGGAGCGTTATGCGTTGCGCCGCCAACTCATCGAGCGCGGCCGGGCGCACAAGTTCGTGCGTGGCGAGGGCTTTTTTAACCGCTTGCTGGATTGGCTCGCTGACGCCCGCCAGACCCGACAGCCTGCCTCGCTGATCAAGCGTCACTTGTTGGTCGCCGTCATACAAACTGACCACGTTTGCCGGTGTGATTTGCGACGGCACGCGTCGTGGTGGCAATGATGTCTTTGGCGCAAGCGGGCCGGTGGCATTTGCTCCTGCGCTTTGAGTCGCAGGTTCGCCTTGCGCCTGAGTGGGCGCAGGATCGGGTTGAGTGGGTGAAGCTGTTCGTGCTTGATCTTGATCGTGTTTGCCGGCCGGTGCTGACTGCGCTTGATCTTCTGTGCGCCGGTTCGATTGCAGCGAGAACAGCAGCAAGGCCGCGCTAATGAGCGCGAGTATAAACCCGGCGACATAAGCGAGGCGTGGGCGTGCGAGTGTGCGCCAGTAGGCGGCGACGCCGGCCGCGATTGAGGGGCGCGCGCGGTGCGGCAGTTCGGCTGGCTGTTTCATTATCAAGTCGGAGTTGACGTGCGCCAATCGAGTCGCGGCTTGACTACAACGAGTGCAGTCTGCGAGATGACTTTCAAAGATCGTGCGATCAACTTCATCCACACGACCCGTCGCATAGCTCGCCAGTTCTTCATGCGAGAGGTGAAACGGTTCTTCATCGGGCGGGGTCAGGAAAGATTCTTTGAGCGAGGTGAAGGCTAGATCGACGTGTTCGGGATCGACGACTCGCCGCAGGCACGCGGCGCACGCGGCGAGGTGGCGATCAAGCGTGAGCCGCGCGCCCGGAGCAAGCGCGCGTTGGCGGTAGGCTTCGATCTGTTGCTCTGTGAGATGTTCTTGCATCAGCACGCGCCTGTGTTCGTCGTCCACAATGCTAAACCGTGTGCGGCGCTCATTTATTACTACCGGCGCTGGTTTCCCACGCCTTCATGCGCCGCGTGAGGCGTTCCCGCGCGGTCTTGCGTAAGTTGATCACTTGCTGCCTTGTCAGTGCGAGCAGTTGCGCGCTGCGCGCGTCGTCGAGCGGCAGTTCATCCCAGAGTTGCGCGAACTGCGCGGCGGTGATTGATAACATGCTTGCTATCTCGGCCTGCGTGGCGATGCCGAGATGCGGAATGAAAGCGATAGGGCTGCCGCCTTGCGCGTCGCGCAGGTTCAACAGCAGCGCGGTGCGTTGCAGCACGGGCAACGTGCAGACCTCTTGCCAGAGTCGTTGCAGATAGAGCCGCTGTTCGAGGGTCGTCGTGATGGTGGCGGCCGGGTCGGTCAAACTCGCGCCGATGCTGTCGTCGTGATCATAGGATGGCTGCGGTTGATCTTTGATGCCCCAGACGCCGGCCGCGATTGTCACAAGATGATTGAAAGCAATAGGCTGACCGGCACATGCGAAGACGAGGGCCAGCAAATCGGCCGCAGAGTAAGTTTGCACATCGACTGCGGCCGGGGTTGCATGTTGCAGGTAGGCGCGCGGCTCGTCCAATAGTTGTTGCAGGCGCGGCGCATCAGGGACGGGCGGTTCGGCGTTGCGCCACGTCGCCAGCCCACAGAGCCAGCGTGTGTCCGCAGCCTGCCAGAGCGCGAAGCTATGGTTCTGTTTCAATTGCTGCCGCAGCAGATCGCGCAGCCGCCAACGCTGCGGATTGCGTGTGCGGAAATAATCGGCACACGCGGAATAGGTTTTAGTTGCGACGTAATTACGAAAATCGGTGATGGGTCGTGGCCGCGCGCCACTCTTTAAGCCACGCAACTCCGCGAGCAGCGTCGCGCGCACGTCGCCCGCAATCTCTAACGCATCTTGGTTCTGATGATCGCCTTGCGCGGTGCTTAAAGAGACACGCAGTTTGCGCTTGATGATCGCTGTGATGATCGGGTCGGCCTGTTCATGCAGCAGACGGGCGAGCAGCCGGTCGGCCTCCGGCTCATCCGGCGCGCGCAGGAAGGGTTGGAGTAGATCGTCAACAATCTGAACTGCTACTTGCTGCTCCATCATGCCCTTTCAGCAGTAACGCGGCCGCTTGGTTTCAACAGTATGAGCTTAACTTCGATTATAGATTAAGACTTTGCGGCCCGTGCTTCGTGACCTTGCACCCGTAGATAGTAATGCAACTCCGGCCGCTTGGATGACATTTGTTTCAAACTGGTAGTCTGGCTTTGATTGATCGTTTGTTTGACAAGCGAGCGGGGCGTGCGGCACGCTGGCTGGACGAGTGCTTATGATGTCTGCAACGAGCAACGATGATTTAGTGCGAACGATTGAGGCGCGCGGCCAGCGGCCGACGTGGGCCGAGATCGATCTTGGCTGCGCTCGCCGCGAACTTGCAGACCGTGCGGCGCGTCGTCGGTGCAAGCATCAACGTCATGGCGGTCGTGAAGGCGGACGCTTACGGGCACGGAGCGGCGGCGTGCGCGCGGCGGTTCGCGGCGGCGGGCGCAGATTGGTTCGGCGTGGCGCTGCCGGAAGAGGGCGTGGAGTTGCGCCGGGCCGGCATCACGCAGCCGATCCTCTGTCTCGAAGGGTTCTGGGCGGGACAGGCGTCGTTGTGCTTGCAGCACAAGCTTGTGCCGGTTGTGTGCGAGCTTGCAGCGGCACAGGCATTGGACACGGCCGCGCGCGACGCGGGGCAAATCGCCGACGTGCATGTAAAGATCGACACAGGCATGGGCCGCTTAGGCGTGCGACATGACAGAGGCGGGCGCGTTTGCGCGGGCGCTGACAAGTTTCGCGCACCTGCGCGTGGACGGTTTGATGACGCACTTCGCGGCGGCCGACGAGCCTGCGCATGACGACTTCACCGCGACACAGACCGAACGCTTTCGCCGCGCGTGTGCCTTGTTTCGCGCGTGCGGGCACGCGCCCCGGTTTGAAGATTTGGCGAACTCGGCCGCGGCCTTCGTCCGCGCGGATGCGCGCGGGCAGATGGTGCGGCCGGGCGGCGTGCTATATGGCTTGTGGCGCGACGTGCTGCCGCCGCAAGTTGAGCCGCCGGAGTTGCGGCCCGTACTGGCTTGGCGCACGCGCATCATGCTCTTGAAATGGATCGAGCCGGGCGAGACGCTCGGCTACGGCCGCACGTTCACCGCGGCGCGGCGGACGCGCGTGGCGACGCTGCCCGTCGGTTATCACGACGGTTACCCGCGCGCGCTCTCGAATCGCGGCCGCGTCATCGTGCGCGGGTGCTTCGCGCCGATCGTGGGTCGCATCTCGATGGACTTGACGTTGACCGATGTGACGGACGTGCCCGATGTCGTTACGGGCGACGTGGTGACGCTGGTGGGCGCGGCAGGCGCGCTCGAACTGCCCGCCGAAGAAGTGGCCCGCACGGCCGGGACGATCTCATACGAACTCACTTGCGGCGTCAGTCGGCGTGTCCCGCGCCATTACCTGCCTGAATAAACAATGCCCGCGTCGAGTGTCAAAGATGTCAGATGTCAGGTCTGAAATAGCACCTGACATCTGACATCGCTGCTCGTCTGTTTATTGCAGCACGAAGTTGTAGCTGATCACGCCGGAGACTTTGACGGGTTGGCCCGAAAGGATGGTGGGCGAGAAGCGCGCTTGCAGTGCGGCGTTGCGTGCGGCTTCGCGTAGCAGCATGTGCCCGTTCGTGGCTTGGGCCGAGATGACGCGCCCTTGCTCGTCAACCAGAATCTCGACCGTCACGATACCGGCAGCGTGGGCCGCCCGTGCGATGGGCGGATAAGGGGGCACAGGTTTGCTGAGCACTTTGCTGCTGATGATCTGACTCGTCAGCCGGACCTGTGTGGGGGCGGGTTTTGGGGTTGGAGTAGGATCGGGTTTGACGGGCGGGGCTACATCCACGCCGCTATCGACGACGAGCGGGCGTTCGGGCGCGACGACGCGACCGGAGCCGGGCACAGTGGCGGAGCTGCCGAGCAGTTCGTCGCCGCTGTTGCGACTGCTGAGCATGACCGTGCCGTACTTGGGCATCTCCGGCACGTTGTTCGGTCTGGTCGAGATGGCGTCGGGCGGCTTCGTGTTGGTATCAAGTCGCCCGATGAACTCTGTGCGCTCGATAACGTTGGTTGGGTGCGCGCCGCTGGCGGGTCGTGTTTCGGGGCGCGGGTTGGTTTCGGCGGGCATCGGCGCGGGACTGACCAGCGCGACCAGTTCATAATTCTGATTATCGAGTTGCGCGTTATAGGCGAAGACGCTGGCAACGCCCGTCGTGACCAGCAGCAGGCTGTAGCAGACGAGCGTGCCGGCGAAGAATGAACCGCGCCGCGCGAGGTCTGCGCGATGCGAGCCGGATTCGATTAACTGTTTGAACATCGTCTTTGGTCCTCTCTCAATGCCGGTGCCACGCGGGTCTTGCGGAGTGGACTCGACCTGTTTAGACTCCGCCCGGTCGTCGCCTGTTCCCTGAAGTGCGGGCAGAGTTGAAATTTGAAATAAGACGTGACCCGCGCCCATAACAGTCTGTGCTAGGATGGCGGCCCGCACGGGTTAGCAAAAACCACAAGGGAGGGCAGCGAACGTGGCCACCAGTTCCGAATGGCATGAGGGCTATGACAACTTGAGCGAGCGCGCCTTAAACTTCTCGCGTGCCATCAAGTCGTTACAGGAAGAGTTGGAGGCGGTGGACTGGTACAACCAGCGCGCCGAGGTGACGAAGGACGAGCAGTTGCGCCGCATCCTCGAACACAACCGCGACGAAGAGATCGAGCACGCCATGATGGCGCTCGAATACCTGCGCCGCATGAGTCCCGTCTTCGATCACCACATGCGTACATACCTCTTCACCGAAGGCGACATCACGGAGATTGAAGAAAAGCAGTAGGCGGTAGGCAGTTAAGACAGACGCTCAAGGGTGTCGCTAGTAATAACAGCGAGGTTTGATACGTCATGGCCGATAAGATCACGGTTTACGAAAAACCTACTTGCTCGAAGTGCCGCGAAGCCGACCGGCTGTTGCGTGAGAGCGGCGTGGACTACGAGAAGATCAACTACATCATCGAACCGTTGGGCGAGGCAAAGCTGCGCGAACTGATAGGCAAGATGAAGATCGCGCCGCGCGAACTGCTCCGCACGGGCGAGCCTGCGTGGCGCGAGTTGGGCCTCAACGCGCGTGAACTATCGGACGACGAGATCATCGCCGTACTGGTCCAACATCCTGCGTTGCTGCAACGGCCCATCATCGAGCGTGGCGACCGCGCCGTCCTCGGTCGCCCCGTCGAGAATATACGCGCGTTGCTTTAAGCAGCGGCGGTTAAAGCAGGCACACGCAAAGCCGCAAAGCCACGAACGCAAAGCTGAGCATTCAGCCTTTGTGTCCTGCTTTGCGTCTTTGCGCCAGTGCGTGAGGTTTACTGTTGAAGCTGGTAAAATAAGCGGCACAGTAACAAGCGATCCCGAACGTGTTGCACTGTCGCCGGTCCTTCGATTGGCGACTAAATTTTTGTGGGGACGACGTTAAGTGGCGAAAACAGCAGGGACGGTTTACGTCTGTCAGAAATGTGGTCATCAAGAGCCAAAGACGCGCGGCAAGTGCCCGGACTGCGGCGCGTGGAACTCGTTCGTCGAAGAACGCACGCGCGTTGCGCCGAAGGGCGCGGCGCCGTAGGCGGCGGCTTGCGTCTGCGTGAAGTGCAGACGGTCGCTTACAACGAGATCGAATCGCAGGACGACGCGCGGACTTCGACCGGCATCACGGAGTTCGACCGCGTGCTCGGCGGCGGCATCGTGCCCGGTAGCCTCGTCTTGATCGGCGGCGATCCGGGGATTGGTAAATCGACCTTACTTTTGGAGGTCGCGGACAAACTGAGCGCGCAGGGGTTGCGCGTGCTCTACGTGTCGGGCGAAGAATCTGAACGGCAGATTAAGATGCGGGGCGAGCGGCTGGGGCTGACGGCGGCGAACTTGTACCTGTTGCCGGAAACAAATCTTGAGAGCATCTTCGCCGAGATCGAACGCGCCGAGCCGGGCGCGGTCATCGTCGATTCGATTCAAACCGTCTTCTCGTCGAAGATCGAGAGCGCGCCCGGTTCTGTCTCGCAGGTGCGCGAGGTCGCCGGTCAATTTCTTTTGCTGGCGAAGAATCGCGGCGTGCCCGTCTTTCTCATCGGGCACGTGACGAAAGAGGGCGCGATTGCCGGCCCGAAGGCGTTGGAGCACATCGTCGATACGGTGCTTTATTTTGAAGGCGAGCGCCATCACAATCATCGCATCGTCCGCGCCGCGAAGAACCGCTTCGGCGCAGCCAACGAACTCGGCGTGTTTGAGATGACGGGCGCGGGCTTGAAGCCCGTGGCGAACCCGTCGCAGATGTTCTTGCAAGAGCGACCCGTGAACGTGGCCGGCTCGGTCGTCACCGCTTGCATGGAAGGCACGCGCCCTGTCCTGGTCGAGATACAGGCGCTCGTCTCCGATTCAAAGTTCAACTATCCGCTACGCACGGCGCAGGGGTTCAACTCGAACCGCGTGGCGCTGCTGATCGCGGTGCTGGAAAAACGCGTGGGCTTGCGCCTGTTAAGCTCGGACGTGTTCCTGAACGTCGCTGGTGGACTTGAAGTGGACGAGCCTGCGGCCGATCTCGGTGTCGTCGCAGCTATCGCATCGAGTTTTCGCAACACGCCGCTCGATGCGGAGACGGCCGTGTTCGGCGAGGTCGGGTTGACGGGCGAGGTGCGCGGTGCGATGCAGGCGCAGGCGCGCGCGCGCGAAGCACAGGCGCTCGGCTTCAAAAAACTGATCATGCCCGGCTCGAACACCGAAGGCTTGCAACGCCTGTTGGGCTTACGCGTCGTCGGCGTGCGCTCGGTCGAAGAGGCGCTGGCCGAATTGTTCTGAAGTCTATGGGCAACGCGCCGATAGCTTTTTCGTGACGCGCGCGTTAAGGGCGTGTTACTATCGGCGGCATTATGCAGGCTGACCTCATCATCATCCGCTTCATCTTCGTCGCAATTCTTGTCGGCGCGGGCTATCTCTTGCACCCTGTACCGGGCAACCGGGCGTACTCGGCCGGCGCGGGTGCGCTTATTGCCGGCGCGATCATCCTGTTCGAGATGCGGATTCAGCGCGCGTCGTTGAAGACGCTGATCGGCGCGGCGTTCGGGTCGCTCTTGGGGATCATCGGCGCGTACCTGATCGGCTCGCTCATCGCGCATCAGGAGACGGACGCCATGGACGCGCACGTCAAATCATATCTGACGCTCGCGCTGATCTTCCTGATGGGTTACATCGGGTTGGTCGTCGGCGCGGCCAAGGGCGACTATCTCGACCTGTCGGCCTTGGGCGGCATCTTCAGCGACAAGGCCATGCGGCGCGACATGAAGATTCTCGATACGTCCGTCATCATCGACGGGCGCATTGCCGACGTGGCCGAGGCCGGCTTTTTGTCAGGCACGATCATCATCCCGCAATTCATCCTGCGCGAACTGCAACAGGTCGCGGATTCGCCCGACTCGTCCAAGCGCCAACGCGGCCGGCGCGGGCTGGACATGCTGAACCGCTTGCAGTCGAACCCGAAGCTCGACATACAGGTCGTTGACTCGGACTTTCCGGCCGTGCGCGAAGTCGATCTGAAACTGTTGGAGTTGTCGAAGCAGTTGGACGCGGTTGTGGTCACGAACGATTTCAACTTGAACAAGGTGGCCCAACTGCACGGCGTCTCGGTGCTGAACATCAACGAGTTGGCGAATGCGTTGAAGCCAGTCGTGCTGCCCGGCGAAGCGATGAAGGTCTTCATCCTCAAAGAAGGCAAAGAATACAATCAGGGCGTCGCCTATTTGGACGACGGCACAATGGTTGTCGTGGACAACGCGCGCAAGATGATCGGCAAGAACGCCGACATCGCCGTGACCAGCGTGTTGCAAACCACGGCCGGCAAGATGATCTTCGGCAAACTCTACGAGGAAGGCGCGGAAGGCGGCATTCACACGACCGACACGCGCAACATCAACGGCACTACCCGCCGCCCCTACCGCGACTCGCGCGCCCCCGCTGCGACGACCACCCCGCGCGAACAGCAGGGATAAAAGCCGTGAATCGTAAATCGTTAATCGTAAATAGAAATCTTTCTTCTATTCACGATTTACGATTCACGATTTACGTTCTTTTATGAATTACGCCATCATCGTCGCCGCCGGGCAGGGCACGCGCATGGGGGGCGGGCGGGCGAAGCAGTTTCAAACGCTGGCGGGCGTGCCCGTCGTCATTCACACTCTCAGACGTTTCGAGCAGAGCGCGACCATAGATGCGTGTATCGTCGTCGTGCCGGCCGCGGAGACGGCTAACTTTCTGTCTGTCGCCGAACAATTCAAGCTACGGAAACTTGCGCGCGTGATCGCGGGCGGCGCGACGCGCACCGAGTCTGTTGCCCGCGGTCTTGCAGCCGTGCCTGCGGAGTCGCGCCGAAGTTGTCGCCGTTCACGATGGCGTGCGTCCGTTCGTCACGGCCGCAGAGATTGATCAGACCGTGCGCGCGGCTAAAACGAACGGCGCGGCCGTGCTCGTCGCGCCGGTTGTTGACACGATCAAAGAGATGCACGACGACGGCCAATTCATCACGCGCACGCTGCCGCGCGCACAATTAAGGCGCGCGCTGACGCCGCAATGCTTCGCCTACGACGTGCTGCGCCGCGCACATGAGTACGCACGCACGCACCAACTCGACACAACCGACTGTAGCGCGCTCGTCGAACAACTCGGCGTCGCCGTCGTCGCCATCGAAGGCGACCCGCGCAACATCAAGCTCACGCGCCCCGCAGACTTCGCGCTCGCGGAAATTCTGGCGCGGGAATTTGAACAGGCAGTAGAAGCAGTAGGCAGTAGGCAGTGAATACAGACCTGCCTTTAACTGCCTGCCGAACAAACTTGTCGGACAGACCTGTCAGGCGATCTACTTTTTAACTGCCTACTGCATACCGCCTACTGACTTATGTTTCGCATCGGCATCGGGCACGACACGCACCGTTTAACTGAAGGGCGACCGCTCGTGTTGGGCGGCGTCGAGGTCGAATCGTTGCGCGGTGCGGAGGGGCATTCGGATGCGGACGCGCTGGCGCACGCGATTGCGGACGCGATCCTCGGCGCATTGTGCGAGGGCGATCTGGGCGTGCATTTCCCCGACCACGATCCGCGTTGGAAAGATGCCGACAGTTTGCAGTTGCTTGCGCGCGTCGTCTGGTTGGCGCAGCGGAGCGGCTATCATGTCGGCAACGTGGACGCGACCGTCATGTTGGAGCGCCCGCGCCTGCGCCCGCACGTGCAGGCGATGCGCGAACGTCTGGCACAGACACTCGCGGTTGATCTATCTTGCGTCAGCGTCAAGGCGAAGACGGGCGAAGGCGTGGACGCCGTCGGCGAATGGCGCGCGGTCACAGTCATCGCGGTCGTGTTATTGGAACGCACAGAAACCAAAATCTAAATGCATAACCCGCAAGATGTGATCCGGCGCAAACGCGACGGCGGCGAGTTAACGCCTGACGAGATCGACTTCTTCGCGCGCGGCGTGGTGTCGGGCGAGTTCACCGACTATCAGGCGGCGGCGTTGCTGATGGCGATCTACTGGCGCGGCATGACCGAAGCCGAGCAGGGCAAGCTCACGCAAGCCATGCTGCATTCGGGCGAGGTGCTCGACTTCTCGGACATCGACAAGCCGAAGGCCGATAAGCATTCGACGGGCGGCGTGGGCGATAAGACTTCGCTGCTGATCGCGCCGCTCGCCGCCGCGTGCGACGTGTGCGTGCCGATGATCTCAGGCCGCGGTTTAGGTCACACAGGCGGCACGCTCGACAAACTCGAAGCGATTCCCGGTTATCGTGTGCAATTGTCGATCGACGAGTTTCGCGCGATCTTGAAACAGGTGGGCTTTGCGATGATGGGGCAGACGCGCGAGATTGCGCCTGCGGACCGCAAGCTCTATGCGTTGCGTGATGCGACCGCAACCGTCGAAGCGATCCCGCTCATCGTCGCTTCGATCATGTCGAAGAAACTCGCCGCCGGCCTCGATGCGCTCGTGCTCGACGTGAAGACCGGCACGGGCGCGTTCATGCACGAAGAAGATCGTGCGCGCGCACTGGCCCGCGCGCTCGTCGCCACCGGCAACAACGCGGGCGTCCGCACCGAAGCATTACTGACAGACATGAATCAACCGCTCGGTCGCGCCGTCGGGCACGCGCTCGAAGTGCAGGAGTGCATCGAACTCTTGCGCGGCGCAGGACACGAACGCGCGCAGCCCGTGCTCGATCTGTCGCTTGAGTTGTCGGCCCGCATGGTCGCTGCGGCTGGCCGCGCAGAGTCGCTCGATGCAGCACGCGCACAAGTTAAGTCGGCGCTCGATTCGGGCGCGGCGCTCGAATGTTTTCGTGCGAATGTGGCAGTGCAAGGCGGCGACGTGCGCGTGTGCGACGACCCGGCGTTGCTATTCGCTTCTGACCTACGCGCGGTTAAGGTAGAATCGCCGCGCGCAGGCTTTGTAACGCAGATGGACGCGGCCGAAGTTGGTTTCGCCGTCGCCGCGCTGGGCGGCGGGCGCGTGCGCGTCGAAGACAAGATCGACCCCGGCGTCGGTTTACTTGTTGACGCTAGTATCGGCGACGAGGTGGCGGCGGGCGACGCGCTCGGCACGCTCTATTGCCGCGACGAGACGCAGGGCGCAGAGGCCGCGCGGCGCATCCAACAGGCATACACAATCGGCGCAGAAGCTCCCCCGGCTCCGCTCAAGTTGATCAAGGAAGTAATCACGCCATGAAGACTTACAGCACGCTGCTGCTCGTTCTCTTGTGTCTGTGTACGTTGGTCTTCGCGCCCGCGTGCGGCTTGAGCCGCGCGGGCACGGATGACAAGTCGAAGGTTCGCGTCGGCATCGTCTTCGACATCGGCGGCAAGGACGACCGCTCGTTCAACGCGGCGGCGTGGGAAGGCGTCAAACGCGCCGCGCACGATCTGCCCATCGTCCTGCGCGACGTAGAGCCGGGCGACCCGACCTCAATCGAACCGGCGATGCGCGCGTTTGCCGAACGCGGTTATGATCTGATCATCGGCGTCGGCTTCGCGCAAGCCCCGATCATGCAGGACGTGGCGGCCGATTATCCGAACATGAAGTTTGCCATCATCGACGGCGTGATCTTTAAGAAGGACGCGCAGGGCAAACCGATTGAAGGGCAGTTTGCCGACAACGTGGCCTCGCTGGTCTTCAAAGAACACGAAGGCTCTTATCTCGTCGGCATGATCGCCGCGCGTAAGTCGCAGACGGGCACAATCGGCTTCATCGGCGGCATGGACATCCCGCTCATTCATCGCTTCGAGACGGGCTACGAAGAAGGCGCGCGCGCCGTCAACCCGAACATACGCGTGATCGAAAACTACGTCGGCGTGAACGACGCGGCGTGGAACAATCCGGGCAAGGGCAAGGAACTCGCGGTCGCGCAGATCGGCAAAGGCGCTGATGTGATCTTCACGGCCGCGGGCAACTCCGGCCTCGGCGCGTTCGATGCCGCCGAACAGTCGGGCAAGTTCGTGATCGGCGTGGACTCGAATCAGAACTGGGTCAAGCCGGGGCGCGTCTTGACGAGCATGGTCAAGCGCGTGGACAACGTGGTCTATAACATCGTGCGCGACACGGTGGCGGGCCGCTTCAACGGCGGCTTGCACGTCTTCGGCTTAGACAACGAAGGCGTCGGCTACGCGATGGACCAGTACAACGCGAGCCTTGTGCCCGATGACGTGCGCAAGGAAGTCGAGGCCGCGAAACAGAAGATCATCAACGGGCAGATCAAGGTCACGGACGCGATGGCGAAGTGATAGCGCGCGTGCTACGGACAGTCGCCGATGAATGTTGACCCGCAAGCGTTGCGTCGCCACATGGCGCGTCTGCCGGACGAGCAGTTGCTCGACATCGTGACGATCCACCGGCAGCGTTACCGGCGGCTCGCGCTCGATCTGGCCGAAGCCGAGTTGCAGCAGCGCGGCTTGCAGACGACGCTGCCGGTCGCGGTCTATCAACGAGGCCGACTCAACCGGCGACCCCGCACTGCGGTTCAAACGTTCGCGCGGGCGGCCGACGTTGGCGGGCTGGCGTTCATGTTCGAGATTATCTGCGCCGTGCTTGGCTGCATCGCGCTGGCCGCGTTGCTCGTGTCGGGGCGTGAGACGCAGAAGACGATCCTGCGTTGGGCGGGCACGAGTCTCGTGCTGCCATACGTGGTCTGGCGCGGGGCACGTTATGTGAATCGTAGATGGCAGACGGGCGACGGCGCACAACAAGGGCAGGCGACTAACTGATGCTTGAGCTACGCGACATCACGAAACGATTCGGCGACGTGTTGGCGAACGACCGCGTGCGGCTCGTGGTCAAGCCCGGCACGATCCACGCCATCGTCGGCGAGAACGGCGCGGGCAAGTCCACCGCCATGCGGATCGCCTACGGCTTCTACACGGCGGACAGCGGCGAGATCATCATTGACGGCGAGCCGCGCCGCATCGAGACGCCGCACGACGCCATCGCCTTAGGCGTCGGCATGGTGCATCAACACTTCATGTTGATCGAGACGATGACCGTGACCGAGAACATCGTGCTCGGCGCTGAACCGGGCACGGCCGCGACGCTCGATCTTAATAAGGCGGCGCAGAAGATTCGCGCGCTCTCCGAAGAGTTCAAACTCGCCATTGATCCGCACGCGACTATCGAGCATCTATCAGTCGGGCAGCAGCAACGCGTCGAGTTGTTGAAGGCGCTCTATCGTGAGGCGCGGCTGTTGATTCTGGACGAGCCGACGGCGGTGCTTGCGCCGCAAGAGGTCGAAGAACTGTTTGCGATCCTGCGCCGCATGCGCGCGCAAGGTAAGACGGTCGTGATCATCACGCACAAGCTTGATGAAGTACTTGCTATCTCGGATGAAGTGACGGTGATGCGCGATGGTCGCGTCGTTGGGCAAGTGCAGACGAGCAAGACGAACGCGGCGGAGTTGGCGCGTTTGATGGTCGGGCGCGATGTGCTGTTGCGGGTCGAGAAACCGCTGCCCGAAGTCGGCGACGTGGTGCTCAACGTCGAGAATCTGGTCGTGACCGCGCTCGACAAGACGCAACGGCTCAAGGGCGTTTCGTTTCAAGTGCGCGCGGGCGAGATCGTCGGCATCGCGGGCGTCGAAGGCAACGGGCAGACCGAGTTGATCGAAGCGTTGGCGGGCCTCGTGCCGCACGCGCACCTGTCGGGCCGGCTCGACTATCTTGGGCACGACATCGTGCGCCGCGATGCCCGCGCGCGGCGCGAACTCGGCATCGCCCACATTCCCGAAGACCGCCATCGGCGCGGGCTGTTGCTCGATTTCGCGTTGACCGAGAACACTGTGCTCGGCGTTCATTACCGCCCGCCCGTGACGACCGGCCCCGGCAACGTGCTGATGGACGACACGGCCATTCGCCAGCGCACGACACGCATCATCGAAGACTTCGACGTGCGCCCCGCGAACGCTGACTTGCCCGCACGCGCGCTTCTCGGGCGGCAACCAGCAGAAGTTGATCATCGGGCGCGAGTTCATCTTGCAACCGAAGTTGCTGCTCGTCTCGCAGCCGACGCGCGGCGTGGACATCGGCGCGATTGAGTTTATCCATCGCAAGCTCGTGCGCCTGCGCGACGAAGGCTGCGCCGTGCTGTTAGTCTCCGCCGAGTTGGAAGAAGTGACCGCGCTCGCCGACCGCCTGCTCGTCATCCACGACGGCCAGATCGTCGGCGAAGTTGACCCGACGCGCGCGACGCGCGAAGAGATCGGGCTGTTGATGACCGGCGGTGCGCCGCACGCCGCAGGCGAAGCACATACTGAGCCGACCGCGTGGACGCCCGTTGAGAGGTGAAGGATGGACGAACCTGATAGCTCGCATCTGAGCAACAAGCTAGTGCGCATCTTGTCCGGCCCCTTGGCCGGTTTGACAGGCTACGTCGCCAACGCGCGGCCGGATCAAGACAAGGACAAACTTGAAGTCGGCGCGGCTATCTTCGGGCACAAGCAATTTATCGAAGTCCCGCTGCGCGACATAGAGATTCTGGATTTCAAGCAACCTGAATGAACTAAGGCAGCAAGGCAGTTATGACAAACTGCCTTGTGCTGCTTAACTGCTGTCGCGGTTATTAATATCAGCGTCGAAGTTCCGGCTTAACTGCCTGACTGCTCGTTGCCGACTGCCTACTGCTTATGAAGATTGCTCCGCGAACTGGTGTTCCCGCTCATCGCCGTGCTGGCCGCGTTTGTGGTCGGCGCGATCATCGTGCTGCTGATCAAAGACGATCCCGATTGAGACTTATAAACTACTGATCGGCAGCGCGCTCTCGTGGCCCGACGGCATCGGCTATACGCTGTTCTATGCGACGCCGCTGATCTTCACGGGCTTGGCCGTGGCGGTCGCGTTCCGCTGCGGTCTTTTGAACATCGGCGCGGAAGGACAACTCTACGTCGCGGCGTTCGCGGCCGCGTGGGTCGGCATCACGTTCGGCGGCGTGGAAGGGAAGTCGGTCGCCAACTTGTCGGCGTGGCTGCTCGTGCCGCTGGCATGTCTCGCCGCGATTGTCGTGGGCGCGATCTGGGCGGCGATCCCCGGCATACTGAAGGCGAAGACGGGCGCGCACGAAGTTATCAACACGATCATGATGAACTTCATCGCGGTCGCGCTCGTCAGCTACTTGACGCAGTATCACTACAAGGCGCAGGGCGATCCGATCTTGCAAACCGTGCCCGTCGGCGAAGCGGCACACATCGCGCGGCTAGGACGTTTCATACCGGGCTTGCCCGAACGCATCCCTTTGAACATCGCGTTCATCTTCGCGCTCATTGCGTGCGCGCTCGTCTATATCTTTTTGTGGCGGACGAAGTGGGGCTATGAGATTCGCGCGACGGGCGCGAACCCTTCGGCGGCGGAGTACGGCGGCATCTCGACGGCGAAGCAGATCGTGTTGGCGATGGCCGTCTCAGGCGGACTCGCAGGGATGGTCGGCGTTAACGAAGTGCTCGGCTATCGCTATCGTTATTACGATAGCTTTTCGTCGGGCGCGGGCTACGGGTTCACAGGCATCGCGGTCGCGCTGTTGGGGCGCAATCATCCGGTCGGCGTGATCTTCGCGGCGCTGCTGTTCGGCGCGTTGCAGCGCGGCGGGTTGTTCGTGGACATCTTCACAGAGCATGTCTCGAAAGATTTGGTCGTGGTGTTGCAAGCACTGATCATCGTCTTCGTCGCGGCCGAAGCGTGGTTTCGCGGCCGCTTCAATCGCTTCAGCCTGCTCAGACGTAGTAAGGTTTAACTAGCCAATCACGATGAACGAACTTTTCAGCATCGGTCTGCTCTACTCGACGATTCGCACGGCGACGCCGTTGTTGCTCGCGGCTTTGGGCGGGTTGTACTCGGAGCGCGCGGGCGTCATCAACATCGCGCTCGAAGGCTTGATGCTGGCGGGCGCGTTCACGGCCGCAGCCGTGACGCACTATACGCACAGCCCGTGGATCGGGTTGGCGGCGGCCGTCGCGGCGGGCATGGCGGTCGCGGCTGTGCATGCCGTGGTCTGCATTCGCTTCAAGGCCGAACAGGTGGTGAGCGGCATGGCGCTCAACATCTTGATGATCGGCGTGCCCGCGCTCTTGAGCGGCGCGCTGTTCGCTTCGACGGGTGCGACGCCGCAGATACCTCTGCCTGAACTGTTGCCCTACGCGCCGGTCGTGCTTGCCTTCGCGCTCGTGCCGTTGACGTGGTACGTGCTGTACCGGACGCCGTTCGGACTGCGCCTGCGCGCGGTCGGCGAGAACCCGGAAGCGGCCGACGCTGCGGGCTTGCGCGTCGCGCGCATACGCTACGCGGGCGTGTTGTTGAGCGGCGCACTCGCGGCCATCGGCGGCGCTTATCTGTCCATCGGGCAGTCATCTTTGTTCACGCGCAACATGGCGGCGGGGCGCGGCTTCATCGCGCTCGCCGCGCTCATCTTCGGCAAGTGGCGACCCGTGCAGACGATGCTCGCGTGTCTGTTGTTCGGCTTCGCCGAGGCGTTAGCGATCCAGATGCAGGGCGTCGTGCGCGTGCCCGTGCAGTTCATCCAGATCGTGCCTTACGTGTTGACGATGATCGTGCTCGCAGGTTTCATCGGTTTGAGTCGCGCCCCGCGCGCTTTGGGCATACCGTATCAAAAGGAGAAGTAGTTGGCAGGCAGTAAGCAGTAGGCAGTTGTTACAAACCTGCCTGCAACTGCTTACTGCTTACCGCCTACTGCTTACTGTTTATGGAAGAGTTAGCTCCCAACACATTGTATGAACGGGCGGCGCACGCGGCGCGGGTGGTGCGGGCGCGCTGGACCGAAGAGGCGCGCGTCGCGTTGATACTCGGCAGCGGCCTCGGCGCGTTTGCCGACGACATGGACGACGCGGTTGCGCTGCCTTACGCCGACATTCCCGGCTTCGCGCGCTCGACCGTCGAAGGACACGCGGGCCGGCTCGTGCTCGGCAAAGTTGACGGCGTGCCGGTCGCGGCGATGCAGGGGCGGTTTCATTACTACGAAGGCTATGAGTGGGATGAAGTGACGTTCCCCATACGCATGCTCGGCCTGCTCGGCATCAAGACACTTGTACTGACGAACGCGGCCGGCGGCTTGAACAACAGTCTGAAGCAAGGCGCGCTCATGCTCATCAGCGATCATCTCAACCTGATGGGTACGAACCCCTTGCGCGGCCCCAACGAGGCGCGCTTCGGCCCGCGCTTCCCCGATATGTCAGACGTGTACGACCGCGACTTTCAAGACATAGCGATCCGCGAAGCGCACGCGATTGGGCTTGAACTGCGACGCGGCATCTACGCGGCGCTGCAAGGTCCTTGCTACGAGACGCCGGCCGAAATTCGCATGCTGCGCGCGTTGGGCGCTGATGCCGTCGGCATGTCCACCGTGCCCGAAGCCCTCGTCGCGCGCCACATGGCGATCAAAGTGCTCGGCATCTCTTGCATCACCAACATGGCCGCGGGCGTGCTGGATCAGCCCATCGACCACGCCGAAGTGATCGAAACCGGCCAGCGCGTGCGCGAAACTTTTTCGGCGTTGCTGCGCCGTGTGATTCCAAAGTTAACGATTGAGCACGGCTTATGATCATCGGCATTTGCGGCGGTACGGGGTCGGGGAAGACGACGGTAGCTAACAAGATTCTTGAAGCTGTTAGCGCGGACGACGTGGCGTTTTTGCAGCAGGATTCTTACTACCGCGATGTCGATGAGTTGCCGCTCGACTACCGGCAGCAGGTCAACTTCGATCACCCGGACGCGATTGACAACGATCTGCTTATCGCGCACTTGCGCGCCCTCAAGGCGGGGCGCGCCATCGAGTTGCCGCTCTACGACTTCAAACACAACATGCGTCTGGCCGAGACGCAGCGCATGGAGCCGAAGCTGATCATCATCCTCGAAGGCATTCTGATCTTTGCCGAGCAACGACTGTTGCAAGAGATGGACATCAAAGTCTTCGTTGATACGCCCGACGATATACGCTTTATTCGTCGGCTGCGCCGCGACGTGGCCGAACGCGGGCGCACGGTGGACTCGGTCATCGATCAGTATCTTACGACCGTCCGGCCCATGCACATACAGTTCGTCGAACCGTCGAAGCGTGTGGCGGACGTGATCATTCCCGAAGGCGGGCACAACTTGGTGAGCATCGACCTGTTGAGCGGCAAGATACGCGAACGATTAGCTAATGAGAGCACGCGCCGCGCCGCGCATCAGGTTTAGCGGAAGATAAAAGGAGCACAAGGGTTTTGAGTATTAAGGTTGAACAAGAGATCATCAACGCCGCGACCGAGGCGCGCAACTGCGCGCTCGCACAGTTCTCGAAGTTCTGCGTCGGCGCGGCGCTCGAAGCGGACAACGGGCAGATTTACACGGGCTGCAACATCGAGAGCGCGGCCTATGAGTTGACCATGTGCGCCGAGCGCGTGACCATCTGGAAGGCGCTATCCGAAGGCGCGCGTCGCTTCAAGCGGATTGCGGTCGTGGCTGACACGGAGCGGTTGACGCCACCGTGCGGCGCGTGTCGTCAAATCATCTGGGAGTTTTGCGGCGACATCCCCGTCGTGCTCGCCAACATGCGCGGCGACACAGAGACGTTGCAAATGGCCGACCTGCTGCCGCGCCCCTTCGACGCGCACTTCCTCGAAGAGACAAGCAATCAATGAGACAGATGAACAGGCTGTGCGCGCGGCTCGTCGCCGTCATGCTCTTGGTCTGCGCACAGGTCCTAGCATTCGCCCCTGCGCGTGCGGCCGCACAGGCACAGATTGATCTGCTCGTGCGCGGTGGCATGGTTGTGACGATGAACGGGCGCGGCGACGTGCTCGAAGACGGCGCGGTCGCCGTGCGTGGCGGGCGCATCGTCGAAGTCGGGCCGACTGATCAACTTGCGCGCAAGTATGCGGCGCGCACAAGTATCGACGCGCGCGGTCGCGTCGTTATGCCCGGTTTGATCAACGGGCACACGCATGTGCCGATGACGCTCTTTCGCGGTATCGCCGACGACCTCGACCTGAACGAGTGGCTGACGAAATACATCTTCCCGGCCGAAGGTAAGAACGTGACCGAGGAGTTTGTGCGCGTGGGCACGCGCCTCGGCCTCGCCGAGATGATTCGCGGCGGCACGACGACTTACTGCGACATGTATTACTTCGAGGACGCGATTGCCGACGAGACGGCGCGGGCCGGCATGCGCGGCGTGCTCGGCGAGACAGTGATCGACTTTCCCGTCGCCGACAACAAGACGCACGAAGCGGCGATGGCTTACACAGAGAAGTTCGTCGCCCGTTGGCGCGGGCACGCGCTCATCACGGCGGCGATTGCGCCGCACGCGCCCTACACCGTCTCGGAAGCTCATCTAAAGGCCGTGCAGCAGTTCTCCGAGCGCACGGGCGCACCCATCGTCATCCACGTCGCGGAGACGAAGAAGGAAGTGACCGACGTGACGCGCGATCACGGTGCATCGCCCGTCGCCTATCTGGCGCGCATCGGTTTGCTCTCGCCGCGCGTCATCGCCGCGCACACCGTCCACTTGACCGATGAAGAGATCGCTATCTTGAAACGCGCGGGCGTGGGCGCGGTGCATAACCCGCAGTCGAACATGAAACTGGCGTCAGGCGTTGCGCCCGTGCCGCGACTGCTGGCGGCCGATGTCGCGTTGGGCCTCGGCACGGACGGCGCGGCGTCGAACAACGATCTCGATATGTGGGAAGAGATGGACACGGCGGCGAAACTGCACAAGCTGGCGGCGAACGACCCGCGCGTCGTCTCGGCCCGCGAGGCGTTGGAACTGGCGACCATACGCGGCGCACGCGCGCTCCATCTCGAACGCGAGATCGGCTCACTCGAAGCGGGCAAGCGCGCCGACCTGATCGTGGTCGATCTCGACGGACTACATCAAACGCCGCGTTACAACATCTACTCGCATCTGGTCTATGCGACGAAAGCGGCGGACGTGCGGACAGTGATCATCGAAGGCCGCATCGTCATGCGCGACCGGCGACTGTTGACGCTCGACGAAGAAACTATCAAACGCGCCGCCCGCACTTACCGCGAGCGCATTTCACAGAGCCTCAAATAAATGATGACGGATGAATAGCTGCTTATTCATCATTCATCATTCGGCCTGCTGCTTTGCTTGTTCATGCCGTTGTGCAAAAAGCGTGCGGCGCGCTTGATCAAAGTTGTCAGTTCGGGTCATAATCGGCGTGCTGAATCTTGAAGCCTTGAAGCGAGCGTTAAGGCTCGCTTTTGTCTTTGTGGAGTTGTTTTCAGTGAATGTAATCCGCTTTAGTCACGCCCGGCTGTCTGCCATCAAATTAAGTCTTATGTTCGCCTGTGTAGCCGGCGCGGCCGTGTCTGCACAGGCGCAGAATCTTGTGCAGGCGGACGGGGAGAATGTGCAGCAGCGCATCACACGCGCGCGCGCACTCGCGGCCGTGGGCAATCTGCCGGCGGCGCGCAGCGAGTTGGAGTCGCTCAGCCACGCGCAGAGCGACGAGTCTGTGCGCGAGATCGCGCTCGTGTTGCTGGTCGGCGTCTATCTGGAACAGGCCGATTACAGTTATGCGGAGACGCTGCTGAACCAGACTTTCACCGCGCGCCAGACGCAACGCGACACGGCGACGCACGCTTACTTTGCGCTGGCCGGTCAAGTCATCAACGGCGTGCGCGCACACGTCGAACGCTATCGCGCGCTTGGGTTGGACGTGACGGACAGTGCGCTCCCGCCCGAAGCCACAGGTGACCTTGAGCACTTGCGGACGTTGCTCGAACGTGTAATCGCGCAGGGCAAGCAACTGAGCGGTGAGGGCGGGCAAGCATTGGACGCCACGGCGCTCGTCGAAGAAGCTGCGGTCGTGCGTGCGCGGCTCGCACGCAACTCCAACGAACGCGCACAGTGGCAGCGTGAAGTGACCGGCGCACGCCAGCGTCTCGCCACCACGGGCACGCGCCAGATGATCAGCAGCAATCGCTCCGCGCCCACACAGCCGGACCCGAACACGTCCGCCGCACCCGCGCCGACACCCACGCCGACACCCGTTCAACCAGCACCGACGCCGACTCCAACGTCGGTCAACAGCAACCCGCAGAGCGCGCCGGCCGCGACGCCTCCGGGCCAGCAGCCCGCAGCGAACACGTCTGACAGCGCGAACGCGGGTGCAACGGCCGCGCAGCCTTTGGACGTAGGCGGAACGCTGATCACTAAGGCGCGGGAAAAGATCGCGCCGAGTTATCCGGCGCAGGCCCGTTCGGCGCGCATAACCGGCAGCGTGACTGTCTTCCTGATGGTTGACGAACGCGGCATGGTCGCAGAGGTGCAACGCACGAACGGCCCCGAACTGTTGCGCCGTGCGGCCGAAGACGCGGCGCGGCGTTGGAAGTTCCGGCCCACGGTCGTCAACGGTCAGCCGATCCGCGTCTCCGGTTACATCAACTTCAATTTCGCCCTGTAACACTCGCGCGCGCGAAACGCAGCCCCCACTACGTCGCCCGGTCAACGATTCATCGTGGCTGCCCAAAGACCTGCCTGCTTAGAGGAGAATCATCATGCAGAAATGGGAGTATATGATTGTTAGCGGCCCCAATGAGGAAACGCTGAACAAACTCGGAGAACAGGGCTGGGAGCTTGTCGCGTTTAACCCCTACAATAAAGCTTATCTTAAACGTCTCAAGTCCTAGCAACAGGAAAGTACATCACTACGGGTGCGCGCTTTACGTTGACAAGTTATAACTTGCCCCGTAAGATGTCGGCTCATCGTGGACTGCCTTCGGAAGCTATTCACGTCAGCCAGCGTCTCAGGATTATCGAGTCAATCAGTTTAAGCTCACAGAACCAGCGGGTTGTCTCAAGCGTTAGCATCGTCACGCCTTTCTGTTCCGGCAAAGGCTAATAGGTCACTCACACCATTGGGCCATTTAGGTCCAGCAGCCTTTATTTGAGCGGAGCCATCTACGCTCCGGGCAACGGAACTCAGTTTGACACCCTATATCCCCCGGTCATGCTGCGCGCAGCCTTGTGCGCAGAGCAGTAATACCTCTATTGCTCGCGGCCGCCCTAGAGCGATCTGCCTGTGCTCTTGGTGTGTGCGGCGGAGCCTGTCCGCGGCGCGGTTCGGCCGCGTTGCGCCCCACCTACCTAAGTTACACCCAACGATTCTGCGGTCTGCCCCAAGCGTCGCGCTGGCGACGCTCGCTGGCATACGACCTGACATACCCCTCGAAGGAGAAGTGATTCAATGAATAAGACAACCAGATGGGCGCTGATGTTCAGCATCGCCGTCCTGTTAGTTGCGCTGGTGTGGGATTTCACGCCGCGCGCGAGTATGAAGGACAAGCGGCAGAAGGAAGCCCCCAAAGCGCCGCCCGGAAGCTGCGCCGACCTCGACCTATCGTAGTCCGGGCGAGCGCCACAAAGTTACGGTCAGCGACCCGCACCTCGCGCAACAGATCGAACAGCAGGGCGGGCGCGTCATTGCCGACTACGGCAGTTTCAAACTGCTCGACGTAGACACGGCCGCCGCCACTGCGTTGGCGCAAACCAGCACGGCGCAACTTGCGGACGAGAACAACCTCATCCTGCTCAACGCCGGTGCGATTGACACGAGTACCCCGGCGGCCGAGGCCCTGCGCGCGAGCGTGGGCGCGGCGACGGGCAAGCAGATGCGGCTCATACAGTTCGTCGGCCCGATCCGGCCGGAGTGGTACGCGGCGCTAGTACAGACGGGCGCACGCGTCGTCACCTATATCCCGAACAACGCTTATCTGGTTTACGGCAGCGCGAAGGAGTTGCGCGCCGTGCAGACGTTGGCCGCCCAGCGCACGCTGGTGCAGTGGGACGGCCCCTATTCGAGCCTGCAACGGCTCGCGCCCACTATCACGGCCAAGCCGGCCGGCAAAGACAACGGCGCTGCGGCCAAGAGCGGTGCGACCAAAGGCGGCGCAAGCAAAAGCGGTGCGACCAAAGACGGTGCGGCTGCGAGCAGAGCCTTGCCGAACCTGTCGGCCAAGGGCAACGAGTTATTCGCCATTCAGTTGGTGGCCGACAGAGAAGAGAACGCGATCACGTTGGCGCTAATCCAGAAGTTGCAGCTTGAGCCGGTCATGCGGCAAGCGCGCGTGCTCAATTACGTCAACATCGTCGTGGCCTTGCCGCGCGCTGCGGTCGTCGATCAACTCGCGGCTCGTGGCGATGTCGTCTCGATCCAACCGTGGAGCATGCCGCATAAAATGGACGAGCGGCAGGACATGATCATCGCCGGTAATCTATCCGGCACGGGGCCGGCGACGGGCGACTACCTCGCCTATCTGGCCTCGCACGGTTTCAGCTTCAACACGGCCAGTTTCGGCGTCAACATCTCCGACAGCGGCGTGGATAACGGCACGCCGACGCCGAATCACTTCGGCCTGTATGCGCTCGGCAATCCGACTTCGGCGGCCAACAGCCGCCTGGTCTATACCCGCGTCGTCGGTACGCCGACCGGCCCGGCAGCACCACGCAGGCGTGCGACGGGCACGGCAATCTGAACACGCACATCATCGGTGGCTACGTGCCGACGGGCACTGTCGGCGGCGTCAACTTCAGCGCCGCCCCGCACGCCGACGCGCAAGGTTTCCGCTACGGCCTCGGCGTCGCGCCGTTCGTGAAGTTCGGCTCGTCGGTCATCTTCGACAATTCGGGTGCGCCCACCGGCGATTTCACCAGCCCGGACTACACCACGCTCGAATCCTCGGCCTATAACGAGACGATGCGGATCAGCAGCAATAGCTGGGGCTCAAGCGCCAACTCATACTCGGTCGATTCGCAGGAGTATGACGCGCTGGTGCGCGACGCGCAGCCGGCCGGCGCGCCCTTCCCGGCGGCGGGCAATCAGGAGTACACCATCATCTTCGCCGCCGGCAACGACGGTTCCGGCTCGAACACGGTCGGCACGCCCGGCACGGCCAAGAACATCATCACCGTCGGCGCAAGCGAGAACGTCCAAGCCTTCGGCGGCGCGGACGGTTGCGGCGTCCCGGACACGGGCGCAGACAACCTCAACGACATCATCGGCTTTTCCAGTCGCGGGCCGACGGCGGACGGACGCAAGAAGCCCGAAATCGTTGCGCCCGGCACGCACGTTTCAGGCGGTGCGCCGCAAGCTTCCATTGCCAGCCCGACCGGCAGCGGTACGGGCGCGCAACTCGCCTGCTTCAACGGCACGGGCGTCTGCGGCGGCACGGGCGGCAGCAACTTCTTCCCCGCCGGCCAGCAGTGGTACTCGGCCTCGTCCGGCACGAGCCATTCGACGCCAGCCATCGCCGGTTACGCGGCCCTCATTCGTCAGCATTTCATCAATCAGTCCATGACCCCGCCCACGCCGGCGATGACCAAAGCCCTGATGATGAACTCGGCCCGCTACCTCAACGGCGCGGGCGCGAACGACACTTTGCCCTCGAACAATCAGGGCATGGGTGAAGCCAACTTCAATAACTACTTCGACCTCTTCACGACCGGCAGCATCATGCGCGATCAGTTGGCTGCCGATAAGTTCACGGCTTCGGGTCAGCAGCGCGTTATCACCGGCTCGATCAACACTAACGCGAAGCCGTTCCGCGTCACGCTGGCGTGGACCGATACGCCGGGGCCGACCAGCGGCAACGCCTTCGTCAACAACCTCGATCTCGAAGTGACGGTCGGGGGCAACACCTACAAGGGCAACGTGTTCAGCGGCGCAGTCTCGGCCACGGGCGGCGCGGCCGACATTCGCAACAACGTCGAGAGCGTCTTCGTGCCGGCCGGCGTCAGCGGCAACTTCGTCATCAAAGTTAAAGGCACAAACATCGCCGGCAACGGCGTGCCGGGCGACGCCGATGCGCTCGATCAGGACTTCGCGCTCATCGTTTACAACGGCACGGCTGGTGCGCTCCCCGTCGTTCAGGGCGGCACGCCTGCCATCACCGCCGAGAGTTGTGCCCCCGCGAACAACGCGATTGATATTGGCGAGACGGTCACAGTTAATTTCCCGCTCTCCAACGTCGGCACGGCGGACACGACGAACCTCGTGGCCACCTTGCAGGCAACGGGCGGCGTGACCAGCCCGTCGGGGCCGCAGAACTACGGTGCGCTGGTCGCTGGCGGCCCGGCCGTGTCTAGATCGTTCAGCTTCACGGCCGACCCGTCGCTCCTCTGTGGCTCGACCCTGACCGTGACGCTGCACCTACAGGACGGCGCAAACGATCTCGGCAACGTCACCTTCCCCTTCCGCGTCGGCGCACTCGGCGCGCCGAGCACTGCGCTGTACTCCACCGGCAACATCGCCACGGCGATCCCGGACGTGAGTTCGGTTGACATCCCGATCAACGTCGCCGCGACTGGCGCGGCAGCCGACGTGAACGTCCGCGTGCGTTTGAACCATACGTTCGACCACGATCTGGTCCTCGCGCTCATCGCGCCTGACGGCACGACCGTCACACTGGCGCAGAGCCGCGACACCGCAACCGGCGGCGGCGACAACTACGGCACAGGCGCGAACGACTGTTCCGGCACGCCGACTGTCTTCGACGACTCGGCCGCCACCGCCATCGGCGCGGGCACGCCGCCCTTCGCGGGCACGTTCCGGCCCGAAACGCCCCTCTCTGATCTGAACGGTAAGACGATCACCGGCACATGGAAGCTGCGCGTCACAGATATAGAGGCGCTCGACACGGGCACGGTCGGTTGCGTCACACTTGAGATCGCACGGCAGCCGTTCGTCTGCTGTGGCCTTCGCGGGCACGCCCGCTATCGCATCGGGCGGCAACGCGACGATTACGGCCGAGAGTGTTTCACCGGCCAACAACGCGCCCGATCCGGGCGAGACTGTGACGGCTACGTTCCCCGTTATCAACACGGGCGACGGCAACACCACCAACCTGGTCGGCACGTTGCAAACGAGCGGTGGCATCACACCCGTCACGCCAACGGCCAACTACGGTGTCGTCGTCGCAGGCGGCCGGCCGTGTCGCGCCCGTTCACCTTCGTCGCCAGCGGCACATGCGGTAGCAACGATCACGGCATCGCTCCAATTTCAAGATGGTGCAATCAATCTCGGCACGGTGACGTACACGTTCCGGCTAGGGACGACGAGCACCTCGACGCAGACCTTCTCGAACGCGACCGCCATCGTCGTCCCGGCGACCGGCACCGGTGCCACGACCGGCGCACCCGCCACGCCCTATCCATCCAACGTCACGGTCGCCGGCGTCACCGCGCCCATCACCAGCGTCACCGTCACGCTCAAGCAGCTCACGCACACCTTCCCCGGCGACGTCGACGTGCTCTTGGTCGGCCCCACCGGGCGCAAGTTCGTCTTGATCTCCGACCTCATCGGCGGCACGGACTGGACGGGTCAGACCTACACCTTCGACGACGCCGCGACCGCGCTGCTGCCAGCGTCGGGCACGCCGCCCGCCTCCGGCTGCGTTCAAGCCGACCAACTACGGCACGGGCGACGCCTTCCCGGCACCTGCGCCCGCCGCGCCGTATCTTAATCCGGCCACGGCCGGCACGGACACGCTCGCCTCGGCCTTCGCCGGGCAAGACCCGAACGGGGTGTGGAGTCTCTACGTCGTGGACGACGCGGGCACCGACGTCGGCACGTTCGCCGGGGGCTGGGACCTGACGCTCATCTCCACGCAGAACGTGTGCAACACGCAGACCTGTAGTCTCTCCTGCCCGGCCGACATCAGCGTGCCGGCTGATGGCGGCGGCACGAGCGCCGTGGTCAACTACCCGGCGGCGACGGTCACGGGCACGTGCGGCGTGTTGAACTACAGCACGCCGTCGGGCTCGACCTTCCCCGTCGGCACCACGCAAGTCACCGTCTCCGGTGCGAACAGCCAGACGTGCCAGTTCAACGTCACCGTGCAAGCGCCGAGCCTGCCGCTGGCTTCGACCACGCTGGCTATTAGCGAGTTCCGCCTGCGCGGCGCGGTGGGTGCGCTCGACGAGTACATCGAAGTCGTCAACCTGAGCAACACGCCCTACACCGTCACCGCCAGCGATGCGTCGGCCGGGTGGTCGGTCGCCGCCTTGAACGCCGCCGGGACGGTCGCCTCGGTCGTCGCCACCATCCCGAACGGGACGGTGCTGCCGGCGCGCGGGCACTACCTGATCGCCAACTCGACGGCGGGCACCGGCTACAGTCTGGCCAACTACGGTGGGGCGGGCAACGCTGTGCCTGATGCCACCTACACGGCCGACATTCCGGACAACGCGGGTGTGGCGCTGTTCAACACGGCGAATGTGGCGAACTTTGCCGGCGGCACGCGCGTCGACACGGTGAACTTCACGTCGCAAGGCGGGGCGCTCTCAGGGTTGTTCACGGAAGGCACGCGGCTGGCGCCCATCACGGGCGACGGGCAGTATGCCTTCTGCCGTAAACAGACCACCGGTATCCCGCAGGATACGGGCGACAACGCGGCGGACTTCGAGTTCGTCGCCATCAACGCGGGCACGTTCGGGGCGGCGGCGGTGCGCGGGTCGGCGGGTCCGGAGAATCTGGCCAGTCCGATCCAACGCAACGCGACGGTCAAGGCGAGTCTGATTGATCCGAGTCAGGCGTCGACGTCGCCGCCGAACCGGATTCGGGACACGACGCCGGGGACGGGTGCGACGGCGCAAGGCACGCTCGACATCCGGCGCAAGTTCACGAACCAGACGGGCGGACCCGTAACACGGCTGCGGTTCCGGGTGGTGGACATCACGACGACGAACACGCCGAATCCGGGCGGGAGTCAAGCGGACCTGCGGATGTTGACCTCAGCGGACACGACGGCCAACGGTGGCACGATCACGATACTGGGGACGACGCTGGAGAGTCCGTCGGATGCGGTGACGGGCGGCGGGTCGAACTCCAGCATCACGGTGGCGGTGCCCGGTGGCACGCTGGCGAACGGGGCGGCGGTGAACGTGCGCTTCGTGCTGGGCGTGGCGGCGGGCGGCAGATTCCGCTTCTTCATCAACGTCGAAGCCCTGCCCTAACGCCGGAAGCCGCAAGTAGCAAGTAGCAAATGCGGTCAGGGCGACGCGGCGATCTAAAAGATCAGATCGCCGCGTCGCCCTGACCGCACTTTTACTTTGTGTCTTAGCTTGAGCATTGACAGGGGTTGGTTGTGCGGGTATAGTGCCGACTCGTAACAGCCTGGAGTTGGTGGAAGGGAACTAGCTTTACGTTCTTTCAGAGCACTCGCCGCCAAGCGTCCGAATCCACGGCACAATCGCAACCTGAATTAGCACTCTAACAAAATTGTTCATGTGGCTGCCCCCGGCCCGTACACGCACAGACCAGCATGCCTGATGGCTGCGCATCCCGCCGCCTTGACGTGTGCCTCGCGCCCGGTGTCAGTTCCACTTAAAACGGTGTCACGTTTGACCCGACACTTCTAATCGCGCGCCTCCGTAGCAAAACTCGCCGGAGCGCACGCACATCGATCCAGCAGGACAACTCAACCCTCTGCGCGCCCGTGCCACGCGGGCGAGAGCTGTACGTGCAACGCAGTCAGTTGCGGGTTTTATGACCCGACACGCAAACGGTCGCTGTTCCGGGCGACTTAAGCGGCTGAGTGCAGCGGCGTGTAACCCGACTGCCGTGCGCCTTAGTCCACCTTTAAGGAGATTCAAATGAGAAAGTTGTTAGGCCTCTGTATGACGGCTGCGCTGTTGTTGACGGCGCTGGCCATTCCCCCCTTGTCCGGTGCATCCCGCATCGACAAAAAAAATGAGAAGCGCGCCGCCGCCCCCGGCGGGGCCGGCAAGGCTCGGTTACGAGCGCAAACCCGTTGATGTTTCGCGCGGTCAACTTCGGCTCATCGCGGCCCGTTAGCGAACTGGCCGCCGCCCAGCGGACGCTTCCGCCGCGCGAGATGAAGCAAGTTAAAATTAAAGACCGCGAAGAAGTGCTTGAGCAGAAACGCGAACAAGCAGCGACGGGCGGCAAAGAAGCTCTGCGCGAAGGGCGCGAGCAGATCGAGCGCGAGAAGAATCACCGCAACGCAGAGGTGACGCGCAAGGCCGATCCGAATCTCAAGACGCAGCCGGACGCGGCCATCGCCAAAGTCCCCGACGGCGGCAAGACCAGCGACCTCGCGCCGCAGGTCATGCCCACGCCCACGGTGAGCTTCGAGGCCATTTCACTCACGGACACGACCGCACTGCCCGGTCAAGGCTTCTTGCCGCCCGACACCGTCGGCGAGATCGGCCCGAACCACTACGTGCAGATGGTCAACAGTGCGTTCCGCATTTACTCACGCACCGGCACGCCGCTGATCCCGCTCACCAGCATCGGCGCGCTGTTCAGCACGCTGCCCGGCCCCTGTGCAGGTAGCGAGGACGGCGACCCCATCGTGATGTACGACCAGATGGCGGATCGCTGGTTGCTCTCGGAGTTCTGCGTCGGCGTGGCCAATCCGAACAACCATCAGTTGATCGCTATCTCGCAGACGGGCGATCCGACCGGCGCATATTTTCTCTACGATTTTATGATGCCGAACAACAAGTTCAACGACTATCCGCACTTCGGCGTCTGGAACGACGCCTACATGATGACGGATAACCAGTTCAATCAGGCGGGCACGCAGTTTCTCGGCGCAGGCATCTTCGGCTTCGACCGCGCCAAGATGATCGCCGGTGACCCGACCGCCAGCTATATCTACTTCGACAAGGCCGAAGGTTGCCCGGCGGCTTGTCAGTTCGGCGGCATGTTGCCCGCCGACATAGACGGTTTCACGCCGGCCCCGAACGGTGCGCCCGCGCCCGTCTTACAGTTTGACGCGGACGAGTTCGGCGCGACCGACTCTCTGCGCATCTTCGATTTCCACGCCGACTTCGGCACGCCGGCCAACTCAACCTTAGTTGAGCGCGGCGGCAGTCCGCTTGCGGTCGCAGCGTTCGATCCGCGCGAAGTGCCTTCAGGCTCGCGCAACATCGTCCCGCAGCCGCCGCCCGGCGTCTCGCTGGACGTGATCTCCGACCGCCTGATGTTCCGTCTCGCCTATCGCAACTTCGGCACGCACGAAGCCATCGTGGCGAACCACTCGGTCAACGCGTCCGTCAATCCAGCGTTCCGCGCGGGCGTGCGCTACTACGAGTTGCGCAAGTCGGGCGCGGCAACCCCGTGGGCGGTGCAAGAGCAGGGCACGATGTCCGGCGCGGCCGGCGACACCGTGCATCGTTGGATGGGCAGCACCGCGATGAACGGCTCAGGCAGTCAAGCCGTCGGCTACTCGGCTTCGAGCGCGACGGTCTTCCCGTCGATTCGTTATGCCGGTCGGCTCGCGGGCGACCCGGCGGGCAGTCTCGCGCAAGGCGAGGCCACGCTCGTCGCAGGCACTAGCTCGCAGACACACTCTTCGGGTCGTTGGGGCGACTACAGCGATCTGTCGGTTGACCCGGTTGACGACTGCACCTTCTGGTACACGACCGAATACGTGACCGGCGCGTCCGCACCCGACAACACACGCTGGCACACGCGCATCGGCTCGTTCCAGTTCGGTCCCTGCGCGCCCGTGCAAAAGGGCATCTTAAACGGCACGATCACCAGCAGCGCGGGCGGCGCGCCGATTGTGAACGCGACCGTCGCCGCCGGCCCCTTCATTCGCACTTCCGGTGCGGGTGGCGTTTACAACATCGACCCGATGGGCACGGGTACGTACACGTTGACCGTCTCCGCGCCGGGCTACGTGACGGCCGTTATCCCCGGCGTCTCGATCACGCAAGGCGGCACGACCACACAGAACGTGCAACTCACGCCGCAGAACATCCTTGAGGGCGGCACGCCCGTCATCACGGCTGAAAGCTGCTTGCCCGCGAACGGCGCGCTCGATCCGGGCGAAACCGTAACGGTCAACCTGCCCATCGTGAACAACGGCGGCGCAGGCGCAACGACCAGCAACCTAGTCGCCACCTTGCTGGCCGTGGGCGGCGTCTCGTCGCCGTCAGGCCCGCAGAACTATGGTGCAATCGCGCAAGGTGCGCCCGCCGTCGTGCGGCCGTTCACCTTCACGGTCAGCGCCACCTGCGGCAGCATCGTTGACATCACGCTGCAACTACAGGACGGCGCGACCAACTACGGCACGGTCGTCTATAGCTTACGCACCGGCACGCTCGGCGCAGCAAGCACGGCTTCGTACACCACCGGCAACATTGCCACGCCGATCCCGGACGTGAGTTCGGTTGACATCCCGATCACGGTTGCGGCAACCGGCGCAGCGTCCGACGTGAACGTCAAGGTGCGTTTGAATCACACCTTCGACTTCGACTTGACGCTCGCGCTCATCGCGCCCGACGGCACAACCGTCACGCTGGCGCAGCACCGCGACACCGCAACCGGCGGCGGCGACAACTATGGCACGGGCGCAAACGATTGCTCCGGCACGCCGACTGTCTTCGACGACTCGGCCGCACAGCCGATCTCTGCGGGCACGCCGCCCTTCGCGGGCACGTTCCGGCCCGAAACGCCCCTCGCGGCCTTCAACGGCAAAACGATCACCGGCACATGGAAGCTGCGCGTCACGGACGACGCGGCGCTCGACACGGGCACGGTCGGTTGCGTCACACTTGAGATCGCACGGCAGCCGTTCATCTGCTGCGGCGTCGTTGGCACACCCGTCATCGGTTCGGGTGGCAACGCGACGATCACGGCGAGAGTGTTTCACCGGCCAACAACGCGCCCGATCCGGGCGAGACTGTGACGGCCACGTTCCCCGTCGTCAACACGGGCGACGGCAACACGTCGAACCTCGTGGCCACGCTGCAAACGAGCGGCGGCGTTACACCCGTCACGCCAACGGCCAACTATGGCGTCGTCGTGGCCGGCGGTCCGGCCGTATCGCGCCCGTTCACCTTCGTCGCCAGCGGCACGTGCGGCAGCAACATTACCGCCACGCTGCAACTACAAGACGGTGCAATCAACCTCGGCACGGTGGCTTACACGTTCCGGCTAGGGACGACGAGCACCTCGACGCAGACCTTCTCGAACGCGACCGCCATCGTCGTCCCGGCGACCGGCACCGGTGCCACGACCGGCGCACCCGCCACGCCCTATCCATCGAACGTCACGGTCGCCGGCGTCACCGCGCCCATCACCAGCGTCACCGTCACGCTCAAGCAGCTCACGCACACCTTCCCCGGCGACGTCGACGTGCTCTTGGTCGGCCCCACCGGGCGCAAGTTCGTCTTGCTCTCAGACGTCATCGGCGGCACGGACTGGACGGGTCAGACCTACACCTTCGACGACGCCGCGACCGCGCTGCTGCCGGCGTCGGGCACGCCGCCCGCCTCCGGTGCCTTCAAGCCGACCAACTACGGCACGGGCGACGCCTTCCCGGCACCTGCGCCCGCCGCGCCGTATCTTAATCCGGCCACGGCCGGCACGGACACGCTCGCCTCGGCCTTTGCCGGGCAAGACCCGAACGGGGTGTGGAGTCTCTACGTCGTGGACGACGCGGGCACCGACGTCGGCACGTTCGCCGGGGGCTGGGACCTGACGCTCATCTCCACGCAGAACGTGTGCAACACGCAGACCTGTAGTCTCTCCTGCCCGGCCGCCATCAGCGTGCCGGCTGATGGCGGCGGCACGAGCGCCGTGGTCAACTACCCGGCGGCGACGGTCACGGGCACGTGCGGCGTGTTGAACTACAGCACGCCGTCGGGCTCGACCTTCCCCGTCGGCACCACGCAAGTCACCGTCTCCGGTGCGAACAGCCAGACGTGCCAGTTCAACGTCACCGTGCAAGCGCCGAGCCTGCCGCTGGCTTCGACCACGCTGGCTATTAGCGAGTTCCGCCTGCGCGGCGCGGTGGGTGCGCTCGACGAGTACATCGAAGTCGTCAACCTGAGCAACACGCCCTACACCGTCACCGCCAGCGATGCGTCGGCCGGGTGGTCGGTCGCCGCCTTGAACGCCGCCGGGACGGTCGCCTCGGTCGTCGCCACCATCCCGAACGGGACGGTGCTGCCGGCGCGCGGGCACTACCTGATCGCCAACTCGACGGCGGGCACCGGCTACAGTCTGGCCAACTACGGTGGGGCGGGCAACGCTGTGCCTGATGCCACCTACACGGCCGACATCCCGGACAACGCGGGTGTGGCGCTGTTCAACACGGCGAATGTGGCGAACTTTGCCGGCGGCACGCGCGTCGACACGGTGAACTTCACGTCGCAGGGCGGGGCGCTCTCAGGGTTGTTCACGGAAGGCACGCGGCTGGCGCCCATCACGGGCGACGGGCAGTATGCCTTCTGCCGTAAACAGACCACCGGTATCCCGCAGGATACGGGCGACAACGCGGCGGACTTCGAGTTCGTCGCCATCAACGCGGGCACGTTCGGGGCGGCGGCGGTGCGCGGGTCGGCGGGTCCGGAGAATCTGGCCAGTCCGATCCAACGCAACGCGACGGTCAAGGCGAGTCTGATTGATCCGAGTCAGGCGTCGACGTCGCCGCCGAACCGGATTCGGGACACGACGCCGGGGACGGGTGCGACGGCGCAAGGCACGCTCGACATTCGGCGCAAGTTCACGAACCAGACGGGCGGACCGGTGACACGGCTGCGGTTCCGGGTGGTGGACATCACGACGACGAACACGCCGAATCCGGGCGGGAGTCAAGCGGACCTGCGGATGTTGACCTCAGCGGACACGACGGCCAACGGTGGCACGATCACGATACTGGGGACGACGCTGGAGAGTCCGTCGGATGCGGTGACGGGCGGCGGGTCGAACTCCAGCATCACGGTGGCGGTGCCCGGTGGCACGCTGGCGAACGGGGCGGCGGTGAACGTGCGCTTCGTGCTGGGCGTGGCAGCGGGCGGCAGATTCCGCTTCTTCATCAACGTCGAAGCCCTGCCCTAACGCCTGTAACTAACATGGGTCGTGCGCAACCCGCGCACGACCCACTTAAACCGAAAGGGCGGGATCAGCAACGATCCCGCCCTTTCTTCTTCGGCCTCAATCAGTAGCACAGAACCAAGCCACGCGCCTACTTGCTTGAACCTAGCGTGCCGGTTGGCTCGGCTTCGCGCGCCCGATCTGCACCAGCACGTTAGTCGCACTTTGCGCGGGCTGCTCTAGCGGGCCGCAACTACCGCAGCCCGTCGCGCACGGCGCATCGTTCGCGCCCCGCGCCCGCATCGAGCGCAGCCGCGCCCACCCGCGTCGCCCGACATAAGCGAGCGCCGCCAGCACGAGCAACAACACCGCGACGTTTTGCCAATCAACTGACATCTCAGACCAATAAGAACTAATCAAGCACAGTTAACCAACAGCAACTAACTGAACCCCAACAGCCGCCCGCCCTGATACGTGATGAACGAAGCGATGTAAGCGAGCACCAGCATGTATGCGACCATGAAGAGGGGCCAGCGCCACGAGTTCGTCTCGCGCCGCACGACCGCGACCGTGGACATGCACTGACACGCCAACACAAAAAAGACCATCATCGAAATGGCCACGAGCGGCGTCCACGCAGGTTGACCATCGGGCCGGCGTGCGTTACGCACCGCCGCGATGAGCGAGTCTGTGCCCGTGTCCGCGTCGCCCACGTTATAGACGATGCTCAGCGTCGAAACCAGAGTCTCGCGCGCGGCGAACGACGAGATCAGGCCTATGCCCATCTGCCAGTCGAAGCCGAGCGGCGCGATCACAGGTTCGATCAGATGTCCAAGCCGGCCCGCGTAGCTCTGGCGAATCTGTGCGCTCGCGTCCCGTTGCGCTTCAGCTTCGACGGCCTCGCTCACGTTAGCCGCGCCCGCCGCCGGTTGTACTGTCTCGGCAGCGCGCGCATTAGTCGTCCGCGCAGACTGCTGCGCCGGTTGATCCAAACGCGGAAAAGTTACCAGCGCCCACAGCAGGATCGAGATCGCAAGGATGACCGTGCCCGCGCGCCGCACAAACATCCACGCGCGCGTCCGCATCGTCTGCACGATGTTCAGCGCGCTCGGCATCCGGTACGGCGGCAACTCAAGCACGAGCGGCGGCGGCGGCGCTTTCAAGATCGTGCGCTTCAAAACCCACGCGACCGCGACCGCAACCGCGATCCCCAAGCCGTACATCGCCATGATGATCCCGACGCCGACCGACACGACGCCGAACAACTTCTGCCCCGTGAAGAACGCCGCGATCATCAACGTGTAGACCGGCAAACGCGCCGAGCAAGACATGAACGGCGCGATCAAGATCGTCGCCAGCCGATCCTTCGGATTCTCAATCGTGCGCGTCGCCATGATGCCCGGAATCGCGCACGCAAAGCTCGACAGCAGCGGCATGAACGCCTTGCCATGCAAGCCCACGCCGCGCATCAAGCGATCCATCAGGAACGCCGCACGCGCCATGTAGCCGCTGTCCTCCAACAACGCGATGAAGAAGAACAGCAACAGAATTTGCGGCAGGAAGACGAGCACACCGCCGACACCCGCGACCACACCGTCCACCAGCAGATCGGTCAATAGCCCGGCCGGCATGTACGTGCGGATCGCGTCGCCCAACGTGCCGAAGCCTTGATCGATCAGGTCCATCGGCAACTGCGCCCAAGAGAAGATCATCTGGAAGACGACAACCATCACGGCCAACAGCAATAGTGGACCGAAAAACTTATGCGTCGCCCACGCATCGATGCGCTCGGTGCGCGAGACGCGCTGCATTAACTTTTGCCGCACCGCGCCGCGTGCCACCTGCTCGATCCAATCGTAACGTGCGACGAGCGGTTCTTGCCACCAACGCGGGTTCGCCGCTTCGAGCCGCGCACGTGCCGCCGCCACCGCCTGCTGCCGCGCGCCGTCCGCCGGCAATTCCTCCGCGTACAACTCCGCGAGCGCCGCGTGCCGCCAACTGGTTTGGATAGCTTGTCTGTCGGCTTCAGTCGTTGCGTGCCCGTTCTCCGTCGCACCGGCCGCAAGCGCATGCAACTCGCGCTCGGCCGCTTCGGAGAGTCGCCAACCCGCGCCCGCGCCTGCTTGCGCGCCCGCGACTTGCGCCACGGCAGCGGCGAGCGCATCGAGTCCATGCCGCTGCGTCGCCACCACGGGCACGACCGGCACGCCCAACGCGCGACTCAACTCTGCCGCGTCGATCTCTAAACCACGACGCGCGGCCAAGTCCATCATCGTGAGGGCGACGACGACGGGGCGACCTGTCTCAAGTAGTTGGGTAGCGAGATAGAGATTGCGTTCGAGGTTGGTCGCATCCACCACCGCGACGAGTACATCGGGCGCAAGCGTTGCGCTCATGCGGCCCAAAATAACATCGCGCGCGATCTGCTCGTCAATTGAAGTGGCATCGAGACTATAGAGGCCGGGCAGATCGACTAGACGGACGTGCTGCGCAGAGGTCGCCGCAGCCCCGTCCACAGCCAACAACCAAACGCCCTCTTTGCGTTCGACAGTCACGCCCGGATAGTTCGCAACCTTTTGACGCAACCCCGTCAGCGCGTTGAAGAGGCTCGTCTTGCCCGCGTTCGGGTTGCCCGCGAGCGCCACCGTCAGCAAAGCCGGCGCGGTCTGGCCCGTCGCAGTTGAAAGGGAAGCGGCAGCGTTCATAAAAAGCGATGACGAATAAAAGCCGTGAATCGTTCATCGTAGATCGTGAATAGATAAAACTCAGTTCTTAACTATTCATGATTCACGATGCACGATTCACGGCTTTTATTCGTCACTCATCACGACCGAAATTGTTTGCGCCTCAGCGCGACGCAACGCGAGGTCATAACCGCGCACGCGCACCTGAAGCGGATCGCCAAGCGGGGCAGCCTTGACGACGCGCACGGGCGCACCCGGCACGACGCCCATCTCCATCAACCGCCGCGCCACCGCCGTCGCCCCGCCAACCGCCACCACCCGCGCCAACCGGCCATGCGGCAGTGCATTCAGACTAGTCGTACCAACCGGCCCAGCTGTCGTCGCCGCCAACCCGATCTTGATAACCGCCTCGTTAATGTTCATAAACTGTTTACGCCTAGAAGCGCCGAAGGATGAAAACCATGTCCGAGTATAAAGGAAATGAAAATAGATTTCAATTTCATCTGATGAATAGAGCGAAGCTAAAAGAATGGGAATATCTACGAGCTGCAGGTTATTAGTCGCTACTGCAATAACGTATCAGCAACGTTGCATAACAGGTCGAGCTAAATATTCTAGGAGCTAGTCTAGAACAGCTTGATGCTTTTCAACTGTTTTCTTGATTAAAGCGGGCTTTTCCATAAAGCACATCTTAAAAGAGCTGTTCTCCGTATTTCTGGGCTAGGTTTTGCCGATATTAGTGAAGGTGAGGAATTTGAAATCCGTATCTTTGTCAATCTTCCGAATGCTAATCAATCGACACACGTTGATAATCCTCATCTTGCTGTAGCATTCAAGGAAGGGTCTGCGCCAGACCCTCCATCCGCAATCTGGCCCGTCGGATGACTTTAGAAAGCGAAATATCCTCGGTTGCGCCAGTCTGCTGCGCCCCCACGCTGTGGATCGCTTGAAACAGCACTTTGGCACGCGGCACTTCGGCTTTTGACGTTCTTGCCGACAGCAAATTGCGAACCCCGGGAGCCTCATGTATGAACAAGCAGGTGTTAAAAGTGAAGTCCCTAAACGGCCCGAAACCTTGTAGGCTGCTCCCGAATAGCGAGATCAACTGCTGGTCGAACAGGCGCTTCGCAACCACCTCCGCACTCATGAACGCGGTTACTGATTGGCACATCGCCGCGACAAAGTTGCCGGTTGGGTTATCTAGCGTGTAGAAGTCCTGGGTCGCCCACAGCAGGGCAGCGCGCCGGATTAATTTCGGCGAGACCTTCTTCAGCGGCTCAGCGCCGAAGAGAAGGTGAAACAGTGCCGCACCGATATCCACGTCGGGTAAAAAGTTGTGCGCCAATTCTAGCTGCTTAGCCTTCGGCATATCCACTGCCGGAGCCACGAGCATCAGTCCCAGCCGGCGCCGCTTGTTGTTACGCTCGTCCCCCGATCTCTTAAGCACTGAGCAGAGCAGATCTGCGTTCGCACTCTCCTTGGACACCCACGAACTGAGGACCGCGTTAGTCGGTCGTAGTTGCTCGACATCAACCACGTCGGTGCCGGCCTCTAACAACTCGCGGAGGATGTCCTCTTTGTGCTCCTCCGCCGCCTCGACGCCATCGAGGAGCAACCCGCCCAGCAATTGGGCTTTCGCTGACTGACGGTTGCTGAGCTTGTAAGCCAGAAGTTTTTCGACCATGAACTGCTGGCTGGCGTTCGAATCAAGGCTGGCAATCAGGAGGCGCATCACTTCGTGCCACCACGATTCGTAGCAGATGCCCTTGATGTTCTCCCATGTCTTGGCGATGCCCTCCAACTCGCTGTTGGTTTTGATATAAGAGGCGGCGAGGTACTCCTGGAAGGTGAGGTGGACGAAGCTGTACTCTTTATCGCCGAGTTCGACGAGCAGCCCGGCCCGCTCTTTCACGAACCGCAGGAACTCGTTAGCCAGATCCTCCGGGTCATCATCTTGAGTAGATTGCGTCTCGTTCTCCCTGATGAATTTCGCCAGGAATTGGCTGATTTCGGTGTAGTGGATGACGGCGCGCTGGGTTCTGCCCGCGCTGGCGCTCCGAACTTGCATCCAGTGTGCGATGGCCTCCATCCGTTGCTTGTTGCGCCGCTCTTCCCGCCCCCTGTTCTTCACCTCCATGTTGCGGAACTTCCACCTGTGCCAGGACTCCAACAGCGTTTCTGTACAAATCTTATAGAGGATAACGCGCGCGTCCGGCAACACGCCGTCGATGCGATGCACCAGCGCGATAATCGTGAGCAGCAGCGGGTGGTAATTAGGGAGAATCGTAACCAAAGTAGAGCTTGATGAACTGCTTGTACAGATTCTCTCCGCGATGATTGAACCGGTATTCGATCTCTTTCAAGTACATTGGGAAATGATACTTCGACACGCCCCGATAGTTATACAGGATGTGCTTAGCGTAACTCCAAAAACCTTCGATGCCATTGATGTGATTTTTAGTTCTCTTGTCCACATAGGCTTTTGAGTGATTAACTTGGTGATGCTTACCGTACCGCTTCAACGATTGATAGCCACGAAAGCTGTCCGTGTAATAGACCGAGCCTTTCCGCGTCTTGGCGCGGATGTGCTCCATCAGTTCAGCCGCGCTGACGTGCTCGACGACTTTGGTGTAAACCCGCCCTTTGCGCTCCAACAGCCCGAAAACGAGGCTTTTGCCGGCGGCCCCGCGCCCACGCTTACCTTTGCGCCGACCACCGAAGTAAGCCTCGTCGAGTTCGATCTCGCCGCGCAGTTTGCCCGCCTCAAGCTCGGCCGTGTGATAGAGACATTCGCGCAAGTGCTGATAGACACGCGCCACCGTCTTCTGATCCAGCTTCAAGTCCGTGGCCAAGCGATAGGCTGGCACTTGTTGGTAAAAGCCTTTGATGATCTCCAGTTCACGGCGAAGCTGTGCGAGCGATTTCTGCCGGGCACAACGCCGACATTTAACGTAGCGGCGAGCCGTGCGGCAGACCTTGAACGAGCCGCAGAAGATGCACTTTCTGCCTCGGCTAAAGTTGGCCGCACAACTGAAATGGCTCGATCTCACTGTAACCATGCGTACTTAGCTTATGACGCTGGTTACTTTTCTCCCTAATTACCCAGCGGGTTCTCAGCCAGATCGTAGATGTCCTTCTGCTCGGGGTTCTCCAAAATCCGCACCAAACTCCGCACGTGATCCTTGCGGTCCTGGTCGCCGCCGATGCGCACCCGATACCAGTCATCCACGAACTGCTTCATCTCCGGCAGCCGCAGCTTCGACAGGCGGTAGTGGCTGAATTCATTCTCGTCGAAGCGGAACGGGTTATCGTAACCGACGACGCGGGAACTGACGATGGTCGTGTTGCCCGGGTAGGTGGTGATGAGCGTGCGAATCTGGTCCCTGACTTTTTCCTTAAAATGCGAGCCGGGCAACTCGTCCATGCCGTCGAATAAGAGGATGGCCTGGCCGGATTCGAGATAGTACTCGAAGAACTCCATGTCCGCGCTGGTCAGGTTGAAATCGGCCTGCACGCTCTCGTGGATGTAGTTAATGAGTGAGAGATTCCCCCTCGTCTTCAACTCGTCGGCGTAACGCCGCAGCGCGATGAGGATCGGCAAACGCTGGTCGGGCTTGACGCCGTACCGCTTCCGCAAGGGCTCAGAGATGCCGGCTAAGGCTAGGAAGCGGAGTAATGTTGACTTTCCCGAGCCCGGATCGCCCAGGATGACGCAGCGGGCGTTCTGCCCGAGGAGCGTGCGCGGATCGATTCGCGGAGTGTTTGGGTCTTGCTCGTCGGCACCCTCGGGCATAACCGTCAGGGGGATGTAGATATGCTCCATCGGGACGCCTCTCGTCGCCTCCTGCTCGCGGACGTTCATCCCGACGAACTGGATATCTCGGTAGAGGTTGATGATGTTCTCATCATAAAGTTCGCGCGTCCTTTGAATTGTCCGTCTCCGCGTCGCCCCCTCGGGTACCAACTCGGGATAGTAGAAGAGGCAGAGCGACGGCGTTTCGAGGAGCATGGCCAGAAGCTGGCTGTGCCCCCAGTGTGCAAGCTCGAACTTCAGCCCTAACTTCTCACGCAGGCTCTCGAACCAAGTGACATCCCCCCCGTCCTTGCGGCGCGCGCTCTCGATGAGGTTCTGGGGGGTGACGAGCACCCACTTCTTCAATTTTAACTTTCTCTGACTGGAGTCCGTCCGCTGCAAAGACTCGACGACGGCCTGCCGATGCTGGTCACTTAGGGGGGAGGGGAAGAATGGTAATTATCCCTTGACTGTAGGTAAGGGCTGTGCTATTCTTTCTATGTCGTTACGGTAGGTAAGATAGAGAAGGAAAGCACGCCATGACAACAGTTAAAGACAAAGTGACCCGCCCGAAGATGCAAAAATACACGCGTAAAGATTTTGAGCGTGATTTTCCGACCGATGATATATGCCTTGAATGGCTGAAAAACTTTCTCTATCCGAACGGCATTTTTTGCGAGACGTGCCAGCGTGTGACCAAGCATCACAAGGTTGCGTCGCGCAAGTCTTATTCGTGCGACTATTGCGGGCATCACGTTCACCCTACCGCCGATACGATTTATCACAAGTCCAGCACGCCGCTCCGGCAATGGTTTCTGGCTGTCTATCTCATGGCTGCTACGCGATGTGGCATCTCTGCTAAGCAGTTGGAGCGCGAACTTGGCGTGACCTATAAGACGGCGTGGCGCATGTTCAAGCAAATCCGTTCGATGCTTACCAACGAAGGCAGCAACCCGCTTTCGGGCAAGGTTGAAGTTGACGAGACGTATGTAGGCGGTAAGCCTAGAAACAAAGGGCCGCACAGCACGCGCGGGCGCGGCGCAGGCAATAAGCCTGTGGTCGTCGGGGCGGTTGAGCGCGGCGGGCGTGTGGTGGCGCGCGTAGTGCCAGACGCGAAGGGTAGAACGTTGCTGCCGTTCATTCGTGAGAACGTGCGCGCAGAGTCCGGCCGGGGTTGTTTTTGATGTGTTGGGACGTAGCAGTAGATACTGAAGGAAGATCCCTTGGGGACGGTAAGAGGTTGCGGGAGAGGATAGTAGAAAAGTATAAGGCTCAAGATAAATCTATACTTCAAGAACACAACTTTCCGGTTTTGACGAAAGCTTTTATCTATAATGATTGCGCTGTAGAGTCAACGGTTTATCAGAAAGATAATGAGGACTCCTTTGGCTATCATACTCGTCAGGGTAGATTCGTCATTCCTGATGATGCTGGCACTCCGACCTTGGGAAGGGATCGCACTATCGCTAGTTTAGTGGCGGCCATTCATTATACTTTAGATGCCCCCTTTAATCCTTTGTTATCTTACCTCGACAAAACGAGCCTAGATCCTCTGCCCCACAGAGACGCTGGATATAGTGAATGGCTGACAAGGGATGAAGTTAAGCTCGTCACAGAATGGCGTGGGCAGCAATAGAATTGTAGACATGGCTATAAAGTTCTAGATGATAAGCGGATAGCACTGCCAGTTAACAAGGGGTTCAACCCGTTCTGCCTCGCCTGTTGGCTGGACCAGTTAAATCTGCGAATCAACGCACTGCAAAGTTTCGACAGCGGGTGGTCTTTCCGCAATATCTTACATAATACTTACTGAAGAGTTCAGTGTTTCGTCTTATGTAAACCGTCAGGCGCTGGTATTGGTTTAGGGAAGAACTTTATTATTCAACCAATTCTCTGCCCCGACGGTAGATCGTCCGTTAGGGAAGAACTTTATTTCTAGACTTGCTCTTATGGGTGGTCGAAAATAAAGGATTTAGGCCCTCTTTAGGGAAGAACTTTATTGTTCGTGAACAACCTGTCCCTAGAAAATTAAGTTGTTACCAGTAGGGCTTCTAAGTCTTTTGTTTGGGAATCCACTTTTCTTCAAAATAGAAATTAAGTTGTTACCTGAATAGCCTACCGCCCCCTCTCTCGGATTGCCATTAGAAAATTAAGTTGTTAACTAAACTCGTCAATGTTAGGTAGTGTAGGCCATTCAGCGCTTCCTTGTTATCGCATTGTCTATCCCTACAGCGCCCCGTATTTTTCTTGATAATCCAGCACGATAGTGCTAGATTGCGCGCCGCCGCAGCATCTTCACGCTTTCTCCGTACCGGTAGGCTGCTGTGACGTAATACTCAATTACCGCATAGAACTCATTACAACCCTTATAAGGGTAGTTGTATGGGGTAGGCCAATGATCTCACTCCTTTTAACAGTGGTCTACCTTCATGGCTAGTAATAATGTCGATAGAGAGTCGGAGGTGCCTCCACTGATTCGAGCGGCAGGAGGCGTGGTTTACCGACCCTCTAACAAGGGATTTGAGGTGATTATTGTTGGAACTGGAAATCCAACACAATGGCGCTTACCCAAAGGCATGATCGATCCTGACGAAAGTCTCGCTGATGCAGCCTTACGCGAAGTCCGCGAAGAGTCCGGTGCAGTAGCCGAGATTGAGTCTATGTTAGATGTTGCACACTGGACTTATGAATATGAAGGTAAACTGTTCAGAAAAGAAACGACGTATTATTTGATGCGGTATGTAGATGGTGATTTTGACAAGCATGATCATGAGTATGAATTCGTTCAATGGATTCCCTTACTTGAATCAGTTGTAAAGCTACACTTCGAATCAGAGAAAGCTGTGGCAGAGAAGGCGATTCGATTTCTTTCCTCATCAGCAAAAGGAAGAAGCTAATGTCCACCAATAAAACAGACTTGGAAAAGAGTAGGAATAAAAGTATTGTTAAGTCGATTCCTATTATCCCAGACACGTGGCAAACATCTGCGGCGTTAGGGCTGTTTTTGAATCTTGTTGGTGGTCTTATCGTTGCGGGAATTCTCCTTTTTGCTACGACTCCGTCGCGCATCCTTATCATTACTGCCATCTTCTTTGTAGTCGCCTCAGCTATTTCGGGATTCATTCTTTTCTTAAAAAATAGGAGACTTACAGCAGCGGTTGAACAGCTACAAAGTGAACTGAGTAGTTGCGAGCTGCTTTACGAGCAAAGATTAAAGAACATCGGAATAACTGAAATAACTGATGCGATGGCAGGAAGCAACTGGAGTCCTGATGCGGTGATGGCCAGAGCACAGCACCAAGTTAGATTCCTCGGAGTGTTCGGCCGATAAGTGGGTGATGGACGCAGATAGACAAACCAAGTACCGGGCGATGCTTACGCGAATACAGTTAAATGGAGGGCGAGTACAATTTTTACTCCTCAATCCGAACAGTGCACCTGCTTCAAAACTCGCCCTGTATAGAAATCAAAAAAGTGACTTTTACAAAGACTTCCCATCGGTCGAGTTTTACAAAAGCCTGACGAAAGAGTTTGACTGTTTTGAGCTACGCCTGTATGAAAACTTCCCCTTTATTCGTCTCATATTAGTAGATGGCGTTTGTTCAATATCTAGGTTCAAGACGCAAAAGAGTGCTGAAAATACGTTAAAAGCTCCGCAACTCGTTTTTGCGCCTGAAGGGCCTGATGACAACTGGACAATGTATCAATCACTAGTTCTACTCTATGACTTTTTGTGGGGACTGGCTAAAGACCCATTCGCATCTCAATCTAAGTTGCTAAATGAAGCCCCCCAAGTAACTACAGAATCTGGCACACAGGCAAACATACGGGAGGAGACAGCCGCCAAATGAACATGATTACTCTAGAACAGATCAGCCCTTTCTTTGACGAGGCACGTGATCTTATAAACGCCATTGTTGAAACACCTAAAGGCTCACAGAATAAGTATGACTATGATCATACAACCGGGCTTTTCATACTTGATAGACCCATTCACTCGTCGCTTCGGTATCCATTTGATTATGGATTTGTGCCTAACACTCTTGCCTTAGACGGCGACCCAGTAGACATAGTTCTGATGATAAATCAACCGACATACACCGGCTGCTTGGTTCGCTCTAGGGTTGTCGGCGTGATGATTATGGAAGATGAGGCCGGCAGAGATGAGAAAATCTTGTGTGTTGCCGACAGAGATCCAAGAACTTCCCACATCACTGACATAGAACACGTGCCTCCACACCACCTAAAAGAGCTCGAGCATTTCTTCATTCATATAAAGGATTTAGAAAAAGAAAAATGGGCGCGTGTTGAAGGATTCCAAGGCAGGGAAGTTGCCATTTCCGTGATTCGCGAGGGCGTGAAAAATGGACGAAGAGATAAAGCCGAATAGTGTCAAGATAGGTTGTGTTCATGGGCGTTACCAGCCTTTCCATGCTGGACATTTAGAGCATGTCCTCAAAGCTCATGAACTCTCCAGCTTGCTTTATGTGGGTCTGGCCAATAGCGATCCCTCACATATCAATGCGGATAGCGCCTCGCCGCATCGTCATCTCGATGATGCAAATCCCTTCCCTTACTTCGCCCGAATGGAAATGGTGCTCGGCTCCTTGAAGGAAGCTGGTGCCACTTTGGAGCGAATAAGAATAGTCCCGTTCCCAATAAATAGACCAGAGTTGCTGCGTTATTACGTGCCTGGCGGCGCGACGCACCTCATTACTGTCTTCGATGAATGGGGAGAGAAAAAAGTACGCACGCTCAGAGAACACGGATTAGAAGTAAAAGTACTACAAATGCGCAAGATAACAACTGGCACTGAAGTCCGTAAGTTGGTTGTGGCAGGCGAAAGTGTCTCTCACCTAGTGCCACCCTGTGTAAATGAATTCTTACATGGTGATGGGAAGAAGTATCTTCGTCAAAGTGCATGATTAGACAAGCAGAGTTAACATCTTCAACTATCATTGACTCGTTCGGAGGCAAGGCTAAGGGTTTGTCAAATTTGTCAGAGGTAGGTGCTCCGATTCCCCCTACTTTGTGTCTATATGCACTAAAGGAAGATATAGGCAGGCCGGGTTGTCTGGAAGAAATAGAATCAATTGTTCGCCAGTGGGTAGAAAAAGTAAGTGTCGATAGTAATTGGATTGTTCGTAGTTCCCATTTACAAGAAGACTCTCTAGAAACAAGTTCCGCTGGTTTGTATCCCTCTCGCTTAGTCACAATAGATCCTGAAGTATCGTTTCTTCCGATTGCTCAAACAGTATTAGATATTCTTGGAGTTCTTCTTCGTAATTCTTCTGAAGCCTCGGTAGTCTTGCAGCCATTTATAGTAGGTAAAATCTCTGGAGTGATTTTTTCATCGGACCCAAATGAGGGTAAATGTGGCAGCGGTTTACTAACTTACGTTCACGGACCCTGTTCAAGTTTAGTAGATGGCACAGTAACTCCGAGCACAGTCTTTTTTTCTGAAATCTCTTTCCGCCATCTTTGCCCTCCACACTTGTAGCTTCTTGGAAACAGCTTCTTGAGGGCTGCTCAAAAGTCGAAAAGAAGTGGGGCGTACCTGTTGATTGCGAGTTTACTATTACAGAATCAGGCCAGCTTTTCATCCTTCAGGCCCGTCCAATTTCCGCATTAACATCTTGGAGAACAACCTCTCATCTACTTGAAGTCCGCACCGGCAACAAACTGCCATCATCTGTGGAAACTCACCCGAAAGTGCAATTAAGATTTCAGTGTCAACGGAGTGATGTCGCTATATCGCCTGCGTGGATTGCTACGGAAACTAAATGGCATAACCTTCCACAATTTGATATGCCTATAGGAAGCTACACAAGCGTTCTATTACACCCGCACCTCCTCAACGGCAAAGTAATAAGAAAATTTTCCAACGATGGGTATTCAGGAACGGCGGCAGTCCTAAGTGAAGCAAGTAACTATTGGGTCAGACATGCAATCCTTACATCATTGATCCCGTCATCAATTACAGGCATCGCAACTTCGCAGGATAACAAAATAGTTATTGAAGTAGCTAAAGGACATTTCATTCCAAAGGGATTGGTAGACACAACAGTATATGAAGTGGAAGGAACAAGCTCTCGGCTCATTCAGCAACCCATCCAGCGGTTTTACTTTGATATAGATGCGAATACCGGTGAATCAGAGAAATTTGATTGGAATGGCCGAAAACTCATTACGTGGGGATCAGCTTAAAGCCATATCTGAGATGGTTACTAAACTGAGTTTGGAGGAAGGAGGATATCTCGAATTTGGTGTCAATGATGAAGGGGATGCCTTTGTTATTGATATTCAAAGGGGGGGGGCTGAAGGGAAGAGGCTTATTGCTAACCGTCAAGTCGTCTCGCTAGGCGAGGCTGAAGGTACCCTACTCGTTATTTCAGTACCTGCTTCAAGTGGAGCAGATGACCATTTTTTTGAGTTCGCCACGAACCTATCGAGTTCAGATGAGACACTAGATCCCGTTGTGATAGCAGCAATAAGGCCGGAATTAGGACTGCTGCGAGAATTTGAGAAGCTGGCGAAACAAGGCAAACGGGTAGTCGGGGCTATCTTTGAGGTCTACTCTCCATTAAGTCATTTATCTGTGCTCCTTCGCGAGTGGGGGATTCCGGCAATAGTATTGCCTGACTTTAGAAATAACGAATTATCTCAAGCTATAAGAGTTCGTATTATTGCAAGCAGTAGCGGCGGAACTGTAATGAGAATGGATGCTCCAAGTCAGTAAGTAGTACTATCTTTGCCATAAGCATATCGGCCGTTGAAACCATCCTGTTCACACTAAACAAACCCGGTAATTATTAGTCTCACAATATTCCAAAACACGGAAACCCTTCTTCAAGGCACAAAAGGTTAATTATGCATCAATTGGAGCTAGGACTATGGAATCTGATCTAAACACAAGCAACTTACGTAAAGCATTTCGAGATAACAACCTAACGGTGTATTTAAGGGCCGGAGTATCTGTCGCTAATGGATTACCCTCGTGGGATCAACTAGTTCTTTCCATGTATTACTCGGCCATAGAGGCCGAAGCTGAGGATAGGCAAATTCATCCTTTCCCGAACTATCTGTATGCGATTGCGGAATGGCACTTAGAGAGGCGTAGAGAGCCATTAGATATAAAAGCTAGAAAAATTCGTAGGATGTATAGGGGTAAAGATTTCCTCGCCTTGTTGAAGAATACCCTGTACGGGCCATTTAGACTGCCGGGGGAGGAAGCCTTCCAAGCTCCCAACATGGATTCTATTCTTGCAGCAAATCAAACGCTTGCATCGGTAGCTAAACTTTGCTCCAAAGAACACCATGGACAAAGAAGAACACAGGCAGTTGTAACTTACAATTATGATGATTTACTAGAAATGGCTCTTCAGCAGGGCGAGATTCAATCTATTTGGAAGGCGGATCAAGAGATAGAAAACACAAGGCTACCTATATACCACGTCCACGGCTATGTTCCGCTTCATGGTGAAGGCTCGACCGAAGAAGAGATAATCTTCACTGAAGAGCAGTACTATCTGGCATCTCATAATGCCTATGCGTGGAGCAACCTAGTCCAACTAAAATGCTTGTCTAGTTCAGTGGGACTGATGATAGGTATGTCGCTTACTGATCGTAATGTGCGAAGGCTTCTGGACGCCTTAAGAAAGGCACCGATTAGAGCTGAAAATTATATCTTGTTGAAGAAGCCTCGCTGGCCTCAACTCAGCGACGAAGAAGTAGCAGATATAGATGTTAAAGCTAGAGAATATTTTAGGAAATTCACGAGAAGCGGCATCAAGAGGAATGAGCGCAGAAATTTAGAGATAAGAAAAATTATCAAGGCTGTTGAGCGGCGAGACGTACATGAAGAAGAAGCAACGCTCGAATCTCTTGGCGTCCGTCCGATCTGGTTTAGCAACTACAGCCAGATTCCCGAAATAATAGGAGCGATAATCAGTTAATACTTGATACGTCCCATTAATCCACAGAGACGATAAGTACTCATACTTCAGCAGGAAGAGAAGTATATGAATATTCCATTAAACCAAGAACAACTTAGGCAGGCAGTCGAAATAATGCAGGCTTACTTAGCGGCACCACCAACTGCCGATGGCCGGACGCCAGTAGAAGCTGATGCGGAATTAGATCGTCAGCGGGTATCGATGATTGAGAAAGAGCTAAAGCCGCTGATTTCTAGTTACCTGTCTGGCCATGTAACCGTAGCTGAGTTCAAGACTAAAGTTGATGGAATCAATAAGCGGAACGAGCTTTGGGGTTTTAAGGGTATTAAGGGACAAATGTTCTTCAATCTGCTTCTTAATGTTGCCGATGATGAAAGTGAATGCGATCAGGAGGTCAAGACGGCAATTGCAGTTCCATCTAATGAGGAGATGGCGTCCAGCCGGATTAAAACCTTTTCCAGTTATGTTAAGCGGATTGGAGAGCAACATGTAGAAGCTGGCGGGTCAAAACACGGCAAGCCTAATGTTAGTAGTGTGCCTTTTTTCCTTTCATACTTCTGGCAGATACAAGAACGGGATACATGGCCCATTTATTACACCAATTCTGTCAACGTAATGAATGATCTTAATCTTTGGCAACCGACCGGAGAGTTGGCTGCTGACTATATTGCTTATAAGCATCTCAATGAAACTCTGACCGAAGTGTTTACCAAGGAGAGTGGCCGGAATTCGGCCTTTATGATGTAGAACACGTCTTCTGGTTAAAAGGCAATAATCCGTACGGTGTAAGCAAGCCAGCCGTAAAAGAGCAGGACAGCATAGTAGTACCGATACAAGAAAGCGCAGTTGCTGAATCCATACTCACAAATGAGCCGAAGAGCATACTCCGTTTACCGGAAAGCTATGTCCCCCCAATTGTCGCAATCCTGCCGCAGATCGCAATAAATGATTCATCGTTGAGAGAAGCCGCAAAAGCATCAGGGACGAGTCTAGAGAGAGCTTTCGAAAAGAACATTGATGCCGCCTTCACGATTCTTGGTTATGAGACAAAGTTGCTGGGCCAAGGAAAAGGCAGAGTCCCTGATGGTTTAGCCCTGAGCGTCGATGATTCTTATGCCATCCTGTGGGACGCAAAAGTCCGCGGCGAGGGGTATAGCATGGGGACTGACGACAGGGCGATTAAAGAATATATTGTGACTCAGAGCCGTGAGTTGAAGCGTAGGAGAGGGCTGCGTAACATCTATTACTTCATCATCTCAAGTGACTTCGCGGACGATTATGATGATTCCATCCGTTCTATCAAGATGGAAACGGATGTGAACGAAGTGTGTTTAGTCGAAGCGGATGCTTTGGTAGCTATGGTAGATGCAAAGATGCGTTTTCCACATGAGGTTTCGCTAGGGCCGGATGGGCTACAGAGATACTTTTCAGTTAGCGGAGTACTATCCGCCGAATTGATTCGTGGAACTTTGATTTAGCTGGCGCTGGTTGAGGTGTGGCACTCTACAGACTTAGACAGTACATGTTCTTAGAAGATCCATAGTGGGGCGTATATATTTTAAGGGATTGAGCTATGGGACAGCTTACACAGTTTTTTCAGCCACCAATCTACTGGCAACAATTTGAGGATCTTACTCATGCCCTTTTCCAAAAGGTCTTTGGCGATCCGACTCCAACTAAGCACGGGCGACCGGGCCAGTCCCAGCATGGAGTTGATGTTTACGGTACTTATACTCAAGCAGGCTGGCTCGTGGGAATTCAATGCAAGCGAATGGATGAGCTAGACAAGAATAATAACCCTCTTCCAGGGGGGACCATCACTTCCAAGATACTTAAAAGCGAGTACAATAAGGCACTTAATTTTAGACCGAAACTCAGACAATGGATCCTCGCGACCACAGCAAAGCGAGACGCTAAGATTCAAGAAGTCGCAAGGAGACTTGACGATAAATCCCGCAAGGATCAGAACTTGGCAGTGAAATTATGGTTCTGGGATGACTACGTTACTCACCTGAACAATTTCGATGATTTACAACAGCAATACTATTCATCGGTTCTTAATATGCGAACTGATGAGGACCAAGACATCTTAATTCTTGAGCTTTACGCAATGGCCTTCTCGCGCCCTGCTTTTCAGGTGCCATTACGTCACGAGGGGCCACCTGATGAGTTTCTCGATGCGATGCGTGATACTAAGCGTGCTCTCAATACGGGCGAGCTTGTTGATAGGCAAACGCGGCACGTGATCCGTAAGGTTCTGGGCGGGCGACGCTACATTAGCAATGATTCATGGCGGGCAGCTTGCGATTCAATTTACTCTTCAGTTTCAAAATTGGAGTCAGAATTCAGGGATGGGCTGTTGGATGGACGAATTACAGTAGTAGGACAAACGCTCCGCGTGGAAAGGCAGTTGGAACTGTGTCTCGAAGGTCTGCGTTCGAAGTGCCTGAATGAATTGAATAAAGTTCTAACCAATGCGGGTCTGCGGCGGATTTGAGTCTAGAGCGTCGAACAGCCAAATCTGGCGTCGTGTAATTTCAGACCGAAATTTAGGGGTGGAGAAAACGGCAACTAGTCCTCCACATCGAGTTCGATTACATATCTCGATGGAGTCTCCCAGAGACTACATATCATCAGTTGTTCAGCAATCCTTGCCGCCTGATCCTCTGATCGTGTGGGTGTCACCGTAGCAGAGCGATGCGTCCATTCTTCGGGGTGCCCTATCTCCGTATATACATCCTCATCAGAAAACAATCTGCCCTGAGTGAACTCTACGAAGTCGGCTTGTTTATCATCATACAGGTAGGTGAAATCCATCAAGTACGGCCTCGACGCAGTGGGAGCGACTTCGCGATCAAAGAAGAACTCTTCACGCACAGCATGGTCGGTATGGAGAAGCCCTTCATAGCGGGTCCAGTCCTTACCCTTCAATGCTGCAGGCACGTTAGAGAGAGGGCAGCCGATATTGCCTACTAGCGGCGCACCCTCCTCATCCAAGGGACGCAACCAAGTGACCTGTCCTTGCTCTTGCTGAACTTTACTGTCTGTAGATTTGGTAGGGGCAGCATTCTGAATCGTAAGCATAGCCTGTTTCAAAGCCCAAGACTCGTTCTGCTCCTTACCCTGATACCAATCCCGAAACCTCATCATGTGTCCAGTACTGTTCGCAGTAAATGCAATACCACCAGGGAAGCGGTGATCATGCCACCAGCGGCTATCACCGGCAGAGGCGAAGAAATCTGCATTGAACTGAAAACCATAGAAACGATTGTCTGTAGGATTTTTCAAATACAGAAAATCACTCGTGACCGTATTTTTTCGGCGTACCCCACGGCGGTTGGGCTCCCAGCCGGCAAACTCAAGAATGCGATCGCTAAAGGCACGGAGATGTCGGTCTGGAGCTGCCAGCGCTACCTGCGGAGATGCAACAACGATGACAAAGCTGTGCGCAGCCCGCTGAGGATCAAAAGGCCGCACGTTGTTTCCAAAGACGTTTCTCCTCGCCGATCTTCTCAGCTATTTCTTCATCACTCCATTTGGATACAGCAACTTCTCTTAAAAAGCAGAAGTGAATCCGGCCCTGATTGGCTGCTGCTCTACCAAACTGACATGGCTGGAGACGCTGACACCACAACGCCAAACACTCTGCCATTTCTTCTTCGGTCGCTGCTGTGTTGTGGAGCAGCGCGTTAGCTTGCAATATATCGTCACTGAAGGGATGCGTAATCCTCCACGCATCTCCACTTAATCGCGTAAAAAGGTCATTCACAGTGTTCATTTCTTAACCCGCGTACTAATGAAAATTAAGTCTGTATCGACGCCTTTGGCTGGATAAAGTACTGGAGTTTCTTGTGTGGTCAGGCTGTTGGCAGCGAGTGCGAATGATTTTGCAAGCGTTAATCCATCGCCGAGTCGGCCATAAAATGTGCCACTAAATTCGATAGCATCTGCGTCAGACAGCTTACCAGGCCAACCTACAGCAGCATCCGTAGCATGAGTATCAACCAAGTGCTTAGCAACATCTGCCGAGTCGCATGTGTTAAGTACACACAAACGAATGTGCTCTGGGAAATTAAGCAAAATCGCAGAGAGTTGTTCCGCGATGATCGGAGATTGGTTAACAAGCAGACCTTGATCCGAAATGAGGGAGAGACTTCGGTTATCACCGTGGCCAGCAAAATGGAGAATCTCCGGTCGGTGGCGATAGGCTTCTACAAGTTTTTGATGAGATGCTGCCAAAATAGGTATGGTTACGCAAATTGCATCTCTATACTCAGATCCTCTGAGCGCTCTCTGTATTGCTTCAAACTCCCTAGGAATTTGTGCTTGATTACGCTGTGCCCCTCCTCGATCGCCAGCTATAAAGAGAACGGTGGTCGGATTATGCTTCTCTGAGTCAATCTGGCTTTCTCCAATTTCGCGGGCCGTGTCAGTTAGAGGTGTTTCACCTAGCCCTAGCGAGTATATGTGTTCACGCGAGATGTCTGGAACCCTAACATTACCGTTTAGCACTGATACCTCGAAGTGGCATTCAAAGGATTTTGGAGTCACGTCAGAACTGAACACGGAGTGATAATTTCGTAATGCTTCAGGGCTATCAGCAAATGCCCTCGCAGCGCCTAATACACCAGCAGTATGGATGCCGCTGGCTAGTATGACGATTGCAGCCTCGTTCAGTGGATTAGGAAAACGGGCGAAATAGCCATAGTCGCGCCGCATGTTGAAGTAATCTGGTGATGTCTGATCAGATATATCTGAGCGTAATGCAGCTTGTAACTCTAGCGGATCATTACCCATCAGGGACACGGCCATCTTCTCACAATCTTCGGTATAGGAAACCCGTGAATTTATCGCGGTCATCATCTCTAGGCATACACGATTACTTATGTCCTCACATGAACCCGGACCGCCAACAACGACGATGTTATTCTTCGTGTGCCCTGTTGGTAGATCATCAGAACTAAACTTTTCTATGATTGTCTTCGGATAGTACCTCGAAAGGAATACCATGATTTCTAGCAAGGCATCCGTATCTCCAAGATTGTCGAGGTACGTATAGTCAGGGCTCGAACGCTCGGCGAATTCTCCAGGTTGGTGACATTGTGGGCAGACTACCCATATCGTGGCGGTGTTCCGCGGAAACCAGAGTTCGTAAACCAATTGTTCTAGAATTCGGTTCAGCGATATGGCTTGTGAAATATGTCGGTGCAATACGGAGTCAGTGCGAAATAGATCCGCCGTTTCGTTGTAGGGGACCATGTCAGAGGCGCTAAAGCCATGCCTCTTAGCGGCTGTTTCTGAGTCACTCCTACACACCCCGATATACGATATCCGGGCACCTTGTATGAGACCCAATAGGTAGGCCAAATCCTCGTCATAGTCAGTCACGTCGAGAATTGCGAATGCTACCGACTCTATCAATTGCTCTTGGGGAGAGTTGCGGTTTTCGGGAGCTAAATAGAGTGGCTCCAGATGAGGGGCTGAACGTGGTAACGCGCGGAGGCCCCATGCGGGAGGCGCACTTGCGCACGAAGGAATCGCAGAAGAGCCTACGACAACGGCTCAAGATCGCGCATCGTGTACCTTCTTAAGAAAAAACGCGTCTAGGTAAATCGGGCAGACAGATGGCCGACGAACTGATCAAAGAGAATCCTTACGATGCGCGTCATCTATTTTACGAAGAGATACAACAACTCATTGAAGCAATGCGTGAGACGGAGCTGGGGATTTGAAAGGTAAAGCTCTCGTTGAATTCTTGCAGCAGATCGACAGGTTGGGAAGCTTTAATAGATCTCCGTATGGGCTGTACGCGCGGAAGATGGAAGTAAGCGCCTTCCGAATCTACTAGACGTTCTCTAAGGTTAACTATAAATAGTCGAGTAAATTGTCGCACCTCATTTATTACGACGCTTTATTTCAGCTATGGTTTCAACTGGGAGTCCACGTATTCCAAGCTGATACATCGAGAGTAAATTATGTCTTAAATCACAAATCCACATCCGATTGTGCTGTCGCGCACGCCTACCAAAAACCTCATCACGAGCGTGTAGCAACCGCCAATTATCGAAAACAACAATATCGCCTTCAATTGGCTTGAACATGACTCGATATTTATCTTTGCCAAGCATCTTAGCCAAATGATCAAAGTCATCCTGGCAATCCGGATGTACTTTGATTACATCGTCGAACCGGATTCGGCACCGTACTGTATTCATGTTGGTTACCGAGAAAATTGCCCGACATATTCCATTCCGCTTTTAGAGAAGGTAGCAGCATCCGGCCTAGCCAAATTAAACAGGAGTTGATTACGTTTGGCTTCGGGAATATCTAAAAGCACTTTAGCCATGTCATAGAATAAGCTTTGTGCACCAATCTTTGCATCGGCGATATACTGGAAAATTAAAGAAACGGGTTGCTTCGGATGCTGAGTGCCGTCCACGTGAGGGCCAAGATTTTTGATTGTATCCCCTGTATTAGCCGGTACTTCTTCCTTAGGCTGTATTAGCTTCAAAGTCCCTCTAAATTTGTTCTGCCGCTTGCAGGGTGTGCCTATGAACTTGGCAAGTTCATTTACAACATAGTCGGCTGCTTCTTGTGCAACAACCCGGAGAAGACAGATTCCATGTTTTTCTAGATTGCTTAATACTCTTTCACTATCAAGTTGCCCTATATTCGGAGTAACGACTAGGAAATCCTTTATATCGAGATTATTCCAAGGGGTGATTTTACCTATGGTTAGAAGCGCAGCGGATTCGGGCATGTTATCTTCTATCTCCTCTACATCAAATTCAATTTCTTCAGCGTCAAATGAAACAGACTGCCCTATTACCAAATAGGCAGTTTCTATTTTAGTTTCTTCAGGACTGTAGTGCTTGTCACACAAGTCGCAGGCAAATCTATAACCATCATCTGAAAGCTCAATTATAGAATCGCAACGAGTTTCTGGGCAGATATAAACGCGGACGCTTTTTAGTATACCTCCTGCAACATAAATATTGAGGAAACGCAGAAGCTGATCAGGGGTTAACCCTAACCTATCTGCCGTTCGATCGACGCGGATTCGCCCTGGGGCGCTTTGGTAAAGCAGCATATCCAGATCACGAATCTCATTGATTATCTCTGGATGCTCAGTGAGAATGCCGTCGGATACGGGATAGTAAATACCGCACCTCACTTTCTGTACAGGCACCGAAAATTCCAACTCGCTGATCTTTTGGATAAAGTTTAACGTGGATTACGCGATCAAGTTTGCCTGACACAGGCTGCCAATAAAGATTCCCGAGAAGGGGCAGAGTCCCCTGACCCAATGCTTCGCGTGCTTTCTTTACAGATAGGTTTTCAAACACATCCTTTCCTCGTCCGCGGCTAGTGAAACTAGCTACCTCTCCGCCAATAACTTCATGTCGATATTGTCTTCGGAGAGCTTCGCCTGAATCTTCAATCTTACTGATGGAGCGCGATAAGCGAAGACGATCAAATAAACCAATACTTACAAGGGATCCCAGTTCTTTCTCAAAACGCTCTCTCATTAAGTCGTAATTGCTTCCGCTCGGGAGGCGCTGAATCATTAAGGCTGCATGACCACTTATCAAGTCCCAATCGAATGTAGTAATGCCTCTAGCTTTACGCCGTTCATACGCATATTTGATGATACTTCCGTCCTCAATATCTTCTTCAGGGACACGCTCCTCCCAAACATGCGTTTCAATCCACTGAATACGTATTCTAGTAGGACTGTGCCTCAAAGAGGATATTTCTGGTCGAGGGGGAAGAACAATTGGGTTTCTTCTATTGTACAGATGCAGCAGGCCATTCCTTTTGAGAATGGCTCGAACTTCTTTAGGTGAAACCCAGCGTTCAACATGTTGCTGGCTTGAGCGATACAGGTAAATATGCTGGTTGCCCCAACCCTCAATTTCATCAAGGGCAGCAATTAGATCTGTAACATCTATTCTACCTGCTGCTAATTCATGGGTTACTCGCCGACGCAGTTCCTGCTTCGTAGCACTGACAGGTAGCTTATGATATTGAAGGAAATTTCGGAGCGTCCACGCTGGGCGATTCAACAGCAGTGTAACTAGAAGTTGTATTTCTTCTTCGCTAGGGGCCTCGTATTCATCAATGAGGTCAAGTTCAATAAGGGGTATTTGTCCATTTGAGCCTGTATCGAAATTTGTTGACATAATCCACCTGGACACAGTTGCTGGTGAGCAGTCTCTGTATACTGGCAAAGCCAAAGTGAATTAGCATTGAGCCACCCCTTTGGCGGTAATCAATAAAGCCTCGCGCGCTTGGTACTGCTGAGTGTCGAAGGAAGAAGAGGCGGGTCACGCAGCAGTTCCCGAGGCCGAAAGCGGCACTAGCTTTTTTGCTGAAGTGAAGGGTAAAAGATTGAAGGAAAGCTGTCAATATATTGGGGTTATCCTTGAAGGTGGTCCTATAGCATGTATGGGGAGAGGAGGTGTCTCTCTGGCCGAAGTCGCGCTCGTCCCTGTTTGCCTAAGTGAACCCTACTTAGTAGGAAGGAACGTTAAAGTGATAAAGATCAATGTAATGCGGTTCATTGAAAGCTCCTTAAAGCAATAATATTTCACTCGCTCCGGCGTCCAGTTCTGCTCCTCTAAGCGTAAAGAGGGGCAGATACATCACGATTTTAAGTAGATATGGGAACAATGGTAATGACTCTATCTAGCTGTCACTGGTCGTTAAGTGATCGATAAAATCAGCAATTCTATATCTTTAGAGAAAATAGCTGTGGTAATGGGAACAACGGTCATAGCTCTAAATTGATGAGATGTAGCTGACAGGGCAATAATCGGTGGCACTGTCACCTACTCGGTTTGTAGCTAAGATGGAAAGTCAATGCAAAAGAAAACCGCCTGTATGGTCCTCCAAAATGGAAGCTTACAGGCGGTTCAATTTATGGTTGTCCGGGAACGCTAGTTATGGTTGCCCCGAATTGCCAACTACGGTTGTCGCGTAGGTATAAATCCCATTAAGGTGAAGAAATTTAGTCTGCAAGCCTGCCGATCAGGGCGAAGAGCGGCAAGTATGTTGCAACGATGGAAGAGCTTAAATCAACAGGAGTCAAGGTAAGAACTTAATTTCTTCAGGTCACAACTTAATTTCTCCAGGTGTTCACGGAAAATAATGTTCTTACCTAAAATGACTGTAAACTCTTTATTTGAGACGTAGACTAGCTTCTGGATTACGTTCAAAGTTCTTACCTAAACTTGCCACCGGCAGCCGGATATTAAAGTCTTTAGAAAATAAAGTTCTTACATAAAAAGCAGCTCTGTATTGATTCAGGGCGTCTCGGTTTGTGAGCAAAGATGCCAGCAGGAAACATCTGACGTGGGTTGTTCTCCACCGCGCATCACTCGGTTCTGGTTTCTTCCTTTTGTCCTGTACATCTACTTCCGCGCGACTGCAACTAGGCGAAAGCCACCTGTGGTGAAGCGTCCATCCACTGCATAAGAACTGCGGGATACGGATCTGACAAATTTTCTCTCTTGAGTCCACGAACCGCCGCGCACGATCCGACCAGTCGGATCTACTCCTCGCAACCATGCTGAGCCGTCCGTCGGTGCCCCGTTGTAACTGTCATGCCACACATCTTCGCACCACTCCCATACATTCCCTTGCATATCGTATAACCCAAATTCATTTGGCTGCTTCTGCCCTACTCGGTGCGTCTTCTGATCGGAGTTTGCATCATGCCAAGCCATCGAATCCAGATCGCCAGCATAATCTCCCGTTGTCCCTGCTCGACACGCCCACTCCCACTCTGCTTCGCTCGGTAATCTGTATGTATAATCATTTCTCTTCGCATTTAACCTACGGATAAATCCCTGCACGTCATTCCATGATACCCACTCCACGGGACACTCATCGCATCCTTTGAAGTGCGATGGGTTCGTCCCCATTATTGCTTGCCACTGTGCTTGCGTCACTTCATATTTCCCTATGTAGTAACTCTGCAAACTCACTCGATGCTGAGTGAGGGGTTACAGCCTCATATCCGCTATTAAGCGAACCCATACAGAAGCTCCCCGCAGGTATCTCCACCATTTCCAATTTGACGCCATTCAAGCTTTCGCTGTATCCGCGCCCCGTTCCCCTCGACGGCGGATCAGCAACACACGGTTCTTGACGCGGAGTTGCGCGGGCAGGCGATCTGGATTTGCTGCGCGGTGCGCCTGATGAGGTTGACGTTCGTGTGGACGGGCGCGGCGTGGAGGCTGGCTTAGGTGCGACTACTCCGCCTTTTTCCTGTATCTCTGAGATCAACCCTACTGCTTTGTTCACTCTTAGCAATGGTGAGTGCGGCGACACCAAGGCGAGAATGATAAACAGCATGCAAGCTTTGAAAGATTTGAGTCTTATATTGCTGATCACGCTTTCCACCCTGCTAACCAATCATATCCCTGTCTCAGCCACCGCACGCGAGGACAACAACTATCAAGACCCCGCAGAGAGAACGACGCGAAATCCGACGCCGTGGTAGCCGCGCACGTCCGGATCGAATCCGGTTGCTACACGTCCAGTGCAGGAGTAGGGGAAGTTGTGCCACGTACCACCACGCAACACCCGGTGCCGTCCCTCGCCGCTCACCCATGCACCTCCATCCGCCGGCGCTCCGTTATAACTATTGTGATATAAGTCTTCACACCACTCCTGCACATTACCTAGTATGTCGTATAACCCGAATCTATTAGCCAGTTTCTGCCCCACCGGATGCGTCCTGCTGCCGGAGTTCTTAAGGTACCACCCCATCGTACCCACATCATCTGCATGACCCGTCGTCCCCGCGCGACAGGCATATTCCCACTCCGCTTCACTCGGCAACCGATACTCACGCCCCGTCATTCGCGAGAGCTTTCGACAAAAGTCCTTCGCATCATTCCATGAAATACTCTCCACTGGAAGATTATCGCCCTTGAAATCTGACGGATTTGTCCCCATCACTGCTCGGTACTGCGCCTGCGTCACTTCATATTTCCCCATGTAGAAACTCCGCACCGTGACCCGATGCTGTGGGTGTTCGTCACCGTTAGGTGACCCCATCATAAACGTCCCCGCAGGAATCAATACCATCTCTATGTGCGGCGCGGTCTGTCGCGGTTTTGCGGGAGCGGTCGTCCTGCGTGGTGTATCAGATGTAGTTGATGTTCGTGTGGACGGGCGCGGCGTGGAGCGCGGGTGAGGTGTAGGACTAGGTTTAACTACTCCTCCTTTCTCCTGTGCAGATATGGTTGAAACAAGTTTCGTCGGCGGCAATGAATCGGAGATTGAAAGCGACCCTACAGCGATTGCCAACGTGGTAATGATCAGGCTAAGTCTCAATTGGGAACTGTATGCTCTCATCGCTCACCCCACATCATTCTTAGTTCTGCCCGGACAATTCGGTGTCCTTAACGCACCGAAACCCAGTTTTGTCGTAATCAACGCCGCTTACGGGATAACCTCGGCGGTAAGTAGTCGTCGCCTCGTTCTTATCTTCTATATATGACCCGCCTCGAATTACGCGCAAATCACCGGGGGGCTTGTTTGGCAGTGCCTGCCCCTTCTTATAAGCCGTTAATTTGCTGGCAGTCCATTCCCACGCATTACCAACCATGTCAAACACGCCGAAAGGTGACTGCCCCTTATAAAAACCTACATCAGCCATGCCGCCCGATGGGCGCTCGGCATTGGCTAAGTCCGCGCCCCACGCATTGCCCCAAGGATAAAGCCGTCCATCCGTGCCGCGCGCGGCGAATTCCCACTCCTCTTCAGTAGGAAGACGCTTGCCAGCCCATTTTGCGTAGGCTATAGCATCATCCCACGTCACTCCGGTCACGGGCTGGCGCCGTGCGCCAGCAGGATAAGTACCGTCAGTCCAGACGTGCGGAGCGACGCGATTCGTGGCTGTAATGAACTTCGCGTAATCTTCGTTTGTGACTTCGTAGATGTCTATGAAGAATGGTCGGACAGCGACGCGATGCGCGGGACGCTCGTAAGGGTCCCCGTCATCGCGTCCCATCATGAATTCGCCGCCCGGCACGTATGCCATACCCGCAGGCGGCGTCGGTGGCGACACCTTCTCGCTTGGTTGCTTGACTATAGATGGTTGCCCTTCGTCCGTTTGTTGCCGCGTGCTTGCACCCGGCGCAGGGCCTTTGGAAATCATCCAGACGCCGACGATGACCACAACAGCAAGAAAGGCTAAGGCGGCGACTACCAATGTGCGTCTACTTCCTTTGTTTGTCTCTGTCTCTACCTCGTCAGCTACCATGCTCACTGGCGGAGGGTTTGAAGCGTCCGTGCTTTGATACAATTGCTCCTGCGCGGTCTTAATTGTTTTCACGTCCAACGTAGCGGGTGGCACGCCTGTATCTTTCGCTCTTTGCGTTTGTGCAGTAATGGTCCGAGCGGCTTTCGCCTGCTCAACGCGACGGCTCACTTCTCCCGCTTCGGCCTCGCGGCGACTGCGTTCTTCCTCCTCTCGCAGGAGCCTCTGTTCTTCCTGCAAGCGCAGGGTTCAGCTTCTTCTTGCCGTCGCCGCTCTTCTTCTTCAGCAATACGGCGACGCGCGGCCTCTGCTTCTGCTGCTTGGCGTGCGGCTTCGGCTTCTGCATGCAAGCGCGCGGCTTCAGCGCGGCGCGTCTCTTCCTCATCCTCACGTAGCGCGCGGCGCATCTCTGTGGCGTTTGCGGGGCGCGCTTTCCGGCTGATTGCCATCGCTCGGTGAATAACCGCGGCGATTGCTGGCGAGACTTGCGGGTTAAGCTCCTCAATCGACAGCAACGGGTCTGGCTGATCATCTTCTATGGCATTAAAGCGCGTCGGCGCGTCCTTCGGCGGCGTGCCGGTCATCAGGTGATAGAGCGTCGCACCCAACGAATAAAGGTCGCTGCGCGGGTCTGTGCCCTTGCCGTAAATTTGTTCGAGCGAGGCATAGACGGGCGTGAAACCGCGTACGCTGTGGCTTGTGAGAAGCGTCTGCATCTGTCCGGCAGAGCCTTTTGCTAGGCCGAAATCGAGCAAGAAAATCTCACCCTGTCTGGTGTGCTTTAAGTTAGAGGGCTTGATGTCACGATGCAGAATCGGCGGCTGGTGGCCGTGTAGATATTCCAACACCTTGAGCAGTTCGTCCGCCCATTGAAGCACCTGAGCGGGCGAAAATGCTGTCCCGCGAATCTCCATCAGTTCTGCTAGATCGTAGCCGGGAACAAACTCCATCACGAGGAACTGGCCGCCGTTTTCTGTGAAGTGGTCCATCACCTTCGGCAAAGCAGCGTGGCGCAGGTTAGCCAACAGTGCAGCCTCACGCTCGAAGGCGCGGCGCGCTCCGGCGTCAGTTGCGACCAGCGTCTCTTTTACAGCGACCACACAACTCACGCGCTCGTCAATCGCTTCATAGACCGTCCCCATGCCGCCTTTACCAAGCTGGCGTATGACGCGATAGCGATTTTGCAGAGTAGTGTTTGGGGAAAGCATTCCTAACGCAAAATTACGTCGGCAGAGATGACTTTGTCGAACCAGCAAATTGGTGAGTCACTTATCACCGAAAGTTATATCTGAATATACCTCGTTGTGGTGTGAGTCTAATTAACCATCTCCTCTTATGCAGGCTGTACACCGCTTCGCCTAAGAAGAATTGTACGGACGCACTCCGAATAAGGGGCAAGAATTGAGGGCAATTCGACGTTATTAGGATCCCCCGTTTTCAACTTGTTTGCGGTGTGGAAAATATATGCCTTTCGCTCATCAAGTTTGTAGGTTTGTGAGGATTCGCCAACATCGTAAAGCTGAAGAGCTGCCGACCAGCCATTAGCGCATCCAGAAATCATCACTTGCTTATCCATGCAAAGGCGAGGAAGAGCTTGATAAATAATTGCAGCCTCATTCTGCCATCGTGGTAGCAAACGCGCCGTCGATATTAGTCTGGCCGTAGAATCAAGATTAGGCACATGTGACTCGGGTGATCGAGGGAAACCATTTTGGTGGTCGTCGGCGATAGAAAATAGCTCTTCAACTACATTATCAATTTCCGGCAGGTACATGTTCAGCCTTTTACACGAAGTTGTAATGCTTGAGATGACATCGGTCGTATATTGATACAAATTCTGAAAAACGCGTTTCTTGGCATCTGATGTCGAGAATTTATAGGACCAAAAACCATCGGGTGTTCTGAAAGGGCAATCGAAAATATAGTCCAACCCAATTACTATAGCGTGGTCCAATTGGCTTAATACCGAGCCATCACCCTTTGTTCTGCGAGCTTTACTTGATATAGAAGCGTGAACCTGCTCCAACGCATCTATAACAAAGGCTGCCGTTACCGGATCAGCCTCTTCGTCCACTGCTGGCCCAACATCCACCCACGCACCTCTTGGCGTTCGGGAGGTGAATAGATACTTGAGAGCTTTCTTAACGCTAGGGTGATTAACACCGTCGTGAAATAAGAAGAAAGTAAGTCCCGTAGCCGTATGCCGTGCGTGCTCTAGTATTTTAGGCATACGGTATTTACCGGTACCTAATTCTCTTTTCATGCCGAACGCGCCACTTTCGCTTTGCCGATCCTGTAGATAATTACGGTAGTCAATGATTGGTTGCGCGTTACGCGACCCAGTAAAGTGGGTAATTGCGAACGAACTCAGTGTGCTGATTGTTATACTGCCCGGGTCATTACCGTGTCCGTACAGATCGGCTGATGATTCTAGAGAGGCTCCCCACACGCCAGTAGGGAATTGATCAATCAGTAACAAGAGGCATAGCAACTCAAATATAGTTTCGTCCGCGGCGCTAACTTGCTCTTGTTTATATGGAGCCCATCCTGAATGTGTTCTAAGTGTTTTTACAATCTTCTCGAAGCCCTGTTCCCAATCAGGGAACATGTCAACCCAATTTAATTTTTCAAGAGCAGCGTGTGAAGGGCGACAGTTAGTGAGGCGTGCTGGAATGAGAAAAATATCCGATTCCGGCATTTGCTCAAGTATCTCTAACGCGCGGCGGATTTCCTTCTGGACATACCCATGCTTGACCACTGAGTGCGATGAAAGTAAGGCGATAAAATAATGACTGCTTCGTATCGCTTGTTCTACACCAACCTCCCACCTTTCCCCCGGTAGAAGGCATTCCTTGTCGAGCCAAGGCTCGAACCCGGCGGCGTTAAGCTTATCAAACAGCTTTTTAGCCTCGGCATAATCCTCACGAGCGTAACTGATGAATACCCTCACTGGCCTACGCTCCTTCGGCTTTCGGAGAAATTCGAAACCCTGATCCGTGATAACAAGTCGAATGTCCTTATCTTCAAACTGTAGATCGGCTACTACTAACCTCCCATCGATGTCTCTAAACCACGCGCAGTTTTTCTCGCCATTCTTTTCGTCGATTCTGACGAACTCAAGGTGTAATTCATACTCTCCGACAGAGATACCGAAATGATGATAAGTCAGAAACACATCGTATAAGCGTGACTTTATCCAGCCATTTGGAAACTGACTATCCCGGTAGTATTCCATTGGAAGCTCAAATTATAAATCCTGCCCTAAGACTGACTCGGATGGCTATCTAAAACGCCAATTGTTGCAGAAGCACTAGGTTGAGGGCCTCTGCTACCAGCAATTCCTTAAAAGCACAGGCCCATTCCCGCGCGGCCGACATCTCCAGCATCTCGCGGCACAACTCATACGGGCATCTCACCACTTCTTTCGAACGCCCCTCTTTGTTGTCCATCTGATCTTCCTCTTAAGCAGTTACTCCGGTTTACTGCTGACGCTTTGAACTACGCGCCAGCAACGCCCTTTCTTTGAAGGTGACCGCGACGCGCCGTTCAAGCTGCCGAGATGATCTGTCTCTAGACTGACGAAAAGAGGAAAAATCATGGCTGAGAAGAAGGACCAAGAAATGCGCCGACATGCATGGCCGCCCGAAGCTGTCACGTGCTACATGCCCACGTACTGCGTACTCAAGGAGCAGGAGGCCGGACGCGACACCTTCACCCTCGTCCGCGTCGCGAGCGGCAAGCCCGACTTCGTGATTCGCACCAGGAAGTACGCCGACCTTTTGGGAACCGTCATCCAGGACGCGACCATACCCGTGTTCAACGTGACGCCACGGCAGTTAATAGAAGCCTCGTTCGGAGAGCCGCGGTGGAAGTATGGTAGCGGCGACGACGAGTATAAGTACGAGTTCGCCAAGCGTCCAGACTATTTCCTCAAGCCTGACTTTGAGGAGCGCGAGGATTACGAACCGAAGCCGGAGGAGCGAAAGGCTGAGGGGGAGTTGCAAACGTCAGATACCCCACGACCCGACGTGCGAATCTGCCCGAAGCACAATGTACCGAAGCTGCGGAATGGCTGCCGCCTCTGCCGCCGCGAAGGTACAGCCGGGACGATGTTCGATTCCGTCTGCCCGCAGCACGGCCAGAAGTACAAGTCCGGCATGAAAGGTAATCCGCCGCGTCAGAGTTATAAGTGTTCGGGGTGCCGACGCGAGAACGAGACGCAGTCACCGCAGACCGCTGCGTCTGGACAGCCGCCAAACTGCCCTAAGCACGGGGTCGCCAAAGTCAGGGACGGCCACACCCGTGGAGGCCAACGCCGCTGGCGCTGTCTCGTATGTAACCCGCGCGTGCGCGCAGGAGCAGGTGCAAGAGGCTCATCGCCCAAAGGCGGCAGCACGCGCGGCATCACCGCATATCATGCCTCGCAACTCAAGGGCAACCCGAAATGCGGAGACCTGCGGCCAACGCCTCCGCAAGGGAAAGATGTACAAGGACTCCGAAGGCAAGGAGAGACGGTACTGGAAGTGCGTCAACAAGTGCACCTTCACCGGCCACGAGTCCGAGAGGAAGTTCAACCAACTGTCGGTCGAGGAGCTTCTACCGATAGTGGATAAAGTTGTCAGGCGGACGAACGGTCATGCCCCGCAGGATAGGCCCGACATAAATCAGACAATCGCGCTTGACCTGCACCGGGGCATACTTAAGCCCGCCGAGCTGTATGACAGAGATCGGATGCGTCGTTACATTGACGAGCAGAAGCGGTTCTCGGCAAACGGCCACCGGACGCTCGACCTCGACGCCCCAGTAAGCAACGAGGACGGCAAGATGACTTATGCCGACGTGAAACCTGCACCCGCCGCGGAGTGCGACCCGCATCAACAGCTAGAGGCGAAGGAGCCGTAGAAGCCCGCCTGCGCGGACAGCCTGTAACGAACTTGAGAAACGGAGCGTCTTCTATCGTCACTTAATTCCGTGGCTCAAGACCGAGAATCAAAACCAACCGATTGACCTGTCGAGCGTCGGGCTGACTCATTACCGTCTGGAAGATTTAGGCAAGCGGCGGATCCAGTTGGGCGAGGAGGGGAATGAAGCCAAACTCAAGCCCCTTACTGATGTCGGCACGGACACACCTAAAGATAGGGAGCAGGCTCGGCTGTCGGAACTCATCGCACAGATGAACAGCCTCTTCGAAGGTGATCTAACCGATGCCGATCTGCTGAATTACGCCAACCACATTAGAGACAAGATGATGGAGAATGAGGTGCTCGCACAGCAGGCCGCCACCAACAGTAAGGAGCAGTTCGCCCTCGGTGATTTCAACGACGTAATGATGGATACGGTTATTGAAGGCTTAGACAACTATCAGAGCATGGCGAGCCAAGTTCTGGGAAACGAACGTGTGAAGAAGGGGTTCGCCGATTTATTGCTCGACCTTGTCTATCAAGCATTCCAAAAACGGTCGAACAGTAACCAAGAAGTTGAGTAATGTGCGTATAAACGTTAACCATCCTGGGGTGAAACTGGAGTAGCAGAGTAAAGTGATTGCTCGGAGAAGCGAATTATTGCAGTAACGTCAACGCAACGAGGATCAGCCAAGAGCGATTGCTTAAGTCTGAGCACATGACCGCCCTGCTGTTTGCTATAGCCAGCGTGTATGACCACAGCAGCATGATCGACACGGTACGCTGCTCTTACAGAAAAGTCCTCATCAAAATAGATCGCGAGAACATAATCAAACCCTTGCTCAGATAGATTGCGAATCACGCTCAAGCCGGTATTCGAATTCTCAGGCGTCAATCGTCGCCCCTTCACCTGCCACCGTTTACCTTCCCCACACATTCCATCATAGCTGTTCACGAACAATAAAGTTCTTCCCTAAAGCGGGCGTAAGTCCTTTATTTTTGACTGTTCGTTAGCATGAGTTTGGAAATAAAGTTCTTCCCTAATGCCTGAGTTACTGTTGTGGCAGAAAATGGAGTGAACAATAAAGTCTTTCCCTAAACCCTTCTTCTGAGGATTGCTGAACCCCTAGTTCTCACAATACTCAGTTTTCGGGAGGGGCTAGTTCATTTTGTTCCGTACAGCAAATAGTTCCGCATGGACCGCACCCTAAACACATGCCCCGGTTAGGAATGCACTGAAGGTTTCCACAAGATACACCACTACTGCAAGGTCTCCCCATACGGTGATGTCATCCTATCTATTTCCCACGATGCGGTAGGGGAACATTCTGCGTTATACCCAGTAACAAATACTTTGACGACGATCTGAGTGAAAATACCCGGCCACCAAATATCAACCGTTCGTGTGTATTGACCGCTAACAATTATACCTTGAGTTCTATTTGCCGGTACTCCGTTATACTCCAAACTCCAGATATATTGGGATGGCTTTAGCACTTTACCGCCAATAACTTTAGCGGTGAATGAATGGCTGAGGGTAGCCTCGTTAGAAGATACCGGTATGATATTCACCTGCGGGCAAACAGGTGCTGTATCAAGATTAGGTGTTGGTTGCGCCCCTTGCGTATCCTGGGGGGTAGATGTGGCTACAGACGCTAAAGAAGCCGAGGGTTCCGGGGGTTGAAAGGGAGTGCCAGCAGGGGGAGCAACAGCTACATCTGGTGTGGGAGTCGCAGTTGTATTGCTCACTGGTGGCGCTGTACTAACTGTGGGTGTTTGTTGAGGAATTTGACTCGCGCCGGGAATCGGTGTGACGGCTGCTGGCGATTGCCGCGGGGCCGGATTGTCGCCGGGTGTAGACGTGTCAACTGGCGATAAAGTAGGAAATGCACTAGGCGTCGGTGTAGGGGTAGCGAGTTCTAAAGGAGGGAGCGTTTGTACGGTAAGGGTCCGTTCGGTCTTAACTGCCTTAACAATACCTGGGGCCGATACCCAGATTGCGATAGTTATGAGCAAAGTAATTAGAATACGTAAGTTGAATTTCATTCGTAGTGCCGTATTACCACTAGGATAAAATATCCTATGGATACTACGAGGTAGGAGGCGAACCATCAGAGTATTCGGCTTCGCTTCGAGGAAACGGACGAAAATGTAATCGCGAAAAACCCTGCCCCAAGGGAGGATGTGCAGCATTTTTCTTAAACCGTCGCTAAGCAGAAGAGAAAATTGACGGGGAATAGCCACATTAAGCGAGCTAGCAATGTTGTCAATTATCTTACTATCAGGGTCCGCTTCTATCTTACTATCAGGGTCCGCTTCGCCTAACACCCCAACAGTTGCCCTTTGCACTTCAGTATAAATTTCCGGCGGGAGTTCCTCAATCAAGCGCTGACGCAAGGGTGGCGGTATAGACCCGTTTCGGAACCACGGTAAACCGATTAATCGCAATATATTTTGCTCATCTGCTAGGTTAGCTTGCATGGAAGGAAGAGAACCTAGATAAAAGGTTAATTCCCATTGAAGGCTTGGGTATACAGCACAGGCACATAGCCATCGGAAAGTGTTTTCCCCGAGGTGCGCCCGAAGGAGCGCAATGACATCCGGAGAATCAAGGTCAAGCAGAGAGGGGATAGGTTTTTTACGCATCCACCCCTGAGGGCTCGCTACGTCTCCAAGCTCATAGTAATCAATAAGCGCTTCGAGTCCATCAAGCGTTGCCGGCACCAGTAAGAATTGATCCGCGAGCTTCACCTCTCTGAACGACCACTCATCCGGAGATACCGGTGTTAGTAATGCCCGCTCTTTAATGGCGCTAAATAGGCTGGTCCAATCCTCCTTATCACCAGTGAGAGGATCGACAAACCCTTCACCGCTACCAAAAATCAGTAATCGGCAATCTTCGTGCTTATTAAGGACTTCAGTTAATGGTACGCCCTGCTCACCCTGATCCCTCATTGTTTCAGCCAAACTGAGAGAAGCCTTGAGGGCTGTAGGAGATGGTTTAAAGCAGACTCGGGGATCGGTATCATAATAGTAGCGCGCGATCTGAATCTCCTCGCTCTCAAGCGCTTTAACTAACTCATCGAAGAACTGACTCAGATTGTCACGGTATGTCTTACGCTCTATAAGCACCAAATATTCAGGCACCTTGCTGGCACGCCTAAAACTTAGAACCGGATAACCGAGAAATTTAACAGTGGCATTTATGGTGGCATCGATATCCAGTAAATTAAAGTCGGCTATTTGCCGACGCCTTAACAAACGCGTCAGATTATAAAATCGCTCCGAGGCGAAAATATGAGGCGGTTGTGAGGTTGGCCGGAAAGGGAAAATATGTGGCTGATAATTACTACTCAATTTGTTCAAAAGTAGCTTGCGACGATTATAGAGATATCCTTCATAAAGGAGCCAAAAAAGAGTAGGGGTGATGAGAGCGAGCCACCTGATAGGCTGGATCAATTCCGGTACGGGTTCGTTAGTTACAGATGGGGTGACAAAATCTGGTGGCGGCTCCGGTGTAAGCGCCGGACTCGGTTGGGGGGCGACGCCTTGATTAATTTGTCCCTGCCGTTCCCAATAATATGCTGTGCCCGCAATTATGATTATCAGCAGCAGCGCTGTAGTGATATACGGCCACCGTCTCGCCCGCGCGGGTTCCGCCTCGGGTTCAGCAGAATCCGGCAACAGCGGCGGCGTAGACGTTAACGGAGCTGCGTTAACTTGATTCAACCCGAGATAAGTATCAAAAGCGCTATAAAAGAACTCCTGCTGTTTTTTATCAGTAGCCAAGATGGGGCATAGGAGGTTCCTCAGTTCATCTGGAGTGCAACTATCACCGACTCTGGCCAGTACCTTTTGGAATCGAAGATGACTGTCAACGCCGAGGATGAATCCGTTTTGACGCAAGTAATCCAACAAGTCCCTAAATAAAACCCGGCTACTGTGGACGTTTCTGTCCTCCATACAGGCACTCACTTTAGATAGGCGTATTTAATCGTTTCTAAATCATCCTTATTCTTCGCAATGATCGAGTAAGTTAAGGCAAGCGCCTCAGCTTGGCCGCCGCCTAGGTGCCGAACGTCAATCTGCATCCTGTCTAAAACTTTTATCCAAGCAAGTAATTCTGCCGTAGCTGGCTTCTTCCTGAGGGCCAAGTCACGTATCTCCTGGAAATGCTCTATGGCATTCTCAAGCATGTTAGCCCTAAACTCGTCGCTTAATCCGAGCCGACTTTGGACAATTACTGTTAACTGATCCTTATTGGGGAATGGAATATCATAAAAGACACAACGGCGGAGGAAGGCGTCTGGTAAATTCTTTTCGGAATTACTTGTGATAAGAACAAAAGGTCTGTAATTATCGTTGATCTTAAAAGTGCGTCCCGTCTCTGGAACCGTAAAGGTCATCTCTTCTATTTCATATAATATATCGTTTGGAAAATCGCGCGAGGCCTTATCAACTTCATCAAGTAACACGACCGATCTGATGGGACACTCACAAGCGGGGTTTGATGGCAGCAGAGGAAGAGACGGATGAGGGGGATGTGACAAAAAGAATAGCGAGGCCTAATGCTTCATACGTGATGTATTTCTCAGTTGCCAGTTCCTTTTGCTCAGACCGAATGTTCGCGTCGTGAAAGTGTCGTAAGGCGTCGTAGCGATAAAAAAGATCTTTGGCAGTTGAGGTAGTCTTAGTATGAAATACCAGAGGGCCATTGAGCCTCAATTCATGAGCGATGCTCCACGCGAGTTGGGTTTTGCCGGTGCCTGGTTCTCCTGTAACTAGCAAAGGCTGTCCCAGCATTAGGGCTACGTTTACGGCATCTCTTAAACCGTCCGCCGCGATATATCGAGCCGGATCGTTATCCCCAAAGCCTTTTTCGGGCGGGGGAAGCTCCCTACCTCTCTCTGTAATCGTCTGCCCAGTGCCTGTGTAAAACTGATACGGTTTGTTCACGGTCATGGAGCTGCCTTTCATGTGCTACCTTATAAACTGCTGGCTGAACGGTGCCTTTGGGAATAAATTTTTGAGCAGTCTTTCGATGTCTGCCATTTTTACTCTGCCGCGATTTCTCCTATATAGTTCTTTTAACCACTCAGGGCACCCTTCCTCATCATGGAACCCTAATTCACCGAGCGTACGGCAAACCTCTCTCTCGTCCGGATGCCCAAGCTCTTCGAAGAGCAGGCAGGGGTGCGTCTTATCGAGACGCACACTTAGCTGTCTAAGAAATTCGTTGAAGGTGGTCTTATCGAATTGCAGTGAAGGCAGCAAGCGCCTCCATATTGAGCGCCCTGGTGAAGGATAAATAAAATTTAGAAAGATCAAAAACTGAGTCCGTGAAACTCCGGGCGTGTACGCCATCCAATAAGTATTTACGTACCAGTCGATCAGCACCTTTAACTGCTCACCCCAATCATTGGCAATAAAGTCGTGCTGGATAACGACATAAGGAAAAGGCTTGAGCTTAGGGTGGTTACACAATTGCAGTATGGATGTATTCGCCGGATTATACTCAGGCGCGATTTCTTCAAATATGCTGATTTTAAAGTTTTCTCTTGCGTCATCTAGATTATCCAAAGGATGTACCCAAGGTTTTATATGATGCACCGCGCCCTCTAAGGCCCCGTGTCTGGCAGCTGCATAGGGCTTAATTTTATCCATTATGAGGCGCTGCACGAAGCTGTTATGGCACTGACCAGACTCGCCTTGAAGGAGATAAAACTGAGGACGTTCTTTAGAAAGATTAGGCTTAAAAAAAAGATTGAACTGCGACGCCTGATCGCCACGGTCACACATGGTATACAAATAATCACCCCCTCGTTTAACCGAGAAGTGACGTGGCTCTTTCTGTAACCGAGGCGACGCTCTGCTGAGGCTCACCGGCTGCGCGTCGGAAGAGGCCGATGAGCCAACTAAGGGTGGTGAGGAGAAAGTTGAATTGCCTCGACAAGTCCGCTTATTCCATCATTCCAACTAGAAGCTGGAAATAGATCGACATATTGAAGTCTTTCTAAAGTTCGGGTCGCATCGATTTCGATAGGAGGGATTTCGCAGTCGGACAAACGAACAGGAATTAGAAAAACACTTCCGGGTGAGTAGTCGCGGTAGGCAGTGATAGCATCCAGCGCTTCCGGATAAATGCCTGAGACTTTCCTCTTTTGACTTTCTTCTGACAAACACAATACAACTGCGTAACTCTGCTTCATCGCTTGCCGGATAGCAAACTTCCAGTCTTGTCCTGGCTTAATGTCTTTATCCCACCAGACATTCTCCCCGGCACTCATAAGGTCTGTGCGAAGTTGGGCAACTTCCGCTAAATTGTCGTGGCAATATGAAATGAAGATATGGCTATATTTGGTAATCATACGATTCTAAGCACTGAGTCGGCGACAGCCGAGCAAAGGGATGATAAAAGGCTAACGAGGTAAGGCTCTCGCTAGCAGGAGTATCTGCAATGCGAAACTGGGAAAAGGTATTCCAGTAAATTGCAGGATGTCAACTTCTAAGTACCCAACTTCTGAGAGTCTGAGAACCGGCATTATGTATTCCTATCTCTAGGATAGGGCAACATGCTCCTTTAGTTGTTATCTGTGTATTCGGCGAATAGGGGCAACTGATTAGTTGGGGCGGTCGATGCAGTAAGGCTGGGGGAGATAAGAGAGCGAAGAAAAGGGAACATTAACGGATCGGTAAATCGAACTTCATCCTTATTTTTAGTCACGTATAGCAACCCTTTCTTACACAAGAGACTTAACGTTTCCTGCGCCACCGGCAAGGGCATAATTCCTTGGGCGTTAATCGCATTCATGAGTTCCGACTGCTGAACTGATCCTTTCCCAAGCAGACCAACCAGTTGTTTTATAAATTCGACTTCCGAGCCATCTAATTTGCGGATAGCGCTTTCGTATTTCCTCAATTCTGTGCGGAAGGCACGGGATGCAGCTTTGCGCACAGCTTTTTCATAGTCTTCCTCTGTTACACGCCGAGCCTCAGGATCTCTCTTTCGCATTATGTCGATGCATTCGAAACCAATCAGATGAACATAATACGGATAACCTATAGAGTTATCTAAAATTTCCTCCTTCACTCGACGGGCAAAGGTAAATCCCAACTCATGCTCCGCTGTATTTAGAAAACCCCGGAGGTCTTTCCTACTGAGAGGGGGGAGATAAATCTCGCGGACGCTGCGCTCTACGCTCTGGTGTCCAGCTAAAATCTCGCGGGCTTGGCGAGCTATGCCTACGAGCACTACACGTGAATCGCAGTGGCGCTGGTTGTCGGCTAGGGTTTTAATAAGTTCGGCCACGCCTGTGTGGAAATCCGTCCGTGAGCGTGGGACTTTATCGAACTCATCTACAACTATAATTACTTTCTTCCCAAGCTGGCATAGCCGCTTGTAAAGCAACCATGAATCCAGTTGGCGTGTTCCTGGGCCAGCCCGCTGAATCGTATTTTTGCGGGACTCAGTCACACTTGCTCCGATACCGAAAGGAGAAGCCTTTCCAGATACGCTATGATCTTTTTCCTCAACAGATATGGTTGTATTAACGTCAATGTCCAATTCATCCAGAACGCCTCGCGCGAACATGTCAAAGGACATCCGCGAATTACAGGTGATCCAGATAATCGGAACACTTCCTTCCGGGAAAGCTTGATGAACAAGAGAGGTTTTGCCGACGCCGCGGCTGCCGATAACTATCGGGTGCAGGCCTGGCCGCGTCGTAAAATCAAATAGATCCTGCATCTGTTCGGAGCGGCCAACGAAGAATGCAGGCATTCTTATAGGTGCCCCCGGAGTAAAGACCTCATCGTAGTCTTCAAACTGAAGCATCTGCTCTCTTCCTGAATCAATGGGCACAAATCATGGCAAAAGAACGAATTGTGAGGCTAATAAGAGAAGGTTCTTATCAGCAGGAAGTTACCCTTTGGCAGATAAGGAAAATATATTCTTTGAAGGATCAGTGTCAACACTTTGATCGTAAAGCGCGTCCCGCCACATGTGAGAGCTTCGATCCCGCCAACTCGACTGCGATTTCGAGGGCGTGTTTGACACCCTCCAGTTCACTACTGTGGTACACATTAGCCCGCAAAATGAGTTGCCATTTACGAGGCTGTACACCTTCTTGAAAGTAAAGTTTAGCTGCCCACCAAACGCGGCGCACCGCGTACTGCTCTCGTGTCTCCACCACGCTGCTTAATACCTGTGCCGTCAGAGGCATCCTATGGAGCTTCTGCCGTAAGAGAGTGATTGCGCCTAAAGCCCTCCCAATGGCAGTCCCCGTCACTTGCACGGGACGACCCGGAGCCTCTTTGAGGCGCGAAGCTGAGGCCCTCACCGCAGCGGCGTACTCGGCGTCACGCCTCTTCCAATCAACACTTGCTATCGGCTGATTGCGCCTCCGGGGACGAGGCTTATGACCCTCGAGCCATTCGGTATCATTCTGCCGTAGCCATACGTATTCTCGCGGAAGTTCACGCCTCAGAGCCTTCAGCGTGATCTCCCGCATCGATCTCATTGCAGATAGCCATGTAGAGCGGTATTCGCGTCGCTTTTTCTCCCGCGTTGCTGAAACAGCATTCCCTTTGAGCTGAGTGGCGCGGGTGAGAGGCAGCAAGCTCTTGTCAGAGCGGGAAAGTGATAGCTCCAGGCGGGCGGCGTGCCTGCGGACCGTCAGCGGGTCTACGCCGAGCTTCCTAGCGATCTCACTGATGCTCAGTAATGAGTCCCGCCAGAGATGCTTCAGCTTAGCCTCCCACACCTGCCCGAACGAGAGTATCCTGCCGACGCGGAACTTATCTTCCGGCGAGGAGTCGGGCCTGTGCGCACGTATGCAAATCCGCAGTCACAGCTAAACTTCCCCGTCGGCTTGCCATACCGAAGCCTATCACCTAGCCGGCACTCCAGTATCACAGGCCGTCTGTAGTGAGCGGCGGCAGCATTCAGGCACGGCCACGGTCCCTCTCTGAAGGGGCTTGACTCTTCCGCCAACTGGAAGAACTCATTTACGGTGCGGTCGAGGAACTGGATGAGCAGCAGGTGGTAAAGCGGGTGCTGTGCGTGCTTTGGAGGGCGTACCAGTTTCAGCAGCCAGTTGGTTTTCGTTTGGTCAGAGCCGGTGAACTCGCAGTGAAGCAGTGGTAGCAGGGCGGGGGAGTAATGACTCGTGAACCCGCTGAGCAGTAGGGGCATGTGGATGCTGCCGGTGCAAGTCGCCAGCCCACGGTCAATCAACATTCTCAGGTAGCGGGCCGTGTAACGCACTAGGTTCTGATCCTGTGCTGGGGTGCTCGAGCAGCCACGCCGCATCACGTGCAATCTGTAATAGTGCCTGATGGGTGGGGTTTGAAGAATTGATTCGACGCAGGGGCAGTGCTCTCGCCGCTTCATCGGCGGTGATGAATTGTAAGTTGTTTCTGCCGGCCCGGCGGCTAACACTACTCTCTTCGAGAAACACTCTGTGGGTCGGACAGACCTCAACCCCCGATACTTGATGGGTGCGGTGCCAGTAAGCCTCCCTGAACTGCCGCTTATCCTCCTGCATACATACAGGGCAGAGTCTTAAGTATCTAGGGGTAGGAATGCGGCTGGCCATCACACCAGAGCGCATATAGCCAGCTTGGCCGCTGCCGTCCCGCAAATCCGCTTCGATCTGTATGACACGTCCGGGAGGGAGAAACGCGCTGAAGAAGGGAAGTAGTGTGTGCCGGTTGATGAGACGCTCTGGCGTCAGGGACGAGCCGGCGGGCAAGGCAGCTGAAAGATGGCAGAGGTTGTTAGGGAGGTCAAACGTCGCGGAAGCGCCGCTTGTCCCGAACATCTCTTCGGGCACCGCTTTGGCATTTGAGTACCCGACGCGGGCGCTGAACCTCGCGCACAAGCTGTAGAGCAGTTCGTCCGGGTGTGGAGTGGGGAAATGGCCGAGCCCCATGACGGTATCTTCGCTGGTTAAGCCGCCTTTATTTCAGGGACATCTCTGCAATTGCGGAGCGACTCTAACTCCTCATTTATCACTGCCCTGATCTCCGGCCTGTGAGTGGTGGTCATCGTCATCCCTGCGCGCTTCGCTAAAGCGGAGATGCTCGGAACTACGCCTTCATGTCGGTAACAACTTGCCGCCCACCGAACGCAGCGGATTGCGAAAGCCGAGTGGGTCTCCACCAGCTCCGACAGCGCCCGAACGGTGAGGGGCATCTTGGCTAACAGCTTCTTGCTTTGGAGCAAAGCATCTTTATCTAAATGACGGCCGATTAGTCTTACCGTCATCCTCACTGGCCGCCTCGCCTCTGCTGTTATTTGTGCAACCGCGAGGCGCACATCTTCAACCAGTAAGGCATCACGTTTGTCCCAATCAACCTTCCGGTTGGATCCGACCCTTTTAAACGGCGGAGGCTGGTGTGCGTCGAGCCACTCTTTATCATTCATGTAGAGCCAGCCGTATGCCCGCGAAGCTAACTGCTTATTTATTATACTGCGTGAGGCGGAAGGATTCTTCCTAAGAACCTCTAGTAGTTCCTTCCTGTAGCGATCCCTGAGCAAGCGTTTCCATGGTGGGTAGCCTTTGTTCTTCTTCTTGTGGTGTGACTTGCTTGGGTATCTCTTTATTTCGGCTTGTACGATTTTGTGCCCGGGCCCGTTGCGTGGAAATTCAAGCCCGAGCAAGACAGCTTGGTATTTGACTGTGTTGTGGGCGACACCAAGTAGAGGTGCCATCCTATGAAGGCTGACTGTCAAGTCGCCCCAAAGTTCCCTCAATCGATCTTTCCAGACGCCTCCATACTCCTTAATGGTGTCGAATCTGAACAGATCTGACGGGGATCTGTCCCGCCGGCTCCTTCTATAAGTAAACCCGCAGATGCACTTAAAGACGCCGACTTCAAACGTTCTTTTCTCCCAGTGCTTGACGACGCGACAGCTTGTTATGATGAGCTTTTTGTAAAATTGGCAGGTTTTGTTCAGGCAGGGCCACGGCCCTGAACCAAAGAGCTTCTTGCTCTGCTGAGAGGCCTTGAATTTTCGTGAGTTTTTGGAAGTAATAGCACGCGAAATATTCCGATCGCGTGTGGCGTTTCGAGTGGGGCTTCGCAGTTGGAGGGAATTGGTTGAAGTCGGCAGGAGGGCAATAAAGGCGGCTTCAGTACTATCTGCGTTGCCGATTCTGAAAAATGTATTTGGTGTATGGCCGAGTAGCCCCATCAGAAGTAAATGCCGGAGGGGATGATTGGCTTTTCCCAGTCTGAGTTCTTTTATTAGCTTGAAAGGCCAGCTGTATTCCTTTTCGCCATCAAAGTCGCACTGGATAGCAGCTAGAAACGGCTGTGGGTAAACCTGCCTGAGCGCTTCGGCCAGTCGGGCGGCGTGGACGAACCTGCCTTGGTATGCCAAGCCCTTTGCGTTAAGCGCCTGCATGTAATAGTCGTGGAGGGTGTCATATCCAGGGACTAAGCCGCGCTGATTGAGAAGCCACCCGGCGCCTCGGGAGATAAACATCAGACATCTGTGATGAATGTCCGATAGGTCCAGCAACCTTGCATCTACGTGTAAGTTTGCCTGTTCGGCGGAAACGTAAGTATAGGAGTTAGACCTGTTACGCGCTCGCACCTCACTGTCTTCAAGAAAAGTTTTATGCTCGGGGCAGGCAAGGACGCCAGGAACTTGATGGAGCCGGTGCCAGTAACACCCTTTGAATTTCTGACGGTCATCTTCCACGCAGGAGGGGCAGAATCTTAGAAAGTCGGGAGGCCGGATGGTGGTGGGAGTAATGGAAGAGACCTTGTGAACGACGCCACCGCCAGCTCCTTTCATTTCCTTTCTAAGCCTGACGACATTACTTTTCTTTAAGAAAGGACTGTAAAAAGAGAGCAGCGTCCGCTCATTGATTAATCTGTCTACATGGAGTCGGTGGCCTGCCGGTAAATTCTCGACGAGATAACCAAGGCGGCTGGGAAGATCAATTGTGGCCGTCGAAGCCTTCACGCCGAACAGCTCTAAACTAACCGCACCCTTATCCCGGTACCCGACGAGGTCACCGTACCGCGCGCAAAGGCTGTACAGCAATTCATCCGGATGCGGTGTTGGGAAGTGGGCTATCACATTCTAAATGCCGGGAGCCGCCGAACAGGGCTAGCATGGGCTTTCCCCGTTCCCGGGGGCCAGGCGAGGGTAAGACGGCAGGAAAGGCACACCTCCCAAGCCTCCCCCTGCGAAGGATCGGGGGCAGCTTCGTTGGAGGCGAAATAGAGTTCGAGCTGGCCGCGGATGGGAGCGAGTTTCCTCCCCGTCCGCTTGTTGTGAAGTCGCGGAGCTTCCTACAACAATTCAGCGGTTGGGGCGGCTTCTGGGGCCGCAGGCGCCGGTACGCCGAGAGCCTTAAACACGCGCGCGTCCACCACGGCGCTCGCCGGGAATCCAAAGCCCTGAAGGGTCAGCTCCACCGTTTTGCTCAGGAAGTCCTGGTGGTCTGGGTCGAGAATTACGTCTTGGGAAAAGTCCAACCCGGTCTCCCGCTCTAGATCCCGTAGCGGGCGCAGACGTTGTAAAGCAGCTCGTCCAGGTGAGGGGCGGGGAAGTACCCGATCCCCATTACGCGCCCTCCTCCAGAAATTCCGTGGCGGGTCTTACGTGTTTCGCCCTCAGGCGAGCCGATCCCTCGGTACCGGTGTCCGAGCGGGGTGATAAATTCCGCAGATCATCCTTGCCGGGCTTCGTCTTCCGCGGCCTACTTTTCTTCCGGGATTCTGGCGACCGACCGACTTCTTTATTTGTCTTGCCGGCCACTTCTGAGACGTCCGTAGCTTGCGCCGCGGCTTGTGCAGTCGAGTCGCCGTCTGCGCTGTCCTCTCGTCCGCCCCCGTTTTGGCAGGAACGGGGCTCACCGTTCGAGCCGGCTGCTGCGCCGGTGTGGAACACGTCCAAATCGGGAATGTGACGTTTGAGAACCAACGCGGGGCGCGAGCCTCTTCCCCTGCCTTAACTGGTCGAGAGCCTCCCTGATCAAATTCTGACTGTCCCTAGCGACAGATCGGATGACTCTTACGTCGGTGACCTCGGTGCCCCGGGATATGGCGCGCCGCTGCGCGAGCAGGTAGACGGTGGCGGCGACGGCGGTAATCCCTTGGGAAACATCGTAGAGTGCGTGCGCGGCCGGGTCATCCAGCACGTTATTGGCTAATTCGCACTTATTCCTGACGTACTGGTAATCCCATAGTGCCCTCACGAACTCGTTCCAGACGGGGTCGGGATGGTAAGGGTTGGGATCTTCGCCGGTTCGCGCTTTTTCCGCCTCTAACTCCTTCTCACTCTTCTTGTCGCCTACCTCCTTCATCCTCTCCCAATAGACGTCGCCGTTCTCGCAGGCGCGCCGCGCTTGGCGGAATTTGCCGTCCAAGAGCGGCGCGGCGTCGGGCGTGCCGATCAGGATGAAGGGGACGCCGATGTTGTTCTCCAACTGCACGAAAAAATTCAACATCTTGTCCACGCCGCCGCTCCGCGCCTCGCTTAGATTCTCTATCTCGTCTATGACGAGCACGCCGAGGCAGTGGAGGGAGGCGACGCGCGCCATATACGGGATCAGCTCGTCAACCGTCCGCCGCCCTGCGGCGTAACGCTTGTAATAGCTCGTGCCTAGTATGTCGTCCACCGCGAGGAAGAAGTTAATGCACAGCCCTTTGATGGAGCCGTCCTGCGGGCAGTCGATCTTCAGCCACACGAGTTGTTTCAAGATGAAGTTCTGCCCCCGATACTCCGTATGGGTTATCACCTGCGGGTACATGAGTACTATGTTCTCCACGGTCGTCGTCTTGCCCATGCCGCCGATCCCGACGATGGAGAACCCCCTTGGCTTGAACCGGAAGAAGGACTTTCGGGGGCCTCTGGGCGCATCGACTCGACGCGGTTGTTAAAATTCCTCCAGTGCTCCCAATTCATGGGGTTGCGCAACATCAGCCCCCTGCGCAGCATGCACGAGATCTTCGTCTCAATCTCCAAGTGCCGCCCCTGCGGGAGGAAAAACTCCCTGACATTCTCGATCAGTTGCAGGCGGATGTGATCGGCCATGGCGCGCTGTTCGTCCGAATGGCGCGGGAAGTGCATCAGTTGATCAATAACCTGCTGCTCCGTCCAGATGGGGGGTAGGGCCTCGATGAGAGGGTTGCCGCGGTACTCGGGAACTTCCTGCTCCCGATAGACGGCTTCGACCTGATCCCCCCGAAGCACGATTAGCGGCGGCGTCAAGTCTCCCAAGCCGTCGGCCTTCTTAGATTTTCCACGGTTGCCACCATGTTTATTCGTCATCTCTCATCATCCTCCTTCGTCGTTGGGACATGTCGGTGACTTCGGCTATGCCGAGATGTGAACCGTCGCCTGACTCGGCGTCGTCAGACTGTGCCGCCCCGGCCGTGAGGCGTGGGAACTCTTTAGCGACCAACTGACGTGCTTCCTCCTTTTGCATGAAGGCCGTCTCCAACTGCTTGTACAGGCGGATGTCTTTCGTCTGTGAGCTTTTGCTCTGCTCGGGAAGCTGAGCGGAGTAAGCACGCGTTCTTTCGACAGCCCTCCGGTTGACTTTGCCCACGACCGCGTCCAGATCGGCGGCGTCGTGAATCTCGGGAACGCGGGCGGTCGCCTTCTTGTACTTTCTGTACCGCTCGTAATCCCTGACCTCTTTCCAGTCGCTGCCCCTATAGGGGGATTCGGGATACTTTAGGTGTAAGGGGATCGACGGAAGGCCGTTCTCCGGGCGGAGGTAGACGATGTCGGCGCACCGGGGCTCGTAGACGATGGGGGCGGGCTCCCTTTTGCCCCTGACCTTCACCCGGTGAAACATCTTTAAGATCTCGGGATCGTCGCAGGTGTAGAGTTGGTCGTCACAGCCGTATAGGAGACCGTCACCCGTGATAGTCGCCGTGTCACGCGGCAGGAGGCTTACGCGTATTTCGTCGGGATCCTTCCAACGGGGCCTGCCCATCCTGTTCTCTATCCCCCAACGGTAGATTTCCGCCGGGTAAGGCTTAACGCCGTCGCGCACCATATCGGCGCGCATCGGGTAGCGGGCGAGGTAGTGTTTGTTGTTATAGAAAAGCGTCGCGCTGATGAGGACTTCGGTCAGGTCGCGGATGTTATATGCAGATTTGAGGCGGTAGTCCGGGTCGCCGGGCCGGCGTTTCGCATCGACGGCACCGGGCAGCCCGTGGATGAGCCTGATGTTCATCTGGTTGAACGCCTGTTCCACGATCCCCTTCCAGTCCGGCCGGCGGGGCGGCGTGTTCGAGAGGTCGATTTCCAGTGAGCCGGGTATCTCGTCGGCCATGCTGCTCTCCAGCGGGCCGCGGTCTCCAGTTACCTCATCAGGCAGGTGACCCGAGAGCCAGTGCTCTTCATCTATGTCGATGCCGTACTGCGCGCAGAAGGCGACCTTGTCGGAGGTGGCGTTCTCCAGAGCCAGCCTCACCCCGAGCCAGCCCTCCCCTTCGAGCCTGACGCAGATGCCCGCGATCATCCTGCTGAAGACGTCGATGATGATGTAGATGACGGGCCGCCCGATGATCCGGCTCGGGACGATTCTACTGCGGAGGTAGACGTCACCGATTGAAGCGTCAATCTGGTAGAGAGAGCCCGGGCCAAGGTTTGCCCCGTCGAATTACCCCTGCTCGGCCGGTACTCGATGTCGTAGAGATTCTGCCCGTGCTCGCGAACGAGCGCGCGCTCAAGGTTGGCTTCGCGGTGCTTCAGGTAGTGGTACTTGAACTGCTCGGGGGAGAAGACCTCGCCCCTGTTGTAGTCGGGGCGCCTGCCATCAATCTTGTCGCAAAAGAGGTCGAGCGTGTTGCGGTACGCCTTAATGATGCTTTTCCGCTTTCGGTGCTCGTAAAACAGCTCGCCGCCGCGGGTAATGATCCTGTGCCATCTCTCGTCCACATTGGCGCCCGTGACGACTTCCACGCCCGCCGCAGCGCTCTCCTCAATCGCGATGACGCTCTTGCGGCCGCGCTTGACCTTACCGCCCAACCGGGGCACCCCCCGCGCTCCGCTGTTGCGGAAGCGGGGGATTAGTGCGTTCTTCGTCTGCCCACCTTGAAACCACCTCCTCACGTAGACGTAGATCGTCTGCCTGCTGGCAGTCACCACCTTCCTCCGCACCTCGCTGTAGATCCCATCGCGCGTCGCGCTGATGACTCGCTGGGCAATGAGGGCGGAGCGTTCGCGGGGGTACAGCATCTTTACGGCATTCTCGCCTTCGAAAAGCGGGGCGATGATGCGGTAGGAAGTGTCACGCCGGTCCTTGATGGCCGTGTATTTCTCTAGTGAAAGCTCTTCCTCGCTGTAGGCAGGGGCGAACTCGTCGCAGTCAAGAAGGAGAGCCTTGGTGTCCTCGAGCGCCCGCTCGATCTCGTCGTACCTGCGCCAGACGGGCTCGGCAGCATCGTCAGCCACATCGATCACGGCGACGTTTGACCCCGAAGGATCAACGTACAGAATTCGCTCGTGTACCACGTCCTCAGGATCGGCGACCCACCGGAGTATCTTGTTGACAACGATCTTCACCACGGCAGAACCTCGACCGGATTTATGGTGTGCGGGAAGTTAGTTAGGACGAGCCTCTCGTCCGGGCGGACCATCCGACGCATGTCCACCTCCCACCGCCTGCCGGCCAGAAGGTGCCTAATGACGGCGAGGCTGATCCCGGCGCTCAGGCCGAGCCTCCGGTCGCAGGCGGTGGTGATGACGCGGAGCGGAAGTTCGGTCTCCAGCACCGCCCGCGTCAGCAGGTCAACGATCTGATCCACAGTCGCTTCGGGGAGAGGGAAGAGCGCCGACGGATTGCGGTACTTATGAAACCAGCGGACGTTGCGGACGAGCGGCATCGGCACCTGACGCTCCGTCATGATAAGGAGCACTTTTGATCTTGACTCCCAATAGAGCCGCTCGGCCTCCAACTTCTCAAGCACCCGCGGTTTGAGCAGATCGTCTTCGTACTTGATAGTTACGGGGACGTAGTCGCATCGCAGGCCGTGTCCGACCGTCAACAACATGTCGGTCGTCATAACCACAGGGTGTCTGGTCTTCGGGTCGGTGGGGTGGCGGACGCCAAGCCGCTCGGCTATGTGGAGCGTTTCTTCGAGCGGTAGCAAGGGAAATTGCTCCCGAATATCAACTACACGCTTCGCCCACTCGAAAATCAGGAAGACGTAGTATTCGAGGTCGCTGAGGAGGTGGTGAACCCTGCCGTGTCCCCACCCCTTAACCCGGTGACAGCGGCCACGGGAGGGCACGTCTTGAATCGTGTGCCAAGGCAGGTAGTACAAGCCCTCGCCAGCACCGCGCCCCTCTTTAATCCGCTGCTCGATTGACCTAGCCGTCGTCAGCCTTCTCCGTTTTGCCATTGCTATCCTCCTTCGGAAGGAGCCGCTTAATGCAGCCACTTGTCCTCATGAATTACTGGAAGTTACCGTGAAGATCGGGAGCGGTTGCGGCGCGGATTGTAGGAGCGGGGAAGTGTAAGAGCCTCAAAAGGCCTCAAGTGAACTCCGCGCGCGGAGGACATCATTCGACGGAGAGGACCGGGTAGGGACCTGAATGTCTTTTAGGAGTGAGGCGAGCACGAAGACGTCACTCAGCGAGTTGAAATATTTTTCGACCAAAGCTTTGGACCGCGGGCTGTCAGGTGACAAATCGAGGAGGGAACTCCGACCAGCTGCCTAATCAGGAATGGGCGGCGACAACTGTCAGCGGCCCGGCTGTAGTTTTCTGCGTGAACTCACCACTGTTTTTTTGAATGCGGATGTTGCCTGTTTAAGTAGTTCTACTTGAATCTTAGGAAAGGCAGAGTTACAAATCATCGGTTAATGAACTGGAAACCCTTGATTCTAAAGATGATTGATGTAAGGATATTACCTTAGAATTTTTCGCTCCAACTCATTGTGGGAAGAGCTTTTACACGCCTTGTCGAAAATTGTCAAGGCCAATTAACAAATTGTGAAGAAAAAGAATGAGGCAGATTTTGGCTTACGGTTGAGAGAAGCCTTCAAAGGTGCCTCTCAAACCGAGATCGCCCGACAACTGGGTCTTAGTAATTCCGCAGTCACTAATTATGTCGAGGGTAGAATTCCCCCGGCGGAGACATTAACCAAGATAGCCGAATTGACTGGCTACTCTATCCATTGGTTGATTACGGGTGAGGGGCCTAAAAGAAGCAGTAAGCAAGAGGCCAGTTGCCGGACGATAGTATTTGTTAACGAGAAGGGCGGATCGGCGAAAAGTACTTCTGCAGTCATGCTGGCCGTAGAATTTTCTAAACGCGGCTATCGAACACTCCTAGTCGACGCCCGACAGGGTTCTTGCGCCGTCGCTCTATATGGCCTCAGAGCCTCTAAATTTCATGCCACTCCTGCTGCGTACCAAAAGAAGCAGAGGAGACATATCCGGCAGCGAAGGATGTTCTTTCGTACGGAAGTCCCCAGGCTTCACCTGTGCTCCTCGAACAAGATAACGAATCTACTGTTAACTCAACACGGGGAAGAAAGTTTCAGCCTCGATACTGCCGACATCAAAAGAGAATACGACTTCGTCTTTGTGGACACCGACCCTGCCTACGTCCCTTTCGAGTCGCTGGATCTTTTCACATTCAGTTTACTGAATGAGGCACAGGTGCTAATCCCGGTGCGTGCTCACATCATGTCACTGGGTGGCGTGAAGTCAACGCTAGAGGATTTAGGTGAGGTCGATCAGTCTACAGGTGATATTAGCCTGTTGGGAGCTTTTTTGACGGTGCTCTACTCGGATGGAAAATCATCATCGATCATGATTGATGAGTTGAACAGGATACTGCCCGGGAAGGTTCTTGAGACAGTAATTCGTGAGGATCCTAACGTGGCTGAACTCGGTAGCTACAGCCAATCTCACCTTGTTAAGTTGAAGTCGCGCGGCTTTGCCGATTACTCACGCCTGGCAGATGAGGTATTACATCTGTTGGGGAATGAAGGAAAGATTGAAGAGATGCCTAATGCCGTAACCGCCCAACCTATGAAGTGAAAGTATGGTGAAGTTGAACTTGACCCATCAAAGCGCCCTTCCGTCCCTAAAATTGCACTCCCTCTTGCTTCATTAGCCACCGCTGTAGAACTACTCCCCATTCCAGCAATAAGAGCTTGGCCTGCTCTAACGGTATTCTAACTTTCGGTATGTCAGTCGCACCCTCTTCGATATATGGCTCGATGGTGATGTGGTCTTTATACAGCTCGACGAAGACCTCCGGGTTTTCAAACGCTTGACTAGGGTAAATCCCCCGCTCCACGAGTGACATGTCGTGGAGAATGTCGGCCACGAAATACCTTGAAGAGACGAGGAGTCGAGACAGCAGAGAATTTTGCAGCGAGTCCTCGGTGTCGAAAATTGCTGTCAGCTGATCGCCAGTTTTTTCAACGCGGAACTTCATCTGAAAGCTAGTCGGGTGTTTTGATGAAGGGCTTAAAATAGGTTGAAGGATGAGAAGAATTTGCCGATATTACCTGCTTTGGACCTGTTAAGTTCCATGTGGTGCTCGAGACAATGTAGACACGTCTGTTACGTATGTACAGCCGCATCCGTACGTGCGCGGGCTCTCCATAGGAGCGGCTAAACGCCAGCTTAGGCCTATCAGCTGTTTGCTGCGTAATCTTCCTACCTCTTCTACCATTTCGGAAATGTATGTTCTTCCTCGGAGAGTTACAGCTATTGGAAAAAGAAACTGTCGCGGCTCCTCCAAGTCGCGGCAGTGTCGGCTTGAACCACCCCTTTAAACCATACCTTTGAACTGCTGAATTACCTCGCTTGATCCTGGCTAGGAACCCCTCTACACAACGCCGCCTTTGTTTTGAAGTGGGGTGTTTGTTTTCCCGCAAGACAGAATGATCAGTATTGCGGTAGTAAGCCTCAATATGAGCGATGCCTGACGCAATTGAGAGCGGATCATCTTTCAGTAGCAGGCAGGCGAGCACCGCTACTAAATCACTCTTAAACTCCACTAAATGATAGGTGCGGAGGCAGTCCTTGCGATCGGCTTCACGTAACTCATCGATGAAACATTCGTGCGCCAGTTCGTGGGCGGCGAAGCTGCGAAGCTCCTTATCGGTGATCAGGTTGAGCAAGCCCGTGGAAATAATATAAATGGACTGACGGAAGGCCCCGGAGAAAGGGGAATCTTGTTCAATAACGGCCACGTCCCAATCCCTCTCGAAAAGATCAAAGATAGGCTTAAGCTTCCTCAAAACTGTCTGTGACCGCTCGCTCTGAGGGCCATATATTAGTGTGTTTCTGAGTTCAGGCTTGGCTTGTAGCTCCTGCCAATACTTTGGCTTGTCACTTTCGGGAACGGCCTCGCCCCGCAGTCGTAATTGGCGCTCGAATAATTCTTGGAAGTCTAACGATGACGGCGCGCCAATAACCGCCGTGATCGCCTGCTCGATGACAGGCTTCTTGGATGCGCCACCGGAGCACATCCAGACCCTTCCTTCCCCTCTTACTCCACCGGTGGAAGATGTAAGCGCGTTGCAGGCTAAGGCGACGGTGATCAGTATTCTGGAAGGCGAGAGTTTCATCGCTTCGGGCGAAATGGTGGTGACGGACGGAAGGCGTTCTGTTATAAGAGAGGACCGTCCATCTTTGAAATTCGATCTATGCCGGACTTAGCGGCACAACTCTTTGGCGGATGAAGCGTGCTGCCCGGAAACTTCTTATCTTCCGGGCGACACAGATCGGCACAAGGCGCACCTCTCCATTTGGGAGCCCAGCGGGCAGCATACTCCCAAATGGAGAGGTAGGCAACACTTGGAGGACACACAGTTGCGCCCCATCAGGAGGATTTATCTGATGGGGACGCGAAAACGCCCGGTGCCGACCAGGCTGCCCGAAAAGCTGCTAAGAATTCGTAGGCTCTTAGACCTCAGTCAAGAGCAGTTAGCGGAGAGGCTGAACCACCTGCCATCGCCGCCCCGTCCGGGGCATATCAGCCGTTTTGAGGCGGGGACGCGTGAGCCTAATCTGATTTACCTGCTGGAATTTTCGAGGCTCTCCGGCGTGTCACTTGAATGCCTTCTTGATGATCGACAAGACATGCCGGAAAGGCTGAAGAAAAAGTAACTCTTTGGTCCTGCCCTGAGGGCGATTCTGAAATATGCCAGTTGACTTATTTGCCACAAATTATCGCGCTGATTTTATCCGCTGTTTAATAGATGCGCTGAACTTATCACGCATGATCGCGATCCGCTGCACGTAGGCGTTAGTCGTCGCGACATCGGCATGGTCGAGCGCCTCTTGTGTTTCCGCCATACTGCCAGAATCTTCACCGAAAATCCGAGCGAATGTGTGCCTCGTCTGGTGTAGATGAAAGCCCTTCAGTCTCGCCTTTATTGAAGCAACTGCAGATCAAATATCAAGTGCGTGGTAAGTCCGGTAGATTTTCTACCGATTGATATGCGGCCTAGATAGAATACCAAAGGCACAATAACGCGAGAGGCGGATATGATTGAATGACATCTTTGACAATTGATACCTTCTCTGTAAACATCTTACGGGTGGATTAGTGTTGCATCCATAGGTTGTCAGACGCACATTAAGGTGCAAATCCCGAGGTGTAAGTTGGATGAAGATACTAACTGACGGTCAAATTAATCTGCTTCACATTTCTGACATTCACTTTCGTGGGGGCAGGAGCGGTGACGTTTATGACTTGGATGAGGATCTGCGTAACGAACTTGAGCGCGACGCTGTTCGCTTACTGCGCGAGAGAATAGGCGAAGTACACGGCATCTTAGTTACCGGTGACATTGCTTTCGCGGGGAAAAAAGAAGAGTACGACACTGCGCGCGAGTGGCTAGAAAGATTGTGCGATATGCTCGGGTGCCCGCGCGAGAATGTCTGGACCATACCCGGCAACCACGACGTTGATCGCACCGTGATTGATCACAGCGAAACCCTGCAAACAATCCACGAGAAGCTCAGGGGAACTGACGATATTGACGGGCAGATACGCGCTTACATGAGGGACGGCATTGCACAGCGCATACTGTTTGAGCCAATAGCTCAATACAACCTTTTCGCCGCGCGTTTTCAGTGTAGCTTTGACGCCGAGCACCCGTACTGGCAGCAGGATTTACTTCTTAACGACGGGTCGGTGCTGCGGATCCGCGGCCTCAACTCGACACTAATATCGTGGTGGAACGACGACGTAGGTAATAATAAACTGATTCTTGGCTCCGTGCAGGCAAGGCCGAGGACTGAGGACGGTGTGACGTACTTGACACTTTGCCATCACCCCCCGCAGTGGCTGAAAGATGAAGATCAGGTGAGCCAGAGCCTCGAAACGCGCGTCCAGGTTCAACTATTCGGACATAAACACAAGCAAAAGGTTGACTTCATCAACAACACGGTACGCATCACGGCTGGCGCGATTCACCCGAATAGGAGGGAGCCGGAGTGGCTGCCGAGATACAATTTCTTATCACTTAGTGTGAGCGGCGCGGGCGACGAACGTCAACTCGACGTAACGGTTTACCCCCGTGTTTGGAGCGAGGATGAGGGAGTGTTCAAAGGCGATTTCGACGCGCGCGGGTCTGATGTCAGGTCTCACCCACTTAAACTCGACTCGTGGTATCCTCCGCGGCAGGAAATGCAGCAATTTGAGGGGATAAGTGCCTCTCCAGCACCTTCACCACACGCCGATAGTGAGGCCCCCTCGCGGTGAGTAGCGGGGAGGTAAGGGAAAGTCGTCTGATGAACAAAGCTCGGAGGCTGTCGTACCGGTTTTATAGCCTCCCATACGACGCGAGAATCGAGGTCGCTCAGGCCCTTCATCTCATTCGTGATGAAGATGAGGGGCTGCAAGGTAGCGATCTGCTCAACCGCCTCCTCCGCCGCGCCAAGGATGAAAACATGTTGAGCAAGCTTTGGGATGAAGTGCAAACAGCTCACGGGGACGGTTTGTACGCTGACAACCCATACCGCGAAACTCAGGCTGACTGAGGGGAGGAACTGGTATGCACAAGTATTTTGCTGAATGGTACAGGGCCGCCGGGGTAGACCCTAAGGCAGGCGATTTAGAAAAACGCTGGAAAGCGATTGAGGGTTTCGCGGAGAATCTTAATCTTCAAAATGGGCTGGAACTCGTGCGCCTTTTCTACGCCAGACCGCCGCAGTCCGCAAGTTTCGTGGACGAGTACAGCACGGTGTTTCAGGCGGCTGACCCAACATTTCCGATGCGCGGTAACGCGCTAGAGCTTCAAGTTTTGGCAGGTGCGACAATTGCGCACGTTGTTCAAACGACGCGGAGTGTCATAGCTGACGCCTTGGCACTCGGAATGCTCTGCGGCTACTGCCAAGGTTTACGGCAAAAGGTCGTGAACGGTGAAATAATCGAGTATGCCCGCAATTATCTGGCGAATGAATCCGTGAAGGTGCGTGAGATTGATGGGGATTTGGAAGTTAAAACGCCGGACGTGAGCTTGAAGAAATCGTTGGATGCTCTCACAACTGCATCGACTGGTGGGGATCTAAAAGTGCTTCAGGGGCCTATTAAGGCTCCGTTCGAGACACTCGCCAGCGCGATCACGGAGCTATCCTCCTCCATCAATGACATGGTAGGGAAGGTGGCCCAAGAGATCGACGCGCACCGCGAAAATTCAGACATTTTGTGGTGGGTCTTCGGAGAGCACAGTCGCGATCTTAATAAGAGAATGTCCGAGTTGTCTCTACCTTTCGCGGCTCTGGTCGCGGGTAAGGAACTCTCTGATTTGGTCAGAGTCATTCCAGGACCTCTAGCCGCGCCCGCCTTCTTAGACAAGATGTTGCGCCTCGCCGAGGCAGAACTATCCAAGTCCACGTCTATCAAGGATGCTGTGAACGCCGCGCCACGGGAGTGGAGGCAGCAGTTGATTGAAGGGCGGAGCACCCGTGGGATACAAGGTTTATGCACTATCCATCTAGCGATACAGAAATCCTTGGAGTTTGACAAGGCGACTGAATGGCTTGCGCCGTTTGAGAAAGGCCGCCGAAATCAAAAGTAAGAGTGCCATAGCCCCGCTCAACCTCGCGACTCAAGTTTATCAAGAGAGAATGCTGATGCGCGCAGTTGATGTTGCAAGCTCTAGCTGAGGTTGCTCCTATGCTCAGGAGTTATTACATCGTTGTAAGCTGACAGAATGTACCGTAGCGACGACGGGAAAGTGTATCGAGGGCTTAGATCTTGGCGTCTGTCCGAATTATCTCGGCACCGAGAACCGAGGTCGCAGACACGCAGCCCGTGGCCGCAGAAGAACCCGTCGAGTTAGCGGCTGACGGGGACCGGCAGGACGAGGTTGAAATGGTCGATCTGCCTGACGGTCTAGACTTCACCCCGGAAAGTGCAGCACAGATCACGCGCGCGGGCCTGACGCGCGTGATCGTTATCGCCGGGGACCAGGATAGCGGGAAAACGACTCTTATTTCATCAGTTTTCGATAAGTTTCAAGAGGGGCCGTTCGCGGGATACCTGTTCGCCAATTGCCGTACATTTAGGGGGCTAGAACGGAGGTGTTTCCCCTCCCGGATAGCGTCAGAGCGAATGCACGCTGACACCACGCGCACCCCGCGTGGTGACGGTCAACTCCTGCTCCACTTACAGCTTCGCGCCGAGGATTTAAGCCGCCCGCCCCAAGACTTATTGCTGACCGACATCTCCGGGGAGTTCTTCAGGGATGCTTGCGACTCAACAGAGGGCTGCCTGCATCTCGCGGTACTGCGCCGTGCAGATCACCTCGCCTTGTGCCTCGACGGGGAAAAGCTGGCGAGTAATAACCTCAAACACGAAGCCTTCAATACGGGGAAATTGCTTCTGCAAAGCGCTCTGGACGCCGGAATGATCGGGCAACACACCTTTGTTGATGTTCTCATTACCAAGCGCGACTTGCTCGGCCCAGCGCAAGGCTCCAACGCGCAAACGTACCTCGATCACATACGAGAAAGATTGACCGGTGATTTTGACCACCGGGTCGGACGTCTGCGTTTCTTTGAAGTCGCCGCGCGTCCTGAGTCTTCAGGATTCCCTTTGGCATACGGCTTGGATCAAGTTCTTTCGTCGTGGGTAGAAGACACGCCCTTTTACACACAACCGCGGCTTACTGACATTCGTGACATTGCCGGTCATTTGGTGAAAACGGAGTTTGACCGGTATCTAATGAGGCGGCCTGTAGACCGCCGTGCCAGAAGGTGATTATGACGTCATCCCCTGCCGCATCTTCGAGTTATAAACTACTCATCATGGGGTTGCCGGGAACGGGTAAGACCTCTTTCCTCGCCGCGCTCTGGCATGTGGTGGCTTCGAAGGAGATGTCCGGGTCTTTGCAGCTAATTAAACTCGAAGGTGACCGCAAGCACCTTAATAAAATCCGCAGGGACTGGCTCCAGTGCAAAACGGTGCCCCGAACCGTCCAGACGACCGAGCAGATCGTCTACATGAAATTAGGCGTGCCGGTCGGTAGTGAGACGGTGGAGCTTATTTTCCCGGACATGTCCGGCGAGTCGTTTAGGCGGCAATGGGTAGAACGGAGGTGGACTAAGGAGTATGACGACTTAGTAAGGGAAGCCAGCGGAATATTACTGTTCGTCCACTCAACGAAGATGACGGGGCCTGATAGGATCGACAGTGGCGTCGAGGAGGCCGTTGCCGCGTTAGGCGATGAGGAGGACATGGCGGATGAAGCTTCGGCGGTTGACGACGAGGCAAACCTTCCGGAGTGGGACCCGGGAAAAGCGCCGACACAGGTGCAGTTAGTTGAATTACTGCAATTTATTCAATGGCAACCCCACCTTGAAAACATCAAGCGCGTAGCCGTAATCGTTTCAGCTTGGGATCTCGTGCGAGGGAGGTACGGCTACCCGGAGGAGTGGCTATCGAAGCGCCTGCCGCTTCTTGATCAATACCTTCGGGCCAACAGAGAACGCTTCCCGTCGAGGGTTTACGGCCTCAGCGCGCAGGGAGGGCCGCTGGAAGGCGATGTTACTCGCCTCCAACAGTACGAGCGTCAGTCGGAACGCATAATGATTGTCGGGGACGGTTGTGCCCCTCACGACATCACTGCTCCTGTTAAGTGGGTGATGGGGGCGTCGTAAGACATGCACACTATTGAAGAGGTCATTAAAATTCACCAATGTCTGCATGGTTATGCCGACGGGCACCAGCTACTTCAAGCCTCTACAAAACTGCCTCCGAAAGCCGACCAGCTACTCCTCACGTTGAGCGACATGTCGGGGCCAAGCATGATCAGCGGCTTTCAGTCATATCTCACAGGCTACCCGGTAACAGACACAAGTTGGTACGCATTTGCCAGAACATGGTATGCGAGTGAGATGCCACGTCCCGGATGCGTCTGGACCCATACTCTATTGATAGAGACGGCAGATTTAGCTAGGATTCAGGATTTCGGAGTTCTGCTAAAACTGTTCGTCCGTCCCCCAAAGGAGAAAAAACAGACCTCCTACACTCATCCAATAAAATTGGATCTGAGTTCAGGGTTTGATCTAAACAAACCCACAAAAGTGAACGACTTTGACATTGCCCTGCTTGTGCTCTCAGGGCTCTATCAACATCCTGACAAGCCTGTCTATTTAACCTCCGAGAATGCGGAGCAATACGCCGATTTAATTCTTGAAATCTGGAACCAACAGTATCCGAAGTTGCGCCGCTCTTTCATGTTCTGTACCGGGGCGCTTGCCAATAGGAAGGCTGCCGGGCGGAATTTCGACCTGCAAATCGCTCCTGCTTCGACATTCAGACAAATCCAGCGAGAAGTGCCGCACGGAGTATTTATAGAGACTCTGATCACGAAGCTGCCTGCGAACGTGCCGCCGTGGCTAACAACCGCTACAAAAGATCTACTATCGTCGGAAAATGAAGTCCGGCAGTTTTTACTTTTGTTCGGTGCCGATGCCCCTGAGGGAAGAGGGGCCTTTTCTCAACTACTGACCCTATACACACACATAAACAAGTCTAAGAATGGCGAATTGCCCCTTTCTGAGTTACTCGCCGAGATAAGCGAAGACTTCCCTTCGGCAACTCAAGCTACACGCCTGAAACAGGCCATCCTTGGTGGGACTGCTGTTAAAAAGCCTCATTTTGTACCTAACTTAGCCGAGATAGATATCCTGCGAGAGCTTGCCATTACTAATAGCTATGCAGCGTATGACAGCGGGATCCTAAAAGTACATAGGCGTGCCGAGGAGTTTGTTCATCTTGAGCCGGAGCAGGCAAAAAAGCTAATCATCAGCCTGTTAGATCACGAAGTAAATCCATTAGGCGAAGAAATTATAAAGGGAATTTCTGAGGCGATCACTCCAACTGACGCGCTTGATTTAGCTGCTCAGAGATTTAACCTTCTCTTTGTTTTTACCAAGCACAATCCGTCCCTGTTCACCATGCCGCAAATCTGGCAGGTATCAAGGGATAGGCAGAGGGAGTTATACGACCTTGTCGGGCCACGATTAGAGAGCGGTGAGATAAGTATTGATGCGCTAATTCAGGCTATGCTGGAAGCCGGGTCCGACGTGCTGGCAGATGAAATAATTCGTCAGCACAGGGACGCGGCTGTAAATGCCGTACTAAATTGGTTTGATTCGTCTGACGCGTCTGTGTTAGCCGAAGGGTGGGCGCGAGCACTCAGCCACCAGCCGAACACCATTATCGACTGGTTGAGTAACGCAAAGTCTCCTCGTACTGCAACAATGGCTTTGTTAGCAGGAATTTTAGATCCTCACTCTCAAAGGGTGACACAGTTGGGTACACGCGTTTGGCTTCATCTATCACGTGTTAGTTGCAATGAGCTCGATGAGTCAAATTACATCCGTGTAATGGCGTTCCTCCTCGCCCTCGGCTTTAACAACCCCGATAAGCACGCGCCGGAACTTGTAGTAGAAGCCTTTCATCCTGTGCATGAAGCCGCCGCGAGAGATAGATTGCCATACGCAAGTTGGCGTCTCCTGATGTATCAGGCTCCTTCTCTCTCATGGTGGGGCGAATGGGACAAGTGCGAGCGATTGCGCCAAGCCCTGATAGACAAATTCATTCGTTATGGCTGGAATGTCGAGTTCTTCTTACGCGCAGTAAAACACTCGGACACCTTTGCTCGTGTCTTGTATAGTTGCAATGAAAAAGGCCGGGGAAGAAAATTCATCCGCCGAGTAGCGCAGGGGGTAGCAGGTGGTTACATCGCTGCAACCGAAGAACAGCGACAGGTCTTAATGCATTACAGGTGATCGAATGCTCCTCTCAATGTCATACAGACGCTTCGAGGAATAGTTCAGATGTATGGTAAACATCCCCTGATCAAAAGGGCCGCCGGATGCTTACTCCGGCGGCCCTTTTGACGCACAGAAAAGAGTACGCTTCTCTATTCGTTCTTACAACGTTAAGTTCCTTCAAGAAGAAGAAATGTTGTCTGTAAGATTGCCGTTAAGGGTGAAGAGCGGCAAATAAGTTGCAACACCGGAAGGGGCGAAATCAATGTCCGGTGAAGAACTTAATTTCTCCACGGAACAACTTAATTTTCCATTCACAATTGTCCTGTCACAGTTAAGTTCACAGTCGGAGGCCGCGCGAAGATCATGCCCGGCAGCACACGCGGGATGGCAACGCCGTGTACTTCGGACCGTTACAGTGAGTAGGGCTTCATTGCACCCGGCGTGATTTCAGGAAAGGATTATATTCCCTTATGTCAGAACTTTATTCCCTCACGTAAGAACTATATTGTTGGTTCTCAACCATGCACATCTAGAAGATCGAAAACTTGATCGTTAGGTACTTTTTGGGGTTTTGGCGGAAGTCGTAGAGGAGTTTGACGGATTCGGCGGAGAGTTGGTTGACGTTGTTGTAGAGGGCTTCGTCGGTGAGGAGGCGACCGGCGGTGCCTTCGCCGCGTTGGACGCCGGCGACGACGGTGTCGATGCGTTCGGCGGTGGTGTTGAAGCGGGCGATGGCGGCGCGGGCGTCGTTGTAGAGAGCTTCGTCGGTGAGGAGTTTGCCGGCGGTGCCGCGGCCCGGCGCGGATGTCGGTGGTGATGCCGCTGATGTCGTCCACGGCGCGGTTGAGGCGGGCGATGGCGGTGCGCGCTTCGTTGTAGAGGGCTTCGTCGGTGAGGAGACGACCGGCCGTGCCGCGCCCGCGGCGGAGGTCCTCGGAGATGCCCTTGAGTTGGAGGCTGACGTCGTTGAGGTTGTTGTAGAGGGCCGGGTCGTTGACGAGTTTGCCGGCTGAACCTTGCCCGGTGCGAATCTGCGTGAGCAGGTCCTGCGTCTCGCGCACGGTGCGGTTGAGGTTGTCGTAGAAGGCTTCGTCGTTGACGAAGCGGCCGAGCGAGCCTTGACCTTCGTTGATCTTGGTGGTGATGCCGGTTAACTGCTCGCCGAGGCGATTGAGTTGTTGGACGAGATCGTTGCCGTTGGCCGTCAGTTGATCAAAGCCTGCGCCTTGTGTGGAGGGCAGTTCGTAGTCTTCCGTGACGGCTTGGCCGAGGTTCGTGCCGGGGATGATATTGATAACTTTGTCTGAGCCGAGCAAGGATGGCGAGGTGAGTTGCGCTTTCGAGTCGGTGCGGATCAGTTCGGTCACGTCGCGGCCGTTGACTTTGCTGTCGATGGATAGGCGGGCTTCGACCTTGTTGGGCGCGTTCGGATCGCTAGTGGCTTGCAGCAGTTGCACGTCGTCCACTTTGCCGATGCGGACGCCCGCGAGGCGCACCTCCGCGCCGGGGCGCAGACCGTCGGCGCTGGCGAACTTGGCGCGCAGGTGCAGCTTGCGCGCGAACGAGATGTCGCCCGATGCGTTCAGGATCATCAGGATCAGCACGGCAATCGAGATGATGACGAGCAACCCGACGCGCACCTCGCGCATGCCGATGGTTTTCTTTGCTGGCGGCATAAGTGGCTCTCGGCTATCAGCACGTCGGCTATCAGCTTCTGCTTTTGATTATAGCTGAAAGCTGATCGCTGCGTGCTGATTGCTTCTTCACTTTCCTTTCATAAATCGTTTGATGTACGGATCGTCAGTCTTCTTCAACTGCTCGTCCGTGCCGCTGAAGATGATCTCCCCGTCGCGGATCATCATGATCTTGGTGTTGGTCAGGCAAAGTTTCTGGCCCTCTTCCTCGAAGATGACCTCGCCCTCGTCGTTCACGGCCGCGTACTCGCCGGTCAGATAGTCCACGTTGTTCATCTCGTGCGTGACGAACATTGAGGACACGTCTTCCAGATCGCGCAGCTTGATCGCAAGCTCGCAGATGGTGCGCGCGGTCGGCGGATCAAGCCCGGCGGTCGGCTCGTCGAACATGACGATGCCGGGCCGCCGACGAGTGCGCGGGCGATGCCGACGCGGCGACGCATGCCGCCCGATAGCTCTGCGGGCATCTTGTCGATGGCGTCTTCGAGATTGACGAAGCGCAGCATGCGGCGCACTTCCTGTTCCACCTCGGCTTCGGGCACGCCCTGCTCGTGCAGGCGATAGGCGACGTTATCGTACACCGAGAGCGAATCGAAGAGTGCGCCCTCTTGAAAGATCATGCCCATGTTTTTACGCACACGCATCATCTCGTTCTCGTCGTAGTCGGTAATGTCTTCGCCGTTGACGAGCACGCGCCCGGAGTCGGGCTTGAGCAGACCCAACACCAGCTTGATCGTCGTGGACTTGCCCGTGCCCGAACCGCCGAGGATGATCTTGGTTTCGCCGCGCAAGACTGTGAAGGAGAGATCGTCCAAGACCGTGCGGTCGCCGAAGCTCAAGGTGACGTTGCGAAACTCGATGGCGGGGATAGTGCGTGTGGTGTCCTCGATCTCTTGAAACGTGGATTCGGCCGCCGCTTCGCTGACGCGATGATCGGCGTCAGGTGCAGACGGCGCGTCGGTCCGGTGCGGCGCTTCGAGATCGGTTGAGGCCATAAGCGTTCAGGCAGCCACTGCAGCCGGCATGTCCAGAATAACCTGAAGCATCTTCGCAAGAAAGAAGTCGGCGACGATCACGAGGATCGAAGAGGTCACGACCGCGGACGTGGTTGAGCGCCCGACGCCGACCGTGCCGCCCTCCGTGCTCAAGCCCTTGTGACACGCGACGGCAGCGATGATGAGCGCGAAGACGATGGGCTTGATGACGCCGCCCAACATATCATCCTGCGTGATGCCGTGTTGGACGGAACTGAAGAACGTGCCCAGCGGCATACCGTACAGACCACTTGAAACCGCGCCGCCGCCGAGGATGCCGATCATGTCGGCGACGACGGTTAACAGCGGCAGTGTGACGACAAGCGCGACAAGGCGCGGCGTGACCAGCTTGCGGATCGGGTCTGTGCCGAGCGCGCGCATCGCGTCGATCTGTTGCGAGACGACCATCGAGCCAAGCTCGGCGGCGATGGCCGAGCCAACTCGCCCTGTACACATCAACGCCGTCAGCACCGGCCCCAGTTCGCGCACCAGCGAGAGCGCGACCAGATAGCCGGTCTGATCCTGCGCGCCGTAGTACTTGAGCGTCGGGTAAGTTTGGAGCGTCAGCACGCCGCCGGTAAAGAAGCCGGTCAGGATAATGATCGTGAGCGAGCCGACGCCGATCACGTCCGCTTGCGCGATCATCTCGTTGAAGTAAGTGGGGCGGCGAAACAGACGGCGCGCGGCGCGCGCTACGAGCAGGCTCGTCTCCTGAACTTCGAGCAGGGAGCGGATGGCGATGTTCATGAGCAGGCTATTGGGAACCGGCGACCGGCGCGCGTCGCTGCTGCTTCAGAGTGCCGGGGCGTTACTGTCTGTTCATACTTCAAGCACAGCCAACGCGGCTGTTTACCGGCGCAGACCGGAAGCAGAGCACGAACATGAACGAGCGAAGTTATCATGCTCAATAAAGGGCCGGTGCGTCAAGCAGGAATGCACCACAAAGGCATGAAGACGCGTAAGAACTGCGCGCGCTGTCCTCAGTGTCTTCGTGTCTTGGTGGTTAAACTTTCCGCTTGTACGTCAGGGTCGTTGGCGGCGCAACGGGCGCGGGCGTGGTTGAACGGGCGTGGGCGACGTGATGGGCGCGTCGGGTTGGGCGTTGGGCGGCCGGTTGCCGTTGGGGAAGCGGTCGCGTCGTTGACGGCGCGGTAGATCGTCCATTTGCGGCCGCAGGCGGCGTTGCGATTCGCGTTTGAGTTGATGAAACTTGCGTAACTGCTCAGGCGTTAGCACCTGCCGGACTTTCAACTGCGCCTGCGCGTTCAGCCGGATCAACGCTTCATTCGCCGCGGCCAGTTCATGTGCGCGCTCGTTGACGATATTCTGATCCGGCTGCTCCGCATAGATGGCTTGATTGAGCGCGCGGCGGGCGGCGCGCAGACGCAACTGGGCGGCGCGCTGTTCGAGTTGATGCTCTTGGGCTATGGCTAAGAGTTGCGCACGCTGCTCAGGCGACAGGTTGAGCAAGGGCAACAGGCGTTGGTCGCGTTCGCCGGGGCGCGGCGGCAGTTGCTCGTCCTGCACGGCGGGCGGCGCGCTCTGCTGCGTGCTTTCGACAGTTTGCGCGCGTGCCTGCGGCGCATACAACAAGCAGCCGAGCAGCAAGGCCGGCAACAGCGCACGCGCAGGACGTAAATTAAGAATGAGACTGATCACGTTGCTCGACAACCTCTCCGCCTGTTAGATGCGACTGTGGCTCGTCGCTTTCGCCGCCGACAACTTGACGCGTGATGCTTAACGTTGATTGCGCTGCTCGCGCGTTGCGCTCACTTCGTAGAGCAGATCGGACAGTTGCAAGCCGTCGTCGTCCGCGTTCAACTCGCGCCGTGCGAGTTGCGCGGCGCGCGCGGTCTTCGCAGACTGACCGCGTGGCTTCGCCGCGCTCGCCAGTGCCGTCTGATACTGTGCGCGCGTCGTGGTCAGCTTCGCGTTCAAGACGGCGGCCTGTTGCTGTGCCGCCGCGAGTTCGTTGCGCGCCGCGTCGCGCTCGGCCGTGAGCCGGTCTATGTCCGCCTGTGTGAACTGCGGCTGCGCTGTTGTGGGCTGCGACTCGGCGCGCGTGGTGACGGCGACCGTCTGCGATGTGGCCGCTTGTTTGTGCCAACCGCTGCCGAAGGCGATGCCTTTGCCTGAGTCGTCCCAACGCAACTGCGCGTTGCCGATAGCGGCGACTGCGAGGGCGCAGATGAGCAAGGCAGCGGCGATCATGCCGGCGCGCAACCATGCGGGCGACAGCGTGAAGAACTCGCGCAACGCATCGAGCGCGGTGCGACGCGGTGCAACGGTGGCCGTCTGCGTTTGCGCGGGCCGGCCGTTGCGCGCGTACACGGGCACGGCAGCGTCGAGCGTCAACGCAGGTGTTTGGCTCAACACTTCAGCGCGCCATTCGCGCACAGCGCCGCGCACTTCACCAAACGCGGCCAGTTCGTCGCGGCACGCGGGGCAGGCGCTTAGATGGCGCTCGAAATTGCGCCGCTCGGTCGCGTCCGTTTCGCCGTAGCAGTAGGCGACGAGTTGCTCTGCGCGTTCACACTTGTTCATCTCAGGCATCGACTTCACCTTTTAACTTCCCAACCGTTCGCCGTGCGCGTCAGATGCGCGCCGCTTCGGCACTGAACTTTTCGAGCCGCAGGCGCAGTTGCTTGAGCGCCGTGTAGAGCCGACTTTTGACCGTGCTTAAGGGCACGTCCAAAGCGTCGGCTATCTGTTGGAACGTCAGTTCCTCAAATTCTTTCAAGACCAGCACCTCGCGCAACTCCGGCGGCAATGTCTGCACGGCGCGGCGGACGGCGGCCGTGCGCTCGCGGCCTTCGGTCACGCGCGCGGGCGATTCGTGCGCGGGCGCGGCGAACTGCGCGCCGGTCTGTTCCGTCTCGCCTTCGAGCGAAGTCTCGCCGCGCACCTTCGCGCGCCGTTGCCGCGTGATGCACTGGTTGACCGCGATGCGATGCAGCCACGAAGAGACTTTCGCTTCGCCGCGAAAGTTCGACAGGTTGCGATAGGCGGCGATGAACGTCTCCTGCGCGGCGTCGCGCGCGTCCTCTTCGCGGCCGAGGATGCCGTAGGCGAGCGCGAAGATGCGGCGCTCCCAACGGCGCACGATCTCGCCGAAGGCTTCCGTGTCGCCCGTCAGTGCCCGCTCCACGATCTGCTCGTCGCTCGTTTCCGCCGTCAACATGCTGTTCTGCCGGCCCTCGTGCGCGTCCGCTGCTGTCTTGCGCGCCCTCGATAAGCTGCGACGCACTCGTTCATTTAGACGCGAAGCTGTGCCCGATGGTCGGAAATATTACGCCCGCACGCCGCTCAAAGTAAAAGAAGTTTGCCGTTAACGGGCGCGCGGCGATTCTGCCGTAAAGGTCTTGAAAATGAATCGTTGACAGTCTTTGCGTGCAGCCCTTAGTATGAAATTGGTCGTGGTTAACGTCACGTCCGCCCCGGTCGGTCAAGCTGCTTGCCCGCTTCTCACGAATCCTTAACCCGCAAACTATCGCTGCTTCATGTCTGAACGCTTCGGCCGCATACGGCTGCTCTATATCGTGTTGGCGACCCTGCTGGTGGTCGGCTTGCTGCCGCTTGGGTTGGAAGGATGGCTGCTGTCGAGTCGCAGCGCGGCCGAGTTGCGTTCGGTCGAGGGGCGCTATCAGGCGCAACTTGTGCAGGACAAGGCGCGGCAGATCGAACTCTACGGGCAGCGTTACCGCGACGTGGTGACGGGCCTTGCGCGCGCCTTCGAGTTGGCGGGCGGCGTGCGCAACGTCAACGAAGAGGGCAGCGACGTGCGTTTGCAGCGCGTCGTCAGCGAAGACCCGAACATGATCGCGTTGAGCATACAACCCGTGGGCGGCGTGCCGCACGTCGCTTATCGCACGGACGTGATCGGGCGCGACGAGTTGGACGAGCGCGTGGGCGAAGCCTTAGCGCGCATGACGGGGCGCGGCGTTGTGATCATGCGCCCGCATCTGATCCGTTCGAGTCAGGAGATGGCGCTGACCGTGGCCGCGCCCGTGATGGGCGGCGCACGCGGCGAGGAAGTCGCAGCGGCCGTCGTGGCCGTCATCTCGTTTCAAGAAGTCTTCAAGTCCGTGCAGCAGCCTTCGTCCGAGAGCGAAGCGGAGTTGCTGGCGCGGGGCTTGCCGGTCATCTTCGTCGTGGACACGCAGGGGCGCGCGGTCGCGCATCCGGATGCGCGCGTCGCTTATGCCGAACGCTCGATGCTCGATCTGAAAGTGGTGCAGGACTGGCAGGAGAACGGCAAGCAGGTGAAGTCGATGTTAGAGCCGTTCGCCGTCGAACGCGACGGGCGACAGCACGAGATGCTCGGTTCATATGCGACCGCAGAGTTGGACGCGGACGCGCGCCTCGGCGTCATCGCAATTCAAGATGAACGCGCGGCCCTGCGCTCTGTGACGGAGATGCACCGGCAGACTGTCATCATCAGTCTGGTCGCGGCCACGTTCGCCTTGCTCATCGGCTTCCTGTTCGCCAAACAGTTGACGCAGCCCGTGCGCGACTTGGCGGAAGCCGCGCAACGCATCGCCGCCGGCAACTTCTCACAACGCATCAACGTGCGCAGTCGCACAGAACTAGGCGCGCTCGGCGAGTCGTTCAATCAGATGAGCGATCAGCTTGAGCACTACATCGAAGACCTGCGCCGCGCGGCGGAGGAGAACCGCGAACTATTCCTCGGCACGGTCAAGGCGCTCGCCGCCGCCATCGACGGCAAAGACCCCTACACGCGCGGGCACAGCGAACGCGTCGCGCGCTTCTCGCTCGCCATCGCCGAACGTATGGACTTGCCCGACGACGAGATGGAGAAGCTACGCATCAGCGCGCTCCTGCACGACGTAGGCAAGATCGCCATTGACGACAACATACTGAAGAAGCCCGCCGCGCTGACCAATGAAGAGTACGAGATCATGAAGGGCCACCCGCAAAAGGGCTTCAAGATCATGTCGCAGATTCCCGCCATGCGCGACTTTCTGCCCGGCATGTACATGCACCACGAGATGATCAACGGCGCGGGCTACCCGCAAGGACTCAAAGGCGACGAGATACCCATGCAAGCGCGCATCGTCTCGGTCGCCGACACCTTCGACGCGATGACCACCGACCGCCCCTATCAAAAAGCCCTGCCGCTCGAAGACGCGCTCACACGCATCAAGGACTTCATCGGCACGCGCTACGACGAACAGGTCGTCGCCGCCCTCGTCGCCGCCTGCGAAGCCGGTCAAGTCGCACCCGGTCGCGCACGCCTGCGCCCACGTGCGCCGAAGAACGGCCACAACACGCCCACGCCGCCGGTCGAGCGCGTGCAAGTATCTTAGGATTAGTCGGACGCGGAATCGGTTGACGACGCATCGGGCTGACTGGCCGGCCCGGTCGCATAACCCCAGAGGCGCGTGAGGCCGTCGAGGTCGCCGTTGAATTGATCGCGGTCGCAGTTGCCGACGCCGGGGACGGAGTGGGGTTCGGGGCCGATTTGGCCATCGGTGTATTGCCAGAGCGTCCATGTCGGGCCAGTTGGCGGGGACGTGGGCAGTCGGGGCCGTATTCGGAGAGCCAGAACCAGCAGTTGGCGAGCGTGGCGCTGTGGTTTGCGCCGAGCAGTTGCTTGATGTAAGAGCCGGAATAGAAGCCGGGCCAGCGCCCCGTGATCTGTTGGACGTGGGCGACGAACTGTTCGGCCCCGGCTAGGGTCATGCTGTCGCCCCGCAGGGTTCTGCTCGAAGTCGAGGACGATTAGATCGTTTGGGCCGGGTTTGACGATGGAGAGGAAGTATTCGGCCTGCTCGTTGGCGTCGTCGCCCGTGGCGAAGTGGTATGCGCCCCACCAGAGTCCGGCCGCTTGCGCCGCCGTGCGGTGCGTGAAGTACTTGGCATCGACGTAGTTCGTGCCTTCCGTCGCCTTGTGGATCACGCCCACGATGCCGCCGCTTTGGCGGCGTTGAAGTCCGTGACGTTATTGAAGTGGGACAGGTCGATCACCGCGTTCAAGCTCATGCCGATACCTCCGCCGTTAAGTTGTCACATCTGAATCCGACCACTTGCGGGCGCAGATAATAACATTGATACGCGCTTAATGCAGACGGCCGGGCATGCAACGCATCGGCCCGGCCGTCGGTGTTAGACGTTAACTGCGCGTTGCTTAGTGCGTCATCAGCATCGGCACGAAGCGTATGTCGAAGAAGCAGGGCGAGTTCACCAGCGTATCGAGATCGATGGCGCGGCGCTTGAGGTCGTTGAACTTGCGCGACGGTGCGCCGTCGGCCGGATCGACCACGGCCGGGGCGGGCGTGCAGGGCGAACTGCCGGGCACGCATCCGGTCAGGAACGCAGACAGGTCGGCGCGTGTGCCGAAGGCGGCCGGCTTGACGTGCGTGAAGATGGTGTCAGTCTCGCGTTGGTGACACGAGTTGCAGGTGTTGAGCGAGAAGAGGTGGCGCGCTTGCCGGTTGGGAATCGAGCCGCCCGCGTCTGGTCCGTCCCAGTAGATGCCGAACGGTACGTCGGACGCGTTACCTTGAAAGTTAGTGCCGAGCCATGTGAGCGGCACTGTGTAAGTGTCGCTGAAGATGCCCAAGAGGTTGGCGTTGACGAAGTGCGACAGCGGCACGTCCGTGAAGTTGCGACTGTTATCGGGTGTGCGGACAACCACAGTCTCGTTGAGTGGCCCGTTGTTGGTGGAGTTGGGCGCGATGCGGAACTCGCGCATCTGCCAATCGCAATCGGGGCACACAGTGACGAGGGCGACCTCGTTGGTGCGGACCTGATTGATGGCGCTGCCGTTGGGTTTGTGCGGCGCGGCGTTGGCGCGCGTGAACTGATCCGTGATCGCTTGCAGCGCCGCGTTGTAAGCGGGCGTGCCGAGCAGGTAGTTTTGCAGGTTGTACCACTGCCGACCCCAATCGCGGACAGCGCAGCCGGTCCGCTCGATGCCGTATTCGAGGATCACTGTGAACTGCGTCGGCGAACAGGTCGAGCGCGGTCGCCCCGTGTATGGATCAATCGGGCAACCGTTGCACGGGCGCATGTCCATGACGCCGAACACGAAGCGTCCTTCGCCCGCGCTGCCGCCGCCATAGACTGTGTTCGTGCGCAGGTCCACACGGTTGACGATGGCCAGCAACTTGAACGGCGCGATGGAAAGATCGAGCGGTGCGCCGGGGCCGCCGCTCGCTTGCTCCCACGGGTCGATGACAAGTTGCTTGATCTGCTGGCGCTGCTTGGCGGTGAAGCCGTTGATCGTCTGGTTGCTCATCCAGTGGTCGAGCCACTTGCGCACGAACGTCGAAGCGGGAATGCCTGTGCGCGGCGTGTTCGCCATCTGCGTCATCAAGTAGCCGAACGTCCAACGACCCATCGGCGTGCCCGTGCGTGTGCAAGGATTGAACGTGCGCGCCGGGTCTTCGACCACGCGCACGTCGCGGATCATCAGCGAGCGTTCGGGATCGACTGCGCGCCAAGTGCCAATCGGGTTGAGCGGCACGATCTGACCGGGGCGCACGTTGCGGAAGTCGACCAGCGGGGCTTGCCTTGCGCCCGATTGACTACGACCGTCGAAGCTGTCCACCGTGACGACCCGCGCAGTGTCGTCGTTCGCGGCGTTCCCGGCCGCTGCTTCATCCGGCGCTTGAGTCGCCGCCCGGGCCGTGTCGCTCGGCGCGAACTCGAACGGCATGGCCGCCGGATCAGGCTGCGCGTTGACTGACTGCACGCGATCCTGATTGTTGGCCAAGTCGGCGAAGTCCAGCATGATGATGGCCGAGTAAGTGCCGTCGCCGGCCGTGGCGTCGCCGCCCGTGCCGTCGTCGGTGAGTACTACTTCGCGGTCGTCAATGATGGTCTTGATCTGTTTGCCCAAACGCCCGTCGGGCGCGAAGCGCACCATCAACACAGCATTGCCGATGACGCTTCGATCCGCCAGCGGGGTTGTCGTCATGGACTCGACGCGCGGCGGGTTGAGGGTCAGGTCGTTGACGGTCGGGTCTGCGGCCACGGCGGCAACTTGACCTTGCGTGCCCGCTGCTTCCGTTTTGCGGCCGGTTCCGTTCAGCAAGGTTGCGATGATCAAACTGAGGGCGAGGGCCACAACTGTCAGCTTCAGATAGTTATTCAAACTGCGTTTCATCGTAAGCGTCCTCCATCCGGTGAGAGAGTCAGACTCTTGACAGCGCGCGGTCCTGCGTTTGCAGTTGAGCAACAGAGCCGGGCGCTGCCGGTTCACGCGGGCTGTCGAGTTAAGACCCGCGTGGCCTTACTTGGTGAGGCCGGCAGAACATCAAAAAGCAGCGATGCTCTGCGCGGAGCAATCACGCGCCGGTTCAGGTTCAGGTAGCAGGCGGCCTAAGGCGCATGTGCAGGTAAACTCCGCCCATGATGCGCGCCTTGCGTTCCTTCACGCGAAGGGCAGACGGCATCCGTTAAAGTTGGCTTGTGTGCTATTCGCCCGCCGCCGCACGTAGGCGGCCGACAAGGCGTGGTACGTCAGTTATCGTTTATTCGTGAGAGGCAAGAAATGATCGCTATCTCCTTAGAGTGAGACACAGGACCATGGCTCAATGGCGCACGACAACGGCGGAGTCGCTATGCGACATTGCGAATTAATGCAATCAATCAAAACGCTTGTTACGGGAGTAAACTATCGGGAGCGGCTGCACCTTAGCATAGGCAATAACCTGAGACAAGTAACATTTCTGTTTCGGCGTCGGCGCGGTGCGCTTGGCCCGGCCAGACGCAAAAACCCGGAGGCAATTGAAGCGCGACTTTGATCAGAGTCGCACCACAATTGACCTCCGGGTTTTAGGTGACCCGCGGCCTCCTCTCAAGCAGCGGGCCACGCCGTGAGTAGTCACTCGCTACTCGCGGATGCGTTAGCCGGGGCGCTTAGAGGAACTCGCAACTGCACGTCTCCATGTTGAAGAACGAGCCGCGCGGGCAAGCACGCCGGATGCAGCACGGCTGCGTGCCGCTGTCGAAGAGTTGGTTGACCAGATCGCCAAACTCGATGGACAACTCGAAGGCGCGGATCACTTTCTTGCGCCCTTCGCTCTGCGCGTTGGCGACCCAGAAGTTCAACCCGTCCGTGTCCGGTTCGCGTTGCAGGAACGCGCGGTAGAGGTCTGACACGAACGACTGCAAGTGCGCTACGTCGTTCATGTCTTGCGGGTTGCGGGCCTGATAGGCGGCCGTTTGCAGGTAGTTGAAGTTGTTCGGATCGTCGTAAGAGGATTGGGTCATGAACAGCGTGGCGACGAAGCGCCGCGCCTCGGCCAGTCGCGTGCCGTTGGCGGTGGCGTTGACGAGGTTGTTGTATTCGGCCTGACGTTCGGCGCAAGTCGGGAGACGGCCGAGCGCGCCCTGATAAGCGCGGCGGATGAACTCATCATAGGAGCGCGGCCCCTGCGGTTGCTGCATCGAGGCTTTGCCCGGCAGCATGACGGCGATGAGGGCGAGACAGGTCAGGAACATTACGAAGTAGCGCGGCGAACGTGATTTCAAAGTCATAACTGATCACTCCTTGCTTCTTACCTTGCGCCTGCCCGCACCTGTCCCGTGAACTGGTCGTCGGGCGACACAGCCCTGTGGGCGACAGCTTGCGACGGGTGGCGTGTTGTTAGTTCGTCACACTCCAACGTCACTTGCGGCCGGACGCCGGAGTGCTTATTGCTATGCCTGCGTTACGAAACTGAAATTGAGGGCGACGCCAAGCAGGCAATCGTCGCCGCCCGCGCAACGCCCGCGGCCCGAGCGGTGCGCAAGCCCCAAGACACTGAAGACACTGACGCGCGCCCGATTCGGAAGACCTGCACGCAGACCGTCCGGCGCGCAACCGACATGCCTGCGTTGCTGCTTGCTCACAATTACAGGACGAAAATATTTTGGAGATATTTCCACCTTTGCGAATTTTTATTTAGCGGTGCTTTAGTTCGTGCCGGCCCGCCACTTAATGACAGCCGCACATGGAACTTGAGCGACCGGAGTTGCGTTTAGGAGGCAACAGATGCGGCGGGCCGGTGAATCGAATAGGTCGCCCTGCCGACCTGAATCGTGCGCCCCGATTTAGACCGACCGTTTGCTGCTCTCTCGACGCGGGCGCTTGGCTGCGCATCAGCTTTCGTCAAACTGCTTAACAAAGGTGCGACCCGGCGACTACGGGTTGACCGGCGCGGCCGCCGCAAGCGGCGCGTCTCGCTTCGTGGGGAGGACTCACTCATGCCTCTCGTTATCGCTCAACGCGTAACGCTGCGTGTATTCATCTGTTTGTTATGTCTCGTCGCCGGCTGGCCCGCCGTGGTGCGGGCGCAAGGGCCGGACGAGGCGGCCGTGCGCGAGGCGGCGGCCAAATTTTTCGCCGCTTATCAACAGCGCGATCTGCCGGGCGTACTGGCCCTGTGGAGCGCGCGCGCGCCGCAATTCGGCGGCCTCAAGCAAACGCTGCAACAGACCTTCGCCGCTAACGACCACGTCGAGATCAAAAGTCTCGACGTAAGCAAGGTGACAATCGAAGCCGACCGTGCGCGCGTCGAACTCACGCTCGACCTCGGCGCGGTTGACTTAAAGACCGGGCAGCCCGCGACCGCCGCCGGCTTCGGGCGCAGCAAGCGCATACTGCGACTCGTTAAGGAAGACGGCGCGTGGAAGCTCTGGCAATACGCGCCGATTGAAGCGGAACTGGCGGCCGACTTGATCGCGGCCAAGACCGAACAGGAACGCACAAGTTTACTGGCCGAGCGCGCACAGTTGGTCAATGCAGAGTTAGTGCGTGAGTTGAATAAGCAAGGGCGGTCCATGCTCACGCCCCGCACAGTCGCGGCGGCCATGCCGATCTTCAATCTCGCGCTCAGTCAAGCAGAACGTCTAAACGACCGCGCCGGCCGCATCGAATCTCTGCGCAACGTCGGCCACGCCTATCGCGTGCGCGGCGACGCGCCGCAAGCCATCGAAGCTTTCAACAAGAGCTTGACGCTGGCCGAAGAAGCGTCCGCGCTCGAAGATGTCAACGCGGCCCTGAACGCTATCGCCGCCACACATTTCATGAAGGGCGAACTCGATCAGGCGCTCGGCGTCCTGCAACGCGGCATCGAGGTGGCCAAGCGGCGCGGCGATAACGATTATGTGTTCCACACGCTCAGCAACATCGGGCTGGTCCACAAGTCGCAGGGCAAACTCACAGAGGCCGTGGCCGACTACAGCGCGAGTCTCGCGCTCGCGGAGCAGATGGGCGATCAAGCGAGCGCCGCTGTCATCGTCAACGATCTGGGCAACACATACGTGCTGTTGAGCGACTATCCGCAGGCGCGCGCGGCCTATGAAAAGAGTCTGCGCATCGCGCGGCAACTCGGCGACAAACGCAGCACGGGCGCGGCCCTCGCCAACATCGGCGGCCTCGTGCAAACGCAAGGCGATTACGATCTGGCGCTCGACTACTTTCAGCAGAGCTTACAGCTTGCGGAGGAGACGGGCGACAAGCAAGCCATCGGCACGTCGCTCGCCAACCTCGGCAGTCTGCATTACGTGCGCGGCGATTACGCGCGCGCGCTCGAAGCGTATCAGCGCAGCCTGCAACTCAGAGAAGAGATCAAACACAAGCCCGGCATCGCCAGCACGTTGACCAACATCGGTCTGATCCACAAGTCGCAGGGCAACTACGCGCTCGCGCTCGACTTCTACCAGAAGGGGCTGGCGCTCAAGCAGGAGATGAACGACAAGCCGAGCATCGCTACTTCGCTCAACATGCTCGGTTCGCTCTACTCCGCGCAGGGCGATCACGCGCAGGCGCTCAGCTTCTTACAACAGAGCCTCAAGCTGCACGAAGAACTCGGCGACCGCAGCGGCCTCGCACGCAGCTTGAGCCACATCGGGTTGGTCAACTACGAACAGCACAACTACGCGGTCGCGCTCGACTACTGGCAAAAGAGTCTGGCCATCAGAGAGACGCTCGGCGAAAAGTCCACCATCGCAAATACGTGGGCGCGCATCGCGGACGCATATCTGAAGTTAGACAAGCCTACTCAGGCGATTGACTATGCTACGCGTGCCGCCACTGCCGCGCAGCAGATCGGGCAACCGGAAATCTATCTGAACGCACGCACCACAGCGGGCCGCGCCTACGAAGCGTTGCAGCAACCCGCACCCGCGCGGCAAGCCTTGCTCGATGCCATCGCTGCCGCCGAGCAACTGCGCGCGCAAGTGGCCGGCGACGAACAGGATCAGGGGCGTGCTTTCGAGTACTTGATCGAGCCTTACTATGCGCTGGTCGAACTGCTCATCAGGCAACGCGACCCGGCGCAAGCTCTCATCTACGCTGACCGCGCGAAGGGACGCGTGCTGCTCGACGTGTTGCACAGCGGTCGCGTCAACGTGACCAAGGCCATGACGCCCGCCGAGGTCAAACAGGAGCGCGAACTCGCCGCGCCGATGGTTGCGCTCAACACGCAACTGGCCCGTTTGCAACAACAGTCCAAGCCCGACGCGGCGCAGCTTAAAGAACTCAACGCGCGCTTGGAGCAAGCACGTTTGGCTTACGAATCATTTCAAACGAATCTGTACGTGGCGCACCCGCGCTTGCAGGCGCAACGCGGGCAAGCCCCACCGCTAACGCTCGCAGAGGCCGCGGCCCTTTTGCCCGATGCCACAACGGCCTTGCTCGAATACGTCGTGACGGACGAGCAGGTCTATCTATTCGTCGTCACACGCGGCGCACGCGGCAACAACGCGCCTGACTTGCAAGTCTATCCGTTAAGTGTCAAAGGCACTGAGTTGACCGAACTGGCCAAGTCGTTTCGCAGTCGCGTGGCGGAGCGCGACCTGACCGTTAAGCAACCGGCGGCACAACTCTATAACCTGCTCGTCAAACCGGCCGAGCGGCAGCTACAAGGCGTGCGCACGTTGTGCATCGTGCCGGACGGGCCGCTGTGGGAGTTGCCGTTTCAAGCCTTGCACGCGGGCGCGCGCGGCTACCTGCTCGAACAGTACGCGGTCTTCTATGCGCCGTCGTTGGGCGTGCTGCGTGAGATGCAACGACGGCACGACGGCCGCACGGCCACGCCGCAAGTCGTCGCTGCTAGTAGCAGTCGCAACGGTGGCGCGGGTCTGTTCGCGCTCGGCAACCCGGTGCTGAGCGGCGCGACCATTGCCAGAGCGGAAGCGACGCGCTCGACGCCGCTCAGCCCTCTGCCGTCGGCGGAGCGCGAGGTCAACGCGCTTGGTCAACTCTACGGGCGCGAACGCAGTCGCGTGCTCGTTGGACCACAGGCGCGCGAGGCGGCGGTGAAGGCCGAAGCGGGCAAGTATCGTGTGCTGCACTTTGCGACGCACGCGGTGCTTGACGATCACAACCCGATGTACTCGCGCATCCTGTTGGCGAGCGAAGCGGACGGCAGCGGCGAGGACGGCATGTTGGAAGCGTGGGAATTGATGAAGCTCGATCTGACGGCCGACTTGGCCGTGCTGTCGGCGTGCCAGACGGCGCGCGGGCGCGTCACGCCCGGCGAAGGCATCATCGGCATGTCATGGGCGCTGTTCGTCGCGGGTTGCCCGACGGCAGTGGTCAGCCAGTGGGAAGTGGACTCTGCGCGCAGCACCGAGTTGATGGTCGAGTTTCATCGTCACCTTGTCGGGCCGCGCGCGGCCGGGCGACGCGCGCCCGCGAAGGCCGAGGCCCTCAGACAAGCGGCGCTCAAACTGTTGCGCGGGCCTTATAGCCACCCGGCGTATTGGGCCGGCTTCATCCTGATCGGCGACGAGCGTTGACCTGTAGGCTGCGCAGAAGTTTGCGTGCAACTTCGGACTGCGGGTTGGCGCGCACGAGCAACTGCAACTCGCGCGCGGCTTCGTCCAACAACCCGGCTTGCGCGTACAGCACGCCGAGGCTCAAGTGTGAATTTGGATAAGCCCGGCGGGCGCGTTGCAACTCGTCGAACCGCGCGCGCGCCAGCACTTGAAACTTCGCTTGCGGCGCGGGCAACACGGGCGAGGTGACGGTCTGCCCGTCCGGCTTGTGCGCCGTCACTTGCCACGAGTAGGTCGTGCCGCGCGCGAGCGGACGCGGCACGCGCCACACGTTCGCGCTCAACCGTCCACTGGTCGCCACTTCGTTGAGGCTGTCGTCCGTCACGCTGACGGTGTATGTCTCGACTCCCGCGAGTGGCTGCCAACGAAAGCTCGGCTGATCCGATTCGACGACAACGCCGAGGGGCGCGAGCAATCGAAACGGCAGACCGTTGTTGCTGTCGCTCGTACCGAGCAGCGTACTAGGTTGACGGTTGAGGTCTACGAGGACGGCGGGGCGCGCGAGTTGTTGCGTGACGAGCGCCGACTTGATTGAACGGCGCGCTTGCTCCGGCAGTTGGTCCAGCCCCGCGAGGTTGCCTTGCTCGTCCAAAGTGATCTGCTGCCCGCCGTCGTTTAAGGTCAACATGATCGGCGCGGCTTGAGTGCTCGTCGGTTCGGTCTGCGGCGACGGCGCGGGCGGCGTGTTCTGATCGGGCGACACGTCGTCGCGCGTCTGTGCAGGCGACGCGGTGGGCGTCGGTTGCCAGTTGCCGTTAACGGGCGGCGCATCTTGTCGCACCAGACCGGCCGGTTGTGTGTCGTTCGATCTGAACAGCAGCCATGCTGTCGTGCCGAGCAGGACGATGATCAGCAGCGCGGACCGCCACGAGTTGCAGCGGCCGGAGTTGTGTTAGAGCAACCGGCCAGCGTTGCGTCCATGATCGATCATGCCGACGACCTACGGCCGAAGCAGGCGCGGGCGTCTGCGCGGCCGGGCTGACAGACGGCAACGCGCGCAGACCTGCGACCGTCGCCGCGCATTCGGCGCAGACTTCAAGGTGTGTGACGACCGGCTCGCTATCAATCTCATCGAGTTCAGACGCGACGTAAGCCGCGGCCGTTTCGTGCGTCAGATGAAAGGGCGGCTCGTCCGCGTCGGGCGTGAACGCGCTCAGCAACAGTTCGTAGTCGGTCTGACTTTGGCTCGGTTCGTAGCAGCGGGCGGCGCAGCGGGCGCACTCCGAGACGTGCCCGTGTACGGCCCGAAACGCGGCGGGCGGCAGCGTGCGCTGCTGGTATTCAATCAACTGCTGTTCGGTCGGATGCTGATACATAACGGCAATCGGGAGACTCGCCGGGCGCGCCGTGCGCCTTAGAACACTTAAGAACAAGATGCTGAGCGGCGCTAAATATTCGTGTCACTTCGCCTTGTGCGACCAATCTTTCAGTCGCCGCGCCAAACGGTCGCGGGCACTGCGCCGCAGATTGATGATCTGTTGCCGCGTCGCGCCGAGATATTCGGCGAGGCGCAAATCGTCTAAGGGCAGCGCGGCCCATAACTGCTCAAACTCGGCCGGTGGAATTTCGAGCGCCGCCGCGATCTGTTCGATGGTGGCCACGCCCGTCGCCGGTAGCAGCGTGATCACGTTGACGCCGTGCGGGTTTCTCAGATTGCACAACAGCGCGACCCTTTGCCGGCGCGGCAACTGGCAAATCTCGGCCCACAACCTGTCCAAGCGTTGCCGCGACTCCATGAGCGCGGCCGGGTCTGCTTGCGCGCCGGCCAACTGCTCGGCGAGCACGCTGCCGCTTTCGTCGAGTGACTCGTGCGGGCGATCTTCGATGCTCCATAGTTGGGCGACGAGCGCGGTCAGGTCGTCGAGTTCGAGCGGTTGTGCGGCGGCGTGAAAGATGGCGCGCAGCAACTCTTGCGTGCTTTGCGCGTGGGCATCGAGCGCGCCGAGTTTGACTGCGAGCGCCTCGCGCTCAGGCGACTCGGCCGGTTGCTGCTGTCCGCCCAATCCACTAACCCCGCCAGCCACACCCCGTCCGCCGTCTCCCACAAAGCGAACTCCGCCCGCGTCGTCAGTTGATAACGCAGCTTGTCTTTGAGGTAACGACGTTGCGGATACTTGCGCCGCAAGTACTCGTCGCAAGTCGTCCGCGTCACAGCGGCGACGTAACTACGCAGGTTGCTGATCGGTTTGCCGTCGGGGTCGGCCTTGAGCGCACGCAAGCGCCGGAGCAGATGCAGGTGTACGTCGTTATAGACTTCTTCAACGTCGGGGTGATTAAACTGCCGCGCGCCCTTGCTCGAATAGAATTGCAGCTTGTGGCCGAAGATGCTGCGGACGACGGGCGCAACGTGGGCCGCGATGAGTTCGGTCAACGCCTCGGCCTCTGCACGCTCGTCGCGCGCGACCAGAAAAGGACGCAACAGATCGTCGGTTTGTGCTGCGGTTACTACCACCAGACTTCGGGGCCTCGCCAGCTAACGGGTGCGCGCCGCCGAGCACCTTGCAGCCTAGATGCGTGTGCGGCGCGCTCGACTGAACAGCCGGGCGCGCCGCACGCACGCTGACCCTAATCATACACGCTCAACCGACTGAACCTGCAACCCGCCGAGCCGACAGCCGCCCGCCATGTCAGGATAAATATGATGATTTATCTTGCGCGCCCGCATGATCTATTTTACAAAGGTGCATCAAGACTTAAAGCCGTGGGCTTGCCGAGTTGTTGTCTAATAGTCGAGTCTCATCAGAAGTTAATGCTTCAGTAGCTTAAGAGAGGAATCGCACTCATGACATGGATCAAGACTATTCCGTTTGCGGAAGCGGACGAGAAACTGCGCGCGGCGATGGAGACGCAACGTGGGCTTTACCCGGCCGAATACGCTCAGCCCGTCCACCCCACGCCCGACGGCGAATCATCAGGCATCGTCGCCTCGCACAGCCTGATCCCCGATGCGCTCTATCATGCCTTCGCCACGTTCGGTGTGTTGATGTCGCCGGAACTGCCGCTCACGCGCGCGCAACATGAGATGATCACCACGGTCGTCTCGGTCACCAATCGTTGTCATTATTGAATCGAGTCGCACGCAGAGTTTCTGCGTCGGGTCACGTTAGACGACGAACTGGTCAAGGCCCTACAGGACGACTATAGGACCGCCCCGATCTCGGAGCAGGACCGGGCGATGCTCGACTTCGTAGCGCAACTGACGCGCGACGCCACGCGCATCACGCCCGAAGACCACACGCGCCTGCGCGCCGTCGGCTTCGACGACAAAGGCATTCTTCAGATCACGCTCATCGCCTCTTGGTTCAACTACATCAACCGCGTGGCGGATGCGCTCGGCGTGGGCCGCAGCTAAGCGATGAAGCTTGTATGCACGAAGTCAGGATTAGAGATGATGTGCTGTTGAGAATCTGCTGATTAAGTCGTCGCCGGTTTATGCAGCGCAACTCACTCGCTCGGCGCTTCAAGTTCTGGTTGGATGCCGGCCGCCGGTGGCGACGACAACACATCATGCGCGGGTACGTGCGGGATCGTTTGCAGGCGCGCGCGCGTGACGTGGAAACCGATCTTGTCGCCGATCTTCTTGCGCATCTCTATGCTCTCCGAGTACAAGCGGCGCGCTTTATCGTAATCGTGTTCTTCTTGCGCCAGCCGGCCGAGGGCGTCGAGCGTGTAGGCGATCCCGGCGACGTGATTGTGCTTCTGTTTGATCTGCAAACTCTCTTCATAGAGCGCCTGCGCCTTGCGGTAATCGCGCTGGTCGTGCGCGATGCGCCCCTGCTCATGCAGCGTGGCCGCGATGCCGAGTTCGTCGCCGAGTTGGCGTTTCAGTTCCAGACTCGCTTGATAACGTTGCTGCGCCGAATCGAGCCGTCCTTGATCCTGTGCGAGCCGGCCCAACTCGTGCAGCGTGATCGCCTCGCCATACTGATGCTTGAGTTGCTGCCAACGAGCGAGGCTCTCCCTGTAGTACTGCGCCGCCGCGTCAGGGTTGCCGTCGTCGTGTTCGACGCGGCCTAGTTCGTGCGTCGTGAACGCGATGCCGATCTTGTCGCTGATCTCTTCTTTGATCTTCAGACTCTGTTGATAACGCTCGCGTGCCTGCTGAAAATCGCCTGAGTCCTGTGAGAGCCGGGCGAGTTCGTGCAACGTCACGGCCTCGCCGCGTTTGAAGCCGAGCCGCCGCGAGATTTCAAGACTCTCACGATACAAACGTTCGGCCTCTTCCACCTCGCCGGCATCTTTGCAGACGCGCCCAAGTTCGTGCAGCGTGATGGCGAGGCCGTGCTGATTGCCGTACTGTTGCGAGATAGCAAGGCTCTGTTCGTATAGCGCGCGGGCCTGTGCATTCTCGCCCTTGTCTTTAGCGAGCCGGCCCAACTCGTGCAAAGCCGTAGCGATGCCCAGCGGCTCGTCCAACTCCTGCTTCATCTTCAGGCTTTCGCTGTATAACCGCTCCGCCTCTAGCACGTGCCCTTGATCCTGCGCGAGCATCCCCAGCCGGTGCAAGATGGTCGCGGTTTCGCTCTTGTAGTCTAAGCGCCGGCTGATCTCAAGACTCTCATGATAGAACCTACGCGCCCCTTCTATATCGGCCCGATCCTGCGCCAATGTGCCCAACTGGAATAGGGCGAACGAAACCCTGTACTCGCGTGCATGACGTTTGAACGTTTCAATGGCCTGGCGATAAACGTGCTCGGCGTCGCCATATGTCCCGCGCAGCCTGAGGATGTTCGCATGATAGATGCCGAATAGCGCCTCTGCCCATTCATTCCGTGATAGTTGTGCTGCTTCCCGTGCCTGCGCGCTGCGGCGGAGCGCCTCGTCCCACTCGCCGCTGATAATCAGGTTGCCATACGTCGGCTCTGTTAACGCCTGCGCGATGCGGAGGACGGAGTACCAATCAAGCAACGCTGCTGCCGTCTCTAGCGCGCGCAGCAAATTATCCTGCTCCGGCCTCAGGGCTTCGAGATGCTGCGCGGCCGCATTCGAGTTGTCACCGGCAAAGCGCGTGAAGTACGCGACGAAGCGGCGACGAAATTCGTCGGCCGCTTTGTCATTTGCGAGCTTGGCCTTGGCGAGTTCACGCGTCAGCCCCGACACGGCGAGCCGCTGGCCCATGTCGGTTGCATTGACCAACGAGAGCGCGGACAGTCCTTTGACCGCTTCGGTCAGCCGGCCCATGTCGTCGCCGAAACCGGCGACCTCGGCCAGTGCCGGCCTAGTCGCTGTGTCAGCAAACAGGGAGAGTGCCAGTAGTGCTTGGCGGCCGTCGTCGCCAAGCTGCGGGCAGGTTGAAGGAGCGGTCGAAGACGCGTTGGGCGGCGTCGCCCGCGCCGTGCGTGAGGTCCGCTAAGACTGCGTTCGGGTCTTGCGCCAGATCGATCTGGGCCACGACCCATTGCATGAGCAGCGGGTTGCGTTCGGCACGGGCCATGATGCGTTCGTGGTCGAGTTGGGCGAAGACCGAAGGGTCGCTCGTCTGATCGATGAGGCGTGCGAGGAAGCCGCGTGCTTCGTCCTCGGTCATCGCCGCGATGCTGATGTTGCGCACGAGCGGAATCTTCTGCCGGCTGGTGATCAGCACGGCGCAGGAAACGTGGGTCATCAGGAACGCGAGGCAGCGATCTTGTTCGGCGATGGAGATAGTCTCGAAGTTGTCGAGCACGAGCAGCGTGGGCGCTTCGGCGAGCAGCGCGCGTAGTTGTTCCGTCTTCGCTTCGGGGGGCAGGTGGCGCAAGTCTGCGCGTGCTAACTGGATGGCAGTTTCGTCCAGCAGGGTTGTGAGTCCATAGTCTGCGCGCCCGGCCGCGGAGGTCCACACGATGCGCGCGCCATAAACCTGCGCCAGCGTGCGCGCAGCTTCGGCGGCGAGCACAGTCTTACCGACACCGCCCGCGCCCCAGAGCACGATTAATTGATTCGTTGCGCCCGACAGTTCATCGCGCAGGCGCGCAACGATGTCGCGGCCTTCGGCGTCGCGGCGCGTGACGAAGCCGCCGACGGGCGGTCGGGGCACATGCGTAGACAGGGCGGCCGGAGCATTTGTGGCGGCTTGCACTCTGCGTGGCAGCGGTTCGTCTTTGAGGACGGCGAGCAATGTCTGATAGCCGAACTCGTACTGCGTCTCGTCGCGGAAGTCGATATAACGAAACTGGCTGAGCGTCGGCGGCAATTCACAGTCGCGCAGGTAGAGCGGGATCAAGTCCTGCTGCTGGTTGTCTGTGAGTTGAGCGGCGAGCAGTTGTTCCAACTGCACCCAAGATGTAGTCAACGCCTCAGGCGACAGCACGAGGCCGATCTTGCGGCTCTTGGCGAGCGCCTGCTCAAGCCGCATGGCGATGCTCTCGCCGGGCTTGATGTGCAAAGGACCGTAGAACAGGCGGAACTTGCGCCCGTGCCATTCTTCTTGCTCAAGGCGCGCGATGAGTTGGGTGGTCCATGCTTCGTCGCGGCCGCTGGAACTAAGGAACAGATCGTAGCTATCGTGCAGTTGTGCTTGATGCAGCCCTTCAAACTGTTTGCGTAACTCTTGACGTTTGGTTTCCGGGATCGGATCGAACCGTGGCTGCTCGCCGGTGATGTGCGCGCACAGGCGCAACGCCGCCGTGATCAACGCATCGCCGGGTTTATCGACGAAGGCGGCCAGCACTTCCTCGTAAGCATAATAAGGGACGTAGCGCACTTGCACGTCCTTCATGTATTTGGGGCGGTTCTCCGGTGGGATGTGCTGCGGGAATGATTCAAACTTGCGCTGCGCGTAGTCGCGCCGCATGTCGAGCTTATCCTTTTCCGCTTCTTCGATCCGCATGGCGACAGGCAGGATACGCACCTGCGGCCACTTCCGCTCGAAGACGCGCGCCGACTGTTCGCCGGCTTGTTTATCAACCGACTGCGCGACGGCCGCTGCGCCTTCGATGCTCTGGTTGTTCAACGTGAAGCAGACCACGAGCATGTCGGGAAATTGCAGCGTACAGATGCCCGCCGTGTCGCTGACGCCAGTGCGGCTGTCGATCAGCACGTAGTCGTATTCGGCGCGCATCCGCCGCTTAGTCTCTTCGAGAAAGACGCCGCCGCCCAAACGGTCGTAGAAGTTCTGCCAGTTGAACGAGGCTAAGCGCGCGGCATACGAATAGTCTTGCCGGCCCGCCGGGATGAAATCGATCTGACCTTGATCGGGGAACAAAGACCAATCGAGCGTGGTCGCATAGGTCGTGATGTCTGCGTGAGGCAAGTACCAATCGGGGTCGGTTTCGTCGGTCGTGTCGGCCGAGTCGGGTTTGACCGTCGCGGCTTCCAACTCGAAGTTGATCAGAAAGTCGATCACGCCGTCGGAGGCGGTGAGGTCTTTGTCGATCAGGAACGGTTGAAAGTAACGATGCAGACCGGGCGCTTCCAAGTCCCAATCGACGACGAGCACGCGTTTGCCGTTGCTCGCCAAGAGCCACGCCACGTTGGCGAGCGACATCGAACGACCCGTCCCACCCTTGTACGAGTAGAAGGTGATGATCGTCCCGGCGGTTTGTGGTTCGTCCGGCATCGACGGCGCTCCAATCAAGGCCCCGCGAGAATGGGCTTCGGGATGTTGACGCCTGCACGTTGCGCCGCCCTGAGCCGCTCGCTCTTGCGCAGAATCCGCGCGCGTGCATTCGCCAACGCCGCGCTCAGGTCGCGCTTCAAATCGTCGGGCGAACTGATCCACTCGTAGAAGATGTGCGGCGTATTGCTGTTGGCTTTGACCTTAAAGGTCGAATAGATGATGCCCTTGAGCAGTTCACGATACTGCACGGCCTCCGGGTCGTTCGGATTCCACGGCACTAACACCACGCAGTTGATCGAGTCGCGCTGATCGTAAGTCTGCATGAACTGCGCGTAGCGCGCGAGCCTAAGCGTCCACGTATCGACGACGACGACAATGATGTTGTTGTCATCCTCCGCCTGCCCGATGCGCTGCCACGAATCGTCGTCAAGCTCGACGATCATCGGAAAGAGTCGTTCGCGCAAGGCGACTTCAGCGGTCAGGAATTTGATCTGCTCGTCAACTTCAGGCAGGTACGGCTGCCACTCGTCGCCGCGACTTCCGTAGTGATTGAGCGTTTGCCTGATGCTCGCCAGTTCGCCGCGACTGCCCGCGACGAAGATGAACTGCACGTAGCGCGGGCCGACCGTTTCCTGTTGGGCTATTTCCGTTGGCGCGGCGACGGCGGCCGGGTCTGTGTCTATAGTCGTTGCGGCCAGCGCAACGTTCGACTTGGTTGTCGCCTGCGGTTCACCGGCCGCAAAGGCATTATCGAGTTCATCCAACGCGGGCTTGGTTGGATAGGGCTGCAAAGGATATTTATCCACGACCTGCATTAAATGCTCGACCAAGTTATCGAGGAAGAGTTTGTAAGCCTCTCGTTTCCGCTTCATTAATTGCAGCACGCCCAACGGCGCATAATTTTTACCGAACGCGTCATAGGTGTACTGAAGATCGCGCACGGCCGGCGGTAGTAAGGCCTGCACGTAACGCTCAGGCACCCAGAGGATCGGCACGATGAGCGTCGGGCGCGGCGCGCCTTGCGGGGCGGTCTGCATGTAATCATCAATGCGCTCAAGGAAGACCTGCACCTCTTTGCCGCAATACTCGCGCGTGAAATATTTCGGCGTGTAGATGCTGATTAACACGCGCGCGGACTGCAACGCGCTCGCCAACAGATCGGGCCATGCTGCGCCGGGCGTGATGCTGTTCGAGTCAACGAAGGTCAGGTAGCGTTCATCCCAAGTTGTTCGCACCTTGATGGCGGCTCTCAGATCGGCGAGGAATCGTTCGAGAAACTTGTCCTTATCCTCACGCGCGTAGCTGATGAACGCCCAGTAGTTACTCATGGCTTCGTCCCTGCTGGCCTGTAATAGACACTCGTTTCATCCGTCACGTCTTGGCGCAGCCCACGGCTGTTAGCAATTAGATGAGAGCCGTGGAGCAGATAGTCCGGCCACAGGCAGCGTGAGCACGAGCCGGTGCAAGTCGTCGAATGCGGCGGCCCTAAAGATTAGGACGCGGGCAACAATATAATGTTCTCTGCCGTCGTGCAACAACAGGTCTGCGCGCGTTGCGAGCTATGGCAGAAGCGCCCGGTGCGGTCGTTATCTTAAAGATTACGCGTCGGGTTCTAGCACCGCACAGCCCGCTTATTTCGGCCTCAACTTCGGTGGCTTGAGCATGATCGAAGCACCCGCGCGCCGGTTGTCCTTTTGTCGTCACGCCGCGCTTGCCGCTATAATCCGATACTTTCAACTCAACGCTGATACGCAAAGGTATTCATCCGAAGCATGGCATTCTGGAGACGCAAGAAAGAAGATCGTTACATCACGCTCGGCTTAAACGAGCCGGCCGCACCCGCGACGGAAGCAGCGCAAACGCCTGTGCCGTCGCCACCACCCGAAGCCCCGGCCAACGTCGCGCCGCCCGCTGCGACACAGACCGCGCCGCCCGCACTCGAACCCGTCGTGACCGGCGGCGCACCGACGCCCATGCCGCCCACGGCAACGCAAACGCGCGCGGCGACGAACGTACCACCACCAGCGCCAGCGGATCGAAGGCCGGTCGAGCCAGCGCGCGCCGCCGTCTCGCCGCCGCCCGCGCGGCCCGTGCCGTCGCGTTCGCCGTTCACGACTTCCATCCTCGGCCTCGACCGTTCGATAGAAGAGTTGCAGGCCGAAGAGGCGGCGCTTGAGCAGACCTTCGAGAAGCGTTTTCGCAGCGCCATCGCCGCCACGCGCGCCACGCTCTCCGAAAAGATCGACACGGTCTTCGAGGGGCGCAAGGTCATCGACGCCCAACTACTCGACCAACTGGAAGAGGCTTTGATCGCCACCGACATCGGCGTGCCCACGACGCTCGCCATCCTCGACACGGTGCGGCGCGGCATCGACCGCAAGCAGATCGGCGACATTGCCGCGCTCAAAGAAGCGATCAAGCACGAACTGCTCACGATCCTACATGCTTCGACCCGTGAAGGCGTCGCTTCCGAGACGAGCGTGCCCGACGACGTGACGCCTTACGTGATGATGGTCGTCGGCGTCAACGGCGTCGGCAAGACGACGACCATCGGCAAACTCGCGCAACGCATCAAGGCCGAAGGCAACGACGTTTTGATCTGCGCGGCCGACACGTTCCGCGCCGCCGCGTCCGATCAACTCGCCATCTGGGCCGAGCGCACAGGCGTTCCGCTCGTCCAACAGAAGCAGGGCACAGACCCCGCAGCCGTCCTCTTCGACGCACTCAAGGCCGCCAAAGCGCGCGCGTCCGACGTGCTCATCGTTGATACGGCGGGTCGTCTGCACAACAAGTCGAACTTGATGGCCGAGCTTGAGAAGATGAAACGCGTCGCCGGGCGCGAGGTCGCGGGCGCACCACACGAGACGTTGCTCGTGATCGACGCGGTGACAGGGCAGAACGGCCTCGAACAAGCACGCCAGTTCTTAAAGGTCGCGGGCGTGACCGGCATCGTGTTGACGAAACTCGACGGCACAGCCAAAGGCGGCATCGCCGTCGCCATCGCCAAAGAGTTGGGCTTGCCCATACGCTACGCCGGCATCGGCGAGAAGGTGGACGACCTCGTCGTCTTCGACGCGGAGCAATACGTCAACGGACTTTTTGAATAAGGTTTCAAGTTGCAAACTTGAGAGTCGAAACACAAACCGAACCGGCCGCGACGTGGAGCGAGACGGATCGCTTGTTGATGACGCGCGCGCTTGAGTTGGCGGCGCGCGGCGTGGGGCAGGTGAGTCCGAGTCCGTTGGTCGGCTGCGTGCTGGCGGACGCACAGGGCGCGGTCGTCGGCGAAGGTTATTACCTGTATGAACAGGTGAAGCACGCCGAGACGCTGGCGCTCGAACAGGCGGGCGCGCGCGCACACGGCGCAACCGCCTACGTCTCGCTCGAACCGCACGCGCATCAAGGGCGCACGCCGCCGTGTACGACCGCGCTCGTCGCGGCCGGTGTGCGGCGTGTCGTCGCGCCTATCGAAGACCCGAACCCGCTCGTCTCCGGGCGCGGCTTCGCGCACCTGCGCGCGGCCGGCGTTGAAGTCGAGACAGGCTTGTTGGCCCGCGCGGCCACACAACTCAACGAGAAGTACGTCCACGCCTTGCGGCACGCGCGCCCGTTCGTACATTTGAAACTGGCCAGTTCGCTCGACGGTCGCATCGCCACACGCACAGGTGACGCGCGCTGGATCACAGGCCCGCAGGCGCGCGCGCGCGTGCATCTGCTGCGCCACGAATACGACGCGATCTTGATCGGCGCGGGCACGGCCCTCGCAGACGATCCGCTGCTGACAGATCGCTCCGGCCTCGTGCGTCATCGCCCGCTCGTTCGCGTCGTCTTGGACGACCGCTTACAACTCACACCGCAGACGCAACTCGCGCAGAGCGCACGCACCACGCCCGTCATCGTCTATACGACAACGGACGCGGACGAACGGGCCGCGGCTGCGCTCGTGGCATGTGGCGTCGAGGTCATACGCCTGCCGGATGGTGCGCGCGACGTGGCCGCGGTGCTCGACAACTTATATGCACGTTCGCTGCACAGCGTCTTCGTCGAAGGCGGCGCGACGGTCGCCGGTCTGTTGCTCGACGCGGGGTTGGTGGAAAAAGTTAGCTTCTTCGTCGCGCCGCTTATCATCGGCGGGCGCGATGCACGCGCTTCGGTCGGCGGCGCAGGCGCGCAACTCGTCGCCGATGCAACCCGCCTGCACGATGTTGCGCTCACACGCCACGGCGAAGACGTAGAGATCACCGGGTACGTAAAAGCAGTGACAAGTGACGAGTGACAAGTGACAAGTTAGTGAATCGTGAATAGAAGAAGACAAGCGATCTGATCACGATTCACGAGTGACAAGTTAACAACTGTCTTCTGCTTGTCACTTGGCACTCGTCACTGTTCTTACCGATGTCTATTGCAAAGAAAAGTTTGGGGCAGCATTTCCTTGTGGACGAGCGGGTGGCGGCGCGGATCGTGGGGGCGGTGGGGGCGCGTGCGGACGAGACTGTGATCGAGATCGGGCCGGGGCGCGGGGCGCTGACGACGCATCTGCTTGCGCGCGCGGGGCGTGTTGTGGCGCTTGAGTTCGACCGCGAGTTGCTGCCGGGCCTTGATGAACGGTTCGGGGCGCGGTCTAACTTCACATTGATCGAGGCGGACGCGCTGACGGTTGATTACTGCGCGGCGATTGCACCGGCCACGACGGCGCGCGTCGTGGCGAACCTGCCTTACAACATCTCGACGGCCATCTTGCAGCGTTTGATCGCGGCCCGCGAGTGTGTGCGCGAGGCGGTCTTGATGTTGCAGCGCGAGGTGGTGGCGCGCATGGTCGCGGGACCGAGCGCGGCCGAACGCGGCTTCCTGTCGGTGCTGGTCGAAGCCTATTGCGAAAGTGAAGTGCTGTTCGATGTTGCGCCGGATGCGTTTCGGCCTGTGCCGAAGGTGTGGAGCACGGTCGTGCGTGTGCGTCTGCGCGAACGCAGTGCGGCGAATCTGATCGAGGCGACGAGCGAGGCGCTCATGTGGCAGTTGGTCAGCGCGGGCTTCGCGCAACGGCGCAAGACCATCTTCAACAATCTGCGTTACGCGCCCGATGCGTTGCGCGCGCGCGTGGAGGCGACGGGCGGTGCGAGTGCGCTCCTTGCCGCCGCTGCTATCGACCCGCAACGCCGCGCCGAAACGCTCGCGCTCGCGGAATGGGGGCAACTCACGAACGCGCTCGCCGAAACAGAGAAGCAGCGAAATGATGAAGCATGAATGATGAAGGATGCATGACAGCCAAGCTGATCTTTATTCATCATTCATCGTTCCGCATTCATCGTTGCTCTTGTAGTGGTTGCGAAAAGGATTTAAGCTCGCGGCAGATGAGCGCAAACAACGGGGCTTCACAATTACTTAAAGTTGCCGGTGGGTTATAGTTGTTGCACTCGTTTTACGGGCTAAGGGAGTCTTAAGACAGAATCAGATGGCGCAGTCTCCTCGATCATCGCTGCCGGGTTACGGCGTCGCCGTCGTGAGCGTCGTGCTGGCCACGCTGCTGACACTGTTCGTGCCCTATCTCGCCGAGCGCACCGTCTTCATCCTCTATTTCGTTGCCGTGACTGTGACCGCGTGGTACGCGGGGCGCGGCCCCGCGTGGCTGACAATCGCGCTGTCGGCCGTGGCCAGCGCCTATTTTGTGCTGCCGCCGACGCACTCATTTGCCATCGGCTTGCTCGGCGTCGTGAACCTCGGCTTCTTCATCTTCGTGGCGCTGTTGATCACAACGCTCACGGATGCGCGGCAACGCGCGGAAGCGAGCGCGCGGCGCAACGAACGTTGGCTCTCGACTACATTGCGCAGCATCGGCGACGCCGTGATTGCGACCGATGCGGACGGGCGCGTCGTGTTTATGAACAAGGTGGCGCAGGAGTTGACCGGCTGGACGGAAGCAGACGCGCGCGGGCAGAGCTTGTCCGCAGTCTTTCACATCATCGAGGAGCAGACGCGGGCCGAGTGTGAGAGTCCGGTCGCGCGTGTGCTGCGCGAGGGCGGCGTGGTCGGCCTCGCCAACCACACGATCCTGATCGCACGCGACGGCACTGAGCGCGTCATCGAAGATAGCGCCGCGCCGATCCGCGATGCGACGGACGCGACGGCCGGAGTCGTGCTGGTCTTTCGTGATGCGACCGAGCAGCGGCGACAGGCGCGCGCCGTCGCCGAAAGCACCGAGCAGCTTGAACTGGCGCTCGATGCGGCGCACATGGGCACTTGGCAGTGGGACATTCAGACGGGCGCGCTGGTCTGGACGGGCGTGCTGGAACAGCTTCACGGGCTTCAGCCGGGCACGTTCGATGGCAAATACGAAACCTTTATCAATTTGATCCACCCGGACGACCGCGCCCGCGTGCTCGACCTGATTCAACAGACGGTCGCCAACAACGGCATCTATGAGACGGAGTTTCGCGTCGTCTGGCCTGATGGCAGTCACCACTGGATCGCGGGTAAGGGCCGCGTGCATACGGATGATTCGGGGCGGGCGGTCAGCATGCTTGGGCTGGCGCTTGACCTGACCGCGCGCAAAGAGGCCGAACACGCGCAAGCCCGGCTCGCCGCCATCGTCGAATCTTCGCAAGACGCGATCATCGGTAAGACGCTCGACGGCATCATCACCAGTTGGAATACCGGCGCGGCAGAACTCTACGGCTACACGCCTGCTGAAGTTGTGGGGCAACCTATCTCGGTCTTGATCCCGGCCGACCGGCCCGACGAGTTGCCGCAGATTATGGAAAAACTGCGGCGCGGCGAAGCCATCGCTCACTTCGAGACGGTGCGCCAGCGCAAAGACGGCCGGCGGCTCAACGTGTCGCTGACCATCTCGCCCATCCGCGATCATGCCGGGCGCATCATCGGCGCTTCAACTATCGCCCGCGACATCACGGGGCGTAAGTTGTTGGAAGGTAAGTTGCGCGAACAGGCCGAGGTGGTCGAGACGATCAATCGCGTCGGGCAGTTGTTGTCCGCCGAGTTGGAGTTGGAAAATCTGGTGCAGTCCGTCACGGATGCGGCTACCGATCTGACGGGCGCACAGTTCGGCTCGTTCTTCTATAACCTGATCGATGCGCGCGGCGCGTCCTACACGCTCTACACTTTGTCGGGCGTGCCGCGCGCCGCCTTCGCGCACTTCCCGATGCCGCGCGCTACAGACCTCTTCGGGCCGACCTTTCGCGGCGAGGGCACGGTGCGGATCGACGACGTGAAAGATGATCCGCGCTACGGTAAGAACTCGCCTTACTACGGGATGCCCGAAGGGCACTTGCCCGTGACGAGCTATCTGGCCGTGCCCGTCATGTCGCGCGCGGGCGAAGTGCTGGGCGGCCTCTTCTTCGGTCATTCTGAGGCCGGCAGGTTCACCGAACGGCACGAGCGGCTCGTCGAAGGCTTGGCCGCGCAGACCGCCATTGCCATGGACAACGCACGTCTCTTCGAGGCCGTGCAGAAGGCACGCGATCAGGCCGAGTCCGCGAACCGCATGAAGGACGAGTTTCTGGCCGACCGTCTCGCACGAACTGCGCACGCCGCTCACGGCCATCTTGGGATGGGCGCGCGTCCTGCGGACCGACGGCTTGAACGCGCAGACTTCGCAGCATTCGATAGAGGTGATCGAGCGCAACGCACGCGCGCAGGCGCAACTGGTCGAAGACCTGCTCGACATCTCGCGCATCGTCACGGGCCGGCTCAGTCTCGACGTGCGCGCGATTGAACTTGCGACGGTCGTGCAAGCGGTGCTCGACTCGATGCGTCTTGCCGCCGAAGCCAAAGAGATACGGTTGAACGCCGCGCTCGATGCCGGCCCCATAGTGGTCGCGGGCGACGCGGCGCGTCTGCAACAGATCATTTGGAATCTCGTCTCAAACGCGGTCAAGTTCACGCCTAAAGGTGGGCGTGTCGAGGTGCGACTCGATAGCCGCGACGGGCAGGCCGAAGTGATTGTGCAAGACACGGGCGAGGGCATCAGTGCGGAGTTTCTGCCTTACGTCTTCGACCGTTTTCGGCAAGCCGATCAATCGACGAGTCGGAAGTTCGGCGGCTTGGGCCTCGGCCTCGCCATCGTGCGCCATCTGGTCGAACAGCACGGCGGCACGGTGCAGGCCGCGAGCGCAGGCGCAGGACAAGGCGCAACCTTCATCGTGCGCCTGCCGCTCAGCCAAGTGCGAACTGCGGAGGCGGGCTTGCGGCCCGAAACAAGTGCAACCGAGCCAGCCGCGGCCCGTAAGCCACAGTCCGCGATCCTGCGCGGCTTGCGCATCCTCGTCGTGGACGACGACGCGGATACGCGCGAGTACCTTGCGGTTGTGCTGACGCGGCACGGTGCGGAGGCACAAGCGGCCGGGAGTGCCAGCGCGGCGCTCGCCCTGTTCAAGGAACTGCGCCCGGACGTGCTGATCAGCGACATCGGCATGCCCGGCGCGGACGGCTACGATCTGATCCGGCAGGTGCGCGAGTATGAAGCGACGCACCACGGCGGCACACGCCCGCCGCCGCCCTCACGGCTTACGCACGCCCCGAAGACCACGAGCGCACCCGCGCCGCCGGCTACCAGATACATCTCGCCAAGCCCGTCGAACCCGACCGGTTGATCGCCGAAATCGCAGGATTGACGCAGAACGCCGGGCGCGACTGACGACCACGACCGCGGCCCTTATCTCATCGCTATCGCTGCGCGGCCCTGTTATACTGTCAGGCTTGTATCCCCAACAGTTTTTGTTTCGTGGTTGACCGAGGAGAGTCTTGGACTATTGTGAGCAAGGTAATTGAGATCATCCCGCTTGGCGGGATCGGCGAGTTTGGAATGAACTGCATGGCGGTGCGTTACGGCGACGAGGTGATCGTCGTGGACGCCGGAATGGGCTTTCCCGAAGAGAGTGCATATGGCGTGGACGTATGCGTGCCCGACTTCGAGTTTCTCGAACCGTACCGCGCCGATCTGACCGCCATCGTGCTCACGCACGGGCATGAAGACCACCTCGGCGCGCTCCCCTACATCCTGAAAAAATTCAACGTGCCCGTCTATTGCTCGCACTTCACGGCGGGCTTGGCCGAGAGCAAACTGGAAGAACACGGCCTCTTGAACGACGTGCTGATCCACCGCGTCGAACCGCGTGAAGTGGCCGAGATCGGCGTCTTTCAAGTCGAGTTTATCCGCGCGTCGCATTCGTTAATCGATTGCTTCTCGCTCGCCATCACAACGCCGCTCGGCACGATCATCCACACGGGCGATTACAAGGTGGACGAGACGCCTGTGATCGGCGAGCCGATTGATCTGCGGACGCTGCGCCGTTACGGGCAAGAGGGCGTGCTCGCGCTTTTGTCCGATTCGACGAACGCGACTGTGCCGGGGCGCACGCCTTCGGAGCGCGCCGTCATTCCTGCGTTTGAAGAAATTTTTGCCGAAGCCGAAGGGCGCATCATCGTCGCCGCGTTCGCTTCGTCGATTCATCGTTTGCAGATCGTCTTCGACGTGGCGCAGCAGTTCGACCGCAAGGTCTGCGTGCTTGGTCGCTCGATGATGAAGAACGTCGAGATCGCAGACCGGCTCGGTTACTTGGACGTGCATGAGAACGAGATGGTGTCGTTACAGGAAGCGCGCCAGTTGGCCGACCACGAGGTTGTCTATCTCGTCACCGGGTCGCAGGGCGAGAGCCGCGCCGCGCTCGCACAGATGGCGACGCAGACGTACAAAGGTTTAAGCGTCGGCGAAGGCGATACGGTTGTCCTGTCGGCGCGCATCATTCCGGGCAACGAGCGCGCCATCTCGCGCCTGATCGGCGACATCTACAAACGCGGCGCGACGATCATCGACGAGAAGCGCCGCCTGATCCACGTCAGCGGCCACGCCTCGCAGGAAGACATACGGATCATGACCGAGGCCGTGCGCCCGCGCTACGTCGTGCCTATTCACGGCGAATATCGCATGCTCTACCGGCACAAGGAATTTCTGAAGAACCACATGAATATTCCCGACGAGCAGATCATCTTGATCGAAAACGGCGACGTGCTCGAACTCGACGGCGAGCGCGCCACCGTCACCGGGCAACGCGACGTAGGCCGCGTCTTTATCGACGATTCCGGCTTTGAAGAGATCGACCGCGAGACTGTCCGCACGCGCAAGCAACTCGCCAACGACGGCGTGGTCACGCCCGTCGTCACCTTGAGCGAAGCGACGGGCGCGCTTGAGATGCCGCCTGAGATCGTCACGCGCGGCGTCATCGGCGCAAACGGGCACGACGGCGCGGACGGCTTCATGCGCCAGTTGCAACGCGTCGTGACCGAAGCGGTCGAGAACGCGCCCGCGCAAGAGCGCCGCGACATGAGCCTCTTGAAAGAGCGCGTCCGCATCGAGCTTAAACGCTACATCCAGAAGCAGACCGGCTCGCGCCCCGTTATCGTCCCGGTCGTCGTGCAAGTTTAAGAGCTTTAACCACAAAGACACGAAGACACGAAAGAGAGTTTTGTGTCTTCGTGTCTTTGTGGTTATATGTCCGCGCGTCCATGCCAGATACTCAACCGATACGAGACGCGGCTGAGCTATTACGTCGCACGAAGATCGAAGTCGCGCCCGCGACGTTCGTGCTCGTCGGCCTGTCGCATCAGGAATGGGCGCAACTGTTGGAACAGCCCGAACTCAGCCCGCGTGCCAGCGCGCCCTTCATGCTGCTGCGCGACGCGCACGAAGTCACTCTGCTACTCGAAGAAGAAGATTGGCGCACGATGCGCCACGCCGCGCGCTCGGCCCGCGTCGAAAGCGGCTTTCGCCTGCTCACGTTCAACCTCGAACTCGATTGGCAAGTGGTCGGCTACCTCGCGCTTGTCACAGACATACTCGCGCGTGCTGGTATCTCCGTCGGCGCGCTCACAGCTTTTTCGCGCGATCACTTGCTCATCAAACAAACCGATCTCGCCGTCGCTTTGCGCGCCCTCGGCCCGCACGTCGCGGAACTTTGTTGACCTGATATGCCCGTCGCTTGGTCACAACAAGTGGTCCTGATTACCGGCGCGTCGAGCGGCATCGGGCGCTCGTTGGCGGTCGAGTTGGGCCGGCGCGGGGCTGCGGTCGGGTTGCTCGCGCGCAGGGCTGAGACGTTGCAGGAGATCGCGCGCGAAGTCGCAACGGCGGGCGGGCGCGCGGCCGTGCTGCCGGCGGACGTGGAAGACGCAGATGCGGTGCGCGTTGCGGCCGACGAGTTGCGCGCGCAGTACGACCGAATCGACGTGTTGGTAGCGAACGCGGGCGTCGGCGGGCAGGTGGGCAACGCGCGCTTCGACGCGCAGGACATGGCCAAGGTGGTTGGTGTGAACGTCGTCGGCGCGGCCAATTGCGTCGCGGCCGTCTTGCCGGACATGATCGCGCGCCGCAGCGGGCAGTTGGTGGCGATCTCAAGTCTCGCCGCGTATCGCGGTCTGCCGAAGTCAGCGTCCTACTGCGCGAGCAAGGCGGCGTTGTCGGCGCTCTTTGAGAGCTTGCGCCTCGACCTGCGCGGCACGGGCGTTGACGTAACCACCATCCACCCCGGCTTTATCAAGACGCCGCTCACGGCCAGCCGCAGCGCGCGCATGCCTTACTTGATGGAGCTTGAAGATGCGACGCAAAAGATCGTGCGCGCGATTGAGCAGCGCCGCAAAACTTACGCCTTCCCGTGGCAACTTGCGAGCATCGTCCGGCTGGCCCGGTTCATGCCCGTCGCGCTCTACGACCGCATCGCCACGCGCAACTCGTTTCGTGAATGAAGAAATTTTTGCTATGCGATCTGTGTTTGGCAATTCTAACGTCACTCGTTTATGTTCGCGGTGCTCTTAAAGCAACAAGCTAACAGCGCAACTCTAACATTCATTACATGACTATTCTGCAAGCCATCATCATCGGCATCGTGCAAGGGTTGACCGAGTTCATCCCGATCAGTTCGACCGCGCATTTAATCTTCGCCAGCCGCGTGCTGCACCTGTACGAAGGACAACCCTTGCGCGCCGAGCAGACGACCGCCACCATCGCCATCGTCCAACTCGGCACACTCATCGCCGTGCTCATCTATTTTGCGCGCGACATCATTGCGATCCTGCGCGCCTTCATCGGCGATCATCTCGCGCTGTTGCGCGGGCAACCCGGCGGCGCAGATGGCGTGGGTGTACGACGCCACTTTGGCTTGTCGGACGAAGCGTGGTTGGGCTGGCTTGTCATCATCGGCTCGCTGCCGGTCGGCATCGTCGGGCTGTTATTCAAGAAACAGATCGAGGGCGCGTTCACGAAAAATCTGTGGGTCATTGCCACGATGATGATCGTCATCGCGCTCTTGCTCGCGCTGGCCGAGAAAGTCGGCAGCCGACGGCGAGGCATGTCGGAGTTAGAAGTGAAAGACGCGCTCGCGGTCGGCGGCGCGCAAGTGCTGGCGCTGATTCCGGGCGCGAGTCGTTCAGGTTCGACCATCATGGGCGGGCTGTTCGCGGGCGAGCAGCGCGAGACGGCGGCGCGCTTCTCGTTCCTGCTGTCGATCCCGGCCATTGCCGCGAGCGGCCTGCTCGAACTCAAAGAAGCAATTCACCGTCTGCCGCCCGCATCGGGTGTGCCGCTCGTCGTCGCCACCATCGTCGCGGGCCTCGTCGGCTACGCTTCGATCTGGTTTCTGCTGCGCTTCCTACGCACGCACTCAACCGCAGTCTTCATCGGCTATCGCCTCGTCGTCGGCGGCCTCATCTTAATCTTGCTGTGGCGCGGTCTGATTCAAGCAACCGTGTAGAATGCGGAGTGCGGATTATAAGAACAACTGTTTTATTAATTCGCACTCCGCACTCCGAACTCCGCAATTACACGGTTGAGCATTCTGCAATTCCCGCCGATTCAGTTAAACTCTTAGTTGCCCCTCCTTGCCGTAGAGGAATCTCCCATTAAAAGAGAGGGCAACTTTGGAATGAACGATGAAATGAACCGCGAGCCTGCCGGCCCCGCCACCCAACGCCCGCGTAGCCCGCGCGTCCCGGTCAATTTTCCTGTCGAACTGCAAGGTCGGACCAGCGGCGGCGAGCAGTTCTCGGTGCGCGCAGAGGCCGTGCGCGTCAGCCGGGCCGGCGCGACGCTCATCACCGACGCGGCCGTCGCGGTTGGCGAAGTCGTGCATTTGACCGCGCCGTTCGGGCGCACGCTCGCCGCCGAAGTCAACGGCATCTGGACCGATGGCGAAGATGGTCGCCAGCGCATCGGCGTCAAACTGCTCGACCCGCACGGTTGGTTCGCAGAATAACGAATGAACATAACAACGGGCCTGAAGCACTGGGACGTGCGCGGTTACGACGAGCAGAGCGCGCGCACGCTCGCCGCCGCCACCGGCCTCGCGCCGGTCGTCGCCGGCCTGCTCAGCGCGCGCGGGCTAACGACGCCCGAAGTCGTCAACGAACTGCTCCAACCGACGTTAGCCCACCTACACGATCCCGCGCTCATGCTCGGCATGGACGACGCCGTCACGCGCGTACTCCGCGCGGTTGATCAAGGCGAGCCGATCCTCGTCTATGGTGATTATGATGTGGACGGCACGACGGGCACGGTCGTCCTGCGCCGCGCGTTGCAAATCCTCGGCGCACGCACGGGCTTTCATGTGCCGCATCGTTTCACCGAAGGCTACGGCATTCGCCAAGACGTGTTAGCGCGCGCGCATGCCGATGGTTATAAACTCGTCATCAGCGTTGACTGCGGCATCCGCGCACACGAGCCGCTTGAATGGGCACGCGCCAACGGCCTCGACGTGATCGTGACCGATCATCACTTGCCCGACGAGACGGAAGGCGCACCGCCCGCGTTCGCCGTGCTGAACGCGAACCAGCGTGCTTGTCAATATCCCGATAAACACCTCGCGGGCGTCGGCGTCGCGTTCAAACTCGCGCACGCTTTGTTGCGCGCGCGTGGGCGCGAACAACTGATCAAAGGCTTCCTCAAGGTCGTGGCTATCGGCACGGTCGCGGACGTTGCGCCGCTCGTCGGCGAGAACCGCGCTATCGTCTCGTTGGGCTTGGCCGATCTGCCGAACGCAACCAATCCGGGCCTGCGCGCGCTGATGGAAGTTGCGGGCGTCGGCGACGGGCGCAACATGCGTTGCAGCGATCTCGGCTTCCGCTTGGGCCCACGCATCAACGCCGCCGGCCGCATGGACGCCGCGCGCGCCGTCGTCGAACTGTTCGAGACGAACGACCCTGCGGAAGCGCGCCGGCTCGCGCAACATTTGGACGCGCGCAATCGTGAGCGCCAGATTATTCAGCAACAACTGACCGAGCGCGCGTTTGCAGACTACGCGGCGAGCGGCGATTGCAGCGCGGTGGCTGTGGTCGCGGGCATAGGTTGGCACAGAGGCGTGATCGGCCTCGTCGCCTCGAAACTCGCGGAGAAACTCGCGCGCCCGGCCGTCGTCATCTCGCTTGACGAAGACGGCACGGGGCACGGCTCTGCGCGCAGCGCGGGCAACTTTCATCTGCTCGATGCTTTGACGACCTGCGCCGATCTGTTCGATAGCTTCGGCGGCCACGCACAGGCCGCCGGCCTCGTCATCCGCCGCGAACGCATAGACGAACTGCGCCGCCGCTTGCATGAACATGCGAGCACGCGCATGACGGCCGCCGACTGCCAGCCCACGCTGCACGTCGATGCAGAGTTGCCGGCCCATGCGCTCACGCTTGAGCTTGCCGCCGAGTTGCAACGCCTCGAACCGTTCGGCGCGCAATGGCCGTGCCCGGTCTTTCGCACACGCGACTTGCGTGTTGTGCAAGAGCCGCGCGTGTTGAAAGAGCGTCATCTGAAACTGCACGTGATCGGCGACGACGGGCGCGCGCACGAAGCCCTCTGGTGGGGCGGCGTCGAAACCGCGCCAGCAACGCCCCGCGCAGGCGAACGCATCGAACTGGCTTACGAATTAGAGATCAACGAGTGGCGCGGCGAACGACGTTTGCAATTGAACGTGCGAGACATGAGAAAGCAGTGACGAAGCAGCGGTCAGCGATCAGCTAAAGACAAAAGTTGACGGCTGATCGCTGCTTCGTCACTGTCGTTAATATGCAGGAGATAAGACGCAGACGAGATGTGGTGTTGATCGGCGTGCGTGCGCGTGCGCCGCAGGTGGCGCGCGTGTTGGCGCTGCTGGTGTTGGTGGCGGGGCTGGTCTATGTCGGCATCACGTACAACAAGGCGCGCAAGCAGAAGCAGTTCGTTATGCGTGGCGGGCAGGCGGAGTTGTCCACGCGCGTGGTCAGTCGCGTCGAAAACTTCGAGCGGCGCGTGACCGATGGCGACCGTCTGTCGATGCTGCTGCGCGCATCATTGTATTTGTCTTATGACGATGGGCATCACGAGTTACAGGACGTACACCTTGAATATTATCCGAAGGCGGGCGGCACGGATCAGGTGAACGCGCGGCAGGCTGTTTACTTTTCAGAAACCGAGTCTGTTCAATTCAACGGCAACGTGCAGATCGATACGCGCGACAAGTTGAAGGTCTTGACCGAGCGCGTGGCTTACGATGTGAAGAACGAGTTGGCGCAGATCGACGTGCCGCTCACGTTCGCGCGCGAGAACATCACGGGCAGCGCCAATGCTGCGGTCGTCGGCTCGAAGGTCAAGCGACTCGATCTGCGCGGCAACGTGGTCATCACCGTCCAGCCCGGTCATGCGGGCGCGCCGGGCGTGCAGGCCACGCCGCGCAGTCGCCCGGTCACAATTCGTTCGACGGACGCGCACTTCGATCAGGCGCTAGGGCAACTCATGTTCACGGGCGGCGCAACCGCCGAGCAGGAACGCGACATCATGAGCGGCGAGACGCTGACCGGGTGGCTGACCGAGCAGAAGAAGTTGCAACGCTTGGAGTCGCGCGGCAGCGCGTATCTACGCACGATGGAAACAGGGCGCGCGGCCGAAGTGCGCGCCGCCGAGATGACCTTCTTCTTCGACGCCGAGCAGCGCCTGCAAAATGCAACGGCCGTGCGCGACGTGTTCGCGCACACGCTCGACGCCGAAGCCGAAGCGCAACTGACCGCGCCTACGACCGCGCAAATATCCTTCGTGGTTCAAGGCGAGCGCAGCCTGTTGAAAGAGTTGCACGCCGAAGGGCGGGCCGTCGTCACGCTGGCCGCGCCGAAATCGCACGCCAACGATCCGCGCGCCGCGAACAAACGGCTGACGGCTGATCACGTCAATCTGTTCTGGCGCACCACAGGGCGCGACCTAGAACGCGCCGAAGCCGTCGGCAACGCCGAGTTGATCGTTGACCCGGTGTTACAGCAGTCGCCACTCGCCGAGCGCAAGACGCTGACCGCGCCGCGCTTCGATTGCGACTTCTTCGAGGCGGGCAATCTCGCCAAGACCTTCACCACGTCGGGCGGCCCCGCCAAGGCCGTCATCACGCCCTTGCAGCCGTCCGAGACGCGCGGCACGCGCACGCTCACCGCGCAAAAGATGACCGCCGCCTTCCACCGCGAGACGCAGGACGCCGAGCGCGTGGACGCAGAAGGCGACGCGCAGTTCAACGAAGGCGACCGCAACGGGCAGGCCGCGAATGTCACTTACACGGCCGCAGACGCGACCGTGCGCCTGCGCGGCGGCGACCCTGTTGTGTGGGATTCGCGCGCGCGCATGAAGGCTGTGGAGATCGATTCAGACACGGTCAAGCGCGTCTCTTATGCACGCGGCAAGGTGCAGACAACTTATTACAGTCAGGAACAGACCGGCGGCGCGACGCCGTTTCAGAAAGTCAAAAGCCCTGTCTTCATCGTCTCCAACACGGCGGAGTTTCAACACGACACGGGCGTCGGCATCTATACGGGCGACGCGCGCGCGTGGCAGGACGACAACTTCGTGCGCGGCGACAAACTGACCTTGCGCCGCGAGCAGAAACGCATGGAAGCCGACGGCAACGTGCAAAGCGCGATCTATAATGCGCGGCGCAAAGATGAGACGGGCAACAGCATCGTCGTGCCCGTCTTCGCCACGTCACAACGCATGTTCTATTCGGACACTGATCGGGTTGTTCATTACGAGACGACCGTTGACATCAAGCAGGGCACGGAGCGGATCACGTGCGACGTGGCGGACGTGTACTTGATGAAGCAGCAGAACGAAGTTGATCGCACCGTCGCGCAACGCAACGTCGTGGTCACGCAACCGGGCCGGCGCGCGACGGGCGACTGGGCGCAGTACACCGCGGCCGACGAGACGGTTATGCTCACAGGCAATCCCGCGCGCGTCGAAGATGCCGATAAGGGCAACTCGCAGAGGGCCGCGCATGACCGTCTATCTGCGCGAGGACCGCGTTGTCACAGACAGCCCCGGCGGGCAACAATCAACCGGGCGCGTGCATTCGACACACAAGGTTAAGAAACAATAGTTCAACGTGAGCACCGGATTGCAAGTTGACGAGTTGATTGAATCCGCACGGCGCGAGGCGGCGGCAGAGCAGCGCGAGCGCGTGGCCTTGCGTCCGTCGCAGGCGGCGCTGGTCGCGGTCGATCTGGTTAAGACTTACGGCCGGCGGCGCGTGGTGGACGATGTGAGTCTGCACGTTGAGCAGGGCGAGGTGGTCGGACTGTTGGGCGCGAACGGGGCGGGGAAGACGACGACCTTTTATATGCTCGTTGGGTTGGAGCGACCCGAAGCGGGGCAGGTGCGCCTTGCGGGGCGCGACATCACGAAGCTGCCGATGTATCTGCGCGCGCGGCTTGGGCTTGGTTACTTACCGCAAGAGCCGTCGGTCTTTCGCAAGATGACGGTGGCGGAAAATATTCTCGCCGTGTTGGAGACGATGCCGCTCAGGCGGCGCGAACGCTTCAAGCGCCTCGAAGAGTTGCTGCAAGAGTTTGGCGTCGAACAGGTCAGGAACACGCGCGCCGATGCGCTGTCAGGCGGCGAGCGGCGACGCACGGAGATCGCGCGGGCGCTGGCGACCGAGCCGCAGTTCATCCTGCTCGACGAACCGTTCGCCGGCATCGACCCGCTCGCCGTGGACGAGATACAGAAAATGATCCTGTATTTGCGCGGGCGCGGCATCGGCATTCTGATCACGGATCACAACGTGCGCGAGACTTTGGGCGTGACCGACCGCGCTTACATCATGGCGGACGGGCGCATCTTTCGTTCCGGCCCGCCGCTCGCGTTGACGGAAGACCCGGAAGTGCGCCGCCTCTATCTCGGCGAAAAATTCCGTTTGTAACGCTCGGCGCGAAGTTCGCTGCACACGGACGGCAAATCGGTTATAATCTCTCCCGTCGCAAGTTTTCTTGCGGTGTTCAGCCAAAACAATCAATTAAGGTCTGATTATTTTGCGTGGGTTTGATCTAGTGCAAAGGTATGTCCGTTAAGCTCACCACCAGCCTCTCGCAGCGCCTCGTGCTAACGCCGCAGTTGCGCCAGCGCATCGAGATGTTGCAGATGACCTCGCTGGAATTAAGCGATCTGATCCAGCAGCAAATGTTGGAGAACCCCGTCCTCGAAGAAGTCGCGCCGCAGGAAGAGAAGCGCGAACTCGAAGAGAACATCCTCGATCAACTCGCGTCGGGTACGAACGACCACGCCGCGTCGGAAGCGGTGGCGGGCGAGTTGGGCAGCGCCGCCTCGAATGGGGCGGGCGACGCGGCGGCAATAGTTGACGCAACGGCCGCGAGCGTCGATGCGCCGGAGGCTGCGCCGACCGTCGAAGCGGGCGAAGAGTTCGAGGGCGAAACGCAGGAGCGCGATGCGTTTGAAGAGATCGACTACGGCCGTGAGTTTCAAGAGTATCTCGATCCGGGCTACAAGACGCAGGAGTGGGAATATAAGGACGACGAGCCGACCTTCGAGCAATTTCTAACACGCCCGATCTCTTTGTCCGAACACCTGACCGAACAACTGCACTTGAACGACGTGCCCGAAGAGTTGATCCCAATCGCCGAAGCGATCATCGGCAATCTCGATTCGGATGGGCGACTGAACGCGACGAACGAAGAGTTAGCCATCTTCGGCGGCTGGCCCGAAGGTCAGGTGGAAGAAGCACGGCAGATCATCATGCGCTTCGACCCCGTGGGCTGCGGCGCACAGAACGTGCGCGAATGCCTGCTCGTGCAGTTGGAGACAGAGGGCGCGCTTGATCGGCTGGCCGTGCAGTTGATCGGCCAACATTCGCTCGTGGACTTGCAGCAACACAAACTGCCGAACTTGTCGAAGCAGTTGGGCGTGCCCATCGAAGCGTTGCTGAAAGAGCTTGAGTTGATCCGCACGCTCGATCCGTATCCGGGCCGGCGCTACTCGTCGGACGAGCCGATCCTCATCGTGCCCGAAGTCTTCATCGAAAAGATCGACGACGAATACGTCATCTACTTTCACGACGACGGCAGCCCGCGCCTGCGCCTGAACACCGGCTACCAGCAGATGCTCGGTCAGCCCGACACCAGCAAAGAGACGCGCGACTTCATCAAAGACAAGATGCGCTCGGCGGTCGATCTGCTGCGCAACATCGAGCATCGACGGCAGACGATCTATCGCGTCGTCGATTGCATCGTGCGCCGCCAGCGCGAGTTTCTGGATAAGGGCGTGCAGTACATCCGGCCGATGATGTTGAAGGACGTGGCCGAAGAGACGGGCATGCACCTTTCGACGATCTCGCGCGTGGTCAATCGCAAGTACGCGCACACGCCGCAGGGCGTCATCGAGTTGCGCCGCTTCTTCACCGAGGGCATGGTGAACGAAGAGGGCGAAGAAGTCTCGACGCGCATCATCAAACTGCGCATCAAGAAACTGATCGAGGAAGAAGACACGCACAACCCGATCACGGACGATCAGATCGTCAAGATTTTGTTGAAGGAAGGCATCAAGTTGTCGCGCCGCACGGTGGCGAAGTACCGCGACCAGATGTCGATTCCCGGCTCGCGCGAGCGCAAGGCTGTCGTCTAGTCGTGACGTGGCGCGCTGAAGCCGGGCATAGGTTTAAGTAGTTACATCAAGCAAGCGGGTCGGCGCGGGCGGCGATGGGCCTTTACGCCCTGAAAACGCTTCGCCCAACGTCGGCGTTAGGGGAGGAGACTAATGGAGTTTGAGTACACGGGCCGGCACATGGATGTGACCCCCGCCATCCGTCGCCACGTCGAAGACCACTTCAGCAAGATCGAGCATATCTTCAACGACTCGACGGCGCGCGCGCACATCATCATCGAGGTCGAGAAGAACCGGCACATCGGCGAGGTGCTCCTGCACTGGCGCGAGCACACGCTGACCGCGCGCGACATCAACGCCGACATGTATCAGTCTTTGACGCGCGCCATCGCCAAGATCGAGAAACAGGCCATCAAGCTCAAGAAGAAGATCATCGAGCGCAAGCAGAGCGCGCCCGCACTCGCCTCGCTCGCGCCCGACAACGGCAGCGTCGAAGCAGCCGAACGCGGCCCGCGCATCATCAACGCGCGCCGCTACAACATCAAACCGATGACGCCCGAAGAGGCCGCGCTGCGTCTGTCCGAAGACAGCAACCAATTTCTCGTCTTCCGCGACTCGGACACCAGCCGCATCGGCGTCCTCTACAAACGCAAAGACGGCAACTACGGCCTGATCGAACCGTAACGATCCGCAGTCGGCATAAACCACAAAGACACGAAGACGCGAACTGATATTCGTGTCTTCGTGTCTTTGTGGTTTATAACGGCCCACCCTGTCCTTAAGCTGCCTGTTCTTGCTATAACTCTTTAGCCTTTGCCATAATGCGCGCGCACGCGGGCCTGTAGCTCAACGGATAGAGCGACGCCCTCCTAAGGCGTAGGTTGCAAGTTCGATTCTTGCCAGGCTCACTTTTTTCACCGCGTCGCGCAGCCGGCCTTCGGTCTTCCTTAGTCGCACACCGCACAACCGCATGTTGATGGGTTTACAAACCTTGCGGCCCGGCTTACCGTCCTGCGTCGTTTGTCGGTCCTTAATATTCGCCTCTTGATCCGGATCACAAACCCTGAGGCAAAGGTAGAGACAGAACCGGGCACGAAGTGGTCAGCACTCGCGGCCGGTTCTTTGTCTTGAACTTTTGCCTTTTGCCTTCGCCATGTAAACTGCTGCCGCACTCGTCCGGCATCGCAGTAGCAAACATAAGTGATGAATTATTGGAGGCTCGTATGCGATTTCGTCCTGTTCGTTTCTTCGTTGCGCTTGTGCTATCGGTCGCGGTCGGCGCGCAGGCTGCGCCGCCGGCCGACGAGCGCCCGCTGCTTGGGTTCGACCGCGAGAGCGCGACCCGCCAACGCGCGTTGGAAGCGCGCTTCGACGCGGCGCTCAAACGCGATGACCTGCGCGCGTGGATGAAGCGTTTGAGCGCGCGCCCGCATCACGTCGGCTCGCCTTACGGGAAAGAGAATGCAGAGTTTATCGCCGCGCAGTTTCGCGCGTGGGGCTTCGACACGCAACTCGAAGAGTTCAGCGTCTTGTTTCCTACGCCGAAGACGCGCGTGGTCGAGTTGGTTGCGCCGGAAAAATTCAGCGCGCGTCTCAGCGAGCCGACGATTCCCGAAGATGCCACGTCGGGGCAGACTGCGGAGCAGTTGCCCGTCTATAACGCTTACTCTGTGGACGGCGACGTGACCGCGCCGCTCGTCTATGTCAACTACGGCGTGCCGCGCGATTACGACGAGCTACAGCAGCGCGGCATCGACGTGAAAGGCAAGATCGTGATCGCGCGCTACGGTGGCTCGTGGCGCGGCATCAAGCCGAAAGTCGCGGCCGAGCGCGGCGCGGTCGGCTGCATCATCTATTCCGATCCGCGCAACGACGGCTACTTTCAAGGCGACGTTTATCCGAAAGGCGCATGGCGCAACGAGACGGGCGCGCAACGCGGTTCGGTCGCAGACATGCCGCTCTTTCCCGGCGATCCGCTCACGCCCGGTGTGGGCGCGACCGCCGATGCGAAACGGCTCGACATCAAGAGCGCGCCGACCTTGACGAAGATTCCCGTGCTGCCGATCTCTTACAGCGACGCGCAGCCGCTCTTGCGCGCCTTCGGCGGCCCGCTCGCGCCCGACGCGTGGCGCGGCGCGTTACCGCTGACCTATCACTTCGGCCCCGGCCCCGCGACCGTCCATCTCAAACTTGAGTTCAACTGGCAGCGTGTCCCCGCCTACGATGTGATCGCAAAACTGCGCGGTGCGGAGCGACCCGACGAATGGGTCATACGCGGCAATCATCATGATGCGTGGGTGAACGGCGCGACCGATCCGATCAGCGGCCTCGTCGCCGAAATGGCCGAGGCGCGCGCCATCGGTGAGTTAGTCAAGACAGGTTGGAAGCCGAAGCGCACTATCGTCTATTGCGCTTGGGACGGCGAGGAGCCGGGCTTGCTCGGTTCGACCGAGTGGGTTGAAGCGCACGGCGATCTGCTCGACAAGAACGCCGTGCTCTATATCAACTCCGACACGAACGCGCGCGGCTTCTTCAACGTCGGCGGCTCGCACACGCTCGAAAAGTTCATCAACGAAGTGGCGCGCGACGTGACCGATCCGCAGAAACAGATTTCCGTCTTCGAGCGCGCCCGCGCCGCGCAGATCATCTACGGCAGCACAGACGAGCGGCGCGAAGCGCGCGAACGCGCCGACCTGCGGATCGAACCGCTTGGTTCAGGGTCGGACTTCACGCCCTTTTTGCAACACGCGGGCATCGCCACGCTCAACATAGGCTTCGGCGGCGAAGGCAACAGCGGCGGCGTCTATCATTCGATCTACGACTCGTTCGATCATTTCACGCGCTTCGTCGATCCGAACTTCGATTACGGCATCGCGCTCGCACAAGTCGGCGGGCGGGCCGTCCTGCGTTTCGCCAACGCGGACACGTTGCCATATGCCTACACGAACTTTGCCGACTCGGTTGCACAGTACGTCCGCGAAGTCACGAAGCTTGCCGAGGACGTGCGCGAAGAATCGCGCGAGAAGAACCGGCGCATCGAGGATAAGACTTTTGCCGCCGTCTTCGATCCGACCGAAACGTATGTGCAGCCGAAGCCGGACGCGCCCGTGCCTTACATGAACTTTGCGCCCTTGCAAAACGCACTCGCGCGTTTGCAAGAGAGCGCGCAGAAGTACGACGCCGCCATGCGCGCAACCGAGCGCCAGTCTACGCCGCAAACACAAGCCGCGCTCGACGATGCGTTGCGCCAGACCGAGCGCGCGATGCTCAGCGCGCAGGGCTTGCCGGGCCGCCCGTGGTTCAAGCACCAGATTTATGCGCCCGGTTTCTACACCGGCTATGGCGTCAAGACGCTGCCCGCCGTGCGCGAAGCCATCGAGCAACGCAACTGGCAAGAGGCGGAACAGCAGACCGGCATCGTCGCCGACACCATCACACGCATCGCCGTCGCCATTGATCGCGCGACGGCGTTGGCGCAAGGGAATGCAAGATAAGACGACGAACAAGCGCATTAACCACCAAGACACGAAGACTCGAAGCAGTTAACCTGCTTCCAGTCTTCGTGTCTTGGTGGTTAATGTTGCCGGTCGCCCTAAGTCTCGACCACGTGCGTGTGCAAGCCGAACACGTTATCAGTAGGGCTACGCCCGACGATGTACACGTCGATGTTGACGCGCCCGATGCGATAGACGCGCACGCCTGACAGGTGTTGCCGCAGCCAACGCACAAGTGCCTGATAACGACGCGCGGTCGCACGCTCGTTCGGCCCTTTCCAATCAGGCTCGGACGCGGCCACACGGAAAAAACTACCTAAGGTCTGGGTCGTAATCTCCACGCTTTCATCTTGCCCGGTGTGCCGGCGCACGGCTGCGCGCGTGAGTCTGTCTTTGCCCCAACGCACAAGCTCGAACGGGTAATCCGACTCGGACATGAACAGCAACCCCTCGGTCGCCCGCGCCAGTTCGGCCAGCAGTTGCTTGTCGTTTTTCATCGCGCTCGGCTCAGTTCATCTTAGTGATCGTGCCCTTCAACGCCGGTTGCGCTATCGGCTGATTGTCCACGCTCGCCTCGATGACGGCTTGGATGTTGGCCGGCACGTTCGAGAAGAAGTCGTAGCTGGTCAGGCTTTCGACCTGATCGACGCTGACGCGGAACGTGTGCCAATCGGTTGTGCGTATGCCCTGTGCGTTCGGCATGATGACGGCGATGGTGCGCGTTGCGGTCGTGACGCGGTTCACGTCGTCCGTGCCTTGCGGGACGACGATGATGACCTTCCACGTCTGCGCGGGCACGACGACGTGGCCGTTGGCCACCGTCTGCGCGCTCCCGTTCGACCCCGTGCCACCCTGCCCGACGCCGCCCGCGATGATATACAACTCGTTGCCCGCATTAACGAGCGTGCGGCAATAACTCTCCAACGCTTCCCACGGGCCCTGATTGTTGTCGGGCGCTTGCGGCATCATGTTCGTCATGAAGAACGTGGCCGAGTTGTCCGCGACCGTGCTGGTTCGATCAGCCGAGGGCGTGTGATGCCCACGGTCAAAGCCAGAGCCGGAGTAGTCCGTCTCAAGGACGTGATACCAGTCGGCGGGCAACGTCGGGTCGGCGCGAAAATCGTTCTGGCGCGGCGCGCTGCCAAGCCACGTCGGATCGAGATGCCAACTGACCCAGTTCGGAATGCCACGGTCGCGGTGATAAGAGACGGCGTACTGCGCTTTGTCGAGCAAGTAGTTGAAGGGCAGGTTCACGTCCGTGATCGCGCCCGAAGGATTGCCCATCGTCAGATGCTCGCTCGTCGATGGCGGCGGCAACGGCGCGGGCGCTTCGACGTTGACGAGGAAGCGGAACGAACCGCCCGCTTGTACGCCGACGACGAATTGCACGTTGACCGTCGCGCCCGGCGCGAGCGGCGCACCCGTCGTGATCGAACCAACCGCCAGCGTCGAGTGCAGCCCGCCGCCCAGAGGTTGCGCGGGCGGCATCTCAAGCGTCAGACCTTTGACCGGCACGCTCGTCCCGTTCGTGAGCGTGACCGTGACATCGGCAGAATCCAATGCGCGCAGGTCGGCCTGTGTGCCGCCTTGCGGGTTCGGCGAACCGAGCGTGGTGATGTCCACGATGCGGAAGCGCAACTGCGTGACGCTGCCGCCAGTGTTGTTCTTGAACGCGCGCCGGATGGTGAGCGTGCCGAGCGTGCAGTTCGGGCCGCCGCAGACGTTCGGGGTCGGGTCGCGCAGGCGATTCGGCGGCGCTGTAGACGGCTGCTGCGGATCGACGAGTGCCGTTTTGATCTGTCCGTTGCGTTGAATGGGGCTGTTGCGATTCTCCGGCCCCGGCGCGCCGAGCGTCGCCTGCTCGCCATTATAGACGCCGCCGTCCGTGGCTATGAAGACGAAATCGGCCGCGTTGTCGCCGGTCACTTGCGGCAGCCCCGTATTGAGCTTGCGCGCAAAACTGTACTCGCCGTCGGTCGTGACGCCGCCCGCGGGCGCGAGTCCCGTGCCCGCGCGGAAGCGCGCATCGCCCACGCCGCTGAAGCCGACCGCGTCGAGCGCCGTCTCCGGCGTGAAGTTCGTCGAACTGTTGAAGAGTGCGACGCCCGCGCCGTCCGGCACGTCCGAACCGAGGCTGCCGTCAGACGCGGCGACGGCGGCGAGGCCGTAGCCCGCGCCTGTGACGAGGAAACGACCGCGCGCCGGAATAATCGTGCCGACGGGCGCGACGAATTTGGCCGTGCTCGGATTGTCGGATGTGACCAAGCCCCAACTGCTAATGTCGAGCACGGCGTCGGTCTGGTTGTAAAGCTCTATAAACTCGTTGGTCGAAGCGGTCAGCGGTCCGCCTGCGCCGTCCGCATCGGGGCCGTGAAAGCGAAACTCGCTGATCACGATCTTCGACACGCCGGTAAAGTCGGCCGTTTGATTGCTGCCGAGATTGTTGAAGGCCTGACTGGCGGGCGTGACGATGAAGCCGGCGGCCATGGCCGAGACGGTATAGTTGCCGCCTGCGTCAACGTTCAGGAACGTATAGTTGCCGGCCGCGTCCGTCGTCGTCGTCCGCACAGACGCGCCGCCGTTGAGCGTCACGGTTGCGCCGCTGATACCGACGCCGTTCTGCCGTTGCACGCGCCCGCTGATGGTGTAAGCAACGGCGGTCGTCTGGTTGCCAGTGGCCGGCGAAGTGATGAGATAGTCGGCGGTCGCAGTCTGGCCGTTGTATTCAAAGACGGCGACGTGATAGGTCGTGGTCGGGGCGAGGCCCGTCACGTTCACGGAGTTGCCTGTGTTGCTGAAGACCACGTAGTTGCCGATGCCGATCTGATCGCCCGCACCGAACTGCGTGTTAGCCGTATAGCCCACGCCGTCCGACGGAGCCGCATCGACCGGCGCGCCGGCCTTGACCAGCACGAGTCGCCGCGTGCCGTTGCCGTTCGTCCAATTGATTGTCAACGAAGTGGCGGCGACGTTCGTGAAGTTGACGTTCGAGGCTTGCACGGTCGGCTCGCCGGTGGGCTGCGGCGCGCGCAGCGAATTTATGTAAGCCGTGTTGTTCGCGTTGTTGCCTGCGCCGAAGGTGAGGCCGGTGGCTGCGCCGGTCGCGTTCGTGCCGTTGAAGTCCGCGATGCTCTGCGTGGGATTGGTGGCAAAGACGAACTGATTAGTGCCAGACGTGCCCGTGGCGCGTAGCTTGGGCGTCGGGGCGTTGTTGAACTGCGTGCCGGCCGTGCCACCCGCGAGCACGTGTATGCTGCTGGTCACGCCCGCCGCGCCGCTGCCCGCTGCCTTGATCATGATCATCTCGGTGGCGGCGATGTCGAAACCCGTGGCGAGTGTGTCGAAATAGGTTGTGTTCTGAAGGCCGATGTCGAGGTTGTAATCGCCGCTGCCGACGGTCACGTCTGCGGCGCTCGCATCGTTGCGCAACACGATCAGCGTGCCGGCGGGCACACTCGCCCACAGCGCATCGGTTGAGAACTCGAATTTGCCGCCGTTGTCGTTGGCCATGCTGCTGGAGAAATCCTTGAGGATCATCCCGCGCATGTCCAAGCCGTCTTGTATCACCAGCAGTTCGACCACGTCTGCGGTCGTGCCGGAATTGAAATATTTATTCACGACCACACTCTGCGCGCGCGCCGACGTGCCCAGCAGCAGGGTGCAAAAAACTACGGCCCAAAAAAAGCTAATTCTTTTCATCTCGCTCCTTAGATCACGACGGCTGATGGCCAGACGCGTTGCTCTATTTTTGCAACGCGCAGCTAGTGTGTTGCGGATACGCGCGCAAAAATTCAGCAAGCGCGCCGCATGGAAATGTCCGACCCCGTTCAATTAGCAGTGAAGGCTATGGCTTGTGTTCATGAGAGAGGGTTGACACGCTGTCGGCGGCCATTCATTAAACCTAACCTAGCGACGGACTTATACCGGAGAACAGGGTAAAACTCAATCTATTGGAAACAGGGGTGTTTGTGCGACCGGGCTTTAGACGAGTCGCCCCGCGCCCTAGTTGCCCTGCGTTTGTTGTTATTGCGAATTATTTGCAACATGCTTGCGCTTTTTTATCAACGCGCCCGCAAGGTCGATCAATGCGCTTGCTGCTTTTTATCTTGGCCCGCGCCCGCCCGTGCGTTTAGAATCTCGGTTCGCCTTTCATCCGCCGGTTAACAACGTGCAGAGGTGGAGTCTTATGCCGACCACAGTGGCTAACGTCTACTGGCCCGAACGCACTATGCGGTGCGCGCGCCCGCTCTTTATGGTTTCGGTTTCGGCGGGGCTGCCCACGCCCGCCGAAGACTACATCGAAGGCCGGCTCGATCTGAACCGCCACCTGATCAAGCATCCGGCGGCCACCTTCTTCGTGCGCGTGGCCGGCGATTCGATGGTCGATGCGGGCATCCACCCCGGCGACATACTCGTCGTAGACCGCTCGCTTGAACCGCAGGACGCGAGCGTGGTCATCGCCGTCGTGGACGGCGACCTGACCGTCAAGCGCATCGCGCGGCGCGGCGACCGCATCTTGCTCGTGCCCGACAACAGCGCCTATCAACCGCTGGAAATTGGGGCCGATATGGAGTTTGAAGTCTGGGGCGTCGTGACCAGCGTGATTCATCATCTTTAGAGCGTGCTCTCTCAAAAGTCGCCGGTCGGTGTTAAGATGCGCCCGCACCGGCCGGCAGGCAAGCTGGCTGCTTAAGCAATCTTCCCAAGCTCGACAAAGTTGAAGCGGACGCGGACCGCCGCCGCGCGCCACATTTTAGCGCGCCGCGCCGGGCGCGACGGTGAACGCGTTATGAAGGCGCTTGATCTGGCGATCATCTTCGGCTACCTGATTGGCGTGGTCGCGCTCGGCACGTGGTTCGGGCGCAAGCAGGAGACGACGCGCGATTACTTCCTCGGCGACCGCACCGTGCCGTGGTGGGCGATTGCCGCGTCCATCGTCGCCACCGAGACTTCGACGATCACGTTCATCTCCGTCCCCGGCATAGCCTTCGCGCGCGGCGGCAACTTCCAGTTTCTACAACTCGTCTTCGGCTACATGCTGGGGCGCATCGTTATCTCGTTCCTCTTCATCCCGTCCTACTTTCGCGGCGAGTTGTTGACGGTCTATCAACTGCTCGAACGGCGCTTCGGCGGGCGCATCAAGATGCTCGCGGCGGCGCTGTTCGTCGTCATGCGCAACATCGCCGACGGCATCCGACTGCTGCTGACCGCCATCGTGCTGGCCGCCGTCTATACTTCGTTTCAACCGCAGACCAACGCCGAGACGGTCGTGATCGCGTCGATCATTTTGATCGGCATCGTCATGATCGTCTTCACCTACTTCGGCGGGATGGAAGCGGTCATCTGGATCGAGGTCGTGCAACTCGGCATCTACATCTTGCGGGCGCGCTCGCGGCCGCGGTCGTCCTCAGTCGGCCGGATTGACGGCGGCCTCAGCGCGGCACTGGCGACCGGCACACAGTTCAATAAGTTCACGTTGTTCGATTTCTCGCTCGACATGACGAAGACCTTCACCTTTTGGGCGGGCCTCATCGGCGGCTGTTTCCTGACGATGAGCACGCACGGCACGGATCAGTACCTCGTGCAGCGTTACCTCTGCACGGATCGGCCGCGCCGCGCCGTGACGGCGTTGTTGACCAGCGGTGCGGTCGTGCTCGCGACAGTTCATCGGCTTCCTCTTCATCGGCGTGCTGCTGTTCGCCTTCTATCAGCCTTACAGCGATCCGGGTTATGCGACGGCCGCGGCCACTTCGTTCCCGTTCGCGGGCGGCGACCGCGTCTTTCCCGACTTCATCACGAAGCATCTGCCGTCGGGCTTGTCCGGTCTGGTCGTCGCGGCCATCTTCGCCGCCGCGCTGTCGTCGTCGCTCAACTCGATTGCCGCAACGGCCGTGAACGATCTCTACAAACCGTTCAAGCCTGATCGCAACGACAAGCACTACTTGCGCGTCTCGCATTGGCTGACGCTGGTGTGGGGCATCGTGCAGATCGCGCGTGGCGCTTGCCGTGCGGCATCAGAACCGCTCGGCGCTCGACGCAGGCGCTGTCGGTCGCGTCGTTGATCAACGGCCCCGTGCTCGGCGTCTTCTTCGTCGGCACGTTCCTGCGGCGCGTGAGCGAACCACCCGCGCTGATCGGGATGATCACGAGCATCGCCGTCATGCTCTACGTCCGTTTCGGCACAAGGATCGCGTGGACTTGGTACGTGCTGATCGGCAGCGCGATCACGTTCCTTGTGGCGTGGGTTGCCAGCTTCGCGTTCGCGCCCGCGCCGGTCGAGCGCCGTGACGAGCTTGCGCCTGCGGGGTCGTTGGATAATTGAATGGGCGCAGAAGACGTACAGGCGCATCAGGACATGAGTTTGAAATACTTGCTATCGAGAATGTTGCGCTCAAGTTGTTGGCTACGCTTGCAACCTGCGACCGCGTTCGTGTTGGTCGCGTTGCTGCTTGCCCGGTCAGTTGCGGTCAACGGACAGCAGCGCGATGCGACGAAGCGTGCGCCGGTAGTTGCAACGCAGACGCGTGCGTTGGCTGCACCGTATCAACGGCAACCTTCTGCGGCCGCGTTGAAGTGGGCGGACGCAGACGTTGAAGCGGATGACGCTCGACGAGAAGATCGGGCAGCTCAATCTCGGTCGGCATCAACGCGACCTTTCTCAATCAGGAGAGCGACGATTACAAAGAGCTGCGGCGGCAGGTCGAACAGAACCACGTCGGCGGCATCATCCTCTTCCGCGGCCCCGTCTACGAGTCGGTCCATCTCGTCAATCGCATGCAGCAACTTGCCAAGCTGCCGCTGCTCATCTCCGCCGACCTCGAAGCGGGCGCGGGGATGCGTTTTGACGACACGATCAACTTGCCGTGGAACATGGCGGTCGGCGCGACGGGCGAGCCTGACTATGCGCGCCGGCAGGGCGAGCTGACGGCGCGCGAGGCGCGCGCGCTCGGCGTGCAGCAAGTCTTCGCGCCCGTCGTGGACGTGAACAACAACGCCGCCAACCCCGTCATCAACGTGCGCTCTTACGGCGAAGACCCGCGGAGGTGGCGCGCTTGGCGCGGCGTTTGTCGAAGGCGCGCAAGCGCGCGGGCGTGCATCGCCACCGCCAAACATTTTCCCGGCCACGGCGACACGGCGGTCGATTCGCACCGGGGCTTGCCCGTCATCAACGTGCCGCGCGCGCGGCTCGATGCGGTCGAGCTTGTGCCGTTTCGCGCGGCCATCACGGCGGGCGTCGGCGCGGTCATGCCGGCGCACATCGGCCTGCCGCAGATCGACCCGACGACGATCAGCCCGCTGCCGCGCGATCGGCAGGCCGGCCACATACGCCGACAGGGAAGTGTTCGTCGAGAATGCGACGCTGCCGGGCTCGCTCTCGCCGCGCGTGGTGGGCGACATACTGCGCCGCGACCTCGGCGTTCGACGGCCTCGTCGTCACCGACGCGCTCGACATGAGCGGGTTGACGATCTATTTCACGCAGGACGAGGCGGCCGTGCGCGCCGCTCGAAGCGGGCGCGGACATGCTGCTCAAGCCAGCCGACCCGGACGGCGTCGTGCGCGGCCTGCGCGCAGGCGGTCGCGGCGGGCCGGCTGACGGAGAAGCGCGTCGAAGAGTCCGCGCGCCGCATCCTCGCGGCGAAGTACGACCTCGGCCTCGTGAAGCAACGCCTGACGCCGCTCGAACAGATCGATCTGCTCGTCGGCAGCAGCGAGGCGCAGAAGCTCGCGCGAGGAGATCGCCGACGCACGCGATCACGCTCGTGCGCGACGACGCGCAACTGTTTACGCGTCTGGCGCGATCTTAGAGCAGACGCGCGCATCTTCAACCTCGCGATCACGAACGGCGAGGATCGCTTCTTCATCGGCAACACTTCGTTGGCAGATGGCGCGCGGCGGGCGACGCATGGACGTGTCGTGCTCGACTGCGCGCTCGACCGACGCGGAAGTGAAGCAGGCGCTCGACCGCGCGCAGAAGGCCGAAGTCGTCATCGTCTCGATGTACGGGCGCGTGCGGTCGGGCGCGTCGAACAGCGTGCGCGTTGCCCGACCAGGGCGCACGCGCGTTGGAGAAGTTGATCGAACGCAAAGCGCCACGTCGTCGGCATCAGCTTCGGCAACCCGTACCTGCTGCAGAACTATCCCGGCTTGCAGACTTACGTCGTCGCCTATGGCGACATGCCGAGCCTGCAACGCGCCGCCGCCCGCGCGCTCTTAGGGCAGATCGACGTCATGGGCCGGCTGCCGATCACATTGCCGTCCTCTACCCGCGCGGCACGGGCATTCAACTAAAGGCGCAGGCGCGGGCGCAAGCCGTGCCTTAAAGAAAGAAGACATCAACCACAAAGACACGAAGGCACTAAGTAGTTCTTAGTATCCTTCGTCTCTTTGTGGTTAAAGTTATCAAAGTATGATTAGCTCGCCGCATCGTTTCATCGCGCATAGGTTTGTCGTCATCAGCTTGGCGTTGGCAATTGTCGCGCCGCTATGGGCCGCGCCTCTGCCCGCCGTCGCACCGGCTACGGTCGGCATGTCGGCTGAGCGACTCGCACAGATCGATCAAGTGGTGGCGCAAGTCGATTGAACGCAAGGAGACGCCGGGCGCGGTGGTGCTGGCGGCGCGGCGCGGGCGCGTCGTGTGGCGCAGGGCGTACGGCGCGCGCGCGGTTGAACCGGTGCGCGAACAGATGACGCCGGACACTGTCTTCGACTTGCGCGAGTCTGACGAAAGTGGTGGCGACGGCGACGAGCATCGATGATTCTGGTCGAGCGCGGGCAAGTGCGTCTGAATGATCCGCGTCGTCGCGCTACATCTGCCGGACTGAAGGGCGAGGGGCGCGAGTAATCACCATCGAGCAGCTGCTGACGCACCGCTCGGGCTACGCGCCGGACTTCGATCTGGGCGAGCAATGGGCGGGCCACGACGAGAGCGATGAAGCGGCTGCTACGCGAGCGGCTTGCGCGAATCCGCCGGGCGCGCGTTTCGTCTACAGCGACATCAGCTATATCGCGCTCGGCGAGGTCGTGCATCGCGTGTCGGGGCAGCCGCTCGACGAGTTTGCGCGCAGAACATCTTCGAGCCGCTCGGCATGAGCGACACAGGTTTCAATCCGCCGCGCGCGCTCTGCGTCCGCGCATCGCGCCGACCGAGACGGTGCGCGCGATGCAAGCAGCTATCTCGGCGGCAGACGGGCGACGGCGGCGCGCAAGAGGCTGAACGTATGCTGCGCGGCGAGGTGCACGACCCGACTTCGAATCGCATGGGCGGCGTCGCGGGCCACGCCGGGCTGTTCTCGACGGCCGACGACCTCGCCATCTTCTGCCAGATGATTCTGAACGGCGGCGAGTATGGCGGCGCGCGCATCTTGAGTCCGCTCGGCGTGGCGGCGATGACGCGCCCGCGGCAGGTGCGAAGCAGACGGCACGGCGCGCGGGCTTGGTTGGGACATTGACGAGCGGCTTCTCGTCCAATCGCGGCGACCTCTTCCCGCTCGGTTCGTTCGGCCACACGGGCTTCACCGGCACCTCGCTCTGGCTCGACCCCGCGAGCGAGACGTTCGTCGTCTTTCTCAGCAACCGCGTCCACCCGGACGGCAAGGGCGACGTGACGCCGCTGCGCGGCCGCGTCGCTTCAATCGTCGCGTCGTCCATCACGGACGTGGGCGCCGAACAGGCACGCGCAGAGTCGAGCAGCGCAGTACTCGCAGAACTATGCTGGCGAGCGTCGCCAAGTTCGACGTCGGCGCGAATGCGTGCGAGTGCGAGCAGGCGCGGCGAGCACGCACCGCCGATACGCGAGGTGTTGAACGGCATGGACGTGCTGGCGCGCGACGGGTTCAAACAACTGGCAGAACCTGCGCGTCGGGCTGGTGACGAACCACACGGGGCGCGACCGGCGCGGGCGGCAGACGATCGACGTGCTGCGCGAGGCGACGGGCGTAAAACTCGTCGCGCTCTTCTCGCCCGAGCACGGCATCCGCGGTGTGGCGGACGAAAAAATTTCCGACTACGAAGGATGAGAAGACGGGGCTGCCGATCTATTCGCTCTACGGCGAGTCGCGGCGGCCGAAGCCCGAGCAGTTGAAAGACCTCGACGCGCTCGTCTTCGACATACAGGACGTCGGCGCGCGCTTCTACACATACATCTCGACGCTCGGCTACGTGATGGAAGAGGCGGCGCAAGGCGCGCGTCTGCCCGTCTTCGTGCTCGACCGCCCGAATCCGATCGGCGGCCTCGATGTCGAAGGCCCGCTGGCCGACGCCGACAAACTCTCGTTCATCGCTTACCACACGATCCCCGTCCGCCACGGCATGACCGTCGGCGAGCTGGCACGACTGTTCAATGAGCAGCGTAAGCTCGACTGCGATCTGCGCGTCGTGAAGATGGAGAACTGGCGGCGCGCGCAGTGGTTCGACGCGACGGGTCTGATCGTGGGTCAACCCGTCGCCGAACATGCGGAGCCTGACGGAGGCGACGCTCTATCCGGGCGTCGGGCTGTTGGAGACGACGAACGTCTCGGTCGGGCGCGGGACGGACACGCCGTTCGAACTGGTCGGCGCGCCGTGGCTCGACGGGCAGCAAGCTCGCGGCTTATTTGAACGAGCGTAAGATCGCGGGCGTGCGCTTCGTGCCCGTGCGCTTCACGCCGAAGGCGTCCGTCTTTCAAGGGCGAGGAGTGCGGCGGCATCAATCTCATTCATCACCGACCGCGCGCAGTTTCAACCCGTGCGGGCAGGCATTGAGATGGCGGTCGCGCTCCGGCGGCTCTATCCGGCCGAATGGAAGGTGGACAAGTACGAGCGGCTGCTCGTCAACGCCGACGCGCTCGCACGCGTCAAGCGCGGCGACGCGCCCGAAGAGATCATGCGCTCATGGCAACCCGCGCTCGACGAGTTTCGCCGCGCACGTGCGCGCGTGCTGTTGTATAAATAGGCTTGAGCTTGAGATTAATGTGGACGACGGATTAACCACAAAGACACGAAGGTCTTCTTTGTGCCTTCGTGTCTTCGTGGTTAAAAATTCCGTCATGCTAAGCATTCATTCAAATAGGAGCAAGTTAAATGTATAAACTCGGACGTGTCTGCGCGTTAATCGTGATTCTGTTGTTATCTCATACGGCCGCGTTCGCGTGGGACGATACGAGCCACATGATCGTCGCGGACATCGCGTACAGCCGTTTGAACCCGACCGCGAAAGCGCGCGTGGATGCGTTGACGAAGACGCTCCGCTTTTGCGGCAAGTCTTACGACGGCGTGACGGTGGCGGTCTGGATGGACGACATCAAGGCCGACTCGATGCACGACGACATGCGCGTCTGGCACTACCGCGACATCCCGATCTTCGAGGGTGTGCCCGTCGATCCAAATTTCAAATCCGACGACGAGAACGCCGTCGTGCGCATCAAGTGGGCCATAGAGACTTTGCAAAAAGGCACGGGCACGGACAAGCACGACGCCGAACTGCTCGGTTATCTGATTCATCTCGTCGGCGACATACACCAGCCGCTCCACGCCGCGACGCGCGTGACCGCGAAGAACCCGAAGGGCGACGCAGGCGGCAACGGCTTCAAACTCGTCGGCGTGCCCGACAACCTGCACTGGTACTGGGACTCGGCCGCGGGCGCGTTCAACTTCTGGTCGCCGCAACGCCCGCTCGAAGAACGCAACCGCCGCCTGCTCGACGCATATGCAACTGCGGTGACGACTGCTTATCCGGCTGAAAAACTCGCGGAAGCGCGCGAATTGAACCCCGACAAGTGGGCGCAGGAGAGTCACATGCTGGCGGCCAACGTCGTCTACAATCTGCCGGAGAACAGCATCCCCACAGACGAATACAACACGAGGGCGCGCGCCGTCGCGCGACAGCGCATCGCGCTCGCGGGCTACCGGCTGGCGGAAGTGCTGAATCAGTTGTTTCCGGATAAGAAGTGATCGCCCGGCTGCAACTGCACCGGCAGCCAACCGCGCACGCTATTGATCAGCCACAGCCGCGCGCATCGGGCCAACTGTGCGCGCGTGATGATGCGTTCTTCAATCTCACCCTGAGCCAGCAACTCGGCGCGCAACGTGCCCGCTAACAGGCCGCACGCGCGCGGCGGTGTGTAGCGCCGGCCGGCAAGCTCGACGACGAGATTGCCGTTGGTGAACTCGGTCAACTCTCCGTCCTCATTCCAGAGCAGCACGTCGAAGGCGCGCGGATGTCGGGCGCGATGCTGTTCGTAGAGATCGCGCCGGGTCGTCTTGTGATAAAGGAAAACGTTGGCGCGCAAGACGGGCGTTGTGGCTAATGCGACCGGCGCGGGCGTAGCTGACGGTTCATCAAGCGGCGCGCTTTCGACGTGCAGCGTGCCGTTTTGTGACAACAGCAAGCGGACGCGGCGAGCCTCGTGGGCATGAGTCTGCGCGTGTTGCGTGAGCGCCGCGCGTGCATCGTCTAGTGAGAAGGGATAAGCGAAATAGTGGGCGGATGATGTGAGCCGGTCAAGATGCCGGGTCAATAATGTGTACTGACCATGTTCAAGCTTGAGCGTTTCCAGTAGTTGAAATTGTGGCTGATCGTAGGTCAGCAGCGCGGCCTTTGTGAGTGCTTCGTGATATTCGTCGGTCGCGGTTGAGTCCCACGTGATACCGCCGCCGATGCCGTACTCGGCCGACTCGGTTTCCGTGTCAACGAGTGCTGTCCTGATGGCGACGTTGAAGACGGCTTCGCGTGCCGGTGTGACGAAGCCGACGCTGCCGCAGTAGACGTGCCGGGGCGAATCTTCGCGCGCGGCGATGAGACGCATCGTGCTGACCTTTGGCGCACCTGTGACAGAGCCGGATGGAAAGAGCGCCGCGAAGATGTCTGACAAGGTTATGTCCGGTCGGGTCTGCGCCGCCACGGTCGAGGTCATCTGTAAGACGGTCGGGTAATGTTCGACGCGGCAGAGTTCGCGGACTTCGACCGTGCCGGTCTGCGCGATGCGCCCCAGATCGTTGCGCATCAGATCGACGATCATGATGTTCTCGGCCCGGTTCTTCTCAGAGTTGGCGAGCCAGCGCGTTTGTTGCTCGTCCTCTTCGAGCCAGCGCCCGCGCCGCGCCGTGCCCTTCATCGGGCGCGTGATGATCTCTTGGTTGCGCCAGTGGAAAAAAAGTTCCGGCGAGGCCGACAGGATTCGTTGGCGACCCGTGTTGAGATAGGCGCAGTAACGCGCCTGCTGCCGGGCGGCGAGATGTTGATAGAACGCGAGGTCGTCGCCCCGGAAGCGCGCGCGCAAGCGGATCGTGTAGTTGGCTTGATAGGTGTCGCCGCGCGCGATGGCGGCGCGTAAGGCCGCGACGTTGTGTTGATAGTCCGGCCAAGCAGTGGCCGGCGTCCAATCGGAGAGTTGATAAGCGCATGCACGTTCGTCGAGTGCAGCCACGGCAGGCGCGTGGAAGAGGCCGAACCAGAGCAGCGGCCAGCTTGCACCGGGGCGGACGGTCAGGGCCGAATCGAACGCGGGCGCGGCTTCATAACTGACGTAGCCGCCCGCGTACAACCCGGCCGCCGTCGCTTGCTCGACCGCACGCAAGGCCGGTTTCACTTCAGCCAACGTGTGCGCCGCGATCACTTCGAGCGGCTGCTCGAAGCAGAGACGTTGCAGCCGGCCCTTGTGGTCAGCAAAATCGAATAGCAGCAACACGTCTGTCGGCGCACACGTCATAAGAACTCGTTAAGCGAATGATCCAAAAAAGTAGACTTAAAATCCAAAAAATCGGAGTCGTGCGCCAACCTCACACAGGAAAGAGCGCGGAACAAGCTGGATAAAAACTGGCGGCAGTTGGAACAAGATTTGCAAACTTGTGCGAACCCTTGAATCAGGCCACAGCGCAACACACTACGCCACTCACGGCTTGAGCCGCAATCATCATCAATGCTTATCCATCTGATAAAGTTTTTTAGTTTTGCTGATAGTCGCCGGTCTATGTAGAATGCGGCGCACGTTCGCGTTGGCAGCGTTCGTTTCCATCCTTCATTCGTGTGACAGGTTCTCAAGTGCGTTCTATTCGGGTGGCATTATAGGTCAGCCGTAACCAGACTCTGCAATCAGCCTGCACGGCGGCGCGTCGCATCTTGGCCCGCGCCGGCAAACAGTTTCAGTTCGCACGCGTGGCCGCCGGCCACGTCTGCTGCGACCATACGCACGTAAACATCGCATCTTCGGAGATGAGCCCATGACAATGAAAAGCTTCTTGCGCTGCCTGCTGTGCCTCGTGTTGTTGACGGGTAGTTTGAGCGCGACGCTAGCACAAGGCACGGCGTCGCGTGTCACCGGCGTCGTAACCGATCAAGCGGGCGCGGTCGTCGCCGACGCCGCCGTGACCTTGACCAACGAGGGCACGAAAGTTTCCTTCAGCACGCAATCAACCTCGAACGGCACTTATGTCTTCGACTCGGTGCAGGTCGGCGTCTATAGCGTCGCGGTCGAGAAGCAGGGCTTTAAGAAATTCGTCTCGACCGGCAATCAGGTTAACGTCAATCAGCCCGCGACCGTTGACGCGCCGCTCGAAGCGGGCGGCGTGAGCGACGTGGTGACTGTGGTTGGTTCGGCCGAGTTGGTGCAGACGAGCAGTTCGGGCAACTTCGGCAACACCGTCGAGCAGCGTTCGCTCGAAGCCTTGCCTATCGTCGGCACGCGCGGGCGCAACCCGCTCGACTTCATCTCGTTGCAACCGGGCGTGATCGGCAACTCGCGCGCGGGCACGGGCGGCAACACGGGCGGCAACGTCCACGTCCACGGCGCGCGCGACCGCGCCTTTAACTTCACGCTCGACGGCATCGACATCAACGAGTCGAGCGCGGGCGGCTCGAACTTCACGCCGCTGCGGCCGAACCCTGACTCCATCGAACAGTTTCAGGTTGTGACCGGCAACTTCACGGCCGAGTTGGGTCGTTCATCCGGCGCGCAGGTGTCGCTCGTGACGCGCTCAGGCTCAGACGAATTTCACGGCACGCTGTTCGAGTTGTATCGCACGCCGCGTTTGAACGCCAACGAGTACGAGAACAACTTGAACGGGCGCGACAAGAATCAGTTCGTGCAGCACATCTTCGGCGGCAGCATCGGCGGCCCCGTCTATTTCCCGAACTTCGGCGAAGGCAACGACCCCATCTATAACGGGCGCGAGCATAAGACCTACTTCTTTACCAACGTGCAACTGCTGCGCGCCACGCAGTCGATCCTTGTGACGCGCACGGTCTATACGGCGCAAGCGCGGCAAGGTGTGTTCCGCTACTTCGTCGTCGATCCGAATACGCCGTTCTCAATTAACGGCACGCGGATCACACAGAACAGTTCTGCGCTCGTTAACGGCAACGGCGGCGTACTGGCCGGCGTGCCCACCTGCACGGCTGCGATCACGACCAACTGCATCGCCACTTACAATGTCGTGCAACGCGATCCCTTGTGCGCCACGCAGCCCGCGAACTGTGGGCTTGATCCGACGACGCAACGGCTTATCAACGCCGCGCCGCTGCCCAACTCGTTCGCCGCCGCGGGCGACGCGCTCAACACCGCGGCCCTTTTATTCGCCGCGCCCTCGACCGAGCGGCAGTATGACTTCGTGGCTAAAGTCGATCACGCATTCAACGAGCGCAACACGATGTACGTGCGTTATTCGCAAGGCTCGCAGACGACGTTGGGCGACAACGGCAACGGCGGCTTGCGTTCGTTCCCCGATAGCGAGTTCAACTTCGTGGACACGTTCCGCAACCCGAAGAACGTCGCGGTTAACTATCGTTGGACGCCGACCAGCCGCATCACCAACGAGTTCGTCGTCGGCCTCAACAAGTTCGCCTTCAGCTTCAACAACCCCGACCCGAACCCTGTGCCGTTCATCCTGAACCTGCCGCGTGATCCGTTCAACTCAAGCCCGCCGATCAACAACCGGCGCGCGATCACGACCTATCAACTCGTCGATAATCTGAGCTTCGTCAAAGGCGGGCATATCTATCGCGGCGGCGTCAATTTGCGTTTCCAGAAGCACGACGACATACGCAGTTCCGTCGGCGGCTTCAACACGAACCTCGTGGTGACTTTCTCGCGCACGATCAACGCGCCCGGCTCGGCCTTCAACCTGCCCGCCGCGTCCACGACGACTTTGGCCGGCATCAACTCGACGGATCGCAACAACCTACAGTCAGCCGTTAACGATCTGCTCGGCCGCGTCGGCGCGTTGCAACAGTCGTTCGTCGCGCAAAGCGATGCGGCTTATGCGCCCGCGGGCACGCTGTTCCTGTTCAATGCCCGCTACAACGAATACGATTTCTACATACAGGACACGTGGAAACTGCGGCCGAACCTGACCGTCGATTACGGTCTGCGTTGGGAGCCGAAGCTCAGCCCGCGCGGCGGCGACGGCAGCCCAGTCCTGCGCCCCGACCGGCCGATTCGTCTGGGCGAAGCGCCGTCCGATCAGATCAAGTGGGTCGAAGGTAAACTGTTCGACGACGATTGGAACAACTTCGCGCCGACCATCGGCTTCGCGTGGGACCCGTTCAAAGACGGCAAGACTTCGATCCGCGCCAACTATCGCTTGGCTTACGACCGCATGAACACGTTCATCACGTCGTCGTCCATCTTCCCGAACACGCCGGGCACGTCGCTCGGTCTTGAGAACCGCACCTTCGGCACGCAAGCGAACGAGGTGGGACGCGTCCGCTTCGGGTTGCCCGCGATCACAACGTCGGGCACGCCGGGGCAACTGCGCCAGCCCGTGCCGTTCTCTACGACCGCCATCACCGTCTTCGATCCAAGCACGCGCTTTCCCAAGACCAGCCAGTGGGGCTTGAGCATACAACGCGAGATCGGGCACAAGTTCGTGGCCGAGATCAACTATATCGGCCGGCGGGCCGCAGGGTTGTTCGGCGCGTATGACGTTAATCAAGCCAACGTCTTTGCGCGCGATGCACGCTTCCCGAATGAGAGTTTCCTCGACGCCTTCAACGCGTTGCGCGCAAGTACGACCGCGACCAGCCCGCTCATCAACGCGCTGCTCACGGGCAGCGCGACGAACAACGCCGGCTCGACGCAGTTTCGCTCACTCTTCTCGTCCGAACTATCGCAAGGTTCGGTGGCGACGGCGGCATTCACTTTGTCGCAGCGGTTGACTGGCACGCAACGCACCATCGTAGCGAACGGTTTCAGCCCGTTCTTCTTCCAGCCTTACCCGCAGTTCACCGGCGCGGTCAACGTGATCGACAGCAACGACTTCTCGACCTATCACGGTTTGGAAGCACAGGTCACACGCCGGGCCGGGCGCGGCTTGCTGCTGCAAGCGAGTTACACCTTTGCCAAGTCGCTTGACACACGCTCGTTCGATCCGGCCTTCACGGTGGTCGCGCGCACAACGTCCACGACGAACGCGTCGCCCTCTGCGGTCAACACGCCGTTCGACATACGCAACCGCCGTCTGAACTACGCACGCTCGGACTTCGACAAGACGCACGCGCTGCAAGGCTACGCGGTTTATGATCTGCCGTTCGGACGCAACCGGCGTTTTCTCGGCGACGTGAACCCGGTGGTCAATCAGATCGTCGGCGGTTGGGAACTGGCGAGTTCGTTCGTGCTGCAAAGTGGTCGCCCCTTCACGGTCTATTCGGGCGCGTTCACCTTGAGCAACGTTGTGCTCTCGACGGCGAACTGTAACGGCTGTTCGCCTTCGATGTCCGGCGTTGTGCAGGATCAGGGCACGAACTACATCTTCTCGCCCGACGAGCGCGCACGCTTCTCCGCGCCTGCGCCGGGGCAGCAGGGCAACACGCCGCGCAACTTCTTTACCGGGCCGCGCTTCTTCAACATGGATATGACGGTGCGCAAGCGTTTTCACTTCAACGAACAACGCAACCTTGAGTTGCGCGCCGACATCAGCAACTTGACCAACACGCCGTCGTTCGAGTTTCCGATCAGCACCACCAGTTCGATTGCGTCCGGTACGTTCGGGCGCGTCCGCGACAGCGTGAACAGCAGTTCACGGCGCATGCAAATCGGGGTCAAGTTCAACTTCTAACCTGCGCCGCGCGCCCGGTTGCGCCGCCAACTTCGGCGCAACCGGGCCGCGCCTGTGCGCATGATAATAGTGCTTGCCCACGCGCATACGGCCGGTGTATAAGACTGAGCAATTCCGTCGGCGGTCGGCCTTGAACCGCCACAGCAGTCAAACAGCGGCTCGCACTCGTTTACATTCCAGCCGGCGCGGTCTGCGCCTTGTGCGCGGCGGCCGGGCTTCTGCGATTGATGCCAGTATTTGCTACGAAATGAAAAGGGAGCACCCCATGAGACACCACCTGAAGTTTGTATGCCGGATGGCCATCTTGGCCGTCGTGTGCTGTGCGGGCCAGAGCGGCGCGTTCGCGCAGGAGACGACCGGCTCGCTCAACGGCACGGTCACCGACACCTCTGGCGCGGCGGTCGCGGGCGCAACCGTGACGATTACCGATCAGGAGAAGAAGATCGATGTGCGGACCGTCACGACGGGCGACGAAGGGACATACTCAGTGCCGAACCTTTCGGTCGGCTTGTATTCGGTGACGGTCGAGGCCCCGAATTTTAAGAAGACTGTCCAGTCCAATATCAAACTCGATCTCGGCCAGCGCCGTTCGCTCGATCTGTCGATGGAAGCGGGCAACATCGCCGAAGTCGTGACGGTCGAAGCCGACCCCGTGGCGGTCGAGTTGACGACGCCGACCGTCTCCACCGTCATCAATGGCGATCAAGTGCGCGAACTGTCGATCAATAACAGAAATTTTGTCTCGCTCGTCACACTCGCGCCGGGCGTCACGAACGATCTGGAAGACTTGGTCTTCACCGGGACGAACAACCCTGAGACGCAAGTGGTTAATCGCACACTGATCTCTGTGAACGGTGCGCGCAGCACGCAAAACACCTTCACGGTTGACGGCGCGGACGTGACCGACCGTGGCTCTAACCTGACGATTCAAGCCTATCCGAGCGTCGATTCGATTGGCGAGTTCAAGGTCTTACGCAGTCTCTATCCGGCGGAGTCGGGGCGCAGCGGCGGCGGGCAGATCAACGTCATCACCCGCTCCGGCGGTGAGCAATATCACGGCAGCGCGTTCGAGTTCATCCGCAACGAAGCGTTCAACGCCAACGACTTTCAAACCAATCGCACGCCCGCGCTCAGAACCACGCTCGGCGTCGATCCCGACACCGGCAAAGTTAAGCGCCGCCCGTTCCGTTACAACAACTACGGCTTCACCGTGGGCGGGCCCGTGCAGTTCTTCAACTTCGGCGAAGGCCCTCCGGGCGGCAGCATCTTCAAGAAACTTGAGAAGACATTCTTCTTCTTCTCGGAAGAACAACGCCGCGACACGCGCTATCCAACCATCTCCACGCGCAACAGTAATCCCGGTGCAGCGCCGACCGCGCAGATGAAGCAGGGCATCTTCCCCGTCGATATCTGCCTGCGCGCCACAAGCGCGACGACTTGCACCGATGTCTTGCGGGCGGGCACGCCTTTGGGGACGCGCGTGCCGATCAGCGGCGTGGCGCAACAGTATGTCAATGCCATCTGGAACAAGCTTCCAGAGCCGACTGATCCGGCAACGCTCAACCTCGATTTCCCGGCTTTGAACACGGCCAAGTTCCGGCAGGAGATCATCAAGATCGATCACAGCTTCAGCGACAAACTCAGTGCGTTCTTCCGCTATCAGCGCGATAAGATTCCCACGCTCGATGCCGACGGCTCGATTGGCACGCGCTCGAATCTGCCCTTCGTCAACCAAATGGAGTCCAACTCGCCCGGCAAGGCGTACACGCTTCAGGCCAGTTACATTTTTAGTCCCAACGTGATCTTTGAAGGTCGTTATAGCTATGGCTACGGCGCGATCTTCACGAACACCACGGGCTTGCTGGCTAAAGACGTGTCGCCGATTGCGGTTAATCTGCCCTACCAGAGCGTGCGCGATGTCGTCCCGATTGTGGGCATCCTCGGCTTTAGCACCCTGACCGGGTTCAGCAACTACAACAACTTCTCTTGGAAACGAAACTTCAGCGGCAGCATGACGTGGATCAGCGGCGACCACACGATGAAGTACGGCGCGGTCTATTCGCGCTATCGCAAGAATGAAAATGCCCTGTCGGGCACGAATCAAGGCTCGTTCACCGCCTTCAATAACACGATCCCGACCGTGACCAGCGCAAGCGTGCGCGCGCCCGGCGTCGCCAACACGGCGCTCAACAACCTGTATCAAGGCTGGGCCAATTTCTTGCAGGGCAACAACGTCACCTTCACGCAGTCGAAGCTCGACTTGACGGCCGATCTGCGGCAACAAAATCTCGAAGGGTTCGCGCAGGACGAATGGCGCGCGCGGCGCAATCTGACCGTGTACGCGGGCGTGCGCTATTCTTACTTCGGCCCGCGTGGGACAAGAACGGGCAACTCGCCAACTTCGTGCCAAGCTTGTGGGACCCGACCAAAGCGCCGCAAGTAACCGGCGCTGGCAACCGCGTCGTCGGCACAGGCAACTTCTGCAACGGCCTCGTCGTCAACGCGCAAAACTATACGACCGGGCCGGCCGTCTTCAACTGCGCGCCGATTGCTTCGCCGTGGGGCAAATACGTGTACCAAGCCTCGAAGCGTGATTTCGCGCCGCGCCTCGGCCTCGCGTGGGACCCGTTCGGGAAGGGCACAACCTCGATTCGCACCGGCTATGGGATCTATCACGAGCAGATTCCGGTCAGCACGATTGAACTGCTCACCGTCAACCCGCCGTATCAGGAAACCGTCACCGTCCTGAACACGACGCTCGACAGTCCGATCCCGCCGGGGCAGACCGTGACGGTCGCGTCTTCGCTCACGCCGCAATCGCTCTCGCGCAGTATTCAGTCAGACCTCGACACGCCGTACATGCAACACTGGTCGTTGGACGTGCAGCACCAGTTCGGCGCGAAGACGGTTCTGACCGTCGGCTACTACGGCTCGAAGGGCACGCACCTGATCGGCTTTACCGAATACAACGATCTGCCGCTCAACAAAGCCCTGACCACGCAATGCGCGACCGGCACTAACACGCTACAGACACCGGGCGCGGCCACCGTGCTCTGCATGACGCCGGGCACGGCCTTTACGGCCACGCCTGCGATCCTCGATCAGATTCGCCCGTTCCGTGGTTATCGTTCGGTCAACATTCTCGAAAGCCGTTACAACTCGAACTACCACGGGATGCAGGTCTTCTTGCAGCGTCGCTTCGCGGGCGCATCGCAGGCCAATGTGGCCTACACTTGGTCGAAGAACTTGACCGACAATCAAACGTCTTCGGTCAACGCCGCGCCGCAGGATGCCTTCAACATCAGGGCCGAATACGGCCGCGCCATACTCGACCGGCGGCACGTCCTGAACATCAACTACATCTATGAACTGCCGTTCTTCAGCGAGCAGCGAAATCTCGTCGGCAAACTCTTGGGCGGCTGGCAGGCATCGGGCATCATGAGTTACTCCACGGGCTTGCCCTTTACCGTGAGCTACGCGACTTACGATCCCACGGGCATCGGCTTTATCCCGGCGGCCGTCGCCGGCGGGCGGCCGAGTCTGCTCTGCGACCCGAACGAGAATGCGCCGCATACGGTTGACCAATGGTTCAACGCGGGTTGCTTCACGCCGCAGACCGCAGCCGGCGCAACCGGCGTCCCCAATGTGGCCGGCAACGCGCCGCGCGGCGCGGTCGATGGCCCGCCCACCAAGCGCGTTGACTTTACGATGACCAAGAACCTGCTCTTTAGCGAGAGCGTGAAGGTGCAACTCCGGGCCGAGGCGTTCAATGTGTTCAATCACACGAACTTCAGAAACCTCAGCACCAGTCGCGCCCTCACCAATACGACCTTCGGCCAAGTGTCCAGCTTCCGCGACCCGCGCATCATGCAGTTCGCCGTGAAGTTCTACTGGTAAAGGTTCGGCCACTCGCGGATAAAAACCTGCGCCCGTCGTTGTTCGTCCAACAACGACGGGCGCACTCGCTTGAGTTACGCGCTATAATTCTTGTGCCTGCATGAACACCGAAACTGATCAGTCGTCGTCGCTGCTGCTACGTGGCGCACGCGTTGTTTTGCCTGAGCGCGTCATCGAGCGCGGCAGCGTGCTCGTCGTTGATGGTCGCATCCGGCACGTTGGCGACGATGACGACAACGCGCACGCCGCCGCGCCGTCTGTCATAGACCTACCCGCGCTCACGCTCGCACCCGGCTTCATCGACGTTCATTTTCACGGCGCGCTCGGCGTAGATATGATGACGGCGAACGCGGCCGACCTGCACCGCGTCGCGCGCTTCCTCGCCGCCGAAGGCGTCACCGGCTGGCTGCCGACGCTTGTGCCCGCGCCCGATGAAGACTATGCAAACGCGGTCACGGCGATTGACGAGTTCATGCGCGACCAAGACACGCGGCCCGCCGCTGCACGCGCGCTCGGCGTCCACTACGAAGGCCCGTTCGTCAATCGCGCACAGTGCGGCGCGTTGCGCCTACCTTACTTTCGCACGTATCAAACCCACGCCGACATCGAACGCTTGCCGCGCGTCCGCGCCGCTTCGGCCGCACACATGATCACGGTCGCGCCGGAGATCGACGGCGGCATCGAGTTAGTGCGCGCACTGACGGCGCGCGGTTGGCTCGTCTCTATCGGGCACACGCGCGCCGACCTTGCGACCCTCGACGCCGCATGCGCGGCCGGCGCGCGCCACATGACCCACTTCTTCAACGCCATGTCGCCGCTCCATCATCGCGCGCCCGGCCCCATCGGCTGGGGCCTCACGCGCGACGACGTAAGCTGCGACGTGATCGCCGACGGCATCCACACAGACCCGCTCATGCTCCGGCTCGCCTTGCGCTGCAAGACGCCCGCGCGCCTGCTCGTCATCAGCGACGCGGTTGCGCCCACGGGCCTCGGCGACGGCGACTATCAACTCTGGGGCGAGACTGTCTCGGTCACAAACGGGCGCACACAAAACGAACGGGGCAGCATCGCCGGCTCGGTCACCACGATGCGCGCCGGGGCGGCGCTCATGCACACGCTCGGCGTCGCCCCGCCCGACCTCGCACGCATCACCGCGCACAATCCCGCGCGCCTGCTCGGCTGCGCCCACGACTGTGGCTCAATCCAACCCGGCCAGCGCGCCGATCTCATCGCGCTCGACACAGACGGGCGCGTGCGGCTCACGCTCGTCGGCGGCCGCGTAGCCTTCTCAGATGTTTGAACGTGGATAGAAGAATAGCCAGCAGGAGGACCTTGAGCCTCACCGGCATCGGAAGCATGAGGATGCCGAACCGGAACACTCATGGTAACAATCACAAGCGCCGGGTGGTGGGGCGATAGTGTGTTGCCCGTCCTCAAGTGTGGTACGCGAATTTCTTGCAACCGCCTATTAGTGTAAATCGTATCTTAGTGTGAAGGGTGCTCCCCAAACAGGCAGAAATGTTTCCTGTAACACGGAGGATGGTCATGTGTGATTGTGAAGATTGCAAACGAAAAAGGGGCGAAAGTAGTGGCGGCGTGGTGATGACAGTCCTGATTGTAATAGCAATCATCGGTGTTATAGCAGCGTTTGCCCCCATGATACTGGCAATTGCCGCTGCCTGTGTTGTGGGATTCATGGCAATCGCCGTCGCAGGTGCAATATTTGGCGGATAGGCTGATAAAACTTTTGAGACTAAAACTGCTTCACACGGGTGTCTAGTGTGCGAGCAAGTCTTTCAACTCCCACACGCGCTTAGTAATGTTCGCTTGCATTGCTGGCGTGCAGCGCAGAGTCTTGTGGATTCTGCAAAAGTTATAGTAAGCAAAGTTCAACGCCATTGCTGCCCGAAGGTTAGCCCACTTCTTACTAAAGCCGTTTGTCAGTCTCGTCATACGCCGCATAGACATTCTAACCGTTAAGTTCTGGCGTTCAATATGCGACGTGCAGACCTTTTCCATATCAGGGTTGCCGATAACCGCAACAGGCTTTGCGCCGATACAGACCGAAGGCGAGTAACGGTGATCGTCCGCTTCGGGCGCGGCGTATTGTTTGATTAACTGCGCGTAGTCAACGCGAGTACCAAGCGCATAAGAGACGGCTTCAGGATAAGCACCGTAACCGTCTGTGGTCATCTGAAAACGATTGTTCGTGCCTTCGACAGCCTTATAGATTTTATCTAAGAAGATTTCCGCATCCTTCGCTTCACGTTTGCCAAGATGCCACGCAAAGACAAGCTTGGAATTGCTTTCCATTGCAATCCACGTATAAGCATTGCCTAAGCCTTCATCGTCTTTGCCGAGCCGCTTGCGTGTCTTATCTTTCATCTGCACGAAGCCCCAGATTTCATCGGCCTGCACGTCATCAACTTTGACGTTCCGCATATACTTCTCAAACAGCCGTTCGCACTTCTCGCCTGTCTTAACCAAGAGAGCGATGATCGCTGTCTTGCCTACGCCTGTAATGCGTTCCGTCGAACGGATGCTGCAACCTTCAATAAGAAGATTCAAGACCATCAAAGCCTTGTCCATCGGCAAGCGCATATCATCAAGCGGCTTGTCATAAGGCACGATAGAAGTCTTACCGCAAGACAGACAGCGCAGGCGTTGATTACCTTTTCTATCCTTGCCGAACCTCTTTGTTTCACCGTTGCATTTGGGGCAGTTCATCCTTAGCACCTCTCTGTGTTGCTAGATGCTATTATGCTTGACCGCTCAAGCATTGTCAATAGAAAAGTGTGCTTGAGCGGTCAAAAATAACCGTTGCGCCGCGCGCCGTTTTATGCGATACTGCGCGTGGAAATGGCGTAGGATGGCACGGCCTTGCGCTGCACCATCCTCGTTGAAAATAAGTACAGGAGGCGGGATTCGAACCCGCACGCTGCGTACACAGCAACGGTTTTCAAGACCGCCGCGGCTACCAGTTTCGCCACTCCTGCACAAGCGCGTAAGCGGTGAGAGCGGGCCTTCTAATCCATCTCTCACCGCTTATGTTTTTAGTGCTACATTTTAGCCACCATCCCTTATTTAGAAACGTATCTATAAACTGCCGGTTTAGGGCCTGAAGCTTCCTCTACAACCGCTATCGTGCCATCCTCAAGCAACCGTTTGATTGTTGTCCGCATAGAATCGGGCCTGATAGTCCCCTGAAACTTCGGGTAGGTTTCTTCGACCTTACTGATAAGGTCGATACGGGTAAAGGTTGCCGGAAGTGTAGGTAGAATGTCTAGAGTTGCTTTGAGCAACCCTCTAACTCGCGGCGACCTGTCTCCGTTTTCGCCCGTTCTTGGTTTGCGGTGTGTTGCTGGCTTGACAGGGGTTGAGGTAGCGGGGGCTAATCCGTTCTTGCGCCGGAGCAACCCTAGAACGAGGTCTATCGCCTCAAGCTCCTTATTCCGATCCGCTTCAACTTGAGCTTTTAACTCAAGCACTTCCGCTTCGTTCATAGACCGTATTAAAGCACGAAAAGATTTAAGGCGCAACAATTTAATTCGCCTAATCCGCTTTTAGTTTGTCGGGGATTGTCGGGATTAGTGAAGCCGCAATAAAACGGGCTAAAACGGGGCGGGATACAGGCAAGGCGGGCTTAGGCTACTTATCGTCCGGTTTGCCCCAACGGGCTTGAGCGGCTTTCTTGGCTATCTCGCTACGCTTCTTTTTTGATAATTTCGCGGCGCGGGCCGGGTGCCCTTCTGCCCGCCGAGCCGTCCAAGTTCGACAGCGGCGGGATTCTTTTGCGGCTTCGCCTCTATCTGTTCATCGTCGGCCGTCAACTCGTCAACGATGCTCTTAGCAAGCTGCGCTTCATCTTCAATGCTTGACCGTTTAGGCATACACGAAGTATGCCACAGGTCGGATCGGGAACGCTAGATATTTATTTTCGTGAGCAACACACTATCGCCCCACTACCAAGCGCCGTTGGCCATTCACCATTGAGCGGGCCTTGTGTTAGTATCCGCGGTCAATGGCGTTCGTCGAGAAGGCACGGATTATGGACGGGGCGCGGATTAACCGCGCTCTGGCGCGGTTGGCGTCTGAGATCGTGGAGGAGAACCACGGGGCGGACGACTTGTATCTGGTGGGCGTGCAGCGGCGCGGCGTGCCGTTGGCGGAGCGGCTGGCGGATAAGATCGCCGACCTCGAAGGTCAGCGCCCGCCCGTCGGCGTCGTGGACATCACGCTGTATCGTGACGACCTGACGACGGTGGGCACGAATCCGATTGTGAACCGGCGGACTGATCTGCCGGGCGGGGTTGAGAATCGTAACATCATCTTGATCGACGATGTACTGTACACAGGTCGCACTATCCGGGCGGCGCTGGACCAGTTGATCGACTTCGGCGGCCGCGTCGTGTGCAGTTGGCCGTGTTGGTGGATCGCGGCAAGGAGCATCGTGAAGTGCCGATTCAGGCCGACTACATCGGCAAGTTTGTGCCGACGAAGCGCAGCGAGATTATCAAGGTGATGTTGGACGACATCGACGGCGAAGAAGGGGTCGCCATTGTAGAGCGACCGGCGGAAGAGAGCGCATGAACGGAGGCGACCCTGAGTGGTCGCCTTTTTTGTATCGGGCGCAGGGAAGACACGATGGCCAAGAAAACTGAGAGGGACGGGCAGGCGGCGCGTGAAGTCGGGCCGGTGGGGTTCGCGCACAAGGACCTGCTCGGCATACGCGAGTTGACGGCCGCGGAGATCGTGCATGTGCTCGATACGGCCGAGACGTTCCGCGACATCTCGCAGCGCGAGATCAAGAAAGTGCCGACCTTGCGCGGGCGCACCGTCATCAATCTTTTCTTCGAGCCTTCGACGCGCACGCGCACCTCTTTCGAGTTGGCCGGCAAACGACTCTCCGCCGACACCATCAACATCAGCGCCGCGACTTCGAGCGTCACGAAAGGCGAGACGCTGCTTGATACGGCGCGCAATCTGGAAGCAATGGCCCCAGACTTCATCGTCTTGCGCCACCCGTCGGCCGGTGCGCCGCACGCACTCGCGCGCATCTGCCGCGCCGCGATCATCAACGCGGGCGACGGGGCGCACGAACATCCGACGCAGGCGCTCTTAGATGCAATGACGATCCGCCAGCGCAAGGGGCGGATTGAGAATCTGCAAGTCGCCATCCTCGGTGACATCTTGCACTCGCGCGTCGCACGCTCGAACTTGCACTTGTTGACGAAACTCGGCGCGCGTGTGCGCCTCGCAGGGCCGGGGCCGCTGACGCCGCCGGAGTTTGCGACGTTGATTGACGGCGGCGCGGTCACTATCTCGCAACAGATTGAAGAGGCCGTGGCAGACGCGGACGTGGTGATGGTCTTGCGTATCCAACGTGAACGACAAGACGCGGCCTTCTTTCCGTCTCTGCGCGAGTACGCGGTTCACTACGGTCTGAACTTGAAGCGGCTGAGCGCGGCCAAGCCCGACGCCATCGTGATGCATCCGGGGCCGATGAATCGCGGCATAGAGATCGCTTCGGACGTGGCCGACGGCACGCGCTCGCTCATACTCGATCAAGTTTCCAACGGCCTCGCCGTCCGCATGGCTGTGCTCTACCTGCTCGCGGGCGGCGCGCAGGCTACGCAGACGACACAGACGCAAACCGAGTCTGCCGAAGCGTCTGAGCGCCGGCGCACCGGCACAAGCAGACGCGCGGCGCAACTCACAGACGCACAACTCGTCCCACTCGGCCAACTAGAATGAAACTGCTCATCGCCAACGGCTACGTGATCGATCCCACGCAAGGGATCAACGGCGGACGGAACATACTGATCGAAAACGGCCGCGTTGCATCGCTGCCCGAACGCGCCGACGGCGTGCCCGAAGGCGCGGAAGTCTTCGACGCGACGGGCCTCTTTGTCGCGCCCGGTTTCATAGACCTGCACACGCACCTGCGCGAACCCGGTCAAGAATATAAAGAGACGATTGCCACGGGCACGGCGGCGGCGGTCGCGGGCGGCTACACCACGGTCTGCGCGATGCCGAACACCGATCCGGTCAACGACAATCCGGCCGTGACGCGCTTCATCATCGAGCAGGCGGGCCGGCCGGCTTGGCTAACGTCTTTCCGGTCGGCGCGATCACGAAGGGGTCGCAGGGCAAGGAACTCGCGGAGATGGGCGAGATGAAGCGCGCAGGCATCGTCGCCGTCACGGACGACGGCCACTCCGTACCGGGCGCGGGCATGATGCGCCGCGCGATGGAGTATGCGCGCGGCTTCGATCTGCCCGTGATGGACCACTGCGAGGAACGCACGCTCGCGGCGGGCGGCGTGATGCACGAAGGGCAGTGGTCCTTGCGGCTCGGCTTGCGCGGTCAGCCTGCGCTCGCAGAGGAGTTGGACGCGTGGCGCGATTGCGCGCTCGCGGAGTTGACGGGCGCGCGCCTGCACCTCGCCCACGTCTCGACGCGCGGCGCACTCGAAGCCGTGCGACGTGCGAAGGAGCGCGGCCTCAATGTCACCTGCGAAGTCGCGCCGCACCACTTCACGTTGACGGACGCGGCGGTCGAAGGCTACGACACCAACACCAAGATGTGCCCGCCCTTGAGAAGCGAAGAACACTTGGAAGCGATCCTCGCAGCCATCGCCGACGGCACGATTGACGCCATCGCCACCGACCACGCCCCGCACCACGCCGACGAGAAGGCGCTCGAATACGACCACGCGCCCAACGGCATCACCGGGCTTGAGACGGCCATTGCCCTCGCCCTTGATCGCTTGGTGCATCCCGGCCTCATCGGCCTCGAACGCCTCGTCGAACTCTGCTCGGTCAACCCCGCCCGCATCTTCAACCTCGCAGGACGCGGCACACTCCGCCCCGGCGCACACGCCGACCTAACCATCCTCGACCCCGACCACCAATGGACCTTCCACGCCGCCCACTCCCAATCAAAAAGCCGCAACACGCCCTTCGACCGCTGGCAACTACGCGGCGCGCCCGTCGCAACAATCGTCGCCGGTCGCGTCGTCTATCGCCGCAGCGAAGCAAGCGCGCCTGTGGCTATCTAATCAGTAATTAGGCGCTAGCGCCTTGAAGTCATGCTAAAATCCTGAGTGCATGCAGCCGACAGTTTACGTGGAAACAACGATTGTCAGTTACTTGACGGCAAGGCTGAGCCGGGATTTGGTCACGGCTGCTCATCAGCAGATCACGCAGGAATGGTGGGCCGAACCGCCGCGCCCAGTTTACGCTGTTCGTTTCTCAATTGGTCATTCAAGAGGCGAGCATGGGTGATGAGGTGCTGGCGCAAAGGCGGCTTGCAGAGTTGCAAGCTATCCAGTTGCTCGCTGTTAATCACGATGTAGAAAACTTGGCGCAGCGATTGATAGTTGACGGCCCGTTGCCAAAGAAGGCGGCGGTGGATGCTTTGCATATTGCGGTGGCAACAGTGCATGGGATGGATTATCTGCTGACGTGGAACTGCAAGCACATCGCCAATGCCTAGATGCAAAGCAAAGTAGCGGCAGTTTGTCGTGCGAGCGGCTTTGAACCTCCGATTATCTGCACGCCAGAGGCATTATTGGGAGCATGAATTTATGTGGGTGGATGAGATAGTTGAAGAAACGCGAAAAGCGCGGGACGAATATGCAGCCGAGTTCGCGTATGACATCGCAGCCATCGTTGCGGATGTCAAAGAGCAAGAGCAGCAAAGTGAGCGCCCGGTAGTGTCACATCTGCCCAAGCAGCCGCTTTCAGTGCCATTGGCAAAGGCTTCTTAAATCATCTACGCCGCCCACTCCCAATCAAAAAGCCGCAACACGCCCTTCGACCGCTGGCAACTACGCGGCGCGCCCGTCGCAACAATCGTCGCCGGTCGCGTCGTCTATCGCCGCAGCGAAGCAAGTGCGCCTGCCTAGCAAGTCTTCAACCCGTCAGTGCGCTAGCCAGCTACACCACAGGTGGCGTATTTCGGGCGAGCTATTTACTATTGACACGCATATCGCCCTACCTTAGTCTCTGGGCGCATCTTTATGCTTTAGCCTCATATGCCAACACCGGCTGCCAAGCGATGTATCTTTATTTCGTACAGCAGGAAGGATCTGAAAAGAGTTCAACCGCTGGTACGACTACTGCGGGCGTCTGAGGTAGATGTCTTCCTCGATATTGAAAACATCAAGTACGGCGAACTGTGGGCGGATTTTATTGAGAATCGGTTGGACGCGTCGGCCCAGATGCTTGTCTTTTGGAGCAAAAACGCAGCCAAGTCTGAGTACGTGCGGCAGGAGTATAGTAGGGCGATGGGCATAGAGGGAATCCGCATTGTGCCTGTGCCGCTCGACAACACACCGCTGCCTGAAGAACTACAAAAGTTTCACGCGGTGACGGAGTTGCTGCCCTTGATGAAGGAAGCCGCGAAGCTTAGCACTCCATCGGGCATGTTTTACCGGCTGGCCTTAGTCCCACTCTCGTTAATCTTATTCATCGGCTACACATCATCTGGGAAGCCGAGTTTTCTCACCTCACAATCAACACAAGCAAACTTTGCTCAGCCGGCGGGCGCACAGTCTGCGCCCGCGCCCGCCGCCCCGGAGCAGAGGGCGACCACTGCCTTAAGGCGCGCAGAACCTGAGAAAGTAGCTATAAACGCGGCCAATGCTAACGACGTGGACTTGGTTGAGCAATCTGATAGCGAGAAAAAGCAGTTAGAAGAGGAGATAAGAGCCATTGAGCTAAGGAAAAAAGAGCTAATCGAAAAGTTAGAGAAAGAGATACGTGAGTTAGAGGTAAAAGAACAAGCCTTACGCCGCGAAGCACGTCCGGGCAAAGGTGCTAACTATGAACGGACGTTAGAAGAAATAAGAAGACTTGAGGAAACGAGGAAACAGCTAAAGAGAAACTTAGATGATTTAAAGTCAACAGAAATGCGGGCCTTCCACTATTCTGATGTGGAGCGTTCGGCGCGGATAGCTGCATTCTCTACCGCACAGGCTATCAGTACTCCAAGTCCCGCCCCACGCTTTTGGGGCGCAGCCCCGCAAGTATCAACTGCATTCTCGCTCATGGTCACGGCCCTGATATTAAGCGTGCTTGCGCCTGCTTTGCTCTGGTTTATGAAATGGAAACGCCTTGCCCGATCAGCTACCGGCTTGCTATTTGAACGTGAACTAGACATAGAAACATCGCCCTCGGACGACGACATCTAGCCGCTTGCCGTAAGACGGACGTTAGGCGTTCACCGGGGCTGTGCAGACGCGCTGTAGCGAGCGTGGCCGCGCGGCGTGTGGGCGGGGGCGGGCCGCTAATGGGCGCGGCCCTGTCGCTCCACGGAGCGGCGGCGCGACTAATGGGAGCGGTCGCGTGGCTAATGGGAGTAGTGGCGCGACTAATGGGAGTAGCGACACGACTAATGGGAGCGGTGCGGCCGCTCCCATTAGTCGCGCCACCGCTCCGTGGCGGGGTGGCGTCGCTCCGATTGGCTGAAATTCCTGTTGTGTTGGAATAAGTTTCGCATTATCATGCGTTTGCAGGCGTAGCCGAACCTCAGCTTGTGTGCCTGCGCGGGCCTCGCTGCCGTTAACCTCAACAGCTTTCGCAACTCAGCGAAAAGGAGGCAACCTCTCATGCCTGACTACATTCCCGGTTCGGATGCCGAGTTCGACAACTGGCTCACAACCTTCATGGGGACGCTAAATCAGGAGAAGTCGAAGCTGAAACTGGCGGACGCGGACGTGTCCGCGCTTGAGTCTGTACGGGCGGCGTGGGCAACGGCGCGGGCCGACTGGAACACGAAGCGTGCGGCGGCCGAGGCCGCGCAACAAGCGAAGCAGGATGCGCGGCGCAATCTGGAAGCGGAGGTGCGCGGCCGTGCGCGGCTGATACAGGCGGATGGCGATGTGCCCAATTCGGTGCGGGCGGCGTTGGGTTTGACGGTGCAGGATACGACGCGGACGCCGACGGGTGCGCCGGAGTCGCGGCCGGTGGCGCAGGTGGATACGAGTCAGCGTCTGCGGCACACGGTCAGTTTTACGGATGAGGCGACGCCGAACTCGCGGCGTAAGCCCGACGGCGTGCGCGGGTGCGAAATCTGGGTGAAGGTGGGCGACCCTGCGCCGTCTGACCCGGATCAGTTGCGATTTCTGGCGCTGGATACGGCGAGTCCTTATGTCTCGGAGTACGACGGCGCGGACGCGGGCAAGACGGCGCATTATATGTTGCGTTGGGTTTCGACGCGCGGCGAGCAGGGGCCTTGGAGTCAGACCGTGAGCGCGACGATCACGAGTTGAAGGGGCGCGGGTATGTTGAAGTCAGTACCGCCTGCGGTAGCGGGCGGGTACTCGTTGACCAGAGCACCGATCTCGCCCGCTACCGCAGGCGGTACTGACCTGTTTGGCGGGCGCTAGGTGTCAGTTACAGGGCAGGGCGATGTCGTAACGGTTGTTGGCGGGTAGGTTGACCGTGCGGCGGCAGATTGGGCGGTTGCCATGTGAGACGACGACCTCGTAGCCGCCGTCGGCGAGGCCGCCGATGTAGTAGCGGCCGTCGTCGCCTGTGGGCGAACTGCCGCGCTCAGCGCCGTTCTGTGTGATCGACACCCAAGCGCCGCGCACGGGTTGCCCGCCGCGCGTGACCGCGCCTTTGATGTAGCCGTCGGTGAAAGCGTGTGCGCTGAAGACCAGCGCCAGCATCAGGGCCATTAAGCCAAGCCCGAAGGTGGCTCGAAAGATTGAACGCTTACGCATAAGACCTCCGTTCGGCCGGATCACTTCTCGACCTTGTATTTGATTAACGCGCCGGAAAATTTGACCTCGCTGTTGTCTTCATCAATGAACCCGGCGCTGCTGTTGCCACGGTCAGAGTCGCGCACGACGATCCAGTAGCGTTGATCGGGGATGCCCTTGAAGCGAAACTCGCCGTCGTTGCTCGTCAACGCCATCAGTTTAGGATTGCTCAGCGGCACTAGATAAACTTGCGCGCCGGTCAAGGGGCGTCCCGCCGTCGGGTCTAAGACCGTGCCGTTGATCACCAGCGTCTTGACCGTCGCGGTCGAACTATTCCCGCCGCTGCTGCTGATGACGTTCGCCTGCTGTTTCAGTTGCTCGACCTGTTGCTGCAACGCTTCGATCTGCCCGACATCCTTACTCCGCAACTGCGGCACAACGCCGAGAAAGGCTGCGCCGATGGTTGCTACGGCCGTGATCAGCGCGGTTGAGAGTAACAGCTTCGGACTTTGGGGCTGTAGATTGTCGGCTGACTGGCTCATGATAGCTACCTCCTCGAAGAAACGGGCAACGATGAACGACGGTGATAGCTCTGTCGGTTTTGAGGTAAGGTTCTACGGTAGACTTAACGTGAGCGAGGCTACTGTAGTGAGCTATCCGAGCCGTCTAAAAGGCAGCGGCACGTTACTCCTCTATGGCATGCTTGTCAATACTGATGCGCTGGCATGGCCAACGTAGATCAGGGCGCGCTCTGCTGTTGCCTACTGTATGTGTGCGGGTGGGGTAAAACATTTCAGCCGGTAGGCGGGCCATAAAATAAAGAGAGGCCCGTTGCGCTCTCCCCTTCGCAACGGGCCTCTCTCGTGCGGTCGCTCACTTACGTCCTGACAGGAGCGACCGAACCCTTTAAAATCTATTCGTGCGCTGAATCTTTTTTGTTGGAGGCTGACCCGCGCTCTCCCCTTCGCGGGTCAGCCTCCTCTGCACCGACAACCGCGTGGCTGTCGATCCTTAGCCGAACCTTAGCGCGTCCCTCTGTATTCAGGCAGGCGCACCGCCTGGTTCAGAATCACCCCAAACTCCGTGCCGGACTTAATGTCGGCTTCCTTTTCGTTCTCAAGTACGCGGCCGCCCGTGCCGAGTGCGCCGCCGAGAATCGCGCCGATAGCTGCGCCCTTGCCGCCGCCCGCAATCGCACCGATGATGCCGCCCGCCGCCGCGCCGCCACCGATAAAGACCACGTCGCGCTTACGGTTCGAGCCGCCCCTGACAGTGCCTTCGTTGTCCGAGTTCACGTTGTCGGCTTGCAAACTTGCGAGCGAGCCGTTGATCGCGACGCGCGTGCCGTTGGGCAGTTCGACCGAGTTGAAGGCCACGGAGATGCTGCCGGGCGTGCGCCGCCCTGCGCGCCTAACCGACGAGACGCGACCCCACACCTTGCTGCCCACCGGAATCACTTCCACACCCGTCGTGCCATAGACCGGCTCGGTCACGTGCGACGTGAAGCGGTCGCCGATGCGCGCTTCCCGCGAGTTCAATTGGTTTTCCAAACGGACGCGTATCACTTGATTCGCGCTCACCGTGTAGTAGCGCACGGCCGGCGTCCTGACCACGGTGCGCGTCGTCTTTGTGCGCACGCGCCGCCGCTGCGCCGCGGCCGGCAACGTGCTGCCGGCGATAATGGCCATCACTGCGAACAAGCTCAAGGCGCGTTGCGCCAAATTTTTGCGTGTCATAAATCTCATGGTGCTCCTCCTGCAAAGCCGACTGGTCGCATCGTCGTCTTCCGCTTAACTACTGTGTGCGACGACCGGCAACGTGTACTTGTGCAACGTGCGTGCCAGATGCGTCTCCACCGCGAAAAGCCTTGATTTGCGGGGAAAAACGGCGGAACACAACACGCCTGAACACAGGGCGAGGCGATTTGCATCAACGTTGTGCGCGAGAGCGCGCAACGATTTACACGATATCGTATGGGCGGATTGTAGCACACAGGTCAACCAAAGAGCGCGGCGGTTACATGCGGCACACTTTCGCCTCCAGCGTCTTGGCGTGAGGTTATTAGTGACGAAAGAAATAACTCACGCCAAGACGCTGGAGGCGCAAAGATTAAGAATGTAGTGCGTTTGAAATCGCTTGCTTTGCGCCGCCCTAATCTGCTCAAATGTGCGGCGTCAACGAATCCGTCTTCATTATGTATCGGTCAAATTTGCACCCCGACAGAGGAGATGTTTTATGAGTACACCAGCCACCGCCAGCGACGCGCCCGCAGGCATCCCCCGCATCAACGAGCCGGCCCCGGACTTTGAAGCCAAGTCCACACAGGGCATGATCAAACTGTCCGACTACAAAGGCCAATGGGTCGTCCTGTTCTCGCACCCGGCCGACTTCACGCCGGTCTGCTCGACCGAGTTCGTCGAGTTCGCGCGCCGCGCCGACGATTTCAAACAGCACGGCGCACAGTTGATCGGTCTGTCCGTGGATTCCGTCACCGCGCACATCGCGTGGATCAGAAACATGGAACAGCATTTCCCCGACGTGAAGATCGGCTTTCCCGTGATCGCCGACTTGGACACGAAGGTCGCGCAGAAGTTCGGCCTCATCCACCCGTCGGCGTCCGAGACGGCGACCGTGCGCGCCGTCTTCATCATCGACGACAAAGGCATCATCCGCGCGCTCATCTATTACCCGATGTCGCTCGGTCGCAACATTGATGAAATCTTGCGCGCCGTCGAGGCGCTGCAAACGGCGGACAAGAACGCGTGCGCGACGCCGGCCAACTGGCAGCCCGGCGATAAAGTGATCGTGCCGCCGCCGCAGACCATCGCCGACGCCGAGAAGCGCCTGCAATCCGACTACGAGATCACCGACTGGTATCTCGCCCGCCGCACCTTAGAGTAATGGCTCGATGATGTGAGGCCACGATGGACCCGGAACGAAGCGACACGGACGCGGACTTGCAAGCCTGCGACATCGCCACGCAGTTCGTCCACGCGGGCGAGCGCCTGCCGCTGCGTCCGGGCACGCCCGTCACCATGCCCATCTACACGACCGCGACCTACACTTACGACTCGATGGCCGACATGGACGCGGCCTTCGCCGACGACCAGCACGGCTACGTCTATTCACGTTACGGCAACCCGACCGTCGGCGCGCTCGAAGCCGCGCTCGCAACGCTCGAAGCGGGCGCGGGCGCGGCTTGTTATGCGTCGGGCATGGCGGCTGTCCACGCGGCGCTGCTCGCCTGCGACTTGACGGCCGGCGCAACCATCCTCGCCGCGCAGGACCTCTACGGCACAACCACAACGCTGCTCAATAACGTCTTCGGCAAACTCGGCCTACGCATCGTCACGGCCGACTTCAGCGACACGGCCGCGCTCGACGCAACCGCGCGCGAAGTGCGCCCGCGTGTCATGCTTGTAGAGACGATCTCTAACCCGTTGCTTAGCGTCTGCGACCTTGAGGCGTGCGCGGAAGTGGCGCGCGGCGCGGGCGCACGCTTCGTCGTGGACAACACGTTCGCGTCGCCGTTCCTGTGTCAGCCGTTGCAGTTGGGCTCGGACATAGTGGTTCACAGCGCGACGAAATTCTTGAGCGGGCACGGCGACGCGTTGGGCGGCGTGGCGGTCGCGCGTGAGCCGGAGTTGTACGCCGCGCTCGTGCAGATGAAGAAGATCGTGGGCGGCGTGTTGAGCGCGTGGGAGGCGCACGAAATCTTGCGCGGGCTGAAGACTCTGGGTGTGCGCGTCGAGCGACAGTGCGCGAATGCGCGCACGCTGGCCGAGCGACTCGCGGCGCATCCGCGTGTGGCGCGCGTCTATCATCCGGGCTTCGGCGCAAACGAAGGACAGCGCGAAACGGTCGGACGCGTCTTGCGCTCGCCGCACACGGGCGCGCTCGTGTCGTTGGAACTGAAGGAGAACACGCGCTCGGCCGCGTTTCGTTTTATGGATGCGTTGCGCTTGTGCGTGCGACTGACGAGTCTCGGCGATGTCGTGACCTGCGTGCTGCATCCGGCGACGGCTTCGCATCGCCCGCTCACGCCGGAGCGGCGGCAACAACTCGGCATCGGCGAAGGCCTCGTCCGCATCTCGGTCGGCATCGAAGCCATCGCGGACATCTGCAAAGACATCGAACAGGCGCTCGAAGCGTGAAGCGATGTTGAACCTTATGATGAAATTGTCGCTGTACTTGATGTTGCTCGTGCTGCTGTGCGGCGGCGGTCAGGTGTGCATGGCACAGACGCCGGATGCGTCGTCGCCGGCCGACACGCAAGCGCGCCAGTTAGATCGCTTTGGCCCGATACCGTATTGCGATCACACGGCGCGGCTCGACAACTTCGCCGTCGAGTTGCAGAAGAACCCGGCCGTGCGCGGCTACATCGTCGCTTACGGCGGACGCATCGACGCGCCTGCGGTCGTGCGGAGTTGGCTGGCGCGCGAGATCGATTATCTGGTCAACATGCGCGGCGTCGATGCGGCGCGCTTCGTCGCGGTCGAAGGGGGCTTGCGTGATCGGGACGAGTTGGAGGTCGAGTTGTGGATCGTGCCTGAGGGTGCGGACGCGCCGGAGCCGCGCGCGACCTTGACGGAGGAAACGCGCAAGGCGTTTCGGGGCAAGCTCTATGAGTTCCAGACAAGCGAGGATTATTTCGATCCCTGCGGCGAGTACGGATGCCCCCGCTACTACGTCAGTTTCGCCGATTGGCTGAAAGCTGCGCCGGAACTGCACGGTTATCTCGTCGTCTACACTGATAAAGACAGCACGCCCGGCGCGTGGCGCAGAATCGCGCGGCGCGAACAGCAACACGTGTTGACGAACAGCCAACTTGAATCGAACCGCATCACGATCATTAACGCGGGCGCGGGCGCAACGTCGAAGGTCGAGTTCTGGGTGCTTGACGCGGACGCACCGCCGCCGGTCGCTGCCGTGAAGGACGAAAAGGTTTTAGCCGCGACGTTCCGGCTGCGCGAGTTGGATTCGTATCAACTGAGCGACGAACAGGAATCAGCATGGGTGCGTGAAGGGCTTGTGGAGTTGCTGCGTGAGCATAACGATGCGCGCGTCTATCTCATCATCCATCCGCCCGCACCGGAGGCTGAAGCGGCAGATGAGGCCGAGTTGGAAGCGCCAGCGGCGGTCGAACCGGAAGCGCCGGAGCAGAACGAGGCAGAGCCAGAGCAGAACAAGGCAGAGCCGGTGCAGCGCACACTAGAGGCAGAGCCGCCGCAGCAGACAGCAGCGCCGGATGATGTGAGCGAAGCGGAACCGCAGAGCCTCGCGCCGGAACAGGCGGCGGAGATTTGGCAGAAAGAGTTGAGCAAAAAGTATGGCGTTGCGGCACGGCGCATCGAGGTGTTAGTCGGCCGCGCGAGCGAGTGGGGCGAGGGCACGATGGCAGTCTGGGTCGTCCCGCACGGCGCGCCGCCGCCCGACCCATTCGCGCCCGACCGTGAAGAACAGCAGGCGGACGAGCCGGAGGTTGAGTCGCCGGCAAATGAAGCGGCGCAGCAGCAGCAGACCCGTGCAAGGGCGGGGCAACCACCGCCCCGGCGTTGAGACAAACTGACAGGGAGGAGCACTCACCGATGGAAGAAATTACAGCCACCGAACTCAAGCAGCGGCTTGATCAAGGTGACGACTTGCAGATCATAGATGTGCGCGAGCCGAACGAGTACGAGTTCGCGCATTTGGAAAACTCGAAGCTGATCCCGTTGGGTCAGGTCTTGAATCGCATGAGCGAGATCGACGAAGGGCGCGAGACGGTCGTGCATTGCAAGATGGGCGGGCGCAGCGCGCAGGCCATCGCCGCGCTCCAACGCGCAGGCTTTAAGGGACGGTTGCTCAACCTCAAGGGCGGCATCACGGCTTGGTCGAACGAAGTCGATCCAAGTGTGCCGAAGTATTAATGATGACTAAAAGCGGAACACACGAGGTCGCGGCACTGGTTGCTGTGTGGGCTACACGCCGCTTGAGCGTCAAGCGGCCCGATCAACTTCGCGTCTGTCTGTCCGGCTTCGTCAGAGTTGCGCTGATCTGCGCGTGCTTTGCGTTGCTGCCAGTGGGTGCGGCGGCGCAGGACGATTTATGGAAGGCGTACATGGAGGCCGGTACGAAAGTGCTTGAGGACGCGAAGGCGCGTAATCAACTTAACGGGCCGGCTGGCAGGGAGAGTATGGCCTTGGCCGAGAAGCGCTTTCTGCTCGCACGTAAAGAGGCCGAAAGCTTCGGCGCGCAGGATCCGCGCTTGGCGACGACCTTGTGCCAACTCGCTTCACTTTACCTAGACAAGGGCGAGGCGCAAGAGCGCGTGCGCCAACTTTACCAGCAGGCCCTCGCCATCTGGGCGAAGAATCCGGGGGCTGACCCGGAAGATACGGCGCAGCAAATCTACGAGTTGGGCAATCAGTACATGGACACGGGGCAGTACGAGGACGCTGTCATCTTACACAAGCGACACATCACGCTCCGCGATCAAATCCACGAGCCGGAATCGGGGAACTTGGTTATTTACGTCATCAAATTAGCCTACGCCTATCACCACGCAGCGAAGTATAAGGATGCGGAACGTACTTATCAGCGGGCGCTGGCGTTGGCGGAGAAGTGGTTTGGTAAGGATGATGCAGAGGTCGCCAAAATTTTGCTCGGCTTGGCCGATAGTTACTACGACTCGGCGCAGTATAAGGAAGCCCATCCGCATTACTACCGCGCGATGATGATCCGCATCAAGAGTTTGGGCAATGATGATGACGACACGGACACGGCGCTCGTCAAGTACGCAAAAAATGCGGACGCGCTGCACGAGTATGAGTCTGCCAGTAAAATCTACCAGCAAGTTTTGACGTTGCGGGAAAAAAACTATGGGGCGGAAGACGATGACGTGGCCATAGCACACGTTTACTTGGCCGATGTCTATGTTAAATCGAAAGACTATGCCGCAGCCGAAGCGCACTACAAGCAGGCGTATGCGATCAACGAGGTCAACTTTGAAGCGGGCAAGACCGTTTCTAATTTAAATGGAGACATGGAAAAATATGCCGCGTTGCTGCGCCTCCTCAACCGCGAGGCAGAAGCCAAAGAGTTGGAAGCAAAGACGCAGGTGTTAATCGAACGTGTGATGAAAAAGTTTGCGGCCGATCCCAAGAAGACAAATCCCTGATCAGGCAAACCAGTGCGGCCGTATAGAGCAGTTCATCTGCTCAAATCATAAACTCACAACCTCAAGCACACGCGCGCGGTTAGTTGTCAGGCTTAACGGCCGGCGGCGCAGCGCCGAGTTGTTTGAGCTCGGCCGCTAAAACGTCGGCCAGCTTTGGGCACGCTGCTAAACTCTGATTGCAAGTATTCGGCGGCCTTCGCCTTCGAGCCGATCTCCGTGATAAGGAGCGCGATCTTGTGCAAGGTCGCGGCTACGTCGCAATGGTATGCGTCGGGCAGTGTGGGCGCGTCGTGGTTCGCCAGTAGTTTGACGCTCTGCCCATAGATGTCGAGCGCCGCACCCTTCTTGCCCCGTTCGGCGAGCGCGTCGCCAGCTTGCACGAAGCCGGCGGCCAGATGGCGCGTGACCTCAAAGTCGGACTGTCCGAGGGCGCGCTCCGCTTCGGCGCGCACTTGATAGTAGTCGAGGTTCGTCGCCTCGGTGCGGATCGCGCTGCCGATAGAGGCGAGGGCCTGCTGGTAGTTTTTACTGTCGAGTTGATTGCGAGCCAAGACGGCGAACACGGCAGGTCTAGGCGGGCCACCGTTGACGGCTACTTTGGTGCTTTGCTCAAGCAGGCTGATGATCTCTTCAGGCTTCACAGGTCGTTCCATACCTGCGGGTAAGTCGCTGGACAATTCCGAGAGCATCAGCACCATCAGATCGCTTGCGCCCACAATCTCGTTATACTTGTCGAGTCGGTACGTGTTGCGGAAGTCGGTAAAGATGCTCTCTAAGCTGATGCCCGTGTCCTGCTTCACCTTGGCGAGAGCTTCAGGGGCAACATCCTTCATCGCGCCGGTATTCATCGCGCCGGCCTCGGTGAGTGCCTCAGACAGACGGACGTAGGACGAAATCCCGCGCGCGAAGTAGGCCATCGGCGACTGCGGATAATCGCGCAGGATAATATTACAATCCTCAATCGCTCCTGCTGCGTTGTCTTGCTTCATAAGCAGGAACACGCGCAGGCTGCGCGCCTCGACCATCTCCGGATGCTGTTTGAGCGCCGCGTCGAGCTTCTCTTTGGCCTCACTGTACCGATCTTGAGCTTGCAATTCCACCGCCTCAATATAGAGACTGTAAGCGTCGGGTTCTTCAGCCGGCGGATTGAGTTCGGCGGCGGGCATACCGCGCGGGTAGAGTACGCTCAGGCGCTCAACAGACCAGCGGGCCAACTGCTCATAACGCGCATCGCCGCGCGTCGTGTGCTCTTGGATGAACTGCGTGTAAGCGCGCCCGGCCACATCCTTGTAGCCTGCTTGCTCCCACAGCGCGCCTTGACCGACGAGCGCCCCGTAATCCTGCGGGCGGCGCTGTTGATGCAGCCAAGCCCAGTTGATCGCGGAGAGGTAGGCTTCGAGCGGAGGGTGTTGGCGGGCGGCGGCGGCGAGTGTGTCTGCAAGCTTGGGGCTGCCTTCGTAGGCTTGCAAGTTGGCTAGCTCTAAGCGCAAGGCATCTTTGAAAGCGTTGCCCATCGCCAGCAACGCAGTGTTGCCGGTGACCCGTTTGATCTCAGGGGATAACTCGCTATTGAGCCGGCTGATGTCGTCATCGTCAGAGAATTTCGGATAGTAGAATTTGCTGGCGGTATTGATCTCCTGCGCCGCTGCATCGTAACGACCCAGTTGGCCGAGGCTCATGCCCATGTTGACATGCGCAAAATAGGAGTTGGGGTTGAGGGCGATGGTCTTCTCTAAATCGGCGACTGACCGCTCCGGTTGCCCGTCAAGGAAGTATCCGGTTGCGCGCACCAGTCGCGCGGCCGGATTCTCAGGATCGAGCTTAATAGCAGAGGTGGCTTCGTCTATGGCCTCTCTGTGTTCACCAACTTTGGTCAGGGCCTTAGCGACCCGTGTGCGCCAGAAGACCTGCTCCTGTGGTGATGAGATTTCGGCCAGCCGGCGCGCGAGTTGGACGATCTCGTTATTGGTGATCCGGTTCTGGGCGCGAATCCACGCCGCCGATTGCGCGATCTCGTGTCGCCGCCGTTCGGCGAGCTGATAAGCGGTCTGCGCCGCTTGTTGAGCCGTCTGTGCTTGACGCAAGTTCTGCCGTGCGATCTGGGCTTGCTGTTCGGCGCGTCGCTGGGCCGCTGCCGTCTCGCGCTGTTTTTCCTCGGCGAGTTTTTCGCCTGCTTCGGCGCGGTGGCGGGCCGCTTCGGCTTCATCTTTCTGCTTGATCGCTTCACGACGTGCGGCTTCGGCTTCTTCCTTTGCTGCAAGCGCCGCTTTCTTTGCTTCAAGCGCCATGTGCAGCGCCGACTCGGCCTGCCGCGCGCTTGCTTCTGCTCGTTGGCGGGCATAGAGGGCGAACACGCCTAACAGTAACGTGACGAGAAAGGCCACGAGTAAGGTCGCGGCCGTCAGACGCGTGCGCCGTAGATCGCGTTTGCGCTTTCGTTCTCGTTCTGCGAGTTCGCGGTCACGCGTTGCGCGGCTCTCGTCGAGAAAGCCCATTGCCGCCGCAAACTCAGGATAATAACGACGCGCCCACGCCTCGTTCGGTTGCCGCTGTTCGCGCCAAGTCAGCGCGACGAGCAGATCAGGATCACGCCAGAGACCGGCCTTGCCGACTTTATAGAGCGCTGTCGTCTCGCCCAGACGGCGATAGATTTGCGCCGAGCGTGATTCTTCATCAACCCAATCCTTGAGCCGTTGCCAGCCACGGATCAGACTTTCGTGCGAGATGTCTATGAGCGCGTCGGCGTCAAGCGCGACATCGACCGGGGGCATTAGAAAGGAGCGACCGGGCCGGCGGAACTGATCGATGACCGCGATCAGTTCTGCCTCGCTCGCTTCACAGACCGCGCACAGGTCTTTCAATTTCGTCGGGCGACGAACCTCGCGGTTGTCAGCCCCCTTCTCGGTCAGGGACTTGAACATCTGCTCTGCGAGCAGCCTGCTCCGCTCGTCGGGCAACTCGTTATAGGCTTGGTCGGCATGGCGCGAGAGCGCCGCGGCCATACCGCCGATGGCTTCGTAGTGCAGCAGGTCGAGCGGTTCATCAGCGCGATGTGCCTTCGCCCAAGCTTGCCACGCGCGCATCAATGCGTGCTGAAGGAGCGGCAACTGATCGGGATTGTCGCCGACATCGTTGAGCAGGCGATTGACGAGGCGCGGCGTGATCGCGCCGCCACTGACGGCGATGGGGCCTGTGATGGCCTCGCGCCGTTGATCGCGCGTCATGCGCGGAATCAAATACTGCCCGGCGTTGATCGCTTCGGGCAGATCGCGGAACTGCGCGCAGTCGCCAAGGAAGTCCGAACGCATCGTGATGACGACGTAAATGGGTACGTCTGTCTGCTGCGTTGCGGTCAGCAATAACTTGACGAAGGCGGCCGCTTCATCGTCGGCCGCGCCCGTGCGCGCGTTCTGCTTGAAGCGGAAAATTTCTTCAAACTGATCGACGACGATCAGTAAGTTCTTGCCTTCAGACAGGCGCGCATGCCGCACCACTTCGACGAGTCCGAGCGCGCTGCGCCGCAATGTCGCCTCCGTGAGTGTGACCAAAAGATCGGCGTCCTCGTCGTTTGCACCGCGCGGTTCGTGGGCGCAGAGCGCAACGGCGAGATTGTTGGTCGGCTCGTCGCCGGGCCGGAACAGCGCCACGCGCCAGTCCGACCCGGCCGCGATCATGAAGCCGCCATGCAGCGCCGGCAACAGACCCGCGCGCACGAGTGACGATTTGCCGCTGCCGGACGTGCCGACCACGGCCAAGAAGCGACTGCGCCGTAGCCGGCCGAGTAGTTCGTCGCTCTGGCCGTCGCGGCCGAAAAAGAGATGATTCTCGCCCGCCTCGAACGGGCGCAGACCGGGGAAAGGATTGGCGCGCGGCTCGTTCGGCGGTTCGTTCGGCGTCGTCATCTCCGCCCTCCTTTCGCTCGTTCAAGCGGCGTTAAAAATGGCTGCAACAAGTCGGGCGCGAAGTCGCCTATCTGTTTGAGCACGAGTGCTTCATGTGTGCGCAGACGTTGCTTGGCGGGTGCATCGGGCAGTCCGACATAGATCGCTTGCGCGCGGACTGCCCGCGCGCGGCCGTAGCCAGCCATCTTGCGCAGGTCCAGCAGCTTGGTGCGTAGCCAAGGTTCGCCCGCGCGCCCGTAGTAGATGAGCACGGCGTCGCATAGCAGCAAGTTCTCTTTATGATCGGCGCGCACCTGCGCCTCTTCGCCTTCGGTTAGCGGGGTGAGCACTTCGTACCCTTGATTGAATAAATATTCCTCAAGCGGCGCGGCTGCTTCGGCGTCTTGCTGATCGTAGATGAGATAGATGCGTTGTACGTCATCGCGTATGAGCGGCTCGCCCGGCACGGGGCGATCAAGCTGCCGCAGTTTGTCAGCAATAACGGTCTTCAGTTCTTCGATGGAAGTTTCAAGCAACTCCGCGCCGGCCTGTGCCGTGGAATCGTTCTGCAAATAAGCGACGAACTTTTGTTGGCGCTCGTCGTTGACGGCGAGGTTCGGCGGCAACCAGATGAGGCGCTCGAACTCCGGCGCGCGGCTGCGCTCGGCCGCAAGTCTGTTTTGCAAAGAGACGACCGAATCGGCGGCTGCTTCAGGGATCAGTCCATAGTTGCTGCCGATCAAATGGATCGAGAGTTTGCTGCGTTCGAGGGCCGCGCGCACCGCCCGCTCGAACTCGACGGCATGCAGCGGCAGCGGTTGATCGGGCACGACCTTGCAGCCGCGCTCCAACAACTCGCGCTTGATCTTGTCGCGTTCGAGATAGAGATCAGAGGTCGTCTCGGCCAGAAAGACGGTCGGGCCTACTTGAATATCGGGCGGTAGCGTTGCGCCCGGTGTGTGGTTGTTCAGCGTCTCAAGTAAATGGTAGATGTCGTAAACAAGGTCGTTCAACTTGTCCCAATAGTTGCGATCCGCGCTCGACCCGAAATCTAAGATGAACTCGCGTGCATTGCCTGTGCGCGGATCGAGTTGATAGAACTCGTAACCGAGCATCCCTTGTAACTCCGGCGGATGCCGTTCCGGCGGCACAGGCGTCTTGATTACTTTGAAGATGCGCGCCTTGGCCTCGATACTCACGCCGCCCATCTGCTGCGCGACCCGATAGAACTCCTTGATCTCTTTCATGCACCATTCGGACTTGACGTAACGCGGCGTCAGCACGCTGACGAGCACGCCGATCTTCGGCATGCTCAACACGATCTTGTCTTCAAAGTAGTCGTTGCCGCGCAACTTGGTTTCGTCGCGCCACACGGCCGGCTTGTCGCCGAGCAGTTGACCCAGACGTATCTCCAAGGCCCGATGAAAGGAACTGATCCAGCCGCGCTGACCTTCGGCCAGCGGTTCGTCGTCAACGTGGGCGTAGCTGATAAAGATATCCTCTTCAAAGCCGCGCAGGTAACTCATGGCATAGCCTCCAAGGTAAGGACGGTAGGCGGGTTGATTGAGATAGACCGACTCTTTGCGGCCCAATCTTCGGGCGGGCGCTTAGTCTTTGTCAACGTGTGCAGCGCGAAAAAAAAGCGCCTGCCCAATAGGCAGACGCTTTTGCTACAGAAGCCGCGTGCTTCCATCCGTGCGAATAACGCGTTCAGCCAGTGGCCGTCTGCGCTTGGTCCTGTCCTGTGCCGAGCCGCGTGGCGAGCAGTTGCTTGCCGCGATCCGCGCGCTTGGTGTTTTCGTCGCGCACGTCGCGGAAGAACTGTGCGAGTTCTTGATCCTTCTGCTGTTCGGCGTCTTGAATGTACTGCTCGTAAGTTTCCGCGCCTTGCAGTGCGTGATAGATGATGCTGAGCAGATTGTAGGTCACATCCTGTGTGCCCGTGTTCGCTTTGGCTGCCATAAAAGAGTCTCCTCCCTGAATCGAGAAGCAAAACCGCATATTGTAACGGGGGCGTTGGAGGAACGTGCGCGTAATACTAGCACACTTCAGGCCGAGACAGGCTCGCTGCTTTGCGTGCCGAGGTTCGGATTGGGCGCGACGGCGGGGCCGGGGCGCGGCATGAACGGGCGCTCGCAGAACCAGAAGAAGAACCACGCGAAGGCGACGCTGAGCGGCGTCATGATGAAGACCGCGACGATGATGCCGGGGATGCCGAAACTGGTGAAGCGCCATATCTCTAACATCACGAGTTGGTGCGTCAGGTACAGCGAGTAAGAGAAGATGCCTATGCGCGCGCCCCAATCCCAGAGGCGCGGCGCGCTCTGCCACAGTCGCCCGGTCACTTCAGCGGCGACGACGCGGTTGACCAACACAAACAGTCCGACCGCCCACAGCGGATGCGTCAACAACCAGACGCCATCGTGCGCGTACCAACTGAGCGGCACGTTCTCCTGCAAGTAAGCCAGCCCGGCCGCGCCCGCGAGTGCGGGCAAGCAGACGCGCCAACTGCGACACCAGCGCGGCAGCGTCACCAACCCGAACGCCGCTTCGACACTCAAAGCGCCGAGCGCCCAAGTGAACCAGTGCGCGGCCGCAGACTCGTTGACCGGCAGAAAGAAGCCGTACTTGTTCTTGATCACAAGACTCAACAACAGCCAGCCGACGCGCGCCGCAAGGCAACAGATGATGGTCGCGCGCCAACCCCAACGACGACGCAGGAACAGCAGTAGAAAGTAAGCGAGATAGAGTTGTTCTTCGATGGCGAGCGTCCAGAAGACGCCGTTGATGCCGTAGGCTGTGTGCCCGTCGATGTTGTGCAGCATCGTCAAATGCAGCACGAGATCATAAAGATAAAAGGGCGTGAGCCGGATGCCGTCGGCGTAGGCCGCGACCGCTAGGAAGAGTGCGAGCGCGGCCAGATAAGGCGGATAGAGTCGGCGCAGCCGTCGTCGCCAGAAGGGGATGAAGTCGAGTTTCGGAGTGCGTCCTGTGGCCTGTGCCTTCGCCCAGTGCAGGTGGATGCAGAAGCCGGAGATAACGAAGAAGAGAAAGACGCTGATGTAGCCGTAATGCACCAGCGCGCGAAAGGGGACGCCGAGCCAGCGCAACAGCCACGCCGACTCGTCGTGCGGAGCCTGCGTCACGGCATGATAGACGACGACGTAGATCGCGGCGAAACCACGCAACGCGTCAAGACCGCGCAGCCTGTGCCCGCCTGAGACGGCGAGCAAAGGATTTGCCTGCGGCGTTGGGGCGTAAGTCTGGGCCAAACTCTGAACCGATCTGATCCGCGAAAAATTTAGTGCGAGCGCGGATGATGATAGCCCAGCCCGGTCGCGTTTAGAAAGTAGGGCGACTGGGCGCGGGCAGCGGCGACAGTTGATTAATTGATGTAGGTCGAGATGGTGTCTGTGTCGAGGAGTTCGTCGTTGAGGTTGGCGACGGGTGCTGGTTCAGGTTGGGCGAGGCCTGAGAGCAGCGCGGCAGCTTGCTCGCCGTCAACCGGATGCGAGAACAGATAGCCTTGACCATAAGCGCAGCCGAGCGCGCGCAGGTGTGCAAGCTGCGCTTCGGTTTCGACGCCTTCGGCAACAACCTGCATGCCGAGGTTGCTCGCCAGCGTGATGATCGTGCGGACGATCTCCGCGTTCTCGTCGCCCGCGCCCATGCGCCCGATGAACGAGCGGTCGATCTTCAACATCGAAACAGGGAAGCGGTGCAGATAGCTCAACGACGAATAGCCCGTGCCGAAGTCGTCAATCGACAGCCGCACGCCGAGGGCGCGCAACTGCTTGAGCATCGCGGCGGCCGTTTCGGCGTTCTCCATCACGACGCTCTCCGTGATCTCAAGTTGCAGGCAACGCGGATCGAGTTCCGTCTCAACGAGTGTCTGCTGAATTTGATCGATCAAGTGCGGCTGGCTGAACTGCTTGCTCGACAGGTTGACGCTCATCGTCAACGGGCGCGACGTGAGTTGTTGCAAGCGGCGCATCTGCCGGCACGCCGCGCCGAGTACGAGCCGGCCGATCTCGAAGATCAGCCCCGTCTCTTCCGCGAGCGGGATGAACTCGCCGGGCGAGATGAAGCCGCGCTCCGGATGTTGCCAGCGCACCAGCGCCTCGAAGCCCGTGATGCGGTTCGTCTCAAGCGCGATGATCGGTTGATAGTAGACCTCGAACTCGCCGCGTTCGACTGCGCGCCGCAGATCGTTCTCCAACTTCAACAGGGCGACGGCGCGTGCGTGCATCACCTGATCGAACAACTCATGGCGCGCCTTGCCGTTCTCCTTCGCGCGATACATCGCCGTGTCCGCGTCGCGCAGGACGTTCTCCGGTTGTTCGTAGCCGGTCGTGCTGAGCGCGATGCCGATGCTCGCCGTCGTATAGACTTCGTGCCCGTCCAGATTGAACGGCTGCGTCAAGTCGCCCTTTATGCGGTCTGCGACTGTGATGGCGGCGCGCGCGTCGCCAAGTCCGTCGAGCAGGACGGCGAACTCGTCGCCGCCGAGACGCGCCACCGTGTCCATCGGGCGCAGGCAGCCTTCGAGCCGCCGCGCGAGCGCGATCAGCAGGCGGTCGCCCGTCGAATGGCCGAGCGAGTCGTTGATGTTCTTGAAGCGGTCGAGGTCGATGAAGAGGACGGCGAACAGGTGATCGGCCGGCGACGGGCGCGCTCGATGGCGAGCTTCAGATGGTCGAGCAAGAGCGCACGATTGGGCAGGCCCGTCAGCGCATCATGAAAAGCGGCGTGCCGGAAATGTTCGCGGCTGTGCTGTAGCTCTTGACTGATGCGCTGCTGCTCGGAGATGTGGCGTGAGAGTTCTTCGACGTGGCGCTCGGCCTGTTCGATCTGCGCCATCTTCGTCTCGACGCTGTTCAGATAAGTCTTGTACGTGAAATAGACGATGGCGATGATCGGCGTCATGGCGATGAAGGCGTAGAAGCCGACCACGCCGATCAGCTTGGCGATGAGGCCGGCGGCCGACGCGCCCGCGATGTAGGTCAGAGACGTGTAGAGGAAGTTGCCTTTCCAGACGGGCCAGAAACGCTCGCCCGCTTTTAAGGACAAGCAACCGGCGATCAGGCTGGTGTTCGTCGCATACTGCACGAGCGCCATCAGGCTTAAAGCCATGATGAGCTTGTCCGAATAGTCGTGCTGCGTCAGGGCAACGGGCGAGCCGAAGGTGAGGCGCACGGCCCAGACGGTCAGGAAGTAGGTCAACGCCATCGCCGCCGCGTTGAACAAGTGATTGAACTTCTTCTTGGTCACACGCAGCGAGGTGAAGAACGCCTCGACGGTCGCCAGCAAAATGGCCGCCTCGCCGTCAAAGAGCAGCAGGGTCAGGAAGATGAACGTGTCGGAGACGGTAATCTGGCCACGGACGCGGGGCAGGCGCACGCTCAGGCGCGAACCGATGCCGACGGTGATGACCGCCAGAATCAGGAATCGCTGATCGAGCCGTTCCTGCGGGATGCGGGCCACCGAGTAGGCGAAAGCCGCCGCGCCCAGCGCGATGAACGCCCACATGTAGGCCTGAGTGAAACGACTGCCCTTAGCTGCCATGTCGTCAGGAGGTAGACCGATATTGACGCTTTATTTAGATTAGACGTTGAGGAGAAATTCAGGGGCCAGCATCGCCGGGCTTGGGCAAAACAGAACAACGCGCCCGCGACACTCCCCGAATTTAGCACAGAAACCGTGGCCGAGGCGACACAATTTAGCCCGAAAAATTTTTAACGCCGGTCGCCGAGGCGAGCAACTTCAGCGGCGCGCGGTGCAAAAAAAAAACCGTGGCCAGTGGTAACTCTAACAAAAGCGCAGACTTTCGGCATAAGCCGGTTAACATTTTGTGGCCTAAGTAAAGTTCGACAAACTCCGTCGGGTGGCCGGGCGCGTAAATTTGCAGGCAATCGAGTCCGGCCGGTCGTCGGGCGACGGCAAGCGGGGCGGGCGAGCGACGTTCATCAGTTGCGTGAAAATGAATGCTGGCTCATTTTGCGGCTTTCTGATACTATCCAGCACTTTTGTACGGCGCGGGCGGGAAGGGCAGGCGAAACAAAGCGAACAAGGTGTCCGTATCAACGGATACAACAGGATAGGAGGGTGATGCATCTAATCCCTGTCGTATCAACAGCTTAATTTTCGGCGATACGACGGCGACCGGCAAACCTCGTTAATTTTCAGGCCGGCGCAGGCGACGAGCCGAATTTCTTACTTGGCGGGAGGCGGGGCGACGACAGAGGTAATCATGAGCATGAATATGAACAAGCGCGGTGACGAGGGGTTTATGGAAACGCGGGGCAACAACAGCTATTCGCCGTTCGAGGCGCTGGGGCAGGAGTTGACTGAGGACGCGATCCCGGCGGACATCGAAGACGTGCTGCAAAAGTTGGACGGCGCGAATCTGGGCGAGGCGGACGCGGACGAGTTGCTCATCGAGCAGGCTGCCGCCGCCACGACGCATGACGAAAACACCGACGAAGCGTTCACGGAGGAAGACGACCTTGATCTTTCCGCCGGGGACGACGACAAATCAATCGATCCGGTCAGGATGTATCTGCGGCAGATGGGCACTGTGCCGCTGCTCACGCGTGAGCAGGAAGTGTCGATTGCCAAGCGCATCGAGGCGGGCATCATCCGGTCGAACCGTGTGATCGCGCGCTCGCCGATTGCCGCCGCCGAGTTGTTGCACATCGGCGCGGAGTTGGAGTCGGGCAAACTCAGCATTCGTGACATCGTGGCCTTCTCGGATCAAGCCGACATGGCCGAGGTCGAAGACAAGGCCGACGAGTACTTGCAGTGGACGCTCGAAAGTTTGCTGCGCGTCCACAAGTTGGCGCACGACGGGCTGAAGGAATTGGTCAAGCTGCGCGCCGAGCAGCAACTCACGCGCGGCAAGCGGCCGAGCAAGAAGTTGCTGCGGATGAAGCGCAAGGTCGCGTCGGTGCGGCTCGCGCTGGCGCGTGAGATCGCGCATTTGAAGTTGAAAGAGAGCGCGCGGCAGCGTTTGATCGATGCGGTCGCGGCAGCGTGGAAAGAGGTCCGCACGGCCGAGCGCGAGATCGAGCAGTACACGGAGAAGTTGAACCGTAAGCGGATCAAGCCGGAGGATGAGAAGGAATACAAGCGGCACATTACGGCCGCCAAGCGCCGACTCAAGCTGATCGAAGAGGAGCGGCACGTTTCGCCCATCGAGATCAAGCGCGCACACGTCGCTATCGCCAAGAGCGAGGCGCAGACCGTGCAGGCGAAGCGCGAGTTGACCGAAGCGAACCTGCGCCTCGTCGTGTCGATTGCTAAAAAGTACACGAACCGTGGCTTGCAGTTCCTCGACCTGATTCAGGAAGGGAACATAGGGTTGATGCGCGGCGTGGACAAGTTCGAGTGGCGGCGCGGGTACAAGTTCTCGACCTATGCGACGTGGTGGATCAGACAAGCGATCACGCGTGCGATTGCCGATCAAGCACGCACGATCCGCATTCCCGTCCACATGATCGAGACGATCAATAAACTCGTCCGCACGTCGCGCGCGCTCGTGCAAGAGTTGGGGCGCGAACCGACGAGCGAAGAGATCGCGGATCGCGTGGACATGCCCGTCTCGAAGGTGCGCAGCGTCTTCAAACTGGCGCAGCAGCCGATCTCTTTGGAGACGCCGATTGGTGAAGAAGAAGACTCGCACCTCGGCGATTTCATCGAAGACAAGTCGCGTGTGAACCCGTCTGATGCGGTCGTGTCGTCGAACCTGCGGCAGATCACGGACGAAGTGTTGGCGACGCTCTCGCCGCGCGAAGAGAAGGTCATCAAACTGCGTTACGGCATCGGCACGCAGGGCGAAGAACACACGCTCGAAGAGGTCGGCAAAGACTTCGACGTGACGCGCGAACGCATCCGCCAGATCGAAGCGAAGGCGCTCCGTAAACTGCGCCATCCTTCACGCGCGCGTCTGCTCAAGCCGTTCGTCAACGGCGTCCAGCAGTAACGACGACACGCGCCGACAGCGCATAAACAGAACGGGCCGGGAGTGACTTAACACTTCCGGCCCGTTTCTCTTTGTAGAGGCAAGCCCGGTCACTACAGTTTTGCAATGCGCGTTTAAACTTTTTCCGGCGGCCAGATGTCAACAGCTAATTCTTCGGCGTAGTGCAGGAGCGGTGCGCCTGTGGGCGTGGGCAAACCGTGCGATTCGATCATAGTGGAGCGAAGCGGCGCAGTCAGTTCGGCCTGTTGCAGCGGCCACGGGGCGTGATGGATGCGTGCGCGGTAGAGGCTCATGCCGCTCGTCGCATAGAGGCAGTAGCGTTCGGTGAGGAAGAACTCAAGCGTGCCGGGTTGCGACTCAGCGAGCGGTGCGCCGATGCGCCACGCGGCACGAAACTCTGCGGGCTTGGTCGCATCGTCGCGCCGCAGTTTGTAGTTGATCTGCGGGCCCGTTTGTGCGAGTTCGATCTGCGCGTGAAAGTAGGGCAGGAAGTAGAAGGTGCGTGCGCCGAGGACGGCGGGCAGGCTGTTCGTGTCGAGCGAGAAGAACCAGACGCCGGGCACGCCGTCGCAGTGGACGTAAGTCCGCACGTTTAGCTCGTGGAAGGCGCTGAAGTAGGGCACGGGCGGCGTGAAACTCAAACGCACGTCCCACATGGTAAAGGGCGCGACGGCGATCCACGCGCTGTCGTCGTAGGTGTCAATCGTGAGCCGTTTGGGGATGTGCGGACGCAGTTGGGCCGCAGGGATACGCCAGTGCATAAAGAGCAGCTTGCCCCAAGTCTGCTTCATCAACGGCAAACTGTCGGGGCGCGCGCGAATCGTCAGGCGATCAATCTCGTCGGGGCTGGTAGTTGACATAACTGCTAACCCTCTTTGGTCGGCTTTTAGACAGTGACCGTTAACAAAACTGCGGCGCGACTTGGCCGCGCAACTAATCCAGCTTATCATAGCACCGCTTTCAAGTCAGTTAAGGTCAGTGCCACATCCACGTCGCTGCACCTGTTCGCACATACATGACAAAACGTAAACTGTTGGCCGTTGCAGGGGCCATCTTAGGGCTAGCTCTGCTCTACCTGTTGTTCTGGCCTGTGCCGGTTGAACCGGCCGCGTGGACACCGCCTGCACCGCCGCCGCTCGCGGGCGTGTACGCGCAGAACACGCGGCTCGCCAGCGCCGAGCGCATCGACACGGGCACGGGCTACGCGCCGGAAGAACCGGCGTTCGACGCCGAAGGGCGACTCTACACGGGCTTGGGCGATGGGCGCATCGTGCGCATGCGTGCGGATGGTAGTCAGCGCGAAGTCTTCGCCGACACGGGCGGGCGACCGTTGGGTTTGAAGTTCGACGCGACGGGCAACCTCGTCGTCGCCGATGCGTCAAAAGGGTTGTTGTCAATCACCCCCGATGCTCGCATCACGATCTTAACCACAGGCGCGCAGGAGCGACCCTTTCGCTGTCCGAACGATCTGGACATTGCCGCCGATGGCACAATCTATTTCACAGACGCTTCGGATAAGTTCCCATTAACCGTTTATAAATACGATCTCGTTGAACACAGGCCGAACGGACGACTGCTGGCCTACGACCCTGCTACCAAGACAACGCGCGTTGTGCTTGACGGGTTGTACTTTGCGAACGGGGTCGCGGTCAGTCCCGATCAGACGTTCGTGCTGGTGGTCGAGACAGGCTTGTACCGCGTGCAACGCGTCTGGTTGCGCGGCGCGCGGCAGGGACAGACGGACACGTTCATCGACAACTTGCCCGGCTTCCCCGACAACATCGCAAGCAACGGCCGGGATCGATTCTGGTTGGCGTTGGTCACGCCGCGCAATCGTCTGCTCGACCGTTTGATGCCGCATCCGTTTCTGCGTCGCATCGTCGTGCGCCTGCCGCAGTTCCTACAGCCCGCGCCGGAGCGTTACGGGTTCGCGCTTGGGTTGAACGTGGACGGGCAGGTCGTCGAGAACCTGCAAGACCCGACCGGACAAGGTTATGCAACGATCTCAAGTGTGTTAGAGCATGACGGCAAGCTTTATTTCGGCAGCATCGGTGAAGCTGCCATCGGCCGGCTGCCGGTTCCAAACGGCCAACAGAAGTAACAGAGCCGACGGAATCGACCCGAAGGGCCGACAAACGTAAGCCACCGCCCGCGTCTCGCTTTAAGCGATACAACTTGGTAAAGCCCGATCAGTGCAAAGCGTTGCGCCAGCCTCGCGTGCGCGCGCTGTCAGCATTCGGCGCTCGTCTAGTCTGCGGCGAGATTCAATGAAGAATTTCGCCGCCGTAAGCAACAATTGCGGCTCTTGTCAGCCCTTAACCTAAACCTCAAGAGACTTTGGAAGGAAGCCACCAACATGATTAACATGATCTCCTCAGCTACGGCGCTGCCACCCCACAAGTTCAGCACAACCGAACTCATCGCCTCGCAGATGTATAAGTTCTCGCCTGAACTGATCAACACGATCAGCAGCCTCGGCGTGGAGCAAAGATACTCAACCCTCGAAAACTATCCCGAATATCTGGCCACCGGCCGGATGCACGCGACGACCTCCGCAACCGACATGGGCATCGACGCCGCGCGCACTTGCGTCGAGCAATGGGGCGGCGACCCGCGCCGTGTCGGCCTGCTCATCGCTGCCACCAACACGCCCGCGCAACTGCTCCCCTGTCTCGCCTCGGAAGTGATGGCCAGCATGCACGATCTGTTGTCGCGCTCGATCAGCACCGTCAGCATGCAAGCGCAAGGCTGCTCCGTGCTGCTCAAGACGGTTGAAGTAGCGCGCTGGTACTTATGCTCCAACCCCGACAAACTCGCGCTCGTCGTCGTGTCCGAAGCGAACACGTCGCACCTCAGCCCGCTGCTGCGCGAAGACTATTACGGTTATCGTGAACTGGCCCGCCACCGTCGCCAACAAGGTCACGACGAGGCGACGCTCGAACAGCAACGGCTCGATACGACCTTTGCCATCCAAGCCATGCTCTTTGGCGACGGCGCGGTCGCGCTGCTCTTAGGACGCGAAGACGGCCCGGCCGCCTTCGGCCCGATCTCACATCTAACCAACGACGAACCCGAAGACGTGAGCCTGCTCACGATGGGCTGGGACGACGTGCAACTGGCCACGCGCAACCGGCCGCAGTACTTCATGCGCCCGAACGTGCCGCATCGCGGCGCACACTACGCCGTCACGACCGTGCGCAACGTGCTGCAACACCCGGACTCGCCCGTGTCTAGTCTGGAAGATGTCGCCGACTGTCTGATCCACACCGGCAGCAAGAAGATTCTCGACGGCGTCTGCACCCAACTATCGCTCGCGCCCCAATCGGCCAAGGTGCGCACCTCCTACGACGTGCTCAACCGCTACGGCAACCTATCGAGCGCCTCCACCGGCTTCATGCTCTCAGAGAAGAACCAACAACCCGGCCCCGCCATGGTCGTCGGCTTCGGCGTCGGCTTCGCCGCCAGCGCCGGCATCGTCAACTTCAACTAAGCGCGCCCAACCCAACCGCTAAAAACACGCCGCCGCGCAGAAGACTCTCAATCTTCTGCGCGGCGGCGTGTTAAGTCTTAACTTAATACCGAGGGCGGGACTCGAACCCGCACGGCCCGTAGGGCCAACGGATTTTCTTACCACTACGGCTTTCGCCGCCCATCGCTTTTGACAGTTTGTGGTCTGGACGATGCCTTCTCCGTGCATCCATGTGGGATGTTTAGGAGGGAGCCGTCTCGTCTCTACACTTTGCTGCCTGCAATGAAGCAGCCTTAGCTCGGCGTTGCCATCAGCCCGACCTGTTAAGGGTTCGCCGACTTTGACTCCATTCACGTCAGGGTTTCCCGCCGACGTGCTCAAGTATTTAAGTCCGTTGCGTCTACCATTCCGCCACCCCGGCACTGTGGGCAAAAGATAGCATGCAGCCGGGTGCAAGACCAACTTCTTCACAGACAGGCGCGGGAGGTGTTAAACTGCTGGCATACATGGCTATGATAGAGCAAGCTTCAGCGCCACCGCGCGCACGGACGATGACGGAAGAACAGGAAATCTTTCATCGGCACATACAGAAGGCGGGCCTCAAGCGCACGGCGCAGCGCGACCTGATCCTCGATGTGTTCCTGCGCACCGAAGAACATCTATCGAGCGAAGACTTGTACCGGCTCGTGCAGCGTGAAGACCCGGACATCGGCCAAACTACAGTCTATCGCACGCTCAAACTGTTGACCGACGCGGGCCTCGCGCGCGAAGTCCGCTTCGGCGACGGGCGCACGCGCTACGAGCACAACTATAAACACCCGCATCACGATCACTTGATTTGCACGCAATGCGGCAAGACCGTCGAGTTCTTTTCGGCCGACATGGAGGCGCTGCAAGATCAGATCGCTGCTAAGCACAAGTTTGAGTTGACGCATCACACGCTGCGTATGTTTGGTTACTGTCCTGAGTGCCGGCGCACGCGCGAGCAGCCGCACGCCGAAGAGTCGGCCGCAGAGCCGCGCATCCGGTTCGTCTCCGCGCCCAGCACGAGCTAACCCGGTCGCGGCTAAAAAGAAGTTATGAAGCGTCATCTGCTCGGTCTAGTGATTGCCATCATCGCGTTTATCATCGGCGCTTACCTCGTCATCTATCGTGATCGATGTAAAGCGCCGTGGGCCAAGTGTCCGCCGCCCGCCGCCCGGTCCACACCTTGAGCGGCCGGGCCTGCTACTTTTCTTTTGCCTGCCGTTGGTGTAAGTTCGCGCATGTACTCCCCATGAACAAACTGCATCATGTAACTAACGAGCGAGAGGATTTGCGATGAGTGTTTACGTCGAGATCGCGCCGGAAGGGCGACAGGGCATCGTGGCGGAAGGAACGTACCTGTGGGATGCGGCGAAGCGGTTGGGCTTGCGCGTGCCCGCTGAATGTGAAGGACGCGGCGAGTGTGATACGTGCGCCGTCATCATCCGCGAGGGCGCGACGCTGTTGTCCGGGTTGACGGACGCCGAGCGCGAGCGCCTCAGCCCCGAACGTTTGGCGGCCGGCGAGCGGCTCGCGTGTCAGACCAAGATCGAACGCGGCGGCACGCTCGTGATCGAGCCTGTACCCGCGACCGAACGCGCCGAGACGACGGAAGAAGTGAAGAAGGATTTCAGCACCGAGTTTCGCAGTCTGCCCTTACCGCAGAAGCTGCAAACGCTCGTCGAACTGGAAGCCATCGCCGCCGTCCAGACCTTCAAGGCCATGGCCGATCTGCCCGAAACGCTCATCCAGAAGGGCCTCAGCATCATGGCCGACTTCGGGCGCGCACGCGAACGCCGCCAGCGCGCCGCACACCGCCCCACCGAACACATCAACGAAAACAGTGATGAAAAAGTAACTGCTGAATAATCAATGATGCAGGTCGAATGATGAATAAAGCATAGCTTGTCTGTCATGCATCATTGGACCTGCATCGTTCAGCACTGCTTTCATCCATCAGCCCTGACAATGTTATGACTCGACGTAAGGCTAACGACGCGCAAGTCTGCACGGCTCGGTCGCGCACGTCGCAAATGTCGCTCGCGCTGTTCATGTTGCTGCCGCTTGGGTTCATCGCCTGTCCCGGTGGTGCGACCAACGAAGGCGCGCAGCCGTCAGTCACACCGGCGGCCACGCCTGCTGTGAGTGCGAGCGCAACGCCGACCAACAGCCGGCCGGCGTTTGATGGGGCGCGCGCCTTCGCGCACGTCAGTCACATGGTCGAGATGGGGCCGCGCCCGGCCGGTTCGCGCGAGTTGGCGCGCACGCGGCAATACATCGTCGGCGAGTTGCAATCGTATGGCTTGAAGGTGACGACCGACGAGTTTACGGCCAAGACGCCGATAGGTGAGCGCGCGTTGGCGAATGTGACGGCGGAGTTGCCGGGGCAAACATCAGACGTGATCATCGTCAGCAGCCACTACGACACGAAGCTATACAAAGAGTTTCGGTTCGTCGGCGCGAACGACGCCGGCTCGTCCACGGGGACGCTGTTGGAACTGGCGCGCGCCTTAAGTCACGAGAAGCCGCGCCTGACCTACTGGTTCGTCTTCTTCGACGGCGAGGAAGCGTTCTGCAAAGAGTGGGACGAGTGCAGCAAGCCTAACGCGCCCGATAACACCTACGGCAGTCGCCACTATGTCGCGCGGCTCAAAGAGCAGCAGCAACTCACACGCGTGCGCGCCATGATCCTGCTCGACATGATGGGCTATAAAAATCTGCAACTGCGCCGCGACGATCTAGGCACGCGCTGGCTCGCCGATCTCATCTGGCAAACTGCGCACGACATCGGCCACGGCAACGTCTTCATAGACGGCATCGAAGGCGTGGGCGGCGACGACCACGAGCCTTTCCTGCGCGCGGGCGTAGAGGCCGTGGACATCATCCAACTCAACGATTACCCGTACTGGCATAAGCCCGAAGACACGCTCGACAAAATCTCGCCCCGCAGCCTGCAAGTCGTCGGCGAAACTTTGATCGCCAGTCTGCCGCGCATCGAGCAACGGTTACAGAAATGATGAAGGATGAGTGACAAGCTGATCAGCGGTTAACTCATCCTGCATCATTTGCTTTCGTTAATCATCATCTTTATGACAGAGACGTTGGATAAAAAGATTAAGCGCATCGCCGTTGTGCCGGGCGACGGCATCGGGCCGGAGGTGACGGCGGAAGCGGTGCGCGTGCTTGAGTTGCTGCGTGCGACACACGGTGTCGAGCTTGAGTTGCAGCAGTTCGATTGGGGCGCGGACAAGTTCTTGCGCGACGGCGTGACGTTGCCCGACGGCGCGCTTGAGATGTTGACCAATGAGTTCGATGCGATCTTCGCGGGCGCGTTCGGCGATCCGCGTGTGCCGTCGAATCAGCACGCAGAGGACATACTGCTCGGCATGCGGCGCGGGCTTGATCTCTATATCAACCTGCGTCCCGTCCGTCTGTTAGACGCGCGCCTGACGCCGCTCGGCGGTCGTACTGTAGATGAGATCGATTTCGTCGTCTTCCGCGAGAACACGGAAGGCGCGTACTGCGGCGCGGGCGGCATTCTCAAGCGCGGTACGCCCGACGAGATCGCCACGCAGGAGGAACTGAACACGCGGCGCGGCGTGGAACGAATCGTCACGGCCGCGTTCGAGTACGCGCGCCATCAAGGGCGCAAGAAAGTGACGATGGCCGACAAGTCGAACGTGCAACGGTTCGGCGGCGACCTGTGGCAGCGCGTCTTCAAAGCAGTGCGCGCGCGTTATCCTGAAATCGACGCGAACCATCAGTACGTCGATGCGATGGCGATGTACATGGTGCTCGATCCCGCGCAGTACGAAGTGATCGTGACGAACAATCTGTTCGGCGACATCCTGACCGATCTGGGCGCGGCGCTACAGGGCGGCTTGGGCCTCGCGGCTTCGGGCAACATATATCCCGGCCGCGTCTCGCTGTTCGAGCCGGTGCATGGCAGCGCGCCGCCGCTCGCGGGCCGCGGCGTCGCTAATCCGGTCGGTGCTATTCTGACCGCAGCGATGATGTTAGAATATTTAGGCTACGACGCAGCGCAACGCGCGGTTGAACAAGCCGTGCGCTTGAGCGTCAACGCGGGTGAGACGACGCGCGACCTCGGCGGCCAGCTTTCGACCAGCAACGCGGGCGCAGCCATCCGGCAACGCATTGAGCAAGCGGCGGCCGCTAATTCAAGTTGAGCCAGTTCGCGGCCGGTCTTTGAAACCACGACAGCGCACGACGACTAGACGCAGCAGTTTTACCTGTTGCACGCGTCAGTTCGTGCGAGTTCGTGGTTCGACATTTTTCCGGTCAGTCGGGATGTAAGAGAGTCATGGGGAGTAAGAGCAAAGAGGCGGGGCACAAGGTGTTGGCGCTCATCGTGATTCTGGCGCTGCTCATGTTGATGGGCATTCCGCCGGCAGTCATCTTCTTCTTCGCCGTTGTCGTCTATTTCGTCTGGCGCGCGGTTGATCGCTCCGAGCAACACGAGACGCGCCGCATCTTCGACTTCTATTTGAACGCCAGCGAAATCTTGCGCGAGGACGAGCGCCGCTGGTTCGGCTTCGAGATACGCGAAGTCATCGAACAGGGCGAAACCATCTTGCAGACGATGAAGGACGCGCCGCCGCTCGTCTATTACACGCTCGGCGCGCTTTATCATCACGCCGGACAACACGCCGAAGCAGCCGAACACCTCGCCTACGTCGTCGAAGCTGACGCCTCGGACGAGCGCCACACGCTTGCGCCCTCGCCTGAGTTGCGTCGCTACGTCACGGTGCTGCGCCGGCTCGAACACGAACCGGGCGACGGCCCCTTAACGCACACAGCCATTCGCAGCCTCGAACACGCGCGCCACGCACACGCCGCGCAACTGCTTGCCGACAGCCGCGCCCAACTCAACGTCCAACAGCGCACACTGCCACGCGCCGAGCAGCCGACCACTGCCGCCCGGCCGCTGCACGACGCCTCTGCACGGCCGCCTCTGACCGCCGCGCAGCAACCGTCCGCCGCCACGCCGCCCACAATGCCCCCGCCCATCGCCGAGGTCCTGCGCGATCTGTACGAGGAAGAGAAGAAGACGGCGTGACGAACAGTAGGCAGTAGGTGGTAGGCAGTTAAAAGAATTTCTATTGCTGCATCAATGAGATCGGTTTGACTCAGGCAACGTAGGCGATGTGTGATACGCAGGGCGACATAGATCAGATGTACTCTGGTTCTTAACTGCCTACTGCCGACCGCCTACTGCTACCCGTCCATGTCTGCTGAAACCATCATCGGCAGTTACCGCATCGAGGAGCGCATCGGGCGCGGCGGGATGGGCGTGGTCTATCGCGGGCGACATACGAAGTTGCCGCGCGAGGTTGCGATCAAATCGATCAGTCCGCGCATAGAGGAACACGACCTGCGCCGCTTGCGGCATCGCTTCGAGCGCGAGGCCTTCATCCAGTCGCAACTCGATCATCCGGGCATCGTCAAGATTTACGATTACATCGTCGCCGAGCAGACTTACTACATCGTGATGGAGTATGTCGAAGGACGCTCGCTCGCCGAACTGCTCGCGCACGAAGCACGCCCGCTCGCCATCGAACGCGCGCTCTATCTCTGCGAGCAAATCCTCGCGGCCGTCGTCTATGCACACACGTTCACCTATCGTGATGTGGACGGCGCGGAGCGGCGCGGCATCGTGCATCGTGATCTCAAACCGCCCAACATCCTCGTCACCTCGCAGGATCAGATCAAGATCACAGACTTCGGCATCGTCAAACTGGTCGGCGCGGATAATACGGACGCTTCGGGTGCGGATTACGGCACGCCGCAATACGTCTCGCCCGAACAGGCCGAAGGCGCGCAGGTCGATCAACGCGCAGACATCTATTCGCTCGGCGTCATTCTCTACGAGATGCTCACGGGCCGCCCGCCCTTCGGCAGCGACGAAGAACCGCTGCCCCGCACCGAAATCTTGCGCGCGCACATCGAACGCGCCCCGCGTCCGCCCACAGAGATCAATCCGCAAGTGCCGCCGGACGTTGAGGCCATCGCCTTGCGCGCACTCGAAAAAGACCCTGCGGCCCGCTTCCCAACCGCTGCCGACTTCCTCCGCGCCCTGCGCCGCACACGCGACGGGCGCGAGCAAATCTCGTCGGATGCGATGCCCGTTTATGGCTCTTATCACTACGTCGGCACGCACGAATTGACGGAAGTGCAAGCGGCCGACACTGCGCGCCAGAGTTATGTGACGCAGGCCATTAAGCGTGTGATCTGCGCGGTCTGCGGCGTCGATGCGGACGACGACGCGACGCAGTGCCGCGCGTGCGGCGCGGAGTTGGCCCACGTCCCGTCCGCAACCACACGCATCGTGCGCAGAGAGTCGGAGCGCGGCTGGCTGTTCGTCATCGCGGGTTTCATCGCGCTCACGCTCATCGGCCTCGCGCTCGGTTCATGGCGCGCGCGCCGCATGCAACAGGCCCAAGTCCGCGCGCAAGAGTCAAGTCGCAGCCCGTCGCTGCCGCCGCACAGTCGGTCAACACGCCGAGCCCGGCCAACATCGTCGAACTCAAACCGGCGCGTGTTGCGGTCGATTCAAGCTTCGACGGCTACAGCACGAAGCCTTTGACCGACGGCTTGGACAACGTGCGCCGCATCGCCGCCATGCGTTACAACGCGGGCAACTGGGCATCGGCCGAGACGCCCGTGCCCCACTGGATCGAACTCGAACTCGCACGCCCCGCGCGCCTCACTGCCGTCTATGTCTACTGGGGCTTTGACCGCGAACGCTTCATGCCCGCGCGCCGTGTCGAGTTGCAAGCGCAGGACGAGCGCGGCGCATGGCAGACGATTGCGAGCGTCGAGCCGGGCGACAATTACGACCGCACGGCGTTCGAGTTTGCGCCGCGCACGGGCACGCGTTTGCGTGTCCTACAACCCGCGCAGCAAGGGCCGACCAATCGCCCCTTCGTCATGTGGGTGCGCGAGGTCAAACTGTTCGGCAGCACGGAAGGCAAGTAACAGACTTAACCACAAAGACACGAAGCCACAATCAAAATGATGAAGGCAGACGGATGAGTGATGAATAACGAACAGCTTGTCTGTCATTCATCATTCATCGTTCATCATTGTGTCTTCGTGTCTTTGTGGTTAATCTGCCCCCACATAAAGAAGGACGCTAAAGATGCTGACTGCTGAGATCATCGCCATCGGTTCGGAACTCTTAACGCCGTTTCACTCGGACACAAACAGTCTGTGGCTGACCGAGAAGCTGAACAACATCGGCATCGAACTCAAACTCAAGACCATCGTTGGCGACGACGACGCGCGGCTCGAAGAAACCTTGCGCGATGCTTTGCGCCGCACGAGCATCGTCATCACGACCGGCGGCCTCGGCCCGACCGAAGACGACATCACACGCAAGATCGCCGCGCGCGCACTCGGTCGTCGTCTGGTCCTCAACGAAAAAGTGCTGGACGAATTGCGCGCGAAGTTCATGCGTTGGGGCCGCAAGATGCCGGAGATCAACACGCGGCAAGCGATGGTCATCGAAGGCGCAGAAGTCTTGGACAACCCGCACGGCTCCGCGCCCGGCCTCTACCTCGAACACGAAGGGCGCGTGCTCGTGCTGCTGCCGGGGCCACCGCGCGAGATGCGCCCGATGTACGAGGCACACATCGCGCCGAAACTCACGGCGAAGGCGGGCGACCTGCGCGTCGTGCGCCGCGTGCTGCGCGTGTCCGGCCTCGGCGAATCGGCCGTTGATGAACGCATCGCGCCCGTCTATACGCAATATCAAAATCCGCAGACGACGATCCTCTTCAACCGTTCGGAGATCGAGATACACCTGACCGCGCAAGGCAAGACTGAACAAGAAGCGGAACTGTTGCTCGACGGTCTGGCCGGGCAGATCGAAGAACGTCTGGGCGATGCCGTCTTCGCCTTTCGCGGCGAACTGATGGAAGAGATCGTCGGCCTGCGTCTCGCCGTGAATGGCTTCACACTCGCCGTCGCCGAGAGTTGCACGGGCGGCCTCGTCTCGCGCCGGCTGACCGAAGTGCCCGGCGCATCAACTTACTTCAAAGAGGGCGTGGTCAGTTACTCGAACGAAGCGAAGGTGCGTCTGCTCGGCGTGCCGTCTGATCTGATCGGCGAGTATGGCGCAGTCAGCGCGCAAGTGGCCGAAGCGATGGCCGAGGGCGTGCGCGAACGCGCCGAGACAGACTTCGGCCTCGCCGTCACCGGCATCGCCGGCCCCGGCGGCGGCACGGAAGACAAACCCGTCGGCCTCGTCTACATCGCCCTCGCGGACGATGCCCACACGGAGCATCGCAAACTCCTCATGCCCGGCGACCGCGAACTCATCCGCTGGCGCGCCTCGCAAGCCGCGCTCGATCTGTTACGGCGGCGCTTGATCTAAGCACGCGAAGCAGACTTAACCATAAAGCCACGAAGCCACGAAATAATGATGAAGGATGAATGAAAGAATAGCTGCTTATCCATCAGTCAGCAGTCATCACTTACTTTCGTATCATCGTGGTTAATCCTTTCTTGCTGATAACTCCGGTCACTTGTTATAGTCGCCTGCGTTCGCCCGTAAAAGTTCCCGCGCCCTCACGGAGTCAGTTGCCGCATGTGGCCTGCGTTCGTCATCGTCTGCGCGTACCTGTTAGGTTCGATCCCGTTCGGCTATCTGATTGTGCGTTGGCGGGGCGGCGGCGACGTGCGCGCAATCGGATCGGGCGGCACGGGCGCGACCAACGTGACGCGCCGCGCGGGCAAGGGCGCAGGGCTGTTGACGCTCGCGCTCGACGCATTGAAGGGCGCGCTCGCCGTGTGGCTTGCGCGTCGGCTGCTGGCCACGAACTATGAAATCAACTGGTGCGTCGCGGCTGCGGCCAGTGCCGTCGTCGTCGGGCATTGCTTCCCCGTCTGGTTAAAGTTTCGCGGGGGCAAAGGCGTGGCGACCGGCCTCGGCGTCTTCCTCGCGCTCGCGCCTGCGGCGCTTGGCATCGTCGCGTTGATCTTCCTGCTCATCGTCTGGCGCACGCGCTACGTCTCGCTCGGCTCAATCACAGTCGCCGCGTTGATGCCGCTATGCGTCTGGCTGCTTGCGCGCGCGGGCACGCCGGGCCCAAGCCTTGCGCCGCTCGTCACGGCCGCGCTCGTCGTAGGTGCGCTGATCATTTTTATGCACCGAGCCAACATCGGCCGCCTGCTCAGCGGCACGGAGAACAAACTGAAATGATGAAGGCAGAATGACGAATGATGAATAAAGACAGTTTGTCATTCATCATTCATCATTAACTTATGCGGCGCATCGCCATCATGGGCGCGGGTGGTTGGGGGACGGCGCTCGGCATCGTGGCCGGGCGGGCGGGGCATACGGTGCGTTTGTGGTCGCGCAACGCACGGGTGGTCGAGTCGATCAACAGCGAACGTGTGAATAGCGTCTATCTCGCGCAACGCATCGAGGGCGACGTGATTGCGACGACAGAGACGAGGGCGGCGTTGAACGATGCGGAGATCGTTATCTTAGCTGCGCCGTCGCATGCGACGCGTGAGTTGTTGCAGTCAGTAGGCGCGGACTTAACGCCGGAAATGATTCTTGTCAGCGCGACGAAGGGCATCGAGATCGAAACGGGGCGACGCATCTCGGAAGTGGTCGGCGACGTGCTGGGCGCGGAATACGGGGCGCGCTTTGTGTGTCTGTCGGGGCCGTCGTTTGCGCAGGAAGTGGCGGCACGACAGCCGACCGCCGTGGTCGCGGCAAGCGCGGCAGGGGAACTGAGTCGGGCGGTGCAGGCGGCTTTGAGTTTCGAGCATCTGCGCGTTTATACGAACGAGGACGTGGTGGGGACGGAGTTGGGCGGCGCGGTGAAGAACGTGATCGCGGTGGCGGCGGGCATGGTTTCCGGGTTAGGATTGGGCGCAAACAGCGTCGCCGCATTGATCACACGCGGGCTGGCCGAGATCGTCCGTCTGGCCGTGGCGCAAGGTGCGCGCCTTGAGACGTTGATGGGCTTGGCCGGGCTTGGCGATCTTGTGTTGACTTGCACGGGCGGGCTATCGCGCAATCGTTACGTCGGGCAGGAGTTGGGTCGCGGGCGCGCGCTCGCAGAGATACTTGCGGGCATGCACGAAGTTGCGGAAGGTGTGCGCACCGCCCGCGCCGTTCATTTATTGGCCGGCCGGTTCGGCGTCGAGATGCCGATCACGGAGCAGGTACATGCCGTGCTGTACGAAGGTCGAAGCGTGCCGGCGGCGGTCGAACGCTTGATGACACGGCCGCTCAAGGGCGAGTTTGAATAAACAAGAAACCAATAACTAACCGACATAATCATCATTCATAGTTGACTTATTATGGCTACCGAAGATAAGGCACTGCTGACGAACCGCGCAGCCTTTCACGAGTATCACATCGATGATAAGTACGAGGCGGGCATCGCGTTGACGGGCACGGAAGTCAAGAGCGTGCGCGCCGGGCAAATCCAGTTGAAGGAATCATACGTAGCGGTGCGCGACGACGAGGCGTGGTTGTTCAACGCGCACATTTCGCCGTATGCTTACGGCAACCGCGAGAATCATGACCCGACGCGCACGCGCAAACTGTTGCTGCATCGCCGCGAGATCGACCGGCTGGCCGAGGCGTCAACAGTCAAGGGCATGACGCTCGTGGTGACGCGCGTTTACCTGAAAGGCGGGCGCGTGAAACTTGAGATCGGCGTGGCGCGCGGCAAGAAACTTTACGACAAGCGCGAGACGGAAATGCGCCGCACGGTCGAGCGCGAGACGCGCGCGCAGTTGAAGGAACGAAATCGTTAAGCGCAGCATAAACCGGCAGGAGATGAGGGCAGATGGAGATTCACACTTATACCGGAGACATTAAGCACGCAGACGTGCAGACCTTGGCCGTCGTCGTGTTCAAAGACGAACAGCCCGACGCGGGGTTGTTACAGGAACTCGACGCGGCGACGGGCGGCCTTATCAAATCGGTCATCGAAGCGGAAGAGTTGAAGGGCAAAGAGGGCGAAACCGCGTACTTGCACTCTGGGCGCGGGCCGCAGCGAGTTGAAAGCGCAACGCCTGCTGCTCGTCGGCGTGGGCGAGCGTGATGCTTACGGGTCGGCGCAGCTTGCACAAGCGGCGGGCACGGCCGTCCGCGCCCTGCGCGCCCGCAGCGTTAAATCAGTCGGCTTACTTTTGCGCGCGCCCGATGGCGAGCATGAACGCGCGGCGGCGGCGGCCGTCGAGGGCGCATCGATGGGTCTGTTCGAGCCGGACAAGTACCGGACGGTTGATAAAGAAGAACGGCAGATTGAACAGTTGACGATTGTTGCGCCGGGTGCGGACGATGAGGCCGTCAAGCGCGGCGCTGAGCGCGGGCGCATCGTCGGCGAGTCGGTCAACTTCACGCGCGATCTGGCGAACGAGCCGGGCGCATACATGACGCCGACCATCATGGCCGAGCGTGCGTGCGAGATCGCCGAACAGTTCGGGCTTGAGTGCCACATCCTCGAACGCGAGCAGATGGAGCAGGAAGGCATGGGCGCGCTGCTCAGCGTCGCGCGCGGATCGGATGAGCCGCCGAAGTTGATCGTGCTGAAGTACACACCCGCAGGGACAGGGCAGGCGGGCGGTACGCAGAACGGCGACGGCCCGCACGAACTGCTCGCGCTCGTCGGCAAAGGCATCACGTTCGACACGGGCGGTATCTCGCTCAAGCCCGGCGAGAACATGGAGTTGATGAAGTACGACATGACGGGCGGCGCAACCGTCATGGGCGTGATGCGCGCCGTCGCGCAGTTGAAGCCGCCGATTCCTGTGCTGGGCGTCGTGCCCTCGACGGAGAACATGCCATCGGGCAAGGCGACCAAACCGGGCGACGTGGTGCGCGCCATGAACGGCAAGACTATCGAGGTCATCAACACGGACGCCGAAGGGCGGCTCATACTGGCCGATGCGGTCTGTTATGCCAAGAAGTTGGGCGCAACGCGCGTCGTGGACATGGCGACCTTGACGGGCGCTGTCTCTATCGCCCTCGGCGACGTGAACACGGGCATACTGGGCACGGATCAAGAGTTGATCGACGAAGTGATCGCGGCCGGGCGCGAGGTCGGCGAGAAGTTCTGGCAGTTGCCACTCGACAAAGAATACTCCAAGCAGATCAAGTCGGACATCGCGGACATACGGAACATCGGCGGGCGCAAAGCCGGCACTATCACCGCCGCGGCCTTCATCAAAGAGTTCGCCGACAGCATCTCTTGGGCGCATCTGGACATCGCCGGCACGGCGTGGGGCGACGAAGCCAAGCCTTACCGCGCGAAAGGGCCGACGGGCGTGGCCGTGCGTACCATGCTGCGACTGATCGAGCGCGCGGGCAACGCGGCCGCCAAGTAAGACAAAATTGTGACCAGCCCCGTTCGCGGAATCAAGGGCGTCAGGTTTCTTACACCTGACGCCCTTGATAGCTTTTAAGGCGTCTGTTTTTGCGTCGGACTAGCCGGAGGTTTGGCCTAACATGGTGCTCGACAACAAGTTAGTGTCAACTATTGTGGACAATTGTGTCCACAATAGTTGACTCGGACTTTGCCGCCTTGCTAATTATTTTCAATCTCGTTGCAAGATTCCTTGCAATTCTTACGAATTCTGATCTATTTTGGTGTTGGCACATACGTTGCAATTATTTAGCATGAGCCAAAGGGCGCGGGAACCAAAAAAAATAACGTCCTTGCCCCTGCCTCGGTGGGCCGTCCGAGGTTGAATCGCCGCCCCCTTTGGCTCTCCTCACATATACCCTTCCGCCGCTGCCTTCAGCTAATCAAGCCTGCTCCTTTCCCGCAAGACGAATTTACGGAAAAGTGCTATAGTGTGCGCACGGGTTGACCCAATCCTGCCCGCAAGCGCTGGACTTGGCGCATGCCGCCGCTAGTCCGTAGCACGTCCGGGGAATTAACGCCGTGCTCGATTACTACAAGGTTCTAGGCATTAAGCGCAGCGCCACCGCGCCTGAGGTTAAATCGGCCTATCGCCGGTTGGCCCGGCAGCGCCACCCGGACGTGAACGGCGGCTCAGAACAGGCGCAGCGCGAGTTCTCCCTCATCGCCATGGCCTACCGCACGCTCAGCGACCCGCAAGAGCGCGCCTACTACGACAACCAACTAACACGACTCGCCAGTGGCTTTACGCGCACAGGTTCGGTCCTCCAATCAAACAACCCGCACGCCCGCCGCATGCGACAGGCGGCGACGCAGGCCCGTTTAGACCGGATCGTGGACAACATGATCGAGGCGGAGCGGCGCGAAACCTTCGCCTTGCAACAGGCCGTCTTCACCATCGTCTCGCTATTTCTTTCGACCTTCTTTGTGGCGATGTTCAAGCCGCGCCTCTGGGACAGTATTGGGCTGCCGTGGCGTGCGCTGATGGTCACACTGTTCCTGCTCGGCTTGTGGCAACTGTTCACGCGGCTGCGCGCCTGCTTCGAGCACTATACTTATCAACCAAACTCAATCCACGACTCGATCATGCGCGGCGAGGAGAAGCCCGACAAGCCGTTCACGCGTTTTGCCGCCTCAAGCTTCCTTGTCATCGGTTACATGGTCAGCCTCGCCGCCGGCCTCTTCGTCGGCAGCCACATGTACAGTCTGATCTTGGCCGAGATACCCTTCCTGTTCGCGTCAACCGTGCGCCCCGAACTAATGTTCTACCCGCCCATCGCCGTCCTCATCGTCGATACGCTGCACACTATCGCCACGAAGATCGACTAATACGCTGGCCGTCTGGCGCGCAAACTTCGTCTTGCCTGCCGTCCATGTCTCGTGTATATTGCGCCACAGGTGACCTATGGACGGTCGCCGGTAAATAACTTCAACCGAAACAACCGGGCGCAGCAGCCGACACAGAGCGATAGCAGTTTCGTCGTATCTATGTTCGCGGTTTGCGCGCGTCGTGTGCTTGTAACACTGAAGCGCCGCAACCCTGACCGGGCCGGCGGGTGACTTGCAACCAACTGCCCAAAGGTGAGTACCCCCAGAATCAGCGCGCGCCTGCTCGCGCCAGACGATAACAGCCGACGGCCCTTGCGCCCATCGCCGCCGCCCGACTCGCCTTAAGAGTTGCCGCGCGCGCTTGGCCGTCTGCCTTCGCCAGCACGGAGGTAACGGAGATGGCCAAGCGAATCACCGAACGCCAGCGCCTTGCGTTCAAACTCGACGCACTCACAGATACGGAAGTCAAAGAGGTGCTCGACTACATCTCGATCATGGAATCTATGCGCCGCGCCGCCGCGCCGGGGGGCTTGTGGGAAGACGAGTTGGTCACCTTGCTCGCAGACTCGCCGGAGAACAAGCGCGCGCGTCAAGCGTTCGAGTGGGAATCGGTGCGCCGTCGCGCCGAACGTCGCGCCGCCACCTTGCCGCCGCGCGTATGAACCATAAACCAGCCCCCTCAAAAGCGCGCGCGTGTATTCGCTGTTGGATAACGGCCGCGCGCCGTGTCGTTCGCGGCTGTGCGCCCGCGTGGGCCTGTCTCGCGCACGTCATCAGCGCGCTGGCAGTTGTTGTCTTACTCATCTGTCCGGCGACGTGGGCCGTGCAGCCCACACTTACTCCGCTACAACGTGAGATCGAGAAACAGCGCGCGCGTCTGGCTGCATCCGACGCAGAGGAGCGACGGGATGCGGTTGTGCAACTCGGCGCGATCCGCCGGCCCGACGCCGCCCGCGCCGCCGTGCCAGCACTCAACGATCCTTCGGAGATCGTTCGCGCCACGGCCGCGCAAGCCATACTCGCTTTGCCCGCGGACGAGGCCGCCGCGCTGCTCATCAGATTGTTAAGTGACAAGCGAGAGTTCGTGCGTCGCGAGACGGCTTACGCGTTAGGCGCGACGCGCAGCCGCACAGCCGTCGAGCCATTGACGACGGCGCTGGTGCGCGACAAAGAGGCCGGGGTGCGCGGCGCGGCGGCCGTGGCGCTCGGCCGGATCGGCGATGAGCGCGCCGTCGCCGTGCTCTCTGAAACATTGGGTCGGCGCATCCCCGGTACAGGTTTTTTTAGCCGCATCACGCGCAGCAAGACGGAAGAGAACGAGTTCGTCCGCCGCGCCGCGGCCGAATCGCTCGGCCTGATCGGCAGCCGTGCGGGCGTGCCCGCGCTCGTCGCGGCACTGACCAACGAGCGGGCCGGCGACGACGTGCGCCGCGAAGCGGCCCACGCGCTCGGCCTGATCGGCGACACCGCGGCCGTGCCCGCCCTGCGTGCGGCGCTGACTGCACGCGATCCGTATCTCGCGCGTACTGCCTTAGAAGCTTTACGTCGGCTCGAACCGAATAACGCCGCGCGGCCGTCCTGACGAATAAACTTAAAGCGGGCATGAAAAAGCCGGGGCTGCATCATGTAGCCTCGGCTTTAGTTTTTGTCACTAACGATGCGTGCTTAGCTTTCGGCCTTTTCGCCGCGCCCCTGACCTTTGCGCGCAACTTTAGTCTGCGCGGGGAGCGGCAGCCCGACGCCGCCGGACTTGGCCTCGGCCTCTTGCGTCTCCGGCTCGAACTCGCCCACCTCGGAGATGAGCGCGCCGCCCGAACGTTTCGAGAAGACGAGCTTACCGTTCTGGTCGTTCAAATCTATGTAGACCAGATCGCCAAGTCCGACCTGCTCGGTCGCCACCAGATTCGAGAGCGGATAGACGAGGAAACGCTCAATCGACCGCTTCAAGTGGCGCGCGCCGTATTTGAAATCGATGCCCTCTTCCAGCAGCATCGTCTTCGCTTCGTCGGAACACTGAAAGACAAACTTCGTGCCCGCCGAGCGCATGATGCGTTCCTGCACCGATGCTAACTCAAGGTCGAGAATCTGCCGCAGGTGATGTTCCTTCAGACTGCGGAACACGACCACCTTGTCGATGCGGTTCATGAACTCAGGCGAGAACTTGCGCCGCGCCGCTTCGACCGCCGTGCGGTAAATCTTCTGATCGACCTCGGTGTCATTCGGATTCTTCGCGCCCTTACCCGGCGCAAAGCCGATGCCGCCTGAGATCAATTCCGACATCTCGCGCGCGCCGAGGTTCGAGGTCATGACAACCATCGTCTTCGAGAAGTCAACGCGGCGGTTGTCGCCTAAGGTCAGCGTCGCCTTGTCGAGTATCCCTAAGAGCAACTGCCACAGAGAGTCGGACGCCTTCTCGATCTCGTCGAAGAGGACGAGCGACAACTTGATGTCGTCCGTGTGAAAGCGGTCGAGATTTTCCTGCGTCAGCATCGGGCTGGTTTCGCGGTGGCCGAGGTAGCCCGGCGGGCTGCCGATCAGTTTGGCGATCTCGTGCGAGTGCTGAAACTCCGCGCAGTCGATCTTGATGACCGCGTTCGGGTCGCCGTAGAGCACTTCGGCCGCCGCTTCGACGACACGCGTTTTGCCGGAGCCGGTCGGGCCTAAAAAGAGCATCGTGCCGACGGGCCGGTTCAACGGGTTCATGCCCGCGAGGAAGATCTGATACAGCCCCGACATGCGGCGCACGGCGCGCTCCTGCCCGACGATCCGTGCGCCAAGTTTCTCTTCGAACTCTTGGGCGCGCGGACTCTTTTGATCGGGATCAAGAAAGACCGTCTCGATAATATTTTTCTTCTGCTTCTCCATTGCTGCAATCATGACCGTCCTCCTTGCCTGAAGCGTCGCTGCGCTTTCGGCGTGCCGACAGCCCGTAATTGATCTTACGAACCTGACCCGCCGCGGGATTCAACTACGACCCGCCAGCGCCTTAACCTGACGACGGCAACCGGGCATGGCCACCGCACGTTTGCTCCATGCAAGGAACGATCCGCAAATGCAATTGATGCGTTACGGGCAACAGCGGTTGGCTGCGTTCGGTTGCCCGCCTTCAAGGGCCGCGTAAACGGGAACACTATATAAACGACAACGCCCCGTTTGTCACCACAAAATATGCGACAACGCGAAGAATTTTTTCGCGCCGGGGTGAAAAGTTGTCCGCGCGCACTGACATTTCCCGGCAGCGACGGGCTGACACTTGCTGTCGCTTTCCATATTTTCGGACGCATAGACCAGCCCCGATCAGACGCAAAACGCACGCCGCTGCTCCCAAAACGTTGAGCCGTTCGCGGGGCGTAAATGGCCGTGTGCAACGGTCGCGGTCAAGGCAAAAAAAGATGGCGCGTCGCAGTGAACGGCGCGCCATCGGGCAACATCTAAACTATATAACTCTGCCCGAACTCAGTCGTAGTATTCCAACCCAAGATGCGTGATCAAGTCTTCGCCGCGCAGGTGGCGCAGTGTGTTCTTGAGCTTCATCAGTTGGATGAAGATGTCGTGCTCCGGGTAGAGCGTGGGCGCGGTCATCGGCGACTTGAAGTAGAAGGAGAGCCACTCTTGTACGCCTTTCATGCCGGTGCGTTGCGCCAGATCGAGGAACAGCGCGAGGTCGAGCACGAGGGGCGCGGCCAGATCGAATCGCGGCAGAGAAAGTCGATCTTGATCTGCATCGGATAGCCGAGCCAGCCGAAGATGTCGATGTTGTCCCAGCCTTCTTTGTTGTCGCCGCGCGGCGGGTAGTAGTTGATGCGGACCACGTGCGAGAAGTCCTTGTAGAGCGCCGGGTAGACTTCCGGTTGCAGGATGTGTTCGAGCACGGACAACTTCGACTCTTCTTTGGTCTTGAACGATTCGGGATCGTCTAAGACTTCGCCGTCGCGGTTGCCGAGGATGTTCGTCGAATACCAACCGTGCAGACCGAGCATGCGCGATTTCAGACCGGGCGCAAGGATCGTCTTCATCAACGTCTGCCCGGTCTTGAAGTCCTTGCCGCAGACGGCGACGCCCTGCTCGTTCGCTAAATCCATGAGCGCGGGAATGTCAACGGTCAGGTTCGGCGCGCCGTTGGCGAAGGGCACGCCCGACTTCAAGGCGGCGTATGCATAGATCATCGAAGGCGCGATGGCCTTGTGATTGTCGCGCATCGCTTGCTCGAACGACTTGAGCGTCTTATGCACGGCGTGCTGCTTCAGGAAAATCTCGGTCGAGGCGGCCCAGACCATGACGAGGCGCGCGCATTTGTTCTTGCGTTTGAACTCGGCGATCTCCGCGATCAACTGTTCGGCCAACTCGAACTTGTTCGCGCCCTCCTTGACGTTCTCGCCGTTCAGGCGCTTGACGTAAGACTGATCGAAGACGGCCTTCATCGGCTTGATCTTTTGCAAGGGCGTGCGCAGTTGCGCGAGCAGTTCTTTTTCAAGCACGCCCGCGTGCATCGCCGCGTCGTAGGCTGAATCGGGGAAGATGTCCCACGCGCCGAAGACCAGATCGTTCAAGTCTGCGAGCGGCAAGAACTCTTTGATCGGCGGCACGCGGTTGTCCGTGCGTTTGCCGAGCCGGATCGTGCCCATCTGCGTCAGGCTGCCGATAGGTTCGGCCAGTCCGCGCTTGATCGCTTCGACGCCCGCGATGAACGTCGTGCTCACCGCGCCGAGGCCCACGAGCAGCACACCCAACTTGCCTTTTGCCGGCGCGATCTCCGCGCCCTTCGCTACTGCCATAAATTACAAATCCTCCATTAAATAAACTGCTGCCAGCATAAGGCCCGCGCGCGCCGTCGTCGCGTCAAATCTTGCCCAAGATGCGCGGCGGCTTGCGCTTTCGCATGAATTAGACCGATGTGCGCGCGATCAAGGCGGCGCGGAAGGCGCGCGGCGATAGTCCGGTCGTTTGGCGGAAGGCTTTGGCGAAGTGGCTGGAACTGGTGTAACCGACGCGGGCGCTGACTTCTGTGATCGAGAGATCGGTCGTGGCCAGCAACGTCTGCGCGCGTTCAAGTCGCAGGGCGGCGAGGTATGCGTGGGGCGACGTGCCGGTCACTTTTTTGAAGAGGCGCGCGAAGTGAAACGGCGATAAACAGGCGGCGCTCGCCATCTCTTCGAGCGGCACATCTTCATCGAGTTGCGCGTGCATCAACTCGACCGCGCGCCGGATGCGTCGATCAACTAACCCGACGCGCGATAGTTCCAACTCATCAGCGCGGCGTATGTGTGCATGACGACGCAGCAGATGTACGGTCAACTGTTCGACGAGCGCGGCGATCACGAGTTCTTGACCAAGTTCGGCCGTGCGTAGTTCGTGTGCGAGGTCATCGGCGAGCCGGTTGAGGCGTGCGTCGGGCGCGACGGCGCGCGCGGTGAACGTGATGCGCGCGTCGGCGCGGGTCAGCCGTGCGCGCACGGCGCAGTCGAGCACGTAAGCAGGCGTAAGCGTGACGAGCAAGTGGGACGCACTTGAGCCTGATGCGCTGACGCTGTCGCCCGGTGCGACGAGCAGCGTGGCGGGCGCGCGCAGTTCGTGTGTGCCGGTCGCATCGGTCCAACTCAACGCGCCGTGTAATAAGCAGAGCACGGCGTAAGTCGGCCGCGCTTCGCTCGCCCATTCGACGCGGCCGCGCTGGCGCAAGTGCATAGTGAAATGCTCATGCACCAACACCTTGTCGTTGAGCGTGGCCGGAGTGTTCATGCGCGCGTAGAGCATAACAGACGGCGCGCGCAAATAAGACGCATCAAGCTTGTGCCCCGGCCGTCGGTTTTAAGTCAGTCCGCAACTCGTTCAGCTTTGTCACCATGCGCGCCGGATCGTTCGTGATAACGGCGCGGACGCCCATCTCGATCAGGCGACGCAGGCGCGCGGGCTTGTCCACGGTCCAGACGACCACAGAGAAGCCAGCGGCATGAGCAGCGGCTACATTGCGTTGCGTGGCGAGGGTGTGATGCAGCGCAAGTTCGTGTGCGCCGCAGGCGCGGGCGCGCGCAAGCAGGGAGCGCGCAGAGGGCAGCGGGCGCGCAAGGCGTGGCTCAAACAGGGCGGCCGTGCGCAGGTGCGGCGCAAGGCGGCGCACCTCTGCGACGGCGGCGTGCGCGAAACTCTCGACCACGACCAGTTCGTCCATGCCGTGCGCTTGAATGGTTGCGACGACGCGCGCGGCCAGTGCATGCACGTCAGAGCGTTCACATTTCAACTCGACGTAGAGTAACGGGCCGCGCGGTTTCGCCAATGCAAACACTTGCGCGAGCGTGGGGATGCGTTCAAGCGCATACTCGGCACGTGCCTGCGCGGGGCAGCGGCGGTTGAACCACGAACCGGCATCGACCTCGCCGAGTTCGGCCGCTGTGAACGCGGCGACGAAACCTGTGCGGCGGGCTGTGCGTCGCAACGTCGCATCGTGAATAACAACTGGTTGCTGGTCGCGTGTGAGGCGCACGTCGAACTCTAGCCCGTCCGCGCCATCTTGATAAGCGCGAGCGAAAGAGGCGAGCGTATTCTCTGGCGCACGGGCCGCCGCGCCGCGATGGCCGATGATGAGCGGCGGGGCGACGCTGTTCATTGTGCGGCGTAGATGCGGTAGTCGAGTTCGGGGAAGAGATTGTCGCGGCGTTCGATGTCGGTCAACTGCGTTGCGTCGATTGGGCCGCGCTCGATCTGTTCGGCGAGCGTGTTGAAGCGGCGTATGTGCGCGCGGAAACGACGCGCGGCGTATTCGACGGTCGTGCCCTGATAGATTTGAAATGCCCAATCGCTCGACTCGGCAAGGAGCAGTTCGCGCGCACACTGGTTGAGCGCGCGGCGCGTTAGCTCGTCTTCAGGTGGGGTGGGGAATTTGTTAGCGAGCGCAGTCATGCGCGCTTCGGCCGCGTGCTGGTGCGGATACATCCACGCGTTGCCTTCGTTGAGCCAGACCTTGTAGTAGCCTTCCGCGCCCCACGATGAAAGCGACAATCGTTGGACCTGCAAGCGCGGGCGCGCGTCCAAGTATTCGCCGGGCGTGACGGATGACAACTCGCGTCGCCGCGCGTGCAGTTGTTGAAAAACGAAGTCGAGAAACTGCACGCCCTCGAACCACCAATGCCCGAATAGTTCCGCATCGTAAGGCGAGACGATAAGCGGCATGTGGCCGTTCAATGTCTCGCGCAAACGCGCGGCCTGTTTGATGCGTTCGGCGACGAAGTGTTCGGCGTGGATGCGTGCGCGTGCGCGTGCGCGCTCAGGCACGTAAGCTTGCTTGTGTTCGAGCGGCACTTCGCGCCCCGTGACGCGATGATACTTAAGACCGAGCGGGCGGCGCGTGCCGTCTGCGTGCAGGTGCGGGCGCAGGTAGTCGTGCGGCGCGTCCCAGCCTACGTCGCGATAGAACTCTCGATAGTCCGGATCGCCCGGATAGCCGATGATCGAACTCCAAACCTGTTGACTGGTTTCGAGGTCGCGCGCGAAGACGGCGACGCCGTTCGGGCAACGTACCGGCGCATAGACGCCGTAACGCGGGCGCGGCGTGCCGTAGAGCAGCGCGTGCGTGTCGGCGACGAAGTACTCAAGCTGCGCGCTGGCGAGCAGTTCTTCCAAGCCTTCGCTGTACGCGCATTCGGGCAACCAGATGCCGCGCGGCTTGCGTTGAAAATGTTTCTGGTAGTTGGCGACGGCGACCTCGACTTGTGCGCGCCGCGCCTCTGTTGTCGAGATGAGCGGCAGGAAGCCGTGCGTCGCGCCGCAGGTCATGATCTCGACGACGCCGGCCTCTTGCAGTGCGGCGAACGCGCGTACAAGGTCGTGCTGATAAACTTCGTGCCAGAGTTGTGCGGTCGCGCGTAAGTGTTCGTAGTACATGCGCGCGGTCGCGTGACACTGCGGCAGTTCGCGGAAGGTGCGGTCAAGCTCTTTTTCGGCGAGCGCAAGCAGGTTGTCGAGGTGGCGCGTGTAGCGCGTTTGCAAGAACGGGTCGGTCAACATCTCGCAGAGCGTGGGCGAGAGATTAAGCGTGAGGCGCGGTTGCAGACCTTCTTTGTGCAGGCGCGCAAGCGTCGCGGCGAGCGGCAGATAGACTTCAGTGATCGCTTCGTAGAGCCAGTCTTCTTCTAAAAATTCGGCATGCTCCGGATGGCGCACGAACGGCAAGTGCGCGTGCAGGATGAGACTGAAGAAGCCGGTAGACACAGTAGATTGCGGAATGCGGGATGCGGAATGTGGAATGCGGATTGCGAGTTGATAAAGAGCTATGCTTTTAACCCGCAAGCCGAAACCCGCATGCCGCAATTCAAAGTTGTCGCCAACGTAGTAGCGGCGCTTGTTGCCGGACGCTCATGCTGGGCAACCAGACGTTTGAGCCGCCATAGGAAGTAGGTCTGAATGAAGAAGGCGGCACGGGTTTGAGGGGCGGCAGCCAACCGCGCCCCGGTGTCATGCTCGGCAGCCAGACGCGGACGCGCCGTTCGGGTTGGCGCACGGCGCTGGCGCTCCACGCAAAACTCGTCGGGCGCAAAGCCGCCACTTCTGCGTCATCGTCGATCTCCAATTCAAAACCGAACAACTCGCGCAAGACTTCGAGCAGGCGCGCGTGATCGAGCGGCACGGCATGTTCGGCGAGCAGCGCGTCGAGCCAACGCGCCAGCGGCGGCGACAGGCGCGCGCGCACGCGCTCCAGCGGCTCGGCAAAGACGAGCGCCACGATCAGCGCGCGCAACTCGGCCAAGTCCGCCATGTCGAGCGTGGGCAAGCGCGCGGCAGCCAGCGTGTGCGCGAGCGTCAAAGTGCTCTCGTGCTGCGTGGCTTCGTCGGCCGCTTCGAGCGCCACGGCTAAGGCGTCGCCCGCATAGCCCGTCTCGTTCACCACGCGCGCGAACTCCGGCGCGGCGACGTGAAACTCCGGCGCTTGATCAGGTTCGGGCGCAACGTTGACCGGCGGTGTCCGCGCGATCCCGGACGCAAGCAGACGTATGAATGGCTTGCCGGCGGCGGCGAAACCAACCTCTGCGCGATAGCCGTGGTTGGGCAACACGTCGAACCAGTAGTTTTGTGCGGGCGAGATGGCGGTCGTATGTGTCGCGCCGTTCTCGGTGTCGATCAGGCGCAGGGCGAGTTGATAACCGTCTGCGGCCGGGCCGAACGCACGCTTGAGCGTCTGCCACGGATCGCTTGCGTGTTGCCAGTAAGCGTAGAGCCGGTGGGGCGACTGCACGAGCAATTGCATCAAGTCGCGCGTGTAGGTATCGGGCAGCGGCGTATCTTCGTCGGGCACGAGCGCGGCCTGTGCCGCCGCGCCGTCGTCCGTGACGGCAGGTGCAGCCGGTGCATGATCGGAACTGCCCGGAAAGTGCAAGTGCATCTCTTAAACAGTGCGTGCCCCGACCACCTTGTCGGGCTGGCGGACGGCGCGGGTTGAAGTGATTAAAGCGAGCGGCTTTACTTGTAAGTTATTCGTCGTGTGGTGTCAATACGACGACAGCGGCGGGCGTGAATTTGCGGTGCGGATACGGACGAGATAAGTCGTGATCGAAACCGGCGCGGGCTTATCTATCTTTCGGCGAGCCGCCGACGCGTTTGAGTTTGATGTCGAGCCGGCCTACGTCTGCGTCGAGTTGGGCGCGGACGGGAATGCGGCGCGCGTCGTCCGTTAGCCAGAGCGTCATCGAGCCTTTGCGATCTTGCACGAGCCGGTCTGCGCCAAAGAGATCGATCTCCACGCGCACGGTCTGCACCCGGCCCAGCGGCGTCTTCATACGCTTGCGCTCGCCGACCTTGACCGGGATACGGAACACGTCGCCCGAATCGCTCATCACGATCTCGAACGAGCTACCGGGCACGAGCGGCTGTGTGCGCAGAAAGTAGATCGCAGAGAGGAAATCGTGCGCGGCGTTGTCGAGCGCGTGCTTGACGATGCGCGGTTGACTCGCCGGGTCGTTCGGGTTGCGCTCCGTCCAAGTGATCTGCTCGGCACTCCGATCAAAGATCGCTTCGCTCACGCGGACGCGCTTGCCCTGTTCGTCCAGCTTCGTCGTCCGCAGCACACGCAACGTGTCTGGATCGACGACCGACTCGATGTTGAAATGAAAGTCGATGCCGAATAGTTTGCGAAACCAACCCTTCGCGTCGATGTTGCCTTTGAAGACAAGATTGCTGACGGGCACGTCGTCGCGCACGCTCGTCGGCGTCGCACTGACGGGCATGCGTTGAGCAGTGAAACGAAACTCCGCGATCTGTATGCCGCGCAGCAAGAGCCTTGAGAACTCGCCTTCATAGACCAATTCTTCTACCGGCTCGAAAGGCAGCGGCGTCGGGCGCGCTTTCGCGTCATCGGTCGCGCCGCCCGCCGCAAGGCTCGCCAACGGAAGCGCGAGCGTCAAGAGCAATGCGCCCAATCCAAGCCGATAACTTAGCCGCCGCATAACGTTCATCTAAACCACCAAGCCTTGCACGCTAACAAACCCCAAGCAACCAACAAGCCGAGCGCCGCGCGATACTCGCGGTAACGCATGTACAGGCTCGCGTCGAATTTCGTCGCGCCGGTCGCGCCCGCACGATACGGCGTCAGACGCGGCAACAAGAGCGGGACGTGTTGCGCGTATTGTTCGTAGTCCGCGCCGAACAACCCCGCGAGAGTCTGCGATTCGACGCGCATCACCGGCAAATAGATGCCCAGAAACAGCGCCATGAACAGGCCGCCTAAGACGGGCCACCACGGCCCGGCCGCGAACGTAAACCCAAGCCCCATGATGAAGCTGCCGAGGTAGAGCGGGTTGCGCGTGTGCGCGTAAGGCCCCGACGTGGCCAGTCGATCATTCTTGCGTATGTGCCCCGCCGACCACGCGCGCAACAGCAGACCGCAGACGGCGACCACGCCACCGAGCGCCAGCGTCCACGGGCGCGGACGCGCCAATAGGATGAACAGCGCCGCGCACAGAAAGCCGAGCGGCACGCGCCAACGTTGCATCCACGTCCCGCCCCTACGCAATCGTGATCCTCTCCGCGCTTAATCCAGTTTTCAACTTCTGATCTGCCGCCGCACGGCGCAGACGTTCGGCACATGCCGTCGCAACGCGCGCAACATCTATGTCCATACAAATCCACTTCGAGCAAGCGCGCCTATGACAGTCCGTGCGACAACCGATGTCCGCGCGTTCGACGCAAATGTCTGCGGCGCGCGGGCTGCCGTTGCGCCACCACTCGGTCGGGCCGAAGAGTCCGACAATGGGCGTGCCGGCTGCGACCGCCAAATGCGTCGGCCCTGTGTCGCCGCCGACGTAGAGCGCGGCACGTCTGACCAGTGCGAAGAAACCTTTCAGCGACAGGCTGACGGCCTTTGCTGCGCCCGGTGTGCGACTCGCACGCACAACCGCGTCTGCTTGTTCACGTTCGCCGGGGCCGTATGTCACCAACGAGCGCAGTCCGTGTTGCGCCCACAACTCGTCGGCCAGCGCGCCGAAGCGTTCGCCGCTCCACAGTTTCGTCGGCCAACCGCCGCCGGGGTTCAAGATGGCGAACGGATGAGCGGCTGCTTGAATAACTTCGGCCGCTTCGCGCTCGTGCGCGGGCGTCGTGGCGATAGGGAACTCGAACTCGTCCGCGTCCGTCGGCAGCGCCAGCTTCAATGCGGCGGCCGCGAGCGCAAGGTTCTTGCGTATGACGTGCGTATGGGGCGGAATGTTAACCGTGTCGGTCAACAGGAAGCGACTCGCGGGTTCGCGCAGATGCGCGCGCGCAAAACCATAACGCCGTCGTGCGCCGGAGAGGCGCGCGACGGCTGCGGATTTCAGGAGTCCTTGAAAGTCTAACGATAGGTCAAAGGCCGAGGCGCGTAGCCGTTGCAACTGCTGACGCGGTGCCAGCAGCGTCTCCCCAGACACCGGCCAGCGCCTCAGCGCCTTCGTATCGACTACGATGAGACGATCAACGGCCGGGTTGTCTTTCAGAATCTCGGCCGCGCGTCGTTCGACAACCCACGAAATATCGGCGCGCGGCAGCGCCCGCCTAACGGCCGCCAATGCAGGCAGCGTGTGGACTATGTCGCCGATACTTCCGAGTTTGACGAACAGCAGACGCATGAAAAAAAATAAGTGACGAGTGGCTTGTGCCGAGTGACGAACGGTTGACAGTTGATCAACTGGTCACTCGTCACTGGTCACTCGTTACTTGTCACCTGTCACCTTCCGGTTGAGTTGCATGACCATGTGCGACGACGAATGATCTTTCGGGTCGCCCACGATGCGGACGCTGCCGCCGTAGGCGCGCACCACCTCGCGCTCCGGCACAGTCTCTTCGGTATAGTCCGTGCCTTTCGCGTGTATGTCGGGGCGCAGCACCATGAGCAGCGCCGCGACGGTCGGCTCGGTAAAGATCGTGACGAAATCGACGGCGCGCAGGCCCGCGATCACTTCGGCGCGTTCGCGCTCTGACACGAAGGGGCGGCCCGGCCCTTTTAGTTGCCGCACCTGCTCGTCCGTGTTGATGCCGACGACAAGCAGATCGCCCAACGCCTTCGCCGCTTCCAGATAGCGCACGTGCCCGACGTGAACAATGTCGAAGCAGCCGTTGGCGAAGACGATGCGCGCGCCGTGTCGCCGCGCAATCGCCACGCGCGCGATCAAACGGTTGCGGTCGAGTATGCGCGCGGCGGCGTCCGGCTTTTGCTCGTCATACTGGGCCATAATGCAAGCGACAAACTTACCACAAAGACACAAAGGCACTAAACGGGCCGCGTTCGCTTAGTGCCTTGTGCCTTCGTGTCTTTGTGGTTAAGCAATCAACCGGCGGCCGCGTCAAGCACAGACGCCAACAACTCGGCGGGCGTGACAGTGGCCGTGCCGCGCTTCATGACGACGAGATCGGCGGCCATGTTGGCGAGGTGCGCAGCATCGGCGAAGCTTGCGCCGCGTGCGAGGGCGAGCGCATAGATGGCGATAACCGTATCGCCCGCGCCCGTTCCGTCCACCGCCTCGCGCGTGCTGGCGGTGGCAATATGCACGGGCGCGCGCCCGCGTTCGGCGAGCAGCATGCCGTTGGGGCCGCGCGTGACGAGCAACGCCTGATAGTCGAGCCGCGCACACAACTCGGCCGCGGCCTCGTCGAGCATCGCGTCGCCGGTCAACCTGCGACCGAGAACTTGCTCAACCTCGTCTTCGTTTGGCGTCGCCGATGTGCAGCCCGCGAAGTCGAGCAAGCGAAAACGCGAATCGACCAGCACCGGCACGGCGCGCGCCCCGACCCCCGCGCGCACACCAGCAAGCACCTGCGCGCACGCGACGCCATAGTTGTAATCGGAGATGATGATCGCATCGGCCGTCGCGCACGCCACCCGCACGCGCTCGGCCAACTGCGCTTTGATCTCGTCGTCGGCGAGCGGCGCGCCTTCGTAGTCAACGCGTATGACCTGTTGGCGCGTCGAGTGCGCGTGCCCGGCGAGGATGCGAACTTTCGTAACGGTCGTTTGCGTGGGCACACTGATGATGCCGCCGCAATCAACGCCGCGCGCATTCAAAGTTTCAAGCAAAGCGCGCCCGGATTGATCATGTCCGACAACGCCGACGAGCATCGCCTGCGCACCAAGCGCCGCGAGGTTCGCCGCGCAGTTGGCCGCGCCGCCCGGCACAGTCTCCGTCCGTTCGTGGCGCAGGATCAGCACAGGCGCTTCGCGCGACACGCGGCTGATCTCGCCATACAAAAACTGATCGGCCAACGCGTCGCCCACCACCAACACGCGGCAGCGCGGAAACTCGCGCACCAACTCTGCCAGTCGCTCTTGCGTTGCAGACATAAGCAAACGGACAACAAACTACTGACTATTGCGAGCAATTATTTCTTGCACGGCGGCGAGCAGATCGTCGGCGACGAGATCGGGTTCGTGTTGCCAAGCCGCGCGTTGATATTCCCACTCGCCGCGCCCGTAGCCGCTCAAGACAAAAGCCGCGCGCACGCCCGCGTTACGCGCCAGTTCAATGTCGCCATAGCGGTCGCCGATCATCCAACTCCCGGCGAGGTCGAGATCAAACTCGCGGGCCGCGCGTTGGATCAAACCGGGGCGCGGTTTGCGGCAATCGCAGTCTAATCGATAAGGCGGCACGCCGACCGACGGATGATGCGGGCAATAGTAGATCGCATCGAGCCGCGCGCCGCCGCGTGCCAGTTCTTGCCGCAAGACGTTATGCACCGTTTCGATCATCGCTTCGGCAAAATAGCCACGCGCCACGCCCGCCTGATTTGTAACCAGCACGGCCAGCAGCCCCGCATCGTTGAGCAACTTGATCGCTTCGGCCGTGTAAGGGAAGACGCGATAGCGCGTCGGGTGATTGACGTAGCCGACCTCTTCGGAGACTGTCCCGTCGCGGTCGATGAAGACGGCGCGGCGTTTCATCGTGCGACCTCCACGCGGGCGGGACACGTCGCGCAGGCTAGCAACGCGCGGGCACGCTCGAACACTTCAGCGGGCGTGATAGCAGTCATGCAGCGATGATCGATGGGGCAGTCGCGCAACATGCACGGCGCGCAGTCGGGCGGGCGACGTATGATCTCTGCGGCGGGCGCGAAGGGCCGGGTCGTCAGCGGGTTCGTCGGCCCGAAGATAACGAGCGTCGGGCGATTGAGCGCGGCCGCGATGTGCGCGGGGCCTGTGTCGTTCGTGACCAGCAGATCGACCAGACTCAGCACGCCGACCGTCTGCGCGAGACTTGTCGCGCCGGTCAACACGACGGGGCGGCGCTTCATGTGTGCCAGCACTTGCTTCGTCACGTCCTGTTCGGCGTGCGAGCCGATGAGCATGACGCACGCGCCCGTCTCCTTGATCAGTTGATCGCCAAGCGCGGCAAAATTTTCGGCGGGCCAACGTTTCGCACGGCTGTTGATCGAGCCGGGACAGAGCGCCACCAGCGGCCGATCAAACAGCACACCTTGCGCCCGCAACAACTCGCGCGCCTCCGCTTGTCGCGCGGGCGAGGCTGTTAAATCGAACTGCGGTTCATGCGTGGCGATGGTCTGCGTGCCGGTCAGCGCATGTTCGAGTGCGGCGACGAGATAGAGGTAATAAAAAACTTCGTGACGCGTGCTGCGCCAATCGGGCACAGGCAGCGGGTGCGTCAACAGCGGCGCGCGCCCGTCCGTCGCGTAACCGAAGCGCAAGGGCACACGCGCAGCCGTAGCAACGAGCGCCGGCCCCGTGGCGTTAGGCAAGAGCAGCGCGAGGTCGAAACGACGCGCGCGCCATGCACGGACTTGTTTGAAGAAAGCGAACGGGCCGCGCGATTGGTCTTCGACGAGCAGCAAGTCGTCTATAAAATCCGCGTCGGCGAAGATGCCTTCGGCCCACGGGCGCGTGGCGAGCGTCAGGTGCGCGTGCGGGAGCAAACGACGCAGGGCGCGCAGGGCCGGCACGGTCATCACCGCATCGCCGACCCAGTTCGTGCCGCGCACGACGACGCGTTCGATCTGTTCAGGTTTGAGTTCGCGGGCCATCTTCAAACGAAGCGAAATAATCGCACGCAAAGGCGCAAAGACGCAAAGCAGAGCGCAAAGGAAGTAGCATTCAAACTACTTGTCGTCTTGGTTCGCGCCTTTGCGTGCGGCTGACTTATGCGCGGGCTTATAATCGTCGATGATAAGAGCAACTCACAGCAAATATCTTAACCCTTCTTCCACGCTAATCGCCGGTTGCCAGTTGAGTTCGTTGCGTGCGCGTGTGAGGTCTGAGACGTAGTTGAAGGGAACAGGCGCGGGCAGTTGCGCGTCCGACTCGATCTGCGGCTCAAGCTCGATCATGCGCGCGACCGTCTCGACCAGTGCGCGCAAACTAACGGCGTTGGCGCGTCCGCCGCCGAGATTGTAGAGGCCGCGTGCGTGGTCGGAATCGATGAAGGCGCGACAGGCGCGGGCGAAATCATCGACGTGCAGGATGTCGCGCACGGGCGTACCGTCTGCGGGCAGGCGCAAAGGTTGACCGCGCTTGATCGCTTCGACGTAGTGTGTGACGAAGCCAGATGCGTTGCCTTCGGACGGGCGCGCGTAAACGGCTGCGAGGCGAAAGATGCAGGCGCGTATGTTCAGCGCGCGCGCGTAGTAGTCAACGTAATGCTCGCCGATGAGCTTTGACCATTCAAGCGGCGTCTGCCCGCAGTAGTCCGTCGGGCAACTCTCAGGCACGTCCGCGTAATCGTCGGCGTGCGCGCCGTACACGTCTTTGGTCGAAGCGTAGATGAAGACTGCGCCCGCGCGCATGTGACGCATGGCATTGGCCGTGCCGTCGGCGTTCGTGCGAAAGCTGGCTTCGGCCGCGTCGGGACTTTTATCGAGATGCGCCGCGAGATGTATAACCGCGTCGTAGTCGGCGAAGCGTTCCGCGTCCACCTCGCTCAAGATGTCTAGACCGGCGCGGCGTGAGAAGTCGTCCGCCTCGAAGAAGCGGCGCACATGCACGCCCAGATAACCGCTGCCGCCTGTGACGATGACTCTCAACTGTGTGATCGCAAATTCGAGCTTGCAGAGTGCAACTTCTATTTAAGCCCTTCCGCCTGCTTCTTCAGTTGCATGAGCGCATCGCCGCGCCCGATGGCGATGAGCATGTCGCCGGCTTCGATGAAGTCGTCGCCGGCCGGGTTAAAGATCATCTGCCCGTTGCACCGCCGCACGGCAACGATCACCACGTCCAACTCGGCGCGGATGTTGGTGAAGCGCAGACGGCGGCCGACGTAAGAACTGACGGGCGCGACCGCGACCTCTTCAAAGTTTAGGTCAAGCGTCTCGGCCGTGATCGAGGCCATGAAGTCTTCGACGGCCGGCTTCGTCAACGCCTGATACATGCGTTGGCTGCCGATGATCTGCGGCGCGATGACGCGGTTTGCGCCCGCGCGGATCAACTTCGGCTCGGCCTGTTCTTCGTTGGCGCGCGCGACGATGTGCAGCCCCGCGTTCAAGCCGCGCGCCGTCAGCACGACATAAACGTTGTCGGCGTCCGACGGCAGACAGGCCGCGAGCGCGTGTGCATGTTCGACGCCCGCTTCTTGCAGCGTCGCTTCGAGCGTCGCGTCGCGCACCAGCAAAGGCACACCGGATTCGATCCAGTTGCCAACCCGTTCGCCGTCGCGTTCGATGATAACGAACGGTTCGCCCTTGCGTTGCAGTTCGCGGATGACGCGCGAGCCGACGCGCCCCGCGCCGCAGATGATGTAGTGGTTGCGCAGTTTGTGTACCTCGCGCAGTCGGCGGCGTTGGCCGAGGCCGGCGACGAGTTCGGATTGGACGATCTCGACAATCGCCCGCGACAAGACGAAGCCGACCGTGCCGACGCCGACGAAGATGAAGACGATGGCGAAGATGCGACCCAACCCGCTCGACGGATGAAAGTCGCCGTAACCGACCGTGGCCGTCGTCGTGACCGTGAAATAGAGGCTATCGAGCAGCGACCAGCCTTCGATCAGATGGAAGCCGAGCGTGCCGAGCGCAACGACCACGCCCAACGCGCTCAACGCGCCCATGATGCGCTCACGCGCTTGCTTCGACAGACTGACCACGGGAGATAAACCAACGAACGCCGACGACATGCGGCCGCATCAAACTGAACCGGACACGAGCGCCGCCACGGTAGCGAAACGGCCGCGGGGTGTCAAACATGAGCGGACACATGATAAAGTGACAAATGGCGCGTGCCGAGTGACAAGTTAAAAACTTGTGCCTGCTTGTCACGCGTCGCTTGTCGCCTGTCACTGCTGTTATGGCTATTCGTCATCCGCCGAATAATCGCGTGCCGCCCGTCGCCCGGCCGGGGCGTGGCGGGCGACGCATCGTGAAATACGTTGCGCCGGATGAAGGGTTCGTGCGGCGTCTGAGCCGGCGCATCTTTCGCCCGCCCGTGCTGGTTGCGTTGGCGATCCTCACGACGTTTACCATCAGCGTCTTCGGTTACTACTACTGGGTCTTCTCCAAACGCATCGACCGGCTCGTCAGCGGTGAAATCTTCACGCGCTCCGCCGGGATTTATACTGCGCCGCGAGAGTTGCGCGTGGGCGTTGGTCTGTCGGCCGACGATCTGGTCGCGCGGTTGCGCCGTGCGAACTACGTGGAGCGGGCGCAGCAAGCAGACGCGGCGCGTGGCCGCTACGCGTTGAACGGCGCGAGTGTGGACATCGAGCCGGGGCAAGATGCCGTGGTCGATGGGCAACGCGCCTTTCCGCGTGTGCGCGTCACCTTCGGCAAGACGGGCAAGGGCATCGCGGCCATCAGCGATCTCGACTCGAACGCGAAACTGCAAACGGCGCTGATCGAGCCGGAAGCGATCAGTCTCGTCACGGGCACAGACCGGGGCAAGCGGCGTGTTGTCGGGTTCAAAGATTTACCGCCGCATCTCGTCAAAGCGATCACGGTCACGGAGGATCGAGACTTCTTCGAGCATTGGGGCATCAACTGGCGCGGCATCATCCGCGCGCTCATTCGCCGCTACGAACTTGACGCCAACTCGCCGCTCGCGCGGCAGGGCGGATCGAGCATCACGCAGCAGTTGGTCAAGAACCTGTTGCTCTCGCCTGAGTACACTTGGCGACGCAAGTTCGCCGAAGCGTACATGTCCATGATCCTTGAGACGCGTTTGACGAAGGAACAAATCTTCACGCTCTATGCCAACGAGGTCTATCTCGGCCAGCAGTCCGGTTTCTCGATCAACGGCGTGGGCGAGGCGGCGCAGTCTTACTTCGGCAAAGACGTGACCGCTTTGACGCTGCCCGAATCGGCTTTGCTCGCGGGCCTCTTGCGCAGCCCGAATCGTTATAACCCGCATCGTGATCCGGCGACCGCGAAGGCGCGGCGCAATCAAGTGCTCGACTCGATGGTCGAAGCGGGCGCAGCGAGCGTGAGCGAAGCGACGGCGGCCAAGCAAGCGGAGTTGAAACTCGCACCCGCGCGCGGTCGGGTCGATACATCGGAAGCGCCGTACTTTGTCGATTACGCGCAGAACCAGTTGGCGGACATCTTGGCCGATGCGCGCAGCGCCGAGCACCTGCGCATCTATACGAGCGTCGATATGGACTTGCAGCGCGCGGCCTACGCGGCGGTGACGAAGCAACTCGCGGCGCTCGATAAAATTTATGCGAAGCGTTATCCGCCGGGCACGTTGCAGGCGGCGCTCGTAGCGATGAACGCGCAGACCGGCGAGATCGTGGCGATGGTCGGCGGGCGCGATTATGAAAAGAGTCAACTGAACCGCGCGACCGAAGCGCAACGTCAACCCGGCTCGGTCTTCAAGCCGTGGGTCTATGCCACCGCGCTCAACACCGCGTTCGATCCGATCCCGCGCGTCATCACCGCCGCGACGACCTACATGGACGCGCCCAAGACCTTCACCTATGGCGATCAGGAATACTCGCCCGGCAACTTCGGCGACCAGTACAGCAATCAACCGTTGACCTTGCGCGATGCACTGGTCCACAGCAAGAACGTCATCACGGTGGACGTGGCCAACGACGTGACCATCGGGCGCGTGATGAGTCTCGCCGCGCGCGCCGGTTTGCCGAAGCCGCAACGCGCCTATCCGGCGATGGCGCTCGGCACGCATGAAGCGACGCCCTTGCAGGTCGCGTCCGCTTATACGACCTTCGCGCGGCTCGGCTCGCGCATCACGCCGCTTGCGATCACGCGCGTCACCACAGGACGCGGTGCGACCGTCGCCGCGCCCGTCGCACAGAAGAACGAAGTCATGCGGCCGGAAGTGGCCTACATCATGACCTCGTTTATGAAGGACGTGGTGAATCGCGGCACGGCGGCGCGTCTGCGCGCGCGCGGTTTCAAGTTCAACGTCGCGGGCAAGACGGGCACGTCGCGCGATGGTTGGTTCGCGGGTTACACGCCGCATCTCGTCTGCGCCGTCTGGGTCGGCTTCGACGACAACGCGCAGTTAGGTTTGACGGGCGCAGACTCGGCCCTGCCGATCTGGGCCGACTTCATGCAAGCGGCGCTCACGCAGCATCCCGAATGGCAAGGCGACTGGCAGATGCCCGGCGGCATCGAGCAAGCAGAGATCGACACGCACACAGGTCTGCTCGCCCCGCTCGATGATCCGCTCAAGCGCACCGAGTTGTTCATCAACGGCACAGCCCCGACCGAACAGAGCACAGAGCAACCGGACGAAGGCGACGCGCCGCTCGACGAGCCGGACGGCGACGGCTACACCTTTGAGCCTGCGCCCATTCCGCCCGGCGGCGACCAGTTGCCCGCGCCGACGCCGACGCCGCCCACAAACCGCGTCACAACCCCGCGTCTCGAAGGACACGGCGTCACGCAACCCGACGGCTCGACGCGCTTGATGGGCACGATCACGCTCGACGTAGACCCGTCCACAGGTCTGCTCGCCGCGCCGACCTGTCCCGTCATCCGGTCCAAAACCTTCGTCATCGGCACAGAGCCGCGCCGCTACTGCGGCCCCGAATACCACAACGGCAAAAACGCCAGCCTGCCCTCAGGCACACGCCCGCGCACCGTCTCGCCGCCCTGACCGCGCTTAGCTGCACATCGCTTGTCGCGGCGCTGCTACAAGCTCCGAAGCAACTCTTGAAACGGGAACCGATCTCCGGGACATTCCGTGTGCGGATTTACGTCGTGATGACGCAGAACGCTCTGCGCAGGCAGTTGATACTTCTGCTTCAAGTGGCGGCACAGATTGGTCAAGGCGTTTAGCTGCGCCGCTGTCGGCTGCGTTAAGCCACGCGCGCCCGTAGGGTTATCGGCGGTGCTGAAATCACCGACGAGGCAGATGCCTATGTAAGCGTTGTAGCCCGGCGCGTGTGCTCCTTGACAGTGTTCGGGCAGGCCCCGCTGCACCGTCCCGTCAGGCAGAATCACGTAATGGTAACCGCCGTGATAGAAGCGCCCCCAATAGAAAATGCGATTCCCGCGTTGGCGGTGAATCTCATCGATGAGAGCGGCATCAACTGCGCGTCCGTCGGGTAACGGGGGGATGGCGGCGTGGTGAATGACGATGCCCGCCGGTCTGATCGTGTTGCTGAGCGACAGACCGCCGAAGACGCACGCGCTGATTGCGCCGAGCGCCACGGCGAGCCACACATAACTGCGTCGAAGCTTAAGCATCCGGAGGTTTAGAAAAGCGGCTATTGCATAGTCGCGCCGGGCGCGAGCGGAGCTAAGTATTTTGCCAAGCCGGGATTGGCGCGTAGCAAGCTCACTAGGTCGGTACTATTCATAGTGCGTAAGTGTTTTGCTAAGACAGCTTGCTTCACAAGTATCGTTGCTGTCTCGCCGTCGTTCGAGAGCGTGAGCGACTCGGCGCGCAAGGCCGGATCGCCAGCGTTGTCTAAGAGCCAGTAAATGGTTTCATACTGCGGGTTATCCGGCGGGCGTTGCTGCGCGGGCAGGCCCACAGTCGCTGTGACCAAGAACTGATCGCCGTGCGGCGCAAGCACGAGGGCCCGCGCCTCAAGTGCGTGCGCGTGCTGCCGAAGCCCTTGAAGCAATGCTGTGCGCCGGGCCAGAAACACGGGGCGCAGACCGTAAGGCAGCGGGGCGACGGCGCTCCAAAGCACCAGCGGTAGACAGGCGACCGCCACATAGAGGGCGGCTGCCCGGCGCGTTAAGCCGACGAGCCAGATCAAGCCCGGCACGAGTAAGGCGACTTGGACGTAGGCGAGGGCGCGCAGGCGGCCGGCCGCCCCGCTCAGCACAGCGGTCGGGTTCAGAAAAGGGTTGAGCGTGACACAGAGGCTCCAGAGTGCGAGCGCGCCTAAAACACAACCGGCGAGCTTCGTCGTCGCGCCGCGCGCAGGGCCGCAGAGCAAGTACAATATTGCCGGCGCGACGATGGCGAGCGTCAGTGCCTCGGCGCGAAACGGCTCCCCGAAAGGCCAATGCGGGCGGACACTGAGTTGGGTCTGCAACCAAGCGGGCACGGGGACTAAGCCCTGCGTCAGAATAATTAACGGGGCGAGCCATGACACCGGCAGCGCGAGCACGGCGGCTAGCGGCCGCCGCCCGTCTGCCGCCGCCAGCCAGCGGACCAACAAAGCCAACCCCGCAAGCCCAAGCGCGAGCAGCACGGCCGACCTGTGACTGAAACAAGCACCTGCGAGCAGCGTCAGCGCCGCCGCCAGCCAGAGACGACGGCGCGTCCGCAGCCAGCAGAGGGCGCTCGCCGCAGACCAGAGCAAGCACACGACCGCGCCAAGGTTGTTGATGAACTCGCCGAGCAGGTAGAAGTGGGATTGCGCCAGCACAGTTAACGCGCTGCCGAGCACGCCGGGCCAAAGACGGCGCGTGGTCAGCGCAAGCACGGCGCAGACGCCGAGGCCCAAGCAGAGATGTAGCAACACGCTTGCGACCTTGATGGCGACGACCGTATTGCCGGCGAGATAGGCGCAGGCTGTCAGTGCGTAGAGCAGGAGCGGGGTTGCGGTGGCAAAATAGAAGCGGCCGCTGTTGATAAGCTGATTGATCTGTAAGACGTAATAGTAGCCGTCAATGCCTACGGCTACCGGGTAACGCAGCAGCAGCACCGCGTCACGCGTCGCGCCCAACAGCAGCAGTAGTATTAACAGGCTGAGCCAGAGCCATGCGGCCCGCCGGTCCTTACGCCCAGACCGTGCGGGGTCTGCATCTTCACGGCCACTTATCTTCGCTCGAACCTGTTGTCGCGCCATGCGCCTTGAGCAGTTGAATGATCGCTGGTTGCCCGGCGGCCTCTGCTAACAGCAGAGTGGGCCGGTTATTGCTATCGCGCGCGTTAACGTCAGCGCCGCGTGCCACGAGGGCGCGCACAAGCTCAGTGTTGCCCCGCGCCGCCGCGAGCATAAGGGCGGTGCGGCCGAGCCGGTCGCGTGCGTTTGGGTCGGCCCCGTGCGCCAGCAAAGTTTCCGCCACGTCCGTATAACCGGCGTGCGCGGCAAAGAGCAGAGGGTTGTGGCCGCGCGCATTAGTCGCCTGCACACTGACGCCGTGATCTAACAGACTCTTGACGGCATCGAGTTGCCGTTGCGACATGGCATATTGCAACGCGGTCGCGCCCCATTTGTCCTGCGCGTCAATCTTGGCGGCACTGGCTAATAAAACCGCCATCGTATCGGTGCGGCCGCGCCAAGCCGCCCACATCAATGCTGTCCGCCCGTTGTCCGTCGTTGCATTGACATCAGCGCCGGCTTCGAGCAGCGCGCTGACCACTTGCGTCTGCCCGGCCATGGCCGCAGCCATCAAGACGGTGGAGTGTTCTTTATCATCGGCGTCTCTGGTGTCCGCGCTGAGGCTGGCGGCCAAGTATAGCCGCACCGCAGTCAGATCGCCGCCTCTGGCGGTGGCGATGAAAGCGGCTGGCGTGGGTGGCTGCGACCCACGTTGCGGCGGTTGGCGCACCTGCGCCGTGTGCTGCGCACTGACGGAGAACAAGGCCAGCAGAGCACCTGCGGCCAATAGGGCGACCAATAATAATTTGCCTCGCATGCGCTCGCCTCCTCACTGACTGTTCGCGGGCTTGGCCGGGCGGTCGTCTTGCCGGCAGCGACCCGATCATCTGTCTAAGCTCATCAAGGAAGGCCGCCGCGTCCCGGTTCTTATAGGTCTGCATCAACTCGTCGGACTCTTGCACCTGCGGCATGACGAGCCGTGCGGAGGCCGCCGCCCCACCCGCCGTTGCGCCTTTCGGCGCAGAGAGTTCAAACAGGCCCTGTGGGCCGCCGACGAGTTTGGCCGGGGCGTTCTTGCTCTTGCGCAGGAAGAAGACATATTCCTTGCCCATCTCCGGATTCTTCCAATAGCTCGGCATGCGGACCTCGGCCACCGCCCCGTCCGCGTTCGGCATGCTGCCGCCCGGTACGCGCAACGTAAACTGGCGCTCCTTGTGCCGGTCGCCCTTGAGCGTCTCCGACACCTGCACCTGATAGTCTGTAAAGATCATCGGGTCGGTCGGCGCACGCCGGTAACTGCGTTGCTCGACCGGCACGCCCACGACGACCTCCGAGCTTTGCGCGAGCAGTTCTTTCAACTCACGATACCTTTGCCGGAGAACCGGAAACGACATGAAGCTTGAGCCGGCCCCGGCCGCGCGTTTGGTGCTTGCGGCGGCACGTTCGGCCGTGTCGCTGCCCCAACTGGGCGACGGTCTTCATCAGCCCGTATGTCATCCCGGCGAGGCAAACGATAACGACGGCCGCTGAGATTATCTTCTTCCTCATGCTGTTACTCCCTGAAACCTGTGACTACCCCAAGCTGTCATCTCCGGCGCGCTAATAGCAGACGGTGTCATACTCGCAACAGACTTCGTCGGCAAAGACGTAGCACTCGCGCGTGTAGGGGTCTTCCTCCCAACAGGTTTCATTATCGCCGCAGGCCGCGACGCAAACCTCGTAACAATCTTGCCCGCAATTGGGGTCGCCGCAACATGGATCGCCGCAACATGGGTCTTCGCAGCACGGGTCGCCACAACACGGATCGCCGCAACAAGGATCACCGCAGCACAACCAGTCGCCGCAGCACGGGTCGCCGCAGCACGGATCACCGCCGCACGGGTCACAGGTGTTATCACAGTTATTGGTGGTAAAGGTTCCGTTGAGGTTGTTCTGCACGCATGAAGCGCCGTCGCATTGGTAGCAGTTGCCCGCCGGGTACAGCGTCTCCGAATTGACCGACTGGTTATCACAAGTTTGGACGTTGGTGGGCATCGCGCCGCCGCCGTCATTGCGGTTACAGATGCCGTTCATGACACTATTGCCTAATGTCTGCCCGCCGCAATTACCCGTGCCTACCGGCTCGTCGCGCAGGCCCATCGTGTGCCCTAACTCATGCAGCATCACCTTTCTGAAAATCGTGTTATAGCCGGCCACGTTCGGGTCATAGATGAGTTGCGGCGGATTAGTGCCCGCAATTGTGTAGTTCAAATTAAAAGTGATGGTGGCGCTGGTTGTGGCCCCGGTCAGCGGACTCTTGGTCGTTTCCGCCGGTGCGCCGCTGACCGTCGTGCCGGTGCGGATGGTGAGACTGCGGCCACCGGGCGGCGCAGTCCCCGCGACGAATTTGACGCGCGAGTTATTTGACTGGTTCGCGGTCGTCCATGCACTGAGGGCCGCGGTGATCTGTGGGGATTGGGTCGAGTCGAAGCCCGTGATCGAGTAGTAGACGATGGCACACTTAGGAAAGCCGTTATTGCTGACCGGCGGGCAGCCCGTCTGGGCCTGCCCAATCGGGTGCGGCCAACACAGCAAGACGATGAGTAGGCTACCGCCCAGCAGCAGCCGCCCCGGCCGGCTGCGAGCGTGAGATTGCTGGCCCATGTGCGTCCTCCGTTCCTACTTCTTATGACAATTTACAAACAGGGCATTGCGGACCGCATCGTTGAGGGTCAGAGCGCCGTTGCCCCAAGGCAGAACTTCTTCTGTCATTGCGCTGAGCTTGTCGCCGTCGATCAGGAAGCTGCCTTGCCTGATCGATTTGTATGAGTTCGTGTTGGGCAGATATTTGAGGAACAATAGATACTGCTTACCTTGTTGTAGCAGCTTGAAGGATGAATCGATTGCGCCGACCACGCGCCCGTTGATCTCCACCCGGCCGCCGGGACGTGTGACGGTGATGGCGCTGTGTTGGGTCAACGGCGCGGCCGGATTGTTTTTGTATATCTCTCGTACCTCGGCCGTGTAGTCGGTGAAGGTGAACTCTTTACTTTCGGTCAGTTGGGCAGCTTGATCGTTAACTGTGACGGCGACCACCGCGTCCGCGTCGCAATTCAGTTCGCGCAAGAAGTCGTCAAAGTTGACGACCACATTTGAACTCAGCACGGGTGTGCCCGGCTCGATGTAGACGCCCGGCTCGACGCCCGGCGCGAACTCCTGCGCGGGAATCGCATCAAGCTTCTTGCCCGACTGATACTGCTTGAACAGCTTGCTATGCTCTTTCTGTTTTTCCGTCATTACGCCCACTTGAATGGCCGTCGCCTTGTCTTGCGGACTGGCGGCCGGCTGCTCGCCCTGCGGTACGGCTTGGCGGGCCGGAGTTTTTTGTTGCGCGGCGACCGCACTGGGTCGGCGGTCGCCGAAGGGGGCGAGGAAATAGGGCCGCGTCGCCGCGCTGGAAAAGAGCACCAGACACAGACTGAACAGGCCGAGAATGGATAACTTGTAAATGAGTCGTCGCCGTTGTGAGTTAGCCATAGCTATATCTCCACCTACCTAGTTTCGGGCTGAGACACTCTGCCGCAAGCTGTTGATAACACTAATTTCTCTGTCGGGTGATAGCTTCCCGGCCCAGGTATTGAGCACGACACCGTTGCCGTCAACCAGAATCAGCGTGGGTGTGCCGCGCACCCCTAAAGAAGGTAGCGGCATTTGTCGGACCTCATCGACGGCCACGTCAAGGCCGGCCAGATAAGCCTTGCCTTCATCGACTGTCTGTGGCAACACGGCCACTACCCGCGTCTGGCCGCGGTCGCGCACTAATCGCTGATAAAACGGCGCGCTCTCGGAGCAGAAATGACACTTGTTGGACACGGCGAGTACGAGGGTCTGACCGTTCTTGGCCCAGTCCACATCCGACATGGGGAGCTTTGCGCCAGCTTGCACCTGATTGCCGGCCGGCGGCTTCCGCGCGGGCGTGTCCGCTCTGACGGGCAGGGCGCTGGCCGGCAGCGGCTGCGGTTTGGCGAAAAACAGATGCTTGATCAATACCGCGCATAAAAGAGCGGCGGTAACGATGATGGCTACGTTCGTGATCGTTTCGAGTTTCTTCGACACGGCTTCCTCTGACCTGACTTAAAGTGAGATTCGCGTCAGCAGTTGATGGTCGAGGGGCAAGCAAGGGGAACGTCGGCCTTGAACTTTGAGGGTCGGGCGGAAGCTAACATTTTTTTTGAACGGGAAATCCACAAATTGATGTTAATAATGTTGCGATTGCATAGCCCGATCAACTCGGCGCGCACGCACTAGCTTGAGTCAAGCAATAGTTTCAATCCGGGCATGAACTAGCCCCGCAAAGTGCTTCGTCCCGTGCCTCGTTTGTGCCTTTGATAAATCTATGCATCGTTGTTAAGAAAGATCATGGAACTTTTTATGCGCGGCGGCTGAATTATGTTTGACGGCGACCCGCAACGATGAAGGCGTCTCTTCAGACGAGTGACGAAGAACTGTGGCGGCTGGCGCGCGCGGGCGACGAGCACGCGTTCACGCTGCTCTACCGGCGCAGGCAGGGCGCGATCTATCGCTTTGCATGGCAGATGTCGGGATCGGCGGCGGTCGCGGAGGACGTGACACAGGAAGTCTTCATGGCGTTGCTCGGCGCGGGCGCGCAGTTCGATCCGGCGCGCGGGTCGATGAGCGCGTACCTCTACGGCATCGCGCGTCATCAAGTGTTCAGGCGCTTGGCGCAAGAGCGCGCATTTGTTCAGTGGACCGATGAAGATGAAGACGACGCGCGGGTGTCGAGCGACCACACAGACGCGCAGGCCGATCCGCTTGCAGAGTTAACGCGCCGCGAAACGGTCGAGACAGTCAGACAAGCGGTGCTGACCTTGCCCGCGCATTACCGCGAGGTGATCGTGTTGTGCGAGTTGCACGAGTTGAGTTACGCCGAAACGGCCGCGGCGCTCGCATGCGCCACGGGCACGGTGCGTTCGCGGCTGGCGCGTGCGCGCGCCTTGCTCTCGGCGCGGTTGAGCGCGTTGCGGCCAGACGGTCAGACAGAACTTGAAGTGAAGAGGGTTTGCGCATGAACTGCCGGCAGGTTGAGACGTGGCTCGTTGATTTCGCGCGCGGGGTTGCGCCCGCCGATGACGCGGACGCGCAACGCCATCTCGCCGCCTGCGCCCACTGCGCCGCGCGGCTGACAGCAGAACAACGCTTGAGCGCAGCCTTCGGTGTGGTCGTGCAAGACGACGCGCAAGCGACCGCGCCCGCACACGTCGAAGCAATGTTGCGCGCCGCATTTCGCGCTCAGATCGACAACGAACAAACTCAGACCACGCGCGCCTCTGTGCTTACATCGCGCGGCTCGCTGGTCAGTGCCTTGTGGGCGCGCCGCACTTGGGCTGCACTCGCGTTCGCGGTCGTCGTCGCGTTGTTCGTCGTCGCGGCCTTGCGCTTGAGGCTCACGCCGTCGCGTCCGACGGAACGGGCCGTGGCCAGCAGTCAAGCACACGAATCCGTCGCGCCGTCGTCAGAGGCTTCGAGCGCGCCCGCGCCCGAACAACAAGGGCAGCAGTTGAACGTGAGCGCGGCGTCGCCTGCGCGGACGGGTGCGCGCTTGCGGACAACGCGCGTGCGGCGTGGAACACGAGCGCATGAGCATGAGGCCGCGCCCGCGTCAATTGGTTCGGTCGGCGAGATGTTGGTGGTCGCGCGTGCGCCGGCACGTGAGAGCGTGTCGGAGTTTGTGTCGCTCGTCGCGGGCAGCGCGCCGCCGTTGGCGAGCGGACAGTTGGTGCGCGTCGAGTTGCCGCGCTCGGCGCTGGCGTCTCTGGGCTTGCCGCTGAACCCGGCGCGCGGCGGCGAGACGATCAAGGCCGACGTGTTGCTTGGCGACGACGGTTTGGCCCGCGCCATACGCTTCGTGCGTTAGCGCCGCGTGTCCTTAAGAGTTAAGACTGCGGATCAATTTTTAAGTGGAGGTTATGATGAGCAAAGCGAAACAAGCATGGCTATCGTTGGGTTGCCTGTTGATGCTGTTGACGAACGGCGCGGGCGCGTTGGCCCAACAGCAACAGTTGCCTGAGAAGAAGATCGTAGATGGCGGGCAAGGGCGCGTGGTGATTGTGACCATGCCGCCTGAAGGCGAGCGGAAGATTGGTGGGAACAGTTTATTGATCCGGTCGGGCGGCGACGAAGCCGGCATAGGCTTTCAAGGCAACGTCACTTATTTCTCGAACGAGATGAGCTTCGACGGCGCGGTCGTGAAAGGCGCGCCGTATGCGGCCGAAGCTGTGACCGAGTCGGTGCAAACCTTGAGCGACGGTAACCGCATCGTGCGCAAGTCGCGGGCGTTGCTTTACCGCGACGGCGAAGGGCGCACGCGCCGCGAGCAGACGTTGAATAACGTCGGCCCGTTTGCCACCGCAGGCGACGCGCCGCACATGATCTTCATCAACGATCCGGTCGGCGGCGCAAACTACGTCCTCGACCCGCGCACGCACATCGCGCGCAAAGCGACGATGTTTGCCTCAGGCTTCAATACGTTCACTTACAAGCAAGGACCGCCGCCGCCCGGCATGGAGTTGATGGGGCCGCCGCCCGACGGTTCGTTGTCGATGAAGCCGCCGCCGCCGCCCGGCGGGGCACGGCAAGATGCCGTCAAACGCGTGCAGCCCGAATATCCGCCCATCGCTAAGGCGGCCGGGGCGCAGGGCAACGTGTCGGTGCAGGTGGTGATGGATGAACAGGGCAACGTGACTTCGGCGCGTGCCACGTCGGGCCATCCGCTGCTGCATCAGGCAGCGGTTGATGCCGCGCGCCAGTGGGTCTTCAAGCCGACGATGATTAACGGCAAACCTGTGAAGGTGTCGGGCAACATCAACTTCAACTTCGTGCTGGACAAAGAAGGCGAGGCAGCGCCCGCGCCGGGGCCGCCGCCGCAACCGAAGTTTCAAGAGGTTAAAGAGTCGTTGGGGCGACAGACAATCGAAGGACTTGACGCCGAAGGGACACGCTTGACGGTGACGATCCCGGCCGGCGAGATCGGCAACGAGCGCCCGATCAGCGTTGTGACCGAACGCTGGTACGCGCCCGAACTGCAAGGCGTCGTGCTGAGCAAGCACAGCGACCCGCGCTTCGGCGAGACAACTTATCGCCTGACCAACATCAACCGGGGCGAACCGGCCCGCAGCCTCTTTGAAGTGCCGCCCGACTTTCAGTTGAAGCAGGACGGCCTCATGAAGAAAGAGTTCCGCATGCGCCGCGACAAGAACGAACCGTAAGCGTCGAATATAACCACCAAGACACGAAGCCACGAAAGAACAAGCTTGATCTTCTTTCGTGGCTTCGTGTCTTGGTGGTTATGTTTTGTTAACTAGCGCGGCGTGCAGTGTCTCAATGGCGAGAGCGGCGGCGTGCGTCTTGCGCGCGGGCAGACCGTCGAGGGCGCGTGCGAGGTCGTGGCGGGTAATAGCGGCCGCTGCATCTGTCGTCATGCCGTCGAGCATCTCTGCGAGGGCCGAGCCGCAGGCGATGGTGGGCGGGCAACCGTAAGCGAGAAAACGCGCGGCCGTGATGCGACCATCGCTGACGCGCAGCATCAAGCGCAAACGGTCGCCGCAGACCGGATTGGTCAACTCGGCAACGGCGTTGGCGTCAGGTAACTCACCCGCATTGCGCGGGCGCGCTAAATGATCTTGCAGCGTGGCGGAATAAGGCAAGTTAGTTTCAGACTAGGGCAATAACTTCATAAACCCAAGCTTTGGAGTTGCAACTTTAGGCTTCGGCGGCACAAGTCAAGGCTTTAGAGTTACAACTTTGAGCTTTAGAGTTGCAACTCAAGGGCTTTGAGTTACAACTTTAGGCTTTTGAGTTACAAGTCAAAGGCTTTGAGTTGCAACTTTAGACTTTAGAGTCGCACCTCAAAGCCTTTGAGTTACAACTCAAAGGCTTTAACTTGCACCTCAAAGGCTTTGACTTGCAACTCAAAGGCTTTGAGGTGCAACTTTAAGCCCTTAAGTTACAACTCTAAGCTCGTCTTTCGCGCCTGTGAAGCCGTGACTTCCGACTCCAAGCTTATTATTAGCAAAATTTAGCCTGAGACTCGTTGTTTTACGCGGGCGCGCAGGCGCGTTCCGCCAGTGCTTGTTGATAAAGGGGCGAGAGACGGCGCAGGTTGTCAACGGCGCGGGGCAGCACTTCGAGTGTGTGGTCGATGTCGGCGTCGGTCGTGTCTTTGCCGAGGCTGAAGCGGATCGAGCCGCGCGCCAGTTCGTCTGTGCGACCGAGCGCCAGTATGACCGGCGACGGTTCGAGTGAGCCGGAAGAACAAGCCGAGCCGGTCGAGACGGCGACACCTTGCATGTCCAGATTGATCAGCAAGCCTTCGCCTTCGATGAAGCGGAACGAGATGTTTGACAGGTGCGGCAAGCGCGCATCGCGGCGACCGTTGAAAACTATGTCGCTGACCGCAGCAACGACGCCCGCCTCGAAGCGGTCGCGCAGAGCGCGCATGTGCGCGACGCGGGCCGGCAACTCTTCGCGCGCAAGTACAGCCGCGCGGCCGAAGGCGACGATGAACGCGACTGCTTCCGTGCCCGCGCGTCGTTCGCGTTCCTGATGCCCGCCGACGTTCTGCGGTGTGAGGCGCACGCTGCGGCGCACGTAGAGCGCGCCCACGCCTTTCGGCGCGTGCAGCTTGTGCGCCGAGAGCGACAGCAGATCGCAACCAAGCGCCGCCGCATCAACCTCCATGCGCCCGGCCGCCTGCACGGCGTCCGTGTGCAGCCACAGATACTTGTGCCCGCGCGCGCGTTCCTCGGCGACGAGCGCGCCGATCTCCGCGATTGGTTGGATCGTGCCGATCTCGTTGTTGGCGAGCATGATGGTGATAAGCACCGTGTCCGGTCTGATAGCAGCACGTACATCGGCAACACGCACAACGCCATCTTCATAGACCGGCAGGCGCGTCACAGTCCAGCCGCGTTGTTCAAGTGCGTCGCAGATGCCGCGCACGGACGAATGTTCAATCGTTGACGTGATGATGTGGCGGCCGTGTGCGGTCTGCGCTTCGCAGAGGCCGCGTATGGCGAGGTTGTTCGCCTCAGTCCCGCCGGAGAGAAACACGATCTCATTCTGGCGTGCGCCGACGAGCGCGGCCACTTCGCGTCGCGCCCGATCAACAGCGGCGCGCGCTTCCTGTCCATAAAAATGCACGCTCGACGCGTTGCCGAACTTCTCGGTCAAATATGGCAGCATCGCTTCGACGACACGCGGGTCAACCGGCGTCGTCGCACTGTTGTCTAAATAAACTCGGCGCATAAAAAGAGGCTGACGGCTGACAGCTATTTAAGCCGGACAACGAACAAACATGCTCAAATCATCCCAAACCCGTGCAATCCGCTCCGGCGCGTGGGCGCGCACCGGCTCCCCCGTGGTTACTTGAACGCCCATGATGACACGTCGAGTCTAGGCTGCGCTTCGGGGCGCGTCAAGGCACGTAAAAGTTTGGGCCGCCGCGCGCCTCTAGTGTTAGCATGTGCGCGTTGGCGGCCGGGCTGCCAAACGTGCGCTGCGCGCCGGCGGCCGCGACACACTTCTCAAGGAGAGACGAAACATGCAGACCCCTGTACGCTTGCTCGCCGCCGCGTGCGCGTTGGCCCTCACAATCGCCGCCGTCCCCCTCGCGTCGATCACAACCGTGCGCGCCGCCGTGCAACAACCGAACACGCTTGAGCGCGGCTATCGCACAGGCTATTCGGACGGCTATCAAGCGGGCTGGCGCGATCAACTCGAACGCGCCGCGCGCGACTACAATAGCAAAGAAGATTATCAGCGCGCCGACCGCACCTATGCGCCCGCCTACGGCCCGCTCGAAGATTACCGCGACGGCTACCAGCAAGGTTACGAGCTTGGTTATGCCGCCGGCTACGAGCGGCGCGGCTTCGATTCAGCCGTACCGGCCAGTCTCACGCGGCGCGGTGTGCGCGACGCCACGACCAGCAACAACAACTCAGACCCGCGCGGCGTCAGCGACTCGCGCAACCCACGCGGCGTGAACGATCCGATTGACAATCGCGGCATAAGCGACTCGAACGACCGGCGCGGTGGCGGCGCGGCCACGGCCGATCTCAGCGGCTCGATCTTCGTCCCGCAAGACACGAATTTGCGCGTCGAATTGTTGACCCGGCTCTCGTCCGACGTGTCGCAACGCGGTGATCGGTTTGATGCGCGCGTGATCGAACCGGCGCAGTTCGCGGGCGCAACCGTGAGCGGGCGCGTCGCGCGCGTGCGTCGCCCCGGCAAGGTCAAAGGCTCATCGGAACTGCAACTCGATGTCGAGCAGATACGCCTGCCCGATGGTCGGTTCGCCAACCTGAACGCGCAGGTCGTCGAAGTTGTGCGCCGCACGGGCACGGGCGTTGACGACGTTGACCCGGAAGGCGGCGTGCGCGGTGGCAGCACGACGAAAGACGACGTGTCGAAGGTCGGCGCGGGCGCAGGCATCGGCGCGATCATCGGCGCGATTGCGGGCGGCGGCAAGGGCGCGGCCATCGGCGCAGTCATCGGCGCGGGCGTGGGCACGGCCGGTGTTCTCACCTCGCGCGGCGGCGACATACGCCTCGAACCCGGCACAGAACTCGTGCTGCGAACCGCGACCGAGACGCGCGTGCAATAACTCTGTTTCGGGTTTCGGGTTTCAGGTTTCAAGTTTCAAGTTTTGGCCAAACCTGAAATCTGAAACTTGAAACCTGAAACCAAATGATCGTCACGCTCCTAACCGACTTCGGCACGCAAGACTATTACGTCGGCGCGATGAAGGGCGCGCTGTTGTCGGTTAACCCACGCGCAACCGTCGTCGATCTAACGCACGAGATTCCCGCCCACGACATCGCGGCCGGCGCGTTCGCGCTGCTCACGACATACACAGCGTTCCCGCCGCAGACCGTCCACGTCGCGGTCGTCGATCCGGGCGTCGGTTCGACGCGGCGACCCGTTGCGATCAAGACGCGCGCCTATTTCTTCGTCGGGCCGGACAACGGCCTCTTCAGCTACGTCTGCGAGCGCGAACGCGACGTGCGCGTGTATGAACTAACGAACGCAGACTACTTTCGCCCGGTCGTGAGCAGCACCTTTCACGGCCGCGACATCTTCGCGCCGGTCGCGGGCGCACTCACCAACGGCGTCGCGCCCGCACAACTCGGCCTGAGATCACAGACTTCACGCGCCTGCCCCTGCTCGCGCCGCAACGCGCCGCCGACGGCACACTCACGGCCACTGTCATCCACATAGATCGCTTCGGCAACTGCGTCACCAACATCACGCGTGCAGAGTTGTCGGAACAAGAGATCGAGCGCGGCAGCGTGAGCTTACAAGTGGGCGCGCATCAAGTCCGCACGTTTCGTCGCTTCTTTGCCGAAGGCGACATGGGCTTGCGCGAAATCTTCGCCCTCTGGGGCAGCGCAGGCTTTCTTGAGATCGCCGCCGCGCGCGCCCCGGCCGCGCACCTGCTCGGCGTCAAGCGCGGTCAACAGGTCAGAGTTAGTAAATCGTGAATCGTGAATAGATCAGAACAGGTTTTATCTATGCACGATTCACGATTCAACGATTCACGACTTACTCACTTGTCACCCGTCGCGCCTGTTTGCTATCTTCGCTGCATCACGCGATTAAGGGATAAGAACCTATGAACAACGCGAATGAAGGCGCTGCGCCGGGCAAGCAGCAGACGCAGGGCGCAGGCGCAACTGCGGGCGGAGCAGGCTTGCGCGGCGTCGTCGCCGCCAGCAGTTCGATTGGCGACGTGAACGGCGAACGCGGCGAACTGATCTATCAGGGCTACAACATACACGACTTAGCCGAGCATTCGACCTTCGAGGAAGTGGTCTTTCTGCTCTGGCACGGGCGGCTGCCAAAGCAGGACGAGTTGAGCGAGTTGCAGCAAGCCATCGGCGCAAACTATGAAGTGCCGCCGCAGGTCATCGAGTTGATGCGCCATCTGCCGCGCGAGGCCGAGCCGATGGACACGTTGCGCACGGCCGTCTCTGCGCTCGCCTTCTACGACCCTAATGCGCGCGACACCTCGCGTGCGGGCGCGCTGCGAACGGCGACGCGTTTGACGGCACAGTTTCCCGTCCTCGTCGCCGCCATCGAACGTCTGCGACGCGGGCAAGAACCAATCGCGCCACGGCGCGAGTTGAACATCGCCAGCAACTTCCTCTACATGCTCACGGGCGAACTGCCCGCCGAGCGCGCGGCGCGCATCTTCGATGTCTGCCTCATTCTGCACGCCGACCACGAACTCAACGCCTCGACCTTCACGGCGCGCGTCGTCGCGGGCACACTCGCCGATATGTATAACGCCGTCACGGCCGCGCTCGGTGCGCTCGCAGGTCCTTTGCACGGCGGCGCGAATACGAACGTGATGCGGATGCTGTTGGAGATCGGCACGGTCGAAGGGGCCGACGAGTACGTGCAGGCGGCGCTCGCCGAGAAGCGCAAGATCATGGGCATCGGGCACGCGGTCTATAAGACGGAAGACCCGCGCGCCACGCACCTGCGCCGCTTCTCGCAGGAGATGGGTGAGCGCAAGGGCGAGACGACGTGGCACGACATCTCACGCCGGATCGAAGAGATCGTGCTGCGCGAAAAGGGCATGTACCCGAACGTGGATTTTTATTCCGCCTCGACCTATTACATGATGGGCATCCCGCTCGATCTCTACACGCCCATCTTCGCCGTCAGCCGCATCTCCGGCTGGACCGGCCACATCCTCGAACAGTACGCCAACAACAAACTCATCCGCCCGCGCGCCGAATACACGGGCGCGCGCGATCTCAAGTACGTGCCGATGTCTGAGCGTTAGCCGGCGGCCTCTTTTTGGTAGCGAAAAGGCGCGGGCTGTTCCGCGCCTTTTCTGTTTGAAGCACAGCATGAAAATACTGCTATGCAAAAGTCATTTTGCCGGCCCCGTCAGCGGCTCGGATGAAACGCTCGTCGCGTATGCCACGCATCTGCAACAGGCAGGGCACAAACTGGCCGTCGTGCTCTTGTACCCGCCCGCCAACGCGGATCGATATTATGTGCGTCTGCAACAAGCCGGGGTCGAGGTCATCTCGATCACCTCGTATCCGTTGGTCCACATGCTGATGCGCAACGTGCGCAGTCTGGTTTTCTATGGCGCGCGGTTTATGCGCCTGCCCACCAACGCTTGCCCGCAGCCGGAAAATCTGGCAGCGCATGTCGCAGCGTGTGTCGCTGTTTTATCTCAAGCCCTGTCGCAACTACTTCAAGCGGTATCCGGCCGATCTGTTGCATGTGCTGACGCCCGACCCCGGCGCGGCCGGTGCTGATTCGGGCCGGCGTTGCCGAGGGCATACCTGTGTTCTATCAGGAACTAGGCACGCCGCATTATTTACCTGAACTGGAAAGCCACTACGAGTGGTTCGCCAACGTGTTGCCGCTGTGCGCGGAAGTGGCCGCGCTCTCGCCGCGACTGGCGCAGCAATGGCGGGCGCGGGTTATGTCCGCGCCTCCTATCTCGGTGCTGCCGCTGCTCGTCGAGGACCCGACGCGCATGCAGCCGGTGCAGCCCGAAGTCGCCCAATGGCACTACGTTCGGTTTCGCCGCCCGCATCGAACGCGGCAAAGGGCCGCTGGTCCTAGTCGAAGCCTTTGCGCGCGTCCGGCAAGAGTTGGCGAACACGAGTTTGAAGATGGCGGGCAGTGGTCCACAGCAACAAGCAGTTGAAACACAGGCGCGGGCGCTCGGCGTGTTGACCGCCTGCGACTTTCCCGGTGTCTATAGCGCGCCCGAAGACAAGGGCGCGTTTATGCAAAGTCTGGACGTATTCGTGCTGCCGACGCTGGCGGAAGGCACGCCCAACAGCATCATCGAAGCGATGGCGCACGGGCTGCCCGTCATCGCCTCGGCGGTTGGCGGCATCCCTGATCTGATCACGCCTGAGACGGGCTTGCTCGTGCCGCCGGGTGAACCGGCCGCACTGGCGCACGCCATGATGCAGTTGGCGTCAGACCCCGACTTGCGTGCGCGCATGGGGCGTGCGGCGCGTGTGCGCTACGAACAATTGTTCTCGCCGCAAGTCGTGCTGCCCGCGCTGGTGGACGCTTATCGCCGGATCGCAACGAGCAAGAACGACAATCATGCTCAGCCGCCCACGCCGCGACTGACCCGGCGGCGAGTTGCAGCCGCTGAGTTAGATTTAACGACGACTCAGACCTTACGCGGTAAGCGCATTATTTTTGTCTTGGGCAGCCTTGAGGTCGGCGGCGCGGAACGTCAGGCATTGATGTTAGCCGGATACTTGAGCGAGCAAGCGGGCGCTCAAGTTGAAGTCTGGGGCTTTAATCGAACGGGGCCGGCTCGTGCGATGTGCGAACAATATGGACTCGCTTGGCGTGTTGTGCCTTATCGATTGGTCGGCGGGTCGATCACATCCTTGCCCGGCCTCGCACGTTTGGCCCGGCTGTTGCGCCGTGCGCGGCCTGACATACTGTTGCCCTATACGTTGCTCCCGAATGTTGTTTGCGGCTTGATCTGGCCGTTGACCGGGGCGCGCGTGTGTGTGTGGAATCAGCGGGACGAAGGCATCGCGCGGCTGAATGCGCGGCTGGAACGTTGGGCGGTCGCGCGCGTGCCGCAGTTCATTGCCAACTCACGACAGGGCGCGCGCTTTCTGGTGGACAAGTTAAGGGTTGACGAGGCCAAAGTGGCCGTCGTTCATAACGGCGTCGATAGCTTCGCGCCGCAGATGGAGCGTGCCGCGTGGCGTCGGCAGTTGCAACTGGACGAGGGATGTTTTGTTGCTTGCATGGTGGCTAATCTACATCAACATAAAGATCATAAGACGCTGTTGCGGGCGTGGGGCAAGGTCGTGCCCGCGTTAGCCGCAGCCGGCCGCAGTGCGGTCTTACTGTTGGCCGGAAGATGCGATGATGCGTATGAATCGCTGCGGGCGCTGGCCCTTGAGTTGATGCTTAATGAGAGTGTTCGTTTTTTAGATCATGTAACTGATCTGCCGGGCTTGCTCGGTGCGGTTGACCTGAGCGTGTTTAGTTCACGCTCCGAGGGTTGTCCTAACGGGGTGTTGGAAAGTATGGCTGCGGGCTTGGCTGTGGCCGGGACGGACATCGCCGGGATCAGAGAAGCGGTCGGCCCTGTCGGGTGGCCGTTTTTAACTCCGCCCGGTGACGCGGACGCGTTGGCCGCGTCGATCTTGAAGTTGGCGCATGATCCGGTTTTGTGTGCTCAAGTCGGGGCAGAGAATCAAACACGGATTAGCACAGAGTATGATGCCAATCGCATGTGTCGGGAGACAGTCTCGCTGCTCGTCAACTTCTTCCCCGAAGCCGCGCACACGGACGAGGCTGAGCCGCTGCGGTTGAATCAACCAACTTGAACTTGTTGCCCAACACCTGTCCGCACTTGTCACCCGTCATGCGTCAACTGCCGCGGTCAACTTCGGCTGCTCGCCGTCTGTAAACCGCTTCAACTCTTCAGCAGGCCGGAGCAGACGTGTGCGCCATAAGAACACTGTAGCGATGACGAGCGTGGCGGTGCAGGCGAGGCCGCCTTCGAGGCCGTATGCGCCGCCTGTGAGCCACGCGGGGCCGGCGTCAGCTGCGCGTAGCAGCGGGCGCGCGCGTCAGGCTCGTGATGCCGCTGACGGGCAGACCCAAGAGCGATCCCATCGTCCAGTTCCAAGCCCAGTGCAACCCAAGCGGCAACCACATGCTGCGCGTGCGCCAGTAGCCGACGGCGAGCCAGACACCTGCCAGCGCCGTGTTCGTAAACATGATCACGAGCTTATAGTCGCGCGCGACGTTCGGGTTGCTCAGATGCACGGCCGCGAAAAGAATTGACGACGGCAGGACCGCGACCACGAACGGCAGAGCGCGCAGCAACGTCTGTAACGGGTAGCCGCGAAACAGCGCCTCTTCACCGGCCGCGAGCAGCACGTAGACGCCGGCCGCGCCGACGAAAGTTTTGAAGAACGCGCCGCTCAAGACAGGCCCGCCCATGCCGAAGTGGAAGCCGCCGCCCGCTGTCGCCATGAGCGCCGCGAGTATTAGCGCGAGCGCGCCAAGCAGCGAGCCTAACACGAAGTCGCGCAGCCAGCCGCGATGCTGCGCCCATCCTTGCGCGCGCAACGGCACGCCGTCGAGCCAACGCCCGCACGCCCAGCCGATCAGCACCGACGGCACGAACAGGATAAGAAACTGCACCACGTAACCGACGCCGCCACTAGACAGCCGAGCGCCGATCTGATCGGGCTTCGTGCCTGACAGCATTGTGACGGCCGCAATGGCCACGGCCAACGCGGCCACGACCACGTAATAAAGCGCGCAGAAGATCGCCAAGCGCCAACCGCTACGCAGCCGATTCTTGGCGATTGAGAAAGATGTCGAGTGGCGTCATATACGTGAACCTGTGAGCGCATGATACACTCTGAATCCGTTATGGCCGAAAGCGCGGACAAGCAGGACGGACTGCCGGCAGAAGCGCGTGCGCGCCGCCGCAGCGCACCGTGGTTGTTGGGCGGCTTGGTCGTGGCGCTGTTGTTCGTGCTGGTCGCGCTGCAAGTCTTCGGCTTGTGGGAAGTCTTCACGCCCGACACGGCCACCGACACGCTTATTCTCTACGCGCTGTCGTCCTTAAACTTCATCGCCTTTATCGTCTTCACGTTCATCTTCGTGCGCAACCTACTCAAACTGCGACGCGAGCGGCGCGCACGCATCCTCGGCTCGAAGATCAAGACGCGGCTCATCGTCTACTTCATCACGGTCAGCCTGTTGCCGATCACGGCAATGGCCGTCTTCTCCTATCTCTTCTTCAATCGCACACTCGAAAAGATGTTCGGGCGCATCCCCGAAGACGTGGTGCAGGAGGCGAAACTGGCGCGCGATGAAGACTTCGCGCAGCAATTGCAGGCGCTAAACGAGACGGCGCGCGTCGCCGTCTATGCCATCGACCAACAACTCGCGCGCGGCGAGACGCCCGATCTTGATCGGCTAGTTGCCCAGAGCAACTTCGACATCATCGGCATCGGCGGCCCCGGCGGCATCGGCGATCTGGACTTTCGCTGGCGCGAGAACGTCGAGTTCAAGCGCAGCAAAGAGTTGGTCGCCGGTTTGAAAACGGCGCTCTGGCGCGCATACAACAGATCGGAGTTGACGCAGCTTGCGACCGGCGGCGACGGTAGTGATGGCAAACTGATAACTGCCGTCGTGCCGCTGAGCGACGGGCGCGTGTTCCTCGCTGCGCGCACGAGTCAAACAGATTCGCGGCTCAACAAGATCGTCTCCGGCGCGCAGACCTTCGAGCAGTTACGTAAACGGCAGCGCAAGGTGCGTATGCTTGGGTTGACGACGTTGGGACTGTTGACACTGCTCTTGGTCTTTGCCGCGACGTGGGCGGCGATCCATCTCGCACGCGGCATCGGCACGCCCATACGCGCGCTCGCGGAAGCGGCGGACGAAGTCGCGCGCGGCAATCTGTCGCATCGCGTCACGGCGATTGCGGAAGACGAGTTGGCGTTGCTGGCCGAATCGTTCAATCAGATGATCGCGCAACTGGCGGAGAACCGTGCGCGCATCGAAGCGGGCGCGGCCGAGTTGCGTGTGCAGCACCTCGCGCTCGCCGAACGCCGCAACTACATCGAGACGGTCCTTGAATCGCTCTCAACCGGCGTCATCTCGCTCGACGAACTGGATCGCGTCACGACCATCAACGCAGCCGCCTTGTTGATGCTGCGTCGCGCCGACGCACCCGCGCCGGGCACGTCGCTCGGCGAGATCGTGCAGGCGGAAGATCGCGCCGTGTTAGAACGTGTGCTGCATCGTGCGCGACGCACGGGGCGCGCGGCGTGGCAGATGGAGTTGACGCGCGGCGCAAACACGGACGGGGAAGGGCTGCCCGTGGCGCTGACCGCGACCGCGCTTGGGCCGGCGCAAGGGACAGCGCGCGGCGTCGTACTCGTGATCGAAGACCTGTCGGAGTTGTTAGCCGCGCAACGCGCCGCCGCTTGGAGCGAAGTCGCGCGTCGCATGGCGCACGAGATCAAGAACCCGCTCACGCCGATCCAACTTTCAGCCGAACGCATCGCACGCCACTTTCGTCGCGCTATGAACGGGCACGACGGCGGCAACGGCCAGTCCGACGCGCGCTCCGTGCATGAGCAGCCCGTCGAGCAGGCGCGTCTGGCGCGCGTGGTCGAAGAGTGTACGACGACGATCACGCGCGAGGTCGCGGGGTTAAAGGCGATGGTGGACGAGTTCTCGCGCTTCGCACGTCTGCCGCATGCGCGGCTCGAAGCGGCGGACCTGAACGCGGTCGTCCGGCAAGCGGTCGCGCTCTACGAAGATCGACTCGACGGCGTGCGCCTCGACGTTGGGTTAGCCCACACGTTGCCGCCCGCCATGCTCGACGCAGAGCAGATGCGCCGCGTCCTCGTCAACTTGATCGACAATGCGCTCGAAGCGATGACCGACGGGCACGACGCCGAGCGCCGCATCACCGTGGCCACCGCGCACGACCCTGCGCGCGGCCTCTTGCTCGCAGAGATCGCCGACACCGGCCACGGCATCGCGCGCGGCGACTTCACGCGTCTCTTTCAACCTTACTTCTCGACGCGCGGGCGCGGCACAGGTCTCGGCCTCGCTATCGTCCAACGCATCGTCACCGATCACGGCGGCCGCATTCGCGCCGAAGCCAACCGTCCACGCGGCGCACGCTTCATCGTCGAACTGCCGGTCACGGACGAAACCAGAAGCGAGCAGCAAGCAGCGGTCAGCGGTCAGCTTGCCGCCAAGACCGCGCACGACATGACCGCTATAAAGTTGACCGCCGATAGTTGATCGCTGACCGCTGACCGCTTCCCATGTCTGACTCCATTCTGATTGTTGACGACGAGCGCGGCATACGCGAGACGCTGCGCGGTGTGCTCGAAGATGAGGGCTACACGGTCGAAGCGGTCGCGTCGGGCGAAGAGTGTCTGAAGGCGTTGGAGCGGCGCAACTTCGGTTGCGTGCTGCTGGACGTGTGGCTGCCGGGGATGGACGGGTTGGAGACGTTGGCCAAACTCGGCGCGGCGGGCGCGGACTGCGCGGTCGTGATGATCTCAGGGCACGGCAACATTGAGACGGCCGTGCGCGCGACGAAGTTGGGCGCGTTCGATTTTGTCGAGAAGCCTGTGTCGCTTGAGAAGATCACGTTGACGGTGCGCAACGCTTTGCGGCAGCGGCAGCTTGAGCGCGTGAACGCGGAACTGACGGCGCATGTGCAAAGCGAGTATGAGATGGTCGGCGAGTCGGTGGCGATGCGCGCGTTGCGAAAACAGATCGCGGCGGTTGCGCCGACCGACGGGCGCGTCCTCATCTACGGCGAATCGGGCACGGGCAAAGAACTCGTCGCGCACGCGATTCACGCGCACTCGCGGCGTGCGGGCGCACCGTTCATCGAGTTGAACTGCGCGGCCATTCCTGAAGAGTTGATCGAGTCGGAACTATTCGGGCATGTGCGCGGCGCGTTCACGGGCGCGACCGTGGCCAAGACCGGCAAGTTCGAGTTGGCGGACGGCGCGACGCTGTTTCTCGACGAAGTGGGCGACATGAGCCAGCGCGTGCAGGCGAAGGTCTTGCGCGTGCTCGAAGAACAACGCTTCGCGCCGGTCGGCAGCAACACACCGGTCAGCGTGGACGTGCGCGTCATCGCGGCCACGAACAAGCAACTCGACATAGAGATCGAGCGCGGGCAGTTTCGGCCCGATCTGTTTTACCGGCTGAACGTCATCCCGTTTGAAGTGCCGCCACTGCGCGAGCGGCTGGCGGACGTGCCGCTGCTGATCGAACATTTCAACCAGAAGTTTTCCGCCGCCTACGGCAAACAGCCGAAGCGGTTCGAGCCGGACGCGCTCGCCGCGTTTCAGGACTACAGTTGGCCGGGCAACGTGCGCGAGCTACGCAACACGGTCGAGCGTTGCGTCATCATGCTCGGTCGCATCAGGGTCGGCGCGCACGACTTGCCGCCGCTCGGCGGGGAAGCGCCGCCCGTAGCCCCGCACAAATTCTCCTCGTTCCGCGAGGCGAGCGAAGCGCACCAGCGCGAGTTCATTCGCCGCAAACTCGCCGAAACCGAAGGCAACGTCACACGCGCCGCCGAACTCTTGGGCATGGATCGCAGCCACCTCTACCGCCGCATGCGCGCCCTCGGCATCAAAGTTCGCGGCGAGCGCGAGAACGGTAATTAGCATCAAAGGTGAGCCGCAAAATCGGCAGAGCATGCAAGTTTGCTTTTGCCGCGTTGCGCGGTTACATTAACTTATCGCCCCACGTCTGGGTGACGCCGCTTGCGCGCCGGCTTGATAGCGCGCCGCTTTGTTGAAGGGCCATAATGGATTTTACGACGAAAGAGTTGTTGAAGCGTTACGCGAAACTGGCCGTGGGGCAACCGTTCGCGCCGGTGCTGCTGAATATTCTGGTCACGTCCGTGTGCGACATGCGCTGCACGCACTGTTTTTTCACGGACGAGTTGAACGACCGGCCGCGCAAGAAGTTGCAGATGAAGACGCACGAGCTTGAGCGCATCTCGAAGACGCTCGGCGGCAACTTGGGCGTGTTGATTATCGCGGGCGGCGAGCCGTTCACGCGCAAAGATTTGCCGGAGATCGTCCGCGCGTTCTACGAGAATAACCGGCTCGAATCAGTTTATCTGATGTCGAACGGGCAGATTCAAAAACGCATCATGCCCGACGTGACGCGCATATTGGAAGAGTGCCCGAACTTAAACGTCACGGTCGCGCTCGGCATCGACGGCTTGAAAGAGCAGCACGAGAAGATTCGGCAGAAGCCCGGCTCGTGGGACATCGCCATCGACACCGCGCGGCAACTGCAAGCGATCAAGCGCGAACGGGGCCGGCTCGACGTGCAGACCTGCACCTGTTTCATGAACTCGAATCAGGACACGATCTTCGACTGGTACGATTTCCTGAAGTACGATCTCAAACCCGATAAGGTCAACTTCAACTACATCCGGCCGCCTTCAGCCGACCCCATGGAGTTGGACATAGATCACGCGCGTTATGCCCAACTCGCCGCGATGATCGACGACGACTCGCGCCACGCCGCCATCAAGAACAACTACGGCGGCAGCGCCGGCTTCTTCAAAGCCGCCATCGACATCTACATGCACGGGCTGATCACCAAGACGCAGGAAGAACAGCGCGCGCAACTCACTTGCTACGCGGGTACGGCCGGCGCGGTCATCTACGACGAAGGCACAGTCTCGTCGTGCGAGAACCTCGCGCCCGTCGGCAACCTGCGCGACTTCGATTGGGACTTCCAAAAGCTGTGGCTCACGCCCGCCATGAAGGAGCGGCGCAAAAAAGCGGCCGATGGTTGCTTCTGCACACACGAGTCGAACTGTTACTACCCAAGTCTCGCGTTCAACCCGAAGCACCTGATCAAGATCAAGAGCCTCGAACGCGAAATGAAGAAAGCGCGCAAACAACACGAACGCGACGAGGCGCAGGCCGACGGCGTGACGGTGAAAGCTTGAAAAGTAGTCAGTCGGCAGCAGTAAAAAACTAAACCCACTGACTGCCGGTACTGTTTCTATGTTGCACGGGCGCGCACCAAAAATCCTGATCATCTCGTCGGACACGGGCGGCGGCCATCGCTCGGCGGCGACGGCGATTGTCGCGGGCGTGCAGAAGTTTTTTGCCAGCGACAGTTATGCCGTGCGCGTGGTGCGCGCGGTCGAAGAGTCGCATTCGGTGACGGACAAGATGGTGCGGTTCTACAACTGGGTGCTGCGCAACCGGCAGCACTGGATGAAGTACCTCTACTGGGCGATGAACCGCGTGCGACCCGAAACGCGCGAGTTCTTTCACCGGCGCTGCATCGGCTACGTCCGCGAGTTGTTCGAGAAGTGGTGTCCGCATGTCGTGGTCAGCGTCCACCCGCTGACGCAGCACATCTTCGCGCGCGTGTTGAAAGAGTTGGGGCTGGCGGAGCATATTCCGCTCGTCACCGTCGTCACCGATCCGTGCTACGGCTTCTGGCGCGGTTGGGCGTGCGACGACGTGCGGCTCTACTTGGTGGCGAGCGAAGAAGCGCGGCAGCAGTTGATCGATTACGGCGTCGCGCCCGAACGCATCAAGGTGTCGGGCATGCCCGTGCATCCCAAGTTCGAGTTGCCCGACGAGCGCGCCGCGCAGGCCGCGCGCAACGCTTTGGGCCTCGACCCCGACAAGTTCACTGTCTTCGTCAACGCCGGTTGGGTCGGCGGCGGCAACATCCCCGACATCTTCCGCGAACTGATCCGTGGCGACCTCGACGTGCAGGCCATCTTCCTCGCGGGCAAGAACGAAGAACTCCGTGCTGAGGCCGAAGAACTCGCGGCGCACGCCAATTTCCCCGTCAAGGTGATCGGCTATTCGGAACACGTCGAACAGTTGATGCACGCGGCGAACGTGATGATCTCGAAGCTCGGCGGGTTGACGACCTTCGAGGCGCTCGCCTGTCGTGTGCCGATTATCGCCGACACGACGACCCCGCCGATGCCGCAGGAGTCGGGCGCAGCCGCCATGCTCGAACGGCGCGGTGCGGGCGTACTGCTGGCGCGCGCACGCGACATCGTGCCCACCGTGCGGCGCATGGTCGAAGACACGCGCTACTACGCAGCCATGCGCGCCGCCACCACCGGGCTGGCCATGCCACACTCGACCCGGCGCATCGTCGAAGAGATCACCGCGCTCATTCCCGCGCAGACAGACGCCGCAACGCCCGCCGTGATAGATGCCGCGCGCGTCGCGTAAACCGCAACGACGGTTGACGCGCCCGCTCCCCAAGCTTTAAGCTGCCCCCGCTAACTTACTAACCCTGAACGTCTGTACACGAAGCGACTGATGAGTCTTCTGCTGGAAGGGAAGCGTGCGTTTATTTCGGGCGGCACGCGCGGCATCGGCGCAGCCCTCTGCGAAGTCTTCGCCCGCGAGGGCGCGGACGTGGCCTTCAGTTATCACACGCGCGACGACCTCGCCGAAGTTGTCGCCGACAAGATCAAAGGTCACGGGCGACGCACGCACGGCTTCAAAGTCTCTGTAACGGATCGCATCGGGATGAAACGCGTGACGCGCCAGTTGGTCGAAGAGTGGGGCGGCATAGATGTGCTGGTGAACAACGCCGCCATCAATCGCGGCGACAACTTTGCCACCACGACCGACCGTGCGTGGGACGAGGTTATTAACACGAACGTCAACAGTCTGTTCGCCGTCACCAAACCGATCTACAAGCAGATGATCCGCCAGCGCAAAGGTGCGATCCTCAACATCACCTCCATCGGCGCGATCCGCTCGCTGCCGACCTCCGTGCATTACGCGACTTCAAAGGCCGCGATGATCGGTTTCACCAAGTGCCTATCGCGCGAGGCGGGCGCTTTCGGCGTCGCCGTCAACGCCATCGCCGCCGGAATCTTCGACACAGACCTTGCCCACACCTTACCCGAACATCTGCTCCAGATGCATCAGTTCTGGGTGCGCCGCGAAGGCTTCGGCCGGCCCGCCGAACTGGCCGAGATCGCATCCTTCCTCGTCAGCGACCGCAACAGCTTCATGAACGGCGAAATCATTATCGTAGACGGCGGTGCGGTGACGTAAACCGGGCTTAACCACCAAGGCACGAAGACACGAAAGAAGGCTTGACAGTTGCTTTCGTGTCTTTGTGGTTGAAAATTCTTGGAACTGAAATCGAATTTCATTTTTAAGTCTAGCTATTTCAACATTTAGCTTGACAGTTACAGGGGTGAAGACTAATATCGCGGCACGATAGCGTGGTGACGATAACAGCATAAGCGTAAAACTTGCGGAGGGGTGAAGGATGGCAAACGAGAAGCTGATTGAGAGTTTGAACCGGGCACTCGGCCTTGAGCTTGGGGCGGTGATTCAATACATGCAGCACAGTTTTCTGGTGACCGGCATCGAGCGCGAAGTCTACAAGTCTTATTTTCGCAGTCAGAGTAAAGAGTCGCACGGGCATGCGCGCACGTTGGGCGATAAGATCGTTGCGCTGGGCGGCGTGCCGACGGTCGAGCCGGGCATGATCAGGCAGTCAACCGATCTCGGCGAGATGCTCAAACAAGATTTGACGATGGAGCGTGAAGCTCTGGCCGCGTACATGGTCGCCTGGGAAGCGTGCGGCGAACAGGAACTCCCGACGCGCTTCATGCTCGAAGAGCGCATCGCCAACGAGCAACTGCACGTCGAAGAATTAGAGAAACTGACCTCCGAGCGGCAGGCAAGCATCACGAAAGAGAAGATCACACTGCGGCAGGTAGGGTGAAGCAGTAAGCGGTAGGCAGTTAAAGACAAGCGAAAGGCCGTTGGTTGAATGATCCTCGCTATCATGTGAGGTCGAATCAACCAGCGGCCTTCTGTCTTACTGCCTACTTTTTGCTTACTTGACCATCGGCAGTTGAATAATCTTCGCGGGTGCGGCGTGCTCGTCTGCATCGGCGTGTTGGCGGATGAGGCGATGGCGCGCGACCGTGAGCGCGCGGTGCAGTTCGTCAGCCTGCGCGGCGTCGAGGCGCAACGTTTTCTGACAGCACCAGCCAAGCCCGTCGGTCCAAGTGGATGCGCGCAAGACGACCTCTGTCATGTCGTCGTGCTGTTCAAGCGCGACCTCGATCTTATGCTCCGGTTGCGCCGGCTTGAGTCCATGAACTGCGTTGTTGCTTTGCACTGATGACTCCAAAAATTGCGTATATGATTGAGCGTTGGGTGAAATTGAAAACCAATTTCAAAACTATTATGCGAGGCGAACGGGTTTTCTGTCAAGTGATTTTTTCGGGGCGGGAATTAACCACAAAGACACGAAACTGATCCTTTGTGGCTTCGTGTCTTTGTGGTTAATTCTTATCTGCGGAACTGTTGACCAACGAACGGACACGTTCTTCAAGCGAGCGGAGGGCGCGTTGCATGTCGCCGAGGCGGCGGAAGGCTGCGGTCGCGCGCAGCCACTCGCGGTTGTCGAAAGCAGGAATGCCGGAGATGACTTTGCCGGGTGCGACGTTGTGGCTGGTGGCGCTCTTGGCGGTCAGCACCGCGTCGTCGCCGATGGTGAGATGACCGGCGACGCCCGCTTGACCTGCGAGGATGACGCGGCGGCCGATTTGTGAGCTACCGGCGAGGCCAACCTGCGCGCAGATCAGCGCGTCTTCGCCGACCGTGCAGGAATGACCGATCTGCACGAGGTTGTCGATCTTCGCGCCGCGCCGGATGCGCGTCTCGCCGACCGACGCGCAGTCAATCGTCGTCCCAGCGCCGATCTCGACATCGTCTTCGACGACGACCCGGCCCGTCTGCGGAATCTTCAACCAGCGGCCCTCTTCGTCCTTCGCATAGCCGAACCCGTCCGAGCCGACGACGACGTTGTTGTGTATGACGACGCGCGCGCCGATCTGTGTGCCTGCGCGCAACGCCACCCCGGAATGAATGATGGAATCAGCGCCCACCCTTACGTCGTCATAGATCGTCGCATGCGGATAGATATGGACACCCTCGGCAAGCACCACGTTGCGCCCGACGACGGCACACGCGCCGACGTGCGCCGATTCATGCACGCGCGCCGAACCGTCGATCATCGCGGACCGGGTGGATGAAAGGTTCAACGCGTGGCTCAGGGTGAAACAGACGCAGGGCGCGCGTGTAAGCGAGATATGGATCGCGCGCGCGCAGGACGGCGATCTCGCGGCCCGGCTCGACGCCTTCTGCGAGGTAGACGGCCGAGGCGCGCGTTGTGCGGACGCGCGGCGTGTAGCGCGGGTTCGAGAGAAAGGTGACGTGCCCGGCTTCGGCTTCGTCGAGGCCGGCCGCGCCTTTGATCTCAAGTTCCGTCTGGTCGCCCGCAGCTTCGAGTTGTGCGCCGGTGGCGTTGGCAAGTTCCGAAAGTTTCATGACCTTCATTAATCTAACCCGGCGCTTCAACCGGACGTTTGCAGCATCAGGAAATAACCAAGCAGCGCCGTGACGATGTGCGCTGCGAGTAGGATGAACAGCAGTTTACGCGGCCATGAGTTTGAATTACTGCGTTGCGCCAGTAACACATATGCGGGGTATTGCAACAGGGCGATGAGAATGAAAATTGGATTGTCCTTGAGCAGATCGCCGACGACATAAGCGTAAGGGAACAAGGCCGGGAACGCGCTCATCAAGCGACAGTCGCCGTGCCCGACGCCGCAAGCCCCGATGGCTAACAGCGCGACCGCCGCCGGGATGACGAACGAAAGAATCAGCAGCACGTAAAACTTCTGTCGAGTCATGCGCGAAGTAAAGTTGGCCGCGTAAAGTCGTTAGCGTTTACATCGAACTGGCGCGGTCGGCACTCACATCAAGTTCACCGGGTCTATTTCTACATTGACTGTGTGCAGGCCGCAACCGCGCTCCGCGGCTTCGGCGAGTGCCATGTCGAGTACGGCGCGCATGCGCGTGCGGTTGCGAGCTTTGACGAGCAACTGTATGCGATGTTCTCCGCGTAGGCGTGCGAGCGGCGCGGGCGCGGGGCCGAGCACACGACAGACGCGGTCTGTGTTTGCTTCGTCGAGCGCACGCCGCAACTCGGCTGCTGTCGTTTGCGCGCGCTCCAAGTCGGGGCAATGCACCAGCAGCGAAGCGAGCGCGACGAAGGGCGGGTAGCTTAAATTTTTTCGATAGCCAATCTCTTCGGCGTAGAAGCCATCGTAGTCCTGCGCGCAGGCGTGGCGCAGTGCGTAGTGGTGCGGGTGGAAAGTTTGGATGAGCACGCGCCCCGCGCGCTCGCCGCGACCCGCGCGCCCCGCAACCTGCGTGAGCAGTTGAAACGTGCGCTCGGCGGCGCGAAAGTCTGGTAAGCCCAAGCCAGCGTCAACTGAGACAACGCCCACAAGCGTCACGTTCGGAAAGTCGTGACCTTTAGCGATCATCTGTGTGCCGACGAGCATGTCGAGTTCGCCCGCGCCGAAACGCAGGATGGCCTGCTCATAAGTATGCCGCCGCGCGGTTGTGTCGCGGTCGAGGCGCGCGATGCGGAGCGTGGGGAAACGTTCGCGTATGATCTCTTCGATCTGCTCTGTGCCTTCGCCGACGTAATGTATGTATTGGCCATTGCAGGCGGGGCATTTATCGGGCGGGCGCTGGCGGAAGTTGCAGTAGTGACAGATCAGCGCGCGCTCGTGCCGATGAAACGTCAACGTCACGTCGCACTGTGGACACTGCACGCGTTCGCCGCACGAGCGGCACAGTACGAAGCTCGAATAACCGCGCCGGTTCAGTAACACGATGGCTTGTTCGCCGCGTTCGTGCGTCTCGGCAATCGCGGTCATCAGTTCATCAGCCAAGACCTGATACTTGCCCGCGCGCGCGAAGACCTCGCGCATGTCAACGATCTCGACGCTGGCCATTGCGCGCCCCGCCACACGAGTCGGCAGATGCAAGTAGTGATACTTGCCCGCGCGCGCGTTATGAAACGATTCGAGCGAGGGCGTGGCCGATCCGAGCACGACGACTGCGCGCGCCTTATGTGCGCGCACCACGGCCACGTCGCGCCCGTGATAGTAGGGCGACTCTTGTTGCCGGTAAGAGCCTTCGTGTTCTTCGTCCACGATGACGACGCCGAGGTTCGTGACCGGCGCGAACACGGCCGAGCGCGTGCCGATTACCACGCGCGCCGCGCCGCGCCGGATGCGACTCCATTCGTCGTAACGCTCGCCCGTCGTCAGCGACGAATGCAGGATCGCAACTTCGCTGCCGAAGTGCGCCCGCAAGCGACGCGAGAAGACGGGCGTGAGCGCAATCTCCGGCACGAGCATCAGCGCCGAGCAGCCTGCGTCGAGCGCCGCGCGCATCGTGCGTATGTAGATTTCAGTCTTGCCGCTGCCCGTGACGCCGTGCAACAAGAACGCGGCATAAGCGCGCCGGCTCAAGGCCGCTTCGATCTCGTCGAGCGCAACGCGCTGCTCGTCGGTCAACTGCAAAGACTCCGCTTCAGGCAAGACGGCGTGCGCGAGCGGGTCGCGGCGCACTTCGCGCACAACCGTTCGCACAACGCCGTGCCGCTCAAGCGTCGCCACGGCCGAAGCACTTGCATGGGCCGTCGTGAGCAACTCGGCAAAGAGCATCTCGCCTTCGTGCGCGATCAAGGCATCGACCACGCGCTGCTGCGCGGCGGTCAAAGCACGCGCCGCGCCGTTGCTATGCGCTTCAAGCGGGAGCAGGCAGACCGCCTTGCGCCGCTTCGCCCGCGCGCTCGCCGTGCGCGCACGTTGCACGACGCGCAGCCAACCGGCCCGATCAAGTTCGCGCGTGATCGTGAGCGCGCGCGTCCGGCCCGTCAGTTCACAGACGCGCAGCAAGGTCGTCTCGCCTTCGTCGGCGACAAACTGTAAGACGCGCGCCTTCGCGGTCTGCAACTGGCGCGTGGGCAGCCGCGCCAACTCGTCGCGCCCCTCCGCCGTGATCGTCAACACCTGTTCGACCGCCGCGTTCAACCCGGCGGGCAGCGCCGCCTTCAACACCTCGCCCCACGGCGCGGCGTAGTAGTCCGCCAGCCAGCGCGTCAACTCCAACACGTCGGGCGTCAGCAGCGGTTCGGCGTCAAGCAACTCTTCCGCTTCTTTGATCTCGCCCTCGTTCAACTCAAGCGCCGGATCAAGCGCCGCGTGCAAGGCGACGACATAACCCGTGACGAGTTTCCGGCCGAGCGGCACAAGCACACGCGCCCCGACGCGCGCATCAAGGCGCAACGCGACCGGCAACTTGTAAGTAAACGTCTGCGCCACGCGCAAAGGCACAGCCACCTCGGCGAATTGCGGCACGGGCGCGGGGCTGGTTTCGGCGGCTGCGTTCATTCAGGTTCGAGTGCGGCGGCGCGGACTGGCACGGCGAGCTAAGTTAACTTGAAGCGGACAAAAATTGAAGCGACGCGTGCGCATTATTAACTGCACGCGTGAACTCGTCTGCGCAGACGTGCGTGTTAGCTCATGGCCAGCAGGGCGCGCACCTGCTTCATGTCTTCCCAGACCTCGCGTTTCTTTGAGGGGTCGCGGAGCAGGTAAGCGGGGTTGAAGGTCGGCATGAGTTGCGCGCCGTGATAGTCGTGAAACTGGCCGCGCATTTGCGAGATCGGTTTCTTGGTGCGGAGCAGCGCGCGTGTGGGCGTGTTGCCGAAGGCGATGACGATGCGCGGGCGCGCGGCGGCGAGTTCGCGGTGCAGGTAGGGCGTGAAGAAGTTGAGTATGTCGGGCGTCAACTCTTCGCCGGTCGAGATCATTTTGACGACGTTCGTTAAGTAACAATCTTTGCGGGGCAAGCCGATGGCGGCGAGGATGCGACCCAGCATATCGCCCGCCGGCCCCATGAAGGGGCGACCCGTGGCGATGTCGGGCGGCCCCGGCGATTCGCCGACAACCGCTACGCGTGCGCCCGGCTCGCCTTCGCCGAAGATGAAGATGCGCTCTTTGTATTGCGGCATGCTCTGGGCGCGTTGCAACAGTTCCGCGTTGATCGCTGCGAGCGTCTCTTGCGACTCGGCCGGTTCACCAAAAAGTAATGAGTCCTGTTGCGCCATTGTCTAACTAAGAAACTGGTGAGTGATGAACGATGAAGGATGAATTAACTGCTGATCAACTTTTCATTCATCATTCAATCTTCGTCGTTTCTTATGTCTTGTCCGTGTCGTCCTTGATCTGATTCAAGTAGTCGCGCACCTTCTTCATGTCGTCCCACGTCTCGCGCTTCTTCGACGGGTCGCGCAGCAAGTACGCTGGATGAAAAGTCGGCATGACCTTGATGCCTTTGTAGTCTTGGAACTGCCCGCGCAGTTTGGTGATGCCTTCCTTCGTGTCGAGCAGATTCTTCATCGCGGTGTTGCCGAGCACGACGATCACGTCGGGGCGCACGATGGCGATTTCGCGCAACAGAAACGGCTTGCAGACCGCCGCTTCGGCTGTAGTCGGCGTGCGATTCTGCGACGGGCGACAGCGGTTGACGTTGCCGATGAAGATGTCCTCGCGCTTCATGCCGATGGCTTCGATGATCTTGTTGAGCAACTGCCCGGCGCGCCCGACAAAGGGGCGCGCTTGCACGTCTTCGTCCGCGCCCGGCGCTTCGCCGACGAACATCAGCCGCGCGCGCGCATTGCCTTCGCTGTTGACGACCTGCTTGCGTCCTTCGCAACAGAGCGGGCAACGCATGCACTGCGGGCCGATGTCGCGCCACACGTCTGCCAACGTCTCGCCGGGGCGCGGCAAACTCAATTCATCCTGCGGCGCGATCTCGCCGAACAGCGTGTCTTGCGGTGCGGGCGCAGTTGCATCGGGCAGCGGCGCGGGTCCTTTACGTCTGGCCATCTCTGCTTGCTCGCTGGTTGGGTTGGCGCTGCGTGTGGGGGGCGGCGGCGCGACGTTTCTTATCGGCGGGGGCGGTTCGATTGGCGCGCGCGGGGGCGCACGTACAGGTTCGGCCGCGCGCCGCGCTTCCGCTTCGGCGTTGCGTGTGAGCGCAGACGAACTGTGAGCATCGGCGGTCGAAGCGACGTGCGACGAGGCCGAATGTGAACGCGACCCAGACGCATCCGCTTGCGCCTCGCCACCGGGCGCGGCGATGTGCGACACGCCAAGCTCGTGCAAATATTCAAGCTGCGCCGCGATCTCTTCGGTCAGGCTCAGCAGTTCCTTTTGTGACGCTTCATCCGGCATGCGCTCAACTAACAACCAATATCTTAACTCTAAAGAATGATCATGCTCACAACAGACCGGCTCAAGCGGTCGTATGCGCGACGTGCGACTGCCGCAAGCGCACGATCTCATCAAGAATCTGCTCGGCCGCCGCGCGCTTCGACATGAGCGGCAACTCAAGCGGCGTCGCGCGGTCGCGCGCAAGGAGCGTGACGATGTTCGTGTCCGCATCGAAGCCTGCGCCATCGCGTGTGATGTCGTTGGCGACGATAGCATCGAGCCGCTTGAGTTCAAGTTTTGCCTGCGCGTTGGCGATAAGGTTCTCGCTTTCAGCGGCGAAGCCGATGACGAGCAAGCCGTCGCGGCGCGCCGCGCTGACCGTGGCGAGTATGTCCGGCGTCGGCTCAAGCTTAAGCGTTAACGCCGAGTCTGATTTTTTGATCTTCTCCGATGCGCGCTGGCTCGGTCGATAATCCGCGACGGCCGCCGCGCCAATGAAAATGGTCGTATGCGCAAGTTCCAACAGCACGGCAGCCTGCATGTCTTCGGCTGACAAAGCACGCACGACGCGCACGCTCGCAGGCACAGGCGCACTCGTGACGCCCGCGACCAGCGTGACCTCTGCGCCGCGCGCGCGCGCCGCTCCGGCCAACGCGAAGCCCATGCGGCCCGACGAGCGGTTCGATAAAAAACGCACCGGGTCGATCTCCTCGCGCGTCGCGCCAGCCGTGATCAAAACATGCTCGCCAATCAAGTCTTGCGCCTGCGTAACATTCGTCGCATCAACAGCCGGAACGTTATTGCCACACGACCGTGCAGCAAGCAGCGCCAGCGCCGCTTCGACGATCTTTTCAGGCGCACTCAAACGACCGGGCCCGATAGTGCCGCACGCCATCTCGCCCGCGTCCGGTTCGACGATGTGAACGCCGTCGGCGCGCAAGGTCGCAAGGTTGCGCCGTGTTGCCGGGTGCTGCCACATGGTCGTGTTCATTGCGGGCGCGACGAGGACGGGCGCGGTGCAGGCGAGGTAAGTGGTCGTCAGAAAATCGTCGGCGACACCGTTGGCAAACTTGGCGATGACGTTGGCTGTGGCGGGCGCGACGACGAAGAGATCAATCGTCTGCGAGAAAGTTATATGCGCGATTGGATCAGGATTGTCAGGCGCGTAATCGTCCACGACGACGTGTGCGCCCGACAAGGCGCGGAACGTGAGCGGCGCGATCATACGCGTGGCATGTTCGGTCATGGCCACGCGCACAGTGCAGCCTGCGCGTTGCAGCCCGCGCAGGATTTCCGCCGCTTTGTAAGCCGCGATGCCGCCCGTTACGCCGAGCGCCACGCGCCGGCCGGCGTCGGGTCGCAACGACTGCTGATCTGCGTTGTCCGTCATACTTGAGTCTCGTGCTGATTGGAAAAACTGTAGCACAAGAGGAACAGTAGGCGGTAGGCAGTAGACAGTAGGCAGTTAGGAACAAGCAGGATGAAAACGGCCGGTCGAAGTTTCATTCATAATCACGAACCTTAAGTAACCTTGAACAGATCGGTCGTCGTCTTTTTTACTGCCTACGGGCTATTGCTTTTTGTGCTAAACTTGGCGCGCCGCGAAAGGTATGCCCCCTGTTACAATGAAGTCCGTTGGCCGCGTTGCACGCAGGCGTGCGTTGCGCCGGCCTGTGGGGGACTGTGAGATGAAGTTTCGATTCCTCTTACTGCTGTTGTGCTGTTACAGTTTTGGCGCGGCGCACGCCGTGGCCCAACGCGCACACACTGCGCCGGTGAGTGACAATAAGTTCGGTCCCGTCGTGCGTGCTTACCTCGGTTATCTGCACGCGGAACAAGAGGTCGTGGACGACCGCGCCAGTCGCCACGAGATCAGTTCGGGTTATTACCGGCGCAACTCGAACCGCATACGGGCGCTGCGCGAGATGGCTGTGCGGATCGCGCAAGAATCGCATAACGATTATCTGCCCGAACTCGAAGCCGTCGCGGGCGACGAGTTGAACACGCTGTTTGAGACGCCGCCGTCGCCGCAAACATTCCGCGTCGGCACGGTGGTCGATAACACGTTTCGCTATCTCGGCGCGGTGCGCCAGAGCGAAACGTTTTACGTCTTCGCCCGGCTCGACCCATACGAACAGTCCGAGTTGATGCAACAATCAGGGTCGAAGCCGAGCGCCGACGCGCAGGCGGCACAACAGGAAGCGCCGAAGGGCGCGACCGCCGCGCCACATAATGCGCCGGCAGCCACACGTCCACGCCGGATCAGCCCGCCCTAAAATGACGCGGGTGCTGCTAACTTTGAACGTGCTCGTCGCGTTTCAGCCGTAATGGATCAGCCGACACTCTTTCAACCGCGCACAGGCGACAACGCCGTCACGCACGAACGGCTCATACTCTACGCGCTCGGCGAATTTCAAGCGCGCGGTAAGGCGCTCGTCGAACGCGATCTGCCGCTGGATCGTTTGCGCGGGGCGCTCAGACGCGCCTCTGAAACGTTGGGCGTCGCGGAGTTGAGCGACGAAGAGGCCGCGGCCGGCTTCGATGCGCTCGGCGCACAAGTGCGGCGTGTGCCGCCGTTCGTCGCCAAGCATCCGTACCGCGTTACCGTCCCGCCCCCCGTCGCCGCGCGCGCGCGCGAAGTCTACGAACAACAGCAAGCACAGCAGTCGGACGAAGCGGGCTAAAGGGTCGAGTCAAATAGCACCGATGTGAGCCAGATCGCTTGCGTTCGTTGCGTCCGCGCGAAACGATCTGCTACGATGCGCGCCAGTTTTCAACCGACCATTCGCACGACAGTTAACACAGTTTCCGGCCGCGTGCTTTTAAGAGGTGTCAGACCATGAACACGAACGAAAGCCGGCGTAAATTTCTCGGCACAGCCGCCGCAGGACTTGGTGCGGCCGCGCTCACATCGCAACTCAACGTTGACGCGCAAGCCGGCGCGCCACAGCCTGCGCGCAACGGCGCAGCTACTTTGCGCGCCACGCCGCCGCTGTCCATCGCCAGTGCGAACGGCGTCGCGGCCGTCGCACGCGCCGTCTCGGTCATGCGACGCGGCGGCGACACGCTCGACGCCGTTATCGAAGGCGTCAACATCGTCGAACTCGATCCGAAAGATAACTCGGTCGGCTACGGCGGCTTGCCGAACGAGCAGGGCGACGTGGAACTCGACGCGAGCGTGATGCATGGGCCGACGCGGCGGGCCGGTGCGGTCGCGTCTCTGCGCGGCATGCGTATGCCCTCAAAGGTCGCACGCGCGGTCATGGAGCATACGGATCACATCCTGATTGTCGGGCAAGGCGCGCGTGCGTTTGCGACCGCGATGGGGTTTGAGGACGTTGACCTGCTGACGGAAGAGTCGCGCGTCGCTTGGATGCGCTGGAAAGAGACGCTATCGAACGTGGACAAGTGGGGGCCGAGTCCTTATGTGCCCGCGCCCGCCTCGCCCGCGGGCGAGAGCCGTCTCAGAGCCGAGCGCGCCCGGCCGAGCTACAATCTCGCCGACACTTACGCGGGCGGCGACCCGGCGAAGCGCGACGCGCTGCTCGCGTGGGCCGACGAAGTTGCCTTGCGCCCGCCGACCGGCACGATCAACTGTCTCGCGCTCGACCGTAATTTCGACATCAGCGGCGTGACGACCACAAGCGGGCTGGCGTGGAAAATTCCGGGGCGCGTCGGCGATTCGCCGCTCATCGGCTGTGGTCTATACGTGGACAACGACACGGGCGCGGCCGGATCGACCGGCCGGGGCGAAGAGGTCATCTATATCAACGGTGCGCGCTCGGTCGTCGAATTCATGCGCCGTGGCGCGTCGCCCGAACAGGCGTGCTTGGACGCCCTCAAACTGATCGCCGCGCGTTACGGCAACGACCAGAACAAGTTGAAGGACATAGATGTCAACTTCTACGCGCTGAACAAGCGCGGCGAGTACGCGGGCGCGGCCATTTGGAGCCACACGGTCAGCAGCCGGGGCGAGCGTCGCCGCCGGCAATTCGCCGTCGCCGAAGGGCCGGGCGCAGGTCGGCTGGCCGAAAGTGCTTACCTGTTTGAGCGCCGCGCGTAAAGATGTGTTAGATTGTTGGCCGCGCTTGGTGTTAGCCGGCCGGCATGAGGCCGGAAAAAGGGCGTATTTTACGCAAAAGTTTATTGACACGAAACAGCTATTCGTGTAAAAAGGCTTGGTCAAAGCAAGCCCATAGAGGCTCGCCGACCTGCTTTTTTAGAAAACTTGCAAGGGCGCATCCAACGTTTGAGGCGGGTTAAGCGAGAACAATCTTGAATCCGTCTCCGATCATGTCTACGGGAGACTCAAGGCGCGCTCTCTACAAAACTGGTTCAGCCTACGGGAGGAGAAAATGATCAGTAGAACTTTGAGCCGGACGGCCGTCACGCTCAGCCTGACCGTCGCCATCTTGTGCGTGTACTCGATGGTGGCGCTGGCAGCGCCGGGACAGCAGGGGCCGTCGGGGCAGTTGTCGGTTGTCGGCGAAGTCGCCGTCAACGGCACGAATGCGATCTCGGGTGCGACCGTCTTCAGCGATAGCACTGTCACGACCGCGAAGAATTCCAGCGCCGTCGTCAGCCTCGGTAAACTCGGCCGTGTCGAAATACTGCCGAACTCTAGCGTTAAGCTCAGCTTCACCGACAACGGCGTCAATGCGATGCTCGATTCGGGTCGCGTGCGTCTCGCAACTTCGACCGGCGTAGCTGCCACGGTCACAACCCATGACGGTTCGGCCGTGGCCGACAACGGCCAGCCGAACGTCTTCACGGTTGACGTTGAATGTGGCAACACGCAGGTGGCCACGCAAACCGGGCGCGTCGAGTTGCGCGCGGGCAATGCCGTGCAACAGGTTGCGGCTGGCTCAAACGCCTCGGCTGGTACGGCTCAGCCCGGCTCACGCTGCACGCGTCTGACGCGCGAACCTACGTTCGGCGCTTTGAGCGGCGGCGCGCTGGCAGCCCTGCTGTTGGCGGCGGGCGGCGCAATCGCGGCGGCCATTATCGCGGCGTCGCAGGACAACGACATCAACGTCGGCGGCACAGCACCGATCTTCAGCCCGAGCCGTTAAAGGCCACGGGTTAGCGTTAGGTTGGTTCATTTCGCCACCCGTGCGGGCTGCTCGGCGCACGGCAGTCGAATAGCTTTGCGGGTCACGCGGGGCACGTCCCGCGTGACCCGCAAATTTTTGTCCAGTGGACATCGGCGGCAGGGAAGGTTCAGCCTTTAGCTCATGCACATTGCGGTTATTGGGGCGGGTTATGTGGGGTTAGTGACGGGCGCGTGCTTCGCCGAGTTCGGCGTGCATGTAACCTGCGTGGACGTAGACGCCGATAAGATCGAGCGCCTCAAACAAGGTCAGATTCCGATCTACGAGCCGGGCCTCGAACAACTCGTCACGAAGAACACGCAAGCGGGCCGGCTGCATTTCACCACCGACCTCAGTACGGCCGTCGAGCAGGCGCTCGTTATCTTACTCGCCGTCGGCACGCCCCCAAACGCGGACGGTTCGGCCGATCTCAGCTATTTGGAAGAAGCAGCGCGCCAGACCGCCCGTGCGATGAACGGCTACAAGGTGCTCGTGACGAAATCGACCGTGCCCGTCGGCACGGGCGAGCACGTCCGCCGGCTCGTCAAAGAGCACCAGCCCAAACCCTTCAACTTCGCCATCGTGTCGAACCCGGAATTTTTGCGCGAGGGCGCGGCCATAGACGATTTCATGCGCCCTGACCGCGTCGTCATCGGCAGCAACGACGAAGAGGCAACCGCCATCATGCGCGACCTCTACCGGCCGCTCTACCTGATCGAGACACCATTCGTCATCACCACGGTCGAGACGGCCGAGTTGATCAAGTACGCGGCGAACGCTTTCCTTGCTACAAAGATTTCATTCATCAACGAGATCGCAAACCTGTGCGACAGCGTCGGCGCGGACGTACACGACGTAGCCCGTGCCATCGGCATGGACAATCGCATCGGGCGCAAGTTCCTGCACGCGGGGCCGGGCTTCGGTGGTTCGTGCTTCCCGAAAGATACGCGGGCACTCGTCCAGCTTGCGCGCGCGCACGGGACGGAGTCGTTGATCGTCAGCGCCGTGGTTGAAGTCAACGAACGGCAGCGCCGTTTGATGATCGAGAAGATCGAGCGGCTCTTGGGCAACCTGCGGGGCAAAGAGATCGCGGTGTTAGGCCTCGCCTTCAAGCCTGAGACGGACGATATGCGCGAGGCCCCGGCAGTGGACATCGTCCGCGCGCTCTTGGAGCGCGGCGCGCGTGTGCGGGCCTATGATCCGGTTGCGATAGACGCCGCACGCAAAGTGTTGCCCGATATCACATACGCCGCGGACGAATACGCGGCCGTCGAAGGCGCGGACGCGCTCGTCTTCGTCACCGAGTGGAATCAGTTTCGCGCGCTCGACATGGAGCGCATACGCAGGCTGCTGCGCCAGCCGAAGATCGCCGACCTGCGCAACATCTACGAACCCGAAGCCATGCGCGCGCTCGGCTTTGATTACGTCGGCGTCGGCAGATGAAAAAAGCAGTCACGAAGAAGCTGTCAGCAATCATCGATCAGTTAAAGACGAAAAGCTGATTGCTGATTACTGATCGCTGCTTCGTCACTTGGCACTGTTCTTATGTCCCTTACAGGCATCGCATTGGTCACGGGCGGCGCGGGCTTTATCGGCTCGCACATCGCGGCGACGCTGGCTGCACGCGGGGCACGCGTGCGCGTGCTCGATGATCTTTCGACCGGGCATCGTGAGAACATCGAAGAGATCGGTGGCGACATAGATTTCATCCACGCCAGCTTGAACGACGAAGCGGCGCTCAAACGCGCGCTCGAAGGCGTCGAGCTTGTGTTTCACGAGGCGGCGATCCCAAGCGTGCCGCGCTCGGTTGAACGCCCGCGCGAGACGCACGAAGCTTGTGTTGACGCAACCTTTTCGCTGCTTTTAGCGGCTAAAGAAAATGGCGTGCGGCGCTTTGTATACGCGGCGTCTTCTTCGGCCTACGGCGATCAGGAAACGCTACCTAAGGTCGAGACGATGCCGCCCGATCCGCTCAGCCCTTACGCCGTCGCCAAACTCGTCGGCGAATACTACTGTCAGGTGTTCGCGCGCGTCTACGGCTTCGAGACGGTTGCGCTGCGTTACTTCAACGTCTTCGGTCCGCGCCAAGACCCAAGCTCGCAATATTCCGGCGTCATCTCGCGCTTCATCAGTGCGCTCATGCGCGCCGAACCGCCTGTCATCTTTGGCGACGGCGAGCAGTCGCGCGATTTTACTTACGTCCAGAACGCGGTCGAAGCGAACCTGCGCGCCGCCGAAACCACACGCGGCGTCGGCCAAGTCATCAACGTCGCCAACGGTGAACGCATCACCCTCAACCAACTGCTTGAAACGTTGAAACAACTGACGGGCCACACCGACGCGCAGGCGCACTACGAACCCGCGCGCATCGGCGACGTGCGCCACAGCCTCGCAGACATCACGCGTGCGCGCGAGTTGTTAGGCTACGAGCCGCAGGTCGGACTGGAAGAAGGCTTGCGCAAGACGATTGAGTGGTGGCAGGGCAGTCGCTTCGCCGGTTAAAATTCACCACAAAGACACGAAGACACGAAGACACAAAACTAATCCTTTGTGTCTTCGTGTCTTTGTGGTTTTACCGGGCCTTACGCTTACGAATCAACTCTCGAACAATTTCTTTAAGCTGTCCGTGTAGGGCGGGCGGGCGACGCCTTTGTCGGTGATGATGGCGGTGATGAACTCGTTGGGCGTCACGTCGAAGGCGGGGTTCTGCACTTGGATGCCTGCGGGCGCGAGTTGCTGTTCGCGGACGTGTGTGACCTCGCTGGCATCGCGCTGTTCAATCGGAATTTTCTGGCCGTCGGGGAGCGACAGATCGACGGTCGAGAGCGGCGCGGCGACGTAGAAGGGGATGTTATGTTGGCGCGCTACGACCGCGACCATGTACGTCCCGATCTTGTTCGCCGTGTCGCCGTTGGCCGCAATGCGATCCGCACCGACCACAACCGCGTCCACTTGACCTTGCTTCATCACATGCCCGGCCATGTTGTCCGTGATAAGCGTAACGGGGATGTTGTCGTGCGCTAGTTCCCACGCCGTCAGCCGCGCGCCTTGTAGGAAGGGGCGCGTCTCGTCGGCGATGACGGCGATGCGCTTGCCCATGTCGCGCGCACCGCGCACGACGCCAAGCGCCGTGCCGTAGTCGCCTGCGGTGGCGAGTGCGCCCGCGTTGCAGTGCGTCAAGATGGTTGCGCCGTCCGCCAGCAGTTCGCCGCCGAAACGACCTAGAGCACGATTGGCCGCGAGGTCTTCGGCGCAGATGGCCTGCGCTTCGGCGACCATGCGTTGCTTGATCACGTCGGCGTCTGAAGTCTCGGCCGCGGCGCGTTGAAACGTCGCGCGCATCCGCTCGATGGCCCAGAAGAGGTTGACGGCGGTAGGGCGCGTGCGGCTCATCACGTCGCACATATAATCGAAGTCTGTTTGTAGATCGACGGCGGTTGTGGCCACAGCCTGTTGCAGACCGACGGCCAGACCCATGGCGGCGGCGACGCCGATGGCCGGTGCGCCGCGCACGACCATCTGCTTGATCGCTTCGGCGACCTCTTCGCACGCACGAAAGGTTAAATATTTTTCCTCAGTCGGCAGCAGCCGCTGATCGATCATCCGCACGCCTTCCGCCGTCCACTCGACAGTCTTAATCATATTGAAGCCAACTTCCTCGAACCTTGATACGGAAAAGATAAGGGCGCGCCCGTGAAGGATGACACGTAATGCGGCCGCACGGCATCTTACTCGACCCACTGTGAGGCGGCAAACGCGTGCTCATAAGACTGAGTTGTTAGCGTGCGAGTAAAAGCTGAAAGTTTAAGCTCAGATCGCAACGCTGCGACTGAAAGGAAAGGCGAGTGCCCGCGTTGACTGCGAACACCCGCCTGTGTGCTTGTGCAGAGTCTTCGTGCCCGAAGCTTAGTCGGCTCTAACATCGGCCTTCGTTAGAAAGCCGCCGATCAAGAATAGTAGGCCGAGCAGGATGTGTACGATGTGGTCCATCGTGCCGAGATGCAGCCCTAGCCCGGCCAAAGCCTCGAACATGCGGTCGGGGCCTGTGCCGAGCAGGAAGCCGCAGACGCCGAGCAACCCGTACACGATGCCGAAGACGATGCAGAACAGCCGCGCGGCCGCGAGCGTGCCGGCGAAGCCGAAGTAGAGCGCGGCCGCGCCGGAGATGAGGTGTACCAAATTGTGCGACAGGCTCAGATGTGTGCCGAGAAAACCCGGCATGACGAAGCCTATCAACCCAACTAAAATGAACACGACACCGAGTATCTTCGCAATCGTTTTTGCCATAGCCTTAAGTTACCTCCTACCGGGAGAAAGATGGATGAACTCAAGCGGCCACGTTTGGCCCGCCTACCGGCCCGCGTCGTAGCCACCGCTTCAAACAGCGCCTCTTTAGTGTGCGCCGATTGTATAACAAAACTGCGGGCGCGTGACTATAAAACCCCGGCGCTGTTTGTGGGATTTCATGCGCTCGCGGGCGCGATGCTATACTCCGTAACACAAAGGTTCACGGCAGGCAGACTATGGCGGCAAAGAAGCAGAGCAGCATGTTAGAGCAATGGCGCGGCGCGAGTTGGCGTACATTGACAGCACGCATACTCTGCACGCTCTTGCTCGTGGGCTTACTGCCCGGCGCGGTCGTCGCTTACACCATCGTCATGCGCGGCGGGCGGCGCATTGAAGCGCCCGACAGTTTTGCTGTGACGCAGACGACTTTGACTTACGAAGCCGCGCCCGGCCTCAACGTCACGCTGCAACTTTCGCAAGTTGACATCGCCGCGACCGACCAGGCCAACGGCGAACAGCCCGGTAGTCTGCTGCGTCGCGCCGCAGGCTCTACGCCGCCCGCGCCCAAGCGGCAGACGCCGCACGCACGACCCGCCGCGCGCACCTTGACCAACCGCGAACTTGAACCGGCGCGCCGCGCCCGCATGGAGAGCGAGCGCGTCTATGAACAGCGGCGCAGGGACTTGGGGCTGCCCACTGTTGAAGAAGAACGGCGACGCGAGCAAGAACAGGCCCGCGCCTTGCGCGAACTTGCGGCGCGGCACACAACGGAACAAGCGCAGGCCGAAAACTACTGGCGCGCACGCGCCACGGACTTGCGCGTTAACATGGCCGCGCTCGACGCCGAGATCGACTATCTGCGCGCACGTCTCCCGTTGTTGCCCGACAACTTCACGCCCGGTTACGGCGCGCTGATCACAACCGGCAGCACGTTCTTTAGCCCACATACGATCCCGTTCGCCGCATCGCCCGGCAGCATCAGCGTCAACAGTTTCAGCACGAGTACGCAGTTAGGCGGCAGTCTCGCCATCGGCGGCGGCGCGACGCGCGGGCGCGGCTTCTTTAATCAACAGACAACGAAGGGCACGTTTCATAAACGCTTCGTCGGCGCGCCCGGTCTATTCGCCGCGCCCGTCGCGGTGCTGGCCGTGCCGTTCGACTACGCATCGGCCGACACAACGGCTCTGCGCATACGACTCGCGGAACTTGAAGCAGCCCGCGCCGGCCTCGACGCACGCTGGCAACAACTCGAAGATGAAGCCCGCCGCGCAGGCGCACTACCCGGCTGGCTGAGATAATGAACAGCAGTAGACAGTGGGCAGTAGGCAGTGGCAGTTGAACAACGCCACCTTGCCGATGTGAATGTTATGTTTGATGAATGAGTTATGACTAACAATAAACCAACTGTCTACTGTCAACTGCCGACTGATTACTATTGCTTATGAAAAATGGTTGGGAAGCCGTCATCGGCTTAGAGATTCACGCGCAACTGAATACGGAGACGAAGATTTTCTGCGGCTGCTCGACGCGCTTTGGCGACGAGCCGAATGCGAATACGTGTCCTGTGTGTCTGGGTTTGCCCGGCGCGCTGCCCGTGTTGAACTGGCGCGCGGTCGAGTTGGGCGCGCGCGCGGCGCTTAGTCTGGGGCTGCACTTGAACGAGCAGTCGATCTTCGCGCGCAAAAATTACTTCTATCCCGATCTGCCGAAGGGCTATCAAATCTCACAGTACGACCGGCCGTTCTCCGAGCTAGGAACGCTTGAGATCATGACGGCTGCGCGCGACGAGTCGGGCCACGCGCGCGATTGGCAGCCGATGACGATCCGCATCACGCGTCTGCATCTCGAAGAAGACGCGGGCAAGAACGTGCATGAAGGATTGCCTGACACGGATCGTTATTCTTACATCGATCTTAATCGTGCGGGCACACCGCTCGCTGAGATCGTGACCGAGCCGGACTTTCGCACGTCTTGGGAAGCTTACGATTACGTCAACCACGTGCGCCGTGCGCTGCAATGGGTCGGCGCGAGCGAGGCGGACATGGAGAAGGGCAACCTGCGTTGCGAAGCGAACGTGTCGGTGCGGCGCATCGGCGCGGGCTTCGGCACGAAGGTCGAGTTGAAAAATTTGAACTCGGTGCGTTTCATGCAGAAGGCTATCGAGTTTGAGATCGAGCGGCAGATCAATCTGATTGAGAGCGGCGGCACGGTCACACAGGAGACGCGTCTGTGGGACGACCGCGCGAACGAAACGCGCGTGATGCGTTCGAAAGAGGAAGCGCATGATTATCGTTATTTTCCTGAACCGGACTTGCAGCCGCTCGCTCTGTCGGCCGAGTTTATCGCGCGCGTCGAGGCCGAGTTGCCGGAGTTGCCCGAAGCGCGCCGCCGTCGTTTTCAGGAAGAGTACGCGTTGAACTATAACGACGCCGCGCAACTAACTTCGGAGCGAACGCTGGCGGACTACTACGAGCGCGTGGCGCAGGCCCGCGAACAACCCGCGCGCGGCGGCGAACTGGATCAGATCGGAGCTATTGCGCGAGTTGGAAGCGGCGGGTCGGACGGCGGCCGAGAGTCCGGTCGCAGCCGAAGAGTTGGGCGCGCTCATCAAGTTAATTGACGAGGGTCAGATCAGCGGCAAGCAGGGCAAGGACGTGCTGGTCGAGATGTTCAAGTCGGGCAAGACGGCCGCGGTCATCGTCGCGGAGCAAGGGCTGGCGCAGGTCAGCGACACGGGCGAGATCGAGCGCATCGTGGCCGAAGTGATCGCGGCTAACCCGAAACAACTTGAACAGTATCGCGCGGGTAAGACCGGCCTGATCGGTTTCTTCGTCGGGCAGGTGATGAAAGCGTCGGGCGGTAAAGCGAACCCGAAACTGGTCAACGAAGTGTTGACGGAAAAACTGAAAGATTAAGCAGGCGAGCCATGGAACTAAGGGGTAAGACGGCCGTTGTGACCGGCGGCACGAAGGGCATCGGGCGCGCGATTGCCGAGGCGTTGGTGCGTGAAGGCATGAATGTGTGCGTGAGCGCGCGGCATGAGGACGAGGTGCAACAGACGGCTGCCGAGTTAAGCGACGCAGATGCGGGCGGCGTCGCGGGCGCGGTCTGCGACGTGCGCGACGAAGAAGCGGTGCAGGCACTCTTCGCGCACGCGGTCGCGGAGTTTGGCGGCGTGGACGTGTTGGTGAACAACGCGGGCATCGGTCTGTTCGCAAGCGTCGAAGAGATGTCGCCGGCCGACTTTCGCGCCGTGTTGGAGACGAACGTGTTCGGCGTCTTCTACTGCTGCCACGCGGCGATCCCTTTGCTGAAGCAGCGCGGCGGCGGTTACATCATCAACATCTCGTCGCTCGCGGGCGCGAACCCGCACCCGCAGATGGCGGCTTACAACGCATCGAAGTTCGGCCTCAACGGCTTCAGTGAAGCGTTGATGCAGGAAGTCCGACACGACAACATCAAGGTCAGCTACATCATGCCCGGCTCGGTCAACACGGAGTTCGGCGGCGACGCGCCCGACGAGTCGAAGGCGTGGCAGTTGCAACCGGCGGACATCGCGCGCGTCGTCCTCGATCTTTTGCATCACGACGAGCGCAGCCTGCCGAGTCGCGTCGAAATCCGGCCAGCCCGGCCGCCGAAGAGATAGCCGCGATGCGGGCCGTCTTGCAGCGCGTGACGCGCGCCGAAGTGCGGGTTGCGGGTGCGCGCGTCGGGCGCATAGACGCGGGGCTGGTCGTGCTGCTCGGCATTGCGCGCGACGATGCGGAGCAGGATGCCGATTATCTAGTTGATAAGATCGCGGCCTTACGCATCTGCGACGACGCCGAAGGGCGCATGAATTTGTCCGTGGTCGAAACGGGTGGGGGCTTGCTTGTCGTTTCGCAGTTCACCTTGCATGGCGACACGCGACGCGGGCGGCGGCCTTCGTGGATTGACGCCGCGCCGCCTGAAATCGCAGCGCCGCTTTACAACTACTTTGTCGCGCGGGCGCGCAGTCTGATCACACAGGTCGAGACAGGCAGCTTTCGCAACATGATGGAGGTCGAACTGATTAACGACGGCCCCGTCACGTTGCTGCTCGACAGTCGCAAGTTATTTTGAAGTTACTTGTAGAGACAGCATCAACAAACGTTGATCTGAAAATTGGGGGAGTGAATAAGAGGGATGAGATTGCTTAGTCGTTGGTCGTTGGTTGGGGCGTGGTGCTTGTTGGCTGTCGTGCTTGGTGCATGTAACAAAGGTTCGGATCAGAAGACGATGGACTCTGATGGCGAGGAAGTATCAGATGCGAACGTGAAGAAGGGCATCAAGCCTGAGCCGGACGCGCAGGTCGCGGTGATCGAGACGGACTACGGCCGCATCGTGTTGGAGTTATACCCGAACCTCGCGCCGCAGATGGTGGCGCGGTTCAAACAGCTTGCCGCCGAAGGGTTCTATAACGGCACGACGTTTCATCGCATCGATCCAACGCTCGGCATCATACAGGGCGGCGACCCGCTCTCGAAAGATAACGATCCTGATAACGACGGCACGGGCAGTTCACAGGGGCCGAACCTAACGGCCGAGTTTAGCGACGTGCCTTATGAACGTGGCACGGTCGGCGCGGCCCGCGCGCAGGACAACGATTCGGCCAACTGCCAGTTCTTCATCACGCTCAAGCGGCAGCCGCAATTCGACCAACGCTATACTGTGTTCGGCAAAGTCATTGAAGGCCTCGGCGACGCTGACATCATCAGCCACGCGCCCGTGCGCGAAGGCACGGACAGACCCGACGACAAGATCACGATCAAGAGCATCACGTTTCAACCGCGCGCGCGTTAAAGCGGCGACGGAGAATTTGCTTGACTTATCCATGCACGCGGTTACATTAGTATAGTCAGTCAACACTTGCCCCGCGCCTCACCTTATTGCTGAACCTGAAACTTAACCGGGGGTCTGTATGATTGCCACAGGGCTGCGCCGTGGGCGCACGGCTGTTAGCGTGTGGGTTATTCATGGTCTGTCGTTGTTGCTGCTGTGCCTTGCGCTCGCGCCCGCTGTCGTGGCGCAGTCGAGTCCGGTGTTGTTGAGCGAGGTCGGGTCAACGCGCGGGGTCGCGCTTGAAGCGGTGACGTGGCAGCGCGAGCCGTTCATGCCGACCGCCGCGATCCCGTTCAGCGCCGACGCGCGCACGCGCATCATGCTCTTTGCCACCAACCTTGATCTCTTGTCCGGCGAAACGGTCGCCGTCGTCGCGGCCGACATCGAAGACGCGACGCGAGCGCATTATCCGGCCGCAGTCGAATACGTCGGCAAAGTGCCCGGCTTCAACTGGCTGAGCGTCGTGCATCTCAGAGTGCCCGACAACTTGGGCGATACGGGCGACGTGCTCGTTCGTGTCAGCCTGCGCGGCGTTGCGAGCAATCGTGTGCGCGTCGCTCTCGGTCATATAGGCGGCGGGCCGCCTGACGACGCCGGCCCCGTGCCCGACCTCGGCGCGGGCGCAAGCCTGCACGGCAAGCGCCCGTTCCCCACGGATAACGCCTGGAATCAAGACATCTCAACGTTGCCCGTCGATCCAAACTCCGCGAACCTGATTGCGAGCATTGGGCTGAACACGTCGCTGCATCCGGACTTCGGCACGGTCTATAACGGTGCGCCCAACGGTATCCCTTACGTTGTCGTCTCCGGCGCGCAGGCGCGCGTCGTCGATCAACTTCAGTCCTTACGGCAGCGAGAGCGATCCGGGGCCGTATCCCGTCCCGCCCGACGCGCCCATCGAAGGCGGGCCAAGCTCGACCGGCGACCGTCATGTGCTCGTCATAGACCGCGACAATTGGAAGTTATACGAACTCTATTCGGCCGCGCCCGTGAACGGCGGCGCGAGTTGGCGCGCAGCCAGCGGCGCGGTCTTCGATCTCAACAGCAACGCGCTGCGGCCGGCGGGGTGGACTTCGGCGGACGCGGCCGGGCTGCCCGTCTTCCCCGGCCTCGTGCGCTACGACGAAGTCTTCGAGCAACGCGAGATCATGCACGCCTTGCGCTTCACGGCGCAGTTGACGCGCCGCGCTTACGTCGCCCCGGCTCGCCACTTCGCCAGCAGCGACACCAGCCCGAACCGGCCGCCGATGGGCATGCGCGTGCGTCTGAAGGCTTCGTTCGACAGCACGCGCTTCTCGCCGAACATGCAGGTGCTCCTGCGCGCGCTGAAGCGTTACGGCATGATCCTCGCGGACAACGGCGGCAACTGGTTCATCAGCGGCGCACCCGATCCGCGCTGGGACGACGACGAACTGCACACGCTGCAAACGATCAAAGGGTCTGACTTCGAGGTCGTGCAAATGGGCGTGCTCGTGACGCAATAGCGACAGACAGCAACCACGCTCGTTAACAACAAACACCGGCCCGTGCGGGCGCTTGCTCGCACGGGCCGGTGTCAATTCTGTCCGACTTGTTTGCCTGCTTAGATCGTGTCGTCTTCCGTCTTCGAGCGCGGGTCTAACTCGAAGCGTTGCCGGTCGCGCCGCTCGATCTTGTCGAGCAAGTCGAGTTCTTCGTTGTCCTCGTAGTTGACGCCCATGGCGTGCGCGTTCTCTTCGACCATTGACTGATCGGGCGTCGGGTTGTCGCCGGACACGGTTTCCGTGCCGCTGTCGTTCACGTCTTCCCACGCGGCATCCAAGTCGCCGCCCGCGTCCGCTGGCGATGCGGCCGTGTTGTTGCGCAAACGCTGCGCGAGTTGGTCCGGGTCTTTCGGCGCGCGCGCAATCTCCTCTTCCATGAACTCTTCGATCTCCGGATCGGGCACGAAGTCAGGATTGTTACTCAGATATTCAAACTCTTCCGCCTTCTTCTTCGGCATCGCGCGCCTCCTTGTGCAAACTGTTAGCGGTTGGCTGTTAGCTTAAAATAATTGCGCCCCACAGTGCGCGCTGCTTGCACGTCGCAGCCTTGCACCACTGATAGCTAACAACTCTTCGCTTGTTGTGTGCCGTCACTATAACAAACGGGGCGCGGCGCGGCAATCAACACCTCGCCGGCCGCACGCACGCGCCGAACATGCCGCTTGACCTTTCATAACCCGCGCCATAAACTTGTCCGTACTTGTTCTTCAATAAAATAAAGCAGCTACAGACAGTGCGACCGGCGCGCAAGGCGCGGGCATCGTCGGGCCTCTTTGTGCCCGCCATCTGATTGAACGACCGAACGGGCCGCAGTTCCGAGTCTGACAAAACCTTATGACGCATAATCTCTTCAACACACTGCAAAACTTCGACGCGGGCGCGGGCCGGCAAGGGCAGTTTTATTCTTTGCCGCAACTGGAAACAGAGGGCGTCGGGCCTGTGTCGCGCCTGCCCGTGAGCATACGCATCGTGCTCGAATCGGTCTTGCGTAACGTGGACGGCAAGACGGTCGAAGAAGGGGACGTGCGCGCGTTGGCGAATTGGAGCGCGCAAGGCGAACGGACGGAGGAGATTCCATTCGTCGTTGCGCGCGTGCTGCTGCAAGACTTCACGGGCGTGCCGCTCTTGGTCGATCTGGCCGCGATGCGTTCGGCCGTGGCGCGCATGGCGCGTGATCCGAAGATCATCGAACCGCTCGTGCCGGTCGATCTCGTCATCGACCACTCGGTACAAGTTGATTTCTGGTCCAGCCCCGACGCGTTGCGTTTGAACATGGAGATGGAGTTTCGGCGCAACAGTTCGCGTTATCAATTCTTGAAGTGGGGCACGCAGGCGTTCAACTCTTTTCGCGTCATCCCGCCGGGCGTGGGCATCTGTCATCAGGTCAATCTCGAATATCTGGCGCAGGGCGTGTTGGAACGCGCGGGCATCTATTACCCGGACACGCTGGTCGGGACTGACTCGCACACGACGATGATCAACGGCCTCGGCGTCGTCGGTTGGGGCGTCGGCGGGATCGAAGCAGAAGCGGCGATGCTTGGGCAGCCCGTCTACATACTGACGCCCGACGTGGTGGGCGTACATTTGACGGGGAGTCTCAACGAAGGCGTGACGGCAACCGATCTTGTGTTGCGTGTGACCGAGATGTTGCGCAAGGCGAAGGTCGTGGGCAAGTTCGTCGAGTTCCACGGTGCGGGCGCGGCCTCTCTGCCCGTGACGGATCGCGCGACGATAGCCAACATGGCCCCCGAATACGGCGCGACGATGGGCTTCTTCCCCGTGGACGAAAAGACGTGCGATTACTTGTTGGCGACCGGGCGCGACGCGGCACACGTCGAAACCTTCCGCCGTTACTACACGGCGCAGGGCCTCTTCGGTATGCCTGAGCGCGGGCAATGCGATTACAGCACGTTGCTCGAACTCGATCTCGCCGACATCACGCCGAGCGTCGCCGGTCCTAAACGGCCGCAGGATCGAATCGAGTTGCCGGCCCTCAAGGATAAGTTCCTCGAACTGCTGCAAAAGCCCGTCGGCGAGAACGGTTACAACAAGTCGGCCAGTGAGATCGAGAAACGCTTTCAAGTTCGCATCGGCGTGAGCGACGCGGCCGTGCCGCAGGCGCTCGCGGGCGGCGGCGCGCAGGAGCAAGAGTCGCAGCCGGCCGGCGCAGGCCACACGAGCGATATGAACACGAGCCTGTTGACCGAGACGGAGATGATGAATAACCGGCCGACGCCCGACCGCGTGGTCGATATTCCGGCGGCAGAGTTTCCGGCGGCGACGGTCGAACTCGGCGCACGGCGACGTGGTTATCGCCGCGATCACTTCCTGCACGAACACATCGAATCCGAGCGTGATGCTCGGCGCGGGCCTATTGGCGAAGAAGGCGGTCGAGCGTGGACTGCAAGTGCGCCCGTCTGTTAAGGCTTCGCTCGCACCCGGCTCGCGCGTCGTCACGGAATATCTTGAACGCGCAGGGCTGCAAACGTATCTGAACCAACTCGGCTTCAACCTTGTCGGCTACGGCTGCACAACCTGCATCGGCAATTCAGGCCCGCTCGATCCGCGCATCGAAGATGCCATCACGCAGCACGATCTGGTAGCGGCGAGCGTGCTATCCGGCAATCGCAACTTCGAGGCGCGCGTGCATCAGAGCGTTAAGGCGAATTTTCTCGCCAGCCCGCCGCTCGTCGTCGCCTTCGCGCTGGCTGGCCGCGTGAACGTCGATCTAACGACTGAACCGCTCGGCAAAGGCGACGACGGCGCGGATGTTTATCTCAAAGACATCTGGCCGACGCTCGCGGAGATCGGCGCGCTGCTCGGCACGGCGACCGACCCCGATACCTACCGCAATCTCTACGGCGATTTCGCTTCGCAGAATCCGCTGTGGGACGAAATCCCTTCGGTCGCGGGCGAAGTCTATCAATGGGACGAGCATTCGAGTTACATTCAAGAGCCGCCTTACTTCGAGCGGTTCAGCATGGAGCCGGGCAAGTTCTCCGACATCAAGAACGCGCGCCCGCTCGCCATCTTCGGCGACTCCGTAACGACCGATCACATCTCGCCTGCGGGCGCGATCAAGCCCAAGTCGCCCGCTGGTCGCTACCTCTTGCTGCGCGGCGTGAAGATCGAAGACTTCAACTCTTACGGCGCGCGGCGCGGCAATCATCAAGTGATGGTGCGCGGCACATTCGCCAACGTCCGCATTAAAAATTTGATGCTGCCCGGCACAGAGGGCGGCCTCACTGCACTGCAACCGACGGGCGAGCAAATGCCAATCTACGATGCGTCCGTCCACTATCAAGCAGCGGGTTGCGGGCTGGTCGTCATCGCCGGGCAAGAGTACGGCACAGGTTCATCACGCGACTGGGCGGCAAAAGGCACGCGCCTGCTAGGCGTGCGCGCCGTCATCGCCGAAAGTTTCGAGCGCATTCACCGCTCGAACCTCGTCGGCATGGGTGTGCTGCCCTGCCAGTTCAAAGAAGGCACGAACGCGCAGACCTTGAAACTCGACGGTTCGGAAACCTTCGACCTCGTCGGCTTAGAGAGCGGCGAAGTTCACCCGCGCCAAGACGTAACGCTCGTCATCCATCGTGAAAACGGCGACACCGAAGAAGTGCCCGTCACACTTCGCATAGACACGCCCATCGAGATCGACTACTACCGCCACGGCGGCATCCTCCCCTTCGTCCTCCGTCAACTACTAGCGCAGACACAGGCGCAGTGACGCAGTAAGCAGTAGGTAGGCAGTAGACGGTAAGCAGATCAAAGCAAGTGGGTTGAAACGGCACTCAGGCGCTTGCGCATCTTTCAACCCACTGCCTGCTTCTTACTGCCTACCGCTTACTGCCTATTTTTTTATGACCGCTTTCCTGTTGACCACCGTTGGCGTGTTGTTGTTGTTGTTCGTGGCGTATGACGTGTATGCCACGATCCTGCACGCTCGCGGGCGCTCAGGTCCTTTGAGTGAGACGCTGCATCGTGCGGTGTGGCGGTGTGCGCGCGCGGTCGCGGGCCGGCGCACACGTGTGCAGCGGCATCGCACGCTTAACGCAATCGGCCCGGTCTTGTTGCCGCTGCTGCTTGTCGCTTATATCTTTTTGCTCGTCGTCGCGTTCGCGTTGATTTACGTGCCGCGCATGCCCGCGCAGTTTGCTCTTGCGCCGCAGGCGATGACAGGGGCGTGGTCGGATTCGTTTTACTTCAGCGGCATTACGCTTGTGACGCTCGGCTATGGCGACATCGCGCCGCACACGCCGTTGATGCGTATTGTCGCGCTCGTCGAAGGTGCGAGCGGCTTCGCGTTGATCTCGCTCGGCGTTACGTATTTGATTACCGCCTATAGCGCGCTCGAACGAAAACGCACCATCGCGCTCTCTTTCTATCATCAGGCGGAAGAGGGCGCGGAGGCCGCCAGTTTCATCGCGTACCATTTCGTCGCGGGGCGCTTCTACGGGCTTGAAGCTGTGCTTCGCATGGCCGCGCGCGATCTACAGTCAATGCTTGAGGCGCATATCGAACACCCGGTCATACATTTCTTTCACCCGACCGAGGTACACAAAGGTTTCCCGCGCGTGCTGTTTCTCGCGCTTGAAACCTGTGCTGTTATCCGTGCGTGCCTCGACGTGGACACTTATCACGAGTTGATCGATCACCCTGAAGTCCGCATGCTCGAAGCCAGCGGGCTACACGTGCTCGACGAGTTGACGCGGGCGCTTGATCTGAAGCGACGCGCGCGCGTGCATCATGATACGCCGGCCGAAGAGGCGCAGCGTTGGCGGCACAGGTTCGAGCGCACCATGGAGCAACTCGCTGCGTCAGGCATCGAAACGCGCCACGATCCGGAAGCGGGCTGGGCCGACTATCGCGCGCGCCGTGCTGAGTGGGAGACACAACTGCATCCCTTTGCGCGCTTCCTCGGCTACGATTGGGAAGAGATCACAGGCGACCTCAATCCCGGCGACGCCGCCAACAAAGGACAGGGCGAAGCGTGAGAAATAGATGATGATTGCTGACTGATGAATAAGCAGCTATGCTTTCATTCATCTTTCATCATTGTGCCTTCATCCTTGCTTTTAGACTTTCGCGGCCCGTGGTGCTACATTACAAACTTGCAAAGCAGCACCCGTTATGACTCTCCGCCGTTATCTTAATTCACATACTTGAGGAGTGTGCCCATCTATGTCATCAACGCAAACAGCTACGGACGCGCCGCGTCGTTATCAACTTCTAATCGGCGGCGAGTGGGTCGAGGCCGAGTCCGGTAAGACCTTCACGACGCCGAATCCCGCGACCGGCGCGCCGCTCGCAGAAGTGGCGGAAGCTGATAAGGCCGATATTGATAAGGCGGTCGCCGCCGCGCGCAAGGCGTTCGAGGGCCCGTGGTCGAAGATGAGTGCGCGCGAGCGCGGGCGTCTGCTCTATAAGCTGGCGCAACTGGTCGAAGCGCGTACCAAAGAGTTGGCCGCGTTTGAGACGGCGGACAACGGCAAACCGATCCGCGAGTCGCTGTATGTGGACGTGCCGCAGGTGGTCGAGAATCTGGAATACTTCGCCGGTTGGGCGACGAAGATCGAGGGCGAGACGATCCCCGTGCCCGGCCCCTTCTTCAACTACACGCTGCGCGAACCGCTCGGCGTCTGCGGTCAGATCATCCCGTGGAATTTTCCGTTGCTCATGGCCGCGTGGAAACTCGCGCCCGCGCTTGCCGCCGGTAACACAGTCGTCTTGAAGCCAGCGGAGCAGACGCCAGTGACGGCGCTCGAACTCGGCAAGTTGTTTCAAGAAGCGGGCTTCCCTCCGGGCGTGGTCAACATCGTGCCGGGCTTTGGCGAGACAGCGGGCGCGGCGCTCGCAGCCCACCCGGACGTGGACAAAGTTGCCTTCACAGGCTCGACCGAAGTGGGCAAACTGATCGCGCACGCGGCAGCCGATAACCTGACCAAAGTGTCGCTCGAACTCGGCGGCAAAGCACCTAATATCGTCTTCGCCGATGCCGACATCGAACAGTCCGTTAACGGTGCGTTGATGGCCATCTTCTACAATCAGGGTCAGGTCTGCACCGCCGGCTCGCGCCTCTTTCTCGACGAGCGGATCAAAGATGAGTTTTTGGATCGCTTCAAGACGAAGGCGGAGAAGATCAAGGTTGGCGATCCAAGCGACAAGACGACGCAGATGGGGCCGCAAGTGTCGGCCGATCAACTCGCACGCATCAAGTCTTACGTGGACATCGCGCGCGCCGAGGGCGCGACCGTGTTAACGGGCGGCGCTTCGCCCGAACTCGACGAGGAGTTCAGCGGCGGCTACTTCTTCCGTCCGACTATCTTCAGCGACGTACACAACCAGATGCGCGTCGCGCAGGAAGAGATTTTCGGCCCTGTCTCGTCGGTCATCACCTTCGCGGACGAGAAGGAACTGATCCGGCAAGCCAACGAGACGATCTACGGTTTGTCGGCCGGCATCTGGACGCGCGACCTTGCACGCGCGCATCGCTTCGCGCGCGATATTAAAGCGGGCGTGGTCTGGGTCAACACGTTCAATATCTTCAACGCCGCGTCGCCCTTCGGCGGCTATAAACAATCAGGCTACGGGCGCGAGATGGGCCGCCACGCGCTTGAACTCTACACGCAAGTTAAGAGCGTCTGGATCGATCTCTCAGGCAAGCCTATCGGCTGGTTCGGTCAGTAAGTTTAAGTGACAATAATGAAGCGGGGCGAGCCAAATTATTTGGCTCGCCCCGCTTTTGTGTGTTGACGAAAGATGCGTGCGTCTAGAGTAGCACAACCCGGCGCGCTTTCGTCTGTGTGGCGTCAACGGACGGCGAGGTGAGGCCGGAGGCGGGCACGGCGCGCTCGCGCCCCCAAGCCTTGATGGCTTCGACTGCTTCGGGATTGGTCTTGGATAACGGCACGATGTTGCTGAACACTTTGCGCCAGAACGCATCATCAATCGCGTCGTCGCCTTTGAGTATCGCTTCCTTCGCCACATCCGCGATGGCGGCTTCCAGATCGCTTCCGGCAAAGCCTTCCGACATTTCGACGAGCGCGGTCAACAGTTGCGGGTCAACTTCGTTCAGCCGGTAGCGGTGGATATAAAGCGAGATGATCTCTTGTCGTTCGGCCGGCGTCGGTAGGTCAACGAAGAAGAGTTCGTCAAAGCGCCCGCGGCGAAACAGTTCGGGCGGCAGTTTGGCAATATCGTTGGCCGTGCTGACCACAAACACGCGCGCGCGCCCTTCCTGAAGCCAGTAGAGAAAATGACCGACCACGCGCGACGATGTGCCACCGTCGCCGCCATTGCCAGCCCCCGCCAAACCTTTTTCAATCTCGTCAATCCACAAGACGCACGGCGCAACCCGGTCGGCGGTCGCCAGAGCTTCCTTCAAGCGCGCTTCGGACTGGCCCAAATATTGCCCGTGTATGTTCGCCAGATCGAGCCGGTACAACGGCAGATTCCAATTCGCTGCAATGGCTTTGGCCGAGAGCGACTTGCCGCAGCCCGGCACGCCGACCAGCAACACGCCGCGCGGCGGGCGCAAGCCGCGCTCGCGTAAATCCATCGTGAGCAGTGGCCGCTGTTTCTCAAGCCACGCTTTCAAGCCCGCGAGGCCGCCGATGCCGACTTCGCGTTGCGAGATCATGACGCGTTCAAGCCCTGAGATGTCGGCAAAGATGCGATCTTTGACCTTGCTTAGTTCATTCAGATCGGCTTTGGTGATCGACCCTTTGGCTAAAAAGGTGGCGATAGCATTCTCCGCTTCGATGCGCGTCACGCCGGTCAGAATCGTGGCGGCTTCACTGACTTCGGCCTCGCCCCATTCAATGGGAATGCCGCCACGATAAGGCGAGAGGCATTCGTCAATGATCGTGTGCATCTCGTCCTCGGTCGGCGGATCGAGCGTGAGCGTCATGCCTTGTCGCTGTAAACGCGCCCAGATGCTTGAAGCGGTCACGGCCGCAATGATGCCGCCGCGCTCGGTGGCGGACGAAACCACGTCGAGCAGTTGGCGGCTAGTCGGCGTGTCGTTATCTATGTCTTGAACTTCCGTGAGGATGAACGTCAGATTTTGTCTTTGCAGAATTTGCTGGCTGGCAAAATCCAGACAGCCCGCGACCGACCTGTCCTCGTTGACCACACGGTTGCTTTGAATGTCGCGTGTGCCCTGCGACAACGTGTGATAGTAGATTTGTAAGTTTAGTTCTGCGGCCAGTTCGCGGCATAGGTCCAAGGCCCGGTCGCGCTCGTCTGTGCGCAGTGAGATGAACGGGATGCGGGCCTTGAGATAGAGCAGCAGGGTTTGACGACAAGTTACGAAATCTGCCATAGCAATCACAAGATAACGCGACGACCCCGGCGCGTCGGCTGCTCCACTGTATCGGTTGCGGCGGCCGGCGGCGCAGTCTCCATCGGCGTCGTGAGCGAATTATCGCGCATGATCTTCAGCAGCCGCCCGTTGTCCGTCCGAATCTCGCGCGCGTTCTTTTCAAGCTGCGCTTGCGTCTCATTGGTCCAACGCGCCAGTTCACTTTTAAGATGCTCCGCCACATGCTCCGGCAGGCAAGGCAGTGCGACAAACGCCGAGAGCGGTTGCAACGCGCGGCGGGCATCGAGCAGCGCGCGCGCGACGGCGAAGGCATCGCCGCCCGAACGGTTCAGATTGAGTTGCAGCCGCCGCGATACAGACTGAAGGCGCGCTGCCAGCGCCGACGTGACGTGCTGCGTCCAGCGTTCCGCAACCACGCTCGACCATTCGATTGAGCCTTGATGCAGCGCATCGAGCACAACGTCGTCGCCGTCGCGGAAGCGATCCAGCAGAGGCAGCCACTCGGCATACGCGCGTGGGATGTCCGGCATGTGCGGCTTCACTTCTTGAGCGGGCGGCGGCGGACCAACAACGTGTGCGCGGGCAGCAAGTCCCACGCGGGCAGGTGTGTGGCCAGCGGCGAGTCGGGCAATTTTTGCGGCGCGGTTACCACCTGCGGCACTACCGGCTGTTCCGGTTGCGTCTGCGGTTGCGGATTGCTTGCGTCGCCGATGATTGGTCGATTCATAATGTCTCTCCTAACAAGCTGGCGGCGCGCGTTAAGCCACAATGGTGCGTTGCTTGTCCGGCCCGCTCAGGATGAACTGGGGCGAACTGAGCGCGTCCAGAAACTCGGTCACTTCGGTTGACTTCGCATCTTCACGCGCAGTCTCGCGCCGCAAGTCGGTTAACTCGGCCAGACATGCGCGTAAAACTTGGGCGGCTTGATCACGCTCCTTCTCAAGCGCCTCGCGGGCCGCGACGCGCAGCTTGTCGAGATTCTTGTACTGCCAGTAGAAGTAAGCCCCGGCAATCCCAGCCGCGAGCAGACCGATCAGAAAGACGCCGCTGAACAACAGGAGCAGCCCCAACAACCCGCCGCCGATGAGCGCGATCCACGCACCGGGCGAGAGTTTGACGGCCGCGACCGCTTCTTCGATCCTTTCTTCGTAGTGCCGGTTCAGATCACTGATCAGTTCTGCCTCATTCTTGCCGTCGCGGCTGCTGCCTTTCCATGAACCGCAGTTAAACTCGGCCTCAAGCGGCACTTGCCCACGGTCGCGCGCGACCAGATCGTGATGCGCTTGCAGAATCCACTGGCGCGAGAGCGACACGGCATAACGCTGTGTGGCCCGCGTTGCACCGAACTGCTGCGGGTTCATGGCCGAGTTGGTCAGCATCGCGGCAAAGTTCGTCTGCTCTTCGAGCGAGTCGGATTCCACATCGAACCTGCGCGCTGCACTGTCGCGGTCGCCCTGTTCTTCGACGATGAGTTGGAGCATGCGTTCTTCACGCCGCAGCGGCAACTCCTCTTCATCGAAATTTGTGACGAGTGAATCGAGCAGCCCATCAACGGCCGCTTCGAGCGTCGGCGGCACGATCAACTCGCCCGTGAAGAGTTGATCGAAGAAGGCGAAGACGGCCTGATTTCTACGAGCAGCGGCGAGCGTGGCCTCTAGTCGTGGCCAAGTGGGGCTGAAGTTGCGGAGCGTCGGATATTCTTGCGGCCCCGGTTTGGGCGCGAGTACGTCGAGCGCGTCAGCCCAACGCTTGCGTTGCTGGTCTGAGAAGCCGGCCTGTGCCTCAAGCTCGGTCAGCCATTGATTGATCACGTCCGCGCACGCCATCAAGGCCGCACCGCCGAACACGCCGTTGGCCAGCGCATCGATCATCACGACCACGTCTCGATCCATTGCCGTCGGATTCTGGATTTGGAAGTAGCGTCTGAGCCATTGGGTGTTCGCCTGCCCGCGGCCCGCGCGCCGACAGACGAGCGCAAAGAAAAGGGAAGTCTTTGAATCGTCGCGCATGATCGATTCTGCGCAGAGCCTTTCGGCCAGCGGTTGATTGTCGGCGATCCACGCCGTCAACGCGACGAGCGCGGGCGCGAGCCAGTAACCCGGCGTCGCCAGCATCAGGTTCTCGGTCGCCGTCCGCATGGTTTCCTGCCGGACCAGCGCCACATCCGTCGCTTGCAGAATGCCCGTGGTCGTGCGGCGCACTTCGGCGTAGTGACCAAAACGCTTTTCGACTTCCTGCCGCACTTCGATGATGCGCGTGGCCGCCAACTGCAACTGCTTGTGCTTGATGTCCGCGTCCACGAACCTAGTGAACTCGGCGAACAACTCATCGAGGCGCTGGCGCGTCGTCGCCTGTTGCCGCGCGACGACTTCAACCTTGCCGTCAACGACAGCAATGTTGTTGTTAATCACATCGATATTCTGCGCGAGGTTGTTGATGCTTCTGACAATCGGACTGAGATCAATCGAGGCACTCATATAATGCGTCTCCTTCTCATGCTGCAATGACGGACACCGAACCGTCGGCCGCAATCGCCCGCAAGGTGTCGCCGTAAACTTCGACGAAGGCGTAGGCGGGATGAAGCGCCAGCGTGCGGGCGCGTTCAAACTGAGGGGGCATCGGCCGGAACAACTCGAAGTGTTCGAGTATGTCTCCGGTCAAAGCGCAGATGTGAACTTCATAAGGTGCGCCGAGATAACAACGGCTGACGATACCGAGCGGCAGTTGGTCGATGCGCAACTCAGGGAACTCGCCGGCGATGGCTTCGAGCAACGCCGCGAGCGCGGCCCGGTCCGACTGATAAGTGCCGACATCAAATTTGCTGACTGCTTCGAGATAAGCCCGCGACCGTTTCTGCCGCAACAACTGTTGGAGTTGCGCGCCGGCCGGCCCCGTCTGCGTTGCGTTTGGTAGCTCTATTTTTGATCTGGGGGCTGCGCCCTTGAGTGTCTGAGGTAACCCGATGATCGGCCTCGGCATAGAACGACCTCATGCATGACCTGCGCCTACGGCTTGCGAGAGACAGGCGGCAAAGTGAGTAAAGCAGGTTGGCGTGCTGGCTAATGCTGGTCTGGTTTGTGCCAGCAGTGACGCATCCAATTAGACCAAAGGGTGATGATCCTGTTATGTTAAGGAGACTGGAAGCCACACCCGTTAATAGGCGTTTGCAAACAAGAGGAGCAACGGGTGTTTGACGTTAAAATTAGCGACTTAAAGAACCTGTGAGCCTCGTAAGCGGCGCAGATTCTAACACTGATCGCACAAATAGCAACCTTTTTTTGAACACGGCCGGGGCGATCTCGCAGGCAACCCGTCGGCTGGTTCGGCAACTAAGGAAACGATGAATCAGGCCCGGTGAGTGCTGCATGACAGACAAGCTATTCATCATTCATCGTGTTGCCTTCATCGTTTCCTCCGCTCTCCCGCATTTCAATTGAAAGTAAGGAGAAGCCAATGCATTCACGTCGAACAACGGGGCTGTTGACCTTAACGCTCTTGAGCGTCTTGCTGTTGACCGCGTGCCCGTCGCGCACCACCATCGGCAAGATCAACGCGAACCCCGACCGTTACGTCAACAAAGAGGTCGGCATCGCGGGGAACGTGCAGGACAGTTACGGCGCGGCCTTTCTCGGCGGCGCGTATAAGGTGGACGACGGCACAGGCTCGATCTGGGTTGTGTCGCGGGGCGGCGGCGTGCCGTCAAAGGGCGCGCGCGTCGGCGTCAAAGGGCGCGTGCTGAACGGCTTCAACTTCGGCGGGCGCAACTTCGGCACAGTCATCGAAGAGTCCGAACATCGCACCCGGTAAAGCTTGAGCCGTTGCTTCATTGACTCAAGCCCGCGTTGAATCAATGAACAGATGACTCGATGAATCAACTGCTGTCGTCGCTCGCCGCGCAGTTCGCCGCGCTGCACGCACGTTCGCTGGCGCTCGTGCGGCGCGTGCCGGCCGACAAGTTGTACTGGCAGCCGCCGCTCGGCCGCGTCACGCCCGTCGCATCGTTGGGCGAACACGTCTTGCGCTCGGCCGCTTGCGTCGAGCAGACCTTCGGCGGGATCACGGCGAACCTGTGGGACGACCCGTTCGAGTGGACACTGCCCGAAACGCTCACGACGCCGGAGCATGTCGCCGCTTATCTCGGCGAGGTCGAGGCGACGCGGCAACGCGGCTTCGCCCACATACAAACGGACGGCGATCTCAACAAAGAACTCGCCGTGCCCTCAGGCGAGATGCAAACGCTTGGCGCGCTCCTGCTCGACACGCTCGTGCGGGCTGTGCATCATCAGGGTCGCGCCTACGCCACGTTCCGCCTGTTCTCCGACGAACAGGTGTGAAGAAATGATGTGATGAACGATGCATGATGAATGATGAATAAAGCTCAGCTTGTCTTTCATTCATCATTTATTATGCCGCCTTCATCATTTTGTTTGGAGGTCTCCCCAAGATGTTTTGCCCTAAGTGTAGTCAGCAACAAGCGGACGGGTCGCGCTTCTGCTCGCGTTGCGGTTTCCCGCTCGCGGGCGTGAGCGAACTGCTCGTGCGCGGCGGCCAGTTGCCCGTCTGGTCAGCGCCCGAAGGCAGCGCCGGGCCGCGGCCACCGTCGCCCCGACGCAAAGGGACGAAGCAGGGCGGCGGCATGATGATGATCGGCATCTTCCTGATTCCGTTTCTTGCCATCATGCACGAAATCATCGGCACGCCGGATGAGTTGCCGCTCATAGGCGTGCTCGTCTTTCTGGCAGGACTGCTGCGCCTGCTCTACGCGGCCTTCTTCCAGGAAGGTGCGCCGGCCCGGCCGGGTCAACAACTCCCGCAAACTTACGCGCCGCCTGTTGCGCCACCGCTCGGCGCGGCGCGTTATGACGCGCTGCCACCCGCGCAGGCTACACCCGCCCACAGCTATCGCCCGCCGCAGATGCACACGGCCGAGATACAGCAACCGCCGAGCGTCACCGATCACACCACGCGCTTGCTCGAACGTGACCCCGACGCGGGGCGGGAAGATCGTTAAGCCGCCGTCGTGCCCAAGCGCGTTATGACTGAGCGCGCCATACCTGCGAATGAGTCGGCCGAACTGGCCGCGCGGCTGCGCACGCGCATCGCGCAGACCGGCCCCATAACTTTCCACGATTGGATGGCGGCCGCACTCTACGACGCGCGCGCCGGCTACTACAACCGCGCAGACCTCACGCGTTGGGGGCGCACCGGCGACTATCGCACCAGCCCCGAACGCAGCCCCCTCTTCGCCGCCACCTGCGCGCGCTATTTCGCCGAACTCTATAACGCATTGAGCGCGCCCGATTCGTGGACGATCACAGAGGCGGGCGCGGGCGCGGGCCACTTCGCACAGGGCGTGTTGGACACATTCGCGCGCGCATACCCGCACATCTTCAAGGCGACGCGTTACGTGCTCGATGAGCAAGGCGCGGCGACTGTCGCGCGTGCGCGTCTGGCCGAGTTTAAAGAGCGAATTGAGTTTCAATCTTTGGCTGATGCGCAGCCGCGCGTTGGCATCATCTTTGCGAACGAGTTGCTTGACGCTTTGCCTGTTCATCGTGTGTGCGTGCGCGGCGGGCAGTTGCGCGAGTTGTGCGTGGACGTGAACGCGGCGGGCGAGTTCGATTGGGTGGAGTGTGAACCGGCGACGCCGCGCCTCGCGGAGCATTTCGCGCGGTTGAAAATAGTGCTGGCAGAAGGTCAGTGCGCCGAGGTTAATCTCGTCGCAGATGAGTGGCTAGCGCGCGCGGCCGAATCGTTAGCGCGCGGTTACATCGTGCTGGTTGATTATGGCGCTGAGGCCGCGGAACTTTACGACGCGGAGCAAAGACCCGCAGGCACGTTGCGCGCGTTCGAGCGCCACCAACTGCACGCCGACGTGCTGTCACGCCCCGGCGCGCAGGACCTAACGACGACCATTAATTGGACGCAGAGCAAACAAGCCGCAGCGCGCGTCGGCCTGCAAACGATCCTGTTCAGTCGGCAAGATGAATTTCTGCTGCGCGCTGGTCTGCTCGAACAGTTGGAGCAGATGAGTGCGGGCCTGTCGTCCGAAGCCGAGCGCATGTCATTGCGTCTCTCGGCGCGCGAGATGATCTTGCCCGGCGGCATGAGCCAGAGTTTTCAAGTGCTGGTGCTGAAGAAGTGACTTAACTAAATGTGCTGCGTTGCACGGCGACTCGTCGCAGCTTATCGCTTCAACTGCGAGAGAAACTTGCTGCGGAACTTGGCGACCTTAGGCGCGACGATTGCGCGGCAGTAGGGCTGGGCCGGATTGCGCTCGAAGTATTCCTGATGGTAATCCTCGGCCGGGTAGAACTCTGCAACGGGCACAAGCTCTGTGACGATTGGTGCGTCCCAAACACCGTCGGCGTTGAGTTGTGCGATCACCGTCTCGGCCGCGGCCTGTTGTTCAGGCGAGTGATAGTAGATCGCCGAACGATACTGCGTGCCTATGTCTCCGCCCTGCCGGTTCAGGGTCGTTGGGTCGTGGATGGTGAAGAAGACTTCGAGCAGTTCGCGGAATGAGACGACGCTTGGATCGAAAGTGACGCGCACGGCCTCTGCGTGTCCGGTCGTACCCGCGCAAACTTGCTCGTAGCTCGGCTGCGCCACGTCGCCGCCCGTATAACCAGAGACGACACGTTCGACGCCGCGCAGTTCCCGATAGACCGCTTCGAGACACCAGAAGCACCCGCCCGCGAGTGTGGCCACCTCTGTCTGTTGATTCGTTGACATCTTGTTGCGTTGACACCCCCTGTTAGTCTTTGCCTGTATGTTATACACCTTGTCAACCGGGTCGGGCACGTGCGGATTTGACTAATGCGATCTGCGATTGCGAACTGGTCATAATCTCAGGCCGGAGCAAGTGGGGCATTAACATGAAAGACCCTGAGCTTGATGGGGTGAACGTCGATGAGGGCAATTGACATGAAGCAGATGCCAGTAGAGAAGGAGCCGCGCTGGCCGGCCCTGTTGGCGATGTTGGCGGTCGGCGGTTTGTACGCGGCGCTGCCGCCCTCGCTGCTTGTGACCGGCCCGCGTTGGTTGTTGCTGGTGGTCGTCGTGGTGTTGCTAGTGCCGACGATCATCTCGCATCGCGTGGAGCATCATGCGCTGAATCAAGTGTTGGGTTATATCTTGAACAGCGTCATCACGGTCGCCATGATCTTATCGCTGGCGTTGCTGATCAGGACGTTGCCGACGCATCAAGCAACTTCGCAACAACTGCTGCGCTCGGCCGCTGCGCTCTGGGGGGCGAACATACTGGTCTTCGCCTCTTGGTACTGGCGGCTGGATGCAGGCGGGCCGCACCAACGCGAACTGACACCAGTCCATGACGATGGCGCGTTTCTATTTCCGCAGATGGGGATGCACCCGGAAGCCAAGGCCGCGGCGGGCGAACATACATGGTCGCCCAACTTTATCGACTACCTCTTTCTGGCCTTTAACACCAGCACTGCCTTCTCGCCGACAGACACGGCGGTTCTGTCGCGCTGGGCCAAGATATTGATGATGATACAAGCGTTGATCTCGCTCATCGTCATCGCCTTGCTGGCCGCCCGCGCCGTTAATATCTTCTGACAGTCGATAGTAAAGCTAAGATAAATTGAGCCGCTCTTTTAATCCGCGCCCACAACATCAAGCGCGCGGTTTGAATCAGAGGTTCGGCAACTGCCAGTCGATCTCTGGCTTACCGGCCGCGCGCAAGGCTCGATTGATCGCGGAGAAAGGCTTGCAGCCAAAGAAGCCGTGGCGCGCGGAGAGCGGGGAAGGGTGCGCGCACTTAACGATAGTGTGCTGCGCGCTCGTGATCAGGCTCGCTTTCTTCTGTGCATATGCGCCCCACAGCACGAACACAACCGGGCTGTCTTTATCGTTGAGCTTGCTGATGATGTTATCAGTAAAAGTTTCCCACCCTTTACCTTGATGCGAGTTCGGCTGCCCCGCCCGCACCGTCAGCACGGCATTCAACAGCAACACACCTTGTCGCGCCCACGGCTCTAAGTAACCGTTGTTCGGTATGCGGAAGTCTTTCACATCCGCTTGCAGTTCCTTATAAATATTCACCAACGAAGCCGGAGGCTTAACACCGGGACGCACGGAAAAGCTCAACCCATGCGCCTGAATCAACCCGCTCGCCCGGTCTTTCCCCGGATAAGGGTCTTGCCCCAAGATGAGCACGTTTGTCTTCTTATAAGGCGTAAAATCAAGCGCCGCGAAGATGTCTCCTTCAGGCGGGTAAATCTCATGTGCCCGCCGCTCCGCCACCAGAAACGCTTCTAGTGCCTTAAAGTACGGCTGCTTCAACTCTGCCGCCAACTGCGGCCGCCAACCTGCGGGTAACTCAGGTAACATATGCCTTGCCACTCACTTCTCAAGTTTCTATCTTAAGCTGCACTCAAAGGTAGCAACTCGATTATGACAAATCAACTTCACGAACAACACAGCTTCATGGGCGAGAAGTCGGGCGAGTAGGGCGGCAACCACAGCACGCGCGCCCCGCGCCCTTCAACGACCTGCTCGATCCGGCTCGCCTTGTAGACGTTCAGGTTGTCGAGTACGACCCGGCGCGACCGTTTACTGCTGTGTTAAGGGAAGAATGGAGAGGTCGGCGCGCACTTGGCCGATAGGCGTGGTGGCAGTGATGCGTAGGGGCAGGCGGCGGCGGTCGAGGCTGACCCAGAGGCGCAGGGTGAGCCGCTCGCTTAGTGATTCGTCGGTGGCGAGCGCGAGTTGCACGGCGGGGATCGCTTGGCCGCCGAGTTGGATTGTCTCGCGTTTGAGCGCCGTGATGAAGAGTGTGCGCGGGCGCTTGTTGATGAGCAGCGAGACGGCGTTGCGCTTCGGGGGCGTGAGGTCAAACGAGCGCATTGCATAGAGCACGGACACCCAATCGTATGTGCCGACGGGGACCTCAAGGGGGCGGCCGTCGGTTGTTATGGCCGTGCCGCGCTCTTGGTCTACGCTGACCACACCCTTCGTGCGATGCGTGCCTTCTTGAATTTGCAACTCGGTGCGGAAGGGCAGGAGCGTCGTCGCATCCACGTAAGTATCGATCTTGTCGCTGACGGGGAAGAGGCGTTGCCCGGCGTTGGTGGTGTAGAGCGTGGCGCTGATCTGTATGCCGTCACGATTGAAGAACCGGCCGCGCTGGCGTACTTGAAAGTTGGCGACGCCGACGGGCTGCGTGGCCGCGCCGAGATAAAAGTTGAAGCTCAACTGCTCGCCGACTTGAAAAGGCAGCCCAACGAGCGGCTTCGGCGTGGGCGTGGCGTTGGGCTTCGGCGTCGGGCGCGGCGTGGGTGTCGGCTGCACCGTGGCGACGTTGGGCAACTGCGGCGGCTCGATCACTTCGATGCCCGCGAGCGCGGCGCGAATCTCGCCGGCCGGGTGGCGCGCAGTGACGAGTACGGGCAGATGTTGCGCGTCGTCCGTGAAATAGACGCGCAGACGATAAGCGTCGGCCGCTTTATCCTGCGGCACGCGCACCTGCGCGACGAGCGCGTTGAACGAGCCGGCCGGCGTCCGCACGTTCTCGCGGCCCGTGATGCGCAACTCGGCCTGATACTGTGCCCCGTCCTGCTGCACACGCACGGGGTAAGTCGCGCCGGGGGCGAGCGGCTGCGCGCGCAGATAAAAGAGGGCCGAGATTAGATCGAATGTAATGGGCGCGGTGTTGTCGTCGGTTGTGCCCGCGTTGATGATCTCGGCATCGGCGCTAAACGAGCCGCTGGTGACATTGGCGGGCGGCGCGGGGCTGCGTTTGATAACCTGCGTGTGGAAGGGCAGCCCCGTCTGTGGATCGACGTAGGCGACGTATTCGTTGTTGATCGAATAGAGCGCGGCGCGCACGGCCTCAACCGTCGCCACGCGCGCGCGCAGTTCGACGCCTTCGCGGTTGAAGTAAGTGCCACGCCCGGCCACATAGAGTTCGACGTGCGCGGCGGGCGCGAAGGTCGAAAAGGTGACGGCGTATGTGAGCCGCTCGCCGACGCGGTAAGGCGTCGGGGCCGGTACGTTGGCGGCGGTGGTCTGGGTCGGCTGCTGTGCCCGTAGAGGCGCGGCGCACGCGCCGAGACAGAATAGAATTGTCAGTGCCGGCAGCAGACGGCGTATGTGCTGCAACAGTCGGTATCCCCTTTGTCGCGGACTCGTCCACACGGCTCGCAAGCGCGGCGACCGACAGTTACACGCCCGCGCGCCTGTGCTGTTCCTGAATGTGCGGCCGGAAGTCAGATGTTAACAGAATCCCGCAGCGAAAGAACAGGGATGAAACGGGGAATGATGAACTATGAAGGCAGAATGCTGCATAAAGCTCAACTAATCTGTCATTCAACATGCCGCTTTCATCATTCATCCCTTATCCCTTATCCCTTTCCTTCTGCGGCTCGCGTCATCTCTGCCGCAATCTGTTCGGCGGCGCGAACAGGATCGGGGGCGGCAAGGATGGCGCGTCCGACGACGAGATAATCCGCACCTGCGCGTACAGCTTCGCCGGCGTCAACACGCGTTTCTGATCATCGTGGGCGACGGCTTGTGGGCGCACACCCGGCGTGACGATCAGGAAGTCGCGTTGCGCGACCGACGCGCGCACGGCCGCGATCTCGTGCGGCGAAGCGACCACGCCGTCGAGGCCGCAATCGGCCGTGAGCCGCGCCAAGCGCGTGACCTGCGCGGCGGGCGTGTCCGCGACGCCGATCTCCGCTAGCACGGCCGCGTCGCTGCTCGTCAACACCGTGACGGCGATCAGTTTCGGGCGCACGCGCCCCTCGCGCGCGGCCGTCTCTGCGGTCGCGTCGGCCGCCGCGCGCAGCATCGCGCCGCCGCCCGCCGCGTGTACGTTGAACAGCGAGACGCCAAACCGCACCGCCACGCGACACGCGCCCGCAACCGTGTTCGGGATGTCGTGGAACTTCAGATCAAGAAAGACGCGCCCGCCCGCGTCCGTGATCTCGCGCACAAAGTCGGGGCCTGCGGCCGTGAACAACTGCGAGCCGATCTTGAACATGCCCGCGTGCCCGCGCAGTTTACTCACAAGTGCGCGCGCCTCCGCAACGCTGTCAACGTCGAGCGCGATAATCAGTTTGTCATGCATAAGAAGCTGTTAAGGATTAGCGCACATTACTGCCGATGGCTTCATCAAGCGTGCGGAAGCCGTGCTGTTCTACGAGGCGCGCGAGGCCTTCGTTAATGTCGCGTGCGATGCCGACGCCTTCATAGACAAAGCCCGTGTAGAGTTGCACGAGGCTTGCGCCCGCGCAAATTTTCGCCCACGCGTCCGCGGCGTTGAAGATGCCGCCGACGCCGATGATCGTTAGTGCGCCACGCGCGAGCCGGTAAAGTTTAGCGACCACTTCGGTCGAGCGCACGGCGAGCGGCGCACCGCTCAAGCCGCCCGCGCCGTAAGCGTTCACTTCATCAACTGATGTGCGTAACCCATCGCGTCCGGTTGTCGTGTTCGTGGCAATGATCCCGGCGAGCTTTGTGCGCAAAGCCACGTCAACGATCAACTCAAGCTCACGCTCAGCCAGATCAGGCGCGACTTTGACGAGCAAAGGCACGGGCGCACGCGCATGTGCAGCCGCTAGTTCATGATTGCGTTGTTGGATTGCGGTTAACAAATCCGCGAGCGCGTCTGCACGCTGCAACTCGCGCAGGTGTGGCGTGTTCGGCGAACTGACGTTGACCGTCACATAATCTGCATGCGGGTACACGATCTCAAAGCTGGCTAGGTAATCAGGAATGGCGTCCGCAACCTCGACCACGCGGCTCTTACCGATGTTGATGCCAAGCACGCAATCAGGTCGTTTGCGTTGCAAACGCCGCGCGAGTGCCGCCGCGCCTTCGTTGTTGAAACCCTGCCGGTTCACGAGCGCGCGATCCTGCGGCAGACGAAACAAACGCGGTCGCGCATTGCCCGCCTGCGCCTGATGCGTCACCGTCCCGACCTCCACGAACCCAAAGCCTAGCGCCGCCAACTGCCGCACCGCCACCCCGTTCTTATCAAACCCCGCCGCCAACCCCACCGGATTACTAAACCTCAACCCGAACCGCTCCAAAGGTCCAAACGGCGCGCGCCACATCTGCCGCGTCGCCACACGGCGCGCCGTCTCCGTTCCCAACGCAAACGTCAACCCGTGTAACGCCAACTCATGCGCCGTCTCCGGCTCAAGCCGGAACAAGACAGGGCGCGCGATGGAGCGATAGATCATTCAGCAGCACTAACACGTAACAGATGACAGGTAATTATGCAGTTAAGTGAACTACTGGTCCGACGAGCGCGTTTGGTCGAACGACTTGTTCGGCGCGGCCGCAGCGGAAGGGGTGTGCGTCCGGTTCGTAAGATTTGCGATTGCCATAACCAGTTCAGCCGGCTCGACTGGCTTGGGCATATGCAACTGAAAGCCGGCCGAGAGTGCGCGCAGGCGGTCTGACGCGCGGGCGTGCGCCGTCAACGCAATGGCCGGAATCCTTCGGTCCTGCCCCTCTTCTAAAACCCGCACCTTGCGAATCAAAGAATACCCGTCTTCATTAGACATTTCGATGTCGCTAATCAACAAGTCGTGTTTCTTTAGTCGCAAAATTTCAAGCGCGTCGGCGACCGTGGCAACAGCCTTGACCACGGCACCACTCTGCGTCAAGACCGTAACCAACAAGTCACGCGTGTCGTGCTCATCGTCCACGACGAGCACTCGCACTCCGTCGAGCCGCGCTAACTCCGTCGGCCGCACTACATCTGCCGCGGCCTGCTGCTCTGTAGCGACGTTTGAAAAGTGTTCCGCGTTATGAACGATCATAACGGGCAGTCGCAGGATGAAAGACGCGCCTAGCCCTGCGCCCGGACTGACCGCGCGGATAGTTCCGCCGTGCAGTTCGACTATGTGCTTTGTGATCGCCAACCCTAAGCCCAGCCCGCTATGATGCCTTGTCGTTGTGTTATCAGCTTGGCGGAAGCGCTCAAACACGTAAGGCAAAAACTCCGCGCTAATGCCTTGGCCGGTGTCGCTCACCGTGATCTCAACGCTGGAGTTGACGCGCGCCAGTCGAATCTGCACGCGCCCGCCCTTCGGCGTAAACTTGATTGCGTTCGACAGCAAGTTCCACAAGACCTGCTGTAAACGTTCGGGGTCGCCGGACACCGGCCCCGCTCTCGGATCGAGCACGGCTTGGAGCCTGACCCCTTTAGCATCGGCGGCGGGGCGGACGACATCAATGGCCGCTTCCGCAAGCGAGTCCAGTTCGACCCGGCCAACGTCGAGGCGGATTTTGCCGGAGATGATACGGGAGAAATCCAACAAGTCTTCGATCAGTTGGCTCTGTGATTCTGCGTTCCGCTCGATGGTGTCGAGCGCACGCGCCACGGTCTTATCGTCAAGCTTGCCGGTCTTCATCATGCGCGCCCACCCCAAGATCGCTGTCAGGGGCGTGCGCAGTTCATGTGAGACGACGGCTAAGAATTCGTCCTTGGCGCGGGTGGCTTCCTCCGCCACCTTCTTCGCCTGAAGAATCTCGTCTTCGTACTGATTACGCTGTCGAATCTGCATTAGAATGCAGTCGTAGCTGACCACGCCCCCGCGCTCGCGGCGCAGCGCGTTTATGAGAACGGGAACCTCCACCCCATTCTTTGCCCGCAGCGAAAGATAAACTTCCTCCACTTTGCCGTGCAGCTTGAGGAGCGGGAAGAAGTGCGTCTGGTAGAAGATGCGACCGGCGACGGGCAGAATAGTTTCGACGTGTCGACCCTGCAACTCGCCGAGGTCGTAGCCGAGCGAGTCCAGCAGCGTGGCATTGACCAGCATGATCTTGCTGTCGTCGGCGAATGACAGGAAGCCACATGGCGCTGTGTTTAGCGTGTCGTCCATACGACCCCTGAAACCTCTCCACGATCTCTTAGTCGGTGCGGGCGGCGCGCAGATATTCTTTGATGATCCGGATCGTCTCCTCCGGGTGACTCATGTGCGGGCAGTGGCCCGTCGCCTCCATGACACGTAACGTGCTTTGGGGCAGATGACGCTGGAGGTATTCGCCTACCTCAAGCGGCGCAATGGCGTCCTCCGAGCATTGCATGATGAGCGACGGAGTTTTCACCTTCGGCACATCGCTCCGGTTATCGGAGAAGAAGGTGGCCTCGGCAAAGCGCCGCGCGATCTTCGGATCAGTAGAACAGAAACTCTCTTCCAACTCACGCGTCAACTCAGGCCGCTCCTGATTCTTCATAACCACAGGCGCGAGAAAATTTGCCCAGCCGATATAGTTTTTCTCCATCACGTCCAGTAGTCCTTCGATGTCCGCGCGCTCGAAGCCGCCGACATAATCAGGCGCGTCGTTGATGTAGCAGGGCGAGGGGCCGATGAGGATGAGACGTGCAAATCGCTCTGGTTCTCGGATGGAGGCCAGCATCCCGATCACGCTGCTCACGGAATGCCCGACGTAGATAACATCCGTCAGTTCAAGTTCGGCGCAGATGTCGAGCACGTCCTGCGCGTAGCCGTCGAGGTCGCCGTACCGCTCGGCGCTATACGCTTGCAGGTCAGACTTGCCCGCGCCGACATAATCGAACAGGACGATTTGGTAGTGCTCCTCGAAGGCTGGCGTCACGAACCGCCACATATTCTGATCACAACCGAAGCCATGAGCAAACAGCATGGGCTGCGTGCCTGTACCAAACACCCGCACGTTGTTCCGAATAAGAATGTTCCGCGTCAATCCATTCCTCCATCAAGTTCTATTCAATTGCAATCGTCTCTGTTCCAGAAAGCATGGATACAGCAATGAAAGTCAACCAACTGACGCAATAAACAGCGATTCTCGTTTAATGTAACTCTGATTTGTTGACAAGGGCAACGAGAGACTACAGAAGGTATGTATCGCAGCAATATATCCGGGGAAGTAATGAAAGGGAAGGAGCGTATGTCTTAAATAAAGCGGGGGGCGGCTCCCTGATTGAGTGCCGTCCGCGAACAACATGCAACCCGCGTCGCAAGAAAGCATCTTGAAGAAAATGCTATCGCGCCGTCAGATGAAATGACTTGTTATGCGGCTCAATGGATGGCAGGCAGCTTGCGACCTGAACTGATTGCTTGCCGCCAGTTATCATACTTTGTCCGCAGCAATGTGATCGGATTCCTGCCGCCTTCTTCCTGACCGGGAATATTTATACGCAAGTAGGGTGCGTTAATGTCGTCCGTCGGCTTTGCCACAATGATGAAGGCTGAGCGCGCCTTCTGCTGTCCACAACGATTGTCGCCGCCACTGACGGCTCCTGCTTCAAGTGCTGCCATCAGGCGGTCGGCCAAACTCATTCGGCTATCCCTGGCGGCAGCCTCAAAAGCCGACAGTGCAGCGCGGACAACGCTGGCATCGGTCAGCGTGTTGCCTTGAATAGTGACTCCGTAGCCGCGCGCCTCTCCCTTCCAACTGTCAGTGTCAACGCCGGTATATGTCGCCGGTTTGTTCTCGAAACCAAGCGCCACAATTCCATACTGCTGTAAAGAGAAGTTGGGATCGAACTCAGGGTTGGTAATCACGGCTAACACGGCTTGCGGACTCGCGCCTTCGCGCAGCATCTTAACTCCTTGCCGCTTGGCCGCCATGTTACTCATAGCTTGCGCGACAATAACTCCCTTGCCGGGCGCGACACCCGCGATCCCGAATACGAAATCGGTGCAAGATGCGCCTGCAATGCCGACTTCTTTAGTCTTCGGATCAACCGCCGTGATTGACCAAGTAGCCCGCGCTAAACTTGGACACAGCAGAGACAGGAAGGTCACGGTGAGAATGACTATTTGTTGACGTTTCATATAGGCGAGTTTCGCTCATCTCTCCGATGCGCCTTAGCGGAGCGCCGCGCCAGCAGTGCAATTGGTAAGCCGACCAAGACCGCGTGCGCAATAAAGGCGGGCAGAAAGAGGCGGAAGGAAAATGGTCGGGCCCCGATGGCTGACAGCGGGATAATGACATGGTTCATCCCCAGATAAGCGAGCAGCCCGTATATTAAGCCGCACACAACTGCGTGGTGAAGCAAAACCGGCAATTTCAGACTAGCCAAATAATAAACTGCGGCGATGCACGTCGCCACCACGAAATGCAGCAGCAGACCGAGCAAAAAAGTCTGGATGCCGCCTTCAAACGCAGCCTGGCCGAGCAAGCCCGCCGCGACGGATTGGAAAATTCGCAGCGGCTTTACGCCCCAGATTAGACCGTAAAAGATGAACGCAAACAGCCCGTCCAAGATGCCGACGACCAGACCACCATAAAGAATCGTGTCAAAAGCGCGCGGGCGTTCCATGATAGATGCGTCATCACCGGAATGTGTGAAAGTGTCGGCACTCATGAATTTCTCTCTTTCGTCTGAACCATACATCAAGGTAGCAGCATAACGTCCGGCAGCACCCGCGCGCCCATTCAACCTACATGAAAGGAACTATCTATTTGACGCAAGATAGAATATTTAGCTCGACCTGTTATGCAACTTTGCTGATACGTTATTGCAGTTGCGACTTACAACCTGCGGCTCGTAGATAATGCCCTGTCCATTCATCATGCAGCCTTCATCGTTCATCGTTTCTCTTTAAAGCCCCACAGCCAGAAGACACAGGCGACGAGAGTTGGCAGGACAACCGTGGTCTGCAAGAGGAACGCGATCACGTCGTTGGCGAGGCGACCCGTGTACGAGAGGCCGTTGACGCCGAGGATAGAGGCGACGAGCGTGACGAGCCAGTTCGCCCATGCGGGCAGGGCGAACACAAACGCGAGGCGTTTAAGCCCGCGCGCGCTGTAGTGCAAAAACTGAAAGCTCCACGCCGCCGCGATAAGCCACAAACTGCCGAACAGCGCGTTGAGGTGTGCGGCGCGCGCCAGTTGCGGCGTCAACACGGGGTCGCCGATGCCGAACTTCTTCGTCACCGCCGCTGCCAGCCAGAAGCCCGTGACCATCCCAATCGAGAACAACAGCGCGCCCGCGAACACCAAACGTTTGCGTATCTGATCTGTTTCAGTCATAGCAAGACAGTGACAAGTGACGGGTAACAAGTGACGAGTATCAAGCGACGAAACTCGCGCGCGGTCTAAGACGTGACGAGTGCCCGCAATTCTATCTTGTCACTTGTCGCTTGTCACCCGTCACTTGTCGCGGCTTTATAAATCCCTGCGCGCCGGTACGACTCGTCCAACAGTTCGACGGGATGACAGACGCGCAGACGCAGACCTTTGAGTTGCGCGCCCGCGCTCAGTTGCATGTGACAACCGGGATTGCCGGTCGCCAATAGTTCCGCACCCGTCGCGGCCGCGTGTTGCAGTTTTTCGTCGAGCACGCGCGCGGCCAACTCAGGCTCAAGCAAGTTGTAGACGCCCGCGCCGCCGCAGCACACGTCGCTGCCTGTGAGCGGCACGAACGGGAGCGCGGGGATCGCGCGCAGCACGTCGAGCGGTTCGGCGGCGGCGCGTTGCCCGTGGAGCAGATGGCAAGAGGCATCGTAGGTCGTCACCGTGTCGGGCAGCGGTGCGCCCGCGCGCACACCCGTGACCTGTAGTTGCTGGCTGATGTCGCGCACGCGTGCGCTAAACGTGCGGGCGCGCTCGGCGTACTGCGGATCATGTGCGAGCAAGTGACCGTAACCGGCGAGCATTGCGCCGCAGCCGCCCGCATTCGTGACGACGGGCACGGGCGCATCAGCGGCGAAGGCTTCTATGTTCAAGCGCGCGAGGCGACGTGCGCCCTCTATGTCGCCCGCATGTGCGTGCAGCGCGCCGCAGCAGACTTGCGTGCGCGGGCTGCTTACCTCGCAACCGTTCGCAGTCAGCACACGCGCGGTCGCACGGTTGACGCGCGCGAACAAACCTTCGGTCACGCAGCCTTTGAAGAGCAGGGCGCTGGCGACCGGCAACGCGGGCACAGGCGCTTGATCTAATGCAGGCACGTTCGCGTCTGCGCGTGTCGATAGCTGAACGGGCGTTGAGCTTGCGAGCAATGCAAGCGCGAAGTCGAGGCGCGGCGCGAGCAGGCGCGGCAGCTTGGTTGCACGTAGCAAACGAACGAAGCCTGTGTCGCGTGCGAGCCGCGAGGCCGCGAAGACAAAACGCAGGCGCGGCGGCTGAAGCCAGATGTGGCGAAGAACAAAGCGCAGCAAGCGATTGGTCCAACTCTTATCAACTTGTTGGTGTTGCAAGTCGGCGCGCGCAGCTTCGAGCAGATGTCCGTACTCGACGCCCGACGGGCACGCGCTTTCGCACGCGCGGCAACCGAGGCAGCGATTGATGTGACGCTCGAAGGTTGGCGCGGTTGCGGCCAGCCGGCCCTCTTCGACGGCGCGCATCAAGTAGATGCGCCCGCGTGGGCCGTCGTTCTCATCACCCGTCTGCACGTAGGTTGGGCACGCTTCGAGGCACAGCCCGCAATGCACACACGCGAGCAGCTTGCCCGACTCTTGCGCCAGCATGGTGTCGAGTTGTGATGGATGAACGCTCATTGAAAATAAATAGGCAGTAGGCAGTTAAGATATGCTCATGCGATTGCCTTGTTGTTAAAAAATCTGCCGGGCGATAGGTGCGCGGCCGGATCGAGTTGTTGCTGGACGCGTTGCATGAGTTGCGCGGTAGTTGTACGAAGACCCCAAACGTCAATCAACTGTTTCACCTCGTTGGGCGCGCGTTCGATGACGAGTGAGCCGCCGAGCTTTTGCGTTGTGTTGCGCAACTGCGTTAGCGACTCCGCGATCTGCGTTGCGCCTTGCTCAACCGCATAGAGCATGCGTAAGCGACCGTCGCCGAGGCCCGTGTGCCAGTGCAGGGAATGAAACGATTGCTCACGATCTGCAACAGTGTCGGCGATCAATGAACGCAACTCCGTGGGGCGGACGCACGCGCGCCAGATGAGTTTGTGTTCGGGTGCGAGCGGCTGCGCGGCAAGCGTGCGCCAGAAGTGTTCGTCAGGCTCACAGAGTTCAAACGCGGCGTGGGGGAACAACGCGCGCGCGCGCGCCGCTTGATCGACGACGGCTGCGGTCGTGCCTGCGAAGCGCAGCAGCAACGCGAAGTGGCCCGGCGGACCTTCGATGCCAATGGCTGCGGCAAGCGGTGGCGAGAGGAGTTCGACGGCGGCCGGCAGGAATTTGCCCGCGCACAGTTGGCGTGCGCCGTTGAATAGGTCCTCAATGTCGGTCGCTTGCACAAGCAGTGTCGCCGTGCGCGCGGGGCGTGGGCGCAGTTTGAATGTCAGTTCGGTGATCAAGCCGAGCGTGCCGTAACTGCCGTTGAACAACTTGCAGAGATCGTAGCCAGCGACGTTCTTGACGACGTTGCCGCCCATCTTGATCTGCCGGCCGTCGGCCAGCACGGCGCGCAGCCCCAACACAAAGCCGCGCAACGGCCCGTAACCGTAAGCCTGCGCGCCGCCCATGCCGGTCGCCACGACGCCGCCGACCGTTGCGCGCCCATCGTCCGGCGGATCAATGGGCAACCATTGACCGGCGCGACCTATCGTTGTCTGAAACTCCGCGAACGTCAGACCCGCTTCGACTGTGGCGACCAGATCGGCCGGCTCATGGTGTACAAGACGAGTCATGACGCCGCGTAGTGATGATCAGATTGATACGTTTGCGCGGCGCGCCAACGTCGAGCCATGTGGCTGCGCCCGCGGGCACGACCGACCAGCCGTGTTGTGCGGCGAGCCGCATGACGGCGCACGCTTCGTCGGCTGATGCGGGTGCGACCGTAACCGTGCGCTCGGTGCATGTGATGTGTTCGTGACTGACGAGCGCGGCTAGTTGTTGTTGCGCAGTCTCAATGACAAATGAAGCTTGTACAGGTTGTGTTGTTGGGTGAACAGTTGTTTGCGTAACTACAGTTGAAGACTGGCGTGCTGGTGCATCTACTTGTGATGCAAGCAAGGCGTTCGACTGTGGATCACGGCCATTTTCATCAGTCGCAGCGCGGCTGTTTATCGATTGTCCATCTTCTTGTTGTGTGCGCGTCGTTAACATCTGACCGACGGCGACGGCGCGTGCTTCGCCGCAGCCGCGCGGCGTCGGGGATGATCTTGCCGGGGTTGCACAAGCCTGACGGATCAAAGGCGGCGCGCACTCGCAGCATTGCATCCAGATCGTCTGGCGAGAAGATGAGCGGCAGGTATGCGCTCTTATCGAGGCCGACGCCGTGCTCGCCTGTGATCGTGCCGCCTGCGCGCACGCATGTTGCAACGATCTCGCGACCGGCGTCCGTGACGCGGCGCACTTCGTCTGCGTCGCGCGAGGTCGAAGCAGATGAGAGGATGCAAGTTGCCGTCGCCCGCGTGGAAGACGTTGGCGAGCCGGAGGTGATAGTGCGCGCCGATGCGATAGGTGTCCGCCAACACTTCGGGCAGGCGCGAGCGCGGCACAACCGCATCTTGCAAGACGAGATCGGGCGCGATGCCGGCCCATCGCGCCGAACGCGCCTTTGCGCGCCGCCCAGAGTTTCTTGCGCTCGTACTCGTCGGCCGCATGACGCACGTTGCGCGCGCCGTGTGCGCGACAGATCGCTTCGGCTCGTTGTGCTTCGTCGTCAAGTCCGGCTTCAAGGCCGTCGAGTTCGACAAGCAGCGCGGCGCTCCGCGTCGGTGGGCAGCCCGGCGGCGAAGACGCTCGCTTCGACGGCGCGGATGGTCGCCCCGTCAACCATCTCAAGCGCGGCGGGCATCAACCCGGCGGCGATGATGGCGGAGACGGCGCGGCTCGCGTCGTTCACGTCCAAGAAGTCCGCGAGCAGCGTTCGCACGGCGGGCGGCAGCGACACGAGGCGCACGGTCGCTTCGGTGGCAATGCCGAACGTGCCTTCTGAACCGACGAAGACGCCGAGCAGATCGTAGCCCGTCGCTTCCGCACCCGCGCCGCCGAGATCGATGATCGTGCCGTCGCTTAAGACGACGCGTGCGCCGAGGACGTGATCGGTCGTCGTGCCGTACTTCAGACAATGTATGCCGCCCGCGTTCTCCGCGATGTTGCCGCCGATGGTGCAGGTCGGGTTGCTCGAAGGGTCGGGCACGTAATAAAGACCGTAAGGTGCGACCGCGCGCGACAGTTGTGCGTTGACTAAGCCTGTCTGGACAACCGCGAGGTGATTCTCATGATCTATCTTGAGCACGCGGCGCATGCGTGCAAGCTCGATGACAATACCGCTATCGAGCGCGAGTGCGCCGCCTGATAGACCAGTGCCCGCGCCGCGTGGCGCGAACGAGACGCCCGCGCGTGCGAGTTCTTTGACGACTGCTGACGTTGTTTCAGTGCTGGTGGGAAATACGACCGCGCGCGGTCGGTGCTTGTGCTGCGTCAACCCGTCGCACTCGTAGACGAGCAGTTCATCCGGGTGAGAGATCACATTGTCCGACCCGACAATGGCACGCAGGTGTTCGACAAGTTGATCCACTTCGCAGACTCAAGCCGGGCGCACGTTGGAAATTTTAACCGGACAGGCGCGAGCAATGATACACTACGCGCCCGGTCAGCGCGTAACAGCCCCTGCTTCATATGACATTGCCTAGACTCGTCTCGCTCATAGTCGTCGCGTGCCTCGTGTGTGTCGTCATGCCAACAACTGCCGACAATCAAACGTTGACGGCCGATCTCGTCATCGTCAACGCCAACGTGCATACGATGGACAAGACGCGGCCCATTGCTGAAGCGGTCGCGGTCTATGGCACACGCATCGTCGCCGTCGGCACAAGCGCCGAAGTCAAACAACTCGCGGGCGCGCGCACACGCGTCATAGATGCGAAGGGCGCGCTTGTGCTGCCCGGCTTCAACGACGCGCACGTGCATTTCACAGATGGCGGCTTTCATCTTGCCAGCGTGCAGTTGCGCGATGCCAACAGCCCGGCGGAGTTTGCCGAACGCTTGCGCCGTTACGCCGCGAAGCTGCCGAAGGGGCGCTGGATTACGGGCGGCGATTGGGATCACGAACGCTGGCCCGGTGCGCCGTTGCCGACCAAAGAGTTGATCGATCAGTTCACGCCTGATAACCCGGTCTTCATCAATCGCCTCGACGGGCACATGGCGCTCGCCAATAGCGTCGCACTCAAACTCGCTGGCGTCACGCGCGCGACCAAAGACCCGCCCGGTGGTCTTGTTGTGCGCGACGCGCAGACGAACGAACCGACAGGCTTGCTCAAAGATGCCGCGATGTCGTTCGTCAACGAGAAGATTCCTGATCCTTCGTTAGATGAACAACTCGACGCGGCCCGCGCGGCGACCAACCACGCCGCAAGTCTCGGCGTGACGAGCGTGCAGGATATGTCCGCAGGCGACGGCGTGGCCATCTATCAACTGCTCGCGCGGCGCGGCGAGTTGAAGACGCGCGTGTACGCCGTCCGCTCGATCACGACGTGGGAGTCTTTGCGGCGCGTCGGCGTGTTGCGTGCGTTCGGTAATGATCTGATCCGCATCGGCGGTTTGAAAGGCTTCGCGGACGGCAGCCTCGGCTCGACTACCGCGCTTTTCTTCGAGCCATACAACGACGCGCCGAACACGCGCGGCCTCTTGGGCGACGAGATGCAGCCCGAAGGCGTCATGCTCGAACGCGTGCGCGGCGCGGATGCGGTCGGGCTGCAAGTTATAATTCACGCCATCGGCGACGCCGCGAACGATAAAATCCTGTCCATCTATGAACAGGTCGCACGTGAAAACGGCGCACGCGACCGTCGCTTCCGCATCGAGCACGCGCAGCACATACGCGCACAGGACATAGCGCGCTTTGGACGCGCGCACGTCGTCGCTTCGATGCAACCCTATCACGCGATTGACGACGGACGCTGGGCCGAGAAACGCATCGGGCACGAACGCGCACGCACGACTTATGCCTTCAGAACTTTACTGGACACAGGTGCGGCGCTCGCCTTCGGCACAGACTGGTACGTCGCGCCGCTCAACCCGCTGCTCGGCATCTACGCCGCCACCACACGCCGCACGCTCGACGGGCGCAACCCGCAAGGCTGGATTCCCGAACAGAAGATCACGGTCGAAGAAGCCGTGCGCGCATACACGGTCGGCTCGGCCTACGCCGAGTTCGCAGACGACGTGAAAGGCACACTCGCGCCCGGTAAACTCGCGGACTTAATCATGCTCGATAGCGACATTTTCAAACTCGACCCAAGCGAGATCGAACACGCGCGCGTGATGTTGACGATCATGGACGGGCGCGTCGTGTATGAAGCGGCGGCTAAGTAAACTTCATCGAACGAGGCATAACTCATGACAGAACATCCGAATGCGTCCCTGTTGCGCCGCACCTACGAGGCGTTCGCGCAACGCGATCTGAAAACGTTGGGCGAGTTGTTTGCCGACGAGGTGGTCTGGCATGTGCCGGGGCGCAGCGCACTCTCCGGCACGTTTCGCGGGCAAGACCAAGTGTTCGCATACTTCCGCAACCTGCGCGAGATGTCCGGCGGCACGTTCAAGGCCGAGGCGCGCGACTTCATGACAAGCGACGAGCGCGTCGTCAGTCTTGAACATCTGACGGGCGAGCGCGACGGCAAGACGCTCGACATCGAACTAGCTTTAGTCGTGCGCGTGCGCAACGGGCAGATCGCCGAAGCGCGCGACTTCTTCTCCGATCCGAATGCGTGGGACGAGTTCTGGGCCTAAGGCGCGGGAGGAACTGTGGAGTTCACGGTCGTCGAAGGCTTACGCACGCTGCGACTCGATCTCGTGCTGACGCTGGCGCTGGCGGCCGTGGCTCTGTTCGTCGGCGGCGTGGTGCAGCGACGCGTCCCCTTGCTGCGGCGTGCGAGCATCCCGGCGGCAGCGGTCGGCGGGTTGTTGTTCGCGCTCTTTGTGTTGGCGCTGCGCAAGGGCGGTCCCGTCGGCATCGCGCTCGACACGAGTTTGCGCGCACCTTTGCAGACGGTCTTCTTCACAACCATCGGCCTCGGCGCGACGCTCAAACTACTGCGCGCGGGCGGCTGGCGCATGGGGTTGTTCTGGCTTGTCGCGTCGGTGCTGGCGTTGGTACAGAACGCGGCCGGCATCGGCGTCGCGCGGGCGCTCGGCGCACCGGCCGGGCTAGGCATCATCTGCGGTTCTTTGACGTTGACGGGCGGGCCTGCGACTGGCCTCGCGTTCACGAGTGTGTTCGAGGGGCTTGGCATACAGGGCGCGGGCGCGCTCATCATCGCGTCGGCCACGTTCGGTATCTTCGTCTCGAACCTCGTCGGCAATCCGGTTGCGACCGCATTGATCAAACGCTTTCGCTTGAGTGCGCCACGCGTGCCGGCAACGCAGAGCGCGGACGCGGATGAGTTCTGGGCCATCGGCGCGATGGGCACGGCGGCGACGGCGACAGATGAAGATGATGCTGTTGAGAATGAGACGGAAGTTGAGCGGCGCGGGCCGGACGAGCTAACGGGCGGCGAGTTGTTGCGTCAACTACTGATCATTCTTGCGGTGATGGGCGTGGGCGCGTTGTTGGGCTTGGGGCTGTCGCGGCTCGGCGCGACTTTGCCGGGTTACATCGGCGCGATGGTAGTGGCGGCGCTGGTGCGTAATGTCGATGACCGCACGCGCTGGTTCGGTCTGAACATGCGCGCGGTCGAGGCTTTGGGCGCGATTGCGCTGGCGCTGTTTCTGGTCCTCGCGTTGATGGATTTGAAACTGTGGCAACTGGCGGGCTTGGCGCGGCCGATGCTCGTTATCCTTGCCGTGCAGATCATGTTGACGGTGGCATACGCTGTGCTCGTCACGTTCGTCGTGATGGGGCGCGACTACGAAGCGGCGGTGACGACGAGCGGGCACATAGGCTTCGGCCTCGGCATCACGCCCAACGCGGTCGCCAACATGGAGGCGCTGGTCGCGCGTTACGCGCCCGCGCCGCGCAGCTTCCTCATTGTGCCGGTCGTCGGCGCGTTCTTCATCGACTTCTCGAACGCGCTCGTCATCACTTTGTTCGTCAACCTTGTGCGTTAAGTTATGTAAATGATTTGAAGTGGAGTCACGATGCAGCAGATGAAGATCAGTTTAGTTTTAATAGCGATCATCTTAACTTTGCACGCTGCCGGGTTTCGCGCAGAAGCAGGCGACGCAGCCGCTAATGCCCACGACTGCGCCCGCGATGCAAGCGATTGTTGACGAAGCGGCGCGGGCGGCGTTGCGGCAGTTTGCCGACAAGGGCTTGAAGGATAATCAACTGGCGATCACGCTGATCGATCTGCGCGATCCCGCGCGCCCGTTGCAGGGCAGTTATCATGGCAACGAGCGGATTTATCCGGCGAGTGTTGTCAAGCTGTTCTATCTCGTCGCGGCGCATCGTTGGTTGGAAGACGGCAAGTTGAAAGAGACGGATGAATTGAAGCGGGCGCTGCGTGACATGATCGTTGATTCGTCGAACGACGCGACCGGCTACGTGCTCGACGTGTTGACCGGCTCGACGAGTGGGTTGGAGTTGCCGCCCGCCGAGATGGCGCGTTGGCAAGAGCAACGCAACGTCGTCAATCGCTACTTCGCCGCGCTCGGCTATACGAACATCAACACGAATCAGAAGACGTTCTGCGAAGACGCATACGGGCGCGAACGCTTCTCGCGCGGCCCCAACGGCGAGAATCGTAACAAGCTGACGACCGACGCCACGGCCCGGCTCTTGCCGAGATCGTGACTGGTCGCGCCGTCACGCCTGCGCGCAGCAAGTTGATGATGGATTTGTTGAAGCGCGAGTTTGCGGGCACAAGCAAAGACGCGGACGATCAAGCGCACGGCTTCACCGGCAGCGCGCTCAAAGAGGGCGCACGCCTCTGGTCGAAGGCCGGTTGGACCAGCACCACACGCCACGACGCCGCTTATATCGAACTACCAAACGGCGCACGCTTCGTCCTCGTCACCTTCACCACCGACCACGCCAACGAACACGACATCATCCCGGCCGTGGCGCGTGTTGTGTTGGATAAAATGCAGTGACGGTGATAAGCAACAAGGGACAAGTTAAGACTTGTTCTTGCTTGTCACTTGTCGCTCGTCACTTGTTATTGCTTTTGAGCTAGGATCGCACTCTTGGTCCAGCCGATCACGTCGAGGGGCGGGAAGAAGTAGTGCGAGACGATGCGGAAATGGCGTGTGGTGGCGGCGTCAACCGTGGCGGGCGGATGCGTCTTGAAGCGAAATAGGATTTCGAGAAAAGTGGATGCGGGGCCGGGGCGCACGGGCAGATGCAGGATGTAGCCGCCGGGGCGCAGCACGCGGGCCAGTTCGCTCATGCCTTCTTCGAGCGCGACGTATTCGAGCGCGCCGCTGGTTGTGATGAAGTCGAACGAGTCGGCGGCGAAGGGCAAGGCTAACAGGTTGCCTTGCACGAAGCGCACTTGATGCGGGCGACGTGGTTGCGTGTCGGCGACCGCGCGCCGGGCCTTGTCGAGCGAGGGCGCGGAGAGGTCGAGCGCAGTGATGGAAGCGGGGCGGGGCAGCGCGCGCAGCATGGCGAGCGTGAGCAGACCCGTGCCGCAACCCGCGTCGAGAATCTGCGCGCCTGCGGGCAAGGGCAGCGGGTGTTCGCGGAAGTAGCGTTCGAGCGAGCGGCCGTAGCCGTTGAGCTTGAACGTCAGATCGTAAAGGTCTGCAAAGCGGTCGTAGAGCGACGCCGCGTTGCCCCCCTCTTCGGTCATTGTTTCTGCGTGCTGCTTCATGTATGCTTCGCTCTCCAAACGCGCCGGGGCGGTCAAACTTAACTCACACCGGCCGCCGCCGCTCGCCGAAACCGTTGGCCGGTGGCGCAACCGAAAGCGCGCCGCACGCAAGCTGACTTTAATCGGCGCGGCGCATCAATCCACTGACCTACGGTTGTTCGTAAATCCGATGGTTGCATAGTAACACCTTTTAGCGTTCTAAGGAGACTTGCCCAAAGTGTTTGAGACTGAAAGCGACGTGCTGGCGTGGTATGAAGAGCAGCCGCGTGCGCTCACCGAAGAGTTCGTCGGCAGCATCCCGTGGCACGAGGTAAACGACTGCCCGCTCGACCCGGCATTCGTGCCCGTGCTCATCTACATGCGCGACGTTGAGGCGTTCACCGACATCTACTACGAAGAGTTGCGGCGGACGCCGACCGGCAAAAGCCCCGTGATCAAGCGGTTCATGGATCGTTGGAGCGTCGAAGAGTTTCAACACGCCGAACTGCTCAATCGCTTCCTGAACGAAGCCGGCATCCCGACGAGCAAGCGTTGGTTTGCAGAAGCGCGCGCCGCCATCCCCTTCAACTACACGTTCGAGAATCGCCTCTATCCGCTCATCACCAACTGCTTCGGCACGAGCTTCTCGGCCGTACACATGACGTGGGGCGCGATCAACGAGATGACGACGCTGCAAGGCTACCGGCGACTGTGGCAACTGGCGAAGCATCCGGTCTTGGAAAGACTGCTGCGCGCCATCGCGCAGGAAGAGGCAGCGCACTCTAAGTTCTACTGGAACATCGCGCGGCTGAAGTTGGAGCGGTCAGGGTTAGCGCGCAAACTCGCCTGCACGGTCATCAGCAAATTTTGGACGCCCGTTGGGCAGGGCACGAAGCCAAAGCAGGAGACGAACTACGTGATCGCACGGTTGTTTCAAGGCGAAGACGGCGTGGACTTCTTCGACCGCAACGTCAACCAGAAACTCGAACAACTGCCCGGCTTCACGGGCAATAAGACCGTCACGGCGCGCATCGCACGCATCGCACTTTAATGCGACTCGGCCCACGCGCGCACGCAACAGACAGGCAAAGGCTGCAACCCCGGCTCGTGAGTTGCACTTTTGCCTGTTTGCTTTTAACTTTGACTTACCGATGAACGCACGCCCTGCGCCGGCTCGGCGGCCTTAAGTCAAAATTTATGAAACGTCTGCTACCTATCATCATCATCGCGGCGGTGCTGCTCGTCGCCCTCGGCGGGGCTGCCATGCTCCTGCGCCAGCCGCAGCCCGATGCGAACGCGCCCTCGCTTGCAACCGCGCCGCCCACTGTGCGCGCCACGCCGGAACAACCGGCCCATTACAAAGGCCGCATTGATGCGCCCATACAGCTTGAAGAGTATGGCGATTATCAATGTCCGCCCTGCGGCCTGTTTCATCCGATTGCCGAACAGGTGCTCAGCACAATACGGCGACCGTGTTCGCTTCTCGTTCCGCAACTTCCCGTTGCCGGCGCACAAGTTCGCGCGCGATGCAGCGCAAGCGGCCGAAGCCGCCGGGCTGCAAGGCAAATTCTGGCAGATGCACAATCTGATCTATGAGCATCAAGCCGAGTGGAAGGACGCGCCGGACGCACGCGCCATCTTCTTCAAGTACGCGCATGAATTAGGGCTTGACGAGAACCGCTTCCGGCAGGACATAGACAGTTCGGTTGTCTCGATGCGCGTGGCGCAGGACCAATACGTGGGGAAACTGCACGGCGTACAGGGCACGCCCACGCTGTTCCTCAACGGGCGCGAAGTGCCCTTCGAGCAGATCATGGATTTCAACAAGCTGCGCGCGGTGATTGACGCGGCGCTGGCGGGCAAGACTTGAGCAGCGGGACGAACGCGAAGGGCGCAAGCGATGAAACTGGCGCACGACGCAGGGCGCTTGTGCTTGACGCGCTCACGGCGCTTCTATCTCTGGTGGGTTTGGCCGATGCTGTTTACTTGACGGTGGAACACGTATCGGGACGCAGCGTGCGCTGCACGATCACGACAGGTTGCTCGGAAGTGCTGAGCAGTCCTTACGCAACCGTCGGCCGCTTTCCGCTCGCGGCGCTCGGCGCGCTCGCTTACTTCACAGTCTTCAGTCTGGCCACGCTCTCGGCCTTCGGTTATACGTCGGCGCGCAAACTACTGGCCGCAGTCGTCCTCGTCATGTGCGCCACTTCGCTCTGGCTGCTCTATCTGCAAGCCTTCGTCATCCAACACTTCTGCCAATACTGTCTGCTCTCGGCCGCAGTCACGCTTTGTCTAACCGCGTTCGTCGTCGTCAATCTCATGTCTCAACGCCACGCGCGCAACGCATAGACGACCAACACAACCAAGCCGATCAGTAATAACAACAGCCCCGCCCCGCAGCCGATCATCAATAGCCTGAATTTCTTCGCGCGATTCGGATCGGGCGGCATCAGCGACCCTTGCGGAAAATACGGCGGCGGTGTTGATGTGGACATATAGGCAAGCTTAACCACAAAGACACTAAGACACAAAACAGAAACCCGATCTGCTTTCGTGTCTTCTTTGTGGTTAATTCCTTCAGGCCAATTCTTCAAGTTCACAACGCAACAACTCGGCGACGCTCCACGCTTGGGCGATGCAACCGCGCGGCGTGTGCGGTGGTTCGGCGTCGAAGATTTCGGAGACTTGGCCGAGTCCGGCGTCGCGCAGGTGCGCGCGAAAGGCTTGCGTCCAGCCGCGCGCGGTCTGAAGGCTCGCGGCACTGCGGTCGTTGACCTTGAGATAGGCCGTGATGAACGGTCCTAGCAGCCACGCCCAGACCGTGCCTTGATGATAAGCGGTGTCGCGCCCGTGGCCGTCGCCCTCGTAGCGTGCGCGATAGGCGGCCGACTTGGGCGCGAGCGTGCGCAGCCCGTAGGGCGTGAGCAGTTCACGGCGAACCGTCTCGACCACGCGGCGGGCGCGCTCGCCGGTCACGAGTTGGTGCGGCAGGCTGACGGCGAAGATTTGATTCGGCCGGATCGACGTGTCCGGTTCGCCCTCGTCGCTCAAACAATCGTAGAGGCCGCCCGCTTGTTCATCCCAGAATAGACCGTTGAAACTGGCGCGCGTGCCGTCGGCGATGGCGCGGCAATGTGCGGCGGTCTTGTCGTCGTTGAAGCGGCGCGCGATCTGTTCGAGCGTGCGCAGGGCGTTGTACCAGAGCGCCTGTATCTCGACGGGCTTACCCATGCGCGGCGTCACCACCAAGTCGCCGACCTTCGCATCCATCCAAGTCAACTGCACGCCCGGTTCGCCCGCGCGCAGCAATCCGTCCTCGGTCGCATGGATGCCGTAATGCGTGCCCTGCTCATGCCACGCGATGATGTCGCGCAAGGCTTCATAAAAATGTTCGCGCACGAACTGTTCGTCGCCCGTGCGGCGCAGCAGTTCGCCGACCGCGTGGACGAACCAGAGCGTGCCGTCCACGGTGTTGTATTCGGGCTGCGCGTCGCTGTCGGGGAAACGATTGGGCAGCAGACCTTGATTCAAATAGGCGACGAAGGCGAGCAGGATTTCGCGCGCGATGTCGTAGCGTTCGAGCGTGAGCGCCAGACCGGGCAGAGAGATCATCGTGTCGCGGCCCCAGTCTGTGAACCAATGATAACCGGCGATGACCGTATGCAGATCGCGGCCGCGCCGCACGATGAACTGATCGGCGGCGGTCACTAATTGTTGCACGTACTCGTCGCGGTCTTCATGTCGTTCGACGACACGGCGACGGCGCTTGCGCTCCTGTGCTTCAAACTCGTCGGCATCGGCGACGACGCGCGGCTCGGTCGATGCGATGAAAGTGCGCGTTGCGCCGCCTGCGAGTTCGCAGACGAGCAGACCGGGGTTGAACAGGTCTTCGTGGTAATCGAAGCCGCGCGCGCGTTCCTCTTGCAGCACGAACTTGCGATACCAGAGATTATCTATGTAGATGTGTTCGGCATCGTGCGCGAGATAGAGCGTCAGCCCGTTGTCGCGGCGCGCGAGTTTGAGTAACCCCGGCTCGATCTCGACGGGCGCGAAGGCGTTGCCGTCTTCATGTGCGAGCCAGTGATAGTTGCGCATGGCGACGAGCGGGCGTACTTCCAATGTGGCGCGCACGTCCGCAGGCGCATCGAACCTGTAGCGGATGACGGTCGTGTTCTCGTCGTGCCGCATGAAGATGGTTTTTTCAAGCGTGTAGTCGCCGAGCTTATAGGTTGCGACGGGGAACGGATCGAGGCGGAAGCCGGTTTGCAGCAAGTAGCCGTGCGGGTGGATCGTGCCGCCTTCGTAGTAGTTGGTCGCAAGCTCGAAGGCTTGGTCTTTGACGACGAATCTGTCTTCGAGTTTGGCAAGCAAGACGGAGCGTTCGGTGGGCGGGCGCGTGGCGGCGACGAGCAACCCGTGATAACGGCGCGTGTTCGTGTAGGTCATGCTGGTCGAGGCGTAGCCGCCCAGCCCGTTCGTCTCAAGCCATTCGCGGCGCGTCGCGCTGTCCAAATCGCGGCACTCCGCCTCGTCGAGATTGATCATCGTCAAGTCTGCTCCTCTTAAATTGACCCGTGAAGCTTTACGCGGAATAGGCAGTGCGCGCAGACTTGTATCATAAAAAGGGGCGCGCGCCGCAAGAAATAATCGCCGGGTGCGTTCAAGTTTCGGCAGGCGCGAAAATCTGGGATAGGAGTGTGGGCAGATGCGTAGACTTGGTTTGATGTTACTGACCGGCGCGTGCGCGCTGACTGTGATGGTGGGCGTATTGATCGGCGATCAGGCGCAAGCGCAAGGACGCAGCGAGCGCCCGATTTATGATCGACCGATCTATGCGCGGTCGTTCAGCGTCGAGGTGCTGGTGAACGGCTCGCCGCTTGAGCAGTATCCGGGGCGCGGGCGTATGTACGTCGAAGCGGTCGCGGGCGCAGAGTATGCGTTGCGGATCACGAACCCGCTGCCCGACCGTGTGGCCGTCGCGCTCGCGGTGGACGGGCTGAACACGATTGATGCGCGCCACACGTCGCCGCAGGGCGCAAGCAAGTGGGTCATTCAACCTTACGGCTCGATCACGATCTCAGGCTGGCAGATGTCTTCGACACGCGCACGTCGTTTCTACTTCACGACGGAGCGCGACTCATACGCCGCAAAAATCGGCCGCGCCGAAGACGTTGGCATCATCACGGCCGCTTTCTTCCGCGAGCGCCGGCCCGTCTCGGTCGTCCCGCCGCCGCGCCCGCTTGAGAATGAACGGGCCGAGACAAGTAAAGATAAGAGCGACGGGCCGGCGCGTTCATCACGCGCGCAAGGGCAGGGGCGCGACCGCGCAGCCGCACCTGTACAGTCAGAGTCGGACGAATACGCGGCCACGGGGATCGGGCGTTCGGTCGATCATGACGTGCGCTGGACGCAGATGGACTTGGAAGATCGGCCCGCGACCATCGTGTCGCTGCGCTACGAGTATCGCCCGGCGCTCGTCCGTCTCGGCATCCTGCCGCGCCCACCGCAGTACCCAACGCCCGATCCGTTGCCCCGACGCGAGCGCGCACGCGGCTTTCGGCCGGATCAGTTCTGCCCTGAGCCTTAATGATCAGGCACATTCGGTGTCGGATTGAAGATGGAACGAATGCGGCGGGCTGGTGTCTAAGCGCAGGTCTGCATCTTGCGGGCAGGAGGAAACAGCCGTGGCCCGATTTACCCACTCACTCGATCACGTGCGCGTCGCCGCACCCTGTAGCGCCGGTTGGGAACGCATGACCGGCAACGAACGCGTGCGCTTTTGTGATCAATGCAACCTGAACGTCTATAACTTGTCGGCGCTGACGCGCCCGGAAGCCGAGCGGCTGATCATGTCCACGGAAGGCCGCCTGTGTGTGCGCTTCTACCGGCGCGCGGACGGCACGATCCTGACGCGCAACTGTCCCGTCGGGTTGAGCGCCCTCAAGCGTCGCGTCGCGCATGTAGCGAGCAGCGTATTGACGGCCGTGTTGAGCTTCTGCGCGAGCGTCGGTCTGTATTCAACCATCGCTGTGCGCGAAGAACCGATCCCGCCGATGATGGAGACGATGCCGTATGAAGAGACGCCGGCCGAAAGTTGTTTGCCCTTCAACGGCCCGGTCGCAGTGACAGGCACGTTGGCCGTTGAAGCGCAGGGCGAGTGGGTAGGTGGCAAGCCCATCTATCCTGTGATGGGCGCAAGCGTAAGGGAGACTGACGCTTACGTTCGTGCCTTTAGTCCTGTTGCGCCGCACGCGACGGCGAAGCACTAACGCTGCCGCCGCAGGTCTGCCGTATAGAGTTGTTTGTAGGCGCGATAGTTGGCCAGCACCTTGAAGGCGTAATCCTTGCTTTCGGCAAACCCGACCTCGGCGGCAAAGACGCCGTTGTCTTTCTGCACGGCGCGCTCGACCCAGCGCACCACGTTATCTTCGCCACCGTTATAAGAGGCCGCCACAGCTTCGGGCAGGTGCGGGAACATGCGCCCAAGCGCGGCCAGATATTCGACGCCGATGGGGATGTTCACCTCCGGGCGATAGAGATCATCTTCGGTCGCTTTGGGCTGCCCCGCCGCCGCGCCGTACTTCGCCACCGCGTCCATCGTCAACTGCAACAGCCCGCGCGCGCCCGCCTGCGAACGCGCCCGCGGATTGAAACTGCTCTCCTGCTTCATAATCGACAGCACGAAGCGCGGATCGACATCGCGCCCCTTAACAGCGCGCAGAATAAGCTCGCGGTGCGGCACAGGATAAGCACCGGCCGTGTTGTTAATCTCGCTGTTCACGGTTGCGTTGCGTGTCGCCGCCGCACGTTTATAAGCTCCGCCTAAGCCTTGCAAATGCTCTGTGGCCTGCGCGCCGTAGTAAGAGGCGGCCCGGTCGTTGATGGCTTGATAAGCCGCGGCCGCTGCGGCCGTCTGCTGCATGCGTTCGAGACTGTAGGCGCGCAAGTATGCGACCTCGTCTCTGTTCGTCTGCACGCCGGACTGCAAGGTCAGTGCGCGCAGTTCGTCGGCCGCGCGCACGGCCGCAGACCAATCGCTGCCCGCTACGTCTAAGCGCAGCCGTGCGAAGAGTGCGTTGGTGTCTGTTGCCGTGCCCTTGTATTTGTCGCGCGTGAATGTGATCCAGCGGATCGCTTCGCCGGCTGACGGGCTTCGCGGTAACTGTCAATCGCATTCAGATACGCGACCTCGACGCGTTCGCCTTGCGGGTACTGGTTCGCATAAGCGATGTACTGTGCGGCGGCGTCGGCCGGGCGACCGAGACGCAAGACCGTCGCGGCGATGTAATAGAAACCTTCGCGTCCTTCTTTCTGGCGCGCGAACTCGCGCCCCAAACGCTCGAAGAAGGGCAGCGCCTCACCGTAACGACGCTCTTGATAAAACGTGCGCCCCATGCCGAAGAGTGCGGCCGGCACGTTCGTGTCCGACGGGTAGCGAGCGATGAGCGCCTGCCAATGTGCGCGCGCTTCGGCGAAGGCGCGGTTGGCTTGATAGACGGCCGCGCGGCGCATGTGCTCCGGCGGCGCGAGTTGTGCGAGTGCGCCGTCGATGCCGCGTCGCTGACTGTCGAGTTGGCGCGCGGTAGCGAGCGCATCGTCGCCCTGATCGGCCGGCGCAAACGACGGCTCAATAAAAAGTTCGCTCACAGGCGCGCTCGTGTGCGCCGGGGCGACGGCGGGCGCGCTCATATGTGTGCAGGCGTTGGGCAGGACGGAGAGTCCCGCGAGCAATAGATAAGAGATTAGTGCCAGCATGTTTTGTTTACGATGCAGGTGTCGTTGGCGCATCGTGTTCGTGTGCTGTGATGCGAGCGCGGCGTGTCCGGGTGTATGCAAAAAAGGGGCGGGTTGCGTTGAACACGACGGAGAGAGGGAACGACCGGCTGAGTCGTGTGCTGTCTGAACGTGTGCGCGCACGGTTTCAGCCGGTCAAAGAACAAGTTAGATGTTGCTACCGCACGTCGGGCAGCCGCAATCACAATCGATAGTCACAGTGCCGCCCTTGCCTTCGCAGTAGGCGCTGCAATACTTGCTGCCCTCGTCCGCCGGACAAGTGCAACTCGCATTGGCACACTTCTTTTGTTCGTCCGCCATGTCTTGACTCTCCTTGAAATAGTGGGTTGACGCTCAGGCGTTATTCTACCAGCAACGGGTTGAGCCGACACGTCAATTCGCGCGTGCTTCAACTAGCAGGCACGGCTTCATCTGCGACGATCTCATAGCTCGACACGATCTCGGCCGCAGGTCGCAGTGTCGCCGCAACGCTGCAATACTTCTCCTCGGATAATTGAATCGCCTGCGCGACCGCTTTCTCCGACAAGTTGTGCCCGCGCAAGATGTGCCGCACTTCGAGGCGCGTGTAGGCGCGTGGGTGTTCAGCCCGGCGCTCGCCGCGAACTTCGATGTGATAGCCGGTCACGCGCTCGCGCTTCTTGCGCAGGATCGATATCACGTCTACGCCCGTGCAACTGCCGAGCGCCAGCAGCAACAACTCCATCGGCGTCGCCGCGCTATTGCGTTGCGAGTTCGTCTCGATGGCGAGCGCGTGCCCACTCGGACTAATGCCGACGAACAGGTCGTCGCCCGCGTAATGGATGACAGCTTGCGTGTTTTTCGCGTCCATCTATTTCGATTTCCTTTCCGTGTCGGGCAGCATAACACGCCCTTGCGCCCGCCCGTGTGCATACGAATTGCCTTACAAATAGCGCGTGACGCGGCAGCACGCGCCAACGCCTGCGAAACTGCGGTTAACAGCGAAATTCGCTGTGACTCCGCATGATACGCAAAAGGGTACGGCGTGCATGAAGTCTGTACAACTGCGCGCGTTAGCGGCTGTCGTTTTGACCGGCCGGCGAAATTAAACGGCAACCTATGCGTCTGACACTTGAATCACACAACAGCCAAAGCGGCTCAACAGCGCGAGCCACTAAAAAGTTCGACACCTCTCCCTGTTGTCAGCGAACAACTTCCCCCCGAAGCAACGAACCACGGGACTGCGCCGATGCGCCGTCTAGAGCAAGCGCGCCGGCCGGTGTTTAGCGTTAACCAGTAAAGATGGAGGGCAGTAGTTATGTATCGCATCAGACAAACAATCTCCTTAGTGTTACTACTCGCGCTAGTGAGCGTGGGGCTGACCGCACAGGCGCAGAGACGTGCGCCGCGCCTCGGCAACTACCAGATCGATCAGCTGATCCGCAACGTCGAGACAGGCACGGAGCGTTTCCGCCTCAGCCTCGACAACGCGCTCAACAACAGTCGCGTCGGCAACACGCGGCGCGCGGACAACGTCAATACATACGTCAGCGATTACCAGACGGCGGTTAGTCAACTGCGCGCCCGCTTCAACAATCGCACGTTGCGTGCGGCCGATGTGCAACTCGTGCTTGACCGCGCGATGCTCATCAACAATTTCATGAACCGCCGGCAACAGTTAGACACGCAGGCGGCGAACGATTGGGCCAACCTGCGCACGCAGTTGACCGCACTAGCTAACGCCTACAACATCAACTGGCAGCCGGGTTCGTTGGCGCAGGACACGATCAATAATCCGTCCTATCCGGTGGACAATCCGCCCTACAACAACAATCAACCCTACGGCGTAGAGGCGATGCTGACCGGCACGTTCCGCCTCGACCGCACGCAGAGCAACAACGCGCGCACACAGGCCAAACAGGCCGCGCGCAACCTGCCTTATCGTAATCGCCAGCAAGTCATCAACGATCTGATGACGCGGCTCGAAGCGCCCGACGCGCTCGCCATTGAGCGCCGCGGCCGTAGCGTCACCATCGCGTCGTCGCGCGCGCCGCAGATCACCTTTGAGGCCGACGGCCGCCAACGCACCGAAACCACGGCCAGCGGTCGTAGCGTCCGCGCCGTCGCTTCGCTCATCGGCGATCAACTGACCGTCACCACCAGCGGCGACCGCAACAGCGATTTCACTGCCACCTTCGATCCGGCCGACAACGGCCGCACGCTCTACGTGACGCGTCGTATCTCGGACATCAACCTGACCCAGCCCGTCGTCGTCCGCAGCGTCTACACGCGCACTTCGGACGTGGCGCAGTTCGACATCTACAACGGCGGCACGTCGCCCTACGGCACAACGGGCAGCGTCAACACGTCCAACGACGTGTTCGTCATCCCGAACAACCTGACGCTCGTCGCCGTGCTCAACAACGACCTGACCACGCGCGCCACACGCGAAGGCGACCGCTTCACGTTGACCGTGCGCGACCCGGCGCAGTATGACGGCGCGACCATCGAAGGCACAGTCGGCCGCGTGGAGCGTTCGGGTCGCATCACGGGTCGTTCGCAGTTGGCCATGAACTTCGACACCATCCGCCTGCGCGACGGGCGCAGTTATCGCTTCTCCGGTTTGATCGATAGCGTGCGGACTGCCAACGGCGAGAACGTGCGGATCGACAACGAAGGCACGGTGCAGGACAGCGACAGCCGTGGCCAGACGACCGCGCAACGGGCCGCCATCGGTACGGCGGTCGGCGCGATCATCGGCGCAATCGCGGGCGGCGGTAAGGGCGCGGCTATCGGCGCGGTCCTCGGCGCGGGCGGCGGCGCAGGCTCAGTCTACGTGCAAGGCGCGGACGATCTGGAACTGCGCACCGGCACGGAACTGACCATCCGTTCCAGCGCGCCCAACAGATAAACGCGCGCAGCAAGGACACGCGACAGACGTGAATAGCACGCAAGCTGTCGCGTCATACGCCGACGCATAACCTACGTAGAGCGGGCCGCGGAAATTTCGTGATGATTTAGGTTCACGAAATTTCCGCGGCCCGTCTGCGTTTATACAAGGCGGTGGGGTAAAATCCTCGCCATGTCCCGCGCGCAACCCGCCCGATACGAGCCGACTCTGCCCGCAGAGATCGAGGCTTACCGCGACCGCATGTGGCAACGCGAGCCTGAAGCGCGCGTCGAGACGGCCGCCGAGGCCGAGCGCCTGATCGAGCGCGTCGGCTTCTGCGCCGCGATGACGGACGCGCGCCGCCCCGGCCCATCGCTCTACGTCGCCGTCTGCGGCCGGCGCGATGCCTTCATGCCGCGCAACGTCCAGAAAGACCCTGAGAGCAGCCTAACGTGGCGCATTAAAGATGAAGTGATGCAGCGCGGGCGCGTCTATTATGCGAAACTCGCAAAGGCGCGCACGTTGTTCGTCGCGCCGCGCCTCGTGCCATACTTCAACGCGCTCTGGGGCATCACGCGTCGCGCCGAGAAGGCACACTTGTCGGCCGAGGCACAGACGGTTCTGAAAGTGCTCAGGCGCGAATGGGAATTGGCGTCGTCCGACTTGCGCCGCGCCGCACACATCGGCGAACGCGCGGTGCTAACGCGGGCGCTCGACGAGTTGCAGCGCACGTTAAAGGTCGTGCCCTGCGACGTGCTTTATGAACCGTGGTTCACTTACATCTGGATGCCCGCAGAGGCGCGCTTCGCGGCGGAGTTATCAATCAAGGTCGCGCGTGACGTTGCGCTACGCGAAGTGGCGCGCGCATATCTCGTCGGTGCTGGTCAGACCGCGCGCGGCGAGTTGGCTCGTGTGACCGGCCTCACGCGGCCTGAAGCCGGCCGCGGCAATCAACAACTCGTCGCCGAAGGCTTCGCCGAACGACTCGATACAGGCGTGTACCGTTTGGCGGACATCGAACGCCGCTTAACTAAGATGGCATTGAACGAAGGGAAGTGATGAACGAGGAATGACTGCATGATGAATGAAAGACACGCGTGGTCTTCCATGCATCATGCAATCATTCATCGTGCATCATTATCTTTTGAACTTTCTCTTTGTGTCTGCGTGACATTGTGGTTGATAATGCGTCAGTGGCACATAAGCCGCAAACGACAGCAGGAGCGATGATGAGAGAAGACAGGCGAAAGCGGATTAACAGGCGTCTGACGGCGTGGGCCTGCGCGTTGCTCTTGCTCGCGGCCGTATGCGTGCCGGCCCCGCGCAGAAAGATGCCGAGCAGGGCGACGGGGCTGCGGCCGCACGCGCACGGCGCAACGACGCACGCGGCAGTGTCCGCTCGGTCACGATCCCCGTGACGATCACGCGGCGCGGGACTGACATGATGCGCGAAGAGATGCAACTGCTCGAACTGGTCGTGCAGGAAGACGGCGAGGCGCAGGAGATACTCTCGGCGCGCGGACAAGACCGTGCGCCGCTCGCGCTCGCCATACTGTTACAGGATGATCTGGCCTCGTCGGTCGGCAACGAGCTAAAGGTGCTCACGTCGTTCATTCGCGGGCTGCCCGCCGGGTCGCGCGTGATGATCGGTTATCTGCGGGCCGGCTCGTTGCAAGTCAAACAACGCTTCACAACCGATCTCGAACGCGCGGTCAAGGCTCTACGCATCCCGACCGGGTCGCCCTTCGCCGCGCCTTACAATCCTTACGTCGAACTAGTGGACGCGCTCAAGCGGTTCGAGTCGTTGCCGACGGGCCGGCGCGCAGTGCTGCTCGTCTCGGACGGCGTGGACGTGTCGCGCGGCCTCGATGGTTCATCGCCGGGTCAGAGTCTCGACTTGCAACGGGCGATTAACGAAGCGCAACGGCGGGCCACGGCCGTCTATTCGATCTACTCGCCGACGGCGTTGACCTCGAACGGCAACTTCATCCTCGTCGGCAACGGGCAAGGCTCGCTCAAGCGCCTGAGCGACGAGACAGGCGGGCGCGCTTTCTATCAGGGCACGGGCGCGCCAGTCAGCTTCGATCCGTTTCTGCGCGAGCTTGGCGGGCTGCTCAGCCGGCAAGTCGCCCTCACCTATCTCTCGACGCACACGAGCAAAGATTTTCATCGCATCAAGATTCAGACCGCCCAGACCGACGTGCATCTCATGTATCCGACCGGCTACACGCCCAAGTAGCGCGAGCGGGTCAGCGCGCAACGGCCACTATAGTTAGACGAAGACTGCAAACGATGAAGGGCGACCGTGAGTACGGTCGCCCTTGCAAACGTTTATCGAAGGCGGCTAGAGGGATTTGAACCCTCGATCTCCTGATCCACAGTCAGGCGCTTTAACCACTAAGCTATAGCCGCCACACACCAACTCTGACAGCGTGATTGACACATCATACTGAAGCGCGTTACACGCTGACAAGTGCGCTACACGTTGAGTCGTGGCACATACCCCCGGCTGGACTCGAACCAGCGACCCTCTGCTTAGAAGGCAGATGCTCTATCCACTGAGCTACGGGAGCAATCGCGCGTGCGCCGACGATGTTAGCACGTGCCCGGACTTCAGCGTCAACCGCAGGTGCAGCACCGGTACTTGCGGCATCTGTTGGCTGGAAAAGGTGGCGGCAGCATGAGGTGAGTGTGATAGATTGCCCGTCAGCAACTTGAGGTCAAGATATGGGACGACGTGAAGATAGGACGCGCTGGCTGGCGTTGCTGGTGGCGACGGCGGTGGCGGTCTATTTGTGCTGGCTGATGGTGCGCCCGTTGATCGGCGTGCTGGCGTGGGCGGCCGTGCTGGTCATCATCTTCTATCCCGTGCATCAACGTATCGACGCGCGCCTGCGCAGTCCCGGTCTGAGCGCGCTCGTGTCATGTCTGCTGGTCGTCTGCGTCGTGCTTGTGCCGCTCTTGCTGCTCACGCTCGCGCTGGTGCGCGAGTTGTCGGGCGTCGCCCAGAGCGCGCAACAGATCGTCACCGTCTTTCTCGATCCGAATCAACCGTTGACCGGCCGCCTGTTCGGCTGGCTTGGGCGCTACGTCGATCTGGAACAAGTGCGCTCGCTCGACTATCTCAAGCAGCGACTCGCAGGCATGAGCGGCGCGATTGCGAGTAGCACGCTCGGCTTGGTCGGCGGCGTGGCGGGCGCGGTCGTTGACATCTTCTTCATCATCTTCACGATGTACTACCTGTTCCGCGACGGCGGGCGGATCGCGCACAGGCTGCCCGACGTGCTGCCGCTCGAACGCGAACAGGGCGAGACGATCATCGCGCGGACGAAGGACGTGATCGGCGCGAGCGTCTATGGTGTGTTGGTCATTGCCGTGATTCAGGGGACGCTCGGTGGGCTGGCCTTTTGGGCGCTCGGCGTGCCCTCGGCGTTGGTCTGGGGCATGGTCATGATCTTGCTGTCGATGATCCCCATGGCCGGCGCGTTCCTCGTCTGGGTCCCGGCGGCCCTCTATCTGCTTGCCACCGGGCACTGGGTCAAGGCCCTGCTGCTCGTCGTCTGGGGCGTGTTCGTCATCGGCATGATCGACAACTTTCTGCGGCCCAAACTGGTCGGCGAGCGGACGAAACTGCACGAGTTGCTCATCTTCTTCTCGGTCGTCGGCGGCTTACAGGTCTTCGGCGTGTTGGGATTGGTACTCGGCCCCGTAGTACTGGCCGTCGCGCTCGCCCTGCTCGACGTGATGCGCCGCGCCGATCCCTCAGCCCCGACGCTGCCGTCCGAGCCGACGCTCGCAGAAGCGACTGCATCTCAGCCCGAAGAAGCGTGAACGGTAGTAAGTGATGAAAGGAACTGAAACCCTACCCCGGAGATGCACGCGCGATGTCTGAAGAGTTACTGAATCCCTGGCGCACACTCACGTCGAAAGTGGTTTACGATAACGCTTGGATCAGAGTGCGCGAAGATCAGGTCATACGCCCAGACGGTGCGCCCGGCATCTATGGCGTTGTCCACTATAAGCACCTTGCGGTCGGCGTCCTGCCCATCGAAGACGATCACGTCTATTTGGTCGGGCAATATCGTTATGCACTCGACCGTTACTCTTGGGAGATACCCGAAGGCGGCTGCGCGGCGGCCGAAGACCCGCTGAGCGCGGCCCGGCGCGAACTGGCAGAAGAGACAGGCTTGAGCGCCGCACGTTGGGAAAAGATGGGCGAAGCGCACCTGTCAAATTCCGTCTCTGATGAACTGGCCGTCTGGTTTCTGGCTACGGAACTCACGCAGGGCAACCACAGTCCTGAAGGCACGGAGCAACTGCGCGTGCGGCGTGTACCCTTCGCAGAGGCTTTGCAGATGGCGCAACGCGGCGAGATAACAGACGCCATCAGCCTGCTGGCAATAATGCAGTGGCAATTGCGACGCACTGATTAGCCCGGCGCGGTGAACGACAAGCAGCAGGGAACAGCGAGCGCAGGATAGAAAACAGGCTCTCGGCCTCCGCAGAGGTCAAGAGCCTGTTTTGTGCTGAGCGATTCTTTGACGATTAAGCCGCAGCGTAACGGCCCGGCTCGACCGGCTCGGCATACACACGCCGCCCGTTGAGTGCGTCGTCAATAATCTCGCGCACTGCGGCCACGTCTGGATTCACGTCCATGCGGTCGCATGCGCGCAGATGGCGCAGTATACCCTCGGTGGCGATATCCAGAGCGGGTCCGGACAGCTTCGAGTAGCGGCGCGCTTGGATATGGTCGATCATCTTTAACCGCTCTTCCAGCGGTAACGTCCCGTTAAAGTTCACTTTCTTCAGTCGCTCCTTCTTATGTTTGCGGCGCGGCCCGTTAGGGCGTTGGCACGCAAATTATTTGATTGCTTACTTTAGATGCCCGCGCTCCGCCTTTGGATGCGTTTGCGTTGCATTCTCACAAAACTTCGCGCATACGGCCACCCGCTAGAGAACTTCTCTCACTACCCGGATAAGAAAAGGGGGGCTATCGGAAAAGGGGATATTAAACGAAAACGTCGGAAATTGCCAGAAAAATTTTCGTCCGTCCATCCGGCCCGGCAGCGAGTACGGCTTGTTCACTAAGTTATTTGGCTTATGCAGTTTACGGGCAGCCAGCGGGCGCAGTTGGATGTATTCTCAAGTAGCGGAGGCGAGAGTTGAGGACAGGGCAGCCCGTGCGGGCCGAGTAGGGCGGGAAGATATGTTAGGAGAACAACACCGCTTGCGAGTCAGGCACAGGGCCTCCAGCACCAACTCGCAGGCGGCGCGCTCATTCCAGCGTACATTCTGATTGTGACTGGTCGTAAGGGTGATTACTTCTTAGGAACGACGGTATCCTTCATCGCTTTGCTAACACGGAATTTCAACGCGGTCTTGGCCGGAATCTGGATGGTCTCGCCGGTCTGGGGGTTACGCCCCTCACGCGCCTTGCGCTCCGACAATACGAGCTTACCGAATCCGGGCAAAGCGAACTCGCCGCTGTCTTTAACTTCGCCGCTGGCCAAGTTGGCCAACTCGTCGAATAGCTCCCGCACCTGAGAGCGTTTCATGCCGAACTTCTCGGCAAAATGGTTGAGCACTTCGGACTGCGTCATGCGTTTCTTACTTGCTTTGGTCGCCATTTCGAAGTGTGACTACCTCCTGCGCATCAAGATAATTTGAGCAAAGCTTGTGTTAGCACATATATCACACCAAAGCCCTTCGCGTCTGCAAAAAAACAGACATTTCAACATTTTTTCGCGGAAAAAATCGAACTTCTCGCAACCGGACAAGGTGCTCAGGTAAACCTGTCCGTGATCGTTCGGCCCCGCAGGGCGTGAAGACTCAGGCCGCAAACCGTTAAAGTTGTCCCGCTGAACTTAATCGGGCAGAGAGGATTTGAACCTCCGACCCCCGCATCCCAAATGCGGTGCGCTACCAGGCTGCGCTACTGCCCGCCAGACAAATCCCGCGTGCATTAAATGCGGCGGCATTCGATCTGCTAACGCGCATTCTGCTACAGGCGTTAGCGAGGGTCAAGCCGCTCAGCGTAGTTGCTCGATCAAGGCCGCCCCGGCGGCTGTTAGGGCGCGGGCGCGGTGGCTGATGCTTTGCTTGATCTCGTCGGACAGTTCACCGAACGTTTCTGTGTAGCCGGCAGGCACGAAGATCGGATCATAGCCGAAGCCGCGCGTGCCTCGCTCTGCGTGTACGATGTGCCCTTCGCATACGCCGGTGAAAAGCTGTGGCGTGCTGGCCGCGTCGGGTCGGGCCAGTGCGATGACACAGACAAAGCGCGCGCGCCTTTCCTCATCGTCTGTGCGGGCCAACTCTGCGAGCAGCAGTTGCCGGCGCATTTCGTCGGTCGCGCCTGCGCCCGCGTAACGGGCCGAATAGACGCCGGGCGCGCCGCCGAGCGCGGCCACTTCAAGTCCTGAATCGTCAGCCAGCGTTAAGAGTCCTGTAGCGTGGCAATAGGTCGTCGCCTTGAGCGCGGCGTTCTCCGCGAACGTCGTGCCGGTTTCCTCAACCTCTGCGACGTGTGGGAAGTCTGCGAGGCCGCGCAGGCGCACGGGCAGCGCCGACAGCAAGAGCGTTAGCTCGCGCAGCTTGCCCGCGTTGTTGGTCGCAACCAGCAACTCGGACGGCGTTGACTTGACTGGACTAGACATAAAGGTTGTGTCTTCGTTAACGTGCGCGGCGACCTAATGATAAACCGCGGAAAGTTTTTTTGCCCGGCGACGCGGTTCGCGCTTACAATCGGCCGGACGAGCGCGCCGCGCCGCCGATGGTTCACAGTTACAGTAGAGGAAGATCAAACTTGCAGGGCAGCGAAAGCAGCACAACAGACGGCGCGGCGACAGCGCCCGAAACCGCACAACCTAGCGCCGCAGAAGCAACGCATCAGCCGCCGCGTGCCGAGTCGAGCATGCGCGAGTTGGGGGTGTGGCTACTTGCGCTACGCAGCTTCCTCAACCTGCGTAACCATCCACTCGGCGAAGCCGAACGGGCCGAACTCTTAAACCGCGACTTCACGCCTGAGACACGCATCGCGCAACAGACCTTGCGCCGTTGTCTGCGGCTCACGCTTACGCTGCCCGCCGACGCTACGCCTCAGGCGCAAGACGACTATGTGCCGATCAAGCCCGACCACGCACCGGCCGATGCAGATGGAAGCGGCGTGTTGTCGCACGACCGCCCGGCTGCGCTCATCGAGCTACTGGGCGACGCGCACGGGTTGTGCGAGGCGCTGCTGGCCGCGCCGCGCATCAGCTTTCACGCGTGGGGCAGTTTTGGCCGGCTACTCGCGCGTGAGCTTGATCAATCAGACGCCGCGCGCACTTTATTTCAAGCCGCGCGGACGCGGACTTTACTGGACCAACAACCGGAACTCTATACGCTGACCGAGCGGCTCACGCCCGACACGCTCGCCGCTGACATGCAAGTGATCTTCGGCCGGTTAACATTGCTGCTCGACGAGTTGCGTTTTGTCGAAGAGGCGTTGCGGCGCGACGCTCCGCTCAAACAGAATTTGCCGCTCTTTACGCTCGCGCACGAAGAGGCGCGCACGCTGCTCGAACTGATCGAGCGGCGCGCGCTGCATGCTGATGAGTTGGACCCGTCGGCGCACGCCATACTCGACAGCACAGGCTACGCCGTCGGCATGGAGTTGTATAAAGTCTTCGTGCATGAACTGGTCGGCGTGGCGGCATTGCGTGATCCGGTCGTCATCTATGCACGTGTCGAAAACGCGCACGGGCTGTTGCGCGACTGCTTCCAACAAACCGTCGTCGCCGTGGCGCAAGCCTTCGATCCGGCGTTCGACGGCGCGCGGCTGTTTCAAACTTTCCGCACGCGCCTCGAACAATCGCTCAGCCTGCGCCGCGACCTGTGGGCGCTGCTGCATCTGGTTCAAGGCGCGGAGAAAGAAGACGGGCAGCGTTCGCTCGCGCCGTTGCTGGCGCGTGTCCAAGCTTTTGAGACGAGCAGCATGCCGCACTTGATGTTCAAAGACTGGGAAGCTTTCGAGCGTTTCGTGCATGAGTTGAAGGAAGCCGCCGATCCGGCGCAACGCATAAACGTGCTGCATCGCTTCGGCACGTTCCTCGAAGCACTCTTCAGTCAAGTCAACTTGCGCGCCGTGCTGGCCGAGCACCCGTTCGAGATTCCCGCCGCCGTTGACTGAAGTTAAAACACGCACGCTTTCATCTACCAGCCTCCGCGCCCAACTGCGCGGCAATCATGCCAAACAGGCCGAACGCAGAGCGCGTCCGCCGCTCGAATCCGCCTTCGACCGGCCGCGTCTCGCTGACGGCAAACTCGTGCGCGTCTAACGCGCGCTTTAACGCGACCTCATCAGGTTGCGTGTTGCCACGCAATGCCCGCTGCCGTGCGATCAGCGTGATGAACGTGCGCGTCGCTTCACGCTCGTCCGTTAAAGTGACAACGCCGGCCGGATCATCCGTCGAGATAAACTTGCCCGCGCGCGTGAACGCGTCGCTAGTCGCCAGCGTGCGACCGGACGTGCGTGCCGCGAGGCAGCGGCGCACATCTTCAAGCCCGCCCATGATCAGATAATTATCGACGAAAGCGGCCGCGCCCCGTTCCTCGTCCGCACCCGGCCACAACTCTGCATCCTGCGTGCGTTCAACCCGCGCGCCGCCTATCTGTTTCCGCACTTGCGCACGCAGAGCCTCCGCGTCGCGCACCTGTGCGACGAGCAGCAAACGTTCGCCCGTCTCGTCAAGGCGCATGGTAATGAGTTCCGGGCCGGCGGCGCGCAAGAACTCGCGCGGGTCTGCGATCCCGAACGGCTTCAACGCTTCGTCTAGGAAGCGGGCGACGAACGGCGCGATTGTCACGTCGAGTTGCGACGACAGCAGCGCCTGCAATTCACGCCACGCCATCTCTGGCCGGGCGTAGTTGTAGCGCGTCAGTTGGTACACGTCGGCGGGCACAAGTGCGGCCGCGCCCGGTGCAGGTTGTTCTGCGGCCGTCAACGCATCACGCAGACGCGCGGGCACGCCGCTTGGGACGTTGAGCAAGTAAGTGTCCGTGACCGTGCCGTCAGCGATGCGCGCGCTCCATGCCGCCCCGCCGACGAGGCGCTCGGTCAGTTGCGGCAACAGGATCGCCGCCGCGCTTTGCGCCTTTTGATCAGTCGCAAGCCGGCCGGCGTAAGCGAGCGTGGCGAACGTCAGCAAGCGACGCGCACCCGCAGGCGGCACATAGCCAAAGGCCAGCGCGTCGTCCGCGTTCAGGCGCTCGCGCATCGTCGCCAGTTGTGGATCGTTTGCCAACGGGGCGTGTTCGCCGCGTCGCACCGCGAGACACGCTTGCACGCTTGCTTCGTCGTTGCCGACGATGGCAACGGTGTCGAGAAACGCGGCCACTATCGGCAGCCCGCCACGCGGATTCGACCATGTGACCAACGTGGCGTCGCCCGACTCTTTGCGTTCAGGCTGCGTCGTGCCGTGCGCGCGGCGCGCATAATCACCGAGCAGTTTTTCAAACGCCGCCTGTGTGCGCCGTTTGCTTGTATGCGCTTCAAAGACGAGCGCGACACGCGGCTTGATGTGTAGTGCCTGCTCCGGTTCTTCCGCCGCGTCCAAGCCCATTACGACCACAGCCAACTGTGCGCGCGACAGCACGACCGCCTCGGCCTGGCCGATGCCCGTCCAAGCCGCCGCGCGGCTGAGCCAACTCAACTGGCCATAGTTCGATTTCAGACCGGCCGCGGGCGCAAGCGCCTGCCATGCGTCTGTCGAGGTGAGGCCGCCGAAGACTTCGGGCAGACTGTTGGCTTCGAGATAGGCGAGCGCGTCCGCGGGCGCGTATGTCGCCATGTCCACCGGCTGCGGGCGATTCCACCAGAGCCATGCGGCGAACAGCAACACAAGCGCGGCGACGACGATCAGGAACGTGCGGAGCCGACCTCTCATGCCAAGCATCCTAACCGCCGTCCGAAGCGGCACGCAAGAAGATATACGTGCCGGGCCGGTTGAAACTAAGGCTAAACCAGCGGCAAAAGCCTTGAGCCATAGACCTAATAAATATCTGGAATCAGGGTTGAACTATTCCAGAAAAAATCAGCTTGCCCTTGTCCGGTAATAACCAAACGCTGTATTCCCTACAAGTTAAACATATAAAATTATGTTTGACAGTGACAAGCCTGCTGGGTTATAGTCTCAAGTGACGGCGGGCCAGTGGCTTCCGCCCATGTGCGATGCGGGCTGTAAAGGAAACGCCGACCCACGTTGGCTTGCAAGCTTCGAGCAACAGAATCCGCTTCCGGCACGCAACGATTCAAGGCCACCTTCTTTGACACTCAACCGAGAAAGGCACACTCCGCGTGAGCGGAGGCCGCAAAGCCTACGGGAGTTGGGCGGGCCATCAGGGCGCGCGACTCGGCCGGGTTGCCGAAGGGGAGTCACTTGCGTCCGTGCGGTTGCGCCCAAGCGCCGCGCGCGCAAGGTTCGTTCAGACCCGCCCCTTCTCGTATTAGACAGCACATTGATCGGCGCAGAAGTTCCAGTTTAGCTAACCCGGTCACACGCTTTCCCCACGCACGCCGGTCCATCTGCGACCGACGAAGACCACGCAAACTCTGAAACTTCACATCGAGCGTCAACGCCGCGAGATGACAACCAACGTCTCAGTTCGTCCCACCTCTAACGTGCGCACCACGCGCGTGCGCGCACGCCGCATCCGGGCACGCCTGCGCCGCGCCAGCCGCAGACGCAACCAACAGCAGATCGCCAGCAACAGGTAAACGCATGTTCAGCAAAAAAACTGCTAAGAAGAATCTGGTCGGTTTAGACATCGGCTCTAGCTCGATCAAGGCGGTCGAGTTGACGGGCAAACCCGGCAGCCTCGTGCTGACCTCGCTCGGCCACGAAGCGTTGCAACCCGACTCGGTTGTGGACGGTCAGATCATGGAGTTGAACGCCGTCTCCGGCACAATCGCCAGCGTCTTCAACGCGCACCAGATCAAGACCGAACGCGTCGCAGCGGGCGTGAGCGGTAGTTCCGTCATCGTCAAGAACATCCTCGTCCCGCCGATGAGCAACGAGGAACTTGAAGAGTCGATTGACTGGCACGCCGAAGAACACATCCCGTTTGAAATCTCAGACGTGAATCTCGACTATCAAGTCGTCGGCCGCAACCCCGACTCGCTGCAAGTGCTGCTCGCCGCGTGCAAGCGCGACTTCGTCGCCAACATCAAGCAGGCGATCCAACTTGCGGGCGGCAGCCGGCCGTCATCGACGTGGACGCGTTCGCTTTGCAGAACTGCTACGAAGTCAACTACGAGCCGAAGGCGGACGAGACGGTGGCGCTCTTGAACATCGGCGCGGCCACGATGAACATCAATATCCTGCTCGGCACACGCAGCGTCTTCACGCGCGACGTATCGGTTGGCGGCAACCAGTACACGGCGCTCTTGCAGAAAGAGTTGGGGCTGACGTTCGAGCAGGCCGAAGTGGTCAAGCGCGGCGGCTCGTTGCCCGACGGCGCGCAGCACCGCGACATCGGCCCCGTGCTTGAGACTGTCTCCGACATTCTCGCCCTAGAGATTCAGAAGACGTTCGATTTCTACCGCGCCACGTCGGAAGACGGCGAGTCGAGCGTGCGCAAGATTCTGTTGTCGGGCGGCTCGTCGAAGCTGCCGGGCCTGCCTGAGTACTTGGCGAAGCGTTTTGAGTTGAGCGTCGAACTCTTCGATCCGTTCCGCAAGATCAAGGTGGACGCGCGCCGGTTCGATCCCGACTACCTGCGCGAAGTAACGCCGGAGATGGCCGTCGCGGTCGGTCTCGCGTTGAGAGGAGTGGAAGCGTAATGATTAAAATCAATTTGTTGGATTCGGTCACGGACAAGCCGAGTAACTTCGCGGCGGTCGAGGCGCGCGTCGCCAGCCCGCGCATGCAAGGTAAGCTGATGTTGCTGGTCGTCGTCGGCTTGACCGGGCTGGTCATGTTCTTCGACTGGTCAACCGCGAACTCGGCCAAAGCAGCGGCGCAGGCGCAGCTTGAAGAACAGCAACGCGTCGCCGCGCAGATGGAACTGGTCAAGCGCGAACAGGCCGAACTTGAGAAGAAGACGAAGGACGTGCAAGTCCGCATCGACGCCATCAAGCGCCTGCGCGACTCGCAGCAAGGGCCTGTGTCTGTGCTCTCGTCGATCAACGAGCGGTTGCCGAAGCTCGCGGACTTCCGGCTCTCGGACATCGAGCAGAAGGACGGCAACCTGACGATCATGGGCGACTCGCCGAGCGAAGCGGCCGTGACGCAGTTCGGGCAGAGCCTTGAATTTTCGTCGGGCATGTTCACGAACGTCAGCATCGAGACGAAGCGCGAGGTCCTGAAAGCGGCTGACAACTCTACTGCGACGAGCAGCGATGAGAAGGACGCGATGAAGCCGCAGACCGTGAACTTCACTGTCAAGTGCAAGTACACGCCCGCCAGCAGTCAGCCGGCCGCCAGCAAAGCCGCCGCGCCGGCCGCCAATCAAGTCGCAAAGAATTAACCCGCGCCCGTGTGTTCCGAAGGGAAGAAAACACCATGTCGAGACTCGAATCATTGCAACAACAATCGTGGTACGTGCAACTGGCCATGATGCTCGCCGTCGCCGGCCTTATGTACGCGGGCTTCTGGTACTTCATGACCAGCGGCACGCGGCAGGAGACGAAAAACATTCAGGCGCAAGTTGATCAACTGCTCGCCGCCAACGCCCGCGCGCAGATCGCACAGCAGCGGCTCAGCGAGTTCAAAGCGGCTTACGCCCGCGCGCAGGCCGATTACGACGACCTGAAGGCGCTCTTGCCCGAACAGCGCGAACTGACCAATGTGTTACAGGGCATACAGGATCGCGCGCGCAATCGTCTGTCCGTGCAGCGGTTCACGCCGAAGGACGACGTGCAGCAAGACTTCTACTCCGGCAAGCCGATTGAGATCGAGGTCAACAGCACATACAACAGCCTCGGCGCGTTCTTCGCGCAGATGGCAGCTTACCAGCGCATCGTCTCGATCACGGATTTCAAGATCACGCGCATTGACGACAAGAAGGACGACCTCAAGCGGACAGGCCAGACCGTCGGCGCGCAGTTCCTGTTGACGGCCTACTATTCTTCGCCGGAGCGTTTGCAGCAGTCGCGCGTGCCGACCGGCGCAGTGCCGGTTGCGAACACGCCCGGCATGCCCGGTGCGCCGCCATCGGTCGCCGCGCCTGCGTCCAACTAACGTGAAGGGCCGCCCTTGTGCCGGCCCGTTTGCAGTGCAGCATGTCAGGAAGCAGACCATGAAGAGGCACACCAAGATGATCCGCCCAGCATTATTAATCGCGTTCGCGTTCGCCACCACCCTCGCCGCCAACGCGCAAACCGCGAGCACCACCTATCGCACAACCACGCGCGACCCGTTCGTCGCGTGGCGGCCCGCGCCGAAGAAGAAACCGAAGAACGTGCCGACGGTCATTGCGCCGCCGGGCATACAGGCCCGCATCGACGCTTACCGGGCGCAGAAGGCCGCGGCGATGAACCTGCAACAGCCCGCGCCGAAGCCGACGACCGCTCTGCTCTTGAACGAGATGAAGCTGATCGGCGTCTTCCGCACGCCGCGTGGCTACGCCGCGATGATCGAAGCCAGCCCGATCAAGCTGTCCTTCGTCATCTATCCCGGCGAGAAGTTCTTCGACGGCATGCTCGTCGCCATCGAAGAGAACCGTCTGGTCTGTCGTAAAGAGACGCGCTGGTCCGACGGTCGCCGCGAGTTGGGCGTCGAGTTCAAGCCGCTAGGTCAACCCAACGCGGTCAAGAGCGCGGTGACGACGGCGAGCGCGCCGGCCGCGCAGCCGAAGGAAGCGCCGAAAGAGAAGACCGAAAAGACCGAATCGGCGGAGAAGACCGAACAGTCGGCCGCGGTCAAACAGTAACAGTTTGGCGGGGCTGCTAAAGGTCGAAACGGCGCGCGCGTGAAGCCCGCGCCGTTCGGTCAAGCGCACGCGCCGCCGCAGTTGTCCTCCTTAGCGCGCACCGACTTGCCTCCCGGCATAAGCCGCGTGCGCCGCCCGTCCCGCAAGCAACCTTGCGCCTCTGCTTTTTGGCAACCCGGAATCGACCGAAGCTTTAACGGCCGCATTGTGCGGCGCGCGCTTGAGTAGTCTGCTGACCCGACCAAAAGACTCATCCGAGCGTTAGCGCGTGGCGGCATAAAAGTTTCGTGTCCCTCCATCTGCAAAAGGAAAGAAACATGCTGAATCCGTTTCGCAAGCTCCCCGTCATGCTGCGTCGAGGTCTAACGCTCGGCCTCGCGCACGCGTGCCTCTTCGCCACCTGCGCGCAGGTGTTGGCCGCCCCGGCTCCTGCTGTCGCGCCCGTTGTGACCGGCGTGCGTGCGACAACCGAAGGCGCGCTCACGCACATCACGGTCGCCAGTTCCGCGCCGCTCGCTTACGGTGTCCGGCGCGCAGACGCGCACACGCTGCTGGTCGAGTTGCCCGGCGCGGATGCGACGCAACTCGCCAACGTCTATCCGCTTAGCTCGCCGCTCGCTTCGACCGTCAACGTGCAGCGCATCAATAGCACCGATGGTCAACCGCTCGCGCGCCTGCGCGTCGACCTGCTTGCGCCCGTGCGCGAGCGTGCCTACATGAGCGGCAACGAGCTTGTGCTTGAACTCGCGCCCGAACAGACCGAGGCTGCTGCGACCACGGTTGCGTTCAGCGACGTGACGGCGAGCGCCGCCGCGCCGCAGCAACAGCGCCCGACGCCGCGCCCGTCGCCCACGCCGAATCCGGCGACGCGCGCCGGGGCGAACGCGGCTCAGTCCGATCAGGGCAAGCGTTATGGTGAATACGGCTTCATCGGCGAGCCGATCAACTTGAACGTCGTCAACGCCGACGTGCGCGACATACTCAACTACATCACCGAGCAGTACGGCGTGAACTTCATCATCGACAAATCGGTCGAAGCCGTGCCCGTCACGGTCAACGTCAACGACGTGCCGTGGAACACCGCGCTCGACGCGATCCTGCGAGCCAACCGGCTCGGCATCGCGGTCGAAGGCAACATCCTGCGCGTCGCTACAACCGTGGTACTGGCCGACGAAGCCGCGGCGCAAGCCGTGATCGCGGATGCGCGGCTTAACGCTTCGCCGCTCGTGACCGAGTTCATCCGGCTCAACTACGCGCGCGCGGTCGGCACGCTCGCGCAAGCCGCAGGCTCGACCGGCGGGTTCGCCGGTGGCTCGACCAATCAAAGTTTCTCAGGTGGTTCGGGCGGCGATGCGACCGGCAAGAGCGGCGATCAAGGCGTGCTGCCGATCATCTCGCGCCGCCTGTCGAAGCGCGGCAGCGTCGAAGTTGACGGGCGCAGCAACACGCTCATCATCACCGACGTGAAAGAGAACATCGACGCGATCCGCCAACTCGTCGCACTGCTTGATCAGCCTGAGCCGCAGGTCGAGATCGAATCGCGCATCGTCATCGCCAACCGCAACTTCAGCCGCGACCTCGGCGTGCAACTCTCGGCGCTGCGCTTGAACGGCAACGGCCCCGCCTTCTCAATCGCGACCGTGCCCGGCAGCCCGCAGGGCAGTGGCGGCGGGGCTGGCGGCGGCGACTCGAACACCACAGGCTTCCGGCCCGGCGGCATCCCCGTCGGCATCGGGCTTGAACCGACGCGCGGCCTCGGCGCGAACGCGCCCAGCACCGTCATCGGTCTGACAACCGGCGTCTTCGGCACGATGCAACTGAGCGCGCTCATCACGGCGGCTGAAACTAAAGGTCAGGCGAAGATCGTCGCCACACCGCGCGTGACCGCGCTCAACAATCGCCCGGCGCAGATCGAGTCCGGCTCGCAGATTCCTGTGGTCACGCCGCAGGCAGGCGGCGGCGGTCAAGGCGGCGCGGTGGTCTTCACCACCACGTTCATCTCCGTCCCGTTGCGGCTTTCGATCACGCCGCAGATCACAGACGCGGGCACGGTTGTGTTACGCGTCGTGGCCGAGAACAACTCGGTCAACTTGTCTCTGACCAACTCGCTCGGCACGCCGGGCATCGACACGCAACGCATGCAGACCGAAGTGCTCGTGCCCGATGGCGGCACGACCGTCGTGGGCGGTGTGCTCGCAGACAACGAAGGCGAGACGCAAGCCCGCACGCCCGGCATCTCCGGCATCCCCGTTATCGGCAACCTTTTCAAGCGCAAGGCCACAACGCGCACCACGAACGAACTGTTGTTCTTCATCACGCCGCGCATCTACCGCCCCGACTATCAAGGGCGACCCATCAACTCGACAGTCACAGACCGCACACGCACGGTGACGATCCCGCAGCCCGTGCCGCTCGGCAACCCGCAGACGAACACGCCCGTCGGCGGCCCGCAGCAACCGCAACCGACGACGGGGCAGCCCGCCGTTCCTGCCAATCCCACCACCGCGCCGCCCGCCAGCGCGCGCCCCGACGCCACAAGCGGCGACCGGCCGTAAGGAGTCAAGTAATCATGTTCAAAGAGACGCTCGAACGATTGATCGAACGGACAGAGGGGGCGACCGGCGCACTCATCATGGGCACGGACGGTATCGCCGTCGAGCGCGTGCTGTTGAACGAAGCGCGCGAGAAGAACCTTGATGTCGCCGCCGCCGAGTTCACCTCGCTCTTGCGGAGCGCGCAACGCGTCGGCGACGACACAGGCATCGGGCAGGTCCGCGAGATCATCGTTGGCTTCGACGACATGAAGGTGCTCATCCGCGCTTTCACCCGCGACTACTTCGCCGTCCTCGCCCTGCGCGAAGACGGCAACCTCGGCCGCGGCCGCTTCGAGCTACGCAAAGCCGAACTCGACCTCGCACGCGAGTTCGCCATCTAACCAACTTAACCACAAAGCGACGCAGCCACGAAGATCAAACTTCGTGGCTGCGTCGCTTTGTGCTGAAGTCTTGTTCGTTCCGCTAAGGAGTCTTGACGTAAGGCAGACCGCGCAGGATGACGCGCTGGCGACGAATGACGCGACGCGGGTTGACCTTTGGATTGAAGGTGGTGCGCGGGTTCGGGATCATGGCCGACAGGTAAGCGGCCTCTTGCGGCGTCAGGTTCGCGGCAGACTTGTTGAAGTAGGTGCGCGCGGCGGCTTCCGCGCCATAGATGCCGTCGCCCCATTCGATCACGTTTAAGTAAAGTTCGAGGATGCGCCGCTTCGATAGTTTCTTTTCAAGGTAATAAGTGATCGCGGCCTCGCGCGCTTTACGCAGCACTGAACGTTCGGTCGAGAGATAAAGATTCTTCGCCAGTTGTTGCGAGATGGTGGACGCGCCGCGCTTGAAGCTGGGCATCTGCGGAATCCAACTCGACTGATCGTTGTCGCCCTCTTTCTTCGCTTCCTCGGCCGCCACGCGTTGCGCCTCGTCCCAAGCCTTCTGAATCGCTTCGTAGTCGAAGCCATGATGCGTCATGAAGTTCGAGTCTTCGCCCGCGATCACGGCGCGTTGCAGGTTGGGCGAGATGCGTTCAATCGGCATCCAGATTTGTTGCCGCTTCGGTTCTTGCCCGCGTGCGCGCGCCTCGGCGATGCGTTGCTCGATGACGGCGCTCGTCTCCGGGTTGCTGTCGCGCAACTTCGCCACGTTCGGGAACGTGATCAACTCGTAGAGCAGCCACAAGACGAAGAACGCCAGCACGCCGAGCGCGACCGCCTTGAAGATTTTCCAGATGAGTTTCAGCACAAGACTATTCTAAACATAGATCGACTTGAAGCACAGCTTGTGTTGTTGCGAACACTTGGCGCACGGCGCGGATCGTGTTGCAGTGAATCTCAACCGTGTCGTTGATGTCGGCCGCGTAACCGCCGGACATGACAGTGGCGACGGGCACGCCGTGTGCCCGACATGCAGACAGCACAAGCTCGTCGCGTGCGCGCAGACCCGCGAAGGTGAGCGCGAGGCGGCCGAGCTTGTCGTTGACGTAAGGGTCTGCGCCGCCGAGATAGAAGACGAGATCGGGCCGGTGCGCGAAGACGCGCGGCAGGTTCGCCTGCAAGATAGCAAGATACTCGTCATCGCCCATGTTGTCGGCCAGTTCGATGTCGAGCGTGGAAGCGGCCTTGAACAGCGGATAGTTCTTCGCGCCGTGCATCGAGAAGGTGAAGACCGTTGCATCGTCGGCGAAGATCGTGGCCGTGCCGTTGCCTTGATGCACGTCGCAATCGACGACGGCGGCGCGCGTGATCAGTCCGTCGCGTTTGAGCGCGCGGATGGCAATCGCCACGTCGTTCAAGACGCAGAAGCCCTCGCCGTGATCTGCGTAAGCGTGATGCGTGCCGCCCGCGAGGTTCGAGCCGACGCCCGCGCCGGAGAGTGCCCAGCGCGCGGCCTCCGTCGTCCCGCCGGCCGCGAGAAAGGAGCGCCGCACCAGCGCCTTCGACCACGGCAACCCAAGTCGCCGCAACTCGCGCGGCGTCAGAGCGCCCGCCCGCAGCCGCGTTACGTAATCCTCAGTATGCACCAGCAGCACGTCCGCCAGCGGCGCGGGCTGCGGCTCGCGTAAATCAGTCGCGCGCAACGTGCCCTCATGGAGCAGGCGGTCGCGCACCAACTCGAACTTACGGATCGGGAAGACGTGCCCCTCGCCTATGTCCGCGTAATAACGCGGCGTGTAAAAGACAAGCATAATGGTGGCGTTCAGTCGCAGACTGCCCGCACCTAATAAACCACAAAGACACGCGGACGCAAAACAGCGACTTGCTTAGGTCGAATTTGTGGCGCAGTCCGGAAACAGGCGCGGAGCATGCGCGGGCGAGCTTGGATCACACGCGGGCAGGCGCGGATCAGGTGCAAACAGGCGTGGATCACGCGCAGATTGACGTAGATCACTGTTGCGGACACATGGATCAGTGTTTGGAAGGCATGGATCAGTGTTGGGGGGACGTGGATCACAGTTTGGGAGGCATGGATCACGTTTTGGGAGACATGGATCGCTGTTCGGGACACGTGGATCAGTGTTTGGGAGACGTAGATCAACGTTGGGGGCGCGTGGATCACGTTCAGATTGACGTGGAGCAGACAGAAGTTCGGGTGGAACACACGAAAACGTGTATGGATCGGGTACGGCCGCGCTTAGAGCCATTGAGCGCGGCTGCGGGCAGCACCGCCCGTTATCGCAGGCAGTACTGATCTGAGTTGTAGTGGATCAGGCGTAACCGGAGGAGCGTGATAGAGCTAATTGGCGGCGCGGGTGGTTGGTGCGGGCGAACCGGCGAGGGTGAGATTGTTGCGCCCTGCGTGGCGGCGCGCGAGGAAGCGATTGCCTTCGTCTTTCGCCACCAGCCCGCGCCGCATCAGGTCGTTGACGGACGCTTCAAAGGTGAGCATACCGTGGTTGTGCCCGGTTTGCAGCGCGCTGTGAATCTGGTGGGTCTTGCCTTCGCGGATCAGATGTGCGACCGACGGTAGGTTGACGAGTATCTCCATGACCGGCGTGCGCCCTGCGCCGTCGGCGCGCGGCAGCAGCGATTGCGCCACCACGCCGCGCAGACTCTCCGACAGCATGGCGCGCACTTGCGCCTGTTGATGTTCGGGGAACACGTCGATGATGCGGTCAACGGCCTTGACGGCGCTGTTCGTGTGCAGCGTCGCAAAGACAAGATGCCCCGTCTCGGCCGCGGTGATCGGCCAGCGAGATGGTTTCCAGATCGCGCATCTCGCCGACGAGGATCACATCCGGGTCTTCGCGCAGCGCCGCGCGCAGGGCGTTGCTGAACGACTTCGTATGGCTCGACACTTCGCGTTGATTGACGAGCGATTGCTGGTTGACGTGGACGAACTCGATGGGGTCTTCAATCGTGATGATGTGCGCGCGCTGGTACAGGTTGATGTCATGGATCATCGCGGCTAAGGTCGTACTCTTGCCGCAACCCGTCGGCCCTGTTAACAGGATCAAACCCTCGGACACGTCGATGAGCGTTGCGAGTTGTTCGGGCAACTGCAACTCTTCGATGGTCTGGATGCGTTCGGGGATCAGACGGATGACCACACCGAAGCCGCGATTCTGGACGAACACGTTGACGCGGCAGCGCCCGACCTCCGGCACGATGTAGCTGAAATCAAGCTCCCACTGTTCTTGCACGACCTGCTTCTGCTCGTTCGTGAGCATCTCGAAGATCAGCCCGCGACAAACTTCGGCCGACACCTCGCGGTAGTTGAGCTTGATCATCTCGCCGTTCAAGCGCAGGTAGGGCGGCGCGCCGCTGGTCAAGTGCAGATCAGAAGCGCCCTGCTGCTTCATCAACCGGATCAGTTCGTCAATTTTTGCCATCTGTGCCTTGCGCCGCCCGGCGCTTTAGTAACAACGGCCGCCTGTGCGACGCGAGACGCGATCATAGACTCTGCCTGAAGCCGGTCGGTTCGATGTACTGGAACTGCGGCGTGCCCGGTGGCAGGCGACTCGGATCGGTGAACGTGATGTCGAACGCCCAGTTGCGGCGGGGCGGGGAATAGACGACGGAACTGACGACGCTGTAAGGGCCAACCGCTTGCGTCGAGTTATACAGCATGATGTAAGAGCCGACGTAGTTCCAGCGCCTATCCCATGTACCGGCGACGCTCCACGTCTCAAGGAAGCGCGGGTAATTATGCACGCCGCCGTTGAGCCATTGCAGGTAATAAGAGGGCGGGCTTGTGCCGACCATCGCGGACAGGGTGACACCAGCGATGATGCCTGCGCGCACCGAAGTCTCGCTGCCGATGGGGATCGCGGCCGCGTCCGTGAGCGTGCCCGCATCGGCGATCCTCTGCGTGCTGCCTTCAGGATACATGGCCGGCAGCGCGTCGTACCAAGTCTTCGAGATCGGGAAGAAGGCATCGGCGACGACAGCCGCCGGCACTTGCGGGCCTGTGTAGCCGCCGTCGTTCAACGTCGAACCGCTGACGGGCTGCGACGAGATGCCGGTCGTGTTGTAGTTGCCCCAGATATAGACCATGTTCTCGGTGGCGACGGTGATGCCCTTCGTCGTCGAGAGCCGGTCTGCCGCGCCCGTGACCTGCAAGTTCTCGCCGTTGAACAGGCGCACACCGCGCCGGAACCAGTATTGATTGCTGGCGGGGTTAGAACAGCCAGAGACGCTGAGCGGCGGCAGCGGGTTCCAGTCCGCGACCATGACGGCGCGCGAGAAGTCTGTGCTGTCAACGCCTAACGGGGCCGTGACGGTCGGCGGCGAAAGCGCAGTCGGGACGGAAGGCAACTCGCACTGATCGATCTGTAGCGAAGCCTTCTTGAGTTTGCCTGTGGCCGGATCAAAACCGTCGTCGATCACGTCTTCGCCGGGATCGGGCGTCTGGCCGTTCGCCTGGTTGTAGCCGTAGACATCTTCGTTATCAACCAGTCCGTTTGTGGTCTGGATGGTCAGGTTGTAATCGTTCCGCTCTTGCTTGACCCGGTCGCCGCGCCGATCCGAAACGTAGACGACATAGCCGTCGGCGCTGCCGATATTGGTGCTGAGCGCAGGCGAGCCGCTGAGCAGGTTCGAGTCATAAACGCCATCCACCCAGCGCGCTAGATTGCGCATGTTGAGGTCGATGACGCTGCCGATGCCGCGCTGGTAAGCGACGGTCGCGCTTAACGTTTCGTTGATGCGCCCTTCGCGCACGTTATAGATATTGATCGGCACGATCCGGTTCAGACCGGTCGCAGGCGGCTTGTCGTCGCGCGACATCGTCGCGGCGTTCGGCAGGAACGGCGTTGACCCTGTGTGTGGGTCGTCGTCTAACGAGTTATCGTTCGAGTCGATGAAGCCCGCGATGTTGAACGGGACGCTGACGCTGATCGCGCCGTCGGCCAACGCGCGGCGGTTCGCCACGGAGTTGTCGTGGAAGTAAGTGAGGTACATATTACGACCCTCGCGGTCGCGGCTGCCTTGCATGAACGACGCCCACTCGGGCCGCTGCAAGAGCACGATGCCGTTCGGTTCGCCCACCGTCATGCCCATGCTGAGAATCTGGGCCGTGACATCGATGGGATCGGGCCGCGAGCCGTCGGCGTTAAGCGGCGGCACGACCTCGATCAGAATGTGCCCGCGCAGACCCGAACCCGTGGGGATGACAGCCCCGTTCGGCGACTTCGGAATAGCATTGTTCGTCAGATTGGCCGTGTAGTTGGTCGAGGTAGCGTTTGCGCCGCCGGTCGTCGCGTTGGTCGTGGCGGCAAGAATCGCACCGTAGTAGTCGTTGCGGACGCTACGCACAGTTTCAGCCGGGCGGTTGCGCGCCGGGTCGCCCTGAAACCAACCGAGATTTGATTGATAACCGCCCGCATCGTTAATCACGCGTAACGCATTACCGCCGTTCAAAGGCAGCGGGTTGAAGGTCGAGAGATAGACGCCTTTGGTCGCGGGGATACCGGCGACGTTGGCATTGCCTGAGCCGGCGTTCTCGTCGTCAATCAAGATGCGAATCTGCGCCTTTGTGTCGAAGCGCGAGTCGCGCAAGGTGTCGCTATCGTCGGGCATCTGGCGTTTGATCAACTCGCGCGCCTGTTTGCCGTCGAGTTGCAGCGGCAGCAACAGCGGCGCAGCCCCCGTGGCCTTGGTCAACAGTTGACCGCCAAACTGATTCGGCGTGTTGGCTTGCGCCGCCGCGACCGAGACGTTCTTCCATGCAGTGTTATCAGTGCCGTTGGGTGAGCCGGGGAATTTGCCGCGCCCGTCGGCGCGCGGTTGGTTCAGGTTCGGGCCGCCGACGACACTGCCGTCCGTCATATGCACGGTGATACCGTTCACCACCCAGCGCGGATCGTTGTAGTAACCGAGCGTGCCGTTGTTGCGCAGCACATCGGCCACGGCCTCGTTCGCCGTCGTAACTTTGGAGAGGAAGGTGATGTCGCCGCCGAAGTAGATGTTGCCGTTGGCATGTACGCGCCCGTTGAAGGTCATGGGCGGCTGCGGCCAAAATTCGAGGTCTTTGTCGCTAAACGTGCCGAACTGAAAGAGCGGGATCAGATAGTTGTTGATGCTGCGCTCAAGGCTGACACGCGTACTGGTTGGCACGTGCGTAGCGGTGGATGTAAGTCTGTAAGGAGCGACCGAGGCCAGCAGCCCGGAGAACGGCCCGCTCGGAATGGTCACGCGCGGAAAGGCCGTATTACCAAGCCCCTGCGTCTGCCGCATCGCGGTGAGCCGGGGCCCGTCGAGCGCAAGCGACTGCTCAAGCGTGTAATGTTCGCTGAGCAACTCCGGCGGATAAGAACTGGCGATGTAATCGAGTTGCCCCTGCGTGGGCCGGGACGTGTGGTTATACAGAGCGGAGAAGTCGCTGGTCATCTTCTCGATGCCGGCCGCCGAGGCGTAGAAGGTCTGCGTGCGTTGAAAGTCGCTGCCGGCAATGCGCGCTTCGTGCGAGACGACCGCGAGCACGGAGACGGAAACTACGCCGACCAGCGCCAGCAGGATCATCGAGAGTGCCATTGCCGCACCGCGTTCATGCGGGCGAGTTTGCGCGGCAGCACGTTTGATCTGCGCGGACGGGGCGAAAGTACGTGTATTCATACTGACCTCAAAACCTCTTGCTTGATGTTTGTTTGTCCAAGCCGCACTTCTAGTAGGTACTACCCGGTTGCAACGCTTGCCGGAATTGCATGTTGCGCACGCTCGTGCTGGTGGTCATGCTAAGCACTTCACGTCCGTTGTTGTTCTGCGCAGAGGCCGGCTGATCACATGCGTCGTCTCGACGCGAATGGTCGTCTCCACCTGCCGCACAGAGACTTGCTGCTGCGACGTGGCGAGTTGCGTCACGGGCTGTTGAATCGTCCCGTTCGCGTTCGTCAGATTCAGCGCATACTTGAACTGCAAATCGGTCACGTGCTCGGCGATAACGCTATCGCGGAACCCAAGACCGCCGCCCAAGCCGTACAGCCGACGAATCAGCAAGCCGTTGGCGTTGACGAAGTAATGGATCATCTGCATCCGCATGACCGACACGGGCAGCGTGCCGTTAGCCGTGACGAAGCCGATAGGGCCGGCGTTGCCCGGCTGGTTCAAACCGTAAAAGTCACCGGGCCCCAGTGATACGACCCCGGTTCCTAAGTTTCTAGCTGTCACCGTGGCGAACGTCCCGCCCGCGTTGGAGGTGATGAAGATGATGTCGCCGACGTTGAAGTTGGTCACGTCTGCTATGGTGAGTTGCATGCTGGTGACGCCGACGTTGATCGCGTTCGCCAGCAGCGCCACCGGGATAAAGGTCGAATCAGATCGCAGGATCGTCAAACGGTCGGTTCTGGTCGGGGTGGTCCGCAACATGACGACCGGGTTCACCGCCGGGACGGGCGTATTGACCGCGACATCGTTATCCGAAGTGATGATCGGCAAGTTGACGTTGCCGGGACTCAAGGGATCGGTGACGGGATTGATCGTCAAGAAATTGCGCGCGAAATTAACGGGCACGCGGATGGTGTTGATGCCGTTTAGTCCGTCGCCCGCGGTGATCAAATCGCGGCTGATATACTCGTGCGCCGTGCGCGCGCTCTCCTGCGCTTCGGTCATCTCCATCGCCACCACGCCGATGCGCATGCTGTCGCGGGCGAAGGTGAAGACCACGCCCATCAGGACCAGCATGATGCTCATGGCGATCAGCAACTCCATGAGCGAGAAGCCCGCCTGCGCGTGACATTTAGTTCTCGAAATCATCAGCGGCCTCCAGTTGACCTTGCACGGCTCGATGGCGTTGCGCCTCAGGGTTGCCTCAGGGCGTGAAATTGCTATGCGCGTTATCGTTGAGATAACTAACGCTGACCAGCGACTTGATGTCGCCGGCCGAACCGGGCGCGCGCAGTGTCACCTGTATGCGTTTCAGAGTCGGACTCAGCGCGGTGATCAATATCTGCCGGGTGTAGCCGGGCCGAGCCAGCCCCGGATTAACGTAATCGTCAGCCGTCCCGTAGACGCGATCATTGCCTGCGTCGAGCATGTCGTCCGAAGTGCCGTAGATGCCGTCGGGGCCGGGATTGGTCGAGACAGGCTCGAAGGTCGAAGGGAAGCCGTTGAAGTCCTGCGCCGCGCCTGTGTTGTCCACCGCGCCTGTGTTGCTGATCTGCCCAAACGTCAACTGTCTCGTATTACGCAGCATCTCCATCTGTTCCAACACGGCCGAGATGAGGAGCTTGGTATTGGTGACGCTGCGCCCACGATTGCTGACCGTCAAGCTGAAGCTGACGGCCGTGGCCAAACCGAGCAGCCCGATCATCAGCACCAGCATCGCCACGACCGTCTCCATCAGCGTGAAGCCGTCAGCGCGCGTGCGCGCCCGACGACCGCCAGCTTGCGAACGGCTATTCGACGTATCTGTTCGCATTGCTGTTATACCTCCATACTTTGACCCGCCCGGCCGCGCCCAGCACCGAGATCGGCCGTGGCCGTATCTCGATCAGCCTGTGCGTTATAAAAGAAGAGCGCCATATCAACCGGATTCCCGGCCGCGTTGATGACCGAGCCGTCGGGTTGAAACGTGATGTTGAGCTTGCCCCCGGTCGGAATGGTCGTTAGCGTCGTGTTGTCGCCTAGATTGACCGTGGGCACGCTGGAGAGCCGCCATAGATGATGTCGTTGACGCTCAAACCCGCGCCCGCGAGCGCGATTGTCCGCACGGTGACACCGTTGTTCGGGTAGTTTGCAGCGGTCAACACGGCCAGCGCCGCAGCATGGCGGATGACGACCAACCGCTTGGCCACGTTATCGTATTGCACCGTCATGGCCCGCAGTTGCGACATCGACTCTTGCCGGGCCAGCCGGAGTTGGGTCGCAGCTTCCGCCGTCACGCCGTTGGCGCGTGTGATACGTTGCGCGCTCATGAACTTTGGCACAGCCATAGCCATAAGCGCCCCCGCAATAGCTAATACAATAACAAGCTCAAGGACACTGAACCCTCTGTTCGAGTGCCAGCGGCGTCGATCCGGGATAGCTTCCATGTTTTCTGCCAGCCGACTATGTCCCAGCACTGTAGGGACTAGGTATGTAAGGACGACTCAGCAATTTGGGCATGATGAAGGGCGGCGATAACAATCCAGAGCTAACAAAGTAACCCCAGATGATTGGTGATCATAAAGACCGTGTTCAACATTGTCAAGCAATATTTTTCATCTGCGGATTTGTTAAAGAAACGCTGCTTGATGTATGCGCGGCAAATGCGAGGGCGCACTGTGCAGATATAACTTTAAGATAGCAAGGTCAAACGACTGATTATAAAGATTTTGGCTGCGACGCAAGGCGGCTGAGATTCAGTACTGAATCAGACTTCCTTCGCGTTTCGCGCGGCGCACGGCGCGGGCGAAGACCCAGAGCGAGAAGGGCATCAGGACTGCGAGGAAGGCAAGCAGGACGAGGAAAGGTTCGCGCACTTGGCTGAACGATTGGCCTTCGATGAGCACGCGGCGGAAACCGTCAAGCCCGTAGGTTGAGGGCAGCAGCCGGGAGATGCGCCCGACCACGGGGCCGGCGTATTGCGTGATAAGTTGCGTTGGAAAGAGTACGCCGGAGAAAAGCGTAGAGGTGATCCCTAAGAGTAGCCCGAACGGGTCGCCGCGCTTGAAGACCATCGCAAAGCTCGCCGATAGGATGCCGAGCGCGGCCAGTACCAGCGTCGTCAAAACTAGAAAGACGAGCGCGAGCATGAAGCTGCCTTGAAAGCTGACATCGAAGAAGAGCCAGCCAAAGAGCAAGTAGAGCGACGAAGTGATCGTAACCTGCACGAAGTCGTAAGCCGAACTGGCCAGCACGAATGTCTGCACGCTCACGGGCGTCATCAGCACACCTTCAAGCGTCCCTTGCGCCTGCTCCTGCCGGATCGAATTGGCCAGACTGGAAAAGCCGGTCATGAAATAACTCGACAGAGCCAAGCCGGTGATCCACGCGGCGAGCGGGTTCTGCCACTGTGTGAAGTTCTTCATCGCCCCGCCCACGAATATCTTCGAGATGAAGAAGAACGTCGTCACGAACAGCAGCACTCTTAGCACGGTGAGAAAAAATTCCAGCCGGTAGCTAAGCGCCAAACGGAAGTCGCGCACGACGAAGGCGCGCACGCGCCTGAGCACTAAAGCAAGGCGCTTCACGATTGGCCTCCTGTCTGAGCGTCGGCTGCCTGTTCCGTTTCAGCCGCTTGCTCACGTTCATAACGCTCCAGCACTTCGAGCAGCGTCGAGCGTTCAACGTCGCACGAGACGAGTTGCGCGCCGGCCGCTATGAGCGCGCGCACTGCCCGGTTGAGTTGATCATCGTCCACTAGGCGTGTGAACGATACGACGAGCGCATCGTCCTGCGGCGCGACCGACAGTTGATCGAGCACGCCGGTTAGCAACTCCTCAATGCGTTGCGGGGCGAGGCCGCGCACTACGAGCGTGACCCGTTCGGTCTGTTTGTGTGTGGCGCGCAGGTGGTCGGGCGTGCCGATGGTGCGGATGCGCCCACCGCTGATGATGGCGACGCGTGGGCAGAGTTGTTCGATCTCGGCGAGGTTGTGCGAGGTGAGCAGCACGGTCACGTGTTCTTCGGTGGCGAGTTGGCTGATCATAACGCGCATCTGTGCGGCGGCGAGCGGATCGAGCGAGCGCGTCGGTTCGTCGAGCAAGAGAATGGGCGGCCGGTTCAAGAGCGCGCGGGCGACGGTCATGCGTTGCTTGTTGCCGGTTGAGAGCGTGCCGAAACGCTTACGCGCAAGCGTCGTCAGTTCAAAATGGTCGAGCAGTTCCGCGATGCGCGCGCGTGCCTCTGCATCGGGCAGCCCGTGCAGGCGCGCAAAGAAAAGTAGATTCTCTTCGACCGTCAAGCGCCAGTAGAACGTGCGTTCCTCTGCGCTTGCGAGGCCGACTTGTGCGCGCACGCGTTGTTCATCGCGCACACTGTCGAGGCCGTGAACAGTGACCGACGCCTGCGGTCGGCTGCACGAGCGTCGCAATGATCTTTGTCAGCGTCGTCTTGCCCGCGCCGTTGCGCCCGATGAGGCCGAAGACTTCGCCCGCGCCGATCTCGAAGCTGACATCGCGCAGGGCCTCGGTTCGGCCCGTCCGACTGGCGACGAAATAATTGCTTCACGCGCGCGAGCGGGACGGGATAAGTCTTCGATAGATGCTCGATCTTGATCGCAACCGGCCCCGGTGGTTCGGCGTGCGACCCGGCCGTTGCGGTCGTGCTTGGTTGCTGTCGAGTTGTGGTTTGCGTCGCGCTCATCAAGTGGGTATAGGTCGAACTCAGCGGGCGCGTTGGCGGGGGTCGAGATATTCGCGCAGCCCGTCGCCGATGAAGTTGAAGGCAAGGACGGTCAATGCGATGGCGACGCCGGGAATAATGAGCGCGTGCGGTGCGGCCGCGAGCGTCGATAGGTCGCGCCCTTCTTCGAGCATCACACCCCATGATGGTGCAGGCGGCGGCACGCCGAGGCCGAGGAATGAAAGTGTCGCTTCCGAGAGCACCGCGCCGGCCATGCCGAGACTTGCCTGCACGATGAGCGGTTGGATCGCGTTCGGCAGGATGTGGCGAAAGAGTATGCGCAGATCGTTTGCGCCGAGCGCGCGTGCCGCCTGCACGAAGTCGTACTCGCGCACCTTCAACACCTGCCCGCGCATCACACGCGCGTAACCGACCCAGCCGATCACGCAGAGTGCGAAGATCAATTTGTTCAGCCCCGCGCCCAAGAAGGCCACCATCGCAATGGCCAGCAGCAGACCCGGAAACGCGAGGAAGACGTTGAACAGATAACCTGAGATGAGGCGATCTATCCAACCGCCGTAGTAACCCGCAAGCGCGCCGATGATGACGCCGACCACGGTTGAGACGGCCACGACCACCAAGCCTACGCGCAACGAGATGCGCGCACCAAAGACGACGCGCGAGAAGATGTCGCGCCCGGTCGCGTCCGTGCCGAACCAATGCTCATGCGAGGGCGGCTGGTAGCGATTCAGTAGATCGGTCGCGCCCACGTCATGCGTCGCAAGCTGCGGCGCAAACAGCGCCACAACGACTAGCAGCGCGACGACGATAAGCCCGAAGACGGCGAGACGATTCATAAGGAATGCGGAATGTGGAATGCGGAATGCGAATTATAAAGACGACGGAATTGTGGATCAGTTATGAACATAAATAGCGCACTCTTTCGTGGTTCATCAATCCGCCATCAAGAGACTCTGATGCGTGGATCGAGTCGGCGATAAACTAGATCGGTCAGGGTGTTGGCCAGTATGTACGTGATGCTGATGACAAGGACGCAACCTTGCACGAGGCGATAGTCGCGCTTGCTGATGCCGTCGTCTATGAGCAGCAGGCCGAGGCCGGGCCAGTTGAAAATCTTTTCGGTGACGATTGCGCCCGCCAGCAGCACGCCGAGTTGCAAGCCGAGGATCGTGACGACCGGGATCAGCCCGTTCTTCAAGACGTGTTTATAGACGACTGTGCGCTCGCTCAGACCCTTAGCGCGCGCCGTGCGAACATAATCTTCGTTCAGTTCTTCGATCACCGACGAGCGCACCATGCGCGTCAAGATCGCCGAGAGCGCCGCGCCTAGCGTCACGGCCGGCAACATGATGTCGCTTAGCTCGAAGCGCCCCGACGGCGCGAGCCAGCCGAGCCGCACGGCGAAGATGTAGATGAGCATCGGCCCCAACACGAAACCGGGCAGGCTGATGCCGACGAGCGCGACGACCGATAGCACGTTATCGAGCCAAGTACCGCGTCGCGTCCCGGCGACGACGCCGAGCGGCAGCGCGATAGCGATAGCGACGAGCAGCGCGGCGACCGCGAGTTGGATGGTCGCCGGATAACGTTGAAGTATCTGTTCAAGCACGGGGCGGTCCGTGCGAAACGAGTTGCCCATGTCGCCATGCAAGATGCCGCGCCAGTAGTCCACATAACGGTTGTCCGCGCCGTGCCAACGCAAATGGCGCTCGCCCTGTTCGTCGCGCGCGTAGGAAACGAAGAAGGCGGGGCGATTAAGTCCGTGCTTCTCGCGAAACTGCGCGATCTGTTCGGGCGTCGCCTGCTCGCCCAGCGTCGCCACGGCCGGGTCGCCGGGCACAAGCTCGATCAGCAACGTGACCAGCGACACCACCGTCCACACGACGAGCAGCAGTAGCGCGATGCGACGGGCAATATCAAGTAGCTTGTGCGTCATGTGTAAAAGCCGTGACAGGTGACGGGCGATAGGCGACAAGGAAAGTGAACCTTAACTCGTCGCGTACTTTGCCGTTTGAATTGGGTAGTGCAACTGCGGATGGATGATAGCAAGAATCGTTGAGGTGCGACAGTGAACAAGCAAGGCTTTGAGGCGATCAGCTATAACGCAAACAGACGTAGCCCGGCGGGACAGTGTCCGCCGCTATGCATCGGCCCCGACAACCAACACATAACGGGATGAACGCTCAGCCCGCCGGGCCACGTTGTTGAGATTGCGCTAAACGAGGTGCGGCGCAATCAAGCTCATTGTCAAATGGGTCGCACGCCCGTGTGCAGCGCCGCGATCCCGCCGGTCAAGTTTTTGTACGCGACACACTCAAAGCCAACTTCGCGCATCAACGTCGCCAGCCGCGCCTGATCGTGAAAGCGCGACACAGAATCGGGCAAATACTCATACGCGCCGCGCGAGCCGCTGACCAAGCCACCGATGCGCGGCAGCACGCGCGTGAAGTAGAACTGAAACAGCGCGCGAAAACCCGGCAAGACGGGGCGCGAAAATTCGAGCACCGCAAGCGTGCCGCCCGGTCGTAGGACGCGATAAAACTCGCGCAAGCCGTCTTCGACGCTCGCCAGATTGCGCAGGCCGAAGGCGATGGTCAACACGTCGAACGTTGCGCCGGCAAATGGCAAGCGGAGCGCGTCGCCTTCGATGAAGGGCAGTGCGCGTTCGTTCGTCGCAGCTTTGCGCGCCGCGAGTTCGAGCATGGGCCGGCAGAAGTCTAAACCGACAACGCGCGTCGTGCCTGTCTCTGCAAGCGTGAGCGCGAGGTCGCCAGTGCCGCAAGCCACGTCCAGCGTGCGCGTCCCCACGCCGAGCGCGGGGCGCAACGTCTCGACGACCAAGCGCCGCCAGCGCCGGTCTGTGTTGCCCGACAACAAATGATTTAAAAGATCATAACGCGCAGCTATCCCCGCGAACATCGCGCGTACACGGCGCGCGTGTTCTATCTGCTGTTCATTTTCTACGGGACTTCGCGTCATGGAAACATTAGCGACAAGTCGGCCCGTGTGGGTTGTCGTCACTTTGCATTTTGTTTGTGAATTGGTTACGGGCGGCGGGCCGGCGTAGGCTTCGGCGCGGGGCCGGGTGCGCCGAATAGCTCGACGCCGTTGGTCGTGCGCGCCAACTCAGAGCTTAACTCGGCAGCAGGCCCGACCGCGACGCTTGCCAGTCCTGCATCACGGAACAGACGCGCGGCAACGCGTTGCACGTCCGCTGGTGTGAGGGTGGCGAGTGTGCGTTGCGTGTCGGCGGCCGCGGGGCCGTAGCTTTCGGCGTCGAGCCATTGATCCGCAAGCGCGATGTCGGGCGGCTTGTTCGGGTTGATGTCGGCCGTTGCTTCACGCTTCGCTTGTTCGAGTTCAATGGCTGTGGGTGGCGCAGCCGCTAAGGCGCTCAAGGTGGCGCGGGCCGTGGCGAGTGCCTGCGCGGCAATCGCAGGACGCACACGCGCGCTCATCTGCCAGAAACCGCCTGTGGTGTGAGTTTCGTGCCGGACGCTCAGACTGTCGGGAGTGTTCGTGCCGAGCGCGGCCAGCCAGCGTGCGCGCGCAAGCGCCGCGACAACGGCCGCTGCTGCGTGGGCACGATCCGTGCGCGCAAGACCACGCAGCGCCAGACGTATTTCGACGCCGGCCGCACCCGCTTGATCGATGATGAGCGTGCGCGGGTCGGGCGCGTCGGGGCGGCGAAACGTGGCGGGCACAAGTGCCTCGCTCTTGCGCCAAGAGCCGAGGAACTGACGAAAGACGCGCAGCACGCGGCCCGGTTCGACGCCGCCCATGACGACAAGATGTGCGTTGTCGGCCGTCACAAAGCGGTCGCGCGCGAGCAGCAGATCGACGCGGTCTATGCGCGCGAGCGATTCGGGCGTGCCTGCGACTAAACGACCGTAAGGATGCGCGCCGTAGAGACGCGTGGCGACGGCGCGGTCGGCGACGGTCGCGGGCGCAAGGGCGACTGCGCGCGCAGCCTTGATACGTTCGTCGCGCAGGCGCGTCACATCGTCCGCGACGATGCGCGTGTTGACGACCGCGTTGCGGAGCAGTTCCGCCAGACGCTCAAACTCGGTCGCACGGCCCGATAGCGTGACCTCGATCTGGTCGTAATCGGTCGTGACCGTTAACTGCCCGCCGAGTTCTTCGGTGACAAACTCGCGCGTGGTCGGGTCGGGGAAGAATACGTCGCTCAACAGGGCCATCATGCCCTCTTTGCCGGCCAAGTCGAACGCCGCGCCGCTTTGCAGCCGGAGTTTTAACAGAACTTGCGGGTCGCCGGGCCGGTAAGCGAGCAGGAGCGGCAGCCCGTTGAGCAGTCGCTCGCGGCGCGGTTCGTTGGTCGCATCCTGCGCGGCGTGCGCGTGCAGTCCGGGCGTGATGGAACTGAGACAGGCGAGCGCGAGAAGAATTCGCAGATAACCGGGCAACGTTTTTTTTCGGCGCATCATTTCAGGGAATAGTAACCTTGCATGGCTCGGCAAGCGCCGTGAACCGGGCGCAACCGGGCGCGTGCCGGGTCAGTTTGCAAACCGCTCTTGGGGAGTCGCCCGTGCAGTTTAGATGCGGGACGGAGCGAGCGTCAACCGGAAGGGCGAAGTTGTTAAACTTCTTTCGTTTGCGCGGAAACCCACACGCGCAGTGGTGCATCTAAGCCTGACGAGTGAGGGTGTGCCCCGACCTGAATCATAACGTTGAGTGAAATGTTGTATAATGCGCAGGGGCGGTAGGCAGTCCCGTTACTAAAGACGGGCCGGCGAGGGTCGCGGCGAGCAGCAACTCGCCGTCGCCGTGTTAAGGTTTCAGGCTTTATCTCAGTTAGGATTGAGACGATGAAGAGATGTCCGACCTGTCAGGAAGACTTTGCCGATAAGTTTGGCTTCTGCCCTGTCGATGGCACGCCGCTGTCGAACGGTTACAACCGGGCCGCTGCCGAATCGGTCACTGCTGCCAGCCCCGTCGAGCGTGAAGACGGTGCGGCGTACCAGCTGACGAATGAGACGACGGCCGCGGGCGAACAGACTTGGGCTGCCGCTGCCTCGACGCGGGTTGACGACAATGCGGCCGGGCGGGCCGATGCCGCGACGGCGAGCGCAGCCGTTCTTGGCGCGGGGCAAGGGCGCGAAGAATTTCATCTGACGATCCTTGAGGATCAGGGCCTCGTGCGTCGCTTGACGACCGAGGTGCGCTCGATGGGACACGAGGCCGAGTTGACTTGGCCCGAGTTCAAGCGCGATCCGTTTGGGTTCGTCAAGCGCGGCGCATCGGCTTATAGTCGTGGTTTCGGCCGCTTTATCGGTCAGCCCAACGTCGCCAAAGGCATCATCTCCGCCTTCGCCGGTCTGATCCTGTTAGCCGGTCTGATCGCAGCCTTCGACAGTTTACAATCGCGGCAAGCCGTCTCGATCAAGGCGATGGGCATTGCCTTCGCGGCGCTCGCGTTATGTGGCGCGATCATCGCCCTGCTTGATCGCATGCGGGCGAAGCACACGACGGCAGTGGTCGGCATCATCGCCGCGTTGGCCATCATGCTGTTCGCCGGTGTCGGTTATATCGCTTATGACAACTACCGTTCGCGGCATGTGGCGGTGATCGATCCGGTGCGCGAAGACCTTGAGTTTCAGGGCCTCGTGACGGACATTCCCGAACAGCAGAAGAAGCCCGACGAAGGCCCCGCCGGCATGGCGAAGGGGCAGGGCGGCGGCTCGAAACCTAAGATGGAGAAGCCGGGCGGCGGTGGTGGCGGCGGTCGTATGGAAACTAAGCCCGCGAGTTTTGGCAAACTGCCGCCCGCGTCGTTGACCGTGCCGCAGGTGCTTGCGCCCAACCCGAACCCGCCCCCGCCGATTAAGAATCCGAGTCTGCCCGTGACGGCTTCGATTGACGCAGACCCGACCTTGTTTCCGCCTGATCCGCGGCCTCTGCCTTATGGCGATCCGAAATCGAAATCGACCGAGACGAGTTCCGGCCCCGGTACGGGCAACGGCATCGGCACGGGCACGGGCGGCGGCGTCGGCTCCGGTGAAGGCGGCGGCGTCGGGCCCGGCCGCGGCGGCAACACGGGCGGCGGCGATCGGCACGAAGGCGGCGGCGGCCCCGGCGGTGGCGGCGGCGGCACGGACTACGCCCGCAACTTCACGGTCAAGGAAGTGACCAAGCGCGCCGTTATCACGTCGAAGCCTGAACCGCAGTTTACGGAAGAGGCGCGCAAGAACAACATCACGGGCGAAGTGGTCTTACGCATGGTGTTGGGGTCGAACGGACAAGTGACGGGCATACAGCCGATCAAGCGTCTGCCCGACGGTCTGACCGAGAAGGCCATCGCGGCCGCGCGGCAGATTCAGTTCATCCCGGCCGAGAAGGATGGACGCAAGGTGTCGCAGTACGTCACGGTCGCTTACAACTTCAACATCTACTAGAGCCTCTAGGGCACATGCTAACAACGTAAGGGCGGGCAGCTAGGTTAAGCTGCCCGCCCTTGTGCTTTATCGCTTACGGCACACTTAGCGCGCGCATTGTTCGGCGACGCGCCGGATACGGCGCACGCCTTCCTGCAAACGTTCGAGCGAGGTCGCATAGGAGATGCGTATGAAGCCGTCTGCGCCGAAGCCCGCGCCGTCGGTCACAACCGTCATCTCGTCGTGCAAAAGTTTCTCGGCGAAGTCGGCAGAAGTCTTCACGTCGCCGCGCAAGCAGCCGCGCACATCGGGGAAGACGTAGAACGCGCCCTCAGGTTCAAGACACTTGAAGCCGGGCATGTCCGCGAACGCTTCGACGAGCCACGCGCGCCGCCGGCCGTACTCGGCCAGCATCTCGCTCACGCAAGCTTGCGACGAGTTCATCGCGGCCGCGGCCGCATGTTGTGCGATTGAGTTCGGGTTGCTCGTCGAGTGGCCTTGCACCTTCGCCATGCCGCTGAGCCATGCCGGGGGCGCGAGTGCGTAGCCCATGCGCCAGCCGGTCATCGCGTAAGTCTTCGAGAACGAACCGGCGATGCACAGGCGCGCGCGCAACTCCGGCGCGAGGCTCGCCACGCTGAAGACGCGCGCCGGCTCATACACGAACTGTAAATAACACTCGTCCGAGATCACGTAGATATTGCGCTCAGCGCAAACTTCAAGGATGCGTTGAAACTCGTCGGGCGGAATGACGCGCCCCGACGGGTTTGACGGCGAGTTGATGATGATGAGCTTGGTGCGTGGCGTGGTCGCGCGGGCAACCGCATCGGCCGTCAGATGAAAGCCGGTCGCTTCCGTGTCGATTAAGACGGAAGTTGCGCCCGCGAACGTGACCATCTCAGGGAAGGACACCCAATAGGGACGCGGGATCAGCACTTCATCGCCCGGCCCCGCGAGCGCGACGACCGCGTTGAAGATGGCTTGCTTTCCGCCCGCCGTCGCCAACACTTCTTTCAAGTCGAAGCGCGCGCCGAACTCGCGCTCGTAGTAATTGATGATCGCTTCTTTCAGCGCGCGCGTACCGCCCGTGTCGGTGTACTTCGTCTCGCCTTGTGCGAGCGCCTCGATAGCGGCTTGCTTGATGTGCTCCGGCGTGTCGAAGTCCGGCTCGCCCGCGCCGAGATCAACCACGTCCGCGCCCGCAGCCTTCAGCGCCAGCGCCTTCTGCATCGCCGCGAGCGTCGCCGACGCCTGCATCCGCTGCACGTTCGGGGCGAACGGAAAAGTTTGTGCGACTGGTCTAGTCATGTAGTTATAATTTGTAACCGGGGACAGAGCGTGCCGCCTCCAGCGTCTTTGCGTGAGATTAATTACTGAGCAGAAACTAATCTCACGCAAAGACGCTGGAGGCGCAATAATAGGACGCAATAGGTTATCGAGCACGGAGCGCGTTAGCCGCGCTTCTTCGCGCTACGCTTCTTTGCGCCACCCTTCTTGCTCGCGCCTTTTTTCGCGCCGCCCTTTTAGTCCCGCCCTTTTTGCTTGCGCCCTTCTTGGCCGCGGCCTTGCCGCCTTTCTTGCCGCCACGCTTCCGGCCCCTTGTTTTCCGGTTTGCCATAGCCGCCGCCGCCGGGCTTCTCGCCGCCGCCGTGCGTGGCGTTGACCGTCGCCCACGCGCGCCGCTCGGCTTCTGCTTCAGAGAGTCCGCGTTGCTCGTAACTCTCTTCGATGTGCTCGGCTTTACGCTTCTGCTTGTCGGTGTACTTGCCTTTGTCGCCTCTCGGCATCGCAATCCCTCCCGTGTTAGTTGTTGCTACCGGCGCGGGTCATCGTCGCCCACGCAGCTTTAAGTTTCGCGGAGGTAGCGGGATTATAGCACCGCGCGCGCGTGCGTTTGCGAGCGGGCTTTAACGGCGCTCGAACTTCTCGCGCATGCGTGCTTCGACCACTGGCGGCACTAGACCCTTTGATCGAGCCGCCGAGTTGCGCCACCTCTTTGACGAGCCGCGAACTGACATAAGAATAAGCTTCGGCAGGCATCATGAAGACCGTCTCGATGCGCGGCTCAAGCCTGCGGTTCATCAACGCCATCTGTAGCTCATACTCGTAATCGGAGAACGCGCGGATGCCGCGCACCACAGCCACAGCCTGCCGCGCGGCGGCGTACTCCATCAATAGACCCTCGAAATCTTCCACCACCAGCCGGCATGGGCCGCTGCTGAACTCGGCCAGCACGGCCCGCCAACAACTCGCGTCGTTCCGCGACCGTGAATAGCGGTTGCTTGTGCGGGTTGATGACGATGGCGACGATGATCTCGTCGAACAACTTACAGCCACGCGCGATGATGTCGAGGTGGCCGTTGGTCACCGGGTCGAATGAGCCGGGGTAGATCGCTCGTCGCATAGCTAGCAGCGGGGCGTGTAAGCTTGATGGAACGACAGCGAACTTAGCACCGAATAAAAGCAGTGACAAGTGGGAACGAGCAGTAGGCAGTAGATAGTAGGCAGTTGGCAGTTAAGACAACCTCAATGGGAAAGAAGACGACGGCAGCGACAGTTAAGCTCAAACTGCATTCTTTAATAGCCGTACTTTCTTTAACGGCCTACTGCTTTTAGTTACTTGACACGCATTGCCGGTGGTGTTTCAATTACGACACAGAAAAACGTGGTGAGTTAAGGCGACTTGCGGCCACGTAAAATAAACAGCTAAACAGCTCGGCACGTCTCGCCTGAAGGCGAGATCACACGCAAACAGGCTTTCCGAGGTTCGCGGCCCCGCGTTGTTTAGCGCGGGGTTTAACTTTGCAGTGCGGCAGAATTGAACGACTGGCATGAGTAAGTTTCTCGATACATTGCGCGAGCGCATCGTCGTCTTCGACGGCGCGATGGGCACGAATCTGCAAGTGCAGAATTTGACGCTGGACGATCAGGGCGGGCTGCAGTTTGAAGGCTGCCCGGAGTACCTGCTGATCAGTAAACCGGCGGCGGTCGAGCGCGTCCACGCCGCGTTCCTCGAAGTCGGCTGCGACGTGGTGGAGACAAACTCGTTCGGCGGCACGCCCGTCGTCCTCGCCGAGTACGGCATCGCCGACATGGCTTACGAGTTGAACCTGCGCGCCGCGCAGTTGGCCAAACGTGTCGCCGCCGATTTCGCCACGCCGGATCGGCCGCGTTGGGTGGCCGGCTCAATCGGGCCGGGCACGAAGTTGCCGACGCTTGGGCACATCACGTTCAAAGAACTCAAGACCGCTTACACCGAGCAGGTGCGCGGGCTGCTGGACGGCGGCGCGGACTTGCTGATCGTCGAAACCTGTCAAGACTTGTTGCAAACCAAGTCGGCGCTCGCGGCGATCTTTTCCGAGTTCAAACGAAGCGCACGCCGCGTGCCCGTCATCGCGCAAGTGACCATCGAAGTCTTCGGCACGATGCTCAACGGCACGGAGATCGGTGCGGCGCTGACGGCGCTCGCGCCGTTCCCCATCGACGTGATCGGCATGAACTGCGGCACGGGGCCGAAGCACATGACCGAGTCGATCCGCTATCTCTGCGAGAACGCGCCGCTGCCCGTGTCCGTGTTGCCGAACGCGGGGCTGCCTGAAGTTAAAGACGGCCAGCAGCATTACGGCGAGACGCCCGAATCGTTCACGGCTCAACTGGTCCACTTCGCCAGAGACTTCGGCGTTAACATCGTCGGCGGTTGTTGCGGCACGACGCCCGCGCACCTGAAGTTGGTGGTCGAGACGATGCGGCAGTTCACGCCCAAAGTGCGCGAGGCGAAACTGATCCCGGCCGCCTCTTCGATCTACATACAGCAGCCTTACGTGCAGGACACGTCGTTTCTGATCGTCGGCGAGCGCGTCAACGCTTCCGGCTCAAAGAAGATGCGCGACCTCTTGAACGCGGAAGATTGGGACGGCCTCGTCTCGCTTGCACGCGCGCAGGAACGCGAGGGCGCGCACATCCTCGATGTGAACGTGGACTACGTCGGGCGCAACGGCGAAGAGGACATGCACGAGTTGGCCGCAAAACTCGTGACGCAAGTTCGCATCCCGCTCATGTTCGACTCGACCGAGTGGCAGAAGATGGAAGCGGGGCTTGAGCACGCGGGCGGCAAGTCGATCCTCAACTCGACGAACTACGAAGACGGCGAGCCGCGCTTCTTTAAAGTGATCGAGTTGGCGCAGGAATACGGCGCGAGCGTCGTCATCGGCACGATTGACGAGCAGGGTATGGCGCGCACGGCCGACGACAAGTTGCGGATCGCGCGCCGCGCATACGAACAAGCGACGCAAGAGCTTGGCTTGCCCGCCACCGACATCTTCTTCGACCCGCTGGCGCTGCCTATCTCGACCGGCATCGAAGAAGATCGCCGCAACGCAGCCGAAACGCTCGCCGCCGTGCGCCGGATCAAAGAGGAGTTGCCCGGCGCGTTCACTATTCTCGGCGTGTCGAACATCTCCTTCGGTCTGTCGCCCGCGTCGCGCGTCGTCTTAAACTCCGTGTTCCTACATGAAGCGGTCACGGCCGGACTCGACGCTGCCATCGTAAACGCAAGCAAGATCGTCCCGCTCAACCGCATCGCCGAGCGTGAGCTTGAAGTCGCGCGGCAACTCATCTATGACGAGCGCAAGTTCGACGGCGACGTTTGCATTTATGATCCGCTCACCGAGTTTACAAAGTTGTTCGAGGGCGTGACGACCAAGAAGGTCAAGCAGGACGATGCGAACTTGCCGGTCGAAGAACGTTTGAAGCAGCACATCATCGACGGCGAGAAACTTCGGTTGGAAGATAACCTGAACCTCGCGCTGCAAACACATCCGGCGCTCGACATCATCAACGACATTCTGCTCGACGGCATGAAGACGGTCGGCGAGTTGTTTGGCAGCGGGCAGATGCAGTTGCCCTTCGTCTTGCAATCGGCCGAAGTGATGAAGACTGCCGTGCGCTTCCTCGAACCGTTCATGGAAAAGACGGGCGGCGCGACGACCAAAGGCACGATGATCTTGGCGACCGTGAAGGGCGACGTACACGACATCGGCAAGAACCTCGTAGACATCATCCTGACCAATAACGGTTATCGCGTGATCAATCTCGGCATCAAGCAGCCGGTTGAAAACATCCTGCGCGCATACGAAGAACACGGCGCGGACGCCATCGGCATGTCCGGGTTGCTCGTCAAGTCCACGCTCATCATGCGCGAGAACCTTGAGTTGATGAACGAACGCGGCATCAAAGTGCCGACGGTCCTCGGCGGTGCGGCGCTCACGCGGCGCTACGTCGAAGAAGATTTGAAGACGCTCTATCAAGGTCAACTCTTTTACGCGCGCGATGCCTTCGACGGTCTGCACACGATGGACGCGTTGACCGGCGGCGCGGGCGCAGCCGCGCAGGCACAACAAGTCAAACGTGCGGCCGCCGCAGCCGCCGCAAGCGGCAACGGCGCGACTGATGCCACTGACGCGACGGACGATCTGATCGGCGAAGAGGCGAAGCTCGGCATACGTAAGCCCGCCCGCCCGCGCGGCATACTCCGCAGCGAAGCGGAGACGACGCACACGCGCCGCTCGGACGTGAGCCCCGATGCACCCGTCCCGCGTGCGCCCTTCTACGGCGCGCGCGTCGTCGCAGATGTGCCGCTTGAAGAGGTCTTCGCATTCGTCAACGAGCCTGCGCTCTTTAAGGGTCAGTGGCAATTCAAGCAGGGGCGCAAGTCGGCGGACGAGTATCGCGCGTTGGTCGCAGAGAAAGTGCGCCCTGTCTATGAAGAACTGAAGGCGCGCTCAAAGCGTGAAGCGTTGTTGTCGCCGCGCTTGGTTTATGGCTACTTCCCGTGTCAGTCCGCAGGCAACGACCTCGTTATCTATCACGACGACGAGCGCACGGAGCGCATGCGCTTCACCTTCCCGCGCCAGCCCGCAGGGAAGCGCCTGTGCCTCGCCGATTATTTCGCGGCGCAAGATTCGGGGCGCGTCGATGTGGTCGCGTTCCAACTCGTCACGGTCGGGCAACGTGCGAGTGAATATGCGCACGAGTTGTTTGCGGCCGACAACTACGCAGACTATCTATACTTCCACGGCTTGAGCGTCGAAGCGGCCGAGGCGCTCGCAGAGTTGTGGCATAAGCGCGTGCGCGCGGAGTTGGGCATCGCGGCAAAGGATGCACCGGAACTGGCGAAGCTGTTCCATCAAGGCTATCAAGGCTCGCGCTTCAGCTTCGGCTATCCGGCGTGCCCTAGTCTCGAAGACCAGACCAAACTGTTCGAGTTGCTCGGCCCTGAGCGCATCGGCGTGACGCTGACCGAAGAGTTTCAGCTTGAGCCGGAGCAGTCCACGTCCGCCATCATCGTGCATCACCCAGAGGCGAAGTATTTTTCGATTGACTGAGTGGCTCATCTCAAATCTGCAAGCTCACATTTGAGATCAGTAAGCATGTTGCAGCCAGAACTCGAAACACCGCCCCATGCGCTCGATGAACCTGCCGAAGTCGGGCTAAGCGCGACCGCGCCGACGACCGCCGAACTCGCCGTGCTCGCGCCGATGGAGCGGTTCGCGTTCCGCGTAACGCACCGGATGAATCAGGGCCGGTGGAAACGTTTCTGGACATTGTGCCAACGCACGTTGGGCGCGGGTTGGATCAGGTTGGCGACTTACAACCTGATGCAAGTTTATGGGCTTGAGCATATCGAAGCGGTTGATCACGAGCGACCTATTCTGCTCGTCGCCAATCATCGTTCGTTCTTCGATATGTATGTCGTCTCGACCGAGTTGTTCCGCCGGACCAACTGGCGCAAAGAACTTTTCTTTCCCGTGCGCGGGCGCTTCTTCTACGAGTCGCTGCCGGGCATGTTCGTCAATCTCGTGATGGGTTGGTGGTCCATGTATCCGCCGTTCTTCGCGGGCGGCGACAAGCCGCTGGTCGAGAAACGCGAGTTCGACAAGTTCTCGATGCGCCGCTTAGTGGACATCTGCCAACGCGGCGCGGGGCACATCATCGGCTTCCATCCCGAAGGCACGCGCAACAAGGGCGCAGACCCGTACACGTACCTGCGCCCGCAACCCGGCATCGGTCGCGTCATCAAAGCGGCCGAGCCGCAGGTCATCCCAGTCTTCATCGCCGGCCTCGGCAACGACCTGCCGCGCCAGGTCCTCGGCAACTGGACCGGCGGCCCGCCCATTCGCATACACTTCGGGCCGGCGCTCGACCTTGCCCCGTTTCGCGCCAAGCCCGACCGCCTACGCACGCACAAAGAGATCGCCGACTTCGTCATGACCAAGATCGCCGAACTCGGCGAACAAGATCGCGCGCTTTATATGAAGCAGCAAATCGATCACAAAGACACAAAGGAAATGATGAAGACGGAATGATGACTGATCAATAACAGCTTATTCATCATTCATCTTGTCCATCGTTCATCATTCGACCTTCATCGTTTCCGCTGACTTATGACGCTGCCACTTGTCATCATCAATCCGGCTTCGGCCAGCGGCACGACGGGCGAACAGTGGCCGCGATTGGCAAGCGACGTGCGCGCACACTTCGGGCCGTTTGCTTGCGCGTTCACAGACGGGCCGGGCAACGGCCGGCGCATCGCCGCCCGTGAAGCACAAGCCGGTCGCCGCCTGATCATCGCCTGCGGTGGCGACGGCACGATCTCCGAAGTGGCCAACGGCATACTTGAGTCGGGCGCGGACGCGGAGTTAGGCGTCTTGCCAAACGGCACGGGCGGCGATTTTCGACGCACGCTTCAGTTGCCCGCGCGCGGTGCTGCCGCCGCTGCCGCACTGCGGACAGGACGCACCCGACTCATCGACGTTGGGCGCGTGGAATATGTGGATCACGACGGCACAGAGGCGGCACGGTTTTTCTTAAACGTCGCATCGTGCGGCATGGGCGGCGAAGTAATCAAACGCGTGAAGGATGAAGGGGCGTCGTGGCTGCCGAAAGGCGCGGCGCGCTGGCTCGGCGGGCGCGCTACGTTCGCCGCGGCCGCGCTGCAAACGACGCTGAGCTATACGAAGCCCACCGTTAAAGTGCAATTGGATGACGGACCTGAAAGACATCTGACAGTTGCCAACCTCTGCGTCGCCAATGCGCGCTACTTCGGGGGCGGCATGAAGATCGCGCCAGATGCAAAGCTCGACGACGGACTGCTCGACGTGGTCGCGCTCGGCGACCTCGACACGCTGACGATCCTCACTAACGTCTATAAGCTCTACCTCGGCACACACCTCGGCATGCAACAAGTGCATCACGCCCAAGCCACACGCCTCACAGCCCGTTCGGCAGCAGCCGAACACGTGTTGCTCGAAGTTGACGGCGAACTTGTCGGCACGTTGCCGGCCAGCTTTGCGATCAAGCCTCGTGCGCTACACGTGCGTGTCCCTGCTTAAAAATTTGCGCGTGAGATAACTTATATAGGCAGGCTTGTCGCTGCCCGTGCTGGTTCTTTATGCGAACGCGCCTTTGCCGAGGAAGTGCGCGCGCACGTAAGCAGTGGTGTCTTGCAAAGTATCCTGCGGGTCGCGGGTGGTGAAGCCGAGATCGCGCTCGGCCTTCGTCGCGTCGAGATACCAGAAGTATTCGGCCTGTTCAACCTCGTCGGGTTTGACAGGCGGTGCGAGTTGCCAGTGGCGGTAGAGCGTGTGCAAGGCTTGCGCGCCGGTGACGGCGAGCTTTGACGGCAGAGAGAAGCGCGGCGCGGCAACTTTCGTCAGTCGTTCCAGTCGCTCGAAGAATTTGGCGAACGACCAGTTGGCCGCGCCGAGCAGATAGCGTTCGCCGTGTTGGCCGCGCGCGAGCGCCGTCGGCAACACTTGCGCCACGTCGCGCGCGTCCACGAAACTCAAGCCACCACCGGGCACGCTCATGATCTTGCGCGCGAGAAAATCAAGAATGACTTTCGTTGAACTGAGCCGCTCGTCGCCGGGGCCGAGTAACAGACTCGGATTGACGATGACGAGGCGCTGCCCGCGCCCCGCGAAGTGTTCGAGCGCGACGCGCTCTTGATAGAACTTGCTCGCGTAGTAAGGCCAGCGCGCGATGATGTCGAGCGGCGCGGGCCAGTTCTCATCAGGGACGATCTTCTCGTCGTCCGTAACCGCAATCGTCCCGCTCGTCGAGACGAGCAGCATGTTGCGGACGCCCGCCGCGCGCGCCGCCTGACACAGCAGGCGCGTGCCCTCAACGTGCAGTTCATACATCTTGGGCGCGTCCGTGCGCTCGCGTGAGACGCGGCCCGCGAGATGGTACACCGCGCCGACATTGGCGACGGCGCGATTCACGTCGTCAGCATTCATGATCGAGCCGGTCACAACTTCGACGCCCAACTCTGTGAGCCACGTGGGCGCTGAAGTGGCGAACACGCGCACACGTTTTTCACCAGCGGCGACCAACTGCCGAACCAGATGCGCGCCGAGAAAACCCGTGCCGCCCGTCACCAACATCACGGGCACAGCGCGCGGCACTAGCGCCGTGGTCTGCGCGGTCGCACCCTTTGTCGCGCCGCGCTTGGCCGCACGTTTGACCGGACTCTTTTTCGTCGCCGTCTTACGCGGCGCAGCCTTCTTCGTAGTCATAAAATAGGGCAGCGGTCAGTAGTCAGCTTTCAGCTTTTCGTCTTTAGCTCATCGCTGGTTGCTGACCGCTCCTTCGTCACTTGTCACTTGTCACTGGTTTTCTACGACGCATGGTTGTGGCATCGAAGGCGTGGCGCGTGCCGTCGCGCAAGTTCTCGATCTCGTGGCGGACGAAGGCGGCGATAAGCCGGTAGGCTTCCGACTTCGACATGCCTTGCGTCATCGCTTCGAGTTCTTCGATGGCCAAGTAGCGCCCGACACGCGCGCCCACATCGCGGCTGCGGAGCATGTTCGATCCTTTGGGCAGTGCCTCGTATGTGCCGTAGACGTACACGGGTAGGATGCCGACTTGTGCGGTCAGCGCGAGGAAGCCAAGCACGGGCTTGAAGTCTGCCAACTCGCCTGAGAGCGAACGTGTGCCTTCGGGAAAGATGAGCGCATTGTAGCCGCGTTCAAGGAACGACAGGGCGTGGCGCAGAGACTTGCGCAAGCTGCCGCTGCGTTCCATCGGCACGGTGTTCGTGAAGTTGTACATATAAGCGCGCTTGTACTTGTTGTCGAAGAAATAGTCGGCGGCCGCGAGCGCGACCAGATCGCGGCCAGCCTCGCCGAGCGCCATTCTGATCAAGCCTGTGTCGAGGTGCGACGTGTGATTGGCGGCGACGATGAAGTTGGTATGCACGGGCACGTTCGTACAACCTTCGCACTTCATGTTGAGTACGCGCTCGTAGAAGGCACGTTGCAAGGTATCAAGTCCACGATTGCCGAGCGTGCGGACGAGCGACGGGACGTGTATCTCGTCCTCTGCCGCGCGGTCTTCCGTGCGAGTCTGCTCCGCGCGCGCGTTCTCTGTCTTGGTTTGGCGCGTGACGACCGAAGCCAACTCGCGCAGATCGCGTACCTCGGTCAGAGTGTCGGGCGACTTCAACGTGCCGCCCGCTTGCTCGATGGCGCTGGCGAGTTCGACATACATCAAGCTGTCGAAGCCAAGCTCGCTCAAGCGCGTGTCGAGTTTGATCTCTGCGCGCGGCCGGTTGGCGACCGTGGCCACGATGTCGATCAGCCAATTCGCCTGCGGGTCTTTCGCCGTGCGTTCTTCCGCCAGACCAGCACCCGGCAGTTTACGCATCGACTGTTCGAGCACCTGCATCGCCGCGACCACCTCGCGCCGCTTGACCTTGCGCGTCGCCGTGCGCGGCAGTTCGCCGTCCCAAAAGTGCAGCACCTTGACGCGTTTGTAGAAGGGCAGCGCGGACGATACGTCTTTGAAGTGTTCTTCGATCTTATGTCTAACTTCGGTGCGCGGCAGGGCAATGTCGTAATCGTAATCGGGCACGACCATGCACGCGACCTTCTCGCCCAGTTCGTCCGGCAAGCCGACGACGCTCAACTCTTTGATGTAGGGCGAGGCGGTGTAGAGTTCTTCGACTTCGTCTGGGTAGACGTTCTTACCGTTCGTATCGACGATGATGTCTTTGGAGCGACCGACGAGATAGAGGTTGCCGTCGTCGTCCAGCCGGCCGAGGTCGCCCGTGTAAAGCCAACGATTGACGAGCACGGCCTTCGTCGCGTCTTCATTGTTATAGTAGCCGAGCATCACGTTTGCGCCGCGCGCGATAACTTCGCCTATGCCCGCGTCGTCCGCCTCGACGATCTTCACTTCGACGCCGGGCACGGGCCGCCCGACGCTCGCCGCGTTCAACTTGTTCGCCGGCCGCGTCACGGTCAGCACAGGCGATGCTTCGGTTAGCCCGTAGCCTTCAAGGATCGTGAAGCCCAGACCGTGAAAGTCTTTCTTGACTTGCTCGTTCAACGCCGAGCCGCCGCTGATGAGATAACGTATGCGCCCGCCGAGGCCAGTGTGAATCGGCCGAAAGACGATCTGGCCGAGATTGAGCGGCGTGTTGTCGCGCAGCCAACTGTTTGCGGCCATCAACACGTCGGCCACTTCGCCGATCCATTCGCCGCGCTCGCGCAGGCGATTCATGATGCGGCGGTGCAGCAACTCCCACAGCGCGGGCACGCCGACCATGCCCGTGACGTGCCCGTTTGTGATCGCGCGCGCCAACTCTTCGCCGCTCAACTCAGGCAGGTAAGTGATCTGCGCGCCGCGACTCAAAGGCGTCAAGAAGCCGGTCGAGAACTCGAACGTATGATGGAGCGGCAAGACCGAGAGCACGCCGTCGCGCGTCGTCATGTCGAACACGGAGGCGAGCATCGAAACCATGTTCGCAAAGTTCTTGTGCGAGAGCATGACCCCTTTGGGTTGACCCGTCGTGCCCGAAGTGAAGATCAGCGACGCGACCGTCTGCGCCTGCACGCGTGCTGGCAGCAACGCGATGCGTTCGTCTTCAACCGCTTGCGGCGGCAGCGCGAACACTTCATCGAAACGCCAGACGCGTGTGGCTGCAAGTTCGGCCTCTCGCAGTCGCTCAACTAAATCAGGATGCCGCTCGCCCATCTCGGCGCTGATGACCAAGCCGGTCGCACCGCTCGCCCGCGCGAAGTTAATCACTTCGCTCGTCATGCTATCGGGATCGAGCGGCACACACGTCGCACCAGCTTTGAGCACGCCGAAATAGGTCATGCCCCATTCGGGCGCGTTGTGGCTAAGCAACATAACGCGGTCGCCGGGGCGCACGCCTTCGCTCACAAAGAAGGCAGCGGCACGCGTCGCCAGTTCATGCAGGTCGGCGTAAGTGTACTGTTCCTTCTGCCCGTCGCGTTCGATACGCATGGCGACGCGCGTGCTGAAACGTTTGGTCGAAGTCTCGAACAGTTCGAGCAGGTCGCGGTAGGTATAGACGCGCTTCTCCTGCTTGCGCATGTCCTCTTCAAGCTGCGGGAAGACCCACTTCTTGAGGCCCGGAAAGTGGACGTGCATCCAGTAGTCGTACCAATCGTATGCTTCCGGGTTCCACAACAGCAGATGGCGCTCGTCTTTGCGGAAACGTTCGAACAACGAACGCACGTTGTCGGCGCGGAAGACGTAGGCGTTATCGATCATGAACGGGCGGAACAACTCGAACGCCTCTTTCGTTTCACGCGTCACTTCTTCTAATCGTTCGACGCTCTCTTTGGCCCGGTCGATGATGTCGGTCACGCGGCCGCCGCCCCAACGCGGGCGCACGCGGTCGAGCAACTTCGAGGCTTGCTTGGCCGCCGCGTGTACCATCGGGGTCGAAGTCCGGTTGAACTGCGTCGGCGTGACGGCGCGCGCTTCCATGCGTCCGGCGATCTCGTTGACGATCTTGATGCCGGACTCTTTCTCATGAAAATGTTTGCGCTTGTAGAGGCCGACAAGGCCGACGATGCGGCGCATGTCGTTCGGATTACTGTCGCCGGTCGCCGCTTGATAGACGAGGCGCGGCTCTTGCGCCAACGCCTCGGCCGTTACGCCAAGCATCACGGCCGCGACCTGATCGACCGGCGTGATGTCGAGGATCAGTTTCTCGTTGACGGGAATCTGCGTCTGTCCTTTGAGCGCGATGAAGATGAGCGGCGCAGTCGTCGTGAAGCCTTCGTTCCAACCGGGGAAGGGATAGCTGATCGCCGACTCAACGATGCTTGGGCGCACGATGGCGCGCACCATGCCTTGCTCGGCCGCAACCAACTGCTCGCCGAGACTCTTGGTATAAGTATAGATGTTCGGCCAACCCCACCACTCGGCGCGCTCTGTGCCCAGTTCGGTCAGGCGATTGCGCGTCCAGACCTTGCGCTCGCGCGCCACGGCCAAACCCATCGCGTCCAAGTCGTCGGGGTCGCGCCCCTCTTCGATCAGACGCTTGCGGCCCGCTTCGCGGAACTTCGCCGCTTGCAGTGCATCACGCGCCTCGTCGCGCACACGTTCCGCCAACTTCGCACAGTCGGCGATCTCACGTTCGATGTTGAACTCCACGTCGGGCAGTTCGTCGCGGCGCGGAAAATAACCTAGCACCGGGTCGCTCTCCCAGACAGGACCGGAGCGGTTGCCCGCGACAAAACAGGTTGACACGTGAACCAGCGCCGGCCGCTTCATTCGCCGCGCGAACGCGATGACGTTCTGCGTGCCGACAACGTTGGTCCGCAACGCACTCTCAAGCGGCGGGTTGAACGTAACGTTGCCCGCGCTATTGAGCACGATGTCTATGTCGCCCGCGATCCGCTGGGCCTCTTCTTCCGTGTAGCCTAAATCCTTGTCGCCGATGTCGCCGCCAACCACCTGCACCTTATCGCGGATGAAACCTTCGAAGGCGCTGCCGTAACGTTCGCGCAACGGGTCGAACGGCGGCGCGGTGATGACGTGCCCCCAGAAGCGCGTCTCCGACTCGGCGGCCGAGCGCGCCCGCACCGTCACGTACACGCGCTCGATGTTCGGGAAGCGATGGAGCAACATGCTCAGCGTCACTTTGCCGAGAAAGCCCGTGCTGCCGATGAGGAACACCTTTCGGCCTTGATAGATGTCTGTCGGAGAGAGTTTCATCGGTTCGTCATTCTACTCCACTTCGCACAGCGCGATCACAGGTTGGTGGAGCATGGTGATCTCGGCGGAGCGACCCATATAGCTGCGGGCCATGGCGATGGCTTCGGTTAAATTATCGGCGCGCTCCCAGCCCATGCGTTCGGGCACGTGCGCGTTCTCCGCACCGGCGGCGATGACGCGCCCGACGTGCTGGCGGCCATTCTCGCCCCAGTACCACATGAAGAAAGGGTGTGCGCCGTGATAGGCGTTGCCGCGCCGGTACATCTCGACGTAACTGGGGTTGGTCGCAAACTCGCGCTCGTACTTGTCGCGCAAGTAGAAAGCGTCGCGCGATTCGGGCAGCAGACGATTGAAGAACTCGATGTAAGACGGGTGGAAGTTGTGATCAAACTCGTCGTAGCACGGATGATGCAGGATGAGCACGCCGCCTTTTTTCAAGAGCGGCTTGCTGCGGTAGAAGTTGAAGTGATAGCCCAACGCCATGACTTGCACCAGCAACGGATTCAAGATCGAATAGACGTTGTAAGGCGAGATGTCGGGGATGCCCGTGATCAGTATGTCGCACTGACCGTTGACGGGGATGGCGTACTGCTCGAAGTTGCGCTTGAGGATCGCGGCGTGGGTCGGCTCGGTCTTACCGGCGTGACAGGCGATCATTTCATAAGCCGCAGGGACGCTATGCAGCATCTTGCGGCGCGCGGCGCGCGGCAGTTTGCCCATCGTCATCCGCATTGCTTCGTACTTCATGCGGTCGAGCGCGGAGAAGTCGTCTTCATTCTTGATCAGGAAATCGAGTTGCGAACCGTAGATGCGATTATTGAGCGCCGACTCGATGTGGAAGACGTTGACATGCTTGTCCAGCAGTTGACCGAGCCGCACGACCTTGTGATTGAGGGCCGAGTGCGCGGGGTCCATATAGCTGTTTGAATCAAGGATGGTCTGCGGCTCGTGGTGCGCGCGCAGCGACTCGTAATCGCAAAGCCCGACGGCGACCGACTTGTGCCCGCCATCCATCGGCACAAGGTTGATGTTGCAATAGATGACCAGATCGCTTTCGGCGCAGCGGCGGTTGATGCGGAGCGGTTCGCGGTGCTTCGTCTCGCCGATGGTGACGAGGCCGTCTTCCCATTCGGCGTCGTGATTGTAATAACGATCAGGATAGAACTCGTTGAAGATGTCTGTACCGACCATGCGGCGCATCTCCCACTCGGTCATCTTCCGGTGCAGCGAGTTGGCGATGATGATATGCACGTCGTCCACGCCGTAATCGGCGAGCATCTGTAGGACGATCTCAAGCATGGTCTGGCGCACGTCGGGCGTCTGCATCGGCGGCAGCGGCAAAGAGATGTCGTCCACCGCAATCGTCACCTTCATGCCCGGCTCAAGCTGCGCGAACAGCGGATCGCAATCGTGCGGATGATTCAAGGCATAACGGATCGCGGCGGCGCGATTCGGTAAGCCCTTGATCGCGGGCTTTGGATAGATAACGCGCGTGCCAATCGGCAAGTCTTCGAGGATGAAGTCTTCGCCCGACGGGATGATGCGCGGCGCGCTGTCGCGGTCGATATAGACGACCGACTCGTGCAATTTGCGGCGTAGCTGTAGGCTCATAAGTTGCAGACCGTGACCGTTAACAAGAAGGCGTTGACAGATGATAGTTGATAGGTGACAGGCAGGAGAAAGTTTTTACTTGCTCCTTGTTACCTGTCACCTGTCACCTCGTTTACCTGTCACTTGTCTCGACTTTACCCATGTTCAGCGCGCGGACGAGGAAGCCCCACTTGTCGGCCACCTCTTCGATGACCTTGCTGGTTGGCTTGCCCGCGCCGTGTCCGGCCTTTCGTCTCAATGCGAATCAAGACGGGCGCGTCGCCGCCTTGCGCGGCCTGCATGGCAGCGGCGAACTTGAAGCTGTGACCGGGCCAGACGCGATCATCATGGTCGGCGGTCGTGATCAAGGTCGGCGGATAATGCGTGCCCGGCTTCAAGTTGTGCAAGGGCGAATAGGCATAGAGCGCCTTGAACTCCGCCGGGTCGTCGGGCGAGCCGTAGTCGGTCGCCCACGATGCGCCGATGGTGAACTTGGTGTAGCGCAGCATGTCCATCACGCCGACGGCGGGCAGTGCCGCGCCGAACAGTTCCGGCCGTTGTGTGAGCGCCGCACCGACCAACAGCCCGCCGTTCGAGCCGCCGCCGATGGCGAGCTTCGGCGTGGACGTGTACTTGTTGGCGATGAGCCATTCGGCGGCGGCGATGAAGTCGTCGAAGACGTTCTGCTTCTTCAGCTTCATGCCCGCTTCGTGCCACTCTTTGCCGTACTCGCTGCCGCCGCGCAAATTCGCCATCGCATAGACGCCGCCCATCTCCATCCACGCCAGATTGCTGACCGAGAAGTTGGGCGTCATGGCAACGTCGAAGCCGCCGTAGCCATAGAGGTAAGTCGGGTTCTGACCGTCGAGCTTCAAGCCCTTCTTATGCGTGATGAACATGGGCACGCGCGTGCCGTCCTTGCTCGTGTAGAAGACCTGCTTCGTTTCGTAGTCTTCGGACCGGAAGTCCATCTTCGGCTGGCGGAAAATCTCGCTCTTGCCGGTCGTGAAGTCGTAACGATAGATGGCGGTCGGGATGGTGAAGCTAGTGAAGGCGTAGAAGGTTTCTTTGTCTTTGCGCCGGCCCGTGAAGCCGAAGGCGTCGCCGATGCCGGGCAGCGCCATCTCGCGCACAAGCGCGCCTTTCAGATCGTAGAGCTTGACGACGCGATGCGCGTCCTTCAAGTAAGACGTGATGAATTGATTGCCCACGACCGTCACGCTGTCGAGCGTCTCCTTTGCTTCGGGCACAAGCACTTTCCAGTTCTTATGATCCGGCGTGCGCGTGTCGATAGCGATGAGTTTTTTGTGCGACGCGTCGCGGTCGGTGTGAAACCAGAAGACAGGGCCGTCGTTGCCGACGAAATACTGCGCGACGCCCGCATCGTCCAACAACTTGACGACGGGCGCGTCCTTCACCGTCAGGTCTTTATAGTAGATGCGATTCTCGGCGCTCGCGCCGGGATAGCCCCAGATGATCAGGTAATGACCGTCTTCCGTCACCTGCCCGTTGAAGGTCCAGCCCTTCTGCTCGGCCCGTGCCTGCAAACGCCAGTTGATCGTCCGCCTGCGCCGTGCCGGTGCGGTGGTAATAAATCTTGTGATACTCGTTGAGCGCGGCGAGTGCGTTGCCTGACTTCGGCTCGTCGTAGCGGCTGTAATAGAAGCCCTTGCCGTCCGGCGTCCAAGACGCGCCGGAGAACTTGACCCACTTGAGCACGTCCGGCAGATCGTTGCCCGTCTCAACGTCGCGCACGCGCCACTCGTTCCAGTCCGAGCCTGACGCGGCCAGCCCGTAAGCCATCAACTTGCCGTCCTCTGTGTACGCCGTGCCCGCGAGCGCAACCGTGCCGTCGGTCGAGAGCTTGTTCGGATCGAGCAGCACACGCGGCTGCCCGTTCAGCGTGTTCACGGTGTAGAGCACATATTGATTTTGCAGCCCGTCGTTCTTGCTGAAGAAATAACGGCCGCCGTTCTTCTCCGGCACGGCGTAACGCTCGAAGTTCCAGAGCTTGGTCAAACGCGCTTTGATAGCCGCGCGTTCAGGAATTTGATTCAGGTAATCGAAGGTTAACTTGTTCTCGGCCTCGACCCACGCTTTCGTCTCTGCCGAGTCGAGGTCTTCGAGCCAGCGGTAAGGGTCGGCGACCTTTGTGCCGTGGAAGTCATCCATTTGATCGCTCTTGCGCGCCGCCGGGTAGGTAGGCTTGCGCGTGTTTGACATCGAAGTCACCGCGCTCTGACCGCAGACGACGCCGACGAGCAGCAGCAGTGCGACGATGGGGGTATATGGTTTGAATGAACGCATAAGTTGAACTCCTTTAATGCTGTTTACGCAATCGACTAGCTTGCCTGACAGGCGCAACCGCACAACTGCGGCTGACGCGCTTTGTTTACTTCAAACTGATCAACGGCCAATCGTGATGCAGCGCCGTCTGCCGCAGGCGCATGTCGGGATTGACCGCGGCCGGATGGCCGACGATGGAGAGCATCGGCAGATCGCTCATGCTGTCCGAATAGGCATAAGACTCGCTCAGGCTGATGCCCTCGCGTTCGGCAAAGGTGCGAATCCAACTTGCTTTCGTGGCAGCGGCCAAGACGGGCGGCAACAGACGCCCCGTCGCCACGCCGTTGACGAACTCAAGATGATTCGCCGCGTAGTCCACGATGCCGAGATAATCCATCAACGGTCTGACCGAAATGTCGAGCGCGCCCGTGACGACCACTTGCCTGATGCCGAGTTTGCGCGACTGCTCGATCAACTCGAACGCGCCGGGATACACGGCCGGCTTCAACACGCCCTCGAACAGTTCGTCGGCAAAGAAACGCAGGCGGTCTTCCGTCTCGCCCTTGTAGCGTTTGAAAAACAGGTTATTGAACACGTTGCGGCTGTACTGATCCGTCACGGCAAACAGCGGCAGACTCAACACGGTCGCGGCCGATTTCGTCAAACTGCGCCACACGCCCTGCTGGTTGCGCGCGTAGAATCCGAGCGTATGCACCAGATTGGTGCTGACGAGCGTGCCTTCGAGATCGTAGAAAGCGGCGGCTGCCAAATTCATCCTCCCCGTTCGCTGTATGCCAAGTCACTCCGCGCGGGCCAAAACAATGTACGGCTGAAACGATGCAGGGCAAAAATATACCCTATGAACGCGGGTTTAGGTAAGCTGGCACGGGGCCCAAAGACGCTTGCGGGTCACAGGCGCAAACCGAGTTGCAAGTAATGAAAGGGAATGCACTGCGCGTCGCGCCCCGCGTCCGTCAGGCTCGCCCGCATACGCGCCGCGCCCGCATAGTTCAACGAGTGGATCACGATGAGTGCGTCGCGGCTGCGGTCGGGATGCGCCGCAAGCCACGCCGCGACCGCATAGCCCGTGCGCTCGTCGTCCCGCGCATCGGAAAAATAATGCTCCTCGGCCAGATCGTGATCCAGCATGATGGCCGCATACTCGCGCTCGGCGAGCCACACCACCGCCTCACGCACGTCGCACGTCACGTCCAACTCATAGCCCACGAGCCGCGCCCGAAACCACGCGCACCGCCCGGCGTCGTCTTCAACAATCAGAATGCGCGCAGTCATTGGTCGCTATTAACAGGCAAACGTTAGCCGGTTAGCTTTCAATTTCACGCCGCATAAAGTTACCACTTATCCGGGCCGTGCGCGTGCGCGCAGCAGGATAAAACTGAGAGCTAATAGCTGAAAGCTGACAGCCATTTACTGTATTATGCCTCGACGTGAAAATCGCAACGTGGAATGTCAACTCGGTACTGGCGCGTCTGCCGCTGGTCGAACGCTGGCTCGCGCACGCGCGCCCCGACGTGCTCTGCTTGCAAGAGACGAAGTGTACCGACGAGAAGTTTCCGGCCGCGGCCTTTGCCGCGCTCGGCTATCAATCGATCTCGTTCGGGCAACCGACCTATAACGGTGTCGCTATTCTTTCGCGTCAGCCTGCAACGGACATACAACGCGGCTTCGATGCCAGCGACGACACGGCGCACGCGCGCCTGCTCGCGGCCACAATCGCGGGCGTGCGCGTCGTGAACGTCTACGTGCCGAACGGGCAAGCGGTCGGCACGGAGAAGTACGCGTTCAAACTCAAATGGCTGGGCCGGCTGCGCGAGTTTTTCGACGAACACTACTGGACCGACGACGACGTGCTGGTGTGCGGCGACTTCAACGTCGCGCCCGAAGACCGCGACGCGCATGATCCGCAACTCTGGCACGGCCGCATACTCTTCAGCCAACCGGAAAAGAGCGCGCTCGCAACCGTGCAAGAATGGGGCTTCGTAGATGCTTACCGGCAACACGTTGCGGCGGCGGGCAACTACTCTTGGTGGGATTATCGCGCGGGCGGCTTCGCGCGCAATCAAGGCATGCGGATCGATCATATCTGGGTTTCGCCCGCGCTGGCCGAGCGTTCAACCGCCGCCTTGATCGATAAAGAACCGCGCGCGTGGGAACGACCATCGGATCACACGCCAGTCGTCGCGGAGTTTAACTGAACTTGATAAGGGGGCAGCTTATGAGCGAGCAACGCGACAAAGGTTTGAGCAAACGCAACGGACAGAACAACGCTTGGCTGTGGGCGGCGGCCGGTGTGGGCGGGTTGATGGCGGCGCGCGCCCTCTGGCGGCGCGGGCGCGAGTTCGACTTCGCGGATAAGGTTGTGCTGATCACGGGCGGCTCGCGCGGATTGGGGTTGGTACTGGCGCGCGAGTTGGCGCAAGCGGGCGCGCGTCTGGCTTTGTGTGCGCGCGATCCTGAAGAGTTGGAACGTGCGCGCGCAGACCTCGCGGCGCGTGGTGCGCGGGTCCAAGTCTTTCCGTGCGACGTGACCGACCGCGCGCAAGTGGCCGAGTGGGTGCGCGTCGCGCGCGATCACTATGGGCGCATTGACGTGCTCGTCAACAACGCGGGCGTGATCGAAGTCGGCCCGGTCGAGGTCCAGACGCTCGCCGATTTCGAGGAAGCGATGCGGACGCACTTCTGGGGGCCGCTGCATACGATCTTGGCCGTGCTGCCGGAGATGAAACGACAACGCGCGGGCCGCATCGTCAACATCTCATCCATCGGCGGCAAGATCGGCGTGCCACATCTTGTGCCTTACAGCGCGAGCAAGTTCGCGCTCGTCGGTCTGTCCGAAGGCTTGCGCGCGGAGTTGATGAAGGACGGCATCGTGGTCACGACCGTCTGCCCCGGTCTGATGCGGACGGGCAGCCCGCGCAACGCCACGTTCAAAGGGCGACACCGCGCCGAGTACGCTTGGTTCAGCATCAGCGACGCGCTGCCCGTCACGTCTATGCAGGCTGAGCGTGCGGCGCGACAGATCATCGCGGCCTGCAAGCGCGGCGACGCCGAAGCGATCTTATCTACGCAAGCTGTGGCCGCCGTTAAATTCCACGCGCTGTTTCCTGAGTTGAGCGCCGACCTGCGCGCGCTGGCGAATCAACTCTTGCCTGCGCCCGGCGGCATCGGCGTGTTGCATGCGAAGGGCAAAGACAGCGAATCGGAACTAGCGCCTTCGCTGTTAACCGCACTCGGCGACCGCGCCGCCGAACGAAATAATGAGCTTTGATCCGAATGATATTAACCACCAAGACACGAAGGCGCTAAGCAGAACTTTCGTGTCTTCGTGTCTTGGTGGTTAATCCTGTGGTCGTGTTAGCTGGTTGAAGCATATGAGTCATGAACAGAAATGGCCCGACGTGTTGTGGATCGTGCGCCACGGGCAGAGCGCGTCGAACGTGGCACGCGACGCGGCCGAAGCGGCCGGGCTGAAAGAGATCGCGTTGGACGTGAAGCGCGACATGGACGTGCCCTTGTCGGAGTTGGGACAGCAACAATCGCACGCATTGGGGCTGTGGTTCGGCCAGATGCCCGCGTCGGAACGCCCCGAAGTGATCTTGACTTCAACCTATTTGCGTTCGCGGCACACGGCCGAGCTTGTCTTAAAGGCGGCCGGGATAGACGCCGATGTTTACAGCGCCGACGAGCGGCTGCGCGAGAAAGAGTTCGGCATCCTCGACCGACTGACGAAAGAGGGCATCAAGGAGCGTTACCCCGATCAGTATCAGTTCCGCGAAGCTATCGGCAAGTTCTATCATCGCCCGCCCGGTGGCGAGAGTTGGTGCGACGTGATCCTGCGGCTGCGCAGCGTGATCGGCACGCTCACGCGCGAATATCGCAAAGACCGCGTGCTGATCATCGCGCACTCGGTCGTCGTGCTCTGCTTCCGTTACCTGATCGAGCGCATGACCGAAGACGACATTCTCAACATCGACCGGACCAACGACGTGCCGAACTGCGCCGTCACCGAGTACAAGTACGATGACCGGTTGGGCAAGCGCGGCAAACTCGTGCTGCAACGCTACAACTTCGTCGCGCCCCTCGAAGCCGAAGGCACACGCGTCACCACCGGCAAAGATGTGCCGGCCGCGCCGAAGTGAAAAAGCGATCAGCCAATCAGCAGTCAGCGATCAGCCAAGACAAAAGTTGATCGTTGATTACTGATGGCTGACTGCCGATCTTGCGATAATCAAACGTGAAGAAACGACGCGCGCAACACGATTCCTCAGCTAGCGATTCTCAATCAATGATCATTTCGCCGCGCCTGTTGCGTGCGTGGCCGCTGCCTGTACCCGATGAGGGCGGCGATAAAGAGGCGCGCGGGCGCGTGCTGGTTATCGGCGGGTCGCCGGAGATGCCGGGCGCGGTCGTGCTGGCGGCTACGGCCGCGTTGCGGGCCGGGGCAGGGAAGTTACAGATTGCGACCGTGGACAGTGTTGCGCCGTTCGTCGCGTGCGCCGTGCCTGAGGCGCGCGTGTTTGCGTTGCCGCAGACGCGCACGGGCACGCTCGCCGCGAGCGGCGTTGAGCGGATCAGCAAACATGTTAACGAAGCGCAATCTGTGCTCATCGGCCCCGGCATGTTAGACGAGCGAGCAATCGCACGCTTCATCAAGAACCTGCTCGCACACGTTGACGGGCCTGCGCTCGTACTCGACGCAAACGCGTTGACGTATCTGGCCCGCGCAGCAGCAAGCTTGACTAAACTCGGCGGGCGCGTCGTGTTGACGCCGCATGCGGAAGAGATGGGCGAACTTTTAGGCTCGGATAAAAAGTCAGTCGAGCGCGACCGCACAGGCGCATTACGCGCGGCCGTTGCGCGCTTCAACGCGGTCGTGGTGCTCAAAGGGCGCGAGACGTTAATCGCCGCGCCGGGCAGCCCGGTCTATCACAACCGCGCGGGCAATGTCGGTCTCGCAACTTCCGGTTCAGGCGACTCACTCGCGGGCCTGATCGCAGGCCTCTGCGCGCGCGGCTGTGCGCCGCTGCAAGCGGCCGTGTGGGGCGTCTATTTGCACGCGCGCGCAGGCGAACAGTTGGCGCGCAGTCGCGGTCCGCTCGGCTACCTTGCGCGCGAACTGCCCGATGAAGTGCCCGCATTGATGGCGCAACTGAGTAAACAAGCTTGATGCTTAAGTTAGATTAAGCGACGACGAGTTGAATGTGGGCGGCGGGGGTGGCGGCTCGAAGGTTGTGTTAGTGAGCGCGAGTTGCGTGCTGCGCTCTGTCTGCCGGCGGTCGATTGTGTAGATCATGAAGATCGCAAAGGCGGCGGCCGCGATGCTCGTGAGATCGACGATTAGCCCCAACCACGGGGCAGCGGAAGCCGCTTCCGCCTTGTCACTCAGTCGCCAGTAGATGTTGGCGAAGACGTTCGAGGCGATCCAAAAGCCCCACCACCAACCGACGAGCGGCGCGCCCGTGTCCGCCGTGAAACTCAACCCGCTTATTTCCGAACCCGCGCTGACGGGTTGACTCCCACGCCATAGCTCGCGCACGGCCTTGTACGGGCGCACAAGATTCACGAACGGGATGAAGAAAGAGCCGACGGCCCAGCCGGGCGTGAACTCCGTGTGCGTTGCGCCGAGCGGGCGCAGGTTGCTGTAGGCGCGGTGCAGCCAGAGCAGAAACGTTATGACCGAGCCGACGTACACAAGGAAGTTCAGGAGTAGCACGAGCGCATGCAGCAGTTCGACGACCGAGAGCGTCTCCTCGCCCGGCGCGGCCGCTTCAATCTCGCCTAACACGCCGCCCGCTTTAAAGCCGTTCAAGATCGCCGAGAGGAAATCCACCATCATGCCAGCGCCCAACAAGATGATCGCGGCGAGCGCGCGTGTGTGCCCGGAGCGGTAGCTGTGCGGATTGTAGTTTGTCGTCATGATGAGCCTTCACACGATAACGATAGCCATAACACGCACGGCGCGGCGCAAACCTGAGCGCCGCAAACTAATCGCCACTGACCGGGGCGGGTTGGCGGGTGGTCAACTCGCGCCACGTCAACGGCTGTTGTCCGTCGTCGAGGCGCACCATCGAGATGCAGCCGGGCACGGGGCAGACTAAATAACAGAGATTGCAACCGACGCATTCGTGCTCGTCCACAATCGGAAACCGTTTGCCGTCGATCTGCGTGAAGGGAATGCATTGATGTGCGCCGTCTTCGCAGGCGATGTGGCAGAGGTTGCATTGAATGCACTTGGCGTGGTCGATGCGCGCGACGGTCTTGTAGTTCAGATCGAGATTGCCCCAATCCGTGACGCGCTGCACGCTCGCGCCGATAATCTCGTTAACACTCGCGCAGCCTTTGTCGTCGAGATAGTTCGACAGCCCGTCGATCAGGTCTTCGACGATGCGATAGCCGTAGTGCATGACGGCGGTGCAGACCTGCACGTTCGTTGCGCCGAGCAATAAAAACTCCGCCGCGTCGCGCCACGTCGAGATGCCGCCGATGCCGCTGATGGGCACGCCGATCTCAGGGTCGCGCGCCAACTCCGAAACCATGTTGAGCGCGATGGGCTTCACCGCCGGGCCGCAGTAGCCGCCGTGCGCGGCGAGTCCGTTGACGTTCGGATAAGGGATCATCGTGTCGAGATCGACGCCCATCATCGAGTTGATCGTGTTGATGAGCGACAGGGCATCCGCGCCGCCGCGCACGGCCGCGCGACCGGGCGGCGTGATGCTCGTCACGTTCGGCGTGAGCTTGACGATGACGGGCAAGCGCGTCGCTTCCTTGACCCACTCCGTCACCATGCAAGTGTATTCGGGCACTTGCCCCATCGCCGCGCCCATGCCGCGCTCGCACATGCCGTGCGGGCAGCCGAAGTTCAACTCAACACCGTCTGCGCCCGTGTCTTCCACCTGCTTGACGATCTCGTGCCACGCCTCGCGCTTCGATTCGACCATCAACGAGATGATCACCGCGTGCTTCGGATACTTACGCTTGCACTCGCGTATCTCACGCAGGTTCACTTCGAGCGGCCGGTCGGTGATCAACTCGATGTTGTTGAGGCCGATCATGCGTTGCGGTCCGTAGTCCAACGACGCGAGGCGCGAGCAGACGTTGCGGATCGGCTCGCCCAGCGTCTTCCAGACCGCGCCGCCCCAGCCCGCGTCGAACGCGCGCTCCACCATCGATCCCATGTTCGTCGGCGGCGCTGACGCGAGCCAGAACGGGTTCGGCGATTTGATGCCGGCGAAATCTACACTTAAGTCTGCCATCTGAATAAACTCCTGATTCCTGTTGCTGCAATAAGTCGCGGCCGTGCGCCGCTTGGTCGCGTTAACGTCACACGTCGAGCAGTCGCCCGGACAGCCGAATCGTGCCCTTGATCATGCGGCCTTCAAGTAAGAAGTCGTGCAATCCGCCGGGCGCGGCTACCACGTCCACATCGCCGAAATCTTTGACCGAGATCGTGACCCATGAGAAGTCGCAGCCGGTCACAGGGTTGGTCACGATCCGCGTTTCGGCGACTCGGCCCGTGATGTAAGCGATGGGCGACTCGGCCTTGAGATTGGCTTTGCCCTCTTGGATATAGTCCGATGCAAAAAGGACTTCGACGAGCCGCGTGTCCGTTGGTGGGTTCGGCTTGTATGTGGCCAGAAACTCGGCCTCGGTTTCGTAGCACGACAAATCGGCCCCAACGCCGCAAAGTTGCACGTTCGCCATATATGGCATCTCTAAGTGCTCGGCACAGTCGAAATTCGGGCAGGAAAAAACGACGGGCGTGTACAAGACATACTCGCTGCCGGGTTCAAGCTCACGCTCGTAAATGAAACGAAAGCTGCCGTCATGGTGGTGCGCCTTGTCGCGCGGCAGTGCGGCCTCCAACTCGATCTCCCACGTCAGCGGAATGCAGAAGATCGGATAAATGATACTAAGCTCCCCGTCATGCGACCACTTGGTCCACATCTCTATCGCGCAGTCGAACTCCGTCGGTATGTTCCAACGGTAATAGGTCCCGAAGGTCGTCGTGATGATCTCGCCTTCATGTTGTATCTGTGTGTACAACTGTATGTAGTCATCCTTACCCGTGTTCGGGAAGCCGACGCTGGAAAGTAGATCGGTCATTCATCCATGCCCGTTGGGCGACCCGACGTGGCGCACGTCGAGCAGCCGGCCCGACAACCAGAACGTGCCGCTGACGATGCCGCCTTTCGTCAGATAGCCGGTGAGTAGATCGGGATCGGCTACCATGTCCAGTTCGCCGCCGATTGTGCGGACGTGCGCCCAGCAGAACTCGCGCCCGGTGGCCGGGTTGGTGACGAGCGCCGTGTCGAGCACGCGGCCTGTGAAGATTGCGTGCGCTTGCGGCGTGGCGTCCGGCTCATTCGTCGCCGCGCCGAACAAGCCCGCGGGAATGAACGACTCGGCCGCGTATTTGATCGCGCCGGTCTGCGCCGCGTTGTAAGCCGCTTCGGACTCATACGCCTGTAGCTCATGCGCGAAGGCCGCCAGTTGCACTTCGCGGATCGAAGGCACGGCAACCGCGCCGGTCAACTCGTAATCGGGCACGTCGAAGATGAATGGAAACTGGCCGCTCTCCGGGTCGCCGTCGGTCGGATCGGCCCAGCCGTGAAACGCGCCGTCCAACACGGACGACTCAGGGCGCGGCATACGTGCGACCAGCCCGACCCGCATCCGCGCATGCCCGGCGTAATGTGGATTGAGTCCGACCACGTCGCCGTCCGCGTCCAGTTGCATCCACAACTCGACGGCCCGCGCCCGGCGACCAGCGCACATAAGTCCCGCTCGTCGCCTGCAACTCCGTGCCATGCTCCAACGCTTGCAGCGCAATGGCCTCGAAGTCCGCCTTCGACTCGACCATAAACCCCAGATCGGACATGTGACTTGGCATAAGAAAGACAGTGACGAGTGACAAGCAGGAACAAATTATAAACCGGAACAAGTTGTTAACTTGTCACTCAGCACTCGGCGCGGCTTTTATTTCATGCGTCTCTTCGAGCAATGGCAGACGCGCGCCGGCAAACTCGACGCGTTCGCCCGTTAGAGTTTCGTGAATGCCTTGCGCGGCGAGCTTGCCCATTTGAGCCGCGTCCACGGCTTCGCGGCCTCCGTTGACGCAATCGCCGCCCGCAAAGATTTTTTGATTGGCTGTCCGCATCGTCGCGCGGTCAACGACGACGCGCCCGCCCTCGTCAAGTTCGACGCCCGACAATCCGGCCAGCCATTCTTTCATCTTCCGTTGCCCGGTCGCCTTGATCACCATGTCAACGGGAATGACGAACTCCGAACCGGGCACAGGTTGCACGGTGCGTTGCGCCGCCCCGTCCGTGGCGTTGAAGGCCATACGCACGCAACGCAAGCCACCGACGCGCGCGCCCGTCTCGTCAGGCAAAATTTCTACGGGCGCGGTCAGCCAGTGAAACTCGACCGCGTCCTGCTTCGCCAGTTCATACTCGTACTGGTAAGCGGACATCTCGCGCTCTGTGCGCCGATAGATCATCAGCACGCGTTCAGCGCCGAGCCGTCGCGCCTGCGTCACCGCGTCAATCGCCGTGTTGCCCGCGCCAATGACGGCGACGCTGCGCCCGATGGGGATGCTCGCCCAATCGCGCGTCTTGATCCGTTCAATCAAGGTGAGCGCATCGTAGACGCCCGGCAAGTCTTCGCCGGGCAGGTTCAAACGCGAAGTCGCGCCGAGGCCGACGGCGACGAACAGCGCATCATGTGCGCTCTGCAAGTCGGCGAACGACACATCACGCCCGACCTCCGTGTTCATCCTAATCGCAACGCCGAGCCGCGCGACCTGCGCCACCTCGGCCGCCGAGACGCCCTGCGTCATCTTGTATTCGGCCATGCCATACGTATCAAGCCCACCGGCGAGCGGCTTGCGTTCGTAGATCGTGACGGCGTAACCGAGCCGCGCCAGATATGTCGCGCACGACAGCCCCGCCGGCCCGGAGCCGACGATGCCGACCGACTTACCGTTGGGCACGCCCGCCCGCAACACGTCGCGCCCGCGACTCAAGACCGCATCCGTGGCATAACGCTGCAAGCGGCCGATCTCAATCGGCTTCGCCATCAGCGTCTTCTCCACACATGCGCCCTCGCACAAGACTTCGACGGGACAGACGCGCGCACACGTCGCACCAATCGGGTTCGCCTCGAAGATCACGCGCGCCGACCCGACGAGATTGCCGCTCGCAATCTTCTTGATGAACGAAGGCACGTCTATGTGCGTCGGGCACGCGCGCGTGCAGGGCGCGTCGAAACAATAGACGCAACGGTTCGCTTCCATAATCGCTTCCGCCTGCGACAGCGGCGGCGCAAGCTCGCGGAAGTTCCGTTCGATCTGCGCAAGGTTGATAGGTGATTCGTGTACGAGTGACATATTGATTTCAACTTCTACTTAATCGGCGACGAGTTGATCGTAACTGTCGGGCCGGCGGTCGCGGAAGAACTGCCACGTGTTGCGGACTTCGCGGATTAGATCGAGATTCAGATCGGCGACGACCAGTGCGTCTTGATCGCGCGGGGCTTCGGCGACGAAGCGGCCGCGCGGATCGCAGAAGTAGCTCTGCCCGTAGAACTCGCCGATGTCCCACGGCTGTTCGTGCCCGACGCGATTGATCGCGCCGATGAAATAACCGTTGGCCACCGCGTGCGCCGGTTGTTCGAGCCGCCACAAATATTCTGATAGACCCGCGACGGTCGCCGATGGATTGAAGACGATCTCCGCGCCGTTCAAACCGAGTATGCGCGCGCCTTCGGGGAAGTGACGGTCGTAACAAATGTAGACGCCGATGCGTGCGTAAGCCGTATCGAACGCGGGATAGCCCAGATTGCCGGGGCGAAAATAGAACTTCTCCCAGAAGCCGGGCGCGACGTGCGGGATGTGGTTCTTGCGATACTTGCCGAGATACTTGCCGTCGGCATCGATGACGGCGGCCGTGTTGTAGTAGATGCCCGCGATCTCTTCTTCGTAGATCGGCACGATGATGACCATCTGATGTTGGCGCGCGATCTCTTGCATCAACTTCACGGTCGGGCCGTCGGGCACGCGCTCGACCGCTTCGTACCAACGCGTCTGCTGCTCGGCGCAAAAGTAAGGCGTGGTAAAGACCTCTTGCATGCAGAGCATCTGCACGCCCTGCCGGGCCGCCTCTTCGATCATCTTAACGTGCTTGTCGATGTTGGCGCGCTTGATCTCTTCGATGGGCGCGTCGGTGGGCGCGGCGTTGGTCGCTTGTATGAGTCCGCATTTGACTGTTCTGGCCATGATTCGTTCCTATGTCTGGTTGCTCAGGTTGCGAGTGTTCGATTAACCACAAAGACACGAAGACTCAAAGCAGTATGACTTTTTTCGTGACTTAGTGTCTTTGTGGTTAATAATTTTTTTAGCTGTGCCAAGTTGCTTGCTACGCCGTCTGCGCTTCAACTGCGGCCGCGACTTGCGGCGGCGCGAGTTTCATCAGCACCAGATGCGTCAGGGCCGCTGCGCCGAAGCCGACGAACCACGCGTAATCATAAAGCGGGCGCAAAGCGGGCACGACCAAGCCGATCCACGCGAGCGCGCAGCCGACGAGCGTGGCCACGACCGCGCGCCAGTTCCAACCTCCGGCGTAGGTATAAACCCCGCGCGTGCGATATAGATCGCCGAGGACGAGTTGCTTGCGGCGGACGAGCCAATAGTCGGCGATCAGCACGCCCGCGATAGAGCCTAAGCCGCCCGAATAGCCGACGAGCCAACTGAAGATGTAGCCCGACGGATCGGCCAGCAGTCGCCACGGTTGCATCAGCAAACCGATGATGCCTGTAATTAGACCGCCCAAGCGGAACGAAATCAACTTCGGAAATGCATTCGCAAAATCGTTCGCGGGCGAGACGACGTTGGCCGCGATGTTGACCGCAAGCGTCGCCACGACGACCGTGAACATCGAGACAGCGATGACTACCACTTGATCGAACTGCCCGACCAGTTTCATCGGGTCCCACAGTTCGTCCGCGCGCATGTGCGGATAGATGACGAGCGCCGCCGAAGTGATCAGCACACCCATCGCCGCGAACACGGTCATCGTCGTCGGTAGCGCCACCACTTGCCCTACGACCTGTTCGCGTTGGCTGCGCCCGAAGCGCGTGAAGTCCGGCATGTTCAACGAAAGCGTGGCCCAGTAACCGATCATCGCCGTCAACGACGGAATGAAGATCGGCAGGAACGCACGCAAGCCTTGATAACGACCCGGTTGTTGCAGCAGTTGCCCCACGCCGCCCGCGCGCCATAAAGCCCACGCCAGCAGCAGCGCCGTCATCACCAGCACGAACGGCGCGGCCCAGTTCTCCACCTTGCGCAGCAAGTCCATGCCGCGATAGATGATGTAAATGTTCAAGCCCCAAAAGAGCATGAACGACAACCACTCGGTCACGGTATGGCCACCGACGGGGCCGCCTAAGAGCGTGTGCCAACCGGGCAGGACCGCGCGAAAGAACGTGTCGAGCGCCTCGCCGCCGATCCATGCTTGGATGCCGAACCAACCGCAAGCGACGAGCGCGCGCATCAACGCCGGCAGGTTCGAGCCATACGTGCCATATGCGGCGCGCGCATAGACGGGAAAGGGGATGCCGTACTTCGTGCCCGGATGCGAGTTGAGCAGGATCGGCGCGAGCACGATGATGTTGCCCAGCAGGATCGTGATGAGCGCCTGCCACCAGTTCATGCCCGCGCTGATCAAACCCGACGACAACATATAGGTCGGGATGCAATGCGCCATGCTGATCCACAACGCCGCATAGTTATACGTCGTCCAATCGCGCCGCGCGACGGGCACGGGCGCGAGGTCTTCGTTGTAGAGCGGGCTGCGACTGATCTCCTCGGCCGCCTCCGCGCGCAACTCGACGCGTCCGTCCGCGTGTTGAATCACTTCTGTTGCGTCGTTTCGAGTCATGCGACTTATCCCGTTAGCGCCTGCGAGCCAGATCGTAAAGCATCTTTTCCAATACTTCTTTTTCTGATAGCTGTGGATGCTTGCGCAACTCAAATGTGATGTTGCGCTCCATGACAGCCTGATTGCCACCGAAACAGTTGATCAGTCTGAGCCGCAACGCTGCGAGCATGTGGGCTTCAGTTTTATATACCGGGTCGGGTAAAGCCGCCGGCTTCGTTGCAGGCGGCGCGGCCGGCCGTGTCGGCGCAACCGTGCTGGCAGTTTGTCTCGCCTGCCGCGCACCGGCCACCTCGTAAGCTGAAGCAGAAGACGACGCGCGACGATTGGTTGTGCGTAAATAGACGAAGACCACAACCGCGAGCAAGCTCAGGCTGATCCCGATAACGATGGCGACGGTCATACAACCTCACTCATCACGGCAGTGGTCCACCTGCTTGTGTTAGTGCGTGACGCACTCACCACGTTTGAGGAACTGCCCATCGCCCGCTTTGCCTTTGAACTCGCCAGCTTCGATGACGACGCGCCCGCGTGATAGCACCGTCTCGACCACGCCTTTGATCGTCTTGCCTTCGTAGGCGCTGTAGTCAACGTTCATGTGGTGCGTAGCGGCGCTGATGGTCTGTTCCTTGTCGGGATCGAAGATGACTATATCCGCATCCGAGCCGACGGCAATCGTGCCTTTGCGGGGAAAGAGGCCGAACATCTTCGCGGCGGCGGTCGAAGTCAACTCGACGAAGCGATTCAAAGAGACGCGCCGCTCGACCACGCCGCCGTTATAGATCAAAGACATGCGATGCTCGACGCCGGGTGCGCCATTCGGAATCTTCGTGAAATCGTCGCGCCCCAACTCCTTCTGCTCCTTCATGCAGAACGGGCAGTGGTCGGTCGAGATAACTTGCAGGTCGTCGGTCTTCAACCCCTTCCACAACTCCGCCTGATTCCAACGCTCGCGCAGCGGCGGCGTCATCACATACTTCGCGCCGTCCCAGCCTTCACCGTAATCATCGACAGAAAGAAACAGATACTGCGGGCACGTCTCGGCAAACGCGGGCAGGCCGCGGTCGCGCGCCTCACGCACTTGATGCAGGGCATCGGCGCAACTCAGATGCACGATGTAGACGGGCGACTCGGCCATCTCGGCAATCGCAATCGCGCGATGCACGCCCTCGGCCTCGGCGCGCGTGGGGCGCGTCAACGCGTGATACTTCGGCGCGGTGTGGCCCTTAGCCAGCGCGTGCTTAATGATCTCGTTGATGACGATGCCGTTCTCCGCGTGCATGCAGATGAGGCCGCCGCGCTGCCCCGCCGCCAACATCGCACGATAGATCGTCGCGTCGTCCACAAGAAAGACGCCGGGATAGGCCATGAACAGTTTAAAGCTCGTCACGCCCTCGTCCATCATGCGCCAGAGTTCCGGCACGCGCTCGTCTTCCAGATCGGTCGTGATCAGATGGAAGCCATAATCGCCGGCCGCCTTGCCTTCCGCCTTCGCGTGCCAGTTGTCCACCGCTTCGATCAAAGACTGCCCCTTGAACTGCACGGCAAAATCAATGATGGTCGTCGTCCCGCCATGCAGCGCCGCCCGCGTGCCCGTAAAGAAATCGTCCGACGCCTGCGTGCCGCCAAACGGCAACTCCATGTGCGTGTGCGGATCGATGCCGCCGGGGATAACGAGTTTGCCCGCCGCATCAAGCACGCGGTCAGCTTCCATCTCAAGTTTCGCGCCGATGACGGAGACAGTCTCGCCGTCAATCAACACGTCGGCTCTGTAATCATCGACCGCAGTGACAATGCGGCCGTTACGAATCAGTGTCTTCATTTATTGACTCCACGCCATCACGCTAATTCAATGTTGGTTGCCGCGCAGCCGGGCGGCGGCTTTGCCGATGGCGTCGGACGCATCATAGAGGGCCTTCACGGGAATGAAGCCCAGTAAGTGATAATCGCCGACAGCCTTTAGCCCGGCCGAGGCGAGACAGCCGCATTGTGAGCAGTCGGGGTCGCCGCCGAATTGACACGGCGTAATCTTATGTTGCAAGTCCGCCGTCACGCTCGTCGTGGTGCGGGCGAAGATGCACTCGGCGGGCGATTGGGGCGGCCGGCGCAGACCTGCGATAACCATGTCGGGCAGTTTCAGTTTCGGGAAGTCGGCGCGCAGGCGGGTCAACTCGGCTAGGACACGGGCGCGCTCGGCCGGCGTTAATATCTCCTCGTCATGTGCGCCCATCTGCGGCGTGAACAGGCTGAACCAGACCTTACGCACCTCAGGCTGCGCCGACCAGAAGGTCATGAACTCTGCAAGGTAGTCGGCGCGGCCGAGCATCTGGCGCGTGATCGTGCAGTGGACGGTGATGTGGCTGCCCTTGATGTTTGCCAGAATCCGCTCGTAGGTGGCCGGCTTGCGGCGCATGTCGTGTTCGGGCTGCAACCCGTCTATCGAGACGATCAAGATCAGACCTTTGAGGTCAGACCATGCAGGCGGGATCGCGCGCACGGCGCTTGTGACGACGTGGACTTCAAGCCCCATCTGACTGAGTTGCGGCAGCAGCACGTCCAACTCGCGGAAGCGCACCAACGGCTCGCCGCCGACTATCGAAACGTGCAGCGGGCGATACTGGCGCACGAGCCGCAGCACGCCTTCAACCAGTTCAGTCCCTTTGTAATCGGCGAGCGAACGCAACGGCCCCGCAACGCCGAGATGGGCCGGCTCGTAGGCGTAACAACCGGGGCAACGCAACGGACATTCGCGCGTGAGTTCGATTGATAATGACGGCGAGTAGCCCGTCAGAATCCGCCCCCACGCCCGCAGCACATCGGTCTTTTTCATGCTTACACCAATCCCGGGCCAGCTAACCGTTGCACGTCGCCCACGATTAACTTGCGCTGGCCGTGGTTAAGCCCGCGTCGAGCGCGCCGATCAATTCGTCCACGGTGTCTGTTGTCGAGTTGAGCATCAGCCCTGTGCGAATGACGTTGCCGTAGAGGCCGCCTTTGCCGATCAGGACGCCGCGCCGTTTGGTTTCTTCAAAAACTTTCAGGACGGCTTGCGGGGCCGGTTCTTTGGTGTCGCGGTCTTTGACGAGTTCGAGCGCCTGCATCAAGCCCATGCCGCGCACGTCGCCGATGACCGGATATTTCGCCTTGAGTTCTTCGAGTCGTTGGCGGAAGTATGCGCCGACGACGGCAGCGTTGGTCTTCAAATCGTCGTCTTCGATGATCTTGATCACGGCGAGCGCGGCCGCCATCGAGACGGGGTTGCCGCCGAAGGTTGAGAAGGTCAGGCCGGGATACTTGTCGGCCACTTCGGGCGTCGCAATCGTCATGCCGATGGGCACACCGTTGCCCATGCCTTTCGCGCTGGTGATGATGTCCGGTTCGACGTTCCAGTGTTCGATGCCGAACCACTTGTCGCCCGTGCGCCCCCAGCCGGTCTGCACTTCGTCGGCGATAAAGAGGCCGCCATGATTGCGCGTGATCTCGGCGGCGCGCTCGAAGTAACCGGGCGGCGGCACGATGAAGCCGCCGACGCCTAAGATCGGCTCGGCCATGAAGGCCGCGATCTCGCCCGTGGTCGTCGTCATGATCAAGTCTTCGATGTCTTCGGCGCAGGCGAGGCCGCATTCGGGATAAGACAGCTTGAGCGGGCAACGATAGCAATAGGGCGCGCGCGCGTGGACGATGCCTGCCACTTGCGCGGGCAGCGGCCGCCACGTCGAATGCCCGACGGCCGTTAAGGCTGTTGCGGAGCGCCCGCTATAGCTGTGGCGCAAGACGACGATCTCGTGGCGGCCCGTGGCGGTCTTCGCGGCGTGGATGGCCGTGTCGTCGGCCTCTGTGCCGCTGTTGGTGAAGAAAGATTTCTTCAAGCGGCCGGGCGTGATCTGATAGAGCTTCTCGGCCAGTTCGCCCTGCGGCTTGTTGGCGTAGAGCGTCGAGGTGTGCGAGATAGTCTTGACCTGTTCGATGATCGCTTCGTTGACTTTGGGGTTGGCGTGGCCGACGCTGACGGTGAGCACGCCGCCGAAGCAGTCGAGGTAGCGATTGCCTTCGTCGTCCCAGACGTATTGCCCTTCGCCGCGCACAAGCGCGAGCGGTTCTTGATAATAGGTGGCGACCGCCGGGAAGAGAAACTCTCTATGCTTGCGGACGATCTCGGATTGGGCTTTGCTGGCTTCGACTGTGCTCATGAAATGTTCTCCCTCGCAGACCTTTGAAGTTCAGATGAGTGCTGGTTTACGTCCTCGGTCAACCTTTGGGCTTGCTGTTGTAAGCCTTGCCTTCGTTCTTCACCTTGACGAGCACGATGTAGACGGCCCAAGCGAAACTGGCGAACATGGCAAGGGCGGCGAGCGGGCCGCCGAGCGTGCGGTTCACCCACGACGAATTTAAGAACCCAAGAATGATCGGCAACAAGCCGACGACCGCCAGCAAGTATGTCCGCACGACGCGCACAGCGGACAGCTTGCCCTGCTCCAAGATCACGAACTTAGACGTTTCCCGACCGTATGAACGCTCCTGCGTCTGCGGCTCGATCACGTAAGTCGCCAACGGCACAAGCGGCAGCATCATCGCCACCACCCAACGCGTCGCCTCATACGTGCCGTCGGGCAACGCGCGATAATCAAGCAGCGTCGTACCGAAGCCGTTGAACGTATAGAAAGACTGGCGCGGGCGCGCACTGAACGCTTCAGTGACGCGACGTATCTCGTCCGCACTATGCTGAATCTTGGCCGCCGTCAGCGACGCGCCGCACTGTGCGCAGTCAGACAGGTCAAGGCTGTTAACGCTATTACACGATGGACAGGCGACAGTGCTCATTAATACAAATTGCCCTCGCGCTTGCGCCCGGTGTAATCAACATAGACGACTTTCAACTCAGTATAAAAATCGAGCGCGGTCGAGCCTTGTTCGCGCGGGCCGACGCCGGTTGCTTTGATGCCGCCGAAGGGGATGTGCGCCTCGCCGCCCGTGGTGGCCGAGTTGATATGCGTCATGCCCGTCTCGATCTCATCGACGAAGCGAAAGATGCGTGCCGCGTCGTTCGTGAAGATCGACGACGACAGGCCATACTCGCTGTCGTTCGCCACCAACATCGCTTCGTCAAAATCTTTGACGCGCAGCACTGACAGGACGGGGCCGAAAATCTCTTCGCGCGCGATCCGCATGTCGGGCGTCACGCGGTCGAACACGGTCGGTTGCACGAAGAAGCCTTTACGCAGGCCCGGCCCTTGCGCCACCTCGCCGCCGCATACGAGCGTCGCGCCGTCTTCCTTGCCGATGTCGATGTAGCGCAGCACGTTCTGAAACTGATTGCTGTCAACGAGCGGGCCAACGTCTATGTCCGCGCTCGTGCCGTCGCCGAGGCGCAGCTTCAAAGCGCGCTCGACGATGCGACAGATAAACTCGTCCGCCACCGCTTCGACGACGACGGCGCGACTCGTCGCCGTGCAGCGTTGCCCGGTCGAACCGAACGCCCCTTGCGCTGTGGACTCGACGGCCAGCCCCATGTCCGCGTCTTCCATGATGATGACCGGATTCTTGCCGCCCATCTCGCATTGCACGGGGATGCCGCGCCGCGCCGCCTGTTCATACAACTTCAAGCCCACGCCGTTCGAGCCGGTGAACGAAATGGCCCGCACCGCGCGATGATTAACGATCTCGTCGCCTGCTTCCGACCCTGAACCGAGTATGAGATTGAGCACGCCTTTCGGCAGACCGGCTTCGGCGAAAATTTCCGTGATGCGTATGGCCGTCTCCGGCGTGACCGTCGCGGGCTTGAAGACGACTGTGTTGCCGGCGACGAGTGCGGGCGCGATCTTCCAGACGGGAATCGCCACCGGAAAATTCCACGGCGTAATGCAAGCGACAACGCCATGCGGCTCTCTGATCGTGTAGGCGAAGTTGGCGGGCAACTCGGACATGATCGTCTCGCCGTTCATGCGCCGCGCTTCGCCCGCGCAGAACTCCGCCACGTTGATCGAGCGTTGCAGTTCGCCGCGCGCTTCGCCAAGCGTCTTGCCCTCTTCGCGCGTCAGGATCGCGGCCAGTTCTTCTTTGCCGTCTTCCATCAACCGCGCGGCGCGCGCCATGATGCGACCGCGTTGCGGCGCAGGCGTCGAGCGCCAACCGCGAAACGCTTCTGCCGCTGCTTCGACGGCCTGCCGCGCTTCTTCACGCGTCGCCAGTCGCACCGTGCCGAGCACGTCGTCCGTGTTCGCGGGGTTGACGTTCGCCGCGGTTTGATCTGAAGTGGATTCGAGCCATTGCCCGTTGATAAAATTGCGATATGTTTTCATAGCAAGCGTTCGCGCGCGCGTGAAACGGCGCGCCGTGGGTGCTGCGGAAAAGCGGCGAATAGAGTCGGAGACGTTTGTAGAACGGGAAGCGTTTTCGCTAAGCTGGGCCGCTCCAAAGACCTTGTGACACCGTAAGTGTCCGTGCCCATTGCCCGAACTTTATACATCACACGGCGCGGGCGTGCCAACCGTAAAATGACAGACCAACCAACAAACAAAGCCGCCGCCAACATGCGCCAACTGCTCGAAGAGAGAGCCGCCGCAACGCCCGACCAGCATTTGCTTTTCTCCGAGGCCGACGGCCGCCGCTGGACCTACAGCGAGTTCGATGCGGCGGTCAACCGCACGGCGAACATGCTCGCGGCTCGCGGCATCACGAAGGGCGACGTGATCAGCCTGCTGTTGCCCAATAGCGCCGAATACATCATCGCTTATTTTGCCTGCTTCAAACTCGGCGCGCTCGCCGGCCCCGTCAACTCACTGTTGAAGGGCGAAGAGATCGAATATGTCGTCAACAACTCGGAAGCGAAGTTGTTGCTCGTCCATTCACAGTTCCGCGCCGAAGTGGACGCGACGCGTGAGAGATTGCAGACACTCGATGCGGTGATTGAGTTCGACGACTACGCGGCCGTCGTCAGCGAATATGACGCAACGCCGGACACGTCATGGTACGAACACGCACAAACACGCGACGACGAAGCAATCATCATCTACACTTCGGGCACGACGGGCAAACCGAAAGGCTGTCTGCTCACACACGGCAACCTGCTCGCCAACGCGCAGCAGATCACAAACTGGTTGCAGTTCACCGACAAGGATCGACTGCTCACGGTGATGCCGCTCTTTCACATGAACGCGGTGATGGCGACGACGATCTCCGCGCTCTACGCGGGCGGCTCAACGGTCGTTAGCCCGCGCTTCTCCGCGTCGCGCTTCTGGTCAATCATCTCCGACTATCAGATCACTTCAGTCGGCACGGTCGCCACGATGCTCTCGATGTTGCTCGCGCGTTTCCCCGACGGCGTGCCCGCCGACTGCAAGACCGATCAGTTTCGCTTCTGCCTCTGCGGCTCCGCGCCCGTCCCGGCTGAAGTCATACGCCGCTTTGAAGCGACGTTCGACACGTTTGTTATCGAAGGTTATGGCTTGTCCGAATCAACTGTGCGCGCGACGTTCAACCCGCCGGATGCGCGACGGCGGCCCGGCTCTGCGGGTCAACCCATCGGCAACGAGATGCGCGTCGTGGACGAAGACGACAGGGAAGTGCCCGACGGCGAACGCGGCGAGATCGTCCTGCGCGGCCCGAACATCTTCAAAGGCTACTTCAAGAACGACGCGGCCACCGCGCACGCCTTTCGCGGCGGCTGGTTTCACACGGGCGACATCGGCTACCGCGACGCAGACGGCTTCTATTACATCGTGGATCGCAAGTCTGACATGATCATACGCGGCGGGGAGAACATCTATCCGCGCGAGATCGACGAAGTGCTATACAACCATCCGGCGGTCGCCGCCGCCGCCACGGTCGGCGTGCCCGATGAACTATACGGCGAAGAGGTGGCCGCTTTCGTCGTCCTCAAAGACGGCGCGCAAGCGACCGCGCAAGAGTTGATCGACTTCTGCCGCGCGCGTCTCGCCGACTTCAAGTGCCCCAAGCAAGTGCGCCTGCTGGCGGAACTGCCGAAGGGGCCGACGGGCAAGGTCTTGAAGCGCGAACTGACGCGGCTCTATACATGAACGTCTGCAACTGACATGGCGCAACTCAAGGACAAGATTCAGAACGCTCTGGACGAAGCCCGCATGCTGGTGCTCGGCTCGCAGATTCTGGTCGGCTTTGAATATCGCTCGGCCTTCGAGCCGGTCTTCGAGCGGCTGCCGTGGGATTCGCAGTACGTCAAGCTGATCTCATTGGGCATCATGCTCGTCGGCGTCGTGCTCATCATGTGGCCTTCGGCTTATCACCAGATCGTCGCGCGCGGTGAGGACCGGGAAGACGTGCATCGTTTCACCACGCGCGTGCTTGATTGCGCGTTGTTGCCGCTGGCGTTGGGGCTTGGTTTGGACGTGTATGTCGCGGTCGAGATCGTGCATGGGCGCACGCCGGGTGTGGTCGCCGGTCTGTGCGTGTTGGCGGTGGCGCTCTTTTTCTGGTACGGACTTGAGCTATGGCGGCGACGCGGGCGTGCGGCCGTGATCGAACGTGAGAAGGAGCAGGAGATGAGCAAGGCGCAGGCTGATAAAGAATCGGGCGCGACGAAGACGACGGACAAGATCAAGCACGTGCTGACCGAGGCGCGCACTGTGTTGCCGGGTGCGCAGGCGCTACTGGGCTTCGCTTTCATCAGTATGTTCACGGACGCGTTTCAGCACTTACCCGGTTCATCGAAGGCCGTGCATCTCATCTGCCTCGGTCTGGTCGCGCTGAGCATCATCCTGTTGATGACGCCGGCCGCTTATCATCGCATCGTCGAGCGTGGTGAAGAGACTGAACATTTTCATCGGTTCGCCAGTCGCATCCTGTTGGCGGCCATGATCCCGCTCGCGCTCGGCGTGACCGGCGACTTCTTCGTCGTCTTGCGCAAGGTGACGGAGCACACGACGCTGTCCGCCCTCATCGCCGCCGTGCTGCTCGCGTTTGTTTACGGCCTCTGGTTCGGTTACACCTGCTATCTCCGGCGGCGACACACGCACAGCGCGGCCCGCGCGGCCGTTGTTTCCGGTGATTAACGCGCGTCAGTGTGCGCGGCAAAAAATTGTGTTGACAGCGGCCGGCAACAGGCGTAGTCTGTGCCCGCTTATCGTTCTCCTTAAATTAGTTCAGGCCGTCTATCAGTTTATTTGCAATGTCCCCGGTTGCGCGTAAGCTGAGCAGGAGTCGTCAACGTCAGGTTCACGGTTGTCCTCCCCTGTCAGGCCCCACCTCACAATTTCCCCAGACCCGCCCCCATATATTGTCGTCGTGCCCTGAGTGTTACCCCACGCTCTGATTAACCCTCTCATATAACCCCCGCAGGTTCCGAGAAGGACACCTCCCTTCGACTCCGGCTTCTTTGTCTAAACGGCGAAGCCGAAGGCGGCGCTGCTTCTCATTCACACGCGCTTGCAGACAACTGGTGACCGACCACTCAACCGAGCCTCATGCGCAACCGCCGAGGTTGCTTTCACGCTTGAACCACCTGCCTCGTGTCCGGGTTCAAGCACAAGGAGGAACGAAAGATGTACCGCTTGAAAATCTTCACTCTGATTATCTTCATTGCGTTAGCCACAACGCTCATCGCCTCGAACTGGAAGACCAGTAGTCAGACTTCAGATATGGCCAGCGCGCAAGCTGCCGCCCCGGCCGCCGACGAAGAGGTTGAAACGGAAAACGTTGCCGGCGCGGATCAAGCAAACAAGGTGAGCAACACTGGCGTGGACGTGACCGAATCGCGAGCCACCGACACCGAAGGCTCAGACCCGAACTCGGATGCCAACTTCAGTTTCGACACAGAGAAAGACCCGGCCGCGGCCGGGGGCACCACGTCGCCCGACAAGGGCGCGGCCCCGGCGCAAGATGAAACTGCCAAAGGCGCACCCGCGCCCAATGCCCCGTGCCTGATTCCATTCAGTAACGCGCCCGCCGACTTCGACGACAAGACCAACGGCTTCATCCCGCAGCCCACGTTCGACGCCGACAAGGTTGCGTTCGAGGAACGCGAGGAAATTACGCCGGACGGCCTCGGGCCGGTGTACAACGCGCAGGCTTGCAGCGAGTGTCACCAGAACCCTGTGACTGGTGCGATCAGCCAGATCAATGAACTGCGCGCCGGCCACAACGTCAGGGTCAACAGCCCGTGGGGCTTGGTGACGATCTTCAAAGACGCACCCGGCGGCTCGCTCATCAACGACCGCTCGATCCCGACCGCCAACACTTTGACGCCGCCCTTCTTCGGCGCGAAGCTACAAGAGCGCGTGCCGCCGCTGCTGACTGCCGCCGTCGTTAGCGGCCCGGCGCTCAAGCGCGAAGAGAAAGTTCGCACTTTCCGCACGTCGCTCAACACGCTTGGCGACGGCTTCGTCGAGTCCGTGCCCGACGGCACGTTGCTGGCCATCTCGTTCTTCCAGAACATCATCACCGGCGGCGCGATCCGTGGGCAAGCCATCGCCGTGCCCGTGCTGGAAGCGAACATCAACACCAACCCCGACTGCGCGAACCCGAACCTGCCGTGCAAACGGCGCATCGGCCGTTTCGGGTGGAAAGATCAGCACGCCAGCCTGCTCTCGTTCTCCGGCGACGCGTATCGCAACGAGATGGGCATCACCAACTTCCTCGTCCGCGTCGAGAACACGTCGCTCGGACGCTCGGTTGCGGCCTTTGATCCAGTGCCCGATCCGCCGCCCTTCGCCGAAGATCAGGTGCAGGACTTCAAGTTGTTCGCCGAGTTCATGCGCGCCACCAAAGCGCCGCCGCGTGATCCCGACATCATCAACCAGTTCAATGCGTCCATCGTTCGCGGGCGCAAACTCTTCTCGAACATGCCGCCCGCTAACGGCGACAACGCGCGTTATAGTTGTGCCACCTGCCACATACCCGCGCTCGTCACCGCGCCGCCCTGCACCGTCATCAACAACGGGCACTTCACCGTGCCGGTTGCGTTGGGCAACAAGGTCTTCCGGCCCTTCAGCGACTTCCTGTTGCACGACGTAGGCACGGGCGACGGCATCGTGCAGAACGGGCCGCAGGACGACACCGTCCCGGCGCGCTGGTCCACGCGCAACAAGGTTCGCACGCCGCCGCTTTGGGGCGTCCGCACGCGCGACCGTCTGATGCATGATGGCAACTCGCTGACCTTCATGGAAGCCATCATGACCCACGCGGGCGAAGCCTCTTCGGTCATCACGCGCTTCAACGCGCTGCCGGTCGAAGTGGGCGGCGTGTGTTTCGGCCCAAGCGGCTGCAAGGAAGACATCATCCGCTTCCTTGAATCGCTGTAACCGACACCGCGATTGCTTCGTGGCAGAAATGACGGAAGGCGGCATGATGAACGATGAATGACAGATGAACTGTTTGCCGTTCATCATTCATCATGCCGCCTTCCGTCATTCGTCATCTCGGCCACGTCTTAGTAGCGGGTTCTATTTGTTGTTAAGACAAGGCCGTTTTGCCGCGCCAAATTAAATGTTGACTCAACGCGGCAAGGCATACTCTCACGGCTAAACGGACTGACAAGCGAACGACAAACCGGCCCGCATTTACGTGGCGGGCGTAGACACTAAGGAAGGGGAAACGATTATGGGCCTGATCTTGCTCATCATCCTGATCCTGTTGCTCGTCGGCGCGTTGCCGTCGTGGCCGCACAGTCGCAGTTGGGGCTACTATCCGAGCGGCGGCCTCGGCCTCGTCTTGCTGATCGTGCTCATCCTATTGTTGCTCGGTCGCATTTGAGCGCGCCGCTGGCACATGACACATTGACGAGGCCGGCGAGCCGAAGTTGCGCGCGGCGTGCTGCTCGCGGAGAATAGCGCGCATTTGTGATGGAGGTCGCATGCGTTGCCCAGTAGAGTCCGCGCCCGCGTCCGGCTGATCGGCGTGCTCCTGTTTGAAGTTCTGGCGCTCGCCGTCGCGGCGCACGCGCAAGCCGAGTTGCGTTGGGGCGCGGACCCGTCGGGCGGCGCGCCTTACGTCTACGCCGATCCGGCGCAACCCTGAACAATACATCGGCTACGAACACGAACTGGTTGCGGCGCTCGCCGCGGCCATGAAGCGCCAGCCGCGCTTCGTCCCGACGGATTGGGAAACCATCGTCTCGTCTTTGCGGCGTGGCGAGTTCGACGTGATCGTCAACGGCTTAGAGCCGACCGCCGACCGCGCGAAACAGATTCTCTTCAGCAAGCCTTACTACGTCTTCCAACTGCAACTCACAGTGCGACAAACAGAGACGCGCATCAACGCGCTCGCCGATTGTCGCACGCGCACGGTCGGCACGTTGGCGAACACCGCCGCGTCGCGTCTGCTCGCGCAAGAGCAGATTCCGTTTCGCAGTTATGCCGATCCGGTCGGCGCGTATCGTGATCTTGAACTGAAGCGCATCGACGCCGTGTTGATGGACGTGCCGATGGAGATGTTCTACGCGCGCCGCAATCCGCGCTTCAAACCGGCTGGCGCACCCATTCAACCGGGCACTTATGTCATCGGCTTGCGGCAGGGCGACGAGGCGTTGAAGGCGCAGGTCGATGCGGGGCTTGACCAGATCATGCGCGACGGCACGCTCGAACGCATCCTGCGCAAATGGAATCTGTGGGATGAGCGCCAAGTTGAGTTGCGCGCTCAACTCGATGCGCCGCCACAAACGACGGACGCGAACAAGTTCGAGTTGACGGACGCGGCCTTCAACTGGCCCGAAGCCATCGTGCGTTTGGCGCGTGCGGCGCTCGTCACCGTGTTGCTCGCCTTCGGTGCGATGGTGATCGCGGTCGTCTTGGGCATGCCGCTCGCGCTCGGTCAGTCGCGTGGGCCGCGTTGGTTGCAACTGCTATGCACAACTTATGTCGAGTTCTTTCGCGGCACGCCTGTCCTCGTTCAACTGTTGTTTCTATATTTTGGGCTGCCGCGTTTCGGCGTGGCGATGCCGGGGTGGCTGACGGCGCTCATCGGGTTAGGTCTGAATTACGCTGCTTACGAGTCGCAGGTTTACCGCGCCGCGCTCGAAGCGATCCCGCGCGGGCAATGGGAAGTGGCTTATTCGCTCGGCATGAATCCGTTGCTCGCGTTCCGGCGCATCATCATGCCGCAAGCGTTTCGCATCGCGCTGCCGCCGATGACGAACGATTTCGTCTCACTCTTCAAAGACACTTCGGTTGCGTTCGCCATCTCAGTCTGGGAATTGGCGACCGCGTACCGCGAGTTAGCGAACGCGACGGGCGAGTTCCTGCTGCTCGGCCTCATCGTGTCGGCGTTCTATCTGGCGATGAGTTTGCCGATGGCACACTTCGCGCGCCGACTTGAACGACGCATGCAACGCCGGCAAGTCGTCGAGCAAACAAACGCGGAGACAGTCGCATGATCAAGGTCGAACGCATCGAGAAGAGAATCAACGGCAACTTGATCCTGCGCGGCATTAGCTGCGACGTGGCGGCGCAGACTGTGCTCGGCGTCATCGGCGGATCGGGCAGCGGCAAGACGACGCTGCTGCGTTGTCTCAATGGTTTGGAGCGCATCGACGGTGGCACGCTCGACTGTGACGGCGTGCGGCTTGACGCGAAACTTGACGAAGCGACCTATCGCCGCCGCGTCAAAGAACTAAGGCGCAAGGTCGGGATGGTCTTTCAACATCTGCACCTGTTCCCGCATCTGACCGCGCTCGGCAACATCATCGAAGCGCCCGTCCACGTCCTCAATATGCCGCGCCGCGAAGCCGAGACGCACGCACATGAACTGCTCGCCTCGGTCGGCCTCGCGCAATCGGCGGTCGTTATCCCGAATCGCTGTCGGGTGGCGAGCAACAACGCGTGGCGATTGCCCGCGCGCTCGCCATGCGCCCGCGCGTGTTACTTTTCGACGAGCCGACTTCGGCGCTCGACCCGCGCCGGGTCACGGAGATGCGCGCGCTCTTGCGCAAGTTCGCCGCCGCCGGGCACACGATGGTGGTCGTCTCGCACTCCATCGGTTTTCTCGACGGGCTGGCCGACAATCTCTTATATATGGAAGCGGGCGCGGCTATCGAATACGGCCCGACCGCGCAACTGCTGCAAGCGCCGCAAGACGCACGCACGAAAGAGTTCGTCCAACAAGCGCATTGACGCAAGGTTTCAGGGTTCAAGTTGGAAACCGTCCGGCTGAGCTTGAAACTTGAATGCTGAAACCTGAAACTAGCTCACATGGTGAAACTTGCGCTACGTCTGCCGGAGAATGTGCCGGGTGATTTTTATGTGGACGCGTCGTGTATCGACTGCGACGCGTGCCGGCAGATCGCGCCCGAAGTGTTCCGCGATCACGGCGAGCAGACGAGCGTGCATCATCAGCCGGTGACGGACGAAGAGGTGCGGCGCGCGTTGATGGCGCTCGTTGCGTGCCCGACCGCATCCATCGGCACGACCGCGCGGTTAGACAAACGCATCGGCATCGACGCTTTCCCCGTTCGCGTCGCGGAGAATGTTTATTTTTGCGGCTTCACTTCAGAGCATAGCTTCGGCGCGTGGAGTTATCTGATCGTGCGGCCCGATGAGGCTGGCGGCAACGTGCTCGTAGATTCGCCGCGCTACGCCACGCAACTCGGCAAACGGATCGAGGCGACGGGCGGTGTTCGTTTGATGTTTCTCTCGCACCGCGACGACATTGCGGATCACGCGCGTTATGCCGCGCGGTTTCATTGCCGCCGCATCATGCACGCCGACGACCACGCCGCGCGTCACGGCGTCGAACAGATTATCGACGGCCTCGACCCTGTGCGCTTAGACGACGAACTCACCGTCATCCCCACGCCCGGCCACACGCGCGGGCACATGGTCTTGCTCTACCGCGACAAGTTTCTTTTCACAGGCGATCATCTCGCGTGGTCGCCCGCGCGCGCGACGCTCACGGCCTTTCGCAATGCCTGCTGGTATTCGTGGTCGGAGCAGACACGCTCGATGGAGCGATTGCTTGATTATCGGTTTGAATGGGTGCTGCCCGGCCACGGACGCATACACCACGCGAGCGCCGACGAGATGCACGCGCACCTGCAACGTTGTGTTGCGTGGATGAAGACGAAGTAGGAAAGATAACCACCAAGAAAAGCCACGAAAGACGACCTTTGATCATCTTTCGTGGCTTCGTGTCTTGGTGGTTAATCGCGGACTAGGTTTTCTTCACACGTCTTCGTAGTGTGCGCCAACCGAAGGCCGCGAACAGTAGCCCGAAGCCACCGCCGACGAGCGCAGTAGTCCGGCCGGCGAGCGTGTGCGGCAGCGGCAATTGCATCGTTTGCGAGACGGCCGGCCGGTCGGGCGCGGCGCGCTCACGGTGGTTGTCGTCGCGCTCGGCGCGTTGGTGAACGGCTGCGCGGGCGTGTTCGGCGAATCGGAGACGGTGTAAAGTTGACCGTTCAAGAGATACATGCGCTGCATCTCGGCGAGGTTGAAGGGACGTGCGCCGCGCCGGCCGAAGACGGCTAACTGGTTGCCGCTTTCATCGACCGCACGATCACGATCCAGACCTTTCGAGAGGCCGATGGCGGGGCCCTTCGTCTTGAAGGTCGAGATCAGTTTTGGTTCGGGGCGCGGGCTGAAACCGGCGAAGGTCGGCATCGTCTCCGGGTCGGTCAACTGCAAAATCCGCAAGCCGTTCTTGCCGTCGGCGACATAAGCGAACAGGCTCGCGTTCGTCATCGCCACCTTGACCTGATGCACGTCGTTCAGTTGCCCTTCGGCATTGAACGTCTGATCGAGTTCCGGCTTCGCGGGATTCTGGACGTTGATGATCTTGATACCATCGGGGCCGGCGGCGACGTAGGCGTAGGTGCGCGCCACATACACGTCGTGCCCGTGATGGAACTTGACCTCTGCTTCTTCGACCAGGTGCGCGTCGGCCGGCGTCGTGATGTCGACGACGTGGAAGCCTTCTTCATCGACGACGAAGGCGTAGCGGAACTGGATAGCAACAGCCTTCGGTTCGTGCAGCGGGATGGTCTTGACGACGCGCGGCTCAAGCGGCTTGTCTATGTCCACGATGACGAGCGCCTTGTCCGTCGTGATGTAAGCATGCGTGCCCGCGATCTGGATGTTGTTTGCTTCGTTGAGCACGCCGTTCGGATTCCACGTCAGCGCGCGCTTGAGATAGTTGTTCAGCGGATCGCCGTCCAACAACGTCGCGGCGTTGACGAGGATCAGCCCTTCCTCTTTATCGGTGACGTAGAGGAAAGCGTAGAGCAGATGTATGGGCTGCTCTTGATTGTTCGGATCACGATTGCGCGCTGGGTCAACGCCGAGCGTGGTCGGCGCGGCGACGCAGGTGGCGTGCTTGGTCTTGACCCAGAACTTTTGCCCGAAGCGCGACACGGGCGCGGTCGTGATGCGTTCGGAGAAGCCCTTGTGATCGATCTGCGCCACATCGTAAACGCGCAAGCCGCCTTCGCCGGCCGCGACGTATGCATACTCGCCGCGCAGTTGCACGCTTAGGACCTCAGGGTTGCCGACGTGCTCGAAGAAGGTCGAGAGCTTGCGCCCGTCTTTCGAGACGAACTTGTTGTAGTTGTCAGGATAGGCGAGCCGGTGCAGGGTACTGCCGATCACGGCCTGCGGTTCTTCGTGCTCGGTCACGGGCACGACTTCGAGCGCCTCTTCGGCCGCGACGTAGACGTAGCGACCCATGAAGTTGACGAAGTTCGTGCCTTGCAAAAGTAGCTGCGCCATCCACGCGTTGTTGTCGTTCTGTTCTGCGACGTGGCAGTCGGAGCAGCCCTTCGTCTCAACAGCGCGGACGGTGTGCGGTACGTGCGTCGAGAAGGCTTGCCCGCTATAACCTTCGGACGAGATCGTCTGCTGCTGCGAATAGATCCACTCGCGCTGTTGATTCTGCGAACTGACCAGCACGGCCGAGCGCGATGCGACGGGCGCAACGCGGTGGCCGGTCGTCGTGCCGTCCTTGCCGAGCATGAACACGTCGTCGCGTATGACTTGGAAGTTATAGGTCGTGTAGTTGCGCGACTCGGTGGCTTCGTTGTGGCGATTGGGCATCTTGCGATTCGCCTTCATCGAGAGGTGACAGCCGAAACACGATGTCATCCACGACGAGTGACAGGCGAAGCAAGTCATCTGCTTGTCGGGGTGCGCGAGTTGCGCTTCGTCCGTGGGCACGTCGCCCCACGTCTTATTGTCGCGGCGGATGGTCTTGGCATAGCGTGACAGTTCGTTGTAGTCGGGCGACTGCGGGTCAACCGTGTCGCGCGTCTGCTTGACGCGCCACCAACGGCCCGGCTCGACCAGCGAGTTCTGGATCACTTCGCCGCTCTTAAATTCAACCGTCTGCTCAGCGCCCTTCTCATCCTTAAACGTCTTGGCTAAGGGCTTCGCGGTCGCATTCGTTGCGACGTTCGGCGCAACCTCGAAGAGCGGAATCTTCGCGCCTTTGGCGTCGCGCGCGTAGAGATTGCGCGTGATGTCGCGTTGCCCGCTGCGCGGCGCACGCAAGTTGCGCCCGCGTTCTTCGTCAACGAGTTTATCGTCTTTGATGCCTTGTCCGGCGGCGAAGCCGGTAGTGACCAACTTGGCGCGCTCTTGAATCGTGCCGTGGCAATCGGTGCAGTTGATCTCGATGGCGGCGCGCGGTTCGTTGTAAAGAATGCCCGTGCCATGCGCGTCTTGGCGGAAGTGGCAATCGGCGCAGTGCATGCCCTTCTCAAGATGTATGTCTTTGAGATGGACGGGCTGACCGGACTTGCCGAGGATCGAAGACGAACGCGGATCGTTGTCTTCGTATGCGACGGCGCGGCCGAGTTTCGCGGCCGTGACGTTCTTGACGGGCCGGCCGAATGAATCGAGGATGTTGCCCGCGCGGTCGCGTTTGAAGACGGCGCGGAACAGCCAGCCGTGCCCGTGAAAGTCGGCCAGTTGGATGTTCTTCAAGGACTTGTTGATGTCGCCGTCGGGGTCGCCGGATTTGACGAGGAAATCGTCGGGCGAAAGCCGATCAGGGTCTTTGAACTCCGACCACTGCCCGCGCAAACTTGCGGCTTCAGGGTTGCGGCCGAGCTTGACCTGTTCCTCGTCTTGCGAAGCGTCGTGCTGTTCCTTGCGATAGAGCTTATCGCCGTCCGTCTCGTTGTCCCACCAGATCATGCCCGTGTAGGTGGAAACCATGTTCGTGCCGGGGTGCATGTGGCAGACCATGCACTGCGAGGTCGGGATGGCGCTCGTCAACGTGTGGCGAATCGGATGGCCCGGCTCGTTGCGCGGGATATTCGTGTCGCCGGTCTGCGTGTAAGACATGTTGCCGTACTGCGCGTAGGGGCCTGAGTTGACTTTGCTGCGGTCGTTCGCATAGACGACGTGACAGGCCGTGCAACCCGACGAACGAAAGTCGCCGGGGTGATCGTTCGTGCCGAGATGATTCAAGGTCGGGTCGAGCAGGCGCGTCTTCTGTAGGCCGAGATAGACCGGATCGGTGCGTTGCAGCGTGCCGAGGCCGCGCGCGCTCAAACCCTTGTCGGGCTTGCCGGGGTCTTCATCCTTTTCCGGTAGACCGACTTCAAGGCGACGTTTGCCGCCGCGCTCGAAGACGCGCAGGATGTTGCCCGGTTGCGAAATCTCCCAACGCGGTATTGGATCGATGAAGCGCAACCAGCCTTTTTGTAGTTGCTGTTCGAGCGTCGGCTGTGGGACTTGGATCAAACGTTCGGGCTGTCCGTCGGGGCTGTAGCTTTCGCCGTAGCGCGCGTCTTTAGCGGGATAGCCGCCGTTGTTGTAGAACGCCGCGCCCCACAGAAACGCGCCGTGGCGCATGTTGCTCGTCTCGTTCGCCGCGACCTCTTGCGAGTGACACTCGCCGCAGGTCTTTTGCGTCACGCGCAGGTCGCCCGGATTGATGAAGCGAACAAACTCCCAACTCTCCTGATTCATCAACGCGTTCAACCCTTGCGGGTTCGCGCTCGTCATCTTGCCCTTGTACTTCCAGAAGTCTGGATTGCGCGGGCGCACGTGCGCGTCTTCGGCGGTCTTCGCCACAGGGTTGCCGCCGTGGCAATAGGTACACGACAAGCCCTGTCCATCTTTGCCGTCGGGCGCGAGCTTGCCGTTGTCCGTCGTGTGCATCGGCTCTGTGTTGCCGTGACAGGTGACACAGCCTTCGGGCGCAGCAGCAGCGGCCTGTGTGACAGCCGCGCTCGGCGCGCTCGACTTAGCACGCGGCGCGCTCGCATGAGCAGTCGCGGCCGTGGGCGGCGTGGCTGCATCGGGCGCGGCGGTGCGGGCCGGGTCTGTGTTGCTGTTGGCGGACGAGCGCGGGCTGCTGCTCAACACCAGCGCGCAGACGAAGGCACACGTGATGAGAACGAGTAAGAGCTTGAAGCGTTCAATGAGTCCGAACCTGTGCATCAACTCTCTCCTGTAGTGACACAGACGAAAAAACTATGGGCCGATGATAACTTCGGAACGCCGCCGCGGCCGCCGAGCGCGCCCGCGTACTTGTGCGTTCCGAACGCATACTTAGAAGATAAACTTCACCTGCCCGAAGAGTGCATAGAGCGGTTTGTTCGGGTTGATGGTGGTGCTGTCGGCCGTGCAATAGTCGGGCAGCGGGCAGTTGCGCGTGCGATCCGTATAGATGTCGCGGAAGCCGCGCCCCGGCTTCAAGGTCGAAGCGCCGAACGTGAACTGCACGTTATTGATCAAGAGCGGGCGATAGGTGACGCCGAGGCTGAAATCCCAACCGATGTCGTGGCGAATGCGATTCTGGAAGATCAGGTATTCGAGCGGCTCTGTGCGATGGAAGCGCAACCAGTTCGCGTTCAGCAAGACCTTGATGCGTTGCGTTAGATCGACATCTATCCCGGCGTTGTAGATGAAGATGCCGGGGTTGACGAAGTTCGCTTGCCCTTGCGACTTGCTGCTGCGCAGGTTGGGCAGGATCGAGTTCGGCTGCACGAGGCCGACCGCCGCGCCTGTGAGCGGGATGCCGACGCGATTCCAGAAAGAGAACTGCCCGCCGATGAAGTTCGGATCGTCGAAGATGGCGTCGAAGCCGGTGGCCACGCCGTCGGTCGGGTTCTTGTCGCCCTGCGCGAAGAAGAAGGACGCCTTGTAACGCAGAAAGTCTTTATCAATCGACGCTTCGACCGCCGCCATCGTCGAGCGCACGCGTTGGAACTTGCCGGCAATCGGGTTGCGCTCGTCCTGTCCGAGCGCGAAGTAGAACGCGTTCGTCAGATTGAGCCGGCCGATGTGCCCGTCGCCGTTGAAGCCTAGATAGCCCACCTTGATCGAGTGCGGGCGGAAGTCGCCGATGAGCGCGGGCCGGACGAGAAAGCCGTTGCGGTCATATTCGACCGAGCGGCGGTCGTCGTTGAACGCGAAGACGAACTGGCCCGTGTAGCCTTTTTCCAGAAAGTCTTGCCGGAAGACGTTGAACATATAGACGCGCTGCGGGCGCAGGTCGAAGCGGTTAAGGCCCGAGTTCGTGTCCTTCTCCAACTGCGCGAACATGGCGGCGTTCCATTGGAAGCGATTGTTCTTCCACGCGCCGAACAGACGCCCGCCGAGATTGTTGTCGCTGTAGAGGAAGCCGCGCGCGTCCGACACGAACGGCTGAATGCCGACGCGCGCCGAGATGAAGTCGAAGTTCGCGTTCACGTCTTCGAGTTTGACCTCGCCGAACGCTTCTTCGAGCGAGAAGTGCGTGTCGGTGCGCGTCGTGCCGCGCCGCACGTCGATATTGATCACGCCCGTCTCGCGCGCGCGCACGAAGTTGGGCAAACTAAACGTGGGCGAGATTTTGATCGCCCACGTGCGCGGGCGGAAGGTCGAGTCGCCGCTGAACATCTCGAACGTGAACTGCATGATGTGGTTCACGGCCAGAGACTTCGGGCTTGCCGAAAAATTCGGCGCTACCGGGCCGCGCGCTCGACACGTTCGACGGGATCGGCGTGCGCTGCTGCTGCACGACCACCGTGTCCACGCCCGACAGGATCATAAAGGTCTTCTGCCCGAAGATCGGATAGTCGCCCTTCAGCAAGTTCAAATCATACGGGTTGTACCAGTTGCCCCTGCGCGCCGGAATGTCGCGCCCGCGCGCGCCGTTGTCGCCATAGCGGTCGTATTCGGGGAAGGAGATGCGCCAGCGGTCGCGCAGCTCGCGCCGGCCCGGATTAGTGGGCGGCGCGGACTCAATCGGACTGCCCGCGTAGCCGGCCGGTTCTTCGCCCTCGGTCGGGTCGGCCACCTTCGGCATGGCGGCGGCCGTCTTCAACTCGACCTCGACGGTCGCATCTTTGCCCGGTTCGACAATGACGTTCTCGCGGTCGAAGATTTGCGTCTCAGGCGCGCTGACGAGAATGCGGTACGCGCCTGCGCGCAGTTTGAAAGAGAACGTGCCGTCGCTGTTGGTGCGCTTGGTCGAACGCCGGGTCGTGACCTGATTGACGGCCGTGACAGTTGCACCCGCCACCGCCGCTTTCGATGCATTACGCACAGTGCCCGTGATGCGGCCGTCCTGCGCCGCAGCGGTCGCGGCGCAAAGACAGACGAGTAGCAAGCTGAAGACGCACGGGCCGGCAACGAGGAGTCTGCGTTTAACTGGCATACGGAACATGAAGGGCCTCAACTGAAAATGTAGGCCGCCGCGCGCGGGCGGGGCGACGAAAACTTGCTGAGCTTCAAGAATTTGAAAGAGAACAGTCTCTGCGCTTGAAAGGGCTAGCTGGTGCTTGGTTCGATTTAGCCTTGCGAGAGAGTGCCTTGTAGCATACTCACGGCCCTACTGGCAATCAAATTTTTCGCGCGCAAATTTCCTGTCAACACAGGCAATCTTTTTTGTGTGCGCGCCCGTACATTCTGATCGCCTTCACGCCGCTTTTCATGCGCACAAGCAGGCGCGTGGAAAATTACCTTGACTCGCAAAAGTTTAATGGTAAAGTGTACCCGCTTCAGCCTAGTCCCGCGCTCTTTTTGAACTTCAATTTACGCATGCTCTCATGCGTTTCGTGTCATTGTCATTATGATCAGTTGTGCTTATAAGCGTCTTCGCTCCTTCGTCTTTGCCGGCCTATGCCTGAGCTTGCTCGGCGCAGGGTTGTTCGTCGCAGAGCGTCAGACCTCGGCCCAGAACACGCGCCCGATTCTGATCAGCGAGCCGGACTCGACGCGCGCCGTTGCGCTCACGGCCGTGACGCGCATGCGCGAGCCGTTTGCGCGCACGGACACGCACAACTTCGCGTCCGACCGCCGCACGCGCATCCAGTTTCTCGTCTTGAACGTCGAACCGTTCGCCGACGAGGCGCAACTGCGGGTCGAAGCCGAAGACGGCAACGGGCGCAAATACGATCTGCCGGTCGAACACATCGGCGGCGTGCCCGGTCAGCCCTTGATGAACTCCGTCACGGTGCGCGTCGCGGACGACATAGGCGACGTGGGCGACGTGCTGGTGCGGCTGACCTATCGCGGCGTGCAATCGAACCGCGTGCGCGTCGGCCTCGGTCATGTCGGCGGCGGCCTCGCCGACGATCAAGGCTCGATCCCGACGCCCGCGCCCGCCGCCGCCGCGCCGACGCCTAACACAAACCCGATCACGGCCGGTAACCTGACGCCCGACGACGTGCGGCAGGTCATCGCGCAGGCAGTCTCGGCCGCAGTCGCGTTGAACCGCAACGTGACAATCGCCGTCACGGATCGTGAAGGCAACGTGCTCGGCGTCTTCCACATGACGGGCGCGCCCGTCCGCACGCGCTTCACGGGCGGGACAAGCTTCACGCAGGCGGCCGATCCGCTCACGGGCCTTGTGCCAGTCGGGCTTGAGGGCGCGAACCTTGCGCCGGTCTTAGCGCCCGTGCGCCGCGCGGCCATTTCAAAGGCCGGCACGGCCGCTTTCTTCAGCACGTCGGGCAACGCGTTCACGACGCGCACGGCGAGCTTCATCATTCAAGAGCATTTCCCGCCGAGCGTAAGCAATCAAGGCTCGGGGCCGCTCTACGGTGTGCAGTTCTCGCAGCTTCCTTGCTCGGACATAAAAATGCCGGGCCTGCCCTTCGGGTTGGCGGGCGATCCGGGCAGTCATCCGATCTATAAGAACGGACTGCCCGCGGGCGGCATCGGCATCGAAGGCGACGGCCTTTACACGATTGATCGTGATCCGGTTGATCTCGACAGACCGTTTGAAGAGGTCATCGCGGTCGCGGCCGTGCGCGGCTACGAGCCGCCCGCGTTCATACGCGGCGACAACATCATCGTCGGCGGCATACGCCTGCCCTTCGTCAACGTCTCGGACGCAGACGCGCCGCGTCCCGCGACGATCCCGTTCGCCAGTCTACCGGGCGCGGTTGATGCTGCGTTCCCGATTCGCGGCGCGCAGCCTTCGGCCTTCATCCCGACGACGCTCGCGGGCAGCCCCGGCGCAATCGATACGCGCTTCTTTCCGTTCCGCGCCAGCACTTCCGGGTCGGCCAACGCGCTGACCGCCGCCGAAGTGACGACCATCATCGCGCAGGCCGCGCATCAAGCCGACATTACACGCGCGGCTATTCGTCAGCCTTTGGGTAGCGCCGCGCGCGTCTCGATCTCTGTGGTTGACACGGAAGGTCAAGTGCTCGGCATCTTCCGCACGTTCGATGCGCCCGTGTTCGGCTTCGACGTGTCGGTGCAGAAGGCGCGCACGGCCATGTTCTTCTCGCGCAGCAACGCGGCCACTGTGTTGCGCGCCGCCGGCCTAGGCGCATACGTTGATCGCGCCGCCGCCGACGGGCTGGCGTTGAACGGCTCTATCGCCGTCAGCGACCGCGCCAACGGCTTCCTGCATCGCCCGTTCTTCCCGGACGGCATCGACGGCACAGCGCCGGGGCCGTTCAGTCCGCCGATCAATCAGTGGAGCGTGTTTACCGACGGCTTGCAGATCGACATCATCAGAGACAAGCTGGTGGAAACCATCGTCACGCCCGGTGCGCCTCAGGGCAGCATTCCGTGTTCGACGATCTCGTATCTGCCGAACGGCATTCAAATCTTCCCCGGCAGCGTGCCGCTCTACAAAGGCAACGAGTTGGTCGGCGCAATCGGCATCAGCGGCGACGGCGTTGATCAGGACGACATCATCGCCGCTGCGGGCAGCATAGGCTTTGCCGCGCCGCCTGCGATCCGTGCCGATCAAGTGTTCGTGCGCGGCATTCGTTTGCCGTTTGTTAAGTTCCCGCGTAGCCCCAACCTTTGATCGGTCGTGCGGGTTGGCTTGTGCTCAACTCAAGCCAACCCGCGCCGACGCAAACTGACGTTGTAGGGCGCTGCGTATATTTTGAGCGCACAAGCTTGGTAATAGGAAGAGGTTATTGCGAGCTAAAAGGCTTGCGACTGCCCGCCGCTCGTACCCCGACAAAAGTTTTGACCTCAAACTTGTACTGCCAACCTCTGCGCATCGTTGACCGTATTCCAGATTGCATCACGACACCAATATCCACCGCCGTTGGACGCGGAAGGAGAAAAGTAATGATTAGCTCGCACCGGAAGAAACTCTCGCTCGTCGCGTTGGCCGCGACCGTCGCCCTCGTCTTTGCGTTGCTCCCTGCGCCTAGTTTGGACGCCGCCGATCACGGCGACGCGCCCGCAGTGGCCAACGATCAGGGCGCGGACATCGCCGATGCCTACCTCTTCCGCGACCCGAACGACAACACGAAGGTCATCATCGCCGCCACCATCCACGGCTTCATCGTGCCGAACGAGATGGTCAACTTCGGCATCTTCGACGAGAACGTGCGTTATCGTTTCGAGTTGGAGACGAATGGCGACTCGCGCCCCGACCGCTTCATTGACGTGCGCTTCACGCGCAAGGATCAGGCGTCGACACAGGCGCAGACCGCGACCGTCACGCTGCCGAACGGCGCGACCTTCACCGCGCTCTCGACCGTCCCGAACCTGAACGCGACCGCGCCCGCGCCCGTCATCACCAACGGGCCTTCGGGCATACAATTCTTCGCGGGCGTCGTCGATGATCCGTTCAACTTCGACATCACGGGCTTCAGCCGCTACACCGCGCCGACGCGCGCCACCCCCGCCGGCCGCCCGATCCGACGCAACTAACGCGCGGGCGCGACAGCTTCGCCGGTTACAACATTCTCGGCATCGCCTTTAGCATCCCGATTGATTTCCTGCGCGCCAATGGCGTCAACAACGAGATCGGCCTCAACTTCGTCGCGCAGCGGCGCAGCAATCAGACCGTGACGCGGCAGGCGACCGTCTCCGGCGTCGGTCGTTGGATCACGGTGGATCGCATGGCGACCCCGGCGGTCAACGTCGCGCTCATCCCGTTCAATCGCAAGAACGAGTTCAACTCGGCCAACACGCTCGACGATGCCAACGGCCGTTTTGCCAACAGCATCGTCGGCACGCTCCAAGCCCTCGGCACTGATCAAACGAGCATTGGCATTCTCGCCAACATCGCCGTCACGCGCGGCGACTTCCTGCGCCTCAATCTGACGAACGTTGTGAACGCAGGCAATCAGGGCGGCGGCTTCCGCAGCGATACGCCGGGCGACCGCATCCCCGGCGACCAGTCCGGCTTCCCGAACGGTCGCCGCTTGGGCGACGACGTGGTTGATGTCGAACTATTTCTCATTAACAATCGGCAGCCGCTCACCGACAACGCCAATCAGAACGACGTGCCGTTTCGTAACTCGTTCCCGTTCTTTGCGCCGTCGCATCAACCGTTCCCCACGGGCACGGTGGACGACCGCACGCGCAACTGAGCATCGCGCCCAACGCCACCGAAGGAGCTTCCAGACATGAATAGAGAAAGAATAGGCTCACGTCGGCTGTGGGGTGCGGCGCTCTTGTGCGTCGTGCTGTGCGTCGGCGGTGCGCTGGCGGCGCGCAAGTTGACCGCGCCGGCCCGCACCGCTAACAGCCCCGCGCCCGCGCGCGCAAAGGTTAGCGCCGCGCGGCCAAACGCCGCCGCACCGGCTGCGCCGAACACGCAAGCCGACGCAATCGCGCCCGCCAACCACACGCCCGAACCGGGCGGCAAGATCGTGTTCGCCAGCGAGCGCGACGGCAACTATGAAATCTACACGATGAATCAGGACGGCGGCGGCCAGACACGTCTGACCAACAGCCCGTTCATGGATCGTGAACCCGCTTGGTCGCCCGACGGCACTAAGGTCGCTTTCGTCAGCGACCGCGACGGCAACACCGAAATCTACGTGATGAACTCGACGGGCGACAACAACGGCTTCATCGCGCCGACCCGTTTGACCAATAACACCGACGACGACACGCAACCCGTCTGGTCGCCCGACGGCACGAAGATCGCTTTCGTCAGCAGTCGCAGCGGCAACGACGAAATCTTCGTCATGAATGCCAACGGCACAGGGCAGACGAACCTGACGAACAACGTTTACGACGACTTCGAGCCTGCATGGTCGCCCAACGGCTTGAAGCTCGCTTTCACCAGCACCCGCGACTTCAACGAAGAAATCTACACGATGGACGCGACGGGCGCGAATGCGGCCAACGTCAGCAACAATGCCGGTGAAGATCGTCATCCGTCGTGGGGCGGCACTAAGATCGCTTTCCAATCCACGCGCGACGGCAACGACGAAATCTACATCATGAATCAAGACGGGGCGGCGCAGACGCGGCTGACCAACAACGCCGCGCTCGATCAAGAGCCGTGGCTTTCGACCGACGGCACGCGCGTCGCCTTCGCCACGAACCGCGACAACGGCGGCGTCGCCTTTGAGGTCTATGTCATGAACGCGACGGGCACTGGCCTCGCGCGTCTGACCAGCAACGGCGACGACAACGATTTCGAGTCCGCCTTGCAACAGTCGGCCTTCGTCGCGCCTGCGCCCGCAGCGTCAACCGTGCAGTTCAGCAGTGCGGCCTATACGGTCGCGGAAGGCGTTGGCAGCATCCAGATCACTGTGACGCGCACAGGCGACACGACGGGCGCGGCGGCGGTTGATTACACCGCGACGAGCGGCACGGCCTCCGAACGCTCCGACTTCGCAACGGCCGTCGGCACACTCCGCTTCGCCGCAGGCGAAACCAGCAAGAGTTTCATCGTCTTCATCACCGATGATGCTTTCGCGGAATTTGACGAGACGGCTAACCTGACGTTGAGCACGCCAACCGGCGCGACGCTCGGCGTGCCTAGCACGACGACGCTCACCATCACGGACAACGATGCTACGTCGGCCGGCGCAAACCCGATTGACACGCCGGAGTTCTTCGTGCGGCAGCACTATCATCGACTTCCTGAACCGCGAGCCTGACGCGGCCGGCTTCAACGCGTGGGTCAACCTCTTGCGTAACTGCCCGCCGGCAACCCGAACTGCGACCGCGTGCAAGTGTCGCTGTCGTTCTTCGGCTCGCAGGAGTATCAGCAGAAAGGCTACTTCGTCATTCGCTTCTACTTGGTCGCCTTCAACCGGCTGCCGACCTATCCGGAGTTCGTCCGCGACACGCAACGCTTGAACGCCGCGACGCTCGCGGAGTTCAATGCCAACCAGACGGCTTACGCCAACGAGTTCGCCGCGCGTGAGGACTTCCACACCACCTATGATCCGCTGGCGAACGCGGCTTACGTGGATCGGTTGATCGCCAACGCGGGCGTGACCATCTCGAATCGCAATCAACTCGTAGCCGACCTGAACGCGGGCACGAAGACGCGCGCACAGGTCTTACGCGAGATCGTGGATAACGGCGCGTTCTACAACGCCGCGTTCAACCGTGGCTTCGTCGCCACCGAGTACTACGGGTATCTGCGGCGCGAGCCGGAGCCGACCGGCTTCCAAGCATGGTTGACGTATCTGAACACGCATCCGGGCGACTATCGCACGATGGTCAACGGGTTCGTGAACTCGCAAGAGTACCGCGCCCGTTTCGGCAGACCGTAAGGGCAAAGCAAAAGCATTAACCACCAAGACACGAAGACGCGAAAGAAGCAGTTGCTTGCTTCTTTCGCGTCTTCGTGTCTTGGTGGTTAATCTGCTTACGGCAGCGCGTTCAAGCTTTCACGCAACGGGGCTATTGTGGGATTAGTTGGATTCGCGGCGGCAAGTTGATCTATCGCGGTGCGCGCAGTCTCCCGATCTTGAATTTGGAGGGCGGCGGCGGCAATGTTCTGCAACGCCTTCTCATGTTTAGGATCGATGGCCAGCGTCTTGCGGTATTCGACGATGGCGCGGGCATAGTCGGGCGGCGTGCGCCGGAAATAAGAGTTGCCCAAATCGGTCTGCACGTCCGTGTTCTGGGGTTGGATGGCGAGCACGCGTTGATAATATTCGGTTGCGCCCGTGAAGTCGCCCTTGTCATATTTCGTGTTGCCGAGCGCCGTCAGCGCGTCCACGTCCTTCGGCTTGAGTTCGACCGCGCGTTGCAGATAGACGAGCGCCTTGTCGAAGTCGCCGGCCTTATAGAAGGTGGCGGCGGCGTTCATCTGTAAATCGAAGTCTTTGGGTCTGTCGTCGGCGGCGGCCATCGCCTGTTGCGCGTCGGCGGAAGTGGCGGCGGCACTGCCAGTGTTCGCGCCGTTTGCGCCGCCGACGTTGGGATGACCGGGCGGCAACTCGCCGGTCGTCTGCGCGGGATCGAGCGGCGGCGCAACGCCGTCAGTGCCTTCTGCCGGCCCTGCGGTTGCGACCTGCGGGCGCGGCGCGACCGACATTTTATTGGCGAGAAAGAAGCCGAGCACGAAGCCGAGCACGAGTCCGCCCACGCAGAATAAGATGTTGCGCGTCAGATTATCAGGGCGCGCGGCGGCGGCGGTCGTTGCAGCGGGTCGGCTCGCTTGCGTGCGCGGGGCCGGCGCGTGCGACTTACTTTTAGTCGGGGCCGCGCTTGATGCTTCTTCGTCTTCCAGCCCCGGCTCACGCGTCCAGTCGGCGGCTGCTTGTCTGTCACTGTGTCTTGGGTGTACTTGTCCGGCATAAAAGCTTGATTGATGACTCCGATTTAAGGTTGCAGAAACGGGCAACATGCGGTGTACGTGCGGCGTCAAATTAGCGCCTGTCGAATTTGTTAACGGAACGCTGCGGCGCTGTCGTTGCCGAAACCAGAAGCCCGATCACGAACGCGCGCATCATAGCACACGCGCAAGCGACGAAGCGCGCGACAGAACGGTTGCCGCGCGCGCATGTGTTGGGCTATGATGTGCGCACGAAAAACAGGTGGCCGCATGCGTCCTCGGCCGCGTGCGCCGGGTTCGACGGACTGCCCCTCTCATTTTACTTTGGTCTTCAATTATCATGTCAGCCATCGAAGAGACTAAAAGCGAAATTAGTGTAGCTGCTACTGCTCAGACACGCCCCGGCGTGTCGCCGCTGACGTGGCTGCTAAACCTGCTCAGTTCGGTGCGCTTCGGCGTCACCTTACTCGTCCTGCTTGCGAGCGCCAGCATGATCGGCATGCTCGTGATGCAGCAAAACGTCGAAGGGTTCGAGAAGTACTACGCCAACCTGACGCCCGCCGCGCGTCTGCTCGGCAACACCCTCGGCTTCTTCGACATCTATCACGCGTGGTACTTCAACGTCCTGCTGCTCATCCTTTCGCTCAACATCGTTCTCGCGTCCATTGATCGCTTTCCCGGCGCGTGGCAGTACGTGCGCCGGCCCAAGCTCGACGTGCAGCCCGTCTGGCTGTCGAAGCAGAGCGTGACCACTAAGCTGGCGATGACGGGCACGAGTCGCAATGAAGTGGCCGAAAAGATCGCCGCTGCCGCACGCAAGACCGGCCTCAGTGCGACCGTCACGGAGAAGGGCACGCGCACGTTCGTCTTCACGCAAAAGGGCGCGTGGAATCGGTTGGGCGCGTACTTCGTCCACGTCGCCTTGTTGACGATCTTTACCGGCGGTTTTCTGACGACGCAGTTCGGCCGCACAGGCATGATGCAACTGCGCCCCGGCGTGACCGCCAACCAGATGCGCGAGACGGTCTTTCAGATCGAGGGCGATCAACTCGCCCCGTCGCAGGCGACCTATCAACTGCCGTTCACCGTCGAATGCACGGACATCCAGCAGAAGCTCATCGAAGAAGACGGCCCCATCACGGCCGACAACACGATTGACTGGTTGACCCGCATCAAGATCACGGACGAGACGGGCACGCGCGAGGCGTTGGTGCATTTGAACACGCCGTATGATTATCGCGGCTATCGTTTCTTCCAAGCCAGCTTCACGCCGCTCGGACAGGCGCGCACGATCACTTTGCGCGTCACGCCGGAGCAGGGCGGCGAAGCGCAGGAAGTGACCATTCCGCGTGACGGCGCGACGACTTTACAGGACGGTACGCGCATCGACTTCGCCGATTTCTATCCGAGTTACAAAGTTGGCGGCGACAAGCGCGACACGGAAGAGGGCGTCTACCCGAACCCGGCCGCCGAGTTGCGCGTGACGCCGCCCGGTGGCGCGGAGCAGAAAGCTTTTGCCTTCAATCCGCAATTGGCCGAGAGCGCGCCGTTCGCCAAGCGCCCGGTCGCGGGGCACACCTACCGGCTCATCAAGTTTGAGAAAGTGCCTGAGGATCATTTCCTGTCCATTCAGCGCGACCCCGGCTCGCCCGTCTTCTACGTCGGGGGGCTGATGCTTGGGCTGGCGCTCTCGCTCGTCTTCTTCTTCTCGCACCGGCGCATCTGGGTCGCGGTGGAAGAACGCGGCGCAGGCATCTACGACGTTCTGATAGGCGGCAACACCAACCGCAACCTCTTCGCCCTCGAAGACACGTTCAAGAAACTGGTCGCGGCCATTACAGGCCGTCCCGTTGAGGTGGAGGAATCATGAGTGAAGTTTTGAAATCGTCGGCCGGCTTCGGCAGTTCGCTGCCCGACACCGGCGCTTGGTCGCTGAAATCATATCTGCCCGCGGCGCTGCCGCTCGTCGGCGCGTTCGCCATGCTGCTGTTGCGCATCCAACTCGGCGGCGCGCACTTCATCGACGATGCCGCGCTGATGATGATTGCGCTCGCGTGTTATCTAATCGCCGCCACGTTCCACCTGCTCAACCTCTACGCGCCGTCGAGTACGGCGCAACGTTGGGCTTGTGGCTGGGCAGCCTCGGCGTGTTCTTCAACTTTTCGAGTTGGCTCGTGCGTTGGGTGGCGGCGCGCGACCGCGAGATCGAAATCTTCCTGCGGCAAGGGCGCGGCCTCGAAGACCTGCCGTGGTTCTTTCGCTACATCCCGTTCGCCAATCTCTACGATCTGAGTCTGGCGTTCGCCTTCGGCGCAGGCATCACGACGATGCTGATCTCCGGGCGCAAGAGCTTCCGCTTCATCGGCGCGGTGTCATTGCCGCTCGCGGCGCTCATCTTGATCTTGGCGCGGTTCATCGGCAGCGAGTTCATCAACTTGCCGCCCGTGCTCGATTCCTACTGGCGACCGATCCACGTCGGCATCGCGTCGCTCTCTTACGGTGTCGCGCTCGTCTGCTTCGCGGCCGCGGTCATCTACTTGTTGAAAGACGGCGTGAAGACCGAATCGATGGCCATCTGGGCGGGTTTGTTTGTACTCGGCGTGATCGGGACAATCGGCGGGAACGTTTGGAAGTTTCCGCCTGTTCACGACGGGTAATTACGCGGCTTCGACCGTCCTGCAAGGCTCGCGTTTGTCGTTCCCGCTGCGTGTGAATATTCCCTTTGTCGGGCCGTTGCTGATCTTGACGACATTGCTGCTGGTCGGCGCGATCATCTTATTCTTGCGCTACGTGTATCAGAAGAATGAGGCGGCGCGTTCGTTAGGGCACAAACTGCTCGTCGCGTCGCTTGTCGTGCAGATCGCGGCTATCGTTGCGCTCGTCTTGCAGATGAAGTCTGCGACGCCGTTTGGGCCGTGTCCCGCCGGGTCGCACTTCGCCACGAAGTGTTATGAGCCGGGGCAGTACGAACAGTTCGGCGCATGGCTCGCGGAGCAACAGGGCTTGCGGCCGGAGCAGATCAAGAGCCTTGCGTCCTCGCAACTCGTGGGCGCGTCCGAAGAGTTCGTGCAAAATAACAGCGCGCGGCTCGCGCTCAGCACGAACGCCAACCCGGTCGAACTGGCCGCGCTCATCACGGCGCTGGCCGCCACGCTTCTTCGTCATCATGTTCAGCTTCCGCACGGAGAAACTGCGCGCGGCGCTGCCGTCGGCCGAGAAGATCGACAGCTTGATGTACAAGACGGCGAGCGTGGCGTTCGCGGGGCTTGCGATGCTGCTGATGACGGGCGCGGTCTGGGCTAACGAATCGTGGGGGCGCTACTGGGGGTGGGACTCGAAAGAGACGGGCGCGTTCGTGGCGTGGCTGACCTATGGCGGCTTCCTCCACGCGCGCATCTCGCGCGGCTTGACAGGGCCGGCGCGCGGCTTACTTCGCCGTCGTCGCCTTCCTGCTCGTCATCTTTACCTATCTCGGCGTCAGCTACATGCTGCCGGGTCTCCACTCTTACGCATGATCAAACAGTGACGAGTGACGAGTGACAAGTTAACAACTTGTGCCAACTCGTCACTCGTCACTTGTCACTGTCTTTCAAATGTCCAGAGACAACATTCTGTTCACGTTGGTCGGGATCGGCTTCGGTCTGTTCTTCGGTTTCCTGTTCGTGACGTGGGCGAACCAGCGGCACGTGCTGGCGCAGCCACGCGGGGCAAGCGCCGACACGATGGGCGCGCAGTCGTCCATCACGGTCGCCGACCAGCAGCAGATGCAGCGTGCGCTCGCGGACGCAAGCCAGCGCGCCCGCGCCGATAAGAACGATTTCAACGCGCAGTTGGAAGCCGGGCGCGTCAACTATCAGGCGCAACAACTCGCCGACGCGCTTGAGTTCTATCTGCAAGCCAATAAGTTGCAGCCCGATCAGATCGAGCCTGTGATCCAACTGGGCAACGTCAACTACGACGCGGGCAACTACACGGCCGCTGAAAAGTGGTACACGGCCGCGCTCTTGAAAGAGCCGGACAACATTAACGTCCGCACCGATCTCGGTCTGACGTTTTTGTTGCGCGAGCCGCCCGATCTGGAACGTGCCATCAAAGAGTTTCGCAGTTCCTTAGAGCGCGACCCCGAACATGAGCAGACCTTGCAGAACTTCATCGTCGCGCTGACGCGCAAGGGCGACAAGGACGAAGCGCGGGCCATGCTCAAGCGCCTGCAAACGGTCAATCCGAACAGCCCGGCCATTTCGCAATTGCAAGCCGGTTTGCAATAGCACACCATGCGCGCGGCCCGCAGAAATTCAAGGGCGCGCAAATAATCGTTGTCAGGCAGACGCAACTGTGCTACAACGAAGCCCTCCAAGCAGCAGTTCACAAGTAGTACCTGACATCTCGGTTCTTTCCGTCCCTGTTCGCAGTAGCAAGTGATCTCGGTTGTACTGATCGAAGTGCAGCGTTAATGATCCGTGAACGGACACATTCCTTGCGGCCATCGCGTGCGCCGCGCCCGGTTGACCCCCGGCTGTTTGTGCTGGTGCTATTCGTGGCCAGCGCCGTCTTCGTCGGCCTCGGCTCGCAACTCGCGCCAAGCTCGGCCGCCGCGCAGGCGACGCAGCCGCGGCGGCGCACCGTGCAACGCCGGCCCCGCGAAGTGGTGCGCGCCGCCCGGCCGTTGATTGGACGAAGTTCTCGCACGCGACCAAAGGGCACTTTGAGAACTGCGCCTCGTGCCACTTTGATAAGACCAACAAGAAGTTCACGCTAGAGAAGCCGGACATCGTCGAGTATCCCGATCATCCGGCCTGTACCGAGTGTCACCGCCAGCAGTTCTTCCGCGGCCCGTTCCGCGGCCCCGCGCCCGCCATCTGCGCCGACTGCCACACGGCCGCCACCCCGCGCAACGGCGCGCGCCACGCGTTCCCCAAACCACAGCAGCCCTCGCAATTCGCCGACGTGTTCCCGCACTCGAACCACGCGAAGTCGACGGCGCTCAAATTATTCGCTACGGCTTTGGGGCAAACGAAGGTCAAACAACAAGACACCTGTTTCTACTGTCACAAGGTGGACAAGACCGACTATAAGCCGGCCGCAAACGCACCGAAGGGCGCGTTCGATCCGCCCGCGGGCACGTTCATGTCCACGCCCACGACGCACGCCAATTGTTTCCAATGCCACTGGCGCAAGGACGTGGAAGGCAAAGACATCGAGCCGCTCGCGCAACAGTGCGCCGAATGTCATAACAACCTCGCGCTCGCCGCGAAACCGATGACCGCCGCCACGCCGGCCGCCACACCCGTCGCCAAGCCAACGGCGACGCCGAAAGCGACACCAACACCGAAAGCGACGCCAACACCAAAGGCTACGCTAACACCGAAGGCGACGCCGACGCCAAAACCAACGAACACGCCGAAGCCTGCGACCACGCCCGCGCCAAAACCGTCGCCGACGCCCAAGCCGGGCGCGGAGTTGGCGCACGCGAGTTTCGCGCAAAGCGATCTATTACTGCGCGTGTCATTCGTGCCCGCGCTCTCGCTGCAACAACAACGGGCGCTGCCGTTCCGCACTTCGCCGAAGTTCGTCCACGAGTTGGACGATCACAAGATGCGGACGGATGAGGAAGGGAAGCCGCAGAAGATCACTTGCCTGACGTGTCATGCGATGGTGAAGACCGCGAAGTCGCTCGAAACTTTGCGCCAGCCCGCCAACAAGGTGCAACTGCCCGCGTGCGCGTCGTCCGCCTGTCACACGGCCACGTCCGGCGTGAAACTGAAACTATCGATCTATAGTGAACTGCGCGAGCGCAACAAGGATGCGAAGTTCGACTGCGCGCTTTGTCATCTGCCACCCGTCAGCACCACGACCGATGTGCCGTGCGACCACTATGCAGTCGTGTACGATAGCGCCGTTAAAGAGAAGAAGAGTACAAAGACGCTTGAGACGTTCATCCCGCCGCGTTGCGGCAACATCGTGAAGCCGGCAGAGCCGCCGAAGCCGTAAAAGGCAGCAGGGAGTATAAGGGGACGTTGCGCCACCACGCCGTACCAAACAAGTCCGAACAGCCGCGCCGCCTCGCGCGTCGTGGCCGTGCGGCCCGCCGTCTGTCGCTCGCCCTCGTCGCGGTCGCCGCCATCGCCTGCCTGTGGAGCGTGGCGGGCAGTCGCGCGGTTGCGCCTGCGCCCGTAGCGGCCGCGCCGTTTGTCGCCGCCGCCGTGCAAGATAAGTGTCAGGACTTCGCCGCGTTCCAGCACGGTTGCCCGAAGCATTCATCGCTCGGCTGCACCGATTGTCACCAACGCGCCAGCGACAATTCCGTGCTGCCGACTTACAAAGGCCGCTCCAATCTGCCTTACCACACCGCTTGTCAAGAATGTCATCTGCCGCAGTTCGTACAGGCGGGCAGCCCGATGTGCTACATCTGCCACACGAACGTAGAGGGTCGGAATCCGCCGGTCAAAAGTTTTCCGGGGCTGAAAAGCTTCAACGTCAAGTTTGATCACGCGCAGCACAACACGGGCGCGGCTCGCCCCGCCGCCGGCTGCACTTCCTGTCACACGCCCGCAGGCGGCCGGCGCGCGGCCGCGATGACCATCCCCGCGCGCCTGAACGCGCACGCGCAGTGCTACACGTGCCACACGCCGAACGCGAAAGCCGATGGGCGCGACATGGCGTCGTGCGCCGCTTGCCACGACCGCGGCGGCTACGCGCCCACGCCGCCTACGGGGCGCGCTTTCGCCGTCGGCTTCAGCCACGCCACGCACGGTCGCCGACAAGGCTTGGGCTGCAACGATTGTCACAACTTGCGTGCGGGCGCGCCGCAACGCCGACAGGTCACGTTCACACAGACCTTGCAACACTTCGGCAGCGGGCGCGCACAGACCTGTATGACCTGCCACGACGGCCGCCGCGCGTTCGGCGATCAGAACTTCGGCGAGTGCGTGAAATGCCACAAGGGCACGACATTTCGCATGTGAGTGATTCGCCGTCAAGCCGCAAAAACTCGAAGCAACTTTTCGGTCTGATTTCGAGTCTTTATAGCTTGGTGGTTAGTTCTGTTAGTTATGTCGGGCCTGAGTCGTAAAAAGAATTGACAAGCGTTGGGCCGCCCGTCTATATTGCGCCGGGATGTCTCCCCAAGATAATTCTTCGAGACCGCGCGCTCGCGCAAGTTCGGACGCATCCGTCTCCTTTGACAGCAAACGATCCGGTCGCCTGCCGGCCACCCCATGTTTAAGGAAGCATCTGCCATGAAACTGTTCCTCGTCTCGCTCGCGCTGCTTGGCTGCGTCGTGCTCTTTTTGAGTAGTCCCCGCACGTCGCCGGCCGCCGCCTCTGCGCTCGTCAAGAGCAAGGTTGAGCCGAAAGAGGTTATCCTGAGCAAGGACTCGAAAGACCCGAAGGGCAAGCCCGTCCTGCTCACACACGAAAACCACGCGATCAAAAACTATAGCGAAGACGGCAAGTCGGTCATCGCCTGCACCGTCTGCCACCACACAGACCAACCGAAGTCCGCTTTGACCGGCGTACTCAAGACCTCGGAGCGCGAAGTGGTCTTAACCACGGCCGCCTTGAAGGACGAGAAGGCCGGGCCCGTTAAGACTTGCCGCGAGTGTCACGCGCAGACCGACAAGAAGCCGGCGGAGTGGCCTGAAATTCCGAAGGTCAAGTACCCCGACGAAGACGACGACACGATCCTGACGAACGACGAAGCGTATCATCGCAACTGCAACACGTGTCATGACGCCGTCAAGAAGCGCGACCCGGCGACGAAAGCGCCGACCACTTGCGCCGCTTGCCACAACGGCGGCACTAAGCCTTAAGCGCCGCCGCCCCAACGTAAACTATTTTTCAGGTGACGCGACCGGACGTTGAACGTTTGGTCGCGTTACCTTTATCATGCACAATAAAAAAGGACGGAAATAAAACACGCCATGCGTCAACTGATCGCGCCGCTCTGCCTCTGTGCCGCTCTCTTAAGCGCCGCCGCCTGCAACCCCGCCGCCGACACGGGGAACTCGGCCGCGCCGGCCGCAAACTCTAAGACCACGACCACCTCGACGACGACAACGAGCGCGCCGCCAAGCACCGTCCCGCCTATCTCGACCGCACACGGCAGCAGCACGCCGCCCGCGCCCGTCAGTAACAGCGGCCCCGCCGCAGCCGAGCAACCGGAAGGCGTCAACACCGCGCCGCTCGATGCGAAGATCGAGAAGCTTGAGACAAAGGTGAAGGCGGGCAGCGCGGCCGACGCGGACAAGAAAGCACTGGCCGCCGTCTATCTCGAACGGGCCAACGTTTACCGCGACGCCGGCAGCCCGCGCCTCTACAAGTTCGCCCTCGGCGATTACCGGCATGTGCTGCGCTACGATCCGGCCAACGCGGAAGCGAAGGCCAAGATGGACGAGATCGTCGCTATCTATAACTCGATGGGCCGGCCCGTGCCCACAAACGGGCTGGATCAGTAGGCGGGCGAAAGTTTAACCACAAAGCCACGAAGCCACGAAGCACTTAACCTGCTTCGTGGCTTCGTGTCTTTGTGGTTAAGTTCGGCTTAGCCGATCTTGATGCCGATGGCTTCGAGGAACTTGGTGGGTTTGTCGCCGCCGATCATGGCGAAGATGAAGTCGTTCTTGATCGTGGCCTTTTCTTCTTGTGAGCGCGCGTTCATCAAGACAACTTCGTCGTCGCGAATCTCTTTGATGGCCGTGCCGAAGTAGACTTTGATCCGCTTATCATCGATGCAGTCGTAGACCTGTATCTTGTTGCCGAACTTGAGGTCGTTCTTCAGGTCGCTGCGGATGACGAGCGTGACTTCGTTGGTTTCGTCCTCTGGCCGGAACGCGATCTGATCGCCCTGCCGGCTGGCGACGAGATCGACCGCGCCTTCGATGGCCGAGTTGCCCGCGCCGACCACGATGATGTGTTTGCGCTTGTAGGCATCCGGGTCGTTCAACTTGTACTTAACCTTGTCCTCGGTCACACCGTCGCGCGTAATCTTCATTTCCTCGCCGGGCACTTTCAGTTTCATCGGCGTGCCCGCAGTGCCGATGGCGAGGACGACGCGGCGGGCGCGATACGTCATCTTCTCTTTTTCTTTGCCCTTCTCGGTTTGCACGGTGAAGTAGTCGCCGTCGTCAGCTTTCTTGACCGCTTTGCAGCTCTCGTTCTCGCTAATCTGGACGCCGTTCTCCTTCATGTTCATGAACCAAGTGTTCAAGAGCACTTCGCGCTGGTCGCCGGCCACCTTGCGCCGCGCATCGGAGAGCGCCTGCATGCGGTCTTCGGGCAACTTGGCGGCCGCGATCTCTGCGTCTAGGCGGTCGCCATAGCGTTGGCGTCCAAGATTCAGTTTGTCCTTCTTGCCGACTTCTTCATCCTTGACCTCGCCCGCGCGCTCGGCCACCAGCAACTCGCCGAGCAAGTACTTGTCTTCGGCATCGAGCAGCGTCTCGAACTTGCTGCGCGCGTTCGCCAATCGCGTGCGCCCCTGTTCGTCAATCTGTTCGGTCAACTCGGCTTCGAGCAACTGCTGATAACGGTCGCGCGCAGCCGTCAACACGCGCTGGCCCGCGTCGTCCAAACTGCCCGCGCGCTCGGCCGCCAACAGGTCTTTGACGCGTGCCGCGTCCGCGCCGTCCATGATCTCCGCGAGCACTTCTTCGACGTACTCTTCGAGGCCGGGCAGGCGTATGCCGCCCGTCCATTCCATCGTCTCCGGCTTGAGAAAGACATATTTGCCCTTCGGATATTTGACGATGGTGGACATCACCGTGTCCTGTTCGATGCCGAGGAAACGCAGCCCCAACCGCTTCGCCATCACGGCCGCAGACAAACCGGCCGGCCCCGCGCCGACAATCAACACGTCGTAATCAGTCTGCGCCTGTGCGCCGCTGCCGTTCTGCGCGTGCAACTCGTGCGCGATGTGGATCAGCACGGACGCGCCTTCGTTGGCGGCATTCTTGATAAGGGGCGTGCCCGACACGTCGCCGATGATATAGCAGCCAGCCACGTTCGTCTCGAACGAGGCGTTACGCGCGGGCACTTTGCGCGGCATGATCTTCTTCGTCGTGTTGACGACGATGCACGCCTTCGGGTTGACCGGGCACTCGACTTGGCAGGACGTATCCTCCATACACTGATCGCGCGCAATCGGCGTCGAGATGCCGTTGACGATGGCGAGCACGTCGTGCGGGCAAGCGTCCACGCAGGCATGACAGCCGATGCAGCGTTCGGCGACGATGACCGGGTGCGGATAGTTCGGCCCGTCTGGGTCGTACTTTTCCAGCAACTCTTTCGAGAGAAAGATGCGGTCGTCCTCGTCGTCCTTTTTATCGGCCAGCGGTTCTTCCAGCAGTTGCCGCGCGCGGGCTGCATCGCGCAGGGCGAAGGCCACACCGACCACGAGCAGAAACAGGCTGATGCCGGCCCAGCCCCACCACGGCAACCCGCCGAAGTAAGCTTTGCCGCCAAACTCGTCGCGCGTCAGCAGGTTCAACGCGAGCAGCAGCACGGTCAGGGCCAGAATGATCAGAAGTTGCGACTTTTTCATGGCGAAGAGTTAATGGGTTGTGTCCCGTCAGAGACGTTTAAGCTCAAGCCTATGCGCGCGCTTTAACGCGCAGACGAAATGAACAGGCCCGCATTGTGGGCCGGCGCTAAATTCACATCCGCCACCTGTGGCGGGCGTGTGAAGAGAGACGGATTCCACGGGCGCTTGTCTTCGACGTGCTGGATGTGGCACGAGTTGCAGTTCGGCTTATCCTGCGTGATGACCGTGCTTTTCGTCACCGGGTCGGTGTAGCCGTTGTGACATGCGGCGCAGGTGGTGCGCGGCGTCGCGCGGTCGAGCGCCGCGCCGGCCCAAGAAGTATGACAGGTCGAGCATGAGACGCTGCCGTCCGGGTCGCCCTGCAAGCCGGAGACGGCCCGCAAACGCCCGACGTGCAGCGCATGGAACTGCGCGTTACGCACTTGATTCGCGTCGCGGCCGGGCCACAGCTTTTCATACTGCGCAAGCCGCGTCATGAAGTCCGCCTGCTTCTGTGCCAACTCGTCCTGCGCCATGCCGGTCCAGACCCACTGCCCGGCGTTGACCGGATAGCCGAACGTGCCGCCGTGCGGCGTATGCACCGCCTTGCCGTTATAGAGTTGCTTGTTGGCGTCGTTGTGGCAACCGGCGCACGTCTGCGTCGTGTCCACTTGGGGCTGGAAACTGACGCTCATCGGCTGTAGACCGGGGCGGAAGTCTGCGCCTTTATGCTCGGTGTGACAGTTGGTGCAGTTGATGCCGGCCGCCTTGTGCGGCGGCGTGACCGTGGCGGCGAACGCCTGCGTCTGATGGCACGCCGCGCACGACTCGTTCATCGAAGTCTTGATCGCGTGGCAAGAGGTGCAGGTGTTCCCGTTCGGCTCTTTGGCGATGGCGGGCGTCAGCGCCAAGGCCGTGCGCGTGTGCGGGTTCGAGATGGGCGCGGGCGAGAAGGCATTCGTATAGGTGAACGCGGCGGCGACCGTTAACAGCCCGACGACAATCGCGGCCCAAGTGAAGATGGCGAACGGCCACGGGCGGACGAGATCGCGCGTCGGCGTCCAGTTGAAGCGCGCCTTGCCCAGACGCGGCGGCGCGTGCGGGCGCAAGGGCGACGGGCGCGTGATCTTGCCCGCCTCGCGCTTGCGTTTCTCCCAGAACACTTCGAGCGCCGCATCGACGTGCTCGTCGGCAGCGGCCGCATGCGCGGTTGCGGCCGCTGCATGTGGTTCGTCCGCGCCTTCGCCCTGCACTTCCGTATCGCCGATGCGGACGGCCGTTTGATAGATGACACGCAAGGTGAGCGCCGCGCCGTCGTGCCCGACGTAGATGAAGAACGGGCCGATCTGCGCGATGTCGCCGTCGGCTAAGGCTTCTTTCTCTTCGACCAAACGGCCGTTCAGCGTCGTCGAGTTCGACGGGCTGAGTTGGAAGATGTAGAAGCGCCCGTTCACTTCCTTGATGCCGGCGTGCATGCGCGAGACGGTCGGGTGGTTCAGGCTCAACTCGCAGTCGGGCATGCGCCCAATCGACAGCGCCTCGGTCATGAGCGTGACGGGATCGACCGCTTGATCCTCGCGCACGATTTTGAATGTGCTTATCTGTGGCTTCATGCTCGGATAAGTGTTAACCGGAACAGTTCGGGCCGCGCCGCCTGTAACTTAGCGCACGGCGAAGAAAGTGACTTGCACGATGTGGACGAACATCAGCACCAGCATCAACGAGGTGGCGACGACGTGCGGCGCAAGCCACAGCTTCAGCAGTTGATGTAAATAGATGAGCGCGTCTACGCGCCGCAGCGTGACGGTCGCTTCGACGGCCGAGATCAAATAATGCTGCGAATCGGGGTCGCTCAAGCGTTCGGCTTCAGGGCGGATCTCGTCGCGCGCTTCGGCTTCGAGCGCCGACAGTTCTTCGCGCTTCAAAAATTGCCGCAGCAGATAGCCGAACGAAAGATAACGCCCGCGCACCTTGCGCCGGATAATCTCGCGCACGTCCTCGCCGCACTTTTGCCCGATCTCGCCCAAGTCCTGTCGCAACTCTTCGCGGCGCGCACGCAGGTCTTCGATCAAGAGCGGTTCGCCCTCTATGCTCGTCATGATGCGCGGCACGATGATGTAGCAGGCGACGCCGAACAGACCCGACAAGATGACCAGATCGAACGAGATCATCAGCAGCGACGTAAGCACGCCGCCCGTATGTTTCCCGCCGTGCAGCAGCAGCAGTATGCCCGCGACCACGCCCAGATAGACGTGCGCCAGTAGCCAGTAGCGCAACGCGCCCGCGCGCCGTCGATAGACCTGTTTGCGTGCCGGATAAGCCATCACGACGGCGATGCCGCCGAGGCCGATGAAGCCTGTGATCCAGCGTATGGTCAACCACGTGCCGCCGATGTGCCCGTCGATGCCGTAGCGCATCAGGCCCCAAACGGTCGCCGCCGTCAGCCCCAACGTCAGCAGGATGCCGAACACGTGCCAGAGTTTCGCGGTCGTATCCTTCTTGTGGATGTTGCGCCCGATGGCTTGCGTCTGACTTTGATAGACAATGCCGAGCTTGTGTTGTACCTCTGTGAAGTACTCACGCGGGTTGACGCGCACGAGCGCGCCGGTCGGGCAATTTTCCTGACACGAATAGGCGTGCCGCTTCGCGCCCGGCGGATTGAGCGGCGTGTCGTTGCACAGGTTACATTTGACCGCGACGTTGTTATCAACCTCTTCGACGCGCGGCGGCGGTGTGGGGGGCGCGATGTTGAACCACGTGAGCGTGCGCTGTTTCAAGGTCAACGGTTCGGGCGCGGGCGGGCGGCGCGGAACCATCGTGATGGCGTTGTAAGGGCATTGCGTCGCGCAGTCGGAACAGCCGATGCAAGACTTCGGGTCGATGTCGATCTGCCCGTTGCTGAAGCGGCCGATTGCGCCCGTCGGGCAACCCGTCAGGCACTCAGGGTCTTGACAGTGCATGCAGACCGAAGGCGAAAGCACGTGCTGCGTGGACTTGCTGCCGACTTTAACCGGGCGCTCGATGTGTATGCCGCGACGCAATAGGCGCGACTGCCCGTGCATCGTGTGGCAGGCGAGCGAGCAGTTGCCGCAGCGCACGCACAAGTCCATGTCCATCACGAGCAGGTTCGTGCCGTCAACAAGGCCCGTGCTGATCTCTTTTTCGGTGGCGGCGACCGTGCGCTTGTCGAGCGTGGACTCTAGATTTACGTCGTCGTCGGCGGTGGAAAATTCAGGGAAACTACGCAGCACGGCCGCGCGCAACTTCGGATTGGCCGTCAAGTGCGGGATCGAGATTTCGAGCACTTCCGTGCGCGCCAAAATTGTCGCCGTGTACTTCCACTCACATTTGGTGTCAGCGCCTTCGAGTCCGAGACAGTTGCCCGCGCCGAGAAAGTCGAGGGCGATGCGCTCGTCCGCGCCCATCGCCATGTCCGACACGTCGGTGCTCATCTCCATGCCGCGAATGCGGCGCAGCCAGCCGCTCTTGATAAAGGTGATGCGGTCAATCGGCTCGCCTTCGCGGTGCAGGACGTGGTTCTTGCCGTAGACCATAAAGCGGGCCGCGTCGCCGAGTTGCGCCACCAAGTCGTCCGACAAAACGCCGCTCGATGCCTGCCTGACCTCTTCGAGCGTGCGCCCAAGCCCGTGCTTGCGATAAGTCACGTCGAGCTTGTGCCCGAAGGTCTTGAGCTTGCGGAGCAGGCGCAGCGCCGGGCGTGTGACCTCGAAGACGACCGCCTTCGAGTCGGGCGGCACGACGACGGTGGCGTTGCGCGGCACGCCCGCGAGGATCGCCATCTCGCCGAAACTCTGCCCCGGCGGGATCGAGCCGATCTTGTTCTGCTCGCCCCGTTCGTCCGTGACGTACACGTCCAACTCCCCGTCCACGGTGATGTAGAAGGTGTTGCCGCCCCAGTCGCCTTGCTTGATGATCTTCTCACCGGACGTGAACTCGAACAGGCGCAGGTACGGGCCGACCTTCTTGCCGTTGTAGTTGCGCCCGTAAGCGATCACTTCGAGGTCGAGTTCATACTTGAAGTGGCCGTCGTGCTTTTCGACCAATTCGGACAGCAGATCGACGCGCGCAATGGCGTCCAGAATAGTCTTGTGCTTGGTGATTTCCTGCGGCATAGCGTTTCAAACGGTTGTTGAAGAGCAGAGTCGCCGGGAGCGACACGGAAACAGGTTGTGCTGAATAGAACGTGGTAAGCTCGAATTGAACGCGGCGCATTATAGCACCGCCCGCGCGTATTGGAAGCACTAACTTCACGCCAGCCACCTCGGCGCAAGGGAATCTTTTGGAACCCGGTCAGACGGGGCGCGTGCAAGCTAGGGCGGGAACAGAACCGGGCGGCGTGTATAATCACGCCGGGGTCGCCCGCCGAGCCGGTCAAACGCGTTAGAGATACAACCGGGCGAGCCTGCCTGTCCTGATGAGCGCACTGTCGTCAATCGACGAGTTAATGCTGCCGGCCCCTGTGCAGCGGGCGGCCGTGGCCGACGTGTCTTCTGATCACGGCCTATTGGAAGCGGCGCGCACGGGCGACGAAGCGGCGTTCGCCGAACTGGTGCGCCGCTATCGCAACCAGATCACGAACTACGTCTATCGCATGACGAATGATTACGACCTCGCGGTTGATCTGGCGCAAGAAACTTTTCTGCGCGTCTATCGCGCGGCCGACCGCTATCAAAGCAGCTACGCCTTCTCGACTTACATTTATCGCATCGCCACGAATCTGGCGATCAGCGAGTTGCGTCGGCGGAAACGTCGTCGCCTCGTGTCGCTGACCGGCTTCTTTCAGGAGCGCGAGCAGGGCGGCGAACCCGCCGAACTCGACCCGGCCGATGTGCGCCCGTTGCAAGACGTGACACTTGTGAGCGAAGAACGCCGCGCGGCCGTGGGGCGGGCGATTGCCAGCCTGCCGGAGAAGTACCGCGCGCCGCTCGTCCTGCGCGACATAGAGGAGCGCAGCTACGAAGAGATCGCGGGCATTCTTGAAATGAGCGAGGGCACGGTTAAGTCGCGCATCAGCCGCGCCCGCGCGTTTTTGCGCGACAAGTTGCAGGGCTACTTATGAGGTGTGCAGAAGATGTTGACCTGTCAGCAATGTCAGACTGAGATTGAGACGAGCGCGCGGCGCGAAGCCTTGCGCCCGCAAACCGTCGAACATCTGGCCGCGTGCGCGGCTTGCCACGCGTTCCGGTCGGAGCAACAAAGCTTGCGTGGGCTGCTCGGCGAACTTGAGCCGGTCGCCGCACCGGCTGATTTCGAGTTTCGGCTGCGCGCGCGGATGGCGGCCCGGCAGAGTGCGTCTGCGGGGCAACTCGGTTGGGCGCGCTTTGGGCCGCGCTTCGCCGGGCTGGCGCTCGCCTCTTGCCTCGTACTCGCCGCCGCGGCCACGCTGCAATGGCGCACGTCGCAGACTGAACCGGCCGCCCCTTCATCCGTGGCGCAAAGTGCGACGCAGGTTGCGCCGCGCGCTGAAGCACAGCCTGTTAAGACGGAAGTTGCGACGGCGAGCGCGCCGGGGCCGAGGGCGAACGATGAGATGGTCGCTGTTGAGACGGTCAGCACTGTGCAGTCGCCGCGCAGGCATGTGCAGAAAGTCGAACGACCTTTGCCGGCGCGGTTGGCGGCGCGCAGAGCGGCCGGTGGTGCTGTCGAGGTCAACGACATTGGCGTTGAAGGTGCGCCCCTGATTACAGGCACGCATACGGCCAGTGCAAGCGCAGCGCAGTTGGGCATACCTGTCCCGGCGTCGGCCAAAGCTCTACAGTTTGTAGTTAAAGACGTGCAGGGCGCATCCCGCATGATCTCGGTCGAGCCGGTGGCTTTCGGTTCGCGCGATCTGCTCGGCGGGCGCGGGCCTGCGGCGGCGCGCGTCGTCAATGCGACGTACAAGCAAGGCAATCAAGGCGTGTGGTAGTTGTGTGGACGATGACTGAAGGGCGTTACATTAAAGCTGTACGGTGGTCGGGCGGGTCGAAGTGGTTTCGCGCGTTCGCGCCCGTCGTGTGTCTGCTGGCGGCGCTGCCTGTGAGCTACGCGCAGCAGGCGTCCACGCCGACGGTGCGGCGGCCGACGCTCCCTTCGTCCGTGCGGCGCATGAAGTTGCGGCGGCCGGGTTCGGACAATACGAGGTTGCCTGTGGTCGCGGTTGTACACCGCTTGGGCGGTTGGCGTCTGCGTGCGTTGCTGGCACGACCGGGCGCGCCGTTGGCGACGACCTTCGACGATCAGTTTGTCCGCACGAACATTGTCGCGGGCTACGTGTTGCCGGACGGTCGCTCCGTGGTTGCGCGCCTGCCGCGCGCCGATGCCGAGATGCTCGACTTCTCCGCGCAGTTCCGCGCGGGCAACTTACCGGCGAACACAGAACTGCCGCTGTCGCTTGTGCGCGGCGACGGCGTAGAGTTCAAATGCAACTTTGTCGGCTTCGATGCGAGTACGGGGCTGTCTTTGCTCGAAGCCGACGGGGCGGTCGTGCCGCCTGCGCCGGAGCGCACGAATAGGCCCGCCATCGTCGGTCAACGCGTGCGCTTGATCGCGCCTGTGCCTAGTGTGCCGTCCGTGCCGCCGGTTGCGAGTATGCCGGGTGCGTCGGTTGTGCCGTCTATGCCGCCGGCCGCGCCGGCTGGTGATAGTGCGCCGTTTGGCGAGGCGGGCATGATCTACATGAACATGAATGAGGCGGCAGGGCAGGTCAGGCAGATCAAACGTTCGCCGACGGGCAAGATGGTCGAGTTCACGGTCGAGGTCAATCGTGGGTCGCCCGAATGGGCGGGCGGCGTGGCTTTGGGCGAGACGGGGTTGCTCGTCGGCATCGTCAACGAAAGCGGCCCGCGCGAGGCGCGTTTGGTGTCGGCTGAGACGGTGCGCGCGGCGGCGGCGCGCGTGCTCGCACGTAGAGCCAGCGTGCCGCAGCCGTGGCTCGGTGCGCGCGGCGATGCGGTCGCATTCACGCCGCTCGATCTGTTCGTCGCGCGCGGCTGGCCCGAACGCGAAGCGCGCTCGCTCGTGAACAGACACATGGGCGTGTTGCTGACCGACGTTGCACCGGGCACACCGGCCGCCGTCGCAGGGTTGCGCCCCGGCGATGTCGTCGCCCGCATCAGTCAGCATGAAGTACGCAGCATCGAAGACATGTCGCTGCTGTTGCAAGAACTGGGCGGCAACTCGGTGGCGAACTTCACCGTGCTGCGCGCGCAACTCCCGCCGCTCGACGTGCCCGTTCGTTTGAGCGAAACGCAGAACCCTGCGTTGGAGACGGCGCAGGCCGAAGCGCGTGCGGCCGAAGCAGAGATGCGGCTGGCACAGAACGAGGCGCGGCTCGCGGTGGCGGAAAAGCGTCGGGTCGAGATCGAAGCGCAGCAGATGCAGTCGGAGTTGCGCACGCGCGAAGAGGCGGCGCATGCGGCCGACGCGGCCCGCAGGGAAGCCGAAGCGCAATTGTTACGCGCGGCCCGGCAGCGCGTGCAAGATGCGCAGACGCGCGTGCTGGAAGCCGACGCGCGCCTCAAGGCCGTGAACACGCGCGCGGCCGAGTCGCGGCAACGCCGGTTAGAAGCAGAGACACGCATCAGGGCCGCGAGCGCCGCGCAGTTTGGTCTGCCTGCGCTGTCGCTGTTGCCTTACGGCGTCAGGGCGATCAGGACGTGGCCGCCGGGTGCGGAGCGTCTAAACGAACAACAGGCGGGCTTGCTCGTCATGTCGGTCAGCCCTAAGAGCAGTGCCGCGCGGGCGGGTCTGAAGGCCGGCGACATCATCGAGATGATCAACGACAAGCGGGCCAACGTCATGGACGATCTGCCTGACAACGCCTTCCCCGAACCGGAACTGATCTACACGCTCGGCGTCCTGCGCGACGGCCAGCAACTCACCATCAAACTAACACGCGCGCAGGATAAATAAACGCGCGTGGCAACAGCGGCGGGGGCAAGCTCGCCGGCCCCGCTAAAAGTTTTTCCTCGCAACTCCTGCCCGTGCCTACCCGACTTGTGCTAAGCTAGCGCCCGTCCAAACAGTTCGTGTCCTTAAAATCTTGCCAGCGCATCAGGGAGCTTGCGGGCCATCACTCTCATGCTGCACGAAGCCGTCGCACACTATCATGAGCTACTCGCCGACACGGAGTTGGCTGAAAGCTCGCGCGCAATGCTCGACGAGGGGTTAGACAAGTCCAAGCTGATCTTCGGCGGCCGCCGTCTGTCGCCTTACTTGCGCCCGCACTTCGTTACCGAGGATGACTGGGCGCGTGTCCGGCAGATATGCGAAACGGTCTGGGGCGCGATCCAGAAAGTGAAGGACGCGGCCATGGCCGACCCGGCGCTGGTCGCCGAGTTGGGCCTGACCGAGGTTGAACGCGAACTGGTCGCCATCGATCCGGGCTACAGCGAAGTCTCGCCGACCGCGCGGCTCGATTCGTTTTTAACCGACGACACGTATAGCTTCGTCGAGTTGAACGGCGAAAGCCCGGCAGGCATCGCCTATGTCGATGTGGCCTTCAACGTCTTCTCGGCGCTGCCCGTGATGCAACGCTTCGCCGAACGCTACCGCATCGCGCCGCAGTTCGGCCGGCATCTGCTGCTCGGAGTGTTGCTGCGCGCGTATACGGAGTTTCTAGGTCATAAGCCGGAGCGCGTGCCGCACATTGCCATCGTCGATCTCAAGGGCTTGCCGACGCAGAAAGAGTTCGAGTTGTTCCGCGAGTACTTCGAGTCGGAAGGCTACCCGGCGCAGGTGTGCGCGCCCGAAGAGTTGGAGTTCACAGACGGGCGCTTGCGTTGTGGTGAGTTCGAGATCGACATTGTGTATAAGCGGCTGCTCGTCAACGAGTATCTGCCGATCATCAAAGACAGCCCGGCGCTGCTCGATGCGTATCGTGCGCGGGCCGTCTGCATGGTCAACAGTTTCCGCTCGAAGATCATTCACAAGAAGGCGATCTTCGCCGTGTTGACGAACGAGCGCCACGCGCAACTGTTCACGACCGATGAGCGTGCTGCTATCAGCGCGCACGTGCCCTGGACGCGGAAGGTGCGCGCCGAACGGACGGAACATAACGGCGCGCAAGTTGATCTGCTTGAGTTCATCGCGCGCAGCCGCGACCGGCTGGTCCTCAAACCCAACGACGACTACGGCGGGCACGGCATCTACATCGGCTGGAACACCGACGAGATCGCTTGGGACGAGGCGCTCAGACACGCGCTCGCCAACGGCGATTATCTGGTGCAGGAGCGCGTGCGGACGGCGCGCGAGTCGTTCCCGGCGCTAAAGGACGACGGCTCGTTCGAGTTCGCGGAGCAGTTGGTCGATCTCGATCCGTTGCTGTTCTACGGCAAAGTCGGTTCGGCCTTCACGCGGCTGTCGTCTAACGAGTTGGCCAACGTCACGGCCGGCGGCGGCATGGTTCCGACCTTCATCATTGGCAAGAAGTAAGAACAGTTTTCAGCTTTCGGTTTTCAACCGGCAACGATCAGGCGCTCTTTAACTCCAACTTCGGGGAAGCACCGCCTATGAGCAACGAGCGTGAGACGGACGATGTGGCGTTTGCGGAGCGCCGGCAGTTTGATCGCTCGCGCCTGATCGTGGACGTGTACTTCAACGGCGCGGACGCGACCGGCATCGCCAGCACGAAAGACATCAGCCCCGGCGGCCTCTACATGAACACGCAGACCGAGTTGCCGGAAGGCGGGTTGCTCACCGTGCGGCTGCCGTTCGCGGAAGGCGACGTGGTGGTCAACGCCGAAGTGGTCTATAGCAATCCGGGGCGCGGCGTCGGCGTGCGCTTTCAGGGGTTGACGGAAAAAGATCGCGCTCTGATGGAGCGCGCCCTCGCGCGGAGTGATGAGCCATGAGCGCAGACGTGGCAGCGCCGCTTCGTTGGGTTGATCTCGCGCACGAACTGCGGCAAGCATTTGCGAGTCGGCTCGTCGGCCTCTGGGGCGCACCGTCGGACGAGATGTGTTTTGACAACCTGAGCGTGGACAAGCAACAGGCGCTTGTGCTGCTCGCAGGCCGGATGCTGCAACTGGGTCTGTGGCCGGCGGTACGCAAGGTGACGAACGTGTATGGCGAGGGCGGCGTTGGCATGGCCTTCGATGCTTCGCCGATCGTGGCCTCGACGCTTGAACGGCGGCGCGACTTTACCCGCCGGTTCGCCAATCACAAAGACACGACCGGCGGCTTCTATGAGAAGGGGCGCGGCGCGGCCGTTCTACATTTCCTTTACATTGATAAGCCGAGCAAGGCGCGCGAGTGGCAAGTGCATTTCGATCTCTATAGCCCCGTCCACTCGCCAGCGAGCGTCTGGCAGCACGTTCGCCACGAGTTCATCGGCAAAGTCACGCCCGACTGGCGCGCTATCTCAACGGCTTTGAGCGATACGGCTTAAACTTAGAACGCAGACGCGAGGGTCACTATGGATCGATACACACTAGGGATTGAAGAAGAATTTCAGATCGTTGATCCGCATACGCGCGAGTTGAAGTCGCACGTCTCGGAGATGCTCGAAGAAGGCCGGATGCTGTTGGGCGAGCAGGTCAAGCCCGAAATGATTCAGGCGCAGATCGAGGTTGGCACGGGCATCTGTCAAAACATCGAGGAAGCGCGCAAAGACATCACCAACCTGCGCGCTATCGTTTCGTCGCTGGCGCGCAAGAACGGCTTGGCTATCGTCGCCGCGTCCACGCATCCGATCTCGCTGTGGAAGGAGCAGCAGATTTACGACGACCCGCATTATGCGTTGCTCATCGAAGAGTTGCAGATGGTCGCGCGGTCGCTCTTGATCTTCGGGCTGCACGTCCACGTCGGCATCCCCGACCGCGAGCGCCAGATTCACATCATGAATGCGGCGCGCTACTTCCTGCCACACGTGTTGGCGCTGACCACTTCGTCGCCCTTCTGGCTCGGCATCAACACGGGGCTGAAGTCGTACCGCTCCGAAGTCTTCAAAAAATTTCCGCGCACGGACATCCCCGATCACTTTAGTTCTTATCAAGCGTTTCAAAGTTACGTTGACTTGCTGCTCAGCACGAACAGCATCAGCAACCCCAAAAAGATTTGGTGGGACGTGCGCCCGCATCCGCATTTCCCGACGCTTGAGTTTCGCGTCTGCGACATCCCGACGCGCGTGGACGACACCATTGCTATCGCCGCGCTCTTTCAAGCCATCGTCTGCAAACTCGACCGTTTGATCGAACGCAACCTCGGCTTCCGGCTCTACCGGCGCATGTTGATTCAAGAGAATAAGTGGCGGGCTGTGCGCTACGGGTTGGAAGGGAAGCTGCTCGACCTCGGCAAGCAGAAAGAGGTCCCCGCGCCCGATCTAATCCGCGAGTTGTTAGACTTCGTGGACGACGTGCTCGACGATCTCGGCTCGCGCAAAGAGGTCGAACACATTCACACGATCTTGGAGCGCCTCACATCCGCCGACGAACAGTTGCAAGTCTTCCGCGAGACGAACGATCTCAAGGCCGTCGTAGATCGATTGATGGAACGAACGATAGAAAACGTGCCACATCTTTAACGGCCGAACTTTCAACGGTCAGCGCAAACAGTAAGCAGCCCCGGTTGAGCGAGACGCATCAACCGGGGCTGCTGTTCATTTGCCGGGTCTGTTTACTGGCCGTGCTGCAAGGCCAGCTTGAGGAAGTTCTCGAAGATGACGCGGCCGTCGCGCGACTCGTTCGGATGCGCCCAACGCGTGGCGCGCGTGCGGTCGAAGTCCTCGAACGATTTTTCCAGGTGGAACTGAACGGTGTAGATCAGTTGCCCCTCGGCGCGCTTGACCATCATTTGGTTGCGACAGAAGTAGGCGGTCGCCAGCAGGTTGAAGCCTTCGGGCACGCGGTCGAGTTGTAGCCCGTGGTTCTGCCAGACGCGCAGGATGCGCGCCTCGGTCGTGTAATCTTGCCACAGCCCCGTGTTTGGATTCTTCACGCCTTGAAAGATCGGATCGTCCGTGTCGGTGATGCGGATGAAGCGATACTGGTATTCAAACGGCCGGCTCGCGCGGTTCGCGTGCTGCTCCTGCTTGTCGAGCGTCTGCACATGCGCGCCGAAACTCAAGCCCACCAGTTGATGCCCGCCGCAGATGCCGAGCACAGGCGTTTGCGTTGCGCGAATGAAACCGGCAAAACTGTCTAACAGCGTCGGGCTATAAAAATCGAAGTCGGTGAGCGTGCCGCTCAGGACAATCGCGTCGGGCCGAAACGCTTCGGCCACCATTGCGACCTCGGACAGATGCACCACCTCCATATCGGGCTGCCGCACCAGTCGCTCGATGTTGTTGCGTATGTTGGCGAGGGCGAGGCCGGCGATCTTGCGTTCGCGTTGCAGGTTCGTGTCCGTGCGCCGGCCCCATTCCTGATAGGCCACCTGAGACAGATCGTTGCGGTCGCGCAACAGCGAGTCAACGATCAGCACGCGCGCGTGTTCGATCCGCTTTTCAATCGGCTCGTAGCGACAGAAGGGGCGCTGGTTGAACGGGAAGGGCAGCGGCTCCGCTTGGTCAATCGGTGTGCGCCCTGTGATCTCTATTTCTTGCATCATCCTGAATATCTCTGCACGACGTTTAGATGTTTACGCGCGCCGCGCCCGTTGTTTCGTATTCTGGTTAAACTGCGGCACGGCCGCGCCCGCGCCCGCTTCCGCCAACTCGCGCCGGGCCGCCGCAATTAGCAACCGCCGCACGCGCGCACCAAACGCCGTGCTGCGGCCCGCCGCCCGGTGCTCAATGACCAATAACATGCGCTGCCATGAAGATTCAAGCTCATCGGCGAGCGGCGAAGTGCGCGTGATGTCGTAAGGGACGGCGACAGCCTCGACGCCGAGCCGCGCAAACACTGCCAGATAACGCGCCGTCGCTAGATCGGGACACGACAAACGCTTGCGCCCGATCTTCAATTCAACGCCCAAGAGCGTGTGTTGCACGGCGACTTCTGCGGCGGTTTTTACGGGCGGCAACTGGTAAGCGCGCGTGCGCAGGGGCAGGATGCGCTCGCGGTAGATGCGCGGCAGCCACGCCTCAGCGAGTTCGCCTTTAATCTCCTCCGCCAGCGCATCAGACCCAGACATAAAAAAAGCAGTGCCGAGTGACAAGTTAAGCACAGGTCAAAACTGATCAACTGCTACCTGTTATCTGTCACGGTCTTTGCCACAGCCGTTCGCGTGTCGCGGAAGGCGTCGATGACGCGGCCCGGAAAGAGGCCGAGATAGAAGACGCCGAGGATCGTCAGAATCAGCGCGACGGTGATGCTGGCGGGCACGCGCGGCGGCGTCCACGCGGTTGTGCGCTCGCGGAAGTACATCACGACGACGAGCCGCAAATAGTAGTAAGCCGAGATGGCTGTGTTGAGCACGGCGATGACGACCAGTGCCGTGTATTTCGAGTTGACCGCAGACAGGTTGAGTGCCGCGCGGAAGACTAGGACCTTGCCCATGAAACCGGCGGTCAGCGGCAGCCCCAATAGGCTCAGCATAAAGAGCGTCAGCGCCGCCGCAATCGCGGGCGCACGAAAGCCGATGCCGTTGTAGTCTTCCACTTCCGTGCGCCGGTCGCCGCTGCGCGCGATCAAGGTGACGACAGCGAACGCGCCGAGGTTCATCACTGCATAAGCGAGCAGATAGAAGACGACGGCCGCGATAGCGTCGGCACGTTGCGCGGCGTCGGCGGTTGCGCCCGCCGCGACGAAACCCACGAGCGCATAGCCCGCATGCGCGATTGATGAATAGGCGAGCATGCGCTTGACGTTGTTCTGCACGAGCGCCGCGAGATTGCCGACCGACATCGTCAGGATCGCCAACCAGAAAAGCGCGTTCAACCACGCGTCGTGGACGAGCGCGACATTAGATGTGGTCGCGGCGACGAACGGGAAGCCGAACAGGAAGACGCGCATGAACGAGGCGAAGCCCGCCGCCTTCGGCCCCGCCGCCATAAAGGCGGTAACGGGCGTCGGCGCACCTTCGTACACGTCCGGCGTCCAGACGTGAAACGGCGCGGTCGCCACCTTGAAGCCGAAGCCGACCAGCATCATCGCTGCGCCCGCGTAGATCAACGCCGGATAAGCAACGCCTCCGCCCGTGATGCGCTCGGCCAGTTCGTATATGTTCGTCGTGCCCGCGCTATGGAGACTCAAGTACGGCGACGTGTCGCCGCCCGTTACGACGGCCGAGCCGCCGTAAACGAGCGCGATGCCGTAGAGCAGGAACGCAGACGAGAACGAGCCGAGGATGAAATACTTCATCGACGACTCGTTCGAGCGCAGGTCTGTGCGGCGAAAGCCGGCCATCACGTAAGTTGAGATCGAGAGCAGTTCGAGGCCCAAAAAAATGATAACGAGGTCTTTGCCTGCTGCCATCAGCATCATGCCGACCGTGGCGAACAAGAGCAACGCGTGAAACTCGCCCGCCGGCAGTTTCTCCCATTCGACCCAGATCATCGAGAGCAGTATGGTGAGCGCCGCCACGATGATGAAGACCATCGTGAACGACAGCCGCATCGGGTCGAGCACGATCATGCCGTTGTATGCTTCAGTCCGCAGACCCGGCAGCCCGCGCCATAACCAGATGCAAGCGGCGGCGGCAGCGGCGAGGCTCGCCAGCGACAGACCGCCCGTCAGCCACGGCCGATCCTCGCGGTGCGTCAGGGCATCGATCAGCATCACGAGTACACCCGCGACGGAGACGATTATTTCCGGCAGCAACAACGTGAAGCTCACGTCCGGGTTCGGGGCTTGCATAATTTGCAGTGCGAGAAGGTGGTTCATCGGTATTGAAAACTGTTCTGTGAATCAACCACAAATAAGCAATGATGCAGGCAGCATGACGACTGATGAATAAGCTGCTATTCGTTATTCAGCAGTCGTCATGCTGCCTGCTGTTTAGTTGCCGCTGCCATTGTTGGCCTTGAGCAGCGCATCGAGGCGTGCGCGCAGTCGTTGCTTGTATGCAATCGGGTCTGACGACATGCCCGTCTGCTTCGGCGCGGCGAACGTGCCCTGTTGATCGAATAAGACGATCATGGGTAGCCGCAGCCGCTCGCTGAACTGCGCGAACGTCGCCAAGTCCGGGTCGCGCAGGACGGGCATCGTCAAACGACGCGCTTTTGCGTAGTAGCGCACCTGCGCGTCGGTCGCTTGCCGCTTCGTGTCCACGCTGACCCAGAGAAAGCGCACGGCCTTTTGCGCGTACTCTGCTTTCAACTCTTCGAGCGCCGTCAACTCCCACTCGCACGGCTTGCACCACGTCGCGCCGAACGAGACAAGCACCACCTGCCCGCGCATCTGGGTCACATCGTAAGTCTTCCCGTCCAAGCCCTTCAACTTAAGACCGATGGCCGCGTTGTTGGTTTGCGCCTGCGCGCTAACAACAGTTGCAAAAAACAACAGCAACGAAAGACAAGACAGTGCGCGCCTGAGTTGTCGCGGCAAACTCCGCGCCGGGTCGTGCGTTGGCAAATAACGAATGACCATTAACAAATAACCGTTAACGAGTTTCCGTTTCCTTGTTCTCTGCAACCACGCCGCGACTCTGCGGCGCGACGACGCGTGTGCGGACTTCGTTGACGCTCGCTTGCGTGCGATTGAGGAACGGGCGCGGGTATGCGCCCATGTACAGCATCAGGAACAGGAGCGGCGCAAGCAGCCCCAACTCGCGCCAGTTCAAGTCTGACAACTCCGCGTTCTTCTTGTTCGTCACGCGCCCGAACAGCACGCGCTGCAACATCCAGAGCATATAGACGGCTGCCCAGATAACGCCCGTCGCCGCCAACATCGTCACGACGTAAGGACGACGCAGCACGCCGACCGGGCCGGCCGTCCAAGTGCCCAATAGGATCAGAAACTCGCCGATGAAGCCGTTCAACAGCGGCAGACCCACGGACGACAAAGACGTGATGACGAAGACGGTGGCGAACCACGGCATCGGCTGTGCGAGGCCGCCGAACTCGGAGATCATGCGCGTGTGGCGGCGTTCGTAGATCATGCCGACGATCAGAAAGAGCGCGCCGGTCGAGACGCCGTGATTGAGCATCTGGTAGAGCGCGCCTTGCATACCCTGTTCGGTGAACGAGAACAGCCCTAGCACGACGAAGCCCATGTGGCTGACCGACGAATACGCTACTAGCCGCTTCACGTCCGGTTGCACCATTGCGACCAGCGCGCCATAGATGATGCCGATAACGGCGAGCGCGATCATCAGCGGCGCGAAGTACTTTGCCTGCGTCGGAAAGAGCGTGAGGTTGAAACGCATCAAGCCATAAGTGCCCATCTTCAGCAGCACGCCCGCGAGGATGACCGAGCCTGCGGTCGGCGCTTCCGTGTGCGCGTCCGGCAGCCACGTATGAAACGGAAAGAGCGGCACTTTGATCGAGAAGGCAAACGCGAACGCAAGGAACAGCCAGAACTCCATGTGTTCAGGCAGCGCGGCCGTCGTCCCGTCGGTCAGTGCCTTGAGCATCAGCGTGTAGTCGAACGTGCCGAAGTGATAGTAAAGCGCGATGATGCCGACGAGCATCAAGAGACTGCCGACCGCCGTGTAGATGAAGAATTTGATCGCCGCGTAGATGCGCCGCTCGCCGCCCCAGATGCCGATCAAAAAATACATCGGCACAAGCGACGCCTCGAAGAATAAGTAAAAGAGCAGCAGATCAAGCGACACGAAGACGCCAATCATCGCGCCTTCCAGCAGCAGCATGAACGTGAAGAAGGCCATCTGCCGCTTCTCGACCGCGTGCCAACTCGACAGGATCGAAATGGGTACGAGCAGCGTCGTCAACAGCACGAGCCATAGGCTGATGCCATCCACGCCGACGTGATAACGCGCGCCGATAGCGCCGATCCACGGGATGTCCTGCACGAAGCGAAAGCCGCCCGCCGCCGAGTCGCCGCCTAAGAGCAGGAGCGAGAGGGCAAACGTGATGAGCGAGACGCCGAGCGCGATCCAGCGATAGTGCGACGCATTGCGATTGGGCGCGTAAGAATACGCCGCGATGGCGAGCGCGCCGACAACCGGCAAGAGGATCAGGATGGTTAACAGGTATCGCTCCATAAGCCCTTCAGTGTAGATTGCGCCCGAAGCTGAAAACGAAATAACCGATGACGGCTAGCGCGCCGAGCAGAATGATGGCGGCGTAGCTGCGCACGAAGCCGAACTGGCTGCGCCGCGCCCCGTCGCCCACTTCGCGCGTCGCACGCGCAATCCCATTGACCAGCCCGTCGATCACGCCCACGTCAAACAGTTTCCACAAGCCTTCGCGCGAGACATACTTGATCGGGTTGATGATCAGCCAGTCGTACAGTTCATCGATCTTATATTTTTGCTCCAACAGGCGCGGCATCACGCGCAACGGGCGCGACCCGAACAGCACGAAGCCGAGCACGATGCCCAGTATGGCTATCGCCAACGAGATGCCGGAGAACAGACGTTCCGTGTTCACTTCGGCCGCCGAATGCACACGCTCGTGCGCCGGTTCGCCCGCTGCGCCTTCGCCGACTGAAAGCGGGGCTGCGCCGTCGTGCGGTTGCGGCGCGGGCGAGATGAGATGCGGCTCGGCCGCCGGCCCTTCGTTTGTTGTGGCGTGGTCAATGCCGGCCGCGTCGTGCGCCGCGCCGGGGCGTTCCGGTGCGTGCGCGACGATAGGTTCGAGTGCCTGCTCGAAGTAGTTCGGCACAGCACCGCCGCTCAGCGCGTAAGGGATACCGACCCAACCGCCGACGAGCGAGAGCACGGCCAAGACCGTCAGCGGCACGGTCATAGTCCACGGCGACTCGTGCGGTTCGACCGGGCCGTGGTGTGCTTCATGTGCGGCGTGCGCGTCTTCATCGGCCGCGTGTGCATGAGATGTGGCGTGACCACCGGCCGCGACGTGTGCCGCGTCTTCGTGCCCGACGGCGACGGACGTGTGCTGCGCGTCGTGCGGCGCGTGGCCTTTGTCGAAGGCTTGCGCGTGCGCGTCATCGGCTTGCCCGCCCGCGTGTGCTTCGCGGAAACGCTCGCCGCCGTGGAAGGTCATGACCATAAGGCGCGTCATGTAGATGGCGGTCAAGAGTGCGGTCACCGCGCCGACGATCCACAGAATGCGGCCGAAACTGATGCTGCCGACGAGCGGAATGGCCAGCGCCGTCGTGCTCCAAGTGCGCCAGAGAATTTCGTCTTTCGAGAAGAAACCGGCGAAGGGCAGGATGCCGCAGATGGCGAGCCAGCCCGCCTGCATCGTGCGAAACGTAATCGGCATGTACTTCTTCAAGCCGCCCATGCGCCGCATGTCCTGCTCGTGATGCATGCCGTGGATGACCGAGCCGGAGCCGAGGAACAGCAGCGCCTTGAAGAACGCGTGCGTCATCACGTGGAAGATGGCCGCGATGAATGCGCCGACGCCGCACGCCAGAAACATGTAACCCAACTGCGAGACAGTCGAATAGGCTAAGACTTTCTTGATGTCGTTCTGCGCGAGGCCGATAGTCGCCGCGAAGATAGCGGTCGCCGCGCCGATTAAGGCGACGATGAACATAACCGTCGGCGCGTGCGTGAAGATGGCCGAACAGCGCACGACCATATAAACGCCCGCCGTGACCATCGTGGCCGCATGGATCAAAGCGGACACAGGCGTCCGGCCATCGCATCCGGCAGCCACACGTACAGAGGTATCTGCGCGCTCTTGCCGGTTGCGCCGATAAAGAGCAGCAGCGCGGCCGACGTGACGCCGCCCCAAAATAGCGCGCGCCAAGTGAACGGTTCGATTGGCAAAGCGGCGACCACGTTGAGTGCGCTCATGACCGCGCCGCTGCCGTGTGTGATCGCGTCCGTCTTGTCGAAGAAACTGATCGAGCCGGTGAGCGCAAACACCAACATGATGCCGAGGACCACGCCCCAATCGCCGACGCGGTTGGCGACAAACGCCTTCTTCGCCGCGTCGCCCGCTTCCTTGCGGTCGATGTAGTAACCGATCAGCAGGTACGAACACAGCCCGACGCCTTCCCAACCGACGAACATCAACAACAGATTGTCGGCTAACACGAGCGTCAGCATCATGAACATGAACAGGTTCAGGTAAGCGAAGAAGCGATAGAAGCTGCGGTCGCCGTGCATGTAGCCGGTGGCGAATAGGTGGATCAAGAGGCCGACGAACGTGATGAAGCACGCGTAGATGGCGCTCAGCCGATCCATCGCCAGCCCGAAGTCCGCGCGGAAGCCGCCGACCTGTAGCCACGTCCAGAGATGATCAAATTCGACGTGATCGGTCGTCAGTACGCCAGCGCCGGGCCGGAACGCGAGCCACAACGCCACAAGCGTCGAGACGCCCACGGCCGCACACGCGATGCCGCCGATGAGCGCCTCGTTCGGCCGGTCGCGCTTGGCGAGTTGCCGCCCGACCAGCCAGTTCACGGCCGCACCCACCAGCGGCGCAAAGATGATGAAGCGAAGCATGTGATCAGCTTTCAGCTTTCAAAGTTTCAAGACACTTGCGTCGTCCACGTCGAGCGATTCGCGGTTGCGGAAGACGGTGATGATGATGCCAAGACCGACCGCGGCTTCGGCCGCGGCCACCGTCATCACGATGAAGACGAACAGTTGCCCCGACACGTCGCCGAAGAAACTGGAAAAGGCCACGAGCGTCAAGTTTACCGAGTTGAGCATCAACTCGATGCACATAAAGAGGGCAATCGCGTTGCGCTTGATGATGACGCCCGCGACGCCGATTGTGAACAGCACGGCCGACAGAGCCAGATACCATGACAACGGCAGGATCATCCCGTTCACTCCTTGCGCTCGCCATGCACGCCGAGCACGCGCTCCGCTTCAACTGTTGAATGCGCGACGATGGGCGTCGCATCGCCGGGCCGCGCCGCGTCAACCAAGTGCGCCGGCAGCACCATCGTGCCGGGTACGACTGCGGCGGTGGGGCGCACGGCCGTGCGTCGTGCCAGCGTCATCGCGCCGACCAGCGCCATCAAGAGCAGGATCGAAGTGATCTCGAACGGCAGCAGGTAAGTGGTGAACAGCCCCGTGCCGATGGATGCAGTTTGGCCGACTGAAGCAGCGGCGTTCGCCGTGGCCGGCGCTTGCAGCACAGGCCCAGCTTCGTTGACGAAGTAGAAGATGAACGCCGCTTCGGCAAAGAGTACGGCCGCCAAAAGTATTGCGACGGGGACGAGGTAACGCAGACGCAGCGGTCGCTTATCCTCTTCCTCGACGTTCAAGAGCATGATGACGAAGATGACCAGCACCATGATCGCGCCCGCGTAGACGATGATCTGCACGGCGGCGATGAAGGGCGCGGCCAGCGTCAGGTACAGCCCGGCGAGCGCGATGAAGACGCCGACCAGCGAGATGGCGCTGTAGAGCGGGTTGCGCTGCGCCACCATCGCCAGCGCGGAGCCGATGGCCAGCCCGGCGAACAGGAAGAACATCACAGTGGGCAAGTAGTCTGACATGAACTTTTAAGTCAACGCGCGCCTTGAAAGTGTGCGCCAGCGCGCCCGCGTCTTTACATCTGCAAGAAGAAGACGACCGTGGCGGTCACGATCAGATTGAGGATCGCAACGGGCAACAAAAACTTCCAACCAAAGTTCATCAACTGGTCGAAGCGAAAGCGCGGCAGCGTTCCGCGCAGCCAGATGTATAGGAACAAAAAGAAGATGACCTTCGCCAGAAAATAGATGATGCCGAGCAGCGGAAACGTCGCCACGCCCGGGCCCTGCCAGCCGCCGAAGAACATCGTCGTCGCCAGCATCGACACCGTAAACATGTTGACGTATTCGGCCATGAAGAACAGCGCAAACTTAAGCGCGCTGTACTCCGTGTGAAAGCCCGCGACCAGTTCTGTCTCCGCCTCCGGCAGATCGAAGGGCACGCGGTTCGTCTCCGCGATGGCCGAGATCAAATAGATGATGAAGCCGACCGGCTGAAGCAGGATGTTCCAACGCAAACCCCACCACCCGCCTTGCTGCTCCACGATGCCGTACAGGTCGAGCGTGCTTGCCAGCAGCACGACGCCGACCAGCGACAAGCCCAACGACAACTCGTAAGAGATCAACTGCGCCGACGCGCGCAAGCCGCCCATCAAACTGTACTTACTATTCGACGACCAGCCCGCGAGCGCGATGCCGTAAACGCCGACCGACGTGATTGCCAGTACGTACAACAGCGCCACGTCGAAGCGCGCGACCACGAGCGGAAACTTGATGTCGGTGAACGGAATCCTAACGTCAGGCCCGAACGGATAGACGATGATCGGCATCAGCGCCGCCGTGATCGCAATCATCGGCGCGAGCAGATAGATGAAGCGCGTCGATTTGGCGGGCACGATCTCTTCTTTGAAGATGAACTTCAAGAGATCGGCGAACGGTTGCAATAGCCCGCCGGGGCCGACGCGGTTCGGCCCGACGCGACCCTGTATGAAGCCGAGGACGCGCCGCTCCGCCAGCACCGTATACGCGACGATCATCAGCACGACGACGAACGCCACGTTGATCCCGATGAACTGATAGAGGCCGCGCGCCACCGTCGGCCCGACAAGATTGTTCAGCCAGTCCATAATGTTAATGATGAATGCGGAATGATGAATGATGGATAAAAGACAGGCTGCGCTTTATTCATCATTCATCATGTCGCATCCTTTCAGTCGCCCGCGGCCGAGACGGTTGCCGTCCGCAATTCAGGATCGACCGTCAGTTGATAGAGCGGCGAGACTAGCACAGTGGGCGGCTTGGGGTTACCGGCGTAGAGCAAAGGGAACTGGGGCGTCTTGCTCGTCAGCGTGCCCGGTTTGAATAACTCGTGCCCGACCTGCGGCGTCGCATCAGGCTTCGCGCCCGTCGTCGCGCTCAAGCCTTGAACCCGTGTGCGCAACTCCTGCATCGTGCCCGTTGTGTCGCGCTGCCCGGCTTGTGCGTGCTTGGCCTGCACCGGCTGGCGCTCGTCCTTCAACAGCGGAAAGCGCAAGCCCGCGTAAGCTGGTACGTGCTCGGCCAACTCGCGGAAGATTGCGCTCGCGGACATCTGGAAGCCGAAGTCTGTGTCGAGCGCAGCGGCGAGCGTGGCCGTGATCATCCAATCGGGCCGCGCCTGATGTACGGGCGGGATCGATTGGCGCACGCGTTGTACTTGGCCTGCGTTGTTCGTATACGTGCCGTCCGTCTCGGCGAACGAAGCGGCGGGGAAGACCACATCGGCCAGCGCGGTCGTCTCGGTTTCAAATAGTTCCTGCACGACGATGAGATCAAGCCCCCGCAACGCATCCTCACGCCCGCGCAACTGTTCGGGCAGGAAACTGCCCGCCACGTAGAGCGCACGCAAACCCTGACCCGCTTGATCGAGTAAACCGTTGAGCTTCACGCCACCACTCATCAAGCCGATGTCGTGGACGCCGACGCTGTTGTTATAGAGCGGCAGCGGGTGCAGCAGGAAACGCCGCCCCTCGCGCGCGCCTAACGTGTGCGGCAACTGCGCGAGCGCCACTTGCGCCGCCGCGCTCAATTCGCCGCCGAACATGATGATGCAGTCGCCTTGTGTCTCGTCAACTAAGCGGCGCACGTCCGCGAGCGCGCTGGCTTCAACGCCGAGTTTGCCGGCCGCTAATTCGTCGTCCGCCGTGCCCGCGAGCGCCAGCACGAACGCATCTTCCGCGCCCGGATTAATGTGAACGAACTGCGCCGCCTGCTCCTTCAAACGAATGGGCACGCTGTTGATGACGACAAGACGCGCGCCACCGTTGCGCACGGCCTGTCTGATCTGTTTGCCCGTCAGCGGTTGCAACTCTTCCGGCTCGCCGCCGATGAGAATGATCGTCTTCGCATAACGTATGTCACGATGCGTGGCGAGCGGCGCGCCCAAGTTTGCAAAGAACGGCGCGAGCGAGAAGGCATCGGTCGCGGCAAAGTTCTCCGTGCCGATGACTTCGCGTGCAAACTTCAACAGCGCATAGTTCGCTTCGTTCGTCACACGCGGACTGCCGACGATGCCGAAGGCGTCCGCGCCGTGCGCTTCGCCGATGGCGCGTATCTTCTCGGCCGTATAACGGATCGCCTCGTCCCACGTCGCGGGCACAAGCCGGCCGCCCTTTTTATAACGGATGAGCGGCGTGCGGATGCGTTCGTCGTGATTGATGAACGGGTGCGCGAAGCGCCCTTTGATACAGAGGAACTCGCCGTTGATGCCGTCCACGTAGCGGTCGCGCGCAACCGCGCGCATGACCTCGCCCGCGCGCGCGCCGAGCGAAAGTTGACAACCATCGGAGCAGAACGTGCAGGTCGAGATCGTCTGCGCCAACTCCCACGGTCGCGCTTGATGTCTGTAGGTTGCATCGAGCAGCGTGCCGGTCGGGCAGACTTCGATGCAGTTGCCGCATTGCGAACAGTTGAGCCAGCCGTCATATGTGCCGATGACCGTGTGCGCGCCGCGTCCGCCCGCCTCAATCGCATCCTCGCCCATCCATTCGTCGCAGACGCGCGTGCAGCGTTTACACAGAGATGCAACGTTGCGGATCGTTGGCGACAATCGGCGATAAAAATTTCTCCGGGTAATAATTCTTCTTCTCGCGGAAACGTTCTTCCAGCCCGCCCCAATCGAAGACCATCTCTTGCAACTCGCACTCGCCGCCGCGATCACAGACAGGGCAATCGAGCGGATGGTTCGCCAGCAGAAACTCGACCATCGCGCGCTGCGCCTTCTCGATCTCTTCGCTCTCGGTCGTGACGATCATGCCGTCCGTGCAAGTGATCGTGCAGGACGTTTGCAGCTTCGGCATCTTCTCGATCCGCACGAGGCACATGCGGCAAGACGCTTGCAGCGCGAGGTCGGCGTAATAACAGAAGGACGGCACGGCATGTCCATGCTCGCGGCACACGTCAATCAAACGCGCGCCCTTCTCGACCTCGTACACGTTGCCGTTAATCGTGACTTTAACCTGATCTGCCATATTAAAAATTCCGATACATCCTCATGCATTAGCGACGAACTCATCAACGGTGAGGTTGGCCGCGCGAATCAAACTTCTGAGCGTGCCCTTAGCCACCTCTTTATGATCAGGAATGGAAAGCGTCACCGTCTCGCCTTCTCTGGTCATAATGATATGGCTACTGCTCTGTCGAGCAACTTCCCAACCAAATGACCGAAACACTCTGACAGCTTCACGACCACTTAAGACGGGAAGCTGAGCCATTATGCTGCGACCTCTATTTGCCGTGTCTCGATGGTTAAAGGATAACCCTTCTCCGCGCGAACTTGCAGGCAGAGCCGGATCGCGTCTTTAACGTTTTCCAGTGCCGCTTCCTTCGTGCTGCCCTGACTGACACAGCCCGGTATTGAAGGGCATTCAACGACCCAGACGCCATCTTCATCTCTGTCAATCGTGACATTGAAAATCATGGCCTTAATCCCTAGCTCAAACTGCCGATCCGGCCACAGCCTCAACATTTTCCAACATAGGCACAAGGTGGCGCTTGAAATCTTCGGGGAACTTTTTGATCGCGGACTGAATGGGCCACGAGGCGGCGTCGCCGAGCGGGCAGAAGGATTTGCCCTCGATGTTGTCGCAGATGTCGAGCAGCAATTGCGCGTCTTCGGGGCGACCTTCGCCGTGGGCTATGCGCTTGAAGACTTTGACGAGCCAGTCCGTGCCTTCGCGGCAGGGCGTACACCAGCCGCACGATTCGTGTTTGTAGAACTCGGTCAAGTTCTTCGTCGTCTCGAACACGTCCACCGTGTCGTCCATCACCATGAAGCCGCCCGACCCGACCATCGAGCCGGCCGCGACGATGCCTTCGTAATCCATCTTCACATCTTTGCCGATGATGTCGGCCGCCGGCATGATGTAGACGCTTGAGCCGCCCGGAATGACCGCCTTCAGTTGTCGCCCGTTGGCGATGCCCTGACAGTCTTCCATGATGAACTTCTCCATGTCGTCGTAGCCCATCGGCAACTCATAAACGCCGGGGCGGTTGACGTGACCGGAGACGGACCAGAGTTTTGTGCCGCCGCTCTTTTCCGTGCCGAGTTGTCGCCATGCGTCGCCGCCCATCAAGATGATGTCGGGCACGGCCGTTAAAGTCTCGACGTTGTTGACGACGGTTGGCGCGGCGTACAGACCGGAGACGGCGGGGAAGGGCGGCTTCATGCGCGGGTGCCCGCGCAAGCCTTCGAGCGAACTCAACAACGCAGTCTCTTCGCCGCAGATGTACGCGCCCGCGCCCGTGTGCGTGTAGACCTCGCAGGCGAAGTCCGTGCCGAGAATCTTGTCGCCGACGAGGCCGGCGGCGCGTGCTTCGGCAATCGCCGCGTCCATGATGTTGATGAGATAGCGATACTCGCCGCGCGTGTAGATGTAGGTCGCTTTCGAGCCGAGCGCGTAAGCGGCGATCAACATGCCTTCGATCAGCATGTGCGGATCGCGCTCCATCAAGTAGCGATCCTTGAACGTGCCCGGCTCGGACTCGTCCGCGTTGCAGACGACGTACTTCGGCTTCGGCGAATCCTTCGGCACGAAGCTCCACTTCATCCCTGTGGGAAAGCCCGCGCCACCGCGCCCACGCAAGGCCGACTTCTTCACCTCGTCGATCACGGCGGCTGGCGACATGCCGTCCAAGACTTTTTTCAACGCCACGTAGCCGCCGTTGCGCCGGTAAACGTCGAGCGTGTGCGAACGCTCAAGATGCATGCGCCTGAGTTGTAGCGGCTCGCAGCCGATAGCACCGATGAACATAAAGTTTCAACCGACGGAAGATCAGCAAATATGTAACGCAGAAAGTTAAAGCCTTAACCACGAACCAACGCAAACAGGCTTATTGCACTTGCACCTTAAACACGTACTCGTCGCGTTCGCAAACACCAAGCACTTCGTCAATCTTTTCAGTGGTCAGGTTCTCGTGATAATCAAACCCGATCTGCATCATCGGTGCAGTGCCGCACGAGCCGAGGCATTCGACTTCCGAGAGCGTGAACTTGCCATCCGCCGTCGTCTCGCCCGGCTTGATGCCTAGACGCTTGGCGCACTGTTCCGTCACTTTGCCCGCGCCCATGATCTTGCATGAGAGCGTGCGGCAGACCTGTATGTGGTACTTGCCGACCGGCTTCATGTAGAGCATCGAATAGAACGTGGCCGTCTCCCACACGTCTGTGATCCGCACGCCCAAACGGTCTGCGATGTACGCGACGCCGGGCTTGTCCAGATAGCCGCGTTCGCGCTGCACGATGAACATGAGCGGCAGCATCGCCGAGCGTCGCCGCTCCGGCGGATACTTCGCCAGATGCCCGTCAACCTCCGCTTCGACCGCCGCCGAAAAGCGCGCGATCTCGTCCGGCACTTTCGCCTCTTGCGGCAGCGGATTGTTCGGCGTGAATTGCTGATCACTCATAACAATTGCGGGTTTCGGAATGCGGATTTATGCGATCAGGATTGTTTTTAATCCGCAATCCGCATTCCGCAATGGTTTCACCTGTCAATTTCGCCAAGCACGATGTCAATCGAGCCGATGACGGCGACTACGTCGGCGATCATCTCGCCGTCAACCATGTAGGGCAGCGCCGACAGGTTGACGAAACTCGGGCCGCGGAAGTGTACGCGCGCAGGCTTCGGCCCGCCGTCGGATTTGACGTAGCAGCCCAACTCGCCCTTCGACGCTTCAATCGCGTGATAGACCTCGCCCGCCGGTACGTTGAAGCCTTCGGCGACGATCAGGAAGTGATGGATGAGCGCGTCCATGTGCGTCTTCATCGCTTCGCGGTCGGGCAGCACCACCTTCGGCGCGTCCGCTTTGGTCGGCCCCGGCTTCAACTTGTCGAGCGCCTGCCGCGCGATCTTCCACGACTCTTTCATCTCGCGCATACGCACAAGGTAGCGCGCCCACACGTCGCCGCTCGTCTCCACCGGAATGTCGAAGTCGTACTGCTCGTAACCCGAATAAGGATTTGAGCGCCGGATGTCTAACTCGACGCCGCTGCCGCGCAAGGATGGGCCGGTCAACCCCAAGTCAATCGCGTCTTCGGCCGAGACAACGCCGATGCCTTGCGTGCGCTTCTGAAAAATCGTGTTGCCCGTCAGCAGCGTGTGAAACTCTTCGAGCGCAGGCAGGAATTTATCGATGAACTGCCGCGCGCGCCGCTCGAAACCGGCGGGCAGGTCCATCATCAACCCGCCGATGCGAAAGTAAGAGGGCGTCATGCGTCCGCCCGACGCCGCCTCGATCAGATTCAAAATCTTTTCGCGCTCGCGGAAGCAGTAGAAGAAGACTGTCATCGCGCCGATGTCGAGCGCGTGCGTGCCGAGCCAGACCAGATGCGAAGCGATGCGCTGCAACTCGCAGAACATCACGCGGATGACCTGCGCCCGTTCGGGAATCTCGATGCCTAACAACTTCTCGACCGCCATCACGTAAACCAGATTGTTGCCGAGCGGATTCAAGTAATCCATCCGGTCTGTGATGACGATCCCCTGCTGATATTTTTTGTACTCGAACAGCTTCTCCATGCCCGTGTGGAGATAGCCGATGTCGGGCGTACACTTGATGATCAACTCGCCGTCCAAGACGAGTTCGAGGCGCAACACGCCATGCGTCGAAGGGTGCTGCGGCCCCATCGAGATCGTCATCTGCGTGTCCAGCGGACGATCAATCACCTCGAATTGCGGCGGCAGAGTAGAAGCACTCATATCGTTATTTCGGCATGTGGACTGCGGACAGCGGATTCAAGCACAAGTGTTTTCTCAATCCGCGTTCCGCAATCCGAAACCCGCAATCATGTCAAGCTGTATGGCTCGTAGCCGCGCAGCGGAAAGTCTTTACGCAACGCGTGCCCCTGCCAATCGTCGGGTAGAAGGATGCGCCGTAGATCAGGATGACCGTCGAAGATGACGCCGAACAGATCGAACGTCTCGCGCTCGTGCCAGTTCGCCGTGCGCCAAACACTTGTCACCGTCGGCACATGCACGTCGTCTTCGTTCAGCAACACTTTCAAGCGCAGACGGTGATACTTGGTTGTCGAGAACAGGTGATAGTTCACCTCGAAGCGCGGTTCTTCTTCGGGCCCGCGATCCGCGCCGCAGATGTCCGCCAGCAGGTTGAACGCAAACTCCGGCGCGGTCTTGAGGAACGAACAGACCGCCTCAATCTGTTCGCGCGGCACGACGACCGTGATCTCGCCGAACGCCTGTATAACCTCGCTCACCCATTCAGCATGTTCCTGCCGCAACGTTTCAACCAACGGCAGCAAGGCCGGAAAGTCCAGCGGCGTCGTGCCCGCCTGCGCCGCCAGTCCTTCTTCGCGCTCGATATCTTTCGACATAAATCAAGTAGTCTTTTTTATGACGACCGCCGCCGTTCGTGCCGCGATGGGATCGTGTAAGGGCGTGAGACAGACACGTCTTGCGCGGGGCTGTCGGCCGCCGCTTCATTAAGCGCGGAGACGCCAGAGGCAGGCAGTGTGCCCGGTGGCACGGCCTCGAACGTCTCTTCGAGTTGTGTGTCCTTGCGGTCGCGCAAAGACTCTTTCATCACCTTGTCTTGCAACATCATGACGGCGTGAATCAGCATCTCCGGGCGCGGCGGGCAACCCGGAATGTACACGTCCACGGGCACAACCTTGTCCACGCCCTGCACGATGGCATAGTTATCAAACACGCCGCCCGACGTGGCGCACGCGCCCATCGAGATCACCCACTTCGGCTCCGGCATCTGATCATAGATACGACGCAGCACCGGGGCCATTTTGCGCGAGACACGGCCCGACACGATCATCACGTCCGCTTGGCGCGGGCTGGCGCGAAAGACCTCCGAGCCAAAGCGTGCGAGATCGTTGCGCGAACTCGTCGCGTTCATCATCTCGATGGCGCAACAGGCGAGGCCGAACGTCGCCGGCCACAAAGAAGACTTGCGCGCCCAGTTGACAAGCGAATCAAGCTTCGTCGTCAACACTTCCGGCAACGCCTCGGCCAGCAAATTATCCAGACCCATAAAACCCTCCCAACAACTTCACGCAGCGCGCCGCACATCCGTCAAGCGCCCTTCTTGCAGCGCCAACGCCCGCGCTTCGGCCTCTGCCTCGCGCCGCGCCCGGTCGCCCCATTCAAACAGACCCTTCTTCCACACGTACACGTAGCCCACCAGCAGCAGCAGCACGAACAACATCATCTCGACGAAGATCACGACGCGTAGTTGCCCACCCGCCGCGACCAGCGGCCGGAAGACGACCGCCCACGGCATCAAGAAGATCAACTCGATGTCGAACAGGATAAAGACCATTGCGATCAGATAGAACTTAACCGAGAAGCGTTCGCGCGCCGAGCCGACCGGATCTTTGCCACACTCGTAGGGCATCAATTTCGTGCGCGTCGGCTTGCGCTGTCCGACGAGTTGCGACAGCAGTATGTTGCCGCCCGCGAAGCCCGCCGCGACGGCGAACATCAAAAGGATCGGCAGATAGTCTCCCAACGCGAAGTTACGCACAGCGGCCTCCCGTCAGCTAAATGCTGCGCAGGGCACTTCCGAAGCGCCGAAATAAAGTTTGAGAATCATGTAACAAGCGCATGGTAGTGCAACGCCAAAGGCGTGTCAAGCAACTCGTACTACGGGCGCAAAAGGCTCTGGCGCAAGGAGATTGACCCTCTTCGGCCGCTCGTGTTACTGTGATTCTGGCGCGGTCGGAAGACGCCCACACTTGCGTACCCGTCGCGCCGCCTCCAGTGTGCGGCACGCTTGCCTGAGATCGTCGTGATTACCGGATTCAACACAGACATCGAACATAACGGCACGATCTATCACGTCCAGACCGAGGACAAGGGGCTTAATTCGCCTATTATCCTGTCGCTCGTCTATGTGGGCGGCGCGATCCTTGCGAGCAAGCGGTCGCCTTACGACGATCTGATCGCCGACGGGTTCAATGCACAGGTGCTCGCCGAGCGCCTGCAACGCCAGCACAAACTGCTCTGCGCCGCCATCAGCGCCGGTCGCATCGAAGACCTGAAGCGGCTGCAACAACGCGAGGTCGCACACGTCCGCCCTGAAGCGACCGCGCCGGTTGCCCCGCCGGCAGTTGAACGTCCAAGTGTCACTGCGTCCGTGGACGCGCCAACGGGCGACCTCACGGACAACTTGCCGACCGAAACAACGAGCCCGGCCGGCGACGCGGCGGGCGAGCAACGGCAAGAACCGGAAACCCTGCGCGTCGAAGCGGATCAGGCGATCCATATAAGTCTGTTGGAGGAGCGGGAATTTCGCGCGGGTGAAGTGGTGACGATCCGCGTGCGCGTCGGACGTGGGCCGGTCGAGGAACGCGTCGGCGTGCCGCACGCAGAGGTGACGGTCAAGATTCTTGGCTCGGAGTTTCGCCCGCTCATCCTGCGTAGCAAGACGGACGGCGACGGCGTGGCGGTCGTCCACGCATGGTTGCCGCGCTTCACAGCTGGACGGGCCGCCGTGTTGATCCGGGCCGTCGCCGACGATTTCGCGGCCGAGTTGCGCCGCGTCATCCATCATGGAAACTAGAGGTCGAGCTTTGCGCGTCCAGATCAACGGGGAACAGCAAGAGCTAAGCGACGGCCTGAGGTTGAGCGAACTGATCGCGCAACTTAATCTTGCGCCGGAACGTTTGGCGGTCGAGCGCAACCGCGAGGTCGTCCGGCGCGCGCACTGGGCCGAGACGTTGCTGGCCGACGGCGACCAGATCGAGATAGTCCATTTCGTCGGCGGCGGCTTGCGCCTCTGACCGCTGCCTGTTCGACTTGCCGCACGGCTCGGCATATTGAACTTTTTCGGCTCGTTAAAACTTTTGCCGTCGCACGCAGACACCCGGCCTCGCCCGCGCCGCCCGTGATTTCAGAAACCCGCACAGGGCGGTGAACGTAATAAATGTTTGTCCGAGGCGTGAACCTTGATCGCCACTCTTATCATCGTTTTCATCTTCCTGGCTGCCACCGCCTTCGTAGTCATCCGCAGGCAGCAAAAGCTCTTACAAGGGCGTTCACAACGCGAACTCGAACCGCGCCAGCCGCGTAGCCTGTTTGCCGACACGCAGCAGGCGCTCGACGACAGCGCAAGTGCGTTGCCGCCGCAACCCGCGCAGGGCTACATGCAGCAACGTGCGGCCTTCATGGCGCGCGTCGGCACGGACGATCTGTCGGCGCTTGTCGATGCACACGGCACGGGCGATGCGGCGCTCTATCGCGTCGTCTTGAACGGGTTGGTCGAGCGTGCGGCGAAGTCGGACGAGAAGTTGCGTGTGCTGGTGTCGTTCATCAAACATCGCAGCATGTTGCGCGGCAGCGCCGAGTTGGCCGAAGTCTACAGCACCGTCTGGCAGGAGACGCCCGACCGCGCGACGACGCCCACGATGCTGCACCTCGCGGCGCTGGCCGACGACGCCGACACGTTTCATAAAGCCGCCGAGATCGCTTGCCTGTTCTGGCAGAACGGGCAGTTGCCGCAGTTCACCGGCGACGAACTGCGCGAGTTGATCGACAGCGAGTTCTGGGTGCTGTCAGCCGACGCGCGCCGCACGGGCGCAGGCTTCGTGCTTAAACAAAGACTCAATGGCCTTCGCACCGAACTGGCCGCCGCGGCGCGTCCCGCGCCCACGGCCGACGCGCAGAGCGCAGACAGCGCGGCGCAATCCGACGGGATTTAAGTTCGACCTGTGAGGCCGCCGGGGCTTGGCGTGTTGTTCCGTCCGCCGAGCGACCCGCGAACCAGACGGACTTGAGTGCTTATAGAGGAGTACCATGAACAACGATCTTACCCCTTATCTCCCCTTACTGATCGTGCTTGGGATCGGGTTGGTCTTCCTGCTCATCATCGTGAGCAAAGTGTTCGTCAACGTCGGCGCGCGCGAGATTGCGATCAAGGAGCGGCGCTACATCGGTGCGAAGATGCCGCCCGGTCGCGTCGTCGCTACCGAAGGCGAGGTCGGCATACAGGCGGACGTGCTGAAGCCGGGCCTGCACTTCATCAAGTACCCGTTCGAGAGCGTCGTGCGCAAAGTGCCTCTGATCGAGGTCGGGGCGGACGAGTTGGGCATCATCGACGCGGTGGACGGCGAGCCGATGCCGCCCGGTCGCATCTTCGCGCCCGACCGCGCCGAGAACGCGCACAACAATTTCCAAGACCCGATTGCCTTCATCAAGCGTGGCGGCGTCAAAGGCATACAGATGCGGACGTTGCCGCCGGGCTTGTGGCCGATTCACCCGTACCTGTTCCGCGTGTCCGTCTCGAAGGTGACGACGATCCCGCAAGGGAAGGTCGGTGTGATGTCGGCCGCCGACGGCGCGCCGCTCGACGCGGGGCGCTTGTTGGGCAAAGCCATCACGGGGCATCGCAACTTTCAGGATGCCGAACAGTTCATCGCGTCGGGCGGGCAGAAAGGCCCACAGGTTGAAATTCTGACGCCGGGCACGTATCGCATCCTGACAAACTCGCTGAGCATCGAAGACACGAACGTGATGAAGCCGGGTCTGTTCGTGGTCAAACTCTACGACGCGACCGTGATCAGCGAGAACGTGATCGGGTTGGTCGAAGCGTTGGACGGTTCGCCGCTCGACCCGCGCGACTACGTGGCCACGCCCGTCGAAGGGCACGACAACTTTCAAGACGGCAACGAGTTCATCGGGCGCGGCGGTCAGCGCGGCCCGCAGAAGGACATACTGCTGCCGGGCACTTACTACATCAACCCGCTGCTCTTTAAGATCATTCCTGAGAGCGCGAAGGAAGTTAAGCCGGGCGAGGTTGCAGTCATCGTCTCGAACACGGGCAAAGACCCGTCCGACGAGATACGCCGCGAGATGGCTGCGAAGGTGCGCGAGCGCATGGAACGCGAAGAGGCGGAACAGGCCGAACAGTCGGCCGCGCGCCTCGATAAGATCGACGACCACAAGACGGTTGACGAGATCAAGGCCGAACTCTTAGCGGGCGACCCGGCCGACCGCCGCCTTGACGAAGGCGCACACGAAGCTTACGTCGTGCCCGAAGGCTTTCGCGGCATTCAAGAAACAGTCGTCGGCCCCGGTCGCTACTACGTCAACACGTTGGCGATCACGCCCATCGTCATCCCGACCACGAACCAGACGGTCGAGTGGACCGCGGGCGAGTCGGCGGCCGACACGTTCAACCCGTTCGAGGTCATCTCGAAAGACGGCTTCACGATGCAACTCGAAGTGCGCGTCGTCTTTCGTGTGAAGCCGGAAGACGCGCCGTTCATGGTCGCCAAGATCGGCTCGATTGATCGGCTGATCCAGAACGTGATGCACCCGTTGATTGACTCGATCTTCCGCAATCAGGCGTCCGAGTCTTCGGCGATGGCGTACCTGCAAAACCGGCACGAAGAACAGGAACGCGCAGAGGCGCGTGTGCGCGCGCACCTGTTGAAGTATCACGTCGATGTGGTCAACGTGCTGATCTGTCACATCCATCTGCCGGAAGAATTGATGAAGACGCAGACCGAAAAGATTCTCGCCGAGCAGAAGCAGAACATGTACGACGCGCAGCGCGAAGCCGAAGAGAAGCGCATCCAGTTGGAGAAGACCAGAGCGCACGCCGACAATCAACGCGATCTGATGGCGGCCACGGTCGGCGTCGAAATCTCCGCCAAGCGCGCCGAGCAGCGCCGCGCCGAAGGCGAAGGCGAGGCGCACTACATTCTCGCCACTGGCAAAGCCGAAGCCGAGAAGACGCGTCTGATGGGTGAAGCGCAAGGCGTCGCCTACAAGGAACAGGTCAACGCGCTCGGCGCACAGGGCGTCGCGCTCGTCGAGACGCTGAAGGTCATCGGCGAAAAAGGCGTCCGCATCACACCCGACGTGATGGCCACAGGCAGCGGCGACGGCGCGGGCGGCGGCTTAGGCACGCTCCTGCTCTTGAACCTCTTCCGCGACCGGCTCAACCTCCCGGCCGAGAATGGCTCGAAGGCATCGGTCAAGAGCTAAGCAACAAGCAGTCGCACTTCAAGCGCGGTGGTCGTTCCCCAACGGCCGCCGCGCTTCGCTTTGCGTCTTTACGTGAGAATAATGCTGATCAAAAACAATCTCACGGAAAGACGCAAAGCACTTCTTTGTGTTCTTAGTGTCTTTGTGGTTAAAATTCAGACTGACACACAGACACCTAACGAATCATCATGTCCACAGTTGCACCAGCCACCACAGATAAATTCGAGCTTGCGGGGCGCACGTTCACGTCGCGCCTGATCATTGGGACTGGGAAGTATCGCAGTTATGCAGAGATGAAAGCGGCGCATCGCGCGTCGGGCGCGGAGATGGTCACGGTCGCCGTGCGCCGCGTGCCGCTTGATCGCGGCAGCGAGTCGTTCCTAGACCACCTTGATCCGGCGCTCGCTTTGTTGCCGAACACGGCCGGTTGCTACACGGCCGAAGACGCTATTCGCACAGCCCGGCTCGCACGCGAGGCGCTACAGACCAATTGGATCAAACTCGAAGTCATCGGCGATCAGACAACACTCTTTCCCGACAACGAGCAGACACTTGAAGCCGCGCGCATACTCGTCCGCGAAGGCTTCATAGTGCTGCCGTACTTCACGGACGATCTCATCATGGCGAAGAAGTTGCTCGACGCCGGTTGTCCCGCTGTGATGCCGCTCGCCGCGCCCATCGGCTCAGGCCTCGGCGTGCAGAACCCGGCCAATCTGACGATCATGCGCGAACAGCTGCCGCACGCGACGATCATCGTGGACGCGGGCGTCGGCACGGCAAGCGATGCAGCTATCGCGCTGGAACTAGGCGCGGACGCCATCTTGATGAACACCGCGATTGCCGAAGCACAAGACTCCGTGCGCATGGCCACCGCCATGCGCCTCGCCATCGAAGCCGGCCGTTTAGCCTACCTCGCCGGCCGCATGCCCAAACGACTCTACGCCAGTGCCTCAAGCCCGCTGAGCGGCGTGATCAAATAAAGACCACAGGCGACAGGCTACAAGGTGGAGACAGAGCGGCGCGCAAAGCATCAATCTTTGCGCCAGCTTCGTCGCCACCTTTACCTTTTGCTGTATAACCCTTTGCCTTCTTTTGCCTCCTTCAAGGGTTCGCCGCTTTGGGTGTGACACTGGCTGTCGCGCTGTTGCGTCTGAAGTCGGTTGCATTGTTGTTGGTGTCGGTCGCGTTGGGACTGCGGATCAGATCGTTGGTTGTGGTACTGCTGAAAGTCAACAACGTGCCTTCGCCGTAGGTGTTGAAGGGAGGCGCGGGGGCGGCGCTGCCGCCTTGATAAGTTAGCCCGTCGAGTTGCACGCCGTCGATCTCAAGCTTTAGCCCGCCGGTCGTATTGTTCAAGTTAAAAGTGTCGTTCGGCGCGGCGAAATCGGCGGCGACGCCGAACGTGTTCGGGCCGTTGGCGACGAGGAAGTAGCCGTGCGGTTGAATGAGCGTGGTGCGGCTGCCGACCGCGCCGGGCAGCGTGACGAAGTTCGGTGTATTAGCCGAGCCGCCGGGCGGAAACTGATGACAAGGCCGCTAAGATCGAGCGTCTGCGCCGTCGTGTTGTAAAGCTCGACGAAGTCGCTGCGCGGCTGCGTGCTTGACGTGGCGAAGGCGACGAGCGCCTCGTTGATGATGACCTGACCGGCGACAGGTACGGACGGCAACGGGTTGACCGTAAGTGTGGCCGCGTCGCTGTTGAGTGTGTTCATTCCATCGGTCGCAGCGGCCACGAGTTGTGCAGTGCCCGCGCCGCGCCCGGTCAAGGTCGCAACGGCGCGACCCGTTGCGTCGTCTGAGGTCACATCTGTCACAGCGGCGACGTTCGGATCGCTCGATGTGAAACTGAATGCGACGCCGGGCAGCGGGCGGCCGAACTGATCAAAGGCTTGAGCGGTAAACTGAGCCGTGCTGTCGATTGTTAAAGTTGCGCTCAAAGGCGTGAGCGCAACGCGTGTTAAGCGATCGGCGCGCGGGGCGAAGAAAGAGCCGTCGAGTTTTGTGCCGGGCGAGAAGCGGCGCGCGTCTGCGCCGGGCGCGAGTGTGTGCCGCGTGTAACTGCCGGTGCTATCGGGCGCGCGCGTGATCGATTGGTTGATTGCGTCGCCGCCGAAATCGTCGTTCGCTGTCCCGTAAGCAAACCGGGCCGCGGGTCGTCCCGCGCCATCGCGCACGATGACGAACAAGCCCGCGTTACTGAATGACAAGCCGCCACTCGCGGCCGGCACAACTTGCGCGCCGCCGAAAGCAGGCTCGTTCGCGGCGAATGTGCCGCCGCCGAAGACGACAAAGGCGTCGCCCGGTTGCAGCGTCGTGCCGGTTGCGAACGTGTGCCGAGTCGTCTCGTTCAGAGCGTTGAGGGCGTGCGTGCGAATCGTCCACCCGCCGAGGTCGAGCGGTGCAGGCGAGGTGTTGACCAGTTCGACAAACTCGTCGTCCGTGCCGCTGCGCGTGCCGTCGTGATTGGCGTCGCCGGCCGCGCCGTCGGGCGGATCGGCCAGCACTTCATTGATCACGAGCAAAGGCGCAACCACGTCGAGCGCGACCGAACCGGCCACGCCTTGCGCCGTCGCACTGATCGTCGTCGTCCCTTGAGCGCGCGTGTCGGTCAGACCGGATTGATCAATCGCCGCGACGTTCGGATCGCTGCTCGTCCACGCGAACATGACGCCGCGCATCTCTTGCCCGCGTTGATCGAAGGCGCGCGCGCCGAACTGCTGTTGCACACCGATGGGCAAGGTCAACGCGGCCGGCGCGACTTCGATGCGCGTCAGCACGGGCGGCGACTCGCGCACGTTGAGCGGCGCGGGCGCGGCGCGAACCCCGCGGGCCTGTGCCGTGATGTTGCACGTGCCCGCGATCAACCCATGCGCCAGTCCGTTGTGATTAATCGTGGCGACTGTTGCGTCGCTCGTCTGCCATTGAAATAGCACGCCGTTTAGTTCACGCCCGTTTGCATCGAAGGCGCGCGCGTTGAACTGCTGTTGCGCGCCGATCTCGATCTCCGCGCTCGGCGGCTCAAGCAAGATGTGAGCGATGGGCGCGGTCGTGTTGAAGGGCGCGGCGTTCGTGTGCGTGCCGGGCGAGTAGGCGCGGGCCTCTGTGGCTGTCAGTTGTTGGTGCAGCGCATAGTCGCCCGTCACGTCAGGCGCGCGCGTGAGCGACTGCGCACGGTCGCCGGGTAAACTCGTTGCATCGCCGTAAGTCATCTGCTCGACGAGCGCGCCGCTCGCATCAAGTAAGGTGACTGTGCTGCCGCCGTTCAATAACGATAGCCCGCCGGTCGAAGCGGTGAAGATTTGCGCGCCGCCAAAGACCGGGTTGGTTGGATTGAAGGTCGCGGTTTGTGCGCCGCCGAAGACGACAAGGGCCGTGCCCGGCGACAGGATCGTGTCCGCTGCGAACGTGTGCCGCAGCGTGTCGTTGCCCGCGCTCGTGCGCGTGAGCAGTTGATAGCCGCCGAGTGCGACATCCTGATCGGAAGCGTTGACGATCTCTATAAACTCGTCCTGCGCGGCGCTGCGCACGCCGTCGTGGTTCGCGTCGCCCGCCGCACCGTCGGGCGGGTCAACCAACACCTCGTTGATCACGAGCGTGAGCGGGTAGACCTGCAACTGCGCCGCAGCCTCAACGCCGTCCGACACCGCGCGAATCGTCACCACGCCCGCACGCAAACCGCGTACAGTCCCGCCCGCGTCAACACTGGCAACTTCAGGTGCGCTCGAACTGAAAACGACCGGCGCAGCAGCGATCTCAAGCCCTGCTTCATCAAGCACGGTCGCAACAAGACGCAACGTGCGCCCGATGCCAAGCCGCGCCGACGTTGGCGTCAAGACAATGCTCGCCGCGCGGCGCACGCCGCCTATGTGAATCGTGGTCGGGTTGCTCTCGCGCCCGTCTGCGCGCACGACGAGCGGCACGATGCCCGCGCCGCGCAGCGCCCTTGTCAAGACGACGTGTATCTCGTCCAGACCGGGCAACTCAGATGAGCGCGTCAACGATTCAATAACCAAAGGCGTCCCGCGAATCGTCACGACCAACTCATGCGCGTGCCGCACGCCGGTAGTAAAAATGATCAGACGGCGCGCGTTGTCTTGTTCATCAATCGGATCGAAAGGCGTGCGCAGAAAAGTTGTCGCTTCGAGGGCGAGACATTGACCCGTGCCGTTACCCGTTTCGGTAAAGACGCCGGGCGCGGCCGGTAAGACGTTGAACGCGCCGCGCGTCTCATAGCCGTCGTGATTGCGCACGGCAAACGTGCCCGCGCCCCGTTCTGTTTCGGGCGGCACGACGAAATTGATCTGCGTGGGCGAGACATATAACAACTCGGCCGGGCGACCGTTGACGGACAAAGTTACGTTCGCATACGCGCTTGGAAATTTGCCGTCGGCTTGCCTGCGCGTCTGCGCCGTGACGAGCGCGAGATTGCGGCCTGTCGCAATCGCAATCTGATCGGGCGCGACCGCTTTCACGGCGGCCGGTTCGCGTCCAAACGTCGCCGCGTGAGCGATCTGTAAGTCCGACGCAAAGGGCGGCCGGGCTTCGATGTCGGCTGTGTATATCTCCGAGTTGTTAGCCAGATCGCTATCGCTGACCGGGCCTGACAAGACACGGGGAAAATTGAACGCGACCAGCGCGCCGTCGTCCGCGAGCGACGAGATAACTTCACCCGTCGCCTGTGCGGGCGCATTCGTCACGCGCGTGAAGCGGTTCGTCGGCAGATCATAAATGTAAAGCTCGACGCTGCCGTCGCCGTTGCCGACGACGACGTTCCGGCGGGTCGCAAATGCGACGCGCGCACCGTCACCGCTAATCGTCGGATTGAGCGGCACATCCGTCACGCGCGCGCCCAAAGACGTGAGTTGGCGCGTCGCCTCATTGCGCCCGTCGAAAATGAAGACCTGCGTTGTATTCGCGGCCGTTTTGGCCGCATAGACGATCCTCGCGCCGTCGTCGCTGATCGCGCGGCCCGGCGTTAAGCTCAGTCCGCGCCCCTGTTCGCGCAACACGCGCGTTTGATTTGCGCGCAGATCATAAAGCAACAGATCAGACCCAAGCTGAACTTCATCCGTGCTCGTGCGCCGGTCGCGGACGAAAGCGACACACGACCCGTCGCCGCTCAACTTCGGGCTGCTCATGCCGACGATCCCGGCCGAGTTCGTGATCTGCGACAAACTCTGCCGCGCGACATCGTAAATAAAGACTTCCAGATTCGCGTCCGCGTTCGCGCCCGTCAGATCACGATTCGAGACAAACGCGATCAGGTTGCCATTGTCCGAAACCGAAGGCGTGAAATTGCCTTGCTGCACACGCAAGGCCGCATTGCCGGCCACCGTGTTAGTGATCTGGCGCAACTGCCCACCAGCGTAAAAAAAGATTTCCGAGTTACCGTCAACGTTGCCGCCCGCCAAGGGATCGCTCGTACTGGCGAAGACGACCCGCGCGCCGTCCTGCGACACAGCCGACGCAGGCGCGCGTGAAAAAGCGACTTGCGCGAACACAGGCCCTGACCCATCAAACTGCGCGAGCAGCGCATGAAAGCCGTTGCCGCCCTGCGCGCCCGCCAGATTCTCCGTTGTCTCAAAGGCTACGCGTTTCCCGTCACCGCTAATCGTTGGATTCAGACTAAGCGCCTGTTCCGGCGTATTTGTCACGCGCCGCACCGCGCCCGACTGTGCCTGCGCCACCCCTACAACGAGGCAGACAAACAGCATCGAATCAATCAAGCAGGCAATCAGACTTGAATGAGCAGACAAAGGCCTCGCTCCTATCCACGCGCTATGCGTATGTGCGCGCACGGCACGATGAAGCGTCTTTAGAATAGACGTAACCTGTCAGCCAGTGCCCAACCATACTGGTCGCGGCTGTTAAAGTAAACGTGTCTGGGATTGCACTGATGCGGAGAGCAACTTGAGGAATCGAGCGAGCAGCGTGAGCTAAAGCACCAGCGCGCGCATTCTACACCTTCAATCAAAGAAGGCAAGAAAAATTTTCTTCCACTCGCAAGAAATTCTGCTATAGTGCGCGCGCACAATTCTCCTATGCCGCCGCGAGTTCTCATCACGGCAGCTTGAAACTCTAGAAAAGCGCGCTGCTTAGAACCGGGTCAACAGACCTTGAAGCAGACTCAGCCCAATCTCAGTCAGGGCATCCGCCGCGCCGGTATGGATAAAGCCCTCTGTCGCGCTGTTCGTTGTTGGTGGTTGCTGTGAGGTTCTATCAGTATGCATAAACCCATCATCAGCAAACACAGGAGCTGTGACTGTCAACGACAACACAAGCGCACAAAGGCCTTTCCGCCAATAGCTCTTCATCTCGATCCTCTCCTTTGAGGTAGTTCGGTGAAACCAGACAGTTCTGGTTTTAACTCGCGTCCTATCCATTCGATAGGACGCGGCTTTGCCATGCTTGAAAAAATTGAGCAAGCACAACGAAAGGATAGCCTCACATGAAATTAACCGAAACATTATTGAGACAGCTGGATGACTCCGCTCTGGAATATGACGAGCAGGTGCGGTTACGTTGTGAACTGGCGGCAGATTTTGAACATAGAGGTCAATATGAGGCTGCGAGCGAAGCGTTAGCTGAGTTATGGCAGGGCGTTGGGCAGCGCCCGAAACTTGAACGGGTATCAACCCTCACAGCCGCAGAGATACTTTTGCGTGCCGGCTCATTATCCGGTTGGCTCGGTAGCATCCGGCAGATTGAGGGGGCACAGGCGGCTGCAAAAGACTTAATTAGTGAAAGCATCGCGCGCTTTCAGGCTTTAAGTGAGAACATCAAAGCTGCCGCTGCGCAAGGCGAGCTGGGGCTCTGTTATAAACGTACCGGAGCGTATGACAATGCGCGTGTAGTCTATAAGGAAGCTCTAAATCACCTTACAGATACAGACGAAGAGCTAAAGACCAAAATACTGCTCCGACTTGTAGTAGTCGAATTAACTGATGGCCGTTATAACGATGCGCTCCGCATATTGACGAAAGCGACATCTTTTTTTGAAGCAAGCGTCAACCACGCACTTAAAGGCAAATTCCATAACGAGCTTTGCTATGTACTCACAGTCCTAGGAAAAATTGAATTTCGCTCGGATTATATTGATCGCGCGATAATTGAATGCACGGCCGCAGCATATCATTTTGAACAGGCTGGACATACGCATTATTACGCACGTACAGAAAACAATTTAGGCTTTCTACTTTATACCGTTGGGCGCTACGTTGAAGCCCATGAGAACTTAAATCATGCTCGCCGATTATTCGCCGGACTGAAGGACTATAACGGTGTGGTGCAGGTGGATGAGACGCGTGCCCGCGTGTTGCTTGCGGAAGGTAAGGCGCGGGAGGCGGCGAAGGTGATTGGAGAAGTGGTGCGGGCGCTTTCAAAGGGCGACGAGCAGGGGTTGTTGGCGGAGGCGTTGACGACGCAGGGGCGGGTGTTGGCGCGGTTGCGGGATGTGGTGGGGTCGCAGAATAAGTTGAGACGGGCGGCGGCGGTGGCGGAGCAGGCGGGGGCGGTGGAGGATGCGGGGCGGGCGTTGTTGTGTTTGATGGAGGAGCATTGGGAGCGGTTAGGGTGAGCAGGAGTTGATGGAGGTTTATGAGCGGGCGGATGGGTTGTTGGGTAAGACGCAGGATGCGGAGACGGTGGGGCGGTTGCGGGCGTGTGCGGGCCGGATTGTGAGTATGCGGCGGGCGGCGGAGCGGGCGGCTAAAGCGCGCCGTAGGAGCGGTGACTTTTGGGCGGGCTTCTCTTTTACGGAGCGGGTGCGGGCTTACGAGGCGCGCTATATCAAGCGGGCGTTGATTGAGGCTAGAGGGAGTGTGAGCCGGGCGGCGCGTTTGTTGGGGCTGAAGCACCATGCGTCGCTGGCGTCGTTGTTGAAAGGGCGGCATAGGGAGTTGGCGCAGTTGCGCACGCCGCCGGAAAAAAGGACGGTGCATGTCGTTCGCTTGCGTGGGCCGCGGACGAACGCGAAGGCACTGGCGGATGAATCGGCTCGGACAGTTCATATCCTGCACGTCGAGGATAACCGGCTCATTGCCGACGGGGTGCGGGTCGAATTGGAGGCGGAAGGCTGGGGTGTGGAGACGGTCGCGGAGGGCGCGGAGGCTTTGCGTTTGCTCGCGGGCGACGCGATTTATGATCTGTTGCTCTTCGATAACGAGTTGCCGGGTTTGAGCGGCGTCGAGCTTGTGCGGGCCGCGCGCAGGCTCGATCACCGGCGGCACACGCCTATCGTCATGCTCTCGGCCGGCGACATCAAGGTTGAGGCGGAGCGCGCAGGCGTTGATGCGTTCTTGCGTAAACCGGACGAGGTAACGCGGCTGGTCGAAGTTGTCACACGTTTGCTGGACGCGAACGCGTCGTGAAAGTCGTTCAACCTTTGAACTGTTATGGCTGACGTGGGCGGAGTTTAAGCGGATGACAGCTTTGACCGGCTGCACAACGATCAAACCAACTTGCTGCTCAGGCTCAGGGCTTGTAGTGGCCGACAGCGGTTTATTACTTAAGGTGGCATATGTCCAGCATCATGGATCACTCTGTTAATAAAGTCACCGAGGCGATCATCGGTGCAGCGATTGAGGTACACCGGACGCTCGGCCCCGGTCTGCTGGAATCGACTTACAGCGAGTGCCTGTGCCGCGAACTGAGCGAGCGGGGCGTGACTTACGAACGCGCGCGCCCGCTTCCCGTCGTTTATAAGGGCGAGCAGGTGGAGTTTGGGTATCTGCTCGATCTGGTCGTGGACGGCTCGGTGGTCGTGCAGGTGAAGGCCGTCGAGACGATCACGGCCGTACACGAGGCCGAGTTGTTAACCTACCTGCGGCTCGGCGGTTGGCACGTCGGCCTGCTCATCAACTTCAACGTCAAACTGCTCAAGCAGGGCATTCGGCGAAAAGAGATTTGAAGGAATGATGAAGGCGGCATGCTGAATGATGAGTGAAAGGCCGATCAGCTTTTCCTTCATCATTCAGCATGCCGCCTTACATTATCTTAACCCACTAACGTGCTTGCGGCGCGGTGGTCGCTGAACTCTGGCAGTGCCTCGAAGACTTCGAGTGCGTAGCGGACGTTGTTGAAGGGCGCGGAGACTTGCACGCCTTGAATTAGTTCGCGCACTTCGATGAGCGCCTCGCGCGCGATCTGCAAGCCTTCGTCGCGCCCGAACTCTTTGCCCTTGTCGGATGCGACGCGCATGCGTTCCATGATCTCCGGCGTGACACGCACGCCCGGCACTTCGTTGTGTAGAAACTCCGCGTTGCGATATGAGACGAGCGGCCAAATGCCCGCGATGACGGGGATGCGGACGTGCTCGATGCGTTGCAGGAAGGCGTGCAACTGCTCCACGTCGAAGACGGGTTGCGTGATCGCAAACTCCGCGCCGGCCTCGACCTTGTACTCGAAACGTTTGATCTCTTCGTCCAGATTGATCGCGCCGGGATTGACGCCGACGCCGATACAGAAAGAGGTCGGGCAGCCAATCGGGTTGTTGCCGAGATCGAGGCCGTGGTTCAGCTTGTTGACCATGTTGGTCAGGCCGATGGAGTCTATGTCGAAGACGGCCGTGGCGTCCGGGTACGGCCCATCTTCGGCGGGTCGCCGGTGATGAGCAGTAAATTTTTTAAATCCAGAGCGGCTGCGCCTAACAGGTCAGACATCATGCCGAGCAGGTTGCGGTCGCGGCAGCAATAGTGCAGGACAGTCTCAAGACCGATCTCGCGTTCGACTAAAAGCGCGGTCGCCTGTGCGCTCATGCGCGTCTGCGCGCGCGGGCCGTCGGGGATGTTGACGGCGTTGACGCCGGCCGCTTTGAGCAGCCGGATTGAGTCGAGCGTTTTTTCGGGGTCGCACCCTTTCGGCGGCAGCACTTCGACGGTTGTAACGAACTCGCCACGCGCAATTCGCCTGCTCCAATTTGAACGCTCCTCGGCCGGCACGACGCGTATGTCGGCCGGCGTGAGTTCGTTGATATGTGCGGGTTGATGCGCGCGAAATTGTACGCGCTGGCCGCGTGGCGAGGTGGCGCGCACGGCGTCCGAGATCAACTTGATGTGTGCGGGCGTCGTGCCGCAACAACCGCCGATCATGCGGACGCCCGCCTGAATCAGACGCTTCGCGTACTTCGCCATGTATTCGGGCGAGCACATATAGAACTGTCGCCCCTGCACGTCGCGCGGTAGCCCCGCGTTCGGCTGCGCCGAAAGTTTGCGCGTAGTCAAGGCGCGCATCTTCTCGATGGCCGCGAGCGCGTGCGCGGGGCCGACGCCGCAGTTCACGCCGATCACGTCCGCGCCCCATTCGTCTAGATGCGCGGTGAAGACTTCGGGCGTCGTGCCGTAAGAAGTGTTGCCGTCGGTCAGGATCGCCATCTGCGTGACGATGGGCAGATCGCACAACTCGCGCACGGCGCGTATGGCTTGACGAATCTCCGAGATGTCCGAAAAGGTTTCGAGCACGAACAGATCGACGCCACCTTCCAAGAGCGCCTCGGCTTGAGCCTTGAACATCTCTTTGGCTTCGTCGAACGAGGTCGGGCCGTAAGGTTCTATGCGTAAGCCTAGAGGGGCCGATTGCGCCCGCGACGTAGGCGCGTTCGTCAGCCGCTTCGCGTGCAAGACGCGCGGCGATGACGTTGATCTCGCGCATCGAGCCTTCGAGGCCGTACTGCTGCAAGTTGTGCGCGGTCGCGCCGAAGGTGTTCGTCTCAAGCACGTCCGCGCCCGCGCGCACGTACTCTTCGTGTACCTCGCGCACAAGGTCGGGGTTGGTCAGGTTCAACTCGTCGTATGAGCGATTAATATAGACGCCCTTACCGTAGAGCATCGTGCCCATCGCGCCGTCGAAGACCGTGATCTGATCGCTCGCAATGATGTCGCGGAAGTTGTCCATGAGCAGCTATTAGCCCTCAGCTTTCAGCGGTCAGCTTCTTAATCGGCGATGTGCCGCGCCCGTCTTCGATCAAGTATGACCAGCGATCAGACACAAGCTGATCACTGATAGCTGACTGCTGATAGCTCCTAAAAAATATTCCCGCGCTAAACAACGCGGGACTTCTGGGCGAGTCGAAGTTGGCGGAACAATGGAAGCGCCGAGCTGTTTAGCTGTTTATTTTACGTGGCCGCAAGTCGCCTTAACTCACCACGTTTTTCAAGCGCGCTTATACGCCGCTTGCCATACTGGTGTCAAGTGGACCAACGAAACAAAGCACGCGCTGCCGCGACCCAAAGAGTCGCGGCAGCGCGTGCGTTAGAAGCCGGTTCGAGCGATGACCCCGGCAGGTTAATTGTTAACTACGATAATCGGGCTGCCGATCATAGCGCCGCCGTCGTCGTCCGCGAAGACGACGCGATTGATGCGGATGTTCGTGTTGAGCGACTGGTTCGAGATGGCTGCGCCGAACGAGTTGGTGATCGAGGTATTGGCGATGTACCCGCCGCTACCGGCCTCAAACTGAATGCCGTGGCCGGGGGTAGCCGTGGTGCTGACCCCCGCGCCGACGCGGAAGCCCGTGCTGATAATCCGGCAGTCGTTGAGCGTCAGACGCGATTGGCCCATGCCGCGCAGGCCGAAGTTGAGATTGTTCTCAATGCTGCAATTGTCGAGGTTGACGCGCGAAGCTCCGTCTGACCGCACGCCTTCGGCGAAGTTGCTGATCACGAGGTTGCGCAACGTGACGGTGCGAGTGCCGGGGAAGTCAACAAAGATGCCCACGCCGTTTTGCCGCGTGGTATTGCCACCGGCCGGATCGCCCTGCAACACAGCGTCGATCACGGCGAAGACGCCGGGCGCGGCCTCGATCTGCATGTTGCCGACGTTGGGCGTCGCAACGGTAGGCTGAAGGACAACCTGCTCGGCGAAGCGGCCGGAGGCGACGATGATGACGCGGCCGTTCAAGTTAGCACCCGTCCCGGCGGCAGCACCAGTGCCGGGCCCGATGGCGGCGGCGAGCGTGCCGAAAATGCGGTCTGCGCCGTCAGTGTCTTCGGCGGTGCCGATGCGGCCGTCGCCGTCGTAGTCGCCGCAAGTACCCGCTACGGTGACGAGGGTTGTGCCCGGTACGGGGCTATCGCAGTTGCCCTCGACGAGAACGGGGTGGTTGGCGGAGACGGGCGCGCTATTCCAGAGCACGCCGCCACACATGAAAAGCGTTAAGGCGCTCAGCAGACATAAGCTGCGGCGGCCTCTCTTAGAGATTGTGGGCAAGTTTGTCATGGGAGTTCTCTCCTTGTTTAGGTCGATGCATTCCTTCTTGCGTCAGAGTTCTGATTTGATCAGGGTGCGCGCATTCTATGTCATTTCTGCTGTGACCGGAATAAATTTTTTCAGCATCCAAACTTATGCGTCGTCGCATGGCGACAAACGCGGTCATGTGCGCCGGTCACAGGGCGCTTGACAGGGCAGGCTAATTTTGGCCGAATGCGCACGTTTGCTCGCCCGTCTCTTCCCCATTTATGCAACCATCATCGCGCCGCGCGCGCCGGGTCCGCTTTGGGCCGATTGGAGAAACGTCACGTGTATCACAGAAACAGACTGTTGAGCTTTTCCTTATTGCTGCTGCTCGCCCTCTTGCCCGGCGCGGCGCTGGCGCAAGACAAGCTGCTGACGATTGACGACATATATGATCCCGTCAAGCGCGTCGAGTTCAGCGGCACACCCGTCAACCCGCGCTGGCTCAAAGACGGCGTTCATTATCTGCAAACTAATCCGCCGAAGCCCGGTGCGCCGCGCATCTTGAAAGTCAACGCGTTGACCGGCACAAGCGAGCCGTTCTTCGACGCGGCGAAGATGGAGACTGCATTCGCGGCCGTTCAAGGCTTGAGCGCGGCGGATGCAAAGCGGCTGGCGAATCAGGGCGTGTACCAGATGAACCCGGCGCAGACCGCGTTTCTACTCAATCATAACGACGATCTGTTCTATTACGAGTTGGGCAGCGACAAAGCGCAGCGTTTGACGAATGATAAGGACGAAGAGGTGGGCGAGTCGTTCAGCCCGGACGGGCGCATGGTCAGTTTCGTGCGCGGCAATAATCTCTACGTGCTTGAACTGGCGGGCGGCAACGCGCGCCGTCTGACGAGCGACGGCGGCCCGAAAATCTTGAACGGGCGGCTCGATTGGGTCTATCAAGAAGAACTCTACGGGCGCGGCAACTTCGAGGCTTACTGGTGGAGTCCCGACTCGACGCGGCTCGCGTTCCTGCGCCTTGACGAGACGCCCGTGCCCACCTTCACCGTCGTCGATCACATTCCCACGCATCAGGAGTTGGAAGTCACGCCTTATCCGAAAGCGGGCGATCCGAATCCGCTCGTGCGGTTGGGCGTGGTCGGCGCGCAGGGCGGCGACATACGTTGGGTCGATACGGCGAAGTATCAACCGGCCGATCTGTCTGATCGTGCGCGTCGCGTGGACGCCGGACGGCAAGCAAGTCGTCTATCAAGCACAGAACCGTGAGCAGACGTTGCTTGATCTGAACTTCGCCGATCCGCGCGACGGGAAGACGACGAACGTGGTTAAGGAAACGTCGAAGGCTTGGGTCGAAGTCACGGACGACAACCCGCGCTGGTTAAAAGACGGCTCGTTCCTCTGGCTGAGCGACCGCACAGGCTTCAAGCACGTCTATCATTACGCGCCCGACGGCAAGCTCTTGCACACCGTCACGCAAGGTCGTTGGGACGTGCGTTCGATTGACGGCGTGGACGAGGCGCAGGGCTTAGTCTATTTCACCGGCATGGAACACAGCCCCATCGCCAATCATGCTTACCGCGTCAAACTCGACGGCACGGACATGAAGCGCCTGACGCAGACCGAAGGCAGCCATCGTGTCACTTATAATTCGACGCTCACGCACTACGTCGATTCATGGAGCGACGTGAACACGCCCGCGCAGGTGCGTCTCTTCAACGCGGACGGCACGCTTGCACGCGCGCTTGACGAGAACAAGGCCACAGCCTTGCAACAGTACAAGTTGGGCCGGCACAGAGTTCGTGCAGGTCAAAGCGCGCGACGGCTTCATGATGGAAGCCATGATGATCAAGCCGCCCGATTTCGATCCCGCGAAGAAGTACCCGGTCTTTCAGTTCACCTATTCGGGGCCGCAAGCGCCGCAGGTGCGCAACGGTTGGGGCGGCGTTACATATATGTGGCATCAGATGCTCGCGCAGAAGGGCTACATCATCTGGGTGCTGGACAATCGCACGGCGTCGAACAAAGGCGTCGAGGCGGCGTGGCCGCTCTATCAAAACTTCGGCGAGCTTGAGTTGCGCGATCTGGAAGACGGGTTGACGTGGCTCAAGACTCAGCCTTACGTGGACGGCACGCGCATAGGCATCTGGGGTTGGAGCTACGGCGGCTTCATGACCGCTTATGCGCTCACGCACAGCCAGAGTTATAAGCTCGGCATCGCGGGCGGCACGGTCTCGGATTGGCGCAACTACGATTCGATCTACACGGAGCGGTTCATGCGCACGCCGCAGAACAACCCCGAAGGCTACAAACGCGCCGCGCCCCTCGCCGCCGCCAAAGACCTGCACGGGCAACTAATGCTCATCCACGGCGCGATAGACGACAACGTGCATGTCCAAAACACAATCCAGTTCGCCTACGAACTACAGAAAGCAAACAAGCCGTTTCAACTGATGCTCTATCCGAAGTCGCGCCACGGCGTCACAGACCCGCTGCTCGTCAAACACATGCGGCAGATGATGACCGACTTCATCCTGCAAAATCTGTAAGGCTAGCGATAGAATCAACCACAAAGCCACGAAGTAAGATCGATCTTACTTCGTGGCTTCATGTCTTTGTGGTTATAAGTCGACGCGCTTAATTCTTAGATTGACTGCTTGTTTGTGTGATGCTGCGCGCGAACGCCCGGAGCGCGTTGAGCGTGGCATCTGGGAAGGTGAACGACCTTGTGCCGATGTTGGCTGTCACCTTCTTGGCGGCTGTGATCTTCGCCAACGTCTGCGGCGTGATCTGTGCGCCGACCGACTCCGCGCAGATGCCTTCCTCCGTCTCTTGCGCCACCCACCAGACGCCTTCGCCGATAGGCGCGTTTTCCTGATAGGTCAAATTCAGCGGCTTTGCGTCGAGTTGCAGCTTGAGATCGGTTTTGAACGTATAGATGCTCGCGCCGTTAGCATCTTTCAACGCAAACTGGCAGGCGTCGTCACGCGACATAAAAGTTAACGCGACGTAAGCCGCTTGATCTTTCGGGCGTTCGTCGGCGGTGAAAGTCGCCATCAGTTGTGCCTGCGCTTTCGTCCGCGGCGCGGGCGCGAGCGGCATCGCTTCCAGTTTCACAATCGTCGCGCTGCTGCCTTCTTCTTGACTGCGCTCGGTTGAGATCGTCCACGCGGGTTTGGTTGTGGTCGCCGTCGTCGCGGTCGTTGCCGGCGCGTTGCGGCGTGTTGCGGCGCGTCGTCTTTGCGCGGGCGCGGGCGCGACGCAAACAAGGAGCAACGCAACACAAAGGATGATGTTTAGACGGGGGGGCATGTGTTAACTCTCCGTTTCGACAGAGTTGGGTAGGACTTTGGGCGAAGGATGATTCGGTTCTGCCGTTGCAGCCCGTGTTCGACTTACAGCAGGATAGGCACGCGCATTCTAACAGATTTTTACACGCCCGAACCGCGAAATGTTTTCGCGCCGATGCCAGAGCGCAACATGCCGGCCAGCGCCGATCTCATCTGCGCTGACAGCGCGGGCAGAAATAGGTCGAGCGTTTAGCCTGCACAATGCGACTGATCGCCTTGCCACAGTTATTTGGACACGGCTCGCCCGCGCGATCATAGACGCGCCAACGCCCTTGATAGTCGCCATCGTAATAGCTGCCTTCAATGTCTTCAGGATCGACGTTCATCGTCGAACCATGCGCGATGGCTTCGCCGAACACGTCGAGGATCGCGCGATGCAAACCGGGCAAGCGACGCGGCGCAAGGCGTGCGGCCACCGTCTGCGGATGTATGCCCGCGAGGAACAGAGCCTCGGCCGCATAGATGTTACCGAGGCCCGTCACCTTCGTCTGATCCAACAGCACCTCTTTCATCGTGCGGCGCGTGCGCGCGAAGACTGCGCGCAAGTAAGCGGGCGTGAACTCCGATGAGAACGGCTCAGGCGCGAGCGCACGTAGTTGTTTGAGGTGAGCCAACTCGTCTGCACGCACGAGCCGCATGCGCCCGAAGCGACGCTGATCGGTAAAGATGAGGCGGCGCTCGTCGTCCAAATAAAAAATGGCGTGCGTGTGTTTCGGTAGCGGCGCTTCAGGCGGTAACAACATGAAGCGGCCGGTCATGCGCAGGTGCGTCAACAGGAACAGCCCGCCGTCGAACACGCACACGATCAACTTGCCACGGCGAGCGACGCCCTCGACGCGACGCTTGCGTAAGACGTTGGCGAACGCGCGCGGCGTCGTCTGCGGCGCGATGTCCGGTTGCAATAGCTTGGCTGCGATGATGAGCCGGCCGCTGATCAACCGATCAAGCGAACGCGCGACAAGTTCAACCTCTGGCAGTTCCGGCATAAATGAAGCCTGCTTGCTGGCGCAAAGATGGTTTTGTTATTGGTTCTCAATCATGTGCGTGCGCGAGTGCGCTGCCGTGTGCAAGTAGGGCATCGCGCTTCTGGATAGATGTGGCTTCCGCGTAGATACGCAGGACCGGCTCTGTGCCCGACTGCCGAAAGAGCAACCACGATTCGTCGGCGAAGACGAGCTTCGTGCCGTCCATCGTCTCGACAGCGGCGACTGTGTGATTGGCAATCGTCGCGGGCGGGGCGACCGCAAGTTGGGCGACGAAGTCGAGGCCGCGCGCTACTTCGGTGTGCAGATCGCGGCGGTCGTAGTAGAACGCGCCGAACTCCCGGTGCATCTGCGCGACCATCTCGGCCGGCGTCTGGTTTGCGCAAACGATAGCTTCGAGCAAGAGCAGGGAATTGAGTATGCCGTCGCGTTCGGGGATGTGCCCTTTAACGCCGATGCCGCCCGATTCTTCCGCGCCGATCAATATGTCTTCGCGCAGCATCAGGTCGGCGACGTACTTGAAGCCGATAGGTGTCTCGTGCAGTTTCAAGTTGTGCGCGGCGGCGATGCGCTTCGTCAAGACGGACTGCGAAAATGTGCGAACCACACCGCCCGTCATGTTGCGCCTGCGCGCAAGGTGCAACAACACGAGCGGCACAACCTCGTGCATCGTCATCGTCGCGCCCAACTCGTTGACCGCCCCGACGCGATCCGCGTCGCCGTCCGTCGCCAACCCGACCAACGCACCGCGCTCAAGCACACGCGTCTTCAACGGCGCGAGGTTGCGATCAATCGGCTCAGGATTCACGCCGCCAAAGCGCGCGTCCGCCTCGGCCCTGATCGTTTCCACTTCGAGCGCGCCACCCGCAAGCAGACTCTCGACCCAACGCCCGCCGGTCCCGTGCATCGGATCGACGACAACGCGTGCGCTCGTCTGGCGCAACCGTTCGAGATCGATGTACGACGCGAGTTGCGCGCGATAACTTGCGATTGAATCATCCAGCCCGCCGCGCATCGCAGGCGTTAAGCTGTCGCGTTGCGGCGCATGCGCGTCGAGTAACGACTCGACCTCGGCGGTCGTCTCCGCCGTCGCGCTGCCGCCCCACGGCGCTTTGATCTTGAAGCCGTTGAACTCGGCCGGATTGTGCGACGCGGTGATGACGATGCCGCCCGCCGCCGCGCGCTCGCGCACCGTCCACGACACAAGCGGCGTCGGCACGTCCTCGTCGAACAGGCGCACATCGAGCTTATTGCCCGCGAGCACTTCGGCCGCACGCATGGCGAACTGCTCGGAGAGAAAGCGGCGGTCATAGCCGACGACGACGTGTGGCGCATGTGTGCCAGCACGCGTTTGCTCTGTCGAGTTGTTCGGCGGTTGACGCAGCAGGTAATCGACGTAGGCTTGCGCGACGCGCTCAAGGTTGGCGAAGGTGAACTCGTGCGCGATGAGCGCGCGCCAGCCGTCCGTGCCGAAGCGGATTGGGGGCGAGACGACGCGCCAGCTCATTGATTGTTCCCGGCTTTCGTGTAATCGGTCAGCGAAGTTTTATCACCGAGCACAGCGCCGTGGCCGACCGCGACGGCGCGGCCGATGTGGCAGCCGCGACCGATGATCGCGCCGTCGATCTGTGCGTCGGCATAGACGCGCGTGTGCGCCCAGACGACCGCGTTCTCGATGCGCGCGCGCTCGTCCACGTAGCAGCCCTGACCAAGCACCGAGTTGATGATCTGCGCGCCGGGTTTGATGATGCAGCCGTCGGCGATCATCGAACGGTCGTCAACTTCGGCCGAGGTCGCAAGGTCGAAGTCGCCGCGTCGTTCGATGAGCCGCACGTGCCCGACCTTATCCGCGAGTAGATCGTGATGCACTTGCAGGTAACGCGCGGGCGTGCCGATGTCGATCCAATAAGTCTTATCGGGCACGTGCGCGTAGAAGGCTTCGCCGCGTTTCAGCAGATCGGGAAAGAGATCGTACTCGAAGGAATAATTCTCGTTCGCGGGGATGAGATCGAGCAGGCGCGGTTCGAGGATATAAGTGCCCGCGTTGATCGTGTTGACGCTACACTCGTCGGCCTTTGGCTTTTCAAGGAAACGATGAACACGCCCGTCGTCTTCAGTCTCGACCAAGCCATAAGCCGTTGGGTTCTCGACCGGGGCGAGCACTAAGGTCGCCGCTGCTTGTCGTTCGTCGTGTTGGCGGATGACGGCTTCGAGATCGAGGTCGGTCAGGATGTCGCCGTTGAAGACGACCGTGCGCTCGCGCAATAGTTCTTCGGCGAACTTGTAAGCGCCTGCCGTGCCCATCGGTTGCGGCTCGGTCGTGTACTTGATCTTGACGCCGTGTTCCGAACCGTCGCCCAGTAGTTGCTCGATCTTGAACGGTTGATACGAGAGCGAGAGCGTGATGTTGGTGATGCCGGCGCGGCGCAGCGTGTCGATTTGATAGAGCAGGAACGAGCGATTACAGATCGGGACAATCGGCTTCGGTGTGTAGACCGTCAACGGCCGCAACCGCGTGCCTTTGCCGCCCGCGAGTATCAGTGCTTGCATGTCGAGATTAAGCTTATGTTCGTGTTGATTGATCTTCGCGCGTAACATACTGCGCGCGAGCGAACGCGAGTCTAACACTCACGCCTTGCGCTTTCAACGCACACGCGCGCCGAGATGCTTGCTTGACACCTCTTAGTGCCAACGTATAATCCAAAGCACAGTGACAAATGACAAGAAGCGATCAGCGATCAGCTTTCAGCCATCAGCTTATTGTCTTAGCTGAACGCTGAAAGCCGACTGCTGCTTGTCACTTGGCGCTCGTCACTGTTCTTTAAGAGGTGTAATCATGTCTGATATTAAAGAAGCCGTTATCGTCAGCGCGGTGCGGACGCCGACGGGGAAGTTTTTGGGCGCGTTGAAACATTTGGCCGCGACCGAGTTGGGCGCGTTGGTCGTACGCGAGAGCGTGCGGCGCGCGGGCGTGCAGCCGGAAGACGTGGACGAAGTGATCTTGGGCTGCGTCATACAGGCGGGCTTGGGGCAGAACCCGGCGCGGCAGGCCGCTTTGAAAGGCGACATTCCGTTTGGCGTGTCGGCCGTGACGATCAATAAAGTCTGTGGCTCAGGCTTGAAGGCCGTGATGATGGCGGCGCAGGGCGTGCAGTTGGGCGACACTCAGATCGTCGTCGCGGGCGGCATGGAGTCCATGTCGAACGCGCCGTACCTGTTGCCCAAAGCGCGCGAAGGTTATCGCATGGGCGACGGCGCGATTGTGGATGCGTTGATCCATGACGGGCTGTGGTGCGCGTTTGAGAACTATCACATGGGCCACACGGGCGAGGTCGTGGCCGAACGTTACGGCGTGACGCGCGCCGAGCAGGACGAGTACGCGTTGAACTCGCATCGCAAGGCTGCTGCCGCGACGAAGGCCGGTCGGTTCAAAGACGAGATACTGCCTATCGAGATTCCGCAAAAGAAGGGCGCGGCCATCGTGTTCGACACGGACGAGCCTGTGCGTGAAGACACGTCGCTTGAGGCGCTGGGGAAATTGAAGCCGGCCTTCAAAGCGGGCGGCTCGGTGACGGCGGGCAACGCGCCGGGTGTGAACGATGGCGCGTCGGCGCTCGTCGTCACGTCGCTTGAGCGCGCGAGTGCGCTTGGCGTTGAACCGATGGCGCGCATCGCGGCGCAGGCTACGTCGGGCATCCAGCCTGAGTTAGTGATGATGGCCCCGGTCGAAGCGATTCGCAAGGTGTTGAAGAAGGCGGGCTGGTCGTTGAACGAAGTCGATCTGATCGAGTTGAACGAAGCCTTCGCGGTGCAGGCGGTTGCGATCATACGCGAGTTGGAGCTTGATCCGCAAAAGGTCAACGTCAACGGCGGCGCGGTCGCGCTCGGTCACGCCATCGGGCAGTCCGGCTCGCGCGTGTTGACGACGTTGCTATATGAGATGCAGCGGCGCAACGCGCGGCGCGGCCTCGTGGCGTTGTGCCTCGGTGGCGGCAACGCGGTCGCAATGGCGGTTGAGCGTTAAGGGTGGACAAATGTTTTAACCACAAAGACACGAAGACTCAAAGTTATATTGTGTCTTGGTGTCTTTGTGGTTAATGATTTTAGGAGACGCGAATAGTGGCTGATGTGATCGGCGTGGTTGGGGCGGGCACGATGGGCAACGGCATCGCGCAGGTGTGCGCGCGGGCCGGTTACACGGTCATCATGCGCGACATGACGGACGAGTTCTTGCAACGCGGGCGCGCGGCGATTGACCGCAGCTTGCAGCGCGACGTGGACAAGGCGCGTCTGGCTGAAGACGAGAAGCGCGCGATCATCGAGCGCGTGCAGTTGACGACCAACTTGAATGATCTGAAAGATGCGCGCTTCGTTGTCGAAGCTGTGACTGAAGACGTGGGCGTCAAGGCGAACATCTTCCGCACGCTCGACGAAGTGCTCGCCGAAGATGCGATCCTCGCGTCCAATACTTCGTCAATCTCGATCACGAAACTCGGCGCGACCACAAGCCGCCCGACAAAGTGATCGGCATGCACTTTATGAACCCCGTGCCGGTGATGAAACTGGTCGAGGTCATACGCGGGCTGGCCACTTCGGACGAGACTTATGAACGCACCCGCGCGCTGTGTGAGCAGCTTGGCAAGACCGCGCTTGAATGCAACGACGCGCCCGGCTTCGTCTCGAATCGCGTGCTGATGCCGATGATCAACGAGGCCATCTTCACGCTCTACGAAGGCGTCGCCACGCGCGAAGCGATTGACGGCATTATGAAGCTCGGCATGAATCATCCGATGGGGCCGCTGACGCTCGCCGACTTCATCGGCCTCGATGTCTGTCTTGCGATCCTAAACGTGCTGCACACAGAGTTGGGTGATCCGAAATACCGGCCGTGCCCGCTCTTGAAAAAATACGTGGACGCCGGTTGGCTTGGGCGCAAGTCGGGGCGCGGATTCTATAACTACAGTGACGAGTGACAAGTTATAAGCACTGCTTGCTTGTCACTCGTCACTTATTACTGCTTTTCAATGAAGAGTTATCAGCAGATTCGTTGTCAGCGTTGTCGAGCGGTTAACCCGCTGGGCGAGGAGTTGTGTGGCGAGTGTGGGACGCGTTTGATGTTGGTGGTCGAGCCGTCGGTGTTGCGCTTTGAAGAAGACGCGTTGGCGGCGGGGCCGCAGGACGGGTTGGTCGTCGAGCGCCTCTCGCTGTTGGAGAACAACCTGACGCGCGTGATCGGCCACCTCGAACGCAGCACCGATCTACAGTCGCAGCAGGTGCAGATCGTCTCGCGCGAACACATGTTGCTCGAAGCGTTGATCAGCATGTTGAGCGTGGCGGGCGTGATCGATGTCGGCGAGTTGCAGCGTTTGTGGGAAGTGAACTGCGCGCGTGTGGGCGAAGGCGCGCGGCAGGCGAAACTGCGTAACGCGATCCGCGCAGAGATTGTTGAAGCCTACAAGGGGACAGGCTTCAGGCCAGTTCATACAGGTTGTCGGCGAAGGCTTCGCCGCGTTCGACCGTGAAGAAGTTGACGAGGGTTGGCGGCGGCTGGAACAGGCCGCCGCGCTTGCGCCCGACAATGCGCCGCTCAACGGTTTGTTGGGGCGACAGTTCTTCAAGGTCGGCAAAGGACAACTGGCGCGCAGCTATTTTGAAAACGCCTTTGCCGCCGCGCCGGATGATGCGGTCGTGTGTCTCTTACTCGCGGTTGCGCGCGCAGACGAAGGCGACGCCGAAAGCGCGCAAGGGTTGTTGACGAAAGCGGAACGACTCGGCGGCGCATCGCCGTTTGCCATTCACTACGCGCGCGGTCGTCTGTACGCGCACGCGGCCCGCTGGCGCGAGGCGCTGGCCGCGTTCAAGCGCGCGTTGAGTGTGCGCGCCGCGCCGGAAGCGCACTATCTAGTCGCGCTGGCCGCGTTGCAAGTCGGTTATCTAAAACTCGCCGCGCAACACGCGAACCGCGCGTTGGCGCTGGATCAGAAATATGCTGAAGCGCATGTGTTGCTCGGCTTGATCATGCACGCGTCAGGGGCGACGACAGAGGCGCGTGCGGCGTTCGCACAGGCGCGTGCGCTCGCCAAGCAGGCGCAGGCAAAAGAGCTTGGCGCGCAACGCGCGGCACGGTTTACGGGCGAGAGTTTGTTGCGCTCTTTCTTCGGGGTCGGCGCTGAGCGTGCGCGTCTGTTGACCGGGGGCGACGCGCGGCTGGCGGGCCTGTTGCGTGTGCAAGCGTTGGGCGGTTGAAGCCGTGGCGCGTTGACACGCGCGTTATGGCCGTTATAATTGCCCTTTTGCGCTCGGCTGCTTGATTTCGGGCGTTCTTGACTGAGGGGGCTGGCATGCACATCGAGATCGAATCGCTGACCGAAGCGGGCCGGCCCTTCATGCACACTTACAAACCGGCCGAGCTTGCGTTGGAAGAAGACGAGCGCGCACGGCTCGTGGGCGAGGCGAAGGTTGAAGGGCGTGCGAGTCGTAAACGGCAGCGCGTGCGTGTGCAGGGTACGGTCGAGGCGTCGGTCGAAGTTTACTGCGACCGCTGCCTCGCGCCGGTTGATGTTCCGGTCAAGTCCGAGTTTGACCTGAGTTATGATCCGCCGGACGCGGACGAAGCAAGCGACAACATCGCGCTCGGGCCGGACGAGTTGGAAACTTCCGTCTATACAGACGAGCAGATCGATCTGGACGAGTTAGTGCGTGAGCAAGTATTACTGGCACTGCCGACGCGCAGCCTGTGCCGCGAAGATTGCAAAGGGCTTTGTCCCACCTGCGGCGTGGACATGAACACGCAAGCTTGTAATTGTGAACAGAAAGAGATCGACCCGCGCTGGGCCGGCCTCGCAGCATTGAAAAAAAACGGTGATGCGTGACAAGTGATAAGTAGGCACAAGTCTTAACTTGTCACTTGCCACTCGTCACTGCATTTATTAAGGAGCAATTATGCCGAATCCGAAACGACGCCATTCAAAAGCACGCACGGGGAAGCGCCGGGCGCACGATGCCCTGCGCGCCCCGCAGACCACGGCCTGCCCGAACTGTCAGGAGCCGCGCCTGCCGCACCGGGTCTGCCCGAAGTGTGGGCATTACAAGGGGCGCGAAGTGGTGCGGGTCGAACAGGAAGTTTAAGTCGTCGCATTTATCATTTGACCGTGTAGGTTTGCGCCGCCGATGAAGGACGGACAGCAACTGACCGGCAAGGTCGTCGTCGATGCGATGGGCAGCGACAACGCGCCGCACCCTGAAGTCGATGGTGCGTTCGCGGCGGCGCGCGACTTGGGCGTCGGCGTCATCCTCGTCGGCCAGCCCGAACGCGTCGAGCCTGAGTTGCGGCGTTGTGGTTGGCGACGACAGGGCGACCGTGGGATCGAGTTGGTCGAAGCGGCCGAAGTGATCGGCATGGGCGAGCCGGTGGCTACGTCCGTGCGCCGCAAGCGCAAAAGCTCGCTCCGCATCGGCGCGAAACTCGTCGCCGACGGCCAAGCGGACGGCTTTGTCTCGGCCGGCAACACGGGCGCGGCGATGGCTACGGCGAAGATGGTGCTCGGCACGTTGCCCGGCGTTGACCGGCCCGCGCTCGCCGCGCTAATCCCGACCAAAGCGAACAAGCCTGTGCTGTTGCTCGACGTGGGCGCAAACTCCGACTGCAAGCCGCACCATCTGGCGCAGTTCGCCGTGATGGGCGACGCTTACGCGCGTGCCGTGCTGAACGTCGAACGCCCGTTGGTCGGGTTAATGAGCATCGGCGAAGAAGAAGCGAAGGGCAACGAGTTGACGAAGGAAGCCTTTCCGCTGCTGCGCGAGTTGAGCAGTTTGAACTTCGTCGGCAACGTCGAAGGGCGCGACGTGTTCACGGGGCAAGTGGACGTGATCGTCACGGACGGCTTCGTCGGCAACGTTATGTTGAAGTTGTCCGAAGGTTTGCAGGACGCATTCCTGACGATGATCCGGCGCGAGTTGAGTTCGTCGGCGACGACGAAAGCGGGCGCGATGCTGGCGCGGCCCGCGTTTCAACGTTTGAAGAAGAAGCTCGACTATTCTGAGTACGGCGGCGCACCGCTCTTAGGTGTGCGCCGCATCGTCGTGATCGGGCATGGTAGCTCGAACGCGCGCGCGATTCGCAACGCTGTGCGGATCGTCAAAGAGTTCTCGATGCAAGGCGCGGGCGCACGCATCCAGCGCGGCATCGCGGAGACGCAGGCGCGCGAGCTTGAATCGGTTGGGGTCGGAGGTTGAATGATGGAGAACGGCAACGCGCGCATACTGGGCACGGGGCGCGCTTATCCTGAAGGCGTGCTGACCAACGCCGACCTTGAGCGGATGGTCGAAACCTCGGACGAGTGGATCACTTCGCGCACCGGCATCAAGGAGCGCCACAAAGCGGTCGAAGGCGAGTACACATCGCTGTTCGCCGTCCGCGCCGCACGCAAGGCCATTGAGCGCGCGAAGATCGATCCGTCGGAGATCGATCTGCTTATCTGCGCGACCGTCACACCCGATCAAGCTTTGCCCTCGACCGGCTGCATCATCCAGACCGAACTCGGCGCGCACAACGCCGCCGCCTTCGACCTCGCCGCCGCGTGCTCCGGCTTCCTTTATGGCTTGACGTTGGCGAACTCGATGATCAAGACGGGGCAGGCCCGTTATGCGTTAGTGATCGGCGCGGAGCTATTGTCGCGTTACGTGGACTATACGGATCGCTCGACTTGCATCCTGTTCGGCGACGGCGCGGGCGCGGCCGTGCTCGGCCCCGCCGACACCAAGCAGGGCATACTCGCCACGCGCATCCGCTCCGACGGGCGTTACACCGAACAACTCTTCGCGCCCGGTGGCGGCACGCGCTCAGGGTTAACGCCCGAATCGTTCGCCGCAGGTCAGCACTACTATCGCATGCGCGGCAACGAGTTGTTCAAAGTGGCCGTGCGTTCAATGGCCGACATCTCGCGCGAGGTGTTGGAAGCGACCGGCCACAGTGCCGACGACATAAAGTTGTTCATCCCGCATCAGGCGAATCAACGCATCACTGACGCGGTGGCGAACAACTTGAAGGTTGACAGCGGGCGCGTCTATTCCAACATCGAGATGCACGGCAACACTTCTTCGGCCTCGATCCCGATTGCGCTCGACGAATGTTTAGAGAAGGGGCTGATCAACGAAGGCGATCTTGTCTTGCTCGCTTCATTCGGCGGCGGCGTCACATGGGGCGCGGTGCTGATCCGGTGGTAAACGCTCGCGAATCAGTAAATCGTGAATAGAAGAGATCAGTTTTATCCATTCACGATTTACGATTCACGCTTGATTCATGCTCGCATACATCTTTCCCGGTCAAGGTTCGCAGGCGGTCGGCATGGGGCGCGACTTGGCGGAGCATTATCCGGCGGCGCGTGCGGCGTTCGCCGAAGCGGATGAGGCGCTTGGCTTCGCGCTGTCGCGCTTGTGCTTCGAGGGGCCGGCGGAAGAGTTGCAGTTGACCGAGAACACGCAGCCGGCCATCTTGACGACTTCGATTGCGGCCTTGCGTGCGTTGGAAGCGGCAGGTTTGCCTGCGCCCGATTTTGTGGCCGGGCATAGTCTCGGCGAATACTCGGCGCTCGTGGCGGCGGGCGCGCTGTCGTTGGCCGCGGCCGTTAAGACTGTGCGGGCGCGCGGGCGTTATATGCAAGAGGCTGTGCCAGTCGGCACGGGCGCGATGGCCGCCGTACTTGGGGCTGAGCCTGAGTTGGTTGAACAAGCGTGCGCCGAAGCCGCGCAGGGTGAAGTTTGCAGCCCGGCGAACTTCAACTCGCCGAAGCAGATCGTGATCGCGGGTCACGCGGGTGCGGTCGAGCGCGCGATGGAGTGGTTGAAGGCGCACGGCGTGCGTAAGGTGGTGAAGTTGAACGTGAGCGCGCCGTTTCATTGCGCGTTGATGCAGCCAGCGCAGGAGCGTCTGGCGGCCGATCTGGCGCAACTTGAGTTTAACGATCTGCGCGTGCCGCTCGTGACGAATGTGGACGCCGTGCCGATTCGATCAGGTGACGCAGCGCGGGCCGCACTCGTCAGGCAAGTGTCCGCGCCGGTGCGTTGGCGCGAATCGGTCGAGCGGTTAGTCAACGAGCATGGCGTCAAGACCTTTATCGAGGTCGGGCCGGGCAAAGTGCTTGCGGGCTTGGTGCGCCAGATTGCGCCTGAAGCGCGTTGTATGAACGTGGAAGTCAGCGCGGGGCTGGCAGCGGCGCAGACGGCGCTTGATGAACAGGCAATTGCGAGTGGCAATTCGCGCGCAGGCGTGGTTTAATGCGGCGCATCGCAACGACAGCAACCAAAGCTTTCCTACTCTAAAGCGACAGAGGAGCAGAATTACCATGCCCGATCAACAAGAGATTGAGAATAAGGTCAAACAGATTATCGTGGACGAACTCGGCGTGGACGAGAACGAGGTCACGCCGAACGCGCGCTTCATCGACGACCTCGGCGCGGACTCGCTCGACACAGTCGAACTGGTCATGCGCTTCGAGGAAGAGTTCAATATTGAAATTCCCGACGAAGACGCCGAAAAGATTCAGAGCGTGCGCGACGCTTACAACTACATCGAACAGCACATGCCCAAGTAGTCCGGGCGTGATGGTAACGCCGGGCTTGGGTCACGTCGTGGGCGCGCAAGCACATGCACCCGGCCGCGCGCGTGCCTCGCGGCCCGACGCGACGATGACGTTGCGCGTTGTGTTTGCGTCCGCGCTGGCGCACGTGGGGCTTTTGGCCGAACGAACATGGCAAATAGTTTTCCTAATCAGGAGCAGTACATCTTGAAACGTCGTGTCGTTGTCACAGGGCTTGGCCTGATCACGCCATGCGGCTTAAGCGTCGAGGCCACATGGTCCGCACTGCTGGCGGGCCGCAGCGGCGTGGACTACATCAAGAAGTTCGACACCGAGCGGTTCGCGGTGAAGATCGGGCCGAGGTGAAAAACTTCGATCCGCTCAAGTACGTGGAGAAGAAAGAGGCCCGCAAGATGGGGTCTTTTATCCACTTCGCCATTGCTGCCGCCGACGAGGCGCTGGCCGATAGCGGCCTCAAGGTGACGGACGAAACGGCCGAGCGCGTCGGCACTTACATCAGCAGCGGCATCGGCGACTTCTGGGCCATCGAACGCGAGCACGAGAAGTTGTTGAAAGATGGGCCGGGCCGCGTCTCGCCGTTCTTCATTCCGTCGGCGATTGTGAACTTGGCAGCCGGTCAAGTCTCGATCCGCACGGGCGCGAAGGGGCCGAACTCCGCGACTGCGACCGCTTGCTCCGCAGGCGCGCACGCCATCGGCGATAGCTTCAAGATCATTCAGCGCGGCGATGCGGACGTGATGATCTGCGGCGGCGCGGAATCGGCCATCACGCCGATGAGTGTGGCGGGCTTCGCGGCGATGCGTGCGCTCTCGACGCGCAACGACGATCCTGTCCACGCGTCCAGACCCTTCGAGCGCGACCGCGACGGCTTCGTCATCGGCGAAGGCGCGGGTCTGTTGATCCTCGAAGAGTTGGAGTTTGCGCGCGCGCGCGGTGCGAAGATTTACGCCGAGGTGGTCGGCTACGGCATGACTGCGGACGCCTTCCACATCACCATGCCGGACGAAACGGCGTCGGGCGCGCGCCGCGTTATGCAGATGGCGATCCGCGACGCGGGCATCCAACCCGAACAGGTCGGCTACGTCAACGCGCACGGCACGTCCACGCCGTACAACGACAAGTTCGAGACTTACGCGATCAAGCAGACCTTCGGCGAACATGCGTATAAGTTGGCCGTCAGTTCAACCAAGTCGATGACCGGCCACTTGCTCGGCGCGGCCGGCGGCATCGAAGCGGTCTTTTCCGCCTTGGCCATCAAACGCAACATGCTGCCGCCGACGATCAACTACTTCAATCCCGATCCCGAATGCGATCTCGATTACGTGCCCAACGAACCGCGCGAAGCCCGCATAGACTACGCACTCTCCAACAGCTTCGGCTTCGGCGGCACGAACGCGACGCTGCTGTTCAAGCGATATGAAGAATGAAAGCAGCGGTCAGCCGTCAGCGGTCAGCAATCAGCTTTAATGCTTTTGCTGACCGCTGATTGCTGATCGCTGATTGCTCAATCATGAAAATAATCGTGCTCATGAAGCAGGTCGCCAATAAGGATGCGATCCTGCGGATCAATAAAGACGCGACGTGGATCGAAGAAGGTGATCTCTCGTATGAGGTCAACGAGTCGGACGGTTACGCGTTGGAAGAGTCGTTGCGGTTGAAAGAGAAGCACGGCGGCGAGGTCGTCGTCTGCTCAATGGGGCCGCAGCGGGTCAAGTCTGTGATCAAGGATGCGTTGGCGCGCGGTGCGGATCGTGCGATTCACGTAATCGGCGACGAGTTGACGAAACTCGCGCCATTGCCAGCGGCGCAGGCTTTAGCCGAAGCGATTCGCGGCGAGCAGCCCGACCTTGTTATGACGGGCCTGCAATCCGACGATAACGGCTATGGCCAGACCGGCGTGATCGTCGCGGAGTTGCTTGGGTTGCCGCACGCGACCATCGTTATCGAAGTCGATGCAGCGGGCGAGCAGTTGCGCGTCAAGCGCGAATTGGAGAACGGCTGGTATCAGTGGTATGCGATGCCGACGCCTGCGCTGTTGACGATCCAGTCGGGCATCAGCCAGATTCGCTACGCGACGCTGAAGGGCATCATGGCGGCGAAGAAGAAAGAGATCAGGGAAGTGCAGCCCGCAGCCGACACGACGAACGCGCCGCCCGATCAACGCATCACTAAAGTTTACTTTCCGCAAAAGACCAAGCAGACGCAGTTCCTCGGCGACGGCGACGCCAAAGCGGGCGCGGCCCAGTTAGCTGAAAAACTGCGGACAGAAGCACGCGTCATCTAAGCACTCACAAAATAATTTATGGCAAACGGAATTTTGGTTTTCGCCGAGCATCGCGCGGGTACTTTCGGCAAGACGACGTTCGAGGCGCTGGCGGCCGGGCAGCAGTTGGGCGCGGCGCTGGGGCAGCCCGTGTCGGCGGTTGTGCTAGGCACAGACGCGGCGCTGGCGCAAGAGATTGCCGCTTATAAACTCGACAAAGTTGTCTCGGTTGAGAATGCACAACTCGCCGAATACACGCCGGACGGTTACGCGGCCGCGCTCGAACAGGCTGTTAAGACGCTTGCGCCGCAGTTCGTCGTGATGCCGCACACGTATCTCGTGCGCGACTGCGCGCCCAAACTGGCGGCGCGGTTCGGGCACGACGTGATCAGCGATTGCGTGCGCGCGAGTGTGGCGGACGGCGCGGTCACGTTCGTGCGCCGTGTCTTCCTGGGCAAGCTCGATGCGGACGTTGTGGCGTCGGGCGAGCCGCCGGTCTTCGCGTCGTTCCAGTCGGGCGCGTATCGCGCGGAGCAGGCGGAGCGGGGCGCGTCGGCCGCTGCGGTCGAGTCCATGCCGGTTGAGATTGGCGCAGTGCGGATGAAGCCTGAGCCGCCGTTCCAAGAGGTGAAGCAGGCGGTTGATCTGACGAAGGCGGACGTGATCGTCGCGGTCGGGCGCGGCATCAAGGGGCAGGAGAATCTTGCGCTCGTGCAACAACTCGCGGACGCGCTCGGCGCGGAGTTGGCCGCGTCGCGCCCGATCTGCGATGCGGGCTGGTTGCCGATTGATCGACAGATCGGCTCGTCGGGTCAGACCGTGCAGCCGAAGCTCTATGTTGCGCTCGGCATCTCCGGCGCGATCCAGCATCTCGTCGGCATGAAGAACGCGGCCACTATCGTCGCGGTCAACAAAGACCCCGAAGCGCCGATCTTCGACATCGCGGATTACGGCATCGTCGGCGACCTGTTCGAGGTCGTGCCGGTGCTAACCGAAGAGATCAAGAAGCTGAAGGGTTGAAGGCTAGCGCAGATCGATCTGTTTGAGCGGCGGCGTGTGCATCAACATGCCGCCGCTTTTCTGCTTAACCGGCGCGCAGTTCATTCGGCGGCAACTTGTTTTAGCTCGCGCAGCAATCTCAGATCACGTAACACATCTTCCGGTTGCCACTCGTTGCCGCGATAGATTTTAACCACCGTGCCCGCAGGACCAATCAACACCGTGCGCAGCGAGTGGACGATCTGATCTTTCTCAGGTTTGTAAGTCAGCCCGCAGAACTGCGCGAGGCGTTTGATCTCATCGGGCCGGCCCGTGGCCAATTCCCACTGCTCGAACTTCTCCTGCGCGTAATTCTCGGTGTGCGCTGCGCCGTAACTGCGTAACACCTTCGGCGTGTCGAAGTCGGGATCGAGCGTGACGCTCAGCAAATGCGCGAACGGGGCGCAACTCGGCCTCGCCTTGCAACGCCCGATTGAGAGCGGCGAAGTTTGTGCTCATACGCGTGCAGTAGTCGGGCAGGGGACAGCGCGTATAGATGAACGTGAGCAGCAGCGCGCGCCCGCGAAACTGTTGGAGCGAGATCGGCTTGCCGTCCTGATTCGTCAACTTAACATCGGGGACTTGCGTGCCGAGCTGCGGCTCGGCGGCCGCGTCGGGCGTGAGGGTCTGACCGGCGGCCGGGGTCGCTTGCGTGATAATCGGGTCTTGCAGCCATGAACGATCACCGGCGACGACGAGCGTGGCTTGAATCTTATCGCCCGGTCGCAGCACATCGAAGGCGGCGTCTTCCTTGAGCGTGAAGCCCATCGTCATGCCTTCCATCAAACCGGGTATGTCCTCATGCGTGATAACCACTTGGCGCTGTCCCTTGTCGAACGAGACAATCGTGCCCTTCAATTCGTAGTGCTGTCCCTGCGCTTCCGGCTGCGGGCGGGCACAGGCAGACATGACGACCGCGAGCAGCACGACGATTAAGAGTTGACGAACCTTGCCCTGTTTGGCTGCCGGCATAAGGGCGCGAAACTGTAGCTGCAACTGATCTGTCGGCATAAAGACGCGTCTGCCTGTGACCGTAAACTTTATGGCCTAAGCTTAACCGTTGCGCGGGCGGCGGCACAAACGGCAGCAGAGCCGCAAAATTTTTTGTGAGGCGTGGTTGGTTGGCTGCACGCGACGGGCGGGTGCTTCGGACGCGGCTCGTCATCCGGCCCAAATCATGTTGCTTTTCGGTTAAAAGACAGGTTAGGATGCTCGCGCGCTGTCCCGTTCGTGCCGTGGGACTTAAGGACAAGAATAAGGCTACACCAATTCTCATCCGAGTACGCACAGGCGACCGACCGGCAACTCTTATTGCAAGATACACGCCAAGCCTAGCGGACAGTCTCAACTGTCCGCCTAGAAAGCGGGCGTGCCATCAATGTAGTAGTTATTAGCGCAGAAGCGGTAACCTTCACACGCGCAGATTACAGTTGCGCGATTATGCTTTGCCAGATGGTCAGTTCCACTGCCAACAATATTTGGTCAGCGAACTCGCCCTGGGCGGCTGTGCCGTCCGTCGGCGTGATCTGAGCAGGTTGTGGCGCGCCGGTGCCCATGATGCCGGTGATGCTGACCGGACGACCGCCCGGCTTATCTTGGCCGCCGGTTCCCATGATGCCGTCGCCGGCAAACGCTGGGGCACTGAGGGTCAAGGCTAATAATACGGTTACGCAGATTGCTCGCAGTTTTTTCATCGTGTTTGCTCCTGAGGTCAAAGTTTTGGGTCAGTCTTAGGTGCCGCCCTACATTTGAGTACAGACATAATACACCTGTTCGGTGAAAAATCGTAGTCTTGCAAGAAATCTTGCTAATCTCGGAAAGGACAACCCTCACATGAACTTAGCAGTTACATTGCTACACCGGCTCGACGAGCCGAAGCTCGGCCGGGCAGAAAAAGCGCAACTCCGGTGCGAATTGGCGAAGGCGCTCGAAGATGCCGGCAGTTACGAAGCGGCGAGTTGCAGTCTCGGCGACCTCTGGCAAGGTGTCGGGCAGCGCCCACGCCTGCTTGATCTTGACGAACAACTTCAAGCGGAGTTGTTGTTGCGCGTTGGGGCTTTGAGCGGTTGGCTTGGCAGCACGCAGCAGATTGCCGGGGCGCAGGATGCGGCGAAGGACTTGATCGGTGAAAGTCTGAACGCGCTTCGAGGCATTAGCTGCGCTGGCCAAGGCCGCCGAAGCACAGGTTGAACTGGCTTGGTGCTACTGGCGCGAAGGCGCTTACGACGAAGCACGCTCGATGTTGCGCGATGCGCTGGATCGTATAGGCGCGGTTGACGAAGGCTTGCGCGCCGTCGCCCTTGTGCGCGCCGCCGAAGTCGAGCGCGCGGCGGGACGCTTCCACGACGCACTCCCCCGGCTCTTTGAAGCTGAGCCGCTGGCGAAGGCCAGCGCCGATCAGGCGTTGAAGGGCCGGTTTCACAGCACACTGGCCAGCACCTTGAACGTGCTCGGCGTCTCGGAACGACGACAGGACTACATAGACCGCGCCCTCATCGAATACGCAGCCGCGAGTTTCCACTTCGAGCAAGCCGGGCACGTGCGTTACTGTGCCCGCGTCGAAAACAACCTCGGCTTTCTCTTCTATCGCCTGCGCCGTTTCCCCGAAGCCCATGAACATCTCATGCGCGCCCGCCGCCTGTTCGTGCGCTTGAACGATACGGGCAGCACGGCACAGGTTGACGAGACACGCGCCCGCGCGCTCTTGGCCGAAGGACACGTTGCCGAAGCCGAGAAGATCGTGCGCGGCGCGGTGCGCGCCCTTGAAGCTGGCGACGAACTAGCCCTGCTCACCGAGGCGCTCACCACACACGGAACAGCTTTAGCCCGACTGAGTCGTGCGGCTGAAGCTCGCGTCGCGCTTGAACGCGCGGTGGCGACAGGCGAACGCGCGGGCGACTTAGAAGGTGCGGGACGCGCGGTGTTATCGGTGCTTGAAGAACTAACTGACAGTCTTACACACGACGAACGACGCGCCTTTTTCTTGCGGGCCGATGAGTGTCTGGCCAATGCGCAACACGCCGAGACGATTGCGCGCCTTCGTGCCTATGCTCGCCGCCTGCTTGACCCGCCCACACCACCCGCCCCGACGGATGCAGCTTCAACTACATTTATCTACGCGGCCGAGAAATCGGCCGCGCTGCTGGCCGAGGCGCGTTGTGTGGCGCAGACCGGCGGGACAGTACTGCTCTCAGGTGAAACGGGCACGGGCAAAGAAGTCGTCGCCCGCCTCATACACCAGTGGAGCGGTCGGCGCGGCCCCTTCGTCGCCATCAACTGCGCGGCCCTGTGCGCCACGCTCATCGAGTCGCAACTATTCGGACATCGCAAGGGCAGCTTCACCGGCGCAACCGAAGACTACGCAGGCGCAGCGCGGACGGCCGACGGCGGCACGCTCTTTCTCGACGAGATCGGCGAGTTGAGCCTTGCCAATCAAGCTAAGCTGCTTCGCTTGATCGAACAGGGCGAGGTCTATGCGCTAGGCAGCGCGTTGCCGGAGCGCGTCAACGTGCGTATCGTCGCCGCCACCAATCACGAACTGCGCGGGCAGGTCGAGCGCAAGTTGTTCCGCGCCGATCTCTTCTATCGGCTTGCGGGCTTTCATCTGGAACTACCGCCGCTGCGCGAGCGCGCCGACGACATCCCCGTGCTAGCGCGGCACTTCATAGAGACGACCGCGCGCCGGCACGACAAGCGCATCACCTTCACACCTGAAAGCATCGAGGCGATGCGGCAGTTGTCGCTCGCGGGCAACGTGCGCGAACTACGCGCGCTCATCGAGCGCACGTTCATCACCGCGCCGGACGGGGCCGTCATCACGCCTGCTGCGGTCGAGGCAGTAGCCATGCGCGGAACGCATAAAGCCGGCTTCGCAGAACCGTGGGCGGGTTGCTCTTTGGACGAAGAGATGCGCGCACATGAAGGGCGGCTGCTGCGCCTTGCGCTCGACAATGCGGGCGGCAGCGTCACGCGCGCCGCGCGTTTGCTGAACGTGACGCATCAGGGGCTAGCTTACATCTTGAACGGCCGGCAGAAGGAACTACTGGCCGAGCGTAAACCAGCGCGCCCGCGCCGCGTCAGTCTCATGCGCTCGCCGCAATCGCCGCGCACTGCGTTGCGGGTTGAAGGCTGAGCAGTCGCAGACCAGCGCATCTAGACCGGGCGTTGTCGCTAGTCCATTGCGCGCGTGCCCGGCGAGCGCATCTAAAGTTTCAGACTGTTACGCCGCTATACAGCGCAAGAGACGTTGCTAAGTTAGCTAAGTCTTTTCCCGTCTTAACTTGAGCCTGCATCCGGTATCTCACGCCGGTAAAAATTATCTACTTGATTTAGGTACGTTAAGCGCGTCAGCGACGGGCAATCCAACCTTAACAGTTATAAAGCCCTTTATTATGCGCCTACCTGTTACCCGCGCCTTCGCCCCTGAAGGTGCGGGAATGGTATTTGCTACGAACCGCCTTGAGCGATCTGTGCGAATCTCACCTAGCGGATTTGCCCGGCGCAAGCGAACGCTCTCTCACACTCCCGAGTGAAAGGTGTTAAGGAGTTTGCAGCAGACCACAGTCCTTTATGTTGAGGATCACGATCTGGTGCTATTTACGGTCAAGCAGTTGCTTGAACTGGAAGGTTGGCGCGTGCGCGTTTGCCGCGACGGCAATCATGCCCTCAAGCAGATCGCAGGCGATGAGCACTTCGATCTGATCATCCTCGATGCCGAACTGCCAGCCGTCAACGGTTTTGATCTGATCCGTCAGGCCCGCAGCCTCGCCCACCGCAAGCGCACGCCTATCGTCATGTTCTCCGCTCTTGAATGCGGCGACGAGGCGCTGACTGCCGGGGCTAATGCGAGTCTGAAGAAGCCGGGCGGGATCAAAGACCTGCTCGACACTTGCAACCACGTGATGAACCACACGCCCGTGGACAAGTCGGACGGAGACGAACGCCGACGCACGGCCAACAGCGCCAGCAACGGTTGGCATTAAACGGTTCGTTGTCGGTCTTAACAAGCGCGCTGGCTGAAAGTGCGGCGGGCAATCGTCGGCAGCTTAGTCAAAACGCTTAAAGAGTTTTTCTCACACAAAGGTTAACGGCCGCGTCACAGGCCCAAGCGTGCGTCCTCCGGTGCGCTTGGGCCTGACGTGTCTCCGGCCATTTTTCGAGGGCGGGCGGAAGTGTGCTAGGATGCGCTGACCGGGCGAATAACTTATGACGGCAACGACGATTGAAGGCCGGCGCGCGATCCTACTCGACGGCGCGCAGGTCGCGGAACAGATCAAGGCCGAGGTGGCGGCCGAGGTTGCGCGCCTTGAGCGCGAACACGGCATCCGGCCGGCCTTGCCGCCGTGCGCGTCGGCGACGACCCGGCCTTGGCCGTCTATGTGCGTAACAAAGTTCGCACGTCCGAGCAGTTGGGACTGCACTCGGAACAGCACGCGCTCGCGGCCGAGACGACGACCGAACAACTGCTCAAGCTGATCACTGAACTGAACGCACGCGCAGAGATCGACGGCATACTGGTGCAACTGCCGCTGCCGCCACAGGTGGACGAGCAACGCGTGCTCGACGCCATCGACCCGCGCAAGGACGTGGATGGTTTCCATCCGCTCAACGTCGGCAATCTGGTCTTGTGTCGGCCCGGCTTCGTGCCCTGCACGCCCGCTGGCATCTTGGAACTGCTCGTGCGCGCGGGCGTCCCCGTCAAAGGCGCGCACGCATGTATCGTCGGCCGCAGCAACATCGTCGGTCGCCCGATGGCGCAACTGCTGTTGCAAGAGGACGCGACCGTTACCATCTGTCATTCGCACACGCGCGACCTCGCCGCCATCACGCGCACGGCCGACATAATCATCGCCGCCGTCGGGCGCGCGGGCCTCATCCGCGCCGAACACGTCAAACCGGGCGCGACTGTCGTTGACGTTGGCATGAACAAGATCGTTGACGAGCAGACGGCGCGCGCGTTGTTTGGTGAGCGCGCTGATGAGCGCGTCGAAGTGATCCGGCGGCGTGGTTACACGCTCTGCGGCGACGTGCATCCGGCCGAGGTCGAGGCGGTGGCCGGGTATCTAACGCCTGTGCCGGGCGGCGTCGGGCCGCTGACCGTAGCGATGCTCATGCGCAACACGCTCGCTGCGGCGCGTCGCCGACGCGACTTGTGAACAGTAGCTATGCTGCGCGTTGGTCTGACTGGCTCAATCGCCGTCGGCAAGTCTTACGTCTCGCGTGTGCTGGCGGAGTTGGGTTGCCACGTACTCGACGCTGACCAGACGGCGCGCGCGGTCGTCGAACCGGGGACGACTGGCTTAAGCTTGATCGTCGAAGCCTTCGGCCCCGATATGTTGCGCGCCGATGGCACGCTTGATCGCGCGCAACTCGGCCGGATCATCTTCGCGGATGAAGCGCAACGTGCGCGGTTGAATGCGTTGCTGCATCCGTTGATCATCAGCGCGCAAGATGCGTGGCTGAGTGCGCGCGCAGCCGCAGACCCGCAAGGCGTGGCCGTGATCGATGCGGCGTTGATGATCGAGTCGGGCGGTTATCGCCGGTTCGATAAATTGATCGTGGTTCATTGTCAACCGGAGACGCAGATCGAACGATTGATGCAGCGCGAGCACATCGAACGCGCCGAAGCCGAGCGGCGCATCGCGGCGCAGATGCCGCAGACAGAGAAGATGCGTTATGCGGATTTCCTGATCGACACTTCGGGCGACTATGCTTCGACGCGCGCGCAGACCGAAGCTGTTTACGCGCAGTTGCGGCAACTGGCCGCGGGCGAATTTAGCCAAGCCGATCCGCGATGACTAAAGCGAGGCGACTCAAACTTAACTTGATCCGTTGGCGGGCGCGGCTGGCCGTCGTCGTCGCCTTGTCTGTCATCATCACTAGCGGCGGTTGCTTCGAGTCGGAAGAAGGCGAGCCGTACTATGGGCAGGTGCGTGTGCCGCGCGGGCAGGAGTTTCGTTGGAGCGATGGCGGGCTGCCGCAGACGTTCGACCCGGCGCTCGCGGCCGCGCCGCCCGATACGGATGTTGTGCGCGCGCTGTTTGAAGGTTTGACCGATTACGACCCGCAGACGCTCGCGCCTGTCGCTGGTGTAGCGGCGCGTTGGGAAGCGACGGCGGACAATCGTGTCTGGACGTTTCATCTGCGCCCCGACGCGCGCTGGTCCAACGGCGCGCAGGTGACCGCGCAAGACTTCGTTCGTTCATGGCGGCGCACACTGCGGTTCGGCGACCGCGCGCCACACGCCAACCTGCTCGCCAACATCGTCGGTGCAACGCCCGAACCGAGTGCGCCGCCCGCGCCGTCGCCCACCGCCACACCCGCGCTCGCCGCACCTACACCTAATGATGACAACGCCGCCCAAGTGCAACGCGCTGAGACGGCGAACGCCACGCCTGACGAGCAGCCAAGCACAACCGAAACCGCACAAGGTAAAGCGCCCGCGCCGGTTGAAGTTGAACCGGCATTGGGCGTCGAAGCCGTTGACGATTTCACGTTGCGCGTGCGCCTGCAACGGGCGGACAAGAATTTTCCCGCACTCGTCGCGCATCCTGTTTTCCGGCCCGTGCCGAAAGCCGACAACGATACGGCGCAGGCGGGCGCAGCCGCGCCGGTCGTGTCTAATGGCGCGTTTCAACTGACGCAGATGAATGGCGACAAGGTGGTGTTGGAACGTGCGCGGAACTATTGGAACGTAGCGACGGTCGCGCTCGAACGCGTGCAGTTCGTCAACGTGCGCGACACGGAAAGCGCGCTCGCGGCTTATCGCGCGGGCGAGCTTGACGCTGTGACCAATACGAGCGTCGAGCCGCTCGCCGTTAAACTGCTCGCGCCCTATGATGATTTTCGGCGCGCGACTTTCGGCGCGTTGACCTATTACGAATACAACACCACGCGCCCGCCCTTCGACGATCCGCGCGTGCGGCGCGCGCTCGCGCTCGCAGTTGATCGTGCGCGCCTCAGCACAGACACGCTTGAAGGCGCGACCGAACCGGCCGAGAAGTTTCTACCGCCGACCGCAGCTAATACTTCGGCGGCTGAGCAAAAGAAGAACCGGCCGGAGCAGAAGCAAGACAAGACAGACGGCACTGCGGTTGGTTATGACGTGGCGCGGGCGCAGCAGTTGTTGACCGAGGCGGGCTATCCGGGCGGTGCGGGTTTCCCGCGCATACGCCTGCTCGTCAATCGCAATGAGCAGCACCGTGCGGTCGCGCAAGCCGTCGCCGTCATGTGGCGCAACGCCCTCGGCGTCGAGACAGACATCATGCTCAAGAACTGGGACGAGTATGAAGAAGCTCTGCGTGCTGGCGACTACGACGTGGCGCGACGCAGCATCGTCATGCAGACGACCGACGAAGAGTCGAACGTCCTCGCCATGTTCACGCGCACCGAACAGACAAGTTCACCGTTCATCGCTGAGAGCGCGCCGCAAGTAACGACGACGCCCGCGTCCGCACCTGCGCCCGCTAACAGGTGCGAGCCAAGAGGTTGAGGCACAGACCGCAAGGGCGTTGCCGATCTTGTCGGAGGCAGATGCGTTGCGCGAGTTGCCGGGCATGCCGCTCTATTTCGCTTCGTCCTATGCGCTCGTCAAACCATATGTCAGCGGCTTCGATGCGAACCTACTCGACGCGCCCTCTTTGCAACGCGTCCGCATCGAAACGAACTGGCAACCCGTGCCCGGCGCAACGCCCACACGTTGAGACGAAAGCCAACCGTCATGAGCAGCAATGGCAGCCCGCTCCTGTCCGTCAAAGACCTACGCACATACTTCGAGACAGACGACGGCACGGTCAAGGCCGTGGACGGCGTTAGCTTCGACGTGCGCCGGGGCGAGACACTGGGCATCGTCGGCGAGTCAGGGTCGGGGAAGTCGGTCTTGAGTCTGTCGCTGATCCGGCTCGTGCCGCAGCCGCCCGGTCGCATCGTCGCAGGCGAGATCAACTTTCAAGGGCAGGACATAACGGGGCTGTCGGATGCAGATGTGCGCCGCATACGCGGCAAACGGATCAGCATGATCTTTCAAGACCCGATGACCTCGCTCAATCCGTTCATGCGTATCTCGCGGCAGTTGATGGAGAGCACGCGGCTGCATCTCGGTCATACTAAAACGCAAGCTTACGAGCACGCCGTCCACATGCTCGAACTGGTCGGCATCCCCGATGCGCGCGTGCGTGTGGACAACTATCCGCACGAGTTTTCGGGCGGCATGCGCCAACGCGTTATGATCGCGCTGGCGCTCGCATGTCAACCTGAGTTGTTGATCGCGGACGAGCCGACGACCGCGCTCGACGTGACGATACAAGCGCAAATCCTTGAACTGATCAAACGCTTGAAAGAACAGACGGGCGCGAGCGTCATTCTCATCACGCACGATCTCGGCGTGGTCGCCGGGATGGCCGATCACGTCATCGTCATGTACGCGGGCAAGGTCTTCGAGCAAGCGCCGACGCGCGAGTTGTTCGCGCGCCCCGGCAACCCTTACACGAAGGGGCTGCTGCGCTCTGTGCCCGACCCGGCGCACGCGCACGCGACGACGCTTTACCAGATACCGGGTCTGCCGCCTGACGTGGCGCATCTGCCGCCCGGTTGTCCCTTCGCGCCGCGCTGTGACCGCGCGCAAGAAATTTGTGCGCGCGAGTTTCCGCCCTTCGTGCAGTTGACGAACGCGCATTACTCGCTCTGCCATTTCGCCGCAGACGTTTATGCAGAGTCAGTCACGAACGCGCTAGTAAAACGATTGACGCAGACTAAGGGTTAGATTGACGCTGAGAGTGATGACCGCACCGCTCAACGATACGCACACGAGTCAGACGCACCCGACTTTATTGGGTGCGACCATTGGCGAACCGCTGATCAGCATTCGTGATCTGAAGGTCTATTTCGATCTCGGCGGCGGGGGCGTGTTCGACAAGTTGCTTGGGGGCAGCAGTGTGCGGCGCGTGGTCAAAGCGGTGGACGGCGTAACGCTCGACATCATGCCGGGCGAGACGCTTGGGTTGGTCGGCGAGTCGGGCTGCGGCAAGTCAACATTGGGACGTGCGCTGCTGCGTTTGACCGAGCCGACGGGCGGGCAGGTCATCTTTCGCGGGCGCGACCTCGCGCACCTGACCCGACGCGAGTTGCGCGCCGAGCGCGGGCGCTTGCAGATGATCTTTCAAGACCCGTATGCCAGCCTGAACCCGCGCATGACCGTCGGGCAGATCATCGGCGAACCGCTGACGACCTTCGGCCTCGTCAACGGTCGTAAAGAGCGTGATGCGAGCGTGCGCGAGTTGATGACCACGGTTGGTTTGAGTCCGCGTTTTAGCCGGCGTTACCCGCGCGCGTTTTCGGGCGGGCAGCAGCAGCGCATCGGCATCGCGCGTGCGCTCGCGGTGAATCCAGACTTCATCGTCGCGGACGAACCGCTCTCCGCGCTCGACGTGTCCATACAGGCGCAGATCATCAATCTGCTGCAACAGCTTCGCCGCGAACGCGGGCTGACCTTCCTGTTCATCTCGCACGACCTGCGTGCTATTCGTCATGTCTCTGATCGCGTCGCGGTGATGTATCTCGGCAAGGTTGTCGAACTGGCTCCGGCGCGTGCGCTCTATGAAGAACCGTTGATGCCTTACACGAAGGCGCTGATCTCGGCCGTGCCCGTGCCTGATCCTGAGATCGAAGCGACGCGTCGGCGCATCGTGCTCGAAGGCGACGTGCCTTCGCCGATCAATCCGCCGCGCGGTTGTCGCTTCCACACGCGCTGCCCTTACGCCATCAAAGATTGCGCAGAGGTCATACCACCGCTCGCGGAAATTAAACCGAACCACTTCGCCGCCTGTATTCGCATCAGTCCCGCCGAGCCACAGATCGAGCAGGTTGCGCCGGGCGACGCGCCGGGCCTGCGTGCGGCAAACTTGTCATAAAGCAGTGAAAAACGTAGCTGATTGGTCATTTACAAAGATAGCGCGCTGAAAGTTCGCGGCGCGTGATCGCGGGCGTAACTCTTTCCTGTAACCACATCGCGCACAGTTTAAGGAGAGAACTTGTTTGTTCATGGCCGGGCACTTATACTGCTGAGTAGGGCGAAGGCCGCCGCCGCACGCCCTTTGACCGATAGCCAGCGCCCCCGGCCCTAGTGCTCTGCACAGTCCGTCTCCACGGGCTAGTCCTCGAATCCCCGCGTGCGAGTTTGACCAACGCATCGAAACGACGAATGGAGAAGACCGCAGCCGCCGAGCGCGCACGCTCGCAGCCGGAGGAACTGACCGCGCCGCCCGTCTGGGCGGAGGCGCAGCCCCGTCTGGCGGCCGCCTCCGGGCTATCGGTGCTGCTCGTCGCCGGGCCGCAGCCGCCGCAGTTAACCATCGTCAACAACAACTCGATCTGTGCGACCTTCCAAGCCTCGCCCGCGCACGCGCACCTGTGCGACCCCTATTGCGGCGCAGCTTATCAACGCGCGCAAGAGGCCGGCACTGTCTCGCACTATCGTTGTCATGCAGGCTTACACTGCTTCGCCATGCCGGTCGATCTCGGCACGGAGCAACCGCTCGCCGTCATCGGCGGGCGTGCCTTTCTGGCGAGCGCAGACTATCGCGCTCTGCTCGACCGCTTCCGCGTGGGCGACTTGCGCATGCTGGCCACGCCTGAAGTTTTTCGCAACGTCATTCTGTCGGCCCGTGCCCAGTTGGACGACTTGGCGGCCCGCGTCTCAGAACTTGCGGCCGAGGTCAGGGCGCGCGACGCGGCGCGCACAGAGGTTGCAGGGGCAGATGTCGTGCATAACGATGCGGAGTTACAACCCGCTGGCGAGCGTCAGACGCTGGCTGTGTTTCCGCCCGACGCAAAATTGCGAGACGCGGCGCAACTCACCGTGCGGACGCTCATCGAATCGCAGCAACTCACATCGGTCGCATTGCTTTTGCGTACCGAGCATGGCTTCGCGCCGCTCCACGCGACCGGCAAATTCCGCGAGCATGGCCTCGACTTCGAGTTGACGGGCGTGCAGGGCAGCACCGCCGGCCAGTTGCACGAACTGCTGGCTGGTCAGACCATGTTGGCCGGCGGCGCGCAGATCGAATTGTTCCCGCTCGTCGTGCATGACGAGGTAAAGGGCGCGTTACTCGTCGGCGACGTGCCGCTCGATGCTGCGCGGCGCACAGCCATCGCGGGCTTCGCCGGTAAGATCGCCATGCCGCTCGAAGTCTTGCGCCTGCGCGATGAGTTGGAGCGCCGCATGCGTGCTGCTTATCATCTGCAATCGTTCATCGAACAGATCAGCGTCGTCGAACCGGGCGATCCCTATCAGACGATCCTGCGCCACTGCGTCGAACTGCTGCGGTCGGAGCGCGGCTCGCTCATGCTGTTCGACGAGACGGCAAACTCGCTACAGGTGAAAGCGGCGGTCGGGCCGCGTGCGGCGTTCGCGCAAGAAGCGCATGTGCGCTTATCAGATGGCGTCGCGGGCACAGCATGGCAGGACGGCCGCCGCTAATCGTGCGCGACCTTGTGGCCGCCGGTTACGGCGCCTGCGCCCGCCGAGCGCAACTACAAGTCGAACTCGTTCATCTGCTATCCGATTCATCTGGGCGGGCGCAAAGTCGGGCTGCTGAACATGACTGATAAAGCGGGCGGCGGCGCTTATGATGATCTCGATCTCGGTCTGCTCGATCTGTTAGTTCCACAGATGGCGCTCGCGCTCGACCGCGCCGTGTGGCATCAAAAGGCGACGCAGTTTCAACTCTTATCGATCACCGATCCGCTGACGGGTCTCGTCAATCGTCGTTATCTCGAAGAACGTTTGAGCGAAGAGTTGGAACGCTGCAAGCGGCATCGTTTTGCGATGAGCTTTTTGATGATCGATATAGACAACTTCAAAGAGTACAACGACCGGCACGGCCACCCCGCGGGCGATCTGGCGCTTGAGATGACGGCGCAATGTTTGAAGTCGGCGTTGCGCTCGGCCGATGTCGCGGCGCGCTACGGCGGCGAAGAGTTCAGCGTCTTGTTGCCGCAGACGAACATCTCCGAAGCGCACGTTATCGCCGAACGCATACGGCGGCGCGTCGAGCGCACGCAGTATCCGCACGGCAAGACGCAACCGCTCGGCGCGGTCACGGTCAGCCTCGGCATCTCCGCGTTCGGCTCGAAGCTCGACAGCCCCGCGCAGATCATCGCGGCTGCCGACCACGCCCTGTACGTGGCCAAGAGCTACGGCAAAAATCGCGTCGAAGCCTTTGTGCCCCCGGCGCAAAACGGCAACCCGCCCGAAGCATAATGAGCACAGACACCTCGCTGCCGCACGCAAGCCACCGCCGCATTCTGGGGCGGCTCGCACCCGACAACTTCGTCGGGCGCGGAACAGACTTGCGCGTGCTCACCGAGTTGGCTCAGCCCGCGCCGCAACGCCGTGGCTTGCTCCTACTGGCTGCGCCGGCCGCGGGCGCGTCCGAGTTGTTACGACAAGGCTACGACCGTCTGTTTCAACAACGCGGCGGGGCTGCGCCCGTCTATTTCGCGTGGTCGCGGCAAGATCAAACGGCGGGTGCGGCCGCGCGTCGTTTTCTCCACACGTTCCTGACGCACCTTGTTGCGCATCGCCGCGACGATCCATCGCTCGTACATGCGCCGCCGCCTTTGCGCGACTTGAGCGAACTGGCCGCGCCGCAGGATTACGAATGGATCGAGCGGCTGATCGATGCTTACAAACGTGCGCGCGACGGCGACGACGAACGCGCACTGGTGCGCCTATGTTTGAGCGCACCGCACACGGCGGCGGCACGGGGCACGCGTTCCGTCGTGATGTTCGACGACGTGCAACAGGTCGAGCATCTGCGCGGCGAGGTCGAACTCGGTTCGGAGATCGCGCACGCCGCGACGCATGCGGAAGTGCCGTTTGTGCTTGCGGGCCTCAGACGACGTTTGCTCGACGTGTTGAACGGTGGCCAGTCGCCGCATCGCTTCGAGGGCTTCGCCACGCTGCGGGTCGAACGTTTGAGCGATGCGGACGCGCGCACGCTCGTCGCGCGACTTGCGTTCACACATCACGTGGCCATCGGCGACGAGACGCGCGATCTGATCGTGCAACAGTTCGCCGGTAGCCCCTTCTATCTGTCGCTGTTCGTCAACGCCGCGCAACGCGAGGCGAGCACGCTCGTCAGTTTCCTCGACTGCCAGCAGTTATACATTGACGAGTTGCTCGGCGGCCGCGTACAGCGCCGCTTGAATGCCATTCTCGAAGAGATTGCGCCCGCGCCCACGACGCGGCGGGCGCTCGTTCGGCTGCTGCAAGAATCGGCCGCGAGCGGCGGCAAGTCGCCCGCCGAGGCGTGGCGCAAACGTTTGGACGCGGACGCGGACGAACTCTTTCGCCTGCTGATTGGATTGCACGGTTACGAGTTGGCGAGCTTCAACGGCACGTATGTCGAGTTGAGCGCGGAGACGGTCTGGCGCGATTACCTGCGCGCGGTCTATCGCCTGCAAGTCGCGGCCGAGCCGCGCGCGCTCGTCGTGGCCGATACGCTGGTCGAAACTTTGAAGCGTGCGCCGCAGACGATGGCGCGGCATTATCGACGCGAGGCGGCGCTCGGCTTGCGCGAATTGCTCGCGCGCTTCGACTATCAACGCGTGCCCGCGAGCCTGTTACATTACGACCGCTTCAGCCGCATGTATCGCGGCACGGATGCGGAAGAGATCGCGCTTGGGCTTGATGCCGAGACTGATCTGATCCGTTTGCCGCAGATCGTCCATGCAGCTTCGGCCGCTTCGTTTCATCCGCCGATCCTGCAAGTCTGCGACGAGGAACGTTGCGCCGTCGCGCACGGCTTCGATGCGACGCCTTATACAGACACGAACGAAGTCGTCTGGCTCGCGGCCGAACTCGACGCGAAGCACGAAGCGGGGCGTGCGCTCACGGAAGTCTGGTGCGACCGGCTCACACAGTTGGGACATGCTTGCCACTTCAAACGTGTGCGTCTGTGGTTGGTCGCCAACGATGGCTTCACGGCCGACGCGTGCGAGTTGATGAACGAGCGCGAGGTGTTCAGTTCGACCCGGCAGCAACTTGAATTATTGACGGCGCGCATTACACCTGCCGAAGCCGACGAGCGCACGGGGGCTGCGCCTGACGAGTTCGAGATGATCATTCCGATGGGCGGCGACACGGAGTTGATCGCCGCGCACACGGCCGAGCAGATCGCGCGGCGGTTGGACTTTCAGCCCGACGCGATCAATCAGATCAAGACGGCCGTGGTCGAGGCGTGCATCAATGCGGCCGAGCATAGTCTCAGCCCGGAGCGAAAAATTTATCAGCGTTACCGGCTCGAAAGTGATAAATTAGTCATTACCGTGTCGAGCAGGGGAGTTGTTCTACCCACAACGTCTGCCGCTGCCCCGACCAGCGACAATAATGGCCGCCGCGGCTGGGGTCTGAAACTGATTCGAGACTTGATGGATGAAGTCGAGTTCGAGCGGGTTGACGACGGCACACGCCTGCGGATGACCAAGTACCTGCGTCGTTAGAAGGGAACTAAAAAAATGGGAGAAGCCCCCGGCGGGTCGCCCGTGCGCTCAGAGCGTACAGGCGATGTCGCCGTTGTCAACGCGGGCGACTACCTGAACAAGCTGGCCGGCGAGCGCGTCGAACGCGTCTGCCGCGAGCAGTTGCGGGAAGGTTGCCGTGCGCTCGTCGTCGATTTCAAAGAGACGAGCATGGTCAACAGCATCGGCGTCTCGATCCTGTTGGGCGTGATCGACGCGGCCGAGCGCGCGGGCGCACGCCTCGTCTTCGCGGACGTGAGCGGACAAGCGGCCCAACTCTTTGAGTTGCTCGGCCTGACGCGCCACGTCACGCTCGCGCCCGACCGGCAGACCGCGCTCGCGGTGCTTAAGCCGGAGCCGACCGGCGCGCATCATTCGCATTGAACGTATGACCGGCGACACGACGAAACTGATCCACGCTTTCTCCGCGCTGGCGGACCTCGCCGCGGAGATCGCCGACAGCCACGACTTCGACGAGATGATGCGCTCGACTCTGCACGTGGTCCTCGGCGCGCTCGGTTTGCGGCGGGGCGCGGTCGCGGAGTATGAGCCTGCGGCTCGTTCGTTTCGTTTCGCCGCGACGTGGGGCTTGGGCGATGCGACACTAAAGGTCGTCGCCCTCGATGCCTGTCGCGCCGCGTTGCTCGGCGTAGGCAGCAGCCGGGTCCTGTCGCTTGAGGCCGGGCAGGTGCGGCCGGGTTTGCAACAACGTCTGGGCGCAGAGTTGACGGGGGCGCTTGAAGCGTTGCGTATCCATTTGGTCGTGCCGCTGGTTGTGCATAGCGAGTTGGTGGGTTTGCTGGCGCTCGGCGGGAAGGCGACCGACGAGGAGTTCACCGCCGACGACCGCGAGGTTGTGGGCACGATGGCGCGGCACATCGGCGTCGGCATTTACAACCACCGGCTGCTGCGCGAAGTTGAAGAACGCGCTGTTGAGAATCGCCAACTGTACGACAACCTGCGCAGCATCTACCGCGACACGGTGCGCGCCTTCGCGGCCGCCATCGATTGCAAGGACAAGTATACGCAAGGACACTCGGAACGCGTCGGCAAGTATAGCGAGATCATCGCGCGCGAACTTGGTTGGAGCGAGGATCAGATCGAAGGCGTGGCGGTCGGCGGCTATCTGCACGACGTAGGCAAACTCGTCGTCGAGCGCGACATCATCAACGCACCTTACCGCATCGACGCCAAGCAGTCGTCCGAGTTGAACCGGCATCCGGCGGCCGGCTACGAGATTCTTGCCCCCATCCGTCACCCCGATGCGGACATTCCCTTGATGGCCAAGTATCACCACGAGCGCATCGACGGGCGCGGTTATCCCGAAGGCTTGACGGGCGACCAGATACCGCCCGCCGCCAAGATCGTCGCCCTCGCCGATTCATTCGACGCGATGACGACTAATCGCACCTATCGACGGCGCAAAGAGTTTCACGAAGTAGTGGAAGATTTTCGCCAGACGAGCGGCAAGCAGTTCGCGCCCGAAGTGGTCATCGCGCTCTGCCGCGCGTTGTTGAAGGAAGTGAACGGCGACGTGCGCGAGCGCCGGCTCACGCGCCTGCTCGGCAAAGACTATATCGAACCGGACAGCGCCCGCACCGCCCTCATCGAACTCATCGAAGAACTCGAAGCCCGCACCCACGCGACCGCCGGCCGCGCATGAACTAACAGCCCCGGACAATTAAGCTCAAGACACGGAAGCAGTGATGATTGCTGAATGATGAATAGCTGCTTATTCATCAGTCATCGTTCTGCCTTTATCATTGCTTCGTGGTTAAGTCGGTTGCGGCCCTGTGCAGGCGGGGCCGAAGAGGGCTTCTTTCTTGATGCTGATGATCGGGTATTGCTCGGCTTCGGCGTTTAGTTCGAGCCAGTCGGCATACTGTTCGGGCAGCGTGGCCTCGGAGAAGATGGCTTCGACGGGGCATTCGGGCACGCAGGCGTCGCAGTCGATGCAGGTTACAGGGTTGATGTAGAGGCGGTCGGGCAACTCGTGGAAGGCTTCGACGGGGCACACGGCCGCACAGTCGGTGTACTTGCAGTCCACGCACAACTCCGTCACGATGTAGGTCATCGGTCGTCTCTCCTTACGCGCAATTGAACAACTGTGGTTTGGTTACTTCGGTTGAATCCGCAGAGTGTAACTGCAAATCTCGATCTTGTCATCGGGCGCGATCTCTGTGCTCTCTTCGCGCGGCAGTTCGCGCCCGCCCACCGTGGTCGGGTTGCGCCCTTTGGACGTGAGCCAGTATTTGCCTTCGGGGTCGCGCCCCAAGATGGCATGCACGCGGCTCACTTCAGGGTCGCCCTTGATCGGTAGATCGACCGTGACCGACTTCGACCCACGCCCGATTGTGATCTCAGGTTTCGAGACTGGCACGACTGTCTGCCGCACGCCGCCGCGCCAGATTTCGACCGCGTAAAGTTCGGTCACACGGGCGCGCACCTGCGTCACTTCGCCTTCGGTCGGTTCGGCCTCGTCGCTGGTCACGTCGGGCACAGTGGCCGCGCCCACTTCCGGCACGGGTCGCGCCGTGACCATCGTGTGCCCGCTCTCGGTTGCGTCCCAGACGGGTTGCACGCGGAACTCGCTCTTGCTCAGTGTGCCGTCCACGCGCAACTCGACGGCGAACGATTTCGTGGCCAGTTGCGCGTGTCCGCTCAACTCGCGGGCGCGCTCCGAGAGGACGTAGAAGAGGCCCGTTCCAAGCCGCGCCGCTTCTCGCCCTGCCATTCCTTGTCGTCCTCGGCACTGAGAAAGACGATGTATTCGGGCGGGATGTAGGTCGGGCCGCCGGGCGGCGTGAACATCTCGCGCTGCATGACGTGCTCGATCTCGCGCGCGATCTTCACCAGAAACTCTTCCCACACGCGGCGCGGCCGCGCCTGCTCGTCCACGGTTGCCAGCGGGTCTTCATCCACCTCGCCGTCAATCCATCGGCGGATCGAATCAAGTATGCTCACCGTTCTTTGGTCACCTCACGCTTCAAGCGCACAGACAAAGTTACCTCAACTTCGTGGCATCAAGCCAGCCCTGATCAGCGCCGCCGTCGGCGAGGCGCGGTTGGCCGCGTTCAATCAACTGCACTTCACACCAATTGTTGCTGCACTGTAGCACGCGCACGCGCGAACCGCGTTCCGCCTCGCCGATCTTCTGATACGTTCGGCTCGGCCCCGTGCGTATGTTGACATTCGTGATCGTCAACATTTCGCGTCCGGTTTGCAAGTTCGCGTTGGCGGGTGCGCTGTTCGTCGTCGGCGCAGTCGGCGTGCGCGAGTTCAAACTACTGGCGAAGCGATGCGTGCCGAGCAGCAACAACGCGAAACCCGCGAGCAGCAATAAGACGACGAGCCAACGCTGCATGCGATCCTGCGGCACAAGCCGGCGCGCGAGTGGTTCGCGCTTCTGCTCCGGCTGCTTCATCACTTCGTTGCGCGGTGTCTCGGCCACACGGGCCGGCGGCGCAACCTTTGACGTGGGCGCGGGCACGACGGCGGCCGCTACTTTTTGTGTAAGCTCTTGCTTGACCGCAACCGGCACGACGATGCGTGGGCGCGCAGGCGGATCGCCCTTCATCAACGCGACGGGTGGCCGCAACTCAAACTGCGCGGGCTGCGGCCGTGGCGGCAAGTCACTCGCAGCTTGCCCGTTGCGTGTGCGCTCGCTGATGCGCGTCTCTTCGCCGGCCGGCATAACGAGCAGTCGCGTCTGCGGCATGGCCGCATCGCGCAACTCGGCCCAGAACTCAGGCACGGTCTGGTAACGCTTCGCCGGGTTCGTCTCGGTCGCACGCCGCAGCACGCTCAGGACGAACGCGGCCCACGGCTCAGTGGCGACGTGTGCGGGCCAGTCCGTGATCGGCTGCTGCGAGAAGCGGCGCGGCGCTTCGCCCGTGAGCATCATGTAAACGGTCTTGGCGAGCGAATAGATGTCGGCTGCGGGGGTCAGGTGCGCGGGCGGCATGTTGAGTGCGGCCGTGTCGAGTGGTCCAGTCTGCCGCAACGGGTGATGTTCGGGCGCGGCGTAAACGTCCGTGCCGACGCGCGTGATCGCGCCTTCGAGCGCCTCGATCTTGGCGATGCCGAAGTCTGCGATCTTGACCGTCTCGCGGTCGGCCGTGAGCAGTAGATTCTGCGGCTTGATGTCGCGGTGGATAACTTCGTGCGCGTGCGCGTGCTCAAGCCCGGCGCAGACCTGTTCGAGATACTTGAGCGCAAGCTCAAGCGGCAGAGGGTTCTTGCGGCACAAGCTGGCCACGTCGCCGCCGGGCAAGTATTCGACGACGAGATAATGGAACGTTTGACTTGCGAGATCGATAGCTGTGCCGTGACCGAGCCGGTTGATCACGTTCGGATGGCGCACGCGGTCGAGCGCGACCGCCTCGTTGCGAAAGTTATCGATCAGCGTTTGCTCCAACTCCTGATCGATTGCGCCTTGCAGGAAGACGTTGAGCGCCTTGATGACGACCATCTGCGGTTCGCCCAGCGCGGCCGCTTCGTCGCGCGCGACGTAGATTTCGGCATAGCTGCCGCGCCCCAGACATTCGATGATGTCATAGCGGCCGTCAAGCCGGGTCTGTTGGAGCTTCAGTTCACTCATCGAGATTACTGGGGCGTGGGCGAGGGCGACGACGAAGGAGATGCGCCTGCGCCGGTCGCGTTCTGTTGTTCGATCACCTCGTCCAAATCTTGCGCGGCCCGCGCGGTCGCCGCCGGGTCATTAGATTTCAAAGCGGCGGCGGCCGTTGCAATCCGCGTTTCGATGCGCAAAGGATCGTGTGCGGCTACAGCCTGCGTGTTAAGTTTTTGGATGGCCTGATCGAACACGCGCACGGCCTCTTGATGCTTGCCCGACAACATGAGCGCGCGCCCGTATAGATAGAGAGCTTCAGGCTCGCTCGCCTGTGGGTCTTGCCGCGTCAAGGCTTCCGCATAACGTTCAGCCGTGCGGGCCGGCGCAGCGTCAACTTCATGCCGCAGACGCTCGAAGCGTGCTGCCGCAGTTTCGGGCGGCGGGCTGACAACGGCGCTCGCGTTCGAGTTGCTGTCGAAGACGGCGCTGGCCCGCTGGTAACGCATGCCGCCGTAGAAGGCGAGCGCGGCCGCGCCCAACACCAAGAGCAGCACGCCGAACCAACTGCCGGCCCGGCCAACCGCGCTGCGACCTTGACTGTTGTGCGTTGCGCGCGCGGGCGGCTGCTGCGTCCGGTTGCGGGGCTGGCACGACGACGCGCGTGCCGCCGTTCGGGCCTGCGCCCGCTTTAGCGAACGGGCGTTGCAGATGAGACGGCGCGGCGGTTGTTGCGGCGGCAGTCGCGGCGCGCGGGTCTGTCGCCGTGCGCTCGCGGTGAATCGTTGCTTCGCTGTCTTCATCGGCGGCCGTGGCAGCGGCGATAGCTTGACGCGCACGTGTGCCGATGCCGACGACGACGGCCGTTAAGTTGTCTTCAGCGCCGCGTTCAAGGCAGCGGCGCTTCATCTCGGCGCAGGCGGCTTCGAGCGTGTCGGCCTCGCGCAAGATCGCGTTTAGTTCGGCGTCGGGAATGTGGCGCGTGATGCCGTCGGAGCAGAGCAGAAAGACTGTGCCGTCGGGGGCCTCGAACGTGTTCATGTCCACTTCGACCGAAGGCTCTGCGCCGAGCGCACGACTGATGACATTGCGACTCGGATGATGTGCCGCTTGTTCGGCCGTCATGCGGCCGGCGCGCACTTCTTCTTCGACGACCGAGTGGTCCTCCGTCTCGCGGCTGAGTTGCCCGTCGGGCGCAAGGCGATAGAGGCGCGAGTCGCCGACGTGCCCGATGGTTGCGCGGCGTCCGTCCAGATGGAGCGCCACAATCGTCGTGGCCATCATGGCGAAGCGGCGTTCTTCGTGCGCGAGTTGATAGATAGATGCGTTGGCGCGTTGGATGGCCAACTCCATCAAGTCTTCCACGTCGTCGCCCTGTGTGTGATGACGAAACGCTTCGGCGAGTACTTCGACCGCGGTTTGCGATGCGACCTCGCCCGCTTCCGCGCCGCCCACGCCATCCGCCACGGCGAAGATGCCGCGCTCGGCGTCGAGCAGGTACGAGTCTTCGTTGAGCGGGCGCTTCTCGTTCAAGCCGCGATCCGTCACCGCCGCCGTCTCTAAGATCACTTCTGTTGATCGCTCATTCATCTTTGCCGTTTGCCTTTTGCGATACTGGTCCTTTGCTTGCACGACGCGTCGTCGGCCTTTACTCGACCGCCGACAGGGCGACGGGCATATCATCTGTGCGCGCCGCGCCGTAAGTCGTGCGTGCGGGCACGCCGGCTGCGTCCACCGCGTTGCGATGCGAGAAGGCCATCAACATGCCGAGCATGGCGAAGCTGGTGATCAAACTGAAGCCGCCGTGGCTGACGAAGGGCAGCGTGATGCCGGTCATGGGCAGTGCGCGCGTGATGCCGCCGATGTTGACGAGCGCCTGAAAGCCTATGAACGCAGTCAAGCCCGCCGCGCAGAGTTTCGTGAACATATCGCGCGCGTCCAGACTCGTCCGCACGCCCGCTGCGACTAAGACGATCAGTGCGAGCATCACGACCGCGCCGCCCGCAAGCCCCAACTCTTCCGCAATCGCCGCGTAGATGTAATCCGAATCGGCGACCGGGATCACTTCGGCGAAGCCGAGGCCAAGACCGCGCCCCGTTGTGCCGCCCGACACGATGCCGAAGGTCGCCTGCGCCGGTTGATAAGCGATGCGGTCGAACCACACGTCCACGTTGACCGTGCGCTGCATCGTCTCGCCCTCTTGCGCCAGTTCCTTCATCTTCGGATCGCGCGCGAGCGCGTCTTCATAATCCTTCTTCCACCACCAGACCGAAGGCTGCGGCGGATCAAAACCGTCGAGCCACAGATGAAAGCGTTGCTGTATGCGCGCGGGCATCGCCGCCGCGACGGGGCGCGCGAGCGTGGGCAACAGCGGCACTTTCTCCTGCACATCGCGCGGCAGCGCGCCGACGACGAGGATGGCGATCACGAGTGCGACCGAACCGACGAAGACGAGCAGTTGCGGCCAACGCCTGACGGCGACGAGATAGAGCGTCGCATACGCGCCGCTGAAGACGAGCATCTGCCCGAAGTCTTTGAGGGCGAAGAAGGGGATGAACGGAATCGTCGCCATCACGAGCAAGGGAATCATCGCTTGCGCGCGCGGCAGGCCCCAGAAGGTCTTGGCGAGATCGCGGTAATAGGCGGTCAGGATGCCGGCGAAGCCGAGCAGGAAGGGAATCTTCGACGGCTCCCACGGCGTCATGTTGCCGAGCGCCTTGCCCGCGCTCGACGTGACGACCGCGGCCGTTAGTGGCAACAGTGTGACAAGCACGATGATGAAACTATGGCGCTGCACGAAGTTTAAAAACTTATCGCGCACGCAGAACGAATAAGCGATGGCGAACGCGGCAAACGCCAGCAGCGGAATCCACGTGCGCCCCGACGTGAGCACGCTGCGGGCGCTGACGGTTGACGCGCGCGCCTGCGCCTGTTGTTCAAGCATCGCCTGCGCCTGTTGCGGGTCGGCCGGCAGCCCTAACAGCTTCTTCTTCTCGGCGTCGTAATACTGATTGATGTAGCGCAGGCGCAAAACCTGCGTCTTCTCGGCGCGCGCCTCGGCCTTGTTGCGCGAGTTGTATTCCGGGTCGCTATAGAGTCTGTACTGCACAAGCAGCCCGACCGAAAAGAGCAGGATCGCAACTGTGAACAGCGTCCAGTTGCCCATATAACGCCGCGCGCGCGACAACCAGAACAGCAACGCAATGACGGGCACATACAGCAGTATGTCGCGCACGGCGCTGGCCAGCGGCGGCTGATAGCCGCGCAACAGAGCCGCACGCGTGACCGCCAAATAGCCGGTAATCTCGACGCCGACGATAACCAGTATGGCTAACAAATGTGACGAGGCGCGATTCTTCATAAACGTCTTCTTGAAACTTTAACCACGAACGGACACGCCGCAAATAACGAAGCGACTCAAAGTCGCGGCGCAGATGTTTGTGTTGCTGCGTGTCCGTTCGTAGTTCATGTGCTTCACTTCTTCACACGGGGGCGTGGCGCAAGTTAAAAACTGTTTCGCCGCATCTGCCTTAAGTGGTGCGCCTCGGTGTCGCGCGTGGCGTCGCGTTGGGACGCGGTTGCGCGGGCTGCGGCCGGGGCGGCGTGGGGCGCGGTTGCTGCCCCGTGGGCGCGGCCTGTTGGCGTTGCTGCGGTTGCCCTGTCTGCTGTTGTGCGCCGGGCGCTGGCGTCGGCGGCGCGTCGGTGAGCAAGCCGAGTTCGCGCGACTTCAGGACCAGCGCGGCGGCGATGGGCGCGGCGGCGCGTGCGCCATAGCCGCCGCCTTCGACGATGACGGCGATGGCGAGCCGTGGATAGTCGAGCGGCGCGATGCAGAGAAACCAACTGTCAATGCGTTTCTTTTCGCGGTCGATCACGATCTCTTCATACTCGCGGATGATGTTACCGCGCCGGTCGCGCTCGAAGCGTTTCACTTTCTTCGGCTCGCCGGTCTTCGGATCATAGATGGGCACTTCCTTTTCGGCCGTGCCGGTCTTGCCGCCGGTCAAGATGCCTTGCGCCGTGATGGGCGCGAAGACCGAAGTGGCCGTGCCCGACGGCCCTTGCGTCACCAAGCCCATGATGCGCCGCATCTGCGCGGCCTGTTCGGGTCGCAGCACGGCATTGAACGCGGCCGGCGGTTGGTTGAACTCAATCTTCGGCTTCATCAAGTTGCCTTGCAGGTTCGCGGCCGTGGCCGCAACCATCGCCATCTGCAAAGGCGTCATCTGCCCGGCATAACCTTGCCCGAAGCCTTCGAGCGCGAGATCGTAAGATCGCATCTTAGGACCGGTGACGATGGCGGATTCGACGGGCGCGAGTGCGCGCGCGATGGCCGGGCTGCTCACGTTCCAGATGTCGGGGCGACGACGCCCGCGCGTCGTGTCCACCGGATCATCATAAGTGCCGATGCCGAGCAGTTGCGCCGTCTGCTTCAAACGCTCAGGGCCGAGTTTGACCGCCATCTGCGCGAAGTACTGGTTGCACGAAACTTCGTAAGCCGTATCGATGCCGATGCGGCCGTGGACCTCGCCCGCGCCGCCGGAATCGAAGATAGCGGGCGCGCCGGACACGGAGTAGCCCGCGCCGCTACACGTGAACTGCTCCTGCTCCATGCCGGAGTTGAAGGCGGCGAAACTGATGACGGTCTTGAAGGTCGAGCCGGGGATGTAATAGGCGCGCAGGGTGCGATTGACGAGCGGGCGGTCGCGCTGGTTGGCATCGAGGCGAATCCACGTTTCTTCGTCCTGCACCTCTTCGATGGTGTAGGCGGGATTGCTGTACATGGCCAGCACTTCGCCGGTCTGCGGGTTCAAGACGACGACCGCGCCGTGCCGGTCGCGCAACTGTTCGACGGCCGTTTTCTGCAACTCACGATCAATCGTGAGGCGCACGTCAAGATTCGCCGGTTGTTTTACGTCGCGTTCGAGCGCGAGGTCTAAGGCTTCGGGCACGGCCTGACTCTGCACGCCGAAGAGTGCACGTTCTAGTCCGGCGTCGCCGCGATCCGAGCCGAACAGTTGCGCCATCTCGCGGTCGAGCGGATAGGTGCGAATGATCTGCCCGTTGGGCGCGCGCGTGTAGCGCGCGAGCGCGTTCTCAAGTGTGCCGCTGCGATCAAGTATCCAGCCGCGCAGGGTTGATTCGGCGAGCCGACGATTGCGCAAGTCTTTGTAGTCGAGTGCTTGAAACCGTTCGTTGCGCTCTTGCGCGTAGTTGGCCCAGTAGATGTGGAAGCCGAAGACCGCGAACACTAGCAGCACGAAGAACCAACGCAGCCAATAGAGGCCGCGATTGGTTGACGTGACGCCGAGCCGCTGGCGCACCTCGGTCGGCATGTCGCGCGGTGCGACCGCCGAGAGCGCCGAGCGCCTGTGTCGCATCCCGCGCACCAACGACACGCCCAGCCACAACACCATTAACCCCAGCCCCGCCGTATAGACGAGACTCAACAGCGCCGGTTGTTTTTCAGGCAAAGCCATAAAGATAATGACAAGTGACGAATGACAAGCAAGGACAAGTTGTTAACTTGTCACTTGTCACTCGTCGCTGCTTTTCTAAATCTGACCTCGACATCGCCGAAGCCGACGACATCGCCCTCTTCGATCTGGCGCGCTTCACCATAGGAGATGCGGCGGCCGTTGATGTATGTGCCGTTGGTCGAGCCTGTGTCGGAGACGAGCAGCGTCCCTTCACGATTGAGCACGAGCGCGGCGTGTATCTTCGAGACGCTCGCATGATTGAGCGGCAGATCGCTGTCGCTCGCGCGCCCGACGTGCAAGCGCCGCCCGCCCGGCACGAGCCGCAACGGCAAGTCGAACGAGTCGTCGGGCGCGGTGACGCGGGCGTTGAATTGCGTGTCCTGTTGGTGCTTGATGTCTGACTTGGGCACGTCGGGCGTCAGCCCTTCGGCGGCGCGGCGGCGCGCTTCGTCCTCTTGCTCCAACTCATCTTGAAATGGGCCGAAGGTCGGATCGACGGTGATGCCGGTCGTGAAGATGTCCACGATAGTCTCGACCTCGACCGGCGCGAGCGTGCGCAAGCGTTGATCGTTAATGTGATCGATCGGCCGCGGCTAAGACCTCGTGTTCGAGTTCCTTGATCGCTTCCGCCGGGGCTTCTGAGTGCGTGCCCCATTCGACTTTCAACTTGAGATGATGCGGCGCAAGCCGACCGCGCTTCGGGTCTTCGCGCACGCGGTCGTCGATCAAACGGTTCATGCGTTCGATCAGGCGCGACGTGGTGAAGCCGCTCTGCGTCTCGATCTCGCGGCCGAGTTTGCGGTCAACGACTGCGCCGACGCGATCCAGCACGCGCCGGAACAGACGCTCGACCAGCGCCTCGTCGCGTTTGCCCGTGCCCGCTTTCTGCACGTCGTCGCGCTTGAGCGCGCCGGCCTGTTTCTGCACAGCTTTCTCGTCCATGCAAGTCTATACGTCTCCGAACGAACTGGGTTCAACGGCAACATTCGCGCGCCGGGCGTCCGCGCCCTAAGCCGTGGACGACACGTTGGGGAGGGGATTTGTTGGCTTGCTTGGCGCTGGCGCTATATTAGCCGATAGATGCGGCGTGAGAGAAGCGGGAAGTGGCGGCCGGGCGGTGGGCGCTGTTTATGCACGAGGCTAACAGCACAGCCGCACAACCCGAACGGCGCGGCAAAATATCGACATTTACCCGGCGCGGGTCTGATTTCCACACGTCATCCGTTGGCCGCCGACGCACGCTGCCGGGCTGCTTCGTAAAGCACGACCGCAAGGGCGGTCGCCACGTTGAGGCTTTCGACGGGCGCGCGCATCGGGATGCGTATGCGCGCCGCAGCCGACGCCGCTTCATGCGCGGCGAGTCCGCCTGCTTCCGCGCCCAAGATGACGGCGTGCGGGCCTGTCCAATCGAGATCGGTGTGCGTGTCGGGCGCGCGCACGTCGGTGGCGACTGAGCGGACACCGCGCATGGCACACCAGCGCAACGCTTCATCAAACTGTGCGCCCGTCCAGAGCGGTAAGCGAAAGGTTGAACCCATCGCCCCGCGTAGTGCTTTGGGCGAGAACAGATCGGCCGAGCCGGCGGTTGCGATCACGCCGGTCGCACCGGCCGCCTCGGCGACGCGCAACATCGCGCCCGCGTTCGCCGGATTGTTCACGCCATGCGTGATGACGACGAGGGGCACGCCTGTCTGCGCTGCTTCAAACGTGGCGTGATCTGCGACGGGGCAACGGGCCAACAGCACGATGCCTTGCGGACTCTTCGTGTCGGCCACGGATGCGAGCACGCGCTCGCTCACCTCGGTTGCGCGCACGCCCGTGCTGGTCAACTGCGCCAGTAGTTTCGACCCGCGCTCGTCGTGCGTAAAACGATCTGAAAAAAGTGCTGCTTCAATCTGTAGCCGGCCCGTCGCTGCTTCTTCGGCCAGCCGCAAACCTTCGACGAAGATCAAGCCCGCTTCTCGTCCGTCGCGCACGGCGCGCGCCTGTTGGACGAGCGCGTTGTGCCGACTCGTGATCTTCGCGCGCTGCTCATCCGTCGGCTTCATAGCGCGGCTGTCTTCTGTTCCATTAACTCGACTTCGGCCCAGACGGGCCAGTGATCCGAGACTCTCAAAGGGCGGGCCACGCCCCAACGACGCACGCGCAAGTCGCGGACGAAAAACCAATCGGCGTGCAAGCGAAGCAAGCCCGCGCGCCAAGTGGCTGTGCCGGTCGGCATCGGCGTCGTGAAGCCGTGCGCTTCGAGCAGACGGCGTGTGGCGGCGCGCGATTTAGGAAAGAGCGTGTTGAAGTCGCCGAGCAGCACAGTTGGTTCACCGCGCAGACTCTCGCACGCTGCCAGCACGGCTTCATGTTGCGCGAGTTGTTCGGCCACGTTCGCGTGCGGATCGATGTGCGTGTTGAAGACGTGCAAGCGGCGCGGACCTAAAGCGACTTGCGCCGCGAGCGCGAGGCGTGGCCGCCAGGCACATTCAGTCCACGGCAGATCGACGCGCCGCGCGGCGGCGAGCGGATAACGGCTCAACAGTGCGACGCCCGTATCGCCCGTATCGTGGACGCCGATGCGTTCCTCGAAGTCGAGATACCATTGTCGATCTTTCGGTTCTTCGCCACGCGGAATGTGCATCGCCGCGTGCGCGTAATGCATCTCCAACGTGCGGGCCAGTTCGCGCGCAACGTGTTGACCGCCGGCCGCGTCGTGCCGCGATCCGCTTCTTGCAACGCGACGATGTCGGCGCGCGGCATGAGTCGGCCGCGCGTGAATGTTTCAGCGGTCGTTGCGATGTGGCGCTCGATAACAGGCGGACGTGGGCGGTTGCGCGCGATGCCTGCTTTGCGCAGCAAGCCGCCTGAGATAAGAAAGCGCCCGACCGCATAGCGTATGTTGAAGGTTGCAATAACGCACCGCGCTATGTCATGTTGCGGCGCGACGGGCGGCGCGAAGCTGCCCACCTCGACCGCCGGTTCGACCGGCGCGGGCACAGGCGCAGAGAGTGTTTCAGTTGTGGTCAACGAAGTTAGCGATCCTGATCAAGTTGTTGCCGGCGCGCGGTTAATTATCGAACCGCCCGGCCGTTATCTTAACGAAGGGGATTATAAATGACGAAACGTGTTGTTGCTGCTGTGGACGATCTGTTTTTCGCCAGCAAGATTCGCGCGACGGCGGAACAGTTGGGCGTGCGGGTCGAATTCGCGCGCAGTATTGATGCGCTGGTCACGTCGGCGCAACAGGAATTGCCCGCGCTCGTGATCGTCGATCTGCAAACGCAACGACTCGATCCGTTCGCCTTGTCCGCACGCTTGAAAGCCGACCCCGAATTGCGCGGCGTGCCCGTCGTCGGCTTCTTCGCGCACGTGCAGGCAGAACTGCAACAGCGCGCACAGCAAGCAGGTTTTGATCGTGTGCTCACACGTTCGGTGTTTACGAAACAACTGCCGGAGCTACTGCAAACCGAGTCAGATTAACTTAGCACAACGGAGACGCGCACCATCTTGATCGCCTGAACGACAAGCAAGTGCGCGATCTGTTGTCACCACTGACAAATGAAGCAGCCCGGCCTGTTACGTGCCGGGCTGCTTCATTTGTCACCGTGGCAAATGTTCTTTGCTTGAATACGTTGCTCAACCAACAGGCGTCGGCGCGATCACTTCATGGATGGCGCGCACCTCGGCCACCAAATGGTCGTATTGTTCGAGCGTCAAAGATTGCGCGCCGTCCGATAGAGCTTTCTCCGGTTGGTCATGCACTTCGACGATCAGCCCGTCCGCGCCCGATGGCGACGCCTGCGCGCGCAAGCGGCGTGACCATGTAGTTCTTGCCCGTGCCGTGCGACGGATCGATTAGGACCGGCAGGTGCGAGACGCGTCGCACGGCGGGCACGGCCGCGAGGTCGAGCGTGTTGCGCGTGTGCTGCGCGAAGGTGCGTATGCCGCGCTCGCAGAGGATGACGTTATAGTTGCCTTCGGCCATCACGTACTCGGCGGCAAGCAGCCATTCGTCGAGCGTCGCGGATAGGCCGCGTTTCAACAGCACGGGCATGCGTGCGCGCCCGGCGCGTTTCAGCAGCGAGAAGTTCTGCATGTTGCGCGCGCCGATCTGGATCACGTCGCCGTAACGTTCGACTAAATCCGCGCTGTGCTCGTCAAGCGCCTCGGTCACGATCTTCAAGCCGTAAGCCTCGCGCACGTCGGCGAGAATCTTCAAGCCCTCTTCGCCGAGGCCCTGAAAGGCATAAGGGCAGGTGCGCGGTTTGAACGCGCCGCCGCGGAAGAAGCGCGCGCCGCTGCGCCGCACCGCTTCGGCGATGGCGAACGCCTGCGCGCGGCTCTCGATGGCGCAAGGGCCGGCGATGATCGCCAACTCGTCGCCGCCGATCATCGCGTCGCCGACGCGCACGATCGTCTTCTCCGGTTCGCAGGTCGAGCGTGATCAGCTTGTAAGGCTTGGTGACGCGGATCGCTTCGGCGACGCCGGGCAGGTTCTCGAAGTGGCGTCGGATCAACCGCGCCTTGATTGCCGGTGATGCCGATAGCCGTGCGTTGCGCGCCGGGCAACGGATGCGGGCGCAAGCCCAACTCTTGAATGACGCGCACCACATCTTCGATCTCGCGCTCGGTGGCGTCCATCTTCATTACAATCAGCATAAGAAAACAGTTTCCAATGTTCAGTCTGCGGTGGTCAGCTTCCGCTGATCGGTTAAGAGTTGCCGGTCTTACTGCAACTCAAAACTGAAACCACCGCTTGCATACTAATATACGTGCGGGCGGCGACGAAAGTATCGCGGCGATGCAACGAACGCCTGCTCGATTCGTCACATCCGTTCGGGCACGTCGATGCCGAGCGTGGCGAGCGCGTTGGTTAACTGTCGCCGGACGAGATCGGCGATCTGCACGAGCACGGCGCGGCGCACGGCGTCCGGTTCGCTGATGATCGGAAAGTGGTGATAGAAAACATTGAACGCTTTGGCCAGTTGGAACGTGTACTTGGCGAGGTGCGCCGGTTCGGCCTGCGCCGCCGCTTGCGCGACCGTCTCGTCGAGCCGCGCGGCCAATGAAAACAGCGACCATAACTCGTCGCCGCCCGCGCCCGCGAAGACTTGCCGGACGGCTTCAGCCCGCGTCTGGTCAGCGACGATCTCATCAAGCAACTGCCGCGCTTCAGCTAGCAGCGATGCATCGAGCTTGCGGAAGATCGAGTTGGCGCGCACGGCCGCGTACTGGCAATACGGGCCGGTTTCGCCTTCGAATGACAGCGCCTCTTTGAAGTCGAAGGCGATGACCGAGTTGCGCGTCCACTTCAACAGGAAGTAGCGGAGCGCGCCGACGGCAATCGCGTGCGCCGTTTTCAACTTCTCGTCTTGTGCTAGCTCAGCATGGCGCGCTTCGACCTCGACGAGCGCACCGGCTTCAAGCCGATTGATCAGATCGTCGGCCTTAACGCCCAAGCCTCTGCGCCCGCTCATCTCAATAAACGGGCGCGCGCGATCTTCGGCGCTCAACTCCAAGCCCAACTCTTCGCACGCGGCGGGCGAGAGCGCAACCATGTCATAGGCGAGATGGACGCTCGCCGCTTCGCCCACGTCGGGCGCAACCGCCGCCGCGCCCATACGCACCACGTCCTGTGTATAAGACTGCCGCGAGTCGATCACGTTATAGACCGCTTGCCCGCCGCCGAAATGAGGCGGGCGCTGCGCGTCGTCGGCGGACTGCGGCGGCGTGCTGGTTGTAACCCAAACAATGTGCCCGTCCGGTTCGATGCGAAACGGCACGTAGTAAAAATCAACGTCGAGCCGGCCGAGTTTCCATAGTTGATACGCGATGTCTTTGCCCGCGTATGTGACCGTGCCGTTGGAGCGGACGATGATCTTGTCGGCCTCGTGCTCGTCCGTGCCCGCGTGCAAGTCGGTCGGCATAACCCAGCAACCGGCGTTGCGGCCTTCGGTCGCAAGCCGGATCGTGCCGGTCGCTTTCAAACGCTCGAAGGCGCGCTGCCAGAAGCCGAGGTGCAGGATGTCAGACTCGCGCGGCAGCAGGTCGTAACGAATGCCTAACCGGCCCATCGTGTTCAAGTGGCACTGGACGATGCGCGTGGCCACGTAATCGGCCAACTCGGCCGTCGGGTTGTCGCCCGCTTCCAACGCGTGCAACGTCTCGCTGCGTAGTTGCAAACGCGCCGGGTCTTCTTTCGCGTCCGGGTCGCCATTGCGATAGAAGACGCCGACGCTGCGCGTATAAGTCCCAGCAGTAATAATCGAACGGGCGCTCAGGCGGCAGCGACGCGTCGAGCGCGCGCACGTCCGCGAGCGTCATCTGCTCGATGTGCATGAAGCCGACAACCACGTCCGCGACCTGCACGCCGGTGTTGTCTATGTAGTTGTCAACTTCGACCGCTCGTGCCGGTCGCGCGCAGGATGCGCACGAACGCGTCGCCAAGCACCGCGTTGCGCATGTGCCCGATGTGCGCCGCCTTGTTGGGGTTGATGTTGGTATGTTCGACGATGACCTTGTGCGCGTCGGCAGCAGGCACACGTTGATCGCGTTCGTTGTTTTCGGCCGCGACTGTGTGCGCGAGTACAGCGGCGCGGTCGTAGAAGACGTTGAGATAGCCTGCGCCCGCGACTTCGACGCGCGCGACGTTCGGCTCGGCTTCGAGCGCGGTCTTCAGTTCTTCGGCCAGCGCGCGCGGGTTCGCCTTCTGCCCCGTGGTCTGCTTGATGCGCTTCGCCAACTCGAAGGCGACGGGGAAGGCCAAGTCGCCCAACTCCGTGCGCGGCGGAATCTCGGCCGCGACGGTTTCAAGCGCGACGTTGAACTTCGCGGCGGCCGTGGCGCGCACGCGCTCGCGCAAGTGTTCTTGTAGTTCTGCCAGCTTCAAAGTCGTCTGTGTCCTTCACGCGTCAAGTCTGACGGTTCACGATCCCGGTACGTGGAAAAGTCAAAAGTATAACGCACGCGCTTTCATGGTGGCTAATGGTGCGTCATACTTCGGGCGCAAGCGGGTTGCTTGACACTGCGTTAGCGCGCTCTTACCATCCGCCGTGCCGGTCGCACAAACACACATACTACTTTGCGCCTTTACAGACGCAAGGGGCTGGTCACTGTTCTTATGCGCTTACTGTATTTCGATTGCTTCGCCGGGATAAGCGGCGATATGACGCTCGGCGCGCTGGTCAGCGCCGGGGCGGACGCGCGCGCGTTGGTCGAGCAGTTAACACAACTTGATTTTGGTAAGTTCGAGGTCAGGTTCGAGCAAGTTGATCGGGCGGGCATCAGCGCCGTGCGCGCGCATGTGGAGACGGGCGAGCATCATCATCATCGTGGACTCAGCCACATTCTCAAGATCATTGACGACTCGCGCTTGAGCGCAGGCGTGAAAGACCGCGCGACACGTATCTTCACACGACTCGCAGAGGCCGAAGCGCGTGTGCATAACATGCCGGTCGAGCAAGTACACTTTCACGAGGTCGGCGCGCTCGACGCGATTGTGGATGTCGTCGGCGCGTGCATCGGGTTCGAGTTACTCGGCGTGGAGCGGTTCGCATCGTCCGCGTTGCACGTCGGCAGCGGCACGGTAGAGATGGCGCACGGTCGCTTTCCCGTGCCGCCGCCCGCCGTCGTTGAACTGTTGCGCGACCGGCCCGTCTATGCGACGGACATCAAAGGCGAACTCGTCACGCCGACGGGCGCGGCCATCGTCAGTACGCTTTGCGACGACTTCGGGCCTATGCCCGCGATGAGTGTCAACGCGACGGGTTACGGTGCGGGCGGGCGCAGTTACGAGAAGTTCCCGAACGTGCTGCGCGTGCTGGTCGGCGAAGTTGATGCGACGGCGCAAGTGGAAAAACTGTTCATGCTTGAGACGAATCTCGACGACGTGTCGCCGCAGATCATCGGGCATGTGATGGAACGCGCCTTAGAACGCGGTGCGCTCGATTGCTTCTTCACGCCCGTGCAGATGAAGAAGAATCGGCCGGGCGTCCTCGTCTCGATCCTGTGCCGGCCGGCTGAGCGTGAGATGTTGACCGCGCTGCTGTTCAGTGAAACGACGACGCTGGGCGTGCGCGCTTACGAGGTCGAGCGGCGGGCACTGGCGCGCGAGATCGTGACGGTCGAAACGCGTTACGGTGCGATTAGGATTAAGGTTGCGCGCCGCGACGGGCACATCAGCAACGCCGCGCCGGAATACGAAGACTGCCGCGCCGCCGCTGCCCGACATGATGTGCCGCTCCGCGACGTAGAAGCGGCCGCGCGTGCGGGGTATGAAAATATAAATCGTAAATCGTGAATAGAAAAACTGTCTTAATCTATGCACGATGCATGATTGATGAGGTAACACATGAGCACAGGTTTTTCTGCGACGGAGCCGGACGAAGATGAGTTGGCAAATGGTGCAGCGAGCGCCGCGCCGGGCGCGGTTGATCTGGATAAGATCGCGCGTGGTGTGCGGTTGATTCTGGAAGGCATCGGGGAAGACCCTGAGCGCGCGGGCTTGCAGCGCACACCGCAACGCGTCGCGGAGATGTACGCGGAGTTGACCGCCGGTATGCGCGAAGACCCGCACGAGCACGTCGCGCCGTTGCCGGGCGACAAGCACGACGAGATGGTGATCGTCAAAGATATACACTTCGCGTCGTTGTGCGAGCATCACCTCGCGCCGTTCGTCGGGCGTTGCCACATCGCATATATTCCGAAGGGCGGGCGCATCCTCGGCCTCTCGAAACTGGCGCGGCTCGCGGAGACGTTCGCACACCGCTTGCAGGTGCAGGAACGTTTGACTTCAGAGATCGCGGACACGTTGCAGGACGGCTTGCAACCGCTCGGCGTGATGGTCGTGATGGAAGCCGAGCATACGTGCATGACGTTGCGCGGCGTGAAAAAACCGGGCGCGATCTCGATCACGTCCGCCATTCGCGGCGCGTTTCGCAAAGACTCGCGCACGCGCGCCGAAGCGATGGCCCTCATTCGCGGGAAAGAATGAAAAGCCGTGAATCGTGCATCATCAATCGTGAATAGATTAAGACAGTTTTTCTATTTACGATTGACGATGCACGATTGACGATGCACAAGCATATGACTGCATTCTACGCAACAACGCCGATCTATTACGCGAACAGTTTGCCGCATCTGGGGCATTTGTATACGACGCTGGTTGTGGACTGCGTTGTGCGTGCGCGCCGACAGCGCGGCGATGCGACATATTTTTTGACCGGGACAGACGAGCACGGCACGAACGTGCAGCGCGCGGCCGCGCGTGGTGGCAAGACGCCCAAAGCGCACGTGGATTACATCGTCGGCGAGTTGCAGAAGATGTTCGCCGCGTTCCAACTCGACGGCGCGCACGGCGGCTACGACATCTTCATGCGCACGTCCGAAGAGTTTCATTACCGCGCGGTCGCAGAGTTCTGGCGGCGCGTGGCGGCGGGCCAGACGCCGAAAGGACGCGAGCCGATCTATAAAGGTTTTTATGAGGGTTGGTTCTGTGCGCCGTGCGCGACGTTCAAGACCGAGGACGAATACGCGAAGCCCGCGCGCGAGGGCGAGCCGCCGACGTGTCTGGTACACGAAGGCGTGCCGCTCGACCGCGTGGCGGAAGAGAGTTATTTCTTCCGCCTCTCGGATTATGACGAGGCGCTGCTGGCGCTCTATGCGTCGCGCCCGGAGTTCGTCCAGCCTGAAGTGCGGCGCAACGAGGTCGTCAGCTTCGTGCAGCGCGGCTTGCAGGATTTATCGATCAGCCGTTTGAAGTCTTCGGTCAGTTGGGCTATCCCCGTGCCCGACGATCCGGCGCACACCATCTATATCTGGCTCGATGCGTTGACGAACTACATCACCGCGCTTGGGTTGGGGCACGACGGACGCCGAGCGCGCCGGCCTGTTTGACAAATTCTGGCCGCAACACGCGGCTGACGATGAACGCATCGCGCGCCACTTCATCGGCAAAGACATACTGCGGCAGCACGCGATCTACTGGCCGTCGTTTCTGATGGCGGCGAAGGTCGAGTTACCCACCGGGGTCATCGCGCACGGCACATGGCTCGACAATCAGGGGCGCAAGATGTCGAAGACGCTCGGCAACTCGGTGGACATAAACTTGTTGCGGCGACATTTCAGCGTCGATGCCGTGCGCTATTACGTCTTGCGCGAGATGGCCTTCGGGCAGGATTCAAGCTTCAGCTATGAGGGCTTGATCACGCGCACCAATAGCGATCTTGCGAGCGGGCTTGGGAATCTAGTGAGCCGCACGTTGACCATGATCGAGCGTTACTGTGACGGGCGCATCCCTACAGCCGACATCGCAGAAGCGCAACGCCTTGCGGCCAAGCGCGCGGGCGTTGACGCAGACGCGCAAGGTCTGGTCAGCACAATCGAACTGGCCCGCGATCAATTCGTGCGCCTGTTGGACGAGCATGCCTTCAATCGCGCGCTCGAAGCGGCGTGGACGATCATCGCACGCGCCGACAAGTTGATCTCCGACGCGAAACCGTGGGACTTGGCGAAGGACGAAGCGCAGCGGGCGACGCTCGGCGCGGTGCTGTATCGCGCGGCCGAATCCTTGCGCTGGCTCGCCGTCATGCTCTATCCGTTCATGCCCGATTCGGCGCGCGGCATCTGGACGCAGCTTGGACAGACGGATGAGTTGGAACAGATCGATCCGACAAAACTAACTTGGGGAGGCTTGGCAGCAGGGCAGAGCATCGGCGCGGTCGCGCCGCTTTTCCCGCGCATCGACAAGACGAAGAAGATGGCAGAGATTGAACAAGAGTTAGCGCAAACAACCAGCGCGCAACAAGGCGCAACGGCCGCCGCGAGTAAACCTGATACGGCAGGCACGCATGCGACCGAAGCTGACGCCGTACAGGGCGCGGCGTCGGCTGCGGAGACAAAACCCGCGCCGCCGATGCAAGGCGCGACCGAGGCGGACGCCGTTGCCGGCGCACCGCAAACAACCGCGCCCGAAGGCGTCGTCAATCAGATCGAGATCGGCGACTTCGCGCGCGTCGAGTTGCGCGCCGGTCAAGTCTTGACGGCCGAGCGCATCCCGAAGTCGGACAAGTTACTACGGCTCACGGTCGATCTTGGCGAAGCGCAGCCGCGCCAGATTCTCGCCGGCATCGCCGAGTATTACGAGCCGGAAACGCTCGTCGGCCGCAAGCTCATCTTCGTGGCCAACTTGAAACCGCGTAAGCTGCGCGGCCTCGAATCGCAAGGCATGGTGCTGGCCGCCTCCATCGGCGACGAAGGCAAACCCGTCCTCGCCACCTTCCTTGAAGACGTACCGAACGGGGCAAGATTGAAGTAATTGCGGACTGCGGATTGATTCGGATTAAGTAAAGACAACTGCTCTGTGTAATCCGCGATCCGCATTCCGCAATCCGAAATTCGCATTCCACAATCAAACAAATGTTTGTCGATTCGCACGCGCATATAGACGGTCCTGAGTACGATGCTGATCGTGATGAAGTGATCGCGCGTGCGCGCGCGGCGGGTGTCGCGGCGATCTTGAACGTGGGGACGGGCGATCCGCATAGTGGCACGCTTGAGCGCGCGGTCGAAGTGGCGGCACGTTATGAAGATGTGTACGCGGCGGTCGGCGTCCATCCGCACGATGCGCGGCTGTACGACGAGCAGGCGGCCGAGCGGTTGCATGAGATCGTGCGCGGTAGTGCGCGCGTGCTGGCGTGGGGCGAGATTGGGCTTGATTATCATTACGACCACTCGCCGCGCGAGGTGCAGCGCGAAGTCTTCACACGACAGTTGCGGTCTGCGCGTGAGGCGCAACTGCCCGTCATCATACATACGCGCGCAGCCGATGATGACACCGTCGCTATTCTGCGCGCCGAGTGGCGGGCGGCGGGGCTGCCGGGCATCATGCATTGCTTCGGCGGCGGCTGGCCGTTGGCTGAAGCCGCGCTTGAGCTTGGCTTTCTGATCTCGTTCGCGGGCAACGTCACGTTTAAAAACGCCGAGGCTCTGCGCGACATCGCGCGGCGCGTGCCGCTCGAACGGCTGCTCGTCGAAACCGATTGCCCTTATCTAACGCCCGTGCCCTATCGCGGCCGGCGCAACGAACCAGCGCGCGTAGTTGAAACCGCCCGCGTCGTCGCCGACTTGCACGAACTGGACGCGGCCGAGTTCGGTCAACGCACCAGCGCCAACTTCGCCCGCCTGTTCAAGTTGAACTTGTCAGTGCCGACTACGACCGCGCAAAATTAAAAGTCGCAACTTTAACCACAAAGACACGAAGACACTTACTGCCTCAATAATGTCCTTGTGCCTTTGTGGTAATTCTCTTTGACGTTCAGCTTTCGCTGCCCGCCGGTTAATGTTATAACAAGCGCGACGGTGTTTGGGTGCAAGCGTTGACCGGCATCCGCCACCAACCAACTTTCGCCCTTATGAATACTGGTCATTTCGCCACACTCGAAGAACCGCAAATGACGGCGGCGCGCATCTTCAGCCTAGTCGCACACGAACTGCGACTGGTCGAAGCAGAGTTCGAGCGCCAAGCCCGTTCCAACATACAGGTCATCGCATATATCGGCGACTACTTGCGCGCATCGGGCGGCAAGCGCGTCCGGCCCGCGTTGACTCTGCTCGCTACGAACGCGGTCGGCGGCGACGCAGCCCGGCCGAATGTCGTCCGCATGGCGACCGTGATGGAGTTTCTGCACACCGCGACACTCGTGCATGACGACATCATCGACAACGCCGAGACGCGCCGCAACCGCGCCTCGATCAATAGTCGCTTCGGCAACCAAACGGCCGTGCTCATGGGCGACTGGCTGTATATGTCGGCCTTCGAGACGAGCCTTGCCGAACGCTCGCTGCCCGTGCTCGACATCTTAACCGCCGTCACGCGCAAGATGACCGAGGGCGAGTTGCTGCAACTGACCACGCTCGGCCGCGCCGACATGACCGAGGAGCAATACTTCGATATCCTCTTGCGCAAGACCGCATATCTCTTTAGCGCCTGCTGCGAGATCGGCGCGATCCTCGGCAGCGACGACGAGACGCAACGACATGCCCTGCGCGACTACGGACTTAAACTCGGCGCAGCCTTTCAACTCGTTGACGACCTTTTGGATTTCACCGCGACCCACGATGCGCTCGGCAAACCCGCCGGCGTCGATCTGCTCGAAGGTAAGTTGACCTTGCCGCTTATCTACTTGCTCGAAGCCGAGCCGGGCCAACATGCGCCCGTGCAAGCTGTGATGCGTGCGGGCAACTATGAAGCGATCTCGCGCGCCGCATTGATCGGTGCAGCCGAACAGACCGGCGCGCTCGCACGCGCACGCGCACGCGCCGTCGAATACGCCGAAGCCGCGCGGCGTGCGCTCGACCCCTTGCCCGATTCGCCCTACCGCGACGCTTTGCGCTCGATCCCGACTTACATTCTCGAACGCGATAACTAGAAAATTTTATCGAGCAAACATATGGCTGATGAAAATTTATTAGCGACACTCGAACAGAGCCTGCGGCAGACGCGCGCCACGCGCAACCGGCTGGCGGCGCGTCTGGCCGATGTCGAACTCGAAGCCGAAAAGCTGCGCACCGAGATGTCCGAGATGGACGCCATCGCCAACCAGACCGAGTCCGCGATGCTGCGCATCCTCTCCACCTTCATCAACCCGACGCCGCTCACACCTTCCGACGCCGAGATCGACGCCGCGATCCGCCGCGACGAGTTGAAGGGCACACCGGCCCACGCCCCTTATCCGCAGTCGCAGTCGAACTACAACGCCGCCCCGCGCACCCCCGCAGTGCCCCATAACATCCCGCCCGTGCGCCCCGACATAGAGGCTAAGGATAGTCGTTTCTTCGACCGCACGATCCCGCAGGCCACCGCCATGATGCTGCGCGAAGCAGGCGGGCCGCTGCACGTCAACGAGATTTATAACCGACTAAAGGAAGGCGGCTTTCAGTTCACAGGTCAACACCCGACCATCAGCATCGCCGTCTCACTCAATCGCAATCGCCGCTTCCGCAAAGTCGCGCCCGGCACATTCGATCTCATGATCCGCGACGCGGCTCAAGCGTCATAAATTTTTCACTAGCCAAGACACTCAAGACACAAAGATCACACCCGCTGATCTTTGTGTCCTTTGTGTCTTGGTGGTTAATAATCATCACGAGGATTCATTCAATGCGCGCCATGATTCTGGCCGCCGGTTACGGCACGCGCCTCTGGCCTTTGACGATTGACCGCGCCAAGCCCGCGATCCCTTTCATGGGGCAGCCGCTCGTCGGCTACGTCGCCGCTTATCTGGCGCGCTTCGGCTTGACCGACATCGCGGTCAACCTGCACCACGAGTCCGAGTCCGTGCGCGCGGCTCTGGGCGACGGCAGGCGCTTCGGCGTCCACCTCACCTACTTCGACGAGCCTGTCATCCTCGGCACAAGCGGCGCACTCGACAACGCGCGCACGTTTCTCGCCAGCGACACCTTCGTCGTCGTCAACGGCAAGATTGCGACCGACATAGACCTCGGCGCGGCGCTGCAAACGCACAAACGCATGGGCGCAATCGCCACACTCGTGTTGCGCCGCAACATCGAACACGACCGCTACACCATCATCAACGTGCGCGATGGTGTCTATACCGGCCTCGGCGGCTTTCCCGCGTCCGATAAGGTCGGGGACGCGCCCCGCGTCCCGCAAAACATAGAGCGACAGGCACAGACTGACGTAACAAACGCGCCCGCGCCGTCAACTGCGACTCAGCAAGATTCTGATCAAGCACCCGACGCGCCCTTGATGTTCACCGGCATACACATTCTTGAGCCGCGCATCTTCGACTACATCCCGCGCGGTGTCTTCTCCGATTCGATCACGGACGTGTACCCGCAGGCCATGCGCGCAGGCGAACGCATCGCCGCGCACGTCGGCGCAGGCTACTGGTACGAGCTATCAACCGTGCGCCGCTACCTCGACACGAGCCTCGCCTTGATGCAACTCAAAGGACGCAACGTAGAACTCGGCCCCGGCTCACACATCGCGCCGGATGCGGATGTGCAAGACGCTGTGTTGTGGGAGAACGTCCATGTCGAAGCGGGCGCGCGCGTGCGCCGGGCCGTGTTGGGTGCGGGTGTGCGTGTGCCGCGTGGGGCGACGTTTGAAAATGTCGCTATTGTGCGGGCCGAGTTGGTGCAAGGCGTCGAGCGGCCGGAGAAGGGTTTGTCGGGCAGCGTTCAGGGCGCGAACTTTGTCGCGTCACTCGTCGGATGATACAATTCCACGCGTTCCGCTAAACAGCCCACGGGTCGCGCCGGCTCGCCGTGAGGAACAAAACTCATGCGCGCCTCGGGCCTGAGTTGTATAAATTAACGCCTACATCATTTCTGTCCGATGAGCCATCCGACCGGGATCACGGCCCACGCGTTCAAAGTTCCAGCGCACCAGCGGCTGCACGACTATCTCACGCGTCAAGGTCAGCCCGCAGACAACATCGTCGCGCTCACGCCCGACGCCTCGACGCGCGAATATTTCCGCGTGCCGTGGCATGAGACAACGGCCGTCGTCGCCGTCTATCCCGAACCGTTCGACCCTGACATACATCCTTACTTGGATGTGACGCGCCTGTTCGTCGCGGCGCATCTGCCCGTGCCCGAAGTGATCGACGTGGACGGCGGGCAGGGCATTATCGTGCAGGAAGATTTGGGCGACCGGCAGTTGCGCGGCGTCTTCGAGCGCGCGCAGGAAGACGAGCGCGAGGCATACGTCGAACAAGCCATCAGCCTCATTGCCGACATACAGGCCGCGACCGCGCTCGCCTATGAACGCGATTCAATCGCCAGTCGCCTCGCGTTCGACGAGCCGAAGTTGTCTTGGGAACTGGACTATTTTTTTCAACACTACTTCACCAGCCTGCGCGGCGAGACGCTCAAACACGCCGAAGCCGCGGAGTTGCGTGCGGAACTCTACGACGTGGCCTCGGAACTGGCCGCGCGCCCGCGCGTCCTCTGTCACCGCGACTATCACGCCGCGAACTTGATCGTTGACGGACGCGATAATCTACGCATCATCGATTATCAAGATGCGCGTATGGGGCCGGCCAGCTACGATCTCGTCTCGCTCCTGCTGGACCGCGTGACCGAAGCGCCTACGCTGGCAGAGGTGCGCGTGCGCCGGCTCTACTTGCTCGCCGAACGCGAGCGGCACAACCTTCAACCCGCTTACACGCCCGACGAGTTCGCGCGCGAGTTCCGGTTGATGACCGTCCAGCGTTGTTTGAAGGCGGTCGGCACATTCTCTTACCAGACGGGCGTGTGCGGTCGCGCCGAAGCTTACGCGCATTTCATCGAGCCGATGTTGCTGATCGTCTTGCACGCGGCCCAGTGGCTCAATCGCTTCCCCGCGTTACAGCACGCGATCAGCACGCGCGTACTTGGGAAGTAGGCCGGCATCGTAGATAATCGCAGCCGCGCTATAATTCAGTTTGCAACTCATTCACATATGACACCAGAAGTTGACACGCCGACACCACCAACCGACGCCCCGGCCGCGCCGCACGTCTATATCAACCAACTCGCAGCCCACGTGGGCGCAACCGTTACCTTGCGCGGTTGGCTTTACAACCTGCGCGCCAGCGGCAAACTCTTATTCCCACAACTGCGCGACGGCACGGGCGTCGTGCAATGCGTCGTCTTTAAGAAAAACATCTCGGAAGAGATTTGGGACGCGTTGAAGAACTTGGGTCAAGAGTCGGCCCTCGTCGTGCGCGGCAGCGTGCGCGCGGACGAACGCGCGCCGGGCGGCTTCGAGATCGACTTGGTGGACGCAGAAGTCTTGCAGCGCGCCGAAGGTTATCCGATCACGCCCAAAGAACACGGCACAGAGTTCTTGATGGATCACAGGCATCTGTGGCTGCGTTCGCGGCGGCAGCACGCGATCCTCAAGGTGCGGCATACGGTCGTGCGTGCCGTCCGCGATTTTCTCGATAACGACGGCTTCACGCTCGCCGACACACCGATCCTGACGCCCGCCGCTTGCGAAGGCACTTCAACGCTCTTTGAGGTTGATTACTTCGACGACGAAAAAGCCTATCTGACGCAATCCGGGCAACTCTACAACGAAGCGACCGCAGCGGCCTTTGGCAAGGTCTACTGCTTCGGCCCGACCTTCCGCGCCGAGCGTTCCAAGACGCGTCGCCACTTGACCGAGTTCTGGATGGTCGAGCCGGAGATGTCATACGCCACGCTCGACGATGTGATGTCTTTGGCCGAGCGGTTCCTTTCATCCATCGCCGCGCGCGTGCTCGACGAACGAAAAGAAGAGTTGAAAGTGTTGGAACGCGACACGGCGAAACTCGAACAGATCGTGCCGCCGTTCCCGCGTCTAAATTACGACGACGCGGTCAAGTTATTACATGAAGGACACACGCGCGGTGAACTCGAAAACCGTTTCGAGTGGGGCGGCGATTTCGGTGCGCCCGACGAGACTTATATCTCGCAACAGTTCGACCGGCCCGTGATGGTGCATCGCTACCCGGCGGCCGTTAAAGCTTTCTACATGAAGCGCGATCCCGAACGTGATGATCTGGCGTTGGGTGTTGACGTGCTTGCTTCCGAAGGTTACGGCGAAGTGATCGGCGGCGGCGAACGCGCGACCTCGCTCGAATTTCTCGAAGCACAGATCAAGGCGCACGATCTGCCGCGCGAAGCGTTCGAGTGGTATCTCGACCTGCGCCGCTACGGCAGCGTGCCGCACGCAGGCTTTGGCATGGGCATCGAACGCTGCACGGCATGGATGTGCGGCATCGAACACGTGCGCGAAACGATTCCGTTCCCGCGCATGCTCTATCGCATCAGACCTTAACAACAGTGACGAGTGACAAGTGACGAGTAGACAAGTTGAAAACTTCTTGCTGTTATCTATGTTACTCGTCACTTGCCACTGCATTAATTATGGAACGCATCGTAACGATTTTCGGCGGCTCGAAGTGTGGTGAGGACTGCGAGGAGTACGGGCAGGCGTTGCGCGTGGGCCGGTTGTTGGCCGAGGCGGGCTTCACCATTTGCACGGGCGGTTATCTGGGCGTGATGGAAGCTGCGAGTCGCGGCGCGCACGAACGCGGCGGGCGCGTGCTCGGCATCCTGATGAACGAGTTCAAGAAAGAACCGAACCGTTATCTTACTGATAAAGTCGCGTCGGCCCATTTCTACGAACGGTTGCAGAATTTGATCACGCGCTCGGTCGGCTTCATCGCGCTCAAGGGCGGCATGGGCACTGTGACCGAGTTATCGCTGGTCTGGAATAAACTGCAAACGCGCGTCATCGAATCGCGCCCGCTCGTGTTGTTGGGCGACTGCTGGCCGCCCGTGGTCGAAGCGTGGCGCGCACACTTGGTTGTGAGCGAACAAGACGTGCGCCTGCTCGACTTCGCGCGGACGCCGGACGAGGCCGTGGCTATTATCATCGAAAAATCAAAAGGAGTGCGTATATGAATTGCCCGAATTGTGGCTCAGGGTTGATTCCGGGATCGCAGTTTTGCGGTGCATGCGGGCAACGCGTCGGCGTGCTGGCGAACGAGAACACACAACCGTTGCCTTCGCAACAACAACAGGCAACTACTGATCAGCCGTCAACGACCGCCAACTATAGCCAGCCTTCAGGCGGCGCTTATGGTCAAGGCGCGGGGCGCGGCATCAACATAGACGAAGACGCGCGCGGATCGGGACGCGGTTATAGCTACGAGATTCTGCATCAGCCGTCTTATGCGCTTGCGGTTGTGCAGCTACAGACGGAGCAGTCGATCATGGCCGAGGCGGGCGCGATGGTTTCGATGTCCGCGAACGTTGAGTTGCAATCGCAGATGAAGGGCGGGCTATTGGGCGCGTTGAAGCGCACGGTCGGCGGCGAGTCGGCCTTTGTCTCGACGTTCACGGCGCGCGGCGGCCCCGGCGAGGTCACGTTCGCACCGGGCGGCCCCGGCGACATCGCGGCCATCGAGATGAACAATCAGCAGTTCTTCGTGCAATCGAGTTCATATCTCGCGGGCGATGCCAGTCTCGTGGTTGATACGAAGTGGGGCGGCGCGAAAAGTTTCTTCGGCGGCGAGGGACTGTTCGTGTTGTCGGTGACGGGCGCGGGGCTGCTGCTGGTGTCGTCCTTCGGCGCGATCCATCGCAAACGTTTGCAGACCGGCGAGCGTTACGTGGTGGACACGGGCCATCTGGTCGCGTGGGAAGGCACGACGCAGTACACGCTGCGCAAGGCCGCGGCCGGTTTCTTCCGCAGCATGGTCAGCGGCGAAGGCATCGTGGCCGAATTTCGGCCCCGGCGAGCTACTGATCCAAACACGCAATCTGGCCGCGTTCGCTTCGTTGTTGCGGCCCTTCTTCCCGTCAGCGTCGAGCGGCGGCGGCGGCTTCAACATCAATCTCGGCAGTTAACCGAAGCACGCGCGTAAGGCGGTTGTTATGGCCACTTTAGTTGAACAGACGAGTACGGCTGTCAGCACGCGCCTGCCGGGCGCGGGGCGGCGCGTCAGTATTCTCGGCGTCCCGCTCGGCTTCGGCAGCAGTCTTGCGGGCGTCGATCTCGGCCCGGCCGCCATGCGCGTGGCCCGGCTCAATCAACGCATCGCGCAACTCGGTTATGAAGTGCGCGACCTCGGCGACATGCGGATCGAACGTCCGCAACAGCCGCCGCCCAATGAGAAGGCGAAGTATCTGCCGGAGATCAACGCGGCGTGCGAAGCACTGGCGCTTGAAGTGCAGACCATCATGCACGCGGGCGAGTTGCCGATCATATTGGGTGGCGATCACGCCATCGCCATCGGCTCGGTCGCGGGCGTCGCGGCCGTGCAGCGCGAACAACAACAAGCAATCGGCCTGATCTGGTTCGACGCGCACGCCGACATGAACACGCCGGAGACAACACAGTCGGGCAACATCCACGGCATGCCGCTCGCCGCGTTGCTCGGTTACGGGCCGAAGGAGTTGACACACGTTGCGGGCTTTGCGCCGAAGGTCGAACCGCGTTACTGCGCACACGTCGGCGGGCGCGACATCGATCCGCCGGAGCGCGAATTGATCAAGCGGCTGGGCATGCGCTTCTTCACGATGCGCGAGATCGACGAACGCGGCATGAGCGCGTGTATGGATGAGGCGATTGCGCTGGCGGCTCAAGCGCCCGGCGGTTATCACGTCACGCTCGACGTAGACGCGCTCGACCCCGGCGATGCGCCCGGCTCAGGCACGGTTGTGCGCGGCGGGCTGACCTACCGCGAGGCTCATCTCGGCATGGAGAAGATCGCCGACGCGGGCGGCATGATCTCGCTCGAAGTGGTCGAGATCAACACCGCGCTCGACAGCCACAACCGCACCGCCGAACTCGGCGTCGAGTTGATCCTATCGGCACTGGGCAAGACAATACTTTGAAGGCCGTGAATCGTGAACCGTGAATCGTGAATAGATAAAGACAGTTCTTTCTATTCACGATTTACGATTCACGATTCACTTTTTCAGGAGACTTCTTTGACGAAAAAATTGCGAGTCGGTGTGGTGTTCGGTGGGCGGTCGGGCGAGCACGAGATATCGGTGCGGTCGGCGGGTGCTGTGATCGAGGCGCTGGACGAGGCGAAATACGAGGTCGTACCGATCACGATCACGAAAGCGGGGCGTTGGTTGTCGCCGGCCGAATCGGCTGGCTTGCTGCCGGAACACGCGGCGCAACGTTTGTCGAAAGACGTGGGACGCAACACAGAGGCGCTCGCCGTGGTCGGCGATCCGTCGCGCTCAGGTTTGGTCGCGTTCGATGCGAATAACCGGCACGCACCCGCGCGTCCGCTCGACGTGATCTTCCCCGTCATGCATGGCACGTTCGGCGAAGACGGCACGATTCAAGGTCTGCTTGAGATGGCGGGCGTGCCTTATGTCGGTTGCGGCGTGCTCGCATCGTCGTGCGGGATGGACAAGGTTGCGATGAAGTCGTTGTTTCGCGACGCGGGCTTGCCGCTCTGTGATTATGTGTGGTTTCTGCGCGCGGAATGGGAGCGCGACCGCGCGGGTGTGTTGCGTCGGATCGCGCGCAAACTTGGCTTCCCGGTCTTCGTCAAGCCAGCGAACCTCGGCTCGTCAGTCGGCATCTCGAAGGCGACGGACAAGCGCACGCTCGCGGACGCAATCGATCTGGCGGCGCGCTACGACCGCAAGTTGATCGTCGAAGAAGGTTTGGACGCGCGCGAGATCGAGTGCGCCGTACTTGGCAACGACGAGCCGGAGGCGAGCCTGCCGGGCGAGTATGTCGTGTATGACCAGCAGGGCGCGTTCCTCGATTATACGGAGAAGTACAGCAACACGGGGCACGTCGAGTTTGTCGTGCCTGCGCCGATCAACAAGACCCTGACGGAACGAATCCGCCGCATGGCGCTGCAAGCCTTCAAAGCAATTGACGGCGCAGGCTTCGCGCGCGTTGATTTTTTTCTGCGCCGTGATAACGGCGTGCTGCTCATCAACGAGTTGAATACGTGCCCCGGTCTGACGGAAGTGTCCGGCTTCCCGAAGATGTGGGCCGCCACAGGTCAACCGTTCCCGCAAGTGCTCGACCGCTTGATCGAACTCGCCCTCGAACGCCATCAAGACAAAGCGCGCAACGAGACAAGTCTATAAGAACATGAAGCATGATGGCTGATGAACAGAAGACATTGCTTCTATTCATCAGCCATCATGCTGCCTTTCTTTTAACGCGTGCCCGCGTTGTAGAGCGTCGTGTTGGGATTATAGGTGTGCCAGTCGAACCAGTAGTCGAGTAGCACCGGGACTTGTTTGAGTTGCCGGCCGGCGAACGAGCCGGACACGGCGCGGCCGGTGAAATTCCACTCGCTGCCGGTCGCGGCGTCGAGCAAAAGTAGCGGGCTGTGATCGGTGTCGCCTGACGATTTGCGTGCGAAGAACTCGACGGCGCGACCGTCGAGTGTGCGCTCGAACGCACGCACCGAACGCTTGTCGTCGCCGACGACGAGCAAGATAGGTGTCCCGGCAATCGTGTCGTTGATCGGACTTTGCGCGACGAGCAGCGGCATCGGGTAAGCCTTCGCCTTACCGTTGAGCGTGAGGCCGGCGACCAGCGTGCGTTGGGCCGTGGACGCGTCGCTATCGTTCGTGGCGACGGGCACGCGTCGCATGCGTTCTTCCCAGTCGGCCTTAGCATACTGGCCCGCCTGTGCAGTGTGCGGGTCCGGCCGCAAGACGCGCCCCGCCGGTTGTTCGCTGCGCCACGTGGCGAACGTCAGTTCATCGTGCAGGATGGGTTGCAGGCGCGCGCCTTTGAGCGGGCCGAGGATGGCTTCGCCCGTCACCTGTTGCCACCACGAGCCTGTCTCGTCGTCGCGCATGATGAAGTTTTGATTATTGATGCCCGCCAGACGGAAGTGCAACTGCCGCCCGTTGACCGTCGTTGCCCACACCAGACCGGTGTGACAGAGCGTTCAATAAGTGGCGACGAGCGGCGTGCCGCCGACCGTGTCCGCGACCAGATGATGATAAGCCATCAAGCGCACAGGATAAGCCGCCGCTTCGCCGTTCAGTTGTACCGCAAGCACCATGTCCGTAGCGGCGACGAAGTCGGCCTCGGCCACGCGCGCATAAGCCGCGTCGGGCAAGGGCCGAAACATCCACTCGAAATGATTCTGCCGCGCGAGCCACGCCATGCCGCAGACGAGCGCGAGTGCCAGCACGAGCAGCGACTTGCGCCACCAACGCCGCGCCCCACGCCATAATCCGAAACTCAGCAACGCGACGAGGACCACTAACACGATGGTCAAGAGCGGCGACCATGTGCGCAGGGTGTAAGAGAGCGATAGGCTCGCTTGCGTCTGCGGCCGGAATGGTTGAATCAACCACGCGGGCGTGAACACCAGCGCCAATGCTGCGATGACCAGCACAGGCAGGACGAGCCATGCGAGCAGCCGACCGCGCCGGGTTGGCCGTGGCAATGTAGGGGCAGCAAGTTGTGTGGTCATGCTTGTTATTGTTTGTCAGGTTGCGTAATGAGCATAGACGGTTTTTACTTTGTCGAGAAAGTTGCGCCGGTCCACAACGTAGTAAAGCTTGACAGGCGCGTCGCCGCCGGTCAGGTCCTCGATCACTTTTTCGAGTGCTTCAAACTGATCGCCTGCGGCCGCATCGTGCGCCGCGAGATAACCCGCGTGGCGCAGACGGCGGACAAGTTCGTGCAGCGTGAGCCGCCCGTCCATCGTCAACCCGCCATGCGCGTGCGAACGACTGACGAGGTATTGCACGAGCAGCGCATCATGATAGAGCGGCGGCGCAAGAAAGAGGCGCGCGCCGTCGCGCTCCCAACCGGCTTCGAGCCGTTGTGAACGACGCACGGCCCGCAAGCCGTCGAACGTTGCGGCCCAATCGGTCTTAGGCTCGTTGCGTTCGAGATAAGCGCGCGTCGCGTTGAGTAGCCACGCGTCATCTGTGAAGTCGAGCGTGCGGCCCAGATCGTCGAGCCACGCGAAGAAGATCGCGCGGCGCGTGGATCGAACTTCGAGCAGCAAGAACTGATCGTCAGTCTTCGGCAGCGATTTAACGAGGGCGCGGCGTGGTGCGTCTGCCGCTTTGACGCCTTCGATGCGGTAGGTGTCGAAGCGCGCGTGCCAACGTTTGGCGGCATTGCAATAAGGACAGCGCGGGTGTTTCTCATCGCTGTCGAAGTAGGGGCGAACGGGCGCGGGCGCGGTCAACTCGGCGACGGTCGGGGCGTGACGCTTGATCTCGGTATAGGCGGTGCGCGGCGCAAGGCGCATCTGCTTGGTGAACAGATCGAAGATGCACGCGAGACACAGCAATCGCGTGTATTCCGCGACCGTGCCCGGTGGAAATGCGCTTACGTCCAACTCGATCTTTTTCTTAGTCGCTGCCGGCATGTCCATATCTTACACGACGATAAGAGGAAGATTAACCACACAGGCACGAAGATACGAACGGGACTGTCTAATCTTTCTTTGTGGCTTTCGTGTCTTTGTGGTTAATCGCGGCGTTGGCATAATGACCTTGATGATTATCGCTAACAGTCATGATGCACATGCGCGGGCTGCTGCGGCTGTGGCGGCGGGCGACATTATCGCGTTTCGCACGGACACGCTTTATGGGTTGGGCGTTGACCCGTTCAACCGCGCGGCAGTTGATTCGTTGCGTGCGTTGAAGGGTAGGGAAGATAACAAGCCGGTGCTGGTCGTCGTCGGCGACACGGAGGCGGCCGGTCGTTTCGTGACGAACAGATCAAGACTGTTCGAGACGTTGGCCACAAAACTTTGGCCGGGCGCGCTCACGCTGGTTGTTAATGCGCGGCCCGAAGTGCCGGCAGAGTTGACGGCGCACACGGGCACGATTGGTGTGCGCTTGCCGCCGACGAAGATGTGCGTGCGCTTGTGCGCGCGTGCGGTGGGGCGTTGACGGCGACGAGCGCGAATCGTGCGGGGCAAGCGCCGGCCCGTAACGCTGCCGAGGTGGCGGCAGCGTTTCCGACCGGCCTCGCGCTTATCATCGATGACGGGCCGGCGTCGAGCGTCGAGCCTTCGACCGTCGTAGATGTAAGCGGCACAGAGCCGCTCTTGATCCGGGCAGGCGTTGTGTCGTGGGTTGAGATAGAACGCGCGCTTACTGTGTGACGGTCACGTTGCGCATGAAACTCCAATCGCCGCCGGGGGGCATCTGCGTGTTGCTCACGGTCTTGCGCGCGACGATCATGTTGTTGGCATACCAGAGCGGCAGCGTGGGCATCTCGCGGCTGATGAGTTCCTGCGCCTGCGCGTAGAGCCCGCGCGCTTGCTCGCGGTCGGCGGTGTTGACGGCTTCGCCAAGAATTTTATCGAGTGCGTGATTGTCGTAACGGCTGCGGTTGAAGTTGCCGCCTTTCAGATGTGTGAACAGGTCGCGTAAGAAGATCGGGTCTTGATTGCCGCCGACCCAACGCCCTGCGGTCAGTTGATACTGCCCGTTCACCTGTGCCTCGCGCAACGTGTTGTCTTCAAGCGTCTCGATGGAGACGGGCAAACCCACCTCTTGCAGTTGATTCTGGATCACGCCCGCGTACTGGCGCACGACCACATTGCTCGCGGAGATTTTGAAGACGAGCGGCTTATCAAGACGCATGCGCGGGCCTTGACCGTCGGGGTCGCGCAGGTTCGCTTCGTCGAGTAGTTGGCGGGCACGAGCGGGATCATAATTGTAGACGACGCCTTGATTGTAAGCCCACGATTCAGGCGGAACTATCGAGTGGGCCACGCGCGCCTGCCCTTGCAACAAGTTCTTCACGATGCTCTCGCGGTCAATCGCATAAGCGATGGCTTGGCGTACACGCGCATCTGTCAATGGTGCGCTCTGCGTGTTGAAGCCGAGCCACTGGACGTTCGTGCCGGGACTCTGCTCGATCTTCAAATTCGGATTGCGCGCGAGACCCACGTAAGCATCGGGCGAGAGCGCCGTGTTGATGGCCATGTCAACGCGGCCGCTGCTCAATTCGGCCTGCTGCGTGTTGGCATCGCGCAGGACTTTCACCTGAATTTGTTTGATATTCGGCGTGCCTTCCCAGTAAGCATCATTGGCTGCCATCTCGACGACTTCCTGCGCTTCGTTCCAACTGACGAACTTGAACGGGCCTGTGCCGAGCGGCTTTTGCGCCTGCGTCTCGAACGTGCCTTCGGGGATGATGGCGATGGGGATCAGGTTGGCGAAGAGTTCGAGCCACGGCTTGCGTAGATGAAAGACGAGCGTGCGCGCGTCGGGCGTGTCAATCGAGGTGATGTAGCGTTGCTTGTTCGCGCCCGTGCCTTCATAGAAGGAGGTGGCCTTCGTATAGTCGGACGCGATCAACTTCTCGAAGGTGTACTTGGCGTCGGTCGAAGTGAGCGGCTTGCCGTCGTGGAACTTCACGTTGTCGTGCAGCGTGAAGGTGACGGTCAGACCGTCGGGCGCGGTCTGCACGTTCTCGGCCAGTTCGGGCACGTAGTCGAGCCGTTCGTTTTTGCGCATCAACGAATTGAACATCAACTGGCGAAACCGCTCGCTCGAAGCGTCGAACCCTTTAAGCGGGTCGAGCGTCTTCGGGCTGGACTCCAACGTCATGACGAAGGCGCTGCCGCGCTTGGTACAAGCGGGCAACAAGCAGAAGAGGATGAACAATAGGCAGATGAAGGGAATGCGGAATGCGGAATGCGGAATGCGGAATAGAAGCCGGAGTTTTGTCAATCCGCAATCCGCAATCTGCAATCCGCAATCGGTTCGGCCTACTGTCTGCATCAAATTTTGCCTCCGTATGTGTAGTTGAGTTTGTTGTTGAGTTGCACGACTTCATCTGAGAGTTGTTGCAGGTACGCGGCGTCGAAGGGGAGCGGCGGCTGCGCCAACGCCTTGAAGGCGGCGATGCGATTGAGTGAAGCATCGATGCGTTCTTCCGTAAGCGTGTGGTCGCGCGCCGCTTGCAGCAACGCATCATAGCCGCGCCGGATCAGTTCCGGGCGCGCGCAGATGAGCAGCATGTCTTCGCCGGCTTCGATGCCGAGTCGCACGGCCTCTTCGATCTGATAGTGACGCGCAATCGCGCCCATCTCCATGTCGTCGGTGACGACGAGTCCTTGATAGCCGAGTTCTTCGCGCAAGAGGCGCGTGACGATCTCGTGATTGATCGAGGCCGGCACAAAGCGCCCGCCGGCCGTGCCGCGATGTATGTCTATGTTAGGGAAGCCGCCGTGGCTGACCATCACGGCGCGCACCATGTTGTCTTCGCGTTGAAACAGTTCGATATAGGGCGCGAGGTCTTGCGCGATCAGGTCGTCGTGAGTGAGTTGGATGATCGGCATCTCGTCATGCGAATCAACCTCGCCCGCGCCGATGCCGGGGAAATGCTTGGCGCAACCGAGCAGTCCCGTGCCTTGCAAGCCGCGCAGATAGACCATCGTGTAGCCCAACACCTCGCCGGGCGAACGACCGTATGAGCGCGAATAGAGGCCGTTTGATAACAGGTCGCGGTCGTCGGTCATGATCGACATGACCGGCGCGAAATTCATGTTGAAGCCGAGCCGGCGCAGGACTTCGCCGGTGATGCGACCGAGCGCGCGCGCCGCCGCCAGATCGCCGTGCTGGCGAATGGTGCGCGCCGACGGCATGGGCGTGCAGATTTTGCGTAGGCGATCAACGAGGCCGCCCTCTTGGTCGATGCCTAACAGCGGTTCGACCGGCAAGCTTGCACGAACGGCGTCGAGCAGTCCGCGCAGTTGCAACGGTGTGGCGACGTTGCGCCCGAAGATGATCACACCGCCCGGCGTGATCTCTTTGACGAGCGCGCGCACGTCTGCGTCGAACTCAGTGCCGGGCAACCCTATGTAGAGCAGTTGGCCGATCTTTTGTTCGAGCGGGAGCGCCAGCAGTGCGTCGGTGATGCGCGCGCGCGCCATCTGTGCGTCGGGTTGATCGGAGATATGCATGGGTTAACCAGTGGGGCGGGCAGGCAACAAGCCGACTCCGCCGCGTCTGCTCGGTAATTGATGCGCGATACGCGGCGGCCGGTTGGGTGTCGTTTTATTCAAACGATTCGCTGGCGTACATTAATCAGGAGAGCGCGAATTTCTTCAAGCGAAAGTTTTTCTACCTCAACAGCGCGAAGCTCGTCAAGCAAGCTTTGGTTAACCACGTCGAACAGCGTGGCTTGCGCCGCGAGCGCCTGCCGGCGTGCGCGTCGTGCGGCCAGCGCGAGCGCGCCGCCACCGTTTTGTTCCTGCGCCGGGGCAACATCGTTGCCCGGCGTTTCACTTGCCGTCGTCGGGCCAACAGTTTCGGCCTGTTCCGCGAACACATCCAACTCATAACGCTCAAGCCGCCGCAGCACCTCGCGCGCCCGCGCCAACACGGCCGGGGGCAGACCGGCCAGGCGCGCGACCTCTATGCCGTAAGACTTCGACGCGCGCCCGCGCTCGATCCGGTAGAGGAAGATGACTTCGCCTTCACGTTCGGCGACGCGTATCTGGTAGTTCTGCGCGCCGGGCAGACGCTCGGCCAACTCGGTCAACTCGTGATAGTGCGTGGCGAACAGAGTCTTGGCCGCGTGCGCCGGAGAGTCGTGCAGATGCTCGGCGACGGCCCAAGCGATTGACAGCCCGTCGAACGTCGCCGTGCCACGCCCGATCTCATCGAGCAGGACCAGCGAGCGCGGCGTCGGCGTTGTGCAGGATGGCGGCCGTCTCGGTCATCTCGACCATGAAGGTCGAACGCCCGCGCGACAGATCGTCGGCTGCGCCCACACGCGTCCAGATGCGATCCAGCAGCGGCAGCCGCGCGCGCTCGGCCGGTACGAACGAACCCATCTGCGCGAGGATTGCGATCAGCGCCGTCTGCCGCAGCAAAGTGCTCTTGCCGCCCATGTTCGGGCCTGTGATGATGAGCAGGCGATCCGTCGAGTTATTCATGTAGAGATCGTTCGGGACAAACGGCGTGCTGCTCGATCGCTTCGATCACCGGATGACGGCCTTGCACGATCTCGATCTCGTCGCCATCGTGCAGGGTCGGGCGTTGATAGCGCAAACGCGCGGCCGTCGACGCGAGGGCCGCGAGCACGTCGAGCATGGCGAGGGCGCGCGCGGTCGCCTGCAAGCGCTTCGTCTCCGCAGCGACGCGCGCACGTACCTCCGCGAAGATCGTCGTTTCAAGTTCGCGTATCCGCCCCTCCGCGCCGAGGACGCGCTGCTCCCAATCTTTCAACTCGGGCGTGGTGTAACGCTCGGCGTTGGCGAGCGTCTGCCGCCGCTCGTATTCGGCGGGCACGCGCGCGGCGTTGCGCCTTCGAGACTTCGATGAAGTAGCCGAAGACGTTGTTGAAGCGCACGCGCAAAGATGCGATGCCGGAGCGCGCTCGTTCGCGTGCTTCGAGCGCGGCGATGGTCTGCTTGGCGTCACGACTGATGGCGCGCAACTCGTCCAACTCGTGCGAATAGCCATCGCGGATCGCGCCGCCGATCGGCGAGGTTGAGCGGCGGGTCGTCGCTGATTGACTCCGCGATCAACTCGCGCACATCCGCCAACTCGTCCGCCGCTTCGCGAAGCACTTGCAACAGCGACGCTTCTGCGTCCGATAACGCCCGCCGGATAGGCGGCACTTGTTGGAGCGAGCGGCGTAGGGCAGAGAGGTCGCGGGGCGTCGCCGTGTCCATGTTGATGCGGGCGCAGAGGCGTTCCAGATCAGCCACGTCTTTGAGTAGCCGCTGTACTTCGTCGCGCTTGATCTGTGAACGATAGAAATGTTCGACCGCTGCCTGCCGCGCCTCGATCTCGCCGCGCTTGAGCGACGGGTGCAGCAGCCATGCAGCGCAACAGGCGCGCGCCCATGCCTGTCACCGTCGCATCGATCACGCCGAGTAGAGTGTGCCCGCGACCGGCGTTGTTCTGTGCTTCGACGAGTTCGAGATTACGCACCGTCACGGCATCAAGCACGAGATGATCGTGCGTCTCGAAGTATGTCAGATCGTTGACGTGCGCCGCCGTCTCGCGCTGTGTCTCGCGCGCATAACGCAGGCACGCGCCCGCGGCGCTGACCGCCTCCATCTTCTGTTGTAAACCGTAGCCGTCCAACGTTCGTGCGCCGAACTGTTCCAGCAGCAGTGTGGCGCAATTAATTGGCTCCCACAGCCAATCATCAAGCGACGTGAGCGCCATGCCCTGTGTGGCGAATGCCGACGCCTCGGCCGGCATGATACGCGCAACCGCCGACGGACTATGCCCGGCCGCATTCTCATCGGCAGCCTGAGCCAACGGCAACGGCGAAGTGCGCGCGCGCCCCGTGTAAGCGTCTTGCAGCAAGGGCGTGAGCGAAACTGGAAAGAGCAGTTCGCGTGGGGCGTAGGATTCGATCTCTGCACGCACGCGCGCCCACGCTTCGGGGCCGGCCGCCTCGGTCGCGCGAAACTCGCCGGTCGAAAGATCGAGAAAGGCCGCGCCGTACTGCTCGCCCGCGCCACAAACGGCGGCGAGATAGACAGACTCGCGCGCTTCGATTAGTTGCGGGTCAATGGCCGTCCCCGGCGTGATGACGCGCACCACTTCGCGCCGCACCAACTTCTTAGTCTTCGTAGGGTCTTCGGTCTGCTCGCAGATGGCGACGCGATAGCCTTTACGTATGAGTCGCGCGACATAGCCCGCGACGGCGTGATGCGGCACGCCGCACATAGGGACAGGCGCGCCGCGCTCCTTTTGACGGGCCGTCAGCGTGATCTCCAACTCGCGTGCGCCGGTGATGGCATCGTCAAAAAAAAGCTCATAGAAATCGCCGAGGCGGAAGAAGAGCAGTGCGCCCGGATGCTGCTGCTTCAGTTCGTGGTACTGCCGCAGCATGGGGGTGAGCGTGGTGTCAGTCATGATCTATTCCAGCATAGGCCGGGTGAACGAAAGGCATATTGTAGTGCAACGGCGAGGAAGGGCAAGGCCGCTGATTGAACCGGGCAAATTATTTCTTCCTTGCAAAATAACAGCAGCAATAAACCATCCAAAGTTCACGTGATACTTGAGCTTTGTCGTCGCGCCGACTCTTCAAGTCATAACTGAAGCCCAAGCAGCAAATATTATTTTGTGACCTTATGTGTTTGTGGTGAGATTACTTATGCACAAATGATTTCAACCGGATTATTAATAGAACGCCAATCGCAGTGCGCGCTTATGCTATGCTCACACGGCAACGATTCAATTCAGGTGATTGGGACTGCTTCATGGAACTGCGCACACAAATCGTAATGCTTTTTGTCCTCGCTATCCCTATCGCCTGCGTTGCATGGACGGTGACGCACGAGGAAATTTTTCGTGAGCCGCGCGATTATTGTGTGCAGCGAAGCCAAAACTGCCGCCGGTTGGTCGAGCGAAAATTTTTCTACCTTTTTACCTGCGAATATTGCTTCAGTCATTACATCACGCTCGTGTTTCTGCTTATCACACGCTTCAAACTAATCTACACGGACTGGCGCGGGTATCTAATCGCGGGCTTCGCGCTCGTCTGGGTCGCCAACCAGTACATGAGCCTGTACAACCGCCTCCGGCTCGATATTAAGAGTGAAAAGATCGAGCATAAGATCATGGAAGAGGTGGTAGTTGATGAAAAGAAGCGTGCTGTTGGGAAGTAGAAATCACCTGTTAGTAATCAGATAGCGGTTTTCGCCTAACGCAACACCTGAAGGTCGCGCTCACCCGCGATCTTCCAACCCTGCTGCGTTTTCTGCCACTTCAATTCCTGTAGCACTTCACCGCTTCGTTGCTGGTCGTTAGCGCCTAGCACAAAGGGCTTGCGGAAAATCAGCGTGGCGGATTGACCGTCGGGGCTAAGAGTGATCTGCGGCTCGCCGGCGCGGCGGACATCGACCACGCCGGGCTGCGCGAGCATTTTGGCCTTGTCTGTGCGGACAGCGGCGCGCGAGACGCTGTGGTCGAGGTAATAGGCTGTGACGGACGGCATGTAGAAATTCATCACGCCTTCCAGATCACGTGAGTTGGTCGCGGCCAGCCACGCATCCAGGGCGGCCCGCAATGATGCGCGCTCGACTTCAGCCGGTTTGGGGCTGGGTTGCGGCGTGGGCGAAGTATTGCTCGACGGGGCTGGCGTTGGGGATTGTGTGTGGTTCGCCGCCTCGTGCGAGGGGGATGCGGCCGGTTGTGCGCTGCGGCTCGTGTTTGTTCTGTTTCTCAGGGACAGCCACGCTGCCGCCGCCACGACGCTGAGCAGAAGCAGGAGCAGTCCTGCGTAGAGCGGCACGGAGCGGCCGCGACGCGAACTGTGCGTAGGTTGTAAGGCTGTGCGCGTGCGCTCGTCAGGATTAATTGATTGGTGTGGAGATGCCGCATGTGATAAAGCCGATATATGTTCTGCTGCTGGCGCTGGGGTGGACGTGCCGGGCGCGATTCGTGTCACCGTTTCAGTCGGTGCTGAAGACATGGCGCTGGCCTGCATGGCCGCGTGTGCATCGTCGCTGACCTGCGTTTCCTCTTCAAGGGTTGGTGTGCCGGCTCGATCCGTTGCGCGTTCACCGTCCGAGTCGGTCGGCCCGGCCGGCGTGCTAGGGTTCGTGCGGTAATCGTCGGGCGTACTGGTCGCAGGGGGCGATTCTTCACGACTGGTGTCTGGCCGCTAATCGGGTAGCATGTGTGGCTGTCGTGGAGCTGGCTCTCTGCGGGCACGTTCTGGGCGGCTTCGACAAATGGTTCGAGTTGCGCCGCGAACTCGGCGGCCGTCTGTGGGCGTTCGTTCGGGTTCTTGTCGAGCGCCTGTGCGACGAGAGCAGCGAGCGCTGGGGGTAAGTCCGGGCGCAGAGTTGTTATGTCGGGCGCAGGTTCGCGCACGTGTTTGAGCGCGATGGCCGTGGCGGTCGGCGCGTCGAAGGGCGGGCGACCCGTGAGCATCTCGTAGAGGATGACGCCGAGTGTATAGATGTCGGAGCGCGCGTCGGCCTCGCTGCCGGCACACTGTTCGGGTGACATATAACGCGGCGTGCCGATGAGCGCGCCGGCCGCGGTCAGATCGCTTGCGCCGTTTGTCGTGGTCAACTCTTTAAGCTTGGCGATGCCGAAGTCTACGACCTTCGGTTGCAGCGCGCCGAAGTGTGTCCGCGCAAGGATGATGTTTGACGGCTTCAAATCACGATGGACGATCCCGTAGTGGTGCGCGGCATCTATCCCACCGGCGACAGCGCGCGCAATCGCTGCGGCTTCGCTGATGTCGAGCGGGCCGGTCGCGTGCAGATACTCGCGCAAGGTCTGGCCTTCGACGAGTTCCATCACGAGATAAGCTTCGCCGTCGGGCAGCGAGCCGTAGTCGTAGGTGGCGGCTACGTTCGGATGATTGATCTTGGCGGCGGTACGCGCCTCGCGGCGAAAACGTTCGAGCGCCTGCGGGTCTGTAACCGCATCGGGCAGCAGCAACTTGATCGCAACGGCCCGATCAAGCTCTACGTGCGTGGCCGCATAGACCGCGCCCATGCCGCCGCGCCCAAGCAGACGTTCCAGTCGATACTTGTCGGCGATGACGCGCGGCCCCGGCCGCGCGTGCGCAGGCGGCCCGTGTTCGGGCACGACGCACAGGCTGTCCGCGTCGGCGTAACACCGCTGACATGTCCGGCAAATTTTCATGAGCCGCGTGGTGTCGATCAGCCGAAGAAGATTTCGGCGACGTGATAAATCTCTTCGTCGAGTCGCTTGACCGTGCTGACCGCATCGGCCAGCGACACGCTGACCATGCGATTGCCTTGCAGCGCGGCCATGTGGCCCCACTCGCCCGCGCGCACCATCTCATAAGCTTTCACGCCGAAGCGCGTGGCGAGCACGCGGTCGAAGGCCGAAGGGCTGCCGCCGCGTTGCACGTAGCCGAGTTTGGTCACGCGCGTCTGGATGCCTGTGCGTAGTTCAATCGCGCGCGAGAGCACGTCGCCGATGCCGCCGAACTGACCCTTGCGATAAATCTCCGCCGCTTCGTCGTCGCTGATGAAGTTCTCCTCAGGGCGCGGGTGCGCGTACTCGGAGACGACAATGATTGAGAAGGGCGCGGCCTTGTGACGCGCGATGATTAATAAAATCGCAGACGCTCGACAGGCGAAACGGGTGTTCGGGCACGAGCACCACATCCGCGCCGCCCGCGATGCCGCCATAAGCCGCGAGCCAACCCGTGTGCCGGCCCATCACTTCGACCACCATCACGCGATGATGTGACTCGGCGGTTGAGTGCAGACGATCAACTGCTTCGGTCACGATGTTGACGGCCGTGTCGAAGCCGAAGGTGAAATCAGTGCCGCCGACATCGTTATCAATCGTCTTGGGCACGCCGACGATGTGGAAGCTGTGCTCACGCCACATGTCGCGCGCGGTGCGGAGCGACCCGTCGCCGCCGACGAGGATAAGCGCATCGAGTTCGTACTGCTGCCAGTTCTGGCGAATCCGCTTGATGTGTTCGGCCTCGTCGAACGGGTTGATGCGCGAAGTGCCGAGGATCGTGCCGCCGCGTGGGAGGATGCCGCTGACGCTGGCACGCGTGAGCGGCTCAACGTCGTCTTCGATCAGACCACGCCAGCCGTTCTTGATGCCGAGTACCTGCGCGTCTTCGTCGGTGGCCCGACGAACGACGGCGCGAATGACAGCGTTTAGACCGGGGCAGTCGCCGCCTGCGGTCAGAATCCCTATGCGCACACTCATGAGAACAAAAGGGCTGCGGCTCAGTTCAAAGCTTCAGTTTGCGTTGGTTAATTAGCCGCGCCTATAATCGCGCGACCTCCCGCAGCCTGTCAAACTTAAGGTGCGCTAGGGAGTGTGCTCGCACGACGCGGGTGCTGCAAACGACGAGTGTGTTTGTGACTGAAACGCAGGCGCGTGCGCCCTTCATCTTGAGTTTGGACACGACGACCGACGTGCGCAGCGTCGCGCTCGTCGCACACGGGCGCGTGCGCGCACACAGGGCCGGCAGTTTGCGCGGCGCACAGTCCGCAAATCTGCTCGGCGACATCAATGCTGTACTCGCGGAGGCGCGCGCGCAACTCAAAGAGATCGATCTATTCGCAGTGGCCACGGGGCCGGGCAGCTTCACTGGCTTGCGCGCCGGGCTGGCCACAATCAAAGCATTTGCGACGACGCTCGGTAAGCCGGTCGTCGGTGTGCCGACGCTGCACGCGGTTGCACGCGCGGCCGGATTTGCGGCACACGTCGTCGCCACGCTGCCGGCCGGGCGGGGCGAGTTGTTCGCCCAACTAGTCGCGGTCACATCGGACGGTGCGGTTGAAGAGTTGAGCGTGCCTGCGCACTTGCCGCCGGCCGTCATCGTCGAGCGCGCGTTGAATTGGCCCGTGCCGCTCGTCTGGGCCGGCGCGGGCGCGCACGCACAGGCGACACTGATCGCCGAAGCTGCGGCGAGGGCCGGGATCGAATGGCGCGTCGCGCCTGATCAAGTCGAGAGCGAAGATCAATTAGTATTGAACAAGGAAGCGCGCGAGTGGATTCTGGCGCGGCCGGCCGGAGCGTATGCGGCTGAAATCGCAGCTTTGGCCGGGCGTGAATATGAAGCCGGGCGCGCGGGCAGCGCGGTGGATTTGCAGGCGTTATATGTGCGCCTGTCGGACGCGGAGTTGAACGAGCGATGTCGTGTGTAGAACGAGCGCGCCCGGTGGCGCAAAGAGACTTCCGCATTGATCTGACGACGCAGCACGATCTGCTCGAAGTCGTCGAGATCGAAGAAGCGTGCCGGCTGAGCATCTGGGGCTGGACGGCTTACAACGCGGAGTTGACGAGGCCCGAAGCCGTCATGCTCGTCGCGCGGCGCAGAGCGCCCGACTGGCAGACAGGGAACTCGCTCTACGGCTTCATCGCCGCACGCGTCACGGCCGGCGAGTTGCACATTAACAACATAGGCGTCCATGCAGCGGCGCGCGGGCGCGGCGTCGGCAGCGCGTTGTTGCGCGCGGCCATCGCCACGGGGCGCAGGCTCGGCGCGGAGCAGGCGCTACTTGAAGTGCGGGCCGGGAACGTGCCCGCGCAGGCGCTCTACCGGCGATGCGGCTTCGAGGTCGTGGCGGCGGCGCAACTACTACCGCGAGCCGCAAGAGGACGCGTTGGTCATGAGCGCGCCGTTATGATTTTGGATTCGAGGCGGCCTTGCTTCGCGGGCCGCAGTTGGGCTACCATTTTTTGCACAGACAGAATTGCACGACGCGCCGCAGTCTTACCCGGCTCGCCCCGCGTCAGATGTTGACAGCACACCACCAACGACGCATCTGCAAAGGAGGCTTCCACGCATGGAAATGACCAACACGGACAGCTTGAGGGAACACCTGATTACAACCGATCCTGAGTTTCGTGAACTGGCGCGCGAGCACGGCAAATACGACGCGCGCTTACGCGAACTCTCTTCGCTCGCATATCCGAATGATGAAGAACAGTTGGAAGAGATCACGTTGAAGAAAAAGAAGCTGGCCGTAAAAGATCAGATGCACGAAATTATGGTGCGCTACCAGAAACAAGCGAGCACCACGCATTAACGCCGGGACCACAACCGGCATGCGACACTACAACTGACCAAGCAATTTTTATCTGACGGGGACGCCGCACGACAGACGCGCGCCCCCGTCTTTGTTCAGCACGCTTAACTATTGTTCACACTAACGCGCTTGCGTTAAATCATTATGGTACGAGATGCTCTCCCGTTCATCTTCGCTCCGTTAATCTTGGCGCTATTGGCCGCGCTCGTCGGCTGGTGGTGGTTGGCACTGGCGCTGCTGTTACTCGCGGCCTTCATGGCCTACTTCTTCCGCGACCCGCGCCGCACAGTGCCGGACGACCCGAACGTCGTCGTCGCCCCGGCGGATGGGCGCGTCACACGCGTCGGCCCGGTCGCACCCGATCAGTCAGACTCGCCCAACGTCGTCAGCATCTTTCTTAGCCCGCTGGACGTGCATATCAACCGCGCGCCCATTGCCGGCGACATCACCGACGTGACCTACACGCGTGGGCGTTTCCTGATCGCCACGCACAAAGATGCGAGTCTGTTGAACGAGCAGAACGCGCTGACGATTCGCGGTGAGCGCATCACCATCGTGTGCCGGCAGATCGCGGGCGTGCTCGCACGGCGCATCGTCTGTTGGAAGCGCGCAGGCGATCACGTCGGCTTAGGTGAACGCTTCGGGCTGATCAAGTTCAGTTCACGCACGGACGTGGTGTTGCCGCCGGAGGTCGAGGTCATGGTCAAGATCGGCGACCGCGTGCGCGGCGGCGCGAGCATCATCGGGAGGTTACGGGCATGAGCGCCACACAGTTGCAGGCCGAAGATGCGCCCGCGCAGCAACCCGCACGCAAGGGCTTGCGCAAAGGTCTTTATTTGATCCCGTCGGCCTTCACGGCGGCCAATATCGGTATGGGCTACTTCGCCGTCATGGGCGCGTTGCGCGGTTTCCAGTTGCTCGAAGTCGGGACGGAAGTTGAGTTGAACCGTGCGGCGCAACACTTCGACAACGCCGCACGGGCCATCGGTTGGGCTTGGGTCTTCGACACGCTCGACGGCCGCATCGCGCGCATGACCAAGACGACCACGGAGATCGGCGTCCAACTCGACTCGCTCGCGGACGTGCTCACGTTCGGCATCGCGCCCGCCGTGTTGGTTTATGCGTGGGGCTTCGGGGCTGCGCTGCGCGAGGGCAGCGACGCACTCAAACTCGGCTGGTTTCTCTCCTTCATGTTCCTCATCTGCGGCGCGTTCCGCCTCGCGCGCTTCAACGTACAAGCTCTGCGCCCGCGCGTGCTCGCAGAAGGCGCAGCCAAAGTTGACAAGAAAAGTTTTGTCGGTCTGCCCATACCGAGCGCGGCCGGGTTGATCGCGGCGCTCGTACACTTCGCGCCGCAACCGCTGTCACGCTACGGGCCAGAGATGGGCGCACTCTATAGCGGTCTGATGATGGGCTTGGTGGCGCTGCTGTCCATTCTGATGGTGAGCACGGTTCGTTACAGCAGCTTCAAGACGGTTGGGACAGATCGCCGCAGCACGCGTATGGCGATCCTCATCGTCGCCGCCATAGGCATGCTGGTCTGGCTCTACTCGCGCTACGTCGTGCTCGCCATCGTCGCCTTCTATGTCCTGCACGGCATAGTCATGCGTATCGTTTCATTCTTCCGGGCGTCGGTCACGAAGTAGCTTGTGGTCAATGCTGCGCGGCGGCGGCGGGCGGGGCAAAGGCCAGCAGCCCGTGCCGCGTGGTGATCAGCAAAACATTATCGGCGATGATCGGTGAGGCCGCCGTCGTCTCGTCGTCACCCACCTCAAGACTGTTCAGCGTCTTCCCGTCGTGCAGCGCCAGCACTATGCACGCGTCGCCGCCAAGCGGCACGAAGAGTGCGCTGTCCGCGCTCGTCAAAGGCTGCGCCGCAATCCGGCCCGCGAGTTGGCGTTTCCACACGCGCTCGCCGCGCCGGTACGAGAGCAGGTAGACGAAATTATCAAGCGAGGCGATGATCAGTCCGTTCGGCGTCGCGGCCACCGACTGCACGCCCGCGCCCGTGCGCGTCCGCCAGCGCATGCGCCCCGTCTGTTCTTCGACCGCGTAGACGAAACCGTCCGCCGAGCCGAACAGGACAAGTTGATTCGTGACCGCGACAGGCCCGCGCACAGCGCCGTGGGTCTGATAACGCCAAAGGATTTGTCCCGTCTGCTCATCCAACACTAACAGCGCCCCGTCCTCGCTGCCCACGTACAGCCGCCCGTCGGACAGCACCGGCTGCGAGGCAAAGGGAGCGGAGTATTGGGCCAGCCACTTAATCTCGCCTGTCTCTTTAGCAAAAGCATAGAGCCGCCCGTCGGCTGCGCCCGCGAAGATATTCGTTGCGCTCGCGGCCAGCGCCCCGCGAATCGGGCGGGGCAACGTGTGCATCCAGAGCGTCACCCCGCTCTTGCGGCTCAGCGCGTAGAGCGCGCCCGTAGCTCGATAAAAAGTCTGCCCGTCTTCTGCCTGCGTACTTTCCGTGGCCACGTAGACGCCGCGCTCATCCGCTCCCGGCGCGGCCGAGAACGTGCCGCCCATGTCCGACTTCCAGATCAACTGCCCGTCCGTAGCGCGTAGAGCGATGAGCGCGCCAGTCGCCAGCGGCAAGTAGACACTATCGCCGCTCGCGGCGGGCGTAAGATTCAGCGTGCTTTCGGTCGTATACTGCCAGCGCGCGGTCAAAGGCTGGGAAAAGACCATCTGTTGACCAGCCCCAAGACCGGAGCAGGGCAGCAGGAGCAGCACGGCGCTAAGGAACAATGCAGACCACGCCGATCCGGCTATTTCCCCCTCGCGTGCCCCTCGGCGCGTCCGGCCGCTATACTTTTTTATCAGGTTGCACATAAAATGACCGGCTCGTGTAATGCCCCCGGCGGTTAGGAGCATAACCTAACTCAGCTAAATCCGCATTCACGTCAGACGTTCCAACGCCCACGGAGGTTGACCTAAAACTTGGCCGAGCAGCGACACGACACGATTATCATCCTCGATTTTGGCTCGCAGTACACGCAGCTTATCGCCCGGCGCATACGCGAGTGCGGGGTCTATTGCGAAATCTGGCCCTGTCACGTCCCCGTAGAGAAGGTGCGTGCCCTGCGCCCACGCGGGCTGATCCTGTCCGGCGGGCCATCCTCTGTGTATGACGAGGGCGCACCCCAACTCCCTGTGGGTCTGTTAGATAATCTCGACTGTCCGGTGCTTGGCATCTGCTACGGGTTGCAACTTATTACAGCCGCGCTCGGCGGGGAGGTGCGCCCTTCACGCAACCGCGAGTATGGCTACGCCCGCCTGAGTGTGACCGAGCCTGATAGCCCTATTTTCACGGGTCTGCCGGCCGAACTAGACGTTTGGCTCAGCCACGGCGATTACGTGACACGCGTGCCGCCCGGTTTTCGCATAACGGCCCGCACGGACGAGGCGCTTAATGCATTTGAAGACTTAAGCAGGTGCATATACGGCGTTCAGTTCCACCCCGAAGTGGCGCACACGCCGCAAGGGGCGGAGATTTTGCGCAACTTCGTCTTCGGCGTTTGTCAGGCGCGCGGCGACTGGTCAGCCCGCTCGATTATCGCCGAGCAGATCGAGCGCATCCGGGCTCAGGTTGGCAATGGGCGCGCGGTCTGTGGGCTGTCTGGCGGCGTCGATTCGACGGTGGCCGCCGCTCTCGTGCATGAGGCGATTGGCGCGCGTCAGACCTGCATCTTTGTCAACAACGGACTGCTGCGCGAAGGCGAGTTTGAGGGCACGTTGCGGCTCTTTAAGCAGCGGATGAGTTTGAACGTGCGCGGCGTCGATGCGAGCGCGCAATTTTTATCGGCTTTGCGCGGCGTGACCGATCCGGAAGAGAAGCGGCGTATCATCGGTCGCGTCTTCATAGATGTCTTTGAGGCGGAAGCTGTCCAGATCGGCGATGTGGATCATCTGGTGCAGGGCACGCTCTACCCGGACGTGATCGAGTCGGTTTCCGTGCGCGGCCCTTCCGCCGTCATCAAAAGCCATCACAACGTGGGCGGGTTGCCTGAACAGATGCGCCTAAAACTCATCGAGCCGCTACGCGAGCTCTTCAAAGACGAAGTGCGCCACATCGGGCGCGACCTGAACGTGCCGGACGAGATATTACGCCGACACCCTTTCCCCGGTCCCGGCTTGGCTGTGCGCATCTTAGGCGCGATCAACGAAGAACACCTGCGCCTGCTACGTGCGGCCGACCGCATTCTTGAAGAAGAGTTGCGCTTGGCCAACCTATACGATGCTGTGTGGCAAGCCTTCCCGGTGCTACTGCCAGTTTCGTCCGTCGGGGTCATGGGCGACTTTCGCACGTATGAAAAGGTCGTCGCCATAAGGGCTGTGACAAGTGTAGACGGGATGACGGCCGATTGGGCGCGGCTACCACACGACGCGCTAGCGCGTATCTCGACCCGCATAGTGGCCGAAGTTCGCGGCATTAACCGCGTGGTCTACGACATCAGTTCAAAGCCCCCTAGCACCATTGAATGGGAGTAGCGGAAGTTGAGTCGGCGGGCCTTGAACCGGCTACTCAAGCATTTTCTTAGGGTGTCGCGCGAACCTGCTCTCCGCCAAGGGTTCTGCTACCAGTTCAATCAACACTTCAACATATTGGGGCGCTTAGCAGCCGCGCACACGTGATATAGTGCGCGGCGTTCGTCCGTCAGGCCACAGTCTGATATACCATGATGACCTGTTTTTAATCGAGCCGAAATGCCCAAGCACAATTTCGTCCACCTGCATCTGCACACAGACTACAGCCTGCTGGACGGCGCGATCCAGATTAAGCCGCTGTCGAAGCGCGTCGCCGAACTGGGGATGTCCGCCTGCGCCATAACCGATCACGGCAACATGTTCGGCGCGATCTCTTTCTACAACGCTATGAAGGCGCAAGAGGTCAAGCCGATCATCGGCTGCGAAGTCTACATCACGCGGGGCAGTCGCTTCGACCGCGCTGTCGCCAAGGCCAAGCCCGGCGAAAAGGCTAACTTTCATTTGATTCTGCTGGCGAAAAACCTTGAGGGCTATCACAATCTCGTCCGTCTGACTTCAAAGGCCTACAAGGAAGGTTTCTACTACAAGCCGCGCATTGATCCGGAATTACTGGCACAGCACAGCGGCGGCCTTGTCGGCCTGTCCGCCTGCATGTCCGGCGTGCCGTCGGCGCTGTTGGCACGGGGCGCGTGCGACGAGGCAGCGGCAGCCGCGCATGAATTTCAAGAAATACTCGGCCCCGGTAATTACTTTTTAGAGATACAGGAACACGATCTGGACGCGCAGAAGCGCATACGCAAAGACCTGGTTGCGCTGGCGAAGCGCACGGGCGTCCCGCTCGTAGCGACGAACGATTCGCACTATCTCATGCCTGAAGACGCGCGCGCGCACGACGTGCTGCTGTGTATCGGTTCTGGTAAGACCGTCCAAGACCCGAACCGCCTGCGCTACGGTTCGCCCAATTTCTACGTCCGCTCGCCCGAAGAGATGTGGCGCATCTTTGGCGACGAACTGCCCGAAGTCTTGCATCGCACGGTCGAGATCGCGGAGATGTGCGACATCAAATTTCCGGCGGGCGTCAACCATCTGCCGATCTATCCGATTCCGGCGAGCGACGCGGACCTGTCGATTGACGAATACTTTGAAAAGGTGGTCAGGGAAGGGTACGAGAAGCGCCGCGCACAGGTCTGGGAGCCGACGCAACAGCGCGGCGAATTACGTCACACTTTGGCGGAATATCAGGAGCGGATCTCACGCGAGATCGCCATGATCAAGCAGATGGGATTTCCCAGCTACTTTCTCATCGTTTGGGATTTCATCCGTTACGCCAAAGAGCGTGCGATTCCCGTCGGTCCGGGCCGCGGCTCGGCCGCCGGTTCGCTGGTGGCTTATTGCCTTGAGATAACGGACATCGACCCGCTGCAATACAATCTCTTGTTTGAAAGATTCTTAAACCCTGACCGGGTTTCGATGCCTGACATAGATATAGACTTCTGCGTCCGTGGGCGCGACGAAGTAATCAAACATGTGACCAACTTTTACGGGCGCGACTCGGTCTGTCAGATCATCACCTTCGGTACGCTGGCTTCCAAAGCCGCCATCAAAGATGTGGGGCGCGCGCTGAATATGCCCTACGCCGAAGTGGATCGTATAGCGAAAATGATCCCGCCACCCGTGCGCGGCCGTAACGTCTCCATCACGCAGGCTTTGGAGCAAGTGCCTGAACTGCGCAAGGCTGTCGATGAGAACGGGCAAGTGAAGGAATTGTTAGATATAGCCCGCCGCTTGGAGGGTTGCGCGCGGCATTCCTCCGTCCATGCCGCCGGGGTGGTTATCTCACCCGTGCAACTCGACGAATTAGTCCCGGTCGCTGTCTCGTCCCGGCAAGAACTCACAACCCAATACGCCATGTCGGATTTGGAAAAGACCGGCATGCTGAAGATGGACTTCTTGGCCTTAACTACCTTAACCATTATAAGCGATTGCTTAAATACCGTTAAGCAATCGCTTGGCCATGAGATCGACTGGACGCAAATCCCGCTTGACGATGCGCAAGCTATGACGCTCTTTGCCGAAGGACGTACCGAGGCGGTCTTCCAGTTTGAATCGCAGGGCATGCAGGAGATTTGCCGCCGGTTGAAACCCAAAGGCTTGGAAGATTTAGCCGCGCTCAACGCGCTCTACCGGCCAGGGGCCGCTCGATGGCGGCATGGTTGACGACTTCATCGAGCGGCATCACGGTCACAAAGCTGTCCGCTATCTCGTGCCTGAGATGAAGGAGATACTGAATAACACTTACGGCATTATCGTCTACCAGGAACAGATCATGCAGTTGGCCCAGAAACTGGCGGGCTATAGTCTGGGCGATGCCGATTTAATGCGCCGGGCCATGGGCAAGAAGAAGCGTGAAGAGATGGCCCTACACGAGAAAAAATTCGTATCGGGTGCGGTCGCGCGCAACATCAAGAAGGAGAAGGCTGAGCAGATCTTTTCCCTCATGGCCCAGTTTGCCGACTATGGGTTTAACCGTAGTCACAGCGTCGCCTATGCGTATCTGGCTTTTCAGACAGCATATCTGAAGGCGCATTACCCTGAACATTTTTACGCGGCCGTGCTCTCCAATGAAATAGAGGATACGGCGAAGGTCTTTAAGTACTCGAACGAACTGAGAGGGCAAGGGATAGAACTTCTGCCGCCCGACGTGAACGAGAGCGGCGGCGGTTTTACCCCGCTAAAAGGGGCCATACGCTACGGGCTGGCAGCGATTAAAGGCGTCGGCCAGTCGAGCGTAGAAGCCATACTCGAAGCGCGGACGGCGGGCCCCTTCATGTCTCTGTTTGATTTCGCTGAACGGGTCGGGCAGCGCGCGATCAATAAGCGAGTGCTGGAGAGTCTCGTCTGCGCAGGTGCTTTCGATTCACTCAATCCAGACGGCCAGCACGGTCGCCATGTTTGGCGGGCTGCGCTGTTCGCGGCCGTAGATACGGCGCTGACCAGAGGCGCACGCGCACAACACGATAAGTTGAGCGGGCAGAGTGGTCTGTTTGCGACGGCGGATGCAACGGCGGTCGGCGCGCCAGAGCCTTTGCCTGTGGTCGAGCCTTGGACGAACGTTGCACTACTGCTCGGCGAAAAAAACTCCATCGGGTTTTACATCACGGGTCATCCGCTCGAAAACTATGTTGAAGTCTTGACTGAGCTAAAGTGCGTTAATAGCTTGAATCTGCATAGCTTCGAGCCTGGATCGATTGCTCGTATGGGCGGGATTGTGACTGCGCTACAGGAGCGAACGACCAAGAAGGGTGATCGTTTTGCGCTACTGCGGCTGGAGGATCAGGTAGGCGGACTAAAGTGTGTGGTCTGGCCGGAGGCGTTCAATAAATACAAGCACTTGTTGGTTGACGACGCGGCCGTGCTCGTCTCCGGTAAATTGGACTCAGGGGATGAAGGGGGCGCTTCAATTATCGCGGACGAGATTGTAAGCCTTGAAGATGTGCTGCAAAAGCGGGCGCGCGCGGTCTTGCTGCGTTTGCCTATGGATAAAACGCCCGAAGCAGTTTTGGACGCACTGTTTAAAGTACTGGATCATTACCGCGGGGATTGCGACGTGTTGATTGAGATGTACCTGCGCGGCGGCGTGCTCGTGCGTACAAGGGCGCACGGCGCGTTGCGCGTCGAGGGCAGTCTGGAGATGGAGGCGGCGGTGCGCGAACTGGGGTTTTCTGTCGAGTGGTTTAGTGGTGAGCGTCTGCGCGCCGATGTGGGGGCTTGACGGCAGACTAATTGTGCCGCATCCTGTCGCCCTGAACGCTCTTGTTAAATCGTATCTGCAAATAAAAGGTGAGTCTTGCCAGAGCAGCCTAATACGGGTGATGCGATAAAGCCTCCGTCCGCGTTTGAGCGAGTCAAACTCGCACGCCACACAGACCGGCCTTACACGCTCGATTATATAGAAAAACTGTTTGCCGATTTCGTCGAACTCAAAGGAGATCGACGCTTTGCTGATGACCCCGCGCTCATCTGCGGCTTCGCTACGTTTCATCAAATCCCGGTTGCCGTTATAGGCCAGCAAAAGGGGCGTGATACCAAGCAGCGAAGGTATAGAAACTTCGCTATGCCCAAGCCTGAAGGGTATCGCAAAGCCTTGCGTGTGATGCAATTGGCGGCAAAATTCAACCGCCCTCTCTTGACCTTTATCGACACGCCGGGCGCGTATCCGGGCATAGACGCAGAGGAGCGGGGCCAAGCAGAAGCCATCGCGCGCAATTTGTTGGAGATGGCCAAACTGGACGTGCCGATTGTCGTGACGATTATTGGCGAAGGCGGTTCCGGCGGAGCCTTGGCCATAGGCGTGGGCGATGTCGTGTTAATGTTGGAAAATGCGATCTACTCGGTCATTTCGCCGGAAGGCTGCGCCGCGATTCTGTGGAAGGATGCAGCGCAGGCGGCGCGCGCGGCGGAGGCGCTGCGGTTGACTGCCAGCGACTTGAAACGGTTGGGGGTGGTGGATCAAATTGTGCCTGAGCCTGTCGGCGGGGCGCACATGGATGCGGACGAAGCTGCGCGGTTGTTAGACGAGAGACTTGCCGAAAGTCTGAACTCTGTTTTGCCGCTGCCGGGGGGCGAGCGTAAAGCCAGACGTTACGAAAAACTCCGTGTGCTGGGCGGGTGAAGGCAAGTGCCTCAGGCTGTTGAAGGCTTGCCTGTCCGAGTCGAATGTCGGCGCGCCGACATTGCTAGAACGGGATGTCATCGTCCCCGATGTCGGCATCGCCCGCCTCGGCGCGATTAGCGGGTGCGGATTCGGCGCGCGGGCTGCGCCGCTCCTTCATCGCCCCGGCCGCCGATGAACTGCATGTCAGTGGCGTGTACTTCGAGTGTATGGCGCTGTCGCCCGTCCCTGTCTGTCCACTCTTCGACGCGCAGCCGTCCTTCGATATAGACTGGGCGACCTTTAGCCAAGTACTGCGCGGCGGTTTCTGCCTGCCTGCCCCAGAGCGTGATTTTAAACCAAGTGGTAACATCTTGGCTTTCACCGGCTTTATCTTTACGTCGCTCGTTGGTGGCTAAAGTAAAGCTACAGACGGGCGTGCCTTGCGGGGTGTAGCGCAGTTCGGGGTCGCGCCCCAGATTGCCGACCAAAATGATCTTATTAAAAGACATGTCGAGAGTCCTTTCGCTACACGCCGGGGTGGATAAAACAAGGCGTCATACTACATGCGTAGGCGAGATGGGTCAAGCGGCGTGTCTATAAGTTTGACATAGGTTAAGGCTTTACTTTTAAGGTGTTAGCTAAAGGGTAAGGATTGGTTTATGTTGAAGTTCCTCAGCATCGTTAACTTTGCGGTCATCCCGAAGTTGCGGATAGAGTTTCATGCAGGGCTGAATCTGCTAACGGGTGAGACGGGTGCTGGTAAATCTATCATCGTCGATGCGCTCAGCCTGTTGCTGGGCGCGCGCTCATCGCCGATGGTTATCAGGACGGGCGAGCGTGTGGCGCTGGTTGAAGGTACGTTTGAACTAAAGGGTGAGCCGGGTCATAAGGTCAAGGAACTCTTGAGCACGGCCGGAGTCTTGTTGGAAGTTGATGAAGAGTTGATTGTCCGGCGGGAATTACAGGCAGGCGGCCGCACGCGCACCTTTGTGAACGACCGCAACGTTACGGCCGGCACGCTGAAAGCCATCCAACCGTTTCTCATAGAGATACACGGGCAAGGCGAGCAGCAGGAACTGGTCGTACCGCGCGCACAGTTGCGTCTGCTCGACGCCTTTGGCAAGTGTGAAGCATTGCGCGCGTCCGTGTCTGAGGCATACGCACGCTGGCGCAGTTTGAACGACTCTTTGCGGGCCATAATTAGCGACGAGATGGAGCGGGCGCGCACGCTCGACCTCTTGCGCTATCAGTTCGCGGAACTTGAGCGGGTCAATCCACAGCCGGCGGAAGACGAGGCTCTGGCGGCCGAGAAGGCGCTGTTGGCCCATGCTGAGCGTGTGGCTGAGCTAAGCGCGAAGGCCTTTGCGGCGCTCTATGAGACGGACGACAGTATCTTGACGCAACTCGCATCCGTGCGGCGCTGGCTGCAAGACCTGCGGGTCTTCGACACGCGGGTCGCGCCTATGCTCGATAGCATAGAGGCGGCCGCCATCACCTTAACGGACGCGGCCGACGGCTTGCGCAGTTACGGGGCCGGGCTTGACTCTTCGCCCGAACGGCTCGAAGAGATCGAGCATAGGTTGGCCGAACTTGAGCGTTTAAAGCGGAAATACGGGCGCGGGCTGACGGGCTTGGACGAGATATCGGTGGAGTTGCGAAACCGGATCGGCGAACTGGAAAATTGGGCCGAGCGAGAGCAGGAGCTTCAGTCTAGACTGGCCGAGACGGAGCAGGCTTATGTGGCGGCGGCGGGGCGCTTAACCGAATGCCGGCGGAAGACCGCGCCTTTGCTGGCCGAGCGCGTCACGGCTGAGTTGCCGCACATCGCTCTGGAGCATGCGAAGTTTATCGTCCGTGTCGAGACGGCGCGGAGTCGTGGCGTCTGGCCTACGTCTGCGGGCGCGGATGATGACGGCGACAAAGAGGTCGCTTTCTGGACACCGAACGGGTCTGACAGAGTTGAATTTCTACTCGCAGCCAACGTCGGCGAAGAGGCGCGGCCGCTGAGCCGTGTCGCTTCGGGCGGCGAGTTGTCAAGGCTCATGCTCACGCTTCGCACTGTGGCGCAACGTGACTCGACGCAAAGCGACGCGGGCGCACAGGGCGCAACGCTCATCTTTGACGAGATAGATGTAGGCATAGGGGGGCGCGTCGCGGAGGCGGTGGGGCGGCGACTCAAGACTTTGGCTGCGACGCAGCAAGTCTTGTGCGTGACGCATCAGCCCCAGATCGCACGCTTCGCAGATCATCATTATGTGGTTGAGAAGCAGGTAGCAGACGGCCGGACGGCGTCTGTCGTCCGAGAAGTCGAGGCCGAGGCGCGGGTTAGCGAGTTGGCGCGTATGATTGGCGGCACAGAGGATGTGACGACGACTCGTGAGACGGCCCGCTGGCTGATCGAGAGCGCAAAGCCGCCGCCGCAGACGGGCCCGGCGGCAGTCGAAACAGGGAAACAGCCGCGGGCTAAGGGGCGTCAGCGCCGGCCGGCATAAAAGATTCTCGCTAGGGTTGAAGGATTCTGTTACACTCGTCGGCACGCCGACAGGCTGTGCGTTTTATGGCCAATAATAGCATTTACATAGAGAATTTCGGCTGTCAGATGAACGTGGCGGACTCGGAACGCGCCGCGACCAAGCTCCGTGCCGCCGGCTATCAGTTGACGGACATAGAGGCTGAAGCGGATGTCGTGCTCTTCAACACCTGCTCCGTGCGTGCGCGGGCCGAGCAGAAAGTCTTTACCCGTATGGGCGAGGTCAGGCGCGACGGGCGTGAGCCGATCATCGGTGTGATGGGCTGTGTCGCGCAACTTGAAGGGGCGACGCTCTTTGACAGTGCAGCACGCGTCCGCATGGTTGTCGGCACGCGGGCCACGGATCGTCTGCCAGAACTGATCGAGCGTGCGCGCACGGGCGAACGGCGCGTGTTGGATTTAGGTGAGCGTCAGGCGGGTGAAGAGTGGGCGGTCGCGCCGTTCGAGCGTCATTCACCTTATGTGGCCTTTGTGCCCATCATAGAAGGCTGCAATAAGTTTTGCACCTATTGCATCGTGCCTTACTCGCGTGGCCGGGAACAGAGCCGGCCGGCGGCCGAGATTATCAAAGAGATCACACACCTGCGCGAACTGGGCTATAAGGAAGTGCAACTCGTAGGGCAGAATGTGAACAGCTACCGCCCGAAGACCGAAGCCGGATTGGCAGGATACGAGGGCGCGACGCCATTCACACGTCTGTTGCGGGCTGTCGCGGCGACGGGCATGGCGCGAGTTAAATACACCACGTCTTTCCCCAGGGATTTCCACCCTGACATCATGCGCGCCATGGATGAGCACGAGAATCTCTGTAACTGGGTTCATCTACCCGTCCAATCCGGCAGCGATAGCATCCTGCGCGCGATGCGCAGAGGCTACAAGGTCGCGGATTATCTGGCGCGGGTTGAGGCGGTGAAGGGCGCACGGCGCAGGTACGCTTTAACCAGCGACATCATCATCGGCTTTCCGGGTGAAACCGTTCAAGACTTCAACAATACGATGCGTTTAGTCGAACATTGTCAATTCGATAGCCTATATATCTTCAAGTATTCCGAAAGGCCGGGCACACCTGCGTCCAAGCTGTCCGATACAGTGTCCGATAACGAAAAGACGCGGCGCTTCTGTGAATTAGAGGAATTACAGCAGGGCATACAGGCCAAAATTTTTGCGGACTATATCGGGCGCGAAGTGTCCGTCTTGATCGAGCGTGTTAGTTCAAGGAATCAGGCAGATATTATGGGCCATTCGACTTGCAATAAAGTAGTTAATCTGCCGGGCGACGCCTCTCTGATTGGGCAGGAAGTAAACGTGCGTGTGACACAGGCGAAGGCTCATAGTCTCTACGGTCAATGCAGTGAAGGGACTGCGCTCGGACTTTAAGCAGGGCATGAGGTGTAAGCATGGAAATAGAAGTAAAGATTAGAGGTTTGATGATGGACCCCAATAGCGGCACGCCGATCATCATCCTCAAAGACGTGAACAGCGACACCTTGCTGCCGATCTGGGTCGGGGCTTATGAAGCCAACGCCATCGCCCTTGAGATTGAGAAGATTGCGCCGCAGAGACCGATGACGCACGACCTGTTGCGCAACCTGATCGTGGAAATGGGCGTGCGCGTCGAGCGCGTCGTCGTGACGGAGTTGCGCGATAATACTTTTTTTGCCGTCATAGAGATGCGTAGCAGCGAGGGCGCGGCCATCATGCTCGACTCGCGCCCGTCGGATGCGATTGCTCTGGCCCTGCGCGCAGATTGCCCGATCTACGTCCACGAAGAGGTGATTCGCGCGTCGCAGAGTATGTCCGGGCGGGAAGAGGAAGAGACCGCAGGGGGCGAAGAAGATGAATGGCCTGACGTAATAGGTGAGGCGGGTGATCTGCCTATGTAGTCGTCAACTTGCGCCTGTGTAGACCATGAAGATGCATCTGGGCGTAAGAAAGTCTGAGACAAAAAAGCCTTGAACGCCGTTATTGCGATTGCAAATCAGAAGGGCGGTGTGGGCAAGACCACCACGGCCATCAATCTGGCGGCAGCTTTTGCCCGGCGCGGTCTGCGCACGCTGTTGCTGGATTTAGACCCGCAGGGCAACAGTTCCATCTCCTTTCTGGATATTACACAGGTCGAACGCTCAGCTTACGATCTACTGCTCGACGGGCAGAGCGTGTGGAACGGTTACGTCTACCCGACCAGCGTAGGGAATCTGGAGATGATCCCTGCGCGCATCAATCTGGCGAAACTGGAGTCCAAACTCGTCGGCGATTTCGATGCCCCGTTCCGCTTGAAAGACCGTCTGGAAGCTCTGCGCCCGAAGTATGAGGTGATCGTCATAGACACCCCGCCCACCCTCGGCTTGATTACGGTCAACGCTCTAGTGGCCGCCACGCATGTCCTCATCCCCATACAATCTTCCTATTTCGCGCTGGAAGGGACGGATGACCTGCTGGAAACCATCGAGAAAGTTAAAGCGCGCCCGAATCCGAACCTACGCGTACTCGGCGTGGTGGTCACACTACACGACCGGCGCACGACGCTGGCCCGAGAGGTCTACGAACAGATTCGGCAGGTTTTTGGCGCACAGATGTTCGAGACAGTGATTACCAAAAGTGTGCGGCTAGAGGAGGCCCCGGCTTATAAAGAGTCGATTTTTTCGTTCGCGCCCCAATCCTCCGGGGCGGCCGAGTATGCAAAACTCTGTGACGAGGTAATGGCACGTGTCTAAAAGAGGTCTGCCCGCGGGCGTGGGTATGCGGCATGACGCACACTATGTGGAAGAGTTGGCGGGACAACGCCCGACTCCTATCGGCCGGCTGATCGCGCTCGAACAACTAGACCCGAACCCGGAGCAGCCGCGTGTAGAGATAGGAGATTTGACCGAGTTGACGGCGTCGATCAAGGAGAAAGGCGTATTGGAGCCGCTCTTGGTCAAGCCTGCACGCGAGCCTGGGCGCTGGATGATCATCGCGGGCGAACGGCGTTGGCGCGCTTCCAGAGCCGCGGGTTTACGCGAAGTGCCATGCATAGAGATGGACGTGGACGACCGTGCGGTGGCGGAGATAGCGCTGATAGAGAACATGCAGCGCAAGGATTTGACACCGTGGGAGGAGGCAGACGGGCTGGCCGCACTATGCGAGCGGTTCGGCTACACGCACGAAGAGGTGGCCCGCAAGGTAGGGAAGAGTCGCACCACCGTGACCGAGGCGTTATCCATTGCCACGCTGCCGGAGCAGATCAGAGAGCAATGTCGGCGCGCCGACATTAGCTCGAAATCGTTGTTACTACAGATCGTGCGTCAGCCCGACGAAGGCTCTATGCAGCAGATGTTGGCTGAGATCATACGGCGGGGCTTGACGCGTGACGGTGCGCGCGCGGTGCGGCGGGCAATCGTTAATAACGGGGTGACGGCCCCTGTGGCACGTGCAGTTCAGCCCTACTCTTATAGTTTCAACGCGCCCGACCGTGCCTTTAAACTCGAAGTCCGCTTTCGTCGGCAGCAGGTTAGCCAGGCAGAAATTGTGGCCGCCCTACAGTCCGCCATCGACTCGATCAGTCGTGTTGCTCAAGTCTCTAATGCGTCCGATAACAACGGCGATCTTCTGCTTGCGGAATAGCTCTTTAAGCTGGAATAGGAGAGTTAGGGAGTACGTGCGCCTTTCTTGCGTTCTTCGGCGGCACGGCGTTGGAGCGTGCGCGCCCAACGCTCGAAAGTTGGTTGGAAGGGCTTGAACATACGCGTGCGCAGGCTGTGTTCCTGCGTCCCCCAGACACGTAGTTGCTTTTCTGTGTAAGCACGCACGGCCGCTTCGAGTTGCCCTTTTTTCACGGAGTGGCGCAAGGTTAGGTGATAGTGCTGGGCGATAAGCGAGAAGACGACCGCAGCCAAATTATTCTTGAATGAAAGTCTCGGGAGCAGGCGCTTGAACAGAGACTTGCGCGTGGGTAGCAGGGCTTCGACCGACACTTCGAGCCAAGCGGGCTGTGTGCCTTGTCTGGGATGATAGAGACCCGGCAGTTGGCTACGCTGGGGCAGACGCACGCGTGCATCGCTGATAGCGTCTACGAGGCGCAGGCGCTCGATCCCGCGCAAGTGTTCACGCGGGACGCATTCCAGCATCTTTTCCAGCCGGGCTTCTGTCTGCCGCGGCAGCTTGGCGCTAGTTTGAATCTCAATTTTGATGCCCATTGGACGACGGCGCACACTGTAGGCGAAAGGGAGCGGCAACGTCAAGCGCGCCCGTCGAACACGCACAGAAGGGGTGACCATTGCGTGACCTGATCCGCGAACACATGGCTTATCTACGGGTCGAGAAGGGGCTGGCGCAGAACTCTCTGGCCAGCTACAGGCGCGACTTGGAGAAGTTGTGCGCGTGGGCGCGTGTGTGCGGGCGCGAGGTCGAGGCTCTAAGCCGGGCAGAGATGGCAGGTTGGGGTCGCTGGCTAAGTCAAGGGGGACTGTCGCCACGCTCAATTGCTCGGGCCATGTCGACCGCGCGCGGTTTCTACAATTTTTTACTGCGCGACGGGCTGATCAAGGAAGACCCACTGGCCGGCTTGGATGCGCCACAGTCTGCACAGCGCCTGCCCACAGTGCTGACCTGTGAGGAGATGGAACGTCTGCTGGCGGCGGTCGAGACGGGCACAGCGGAAGGTGTACGTGATCGTGCGCTCTTTGAGTTGCTCTACGCCACAGGCTTGCGCGTCTCCGAGTTGGTCGGGCTGAAGGTCGGCGACGTGGAGTTGGAGCGGGGGCTGCTGAGCTGTCAAGGTAAGGGCAGCAAGCAGCGCCGCGTGCCTGTCGGGCGCGCGGCCCTACTATGGCTGAGAGATTATGCGGCCGCACGCGCAAAGCTGCTCTCAGGAGGCACGTCCACCTTTTTATTCGTAACGAAAGCCGGGCGGCGGCTCACACGACAGCAGGTCTGGCAACAATTAAAAAGGTATGCCGAGCGTGCAAACTTGGAGCACGTATCGCCACACGTCCTGCGCCACAGTTTTGCGACCCACCTGATGCAGCGCGGCGCGGATTCACGCTCGGTGCAGGCGCTCTTAGGCCATAGCGATCTGGCGACCACACAACTCTACACGCACATGTCCAGTCAACATCTGCGCGCTACTTATGACTTATGCCATCCCAGGGCGGCAGTGGCAGCACAGTCAGACCATAAAACCGACTAACAGGGGCACAGACAGCTAATCGTAACAGCACGAATAATATTGCCCGTGTCTGATAATGAATGTTATGTCGTATTGGCTTTGCGTGGAAAGTCTTGTTTGCAGGGAAAGTCGAGAGTTTGCATGGAAAGTGCAAGGTCAAAGCATATCTCTATCGTCAAGATATTGACGGCCTTCATCGGTGAGGCTATATGCCGTTGGTTGGCCCGTATAAAAATAGGTGCTGTGAATAAGGCCCTTTTTTTCCAACTTGGAGAGGTAAAGCAAGCTGCGTTGTTCACTTATGTCCAAGTAGCGGGCAACTTCTTCGGCGTAGGGGAGAAAGTTCGGCTTAGCGAGCAAGCGAAGAATATTTTCTAATACTGGATCAAGGTTGCCACTTGGAGGGGGAACTTTATAGTTGGGCCGGTTTAGGCGATCAATGCCTTTTTGAGTGATTTGGTAATAATGGCCGTGACCTTCAGGTCGTACAAGACGAACATAATCGTGCTGCTCTAATAGCCTTAAGGAATTATTAACTTGCGAGGGTTCTAATTTTAATTCACGGGCCAACTCTGATTCATGGCAGACGCCCTGTTCAATTTTTACAAGAACTTGAATGGCTGTTTTATCTGGTTCGTATTCGGTAGGTTCGGAGCGTTGGGGTGCTTGTAATAGTTGGGGTGGATCGGCTGTTTGCAGTTGAATCGTTGGAGAGAGCAGTTGCTTAGCTTCGGCCAGTGTTATTGAGTTGCCGTGGTCATCGTAGAGGGGCAAAGCCTTGCCGCATTTCATGCAGTGGAGGATAGGTTTAGGAGGCGGAATGTTTGGGCCGATCGAATAGGTTAGCTTTTCAGTGCTTAGTGTCAGGGGCATTCCGCAGGAGGGGCAAAGTGGATTTAAGTCAGCGTCCCAATAGACGCCGAACCGCAGTTTCCCTTGTGGCTTTGTCTCTTCTCGTGTTGGCTTTTGTAGTGCCGTTTTCGATGGCCTTGATGGTCTAGCATCGTTTATGGAAACCAGTATGACAGCGATACCGCATAGGGTAAAAAAGACGACCAAGAACACAAAGGCGGCCGTGGCATGATTAGCAGAAATCAAATAGCCTGCCACTGTGGAGGCGACACTTATGAGAATGATAACTATAGCGGTTTTGGCCCGCATGACTGCTCCCGCCAAGTTACCTTATGGCATTTGGCGCTAGGAATGATTGCGGCTTTGGGTTTAGGGCTATCGGCGGGCGTGCTGATCGCGCTCGCGCTTCTGAACTCAGTAGTTTGAGTATTGCTATGAGACGACTAAGCCAAAACCTCTGGCGCGGGTTGCGTAGGTTCAGGCTGCGGCCTATCGCTTCGACGCGGTTTGTTCCAATAAGGGCTTTTGCACTTCGGGCAAACGCGCGGCTCAGTGTCCACATCGCGGGGTATCCATTCGTGAGCGCATCGCTCGCAACGGTAGCCCCAGACTTTGAGAATTACTTTCGGCATAATCTAAACATATACCGCCAAAATAATATACTGTCAAGTCAAATAATGCTTGCATTGCTATATACCTCTATAGTAATATACTCCACAGTAGTTAGTTTATTACTGCGGAGGCTACAGATGGACGCACGGCAGCAAAAAGGGCTTGAAATCGCGGCCCAATCGAACATCACGCGCAAGGGCAACTTATGGCTTGTCCCTTCTCAGAAGGGCAACAGCGCATATACGGTCAACCTAGAATCCGACAAGCCACATTGCACTTGTCGTGACTATGAGTTTCGCCGCAATCGTTGTAAGCACATCATCGCGGTTGAAGTCACAATCGAACGCACGCGCACGACTGTTATTGAAGGCGACAAGACGACGACTGTTGAAACGGTCAAGGTCAAGCGCGTTACCTATAAACAAGAGTGGAAGCAATACAACGCGGCGCAGGCTTATGAAAAGTCGGAGTTCCTTGCGTTACTGCATGGGCTAACGAATAGCATTGACGAGCCTGTCCAGACGTTCGGCCGGCCGCGCCTCTCAATGGCTGATACCATCTTCGCCGTCGTCTATAAAATCTACTCTACCGTCTCAACGCGCCGCTTCGCTTCGGACTTGCGCGATGCTTTCCAGAAAGGCCACCTATCCAAACTGCCAAGCTACAACACGCTGTTTGATTATCTTCGGATGCCGGAACTAACACCTTATCTGCAACACCTAATCACGGAAAGCAGCAAGGCGTTGAAGTCGGTTGAGACTAACTTTGCCGTTGACTCGTCGGGCTTTTCAACGGGTCAATTCATGCGCTGGCTAGATGTGAAGTATGGACAGGATGAAGATCGGCGGCAATGGCTCAAACTGCATTTAATGTGCGGCGTGAAAACTAACATCGTGACGAGTGTTGAGGTCAGCAACGGCTACGCGAACGATTATTCCTACTTCAAACCCTTAGTTGATAAGACCGCGCTGAGTGGTTTTCAACTGGCAGAGGTTAGCGCAGACAAGGCGTACTTAGGCAACAGCAACTTTGCGGCGACTCTGCGGCATGGTGCTATCCCTTACATCCCTTTCAAGACGAACAGTCAACCGGACGGCAACGGCGCACTGTGGGCGCGTATCTATCACTTCTATAACTTCAAACGTGACGAGTTCTTAACGCACTATCACAAACGCTCAAACGTCGAAACGACCTTTCACATGATTAAAGCGAAGTTCGGGCAACGACTGCGGAGCAAGACGCCGATAGCACAAATGAATGAGGCACTGTGCAAGGTACTTTGTCACAACATCTGTTGCGTGATTCAGTCCATGCACGAACTAGGCATTGAGCCGACTTTTCATGCAGAAACGGAGGTTGCACGGAAAGTCAGTTGATTTAGGTACTTTCCGCGCAAAGCCTGTGTATTTATTATCCCTATAACCAAACTCTGCACTTGACGCTTGCTTGACAGGCGTATGAACGGCTGTTACAGTACGCGGTCTTTTGACCTCTGGCCTAAGTCAACTAGCGACCGACGGGTCTGAATCCACACAGTAGGAGCAAGCAAGTTTTGAGTCATCCTGGCAGCCATCTCTTCACTTCCGAATCCGTCACGGAAGGACATCCGGATAAAATCGCAGATCAGATCTCCGACGCCGTCCTAGACGAAGTGTTAAGGCAGGACGAAACCGGACGCGTAGCCTGCGAAACGCTCGTTACAACGGGGCTGGTCGTCATCGCCGGCGAGATCACGACCAAAGCGCAGATAGATTTCTCACAAGTGGCACGTGAAACCATTAGAGAAATAGGTTATACCCGCGCGAAGTACGGCTTTGACTGCGACACTTGCAGCGTCCTGACCGCAATCGACCGGCAGTCCCCGGACATAGCCATGGGCGTGGATACGGGCGGCGCAGGCGACCAAGGGCTTATGTTCGGCTTCGCCTGCAACGAAACCCCTGAACTGATGCCTCTCCCCATACAGCTGGCCCACAAACTCGCCCAGCGCCTATCTGAAGTGCGGCGTAACCGCACACTGCCCTTCCTGCGCCCCGACGGTAAATCCAAGTCACCATCGAATACAGGGACGGCCGCCCTTACCGGGTGGACGCGGTGGTCATCTCCACACAGCACGCCCCACAGGTCGATAACGAGACTCTACGCGAAGAGATCACGAAACACGTCATCCAACAGACGATCTCGGCCGAACTGCTCGACAATCAGACCAAGTACCACATAAACCCCACAGGGCGTTTCGTGACGGGCGGGCCGCAAGGTGACGCGGGACTGACCGGACGCAAGATCATCGTGGATACATATGGCGGCTATGCTCCACACGGCGGCGGCGCTTTTTCCGGCAAGGACCCGACCAAGGTTGACCGCTCGGCAGCATACATGGCGCGCTATATCGCCAAGAATATTGTGGCGGCAGGGCTGGCCGAACGCTGTCTGGTGCAACTGGCTTACGCCATCGGCGTCGCAGAGCCAGTCTCCGTGCTGGTGGAGACAAACGGGACTGGGCGTATCAGCGAAGAGCGACTCGCAGGTCTGATCCGAGAGCATTTCAGCCTGACCCCGCAAGGCATCATCGAAAGACTTAAGTTGCGACAGCCAATTTATAGACAGACGGCTGCTTACGGTCATTTCGGCCGCACCGGAGAGGGCTTCACATGGGAGCGTACAGATAGGTCTGAAGCTCTGCGTTCTGCGGCCGGTGTCTAAAGCTGCAAAGCTTGAGGCGGTCAAGATTTCTTAAGTATCTTCTTTAACACTGCGTTCGTACATGAAAGGAAACAATAGATGAGTGCTACCAGCGCAGCCGGTTACGACGTAAAAGACATAGGGCTTGCCTCGGATGGCAAGCGGCGCATCGAGTGGGCGGAGCGTGAGATGCCCGTACTACGCCTGATCCGAGAGAGTTTCGCGGCGAAAAACCTCTGCGGGGCGTGCGTCTGGTCGCGTGCGCGCACGTCACGACCGAGACGGCCAATCTCGTGCGCACACTGCAGGCAGGCGGGGCCGAGACCGTGTTGATCGCTTCGAACCCGCTCTCCACGCAGGACGACGTGGCCGCTTCGCTCGTAGCCGATTATTCCGTCCCTGTCTACGCCATCAAGGGCGAATCGACCGACACCTATAACCGGCACGTGCGCACGGCGCTGGATACGCACCCCGAACTCATCATCGACGACGGCTCGGACGTGGTCGCGACGCTGATCAAAGAGCGGCGCGAACAGGTGTCCGAAGTAATCGGCACGACGGAAGAGACTACGACCGGCATCGTGCGTCTGCACGCGATGGCGCAGCGCAGGCGTACTGACCTTCCCCGCCATTGCCGTCAACGACGCACAGACCAAGCATTTCTTCGATAATCGCTACGGCACAGGGCAATCGACCATCGACGGCATCATCCGCGCCACCAACATACTGCTGGCCGGGCGCACATTTGTCGTGGTGGGCTATGGCTGGTGCGGCAAGGGCGTGGCGATGCGCGCGCGCGGGCTGGGCGCGAATGTGGTCGTCACAGAGATCAACCCGATCAAGGCCATCGAGGCCGTCATGGACGGCTTCCGCGTCATGCCTATGACCGAGGCCGCTGCCCTGGGCGACATCTTTGTGACGGTCACGGGCAATAGACACGTCATTGATCGGCAACACTTCGAGTCGATGAAGGACGGGGCTATCGTCTGCAACAGCGGTCACTTCGACCTGGAACTCAATCTTGATGCCCTGCGCGAGCTATCCGCGCCGGCTCTACGCCTGCGCCCGTTCGTGGAGGAGTACGCCTTACGTGCGACGGGCCGGCGCGTCATAGTGTTGGGCGAAGGACGGCTCATCAATCTGGCGGCGGCCGAAGGACATCCCGCCAGCGTGATGGACATGAGTTTCGCCAATCAAGCCCTATCGGTCGAGTACCTGGTCAAACATAAAGGGCAGTTGCAACCGGGCGTACACACACTACCGGCAGAGGTTGATACGGAGATTGCGGGGCTGAAGCTACGCTCACTCGGTCTTAGTATAGACACGCTGTCGCCGGAGCAGGTTGAATACCTCACGAGTTGGGAAACCGGCACCTAAGCATTCTAACCACTTCTTTACTGTGGGCGCGGCCTTGGCGAACTAAACTGCCAAGGCCGCGCCCGTAGCATCTGCGTTAAGCTATAAGTCAGGTTCTGGTGCGAGATAGCAGGTACGCGCCAACTGCGGCAAAGACGATCAGCGGTGCCCAGGCCGCGACCGGCGGCGGCAAAAGGCGGTACTGGCCGAGCTGTTGAAAACCGCTGACGCTCCCCCAGAAGCCGAGGCCCACACACACGGCCAAGCTGAGGGCCGCGATGGCGGCACGCCGCCCAAACGCCAACGCGAGCGGCAGCCCGACGAGCGTCATCACCAGCGGGGCCAAGGGGTCTACGCGCCGTCGTGCCAAGGCTGCTTCATAGGCCTGCACGTCCACCACTTTCCGCGCCTTAAGCACCTTTATGTAACGGCTTAATTCTTCAGCGTTAAGCTCTGCGGGCTTATTAAGCACCGGCTTAAACAGTTGTACCGGCGTAGCCTCCGCCAGCATGAGCGTGGCCGCCTCGCGCCGGTGCGCGGCTCCCTGCGGCGTCAAATCGAAGAGTCGCACAGCTTCCAGGCGCAAACCGCCCTCCGCCGCCGGCCAGCGCCCCACGCCCAGCAGCCAGCACGCGCCGGACGTGTACGCCCGCCTCGTCGAACTCGAAGATCGTGAGTATGGCGAGTGTGTCCGTCGCTTCGTCGTAGAGATATGTATAGATTCGTTGGGATTCAGGTATGGCCAGCCATTGCCGGCCGACCGCCGTTACAGCCTGTGCGGCCCCGCCCTTGATCTGCGCTCTCAGGGCCTCCTGCCGGCGATTAGCCGCGGGCAACACGTGCTCCTGTGTTAGCCACAACCCGGCCCCAATCACTAAGGCGAAGAGCAACCCCGGCAGCGCCAGACGGTACACGCTCTGCCCGGCCGCCCACCACGCCACAGCCTCGCTGCGTCGTGCGAGCAGGGCGTATGTGACCAGCACTGCCACGAGCATGCCCATAGGGGCGATGCTCGTGCCGGCCAGAGGGATCAGGAAGAAGAGGTAGCGAAGCAGCAACCAGAACCGCGCTCCCGTATTGGTCATATAACGCAGCAACTCGAACAGCGTAAAGATCAGGAAAATGCCGACCAGCGTTGTCAGGGCCACGCTGAAATGTCCGGCCAAAGCACGCATAATGTTCCGGTCAAGCAATCCCAGCAGTGCGTAATGACCACGCCGTCTGGGCTTAGCAATTGCCCTGCCCTGCGCCGGACTAGACCGTGCGCCCCGAAGTCCGCGCCAATGCAGCCCTAGACGGCGGTCACCCGTTAACAGTAGCCCGCTCCCTATAAGTACTGCCAGGGCTGTGGCCAGCCAGGCACCTGCTTGCAGCGGCAACTGACCGGCGCGCACGAGCTGATCTCCGCCCAGCAGCGCCAGATAGTAGACGAGCATCGAGGCCAGCGAGAGCAACACGGCCAGCCCGCGCCCGCCCCGTCTGACGCGCACGCCGAGGCCCGCCCCTAATAATGCTAGCGCCAGGGGCGCGCAGCAGAGGGCCAACCTTTTGTGTAGGGCTGGCACGGCCGCGCGCCGCACCGTAGTTGCCCTGTCACGGGTTCTGGCCGACAACTCACGCCAGTTCATTTCGTCGAGTTCTTTCGGGGCCGACTCAAGTTTCTCGACCAACAGGTCGCGTCCCGTGTTGAGCCGCACGCGCAACTGCTCCGAACGTTCGGTTATGATCTGCCCGGCATCTGTGCGCCCCTGCACAACCCCTTCAGCGGGCAGCGTCGCGACCTCCGCGTCGCTGAGCACGAGCTCGGACTGGCCACCGGAAGCGTCGATCCGCCCCGTGCGGGCGGTCACGATGCGCGTCGGCGCGCCCGGCTCTTGCCAGTAGATGAAGACGCGCCCCCATTCGCCGCGCGTCAGGTCGCCCTCACGCACGTAGATAATCTTGCCCGGCAGTTCTGTATTGAAGGTGTTCGGCTCGACCGGTGATTCGAGTTTGAAGAGGGCGGCGCGCAAGGCCGTGTGGCGCAGCAGGCGTGCCGCCCCCGGTGCGAGTTGCAGACCGTTGTAGAGCGTCAGCGCAGAGGCCAACAAGCCCAGCAGTAAAACCGGAGCCACGATCCGTACCTGCCCGACCCCGGCCGCTTTCATCGCTACCAGTTCGCTGTCACTGCCGAGGCGGCCGAAGCCTGTGGCGGTGCCGACGAGCACGGCCATAGGCAGGGTAAAGAGCGTGATATTTGGCAGCAGTCCTAGCAACACGTCTGCTGTAAGATCGAGCGGGGTGCGCGTACTGCCGAGAATTTCGGCGAAGCGCGTCGCCTGTTGCGCGAGCAATACCACCGTCAGCAACAGCCAGGCCAGCCCCATGTAAGGCAGGACTGCCGCGAGGACGTATCTCTCTATGAGCCGTGTGCCGAGCCGCATTGTCCCGCTAGGCTAACGCACAGCGCCTATCGCGCGCAAACGGTGGGTGGGAACAGGTCTATTATACGGAGTGATGCGGTGGCAGGTTAGAGCCTGCACCTCTAACCTGCGGCCCGTTGGCTACGCGGGATGCGCTCCAAGGCCCTTGTGATCAGTTGGCGCGTCAACTGGGCCAATTCTTGCTGCGTGTCTGCTGCGGCGGGTCGGACTGCGCGTGCCCATACCTCCGGGGCCGTGTGCATGGACGCGCGCAGCAAAGCTTGCGTCTCGCCCGATAGACTCAGCCCAGCGCCGTGTGCGCAAGCGCCGCACAGCAGTTGACTGCCCGGCCCGAGCGTGCTGACACCCTCTGCCAGAGAGGCGCGGCAGACTGCGCAGGTGCGCACGTCCGGCAGGAAGCCCGACAGCTTGAGCAGCCAGATTTCGAAGTAGCGTGTGAGTTCCGGCACAGACGCTGGGTCCGCGGCGATGGCAGCGAGGCAGGCGCGCACCATGCGAAAGAGTTTCTCGTCGGGTTCGTGGGGCGGGGCGAACTCTACCAGCAGTTCGCTGAGATAATCTAAGGCTGTGGCAGCCTCCTCGTGGCCGGCCAAGTGAAACTGAGAGCTAATGATGTCGGCTTGGCTGATCGAGACAAGTTCGCGCCCCTCCTTTTCGTGGTAGGTGAGCGACACGTGCGTGAACAGTTCCAGACTCGCGCCGAACTTGCTCTTGAGCCGTCTGGCCCCGCGCGCCACGCCGCGCAGCAGCCCTGCATTGCGCGTCAGCAGTACGACGATTTTATCCGCCTCCGCCAGCTTGTATGTGCGTAAGACAAAGGCTTCGGTTTCGTTTAACCCCATGATGTTATGCAAAACAGGAGGGAGAGATGGACAATTACTAATCTTATCGGACGGGCCGCAGGGTATTAGGGTATTATTGAAACGGTAGCCAATAGAGTAGCCAGCCCAGTGCTAAACCAATGCCGATGAATTCGGCGAGAATCTTAACGCCGTAGGTCAGGCGCGCGCGCTTGGTGTCGCGCCCGGTCACGCCGAAGATGATTGCCACGGCTACAGCGAAAGCAGCCATCAACAGAAAATGGGTCACGCTTTCCTCCGCACCGCCAGATCGAAGGCGTCTAAGGCCAATAGATAGTTGAGCAGTCCCGCGACCATCATGAAGACGTTGCCGTATTCGGCGGTCGCACGGCTCGCCTGATCAATCAAGCCAACTCCGCCCCACAGGCAGCCAAGATACAACAGCCCCAGCCCTAGGTCGCAGAAACCAAAGACGTAAGCCAACACGCCGACATCAGCCACATTGTGTGGGCCGTACAAATGTCCGCCGAGCAACAAACCTATCACGAATAACAGATAGACGGTGCCACCTAAGAGTAGCCCGCGCCCGACGCGCCCCAGTAACAAGTGGCCGCCCCCAGGCACTAGCCACGCCAGCAACCCTGCTGCCCAAGCCAGACCGCTCGCCTTCTCCAAGCTTACCTCAGATGCCATTCACAACCTCCTCTGCCAGACAAATCATCCACACCAGAATAATACCCCTATACGTTATCGGACTCGGACCAAAAATCTCCGGTGAAAGTTGCGGGCGCTTATAAACGAGCATTAACTAACTGGCTGTGAGCCTATTATTTCTTCTAAAACCTCGTAATAACCGCCCAACGCACACGGACGACAGAGTACTTCATGTTCCGCATGAGCTACCTCACGACCGTCGTTTATCCCTTCACCACAGCGTGTACAAGCCGTGCGTGTGCGTGGCCGCCCCGGCGCGTCCAACTCGCCGTAGGCTATACGCACACGCTCAATCTTGAACAACTCGTCGTCACCTGCTTCCATATAAGTACGCATTTGACGCTCTTTCTTGTTCGCAAGTCCTTCGTAGCGGGCATCCGCCAACGCACGAGAACTGTCCAAAGCCACGATACGCACGGCCCACCCGCTATCTGTGTGCAGGAAACTGGCAGCGACCTTGCCATAGTCCAGAAACTTCAGACTGCGCCGCCCCAGGCGCGCCCCTGTCACCGCGCTCACCGCATCAGCCATACAACGGTCTATCTCGACCCAGACGATTAGCAGTTTGCGCTCCGCACCGCGCGGGTCGGAAATCCCCAGCAACCGGCAGCCCAGCATAGCCATGCGCGCGCCCAGCACCTGCCCCGGACAGATGTGCCCGTGCTGGCGCTCACATTCTTGTAATAGCTCCGGCAGTGTCTGCATAGAAAGGACAAGCTCAAGTTATGTCTCAAGAGTCGGCCGCCGACGAGAGTTAAGGTCGTTTCTTAGCTATCTGGCTAGTTCTATTGATATAGCTCAATTAAGCCTTTAGTAGAGGAGATAGCGTGCGCGTGCTGCTTCAAACCGGCGCAACGGCTCTTGCCATGAAGCGACGATCTCTGCCAGCGTCTGCCCCTGCTCAATTGCCGTGCGCAGCCGCGCTGTCCCTGCGATGACATCAAATGGGTTCTTATCATAGACGTATTCGTAAGGCGGCTCCTTCCAGCGAAACTGCTCACGGTAAAGCTGATAAGCCGTTAGGACAACTGCGGTGCCTGCTGTCACCGGCTCAAACTGTTCACGTTCGGTCACGTGCAACTGTACCCCGCCGCAGGTGCGGCCGGCATGTTTCTGAAAAGTTGGTTGAAAATAGCAGGCGCGGAAGTGTACGCCGGGCAGTTCGTAAGCTGCGAGTGTGCGCGCCCAGTGCGGGGCATCTATGTAAGGCGCGCCGACCAACTCGAACGGGCGCGTAGTGCCCCGCCCTTCTGAGAGTTGCGTCCCTTCCAAGTGGACTGTGCCCGGGAAGACCATGGCCGTGGCGGGCGTGGGGATGTTTGGCGAGGGCAAAACCCAAGAGGCGTCTGTGTCGTCGAACCAGTGTTCGCGCGCCCAGCCTGACATCGGCACCAGTTCCAGTTCACAGTTCAGCCCCCATTCGCCACGAAACATCTCGGCTAACTCGCAGACGGTCATCCCATGACGGGTCGCAATTGGGAATTGCCCAACGAATGAAGCGTATTCCGGTTCAAGCACAGGGCCCGCCACATGTACGCCGCCAATCGGGTTCGGCCGGTCGCAGACCAACACCTTTTTGCCGTAACGCGCGGCCGCGCGCATGCAGTTCGCCAGCGTGTAGACGAACGTGTAGATGCGGCAGCCAACGTCCTGTAGGTCGAAGACCAGCACGTCCACGTCCCTGAGCATCTCTTCGGTCGGCTCGCGCGTCTCGCTGTAGAGCGAGTAGACGGGCACGCCCGTCTCTGCGTCGCGCGTGTGCGGCGTCTCGATCATGTTGTCCTGTAAGTCGCCGCGTATACCGTGCTGCGGGCCGAAGAGGGCTGTCAGTTTGAAGTCCTGCCGCTCGTGGAAGAGGTCTGCGGCGTGCCGCAAGCCGTGATCCACCGAAGCCTGATTACAGATCAGACCGACGCGCGCCCCGCGTAACAGGTCACTGCGCTCGCCCAGCAGTCTTTCGAGTCCCAGCACTGTGCGCCGCCCCGTCCGTGCGCCTTTGTGTCCGCGTGGCTCCGCGATCAATTCCTGCGTGGTCAAATGTGCTTCTCCTGTCTGTTGTGCCCCGCCTGCCTCGGCCGTGCGCGCTAACTCCGCACGTGCGCCGTCCAGTGTTAAACTCTGTGCGCCGAGCACCTCGGCGGCGACCGTTCTGTCGGCCCTTAACAGTCCTAATAACAGATGCTCCGGTCCTATGTGGCGCTGCCGCAGACGCTCGCTCTCGTCGTGCGCGTAGGCCAGCACGCGCTTTGCTTCGGGCGCGAGCGGCAACTCCACGCTCGTTTCGATCTTGGCGCGTTGCTGGACGCGCTGCTCGATCTCACGTCTGAGCGACTCGCGCAACTGCCGCTCCGGCACGGCCATTTGGGGCACGAGCAAAGCTCCGTTTTCCCGCAGCAGACCAAGCAGAATGTGTTCCGGCTCGATCTGCGGCGCGCCAAACTCCGAAGCCTCGTAGCGTGCGAAGAAGATGACGCGCCGTGCCTTCTCCGTGTAGCGTGCAAACATGACTCGCTTTCCCTGCTCCCGCCGAAAATAGGCAGCACACGTAAACCGCTGGCGTTATCGGACGCTGGCAAGCTCAGATGTATGTTCCGTAGCAAAAGTTCGTGTGGCCGCTATGAAGGCGGCGAAGAGGCGGGTCGAAAACTCATCGTCGGCCCAAGCTATCTCCGGATGCCACTGTACGCCCACGGCCAGCGTTCCGGCCGCACATCCTCTACCGCCTCGATCAAACCGTCCGCAGCCCACGCGCTCGCACGCAGGTCACGCCCGACCGTTTCAATTGCCTGATGATGATGACTGTTGACCAGTGCGCTATCGGCGCGGGCCAAACCGGCCAACGCACTGCCCGCCAACAGGCGCACATGGTGCGAACGGCGCTCGCGCGGTGCGCCCTGTTCGTGCTTGATCGCCGCGGGCAGTTGGCTCTCTATGTCCTGTATGAGCGTGCCGCCGCGCGTCACGTTCCAGACTTGCAGCCCGAAGCAGATCGCCAGCAGCGGCAGCCCGCGCGCTTCAACTTCTGCCAGCACGAGCGCGTCCGTCTCGTCTTTGAGCGGATGCACGCTGCCGAGGCGCGTGTGCGGTTCGCGCCCGTAGCGCAGAGGGTCTACGTCCGACGCGCTGCCCGGCAAGAGCACGCCGTCCAGATGCGCCAGCACCGACTCTATGTAAGCCGCGTGCGGGATCAGTGCGAGATGCACGGGCGCACCGCCCGCCGCCTCGACCGCTTCGCCATAGGCGCGCGCCAGATAGAAACGCTCCGTCTCCAACTCGTGGCGCATCGTGATCCCGATCAGTGGTCGCCGGTCTGTCATTACGTTTCAGTCAATCGCACCGCGAAAAGTTTACGCAAACTGCACCTGCCCAGTTTCAACTACTGCCGTCGCAGCCATAGCACAACACATTATCATAACCCTAAAGTGGCCGCACACACGGCGCGGGCGGCACAGGTCAACCACACGCGCCCGCCGCTAAGCCTTAACGGCCGTGTTCGTTCCTTGACTTCCCTTCGCGCCTGTTCCTATAGTCTCGCCTTGCAGCGATGAAAAAAAAAGATGCAATGCCGCGCCTGCGCAGCACCACAGTGCTGCTCGTGCGCCGGGGTGGGCGCGTCGCCATGGCGGGCGACGGGCAGGTCACGCTCGGCGACACGATCATGAAGAGTGCCGCGCGTAAGGTGCGCCGACTCTACAACGACAAGATCGTCGCGGGGTTCGCCGGGGCGAGTGCCGACGCCTTCTCCCTGCTCACGCGCTTCGAGGGCAAGCTCGAACAGTATCACGGCAATCTTGAGCGCGCCGCCATCGAGTTGAGCAAGGAATGGCGCACGGATAAAATCCTGCGTCACCTCGAAGCTCTGCTCATGGTCGCAGACGAGCGCGGCTCTTTCCTGCTCTCCGGCAACGGCGACGTGATCGCGCCCGACGAAAGTGAGTCTGCGCTCGCCATCGGTTCGGGCGGCCCTTACGCCCTCGCCGCGGCCCGCGCCCTAATCAAGCATACGGACCTGAGCGCCCGCGACATCGCCGTCGAAGGGCTGCGTATCGCCGGTGAAATCTGTATCTACTCGAACCAGAACATCATCGTGGAAGAAGTCTGACAAATGCGGATTGCGGAATTTGGATTGCGGATTGAAAGACAATTGCTTTTTTAATCCGCAATCCAAATTCCGCAATCCGAAATCGGCATATGGTTATTTATCTCTCAGGTGATACGGACGACGCGGTCGGCTTGGACGAGATGACGCCGAAGCAGATCGTGTTGGAGTTGGACAAGCACGTCGTCGGGCAGCACGCGGCGAAGCGCGCCGTCGCCATCGCCTTGCGCAATCGTGTGCGGCGGCAAAAACTTGCGCCCGACATGGCGGCGGACGTGATGCCCAAAAACATCATCATGATCGGCTCGACCGGCGTGGGCAAGACCGAGATCGCGCGGCGGCTTGCGCGCCTGTCAAACTCGCCGTTCCTGAAAGTTGAGGCGTCGAAGTTCACGGAGGTCGGCTACGTCGGGCGCGATGTCGAAAGCATGATCCGCGACCTGTGCGAGATCGCTGTGGAGATGGTGCGCGTTGAGAAGACCGAAGAGATCGCAGACAAGGCCGAGCAGAACGCGGAAGAGCGCATACTCGATCTGCTGCTGCCGCCGCGCGCCGCCGCGACCGGCTCTTACTTCGAGTTCGATGCCGACGACGCGACGACCGAGATCGCGCCCGCGGACGCGACGCGCGACGATCAGTTTCAGCGCACACGCGAGAAACTGCGCGAGCAGTTGCGGGCCGGCAAGCTCGACAATCGTATCGTCGAGTTGGAAGTCCGCGAAAAAAGTTTTCCCACCATAGAGGTCGCCGGCCCGCAAGGCATTGAAGAGATGGGCATCAACATGAAGGACATGCTCGGCAATCTCTTTCAAGGGCGCACCAAACGCCGCCGCCTGCGCGTGGACGAAGCGATGGAATATCTCTTACAGGAAGAGGAGGAGCGGCTCATAGACATGGACGGCGTCGCCCGCGCCGCGCTCGAACGCGTCGAATCGGCCGGCATCATCTTTCTGGACGAGTTGGACAAGATCGCGGGGCGCGAGTCGGGCGCTGGTCCAGACGTATCGCGCGAGGGCGTGCAGCGCGACATCCTGCCCATTGTCGAAGGCACGACCGTCAACACGCGCTACGGCATGGTCCGCACGGATCACATACTGTTCATCGCCGCAGGCGCGTTCCACGTCTCGAAGCCGTCGGACTTAATCCCCGAACTACAAGGGCGCTTTCCGATTCGCGTCGAGCTTGAATCGCTCACGGTCGAAGACTTCAAGCGCATCCTGACCGAGCCGAAGAACTCGCTCATCAAGCAATACATGGCGCTGCTGGAAACCGAAGGCATCGAGCTTGAGTTCACGCAGGACGCGCTGGATTCGGTCGCGCAGTTTGCCGGCCGCGTCAACGAGCAGACCGAAGACATCGGCGCGCGCCGCTTGCACACGATCATGGAAAAGGTCCTGGACGAGATCAGCTTCAACGCGCCCGACCTCGAACCCAAGCACCAACGGATCGACGCCGCTTATGTCGAACGCACCCTCACAGAGATCGTCAAAGACCAGGACCTGAGCCGGTACATTCTGTGAAGCATAGTAGGCAGAAGGCAGTAGGCAGTAGGCAGTTAACGCTAAACTGCGCGCGGGTCTGCGCGCGGCCGAGGACGTTGCTGGCGCAACTGCCGGCCTGTCGCAAGTTGTTCTTTATCATTTGCCTGTTGCCTGCTGCTTTGTGCCTGTTGAGTTGCGGCAAGCGCAGGCCGCCTTTGCCGCCTGTGGAGAATATTCCGCAGCGGACGGAGTTGTTGTCGGGCGTGCAGCGTGGCAATCAAGTGATCTTGAGTTGGCCTGCGCCGCGCCGGAATGCCGCGGACGATAGCGTGCAATCGATCCGGCGCATAGACGTGTATCGCGTCGCTGAGCGCACGGGCGCGCCGCTGCCGCTGACCGAAGAGGAGTTCAGCGCCCGCGCCACGCTCATCGGCTCTGTGCCGTATGAAGAGATCAAGCTGCGCCCCGATACGCTCAGCTATACGGACACGCTGACCCTGACCGAGCCTGTGCGCCTGCGTTACGCCCTGCGCTATGTCAACGCCTCAGGGCAGCGCGCGACCTTCTCGAACTTCCTGCTCGTCGAACCGGCCACACGCGTCAGCCAACCGCCCGCGCTCACCTCCGTCACCAATCCGAACGAGACGGCTATCGTCGTGCGCTGGCAACCGCCGGCCGCCAACGTGGACGGCTCTACGCCCGTCAACCTGCTCGGCTATAACGTCTATCGCACGAATCGCGCGCAGACCGAACCGGCGCAGACCCCGCTCAACAAAGGCCTCGTCAACGCCAACGAGTTCGCGGATCAGACGTTCAATTTCGGCGAAGAGTACGTCTATCTTGTGCGCGCCGTCTCGCTCGGCACGGGCGGCGCACAGGTCGAGAGTCTGAACTCGAACGCCGTCCAGATCATGCCGCAAGATGCGTTCGCGCCTACTGCGCCGACTTCGATCACGGTCGCCGCCGCGCCCGGTCGCCTCTCGCTGTTTTGGCCCGCGAACCCCGAACGCGATGTCGCCGGTTACAATCTCTATCGTGCGACCGATCCGAACTTGCCGAAAGCGAACTGGACAAAACTAAACCGCGCGCTCTATGAACGCACTACCTATCAAGACGACGCGGTCGAAGCAGGCACACGCTATTACTATTACCTAACTGCGGTCGATGCGGCCGGCAACGTCAGCCCGCCCTCAGATGTTGTCTCCGAAGTTGTGCCCTGACGTTCAGCGTCAACCACAGCGCATCAAATAAAAGTAGTTAGATAAAAATAGTCGGCTGTGCCGTTAGCGTCGTCACCCCGCAGCAGTTGTCATGTCCGTTAGTGCCAAACCTATCGCCCCCACACGGCGCTTCAAGCAACGCTTCCACAGCAGACGCGCGCGGTTCTGGAAATTCATGCTCATGCTCGCCAACTGTCTGTTTCCCCTTACGCTTGTGACTGCCGCTGCCCCTTTCATCCTCATCGCATTGTTCGTGGATGAAATCCTGATCCATCACAGGTACGCGAAGCTCAGCCAGTTGCTTAATCAAGTTGCCGGGAGCCTGATCATGGTTCCGGCCTTCGTCAGTTTCGGCTGGTGGGTGCTGGTCAATATCAGGGACATCAAAAACAAACACGTCCGCTTGGCGGCCGGTTATGCCCAACCATCGGCCGAGGAAATACTCGCGCAACTGCAAGCCACAGAGCCGCGCTTCGGGCTGTTTCTGCGCGGTTTCGAGGCCGAGGCGGCCAGCATCACTTATGCGGGGCCGAATCCTGAGACTGATTCGAGCGCGGCCGACTTGCACGCACGGCACATAGAGGCACTGCTGATCGAGATGCTTGACGCAAACCTGCCGCTCGTCGCCTTGGCCGATCCGCGCGACCCTGAACCGCTGGCCGGCGTCTACAGATTTGAGCGTGTGCCCGAAGCTTGGACACAGTTTATCGGTGAACTGCTGCCCGCTGCCTTTCCCGTAGTGCTGCACCTGACTTCGTTCACGCCGGGGATCATGATCGAGTTAGATATGATCAGACCCGCGCGCTATGCCGCTAAAACTGTGATCATCGTCGGGCGTAATTTGGCCGTCAGCGACAGCCCCGACGGTAAGTTGCTGCTCAAGTTACTGTCCGGCCGCGGCCATGTTGTGTTTGAGCAAATCGCTCAAGGCTGGTCGCGGCAGCACGAGACAGATTTTCACGCCCGCTTACACGACAGTCTTTTGGCTTTACAGCACGCCGCGCAAACTCAGCAGCCCATAGTGCGCAAGCAGCCCACGCGGTTTACAGTGGTCACGCCGAGTCAGCTTCGGCGCGTGCTCAAGTTTATGCAGGGGCCGGCGTTGGGCACTACTATCATTTACACGCTCGCGCTGCTAGTCATGTTGTTGACGAAGGGCCATGTGGACAAAAATGTCTGGACGTTGGCCGGTCGTCTATGTGTGGGTTGGGCCATCATGGTCGTTGCGCTGAGTGTGCTGAAGGGCTTGACCTATGTGCTAGGCTTCCCGCAAAAGCTCGGCGATAATCAACAATACCCAACCTTCAGCCGCGTGTTGCGTTGGGTGAAAAGATATTCCGTCACCCCGCGCTGAGCGACGGCGACACGCATGAACCAGCCTCCGAAATCAGGTATGTCGTGGCAAGCTTTGGGGCTTGCGTTATCGTGTATCTTTTATCTCACGACGCAAATTATTAACTATGAAATACGAATAATTGGGCGCGACCCCGCGCCCGCCTTCTACCGGCTCAGGCAAGACTTAGAAATCACATCAATACTCGCGCTCATGTTCTTTGTGACAAGATACTCGGCGCTGCGCCGTAAGGTGCGCGCCCTTGATGCGCAAGAGTTGATGAGCCGCGACGAACGTCCGCCCGTGCTGTATCTACGCTCCTTCAAAGACGATCCCACGACCGCACGGATCGTGTTGAGCACGACGGAAGAAGAACAGCTCGCAATGGTCATGCGCGAGATCGGCCCCTTCGTGGCGATTGGGCGGCCCGGCGAAGAACTGCCCGAACTGGGCGCGGCGCGCATCTACGTCGCAGATGACGAGTGGCAGGAAACGATCACCGCGTTGATGCGCAAAGCGCAGTTGGTTGTGTTACGCATCGGCCAGACCGAAGGCTTCTGGTGGGAGGTGCAGCGGGCGGTTCAGTATGTGCAGCCTGAGCATCTGTTGTTCCTCGTCCCGCATAACAAGACGCTCTACGAAGATTTTCGCGGGCAAGCCGCCGTGTATCTGCCTGCTCAACTGCCGGCCTACGAGCGCGGTGCGGGCAGTTTTGGTAGTCTTAACGGCCTAATTTATTTTGGGCCGGACTGGACGCCGCGTTTCGTTAGAATGCCCTTCGCGCTTAGCTCGCTCATCAAAGCCGGTTGGAAAGATGCAGGGGTCCCGGTCTTAAAAACAGCGTTGCGGCCGGTCTTTGCGCAACTCAAACTGAAATGGCAACCGCCCGTAGTCCGTCCGCTCCAAGCAGTGCTGATGGGCTTGTTTCTATTAATGGTGCTGTACAGTCTCTACTCTTTGTTTTAAGGTTAGCCCGGCGCGGGCGCACACAACAGGCGCAACTGATCAAACAAGTGCATCCGGCAGAATCACTGATATGAAACTGTGTCGCTATACAACGCTCGCCTGCGATGAACAGCACTACGGGTTCATCGCAGGCGCGGAGATTTTTCCTTTGGCCTCGGACGAGATTTTCCGTCTGCCGTTTGCGCCGCCCGCCACGGGGCCGGCGCATGCGCTCGCCGATGCGACGCTCTACGCGCCCGTCGTGCCCTCGAAGATAGTCTGCGTCGGCCGCAACTATCGTGAACACGCAGCGGAGTTGGGCAACGCGATGCCCGACGAGCCGTTGCTCTTTCTCAAAGCGCCGTCGGCGCTCATCGGTCCCGGCGCGGCGATTGAATTGCCCGCCGTCTCTACGCGCGTCGAACACGAAGGCGAACTCGCCGTCGTTATCGGACGAACTGCGCGCCGGCTCAGCGACGCCGAACATCCGCTCGACTACGTGCTCGGCTACACTTGTGTGAACGACGTGACCGCGCGCGACCTGCAACGCAAGGATGTGCAGTTCACACGCGGCAAATCGTTCGACACCTTCTGCCCCGTCGGGCCATACATTGAGACGGAACTCGATCCGCTCGACGTACAGGTCACCACGCGCGTCAACGGCGAACTCAGGCAACAGGGTCGCACCAGCGCCATGGCCTTCCCCGTGCCTTACCTGATCCGCTACATCTCGCACATCATGACGCTCTACCCCGGCGACATACTCGCCACCGGCACGCCCGCAGGCGTCGGGCCACTCACAAACGGCGACATCGTCGAGGTCGAAGTCGAAGGCGTCGGAATCTTACGTAACCCTGTCCGCGCTGCCCACGGCGGATAAAAGAAATGATGAATGAAGAATAAGATGCTATTCATCATTCATCATTCTGAATAAAAACACGCTGTTCTTCATTCATCATTTCCTAGAAAGCGACTTGGATGCGGCTCAGCACGACGAAGAAATTATGATCGCCGGGCTTGGGTGCGCGCACGGGGTCTTTGTATCGTTCGATGCCGAAGTCGAGCAGGTAGCGGACGAAGCGATTGAGATACCAGTTCGCGCCGAAGAAGATCGTCTCGGCGCGGTTGGACTTGTTTGTGCCGTCGGCGATTTGCAGATTGGCGTAGCGCAATTTCAGTTCCCAAGCTCCGTAGCCGGTGGCGCTCTTGGCGTCGCCGAACAGGTTATGGCGCGGTGCGAGCGCGGCCGAGTCCGGTTTCTTTTCGCCGGTCAACAAGTATGTGAACTGTCCCGTGTAGCCCTTCGCCACCACGCCGGGCAGCGTCGTGCCGCGCGCGCCTAAACCGTTGCGCGCTTGATTGGTCTGATCGTATTCGACGCGCACGGCGGCCGGTCCCAACAGCCACGTCAACTCGCCGTTCGCCCTGATGCTTGCGCCGTTGATCGTATCCGGCGTGAAGAAAGTGCTGCTGCGACTTTCCGTCTGCCCGCGCACGCTCTGGCCGGCGGTGCTGCGCCCTTGCGCGTATGCGCCGCCGAAGGCCAGCCCATTCAACCAGAACTCTTTGCTATGCCGCCACGGCGCGAAGCGCAGGCGCAACACGCCTTCGGGCGTGCCGTTGGTGTTGTTGGCCAGCACGCCCTTGCCGTTGAACGCGCCGAGTTGATATTCAAACGTGCCTTTGCGCAACACGCCCGACACCATCACGCCCGGACTACGACTGGGCGCGAGGTTGTTGACGAGCGAGCGTTCGACGAAATCTTGAAACGCGTCGGAGCGCAGTTCCTCTTGACTGAACGGCTCTTTGAACTGCCCTGCGCTCACTTGAAACTCGTCGATGCGATGGACTCGGACGTAGAAGTCGCGCAGCAGTGTGCTAGTGGTATCGGCGAAGTCGCCTTCGACCTTGAAGTCGTAATAGCGCGCCACCTTTCCTTCCACGCCGAGGCGCACGCGGCGCACGAGAAAGGTGTTCGGCGGATGATTGCCGGCTTGATAACCGCGATAGTCGAGTTGCGCGTAGCCGGCCAGATTGATCACAAAATTGCCGTCGGCTGTGCGCAGGAAGGCGTGATTGTCGTCCCACCCGGCGAGCAGCGCGGCCGGCTTGGGCTGCGCTTGCGCCGTGGTCTGCCCCGTCGGCGCGGCCGGCTGTGCCTGCGTCGAACCCAACTCGGCCACGAGCGCAGCATGCACGACTTTCGGCCCCGTGGCGGACGTGTCGTCGGCCGCAGTTTGCGTTGCACTCGCCTCAAGTCGTTGCTTCAACGCCAACAATAATTGCTGCTGTTGCCCGATCAACGTTTCGAGTTGATCAACTTTCGTGCGCAACTGTTCGACCTCGCGCGCGAGTTCGGGCTTGGCCTGATTATCCGGCCGGGCAGTTTCAGCGGGCGGCGGCTCAACCTGTGGCACACTCTCCTGCGCGTGCATCGGCGCAGGCCATAACAACATGACAAGCAACACCAAACCGGCCAAACTAAACTTTCCACTTTGGAGCATGTCGATTCTCCCTTTGTTTATTCTCCGCGCGGGCTGACAGGGTGCGAGGCTAGCGCATAATCATAAACGTGGCTACTGTTTTATGAATCAAGACGGATATTAAATTCTTGTTACACGAATCGCAGCGGCCCACAGCCTATAGCCGCCTCTGCTTCGCGGCCGTCGCAGCTTTGTGTTAGCTTGGCCCGCACGCCGAATCACTACTGACGATGAACACAGGGATTGAACTTGCGCCCGCGCACGTCGCCGCCGAGCGCGCGACGCCGCACGAGTTGGTCGTCGCGGCCACGGGGCTGACGAAAGTTTACGGTCAACGCACGGCCGTGGACGCGATTGATTTCACGGTCGCGCGCGGTGAAGCGTTCGGGCTGCTCGGCCCGAACGGCGCGGGCAAGTCCACGACGATGCGTATGATCGCTTGCCGCACGCCTTTGACGGCGGGCGCGTTGCGCGTCGAAGGGCGCGACGTGCGCCGCGACGGGCGCGCGATCCGCGCGCTGCTCGGCGTCGTGCCGCAGGAAAACAATCTCGACCCCGACATTACCGTCCGCCAAAACCTGCTCGTCTATGCGCGCTACTTCCACATGCCGCGCGCCCGCGCGCTCGCACGCACGGACGAGTTGCTCGCCTTCATCGGTCTGGCCGAACGCGCAGCGGCGCGCGTCGAAGAGTTGTCGGGCGGCATGAAGCGGCGTCTGATGATCGCGCGCGCACTGTTGCACGAACCGCGTCTGCTTGTGCTTGACGAACCCACCACCGGCCTCGACCCGCAAGTGCGACAGGAGATATGGCAACGCCTCGAAGAGTTGCGCCGCCGGACCAAACTCACGCTCATACTCTCGACGCACTACATGGACGAAGCCGAACGACTCTGCGACCGCCTGCTTATCATCGGGCGCGGGCGCGTGCTCGCCGCCGGCACACCGCGCGAACTCATCGCCGCGCGCTTCGCACACTACACGCTCGAAGTGCGCGACGCGAGCGACGCGCACTTGCACGAAGCCGGCCCGCGCGTGCGCTCGTCCGCACGCGGCGGCGCGCATCTCTATTTTGCCGACACGCCCGAAGAGTTGACGCCGCTCTTGAAACATTACGCCGGCCGGCGCGCGCTGCTCCGCCCCGCCAACTTGGAAGACGTGTTCCTAGACATCGTCGGCGACACAGACCCCGAAGGGGCGCACGATGCTTGAACCGCAGCTAGAGTTGACAGCACAGACGGGCACACAGGTCGTCGTGCGCGCACATAAGTTCGACGGTCGCCTGCATCGCCAGTGGCCCGCGCGTCTGACCGCGCAACGCGACACGCTCATCGTGCTAGACGGCGTGTTCGATGAAGAGATTCAGCACCCGCTCTTGGGTCGCATCGCGCCCGGCACGACGAGTACCGAATACTACTGGACGGATCGTTGGTACAACGTCTTCCGCTTCCGTGAACCGGACGGCACGTTGCGCAACTACTATTGCAACATCAATCAACCGGCCGAGTTCGATGGGCACACGCTCAGCTTCGTCGATCTGGATATAGACATACTCGTCGCGCCCGATTTTACTTATCAGGTGTTGGATGAAGACGAGTTTGCCCGTCATGCCGCGCAACTCGTTTACCCGGCCGAGTTGCGCGCGCAGGTCGCACAGGCGCAGGCCGAACTGCTCGCGCTTGTCGAAGCAACGCGGCTTCCCTTTTTCCGCATGACGTTTGCTTGAGAGTGTCGCTAAACAGACATGAGTGCGCCAACAGTTGCCATCGAAACAAGCTCGCGCGCGTCGCACGCGCCCGCGTTTGCGCGCGTCAACCTGCGCGACGCGTTCGCGGTCTGGCAGCGCCACTTCGAGGTCTATCTGCGTCTGTGGAAGATGGAGTTGGCCGCGCCGCTCATCGAGCCGGTCTTCATGGTCTTCGCGTTTGGTTGGGGCGTCGGCTCGCTGATCGCCGCGCAGGTATCGGGCGTGCCTTATCTCGCGTTCGTCGGCGCGGGCGTGCTGGGCTTCGCGGTCATCTCGCGCGCCATGTTTGAAACCGCCTACGGCTCTTACTTCCGCATGGTCTATCAGGCGACCTTCGACGCGATCTTGGCCACGCCGGTCGAGGCCGAATCGCTCGCCTTCGCCGAAATCTGCTGGGCCGCGTCGAAGTCTTTGATCGACGCTGTGATCATCATGCTGGTGCTCGCGTGCTTCGGCGCGGCCGAATCTTGGTGGGCGTTGCTCGTGCCGTTGCCGCTGCTCGCGGGCAGTTTCTTTACCGGCGCGCTCTCGCTCGGCGTGACGGCGCACATACACGACATAGACTCTTACAATCTCTACATCGCCCTTTTCTTCTCCGCGCTGTTTCTCTGCGGCGTCTGGTATCCGGTAGACGTGCTGCCCGCGCCCTTGCGTGTCGTCGCGTGGCTCATCCCCATCACCGCCACAATCGATGTCGCGCGCGCTTTGCTCATCGGACAACTGCACTGGCGGCACTTGCTGGAACTGCTCTACGTTGTCATCGCCGCGCTCGTCGCCGCCGAATGGGCCATGCGCTCGCTACGTGGCCGCATGGTCAGTTAACTTATCATTCGATGCTACAATGACTCGTCCTTCTGAATCATTATGAGTTCAACCCAACAGCAGCCGGAGCAAACTGTGTCGAAGCTTGAACGCCTGCGTGAGCGCGCCCGACTGGCCGAGGCGGGCGGCGGCGCGGAACGTGTCGCGCGCCAACACGAAGCCGGTAAGTTGACCGCGCGCGAGCGCATCAATTTCTTGCTCGACGAGGGCACGTTCGAGGAGTTCGACAAGCACGTCATACATCGCACGCGCGACTTCGGTTTGGACAAGCAACAGTATCCCGGCGACGGTGTTGTGACCGGCTACGGGTTGGTGGACGGCCGGCGCGTCTTCGTCTTCGCGCAGGACTTCACGGTCTTCGGCGGCTCGCTCTCGGAGACGCACGCCGAGAAGATTTGTAAAGTGATGGACCTGGCCATGAAGGTCGGCGCGCCCGTCGTCGGCTTGAACGATTCGGGCGGCGCGCGCATACAAGAAGGCGTGTTGAGTCTGGGCGGCTACGCGGACATCTTTTTGCGCAACACGCTCGCTTCAGGCGTCGTGCCGCAGATCAGTTGCATCATGGGGCCGATGCGCTGGCGGCGCGGTCTATAGTCCAGCCATCACCGATTTCAACGTGATGGTCGAGCATACGTCTTATATGTTCATCACGGGGCCGGACGTGATCAAGACCGTGACGCATGAGGACGTGTCGAAAGAAGAACTCGGCGGCGCGGAGACGCATAATCGCACGTCCGGCGTCGCCCACTTCGCCGCCACTTCAGACGAGCACGCCTTGCAGTTGGTGCGCGAACTGCTCTCGTTCATCCCGTCGAACAACATGGACGACCCGCCGCGCGTTGCGACCGCTGACAGCGCGACGCGGACGGACGAGCGTTTGAATACAATCGTGCCCGCCGCGTCGAACCAGCCTTACGACATACGCGACGTGATCCACTCGGTCGTGGATGAGAACTATTTTTTTGAGGTCCACGCGCTGTATGCGCCGAACATCGTCGTCGGTTTCGCGCGCTTGGACGGGCGCAGCGTCGGCATCGTCGCCAATCAACCCGCTTACCTCGCGGGCGTGCTCGACATCGATGCCTCGGTCAAAGCCGCGCGCTTCGTGCGCTTCTGCGACTGCTTCAACATCCCGCTCGTCACCTTCGAGGACGTGCCCGGCTTCCTGCCCGGTGTGCGTCAAGAGCATGGCGGCATCATCCGGCACGGTGCAAAACTGCTCTACGCCTTCGCCGAAGCGACCGTGCCCAAAGTCACAGTCATCACGCGCAAAGCTTACGGCGGCGCATACTGCGTCATGGCCTCGAAGCACATCCGCACTGATATCAACCTCGCGTGGCCGACGGCCGAGATCGCCGTCATGGGCGCGGAAGGCGCAGTCGGCTTGCTCTATCGCCGCGAACTCAGCGACGCGGCCGACAAAGAACAGGCGCGCGCCGCCCGCGTCGCCGAGTTCGAGGATAAATTCGCCAACCCTTACATCGCCGCCGAGCGCGGCTTCGTAGATGAGATCATCGAACCGGCCGAGACGCGCCCCAAGTTAATCCGCGCCCTCGCCCTGCTCGAAAATAAACGCGACACGAACCCGCCCAAAAAGCACGGCAACATTCCACTCTGAACTAACATCGCGGCTGCATGTCTGCATGCGCCGGGTGCAAATTAAGGTTGCTATTTTAGCGAGATAGTATTAGCTTACGCGCCGCTTGAGTTGCCTCGCTCGTTACGCTGCTGAGGAGTGCGAGTCCGCCTCAGCCTCACGTCAGAAAGGAGTTCACAATGGCTTTCATCAAGACCGTGCAACGGTATGATGCTTTCTTGTATCCGAACGCGGGCAAGCAGAACGGGCGGATCAATCTGTATTGTGACGATCAGAAACTCTACATACTCTTCCGCGACCCCACGGAAAGCTTGCCGGGTAACACTTACGATGCCGCCTCGAAGATCGGCGTCGCTTATCAACCCTTCAGCCTGTACCAGCACTATCTCGATCTGGTGCGCAACGAGAAGCCCATCTCCGTGACCTTCAGACCTGAAGACGCGCCGCCCACCTTCGTCGTCTATTGCGCGGCCGAACCACCGGGCGAGGGCGAAGATTAAACGGCTCTTGCCAGCGCCCTTTTCAAGCAACAAAACAGACGCGCGCTCAAGTGAACAGCCCGCACAAAGGCGAAAGGCCGTAGCAATAATCGCTACGGCCTTTCGCTTCGAGCTTGGTTGTGCCGGTTTAAGCGGCCTTAGGCTGCGCGGGTTTGTTCTCGCGCAATAGCTCAAGGGCCTTCTTCATCTGCGTGTCTTCGGGTTGCTGCTTGGGCGAGGCGGCTTCGGGCGCGACCTCGCGCTTGTCGTTCGTCTGCGGTTGCGGCCGCGTGATCGCGTCGTCGTCGTTGCCGGTCAGATCGTCCGGGTCAACCGCTTCGGCTAACTCAGGCCGTTTGACTTCAATCGAAGGCGCGACGCCCGTGCCTAAGAATGCCTTGCCTGTGCCCGATGCCCACTTGACGATTGTGAGCAACAGGCCGTCGCCGTTGCGCAAGGTGAACAGTTGTTGCTCCGCGCCCGCGCCGAAACTCTTTTCGCCGACCACTTCGCCGCGCTTGCGCTCGATGAGTGCCGAAGCGACGACTTCGGCCGCGCCCGCCGTGCCCCGATCAATGATCGCAACCAACGGGCCGTCGAAGACCGACTGCTTCGGATCGGCCGTCAAAGTCTTCAAGGTCTTGCCGCCGCGCCCAACCTGCTGCGCGAGCGCACCGTCGTGTATGAATAGGTTCGCCACCTTCACGGCTTCCGCGAGCGACCCGCCCGCGACGCTGCGCAGGTCGAGCACGATCTTCTGCACGCCCTGCTTCTGCAATTCCTGCACGCGCTTCTGCACGTCCGCCGCTTCGCCGTCCGCGAGACTGTTGACGCGTACCACGCCGACCTTGCCCGCTTCCATCCGCGCCTCTGCGGCAGGCGTGACGACCGGCGCACGTTTGACCGATAGGGTCAACGGGCGCGTCGAAGCACGCAGGATGCGCAGTTTGACTTCCGATCCAGACGCGCCGTTCAGGAGTTGCTTCGCATCATAGAGCGAGATGTCGCGCGTTGCCTTGTTGTCGATGTACTCGATGATGTCGCCCGCCTGCACGCCCGCTTGTTCGGCGGGGCCGCCCTTGACCGGCGCGATGACGTAGAGATAAGAGGCGACCTGCGACAGTTCCGCGCCGATGCCGACCGCGCTCTTTTCGACGTTGGCGCGATAGTCGCGTACTTGATCGACGGTCAGGTAGGTCGAATAAGGATCAAGCCCGTAGGCGAGGCCGCGCAGCGCGCCGGCCCGCACCTTGTTGAGATCGGGATCATCTACGTAGTCGTCGCGGATGTGCTGTAGGACGCTCTCGAAGATGCGCAGTTGCGCGCCCGGATCGTTCTGCTGCTGCGCCCGCGTGAGCATCCAGCCGCCGACCACAGAATAGATGGCGAGCGTCGCGGAAAAGACGACGATGAGAAACTTACTGCGAAATGACATCAATGACTCCTGCTTTTTACCGGCCATGCCCGCCGTCGGCGCGGGGTTTCATTATTCAGATGGCGCGCCGGGGCGCGCAGCATCTGTGCGCGACAGGCTCCGACTCGGATGATACCGTAGCGCGTGGTGCGTCGCAAGAAAGCCGTGGGCTTTGGCGTGCGTCCGTGCGGCTGCGCTATACTCGCGCGCGCCGATGCTTTCAGTTTTAACCGCCTTGTCAAATACGGACAGCACAGTTGAGACAGACACCAGCACCGCGCACGATCTGCCGGGACGACTGCTGGCGCTCGACTTGGGCGCGCGCCGTGTCGGCGTAGCCGTCTCGGACGAGTTGCGTCTAACGGTGCGCCCGCTCGCCGCGCTGTCGCGTAGCAGTTGGAAGAAGCTGCTCTTGGAAATCAAACTGCTGCGCGAGCAGTTTGACGCGCGCGGGGTGGTGATTGGTTTGCCGCTGAACATGGACGGGACGGAAGGGCCGGCGGCGACGGACGCACGCCGCATCGCGCGCAACCTTGAGTTGTCGCTCGGCATCCCTATTTTTTTGCAGGACGAGCGGCTCACGTCACATGCGGCCGAGGCCGCGTTGCGGGCCGAAGGAGTCGGCTCGGCCGAACTGAAAGCGCGCGTTGACAGCGCCGCCGCCGCACTCATTCTCCGTGATTTTCTGGCGCGCGCGTAATACATTGAAGCGTCGCCGTCGTTATCTATCGGGCATAATCGGCTGATTCATGAAACTGCTTCGCGTTCTATTATTGCTGCTCATCCTGCTCTTAATTTTCGGCGGCGGCTTTGCGTTCTGGCTGCGCCGCGAGTTGAGCACGCCCGTCGCGCACGCGCACGCAAGCGACTACATAGAGATTCCGCGCGGCTCATCGACCGACGAGATTTTTGCGCGGCTACAACAAGCCGGCATTATCAGACGGACGTGGCCGTTGCGGCTCTACGTGAAGCTGACCGGCGGCGGGCCGAGTCTCAAGGCGGGCGAGTATCGCTTCCCTTCGCCCGTCACGCCGCGCACAGTCCTGCGCAAGCTCACAGAGGGGCAACAGCGCCTCGCCCGCTTCACCGTCATCGAAGGGTGGACGCGTTGGGACATCGCCAACGCCATGGCGCGTCTGCCCGAACTGCAACTGGCCAACGCGGACGAAGCCCTCGCCCTGATGGACGACACGAGCGCCATCAGCGACCTCGACCCGGCCGCGCGCAATCTGGAAGGCTATCTCTACCCGGACACCTACAGCTTTCCGCCGAACACGAACGCGCGCCAGATGATCACGACGATGGTGCAGCGTTTCCGTCAGGTCTGGGAGAGCGAAATGGCCGATCAGGCCCGCGCGCAAAACAAAAGCGTGCGCGAGATCGTGACCATCGCCTCGCTCATCGAAACCGAGGCCAAGCTGAAGGAAGAACGCCCGGTCATGGCGTCTGTCATCTACAATCGCTTGCAGCGCGGCATTGCGCTAGGGATCGATTCAACCGTTATCTACGCTTCAAAGCTTGCCGGCAAGTGGCGCAACGACGGCAAGGTGTATCAGAGCGACCTTGATCGCAATTCACCCTACAACACGCGCAAGGTCAGAGGTCTGCCGCCGGGGCCGATTGCATCGCCTCACGCACGTTCGCTCGCCGCTGCCCTCGCGCCCGCCCAGACCAACTATCTCTTTTACGTGCGCGAGCCGTCACGCGACGACGGCGCGCACAACTTCTACAGCAGCGACGCGGAGTTTCAACGCGGCGTGCAAGCCTTACGCGAGTGGGAACGCCAGCGCGATGCACGCGCGAACGCAGACTCCGCCAATCAGTGATTCAGACAAGCACGAGGCCACACGCAGCCGCATGAAGCAACACCACGAAGCTAATCGTCTTTCTTCATGTTGTTTCATGTGACTTCATGATCAGCTTTTTTGTCGTGACACATTGATCGTTTATGCGCTGCAAGCCGTACCCTTGAATTCAGTCATGCGTTGCTTTATGCTCAGCCCGTCTCCCATGCGCTAGTGCTTGCGTGCTGCCGATACGTTTTTTTTGACCACGGAGGGGTGTGAATCATGAAGCTGCTGTTGAGTCTTTTGCTCTTTTGCGCCGCGGCGGCCGTCACCGCACAAGCTCAGGACAATCAGGATAAAGGTGTTGACAACCAGACGGGGCGCATCCGCGACACCGGCAACGACCGCGCGCCCGCCAAGAACGGCTCGAACCAGAGCATCGGCTCAGGGCGCGGCATAGACTTCGGCAAAGGGCGCACGCCCACGCTGCCACCGCTGCCCAACCCTTATCACTTCACCGCCCGGCGTGACGTGGTGCTGCGCGCCGCCCAAGAGTTATTGCGCGAACGCAAACTGATCCTTGATACGAGCGTGTCGAAGACCGACGAGGGCATACTGATTAGCCAACCCTATCGCTTCGTCAAAGGCACGGTCATTGCCGTGACCGAGTTGAACCGCTACTCAGAGTTGCCCACAGATACGACGCGCGGCTGGTCGCAGGGGCGCTACACTTTGATCATCGAGGTGCAGCCGGTGGACGGCGTGAACACGAACGTCTCCGTCAACGCACGTGTGGAAGGGCGCAGCGACGGCGCGGCCGGGGCTGAGTGGGTGTCGCTGCGCAGCAGCGGCGCGGCCGAACAAGAGTTTCTGTGCGATCTGATCGTCAAGATCACGGGCACGGTCGGCGCTGGCTGTCCGGTGCAGACATCTTCTGAGCCATAGCAAGCATCTTAAGCTTCGTCCTGGGCACGTTTAGCGCGTGTCATCTAAACCATTTCCGAAAGTTTTAAGGCAGTAGAATTTTGGCCACAGAACCTACCAACGAACTTCATTTCGCGGCCGGAGAGCGCCAACCGCCTCTGGTCAAACTCGGCGCAGTCGCCTGCGCGGTCGCCGTCACCAGCGCACTGCTCGCAGGATATTTCCTCCTACAGCACCGGCAGAAACAGCACGCGCTCGCCACACAACAGGCGGCTCAAGCGGCCAAGAAGGCCGCGCCAATTGAAGCACAGGTGTTTGAGGACGAGGCGCGGCTTCAGGGTGGGACGGCGGTTATCGGCGGCGTTGTGCGCAACGTCTCGAACGCGCGCCTTGCTGATGTGAGCGTCGAAGTGCAATTGATCCCGCGTATGGGTGAGAATCTGCAATTGCAGCAGGTGAAACTTGAGCCGGTCAACCTTAATCCGGGCGAGGAAGGTCGTTATTCTTTGACCGTGCCGTCGCGGCAATGGAGTGCGACCCGGTTGGTGCGCGTCCTTAGCGCCGCGCGCAATCAAGAGATCGCTTTCAGGTCGCAGATTGGCGAGCGCCGCCCGTTGGAGTCGCCGCCGCAAGGATCGAAAGTCGTTGTCGTGCAGAAGCCCAGAAGCAAAGGCGACGGCTTTCTCAATACGCCTGACAATCCGATCCCAATTCGTTGAAAGTCAGGCTATCTCAGGTATAACTTTACAAGTCGGCGCGACGACCGAGGTTGATTTAAAAACTTAAGCGGCATCGGATTACTGCTTGTACAGTTGAACTTCCGCTACGGATCGAGACGAGTTAAGACGTTGATGTTTCGTCGTTACATATTGCCGGCGCTCGTGCTTGTGGGCTGCATCAGTCCACTCGCATTAGCCCAGACCGGCCAACCACCGACGGGCACGCCTTCCATTCTCAGGCGCGAGGACGCCTCCGATCACGACCAATCTCAAGAGCCGCGCCGGGAAATGCTCAAAGAGATGGAGTTGAAGCGGGCCGAGACGACCTACAAGCAGAACATTGAGCGGGCTAAAGAGAGCGCGCAACTCGGCGTCGAATTGCGCGACGCTTACACGCAGCAGAAGGCTCTGAGCGCGAGCGAGTTGAAGAAGCTCGGCCGGATGGAGAAGCTGGCTCGCCAGTTGCGCCACGAGGCGGGCGGTGATGACGACGAGGAGCCGCTCAAAGACCCGCCGAAGAATCTCCCGGCCGCGTTGACGCGCATGGCCGAGTTGGCCGCGGAAGTTTGTAAGAGCGTGGAGAAGACGCCCCGGCACGTCGTCTCTGCCAACATCATTACGCAGACCAACGAACTGGTCGAGTTGATTCAGCTGGCCCGCACCTTCGTCCAGTAGCGCCCTCGACGCACATGGCCCTTCGACCGTATCGCACCGCCGCCCTGCCCCGCCGCCTCTGGCTTCCTGTGCTTTCATGTCTGCTACTCGCCGCCGTGCTGCTGCCGACGGCGCACACGCGCGGCCGGCAGGACGACGAGATCGAGCGTGTGAACAGCGACCTCGTGGTGCTGAACGTAACGGCGACGGACAAGCACGGGGCTTACATGCATGGCTTGCAGAAGGCGGACTTTAAAATCTTCGAGGACGGCCGCGAGCAGGCGATCTTGGGCTTCGGCGAAGAGGAGACGCCGTTCGCCGCCGCCTTGCTTTTAGACATCTCCGGCAGCATGGAAGGTCGCGTCTCGCTGGCTCGCTCGGCCGCCATACGCTTCCTCGACGGGCTGCGCGAGGATGACACCGTCGCCGTCTATAGTTTTCATTCCGAGGTCCGGCGCATGCAGGATTATGCCTTCACGCGTGATCTCTATCCGACAATTTTTGAGTTGCACGCCAAAGGTCTGACCGTCCTCAACGATGCGATTGTCAACGCGGCCAAAGACCTCTCCACACGAACTGAGAAACGACGCGCTATCGTTGTCCTCTCCGACGGCGCGGACACGCGCAGCGCGGCGTCGGCCGATAAGGCACTCGACGCGGCGCTCGCCGCCAACGCCACCATCTATACGGTCGATCTCTCCGACCGCAACGCGCGCCGTGCGGAAACCATCGGCGGTTCGGGCGCGCTCAACAACTTCGCCGCGCGCAGCGGGGGCCGTTATCTGCCGACACCGGGCGGGCAAGAGTTGCGCGAAGCCTTCGCCGCCATCGTCGAAGAGTTAAGCAATCAATATACGATCAGCTATCGCCCGACCAACCGCGCGCGCGACGGCCGCTGGCGTGCCATCGAGGTCAGACTCGCGCCGCTCAACACTGTCGCACGCACGCGACGCGGCTACCGCGCCCCGAAAAACTGAGTCTGCACTACTCCCGCAAGTTTTACTCACACGCAAAAGCGATCATAATAACCACTCGCAGCCCGGACTTAGCACACAGGCAGACATGATTAGCAGATCGCTACAGTTATTAGCACGGGCAGGCGGGTTCGTGCGCCGCAGACCCGGCGAGGCGTGGCTGCTGGCGCGCATGGCCGCGTGGGTGGCGACGCTGTCCGTGCTGATCAAGTTATGGCCGCTGCCGCGCGTGTTGCGTGTCGTGGCGGCTGCGCCGCGCCGCGCGCGTGCAAGCGAAGCCATGCCCGCCGAACGCGTGGCGCAATTATTGGACCTACTGCTTAGCCTCGATCTGCTCTGCTTTACGCCGACCTGTTGGAAGCGTGCGCCCGTGCTGCAACGCTACCTCGCACGCAACGGCGTCGAGACGCGCATCATGTTCGGTGTGCGCAAAGACGGTGGCGACATGCTCGCTGGTCACGCATGGCTTGAACGCAACGGCTGCCCCGTCTTTGAAACCAAGCCGCCGGATTATGTCGTGACATATGCATACGAGAGCGGTAGGCAGTAGGCAGTAGGCAGTGAAAGCAAACAGCCGGTTGAATGATCACTCAAGTAAGTGAGTGACGTTCAACCGGCTGTCTTGTCTTAACTGCCTACTGCCTGCTGCCTTGCTCGTTACGGCAACGCTTCGACGTTGATGAAGAAGCGGTAGCTGCCGCCCTGTTGGACGCCGAGCAGGAAGTGCAGGTCGATGGGCGCGCCGGGCGCGAGCGTGCCGCCGGGGATGGCGACCGTCAGACTTGTGTTCAGACCGCCGCCGTTCGGTTGCGCGAGCGGTGGCGGCTGCTCGATGGTCGTGCCGAGCACGGTTAGCGGGCCGCGACTCGTTGTGATCGAGAAGTTCGCTCCGTCTATGGCGCGCACGTCGGACTGCGAGCCGCCGGGTGTGTAGCCGGGACTGTTCAGCGTGGTGATATCGACGACGCGGAAGCGCAGGCGTGTCACCATCTGCCCGGTCATGTTCGTGAAGCGCCGCCGGATCGAGAGCGTGCCCTGCGCGCCGTTCGTGACCGCTGTTAGGCTGCGCACGCGGTTGGGCGCGACGTTGGCTGATGCTTGCGGTTCGATCAGCGTGGCCTTGATCGTGGCGTTGCGCTGGATGGGACTGATCGTGCTCTCAGGTCCCGGCGCACCAAGTTGCGATTGCACGCCGCCGTATGAACCGCCGTTCGTCGAGACGAACACGAAGTCTTGCGCGTTGTTGTCCGTGTCTTGCGGCACGCCCGTCGTGAGTTTACGCACGTAGGCATACTGTCCGTCGTTCGCGCCGGGCGAGGGCAGGTTCGTGCCTTCGCGGTAGAGGTCGGCGAGCGCGCCTGTGGCCGCGTTGAGACTAACCGCGTCGAGCCGGTTGGCGGTCGAGAAGTTGGCGGAGTTGGCGGTCTGGAAGATCGCAATCGCGCCGTTGTCGGGGATGTCGATAGTGGTGTTGCCCGGCGTGGTGCGATAGGTCAGATCGCCGGGCGCGTAATTCGTCAAAGTGTAACCGCCCGTCGGCGTGATCCCGTTCGGCTTGATGTGTACGGCCAACTTCGGCGCGGCTACGCCGCCCGCCTCGTTGGTCAGTAGGTAATGACCGTTCGCGGGGATGATCGTGCCGTTCGGGATCACGGCCGCCACGGTCTGCGTGTTGCCCGCACCGTTCAGGTAAGCGAGCGCCCAACCGGCCGAGCCGTCCACGGCGTTGACGGTGACGGGCGCGGCCGAATTGTTGTATAGCTCGATGTATTCGTCGAGCGAACCGTCTAGACCTTGCGGCGCGCTGAACGTGGGGCTGCGGAAGCGGAACTCGCTGATGACAAGCGGCGTGCCGAGTGTTAAATAAGCGACCGGCATGTCGTGGTCGGAGAGTCGTTCGGGGCGCGCAGGGTCTTGGTAATACTTGACGGGAAAGTCCGCGTCGTTGCGCGCGAAGGCGAAACGGTTCAGCAGCGAGAGCGCGTTCGGGTTGACGATGATGTGATCGAGCGTCTGCGCGTTGCCGTCGAACGTGAACGAGTAACGCTGATCGGCGGGCAGCGTGTCAACGAGATTGGTCTGATCGGGGTTGACGAGATCGCTGCTGGCCAAGACCACTTGATCGGCCGGCGCGGGCGTGCCTTTGATCGTGCCGATCACGTCCACGTAACCGTCGTTGACGTTGAAGGCGTTGAAGTCGCCGACGTTGATGATGCGCTCGACCGGGTTGGCCGTCTGCCGCGACTGTATGTGGTTGGCTAGAAACTCGGCCTGCGCGCGGCGCTTGGCGCGGACGCGGCTGCCTTCCGTGCCGCTGCCGTTGGGGGCAGGGTCGTCAACGCCGGAGAGCGAGCGCAAGTGGCTGACGATGACGGTGAACGGCGAGCGTGCCGCCCGCGGGTCGCGCGATGGTCGCGCGTAGGACCAGCGACGGCCGGTCGTTTAAGAGTTCCGCGTTGCCCGTGTTCGGGTTGATGTAGGTGTTGCACGTCGCGGCTGTGCCGTTGCAGCCGGCCAACTCTAACTGCGTGACATCGACGACGCTGACGCGCGTAGCTTTGACGAGGAAGCCGACATCAATGCCGCCGATGTCGTTGCCCTCGACCAAGTACGGTTGATAGTTCGGATCGCTGCCCGTCGCGGCTTGGGTGTCGGCGTTGATCTTACTGGCGACGGTTTGCAGCGTCGTTAAGTTCTCCACCTCGACGATGCCGATCACGTCGGGCGAGCGCATCGCGTTGCGGATGGCGAGCGAGACTTTATTGAGCCGGTTGTTGAAAGCGGTCGCGGTCAACACGGCGTCGTCCTTCGCCGGATCGTCCGTCGTGTCGAAGAACCGTTCGATGTTGAACGAGCCGATGGTTAGTTCGCTCGCCAACGGCGCGGGCGCGGGTGTGAACGTGGCGAGCGGACCCGGCGTAAGCGTCGTCTCCGGCAAGATCGTGTAGGTGCGGAACGAGTAATCCAACTCGCCGACGACGTTCGGGATGACCGTGCCGAAGGTGACATCAACCAGCGTCGTGCCCGGCTGCCCGTCGCTGTCCACACGCAGGCGTTCCGGGTTCTCGTCGAAGCGCGGCACGTTGGCGGGCGCACCCGCCGGTAGCGGATCGCTGACGTTGACGCCCGGTTCACGCAAAGGCCGGGCGACGCCTGTGACGACGGCATAGAAGACGCCGTTCGAGGTGACGGTCGCGCTCGGTTCGGTGATTGTTCCTTGCGTCGGGGCAACGACCGTGAGCGACGGGACGCTCACGCGCATGCCCTCGAACCGTTCCAAGTTCTCAAGATTGTTGACCAGCGTATCGGCGGCCATGATCTGCACGGGCGCGGGCAAGGGGTTGCCCGTGCTGAGCACGCTGACTGTCACGGTGCTTAGCTCAGTCAGAGGTTTCTGATTGAGATCGGCGGCGGGGATGAACTCGCTAACCGTGCCGGAGACTTGCACGTTGTTGCTGACGGCCACGCCTGCGGGCACGGTGTTGCCGGTGAAGACGAAGAGGCCGTCGGACGTGTTCGTGTTGCCGTCGCCGCTCGCGTCCTGAATGTAGAAGCCGCCGCTCGAACCTAGCTTGATGCCGGTCACGATGCCGGTGGTGGTCACGCTCTGCCCCGCTACGGGCGAGGTGTTGCCGCTGCCCTGAATCGAGTAGATAGGCGTGATCACAACTTCGTCGTTCGTGATCGTGCCGACGCCCTGCCCGTCGCCGAGCGTTGCGCCCGTTACGTTCGTCACGTTGACGAAGAACGACTCGGTCGGCTCTGTGTTCGTGTCGCCGTTGACGGTCACGTCGAAGGTATAAGTTGTATTGCCGGCCGCGATGGATTGGTTCGTCAGGCTGCGCGCAACGTAGTCGTTATCGGCGACCGTAGCCGTGTTATCTTGCGTGGCGATGTTGAAGGTGACGGGCGAGGTCGAGGTTGTGTTCAGGCTGACGGTGAACGTGAACGTTGACGTGCTGGCGTTGCCTTCGGCTTGCGTCACGTCGTTAATCGTCAGCGTCGGCATTGTGACCACGCCGCTCGTGATGCTGATGTCGTCAACGCCGATCCACTCGTCGCTGCCGACGGCGTCCGTCGTGATGACGCGGACTTGCACCACCGGCTGATTCTCGGCGGCCGCAGGCAGCGACGCGCTGACCGGCGTGACGAGCGTGCAGAGGCTCGGCCCCGTGCTCGCGTCGGCCACGAAACCGGCGGGGATGTTGGTGTAGTTGCCCGTCATGCCGACACGGTATTGCAGGGCGACGGGCTGGACGGCGTTATCAGCCGCGCAGTCAACATCGCGCAAGTTATAGCTGACACCGATGTTAGTCTGCCCGGTGGTGTTGAGCGTCATGACGAGGTGCGGTGCGCGCGCCGTGCCTGAGCCTTGAAAGGCAACGGCCGGGTTCGCGTTGGCTGGCGCAGCCTGCTGCGTCTGCTCAAACTCGGCAATGCCGCCGGTGGTATTCGTGTTCGGGTTGGTCTGGTTGGCGATGACGTTGACCGGGGTGGCAGAGCCATCGGCCACGACCGTCTGCGGATCGACGCCGGTTGCGCCGGTCAAGGCGTCGCCGCGATAACCGATGATGCCCGGCACGCCGGACCAGTCGTTGCTCGTCGTGATCAACGCGGTGTTCGCCCAGTTCTGACTAAAGGGCAAGGTCTGCGCGCTGGTGTCAGCGTTGGCGACGCGCAGCAGCGAGAGCGGCAGCAAGCGGCTATCCACGAGCGCAACGCCCAAATAGAAGACGGCGAAGAGTGCAAACAGCTTACGACGGGCGGGCATGACCGGCCATCTGCGACCGAACTGAACACGCATAAGGGAACCTCTCATTTTTTATTTTGAATTGCGGCTGGCTATGTGACGCACAACAACTTCTGTGCTTGAACCTGATGCGGCCGGCACGCTGACACGTAAAGGGTCGAGCCTCGTGCGTTTCCTGACCCGTTGGCGGTAGGCCGTTGAAGCCGGGAAACTAACACACACATCACACGACCACAAGCACGTAGGTCATGCGACTCGGTGAATTTTGTGTTACTGCTCAGGCATCCGTGCGCAGCAGTCTGTGGGCGGAGAGCGACGTTAGCAGGCGCTCGACCGAGGCGGTCGCGTGTTCTGCGGTCACGTTGTAAGCATTGGTCAACTCGTGGACGATCTCGGCCTTGGTGCGCCCGCTTTCGAGGCTGCGCCAGACGAGCATGGCTGTCTCGTTGAGCGTGTAGTAACGCTTGGTGTTGAGATCGACCAGCACGGCTTCGCGGCCGTCGAACTCGGTGTAAACGACGTGGTCGTGCGGACGAGGCGTGTTATCCGTCATCAAACGATATCCAGTTTCCAATCTTGATTCTTGGCGGCGGGCGGCGCAGGCAGCACAGGCAGAGCGCGCGACGGCGCATTCGCGGTTGCCGCCGTCGTCGCACTCCGCCACGGTATCTTGCCGAAGGATTGCAGACAGAACAGGCACGGCGAGCCGGTATATAGATCAGGCTCAACGCCGCGTGCCGCATTCTCAGCTAACGCACGCCGACGACGCTCGACCTGTGCGGCGGCCACCTCTTTCAAGCGCGTGTAACCGGTGGCGAAATCTTCGCGCGTCAGATCGGCCACCACGTCAGGCTCCTCAGACGCATTACGAAAGCCAGCCATGTTGCAGCAGAGCGTGAGCCGGCCGTGCCAGTCCACATTACAACTTGTACCTTTGAGCGGCGAACACGGCACGCCGGGGTCTAGATCGTAATAACCGACCGAGACGCCGACGGGCATCTTTAAGATGCGACCAAGCACGCTCACTTCCTGTTCGGCGTGGCGCTGTTCTTCAAGGCTTAGGGCAGACTCGGCTTCAAGCTCAGCCGAGGTCGGCAGCAAGTGTGCGAAGTGCATGGCGGCCGCACCGAGGCGCGCGGCGAGCAACGCGATCTGTTCGAGTTGCGCCACCGTGTCGCGCCGGATGCCGACCTTGAAGACGAACGGGATGCCGGAGACGTGGCAGCGCGTGACGGCGCGGATCACGCGGTCGAACGAGCCTGCGCCGCGCCAGCGGTCATGTGCCTCGCGCGTCGCGCCGTCCACACTGAAGGCGACAAGGCGCACAGCTTGTTTGTGTTGGAGCAGGATCGGATGCACGCGGTCGAAGTGCCAACCGTTGGTGACGAAACTGAACTGTATGCCTTCGGCTGCGACCGTCGCGGCGATCTCGGAGAAGCGCGGGTGGAGCGTGACCTCGCCGCCGGTGAACGTGACGTAATCAATCTGATATGTCGAGCGCGCCGCACGGATGATGCGCCCCAACAGTTCGCGGGAAGAAGTTGGCCTTCGTGTCGTAGAGCGCATCTTCATCGCGCATGCAATAGCTGCAATGCAGATTGCAGATGTTGGTCAGTTCGATGGTTAAGCGAACCGGATCGGCGATGGGCTGAGGACTAGGCTGCGTTGATGTCGGCACAAGAACTATCTACTCTTTCATATAGGGCGTGAGCAACTCGGCCGTCCGCGCCGGCTCAAGCAAGAGATCGCGGCCGGCGTGTAGCTCGAATGCGCGGCACTGATTGGCCAGCCGCGCGAGTACGCGCAAGTAATCGGGCGCGGCGTGCCGGTCGTAAGTCGCCCACGGGCAAAAGCGCACGAGTCGCTGCATCGCTACTTGGGGCGACATCGGCGTGAGCCTAGTTTCATCTGCGCCCGTCACGGTCGAAAAAAAGAGCGCGCGCGGGCGACAAGAGGGCGCATAAGCGCCGGGGAAAACGACACCCGGCTCCAAACGCCGCTTGCTCGGATCAGAGATGAAGGGCGCACCCAGCGCAGCGGCGAGGCCCGGCAACTCGCAGCCCGCAAGCGTCGGCTCGGTCACGGCGAACACGCGCCTGAACCCTTCCGCATGCAAGCCCTCCGCGTCCTCGCGCAAGACCAGCATATCGTCGGACAGATAACGCCAGCCCGCGACCGCGAGGCGCAGCGCCAGCGTCGATTTACCACTGCCCGACCCACCGATAAAGATCGCGCCTGCGTTCGAGACAGGCTCAAGCACGCCCGCCGCGTGCAGGTCGTAAACACCCGCGCGCCGCAAGGCGGCTTGCAGGCCGTAACCAAAAATATTGACGAGTGCGACGGGGTGTTGCGCGTGGGGCGTCTCGCCAAACCATACATCTATTAGTCTGGCCTCAGGCGCGGCAATACGGACGAGCGATTCATCTACATCCAGAAAGTAGCGGGCTTCGTCTACGTAGCAACTGCCCTGACTGATCTCGAAAACCGGCAGGCCCGGCGGGATGGCTGGTGGCTCGGCCCGCCGGACTCTGAGTGTAATAGCAGCCGGTGAACTGCTTCCGGCTGCCGCTGGGGTAAGATAGAAACCGCTTAGAAAGCCTGCAAGCCATTGTGCTGACCAGTCGTCTAACGCCTCAACGCGGAGCAGACGCCCGGCGACGTTATAGCACACGGTCAGCGCAGTTTGGGTTGCCGACTGCATCACCGCTCCGCTTAGGTCGCTGACCACGTGCCGGGCATCACGCTCGTCTGCGTTAGACGGTAGAGGCTTCAATGGTCGGCGGCGCTTGGAAGAAGGCGGTTGCCTCTAACACGTCCACCGGCACAGACACGGACGGCTCGACAAACTGCTTCTTCTCAACGGCTAGCGTCTGTTCGCTGCGTTCGATCTGCTCGGTGAGTTGCTCGCTGACAGGATTGGTGTTCTGTGTGTTCAAGGCTTCCGTCTCCTCACATTTTTGTAGTGTGTTGTGTGTTGGCGGGCGGCGCGAGAACTATGCGCAGCGGCCGAGTTTCATACGTTTGCAGATCGGTGCGCTGGTACAAACGAATGTTAGGCGAGAGCGAGCGCACCACTTGTTCCATCGGGGCGTTACTCAAATCAACGTCCACGATTTCGCTAGAGTCATATTTCATCTCGAAGGGAATGTCAACCTTATTGGCGATTTCAAACAGCACGGCAGTCAACGGTTGCCGACGCGCTTTTATGGTCACTTGATTGCGCTCGATCTTCACGTTGAGCGTCTTATCGCGCTTGTCGTTCTCGGACTCTTCCTGCGGGCTGTCTTCCGTGTTCCCTTCGATCAAGATCGCCTCTGAATCGCCGCGCACGACTTCGGTTTCGCCGGCGGCGCTTCGTTCAAGGCGTACAGGTAAACCGCGACGGGCTTCTGCGTCCCATACTCGCCGCTTATCTCGTAGTCGATATAAGGCTGCGGCGCAATCAGGCGCAGTGCCCCTTCAAGCGGGACACCGGCAAAATCAAGCGTCACGCGCGCCTTCTCCATCACCCCGCTGAGTTTGACCGGTACGTCGAGTTTGCGACTCAACTCCGCTGCGATCTCGGAGACGCGCGCCTGATCAGCTTTCAAACTATACATGAACGGCTGCGCCGTCGAGACTTTGAGTTTCCAAGTGCCCTTAGTCTCTTTGGGCTTCTGCGCCGTCGTGCCGGCCGCTTGGGGCGACTCCGGCTTGCGTTGCGGCTGCGGCGCAGATGCCTGCGGCTGCGTGGCCGCGGGCGTGGCACTCGGCTGTGCCTGTGCAGGTTGCTGCTGCGCGGGTGCGGTCGGCTGTGTCGTCGTCGGCGTCGTGCGCCGCGTGGTTCGGCGACGTTGTGCCAATCCGGTCGCCGGCACAGCCAGCGACACTATGACCCCCGCGAGAAGTACCCCTTGCCACCTTGAAAACATCTTCGGCATTCTAACCTACCTCTTAAATTGATTCCAGACTTTTATTAGTCGATGAACTTTAACACAGCCCGGCACAAACCCCTGCTTCGATGTCGCGGCTGAAAAATGGTTGCTAACGTCTTACCGTCAGGCGTGCTTGCCGCCCGCCAGTCCAAGACATAGAGCCGCACGTTCTTCGATAATCGTGCAGTTAAACGGGATTCTCCAATCTTGCTAGCCCTACGAGGACATTGAGAGAATCGCTATGTGGCGGTGAAATTAGCACACTTCGCCGCGCGCGGCAATGAGGCGGGCAAAAATTATTCAGGAATGATCAATGAAAATGGCGCGGCCCGCCCGTGATCATCATACGAACAGGGCGCACTAGGTAGTAGACGAACGTGAGCGGCGCGGGCAGAGGCATGCGGGCCAAGTCTTCTTCCGTCGGCGTAATGACGAAGCGCAGATAGTTGACCTTGTCGCGCAACCGACGCCGCGCTTTTAGTTGAAACCGGAAATAACCGGCCATGCCGCTCGGCGTCAGTTCCGGCGTGAACAGGTAGCGGACGACCCCTGCGGTCAACGAACTGATGACGGGGTCGGCGCGGAGTGCTTGCTGCACTTCGACGGGCAATTCTGTGTCGAGTAGTTCGGCGGCGAGGCTCAAGCCGAGCAGGAGCATGCGCTCGCTACCGGTGGCGCGGGCCATTGAAAGGAGCGCGGGCCAGTTCAGGTCGCGCCGTTGCCTTGTCAACTCTGCGATGTCGCAGACCCACGCGAGCCGCTCCCACAGATGCTTCGAGCCGTGGACGCAGAGCGCGAGCAGCAAAGCTTCCGGGGCAGGCTGCTTGACGCTCGTGCCGTCGAGTTGCATGTCTTCGAGTCTGGCCCAAAGTTCGTCGGCCGCGAAGGGGCGCGCAAAGGCCGGCGCACTCACGGCCCAGTGCAATTCGACAACAAGCCGTTTGCGTTCGCGCGTAAACGGCAGGTTGCACTGCGTCCGCAGCAGCACAGACTGTTGCGCGTCCGTCAGCGGCGGATAAGGCGTGTAGCCTTCCGCCATCAAGACCGTGCGCGCCTGCGCCACGTCGCGCGGGCGCACGAGGATGTCTAGATCGCTGAACTGCCGAAGCGCGACGTTGTCGTAGAGTTGCGTCGCCAGCGCCGGCCCCTTGTAAGGCATCGCCTGCACACCTTGTTGTGCAAACAGCGTGAGCAAGCGTTGCAGTTCGCGCGTTAGGAAGACGTTCAACGCCGAGACACGCTGGAACGCTTCGCGCAGTCGTTGTAAGTAGTCAGGCGGGATGGAGTCTGCACAGATAGTGCGTAGATGCCAGTAGAGCAACGGTTGCAGGCCGTGGCGCTCGGCCAGTTGCAACAGATAGGACCAGTTCAGATCGCCCGCGACCAGCGTGCGGATACGCGCCGCCCGCGTCGCGTCAACGTGCGCACGTGCGCAACAGAGCAGCAACTCGACTTCGGGCCGCGCGCGCGCCCTCTGCCCGTTGGATGAATCTTCACTCACGCCACTTTCACAGCGTAGCCCAACCCGTCGCCGACCGGCAGCACGACGGCACGCAACTGCGGATGCCGCACGAAGCGTTGGTTGAACAGGCGCAGTGCTTGCGTCGAAGCCGTCTGCCCTTCGTCGCGCACTTCGCCCGCTACCTGTCCACCCCAGAGCAGATTGTCGGCGATGACCACGCCGCCCACACGCAGCAGCGGCAACGCCGCTTCAAGATATGCTTCGTACTCTTCTTTCACCGCGTCGAGGTAGAGTAGATCGAACGTGTCCGTGAGGCGCGGCAAGACATCAAGCGCCAACCCGCGCTCGATCCGCACACGCTCACTAACGCCTGCGCTGTCGAAGTAGCCTTCGGCGCGCGCGATCATCTCCGCGCTCGGCTCAATCGTGACGACGAGGCCGTTGTCCGGCATGCCGCGCAAGAGATGCAACACCGAGTAGCCGATGGCCATGCCGATTTCGAGGACGCGCCGCGTGGCGCTTCGCACGCGCAGTGATCTCTAGAAACAGCGCAACCTCGCGGTCGGCAATCGGCACGCGGTGCTCGGCCGCGTAAGCCTCCATCTCCGCGAACAGCCCTACGTTCGCAGGGTGCAACTGCTCAAGGTATTCGGCCTGTTCACGCTGAATGATGGCATCAATTTTAGCTTTCATAATTTTTACTCCGGCGTTGATCGCTTGGGATCGAGAACGGCAAGTCTACTCACAACTCCGTCCGTTATGCAAAGCGACCAACGAACGAACAGACGCAACCACAAAGACACGAAGACACAAAAGCGAGCCTTCGTGTCTTCGTGGTGCGAGTTGTTCCCTGCTCCTACTTTACTTGACCGACGTGCTGCTGCGGCGTCTTGGTTAGAAGGGGCGAGCCGATGGCTTGCCATAGATCACTTGCACGCAAGTAGGCCGGCAACTCGCGTGTGTTGCTCATGACGAAGCCGAAGCTTTGGCCGCGGCCGAGGTTGCCGTGCGTGGCTTGCAGAAAGGCGACGATGTCGAGAGCCGTGCTGCCTGAGTAATAACCGTCCACAAAGCTGACGAGGACGTTAGCGCGATTGCGCACCAGCCCGGTTGCGCCCGCATAGACGCGCCGCACCACGTCGGGCCGCGCCCCGTCGCGCGTCGCCACAAACCAATCGGCGTCGTTGACATAATCGTCTGCATCAACTTTGCCCTGCATCTTCAATGCGCGCAAAGTCTCGTTCAGGTCCAACGGGTCGCCAGTGCGCGGGCGATAGCGATAGGCCGCGCCGCGCTGTTCCAACGTCGCCTGCCCCGCACGCCCGTTGACGTAGACCACACCGCCCTGTTCATACACAGCGAAGTCCACGCCGCGCACTTCGGCGACGACTTCGGCCAGACGCGGCTCGTTCTCCGCCCTTGTCCAAAGCGCCGCGCTGCCGACCAGACCGAGTTGCGGCAAGACGACGCTGCGGTCGTGCTTCAAACTACTGCCACGTTTGAAGCCCGCACGCTTGAGCGCATCTTTGAGCGACGCGCGTTGGAACTTACGAAAGTCGTTGCCGTGATCGGAGAAGACGGTTACATCCAACTGCCCTTCGCTCTCACGCACAAGTTCGCTCACAGTCTCGTCGAGCCGCGCAAGAAAGCTGCGCAGCATGCGTTCGCCGCCGAGATGCGCCAGCGTATCGGTCGCGCCCGTGTAGCCCAGAAAGACAGGGCCGCGCGCTGAACGAAACTTCTGCCGCAACTGCGCGAGATCGGTCACGGCATCAAGATAAGTCGTGAGCGGCGGCGCGGCGTAACCTATCACGCCGCTCTTGAGCGCCGACGGATGATAGTCGAAAAGATCACGATACGTACCTTCGACGAAGCGATCCTGCCGGAACCGATCCAGCACGCCGCCGCGCAGCTTGTTCTGCTCTACGTCGAAATAACGATCTTCATAACCGGGCGCAGCGCCCGCGCCCGCCGGGCGCAGGATTTCGCTCAACGACACGTCGGTCAACGTTGGCCACGGCGCGATCATACGCGCAGGTTGCCGGAAGTTTTTGAAGCGCCCTTCCGCTTTCATCTTTTCGATGGTCATAAAGCCAACGCCGTCCACGCAGATGATGAGATGACGACGCGGACTGTCGGCCAACTTTTGCGCGCGTGCGTGCGGCGTGATTGTGATGAACAGAAGAAATAAGAATAAGACTGTGATCGCCGTGCGATACGTTGCGGTCAATAGCTGCACTTTCATCCTCGACTACCGACAAGATTGGCGCAATGCTGCGCGCACTAAGTCAATAGCAAGGGGCGTACCTATGACTGCTAACCACAAAGACACGAAGACACAAAGGGATTGATATGAATTTTCCCTTTGCGGCTTGGTGTCTTTGCGGTGCGCCTGCTTATGCGCTCTTGATCATCTGTCAATTGTCGGAATTATCTTGCGGCGCATCGTCGTCGCCGCCGATGGCGACGTAGCGGCGGGCGAGGCCGAGTTCGCGCAGTTTGTGTTGGAGTGATTGGCGGTGCATGCCGAGGATGGCGGCGGCGCGTGTGACGTTGCCGCCGGTTTCTTCGAGGCAGCGCGAGATGTAGCGGCGCTCAAACTCGCGGCGGTCGCTTTTGAAATCAGCCGTGAAGGGCACGGCCAGTTGATCGCCTTCTAACTCACGCGGCGCGCGTGGCTGTGTGCCAACGCTGTCGCTTGCTTTAACTTCGTCGGGCAGATCGTGCGCCGTCAGTTCGTCGCCTTCGGCGAGGATCAGTGCGCGCTCGATTGTGTTCCGCAACTCGCGCACGTTGCCGGGCCAGCGATACTCGATCAACTGTCTGAGGGCCGACGGCGCAAGGCGACGCGCAGGCAATTTATAACGCCCGGCGGTTGTGCGCGCGAACGCTTCGGCCAGCACAGGTATGTCTTCGCGGCGCTCGCGCAGCGGGGCGACTTCGATGGTGACGACGCGCAGGCGATAGAAGAGATCGGCCCTGAAATTCCCTTGCTCGATCTCCTGTTCGAGCGGGCGATGCGTAGCACTGATGACGCGCACGTCAACGGGCAGAGACTCGTTGCCGCCGAGCCGTTCGATGCGTCGTTCTTCGAGCGCGCGCAACAGTTTCGCCTGCACGTTCGCGCTCATGTCGCCGATCTCGTCTAGAGAAGATCGTGCCGCCATCGGCCTGCTCGAACTTGCCGCGCCGACGCGCTGCCGCGCCCGTAAATGCGCCCTTCTCATGCCCGAATAGTTCCGACTCGATCAACTCCGAAGGCAGCGCCGCGCAGTTGACCGCGACGAACTCGCCGCGCCGACGTGCGCTGCTGCGCTCATGTATTTCGCGCGCGACGAGTTCCTTGCCCGTGCCCGACTCGCCGCGTATCAGCACGGTCGCGTCCGTCTCCGCCACCTTGTCGATGAGTGCGCGCACGCGGCGCATGGCTTCGGAGTTGCCGATGAGCGAGCCACGCGCCGCCTCGCCTTGCGCCAGTGCGTTGCGCAGGCGCTCGTTCTCGCGGCGCAGGCGCACAGTCTCAAGCGCGTTCTTGACGACGAGCCGCAGGTCGTCAACTTCGAAAGGCTTGGACAAGTAATCGTATGCGCCCGTTTTGATGGCCTCGACGGCCATGCGTTCCGAGCCGTGCGCCGTGATCAAGATGACAAGCGGCGCAGCGTCGCGGTTGGCTTGCAACTCGTGCAGGTATTCAAGCCCACTCTGACCCGGCAGGTTCACGTCGAGCAACATCAAGTTGGGCGCTTGCGTGTTGACGGCGACGCGTGCGGCCGCAACGCTGCCGGCCTCTGTGATGTCGTAACCGAGACTGCCGAGGGCGCGGCGCATGCCGTAGCGCGCCGCCTCTTCGTCGTCCACGATGAGGACGCGCAACGCGTCGTTAGCTCTATTCTGATCCGTCATGTTTAAGTGATCCGAAGAAGTGGAATTAAATTTCGACTGCTGCAATAGGCAATTCTGCGACCACGGGCGCGCGCGGCAGACGCAATTCAAAGCGCGCGCCCGCGCCGGGTTGTGTCGGTGCGAGATGTGCGCTGCCGCCGGCCTCTTCCATGCGTTTGCGGACGATGGCCAAGCCCAAGCCCGTGCCGCGCTGGCGGGTCGTGAAGAAAGGCTCCCAGATACGCTCGCGCAATTCGGCGGCGACGCCCGCGCCGCTGTCCGTCACGGTAAAGAGCAATTCATCGCCGGCCTCTCTGGCTTCGACGCGCACGCGGCCACCGGCGGGCGTGGCTTGCAGTGCGTTTAAGATCAGGTTCGAGAGCGCGGCGCGGAGCGCAGTCGCCTGTGCGCCGTCGAGCACGTTGGCAGTGGCTATGTGCGCGTCGAGTTTGACGGCGCGTGTGCGCGCGTCGGCCTGAAATAGTTCGACGAGGGCGCGTGTCAGTTCGTCGGCGCGGGTCGGCGTGCCCGCGGGCGGCGGCTGACGCGCGAAGCTCAAGAGTTGTGTGACGCTGCGACTGAGCCGGTCGGTTTCGCCGACGATCAGTTCGAGGTCGCGCGCGTATTCGCCTGTGATGCGTTCGTCCTCGCGCATCACTTGGGCGATGGACTTGATGGCCGAAAGCGGGTTCTTAACTTCGTGTGCGACCGCCGCGGCCATCTGGCCCAGTGCGGCCAGACGCTCGCCCTGTGCGAGTTTGCGTTCGAGCAAGACGTTCTCTTCGACGAGGCGCGCGTCTTCAACGGCGATGGCCACTTGCCGGCGAGCACCGCGAGCACGGCGCGCACTTCAGGTGTTAGAGAGGCGCGGGCCGCGTCGATCAACATCAGCCCGACCACTTGTTCTTCGCGCGCAAGCGCGTATGCGATCTCGAAGCCGTGCGTGTTTAGATCAGCGCCGCGATCAAAGATGCCGTCGGTTGATTGCGCTGAAGCCAACATGCGCTCGGCCCAATCAGTCGCGGGTTGGCCGTTGCCGTTGAGAGTGTTGCTATTGAGCGCGTTGCTCACATCATTGTCAGATAGTACGTCCGATGCAGTCGCGTTATCGATATCGTTATTGAGAAGTGCTGGCGCACTTCTATCGGCGTTATCGGACGGAGCGGTTTTATGGGCGCGGAGATAGAAGCGCACACGGCGCAAGCCCAACTCGTGCGCCGTCCGTTCTTCGATGAAGCGCAGGAGTTCGGGCAGTTGGGTGGAGCGACCAGACTGCGTGCCGATGCGTGTGACGACTTCACGATAGAGCGCGGCTTCGCGGGCGAAGAGTTGTTGGAAGCGTTTCTCTAACCAGCCGCGCAAGGGCGCAGCCGAGAGTGCGAAGGCGAGAATCAACAGCGCCTCGACTGCTCCGGGGCGCAAGCCGAAGCGCGTCGTGACCAGCGTTTCGATGGTGCGTATGCCGTAGAGATAGACGACGAGGATGACGCCCGCGAACGAGGCCGCGACGAGGCTCTCTTTGATGATCAGTTCAAGATAACGATAGCGATAGACGTGGTATGCGATGAGCGCGATGGGCAGCAGCGAGCCGAGGTTGCCGAGCGTCAGCAGGTAATCACGCGCGGCACTGTCGCGGCCGATGCCGACGGCATAGACGGATAACAACAGCGCGGCGATGATCAAAAACGAGCCGGCCAGTGTCAGCATCAAGCGGCGCTCGCTTTGCGACGTGGACGCGCGCGCGATGAGTACGTCTGTGATGGCGATCAGACACAGCACGTAGGTCGCCCACAGGCCGAACGGCAAGACGAAGAAAGACAACTTCACGAGCATCGGCGCGTATGCGCCGATCCATAGACGCGGCACGGCGACGACGAGAAAGAGCGCCGGGATGTATGAGAGATAGACGCGGACGCGCTCGAAGCGTGTAAGCGCACGCTCGCGCGCGTTGGCCCACAGGTGCAGATGTACGTGCAGCAAGAACGAATAGGAAAGCGTGATCGACGCGACCGCAACCGTGTCGGCTAAACGCAACAGCCAGACCCAACGGATCGTGTCGAGGCCGAGCAACGCGCGCAGGACCAACAGCAGATTGCTGCCATGCCACAGGCCGATGCTGATCGCCAACACTAGCAGCACGCGTTCCTGCGGCGTGAGTGTGCGTCGCTGTCGCGCCAGCAGCATGCTCAACCACAGAGGCAGCACCGCTCCGGTGCTGTAACCGATCAGTTGAATGATCTCAAGCAGCGACATGGATCAAAAACAACGGCGAGTGACAAGTGGCGCGTGACGAGATTTATTCTATCTCGTCACGCGTCATTGGTCACTCGCCATCACGCGCTTTAAGACGTTGCGGCTATTGCATTGTGGCCCGGCTCGATTGATTGAGCGGGAGCAGAGTGATCTCTGTGCGGCGATTGCGTGTGCGCCCGGCCGGTGTTGTGTTGGAAGCGACGGGGTTGTCCGCGCCCAGACCGTTCGATTGAATGCGCGTGCCGTCAACGCCTGCCGAGACGAGTTGCGCGGCGAGTGCTTCGGCGCGTGCCTGCGTGAGTTGGCGCAGGGTTGCTTCGTCGCCGCGACTGTCTGTGTACGACTCGATGACCACTTGATAGTCGGGGTTGTTGGCGAGCAGCGCGGCGAGCGGCTCAAGGGTTGCGGCCGCTTTGGGTGCAATGTCGGATAGACGTGCGCCGGTCCAGATCGTTTCGGGCAGGACCAGCACGAGGCCGCGGCCTGTCTCGCGCACAGTGCCGAAGCGCAAGAGGTTCTGGCGCAAGGCGACGGCGGCGGCCGCCTGTTGCGCAGTGCGCTGCTCGGCTTCGCGGCGGGCTTGCTCGGCGGCGCGCTCACCGTCGATGCGGGCCAGTTTGAGTTTCGCATCGTCGGACTCGGAGCGGACGGTTTGCAACTCGTCGCGCAGACGCGCTACCTCGCTGCGCAGGTCGCGCACCTGTTGCGTCGAGTTCGCCAGATCGCGCTCGGACAATTCGCGTGCGTGCGTCTCGCGCTCAAGCGCGCTCTTTAATTCGGTGATCTCCTGCGCGGCCGAGTCGGCGCTGCGTTCCGCCACCTGTATGGCGCGGTCGCGGCGCACGATCTCTTCGCGGCGTAGACGCGCGGCCTTGCGCTCCTGCGCGATCTCTTCAGCCTTGACGCCGAGGTCGATGGCGCGGCGAGCCAACGCGTCCACATCTTCTTCCGCTTGCTTCAAACGCCAACCGTTCTCTGCGTCCTCAAGCTTAGCGGCCGCCTCGCGCAGTTCGTCGGGCGCGTCGCGGTCCGCACCGGCATAACGCGCAAGCCGGATCGCTTGGCGTGCGCCCAGCAGCGACGTAGGCGTGCGGATGAAGTCCGCGTCGGCGACATCGGGCACGCGCGGGTCGTTGAAATAGTCGCTCGTGTTGCCGAGATAACGGACGTTGACCGTCTCAACGCTCGCGTCGCCCGGTCGGGTGGGCGGCAAATTCTCAAGCACGACCATGCGGCTGGGGCCGCGCACAAGATAGTGCGGCTCGGCGGTCATGATCAGGGCGAAGGTTTGCAGCGGTGTGGTCACGTCGAGCTTCGAGTTGAAGAACTGTGAGCCGCTGCGTTTGATCTCGCCGAGATTGTCGGCCCGCCCTTCGGGCGAGATGGCCCAAAGCACATAAGTCGTATAGACGCCGCCCAGTTCGCTGGCGCGCGGCAGATTATCAACGCTCAACTCGACCCGCGTGTTGCGGCGACCCGTGCGTTTGACCTTCACCTCGCCGCGCAGGCGTGGCAGCCGCGTCGTGCCGCGAAAGCGCAGCGTGACGGACTGATCGAGCGGGTAAGTGATCGCCACCGTCTCACGCGGCGCGTCCGACTGCGCACTAACAAGCGCGGGGCCGGCGAGCAATAAGGCGCTGAAGAGGAGAGCGGCGACAAGACGGGGGGAGCGATAACCGTTCATAAGACTTTGCTCCTGCTGGTTTGAATCAAGGTATCGGCGCAGGCCGTAGCGCGACAGAAAATCTGCCCGCACCTGCATTGATGCCGCGCGTGTGACCGGAAGTTGCCGCGAAAGAATATGCTGCCGGCGGAATGATGAATGACGACTGACCAGCAAGCTGTTTCTTATTCATCATTTCGCCTGCATCGTTCATCATTTTTCCTGTCTGGCCCGCCGCTCCGCGACCCATTGGACAAGAGCGAGCGCGATGGCGCACAGCAACAGGATATGTATGAAGCCGCCTTTGCCGAACAGCAACCCGCCCAGCCAAACCAGCAACAACACAACTACGATGATCCAGATGGCCACTGCACACCTTTCGCCAGCAGACGCCGTTCACGTTCAATGATTTATGCAACTTGTGGCGGTCGTCATCCTTGATGGCCGTGTCCGTCCGCAATGTGTCGCTCGACGACGCCGATTAAGGCGTTAATCCGCTCGTCAGTCCGCGTCTGCATCTGTGCTAGTCTTTCGTCAGTCCGCGTCTGCATTTGCGTTAATCGCTCGTTAGTTTGCGCCAGCGCCAGCGTGAGCGTATCGAGGCTGCGTGTGACGATCTCAATGAATTGTGACTGCGTTTCAGCATAGAGTGCGAGATGGCGAGAAGTCTCTACGACTTGAGCATTAAGTTGCGCGAGTTGTGCGTTGGTCTGCTCAATCCGGTTATCTAACCTTGCCTGCCCTTCGAGCAGAAATTCAATTGCCCGTTCCATCTCTTCGCCGGTCATTGATGCTCAGTTCCTTTCCCTGAAGAATTATTGGCACGGTGTTCGACGCGGCCCCTTTAACATCCTGTCAATTACTTAAGGTGTTCACCTTTTATTACTGCGTAGCAACCTTGACGGGCGGGGCGGGCAGACCGACGGCGCGCACGCCTGCGCGGGTGAGATCGCCGCTGACTAGGAGTGGGCGGTTTGAGCCTGCACCGATGATGACCAGCGAGCGCAACGCGGACTGTTCGCCGCCGACAGCAGCGGTCTTCGCCTCGTCCACTTGCCAGAGCACCTTGCCATCGCGCCCGTCGAAGCCGACTGCGAACGCGCGCTCGGATGTGGCGAGTATGTCGAGCGTGCCGTCGCCGTTCAGATCGGCGAAGGTCGGGGCATAGGCGTCGCCCGCGCCCGCCGCCGACCAAGCGATGCGCCCTTTGGCGTTGACCACAAGAATTTTACCCGACTTCATCATAGCCACGATCTCAAACATATTGTCATGATCGAGATCGATGCCCGCCAACCGGCCGCGCGGGTGGTCGTCCTTCGTCGTGATCTTACCGAGCGGTTTAAATTCTTCGCCGTCGATGAACAACAGACCGTGCTGTGTGCCGATGACAATCAGCGCGCCGTTCGCCCCCGTAAAGATCAGCGGCGGCGTCGTGAACGGCACGTCGAACTTGATGGCGCGAATGCGCGAACCGTCGAGGCGACGTATGTCCAGCAACCCGCCCGCGAGCGTCATGGCGACGCCGCGCGTCCCGCCCATGATGAAGGGCACAGGCCCGCCCACGAGCGCACCGTCGAGTTTTTCGACGGCGATGCTACGCCCCGTGCGCGCGTCGATGAAGTGCAGCGCCGACGCGTCTGTGACCACAGCCACTTCTGCGGCCGCGTTGTCGTTGTTGAGATCAGAAGCCATGCCGTTGATGGCCGTGCCCGGCAGCGGCATGCGCCACAACTCGCGCCCCGTCTCGCCTTCGAGCGCGCGCACGCCGCCGTCGAACGCGACCACGACGTTTGCCCGCTCGCCCTCGCTCATGCGGACGACGACCGGCGTGAAGACGACGGACGGGCGCACGGGCGCATCGTCGCGCCGCGCGTTCGGCCGGTAGCGCGCCGTCCATAGAGCAGAGCCGTTTACGCCGTCGAGCGCGAAGACCGTGCCGTCGGTGTTGACGGCAACTATGTCCGTGGCGCTTGTGCCGCGCAGGGCTGCGGGCTGTGGGCGTAGCACTTCACCCGTGAACGCCTGCCAGCCGACATCGGCGGGGGCGTGCAGCAAGGTGCTACTACTTGAACTGTTCGTTGTATCGGTGATTGGGCCGACCGGTTCGGGCGTTGAGTACTCGCCGGTTTCCTGCGCGGCTGGAGCAACGCGCCAGAAGAAGGTGTCGCCCTGCGGCAGTTCAACCGTGGCCTCGAACCCGACGACCGCGCGATCAACCACGATGTCGCGGAAGGCGCGGTCGCGCGCCACCTGTAGCCGGTAACGTTCGACGCCGGAGCGACCGCGCCAGCGGATCAAGGCGCGCTTGCCCGGTTCGGCCGGCTGCCGCGTCTGATCGGGCTTGGGCTGGTCGGGCGTCGGCTGCGCGGCCGGTTTAGTGTTTTTGGCCTTGGGCGGCGGCGGTGTCGGGCGTGTGCGCCGCTGCGCCCATGCGATTGGCGTGAGCAATGCGAGGCTCAGGACTGCGAGCAGGCAGAGCGCGACTTTATTGCGGGGGTTCAGGTTCATAAGCATCGTTGAGTTTGTAGCCGACGCCGCGCACGGTCAGCACGTAGCGCGGTTGCTTCGGGTCAGTCTCAATCTTCTGACGCAGGCGGTTGATGTGCGGATCGACGTTGCGCTGGTAGCCTTCATAGTCGGTGCTCCAAACTTGGTCGAGCAGATCGTTGCGCGACCAAGCGCGGCCCGGCTCGCTGGCCAAACGTTCGAGAATTTGGAACTCAAGCGGCGTGAGATCGACGGGCTGACCTTTCAGCGTCACTTCGTGGCGGCGCTTGTCGAGCACCAGTTCGCCGATCTCTATGCGCTGCTTATCAACCTCGCCGTCGTCGGGCGCACCGCGACCGGCGCGACGCAAGAGCGCCTCGACACGCACTTCCAACTCGCGCGGGTCAAAAGGTTTGACGAGATAATCGTCCGCGCCGGACTCGAAGCCGGCGACTTTAGCGTCCACTTCGCTATGCGCGGTCAGAAAAAGCGCGGGCGTCTGTATGTCGCGCTCGCGCAGGCGGCGCATGAGTTCAAGGCCGGTCATGCCGGGCATGGTCACGTCGAATATGAAGCAGTCGTAATGGCCCGTGAGCGCCAGCGGCAACGCATCGACGGCCGATTCCTGTTCTTCCACTTCATAACCGGCGCGGCGGAAATAGCCCGCCAGCAGCGGGCGCATACTTTCGTCGTCGTCCACAATCAGGATTTTACGCATCTTCGGAATATGTGTGTCCCTTTGTTCGTCAGGTCGCGTCCGGGGCGACGCGCGCCGGGGCAACTGTTCAAGGTTGTGCGGTCATTATAGGCCAAACCGGCGCAGGGCAAAGTATAAAATAGCGCCGTGCTGTTAGACCAAGCACGCGAGCCTGCTTCCTTGACGCCTCGCTGCGCCTGTCCGTATAGTCTCAGACTTAGCGATACAGACTCAGACTATAAGCGACGGGCAACATCTCGCCTCCCCTGCTGAACGGATCGGATCAGGCCATCACACGCGAAACAAGATGCGAGACCTGCGGCGACTCCTAACCTATCTCTTACCGCACGGGGGCAAGTTCACGTTTGCGACCATCGCCATGCTCGCGGGCGCGGCCTTGCAAAGTGCGACCAACGCCCTCGTCGTGCCCATCTTTGATCAGGCGCTCAACAGCGGCAACACGGGCGGGCGCTCGAAGACCCTCTTCAATCTGCAATATCTGATCCCTGAATCCGGCTTCGGCGCGTGGCGCAGCATCGCCATCCTGCTCATCGTCTTCACCGTGGCCAAAGGCGTCGCGGAATATTTCTCGACCTACCTGATGGCGCGCATCGGGCAAGAGTCCGTGTTGCGCTTGCGACAGGATTTATACGCGCACCTGCTCAAACAGTCGGCCGATTTCTTCGAGCGCCATCGCACGAACTATCTCGTCTCGCGCCTCGTCACGTCAGCCGCCGCGATTGAAGCGGCCGTGACGAGCACCCTGCGCGACATGCTGCGCGAGAGCTTCGCGCTGGTCGCCTTCCTCGCTGCGTCATTCTACTTTTCATGGCGGCTCACGCTCGGCTCGCTGCTGATCGCGCCCGTCATCGCGTGGCTGACGGCGAACTTCGGCCGGCGTCTGCGCAACGTCGCGCGCGACGCCTACGAGGGCAGCCAACAACTTGTGGACACGGCGCAGGAAGCACTGGCGAATCAGACGATTGTTAAAGCTTATCGCGCCGAGACGCGCGAGCAGGGTCGCTTCGAGCGCGTCGCACGCACGATCATGCGCGCCAACCTGCGCGCCTCGAAAATCGCGGGCTTTGCGCCGCCGACCATAGAGATGATCGGCGTCGTCGCCGTCGCCGTGCTGCTCTATTTCGGTCAGCGCGAGATCATGGCGGGGCGCATGAACGCGGCGCAGTTTCTAACGTTCCTCTTCTTCCTCTTTTCGTCTTACGATCCGATGCGCAAGCTCTCGCGCCTGCACAACGCGCTGGAAGTGGCCATCGCCGCCGCCCGCCACGTCTGGGAAGTAATGGACGAACAGGCCGAGATGAAGGAACAAGCGAACGCCGTCGCACTCGCACCACTCCGCGAACAGATCGAACTGCGCGACGTGTCGTTTCATTACGCGAACGAAGAACGCCACGTCTTGCGCGCGATCAACTTGCGCATCCCCGCTGGTCAAGTGGTCGCACTCGTCGGCGAGTCGGGCGGCGGCAAGTCAACGTTAACGAAGTTCATCCCACGTTTTCACGATCCGACGGCCGGCGCAGTTCTGTGGGACGGCACAGACTTGCGCCATGCGCGGCTCGACTCGCTGCGCACGCACATCGCCATCGTCACACAGGAAACCGTGCTCTTTAACGACACGGTGCGCTACAACATTTCATACAGCCGCCCCGACGCGACCGACCAAGAGATCGAACAGGCCGCGCGCGTCGCCTTCGCGCACGACTTCATCGCGGAACTGCCGCACGGCTACGACACCATCGTCGGCGAGCGCGGCATCTTTCTATCCGGCGGCCAGCGGCAGCGCCTCGCCATCGCCCGCGCCGTCTTAACAGACGCGTCGGTCCTTGTGCTTGATGAAGCGACCTCTGCGCTTGATACAGAGTCCGAACGACTGGTGCAACGGGCGCTCGCCAACCTGATGCAGAACCGCACGGCCGTCGTCATCGCACATAGACTTTCGACAGTGCGCCGCGCCGATCTGATCGTCGTCATCGAACGCGGTCGCATCGTCGAACTCGGCCGGCACGCCGACCTGCTCGCGCAGAGCGGCACATACAAACGCCTCTACGAACTGCAATTCGCTGACGAAGAGGAGGAGGAAATGGTCAGTAAGCAATAAGCAATCGGCAGTAGGCAGTCAAGACAGACGTGCCTTTAACTGCCTATTGCCCTCTGCCTACTGCCTACTGCTTGTTATGAAATCAATGACCGGCTTCGGACGGGGCGCGGCGGCGGGCGAGGGCTTTAGCGTCTCGGTCGATCTTAAGACCGTCAACAATCGTTTTCTCGACGTACACTTGCGGCTCGGCGGCGACATGGCGAGCCTTGAAGCGTTGGTGCGACGGCGCATTGGCGAACAGTTGGCGCGCGGGCGCGTTGATGTCAGCATCGCGCTCGACCGCACGGATGAGGTGGCTTACGAGATCAACCGGCCGCTCGTCGCCGGTTACATTGCGGCCATGCGCGAGTTGCAACAAGAGTTCGCGCTCACGGGCGACCCGGACGTGAACGTGCTGGCGCGTCTGCCCGGCGCGATGCAACCTGTGCGCGACGGCAGTTTGAGCGAAGCGATGATCGCGGCCGTCGGGCGCGCGCTCGACGAGGCGCTGGTTGAATTGAACCGCATGCGTGAACAAGAGGGCGCGGCTTTGGCGGCCGAGATGCACGCACGTCTGAACACGATTGAGGCGCAGATTCCGATCATCGAAGCGGTCGCGGCCGGGATGGTTGACACTTATCGCGCCCGTTTGCAGCGTCGCATCAGTGAACTGCTCGCGCGCGACGGACTTGAGATCGTCGAACTCGATCAAGGGCGACTCGCGCAAGAGGTCGCTTATCTGGCCGACCGCAGCGACATCACGGAAGAACTGGCGCGGCTGCGTAGTCATGTGCAGCAATTCCGCGCCGGCATAGACAGCACAGGCGAGACGGGCAAGCGGCTCGACTTCCTGTTGCAAGAACTGAACCGCGAGGCGAACACGACGCTCTCCAAGTCAACCGACCCCGCGATCAAAGAGGCCGCGCTCATCATGAAGGCCGAAGTAGAAAAACTGCGGGAGCAGGTGCAGAACGTTGAGTGACGGGCAACCGGCAGAGTCGAACGCGCCGCCCACGGCCGACACAGGCGAGCGCGGCATCCTATTCGTGATCAGTTCGCCGTCGGGCGGCGGCAAGGGCACGCTCATCCGGCGCGTCCGCGCGACCATCCCACGACTCGGCTACTCCGTCTCTTGGACGACGCGCCAGCCACGCGCGGGCGAGCAACACGGCGTCCACTATGTTTTCGTTACGCCCGAAGAGTTCCTTGTGGCGCGTGAACGCGGCGAGTTCTTGGAATGGGCAACCGTGCATGGCCACTACTACGCCACGTCGCGCACGGCCGTCGAACTTGAACTGGCCGCAGGGCGCGACGTGATCCTTGAGATCGACGTGCAAGGCGCAACGGCCGTGCGGCAAATGCTGCTCGACGAAGTCAGCATCTTCATCTTGCCGCCGTCTTACGAAGTGCTGCGCGTGCGCCTGATCGCGCGCAAGTCGGAAAGTCTCGACGCGCTCGCCTTGCGTCTACGAAATGCGCGGGCGGAGGTCGAGCATTATCGCATGTTCGATTATGTGATCTTGAACGACGAAGTTGAGCGCGCCGCCGCGCAACTTGCGTCCATCATTTACGCCGCGCGCGCCGAGCGCAAGCGACAGGAAACGCTGGTGCAGCGTGTGCTGGCAAGCTTTCCTGCGCCGACCGAAACCGGCTAAAGAGGTGCGCGGCAACTTGCGCGCTCAATCTTTCTTAGGAATAATAGGCAATGGCCCGCAGGCCCGGTTTATTAACTATATGTCGAAAGCAAAAACAGAACAGACAGAGCGCACCGAGCAATCGTCCACCGAGCAACCGGAGATCGATTCCAAGTACCGCATGATCATCGTCGCGGCGCAGCGCAGCAAGCAGTTGCAGCGTGGCGCGCGCCCACGCGTCGATCTCGAAACACAGCGCCACAAGCCCACCCGCATCGCGCTCGAAGAGGTACAACAGGGCAAGATCAACTTCACACTCATCGAGAAAGAAGTATAAAGCAGTGACCAGTGACGAGTGCCAAGTAAGAACGATTCTTTTACTTGGCACTCGTCACTTGATCAATTGTCATTGCTGTTACATGTTCTTGTAGTCCGGCCCGCCGCCGCCTTCGGGCGTGACCCAGTTGATGATCTGATAAGGGTCCATGATGTCGCACGTCTTGCAGTGGACGCAGTTGGAGAAGTTGATCTGCAAGCGGCGGCGACCGTCCGCGCCACCGTCCACCATTTCATAAACAGCCGCCGGGCAGAAGCGTTGACATGGGTTGCCGTACTCCTCGGCGCAGCGCGTCGAACAGATGTTCGTGTCGAGGACGTGCAGGTGCGCCGGTTGATCTTCGTCGTGCCCGACCGCAGCGTGGTATACGTCGGTCAACTTGTTAAAGGTCACTTTGCCGTCGAAGCGCAAGCCGTTATAACGCTGCTCGATCTGATCGCCTTTGTAACCATAGTCCGCGAGCTTGCGCATAACTTCGTGCCCCGGCTCGGCCGCTGCCCGATCAAACAGCCCCCACGAACGACCGCCCGTGATGAACTGTAGCCCCGCGTTCGCCATCCCCAACCAGCGCCCGCGTTTGAAGCCCGCGTGAAAATTTCGCACACGCCGCAACTCCGGCGTGATCCAACTCGCCTGCACGAGTTCTTCATAACGTTGTAACTGGCGCGCGGAATAGTCGCCCGCGACGAGCGCCGCGAAGATCGTCTCGGCGGCCAACATGCCACTCTTGATCGCCGTGTGGATACCCTTGAGACGCTGCGAATTGAGGAAGCCCGCGCAGTCGCCGACGAGCAGCACGCCATCCGCATAAAGTCGCGGCATGGCGTGATAACCACCGGCCGCAATTGTCTTCGCGCCGTAGCGCAGCAGCTTGCCGCCTTCGAGCAACTTGGTGACGAATGGGTGTTGCTTGAAGCGTTGAAACTCCGCGTGCGGATCGAGCAGAGGGTCTTTGTAATCAAGCCCGGTCACATAACCGAGGTTGACGATGCGATTACTCAGACCATAAATCCAACCGCCGCCGTAAGTGTGCGGATCGGACGGATAACCGAGCGTGTGCGTGACGCGCCCCGTGGGATAACGGTCGTCGGGCAGTTCCCACAACTCTTTCACGCCGATGCTATAGACCTGCGGCTCGCGCCCTTCGTTTAGATTGAGCCGCTGCGCAAGTTGCTTCGTCAGCGAACCGCGCGGACCTTCGCCGAGCACGGTGACTTTCGCCAGCAGGTCAACGCCCGGCTCGAAGTTCGCCTTCGGCTTCCCTTCCTTGTCGATGCCTTTATCGCCCGTGCGGACGCCGACCACGCGGTCGTGCTCGTCGTAGAGCATCTCCGCGCCGGGGAACTCCGGAAAGATGTTAACGCCCGCCGCCTCTGCCTGTTCGCCAAGCCACGCCGTCAGCTTGTTCAGCGATACGATGTAATAACCATGATTTTTGAGCGGCGGCGGCGTGATGGGCGAACGGATCGCGCGCGTCTTCGTCAGGTATAAAAAGTAATCTTCTTTAACTGGCGATTCGAGCGGCGCACCCTGTTCGATAAAATCGGGAATCAACTCTTTGAGCGCGCGCGGGTCCATCACCGCGCCCGACAGTATGTGCGCGCCCACGGCCGCGCCCTTCTCGATTACGCCGATCTCGATCTCGCCTAACGGCTTGCCTGCGCGCGTGCCATTGGCGACCGCTTCGTTATGCTCTTTCACCAGCCGCGCCAAATGCAGCGCCCCGCTCAAGTTCGCCGGCCCCGCGCCGACGAACACCACATCCATCTCTAAACTCTCTCGCTCCATCCAAACTCTCCTCGCGCCGCGTGTCGCCCGCACGACGCCGCGTCGTCTTCGTCATCAAACTAAAAATGAATGGCCATTCAGTGAACAGAGTATAACAGAATGCCCACGCGGAGCTAAACGGCGACGAGGCCCGTTTGCACTTTTCGCGGCCCGATTTCGTCATGGCCCGGCCGGGCGTTAGAATGAGTCATACAACTGACAAGAAAGGTTCGAGCACATGGCGGAGCACAAGCACACTAACCGGCTCGCGGGCGAGACGAGTCCGTATCTATTGCAACACGCACATAATCCTGTTGATTGGTATCCGTGGGGCGAAGAGGCACTGGCGCGCTCGCGCACGGAGAACAAGCCGATCCTGTTGAGCATCGGCTATTCCGCCTGTCATTGGTGTCACGTGATGGAGCGCGAGTCGTTTGAAGATGAAGAGATCGCGCGGTTGATGAACGAGCACTTCGTCAACATCAAAGTTGATCGTGAAGAACGACCTGATCTGGATCAAGTCTATATGAACGCGGTGCAGATGATGACCGGGCACGGCGGCTGGCCGATGACCGTCTTTCTCACGCCTGATCTTGTACCCTTCTACGGCGGCACATATTTTCCGCCCGCCGACCGGCACAACCTGCCCGGCTTTCCGCGCGTCCTGCTCGCCATTGCCGACACTTACCGGCAAGACCCGGCAGGCGTTGCCGAGACGGCCGCCAACATCCACGCCGAACTGCAACGCATGAGCGCCACGCGCGAGTCGGACGCGCCGCTCAATGTCGCCGTGCTCGATACGGCCACCCGTGGGATCGCGCGCACATATGATCCGCACTTCGGCGGTTTCGGCGGTGCGCCCAAATTTCCCGCCGCGCAGACGCTCGAATTTCTGCTCCGCACACATCAACGCACAGGCGACGCCGCCACGCTTGAGATGATCACGCACACTTGCCGGCGCATGGCCGAAGGCGGCATGTACGATCAACTCGGCGGCGGTTTTCATCGTTATGCGACCGACGCGCGTTGGCTCGTGCCGCACTTTGAGAAGATGCTCTACGACAACGCGCAACTCGCGCGGCTCTACCTGCACGTCTTTCAAGCGACGGGCGACGAGTTCTTTCGCCGCATCGCCGAAGAGACGCTTGACTATGTTGCGCGCGAGATGACGGACGCGAGCGGCGGCTTCTATTCAACGCAAGACGCGGACTCGGAAGGCGTTGAAGGCAAGTTCTTCGTCTGGTCGGCGCGCGAGCTTATCGAACTGCTCGGCCGTGAAGATGCCGCGCTCATGTCTGCCTATTACGGCGTCAGCGAAGAAGGCAACTTTGAAGGCGAGAACATCCTGCACGTGCAGCGCCCGGCCGAAGTGGTGGCACGTGAAGCGAACGTCAGTGTTGCAGAACTGTCGGCGGCCATCGCGCGCGGCCGGCGCGTGTTATTCGATGTGCGCGAGCGGCGTGTGAAGCCGGGCCGCGACGAGAAAGTGTTGACTGCTTGGAACGGCATGATGCTCGCCGCGTTTGCCGAAGCGTCGGTCGTGTTCGAGCGCACTGATTACCGCGACATCGCCGAGCGCAACGGCGAGTTTATCTTAACGTCGCTCCGGCGCGACGGTGCGCTGTTGCACGTCTATAAGGACGGACAGGCCAAACAGCAGGGCTTCCTCGACGACTACGCCTGCGCCGCGCAAGGGTTGCTCGCGCTCTATGAAGCGACGGGCACGACGCGCTGGCTTGAAGCTGCGCTCGCGCTCGTTGCAGAGATGAACACGGAATTCTGGGACGACGCGGAAGGCGGGTTCTTCTACACCGCGCGCAGCGGCGAACGACTCATCGTGCGCCAGAAAGACTTCTTCGACAACGCCACGCCGTCCGGCAACTCGGTCGCCGCCGAAGTGCTGCTGCGCCTCGCCGTGTTGACGGAACAACCCGACTACGAGCGCAAAGCCGTCACCATCTTTCGCCTCGTACACGATGCGCTCACGCGCTACCCGTCCGCTTTCGGCTGCCTGCTCGGCGCGCTCGATTTTAATCTCTCGACACCGAAAGAGATCGTGCTCGTCGGCGACACAACACAAGCAGACTTTCACGCGCTCGCACGCGAAGTGTGGCGACGCTATCTCCCCAATAAAGTTGTCGCACAGGTCACGGAGAATGATGAACAAGCCCGCGCGCTCATACCGCTACTCCGAGATAGACCCGCGCTCAACGGACGCCCGACCGCATACGTGTGTGAAAACTACACCTGTCGTCAACCCGTAACCACGCCCGCAGAGTTAGCCGCGCAACTTGAACCGAACAAACAAGCGCACACACAGGGCAGCTAAGCTCGTTAACCACAAAGCCACGAAGCCACGAAGTTCGTTAAAGACAACTTCGCGGCTTCGTGGCTTTGTGGTTAATTTCTACATGATTAGCTGAAGGCTTCGCGCAGGGCGACGAGGAGGTCGGCCCCGTAGCGCGTGATCTTGGACTCGCCGAGGCCGTGTATGTCTTTCAGTGCGTCGAGCGTTTCGGGGCGCGCGTGGGCAAGTTCTTCAAGCGTGCGATCCGGGCAGATCATGTAAGCGGGCACACGTTCGGCAAACGCGCGCTCCAAGCGCCACTTCTTCAAGCGCGTGACCGCGCGCCGCGCCTCTTCGGTCAACACGGGCGGCGGCGTCTTCGGCCGTACACGACGACGCGGCCCCGTGCTGCGGGCCGGCGCGCCCGTCAACGTCGCGCTCCGCACGAACCCCTCCCAGCGCGGTTCAGCTTCGAGCCTGCGGCGCAACTCGTCGTACACGTGCAAGGTCATGTACGCGTCATCAGCGGCGTATTGAAGTTGTGCCCGCGTCAGCGGCCGACGCCGCCAGTTCGATTGTTGCAGGGTCTTATCGAGCGCGAGGCCGAACAGGTGTGCGACGACGGCGGCGAGGCTGTAAGACGGCAGGTCGAGCGCCAGACGTGACAGGCGCAACGTGTCTACGAGCGCGGCCGGTTGGAGTGCCGCGCCGAGCAGGACCAGTTCGTCGAAGCGCGCGTTGTGCGCCACCTTTGCGACCGTGGACGACTCGACGAGCGGCCGCACAACTTCGACGCCCGTTGCTTGCACGTCGATGACAAGCACCTCGCCGACGCGGGGCGCAAGTTGCACGAGCGAGACTTGGTTCTGGTTTTGGCCTCTGTCCCAGAACGTCTCCGTGTCGAGGCCGAGCATGGCTTCACCGGCCAGTGGCGCGAGTGCCGCCTCGGCCTCTTGTGCGTTGACGATGTAGCGATAAGCCGGTCGTTCGTCCATGCCAGCAGTCTATAAAACGAAAGGCGCGCTATGGAACTTTGCCAGCGCGCCTTACTCTTAACGTCGCCAACCAGCGCCGGCTAAGGCGTGTTCCGGTTATTCGAGTTCGGGGCCATGTTCGAGTTGCGGTTCGCGTTCGTGTTGTGGTTCGCGTTGTTTGAATTCGAGTTCATGTTGTGATTCATGTTATTCGAATTCGTGTTGTGGTTAGCGTTATTTGAATTCATGTTCGCGTTCATGTTCCCGCCCATGTTCGCGTTTGTGTTCGTGTTCGTCGTGGCCGGCGGCGCGGTGGTTGTGCTGTTGGTCGTGGTCGTGGTGGTTGTGCTGTTGGTGGTTGTGGCGTTGGTGTTGGTCATGTTGGTGTTGTCGGCGGCCGTACAGCCGAGCCAGAGGCTTGTGAGCGCCAGCAAAGTCACCAGAGCTAAAGTTCGTCGCATCGCGTTTCCTCCTGAGTTCGCCCCGTGGGGTTGTGGTCAATGATGAGCCGCGCTGTGGTCGCGCGTCCCCGCGCCTCAATCCGGCCCGTGGCGACTGCGACGCGGAAGACGGACGGAGGCGGCCGAGTTTCTAAAAACTTCGCGGCCACCACACGGCGAGTTGTTACTTGTAAGACTACCGGCGCAGTTTAACACCAAGCGCGAATGGAAATGCATGACATTTTTGTGTTCTCAAACTACATTTCAGGTAGTCGCGCGGCACTTAACCCGGTCGCACAATTTCCGTCCGCTGCAAGTAAATCAGCTTGACTATTGTTGTGAAAAACCGCTATTTTGGTTATGCCAACATTGTTTGGCACACTCTCCTGCGCCTTGTCAGATGACCGCCTGACGAGGCTCGCGCCGTCGGATCACAGTTTGTAACCACAAAATTTGAGCGCCCCAACCTGCGCAGGACAGTAACCGCGATGCCGAACGGAAACTGGAAATGCCTCGCCCTCCTGTGTGGCGTAGCCATCGTAGCGACTTCGCTGCTCGCCTTTACTTTTTCAGGGCTGCTACTGCTGCCTGCGCACGGCTGGCTGCTATTCGCGGCGCTGCTCGTGCTGACGGTGGCGGCGGGCCGGTTCACCGTGCCCGTGACGGATGCGGACGGCGTCGGGCAGAGTCATAAGTCGCTCGCGGACGCGTTTATATTTTTGGCGGCGATGATCTATGGGGCTGCGCCCGCAGCCATCCTTGCGGGCGTTGACGGCTTCAACACTTCGCGCCGCTCAGGCAAGCATACGCGTCTTGCTTATTCGACCGCGGCGGCCGTCGCCTCGACCGCAATCGCCGTGCTTGCATATGAAGCACTGGCGCGGTTCTTTGCCACGCATGCGGGCGTGCATAACTTAATGGACGCGCCGCTCGAAGCTTTGCTGTTGCCACTGTGCGTGCTGGCGTTCGTGCAGTACGGCTTGAACACGCTGGCAACGGTTGCTTACTCGGCCTGCGAGTCGGGTCATGCGCGCTTGCACTTGTCGCGCGAGAGTCTGGTGTGGACGGCGGTGACGCAGATGGCGGGCGCGGGCGCGGCGGCGCTGTTTTATTACGCGCGCCAACAGCAAAACCGTGTCGCCTTCCTTTCGCTCGGCCTGTTGATGGTGGGCCTCGTCTATCTGCTCTATCGTTTCGACCGGCAACGCGTAGATGAACTGAAGCGCAGCGAGACTGAGAAGTTGCGGCATGTGCAGGAGATCGCAGACCTGCACATGAACACCATCGAATCGCTCGCCATCGCCATCGACGCTAAAGACCAGACGACGCACGGGCACGTGCGCCGCACGCAAATCTACGCGCTCGAACTCGGCAAGCTGCTCGGCATCAACGAGACGGAGTTGCAAGCCCTGCGTGCGGGTGCGCTCTTGCACGACATCGGGAAGCTCGCCGTGCCTGAGTACATCTTGAACAAGCCGGGCAAGCTCACCGTGGCCGAGTTTGAGAAGATGAAGATTCACACGGTCGTCGGCGGCGACATCATCAAGCGCGTCGGCTTCCCTTACCCGGTCGAAGACATCGTGCGCTTTCACCATGAGAAGTGGGACGGCACAGGCTATCCGCGCGGTCTGCGCGGCGATCAGATTCCGATGGTCGCGCGCATCATCTCGGTCGTTGACTTCTACGATGCGACCCGCTGCGACCGTCCTTATCGCGTCGGCATGCAGCGCGAAGAATCGCTCGCGCTGCTGCGTCGCATGGCTAACTCTGCGTTCGACCCGCGCGTGGTCGAGATGTTCGTCAGCAACATAGATTTTCTCGACAACCTGATCGCGGCGCAGGACATACAGGAGCAGGTACAATCTGACGAAGATCAGTTGATGACAAGCGCCACGCCCGATGCGGGCCTCGCGTCGGAAGTGCTCGGCGTGCCGGCCGACGAGTCGGCGGGCTTCCGCTCCATCGTCGAAGCGCAGCGCGAGGTCTATGCCCTGCATGAGATCGCGCAGACCATCGGCTCGTCTTTGAACTTGCAAGACACGGTTACGCTCGTTGCGAGCAAACTGCGCGCGATTGTGCCGTTCGATACGTGCGTCATCTATCTGGTTGACGAGCGCACGGGCAAGGCTACGGCAGCGCATGTTGCCGGGCAGGACACGGAGGCGTTCGCCAATCGCCGCGTCACGCTCGGCGAAGGCATCACGGGCTGGGTGATCGCCAACGCGCGCTCGATGTGCAACACGTCGCCGGAGCTTGATCTCGTGGGTCAACCCGACGATCTGATCCGCCGCATCAAGGGCGTGCTCGTCTCGCCGCTGCTGCGCGAAGACGGCGCGTTCGGCGCGATCACGCTCTACTCGAAGACGCGCACGTCATACACGACCGAGCAAGTGCGCCTGCTCGAATCGGTTGCGCAACACGCCGCGACCGCGCTCAACAACGCGCTCACCTTTGAACGGACGAAAGAGAGTGCGCTCACCGATCCGCTCACAGACCTGCCGAACGCGCGCTCCTTCCATCTAATGCTCGAACAGCGCCTCGCCGAATGCCAACGCAACAGCCGCGAGCCGCTGACCGTACTCTCGATGGACCTGGACGACTTCAAATCGGTCAACGACGCTTACGGGCACGGCGTCGGCGACCGTCTGCTGGCCAACGTGGCCGCCGTCATCAAACGCCAACTCCGGCAGATGGACATACTCGCGCGCTACGCGGGTGACGAGTTCGTTGCCATCATGCCGATGGCTTCGGCGGATGTGGCGGCGCTAGTTGCGGAACGCGTGCGCGCGGCGGTCGAGACGCATCCTTTCACCGTCCGCACAGGGCGCACCGTACAGGTCGGCATCAGCATCGGCGCAGCCTGTTTCCCACATGAAGGCGAAACGAGCGAGTCGCTCTTGCACGCGGCCGGGCGCAACATGCAGCACGACAAGTACACGCGCCGGTTAAGCCCGCAAGCGACCACACGCGGCGTTGCTTCAATGGACGCGCGCTAACCATTTCAGTTCATCTTTAATCAGGGCCGGCGCGATTGTGATGCACATAATCGCGCCGGTTGCTTCATGTAGTCGCCTGCTTTTGCGCGCAGGCTGACACCTCGCGTATAATTCGCGTCGTATTCTCCAAGTGTTATCTAGCTTGTAATCACATGGCGCGCGTTCGTGTGCGCCGACGTGTCGCGCTGAATCTTTGCTGCGTCAGAAAAGTGTGCGCCGATGAGTGAACTCAAAGTTAAGCCGTTGAAACCGCGCGGGGCCGAGGTCGAAGCGGCCGGTGCTGTTGTCGCTGCCGAACGCGAAGACCCGGACGTGATCGATCAAGACGAGTTGCGGGCCGAACACCGCGAGCGTCAACAGCATCAACACGCATCTATCGAAGGGCTTGAGCGCGAGACGCTGCTCAAGATTCTCTATCAGATGGTGCTGATTCGCCGGTTCGAGGAGAAGGCCGCGGAAGCCTACACGCTCGGCAAGATCGGTGGCTTCTGTCATCTCTATATCGGGCAAGAGGCGGTCGCGGTCGGCTCAATCGCCGCCTTGCGGCCCGACGATTACGTGATGACCAGTTACCGCGATCACGGGCACGCGCTCGCGCGCGGCACTTCGCCCGATGAGGTGATGGCCGAACTATACGGCCGCGCCGGTGGCTGCTCGGCCGGCAAAGGCGGCTCAATGCACTTGTTTGATCGAGATAACAATTTTCTGGGCGGGCACGCCATCGTCGGCGGGCAGATACCGCTCGCCACCGGCTGCGCGTTCGGCGAAAAGTATAAAGGCACGGATCGCGTCTCGGTCGTCTATTTCGGCGAGGCTGCGGTCAATCAAGGTGCGTTTCACGAGTCTCTGAACATGGCGCAGTTATGGAAACTGCCCTGCATCTATATCTGCGAGAATAATCAGTATGGCATGGGCACGGCGTTGAAGCGCGCGATGTCGATGAGCGACGTGTCGCAGAAGGCGACGGGCTATGCGATGGCGAATGAGTTTGTGGACGGCATGGACGTACTCGCGGTCTACGAGGCCACGAAGCGCGCCGCCGACCGCGCCCGCGCCGAGTCGTTGCCGACGCTGCTTGAGATTCGGACTTATCGCTTCATGGGTCATTCGATGTCGGACCCCGGCAACTATCGCACGCGGGCCGAGATCGAAAAGTTTCAAGAGCGCGATCCGGTCAAGGTCTTCGCCGACAGTCTCCGGCAGAAGCAAGTCCTTGACGACGGCGCGTTGAAAGAGATCGAAGATCGCGTCCGCGCCGAAGTCGAGCAGGCGCTCAAGTTCGCCGATAGCAGCCCCGAACCCGCGCCCGAAGAATTGTACACGCACATCTACGCTAATCCGATCAAACCTGCGACGAGTGATCGGTGACGAGTGACAAGATAAGAACTTGTCTTAGCTGGTCACTGGTCTTTCGTCACTTGTCACTGTTTTTTGGAGGTATTGATGGCCGTCATCACAATCCGCGAAGCGCTTAACCAAGCTCTGCGCGAAGAGATGGAACGGGACGAGAATGTGTTCTTGATGGGCGAAGAGGTCGCCGCTTATCAAGGCGCATATAAAGTCTCAAAGGGCTTGTTGGAAGAGTTCGGCGACAAGCGCGTGATCGATTCGCCGATCACGGAGTTGGGGTTCACGGGACTCGGCGTCGGCGCGGCGATGGTAGGCTTGCGGCCCGTCATCGAGTTCATGACGTTCAACTTTTCGATCCTCGCCACCGATCAGATCATCAACTCGGCGGCGAAGATGCTCTATATGTCCGGCGGGCAGTTTAATATCCCAATCGTCTTTCGCGGACCGAACGGCTCGGCTTATCAAGTCGGCGCGCAGCATTCGCAGGCGCTCGAATCATGGTTCGCGCACTTCCCCGGCCTCAAGGTCGTGATGCCTTCGACGGCGGCGGACGCTAAGGGACTGCTCAAGAGTTCGATCCGCGACAACGATCCGGTTATCTTTCTCGAACAGGAACGCATGTACGGTCTGAAGAGTGAAGTGCCGGATGATCCCGACTTCACCATTCCGCTCGGCGTCGCCGACGTGAAACGCGAAGGCACGGATGCGACCATCGTTGCGCGCTCGTTGACCGTGCCACTGGCGCTCAAGGCGGCCGAAGAGTTGGAGAAGCAAGGCGTCTCGGTCGAAGTCATCGACCCGCGCACCATTCGCCCGCTCGACATCGACACGATCATCAACTCGGTGAAGAAGACGAACCGCGTCGTGATCGCCGAAGAGTCGCACGCGTTCGCAGGCATCGGCGCGGAGTTGAGCGCGCAAATCATGGAGCGCGCCTTCGACTATCTGGACGCGCCCGTCAAACGCCTGTCCAGCGCAGACGCGCCCATGCCCTACGCCAAGAATTTAGAAAAACTCGCGCTCCCCGATGTCGAGCGCATCGTCGCGGCCGTGCGCGAGGTAGCATATTTGTGAAGTTGGCAGTTGCGCGCTTCGCTTATGCAAGAACGTCAGGCTAGGAGTCTTTACATTATGACGGGCGAAGAGATGGAACGCGCGATGCAGTTCATCCTTGAACAGCAAGCGCAATTGACAACGACCGTCGGGCGCTTGTCAGACAGGGTTGACCGCTTGGTAGAGAAGGTTGACCGCTTAGCAGATAAGGTTGACCGCACGGCTGACAGTGTAACGGCGCTGCTCGCCATCGCGGAGCTTCAGGCTGCTGAGGTCAAAGATTTAACCGCGTCCGTGCGAACGATTGACGAGCGCCAGCGAGAGGCAGACGAGCGACAAAGGCATTCGGACGAACGCTTAAACGCTCTGATCAATACAGTCGAACGCTATATCAGCGAGCGGCGCAACGGCAAAGACGCGGGCACTGGTACTGAACCGGGATAAGTTTGCCGGGTAGCTTGACCGCCCGTAGAGCAGCACTTGCAACCGAACCCGGACAAGCTTGTGCGCTGCACAATGATGACGCTAAGGCGCACAGGTTTACGTTTTACCTACTGACTACTGAGGATAACAATGGCAACGCAGGTGGTCATGCCGAAGCTCTCGCCGACGATGGAAGAGGGCCAGTTGGCGCGGTGGTTGAAGAACGAAGGCGATAAGGTCAGCGTCGGCGAACCGCTCGCGGAGATCGACACCGACAAGGCGACGATGGAAGCGCAGGCGCTCACGTCGGGCGTCGTGCGTAAGATTCTCGCGCAAGCGGGCGAGACGATCCCGCTCGGTCAAGTCATCGCCATCATCGGCGAGCCGGACGAAGACATCTCGGAACTACTCGCCAGGCCGGCGCAAGCAGCGCGCAGACTAAAGAGCGGCTCGAAGAAAAAGTTGAAGGCGGACAAGACGGCGCGCAGGCCGAGTTGGCGCAAGCCGTACCCGGTGGCGCGCGCACGCAAGCGACCATCGAGGGCCAGCCGCTTAAAGATGAAGCAGCCGCGCCGCAGGCCGATGCGCCGAGCGAAGCGCAACCGCAGAGCGGCGATGGTGGTAACGGACAACGCCCCGGCGGCCGCCTCGTCGTTTCGCCGCTCGCGGCGCGCATGGCGGCCGAGGCCGGCATCAACTTGCAGACGCTCGCGGGCAGCGGCCCCGGCGGGCGCATCATCAAGCGCGACATCGAAGCCGCCATCAAAGCCGGGCCGCAACCACAGCCAGCAACGACGGCTCAGCCGCAAGCTCAGACTCAAGCGCAACCGGCCGCAGCGCGTGCGCCGCAACCTGCGCCGCCCGTGCAACAACCACAGGTCGCAGGCGCTTCTGCTTATCGTGACGAGCCTGTGACCACGATGCGCGCGACCATTGCGCGCCGGCTCACTTCGTCAATCGGCCCCGTCCCGCATTTTTTCCTGACGACCGAGATCGAGATGGACAAGGTCGCAGACCTACGCCGGCAGTTGAACGAGATCGACAAAGAGAACAAGGTCAGCGTCAACGACATCATCATCAAGGTCGCGGCGGTCGCGCTCTTGCAGCATCCGCAGGTCAACGCTTCGTTTCAAGATAAAGTGATTCGTTATTACGAACAGGCCGATATCGGCGTCGCGGTCGCCATCGACGAAGGCTTGATCACGCCGGTCGTCCGCGCCGCCGACCGCAAGACCATCGGGCAGATCAGCCGCGAGGTACGCGCCTTAGCCGAGCGCGCCCGCGCGCGCAAACTTCAACCCGACGAGTACACGGGCGCGACCTTTTCGATCAGCAACCTCGGTATGCTCGGCATAGACGAGTTCACGGCCGTGATCAATCCGCCTGAGGCGGCGATCCTCGCCGTCGGCGCGATGCAGCCGAAACCGGTCGTGCGCGATGGCGCGATAGTCGTGCGCCAGTTGATGCGCGTCACGATGTCTTGCGATCATCGCGTCGTTGATGGCGCAACCGGCGCGCGCTTCCTGCAAACCTTCAAACAGATTTTGGAGAATCCGCTGCTCCTCATGCTTTAACCACGAACGAGGGAGATCAAACAAGATGGATGAACAACTCAGCCGCGAGCGCGCAGCCGCCCAACCACAGGCACAAGACGCGGACGCGCCCGGTTCTTCGCAAGACACAACTGAAGGGCAGGCCGGCGCAAAACCCGACCCGCATGGGATCAATCCTGTGCAGCACTCCGAAGGCAAGCCGGCCGCGAACGCAGCGGAGTCCGGCCCCGATCAACTCACCGGCGAAGGCACAGGCGCGCGCGCTGGCGAATACAGCTAACCCAACAGGTCGTTGACCAAAAGCTTCAAGCCGCACGGCGCGCTCATCGCCGTGCAGTTGTTCTTCGGCACGTGGCCGATCTTCGGCAAGATCGCGTTGCGCGCACTACCGAGCACGGGTCTGGTCGCGCTTCGCATCGTGGGCGCGAGCGTCGCCTTCGTCTTCCTGTGTCGCGCCGCCCGCGTGAGCCTGCGCCTCAATCGGCGCTCCGATTACGCACGGCTCGCGCTCTACAGTTTGCTCGGCGTTGTGGTCAATCAGTTCCTCTTCACAAAAGGACTCGTACTCTCGACCGCCATCAACGCGACGATCCTCGGCACGACCATTCCTGTCTCCACGCTGCTCGTCAGTCTGCTGCTCGGCTATGAACGACCCGCCCCACGCATACTGCTCGGCATGGCGGTCGCGGCCTGCGGCGTCGTCTATCTTGTCGATCCGGCGTCGGCCGATTTCTCGCGGGCCAAGTTGATCGGGAATCTGTTCTTAATCCTGAACACGCTGGCTTATGGCGCATACATTGCGATCTCGCAAGACTTGATCCGACGCTACGGCGCGCTGCCGGTGATAACGTGGGTGTTCCTGTTCGGGTGCGTCGCGGCGCTGCCCGTCGGCGGTTACAATCTGGCGCAGACGCCGCTCGGCAACATCGACGCGCACATCTGGCTCACGCTCGCTTACATCATTCTCGTGCCGACGGTCGGCGCATACTATCTGAATGCGTGGGCGTTGGGGCGCGTCGCGCCGAGCACCGTGGCGATCTATATTTATCTGCAACCGCTCATCGCGTTCGCGCTTGCGCCGCTCATACTGGGCGAAAGCTTGAACTCAAGGACGTGGGTAGCGTCAATTTTGATCTTCGCGGGCGTGGCGCTGGTGACGTTGGGCCCGCGCGCGCGGGGCGTCGAAGAAGTGTCAGAGCGACCTGAGGCGCTCGGTCATTAGTGCTTGACGAGTCTAATAAAATTCACCGCAAAGACACGAAGGCTCAAAGTTTATTTTGCTATTGTTCATCGTAGCTTTGTAAACAAGCAGTATGTTGGAAACGGAAGCAGCACGCGTGCCGGGCGTTCACGATACTGAAACCGCGCAGAAGAACGCGGCGGCGCGGCTCTCGATCATAGCGGCCCTCTTTCTGATCGCGCTGAAGACGGCAACCGGGTTTCTCACCGGCTCGATTAGCGTCTGGGCTTCCCTGCTCGACTCGACGATGGATGTGTTCGCTTCGACCATCAACCTCTTTGCCGTCCGCGCCGCCGCGCGCCCGCCCGACGACGATCACGCCTACGGACATGGCAAGGTTGAATCGCTCGCGGGTCTGTTTCAGGCGCTCGTCATCATGGCATCGGGTCTGTTCCTCATCCGCGAAGCGTTCCGGCGCATCGTCGATCCGCCCGCGCCGCGTGCAGAGTTGCTCGGCGTTTGTTCGATGCTCATTGCCATCGGTGTCAGCGTCGCGCTCGTTGCACGTCTGCGCCGCGTCGCGCGCCAGACCGATTCACTTGTCTTACGCGCCGACGCGCTCCACTACGCAACCGACGTGTACACCAACGGCGGCGCGCTCATCGCGCTCTTGCTCGTCTGGCTGAGCGGCTGGCGACTGGCCGACCCGCTTGTCTCCATCGGCCTCTCGCTCTATATCATGTACTCGGCCTTCGGCGTCGCACACGAGTCGGTGGACGTGCTGATGGACAAGCGCCTGCCGCCGGATGTGGACGAGCGCGTCGCGGAAGTCGTCGCGCGCTTCCACGCACAGGGCGTACTCGGCTTCCACGATCTGCGCACACGCCGTTCGGGCGCGCAGAAGTTCATCGACCTGCATCTTGAAGTCGTGCGCGATCAGAGCCTCGAAGAAGCGCACGCCCTCACAGTGCAAGTGCTGCGCGCCATCGAAGCTGAAATCCCGCGCGCCCGTGTGCAGATTCACACCGACCCGGCTTAAAAATTTCAACCACAAAAACACGAAGCCACGAAGACAATCATGCTTCTTTCGTGTCTCCGTGTCTTTGTGGTTAAGCTATCCGCTTACGCTGTCCGCAACTCGCGCTGATCGTCTTGGCCCGGCTTGTCATCATCAGCCAGCCGCCGCAACTCATAGAGTTTCATCAAGGCTTCAACCGGCGAGAGCGTGTTCAAGTCTAACTCATGCAAGGCTAGCCGCAGCGGCGCATCTTTGTCAGCTTGCGCTTGGCGAAGCGGCGTGATCGTATCGGCGTTCGACGCGGGCGGACGCGCGCCCGCCTGCGCTTCATACTCATGCAACAACTCTTCTGCACGACGCACGACAGGGCGCGGCAGGCCCGCGAGTTTGGCCGCGTAGACACCATAACTGCGCTCGGCAGTGCCGGGCGAAATCTTGTAGAGGAAACGCAGTTCGTCGCCTTCTTCTGCGATCTCGACGCGTAGATTTGCGACGCGCGGCAAGACTGCGGCCAAGGCGGTCAGTTCATGATAGTGCGTGGCGAACAAGGTCTTGGCGCGCAGTTGCGGATGGTTGTGAATGTATTCGAGGACGGCGCGCGCAACCGCGAGGCCGTCATAGGTCGAAGTGCCGCGCCCTAGTTCGTCCAACAAGATGAGCGAACGCGGCGTGGCGTGATGGAGTATCTGTGCCGTCTCGACCATCTCTGTCATGAAGGTCGATTCGCCGCTGCCGATGCGGTCGTACAGACCTATGCGCGTGAAGATGCGGTCGCACAAGCCGACACTCGCCGCGCGCGCGGGCACAAAACTGCCAGCCTGTGCCATCAACACGATCAGCGCGCACTGGCGCAAGTACGTTGACTTGCCCGACATGTTCGGGCCGGTCATCAGCGCGATCTCAGGCGCGTCCGTGCCGCCGAGGGCCAGATCGTTAGCGACGAACGGTTCTTCAGTCGCGGTGCGTTCAAGCACCGGATGCCGACCGGCCGTGATCTTCAGTTCAGCCGTGTCGGTCATCGCGGGGCGCACGTAGTTGTGGCGCGCGGCCGTCTCGGCATAAGCGGCAATGGCGTCGAGGTACGCGATGGTTGCGGCGGCGGCCAGTATCTCGTCGCGCTGTTTGCCGATCTCCGTGCAGACCTGACGAAAGATGCTGGCTTCGAGTTCGGCGATGCGCTCCTGTGCATTCGTGACGAGCGATTCGTACTCTTTGAGTTCGAGCGTGATGAACCGCTCGGCGTTCGTTAAGGTCTGCTTGCGCGTGTAGCCTTCGGGGACGAGGTGCAGGTTCGGCTTGGTCACTTCGATGAAATGACCGAAGACTTTGTTATAGCCAACGCGCAGACTCTTGATGCCTGTACGTGCGCGTTCGCGCTGCTCCATCTCCGCGAGATAGGTCTTGCCATTGCGCAACAACTCGCGCAGGCGATCAAGCTCGTCAGAGTAACCGGCGCGGATGATGTTCACGCCTTCCATGCGGCGCGGCAGTTCTTCACGCAATGCGGCGCGAATCGTCTTGACCGTTGCTTCACACGTCGGTAACGCCGCGAGCGCCGCGCCGAATCGTTTCGTGTCTTGCTGCAAGACCGCACGCACACGCGGGATCGCTTCTAGCCCCTGACACAGCGCAAGCACCTCTTGCGCCGACGCGACGCCGACGCGCGCACGCCCCGACAGACGTTCTAAATCATGCACCAACTCAAGCGCGGCCAAGAACTCGGCGCGTGCTTCCGCGTGTGCATGAAACCAGCCGACGTGTTCGTGTCGCCGCGCAATCTCCGCGAGATCAAGCAACGGCTGGCGCAGCCATTGGCGCAAGCGCCGACCGCCCATCGCCGTGCGCGTCAGGTCGAGCGCAGCGAGCAGAGAGCCTGCGCCGCCCGCGTTCTCGAAGATTTCCAGACTGCGCAACGTGTGCGCGTCGAGCAGCATGTAGTTGCCGATCTGATAACTCGCCAAACGCGTCAGTTGACTGGCGGCGGTCGTCTGCGTGTCGCGCAGGTACGCGATGACAGCGCCGGCCGCGGCCGTTGCCAGCGGCCATTTCGATAAGCCGAAAGCGTTCAAGCTGCGCGCGCCGAAGTGATGCAAGACAGCCGAGCGTGCAAGTTCGGGCGCGAAATAGTCGTCGCTGCAACGCGTGATGAAGCCGGGCAATGATTCATCTTTGTCCTTACTCTCAAGGCTGCGCGCGACGAGCAACTCGGCCGGCGCGATGCGCTGCAACTCTGTGAGCGCGGCGGCTTGATCAATCTCGGTCGCCGCGAACTCGCCCGTGGTCACGTCCGCATAAGCCAAACCGCCGCGGCGGCCGTCGGTCGTGTAAGCCGCGATATAGTTGTTGACCTTACTGCGCAATAGACCCGGCTCGATGATCGTGCCCGGCGTGACGACGCGCACCACGTCGCGCTCGATGAGGCCGCGCCCCGACTCGCCTTTAACCGGCGTGTCGGACAGTTGCTCGCAGATGGCGACGCGATGACCGCGATTGATGAGGCGCGAGAGATAGCGTTCGAGGCTGTGATACGGCACGCCCGCGAGCGGCACGCGCTCGTTCTTGCCCATCGGCTTCGAGGTTAAGACGATGCCGAGTTCGCGCGCGATGGTGCGTGCGTCGTCGTCAAAGGCTTCGTAGAAGTCGCCGATGCGGAAAAGTAAGATCGCGTCCGGGTGACGGCGCTTGATGTCGAGATACTGATTTCGTAGGGGCGTGCCGCTCATCGCTCGGAAACCAGCGCCAGCAGGTCGGCGACGGATGTGAGCGCGCGATGCAAGCGGCGCAGTTGCTCGAAGCTGAGAACGGTCGTGACCCGACCGATCTCGTGGAACGCGCCCGTGCGTGCAAGGCTCAACTGGCTGTGGGCGCGATTGGTGTCGCGCTCGCTGGCGACGACGAGGAAGGGCTTGGTGCGTTGGGCGTCGTAAGCGCGTTTGAGTTTGGCGAGCGCGGCATCGACGTTACCCTTGTGCTGCACCTCGAAGACATGGCTTAGGCGTTGGCTTTGTTCGCTCGCGCGCCAGATCACGTCGTAGTAATCGAACTCGGCTTGAGCGTGATAGCCGAGCGCGCCGCCAATGTCTAATAACATCTGCTGCACGTCGGCATGTGTGAGTTCGGCCGGTGCGGTCGTCATCGCGTCCTGATCGGTGGCGAATGAAAAACTCGGCGACTCGTCGGCGACGCGGCGACGACCCGCGTTTGTGACCGTCCACAGCCCGCGTTGATTGCGTTCAATCTGTCGCTTCTCGGTCAACTCACGACCGGCGCGCTGTACGTGTCGCCGCCACGCGCGCAGTTCGCCGTTCGTGAGCGCGTGTCGTTCTTCGTCGCCGAGTTGGGGGAAATAAGCGACGAGACGTTGATAGAGAAAGCGCACGTCGTCCACACCGCCCGTGGCGACGAGTTCTTGGAGAATCGGGAGTTCGAGCCGAGAGATGCCGGGCAATGCCATGACGCAAGTTAATGTTGTGAGCAGTAAGGGATGACGTTATCGCTTCGGCCTTACGACGGCAAAGTTACAGGACACGAGCAACATAAGGCAAGCGGCGAAAAGCGCGAACGGGAGACAGTCGCAATTGACTGCCTCCCGTTCGCTGTTGGATTACTTGCTACGGCTAAACCACAAGGCTCGCGGTCTGAATGCCGAAGCTCTCGTGAATCTCGTCGGCGTCGAGCGTGTCGCGCTCCATCAGACCGGCGACGAGATGTGCGATCTCTGCGCGCCGGGCTGCGACTATCTCGCAAGCACGATGCATCTGCGCGTCGATGATCTGATTCGTCGCCTGCTCGATGCGATCTAACAGAGCTTGACTGTGCGGGTCGTCTTGCTTGCCCAGATGAATCGGGCCGAGCCCGCTCATGCCATATTCGGCGACCATCTTGCGCGCGATCTCGACGGCGCGTTCGATGTCGTTGGACGCGCCCGCCGTCATCGTGTTGAGCAGGATTTGTTCGGCGGCGCGACCGCCCAATAGCATAGCGATCTGATCTTCGAGGTACTCGCGCGTCTTCATCAGACGGTCGCGTTCCGGCAATGCCTGTGTCACGCCGAGCGCACGCCCGCGCGGCAGGATCGAGACTTTATGGATCGGATCGCCGTGCTTCACATCCAGCCCGACGGCGACGTGGCCCGCTTCATGCACGGCGGTCGCGTAACGCTCCTCGTCGTCGATCATGAAGCCGTGGCGTTCAGCGCCCATCAAGATTTTGTCGCGCGCGTATTCGACGTGGCTGCGCGCAATGGCTTGCGCGCCTTCGCGCGTGGCGGCGATGGCTGACTCGTTCAAAAGGTTAGCGAGGTCTGCGCCCGAAAAGCCGGGCGTGCCGCGTGCCAGCCAGTTGAGGTCGAGTGCGGGTTCGAGCGTGAGTTTGCGCGCGTGGACGCGCAGGATCGCTTCACGCCCAGTTGCACCGGCCAAGCCCACGGTTATCTCGCGGTCGAAACGGCCGGGCCGCGTGAGCGCATAGTCGAGTATGTCTGGGCGATTGGTCGAAGCGATGACTACGATGCCGGTTAACTGCTCGAAGCCGTCCATCTCAACGAGCAACTGGTTGAGCGTCTGATCTTGATCGGCCGAGGCCGAGTCAGCCCCGCGTCCGCGACTGCGACCGAGTGCGTCGATCTCGTCGATGAAGACGATGCACGGTGCGCTGGCGCGCGCTTGCGCGAACAGACGACGGACACGGGCCGCGCCGAGGCCCGCGAATTTTTCTTGAAAGCTTGAACCGGAAACCGACAGGAACGGGACGCCGGCCTCGTGCGCGGCGGCACGTGCGAGCAGCGTCTTGCCCGTGCCCGGCGGGCCTGAGAGCAGTATGCCGCGCGGGGCGCGCCCGCCGAGGCGACCGAAGCGCGTCGGGTCGCGCAGAAACTCGATAGTCTCGGACAGTTCGTGCTTCGCTTCGTCCACGCCCGCGACTTCATCGAACGTGACGGGCTGACGCCCCTGCGCGTCTGTCACTTGAAAACCACTCTGCCCGCCGCCGACGCTCGCATAGACGCGCCAACCGACGAAGCCGAGCAGCACAAGCATCACGACGGGGATGCCCCAGTTGAGCGACGTGGTGAGCAGGCCCGGTTGCAGCGAGTTGAACTCGACGGCCGCATGTCGTTTATCGAAAGCGTTGACGATCTCTTGCTGCGCGGCCGTCGTGGTGACGATGCCTTGCGCGAGTGTCCCGTCGAGGCGCGTGACGGTCATCAACTCGCCCTCGACCGAGAGCGAGCGGGCTTCCGTGCTTTCGCTCAAGCGGCGCAATTCGGTGTAGTTGATCTTTTGTACGACGGGCGCGCGCGGCAGCACGTACCATGCGATGCAGAGGCCGAGCAGTAGCAGCACGAACGCGAGCAGGCCGAGCGATAGGCTCGTCTTCTGGGTGCGGGGGATCAGGCGTGAAAAGGGCATCTCAAAAACTCTCCTGCGAAGCGCGAGCCGTGAAGTTCGGGGGAACCGAAGGCGGGCGCTAAGACTATTTATTCGACGCTGAGAATGATTCGCGGCAGAGTCGCCGTAACTACGGAGCGTGGGTTCAACGCGTGGCTGAAGCGGGACAAACCCTCGTAGCTGAAGCGCGGTTGCAGACCGGGCAACCGCATAAACAATTTACCATCCCCAGCGCGTGCTAGTCCAGAGCGACTATGTGCGCGCAGTTTAGCGCAGTAAAAAGGACTGCCGGGTTGCCGCGAGCATGATCATTCTGCCGTCGCCCTTTCGGATGAGACGCGCTCGGTTCAGGTTGCAGTTCTATTACATTTATTTCAGTTAGGCGTATACGACTTGTCGTTGACCGGCGCGGCCGGAGTTCAACTTTTCAGCGGGCATAGTTATCGGCCGAATTTAAGACACTCACATGCCTGCGAGTCGGGCGCATTTTCGTACAACAATACGCTCAGCCTATTGTGCGCGGCATGCACAGTCTGACGCACGCAGACGTAAAACCACAGCACTATAAGAGTTTATCTAATCGCGGACGCTGACAGCAGTTGTTGGCATGGTCGTTGCACACAAACAAGTGTGCGGCGGGTTCAAGCGAACCAAAGCGAGTGACGTACAACTTGAACGAAGGAGAAAAGCGATTATGTTGTGGACAATTCTTGTAGTGCTTTTGGTCTTGTGGCTGTTGGGCCTACTTGGCGGTATCGGCGGCAGTTTGATTCACCTGATTCTGGTTGTCGCCCTCGTCCTGTTCGTCGTCCAACTGTTGACGGGCCGGCGCACGGTCTAACGCTTCGGCTGGGAAAATCTGCCTGATGGCGCGGGATGCGATCTTACACAGGTCGCATCCCTTTTCACTTTTGCGCCGCTGGCTCGAACTTAACAAGCCGCGCCGTCAGCGGCGTCGTAATGCGCCCGACCGGATAGACGTTCAGCTTACCAATGTAGTAGGGCGAACGTTCATAAAAAAAACTCAGGCGCGCGTATGGATTGGCGGCGAACTTAGGATCGCTGGCCACGCGTGCTTCAAATTCACGCCGCAACTTTTCATCTTTGGCCATCATCTCGCGCGCCAACTTTTCCACCACGTAATTCTCGCCGTATTCTTTCTGCTCGAAGATCGGATTGAAGAAGCCCCACGCCAACAGAGAGTCGGGCGCATCCGGTTCTAACAGGTGGAGCGCGACGCGCGCCGCTGCCTGCTTTAGCGGCACGACGACCGAACCGGCTGCATACGTGCGTCGCTCGCGCACCGTCTGATTCTTCTGCGTCACCAGCACGCGCCCCTCGAACGAACTGTTGCCCCAACGCACCTCGCTGAAACGATAACTCTCAACTTCAAGCTCAAGCGGCGCAGCCAGACGCTTCATGCTCAGACCATGCGCGGCCAGCACGTCGATCACATGCGCCCACTGCGGCGGGACGATGTAATAGAGCGGCGGCGCAACACTCGTCGCCACCCGCGTCTCGTTGAAGAACGGCACGGTGTAATCGTAAGGCTTCGTGCCATAGATAACGCGCGTCGTGCCCGACACGTCGCTCTGCTCCGTGCGAAACTCGACGCCTTTGATTAGGCGCGGCACGGACTTGTCCGTGAACGACAAACGCAACGCGACTTTACGCGCAGGATCATAAGCTTGCCCCTCAGCCACGATCTGTTTGTCCGCCGCCCGCACCGCGCGCCGCAAGCTATCAGGATCACGATTAACCTCTTCAAGCGCCGCACGCAATAGATCGTAAGTACCTTTGACGCGCGAGCGGTAATCCTTGAGCATGTGCGTTTCGATGAGCAGACCGGGCCGGTTACGCAACGGTGTATAGCCGGTGGCGAAACGCGGCGTGGAGATGAAGCCCTCGACGCCTTTGGTGACAGGATCACGGTTATCGCGGAAGACCAGATAGGTTGAGAGCAGGTTGCCCGCCGCCTCGGTCGCCGGCACGATGCGCGCCTCAAAGGCCGTGCGCCACCAATCGGCGATTGGTGTGGGCACGTTCGCGCCCGCCTCATATTGATAAGTGACGTTATAACGAAAGTCCGCGCCATCGGTCACGTGGCAATCGATGAACAGATCGGGTTGCCACTCGTTCCACAGACGCAGCCACGCGCGCGTCTCCGGCGCGTCGGCCTTCATGTAGTCGCGGTTCAAGTTTAGGTTGGTCGCGTTGGCCCGCCAGCCCATTTCGGCGGGGCCGTTTTGATTGATGCGATTGTAAGGACTGCGTTGTTCATGCCCGTCCACGTTGTAGATCGGAACGAAGAGGACGACCGCGCGGTCGAGTAAACCCGTGACAGTCTTCGTCACGGCCATGTCGCGCAACAGCGCGAGGCCCGCGTCCTTCCCGTCTGTCTCGCCCGCATGAATGTTCGCCTGTATCAGCACGACGGCCTTGCCCGCGCTTTGTGCTGCGGCCGGGGTGAACGTGCCGCCGCTGGCCGCGATGACGAGCGGGAGCGCGCGTCCCTCGCCGCTGCGACCGAACTCCGTGTAACGAAGCGTGCGCGTCGCGCGTGCGAGTTTGCGGCAATAGGCAATCGTGTCGTCGTAACGCGGCGTCTCGCGGTAGTTGGTCAACTCGGCGTGCGTGCGCCATTCAGGCGGCACGGGCGGTGTGTTCTGCGCAGCGGCTTTGATAGTCATGAGCAATAGGACGAGGCAGAGCAGTTTGCCGTTCAGTCTCACTTCACGTCCCCAACCGGCGCGCGCATGAACGAACCAGCGCACGCATCAATGTACGGGCAAGGGACAAGTCCTGCCCTTACGATTTGTCCGACTTGATAGCTTGACCGCAGTTGCGGCAATGCGTGCGCCGTTTGGCGTTGAGCGTGCCACAGGCGACGCAGTGGTTATACATCGTGCGTGCGAACCACTGTGTGATGAGCGCGCTTAGCCCAAGAATGCCGACGAGCAAGGCGATGCTGAGCAGCGTGTCTTTCAACCCTGATAACGCTCCCGCAAGCCTGTGTGATAAGCCTGCCCGCGCTCGTACCCGCGCCGGAAAGCATCAAGCTCGCACTCGTCGCCGTAGCAATCGCGCAAGCGGGTGGCGTCGTCGGCGTAAGCCCGGCCGCGCGCCTGCGGGTTGAGCGACGCCTCGAAGCCATGCCGGTAAGCTGTTTCGTCTTGGGCAAAGTCGCCGCCGCCCTGCCCCTTGTATGCCTCGGCCTCTGCATCGCGCAGACCGATCCACCATTGGTCGCGCGCGGCATCGACACTATCAGCACCGGCCGCTGCGAGTGCCGACTGCGCGGCCGCACCCTGCTCGTCGTCGTCCGCCACGACGATGACGACCGTGCGCCCTTGTCGCAACGCGTCTTCATAGACGAACAACTCGTCGTGCGGCAAGCCCGTTGCGATGTTCTCTTCTGCGCTGCTGCCGGCGGCCGCGCCCGCCGCTGCGCCGCCCGCGCCCAACAGCGCCGCGCCGATCAAGCCGATGGCCAACACAGGCCCCACACCCGGTATGAGCAGACTCGCCAGCGCCGTCCCCAGATGCAGTCCGCCCGCGATGCCGAGCGCGCCGCCGGCCACTGTGCCCAGCGCCTTGCCCATGCCCGGTTGTTCCGTTTCGGTTGTGGGCACTTGCTCGTCGAGTTGTTCGGGTGTCGTGCCGGGCGTCAGGAGCGAAATGTTTTCGCCCGCGATGCCGAGCGCGCCGAGACTCGCTACCGCTTGCTCCGCGTCCGCGCGCGCGTTGAAGATGCCAGCCACAGTTTTCATTACGTCGTGATGTTCGCGCCGCCGCCGTTCGAGCGACGGGCCGCCGGTCGCCTTTCCCCGACCGCGCTGCCTTACGGTGTCTAAACCAACTGCTCTAACTGTGCAATGAGTGGCCGTGATTCTAACACGAACCGCCGCGAATCGCGGGAGATAGTTTCTTAACACGACCGTAAGAAGACGGTGGCCGGCTATCATGTATGATGAACACTAAAGATGAAGGAGCATGACTAATGGAATACAGACAGCTTGGTGGTTCAGGGTTGAAAGTGCCCGCACTCAGTTTCGGCACGGCGACCTTCGGCGGCGGCAATGAGTTCTTCAGGGCTTGGGGCAGCAGCGACATTAAAGAGGCAAGCCGCCTGCTTGATATTTGTTTGGACGCGGGCGTCAACCTGTTTGACACGGCCGATGTTTATTCCGACGGCTTGGCCGAGGAGATTCTTGGCCAAGCCATTAAGGGTCGGCGCGATCAAGTGCTGATCTCAACTAAGGCGACCTTTCGGTTGGGCGCAGGGCCGAACGATGTCGGGTCTTCGCGGCATCATCTGCTGCGCGCCTGCGAGGCGAGCCTGCGCCGTTTGCAGACCGATTACATCGACATTTATACGATGCACGGCTTCGACGCACTGACACCGGTTGAAGAAACGTTACAGACGCTTGACGAGCTTGTTCGCAGCGGTAAGGTCCGTTATCTCGCCTGTTCAAATTTCTCCGGCTGGCATCTGATGAAGTCGCTGGCCGTCTCCAACCATTATGGCTGGACGCGCTACGTGGCGCATCAAGCTTATTACTCGCTGATCGGGCGCGAGTATGAATGGGAACTCATGCCGCTTGCGCTGGACCAGCGGGTCGGCACAATCGTGTGGAGTCCGTTGGGCTGGGGGCGACTCACGGGCAAAATCCGGCGCAACCAACCGTTCCCCGCAGAGAGTCGGCTGCATCAGACGGCCGGTCAGGGGCCGCCCGTGCCCGACGAATGGCTTTACAAGGTTGTCGATGCGCTGGATGAAGTAGCCGCTGAAACGGACAAGACCGTGCCGCAGGTTGCGCTGAACTGGTTGTTGCAACGTCCGACCGTGGCCAACGTGATCATCGGCGCACGCGACGAAGCGCAGCTTCAACAAAACTTGGGCGCGGTCGGCTGGCAACTATCGGCGGAGCAGATCGCAAAGCTCGATGCCGCCAGCGACACGACGCCGATCTATCCATACTGGCATCAACGCAGTTTCGTCGAGCGCAACCCGCTGCCCGTGCCGCTCGGTTGAACTTGAGCAGAGTCGTTGTGGCCATCGTGACGACGTGTTAAATTACCTGTGCTCGTCACTCTTGGCAGCAGCCGGCGGGAATTAAAGCATGATTCAAGTTATTGAGAAGCACTGGCCGATGTCTATCGGCGACGGGAAGGCCGCGCGCAAGAAGAAACCGCGCATTCTAGCGATCACGACGGATTGCTGTACGGGTTGCGCCGGGTCGCCCGCGTGTGTCGAGTATTGCCCGATTGACGCGTGCATGTTCTGGGTTCCGGACGTTGATCATCCACCGTTCGGCCGCATCGAAGTTGACCCGGAGCTTTGCATCGGTTGCCAGAAGTGTATCAGCAAGGGGCCGGACGGCGCGTTTCTCGACGGCTGCCCGTGGGATGCTATCGAGATGGTTCCGACCAACGAGTGGGAAGCGGCACACGGCATCACGTTGCCGGACGCGCCCACCCCGCCGCCCGGTTAAGGGCGGCGCTAAGGTTGCGCGTTCGACTGTTCCGAGCGGCGCTTGATGGCTTCGGCCGTCAGCGCCGCTTTCCTTTTTATTTCCTCCGGACGTGCCCGCCCCGTCCTGCGCGTAACGCTCAACTTCGAGCAAGTCTGCTTTCGTCCCGACATAGCCGAGGCCGACGAGCGCGTTGACTACAGTGTCTTCGTCGGGCGCGAGCGTGAGCAGCGGTTGACCGGCGTTGAGTTCCGCGTCTGTCGCAACGACGTGTTGTTCGATCCGGCCCGGCAATGGCGAGCGAACTTCGACCAATTGCGCGCCATCAACTCTGACGCGCGCGAGCATGCCTTCGCGTTTGACGGGCGTGCCGCCGGCAAGATCGAGATAAGCCGTCCCGCGACTGGCGCGTTGAACGTGTACGGGCGCAGCATGGCGACGAGTTCCGCGCGCGCGCGCGCGTCGCCGAAGGGCACGAGCGCGAGCGCGGCGTTGCGCCGCACAATCGGCTCGTCGTCTGTAATCAGTTTGAGCAGCGCGGCGTGAAAGTCGGCGACACTCGCATCTCGTCCCATGACCCACGCGGCAGTCATACGCACATCCGCGTGCTTGCTCGCGGCGAGCGCAACAACCTGCGGATACCAACGCCGCACGTTCGCATCCTGCTGCTCCATGCGTTCCGCGATCTGCGCGAGCGCGTGCTGTTCGTGGCGCGGGTTGTCTTCCTCCTTCAGATACTTGGTCAACTCGGCGTCGTCCAATGAACGCCCGAACCATGTGCCGTACCAGAAGGCAAAAGGGACGATGACGAACAGCGCCGCGACGACCGCCAGCGGCCAAGGCGTGCGCCGTCGCGCGTGCGGCGACTGCGCGCCGGGCGCGACCTGAGCGTGATGACCGTTGCCCTCTGTCATGCGCTTGGTGGCGGCTTCATTAGCGTGCCGGATAGAGTTGATAAAGCATCAGGTAGACGATGACGCCCGTGATGGAAACGTAGAGCCAGAGCGGCAGCGTCCAACGCGCGAGGCGCATGTGCCGTCTGAAGTCGGCGCGGAGTGCGCGCCGGAGCGTGACGATGACGAGCGGCACGATCAGGGCGGCAAGGATCGTGTGCGTCGTCAGGATGAAGAAGTAGAGCGGGCGCACTGCTCCTTGCCCGGCAAAGCGCGTCGTGCCGTGGTGCGCGTGATAGACCAGATATGAGATGAGGAATGCGACCGACGCACCAAGCGCCGCGAGCATGCACGCGCGATGCGCGGCGACGTTGCGCCGTTGAATGAACCGGAAACCCGCGAGCAGCAACAAGCCGCTCGTCGCGTTCAGCACGGCATTGAAGTGTGGCAGAACGTCGTAGCCCATAAACAAAAAGATGAAGGCAGCAATGATGATGACTGAATGAAATGCGCTTTAAGATTTGTTCTTGGTTATTTGCCTTCGACTGCCACGACCAAGCTTAAATCTCGGCCGGTGCAGTTAACAAAGAACAAATAACCAAGAACAAATAGCAGCCTTTCATTCAGTCATCATCATTGCTGCCTTCATCTTGCTCTCATTCCCTGCCCGGCGGCAGTTCTTCTTTCTTCTTCGCGGCGGGCGGGACGGCCTTTTTGGCAGCCTGCCGTTCTTCACTAAGTTCTTCGTAGCCGCAGCGTTCGCATTGCCAGACGGGAAAGATGCCGGCCGGGTCTTTGCTCTCGTAGATGGCGCGTTGCGACGGGATGATCTTGCCGCCGCAGCGCGGGCACGCGCGCCCGCGTATGCTCATGCGCGCGTTGTCCACCTGTGGTTTATCTTCTTGAGCCATACACGTCGGGCGCGAACGTTCGCGCGCTCACTTGTGGTCGTCGTCACCCGGCGGGCGGCGGTGCTTGTAAGTCAGATAGATGAAGGCGGAAAAGATGGCGACCGGCGGCGACACCATGACGACGATGCCGAAGTTCAACTGCTTGGCCGATTGTGCGTCCAGCCCGGCGGCGGACGCCTTGCACATCGCGCACTGCGCCAGCGCAGGCACGCAGAGCGCGGTCAGCGCGACGCCAATGGCAAGCGCCAGCAAGAGCCAGTTTGTCACACGTCCCGGTCGCATAAGTTATTCGTGTGCGCTCGTCGCGGGGGCGGCCGTCGTCTGCCCGTCGTAAGTGCGATTGTTGCGCAGGCGCATGCCGTCGGGGAAGAAGATGAACAGCAGGCAGATGCAGATGACGAGCATCGGCACGAGCGTCAGCACCAGACTCATGCGCTCGAAGCGCAGGTGCATGAAGTAGGCGACGATCAGCGCCGCTTTGATGATCGAGAGGCCGAGCAGGATCGTCAACATGATCACCAGCGGCACGTGGAAGTAAGCCAGCAGCACCTCGACGAGCGTCAGCACCAGCAGCCCGGCCAGCACGGCGAAGAACAACTTCGTCGTCCCCTCGAAGTGCAAATCGGCGGCCGGCACGTCTTCATCTTCGGCCTTGAACAAGCCTTGCTCACGCGCCCACAATGCCGGGTGGATCATGAAGACACCGGCCATGAGCAACATGGTGGCGGTGATGAAGAGACTATCGATGGTCAGGAAGTTGCCGGCGCGGGTCAGGTTCAGCACCGCGAAGATGAAGAACAGACCGGCCAGCAGCAGGCAGATCGCGTTCAGGATCATGTCCTGCTTCGCGCCAAAGTTGAAGCGACTGCTCATGCGCTTGTGCCTCGCGTCCGTAAAGTTGCGGGTTGATAGGTCAGCCCGTGAAATCCACCGATAGCAAGTAAATCAGCGGGAAGACGAACATCCAGACCAGATCGACGAAGTGCCAGTAGAGGCCGCTGATCTCCACGTCTTCATGCGACATCTTGCGGATACGCAACGCGACCATGCCGAGATAGAGGACGCCCGTGGCGACGTGGAACATGTGCAGGCCCGTGATCGCGAAGAAGGTCGCGCCAAACAGCGGCGACGCCTGCGGCCAGCGATGCAGCCCACTCTGCCGGGAGCGAAAACGGGCTCAGCCCTTCGTGGATCAGGTGCATCCACTCGTAGAGGTGGAGCACAAGGAACGTCAGCCCGCCGACCATCGTCGCCCCGATCCAGCGCCGCGCCGTCTTCTTTTTGCGATGCGCCGACGCCTTGACCGCCATCACCATCGTGAAACTCGACGCGAGCAGGCAGAGCGTCATCGACGGTCGAGAAGAGGATGCTTGGGCTAAAGGCGAACGGCGTCGGCCACTGCTGGCTTGAGATACGCACGTAGCTGTAGCCGATCAGCAGCGCCGAGAAGGTCAGCGCGTCCGAGACGATAAAGAGCCACATGCCGAGCTTGCGATGCCCGACGCGATAAGGAAACGTGCCGCCGCCCCAATCGGCGGTCGGCAGCGATTCTGACGTGTGCGTCCGTGCTCACGCGTTTACCTCCACAGGAATAGGAGTGCGAACAGATAGACCCACAGGCCGTCCATGAAATGCCAGTAAGTGCCGACCGCTTCGGCCACCGCGCGCCGCTGTGCGAGTGGCTGCCGCGCGCCTCCGCGCAACGCCCGCCACAGCAGATAACTCAAGCCCAGTATGCCGCCCAACAGGTGCAATGCGTGCAAGCCCGTCAGCAGGTAGAAGAAAGAGCTGTGCGGGTTCGACGCCAGATACACGCCTTGCGCGACGAGTTCGCGCCACGCGAGCAGTTGCGCGCCGAGAAAACCGAAACCAAGCAGCAACGAAACCGCGAGCCAGAGTTGATAAAGCCGCTCTGCGCTGCGACGCAATGCGCGCCGGGCCAACTCGAACGTAACGCTGCTCGCAAAGATCAGCGCCGTGCTGAGCCAGAGCATGCGCGGCAGCGCGATGTCTTGCCAGCCGCGCGTGCCTGAGCGCATCACGTAGGCGCTCGTCAGCGCCGCGAACATCATCATGATCGCGGCGAGCGCCATCCACATGCCGATGCGGTAATGGCGCGGCTCGCCGTCTTGGTGCAAGGGTCGGCCGCCGCCGCTGCCATTGGGGCCGCGCCGCGCACCGTTGCCGCCGGGCCGGCCTGTCGTGCCCAAGCCCGTGCTTTTATCTTTAGCTGCGACGCGCTCGCGCGCGTCAGTGGTGGCCATTGTGACCATTGCCTGTTCCATTCCCGCCTTGTCCCGGCACGTTCGCTTCGGTCGCATCCGGCGTCGTCTGCATCACGTAATCTTCGGGCGCGTCGGGCACGGAAACTCATACGCGCCGCGATAGACCGTCGGCAGTTTGCCGCCGAAGTTGTCGTGCGGCGGCGGCGTCGCGGTCGCCCATTCGAGCGTCGTCGCTTCCCACGGATTGTCGCTGGCCTTCTTGCCTTTGAACATGCGTCCAGAAGAAGTTGAAGAGGAAGAGGAACTGCACGGACGCCGTGATGATCACCGCGATGGTGACGAGCAGCACGAGCGGGTGCGTCTTATTCAAGAATGCGTATTCAGCAAATGACGAGTAGCGGCGCGGCATGCCGACGATGCCCATCGCGTGCATCGGGATGAAGATGGTATAGACGCCGATGAACGTCGGCCAGAAATGGATGTTGCCGAGTTTCTCGCTCATCATGCGCCCGAACATCTTGGGAAACCAGAAATAGACGCCCGCGAACATGCCGAAGATGGCGGCCACGCCCATGACCAAGTGGAAATGCGCCGAGCACGAAGTAAGTATCATGCATCGAGAGGTCGAGCGTGGTCTGCCCCAAGACCAAGCCCGTGATGCCGCCCGCGACGAACAGCGAGACGAAGCCGATGGCAAACAGCATCGGCATGGTAAAGCGTATGCGCCCGCCCCAGAGCGTGCCGAGCCAGTTGAACGTCTTGATGGCCGAAGGCACGCCGATTGAAAGCGTCAGGACAGAGAACGCCATGCCCGTGTACGGGACTCATGCCGCTCAAGAACATGTGATGCCCCCAGACGAAGAAGCCGAGGAGGCCGATGGCGAACATGGCGAAGACCATCGCGCGATAACCGAAGATCGGTTTGCGCGCGAAGGTCGAAAGGATGTGCGAGGTCGCGCCCATGCCCGGCAGGATGGCGATGTAGACTTCCGGGTGTCCGAAGAACCAGAACAGGTGTTGCCACAAGATCGGCGAGCCGCCGCTGTGTTCAGTCACCAGCTTATCGCTCACAACCAAGTTGCCGGGGATGAAGAAACTTGTGCCCGCCGAACGATCGAGCAGCAACAGGATGCCGGCCGCGAGCAGCACCGGGAACGACAACAGCGCAAGGATCGCCGTCGTAAACCACGACCAGCACGTTAGCGGCATTCTCATCAAAGACATACCGCGCGTCCGCATGTTCAATAGCGTCGTGATGAAATTGAGTGCGCCAAGTAGAGACGCGATGCAGAAGATGGCGATGCTCGTGATCCAGAGCGTGACGCCCGCGCCTTGTCCCGGCCCCGCGCTTTCGCCGAGCGCGCTCAAGGTCGGATAGCCAGTCCAACCGCCGATGGGGCCGACCGTGCCGCTGCCGCCCGGATGCAGATACTTTGCGACCCACTTGGCCACCGGTGAGTCGGGGTTGATGCTGATGCTGAACGCCGAACTGCCTTCGACGAAGATGGCCGCGATGATGACGACGAGGCCGACGAGCGTGACCCAGAATGAGAGCATGTTGAGGTATGGAAAAGCCATATCCTCAGCGCCGATTTGAATAGGCAGAAAATAGTTGCCGAAGCCGCCCTGCGGCGCGGTCGTCAGCACGAAGAAGACCATGATCGTGCCGTGCATCGTCACAAGCGACAGGTAGAACTCAGGACTCATCTGCCCGCCCGGCGCGCCGACTTTGAATAGACTGCCGAGGATGGGCCACGCATGCTCCGGCCACGTCAGCTTCAGCCGCATCAGCACCGACATGATCATGCCGACGAAGACCGAGAAGATCGCCAGCAGCAAATACTGGATGCCGATCACTTTGTGGTCGATGCTGAAGATGTACTTGCGAATAAAGCTGGTGGGCGGGCCGTGATGGTGCGCCGCGTGGTGTTCGCCCGCACCTGCGTGGGTTTCGGGAACGGGGACTGCCTCTGACATCTGACGGCTCCTCTCGCTTGCGGCTCGACGGCTTCTAAGCTGAGCTATAAAAGGCTCAATACTGTTGGCCCGGCAGACCAAGCGGCTGCTTGTTCAACTCTGTGACGCGCGCCTGAAACTGTGCCTGCGGCATCTGCAACAACGCGTCATAGTCGGTCTGCGACACGACGATCAGATAACTCTTCATCTTGTAGTGCAACTGCCCGCACAACTCGGCGCAGGCCAACTCGAACCGCCCGGTCTTAACGGGCGTGAAGTGAACTTTGATGTTCATGCCCGGCACTACGTCCTGCTTGAAGCGCAGTTCGGGAACCCACAGATCGTGCGTCACGTCCTTCGAGGTCATCGTCAATTCAACCGCGCGATTGACCGGCACGACCAGCACGGTCACGACCTGATCGTCTTTGGCCAGCGGGTCCATGTCGTCCAAGCCGACGAAGTTCAACTCCGCATCCTTGATCTTCGTCGGGTCGGTGCGGCCGAACTGCGTGTCTGCGCCGGGGTAATGGAAGTTCCATTGAAACTGCTGCGCGACGACGTGAATCTTGGCCGCGCCCGCAGGGGCTTCGTAGAAATGCAACTGCGCCCACACGCGTTGACCGAACAGTGCGACCGTGATGAAGATGAAAGCCGTCACGGCCGTGCAGAGCATCTCCACGCGATTGTTGCCGTGCGAATAGACGCCGCGCGTTTGGTCGCCGCGCCGTGCGCCGTAACGCCACACCATCCAACCGAGCGCGATCTGCGCGCCCGCGAACGAGATGCCGACCACGATGATCGTGATCAGAAATTGCCGGTCGTAAGCCGGCCCGTGTTCGGTGATCGAGGGCGGAAACCACCACTTGCCGCTCACGAACATCCACACCGACAGGATCGTCATCAGCCACAGCAACGCAGCAAACACACGGCCCATCGAAGTCTCCTTGAAGTGTGCAAGTGAACAATAAAGCAAGCCGCAGTTAGTTTGTCTTTAACTGCTGACTGCCTACCGCCTACTGCCTACTGATTAAGCACCATCAAACCGAACAGGAACGGCAGGTATAGCACCGACGCGAGCAGGACGCGCCGGGCGTTGCGCCGCGACAGCGTTAGAAACGCGGCCACGCTCGTCGCCAGAAACAATGCGCCGAGGATGAGCGCCCCGACAAAGTAGATCGCGCCCGATAGTCCCATCGCCGCGGGCGCTAGGCTCACCGGCACGAGCAGCAACGTCCACAACACGATCTGTTGTTTGGTCAAACGCCCTTCCGGTTCGACGACCGGCAGCATCAATATGCCGGCCCGCGCATAGTCTTCGCGGTACATCCACGCGATGGCGAAGAAGTGCGGGAACTGCCACAGAAACAAGATCGCAAACAGCACCAACCCTCCGGCGCTGACCCGGCCCGTGGCCGCCGCCCAACCAAGCAGCGGCGGGACTGCACCGGGAAACGCGCCGACCAGAGTTGAGAGCGACGTGCGCGTCTTGAGCGGCGTATAGAGGCCGATGTAGCCGAGGACCACGCTCGCACCAAGTAAGGCCGAGAGCGGGTTAACGAAGACGAGCAGGTAGAGTTCGCCAACGATGGTCAGCGCCGTGCCGAAGATGAACGCCCCGCGCGCCCGTATGCGGCCCGACGGGAGCGGGCGCATCATCGTGCGTCGCATGCGGGCATCAAGCGCGCGTTCCATGTATTGATTGAGCGCGGCGATGCCTGACGAGAGCAGCCCCACGCCCGCCATCGTGTGCAGGAAGCCGGCGTAGTTGAGCGTGCGCCCCGCGCCGAGGAAGTAGCCGGCGGCGGCCGTGAGCATGACAAGCAGCGTGATGCGCGGCTTCGTCAACTCGACGTATGCGCCTATGCGCGCGCGTGTCGCGGCTTGCGCCAGCGGCGCAGGCAACGGCTCTCGCGTCAGTTCGATCTCTTCGATCACAACTTCAATCCCCTTGCCCTCGCGGTCGTTTGTGCCTGCAAGTCTTGCACCCGCGCACGCCGCCGGGCAAGTAGTGGGGCGGCAACGAAAGATGAAAAAAGAGCGCGCGTCGCCGCTAAAGTTTTAATGTTTGATCGGCATCGGCAGTTCGAGCGCAGGCTCAATGCGGATCGCGCCGCCGAACGGTTGCGCGCTCGCCGTCGCAGCCGCGTCGAACGAGAAGTCCTGCGTCTTGATCTCTTTCGCGCCGACCGTGACGCTCATCGTCTTCTCGCCATATTTTTCATGTAAGGCAGCGACGGTGTAAGTGCCCTGCGGCACGCCCGTGATAGTGAACTTGCCGTCTTCCATGCTGACGGCAAACAGCGGGTTCGGGCGCACGCCGATCCAAGCTTTCATCCACGGGTGCTGGTTGCACTTCACGGGGATCATCACTTCCGGGCGCGGGAACGACTTGACGAGCGGCTGCGCGCCCGCCGGTTGCGACTGATTCCACTCCTGATTGCCTTTGGTCGGCAGCGGGTGGACGTTGTGCGCGGTCGGATCGCTATTGGTGATCTTTATGTTCTGCCGCGCCACGACGCCAAGCACGTGCGGCACATAATGACAGCCTTTCTGATCGAGCGTGGTTTCAGTGCCCGATGCGGGCCACGTCAAGTTCGTGATCGTCTTACCGTCGGTCGTCTTCCCGTCCTTGATGTAGATGAAGACGTTCGCCAGCTTGCCGTCTTTCGCCACGACATCTTCGGTATGCGGGTTCGGGTTGTTCTGCGCGCAGGCAGCGTCGGCATCCATGCTGATCGGCTTCGGCGCGGGCGCTGTGCCGGTCAAGGCAATCGTGCCGGTGATCTGGCCTTCGTTGCCGTTCGGTGTGTAAGCTTGACTGGCGGTCTGTTCCGCGTCGGCGTCATCGCCCTCGGCCTCATCTTCGTCGTCGCTGCTGCACGCCGCGAAGGCGAGCGACAGTAGGGCGACCGACAACAGCAGCGCGAGACTTCGACGCACACGTTCAAAAGACATCTTGTGTTTCTCCTGAAGGGATAAGCTATCCCTGATTATGCCGTAAAAAGATCACTGTGAAAAACCGCGGCCGGCGTGGCGCACCATCGCCGCCACATCCGCTGAGCGCGTCGTGCGCGCAACTCGTGCGGGCGCACGCGTCGCCGCTGCCCGCTGCCTGCGCTGGCCTTTGCGCCGCGCATGATGCGTGCTTGCGGCGGGCGGCGCACTCTGCTGACTCGTGCCGGTCGGCGTGCGGCCGGCGGTCGCACCGGGCGCACCGGCGGCGAGCCGCGCTTGCTCGGCGGGCGTGAGTTGCAGGATATAGCGCGTCAACAGTTCCGCGTGATCGCCTGCGTACTGATCGAGGCCGCTATTGGGCACGTCGAAGCTGAAGACCCAACGGTCGCTCACCTTCTTGAAGAGGCCCGACGGCATGCCTGTGCCCGGTATGACGCGTTGCGGATCGAGCAGCCAGCGGAACGTCCAACCGGGTTGCAGGCGCGTCGCGGCTTGCAGGAAATTGGGCGCGGTCGCGTTCTTGTCGTGCTCGGCGTTGCCGGTCAAGTGACACTTCAAACACGGCGCTTGCTGCGACGTAAAGAGCGCGCGCGCGAGGTTGCGTTCGTCGTCCGTGATCGGCTGCATCTCCGGTTTGAAGAACGGCTCTTGCGCCGACGCGATAGCTAAGAAGAAACGGACCAGCGCGCGCAACTCGTTCGGCGAGAAATTGAACGTGGGCATGCGTGGCTTCAAGTAGAGACGCACGCCGTTGTGGTTCGCGCCCGGTTGCGGCGGCAAACCCTCGACGCCCGAACTCGCGGGCGCACGGCCGCCGGGGCCGCCCTGCGTGTTGCCTGAGGCCGCGCGCGGCGTCGTACTCATACCTTGCGGCGTTGTCGTTGGTTGACGCGTGACCGCGCCGACGGCGTTGAGGTTGCTGCCGTGCGTCCCTTGATCATTTGTTGCGGCCGCTGTGCCGCTCAAAGACGGGTCGGTCAGGAAGCGCAACAGCCATGCGGGATCGACGCGTGCGCCTTCGGTAAAGAGCGCGGGCGGCAGTTGATCTTTGCCTTCGGGCGTCTGGAATTGCGGCAACCCGGAGAGCGTTGACTCCTGCCCGACCTGCACCGAATGACAGCCCATGCAGTTGTATTTCTTGACCACCCACCAGCCTTCTTGTATGTCGCGCTGGCGGTCGGTCGCGTTGTAGAACAGCGACGTCGGCACGTTCGCGCCTTCAGTGCCGACGCTGCCCAAGAGGAACGTCGTCAACGCAACTTTCCACTCCGGCTTCAAGTACGGCTTCGGCATACGCAGGTGATCGCGCGCGTCCTTCACCTTCTCACGATCATAGACGGACGGGTCGGACAGCTTATGCTCGAAGAAGCCCTTGTGATCGTACCAGTCGCCAACCCGCTTGCCGTCTTGATCCTTGTTCGTGCGCGTGTACGGGTCTTTGCCGTCCTCGGCATAGTTCGTCATCAAGGCGAAGTCGAGCCGCTCAAGTGGCGTGCTGCCTTCGTTGCTCAACTCTTTGCCGATACGCTGTTCTTCCTCGAAGCCTCTGATCTCATGACAACCGGCGCAGCCGTACTGCTTGATCAAGTACTGCCCTCGATCCTTCAACTGCGGATCGTCCATGTAGGGCGCGGCCGCGTAAGAGGTCTGCGGGTTGCCGAGCGAGAACAGGTAAGTGGCGATGTCGCGCGCGTCCGCTGTGGACAAGCGGAAGTTCGGCATCACGGTCATGTTCTGCACTTGCAACTCTGCGCCGTCGTTCGGACACTTCGAGTGCAGCCCCGTGTCGTAGATGAATGGCTTCTTATTCTTCTCGTAGTCTTCGCGCGTGAGATCGCGTTTCTCCTTCGGGCAATAAGGCGTCCAACGTTCGCGCGGGTTGTAAATCCAGCGGACGATGTAATCGAAGCTCGCCTTCTCGCCCACGCGCGTCAGGTTCGCGGCGAAGTCGCCGCCGACGTGGCTGTCGCCCTCGCCGACCGAGTGGCAAGCCATGCAGCCCTTCGTCTCGAACAACTCTTTGCCGTGCCCGGCGTCGCCGCCTTCCTGTTTAGGCACTTGCCCGTCGAACGCCGACTGCCAGAGATAAGCCGCGATAGCGTGGCGCTCCTCGTCCGCGTGCGGGGCGTTATGCAGGGCCATGTTCGGGTCGGGATTGAGATACCAGTAGGTCGGCATCTTCGTGCCGGGGCGGAACGCCTGCGGGTCTTTGAGCCATTCGGGAATCCATTCCTTACGCAGTTTCAAACGCACGTCCTTCAGGTTCGGCCCGACCTTCTTCTGATCCTGCATCAAGTAGCGCGCCTGCGTGTTCAACTGTTCGATCCGCGCCGCCAACTGGCTGCTCATCACGCGCAACGAGACGGCGCGGTTGTTGAACTCCTGTGCGCGCCGGTCGTCGCTTGCACTGGCCGCGTCTAACTCGGCTTGGCGCGAATCGCGTTCGTGCGCGGCCATCTGTTCTTCGAGTTGCTTCGTCTCCTGCCGTGCGTTCGTGAGCGCGTCCGCCTCGCGGTCGTAGCCCTCGAAGCGGTGGCAACCGACGCAGCCGCGCTGCTGGAACAAATCTTTGCCGAGCGTCAGGTTGTCGGCATACTGCAACACGCGGTCGTTCGAGTGGCACTGCTGGCAACCTGCTTCCATGTTGTCGCGCTCGTGCAGCGGGTGCAGCCAGAAGGGATTTTGCCCGTGCGCTTTGACCACGTTCGTCGTCGCGCGCCCGTTGCCGCCGTGGCATGACGAGCAGCCGAACTTGTCAGGGTTGTGCGTCTGGATCAGTTCCTTGATGCGGGTCGGGTGACCGGCGAACGCGCGTGCGGTGTCGTCCGTCCGTTTGCCGCGCCGCATGTCCGAGGCTTTCAAGACCATCGGCTCGCGGATGCCGAGGTGGCACGTCTCGCAGCGGTCCACGATGTTGTATTCGTTGACGCTGATCTGGCGCAGCCCGAAGTCGAACTTCTCGTTACGTTCAAGCAGACTCTTGATCTGATCGCGCGACAACCCGACGACCTGATCTTTCAAATACTCTTCGCGCGCCTTCTTCTTCTCGGTGTACTCCTTCAACACTTCCGCCTGCTCGGCCAGCAACCGCGCCTTATCGGCCTTCAGGGTCGTGTATAACGCGTCGAGTTGGGTGTAGTCGAGCTTCTTCGTCTCAGTCTTTTTCCCGTTCGCGCCGTCGGCCACCGGCAACTTAACCTCGACCTGCTCTTTCCTGATCCCATCGGCCTTACGTAAAGCACTGGACTTGGCTGACCCCGTGGACGTTTCCGCCTCATAGTTGGCGACGACCAGATAGCCGCGCTTATTTTGGAACGGCTCGGTGATCGCCGCGAGTTGCTGATCGATGAGCCTGATCTTTTGCTCTTTCTCTTTTCGCGTCGGCTCGGCCGCATCTTTCGCCGCTTGCTCGTCCGCCACAAGCTGCTGGTATTCAGGACTCTCGCGGACTTCCTTCTCCGTCGTGTTACCGCGATTTTTCAGCCGGTTCAGAAATATATTCTCGCGGCGCACGAACTCGCGCTGCGTGTCCTTCCACGGTCGCTGCGAATAGACCTCATCCCACAGCGACCAACCGACCACGAGCATCAGCAGCAGCGCGCAGATCAGCATCACGCCGCTCGTCGAGCGACTGGCGATTGGATCGCGCGCCGGTTCGTCCGGCTCTCTTACGACCAGCGCGTCATCGGCAGGAATCTCAGCCACCATCAACCTCCAACAGCGGTTCGCTTGTTAGCTATCGGCTTCAGACATTGAACCACGGTGTTACCCACACGTACTTGATGTGAATCGGTAGCAAGCGCAGGATCAACTTCACGGGCATCGCCAGCAAGACCGTGATGGCGAAGAACTGGAACGTCAAGTATTGCAAGATGCTCGTGCGTGCCAGCAGCTTCGACTCGAACGCGTCGGGCGTCTTCGCCCACTGCCACAGTTGTTTGGGCGAGAACAGATACTTGAACCTGAACGGCCCGCGTTTCATCAACCAATGAAAGAACAGCCCGCCGAGAATGTAGAACGTGCCCACGACAATCGCGCCGAAGACGAGTTTGCCCATCATGCTGCTGATGCCGACGTACTCGTGCAGATCGACGTTGCGATCATAGACGACGGCGTTGTGATCCCAACGCTGACCGGGCCAGAACCAGATCCAACCGGGGCCGCGGATGAACGTCCCGATGATGATCAGGATCACCCACATGAAGAAGCCCCACAGGAACATCGAGATGGCGAAGCGCCGCTGCCGCCATGTGTAATAACCGTTGCCCAGCGGGTTCGAGTCCACATATGGGAAGACCATCAAGCCAACGATGAGCAGGCTCGGCATCACCACGCCCGCGATCCACGGATCGAAATAGACGAGCATCTCTTGCAGGCCGAGAAAGTACCACGGCGCTTTCGACGGGTTCATCGTCAGGTTCGGATTCGCCGGTTCTTCCAGCGGCGCATTCAACGTGATCGACCACACGTACAAGATGATCGTCACGATCAAGGCCGCCAGAAACTCGATGCGAATTAAGTACGGCCAAACGTGCAACTCGCGCGCCCAACCCGGTCGCCACGGCAGCGTCTTGCGATGATGCGTCTTCGCCAGTTGCGGGTCGGCTTGCAACTGCTCGACCAGTCCGTCGTTGTCGCGCGCCTGCTTCAAGCCCAACCACGTAAAGAACGCGACCAGCGGGATCATCGCCACGATGGGAATGTTGTCGGGCAACGTGGCAATGGCCATTAGCTGATGCCAGTCCTCGACGAAGAAGGCCGCGATAATAGTCAGCAGGACGAACAGGACGAGCGCGACGCGCCCACCTGTCAAACGGCTCGGCCGTCGCTCGTCCTCGAAGTCGTCGTAAATCTCCGTAGCCATAAGTTCTCCGCAGAAACCGCCGAACAGATCGCAGCGCGGGTTGTGATACAAACCCGCCCGTGGCTATTTCTTGATCGCCTTCATCTCCGATTCGAGCATCACGGGCGCGGGACCTGAGATGCCGCCGTCCTTGCGTATGCGCCAGAAGTGAACGGCCAAAAAGATCGACAGCACGAGCGGGATGCCGATGCAGTGCCAGATGTACGAGCGCAGCAACGCGTTCGCATCCACGATTGAGCCGCCGAGCAGCCCGAAGCGCACGTCGTTGTAAGGCGTCATGCCGAGTTGCGGCCCGAACGGGCCTTCGCTGCCGAACATGGGCGTGGCGCGCGCCATGTTCGTGCCGACCGTGACCGCCCAGAAGCCGAGTTGATCGTCGGGCAACAGATAACCCGTGAACGACAAGAGCAGCGTCAACACCAACAGCACGACGCCGACGCACCAGTTGAACTCGCGCGGTCGTTTATATGAGCCGGTCAGCACGACGCGGAACATATGCAGCCAAGTCGTGATCACCATCAAGTGCGCGGCCCAGCGATGCATGTTGCGGAGCAGCCGCCCGAACGGTACGTCGTGTTCGAGATAGAGAATGTCGCGGAAGGCAGCGCCCTTGACGGGGTGGTAGTAGTACATCAACAGCACGCCCGTGAAGGTCAGCACGATAAAGAGGTAGAACGTGATGCCGCCCATGCCCCAGGTGAAACTGTAGCGCGTGGCGTCGCGGTTGATCTTTGCGGGGTGCAGGTGCAGGAAGACGTTTGAGAGGACGGCTAAGCTGCGGTTGCGCGGATCGGAGCGGTCGTGCGAGACGCGGAAGATCGACTTCCAGAGTTGCGTCTGCTGCGGGTCTTTGTAGCCCTCGATCTCTTTCTTGGCGCGGTCGCGCAGCGCAAAGCCCTGCTCGCGCGCCTTGCCGATCAAGGCGACAGCTTTGCCCTGCCCGTTCGCGTCGCGCTCGGCTGCGTCCGTCTTTACATCTTGCCCGTCAGGCCGCTCAGGCTCCATGTCAGACTCCTATCAGTTTCGATTTGCGCTGTTTGCTTCGTCAATGCAAACCACGCCCGGCGTGATCCGTCGCAAAGCAAAAATCCAAGCTCATCCAAGCGGAATGTACGCGCCGTCTTCGTCGAACTGGGTGGCAACGCCCTTCTCCTGCTTGTAGAGGCGGCTGATGTCCACGACGATCTGGCCTTCCGCGTCCAACGCGATGTGCGCGCGATCCATCGGGCGCGGCGCGGGGCCTTCAAAGTTGATGCCCTCGCTGTCGTAGCCGCTGCCGTGGCACGGGCACTTGAACTTGTTCTCGCTCGACTTCCAATCGGGCGTGCAGCCCAGATGCGTGCAGCGCGCATAGATGACGAACAACCGATCCGATGTCTTATCAACCCAGATGCGATACTGCTGTTGCCACTTCGTGTCCACGCCCTGCGAGTAGTCGCCGGGGAAACCGATGCGAAAGACGGACGACGGCTCGGTCAGGGTGCGCGGCAGGAAGAAGCGCAGGAACGACAGGAAGCTGATGGTTAGGAAACCGCCGATGGCGGCCCAAGTGATGCGCCGCCGCATCTTGTTGATCGGCGGATCGGGCAGAGCTTCGACGAGCGCGCCCGCCGGCCTCGCCGCGGCTTTGGGCACGCCCTTCGCCACGCTCGCCGTCGGCGTCGAAGCGGCCTTGGCCGCGCCCGGTGCGACGCGCGCTGCGGGCGGCGTGCCCGCTGGCGTCTCGGTCTGCCCGGCCGTTGCGGCTTTGCGCGCGGGCGGCAGACCGGCGGCGGCGCGCAGCAGCGGCTCGACCCGTGCCTTATCCTGTGCAGAGCTTGGCTGCTCGCCCTCGACGGCGGGCGGCGCAGTCTCGGCAGTCGGCGACCCTTCCGTGACAGGCGAGTTAGAAGTCTTTTCGCTATCCAAGCGCGACCTCCGAATTTCAGCTAGATTATAGCTCGCAGCACCTTATACGACTTGCCGGTGCGTACACGAATCGCTTGCGGTGCGGCCGGGGACGCTTGGTAGGCTGCCCCCGCACGGGAGACGAGCGACCCCAGATCGCACTGTGATTCGAATGCTATGCGTAACGAATGAAGAGCGACCATGCCTGAAATAAAAGTTATACGGCTTGGCGTGAGGGCATTATATACTGATTCCACAGAATTGTGGCAAGACGAATTTGAGCCTGTGCCCGATGAAAGCACAGATTAACATTTATACGCGCCCCGGCTGTCACCTCTGCGACGCAGCCAAGCGCGAAATCCTCGCCGCCGGTGTCGCCGAATGCTACGATCTCGTCGAAATTAACATTGATGCCGACCCGGCCCTCGTCGCGCGTTACGGCTGGGACATCCCCGTCGTCACTATCAACGGTGTCGTCGTCTTCAAGCACCATTTGACCGCCGCCGATTTTCGGCGCGAGCTAAAAAGACTCACGGAGAAAAGCTAATGAAATTCAGTCATCGCACGCTGCTGTCCATCCTCGCACTAGTCCTGCTCCTCGCCAACACGCACACGCGCGCTTCCGACTTCAAGCGCGAGGTCGTCTATCAGATCGTCACCGACCGTTTCTTCGACGGCTCGTCCACTAACAACAACCCCGCGCAGTCCGCCGGCCTCTACGATTCGACCAAGACCAACTGGCGGGCCTACTGGGGCGGCGACCTCGCCGGCATCCAGCAGAAGATGTCTTATCTGGCCGGCCTCGGCGTCACCGCCCTCTGGATTTCGCCGCCCGTCGATAATCTCAACACGAACATCCCCGATGCACAGAACAACCCGACCGCTTCCTATCACGGTTATCAGGGGCGCGACTTCAAACGCATCGAAGAACATTCCGGCAACGCGAGCAACACGTGGACGGACTTCGACAATCTCGTCACCGCCGCCCACGCCAACGGCATCAAGGTCATCATCGACTTCGCGCCCAACCATTCGACGCAAGACAACGCGGGCGAGTTCGGCGCGCTCTACGACAACGGCGTGCTGCTCGGTAACTACACCAACGACACGAACGGTTACTTCCACCACAACGGCAACATCAGCAATTGGGACGACCGTTATCAGGTGCAGTATTACTCACTCTTCAACCTCGCTGATCTCAATCAAGAGCAGGCGACCGTCAACAACTACATGCTCGCCGCCGCGCAACTCTTTCAACAACACGGCGTGGACGGCTTCCGCGTCGATGCCGTCAAGCACATCACATGGGGCTGGCAGTACGCGCTCGCCAACGCGATCTATACCAACGGCGACAGCTTCATCTTCGGCGAGTGGTATCAAGCGAACACAAACGATCCGCTCTATCACGATTCCTACAAGTTCACCAACAAGAGCGGCATGTCGCTCTTAGACTTCCCGCTCAACACGGCCATTCGCAACGTCTTCGGCTCGAACGCCAACTTCAGCGAGCTTGACGCGGTCATCACACAGGAAGCGACCAACTTCACTTGGGACGAAGACCTCGTCACCTTCATCGATAATCACGACATGACGCGCTTCCTCACGCTCAACAATAACAACAACCGCTTGCATCAGGCGCTCGCCTTCATCCTCACTTCGCGCGGCGTCCCTTGCATCTACTACGGCACTGAGCAGTACCTACACAACGACACATCGGGCGGCGGCGACCCTTACAATCGCCCGATGATGCCCGCCTTCTCGACCTCGACCACCGCCTACACGCTCACCAATCGGCTCTCGACCTTGCGTCGCAACAACACCGCCATCGGCTACGGCACGCAGGCCCAACGCTGGATCAATAACGACGTGTACATCTACGAGCGCAAGTTCTTCGGCAACGTCGTGCTCGTCGCCATCAACAAGCACGAGACGGCCGCGGCCAACATCACCGGCCTCAACACGTCGCTCCCCGCCGGCACGTACACCGACTATCTCACGGGCCTGATCGGCGGCTCGTCCATCACCGTCACCAGCGGCACGGGCGGCAACAACCCGGTCACAAACTTCTCGCTGCCCGCGCACACCGTCGCCGTCTGGCAATTCACCGAAGGCACGGCCGCGCCGCAACTCGGCTCCGTCGGCCCGACCATCGCGCAGCCCGGCGTTCGCGTCACACTCGGCGGCAAGAACTTCGGCGCAACGCAAGGCACGGTCAAGTTCGGCACGACGACCGCGACGATCAACTCTTGGTCGGCGACGAAGATCGTGGCCACTGTGCCCACAGTCACCAACGGCAACTACAACGTGACCGTCACCAACTCGACCGCGCAAGTCTCGAACGGTATCCAGTTCACCGTGCTGACGGCGAAACTCATTCCGGTCACGTTCACTGTCTTCAACGCATCGCCCACACAGACCGGCGATTACATCTTCTTGACGGGCAACACCGTTGAGCTTGGCAATTGGAGCACGACATGGGACGGCGCGTTCGGCCCCATGCTCACGCCCAATTACCCGAACTGGTTCATCAACGCCAGCGTGCCCGCCGGCCAAACCATCCAGTTCAAGTTCATCAAGATCGCCGCCAACGGCACGGTCACGTGGGAAGCGGGCGCGAACCACTCTTACACCGTCCCCACCAGCGGCACGGGCTTTGTCAACGTGAACTGGCAGTACTAAACGGAGCCACCGTCATGCGCGTTAAGCTACTAACTCCGTGCTTGCTCGCGTGCCTTTGGTTTGCCTCGGCGTGGGTTGTGTCTGCCCAAACACAACCCACGCCCACGCCGAGTCCGGCCGCGAATGCGCCCGCGTCGTCGCCGATCACACCAAAGGCGCATCCGCTACAGAAGTTCGTCGGCCGCTACGAACTTGAAACGGGCCTCATCCCCATCTCGACGCTCGACATCACCCTTGCCGGTGACGAGTTGTGGCTCAAGCCTTCGCTCATCAAGAAACGCAAGCTGATCCAGAAGTCTAAACTGACTTTCGTGGACGAGGTTGCAGGCCAGCGTTACAAGTTCACCCGCGACGCGGAAGGGCGCATCACAAGCATCACTTTCGATTACGAGGGCGCGAGCTACACGGCGCAACGCGTCCAACTGCCCGCGCCTAGTCTCAAAGGCAACACGACGTTTCGGCTCAAGGGTCATCCGAAGGCTCGCGTCGTTGTGCTTTCGGGTTCGTTCAACGAGTGGAATCAGTCACAACTATTGTTCGCGCGCGAGGGCGACGATTGGGTCTGCCGCATAGACCTTGAGCCGGGGCGCTACACCTACAAGTTCATTCTCGACGGCAACTGGTTGCTCGATCCCGCCAACCCCGACACGGAAGAAGACGCGGCCGGCAACATCAACAACGTACTCGTCGTCGGCGACAAATAGCATAGAAGAATTAACCACCAAGACACGAAGACACAAAACAGAAGTTCGATCTTCTGAAGTTCGATCTTCTTTCGTGTCTTCGCGTCTTTGTGGTTAAGGCTGCAAGTTGCTCTTAAGTGCGGCGTCGAAGTGTAAGGCGTCGGCTTGCGCGATGATCGCGTCGTAGAGTTGCGCGCGCTCACGCTCGTCGCCGGTCTGCCGGTAGGCGAGCAGCAGTTCTTTGAACGCGGCGAGATCACGATAGAGGCCCGCGTCTGCAACCGGCGGCGTGAGGTAAGAGATCAATTCCGCATAAGAACGACGCCGCGCGATTGCGCCTTCCGACGGATTGTTGACGCTATAAACATAGAGGTGCGGCAACTCGCCGATGAGCCTGTCGGGCCAGCATGATTCGGATAGCCCCGCTTGTTTGCCCGGCATAAATTCGAGTGCGCCGTGTGTGCCGACATGGACCACCGCATCGGCGCGCAAGACCTGTTCGATGTAAGTGTAGAACGCCGCGAAGCCATGATGTGGCGCACCACCGCGCGCCATCAACAGGCGCATCGGGTCGCCTTCATAACCGAAGGTCGGCTGCACGCCGACGAAGACGTTGCCGAGTTGCAACCCTTGAATCGACAACTTGCCGCCGAACGCGTTGAGCGCACCCGGCGCACGTCCCCATTCAGCCTCAATGTCTGCGACGTAAGAACACAGCCGCCGGTATTCGTCCACGTCCATGCGATAAGCCACGTTCGCCGTCGCCGCGAACCTGTCCGAGTTGCCGCCGAGCAAACGCTCACGCAAGTCGTCTGCGCTCGCCGGCAGTTCAACCGTGTAGCCGTCTGCGCGCAAACGTTCGAGCATCGCATAGACGCTCGGAAATACGTCGAGGTCTGCGGCCGTGCCGACGTTGCCCTTGTTGGGCGGGAAGCAGAAGGTGACGAGCGCGAGGCGCAGGTCGGCGCGCGGCGCGGTCTGCAAACGTTGCCAACGTTTCAACCGGCGCGCGACGCGGCGACAACGATCAGCGAGCGGCACGGGCGCGCTGCCCTGCTCCGGCATGCCGCCATAGACGAACGGCTCGGTCGCGCCGTCGATCTCTGGGATCGCTATCTGCATGCCCGCCTGCACCGGATTCAACCCGGTCCAAGACGCTTGCCACGCTTCAATCGTCTGTACATCAAGGCTCACGGCCGAGCGAAACGGCCGGTTCAGCCCGCGTAGAAACTCGACCGCCGCCTCGCTGTCGTTCATCGCCGGCCCGCCGACAAAACTAAACCCCGTCAGCGATACGATCTGACTCACGCGCGCTTTCGTCCGTCGTGCATCATCACTCTTACTTTCACTTTCGACGAAGAACTTCGTACACGCGTCGCGGTTATCCATGAAGGTCGAGAGCGCAGGCACGACCGCCAACCCTTCAGCCTCGACGGCACGAATCAACCCGTCATAAGCCGCATGCGCGCCGCTCACCACTTGCGGTCGCATCAGCAACAACCCGATGGTCTGGTCCGGCGCAAGCGCGGCCAACTTCGCGGTACGCGCACGGCGCGCGTGCCACTTGCTGTAAGCCTCGAACGTACTAAAGAGCGCGGGCGCATCCGGATGATAGATGCCGACGGCCGGCATCGTCTCAGGTGGCGGCACACGCCCCGCTGCGCGCGTCACGCGTTCGTCGCCCGCGTAGTGCTTGAGCGCGTAGAGCAGCATCGCGCGAATGTTCGCGGGCGTCGGTTGCAGGAAGTAGCAGAACAGATAAAGGTAGTGTTTCAGATCGCGCAGCCGGCCCGCGTTCGGCACGAAGCGGAGCAGCATGGGCATGCGTTCGACATAACGCAGATATTGCGCGTGCCCGGCCGACTTGCGGTGCGCCTTCGCTTGCTCGCCCATCCAACCGCCGATACGCCCGACGAGTCGCCGCGCCTTGCTCGTTCCATTTGCATCAGCTTTAGCGTCTGTCTCATCAACCAACTCGCGCCCGAAGCGCAGTCGCCCCATGCGCGTGCGCCGCATCAACTCAGGCATGCAGTTGAAGACCACGACCGCACGGTGTCGGCTTTCGTGTCGCGCCAGCAGTGGCAACAGGCGCGCAGCATTCTCGCCGTCGGTCACGTGTATGACGAAGACCACATCGGCCGCACACAGATCGCGTTCAACTTCGGCCCACGCGTGCTCGTCCAACGCCGCGCCGAAGTTATACGCGGCGACGCGCAAGCCCCAACCATAACGCTCGTTGAGTTCGCGCTCCGCTTGTCTGAGCGGCGCAAGCAGGCTTGTGCCGACGTAGATGACGGTCACATTCATACTTGCTATTTATTCGGCAATAACTTCTCTGCCTTGATGCGTTCAATGGCGCGTTGGCCCGCGACCAGGCCGCGCTGCTCGCCCACTATGCGCGCCTGTTCCATGATAAGTGGCATCGCAATGATCGCTTTCCGTCCAAGCGGTGATTCGTAGAACCGGACCAACTCGTTCACTTCTTCGTCGCTCAAGTACTTGTCGTAGATCGGGAGCATCATCTCGACGTAGTTCACGGCGTCGAGTTCTTCTTTCAAAATTTCGATAGCGCGCGGCGGCACTTCGGGCGGGAAAGATTGTTTGGCGTACTCGAACTGTTGGTTCGCGGTCATCGTCGCCACTTGGGCCGCATTCGTGATCTCCAAGAGCCGGCGGATGTTCTGTTCCTTGAACGCCGACGCTTTGCGCCCGACCGCCGCCACTACCAACTCGTCCGCTCGATAACCTTCGACAACCGCGAACGGGCGCTGTTCTTTGCCCGCGCCCAGATCGAGTTGGACGCGCTTGGGCACGCGATCCTGCAAGTAGCGCACGAGGCTCGCCAGCGTCACTTCGCCGCGCTCGTTGGCCGCGCCGCCCTTCATCGCTTCGACCAGCGCCCATGTGAAATAGCCTTGCTTCTTCTCCGTGTACTCGTAAGCACGATGCCCTACGGCGGTCGCATAGAGCGTGGCGAAGGCTTCGACCTCGCGGTTCTGCACGTCGAAGTCGAAGCCGTGCGTGAAGGTTGCGGTCAACGGATTGTCGGCTTCCGCGCGCCCGCCCGGATCGTTGCGGCAGGCATCGAGGATCATCACGACTTGCGCGAGGCCGAGTTTCTTGATCTGCGCTTTGATCTGCGTGACATTGATCGCGGTCTGTTCGAGCAACTCCACATCGTTGCTGACCTGCGCGTCCTGCGGCAGCAGGAACGCCTGTTGCTCGCGCTCGATGCCGTGCCCTGAGAAAGCGACGAGCAACAATCCATCTTTCGGCACGACGCCTCTCAAGTTCGATAACCGGCGCAGGATGTTGCCGCGCGTCGGCTGGCGCTCGGTCGGCTGATCCGAAGCCAACAACGTCACCTGTTCTTCGCCGAAGCCCGCGTAGCGCACAAGCGAGTCGCGCAAGGCCCGCGCGTCGTTGGCCGCGCCGCCGAGCGTGCTGATTTGCGTGTCGTCGTAACGGTCCACGCCGATGATCAACGCGAACCGCTTCGGCCCCGCCGGCCATTCCCGCTGCGGCGGCACTACGTCGCGCGCGATGCCCTTATCCTGCGCCTGCGCGGGCGCGGCCGTCTGCGCGTTGCTGCCGAACGCAAGCAGGCTCATGACGAACAAGCCAAAGACTTGAAACAAAGAACGATTCATTTTCATAATTTGTGTCCGTTTGAAACTGATGAGGTCGAGAACTGTTGCTCACATCTTTATCTGTGCAACGTTCAGTTTTGAGCATCGCCATCTTGATCAAGCAACGCCTTCGATCCTGTCTTCGATGCCGGCCAAGATTTCCCGCAGGCGCGCGATGATGTGTGCTTCCGCCGACCAGAAGCCGCGACCTTCGGCTTCGAGCAAACGACCGACGAGCGCGCGGGCCGAATGTGGATTGAGTTGGCTCAGCCGCGCGAGCATCTGTTCATCTAGCACGAAGGTGCGCGCTACCTCGTCGTAAACCCAGTTGTCCACCGCATCCGTCGTCGCGCTCCAACCGAACGTGTTCGTGACGTGACTTTCGATCTCAGCGACGCCGCGAAAGCCGTGCTTGAGCATGCCCTCGTACCACTTCGGGTTAAGCGTCTTCGCCCGCGTCTCAAGCCCGACGGTTTCCGTCAGCGTGCGTATCTTCGCTTCACGCGCGAGCGCATCCGAGAGATAGATCGACGGGCGCGCCTGCGCGTGCTGCTCGACCGCTTGCGAGACGCCGCCCAGATACTCGAAGTAATGATCAACATCCGTGATGCCGATCTCGAACGAGTCTATGTTCTGATATGTCGCCTCGCAGCGGGCGAGCGCACGCGCCATCGCCCCGCGCTCCTCGCGTCCTTCGAGCGCGCGCCCGTCAGCCCCGCGCCCGTAGGCAAAACACTTGCGCGTCACGAACAAGTCGCCGAGCGCGCCCGCCTGTTCCCATTGCGAGTCCATGACCATGAAATTGACGTTCGTGCCGTAACTGCCCGGCGCGTTCGAGAAGACGCGCAATGCTGCTTCATCAAACGTGCAACGTTCGTCGTTCATCTGCGCCGCGACGTTGCGCCGCACGTAGTTCAACTCCGGCGGTTCGTCGAGTTGTGCCACCAAGCGCACGGCCTTGTCGAGCAAGTTCATCGTCGCGCCGAACAGATCGCGGAAGATGCCAGAGACGGTCAACACCACGTCTATGCGCGGGCGCTGCAAACGCTCAAGCGGGATCGGCGCAACGTCCGTCACGCGATTCATCGCGTCGCGCACAGGCCGCACACCCAGCAGCCACAACGCCTGCGCCACGCCCTCGCCCTGCGTCTTGATGTTGTCGAGTCCCCACAGGACCAGTGCCATCGCGTTCGGGTAACGCCCATGCTCCGCATGATGCCGCGCGAGCAGTTGATTAACGACTGACTCGGCGCGCGTGTAGGCTAAAGCCGACGGGACGGCGTAAGGATTAACGGCGTGCGTGTTCCGCCCCGTCGGCAGAATCGCCGGGTTCTGCACGATGTCTGCGCCCGGCCCCGGCTCTATATATTCACCGCGCAACGCGCGCAGCATTTGCTCAAGCTCTTGATTGACCTGCAACTGCGCCCGCACACGCGCCAGCAACGCGAAGGTCGCAAGCGACGCCGCGACGGGCACGCTAGCCGTGCGCGCAAGATACGCAGCGGCTTCGTCAGCCCCATTGTCAAGCAACTTTGCAATCGCCCCGCGCGCGATCTCGTCCACACGCTCGCGCACACCAAGTTGCGCTTCATCCGTTTTACCGGCCGCGAGCAGCGCGTTGTATGAACCGAGCGCAAGTCCTTCGGCGATCAGATCGGGCAGCGAGTGCGCGCCTGCTTCGGGTCGATCAAACGAAGCGATCATGCGCAACAGATCGGCGCAGTCGTGCTCGTCGCCGACGCGACCGAAGACATGCAAGCCCGTCGGGATCAGGCGTTGCTCGATCTCCAACAACTGTTCGTAGAGCGCAAGCACGCGCCGGTCGCGCGCCGCGCCGTCCAACTGCGAGCCATGTGCGGCGTCAGTCATAGCCAAGTCAAGCAAACGTATGCGTGGTTGAATGCCTCGACAGTCGTTCGTGTCAAAGCGCGTAGGACGCGAATAAGATAAACACAGGCGCGGCGCATTGTAAACGACATGGAAACTTAAACGCAGGTTCTATCGACACTCACGCACGCGCGACTGGCAGCGCGACGTAACGGCCGCCGAGCGTGCGCGCCAACCGCGCGCCCTCGTCGCCGGCCGTGAAGCGTTGCCGCGTGTCCACGACGACGACGCTCATGTTCGTCTGTCGCAGCAACGCGCCACACTGTTCGAGTTCGCGTGCGATGCGCTCTGTACGTGCGGCGCGCGGGCCGCCTGTCCGCCCGTCGAGCGGGACGTTCGCGCGCCCGTCCGTGAAGACGAGCAGGACAACTTGCTCCGCGCCGTGCCGCGCCTGCCGGGCCAGTTCATGCGCCCGCACAAGCCCCGCTGCCAAAGGCGTCGCGCCGCCGACGGGCAACGCATCGAGCAGCGTCCGTGCGCGTGCGGCCGAACGACTCGGTCTGAGCAACAAGTCCGCGCGCCGCTCGCGGAAGCTGACGAGCGCGACCAGATCGCGGTTGACGTAAGACTGCCGCAGCAAGCGCGCGAGTGCGCCCTTCGCCTGCTCGATGCGGTTGAGCGCCATGCTGCCCGACGTGTCCAACGCGAAGATAAAGAGCGTGCCTGCGCGGCGCGCAAACTGCTTGAAGCGTAGATCGACGGGCGCGATCTGTCGTCGTCGTATGTCAGCATCACGCCTGCTCGCATGGCGCAGCGCAAGTGCGCGCAAGGTGGCGTCTAACGCGAGCCTTATGTCGCCGGTCGCCCTCGCATCGGCGCGCACATAACGTCCTCTCTGCGCGGGCACGACGGCGCGCGCGTCGTGTCTGCGCCGGTTAGTTGCGCGCGTTGGCCGCGTTGACCTTGCCGGTTCTGTGGGCGAGACGTGCAGGTCCAAATCAAGGCGCGCGTCCAGAGGAGGCGGCGCTGTGCGCTCTGGCCCGCGCGCGTCGCCTGCGCGCCCGTCGGCGTCTGTGCGTTGCGGCGCACGCCCTGTGCGCCCGTCGTCGTCGTTATCTTCTGTGGGTGCGTCGTCGCGTGCATCAAGGCCCGCGCGCGGCTCTGCGTGTGCGTTTGTTTTGTCCGTGTCGAACAGTTGTGCAACTGTCTGTTCAAGTTGCGCGCTGCCGGTTGACTGCTCGAACGGATCGCGGCGCAGCCGATGACGAAGCGCGAGCGGGGCGACGCGCCGCACGTCTTCATCGGTCACAGTCTTGCGTCCGTTCAACGCGGCGCGCGCGCGCGCCGCACGCGTGATCGTCAACTCGCCGCGATGGCCGTCCACTTGCAAACGCTGGCACAGATCGGCGATGCGGCGTAAGACCGAACGCTCGATCTTGACCTCCGCGACCAAGCGCCGCGCGCGCACGATGCGTCGGCGCAAACGCGCCTGCTCATCTTCCATCCGCGCGCAGAAGCCGAGCGGGTCGCGCGCGAACGCTTCGTGGCGCGTGACAACTTCGACGCGCTCGTCCAAATCCGCGGGCGTGCGGACCTCAACACAGAGGCCGAAACGATCCACGAGTTGCGGGCGCAACTCGCCCTCTTCGGGGTTGCCCGATCCGATGAGCACGAAGCGCGCGGGATGTGTGATCGAGATACCTTCGCGTTCGACGCGGTTGCGCCCGGCGGCGGCGGCGTCGAGCAACAGATCGACCAGATGATCTTCGAGCAGGTTAACTTCGTCGATGTAGAGGAAGCCGCGATTCGCGCGCGCGAGCAAGCCCGGCTCAAACTCTTTAACACCGTCCGCCAACGCGCGCTCGAAACTGAGCGTGCCGCAGACGCGATCCTCCGTCGCGTTCAACGGCAACTCGACGACCGGCACACGCGCACGCGTCCTTGCCAAACGAGCGTCCGCGCGCAGGCGCGCACGACAATCAGCGCATAAATTATTTTCTTCCGCCGGGTCGCAGTTGTACGCGCAGCCGCGCACACACATGACGGGCGGCAACAGGTCTGCGAGCGCACGCACAGCCGTTGACTTGCCCGTGCCCCGCTGCCCCATGATAAGCGCGCCGCCCACCGACGGCTCGATCACGTTGAGCAACAGCGCCAACTTCATCTCTTGCTGTCCGACCAACGCCGTGAACGGAAAGCGCGGCGGTGCGCCGTCTGCGTGCGAATTTTTAGTCGTACTTGTTGACCGCTTATTCATCGTCATTGCTTTGCGCCTTTGCATCTTTGCGTGAGTTGATTACTGATCAAAGATTTACCTCACGCAAAGATGCGAAGGCGCAGAGAAGATCGCGAAGTTAGTTAACCGCCGTGGCGAAATTCGGGGTAGAGGGTCATGCCGCCGTCAACGTAGAGGATCGCGCCGGTGACATAGCTGGCCGTCGTTGGAACAGAGAAAGGCGACGCACGCCGCGACCTCTTCGGTCTGCCCCATGCGCTCGGTCGGGATTTTCCGCAGCAGGTCTTTCAACATCGCCGGGTCGCCCCAGACGTTTTCATTGATCGGCGTTTGGATCGCGCCCGGCGCAACCGAGTTGACGCGCACACGTTCGGTCGCCAACTCAAGCGCCATCGTCTTGGTCAACATATCGAGGCCGGCCTTGGCCGCGCAATAGTGCGCGAACCCGCCCCACGGGATGATGTTATGCACCGACGAGATGTTGACGATTGCGCCGCCGGTCTTAGCCGCGACCATCATGCGGGCGGCGCGTTGCGCGCACATAAACGCACCGGTCAGATCAACGTCAAGCACTTTGCGCCACGCGTCAGCGGGCATCTCAAGAATCGGGTGATGCGTCTCGAAGCCCGCGTTGTTGACCAGTATGTCTAACCCACCGAACGCTTCCTGTGCAGCAGCGAACATCGCGTCCACTTCCTGCTCGTTCGATACGTCGGCCTGTATGGCAACTGCGCGCCCGCCCGCCGCAACGATCTCTTGCACGACTTCTTCAGCCGCTTCCGGTTTGCTGCGATAGTTGATCACGACCGCTGCGCCTTCGCGCGCCAACCGCAACGCGATAGCCCGCCCGATGCCGCTGTTCGCGCCCGTGATCAACGCGCGCCTATCGCGTAAGCGCGCCGCCACGATCTGTTCGTTATTTGAGTTTGTTGACATAAGGTTTACCGGAAGAATTAACCACAAAGACACGAAGAACACAAAGGTTCGCTCTGTGTCTTCGTGTCTTTGTGGTTGATCGCTTTAAGGCTCGATGGCCATGCGCAGCACGTTGGTCAGCGGGTAACGCTCGGTGCGCCCGTTCTTCAACGTCACGACGATCAACTGATTAACGACGGTCACGCGGTTGACGCTGTCCATTTCGTGTTCGACCTTCGTGCCGTCTCTGCGTTCGATGACGAGCCGCGTGACGCCGATCTGCGGCACGGACTCGGCGGGCGCAGCCGCGACGGGTGCAGGTCTCGTTTGCCGGCTCGCTCGTCGGGCGCTTCGCAGTCTCCTTCGCACGGCTTGGGCGTGGAGTGCGCCGCGCAGGCGTGCGCGCCGGACGTGCGGCCTCAGGCTTGTTCGACGGCTCGGCTGTGCTGCTGTCCGCAGGTGCAGTCTCGCCTGTTCCGGTCTTGGCCGTTTCGGCGTTAGGTTCTGCTGTGTTGGTTGTGCGTCGCGCCGTCTCGCTGCGCTGCGCGGGCCGCGTGCGGCGCGGCGTTCTGGTTCGAGTCGTGGGCGCGCGCGTTGGCGTCGGCTCCTTCGCGGCCGTGTCCGACTTCTTCGCGTCTGTCGCCGTCTCAGCCGGTGTGATGACTTCCGCTTCAGGTTCGTCAATGCGCGCGCCGACCGAGTTGACGCGGCGCACACCCTTACCGGGCGTGCGTGTGGGCTGACGATTCTCGGCCGTTGTTTCGGGTTGCGACGGCGTGGCCGCGAAGTTCGTGGCCGGTTGGAACGTGCCGCCGAGGCGCAAGCGATATATGCCCTCCGCGTCGTTCGGCGGGCGGGCCTGCACGCGCAGGATGAGCGTCACCTCGCGGCGCAGAAAGACCGTCTTCGTCACGTTGAGCGCGCTGCCGCTGGCGTAGAGCGTGATCTGTGTGAGCGGGCGCAGCCCTGTGAGCAGGAACAGATCGACCGCGCCATCGAGATTGCTGCTCTCGACCGTAACCGCGAGGTCGCCCTGTGTGCCGTTGAACGTGTAGAAGTGACTTGTGAGTCGCGGGTCGCCGAGGTCGCGCGGCGCAATGCGCCCTTCGATCTCGTTAGTGCCAAGCGGCGTCGGGAAGTTCAGGTCGGACGATTGCGCCGCCGCGCACACGCACGCCGCCAAAACGAACGCGAGCAACGTCGCGCCGCGTCGCAAGCTCAACTTGTGCATCAGTATCTCGCGCATCAGGCATGAACCGATCCGACAGGCTCGCGCGAGTTTAACAGGCGCACAGGCGCAGTCACAACAAGTGAGCGGGCGCGCACGTCAATCTGTCCGCACAAAAAAAATCGGCACGCGCCTATAAGAGCACTTGCCGACTTTTTATTCACATGGGGATGGAGAGACTCGAACTCTCACGGGTTGCCCCACACGCCCCTCAAACGTGCGCGTCTACCAGTTCCGCCACATCCCCGGCCAAAGTTAAATTGTCAATCAACAGTCTTGACCGCATCAGCGGCGCGCTGTGTGAACGTTGCTTACTACTTCGTTTGCGAGTTGCTGTTCGAGTTTGCGTTGCCTGCGTTGGGGCTGCTCGCGGGCGACGCGGCGGGCGGCGCGGTTGGTTGCGGCGTGGCGGTGGCTGTCGGCACGGGTGTCGGCGTCGGCGTCGCTTCGACCTCAGTTGATTGCAAGACGGAGCGCGAGCCTGTGACGGCGGGCAGGGCCAAGAGCAGCGCCGTCAGCATGAAGAGGCCGGCGGCGATGATAGTGATCTTGGCCAAGAGCGTCTGCGTGCCGCGCGGGCCGAAGGCGGTGCTTGAGATCGAGCTTGTAAAGAGCGCGCCCGCGTCCGCCTTGCCCGGCTGCAACAGCACGGCCACGATCAGCACGACGCACGCCAGAATAAATAACAGGTATAAGAGAGAAACGAGCAAAACTTCATCCTCAAACTTTGATATTAGAGATTGTAATGCACGAGTTGCGCGAACGTCTCGGCGTCGAGACTTGCACCGCCGACGAGCGCCCCGTCCACGTCTGGTTGCTTCATCAAGCCCGCGATGTTGTCGGGTTTGACCGAGCCGCCGTAGAGGATGCGTAATGCGTCGCCCGCGTCCTCTTCGTGTCTTTCCGCGAAAACGCGCCGGATAAACGCATGCATTTCCTGCGCTTGCTCCGGCGTCGCAGTTTGTCCGGTGCCGATGGCCCAGACCGGTTCATACGCGACGATGATACGGGCGAGGTCGGAGGATGTCAAACCGCGCAAACCGCCCTCTAGTTGCCCGCGCACGACCGATTCGGCGTGCCCGCGCTCGCGTTGCGCCAGCGTCTCGCCGACGCACAAGATGACCGTCAACCCGGCGGCCAGCGACGCCTGCGTCTTGTGATTCGCCATCGAATCGCTTTCGCCATAGACGTGGCGGCGCTCGCTGTGGCCGACGATAACGTGCGTGCAGCCCACGTCGCGCAGCATGTCGGCCGCGATCTCGCCCGTGTGCGCGCCGTGTTTCGCTTCGGGCGCGCAGTTCTGCCCCGCCACCTTGATGTTCGAGCCTTCGAGTCGGTCGGCGACAACCTTCAGAGACGTGAACGGCGGCGCGATGATGATCTCGCAATGGTTCGCGTTCACCACGAGCGGGCGCAACGCCAGCGCGGTCGCAACCGAGTCCGCGACCAACTTATACATCTTCCAGTTGCCGGCGATGACGGGCTTTCTCATAAGGATGAACGCGGACTGATTGAAGGTTGAATGAACAGACAGGCGGCGCGCTAACTTATTCACGGGGCCGCGTTCATGCTTTATCGTTTAAGGCCGCGACGCCGGGCAGTTCGTCGCCCGCGAGAAATTCGAGCGTCGCGCCGCCGCCCGTGGAGATGTGCGTGATCTTATCGGCGACGCCGGCCTCTGTGACGGCCGCCACCGAGTCGCCGCCGCCGACGATAACGGTCGCGCCGCGCTCCGACGCTTCCGCCACAGCCCGCGCGACGCCGACCGTGCCTTGATCGAAGCCCAACTCCTTCTCCTCGAAGATGCCCATCGGGCCGTTCCAGATGACGGTCTGCGCGTCCGCGAGCGCGTGCGCGAAGTGTGCGACCGTTTCGACGCCGATGTCCACGCCGACGTGCCCCGCGTTGGTAAACTCGATGGGGATCGTCTTCTTGCTCTTGAGCGGATCGTAGCTGTCTATGACGACGTGATCGGTGGGCAACAACAGATCGACGCCGGCCGCTTTCGCTTGCTCTACGATCTCAAGCGCCTTCGGCATCATGTCGTCTTCGACAAGCGACTTGCCGATGGTGAAGCCTTGCGCCTTGAAGAACGTGTAAGCCATCGCGCCGCCGATCAAGAGTTTGTCAACTTTGCGCTTGATGAGTGCTTCGATAACGGGAATTTTATCCGACACCTTCGCGCCGCCGAGGATGGCGACGAACGGGTGCGCGGGATCGTTGATGACGCGGCCGAGATAGTCCAGTTCTTTTTGCATCAACAGCCCGGCCGCGGCCTGTTTGACGAACTTCGTGATCCCGGCCGTCGAAGCGTGCGCGCGATGCGCCGCGCCGAAGGCATCGTTCACATACACGCCGTCGCACAAGGCAGCCAACGCGCGCGCGAACCCTTCGTCGTTCGCTTCCTCTTCGGCGTGAAAGCGCAGGTTTTCGAGTAGCAACACACCACCGTCTTGTAACGCGTCAACTTGCGTGCGCGTGGCATCGCCGATGCAATCGTCGGCAAACGCGACGGGCTGACCCGACAACTGCGACAGGTGCTCGGCCACGGGGCGCAAACTGTATTTGTCGTTGCGCTCACCTTTCGGCCGGCCCAGATGCGACGCAAGGATGACACGCGCGCCCTGTTCGGTCGCATAACGAATCGTCGGCAGCGCCGCTTCGATCCGCGTGTCGTCCGTCACCTTGCCATCCTTGATCGGCACGTTGAAATCGACGCGCATGAAGACGCGCTTATTCTTGAGGTCAAGGTCTTTGATTGAAAGCTTGTTCATAAAGAAGTGAACCGTGAATCGTAAAGCGTGAATAGATCAAAACCAGTTCTTAACTATTCACGATTTACGATTCACTATTTACGAATCATAGTCCTTTGCGCGCGATGAACTTGACGAGGTCGCGGACGCGGCAGGAATAGCCCCACTCGTTGTCGTACCACGAGAGCACTTTAACGAGATTGCCGCCGATGACCTTCGTATATTCGGCGTCCACGATGGACGAGTTGTCGTTCTTGCGGAAGTCAACGGAGACGAGCGGTTCTTCGGAGAAAGCGAGGATGCCGCGCAGTTCTTCGTTCGCCGCGTTCTTCAGCGCCGTGTTGACCTGTTCGGTCGTGACTTCCTGTTCGACTTCCATCACGACATCGACGAGCGAGACGTTCGGCGTGGGCACGCGCACGCTGATGCCGTCGAACTTGCCTTTGAGTTCGGGCAGCACGAGGGCGACCGCCTTGGCCGCGCCGGTCGAGGTCGGGATCATCGAGAGCGCGGCGGCGCGTGCGCGGCGCAAATCTTTGTGCGGCAGATCGAGCAACTGCTGGTCGTTGGTGTACGAGTGAATCGTCGTCATCTGCGCCGACTTGATCTTGAAGTTCTGGTGGATGACTTTAGCAACGGGCGCGAGACAATTCGTCGTGCAAGAGGCGTTGGAAATAACGTGATGCGCCGCCGGGTCATAAGCGTCGTCGTTGACGCCGAGCACGATGGTGATGTCCTCGTTCTTCGCGGGCGCGCTGATGATCACTTTCTTGACGGGGCCGCGGATGTGCTTGCGCGCGTCCTCGGCCTTCGTGAACAGCCCCGTTGACTCGACGATTATTTCAGCGCCAACTTCATCCCACGGAATCGCCGCCGGGTCTTTGACGGAGAAGACGCGGAACTCGTCCGTGCCGACGCGGATGCCGTTCTCCGTAGCGGCGATCTCATGATCGAGATTGCCGAGCACCGAATCATATTTAAGCAGGTGCGCGAGCGTCTTTGTGTCGGTGATGTCGTTGACGGCGACAAAATCTATGTCCGGGTCGCCTAAGGAAGCGCGCAAGATGTTGCGCCCGATCCGTCCGAAACCGTTGATGCCAACTTTCACTGCCATATCAATCAAGCCTCCTCGCCGTCCGTCTAATCGGAGCGCACGCGCCCGCTTGCGGTGGCCCGTTCGTCGTCGCGCACGCCGCACGAGGCAGCGCACCTCATCGTCGGGCGGCTACGAGGCCGCCAAGGCCCATGCGCAAAAATGAGTTGCTACTAAAGATCGGCAAGATAATGTGCGCGTGCGAGGTCTGTCAAGGAAGCGACGCCGCATCCCGATTTCGGGATCGGTGGTTCACGTTTTCGCAACGCAGCCTTGCGCGGGTCAACGAACTCGCACTTTTCCGCCCATAAACCGTGTTCTTTCTCCGGTCTATCACTTGCTTATTTTGAAACTCCACGCGCAAGCGTGTCGTAGTAGGAGCAGACCCGGCGGCGGCGTTTTTCATCAAGGTCATAGCCCGCACGAACCGGTCGTTCACCCAAGTTTCCCTGAGGAGTTTTAGTCTTGATATTCAGTCAACGCTTGCGCGCCCCCTTGCAGACTGCAACCGTGTGGTTGGCCCTCGGCGCGATCACGCTCGGCCAGACGCCCACACCTTCAATCTATACAGTCGCCACTGTTGAGGAATGTGCGGGTTGCATCGCGCAGGCCCAGCCGCCCGCGCCCACACCGCAAAGCCCGGCGCAGCGCGAAGCGACGCGCCCGCCCGGCACGCAGCAGGATCAACGCTCCGTCCCGCAGCAAGCGCGTCCCAACACCGACCCGACGCGTCCGCCTTCAACACAGCAACAGCCGCCGCAAGCGCCGCCGGGCACGAACCTGCCGCCCGTGACACAGCAGCCGATAACCGGCGCAACGCCCCCTGTGACCGGCGTGACGCCGTCCGAGCCGGCGACGCCTTTGCTGCCCGACACGCAAGAGCCTATCGCGCCCCTGTTGACGGACGTGCAGCCGCGCCCCGTGCCACCGCTGCCGCCTTTGACGCGCCTCGGCGTGCGCAGCGACGAGTCTCTGCCGCTGACCTTGAACGAGGCGATCCGCCGCGCGCTGGAAAATAACAACGACATCGAAGTGGCGCGTGGCGACGTGAAATTTAACGAGACGATGCTGCGCTCGCTTGAAGGCGTCTATGATCCGCTCTTTGAGTTCACGCCGACCATTAACAACTCCGTGCGCCCTGTGTCCTCGACCTTGGCCGGCTCGAATCAAGGTTCGACCGTGACCACGACCGACATCAACAGCGATTTCGCGTTGACCAAACAGTTCGCCAAAGGCGGCGGCACGTACAGCTATTTCTTCAACAACACGCGTGAGACGACCAACTCGCGCTTCACGACGCTGAACCCGTTCTACTCCGCCAATCAAGGCATACAGTTCACGCAGCCCTTGTTCCGCAACCGCTCGATTGACAACAGCCGCCGCCAGATTCGCATCCAGCGCAAACGGCTCGAACAATCGGACGCCGATTTTCGCCGCAGCACGATCAACGTGATCTCGCAGGTGCAACGCGCTTACTGGGAGTTGGCCTTCGCGTTGCGCGATGAGCAGAATCAGATCGCTAACGTGAAACTGGCGCAGGAGAATTTCCGCCGCACAGAGGCGAGCGTCGCCGCCGGTAAGTCAGCCCCGCTTGAACGCGCCGAGGTGCAGACCGAACTGTCGAACCGCATCGCGCAACTACTGAGTTCGTCGCAGCAAGTCTCGATTGCCGAGAACACCTTGAAGCAGTTGATCCTGAAAGACCCGCTCGCGCCTGAGTGGTCGTCGGCGCTCTTGCCGATGGACAAGCCCGCGTTCGACCTAGTGCCCGTCGATCTCGGCGCGGCGCTCACGGAAGCGCGCGCGAATCGCCCCGAACTCCGCCGGCAGAAGTTGCAACAGGACATCAACGACATCGATGTCAGCTATTTCAAGAACCAGACCAAGCCGCGCATTGATCTGACGGCGACGCTTTCGACGACGGGCTTGGCCGGCACGCCCGCGCTCGCCAGCATCCCGTCCGGCACGCAAGTGCCGCTCGTCGGCACTGATGCAACGAACGACCCGGACGCGTTCCTGCTGGCCGAGTTGCGCCGCGCACGGCGCGAGGCCGGCTTGCCCGACAACATCGTCGTGCCGGACGTTACACTGGCGGGGCAGAGCATAGCCGGCAATCTATCCGGCGGCTACGCGCGCACGCTGCGCAACCTGTTCAGCTTCGAGACGCGCAACATCGTCGTCGGGGCGACGATTCAACTGCCCTTGCGTAACCGCACGGCCGAAGCGAATCTGGCGGGCGCGCGCATTCAACGCGACCAGAACGCGGCGCAGATGCGCTCGCAGGAACAGATCATAGAGGTCGAAGTGCGCAACGCCGCGCAGTCGGTCGAGACGGCGCGTCTGCGTGTACTCTCGGCCCGCGAGGCGCGCGAAAACGCGGAACTACAACTCGCGGGCGAGCGCCGCCTCTATCAAGTCGGCCGCTCGACCACGTTCTTGTTGTTCCAGCGTGAGAACGCGCTGGTCAACGCGCGCAATCAGGAACTACGCGCCGAGACGGACTACAACAACGCGCTCGCCGATTTGCAGAAAGCCACGTCCACGACGTTGCGCGTCAACCACGTCATCGTCGAGACGCCGACGCTGCCTTAAACGATCTCAAATTTGAAATATCAAATCTGAACCTTCAGAGTTCAAATTTCAGATTAGAGATCGACAACTGCGGGTTAGCTCAGACTTATCGTCCGAGCTAACCCGCAGTTGTTTTCAGCGTCACGTCTTATATGTGCGGTCAAGCGCGCATCGTCGCCCTGTTGACGCGGGCCTGCGCTCGTTCGTATGCTGCAAGCGCAACCGGCGCGCACTCGACGCACATCATCACGCCGCGCCCGGTCAACTCGTCTTGAAGATCACGGCCACTATCATCACTTACAACGAGGCGGAGCACATCCGCGCCGCGTGCGAGTCGGTCGCGTGGGCAGACGAGATTCTGGTTGTCGATTCGGAATCCACGGACGCAACGTGTGAACTGGCGGCAGACTGCGGCGCGCGCGTCATCCGGCGCGCGTGGCCGGGCTTCGCCGCGCAGAAGCAGTTTGCCGCCGACGCGGCCACGCACGAGTGGGTCTTCAGTCTCGACGCGGACGAACGCGTCTCGACCGACCTGCGCGCAAGCATAGAGGATTTGCTCTACACGCCCGACGCGCAACTTGCCGACGGCTATCGCATCGCGCGTCGTTCCTTTTACATGAACCGTTGGATACGCGGCGGCGGCTGGTATCCCGATTATCAACTGCGCTTCTATCGCCGCGCGCGCGGCACTTGGGCCGGCGCGCACATACACGAGTCTGTCCGCATGGATGAAGACGCACGCATCACAACCTTGCCCGGCGACCTGTTGCACTACAGCGTGCGCGACGCCGCGCATCACCATCGCATGATCGGCGAGCGTTATGCGCCGCTCGCCGCACGCCAGATGCACGAACAGGGCCGGCGCACCTCGCGGCTCGGCGTCGCCACGGCCGGACCCCTTGCCTTCACGCGCAGCTATCTGCTCAAAGGCGGCTTCCGCGACGGGCTGGCCGGCTACTGCATCGCGCGCTTCGCCGCCCACCACGCCTACCTCAAGCACCTGTTGTTGTGGGAACTACAGAACAAGCAAGACGGATCATCATAAGGACAAGGACTTGTCCTTATGATGATCTCTGATCATTCGCTGACTTGAAGCTCGGTCGGTGGCAACAACTGGCGGCGCGTGTCGCCGGGTTGCAGCACGCAGGTCGGGGGATGTTCGTGTAAGACTTCGGCAAGCAGTTGATCGGCCATCTGTTTATGATCCCAGATGTTCTGCCCTTGCGCGAGAATGACGAACAGAACGATGCCTTCGTCCTGCGTATAGACGAGGCCGCCGAGGTTCGACATGCCGCCGTCCTGTTGTGTGAGCGTGCCGGTCTTGCCGACGACCGCGCCCTCAAAGCCTGTGCCTTCCATGCGGCGGCGCAACGTGCCCGCGTCGCAGCCCGCAACCGGCAAGATGTCTTCGGGCTTTAGCCCTTGCCGCCGCGCTTCGTCAATCAACGCGTGCAGCACCAGGACCAACCCGCGCGGACTCATGCGATTATTGTCGAGGCCCGAAGTCGTCTCGAACTGAACTTGATCGGGCGGCAGATTCAACTCAGTTCTGATCGCCTGCGCCACACCTTCAGCGCCGCCGAACAGATCGCCCAGACGATGCGCGACGAAGTTGACCGAGTGCGCGTTCATGTAGAGCAGGATCGCGCGCAGAGGATACGAGCGCAGCACGAATAAACGTTGCCCCGCGACTTGCTCCGCGACGCCCGTTCCCTTCTCTTTCAGTTGCAGCACCTGCGCCGTGAACTTCGCAGAGTCTTCGGCCTGCTCGCTCAAGTTGAACGAGAAGCGCGGCGTCACAAGCAACTTGCCTTCGACGCGCTCGATGCCGCGCTCCTTCAATGCGCGCGCCAGTTGCACCGCCGTCGTGTCGTTGAAACTCGGATCGTTTCCGTCCAGATAGAGATCGCCGCGCAACGTCTTCTTAGCAGCATCGATCTGCCCGGCGACGAAAACGCGCGTCTCGAAACGATAATCCTTGCCGAGCCGCTTCAACGCAACAAGGGTTGTCGCCAGCTTAACCAAAGATGCGGGGTTGTATGTCGTGTCGGCGTTGTGCGTAGCATAGACGCGCCGGCCGTCGTAGGCTTCGATCAAGACGCCGTGCCCTTCCGGTTCTTCGTTGCGCGTGCCGTACCACGTCGCCACGTCGAACGCAGGCTCAAGCGGCCGCCCGATCTCGGCCTCGAACGCCGGGTCGGGCGTGGGCGCGAACGCTACCACGGCAGCGTTTTTAACTTGCGTGCCGGCGCGTTTGGCGAGCGTCAGCGTGTAAGGAAAAGCCGTGAGCACGGCGATCAACACCGCGCCCAATGCCAGCATTATGATTACAGGTCTGCGGGTGTTCACGCCTGCCCTCCCACGGTTCACTCGCTTCGGTCTTTCGCAAATGCGCGCGAAGCTTTAATATGCTTGTGGGCGCGCGGGCACGTCAAGCGCACCCGCGAACCAATAATCTACACGTCCGACACCCCACGCATGATCCTTTCGCTCATACTCCAAACCGACGCAATCACACCGGCCCTGTTGCCGTTCCCTTTACTCTTGGCGGCCGTCTTTGCCTTCGGCTGCGCCATCGGCAGCTTTCTTAACGTCGTCATTCACCGCATCCCGCGCGACGAGTCCATCGTCTTTCCGAACTCGCGCTGCCCCGCGTGCAAGACCACGATCAAGCCTTACGACAACGTGCCGGTCTTGAGTTACCTACTGCTGCGCGGGCGCTGCCGCAACTGTCACACGTCGATCTCGGCGCGCTATCCTGCGGTCGAGTTGTTGACGGGTCTGCTCTTTGCCCTCACCTTCTGGCACGACGGCCTCACACTTGCGCTGCCTTTCGATCTCGCCTTCGTCGCCGCCCTTGTCGCGCTCGTCTGCATCGACGCCGAGCATAAGATTCTGCCCGACGTGATCACGCTGCCCGGTTTCGCCCTCGCGCTCGTCTGCCGCGCGCTCGTGCCGAACCTTTACGGGTTAAGTTTCATGAGCGACAGCTTGCTGGCCGGTTGGCCGTCGTGGGCGCTCTCACTCTTCGGCGCACTGTTCGGCGCGGCCATCGGCGGCGGCTCGTTATGGCTTGTGGGCTGGCTGTGGGAGAAGTTGCGCGGCATCGAAGCGATGGGCCTCGGCGACGTGAAGATGATGTTCATGGTCGGCGCGCTACTGGGCTGGCCGCGCACGCTGTTGACGATCTTCATCGCGGTTCTTGCCGGCTCGCTGTCGGGCATCGCCATCATGATCCGGCGACGACAACCCGACATGCAGATGGAACTGCCCTTCGGCATCTTCCTCGGCATCGGCGCGCTAGTCAGCCTATTCGTCGGCGACGCGATCATCAACTGGTACATCGGCCGCTTCATTTAGCAGCAGTGAGCAAGTGAAACAAAGTGACGAGTGACAAGATAAAAGCGGCTTCAGCTAAAGACGGCACTACGGCGACGTTGATCACTGATGCTATCGTCATTGTTCTTATGACCTCTCGTTATGAAAACCGCGCGCAGTTGGCGTTGGCGCTGGTGGTGGGTTTGCTGTTGCTGGCGAACCTGTTCACGCTAACGCTCGTCGCGCTGACGCCGCAGACGCGCGCCGCCCGTGCGCCCGTCCTCTTCACGGTTTTTATCATCACACTCGTCGTGAGCGTGCCTTCTATCCTGTTGCTGCCGCGCTGGCTCCTCAGACCTTACCGGCAACTCGTCGGCGAAGCGGAACGCGCGCCCGTCTCGGCGCGACCCGAAGGCGCGCGCGATGAAACCGAGTTCGTCTTAGAAACTTTTCAAGCGGTCGTCGCCCAACTGCGCGCGCAGCAACGCGAGCTTGAACTGTTGAGCGCGCGGGCCAGCGCACGCGCGGCGAGTGCCGAACAGTTCAGCGAGCACATCATCGCCAGCGTGCCGTCGGGCCTCGTCGCCTTCGACGCGCAAGGTCGCGCCACAGTCGTCAACGAACCGGCGCGCGCGCTGCTTGCGGTCAACGGCGTGCCCACGGGTCAGTCCGTCCCGGCGCTGCTGCACGCCGCGCCCGAACTGGCGGAACTTGTCGAGCGTTGCTTGCAGACCGGCGAACTCTACCGACGCGAGGAAGTGACGACGACGGGCGCGGCCGGTGTCCGACGTTTGGGCACGACAGTCGCGCCGATCAATCCGCCGCAAGGGTCAGGCGCACGCGGCGCGCTCTGCCTGCTCACGGACATCACAGAGGTCGCGCAACTACGCGAGGCGCTCGCCCTCAAACGAAATCTTGAAAGCCTCGGCGAGATGTCCGCCGGCCTCGCGCACGAATTTAAGAACGCGCTCGCCACGCTGCACGGCTACACGCAGCTTTTGCAAAAGCTCGAACTCGACGAGCAAGGCCGCGCCGCCACAGCCGCGCTGCTCCACGAAGTTCGCAGCCTGACCGAACTCGTCACGAGTTTTCTTAACTTCGCGCGCCCGCAACCTCTGACCGTCGGCGACGTGTCACTCGAAGAACTACTCGCGGACTGCGCGACCGAGTTGCAACCGCTATTGACCGCGCGCCGCATCACGCTCGACATCGGCGGCGACTTACCCAACCTGCGCGCCGACGAGCGCATGCTGCGGCAAGCGTTATTGAATCTGCTCCGCAACGCGGCCGAGGCGATTGAAGACGACAGCGCCGAGCGGCGCGTCCAGTTGCGCGCCACCGAGACGCGCGACGCACAAGGCCGCGCATGGGCGGTCGTCGAGATAGAAGACAGTGGCACAGGCATCGCGCCTGCCGATCTGCAACGCATCTTCATCCCTTTCTTCACGACCAAAGCGCACGGGCACGGCGTCGGCCTCGCACTCGCGCACCGCGTCGTCGCCGAGCACGGCGGCATGCTCACCGCCGCCAACGCTCCAACCGGCGGCGCACGCTTCACGCTCCGCCTGCCGCTGTGAACAGATAACGAACTGTAAGGAGCGCCCCACCAATGCCCGCACAGACCATCGACGAAGTGTTAGCACAACTCGATCAGATCATCTTCAACGCGCGGCGCGACCGCGACCGGCTCGGCTTCTTCGCCACGCTCTATCGGAATGTCACGCTCAAGGTGAAGGAAGGGATCGCGGCCGGCTTCTTCGAGGACGGCCCGCGCATGGAGCGGCTCGACGTGACGTTTGCCAATCGCTACTTGGCTGCGCTCGACAGCTTCCGGCACGGCGCGCAACCGAGCAAGTGTTGGCGCGTCTCCTTCGAGGCGGCCGCGACGTGGCCGCCCATCATCCTCCAACATTTGTTGCTCGGCATGAACGCGCACATCAACTTCGATCTCGGTATCGCCGCGCAAGAGGTCGCGCCCGGCGCGCAACTGCCCGCGCTTGAACACGACTTCAATCAGATCAACAACATCCTCGGCGGCATGGTCGTGAAAGTCCGCTCCGACGTTGAAGCAGTCTCACCGTGGATCAAGTTTCTTGATCAGATCGATCCGGCCGGGCAAGGCGAGTTCATCAAGTTCAGTCTCGACAAAGCGCGCCAGAGCGCATGGCTGGTGGCCACGATGATCAACTCTTGGCCGCCTGAACACCTGCCGCGCAAGCTCCGCATCCTCGACGACGGCGTTGCCCTACTCGGCAACATCGTCCGCAGCCCCAGAGACTTGCTGCTCCGCTTCGGTCTGCACGTCATCCGCGCCCGCGAAAGCAACGACATCCAACACGTCATCGACGTGCTCAGTCAGACCTGAAGATATAACTAGAACAATTCTAAAACTCGCGCGGGAAGTATTCGCGCCAGCGTCGATCAACGAGGGCGGCGATGTCGGACCGGACGATCAACTCGTCGGGGTAGCCGGGTTTCATGCGTGCGTCTATGACAATGGGCGGGCGATAGGCGAGATGATGGCGGATAACTTGTGTGTCGGCGGCATGTATGTCAGCGGCTGGCTCGAAGCGTGTCCAGGTCGCCCAGAGGAAGTCGGCTGACGAGCGCGCAACGCTTGCGTCGTCGTGCAAGACGACGAGCGGCCAATCCGCAAAGGCTGCATCACGCGCAAGGCGCGCGGCCTGTTGCGTGTCCTGTTCGTAAGGCACGCCTTCGACGACGAGACAGCCGCCGCAGAAGACTTCGGCGCGTTTGAGATCAGGCGGCAACGGGCCGCGAAACTCGCGCGGCAAGGCGCGCACGGGTTCGCCCAAGCCGAGCATGATCGCTTTGCTGCCTTCGTTGATCTTGCCGCTGGTGTAGTCGAGCGTGTCCATCGAGACTTGCGAGAAGATGAAAAGATCGCTATCGAAGCGGACGCGCGCGAGGATGTGCTCGAAGAGTTTTGGAAAGTCGCGTAGGTCCTGCGGCGTGTCTGTAAGCAGCAAGAATTTCGTCAGCGATAGTTGTCCTTCACCGAGGATGCGAAAGCCGGAGACGAGTGCTTCGCGCGCGTAGCGTTCGCGCACGACGGCGGCGGCGAGCGAGTGAAAGCCGGTTTCGCCGTAGGACCACAGATCGCGCACGCTCGGCATGACGAGCGGAAAAAGCGGCGCAAGCAGTTGTTGCAGATAGTCGCCGATGAAGAAGTCTTCCTGTCGCGGTTTGCCGACGACGGTGGCCGGATAGATCGCATCGCGTCGATGACAGACCGCATCGACTTGAAAGACCGGATAGTCGTGTTGCAAAGAGTAGTAGCCGTAGTGATCGCCGAACGGGCCTTCAGGGCGACGCAGGCGCGGCGGGACTTGACCGGCGAGCGCAAACTCGGCTTCAGCGACGAGGCGGCGACCGTCCAGCGGGCTGATGGTTGTGCCGATCTTCTCGCCCGCGAGTACAGAGGCGAGGACCAGTTCGGGCACGTCCTCCGGCAGCGGCGCAATCGCGGCGAGGATGAGCGCGGGTGGGCCGCCGAGAAAGACCGTGACGGGCAGCGGGCGGTTCTCCGTTTCGGCCGCGTGATAATGAAACCCGCCGCCCTTGTGTATCTGCCAGTGCATGCCCGTCGTGTGCGCGTCGTAACGCTGCATGCGATACATGCCGAGGTTGTGCTTGCCCGTCGCCGCCGGATGCTCCGTATAGACCAGCGGCAGAGTGAAGAACGGCCCGCCGTCCTCTTGCCACGTCGTCAGCACGGGCAACTCGTCGAGCCGCGCCGGCCGGTCAACCACTTCTAAGACGGGCGCGCGTCGCACACGTCTTGTCCCAAGCTTCAACGCTTCGAGCGCGAGCGCGCGGTGTCGCCACAACTCGCGCGGGCGCGGCGGCAGCAACGCCTCGGCCGTGTGGACCACTTCACGCACCAGCGCCTCCGGCTTCGGCCCGAACGCGAGTGCGATGCGCCGGGCCGTGCCGAATAGATTCGTCACGACCGGATACGGGCTGCCTTTAACGTGCTCGAACAAAACGGCCGGGCCGCCGCGCGCGATAACGCGCCGGTGAACTTCGGCCAGTTCGAGATAAGGATCGACTTCGGCTGCGACGCGGACGAGTTCACGTTCGCGTGCGAGCAGCGACAGGAATGAACGCAGGTTGCGATGCATCAAGTAAGAATTAACCACAAAGACACGAAGGACACAAAGAGCGATGACGACTGATGAATAAGCAGCTATTCATCAGTCGTCAGTCATCGTTCATCGTTTTCTTTCGTGTCTTCGTGTCTTTGTGGTTGATGGTCAGTTACGCAAAACTCAAGGCGTTGGTGGTTTGCTGACTTGTCGCGGGCGCGTGTGTGTGTCGGTGGGTTGCGTCGTGCCGAGTCGCTGTTCGATCTCTTGTTTGGCGTGGCGCGCGGCTTCGGCGATCTGCGGATCGTATGAAGCCGTATAAGGTTCGACCTGCGCGAGCGTGTCGTTGTTGCCGATGCGCGCGAGCACTTCGAGGAGTTTGACCTGCGTGTGCCCGTTGACGCGCGGCAGGATGGCATAGAGCGGTTGCGGCGCTTCGAGTTCGGCGAGATAGCCGGCGGCTTGGTCGGCGCGTGCTGAATCGAGCGCACGCACGACCGCATAAAGCGTTTCGTCTTTGCCCATGCGATAGAGCGCCCAGTCGAGCGCGAGCCGGACGCGCTCGTTCTTCTCCTGCAAGCGATAGCCTTCCGCCAATCGTCGCCAATCGGGCACAGCCGCGCGCGCAAGGTCCTCCGCACCCTGTTGCCTGATGAGCGGGTCGCGGCTGATCAACTGCTTCGCCGCGTCCGCCGCATTCGTGCGCCCCGCGCCGCTCGGCGGCACATCATCACGCGACTGCGCGCGCACGACCAGAGCCGTGCAACAGAGACAACAGACCAGACCAAGTAATAATCGAACGCTCAGTTTATACATGACATTAACCTTTGCGCTTACGCAGGACCGCACTGTTGAGATCAACTTCCGTCGCGGGGATGACTTCGACGTTCGGATACTGCTGCTTCAACTCAGGCAGAAACTCCTGCGCGTTGCCGACGATGACGACGCTCGTATCTTGCGCGCCGAGCCGCGTGCCCGCGAAGCGTTGCACATCACTCGCGGTGATGGCTTGCACGTTGTTGATGTAACGATTGATCTCCGTCGAGGCTCAGGCCGTAGAGCGCGAGTGCGCCGACCTGCGAGACGAGGCCGCTCGACGTTTCAAGGTTGCGGCCGAAGTTGCCGATGAGCACGGCCTTGCGCGGCGTCAGTTCCGCGTCGGGCAGTTGGCCGGTTGCCAGCCGGCGGAGTTCGCCGAGCAGCAGCCCCGCGACCTGTGCGCCCGTCTGATTCTTCGTCTGCGCCGAGGCACTGAACGGGCCAACGTCGCGGCGCACGTCGAGCGTGCTGCCCGCGCCATAGCTCAAGCCGCGCTTGATGCGTATCTCTTGATTGAGCCGGCCTGAGTAACCGCTCAAGACCGAGTTGGCGACGATGCCGCGAAAGTAATCTGGGTCGGTGCGATTAAGGCCCGTGCGCGCAATGAAGACGGCCGCCTGCCCCGCGTCCGGTTTGTCGATCACAACAACGCGCGGCCGGCAGCCGGGCCTTGCGCGCGGGCCGTCTGCTTGGTCGTGTTGGGCAGCAGCGCACGCGGCTTGCGCCAGTCGCCAAAGAGGCGCGTGGTTAAAGTGAACGCGGTCGCGGGCGTGATGTCGCCGCCGATAACGAGGATGGCGTTGTCGGGGCGATAGTAGGTTGCGTGCAGGCGCACTATGTCGGGGCGCTTGATGCGCGCGATGGATTCGGGCGTGCCCGACAACGGATGACCATAAGGCGCGTCGCCGAAGACGACGCGTGAGATGACGAACCGCGCAAGCTGACCCGGATCGCCGAGCGCGACTTGCAGATCGTCAAGATACTGCTGCCGCAGCCGCTCGATCTCTTCGTCCTTGAACGTAGGCCGGCGCACGATCTCCGCGAGGATGGCGAGCGCCGGAGCGAAGCGCGCCGACATGACGTTGACGGTCGCAGTCGATCTATCCCAGCCCGCGTCCGAATCGAGCGACCCGCCCAAAGCTTCGATGGCTTCGGCGATTTCGGGGGCGCTGCGTTTGTCCGTGCCTTTGGTCAGGAGCGAGGCAGTCATGTCAGCCAGCCCCGCGAGTGCCGGCGGATCGATCTCGCCACCGTTCTTGACGTAGAGCGTGGCCGTGACGAGCGGCATGTTCTTGCGCTCGACGACGATGACGCGCAGACCGTTTGCCAGCGTCCGTTCGACGGGGCGCGGAATCTGCGGCGAACGCGGCGCGGCGGGCGGCGGCGGTGTCGCATCCGGCTCTTGCGCGTGCGCGGGCCACGCGCACAGGGCCAACATGATCAACGCGGCGAACGGCCACAGGCGCAATGTGTGCATGAGCTTATTCTTCGTATTCACTTCGCCGGGCCTCCTTCGCGTGTGGCGCGTCGTTCATTATGTTGCAGTGCGCCCGTCGTGCCGCCTGTGCGCGCGGACTCCGGCAGATACGTGAGCACGAGGCGGTTCGCATCCGTGAAGTATTTCTTCATAACGCGTTGCACGTCCGCCGCGCTGACGGCTTGCAGGCGCGCAAGGTCTGTGTTGACGCGACCGGGATCGCCTAACAACACGGCCGCTTCGCCGAGCGCAAGCGCCTTGCCGTTGTTCGTCTCGCGCTCGCGCAGTTGATTCGTGACGAGTTGATTCTTGGCCTTTTCGAGTTCGGCCGCCGAGACGGGCGCGTCTTGCAGTTTCTTGATCTCGGCGGCGAGCGCGCGTTCGGCCTCGGCCGGTTGCTTCTCGCTGGCGAGGATGGCGTAGAGTTTGAAGACGCTCACGTCTTCGCGCAGGTCGATGTACGTGTTCGCGGTCTGCGCGAGTTGCTGTTCATAGACCAGCGAACGATAGAGGCGCGACGACTCGCCGGCCGATAGCAGTACGTCCGCGACGCGCAAAGCTTCGGAGTCCGGGTCGATCTTCGGCGGGATCAGATAGGTGAACGCGACCGCGGGCAGCGGCACGTTCGAGCCGTACTCGGTGATGCGCGTCTCGCCCGTGCGCGGCGGCTCTTGCACCTGCACGCGCGGCAGCGGCGCGGCCGGCTCGGTGATGCGCGCGAAATATTTGTCCACCCACGCGTCGAGTTGGCGCTGATCGAAGTCGCCGACGACGACGAGCGTGGCGTTGGCCGGGCGATAGAAAGAGGCGTGGAACGCGCGCACGTCGGCGAGCGCCGCCGCGTCTAAATCTTCGATGCTGCCGATGGTCGGGCGACGATACGGGTGCTTAGTAAACGACTTCTGATCGAGCAGATATTGAAAGCGGCCGTAGGGCGGCGCAAGGACGCTGGAACGAAACTCTTCTTTGACGACCTCGCGCTCGGATTTGAAGTTGCCATCGTCCACGTTGAGCGCGGCGAGGCGGTCGGACTCGGCCCAGAGCAGCGTCTCCAAGTAGTTCGATGGCACGACCTCGTAATAGACGGTCACGTCGTCGGACGTAAACGCGTTGTTAAAGCCGCCCACGTCTTCCGTCAACCGATCAAGCATCTCGGACTTCATGTGCTTCGTGCTTTTGAACATGAGATGCTCGAACAGGTGTGCGAAGCCGCTGCGGCTCTCAGGGTCGTCCTTCGAGCCGACGTGATACCAGACCTGTATGGCGACGGTCGGGCTGGCCGTATCAACCGCGCTCAGCACATGCAGTTTGTTAGCGAGCACGCGCTCTTTGAAGTTGAGGCGCGGCATGGCAACCCGCTGCGCGGACGTGTGCGGGCCGAGCGCCACTGCGGCCAGCAGCAACGCGCCCACCAACATGATGACTGAGAAACGACGCATAAGAGTTCGCCCCCGTTCGAGCTTCGTAGCGGTTCGCATGACCGACAAAGGAGAGATGACAACGGCGCACGGGCCCGCCCGCTATGATGCCCTTGCCGGCCGAGCCTGTTGCACCGCACGTTCGGAATTTTGCCCGCGCCGTAAATCTTAGTATAAAATGGCGCGTGTAGGCGACTGCGCGCGGGGACCGCTGGAGAAGTTGCAGGTGCGGTCAGACTACGCGGTCGCTTAAGTTTTTTTTTGCCGGGCTGTGCTGGTGCGCCTGTTCGTATGACAAATGGTTTAGTTATTCACATCGAGGTCGGCGCTGAGCGGCACACGGAAGTGTTAGCTCAAGAACGTATCCGTATCGGCACAAGCCCGGACTGCGATCTGAAGTTGTTGCCCGACATCATCCCGCACGCGCCCGCGCTCCTCGTCGAGATCGCTTATAGAAACGGCCGCTATCGCGTCGTTGACTTCGATCAAACACTCGCGCTCACGCATAACGACCGCCCCTTGAAGGCCGGGCAAGAACTGGCCGACGGCGATCAACTGCATCTGGCCGAGACGGAGTTGACGCTCCAATTCTTCCCCTTGAGTGCGCCGCCTACGCTCGTGCCCGAACGCAGTCGCGGCGTGCTGGTCGCGCCTTTCATCGAAGACGCGGCCATCGAAGCGGCGGCGACCGCGCGGCGCGACGATGCGAAAGTTTTCTTGCGCGAGTTCACGCGCGAACTGCTGCGCGAGATCAAGCTCAGCACTAAATTCATCATCCTGTTGTTCGCCCTCGCGCTCGGCGGCGGCACGCTCTATCTCGGCTTCGCTTTCTATAAAGAGTTGAAGCAGAGTCGTCGTCAGATCGAAGCGCAGAACCAGCAGATCGGGCAGATGAACAAGCAGATCAGCGCCTCGCAAGATCAGTTCAAGCAAGTTGACAAGCGCAATCAAGACATCATGAACAGCCTATCGCTCGCGCCGAAGTTGCGCAGCGAGTACGGCGGCGGCGTCTGTCTGATCGCGGGCACATACATCTTCGTCGAGACGGGCACGGGTCGCCCCTTGCGCTACCCGGCAGCGCAGCCGACACCCACGGACACCGCCGCGCCCACGGACGGCGAACAGCCGCCGCTCTTGACGCCGGAAGGCAGCGGCCCCGTCGCCGAGTTTCCTTACGTCGGCACGGGCTTTCATGTGGGCGGCGGGTTCGTCGTGACCAATCGCCACGTCGCAGTCGATCCGTGGGTCGCGGACGAACGCGCGATGGTCTTCGGCAGCAGCGTTTCGGGTCGCCCGCGCCTGATCAAACTCACGGCTTACTTCCCCGGCCTCAAGCAACCGTTGACGCTGCGGCTCAAACAATCTTCGACGCGCGACGACGTGGCCGTCTGTTCGTTGGACGTGGCGGAAGTGCCGACCTCAATACCTGTGCTGCCGCTCGACAGCGACACGGACGCGGCCGTGGTCGGCAAGCAAGTCTTGCTGATGGGCTACCCATCGGGCCGGATCGCATCCTCGCGTCGCTGCCGGACGACGAAGCCAACAACATCAAGCAACGCTTCGGCGCATCCGTTGACGTGCTGGTCGGGCGACTCGCGGAGTTGAACTTGATCAAGCCGCTGACGACGCAAGGGCACATCACAGATTACGAAGCGCATCGTATCATCTACGACGCACGCACGGCCGAGGGCGGATCGGGTGCGCCGTTATTCGGTCAATCGGGGCGCGTCATCGGCGTCAACTTCGCCATCTTCACCGAACTGCAAGACGCAAACTTCGCCGTGCCCGTCCGCTATGCCATCACGCTCCTGCAACGCGCCGGTTGGAAACCCGCCGCGCCCGAAGCCGACGCCGCCGCCAACACCAACGCCGCGCCCAAAGACGCACGCCCTAGCGCCTCTGCAACCAATTGAATCGACCACAAAGACACGAAGATACAATGATAAAGTTTGTGTCTTCGTGTCTTCACGATTGATTCGGACTGCTTGTGTCAATCGTGAAAGCGTCACAGGTACGACGGCATTGATGGCAGCATGTGGTCTATTCTCTGCCCGCCGCGCGCTGTCCGGTTTTTGACAGACGGTTGACCGACAGGCTAACCTTGCGAGTTTGAGCGCCCCCGCGGCTTGCGATCCGTGTGGGCGCGCAACCTTATTCGTGAAGGAGCACGGGGAATAGTCTTGTCCGCAACCGCTGTCACGGCCCACGGGCCGCACGCCGCCACAGAGCAAACTGCCGCCGCAGGCGTGCGCGCGATCAGTCGCATTTTCATCATCTCGATCCTGAGCCTGCTGCTCGTCGTGGGTTTCGGCCTGCGTGCCTATCGTTTGAGCGCCGAAGGCTTGAGCGAAGACGAGTTGAACAAGCTCCACGCGGTCGCGGACTATCGCGCGCGCGGGCTGACTTCGACGAACGGCGAGCATCCGTTTTTGATGAAGGCGCTGCTGACCGTGAGTTTGATCGCAGCGGAGCATTGGAATAGCTCCGAGCTTGTGGCCGCGCATCCCGATTGGCGCGCGACGGACGAGACGGCGCTGCGGTTGCCCGGTGTGCTGTTCGGCACGCTGACCGCGTTGTTGCTGTTCCTGCTCGTGTCGGAACTGTTCGGCCCGACGACGGCGCTTATCGCGGCCGCACTGTGGACGCTCGACCCGGCCGCGGCCAGTTTCAATCGCATCGCCAAAGAAGACACGTTCCTCTTGTTCTTCTTTCTGCTGGCCAACGTCTTCTGGCTGCGCTCGTGGCGCGCGGCCGAGGCGGGTGAACATTACTTGCGTTACGCGTGGGCAACGGCCGCGAGTTTTGGTGCGATGCTCGCGTCGAAATATTTGCCGCACTTGATCGCTATCAGCGCGAGTTACTATCACATCTTTCAACAGATTCCATCGACGCGTTGGCGCTTGGGCCGGCTGCGCTGGCTTATGTTCTTCATATTGATGGGCGCGGTCTTCATCCTCTGCAACCCGACGATCCTGCTGCCGGGCACGTGGCACGAGATGCGTATCTTCGCGGGCGAGCAACGCATCGGGCATAGCGGTTACGAGTTCATGGGGCAGCTTTATCCGAATCAGATGTCGCTGTGGCTCAAGGGCATGCCGTGGTATTTCTATTATGTCTTCATCGCCTTCAAGCTACCGCTCACGATTGTCGCGGGCTGCGTCGTCGGGTTGCCGCTGCTGTTTACTAAACGGCTCGGCGTCGGTCGTTATTTCGTGCTCTTTTATCTGTTCTTCTGGTTCTTCCCGTTCACGCTGCTCGGCGGCAAGTTCCTGCGCTACTTCACGGTCGCGCTGCCTGTCGTCTTGATCGTCGCGGCGGTCGGCATAGACGCCAGCGCGCGTTGGCTCGCGCAACAAGCGGGGCGTCTGCGGCTCGGCGCAACGGTGCGCGGTTACGTGCAAGCCGGTGTCATCCTCGCGGCGTTGGCGTGTTCCGCTTACGCGGCCGCCGGTTCATTGCCCTACTATCGGCTCTACACGAACGCGCTCGGCGGCGGCGCAGCCCGCGCAGGCGACTACTTCCCCCACGATGAATTTTACGACGCCGCAGTGCGCGACACGGCCGCGGCCCGTGGCCCGACGTGCGCCGACAGATGCACGCGTCGCCAGCGAGACGCCGGAACTGTTCATGCACTACGCGCACGCAGCTGGGCGCGACGACCTGCGCGCGGTTTCGCTCTCCGACCGCACGGCGCTCAAACAACTCGGGCCCGGCGACATCATTATCGTGGCCCGCGGCCGTCGCTATTTCACCAACGATGCGCTGATCACACGACTGGCCCAAATGGCCACACCGACGGACGTGATCACAGTCGGCGACACGCCCGCCGCACGCGTCTATGTGCTCGATGCGGCCACGCTCGGCTCGCTCGCCGATCTATTGTAGTGGCAAGGACAAACTACAGTTTTGTCGTGCGTGCTTTATACGAGCTTGAAATTGTCGCTAATGGCAACGGGCAGACGCGTGGGACGCATCGCACACGCATTCGTTAACGCTTGTGCAAAGGGGCGCGTCATGTGAGGCGGAAGTTTTGTTGATAGACGAGTTTGGTCGGGCTGCGGCATAGTTGTTGCCGCTCGATCCTGCGGTAAGATCGTGCGGTGTTCGATCACGGGGCAGATCGCAGCGGCTTGCGCGCGCGGGCGCAGTCATTTCACTCCAACCGGCGCATGTGGCCGAGCAAGAGAGGGACGAACGCTTCAGTCATGAACAGCCTAGCCTCTACCCGAAGGGCGCGGCGCGCGGTCACGACCTGTCTATCCTGCCTCTTAATTCTACTCCCCGCCGTGCAGCTTCGCGCGCAAACGCCCGCCGCCGCAGACCCACGCGCGCAACCCGGCTTCCGCCTTGCACACACACCCGTCGCTGGCGGCGCGGAACTGTTGACCGTCTTTGGCCGTCTGCCCGGTGTCACAACCAACGAACAGTCTGAGCAAACTAAGCCGAAGTCGGCTGACAACGACGACGAAGTGCCGCTCGTCACGATCCTGCGCGACACGCTCGGCGACACGACGCGCGAGAACGACCGCCTGCGCTACGTCTGGATGCACACCTACACGCGCCCCGGCGCGGGGCAACGTGCGGCTGCGGCCGTGCCGTTTCTCTACAGCCGCATCGGCAACAAACAAGGCGCGAGCGCCAACGTGCCGCCGCACGTGGTTGACCTCGCGGCCACCGGCAACGATGTCTGGCAGAAACTTTTCTGGTCGGCACTGCAAACGATCCTGCTCGATCCGGCCGGCATGATCGTCAAAGCTTCAACGCGCACATACCGGCGCAACGTGGACGACTATCGCAAAGCGCACGTCATCCGCGCGCTTGCCATCCTATCGCTTTATGAAACCGAGACGGGCACGCAGCCGATCTTCTCGCCCACCGAGTTGCACGAGATACAAGCGCGGCTGATGCTGACGCAGCAGGCGTTCGGCGGCATCGTCGATGACATCTACTTGCAGCGCGTCTATCAACAGCAGACCAGCCAGTGGCTCGACACGCGCGGGCACAACTGGGAACTGCTGCGTCAACAAGCCGAGAGCAACAATCTCATCTTCGAGCCGCTCGAACTGCCCGACGGCAGCGCCACGCACGCACTGCTCTGGATCACACGCGACGAGTTGAACGCGAACCGCGACCACACTTTCAAAGGCCGCTTTCTCAACATCGCAAACCCGTGGCGCGACAAGCGCCTGCGCAAATGGCAAGGCTACACAGAGACGCGCTACTACGATGCCGAACAACGTGCGGTCGCGGCCGGCACGCCCGGTGCGCGCGCGGTCGAGTTGATCCCGCTCGCGCTCTACGGCCTCGAACATCCGAAGATTCCGATCCTGCTCGTTGACTTCCGCGACACGCTCAATCCAAAGCAGCGCGAGTTGTCGAAGCGCGTGCTCGAAGACGTAGCGCGCAACGTGCTTGCCGTCTCGCGCTTCGACCTGCCGTACTTCCTCGGTCGCACAGTCTATGACTACGTGACCGACAAGCGCGGCATGGACATCAATCAGACCTCACGCCTGCGCGCCTACTCGCAGTTGAAACTGCTGCTATCGCTCGACGCCGCACTCGACCCCGCGCTGCGCACAGAGGTTAGTCGCCGCCTTGAGTACGTCTCGTTGAATCCGTTGGAGAATGATCGCGCGGCCGAGGTCAAAGCCGCGCGCGCGCAATACGCGGCGCTGCTCGAATACGCCCAGCGGCCCGGCGGCTTGTCCGCGCGCCTCGACCGCGACCGCCGCGCAGAGATGGTTCCGCTCAAACACACGCGCACGGAGCAGGCGCTCTTTCGTGTCGCCAACCTGTTGAGCTTCGGCCTCTACACGCACCGCGAACAGGCGTCGCCGGCCGAACAACTAACCGCGCTCGATACGACGCGCCAACTCGCCTATCACCGTCGCTTCCTGCGCGAAGTGGCCAAGACGAGCGCGCGCGTCGAAGTGCAATGGAACATCGCGGACGTGCGACGCTCGCTCGAATACGTCGCTGCGCAAGGCACACGCGCCGACGGTAAAACGGCCGAGGCCGTGGCGCGCATCTTCGCCCGCACCGAGGACGCGGAGACGCAACGCCTCTGTCTCGATAGCCTCTATCGCATCAACAACGAAGCCGCGAAGGACGCGCTCGCACGCATCTACCGCGACGCGCAGCAAGACGAGCGTTGGCGCACACTCAGCGCCGAGTACCTGCGCCGCGCCGCCCGCGAAGACCAACGCATCGCCCCCGCCACCGCCAAGATAATTGCGACCATTGGCGGCGGGCAGTGAGGAAACAATAAGCAGCAGGCAGTTGAAGACAATGCGACAGTTAGCATCGAACATGCTCAGGACAATGGCGCGCTCGTGCGCTTGCTTCTTTCATTCGCCATCCGGCGCGGTCGGATGCGCCACGCTCGCACGCGTCCTCGGTATTCTTTCGGTCATCTGCCTACTGCCTACTGCCTACTGCCTACTGACGCACGCTCAAGCTCGTCGTGTCGTCATTATTAAAGTTGACGGGTTGCCGGGCGCGGAAGTTGATCGGTTCGTGCGCGAGCGCGACGCGCGCACGGGCAAGAGCGCGTTGCCGTGGATCGAGCATGTGTTCTATACGGGCGGGACGCGCCTACAGAATTTTTACGTGCGCGGCATGAGCTTGTCCGGGCCTTCTTGGTCGCTCTTAGACACGGGGCAGCACTTGCAGATCAAAGGCAACGTCGAGTTCGACCGCTTCACGCTGCACTCATATGATTATCTAAACTTCATCCCCTTCTGGATCGAGAACGTCGCCCAACGACGCATCGACATGCCGGGGCCGGAGTTGTTAGACGAAGTCGGCATCCCGCTGCTGCTCGACCGTTACCCTTACGACGAACGGCACGTCAGCTTTCAACTGCATCAACGCGGCTTGCGTTGGACCACGCTTGAGCGCGGACTGAAGAATCGTTTTACTTCGCGCACCCCGCGCGAGTTGTTCGACGAATGGACGCTCGGCTTTGAGACGCGCAGCATCGTGTTGGAACAACTAGAGCGCGAGCTGATTCAGAAGCTTGCTGATCCGCGCATCCGTTATCTCGATCTGTACACGGCCGACTACGATCACGCCGCGCATCACAACCGCGACCGCGCGACACAGTTTGCGGCCCTGCAAGAGTTGGACAGTTTGATCGGGCGCGTCTGGACGGCGATTGAGCGCAGCCCGCTCGCGGCCGAGACGGCGCTGGTCATGGTGTCGGATCACGGCACGAACTCGGACGAGCGTTATTACAGTCAGGGTTTCAACCTCGTCAAACTGCTCGCCAGCGCCGCGGGCGGCGGTCATCACATCGTCACAAAGCGCCGTTTGTTGAACGACTACGCCGTGAAAAGCATCTATCCGCTCGTGCCTTTGATCACGACCACCACGCCCGATTCTTATTACTTGCGGGGTCAAAGCACAGACTATCCGACGGCGCTGGTCGATTTCGACGGCAACGAACGTTCCAGCATGCACCTGCGCAACAGCGATCTGAATCTACTGCACATCCTCTTGCTCGAACTCCAACGCACAAACCTCGCGCCCGCCGTGCGCCGCGCCGCGATGGATGCGTTCTTCGCCACACTTGATCGCCACCGCGACGAATGGCAACGCACGCTCGACGAGTTGCATGAAGAGATCGGCGCACTGCAACGTCTGATCGAGCGCCAGCGTGCGGTGGTCGCGGCGCGGCCGAAGAAGTGGACGAAAGAAGATCAGACCGCAGGTCGTGACCGCGAAGCCGTGCGCCAGTTCGCGCGCCTCGACTCGTGGCAGATCGACGAGCGCGAATACACCGAGTACATGCGCACGCTCACCAACCTGCTCGCGCTGCGGCGCGACACGTTCGACGCCGCGCGCATACGCATCCCCGACTTCATCGCCAAAGGCGCGATGGGCGATAAGAACAGCTTGCACGAGTTGCAAAGCTACGTCGTCGGCCTCGCGCCTTACGGCTTGAGCCTCGCGCCCGACGGCACGCTCGATCTCAGTCGCAGCTTCAAGCGCGTTGACTATCCTGCGTTGTTGCGCACGCAAACTGTACGCAACAACGTGCAGCCGGGTCTGGACAATCACCCGGTAGATTTCGTCGCCACGCAAATTCCGGCCGCGACGTTACGCTTATCAGTCAACGATCCGGACCTGCGCGCCGACGATTGCATCTGGCTCTATCGTGGCGAAGACGCGCAGGCCCTTGTGCTCGCGCGGCGGATGCGCGGCGACAAGTTATCGTTGCGCTACGTGCCCATCGCGCGCCTGCGACAAGATGCGGCCGGCATGCTGACTTTTGATCGGGCCGCGTGGCAGCCCGAACTGCCTCTGAAGATTTGGGAAGACGCGGAACTTGCGCTGCCCGCGGGCGCAACGCGCGCGGCTTGGCTCGAAGGCTGGCACTCCGATCTGGAATGGCTGCACGCATTGCATCGCACGCTTTATTCAAACGGCCTCGTCGGCTTGCACGAACAGTTCGCACACTTCACCACGCCCGCGACCGAGCCGGACGTGCCCGGCCTCACGCGCGACGAACAACTGCTGCGTCGTTTTCGTCGCCGGCAACGCGCGCTCGTCGAAACCGATCTCTTGGTCAGCGCCAACAATCATTGGAACTTCGACGTGCGCGGTTTCAATCCCGGCGGCAATCACGGTTCATTCTTCCGCGTCTCGACGCACGCGACGCTGATGTTCGCGGGCGGCGCACAGACACAAGTGCCGCGTGGTCTGGTCGTCGATGAGCCTTACGACAGTTTGAGTTTCGTCCCGACTGTTCTAACCTTGACCGGGCAACTGCCCACGCCCGCACAAGGCGTGCCCGCTGCTTACGCACAAGGCTCGGCGCGCTTCCCCGGCCGCATCATTGCCGAGTTGTTCGCCGCGCCGCCGCTGCCCGCACGCCCGGCCGCTACAGGCCCAACGGAGACTGCACGTTGATTTCGGTCGAGGAACAGATCAAAGAAACAACCGGCACGCCGGACGAACCACTTGCGACCGCGCCAACGCGGTCGAAGGGCGGTGCGCGCCGCACGATCTTCTGGGCACAACTCATCGCGTTCCTGTTCGGGCTGGCGCTTCTGGTCTTCGTCATCCGCCGCATCGGCGTGCAACCGATCTTCGACGCGCTCGGCCAGATCGGCTTCGGTCTGTTCATCATCATTGCCATCAGCGGCGCGCGCCACTTCATCCGCGCCATCTCCATGCGCCTCGCCGTACCACCGGAAAAACGGCATTTCAACTTGTGGCAGTCGTTCACTACACGACTCGGTGGCGAGGCCGATCTCATTTCTCACCTTCACCGGCCCCGTGCTGGGCGAAGCGACCAAAGCGGCGCTGCTGCGCAAACGCGTCACGCTCGTTACGGCGGCGCAGGCGCTCGTCGTGGACAATCTGCTTTACAACCTTTCGGTCGCGCTCTTTATCTTAAGCGGCGCGTGCGTCATGCTCGCGGTCTACAACTTACCGCCGCCGGCCTTTTATGCGCTGCTCGTCATCGCGGTTGCGGCTTCGTTCATGCTGTTCGGCGTCGTCTTCGCACTGAGCCGCCGCGTGATGCCTGTCTCGGCGCTGATCAAACGACTCATCAAGGTTGGCTTCAAGCGGCAAGTCTTGCTGGCGCGACGCGAGCATGTGCTGCGCGTCGAAGGTCACTTCTATCACTTCTATCGCCACCGGCGCGGCGCGTTCTTCTGGATCATCGTGCTCGACCTGTTGTCGCACGCTACGTCCGTCTTCGAGGTCTACGTCACGCTGCGTATGCTCGGCTACAGACCCGGCGCGGCCGCGCCCTTCGTCATCGAATCGCTGACGAAGGTAATCAACTCAGTCTTCGGCTTCGTGCCCGGCACAATCGGCGTCTATGAAAGCGGCAACATCGTCATCCTGCGCACGCTTGGCTTTGCCGCCGCCACAGGGCTGACGCTGGCGCTTGTACGCAAGGCCGGGATTATCTTCTGGACCGTCAACGGGTTGGCTATCATCGCATCGCGCGCCGTGCCCTCGGCCGCGCGGCGCGTTGTCGAGCGCCACCCGCGGCTACGAAAAGCTATGGACAACCTCGTCTTCTCGAACATCGCACATCGCCCCGCGCGCACACTGGTCAGCATCCTCGGCGTCGGCATTGGCGTCTTGCTGATCATCTTCACGGTCGGCTTGTCGCACGGCGTCCTGCGCGAGCGCGGGCGACGTGAGGCGAGCGTCGGCGCGGAGATCATGGTACGCGCCGCCGGTACGCGCGGCTTGAACGGCGCGCAGCCGTTCGCACTGCCCGTCGAGCACGCCGCCGAACTGGCCCGCATACAAGGCGTGCGCGCCGCCATCCCGCTCGGTCAAGCTACCGATAAGACCGACAGCGGCCTCGGCATGCGCCTGCTCGACGGCATCGACTTCGAGCAATACAAGCAACTGGCCGGCATGCGGATCGTCGAGGGGCGCGCGCTCAGTGAAAGCGGCGACGAAGCTATCGTCGATCCCAATTGGATCGAACAGAACAAAGCGCGACCTGAAGCGCACGTCGGCGGCACGGTGCTGCTCTACGAACGACCCTTCCGCATCGTCGGCGTCTTTGAACCGCCGGGCGGCGCACGCATCAAGATACCGCTGGCGACCATGCAGGCACAGGTCGGCGCCTGGCCGCGCCACCAGCATCATGGTCGCGGCGCAGAACCCGGCCGAGCAAGATGCGCTCGCCGCGCGTATCCATCAAGCGTTTCCTGATGATCAGATCATCTTCACGCGCGACTTGCCGGAGATATACGCGGCGGGCGTGCCGGCCCTGAACGTCTTCATCAACGTCATCGTCGCCGTCGCCGCCGCGATCTCCGTGTTGGTCATCCTGCTTGCGATGTACACGACCGTGACCGAGCGCACACGCCAGATCGGCATCATGAAGGCGCTCGGCATGTCGAACACGATGATCGCGTGGGTGATCGAGCAAGAGGCGCTGCTCGTGAGCGTGTTGGGCGTAGCGACGGGATTGCTGCTGGCCTTCGGCGCGCGTTTTGCGTTGATGCGCGCTAGTTCCCTCACCGTCGAGATCGAGCCGCGCTGGGTTTTGATCTCACTCCTGATCGGCTTGCTCGGCGGTACAATCGGCGCGCTCTATCCCGCGCTCCGCGCCGCGCGGCAAGACGCAGTTGACGCGCTTAGCTACGAGTAGGTTGTGTGGTTTGGTGCGCTTGTGGCGCTGGCTACAAGGGCGGGCAGAGGCGCTTAAAGTTGGACTTTATCGTAGATGTCTTGCAGGCTGAGCGCGCAGCCGACTGCTGCTAATTCCACAACACCACTTGCGCCGCGTATGTCTGTCAGCAGCCAATGACCATTGGCCTGTTTGACGTATTGCTCAACCCGATGTTCGTCCTGCGCGACGAGCAAATATTCGGCGAGTGATTCGATGGTGCGATAGTTGATCGCCTTCTTGCCTCGATCATATAACTCTGTGGAGGCGAACAGCACTTCGATCAAGATCGTCGGATTGAGCAGTGTATCCACGTGCTCATCCTCAAAGCTGAGGCTCACCGCAGACGGCGATCACATCCGGGTAAGTGTACAAACCCGTGGCCGGGATACTAACGCGCATGTCGTTCGTATAAACCTCGCACGGTCGCCCTTTTAATTGCTGCCTTAGTTCGCCAAAGATGTTGCCCGCGATCAGATTATGTTTCCTGCTCGCGCCGACCATAGCGAACATTTCGCCGGCCAAATATTCACTCTTGTATGCCGCTTTGCGTTCGATGAGCAAATACTCTGCCGGGGTCAGAAATGTTGTCGGCTGACGCGCCATTGGTAACTCCGTGCCGGAAGGTGTCGGGGCCGCATGAATATATCATGCGGGTAATAGTGCGCATAGGAACAACTTAAATATCAGATTCACTCGTCCGCAAACTTACTCTACAATCTGTCCAACTCTTCGGGCGCGTACTTGCCCCGGTTACAACGAACGTGCCTTATAAAGAATTTCATTATCGTTGGGAGTGGCAGTTGCAATCCGACCCGGAGGCGTTGTGGCCGCTGTTGTCGGATACGAATCGCTTTAACCGCGATGCGGGTCTGCCCGTGGTGACGCTGCCCGTCGAAGGCTCTGTGCCGTTGGTGAACGCGCGGCGGCGGTTGGGCTTTCGGCGGTTCGGGATGGCGGTTGAATGGGAGGAAGAACCGTTCGAGTGGGTTCGCCCGTTTCGCTTCGGCGTCGTGCGACGCTTGCAGCGCGGCCCCGTCGCGGAGATGCGGGTTGCCGCCGAGTTGCAGCCGCGCCCCGAAGGCGGCACGCATTTAATCTATCAAGTCTGGGTGCGGCCGGGTTCGCCCGCCGGGCTTGTCGTCGTGCCGTTGCAGGTCGGTCAACTCAGCGCGCGCAAATTCGACGCGGTTGTGCGCTACTACGATCAACTTGCGAGCGGTGGTTCAACCACAACGGCCGCGCCCGCAGCCGACGCACGTTTCCCGCGTAGCGGTCGCGCGCGGCTCGGTCAGATGCGAGAGAAGTTGGTCACGCAAGGCGCACAGCCGGAACTGGTGGCGCGTCTGGTCGAGACTATCGAACAGGCGGACGATCTGACGCTCATGCGCTTGCGGCCTTACGCGCTCGCGGACTACTGGCGTGCGCCGCGCCGCGAGGTGCTTGAGTTGTGTCTGTGGGCCACGCGCACGGGCTTGCTTGATCTGCGTTGGGACATGCTCTGTCCTTTGTGTCGCGGCGCGAAGGACGACGAGCGCGACGCTCGCAGAGTTGCAAGAGAACGTGCATTGCGATACGTGCAACATAGACTTCACAGTCAACTTCGACCGCTCGGTTGAGTTGACCTTCAGTCCGAATCCGGCTGTGCGTTTGGTGGAGGCGCGCGAGTTTTGTATCGGCGGGCCGCAGGTCACGCCGCATGTCATCGCGCAACAACTGCTCGCGCCCGGTGCGCGGCGGCAATTGTCCGTCCCGCTCGAACCGGGGCGCTATCGCCTACGCACGCTCAAGCTGCCCGGCGCGCAAGCCTTGCTCGTCACAGACGAAGGCGCGGCCGAGCTTGTGTTGCGCGCGGACGAGAACGGTTGGACCAGCGACGAACTCAGCATCAGCCCACATCCGACGCTCATCTATGAGAATGCGACCGGCGACGAGCAACTGTTCGTGCTTGAGCGGCTGGCGTGGAGCGATCAAGCTGTGACGGCCGCCGAAGTGACGGCGCTCCAAATCTTCCGCGACCTGTTCGCCAGCGAAGCTCTACGGCCGCATCAACAAATTTCGGTCGGCAGCCTGACCATCATCTTCACAGACCTGCGCGGCTCGACGCGGCTCTACCGCGAGATTGGCGACGCGCCCGCCTTCGGCGCGGTGATGAGCCACTTCGACATCCTGCGCGCGGCGGTGGACGAAGAAGAAGGCGCGCTCGTTAAAACACTCGGCGACGCGATCATGGCCGTCTTTCGTCGCCCTGCCAGCGCCCTACGCGCAATGCTCAAGGCGCAACACAGGCTCAGCCACCCGCCCGACGGCACACGCCCCTTCCTGCTCAAAGTCGGCATGCACACGGGCCACTGCATCGCCGTCAACATGAACGGCCGGCTCGATTATTTCGGCTCGAACGTCAACATCGCCGCCCGCCTCGAACCGCTCTCCAACGGCACAGACATCATCATCTCCTCAACCGTCCGCGACGACCCACGCATCGCCGCCTTGCTCGACGACCCCGCTAACAGACTGAGCATCGAACCACTCGCCGCGACGTTAAAAGGACTGGAAGAAGAACAGATCGAACTCTGGCGCGTCAGCCAGCAGACAGATTAAGTTAACGCGCATTCGAGCTAAGCCACGGTTAGATGCGCGGCTCTTTGTGAAGCTATAAGCCTGATGTATTCTGAGGTCGAGGTGTGAAGATGCCAAATACGATTCGCGCAATCGTGCGTGCGGGGAAGATCGAGTTACTGGAACAGGTGGAGATTCCAGAAGGCACGGAAGTTCTGGTCACACCCTTGATTGACGACCCAGACTTTTGGCTGCATGCCGGCGAAAGCTCGTTGGCTTCAATCTGGGATAATTCAGCGGATGACGTGTATGCCGTGGGACTGTAATCCCAATTTTCACGCCTGCAATAGCAACTTCCACGCCTGCAACTGTGATTTTCACCTCTGCAATTGCATCTTTCACATCTGCAATCGCAATTTTCACAGTTGCAACTGGGATTTTCGCCCTTGCAAGCGCAGCTTCACACGCTGCGTTTGCGATTTTACACGCTGCAATCGCAATTTACCGGGCTGCGGCCTCAACTTACGACCTGCCGGCCACGATTTTCACCCGCACCGGCACAACTCCACACCCGCACAGCTAGACTTTTCGCCGCACGGCACGATTTTTCGCCGCACTGGCTCTGATCAACCACGCACCGGCTAGGTTTCAAGCGCGCACTACCTAACTTTTTCCCGCACTGGCATGGTTTACGCCCACACTGGCTGAATTTACACCCCGCACTGCCCGTCTCACGCCCGCACTGGCAGGCTTTACGCGCGCACTGGCTCATCTTTACCCGCGCACCGCTCGATTTTCACGTCCGGATAACGATTTTTGCCCGCACTGGCTCATGTCACAGGCCGGCGGGCGCGATTTTTACGCGGGTTGCGCCGTTTCAGCCCTGTTTGGCTGAACTTAGCACGCGGCGGGCGGTGTTCGCGGGCGTTTGTTAGCGGGTTGGTTCGGTGCGCTACTCGCGGGCGGCGCGTGTGTGGAAGGCTTCGATGTCGGGGATGGTGCGGGCAAGGGCGGCGGACATATTGCGGTAGCCGTCCGGCGTCACCACTATGTCGTCTTCGAGCCGCACGCCGATGCCTTTGTACTTGTCGAAGGCGGGGCGCACGGCCGCTTTGAACTTGCGCCAGTCGCCCGTGTCGGGCAGGCGTGCGAGCGCGTCTTCGCGGACGTAGATGCCCGGTTCGACGGTGAAGGTCATGCCGGGTTCAAGCCGGCCCGGCCGCCCTACGTCGTGTACGTTCATGCCGATGAAGTGCGACGTGCCAGTCATGTACCAGACGAAATATTGATTCGAGTTGCGGTTGGTAATCAGGCCCAAACGCAGCAGACTCTCCTTTAGTGACTCGACCGCGACGCGATGCACGTCCGCGAACTGCGCGCCGGGGCGCACGACGGCGAGTGCTTGCTCTTGCGCGGCGAGCACGGCGTTGTAAATCTCGGCCTGTGCGGGACTGAAGCGCCCGTTGAGGGGAAAGGTGCGCGTCACGTCGGCTGACAGGTGTTCGTACTCCGCGCCCACGTCCATCAACGCCAACTGCCCCGGCTGACAACGCTCCTGCGACGCCTCGTAATGCAACGTGGTCGCGTTCGGGCCGCAGCCGACGATATTCGGGTAGCCCCAGTTGTCCGCGTTGCGCCGCTTGAACGTATAGTCAACCTCGGCCTCTAGCTCATACTCCCAACGCGCTTGCGCCGCTGCGGCCTGTGCGCGCTCGTGCGCCTCGATGCTGATGTCCACCGCGTACTGCAAGAGCATTAGCTCCAAAGGCGACTTGCGCAGCCGCAGTTCCGCGAAGATTGGCCACGCGCTCCGCACCGCGAAGCCTGAATCCTTCTGTGCCCACTCAGCCGCAAACTTCTGCTCACGCCGAAACTCTTGGCTCGCGCCCTCGCCGCTCGGCTTCAACAGATACAGCACGGCCTCGCCCTGCTGCATCGCCTTGAACAAAGGCTCGTAGCCAGTCTCGATAGCAAGCGTGCGCGTCTGTGTATCCGTTGTGCCGGTTTGTGAGGTCGCGTTGCTTGTGCGGGCCGGTGCGCTCAACAAGATCGACTCCGGCTTCGGTCTGTAGGCGCGACGTGCGCGCATGCTCGCCATGAACGGCTCGAACTCTTTGGCGTCCCAAATTTCGTTGATGCCGGAGAGGCGCTGCGCTTCGTCCGCGCTATACATCGGCCCGGTCCACACCTCGGCCGCGGGCCGGCGACGCGGCAGAAACAGTAACTCCGGGTAACTAGCATGACCCGGCATCAACACGAGCGTCGCGCCTTCCTGCCTAAGCCGCGTCAGGTAGTAAAGATTATTCTCCTGTCGAAACTTGTAATCCGTATCGCCCGTGTAGACGCGCGCCTCGCCGCTCATCAACACGAGCAGAGACTTCGCCCCCGTCCGCTCCGTCACACGCGCCCGTCGCGCCGCCAACTCCGCCCGCCACGTCTCGTCGTCAACCACAGGCGCGGCCGGCGCAACGTGAATCAACGGCGCTGTCGCCGCCTCGCCGCTACTTGTCGCCCGCACAGGCACAAGCGCAACCGCGCAGGCCAACGCACACAGCACGCAGAAAGTCTTAACCCAACTTGCCACTCGTCACTTGTCACTTGTCACTGCTTTCAATACCCGACGGCCGCGCCTTCGTTGCGCGGGTCGCTCGCGCCGAGACGCATGCCGGTCTTCTCTTCGATCATGATGCCTTGCGCGTCGCCCATGTAGCGGGGCTTGTCGATCAACTTGTGGCCGCGCGCCTGCAAGCGCGCGTAGGTGTCGAGCGACAGCCCGAACGGCTCATAAACCACTTCGTCCGGCAGCCATTGATGATGTATGCGCGGCGCATCAATCGCCTGCTGGATGTTCATGTCAAGTCGACGACGTTCGTGATCACTTGCAGCACCGTGTTGATGATCGTCGGGCCGCCGGGCGAGCCGACGGCGAACCAGAGCGAGCCGTCCTTACGCAGCACGAAGGTCGGCGTCATCGCCGAGAGCGGGCGCTTGCGCGGCGCGACCGCGTTCTTCTCGCTCTGGATCAGGCCGAACACGTTCGGCGTGCCCGGCTTCGCGGCGAAGTCGTCCATCTCGTCGTTCAGCAGGACGCCCGTCCCCTTTGCGACCACGCCCGAGCCGTAGCCGTAGATTCAACGTGTAAGTGTTCGACACGCAGTTGCCCTCCGCGTCTACGACCGTGAAGTGCGTCGTCTCTTCTGACTCCGCGCCCGTCGGTCGTCCGGCCCGGACCTCCGCGCTCGTCGAGGCGCGCTCCATGTCGATCGTCGCGCGCAGACGCGCGGCGTAAGTCTTATCGATCAGTCCGGCGACGGGCACGTTGACGAAGTCCGCGTCGCCCATGTACTCGGCGCGGTCGGCGAAGGCGCGGCGCATCGCTTCGGTCGTCACGTGATAACGCTCGGACGAAGAGCGCCGCAGCTTGCGCAGGTCGTAAGCCTTCGAGGATGTTGAGCATCTCGATCAGGACCGCGCCGCCCGACGACGGCGGCGGCATCGAGACGACTTCATAAGCCGCGATAAGTCGTGCGCAGCGGCACGCGCTCCTTCGCCACGTAGTTCTTCAAGTCTTCGAGCGTGATGAGACCGTTGTGCGCGCGCATGTCGTCGGCGATCAGGCGCGCGGTCTGCCCTTCGTAGAACTCGCGCGGCGCCATTGCGTTGCATGCGCGCGAACGTCGCCGCCAGTTCGGGCTGGCGCAGACCTCGCCCTCTTTGTGGAACTGCCCGTTGTTAAGAAAGATGCGTCTGCGAGTCGGCGTAGTTCTTCAACTGATCTTCGTTGCTACGCAAAGAGCGCGCGAGGCCGTAACTGATCGTGAAGCCATCGGCGGCTAGTCTGCGCGCAGGCTCGACGAGTTGCGCCCACGTGAGCCTGCCCGAGCCGTATTTCTTCAGCGCGAGCTCCATCCCCGCACGGTGTTCCGGGCACGCCCGCCGCGCGATAGCCGACCGTCGACGAGCCTTCGCCTTCGATCAACTTGTCCTGCTCGTCGAGATAGATGTCGCGCGTGCGCCGCGGCCGGCGCCATCTCGCGGTAATCAATCGCGGTCGTGCGCCCGTCGCGCAGGCGGATCATCATGAAGCCGCCGCCGCCCAGGTTGCCCGCCGCCGGGTAGACGACCGCCAGCGCGAATGCCACGGCGATGGCCGCATCAACCGCGTTGCCGCCGCGCTTCAGTATATCGACGCCGACCTGCAGACGCGATCTTGTTGGTCGAGGCCACCATCCCACGCCGCGCACGCACGGGCTGACGTGAAGCGGCGCGCAACTTCACGCTCGACGTTCACCTTGCGCGTGAACGGCGCGAGCGGCGTAGCGACCAACAGCAACGCTAAGGTGAACAGCAGCGTGATCCGTTTGCTTCGCATAAGCATCGATCCCTTTATCATCCGCGCCGGCAAGCTCTGCTACTTACCGATCACTTGCGCGCGGCTTTAGTAATAATTCCATGTACACAGTGCCCGCGACCGGGTTGAACCTGTACGGTTCGATCTCCGTGAAACCGAGAGCGCGGTAGAGCGCCTGCGCCGCGTGCATCGTGGGCAACGTGTCGAGGCGCATGCGCTCGTAGCCGAGCCTGCGCGCCTGTTCGATCAACGCCAACGCCAGCACACGCCCAAGTCCGCGCCCGCGAAATTCAGAACGCACGTACATGCGCTTCATCTCGCAGATGTTTGCATCGAATGGTCGCAACGCAACACAGCCCGCGAAACCTTCGGCCGTCTCTGCCAGCAACAGACAACCGCGCGGCGGCCCGTATACACGACTCAGATCAGCGATCTCTTCATCGAAGTTTTGAAAACATATATCGACCTCGATTGAGGCCGCCAACTCAAGCACCAGCGCGCGCGCCTGCGCCCAGTCTGCGTCCGTACTGCACTGCCGCAGTTTCATCAGAGCGTGGCTATTAGCGCGGCAAGCAACGCGGCGCGCGGCGCGATGTCGGCGGCAGCGATGTGCTCGTGATCGGCGTGCGCGCCGTCGCCATCTACGCCGAGGCCGTCGAGTACGGCCGCGCCCGCCGCTGCCGCGAAGTTGCCGTCCGACGCGCCGCCGACCTGCGTCTCGCCCAATTCAAAATCGAGCGCGGCAGCAACGCGCCTTGCGCGCTCGAAGAGACTTACGACACGCTCGGTGCGCTCAAGCGGCGGGCGGTTGATGCCGCCTGCGATTGTGAGCCGCGTGCGCTCGTCAAAGAGCGGCAAGTTTCGGATCGCGCTGTCGAGCCGCAACGCTTCCGCGTTCGTCTTGAAACGCACGTCGATCTCCGCGTGCGCTTCGGCTGCAACGACGTTCGAGCGCGTGCCGCCGCTGACGACGCCGACGTTGACGGTCGTGCCCGTATCGCTATCGCCGAGCGCGTGCAGTCGCTCGATCTGGCGCGCGAGTTCGAGGATCGCACTCACGCCCTTCTCCGGCTCAAGCCCCGCGTGCGCCGCGCGCCCTGCGACCGTGAGCGCGTACATGCCTGTGCCCTTGCGCCCGGTCTTCACGCGCCCGCCCGGTGCGGGCGGTTCAAGCACAAACACATGCGCCGCGCGTTGCGCCTCTGCTTCGACGAGCGCGCGCCCGGTGAAACTGCCCGACTCTTCGTCGCACGTCAACAGCAGGACGACCGGGCGCGGCGGTGTCAAACTCAACGCGGCACACGCGCGCAAGGCCGCGAGCGCGAGCGCGCAGTTGGCCTTCATGTCGAAGATGCCGGGGCCGTAGATGCGCCCTTCGCTTTCGCGCCACGGCCGGGCAGCGAGCGAGCCGCGTGGATGAACCGTGTCGGTGTGACCGAGCAGCAGCGTGGTGCGCGTGGTCTTCGTGTCGTCCGCGTAGAGATGTATGCGCAGGTGCTCGCCGTAATTGTCGGCGGTGATGCGCTCGATGCTCGTCACGCCCGGCAGGTTGCGCGCCGCGTCCGCGAGCAACGCGACGACTGCGCGGCTGCCTGCGAGATCGCCTGATGGCGATTCGGCCTCGACGAGTCCGCGCGTGAGCGCGAGCACTTCCGCGTGGCGCGCGCTCAGATGTTCACGCAACGCGCTGGCTTGAGCTTGGGTCAGTTCCACGGTCATAAACGTTTCGTTGCGATATGCTGATCATGATCACGCAGCCGTGAAGCTTGCGCGTCGCACGGTCAACGCTTCGATGCGCTGCTCGTTTACCTTGAAGCCGATGCCCGGCGTGTCGGGCGCGACTGATCGTCCCGCGCGCGCTGACTGTGAACGGGCGGCTCGATGATGTCTTCGGCCCAGTAGCGCGCGCTGGCCGACACGTCGCCCGGCAGCGTGAAGCCCGCGAGCGTGGACATCGCGATGTTGTGCGCGCGCCCGATGCCGGATTCCAACATGCCGCCACACCAGACGGGCACGCCGCGCTCGCGGCAGACGCGCTCGACGCGCGCGCCTCTGCATGCCCGCCGACGCGGCCGAGCTTGACGTTGATGATGCGACCCGCGCCCAACTCAATCGCCTTGCGCGCGTCCTCGGCGGAACGAACGGACTCGTCAAGACAGACGGGGGTTTCGATCTGCCGCTGCAATAACGCGTGATCATAAGCGGTCGTCGTAGGCGAGCGGCTGTTCGATCATCATCAGCCGGAAGCTGGTCGAGCGCTCGAAAGAGCGGCACGTCGTCGAGCGTGTAGGCCGAGTTGGCATCGACCATCAGACTGTATGTCGGGCAAGCGCGCGCGCACGCGTTCGACAACGCCCACGTCCCAGCCGGGCTTGATCTTGATCTTGATGCGTTGGTAACCGGCGGCCAATTCCGTCTCGATCTTTTCGAGCAAGGCTGCGGGCGTGTCCTGTATGCCGATGGAGACGCCGCAGGCGATCTCGCGGCGCACGCCGCCGAGCTGTTGCCAGAGCGGCACGCCCGCTTGCCGCGCTGCCAAGTCCCAACAGGCCGTTTCGAGCGCCGCCTTCGCCATGCGGTTGCCGCGCACGCGGCGCAGGTGCGCCGACACGTCGGCGGGCGCGGCGAGTTCTTGTCCCGCGAGCATCGGCGCAAGGAAAGCGGTCGTCACAGTCCCACGCGCTGTCCGTCCATTCTTCGCAGTAGAACGGGCCTTCGCCGGCCGTGCATTCGCCCCAGCCTTCAGCGCCTTCGCGGTCGCGCACGCGCACGAGTAGGATGCGGCGCTCGTAGGTGCGCCCGAAGCTCGTCTCGAAGAAATGCACGAGCGGCAACTTGATCTCGCGCAACTCGATTGATGCGATCTGCAACTGTTACCCACTCCCTTGTGCGGGCATTATAAAGAAGGCGGACACAATTAACCACACAGACACAAAGGGCACAAAGAAAGATCGACTCGATCATCTTTGTGCCCTTTGTGTCTGTGTGGTTGCTTAACCTGAGACTTGTTCGGTTGTAATGTCTGGGCCGAGGTTCTCGGTCGTCGTCGCGCCCTCGCCGTTTAGGGCCGCGTGGACGGTGTGCCATGAGAGGCTGGCGCACTTGACGCGGGCCGGGAACTCGCGCACGCCCGCGAAGATTTTCAGCCGGCCCAACTGGTTCGGCGTCCCCTCTTCGTCCAACTCGCCAAGCACCATGCGATGAAACTCGTTGAAGATCGTCTCGACCTCTTGCCGCTGCTTGCCCTTCACGGTCTGCGTCATCATGCTCGCCGACGCCTTCGAGATCGCGCAGCCTGAGCCTTCAAAGCTCACGTCTTTGATCACGTCGCCGTCAAGCTCGACGTAGACGGTCAATTGATCGCCGCAGAGCGGGTTCACGCCCTCGGCCATGCGGTTCGCGGCTGCAAGCTTGCGGAAGTTGCGCGGCTTCTTGTTATGGTCGAGGATGACCTGCTGATAAAGTTCGCTCAGTTCCGACACTTAACTAAACACCTCGATCACTTTCTCGACGGCGGCGACGAGTTGGTCGGCCTCTGCCTTCGTGTTGTAGAAGGCGAACGAGGCGCGCGCGGTCGCGGGCACGTTGAACCGTTTCATCGTCGGCTGCGCGCAGTGATGACCCGCGCGAATAGCGATGCCCTCTTGATCCAGGATCGTGCCAACGTCGTGCGGGTGTACGTCTTCGATCACGAACGCGAGCACGCTCGTCTTCTCGCGCGCTGTCCCGATGATGCGTATGCCCTCAATAGCGGACAACTTCTCGGTAGCGTAAGCCAGCAACTCGTGCTCGTAGCGTTGCGCGGCGGCGCGATCAAGTTCGTTCAGATAATCAATCGCCGCGCCCAGTCCGATCTGCGACGCGATGGCGGGCGTGCCGGCCTCGAACTTGTTGGGCAGACCGGCATAGGTCGTGCCCTCGAACGAGACGGTGCGGATCATGTCGCCGCCGCCCATGAACGGCTGCATGCGTTCTAGAATGTCAGCCTTGCCGTACATGACGCCGCTGCCCGTGGGCGCGAACATCTTGTGCCCGGAGATGGTGTAGAAATCGCAATCCAAATCTTGCACGTCGATGCTCAAGTGCGGTGCGCCCTGCGCCCCGTCCACCAGCACGGGCACGCCTTGCTTGTGTGCGTGCGCGACGATCTCCTTGATCGGATTGATCGTGCCGAGCGAGTTCGAGACGTGCATCACGGCGACGAGTTTGGTGCGCTCATTCAACAGCGCCTCGTACTCGTCGAGCAGCAACTCGCCCGCGTCGTTCATCGGGATGACACGCAGGCGCGCGCCCTTCTCCGCGCACAACATCTGCCACGGGACGATGTTCGCGTGATGCTCCATCGCGGAGATGATGATCTCGTCGCCTTCATTGACGAACTTGCGACCGTAGCCGTGCATGACGAGGTTGATGCCCTCGGTCGAGCCGCGCGTGAAAATACACTCGCGGGCCTCGCGCGCGTTGATGAAGCGGCGCACCTTCTCGCGCGCGCCTTCGTAAGCGTTGGTCGCGCGCTGGCTCAGGTAATGCACGCCGCGATGTATGTTCGAGTGTTCTTCGCGCAGATAACGACTGCCCCGGTCGATCACCACCTGCGGCACTTGCGAAGAGGCCGCACTGTCGAGATAGACCAGCGGCTTGCCGTTCACCGTCTGCCCAAGTACAGGAAAATCCTGTCGCACGCGCGCCACATCCCAAGCACCCGCGCTAAGCTGCGCCTCACTCGTCAATGTTTTTTCAGTCGCAATCATAATGTTCAAGCGCCGGCAGCCATCAGCTTTCAGCTATTAGCCAAACACCAACAGGCTGCATCATTAACAACTGATAACTGTCTAGACCTCAAGCCGCGCATGCAGCCGATTCAAGATCGCTTCGTCGAGTTGCGCTTTGATCGATTCGATCTTGATCTTCTCGACCAGTTCTTCGGCGAAGCCGTAAGTCAGCAGGTTGCGCGCCAGTTCCGGGTGCAAGCCGCGACTTAAGAGATAGAACAACTCATCTTCTTCGAGTTGGCCCACGGTCGCGCCGTGCGCGCACTTTACGTCGTCGGCGAAAATCTCAAGCTGTGGCTTGGTGTCAACGCGTGCTTCCGCAGAGAGCAGCAGGTTCTTGTTCGTCTGCTGCGCGTCGGTCTGTTGCGCGCCCGCGTGGACAAAGACCTTGCCGTTGAAGACGGCGCGCGACTTGCCATCAAGGATGCCCTTGTAGAGTTGGCGACTCACGCAATGCGGCGCAACGTGGCCGATGAGCGAATGCGTGTCGGCGTGCTGACCCGTGCCGACGAGATAGAGGCCGTCAACCGCGCACTCCGCGCCCGCGTGCGCGAGTTGCACGTTGATGCCGTGGCGCGAGAGCCGCGCGCCGAGCGTGATCGTGGTCAAATCGTAGAAGCTGCTGCGTTCGAGTTGCGCCTGCGTGTTGGCGATGTGAAAAGCCTGCTCGCTCTCGCGCTGCACCTTGTAGTGCGTGACGCGTGCGTTCTCGCCGACGAAGACTTCGACCACTGAATTTGTGAAATACGTGCCGTCGCCCAATGCCTCGTGGCTCTCGATGATCGTCGCGGCGCTCTCGCGCTCGGCGACGACAAGCACGCGCGGAAACATGGCCGCGCCGGTCGCGCTTGCCGCATCCGTCACGAACAGCAGTTGCAGCGGCGCAGTCAATTGCGCGCCCTTCTGCAAATAGACGAACGCGCCGTGGTTGACAAAGGCCGTGTTCAGCGCCGTGAAGCCGTCTGTATGTTCGTCAACGCTCGCCGCACGGGCAAGATGCGCGTGCAGGACGGCTTCGTGGTCGCCCGTCAGCGCGTCCGCCAAGTTAGCGACGAAGACGCCCGCAGGCAGCGCATCGAGCGCAGACAGTTGCGGTTGATAGCTGCCGTTGACAAAGACGAGACAACTCTGCCGCGACTCTGCATAGATAGACGCGGCAACTATATCAGGCGTCGCTTGCCGTTGGTCCGCATCGCGCGAGGGCGTGAACGAGCCGCGCGCGATGGGCGCAACGTTCGTGTACTTCCAATCTTCTTCGTCTATGGTCGGGAAGCCCGCCTGCTCAAAACGGGCCAGCGCGTCCGCGCGCAGCCGCGCGAGCCACGCAGGCTCTGTGCGCGCTGCCTGCGCGCTGCCAAAGGCGGCCGCGTATTCGTTCTGTTCTTTAATCGCTTGTGCCATCACGTCCCTGCATCAACTCACGCACCGGCGGTGACGACAGCGTCAGCGCCCTGCTCCTTGATCCAATCATAGCCCTTCTCTTCCAACGCCAGCGCCAGTTCCTTACCACCCGAACGCACGATGCGCCCACGATAGAGGACGTGAACGAAGTCGGGCACGATGTAGTTCAAGAGCCGCTGGTAGTGTGTAACGAGCATGATGGCATTGTCGGGCGTGCGCAGATGATTGACACCATCGGCGACGATGCGCAGCGCGTCGATGTCGAGGCCGGAGTCTGTCTCGTCCAGCACGGCCAGCTTTGGTTCAAGCACGGCCATCTGCAAAATCTCGTTGCGCTTCTTCTCGCCGCCGGAAAAACCTTCGTTGACCGAGCGCGACATGAGCGCCGCATCCATCTCGACGATCTTGGCGCGCTCCTTCAACAGGTCTTTGAACTCAAGCGGATCAAGTTCTTCCTCGCCCAGATGCTTGCGCTTCTCATTGTAGGCGAGCCGCAGAAATTGCGCGTTCGATACGCCCGGCACTTCGACCGGGTATTGGAACGCGAGGAAGACGCCCGCGCGGGCGCGCTCGTCCGGCGCAAGTTCAAACAGGTTCTGACCTTCGTACAGCACTTCGCCCGCGGTCACCACGTAAGCCGGATGGCCCGCCAGCACCTTCGCCAACGTGGACTTGCCCGACCCGTTCGGCCCCATGATGGCGTGGACCTCGCCCTTGTTGACCGTCAGACTGAGGCCGCGCAAAATCTCTTTGCCCTCGACGGTCGCATGCAGATTGCGTATCTCTAACACGATAAATTCACTCCGTAACTTTATAGCTTAGCTGCTCAAAGGCGCTTAGCCGACGCTGCCTTCGAGCTTCATGCCGAGCAACTTTTGCGCTTCGACGGCGAACTCCATCGGCAGTTCGCGGAACACGTCTTTGCAAAAGCCGTTGATGATTAATGAAACCGCGTCCTCTTGCGAGATGCCGCGCTGCATCAAGTAGAAGAGTTGATCTTCGCTGATGCGCGAGGTCGTCGCTTCATGCTCGACGCGCGCCGTGTTGTTCAAGACTTCAATGTAGGGGAACGTGTTCGCGCCGCAGCGGTCGCCGATAAGCAGCGAGTCGCACTGCGTATAGTTGCGCGCGCCCTCTGCGCCCGGCAGCATCTTAACCAACCCGCGATAGCTGTTATTCGACTTGCCAGCGGAGATGCCCTTCGAGATGATCGTCGAACTGGTATTCTTGCCGATGTGGATCATCTTCGTGCCGGTGTCGGCCTGCTGCATGTGGTTCGTCACCGCGACCGAGTAGAACTCGCCGACGGAGTTGTCGCCCTGCAAGATGCACGACGGGTACTTCCAAGTGATCGCCGAGCCGGTTTCAACCTGTGTCCACGAAATTTTTGAGTTGCGTCCCGCGCACTTGCCGCGCTTCGTGACGAAGTTATAGATGCCGCCCTTGCCCGTCTCATCGCCCGCGTACCAGTTCTGCACGGTCGAGTATTTGATCTCGGCATCGTCGAGCGCGACGAGTTCGACCACGGCTGCGTGCAGTTGATTGCGGTCGAACTTCGGGGCCGTGCAACCCTCCAAGTAGCTAACGTGTGCGCCCTCTTCGGCGACGATGAGTGTGCGCTCGAACTGGCCGGACTCGGAGTTGTTGATGCGGAAGTAGGTGGACAACTCCATCGGGCAGCGCACGCCCTTCGGGATGAAGCAGAACGAACCGTCGGAGAAGACCGCGCTGTTCAAGGCCGCGAAGTAGTTGTCGTTCACGGGCACGACTGAGCCAAGATATTTCTTCACCAGATCGGGATAATCTCTGATCGCTTCGGTGAACGAACAGAAGATAACGCCGTGCTTTTTAAGTTTCTCTTTGTACGTCGTGGCCACGGAGACAGAATCGAAGACCGCATCCACCGCGACGTTTGCCAACTGCTTCTGCTCTGTGAGCGGAATGCCGAGCTTCTCGAACGTGCGCAACAGTTCGGGATCAACTTCGTCCAAGCTCGCCTTCATCGCCTTCTGCTTCGGCGCGCTGTAGTAGATCAAATCCTGATAATCGACTTCCGGGTACGTGACGTTCGGCCAGTGCTTTGGCTCGGTCATCTTGAGCCACTGGCGATAAGCCTTGAGCCGAAACTCAAGCATCCAGTCCGGCTCTTGCTTCTTCTCGACGATCAGCCGGATGGTATCTTCGCTCAAGCCCTTCGGGATCACGTCCGACTCGATGTCGGTCACGAAGCCGTACTTGTATTCTTTGTTGGTCAGCAGTTCGAGTGTGCTCATTGCTTTTCTCAGTCAACCGTCAAATGATTCCGATATTCAAGCTGCGCTGCACGTCTGTCAGTTTCAGCCGCTCAGCGCGTCGTCGCTATGTGGCGCGGCAATGCATGAATCTTGTGCAGCGTGTTCTCGACCTTCGCTTCAGTGCCGAGCAGTTGCGCCAGCGTGATGTTCTGTAGCGCCTGCTGCACAATGTCGTGCAGGCCGACGATGACGGGCCGGATGCCGCAGTTGCCCGTATGCACGCAAGCGTCTAGGACGCCCGTGTAGCTCTTGCAATGACCGGCGAGCACGTCGTCGTCCAAGACCTTGATGATCTCGCTCAGGTGTATCTCGCTGGCGGGACGCGCAAGCCGGTAGCCGCCCTTCGTGCCGCGAATCGACCTGACCAGTCCGGCCTTATTCAAAATCCACATCAGCTTGCCCGCGTTCGCCACGGAGATACCTTCCCGCTGCGCGATCTGCGCGAGCGTCAGGTATTCGTCCGCCGTCAACGGCGCAAGCTGCAACAGGCAACGCAGCCCATACTCTTCTTGTGCGGACACTTTCATAACGCACGCTCCCAAATCAACCGCCACTTCCGCAAGCAACGTGAGCATTATAAGAGAAACCTTACTTTTAAGTCAAGATTAGGGAAGGTCGTGGCCGGGGACGCCGATTTAGTTGGGCCGAAAGGGGTAATCTGTGGTAACAATAGCCTTCGTAAATTCATCATTGGAGTCTAAGGTCAACATGTCAACGCCCCCTGTCACCTGTGGCGACAACCAGCCCTTCACGGGCCAGAACACGCGCGCCAACCTCGAACGACTGCTCAACGAGATGATCGAGCGCCCCGAATCGCGCGCCGAAATCACGCGCGAGCTAGAGGAATTATACGGACAAGACAAAGCGGTCATGGTGCTGGACATGACCGGCTTTTCGCGCACCACGCACCAGCACGGCATCGTCCCGTTCCTGCTCATGATTCACCAGATGCGTCTGGTCGCGTGCCCGTGTGTGCAAGAGGAAGGCGGGCAACTGTTGAAGGCCGAGGCCGACAATCTGTTCTGCCTGTTCGATTCGGTCGCCGACGCCGTGCGCGCCAGCCAGAAGATCACGCGCCACCTACGCACCGCTAATCGCCTGCTGCCCGAAGAACACAGGCTCTACGTCTCCATCGGCATCGGCTACGGGCGCATCCTCAACATCGAGAATCACGATCTGTTCGGCAACGAGGTCAACCTCTCGTCCAAACTCGGCGAAGACGTGGCCCAGATGGGCGACATTCTGCTGACGGCCGCAGCGCGCGCGCAGCTACAAGACCCCGGCATCGAATGCCGCGAAGAGACGATCAGCATCTCCGGGCTTGAGCTAGCCTACTTTAGCGTCCAGCCGAAGTGAGCCTCGGCCGGTTTAATTGACCGCGTTGCGGACGGGCGTTACAATCGCGCGCCTGAGAAACCTGCGCGGGCGCATGTAGGCACAACCCGTCCACGAATCCGTTCAGCCGCAACCAATCGCCCGCGCGCACTAGTCCGGCACGTCAATTCAACTTATGTCTAATCGTCGCAAACTAAATCTGCCGTCGTACCTGTTGCGTGAATGGTATTGGGCGCTAGCCATCGGCCTCGCCGTCGTTATCTGGGGGGCGCTGGTCCTCGCCATGTACCCGATGACGGACGCGAACGGTAAGTTCACCTCTTATCCATACGGGTTGGTCACGCCGCTCGAAGAGTTCGGTCTAGACATCTTGTTCCAGATGCGCAACGTGGCCCACCCCGACCGGCTTGAACGCGGCCAGAAAGAGCCAATCACGATCATCGGCGTGGACGAAGCGACAATCCGCGCGAAAAAATACCGGCTGCAAAATTGGCCGCGCAGCTATTACGCGCAACTGATCGACCGCGCGAGTCAGGGCGGCGCAAGCGTCATCGGCGTGGACGTGTACTTTAGCGAGGCGGGCGGGATGGGCGCGGAGTACAAGGCGGACGATCAGAAGTTGATCGATTCCATCAACAACGCCGGCAACGTCGTCATCGTTAAGAAGCTGCCCGAAGGCGGCTCGGAAGCCATCGACCCGCTGCCTGAGTTTGCCGAGGCCGTCTGGCCGTCGGCTTCGCCGATCTACCGTCTGACAGCGACGCCGTTCGTCGCACCGCCTATCTCTTCCGCGCGAACGCGCAAGGCGAGCCTGAGTCGAGCTTCGCCAATTACATCGCGCAACTCTACACCGAGCAGCCGTTCGTCGATTTGAAAGATGGCAAGGCCGGACTGGGCGACCGCGTCCTCGCGCTGCGCAACGACGCGACCATGCAGATCGACTTCCGCCGCCGCACCCCCGGCTTCCGCTACATTTCGGCGGGCGACATTCTCTTCAAAGACCCGGCGCAGATTCCCGACGAGTTATTCAAAGACAGAATCGTCTTGATCGGCGCAACCAACAACGACGCGCCCGATCTCTTTCCCACACCGTTCTACAAGCCGGGCCTGATCGCTACCTTCTGGTCGCGCGTGCGCAATCGCCACATCGACACTACGCCTGCGCTCATGCCCGGCGTCGAGATTCACGCCAACATCATTGCGACGATGCTCTTCGGCGAATACCTGCGCCAAGTCTCTTACACGCAACGCGTGTTGATGCTCTTCGTCGTGATCGGGCTGGTGACGCTGGCGGTCTTCAAGTTCCGCGCGTCGCTCGGCGCGTTGACCGTGCTGGTGGTCGCTACCGGCGTGCTTATGATCTCCGTCTCGGCATTTAACCGGCGCGCAATCATCCTGCCGTTGATGACTTCGGAGTTGGGCATCAGCGTGCTGGCGCTCTCCGGCTTCCTGCTGCGCTACGCACACGAACGCGCCGTGCGCGAGGAGAAAGAGGCCGAGCGCGCACAGATCATGGACATCTTCGCGCGTTGCGTCTCGCCCGAAGTCGCCGACACGCTCTGGGAACAACGCCAAGACTTACGCCTCGGCGGCGAACGTCGCACCGTCACGCTGATCTTCACGGACATACGCGGCTTCACCACCCTCTCCGAATCGGTCAACTCCGAGATCGTCGTCGGCTGGCTCAACGAATACTTCAGCCGCATGCACAAGATCATCGCGGCCTACGGCGGGCACATCAACAAGTACATCGGCGACGGCTTGATGATCGTCTTTGGCGCACCCGTCGCGCGCGGCGACACGCTCGAAGCGCGCGCGGCCGTCGCCTGCGGCCTTGAGATGCTCGAAGAGGTCAAGCGCATCAATCAGGACTGGGAAAGCACGGGCCGCCCGCACATTGCCATCGGCGTCGGCATCCACACAGGCGTCGGCACGTGCGGTGTCGTCGGCGCTGAAGGTCGCCTTGAATACACCATCATCGGCGACACCGTGAACCTCGCCGCGCGGCTCGAATCCACGACCAAAGAAAAGGGCGTCCCCATTCTGATCAGCGACACGACCGCCCAACTACTCGGTCAGGACTACGAGACACAACCATTAGGCGACGTGCTCGTCAAAGGCAAGACGCTTAACACGACCGTCTTCACCGTCAAAAAGGCCGAACGCAAACGCACCGCCGAACTCGCCCCGGTCGCATGATCACAGGCCGGAAAAGTTTTACGCCCGCGTGAGAGAGCATTACTCACGCGGGCGTAAAACTTCAGGTTTGACTGTTGCCTTTACTTTTCTAACAACGCGCCTTCTTCGTAAGCGCGCACAAGCCGTTCGAGTGCGCTCAAGCGTTGGCGTGTGGCTTCGCCTTCTTCGGTGTCGGCGACGAGGCGTGGGCGGTCGTAGGCCCGGATGGTGGAGACGTTGGGCACGATGTCCGCGCCTGCTGTAATCGCGTCGGCGATTGATTCAAAGTGATGATGCTCGGCGAGGGCGACGCGTTCGGGCGCGAGGATGAGCGTATAGCCACGGTCGCCGTAGGCTTCGGAGAACGCGCCGTCAATCGTCACCGCGCCGCCGCCCGTCTTCACCGGCGTCTCGCCTTTCTCAACCTTCACAGGCACGTGCCCGTTCACGATCAAGCCATGCTCGGCGACACCGAACTCGGTGCAGACGCGGCGGCAAAACTCCGCGTCGTGAATCAATTTGAAGTACGGATTCTTATGCTCCTTGCGCGCTTCTTTGTCTGCGATAAAGTAACTTTCAAACGTCGCCATGCGATCTTTGCCGAACAGCGGCGAGCGCGCACCCGTCCATAGATACCAGAGCCAGTCCGCGTCTGCGCCCGCCGCTTGCGCGCCTTTGCGAAACGCGCGGCGCACAACCGAGTCGAGCGCGTCGTATAGCGCGCGCCCGGCGTGCTCGTGCCCGTCCACGGTCAACGATAAAAACTCGCCCTGCTCGTCCACAGGAATGCAGCCGTGAAAGATCAACGCGTGATCGCGCCTGAGCCACATCGCGCCGTGCCGCACGACGAACGACATGTGCTGCCACAAACGACTGCTTGCGATGAACGACTGGCGCAAGCGATCCATGCACACGCGCTCCTCAGCAGACAACGCATAAGGATCAGCCGGGTCTATGGTTGGCAGATGCGCGTCGAGCAGCGGGTAGATGCGCCCGTCTATGTCAATCGTTTGCGCCGCGAAGTTGATCCGGTGCAGCAGGTTGCGCGCTTCCATCTGCCATTCGGGATGACGCAATGCGACCTGTCCTTCGAGTTTGAACTGGATGATCGCAATCGCCTTCTGCATCCGCGCCATCAACAGGTCGTCGCGCAAGCCCGTGCCCTTCGTCTTGAAGCACTCGGCCGGGTCGTCTGCGTAAACTGTGCGCGCGAGTTTTTCTAACGGCGTGATGATCAACCCGTAGCCTTCTTCGAGTTGCGACAGCCGCCGGTAACGCAGCGAGATGCGCAGCACGGTTGCGATCAACGCCTCTTGCCCCAGACACGCGCCCATCCAAGAAGCGTCGTGATTGCCCCACGTAAACGCGACGTGCGGTTGCTCCAACAAGTAATCGAGCACCTTGTCCATGCGCGGCCCACGGTCGCCGAGATCGCCCGCGACCACGATCTCCGCAATCGTCAGATCGCGCACCAGCCGCGAAGCCGCGCGCACGGCGGCCAAGTCGCGGTCGTGCGCCGCGAAGGCGTCGAGCATGGCATTGACATAAGTTTGCTCGCGGCCCGTCAAAGGTTCGTCGTGCAGTTCCGCGAACAGTTCGGCGTATTCGGGCGACAGCAGCGCCGTGACCTGCGCGCGGCGATAGTTGCGCGCCAGCACGCGCACCAACTCGAATTGCAGGCGCAACGTCTGCCGCACCCACGCGCGCCGCCACCCGGCGTCCGCCAACTCCGTGCGCTTGTACTCGATGAACTCGCGCGGGTAGTAGAGCACGGCCAGCAGGTGTTGCTGTTCTTCGTCCGTCAGCCGCGTCTTGAACAAGTCGTTGACGAGCGGGCGCAACGAACCGGACGCGTTGTTGATGATGTGGCGCAGCTTCTTATATTCGCCATGCACGTCGCTGACCACATGCACGACACCTTTCGGCAATGCCAGCGCGGCATGCAGCGCAGCCGCCTCGGCAAGCGCCGCATCGGCCGTCGGATAGTTCTGCGCGAGCGCGTTTAAAAGCGTCATCTCCGCGCCGTCTAATGAAGCTGGCATATTAAAACCTTTTCATTGCGGAATGCGGATTTCGGATTGCGGAATGATGAACAAAACCCGGATCAACTTTTTATCCGTTAATCCGCAATCCGCAATCCGCATTCCGCAATTCTATCATCTGCGCCATTCGTCAATCAGCGACGCGACAAGGCCCGTCCAGCCTGTCTGATGCGACTGCGCCGAGGCCCATGCCGCTGTCGCCGTGGAAATATTCGTAGAAGAGAACGAGGTCGCGCCAGTGCGGGTCGTGCTGAAATTTCTCGTACCAACCGTGCGCGGGTCTGCGCCCTGCGCCGTCGCGCGTGAAGATCGAGATCATGCGGTCGGCGAAGCCGCGCGCCATTTGATCAAGCGTCACGGCCGGCTCGCCTGCGACGGGGCTGTCAATTGTGACGGCTGCACCGAACGCCTTGCCGAGTTTGCGTAAAGATTCGATCATCATAAAGGTGGTCGGAAACCAGACGGGGCCGCGCCAGTTGGAGTTGCCGCCTTTGAGCATGTCGATCGACTCGGCCGGCTCATAGCCCACTTGACTTGTCGCCGAAGCGGAACGGGTGCTGTTCGTGAAACTTCGAGAGACTGCGCAAGCCGTACTCCGAGCGAAACTCGTTCGGGTCCCAGATGCGCTCTAACAGATGCCGCATCTGTTCTTCGTTGACGATGGCGAGGACGTGTATGCGTTTGCCGTCGTGCTCGACCGTCGTGACGCAACGCTGCACGAGGTCTTGCCGGTTCTGCAAAAACCAATATAGGTTCGAGCTGAAACTCAGGGAACGGCTTGATCCAATCCTCTTCCAGACGTTCAATCGCGTAGAGCGGGATCAGCCCGACGAGCGAGCGCACGCGGAACTTGTGGAACGACCCGTCGGCATAACGCAGCACGTCATAGAAGAACTTGTCCTGCTCGTCCCACAGCTGATAGTTGCGGTTGCCCATGTGCTTCATCGCCGCGCCGACATAGACGTAGTGTTGGAAGAACTTCGTCGCCAAGCCTTCGTAAGCTTTGTTCTCCTTCGCTAGTTCAAGCGCGATCCGCATCAGGTTCAGGCAGAACATGCCCATCCAGCCGGTCGCGTCCGACTGTTCAAGGCGCGCGCCGTTCGGCAGCGGCGTGGCTGCGATCAACCACGGTGATGTTGTCGAGGCCGAGGAAGCCGCCCTCGAAGACGTTGTTGCCCTTCACTGTCCACCTTGTTGACCCACCACGCGAAGTTGATGAGCAGCTTGTGGAAACATTTTTCGAGAAACAGGCGATCACCTTTGCCGGTCTGCAACCGATCCATGTTGTAGACGCGCCACACGGCCCACGCATGCACGGGCGGGTTGAGATCGGAGAACTCCCACTCGTATGCGGGTATCTGCCCGTTCGGATGTTGGAACTGCTCGAACAGCAACAGCCACAACTGCTCTTTCGCAAACTCAGCATCGACGACCGCGAGCGGCACACAATGAAACGCCAAGTCCCACGCCGCGAACCACGGATACTCCCACTTGTCGGGCATCGAGAGGACGCGCATCGAGTTCAAGTGTTGCCAGCGAAAGTTGCGTATGCGGCGGCGCGATTCGGGCGGCGGGAAGTTTGGGTTGTCGCCGTCGAGCCAGACGTGTACGTCGTAAATATAAATCTGCTTGCTCCACAGCATCCCCGCGAATGCCTGCCGCTGCACACGGCGCTCGTCCTCCGTCGCTTGCGCCGGTTGAATGGCCGCATAAAACTCGTCAGCCTCGGTGCGGCGCTCAGTCATGATGCGATCAAAGTCTGACAGCGGCGCGGCGAGTTTTTGATCCGACAAGCGCAACTGTAAGACGACCGAACCGCCGGCCGGCACGTTCAACGCATAATGGTAACAAGCCTTCGTGCCCGACGCGCTCAGGGTTCGTCGCCGGCTCGCCCTTGATGATCTGCCGGTGGAAGGCATCCTTGACGTGCGGCTTCCGACTCTGCGCGCCCCAGCCCCAGATGCGCGGCCCGTTCGTCTCGTTATCCGTGAACAACAACTCCGCGCCGTCCGCCTGACCGTAGAGATAACGTGTGCCCAGTTGATACGCGAACGGCAGACCAGCCAAAGGTCCTACGGGGTCGTCCGTCGCTTCAAGGCTCAGCCAGCCTTCGCCGCGTGCGCCTTCGCGGATGACGGGTTCGGGTTTCGCATCCGGCCCCGAGCGTTCGGCCACCAAGCCCACGTATTGCGAAACCACAGGTGCGGCAAGATGTGCAGTGGCGCATCCGCCGCGCCGCGATTGAACGCTTCGATGCGGACGCAAATATCTTCCGGCCCGGCTTTGGCATATTCGACGAACACGTCGAAGTAACGGTCGTCGTCGAAGACACCTGTATCGAGTAACTCGAACTCCGGCAGGTTGCGCCCGGCCCGCGCGCGGTTCTCCGCGATCAACTGACTGTAAGGAAACTCTCGTTGCGGGTACTTGTACAGAAACTTCATGTACGAGTGCGTCGGCGTCGAGTCGAGATAGAAGTAATACTCTTTGACATCTTCGCCGTGATTCGACTCGCTTGAGACTGTGCCGAATAGCCGCTCTTTCAAGACCGGATCGTGCCCGTTCCAGAGCGCGACCGCGAAGCAAAGCAATTGATAACGATCACAAATAGCGGCCAAGCCATCTTCGCCCCAACGATAAGCCTTCGAGCGCGCCTGATCGTGCGGGAAGTAGTCCCATGCGTTGCCGTCGGCGCTATAGTCTTCGCGCACAGTGCCCCACGCGCGCTCCGAGACGTAAGGCCCCCAACGCCGCCACGGCGCAATCGGGGTCTTGTATGGCTCACGCATCCGCTCTTGTTCTTTTGTCGGCATGAAAGTTTTTTCCGGTCAGTCAAGCTCACGCAAAGACGCTGGAGGCGCAAAGAATCTGGCCGATCTTCTTTGCGCCTCCAGCGTCTTTGCGTGAGACTTAAGGGTCGCACATCCATTTAAGCTTAGCTGTTCGGCGTCACCGCGCTTCGTCCAATTTAGTCAACTTCTCGACACGTTGATTGTGGCGACCGCCAGCAAACTCTGTCTCCATAAAGACGCGGATCATCTGCGCCGCCTCTTCGGGCGGAATGAAGCGCGCGCCGATGCAGAGCACGTTCGCATCGTTGTGCTGCCGCGCCAACCGCGCCGTCTCCTCGTTCCAACAGAGCGCCGCGCGCACGCCCGGCACTTTGTTCGCGGCAATCGAGATACCGATCCCCGACCCGCAGATGACGACGCCGCGATCCACTTCGCCCGCCGCCACTGCGCGCCCGACCGCCGCGCCGAAGTCCGGATAGTCAACGCTGTCAAGGTTGTCTGTGCCCTTGTCGTCAACGTCCAGACCGAGCGCCGCGATCTCGCGCTTTGCCTGTTCCTTCGCCTCGAACCCGGCGTGGTCACTGCCAATAGCGATCTTTTTAGGTTTCATAACAAGTAACCAATCACAAACAACCGGGCACTGATGCTTCACTTGTGCAGATTAGCCGCGGCTGCTTTGTCCGTGAACCATTCGAGCGTGCCGTTGACGGGCTTGATCAACTGCGACGGCAGACGTTCGGGGTCGCGCGCGCCGGTCAAGATTTCCGGCAGGCGGTCGGCTTTGCCTGCGCCCGTGACGATGAACATGATGTGCGCGGCGTGATTGATGGCGGGCGCAGTCAGCGTGAGGCGGAAGGTGTTGAACTTCTCGACCCAGTTGGCCACAACCCACGCCTGTTCTTCCGCGAGCGCACGCGAACCGGGAAAGAGCGAGGCCGTATGGCCGTCGTCGCCCATGCCGAGCATGACGAGATCGAAACGCGGCCAATCAGCTTCGTCAAAGAACTCGTGCAGTTCGTCTTCGTAGAGCCGCGCGTTCGAGACGGCATCGCCCTCGCCGACCATGCGATGCACGTTCTCAAGCGGCAGCATGATGTGCGCGAGCAGCGCCTCGCGCGCCATGCGATAGTTGCTATCGTGATGATCGGGCGGCACGGAGCGTTCGTCGCCGAAGAAGATGTGTACGTGCGTCCAGTCGATCTGATGTTTGAAATCGTCGCTGGCCAGCAGTTCATAGACGCGCTTGGGCGTCGAGCCGCCCGCGAGCGCGACGCTGAACCGGCCGCTGGCGTCAATCGCCTTGCGCGATAGTTCGACGAAGCGGCGCGCGGCGCGCAGTGGCAACCTCGTCTGCGTCGTCGAACACGAGTATGTTGGGTGTGGCTTCCGGGGTGGCCATTGCTTCTTGTCACCTGCTGTTGTAGGCGCAGCGGGCCGCGCCGTAGAGTGCGGTCTTGTCGTCAAGGATGACGTGGACGGGAATCGACGCGACGAGCGCGGACAGCCGCCCCTTGTCTTGAAAGGCGCGCATGAAGCCGCCCTCTTTCAGCTTCTCGATGATCTTGGGCGCGATGCCGCCGCCGATGTACAGCCCGCCGACCGACTTGAAGATCAGCGCCAGATTGCCGGCCATCGCGCCGTACACATCGACGAACAGATCGAGCGCCTTCTCGGCCAACTCCGACTTCTTACCGAGCGCCGCTTTTGACACGGCCGCCGTCTTGTCGCCGCTGGCGATCTCGTCGGCGAGCCAATCAGGTTCTTCGGCCACCTTCGTGTCGCGCAGGAAGCTGTAGATATTGAATAGCCCCGGCCCCGACAGCGCGCGTTCGTAAGAGACGTGCGCGCCGAACTTCTCGGTCAAGTAGCGCAGCAAATCGATCTCCGTCTCGTTGCGCGGCGCTAAATCGGAGTGCCCGCCTTCGGAAGCGATGGGGCGATATTTTTGCCCGTCCCAGAAGATGCCGGCCATGCCTAAGCCTGTGCCGGCGGCGATGAGCGAGCGGTGGCCTATGCGCGTCGGGTCGCCCTCGTTCAGGGTGAAGAGTTGCCGCTCTTGCAAGCCCTCGACGCCGTAAGCGGTCGCTTCCAGATCGTTGATGAGCGAGACGTGACTGACGCCGATGGTCTGCGCGAGCTTGTCGCCTTCTATGACCCAAGCAAGGTTCGGCGTCTCGACGCGCCCGCCGACGACGGGCCCGGCGATGCCGAAACAGGCGTGCTGCACTGCCGTCGGGTTGGCCGGCGACGTACTCTTGAATGATGGCGTCGAGCGACGTGTACTGCTTGCTCGGAAAACTCTTCTGGTTGATGGGCGTGCCGAGTTGCGTGGCATCGTCGTCGTTAAAGAGCGCGACGTTGGTTTTCGTCCCGCCGATGTCTCCAGCCAGTATCATGATCTTGGTATGGTGTCAGTGGTTCAGGTTCGACTAACGTTGTGGGAGCGCCGCCAACAACTGCGCCGCCGCGCTGACGGCTTCTTCATAAACACGGTCGCGCACGAGCAGACTCAGTTCGCGGCTCAGGCGTTGCCCTTCGGTCTTCTGCTCGTAGGCGAGCACGCGGTCGATGTGCGGGCGGTCGCCGACGCGCGCTTCGGTTTCAAGCTTCGTGCCCGCCTCATTCATGGCGACGTAAAACTCTGCGCCCTGCCCGCTGGCCCGTAACGTCACCGAAGCAAGCATGCCGTCGTGCCCTTCGCGGTCTGAGGCCGCACGCAGTTCGACGTTGATGTTGCGGCCGCCCGTCGCCTGCGCGGTGAAGTGGTGCGCCGCGCCTTCGACGCGCGCAGCCTCCGCCCCGAATTGCCAGCCGAGCCGCGAGGCCAGCCAACCGGCGACGAGCAACGCTTGCGGCGCGATCTGTTCGTGCGACTGGTCGGGCGGATCGTATTCGACGACGAGCGTGTCGATCTGTTCGAGCAGCGGCGCGGTAGTCGGTCACGTCCCAGAAGCTCGCGAAGAGCGTGCGCCACGAAGTCAGGCGGCCCCAGTTGATCGTCTGAGACGCGCATGAACTGCGGGCGCGTGCGGATGATCTCGGCGAGGCGCAAGAGGTCTTGCTGCGGGTAATCGAACGCGAGCGAGTCGATGACGACGCGGTCGGCCAGCCCGACGAGCCGGTTGAATAGTTTGTCCTCGTAGTGCGGGATGTCTTTCCACCAGAGGAAGACCGGCACGTCCGGGATCAGCAGCGGCTCGATGGCGGTGGAGACGGTTTCAAGCACACGCCCGCTCGCCTCGACCGTCACCTGCTCGCCGCAGACCTGCTTGCCACCCCGGCTCGATATCTGGCAGCGCGTGGACACGTAAGCTTCAAGCTTGACGCTCTCGGCCGCGCGATCCGCGACGAGAATGATGGCGCGGCTCGGCGTCTGTTCCGTTACTTCGTCGAGCAGTTGATCGATCTGCGCGCGGTCTTCGTGGTGCGCCGCATACACGATCAGATTCAAGACGCACACGCGCGTCGTGCCCGCCGACGACGCCGTCCCGTCCTCATTCTCGGCCGGCTGCCACATCGCCGCCAACTCTTTTTCCAACTTGCCGACATCGATCCCGTTGATCGAGACAGCGCCCGTACTTTCGTGAGTTTGCGTTTCCATAACCTTATGATTCAAGTTCGAGATTTCAAAGTTGAAATCTGCGCTTAGCTAGGGTCGCCGCCAACGACGGCCCGCAGCTTCCAGCATATCGTGCGTGGCTTGCGGCCCCCACGAGCCGGCCTCGTAGTTGGGGAACGGCGCTTCGGCTTTGGTCGCGGCCCATTCTTCGAGGATCGGCATGACGATCTCCCAACCGCGCTCGGTCATGTCTGTGCGCGCGTATAAAGTCGAATCGCCGAGGATGCAATCGAGCAAGAGGCGCTCATAGGCTTCCGCGAGTTGCACGCCGAAGGATGCGCCGTAGCGGAAATCCATGTTCACGTCGCGGATGCGCGTAACCTGACCGGGTACTTTCGCGCCGAAGCGGAGCGTGATGCCTTCGTCGGGCTGGACGCGGATGACCAACTGGTTAGGCGCGACCTGTTCCATCATCTCGCGGCCGAAGAGTTGATGCGGCGCATCCTTGAACTGGATGGCGATCTCGGTGACGCGCTTAGCGAGGCGCTTGCCGGAACGAATGTAGAAGGGCACGCCCGACCAGCGCCAGTTGTCGAAGTACATCGTGATCATGGCGAAGGTTTCGGTCGCGGAGTCGGGCGGCACGCCCTGTTCTTCACGGTAGCCGGGCACGGGCTTGCCCGCAATCGAGCCGGGGCCGTACTGGCCGCGAACGCATTCCGCGCGCACACGCTCAGGCGTGAACGGGCGCACGGACATCATCGCTTTGATCTTCTCGTCGCGCACGGACTCCGAGTTCAGACTCGCGGGCGGCTCCATCGCGACGAGCGACAAGACTTGGAAGACGTGGTTTTGCATCATGTCGCGCACGACGCCCGCTTTGTCGTAGTAGCCGCCGCGCCCTTCGACGCCGACTGTCTCGGCGTTCGTGATCTGCACGTGGTCTATGTACTGCCGATTCCAGAGCGGTTCGAAGATGCCGTTGGCGAAACGAAAGACGAGGAGGTTCTGCACCGTCTCTTTGCCGAGGTAATGATCGATGCGATAAATCTGCGACTCTTCGAGGTGCTGGTGAATGTCTTTGTTGAGTTGCTGTGCGCTGGCGAGATCAGTGCCGAACGGCTTCTCGATGATGACGCGCGTCCAGCCCGTGATCCTGATTGGCCAGGCCCGCTTCGCCCAACTGTTTGACGGCTTCGGCGTAGAGCGACGGCGCAGTCGAGAGATAGAAGACGCGGTTGCCTTGCGTGCCGCGCTCGCGGTCGATCTGGTCGAGCAAGTCGCTCAACTGCTTATAGTCTTCGGGCTTGTCGATGTTGACCGGCTGATAGTAAAGCCCTTGCGCGAACGAGTCCCACACTTCGTCGTCCACGCGCTTCGCTTCGGAGAACTGCGCGACGGCCTCTTTCATCTTCGCGCGAAACTCATCGTCGGCTCATCTCGCTGCGCGCCGCGCCGACGACGGCGAACTCGCCGGGCACGCAGCCGCTCTTGCACGAGGCGATAAAGCGCGGGCATGAGTTTGCGTTTGGTCAGGTCGCCGGACGCGCCGAAGATGATGACCGTGCACGGCTCGGCCGTGCGCTCAAGGCGCATCCCCGCGCGCAAGGGGTTGTCCATGACGGTTGCTGCTGACATCGTCTGTCCCTCGATCTCGATGAATGATAGCGGATACGTTATGACGTGAAGTTTGATTTGCAGACCCCGCGCCGCGCGAACTGCGAAAGCCGATCAAATATTTCAGACTGTTTCATTGATGACCAGCATGCTTCCGCCCGGCGCGGGGAACTCGCGCGGCGCGTGCGTGGGCGAAAAGTCTCAAACCCACGCACGCGCCTAAACCGTTACTGCTTTTCGAGCAACTCCTCCCACTCGGTGTGGACGAACCCGGCGTCGGGCTTGTCCGTGCGCTGCGTAGGTGTGCGAGCCGAAGAAGTCGCGCTGCGCCTGCGTGAGGTTGAGCGGCAGGTTCGGCCGTGCGGTACGTGTCGAAGTAGCCGATCGAAGCGGACATGCCCGGCACGGGGACGCCCGTCGTGCATCGCAGCCGCGACGGCCTTGCGCCAGTTCGGCTGCGCGCTGTTCGATTAGGCGTTGAAGTCGGGGTCGAGCAGCAGGTTCGGCAGGTCAGCGCGGCGCTGGTACGCCTGCTTGATCTTGTCGAGGAACTGCGCGCGGATGATGCAGCCGCCCTTCCAGATGCGCGAGCGTCTCGCCGAGGTTGATGTCCCAGTTCCAGTTCTCAGAACCGGCGCGAATCAGGTTCATGCCCTGCGCGTAAGAGCAAATCTTCGACGCGTAGAGCGCATCGTGGATGGCCTGCACCATCTCTTTGCGGTCGCCTGAATACTGGCCGCGCTCGGGCCCCTTGATCTGCTTGCTCGCTTCGACGCGCTCGTCTTTGCGACGCAGACGAGGTTGCGCGTGTCAACGGCCGCGTCGATCGTCGGCGTGACGATGCCGAGGTCGAGCGCGATGTCGCTCGTCCACTTGCCCGTGCCCTTCTGCCCGGCCTTGTCGAGCACGAGGTCAACCAGGGGCTTGCCCGTCTCCGGGTCTTTGACGCGCAGAATCTTGGCCGTGATCTCGATGAGGAACGATTCGAGATCGCCTCGGTTCCACTCGTCGAACACGTCGGCCATCTCGTCGGCCGACATGCCGAGGACGCGGCGCATCATGTCGTAAGCTTCGGCGATCAGCTGCATGTCGCCGTACTCGATGCCGTTGTGCACCATCTTGACGAAGTGGCCCGCGCCGCCCGGGCCGATGTAAGTGACGCACGGGCCGTCGTCCACCTTCGCGGCGATGGCTTCCCAGATGGGGCGTATCTGCTCGTAAGCCTGACGGTCGCCGCCCGGCATCAGAGACGGCCCCCAGAGCGCGCCCTTCTCGCCGCCCGAGACGCCGGAGCCGATGAAGTTGAGGCCCTTCGGCCTTCAACGCCTTCTCGCGCCGCTCGGTGTCCATGAAGTAGGAGTTGCCGCCGTCGATGATGATGTCGCCCTCTTCCAGGTAGGGCTTGATCTGATCGACCGTCCAATCCACGGGGTCGCCCGCCTTGACGAGCAGGATGATCTTGCGCGGGCGTTCGAGCGCTTTAACGAACTCCTCGGGCGTACTGCGTGCCGATCACTTTGCTGTGCCTTCGAGCGCGTGGCGACGAAGTCGTCAACTTTTTCGGCGGCGCGGTTATAGACGGCGATGGGGTAGCCGTTGCGCTCGATGTTGCGCGCCAGGTTCTCGCCCATCACGGCGAGGCCGATCATGCCGATCTTCGCGGTCTTCGGGGTCTGTTCCGGTTCTGCTGTAGCCATTGTCTTATCCTCGATTCAGAAAATGATGAATGATGAAGGCGGAATGATGAATGTTAGATCAGCAGTTTATTCATCATGCATCATTCCGCCTTCCGCATTTATTTCGCCGTCGCGCCGGCGACGGGGACGGCTTCGCCGATCAACTCTTGCAGGCGGCGCAGGCCCGCCAGCACGTCCGAGCCGAGATCGACGCGGATGGCGCGCCGGCCGCGCGACGCGAGCGAGCGAAAGTCGCCGAGCGCCTGCGCCTGCTTCAAGCGTTGAAAGCTATAAGGCTCGCCGGGGATCGGCACGTCGCGTTGCGTCGGGCGCAGTGATTTGCAGGAAGACGCCCGCGTCCGAGCCGCCCTTGTGCAACTGCCCCGTCGAGTGCAGGAAGCGCGGGCCGTAGCCGGTCGTCGTCGCGCACTTGCGTCGCGTCGCGCAGGTGCGTGCGGATCGCCTGAATGACTTCTTCGTGGGCTGGCGTCTCTTCGATGTAGTTCGAGAGCGCGATGTAGTCGCCCGGCTTCGCGCTCTCAAGGTGCGCTTTGATGACATCAAGAACAGGCAATGCGTTAGGCTCATCGCGTCCCTTACCGTCGGCTAGGACCGTAATCACGTCGTCACGCGCGATCACTTCTTGCTCCGGCAGTCTGCCGTCGCGCGTGAACGCTTCGAGCAGTTCCTTCGTCGCGTCCTTCGACTCCTGCACGTTCGGTTGATCGAACGGGTTGATGCCGAGCCGCCAACCGGCGAACGCGGTCGCAATCTCCCACAGGAAAAACTCTTCGCCCAGATCGTAGGTGTCGGTCAAGGTGCGATAGACGACCGGATGCCCGGCCGCTTCGAGCGCCTTCAGTTTCGCTTCTGTCTCGCTGTCGAGTTTGCCGACCGCGATGGAGACGAACAGGCGGTCGTCGCCGTAGACGGACGGCGAAGCAAGCGCCTCGCCCGCGACGGGCACGATGCCCTTGCCGTCCTTGCCCGTGCTTTCGGCCAACAACTGCTCGACCCACAGACCGAACGAACCGATCTTCGGATCGCAGATGATCGTGCATTTGTCGCGGCCGGCTTTCGCGCATTCGCCGAGGATCGCGCCGAGTTTCGCGCCGGGGTTTTCGGCCGCAGGCACAACCTGCGCGCAGGCGTGGACGATGCGCTCTGCGCGGTCGAGCAACTTGCGTATGTCCACGCCCATCAGGGCGGCGGGGACGATGCCGAAGTAAGACAGCGCCGAGTAGCGCCCGCCGATGTCGGCCGGGTTCAAGAAGATGCGCTTGAACTTGTCGCGCGTGGCGTCGGCTTCCATCTTCGTGCCCGGATCGGTGATCGCAATGAAGCACTCGCCGGGATTCTCTTTGCGCTTGCGAGACTTGATCGAACCAGTATTTATAGAAGACGGCGGCTCGGTCGTCGTGCCCGACTTCGACGAGATGATGAACATGCAGTGCGTGATGTCGATCTGATCGGCGATGTCTGAGAAGGCATCGGGGTCGGTCGAATCAAGCACGAGCAGTTCGGGATAACCTTCCTGCTTGCCGAAGGTCTGCCGCAAAACTTCGGGGCACAAAGACGAGCCGCCCATGCCGCAGACCATCACGTGCTTGAACTCGCGCACGTTGCGGATGCGGTCGGCAAACTCGATCAGATCATCCTCGACGCCGATCATTTGATCGGGCACGGTCAACCAACCGAGCGCGTTCTTGATGATCTTCTGGTGCGCCTCGTCCTCTTTCCAGAGCTTCGCATCTTTGCGCCAGATGCGCCGCATCACGTCGCCCTTGTCGGCCTCTTTGATGGCGGCCGACACCGCGTCGCTATACTTTCCCAACGAGGCGGTCAACCTTTCGTTGATGCCTGAGAGCAACGCATCGCGCTTCGACTCGATGGACTCGACGAGCGTGTCGAACGAAGTGACGAAAGAGGCCAGTCCATCCTCCTGCAACTTTTCCGTCACCGCTTTGATGTCGATGCCGACGCCGCGGAGATCGTCGAACAGCGTGCGACATTCTTCGATGCCCTCTTCAAGCGTCAACTTGGGCGTGCCGTGATCGCGGATCGCCGTGTAGGTCGCGGGCGGGACGGTGTTGACCGTCTCAGGGCCGATCAGTTGATCGACATACAGCACGTCCGAATAGTTCGGATTCTTCGTGCCCGTCGAAGCCCACAGTTGCCGCTGCACCTGCGCGCCCTTCGCCAGCAGATCGGCGAAGCGCGGGCCGTGGAAGATTTCTTTGAACCTCTGCATAGGCGAGCTTGGCATTCGCAATCGCGGCCTTGCCGAGCAAGCCTTCGAGCCGCGTCTTTTCTTCGGGCGACTCGGCGTGGCGCGCCATGTATTCAAGGTCTTTGTCAATCGCCGTGTCCACGCGCGAGACGAAGAAGCAGGCGACCGACGCGATGTGATCGACGTTCTTGCCTTCGGCCGCGCGTCGTTCTAAACCTTTGATGAAAGCTTCGGCGACCTGTTCGTAGTTCTCAATCGAGAAGATCATCGTGACGTTCACGTTGATGCCGCGATAGATCGACTCTTCGATAGCGGGCAAGCCTTCCTGCGACGCCGGAATCTTGATCATCACGTTCTTACGACCGAGCCGGTTGAACAACCGATCAGCTTCGCTCAATCGTCTCGTCGGTTTTGAAGGCGAGGCGCGGATCGACTTCAAGACTGATGTAGCCGTCAATGCCGTCGGTCTTGTCATAGACGGGCTTGAGTATGTCGGCGGCGTTGCCGATGTCCTCGATCACGAGGTCTTCGTAGATGTCCATCACGCTCTTGCCCGATTGGACGAGCGCGCGCATCTGCTCGTCGTAGTCGGTCGAGCCGGTGATGGCCTTCTCGAAGATGGTCGGGTTCGAGGTGACGCCGCGCAGATCGTCTTCTTCGATCTTCTTCGCCAGATCGCCGCTCGACAGCATCGCGCGGCGGATGTTGTCGTACCAGATGGACTGGCCCAACTTCATGATTTCAACTAAGGGATTACTCATCGTTTCGCTCCTTAACACAGTCACTCGTTCCAAGTTTGAACTTGAAACTATTACGCTTTGAACTTATCAATCTCGCGCTTGGCCGTCGCCACGACGTTCTCGACCGTGAAGCCGAACTTCTTGGTCAACTCTTTGAGCGGGGCGGACGCGCCGAAGGTCTTCATGGCGACGATGGCGTCGTTGCTGTTCGCGTAGCGCCGCCAACCGAACGTGCCGGCCTGCTCGACGGCAACGCGCGCCTTGACTGCGGGCGGCAGCACCTCGTCTTTGTATGCCTCGTCCTGATGCTCGAAGAGTTCCCACGACGGCATGCTGACAAGTCGCGCCTTCACGCCTTCGCCGACAAGCTGTTGATAAGCCGCTTCGCACAAGCCGACTTCCGTGCCCGTGCCGATCAAGATGACATCGGGTTGCCCGCCGTCAGTCGAATCGGCTAGCACGTAAGCGCCGCGCTTCACACCTTCGGCGCTCGCATATTTCGTGCGGTCGAGCGTCGGCATAGCCTGCCGACTCAGGATTAAGACGGACGGCTCATGCTTCAACTGCATGATCACACGCCACGCTTCGGCGACCTCGTTGGCGTCGCCGGGGCGCAGGACGATCAGGCCGGGAATGGCACGCAACGAAGCCAGCTGTTCGATGGGTTGATGCGTCGGGCCGTCTTCGCCGACGCCGATGGAGTCGTGCGTGAAAATGTGGATGGTCGGAATCTCCATGATCGCGCCGAGGCGGATGCCGCCGCGCGCGTAGTCGGAGAAGATCAGGAAGCCCGACCCGTAAGCGCGCAGTTTCGAGAGCGCGAGGCCGTTTAGTATCAGCCGTCATCTCATGCTCGCGGATGCCGAAGTGGAAGTTGCGCCCCGCGTAGTTGTCGGCGGTGAAATCGCCCGCGCCCTCGAAGGTCAGGCGCGTCTTGGTCGAAGGCGCAAGGTCGGCCGCGCCGCCCAAGAGCCACGGGACGTTCTTCGCCACGGCGTTCAAGACCTTGCCTGAAGCGTCGCGCCCGGCAACGCCCTTCTCGTCCGCCGGAAAGACGGGGATGTCTTTGTCCCAACCGTCGGGCAACTCGCGCTTCTGCATCTTGACCAGTTGGTCGGCCAGCTCAGGAAAATCCTGACGATACTTGTCGAGATTGGCGAACCACTCGTCGCGCGCCTGTTTGCTGCGCGCGCCCATGTTGTCTTTGAAGTGATCATAGACGCCATCGGGCACGTGGAACTTTGCGTCTTCGGGCCAACCATAGACGCGCTTCGTCAGTCTGATCTCCTCTTCGCCGAGCGGCTCGCCGTGCGCGGCGTGCGTGTCCTGCTTGTTGGGCGCGCCCCACGCGATGTGGCTATCGACGATGATGAGCGTCGGGCGATCTTTCTCTTTGCGCGCGATCTGGAAGGCGCGGCGCAGCATGTCGAGATCGTTAGCGTCGCCAACGCGCGTCACGTTCCAACCGTAGCCGACGAAGCGCGTGGCCACGTCTTCCGAGAACGCCCAAGAGGTGTTGCCCTCAATCGTGATCTTGTTGTTGTCGTAAATCCAGCAGAGGTTGTCGAGCTTCAAGTGCCCGGCCAAGCTCGCGGCTTCGTGCGAGATGCCTTCCATCATGCAGCCGTCGCCGCACAGGGCATAGACGTTATAGTTGAACAACTCGAAGTCCGGCTTGTTGAAGTAAGCCGCCTGCCACTTCGAGGCGATGGCCATGCCGACGCTCGTGGCGATGCCTTGCCCTAGCGGCCCGGTCGTCGTCTCGATGCCCGATGTCCAACGATATTCGGGGTGACCGGGACAACGGCTGTCGAGTTGGCGAAACGCCTTGATGTCGTCGAGCGTGACGGACGGATGACCGGGCATTTCGTATTGCGCGTTGACCGCTTTCACGCCCGTCAGATGCAGCATCGAATAGAGCAGCATCGAGGCGTGGCCCATCGAGAGGACGAAGCGGTCGCGGTTCGGCCAGATCGGGTCTTCGGGGTCGAAGCGCAGGATTTCATTCCAGAGCAGATAAGCCACGGGGGCCATGGCCATCGGCGTGCCCGGATGCCCTGAGTTCGCCGCCTGAACAGCGTCCATCGAGAGCGTGCGGATCGTGTTAACGCACAGATTATCTATATTAGAGGGGGCGGGGGTGGCGGCGGTCGCTTCCATGTGTGATTCGGCTCCTTGCTGTATTTGATTGGCCGCGCGCAACTGCCTTTGAACGTGGCAGCCGGTGCGGCGTGGTAGTTAAAGCAGCGAGCGCATGAGCCGCCCCGGCAGACACTTCTGCCGCAATGGGGCCGGCGCTCTGATACCTTTTTCAGCCTGATGTCAGAGAGCAAAGCCTTGGGATCGCGGTCACACGAAGCCTAGACCGCACAGGCAAATCAAGGATGAAACCGCGGGACAGCGTTCCGGAAAATGTGCAACCGGATAGAACGAAGCGGCGGGATACTAGCACAGAAGTTGAAAGTCGTCTATAACCGTCCCGTTAAAACTCGCAGGTTCAAGTCAGACATGACGAAAAAAAGTTGCCCACGCAAACACACGACGTAAGCGCGGGCGGCCGGGCGATTAAATTTTCGTTGCTTGACTAGGCAAGCGCAGCATAAAGGCGTAATCTGGGCGGCGCAAAACGGCTATGACCACGCTGGTCGGTTCGACACTGCTGAACTATCGCATCACGGAGAAGCTCGGCGCGGGCGGGCAAGGGACGGTCTATAAGGCGGTCGACACGAAACTCGGCCGCACGGTCGTCATCAAAGTGCTGCCGCCGGAGCTGACCGCGCGCGAGGTCAACCTGAGCGCTTCGAGCGCGAGGCGCAGCTCGCCTCTTCGCTCGACCATCCGAACATCTGCACCATCTACGGGCTCACGAAGTCAACGGGCTGCACTTCATCGCCATGCAGTACGTCGCGGGGCAGCAACGTGCGCCAGCTCGTCAACGGCCGCCCGCTCTGCGTTACGCAGCGCCCTCTCCATCGCCATCCAAGTCGCCGACGCCCTCACTGCCGCCCACGCGCGCGGCATCATCCACCGCGACATCAAGGCCGGCAACGTCATGGTCACAGACAGCGGACTGGCGAAGGTCTTAGACTTCGGCCTCGCCAAGCTGCTCGAAGACGACACGAGCAAACCAAGCGCGCAACGATGGACTTGACCGAGATCGGCGTGCCTTACGGCACGGCGACCTACGCCGCACCCGAGCAGGCCGCGCGGCAGAAGGTAGATCATCGCGCCGACATTTTCTCGACGGGCGTGTTGCTCTACGAGATGCTAGCGGGCATCTGGCCCTTTCAAGGCAAGACGCTGATCGACGTGCGCTACGCCGTCCTGCACGCCGCGCCCAAGCCGCTCGCGCAGGCGCGACCCGAACCCCGCCGCCGCAACTTCAACAGATACTCGACCGCGCGCTGGCGAAAGAGCCGCGCGACCGCTACTCAAAGATCGACATCATGCGCGACGACCTGCGCGCCGTCTTACAAGAAGTCTCCGGCGGCGCGGGCACTGTGCCCGGCGATGTGCTGCCGACGACAGCGCCGCGTCACCTGTCAGGCGCAAATCCTATGGCCCGCGCCGTGCGCTGGTTGAAGCGCGGCTTGAGCAGCAGCAGCACTGACCACACCTCAACGCCTCTGACTAGCTCGATGAGTTCGACTAGTTCGACCAGTTCGCACACGTCGCAGGACGTGCATGTCACGCCGACCGTCACGCCTGCTAGTGAACAGCAGAAGACGAGCGTTGCGATCCTGCCCTTCCGTAATCTGAGCAACGATGCGTCCGTTAGTTTCTACGAGTTCTCGCTCGCCGATGCGGTCATCACGGAACTGGCGCGGCTGCGTTCGCTCGTGGTGCGCCCGTCCTCGATGATCATGAAGTATCAGGGGAAGCAACTCGATCCGCGCGACGCGGGGCGCGAGTTGGACGTGCGCGCAGTTCTCGCCGCGTCGTTCCTGCGCGCGGGCGACCGCTTGCGCGTCACGGCGCAACTGCTCGACGTAGCGACGGGCGATCTCCTATGGAGTGATCGCATCGACGCAGAGGCGCACGACATCATCGCCTTGCAAGACATCATCGCGCAGCGCATCGTGGACGGACTGCGGCTTGAACTGAGTCCTGAAGAACAGGCCGAACTGGCGCAACCCGCGACCGGCAACGCTGCTGCTTATGAAGAATACCTGCGCGGGCGCGATTTGTTCAGCCGTTTCATCTTCCGCACGCTCGCGCCTGAAGATTGCGACGCGGCCATCGACGCATTTCCACGCGCGCCGTCGAACTCGATCAGTCGTTCGCGCTCGCATACGACGGACTCGGCGCGTGCTACGTCAACCGCGTCTTCAAAGGTTACGGCGGCGGCGAAGATTACGAGCTGCGCAGAGGCCGCGTTCAATCAAGCCCTCGCGCTCGACCCGCTACTGGTCGAAGCGCGCATGTTGATGGTGTTCGTCTTTCTGTGGCGCGGCGAGAAGCGTAAGGCGCGCGCAGAGGTGGCGCGCTTCCGGCGCGAGGCGGCGCACGAAGCGGTCGTCTATTTCGTCAAAGGCTTGCTTGCATCGGCTTGACGGCGAGTACGAACGCGCGCTGCGAAGCCTTCGACCGTCTTGTGCGGCTCGACCCGGCGGCCCACGTCGTCGCCAATTATCACCGCGCGCTCATCTTCATCTGTCAACAACGCAACGACGATACGCGCCGCGAGTTGGAGCACGCCAACGCGACCGCGCCCGATAGCCCGCTGTCCAAGACCGCAGGCGCGCTCGCAGACTTCTACACGGGCGACCCTGCGCGCGCTGCCGACTCGATCCGGCAACTGCTCGCCGCGCACCCGAACATGCACGGCGTTCGACCGATCCTCGCCATGTGTCTGAGCGCGCAAGGCGAGCATGAAGCGGCGCGACAGGAGTTGAGCGCACAGGTGCAGAAGAATGCCGACGCCGACCCGGACGCGGCCTACTGGCTCGCCACCGCCTATGCGCTCGCGGGCGACAGGGCGCAGGCGCTCACGTGGCTGCAACGCGCTGTCGCGCTCGGCAACGAACAGCGCGCGTGGTTCGCCGTCGATCCCGCGTGGGCCACGCTGCATGATGATCCGCGCTTCAAAGAGTTGATCGGTTAGCCAGAATAAGCTTAGCCACGAAGGCACGAAGATGATCGAGCTTCGTGCCTTCGTGGTTAATTCCCTTCGCCGTGCTTTAGAACTGGTTACTGTTGGTGGCCGTCTGCGGGTTCTGGAAGTAGGAATCATCCATGCGGATGCCGTAGGTGACGGTCAGCACGCGCGTCTCTTCGATCTGCCGGTCGTTCTCGTAGAGCACGGTGCGATAAGGCACGGCCGTGCCTTGCGCGCGGCGGTAATCGTGGAACGTGCGGCGATACTTGACGGGCGCGCTCGCGCCGGGCGGCGTCTCTTCGTATTCGAGCGCGAGCACGTTGCCGCTGCGGACGCTGACGTAGTAACGCGTGGTGTGCTTGTCTTTGTCCGTCAGGTCAACGATCCAGAGATCGATGTTCTTCTGCTTGTCTTTGTTGACGAAAGCGACGGTCGAACCGTTCTCTTTGTAGCGTAACAGGGCGTCGATGCCGTGGCGTGTGCGCGCCAGAAAACTGGCCGACGCCTCTTCGCGCGGCGTGAAGGCCGTGCCGTTGATGACGCCCCAGACCTGCCCCGTGTTATAGACGAGGGCATACTCGGCGACGGGCGTTTTCTGGTCGAGCCTGATCTTGTCCTTGTCGGAAGTCTCGCCGCGCACGAAGCGTTGTTCGTATGTGCCATCTTCGGTGCGCCCGTCAGCCAGCGCGCGCGTCATGCTGCCCCGCTCGACGCCGTTGCGGCGCAGTTGTTTGAGCACTTCGCGCGGCGCGGCTGAGTTGGTCGTGACGAGCAAGACCAGTTCGGCGACTTGATCGCCGGTCGGGATGACGCTCGCCTTTTCCAGTTTCGGCTGCGTCTTCTTCTCATCCTTAGGGATGTCGTCTTTTTCCACATGACCGAGCGTTTTAGCGGGCGCGGTCGTGGTGGGCGTGGTCGGCGTGTTCGGGTTGGTCTGCGCCTGTAGGCGCGGGGCTAGGCCCGCCGCGAAGGCGAACGCTAAGAGGGCAACCAGAACGTTTAAACGTCGGATCACGAATCGAGTCTCCTTAATCGTATTCTGCTGTTGCGACAACCGCCACAAGGGAGTCGGGCGGGGCGAAGTCTCTATGCCGGGAATTGTAACACAGTTGCGCCGCGCCCGAAGTCCTGCGGACAGGGCTGTTTGAACCTTCTATTGATGCGCCGACCGCCCCCGGCGGATGCCCGCCGCGCATTGACAACCGCGCACCGGACAGGTAGATTGCTCCGTTTTAATAGGGACGTAAATCGTGCATCGTGGCTCGTGATTCAAAAAAGGCGGTTCTGTCTATTCACGATTGACGATAGACGACTTACGAATTTGAAAGGAAATTAAAAGCTGTGAAAAAAGTAGGCATTTTGGTTGGGCGCGAGAAGACATTTCCGCAAGCCCTGATTGATCGCATTAACGAGCGCGGGGACGGCGAGGTGACGGCCGACTACATCAAGCTCGGCGGCGTCCGGTTGGACGAACCGCGCCGCTACGACATCATCATCGACCGCATCTCACATGAAGTGCCCTTCTATCGCGGCTCGCTCAAGAAGGCCGCGCTCGAAGGCACGTACATCATCAACAATCCGTTCTGGTGGTCGGCCGACGACAAATTTTTCAACTACGCGCTCGCCATCAAACTCGGCGTCGCCATTCCGCGCACGGTGCTGCTGCCGCAGAAGGACTACATCGAAGGCATCACCAGCGAAAGCTTACGCAATCTGGAATTTCCGCTCGACTGGCAAGGCATCGTCGATTACGTGGGCTTGCCCGCGATCATCAAACCGTTCGACGGCGGCGGCTGGAAGAACGTCTCGCGCGTCAATTCGCTCGACGAGCTGTGGAACGTCTACGACACGACGGGCACGCTCTGCATGACCTTGCAGGAGTTCATCCAGTTCGACCAGTTCGTGCGCTGCTACTGCATCGGGCAGGAGAACGTGATGATCATGCCCTACGACCCGCGCAAGCCGTACCTGTCGGGCGAGCAGTACATCAACGATCCCAACTACCTGTCGCACGAACTCGCCTCGCGCATCGCCGACGACGTGCGCAAACTTTGTCGCGCGCTCGGCTACGACATCAACACGGTCGAGTTCGCCATCAAGGACGGCATTCCTTACGCCATCGACTTTATGAACCCCGCGCCGGATGCGGAACTCGCGTCGGTCGGCGAGTTCTATCATCGCTGGGTGACAGAGGCCGTGACCGATCTCGTCTTCAAGCGATTGGCCGAGCCGGAAACCGCGCCGCGCTATCGTTGGGACGCGATGCTCAACCCGCGCCCCTTTGACGAACCGCAACAGGCGCTCGCAGCCGTCGCGTCCGCAGCCGAACAGGCCGCACGCACGCTCATCCCGCAACCCGTGCGCGAGATTCCCGCTGACATCGCCGCGGGCGCAAGCGATCTGATCAACAGCGCCGCCGAAGCCGTCTCCGAACTACTCAGCCCGGCCACGGAAGACGCCGACGCGAAAGCGAAACCCACGCGCTCGTCGGCGGGCAAGAAAGGCGCGACCAAGAACGCCACCACGCGCGCCAAAAAAGCCACGCCGGAGTCCTAACGCGCCGGCCTAAGAATAACCACGAAGCCACGAAGTAAGATCAAAAGTCTTACTTCGTGGCTTCGCAGCTTTGTGGTTATGCAGGTGCGTTAGGTCGCCGGTTCGCGCGGCCTAACAGCACGTCGGCGATGGCGGCTGAGATGGGTAGGCCGGGCGATTCTTCCAACCAGAAGAACTCGCCCACCGGGTTGACTTCAAGAAAGACGTGCTCGTTGTCCGGCGTCAAGATGAGATCGACCGCGCCGTAGTTCAACCCGAAATAATCCATTAGCCGCAACAGTCGTGCGGTTACATCGGCGGGCAGTTCGTAAGGCTGCCATGCGGTTTGCAGTTGTGCGCCGTCGCGCCGCCAGTCGTGGCGCGCACGCGTCGAAGACTGCGAGGCGATGGCGGCGGTGAGTATGCGCTCGCCGACGACGGTTGCGCGCAACTCAAGCGCCTTCGGCACGCGTTCTTGAAAGGTCATCGGACAGAGACGCAAGCCATCGAGATCGTTTAAATCTTCGGGCGCGACCGGGTTGGTGAAGACGACTTGCTCCGCGCCTGCTTCATCGTAGACGGCGAAGGACGAGAGCATCTTGGTGATGAGGCCGCCGGGACAGTCGGCGGCGAAGGCGCGCACGGCCGCCGGGTCGTTTGTGATGAGCGTGCGCGGCGTCAACAGTCCGACCTTGCGTGCGACTTGCAGTTGCAATTGCTTGTGGTCGGCGCGACGGATGAGCGGCTCAGGGTCGAGGCGGAACGCATCTATGCCGGCGAGCAAGCCACCGACCGTGGCGCGCGCTTCGCCGAGCGCGGCACGCCGCATCTGCCGCTCCATCTCAGCGGGCAGCCGCGCGCCCACCCCTAGCCGCCGATGCCACAGGGCCGTGACCGCGCGCAGATCAAGTACGCCCTGCTCGGAAGTGAGCGTGAGTTGTTCGCCGGTCGCGTCGTAGCGCGCGACGAGTTGCACCTCGGTCGGGAAGCGGTCGGTGTCGAAGCGGAACGCCCGCCCGCCGCGCGCCTCTATAGCCCGCGTCACTAACGCGACGCTCTCGTTGTCATCGCTGCGTGTGACGATGAGGACGGTCATGCAAACTCATCCTTTGATAACGATCAGATGTGCTTAGTCCTGTTGGTCCAACAGGGTCGCGGCCAGCGCGTCGGCGATGGGCAGGTCAAGGTCGTGTTCGAGCATGCCCCACTCGCCGCCGGGGTTGACTTCGAGAAAGACGTGCGCGCCCGCAGGCGTGCGGATCAGATCGACCGCACCGTAGACGAGGCCGAGTTGCATCATCAACTTGTGCAACGCGCGCTCAACTTCAACGGGCAACGCGGCGCGACTCCAAGTACACTCAGCCACATCGGCCAGACGCCAATCGGTCTGCCCGCGCGCCGAGCCGCGTGCGTCGAGCGCGCCCGTGAAGCAGCGGCCCGCGACGTAGGCGACGCGCAACTCGCAATCTTTCGGCACGCGCTCTTGAAAGAGCATCGGGCTGTGGCGTAGTTGTTCGGCTTCGACCAAATCCGCGGCCGTCACGTCGCTGGTATAGACAAAGGCGGGCGCGGCGTCCATGCCGACCGAGACGGGCCGGAGCAGTTTGGCGACGAGCGCACCTTCGACCTCGGCGTAGAATGCGCGCGCCGCCGCCGGGTCGTTCGTCAACAAAGTGCGCGGTACATGCAAGCCGACTGACTGTGCGCACACGAAGCTGTTTAAGTTTATTCTCGGCCGCGCGCTCGCGTTGCGGGTCGTTGACCCAGAGGGACGCGTGCAGACTATCAAGAAAGCCATGCAAGCCCGCCTGCGATTCGCGCGCGCACATCTCACGAAAACGCGGGTCGAGCTTATCGTCCAACTGCGGCGGCCACACGCGCCGCGCCCAGACGGCGCGCACTTCTTCAGTCCCGACGCTCGCCCCGTCAACTTCGATGACACCATACGCCGCGTCGTCGCCGCGCCGCGTCGTCAGTCGTAACTTGAACGGGAAGTGATCCGTGTCGAGCCGGAGCGGCCGCGCGCCGCGTCTCGTCAGTGCTGCGGCGACGCGCTCCACTGTGTAGTAGTCGCCGCTATGCGTGAGCAGCAGCACCACGGCAGGCGCGGTCTGTGCGGTCATAAGGCTTGCAGCCCGAATTTGATTGAATAGAACTTGTGAGCGGCGCGCCGGATTTTATAAAGAGCAGGACATCACCGCGCCGGGATGTCCTGCTCAGGTGAGGGTTGTCAACATGTCATGCCGCATAGGCGGCGTTTATTTGCCGGCTCGCGGGCGCGGCCAACGTGCCCACGCTTTCACCTTGCCGGCCCTTGTTCGTTAGGGGGACGTGGCTTAAACGTCCGAGTTGTCCCACCACTCGTCACGGTCTGACGGGTACTTGAGGGTTTGGTTGATGCCGCCGGCCGCCTCCGTTTGGGTCGTTGCCTGCCCTTCGAGATAGCGGGCGAAGAACGGCACGTTTTGTTCCGCCGGCTCTTGCGTGGGCGCGGCTACTTGGTTCGTTGTGTCTTTCACGATCAACTTACTCCTTTTCAAATTACGAGGTGAGGTTAAAGAACGACGCAGTTCTATACCAAGTTGGCGGCGCAGGTCAACCTTTTGCGTGCGATAATTTAAGGAGCAGGTGTCTAGCGTCACGCGCTGGCGCGCATGGCATAACGACCGAGTTTGAGTTGGAGGCCGCGTCGTGTCACACCGAGATCGCGGGCCGCGCGCGAGATGTTGCCGCCGTGCTTGCGCAGGGCCGCCGCGATCATCTGCCGTTCAAGTTCTTCGACCGCTTCAGGCAGCGTCAGGTCTTCGGTGAAGCTGCCGGTCATGACGCCGAATGACGCGCCATGTTCGCCCGTGGAGAACTGCGTAGAAGTGCGTTTCAATTCGGGCGAGAGATGTTCGGCCTTGATCAGCATGCCGTCTTCGGCGCGCGCGGCGATGCGCTGAATCTCGTTCAGCAGTTGCCGCACATTGCCGGGCCAGTCGCAGACCATCAACAGGTCCATCGCCTCAGGCGAGATGCGTATGTCCGTGCGACCGAATTTATCGGCGTAATGATTGAGATAGTAATTAACGATGGTTGGAATCTCAGATCGCCGCTCGCGTAACGGCGGCACTCTAAGACGAATGACGTTGAGCCGGTAATATAAATCTTCTCTGAAGCGACCATCTTTGACCATCTCTTCCAGATCAGTATTGGTCGCCGCGATGATCCGCACGTCCACCTTCGATGGTCGTTGTTCGCCTAACGGTTGAATCTCGCCCTCTTGGAGAAAGCGTAACAGTTTCGGTTGAATGTCTAAAGGCAAGTCACCGACTTCATCAAGAAACAACGTGCCGCCTGCGGCCGCGCGAATTACGCCCGGTGAATCGCTGACCGCGCCCGTGAATGCGCCGCGGCGATAGCCGAATAGATAAGCGTCGCTCAACTCTTTCGGCACAGCCGTGCAGTTGAATGGGACGAAGACTTTGCTGCGCCGCGACGAGAGCGCGTGAATGGCCCGCGCGACTAACTCTTTGCCTGTGCCGCTCTCGCCCGTGACGAGCACGGTCACGTCCGACGATCTGATCTTGTGGACCTCTTCGACCAGCTTCGTCATCGCGGGCGACGAATGAATGAAGCCGGGCATGACACTCTGCGTGCCGTCTTTCGCTTGCTCTTGCCCGTCGCGTCCTTCGTGTTCTTTGTCGCGGAAGGCGCACACGTCCAGCCCTAGTTCGACGACGCGCAGCAGCGGATCAATCGAGACGCCGCCCGGCAGCGTCTCTTGTCCGCGCGGTGCGACGACGAGCGTGGCCGGTGCGGCGTGGGTTGTGTGCAAAGTGATGATCGAAGCTCCGTGCTGCGTGGCGAAGCGTTCACGGTCGCGCTCGCCTTCGGCGCGGCTCAAACGCTCGGCCAAGTGTTCGCCCTCGGCGGGCGTCCACCCGTGCGCGACCACGACGCGCGGGCGTTCGTCCTCGCCCGCTTCGACGATCAAAATCTGCCGCGCGCCCGTCTCCTGATAGACCACGGCCGCCAGTTCACGCAGCAACAACTCGCGCGACGCAACCGCGTCCGTCAACCGCGACAGCACAAGGTGCACGAGCGGCGATGGTTCGCGCTGCTCGCCCGGCGCGCTGCCATCGAGCGCCGCCAGCGCCTCGTCCGTCCGCACGATGTCGAGGCGCGCGCCCAAGTCGCGGAACGTCTGCGCGGCCGTGGTCAGACATTCTTCGGCGCGCTCCGGTTGCGCTTTCATATAAGCGTGCCCCAACTCGTAGCGCGCCAACGCACTGCGATACAAATCGCCGAGCGTCTCATAGATCGAGACGCTGCGGCCGAAGTGCTGCGTGGCTCGCACCGAGTCGCCTTGCGCCAACGCGAGCAAGCCCTGTAGGCGCTGCTCCTCGCCGGAGACGGCCAAGTCTGCGTTAACCAGCGCGTCCGTCTCTTCTTCGAGTATCTGCAACTCGGCGGCACATTGCGCTACGTCGCCACGCCGCAGGTGCGACTCGGCGATCAGCAGACGCGAATCAAGCACGGCCTGTCTGTCGCCGATGCGCTCGGCTAGCGTGAGCGCGCGCAAGCCGCAGTCGTGTGCGCGCGCCGCATCGTTCATCGCCAGATAACAACGACCAAGCGTGCGCAAAGGCTGACCTGCGTACCACTTGTTCGTGTTCGCGTGGGCGAGGTTAACCGCGCGTTCAAGATAATCGCGCGCTTCTTCGAGGTCGCCGCGCAGCAACAACAGTTCGCCGAGCGAGTCGAGGATGAGCGGCACTTTGCGGCCGCGTTCGTCGATCTCCGTGGCGAGCGCGAGCGCACGTTCTAAGGCGACTTGTGCGCGCGTCCAATCGCCCATCAAAGTCAGATGGACGCCGAGGTTGTTGTAACCGTCCGCCGCGTTCGCCTTGTGCTCGGTGCGCTCGTAATAGCTGATCGCCTTCTCTAAATAACTGATGCCTTCGTGCGGTCGTTTGAGGAAGCCGCACGCGCCGGCCATGTTGGTGTAGATTTTGCCGAGCAGATAAGGCGCGGGATGATCGCCGACCAACTTCAAAGACTGTTCGAGATGTTCGAGCGCCGGTTCGTAGTTGCCTTCAAACAACTCCGCGAGGCCGATAGCGAAGTAGGCTTCGGCGAGGCCGCGCCAGTCGCCCGTGCCGCGAAAATGTTCGAGCGCCTTCTGCCCGTGATCGCGCGCGATGGTGTACTCGTTGATGCTGCGATAGACGCGTGCGAGCGCCACATAGACCGAACCGAGTTGCGCGCCCGCGCCCTTCTCGTGCGCCTCGCGCAAGGCTGTGTTCAAGAGCGCGATGGCCTTCGGATGATCGCCCGCGTAGTTGTAAGCCAGCCCGATCTGCACGCCCAGACACGCGGCCGCCTCGGCGTCGAGCCGCGCGCGTTCCTCCGGCGCTTCATACATCCGCACGGCGTCGAGCGATTCACTATAGCGCCCCTGCATCTCAAGCGCGCTCGACAAGGCACAACGCGCCAGCGCCAGCAGCGACGCATCCGTCCGCGTCGCACGCAACAACGCACCGACCCGCTTGTTGACTTCGGACGACTGCCCTTGATCGAGCAGGACGCGCACCGCTTCCAACTCACGCACGAGCGTCTCGCGCTGCGCCTGTGTGCGCGCACGCCCACGCGCGTCCGCCAGTTGCATGACGCCCGGCTCAGGCTTATCACTGCCCGCGTCATTCCGTGTGGTCAGCGGTTGCTTGTTCATCGAATTGTGTTCAATATAATTGTCTAACATCTAAATCACAAACTCGGACAGGATATGCATCAAGCGGCGGGGCGCAGAAAGATCGTGCTGTAACGACTGTGCAGTTGGAAGCCCGCGCGCCGGTAAACTTCTTGCGCGCGCACGTTCTGTTCGTTGACCAGCAGACAGACAACATTTGTGCGACGCAACAGATCACTGCACAACTGCGTCAGGCAGCGCAGGCCGTAACCTTTGCCGCGCTCGGTCGGGTTCACATAGACGCCTTCGAGATAGCTCACTTCAGGCGTCTCGGCGGCCACGTCTGCTTTGAAGATCAACCGCCCCGCTTTAATCCAGACCCAGACGCGCCCTTGCTCTATGCGGCGCATCGTGCGCGTGCGAAAGCCTTCGGGATCGACTTCGAGCGGGTTGATGCCGTTCTCGCTGCTCGCCAGCGCCGCGTGCGCCAACAACACGGCATCGAGGTCGGCCTGCGTCGCCCGTCGCAACTCCGGCACTGATGCGTGACCCGCGACGCGCTCACGCTGCTCGAACAACAGTTCGTAGCGCAAGTAATGCGCGCTCTGGCCCGCCTGTGCGAAGTATTGCCAGAAGTGTTCGACCCGTGCTTCCTCACCCATAATAAGGTGAGCGCGCGGGCACGCGTGCGTCTGCAACGCAAGGGCCGCGAGCGCCGCATCGGTGCGCGTTTCAAGTAACACGACATGACCGAACAGCGCGACGCCGAGCAGTTGGCCCGCCGCATCCCGGCAACCATAGAACACGCCGCGATTGAACGGACTCTCTAACCCGTTGTCGCTGATCAGGCTGGCCATCGCAACCGTGTGGATCGCGCGCACGCCGAGGAACGCGAGCGCCTCACGCTCTTGCCCGGCGACGAGCGGTTGCACTTTGAGCGCGGGTATGGCGGCCGGGCGCGACGGCTCCGCCTCTGCCGAAGTAGCAGCACTCGTGAGGCCTGTGGGTAGCTGCGGCATACAGTAGTCGGCGGCGGGCCCGGTCGAACTTGTATGAGGCTGCGGGGCCGGCGCGTCGAATCTTAACTCAGTAGCCAATGTGATCATTCCCATTGTCGAGCACAACGGCCATCGCGGCCGTGGCCTCGCCGTTCGCCTCGGTTGCCTCGGCGCGAACTTTCACATCGCTGATGAGAATGCCATCGCTGATCAAGATGCCATCGCTGATCAAGAATGCCGTCGCTGATGAGAATGCCGCTGCCGCCCACGGGTCGGTCCAGTAGTCGCCAGTTAAGCAGATCGCGCGTGCGCACGTAAGGCGTGCCTTGCCCCAGAGCGGCCCCGTTGCTCGTGAGGATCGTGTCGCTGATCAAGATGCCGCTACTGTCGCTGATCAAGATGCCGTCGCTAATCAAGATGCCGCTGCTGTCGCTAATCAGGATGCCGTCGCTGATCAGTATGCCCAGACCATAGACGCGCTGGTACTGCGTGATGAGACTCTGGCCGGTGGCAAAACTGAAGTTCAAGACCAGCCCTTGCGCCCAACTGAACGTGTGCCCGGCGATGGTCGTCTGCGGATTGGGCGCTGCGCCTGTGAGCATGGACGCACCGAGCGGCGTGTTGTTCGTCAGATCGGTGCGGACAAGTTTTGCCAAGCGCACCGCGCCTTCGATGTTCAATTCGCCCGCGCCCTGCTCGAACATATTGAAGCCTTGCAGCGGTTGCGCCGTGTAGGTCAGGATCAACTTGATCATGTTCGGCGTGAGGCGCGGGTTTGCCTGCAACAGCAATGCGGCTGCGCCCGCGACGATGGGCGCGGCCATAGACGTGCCGCTCAAGGTCATCATCTCGCGGCTGTCTTCGGCGCTCACGAAGGCGCGCAGGTTGTAAGTCGTGGCGAGATAGTTCCCTTCGGCCGAAGCGGCCACGATGCGATTGCCGGGCGCAACCAGATCAGGCTTGATCAGGTTGTCGTAGCGGCGCACGCCGGCCTCGTCTATGTATGAACTGCGCGTCGGCCCGCGCGAACTGTAGGTGGCGACGCCATCATCTGCGCGTGCGTCCGTGCCGAAGGTGTTGGCTGCGCCGACCGTGATGGCCGAAGGCTCGTTGCCCGGCGAGTGAATCTGCCCGTAAACCTTGTTGCCGTTGTCGTCTTTGCCGTTGTTGCCCGCGGCCGCAATCACCACGATGCCTGCGTCCACCAAGCGGCGCACCGCGAGACAGACCGGATCGTTGCGATAAGAATCGACCGCCGGCAGCCCCAGACTCATGTTGACGACGCGGATGTTGTAGCGCGTGCGATTCGCCAGCACATAATCGAGCGCGTTGAGTAGATTGCTGACGCGCCCTGTGCCGGTCGCGTCAAGCACGCGCAGGTTGATGATGTTGGCGTTCGGTGCGATGCCGATGTAAGCGGCGTTGGCGATGCGCCCGTTACCGGCGGCCAGAGAGGCGACGTGTGTGCCGTGCCCGTAATCGTCGCCGGTACGCCCGCTGTACTCAACGAAGTCTTGCTCGGTCACAATCCGCACGTCGCTATCGCTTGTGCGCCCGTCGCGGAAGACCTTGTGGCTATGCTTGACGCCTGAATCGATGACGGCGATGCCGATGCCTGTGCCATCGAGGCCGGGCGTGGCCTGATTGCGCACAAGGTTCGCGCCCGTCGTTGTGGAGACGTGACCGAGCGTGCGCACCTCGCGGTCGGGCGAGATGTATGCGACCTCTTTGAGCGCCGCCAGATCATTGACGGCGTTGGCTGGCATCGTTGCCACCGCGAAGTTCAAGTTCGGCATGCTGTATTGCACGCTCACACCCGGTCGCTGGTAGATCGCGGCAACGCCCGGCCCCGGCGCGCCTTTGAAGCGACAGACGACGCGCAACGCGCCACGCTCGCGGCCCGGCTGACCCAACAACTTGAACAAGTCGGGCGACATCTTTGCGCTGAGCGCACCCGGCTGTTTTTTGATCCCGCCCGCAATGGTCTTGACCGCCAGAGTGTCGGCCGCCGGCTGCGCCGCGTCGAACTGCGGCAGTTGAGCTTTCGCCCGGACGCCCTGCGCGCGCGTCGGCAGCACGGGCAGACCGGCAGAGCAAAACGTTAAGAGCAGCAGACTAGCAAGGCAAGGCTTCAGGTTGGATAAGTGGCGCTTAGACATTTTGATGTAGACGGATGATGTAGAAGTTCAGTGGGCGCGTTGCGGCACAGCGCGGACTGAATCAGTTAACAGATGGCCCCGACGCGCAAACCCGCGCGCGAGCGTTACAACCCGTAGATTCAAGGGGGAAGCTAACGAACAAACGAAGTCCTTGTTTGACTACCGGCACACCCAAAACGTTGCAAGGCAATCGGCCTAAATCCTTGCACGCGCAACCGCTGCTTCCTCAATGACATTTTTAAGTGCAACCGCTATGCCAGCACCTTATTCAAGTATGTCTATGACCCGGCTCATCCGGCCTGCACTCAGCCGCGCGTCTTAAAAAAGGCGATAATCCTTGAGAAACGACAGCAGCCCGATCACGATGCCGCTCGTCATCAACCGTCGGGTCGCATGATCATTATCAGCTTGTCCACGCATAACCGGCTCACACAGCTCGATCTTGCCATATACCACCTTCGCACTTGCTACTAACTTCGCACCGTTGCAAATAGATCAATGTTTATGCGGCTAAGAAGCACCCGGCAAGGTCTTGCGGCCGCGCCGTGCGAATCAAGTATGCACGGCGGGCGCGCACCTAAAAATCGCGCGGTCACCACATGCTGTGCGGGGTCGACCCAAGATGCGCTTGTTTTCTCGTCTATTCGCGGCGACGAATGACGTGGCACGATGGTTGACATGACGAAGCGTGCGGGCAGCAGTCACCGGCACGTTGCAGCGTCGAGTCCTGCTAACGCACGTAGACGAACACTGGGAGGGTTAAGCGCGTGCGCTTAGACAGGCACGCGCTTTTATTAAAGCAATGATGAACTTCAGGAGCAGAAACGTGCTGTATCAATCGGCTAACAAGAATCGCGCGCGCAGGCTGCGGCTAATATGGCTGTGGCTCGCGCTCTGTGTAGTGCCCTGCGCCGCCGCGTCGTATCCAACCCCGTCCGCGTCGGCCACACCGTCGCCGAGTCCGACGGCCAGCCCGACGCCATCGCCATCACCTGCGCCATCGCCCGGCGCGGAGTCGAAGGTCGAGATTGATCTCGTCGGCGGAGCCTTCAACGGCTCTGTGCCGCGCGGCGAGGCGGAGTTGAAACGGCGCATTGACGGTAGCCGTGAGTTCGAGGTCAAAGTCGAAAATGTAAACCTGCCGGCGGGCACGCGTCTGAACGTGGTCGTGGACGGCGTGAAGGTTGGCGAGTTTGCGCTCACGTCTGTGCTCAACGGCAAGTTCGAGCGCGACACGCGCGATGGGCAGACGTTGCCGCCCATCGTGAGCGGCACGACGGTCGCCGTCACGACGCAGGCGGGCGCAACCATCGTCGCCGGTTCGTTCACCGTCACCGCGCCGCCGCCGACCCCGACCCCTACGCCGTCACCGTCGCCCTCGCCGTCACCATCACCATCTCCATCTCCGTCGCCATCGCCATCGCCTACGCCCGGCGCTGAGACGCGGCTGCGTATTCCGCTCGCGGGTGCGATCTTCAACGGCGTCATGCCGAAGGGGCACGCAGACTTTCGCGTGCGCGCAGACGGCCGCACCAACTTCGAGGTCGAGATTGAAGACGTGAACCAACCGGCGGGCACAAGCTTCACGGCGCTGGTCAACGGCACGAGCATCGGGCAGATCGTGCTCAACTCGTTCTTCCGGGGCGAGCTTGAGTTGGAATCGGAACGCGGCCAGACCGTGCCCGCGATCACGAACGGCTCGACCGTCGCCGTAGTCAACGCGGCCGGGGCGACGATCTTCGCCGGCCGTTTCGGGACAACTTCGGGTGCGGCCGCGCTCGTCAACCCGCTCGAAGACGCGAGTTTCTTCGTGCGCCAGCAGTACATTGACTTTCTGAACAGAGCGCCGGAGGCGGCGGGCTTCGACGCATGGGTCAACGTGCTCAGCCAGTGTCCCGATAGCGGCTATGGCTCACACCCCGATTGCGACCGCGTGCTTGTCTCGTCGGGCTTCTATCGGTCGCAGGAGTTTCTGGGCCGTGGTTACTTGATCTACCGTGCTTATGAAGCTGCGTTTGGCCGGCTGCCACGCTACAACGAGTTCCTGCCCGAAATGGGTCAACTCGGACAGGCCCAGACCGCAGCCGAACTTGAAGCAAACAAGGCGGCCTACATCAACGAACTGATGAGCCGGCGCGAGTTCACGGATCGCTACGCGGGTCTAACGGATGCGGCGCACGCGGAAGCTTTTGTCACACGGCTTGAGCAGACGGCGAACGTGCAGCTAGCGAACCGCGCGCAGTTGGTCGCGGACATGCGTGCGGGCACGCGCACGGCCGCGCAGACGTTGCGCGCCTTCCTCGAAAGCCCTGAAGTGTATGAACGCTTCATCTATCGCGGCTTCGTCACGATGCAATACTTCGGCTATCTGCGCCGCGACCCAGAACCGTCGGGCTGGAACGCGTGGGTCAACGTCCTAACAAACGGCACGGGCGACATTGCGCCCGGCGACTATCGCACGCTCATCTTCGGCTTCGTCCACGCGCAGGAATACCGCAGCCGCTTCGGCCAACCCTAAGCGAAAAAATGCGGATTGCGGATTGCGGATTAAAAGAACAAGGTCTTTCTTAATCCGCAATCCGCAGTCCGCAATCCGCATTTCTTATTGTTCTTTCCAATCGGGCAAGCGACCGGCGTCCACGGTGCGCCCGCCGCTTCCATCTGCTTCTCAAGGTTCTTGAGATCGACTTCGACCAGTTGGCGCAGTTGCGCTAACACGCCCTCGAACTCGGCCGCGGCGTAGCGATATTGCTCCTCTTGCGTGCGCGTCGGGCGCGCGGTGGAACTGTTCTGATCGCCGATGATGCCGAAGACGCGGTCGGTGATCGCGGGCGGCGTGTTCTCGTTGCGCGAGCGCAAGACCGTGTCGCCGCGCAGGGCGCGCAGGATCGTGTTCGTGCGTTCATCCAACCGCGCCGCTTCGTCGATCAACTTGTTGCCCGCGTCCGGCGTGTTCAAGAGCGCACGCTTGATCGCAACGAAGCGCGGCTTGAGCGCGTTCGCAGTTTCAAGCGCGCCGGTCACCGCGCGTTGCAGCCGCGCCACCTTGCGTTGGAACTCAACCAACGCCGTGCGATCAGCCGCGTTCATGCTCGTCTGCCCGTCAACATAGACCTCGAACTGTTGCGGCTGACCGAGCGGCGTGATCACGCCGTCCACGCGCTTCGCCATCGTCACGCGATACGCCCCCGGCATCACCAGCGGCCCCGACGGCCCATCGCCCGCAGGCGTGTCCCCGCCACCGCCACCACCACCGCCGCCACCGCCGCCACCTTGCTGCGTGGGCGCGGCCGGCACAACGGCCGGCGGGTAACGCAAGTTCCACGTAACGCGTTGGAAGCCCGCAGCCGCAGGTCCGGTCACGCGCCTGACGATGTTGCCCGCAGCGTCCGCGACGGTGAAGATGATCACGGGTGCTTCTTCTTCTTCTTCGGCGCGGAGTTGATCGGCGGTCGGCTGCGTGGGCGGGAGTTTGTTCTTATCCGCTTCCTTATCCGCTTCCTGCCGGCGCTGCTTCTTCGTCTTGATCGCGTCCTTCAGATAGTAAGTGAAGGTCGCACCATACGGCGGATTGTCGGCCGTGAAGAACGACTCGCCGCGAAACCCTTTGCCGTTCCCGCCGATAGGTTGCGCCTGTATGTACATCAATGCGTTCTTGACCGGGAAGAGTTGCGCCTCTTGCGTGAGCATCTGCGGTTGCAACAGCCGCAGCGACGTGTAGTTGTCGAGAATGTAGATGCCGCGCCCGAACGTGCCGACGACCAGATCGTTCTCGCGCTGTTGAATCGTGATGTCATGCACGGAGATGGTCGGCAGCCCGCCTTTCAACTGCACCCACTTCTTGCCGCCGTCAATCGAGAACCACAGCCCGTACTCCGTGCCCGCAAACAACAGGTTCGAGTTGACGTGATCTTCGGCGAGCGCCAGCACAGGGCCGTTCTCCGGCAGGTTCGCACTCAACGAAACCCACGTCCGCCCCGCGTCCGTGCTCTTTAAGATGTACGGCTTGAAGTCCGACATCTGATGATTGTCGAACGACGCATAGACCGTGTTCACGTCATGACTCGACGCAAGCAGACGGCTCACGTATGTGTTCGCCGGGATGCCGGGGAACGTCTCGATCTTGCGCCAGTTCTTGCCGCCGTCCTCGGTCACGTTGATCAAACCGTCGTCCGTGCCGACGTAGATCAAGCCGTCTTTCTTCGGCGATTCAGACAACGCCGACGAGTTGCCATAGAACGCGGTCGAAGCATGCCGCGCCACCGCATCGGCGCTCCACACGCGCCCCATCACGGGCAGCACGTCACGGTTGAGGCCGCGCGTGAGTTGCCCTGAAACAAGTTGCCAACTGTCGCCGCGATCATCGGAGCGGAACAACTTTCGGCCGCGAAGTAAAGCCGCGTGTTCGAGTGTGGGCTGATGATGAAGGGCGAGTCCCAGTTCCAACGCAGAGGGTCTTCGCCGCGCCCGACCGCGGGCTGTATGCCCATGCGCTCGCCCGTGCGCCGGTCGAAGCGGAACAGCGAGCCGTTCTGGTATTCGGTATAGATCGTGTTCGGGTCGGTCGGATCAACCTGTGTGCGGAAGCCGTCGCCGCCGAGCGTGACGAACCAATCGCTATTCACGATGCCGTTCGTGTTGCGCGTGCGCGACGGGCCGCCGAAGTTGAAGTTGTCCTGCGCGCCGCCGTAGACGTAATAGAACGGCGTCGAGTTGTCGGTCGCCACGTCATAGAGTTGCGTGATGGGCAGGTTCTCTTTGAAGTCCCAATTCACGCCCCGGTCATAACTCTCATAGACGCCGCCGTCGCAGCCGACGAGATAATGATTCGTGTTGTCGGGATCGATCCAGATGTCGTGATTGTCAACGTGCTTCGACCGCTCGCCCAACGGTCTGAGCGTGCGCCCGCCGTCGTCCGATACCAGCAGCAACACGTTCATGATGTAGATGCGATCAACGTCCTTCGGATCGGCCACGACGCGCGAGTAGTACATCGCCGTCACATCGTACTCGTTACGCCGCTCCCAACTTTCGCCCCGGTCGCTCGAACGAAAGATGCCGCCGCGCTTGTCCGCCGCTTCGACCGTGGCATACAGCACGTTTGAATCGACCGGCGAGAGCGCCAGCCCGATGCGGCCAAGTTCGGTTGTCGGCAAGCCCGCCCTGATCTTGCGCCACGTCGCGCCCGCATCGGTCGATTTGTAGAGCGCACTTTCCGGCCCGCCGTTGATCAACGTCCAAATGTGCCGCCGACGTTGATAAGCAGCGGCATAAACCGTGTCGGGATTATTCGGATCGACGATGACATCGGTGACGCCCGTGTTCTCGCTGATGTTCAGAATGTTCTTCCAAGTCTTGCCGCCGTCCGTCGTCTTGAACAGGCCGCGGTCGCCGCCCGGCCCCCACAGCGGCCCCTGCGCGGCGACGTACACCGTGCTCGCGTCGCGCGGGTCGAGCGCGATGCGCCCGATATGCTCCGACTTCTTCAGCCCCATGTTCTTCCAAGTCTTGCCGCCGTCTTCCGACTTGTACACGCCGTCGCCGTAAGAGACGCTGCGCTGCGAGTTGTTCTCGCCCGTGCCCACCCAGACCGTGAGCGGGTTCTTCGGGTCGAGCACGATCCAGCCGATTGAATACGAGCCTTCGCCGTCGAAGACCGGCCGGAAGGTCGTGCCGCCGTTCTCGGTCTTCCACACGCCGCCCGATGCCGACGCGACGAAATACTGGCTCGGCTCTTTCGGGTTGACCGCGAAGGTTGCAACGCGCCCCGACGTGAACGCCGGCCCGATGGAACGCAAGCGCAAGCCCGCGAAGGTCGGCGCGGACATCGGTTCAGGCTTCTTCGGTTCTTCCGGCTTCTTGGCCTCTTCGGGCCGCTTCGCTTCCTGCGGATTCTTCGGCCCCTCTTGCGGCGTGGCCGCGGCTTCGGGCTTCTTCGCGTCTTCCTGTTTCTGCTTCTCGACGGCTTCCTTCTCGGCCCGCTTCTCTTCTTGCGCGCGCGCAGTCTGCACCGCGCCGGTCGTTAGCAGACCGACCAACAGCAATAATGTGATGAACGTTGAATGACGCTGGCGACTTGATCTCATGCGACTCGACTCCTGTTTCATCTGGCGAGAGTTGACGTGCGGTTTATCGCGGTCGTTTGCAGTAGCGACAGGGCAGAGTCGGCGCGCGCAACGCGTCGCGGCCGGCGCTCCGGGCGACTGACAAACAGCCTGTCTCTAGGGTGCAAATACGACGTGACAACTAGACGGTGTGAGAGAAACTAACACAAACACGCGCGGCTGCAAAGAGACGCGTCGCAGTTAGAATCAGAGTTTGAGTTGCATCATTCACTTCTGTAACCAACCCGGCACTTGCCCGTAGTTTCGTTCGTAGTCGGGCCGCAAAGTCCCTAACAGTCTGTCCCAGAATAATGTGTAGAACCCGAAGTTGTGCTTCATGTCTTGATGATGCTGCGCGTGAAACGAGCCGCCCGCGATATGCCGCAGCGCGGGGCGCGCGACCCAACCCGTGGGAAACGGCTCGACGCCCAGATGCCCCACCGCCCCGAAGAAGACATTCAACATCAGGTAGATCGACATGCCGAGCCACGAAGCATCGTAGAGCGCAATGAACGTCAGCCACAAACCGCCGAACGCCAGATTCTCGACCGGGCTTAACGCAAACAGCGTCAACGGGCGCGGGCGTTCGTATTGATGATGAAACCGATGGAGCAACGCATACAGGACGCGCGTGTGCGCCACGCGATGCAACACGTACATGAGCAAATCCATGCCCAGCAGCAAGACCAACACGTCCGCCAAAGCTCGCAACCCAACGTCGTTTCTAAACTGAATGATGCCGCGTCGCCACAACCACAACCCGACCAAAGTTGTCAGCGTATTCAACAGCACGTTAACCAACGCCACGGACACTTCAGTCACAGACAACGGCTCAGGCACAAGCGCGACCCGCCGCGCGTTAAAACGCGCCGCCGCCCAACTACCCAACCCGACGACGAGCAGCAAGATCGCAAAATTCTCGCCGAGGAAGACCAACAGCAGTTGCGGCCACGAGGCGGTCTGTAACCATTTAACGATCCACTCCGGCATGGCTCAAATATTAACTTCGATCCGGCGCGCACACAATCGAACTGGCCGGCCCCAAGTTGTAGCTGCCAGATTGCGCAAAAATAAAACTGTAGAAATAATCATCTGCCCCGTTGTATATTCGTTGAGGCGGCTTTTTGCGTTCGGCTTACGGGCCATCAGGCCGCCGGTTGCTTGCCCGTTGGCGTGAGATTGGCTCACGCTCGCCCCGACCGAAATTCTCACCGCTCCGAATAGTTCGCCGCCGACGGCACGTTTTCTGGAAGCTGTCTATCATTGATGATGTTGTTTCATACGTGAAACAAAGTATTGCGCGCAGGATGCGATTGTGATATATCAAAAGACGGTGCTTCGCTAACTTCGCAGCCGCGCACAATGGGCCGTAGCTCAACATGAAGTTGATCAAGCAAACAGTTCTGGTCTATCGGGAAGGCAGTTCGGATAAGGTCTATGAAGTGGACCTGTGCGAAGTCGCGCCCGCGAGCTACGTCGTCAACTTCCGCTACGGGCGCAGGGGCGCGCAGTTGAAAGAGGGCGTCAAGACCATCTCGCCCGTGCCGCGTCTGGATGCCGAAAAACTGTTTCAAGATTTAGTTGACTCGAAGACCAAGAAGGGTTATCGCATCGCGCCTGTGCAAGCTGCGGAGCCGCCGGCCCGGACTGTCGTCGTGCGACCAACGGACAACAGGGCACAAGCGCAAGCGACCTTAAACCGGCTGCGCGATTTGGCCGCGGGCAAGCCGGGCGACTGGCCCGTCGAGCGCGTCATCTGGCGCGCGGGCGAGTTAGGCTTGCGCGAAGCCGCGCCGCTGTTACTCGAACTGGTCGGCAGCGGCAGTCCGCTTCGTGACTACTGCATCGCATGGGCCTTAGGTCTATGCGGCGACACGCGCGCCGTCTCCACGCTTGGCCGGCTCTACGGCGACACGGCGACGGCCGACTTCGTGCGGCGCATCGCGGGCGAGGCGCTGTTGAAGTTGTCCGACGAGGGCACGCGCATTGAGCTTAGATCGTGGGCACTTGGGAGTCTGCCGCATCCGTTGCGCGGCGCCGGTGAACGGCCCGGCCGATGCCTTCGCCAACGCGCTGCAAGGTTATCTCGACGGCGGCGACTATCGCCGCTTCGCCGTCCTCGATACGCTTTATTTGATCGACAACGAGCATGTGCGCCCGGCGCTGCTCGCACTGTTACGCACAGCCCCGCTCAGGCCGAACTACTTCCAACGCATACGTCACATCTTCAAGGCCGCAGAGTATCGCTGCGACGCAGAGGTCTATGGCCTCATCGCCTATCACTTCGAGCAAGAGCGCGCGATGTTCGGTCGCACCAGATATTTTTCGCTGGCGAAAGACCGGCGCTATGCTTACGTGTTGCTGCCGGGCGGGGCTTACATCGCCCAAGCCGACAAGGAGATCAAGAAAGAGGCTGCGCCTATAGCCTACGGCGGCCGCACGCGCGCTTACCTGCGCCTGCGTGTGTGGCGCACGCTGCGCCGCTTGGGCGAGTTGGGCGATGCGGATTATGTACGCATGGCGACGGGCGTGCTGCTGCCCTTCTCCGACGCCGACGCGCAAGCCGCGCGCGAGTCGGAAACGCATCACTGGCAGACCGGGCGCACGTACACTGTGCGCTGGGATGCTTATGCGCCTTACTGGGCTTTTAACTACATTCTCTACGCGAACAGCCCGCGCTATGTCTACCGCGAAAACACGACCGCTTGGCGCTGCCGCGCGGATTACAAACCGGGCGACCCGGAGCCGGACGCGCGCGAAGAAGCATTCCCCGAATTGTGGGAGCGCGTGCCGACGGGTCTGCTGCACTTGATCTCTGAAAGCAACTGCCAACCCGTCCAACATTTCGCCGTCAAGGCGCTCAGGGCATGCACGCAGTTCACGGCCGAACTCGACCGCGAGGCGCTGCTGATGATCCTCAGTCGCCCTTATGAAGTGACGGCGCAGTTCGGCTACGAGTTGCTCAGCGCACGTTATCGTCCGGCCGAACCGGACCACGAACTCGTCCTCGCCGTCGCCAACTGCGCCGCGCCCGCAGCCCGCGCGGCGGCGCATCGCTGGATCGACGAACGGCGCGAACACTTCATGCGCGACAACGACTTCACCATCGCGCTCATCACCAGCCCACACGCCGACACGCGCGCCTTCGCACGCCAGTTGTTACGTTCGACCGCGCTGCCCGATGCGGAAGCGCGCACGCTCGTCGTCCGCCTCATCGCATACCTGACCGGGCTGGACGCAACGCAAGCGACCGAAGCAAGCGACATCGCCGAGACAGTGCTTAAGAGTTTCGGTCAACAGTTACGCACGCTCGGTTTCGGCGTCGTCCTTGATCTGCTCACGCATCCACTCGCAGAAGTGCAGGAACTCGGCGGCAACATTCTGCTCATACATGAAGTGCGACCGAGCGAACTGCCGGAAGAGATCATCATCTCGCTGATCAACTCGCCGCACGAACGCTTGCGCGGCATTGGCGTCCGCCTGCTTGGCGAACTACCGGACGAGACTCTGCGCGGCCGTGAGGCGCTGCTCGTCGTGCTCAGTCAACACCCGCTCGCCGATTTGCGCAACGCCATCCGCCCCGTCATTCGTCGCCTCGGTCAAAGCGAAGGCGGCGCAACCTTCGCCCACATCTTCGCGCACCGGATCGTGGGCACACTGCTCGCGCCCGAAACTTATGAAGGCGTCCATCGCAGCGTCGTGCAGTTACTTCAAGAAGACTTGGGCGACGATTGGACGCGCGACGTGGATAAAAATTTAGCGTTGCGGCTGGCGCGCGCGTCGTCGCCTGCGGCACAGGAATTTGGCGGGCACTTGATTGCGACTAAGGCACAGGCCGACTTAACTTGGGCGCAGACGTTCACGACCGACGAGATCGTCGAACTGGCCGACGCCGAAGTGTTCGCTGTGCGACAGTCGGCGCAGATGCTCTTTGGTCTATTGATCGAACGCTTCCGGCAGGCGACGAATCCCGCCACGCACTTGGACGAGATGGCACAAGCCGTGCGCTTGCTCGACGTGCGTTGGGACGAGGCGCGCGCCTTCTTCTTCAACGTGTTCCGCACAAAATTTGACGCGGCCGATTTCACACCGGGCATCCTTGTCGCCGTCTGCGACAGCGTGCGTGCGGACGTGCAACAGTTCGGGCGCGAGTTGGTCACGCGCTATTTCAGCGAGGAGTCCGGTCAAGAATACATGCTCAAGTTGAGCGAACACCCGTCGGCCGATCTGCAACTCTTCGTCACAAACTATCTCGAACGTTACTGCGCGGACGACCCTGCGCGCCTGCGCGAGTTGACGCACTATTTCAAGAGCGTGCTGGCGCGTGTGAACAAAGCGCGCGTGGCGAAGGCGCGCGTCATTACGTTCCTGATGGCCGAGGCGCAAAAGAGCGAAGCGGCGGCCCGCGTCGTCGCAGAGATTCTCACGCACCAGTCGGCGACCGCCGCCATTGAACAAAAGGCCGCGACCATCGAGGCCATGCTGGCCATCCGCCGCGCGCACCCGGACGTGCCGTTGCCGCTGAACGTCAAACCCGCGGAGGTGCGCCGTGGAGTTTAACTACACCTATCGCGGCAGCAGCGCCGTAGCTTCGACCGCCGACCAGACGCGCATGTCGTTTGCGCCCGACGTGCGCCGCGAGCCGACGTTCTTCACGGGCAAGCTGCGCCAGCGGATCGAGTTCCGCGAGGCGATCAGTGCCTTGCATGATGTAGTTGTTTCCGACTTGCGCTTCAAGCCGAAGGACAAGACGGACTACAAGGAATGGGCCGCGCGACAGGAGCAGATCGATTGGCAGGCGGTCGCCGCCGAGCGCACGCAGGTATCCGCGCGGATCAAAGAGTTGCAAGCGGAAGTTAGCGAACTCTACACGCGTAGCGCGCAGCGCCGTGGGCCGTACAACAAGGCGCGGCAGGATTACTTCGCTTATCTATATCAGAAGGAGAAAGATTTCTGGTTCGTGCTCGACCCCGTTATCACCGTGCATCCTGATGAAGTCTTCTTCGAGTGCTTTAGCCAGGACGAAGCGAGCTACGGGCGACTTGGCGCGGGTTACGAAGTCTTCGACGAGGTTGGCGAGTTCGCTTGCGGCACGACGAACATAGACTACTCGGCCGCGCTCTACGACGAGTTTCAAAAGATACGCACGTATAAGACGACGCGCTTCGAGATCGACCCGTCGGGCTTCGACGTGCAGACGACGGGCGAGGCCGAATACAAGGAGGTGAAGATCGATCTGCCCGACAGTTGGGTGCGCGGCTTCCTGCAAGTTAGCTCCGCGATGTCTCTGCCTGCGCGCACGTTCGATCTGCACCCGATGGACATACACAACCTCTGCTTCGTGCTGCGCCGACGGCGCGAACAGCAAGGGCCGCGCGCGATGCGTTATCACTTAAGCCCCGGTCAACCTGTCAAGGTCGTCTTCGAGCCGTGGGAGACGGAGGTGGTGTGCCCGCGCTCGATCTATACAGGCACGGGCAGCGAGGTCATACGCGTCTGGGGTCGTCGGCGCATACACATACTCGAACGCCTGATCCCGCTCGCGCGCAAGTTCACAGTGCATCTATTGGGCACGGGGCTGCCTTCGTTCTACGTGGCCGATCTGGGTGATATGTCGTTCACGTTGGGGCTGTCGGGTTGGACTGCGAACGATTGGTCACGCGCGGGCAATTTCGATCTCATGGCTCCGCGCGCGGACGTGGACGAGTTGACCAAGCGGCGCGTCTTCGACGAGTTGAAGAAAGATTGGCGCGCGACGCCGGACGAGTTGACCGCAAGCTTAAAGCTCGACCGCGCGACTGTGCTTGGTGCGTTGGGCGCATACACGCAGGCGGGGCGCGCGATCTTCGATCTGAACAAGCGCGTCTATCGTGCGCGCGAGTTGAGCCGCGAGCCGCTACCGATGGAGCGTTTGCGCTTCGCCAGCCCGCGTGAAGAGAGTGCGACGCGCTTCGTCGTCGCGCGGGCCGTCACGCTGACAGCGATTGAGGCGAATCCGGAAGGACAAGTCAGCCGGCGCGGCACGGTCAAGGATAAGGAGAAGACTTTTCATCCGTCGTTGACGGTTGATAAGGACGAGCGCATGGTGCGCGCCGAGTGTACCTGCAACTGGCATCAGCAGCACAAGCTCTTTATGGGGCCGTGCGAGCACATACTGGCGTTGCGGATGGAGGCCGCGCGCCGACTTTGACAACTTGCTTTGATTGTCAGGCGTAACGGTCAGGTTCGCCCACGAGCCTTGCAACCCGGACGGTGGATCGCCGTCCATGCGTAAAGCTTAGGGCATGCATCACTGGCCCGCTCTTGACTGTGCGTCGAAGGGCTACCGTAGCTATTCCGGTATGGCTTCGCAGAAGCGAATGAGCCACGGTAGCCCTTCGACGCTCGAGTTGAGCGACCCAGTCCTCAGGCGTTTTCGAAGGGGACGCGGGCGACCCTGACCGTTACGCGTGACAATCAAACTTGCACAGCGCACACATACGTCATCATGTCTACTGAACGGCCGAAAACTCGCGAGGAGCTATACGAGCGCATCCGGCAAGGCTCGCGCGAGGAGTTTATCCTTGAGGATATGATCCGGCTCGGCTTCTGGCCCGCGCGCGGCGTGCTGCCGCATGACCCGGCGGACGAGATTCGCCGCCGCGCCGAGTTGCAGCGCGAGTTGAACGACCTGCGCGACCAGAATCGTCGCCTCTACAACGAAGCGGCGCTGATCAAGGAACTACGCAAACGCCGCTTTGCCGAGTCGCGCCGCAAGCGACAGGAGACGAAGGAACGGCGCGCGCGTGAACGACAAGCGCGCGCAGACGCGTGGCGACAGAAACAGACGCAGGAGATCGGCTTCTTAGGCAAGGCCGTCTCCGGCGGGTTGAATCACGCTGAGTGTGACGTGGCGCGGTTGGAGAGTTACGGTCTGCAACCGCTCAGCACGGCGGCAGAGATCGCAACGGCCACCGGCCTCACGGTCAACGAACTACGCTTCCTCGCCTTCGACCGCAAGACCTCGACCGTCTCGCACTACGTCCGCTTTCAAGTGCCGAAGAAGACCGGCGGCGTGCGGCAAATCTCCGCGCCGATGCCGCGCCTGAAGGCGGTCCAGCACTGGATACTCAACAACATCTTAACGAAGGTTGAGACGCACGACTGCGCGCACGGCTTTCGCGCGGGGCGTTCGATTGTGACCAACGCGCGCCCGCACGTCGGCGCGGAGACGATCATCAATCTCGATCTGAAAGACTTCTTCCCTTCGATCAGCTATCGTCGGATCAAAGGACTGTTTCGCGCGTTCGGCTACTCGGAAGCGGCGGCCACGATCTTCGGGTTGCTCTGCACCGAGCCGGCCGTCGAAGAGGTCGAACTCGACGGGCGCAAGTACTTCGTGGCCACGGGCGCGCGCCATCTGCCGCAAGGCGCACCGACCAGCCCGGCCCTAACCAATATCCTCTGTCGTCGCTTCGACCGCCGCCTGTTAAAGACCGCCGACGAACTCGGCTTCACCTACACGCGTTACGCTGACGATCTGACCTTCTCGGCCTCAGGCGAGAGTCTGCGGCATCTGGGCAACGTGCTCGAACGAGTCAAAGCTATCGTTGCGCACGAAGGCTTCACCGTGCATCCCGACAAGACGCGTGTGCTGCGTCGTTCGCGGCAACAGGATGTCACGGGCGTTGTGGTCAATAGCAAACTGAATGTCTCGCGGCAAGAGTTGAAACGATTCCGCGCCACGCTCTACCAGATCGAAAAGGACGGCCCCGTCGGTAAACGCTGGGGGCGCGCGCCCGACGTGATCGCCTCGCTGCAAGGCTTCGCCAACTTCGTCTATATGGTGAATCCTGAGAAGGGCGCTGAACTGCAACAACGCGTGCGCGCGCTGGCCGCTAAGTACAACTGGCAACCCGCCAAAGTTGAGCCGCGCGTTAGCGCACAGAGATCGAAGGCACAACAGACTGTTAACGTTTCAACCGCGTCCGAAGCGCAACAACCCAAGCCGGCCGACAAAAAATGGTGGAAGCTCTGGTAAAGTTTAACTGCTTGCTGCTTGCATCAACTTAAACGCCGGGCATGGCTTTCTTGAGCGGTCGTAACAGTGCAAGCAGCACGAACGCCATGACGAGCGCGCAGGCGCTGAGGAACAGCCAGAAGGTCGAGTGCAGCCAGTCGTCCCAGAGTTCGCCCACCTGCGTCAGTTTGTTGCCGATGGCGGTGGCGACGAACCAACCGCCCATCATCAAGCCACGGAAGCGGCGCGGCGCAACCTTTGACACCAGCGCCAGCCCCATCGGCGAGAGCATCAACTCGCCGACCGTGATCACGCCGTAAGCCGCGACGAGCCACGCGGGCGACACCTTGAAGTTGTAAGGGTTGCTGCCCGTAACCGTCGCCTCGCCGACCTTCGCGCCGACGTACAGAACGAGGAATGAGGCCGAGGTCAGGATCATGCCAATGGCCATCTTCGTCGGCGTCGAAGGCTCAAGCCCTTTCCCGTCGAGCCACTGCCAGAACCACACGAGCGGGAACGTCAACAGCAACACCCAACCGGGGCCGATGGCGTTCGAGATGATCCCGCTCACCTGCCAGTCTGTGTTCTCGTTGCCCCAATAGGTCATCGTCGAACCGTTCTGATGAAAGACCATCCAGAAGATAATAACGATCACGAAGATAACCATGAGCGCGCCGATGCGTTTCCATTCGGGCACGGCTTCCATCGCGCTCTGGCGGCTGACGCCGTGCGGCGGCGCGTCCACTGTGGTCGCGGCCGCGTTGGCCGTTGCAGTCGCGCCCGTCTGCCGCGAGTCAACGTTTTGTATGTGTCGTTTGAACTGCCACAGAATCCAGACCGAGATGGCCATGCCGCCGGCCGCGACGGCAAACGCCGGATGATAACCAAAGCGCCCCTGCACGAACTCCGCCACCACGGGCGCGAGGAATGCGCCGACGTTGATACCCATGTAGAAGATGTTATAGGCGCGATCTTTTAAGTGACTGCCTTCCGGGTAGAGGTTGCCCACCATCGTCGAGACGTTCGGTTTGAACAGCCCGTTGCCGACGACGAGGCAAGCCAACGCCACGTAAATAATCGGGATCGAACGAAACGACAGCAACAGGTGACCCGCCATAAAGAACAGACCGCCGAGCAGCACTGCGCGCCTGTAGCCCAGCTTTTTGTCCGCGAGCCAACCGCCGACGAGCGGGCTGGCATAGACGAACATCAGATAGTTTGAATAAAGCCCGGTCGCCTGATCGACCGTCCAGCCGAAGCCCTGCCCCGTCGTGTCGCGCAAGTACAAAGTGAACATCGCCAGCATCGAGTAGAAGCTGAATCGCTCCCACATCTCCGTGGCAAAGAGCACGTACAGGCCCTTCGGGTGGTGCGCAACCGCGTGCGCCGTCGTGATCGCATTACTGCTTACGGCTGTAGCCATCTTGCTCAACTCCCCGCGTGCGCCCCGCGCGCCGCTTCTCTATTTCCGTCCAAGCCGATTCAAGCACAAGACTTAAAACCATGAGCGCGCCTCTGAATATTCGCGCCCACGCCCTGCGCAACTCGCCGTCGTCGGCGCACCTTATGCACCGTGCGTGAATCCAAGCGTCGGGCCGTTGGACAACTAGGACGCGCTCGCGCTCGACCGTGATGGTGATTCGCTTCTTCATCGTTGCCGCGAGTTGCCCGACAGTCGGCCCGCACGCAAGCGAATGATGCACACGGCCGCGGAGCATGTCTTTCAAGCGCGCTGAAATCTTGTAAAACTTTATGAAATCGCTTAGAACTGACGCGAACTGACACCGCACACGTCGCCGGTCAGTGCTTCAGACACAACTCGCCCGCAAGGTTTTTTATGCAGCAGCCAACAGATCGCGTTTACGAATTCGGCCCTTTCCACCTCAACGCCGTGCGGCGCGTCCTACTGCGCGACGGCGACCCTGTGCCCCTCACGGCCAAGGTCTTCGACACGCTGCTCGCGCTGGTCGAACAACGCGGGCGCGTGCTGGCTAAAGATGAATTGATGGCTGCGCTCTGGCCGAAACGGCCGTCGAAGAGAACAACCTGACGCAGCACGTCTCAATGCTGCGCAAGGTGCTCGGCGAGCGTGCGGGCGATCATCGTTATGTCGTGACCGTGCCCGGTCGCGGCTATAGCTTCGTCGCGCCCGTGCGTGAAGTCGTGCCCGACGGCGACAGCTTGATCGTCGCCGAACGCACCAGAGAACAGATCACGATTGACGTTGAAGAACACGATGAAGCCGCGCTATCAGTCGCCGCGACGACTGTAGCTGCGACAACCTTAGGCCCGCACACCAATCGCGCAGCCACACGCACGCGCCCGATCATGTTGACCGCAGTTGTTCTCTGCGGGCTGCTAGTCATCTGCGCTTCGGGCTTCTACTTTTGGCGCGCGCGCACCGTGCAGCCAAAGGTTGCGGCGCGTGGGCCGAGGTCAATCGCCGTGCTGCCGTTTCAGACGCTCGGCGCGCAGGCTGACGACCTGACCGGCGCAGGGATGGCGGACGCGCTGACCGCACGTCTGAGCAACGTGCGACAGATCGCCGTGCGTCCCACGAGCGCGGTTGTGAAGTACGAAGGGCACGGCGTCGATACGGTCGCGGCGGGGCGTGCGCTCGGCGTCGATGCGGTCGTCGAAGGGACTGTACAGCGTGCGGGCGACCGTGTGCGTGTGACCGTCCAACTCGTCGGCGTCGGTGATGGTCAACCAGTCTGGGCTGAAAGTTTCGATGAACGTTTCACAGACATCTTCGCATTACAAGATTCGATCTCGGCACAGGTGGCGCGGGCGATACTGCCGCAACTCAGCGGCGAAGATGAACGGCGCATGCGCCGGCACGCCACCGAGAGCGTCGCGGCTTACGACGCTTATCTACGCGGGCGGCATATGTGGAACAAGCGCAACGAAGCGGGTGTCGAGAAAAGTATCGAACATTTCCAGCGCGCGATTGACATTGACCCGGCCTATGGCGCGGCCTACGCGGGGCTGGCCGATGCCTACAGCGTGCTCGCCAATTATCACTACGGCTCGCTCCCGCCCGCCGACTGCATGAATCGTGCGCGCGCCGCCGCAACTAAGGCCCTTGAGATCGACGACACGCTCGCGGAAGCGCACGCCTCGCTCGCGCTCGTCAAGACTTATCACGATTGGAACTCCGCCGCTGCTGAAGCCGAGTTTCGCCGCGCCATCGAACTCAACCCGTCTTACGCGACGGCGCATCATTGGTACTCCGATTTTCTGGCCATGCAAGGGCGCACCGACGAAGCACTCGCAGAGGCGCAACGCGCCAGCAGTCTCGATCCGCTCTCGCCGATCATCGCCACGACGCTCGCCGAACGTTTCTACTTCGCGCGGCAGTACGACCGCGCCGCCGAACAGGTAGAACGAACGCTCGAACTCGATGCCGACTTCGTGCAAGCGCGCTTCCTGCTCGGCGTCGTCTATGGGTTACAAGGCCGGCATGAAGCAGCGGTCAATGAACTGCGCCGCGCGCATGAACTCACGGGCGGCAAAGACCGGCGCATCGTCGCCGCGCTCGGCAATGCTTATGCTGTGTCGGGCCGGCGGGTTCAAGCCCGCCGACTGCTCGGAGAGTTGTCCGGGGCCGGCGACGAAGTTGCGCCTGCCGACATGGCGCTTGTGTTGGCGAACCTCGGCGAGCGCGTGCAAGCCTACCTGTGGCTTCAGAAGGCTTGCGCCAAAGCGAAAGCCGCGCCCGAAGCAGCCCACCAGCTTAAAGTCGATCCACGCCTCGACAGCCTGCGCGCCGATCCGAAATTCCGCACGCTCCTGTTACAAGGAACTTGACGGCTGATTGAGTTTGAATTGTTAGCTAGAGCTTGTTGCCCGGCCGATGTATGCAGCCTTGCCTACTGCATGATGAAGCGACTGTGACTGCGCAGGCGTTCGACAATCGCGGCCGGTGTTTTATCGGGCGAGCCGGCGGCGAACGGTGGTTGCGGATCGTACTCGATGCCGAGTTGGATCGCTTGTGCTATCTCAGCGCCGCATTCAAGTGCAACGAGCGTGAGCGCCATGTCGATCCCGGCCGAGACGCCGGCTGCGGTGATGATCTTTCCCTGTCGCACCACGCGCTCGCCACTCGGCTCAGCCCCGAATTGGCGCAACACGTCGAGCGCCAGCCAGTGACTCGTCGCGCGCAAGCCCTGCAACAAGCCTGCGGCCGCCAGCAGCAACGAGCCTGTGCAGACGGACGTTGTCCACTTCGTCTTAAGATGAACGCGGCCGAGCCAATCAAGCAACTCGCTGTCGTCCATCAACGCCGCTTGGCCGGGCCGCCCGGCACAACCAAGATGTCAGGCGCGCCGACCTCGCCCAACGCATAATCAGCCACCAGCGCCAAACTGCCGACATCGGTGCGAACAGGCCCGACCTCTTTAGACACGAACTTCACTGTCGCGCCGGGGATTGAGCGCAACACTTCATACGGCCCGACCGCATCGAGCGCCGTGAACCGATTGAAGATCAAGATGGCTATTTCCAAAGCAACACCTCACGCCGAAGTCGCAGATCATAATGAACACGATTACTTGTCGCATAGTAGTCTGACCATGCGTCGCCGGTAAAGATGTTCGTTCAAACGCGGCGGCGTGTCTCGCCGCAAGTGGCGGCCCGCTGACCGCCGTTCGCCGCAATTCCGGCGCGCTTCCCTGAATCGTTGAGTTGCCCCGGCCCGGTTTGTATTATCCTATGTGACCAGCAAGCTTCTATGAACTCTGACTCAATTGCTTCCGATTCAAACATTGCCGCCGTCACGACGCGCGGCGTGGCGCGCCGACGCACATTGAAGTGGGGCATCATCGCAGGCTTCTGGCTTTTCTTCGGCCTCTTGAACGGCAGCCAACTCTATCTCGGCTTTCGCATGGAGAACTTCCCCGCGTCGCTGGCGCGGATGCTCGCGTGGTCCGGCATCGGCTGGGGCGTCTGGGTCTTTCTAACGCCGCTTGTGCTCTTGGTCGGCCGGCACTTCCCGCTTGAACGCTCCACATGGCGACGCGCTTTGCCCGCACACCTCGTCGCGTTCGTCATCATCGCCGCCGCGCATATCGCCTTCTTCGAGTACATGATTGTTCTGGTCGCCCCGTTCGGCCCGGAAACACATCCGCGCCCGTTCTGGGATATGTTCATCGGCCGCGCAACCAGCATGCTCCACCTGGAACTGCTCATCTACAGCGCGACGCTCGGCCTCGGTTACGCCATCAACTATTACAACCGCTTCCGCGAGCGCGAGATGCGCGCCACACAACTTGAATCACAACTCGCGCAGGCGCAGTTGCAAGCCCTCAAGATGCAACTCCACCCGCACTTTCTCTTTAACACTTTGAACGGCATCGCCGGCCTCGTGCGTGACAACCGGAACAAGGCCGCGGTTGATATGCTTGCGGGTTTAAGCGACCTGCTGCGCTACACGTTGGAGAACGCCGGCCGGCAAGAAGTGCCGCTCGGCGAAGAGTTGGAGTTTCTTGAACTCTATCTGAACATTCAGCAGATGCGCTTTTCTGATCGACTCAAGGTCGAGATGTCGGTCGCGCCCGATACGCTCGGTGCGCTTGTGCCGAACCTGATCCTGCAACCGCTCGTCGAGAACGCGATCCGGCACGGCGTCGCCTTGCGTGCGGCGCAAGGTATGATCGGCGTGCGCGCCGATCGTGCTGACGGGTTCTTACGCATCGAGGTTTATGACGACGGCCCGGCTTGCGCGCGCACGCAGAGACGCCCGCCGGTATCGGCCTCGCCAACACGCGCGCGCGCCTCCAACAGCTTTACGGCGCGCGGCACGAGTTTACCGTGCGTAACCGCGAGCCGAGCGGGGTGACGGCCGCGCTGTTGATCCCCTTCGTAGCGGCGCCCGCGCCGGCTCGCAGTGATGAACACGCCCAAGAAAAAGATCAGAACGCTCGTCGTTGACGACGAACCGCTGGCGCGGCAGAACCTACGCATCCTGCTCGAAGCCGACGCCGAAATAGAACTCGTCGGCGAGGCGGGCAGCGGGCGCGCGGCGCTCGCACTCATCCGCCGCGAGTCGCCCGATCTTCTGTTTCTAGATATACAAATGCCCGAACTCGACGGCTTCGGCGTGCTCGCACAGATCGAGGCCGCCGAGTTGCCGGTCGTCGTCTTCGTCACTGCGTTCGATCAGTATGCCCTGCGTGCCTTCGAGTTCCACGCGCTCGACTATCTCTTAAAACCTTTCGACGATGCGCGCTTCGAGAAGACTTTGCGGCGCGCGAAAGAACAGGTCGCGCAACGTGAGATCAAAGAGTTGAGCCGGCGGCTCATCGCGCTGCTCGAAAGTCGGGACGCGCCACCCGAAGCGCGCACGTCGCAACCCGCGCCTTATCTGTCGCGCTTGCTTATCAAGTCCGGCGGCCGCATCTCTTTTCTTAAAGTTGACGAGATCGACTGGATCGGCGCGGAGGACTATTACGTCAAGCTGCACGTCGGGCGCAAAGGGCACATGCTGCGCGAGACGATGAACGAACTCGAAGCCAAGCTCGACCCCGCGCGCTTCGTCCGTATACACCGCTCCTCAATCGTCAACCTCGACCGCATACGCGAACTGCATCAACTCTTCAACGGCGAGTACGTCGTCGTGCTGCACGACGGCACGGAGTTGAAACTCAGTCGCAGTCGCCGCGAACAACTGCAAGCGTTCTTGCAAACCGGCAACCGCTGACCGCCCGCGCTCACGCCTCCCTGCAATTCCGCCGCCGCTCGCTGCATAACCACACGCCAAACGAACATGCCCGGTTACACTCGCGCACGGTGAGAGGAGAGATTTATATGCGTAATCATCTGGTGCTCGCGCTGCTCACGCTCGCGTCTGTTTCCCTATTGTCGTTGCTCTGCGCCGCTCAGACACCCGCGCCCGCACCGCACGCAGTCTTTCATCAAGACGTGTCGTGGTCGCCCGACGGCAAGCGCCTCGGCTTCACGGCGCTGACGCATGTTGACAAGGACATGAAGGCGAGCATCTACGTCATGCAAGCGGACGGCTCGCGCGTCACGCGCCTGACAGACGACGCGACCGTGGCCTTCTACAACGCTTGGTCACCCGACGGTAAACGCATCGCCTATGGCGCACGCACCGCCGCGAAGCAGACCGACATCTTTGTGATGAACGCGGACGGGACGCACCCCGTCCGCTTGACCGCAAACAATGGATCAAACGCCGCGCCCGCTTGGTCGCCCGACGGCCAGCGCATCGCTTACCTCTCCGACCGCGACGGCACACGACAAGTCTATGTCATGCGCGCCAACGGCTCGCAGCAGACACGTCTGACCAGAGACGAGACGCACGACTTCAACCCGCAATGGTCGCCCGACGGCAAGCAGATCGTCTATTACGCCGAACGCGGCGACCAGCAAGATCAAATCTGGATCGTCAATGCCGACGCTTCGCAGCCGCGCCTGCTGACCGGCGGCACAGGACATAACATCTACCCCGCTTGGTCGCCCGACGGCCGGCGCATCATCTTCACCGCGAAGCGCGACGGCGCAGCCGACTTCAACATCTACACGATGCGCCCCAACGGTTCTGAGCTCAAACAACTGTCCGCGCAGACCGCCTTCTTCGCGCGCTTCTCGCCCGACGGCCGGCGCATAGCCTTCATCGCCGGCAAGTTTCCTGCGAACGCAATCTTCGTCATGCAAGCCGACGGCACGGGTGTAACACAGATCACGCCCAACGTCGCCGCCCTGTCACAACCGGACCACACACTAGAAAGGAACGACTACTCTCATGCAACGCATCAAAGCTACGCTCGCCTTATTCCTACTGACGACGCTCATCAGTTGCGCCTTCATCACGCCTACATGCTCGCAGGCCGCGCAAGCGCCACCAGCAACCGCGACGCCGCAACCGGCCGCGCCGCGCAACCTCGCTATCTTCCTCTTCGACGGCGTGCAGATCATCGACTACACAGGGCCGTTCGAGGTCTTCGGCCAAGCGCGCGACAACGACAAGCGTCTCTTCAACGTCTTCACCGTCGCCGCGCAGCCGGGGCCGATTACCACGAACATGGGCATGACCGTCGTGCCGAAGTACACCTTCGCCGACATGCCGAAGGCCGACGTGCTGATGCTGCCCGGCGGCAACGTCGGGCCACAACTCGGCAACACAAAGATCATCAAGTGGGTGCAGGACACAGCGGCCACGGCGGAGTTCGTGATGTCAGTCTGCAATGGAGCCTTCTACCTCGGTAAAGCCGGGTTGCTCGACGGGCTAACAGCCACGACCTTCTACGGCCTCATCGACGAACTCAAAGTGCTCGCCCCCAAAGCGCGCATCGTCACCGACCAACGCTTCGTAGACAACGGCAAGATCATCACGACCGCCGGTCTTTCTTCCGGCATAGACGGCGCGCTGCATCTCGTCGAACGCCTCGCCGGGCGCGGCCGCGCGCAAGAGACTGCGCTCAACATGGAGTACAACTGGCAGCCCGATTCCGGCTACGCGCGCGCCAGTTTCGCCGACCGTCATCTGCGCAAGATGCTCGGCCGCGAAGGCTTCAAGCTCCCCGACGGCACGGGCTGGAAAGTCCTCTGGCAGCAAGGCAGCAAGGACAACTGGCAGAAGGATTGGGAAGTGCGCCTCGACGCCCCGGCCGCCGATCTCTTACAGCACATCGACACCAAGCTCGCCGAGAGTTGGACCAAAATCCCGGCCACCAAAACCGCCCACGGCTCAACAACACAAAGCCGCTGGAAATTCACCGACGAAGCAGGCAAACAGTGGAGCGCCCTCGCCCAAGTTCAACCCGTCTCCGGCGCACCAAACACCTACAAGCTCACCATCAAACTCGCCCGCGCCGACTCCGCCGCGAGCGCCCAACTCGACTAACCAGCCCAACCCACAAACGAACCCACAACGACGAAGTAGCGCGCATAAACGACTGACGCTCTTCAGGGACAGTGACATCGTTCAGCTAAACACGAGCAACTAGGCCGCCACTCAGTAGAATGGCGGCCTAGCTTTTATCGAGTGATTATATGAAGGTAATAATTCCTTTTCTGGACTATTGGCATACTATAGGCACACAAAGCAGAAACGGGCAGCTTAACGGCTGCCCGTAACTATTTGATTTAATTGATGGCCAGGGACGGAATCGAACCGCCGACACCCTGATTTTCAGTCAGGTGCTCTACCAACTGAGCTACCTGGCCATGTGTGCGAGGTCGCAAGTATAGGAACTTGCGCGGGCGACTGTCAACCGGTTCGGTCGGAATGGATTTTTTGTCGAATTAGTCACAAAAAAGCGTTGACAATCTGGCCGGGATGTATATAATCGCCCACGTTGAAGGATGTGCTGGCGACCAAACGTCAGCGTCGCAAGACAGCATCCGAGACAGAACTTAGACGCCCGCCTCGTACCGGCTTGGACGCCGAAGCGCCCCCCGCTTCGCAACATCCAAGCCGGTACAGCTTTTTATTGCAAATATTTTTCAAGCCGTAACGATGCCTGCCCGCACAGACAGCAGACGCGCCTGTTCTTCCGCGTCAGTCAAGACCGCACGCTCCGATATATCGCACAGTTCACCCGCGCGCATGACGACGCGGCCGTCGATCAGCACATCGCGCACGTCCGACGCTTCGGCTGCATAGACGATGCTTGAGACAATGTCTGGGCGCGGCGTCAGGTGCAGTCCGGTTAAATTCAGAATCGTGATGTCGGCGCGTTTGCCGACTTCGAGACTGCCGATCTCATTTTGCAGACCGAGGGCGCGCGCGCCTGCGGCGGTCGCCAGACGCAGGACGCGGCGTGCTGGCAGCGCGTCCGCGCCGCGTCGCGCCTTTTGCAGCAGGGCGGCCGTGCGCATCTCTGTGAACATGTCGAGCCGGTTATTGCAGGGTGCGCCGTCCGCGCCGAGCGAGACGGAGATGTTGCGTTCGAGCATCTCCGCGATGGGCGCGATACCTGAGCCGAGTTTTAAGTTTGACGACGGACAGTGTAGGACGTGCGTGCCCGTGCGCGCGAGTATGTCCAGTTCTTCATCGTTGACGTGGACGCAATGCGCGAGCGCGACGTGCGGCGCGGCGAGGCCGACGGAATTTAGATATGCGATGTTGCGTTGGCCGGTCGCTTGCTCGACCAGTTCGATCTCTGTGCGATTCTCTGAAGCGTGCGTGTGGACCAGCACTTTGCGTTCGCGTGCGAGGCGGGCGACGCGTTCGAGCAGCGTGCGCGTACAACTGACGGCGAAGCGCGGCGCGAAGCAGTAGCGCAGTCGCCCGTCGGCGCGCCCGTGCCATTCGTCTAATAGCGCGAGCGATTCGTTGATCGAGTCTTCGGTCTGTTCGTGCAGCGCGGCGGGCACGCCCTCGCCTGCGTCCATCATGCACTTGCCGACGGTGGCGCGGAAGCCTGTCTCTTCAACTACGCGAAAGACCTCGCGCGTGTGGTTGACCGTCTCCATCGTTAATGCGCAAGTCGTGCCGCCTTTGATCAACTCGGCGATGCCGAGGCGCGCGGAGGCGCGGATGGATTCGGCCGTGTGGGCGGCTTCCAGCGGCCAGACGCGTTGCTTCAGCCAATCGATCAGCGGCAGGTCGTCGGCCGCGCCGCGAAAGAGCGTCTGGCACAGGTGTATGTGTGTCTGCACGAAGCCGGGCAGGACGGCGCAACCGCGCGCGTCGATCACTTCGTCGGCAGTCGCTTGAACCTCGCCGAGCGCGGCGATGCGCCCGTCGCGCACAAGCAGATCGCCCGCGCCGACGCGGTCGTCTCCATCCCCGGTGATGAGCGTGCCGCCTTTAATAAGAATCGTGTCGGTCATGGCACTTGTGGCCGCGTTACGCCGAACGGGCCGCGCAGATTATGCGCGCCGGCCGGCACGCTGTAAAGACACTAAGCGCGCGGGGCAAACTTGTAGGGGCAATGCGCTGTCTCTGCCCGCTCATAAGATCGACTTTGAGCAGGCAGGGACAACGCATTGCCCCTACGGTTATGTGGGCCGGTTAGTTGTTACTTCTTGCTGCCGGCGGCCGTGTCAGCCTTGTCAGCTTTAGCGTCGGCTTTGGTATCCGGCTTAGCTTCTTCGACCTCGAAGACGGGGATGCCGAGCGCGACGCGCACTTCATTCTCGACGCGAAGGCGCATGTTCGGGTCGTCCTTGAATGTCTGCTTCGCGTTCTCGCGTCCTTGACCGAGACGTTCACCCTTGTAGGAGAACCACGCGCCGCTCTTTTCGACGATCTTATGCACGACCGCGAGGTCGAGCACGTCGCCTTCGCGCGAGATGCCTTCGCCATACATGATGTCGAACTCGCACTCGCGGAACGGCGGCGCAACCTTGTTCTTCACCACCTTGACCTTCGTGCGGTTGCCCACCACGCGGTCGCCGTCCTTGATCGCGCCGATGCGGCGAATGTCCAGACGCAAGCTGGAATAAAACTTCAGTGCGCGCCCGCCGCTCGTCGTCTCAGGCGAGCCGAACATGACGCCGATCTTCTCGCGTATCTGGTTGATGAAGATCAGGCTCGTATGGCTCTGAGCAACGATAGCCGTCAACTTACGCAGGGCTTGCGACATCAGCCGCGCTTGCAAGCCCGGCAGGCTGTCGCCCATTTCGCCGTCCAACTCGGCACGCGGCACGAGTGCCGCCACCGAATCGATCACGATCACGTCCACGCCGTTCGAGCGCACGAGCGCCTCGACGATCTCAAGCGCCTGCTCGCCTGAGTCGGGTTGTGAGATGAGCAGTTCGTCCACGTTGACGTGAAGGTCGCCCGCATATTTTGCGTCCATCGCGTGTTCCGCGTCGATGTAGGCGGCGATACCGCCCGCCTTCTGCGCCTCGGCGACAATATGCAACGCGAGCGTCGTCTTGCCCGAAGATTCGGGACCGTAAATTTCGATGACACGCCCGCGCGGCACGCCACCGATGCCGATGGACGCGTCGAGCGAAAGCGACGTGGTCGAGATCGCCTGCACGTCGGCGACCACGCGCTCGTTCAACCGCATAATCGAGCCTTTGCCGAATTTCTTTTCGATGTTTAGGAGCGCCGCCTCGACCGCCTTGCCGCGATCCGCGCCGAATTTTTCCGCCATTGCACCTATCACTTTCTTCGTCCTCTCTTCTTTGTCGCTACTGTGTTAGACCGCCGGACTGGCGAACCGGCAGGCAGTATAGCACAGACAACGCAAGAATGGAACGCTGTTTCACCAATGCAACAAGAAATATTTTCACCCCGAAGTGATGTTGGAGTTTTGCCGCGTGAGTTAACCCGCGCCCGCGCCGGGCGACACGGTGCGCGGTCTTAAAGCCGCGCAAGGATACGCCAAACGCGCCCGATGCTCAACCCAAAACGCCGCGCCCAACTTGCCGTCTTTATCTTCGCGCCTTGCGGCTTTGCGTGAGACTGATCGCTGATTAAGGCACGAATCTCACGCAAAGACGCAAAAGTTTGTCTCATTCCGGCAGCAGAGCACGCGCGAACGCGCCGATGCGCGCGACCAGATCGGGCGCGCCTGCGTGTCGTTCGATCTCCGCGACGAGGGCAGAGCCGACGACGGCTGCGTCCGCGTAACGCCAGACCTCTGCGACCTGTGCTTGTATCGAGATGCCGAAGCCGACGGCGACGGGCAAGTCCGTGTGCGTGCGGACGCGACGCACGAGTTGCTCGGCCGCTTCGCTGACTTCGGCCTGTGCGCCGGTCACGCCCGCGCGCGAGACGGCGTAGATGAAGCCTGTGGCGCGTGCAGCGATGAGTGCCAACCGCTCATCCGTAGAAGTCGGCGCGACAAGAAAGATCAGATCGAGTTCGTGCTGCGCGAGCGTCGCGGCGAACGCGCCCGCTTCTTCCGGCGCAAGGTCGGTCACCAGCAGACCGTCAACGCCCACGCGGCGCGCCGCTTCACATAGCGGCTTGTGCCCGAACTGCAACAGCGGATTGTAATAACTAAAAAGCACGATAGGCACGTCCGTCTTGCGCCGCGCAGCAGCGACGATCTCAAGCACATCCGTGACGCCGACGTTGTGGCGTAAGGCCCGTTCAGACGCGCGTTGAATCACAGGTCCGTCCGCCATCGGGTCGCTGAACGGCACGCCCAACTCGATCACGCTTGCGCCTACGCGCGCCAGTTCGACGATGAGCGCGCGCGAGGTTTCCAGATCGGGATCGCCCGCCGTGATGAACGGGACGAAGCCGCGCCGCCCGGATTGTTTGAGACGCGCGAACGTTGCTTCGATGCGACTCAAGACGTAGCCCCGGCTTGTTGTGTTGTGCTAAATCGGCGACGGTCTGCACGTCCTTGTCGCCGCGCCCGGAGAGGTTGACGACGATGCTCTGCTCGCTTGTCAGTTCGCGCGCCAAGCGTAACGCATAGGCGACGGCGTGTGCCGATTCGAGTGCAGGGATGATGCCTTCCAGTTGCGAGAGCGTGCGAAACGCGGCGAGGGCTTCTTCGTCAGAGGCGGTGACATATTCGGCGCGGCCCGCATCATGAAGATAGGCGTGTTCGGGGCCGATGGATGGATAATCCAGCCCGGCCGAGATCGAGTGCGTCGCGGCGATCTGCCCGCGCTCGTCCTGTAGCACGTAGCTCAACGTACCTTGCAGCACGCCGGGCAGGCCGCCGCCTGCTTCGTTGAACCGCGCCGCATGCGCGCCCAACTCGTGCCCGCGCCCGCCTGCTTCGACACCGATCAAGCGCACGTCCTTGTCGCCCAGAAAGGCGTGGAACAAGCCGATTGAGTTAGACCCACCGCCGACGCAGGCAACGAGCGCGTCGGGCAAGTGCCCTGCCCTGTCAATGATCTGTGCGCGGGCTTCGCGCCCGATGATGCTCTGAAAATCGCGCACCATCAGCGGGTAAGGGTGCGGTCCTAAGGCACTGCCGAGTAGATAGTAAGTATCGGCAACGTTCGTCACCCAATCGCGCAGCGCCTCGTTGATCGCATCTTTGAGCGTGCGTGCGCCCGCGTTGACTTCGCGCACCTCCGCGCCGAGCAGTTGCATGCGGAAGACATTGAGACGTTGGCGGCGCACATCTTCAGTGCCCATGTAGACGACGCAGCGCAGACCGAACAGAGCGCAGACCGTGGCGGTGGCGACGCCGTGCTGGCCCGCGCCCGTCTCCGCGATGATGCGCTGCTTGCCCATGCGCCGCGCGAGCAGGACTTGACCAAGCGCGTTGTTGATTTTGTGTGAGCCTGTATGCGAGAGGTCTTCGCGCTTAAGATAGATGTGCGCGCCGCCTGCGTGTTCGGTCAGGCGGGCTGCATACGAGAGCGGCGTGGGCCGGCCCGAATAATCGCGCAGCAGTTGCGCAAACTCCGCGCGGAACGATTCATCGGCGCGTGCTGCATCGTAGGCCGCGGTCAACTCTTCAAGCGGAGCCATCAGCGTCTCCGGCACGAAACGACCGCCGTATGGCCCCCAATGCCCGTGCTCGTCGGGGCGACTAACAAATTCATTCGACATGTGGCGCGATTATAGCACCCACCTTAAGGCTGGTTGAGTCGTGGGGCTAACTCCACGCAGTTGCGCCCGCTGGCTTTGGCGCGATAGAGCGCCGCATCGCTGGCTGTGTAGAGGGCGCGCTCGGTGGTCGCTTGGGCGGGACAGGCGGCGACGCCAATGCTGACCGTGACCGTGCCCACCTGTTCGACCGTCGCGGCGCACACGGATTGACGCAGACGTTCAGCGGCCGCAAGTGCGCTTGCTTCGGTCGCGCCTGCGAGTAACAGTGCGAACTCTTCGCCGCCAAGTCGCGCGGCCGTGTCGTTGTCGCGCGAGAGCGAGACGAGCGCGCCCGCAATGTGGCGTATGGCCACATCGCCCGCCGAATGGCCGTGCGCGTCGTTGATCTGCTTCATGTGATCTATGTCCACAAGCAGCAACGCGCACGCGACGCGGTAACGTCGCCAGCGTTCCAACTCGTAACCGAGCGCGGTGCGGAAACGACGACGATTAGCAAGACCTGTTAAGTAGTCGCGGTCGGCTTCGGCGCGCAGCCGATCAATCTCATGTTTGAGTTTGACCAACTGCTCTGTGCGCGCGATGAGCAGCGGCAACTCATCGGGCACTTGTATGTAGTCGTGCGCGCCGGACTGCAACGCTTGCGCGCGCCGTGCGCCCGTGGCTTCAGTTGCGCCGATGAAGATGAACGGTACGCTGTCCTGCGCTTGCACGAGCAGACGCGCCAGTTCGGCCGCGCTTACGCCCGTCAGGTTCGCGTCAACTAAGACGACGTGCGGGCGCGTCGTGCGCAGACGCACCAGTGCCGCCATGCCGCCCGCGACGTCAACCACGACGAAGCCGGCAGCTTCCAACGCCGCCTGATAGACGCGCGTTGGCGTGTCCGTGACCAGCAGGACACGGCCTTGATCGCGGCCCGTCATCTGGTCTTGTCCTTTAGCGTGCGCGGGGGCACTCATCAAAGTAAAACGCTGCGGACGTTTCTGCGTAACGGGATCAGTCAGAACAAACTCGGTGAGGCACTTTCGGGGAATCTGCGTCGGCGCGCGTCCGTACAACTTGCGCGGAGTGCAAACTCAAACGAGCGGTTAGCATACTCGATCAGGGCGGGCGGGCGTCAAGCTAATTCTCAAGCTCATTCATCGGCCGGCGCAGCTTCGATCAGATCAGCATGGTACTTGTGTGGCGCGGCTTGTTCCACAGCCCGCACCGCCGCGCAGAAGGCACGCAACGCGGTCACATCCTTGCGCCCCGGCGCAGCCTCGACACCGCTGCACACGTCAACCGCAAACGGTGCGACGGCCGCAATAGCTGCGCCGACATTCTCCGGCGTCAGCCCGCCCGCCAGATACAATCGCGCAACGAGTTCGCGCGTGCGCCGCGCGTGCGCCCAATCGAAGACGTGCCCCGTGCCGCCGAACGCCTGCGGGCTATAGGCATCGAGCAAGATCGCGTGCGCTTGATAACGCGTCGCAAGTTCGGGCGTGAAATCCGACCCGACCCGCAGCGCCTTGATCAACGGCACTGTCAACGTCGCGCAATAATCCGGCGACTCGTCGCCGTGCAGTTGCACCGCCGCCACGCCCGCGTCCGCCGCCATCTGTTCAAGCAACGTTGGCTCGGCTTCATTCACAAACACGCCGACTGTCAACATTGACACCGGCAGCCGTTCGATGATGCCACGCGCCACGGCCGGCGCGACATAACGCGGACTGCGCGAATAGAAATTGAAGCCAAGCGCGCCCGCGCCCGCCGCAACGGCCGCGAGCGCGTCCGGCAAATTCGTCACCCCGCAGATTTTGACCAACACCATGAAGTGAATTTTAGACTTGTCGATTTTTGCTTTGCGCTGAACGATGGCCGGTTTGAAATTTATGATTTGCAATCTTCGATCACAAATTATCCGCTTGACCTGTTAGCACGCGCAGGGCCACGGCCGGGTCGTCGGCGCGCATGAGCACCTCGCCAACGAGAAAAGCATCGAAGCCGCGCGCGCGCAAGTCTTGTAGCTCGGCGTGCGTGCGCAGACCGCTCTCGCTGACGAAGCGCGCATCGGTCGCGCGGGCCGTGATCAACTCAGTCGAAGTAGCAAGGTTGACCTCGAACGTGTGCAGGTTACGATTATTGACGCCGACGAGCGCCGCGCCGCAAGCCTCGGCCCGGCGCAACTCCGCAAGCGTGTGAACTTCTATTAAGGCATCAAGCCCTAACTCGTCTTCGGTCAGACGGCGCACGCGCGCGAGTTGTTCGTCCGTCAGCGCCGCGACGATCAACAGCAGAGCATCCGCACCCGCCGCAGCCGCTTCATATACTTGCCACTCGTCGATGATGAAATCCTTACGCAGCACCGGCAACTCGCAGACCGCGCGCACGGCCCGCAGGTCGTCGAGCGAGCCGCGAAAGTAATCCTCTTCCGTCAACACAGAGACGGCCGCCGCGCCACCCGTTTGATAAGCGCGCGCAACCTCAGCCGGTTCAAGCTGCCCACGCAATTCACCTTTCGACGGCGAGGCACGTTTGATCTCAGCAATAACGTTGAGCCGGTCTGTGCGCGCGACCGCAGCGCGTAACTTGTGCGCCGTTGCGTTGTGGCGCGCAGCGACAGCCGCCGCGCGCACGTCCGCAAGCGTGTGCCCCGTCATCGCGCGGGCGAGGCATTGCCGCTTCGTCTCGATGATCCGGCCGAGAAAATTGTTTGCGTCGCTCACGAGTTAGTTACTTCGATCAGTTGCTCAAGCTTGGCGAGGGCCGCGCCTGTGTCGATGCTCTGCGCCGCGAGTTCGGTCGCCGCCGGTAGTGTCGCGGCCGCGCCGCCGACGTAGAGTGCAGCCGCAGCGTTTGCAAGCACGAGCGTGCGGGCCGCGTCGCGCCGCGTGCCCGCGAGCACGGCGCGGATGATGCGCGCGTTGTGTTCGGCATCGCCGCCGCGCAGTTCGTCGAGCGCCGCGCGCGGCAGGTTGAAATCTTCAGGCGCGATCTCGAACGTGCGTATCTCGCCTGCATGCGCTTCGGCGACGAGCGTGGTGTCGTTGATTGTCACTTCGTCCAGCCCGTCGCGCCCGTGTACGACCCACGCGCGCTCTGTGCCGAGCGCGGCGAGCGTGCGCGCCAACGGTTCGACCAGCGCCGCGTGCCACACGCCGATCAACTGACGCGGCGCGCCCGCAGGGTTGGTCAGCGGTCCAAGCAAGTTGAACGTGGTGTGGACACCGAGTTCACGGCGCACGCCCGCGACGCGCGCGGTCGCTCCGTGATAAAGCGGCGCGAACATGAAGCAGATGCCAATCTCGTTCAGACACTTTTCCGAGACTTCAGGCGCGGCCGTCGTCTGCACGCCGAGTGCGGCGAGCACGTCGGCGCTGCCCGAACGACTGGTCGCGGCGCGGCTGCCATGTTTGGCTACGGGCAGACCAGCGCCCGCGCAGACGAGCGCGGCGGCGGTCGAGACGTTGAACGTCTTCGCGGCGCTCGAACCTGTACCTGCCGTGTCGATGAAGCGCGCATACCGCGCGTGCAGCCGCACGGCCCGCGCGCGCATTGCCGAAGCCATACCGGCGAGTTCTTCCACTGTCTCGCCTTTGACGGTGAGGGCGACGAGCGCGGCGGCGATCTGCGCGTCGGTCGCCGCGCCGTCGAGCAACGCATCGAGCAGAGAGCGCGCTTCCTCGCGCGTCAGGTTCTCGCCACGCATCAGGTGCAGCAACAGCGCGCGCAGCCCCGGCACAGCCTGCGCTTCGTCGCGCCGCGCGGGCGTCGGCAGCAACCATGCGGGACGCTCAGTCGGCATTCAAAAAATTTGCGAGCAGGCGTTTGCCTTCCGGCGTCAAGATCGATTCGGGATGAAACTGCACGCCCTCAACCGGCAACGTGCGATGCCGCAGGGCCATGACTAGACCATCCGTGCTCGTCGCCGAGACTTCAAGACAGTCGGGCACTGTTGCGCGTTCGACGATGAGCGAATGATAACGCCCGGCCTTGAAGCGTTGCGCGAGGCCCGCGAAGATGGTGCGCCCGTCGTGCTCGATCTCGGCGGGCTTGCCATGCACGGGCGCAGGCGCGCGCACGACTTGACCGCCGAACATTTGCCCGATAGCTTGATGACCGAGACAGACGCCGAGAATAGGCACGCGTCCCGCGAAGTGTTCGATAGCCGCGAGGGTAATGCCCGCTTCGGTAGGCGTGCCCGGTCCCGGCGAGATCAATAACTGATCAGGCTGCGCCGCATCGATCTCCGCCAACAGTTACTTCATCATTGCGCCGCACCAATAGCTCCGCCCCCAACTCGCCGAGATACTGCACGAGGTTGTACGTAAACGAATCGTAATTATCGATAACGAAAAGCATGATAATCAGTAAGCCGGTCTTAGTGTCTTCGTGGTTAAGCTAATATCGTTATAGACCTCGTTCGGCCAGTTCGATGGCGCGGAGCAGCGCGCCGGCCTTGTTCAACGTCTCTTCATATTCGCGCGCGGGTACGGAGTCGGCGACGATGCCCGCGCCGGCCTGCACTTCGGCGCGACCAGCGCGCAGCATCATCGTGCGAATGGCGATGCATGAATCGAGGTTGCCGGCGTAATCAAGATAGAGGATCGCGCCGGCATATGTGCCGCGCCGGTCGGGTTCGAGGTCGCGTATGATCTGCATCGCCCGGACCTTTGGTGCGCCCGTGACCGTGCCCGCCGGGAAGCATGCCGCGAGCGCGTCGAAGCGATCCATGCCGTCACGCAAGCGCGCCGTCAGACTCGTCACCAAATGTTGCACGTGCGAATAACGCTCGACCGACATCAACTCCTGCACCTTGACCGAGCCGTAAGCGGCCACACGCCCCAGATCGTTGCGCCCCAGATCGACGAGCATCAAGTGTTCCGCCACTTCCTTCTCGTCGGCGCGCATCTCCGCGCCAAGCGCCGTGTCCGCCGCTTCGTCTGCGCCGCGCGGGCGCGTGCCCGCAATCGGTCGATACTCCAACGCCGCGCCCCGGCAGCGCACAAGCATTTCCGGCGACGTGCCGACGACCGACTCCGCGCCAAGCCGCAGGAAGAACATATAAGGCGACGGGTTCGTCGCCCGCAACGCGCGGTAGATCGCAAGCGGCGGCGCTGTGACCTCGGCCGTCAGACGTTGCGACAGCACGACCTGATAACAGTCGCCGGCCGCGATGTGTTCTTTAATCTGTTCGACCGCTTGCTCAAATGCCGCGCGCGTCCAGTTGGCCGCGAAACTAAGCGGGCGCGCTTCCCCGTCAACCTGTGTGCGTGCGCGCGCCGCATCTTCGGCCGACACGCCATCGAGCAACATGCGCTCAATAGCTTCAGTTTCAACTACCGCCTGCTCGTACAGTTCATGCAAGCGCGCACGATCACCCGCGGCCTCGTCCGTGTGGACCACCGAGATGATCTCGATCTGCTGACGCACGCGGTCGAAGGCCAACAAGGTACGATAGAACATGAAGACCGCATCGTCGCGCGCGGCTTGCGCGCCGTCGTCCAACACAGGCTCGAACCAGCGCGCCGCGTCATAAGCCAGATAGCCGACCACGCCGCCCGCGAACGGCGCGAGTTGCGGCCGCGCAGCCAAGCGCTTGCCTCGGAAATGTTCGCGCAGATAATCTACGACGTTCGTGTCTTGCAATGTCTCGGTCGTGCCATCACGCTCGATGATCGTTTGCCGACCGCGCCCGCGCACAACCATGTCGGGTCGCCCGCCGAGAAACGAATAGCGCGCGACCCGCTCGCCGCCTTCGACCGATTCAAGCAGGAAGGCGTGCGGCGATCTGTCCGCCACGCGCAGAAACGCGCTCACCGGCGTCTGCAAGTCAGCCAGCACACGACGCACAACCGGCACGACGTTGCCGCGCTGCGCGTCACGCTCGAACTCGGCGAAGGATGCGGGCTGAAGCTCAAGCATTACTGATCAGAGCCGACCAGCCGGTTGGCGGCGAGCCAGTGGCCGCCGTCTATGACGAGGATCGCGCCGTTGATAAAACTCGCGGCGTCGGAACAGAGGAAGACTGCGGCGTGCTCGATGTCGCGGACGCGGCCCAAACGTTTGACGGGAATGCGATGGCGCAGTTTGTCTTTGAGCGCGGGCACGAGCAGGCGCTTCATGCCTTCTGTGTCTTCGATGGGGCCGGGCGCAATGGCGTTGACGCGTATCTGATAGCCGCCCCACTCGACGGCGAGCGTGCGCGTCAGCGAATCGACGCCCGCTTTGGCCGCAGCCGCGTGCGCCTGCAACGGCGTGCCCAGATATTGTAGCGTCGCGCTGATGTTCAAGACAGAGCCGCCGTGTTTCTTCAACTCCGCGAAGGCCGCACGGCAGACGTTGAACGTGCCTTTGAGATCAATGTCAACGACCGTGCCGAAGCCGTTAGGCGACAACTCTTCCGCGCGGCAGAGGAAGTTGCCCGCCGCGCCGTTGACCACGATGTCCAACCGGCCGAACTGTTCGACGGTCGTAGCCACTGCGCGCTCGACCTCTTCATATGCGCGCACGTCGGCCGCGACGGCGATGGCCGTGCCACCACCCGCACGTATGCGTTCGGCGGCCGGTTCAAGATGTTCGCGCTTGCGACTGACGAGCGTGACGCGCGCGCCCGCTTCCGCCAACGCACGCGCCACGCCGCCCGTGATCCCAGTGCCCCCGCCCGTCACAAGTGCGACCTGGCCGGACAACAAACCATCGGTGAATATTTTTTCTGTCATAACTGTTCGGAGTATGTCGAATGAGACATCGTCGTCGCTAAGCGACGTGCAACGCCTCTTGCAGCGTGAAGCGGCCTTCATACAATGCCTTGCCCACGATCACGCTGTCGATGCCGCACGCGCTGGCAGCACGCAGCCTTGCTAAATCCGTCAAAGCCGAGACGCCGCCCGACGCGGTGACGCGCAAGCCCGATGCCTGCGCGATCATGCACGTCTGTTCGACGTTGACGCCGCCGAGCATGCCGTCGCGCGCTACGTCCGTATAGACGATCCGATCCACGCCCGCATCCGCCACACGCCGCGCCAGTTCGACCGCCGACAAACGCGCCTGCTGTTCCCAACCACGCGTCAACACCTGCCCGTCGCGCGCGTCGATGCCGACGCAGATGCGAAAGCCGAACAGTTGCACGAACGTCTGAAGCGTGTCGGGCGACTCGGCCGCAAGCGTGCCGACGACGACTTGCGCCACGCCGTATTCGATCAACTGTTGCACGTCGGAGACACTGCGCAAGCCACCGCCGAACTGCACGGGTATCTCAAGCGCGCGGATGATGCGGCGCGCGACCTTGCGATTGCGCGCGTTGCGGTCGGCGAATGCGCCGTCGAGATCGACCACGTGCAACATACGCGCGCCCGCATCCTCGAAGCGGCGCGCGATCTCAACCGGGTCGCCGTCGTAGACTTTAACCTCGTCCCTGCGCCCCTGCGTCAAGCGCACGCACCGGCCGTCCCTCAGATCGATAGCGGGAATGATGAGCATGAGTTCGTGAATCGTGAAGCGTAAATCGTGAATAGATCGGATCAGGTTTTATCTATTCACGATTTACGCTTCACGATTTACGGATTTTTCGCTGGCACGGAGATAGGCTTGCCGTCGTCGCCGCGTGGCTCAGCGCCGATCTCTTGATTCAACTGTTCAAGGCGGAGTTGCGCGTCGTCGTTGCCGGGGTCGAGCCGGAGCGCGGTCTGGAAGTCGCGTTGCGCCTCGTCCAACCGATTGGCGGAGCGCAATGCGTCGCCGCGCCGGACGTAGGCGGCCGCGAGCACCGTGCGCGCGGCGTCGTCCTCCGGATTCTTTTCGGCCTGCGCTTCAAGTTGCGCGATCTCTGCGTCGAGCTTGCCGCTGGCAAGCGCCTGCGCGGGCGTGCCGGCGTTGGTTGTGCTAGACGCATTGTTCGCATTGCCGCCGCCCGCGTTGTTGCCGCCGGCCGGCGCGCGTCCCCGCCCGCACGCACTGAAAGCGAGCGCGCACGCGCAAACCAACGTGAAACCAGTTATCCGTCTCAAGCTTGTAAGGTTCATGTGAACAATGATGACCGATCAGAATAATGCTTTAACTCGTCACTCGCCGCGCGCTACTTGGCACGGCCTTGATCAACTACCCGTGATGTATGGGCGCGACTGCACGATGTAGACTTGCCCGCGCACGACGACCCACTCGATGTCCTGTTCGCGCCCGCCGAAGACGCGTTTGATGCGCGTGGCGGCGCGCGCAAGCGCCGCACCGTCTCGTCGCTCAAGACGACGCGCTCGCCCGTGATGGGTATCTCTTTGACGCCGCCGCTCTCGTCGAACGTGAGCAGGCTGTCTTCGGCCGAACGCGTCAGCACACGCACCGCCTGCGCGCGCGGGCTATAGATGATCTGCTCGGCGATGCGTTTGCCTTCGACGACCTTGATGCCTAAGCCGCGCTTGGCGCTGATGTAGATCGCGCCGCGATTGTCGGCATCGTAAGGATCGGTCGTGATCATCACGCCGGAGCTGTCGGCGTTCACACCTTCTTGAATCAGCACGCCCATGTAGACCTTCGAGTGGTCGATCCCTGCGCGCTCGCGTGCTTCATACGCCTCGAAGTTCCAGAGCGACGCCCAGACGGTCTTGATCGCTTCGATCAGTTCTTTGTCGCCCTTCACGTTCGGCACGGTCGAATAAAGACCCGCGCCGTTGAAGTTCGGCAAGTCTTCCGCGTTCGACGAGCTACGCACGAACAAACCCTTGCCCGCGTACTCCGTGTGGGCGCGCTGCAAGACTTGCTGTTGCAACGCATCGTTCACCGTGCCCTGTTGAATCAAGGCGCGCATGCGCGTGAGATAATCGCGCCGGTATGCGGGATCATGCACGAACTTCTGATCGTTCATCATCTCGGCAATCGCGGTGTCGAGTTTGTTCTCCTTGATGAATTGCTCGTAGTAATGCAGCGGCACGGTGAAGCCCGGCGGCACGACGATGCCCGGCAGGCGCGCGCGCAGCACTTCGCCGAGGTTCGCAGACTTCGCGCCATAGGTGTCGGCCATGCGCGCACTCTGCGCGCCGAGCGGCGCAAGGCGCGTCACGTCCAGATTGAAGCGCGGCTTCAACACGTCGAGCCGCGCATAGAGTCGCTTCTGATATTCCTTGATCTGATCTAAGTCGGCGCGCTTGATCTCGTAGTTGCCCGTTTTCGTTTCAAACGAAACCCACCAGCCATCGTACTGCTTGAACAGGTCCTGCGCGTTTTTGATGTAAGCGTTCGGCACGCCCCACGACTTGGCGAGCAGGTTGATGTGCGAGAGCGGCGTCGAAGGATGCGTCGTGATGATGCCCGCGACGGGCGGCAGGTTCACGGGCACTTCGTCGAGCACGAGGATTTCGTTGAAACCGATCTCCGTGTGCTCGTCCAGCTTCGGGATGACGTGTATGCGGCCCAAGCCACGCGCAAGATTGAGCGGTTGATACTCTTGCTCTTTAGCGATGTCGCTTTGCGTGACACGCTCTATGCCTTCGATGCGCGCCGCCGCTTCTTCCTGTCGCAAAGAGTTCGGCTTATAGGCCACGGGCGCGAAGAAAGTTTGCTTAACGATTTCGGCCGCGAGTTTGATCTGCTCGGCCGGGATCGTGTCGCCTTCCCAAAACTCGAACGTCCAACGTCTGATGGGTGTCTGGTAGGCGAGCGTGCCCATGATGAAACGGCGATTGGGCTTCAAGTAATTATTCTCGAAGAACTCTTGCCCGCGTTCGAGCGACAGGTACGTGCCGTTAACGAAGTCTTTATGGAAACGATAACGCTTCGAGTTGACGTAATAGATTTTATTCTTGTCGCGCCGGTCGATCACGAACAGCACGTGCGGCAGCGCATAACCCGCATCCGTGTTGATGCGCGACAGCACGTCGAACTCCGCCTGCGACCGGAGCGCCGGCAGCGAGCGCGCGTTACTATTAACCTCGTCCGCGCGCCCCACGCCAAACAGCAAGAGGCCGACGACAAATAAGCGGGCACTCAAGTTCACGTTTCGCTGGTAGTTCATAACCATTCTCTCGCGGCTGTTGCGCGGACTCTGACCGGGCGGCTTTGATTTTAACCGATCCGGCCGGCGCAGCGTCGAGCCGGTTTAACTTTGTGCCCGATGGCGCGCCGCGCCGCTGTTCCGTTAAGCTAACCTTACGCGCCCTGCGCGATGCCCGTCAACGACAACGAAGATGACGAACGACGCCGACCGATTTACTCGCGCGCTCGAACAGCACGCGCCGCAATATCAAGTGCGACTGAGCGCAGCAACGGTCGTGCAACTGACAGACTACTTCCGTCTGGTCGGCGCTTGGAACGCGCGCCTGCACCTCGTCGCCCCGTGCGCGCCCGCAGAGTTTGCCACACGTCACGTCTTGGAATCGCTCGTAGCGCAGCAGTTCATGTCAGAGGGCGCAGCCTTTGCGGACGTAGGTTCGGGCGCGGGTCTGCCCGCGTTGCCCTGCCTCATCGCGCGCCCTGATCTGCACGCCACACTCTTTGAAGCCTCAACCAAGAAAGCGATCTTTCTACGCGAAGCGATCAGCACGTTGGGCTTGCGTGACCGCGCACAGGTACACGCCGAACGATTCGAGCAGACGAACGCGCCCGCCGTCGTTTACGTGACCTGTCGCGCGCTCGAACGCTTCACGGAGATGCTGCCCCGGCTCGTCGCTTGGTCGCCGCCGGCAAGCACGCTGTTGCTGTTCGGCGGGCCTAAGTTGCGTGATAAGCTCGCGCAATTGAGTTTGCCTTGCAACGATGTGCTGTTGCCGCAATCGGAACAACGCTTTCTCTTTATGATCGAGCAAGCCAGATGACATCACGGCCGAGCGCCGTAGGCGCGGCATATTCGTAGCCCACGGCGCAAGCCGTGGGCTACGCGTAAATAATTGACGAAGCCCCGTAAGGGCGAAAGAAATCCACGTTGCGATTCTTTCGTCCCTACGGGGCTTCTGATTTTTATTCCGACTTATAACCCATGGCTTGCGCCGTGGACTACGAATCTTTCGCCCCTGTCGGGGCTGGCGCTTTATGTCCTGTTAACGAATGACGTTGATGCCGAAACCATCTGACTGTGCTACTCATTCGCGTACAAACTTTATTGACTAAGATTAAGCTCAACTTTCAGTTGCGCCTTCAGACTTCTCTTGATCCGAACCTTAATCATTGAGGTGTTGAAGCCGGGTTTGCTAAGCCGCAGGAACTGTGTTTTAACAGGCGCGCGCGGGAACGAAAAAGTCCCCTCAGCATTGGTAAAGGTTGCGTCAAGACGCTCCTTCCAACCGGAGCCAAGACGCTCGACTAGAACTTTATCCAAGCCTGACCCGGCCGGATCGACGATCCGGCCGGCCAGTGCGTGGGCCTCATAAGGCACGTCGACCTGAATAGTCTCAGCTGCTTCCGGGTAACTACTGCCGCCGGCTGCGTTTTGCGTCTTGTTTGACACTGCATATATAGCACTTCGCGTACTCTGCTGCGCCGGCCGCGCCGAGGGCGCTTGGCCGTAGTCAACGACCGGCTCGAAGGGCCGGTGTCTGACTTCAACCTGATAGGGCAGCGTGAATACCGGCGTTACAAGTAGCACATTCAATTGTGGGGCCGACGTGATATTGGCTAGTTGGATCAACTGGTCATAGCCGACAACAGTGCCGGTTATAATCAAGTCCTGCTTTTCGCACGGCTTCCCGCCAGCGCGAACTATCTGACCGGCAAAGATGAATCCTAACGCGACCACTAAAGTGCCGGTAATATGTGCTGCCGGCTAGTCCTGTGCATAGCGGTTGTGCTCCGCTCTGTCCTGCTGTCTGAGTTTGTAACTCGCCACCGCCAAGGCACAGGCTAGCAATAAGAACCCGCTGCCCAGTTTGCTCCAGAGACTGAGTGGCGGCGCAGCGCCTTCACTCGAAGCGAAGACGACCAAGTCGGGGTCGGGCCAGAACAGGCGCTCAAGGAGCGGCGGCAAAAAACAGCTGAGCAAGGCGCACACCAACAGCAGCATGGCGCTTCCCCACAACCATCTGACTGTGCTACTCATCCGCGCACCTCGCTCACGGACTGCGCCGTTTTTACTGCGCCACGATAGTAGGGGCAGGGCTTGTCCGCGCCTGCTCTTGTCGAGCTTATCTTTAATTAATAGACCTCTTGCGAAAGTCAGTTAAATGATGCGACAAGTAGCTCAACCCTATGAGCTACGACCAAATCAAAGATTTATGCCCCGCGGACTTCAAGCGCTACTGCGGGGTCGAACCGGAGACATTCCAACGCATGGTCGAACTCGTCTCCAAGCGGCTGACCAAAACGCGACGTAAATCGGGGCGACCGCCGAAGCTGTCGGTCGAAGACCAGGTCTTGTTGACCTTAGAGTATTGGCGCGAGTACCGCACGCTTCTTCCACCTCGCCACGAGTTGGGGGTTGCACGAGTCGAACGTCTGCCGCGTCATCCGCCGGGTGGAAGATATTCTGACAAAGAGCCGAGCGTTCAAGCTGCCGGGCAAGAAGAAACTCCAACTCGCCGACCACGAAATCGAGTTCGTCGTGGTGGATGTCGCTGAGACGCCGGTCGAGCGCCCGAAAAAAAGCAAAAAGCATACTACAGCGGCAAAAAGAAGCGGCACACGTTAAAGAGTCAGGTCGTGGTCAACGGGCGCACCCGGCAAGTTATCTGCACGGCTCACGGGCGCGGCCCCGTCCATGACTTCGCCCTCTACAAGCGGAGCAACCTTGAGCCGCACGAGAGCCTGGAGGTGCTGGCCGACAGCGGCTATCAAGGCTTAGCGAAGCTGCACGAAAAGAGCAAGACGCCGCGGAAGAAGCCGCGGAAGTCCGAATTGACCGACGAGCAGAAGCAAAGCAACCGGGAGTTGGCGCGCCGCCGGGTCGTGGTCGAGCACGTCATCCGCAGCTTGAAAATCTTCCGCATCCTCGCGGAACGCTACCGCAATCGCCGGAAGCGGTTCTCGTTACGCTTCAACTTGATCGCCGGGCTGTACAACTATGAACTCGGCCTCGGCTAATCACTTTCGCAAGAGGTCTAATAGATAAAGCTTCGGGTCTTATTATTTATCAGAGTAACGAAGCAGCGTGCGCTTACTACCGCCGACCCAGCCGCTCTGTGTGTCGGTAAAAGAGATGCTAACCAGATCATTGTCGGTTGGGCTGGCCTGCTGCTGCCATGTCTGACCAGCGTCGCTGGTGTGCAAGATCGTCCCTTTAGCTCCCACGATCCAGCCTTGTGCGCCGTTGAAGGCGATGTCCATCAGGGCCTCGGAGAGTTCAAGCTGCTGCTGCTCCCACCTCGCCCCACCGTCGCGCGACCGCAGCAACGTCCCACTCGTCCCGACGATCCAGCCCTCGTCGCCGAAGAAGCGGACGCGCAGGAGCGCCGACTCTGTGCTGCTGTCTTGTCGTTGCCAACTCCGGCCGCCGTTCTCGGTCTGTAAGATCAAGCCGCCTTCGCCCACCGCCCACGCGCGCTCAGGACCTATGCATTCGATGCCCGTCAGTACTTCATCCTTGCCCTGCCGCTGTACCGCCCAAGTCTGCCCGCCGTCCGTGGTGTGAACGATTAAGTTGTTACCGACCGCCCAGCCAACGCCCGGAGCACAGAACCGCACGCCGAACAGGCGCGAGGCTGCGCTGGCATCATGCAGCGGCGCGATGTTGACGCTCTGCTGATGCCAAGTATTGCCGCTGTCGGTGGTCTGCAAGATCAGCGGCCGGTAAGCGCCGGACTCGTTTTCCGCGCCGACGATCCAGCCTGTGGTTGGGTTGATGAACGTGAGGGCGTAGTAAGAATCTTTTTCGCTTGCCAGCCGCTTGGCCGCCCACACCTGCCCGCCGTCCATGGTCATCAACAGTTGGCCGGGCGTGAGGCCCAACCACGATGGGCGTCCGAAAAAACGAGCGCCGAGATCGCTAACCCGTCACTGACCGGATCGGTCGCTAGCAAGTGCCAGCGACCGACCCGCTGTGTGCTCAGGCTCAGCGCGATCAGCAACACTAAGCCGAAGCAGATCGCACAATAGAATTTCGTAGCCGCAGGAAGATGTCGCATTAGTGCTTAATCCTCCTGTTCAGGTTGTACCGCGCGCGCGCGTAGTTTTCTAACTGCAAGGCCCGTGCATTGGAATCATTTGACCATTTAAGCGAGATGCCCTCGATGGCGTTGGCGTAGGCGTGGCCGAGTTCGTGCGCGTCCACTATGTCGTTGTAGTAATCAAGCTGACGACCGTTGTTGCTCGCACCGCGGCCTGACGGAGTCATGCCGAACTTCTCTGTGGTGACATCACCGGCGCGCGGGTGGACGAAGACTTGTGTGTTGCCTGTGAGACTTTCTTCGGCCCGACGGTGACGCCGCCGCCCGCAGCGGCAACGGTGAAGCGGCCGTCTTTGCTATCGTAGGTGGTGGCAACTCGGAACTCAACGGTACGGTCTGAGTCAATTATGTTCGCGACGAAGACACCTAGCTTACCCGCTCCGAGGCGATTGCTGGCCAAAGCGTCTCTGTCCTTGCCTGTGTAATCGACGTAATAGCGGCCGTTTTTCTCGCGGACGTAAAGCAGCTTGGCGGCCTGCGCGCCGAGCAAAGCTTTAAGTCTTTCAAAGCCTGCATTCCGTTCTTGCTCCGTGCCGGTTAGCTCTAGCAATTCGCCCGTCGGGTCTACATATTTCAACGGGTTATTCGCCACATACGCGTAACGATTCCATTGCTGCGGCTGGCTCAAGTAGGCGCGCAACTCAGCCTCGGCCTGTGCCGGATTCCGCTCGGCCAGCGGCTGCACTTCGAGGATGACGTTGTAGGGATCGACGCTGGTGAAGCGACCTGCCGCCGACGCGTAGAAACGGGCCTGCATGAAGTCCAAGCCGCTCTCGCCGTCGCGCTCGCTAGCCGCGAACTTTTGTCTCACTCCATCGGAGACCCCATAGCCTTGCTGCTCTGTGCGCCCGCCTGCCCCGCTCAACAACTCTTCCCCAAACGGCAAATAATCATGCCGCTTGATGCCTGCCAAACTCCCCGTCCGATCAGCCACCATTCTGGGCGTGCCCAAGTGGTCAGGCGTCAACCACCAGACTTCCCGATAGAGCGCCTGCGCTAGAGCGCGATACTCCCCACCCGTGACGAAACTTTCTAACACGGTCGCGCGCCCTTGCCGAGCCACGGCGCTTGTCCAGTTCGTTAAGCCTTCCGTGTCGGGCGCGCGTTGCAGCAGCCCGGCGTAGAGGTCTGTGACAAACTGCTTGTGCTGCCCGGCGGGGCGGCGGGCGGCATACTCAGCCGAGTTGTAGACCTCGCGCCCGATGGCTTGCGCGGCGGTGACGACTTGGCTCGCGCCTTGTGCGAGGGCGGCATCAAGCTGCGCTTTCTTCGGCGCATAGTCCGCGCCTGCATCGCGCCCCAAAGCGCCTTGATATAAGTGATTGAGGAAGAGGGAGACGCGCTCGTCGTCCGTCTGCTGCACGCCGTAGACGCGTGTGGCTAAGCTTTGCGCTTCATCGCTTGTGGCGAACGCATTGCGCGTGACGGTGCGCCCATACTGCGCCGTCGCCGCGACCCAAGCGGCGAAGCCGCCCGCGTCCGGCGCACGCTGCACGTAAGTGAAATATAAGTCGGTGACAAACTGCTCGTTCGTGCGCTGGCGGTTGGCATAAGCCTGCGAGTCGAACAACTGTTGCGCCTCGGTCTGCGCCGCCGCGAACAGTTCGGCTGCGGTCTGCGCGCCGCCCAACGCGTTCAAGGCATTCGCGCTCTCGTAGAGATTCGGACTACGACCGAGTACGCCCTCGTAGATGTTCGTGACGTAACGCTTGAGCCGTTCTTCGTCGCCGTTCGTCGCCGTGATGAGCAGTTGCCCCGCGCGATAGCCGTACTCCGTGTGCGGCAGGAAGGCATAAGCACGCGGCTGGTATTCAGCCAACAACTCGCCGTCGAGTCCATAGACCTGCCACCACGCGCCGGCCGCCGACTGCCGCCCGACCCTGCGCCCATCGGCGTCGTAGGTATAACTGACCGTCAAACCCAACGCGTCGAAAGTGCCGACCATGCGCGACTCCGCGTCGTAAGTGCGCCCGCCCGTGCCCGTGTGGCTGTCGTAGACGAGATTGCCGGCCGCGTCGTAACGCATGTGCCGCTCGGCTTCTGCGCGCGCGAGATCACCCGGCGCGTAAAGCCGGTTGTCCGAGACGTTTGGGTTCAGGATGAACTCCGGCTTGGGGATGCCCATACCGTAAGTCTCCGTCTGATTGATGGTCCGGTTGCCTAGTGGGTCGTAAGTATAGGCTTGACGGAATTGCTGTGTCCAACTCTCTTGGTTGGTGCTGCGCATTTCGCTGACCGCGGTGAGGCGGTTCAGCGCATCGTAAGTGAACGCGTCGGACTGCGCGATCCAGTTGGTGAATTGCGCGTCGGCCGGCGTGAAGGAGTCGGCGCGCACGATGTTGCCGTTGTTGTCGGGGCCGCTGCCGCCGGCAGTGAGCGGCGTGCTGTAGTAGAAGACCAACGCGCCGCGATTGAAGTTTGTGGCGTCCGTGGCCCACGCTACGGTGCTCAGGCGCACGGAGTAGAGTTGCCCGCGCACATTGTAATCCAGCTTGTGGTAGAGCGGCGTCTGCGTGCCGTAGCGTTCTTCGCGCAGGCGGCCCGCCTCGTTGTAGCTGACGGCGCTCGCATAGGTGCGCGCAACCCCGTCGCCCAAGTTGCCCGTGAAAGCGAGACTGCCCGCGCGGTCGTTCAAACGGCCGGTGGCGTCGTAGTTATAGACGACCGTGTGGCCCGACGGATAGGTCTGTGTTTTGACGTGCGAGGCCAGATCATAGGTCCGCTGCGTTGTGTAAACTACATCGTAGACATTGGCCGGGTTGAGCGCGTCGGTGGCGAAAAAGGACTGCTGCTGTACGAGCGGGCGACCCAACGCGTCGTAGCTTGCGATAGTGGTACGCGTGCCGCTGCTGCTGACCACATCGCCTTCGCCGCTGAGTTGCTCGGTCAGCGTTTCACTCTGCCACAGCCGGCCCTTGCCATTCAGCGCGCCGTCATAGATGCGGTTGACGCCCGGCGTGTGCATGGGATCGTTGCTATAGCGGACGGACGTGTTGCGGTTCAGCGCGTCGTAGGTGTAAGTGGCGGTGATGCCGCGCGCGTCGGTCCTCTGGGTTAGGTTGCCTTGACTGTCATAACTGTAGCCGAGCGACCAGTGATTATCGTTCGCCGTTAGCCCCAAGGCGGTCAACTCCGCCGCCGACAGCGCCAGCCCCGCGTTCGTCGCCTGCTCAGGATTGCGCACGCGTAGCAGGCGTGCGAGTGAATCATAAGCGAAGGCTCGTGTTTGGCTGCCTTGCGTCACCTGCCGCAAGTTGTTGAGCGCGTCATAGGCATAGTAGGTGGGCTGAACGGGCACGCCCGCCGCCGTATCAAGCGCCCCGGTCAAGGCGTCCGGCTCGTCCACTTCGACGAGGCGGCCGAGGGCGTCCGCCCGGCTGCGCCGCTTCGTGCCTCGCTGGTCCGTCACCGTCACAGAGACGCCGCTGTAAGCGGTCACGACCTGCGCGCCGTCCGGTGTCGTCACGGTCCGCACACGACCTAGAGGGTCGAAGGTACTAGTTGTCCAAGCCGTCGTGTTCACAGGACCGTTCAAAGTTGTCAGATATGAGTTTGACACCTGCGCGGCGCGGCCCAAGCTATCGTACTTCGTGTCGGCCGTGGTGTAGCTCGTGCCGCCGGCAAATGCTTGCGCGCGGACAACTCGCCCCAGCCCGTCGAAATACTGATACGCGTTGAGCGTTACGCTGGCGTCTTGCTTAAACCGCGTCAGCATGTAGAGGCTACCGGGCGTACCACCGTAGGCGTAGGTGGTCTCGCCGGTATCAGGACGTAGTTCCTTAGTTGGTCGACGCAAGGGATTTGGTTGTCCGAGGGCATCGGTCGCCGCGTACTCGAAGCTCGTCGTTTTGAGGTTCGAGTCAGTCGTCGCCATCATCAGACCTGTCACCGCGTCGAAAGTCGTCCAGTTCTCAAGCGGGCTGGCCCGCGCCGTAGAACCCGCTCGGATCGGGGACGGGCGAGATGGTATGGGTCGGGTAGGCGCGCGCATACTCGCTGCCATACTCGGTCTGCGCGACTTGCCCGCGCGCGTCGATGCTCTTGACGACGCTGCCGCACTGATCGTACTCAATGCGCGCTTCAAGCCAAGTGCCCGTCGTATTCAACCACTTGCTAGCGGTCGTGAGATTGCCGCGCGCGGTCGTGCCGGGATCGCTCCAACCGATCAGAGGACCGTAGACCGTCAGCGCCGTCTCGTCATAGCGCATCTGTGTCTGCGCGACGATGCGGCCCGCACCGTCCTTAACGCGCGTGGCGCGCGGCAGCGCCGTCAGGTTGCGGGCGCGGTAAGCTTGATTGTCCGTCAGGTAATCAGTCTCGTCCCTACGCAGCAACGTGACCGGCGTAAAAGCGCCAGAGGTGAGACTGGCGGTCTGCGCGGTCTGCTGATCAACTAAGACGAAGTCGTAGTGATTGACGGCTTTGACATTCAGGTCGGCGTCATACTCGTAGGTCGTGGTAGTAGTCGGGGCCGGTCCGCTGGTGTCCAGCACAATGGCCACTTCCTTGGCGACCCGCGCGTCGCGTGTTGCACCAGCGTAACCATCGGTGGTCGTCGGACCTGTGTAGGTCCATTCGGTCAGCTTGCGGCGCAACATGGCCCCGCCCTGCGCGGCGGGCGCGAAGACCTGCTCCTCATAAGCTCGGCCGGTGCGCGCATCTTCCATGCCGAAGGGCGCGACGAGCGTGGGGTTGTCGCCAAAGAAGTTGGGGTGCGCATGCCAGTATTGTCTGGTCAACGTCCCGTCCGGGGCGATAGTTGTTGTGCTGTAAGGGCCGCCGCTGTTGGCCGTGTACTCGATCCCATATTGCCAGACCGACTCGCTGGCCGCCGTGCCGTCGGCGCTGACACGTCTTTCGATCACGCCGCGATTCATCTGACGATAAGGCTGCTTCAGATAGGTCATCGGCTGCAATAGGTTCGTGGGATAGAGATACCGCTCGTAGCCGCCGGTGGGAAGATAAATTTTATCAATCTCGCCGAAGACATTATAACTGAAACGATAGGCTGTTCCGTCAGGCAATATAATCTTGCTCAGTACGATGGGATTGAACGGCACTTCTGCGCAGACTCTGGTGAGGCCGACGGTGGACAAAGATTGGAAGAGACTAGGCGACCGCACCGGCAGCGCCGGATCGTCGCAGTCCCGGTCGCCCAGATAGTATAGCGGCCCGGCGACGGTTAGTACACTCTCATTTGTCTGCGGGTCGGTGTAGCCGAGATTGCGCCACTGGAACGTGTAAGTCTGTTGGCTGCCGCTCACGCCGGGCAACGTGTAAGTCGTGTCGCCGACGCTGAGGCTCTGACCGCCGTTCGGGAACAGGCTCAGCGGGTCTTTGAGCACGCGCCCAAGCGTGTCCGTCCACTCCTTCATCGTCCTGTTGTAGACGAGCTTGTTACCGTTCCGGTCGATGTACTGTGTGGCGAGCATAAGTTCGCCGGGGGGCGGCGGCTCGAAGATGTAGCGCGCGCCGTCGGGCAGGTAGAGCGTGCCGGAGCTAGGCGTGGCGAAATCGAAGCGCAGGCGCGAGCCGTCTACAGCGAAGTAGCTGCCGCTGAAGTGAAAATCGGCGGGCGTGCTGGCAGAGTTGTGCGGCACGTCATCCTTGCGCAACTCGTGTGACGAGCCGTCCGGCAGGCGGATGTGAATGCGTGCGATAGCGCCGGTGAAGCCGGGCGGGCCGCCTTCCTGTCCGTAGTTAACCGAAGTCAGATCGTAGCCCGGCGAGTTGATGTCAATGGTGGGAGCCTTGAAGCTACTGGTCCAGCCGGCGACGGTTTCTTCCGCGAACACGGCCCTGACGCGTGTGTGCGGGGCGTTGTGCTGGTCGCCGTTGCCGTCGTACTCCAACCGCCAGAGCTTCGAGCTATAGGTGATCGCCAACGGTAGATTAAGCCCGGCGCGGCCGGGGTAAGTGCCGAGCGGGATTTGCAGGCTGAGGCCGTGTGTGGCCGGGTCAACGCGGGCGTCTGCGCGTAACGTCTGATCCGGCTTATTCTTTGTGTCCTGGATATTCTGGGCTGCTACGCCCGCAGACCAAGTGCTCAATGCGAGGAAGCCGAAGGCGAAGCGAATTGTCCGGTGTAGAGCGCAATGCAGGGTTGGTCGAGTGAGGATACGAAAGGGGGCGACAGGCAGCATGAGGCAGCTCCTTGAGTGGTCCACCGTCGGCACGCTGAGACTACGACACGGGATGTCGAGGCGGCATAACTGAAGCGCGACTGGTGACACAGGTTGTATGGTCAACGAAACGGGCTGCCATTTGTTAGTGGCAGCCCGTCTCGGTTGAAGCTTCTTAAGGTGTGGTCGAAATAGTCCTGATGCCTAACGTCGGCGCACACCTGCGACCTGTGGCTTGACATAAAGGCTGGCGACTTGCAGCAAGAGGCATCTGCATAGGCCTGGGACTTTCCGTCAGTGACTACTAATATGAGGACCGGAGGCGACGAGGGATGACGCCAGCGATCATTGCGAGTGCGTCGGAGCTTACTTTGGCCGGGCGTAAGTTAGCCCGTTGTCGGATGGCTGTCAAGCAAAATGTTGCCAGCCATCCGGCGGCGCGGATTGGTGTGTGTGAGTTCCCTGCTTTAACGAATGACGCTGATGCCGATCAATTGCTGCCCTTCGATGACGAACTCGGCGGGCGGCAGTTCTTCTTCGTAGAGGGGCGAGAGCATGGTCGCCGTGTAGCCGCCGGAACTGCGGTCGCTGTTCAAAGTGGCGACGACCGAAGGCGGCAGGCTCGGCAGTTCGTCCGTGCCGATCACCGCGCCCGACGTGATGCGGAACAGTTTGACATAGAGCCGGTCGTTCTTCTTGATCTTATTGATCGCGCCGACCAGTTGGCTCAGGTCCTTCGGCACGAAAGCTTGCGAGGCCGAGGCTTGCTGCAAGGCGCTGCCGTCGCCGACGAACAGGACCAGTTGACCGAGCGGCACGTCGGTCGGAATCCTGACCGGGATGCGTTGGACGAACTGCCGGCCCGAATCTGTGCGGACGTAAGCTTGCACTTCGACGCTGTCGCCGCGCCCGACTTCGGTGCGGTCGAGCACGATGCGGTCGAGCGTGCCCGCGCGGCGGTCGTCGGTCGAAGTTATATCAAGCGTGATCGGGCCGAGTTCGACGTTGTCGAAGCCGCTGGACATGAGCGCCGAGATGGGCGCGGCGACTGCGCCCGCGGCCTGTATGCCTGCGTTCGCGTTCGAGAAGCGCCGCTCGATCCGCACGGGCGTCTGCCCGACGACATTGATCGTGCCGCGCACGCTGATGGTCGAATCGCCGAGGCTGCGCTCGCTCGATTGGATGGTGCTGAAGAGTGTGATGTTCAATAGCAGCGGCGTCAAGAATTGATCGCTGGCCACTTCGTAGGTGTAACGCTCTGTGCGTTCGCGGCTCGTGTGCAGGTTGACGGTGACGGGGATCATCTTGGGCGTCTGTCCTAGATGGCCATAGATGCCGGTCGCGCGATCCTGCGAGATGACGCCGACCATCTCGCCGGGTGAAGCGAGCTTGAACGAGTTGTTCATGTTCGGGATGACCGTCACGACGGATGATTCGGTCATCGGCATGTCGGACGCGCCGAGGCCGAGGAACGGATGCCCGAAGGCATAGATGCGATCATTGTCGCGGAACGTGACCGTGCCGGAAGCGGCGAGCGAATAGTCGCCGCGCACGAGTTGCACGCTGACGGACGTGCCCGGCGTCAACGTCTGTTCAGTCGATTTTTTGAGCGGCGTGATGGCCGCCGCACCGCCGATGCCTGCGACGGGCAACAGGCCCGTGGCTTGTAGTTGCGGCGCAAACTGCGTCAGGGCTTCGCTCGTGATGCCGCTGAAGACGACGGGCGTGGCAATCGGCGCGATCTGTTGGCCGACGAGCGGCAACAGCGGCGAGCCTGCGCTGACCGGCGTGAGCAGCGGGCCGCCCGCAAAGGCGGGCTTGGGCCAGTTGAGTTGCAGTTCAGTGCCAGCGAGTTTGGCGAAGGAGATGGTGCGCGGCTCGCGCACGCGGTCGGCGGTCGTCGTCGTGCCCGCCTGCCGCTCGAAGATGTCGATCATCTGCTTGATCGGCGTGATGCCGCAGATCGGCTCTTTGGCGAAGGGAAAACTGAACGCGATTGCGCCGACGAGTTTGCCGTCGATGAAGACGGGCGAACCGGACATGCCCGCGAAGACGCCTGTGCGCGCCACGTTTGCGCCCGACAGGCGCGCGATGATGGCGGACTGGCGCGGCCCCGGAAAGCCTTGCAACACGCCGAGCACTTCCACGCCGAACTCTTCCGGCTCTGTGCCCGTAAAGACCGAGCGCGCCGTGCCCATCTGACCGGGGCGCACATCTTCGAGTGCGAACAGGCGCGCGTCCGTCTTAGACGCGGCCACGCTCTGAGCGACGGTCGCGGTTGCGGGGACAAGTAGAGCCAGCATAAACGCCAGCGCAGCAACGAGACTTTTCTTCATTGATTCACCATGAATATAAGACCGGGTAGGCTTTCAGGCACGTCATGCTTGTTTGTCCCGCGCACACGGCTGCGGGTAGCCGTCGGGACAAGCCGAAGACCCGCGTTAATGAATATACGGGGGCGCTCATTCGTGGTCAAGCAATAGCCTTAGATGCAAGTGCGTGGTTATTTGTTCTAAGTTATTTGAAATTAGTTCCGGGCGCTCGATTATCCGCGCCCGGTTAATGTCATTAGACACTGGACGCGCGAAGAGTGCGCCCGAAAGCCAGCGCATTTTTTTCAAGTGTCAGATTTAAAAGCGCATATTAGTTATCATCTTGCCGCTCGTTCGCGGCGCGTGCTAACGTGCCGGAGCGACAATCGGCACGACACATGCTTGAGTTTGAAGGGTTCATACTGGCGGGGGGCGCGGCGCGGCGGATGGGGCGCGACAAGGCGCTGCTGCCGCTGGGCGGCGAGACGTTCGTGGCCCGCATCGCCCGTTCGCTGGCGGCCTTGACGCCGCGTGTGAGCCTTGTGAGTGCGCGCCCGCGCGGCGCAGAGTTCGGGTTGAGCGTCGTCGCGGACATCTATCGAGACTGCGGCGCGCTCGGCGGCTTGCACGCGGCGCTCGCGGCGTGTCGCGCACCGTGGGCGGCGATTGTCTCGTGCGATCTGCCGTTTGTCAGCGGCGAGTTGTGGCAACATCTGGCGACTTTGCGCGGGGTGGAGGTTGACGCCGTTGCACCCTTTCAGCGGGACGGGCGCGCGCAACCGCTCTGCGCCCTCTACGCGCGCGCGCCGTGCCTTGAGCGGGCCGAAGAGTTGCTGCGTGCAGGCGAGTTGCGCCCGCGCGTGCTGCTTGAACGCGTCCGCACGCGCCGGGTCGCGCCGGATGAGTTGACCGCACTCACCAATGCCGAACTCTTTTTCATGAACGTCAACACCCCAGACGACTACAGACAAGCGCAAATGATGAACGCTGAATGATGACTGATGAATAACAAGCTATTCTTTATTCATCGTTCATCTTTCATCATTGATACTTAATCACGATGCCGAGGCGACGCCGAGCCGGACGAAGACTGTTGAGTGCGCTGCTGCCCGTGGTGGGGCTGGTGCTCGCCGGTCTGTGCGGCTGGGTCTGGTGGGTGGTGGGGTCGGTCGCGCACCCGCCGCAACGACCTTACCTCGTCACGCCCGACAAGTACTTCGTGCCGATCAAGGCGACGAACGAGCGTTGGCACAACGACGACGGCACAGAGGCGCGCGGCTGGCTGCTGCGCGGGGCAGAAGGCGCGCCCGCCGTTGTGCTGCTGCATGGTTACGGCGCGGATCGCTCGTGGCTGTTGAACCTCGGCGTGAAGATCAACGAGGCGACGGGTTGCACCGTGCTCTGGCCCGACCTGCGCGGACACGGCGAGGACACGCTCGTCAGCACCACCTCGTTCGGCCCGCGCGAGGCCGCCGATGTGGGCGCGGCGATTGCCTTCCTGCGCGCGCTCAAAACCACAAAGGGGCACGCACAGATAGGCGCGACCGTCGGCCTCTACGGCGTCGAACTCGGCGCATACGCGGCGCTCCACTACAGCGCCCACGTCGCGTCGGCCGAGCGCCCGCGCGCGCTCGTCCTTGATTCAGTGCCCGCCTCGCCGGATGCGCTGCTGCAAGCCGCCGTCAAGGACCGCACAGGACTGGACGGCAAACTCGCGCACACGCTCTTAGGCTTCGGCGCGCGCGTCTATTATCTCGGCCGCTACGACAACACGCCTTCATGCACGCTCGCGGCGGCTCTTGCGGACGCGCACGCGCTCTTGCTCACCGGCGCGGATGCGGGCTACTTGCGCGCCGCCACCATCACCCTCGCAGACTGCTTCCCCGCCGAGGCCGATGTCGAACTGATCAGCGATCTACCAATGACAGGCCGCAACACCGCCTCCGCACCCGGCGAACAGGGCGAAGCCTACGACCGCCACGTCATAGAGTTCTTCGACCGCGCCCTGCGTAAAGAAGCACGTTAACGTCTCAACGTGTCCGCACCGCAACCAACGCGACCTTGCCGTTGTTGCCGATTACATCACACGCAAGCCGCGCGTGCGTCGTCAACTGCCCGATATATTCCAACGGCACAAGCACCAGCACAGGACCGCCGCCCGGCTGTGCGACCTTGACAACTTCTTCTGCGCCTTCCAACTTGATCGGTTCGCCGTGCGCGTCATACACGAGCCGGCCGGCGGCGTAGAACTCGGCCGTGCGCTCGATGGTGTGCAGCCCGTATACGGGCGCGTTAGTGTAACCGCGCGCCTCGGCCGCGCGCAGCAGTTCGCGTACAGACTCGCCGCGCGCCGCTGGCACGAGCGCACAGGTCACGACGATGACGACCGTTATGAACGTGGTGGCGACCAACCCGACCATGCACAGTTGTCGTCGCCCGGCCCACACGAGCGCGCACACACACATCACGAGCGCCGGGGTCACAATGCAGAGCGTGCATGCAGTGCTGATCGAACTCGTCTGCACCGCGTAGGCGAGCATGCCGCCAGTAAAGAGCAACAACAGCAAGCCGGTCGCGCGCATGGTCCACACACTGCCCGCGCCGCGCAGGTACGCCGCGAGCCGTTCGCCCGCAAGCAGCGCCGCGCCGGGCAGCGCGGGCAGGATGTAGCCCGGCAGCTTCGACCCTGACACGGAGAAGAACGCGACGGGCAGCACCAACCACGCGAGCGCGAAGACGCGCAACTTGTCGGCTGGCTCGTCGCCGCGCCAGCGCCAACGAAGCACGGTTGAGAGTGCCGCTATCAGGAAGCCCGTCCACGGCAGCGCGAGCAGCGCCATGATCGGTAAATAAAAATAGACCGGCTGCGGGTGGTGATACTTGTTCGAGACGTAACGCGCGAAATGATGTTGCACGAAGAACTCGTCGATGAACGTCCAGCCGTGCCGCGCGATCACGAACGCGTACCAACAACCCGCGACCGCGCACATAAGCGGCACGCCCCACAGTAAGGTTGACAAACCGCGCGGCCACGCGCGCCGCAACACACAGTAGAGCACGATGACGCCGGCCGGCAGCACGATGCCGAGCAACCCCTTGGCCAGTAAGCCAAAGCCCATGCAACTGTAGAAACCGGCCAGCAGCAAGAGTCGCCTGCGGCTATCGTCAGTTAACTCGGCGAGTAGAAAACAGACGAGCGCGCCGGTCGTCGCCAGTGTGATGAAGATGTCGAAGTTGAGCGCACGTGCGAAGACGATTAGCCCCGCGCTCGTCGCTGCCGTCGCGGTCGCTGCCAGTTGCAGGTCCCGCAACGTCTCGCCAGCGGCAGTTTCAAACTTGCCCGCCAGCACACTTATGAGCAGCACCGCCAACAGGCTCGCGCAGACCGCGCCGAGCCGCGCCGACCATTCCGACACGCCGAACAACTTGTAACTCAACATTGCCGCCCAGTACGGCAGCGCCGGTTTCTCAAACCACGTGTGCCCGCCGAGTGTCGGCGTCACCGGGTCGCCGCGCACAAACATCTCGCGCGCCACTTCGGCATAACGCGGCTCGTCCGCACCCACCAGCGGCGCGCGCCCCAAACCGTAAAAATAGACACAGGCGGTCGCCAACAACAACAGCAGCCAGCCGCGCTTGGCAAGCGTCGAACCTTGCAAGTATAGTCACCCCGAAACAGTAGTCAGTAGGTTATTAACTGGCCGCTGAGTATCAACGAAGCGGGCCGAATCTCCAAACGGCAGGACGGCCGCGCAGACATCGCCGCGCAACATTCGCTAAGCACCGATTGACTACTGACCACTGACTACTTTGCCCATGCCTCTACGCACTGCCGTCATCGGCACAGGTCATCTCGGCCGCCAGCACGCGCGCATACATGCGGCGCTCGCCGCCGAAGGGCGCAGCCAGTTCGTCGCCGCCTGCGATCTAGATGAAACGACCGCGCGCGCCATCGCCCTTGAACGTCAGACGGATTGGACGACGGATTGGCGCACGCTGCACGGGCGCGTGGATGCCGTCAGCCTCGCCGTGCCCACTGAGGCACACGCCGAGATCGCTTGTGCGCTGCTCGCTGAAGGCGTCCACGTGCTCGTCGAGAAACCCATCGCGCGCACGCTTGCGGAAGCCGACGCGATGATCGAAGCTGCCGCGCGCGGTCGTGCGACCTTGATGGTCGGCCACCTCGAACGCTTCAACCCCGCGCTCATCGCTTTGCGCCCGCACGTCCGCAGTCCCATCTATTTCGAGATTCACCGCGTCGGCGAGTTTACCGCGCGCTCGCTCGACATAGACGTGGTGCTCGATCTGATGATTCACGATCTGGACATCGTGCAATGGCTCGTCGGCGAAGATGTCGAAGTGACGGACGTGCGCGCCGTCGGCTTGCCCATCCTGACGGATCGCGTTGATGCGGCAAACGCGCGGCTTGAGTTTGCGACCGGCGCGGTCGCCAACATCACGGCCTCGCGCGTCGGCACAGAGAAGATACGCAAGATGCGCTTCTTTCAACCGCACGACTACATCGCCGTCGATTACGCCACACGCTACGTTTCGATCAGCAGCCTCGCCCCGCCTGCCGCCGACAGCCCGCGCCCCGGCGTCAACACGCGCCTGCTTGAGATCGCCGACATCGAACCGCTGCGCGCCGAGATCGAAGCCTTCTTCGCCGCCGCCGAGTCTGGCACGCCGCCGCCCATCCCCGGCGCAGACGGCCGCCGCGCGCTCGCCCTCGCCCTACGCGCCCTCGAACGCATCCACGAAAAGGCCGCGCGCGTCGGCGTCCGCACGATTAGGTGAGCGTCGAATATAGCTTTCATATATACCAAGTGGCATAATCAGATGCCTCGATGATAGTCTGAGCAGCAGGAGAATTTCGTGTCAACGAAAGTTGAGCCACTATTAACGATTGCTGATCTGGATACGTTGCCTGAGGATGGCAATCGCTATGAACTCTTCGAGGGAGAGATCTTTGTGTCACGTGCGCCCAGTCTGTCGCATCAGATCATCCTTGCTAATATCTTAACCTTGTGGCGAGCTTATCTTGAGACAAATCCGATTGGGCAAGCAATCCCAACGCCCGGAGTAATTTTTAGTGAATACGATAGCGCGATTCCAGACCTTGTCTTTATCAGTAATGAAGCGATGCGCGCGCTTGTCTTTGATGAACGCATTAATGGCGCGCCGGAGTTGTTGGTCGAGATACTTTCGCCGGGCAAAGAGAATGCGCGCCGGGATCGCATCGTCAAGCGGCAGATATACGGCAAGTATGGCGTTAAGGAATATTGGCTGGTTGACCCCGAAGCGCGGGCGCTTGAGATTTACCGCCTAGAAAAGCGCAGTCTCAAACGAATGACTGCTTTGTCGGATCAGAATGAAGTTACGTCAACTCTTTTGCCGGGCTTCAGTTGTAAGGTAAGTCAACTGTTCAGCCGTTAAATTCTATTAACGAGCCGACAGCCTAAACACTAAAGACACGAAGGACACTAAGAAGCAAGATTTGAGCTTTGTGTCCTTCGTGTCTTTGTGGTTAAGCTTGCTTTGCATGGCACAACCTGAACCAGAGATCACGGCGCTGCTCGCTGAGCGCATCGCGGCGGGCGACTTCCCTTCCGCCGTCTATGTCGTTGCCGCGCGCGGGCGCGTGTGCTTCGCTGACGCACTTGGCGACGCGGTGCGTGAACCTGTGCGGCACGCGGCCGCGATCAATACGATCTATGATCTGGCTTCGCTCACGAAGCCGCTTGTGACCGGACTGCTCTGCGCGCAGTTGATCGAGCGCGGCGTGCTTGAGCTTGACCGGCCGGTCGCGGCTTATCTGTCCGAGTTCGCCCGCGCGGGTAAAGAGGTCGTCACCGTCCGGCAACTGTTGACGCACACGTCAGGGCTGCCCGCGTGGCGGCCGCTCTACGCGTTGACAGGTAACAGGCGTGAGCGTGCGCTTGAAGTGATCGCTGAGCAGCCGCTTGAACACGTGCCGGGCGGGCGCGTCGTCTATAGCGATCTCGGTTTCATCACGTTGGGGTTGCTCGTCGAACGAGTCACGGGCACGCGCCTCGCGGCGTTGGCACAGAGCGAGATCATCGCGCCGCTCGATCTCAAACAAACTTTCTTCAATCCGGCTGCGGCCGCGCAGACCGGCATCGCCGCGTGTGAATCGACGGGCAACGCTCATGAGCGGGGCATGTGTTCAACTGACGAGCCGGCCGGTCTGCCGTCGGGCTTACGCGCCTATCCGATCTGGGGCGAAGTGCATGACGGCAACGCGCACTTTCTTGGTGGCGCGGCTGGGCACGCGGGTCTGTTCTCGACGGCAATTGAAACTTACACGCTCGCCGAACAGTTCATCGCCACGCGCACGCGCCTGCTGCGCGCCGACACATGCGCGCTCTTTCGCACGAACATGACGGCGGGGTTGAACGAAGCGCGCTCACTCGCGTGGCAACTCGCTGCCACACCAGACTCGACCGCCGGCCCCGCGCTCCCGCCCGACAGCTTCGGTCACCTCGGCTTCACCGGCACAAGTTGCTGGCTCGACGCAGCCCAAGAGCGCGTCTTTATTCTCCTGACCAATCGCACGCACGCACGCGCACTGCCCTTCGTTAATATCAACAGCACGCGCCGACAATTTCACACGCTCGCCGTCACCGCACTCGACCGCGCGCAAATACGCGGGCAACGAAACGACGAATCATAGACTCAGATTGTGTAGTAAGATGTTCGCGGCCCACGTCTCCGTCGCGGCCGTAAAGGATCGCAATTGATGTTGTCCCCGCCTCGTCTGAGTCAAACACTCTCCCTGTTGTGCGCGTGGCTACTTGCGTGCGTGCCGCTCACGCACGCGCAGGAACAGACCCGGCCGCGCCGCGTGACGCCTAACACAAACGCTCCGACAAGCGCGCCCTCTGCGCCTGTTATCAAAACAACCAAGCTCGACATCGAACCGACCATACGCATCGGATTGGCTACGTCAGCCCGCGCCGTCAACATCTCGACCAACGCGCCCGCGCTCAACGTCAGCACAAGTGCCGGCGAGACAGCCGCGCCGCAGACGCTCTCCGTCGCGCGCGTGCGTATCGAGCCGCGCGTGTTCGCCCCGCTTCAGCCGAACGATGCCGACACGTTATTCAGAGTCGAGATCGCTTCACTTGAAACGGCCGCCGCGGCCGAAGCGACTGCACGCGACGTGCGCCAACTGACCGGCAACGAGGCAAGCATCGAACGCGACACAACGACGAACACTTGGCGCGTGCGCGTCGGTCAACCCACCGCGCGCGACGAAGCCGACGACTTACGCACGCGACTCGAAGAGGCCGGACTTTCATCCGTCGCCGTCGTCAACGCGACCACAACTAACGCGCAACCAATCAAAGCGCCTATACCGCGCCCGCCCCAAACTCTAAACGCACGCACGCGCGACAACATACGCGCACCTATCAACCCACGCGCCAACGATACCGCGCGCGCTGGCAGCAACGTGCGCCTCGCCGCGCGCGTGACGCTGCCCACACGCGGGCTAATCGTCTATGCGGGCGGCGCGACGCCGCTCATCGACGCACGCGCGCCCGTCACCTTCGCATCCCCCGATGAACAGAGCGCGCCCGTGCGCTTCAACGAAAAGCCTTATCGCGGCCGCATCGAAGTCTTCACGAACCTCAACGGCTCGCTCACGGTCGTCAACGTCATCGGTCTTGAAGACTACGTGCGCGGCGTTGTCCCGAACGAACTTTCGCCCGGCGGCTGGCCCGCGCTCGAAGCCTTGAAAGCGCAAGCCGTCGCGGCACGCACTTATGCGGTCAGTCATCGCGGGCAGTTTGCCGCTGCCGGTTACGATCTGCTGCCGACCACGCGCTCGCAAGTCTATGGCGGCATGGCGACCGAGCATCCTATGACCACGCGCGCAGTCGCGGAGACGCGCGGCGTCGTCGCCACTTATCACGACGTACCGATCAACGCGCTCTACACTTCGACCTGCGGCGGTCGGACTGAAGATGCCGAACAGATTTTCGGCGGCGAGTTTGTGCCCTACCTGCGCGGGCGCGAATGTTCCGACGTGGACGAACCCGCGCGCGCACACGCCTCGTTTGCCGCCTTCATGTTGCAAACCGCGCGCGACCCTTTAATCCTACGCAGCACCGAACACCTCTTGGCCGCGCGCGCTGCCGCGCTGCTCGCTGTCCACGGTTATCGTTTCAACTCACGCTTCACACCCGAATCGTTCGATGCCAACATCACGACCGATGAAGCACGCGCCCTCGTCGAACTGGTCGCACGCTTAACGCGTCGCCCTGTGCCCGCTAATGCGAATGACACAACGCGCCCGCCCGCGTTCGCCACCGCGCTCGCGCTCGCGCTCGACGGCGAGAGTCGCGCCGACGTGTTGCTTGATAGCGCCGATGTCAGCTACCTGCTCGCCTTCCGCGATGCCGACGAGATACCCGCCGCCAATCGTGCCGACGTAGCCCTCATGTTGCGCGAAGGTCATTTAACTTTACTGCCCGACGCGACCCTGCGCCCGCGTCAACCCATGACGCGCGCACGCGCCCTGTCTGCGACCGCGCACGCACTCGAAGCACGCAACCTGTTCGTCATACAAAAGGCAACTGCGCGACCTTCGGCCAGCGGCACTCTCATCATTCGCTCCGTCAAAGGTGCGGAGCGCGCCCTTGTCTTAGCCGACAACGCTTACCTGTTTCGCGCTTACGGCGAGACGCTCTATCCCGTGCGCAACGTCAGCCTCGTCGGCGGCGAGCCGGTCAACTTTCACACGGACGCACGCGGCGAGGTCGATTATCTCGAAGTGCGCCCCGCGCCCAACGGCGCAGCCTCCGACCGCTTCTCACCCTTCGCCAACTGGACAACTACACTGACCGCAACCGAAGTCGGCCGCCGTCTCGCGCGCAGCGCCGGCCGCGTCGGCGCGATCACAGACCTACGCGTCGCCGCGCGCGGCAATTCGCGCCGCGTGCTCGACCTCGAAGTCGTCGGCACACAAGGCACAGCGCACGTGCGCGGCGGGCGCATTCGCTCCGCCCTCGGTCTGCGCGAACAACTCTTCGTCGTCGAGCGTCGCTTCGACGACGCAGGCCGCCTCACAGGTTTCACTTTCACAGGGCGCGGCTGGGGTCACGGCGTCGGCATGTGTCAGGTCGGCGCATACGGCCTCGCACGCACTGGCTGGACCTATGATCGCATCTTGCAGCACTACTATACCGGCGTCGAGTTAACGAAAATGTATTAACCATTAAGACACGAAGATAAAAGGCGGCCACTTGCTGTGTTAGCATGGCTGTTGTCTTAAGTTGAGGTGAAACATGAGCGAAGCGATTCTGGAACAGCCCGTTGCGATCAGGCCGTATGTCGTCATTCATCTGCGCCCGGCCCTTGAGATAACAGACGAGCAGTTTTTTCTGCTCTGTCAGGTCAACCGCGATTTGCGCTTTGAACGCACGGCGCAAGGAGACCTCATCGTTATGCCGCCTACTGGTTGGACCACCGGCAACCGCAACGCCGAAATTACGATGCAACTGCGCGCGTGGGCCAAACAAGACGGGCGTGGCGTCGCCACCGATTCCTCGACCGGCTTCAAGCTGCCGAACGGAGCGGATCGTTCGCCCGACGCGGCGTGGATACAGCGCGAGCGGCTTGCCAACTTGACCACTGAAGAGAAGGAAAAGTTTCTGCCGCTCTGCCCCGACTTCGTGATCGAGTTGCGTTCGCCGACCGATAAGCTCGCCGTCGTGCAAGCAAAGATGGCAGAGTACATCGCCAACGGCGCGCAGTTGGGTTGGCTGCTCGATCCCGAAACGCGACGCGTTCACGTCTACCGCTGCGGCGCGGAGCCGGACATCTTGGAGAATGCCGAAGCCGTCTCCGGTGAGTCCGTTACTTGTTGGATTCATGCTCGACCTGCGCGAGATTTGGCAACCGGATATTTGATCAACTGAGCGACCGCACTGTCCCGGTCGCTTGCGTCTGAATCTGCACACGCTGCATGCGTTTCTCCCGCGTACAACTTGCCGGCGCGCTTGTCTTGCTCGCGGTTATCTGGCTCGTCGTCATCCTGCGCTTCATCCTTGCGCGCCCGTGAGTAACTCCACAACACAACAACAGCCCGTCATCGCCGTCATGGGGCCGACCGCATCGGGTAAGAGTGCGCTCGGCATCGCACTGGCGCTGCGCTTCGGCGGCGAGGTTGTCAATTGCGACTCGGTGCAGGTCTATCGTGAGATTGAGATTGCGACGGCTAAAGTGTCGCCTGCGGAGCAGCAGGGCGTGCCGCATCACCTGCTCGATTTCGTCGCGCCTGAAGTCAACTATACGGCGGCGCTTGGGCCGAAGCGGCGCTGGCTAAGCTTGCGGAGATCGAAGCGCGCGGCCGGCTTGCGCTGCTCGTGGGCGGCACGGGCTTTTACCTGCGTGCTTTGCGCGCGCCTTTCTTTCCAAGTCCGCCGACCGACGCTGCCTTGCGTGCGCGTCTGACCGAACTACGACAGAGGCGCGGCCCCGAACATCTGCACAAGCTTTTGCGCCGACTCGACTCGGACGCAACCGCGCGGCTCTACCCGCGCGACTGGGTACGCGTGCAGCGCGCGCTCGAAGTGCGCTTGCAAACGGGCCGGCCGCTCTCGCAGCAACAGAGTGCGCGCCCTGTGCCGCCGCCCGTCGCGGCCCGCATACGCGTCTTCGTCCTCAACCCGCCGCGCGCAGAGTTGTACCGGCGCATAGACGAGCGCACCGAAGCGCACTTTCGCGCGGGGCTGGTTGCAGAGGTGCGGCAATTGCTCGCGGCGGGCGTGCCGGCCGCGTCGAACGCGCTCGGCGCGCACGGCTACCGGCGCGTGGTCGAACACTTGAACGGCACGCGCACGCTTGCGAGCGCAATCGAGCAGACGAAACTCGACGTGCGCCACTATGCCAAGCGCCAACTGACGTGGTTTCGGCGCGAGCCGGGCATCGAATGGATCGAAGGCTTCGGTGAAGACCCCGCGCTACAAGTCCGCGTCGCCGCGTTGGTCGCAGAAGCTATAAAAGGAGCTGATGAACGATGAACGATGAATGAAAGACAAGCTATTCGTTATTCATCCTTCATCATTTCTTTCGTCGCCTTTTCTTCCCCTTTTGCCCGGCGTGTTGTAAGCTAGCGCCCATTGGCAAACGTCTTTATCAAGCTGGGCGGAGACTGTGGTGGATACCAGACCTGCACCCCAAAATATTCAAGATGCGTTCCTCAACACGGTGCGGCGCGAGCGCGACACGGTGACGATCTATTTGATGAACGGCGCGAAGTTGACGGGGCGCATCAAGAGTTTCGACAAGTTTTCCGTGCTGCTTGAATCGGGCGCGCAGGAGCAGTTGATCTTCAAACACGCCATCTCGACCATTCAACATGCACGTCGCCCCAGCGGCGAGTTGCGCCCGACGACGCCGCACGGGGGCGGCGCAGAGGGCGAATCGTCGTCCGGCCCGCAGCAGAGTTGAACTGCCGCACGTCCCACATTCTACGTCTCATGGGAGTCATGCTTGGCCGCCGCATTCATCACCTTCGAGGGCATTGACGGGAGCGGGAAGTCAACGCAACTGCGTATGCTGGCGAGCGTCTTGCGCCTGCGCGGGCTGGACGTAGTTGTCACACGTGAACCGGGCGGCACGCCCTTAGGCGAACAACTGCGCGCCGCGCTGCTCGATACGGAGGAGCAAGTTGATCCGCTCGCGGAGTTGCTGCTCTATGCCGCCGACCGCGCGCAGCACGTGCGCCAACTCGTGCGCCCCGCGCTCGACACAGGCCACATCGTTCTCTCTGACCGTTACGCCGATGCGACCTTCGCTTATCAAGGCGCGGGGCGCGGCTTCCCGCCCGCGCTCATCGAAGAAGTTATCGCGCTGGCGACCGGCGGCTTGATGCCTGACATGACGCTGATCTTCGATCTACCCGTCGCCGAAAGCCGCGCCCGCGACCGGCGACGAACAGACGACGGCCACTCAGATGATCGGCTCGATGCCGAAACCGACGAGTTTCGCACGCGCGTGCGCGCTGCCTATCTACAAATCGCCGCTAACGATCCCGGCCGCGTTCGCGTCATCGACGCCAGCCGCTCCATCGAAGAGACGCACACCCGCGTCCTCGAATCAGTCTTGCCATTGATTGACAAGCTATCAGCGGTCAGCGATCAGTCAGTCGTTAAAAACACACAAAGCTGATCGCCGACCGTCCATTTAACGCTCACTTATGTTTGATCGACTTGTAGGGAATCAGCGTGCGCGCGACGTGCTCAAGCGCATGCTCGAACAGCGACGTGTGCCGGGCGCGTTGCTCTTTGCGGGCGAAGATGGCGTGGGCAAAAAGTTGTTCGCGCTCGAACTTGCGAAAGCGTTGAACTGTCGCAGCCCGCGCGGCGTCGAGGCGTGCGACGAGTGTTCATCGTGTGTGCGGATTGGGCGCTTCGCCGCGTCCGCGCAGGCGGGCGACGCGGCGGCCGGCTTGATCAATTGGAGCGAGCATCAGGACGTTGGGTTGGTGCAAGCCGAGAAACGCCTCATCACTGTTCATCAAGCCCGCGCCGTCGAACGTGAAACGAACTTTCGCCCGTATGAAGGCGCGGCGCGCGTCATCATCATCGAAGAGGCTGACAAACTAAATGACGCATCGGGCAACGCGCTGTTGAAGACGCTTGAAGAGATGCCGCCGACGGCGCACCTTGATCTTGTTGACCGCGCGGCCGGCTTCGCTGTTGCCTACGATTCGTTCGCGCTGTCAGGTCGTGCGCTTCGCGCCGCTCACGGCTGGCGAGATTGAAGATTATCTTGTCCGTAATAAGAAGCGCGCGGGCGCGGAGGCGCGTCTGACCGCGCAACTCGCCGAAGGACGCATGGGGCGCGCCCTCGCGCTCAACCTCGATGCTTATAGGCAACAGCGCGACTCGATGCTCGTGGTGCTGGAAGCACTCGCCGTGCGCCCCGACCGCGTGCAACTGCTGCGCGCCGCCGAGGACCTAAGCGACGCCAAGCGTAAGGATGACTATGAGCCGAGCCTCGACGCGCTTGAGTTATTGATTCACGACGCGTGGCGGCTCGCGCTCGATCCGAAAGCGCAGATCGTGAACGAAGACATACGCGAACGTTTGACGAAGCTCAGCGCGGGACTGACGAACCGGCGCTTTGCCGTGTGGCTGGCGCGCATCGAAGAACTGCGCGCGCAACTCGCCGTCAACGTCAATCGCCGCATCGCTACCGATGCCTTGTTGCTTTCGATGGCGGCCGTGCCTGCCTAGCAGTTATTAACCAGAAAGACACGAAGCCGCGAAGATCAACTGATCTTCGCGGCTTCGTGTCTTTGTGGTTAAGTTGTTTATTTGATCGTGACGAGTTCGGGCTGCATTTCGTGCGCGGTCGCGCCTTCGGCAAGCAGTTTCTCAGTCTCGGCCACGAACGCTTCGACGATGTCCGTGCCTGCGACTTTACGCATGGGCCGGCCGTTCTTGAAAATCATGCCGACGCCGCGCCCGAAGGTGACGCCGAGTTGGCTGTCGTGCGCTTCGCCGGGGCCGTTCACCTCGCAGCCCATGATCGAAAGATGCAGCGGCTCTGAGATGTGCGCCAAGCGGCGCTCGATCTCGGTGACGATCTCGACGAAGTTGGGCACGTCGAGCCGGCCGCAGGTCGGGCAGGCTACGACAGTGACGCCGCGCTTCCTGAGATCGAGCGAACGCAAGATTTCCCACGCGACGCGCACTTCTTCATGCGGCTCGGCGGCGAGCGAGACGCGGATTGTGTCGCCGATGCCTTCGTGCAACAGGACGCCGAGGCCAATGGCCGATTTGATCGTGCCACCAAAGGCCGTGCCCGCTTCGGTCACGCCGAGGTGCAACGGGTAATCGACCTGCGCGGCCAGCAGGCGATAAGCCGCGACCGTGCGATGCACGTCAGAGGCTTTCAACGAGACGACGATATCCGTGAAGTCCAAATCTTCGAGGATGCGTATGTGGCGCAGCGCCGACTCGACCATCGCTTCGGGCGTCGCCGTGCCGTATCGCTTGAGCAGGTCCTTTTCTAACGAGCCACCGTTGACGCCGATGCGAATCGGAATGCCGCGCGCTTTAGTCGCCTGAACCACTTCGCGCACGCGTTCGATTGCGCCGATGTTGCCCGGATTCAAGCGCAGTTTATCCACGCCCGCCGCGAGCGCCTTCAACGCCAGCTTGTAATGAAAATGTATGTCGGCGACGAGCGGCACTTCGGGCACGCGCCGCCTGATCTCTTTCAACGCTTCGGCCGCCGAGTCGTCAGGCACAGCCAGACGAACGACTTCGCAACCGGCGCGCACCATCTCATTGATCTGCGCGACCGTGCCTTCAACATCCGACGTGTCCGTCTTCGTCATCGACTGCACGACGACCGGCGCGCCGCCGCCAATCTGCACGTCGCGGACTTTAACTGCTTTAGTGTTACGCATAGAAAGTTTGGTGTCAGGTTTCAAGTTCGAGCTTACTGAGTTTCAACTTGAAACCTGACACCCTATTTCGCCGGTGCGGTCGCGGCCGGCTTGTCGGTCGTAGTGCGCCGGTTCGCTACCTCTTTGAGTATGTCGTTGGTGATGACGAAGCCCATCAATAGGAGCAGCATGAAGAAGCCGACATACTGTATGCGCTCGCGGATACGCATGGACAAGCGCAAGCCCGCCCAACCAAGCACGGCTTCGACCAACAGCAGGAAGATCGCGCCGCCGTCGAGCACGGGGATCGGCAACAGGTTGACGATGCCGAGGTTCAAGCTCAGGAAGCCGAGCATGCTGAACAGCCCGGCCCAGCCGAACCGTATAATCGCTTGCGACGATTGCCGCGCGATGCCGATGGGGCCAGCCAGAGATTCACGCGCCGACCGTTCGCCGCGAAAGATTTGCGCGAACGCCGCGCCCGTCATTCGGATTACATCGACGTTGCGCCGCACGGCATAAGCGGCCGCACCTAAGATACCGACGTTCGCTTGCGGCAGTTCGACCGAAGTAGTAACGCCGAGTTTGTCGTCCTGCAAACGTTCCGTGCCGGTGATGAGTTCCTGTTGTTGCCCATTGCGTTCGATGCGTATGCGCAAGGCTTCGTTCTTGTGCGCGCGGATCACCTGACGCACATCCGTCTCGTCGCCGACCGCTTCGCCGTTGATGGTCAGGATGCGGTCGCCCTCTTGCAAGCCCGTCTTGGCGGCGGGCGAATCGGGCATCACGCCTTCGACGATCACGGGCAGCGCGCCGTAGTCGGGGCGGAAGTCGAGCGTGCCGACGGCCTCGCCGTCTTCGACCACCTTGACCGGCGTGATCGTCAGCGACACGCGCTGGCCCGCGCGCTCAACCACCGTCGGCAGCGGCCGATCAGGCGCGAGCAGAGCGTCGTCCTTGACGCGTTGCCACGTAGGTTCTTCGACGCCGTTGAAGGCCACGATGCGGTCGCCCGCGCGCAAGCCGGCACGTTCGGCCGCGCCGCCTTCGACTACGCGATCAACGACCGGCGCGGGCGAGACAGGCACGCCATGCATCAACGCGCCCGCGAACACGATAGAGAGCGCCGTCAAGATGTTCATCACGGGGCGGCCACCATGACGAGAAACTTCTGCCAGCGCGGGCGCAGATCGAAACGTTCGTGCGTGGGAATGTTCGACGCACCGTCGCCTTCAATGGGCGCGTTCGATTCGTCGCCGCCGAGTTTGACGTAACCGCCGAGCGGAATCAGGCTCAGCCGGTAATCCGTTGCGCCCCAACGCTTGCCGAACAAGCGCGGGCCGAAGCCGACCGAGAACGTCTCGACGCGAATCTTCAGCAATTTGGCGACGATGAAATGGCCGAACTCGTGCAGAATCACGGCCGGGCCGAGCACGAGAATTAACGCCAGAATATAGAGTGCCACACCTGTCATATTTCAGTTCTCTCGAATAAAGACCAACGCTTACGCGCAAAAAATTTAGAGGCACAAACTATAGCCCCGGTTGCACAAGTTTACGGGAAGACGCCGCGAATGTCTAAGTGTGTGCGAGTTCAGGAGGTCGTGATCGCGCTTGGCAGTGGCGACCGTGTTTGTTCGGCCGCGCCTAGACGCGCGATTTCAGTGCCGGCCAGATCGCGCGCGGCGCGATCCGTTGCCAGCACGACATCGAGGTCCGTCACGGCGCGGCCTTCATGCTGATCCAACACGCGCTCGATGATGTGTGGGATGTCGGTTAGTCGAATCTGTTCGTGCAGGAATGCTTCGACCGCGATCTCGTTCGCAGCGTTCAAGGCCGCAGGGTACGTGCCGCCCGCGCGCAACGCGCGATAGGCGAGCGCGAGGCAGGGGAAGCGCGCGAAGTCGGGGGCTTCAAAATGCAGCGTCGCCAGTTTTGTCAGATCGAGTTGCGGCAGCGGCGCGGGGCGGCGTTCGGGATAAGTGAGCGCGTACTGGATGGCGTGCCGCATGTCGGTCACGCCCAACTGCGCGATGACCGAACCGTCCACCAGTTCGATCATCGAATGCACGACCGACTCAGGATGCACGACGATGTCGATGGCGTCCGCGTCGAAGCCGAACAGCCAATGCGCTTCGATGACTTCGAGGCCCTTGTTCATCAAGGTGGCCGAGTCAATCGTGATCTTCGCGCCCATCGTCCACGTCGGATGCCGCATGGCCTCGGCGACGGTCGCGGCCGACATCTCGCGCGGCGTGCGCGTGCGAAACGGGCCGCCCGAAGCGGTTAGGACCAGCCGGCGCACTTCTGCGCGCTGCTCGCCGCGCAGGCATTGATGGAGCGCGTTGTGTTCGGAATCGACGGGCAACAGTTCCGCGCCCGCGCGCTCTGCGGCCCGCGTCATCAACTCGCCCGCGATCACAAGCGTCTCCTTGTTGGCGAGCGCGACACGCTTGCCGGCTTCGAGCGCGCGCAAGGTCGGCACGAAACCGACCGCGCCCACCGTCGCGCTGACCACACAGTCCGCTTGCCCATGCGTCGCGGCTTCGACCAGTCCGGCCGCGCCGACGGCCACGCGCGGCACGCTGACGTTCAAGCGGCGCAGTTCAGCCCGCAACGCTTCGGCGCACTCATCCGATTCGACCGAGACAAGCTCTGGTCTATGACACGCGATCTGCCCGGCGAGTTTCGCGGTGTTGCGCCCGGCCGCCAGCGCGACGACGTGAAACGGCGCACCCAACGACTCGATCACGCGCAACGTATTGCAGCCGATTGAGCCGGTCGAACCTAAGATGGCCACGCCGCTAGTCTTCATGCCCTGCCCTGTTTCATATCGTTATTGCCCGCTCAGATGTTGGTCCAGCAGCGCGGCGATCTCGTCGCGCGTGACAAGCCCCGACAGACGCGCACGCTCTTGCCCGCCCATGTACAAGATGAGCGCGGGCACGGTCGTCACGCGCAGACGCGTGAGCACGCCCGGTTGTTCGTTGACGTTGTAGCTGATGAGCGTCATGGTGTTGGTGTACTTGCTGTCCAACTTGTCGAGCGTCTGTTCAACTTCACGACTATCCAGACTCGAAGGCGTGCCCACGAAGACGAGTACGGGGCCGTCGGTTTCAAGCACGCTCGTCTTGAAACTGCGTTCATCGAAGCCTGCGACGGGCGCGTCCGGCGCGGTCTGTTCGTCGAGCGTCGCGGCTTCAGTATAAGGATCGAACAGGCTGACCGTCTGCCCGTTCGCATCTTCATAAGTCGCGCCCGCGACGCGCCACGCGCGGCCGTTGCGGTAAGCGAGTTTGACGGTGGCGGGCGTTGTGCGGCGCGTGCCGATCACCTTCAACCGCAGTGTCGCGTCGCCGTCCGAGTTATTCACGTTGATGTTGCCGGTGACGAACCAGCCGAAGTCTTGCACGTCGCCCACGTCCGCCTTGAGCCGCTCGTTGTGGCGCAGAAACTCTTTCGCGGTCTGCGCGGCTTCGCTGTGCGCCAACGTATAGAAGGCCGATGCCAACGATTGCGCCGACGAATAACAGGACGATGACAAGCAGGGTCGCACAGCCACCGATGATGAGAAGTTTTTTATTAGCCATCAGACAATGTAGGGGGCTGGCGAGTATGACGCACGCAGGACTTCATGGCTTGATGTACGCGGCAAAATAGAAGACGGCGAAATAGTAGATGACCGGCGCGTTGAAGAGCAAGCTATCGAGCCGGTCGAGCAGGCCGCCGTGACCGGGCAAAATCTTTGCCGCGTCCTTCGCGCCCGCGCCGCGTTTCAACGCGCTCTCGGTCAAGTCGCCCACAACGCCGAGCACGTTCATCACGGCCGCGAGCGGCAACGCCGCCAACAAATGCAACTCACGGAAGAACAGAAAGTGCGCCGCCACGGCCGCCGCGAGACTCGCAGCCATGCCGCCCGCTGCGCCTTCCCAAGTCTTGCCGGGACTAATCGAGGGCGCGAGTTTGTGCCGGCCGAACGCACGCCCCGTGTAGTAAGCAGCCGTGTCCGAGCCGAGCAGCACAAGGAAGAAGAAGGAAAGCAGCTTAGCGGCCAGCACAGGTTGAAAGCCCGTGCGCACGGCGACCAGATGACCGCCTAGCAATGCGACGTAGAGTACGCCAAGCACAGTTGCGCCCACGGAAGCGAGTATCTGATCGAACGGCGCACCGCGCAGCATCGTCGTCGCCAGTGCAATCATCGTGAAGCCGACGAGCGTGACGAATAAGATCAACGGGTCGCGCGCCGGCAGGTTGAAGTAGAAACCAACGAGCAAGCCTGTGGCGAAGATCAGTCCCAGCGTCAACTCAGGCTTGCACGCGCGTTTGCGTGCAAGCAAGTAGAACTCGTAGAGGCCGGCCACCATCGCCGCGCCCGCGATGGCGACGAACAGCAGTTCGAGTTGCGGGATCAAGATCGAGGCGATGATGACGGGCAGCGCAACGAGCGCGGTCAGGATGCGCGACTTTTGTTCGGATGCCATTGATGATTAATGAGACGCGGCGTGTTATGGAATCAGGTTAGATACTGGCAGAAGATTTAAGCCGCGCAAGATTGCGATCAAACCGCTGATGATGAAAAGCACCCTGACGAATCCCCTAATCACTCTGATAACAATATGCGGTATGCCAAGCGCCCGAAAGACTACTTAGCTTTGGCCACGAGTTGCAGGCCGCCGAAGCGGCGGTCGCGGCGCTGATACTCGACGACGGCTTCGAGCAGATGCACGCGTCGAAAGTCCGGCCACAACACGTCGGTCACGTACAACTCGCTGTAGGCGGCCTGCCACAACAGGAAGTTGGAAATACGCATCTCGCCGCTTGTGCGGACAAGTAGGTCGAGATCGGGCAAGCCGGTCGTGTACAACTCGTGCGCGATGTCTTCTTCCGTGATCTCGTCGGGCGCGCGCCCTTCCCTTTGCAACCGGCGCACGGCGGCGCGGCACGCATCGACGATCTCTGCGCGCCCGCCGTAGTTGAGCGCGACATTCAAGATCATGCCTGTGTTGCCGTTGGTGCGTTCGACGGCGTGTGTGATCTCGCGGCGCACGCTCTGTTCGAGTTCCGCCGTGCGCCCGATGGTTTGAAAGCGTATGCGCTGGCGATCAATCGCGTCGAGTTCAAGGCGCAGGTAACGCTTGAGCATACGCATCAACGCATCCACCTCGAAGCGCGGGCGCTTCCAGTTCTCGGTCGAGAAGGCGTAGAGCGTCAGCGCCCCTAAGCCGAGCCGCGCGCCTGTGTCCACGGCGGCGCGCACGGACTCGACGCCCGCGCGATGACCGGCCACACGCGGCTGACCGCGTTGCGCGGCCCAGCGACCGTTGCCGTCCATAATGATGCCGATGTGGCGCGGCAATCTGTCCCACGCGACGTGTTGCAACAACACTTCGTCGCGCGACCCCGCCTCAACCACATCCGCAAAATCCGCTTGCATCCTCGTTCCCTTCAACGCCTGTCGCGCCGTCCGCGTAAGCGCCGCAGCATCTTAATCGCCGCGGCCCAAGCCGCGCAACAACGTCCTCGCGGTTATTTCAAGCGCCTTCAGCCGGATTCACTTCAACGTCATACAGTACTTCAACGAGCGTCAAGCCTTTCGCGGGCGCGGTCGGGCCGGCGAGTGCGCGCTCGCCGCTCGCAAGTGCGCGTGTGATTGCTTCCTCATCGCGTTCACCACGGCCGACTTCGAGCAGCGTGCCGACCAGCGACCGCACCATGTAGCGCAGAAAACCGTCGGCACTGATTGTGATCTCGATCAAGGGGCCGCGCCCTGACGAACTCCAACCTGTCGCCACTGCAAACTGTGTGACGGTGCGAATGCGCGTCTGCACGTCTGCCTGCGCGGCGGAAAAGGCCGTGAAGTCGTGCGTGCCCACGAAGCGGGCGGCGCATTGGCGCATGCGTTCGAGATCGAACCGCCGCGCATCGTGGTGCGCGTAACGCGCGAGGAACGGCGAGAGATAAGGCGCGTTGAAGATCAGGTAACGATAAACCTTACCGCGCGCCGAATAGCGCGCATGAAAGTCGGCGGGCACAGACGCAACCCCGGTGACGCGCACATCGGCTGCGAGGTTGCCGTTAATGGCCGCGCGCAACTTCTCCGGCGCGAACTCGCGCAGCAGTTCGACGCTCGCCACTTGCGCCTCCGCGTGAACGCCCGCATCCGTCCGCCCCGCTCCATGCAAGACGACCGCGTGCCCTTCCAACAGCGTCAACACGCGCAGCAACTCGCCCTGCACCGTGCGCCCCGCGCGTTGCACCTGCCAGCCGGCGAAGTCAGTCCCGTCGTACTGAAGCGTCAGCTTGTAGTTCATAAAGACAGTGACGAGTGACGAGTGACGAGTAGGAACAAGTTATAAGCAGGAACAAGTTGTTAACTTGTCACTCGTCACTCGTCACTGCTTTTCTGCTGCCGGGTTTGATGGCGGGCTGTAGCCCTTGAGCGCAGAGCGGACAGGCCGTTGGGGCGTGTGCGGGCACGTCGAGCGTGGCGAGGGCGACGCGCGGGACGCCTACGTCGGCGCGCCCACCGGATCGATCCATGATCGAAGCAGCCGCGACAACGCGTGCGCCCGCGTTGCGTAACGTCTCAATCGTCTCGCGCGTCGAGCCGCCGGTCGTGATCACGTCTTCGACGACGAGGGCACTCTCGCCGGGGCGGACGGTGAAGCCGCGTCTGAGCGTCATGTGCCCGGCCTCGCGCTCGGTCCAGATGGAGCGTGCGCTTAATGCGCGTGCGACTTCGTAACCGATGACGATGCCGCCGATGGCGGGCGCGGCCACAGTCTCGATGCCTTCCGTGCGGAAGCGTTCGGCCAGCGCACGCCCGAAGGCTTCGGCTTCCAACGGGTGTTGCAGCACGAGCGCGCATTGTAAGTAGCGGGCACTGTGCAGCCCGCTCGTTAAGACGAAGTGACCTTCCAGCAACGCGCCCGTCCGTTTGAATCGTTCGATGACTTCTTCAGCTTGCATGATGTGTCGATTAAGAACTGCGCAGAACGTCGTGCTACAATGACGGCTTGATGACGTTGCCGCGCAACCTCGTACCCGACTCGGCGCTGGTGCAGGATACGGTTGACCTGCTACGCCTGTGCGGCGGGCGCGTGCCGGTCGAACAGGTCGCCGAACTCATTCTCGAACTGCCCCGCCTCGATGCCCCCACCGCCGCGCTGCTTGTTGCCGAACTGATCCAAGACGACTGGCGCATCAATCTTTCGGACGAACACACGGTCGAGCTAATCTGCGCGGACGCGGAGACGTGCGCGCTGAACGAGACGGAGTTCGTCGTGGTTGACGTGGAGACGACCGACGCGCGCACACCGCCCGGTCGCATCACGGAGATCGGCGCGTATCGCGTCAGCGGCGGGCGCATCGTCGCCGAGTTCCGTTCGCTCGTCAACCCGGAGACGCCGATCCCGTCGTTCATCGTCGGCCTGACCGGCATCACGGACGCGATGGTCAAAGACGCACCGCTGTTCGCGGACATCGCGCCCGCGTGGTTGCAGTTCGCCGACATGGCCGTGCTCGTCGCGCACAACGCCTCGTTCGATGTGCGCTTCATCAATCACGAACTCGCGCGCGTCTATCCGGGCCGGCGCATGTGCAACACGAACCTGTGTACCGTCAAGCTGACGCGCCAACTGATGCCGACGCTCGTTAATCATCGCCTGCACACCGTCGCCGAACATTTCGCCGTGCCGATCCCGAATCGCCACCGCGCGCCCGACGACGCCCGCGCCACCGCCGAAATCTTCATCCGCCTGCTCGCACAACTTGACGAGTGCGGCGTCCGCGACCTCGCAACGGCGCGTCGTTACAAAGCGGCGGGCAATGGTCAAAGCGCCTGAATCGACCACGAAGCCACGAAGCCACTAAGCGGCATTTTGTGTCTCCGTGTCTTCGTGGTTAATTTCTGCTGCCTGCCCTCTGTGCTTCAACAGATTACGCCCGACAAAGAAGACGACGAGCAACGCCGCCAGACCGAGGCCGATGTATGGATAGTAGTGTGCGAGCAACTCCTTCGCGTGCTCGCCGTAGCGCGCGGCGAGATAGCCTTCGAGCACGAAGCGAAAGGCGCGACCAGCGGCGATGGCGAGGGCGAAGCGCCAGACTTTGAAGCGAAAGACGCCGGCCGAGATGACGAACAACTTGAACGGGAACGGCGGCGGCAACATGCACGCGACCAGTACGGCCAGCACGTCGTAGCGTTCGAGCAAGTCGCGCACGCGCGCCTGCTTCTTATCGGAGAAACGGTTGAGCGCGCGACTGCCCGCGCGTTGTGAAAGGTAATAGAGGATCAGGCAACCGATGACCGAGCCGACCGTTGCGCCCGCCGCGTAGAGGAGAAAGAAAGAAGGCTTGGCCGTGGACAGCAGGATCAGCACCGCGTCCACTCCGCCCGGCAACGGCACGGCGACCGAATCGAGCAGCGCGATTGTGAATAGACCCGCTGCTCCGAACGTGACGAGGTATTGTGCGAAGTGCGCGAGCGCCGCGGTGACTTTATGCCACAGGTTCAAGCGTGCTGCTTCCTTTCCAGATGCTTGTTACGACACAGAAGTTGACGACGGCTCGTCGAGCGCACGTTCCGTTTCAGGCTCGCCGGCAGGCGGGCTTGCCGCCGCGTTGCGCATGCGATAGCGATTTACCAACCAGTAGATAGCAAATCCTATCAGACAGAGCGCCGCCACGATGCCGAGCATCGTCAGCCCGTACTCACGCAGGAAGCGCAACACGAGCCGACCGTAGAAGACCGCGAGCACGCCTTCGACGTAGTAGCGCAAACTGCGCGCGATCATGATCGTGATGATGAAGCGCCAGCGCGGATATTCGAGCGCGCCCGCGGTGGCGACGAAAATCTTGAACGGCATCGGCGGCGGCAACAGCGCGGGCACGGCCAATGTCAAGAAGCCGTAACGCGCATAGGCCCGCTCGACGCGTTCGATGTGCTCGGCGCGAAAGCGACGGCGCAAGACCGCTTGCCCGCCGCGCCGCATGATCGCGTAGAGCAACATGCAGCCGATCACCGAGCCGCCGGCCGCGAACAACGGAAAATAGAAGGCCGATTTATGATCGCTGATGCAGCGCAAGACGACGAGGTAGTCGTTGATCTCCGGCAGCGACAGCAAGCTTGAGTCGAGCGCGCCGATCACGACCATCATCGGCGCAGCCACATAGATCGGCGCGAAGACGATGAGCCGGTGCGCCCAACGCGCCTGTGCGTGCAGCCAGCCCCATGTGTGGTGCAGCCAACCGCCCCCCTCGATGATGAAAGCAAGCATGATAAAGCAGTGACGAATAACAAGTGACAAATGATTCAGGGTCGCAAGCATTGTAGCTTGTCAGTCGTCACTCGTCACTTGTAGCTGCTTTGATTATTTTGCGGGCGCGAAGATCGTGGGCGAGTCGTAGGTGACGCCGAAGGTGACGCCGGAGCGCGGGCTGAACTGGGTCAGGCCCGCGATGCCTGCGAAGTCGAACCGCAGCCCCGAAGTTTTGACTTGCAGGCCGAGGCGCGCTTGCGACAGTGGCTCTGTGCCGAGCGGCGCGCTGCCGTTGCGCGTGTTGGCGCGGCCGTTGATTTCGCCCGCGAGGTTGACGCGCTCGTTCAAACGGAGCAGCCCGCCGACGCCGTAGAGCAGCATGTCGTTTTGCGTGAACTCGGACTTGGGCGCGGTGAAGATGCCGATGCCGAGGTTGCCGAACAGGTTCAGACGATCACGTTCTCCGAATTTCTTGCCGACGAGAATGAGGCCGAAGGCGTTGGTCTGGTTGACGCCGATGCCGCGCGTCTCGTTCGAGTTGGGCAACTCCATACCGAACTTGAAGCCGAGCGACGGCGCACGCCGCGTCTCGTTGCGCAGTTTGATCTTGGTGGCGATGCGAAAGTCGCCCGTGTCGTTCGTCGTGTTCGCGCCGGGCGCGAGGTCGAGCGGGACGGCCGAACCCGCGCCGCGCCGGTTGATGCTCAAGAAGTTCTGCAACACGCCGTCGATCTGTAACTCGACGTTCGGCGCGAGGCCGACGTTGACGCCGACGACGCCGACGCGCGTGAGATCGCCCGTCAGATCGGCGAGCGGAAATTTCGCGTTCTGTAAAAAATCTATGCCCACCTGCAAACGCACCGAGCCGGGCGGGATGATGTCCACGTCTTCCGTGATCAGCGGGCGCTGCTGTGCCTGCGTCCACATGGCGCAGAACAGAACGAACATGAGCGCGAACGCGACGCGGGCGATGTGACGATTGTGCGGCATTGTGTCTTGAAACGGTCTGTAACTGCTAAAGGCACGACGTGATCCGACGACGCGCGCATTGTAGTGTCTGCTAAAGTAGCTGGTCAACCTCTATGCCCTCGCGCGCACGGGCCGAAAATAGTTGGAAGAAATGCCGCGCCGCCTCCGTCTAGTTAATGTTAAGGCCCGCCTCGTTGACGGAGGAACGGATGGAGCGACTGGTCGCCATGAGCGAACGACAGACTGACGCAAGGCTGATCGCGTCCTGCCAGCAGGGCGACCGCGAGGCGTTTCGCCAGTTGTTCGAGACATATAAAGATCGCGTCTATTCCGTTGCGCTCTACTTCTTCGGCGGCGACGCGGCGCAGGCCGCGGACATCACCCAACAGGTCTTTCTAAAACTATTCACCAAGATCGCACAGTTTCGCAGTGACGCCGAGTTCACCACTTGGCTCTATCGTCTGACCACGAACGCCTGCGTTGACGAGCAACGCAAGCTGCGCCGCTTGAACCAGTTTGACGAGTTTGACATTGCGAACCGGCCGCAAACGGGCCGCATGCAGGATGAGCGGTTCGCGCAAGGCGAACGCGGCGGCACACGTGCAGGCGGCGGTCGCCGATCTGAAGCCGAAGTATCGCGTGGCGATCCTGTTGAAATATTTCGAGGGGTTGTCATACGAGGAGATGGCGGCGGCCTTGGGCTGTTCCAAAGGCACGGTTGCCTCGCGTCTGAATCGCGGCCACAAATTGTTGGCCCGGCGGCTAGGACCTTTGCGTAGCGTACTCGGGCCGGGAGATTGAGAAGTACAAAATGTTTCGTCAACACGTCAGCCAATTGTTAACCGCCTATTGCCACGACGAGCTTGCGCCGAACGATGCACGCCGCGTCGCCGAGCACCTGTTGGCGTGCGCTCGTTGTCGCGGCGAGTATGAAGAGATCAAGGCGGGCGTTGCGTTCGCGCGCGAATTGCCGATGGCGACCGCGCCCGATGCGCTCTGGCAAGGCATCGAGGCCGCGCTCGATCAAGCACACGCGCACAACCCGGCATTAGTGCCAACGCCGCGCCGACGCTTCGCGTTGTTCGCCACTTGGCCACGCATCGCGGCCGTTAGTTTTGCGTCGCTTATATTAACTGCGCTCGTCGGCGGCTGGTTGTATCTGCGTCCAAGCGCGCCCGCGTGGGAAGTGGCGCGGCTGGCAGGCGCACCGCAGATCGGCGCGGAACGAATGGCGCGAACCGGCCGGCTCGCGGTCGGCGAATGGTTGGAGACGGACGCAGGCTCGCGCGCACAGATACAGGTCGCGCGCATCGGACAGGTTGACATCGAACCGGGGACGCGCGTGCGTTTGGTTGAAACGCGCGCGACCGAACATCGTTTGGAGTTCGCCCGCGGCGGCTACATGCGCGCATCTTCGCGCCGCCGCGTCTCTTCTTCGTGGACACGCCTTCGGCCGTCGCTGCCGATCTCGGTTGCGCCTACACGCTCGAAGTTGACGATGCGGGACGGAGTCTGCTGCACGTCACCTCAGGCTGGGTTGCGCTCGAACGCGGCCCGCGCGAGTCGGTCGTACCCGCAGGCGCAGCGTGCGCGACCACGCCGCGCTTTGGGCCGGGCACGCCTTACTTCGAGGACGCGTCCGAAGCTTTTCGTTATGCGCTCGACACCTTCGACCGTCATCAGGACGGCGATGCCGCGCTCGACACAGTGCTGCGCGAGGCCCGCGTGCGCGACACGCTCACGCTCTGGCATCTGCTCGCGCGCGTTGACGACGCGCGGCGCGTGCTCGTCTATGAACGACTCGCGCAGTTGACGCCGCCGCCCGCAGGCGTCACACGCGACGCGGTGCTGCGACTCGACCGGCAGGCGCTCAGCGACTGGAAAGACAACCTCCAAGACAAGTGGCTGCACGAGACTTTCCCGGCGGCGCGCAAAGTGTGGCGCAGCCTCTGGCAATGAAGCACGACAAGGAGCGAATTATGCGAACACAGACGACGCAAGGGATCGAACGCAGAACTTTCATCAAGCGCGCGCTGATGCTGGCGGCCTTGCCCGCGCTGCCGCTCGGACTCATCGCAAGCTGTAGCAAGACGAGTTCGACCGCTGCCGTCGTCCAGCAACAGGCCGATTGGACCGGCGCGGCCAATGCGCCCGCAAACCTCTCGTGGCAGACGATGATCACGCGCGCAAGCGAACCGGGCGAACCGCTCGTTATGTCGGGCACGATCTACGAGGCGGACGGCGCGACGCCCGCGCGCGGCGTCGTGCTCTACGTCTATCACACGGACGCGACCGGCTATTACAATCAGCCTAACAAGCTGCCCGCGCGGCTGCGCGGCTGGATGCGGACGGGCGCTGACGGCCGCTATGAGTTTCGCACCATCAAGCCCGCTGCCTATCCCGGCACAGACATCCCCGCGCACATACACTCGACCGTCGCGCGCGCCGACTATCCCGAATACTGGATCGATAGCTACTGGTTCGTGGGCGACCCGTTCATCAACAAACAGAAACTCGCAACGCTCAGCGGTCGCGGCGGCTATGATCCTGTCGTCAACCTGATGCGCGGCAAAGACAACGTGTGGTACGGCCGGCGCAACATCAAACTCGAACGGATATAACTTGTACAGCAAACATTTATTCATCATGCGCGGCAAAGGCCGCTTCATCTTCGTGTCGCTGTTGCTTGCGCTCTGCGCCGTGCGCGTCGATGTTGCACACGCACATCCGGCGTGGGGCATCGTCGTTGATCGCGCGGGTCAGATCATCTTCAGCGATCTGGAAACGATCTGGAAACTGGACGCGCAGGGGCGTCTGTCGGTTGTGCGCGCAGGCGTAACGGGCCGGCACGTACACGAGTTGACGCTCGACGAAGCGGGCAACTTATACGGCGCGGATATAAGTTATCGCGCGCCTGAATGGATCAGCGCCGTCTGGCGCATCACGCCGACGGGCGCGTTCAGTTACTTGATTACGCCGACCACCAATCCGCCGCGTGGTCTGAGTTTGATCCGCGACCGCGCGAGCAACACGTACTTTGTCGAGCCGAACACGGCCGCACAGAACAGCGTGACGCTGCTGCGCCGGACACCCGACGGCCGCATCAGCACGCTCGCGGGCGGACGCACGGGACAGGCCGACGGGCAAGGCGCGCAGGCGCAGTTTCGCGCGCTCAGTTACATGACGCTTGCGCCGGATGGCGCGCTGTACATGATCGACGGCGGCGCGTTGCGGCGCGTCACGTTGGACGGCGCGGTCAGCACCATCGCGCGCGATCTGGATAAGCACGCACCTGAAGAGAAGGCTACGGGCGAGACGTATGGCGGCTTCATGGGTCTGTGCGTGGACGCGCAGGGGCGGGTCTTCGTGACTGATTACCCGAACCGGCGCGTGTTGCAGGCTCAACGTGACGGGCGCGTGAGTACGGCGTTGCGCGCCCGTGCGCCGTGGGCCCCGGCAGGCGTTGCGGTCGGGCGTGGTGGCGAGTTGTACGTGTTGGAGATCGGCTTTGTGCCGCCGCGCACATACGTAGGGCCGCGCGTGCGGCGGTTACTGGCGGACGGGCGCAGCGATGTGCTGGTTGAAGTCGGCCAGACTGAGCATGCAGCAGGAACAGTCGCGGGTCGCTCTGTTAATGATGGCGGGGCGGCGACTGTTGCAGATGAGATTGACGCTGATCAGAATGTTGCTGTGGCATCGTCGGGCCAACGCCGCGCGGTTAAGTTTTCCATCGTCGTGCTTGGCCTGTTGCTGGTCGCTGTGGGCGCGTTGGTGTGGCGCAGACGCGATGCGCGCAAGCGGGACGCGCACGTCGTTGGTCAACTCGAAAGTAGTTGAAAGATTAAGACACGCAACTCCGTCTAAGTTGTATGCAGCGAACGAAGGCTGTGCAACTTGGACGGAGGATGTTGAATATGAAGCGTGTCTTGAAGTTGACGTTGATTGTGTTTGCGTGTGGGTTCGCGTTGATACAGTTCGAGCGGCCGGCGCAGACGAATCCGGGCGTGATCGAGGAGCGCGCGCTGGCGGCGCACGTGCAAGTGTCGCCTGACGTGCAAGCGATCTTTACGCGCGCGTGCGCTGATTGCCACTCGAATGAGACGCGTTGGCCGTGGTATAGCCAAGTTGCGCCCGTCTCGTGGTGGCTGACCGATCATGTGAACCACGGGCGCAGGCATTTGAACTTCTCGGATTGGGCGCGCTACGACACGGCGGAGGCCGACCATCTGCTCGGCGACATTTGCAAGACCGTCAAAGGCAACGTCATGCCGCTTTCGTCCTATACGTTGCTGCACCGCGACGCCGTACTCTCGCCGCAAGACGTAGGCACTCTCTGCGCGTGGTCGCAGACCGAGCGGCAACGGCTCGGCACGACAACCAAAGAATTGCACCCTTAGTCCGGGCCTGAGTGCTCTTGCACAGAGTCAGCATCCCCGGATTTGTTTCTGCGGTCCAGTCAGGTCACTGCCTCACTTCATGCCGCAGCGTGCTCCGTTAGGCGCGAACCTGTTAGCGTGTGTGGTGGGCTGGCAACCAGGTGCGGTTGTGAGCGCGGTTCGAGCATCTGTTAAGATGGCGGGTCCGCGCTGGTGCTGGTAGCTCACTCAGCCGTTAGCCGTCGAAGACATAAGTTTAGATGCTCCGCAAAGCTCTCGCCTTGACCGCTGGTGCGTTCGTCGTCGTCGCGGCCGTCGTGCTGGCGGCACGGCCTGCTTATGTCGGCGTGCGCGCGGGCCGCGTGGACGAAAACTATTTGCAAGCCACCGACTGCCGCGCGTGCCACGCCGATCACTTTGCCACTTGGGCCCGCACCTATCATAGCCGCATGACGCAGGAGGCTCGCCCCCAAACGGTGCAGGGCGACTTCGAGCGTGACAACACGTTCGAGTATCTCGGTGTGCGCGCGCACATGGAGCAGCGCGGCGCACGCTTCTTTATGACCTTCAACTTCCCCGACGGGCGCGCGCAAGAAGTGTCGATTGATCGCACCGTCGGCTCGCGCCGCATCGAGCAATACCTGACCAAGCAGCAGGGGCAGTACACGCGCCTGCCCATCGCCTACGATCTTGTCAACCGCCGCTGGATGAGTCTCAACGGCTCGTTCTTCTACCCGGATAATAACAACTATTTCCAACACCTGACACAGTGGGACTCGAACTGCGTCTTCTGTCACAACGTCAAGGCCCAGCCGGGCATCAACTTTCAGACGAAGCAGTTTCAGACCGAAGTGGCCGAACTCGGCATCGCCTGTGGCGCATGTCACGGCGCAGGCGCGGCGCACGCCGAAGCCGCAGGCTCGCCGCTCACACGCACGCGCTGGCATCGCGCGCCGGAGGCAGACAAGCAGATCGTCAACCCGCTCAAGCTCACGCCGGAACGTGCGTTGATGGTCTGCGGTCATTGTCACGGGCAACGCGTGCCTGAACCGTTCGCGCGCATCCAGACGATCTTGACCGCGGGCGATCCGTTCAACGCGGGCGAGGACCTCGCGCAGTTCTATCGCCCCGTCACACGCGACACGCACATCGGGCAGTTCTCTTTCGCCACGCGCTTCTGGGCCAACGGCAGCCCACGCCTCACCGCTTACGAGTATCAAGGCATCCTGCGCTCGAAATGTTTTACGGCCGGTCGTGGCCCGGACCGACTCAACTGCATGACTTGTCACACGATGCACGGCGGCGATCCGCAAGGGCAGATCACGGCGGCGAACCGCACCGACAAGCCTTGTCTCACCTGTCATCAACAGTACGCAGACAAGGCGGCGCTCGGCGCGCATACGCAGCACGCGCCGCAATCGGCCGGCAGTCGTTGTTATAACTGCCACATGCCGCGCGTCGTCTATGGCATCATGGCCTTTCATCCGACGCACGACATCACCGTGCCCGATCCGCAGTTGACCGCCACACAGGGCGTGCCCAACGCCTGCAACCAATGTCACCTCGACAAGTCGGTCAACTGGTCAATCGCGCAGGCGCAGCGTTTGTGGTCCGCACGGTTCGACCGGGCGCAGTTGAGCGCGGATGCACAGTTCGATCTGGCGGAAGGCCCGCGCGCGTTGTTTGCGGGCGACGCGTTGACGCGCGCACTGGCGGCAGACGCGCTGGGCAGTGGCGGCCCGGTCAAACCTGATCCGCTCTGGGCCGCGCCCTTTCTCGTCGAAGCCTTTGCCGATAAATATCCCGTCGTGCGTTTCTTCGCCGCGCAAGGGTTGCGCGCGCCCGCAAGCGTGCCGTGGCCAACGACGAAACCCGATTATCATGGCGACACCTGAAGCGCGCGCCGCCTTGCTCACGCGCTGGCAAGCGATCATCGCGCCGTGTCACGCCGAGGCGCGTGCCGCTGCACCGCAACTCGCCGCCCAACTACGCGCCCGGCGCATAGACGTTGACCTCGAAGTGGGAGAGTAGCTAACTTGGCCCGCACGGGCGACCCAAAACAAGCGCCACAGACTGCGCCATCTGCGGTCCAAGCAGGCCGTGGGGCGCAGACACCGCGCCGCTGCAAGCGCAGCCGCCAACCGCGCAGGCGCAAGCTACCGTGCCGGCGTGGGCTGCACGCATGCTGTTGCACGGTTGGAGCAGCATCGCCGTGTGGATGGTCTTCGGGTTGCTGCTCGAAGGTCTGGTCGGCTTCAAGACGCCGGCCTACTTGCAGGACGACCAGCGACGCGAGCTATTTCGACTGGCCCACACACACGGCACTTTTCTCGGCCTCGTCCTCGTCGCCGCAGCCCTCTGCGGGCCGCGTTTGGCCGTGCCACCGCCGCGCGCGGCCCGCGTAGCCTTGCGCGCGGGCGCGTTCGTGATGCCGTTCGGCTTCCTGCTCGCGGGGCTATGGCATTACGAAAGCGATCCGGGGTTGGCCATCTGGCTCGTACCGCCCGCTGCGCTGGCCGTCGTTTTTGGCGCGATCACCTACGCGCTGGCCAGCCGCGTCAAGCTCAAGGCCGACGAATAGCCACGGGTAAACCGGCGTGCAAACTTTGGCGTCAGCTGCGAATCACAACGAGGGTGGCGTAAGTCTTGATTGCCGAACGCCGCACAGGTCTGTTAGCGAAAGGTAGGTTGCAGCCAGATGGTTTATCGTCGGATCAGTCTGATGGCACTATTGCTTGTGCTGTTCATGGGCAAGCGGCCGTGAGTGCCTGTGCCGCGCAACGACCACGCACAGCGCAACAGGTACAACCGGCAAGCAACATGCCCGCGCAGCAGTCTACTGTACGACCACCCGCACGCAACGGAGCGCAACAGACGATGCCCGATGATGCACTGACAGAACTCGCGGCCGGCAACTACGGCGACCTCTCCGCAGCATTCGTCTTCATCGCGCGCGACGTAGAAACTTATGCGGCCCTGCGCCACATGCTCACGACGCTGCCCGACAAGGGCGCAGACTTCTTCAAAACGCACGCGGTCGTCGCGGCTTTTCTCGGCCGCCGCCGCACGGGCGGTTATCACATCGAGATCAAACAGACCGGGCGGCAGAACTTAAACGTCATAGCACACGCGCCGGGGAAAGGCGCGATGGTGAAGATGGCGCTCACCGCGCCGTTTCGTGTCGTCGCCGTGCCGCTTGAAATGAACGACGCGCTCAACCTCACGCTCGATGAGGTGTGGCAACAGAACCTGCGCCCCTACAAGTTGACGGACGGCGCGTTGCTCATCTCCGGCGGCTTCGCGGGTCGTAGCGATTCAGCGCGGCTCGAAGGCAGTCTGCGAGTGATGCGCGCAGGCGAGTTGGCAACGTTCCTGTTCGATGTGCGGAGCGTCGGCGGCAAGCGCGCGGCGCATATGTTCGATGCCGCGACGGGCACGGTGGCCACGGATGGGCGCGTCCGGCTTACGCGCCTCGACTCGTTTGCGCTTTCAGGCGCAACTGAAAGTTCGTTGCGCGTCGAAGGCGAGTTCACCGACGGCGAGCAGAAGTTGAGCTTGCGGTTCGAGACTGTGCCCGCGCCACACATCGCCGACAACTTCAACGCGCGCGGCTCACTCAAAGCCACTGCCACCGCGCCTGCCCCTGCGCATAAGGCAGTTGCCGGCGACCCGTTTTAAGTTGAACTAAAGCCTTGTTGCAAAAGTTGGAACTGCGTCGCTTAGTTGCTCCATTGGCTACCCGCACCACAGCAGCTTGCCGCGCTGCCGAACCTTTGCAACAAGGCTTGCCGCTTATCCTCACCCACCTTCTGTGCTACCATCGCGCGCGCTGTTTCGATGCTCCATACAATTCTGACGAGCCGCCGCGTGCGGTCAATCTTTACATATGAATAGACACTACACTCTGCTATGTGCGCTGCTGTTGGCGCTGACGCTTGCGGGCGGCGCGCTCGTTGTGCGGCGCACTAGCGCGCAGGCGCAGACGCCGCCGGCCGCGGCCGCAAATACTGTGAGCCTTGCGGGTCTGCGCGCGCCGGTCACGATACGCCGCGACGAGCGCGGCATCCCGCATATCACGGCGCAGTCGGATGCCGATCTGTACTTCGCGCAAGGTTATGCGGCGGCGCAGGATCGTCTGTGGCAGATGGACTTGTTGCGCCGGACGGCGCGCGGCGAACTGGCGGAAATCTTCGGCAACACCGTGCTTGAAGAGGACAAGCGGCATCGCGTCTATGGCTTCGCCGTGTTGGCCGACGGCTTAGCTACGCACCTCACGCCTGAATCGCGCGCCGTGCTCGATGCCTACGCGGCCGGCGTCAACGCTTACGCCGAGTCGCTCGATGCAAAGTCGCTGCCGCCCGAATTTCAAATCCTGCAATACAAGCCGCGCCCGTGGCGGCCCGCCGACTCGATCATCATCGGCAAAGTCTTCGCCGAGACGCTCTCGACCACTTGGCAACTCGACCTCATGCGCGCGGCCCTCGCCGATCTGCCACGCGAACAGCGCGAGATACTGTTGACCGAATACACGCCGCTCGATACGGTCGTCGTCGGCAACGACCAAGACAAAGCTAAGCGCGCGGCGCAGACGCACCCGCCCGCGCCTGTCGCTATGGACGTAAGGACGCAAGGGCGTCTGCTCGACGAGTTGACGCGGATCAATGAGACGACTGCGCGTTCGCTGGCGCGCGTCGGGTTGTATCTTGCCCGACCGCGCGGCTAGTAACAACTGGGTCGTGTCGGGCCGGCACACGGCATCGGGCAAGCCTCTGCTCGCCAACGATCCGCACCTGCCTGCGTCCGCGCCGTCGATCTGGTGGCTGGCGCACCTGTCCGCGCCCGGCGTCAACGTCGCTGGCGTCACCGCACCCGGCGCACCCGGCATCATCATCGGCCACAATGAGCACATCGCGTGGGGCATGACCAACCTCGGCCCCGACGTGCAGGACATCTACCGCGAGACGTTCGCGGGCGACGCGGCGCACCCGACGTATCAAACGCCGCAAGGACCGCGCCCCGTCGAAGTGCGCCGCGAAGAGATCAAGGTGCGGAAGAGTTTCACAGACGCCGCGACCGATACCGTGCCGCTCGACGTATTGGTCACACGCCACGGCCCCGTCGTGCTTGAACAAGACGGCGCACGTTACAGTCTGCACTGGACGGCGCTCGACCCGCAGGCGTCCGAGTTCAAAGCGATCTATAAACTGAATCGCGCGCGCAACTGGGATGAGTTCCGCACGGCGCTCGGCGAGTGGCAAGGACCGACGCAGAACTTCGTCTATGCGGACGTGCAAGGGCACATAGGCTACTACGGCGCGGGCCTGATCCCCATGCGCAAGTCAGGCGACGGCAGCGTGCCTTACGACGGCAAGACCGACGACGGCGAGTGGGCGAGCTTCATTCCCTTCGACGCGCTGCCGCACCTATACGATCCGCCCGGCGGCATCATCGTCACGGCCAATCAACGCATCGCCGGCAAGAGTTATCCTTACTTTCTCACGCACGATTGGGCCGCGCCCTATCGCGCGCGCCGCATCAACGACCGCCTACAGGCCAAGCAGAAACTAACTGCCGACGACTTCCGCTCGGTGCAGGGCGACACGTACACGGTCGGCGGCGTCTGGTTCGCGCGCGAGTTGGTGAAACTCGCCACGCCTACGGCGCGCACGGCCGGCGACGCGCAATGGTCTGCGGCCTTGCAAGCTCTCGCCGATTGGGACGGACAGGTGAATGCAGACTCGCGCGTCGCGCCGCTCGTCGCGGAACTGCGCGGTGCTTTTCGTCGGCGCATGTTGACGGCGATGCTCGGCGCTGAGCGGGCGCGCAGGTTCGGCTGGGCAAACGGCGCTTACATCGAACAGTTGCTTGTGGCGCAACGCGCCGACTGGCTGCCTTCGGAGTTCAAATCTTACGCGGAGTTGCTGCGCGCCTGTCACACGGACGCACGCGCGGCGTTGACCAAATCGCTCGGCGCGGACGAGACGCAATGGACTTGGGGTCGTTACGCGCAGGCACGTTTCCCGCACCCGCTGGCTATCGTGCCGTTCATCGGGCAACAGTTCGTCGTGCCGCCGTTCCCGCAGAACGGCAGCGGCGCGGCGGCCGGTTCGACCGTGAACGTCGGCGCGTCCGTCTCGATGCGCCTGATTGCCGATCCGGGTGATTGGGACAAGACACAGCAAGGCATCGCGCTCGGCGAGTCGGGGCTGCCCGGCACAGCACATTGGAGCGATCAACTCGCGGATTGGCGGGCCGTCACGCCGCGCGTCTTCCCTTTCAGTTCGCAGGCCGTTGCCGCCGCGACGAAGCAGACGTTGACGCTACAGCCCGCGCGTTGACGCACACGTAGACAACACTTGAAAAGGGAGGTTAAGCATGAAGCCGATGAAGCTGTTTGTTGTTGTGAGTCTAATCTTGATCGTCACGGCTTGTGCCAAGCTAAACGATGCTGAGAATGTCCGTAACGTGGCGACGCTCGCCGTGAGCAGCAAGGTGCAGCCGAAAGAGATGTTGCTCAACGAGGGCAGCAAGGCCACGGGCGCTGGCAAGAAGGCCGTCCCGTTCAATCACGAAACGCACTCGTTGAAGAACTACAGCGCCGACGGCAAGTCCGTCATCGGCTGCGTCGAGTGTCATCACACGGACGCGCCTGCGGGCACGCTCAAAGGCACGTTCCTAACAGACGATGATCGCAAGATCACTTATATAACGTCGGAGCGCAACGCGGTGTTGACAACCAAGCTCTTGGAAGATGCGGCGGCCGCGCCCGTCAAAGGTTGCAACGAGTGCCACGCGCGCGAGGATGAGAAGCCGACCGCTTGGCCGAAGATGCCTGAAGTGCCAAACCCTGACGGCGACCCTGATCCGTTCCCCGTCACGAACGAAGTGGCGTATCACGACAACTGCAACACCTGCCACAAGGCCGCCAGGAAACTCAAGCCCGCAACCAAAGCCCCGACGAGTTGCGGCGACTGTCACAGCAAGTAAGCACATTGGCGCTGAAGGCGAAAGGGCGTGCGGCTGATTGCTCAGTCGCACGCCCTTTCGGTTTACCCACCCCTTGTTCGTTTACTGCACCCGCCCTGCTTGCTCGTTAGAAACGGAAGTTGAGGCCGACGCCGACGCGGATGTTGTGATCCGTTTCGCCGTCGAAGCGGTTGGGGTTGTAGTCCAACTGGATCGCGCGCACGTCGATGTTCTTGTGGACGCGAATGTCCACGCCACCACCGAAAGCGAGCGCGAGGCCGTTGTCGTCGGCATTAGCCGCGACCGTGCCCGTGTTCAAGTCCGCCGAAGCGTGCGCCACGCCGATGAGCGCGTGCGCGAACGGGCGGATGCGCGTCTCAAGCGCGTTGTCCTGCACCTTGACGCCGCCCATGAACTGCGTCAGGCGCGCTTGCACCGACGTGTTCACCGCGCCAACCGTGAAGTTCGCATCTTTGCGATGGTGCGAGAAATCGGCCTTGACGCCGAAGTAGCGCGACACGTTGAGCGCGCCCGCGACGTTGACCCCATCGAAGCGGTCGCGGTCGTCGTTCGGGTTGGTGCTGAACGCGCCGTCGGTGTCAACAAAATTGGCCGAGTAGCCGACGAAGATTTCGCCCTTCTGGTATTCCGTCGTGCCCTGCGCGAACGAAGCGCCCGCGCACACGGCTAGAAAGAGGGCCGCCATGAATGCTTTACGCATGTTAGTTTTATTTCCTTCCCCTGACTCAATCGTTTTAAGAAAGCGCGCGAGTCAAAGAGCAGGCCCGCACGCATCGGCAACAGTTCGAGAATTTGTCACTGTCACAAATTGGCGGTGTCGCCTATAGTCAGGAGACGCCGCCAACGTCCTTTAGACGACACTCGCCGCGCCGGGGTTCGCTTAACAATCCGCACGGGCAATGAAACTTTTTAATGTACGTGATTAGGGTTATTATTGACGCGCACTAGGCCGCTTTGTGGGTGCATCCCCTCCGCCCGCTCAAGTTTTACAACAAACGTTCCGGCGCGCGCCTGCACGGGGCCGCACCGCTTGAGCAGGACAACTAAATTATGAGTACACCGGAAGCGGCAACGCGGCTGCGCCTGTTCTGCGCCGTCGAGTTGCCGGCAGCAGTGCGCGCCCGCGCCGTCGAGCATATCAAGCGTCTGCGCGCGAGTGCGCCGCACGTCAAAGCCTCTTGGGAACGGGCCGAGAAGCTGCACATCACGCTGAAATTTTTTGGTGCGATAGAAGCGGATCGGCTGGCCGCTTTGACCGAAGCCGCGACGCGCGCCGCCGACGCCGCGACGCCGTTCGAGTTGATCCTCGAAGGAGCGGGCGCGTTTCCCCCGACGCCGAATCCGCGCGTGCTCTGGCTCGGCACGAACGACCCGACCGGCCACTTAGCAAGTTTGCACGAACGACTCGAAACCGAGTGCGCCGCCGCAGGCTTCGCGCGCGAACCACGCCCGTTCCACGCCCACATCACGCTCGCGCGCCTGCGCGCCGCTAACGCCGCCACACGCCGCCTCGCGCGCTATCACACGCAACTCGGCTGCCCGCCCCTCGCATTCCAAGTCGGCGACCTGCTCATCATGCGCAGCGACCTCGGCCCCTCTGGCTCAACCTACACGCAGCTTGCGCGTCTCGCCTTCAAGCAGTAAAGCGCAACCGGCGCGCGGGCCGGCCCGTCACGCATCTGCGGCTTCAAAGTCCATCGTGTCCAGATCGGCATCCGCTTTTGTCGGTTGGCCGAAAACTTTGAGCCATAAGAAACCGATAACGCCCGCGATTAAAGAAGCGAGCAAGATGGCCAGTTTCGAGGCGTTGATGGTTTGCAAGTTGTCGCCGAAGGCTAGGTTCGTAATAAAGATCGACATCGTGAACCCGATGCCGCCCAGCAGACCCGCGCCGAAAATGTGTCTCCAATTCAGATCGAGCGGCAGCTTGCAAACGCCGCTCGTGACGGCGACGAAACTCGCCAGCGTGATGCCCAATGGTTTGCCTAAGACCAAGCCGCCGATGATGCCCGCGCTATTTGCGCTCGTTAAGTTTTGCGTCCAATCTGCGCCGATGACGATGCCTGTATTCGCCAACGCGAAGATCGGTAGAATCACGAAGGCGACGGGCTTCTGTAACCAATGCTCAAGTTTGTGCGACGGCGAGCCTGCGTCGTCTTCTTTAACGGAGAACGGAATCGCAAACGCCAACAGCACGCCCGCAATCGTCGCATGGACGCCGGATTGATGCAGCAACCACCACAGCAACGCACCGCCCAGCAGATACGGTGCAAGCGACCGGACGCTAAACAACCGATTGAGCATGACGAGCAGCCCCCAGACCGCCAACGCGCCGATCAGATAACCGGGCGCAAGTTGGGCCGTATAGAAAATGGCGATCACGATGATCGCGCCCAAGTCGTCCATCACGGCCAGCGCCGTCAAAAACACTTTCAACGAAGCGGGCACGCGGCGGCCCAACAGTGCGAGTGCGCCCAGCGCAAAAGCGATGTCGGTCGCCATCGGAATCCCCACGCCGGCCTGCGTCGCCGTGCCATAATTCAACCCGAAATGAATCAACGCGGGCACACAGATACCGCCGCCCGCCGCACAGACCGGCAACAGCGCGCGTTTGAAGTGCGACAATTCGCCGTTATACAGTTCGCGTTCAAGTTCCAGCCCGACCAGCAAAAAGAAGATCGCCATCAGCGCATCGTTGATCCAAGCCGCGACGCTCAACCCACCAACCTGCATCCCCCACCAGCGCAAATAATTTGGCCCCAAACTCGAATTGGCGATCAGCAACGACGCGACCGTGCAGACGATCAACAGCGCCCCGCTCGCCTTCTCCGACTCAAAGAAGTTCTTGAAAGTTACTGACAACTTCCGTTGCACAACGTCCATAACGTCATTATAAGTGCGGCTCTTGATCGGCTCTACATAAAGCAAGGACGCAAAGGAAACTCTTAATCCTTTGCGTCCTGCTTTGCGCCTTTGCGTCTTGGCGTGAGCTTTCTTCTGCGTGCTTTACGTCGGCAACTGGCGCGGGCGCGGTGGCGGTTGCTCGTCTTTGCGCTGCTCGCCTGATTCGGTGAACATCTCTTTGATCATGCCGACGCTTGATAACATCGTCGAAGTTTCAACCGGCATGAAGATGACCTTCGAGTTGTTGCCGCGCACCATCTCTTTCAAGCTGTCGATGTAGCTCTTGGTGATCAAGTACTGCGCCGGGTTGCCGTGACTGAGCATCGCCTGCGAGATGCGCGCGATGGCTTCGGCTTCGGCCTCGGCGTTACGCAGACGCGCCTGCGCCGACCCTTCCGCGGCCAGAATCGCCGACTCTTTCTCGCCTTCGGCGCGCGTCACCGCGGCTTGCTTCTCGCCCTCGGCGCGCGTGATGGCGGCTTGCCGGTCGCCTTCGGCTTGCAGGACGAGCGCGCGGCGGTTGCGCTCGGCCGTCATCTGCTTCTCCATCGTGATCCGCACGTCTTCGGGCGGGTTGATGTTCTTCACGTCCACGCGCGTCACCTTCACGCCCCACTTGTCGGTCGCTTCGTCGAGGATGAGCCGCAGTTTGCCGTTGATCTGATCGCGCTGCGAGAGCGTGTGGTCCAAGTCCATGTCGCCCATGACGGCGCGCATGCCCGTGATCGTCAACTGCACGATGCCGCCGACCAGATCGTTCATCTCATAGACCGCTTTGATCGGATCGGTGACTTGCCAGTAGACAACCGAGTCAACGTGAATCGTCACGTTATCGCGCGTGATGACGGGCTGCGGCGGCAAGTCCAGATATTGCTCGCGCAGATCGATTGAGGTCAGGCCGGGCCGCACGTTCGTCCAATAGACGGCGCGCGGCTTGTCAAAGAACGGCACGATGATGTTCAAGCCGCTGGCCGCCACGCGGTCGAAGCGGCCGAACCGTTCGATCAACATGACCGTCGCCTGCGGCACGATCTTGACGGTCTTCATGGCCACGATGAGCAAGAAGAACGCGAGCATCAATAACAGTATGAGCGGGAACATAGGCGGGCCTCCAAATTTCACAAGGGGAACGTGCGCCGGGCGCGCGTCGTGTTTCAGTCTGCGGCACAACTATAACGGATTATGCCTGTGTGCCGAAAGCAACTCCGGCACTTGCCAGCCGCCGAGCGCCGCTTCGACGATGCGCGCCGCCGACAGCACCTCGCGTTCGGCACGCGGTCGCCCGACGATCTGCACGCCGATTGGCAAGCCTGCAAGCGAACGCCCCGCGGGCACGACGACGACCGGCAAGCCATACACGTTGAACGTCTGCGCGTAACTAAATGCACGCCACACGCTCAACGTCACGCCATCAACCGACACCTTACGCGCGCCGTGCTGAAACGCCGGCACAGCCCCAACCGGCGCGACGACAAGCGGCGTCGTCTCCATCCATGCGAGCAACTCCGCGCGCAAACGGTCGCGCAGAAACCACGCGTCGAAGTAATCGTCAAGCGTCTGCATGCTCGCGCTCGCGCCCCGCGTCAACATCCCTTGCGCGGCCGGGCCGCCAGTTCTTCACGTCCCGCATACAGTTCACACATCTGTCGCTGCACCGCCCGCGCGAACAACGCCAGCCACAACTCCGGCCCGCGCTCGACGCCCGGCGGTCGTGCTTCAACCGCGACGAGGCCCGCTGCGCTCAACGATTGCACAGCGGCCAGAACCGCCTGCTTTGTCTCCGCCGTCACTGGCGCAACCCCGTCGTCCGTGTACCATGCGACCCTGCGAGCGCGCAGATCAGAGTCAGACTGCGCGCCCTGCAAGTTGCCCGCAAGTGATCGATCATGATCAGCCAGCACGTCAAACAGAAGTGCGAGATCGGCCACTGTGCGCGCCAGCGGGCCGAAGGTTTCGTGCGCGTGCATAGGACCTTCGGCCTGCGGACAGTGGCCCGCGTTCGGCACGCGCCCGGCGGTCGGCAACAGGGCCGTGATGCCGCAGAAGTGCGCGGGGATGCGGATCGAACCGGCCAGATCAGTGCCCACATCGGCGGGCGACAGACAGGCCGCGACCGCCGCCGCCGCGCCGCCGCTTGAACCGCCCGGCGTGCGCGCCGCATCGTGCGGATTGTTCGTGCGCCCGAACAGCGGATTCTCCGATTCGTAATCGAGCGCCAAGCTCGCAAACGTTCGTTTTGCCGATAATGATCGCGCCGGCCGCGCGCAACCGGGCTACCGCAGGCGCGTCCGTTGCAGGCACATAGTTCTCGCGCAAGCGCGTGCCGGCCGTCGTGCGTAAATTGCGCGTGGCAATCGTGTCCTTGATGGTCAGCGGCAGGCCGCAAAGGGCGGGCGCTGCATCGGCGCGTGCAAGCAGACGCTCGGCCGCGCGCGCCTGCTCGATGGCGTCGGGCGCGAATGTCACGATGGCATTGAGCCGCGCGTTGAACTCGTCCGCATGTCTGAGATGCGCTTCGATCACTTCAACGGGTGAAACGGCGCGCGTGTGCATCAGTTCGAGCAAACGTGTCGCGGGCAAAGATGTAAGTTCGGTTGTCAGCTTCGCCATCCTTTGATTAACCACAAAGACACGAAGACAAGAAGAGGGGCTTCGTGTTCTTTGTGTCTTTGTGGTTAATGCTTTTCAGTATCCGGTTGCTCGGTTAATAGTTGAATGAACTTGCGCGCGGCCGTGCCGAGCGTGCGGTCGCGGCGGTGGATGATGCCGACCGTGCGCGTCCATTCCGGTTCAGCCAGCGCGACGACGGCGAGTTGGCCCGAACGCTGTTCGTCAAGCACGCTTGGGCGCGGCACGATGGCGACGCCGAAGCCAACTTCGACGGCGCGCTTGATCGTCTCGATGTTGTCGAACTCGGCGACGCGGCGCACCGCGACGTTGTGCGCGCGCAAGATGCGGTCAGTAGCTTGACGCGTCGGGATGTCGCGCTCGAACAGCACGAAGTCCAACCCGTCGAGGTCCTGGGCGGCAACTTTCTTTTGATTGGCAAGCGCGTGTTTGGGCGGACAGATCAATACGAGCCGGTCGCCGCGCATGGGCACGACCTTCAAGCCCGCCTTCTTCTTCGGGTACGCGACCACGCCCAACTCAATCGTGCCCGCGAGCACGTCGCGCACGATGCTCGTCGTGCGGCTGTATTCGAGATCGATCTTGGCTTCCGGGTACAACTCCATGAAGCGGCGAATGGCGGGCGGCAGTTCGTGCAAGCCGATGCTGTAGACGGTGGCGACATGCACCGTGCCGCTGATCGTGCCGGTCAGCGAGCGCATGCGTTCTTCCAGCCGCATGTAGGTGGCGACGACGTTGCGGCTCTCCTGATAAAACGCTTCGCCGTCCTTCGTCAACTTTATTTCGCGTCGCCCGCGCAGCCGTTCGAGCAAACGCCGTTTGAACTTCGTCTCCAACCCGCGCACCTGTTGGCTGACCGCCGACTGCGTGACGTAGTTCATCTCGGCCGCCCGCGAGAAGCTTTTCGTGTCCACGAGGTCGCAGAAGATTTTGAGCGTTTCCATTTGCACGCGCGGATTATAAGTTTGCCGCGCCGACAGGCGCTAGTTTTTTCATTTTACCCGCGCCCGTTATATCACTAAACTAGACGACGAGAATGGAGGCATTTACGTTGCAGGCGCAGACAATGATTGGGCGAGCCGGGCCGCGCGCGATTGCTTTTCCCGGCGCGCGCCTTATAATCATGTGCGTTCCACCTCAAGCTGTAGCGCCCGACGCGCAAATACCTCTGCCCTTAACTGCGGCCGCTCTCTATTATCGGCCGCTGGCGAAGGAGGGACTTTCCTAAGATGGCTGTCCGTTTAAGTCGCACCTTTCTGCTGCGCAAGCTGCACCAGTTGTCGGGCATCATCCCGCTCGGCGTCTTTTTGTTGGAACATTTCTACACCAACTCGAAGGCACTGGACGCCCAAAAGGGACTGCAAAATTTCAACGAAGCAGTCGCCGACCTACAATCGATCCCCTACATTCTGTTCATCGAGATCGGCGGCATCTTCATCCCGCTGATCTATCATGCACTCTACGGCCTATTCATCACGTGGGAGATGCGGCCGAACAACGCGCATTATCCATACCCGCGCAACTGGTTCTACACGATCCAGCGCGTCACCGGGATCATCTTGTTCTTCTTCATCACGTTCCACGTCCTAAACTTCCGCTTCGGCCTAATTCCGGGGCTGAACGAAACATCGGTCGCGCACGCGCCCGACAGGGCTTTTCAGATCGTCGCTAACGAATATCAAATCTGGTGGGTCGTGGTGATCTACGTCATCGGCATCACGGCGACCGTGTGGCACTTTGCGAACGGGCTGTGGTTGTTCGCGGTGGATTGGGGCATCGTGATCGGCGAGCGCGCGCAACGCGTGATGGGCTACGCCTGCCTCGGCTTCGGCGTCTTTCTGCTCGCGGTCGGCATCAACGCAATGGCCGCGTTCATCCGGCCCGGCGGCTTGCTCGGAGGTATCCTTTACTAACATGGGCGAAGTCCGGATAAAAGCATTGCTCATCAACGCTGTAGATGAGGCACTGGCGCAGGGCGGCCAGATTACGCCCGACCGAATCCGTAAGTATGAGGCTGATGCGTTGGTTGACACTGGCGCGGTACGTAGCGCCATACCGGCCCATGTCGTACAGCAGTTAGGCTTGAGAACACGCGGGCAGCGCGTGGTGGAATATGCCGATGGCCGGAAGGAAGCAGTGGGCGTAACAGGGCCAGTCATTTTCAACATCGACGGGCGGGACACGATGGAGGAAGCTCTCGTTCTTGGTGATGAGGTGCTGATTGGGCAGACGGTGTTAGGAAAGATCGACATGCTCGTTGACTGCTTCGGGCAAAAGCTCGTGCCGAATCCGGCGCACCCGGATCAGCCAGTGACGAAGGTTAAGTGAGGAGACTTTGCAGGATGGCGACACCAGGCAAAGAGTTGCGGATTGCGATTGTCGGGGGCGGGTTGGCGGGCCTCGCGGCGGCAATGCGGATTGCCGAGGGCGGGCACAAGGTCGATCTGTTCTCGGTCGTGCCCGTCAAACGCTCGCACTCGGTCTGCGCGCAGGGCGGCATCAACGGCGCGGTCAACACGAAGGGCGAGGGCGACTCGCCGTGGAAGCACTTCGACGACACGGTGTATGGCGGCGACTTTCTCGCCAACCAGCCGCCCGTCAAGGCGATGTGCGAGATGGCTCCGTCGATCATCTATCTGTTCGACCGTATGGGCGTGCCCTTCTCGCGGACGAAAGAGGGGCTATTGGACTTTCGCCGGTTCGGCGGGACGCTGCATCACCGCACCGCGTTCGCGGGCGCTTCGACGGGGCAACAACTGCTCTATGCACTCGACGAACAGGTGCGCCGCTATGAAGTCTCCGGTCAGGTCAAGAAGTATGAGCACTGGGAGATGCTGTCGCTCATCTTGGACGATCATCAAGTCTGTCGCGGCCTCATCGCCATGGAGCGCGCGACGCTTGAGTTGAAAGCGTTCCCGGCCGATGCGGTTATCATAGCGACGGGCGGCCCCGGTTTGATCTTCGGCAAGTCAACGAACTCGATGGTCTGCACGGGCAGCGCCGTGTCGGCCTGTTATCAACAGGGCGCGCGTTATGCTAACGGCGAGTTCATCCAAGTCCATCCGACTTCGATACCGGGCGAGGACAAGTTGCGTCTGATGTCTGAATCGGCACGCGGCGAAGGCGGGCGCGTGTGGGTTCCGAAACAGCAGAAAGATAAGCGCGGGCCGTCGTCGATTCCTGAGAGCGAGCGTTGGTATTTTTTGGAAGAGAAATATCCGGCTTACGGCAACCTCGTGCCGCGCGACATCGCCACGCGCGAAATCTTTCAGGTCTGTCTGGACGGTTACGGCGTCGCGGGCGAGAATCAGGTCTATCTCGATCTGACGCACATCCCGGCCGAGACACTTGATCGCAAGCTCGGCGCGATCCTTGAAATCTACGAGATGTTCGTTGGCGACGACCCGCGCCACGTGCCGATGCGGATTTTTCCCGGCGTCCATTATTCGATGGGCGGCTTGTGGGTGGACTACGATCAGCGCACGAACATTCCGGGCCTGTTGTCGGCGGGCGAGTGCGACTATTCGATCCACGGCGCGAATCGTCTGGGCGCAAACTCGTTGGTTAGTTGTGTCTATGGCGGCTTCATCGCCGCGCCCGCTGCGATTGAGTACGCGAAGAACTTGCAGCGCAACGGCGCGGACGGCTCGCGTATTTATGATCAGGAGTTGAAGAAACAGCAGGAGCTCAACCAGCGGCTATTGCAGCAGACGGGCAGCGAGAATCAGTACGTCTTGCACGACGAGATGGGCAAGTGGATGACGGACAACGTGACCGTCGTGCGCTACAACGACCGGCTGAAAGCGACGGACGAGAAGCTGCTTGAGTTGCTTGATCGGTACAACCATCTGTCGATCAACGACTCGAATATGTGGGCCACGCACGCGCTGCCGCACGCGCGCCAACTCTACAACATGCTGCAACTGGCGCGCGTCATCACGCTCGGCGCGTTGAACCGCGACGAGTCGCGCGGCGCACACTACAAGCCCGACTTTCCGCAACGCGACGACGAGCGTTTCCAGAAGACGACCATCGCGGAGTTCTCCGGCGAGGGGCCGGTCTTCTCTTGGGAAGCGGTGGACGTGTCGCTCATCGAGCCGCGCAAACGCGACTACAGCAAGGGCAAGGAACAGAAGCAGACCGAGGCGGTCGCCGCGAGCGCGCAGGCGTCGGGCTTGCCGCCGAAAGAGGGCGCGGCGCAAGTGCAGCCTGAAGGTTGGGAGCAGAAGCCGCGCGACCTGACGGGGCCGGCCGTGTGGGGGCAGGACAAGGAACAGGTACGCGACGTGGCGCACGGCGACACAGAGACGCGGCGCGAGCAGGGCAAGTCAGTCGAAGACGCGGGGGGCAAGTCAGACAAGTTATGAGCGCACAAACGAACGGTCACGCGAACGAGCAGACGCGGCGCACGCCGCCCGCCTATGTCGAACTCCGCATCAAGCGGCGCGAGAACCCGGATGGGCCGCAACGTTGGGAAGAGTTTCGCATTCCCTACCGGCCGAACTTGAACATCATCTCGTGCCTGATGGAGATACGCAAAACTCCGGTCACGAAAGACGGTCAGCCGACCACGCCGGTCGTGTGGGAGATGAACTGTCTCGAACAGGTCTGCGGCATCTGCACGATGGTGATTAACGGGCGCGTCCGGCAATCATGCTCGGCGCTCGTCGATCAACTTGACCAACCGATCACGCTTGAGCCGATGTCGAAGTTTCCGAACGTGCGTGATCTGATCGTTGACCGCTCACAGATGTTCGATCATTTGAAGCGCGTCCACGCGTGGATCGAGATCGACGGCACGTATGATCTCGGCCCGGCCCGCGCATGACGCCCGACGAAGTGTCGGAGCGTTACGCCTACTCGCGCTGCATGACCTGTGGTTGTTGTCTCGAAGCCTGCCCGCAATACGAGGGCGACAACTACATCGGCCCGCAAGCCATCGCGCAAGTGCGGCTGATGAACATGCACCCTTCGGGGAAAGCGACCCGCGACGAACGCCTCGCCGGCATCATGGGCGACGACGGCATCACCAACTGCGGCAACGCCCAGAACTGCGTCCGCGTCTGCCCCATGGCCATCCCCTTAACCAAAGCCATCTACGAAGAGAACCGCGAAACCATCATCCACGGCCTCTTCGGCTGGCTCAAACGCTAAACATTCTTGAGGTTGTAAGCGGGCGTTCGCAGGAATCGCTTCATGCTGGCGCTTCCTCAGCGTCAGCGTAGACGAAATCTTCCATCATTTCGCGCAGGTCAGCTAAGAATAGGTCATCATTCATCGCCGCTTGCATAGCAGTAAGTTCGACTTGAAGCAGTTCGTCATTCATAGTTGCGTAATCGGCACAAGTGTAGCGACGGGCGGCGCAAAGTGTAATTCCAGTGCCTCACTTAGATTAGCTAAGGCTTCTGCTTCCGTTGCGCCCTGCGAAGCAATGTCAACTTCAAGGCACTGAGCAATAAACCACCGTCCTTCTTGCCATACACTCGCATTAAAATTTAGTCTCATCTGTTCACCTCACGCCGCGCATATTAGCATGTCGAGCGGGCTGCTAGAACAGGCCGGATTGTTCGCCTTGAGTGGGGCGGTGGCGGGCGGCGCGTTTGAAGGTAGCGGCGTTGCGGCGGGGGTATTGGGCGGTGGCTTGGCCGGTTAAGAGGTCGGCGATGGTGAGGATTTGGAGGCGGGGGAAGTTGCCCCAGTGCGAGGCATAGAGGCCGGCGCTGACGGCTTCTTTGATCATGTCTTTGGTGGGCGGTTGGAGGGTGAGGAAGATGCCGATGACGGCCTTTTCGCGGTCGAGGACGCCGACGAGATCGCGTATGTCGCGGGACGAGACTTTGCCGCTTTTGACTTGGACGATGATGGTGCGGGCGGGTTCGTCTTCGCGTTCAAGGTAACGGATATAGCCGTCTATGCCGGTGTCTTTGCCTTTCTTTTTGTCCTGTGCGGGGCGGGCGTCAATGAGCGAGAGCGCCCACCATTGGAATTGATAGCGGTCTTGCAGGGCTAAGGCTTCGGCCGAGGCGGCATCTTGTCGGCGTGCCGTGGACGGTGTAAGCGGACAACTCCGTGCCGAACGTATCGTGCAGGCGACTGCGGATCAGCGCGACGGCAAGGTGCGTGATGTCTATGCCGATCCAGCGGCGCTTGAGCCGTTCCGCCACATTGATCGTCGTCCCGCACCCGCAGAACGGATCAAGCACCACGTCGCCCTCGTTTGAGGATGCTCGAATGATGCGCTCAAGCAACGTTTCCGGCTTCTGTGTCGGATAGCCTAGAGCGTTCTTGGCGTGAGCGCCTGAAAGAGACGGCACATCATCCCAAACATTTTGAACAGGCTGTACCCTTTAGATTCATCCAAAAAGGTTTACGCTGATTGCCCGGATAATCGGTTTTTCGAATAATAAAGCCTTCCTTCCTTATCCAGTTGTTCCATTGTCTCTCTGAAATTGCCCAACCGCCATGCGTGGGTATGAACCGTTACATTCATAAAACTGGATGACTTTGGCGTGGTGCGCGGTCAGTCAACGTTGACTTACTCCGAAAACGACCGGCCCGATTCTGGCTCTATATGCCGATAAAAAGTTCTTAACGTACTGTTGATTACGTGGAGTTGAAACCTGTATCGAGCATTAGAGAGGCCTTTTGACTTGGTATAGAAAAAAATGATGTCGGTGACAACGACCAAAAAACTTATGTGACTGATGAACATGCGTTGCTGCTTCCGGTTCGCCGCTTCCAAGTAATTTCGTTTCTGTAATTTTTAACGCCGTAAATCGAATCCATCACTAACTTCAAGTAATGGCTCGCAGTTGGGTCGCAATGCAGAATAAATGCTGCCCGTTGACTTTAGTACTCGATGCAGTTCTAACAATCTTGGGGCCATCATCACGAGGTAAGCCATCATGTCGGACGTGCCGAGCATTTGGCGCATGGCTTCGATGAGGCGGGCGAGGCGTTCGGGGGCGGCGGTGACGAGTTCTTGATAGGTGGCTTCGGATTCGTGCGTCCAATGCCACGTATCTTCAAACGCCATGATTTGCGCGGCCGATTGTTCGCCGGTCGCTTCACGAAAAAGTACGTTGTAGTTGGCGGCGGAGTTGAAGGGCGGGTCTAAGTAGATGAGGTCAACCGACTCGGCCGCTACTTCGTCGCGCAGGACGCGCAGGTTGTCACCGTAGTAAAGTTGATTTGTCCAAGTCATAGGCGTAGACGCAAAGCTGTCAGGGTTCGTTTGTGGTAGAGATACAACCACGGACGGCGGGGGTCAAGTAATAAGTGCGCGGGTCGGGTGGTTATTAAGCCGCCCGACCCGCGCGTTGGTTGGGGGCCGGTTTACTTGGCGGCTGGTTCGGTGTGTTTGCCGCGTTTGAGGCCGGATTTGCGTTCGCTTTCGCGGGTGTAGCCGAAGGCTTCGTAGAGGGCGCTGTCGGGGCCTTCCGTTGGGTCGGCGAGGACTCCGGCGACGACCTGTTTGGCTTTGACGTTGAAGCTGTCGTCGGCGTGGTCGCGGTTGGCCGTCTGCTGTTTGGTTTCGTTGTCGAGTTCGACGAGGCGTTGGCGGGCCGTGAGCGAGGGCGCGGCGGCGGCCTCGAACTGTGCGAGGGTCATCCCGGCAAACGTTTTGTTGGGCGCGAGCGTGCGCCACGCGCTCAACATCCGCTCGATCCGCCGCTCGGTTACTATTGGCGTGGAAGGCATGGTGTGAAGTCCTTTCTGTGCGCGTCGGAAGGGCGCACGGGTTAACATTTGGTGGCGTTACGCCGGTGCAGCAGGAACGTGCTGCGTGGTGTGCCGGCGACGCAGACGAGCGCGCCGGTTAACCCCTTGTCGCGGCCCGTTGCGACCAAACGACGCGAATTTACCGCGTAAAATTGCAAAACTTACGCGCGCATGTGAGGCGTCCGCGTCGGACGGCGTGATTTTAGGCTGGAAGATCGCAAATCTCAAGCTTAAAGTCGCGTAATTAAGGCTTTGAGGTGCAACTCAAAGGCTTTGACTTGCAAGTCAAAGCCTTTGAGTTACAACTTTAAGGCTTTAAAGTCGTAACTCAAAGGCTTTGAGGTGCACCTCAAAGCCTTTGACTTGCACCTCAAAAGCCTTGTTCCGCGCCGCAAAGCCTTTGAGTTGCACAATTAGGCTTTAATTGTCCGCAATGAAGGTCTTGAGTTGTAAGTCTAAGGCTTAGTTTTGCAAGTCTAAAGCTTTGACTTGTGCTCCACGACCGCGCGCGTTGTGAACAGCGCACGTACTTATTAACCTATTGCAACTTTGGTGTGGGATGTGTATAAGGCGCAGCAAGGTCAGATGATCGCGTAAAGATATAAGACGCAAAAGCGCGCTGTACCGGGCACGCGTTCAGTACAGTTTTAACCGGAATCCGTCGGGGCAGAACATGCCCGGCGGGTTTTGCATTTGTAGGTGCATGTTTCTCGCAGGAGCATTGGACATGAACACGCAGCCTGATCATATCTCGAAGCAAGTGGTGCGTTACCGCATTCCCGGCATGGACGACGTGACTGTGCGGCGCGATGTCGTATATCGAGCGCCCGATGCTGGTGCGCGCACAATGGACATCTATTATCCACCGGATGTTAAGAGCGGGGCGCGGTTGCCCGCTGTCGTGGTGGTGGCTGGCTTTCCTGACATGGGCTTTGCGGCGCAGGTCGGCTGTAAGTTTAAAGAGATGGCGTCAGTCGGCTCGTGGGCACGATTGACGGCCGCGTCGGGGTTGGTCGCAATCACGTACACGAACCGAGAACCGGCGGCAGATATACACGCGTTGCTGCAATACATTCGGCAGCACGCCGCCACGTTGGGCATTGACGAGCAGAGACTCGGATTGTGGGCTAGTTCCGGCAACGTGCCGCTCGCATTGTCGGTGCTGATGCACGAGGCCGTTGACAATGTGAAGTGTGCCGTCTTGTGCTACGGGTACATGCTCGACCTCGACGGGGCGACCGGCGTGGCGGAGGCAGCTAAGTTATGGAAGTTCGCCAACCCGTGCGCGGGTAAGTCAATCAGTGATCTACCAAAGGACGTGCCGCTGTTCATTGTGCGCGCGGGGCAAGACGAAATGCCGCACTTGAACGACACGCTTGATCGGTTCATGGGCAAGGCGTTGCGTTGCAACCTGCCGGTCACGTTTGCGAATCACCCGACAGCGCCGCACGCGTTTGAGTTGTTTGACGACAGCGAAACCGCGCGCGAGTTTGTCCGGCGCATACTGGCCTTTATGCGGTTTCATCTCTTGCCTGTAAATGCTTTTCCGAACACTGAAGCAAGAGTATGATGGCCCGCAAAGCCTGATAATTTGTGTTGACGCAATCGACCCCTCTCTAGTTGTTCGGTTCTTTCGCCACACCCTTGCGAGGGTAGATAGGAGAAACATGAGCACTACGACAAGACTCAAGTTACTTGTGGTCGGCGCGGTCATGTTCGTGTGCGCCGTTGCGATGTTCATAGGGCAGAACGCGGGCGCGCAGAATCGCCCCGCGCGCCCGCCTGAACCTCAACCGCCGTCTTCGTTCACGCCCGTTATCGAAGAACCGTTCGAGGTGGTGCTGCGCCGCGACAAGGCCAATAGGCCGCGCGTCATGGCCGCCGCCCGCAAACTGCTCGAAGATCGCTACGATCTATCGCGGCGCGTTGACCCGAACGTAAAGATGACGCGCGGCAAGTCTATTCCGGTCGGCCCGACCGCGCGGCTCAAAGGCGGCGCGACGTGGGAGCAGTTGGGCAATATGTCGCCCGACGAGATAAGACAGAAAGACCTGTTCCCTTACCTGCCGCTGCCGCACATCAATCATCCCGTCGGCGGCATGGTCTTTCCGCAGGTCCACACAAAAGCGCAGCCACGGCTCGAACGCTTCGACATGGAGTTCGACATCCCCGATCAATTCCTGCCGGAGTTTCCGCCCGCCATCTTTCTGACGACGCGCCCCGACCTCGGCGACGTGTCAAAAGGTCAACTCGTCACCGTCAACAACTTCTACGAACTATTCAACGGCATCCTCAACCCGAAACAACTCGACGGGCTGCGCCTGCTCGTCACGCAGTTTCCGCAACAGCAGTTCAATGCAACCGACGACCGCAAGACCGAACGCCCCGACGGCATGCAAGGCGTCACCTGCTTCGACTGCCACGTCAACGGGCACACGCTCGGCGCGGCGCACCTCGTCGGCGACATACGCCCGCAGGAGAACCGGCGGCGCATCGAAACACCAAGCTTGCGCGGCGTCAACATCCAACGCCTTTTCGGTTCGCAACGCGCGCTCAAGACCGTCGAAGACTTTACCGAGTTCGAGCAGCGCGCCGCCTACTTCGACGGCGATCCCGTCTTGGCGATCAAGAAGGGCTTGAACATCCTCGACCGCGGCCATCAGGTTCACAACATGGCCGAGTTTCAAGAGTTGCTCGACTTCCCGCCCGCGCCGAAGCTCAACGTCTATGGACGGCTCAACCGCGCCGTGGCCACGCCCGCCGAAGCGCGCGGCGAAGACCTCTTCTTCGGCAAAGCGACCTGCGCCCAATGCCACACGCCGCCCTATTACACCGACGGCACGATGCACGATCTCAAGGTCGAGCGCTTCTTCAAGCCGCACATGGAAGGCGGCATGATGATGACGGCGCAAGGGCCGATCAAGACCTTCCCCTTGCGCGGCATCAAGGAATCGCCGCCTTACTTTCACGACGGCCGCCTGCTCACACTCGAAGACACGGTCGAGTTCTTCAACCTCGTGCTTGAGTTGAAACTCAACACACAGGAGAAGTCCGATCTCGTCGCCTTCATGCGCGCGTTGTGAACAGCGCACGCATTGATTAACCACGAAGCCACGAAGCCACGAAATTGATCTTTCGTGGCTTCGTGGCTTCGTGGTTAAACATCCCGCCGGGTACGTGTTATTTGACTATGTTTCGCGGGCCGACATACTATCTTTTCTTCTTATCGCCCCGGCCAGAGACGACTTAACAACTAGATGAGTCCCACAAATATTCTCGGTATCTCAGCCTATTACCACGACTCGGCCGCGTGTCTTGTCCGCGATGGAGAGATCGTCGCCGCCGCGCAGGAAGAACGGTTCACGCGCAAGAAGCACGACCATCGTTTTCCGGCCCATGCCGTCGCATATTGCCTGAAGGCCGGCGGCATCACGGGCGCTGAGATCGATCACGTCGCCTTTTATGATAAGCCGCTCTTAAAGTTTGAACGCCTGCTTGAGACTTATATTGATTACGCGCCCGCCGGCATCCGCTCGTTTCTGATGGCTATGCCGCTGTGGTTGAAAGAGAAGCTGTGGATACGTGAGCAGATCGAAGACCAGTGCCGGTACAAAGGCAAGGTGCTCTTTACCGAACATCACGAGTCGCATGCCGCATCGGCCTTCTTCCCTTCGCCGTTCGAGTCCGCCGCCGTCTTGACGATGGACGGCGTCGGCGAATGGGCGACGTCCTCTTACGGCTACGGGCGCGGCAACGAGTTGCACTTGCTCGCCGAGCTACACTTCCCGCATTCGTTAGGGCTGCTCTATTCGGCTTTCACTTATTACACCGGCTTCAAGGTCAACTCAGGCGAATACAAGGTCATGGGCCTCGCGCCTTACGGCGAGCCGAAATACGTCAAACTGATCCTCGACGAGTTAGTTGATCTGCGCGAGGACGGCAGCATGCGTCTGAACATGAAGTACTTCAACTACTGTCAGGGCTTGACGATGACCAACAGCGAGTTCGACCGCCTGTTCGGCGGCCCGCCGCGCTCACCCGAAAGTCAGATAACGCAACGCGAGATGGATTTGGCGCGCTCCGTCCAGGAGGTGACCGAAGAAGCGATGCTGCGCATGGCGCGGCACGTACACAAAGAGACGGGCGAGCGTAATCTCTGTCTCGCGGGCGGCGTCGCTTTGAACTGCGTCGGCAACGGGCGCGTCTTGCGCGAAGGGCCGTTCGAGCAAGTCTGGATTCAACCGGCGGCGGGCGACGCGGGCGGTGCGCTCGGCGCGGCCTGTCGGTCTGGTATCAGTACCTCGGCAACGAGCGCGACGTCGAACAAGTGCGCGGCGGTCATGCCGACGGCATGCGCGGCTCATATCTCGGCCCCGACGTTAACAACGAAGAGATACGCGCCTATCTTGACACGACGGGCGCAAGCTACCGGCGGCTCGAACATGACGAACTGGCCGCATACGTCGCGGGTCTGCTCGCAGAAGAGAAGGTCGTCGGCTGGTTTCAGGGGCGCATGGAGTTCGGCCCGCGCGCGCTCGGCGCACGCTCGATCTTAGGCGACCCGCGCTCGCCCAAGATGCAGTCGCAGATGAATCTCAAGATCAAGTTCCGCGAGTCGTTCCGCCCGTTCGCGCCCTCGGTCTTGCGCGAGCGCGTGAACGATTACTTTGAACTGGACTGCGACTCGCCTTACATGCTGCTGGTCGCGCCGGTGCGCGAGCAACATCGCATCCCCATGACCGACGCCGAGCAACAACTGTTCGGCATCGACAAACTGAACGTGCCGCGCTCAGACATCCCCGCGATCACGCACGTCGATTACTCTGCCCGCGTGCAGACCGTGCGCCGCGAAGACAACCCGCTCTACTACGATCTGATCGCCGCGTTCGACCGTCTGACCGGCTGCCCCGTCGTCGTCAACACTTCATTCAACGTGCGCGGCGAGCCGATTGTCTGCACGCCCGAACACGCCTTCGCCTGCTTCATGCGGACAGAGATGGACGTGCTTGTCTTAGGCGACTACGTGCTAGACAAACGCGATCAGGACATCAGCCTGTTGGATAAGGACCTGTCGTGGCAGGAGGAGTTCCAGCTTGACTAAAGGACACGACACGCCGCCCGTCACAGACGCACAGGCACGCAAGACCGCGCTCATCGTCGCGGGCGTGCTGCTGCTCATTGCCGCGTGGCAGTATTATCGCGGCCGCACGACGGCGACCATCGTGCTTGGCGCAATCGGCGCGGCGCTCGTTATCATCGGGTTATTGCTACCGCCCGTGGCGCGCGGCTTTCACACGCTCTGGATGCGGCTCGCCTTGCTGCTCGGTTGGGTCAACAGCCGCATCCTGCTTGGGCTGATGTTCTACGGCGTGTTCGCACCCTATAACTTGATTGGGCGACTCGTTAGGCGCGACCCGCTCACCAGACGCAGCGCACGACGCGACACATACTGGCAACCACGCAAACACACACGCCAGACGCGGGAACAGTTTGAACGAACGTTTTAGTTTCAGAGCTTAGAGGATCAATTTAAGTATGGGTAAGATGCGCTTGGCCGGGGAAATCTGGCTCTTTCTATCACAGAATAAAAAGTTGTGGCTGCTGCCGATCATCATCGTGCTGCTACTGCTCGGTGCGTTGCTCGTCTTCGCGCAAAGTTCCGCGCTCGCGCCGTTCATCTATACACTCTTCTAAGCATGAAGGCATAACCTAACCACGAAAAAGACACGAAGCATCATACTGTCTTCATCGTTCCTTTTTTGTCTTCGTGGTTGATTCTCGATAACTAGAATTACTGCCTGCCTGAGCCTAGAGAAAGTTTAATGTCACGGCGCACGTATGCTCCCGGCACGCCGTCGAACTTGATGGAAAGCTCCGCATCGCCCGTGCGCGCCCGTCGCACCCGCACGCCGTCTGCCTCGCCCAACTGTTTCGCCGTCCGCACGCCGAGCGCATACGTGCGCCCGGCCAGACCTTCAAGCAATAAATGGAGCGTGCCGCCTTCAGTGCGCGCACGCAGGACGCGTAAGCCCGCGCTCGTCGCGCCCGGTTGCGGCATCTGTTGTTCGACGTAAACGCCCGTGCCCTCGTCATAGTTGAAAACAATTGTCGTGTCGTCAGTACCGACAGCGAACGTGGTTTCGATGAACTGTGCATCACCCACACGCTTGCTCTGATACTGCTTCTGCGCGCCCTCGACGCGCCGCACACGCGCATCGAGCGGCAACGGCAACGCTACCGTGAGTGAGATCGTCTTCAAATCGCCGGGCCGTGCATTGGCCTGCGCGCGTGTATGCACATCAATGCGTGTGCGCCCGCGTGTGCGCGTCAGGCGCAGGTCGAGCGCACGACCAATAGCCGTTGCATATAGATTGTTAACTTCAAGCGTGTCCCAGTTCGCCGGCAGTTGCGGCGCGAAACGGAGCGCGCGCCCGCCTGCCGTCCATTCGAGGCCGCAGAGGCCGCGCAACGTGGGCGTCACGACCATTGCCTCCGACCAGATTTGATGATGTGACGAGCGACCAAAGGGCGCGTTGAAGTCGCCGGATAGAAGTTCGGTGACGAAGCCCTGATCGTTTTGATACGTGAGTTGCGCGTTCGCCGTCAACGCTTGATAGCCGACGTGCGGGCGGGCGTATTGGTACGCCGCCATGCTCGCCCAGCCGGTGAACAGCGGCCAGACCGAGCCGTGATGATACGAGAGCGGATCGTATAGACGGCTCGTGTGCGCGATGATGCGCGCGCCCCAGTCGGTTGCGATCTGCGCGCTGCCGATCTGATCCAACTGCGTCTGCGCCCGGCTGTCCTGCGTCGTCTTGAACCAGAGCGGCACGGCGGGCAGCACCGTGTCTTCGTCGTAGAGCCGCGCGGCTTGCAACTCGTTCATGCGCTCTTGCCGACGCGCGCGATTGGGGCCGGGTTCGGCCTTCGGCGGCTCGGTCGCGGGCTGCTTGGTGGCATAAGCATAAAAGCCGCGTGCGTCGAGCCAGTAAGTTTGCTCCATGGCAAGGCGTGTGCGCTCGGCCGTGGCGCGCGCACGTGTCGCCAGTTCTCTGTCCGCCATAACGTCGGCTAGACCCGCGAGATCGCGCGCGGCCGCGATCCATAAGCCCTGCATGTAAATCTCTTCGTGCGGCGGATAGAGCGCGCCGCCTTCAACCCAGCCGTGCCCGAACTTCGTGTTTTCAATCAACCCGTTATTGTCCGTGTCGGTCGCGGCAGTGAACCGATAGGCTTTCAAGATCGAGGCCCAGTTCTGTTTGAGCCACTCGCGGTCGCCCGTCGCGCGAAAGTAATCGGCGTGCGCGATCACATAGAGCGGCGTGGCGTCGGCACTCGCCCACGGATACTCGTAATCGGTGAACCACGGGATGAGCGCGGCCGATTGCGAAATCTCGTGTGGAATTTTGCCGTCGGGGCGCTGAAATTTTTTCAGGAAGTCGAGCGCCGTGCGCGTCGTCGCAAAGTCGCCGATTGAGTTGAGCGCAAAGCTGGTCCACAACGCATCGCGGCCGAAGAACCAAGCGAAGCCCGGCCGCTCCGACTCGCCCGACGTGCGATAACCGGCGACGAGGCCCGTGCCGAGCATAGGGTTCGTCACCACGCCCTTGTCCATGCCGATCTTCGCCCACGCAAACGCCTCGTTCAAGCGCGCGTCCGGCGTCTTGATGGCAAGCGTCGTGTTTTGCAGTTGCTCATAGTGCGCGACCGTCTGCTCGTACAGCGCGGGGATCGAGTTCAGCAGACGCTCGTACACGGCCTGCGCCTTGTCGCGCCCTTCGACGCCGCCCGCGATCACTACGGGGATGAACTGTGCAGAACGAGACGGGCCGGGCATCACTTCGACGACGAAGCGCGCGGGCACATCGCGCGGTTCTTCCTGATAAGGCATGACGGAGATGTCGCGCGCCGCGGGCGAGCCGACGATGCCGACGAACCGCTTCGTCTCTTCGGTGATGAAATAGGCGTGTGCCTGCTCGTCCCATGAAAGACTGCCGGTCATCAAACCTGCGGGCCACGACAGGCGCAGACGCGGCCGGAACGACACGCTGATCGTTATGGGCAGCACGCTCTCAACGTCTAACAGCATGACGATGCCCGGTTCATCTATTGGAGCGAAGACGATCTGGCGGACGGTGAAGGCTGCGTGCGCGTAGGTGAAGACGGTGGCCTCCGGGCGCGTCGTGATGCGCGTGAGCGTGTCCGCGCCTTTGAGTTCAAGCGGGTAGCCTTCAAGGCGAAACGCCAGTTCAAACTGATCGAGCAGCTTCATCGGATAGACCCACGCTTCGAGTGCGCGATGCTCATAACCGAAGGCGGCCGCGCGCCGGCCCGTCACGTCGTAGAACGCACCAACGCGCGCCGGCCGCTCCAACTCAAGCCCGCTTTTGCGGAGCGCGAACTTCGGGATGCCGGCCGCGCGCGGCTGCTCCGGCACAGGCGCGCGCGTCTGTGCAGACACGGCCACACAAGCCAGCAGCCATAGACAACAACTCACGCGCCAGCCGAATTGTTTGCGCACACGCGCACTCCTTCACGTCGCATGTTCCGGTCGAGCTTCAGCCTCGCTTTGTAATCCCGCCGCGCTTTGTCCGTCAAACGAACAAAGCGCCCGCCATCATTTATCAACTTCTTACTTGCGCCTGACGCGCAAATTCTATTAAACTCTCGTCGCGGCAAAGTAGCCACAGGCCGTGGCGCTGCTTTGATCGCTCTCTCCTGTAAGCTGACTCTCCTGACCGAAGGGCAACACAAAAAGATGACGACTGATCTCGCGCAGTCAATCACTGCGCCCGTAGGTGCGGACGCAACTGCGGAAGCCGAGCGCGAAGTGGCGCGCGTGCGCAGCGGTTTTGTCAACACGCTGGTCCACGACATACGCCTGCCGCTCGCCAGCATCCTTGCGCTGCTCGAACTATTCGACAGCAAGTTGGCCGCGCGCGAACCGTTCGACGGTGAAGACCGCGACCTGCTGCTCTCGGCCGTCGCACAGGGCGCGCGCCTGCGTCGCCTCGTGGACGATCTGCTCGAAGTCACACAATACAAGGAGCGCCCGCTCGCGCTCGACCCGCAGCGCGTGGACACGACAACATTGCTCTCGGAGTTGATCGAACCCGTGCGCGGCGAAGCGGCCTTGCGCGGCGTCGAGATCAGGTTACAACTGCAACCGGGCACGCCCGCGCTTGAAGCCGACGCGCGCCAAGCCGGCCGCGCGCTCACGCACATGCTCATGTGTGCGCTCGGCGCGACGCGCGACGGCGGCACGCTCGGCGTCGAAGCACAAGCGATCACTGGCACGCGGCGCGGCGACGAAGGGCGCAGCTACGTCATCATCAACTTCACGGACACAAGCGACGGCATCCCCGCCGAAGAACTGCCTTACGTCTTCGACTCGTTCTGGCAACCCGCCGACGGGCGGCGACAGACGGGCGGCTGCGGGCTGCGGCTCGCTATCGCCAAGCGCGTCGCCGCAGCGCACGGCGGCAACGTCGCCGTCCGCAGCCAGCGCGGCGTCGGCGCAACCTACTCAATCGTGCTGCCCGCGCACGTCGAACGCGCGCAAGAGACACAAGCAGCGCAACGCGTGCTCATCGTCGAGGACACGCCCGACCTGATGGTGTTGCTCGGCAAACTGGTCGAGCGCATGGGCTACGTGGCGTTGACGGCGGCTAACGCGGCCCGCGCTTTCGAGTTGCTCGAAGCCGAACCGCGCGTCGATCTGCTTGTAACCGATTGGGCCATGCCCGAAGTCAGCGGCGGCGAGTTGATCGCTACCTTGCGCCGCGACCCGCGCTGGCGCGATCTGCCGGCCATCGTACTCACAGGCCACGACACGGTCGAACAGGAAGCCGCCGCCGCGGGCTGCGACCGCTTCCTCGTCAAGCCGGTGCTGCGCGACGAACTACAGGACGCGATCTCAGAGTTGCTCGCCAACCGGGCCGAGCAAGTCAAGCACAGTTAAGAATCTTCACCACAAAGACACGAAGACACAAAAGAAATGCGGAAGGCTGAACGATGAATAAGTAACAGATCGTCTGTCATTCATCATTCGTCGTTCATCATTTCTTTTGTGTCTTCGTGTCTTTGTGGTTATATCCGGCGCGCTAAAGACCGAGCACGTTGATCAACTCTTGCACGGACGCGGCGCTCTTTTGCAAGGCGATGCGTTCTTCGGTCGTGAGGTTGATCTCGATGATCTGTTCGAGGCCGCGCGCGCCCAACTTGCAAGGCACGCCTACGTATAAGCCGTTGATGCCATACTCGCCTTCGAGGTACGCGGCGCACGGCAGAATCTTCTTCTTGTCCTTCAAGATCGATTCGGCCATCTCGACTGCCGCGGCCGAGGGCGCGTAATAGGCCGAGCCGGTCTTCAACAGACTCACGATCTCAGCGCCGCCGTTCGCCGTGCGCTTCACAATCGCGTCGAGTTGTTCCTTCGGCAGCAACTCCGTCACGGGAATGCCCGCGCAGGTCGAGTAACGCGGCAACGGAACCATCGTGTCGCCGTGCCCGCCGAGAACGAACGCGGTCACGTTCTCAACCGACACGTCCAGCGCCTCGGCCAAGAAGCAACGCATGCGCGCCGAGTCGAGCACGCCCGCCATGCCGATGACGCGATGCTTCGGGAAGCCGGAACGCTTGAACGCCACCTGCGTCATCGCGTCGAGCGGGTTCGAGACGACGATCAAGATCGCATCGGGCGACGACTTGACGATCTCGTCCACCACGTTCGAGACGATGCCCGCATTCGTCTTCAATAGATCGTCGCGGCTCATGCCGGGCTTGCGCGCGAGGCCCGCCGTGATGATCACGATGTCGGAATCTTTGGTCGGCGCATAATCGTTCGTCGCGCCCGTCAGGCGCACATCGAAGCCCTCGACGGGCGCGGCTTGCGCGAGGTCCAAAGCCTTCCCCTGCGGCACGCCCTCGATCACGTCCACCAGCACCACGTCGCCGAGTTCCTTGCTTGCCAACCAATGCGCGGCGGTCGCGCCGACGTTGCCCGCACCCACCACCGTCACTTTATTGCGCTTGCCCATCTTCTTTTATCCTTTCCACATTAGACAAATTTTACTTCAATCAGATTAAACCTCACGGCGCGCGCCGACCTGACATGAGCCGAACGACCGCTCGGCGCTCTTATCGCTTGTGACTTGGAAGAACGCGAGTGTATGGTGCGCTCACGGCGGGTGTCAAGGTAGAGGCTTGAATGAAAGGCGAAGCGGCTATGAGCTTGCGTGATTGGTGGCGTAGACGTGCACGGACGCGACGTGCGAACACAACAACTGCGCTGACAGATGCGACCGGCACGCGCTCCGCGCCCGACGCAAGCGCGCCGGACGAGCCGGACGTTGATCCGTTCAATCCATTCCCTGAGCCGGTTCGCTTAGAGCTTACGGACGTGTTCGATCTGCACACCGTCGCGCCGCGCGACGTGCATCGTACGGTCGAAGAATATTTATTGGAAGCGCGCCGGCTGGGCTTTCGGAGTGTGCGACTGATTCATGGCAAGGGGCGCGGCGTGCAGCGTGCAACCGTGCGCGCCATCCTGCGCACGCCGTTCGTCCTCGATTGGACCGACGCGCCGCCTCAAGCCGGCGGCCTCGGCGCAACCATCGCGCGCTTCAAACCGGAGCAATGAACAACGCCGCGTCGTCGAATCGGCTTAGCCTTGCTGTTCAAGCAGCGCGACCGCATCACGCACGACATGCTTTGCGGCCGCGAGCGCACGCTCGGCTTCGGCGCGCGTGGTGTTTGTTTTGTTCATAACGAGGGCCGTGCGTAAGTCGCCACCAGCCGCATCGAGTGTTGCGTGTGCGGCCGCTTCATCGAGTCCGGTTTCAGCGCGCAGGATACGCAACGAGCGGGCGTGGAGTTTACGGTTGCTCGGCCGCAGGTTCGTCATGCGATTGCCCGTGACGTAGCCGAGCCTGATCATCGTCGCGGTCGAGAGCATGTTGAGGATCAACTTCTGCGCCGTGCCTGCCTTCAAGCGCGTCGAACCGGCAATGACCTCAGGACCAACGACGGGCGCAATCGCCACTTCAACCGCCTGTGTGATCGGCGCACCGGGCACGCACGTAATGCAGGCCGTGAACGCGCCCAACGCGCGCGCGTGCGTGACCGCGTCGATGGTGTACGGCGTCTGCCCCGATGCCGCGATGCCGACAACCGCATCCTGCGCCGTCACGTTGCGCGCGTCGAGATCACGCGCGCCCGCCGCCGCGTCGTCTTCCGATGCTTCGGTCGCGCGATACAGCGCCTCATAACCGCCCGCGATGATCCCCTGCACTAACTCCGGCGCGACGCCGAACGTCGGCGGACATTCCGCCGCGTCCAGTACACCGAGCCGACCAGACGTGCCCGTGCCCACATAGAACAGACGACCGCCCGCGCGCAGACGCTCGACGATGCCTTCAACTGCGCGTGTTACATCCGGCAACACAGCCTGCACCGCAACGGCCACGCGCGCGTCCTCTTCATTCATCAGACGCACGATGTCGCTAACCGGCAGCCGCGCGATCTCCGTCGTGCGCGGATTCTCCTGCTCAGTGATCGGTAATGGTTCTTCGTCTCTTAAGGTCATTGAACTTTGAACAGCTAACACAACTTAACCACAAAGACACGAAAGATATGATTTGTGTCTTCGTGTCTTTGTGGTTAAGTTCGGCACTCTTAAGCTCAACCTGCGAGCGCGAGGCGTGCGAGTTGGGCGCGGGCCATTTGGGCGGCGGCTTGGGCGGGCGGCGTCTGCGGCGGCGCGAGAAAGGCTTGGCGGGCCACGCCGTTGATCACCTCGCGCAATGGTTCGAGGATCAACTCGCCCGCGCGGAAGACGCCGCCGACGTAGGCCACTTGAAAACGTTCGCGCTCCATATTCAACTTGCGGATCACGGCTATGGCCGCGTTGCCGAGTTCGCGGCCTGCGTCCGTGATGATCGTGCTGGCTACGTCGTCGCCTGCGCGCGCTTCTTCGATCACGTTGCGCCCGAAACCGGCGATGCGGTCGTTCGTCATGTTCGGCGCGTAGATGGCAAGCGACAGGTCGTCGGGCGCGGCGACGTTGAAATAGGCACATGCCGCGCGGCACAGAGACGTGGCCGGGCCGCGCCCGTCCGTGGCTTGCGCCACCGCCTGCAACGCGCGGCGCGCGAGCCATGTGCCGCCGCCTTCGTCGCCCGCGAGCGGCCCCCAACCGCCCGCGCACACGCGTTTGCCGCGTGCGTTCCGACCGCAACAGATCGAGCCTGTGCCCGCGATCAGCACGAGGCCGGGCGCGCCGTTCGTCGCACCATACAAAGCGATGTCCGCGTCGGTGACGACTTCAAGCGAGCGTATGCCAAGCCCCGTTAACGTCTCGCGCATACGCTCGCGCAAGTCTGCACGCCGCACGCCCGCGAGTCCTATCTCGGCCGCGCCAACGTCCGCGCGTCTGACGCTGGCCGCATCGCACGCCTGATCGATCGGCCTCGCGCACGGCCGCAGCCGCCTGATTCACGCCCACGCGCAGAGGGTTCGAACGGGCCGGCAAAGCCTTCGCCCAACACTTGCCCATGCTCGTCCGTTAGGACGGCGTGTGTCTTTGTGCCGCCGCCGTCCACGCCGAGCAGATATTCGGGCGCGGCTAATTTGACGGCTGTGTTTTTGGCCTTCATCGCTTATCTTGGGGCCGTGCCCGGTCGCATCTTTACCCGTGCTGCTGGCCCGAAGTTGCGATTTTAAGCTTGCCTTGACGTATAATTGAAACTAAAAGATTTTATCCGTTCGATAAACACGTCTGATACCGGAGCTACAGATGGAGATTCGTCAGTTGCGCGCGCTGCAATCGATTGCCGAGACGCACACCTTCACGGCCGCCGCCGAGCGCGTCCACGTCACACAGGCCGCCATCAGCATGCAGATTCGCCAACTCGAACTTGAGGTCGGTGCGCCGCTGTTCGTGCGGACGCCGCGCCGTTGCGTGTTGACGCACGCGGGCGAGTTGTTGCTCGAACGCGCGCAACGCATCCTGCGCGAACACGACGCCGCGCTCGAAGAGTTGGCGGAACTGTCGGGCGCAACGCGCGGGCGACTGCGTTTGGGCAGCGCCTCTGTCATGTTCAGCAGCGACCCGTTGCCGCAACTGCTCAAGGAGTTGTGCGCGGGTCATCCGCACGCGGAGGTGTCGGTCGTTTCGGGGACGAGCGAGGCGCTGATCAAACAGATACTCGCGGGCGATCTCGATCTGGCGTTCGTCTCGTTGCCCGTGGCGGCGCGTGGTGTCCAGACCGAGTTGCTGTTAGAAGATGAACTGATCGCTATTGCGCATCCGAAGCACAAGCACGCGGGGCAGCGTGTCATCAGTGCCTTTGCGCTCGCGGGCGAGCCGTTGATCTTGGGCGAGCGCGGCGGCAACACGCGTCGCTTGATCGACGAGTTCTTCGCCCAGTCGGGCTTGCACCCGAAGGTGGTGATGGAGTTGAGCCGTCTGGCTTCGATCAAGCGCATGGTCGAGGCCGGCTTGGGCGTCGGCATCGTGCCGGTGCAGTCGGCGACGGAAGAGATCGCGGCGGGGCGGCTCGTGCGTTGGTGGATCGAGGGCGCGCGGATCAATTCCGAGATGGGGCTGGCACGCCTGCGCGGCGGCTATCATTCGCCGCTCATACAGAGCTTCGTACAACTTTGCCGCGCACACTTTGCGGCCACTGCGAAGAGCGTGGCCGCGCTCAGACAACCCGCGCCGCGCAAAGCTGCGAAGCAAGCGGGGCAGAAAAAGAAGAGTCGCAAAGGATAACGCTATCTTGCTGCGTTGTGATGCGCTAAAATCCTCGCCACCACACCGGAGGTGCTCATGCCCACTCGAATGTTCATTGTCGGCAAACTGTCTGTCGTACTCTTACTGGCCGCGGGTCTGTTGCTTGCGCCAGTGCCGGGGCGCACGACGGCAGACACGTTTCGGCCCGTCGTGCGCGGGCGGCGCGGCGTCGTGGCGGGTGGTCATCCGCTCTCAGTAGCGGCCGGGCTGCGCGTGCTGCAACGCGGGGGCAACGCGGTCGATGCGGGCGTGGCGACGATCCTCGCCGCGTCGGTCATAGAGTTTTCGCACTTCTCGTTCGGCGGCGAAGTGCCGATCTTGATCAAACTAAAGAGTCAGCCCGTCGCGGTGGTCGAAGGCATGGGCACTGCGCCGATGAAGGCGACGCGCGAGTTCTTTGTTAAGCGCGCGGCTACTGACAAACAGACGCCCGCGCCGACGATGGCGGGCGCAAGCAACGGCCTGATCCCTTCGACTGGGCCGCTTGCGGCGACCGTGCCGCCGTGCTCGATGCGTGCGTGACCGCGCTTGATCGTTTCGGCACGATGTCGTTCGGCGAAGTGGTGCAGCCCGCGATTGAGTTGGCAGACGGCTTTCCGATTGACGAGTTGCGCGTCGATTACATCAAGAAGCGTGGCGAGGTCTTCTCGCAGTGGTCCGAGGCCCGACGCATCTTTTTACCCGGCGGGCGCGTGCCCGCAGTGGGCGACATCTTCGTGCAGACCGATCTGGCGCGGACGTTGCGCGCGCTCGCTGCCGCCGAGCAACGTGCAGTGCGCCGCGGCAACAGGCACGCGGGCCTCATGGCCGCGCGTGATCTGTTCTACAAGGGCGACATAGGGCAGCGCATCGGTGCGTTCATGCAGACGCATGGCGGGCTGCTCGCGGCTGAAGATTTGGCGCGCTTTCGTGTGGGCACGGGTGTGCCCGCCGTCGGCACGTATCGCGGTTATGAAGTTTACAAGCCGGGCTTCTGGACGCAGGGGCCAACGTTCGTCGAGTCGCTCAACCTGCTCGAAGGCTACGACCTGAAACGCATGGGGCATAACTCGGCCGCTTACACGCACACGGTTGTCGAAGCGTTGAAGCTGGCCTTCGCAGATCGTGATCGTTACTATGGCGATCCGAACTTCGTGCGTGTGCCGGAGCGCGAACTGCTCTCGAAGGACTATGCCGCCATGAGGCGCGTGCTCATCAACGAACAGCGCGCCTCGATCACGCAACAACCGGGCGACCCGCTGCACATGAAGGCGGTGCTGGCGCAACAGGGCGAGACGATTGGCCGCGCCTCGCGTGTGCCTGAGAACGAACGCGCGAACGATACGACGTGCGTGAACGTGATCGACAAGGACGGCAATATGTTCAGTGCGACGCCGAGCGGGGCGTGGCTGCCTGCGGTTGTGGCGGGCGATACGGGCGTGTTGATGTCGCAGCGTTTGCAATCGGCGCTGACCGATCCGAACAGTCCGAACGTCGTCGCACCGGGCAAGCGCCCGCGCATCACGCTCTCGCCGACGCTCATCTTGAAAGACGGCGCACCATACATGATCTTGAGCACGCCGGGCGGCGACAATCAAGATCAGGCGCTCTTGCAAGTGTTATTGAACATCATCGAGTTCGATATGAATCCGCAGGAGGCGGTTGAAGCGCCACGTTTCGACACGCTGCATCTGGTCAGTTCATTTGACGATCATAGTTTCGTGCCCGGCTCGCTCAACGTCGAGGCGCGCTTCACGGAAGAGGTCGTGAAGGAACTAAAAGAGCGCGGGCACAAGCTTAAAGTGCAAGCCGCGTGGGGCACGCCCTCTGCGCCGACCGTGATCGTTTACAACGCGCAAACGGGCGTCGCGGCGGCGGGCGCAGACCCGCGCCGCAGTCGTTACGCGGTGGCTTGGTAAAAATATATTAACCACAAAGACACGACGACTCGAAGATCGATCGATCTTCGAGTCGTCGTGTCTTTGTGGTTAATTCTGTTCTGCTTAGAAGAGTAGCTTCATGGCGAACTGCATCTGGCGTGATGAGCCGGAATCGCCCGTGCCGAAGCGCGTGTTGGTGATGATGCCGAAGGTGGCGCTGCCAACTTGCGCGGTGCGGCCGGGTTGGCCGAAGTTCGCGTGGTTGAAGAGGTCGAACATCTCCGCGCGGAACTGGAAGCGCACGCGCTCGGTCAGCTTCGTGTTCTTGATCACGGAGAAGTCCACGTTGGTGAAGCCGGGGCCGATGACGACGTTCCGACCCAGACTGCCAAAGTGATAGACGTTGACCCGTTGATTGTTTGCCACCGTGGTTGCGACCGGCAGGCGAAAGACCGCGCCCGCCGGACAGCCCGTGGGCGAACCGGGATCGCAGACCGTGTTGGTGAACCACGGGTTGACGTTGCTCGTGATGTCGATAGGCGCGAGCAGGTCGGGGCGGATCGAGGCGATGCCGGTGAAGCCGGCGATGCCTGCGCCTGCGCCGATGTTGACGCCGCCTTGCGTGAAGCCGAGCGGGTTGCCGGCGAGGATGTTGACCGGGTTGCCGCTCTGCGCCTGTATGATCGTGCCGAACTGCCAGCCTTCGACGAGTTGGTTGCCTTTGAAGGGCAGTTCGTATAGCCCACTGATGACGAAGCGATGGCGCGCGTCGTAGTCGGAGAGGCCGCGGTCGCCGCGCAGGTTGTAGCTGTCTTGCACGACCACGCCTTGCGAGTTGAGCGAGTTGTAGTCGATGGACTTCGACCAAGTGTAAGAGGCGTTGAACTGGAAGTTTTGTGCGAGCCGCTTGGTCGCCGTGGCCCAGAGCGCGTTGTAGCTTGAGTTGGCTGTGCTCTCGATCTGCGTGATGTTGCCGAGCGTCGTGCCGGGCAGGATGGGGCTGCTCGCCGAGAGGCGCGGGAACGGGCGCACGCCGTTGACTAGCTGATTGATGTTGCGCGAGATGCGCAGATGCGTGCCCTTCGAGCCGACGTAGCCGAGCATGACGCCGAGCGAAGAGGTTAGCTGGCGCTGCACGTTTAAGTTCCACGACTGCACGTAGGCGTTATCGAAGTTGGGATCGATGGTGTTGGGCGCGAGGCCGCTCGCGGCGGCATCGTTGAAGCCGGTGGCGAAGGTCGTCGTCGGCCAGCGCCGTCGTCGCGGTGAAGTTGCGCGGCGTGGCGAGCGGCGGATTGGCGGTCGGCCCTGTGACCGTGTTGGTCACGGGTTGATCGACGAGGATCGCGTAGGCTGCACGCACGCTCGTCTTGCCGTCGCCGAATGGGTCCCAAGCGAGGCCGACGCGCGGTTGCAAGTTCTTGTTGTTCTGGTGATAGATCAGATCGCGGCCTTGCCCGACGCGGACGAGCGAAGCAGTCGCGGTGTCGAAGACGACGAAGCGATCGAAACGTTCGGTCGGCGTCATGTTCCAGTCGTAACGCAGACCCAGTTCGATGGTCAGGTTCTTGCGCGCCTTGTAGTTGTCCTGCACGAACGCGCCGAGTGCGCCTGTGCCGATGCTGCTGGCGCGGTCGCCGATGCGTGACGCTGAAGGCGTTGGCGATGCCTTGTTGGAACGCGGCGACGCTGGCGAAGCCGAACGTGCCCGTGTCGAGGTTGAAGTTGTTGTTGTAGAAGCGGCGGAACTCGCCGCCGAACTTGAGCGAGTGGTTGCCGCGAAAATAGTTGAGCGTATCGGAGAAGACGAAGGTCGTGTCGGAGCGTCCTTGCGGGAAGCCGGTGGGGCCGCCGAAGTTGAGGCCGAGGCCGCCGACTGTGATCTGCGGGATGCCGATGGGTTGGTTGACGCCATTGCTGATGCCGAAGTCGGCCGGGTTCAAGAGCGCGTTGGGCGTAAACGTGATGTTGATGCGGTTGAAGCCGAAGCGCGCTTCGTTGACGAGGTTGGGATTGAACGTGTGCGTTTCGTTGAGCGTGAAAATCTGGCGATGCGATTGGCGCGTGTCGCCGAAGCCGGGGATGCGTGTTGAGTTGCAAGGTCGGCTCGCCGCGTTGGTCACGTTGAAAGGCATAGTAGCCGTGCAGGCGGTCGTCGCTCGTCAGGTTGTGATTGATGTCGATGGTCCACTGATCGATGTTGACGGGCGCGGTGGCCGCGCCGACGAAGAAGCCTTGTGCGGCACCGCCGACAGTTCTGATCACGTTCGCCGTCGGGATGAAGTCCAACAACCGGCGCGCAATCGGATCGATGACGGCCGCGCGTTGTGCATCGGTTAGCACGCCGTTGTTGAGCGATAAGCCTTGCCGTTGACGCAGGCCCTCGTAGCTGAAGAAGAAGAAGGTCTTGTTCTTGCCGTTGACGATAGCCGGGCCGCCTTCGCCGAAGTGAGGCAGCAGCAGCGGGCCGCCGATGGCTGCGCCGAACTGGTTGCGCTTGAAGGGCGGCTTGCGCGCGTCGAAGAAGTTGCGCGCGTCGAGTGCTTCGTTGCGGAAGAACTCGAACAGTTCGCCGTGGAACTCGTTCGTGCCGGAGCGCGTGGCGATGTTGACGACCGCGCCGGAGTTGCGCCCGTACTCGGCGCTGAAGGTCGAGTTGTCGGCCTTGAACTCTTGCACGGTGTTGATCGACGGCTGAAAGGTGATCTGATTCTGCACCATGTCGTTGAGGTTGACGCCGTTGATCTGGAAGTTAACTGTGTCCTCGCGGTTGCCGGCCGTGTTGAAGGCGAATGAGCCTTGCCCGCGCAACGGGGCGGTTAAGAAACCGTTCTGCGGTGGCGTGACCGAACCGGGCAAGAGCAGGCCGAGATCGACGAAGTGGCGGCCGTTCAAAGGTATCTCTTGCACCGTGCGCTCGTTGATGACCGTGCCGACCGATGTGGTCGTCGTCTCGACGACGGGCGCGCCCGACGTGACCGTCACTTCCTGCGCGATGTTGCCGACGGTGAGTTGGAAGTTTTGCACGACGGTCTGCGCGACGCCGAGGTTGAGCGTGTTGACGACCTGCGTTTGAAACCCTTGCGCCTGCACCTCGATGCGGTAGCCGCCGACGGGCATGGCCGCGATCTGATAGTTCCCTTCGCTGTCGGTCTGTGCGTTGCGCTCCGTGCCCGTGGCCAAACTGCGCGCGACGACGCGTGCGGCGGGGACGACCGCGCCCGATTGATCCGTGACCGCGCCTTGCAGCGTCGCGGTCGATTGCGCTGTTGCGCCGCTGGTCAGCGCCAGCAGGCAGACGGCCGCCAAGAGTGTGTGTGCGAGGTTGAAGTTGCCGCGACTGTTCTTCATTGGCTCCTCCTGTGTCTGGGGTATGCAATCGGAGCGGGGTCGTGCGGGCGACACCCAATCCGACCGGCTCAATTGTTGTTCGCGCCTACTAAGCTCAGCAGGCAGACACAACGAGCGTGCCTGCCCGTGATGATGAAAACGCCCCTTGCGCGTCAACGATGAATGCCGCCGGTAGAATGATGTTGGCTGCGCCGACTGAGGAGACAGCTTTAACTTTTTTCAAGCAACATAGATGCCATGTCGTTAGCCTCTGCTGACCCACGAACTGACTCAACACTTTCACGCTGAACTGATCGAGCGATCCAAAATTTCAGGCAACGCACGACCGAAAAAATGTAGATCATGCGCCCGCCTGCCAACGCACAAGGTAAGCGCGCAACGTCTGAAACATCGAGTCGAACGAGTCGGCGCAAAAGAGTACGGGTTGATAGTGCGTCGGATCGAAGTCTTGCGCGGCTGCTGCTTCAGGGTCGAACGGACGCAAGGTCGCGCCTCGCATCGCGGCCAGTTCGCCCGCCGACGACAAGAGGCCCGTGCCGTAAGCCCTTAAAGTGCCCGCTTCGCGCAGCACGCCGAACTCGATGGTGAACCAGTAGAGGCGCGCGAGTCGCTCGAAGCCTTCGGGCGCGCTCGTGCGGCGCACAGCTTCACCGAACAGACGGTTGAGTTCGGCCAGCGGTTCGCTCGCCAGCAAGACGGCGTGGCCGAGTAGTTCGTGAACCACGTCCGGCTCAGGCGTGTAGTGCGGCGTCGAATGATGGCGAATGTACTGCGCGCAGAGGAAGACGCCGCTCGCCAGCGATTCAAGAAAGACGCGCGGCTCGACCAACCCCGCGACCGGCTCAAGCCGAAAACCGCTGATCGCTGCGACACGCGCGCTGACCTCTTGCAACTGCGGGATACGCTCGCACGGCAGATCAAGGCGACGCAGGCAAGCGCGATATTCGACGCACGCATATTGTCTATGTGCCGGTGCGAGCGCCGCACGAATATCACGCCAGAGTTCATGCTCCGCCGACGTATAAGGCGCGTCGGGCACGGGCGCGCCCGTGCGATACGTTAACGCGATGTGCGCGATCTCGTCGCGGCGCGCGCGATAGGCCGGATCACGAAAGCCGGGATGATCGGGATCAAGTTCGACGAGTTGTTGTCGCCCTTCATTGGCGGCAAACGGGAGCGCGGGCAAGTGGACTTTGTTGGTCGCCGTCTCTGCGTGTGTATGCGTCGTCATGCTAATTAACCTCAAACAGTAAGTGCAGACAAAAAAGGTCGCCGTCCTTCCGCATTGGAAGAACGGCGACCGGTGTTTCGGAGATTCTGTCTTAGCTCGTGCTACTTAGTCGTCACACGCCGACAGCCTACCGCCAGCCCGTCCCTCCATGGGGCGCGCGTAGTAGTAGTAATAACGATAGCTGTTCGCGTGTTCGATCATCTTGCACGGCGCGCTGCAACTCGCGGCGCTGTTCAGTACCTTATGATTTAGTGTTTCGATCTGTCAAGAATATTCCGGCGGCGACAAGCAACTAACCTTCCGTGTAGCGGCGCATCAACTCCGTCCAATGCCCTTGCGCTTTGAGGATCAACTCGCAGACTTCGCGCACTGCGCCGAAGCCGCCGGGCAATTGGGTGACGTAGTGTGCGGCGGCGCGCGTCTCGGCGGTCGCGTCGGCGACGGCGACGGCGAGCGTCGCGCGGCGCATGAGTGGGATGTCGGTTACGTCGTCGCCCATGACAGCGACCGCGCGCTCGTTTACGCCGGCCGCCGCGATGACTTCCATGAACTCGACGATCTTGTTGTGCGTGCCCTGCCGCACATGCGCGATGCCGAGATCGCGCGCGCGTCGTTCGACGGCAGAGGACGTGCGCCCGGAGATGATAGCGGATTGCAAACCGGCGCGATGCAAGAGGACGAGGCCGTGGCCGTCGCGCGTGTGAAAACTCTTCTGCTCGTCGCCGTCTGCATCGAGCGTGATGCGCCCGTCGGTCAGCACGCCGTCGCAATCGAGCAATAGCAACTTGACGCGCGCGGCCCGGCGTTCAACGTCGCTCAGGTCAAACATGATGCGCTTTAACGCTCCTCGAAGATCGGAATCTCCATCAGCCGCCACTGCCCGCCCGCGCGCGTGATGCTGAAGACGGCCGTGATCGTCTTGTCGCGGTTGTCGGAGCGGGCGGTGATCTGCACGTCGGCCATAACCCGGTCGCCGCCCGTCGGTTCAGTGCGCAGCACTTTGGTCTGCCAGATTTCAGGCTGCGTGGCGACGAAACCTTTCGAGAAGTTGGACAGTTCACCGGGCATGACCAGTGCGTCGATCTCGGCCTTGCGGCCGCTCTTGATCGCTTGATCGAGTTGCGTGAAGAACTGTTTGACCGACTCGTCGGGCGCGGGCGCGGTCTGATTCTTGAGCCGGGCCGTGCGCGCGGCGAGCGTGGCCGCATAACCGCCTTCGGTTCGCACGGCTTCGTCATAACGCCGCGCCGCTTCCGTCGCCTGTCCTTTGCGTTGCGCGATCTCGGCGAGGCCGTAAGCGCCCCAAGCGAGCGCCGTGGGCAGCGGCAACTTGTCGTCGAGCGCGGCGCGAAACTCCTGCTCGGCGTCGGGCAGACGATTCTGTTCAAGCAGGGCGCGGGCGAGTTCGATGCGCGCCTCCTGCAAGAGCGGCGCGGCTTGCAACAGCGTGCGCGCAACCGTTTCGGCGCGCGCAAAATCGCCCGCCCCGTAGAAGCGGCGCGCTTCCGCCAGCGCCTCTAAGAGCGAGGGCGCGCGCGGCGCTGTGTCGTTCGCGTAGTCGATCTGCGGATAAAGCTTATCGGGATCGATCTCTGTACGCACAAGTTTGGCGGCCGTTTTGAAATGCACTTCGCCGAAGTCGTTCGCGGGAATCGTCACGTCTTGCACGAGTCGTTGTCCCGTGTCGGTTAGTGCGACGACCGGCACAGTGATCGTTTGCGCGCCCGTGTTCCTGAGCGCCGCGACCCAATCCGCGCCGCGTTGTTGCGGCAGCCCGACCTGTAGATCGAGTTCGTTCGGTTGATCGAGTTGCGTGTCGAGCAAAGACTTGAGCGTCGCACCGCCGCGCTCGTTCAACGCCGCGCGCAAGGACGCGAGCGTGACTTCGCCGGTTTGCATTTGCGTGCGCAAGAGACTCGTGAAGACATCGCGGCCGATTGTGCGTTCGACCAGACGCCAGAGCATCGCGCCCTTGTTGGCAACCGAAGTGAAGTAGTTCTGATCGAGTTGAGTCGCCTGCGCGAGCGGCGCGTCGCGGCCGGCGATGCCCGCGTAGGCGATGCGCTCGCGCAAACGTTCGGCGTCGGCCGCGTCGCGCCCAAACTGCTTTTCAAGAAACAGCGTGACCAGATAACGCACCAGCCCTTCGCGCACCACGCCTGAACCTTCGCCGCGCACGGGCGCTATGCCGCCCAACCACAAGCGCGCGACTGCCTCGGCGATTGACACGGCGGTCGTCGCATCAACCTTGCTGCGCCGGAACGAGGCCGCGTCGAGCAACACAGTGCCGCCCGTGTCGAAGCCTGCGCCACGACGCGCGGCGACGAGGCGCACGGGCACATCGGGCGCAGGCCCGAACAGCGTAGCGAAGTAAGCGCGCGCGGCCGCGGCGAACGCGATCAACTGCTCGGCCTGTTTGCGCTCGTCGGCAGATGCGCCGGTGAACGTGTGCGCGCTGATGCCGCGCGCGTCGCCCGTCCCTTCAATCGTCTCCCACTTACCGGTCAGGAAGAACGGCTGCGCGGCGAGTTTCTGATCGAAGGTCGCGCCCGTCATTTGACCGGATGACATAACCGTTGTGCCCGCTGGCGCGTTGACCGTTAGACGCACGGGCGCGAAGTCCGCACCGCGCACGGCATAAGGCGTGTTGGGCGCGGGATACCAGAAGGAGAGCGGCAGAAATTGCGCGCCTTCGGGCGAGATGGCGGCGAGGCCGGAGTTCTTGCCAAGCACAGGTCCGGTCAGCGGCAGATTGTAGTCGATGATGACATTGACCGTGGCGTTCGGCGGAAAGCTTGACGGCAGACTGATCTGGGCCATCTGCGTCTGCGTCCGCGAATCTTCACGCTTAACGAACGTCGCGGTCGCACCACCGACGTTGACGGACTTGATCTCGGCCGTCGGGCTAAGCCGCACAGTGAACGTGCGCCCGATGCCCTGCCCGACGTTGCGCGCGGTCAGATCGGCACGCGCCGCCAGCGTGCGTTCGTCTGCGCCGGACGCGGGCAAGGTCGCCGTGATGTCGAAGCGCGTCACCTGCCACGCGGCGGTCGGCTCGGTCTGCGCGCTCGTGGTGTGCGTTAGGCTGAACAGTAAAAGAATGGAAAACAGTTTGAGCGGGCGAAGGTGTTTCATAAGTTGTGCGAATGATCAGTTGATATTCGGCGCGTGCGTCGTGTGCCGGACCAGCGCGTGCAGATCGCGGAGCATGTGCAGCAGCGGTTCAAGCCGCGCGAGCGGCAACGCGTTCGGGCCGTCTGACAATGCCTGCGCGGGGTTGTCGTGGACTTCCATGAAGACCGCATCCACACCACAAGCGACCCCGGCGCGTGCGAGCGGTTCGATGTACTCGGACTGGCCGCCAGTTGCATGCCCAAGCCCGCCCGGCAGTTGCAGGCTATGCGTCACGTCGAACACAACCGGCGCACCGAAGCTCCGCATGATCGGAAACGAGCGCATGTCCACAACCAGATTGTGATAACCGAACGATGCGCCCCGTTCGGTCAGCAACAATTTCTCGCACCCGGCCGCGCGCGCCTTCTGCACGATGTTGCGCGCGTCCGCGGGCGCGAGAAACTGGCCCTTCTTGACGTTGACCACGCGCCCCGAACGCGCCGCCGCATCGATCAGATCGGTCTGCCTGCACAGGAACGCGGGAATCTGCAACACGTCCGCGACCTCCGCGACCGGCTCTATTTGAGATACGTCGTGTACGTCGGTTAAGACGGGCACGCCCACCTCTTCTTTAACGCGACGTAAGACGGCCAAGCCTTGCTCCATGCCAAGCCCACGAAAGCTTTCATGCGACGAGCGGTTGGCTTTGTCATACGATGCCTTGAAGACGTAATCGAGGCCCGCGCTACGTGCGCGCGCACTGCACTCACGCGCCATCATCAACGCGTGCTCCGCCGATTCGATCACGCACGGGCCGGCGATGATCGTCAAACGCCCGTCGCCGAACGTCACATCGCCCACGCGAAATGGTTTGATCTGGCTTTCGTCAGTCATCATGCTTCATGCTTATCTACGACCGAGCCGCGTGCCTGTAACAACGCCGCGACTTGATCGCTCAGAACGGATTCTTAAAAACCTTCTTCAACTTCTTGACCACGCCGCCGAGTTTCGACCCTTTCTTTTCCTGCGCCGGTTTGCTACGCGCCGGTTTCTTCTCGCCCCGCTTATTGTTCGCGTTACCTTCGGGCGAAGGCGAAGGTTTAGGCGTAGGTGTGGGCGTCGGCGTCGGCGTCGCATTCGGCAAGGGTTGGGGCGTGCCGCCTTCGGCTCCGATGCTGGGCGTGACGCGCAGGAAGGCGGGCTGCATGAAAGCGACCGCGCCGATCAAGAGCATCAAGCTGACGAACGCACCGGCCAAGACGAGCGGCAACAGGCGACGTATGTGATGCTGCTCTTGCTGCTGCTTGATGTAGATGCGCAGACGTGTGAACGGGCGCGCATGCTCAAGCCCGTTGCCGTCCGGTATGGTCGGCGTGGGCGGCGCGAGTTCATCAGTGCGCGCGCGCGCGTTGCCCGCCGTGTCCGCGAGCATAGTCGTCTCGCGCGGTGCGGCGGCGGCGCGGCGTGCGCGCAACTGTTCGATGTCGAGCACGAGCCGGCCCGAGGGCGTCTGCGTGCCTGCATCGCGCAAGAGGTCTGCGGTCGGCGCGGTGAACTCGGCGGCGTGTTCGAGGCCGAGCCGTTGCGCCGTCTGATACAACTCGCGGCGAAACTCGCTCGCGTCCGCCGGTCGTTCTTCGGGGTTCTTCGCCAACGCGCGCAGGACCACCGCTTCAAGCGCCGCCGGGATCGCGGGGCGTAACTCGCGCGGGCGGCGCGGCGGCTTCGACGAATGCTGCACGGCGACCGCGATGGGCGTCGTGCCGTTGAACGGCGTGACGCCCGTTAACATCTCGTAGAGGATGATGCCGAGGCTGTACACGTCGGCAGCGGGCGAGAGCTTTGCGCCGTCGCACTGTTCGGGCGACATATAGCGCGGCGTGCCGATCATCACGCCGGTCTGTGTCAGCGCGTGCGTCTCGGCATCTTCCACCGCATCGGCCGCCAGCTTGGCGATGCCGAAGTCGAGGACCTTGACGACGGGCGGCGAACTGCGGCGTTGCGCGATGAAGATGTTGCCCGGTTTCAGATCACGATGGATGATGCCGCCCTCGTGCGCCGCCGCGACCGCCGCCGCAACTTGTAGCATCAACGACACGGCGCGCGCCACATCGAGCGGCGCTTCGAGCATCAACACATCACGCAAGGAGCGCCCTTCGAGCAACTCCATCACGATATAGACCAGCCCGTCCGAGGTCTGGCCGAAGTCGGTCACGGCGGCCACGTTCGGGTGCTGCAAGCTTCCGGCGGCACGCGCCTCGCGGCGAAAACGCGCCCGCGCGGCCTCGTCCTCGACGAACCGCGTGTTGAGTACTTTAACGGCGACCGGGCGGTCGATCAGTAGATGCGTCGCACGATAGACCATGCCCATCCCGCCCTCGCCCAGTTGCTCGTCAAGACGGTACTTGTCGTCAAGCACGCGCCCCACTAGCGGGTCGATAGGAAGATAGTCCACCACCGTCGCGTCGGCTCGCAACGGCGTGCCGTCCGCCGTGCAATGCCTGACCTCCGGCGCATAATGCCGGCCGCATGTCGGACACTGAAGCATAAGAACAGTATTAAGTGACAAGTGACGAGTGACAAATTCACCACTGCTTGCTCGTCACTTGTCACTTGTCACTTGTCACTATTGTCGTGTCTGTCGTGCAAAATGTACAGCGAAGCGTCCGGGCGAAAGTCGGCGCGGGTGATGGTGTAATAGACCACTTCGGGGAATTCTAAATAGGGCGCGCGCTTGAGGAAACGCAGCCCCAGTTTCTCCATCACGCGCCACGAGCCGACATTCTCCGGCAACGCCAGCGCGGTGATGGTGTCGAAGCCGAGCCGCTCGAAGCCGTGGCGGATGCTGGCGCGCGCGGCCTCTGTGGCGAGGCCCAAGCCCCAGTGCGAGCGCGCAATTCCGTAACCGAGATCGACGTGCGACGGCTTCTCCTGCAAGCCGCACCAGCCGAGGAACGCGCCCGTCTGCTTGTCATCGACCGCCCACCGATCAAACCCATGCTCACGCCAACGCGCAATGACGCCGCGCAAGTCCTGCTCCACCTGTTCGGGCGGCGACGGCGTAATGGTCAGATAGCGCGCCATCTCCGGGTCGCCACGCAACTCGATCATCCCCGGCAGATCGTCAAGCGTGAACGGGCGCAAACGCAAGCGTTCGGTTTCGATCTCAGGCCAAGTCGTACTCATTGGGTTATAAAATGAGGAAGCTGATAACAACGTAACAGGTCTATCGTTCGCCGGGCACTTGCGTCTTCGCAACCTTCAACAGCAGCCGCAACGCATCGTTGACCGCTTGCGCGTCAGGAAAGGCAGCCGCCACGTCCGGCTCAAGCAACACCAGATTTGTCCCGGCGCGATAACGCTCAACATATTTGCCACGCACCCGGCCCTGCAACTTTGAGAAGTCGTATTCAGGCCGCATTTCGTCTGCCTGCTCCGGCTCAGTTTCTTTCATAAGACTCTCTTTCACTACGCGTCGGCTCGCGCGCGTTGATTATACGAACAACCGCTCCGTCGTCCGTATGTGCCACAAGCAACATTCTACCTTGTTCTGATGTGCCGATGATAAGAAACCGCTGCTCCTCAGTGGAGTGATCAGGATCGTCAAACGTGTCGGATAGTGGATCGCCGAAGACACTCGTTGCCTCCTCGAATGAGACGCTATGCTTTGCGAGGTTGCGCGCAGCTTTCTCTTCATCCCATTCAAAGCGCATGGTGGCTTAACTTCTAGTCGTCGCCCGCGACGCCGACGCGTTCGGCTTGTGGCGTCTCTTGTGGGGGCGTGTCGTGGAGTACGTTCTCGGCGCGCATGCGGTGCGCGTGGGCGGCGCGCACGAAGGCTGTAAAGAGCGGGTGCGCGGCAAGCGGCTTCGATTTGTATTCGGGATGAAACTGGCAGCCGAGAAACCACGGGTGGACTTCGCGCGGCAGTTCGACCATCTCGACGAAACGCCCGTCGGGCGACTCGCCGCTCAGGCGCAGACCTGCGCGCGCGAGTGTCTCGCGGAACTCAGGGTTGAACTCGTAACGATGCCGGTGGCGTTCGCTGATCTCCGGCGCGTCGCCGTAGACCTCGCGCGCGAGACTGCCGGGCGCGAGCCGGCACGCCCACGCGCCGAGCCGCATCGTGCCGCCCAACTCTTCGACGCCGACCAGATCGCGTAGTTTGAAGATGACCGGATAAGGTGTGTCCGCGTCGAACTCGGTCGAGTCGGCGTTGGTCAAGCCGCAGACGGCGCGTGCGTATTCGATGGTCGCGGTCTGCATGCCGAGGCAGATGCCGAAGTAGGGCGTGCGCGAGCGGCGCGCGTAGGCGATGGCGCGAATCATGCCTGCGATGCCGCGCTTGCCGAACCCGCCGGGCACGAGGATGGCATCGTAGTCGCGCAGCCGCGCTTCATAATCGTCGCCCATTAAATCTTCCGACTCGACCCAACGCACGTTCACGCGCAGGTTGTTGGCCACGCCCCCGTGCGTCAACGCCTCGCGCAGAGACTTATAAGAGTCTTCAAGTTCAACATACTTGCCGACGATCCCGATGGTCACTTCACCAAGCGCAGGCTCGCGGATCGTGCTGACCAATTCACGCCAGCGCGCGAGGTCTGCGCGCGGCGCACGTTGCGCGAGATTCAGCGATTCGACGATCAGATCGTCCAAGCCTTGTTCGTGCAGCGCAAGCGGGACTTCATAGATCGTGTCAACGTCCTGCGCGGTGATAACGGCGCGCTCGGTCACGTTACAAAAGAGCGCGATCTTAGAGCGCAGGTCACGCGATAGCGGCCGGTCGGAGCGACATAAAAGGATGTCGGCCGTGATGCCGATCTCGCGCAGTTCACGCACGGAATGCTGCGTCGGCTTCGTCTTCAGTTCACCCGAAGCAGCGATGTAAGGCACGAGCGTTAGATGTATAAAGATCGCGCCTTGTCGGCCTTCTTCGTTGCCCATCTGGCGGATCGCTTCGAGGAACGGCAAGCTTTCGATGTCGCCGACCGTGCCGCCGATCTCGACGATGACAATATCGGGATTGTCTTTCGCGGCGACGGCGCGCACGGCCTGTTTGATCTCGTCGGTGATGTGCGGGATAACCTGTATGGTCTTGCCGAGATAGTCGCCGCGCCGCTCCTTCTCGATGACGGAGAGATAAATGCGGCCGGTCGTCCAGTTGTTCGCTTGCGATAGATGCGCGTTGGTGAACCGTTCGTAGTGGCCGAGGTCAAGATCAGTTTCAGCACCGTCGTCCGTGACAAAGACTTCGCCGTGTTGGAAGGGCGACATCGTGCCCGGATCGACGTTGATGTATGGATCGAGTTTCATCAGCGTCACCGTCAAGCCGCGCGCTTCGAGCAGCGAGCCGATGGATGACGCCGCCAGCCCCTTGCCCAGACTCGACACCACCCCACCCGTCACGAAAATATATTTAGGCATCTCTCCCCTCCGCGTCTGTCGTCTCGTCTGCTTCGCTCAACCGCGCGTCGCCGGTCACAGCATCAACCGCCTGTGTGTCGTCGCCTTCGCCCGGCAACTTCTTCTTGTTGTAATAGCCGTGCTTCAAATCCTTCTGCACCGCAACCGCCTTCGCCGCCTTCGGGTCAAGCAACTCTTGCAACGCGAACAGCCCCGCCTTCGCCGCCGCACCTTCGCGCGCACGCTGCTCAAACTCTGCCTCACTGATCCGGCGAGACGGCGCGCTCAACTTAGCCGACGCCACGATGCCGCCCACCACGATCAACACGATAAGTGCGAGTCCGATCCAGTCGCTCATAACACATAGCTCGATGTTTCAGGTTACAGGTTCATTGCTCATGACTGAACAGACCTTAACCTGAAACTTGTGATCTGAGATTCTCTTCGACGATGGCACGCACGCGCTCCAAGTCAGCGGGCGTGTCCACGCCGATTGAAGGTTCGTCGGTTACGACGACGCGCACGCGCGCGCCGCGTTCAAGGATGCGTAACTGTTCGAGTGCTTCCGTGCGTTCGAGCGCGGACGCGGGCCACTGTGCGTATTGCAACAAAAATTCGCGGCGATAGACGTACAGCCCCGTGTGCTTGCGAAAGCCCGCGAGCAGCGCCGGTTCGACTTCGAGCGCCGCCGCGAGCGAGCCGTAGCGACGCGCCGCCTCGCGCGGATACGGAACGGGCGCGCGCGAAAAGTAGAGCGCGTAGCCGCGTTCGTCCGTCACCACTTTCACCACGTCGGGGCTAAGCACGTCCGCCGCCCGTTCGATGGCCTCGCACGTCGTCGCCACCGCCGCGTCGTTGTCTGAGAGCAACGCCTCAACTGCGCGTTCAATCGTGCGCGGCGCAATCAACGGCTCGTCGCCTTGCACGTTGACGATCACGTCAACGTCGTCGAGCGTCGCCGCGACTTCGGCCAGTCGATCACTGCCGCTCTGATGATCCGCGCGCGTCAAGACCGCTTCGTAACCGGCAGCGCGCACGGCGTCGAGTATGCGTGCATCGTCGGTCGCCACAATGGCCCGCGCGACGTGGCGGGCGGCGAGCGCGCGTTCGACCACGCGCACGATCATCGGCGGCCTGCGATGTCGAGTAAAGGCTTGCCGGGGAGACGCGACGAATGGAAGCGTGCGGGAATGACGGCGACGGTCTGTAACGGTTGTGGCGAGTCCGTGCGGTTCACGGGCCTGCACGATACCTTGCGGCGGCGCGGGTGTCAACGCGGCCGCGAACGGGTGCGCGCTTGTCGCCGACGACAGACAACTTTTGCTTGCAATTGCGGCGCATAAAATTCTTGTTCGTGGGTCAGTTTGAAAAAACCGCTCCATGCTTCGCTTAGCCGCGAGCAACCCGATGAAATGTTTTGTCTCGAACGCGCATGAACAATTAGAGCGCAGTGCGCCGGACGAGTACGGCTAAGTACGGCCACTGCAAAAGCGATCTGGCAAATTTGAAATTGACCCAATACTAAATTCTTGACAGGTTTGCTGGACGGGCATAGAGTCTGGCCCGCTCGCACAAGGTATCTGCCGGGGTCGCCTCAAACGTTGGTTCATTAACTCAGCAGTTCAAGTAGTACCTGCCGTTCAATCCGTCCGCCCAAAGGAGACTTCCTTATGTTCGGTTCCGACCTGCTCGACATTGCCATCGGCATGATCTTTGTCTATCTGCTCTTGAGTCTGATCTGCTCCGCGGCCAACGAGATCATCGAAGCATGGCTGAAGAATCGCGCGACCGATCTGGAACGCGGCATTAGAGAGTTGCTCTCGCCGAACGCGGGCGTCTCGAATGAGGGCACGGTGGCCAAACTCTATAACCACCCGTTGATCAACGGACTGCATAGAGGCTTCTATAAAGATTATGTGGCCTATTACAATCACAATAAATTCGTGCGCTGGCTGATCCGCACGTTTACCACCAATCCCAAGTTGCCCTCTTATATCCCCGCGCGCAACTTCGCGCTCGCGTTGATGGATACAGTCTTACCGGCGACTTCAGCGCACACGCCGGCCGCGCAGACTGACGCCGCGGCCAACGGCGACGCAGCCGACGCAGATGCGGCTGGCGCAGCCGCGCCCGACGTGCCGGGGCCTGCGGGTGCGCTGCTCGAAGCAGACGCGCAAGCGGCCGACCGGCGCTCAGGAGCGACGGGGGCGACGCCTCCCAGCGCGCGCGCGGCTGCGGCTGCGCTGGCTGTGGCCGAGGCGGCCGAGGGCATTTCGTTGCAACCGCTGCGCGATGCGATTGGCGCGATCCCGAACAAGCAGACGCGCGATGCGTTATTGACGCTGGTTGATGCGGCCGTTAACGATCCCGCCAAAGCGCGCGAGAACATCGAAGCGTGGTTCAACAGTTCGATGGATCGCGTCTCCGGCTGGTACAAGCAGCGCACACAGTTCATCATTTTCGTGCTTGGCTTCGCCATCGCCGTCGCGCTCAACGCCGATTCCGTCACGCTGGTTAAGAGTCTTTCAACTGATAAGACGTTACGCGACTCGCTGGTCGTCGCCGCCGAAGCCTACGCCAAAGCCAACCCGTCGCCCACACCCGCGACCACGACCGGAGCGGGGCCGCAGACGCAGCCGGCCGACGCCACAACCAAGCCGTCGCCCACGGTTGCCCCGCAGGCAACACCGTCCGTGTCGCCCACCGCCACGCCGTTAACATCTCCACCCGCGCCTGCCGCAGGCACAACCGGCACGACGAGCGACAACACCGGGACTAACGGCACAACGACCGGCACGACGACTGCCGGCACGACGGGCGCGACGACCGCCGCCCCTCAAACATCACCCACACCACCCTTGCCGCCCGAATGCGTCAAGGATGCGAACTCGCCGGAATGTAAACTCGCCAAGAATCGAGAAGCGATCAAGAACCTCGGCTTGCCCATCGGCTGGCTCGATGCGGGCGACGATGCGCGGCGCATCTGGCCCGGCAACAAGTGGCGACAGACGGGCGGCTGGCTCGATCAAATCTACTGGCACTTTTTTGGTTGGCTGATCACGGCGCTGGCCGTCTCGCTCGGCGCGCCGTTCTGGTTCGACCTGCTCAACAAGTTCATCGTCGTCCGTTCAACGGTCAAGCCCCACGAAAAGAGTCGGGAAGAAGGCTCGAAGGAATAGACCTCTACGCGGCCGGCACAAGCGTCGGCCGATGACAGCGCGGCTCGGTGCGCGGGCTTCATTGTCCGCGCGCCCGGCTGCGGCCGGAGACGACGTGTTTGACACGGCACAGGCAGCGGGCTACCATTCGCAGGCAGACACATAACGTAATTTACAACTCCACGCTCCGCTGTTTTTGTTAACTGCTGGTCGTTGCCTTCATGCCGCTCGGTGTCACGGAAAGCATTTTGGAACTTGTCGGCCGCACGCCGCTGCTGCACCTGTCGCGCTTCGCCCGGCCGCCGCTCGCGGACATCTACGCCAAACTCGAATACATGAACCCCGGCGGGTCGGTCAAAGACCGCGCCGCGCTCGGCATGATCCTCGACGCCGAACGGCGCGGCAGCTTGCGCCCCGGCGCGACCATCATCGAGCCGACGGCCGGCAACACCGGCATCGGCCTCGCCTTGATCGGTGTGGCGCGCGGCTATCGTGTTATCCTGTGCGTGCCGGAAGGTTATTCGGGCGAGAAGATGAAACTGATGGAAGCACTGGGCGGCGAGATTCGTTATGTGCCGAAAGAGGCGGGCATGGCGGGCGCGCTCGCGCTCGCGCAAGAGTTGGCGGCCGAGTTGGGCAACAGCTTCGTGCCGCAACAGTTCGCCAATCCCGCGAACCCTTGTTTCCATGAAGAGACGACCGGGCGCGAGATCGTCGAACAGATGGACGGGCGCATCGATGCGGTCGTCATGGGCGCGGGCACTGCGGGGACGTTCACCGGCATCGCACGCGCCGTCAAGCGACACAACGCGCAGGCGCTCTGCATACTGGTCGAGCCGCAAGGGTCGATCTTCGGCGGCGGGCCACCCGGCGAATTCAAGGTCGAAGGCATAGGGCAGTGGCAGTTCGTCCCGCCCAACTTCGACCGCGCCTTAGCCGACGAGATCATGACAGTCGGCGACGACGAAGCTTTCGCCACCGTGCGTCGGCTTGCTGCCTCTGAGGGCGTCCTCTGCGGCGGCTCGTCCGGCACAGCCGCCGCCGCCGCGCGTCGCGTCGCCGAACGCCTCGGCCCCGGTCGCCGCGTCGTCACAGTCTTCCCCGATGGCGCTGAGCGATATTTGAGTCAAGGGATATTTGATTGACGGTTAGTGGCCAGTAGTCAGTAGAAAAACAAACTGGCAACGGCGCGCTGACACGATCAAAGAACGACGATCAATCAATAACCTACTGACTGCTGACTACTGACTACTTTTCATTATGGGCTTTTCAACTACAGCGATTCATGCGGGCAACGAGCCTGACCCGACGACGGGCGCAGTCTCCGTGCCGATCTATCAGACTTCGACTTACGCGCAGGAAGCATTCGGTAAGCCGACGGGCGGCTATGAATATGCGCGCACGCAAAACCCGACGCGCGCGGCGTGCGAGCGCAACGTCGCCGCACTCGAAGGCGCGCAGTACGGCTTCGCGTTCGCTTCAGGCATGGCCGCGATTGATGCGACCATGCGACTGGTGAAGGCGGGCGATCACGTCATCGTTTCGGATAACACCTACGGCGGCACGTATCGTCTGTTCTCGCGCATCCTTGCGAACTACAACGTCGAGTTCACCTACGTTGACACGTCGGACGCGTCGAACGTCGAAGCCGCGCTCAAAGACAACACGCGCATGATCTACGTCGAGACGCCAACCAACCCGGTCATGTCCGTGACGGACTTGCAGGCTGTCTCCGACATCGCGCACAAACACGGCGCGCGCGTCGTCTGCGATAACACGTTCCTGTCGCCCTACCTGCAACGCCCGCTTGAGTTCGGCACGGACATCGTGTTGCACTCCGCAACTAAATATTTGAACGGGCACTCGGACAGCATCGGCGGCGTCGTCGTCACGAACGACGCGCAGACGGCCGAGTATCTTGGGTTCGTGCAAAACAGCGTGGGCGCGATCCTGTCGCCGTTCGATTCGTGGCTCGTCTTGCGCGGCACGAAGACGCTGGCGCTGCGCATGGAGCAGCACGACAAATCGGGCCGCGCCGTCGCCGCCTTTTTAGAAGAGCATCCGAAGGTGCAGAAGCTCTACTATCCGGGGTCGCTCTCGCACAAGCAACACGAGTTGGCGAAGCGACAACAGCGCGGTTTCGGCGGCATGGTATCATTCGACGTTGGCTCGCTCGATAACGCGCGCACGGTCTTGGAAGGTGTGAAGGTGTCGACGCTGGCTGAGAGCCTCGGCGCGGTCGAGTCGCTCATCTCACACCCGGCGACGATGACACACGCATCAGTGCTGCCGGAGACGCGCGCGCGCCTCGGCATCACCGACGGGCTGGTGCGTATCTCGGTCGGCCTCGAAGACACGGAAGACATCATCGCCGATCTCGATCAGGCGTTGGGAAAGATTTGAAAGGCAGTGCTGAGTGACAAGTGCTGGATGACAAGTTAGAATGCTTGTCCTTGCTCAGCACTTGTCACTTGTCACACTCGTCACTGTTCTTATGAAGATCGAGCTGCACGCACAGACCGACGTGGGCCGCATCCGGCAGGGCAATGAGGACAACTTCCTCGTGCTCGATCTGGCGGCGGCCCGTAGCTGGACGGGTTCGAGCGACGAACGCGAGCCACCGCGCGCCCTGCGCGATTTCGAGTTGGGCGACGAAGGCGCGGTGCTCGTCGTCTCAGACGGCATGGGCGGCGCGCTCGCGGGCGACGTGGCGAGCCGCATGGCGGTCGAGACGGTGCGCGAGATGCTTGTCTCGGACGAACCGGAGGCGACCGGCGCGTGCGACCCAGACGTGCCTTTGGTCGAATGCCTACGCAACGCCGCCGGCTACGCCAACTACGCCATCCACCGCAAGAGCCTCGAAGACCCGCGCTGCTCCGGCATGGGCGCGACGCTGACCGCCGCCGCCGTCACCAATCACGCGTTAGACTTCGTGCAAGTCGGCGACAGCCGCGCCTACGTCATACGCGGCAACGAGATCAAACTGGCGACGAAAGATCAGTCGCTCGTGCAGCAACTCGTAGATGTCGGCCAGATCAGCGAAGAGGACGCGGAGACGCACATGTTCCGCAACGTCATCTTGCAGGCGCTCGGCGCGCAGAGCGAGTTGTCGCCCGTCATGTCGCACGTGCCCGTGTACAGCGGCGACCTCGTGTTGTTATGCAGTGACGGACTATCGGGCAAGCTCCGCGCCGACGAGATGCGCGAACTGATTGCGGCCAGCGACGGCGACCTCGCGCGGGCCTGCGAGACGCTCGTGGCCGAAGCGAACCGGCGCGGCGGCGAAGACAACATCACGGTCGTCCTCGCCCGCTTCAGCGGCGAAGACATTGACCCGGCAGGCGATGCTCAGATCAAAGTCGAACACCCCTACGGCGAACGTCAACTCCACGGCAGCGAAGACGACACGACACCCTACACCTTAAAGCAATAACCACAAAGACACGAACGGCACAAAGAAACCTTAACCTTCTTTGTGCCGTTCGTGTCTTTGTGGTTAAAACTTCCCTGCCCGCTCACATGATCGTCGCCAGCAACCCGCTCGCTATGCCGGTTTCATACGCGTACCACAGGCCGAAGCAGATGCTCAGCGCGCCCGCGGCCGTTTGCAGGCCGTAATGGAAGCGGTCGAGTTTGCGTGCGCTCAGCACGAAGGGCAGACCGACGAGGCCGGACATCAAGAGCATGCCGACAATTGAGCCCGCGCCGAAGACCAATAAATAAAGTATCCCGACGAACGGCGACGCGATCTGCGTCAGCACCAAGAGCGTCAGCGCCGCCGAGCCGGCCAGCCCGTGCATCGCGCCAACCAACAACGGCTTGAAACCGATCCGCTTGAGCGCGTGCGAGTGCGCGGGCGGCGCTTCTTCGTGCGCGGTTTCGTCGTCGTGAAAATGTACATGCGCGTGCGTAAAGCCGTCGTGCTGATGCTTGTGAATGTGAGCCGCGTGGCGTTGCCGCAAAGCGCGCACGAAAGTGTTCGTGCCGAGCGTGATAATCATTAACGCGACGGCGAACTCAAGCCAACTGCCGACGCGCTCCGGGATGGCGACGCGCAAGACCAGCACGATTGCGCCCACGACGACGAGCGACGCCGTGTGCCCCGCGCCCCACAAGCCACCGACCAGCGCCGCGCGCCACAACTTGCGCTGCTCGCTGACGATGTTCGTTACAGCCACGACGTGATCAACTTCGGTCGCGTGCTTCAGACCAAAGACAAGACCGAGCGCAAGCACCGACAGTGCGCCCATCGAAGCGAACGCCGGTTCACCGCCGGCAAAAAGCGACCCGATGCGCGCACTTAAAGTCGAGAGCGCGCCGCCCAAACTGTAGCCCGCCTGCCCGACCGCTTCATAGCAGATGAACAAGCCCGCGCACGTAATAACAAGCGCGCTCAAGATCGGCAGCACGCGCACCAGCCCGCCTGCCGACTGCATCGGCCGCGCCACCCAACGCCGCGCATAGACGAACAGCAAGCCGATGCCGGTCAGCACGCTCGCCAGTCCGAAGCTGAACGCGACGACCAACAACAAGCCATAACCAACGCGATGCAGCGAGATGGCCGACAGCAACACGACCAACGCCGACGGGCACGGCAGCAACCCGCCCGACACGCCGAGCGCCAACAAGTTCCGCCACGTTACCGGCGTCCCGTCCGTGCCCGGCGGCAAGTGCGTGTGCTCCCGCCCGCCGTGTGAATGCACGAAGGACGACGCATGAGAGTGGTCCTGATCAGCATGAACATGATCAGCGTGTTCGTGATCGTGAACATGACTGGCGTGCTCATGTTGATGAGCGTGATCAGTATGGCTGTGGTCGTGTTTGACGAAGCCGATGGCCGCGCCGAGGCGGCGGGCGAACAGGCTGACGCCGATGAGGACGACGATTGCGCCCGACAGGAAACTCAAGATTGGATAGAGCCGTTCCGGCACGACGTACTGTGCGGCGAACAAAGTGGCGAGGCCGAGCGCGAAGACGCCCGCCGTGTGCGTGACGGTCACGGTCAGGCCGAGGAAGGCTGCGTGCTTGGCCGTGCCGCGCGAGCCGATGAGATAGGCGGCCACAATCGTCTTGCCGTGGCCGGGCGACATCGCGTGTATGCCGCCAAGCACGGCCGCGATCAGCAGCCCCAACAGGGCCACGCCAAACGTCAACTCCGGCACGGCGATCAACTCCGTAAGCCGGTCGCGCGTCGGGGGTTCGACCTTGCGCCCGTCGCGCGCGACGAGCGGGCGCGTGCCCGCTGGCGGCGCAGACGTGGTGAACGACAACTCGGCCGTTCGTTCGTTGAGCGGTGCAGCGGCCATGTCGGCCGGGTAGGCGCGCAGTTCGTCGCTTAAGCTCGTGCCGTAGGCCGTGCTGTCGAAGACATGCACGCCGGCCGCGGGCGCAATCACAACCTCGTGCCAGCCAACACGACCTTGATGATTCGCGTCCTCGAAGCGCACGCGGCGCGCGTCGCCGGATGCGGCCACGGGCAACGCGCCTTCGTAATCACATTCGAGCCTGAGCAGCGGCAGGTTGGCCTCGCCCGGTCGCAGACTGATGCTGCGCGTGCTGAACGTGAGCGGCACGCGTGCGCCGTCAATCGTGAGCGCGAGCGCGGTGGCATACTCGCGCGCAGCCCGGTCGGCGTAGGCGTCGAGTTCGGCTTGCGTTGTGTTCTTGTCGCCGTCCGCGTCCAAGTAAAGCGATTCTTGAAAGGTCGCAATCTCGGCCATGTCCACAACGTAGTGGACGCGCACGCGGGTCGCATCAAGATTGAGCCGCGCGTAGTGGTTGACTGTGAAGTTGCCGAGCGGGTGCGCTGTGGCGGCCGTGAACGCGGACAGGAGAACGACGAGCAACACCAGCGCACGGGCGCGGCGGCGACGACGCGGTTTGATCAGGTGGGGGACAGACATAAGGCTTCAGGCGCGAAGCTTACTCCGTGAGCGCCTGTTGCGCAAACGTGGCTTGCAAGGGATCGAATTGTGGGTTGAGCGCGTGTGCGCGTTTCAGATAATCGGCGGCCGCGGCCTTGTCGCCCGTCGCACGCGCGATCAGACCGGCGTGATAAAACAACTTCGCGTCTTGTGTGCCGAGCTTGAGTGCTTCTTTGATCATCGCCTGCGCTTCCGCGTGCTTGCCCGCCTTGAGCGCCGTCCAAGCAACCGCGTCTGCGCCATAGATGTCGTGCCGAGCTTGATATTCACGCGTCGCTTGTTCATAGGCTTCGGCCGGTTTGAGATCGTGATCGGCGTAAAAGAGCGCGAGTTGGCGATTGTAGAGTGCGCCGTTTAGCGCGCCGAGCCGCGCGATCTGTTCGACGAGCGCATACTGCGTGGCCGCTTCGCGCTCGCGCCCCGTCAACTTGTAGAGATCGCCAAGCGCCGCCACGTAGATCGGATCGGGCAGACGCTTCGTGACCTGTTCATACTGCGCGATTGCGTCTTGTAGATCGCCCTGCGCCGCGCGTGCGCGCCCTAATGAAGCAACCGCACGATAGTAGCCGGGGAACGTGACGAGCGCGTCGCGGGCAGCCTGCTCTGCGCCGCGATAGTCGCCGCGCGCAAAGGCCACTTCGCCCAACTGCCAACGACACCAGGCGACCGTCTCACGATCAATCGGCACTTGATCGAGCGCGAGCGTGAGCGCGAACTGAAAGTAGGCGCGCGCATCGTCAAACCGGCCGCGCAAGAGGTTCATACGGCCGCGCCGCAACAACACGCTGATGCTGTGCGAGCCGTTCAGCTTTTCAAGTTGCGCGAAGGCGGCCTCGGCCTGTTCGTAATCGCCTAGTTCCAACAACGCGTCGCCGAGTAGTTCGTATGGATAACCCTTGCGCGGCTCAAACTTGGTCAACTGCGTGGCGTGCTCGCGCGCGGCGGCGAAGTTGTGCGCGGTGAACTCGGCGCGTGTGAGGGCGGCGAGGCCGCCGGGGTTTTGCTCGGCCGGGATGGCTGCGAGCGAAGCGCGAGCGCCGCGTTCGGCCAGTTCCAGATATTTGACATCGCCCGTCTCGCGCAGGCGCAGCATGTAGTAGCCGCACAGTTTGTTATAAGCGATGAAGTCTTCGGGGTCGCCTTTGACGCGGTCTTCGAGGAAGCGGATCGTGCCCGCCACCATCTCTTGATCTTCGGGTAGCGGCGCGGCCGGCGGCGGCGCTGGCGGCACGACCGCAGCCGTCGGGCGTGCGCCATAACCACCACACGCTTGACAGGCAAGCAGAACGGCCGCGACCAAGCATAGACGCATTATGTTGCGCGCACTTTGCAGCATGGACAGGTTGATCGGCGTTGGGTTGATGAATGAAAACGAGCGGTACATTTTGCTTAACGAAGGTCGATGCTAGTGCGCGCCGCACCCGTTGTCAACGGGCCTTGCACGGCGGCCAAATCTGAAACCCGGCGGCGGGCGTATAGGGAGCAAGCCGTTTGCCTATCAAGTTCCAGCCCCTTCGGATTACCGCTTGACCTGCGGCGCGATTAGTGTTGACAAAACGACTGAGTCAGTTATGATGCCCCGGCCGTTAAACCTAAAACCTTGCTCTTGATTAACTGACACGGCCGATAAGTCTTGCCTTAGCCCACCGGCTTTAGTTCCTGCGCAGCCGAAGCGGCAGAGCAGCAAGTTGCACCAGCATCTCGCGCACAGGTCAGCTCCATACGACCTGCATTTATTGGACTGCGCCGAGAGGCGTTGACCCTATAGTTCATCACACAGCCATCGAGGAGAAGAACCATGCTGCGTTTACGCACCAGAATCACGGCCCTCGTCGCCCTTGCCCTGACGGTGGCGCTGGCGGCCTTTTGTGACTCCGGCCCCATCCATTAATGGAGCCGACCACGGCGACGCACCCTATAACAGTTCCGATCAAGCGATTGACGGGGCTGACGCCTATGCCTTTCTCGACCCGACGGATAACTCACGCGTTATCCTCGCGCTGACTTCGCGCGGTTTCATTGCCGCTGGCGAGAACAATAACTTCGGCCAGTTCGACCCGGCCGTGCGTTACCGTTTCGAGATCGAAGTCAACGGCAACGACCCCCGGCCCGACCGCTTCATCGACGTCACCTTCACGCGCCGCACGGTGACGCCCGGTAATCCCGTGCAGCAGACGGCGACCGTCACGCTCATGGACGGCACGACCTTTAGCGGGCTGCGCGCGACCCCGCCTTCGGTCTGTCTCGCTGGCGCGGCCAACTGCCCGCCCGCGGCGCTCGTCGAAGATTTGGGCGCAACCGGCGTCAAGTTTTTCGCCGGCATGCGCGACGACTCGTTTAACTTCGACATCCCGGCCTTCTCTGCGGCGAGCACCGCCCTGCGTGCCTGCGTCGCGGCCGCGAACCCGCCCGACGGCACTTGCGTCAATAATGCGCTGGCGAATTTTCAGCGCGGGCGCGATTCCTTCGCCGGCTACAACATCATGAACATCGTCCTGAGCGTGCCGAAGACGCTGTTCACCGCGGCCGGTGCGACCAACGAGATCGGCGTCAATGGTGTGCTGCAACGCCGCAGCCCGCAAATCTTCCTCGGCTCGCCCGATCAAGTGCGCCCCGGCGCGAACTACCCGGCCGTCGGCTTCGGGCGTTGGGTGACGCTGGACCGCAATGGCATTCCCGCCGTCAACGCCGTGCTCATTCCGTTCAATCGCAAAGACGAGTTTAACGCCGCTACGGGGCAGGACGACGCCAACGGGCGCTTTGCCGCCGACATCGTCGCCTCGCTCATGGCCCTCGGCACGAATGCGACCAACATCAACATTCTGGCCAGCGTCGCCGTCACGCGCGGCGACATGCTGCGGCTCAACCTGAACACGGCCAACGCCAGCCTCGGCTTCAACGAAGAGATTTACTCGACCGCAAACTACGCGGGCTTCCCGAACGGGCGACGACCCGGCGACGACGTGGTGGACACGCTCCTCTTCTTCATCGCCAATCAGCCTTCGGGCGGCATCACCGACAACGCCAACGTCAACGAAGTGCCGTTCCTCGGCGCCTTCCCCTTCTTCGCTCCGCCGCATCAGCCGCGCCCCGCAGGCGCAGGCGCGGAAGACCTGACGCGCAACTAGCCGCGCGCCGGTCAACGTGCGAGAACCAAACACGGAGAGGAGCGAAGGCCATGAAAAAGAGAAGAAGCGCAAAGCACGTAATGTGGCTGGCGCTGGCGCTATCGTTGGCACTGCTCGTGGGTGGTCCGGTACCGCCCGGTCTATCACAGACCAGAGCAGCTAAGTCGCCGACGACAGACGCAAGCAGTGCCCGCCAGCAAGATTCGCGTGACGGCCAAAGCGGCCGTCGCACAACGCCAGAGCGGCGCGGCGCAGGGCGATCAACTCGCGCCCGACGCCAATGCGCCGGAGCCGACCGGCAAGATCGCTTTTGCCAGCGACCGCGACGGCAACTTTGAGATTTACGTTATGAACCCGGACGGCAGCGGGCTGTTCCGCGTCACCGATAATCCGGCCGAGGACACGCAACCTTCTTGGTCGCCCGACGGCACACGCCTCGCTTTCGTCAGCAACCGCGACGGCAACAAAGAGATTTACGTCGTCGGTGCAACGGGCGGCGCAGCCACGCGTCTGACCAACAACGCGGCCGAAGACTTCGACCCGCCTGGTCCCCGAACGGCGGGCGCATCGCCTTCATCACACACCGCGACGGCAACGACGAAGTCTATGTGATGAACGAAGACGGCACGAACCAGACCAACTTGACCAACAACCTCGGCGACGACAACGACCCGGCGTGGGCCCCTTCGGGCACGCTGCTCTCGTTTGCCAGCAACCGCGACGGCGACAAGTTTGAAATCTACCGGATGAGTTCGACGGGCACGAATCAGCTTAGGCTGACGACTAACTCCGCGAACGATGTAGCGACGACGTGGCCGCCGGGCGCATCACGTTTCAATCCGACCGCGACGGCAACGAAGAAATCTACACGATGAACGTCGACGGCACGGCCCAGATCCGCATCACCAACAACGCTGCGTTCGACATCGATCCGGCGCGCGCGCCCGACGGCGCTCGCATCGTCTGGGTCAGCAACCGCGACGGCGCTACTAACCTTGAGATTTACTCGTCGAACGCCGACGGCAGCACCGCCGTGCGGCTCACCAACAATCCGGCGAGCGACATTGATCCGGCCGTTCAGCCGCAACCGTTAGGCGCGAACACCGGCACGTTCCAACTCAGCGCGGCCACCTACACCGTCAGCGAAGGTCAAGGCGGCGTTGACATCACGGTCACGCGCACGGGCGGCACGGGCACTGCGTCCGTGGACATCGCCACCGTCAACGGCACGGCTTCGGATCGCACAGACTTCACGCCCGTCCTCCGCACGCTCACGTTTGCGGCCGGCGAGACGAGCAAGACTGTGCGCGTCCTCATCATTGACGACGCGCGCGTCGAAGGCGACGAGACGTTCACCGTCACGTTAAGCGGCGCGTTCAACGCCACGCTCGGCACGATCACCACGGCGATGGTGACGATCACCGACAACGACGGCGCAAGCGTGGCGACCATCTTCGGCGTGACGACGACGAACACCCTCGTGCGCTTCAACAGCGCCACGCCGGGCACGATTGAAGCCACGAACACGATCACCGGCCTGCAAACCGGCGAGACGATCCTCGGCATTGACGTGCGCCCCGCCACACGCCAGATTTACGGCCTCGGCAGCACCGGCCGCATCTACACCATCAACCCCGCGACGGGCGCGGCCTCTCTGGCCTCGACCGCATCGGGCGCGACCTTGACGGGCACAGCCTTCGGCGTGGACTTCAATCCCGTGCCCGACCGCCTGCGCGTCGTCTCGGACGCCGATCAGAATCTACGCTTCAACGTGGACACGGGCGCAGCCACGGTTGACACCACGTTGGCTTATGCCACGGGCGACGCCGCGGCCGGGCAGAACCCAACCGTCGTCGGCGTGGCCTACACCAACAACGTCGCGGGTGCGACGACCACCACGCTCTACGGCATCGACTCCGCCCGCGACACGCTCGTGCGGCAAGGGTCTGTGGGCGGCACGCCCGTCTCGCCCAATTCCGGTCAACTCTTTACCATCGGCCCGCTCGGCGTAGACACAACGGACGTGGTCGGCTTCGACATCGCCAACCCAAGCGGCATCGCCTTCGCCGCGTTGACGGTCGGCGGCACGTCGCAGCTTTACACGATCAACTTAACGACCGGCGCGGCCACGCTCGTCGGCAACTTCGGCGGCGCAACGTTGCGCGGCATCACGGTCGCCAATCCCGCAGCGAACCCGATTGACGAGACGCCGTTCTTCGTCCGGCAGCACTACCTCGACTTCCTGAACCGCGAGCCGGATGCGGCGGGCTTCAACGCGTGGGTCAACCTGCTCAACAACTGTCCGAACCGGCTCAACGATCCGTCGTGCGACCGCGTGACCGTCTCGGCCGCCTTCTTCGGCTCGCCTGAGTTCCAAGCTAGAGGCGCGTTTGCGATGCGCTTCTACATCGCGTCGTTCGGCCGGCTGCCGACCTACCGCGAGTTCATCCGCGACATGTCGGCCCTCAATGGTTCGACCGACGCGGAAGTGCTCGCCAACCGCGCGCGCTTCCCCGACGACTTCGTGCAGCGCGACGAGTTCCGCACGATCTTCGACTCGCTCTCGAACGCGGCCTACGTGGATCGGCTGATCGCCAACACGGGCGTCTCGAACCCGAACCGCAACCAACTGGTCGCAGACTTGAACGCGGGCACGAAGACGCGCGCACAGGTCCTACGCGAGATCGTTGATACAGGGCAGTTCGTGCAAGCGGCCTACAACCGCACGTTCGTACTGGCCGAATACTTCGGCTATCTGCGACGCGACCCCGACCCGGCCGGCTTCCAAGCGTGGCTCAACTATTTGAACGCGAACCCGACGGACTTCCGCACGATGGTGCGCGGCTTCGTCGATTCCATCGAGTACCGCTCACGCTTCGGCCCACCCTAAACGCCGGAGCTTAACCACCAAACTACAAAGGGCACGAAGATCATTCAACGATCTTCGTGCCCTTTGCATTCCTATCTTTGCGTCTTTGCGTGGGTTAATTACTGATCAAAGAATGACCTCACGCAAAGGCGCACAGGCATATAAGCCTTAGCAGTTTTGTCAGCGATCATTACGACTGTTCTTTACCTTCGGGCAAGGCATTCGCGCGCCAGTCAGGTATAGCATCGACGCGCCGCACGTAGATCGAAGCCCCGCGCACGCTCTCAACCATCACGCGGTCGCCTGCTTCCAACGCCTCTTCGCCTTCGGCCGGGTACGCCGTCCACGTCGAACCATAAACTTTGACCGCGCCTTCCTGTAGCGCGCCCCGGCTCGACGTGACGACCGTGCCGACCTTGCCCGGCAGCGCGTCCACGCCCGTCTTGAACCCGCCTTCCAATTCTTTCCGCACGAAGTACTTCGTGAAGATGGTGCGCGAGGCGACTGTGAGCGCCATCGAGACGATGAAGAAGACGAGGAACTGCAACGGGTAGCCGAAGCCCGCGAGGCTCGTCAGCGCCGCCGCCAGCGCGCCGATGCCGAACCACAGCAGCACAAAGCCCGGCGTGAAAATCTCGGCGACCATCAGCACGACGCCAAGCACGACCCAGATTATCCAGATGTACTCATCCATCGTTCAATCGCCCTTCCAATCTATCGAGCCGGCCACGCTTCAACCTTTCAACAGGTTCTTCAGCACAAACCAGACGTTGGCGGGTCGCTCCGCCAACCGCCGCATGAAATACGGATACCAAGTCTTCCCGTAAGGCACATAGACGCGTATGCGATACCCGTCGCGTACCAACTGCACTTGCAGATCGCGGCGCACGCCGTAAAGCATCTGGAACTCGAACGAGTCCTTCGCAATCCCTTCGCGCTGCACGAAGTCTTTGGTCGCTTCGATCATCTTCGGGTCGTGCGTGGCGATGCCGTGATACGTGCCGCTCTTGAGCAACACTTTCATCAAGCGCACGTAGTTCTCATCCGTGTCGCGCTTATCGGGAAACGCGACTTCGGGCGGTTCGTTGTACGCGCCCTTGCACAGTCGGATGCGCGCGGGGATTTGCAACAGGTCGTCAACGTCTTGCGCGGTGCGGCGCAGGTACGCCTGCACGACGATGCCGACCGTGTTTAGATCGAACTCGGCGCGCAGCCGCCGGAAGATGTCGAGCGTCACCTGCGTCACGTTCGAGCCTTCCATATCCACGCGCACGAAGTTGCCCCGCCGCGCCGCTTCTTCGACCACGGCGCGCGCGTTCCTGTAAGCCAACTCAGGATCGATGTCGAGGCCGAACTGCGTCAGTTTGATCGAGACGTTCGACTTGATGCCCGTCTCGTCGATGCGCGCCAGCACGCGGTTATACTCGCGCACCTCGCCCTCGGTTTCATCCGCCTTCGTCACGCCTTCGTTCAAGTGATCGAACGAAGCGGTCGCGCCCGTCGCGTTGATGGCACGAATGGCCGCGACCGCTTGCTCGATGTCCTCACCCGCGACGAAGCGCGTGGTCAGTTTCTTAAACGGGCTGAAGCGCGTGGCAAAATCCTTCAAGCCCTCATGCCGCGACAGGAATAACAGTGTGCTTCTGGCAACCATAAAAAGACAGTGACGAGTGACGAATGACAAGTGATTAGTAGGAACAAGTAGTTAACTTGTCACCCGTCACTTGTCACTCGTCACCGTTTTCTCCTATGCTTTGCGGCGCTTGCTCGCCTTATTGGTTCGTGCATCCTCGTTGTCGGCTCGACCGCAGGTTAGCCCGTAAAGGACGCGGAAAACTGTTTGCGCTGGAAGCTGCTGATCATCACCTCGCTGCTCGCTGCGTTCGTCGGCGTTGGGCTAACTATCGTTGTCTTCACTTCACTACTGAACGTGCCGATGAATGCGACGCTGCTCGACGTGTTGACCAGCCCATTGAGTCCGCTGCTCTACTGCATCCCACCAATCACCTTGGCCGGCATCTTCGTCTACCGGCACACGGCCCGCAGGCGTAAGCTGCAAGCACTCATCACCGTCCTGCTCGCCATCGGCTTGATCTGCGCGCTGTTCTTGCTCGCGGCCCTGTTCCTGACCGGGCGCATCAGACCTTAACTCTTAAACTCTGACACAGCCCTTGACCGGATCACGCGCGCGCCGCCTCGTCGTTTGCGCTCAGACGGTTCAGGCCGATCTGCTCTTGCACGGGCCGGAGCGCGTCGATCACGAAACGTATGTGCTCGTCGAGCGGCACATCCAATTCTTGCACGCCTTGGTGTATGTCGTCGCGGTTGACCGTGCGCGCAAACGCTTTGTCTTTCAGTTTCTTCTTAACCGACGAGACTTCCATGTCGTCCAGACTCTTCGACGGCCGCACCAGCGCGCAGGCGACGAGGAAGCCGCACAATTCGTCGGTCGCAAACAGCGCGCGCGCCAGCGGCGTGTCGCGCGGCACACCCGTATAAGTTGCGTGCCCCATGATGGCGCGGATCATGTGGTCGGGGTAGCCGCGCCCGCACATGATCGTCGCGCCCTTGTACGGATGCTCGTCGGCGGTCGGGAACATCTCGTAGTCGAAATCGTGGAGCATCCCCGTGATGCCCCATTCGTCCACGTCCGCATCAGCGCCGCCGTAGCGCGGGGCCATGGCGCGCATCGCCGCCTCGACCGCAAGCGCGTGCTTGCGCAAACTGTTGCCCTTCGTGTACTCGCACAGCAGTTCCCACGCATCCTCACGTGTGGGCATGGCACTTTTCACCTCGCCGGAGCAGTTGCGTTCATAACAAAAAAGGAGCACGTGCAGTTTCGCACGTCTGCCCGCCGCTTTCAACATGCGCCGCCGGAGCGCCCCGCTTGCCGCGCCCATGCCCATCCTCTACAATCGGCCGGGTCAAGTCAGCAGGCAGTTTAACCGCCGATGAAGTCGCTTTTAATCATCACACTCATAGCTTACGCGTTCGCGGCGATCCACGCGTTGCTGGCGTTCATCAACAAACGCCGCACAGCCGAACGCATCGCACTAGGCGCGCTCGCCGCCGGTTTCGCCGGCGCACACGGCCGCGCTCGTGCTCGACTGGGTGCGCGATAGGCATTATCCGCTTTTCGGTCTGCGCGAGACGTTATCGTTCCTCGCGTGGACGCTCGTGATCGCCTATGGGTTGGCGCTCTATCGTTACCGCGCCCGCGCACTCGGCGCGGTCACGCTGCCCGTGGTCACGCTGCTCATGCTCGATCGCACTTGTCGTGCGCGCGGACGACGGCACGGTCGCCAACTCTTTAACCGCGGGCACGGCCGGCTGGTTGTTCCCCGTCCACACGACGCTATTGGTCTGCGCCTACGCGGCCTTCTTCGTCGCCTTTGCCGCCAGCGTGATGTACCTGTGGCAAGAGCGCGAATTAAAACTCAAAACTTTTAGCGCCATCTTCCACCGCCTGCCGTCGCTCTCGACCGTGGACGACATCGGCGCAACGGCCGCAGGCATCGGCTTTACGCTGCTGTCGCTCGGCATCCTGACCGGCATCGTCTGGTCGTCCGCACGTTCCGGCCGGCTCTGGCACAACGATCCCAAAGAGGTCTTCGCCCTGCTGACGTGGGTGTTGTACCTAACGATGATTCACTATCGCGCGCAATGGCGCGGGCGCAAAGCTGCTTGGGCCGGCGTCGCCGGCTTCGCCCTCGTCGTCTTCACCTTCTTCGGCACGCGCTGGCTCGGCGGCTATCATGTTTTCGGATGAGCGGTCAGCGATCAGCCATCAACGATCAACTCAAACGCTTTTGCTGATCGCTGACTGCTGACCGCTGACCGCTAACACTTCTCATGTCCATTGTTCTCGTCGGACTAAATCACAAGTCAGCGCCCGTGGAGGTGCGCGAGCGTCTGGCGTTTACGGACGACGCGTGCGCCGAATCTTTGCGCGCGTTGGTGGACGGCGACGTGATCCGCGAAGGCTTGATCGTCTCGACGTGCAACCGCGTCGAGGTCGTGGCGACGACGGGCAGCGACGACGGCGCGACCGGCGCAACGCGCATCAGCAACTTTCTCAGCGACGCGCGCAGCGTGCCGCCGTGATTTCTTCCGCACACATCTCTACACGCACGCCGACGATGCGGCCGTGCGCCACGTCTTCCGCGTCGCTTCGTCGCTCGACTCGATGGTCGTGGGCGAACCGCAAGTGCTCGGTCAAGTTCGCAAAGCTTATTCGCTCGCCGTCAAGGCGGGCACGGCCGGGCGCGTCATCCATCGCCTCATGCACCACGCGCTGCACGTCGCCAAGCGCGTCCGCACGGAGACAGGCATCGCTGACTCGGCCGTATCGATCAGTTATACGGCGGTCGAACTAGGACGCAAGATTTTCGGTTCACTCGAAGGCGCGACGGTGCTACTGGTCGGCGCGGGCGAGATGGCCGAACTGGCCGCGCAACACTTCGCGGCCGCAGGCGCACGCCGCATCCTCGTCGCCAATCGCACGCACGCAACGGCCGCCCAGTCTGGCCGGCACGTTCGGTGGCGAAGCCGTCGAGTTCGACGCACTGCCCACGCTCTTGGCCGAGGCTGACATCGTTATCTGCTCGACCGCCGCCGAAGGCTACGTCATCACGCCGCAGATGGCCCGCGCGGCGCTCGACGCACGCCGCAATAAACCGGCCTTCTTCATCGACATCAGCGTGCCGCGCAACGTCGATCCGGCGGTCGGTCAAGTCGGCAATCTATTCGTCTTCGACGTTGACGATCTGGAAGCGGTCGTCGCCTCGAACCTACGCGAGCGCGAGCACGAAGCCGAACGCGCCGAGTTGATCGTCGAGTCCGAGGTCACGCAGTTTCAACAGGCTTTGCGCGCACTCGACATCGGCCCCGTGGTCGGCGCGCTCAGACAGAAGATGCAGGACATTGCCCGCAGCGAATATCAACGCCAGCGCAGCAAGCTCGGCGAGCTAACGCCGGAACAGGAGCGCGCCATCGAGTCGCTGTTGCTTGCGACCGCGAACAAGATCGCGCATCCGGTCATCAATCGTCTGCGCCGCTCGCAAGAGAACGGCGGCGCGGAGAACGTGCAGGCGTGGCGCGAAATCTTCGAGTTGGACGAAGAACAGAACGGGCGGACATCATCCGAATGAAGCGACATTATGTTATCGGTTCGCGCGGCTCGAAGCTCGCGCTCTGGCAGGCCGAGTGGGTGCAAGCGCGCCTGCGCGAGTTGCGCCCCGACGCCGACGTGCGGATCGAGATATTCAAGACGTCGGGCGACATCATGCGCGATGTGCCGCTCGCAGTCATCGGCGGCAAGGGCGTGTTCACCAAAGAACTCGAAGAGGCGCTGCTTGATGAACGCATAGACATCGCCGTCCATTCGCTCAAAGATTTGCCGACCGTGCTACCGGCCGCGCTCGCCATCACCGCCATCACCGAACGCGAAGACCCGCGCGACGCGCTCGTGCTTCCGGCTGGTGCTGACAGCGCGCACGCGTCGCTGCAAACTCTGCCCACGGGCGCGGTCGTCGGCACATCGAGCATGCGGCGGCAGGCGCAACTTCGTCATCTGCGCCCCGATGTAAAGATCAAAGACCTGCGCGGCAACGTGGACACGCGCCTGCGCAAACTCGACGAAGGGCAGTACGACGCGATCATTCTTGCGTCCGCAGGGCTGCGCCGGCTCGGCTTCGCCGCACGCATCAGCGCGCCCGTGCCCACCGACACGATGCTGCCCGCCGTCGGTCAGGGCGCACTCGGCATCGAGACGCGCGCCGCCGATGCCGACACGAACGCGCTCGTAACGTTGCTCGATCACGCCGCGACGCGCGCCGCCACCACGGCCGAACGCACGCTGCTCAACGCGTTGGGCGGCGGCTGCCAAGTACCCATCGCCGCACACGGCACGGTCACAGACGGAAGGTTGCATCTAGCCGGCCTCGTCGCCGCGCTCGACGGCACACAACTGATCAACGCCGCGTTTGAAGCCGATGTGGCTGAAGCACTGCGCATCGGCGAGACGCTCGCCGCGCAACTGCGCGAACAGGGCGCGGAGCGTCTGCTCGCCGGGTTGGATGCGACGCTGGCGCACGTCGATCCTGATCCACGTCTGACCTGAGCATGTCATCTGCCCAACCTCTAGCCGGTCGCACCGTGGTCATCACGCGCGCACGCGCGCAGGCTCACGGAGTTCGCCACGCTGCTCGAAAGTTATGGCGCGCGCGTCGTTGCCTGTCCGACTATCGAGATCGTCGCGCCGGAATCTTATGCGCCGCTCGATCAGGCGATTGAGAATCTTTACGGTTACGATTGGCTCATCTTCACGAGCACGAACGGCGTTGATTTCTTCCTGCGGCGGCTCGCGGAGTTGGGCCGCGACGCGGCGGAACTTGACGAGGTGCGCGTCTGCGCCATCGGCACGGCGACCGCAGAGCGTTTGACGGCCGCACACGTTCACGTCGATCTCGTGCCCGAACAGTTCAAGGCCGAAGGCGTCTTCGCGGCGCTCGAAGCTTATCTCGGCGGGCCAGATCAGTTTGATCGGTTGAATGTCTTGATCCCGCGCGCAGCGGTCGCGCGCGACTTCCTGCCCCGCGCGCTCGCAGCGGCCGGCGCGCGCGTTGACATCGTGCCCACCTATCGCACCGTCGCGCCGCAGACGACCGACCGTGCGCGCGTCGAAGCGATGCTCGTCGGCGGCGCAGTCGATTGCATCACGTTCACCAGTTCTTCGACCGTCACGAACTTCGCGCAACTCTTCGACACGAACGATCTGCGCGCGCTGCTCGCGGGCATACGCGTCGCATGCATCGGCGACATCACCGCGCACACCGCCGCCGAACATGGACTTGCGACCGACATACAGCCCACAGAGTTCACCGTCCCCGCCCTCGCCCGCGCTATCGCGGACTATTTTGCTCAAGTCGAAACCAAGCACGGCTGAAAGCACTGACAGCAAGCCACAACCGGAATGCCGCACGCTGACCGATGAATAGAGAGCTATTCATCATTTAATGATCATCATGTAACGATCATCCTTCATCGCGCATCGTGCATCATTCATCATTGCCCGCGTGTCTTTACGGTTTTAATTGGCTCTATAAATACTTCGGAAAGCGGTGTGCTAAACTGCCTTTATGGTGCGAGGGCGCATACTTATAGTTGACGACGACCCGCTGCTGCTCGACACGCTGCGCGAGATTCTGACGGCGGGCGGCTATGATGCGCTGGCCGAGACGAACAGCATGGCGGCGCTCGCGCAGATAGTTGACCTGCGCCCCGACGTGATTATCACCGATGTGAAGATGCCCGGCCTCGACGGCTTCGCGTTGCTGCGCGAGGTTCGCGAACGCCAGCCCGAAGTGCCGGTGATCCTGTTGACCGGCGAAGGCTCGGTTGAGATGGCCTTGCGCGCCGTGCGGGAAGAGGGCGCGTATCACTTCTTCGAGAAGCCGGTGGATAACGAGCGACTGCTCGCGGTGGTGGGCGGCGCTTTGACTGCGGGTGCGGAAGGGCGCGCGCGCGAATCGTTGCGCGCGGAGTTGCGCGAGCGCGGCACGTACCGGCAGTTGATCGGAAACTCAGCACCGATGCGCCGCGTCTATCTGTTGGTCGAACAGGTCGCGCCCTCGTCCGCGTCCGTCTTGATCACGGGCGAGTCGGGCACGGGCAAGGAGTTGGTCGCGCGCACGATTCACGAGTTAAGCCCACGACGCGCGCAAGAGTTTGTGGCGATCAACTGCTCGGCGATCCCTGAGACGTTGATGGAGTCGGAACTATTCGGGCATGAGAAGGGCGCGTTCACGGGCGCGGCCTCGCGGCGACAAGGCTGCTTCGAGTTGGCGAACCACGGGACGCTACTCTTGGATGAGATCGCGGAGATGCCCGCGCTCTTGCAAGCCAAGCTGTTGCGCGTGTTGGAAGAACGCACCGTGCGCCGGCTCGGCGGCGCGCAGGAGATACCGATTGACGTGCGCGTGCTGGCTGCGACCAACCGCGAACCACACGCGGCGGTGCGCGCGGGCGTGTTCCGCGAAGACCTGCTTTATCGGCTCAACGTCATCACTATCGAACTGCCGCCGCTTCGTCAACGCAAAGAAGACTTACCGCTGATCGCGCAACATCTGATCGCGCAACTCGCCGAGCGCCACGACCGCGCCCGCCATCTCGCGCCCGCCGCACTCGAAGTGCTTCGCTCGCATCACTGGCCCGGCAACGTGCGCGAACTCCGCAACGTGATCGAGCGCGCCGTCATCATCTGTTCGGGCGAATCAATCGAGCGTCATCACATCGCGCCTTACCCGTTGGACCAACGCGCCCGCGCCCGCAGCGAAGACACGATCACGCTGCCTGTCGGCACGCCGATCTACGAAGTCGAGCGCCGCATGATCCTACGCACCCTGCAAAAGACCGACAACAACAAGACCCGCGCCGCCGAGCTATTACAGATCAGCCTCAAGACCCTGCACAACAAACTGCGCCTCTACCGCGAGCAAGGCTTGCTAGAAGATAAGCCGGGCGTGTCCATGTCAACCCCGCGCAGCATCCACGACTCGGACGAAGCGTAGGACAGCAAACGGCATTAACCACAAAGGCACGAAGACACGAAAGCTAATCTGCATGATTTGCTTTCGTGTCTTCGTGCCTTTGTGGTTATCTTTGCCCGTCGCGCTTAACTTTTATTTTGTGCCCGCACTGCTTGTGCGCGTGCCTAACTGTTTGAGCAGTTCGCGCACGGCCGCGTCGAGTTGTGTGTCTTGCCCGGTCAACGTCTCGCCGATGGGGCGCGTGACTTCGACATCGACGGGGCGTGGGTTGCGTTCCATGTCCGCGCCGTCCGCGCCGACGATGCGCGCGCGCGGCAGGCGAAAGATCGTGCCGTCGATGAGCGCCTGATTCCATGTGAAGATGATCCAACCGGCGGTCGGCTCGCCCACGACCTTGCCGAGTTTGAGCGTGCGATAACCTTCGGTGAAATCTTCCGCGTCGGAGAGCGAATGCTGGTTGGTGACGAGGATCGTGGGCAACTCAAGCGCGCGCTGACCGAGGGCGGTGCGCGCGGGCGCGGGCTGTGAGCCGCGCGGCGTCATCGTGAGATAGCCGCGCCGCGCCAGCACGTCAATCGCATAGACGTTGACGAAGCCGCCGTTGTTATTGCGCACGTCGATGACCACGCCTTCGCGCGCATGATTCTCCGTGTCGAGATCGACATATAACTGTGCGAGCGACGCGCTGCTCATGTCGAACATGTGAACGTAGCCGAGCCGGCCGCCACTTGTGCGCGCAACGTAAGCGCGGTTCTGCTCGACCCACTGACGATAGAGCAAGCCCTTCTCGGTCGTCGCACTGACCGGGCGCACGGCCGCTTCGCGTTTATCCGCGCCATCGGCCGACGAAGCGATGGCGAGCAAGACGCGCCGCCCGGTCTTGTAACTAAGCAACTCGTCAAGGTTGGTGCGCGCGTCAATGGTGCGCCCGTCAACGGCGAGCAGATAATCGCCGGCCTTGATGTTGCCCGCGAGCGCGGCCGGGCTGAGCGGGATGATCTCCGTGACGCGCAGGCGACCCGTGCGTTCGTACTCTGCGCGGTCGAAGCGCAAACCCAGACGGCCCGTGCTTGGTTGGTTCGCGCCGGGCGGCGCGCTTGCGCCGAGGTGCGAGGCGTTCAATTCGCCGATCATCAGTTGCAGCAAGCGGCGCATCTCGTCGGGCGTGCGCGCGCCCGCCACGCGCGGCTCGTACTCTGTGCGCAGCGCCGCCCAATTCGCGCCGTGAAAGTTCGGGTCATAAAAGTTGTCGCGCATGTACGTCCACGCTTGCCGGAAGACGGCCATCTTCTCGCGCGTGAAATCGACATCCATCTCGGCCGTGACGGCGAGCGGGCGCGGGCGTCCTTCAAGATTCACCACGCCGATGCGCCCGTTCTCAAGATAGAAGACCTCTTTGTTGTCGGGCGTGAACTGCGCCCAAGCCTTGCCGCCCGCCGTCGAGGTCAACTGCTTTGCGACCGCAGGCTCGCGCGATAGTTCGTCGAGCGAGTAGAGATACAAGTTCTCTTGATTGGCCGAACTGGCGATCAGCAAGACCCACTTGCCGTCAGGACTGATCGTTTGATAGTTCACATCCACGCCGACCGGCAACAGGCTCACGCGCCGTCTGATCTCGTCAAACACGATCTGCACAGGCTTCACGTTCGGCTTCTTCTCTTCAGGACCGGCAGCGGGCGTGGGTGCAGGCGTCGGCGAAGGCGAAGCAGTTGGCGACGGCGCGGGCGTGGGCGTATCGCGCGGTTCGGGTCGCGTCGCGGGCGTGACGTTGCGCGGCGTCTCTTCTTTGAACAGGTCGCGGAACTGGTCTTCGCGGAAGCGCGGCGTGCGCGGGATCAGATCGATGCGCGCGAGTTGATTGCTCTCCGTGCGTTGCCCCGTGTCGAATAACAGGAACGTGCCGTCGGGACTCCAAGAGACGGTGTTGCTCGACAGGTTGGCCATGAAGCTGACGGGACGCGCTGCGCCGCCGTCGGCCGCGACGACGTGAACGTTCTTGAACAGACGACCGCCGACGGGCATGTAAGCAAGCCACTTGCTATCGGGCGACCATGTGAACGGTCGATCAGAAATGATCGGCGGGCGTTCGAGTTCAGCGGTCGCCACAACGCGCTCGCGCTTGTCGTCCATGTGCAGTACGCGCAACTCTTTCGCGCCGCGTTGGAAGGCGAGCAGTTTGCCGTCGGGCGAGAAGCGCGGCGTCGAATCGTCGGCCGCATCGCGCGTCAGTTGTGTCTCGGCGTTCGTGGCGAAGTCGTAGAGAAACAGGTGCGGCACGCTGTCGCGGTCGGAGACATAGACGAGTTTGCGGCTATCGGGCGACCATGCGATCTGATACTCGTCGGCCGGGCTGTTCGTGACGCGCGCCGCGTCGCCGCCGTCCGCGGCCGAGGCCGCGAACACTTCGCCGCGCACGACGAAGGCGACCTTCTTGCCGTCAGGCGCGAGCGCGAGTTCCTGTATCTGTTCGCTCAGACGCATGTGCTCGACGGCAGGACCGGCGGGCACGCCGCGCCGCGTGATCGAAACGGCCGCCACCTTGCCGCTTTGCGTGTCCATCTTCCAGATGCGGAAGTTGCGCTCGAAGACGATCTCGCGGCCGTCGTATGAGATGTTCGGCCAGAGTACGCGCCCGTCCGTGAAGTTGGTGACGCGACGTTGGCCGGCGCGCGGGCCCGGCTGCGTCGTCCAAATGTTCTGCGCCCCATTGGTGTTGCGCTCGTCAGTTCTATCGGACACGTAAAAGATCGAGCGCCCGTCCGCGCCCCACATCGGCCACATCTGTTTCGCACCGCCGGCCGGGACGATGCGCTCATAAGTTCCCTGCCCGCTGTCGGCGTTGTGCAGCAGCCATATCTCCGCCTCGTCGATGTGGCTATGACCTTTGCGCCACCATTGACCGGAAGCGAGGCCGCGCGCCGTGAACGCTAACGTGTTGCCGTCGGGCGCGGGCGCGGAGAAATACTCGTTCGTGTAGCGGTCGGCGCTGACTTGCATGGGCGTGCCGCCTTCGGCGCTGACGCGAAACAGATCGTTCATGCCGGCGATGTCGCGGCTGGTCGAAGCGAAGTAGAGCCAGCGCCCGTCGCGCGCCCACGCGTCGAGTTGATCGAACGCGTCGTCGAAGGTGACGCGGCGCAGGTCGCCCGTGTCGAGCGTCAAGACGTAGATGTCGCCGTTGCCGGTGCGGTTCGAGATGAACGCGAGTTGTTTGCCGTCGGGCGAATAGAGCGGGCGCGCTTCCGTGGCCGGGTGCGAGACGAGCAGGCGGGCCGCGCCGCCTGCGGCCGGCACGGTCCAGATGTCGCCGCCGGAAACGAAAGCGATCTCTGTGCGGTCGGGCGCAAGGGCAGGCTCGGTGAAATAAGGCAATGCGGCCGGTGCGTTCGGTGCATCGCTCTGTGCCTGCGCGAGCGCGCGCCGGTTGACAGTGAGCGTGGCCAACAGGATTAACATTAACGCACAGGCACACGACCTGCGAAGACGGGACATTTGCTCCTCCGTTGATGATGTGTTGCTGATAGTCGAAGCATCGGGGCACGCAAGTGTCGCCGCCCGCTTCATGAATAAAGGTGCGCCATCAAGTACCAGTTCAGCAGTCCGAGCGCGAGCGCCGCAACGAGCATGATCCACCAGCGCGGTGTTAGCAGGCGCAGCCCGCTCAGGCTGCTTAAATCTTCGCCGCGCGTCAGCCGCTCCGTGCGATAACCGGGAAAGAGCAACAGCCCAAGCCCAAGCACGGCAAAGGCCGGCCGATGGCGGCCGTGCGCGGATAATATTGCTGCTCGTTGAGCGCGATGTGCCAGTTGAAGACTGTCAACCCGATGCCGGCCGCCATGATGACGAACCCGGCCACTTGTTCTTTCAATCGCTGTGTCATCCGTGCTTAACCTCACCACGTCGCATACGTTGTGTGCATGTTATTATCACATTTATGTCTGTGCTGCTCATTTTCGTTGACGGGTTGGGCATCGGTACGCGCGGCCCGCACAATCCGCTCGATCAGTTAGGCTCGGAGGCCGCGCCGCTCGCCGTCTTCGCGGACGAAGAACCGTTGCTCGCGCACGACGGCATACTCGTGCGGACGGATGCGACGCTCGGCATCGAAGGCCGACCGCAGAGCGCATCCGGCCAGACGACGATCCTGACCGGCGTGAACGCGCCCGCCACGCTCGGCTATCACAAACAAGGCTTTCCGAACGAAGCCATGCGCGCGATCATCCGCGACCACTCGATCTTTTTGCAGTTGCAACGCGCGGGCATTGCGCCGAACGTGTTCGCCAACGCCTACACGCCGCGCTTCTTCAACGAACGCCCGCGCTGGGTGTCGGCCACGACGGTCGCGGTCGAAGCCGCCGGGCTGCACTTTCGCCAACTCGACGATCTGCGCAGCGGGCGTGCCGTCTATCAAGATTTCACCAACAACTTATTGATCGAGTCGGGCTTCGAGATCGAACCGCGCACGCCTGAAGCGGCCGCGGCCGTTCTGGTTGACATAGCGCACAAGCACCGCTTCACGCTCTACGAATACTTCATCACGGATCGCGCCGGGCACGCGCAAGACATGCCGGCCGCGCAACAAGTCATCGCGCACCTTGCGCGCTTCGTCCGCGCCGTCGTCGCGCGCATCGACCGCACGCGCACGACCGTCATGCTCACGAGCGATCACGGCAACGTCGAGGACCTGTCCACACGCAACCACACGCTCAACCACGTGCCCACGTTCGCGTGGGGGCAGGCCCGCAACACGGTGCGCGCGCGCGTCCGCAACCTAGCCGACATTACACCCACGATCTTACACATCCTGACCGCTACAGAGGTCACACAACATGTCCGAGCAGTCCCCGCGACCACCTGAACCCGCAACTGCACAGCCGGCCGTCCCCGCGCTGCCCGCCGTCCCGCGCTATTCGCACTACGCGCTGGTCGTGCTAACGGTCGTCAACCTGCTCAACTATGTAGACCGACAAGTGCTGCCATCGGTTGCAGCTTACATGATCAAGGACGAGCACTTGCGTTTGACCGACGCGGAGATCGGTTACATGGAATCGGCGCTGCTGCTCTCGTTCACGATCTTCGCGCCCGTCTTCGGTCGCCTCGGCGACCGTTACCCGCGCGCGAAATTGATGGCGGCGGCGGCTGTCATTTGGAGTTTCGCCACCGCGCTAACGGGCATCACCGATCATATAGCGTTCCTGCCCGGCGTGCAGTTCCGCGTGCCGCTGGTCGGTTGGGGCGTGGCCCTGTCGGGCGTGGCGTTGACGCTCTGCTTCGTGCGCGCTCTGGTCGGCATCGGCGAGTCGGCCTACTCGACCATCACGCCTTCCTTGATTGCGGACTATTACCCGCCGCGTCGCCGCGCGACCGCGCTCGGCATCTTTCAGGCAGCTATCCCGCTCGGCTTCTCGCTCGGCTTTGTGATCGGCGGTGTACTGGCAAATTACTTCGGCTGGCGGCGCGCGTTCATGGTCGTAGCCGTGCCCGGACTCATCACCGCGTTCTTCGTCTGGCGGCTGCGCGAACCACGGCGCGGCGCGACCGATGATCCCGTCCCGACGACCGCACTCGACGAAACCGCAGGCAGTTCGGCCGCACTGGCGGCCGCCGCCAAGTCGCCTTTGCGTGCCGCGTGGCTCATCTTCCGCAATCACGACTGGCTGCTCTCGACCGCAGGCTACACGGCGCTCACCTTCGTCCTCGGTGCGTTCGCCACGTGGGTCGCGCTCTTTTTGATCCGCGACAAGGGTATGCCGGAGTCGAGCGCGCCAATCACGCTCGGCATCATTACGCTACTCGCGGGCGCGCTTGGCACGTTCGGCGGCGGTTGGCTCGCGGATCGCGTCGCGCAGGGACGTAGCAGCGCCTACTTCTATATGTGTGCGGCCAGCACCTTTTTCAGTGCCGGGCCGATGCTTGTCGCCCTCATAGCGCACGATCCGCGCATCTATCTGCCGGCCATCTTCATCGCCGTCACGCTAATCTTCGTCAACAATGCGCCCTTCCATGCCCTGCTGTTGCAGAGCGTGCCCACGGCCGTGCGTGCGCTCGCCGTCGCGCTCAACATCGTCGTGATTCACACCTTCGGCGACGCGATCTCGCGCACGGCGGTCGGCGTGGCCTCAGACGCACTGAAGGCTGGCGGACTAGCGCCACTCGCAACACTCGCCCGTCTGCTTGGGATCAATCCCACCGAACAGCACCTAACGACCGCGTTGCTCATCGCGCCGGCCGCCATGATTGTCTCCACCCTGCTGTTTCTCTGGGGCGCGCGGACGACAAGTCACGAGGCGGCCGGCGTGGGTCACTGAAACTTGCTGGCGGGTGTGGCACTGGCGGCGGGCAACCACGAGATGCGAGCTTAAGCACTGCCGCCCGCACGCTTACGCGTCGTGCCTGACGCGGCGCGCTCGATGCAGTCGGCGGAACAGTAAGCAGCTTTGGTCGCGCGAAAGACGAGGGCGCGTGAGGTGGGCAGCCACGTGCCACAAGCAGCGCAGAGCACGAGGGCTTCATTTGTCTGTGCGGGCGCGTGGGGCGCGGGCGCGGGCGCGTTCGGCTCATTCATGTTGAGGCTGCGCGCGGTGCGGACGACGCCGAAGACGCGGCGCGCGAAGGCGATGTACGGGCGCAGGCGCAAGTAAACGAGGAAGCCGACGAACGTTAGCAGGGCGAGGAGCAGCAGGTATTTCACTTCGCGCCTCCGGCGGCGTTGCGCCGTTGCGCGAGTTGCGCGCGGAGATCGGAGAGCGCCGGGTTCGCGGCGTTGATGCGCTGCAACTCTTCGATGCGTTGCTGCGCTTCCGCGAGCGCGTTTGTGCTGATGAGCGCGGCCGCCAAGTTTTGCAGCGTCATTTCGTGGCGCGGGTCGGCGGCGAGCGACTTGCGATATTCTTGGATGGCGCGGCGCGGATCGGACGGCGTGTCGAAGTAGTAGGTCAGCCCCAAGTCTGTGCGGACGTCGATGTCGTCGGGCTTTTGCGCGAGCGCCTTCGTGTAATAAGCGCGGGCTTCTTTGAAGTGCGCGGGATCGTTGTTGCGCGCGAGATCGAACTCGGCGTTGCCGAGCATGACCATGGTGTCGTAGTCCTGCGGCGCGGCCGTTTGCGCGCGCTTCAAGATGCGGATCGCTTCGGGCAACAGGTCGGGTTTGTTGAACTGCGCGGCGTAGAGATACAAGCCTTGCCCGACCTTGCGTTGCATGTCGCCGTTGTCGGGACTGGCATCGGCTTTAGCGATGACGTTGCGCAGTTCGTCGTCGGTCAGCGAAGTCTTTTGGGTGGGCGCGCTCGCATTTGCGCTGCCCTTAGTCTGCGGAGCAGCGGCGGGCGTGGTTGCGCCGCCCGCGTTGGCGACCTCGGCGCGCAAGCGGTCAAGCTCTTTACGGTTCGCTTGATTAGCGAAGAAGAAGCCGCCCGTAAAGCCGACGATAAGGGCGGCGGCGGCGATCAGAAGTTTAGTCTTCAGCACGACGCAGGACCTTACTCGCCCTCGCCGTTCTGACCGGACGACACGTAGGGCAGATCGTCGCGGCGACGACGTTCGGGTGGATCGCTGTTGCGGCGGCGCGGCCCGGAACTAGCCGCGCGCCGATCAATCGCGCCGGGTGGGAGCGTCTTGCCATGCACGGCCTCGGTCAGTATGCGCGTGATCTCCTGCGAGAGCGTGCGATGCTCGGCGGCGGCGCGGCGGCGCAACGTCTCCTTGAGATCGTTGGGCACGTATGCGCCGATGAAGACTCCTTTGCGGTTGGCCATGCCTGTGGTGTCGCTCCTGAAGAAAGAATATTTATTGCGGCGGCCCCTTATGCCCGCGAGAACTGACTGGCCGAAAAGAGTTGTGCCGTGCGAGCGTAGGTCTGTAAGCCGAATTCTGTCCTCCGCCTAATTAGACGGAGCGGCGATCATTCATCTAGCCCGTCTGTCGCCAGACGGATCGAGCGACCTACCCGGAGATGGTAGCGCGTTCCTAAGAGCGCGACTTCGGGCGGGCCGCCCTTGATGACCTCTCCCTATTTGGTCTTGCACTGCGAGGAGTTTGCCTGGCCGCGCCTGTTGCCACGCGCGCCGGTGCGCTCTTACTTTAAGCCCGTGCGGGCCGCACCGTTTCACCCATCACCCGCTGCCGCCCGTTTAAGGGCGACCCGCTGGCTGGTCTGTTCTCTGTTGCACTTGTCGTCATCCGGCGCAAGCGACCGACCCGAAGGTCGAGCTATGTGCGCCCGATGCCCAGCCGTTAGCTGGCTCGCTGCCCTGTAGTGTTCGGACTTTCCTCCCCTCACGCCCCGTAGGGCGCAAGCGGCGACCGCCCGACCTGCTCTCGCACGACCCGCCGATTATAGCAAAGCACTGTTGAACAGGCTAATCGGTTAGCTGCGCGCGCTAAAGGGTGACGGCTTCGGCAAACTGTTTCGTGTCGGTGTACTGTTGGAATCTGACGACGCGGCCGTCCTTCACGCTCCAAATGTGCGCGAACTGCGCGCGCACGCGTTTGCCCGTCGCTTTGTTCGTGCCGCTGTATGTGCCGAGCACGACGATGCGACTGCCCGCGTCGAGCCATTCTTCGGGCGTGACCGCGAAGCCGTCCCACTCCGTGCCCAACCGTCCGAACACACCTTCAAGGATCGCCTGCGGCCCGACATACGGATTGCGATCCGCATAGATGAAGTTCTCCGCTTCATTCCATTCGATGCCCTGCTCCATCTGCCCCAACACGTGCGGGATGTCGCCCGTGCTGAACGCTTCGTACATCCCGCGCACAGTTTCAACGTTATCATGTGACATAGTTGTTCTCCTCAACTTCGACGCAGATGATGTTCGTCATGCGCGCTTAACGACGACGAGGTGGCGGCGACAACTCGACGTGCGTCGGCCGGTCGCGGTCGCAGACGAGTTGCCCGTCCTTCAGTTCAAGCTCGACGACCTGAATCGAACTGCGGCGTTGTTCATAGCCATCCTGCTTCTCTTCGGGGCCGCGCCGGCCCGGATGCGTGAAGTAAAAAAGATAAGCCCGCTCGCCGCTGACGACAACATCACAGTGGCCGCCTTTCACTTCGTCGTCCACGCCGCGCCCCGGTTGTTCCAGCAAGTTGCCGCCCGGCTGGCGCGTCCACTTGAGCGCGTCGGCGGAACGATAGACGGCGAGGCCGCGCCACACGTCCGTGATCATCCAATAAGCGTTCTGCCAGCGAAAGACTTTCGGACCCTCGCCACCTTGATCGCCTACGGCCTTGCCGCGCAGCGTCCACGTCTTGAGATCGCGGCTATCGGCAAAGTAGATCGATTTTTTGTCGCGCTCGTTGTTATACCAGAGCCGCCAAGTACCGTCCGTCAGTTTGAGTATGCAAGCATCGATCACGCGGTCGGACGCGAGTTGCAGCGGCACGGCCCTGTTCCAGTTACGCAGATCGGTGCTGGTCAGATGAACAATCGAGCGCGGGTGTCGCCAGTCCTCGAAGATGCCGGGCACGACCGTTAGGAACATGTGATAGGTCCGGCCGTCGGCGAACACTTCGGGGGCCCAGTGGGTTGTCTCTGCTTCGTTCAAGCCAGTGCCGTCATTGATCGCGGCTGTGCCGGCGTGCGTCCAGGTTGCGCCGCCGTCCTTCGATTCGGCGATGCCGATGCGCGTGCCGTGTACCCACGCGACGCCGGAGAGGCCCGCCGCTTTAGCGCGCCGGTTGGTGTAGAACATCCACCAGCGGCGCACGTTTGGATTCCAGATGACGACCGGATCGGCCGCTCCGTCAAATATTGGATCACGATACAGTGGCTTCGGCGCGACGCGCCCCTTCGCTTGCGCGTGCGCGGCGACGCAAGGCCGCGCGAACGAACAAGCCAACGTCAACAGTATGCATGCCAGCACGCGCACACGCGTCCGTGCAAGGTCGAGTTTCATGATGCCGCGAGCATAGCACGGCCGCTGCCGTCATGCAGGCACGAGAAATTGCAGCGCCTTGCGCTTTAACTTGATCTTGATCTCGGCGGGCGCGAACGGTTGCGCCTGCTTCTTTTTCTTCTGTCCTTTGGGCGCGCGCGGCCAGAGCTTATCGTCTAGGCGGAACGGCTGCCCGTCCCAGACGAGTTTCAAACATTGACCTTGACGCACGGGCAGCGTCGGAGCTTCCTGCTTGCCGTCCAACCGATAGGCGAGGTAATCGTCGAACTCGGCGCGGTGGTCCTCGGTTAGCAAAACGAAATCGAGCAGGCCGTCGCCGGGGTCTGCGTCCGGCGCGAGGAAGAGGTTCGGGCCGACATGGCGTATGTTCAAAGCTTCGAGCATCAGGTAGCGACCCGACAAGTCCGCGCCGTCCACAGACACGCGCAGGTTGAGCGCGCGCTGATCGGCGAGCGCGGCGCGCAACGCACGCAAGGCCACGCCAATCGGGTTGTCTGTCCGCGCGAAGATGGCCGGGTCCTCGGTTTCTTTCGCATCGAGCGCAGCCATCACGTCTGTAAACAGGCCGCAGCCCATGCCCTCGAAGAAATAGTTCTTACCCCACGGCGCGCGCACCACGCCGACATCCAGTTTGCGCCGCCGCGCACCGGACCAACTGTGGACCAACTCTTTCATCGTGCCCGTGATGCCGAGCGACTTGGCGATGTTGTTGGCCGTGCCGAGCGGGATCATGGCGATGGGCACGTCGCACCCGACCAACAAGTTGGCCACCTTGCGAATCGTCCCGTCGCCGCCCGCGACGACAACCAGATCGGCCGCAGCCTGCAACACCTGCGCGTAATCCTTCTCTTTCGTCGATTGATAGCGAACTTTATAGCCCGCTGCACTGATAACGGCCGTTAACTCGTCGCCGGTCGGATGACCTTGTCCTGCCGTCGGATTGTGCATCAATGTCACGCGCATGTTCTGTCCTGCTGTGTGATAGAAACTGTGCCGCGTGCGTGCGCGCGCTCAACCAAAATATTTGTAGCCGACGCGCAGCCCGGCGAGCGCGTCCGCAGGCAAGGTCGAGATGAACACCCACGTCATCAAGCCGTGCGACAGGGCCAGCGCCCAGAGGTTCGGCGCGCGCTGATAGACGAAGGCCCACATGAGGCCACCGCAGAACGTGGCAGCGGTTAGCCACGGGTTCGGCAAGTGCAGCAGCGCGAACAGCGCGGCCACTATCAGCGTCGTGCGCCAACTCGTGCCCCAGAGCAGTTGCAGGCGGCGGTTGATGAAGGCTTGCAACACGTACTGCTGCACCAAGCCCCAGACGATGCCCCACATGGAAAAACCTAGCACCGCCCACCCGGCGCGCTCGTGCCCCCAGATCGGCCGCTGACCGAACCACAACCAGCCCACTAACGCCAGCAGCAACGCGCCGCCGAGCATCAACGGCCCAAGCAGACGCAACGCCCGCACAAAATGCACGCGGGTGAAACCAAGATCGCGCAGCGTCTCGCCACGCGCGCGATGCGACGCCAGCATCAGCGCAAACGCCAACCCTATGGGCACGATGAGGCCCGCTCTATGCCACGCGTCGAGCGCAAGCACCGCCCACTCCGCGACGAGCGCAGAGGTCACGACCGACACGATCTCCCACCCGACGAGCGCACGTTCCTCAGGCGCAAGTTGATCCAAGACGTGCTCGCTCAAATTCTGCTTGCTCTCCCTACTGTTAAGCGGAAATGATGAACCATGAATTATGACTGCTGAATAAAGCATAGCTGCTTATTCATCAGTCAGCATGCAGCCTTCATCATGTCTGTTGCGAATGTCACTCAATTCCGTCCTGTTGTGCGCCACCAATCTTGCGGCGCGGCTTCGCTCTCGGCGTTGGCCGGGACGTTGAAGCGCAGCGGCTTGTCCACCTGTTGCAAAGTGTATAGCTCGCCGCCTTGATCTGCGTGGACGGCATAGACGCGCGCCTCGTGTTCGCCGGGTGGCAGCGGCGGCAGGCGCAGACTGAAGCCGTGAAACTCGTCCTTAGCACGTCCCGCCGCGAGTACGTCCGCGCGTGTTTGATCAGCCCAACCATGCGCGGCGAAGTGGCCGTCGATAAACAGTTGCACTTCGACGCGTGCGCCCGGCGCGGCTTCGTCCACCACCCAACCCCAGACGCCGGCCGCGCCCGCGCCATCGACCGAACCACGAAAGCCGGGATGCAATGCGCCGTGTAGAAAGACGACTGCAAGCGTTGCGATGAACAACGTCTCGACGATTGATTTACCGACGAGCAAGTGCGTCATGCGCGTTCGCGCACGCGCGGACAGAGACGCGGGCCGGCGCACGCTGTCCGCATGAGTCTCATTTTTATCAGCCCGCATTTCATCTTTGTCCACGGGCTGCGGCGCAGCTTCATTAGAGACGCCGAGACGCGGCGAGCCTGTGTGACTCGCCGCGTCCGTGTCAGCTTGCGCCGTCGCGGCCGGGTTCAGCCTTCCTGCTTGGCGGCGTGCCCCGGCCTCGCTCATTGACCTTGCGTGTAACTGTTGCCGTTCGTGTCTTGATAAGTGAGCGTGCGCGACGTGCGCACGTCCACGTCCGCGTTCAGGTTCGCGCCCAGTCGCACGGTGATGCGCAAGACGGCCGTGTCGCCCGGCGCAAGTTCCGTCACGCGCCAGACGATGCGACGCGTGTTGCCGGCCGCGTCCTGCGTGTCGAGCGACGGATCGCTATTGACGAACTGCAACGCTTCGGGCAGCGACTCCGTCACCACTAAGTTCTTCGCTAACCCGCCGCCGTCGTTCACCAACACCAAGCGATAGAACAACAGGTCGCCGGGGTTCGCCGTCTCCGTCACCTGTTCAGTGCGGACGCGCACGCGCGGCGCGGCGACAGTCAACACCGTGCCCGCCTCGCTGGCAATGCGTCCCGATGCGAGCGAGCGCGAAACGACGTTGTAAGCGAACTGCATGCGGTCGGGCGTCGAGCGCGGAATGTCCACGCGCAACAGCAGCGGATACTGCCCAACGCGCGGCTCAAGCGCCGTCGTCTGCGCCACGGCCGGCTCTGCTTCTTGATGCTGCCCGTCGCCGTTCACGTCGGCAAACAAAGTGCTGCTCGGCGCACCCGGCGCGGTCACGCGCAGTTCGTAAGACTCGGCATAGTTGCCGGGATTGCGGACGATGAACGGGATATAGATCGTGTCGCCCGGTGTCGCGGTCAAACCCGTCGAGACTGGATCAATGCGCGCTTTAGGCACGCGCCCGACTTCGATTGACGGGCCGTCGAAGTTCGCCGCCGTCGGCAGAGAGGCCGTGCGCATCGTGCCGCGGCCAAGTGGATGATTGGCCGCCAATGAATCGGGCACAGCGCGCAAAGTGACTGTGATGTCGCGGCTATCGCGCACGTCGAGATCGCCCAGACTCCAAACGGCCGTGCGCGAGTCGCGGTCGTAGACGAACGGCGCGGGCGAAGCCTGCACCAACTCGAAGTCGGGATTGAAGACGAAATCGGCGCGGGCCGTTCTGGCCGGGGCGCTGCCTTGATTGCGCACGGTGATGGTCTGCGTGAACGTCTCGCCCGGCTGCACGCTGTCGCGCGAAACGGCGGACGCGCCTGAGAGTACGGCCGCGACCACGTTCAACGAACCGTTGGCGACTTTGAAGATTTGATAATCGGACTTCGAGGCCGCGCGCACGATGAAGGCTCGCTGCTGCGCGTCGCTGGCGGTTTCGGGCACGCGCAGATTCAAGAAGACATCGAGCGTCTGCCCGCGCGCTAGTTGCGGCGTGATCAGAATGGGCAAGCCCGTGTCCTGTCCGCCCTGCGACATGCTGAAGGTCGGTTGATACTCGGCCGGCAGATCGGTTTCAAGGCGGAACTGATCTTCCTTGTTGCCCATGTTCGTCACGGTCACGGGCAACTGCACCGCTTGACCGGGCGATGCGGCCAGCCCCGGTCGCCTGAGCGCGAGCGCAAGCGCCGGCACTTGCCGCACGGTCAGCACGATGCCGGTTTCACTCCCGCCCACAGGCGCGCTGCTCACAGGCGGCGCGGACGAGACTGTCTCGGTTCGCTCGACTCGTGCAATCGGCGTCGGCGTGGGCGTCGGTGTGATGACGGCCACTTGCGTCGGGGTCGGCCGGCACACGCGGCGTCGGCGTGGGCGTTGCTCTGACGGCCGGCGTGATGTTCACCACGCGCCCCGGCGCTTCGCTGACGAGTTCAGGCTGGTTGGGGCGCGTGGCTGCGCCCCGGCGACCTTGCCCGCGCCGACTAGGTCGCGTGCTGGTCGTGCCCTGCGTGTTGTCTGGGGTCGGCGTCGAGCGTGACTCGGTCGTGTCGGCTTGTGCAAGCAGAGGCGTGGGCGTCGGGCGCGGCGTCACGAGGCGCGGCGTCGGTGTGGGACGCGGTTGCTGCCGCACACGCGCAGGCGTCGGGCTTGGCGTGGCGGTGGCGATGGTCGTGTTCGCGGGCGTTGCGACGCGGCGCGGTGTGGGCGTCGCTATGGCGCGCGCAGTTGGCGTCGGCTGCGCTGCGACGGGGCCGCGCGCGGCACTCTCGCGCCGTGCCGACGATAACTCGTCGTCGTAGATGTCAACGAAGGGCGTGTCTTTGATCGCGCGCAGGCGCGTGGCGATCTGTTCGGCGTCGGGCAAGCGGCCGAGCGCGATGTATGAGCGACCGAGCCAGAGCAGCGTCAGGTCGGCGATGATGCTGTTCGGGTACGTCTTTAGAAAATCGTTGAGCACAGTGGCCGCCTGCTCGTAACGCCCTTGATTGTAGAGCGTCTGCCCACGGCTGAATAAAGCCTGTTCGACATCAGGGGGCGCATCCTGTTGCGCGGCGAACAGGACGGCGGCACTAACCGGCAGGCAAGGCGCGCAAAGGAGCGCCACCGCGAGCGCCACCGCACCGAATTTAAGTCGCTTCATTTGTTTCATTCCTCGCCCCGCAGATGAATGGAGGCGACATGTCAGTTGGAGTTTGCCAAAGGCCGGCAACTGTAAAGGAGCGTGCCGGATGATACATCCTTACATGACCACGAACAAGACGGCCAGCACGTCGTCAAAGATCACACATACTTAACGAAGCAGGACACTGAGGTCAATCACACCGGCAGGTAGCGACGAAGGCACACGCAACAGGCACGAAGGACGGCTTAACTGTTCGCCCGCTCTACTGTGTTCAAGGTCGTGTGCCTTAGCGGCGCAAAATTTTCGCCGCACCAAACGCACGCGGTCTCACGGCTTCAACGTTTGCGCCCGATGTCGATGCGGTCGCCGGGCTGCAAACGCGGATCGGGCACTTGCCCCGTCTCGATCTCTTGCAGCACGTAAGCCGTGGCGACGAGTCGCCCGTCCGCGCCTTGCCGCATGACGTTGACGCGCACCTTGCTGCCCGCGTCGCGCGTGACGCCGCCCGATGCAAGGATGGCTTGTGTCAGCGTCAACCCCGTATGGTAATCCTTCTGCCCCGGCTGTGCGATCTGGCCGCCGATGTAGAAGAACTCCGGCGGGCGTACTTGCACGTTCACCACATCGCCCGCCGCGACCAGTTCGTTGAGTGCCGCCGGGTCGCCGAGGTCAACAGTCTTCGACGTGCCCGACGCACGCGCGATGATAACTGCGCGCCCCGCGTCGGCCTTCGGCAAAGCCTCGGCCAGCACCACGTAGAGCGGCACGGCCTCGCGGCGCAAGACCTTCGGCCCGGCTGCTCGACCAAGCCACTAACCAAGACAGTGTGGCTCGCATAGTCGCGCACGGTGATGTGAAACTGCGCGCGGTCGTAGATGCCGCGCCGCTTGAGTTCGGCCGCTAGCCGCGGACCGATCTCGTCGGTCGTCAAACCCGCGACGCCGACCGGCTCACCTGCGAGTGGATAATCGAGCACGCCGCCGGTCAGGATCGTGTAGAGCGTCGAGTCGCGCGCCGTGCCGTTGATCAAACGTATGTCGAGCACGTCGCCGATGCCGACGCGATAGATCGCGGTTGGCAGCGGCGCGGGCGCGGGCGCACTCGGCGTGGTCGCGGCGTTCGTCGGCGTCGGCGCTGCCTTCACGTTCCCGTCCGCGTCTAAAGGCATGGGCGCGTCGTAGGCGGGCGGCGGCGGGATGAGGCCGACCGGCGGCGACTCGCGCACAGGCAACGTGCTTGTGTTGGTCTTGGGCGGCGCGTCGGTGGTTGAATTGGCCGGCGATTTTTCGGCGGCCGTGTTGGCGGCGGTCGTCAAGGCAGCGGGCTGCGGCGTCGGCTCGCTTTTGGGCGCGGCCGCCTTCGGCTCGTCCTTCTTCGCCGCTTCCGGTTTCGCCTTATTATTTTTCTTCGGCGCGTTTTTCGGGTCGGACTTCTCCGGCTTCTTGTTCGCGTCGGCGCTGCTTGCGCCGGGCGGTGCGGCCGGCACGTCGTCCGTCGGCCCGACCCGACCGGCCGGCGACTGCGCCCGCACCGCCGGCACACAGAGACAACACGCAAGCGCGATTACGGCTAGAATCTTACTGAACATGCACTCAACTTCCTGACCCTTCGGGCCGCGCCGAACGAACCGGGCAAAGGTTATTCAACGCGTGCGTTACTTGCACTAACAAACCGGACATGCGACAGGCACTTGCGCGCTCCCCAAAGCGCCCGCCCCGCAACGTGGCCGGGGCACGCCCTACCGCTACTCTAATTAAACGACGAAACGGCCCTTTTTCGCAAAGACTTTTCCACACGCACAAATCATAACGATGCTGCTTGCCTGTTGGTCGGGCGCGCGCTGGAAGCGTCGGGCACGCTGGTCGGGGAGTTTCAGACGTGGATACGCAGTTTGCTCGACAGACGACAGCAGGTATCGGGAGTCGGCTGCCGCTCGATGCCGCACGAACAATTCTATGCGCCGCGCTTAGGTGGCGGCAAGTTGCTCGGCGGAAACAATTGCGGCCAGCCCGCGCCGAGGCGCACGCGCACGAGTTCTTCCACCTCGTCGGCCGTCTCGCAGTTCAAACATTCGTCCGCCAGCGCACGCGCGCGCGCTTCGTCAACGCCCGCCAGCGTGCGCCGCACACGCGGGATGGACGACGCGGTCATGCTCAGATCGCGCGCGCCGAGGCCCACAAGGATGACCGCATAAGCCGGGGTCGCCGCCATCTCGCCGCAGACGTTCGCGGGGATGCCGGCCGCGGCGGCTGCTTCGTGCGCGCGTTTGATGCTTTGCAAAACGGCCGGGTGGAGCGTGCGAAACCACGCGGCGACTGCATCGTTGCCGCGATCAACTGCGAGCAGGTATTGGACCAGATCGTTCGTGCCGAGACTGAAGAAGTCCACGACGCGCGCGAGTTTGTCGGCGACAAGCACAGCCGATGGTACTTCGATCATCGCGCCGATCTTAACCACGCCGATCTCTTGTCCTTCGCTACGCAAGCGCGCCTGCTCCGTCTCGATGATGCGCCGCACGCGTCGCACTTCCGACACGTCCGACACCATCGGCAACACGAGATCGAGCCGGCCGCGTGCCGCCGCGCGCAGGATGGCGCGCACCTGTGTGCGCAGCACGTCTTCGCGCAATAGGCAGAAACGGATCGCGCGCAAGCCGAGCGCCGGGTTACGTTCAGCATTACTGTCATCAAGTCCGATCTTCTCGCCGCCGAGATCGAACAGGCGCACCTTCGCGCCGTCGTCGCCCGCGACCGCGGCCACTTCCGCGTAAGCCTCACACTGTTCATCTTCGGTCGGCATGCGCCCGCGTTGCGATAACAAGAACTCAGTCCGGTACAACCCGACCCCTTGCGCGCCGAAGCGCCGCACACCTTCATACTCGGCCGGCAACTCGACGTTCGCGCGCAAGACGACCTCCACGCCGTCCTGTGTCCGCAAAGGCGCGTGCATCTGCGCCAGTTCAAGCGCGCCGCGTCGTGCCGGTCTAAGCCCGGTCAACTCTTCGCGGCAACGCGCGACGGTGCGCGCCGCCGGATGGAGGATCACTTCGCCGCGCAGAGCGTCAACGATAATCTCGTCGCCCGTGCGCGCGTGCCGGTAGAGTTCGCGCAAACCGACGACCGCAGGGATGCCAAGCCCGCGTGCGATGATCGCCGTGTGCGAAGTCCACCCGCCCGCGTCGGTCGCCACGGCGCGCACGTGTGCGAAGTCAAGTTCGGCCGCTGCCGATGGCAACAACTCTTCCGCGACGATAATCGCATCCGCGATCACTTTGCGTGTCCGCGGTGCGCCGCTCAAGGCGACGAGCAAGCGGCGCGTCACGTCTTCGATGTCGGAACTGCGCTCGCGCAAGTAGTCATCCGTGATCTCTTCATAGACGGCGAGCAGGCGGTCGGCGGCGACGCGCACAGCCCATTCTGCGTTGGCGCGTTCATGACGAATATATGCTTCAACTTCATCGAGCAGCTTGCGGTCTTCGAGCATGAGCAGATGCGCGTCGAAGATGTAAGCATGCTCCGCGCCGAGGGCGCGCTCGGCGCGTTCTTTGATCGAGCGCAACTGCCCGCGCGACAACTCGACCGCCGCATGAAAACGTTCGACCTCGCGCCCCACGTCCTTGCGGTCCAACGTCGCGCGATAGATGCCTTGCGGCGCACCGCCATGCAGGCGCAGCACGCGCCCCACGGCCAACCCTTCCGAGACGGCCACGCCGCGCCAGAACTGCTCGGCCCCGTTATCCTTTGCTCGCCTGCTCAAAATTTACTCTTCACCGAATTTATGCTCGAACAACTCACACACGGCCCGCAGCGCCGACAACTCGTCCGCGCCTTCAACTGTCAACAGCAACTCCGTGCCGCGCGCCGCCGCCAACAGCAGCACGCTCAAGATCGACTTGGCATCGGCGATGGCGCTCCCGTCCACGCGCGCCAGTTTGATCGTGCTCGCAAACACGGACGCGGTACGCACGAGGCGCGCGGCGGCGCGGGCGTGCAACCCCAAACGGTTCGTCACCGCCACGCGCTGCTCCTGCACGGCTCAACCCTTCCTCGGCGGCGCAAGCAACTCGCCGGCCAGATAGATGCCCTCGCGTCCCTGCTCGCGCACACGCCGCGCAACTTCCGCGAGCGTGTCCTCGCCCGTCTCGCTCGCCAGCTTGACGAGCATCGGCAGGTTGACGCCCGTGACCACTTCGATCTCGTCTTCTTTCAGAAACATGGCGGCGATGTTGGTTGGCGTACCGCCGAACATATCGGTCATGATCAGCACGCCGCGTCCTGCGGAGACGTGCGCAATCGCGCGCTCGATCTCGTCGTGCGCCGCGTCCACATCGTCGTGCCAACCGATAGAGACGGCGGCGATGTGCGAGACGTGGCCGACGATCATCTCCGCGGCCGCCAACAACTCGGTCGCCAACTGCCCGTGCGTCACGACCACGCCCGCCACGCGTCCCGTGCCTTTAGTTTGTGTCGCCTCGTCGCTCATGTCGGCTCAAGCAAAATTTCAAGTTGCAAGTTGCAAGCTTCAATCAACCACGCGGCCGAGCATGAAGCCGCCAAGCGCGGCGTTGGTGCTGACCACTTTTTCGATCACGCGCAACTCGTTGTTGTCGAGCCACACGCCGCCGCAATGGTAGCACTTATCGATCAGCACCACGTCGTAAATCACCAGCTTGCGCATCGGTTCGCCGTCGAGCGGACAGTGGCGCGTCGCTTCGCCCACGGGGTTGAGTTTCGCCGTGCAATCGGCGCAGACACAAAACTCGCGGTCGCTCGTCGTCAGTTCTTCGACCGTCAACGATGCGAAGTTGAAGCTCTGGCTGCACCGGACGCAATCTTCATGTTCGTTCATCTACACACCCTCGTCACGTTATTTATAAGTTATCTCAATTGCATGTCGCACGCCTTACGCGACGCGCTGCGGTTTCGTCTTGCGCACGTCGCGGTGAACGGCCGTTGCGTCGAAGCCCGTGCGGCGCAGACGGCGCGCGAGCGCGTTGGCGACCATGACCGAGCGATGCCGCCCGCCTGTGCAGCCGACGCCCACGGTCACATATGATTTACCTTCACGCCGGTAGAGCGGCAACAGATAATCGAGCAGTTCGTTAAAGCGGCGCAACGTCTCTTCGGTTTCGCTGCTCGCGTTGATGTAAGCGACGGCGCGGCGGTCGTGCCCCGACAGGTGTTTCAACTCCGGCACGAAATGCGGGTTCGGCAAGTGGCGCACGTCGAACAACAGATCGAGTTCGCGCGGTGCGCCGTACTTGTGCCCGAAGCTGACGACCTGCACGCGCATCGGGGTGCCCCGCGTGTCTGGGCTGAACCGCTCGACCAGCAAGCGGCGCAAAGAGTGAACCGTATGCTCGGACGTGTCGATGATCAAATCGGCCGCGTTGCGTATGTCGGCCATGGCGGCGCGTTCGGCGCTGACCGAAGCGGCGAGGCCGTCGCCCGTGTCGAACGGGTGCGGGCGACGCGTCTCGCTAAAGCGCCGATGCAGGGCTTCGTCCGACGCTTCAAAGAATAGAACGAACGTATGCAATCCGCTGTCGCGGCGCAGGCGGCGCAGTTGGCCCTCGAACTCTCTGAGGAAGTGGCCTTCGCGGATGTTGATGACGAGCGCGGCGCGGCGGATGTAAGGACCTTCGGCTTCTTCGTCGGCGGGCCGGATGAGACGCGCGAAGGTCGGCAGCAGCGTGAGCGGCAAGTTGTCCACGCAGAAGTAACCGAGGTCCTCAAAGGCGTTGGTCGCCGACGACATGCCAGAGCCGCTGAGGCCCGTGATGACCACGATGTCGGGCGCACCGTTGCGCGCTGCTTCAGCCTTCTGTCTTCGCCTGCTCATCAAACGTCTCGCGGCTCGCTGTGTCAGTTGGGTTGGCGTCTGCGCGTTCCGTTGCGTCACTACTGCCGGCCCGATTCAACAAATCCGCGTGCCGCGCGACCAACCGCTCAGCCGCATTGTAACCGCGCACGCGCAACAGATGCACGCGCAACGCCGTCTCAACCAGCGTCGCCAGATTGCGCCCCGGACTGACCGGCAACAGCACATGCGGCACACGCACGCCCAGTATCTCAATGGTGCGCCCCTCGACGCCGAGCCTGTCCACCTCATGCGCCTGCTGCCAGCGTTCGAGCCGGATCGTCAACCCGATCTCCTTCGGCCCCGACAGTGCCGCCACGCCATACAGGTCGCGTATGTTGATGATGCCCAGGCCGCGTATCTCCATGTGCTCGCGCAACAGTTCGGGCGCGCTGCCCAACAGATGCTCCGCACTGATGCGTCGCACCTCGACCGTGTCGTCCGCGACCAACCGATGCCCACGCCCGATCAGATCAAGCGCACACTCCGACTTGCCCACCCCCGACTCGCCTTCAAGCAACACGCCCGTCCCATACGCATCGAGCAACACGCCATGTCGCAACTCGCGCGGGGCCAGCGCCGCTTCCAAATATTCCGTAACCAGATTGATAGCGATTGAACTAACCAGCGGCGTTTGCAACAACGGCAACCCTGATCGCTCAGCCGCCGCCAGTAACTCCGGCGGCGGCAGCAAATCTTTCGTCACCAGCACACAACTGATCTGTTCCAACGCCAGCAACTCAATCGCCGCCCCGCGTCGCTCCGGCGACAGTTGCGTCAGATACCAAATCTCACTCTGCCCGACGATCTGCACCCGCCCCGGATGGATGTAATGCGTAAACCCCGCCAGCGCCAACCCCAACTTCTGTATCCGCGCCAACGTAATCCGCCGTTCAGCTAGACCGTGCCCACCCGCCAGCACCCGCAGCGACAACGCCCCCGGTGCGCCCACCACAAACTCGCGCACACTAATCACAGGCTGCTCGCTCATGCTGCTCATAACGACGACAAAGGGCGCACGCCGGCACACCTCCCGCGCTTAACTATTTAAGACTGGTATTTGATCAATGAGCGCACGTCGTAGCCGGCCAGTTTCTCACGACCGGGCAGGAACTCTAGTTCGACGACGAAGACGAGGCCGGCGACTGTGCCGCCTAAGGATTCGACGAGATCGACGACGGCGCGGGCCGTGCCGCCGGTGGCGAGTAGATCATCGGCGATGAGGATGCGTTGACCGGGGCTGATGGCGTCGCGGTGAATCTCTAAAACGTCTTGCCCGTATTCGAGGTCGTAGCTGATGCGCGCGGTTTCGGCGGGGAGCTTATTGGGTTTGCGGACGGGCACGAAGCCTGCGCCCAAACTGTATGCGAGGGCGGGCGCGAAGATGAAGCCGCGCGCTTCGACGCCGAGCACGACATCAACCTTCTCGCCCTCGAAGGTCTTGGCGAGCGCGTCCACGGTGAGGCGCAAGCCTTCGGGGTGCTTTAAGAGCGTTGTGATGTCGTAAAAGTTGATGCCCGGCTTCGGGAAGTCGGGCACTTCGCGGATGAAATGTTTGAGTTGATCCATGGGCAGCAGTAAGCAGTAGGCAGCAGGCAGTAGGCAGTAGGCAGTTAATTGTTACTGCTTACTGGTTACTGCCTTCTGCTTACTTTCCTTTCATCTTTCAATCAAGAACGACTTGTACGTGCCGGTCGGTTCAAGGTTGATCTCTTCGAGTCGTTCGACCGTGGCGTAGTCGGGGCCGGAGGCGAGGTCGTGTTTGAAGCCTTCGACGCTCTCTAACGTGCCTTCGGCCACAACTTCGACGTGGCCGTCAGGCAGGTTGCGGACGTAGCCTGTGACTTGATGGCGGGCCGCCACGCGTTGCGCGAAGAAGCGATAACCGACGCCCTGCACTTGACCGCGGATCAGGTATTTGCGCGCGACTGGCTGTGACATGATCAAGGGATTGCGGCGGCGGCGGAGTTTGTGCGGCGCAATGAATTGCACTTGCTCCGCCGCGCGGCGTGTCTTTTAACCGAGCGCGTCGAGGCACTCGGCGAGCGGGCGCTGGCGGCAGGTGTACATCGGCGTGTCGCGCAGGGTATAGCTCGACGCCTTCGACTCGCGCAGATGTTGTACGAGGTCGAGGAAGTCAGCCGGTTCTTCCGTCTCGAAGGCGACGACGAACTCCTGATCATCCAAACCGAACGAGTAGGTCGTGTGCAGTTTGACCGAGCGATACTGCGAGCCGATGCGTATGTGCTCGTCCATCAATTCCTGTCGCTGCTCGACCGGCAACCCGTACCACTCGCGCGTCTTGACGAACGGATAGACGAACAGGTACTTCGATTGACCGGGCACGATGTGCAAACGGTCTTCGACGTGTTCCGGGTTGTCCTTGTCGATATACATCGACCGCTTGGTCATCGATAGGAACGACTGCGTGACTTCGAGATAACGACCAAGCCCTGTGCGATTCAACCGCGCCGTCATCTCTTGCACGGGGTCGAGCGCGTACCCGATGCGCCAGATCATCAAGTCGGCGTTGGCGCGCAGCCCCATGATCGAATAGGCGTGCATCAACAGGTCGCGCCGGTACGAGTCAAACACGTCGATGAACTCGCGCTTGCCGGCCGCGCGGGTCGCCTCGTCGAGAAAGCGCCATTCGGGGCGCACGTGGTAGAAGGTGAAATTGACGAACTGTCGCGGCAGCGACGGGCGCGGCGGCTCGATCTCTTCGCCGTTGCGGTCGGCCAAACGCAACGACCCGCGGCTCGCGTTGGCAGCTTTATCAGTGCTCATAACGTGTCATCCTTACAACTTCGATGTTTATCCGGGGCGCGACCAGCAGACTCGTCCGCGTGCCGTGAAGATGGGCTACAATGCAGCGCGAACGTGCCGCCTATTGTGCGGCGAAGCCCGACAGATTGCAAACCGCGACGTAGCTCGTTGTTCACCATGACCAAGCAGCATGCCACACAACCCGCCGTCACGCACGGCGATACGGATCATACACGCCGCCGCTTCCTGCTGTTCATACCGGCCGCCGTCGGCGTCGGCATCCTGACCACACTCGTCAGCGCGGCGGTGCGCTTCCTGCGCCCGCCCGCCACGCGCGGCACAACGCCCGCAGCGAATGATCAATGGCTGCCGGTTGCACCCGTCGCCGACTTGACCGGCGCGCAGCCACTCGCGCGCATAGTCCGCGTGCAACATGAAACGGGCTGGACCGAGGTTGTCGAAGAACATCCCGTCTTCGTCTTGCCGCAAGCAAGGCGCGTGCTCTCGGCCGTCTGCCCGCACGAAGGCTGCGCGGTCGTCTGGCGCGCAGAAGAGAACGGTTTCCTCTGTCCCTGTCACGACAGCCGCTTCGACGCGGCGGGCGCGCGGACCACGGGGCCGGCTCCGCGCGGCCTCGATCAGTTACCCACACAGATCGAAGGCGACGTACTCAAAGTGCGTTTGCCGACACAGACGCAGGCGCAAGCTCTTGTTGAGCCGAACTCAACGCAGGTGCGCGGATGACAGAGCCGACCAAGACAATTCAAAACGAACGCACGCGCTGGCTCACGCGCTGGACCACACTTGCCGACACCGTCCGCGCAATCACGGACGAACCCGTCAACGGTTGGCGCGCGTGGGCTTGCACGACCGCAGGACTGGTCGCCCTGCTCATTGCGCTCCAACTGTTCACAGGGCTGTTGCTCGCCTGCTACTACGTGCCCGCGCTCGATAGCGCGCACACCACCGTCGCCTACATCGAGCAAGTTCCGAGCGGCGGCTCATGGCTGCGCGCCTTGCACGTCTACTCGTCGGTGCTGCTGCCCGTCGTGCTTGTCCTGCACTTGATCCAGAAACTATGGCGCGGCGGCCATCTGCGTCGCCCCGCCGGTTGGTTGTCGTCTGTCGTGCTGCTCGCGCTCGTACTCGCGGCCGCGGCACGGGCTACACGTTGCCGGGCGATGCGCGCGCCTTCTACAGCACACGCGTCGCTGAAGGTCTAGTCGGCGGGCTGCCCCTTGTCGGTCAGACCGCGCGCCTCTGGTTGCTCGGCGGCCCCGTCATCTCGACACTCACCATCTCGCGCCTCTTCGCCCTGCACGCCCTCTTGCTGCCGTTCCTGTTGCTGATCACAATCAACGCGCGCCTCTTCATCTTACGCGAACGCGGCCGACAGACCGACGCGCCGCACAACTCACACGACACGGCACAGGCCCAACACGCCACATCTCAACATTCATGGTTGCGCGCCCAACTTGCGCGCAACGCCATCGTCGCGGGTCTAACATTCGCTGCGCTCGCGCTCTACGCCGCGTACTACCCCGCGCCCTTCGGGCCGCGCGCAGACGCCGTGCCGCCCGAATACCTGCCCCGCCCCGGCGCACAGTTCCTCTGGCTGTTCGAGTTGCTCAAGCACACATCAGGCGCGAACGCCGCGTTCGTCGGGCTGCTCCTGCCCGGTCTGCTACTCATGCTGCTCGCGCTCGTACCATTAATCCACAAGTCAGCCAACACGTCATCATGGCCCCGCCGTCACGTCGGCGCATTGATCATCGGACTGCTCTGCGCACTCGTACTCGGCCCGACCGCGCTGGCGCTCATCAACGACGCCCGCGACTCACGCGTGCGCGACCAACTCGCACGCCAATCAGCCGCCGAAGCAACTTTTCGCCGCGCCCCCTTCCGCCCACAACGCGCACGCACGACCGACGCCGCTGCACCACAAGCAACTGACACCACCAACGCACAACAGCCCAGCACAGCGAACACGCAAACGACGCCGCCCGCCACCTACACGCAACACTGTGCCAAGTGCCACGGCGCGCACGGCGAAGGCGTGCGCCCACACCCCAAACTCATCGGCGTCGCCACACTACCCAACCGCACCGTCACGGACTTGATCGCCATCCTCAACGACCCCGCCGCCTACGGCCTACAGAAACCCATGCCCTCTTTCGCCACCAAACTCACCGACGACGAGAAGCGCCAGATCGCCCAATGGCTCGAAGAACTTAAATAGGCAACGAAAGTAGGCGCGAAATAGTAAGCAGTAGGCAGTTAAGATAGCACCTCAAAGTGTTGCTCTTAAATAACAGTGATGGCCGGCCCGTCGTCAGCTAAAGCAAACGTATCTGACAGGTCCGTTCTAACTGCCTACCACCTACTGCCTTGCCTACTGTTCTTTCCCGCCTCCTTCTTTTGCCCGCGTGCGGGTCTGAGCTATACTGCTTGCCGCTGTTACACCTGCTCGAAAGTTATCGGCTTGATGGAGACTTACTGAGGATGAAACTGCTCAAGCTCGCAGCCCTCGTTTGCGCCGGCGCGTTTCTATGCGCGGCCTGCGCGACCGCGCCCGACACGAACACGACCAGCACGACCAACACGTCGCCTGCCACCGGCGCAAGCCCGGCCGCACCGGCCGCCGTGCCGGTCGATCAACTGGCCGAGACGCGCAAGCTGTTCGGTCAGGTCTGCGCCCGCTGCCACGGCGACAAGGGCGAAGGCGGCGAGTTTGATCTGGACGGCAAGAAGCTGAAAGCGCCCAGCCTGCGCGCCGGCCACGCCGTCAAACACACCGACGCCGAGTTGACCAAAAAGATCGAGGACGGCGACGACGGCATGCCCGCCTTCAAGAAGCGGCTCACGCCCGAACAGATCAGCAGCCTCGTCAGCTTCATCCGCAAGGACCTGCAAGCGGGCGCGAGCGCCGACACACATTGACCGCGCCTGTGACAACACCGCACAACTCGTGCGCGCACACAGTTATTTGCACCCGTAGCTCAGTTGGATAGAGCGTCTGACTTCGAATCAGAAGGTCGCAAGTTCGAGCCTTGCCGGGTGTATCGACGAAATCAATCACTTATTAAGGTCACTTATCGAAGTGACCTTTTTATTGTTAATTGTATGGTTGATTCAATTGGAGTTTGATGGCGGTTAAGTGAGCTACGAGTTGCGGCGGGCGATGGCCTGAGACGGGTGTTGGGTTGGGTCGGCGATATATTTACCTGAACGATAAAATCGGGCCTTAGCCTCGCTTCTTATCAGGCTTGGCTAGGAAACCGCGTCGTTCTGCGATTTTGTTGGAGGAAGAGAGCGTTTGTTCTTGACGTATCTTGTCTCGCTCTAGGTTCTTCTTTTCTATCGCTTCCTTGATCCGTTTTTTCGCGCGTTTATTCATGCCGGGGATTATACCGTAGAAACTAAGTTGGTATCATCCCAAAGATGGCAAGGGGGCAGAACTTTATCGCGCGAACGATTGTGCCTATGCAGGCGACCGATTTCACTGGGCTTGAGACTGACAGGTTGTGCTTGCGGCGTTTTGCCGTGGGCGACGTGGGGGCGTTTTTGGCTTATGTGAACGATCCGCTCGTGGCCCGTTATCAGAGTTGGGAGTCATTCACGGAGCGACAGGCGCGCGACTTGCTGGCGCAGCAAGAGAGTCTTGAGCCGGCCGGCCGGGTTGTTGGTTCAACTTCGCCATCGAGTTGAAGACGACGAACGCGCTCGCCGGCCACGTCGCGCTTTGCGTGAAAGCGGACGACGCGCGACAGGCCGAGATCGGCTTCACACTGGCGCGCGCATATCAGGGTCAAGGCTTCGCGGGCGAAGCGGTTCAGTGTGTGCTTGAGTATGCGTTTGCGACGCTTGGGCTACACCGCATCATTGCGATCACGGATTGTGAAAACGCGCCGTCGGTGGCGCTGCTGGAACGGTTGGGGCTGCGGCGCGAAGGGCACTTCAGACAAAACATCTGGTTCAAGGGTCGCTGGGGCGACGAGTATCTCTACGCGATACTGCGCGCTGAGTGGCTTCACCGCACACACGCTGACAAGTCAACCGCACCGCCGGTCCAATAACCACTCTTCCCGGTTACGACTAACTTGATTGAAGTTGACCGCGACCGCATTAAGTTATCTGCTTAAACTCAAAGGCTAACGGACTTTTAATTCACGTCGAGGTGCGCGAGCAGTGGGAAGTGATCCGAGGCGTTGGCCGCGTCCGCCGTCTGCTTGATGACTTCGGCTGATTTCAGGCGCGCGGCAAAGGCGGCGGGCAGGAAGATGTAATCGAGACGCAGATGCGGGTCCCACGTGGGGAAGGTATAGCCTTTGTCGTCCGGGTAGAGATGACGATAGCCGTCCACGTATTGCGCGTCGAGCATGACCTGTATCGTCTCGCGTTGGATGTCGCGCCCGCTCAACCAGACCAGCGCGCGAATCCACGCGGGCATGCGGCGCACGTCCAACAACTCGCCCGGCGCTAAGGTATTGAAGTCACCAACCAGCACGTGCATGCCCGCTTGATGACGTTTGATGCCTTCGAGCAGCGCGCGTATCTCGCGCCCGCGCCGCCGCTCGCTCCACTTAGAGAAACGCGCGCTCAAGTGCAGCCCGAAGACGCGCGCGCCGCTCCCGGCCAATTCGATCTCAAGAAATGAATGGCGCGCACCGAGCGGTAGATGCCACTCGTAATGCGCGATCTCTATGCGACTGATGAAGCCGATGGAGTGGGCGGGGCGCGCGGCCCACACAGGCATGCCGGTCGTTTTGGCTAAGCCTTCAATGACACGCGGGTCGGTCGCCTCTTGAAAGACGACCAGATCAGGCGCGACCGCCTTGATCACTTCCGCCAGCCTGCCCTCACGCCCGCGCCCGCCGAAGCGTATGTTGTAGCTGAGCAGTTTCACGTGGCGGCGTCTTCGTCGGCCGGGATGAGCGTGAAGTAAGGTTGATTGAACAACACGTCGCGGGCGTAGAGGATCAAGTTCGACGTAGCTTGAAAGTGGACGGGCCGGCCCACCAATCGTTGCAACTTTTCACGGAGCGGATTCAAGGCCGGCGCGATCTGCGGGCACTCATCGCCCAGCGGCTTCGTGTGCAAGCTCGGAATATAAAACTCGTCCTCGCTCCAACATTCCATCACGGCGGGACCAACCAGCGTCACGTCCAGATCGCTCGTGCCCTTGCCGTCGGCGTCAAACGGCCGGCCGTCTTCCCAGCGTTCATTCGTGAGCGCGCTGCCGCGCAACACCACGACTGTCCCGCGCGGCAACTCCGTCCGCATTATCGTGCAGAACTCGTCGAAGCGGCGCTGGTCGCCGTCGAATCCGAGCCGCACGATCCGCGCGCGAATCTCGTCGTCGGTCATCTCTTTCACGTCTTCAGTCATATGCGACTTGTACTTGACCCGACCCGATAATTCAACTCGCGGGCGCACGCTTTTTCGCCGCCCGTGCGCGCGCGCCCGTTTTGGCAGCACGCACAGGCTGCTTACTTGCACGCGGCTTAGCTGCCTTCGGCTTGCTCGCGTTCGACTGACGCGCCGCTTGGCCGCTCCCTGTGCCTACGACTTCGGCCGTATGACCGGCGACAGCATGCTCGTCAGCAACTTTCTGTAAGAGCCACTGCGGCCGGCCACGCTCGCCGCGCCCTTTCATCTTAAAGAGTCGCCAGTCGCCTTTGAGTCGCCGGCCGTTGAGCCGAAAGCGCAGTGCGCCCGTGCGCCAAGCCGCGAGCGCGTTCTCGTCGGTCGTGTACGTGCCGATGTCCCAACGATAGACCTGCCCCGCGCCGTATGTGCCTTCGGGCAGTTCGCCCTCGTAAGTCAAATAACCGACGGCGTGGTCGGGCACTTCGACCGCGAGACGTTTGACGGCCGGGTCGAGCGAAGGACCTTTCGGCACGGCCCAACTCTTCAACGTGCCGCCGATCTCCAAACGGAAATCCCAATGCAAGCGGCTCGCATGATGCTCTTGCACGACGAACCGTGCCTGCTCCTGCTCCGTGCGTGGCATAGGTTGTTCGTTGCCTTGACCGCTCAGCCCGCCTTTGCATCGACGCAACGCGCGATCTCCGTTATCGCTTGATCAAGCTGCTGCCGCTGTGTCAGCACGGGCCGGAACAGATCGCCCGTCGTGCGAACGCGGCGCAGTATGTTCTTGATCGTGAAGTCCTGCGGCGTGATGCGCGCGCGCTCGACCTCGCGCCACTTGAGCGGCGCGGAGACGGGCGCGGCGGCGCGTGGTCGCACCGAATAAGGCGCGACGACCGACTTGCCGCGCGCGTTCTGCATGTGATCCACGTAAATCTGCCCGCGCTTACGTTTCTTCAATGCGCGCTCGACGGTCGCAATGGTTGGATTGCGGCGCGCGACGAGTGTGGCCACTTGCTCGGCAAAGAACGCGATCTGTTCGTAGTCGTAAGCCGGTTTGATGGGCACGTAGATGTGTATGCCGCGCGAGCCGGAAGTCTTCGGGTAACTGTCAAGCCCGATCTCGGCGAGCGTGTCGCGCACACTGACGGCGAGCGCGCAGATCGTCTTGAACTCCACGCCCGCGCCCGGATCGAGATCGAAGACGAACCAATCGGGCCGCGCAAGATCGCGGACGCGCGAGTGCCACGCGTGGCGTTCGATTGCGCCGAGGTTCGCCATGTAGAGCAGGGTCGGCAGGTCGCCGCCGATGATGTAATCGACCGTGTGCCCTTCTTCCACGTCGAGCGTCGCGGTGCGAACGTAAGCGGGCGCGTCGTTCACATCGTGCTGATGAAAGTATGGACCTTTGATCCCGTTCGGGTAACGCTTCATGATGAGCGGGCGATCCTTCAAATACGGCAAAATGTATTTTGCGATCTCGTAGTAGTAACGGATCAGATCGCCCTTCGTGTAACCGTCGTCGGGCCAATAGACCTTAGCGAGATTCGTGAGCGCGACGACCTCGCGGCCCACCTTCACGTTGAGATCGCCGCTCAGTTCTTTGGTCTTGAACGCACGACTCGCGGGCACGGCTTTCGCGCCTGCACCCTTTGTGCTGACACGCTTGCCACTGTGCTGACGCGCCGTGTCTGCTTTGGGTGAATCGGCCATAGTCTTTTTTGCGCGCCCGTGCTGAAGGCTGCTCAGCCACTCGCGCGCCTTGTCGTCCGTGGCGAGGCGCAGTTGCAATTGCCAACCCGGCTCGGCGTGCTCGTCGCGGCTTTTGATCAAGAGCCATTGCTCTGCGCGTCCGCTCATGCGAAACAGGTTGAAGCCGCCGCGCAGTTTGTTGCCTTTGAGCGTGAACGCGAGTTTGCCGGCCTCGAACTGCTTGAGCGGGTCGTCGCCGTCTAACAGTTCATACGTGCCCTCGTCCCAGATCATGTGTTCGCCCGCGCCGTAGTTGCCCGCAGGGATGTGCCCCTCGAACTCAAGATAAGCGACTGGGTGGTCTTCGGTCGGCGCAGCGAAACGCTTGTCGGCCGGGTCGAGCGACGGCCCTTTCGGCACTGACCAAGACTTAAGCACGCCGCCCATCTCAAGCCGGAAATCGAAATGCAGCCGCGACGCGTGATGCTCCTGCACGACGAAGCGGCGGCGATTGGCCCGCGACAACTTCCCTTCGGGTTCGGGCGTGCGCGTGAAATCGCGCTTCTTGTTATAAGTCTCAAGCCCCATCATGCCACCTGCGCCGGTCTGGAGTTATAACTTATACATACAACTGCGTTCGACACTTGTTCAGTACGTAGCCGCACACATAGTAACGGTAGCAAGGCCGAATGCGGAAAGATGAATGATGAATAAAAAGCTGATCAGCAATTTATTCATCAATCAGATTCAGCCCCTTTGTGGTTCATCTGGCCGGGCTGTATCCTGCGGCCTGCATGGTGGAACACAGGCAAGCACTCGAACAACTTTTAACTGAACCCGTCTCGAAGTTGAAAGCACGCTTTCTCGACGAGGGCATAACGCTGCCGCGCGGTTTGCTCGAAGCACTCGAACGCGATCCGCGTCGCGGGGCGCAGGCGCTTGCATGCTCATTGCGTACACGCCAGCGCAAGAATCGCGCCGAAGGTCAACGTCTGCGCCGGCTGCTTCAGTTCGAGGCGGAGTTGTGGGCCGCAGGCTACAGCCACGTCGCGGGCGTGGACGAAGCGGGCATGGCCCCGCTCGCAGGCCCCGTCGTGGCGGCGGCCGTTATCCTGCCACCCCGTTATAAACTGCGCGGCTTAAACGACTCGAAGAAGATTCTCGACGCCGCGAAGCGTATAGAACTCGCCGCGCAGATCAAACGCGACGCGCACTGCTGGGCGGTTGGCTTTGCCGAGGTCGCGGAGATCGATCAACTCAACATCTATCATGCTGGTCTGCTGGCCATGCGACGCGCGGTCGAACGACTTGCGGTCAACCCAGACTTCCTGCTCGTAGACGCGCGCAAGATTCCCGGCTGCGCCGCGCCGCAACGCGGCATCATCCACGGCGACACGCTCTCCGCCAGCATCGCCGCCGCGTCCATCCTTGCCAAGACGACGCGCGACGCCTGCATGTGCGAACTCGACCGCCAGTTCCCCGGCTACGGCTTCGCCGCGCACAAAGGCTACCCCACGCCCGCGCACTATCGCGCCCTGCGCGAACGCGGCGCGCTCGCCATCCATCGCCGCAGCTTCGCGCCCGTCCGAGAAGTACTCGGCCTCGACCCCGTGCAGACGCAAATGTTCTGTCCTACGGACGACAACGGGCGCGCTCAAGCGTCGGCCGAAGAGACTAACCAAGCGTGCCTGCCGCCGCTTGACTAAGCGATGGCAGCAGCAACATTCGATGAGCCGTCTTTCGAGCGCGAGCGCGAGCAGTGATGCGCCGGGCCGGCATTCGTCGGCTTGGCTTCAGGCGCGCCCGTGTTTTTTTTACAGCGTGGCCGCTTGCTATTCGGCGCAACGGCGAGTGCGGTAACATAACGGTGATGCTCGGCTTCGGTCGCGGCAGTCTCGCCCGCCGTAGCATTACGCCTTTTTACTTTGCCGTTTGACTAACTCAACAGCAGCCCGCAAGCAAGCGGTGCTAATAGACGAATGAGCGGGCAAATCTTCATCAGCTATCGCCGCAGTGACAGCTTCGGCTCGGCCGGGCGCTTATATGATCGCCTCGTCGGCCACTTCGCGCCTGAACAAATCTTCATGGATGTTGACGCTATCGGGCCGGGCATAGACTTCGTGGAAGCCATCGAGCAGGCGGTGAGCAAGTGCGATATCCTCATCGCAGTCATTGGCGCACGCTGGCTGCAAACACTCGGCACAACTGATCAACGCCGGCCGCACACGTCAGAGGATTTTGTGCAGCTTGAGATCGGAACTGCGCTCAAACGAAATATTCGCGTGATCCCGGTGCTGGTAGAGGGCACGACGATCCCGCGCGCCGCCGAGTTGCCCGACGCATTGAAGCCGCTGACGCGGCGGAACGCATACGAACTCAGTCATGCGCGGTTTAATGCCGACGCAGAACGCTTGATCCAAGCACTTGAGGTGGCCCTTGCACAGGTACAGGCTCAACACCTTAAGGAGCAGGAAGTCAATGCGCTCCGCCGCGTGAATAAAGAGGTTGCGACCCCGCAGATCGACGCCAGCAATGTCGTGCCCGTGCATCGTCCAGCCGATGACACGGCGCACGGGCCGCAGCAACTGCCGACGCAGCCGACGACACCTGAGCCAGCCAGCATTGATCCCGATCAGGTATTCTTCCAGTGCCGCGCATGCAAACGCTGGGCATTCTGGGCGCATAGTAATTGCAAACTCATTGTCAGAGCAGCGGGCATTGAGTTTGTGGATGAAGATGACGACTCTTATTCGTTCAAAATTCCCGTCGAGAAGTTGAAGCACGCCACGCTCACTAAGCCCGGCGGCCTCTTAGGGTCGAAGCAAGACCTGTTAGTGATCTTGGAAGACGGGACTAAGTATGAGATCGGACTCGACGAAGGCAATAAGGAGAAAGCTTTAAGCGCCATCGCTCGCACGCTTGAAGCGCGCTGACTTGTTCAGGGCATGGCTCGTGTCGCTTGGCGTCGCCGCATCCAGCGCGCTGGCCGCACAGCATTGCTTAACAAGACAGCAAGCGGAAGGAAGAGATTGAACGCTCTCCTTCCGCTTGCTGTGTCGTGGCGAATAGCAAATTATTCTGTCGTGTCTTAACCCGCGGTCGTGTTGCCGCCGAGCAGGGTCAAGACCTCGCCGGTGATATAGCTGGAATCGGCCTCCGAAGCGAAGAAGACGAAGGCGGGCGCGATCTCTTCGGGTTGCGCGGGGCGTTGCATGGGCGTGTCCGCGCCGAACTTGGCGACCTCTTCCGGCTCTTTGTCCGACGGGTTCAGAGGCGTCCACACAGGCCCCGGCGCGACACAGTTGACGCGCACGCCGCGCTCGACCAAGTTCTGCGCGAGCGACTTGGTGAACGCATGGATCGCGCCTTTGGTCGCAGAGTAGTCGAGCAGTTCCTTGCTGCCTTCGAGGCCCGTGATCGAGCCGGTGTTGACGATGGCGCTGCCCGGCTGCAAGTGCGCCAGCGCCGCTTTCGCCATGAAGAAGTAACCGTAGATGTTCGTCTTGAACGTGCGGTCAAACTGTTCTTCGGTCACGTCTTCAAGCGACTTCTGGTGTTGTTGAAACGCCGCGTTGTTGACCAGCACGTCTAACCGGCCGAACTCGCCCACGGTCTGCTCGACCGCCTTCGTGCAAAACTTTGCGCTGCGCACGTCGCCCGGTACGAGCAGGCAGCGTTGCCCTTCCGCCTCGACCGCGCGGCGCGTCTCCTCTGCGTCCGACTGTTCTTCGGGCAGATAGACGATGCTGATGTCCGCGCCTTCGCGTGCATAAAGCACGGCGACTGCGCGCCCGATGCCGGAATCGCCGCCCGTGATGAGCGCCACCTTGTCTTGCAGCTTGCTTGCACCTTTATAACGCGGCGCTTGATAACGCGGGCGCGGTGTCACCTCGGATTCAAGCCCCGGTTTCGCCTGATGCTGCGCCGGCTGCGGCGCTTGTGGCTCTGGCTGCTGCCCCGCCGCTGCGCTGCCGCGACTTGCGCCCGCACCTTTCTTTGCGCCCTTCTTCGCCGCTTTTTTTTTGCTTGCTCGCCTTCTTGCTCGCGCCCTTGTTCGCTTTTTTACTCGCAGTTGCCATCACACTATTCCCCCTGTTCGTCGCCAACACGTCGGCCACCGCAACGTGAGTGCTGCATTGACCGCGCCTGAGTTATTCGTTGTAGAGCTATCGACGTAATTCTTCCACTCGTACACACAACATGCAAGCGCGCGTCGTCTTTCATCCATCATTCATCATTTATCGTTGTTCGATCTTAACAGCGACGACGGGCAATATTCTTCGATCACGCACGTGTGGCAGAGCGGGGTGCGGGCTTTGCAGACTGCGCGGCCGTGAGTGATGAACAGGTGCGGAAAGCTGATCCAGTCGGCGCGTGGGACAAGCTCTAAGAGATCGCGTTCGATCTTTTCGGGCACGGTCTGCACACTCAAGCGCAGGCGTTCGGCGAGGCGCGCGACGTGCGTGTCCACGACCACACCGGCCGCGATCTCATACGCATTGCCAAGCACGACGTTTGCCGTCTTGCGCGCGACACCGGGGAGTTGCAACAACTCGTCCATCGTCGCGGGCACACGCCCGCCGAACTGCGCGCCGATCATGCGGCACGCGCCCTGTATCGCCTTAGCCTTATTGCGAAAGAAGCCGGTCGAGCGAATGTCCTGCTCCAATTCGGCCGGCGGCGCGTCCGCGTAGTCTTGCCACCCGCGATACTTGCGGAACAACTCGACCGTCACCATGTTGACCCGCTCGTCCGTACACTGCGCCGACAAGATCGTGGCGATCAGTAACTCAAGCGGACTTGTATAATTTAACGAGCACTTCGCATCCGGGTAAGCACGCTTCAAACGTGCGATGATCGTGCGCGTTCGCTGCTTCTCATCCATTGTTTATCGCCTTTGCGATCTGCGCGGCGAGGCGCGCGTTCTGTTCGAGCAGGGCGAGGTTGGCGCGCAACGTCGCGCCGTCGCTCTGCGCGCTCAAGCGTGCGAGCAGAAAGGGCGTCACGTCGCGCCCGCCGATGCCGCGCCGTTCGGCCTCAATCAGTGCCGCGTCGAGGATCGGTTGCAGGACGGCGGCAGGCACTTCGCTCTCGGCGGGCACGGGCACTGCGACCAGCAGCGCGCCCGCAACACCCAACGCGCGCCGCGCACGCACAAGTGCCGCGACCTCGGCAGCAGTGTCCACGCGTATGTCCACCGGCAACCCTGACGCGCGCGTGTAGAAGGCGGGCAACTCGTCGCAGCCGTAGCCCGCGACCGTCAAGCCGTGCGTCTCAAGCCACTCGCGCGTTGCCGGCAGATCGAGCACGCTCTTTGCGCCCGCGCAGACGACCGTTAAATGTGCGCGTGCCAACTCCGGCAGATCGGCCGACACGTCCGGCAACGATCCGCGATGCACGCCGCCGATGCCGCCCGTGGCAAAGAGTTCGATGCCCGCGCGTTCCGCGATCCAACAGGTTGAAGCAACCGTCGTCGCGCCGTCCCAACCGCGTGCAACGGCGATGGCGAGATCGCGCGTGCTGATCTTGTGTACGTCGTCGCTGGCGGCGATGTGTTCAAGTTGCGCGGCGTCGAGGCCGACGCAGATGCGGCCGCCGATGATGGCGATGGTCGCGGGCGTCGCGCCTTCTGCGCGGATGATCTGTTCGAGTTCGCACGCGGTCGCAAGGTTCTGCGGACGCGGCAGACCGTGCGCGATGACGGTTGATTCGAGTGCGACGACGGGGCGACGTGCGGCGAGCGCGGCCGCGACCTCTTCGTTTACATGAAAGAGATGCTGATCGGGCATGAGTGCTACGGCTGCGGCGTTGGACTCTCGCCCGGTTGTGTTGGCGGCTTGATGACCACTGCGGGCACGTCCTGTTCGCGCACGAGCCGGTTGAAGGCGGGCAGATCGGTCTGCACGATCTGCTTGAGCTTGGCCAACTGCGCGTCGATCTGCGCGACCAGATCGTTATAGATTTCTTGCGACTGCGCGGTCGGCGCGGCATCGGCGCTGGTGACGACGCCGCCCAACGCGGCCAGTTTGTTGTTGAGCCGGATCGGGTAATTCAACGGGTCCTGGCTCGACTGGTTCTTCGTTTGATAGAGCGTCTCTTCGATGTCGGACAAGCTCTTGTTGAGCCGCGTGGCCGCGTCGTTGATGACCTTGAAGTTGGGCTGCCCCTGCACGCGCTTCAAGAGATCGTCCGTCTGTCGCTTCACGTCGCGGATTTGAATGATCGCGTTGTGCGTCTCGGTCAACTTGTCGCGTATTTTCAAAGACAGATCGAGTTGGCGCGCGAAGTCGTCCGCGTTGGCTTGCAGGCGCGGGTCTTTCTTGACCTCGAAGGTTTGCGTCAAGGTCTGCCCGTCGGCCGTGAGTTTGACGTTGTACGTGCCGGGCACGATGCGCGGGCCGCGCGTGTCGCCCGCCCAGAGGATCATGCCGGGGAAGCGCACCGCGTCGGCGTAACGCATGTTCCAGACGAAGCGGTTGAGGCCCGCGTCTGTTGAGACGCGCGGCTGCGCGCCGCCGCCGCCCGCGAAGAACTGAGACTCTTCGCCCGAAGGCGCTTGCGGTTGTTCGGGCGGCGTCTGCACGGGCGCGCTGCCCGGCGCGGGACTCGGCTGCGGTTTGGGCGCGCGCGCCGTGAACTTCTGAATAGATTTGCCGCTCGCATCCGTGAACTCAAGCATCGACATCGGTTGTGGGTTTGGTCTTCAACGTGTAATAGACCACGACGCCCGTGGGCGGGTTGCGCCCGATGGTCGCGGTCGCGGGCAGCGGCGCCGCCGCCGCCGTCCATGCGATACGTGTCTTCGGGTTTCATCAAGCGCGTTTCGTTCGTCGCATTCACGCCGCCCGCGTCCATCAGTTGATGCAAGACCGGCAGGTCATCGAGGATGTAGAACGAACGACCTTGCGTGGCGCGACCAAATCTTTCTCGCGTTTGTGAACGACGAGATCGGTGATGGGCACGACGGGCAGGTTCAGTTGTAACGACTGCCAGCGCTCGCCGTCGTCGAAGGAGACGTAGAGGCCGGTTTCAGTGCCCGCGTAGAGCAGCCCGCGCTTGTTCGGGTCTTCGCGGATGACGCGCGTGAAGGCGTTATCGGGGATGCCGTCCGTGATCTTCCGCCACGTCTTGCCGTAATCGCTCGTCTTGTAGAGGTACGGTTGATAGTCGTCCCACTTGTACATCGTCGCGGCGACATAAGCCGTGCCCGCGTCGTGCGCCGACGCATCGATCGAGTTGATCTGAATCCACTCCGGCATCATCGCTTTGGGCGGCGTGACGTTCGCCCAATTCTTGCCGCCGTCGCGTGTGACGTGGACGAGGCCGTCGTCCGAGCCCGCCCAGATGACGCCCGCCTGCGCGGGCGATTCCATCACTGTAAAGATCGTGTCGTAATACTCGACGCTCGTGTTGTCTTTAGTGATCGGCCCGCCCGACGAAATCTGTTTCGACTTGTCGTTGCGCGTGAGATCGGGACTGATGATCTCCCAACTCTGCCCTTCGTTCGCGGACTTGAACAAGACGTTGCCCGCCGCATAGAGCGCGTTCGGATCGTGCGGCGAAAAGAGGATCGGGTAGTTCCATTGGAAGCGATACTTGAGCACGTCCGGCGCCCGCGCCCATAGGGTTGTTCGGGCCAACGGTGACACGTCGCGCAACTGCCCCGTGTGATGATCGTAGCGCGTGAGCAGACCGCCGTATGAACCGGCGAAGACGATCAGTCGAGTCTTTCGGCGTAAGGCGCGATCCAACCGGACTCGCCGCCGCCCACGTCGTACCAGTGGCGCTCGGTGATGCCGAAGTCGGTTGTGCGCGAAGCGATCTTGACGGTCGAGTTGTCCTGCTGCGCGCCATAGACGTTATAAGGAAAATCGTTATCCACGGCCACACGATAGAACTGCGCCGTCGGCTGGTCCTGCTCGGTCCAAGTGCGCCCGCCGTTAAAGGAGACGTTCGCGCCGCCGTCGTTCGACTCGATCATGCGGTTCGCGTCCGATCGGCGCAATCCACAGATCGTGATTGTCGCCGTGCGGCACGGAGATGGACGAGAAGGTGCGCCCGCCGTCGTTCGATTTATAGAAACCTGTGTTGAGAACATAGACCGTATCGGCGTTCTGCGGGTCGGCGTAGATGCGCGTGTAGTACCAAGCGCGCTGGCGCAGGTTGCGTTGCTCGTTCGTCTTGCGTCCAAGTGCGCCCGCCGTTGTCGGAGCGAAAGACGCCGCCGTCTTCGGCTTCGATAATGGTCCACAACGCGTTCGGGGTTCGCGGGCGAGACTGTGATGCCGACCTTGCCAACCATGCCGCGCGGCAAGCCGGGGTTACGCGTCAACTCCGTCCAAGTGTCGCCGCCGTCAGTTGACTTGAAGATGCCGCCGCCGGGGCCGCCGCTCTCAAGCGTCCACGGCTTGCGATAGACTTCCCAGAAGCCCGCATAGAGTATGTTCGCGTTGGTCGGATCGAGTATGAGATCGATTGCGCCCGCCTTGTCGCCACGCGTAGAAAATCTTCTCCCACGTCTTGCCGCCGTCCTTCGAGCGGAAGACGCCGCGCTGCTCGTTCGGCCCGAACAGTGGCCGAGCGCCGCGACGTAAACCAGATCGGGGTTGCGCGGATGCACGCGTATGCGCGCGATCTGCCGCGTGTCTTCCAGCCCGACTTTCTTCCAAGTCTTGCCCGCGTCCAACGACTTATACACGCCGTCGCCGTGCGACACGTTGCCGCGAATCGGCGACTCGCCCATGCCCACATAGAGCACGTTCGGATCGGCGTCCGACAACACCAATCGCGCCGACCGACGCCGTGCCGAACACAGGGCTATCCGTGATCGGCTCCCAGTTCGCGCCGCCGTCCGTCGTCTTCCACACGCCGCCGCCCACCGCGCCGAAGTAATAGACGAGCGGTTGACTCGCCACGCCCGCAACGGCCGTCACGCGCCCGCCGCGAAATGGTCCGATCAAACGCCACTGCAACAGCCGCAACGGATTTCGATCAGCCTGCTGCGCCTGCGCTTCGCCGCGTTGACCACCTTGCCGCTGCTGTTGTGCTTGCCCCGACAGACAGACCGCGCACAACAAGGCGCAGATAAAAACTGCATAACGAGATTGCTGCCGCTTCTTTGGTTTCATGATGAAGGGTGGCTCCTTGAAACTTCGTGCTACGGATCGCGCGTGCGCGCGCTGCAACCAATCAGCTTGTTAATTCCCTGTCCACTTCAAATACTTGTCGAGCCATTCGAGTTGCCGGTTGGCGAGATCGATCTGGTGGTTCGGTTCGGTGATCCCGTGCCCTTCGCGCGGGTAGCGGACGAACGCGACCCGCACGCCGCGTCGTTTGAGGGCGCGATAAAACAGTTCGGCCTGTTGAATCGGCACGCGCCGGTCCTGTTCGCCGTGCGTGATCAGCAGCGGTGTCTTGACGCGATCAACGTATGACATCGGCGACCACTTCGCGTATGTCTCGCGCACCTCCCACGGTGTCCCGCCGAGGCCGTATTCCATCAACGTCGGCACGTCGGTCTGGCCGAAGAAGCCGTACCAATCGCTGATGCCCGCGTGGCCGACGGCGCAACGAAAGCGGTCGGTCTGCGTGATGGTCCAGAAGGTCATGAAGCCGCCGTAGCTGCCGCCCATCACGGCCATGCGATCAGGATCGGCGATGCCGCGCTTGACCACTTCTTCCACGCCGGCCATCAAGTCTTGAAAATCTTTGCCGCCCCAATCGCGCAAGTTCGCGGTCATGAACTTCTGCCCGTAGCCAATCGAGCCGCGCGGGTTGGGCTGCAAGACCGCGTAGCCGTGCGCCGCATAAAGTTGTGCGTTGCGATTGTAGCCGTATGAGAACTGCCCGTATGGCCCGCCGTGTATCTGTAGGATGGTCGGGTAGCGCCGGCCCGCTATGTAGCCGACGGGCTTGACGAGCAAGCCTTCGATCTCAAGTCCGTCCGGTGCTTCCCACTTGAGCACTTCCGTATCCGCGAGCGTGAACTCTTTGACCTGCGGGTTGAAGAAGGTCAACTGCTTCGCACCCTGCCCCGTAGCTTCTGCGAGCCAGACGTTGTTCGGCGCTTTCGCATCGTTGAAAGTGAAGACGAGCCGCCCGCCGTCGCGCGACAGATCGACGCCGCCATACGCGCCGCGACTCTCGAACACGGGCTGCGGTTCGCCGTCGCCCATCAACTCGACGCGCAGCAGTTGCCCATAGACGCCGTTCAGCCCCGGCGCATAGACGCTCTGCCCGTCAGCGGACCAACGCGGCGCGCCCGTTACAGAGTCTTCATATGCGCCGGTCAGATTGCGCGCCGTGCCGCCTGCGACATTGACGAGCATCAAGTCGGTCTTCTCGGCCCACGACATCGGATCGGTGCTGGCGAGATACGCGATCTGCCGACCATCACGCGACCAGCGCGGCGCTTCGTCCGGCCCCTTGTTGTCGGTCAACTGGCGCGGCGTGCCGTCGGCAACTTGCACGACGAAGATGTCCGTATTGCGATCTTCGTCAATGGCGGTGAAGCCCGACTCTTGCGTGCCCTGCCGGCGGCGACGAAAGCGAGTTGCGCGCCGTCAGGCGACCACTGCGGATCGGAGACGGTGAACGCGCCGTCGGTTACGCGCCGTTTCTTCTTGTCTTCAAGATTGATGAGCCACAGGTGCGAATAGACGAACTCGCTGTCGACGACGATGGCATCGAACTTGTCGCGCTTGCGCTTATCACGTTCCGCCTTGTCCTTCGGCGTGTCGCGCACGACGTAAGCGATCTGTTTGCCGTCGGGCGACCAACGATATTGCGTCACGCCCGCTTCTTCATCCGTCAACTTCTCGGCCTCGCCGCCACGCGTCGAGATAAGCCAGATTTGATAACGCGGCGCGGGCGCACCAGCACCGGGCGCGGGCGCGTCGCGGCTGGCGAGGAAAGCTAAGCGCGTGCCGTCGGGCGACCACTGCGGCTGCGTCTCGCCGCGCTCGCCGTTCGTCAAACGAAAAGGCGTGCTGCCGCCGTCCGCTGCAACCAAGTAGACGTGCCCGTCGCGCCGCACCTCTTTGCGATTCCACTCCGTCACCGTGAACGCGATCCACTTGCCGTCGGGCGACCACTGCGGCGCGCTCACGTCCACGAACCCAAGCGCGTCCTCAATCGTCAAACGCCGCCCACGCCCGCCAACGCCACCATACACGCGGCGACACAGAGGACGACGGCGAACGCAACTCGCTTCAACATGGCAGGCTCCCGATTCAGCAGTCGTTGGTTAATCGCTAACAGGTTATTCGTTATTGGTTATTTGTTACCACAAAGACACGAAGACACAAAACGATTTATTGCTCTGCTTCATTGTGTCTTCGTGTCTTTGTGGTAAATCATGTGCGGCATTCGCGTGCTTTCGTGGTTAAGCATTATCATGGCGCAATAACTTTTTTTCAGGAGTTAATATGCCCTCTGTCATCCATCGCCCGGCCACAAGGCCGATCTGCCCGCGACTATCGATCTCTTTCTGGCCGCTGTGATCGATATGTACGCGCGGCACAACATCATGCTGCCGCCACCACCGCGCGCCGCCATCGAACAGATGTGGCCGCACATAATGAAGACCGGCATCTTCCGCGTGGCCGAGCGCGACGGCGAACTCGTCGGCATCTGCCACGCCATCGTGCGCGATAAGTTGTGGTTCCTCTCCGGCTTTTGGGCGCGCGCCGATCTGGTTGGCGGCGGCGTGGGCGGCCCACTGCTGCGCGCGGTCTGGCAAGAAGGCGTGCGCGCGGGCGCGGAGAAGTTCTTCGTCTGGTCGTCGCCCGATCAGACGGCGATGGCCAGTTACTTAAAACTCGGCATGCTGCCCGGTTATCAACAGTTCACGTTTGCCGGCCCCGGCGACGCGCTGCCCGTTGCGCCCGCCGATTACGAGGTCGAACCGCTCACGCTCGATCTTGCGTGCGCGCTGGACGAGCAGATACGGGCGACGCGGCGTGAAGTGGATCACCGCTTCTGGCTCGCGCAGCCGCAACTGACGGCGCGGCAGGTAATACGAAACGGGCGGGCAGTGGGTTATTTTTACTTGACCGGTGACGCGGTTGGCCCCGCCGGTTGGGTCGCGCCCGAACACGCCGAAGCCTTGCTCACGCTGGCAGGCCGCGCGGCCCACGAAGCCGCCGGTGGGATCACACTGCGCGTGCCCGGTATCAACCACGACGCGATCCGCTTTGCCTTCGCGCACGGGCTGAAGTTAGCGGCCGGCTATTCGCACCTGTTCATGAACGCGCCCTTCGGCAAGTTGGACCAATACCTGCCATCAGGCCCCTCGCTGTATTAAGCAGCAGGCAGATGGAAAAAGGCAGCCGGTTGTAAGTGCGGCTCGACGTGCGAGCTTCATTGCAACCGGCTGCCTTGTCTTAACTAACTGCCTACTGCTTACTGCCTACCGCTCGTTATGGTAGTGCTTCGACGTTGACGAAGAAGCGGAACGAGCCGGTTTGCACGACGCCGAGGCGGAACTGCACGTCGATGGTGCATTGCCCCCCAGGGGCGCAGATGCCGCCGACGAGCGGCGCAAGCCCCACGTCGGGCAAGGTCACGTTGTAGCTCGTGTTCAAGCCACCGCCGAGCAGTTGCGCGGGCGGCAACTCGATCTGCGTGCCCTTGACGGTCAGCGCACCGATGAGGGCATCGGTTGAATCGAGCGCGCGCAGGTCGGCTTGCGACGGGCCTGCGCCGGGCGTATTCAAGGTCGTGATGTCCACGATGCGGAAGCGCAGCCGCGTCAAGGTCTGCCCCGTGTTGTTGGTGAAACGCCGCCGGATCGTGAGCGTGCCGAAGTTCTTGTTGACGCCCGTGTCCGTCGTGTCGCGGACGCGGTTAGGCGGCGAGGTGGACGAGACGGTCATGTCGATGTAAGTGGCCCGAATCGTCGCGTTGCGTTGAATGGGCGCGTTCAGGTTCTCAGGTCCCGGTGCGCCGAGGATGGCTGAGGTCGCGCCCACCGCGCCCGTGGGCGAGATCAGTGCGAAGTCGGCCGCGTTCGCGCCCGTGTCCTGCGGCAACCCCGACAGCCCCGGCTGATTGATACGCAGGAAGCTGTAGTCGCCATCGTTGGTGGCGATGGGCGTCAGCCCCGTGCCTTCACGATCCGGCGCGGGCGCGCCCGTGAAGCCGACCGCATCGAGGCGATTGGCGAGCGCGAAGTTGGCGCGGTTCGAGGTTGAATAGAGCGCAAGCCCCGTGTTGTCGGACACGTCGGCTTGCCCAGGGGCCGGCGTGTAGTAGAAGTCGGCGGTCGAGCGCGCGGTCAGGCTGTAGTTCTGCGCCGCGAGCAGATAGTGACCGCGCGCCGGGATGACCGTCCCGACCGGCACGGTCGCCACGGTCAGACGCGTCGTGCCGTCCGACTGCGAGGCATCGAGCGCCCAACCGTCCGAGCCGTCCGAGGTCGAGACGGTGATGTTTGTGTCCGTGGCGTTATACAACTCCACGAACTCGTCGGCCGCACCCGACGCACCGCGCAAGCGGAACTCGCTGAAGATCACTTGACCGGGCGCAGCCACTTGCACCTGAATGGGCGACGGCGGCGCGGTGGTTGCGAAGTTCTGCCCCGTGCGACTCGACGGGATATCCGGGTAGGTGCGCGCCGGAGGCGTGAAGGCCGTGGTCGCGGTCGCTACCGGCGTGACCGTGTAGTTGCCGCCGACCGTCAACCCGGTGAACGTGTAGTTGCCGCTGCCATCGGTTACGGTGGTTTGCGGCGCGGGCGCTGAGCCGGTCAGGCGCACGGTGACGCCGGTGTTGTTCGCGCCGGTAATCTGACCACTGATCGTGACCGATGCGTCGAGCGCGATCTCCCAGATGCCGCGCCCGTGCGTGGCGGCGCGCAGCAGCCGGTTGGAGTTCTGGACGGCGAAGTCGAAGATGGCGATCTTCGGCATGCCGGTGTTATAGGGCAGCCAGTTCGCGCCGCCGTCAATCGAACGATAGACGCCAACGTCCGTGCCTGCGAAGACGACGAGCGAGTTGTTCGGATCAACCGCCAGCGTGTTGACCGACACATCGGGGAGGCCGTTCGCCGTGGCCGTCCACGTCGGCGTCGCGGCGTTGATGTTGGTGGACTTCCAGATGTGGTTAACGGTCGGAATGCCGGAGAGGGCGAACTGTCCGCCGTAAGAGACATAGGCCGTGTTCGGGTTGCTCGGATCGAAGATCAGTTTGCCGACCGTGCGCGTGCCGGTCATGCCCGTGGGCGTGATGTTGACCAGCGTGATTGCGCCCGTGTTGGTGAACCAGACCGTGCCGTTCGTTAGCCCGACAAGGCGGAAGTTGTCGTTCCCCGGCGCGATGGCCATTGTGCTGACGGGCACACCGGAAACGATGGGCTGCTGGCTGGCGAGCGTGAAGGTCGCCGCCTGATTGATCGAACGATAGAGCGCGTCCGCGCCCCAGTAGACGGGCTGCCCGACGCTGCCCGTAACGGGCGGACCTAGCTCGAACGGCGCGTAGAACAGACACGCGGTCGTCGTCACGCAGTTGAAGCCGTTCGGGATGACGCCGCCGAAGCCGCAACCGAACGTCGTCCAGTTGCCCTTGCGCGCTTGCGCGCGGGTCGTGACGCGCGCGATGGCTTGCGCGTTCGTCTGGTTGAAGTAGGTGTGGTACATGACCACGTTGTCGGCATCTGGCGAAGTGAACTGGTCAATGCGGGCGTAGCCGCCGTCGCCGAAGTCCGCGTTCTTCCAACCGTCATAAGGCAGTTGCGAGAACTGGTTCGGCTGCAACAGCTCCGTGCCGTTGTCCTGCGTGCCGCCGATGATGAGGAACCGCTCGGTCGGGTGCGAGGCGACGGACTGGAACTGCGTGGCGACGAAGGTGCGGTTGTTCAGACTCGTCCACGTCACGCCGTTGTCGTCCGAACGGAAGATGCCGCCGTCGTTGCCTTGATAGACACGATTCGGATTCGACGGGGCGAAGGCGACCACGTGGCTGTCTGCGTGCAAGCCCGTGCTCGCTTCGGGGAAGGTCGTGCCGCCGTTGGTCGAGCGCCCGTTGCTGCGCGTGCAAGTGCCGGGCACGTTGCCGCCGATCAGGACTGTGTTCGCGTCCGTCGGCGACACGTCAACGGCGATGTCGTAGAAGCACTGCCCGTTGCAGAAGCCGCTGCCGCCTGCGAGCCGCGCGCTCCATGTCGCGCCGCCGTCAACAGACTTTCTGACCGCGCCCTGCCCTGCGCCGGTACAACCGGCAGTCGCGCCGGTTTCGCCGCTGGCCAAGTACATCGTCGTCACACCGCCTGCGCGCGTGACGGCTAGCTCGCCGCGAATGTTACTGGTCACGGGGATGAGCGTCTGCGTGAACGTGCCGGTGGTGAGCGCGTTGGTCGAACGATAGACGCCGCCGTCGCCCGCCGCCGCCGTGCCGTTGACGAAGCAGACGAGCGTGTTGCCGGTCGCGTCGCCCGTGTCAAAGGCCATGTCCATGATGCTGCGGTTGCCGGTCGAGGGCACGTCGAAGCCGCCGGGCTGCACCGTCACGGTGAGCTTGGCAATGGTCATGCCCGCGATGGGGCCGTTCGCATTGTTGATGCGGAAGACGCCACGTATGCCGAGCGGCGGGATCGTGCCGCCCTGCGGCGCTTGGTTCGGGTTGCCGACGATAGCCGAAGCGGTCGCCACGAAGATGACCGACGGATCGTTGGGCGCGACGAGCACGCGGCTGATCGAGCGACCGGTGAAAGCATTGTAGGTGACGGTCGTGGTCGTGCCCGTTGTGATCTGCGGGTTGATCGGGCCGGTCAGATCGGCCGTGGTCGAAGCGTTGTCAATGCGATAGACGCCGACGCCCGCGTAACAACCGCTGCCGCACTGGCCGTTTTCGCCCGTGCCGACGTAGACGATCTCAGGGTTCGACGGCGAGATGGCAATCGAGCCGATGACCTGCGAGTCGGCCGTGTCGAACAACTGCGTCCACGTCTGCCCGCCGTTGGTGGAGCGATAAAGCCCGCCCTGCGCCGTGCCGACATAGACAATGTCGTGATTGGTCGGGTGGACGGCGATGGCGATGGTGCGCCCGCTAACCGGGACTTCGACGCCGTTGGTCTGCCCGTTCGGCAGCGGGAACGGCCCGATGTTGGTCCAAGCACTGCTCAGGACGCGCGGCGACATGCGGCCCGCTTCTACGTCCGCGCGCATCTTCGCTTCCTGCGTCTTCATCTGCGTGATGGACTGTTGGCGGATGTTCGGATCGTAGGGCTTGCCCGCTTCCATGCCGAGCTTCATGTTGACGTACTCTTGCCGGCGGCGCAGGTACTCGGCGCTGTTAACGACGCCTTGTGCGAACGGCGGCCGGTCGGCGTCGTTTTCGTTAGCCTCGTCGGGTTCGGCTTCGATGTCCGGCGTCGGGCGCGGCTTGACGCGCCCTTTGCGCTGCTGCTGCCCGTCGCGGTCAACCGGGCTGGTGGCCGCCTCAGGCGCTTGCTTCGCGCTCTTTTGCGCCTGCCCGGCCACACTCGTGCCGAAGTTGGTGGCGATCAGGGATAACATGACGGCGATGGCGGTGAATTGCGCCCACCTCGTAAACCTCTTCATTGGGAATCTCCTTTATGTGCATTAACCCAGCGCAAGCGGCGGCTGGCAACCTACAGACACAGTTCGCCGGCCCGACGGCCGAACTTCGAGCACTGCTCGTGTTGACTATAAGACTGACGACGGACGTATATCCGATCCGGCCGGCTTTGTCGGAAGGGTGGCTGAAGCATGTGCATTTGGCAGTGCCGGAACTATGGCCGCCGGCCTAAACGTGACCCGCGACCGGCCACTGAACAGGCCAACTTTTACAACTGTTATCGGGGGCTTGCGTGCTGTCCCTACGTGTTCGTTTAAGGCAGCAGTCGTAGTCTGCCTAAGTCGAAGCGAGGCGCTTCACGAGACACTATCGCCGGGCGGCATAGTCTCGTGGCAGAAGGGTGCGGCCGGGCACGCCGCCATCCTGCAAAACACAAGACGTGGCCGCAGGCGAAGGAGCCACGTAAAGCGTATTAATAATTTCACAGGACGATGAAGGTGACGGGCAAGGTCAGCGACCCAAACCGGCTTCAGCGTCATTCTCGGAGAGAATGCGCGTACATTAACGCCCCCATAGCGCACTGTCAACTCTAAATCCTCATGGCCGCTTCGCCGGCCTGAAATAGTCGGCAATCGGCGGTCAGCAGTCGGTAGTTAAAGCCAAGCCGGCCCGCTTGCGCGACGCGCATATGTTTGAGTGATCATCAACCGGCCGGCTTGCCGTTACCGCCTGCGTGTGCGCTTGGACGACGGCGGGGCGTAGCGCGGCCAATCCGCGCCAAACAGTTTGCGTAGTTGCGCGCCGGGAAAGGGCGACCAGTACTCGTTGTCGGCGCGTTTGGGGCTGACGTTGTGCGCGTGGATGATGCCGATGTGAAAGGTCGAGTCGGGCAGTGCGGTCATCTGTTCGGGCGCGGCGGCCCAGACGAAGCGCGCGTCTTCGCCGACGTTGATGCGCGCGAACGGGTGCGCCGCCCAGTACGCGCGCCGGTAGCAGAGCGTGCTGCCTGAGAGCCACAGCCGTTGATCTTGCGGATAGACGTATTGCCAGCCCCGCCCGCTGCGCACGTCGTAAAAGAGCAGCCGGTTGATGCCGCACAGAAGCGCGCCCGTGCGCTGCATCGTCTCGATCTGATAACTGAGCCGGTGCGGCGCGTGCCAGTCGTCGTCATCCCAATGGGCAATGATCTGCCCGCGCGCCGCTTTACATGCGAGGTTGCGCTTTGCGCCGACAGGCAACTTGTCTTCGAGCCGCACGTAGCGTATGCGCGTGTCCGTGGGCAGCAGATCGGCTACAGGCTCGTCGCCGTCGTCCACGACGATCAACTCGCGCGGCGCATAATCTTGGCGCAGAAAATATTCAACCGCGTGGGGCACGAACGCGCGCCGGTCGGCGGTTGGCATGATGCAGGAGACGAGCGGCGTCGGGTCGGCGTGCGGCATCGTCGCGCCCCTTAGTAACTTGCGGTCGCGGCCAGATAGGCTTACTGCGTCGCGCGCGGCACGCGCACTTCGAGACTGAAGCCGCGCCCCGGACTGCGCGCATTGCCCGGTTCGGTGAAGCGCAGATCGGCAAACTGCACAAGCACGTCGCCTGTGTCGTCCTGTTCCAAGCGTATGACGGGAAAGCGCGCGAACCGCAGAAAGACTTCCGCGCGTGCGTCCTGTTCGGCGCGCGCGACCTGCGCGACCTCTGCGCCCTGCGGTTTCTCGAAGCGCGCCACCTCGCTCTCACGCGGCGGCGCGCCGTTCGTGAGCCGTATTTGATAACGATAGGTTGCGCCATCCGTGTCGGCGACGGTCAACCACTCGGTCGGGTCGGCGAACATCGGCATCGCGGCGACGCGCAGCACAGTCTCGCCACGCGGCTGTGTCAACGTCGCGGCGGTCGCGCGCGCATGCTTAACTGCGCTTGCATGGACGAACGCGAGCGTGACGCAGTAGCACACGACGAACGCCAACGCGCCTTGCGCCAGACGCGCGCCGAGCCGCTGCGGCAGACGTGCGAAGCGCACCCCAGATGATTAGCGCCAGACCAGCTAGCCAGATGCTTGGGACAAGCCACGTCTGCGACAGCCCCGCGCGTTGCGGCAGCAATAGCAACGCCCCCGTCAACACGAGCGCGAGCGCGCACCATGCAAGGACGCGCCAACGCGTGCGCGCTGTGAGTAGAAACATTGTGCCGCCGAGCGTGAGCCACAGCCACGGGTCGAGAACGAACACGATGTCGCCGTAGTAACGATTATGATTCCACGGCAGGAAGGGGCGCACGCCGTAGTTGTTCAACCAATCGAGCACAGGATGCGTGGCGCACGCCAGCACAGAGGCGAGCATGAGGCCGCGCAAGCGTATGCGCGGCTGCGTGTGTCTGAGCCGGGTGATGAGGCGCTCGATGGCATAAGCGGCGAGCGGCAAGAGCAGACCGAGCGTGAGCGTGCCGACAATCGAATGCGTGATGCCCCGATGATGTTCCAATGAGAACCAGCGCCCGCCGAGCCGCGACAGCACGTCCACGTCCGGCGCATTCGCCGCCACGATGCACACCGCCGTCGCATACGGCGACAGGCGCTCCAACCCCGCCTTCGCTATCGTCGCCCCGACCAGCGTATGCGTCAGATTGTCCATAAGAAAGTAAAGTAGCCAGTAGTCAGTAGAAGAACGAAATGCTTTTTCTACTGACCACTGGCTACTGAGTGCTGACTACTTTAGAACGGTAAATCTCTGGGCGGTTCGGGGGGGAGTTTGGCGAAGCGCACGGGGTCGAGGCTTTCGAGGCGCTCGGCGGCGTCGCGGGCGGCGGCCGGTTGGGGCGCGGGCTTGCCGTCTTTGTCCTTCGCATTGCGCGCCGTCTCGACGATGCGGAAGAGAATGTCGGCGGCTTCCTGCTTATTGCCTTGCTTCTCGTAGATGGCGGCGAGCCGCAGGTTGGCCATGTCGGCCGGCACGGTGTCGCTGTTGGCTCTCGCAAGTTCACTGTAGAGGACGGCGGCCGCGTCCAACTGCCCGTCGTCGGTGCGCGCCTGTGCGAGCGCGAACTTGGCGCGGGTGGCAACCTCTGCGTTGCCGCTGCCGGTCAGTGCTTCAAGCTCTTTGACCCCGGCGGCGCGATCAACGGTCAACAAGTTGGCGGCGCGAAAGTAGTGCGCGAGCGTCTTGTAAGGGTCGCCGTATTTCGCTTCGACCTTCTGAAACTCTTCGACGGCCCGCATGGCCCGTTCGCGGTCAGTAGCGAAGATCGGCCCCGGCGCACCGGGCTGCGGCGAGGCTGTGACCTGTGCCTCGTTGATCTCGATGGCGCGACCGAGGGCGCGGCGTGCTTCGTCTGCGTGGCGTGTGCGCCACCAACTGAAACCGCCCGCGAGGGCGGCGAGCAGGATCAGGCCGGCGATGCCGTAGAGGATGTTACGGCCTTGGCCCTCGAAGCGGTCGCCCACGCGGTCGAAGGCGCTCATCGTGCGGTCGCGGAACGCGTCGTGTCGGAGTTCGCGTGCGCGCTTCTTTGTCGTTCTGGTATATCGAGCCACGTTTTTCTCTCTTGCAACATCGCACAGGCGTGCGCGTTCTAAAAATTGGAGTTAGAGTCAAAAGGTCACTCTAACGACCGCTTGACAGGGTTGTCAAGCAAGCATCAGACGACGATTGACCGCCCCTTTAACGCGTGCTACGCTCGCGCCCCGGCAACGGCGCGGCGGACACCCGCCGCCGTATGACTGACTTCCGCCGCCCCGTCGCTGATGCCCGCCGTCGCTTCGCTGATATCAGCCGTTGCTTCGCGGGCTTCCGCCGTCCCACGGCTAACATCCGCCACGCGCCCGCTGATGTCCGCCACGCCACGGCGGAGATTAGTCGTGACGCGGCGGAGACTGGACAGGCAGTCGCGGAAAACCACGGACGAACTATGTTAACTCAGTCGAGACAATGGTTTAGCCCGATGAACGTCGTCAGGTCGAGCCGCAGGCCCGCGTTTTCCCCGGTAGTTAAACTTTATCTGGAACAAAGCGCGCTTGCCCCGTGTCTAAGTGGGCGACGGGGCGGCGAGCGCAGGGTGCGGCTGCAAGCGCCGGCCGCCGACGGAGGACGTTTGTGAGCTTCGGAGAGCCAATCGCCCTCCGCGGGCAAGCCGAGTTGGAGTCAGCCTCGCACGTACAGGCCGCTCCCGGCGAGGCGTCTGCCCGCAGTGAAGCGCAGTTCCTTGACAGATTAAGAGTCGGCGACGCGGCCGCTTTCGACTTCCTCGTCCGCGAGCGGTCGCCCGACATCTACGCGCTGCTCTACCGCCTGACGGAAGACCCGGAGGAGGCGCGCGATCTGACGCAGGAAACTTTCCTGCAAGCCTTTCGCGCCGTCGCACACTTTCGCGGCGACGCCGACCTGCGCACATGGCTCTATCGCATCGCCGTCAATCAAGCGCGCAATCGTTGGCGCTGGTGGCGACGCAGACGGCGCAACGTCACCGTCTCGCTCGACGCGACCGACGAGACGCACGAACAGCCGCTCGCCGCGCAACTCGCGGACGAGCGCAGCATCAATCCCGAAGAAGCGACCCTCGCGCGCGAACGTGAACAGATATTGACACAGGCCCTGCGCACACTGTCGCGCACCTACCGCGAGGTCGTCGTGCTGCGCGACGTAGAAGGCCTCAGTTATGAAGAGGTCGCCGCCACGCTTGAGATCAGCGTCGGCACGGTCAAGTCCAGACTCTCGCGCGGGCGCAACGAATTGCGTCGCCGGCTGGAAGGGTTCAGGTAAGGATTGGTTCTTTGAAGCGAATGGTTGCCCTGCCCCGGCTTGAGCCACAACCACACTAAGGTGCTACGCAGTGGGTCAGGACGCGAAGGGGTAAGCGGAGCAGGCGCAGTTCGAGTCTTCTCCGTGTGCGAGGACTGAAGGCGCGCGTGGCGGCGTTGAGAACGCGGCCAGCAACACCCGTCGATGTGTCGTGGCGCGCGTCTGAAGTCTTAACATCGGGCGTAAGTCTCGTGCCTGCTTACAGCGCCCGCATCGCTTCCTCGCGGAAGTGTGCGGCCGGGTTGGCCAGCCATTCGCTGAAAGGCAGATGTTAGCGGTCGGCTTGTTGGCTCAAGTCAGCAGTGATCTTCTGACCGTTAACATCTGACATCGTTGTTATGAATTGCGCGGAGATACAGAAACAACTGTCGGCCTATCTCGACCGGCAACTGACGGGCAGCACGCCTGCGTTCGTCAGCGCGCACCTCGAACGCTGCCCCGTGTGTCGCCTGCATCTGGCCGACATGCGCGCACTCGTGCGCGGGCTGGGCCAGATCGAACGCCCACAGCCACCCGCCGCGTTGACCGCCGCGATCAGCGACGCTCTCATGATCGAGCGCGCCGCGCAGAGACAAAAGCCGCCGCAGTCGTTCTGGCTGCAAGTGGAGAGATGGGTGCGCCCGCGCGTCATGCCCTACACCATCGGCGCGCTGACTTCGATCCTGCTCTTCATGGCCGTGACGAGCGCGCTCCGCCCCCACGTCGGACTACTGCGCGAACTCGCACGCGCCAGCAGCGCCGACTCGGAAGAAGTGCAAATGGTCGTCATCGGCGTGCCCGGTCAGCCGACTGATCTTAAGGGTCTGATGCCGAGTTTGAATCCCAACGGCGCGCTGGCCAAACTGGTGCGCTCGCCGTCCGAGGGGCCGGCGGACGACGACGACATGGCCATCGTCGCCGACGTGTTCAGCAACGGCGACGCTTCGCTCGCCGAAGTCGTGCAGCCGCCGCGCAACCGGCACATGCTCTACGAGGTCGAGGCGGCGCTGCGTAAGACGCCCGCCTTCGTCCCCGCCTCGCGCGACCAACGCCCGCAAACCGTGCGCGTCGTCCTCTCGCTCTCAAAAGTGAACGTCCCCGACCACAGCTTCTAAAGGCGACAGGCAAAAGTTAAATGGAAACCGGAGCGAGAAGGTGCAAGCCTCTCGCTCCGGTTTTGTCTTTACCTGTTGCCTTACTGCGACTGCCCGAAGCGCAAGCGATACTCCTGCGAGTTCATAAAGCCGTTGACCATCGTGCGCGAGTCGCCGGGGTGCGTGTTCAGATAATTCAACCACGCTTGATAGCCCGACGGCTCAGGTGTGCGTCTTAAATAGCCATAGTACTGCATGGCGACGAAGGCTTGATTGAACTCCGCGTTGAAGGCTTGATCCGAATCAGCGACAGCGCGCAGGACCTGTGCGCGTGTGAGTGTGCCGGCGGTTAACGCGTTGATTAGCTGCGCGCTCGTTAGCGTCACCTTCACATTCCCATCCGGCGTTTGCGGGTCGGGCGTTGTGATCGAAGTCAGGTTGTAGCGCCCTAGCAGCGTCGTGACGTAAGCAGTGTTCGTCAGTCCGCCATAGTTGGTCACGAACTCGGTGCGTTGCGTGAAAGCGTTGCTGAACGCGGCTTTCTTCGCGTAGACCTCGGCGGGCGTTGTGCCCGTCACCTGTCGCATGTCAGGGATGATCTCTGCGTAAGCGGGCAGCCGGTTGAAGGCGAGTTTATAGAAGCGATAGACGAAGTAGCCTTTCAACTGAAACTCCGGCGAACCGAAGAAGGCGGCGGAGACAGTCAAGCGATCACAGTTGGGGTTGTTGTTCACGTCTGAACAATTATTCAAGACGTTGGACCACGGCTCGCCCGCTTCGGGTTCGCGAGAGAGAAAATCTAAATAGTGTTGGCGGACGAAAAAGGACGTATTGAAGATCGGATTCGCGGCGGTCGGTGAGTCGGCCGAGATGATCGTGACCGTCACGTTAGAGGGTGTGCTGAGCGCGAGGCCGGCGCTTGGATTCGTGAGCGCCACTTGAAATGTCTCCAAGCTTTCGAGATGCGCGTCGTCGATGATCGGGATCGTGACGGTCCTCTGCGTCTCGCCCGCAGCGAAGTTGATCGTGTCAACGGTGGTCGCGTAGTCGCAGCGCGCATAGGCCGCGCCTTGATTGTTGAGTTGATCGTCGCAACGCACTTGCGCGGGACTATCGAGTGTTTGATAGACGACGCTGGCGGCGTTGGTCGCGTCGCCCGTGCGGATGACTGTTAGCGAAACGCTGCCCGCGCTTTCTTCAACGTCTACGCTCGCCGCGCTGAACTGCACGGCGGGCACGACAGGTTCGGGCACGTCGTTCGTCAACTCGTATGCGCCGCGCCCGTAGGTGGCGATCTGTATGCGCCCGCTCGCGTTCGTGGCGAAGTTGGTGACGACCGTTGGCGGCAAGCCCAAGTTGAAACTCTCCCACGTCGTGCCGCCCACGAGCGAGCGGAAGACGCCCACGTCCGTCGCCGCGTAGAGCGTCGTCGGCGTCAGCGGATCGATGAGCGTGTCGCTGACCGGAATGTTGGGCAGGTTGCCGCTGATGTCGGTCCACGTCTGCCCTTGATTGATGGTCTTGAAGACGTGCCCTGAAGCGTAGCCGCTGACGGACAGATAAGCGACCGCCGCGTTTTGCGGATCGACGCGGATGCTGCTGATCGTGCGGTCGGGCAGACCGGCGGTTACGTCCGCCCAAGTCTGACCGCCGTTGGCCGTGACCATCGCGCGCCCTTGCTCCGAGCCTGTGTAGATAACTTGCGCGCCGGCCCTGCGCTCGACGCCGATGGCGTTAAGCACGTCCGTGCCGCCTTTGGTTAGATCGGTCGTGAGGCCGGGCGCTGTCCACGTGGACGAGTTGATGGGCAGGTTCGGATCGGCGTAGGTCGTGCTGACAAACAGACGCCACGTGCCGAAGTAGAGCGTCGAGTCCACGCCGTTGTTGGTGAACGGCGGATAGAAATTGATGCGCGACGTGCCCGTCTCTTGAAACGAGTTGGGGCTTGTGCGGCGGCTGCTCAACTCTGTGCGCGAGCCGTCGGGGTTGAAGCGCCACCAGCGGATCGCGGCGTAGACGTAGGTGCTGAAGACGACGCTCGGATCGGTTGCGCTGATGACGGGATGCCCGCCGTCGCCTTCGGCAAACTCTTGCCAGCCGTTGCCCGATGCCGCGCGAAACTGCGTGCCGTTGTCCTGTGTGCCGCCGACGGTGCGCGTCGGGTCGGTCGGGTGCATGGCGATGCCGATGAACTGCGAGAGCGCGAGCGTTGCGTTCAAAGATGCGAACGACGCGCCGCCATTCACGGACTTCGAGAGGCCGCCGTCGTTGCCTATGTAGATCGTGTTCGCATCGTTGGGCGCGAAGGCGAAGGCGTGCTGATCTGGGTGCGAGCGCGAGTTGAACGGGTTATAAGGAAATGAACTGCCGTTGTAGACGAAGTTACGCGTAAGGCTCGTCCACGACAGCCCGCCGTCGATTGACTTATGCACATCGCGCGTGCCCGCGTACAGGATGTTCGGGTTCGTCGGATCGACGAAGATGTAAGCGTTGTAACCGAACTGACCGGGATCGATGCCAACCACGCTGCGATTCGTCCACGTCTGGCCGCCGTCGTTGCTGACCTCGACGCGCAGGTTCGACGTAGCCGGGCTGATCGTGTTGCCGGTGAAGATATAAACCGTGTCGGGCGCGGCCGGCGTCACGGCAACGCGCATGTCTATACGCGTGCTGTTGGTGTAAGCCCCAAGCGGCGACGCGTAGGTGATCGCCCAAGTGTTGCCGCCGTCGATTGACTTGTAGAGGCCGGGCTGACCCGCGGGCGCATCGGCGCGGCGCACGCCGATGTAGATGATCTGCGGATTGGTCGGATGAATCACGAGATCGCGCACCAGCCCTGTGAACGTTCGCGTCCAACTGACACCGCCATCGTTCGAGACGAAGATGCCGCTCGGCGTAGTCTGACCAACCACGGCCGGATCGTAACGCAGATATTGGACGAGATAGACCTTGTTCGGATTGACGGGACTGACTTCGAGCTTCGCCGTCGTCGCGGGCGACGGCAGCGTCGCGTTATTAACACGCGTCCACGTCTGCCCCGCGTCGGTCGATCTCAACACACCCGTCCCAAGATAACTATTATAGAGATCGCCCATGCCCGCATAGACAATCGCGGGGTCGCTGCGGCTGAAGGCGATTGAGCCGACCGAGAGATCGACCTGCGCGTCGCTGACGGGCGTGAAATTTTGGCCGCCGTCGGTCGAGCGCCAGATGCCGCCCGTTGACGCGCCGACCAGCACGAGGTTCGGGTTCGTGGGCGAGATGGCGACGGCGTTGATGCGCCCACTCGTCAGCCCCCAGTTGTTCGGGAAGGCGGGCGTCGTCGGCGTCGGGCCGATGGCCCGCCAGCCAAGCGCGGTTGGTGCGAGCGTTGCGCCGTCCGTCTGTTGCGCCGCTGCTGCGCGCGGCGCAGTTTCCACGCCAGCCGTCGCCCCTCGGCCGGCGGCGCGGCGAACGGATACGAACGCTGGAACATGAACCACTCGTTGCGCCGCTCAACCTCTTCCCCGCTCTCCTCGTCCAGCCCCAACTCGGCGCTCGCTTCGTCGAAGCGTTCGCCGCGCGCGTGGCTGATGCGACCGGCACGTTGTCGTCGGCTGCGTGTCGCAGGTCTAACGACCACGCGTCGTTTGCCTGCGCTCCGCCGGCCCGGCGCTGCTTCGGCCGGCGCAGCCAGCCCGCCGGATAGACAGAGCAAGCCGAGCAGCAACAGCGTCAAGGCACGCGTCAGACTGCGCGCGGGGGTGGCGGGGAACTTCATCTTAGTCACTTAAAAGACTTCCTCTGCGGGTTGACGATAACCCGGCGCGAATGTGGCAGACAGAGCACAACCGGCCGGTTAACGATCAAAAAAACGGGGCACTAAAACGACTGGCAGTTGGATGGGGGTTTTGACGCCAGACAAAAACTTTATGTTGCGTTAAGGCGAAGTCTAACGCGGCGACTGCATCAAGTCTTGTCCCACCGCGAAGACCACAGTTGACCGCATTTAGAGTCCCGAAACGGGCTGGCGGATGCCTGCTAGGCACGGCTTTTTGCAGGCGCGAAAGACGCGGCCGCGGCTGCTCGCCGCCGCGCGAGGATGTCTGTCACTTTAGTCGTCGCGCGTGCGGAGCGTCAAGGCGGTTCTGCTCGGACTCAAGTGCGATGCTGTGCGTTTCTTGGCCCCGGCCCGAAGATTTATGTTGACATTTGGCGTAAACAAAACTAGTCTGCGGACGCTCTTTGCTCAAATGACGACTCTCGCCTGACACTTGCTCCACACCTCACGAGACTCGTCACCACTTTTACCATTACTTTCTAACGTGCAGCGGTTGGGTTCAGTCGTCCAAGGGGTTTAATACCTCGCGGCAGTTAGTTGTGCCGAAGAAGGGCCGGCCCTTTTGCTCGCCCAGAGTATCAGGGTTGGGTTGGCAAGTTAACCGAGTTGCTCCGTCTCACAATTAAATAGTTAACGCCCCACGACCGGGATGGCCTTAGCAGCCGTAACGGCGTACATGCATCCGCCCGCTTCTCATGGGCTGACCAGCAATAGATTTCTGACGCCCCGGCTACCTCAGGTGACGTGTGACCGACAACTCGTAAACGCAACCCGACTCAATTTTCCTTGAGCCGAACGGTAACTTTTCAGTTTCCCCTTGGGCGCAGTTGTGGCCCAAGTTACCAGGAGGAGATCAGGATGAAGCTGCTCAAGATAATCGTGCTCTGCTGCTTCGCCGCCGCCTTCGTGCTCCCGACGGTCTTTACCGATACCGTCTCCGGGCAGGCCGAGGCTCCAGCAGGCTTTGACAACTTAACCAACGGTCTTGTCCCCCAGGGCACAGCGCCGGCAGAAGGCGATGAACCCGTGCGCGGGACACATGCCAACAACATTCTCTTCTTTGAAGAGGTCGATGTCATCGCCGATGGCCTCGGCCCCGTCTACAACGCGCAGGCGTGCAGCGAGTGTCACCAGAACCCCGTGACCGGCGGCATCAGCCAGATCACCGAACTGCGCGCCGGTCACACCGACGGCTTCGGCAACTTCGTGGACGCCGTGGGCGGCTCGCTCATCAACGACCGCGCGACCAACGCCGCGATTCAGGAGCGCGTGCCCTCGACCGCCGAGAACATTCGCACCTTCCGCACTTCGCTCAACGTGCTTGGCGACGGCTTCATCGAAGCGATTGACAGCAACACCATCGTCGCCATCGCCAACAACCAGCCGGGCCAGAGCGGCGGGCGCATCGCCGGCCAAGTCATTCAAGTGCCGGTGGCCGAAGCCAACAACGCGCTGCGCGTCGGGCGCTTCGGCTGGAAGAACCAGCACGCCAGCCTGCTCTCGTTCTCCGGCGACGCCTACCTGAACGAGATGGGCATCACTAATCGTCTCGTCCGCGTCGAGAACACTTCGCTCGGTCGCTTCGTCGGCTTCGGGTCGGGCTTCGATCCCGTGTCCGACAGTGCGCCCTGCGAAGTTGGCACGGCCGGCAATTGCGGCGAAGACACCGAGAACGACATCGAAGTCTTCACGCAGTTCATGCGCGCGACGAAAGTGCCGCCGCGCGACGCAGCCGTTGCCGCCACGGCCGATTCGCAGACGGGTCAGGCCCTCTTCAATCAGGTCGGCTGCAACATCTGCCATACGCCTGCGATCACGACCGCGCCTGCGGGCACGGTCATCAACGGCGGCGCGTTCACCGTGCCCGCCGCGCTCGGCAACAAGGTCATTCGCCCCTTCAGCGACTTCCTGTTGCACGACGTAGGCACAGGCGACGGCATCGTGCAGAACGGCGGGCAATCGACCGCCAACAAACTGCGCACGCCGCCGCTCTGGGGCGTCCGCACGCGCGACCGCCTGATGCACGACGGCGAATCGCTGACCCGCTCCGAGGCCGTTCTGCGCCACGCGGGCGAGGCCACGTTCGTCATCAACAACTATCGCTCGCTCAGCGTCACGCAGCGCAACCAGATCGCCACCTTCCTTAACTCGCTGTGACAACTCACGGCGCGCGTCACCTGTCGGGGCACTAACAAGATGCCGGCCGGGAGCCGTTACCCGGCCGGCATCTTTAACATGTAAGTCTTTGATTCTGATCCCAACGTGCTGAGGTTCGATTAAGATGCGTCGCGCAATCCCGTCCCTCGTCGTCATCATCGTGCTGCTGTTCTGCTCCGCCTGCACCGATACGCGCGAGCAACAACCCGATGTCGTCAACGCGCCGCCGCCCGCGCCGACCCAATCGGCCGCGCCCGTCGCGCCTGCGACGCCACCAACAACCCAAAGCGCGCCGACGCCGGCCGGGTCTGCCTCTGCGCCTGCCGCCACCCCGGCCACGCCGCCGCCGGCCGCTGAAGTCAACGACAAGTTGACGCGCATCTTTCAGGGCGTGGTGCAGCCCGATGCGACGCGCACGGACAATGCCCTCGTGGGCGACTTCAACGGCGACGGCTCAGAGGACATCGCCGTCGTCGTCAAGCCCGACCCGGCCAAGCTCGCGGACATCAACAGCGAAGTGGCCGCTTGGATTTTGAACGACCCGCACACGGTCGTCCTGCCCGATCCGACCAAAGCCGTGCAGAAGTTATCGCCCGCCACGCCCGTTAAGGTCGAAGCGACAGACGTGTTGCTCGCCGTCATCCACGGCTACAAGGAACAGGGCTGGCGTAACCCTGACGCGCAGCAGGTGTATCTACTTAAAAATTCGGCCGGGCGTGATCTGCATGTGCAGGCGCGGCCCGAAGTCGCGGCCAAATTGAAGATCAACTTGCCGCCGCAGCAAGGCAATCTCATTCACGTAGACGCAAGACGCGACGCGGGCTTTATCTATTGGACGGGCGCGAAGTATGCGTGGCTCGCCGCGCCTGAGCGGGCCGCGAAGTGAACGCCGCCCGCGCGCGGCTTGCTTGACGCTCGCGCGCGCTGCGTGTTAGGTTGACCGCCTAGTTCACATCCTGAATTTTGCGGCCGACACCTTCGCTAAAAGTTGAGGAGACACGCTTGACTGCGCCCGCGCTGAAGCAGACCCCGCTCAACGCCGCGCACCGCCGCTTGGGCGGGCGCATGGTCGATTTCGGCGGCTGGGACATGCCCGTGCAATACCCGGCCGGCACGGTCGAGGAGCACTTACGCACGCGCCGCCACGCGGGCCTCTTCGACGTGTCGCACATGGGCGAGATCGAAGTGCGCGGCCCCGATGCCATCGCCTTTGTCAACCGCCTCTGCTCGAACGACGCCAGCAAACTCGTAGACAATCAAGCGCACTACACCGCGCTGACCACGCCCGCCGGCACGGTCGTTGACGACCTGCTCGTCTATCGCTTCGCGGCCGATCATCTACTGCTCGTCGTCAACGCAGGCACAACAGATAAAGACTGGGACTGGATCAACGAGCATCGCGGCGACGAACAGGTCGAACTTAAAAATCGCAGCGCCGACTTTTGCCAACTCGCCGTGCAAGGCCCCGATGCGCTCGATCTTGTGCAGCAGTTGACCGACACGCCGCTCACGGAGATCAAGTACTATCATTTCCGCGAGGGCATAGTTGACGGCGTTGAAGCGATCATCTCACGCACCGGCTACACGGGCGAGGACGGCTTCGAGATTTACGCCGCGCCTGAGCGCGCCGACCAACTCTGGCAACGCATTCTTGAGGTCGGCCGTTATGGTGAAGCGACGGGCATCCTGCCCTGCGGTCTGGCCGCGCGCAACACGCTCCGGCTCGAAGCTGCGATGGCGCTCTACGGTCACGAGATTGACGAAACGACCACGCTGCTCGAAGCCAACCTCGGTTGGATTTGCAAACTCAACAAGGGCGACTTCACCGGCCGCGACGTGCTGGCTCAACAGAAGGCCGAAGGCATCAAGCGTAAACTCGTCGGCTTCGAGGTCACAGAGCGCGGCATCGCGCGCGACAATCAAGACGTGCTGCTCGACGGTCAGAAGATCGGCCGCGTCACATCGGGCAGCCCCGCGCCCTATTTGAAAAAGAACCTCGGCCTCGCTTACGTCCCCGTCGAGCACGCACACGAAGGGCAAGAGATTCAGATCGACGTGCGCGGTCGCGCGGTCGGCGCGCGCATCGTGCCGACGCCGTTCTATAAACGGGACAAGAAGTAGGCAGTAGTTTAAGGAGAACTATGTCGAACATTCCGGAAGATTCGCACTATAGCAAGGATCACGAGTGGATCAGGGTTGAGGGCGACACGGGCACAATCGGGATCACGGATCACGCGCAGAACTCTTTGGGCGATGTGGTCTTCGTCGAGTTGCCGCGCGCGGGCGAGACGCTTGAAGCGCATCAAGTGTTCGGCAACGTCGAATCGGTCAAGGCCGTGTCTGAGTTGTACTGTCCCGTTTCGGGCGAGGTATTGGAAGTCAACGAGACGCTGCAAGACGAACCGGAAAAGGTCAACACCGATCCGTATGGCACGGGCTGGATGATCAAGTTGCGGATCAAAGACTCAGGCGAAGTTGATCGACTGATGACCGCCGCCGAGTACGAAGACTACACCAAAGCCGAAACGGAGTAAGCGAAGTTGCGTTACATCCCGAACTCGCCCGCCGAGCGCGCCGAGATGCTGCGCACCGTCGGCCTCAACACGGCGGCAGAACTCTTCTCTTCGATCCCGGCCGATGTACTACTGAGCGCGCCGCCCGACACACCCGCCGCGCTCTCCGAACCGGAACTGCTCGCCTACTTCGAGCGACTGGCCGCGCGCAACGCGGCCGCGCGCCGCCCCAATTTCTTAGGCGCGGGCGCTTACGCGCACTACGCGCCGACCGTGATCGATTCGCTGATCCAACGCTCCGAGTTCTTCACCGCCTACACGCCCTATCAACCCGAAGTCTCGCAAGGGACGCTGCAAGCGATCTTCGAGTTCCAGACGCTTGTGTGCCAGTTGACCGGCATGGAGGTAGCCAACGCTTCGATGTACGACGGCTCGACCGCTGTGGCCGAGGCCGTCTTGATGGCCGAGCGCGTGACGCGCCGCAAAAAGATCATCGTCTCGCCCGCGCTTCATCCCGAATACCTGCACGTGACCGAAACTTACGTGCGCCACGCAGGGATCGAGTTGCAACAGGCCGCGTTTGATCAAGCGACCGGGCTGACGAACTTCGACACAGCGGCTGCGCTTGACGATCAAACAGCAGCGATCATCATCCAATCGCCCAACTTCTTCGGCTGCGTCGAGGACCTGCAACAACTCGCCGAGCGCGCGCACAAAGTCGGCGCGTTGCTCGTCGTCGCCGTGACCGAGAGCATGTCGCTCGGACTACTGCGCGCGCCGGGCACATCGGGCGCGGACATCGTCGTCGCCGAAGGGCAATCGTTCGGCGTGCCCTTGAGCTACGGCGGCCCATACGTCGGGTTGTTCGCCACGCGCGAACGTTACGCGCGCCAGATGCCCGGTCGGCTTGTCGGCGTCGCTTATGACAAAGACGGGCGGCGCGGTTTTGTGCTCACACTCGCCACGCGCGAGCAGCACATACGCCGCGAGAAAGCCACGTCGAACATCTGCACCAACGAAGGCTTGATCGCGCTGGCCGCGACGATCTACATGGAGACGCTCGGCCGCCGGGGGCTGCAAGAGGTCGCCGTGCAGTGCGCGCAAAAGGCCGCTTATGCCGCGCGTCAGATCAGCGCACTCGAAGGCTTCACGCTGCCACATGCCGCGCCGCGCTTCAACGAGTTCGTCGTGCGCGCGCCTGTGCCGGCCGACGAACTGCTGCGCCGCCTTGCCAGTGAGCACGACGTAACGGGCGGCCTCGCGTTGGCGCGCTACTTCCCCGACCGCGCGCATGATTTTCTTGTCTGCGTCACCGAGTTGAACACGCGCGCAGAGATCGACGCCCTCGTCGCGGGCTTGCAGGCATTGAGTCATTGATTCATTCCGTTATTGAATCAATGAACAGATTGAGACAATGAGTAATTCATCAAAGGCCACACCACACGTCACGCAAAATGAGTCGCTCATTTTCGAGCGTTCGCAGCCGGGCCGGCAAGGTTATCTCTTGCCGCCGCTCGATGTGGACGAGACGCCGCTCGACGAGTTGCTGCCTGCGCACTTGCGGCGCGACGACGATCTCGCGGGCGTGCCCGAAGTCTCCGAGGTGGACGTGGTGCGGCACTTCACGCGCATCTCGACGTGGAACTATCACATCGATCTGGGCATGTATCCGCTCGGCTCTTGCACGATGAAGTACAACTCGCGGCTGAATGAAAAGGTCGCGCGCATTCCCGGCTTTGCCAACCTGCACCCGCTCGCGCCCGAAGCGGATGCACAGGGCGCGCTCGAAGTCATCTACGAGTTGCAACAACATCTGGCGCAGATCACGGGCCTCGCGGGCGTCTCCTTGCAACCGGCCGCAGGCGCGCATGGCGAGATGACCGGCGTGATGATGATCCGCGCCTTCTTGGACGCGCGCGACGGCGTGCAAGAGGGCGACCGCCCCGTCCGCAAGGTCATGCTCATCCCCGATTCGGCGCACGGCACAAACCCCGCGTCGGCGCATCTCTCCGGCTTCACCGTCAAGACCATACGCTCGACGGCTGAAGGTCAAACAGACTTGGATCACTTGCGCGAGTTGTGTGCCGGGGGCGACGTGGCCGGGTTGATGTTGACGAACCCGAACACGGTCGGACTGTTCGAGCGCAGCATCCGCGAGATTTGTCAGATCGTGCATACGGCGGGCGGACTCGTTTACATGGACGGCGCGAACATGAACGCGCTCGTCGGCTGGGCCCGACCCGGCGACATGGGCGTGGACGTGATCCACTTGAACTTGCACAAGACCTTCTCGACGCCGCACGGCGGCGGCGGCCCCGGCTCCGGCCCCTGCTGCTGCACCAAAGAACTCGAACCGTTTCTGCCCGTCCCGCGCGTCGTGAAAGTGGACGAACAGTTCAAACTCGACACCAACTATCCGCAGTCCATCGGGCGCGTCAAAGCTTTTCATGGGAACTACGGGATGCACCTGCGCGCGCTCGCTTACATACTCACGCACGGCCCCGACGGTTTGCGCGAAGCGACCGAAGCAGCCGTTTTGAACGCGCGCTACATCGCGCACGGCTTGACGACTGATTACGATAAGCCGTTCGACGGGCCGCCGATGCACGAAGTTGTCTTCACCGACAAACGACAGGCGCGCAAAGGCGTCCACACGCTCGACATCGCCAAGCGTTTGATCGATTACGGCTTTCACCCGATGACGATCTACTTCCCTTTGATCGTGCCGGGCGCAATGTTGATCGAGCCGACCGAATCGGTCGGCCGGCAAGAGTTGCAACAGTTCATCGACGCGATGCGCGCCATCGCCCGCGAAGCGCAGGACACGCCCGATCTCGTCCTCGCCGCACCGCACACCACACGCATCGGCCGGCTCGACGAAGCCGCCGCCGCCCGCAAACCCGTCCTGCGCTGGCAGCCCGAAGAGAAGGCCACCGCCGCTTAGGTTGAGATCGACGCTATTGAAAAATAGCGGCGTCGGTGGTACAAGACTGCCGACACTCTTTATGGCCGCGTAGGGGTTGCTTGCCGCCCGCCCGGTTTGTCGCAAGCGCAACCTCACCCACGGGGCCACTCTTTAGACCGACTCAACTTGCTTATTAATTTAAGCACTCCACGAAGGACGGCGAATCATGACTAAAAAAGCACTCTGCGTCGGCGTGAACGATTATCCCTTCGGCGAAATAAACGATCTGCGCGGCTGCGTCAACGACGCCAACGATTGGGCCGGGCTGCTCAAAAATCATTTCGACTTTACGGACGTGCGCCAGTTGCTCGACGACCGGGCCACGAAAGCCAACATCATCAGTGAACTCAAGAAGTTGTTGCAGGGCGCGAAGTCGGGCGACGTGCTCGTCTTCACCAATGCGTCGCACGGGACCTACATCGCCGAAGCGGACGGCGACGAACCCAACTTCGACGAGGCCATCTGCCCTTACGACACGGACTCGAATTTATTGATCGACGACGAACTGCGCGCGTTGTTCACGGGTCTGCCCAAAGGCGTGCGGCTCACGGTCATCTCGGACTCGTGCCATTCCGGGTCGGTCACGCGCGTTAAGATTGACGAGTACCGGCGCAATCGCCAACTCAACCCAAGCGTGTGGGGCGGGCGCGAGTTGCCGCCCGACAAGTTGTCGGCGGCGCGCGGGGGCAAGGATAAATTTCCTGAGTCGAAGATGAAAGAACTCCTGTTGAGCGGTTGCAAGAGTAGTCAAACATCGGCCGATGCTTACATCAACAACGACTTTCACGGCGCGATGAGTTATCACGCCATCAAAGCCATCACCGACGCCAAGTTCAAACTCACCTACGCCCAGTTGCACAAGCGCCTGCTGTCGCTGCTCGAAGAGGGCAACTACGATCAATTGCCCCAACTCGAAGGCACGGACACGAACAAGAAGCGCCAGATTTTCACTTAAGCGCAGCCACGGGAGAGCGCCTCTATGAACGCGAAGGCGGCCGCACCGGCGAACGGGCGAAACAGCAAACGGCACAGGAGCAGACCGCGCCTGCGCATAGTGGCGACGCGCGGCAGCATCACACAGGTTATTGCGCCGGCCATCGTCGTCGGCAGCTACAGAGGCATCGCTCCGACCAGTGCCTTGAAGGCGCTCGACGATGCGACGGGCAACTGGATTTCACGCGCCGGTGAACAAGGCATGATCGGCGGCCTCGGCGAGATGTTTTTCGTCCCCGTCCCGCACAAAGAGATCGCCACCGAGATGATCTTGCTTGCGGGCATGGGCGACTACGGCAAGTTCAATTACAACGATCTGCGTTACCTCGCAATGAACATCTGTTACGCCGTCTCGGCCCTCAAGCTGGGTAGTTTCGCCAGCGTGTTGATCGGTTCGGGCGAAGGTAGTCTGGACATCGAGGAGGCGGTTAAAGGTCTGCTGTCGGGCTTCTGCGATGCGCTGCACCGCGTGCCGCGCGTCGAACGAGTTGTGGAATTCAAACTGGTCGAGCACGACGAGGATCGCTATGCAAGCATCGTCAGGATTCTCAAGGACCTGAAAAAAAATCGGGTCATTGAAAACTTGAGCCTCGCGTTGGCCGAAGAGACTTTGCCGCCTTTGCCGGCCGAACAAACCGTGCGCGCGAGCCACAACCAGTCGAGCGGCGCGCAACCGGCGGCGTCGCGGTTCGTCAATCGCATCACCATCGAGCGCAGCGAGGAGAGTTATAGTTTCTCCGCGCTGACGAACAGCGCCGTGATCCCTGTGCGCAAGGTCGAGGTGCAGCGTTTTTTTACCGAAGGCATCACGGCGCAACTGAAGAAGGGCGAGAGTCTGGAAAAATTCGGGCTGCTCCTGCACAAGTAGATTTTCCCCGAAGACTTCGAGCGCATGATCGACGACGGCAAGCCGCTGACGCTCGTGGTCGATAGAGACACGGCCGCGCTGCCGTGGGAGATGGCGTGTTACGGCCCGCAGTTGCGGCGCAGTTATTTCGGGCCTGATTTGAAACTCACGCGCCAGTTTCGCACGATGCTTTCAGGTGCGCCCGGCATCGCGCCGCCGATGAACAAAAGCCTGCGCTTCCTCGTCATCGCCGACCCGGCCCCGTTAGCGGAACCTGATTTAAGACTTGACGGCGCGTTGCGCGAAGGTCAGGAAGTGGTCAGGATTCTAGAAAAGTTTAAGACGCAATTAAGGAAGAAACTGGACGTTGAGATCATCTCGCGGCTTGGCCCCGACGAATGCCACCCGGTCGAAATCCTCGCGCTGCTGTTGAATGAGACGTTCGATGTCGTGCATTACTCCGGGCACGGCATCTTCGACGAGAAGCAACCGAATCGTAGCGGCTGGGTCTTCAGTCGTGACTGCACACTTTCGGCGCGCGAAATTTTCCGCAGCCGCCAAGTGCCGCGCCTCATCTTCGCCAATGCCTGTTTCTCGGCCGTGTGCAACGACAATCAAGAGCCTTCGGCCGAGCAGGCGAATAAGAAGTTGGCGGGTCTGGCCGAAGCGTTCTTCGAGCGCGGCGTGCAGAACTACATCGGCACAGGGTGGGCGGTTGACGACGGGGCGGCCGTTCAGTTTGCGGAAGTGTTTTACGAACAGGCGATGGGCGGCAAACTACTCGGCGACGCACTGGCCGATGCGCGCCGCAAAATATTTGATCGCGGCTCGACGTGGGGCGCATACCAGCACTACGGGCAATCCAACGCGCGCCTCGTTTGACGACCGCCGGATGAAACGGATTAGAGCATGAGCGACGTGCCCGACCGATTCCTGCGTTTAGAGAGTCTGTTGGCGCAGTTCACTATCTGGATTAGCGCCCAACCGGACGTGTTGGCGGCCGCGCTCGTCGGCTCCTATGCGCGCACTGCGGCCACGGCGGTGTCGGACATTGATCTGTTGACCTTAACAACCACGGTCGAAAAATATTTTGCCAACGCCGATTGGGCGGCGCAGTTCGGCACTATGACGACAAGCACCGCCGAAGCTTGGGGGCGCGTCACGGCGCTGCGCGCCTGTTATCAAGACGACCTTGAGATTGAATTTAATTTTGCGCCCCCCGATTGGGCCGACGTGCCCGTGGACGAAGGCACACGAAGCGTCGTCGCCGACGGCATGCGGATTCTCTACGACCCGGCCGGGCTGCTCAAGTCCTTACGGCAAGCCGTTGCCAACTCGCAGTAATCTAAAGCAGGTGACTGCTATCTCCATCCGGATTACGAAGTCTTGAGTTGTTGCTCAGGGGCGCAACTTCAATCGAGGTCGAGCGGGTTCTTGTAGGGCGTGCCGGTATCTTTATCGGCACGCTTCATCGCTTCGCGGAACTTCTCTTCGAGCAGTCGCTCGCGGTCTTTAACCGAACCTAGCTCCTGCGTGAACAACTGTTCGCGCAAAGCCTTCTGCTTCTCCATGCCCTTCGCCATCTCCTCGAACGAAGCGACGGGCTTGGCCTTCTCCTCGTGTGAAATGAGCGCGCCCGTCTCCGCGTCGATGATGAGTGTCGCTTCGCAGCACGGGCAGATCAGGGTAAAGCGTCCGGTGTCTATCACGTCTTAACTCCTTCAAGCCGCAAGATGCTCGGTGTCTCGGCAAGCCGCATTATAGCATCACCCACCCCGGCTTCGTCCGTGTGACACAGCACAACAGAACAGGCCGCCGTGCCTCTAAAAAGCCACGGCGGCCTGCGCGGTCGTTGCGCGTCAATCAACGAACTCGTTCAGGTTAGTAACGGATGCGTTAAGGCGTCACCGCTTTCTTCACGGCGCTGCCCACTTTCTTAGCGCCCTCGGCGGTCTTCTGACCGGCCTTCTTAGCGCCTTCGGCCGTCTTTTCAGCGACCGTCTTGGTCCCGTCCGCCGTCTTCTCCGCGACAGTCTTCGTGCCATCGACCGTCTTATCGATCACGGTTGCGCCGCCGTCCTTCACCGCGCCGCCGATATCCTTGGACTTATCAACGACGAACCCGGCCGCATCGGCCAGCGCGTCGCCCGTCGCATCGAGCGCCGTCTCCACTTTGCTCTCCGGCAGGTCATGCACTTCACCTTCACGCGTGTAGACGCGCGCCGTGCGTCGCCCGGACGTCTCGGTGACGACAACTTTCTCGACCCGCCCGCTCTTGAACGTGCGCGTCTCCGTGCGCGTGCCGTTCGACTCGGTCATAGCGATCTCCGAGTTGTCGGGTCCGGGGCGCGGCGCGGTCGTTGCGGTTGACGTGGTTGTTGTGGTGGTCGTAGTTGCTGCGTTGCTGCTCGCGGTATTGGTGTTAGTCTCGGTCGCGCAGCCGGCGGCGAATACTGACAGCGCCAGCACACACAGGCCGAGGACGAAATATTTGGACACTTTGATCTCCTTCAACATTTTTTGTTACTTGCCTCCGGTTCTATGCGCGCAACCGACGTGCCATGCGCGTCGCCTTAAATGTGCGCGTTCATCGGCACAAAATGTTATTCCGCGCGGCGCGCTCACGCCCTTTGTGTACGACCGGAATGCAGCGCGTCTCTTAATGATACTTGCGCCTAGACCATAAGCTAACGCTTCGTCTGCACATAACAACAACCGTGTTCAATGCTCTGACTCGACCGCGAAACGTGTCTCGACGACTCCGGCGCGCTCTGTGCCGAAGCGGCGCGTTAACTCAGGATAGGTCGCGTGTTCGGCCTCTTACGTTTTCAAGTTCAAGTTCACGCTCGGCAGCGACGATAGCAGTTTCCGGCCCTTTCGATCTCCACGAACCAACCGAAGGGCAGTTCGTCAATCACCACTTCCGCTGCGCCTAGTTGCCACGTCGCGCGCCGCTTCTCATAGACAAGCGCAGGCTTGTAACCGAGCGCGTCCAAGATCGCGGCAAGCGCATCTGCGTCCGCCACTTCCGTCTCGTCCTCGCGCTGATGTTTGACGGCCGACGCGGACGCGCGGCGTTCCTTGTAAGTCAAAATGGCCCGCCCGCCCACGCGTCGCACGCGCAACACATGCACGCCCGGCTCAAGCCCCGGCCCGCCATAGATCGTGTTCACTTCAAACTCTGCGCCGTGCGCGTCAGCGCCCACCGCCGCCAAACGCACGCGCAACTCCGCGGCCGCTTCAGCAGTCACGCGATACTTCTTCTCAATCTCAGTGCCCATGATCAATTAGTAGTGTCCGACTGTTCACTTCATCCTTGCCCAACGCACCATCTCAGGGATGCTCGCGCGTTTGCCGTACATGAGCATGCCGATGCGATAGACGCGCGCCGCGAGCCAGATCAACAGCGCCACCGTTGCGAAGCCAATGACGAGCGATAACGCGATCTGCCATGCGGGCGGCGGCTCCGCGACGATGCGCGCCATCATCGTGATCGGCGCGGAGAACGGCACGAGCGAAACCCACAGGGCGAATGATGAGTTGGGGCTGCGAATCACCGGCACGGCCAGCCACAAACTCGCCGCCAACATAAACACAATCGGCATCGACAACTGCCCGCCCTCTTGCGTCGTCGTCACCATCGCGCCGAGCAGCAGGTAGATCGTCGCGTAGAGAAAGTAACCCAAGAGGAAGAACAGCACGGCGTAGACGATAAGCGACGGCGCGACGGGCGGCAGATGCACGTTGCTCGCGGCGAGCGCGCCCGCGCCGTAGAGCGTCAGCAGCAGAAACGCGACCGCCCAGATCATAAACTGCGTCAGCGCAACCAGCGACACGCCGAGCAACTTACCCATCATCAACGTGAACGTGTTGACCGACGAGAACAGCATCTCCGTCAGACGCGTCGCCTTCTCTTCGACGACCGCGCCGAGGATCGCTTGTCCGTACAGCAAGATTGTGATGTAGATGAAGAAGCCGATGCCGAAGGCGAACCCGAAACTCCCGCGCTCGGCCGCGCCCGTGCCTTCCGCGCCGGCCTTACGCGAGGTCAACTCCACGCGCCGCGTCGAGTCGTGGACGAACTGAAGATTGATGCCGCGATCCAACAGGCGTTGCTCGCCAACCGCCGCGCTCAAACGATTACCGAGTTGCCGGGCCGTGAACTCGTCGCCGAGGTTGCGCGCGTAGTATTCGGCGCGGCCGGTTTCGATCACGTCGCGCGGCAGAATGATGTAAGCATCCAACTCGCCGCGCTGCACGCGCTCGTTCAACACGCGCTTCACATCTTCAAGACTGCGCCCGTCCGCGCGCACCTGCTCGATCACATAATCAGCGTCGGGCTGTGCGTCTTTCTGTTGCGCCGTCGCAGGGGCGTTATTGTTCGCGTCGCCCTGAGCGCGCCCGTCCGTTGCGCCAGCGCCTTTGTCGTCCGCTTCAGGCTCGCGCAGGATCGCTTCGCGCACGCGCTCGTACATGCGCCCGGTTTCGTCCACGACGGCGATGCGTCGTGGACCGCCCGCGTTGATGTTGAAGATCAGCGCGGGCACGACCGTGAAGCCGAGCATGACCAGCGGGCCGAGCACGGTAGCCAGCACGAAGAAGCGCGAGCGCACGCGCTGCACGTACTCGCGCCGGATGATGGCCAGCAATCTGCTCATGAAGTCGCGCTCACCTTTTCGATGAAGATGTCGTTAAGACTCGGCTCGATCTGCTCGAACTTCGTGACGCGTGCGCCCGCCGCGACGAGGCGGCGCAACAACTCCTGCGCGTCCGCGCCGGCAGCTAACACGATCTCAGACTCGTCGCTGTGCTGCTTGACGGCTGCGACAAGCGCCGGGTCTGTCAGCACGCCGTCCGCACCTTCAGCGCGCAGGGCGACCGTGTTGCGGCCGTAACTCGCCTTCACTTCGCGCAGGCTGCCGCCCAAGACCTTGTGCGCGCGATTGAGCAAACAGATATCGGCGCACAGTTTTTCAGCCTGTTCCATCAGGTGCGTCGAGAGAATGATCGTTTTGCCGGCCTGTTGTAGCTCAACCACGGCCGCTTTCATCGTTTCCACACTCACTGGATCGAGGCCGGAGAACGGTTCATCAAGAATCAACAGATCGGGATCGTGCAACACGGCCGCGATGAACTGCACCTTCTGTTGCATGCCTTTCGATAGCTCGTCCGTCTTCTTCAATTTCCAATCCGTCAACTTCATGCGTTCGAGCCAGCGGTCGATCTCGCGCTCGCTCGTGCGCCGGTTCATGCCCTTCAACTCGCCGAAGAAACGCAACTGTTCGCCGACCTTCATCTTCTTATACAGCCCGCGTTCTTCGGGCAGATAACCGATGCGGTCGCGCGCGGCGGCTGTGAGCCGCTGCCCGAACAACTCGACACGCCCGCTGTCCGGCGCGTTGATGCCGACGATCATACGTATGGTCGTCGTCTTGCCCGCGCCGTTCGGGCCGAGCAGGCCGAAGATGCGCCCGCGTCGTGCCTGCAAGCTCAGGTCTTCGACCGCGACGAACTCGTCAAACTTTTTTGAGACGCCGTCGAGCACCAGCGTCACCTCTGACTGGCTCAAAAGTTTTCGTCCCCTCTGACGATCACAAACTTACAATCAGCACGATGTTTATAAGGGCAGGGTCAAGCCCTGCCCCCACAGTTTAATAACGCGCTCTTTATACGGGCGCTGCCGGGGTAAAGTTTAATCCGCCTCTTGTCGGCGGCGGTGCGCGTGCTAAGATGCACAGGTCTTCCCCGGACAAGTCAGGCAGATGACGCCATGACCTCTTGCGCTCTACCCCGCCGCACGTGCCTCGCACTGATGCTCTGCCTCTGCGCGGCCGCCGCGCACGCACAACAAGAGCGAGCGCAACCTACACCTATTCAACCAGACGAGATCGTTCGTATCAGCACCGAACTGGTGCAGACCGATGTGGTCGTCTTCGACAAACAAGGCCGCTTTGTAGATAATCTGCGCGCCGAAGATTTCGACTTGCGCGTTGACGGTCGCGCGCAGACCATCTCCTTCTTCGAGCGCGTGCGCGCCGGCAGCGTCAACGAAGAAGCGCAACTCGCAGCCGCGCGTGGCGGGCAAGGGCGCGCGAGCACCGACGCGCCGGGCCTTGTCCGCCCGCTCGACCGCGGCCGCCAAATCTTCTTCTTCATCGACGACCTGCACCTGTCGCCCAGTAGTCTTGTCCGCACGCGCGAACTGTTGCTGCGTTTCATCGACGCGCAGTTGGGCGAAAACGATCAAGTCGCCATTGTGACCGCGAGCGGGCAAGTCGGTTTTCTGCAACAACTGACGGACGAGAAGGAAGTCTTACGCGCCGCCGTCGAACGACTCGCTTATCGTGAGTTGACCACGCGCGATAGCTCGTCGCCGCCGATGAGCGCCAGCGATGCGCTGAGCATCGAACGCAACGACACGAGCGTCGTCAGCGCCTTTGTGGACGCCGCGATGCGCGAGTTTCCCACGATGCCCGGCCGCCCCGGCGACACGCGTGGTGCGCGTAGCGCCGCCGAGCAACAGGTGCGCGGGCGCGCCTCGCAACTGATGCAACAGATCAGCGCCGTCGCCGGGCAGACGCTTAACAGCCTACATAACTTGCTGCGCAGGACCGCGCAACTGCCTGGCCGCAAACTCGTCTATTTCATCTCGGACGGGTTCGTGTTCGATGCAGGCAAGAGCGAGGTGCAGGAACGCTTGCGTCGTGTGACCGACGCGGCCGTGCGCGGGGGCGTGGTCGTCTATACGCTCGACGCGCGCGGCCTGTCTGCGTCGCTTGCGGGCATGGCTGATGCGAGCAGCAGCGGTTTCATCGACCCGGCGGGTCGTCTGGCGTTTAGTTCAGGCAACGAAGCGGCCGCGATGCAGGAGGCTCTGCGCATCATCGCGGGCGAGACGGGCGGGCGCGCACTCTTGAACACGAACGCGCTCGCCAACGCGATCACGAAAGCGTTGGAGGAAACCTCTGTCTATTATCTGCTCGCGTGGCGACCTGCGGACGACGAAGCGCGCGGCGGCAGGTTTCGCCGCATAGAGGTGAGCGTCCGGCAGCGGCCCGAATTGGCTGTGCTGGTCCAACGCGGCTTCTTCACCACACCGCCCACGGATGCGCCGCGCAAACGCGACGAAGCCAAGCGCGAACAGCGCACAGAGTCGGGCGGCAACGCGCAACCCGTCAGCGTGCAAACGCCCAACGCGCCGCACCCCGCGCTCGTCACCGCGCTGCAATCATTCGCGCCGCGCGCGGCCCTGCCCACGGCGCTCACGCTCAACTACTTCAACACGCCACGCTTCGGGTTGCTGCTGGCCAGTTCGCTCCAAGTCAACAGCGACTTGCCCGCGCCCGGTCAGGTTAAGCATATAGAGCTACTCGGCGGCGTCTATGATCAGCAAGGCAAGACCATCGCTTCATTCGAGCGCCGCATCACGGTCACACCTAAAGCACCGACCGGCAATGCAGCCGCGACGCTTGCCCCAACGAGCGAACCCGAACGCATCATCGTCACACACCAGACGCGCATCACGCCGGGTCTATATCAGGTACGCATCGCCACGCGCGAGGTTGAAGGCGGGCGCACGGGCAGCGCGCTGCAATGGATCACGATCCCCGCGTTCGACAACGCGAAACTTTCACTCAGCAGCATCTTTCTCGGTGAGCGCCCGCACACGCCTGAACCGGCCGGCGGCGAGGTCCTACAGACCGAAGCACTCGTCAATCCTGCACGCCGCTTCCCGCGCAATGCCGTGCTGCGCTTCGTGCTCTACATCTACAACGCCGCCCGCAATGCACAGGTCAATACGCCAGATGTCGCACTGCAACTGCAAGTCTTTCGTGATGATCAACCCGTCATCACCGCGCCGTTGCGCCGCGTGCAGACCGAAGGACTGCCCGACTTTTCGACGCTCCCCTATGCCGCCGAGCTAGACCTGCGCGACCTGCCCGTCGGTCACTACATCCTGCAAGCGACCGCCATCGACCGCACCGCCAAGACCAGCGCCAATCAACGCGTCAAGTTCACGGTCGAATAAATGATGATGGATGAATAAGCAGCTATTCATCCGTCATCATTCATCGTTTCCTTGCGGCTCAAGTGGAGATTGAATGAAGTTGTTTGTATCGTGTGGTCAACTCCGCTTGCCCGCCGATACACATGTCGAGGTCGCGCAACAGCCCGTCGTGCAGGCCGTAAATCCAACCGTGGACAGCGATCTCTTGCCCGCTTTCCCACGCGCCCTGCACGATGGTCGTCTGGCACACGTTGAACACTTGCTCGATCACGTGCAGTTCGCACAACCGCTCCAATCGCTTTGTCTCGTCGGCGATGGCGTGCAACTGCGTTTCATACTTCTCATGCACGTCTTGCACGTGGCGCAGCCAGTTGTCGATCAACCCCAACCGGCTGTTCTGTAGCGCCGCCTTCACGCCGCCGCAACCGTAGTGCCCGCACACGATGACGTGCTTAACTTTGAGCGCCTCGACGGCGTACTGGATCACGGACAGACAATTAAGATCAGTGTGGACCACCACGTTGGCCACGTTGCGATGCACGAACAGTTCACCGGGCATAAGGCCGATGATCTCGTTGGCGGGCACGCGACTGTCCGCGCAGCCGATCCACAAATACTCCGGTGCTTGCTGGCGCGATAGCCGCGCGAAAAATTCCGGGTCGCGCGCCGTCATCTCGCCCGCCCAGATACGGTTCTGTTCCATCAAATGCGATAGATCACGATCCTGCATGATGCCTCCCAGATTAGTTGTTGCTGCCTGTGGCTTAACTACGATTCCAGCGCGATGCGCCGCGCGGAGATGAGTTGTTCGGCGGCGCGCAGACGTTCGAGCGTGCCTTCGTCAACGGGCGCGTCCGTCTCGATGACAGCCATCGCTTCGCCGCCGCGCTCGCGCCGCCCCAGATGAAAGTGGCTGATGTTGACGCCGCGCTCGCCCAAGATTGTGCCGAGGCGACCGATGACACCGGGCACGTCCACGCTGCGCGTGACGAGCATGTGCCCGGCCGGGATCGCTTCAATGCGAAAGCCGTCAAGCTCTGTGATGCGCCCTTCGCGCGTCGCGCCGAAGAGTGCGCCCGCGACCGAACGCTCGCCGCCCGTCGTTAACACACGCGTGCGAATCGCCGCCGCCAACGGCTCGCTCGCCCCGACTTGCAAGTAAGAAGTCTTGACCGCGATGCCGCGTTCTTCCGCGATCAGGAACGCGTTGACGACGTTAACGCGCGCGCTCATGTCGCGCAAGAGGCCCGCGAGAAAGGCACGCGTAACGGGCGCTGCGTCCAACTCTGCGATCTCGCCCGCAAATTCGATCCGCACTTCGCGCACCGGCTCGTCGATCAACTGTGCGAGGAAGCGGCCCAGCGGCCGGCGAGCGTCAGGTAAGGCTGCAACACGTTCAACTCCTGCGCGCCGAGCGCGGGCGCATTGACTGCGCCACGCAACGCGCCGGTTAAAAAGTAGTCGCGCATCTGTTCGGCGACCGTGACGGCAACGCCCTCTTGCGCCTCGCGCGTCGAAGCGCCGAGATGCGGCGTCGTGATCACTTCTTCGAGTTGCAGCAGCGGATGATCCGTGGGCGGCGGCTCTTGCTCGTACACGTCGAGCGCAGCGCCCGCGATCCGGCCTTCTTTGAGCGCGTCGTAGAGCGCGTGTTCGTCCACGAGGCCGCCGCGGGCGCAGTTGATGATGCGCGCGTCCGCCTTCATGTGCGCCAGTTCCTTCGCGCCGATGATGCCGCGCGTCTCGGTCGTCAAAGGCGTATGCACGGTTAAGAAATCCGCGCGCGCGCAGACCTCTTCGAGCGGCAACAACTCCAACTCGAAATCGCCTGCCTTCTCCGGCGCGACGAACGGATCGAAGGCGACGACCTTCATGCCAAAGCCGAGCGCGCGTTGCGCGACCACGCGACCGATCCGGCAAGCCCGACTACGCCCAAAGTCTTCCCGCGCAACTCGACGCCGACAAATTTCTTGCGCTCCCACTTGCCCGTGCGCAAACTCGTGTGCGCCTGCGGCACACGCCGCGCGAGCGCGAGCAGCAAGGCCATTGTATGTTCGGCCGTCGTCAACGTATTGCCGTCGGGCGCGTTCATCACGATGATGCCGCGCGTGGTGGCCGCCGCCACGTCGATGTTATCGACACCAACGCCCGCGCGCCCCACCGCGCGCAAGCGCCCTGCGGCGTCGAGCAGTTGCGCCGTCACCTTCGTTTCACTACGCACGACCAGGCCGTCGTATTCGGGAATGAGCGCGCGCAATGCTTCGGCGCTCAGCCCGGTTTGTTTGTCCACCGCGAAGCCGGCCGCGCGCAAGGGCGTAAGTCCGCTCTCACTAACATCGTCCGAGACGAGTATTTTTGCTTGAGTCATAAGTCCGGGGATTATAGCGGTTTTCATTTTAGCCCGCATGCGGCGCGGGCAAGTTACATTCGGCTTTGCGCCTGCGCGATGCTAAACTGCCCGGCGGCCACTCTAAGGTAGAACAAGTTCAGCCGACCCTCTTAACATTGACGACACATGGACATATTCGTTTACCGCCCCGGTTCTGATCGCGTGGCCGAAGATTTCACGGTCGCGCAGTTGCCCGAACTGTTACGCGACGAGTCGCTGGTCATCTGGGTGAACATGGAAGCGCCGACGCTCGAAGACGACAACGTGCTGCTGAACGTCTTCAAGTTTCACCCACTCACGGTCGAAGACTGTCGCGCGAACCGCCACCACCCGAAGGTCGAAGAGTTTCCCGACTATCTCTATTATATCGTCCACGGTGTGCGCACCAACACGAGTCCCGACCGCTTCAACACGATTGAGTTGGACGGCTACATCGGCCGCAACTTCGTCCTGACTTATCATCACGAGCCGTTGCACGCCATCGACATGTTGAAGCAGCGCATCCGCTCCACGCCCCTCGCGTGCCAGCGCGGCGCGGCCTTTATGCTGCATCAGATCATAGACATGATCGTGGACGATTATCTGCCGGTGATGGACGACTTCGACGAACGCATCACCACGCTAGAAGACAGCATCTTTCAAGCGCATCGCCCGGACGATACGATCCTCGAAGAGATACTCGACATCAAGCGCAGCGTCTTGCGCCTGCGCCGCATCTCCTCGAAGCAGTTGGACGTGCTCTATCGCATGAGCCACGGTCAGTTTCAACTCATCGCCGGGCCGGTGCTCCCGTTCTACCGCGACATCTACGACCATCTGGTGCGCGTCGCCGATCTGGCCGAGAGCTACCGCGACCTGATCGGCGGCGTGCTCGACGCTTATCTATCGGTCGTCTCCAATCGCATGAACGAGATCATGAAAGTGCTGACCATCTTCTCGGCCATCATGCTGCCGCTCACCTTCATCGCGGGCGTCTATGGCATGAACTTCGACAACATGCCGGAGCTACACTCGCGCTACGGCTACTTCGCCGCGTGGTCGATCATGATCGTCGTAGCCGGCGTGATGCTCTACTTCTTCTGGCGGCGCGGTTGGATTGGACGCGGCAAAAAGCGGAAACCAGTAAGCAGTTGAAGAAAGCTCAGCCGGTTATACGATCACGCAAACATGATGCGTGATCGTATAACCGGCTGTTTGTTCTTAACTACTTACTGCCTACTATTCCATTCACATCGGATCGCCCGCGGCGTGGCTGTCGGCGGTGGAACTGCGGTCGGGGTCGGGTGTGCCGTCGGGCGCGGGCGCGGTTTCTGAAGTGTCGGCCGCGTCGGGACTCGACTTCTCGGTCGCTTCGAGATCGGCGAGCGTGTCGCTGCTAGTCGCGGCCTCTTTGCGGGCGGCGTCGGCTGCGTCTTTAATCTCTGCGGGCGTGTGCTTTTGTTCGTTCGCGTCCATCGTCCTTGCGTCTCCTTGAGTTAGAACATCAGATCGAGTGCGGTTAATAACGAGAGCAGCACGGCGGCGTAGAAGCCTGCGAGCATGTCGTCCGCCATGATGCCGAGGCCGGTCGGCAACCCTTCGAGCCGGCGAATCGGGTACGGCTTCCAGATGTCGAAGACGCGGAACGCGAGAAAGCCCGCGAGGATCGTCCACGCCCCTGCGCCGACCGGCACGAAGGCAAACGTGAGCAACTGCCCCACGACCTCGTCGATCACAACCGCGCCGGGGTCTTTGCGTTTCAGCAACGCCTCGCAACGCGTCGCCGCCCACACGCCCACCAGCGCCAACGCTGACAGCAACAACAGCAACAGGTTGCTCTGTACGACTGCCAAAGGCGGCACGTGCCAACCGTTCGCCCGCGCCAGCACGTACACTTGCAACGCGACGGCGCGCAAGCCGAGATAGACCCCGACACCGACGAGCGACCCCCACGTGCCCGGCGCAAGCGGGATTAGCCCCACGCCACACGTCGCCACCGCGAGCGCCGCGTAGTCGCGCCACGAACGTATGGGCGCACGCGGCAGCAGCGCGGCGTCAGTTACGATCACATGAGTTGGGTCGTCGCTCGACTCTTTCATACGGTGAACCGCGAGCAGTGAGCAGTCGCAGCAGTTTGATCAACTGCTCATTAAATTATGTGGCCGACGAGATCGTACTCGTGCGCGTCGGTGATAAGGACGTTGACGAAATCGCCGGGCGTGGGCACGAAGTTATCGGGCGCATCGTTGATGAGCACGCAGCCGTCTATGTCTGGGGCTTGGGTTTCGAGCCGCCCCTGCCAGAGCAGGTCGCTCTCTTTCGACGGGCCCTTCAAATAGCACACGCACAGTCTGCGCCGACGCGGGCGCGATTGCGTCGCCGCGAAATGCGCGCCTGCTCTTTCATCAAACGGTCGCGCCGCCGCTGCGCGACGCGCGGATCAACTTTATCCGGCAACTCGTAAGCGGGCGTGCCTTCTTCATCTGAATAAGTGAAGACGCCGACGCGGTCGAACTCGACGTTGCGCACGAACGTTAACAACTCGTCGAAGTCCTGCATCCGTCTCGCCGGGAAAGCCCGTGATGAAAGTCGTGCGGACGGCGATGCCGGGCACACGCTCGCGGACACGCTCGATCAGGCGTTCGAGACTCGCGCGATTGCCGCCGCGCCGCATCAGCTTCAAGACATTTTGCGATGCGTGCTGCAAGGGCATGTCGAGATACTTGACCGCCTTCGGTTCGCTGGCGATCACGTCTAGGAATGCGATCGCTGATGTGCGTCGGATAGGTGTACATGACGCGCACCCATTCGATGCCGTCGAGTCGCGCACAACTCGCGTAACAGATGCGCGAGCGCGTCGGGCTGATCCGAGATCTTCGCCGTAGCGCGAAGAATCCTGCGCGACGAGGATCAACTCTTTCACGCCTTGCGCGGCGAGCGCCTGCGCTTCGCTTATGACCGAGCCGAAGCGGCGGCTGCGAAAGTGGCCGCGCATCTGCGGGATGAAGCAGAAGGCGCACGGGCGGTCGCAGCCTTCGGCGATCTTGACATAGGCGCAGTAGCCCGGCGTGGCGAGCACGCGCGGCGTGGACTCGTCGTAGAGATAAGTCGCGCTCTGATTGCCGATGCGGGATAACGGGCAGCGAGCGCGTGTTGACTCGCTCGTCGCAGACTGTCGTGATGTCGTTGATCTGATTCGTGCCGATGAAGGCGTCAACTTCGGGCATCTCCGCGCGCAGTTCGTCGCGGTAACGCTCGACCAGACAGCCGGCGACGACGAGACGTTGGCATTTGCCCTCGCGCCTTCAGCCGCGCCGCTTCGAGAATGGCGTCGATGGACTCTTTCTTCGCCGCGTCGATAAAGCCGCAAGTGTTGACGACGAGCGTATCCGCCTCGCCCGCGTTCGTCGTGATCTCATAACCAGCTTGCTGCAAGCTGGCCCATCATCACTTCGCTGTCAACGAGATTCTTCGGACAACCCAGACTGATAAATCCGATTTTCTTCATGATAAAACAGTGACAAGTGACGAGTGACAGCTGTGACGAGTAGGAACAAGTTATTAACTTGTCATTCGTCACTTGTCACTCGTCACTAATTCTTCCTTCCCTTCCAAACTTTTCAGCCATGCTTCGACGCGTTCGGCTTCCGTGGGCGACAAAGCTTGTGCGCCGAAGCGGACGCGGTTATAAGCGCGCGTGACGAGCAGCGCCTCGGTGACGCCGGTTGCGTCGGCGAACTCAAGCGGCGTCTGATCGTCTGCGCGTTGCAGCCCGCGCGCCTCAAGCGCCGTCGCTCATGCGTTCGTAAAATTCAATGACCGAGCGCGCGTCGCCCGCCGTTTGCAACTTCGTGCGTCCACGCCAGAGCCGCAGACGGCGCGCGCCTTTGTACAACAGAAAAGCCAGCGCGCCGAACAGACAGATCAAGCCAATCAGCGGCGCGAACCGTGTCCAGTCGCACTTGCCGGCCCGACGTTCACGCCGCCGCTCAATGTGCGCCACCACGCGCGCAGTTGGGCGCGCAGTTCGTCGGCGACCTGACCCGCCGTCTCGGCGGTACGATGCCTAAGCTGTCTGCGTACTGACGCGCGAGTGAGCGTTGCTCCTGCTTATCATAGGCGACGACGTACTGAATCCAAAACAGCTCCAGCGCCTCGGCATACTTGCGGACAGGCGCGCGCCAGCCCGCCGCCTCGTCGCCGCCGCGGGCGGCCCGCTTCGGGCGTCGGGTCGAAGGCTCACCCACGCGTCGGTCTCCGGGAAATAGACCTCGACCCACGAATGCGCGTCGTGCCTGTCGGACGATGTAGGCGTCGGCCGCGTCGTTGTACTCGCCGCGCTGGAAGCCGTTGACGACGCGCGCGGGCACGCCCTGACGTGCGCAGCATGACGGCCATCGCGGTCGAGAAGTATTCGCAGTGGCCGGCGCGCACGTTGAAGAGAAAGTCGGCCAGCGGGTCAGCGCCGCCGGCGCGCATGTCGAGCGGTAGCGTAGGTCGCCATACTCGTTGCTGCCGAGGTGCGACTCGATGGCGCGCGCCGCGTCGTAGTCGTGGTTGCGTGCGCCCGCAGAATCCATGTCGCGCGCGAGGCTGGACGATGCGCGTGTCGAGGTCTGTCGGGCAGTTGCAGGTAGCGCTCGATCGGCGCGTGCGAGTTCGTCGACCGCTCGATGCGAGGCGCAGCGTCAGTGCGCAGGCGCTGCCGGGCTCGACCGTGTCGGAGTAGGCGCGATAGCTGATGCGTTCCTGCGGGTGCGCGCGCGTGGTGAGGCCGCCGTCGGTGTCGCTGCGGACGAAGGGCGAGCGCGCCCTGCACGGCGACGGCGCGCGGCGCGGCGAAGAGGACGGGCGTGTCCATCGGCTCGACGAAGAAGGTCTGCGTCGTCAGGCGATCAAGGTCCTCGGTCGTGCCGAGCTGGAAGAGGTTGCGCTCGTCGCCGCCCGTGAGCGACTCGGCTTTCTGCCGACGAGCGCCGCCACGTGCGCCCGTCGAAGTGGTCGAGCGCGACGCCGCGCCAACGAGCGCCTGCGGCTGCGCGGCTGCGCGCCCTCGACGCCGCACGCGCATCACGAGCTGGTTGCTCTGTCTGCAGGCGGCCGATGTCGCCGAGCGTGACTTGGTCGGAGAAGCCGACCATGCCGGTCGAGCCGCACCGCCGGCGCAGCGCCAGCGCGCTCGCACCGCAGCGCGGCGTGATGAAGAAGATCGGCAGCGCGAGCGCGAAGATGAGCGCGAGCAGACAGAACGCCACGACCGGCAGCACGCCGTCGCGCCTCGCGCCGTCGCGGCCGCGCCTTGCGTCGTCGCCCCACGCGCGCCAACAGAGTCGCGACGTCGCGCCGCGACAGCAGAACGCGTCTCCGGCACTTGCGGACCATGCGCGCGCACGCCTTCCGCAACTCGAAGCGACGATGGTCGAGCAGCGCGCAGAAGATGATAGAGGCCGAGCGCAGCCGAGGAAGTGCGGGCTGACGCTCAGGCCCGCGGCGAGCAGCACCTCGAAGAACGAGATCAGATAGAGGAACAGCCAGTCGCGGTCGGACTTGCCTGGAAGAGTTTGATCGCGGAGAGGAGGAGCGTGAAGTGCGTCGAGCGCGGCTGACGCCCGCGTTCGCGCGCTCCGCGCCGCCAGACGCCGCCTGTTGAAATTTCCAGTCGAGATAGAAGAGCGGCAGCGCAAGCAGACGACCGACCAGCCCCGCGCGCTCGGACAGTTGCCAACGCGTCCCCTCGAGTCGCCACGAGAGCCGAGCAGCACCGCGAACAGCAGCGCCAGCGACCACCCCATGCCGCCCGCGACCGCGAGCGCCAGCGCGCCGCACGCGACCATCGCGTAGGAGGAAGCCCGGAAGTAAATGTCGAAGCTCATCGCTCTGATTGCTGATGCCGCAGGCCGCGTAAATCATGCAGTTCAGGCGCGCGATGCCCGTGATCAGTCGCCTTCAACTTACTATTTCTGACTCAGATAGCTACTTTCACTTCTGCTTCAGCTGAATCTCGAAGAGTTTCGGCCAGAGTTTGCCGGTCACGAAGAGGCGGTCGCCGCGCTTCGTCGTAGGCGATGCCGTTAAGCACGTCGGTCCGTGGCCGCGCGGTCGGCGATGGGCAGCAAGCCTGTCAGATCGATCCAGCCTAGACCGTGCCCGTCTGCGGGTCAATGCGCGCGATGCGGTCCGTCTGCCAGACGTTGGCGTAGATTTCGCCCTTCACGTATTCGAGTTCGTTGAACTCGCGAGCGGGCGGCCGCGGTCGAAGACGTTGATGCGTGCGGCTTGACGTCAAACTTACCGGGGTCGAGGAAGCGCAGCTGGTTCGTGCCGTCGCTCAGGATCAGGCTGTCGCCGTCGTGCGTCAGCCCCCAGCCCTCGCCGCGTAGGGGAACTCGCCGGGCTGCTGGAAAGTCTCCGCGTCGTAGACGAAGCCCTTCTTCGTCTGCCACGTCAACTGGTAGATGCTTGCCCGTGCAACAAGCGTCAAGCCCTCGGCGAAGAACTCCTGCGGCACGTCGATCTTTTTAAGCACGCGCCCCGTCTCCAACTCGACCTGCCGCAAAGTCGACGCGCCGTTCAGCCCCGTGCTCTCCATAAGCGCGCCGTCGTGAAAGACCAAGCCCTGCGTGAAGGCTTCGCGGTCGTGCGGGTAGACGTGCTTGATCTGGTAGCGTGTAAGTCGGAATCTGTGCGCCGGGCGTGTCGGCCGGCTTCGGTCGTGCCGGTTCTGTCAGCGCAAGCATTCATAGTCAAAAGCACGACGAGCAGGATTGTCTTCCAAGTCATGTCAACTATTCCGTCCTTCGCCGGCAATTGTCGCAAGATCGGGCGCAAAGTACAAAAGACAAAGCCCGCTCAAAGGCACAAGGCTTTGAGCGGGCTTTCGACTAAAATTTAATCCGGCGGCTACCTACTCTCCCACGCAGCTACCCACGCAGTACCATCGGCTCTAAGAGGCTTAACTTCCGTGTTCGGGATGGGAACGGGTGTGACCCTCTCGACAAAACCACCGGAAAACTTGAAAGACTCTCTGCGGGCAGAGAGCTTTGAGAATCGAATAGTGAATCTGTTGTTTCATTCCGCTGTGCGAAGCGACCTTAAGTTTACTCGTCGTTTTGCTGGCGAGTAAATTTTACGGTCAAGCCTTGGGACTGATTAGTACTGGTCAGCTAAACGTGTTACCACGCTTTCACACCCAGCCTATCAACGTGGTGGTCTACAAGAGTCTCACTGGCAGGATCTCATCTCGGGTCTGGCTTCACGCTTAGATGCATTCAGCGTTTATCCATGCTCCACTTAGCTACCGAGCGCTACCGCTGGCGGGATAACTCGTACACTAGAGGTGGATCCAACCCGGTCCTCTCGTACTAAGGTCAGATTCCCTCAATCCTGCTCCGCCCACACCAGATAGGGACCGAACTGTCTCGCGACGTTCTAAACCCAGCTCACGTACCGCTTTAATTGGCGAACAGCCAAACCCTTGGGAGCTTCTGCACCCCCAGGATGCGATGAGCCGACATCGAGGTGCCAAACCCTGCCGTCGCTGTGGACGCTTGGGCAGGATCAGCCTGTTATCCCCGGCGTACCTTTTATCCGTTGAGCGACGGCCCTTCCATACAGAACCGCCGGATCACTAACTCCTACTTTCGTCCCTGTTCGACGTGTTTGTCTCACAGTCAAGCTGGCTTATGCGTTTACACTCTACGGCTGATTTCCAAACAGCCTGAGCCAACCTTCGAGCGCCTCCGTTACTCTTTAGGAGGCGACCGCCCCAGTCAAACTACCCGCCTGATAGTGTCCCTGCCCCGGATGACGGGTCGTAGGTTAGAACGTAGACAAACGAAGGGTGGTATCTCACCGTTGGCTCCCCCGAAGCCGAAAGCCCTGGGTTCACAGCCTCCCACCTATCCTGCGCATCGTTTGCCCGCGTTCACTATCAAGTTGTAGTAAAGGTGCACGGGGTCTTTCCGTCTAGATGCGGGAAACCGGCATCTTCACCGGTACTACAAATTCGCTGTGCCACTCGTTAAGACAGCTCCCAGATCGTTACGCCATTCGTGCAGGTCGGAACTTACCCGACAAGGAATTTCGCTACCTTAGGACCGTTATAGTTACGGCCGCCATTCACTGGGGCTTCGATTCGGAGCTTCGCCTTGCGACTAACCCCTCCTCTTAACCTTCCAGCATTGGGCAGGCGTCAGCCCCCATACGTCGTCTTCACGACTTTGCGGAGACCTGTGTTTTTAGTAAACAGTCGCCTGGGACATTTCTCTGCGACCTCGACCGGAGTCAGGCTACCCTTCTCCCGAAGTTACGGGTACATTTTGCCGAGTTCCTGAACGAGTGTTCTCACAAGCGCCTTAGGATTCTCACCCCACCTACCTGTGTCGGTTTGCGGTACGGTCAGCAACACAGTTATAGCCGAACGAGGCTTTTCTTGGCAGCTGGGGTCAGCGACTTTTTTCCGTCCCGAAGGGCGTACTTTCGTCCCCGTCTTTACCCTGATGTCGCCCGGATTTGCCTAAGCGACGGGATATAACGGTTCAACCGGACATCCATCACCGGTCTTGCCTACCCTACTGCGTCCCCCCACGGACACTGATACTGGTTCCGGAATTTTAACCGGATTTCCATCGACTACGCCTTTCGGCCTCGCCTTAGGTGCCGACTTACCCTGAGCAGATTAACTTTACTCAGGAAACCTTAGGTTTACGGCGCGCGGGGTTCTCACCCGCGTTATCGCTACTTATGCCGACAAAGTCTTTTCTGATCGCTCCAACGGCCCTTCCGGTGCCGCTTCGCAGCTACAGAATGCTCGTCTACCATAGACTCCGAAGAGTCTATCCGAAGCTTCGGTACGTAGTTTGAGCCCCGTTGTATTATCGGCGCAGGGCTGCTTGACCAGTGAGCTATTACGCTTTCTTTAAAGGATGGCTGCTTCTAAGCCAACCTCCTGGCTGTCAGTGCTTCCCCACTTCCTTTTCCACTTAACTACGATTTTGGGACCTTAGCTGTCGGTCTGGGCTGTTTCCCTCTCGACCACGAATCTTAGCACCCGTAGTCTGACTCCCGGATATACATTCAACG
>CAWBIK010000006.1:1522500-2128273 GCA_963788965.1 uncultured Acidobacteriota bacterium
GCGCAATGATCACGCCCGTCGCCTCGTTACCTGACATCGGACCGCAAGCGCTCGCGCAGAGTGCGACCAAGATCAGCCAGAGCGTTTTGCTGCGACGCAACGCACGGCCACATCGCTGTGACTGCGCGACGCGAATAATCGAGTTGAGTGACGTGTAAGTGTCGGCTGTGGCAAGCATGGAGACTGGTTCGGAGTTCGCGTGCAAGGCGTTGTTTCTGCGCATGGGCTGGGTTCGGGCACTACTTCCGGCGTTCGCGGCCGGCGGATTGATTGTAACCGATCTGTTTTAATAAATCGCGTTGCGCGCGACTCAGTTGCGCCGCGACTATGATGCGCGTGCGCGCACCCAACGATGCAACTTGCAACCCGAAAGGTTCAAGCTCGGTCGTCAGTTCAACTGCGCCGCTGCTTTTAATGTAGCGTTCAGTCAGAGCGGGACTGCCGGCCACATTGTTCATTAACTCAAGCACGGCCGAGTTCGCATCTAGTTGAGCGTTAGTCGCACTCTTCTGATGAAAGAGTGCGTGGTAAATATCATCGGTTGATCGCTTGCCGTTGGTCTGCCGGCGCAGTTGTAGATCGTAGAGGTACGCGGCGAGCATGCCTCTGTAATAGACGCTTGCGGCGGGGTCGCTCCAACGTCGCCGCGAAGCATCAAGCAAAGACACGCCCGAAGCTTCGCGCGCATTCCTACTTCGATCATAAGCCAGCGCAAGGTTATCCAGATAGTTTTGAAAACTCAGATAACCGAGCCGCACGCCCGCGCGCACCGATTGGTACAGGGTGAAGCCTTCAAAGAACCATGCGTAATCGCCCGCGAGCGGCAAGCCGTTCGGGACCCACAGGTGAAACAACTCGTGCGCGAGCGGCATGCTCAACTGCACGAGCGCAGCGGTCTTGCCCGGCATACGCCCCGACAGCATCAGCACAGTGCCCCCGCGTGTCTCTGCGCTCCAAACGTGCGCGGCGACGGGGCGCGGAAACGGGGCGACGATAACGAGCGCGGTGCGACGCGGCACAGTGCCCGTGGCGCGCGCGTGTTCTTGTAATACTTCTTGTATGACGTTCGCTATGTCGCCGTCATCAACGGCCCATTCACCGCTCGCAGCCAGCGTAAACGTTAACGCACCGGCACGCCCGGTCTGTCTCCGCAGCGCAGGCCCGATCAGGATCATGCTCGACTCGGCCTGTGCAACTTCGTAGTCGCGCCCGGCCGCAGTCTGGTCATCAAGCGCGATGCTCTGCCAACCGTCGGGCAGCGTCAAACGCAGCTTCGCGTGTGCGACTGGCAGTGGCAACAGATCACCGGGCATCAACACGCCGCGCTCCGAAGTTAACCATGACACGTGCGCGGCGTCCGCGTCGGCCGCCGGTGGGTCGAGTCTCACTTCATAACGAAAGCGGCGTGCGGGTTGCGCGGCTTCGTATTCGCCCGGCGCGAGTTGTCGCACATTGATCGGCGCACCCTGCGCGTCGGCGAGCGCCAGTTGCTCTATGCGTGCGCCGAGGCCGAGCAGGCCCGCGTAGGTCGTGCGAAAAGACCACGCGGTTGTTGCGCTGTCTCGCGCGCCCTCTATGCTGATGCGCGGCGGCGTCAACGAGAGAATGCGCAGATGTGCTTCGAGACTTTGCGCGCGGGCGTTGCTGCCGAACAGCGAGAGGCCGAGCAACAGCAAACCCGCAACGCAGATGATCTTCTTACGCGCACGTGTGGTGTTGGCAGTGCGCAGGCAAAGACAAGTCTCGTCCCGGTAGTTTTGCGCCGCGTTCTTTATAGTCATGTACGCGCAGGCATTATTTTGACAGGCTCTGCATAGCGGTTTATATTTCCACGTTATAGACCTGTGGGCCGACTCTAACATAGTGGGTAAGCGACCGACCAGACTGACCACGACGTTGCTGCACCCGCGTCCGAAGCTGTTCCGGCGCGTGGTGGGTTGCCTACTACTGCTGCTCGTGACTTACAACGTCACGGCGGAGTTGGCGCACAGTCATGTGCGCTTTCAGTCAACGCACACGGCAAACGCGAAGGTCGCCGGCCAAACTTCGACAGAGGACACACCGACCAAGTTCTCGACCTCCGGCGGCGTCTGTCTACTCTGCCAGTTTCAACAACAACTAGCGCACGCGCTCCTGCACGCGCCGCCGTTCACGTTTCGCCAGCAGACAATCCTAACAGCCGTCGTCGCCCAACCGGGCCGACATCTGCCGGCCGCCAAGACCCCGCCCTGCGGTCGCGCACCGCCCACGTCTTCTCCTGCATAAACCGTCAAGCGCAACGCTACAACACGCCGCTCGCGGTTGAAGCGTTGTGCCCCGCGCTATTGCTCAAGCAGCGCGCCCCGACTTAACGACACGGGCGCATGCTAACCGGCGATAACGCGAGCCTTCAAGTATTGCAGACGGTCTGTCTGAACCTTCAGACATGCTCAGGAGAAGCAAGATGAAATCTATATCCAGTCTCGCGCTGGCGCTCGTTGTGTGCGGCGCGAGTTTCGCGCAGTCGCACGCAGGCACGGTGCAAGGCACTGTCCACGACCCGAACGGCGCGCTCGTACCGGGCGCTGCGGTCACGATCAGCGAAGCCGCGACCGGCTACAAGCAGACGACCCGAACGAACGATCAAGGCGAGTTCAAACTCGTCGGCGTGCCCTTTCACATCTACAATCTGCGCGCGGAAGCGGCGGGCTTCCAACCGGCCGAACAAGCTATCGACCTTGAGACGGCGCTGCCACTCAACGTCGATCTGTCGCTCGCCGTCGGGGCGGCGAGTGAAACCGTCACCGTCACGTCGGAGAATCAGGTGGTCGAAGTTGACAAGACCGCTTCCGACACGGGCATCTCGCAATCGCTATTAGAACGCCCGCTCGGCGCAGTGCCGTCGCGCGGCATCGAAGCCATCGTCGCGTCCGCGCCCGGCTTCGCGCCGGACGACAACGGGCGACTGCACCCGCGCGGCTCCGAATCGCAAGTGCAATATGTCGTGGACGGCGTACCGATCACCGATAATATGTCGGCCATTTTCTCGACCAGCCTCGATGCACGCACGCTACGCACGGTCGAAGTCTTGACCGGCGGCATCTCAGCCGAGTTCGGCGACAAGTTGGGGGGCGTCGTCAACGTCAACACGCGCTCCGGCTTGGAAGGGCCGACGCAAGGCAGCATAACGATGTCCGGCGGCAGCTTCTCGACCGGCGAAGTCGGCGCGGGCTTCTCGACGCACACCAAGCGGTTCGGCTTCCTGACGAATCTATCGGCCACGACCACGCAACGTTATCTCGACCCGCCGACGCTCGATAACTTTCACAACTTCGGCCGCACCGGTAAGGGTTTCTTCCGGCTCGATTACCAGTTCGATCAGTACAACTCTGTGCGCGGCACGTTCCTCTTCGGCGGCTCAAACTTTCAAGTGCCCAACCGGCTCGAACAAGAGATCGCCGGGCAAGATCAGCGCGAGCGTCTGCGCGACAACTCAGAGTTCATCACCTTTGAGCACATCTTTTCGCCGAACGCGCTCGGTCAATTCTCTTTCTTCCATCGCGGCAGCAGCGCGAAGCTATTGAGCAACCCGACTTCAACACCCGTCGTCGCCTTTCAAGATCGGACGTTGACGAACACGGGCGGCATCGCGGCCGTTTCCCTGTCGCATGGCACACACAACATCAAGTTCGGCGGCCAGTTCACCATCACGCCGATCAACGAGCGGTTCACCTTCTATCCGACCGTGCCATTCGATGATTTAACCGACGCCGACGGCAATGCCGTGCCGAACCCAGTCAACGCCTTCACGGCCGCAAACCCGTTCGTCTTCAACGGCAACAGAACCGGGCGCACCTTGAGCGCCTACGCGCAAGATCGCTTCTCGCCGTTTCACAACTTCACCATTGACGCGGGGCTACGCTACGACAACTACAAGCTCGTCATCAGCGACCACGCATTCAGCCCGCGCATCGGCCTCGCCTACTACATCCCGCGCACGCAGACGACCTTGCGCGCCTCTTATAATCGGTTCTTCCAGCCGCCGCCCGCCGAGAGTCTGCTGCTCGCAAGTTCTGCCGAAGCCGCTGCCCTCTCGCCGCTCGCCGTGCTGCAAGGGCAAGCTGGCGTGCGCCCGATCCTGCCCGATAAGGAGCATGTCTTCGAGATCGGCGCGCAACAACTGCTCACGCGCTTTGTGCGCGCGAACCTGACCGTCTATCAAAAACGCATCAAGAATTTTTCCGATAAGGATCAGTTTTTCGACACGGGCGTCATCTTCCCGATCACGATCTCTGCGGGGCGAGTGACGGGCGAAGAACTGCGCCTTGAGACGACCGACATACGCGGCTTCCGCGCGTTCGCTTCCTATGCCAACGCGCGCGCTTACGGCGTCACGCCGATCAACGGCGGACTGTTCCTCGGCGAGTCGGCCGCGACGCTCGACGCGCCGGGCTTGAAGTTCGCCAACGATCACGACCAACGCAACTCGATGCAGTTCCAGTTGAGCTACAACCACCACAGCGGCGTCTATGCCAGCTTCGGCGGGCGCTACGATTCCGGTTACCCGACCGACGTTGAGCCGGGTACGACGCGCGCGGACTTCGTTGCCGCAGGCTTCGACCCGCGCCTCTACAACGAGATCGATTTTCAACGCGGCCGCACGCGCCCGCGCACGGTCTTCAATCTATCGGTCGGCGCAGACCTCTTGCAAAAGGAACACACCGCGCTCAACGTGCAGTTCGACGTGCAGAACCTGTTCGACACGCTCTTTCTCTACAACTTCGAGTCGGTCTTCAGTGGCACACACATCGGTCACCCGCGACTCATCAGCGGCCGGCTCGGCATCCGGTTCAAATAGCCTTCAGTCGTGCGCCGTTAGCTGTTAACTTTTCGCCTGTCCGCTAACCTTGAACATAGCAGCAAGGTTTTAAGTCGGACGGGCGTTAAAGTTAATAGCTAACGACGCACTGCCGACCGCTGTTTCATCGTTGACACGCCCCGGCCGCGCCGATACAATGCGTCTCTCGCGTTTGGTGGTTGCTGGCCACTGTCAACTTGAGGATCGAACCGTGAGTCTCGTCAAGATCATCATCATCACCATCGCCGTCGTCTTGAGCATTCTATTCTTCGGGCGGTTCTTGTTCTAAGTTCGCTCGCCGACGTGACGTACACCCGCGCAGTGCTGCCCCGCCGGTTCACACCGCCGCGTGCCGTAGCCCGCCCCCTTCGCACATTCCTCGGCCTCTGCGCCGCACTTCTCTTTACGTGCGCCCACACGCGCGCGCAACAGTCGCCGTCGTTACCGGCCGACGACGAAGTGCTGACAGTCCGCACAGACTTCGTTGCCATCCCCGTCGTCGTCACAGCCGCGCGCGGGCAGCGTGTATCCGATCTCACGCAGACCGACTTCGCAATGCGGATCGATGCGCGCACTGTGCCCGTCGCCTACTTCGCGGCCGGCACGACGCGCGTGGCCCTTCTGTTCGCGCTCGACGCGTCCGGCAGCATCGCAGCCAACATTGCCCGGCAACGCGAAACCGCGCTCGCGCTCTATGCTCGCTTCGGCGTCAATTCCAGCGTCGCCGTCCTGACCTTCACCGAGCGCCCGCGCCTTGTCCTACCGTTCACGGCCGAACTTGCACAAGCCCGCGCGGCCTTTCAGATCGACGCGCAACCCAACCAGCACACAGCCATTTTCGACGCCGCACTCGCCGCCGTCCGCGCCTTCGATGTCGCGCAGACCCGCGCGACCGAGCGCCGCATCGTCGTGCTCATCAGCGACGGATTGGACACGGCCAGCACCATCAACCCTGCGACCGTCATTGCCGAAGCACAGGCGCGCGGCGTCACGCTCTACGTGATCCATCTGCCGCTCTACACGCCGTCGGGCGACGAGTTGGTTGTGCGCCGGCCCGCGCGCGGCTTCCGCGAACTGGGCGCACGAACCGGCGGCAAATATTTTCTTGTCGGCGACGCGCGCACCGCGCTCGACCCGCGCGCCACCATCGACCTCGCGCCCATCTTTCAAGCCATCGCCGCCGACTTGCAAAGCCAGTACGTGCTCGGCTTCTATCCACCGGCAGACACGCGCATTGGCTATCATCGCGTCGAGGTCAGTTTGAGTGCTGCAACCGGCCGCAAGCTGCGCATACGGCAACTACGCGATGGCTACAACTTGAAACCGTGACGGTTATCGATCCTTAATCTATGAGCGAACAGAACGACAAGGGACTGCGCCGGATTCGGCGCGCGTTGTTGAGCGTGTCGGACAAGACGGGCTTGATTGAGTTCGCGCGCACGCTGCAAGACTTCGGCGTGGAACTGTTAAGCACGGGCGGGACTGCGCGGGCACTACGCGAGGCCGAACTGTCTGTGCGCGACGTGGCCGACGTGACCGGCTTTCCTGAAATGCTCGACGGGCGCGTCAAGACCTTACATCCGCACATACACGGCGGACTGCTCGCCGTGCGCGCTAACGCCGAACACATGACCGCGCTCGGCGCACACGGCATCGAACCGATTGATCTGGTCGTGATCAATCTCTATCCCTTCGAGCAGACCATCGCCCGCGCCGACGTATCGCTGGCAGCAGCTATCGAACAGATCGACATCGGTGGCCCCGCGATGATCCGTTCGGCTGCGAAGAACTATCAAGATGTGGCGGTCATTGTCGCGCCGGAAATTTATGGTCAAGTCATCGCCGAATTAAAGCAGCAGGACGGCGCACTGTCGCTCAACCGGCGTGAACTGCTCGCCCGCATAGCATTCGCGCGCACGGCAGCTTACGATGTCCAGATCGCCGCTTATCTTTCAAAGACCGCCGCGCATGAGTCAGCGCAATTACAGACACCGCCTGACACGATTCACGTTGCTCTGCGAAAAACGACCGACTTGCGCTATGGCGAAAACCCTCATCAGGTCGCGGCGTTATACGAGACGAATGAGCGCAGCGGCGTCGCTCAAGCCGAACAACTCGCCGGCAAAGAGATGTCTTACAACAACTACGTGGACGCCGATGCCGCGTGGCAACTCGTGTGCGATTTAGACGAGCCGGCCTGCGCGATCATCAAGCACACGAACCCGGCGGGCGTGGCCGCAGGCGCGAACACCGAAGAAGCTTATCGCCGCGCGCTGGCAACCGATCCTCTGTCGGCGTTCGGCGGCATCGTCGCGTTCAATCGCAATGTTGACGAAGCGACGGCCCGCGCGGCGGTCGAGATATTCACCGAAGTCTTGATCGCGCCTGAGTATGAACCGGCGGCGCTTGAAGTCTTGCGCGCGAAGAAGAATCTGCGCGTGCTGCACGCGGGCCCGGCGCAAGCTTCGACCGGGCTTGAGTACAAACAGATCACGGGCGGCATGCTCGTGCAGACGCGCGACACGCATCGTTTGACACGCGACATGCTCAAGGTTGTGACCAAGCGCGCCCCGACCGAAACAGAGATCGCGGCGCTGCTGTTCGCGTGGACTGTGTGCAAGCACACGAAGTCGAACGCCATCGTCTATGCGCGGCCGGGGCAGACCGTAGGCGTCGGCGCGGGGCAGATGTCGCGTGTTGATTCCGTCCGCTTAGGCGCAACGCGCGCGCAGTTGCCTGTCGCCGGGTCGGTGCTGGCGTCCGACGCCTTCTTTCCCTTCCGCGATGGGCTGGACGAAGCGGCCAAACATGGCATCACGGCCGTGATCCAACCCGGCGGCTCTGTGCGCGACGCCGAAGTTATCGCGGCGGCCGACGAACACGGCCTCGCTATGGTCTTCACCGGCATACGCCACTTCAAGCACTAATATGACGGCCACCACCAACGATACAAGGAGAATGAATCATGCAACGCAATAAGCTCACGCGCACGTGTCTGATCGTCTGCGCGCTGTTAGTCTGTGCGGGCGCGGTCGTCGCGCAACGCGGCAAGACGCAAAGGGTGCGCTTCGCCAAAGGGCGCACGACGACTGTGTTGAAGGGCGCGGTCGTGCGCGGCACGCAGGATCGTTACATCCTCGGCGCGAGTTCGGGCCAGACCATGCTCGTTCACATCACCGCGCGCGAGAAGAACGTTGCGTTCACCATCCTCGGCCCGATGCGACCGCGCTCGCGGGCACAGAGGAAGGCGCGGACGCGACCGATTGGACGGGCACGTTGCCGCTGTCGGGCGATTACGCCATCTGGGTCAGCCCCACGCGCGGTAACGCGACCTACACGCTTGAAGTGACGATCCGCTAACGGCGTTGCCGGATGAACCACAAACACACGAAGACAGAAAGACTATTTTAAGCTGCGCCTTTTGTCTTAGTGTCTTTGTGGTTAATGCGTTGCCTCTGGCGGCGCTTGCTCTCGCGGCACTTCATCGTTAATACTTTGCTCGTGCGTAAGCTGCTTAAGTTCACGTCTCTCCGTCGCAAGCCTTGCGCGTCCGGTATGCTTTAAATGAAGGGAACGATTCATGGCTGAAGACATCACCACCCCTGAACAGAACGACCACACACGGATTCGCTGCCGCTACTGCGGACAGTTGAACCAACCGCGCGCCGAGGCGAACGGCGCGGCGAAGTGTGGGCGTTGCCGCCTGCTGCTCTCGAACGAGCCGCACAAGAAGTTCGCCGAACTTTCCAAGCACTGATACATTCACCCGGCGGACAGCCGCGCGCTCTCGGCTCTGCGCGCGATTCCGGGCATCGACACGGCGGTTAAGAAGTTGTTGTCGGTGACGGGCGAGTCGGCCATCCGCGTCATCTTCATGGCCAGCGCCGTGCGCGTCACGCCGCAACAGTGCCCGGACCTCTATGCCAAACTGCAAATCGCCTGCACGACGCTTGGCGTGGATATGCCGGAGTTGTACGTGCAACAGTCGCCCGTGGTCAACGCGTTCACGGGCGGCGTCGAGCGCCCGGTCATAGTTTTATATTCGGGTCTGCTCGAACGCTTGACCGACGAAGAGATACTCGCCGTCGTCGCGCACGAGGTCGGGCACATACACGCCGAGCACGTCCTGTATTTGACGGTTGCACATTTATTGGAAGCACTCGCCAACGTGGCCATCGCCGCCGCGCCGATTGCCAACATCGTCGCGCAGATTCTATCGGGCACGATGCGCGCGGCGCTGCTGGCTTGGGCCCGTCGCGCCGAACTGTCGTGCGACCGCGCGGCGCTTGATCGTCACGCAGGACGAGAACGTGATCGGGCGCACGATGATGAAACTGTGCGGCGGCACGTTCGCGTCGAAGGTCGATTACGATCAGTTCCTCTTGCAAGCGCGCGACTTCCAGAAGAACTACGACGAGAAGGCGCTCGACCGCTTCTGGGCCGACATCATCACGTCGGGGCTGTCGCATCCCTTCCCCGTCTGGCGCGTCTCCGAGATTTTGAAATGGGCGGAGAGCGGCGAGTACAGTCGTTTGATCGACGGCACGGTTGAGAGCGCAGCGGCGTGAACCCGATCAGCAGTTAGCAGTTAATAACCACGAACGCAACACGAAGCAGCACGAACTTGAACATGCTTCGTGCTGCTTCGTGTTGCGTTCGTGGTTTTAATTTATCTGTGCCAACGGACTTACTTCTCAGGAGACAACAACATGCTTGAGAACAAGATCGGCATTATCTTCGGCGTGGCGAACAAGCGTTCGATTGCGTGGGCGTCGGCGCAGGCTTTGGCGGGCGCGGGCGCGCAGTTGGCGTTCACATATCAGAACGAACGGCTGCGCGAGAACGTCGAAGGTTTGACGCGCGAGATGTCGGGCGACCCGCTGCTCGTGCAGTGCGACGTGACAGAAGCCCGACGAGGTAACGGAGACGTTCCGGCGCATACAGGAGCGTTCGGCCGGCTCGACTTTCTCGTCCACAGCCTCGCGTTCGCCCCGCGCGAGGCGCTCGAAGGCGAGTTTGCAGCCACTTCGCGCGAAGCGTTTTTGACCGCGCTCGACATCAGCGCCTACTCGCTCGCGGAGTTCGCGCGCGCCGCCGTCCCTTGATGACCGAGGGCGGCAGCATCGTCTCGATGACCTATTACGGCGCGGAGAAGGTCGTGCCGAACTACAACGTGATGGGCGTGGCGAAAGCTGCGCTCGAAGCGATCACGCGCTATCTCGCGTGCGACTTGGGCAAGCGACAACATCCGCGTCAACGCCATCAGCGCCGGCCCCATCAACACGCTGGCCGCGCGCGGCGTTGGCAACCTATCATCTATGCTGCAAGCATCACGCCGACCGCGCCCCTTTGCGCCGCAACGTCGAAGCGCGCGAAGTCGGCAACGTCGCACTCTTCCTCTGTAGCCCGCTCTCGTCGGCCATCACCGGCGAAGTCGTCCACGTAGATTGCGGCTACAACATCATGGCGTTCTGAATAAGTAGGCAGACGGCAGTAAGCAGTTAAAGCAGGGCTGGAACAACTGCCTGCTGCCGTCTGCTTACTGCCTACTATTTTTCTTATGGCTAAGAACAAGAGCAAGGACAAAGAGCGCAAGGGGCAGCGGGTGACGCAGGACGAGCAGTTGCTCGAATCGCCGCGCCGGACGAGTTCACGCACACGGATACGTGGCGCGTGTTCCGCATCATGGGCGAGTTCGTCGAAGGCTTCGACGAGCTGGCGACGGTCACGCGCGGCGTCTCGATCTTCGGCTCGGCGCGCATGCGCCGCCGACAGCCCTTATTACGCGGCGGCGCAGGAGACGGCGGCGCTACTCGTACGCGCGGGCTTCGCCGTCATCACGGGCGGCGGCCCCGGCATGATGGAAGCGGCCAACCGCGGCGCGTTCGAGGCGGGCGGCGTCTCCATCGGCTGCAACATCGAGCTGCCCTTCGAGCAGAAGCCCAACCCGTATCAGACGCGCTCTTTGAAGTTCAACTATTTCTTCGTGCGCAAGACGATGTTCGTCAAGTACAGCACGGCCTTCGTCATCTTCCCCGGCGGCTTCGGCACGCTCGACGAACTGTTCGAGGCGCTCACGCTCATCCAGACGCGCAAGATCAAAAACTTCCCCGTCGTCCTCTTCGGCACGGAGTACTGGGCCGGACTGATTCGAACTGGATCGAAACAGGTCTTGCTCGCGCAACAGATGGTCGCCGAGACAGATCTGCTCTTGCTGCGCTGCACGGACTCGCCCGCCGAAGTGGTCGAGATCGTCGTCCGCAGCCAGGACGCGCTGCAGTCGTATGCGCGAACGTGTCGAACGATCTTAGGGGTTGAAGGAATGGCTTGTTAGCGGTTGTCAGTCAGCGTGGTTGAATCGCGGGGAGCGCGCCGCGTCGGGCGTTGACGGCGGCGGTGAGCCATTCAAGGTAGGGCGCGGAGACGGCGGTGACTGGCAACGCGACGATCTCCGGCGTGTCGTAGCTGTGCAGGGCGCGCACCTCGCGTTCCAGCTCGACAAAGCAGGCAGCCGTGGTCTTCGCCAAGAGCAGCACTTCCGGCGCGCGTTCAACTTGCCCCTGCCAGTGATAGATCGACTCCATCTCCGGCAACATCTGCACGCACGCGGCGAGTCGCGCCCCGACCAGCATCTCGGCCAGACGCGACGCTTCTTCACGGCTCCCCGCCGTCATCAGCACCACGATAGCGGCCGCCGCTTCTGCCTCATGTCATCGCCGCACCTCCTTAAAGAAATGATGAACGATGACTGATGAATAAAGACATAGCTTGTCTTTCATTCATCAGCCATCGCTCATCAGTGCCTGTGTCTCTTGGTAGTGAAGATCAATCTTCTGCTTCGTTTGCCTCGTCATCTTCTTCGCTGGTCGTGCCGGTGAGCGGCGTGGTGTCGTTGCCGAAGAAGGAGTTGTAAATTTCCTGCGCGCGGTCGAGGTCGCGCTCGTCCACCAGCACGAGTGCGCCGGGCGCGGTTGTCGAGAGCAGCGGCGAGAACGCGTCCATGCCGCCCGATTGCACGGCGACGTTGACGCCGTTCTGTGTGCAGGATGTCGCGCACCATCTCGGCCTCGGCCGGCGAGCCGAGGTTGTGCAGCGGCACGAAGCGCGCTTCGCTGTGATCGTGCAGCGTGTTCTCCGGCGTCAGACGCTCGACCAAAGCCGCGCCATCGTCCGCGCATCCGTGATGCCCGGCTCATACTCTGACTCGCAGACAGGACAGAACATAGGTTTCTAAGTTCCAAGTTTCAGATTATCTATTCCGCGCTAGTCTAAAACCTCAAGTGCGAAACTTCAAACCCCGGCCCGAAGCGTCAAGCTGAAACTTGCAACCTATTGCCCGACGCGGACGGCGCGCTCGAACGGAATCTCCTCGAAGTGCGTCATGCGCTTGAACTCGCGAAAGCGTCCGTTGATCTCTTCGTGCGTGAGCCGCTGGACGCGCTCCGTGCCGAACTCCTCGACGTTGAATGAGGCCATCACGGAGCCGAAGATCATCGCGCGCCGCATGGTCGCTTCGTCAATCTGTTCGTGGCTGGCGAGGTAGCCCATGAAGCCGCCCGCGAAGGTGTCGCCCGCGCCCGTCGGGTCGAAGACGGATTCGAGCGGGTACGCGGGCATAGCAAAGTAAGAATCGGCGCGTGAACAGCGCCGCGCCATACTCGCCGCGCTTGATGACGAGCGCGCGCGGCCCGGCGGCGAGAATCTTGCGCGCCGCTTTGATGCAGGTTCGGCTCGCCCGCTAATTGGCGCGCCTCCGCATCGTTGATGATGACCACATCGACGCCGCGCATCGCTTCCCAAACCGCGTCGGGCACGGTGTTGATCCAGTAGTTCATCGTGTCGAGCGCGACCAACTCTGCGCCTGCCACCTGCTCGCGCACCTCGCGCTGCAAGTCCGGCTGGATGTTGCCGAGAAAGACGAGCCGCGTTTGCTTTGATGCGGGCGAGAGTTTCGGCTTGAAGTCGGCGAAGACGTTGAGTTGCGTGTCGAGCGTGTGCGCCGTGTTCAGGTCGAAGTCGTAGCGCCCGCGCCAGAAGAAAGTCTGCCCCGTGGGGACGCGTTCCAGATCGGTCGTGTCCACATTATGACGCTCGAAGACTGCTAACTCTTCGTCGCCGAAATCGCCGCCGACCACGCCGACCACGCGCACGTCCGTAAAAAAACTCGCCGCAGACCGAGAAGTGTGTCGCCGAACCGCCCAACATCTTTTCGCGTTTGCCAAACGGCGTCTCCACCGCGTCGAACGCCACCGAGCCAACAACCAACAATGACACTGTGTAGGGTTCTCCTATGCGTGAGATAAAATTAACCGGGCGAAAATTTATAGGGACAGGACTTGTCCCTGCCCCGACAACTACGGCTTAGGCGTGTCCGTCTTCGCAGCATCGAGCTTGCTTAGTTCATATTCCGCCTTCTTGTGAAACTTGCTGTCGGGATATTCGCCAGCGAGTTGCGTCAGGTACTTGCGCGCCTGCTCCAAATGTTGCGCGGCGGCAGCGTGGGCGCTTGCTTGCCCTTGTTCTGCGACAGGTACAGGTTGCTCATGCCCGCGAACCAGAGCACTTCGTCGATGCGTGAATAGTTCGGATTGCCCGCGATGATCTCTTCGCAACGCGCGAGCGACGCGCGATAAGCCTTGCGCAAATTGAAGTAGTGCTTCGCGACCTCCAAGTTCTTTTGTGCATCGCGCTCAAGTTCGGGATCGCGCACTGTCGTCGGGTCAGGCCCATTCTTAGCCCCGCTGCCCTGCGCCCGCGCAGGCGTCAACGCGCCCAATACCGAGAACATAAGACAGAATGCGACCAGCAATAATTTCTTCATATCTAAACCTCCAAAATCTAGTAACGAGTAACAAGTGCCGAGTGACAAGCGGGAACAAGCTGTTAACTTGTCACTCGTCACTTCGTCACTAGGCACTGTATTTTTTGATGATGGCATCGAGCTTCTTCGTTGTCGCCTCGGGCCATAAATCCGGCGGCGTGAAGATGGCGTTCTTCAGGGCCGAGCCGCACGCGCAGCCGCGCGCCTGCGCGCCAAGCTGGCGCACGGCGGCGCGCATGATCACCTGCGCGTTACGCACGTTCTTGTTCAGATATTCGACCACCGCTTCGACCGTCACGGCGTCGTGCCCTTCGTGCCAGCAGTCGTAATCGGTCACGAGCGCAAGTGTGGCATAGCAGATTTCGGCCTCGCGCGCGAGCTTTGCCTCTTGCAAGTTCGTCATGCCGATCACGTCCATGCCCCACGAACGATAGACGTGCGATTCCGCCTTCGTCGAGAACGCAGGCCCCTCCATGCACAGGTACGTGCCGCCGCGATGCACGTTGACCGTCGCCGCGCCGCAAGCCGTTTCCAACACGTCGCCCAACTCGGCGCAGACCGGATGCGCGAACGTGACGTGCGCCACGATGCCGTCGCCAAAGAACGTTGACTCGTGTGCGCGGGCGCGTGTGCGATCAAAAAACTGATCGGGAATGACCATATCGAGCGGCGCATAACGCTCTTGCAGCGAGCCGACCGCCGACGCCGACAAGATGCGCTCGACGCCCAACAACTTCAGCCCGTAGATGTTCGCGCGAAACGGCAACTCGGTCGGCGTGAACCTGTGCCCGCGCCCGTGTCGCGGCAGGAACGCGACGCGCACGCCTTCGAGCGTGCCCACGATGAAGGCGTCCGACGGCGCACCGAACGGTGTCTCAACCCGAACTTCTTCAACGTCCTGCAACTCCGGCATCTGATACAGGCCGCTCCCGCCAATAATGCCGATCTGCGCTGTTGTCATCTTTAACCTATTCTCCGGGGATGAATCCGTTCTGCTTGGCCGCGAAGCCGACCGCGCGCAACTTGCCGCCGGACTCGGTGATCCGTGCCAGCGGCGCATCCGCGTCGTGATAGAACAAGCATAACCAATCTTCGCGCGCGGCTTGCGGCAACAGGCGCTTCTTGGCTTCGAGTGTCTCGACCGGATAGAGGTCGTAGCCCATGACCCAAGCGAACGGGACGTGCGCCCGCGTCGGCACTAGATCGGCAAAGCCGAACAGCGTGCGACCGGCGCGCATGAGCCGCGCGCACTGCATCGTGCGCGAATGCCCCGTGATCGTCTCCATGCGCAAGCCCGGCACAACTTCATAATCGGCGGGCTGTAATTCCAACTGCTCGCTATCCACAAGTGGTCGCCAGTTCTCCGGCAGATAACTTGCGCGGTCGCGCTCGTGCGGCGCTTCGGCATGCTCGAACTCGGCCTGCGCGACCAGATAACGTGCCCGCTTAAAAGTCGGCACGACGCGCCCGGCCGCGTCCATCGTCGTGTTGCCGCCCGCATGATCGAAGTGCAAATGCGTATTGACGACAACTGTGATCTCGTCCGCGTCGTAGCCCGTGATGGTTTCAACTGACTCGGCAAGCGGGCGCGCTCGTTCGACGCCGTACATCGTCGCCTGTCGCGCTGTCCACTTATCGCCGATGCCCGTCTCGATGAGAATGCGTTCACGCCCCGCCTCTATGAACAAGCAGTTGGCGTTCAGGCGCACGCGGTTCTCTGCGTCGGGCGGCGCGACCTGCGCCCACAGTGTGCGCGGCACAACGCCGAACATCGCCCCGCCGTCCAGACGAAACTCGGCATCCGGCACAACCTCGATCCGATAGTCGCCCCAAAACATGATCGGCGCTCAGCAATCAGCGATCAGCGATCAGCTTCAAACTGCTTGCACAAGCTGAAAGCTGACCGCTGATTGCCGACTGCTCTTTACTTCTTCTTCGGCTGCGGCTTGTTCGTGTTCGCCGGGTTGGTGTTACCGGGCGGCGGCGCGTCTGTGGGCGGCAGTTCCGGTTCTAAACCTGCGGGCGGGCCTGGGTCCCCACCGGGCAGACCGCCGTGCGGCCCTGGCGGCGGCGCGGGCGGCGCGTCCACCTTGAAGTCTTCCGCCACGGTGACGCGTTGGCGTGCAGCGATCTCGTCGATCAACTTCTCGCGCTTCTCTTTCTCAACCGCGGTCTTGGCCTGATCGCGCGGCGACTGCGGCGGCCCGAACGGGTTGCCACCCGCGGCCGGGAAGCCGATTAAGATGTGGCGTGCGCGCACCTCTTCCTCTTCCTTGCCGTCCTCCCCCTTGCTCGTGCGCTTCTCTTCGGTCTGAATAATGTGAAACCCGAACTGCGTCTCGATCACGTCGCTGGTTTGGCCCGGCTGCTGCCCGAAGGCTGCTTCCTCAAATGGCTTGACCATCGTGCCGCGCTTGAACCAGCCCAACTCGCCGCCCTTGTCCTTGCTGCCCGGATCGGTTGAATACTCTTTCGCCAGCGTCCCAAAGTCTTCACCCGACTTGATGCGCTTGAGCGCCTCGTCCGCCTTCGCGCGCGTCTGCTTCGAGTCGAGTTCAGGATGCTTGGCGATGTAAGCGTCGATGTCCTGATCCGTAGCTTTGGTCTTATCGGTCAACGTCGTCAGGTACTTCTGCGCCAACAACTGCGACTCCTGCAACTTCATCATCAACTGCGTGACCCGATCTTTATCCACGCCCGCCGCCTTCGCCTTACGTTCAAGCACTTGCGCGGGGGCCCACATGTTCTTTTGAATCTGTTCCTTTTGCTGATCGGAGATGCCCGCGGCCGACGGCAACAACCCCATCGTCTGCACGTCTTGTAGGAACTGATCGAACCGCTGCTGCGTGCCCGGCTCTTTGATGAAGTTGTCGATCTCTTGACTCGACACCAACTGATCGGGCGCGGTCACGCCCGCCTTGCGCTGCTTCTCGCTGTACATCTGCGCCAGCACGAACGTCTTCATCGTCTCGATCTGACGCTGCACCTCAGGCTTGTCCGCATAGCCCGCGGCCCGCGCCTCTTGCCCGATAGCCAACACCTGCCTTACCTGTTTGGCGATCTCCTTGCGCTCGTCCGCGCTCGTCGCCAACTGCGACAACGCCTGCGGCGGCACAATCGACTGCACAAGTTGCGACATGTCGTCGGACGTGATGTTGATCGCCTGATTGCTGCGCCCCTTCAACTGCCACACGAGGAAGCCGAGCGCCAGCGCAACCGCGATGCCGGCCGCGATGAGCGCCTTGCCGGTCGCGCTCATCCCGCCCGTGTGCGTCGGGGGCGTTGGCCGCCGCGCCGTCGTCTCGCCGACGCCGGGCGCGGTCGCTTCCGCCGCCGCGCGATCCGACTCGGTTTCATAAGTTGAGTCTGCATCCGCATCTGCGCCTGCGTCCGTGTCCGCGCTCGTCGCGGTCGTCGCGCTAACTGCATCGTCGCGCACGACGGTTGTATCCGGATCGGCCGCCGCGCTCCTCGGTGCTTCATTCGCAGCCGTGGCGTATGAGTTCGCGTCGGTTGCGGCGGTCGCGTCGCCCGCCCGTGCGGCGTCGAGTTGCGTTTCATTCGCTGCGTCGGGGCTGACCTCAGCACCGCAGCTTGGACACGTAGCCTGATTCTGTAACAAGGACGCGCCGCATTGCTGACAAACATTCATAACTGCACTCTGTTCCTTCTAAAGTTGATTTCAATCTCGCAAGTTGATCGTTAAGCGCGCGGCGCTTGCTCATACATGAGCACCACCCGCGCGGCTTCGTTGTTATTGTCGGCTCGACTCAGTTTCATCGGCCGCAGTGTGCTGCACAAGTTCGAGCAGTACGCCGCCCGCACTCGCCGGATGGACGAAGGCCACGAGGCAGCCTTCCGCGCCGACGCGCGGCGTCTCGTCAATCAAGCGCGCGCCCTGTCCGCGCAGCCGCGCCAGTGCCGCGTCAATGTCGGCCACACGCACGGCGATGTGATGGATGCCGGGGCCGCGCTTCGCCAGAAACTTCGCCACGGGCGACCCGGCGTGCGTCGGCTCAAGCAACTCTATGCGCGGCTCGCCCACCGGCAACATCGCCACGCGCACGCCCTGCTCCGCCACCTCTTCCGTATGCACTACGCTCAAACCCAACGCGTCGCGCCAGAACGCGAGTGCATCCTCGATCCGCTCCGTCGCAATGCCGATGTGCTCAATCTTCATAACAGGCGATCAGCGATCAGTGATCAGCCGTCAGCTTGGCCGGTTGGGGCTGAAAGCTGATCGCTGACTGCTGCGAGCTATTGAGTATTTCTTCCACCGCCGAGTATGGGTCACGGCGTTTCTCGGCGACCTCGCGGGCGAGCGCATCGAGGCGCGCAGCCGTGCCGTTATGATTGACGACGCGGGCGACAAGCGTTTCGCGGAGCAGTTCGAGTATGCGCCAGCGCGCGACGGCGTTGCGGCGCGTGGCCGAAGGTTGCACCTGTTGTTGATAATCGCGGTAACTCGCAACGGCCACGGCCAGTTCGTCGAGACCCTTATTTTCAGTCGCAACCGTCTTGACGATGGGCGGCTCCCAACCGTCGGGCCGCGTCGCCAGCGTGAGCAACGCTTCCAACTCTTTCTCGGTGCGCAACACGCCGTCGCGGTCGGCCTTGTTGATGACGAAAACGTCGCTGATCTCCATGATGCCGGCTTTGATCGCTTGCACGTCGTCGCCCATGCCGGGCACTAGCACAACGACCGTCACGTCGGCCGTCTTCACGATCTCGACCTCGTCCTGTCCGACGCCGACCGTCTCGACGATGATCTTCTGATAGCCGGCCGCATCGAGGATCGACACCGCGTCCACGGTCGCGCGCGCGAGGCCGCCGAAGTGGCCGCGCGTGGCCATCGAACGGATGAAGACGCCGGGGTCGAGGCCCAAAGTCTGCATGCGTATCCGGTCGCCTAAGATCGCGCCGCCCGAAAACGGACTCGACGGATCGACGCAGATGATCCCGACGCGCTCGCCGCGCTGCCGGTACAAACCCGCGAGCCGATCAACGAGCGAAGATTTACCCGCGCCCGGTGCGCCCGTGATGCCGACGATCAGCCCGCGCCCCGTGTGCGGATAGAGCGCCCGCATCAAGTCGGCCGCGTCCGCCGCGCCGTCTTCTACTTTCGAGATCGCGCGCGCCACCGCTCGCGGTTCGCCCGCGAGGATACGCTCGACGTTGGTGCTGACTGCGGCGCTCATCAAAAGGACAGTGACAAGTGACAGGTGACGAGTGACAAGTAAGCACAAGCTGTTAACTTGTCACGCGTCACTCGCTCACTGACTTAACAGTTGTCTTGCGATCACCAGACGCTGTATCTCGGACGTGCCTTCGCCGATGGTGCAGAGTTTGGAGTCGCGCCAATATTTTTCGGGCGGATAGTCTTTGGTGTAGCCGTAGCCGCCGTGAATCTGGATCGCCTCTTCGCAGATTTTGACGCTGACCTCGGAGGCGTAGAGCTTCGCCATCGACGACTCTTTCGTTATCTTCCGCCCCTGATCCTTCATCGCCGCCGCGCGATAGGTTAAGAGCCGCGCCGCTTCAAGTTGCGTGGCCATGTCTGCGAGTTTGAACTGGATGGCTTGAAACTCAGAGATCGGCCGGCCGAACTGTTGGCGCTCCTTCGAGTACTTCAAGGCCGACTCGTATGCGCCTTGCGCGATGCCGAGCGCGAGCGCGGCAATCGAGATGCGCCCGCCGTCGAGAATCTGCATCGCTTGAATGAAGCCGAGACCTTCGGGCCGAGCCGGTTCGCGTCCGGCACTTCGCAATCGTCGAAGATAACGCTCGCCGTCTCAGATGCGCGCAGGCCGAGCTTGTCCTCTTTCTTGCCGGGTGCGAAGCCCTTCATGCCCTTCTCGAAGATAAAGGCGGTGATGCCCTTCGAGCGCATCGGGCGGTCGGTCACAGCCATCGCCACGCAGGTGTCGCCGTGGATCGCGTGCGTGATGAAGTTCTTCGAGCCGTTGACGAGCCAGTTGCCGTCGCGGCGCACGGCCGTGGTGCGTGTGCCCGAAGCGTCCGAGCCGGCCTGCGGTTCGGTCAAACCCCATGCGCCGAGTTTCTCGCCGCGCGCCAGCGGCACAAGGAACTTCTGTTTCTGTTCCTCAGTGCCGAACATGTAGATGTGATTGGAGCAGAGCGAATTGTGCGCCGCGACCGAGATGCCGATTGAGCCATCGACGCGCGACAACTCTTCGATGATAGCGACATACTCGATATAACCCATCCCCGCGCCGCCATACTCTTCGGGGAAGATGACGCCCATGCAGCCCTGCTCGGCGAGTTTCGGCAACAACTCCACGGGGAAGTGTTGCGTCTCGTCCCATTGCCGCACGTGCGGTGCGATCTCGCCTTCGGCGAACTCGCGCACGCTCTGTTTGATCTGTAGTTGATCTTCGGTCAGGTCGAAATCCATAACAAACTGTGAAGCCCCCTGCCAACGCACGCAAAAACAGGCAAACAGAGACAGACCCGCAAGCAACTACCGGACGGCGCGTCGCTGTTTGCCCGTGCCGATTATTGTAACCTAACTCCGCCCGCGACCGTGACCCGCCGCGCGCGCCTTCGTCGCACGCGCTTTGCCTTGCGACGGCTCGCCGCGCCCCTTTACGCCGCGTTTCAAACTCGCCACTTCGGCCGGCATCAGATGTCGCCACGCGCCGACGGGCAGTTGTTCGTCTTTGATCGCACCGATGCGCGTGCGGCGTAGTTTCATAACTGAATGACCGATGGCGTCGAACATACGCCTGATCTGCTGGTTGCGTCCCTCATGCAAGACGACCTCGAACCAAGAGTTTGTTTTCGTCTCGTCCGTTTTCACAACCTGCGCGGGCGCTGTGCGCGCGCCGTCGTCGAGCCGTATGCCGCGCCGCAAACGTTCGACCGCATCTTCCGGCGGCACGCCTTTAACCTTCACCTCGTAAACCTTCGCCACCTTATTGCGCGCCGCCGTAATGTGATTCGTCAACTCGCCATCGTTCGTCAGCAGCAGCAACCCTTCGCTGTTGAAGTCCAGCCGCCCGACCGGATGCAACTTACCGAGCGTCTTCGGCACAAGCTCCGTCACAAGTCGCCGCCCCAACGGATCGGCCACGCTCGACAGATAACCCTTCGGCTTGTTCAGCAGCACGTAAACTTTCTGCTGCTCTACCAGCAACGGATTAATCAACCGCCCGCGCACCTTGATATGATCATGCGCCGGGTCAGCCTTCGTGCCCGGCTCGGTCACGACCTGCCCGTTCACCGTCACCTCGCCCGCCGCGATCAACTCCTCGGCATGTCGCCGCGAAGCAACACCCGCCGCCGCGATCAATTTTTGTAGTCGCTCTGACATAAAACAGTCGGCAGAGGCAGTAGGCAGTTGAAGGCAGGTCTGTCATCAACTGCTTACTGCCTGCTACTTCACTCATGCCCCACCACCGGCTAAGTCTTCAAAGTCTTCGACGTTGGGCAGTTCGGTTAAATCGCGGAGGCCGAATTGCAGGAGGAACTCTTTCGACGTGCCGTAGAGCATCGGGCGGCCGATGGTTTCCTTGCGCCCTTTGGCGACGATGAGGCGTTTGTCCAAGAGCGTCTTGATCGCGGAGGTGGATTGCACGCCGCGTATCTCCATGATTTCGGGGATCGTGATCGGTTGCTTGTAGGCGATGACGGCGATTGTCTCAAGCGCCGCCAGCGACAGTTTGGCCGACGGGCGCGACTTGAGAAAGGCGCGTATGTGCTCGTGGTATTCGGGGCGCGTGGCGAATTGCCAGCCGCCCGCGACCTCGCGCAAGAGCAGGCCGCCGTTGCGCTCGTTGAACTCCTTCGCCAGTTCTTCGACCGCCATCTCGACCCAGCCGCGTTCCTCTTTCAACACTTCGGCGATGGTCTTGGCGGGCAGCGGGTCTTCCGCGACGAAGATGAGAGCTTCGATGACCCCCATCAACTCGGCCATCGAGCGCGTGCCACCGGGCGCGACCTCATCGTCATCGTCTTCGGCCGGCGCTTCGACCGTCGCTGCTTGTTCGGCGCGATCCTCTGCGTCCGCGTCGTGAATGACGACCTCGGCTTCGTCGTCGCCGAAGTCGGCCGCTTCATTCAAGTCGGCGACCTCTTCGGCCGCCGGCACGTTTTGCTCTTCGCTCATGTCACTGACTGTGGCCATTGTTCACGCGGGCGACGATGTCGCCGAAAGTTTCCGTCTGAATCAAGACGACCTCTGAGGTCCGAACGATCTCAAGCACCGACAGGAACGCCAGCACCAACTCGCGGCGCGACCCGGCGCGCTCGAAGAACTGCCGCAGGTTCAACTCGCCCGCCGACATGATCATGTTGCGCAAACGTTCGAGCATCTGCGCGAGCGTCACCTCGTCGCGCTCGATCTCCATCAGGACTTCCTGCTTCTTGCGTGCAAGAATCTCCTGAAAGACCTTCAACAGATCGAAGACGCCCGCCGACACTTCCGGGTTGTTTCTGTCCGTCTCAATCGGCGCGCGCCTGTAGATCGCCTGCTCGACCGTGGCGCGCGACCAGAGCATCTGCGCCGCCGCTTTGAACTTCTGATGCTCCAACAAACGCTCGACCAGATCGCGGCGCGGGTCGTCCGTCTCGTCTGCGCTCGTGGCCGCAAACGGATCGGGCGGCAACAGCATCTTCGACTTGATCTCGATCAACTGCGCCGCCATGACGATGAAGTCGCTGGCGACAGCAATGTCCATCTCCTGCATCATCCGCAGGTAGCCGAGATAAGCGTCGGTGATGCGCGCCACCGGGATGTCGTAGATGTCCACCTGCTCTTGCCGGATCAGGTAGAGCAAGAGGTCGAGCGGGCCGGCGAACTCGCCGAGCACAAGCTTCAACTCGTCGCCGCCGTAGTTAAGCGCGATCTCAGGCCGCGCGCCCGCCACGTTGAGCGGCGCAGACGCAGCCTCGCCGGCCGCCGGTGTGGATTCAATGGCAGCGGCCATCGCTTCATCTGTTCTGACTCTGGCTTCGTCCATCGGCTACCTCAAGCAACGGGCGCGCGCCCGCCGACCAGACCCATACGCGCTTTCACGTCTGCGAGCGTCGCGCGGGCAATCGTTTGCGCGCGCTCGCGCCCGACGGCGAGGATGCGATCAAGCTCCGCATCGTCGTAACCGCGCACGCGTTCTTGCAGCGGGCGCAGAAATTCAACCGTCACTTCCGCCAGTTCTGATTTCAATGCCGCGTAACCTTTGCCCGCGAAGTGTGCTTCGATCTCTGCGGGCGTTTGATTGGTCAGGAGTTGATAGATCGTCAACAGGTTCGTGACCGCCGGGCGCGTCGCGTCAAACCGCACGTCCGTGCCGGAGTCTGTGACGGCCCGTTTGAACTTGCGGCGCACCGTGTCCGCATCATCGAGCAGATTGATCGCGCCGTTCGCATCTTCGTCGGACTTCGACATCTTCTTTGCCGGGTCGCTCAGCGATTGAATCTTCGCGCCGACCTTCGGGATGTAAGCATCGGGGATGCGGAACGTCTCGCCGTAATCGCGGTTGAAGCGTTCGGCGATGTCGCGGGTCAACTCAAGGTGCTGCTTCTGATCTTGCCCGATGGGCACGAGGTCGGTCTGAAAGAGCAAGATGTCCGCGGCCATCAAAGTCGGATAAGTCAACACGCCCGTGCCGACGCCCTCGCGCTGTTTGGCGGCCTTGTCTTTGAACTGCGTCATGCGCTCCAACTCGGAGACGCGCGTGAGGCAACCAAGAATCCACGCCAACTCCGCGTGTTCATGTACGTCCGACTGCACATAAACAAGCGACACCTGCGGATCGATCCCGGCGGCGAGATACAAGCGTGCAAGGTCGCGTGTCTTGCGCGCCAGCTTCGCCGGGTCTTGCGGCAAGGTGATCGCGTGCAGGTTGACGATGCAAAAGAAGCTCTCGTACTCGTGCTGCAACGCCGCCCAGTTGCGTAGTGCGCCGAGATAGTTGCCGATGTGTATGTTGCCGGTCGGCTGCGCGCCGCTGAAGATTCTTTTCGCCATCAGCTATTCGACGATCTTAAAGACAGGCTCGATGCGTTAGAGTCTGATCAAGTAACCGAGCAGACGTGCAATCGGCTGAAAGAGTACGCGCGTGACGCCTAGATTGACGACGACCAACAGGATGATAAAGCCGAACCGCTCCAACGCTTCCAACGTCGGCTGCATACTCGCCGGTAAAAACGTATAAAGCACTTTACTACCATCCAACGGCGGGAACGGCAGCAGGTTGAAGAATGCCAGCGAGACATTCATCAACAACATATTGATCAGGAACAACCACACCGGCTCGCCCACGTCGCCTAATAGACCACCCTCGACGAGAATGCCCGAATACTGCGCCACCTTAATCAACACGAGCGCACAGATCGCAATCAGCAGGTTTGCCATGATCCCTGCGAGCGAAACCATGACATTTGCCTTGTCCTTGTTGCGCCACTTCAGCGGATTAACCGGCGTCGGCTTCCCCCAACCGATCAGCATGAAGCCGCCGCCGTTGCTCATTGCTGAGGCGACGTAATTAACGATTGGGATCAGCAGCGTGCCGATGGGGTCTATGTGCTTGGCCGGGTTCAACGTGATGCGGCCGAGCAGCCGCGCCGTATCGTCGCCGAACTTATTCGACATCCACGCGTGCGCGGCCTCGTGCGCCGAGATGGCGAACAGCAGCACCACCAAGTAGATCACCAACGCGCCGATGTTGAAGTTCTCCATGACAATTACCACCGGCCCTTAACAGCCGTCCCGTGAAGCCTGTCAAATTAGCACGCGCTTTTCCGCAGTGTCAAAAGGGTGTTCCTTGCTGTCCATCACTTAAGATCAACGCAATAACGTGCCCTTAATGCCCAGCGGCAGACTATAGACGGCTTCGCCCGTGGCGACTACCATCTGCCCGTCGGCGCTGAAGGCGAGGCCGATGACGTTCATGCCCGCGACGACGAACGTGGCGTCGCGTCCGTCCGCGTTGATGCGGACGATGCCGCGCCGCCCGCGCAGAGAGGCGGCGACGTAGAGGTTGCCGGTCGCGTCGAAGGCCAGCCCACCGGGTCGCCCCAAGCCGCGATAGAAGACATCTACGCGGCCGTGTTTGTCCACGCGCTGCACGGCGTCGTGACTCGACACGGTCGGCCCCGTTACGTAGAGCGCACCGTCTGGGCCGAAGGCGAGATGATAGGCGGCGACCGACGGTTCAAGTCTGGCCCATTCCTCCGCGTCGCCGATGCTGTTGACGCGATAGATCGTGCCCGTGCGGTCGCCGACGTAGAGTTGGCCGTTGCGGTCGAAGGCGAGGCCGGTGGCGATGCCGAGGTCGTGCGCGAACGGGACGACATCGTTAAAGTGCGTCAGCTTGTAGATCGTGCCGTCGTTGCGGCTGCTGATAAACAGTTGCCCGTTGGCATCGAAGGCGAGGCCCGTAGGGTTGACGATCTCGCCGGTCACGTCCGTCATCTCCCCGGCGGCGTTGATGCGAAAGAGCGAAACCGGCTCTTGTTGTCCGCGCCCACCGGAGCGCGTCACGTAGAGCGCGCCGTCGTCCGGGTCGAACGCGGGACTGGCAACCATGTGCAGGTCGTCGGCGAGCTTCGTGCCGACGGTCAGACTGGCGGGGCCGTAACGCTGTGCATCACGGCTCTCAAGGGTCACGTCAACCGGCCCGCCTTCGGTCAACTCCGGCACGAGCGCCAGCACGCGCTGCGGCGACACCGCGACCAGATGCGCCCGCGTGCCCGCGAACAGCGCGCCGCATTCGCGCAGGCTGCTCGTATCGTAGCCGCTGCAATCGATGACCACTTCGCCGCCCGGAATCGCCGCCTTCGGGTCAACGCGCACAATCGCCCCTGCTGCACTCATTCAACGTGTCTCCGGCTCTCGCTATGATGAGCCTGCATGATACGCCGCACGCCCGACCGTGTCCATGCAACCCTTACATGCTGGCCGGCGCTGCGTTTCGTCCCGGCAATTAACTGCTTGCCGGAGCGACGGCTGTGTTATAATCCGCCCAGGTTATTAATTCGATGTTCCGACACGCGCCCAGCCCAGCCGGGGCTAATTTTTTTGGCCTGAGACATGGGCAGCGCCATCAACGACCAAGCGAAGTGACTTCGCCGGGCTACAACAACAGACCACCCACAGCGTCCGCTCTCAAACGCTCGCTTCACTCTCACTCTAACTGCCGCCGGGTCAGCAGCGACGCAAGCACGCGCGCGCAGTTGTCGCCGGTCAAAGGTTGCGGCAGAACAGATGAAACAAGGAGGGTGCTAACATCAGTACGGTACACGGCAACACACAGGGCTTGAAGCCCAACCAGTTGCGCCGCATCGAAAAGCTCTACGCGCGTCGCATCGCGCCGCAGCAGATCGTCACGCCGGAGTTTGCGCGGCAGTTGACCGAACTCTCGCACGAGACGGGCCGGCAACTCGGCGCGCTCATCGACCGCAAAGGCTACGTCGAATACGTCGTTGTCGGCGACGCCAAGCGCATCGAGTGGCCCGATCTGCGGCGCTCGCGTGTCGGCTCTGATCGCTTCCGCGGTCTGCGCGGCGTCCACACGCACCTGCGCGGCGAAGAGTTGACGCAAGACGATCTGAACGACCTCGCGCTGCTCCGGCTCGACTTGGTGGCCGCGATTGACGTGGACGACCGCACGGGTCTGCCCGGTGTCGTGCGTGCCGCACATCTGCTGCCGACCAGCGCCGCTGAGATTGACGACGCCGCGCACAACGAGCCTTATGCCTTCCTCGCGCCCGTCATCCCCGCGCACTTAGACGTTGACTTTCTCGAACTGATCAACTCGCTCGAAGAAGAGATGGCGCGCAACCGTCGCACCGTGCGCCGCGCCGAAGGCCGCGACCGCGCGATCCTCGTCGGCGTGGCGACCAGTTCCACGGGCGATGCGGACGAGTCCATGGCCGAGTTGCGCGAGTTGGCCGCATCGGCCGGCGTCGTCGTGCAAGATGAGATCATTCAACGCCGCAGCACGCTCGACCCGCGCACGATCCTCGGTCGCGGCAAACTCGACGAGTTGATCGTGCGCGCACTCCGGCTCGGCGCAGACCTGATCGTGTTCGACCGCGAGTTGAGTCCGGCGCAAGTGCGTTCGATCTCGGAAGCGACCGATCTCAAAGTCATAGATCGCGCGCAACTCATCCTCGACATCTTCGCGCAACGCGCCGAGACGCGCGAGGGCAAGATACAGGTCGAACTCGCGCAGTTGAAATACATGCTGCCGCGCCTCATCGTCGGGCATGACTCGGCCTTCTCCCGCCTTGCGGGCGGCATCGGCGGGCGCGGTCCCGGCGAAACGAAACTTGAAACCGACCGCCGCCGCGTGCGCGACCGCATCAACCGGCTTGAGAAAGAGATCGACACGCTACGCCAGCGTCGCCAACAACGACGCAAGGAACGCACGCGCCGCGAACTCCCGATCATCTCCATCGTCGGCTACACGAACGCGGGCAAGTCCACGCTCTTGAACACGCTGACCGAGAGCCGCGTGCTCGCGGAGCAGCGCATGTTCGCCACGCTCGATCCCACGTCGCGCCGCCTGCGCCTGCCGCGCGAACAGGAAGTGATCTTGAACGACACGGTGGGCTTCATCCGCGACCTGCCGCCCGATCTGCTCGCCGCCTTCCGCGCCACGCTCGAAGAGATCAACGACAGCGATCTGCTCATACATTTGATCGACGCCGCCAACCCGCGTTGGCAGCAACAACTCGAATCGGTCGAACGCATTCTCGCGGAACTGGACTTCGCACAGATTCCGCGCCTCGTCGCCTTCAACAAAGCCGATCTGATCGAGCCTGAAATACTCGACGCGATGATGCGGCAAGCCAACTGTGAACAAGAGCGGCGCTGCCTCGCCGTCTCCGCGTTCGACGCGCGCAGCCTGCGCCCCATGCTCCAACAGGCCGGCGAAATTCTCGCGCGCGATCTAACCCACGCGCCGCACGAACAATCGCAACCGACTGCCGCCGACACGGAAGCGGCCGACCCGCGCGCCCCGACAACTGAGGGGCCCGCGCGCGCCGCCCGCGTCAGTCGCAGATAACAACCGTTAAGCTTTCATGAGTAGCCGCCGCCGCCGCCCCATTTTCACGACTCGCCTGACGCGCCTGCGCAACGCGGCAGCGATCTTTCTAGCGCGCCCGTTCAATTGGCTTAGGCCCACGACGCAGTTCATCATCGCCTTCGCCTGTCTCTCAATCGTCACGACCTATCTGCTGTCGCACACGCACACGCAAGCGCCGATGGAGATGTACCGCGAAGGCGACGTGGTGCGGACCAGCGTGATCGCGCCGGCCGATATCGGTTATGAAGACCCGCAGATGACTGAGGCGGCACGCGCCACCGACCCGGCGACGCAACCCATCACAGGCTTCGTCAAACGCAATCAAGTCGTCGCGCGCGAAGGCGACACCGTTACCGCGCGCATGCTCGCGCAGATGGACGCGATCCGTCATTACAGTCACACCGAACGGCGGCCCGAACATTTCTTGGGTCTGCTCTTTCTCGTCGCCGCGCTCTACTGGGGCGCGTGGAAGTTCGTCGAACACCGCTCGCTCGATAAGGCGCTGCCGCTCTCAAATGGCAAGACGTACACGCTGCTCACTTCGGCGATCCTGATCGAGACGTTGTTGATGCGCGTCGGCGTCATCGTCGCCAAGTCCATCGCGGCGCAGTACGACCGCGCGCCGTGGAACGATGCGACGATTCTCAGCTTTGCGATCCCGTTCGCCGCCGCGACGCTCGTGGTCGCCCTACTGATGGACGTGCAACTGGCACTCATCGCCGCCATCGTCACGTCGATCTTCGCCGGCATCCTCGCGCCCAATGGCGTGATGATGGCGTGCTTCGCCATGATCTCTTCGTCGGCGGCGATCTTCGGCGTGGGTCGTTATCGTGAACGACAGTCGGTGACGCTCGCGGGTGGTTACGTCGCGGTGGTCAACGCACTGACAGCCATTGCTATCATCTTCGCGGCGCAACAGCCGTTAACGATTGGCTCACTCTTGCTTGCGTTCGGCTGCGGCTTGGCCGGTGGTGTCTTGACGACGATCTTCACGGCTGGCGGCTTGCCCGTCAACGAAGCGGTCTTCGGTGTGCTGACGGATGTGAAGCTGTTGGAATTGTCGAACGCAGACTTGCCCGTGCTCGGCCAGTTGGCCTTGCGTGCGCCGGGCACAAACCAGCACTCTCACGCGGTCGGGCAGTTGGCCGAAGAGGCGTGCCGCGCCATCGGCGCGAACACGCTGCTAGCGCGCATCGGCGCGCTCTATCACGACATCGGCAAACTCGCCGCGCCCGATATGTTCGTCGAGAACCAGACGGGCGACAACCCGCACGACCGCCTGCGTCCATCGAACAGCGCCCGCATTATCACCAGCCACGTTACCTACGGCATGAAACTCGCGCGCGAGATTGGCCTACCCAAGAAGATTGCCGACTTCATCCCGCAACACCACGGCACGCGCACGCTCCACTACTTCTTACGCAAGGCGCAAGCGCAAGCCATCCACGGCGAACAGGTGGAAGAGGCCGAGTTTCGTTATCCCGGCCCTAAACCGCAGTTCAAAGAAGCCGCTATCATGATGCTCGCGGATTCGTGCGAGGCCGCCGCGCGCTCGCTCGCCCGCCCCGACCCGCACAACATTCGTTCTATCTGCAACAAAATCTTCGAGGCAATTGTCAGCGACGGCCAACTCGACGAATGCGATCTCTCCTTGCGCGAACTGACCGCCATCCGCGAGTCCATCATCGCCTCGCTCACCGCCATCTATCACGCACGTATCGACTACCCCGGCTTCAATCCGCCCGCCATCACCCAGTCCCTAGCCACCGCCCTCCCCGCCGCCGACCTCGACACAGAAGAACGCGGCATCCACTACAACAAACCTTCCGATGTTCCGATCAGTCAAGGCGGCGAAGTTGAAGACGAAGCTTTGACCAGCAAAGGGCGGCAATAGACTGCTGGTAAGAGGTGGCTGACTAATTTTTCGCCATCCGAACTCAGGTGAAGAGTTGACGGGCCGGGCAACGGAAACCGGGCAGGACGGACGAGGTCACTTCATCGTCGGCAATCAGTGTTGCGACCAACACAAGCGTGCGCTTCTTCAACCGGAAAATCTCCAACGAGCGGTTATCAGGATCGGCAACCCAATATTCTTTCACGCCAAACTTGCCATAAACCTGTCGTTTCACCACACGGTCACGCCGCGCGTTTTCCGCACCGGGTGAAACAACTTCAACCATCAACTCCGGCGCACCAGTGATGCGCTCACCTGCACCGATCTGCCTGCGCCGCTCATGGCTAACAAAGATCGCATCGGGGATGGCGCTATTAAACTCGTCGAAGATCACGCCCGGCGTCAGCAACACTTCACCAATCGGATGCTGATGCAAATAATCTCTGATCACCGCATAGAGATTTCCCAGCACACGCTGATGCGACAAACTCGGCGCACGCGACACAATGATCTCTCCCTCAAAGAGTTCATAACGATTATCGTCCTCTGGCATCGCTTCAAGGTCAATAATCGTCAAGAGCGGCTCGATCTTGGCTGACATGGATACCTCTGCGGAAGTTATTAACACTGGACAGCGTTTGTTTTCAAGCGCGACGACGGTTACAACGGGCGCTGTATATCAGTCGAATCGCCCGCGCAGCTTTTCGTAAGTTGTTTCTAAGTCTTCGGGGAGGACGCGGGTTTCGCCGATGTTGGACATGAAGTTGGCGTCGCCGGTCCAGCGGGGGAGGATGTGTAGGTGTAGGTGATCTTTAACGCCTGCACCGGCGGCGCGGCCGAGGTTCATACCGAGGTTGAAGCCTTCGGGGCGATAGGCAGCGCGCAGGACGGTCTGCGCGCGCTTGGCTAGGTCCATCAGTTCGTCGGTCGCTGGTTTGGAGACGGCGTCGAGTTCGGCGGTGTGTTCGTAAGGGATGATGAGCAGGTGGCCGTTGGTGTAGGGGTAGCGGTTGAGGACGATGTAGTTGTGGTGGGCGCGGTGGACGACGTAGTTGCGCTCGTCGTTCGCGGCATCATCGCGTAGGGCGCAGAAGATGCAAGCGGGCGCGGCCTCGTGTGGCTCGTCCGCGCCCGCGCCTTTGATGTATTGATACCGCCAGGGAGTCCAGAGCCTGTCCACGTTCCGCCTTCACTTCGACGCGTCAGTCAGTTCGTCACATGAGGGGCGGCGTCTGCGGGCTGCCACCGTCGTCCGCGCCCGTCGGTGGGGTGCTGTCCGTAGATTCAAGTTCGGCGGCCGGAACGCCATCGAGGTTGATGAGTTCTTTCATCTCTTTGCCGGGCTTGAAGTAGGGGACGCGCTTGGCGGGGATGTCCACGGGCGCGCCGGTCTTGGGGTTGCGCCCGCGCCGCGCGCCGCGCTCGCGCACGCGAAAGCTGCCGAAGCCGCGCAACTCGATCTTCTCGCCCTGATTGAGCGTCTCGATGATCGACTCGAACACGATCTCGACGAGCCGCTCGGCATCCTTCTTGGTCAACTCGGCCGCGCGCGCGACATCTTCGACCAACTCCGCTTTCGTCATAACATGTTCCTCGTAGTGGAAAGGCTTGTAGGTCAGCCACAACAACCCCGAAGGGTCGCAAAGCTCTCTGGCCAGTTATCAAAGACAATTCGTACAGTAGCAGAAACGGCCGATTCAGGGCAAGACGGAAACTGCACAGCCGAAACGGCTTAACCCGCTTCGACCAGCAAGTGGCCAAGGGCCAAAAGCAAAAGGCAAAAGTTACGGACAACCTTGCGGGTTCGTCGATAACTTTTGCCTGTTGCAGTTTGGCTTTTGTCGGGCCGTTAGCTTTCGTTCTCTTCGTCCGTGCTGGTCGGCCGGTTGAACAGGCCGCCGAGTTCGGCGAGCGAGGCCATGCCGCCGCGCGCTTCGGACGAATAGCTCTTGGTGTCCATGACCGGCTCGTCGTTAGCGACGGCGCGATGCGACAGCCCGATCTTCTTCGTGTCCGGTTCGATACGCAGGATGCGGAAGTCCATCTCCTGCCCGACCTGCGCCACGTCCTCCGGCTTGTTCACGCGCTCCTCCGACAACTCGGAGACATGACACAAACCTTCCAAGCCTTCGGCCAACTCGACGAACGCGCCGAAGTTGGCGAAGCGTGTGATCTTGCCATGCACCACATCGCCCGGTTTGTGTTCCGCGACGAAGCGGTCCCACGCGCTCTGCTCCGTGTCCTTGATCGAGAGCGAGAGGCGGCGATTGTCGGCGTCGATGTTGGTGATGACCGCTTCGATCTCCTGCCCCTTCTTCAAGACTTCGCCGGGATGCTTGATGCGCTTGTTCCAAGAGATGTCTGAAACGTGGACGAGGCCGTCGATGCCTTCTTCGATCTCGATGAACGCGCCGAAGTCAGTCAGGTTGCGCACGCGCCCGCGCACACGCGAGCCGATGGTGTAACGCTCACGCAGCGTGTCCCACGGGTTCGTCTGCACTTGCTTCATGCCGAGGCTGATGCGCCGCGCACGCGGATCGACGCCAAGCACTTCGGCCTCGACCGGGTCGCCCACGTTGACGAGTTTCGACGGATGCTTCAGTGCGCTTCGACCAACTCATCTCGGAGACGTGGACAAGACCTTCGATGCCCGGCTCAAGTTCGACGAACGCGCCGTAGTCGGTCACGCTGGCGATGTTGCCGCGCACGCGTGTGCCGAGGACGAACCGCTCCTCGACCGACTCCCACGGATCAGGCAACAACTGTTTGAAACCGAGGCTGACACGCTCGCGGTCTTTGTCGAACTTCAAGACCTTGACCTGCACGTGTCTCGCCGACCTTGAACATCTCGGCCGGGTTTCTGCAGTCGGCCCCAAGACATATCGGTGACGTGCAAGAGGCCGTCGATGCCGCCGAGATCGACGAACGCGCCGTAGTCGGTCAGGTTCTTGATCTGGCCTTCGACGATGATGCCCTCTTCGAGTTGATTGAGCGTCGAGCCTTTCTTCGACTCGTTCTGCTCATCCAAGAATCGCCTTGCGCGAGAGCACCACGTTCGACCGTTTGCGGTTGAGCTTGATGACCTTCGCTTCGATCTCCTGATTGCGGAGCGATTCGAGATTGCGCACGGGGCGCGAATCGACCTGCGAGCCGGGCAGGAACGCCGCCACGCCGTCCACGTCCACGCGCAAGCCACCCTTGACGCGCTCGACGATGCGACCCTTGACGGGCGTGCCGTCGCGGTAAGCCTTCTCAAGGTCGTCCCACGCGCGCATCCGCACGGCGTCGGCGCGCGACAGCACGGGCATGCCCTTCCTGCGACTCCATGCTCTTGATCAGCACTTCAACTTCGTCGCCGCGCTTGACCGTGACCTGTCCCTGCTCCATGAACTCTTCGAGCGGCACGAGGCCTTCCGACTTGAAGCCGAAGTCGATCACGACGCCGCGGTCGTTGACGTTGACCACCGTGCCGCGCACGACCGAGCCTTCCTGAAACTGCGCCTGCTCCTGCTCGTACTGATCGAGGATCGCGCCGAAGTCGAACCCCGACTCGCGCTGTTCTTCCTCGTCCTCGGCCGAGGCGCTTGACTGCGACTGCGGCGGCGCAGGTGCAGCAGCGGGCGCGGCTTCGGGTGCTGGTGCGGGCGTAGGTGCAGCTTCCGGTTGGGCTGCCGCCGCTTCAGGTTCAGAGGCCGCAGGCGGCTCTGAGGTAGAAGCGGGCGAGGCCGCGGTGGCTGCGGTTGAGTTGGCGCGCGGGTCGCTCGCCTGCGCAGGCGCGTCGGTTGACGCGCCAGTCTGGGACTGCTGGTTATCGTTGGTTGCGCCGTCGGCCGGCGTGTTCTCTTCAGTGGCCATGTAAGGTTTTCTAAACTCCTCAGTTTTGCTCGTCGCGCAACGCCGATGCGTCCGCGCCGTCCGGCTTTCGGCTCACCAGCGTCGCGCGCGTCCGGCGAGCGCGCATCCATGGTGAGCATAAGAGCGCGTTCGGGCCTGTCTGCCGCGATGCTGGGGGTGATTGTCGGATGCTTAGCTTACGAGGCGGGGATGCGAGCCGTCAAGAAATCGGGAAGGTTTTTTGCAGCGTCACAGTTTCCGTCTTGCCCGTGGATCACCGCGTGATCCGACCATCACCAGTCACTTAACCGGATGCTTCGCACTGTACACGCCCACGCGCGGGCCTGTCAAGCAAGACAGCGGCAAGTGATGAGTGACGAAGCAGCGATCAGCGATCAGCAGTCAGCCGCCAGCTTTTTATCTTTAGCTGGCGGCTGACTGCTGATCGCTGATCGCTGCTTCGTCACTTGCCCATACTTCATTTTGCGGCGGCGCTTGCGGTGCGCTGTGCGACGTAGACGCCGGCTGAGTGCGAACCGACGAGGATGCGGCTTGGATCGTTTTGATCAAAGGCGAGCGTCCAGACGCGCCGGCTCGGCAAATCTGGGTCGATGCGCTTCCACGTCATGCCGGCGTCGGCCGAATTAAAGACGCCGTTGCCTTCCTCGCGTTCGTAGGCGCTGCCGACGAATAGCTCGTCCGTGTTGTTCGGGTTGATGAGAATGGCCGTGTAACTGCCGTAAGGCAGGTTGCCGCCACGACGCATCCACTTCTCGCCGCCGTCGTGCGAGAGCAATAGTTGCTGCGTCGTGCCGACGTAGATGTAGGCCGGGCGTTGCGGGTCTTGCACGATGACGTTGATCGGCGCGGCCGTCGTGATGCCTTGCACCTGCGCCCACGTCTGCCCGCCGTCGCGCGAGACGATCACGCCCGACTTCGACGTGCCGACCCAGATGGTCTGCGGCATCTGGTTTGAAGTCGAGACACAGAGCGTGCGCGCGTCGAGGCTCGGCCCGAACGGCATCTTGGTCCAACCCTTCACGGGGTCGGCGCTGCGATAGAGGCCGTTGTTCGTCGCGGCGAGAATGACAGCGCCGCCCGCTGCGTCGTCCATGTAAGCGAGCGCGTTAATCGTCTCGGTCAAACCGATGGGCGCGCTCAGCACACCCTGCGCGCTGCCGAGCGTCTCCTTGCCGCCACCAAGCCCAAGCGCCGTGAGCGTTGTCTCATCGAACGTGCCGGTCACGGGCAACTGCTTGTCGGTTTGAAACTGCCTGAGCGCGGCGATTGTGCGCGGCCCCGCTACGCCGTCGGGCGTGCCCACATCATAGCCCGCGCCGCGCAACGCAGTCTGCGCGTCTTTGATCTGCGCTGTGACGTTGCTATTGGTCGTAGGGATAGGCGGCGCGGTCGGCTGTGTGTTCGCACGAGCGCGCCGGGCCGGCGTGCGCGCCGGACGCTTCTTCGCGGGCGGCGCGTCAACGCTAGGCGCACCGATGGACGCCCACGACGCGCCGCGATCAGTCGAGCGATAGACGCCGAGGTTCGTGCCGAGGTAGATGATATTTGCGTCGCTGCGGTCTTGCAGCATCGCGTAAGTGATCAGGCGATCCGGCATGTTGCGCATCGCAGGTTGCCACGTTGCGCCTGCGTCGTCGCTCGTGAAGAAGAAGCCGCCGCCGGTCGCGGTGTTGATGGTCGCGGCATAGATGCGACCCGCGCGCTCGCGGTCGGGCATGATGAAATACGCGCGCCGGCCCGAATAGCCCTGATTGCTCGGCACGAACGACTTGCCGCCGTCTTTCGATACCATCACGCCGTAGTTGTTCGTGCCGATGTAGAGCGTCTGCGGCGCGTCCGGATGAACGGCGATAGCGTTGATCTCAAGCTTGCGCGAGGTGGTGAGCATCCACGAGTCGCCGCCGTTGAGCGTGCGCCAGAAGCCTTCGGTCGTGCCCGCATAGATGGCGTTGGGCTGCGCGGGATTTTGCAGTATGTCGCGCGTGCGGCGCGATTGCGACGGGATGCCCTGCACCTTACGAAACTGCGCGCCCGCGTTCTTCGATTCGTAGATGCCGCTGCACGCCGACATGATGACGTGATCAGGATTGCGCTGATCGATCTCGATGGCGAACACGTCCGAGTCGTCGATGATGCCGGTCTTGACGGACATCCACGTCTGCCCGCCGTCTTCGGTCTTCCACGGCAGATGCCACGTGCCCGCGTAGATGTGGCCGGGGTTGCGCGGGTCGATGCCGATTGATTCAACGTCGCGTATGTCGGGATAGGCCGAGGTGGGCAACTGCTCCCAAGTGTCGCCCGAATCCTTCGAGCGGAAGACGCCGTGATGCGTCCCGGCGACGAGGATGTTCGGATCGGAGGCCGCTTGCTCAAGCGCGAAGACCGATTCGGTCTTCAACTCGGTGGACTCGCGCCACGTCGCGCCGCCGTCCGTGCTCTTGAAGAAGCCGCCCGGTTCTTTGTGCCGGTGCGCGGCGACGTAGAGCGTCTTCTCGTCGCGCGGATCAATGAGCAGATTGTCGATGTAGAGGCCGGGGCGGTTGAAATTGACAAGGCGCGTCCAGCGGTTCGCGCCGTCGCGCGAGACGTAAATTTGGCCGTCGATAGTGCCGAAGTAGAGATGCTGCGGGTCGCGCGGATCGATGGCGAGCGAACGCACGTCGCCGCCCATCGGGCCTGTGATCTGCCAATCGACGGAGCGGGCCGCGGCGTCGGTCGTCGTGCCCGCATGATCGGGCGTGTCCGGCCCCGTCGCCTTCGCCGCACGCGGCGCGAACGGCGCGGCCACGGCTAACAATAAAATTAACAGCAGGAATTTTTTCATCAACAAGGTCATCCTTTTTTGCGCGTCTCTGGTGACGGTGGCGGTCGCCGAGTCTAGGGGGAGCGACCACGCCGTGTATGTATTACTGAAAAAAACCTTTGAGGGCAAGCCCCACACATAAGATGCGGCGGGTTTTTACGACCGTTGCAAAGTTTTCGCGCCGCGCGCGGCGGGCACAGAAAAAGCATACATCGCGGCCCAAGTAACGGGCACAAAAAACGACGCGGGCGATGTCTCGTGTAAGACATCGCCCGCATTCGGTTCAGGTCGCGTCTGCCAAGTTGCGGACGCGAGCATTAGGTTACGACGGCTTATTCCTCGTCGTCGTCGCGGCCGCGACGGCGGGTGGTGCGGCGTGGTGCAGCCGGGCGCACCTCACTCGCATCCACCGTGGGCGACGCAGTTGGCGGCGTCGCACCAGCCGGCACGATCCACAACTCGGTGGTCGGCTCTTCCTTGTAGCCACCATCCACCGTCACGAGACGACCAGCATCGATCTGCCGCGAGTTGACGAGATAATCCTTCGCGCGGTCGGCACGTGCTTGGGCTTCACCAGCGCGGCTGCGGCGTCCGCCGTAACCGATGATGTAGCCTTGCGCGCCCGGTCGAGCTTGCAACTCGTTGGCGAAGTTGTCGAGGCGAGCCTTCTCGTCGTTGCGTTTGATGTTCCCGTACTCGTCGAACTTGACGGCCGCTTCAGGCACGTTGCCGCCTGTGACCGTGCAAGAGGCCGAAGACGTGCAGGACGGGTCGAAGCCGCCGACCGAGACTGTCGCGGTGATGGATGAGCCAGCCGCGAGGCCCGTGGTATCAACGGTGATGGAGCCAGTGCCTTGACCGCTGCTGATGGAGCCGGCCGAGACTGTCCAGTTGAACGTCGGCGTGACATTCGGATCGCCGCCGCCGATGTTAGCCGTGAAGGTCACCGGCGTGCCGGGCGTAGCCAGACTCGTCGGGCAATCAACCGTGATGTTCGGGCACGAGACAGGCGGCGGCGGAATCGCTTGACAGCCGCACGCTTCGACCGTGACGGTCGTTGAAGCCAAAGCGACGCAGCCGCAGCCGTCGTCCACTTCGACCGAGGCCGTGTATGTGCCCGGCGCGACGCCTGACAAATCCCACGACACGTTCGGGCCGTCGCCAGTGATGCGGCCGCCCGTCGTTGACCACGTATAGAGCAGCGTGTCGCCGTCCGGGTCGGTGGCCGAGGCTGACAACTGCACGGACGAACTGGTCGGCGAGCAGCCTTCATCCGGACGCTGCCCCGACGGACAGTTCGCGGCGATGCGCACGGTTGACGGATTGGCCGCCAGACTCACAGTCGGCGCGGCGTTCGGCAGTTCGATGGGCGCGCGCTCGTTGCGGCGACCAGCGAAGAGTTGGAACAAGTAGCCGTGCGGGTCTTCCGAGCGCAGGAAGCCGTTCGGGAAGTCAGATGGCTCCGTGCTGTTGAAGATGCGGTTGCCCTGCTGATTCACGTGCGCGCGGTAGGCGGCGCTGATGCCCCACCACCGGCTCGGGAAGATGCGGATGCCGCCCAGCACGTCCACCGGATTGTTCGGGAACGCGGCCGGCGTGCGCCCGCCCACGTAATGAATCGACTTCATCTCGGTGATGAACTGGAAGTGCTTATTGATCGGGAAGTCTACGCCGATGCCCGCAACCAGTTCGTCGCCACGGTCAAGCAGCGATACATCCCCGCCCCCGAAGGCTTCGCTCCGCGGGTTGCTGTTCAGGATGTAGCCGAAGTTCGCCGACAGGTTGACGCGTTTGCTCAACCGGCCGCTCACGACGCCGACTAAACCGAAGTCGCCGATGCTGCCGCCGGGGCTAGCGCCGCGCTGCAACTGATTGAAGCCTTGCGCGTCGTCAGCCTTGTCCGCGTACCAGCGATAGAACGGCACGACGGCGACCGAGAACGAACGCTCCGGCGCAGTCAGCGCGATCTTGCCGCCGAACGTGTGCGTGCTAAACGACGACTCGCCGTAGAGCCGATTGATGAACGGCGCGTCCGGCAGGTACGACGGCGCGATAGTGAACGTGCGCGGCACGAGTTGCGCTCTCGTCGTCAGCGTCGCGGGCACGACCGAATAAGACAGGATGATGCCCGGCAGGATGCTGCCCACGGGTGAGCCGATGCCGGGGAAGTTCCCCGCCGCACCGAAGTTGCCGCCGCCGCCATTCGCCGGCCCGAGCGTCGTGGCAAAGGGCACGGCCGCGCGGTCGAAGCCGAAGCCCGCCGCTGCGCCGCCCGTGAACGGGAACGGCACGAAGAACGGGCCACCGGCAAGGCGCGCGATGGTCGGCGGGAAGCCGGTCCCGATTGTGCCGCGCGGCGTCTGCACGACGATGCCGCCGCTACGCCGCGCGTTCGGTTGGAACGTGACTACGCCGGTCGGGCTGATGGTCGGCACGGACAGGAACAACTGCGAGTTCGGTAAATAGAAACTCGACAACTGCCCCGGATTGCTGACCTTGACGCCGCGATAGGCGTCCGTGTTGTAGAACAACTCAAGGTGATCGTTAATGCCGATCTGGAAACTGACCGGGACTTCCGTGATGTCCACATTGCCCGGATCGCGGTCATAGTTGCTATAGGCAATGCTGAATGTGAATTCCCCACGCCGTAGCGTCTGGCCATCGTAGATGGTAAACAGGCCAGTGGGGCCGCCGGGCTGGCCGCCCGTGCCGACGGTCGGGGCGATATTGCGCGGATCGCCTTCGGATCTAAGCGTCTGCGCCGACACTGCGGCACACAGCGTTAACAATATGAGCGCCAACCAGAGCGCTCTTCTCGCGAGTCTCATCGCATTCCTCCTGCGAAATGAGTATGGTACTTTTGCGGGCAGGGGCGACCGCGCTGGCGGGGTTTCCGGTTCGGCGTGAAGACCTGTGTGCAGTTGGTTATCCATCGACATGCAGAACTTCAAGCGCGACCCGGTCTAAAAACCGGCCGAGACGCAAGCGCTCCAAACTACAAGCGTACAACCCAAAGTCAAAGTAAAACTGCTACCGCCCTCGAACGTCGCACGTCTTGTAGCCTTCGAGCGGAGCAGCGAGAGGAGCCGAACTCCTTGTTAAAGTTCGCGGGCGCTACCTTACGGCCTCTTTACGCCTCTCAACTGAATTGTCTCGTTTTGCAAGTGCGCGTTACAGCTTATACGTAAACAGTCGCGCGCTGTCAACGCCTGAAGCCGCCGCCGGAAACGCTCGTCTTCCGTTAGACACTTCCCCACTCTTGTTTTCCGTACAGCAAACTCCGGCAGACCATATCGTAGATTGCAGTGGAAATCAAGACATTTTCACCACTTAGCGTGAAAAAACCGGACACAATTTTGTCACGCGTAGATGCCGCGCACGCGCGTATCGTAAGCGACGCGGTCGATTGCCAGCATGTAGGCGGCGGTGCGCGTGTCCACGCCGTGGCGTTCGGCGTACTTCACCACGTCGTTGAAACTGGCGACCATCACGTCCTGTAGCCGCTCGTTGACCACGTTCTCTTTCCAGAAGTAGCCCATGCGGTCTTGCACCCACTCGAAGTAAGAGACGGTCACGCCGCCCGCGTTGGCCAGAATGTCTGGGATGACGAAAATACCCTTATTGTGGAGGATTTCGTCGGCGGCGGCGGTCGTCGGGCCGTTCGCGCCCTCGGCCAAGACCTTGCACTTGATGCGTTCGGCGTTGTCCGAACGAATCTGATTTTCGGTCGCGGCGGGCACGAGCACGTCGCATTCGAGTTCGAGCAGTTCGTCGTTGGAGACGTGCTCGACGTTCGGGTAATCGTCGAACGAGCGGGTCTGTTTCAGGTGCGCGAGGACGGCGGGCACGTCGAGGCCGTCCGGGTTGTAGATGCCGCCGTTGATGTCCGAGATGGCGACCACTTTGTAGCCGGCCTCGTGCAGCAGTTGCGCGCCGATGCCGCCGACGTTGCCTGAGCCTTGCACGACGACGCGCGTGTTGGGCGGCGACATCTTGAACCGCTTGATCGCTTCATTGATGACAAAGAGCAGGCCGCGCCCCGTCGCCTCGCGCCGCCCTTGCGAGCCGCCGATGGCAATGGGCTTACCCGTTACGACCGCCGTGACGGTATGGCGCGCGTGCATGGAATAGGTGTCCATGATCCACGCCATCGTCTGTTCGTTCGTGTTCATGTCGGGCGCGGGCACGTCCTTCTCCGGCCCGATGATGTCGATCAATTCGGCCGCGTAACGTCGCGTCAAACGTTCCAACTCGCCCAGCGACATCTGCTGCGGGTCGCAGATGACGCCGCCCTTGCCGCCGCCGAACGGCACGTTGACGACCGCGCACTTCCACGTCATCCACGCGGCGAGCGCCCGCACCTCGTCAAGCGTCACATCGGGCGAGTAGCGTATGCCGCCCTTCGCGGGGCCGCGCGCGAAGTTGTGCTGCACGCGATAGCCCTCGAAGACTTGCATGCGCCCTGAGTCCATACGCACGGGGATATAAACTTTCAACTCGCGGTTCGGCACGCGCAAGACCGCGTACAAGTCCGGGTCTAGGTTGAGCAACTGTGCCGCCCGGTCGAACCGCTCCATCATGGACTCGAACGGGTTGCTCTCTTGCGGCAGCTTGATGTCGTCTTCGACGAGTACGGTAGACGTAGACATTAGCCTGATCTCCATTTCGTGAATCGTGCATCGTCAATCGTGATATAGATCAGAACTGAGTTTTATCTATTCACGATCTATGATTCACTGTTTTTCAAGACTTCATTCATCGCGCCCGTGCGATAGCCGTGCAGGTCGAGTGTGACGTAGCGGAAGCCGAGCGCGCGGAAGCGGCGCGCCAACTCGTCCACAACTGCGCGGTCGAGCGCGCGCTCAAGTTCGGCCGGCGCGATCTCAAGGCGCACCAGTTCGTCGTGATGCCGCACACGGAACTCGCGGAAGCCGAGCGCGCGCATGATCTCTTCGCCGGTTTCGACGGCGCGCAAGCGGCCGATGGTCACGGGCGTACCGTAGGCGAGGCGCGACGAAAGGCACGGGCTGGCGGGCGCGTCCCACGTCGGCAAGCCCGCGCGTCTGCTTAACGCACGCACCTCTGCCTTGCTCATGCCGACTTCGACCAACGGACTACGCACGCCATGCTCTGCGGCGGCGGCACGGCCGGGCCTGTAGTCGCCGAGATCGTCCGTCGTCGATCCGTCCACGACGACCACGTAGCCGCGCGCTTGTGCGAACGGCACGAGCTTGTCGTATAGCTCGGTCTTGCAGAAGTAACAGCGGTCGCCCGCGTTCGCCGTGTAACGCGGGTCGTTCATCTCTTCGGTCTGGATGATCTCTTGATTGAAGCCGAAGCGCACGGCGATGTCGCGCGCCTGTTCGCGTTGGTATGTGGCGAGGCTCGGCGAGTCGCCCGTGATACACAGCGCCCGCGCGCCGAGTTCCGTCGTGGCGACGTAGGCCAGATAGGCGCTATCCACACCGCCGGAGTATGCGACGAGCACCGCGCCAAGTTCGCGCAGGTGCGCGCGCAACGCCAACTCCTTCGCGGCCGTGTCAGGTGCAATCGCCGCCGTGTCGGCACTCGCACCGCTCGACTCTGCAACTACCGTGTGGTTCACAGTGCTTTCGTTGCTCCGTCTGCTTTGCCTTGCCCGCCGTGCGCCGCACGTCTGCGCCCTGCGCCCGCCTAAGCCTCGACTCTTGCTGCAACTCTTAACTGGTAAAACAAGGTGTGGCGCATGTTAGCGCAGGCATCTCGACAGCGCAACCTGACATCCATCACATGCGCTCGGAAACGTCGCGGCGACTGAATTAGACGCACTCTTTGAGCGCATGTTATGCTCCGAATCAGAACGTAATTCTGCGGTCGCCTGCGGGCACACAAAGCGGACTCAAAGTTCAGACACCATTCAAACTTCGGAAATCGTCAATGCCTTCGCCCACACATCGTCAACTGTTAATCGTCGCCTTCGTCGCGTTGTTTAGCCTGCTCGGCGCAGTCGGCGTGCGCGCACAGGACGTGGACGGCACAGGCGAAGTGGAAGATGATCCGACCAAGTTGTTTCAACAAGGGCGCGCGGCACAGGCACGCAACGAACTTGAGCGCGCACTCGTGTTTTATAACGAAGCTCTCAAGCTGCGCCCCGAATACCCTGAGGCGGAGGCGCAAAAAGGCCTCGCGCTGATGTCGCTCAACCGCTTGCCCGAAGCGGAGCGGGCATTGCGCCGCGCCGCCGAGTTGCGTTCGGAGTGGGTATTGCCGCAGACGGCGCTTGGGCTGCTCTTTGTCCAACAGCAACGCGACAAAGACGCCGAGCCGTTCCTGCGGCGCGCCGTCGAACTCGATCCGGCCGACTTAACCGCACTCATCGCGTTCGCGCAACTGTTCCTGCGCGCGGGCGACAAAGACTCTGCGCTGGCGCTCTACAAGCGCGCGACCGCAGACGAGAGCGCGGACGCGGACGTATGGGCCGCGCGCGGCAGCCTCGAACGTGGGGCGAGCGACGACAAGGCAGCCACCGCGAGTTTGCGCCGCGCGCTGCAACTCGATCCGAACAACGTCCTCGCCCGCGAAGAGCGCGCCGAGTTGCGCGCGGCGGGCGGCGACTTCGCGCGCGCCATCGAAGACATACAACACTTGCTGCACACTCAACCGCAGTCGCCGCACGCCAAAGTGTGGCAGCAACGCGTCGCGGAGTTTCAGGCCAGACAGGCCGCAGGCGCAGCCGGCACTGACAACGCGCCGAACAACACAGTCATACCGGGCGCGACGGCCAACGCGGCCAATAGCGACGATCCCAAGATCGCGCGCCCCGCACTCACCGCCATCCTGCAAGCCGATCCGAAGAACGCCGTCGCGCATGCACGGCTCTGCGCGCTCGACCGCGTGGCCGATCCGCAGAGCGCGCTTGACCATTGCCGCGCGGCCCTCGAACTCGCACCGAAGAACGCCGACTATGCGACCGGCTACGCGGCCGCGCTCGTACAGGCACGACGCTTCGCAGAGGCCGTGCCGCTCCTGCGCCAAGTGCTCGCGGTCGCGCCCGACACATACGCCGCGCATGCCAACCTCGCCACCGCGCTCGACGAGTTGAAAGATTACGAGGCCGCACTGGCCGAGTATCGCTGGCTCAACCGCGTGAAGCCCGACTTGGCCGCCATCTACTTTTTCATCGCGCGCGACCTTGATCTGATCGGCGAGTATGAACAGGCGCTTGCCGCTTATGAGACGTTTCTTGCGCGTGCCGATGCAAGCACCAACAAGGACGAGGTCGAGCGCGTCCAACTGCGCCTGCCGCCGTTGCGCAAACAGGTCGCACGCGGCGAGAAGCGACGGAAGAAATAAGTCCTATTGTTAATTCATCCGCTCAAGTAGTCAGTGCGATTATTAGTTCGTTCGTTTGCGTTTATGTCTCGTCTTAATCAACCCGTTCACTTGAGGTCGGCGCTGTTGTTTGCGTTCGGCTGTGTGCTGCTGTGCGGGGTCAGCGCGCAGGCGCAACAGGATGTTGTGTTGCCGCAGATGCCCGCGCCGCCGCCGATGCAATACATCCCCGACGCTTTGCAGGCGCAACTGAACACGGCGCGCGATGCGAAGGCGCGCACGCGGCTTGCGATTGAAGTGGCGGAGGTGCGACTCGCCAGTGCCGAGCAGCACACGGCGTTGCAACAGTTCGATCCGGCGGCGGCCGAACTCGGCGTCTATCAGGCGCTCGCCACCGACGCGCTGCAATATCTGCAACAACTCGGCAAGAACGACGGCAAGACGCGCGACCTCTACAAGCTGCTCGAACTCGCACTCTTTAGACACTCCGGGCGCATCGAGGCCATGCGGCGCAACACGCCGTCCGAGTTTGTGGGTAACGTGCGCGCGGCGCTCATTCAAACGCGCGCGACGCGCACCGCCGCGCTCGATGCTTTCTACGGCAACAGCGTCCTGCGCGACGCCGCGCCCGTGCAGAAACCCGTCAACGCTAAACCCGGCCAACCGAACGATCAGCAATGATCTCAGCACGATCAGCAATGACTCATCTCAACCGCACGCGCCGCCCGTTCGTCCTGCTCGTCTGCGCTCTTGTCTGCTGCGTCGCGCCGGCCCGCGCGCGCCAGCACGCACACCGCGATCACTTAACGCCGCTTGAAGTCGATCTAGTGCGCGACACGCAGGTGCTCGACAAACGCACGGAAGTTTTCATCAAAGCGGCCGAGCGGCGGCTGTTGTTGTTGACCGAGCCGCAGGCGGCGCAGTCGAAGCAGATACAAAAGGATAAAGAGCTTTGGGGCGACTTGCCGAAAGGCACGCGCGCGGAGCTTTACTCGGATTTGGCCGGCATACTCAACGAAGCGATTACGAACATTGACGACGCAGCCGCGCGCGACGAGAACAGCCCGCTGCTACCGAAGGCACTACGCAAACTCGGCGCGGCCGCCACACGCTTCCGCACCCAACTCGCGCCGCTGCAAGATGCAGCCGCCGACGCCGAACGCGAACCGCTCGAACGCACGCTCGAAGAACTGCAAGAGATCATCGATGCGGCCAACAAACTCCCGCCCGACGTTAAAACCAAGCCGACGAAACCTTGAACAGTGCGCCTTGCGAACAGTGATACATTGAACTGTCGCACGTATTCGGGCGTAGAATGATGAGCGCACAAAAAGCGCGGCTGAAGTTGATAAGGAAAGCTGAGATAATTTCTATGGATAATCGTTTCTACCCCGGCGTCGAGGCCGACGTGGCGCAGATGGTCGGCGAGTTGCGCAACATCTTCGACGCTGCCTATGAAGTGCAGACCATGCAAGTGTCGGCCACGACCGTCTTGCAAGCGCGCAAGTCTTCGACCTTGCGCGACATCACGGGCCTATCCACCGCTTTGACGATCAAGATCACGCCTGAAGCGGGCGGCACGCGCGTCGAGATGGGCATGCAGAAGTGGCTCGACAAGGCAGCGGTCGCAGCGGTCGCGGTCTTCCTGTCGGCGGGTGCATTGCTGGCGCTGCCCGCGCTCGGCGCATACTGGCAATACAAAGTGACCGAGGACGCGTGGCGGATCATCGAAGGGCACATCGCGCGCAAGGCGGGCGGCTACATTCCACCCATGCCCGGTCGTTGCGGCACGTGCGGCGCGGTCGTCACTTCCGGCTCGACCTTCTGCGCGACGTGCGGCGCGGACATGCGCGTCGGTTCAAGTTGCGAGTCCTGCGGCGCAACGCAACGCGACTCGGCCGCGCGCTTCTGCAATCGTTGCGGCAAACCGCTCGCGGGCAAAACGTAAGCGGAAGAAATGATGAAGGATGAAGTAACGGCTGATCAACTTTTCATTCATCCTTCATCGTTCATCATTTCTTCTTAAAGTGATCGATGATGAAGACGCATAAACACGTCGTATTGTTAGGCTGCGTTCTGCTCGCTTGTCTGCTGTGCGGGGTGGTGTTCGCGCAGTCGGGGCGGCGGCAGCCACCGGCACAGAGCGCGCCGCCCGTGCCCACGCCTACGCCGGTCGCGCCCACGCCTACGCCCGCGCCGCCACCTGAGATCAAGCTGCTCGTCACCAGCTACGCGCCCGCGTCTATGAACCTGTCCATGATTGACACGAACATCGTGGGCGAGACGTTCGTGCAACGCCTGCAAGCGTCGAAGTCGCTGAAACTTCAGACGGCCGATCACATGAGCCGCGACGCGGCCCGCAAACGTGCGAAGAACGCAGAGGACGGCCGCTTCGTCGTCTGGATCGAGTTGCAAGTGAACGGCATGAGCACAGACCCTAGCGGCGTGCAGCGCCCGCGCGCCGAAGACTTGCACATTCAGTACATCGTCTTTGAACCGACCACGGGCAACATCAGAGTGGACGGCAACGTCTATCTGCGCCCGATAGGTTCAATCAACACGGGCCGGCGCGACACCTCTTGCCTGCCCGGTTGGCGCTACGGCATCGACGGCGCGCTCATGCTCGGCGCAATCGAAACCGCCAACCGCATCTACAACGCCTTCTCCATCCCCACGCCGCCGCTCTGTCCTTAAGAACACATCGAAGGCGACAAGAAAAAGTCACAGACATGAACCCTGATAGATTCATGTCTGCAACTTTGGCCTGTGCCTTCTTAATCGTGTCTTAAGGCTCTGACCGGGTCGATGCGGGCGGCGCGTGCGGCCGGGTAGAGGGCGGCAAGGATTGAGATGACGACGGCGAAGGCGATTGCGCCGAGCCAGAGGTAGGGCGGCAAGTCGAAGAAGTTGACGAACGAGACGCCGCGCGGGCGCAAGACAAACTGGTAGGCGAGCCGGTTTGCCACCACGTCTATACCCCACGCCGCGAGCGCGCCGATGCCGCCGCCCGCGAATCCGATCAAGCCTGCCTCGACGAAGAAGATCAACTTGATCTCACGATCCTCCGCGCCGATAGCTTTCATGATGCCGATCTCGCGCGTGCGTTCGAGGATAGACATAACCATCGTGTTGGCGATGCCGAACGAAGCGACCACGAGCGAGATGCCGCCCAACAGACCGAGCGCCGAATTGACGATCAGAAAGACCGTGCGAATCTCTTCCAACTCGTCCACAATGGAGAAACTGCTGAAGCCGAGAGCCGTCAGACGCTTCCGCACGTCGGTCAAGACATCAGGGTCGCTCACGCGCACAACCACCGACGCATAACCTTCCGCTTCCTCCGCGCCGAGCGCGCCACTCTGACGCGCCAGTTGCAGCGCCACCTGATTGAGCGGGTCACGATACTGGCGACTCAAAGCGCGCGCCGCCGCGAGCGGCACGTAGATGCGGGCGGGCGGCAACATACCGCGAAAGCGTCGCCCGCCACCCATGGCATTGCCTTCAACTTCGTCCTGCAACACGCCCGCGATCAGAAACGTCTGCACCGCCACCTGCGACTCCGGCGCGTCGCGTTCATCTTCATCGCTGCCAAGCGGCAGGCCGAAGAAACTCAACTGCTCGCCCGCGTCGTCGTTCGACTGCGCGCGCGTGTCTTTGCGTGATGCATCGTCGCCTTCGGCCGTCTGACCTGTGCGTTGCGCTGCACCGGGCGGAGCGAGCAGTTCTAACGTCTGCCCCACGGCGTCGGCCGGTTTGGCGAAGCCAAAATTCTTGATGAACTTTTCATCTACGACGACCTCGTTCGCAGCGGGGCCGCTGATCATGTGCCCGGCCGCGTAGCCTTTGAAGCGCGACGCGGAGTTGGGCACAAGCGCGCCGCCGATGGATTGCGGCATCGTGCGCCCGTTGGCACGCACGTAAGCCGTGAACTCTATGGTCGGCTCGACGGACTCGACACCGGGCACGCGCGCGATCTCCGTCAGCGCGGCGTCGTCAAGCACGCGTCGCTTCTCCGGCGGCGGGTCGTTCGCGCCGCGCCCGCGCCGGCCGTTGCGCCCACCGCCGCCGCTTTGCTGTTCGGCCGCGCGATTGAAGACCTGCTCGACCATCTCCGAGATGTCGCGCCCGCTGACCGTCAACTCGTTGAACAGGTCGAGGTCTTTGAACCGCTGCACCGCGTTGCGCTGCAAGCCAAGACCGAACGACACCATCGTCACGATTACCGTCACACCGACCACCACGCCCATTGTCGTCAAACCCACGCGCAGCTTTGCCTCACGCAGATTGCGCAACGCCAGATGAAGAATGTCGAAGAAGATCATGATTGATTGAAAACTATCCGCGCAGTGCTTGTCCTTAAAGCTCGTCCGACTTTAACAATCAAATACGAAATTGCAATCAGAACGTTTCGCCATCAATGCTGTCGCTGCTCATGTCGTTGAATTAGATAGACGCGTGTTGCGTCGTTGCCCTGCTCTAACAATTTGTTCAATTCAAAGCGGCCAGTTCAAGCCGCATCTTCTTCAGTTCCTTTTCGACGCGTTCGGCGTCAGACGCGGCGGGCACGCGGCGCAGATAGAGTTCGATGGCGCGGACGGCTTCGGCGTAGCGCCCCAGTTGTGCCAGCATCACGCCACGGTCGCGGTGTTCGTCGTGTTCGTTGGGCGCGACGAGCAGGATGCGTTCGATGGCGGCGAGTGCGCGCCGGTAGTGGCGTGCCTGCGCATAGATCGCTTTGAGGTTGCGGAGCAGGCGCGTGAGGATTTCGCGCGGGCGTGCGGCGCGCAGGTGTTCCGCGCTGAGCGGCACTTGGCCGCCGTACAACGTATCGAGTTGTTGCTGGCAATCGTCTTCGTTCCAGAGCCTGCCGTTGAACGGATCGACCAGCACAGCGGGTTCGCCTGTGCCCGCATCGACGCGCACGATGAAGTGCGCGGGGAAGCCGACGCCTTCGACGCGTAAGCCTGCGCGCCGGCCCAACTCTATGTAGACGAGTGCCAGCGTGATCGGAATGCCGTGGCGCGCGTCGAGCACGTAGGAGAGTAGGCTGTTGCGCGGGTCGTAGTAATGCACGGCGTTACCTGTAAACCCAAGTTCGTCGAAGACGAAATGATTGAGCGCGGCGACGGGCGCATCGCGCCGCTCGCCCACGCGCGCACGCGCCTCGATGCCCAACTCCAACAAGCGGGCCCGGTAGCGATCAACGTCGAGGCCCGGTTGTTCTTCGGCCGCGACGAGCAGCGCCGCGTGCGCCAGATCAAACGCGGCCTCAGGCTGCGCGACCAGCGCCGCGAACCTGCGCCGCGCCGTCTCAGCCAACAATCTGCTCGCGGGAGTCATAAAATAAATGCTGAACGATGAATGCTTATAACAAGTAACTGACAGCGACTAAAAAATATCAAATAACAGTCTGCCCTTTATCAATCGAACACATGATGCACGGCGTCTGTGGTCCAATCGGCGAGGCTGTGCGTGACGACATCCGCCCCGGCGGCGCGCAGGTCTGCTTCCGTGACTGTGTTGGTGATGCCGAGCGTGCGCAAGCCGACGGCGCGCGCCGATAGTATGCCGGGCGGCGCGTCTTCGATGACTAAACATGCAGCGGGCGCGAGCGGGGGCTGGCTCTTTGCGCTGCGCTGCTTGTTCACGCGCGCGAGCGCCGTCGCATAACACGCCGGGTCGGGCTTGCAGGCGGTCACGTCTGCGGCGCTGACGATGACCGTGAAGGCTTGCGCGAGGCCGGCGCGTTCAAGCACGTACTCGATCATGTCGCGTTGCGCCATGCTGACCACGCCGAGCGTGTAACGCCGGGCCGCGGCCTTGATGAACGTGACGACGCCGGGAAAGAGCGGCAACTCGTCGTCGATCTGTTCGTGATGTAATTCGGTGAAGCGCGCGAGGACGGCGGCGAGCGTCGCATCGTCGAGCGTGCGGCCGGCGCGGGCGAAGGCGGCGCGCATGAAGGTCGCGTTGTCCATGCCGAGCGAGGCGTAATAGTCCTGCTCGGTCAAGGCGATGTCGTGCGCTTGCAGCGTGGCTTGCGCGGCCAGCAACTGAAGCGGTTCGTCGTCGATGATGACGCCGTTGAAGTCGAAGAAGATGGCTTCGATCATGTGTGCCGTTTGTGTGCGAGTTCAAATTTGTAATGATAAAAAGACTTACCACAAAGACACTAAGACGCAAAGGTGGGACGACGTGCGACTGTGTGAGTTTGTGGTTATGTTTGGTGCGCTCAGGCGTGTGGGGCGCGGTCGCCGTCGCCGTTCTGCGCGTCTGTGCGCGGGCGGGCGGTGGTGGCGAGGCGTTCGTTCTGTTCGGCAAAGAGTACGGGCAGGCGTTCGCTCTCTAACACGTCGAGGCGGCGCAGGATTTCCGTGATCGCCAGTTCGTTCTTGAGGTTGACTTGATAGTCGAGATCAGAGCGCAGCCTGTCCTTCTCGGCCTGCCGGTTCTGCGACATCATGATGATCGGCGCTTGCACGCCCGCGATGACGCCGAGCACAAGCCCAAGCAATTGATACGGGAACTCGTCTATTTTCAGATCGCGGATCAGCCACGAGTTCAGCAACACCCAGACGAGCAGCAGGATCGACAACATGATGATGAAGCGCCAACTACCGCCGAGGGCCGCGAGGTTATCGGCCACGCGGTCGGCGCGCGTCATCTGGCCCGCTTCGATCTCGTTGACGTTGCGCGAGACGCGGCGCATGAGCAGTTCGTCTGTGCGTCGTAGCCGCGCCGAGATGGCGCTGATCATTTCGAGCGCCACGTTGGCGTTCGACTGCACGAAGTTGAGGAAGTCGTCGCGGCGTAGGACCGCCAGCCGCGCCGGTTCGCTGACGGCCGCCGAAGCCGAGCGCGGCTTGCCGTCGATGATCGACATCTCGCCGAAGAAGTCGCCGCGCGCCAATTCCGCGAGCGTCACCTCTTGCTTGTCTTCGTCCACGATGAAGATGCGGACGCGCCCGTCTTCGATGAGATACATCGCATCGCCCGCGTCGCCCGTGTGGAACAGCAGCGTGCCCGCAGGCAGCGCCCGCAACTCCAACAGGTTGCGCAGCGCCATCGCCGCTTCGTCGTCGAGCGACGAGAACAGCGGCACAGAGCGCAACGCCTCAAGCGTCATCACGGGCGGAGCATCTGTTTGCATAACACCTCTGATGAAGGAACGGTCAGCGGCCAGCTATCAGCTTTTTGTCTTTAGCTGAAAGCTGACTGCTTTTTCGTCATTCGTCACTCGTCACTGTTCTGCCGTCTTTCATGTGAATGGTGCGGTCGGCGAAGTGGGCGGCGAGGTCGCGGTCGTGTGTGACCATGAGCACGGTCAGGCGGTCGCGCTCGACCATGCCGCGCAGCAGGGCGAGCAGTTCGTGCGCGCGGGTCGAATCGAGATTGCCGGTCGGCTCGTCGGCCAAGAGAACGCGCGGGCTGTTGGCGAGGGCGCGCGCAATTGCCACGCGCTGCTGCTCGCCGCCGGACAACTCGGCCGGGCGATGCGTCGTCCGCTCGCCGAGGCCCACGCGCGCAAGCAAGCTTTGCGTCCGCTCGTCGCGTGCGCGCCCGCGCACGCCGCCGAAGGCTAAGGCGAGGCTGACGTTCTCGGCCGCGGTCATCGTCGGGATCAGGTTGAAGTTCTGAAAGATCATGCCGACGGCGTGTCGCCGGTAACGCGCCATCTCGCGTTTCGTAAACGGCGCGAGCGAGCGCCCGTCGAAGACCACTTCGCCGCCCGACGGTTGATCCAGCCCGCCGATCAGATTCAACAGAGTGGACTTGCCCGACCCCGACGTGCCCTGCAACGCGACGAACTCGCCCTCGCCCACCGCAATCGAGACGCCGTCGAGTGCCACGACGGTCGTGCTGCCCATTTGATAATGTTTCGAGACTGCGCGCGTCTCCAACAGTGCTTCGCTCATAAACGCTCAAGCCGTCGCGTGTCGAATAACACGCGACGGCCCGAAATTCAAGCAGAACTGTCATGAGTTAATTGCTATTGCTCAGTTGTTAACTGTGCGCTAGCCGGGCAAGCGACTGCGGCACAGCGTGAACAACTAACGAATAGCACCAATAACAGTCGTTCAAATCTCCTTGTATTCTGAGTCCACGTCTTCGTCGGCGAAGGCGACGCGATAGTTGGCCGACTGCTTCTGCTTGGTGATAAGCAGGTCGTCTTTGGTCTTCAACAGATCGGCGCGCGAGTAGACCGATAGCTCGAAGTTGTAGCCGTGCGTGATGGCGTCCTTCGGGCAGGCTTCGACGCAGAAGCCGCAGAAGATGCAGCGCCCATAGTCGATGTTGTAGACCTTAGCGAATCGCTCATCCACGCCGATGCGCGTTTCGGGCGCGCGATGGTCGTCCGCCGCTACGATGTAGATGCAATCGGACGGGCACGCGGCGGCGCACAGAAAACAGGCGACGCACTTTTCGCGGCCGAGTTCGTCCACGTGCAACAGATGTTGCCCGCGATAGCGCGGCTGCATCGTGACGGGATCATCCGGGTACTGCACCGTCCACTTCCCTTTCGGGATGTAAGAGAAGGTCACGCCCATGCCCTTGATGATCGCCTTCGTCGATTCGATCACGTCGCTGATGATGGACATATGAACCTCGCAAGCTGTCAGCGTTCAGCAGTCAGCTTTTAGCTGAACGCTGATTGCTGATTGCTTAACCAACCAGTTCCAGTTGACTGAAGAAGTAAGAGATTTCAGTGCGCGCGTTCTCTTCGGAGTCGGAGCCGTGGGTGGCGTTCTCGCCAACGTCTGTGCCGAACTCTTTGCGGAGCGTGCCCTCGTCTGCTTTGGCCGGATCGGTTGCGCCCATCAAATCGCGCCAAGCTTTGACCGCGCCCGCTTTCTCCAACACCAGCACGACGCACGGCCCCGAAGACATAAACTCCGTCAGCCCCGCGAAGAACGGCCGCTCACGATGCACCGCATAGAAGCCTTCCGCCTGCGCGCGTGTCATGCGGATCAACTTCATAGCGCGGATCGTGAAGCCGTCCGAAATGATGTGGTGCATGACTAAGCCTGTCTTCCCGGCCCGCACCGCGTCGGGCTTGATGATACCGAACGTAAGATTGCCAATCTGTTCTGCCATGTATGTCCGTCAAGTCCTCTCGTTTTTTTTATCGTCAACTCTGCTGCGGCGGCCTCTGCTCGCGCTGCTCGCGCACAACATCAATCAGAGCATCCAGCCGTTGATCCGTGTGCGCCTGTGCAACCGCGAGTTCCTTCATCTGTGCGCCGAGCGCCGCCATCACACTTTCAGTCCGAATTTGCGCGTCGGCCAGCGCGGCAATTTTGACTTCGGAGTTTGCTTGCGCCACCGCAAGTGTATCCAACCGCTCGTCAAAATCGCGCACCAACTCGGTCAACGTGTTCAGACGCTCATTGCTATCGCGCGCCAGTTCGGTTAGCGCGTTCAAGCGTTCGTTGCTATCGCGCGCCAACGTGACGAGCGAGGTAACTATCCGCTCAAGCTGCGACAGTTTATCGTCTTCCGCCATGTGTGTAGCTCGCAGAATGCCGTCAAGCTGTAGCGCCCGCGCCGAGCGCGTCTTTCATCGCTTGGCCGATGTCGGCGGGCGATTGCACGACCGTGATGCCGGCGGCTTCTAAGGCTGTCATCTTTTCGGCGGCCGTGCCTTTGCCGCCCGCGATGATCGCGCCGGCGTGACCCATGCGACGACCGGGCGGCGCGGTCTGGCCGGCGATGAAGGCGACGATGGGCTTGGTCACGTTGTCTTTCGCAAACTCGGCCGCTTCCTCTTCGGCCGTGCCGCCGATCTCGCCGATCATGATGATGCCTTCGGTCTCCGGGTCGGCTTCAAAGAGCGCGAGCGCGTCCTTGTGCGTCGTGCCGATGATAGGGTCGCCGCCGATGCCGATGGCGGTTGACTGACCGAGGCCGAGCGCGGTCAACTGTCCGACCGCTTCATAGGTCAACGTGCCCGAACGCGAGACGACGCCGATGCGGCCTTCCTTGTGAATGTGGCCGGGCATGATGCCGATCTTGCACTTGCCGGGCGAGATGACGCCGGGGCAGTTCGGCCCGATCAGCCGCGTCTGCGTGTCTTGCAAGAAGCGTTTGACCTTGACCATGTCGAGCGCCGGGATGCCTTCGGTGATGCAGACGACGAGCGGGATGCCGGCGTCCGCTGCTTCCATGATCGCATCGGCCGCGAACGGTGGCGGCACATAGATCACGCTCGCATTCGCGCCCGCTTCTTTCACCGCCTCTGCGACGGTGTTGAAGACGGGGATGCCTTCGTGCGTCGTCCCGCCCTTGCCCGGCGTCACGCCGCCGACGACGTTCGTCCCGTACTCCACCATCTGCTTCGTGTGAAACGTGCCCTCTTTGCCCGTGATGCCTTGCACGACGAGGCGCGTATTTTTATCAACCAGAACGCTCAACGGTGTCTGCTCCTTCGGAATGCGATTTGGCTGCTTGATTGACCGCGGAGTATAGCATGCCGCCGCGTCGAAGCAGAATTACAATTGCCTTAGTCCAACTCAACCCGTTCGCCGTACTGCGGCGCGTCCACGCGCCAGCCCAAACGTTCGCGGATATGCTCGGCCATGGCGGCGGCGGCTTCAGGTTCGCCGTGGGTGGTGAAGGCGCGACGCGGGGGCGCGGGAATGTCTGTGAGCCAGCGCAGGACTTCTTGCCAGTCGGCGTGCGCGGAGAAACCGCCGATGCGTTCGACGCGACAACGCACGGGCACGGGCTGTCTGAAGATGGAGACTTCGCGTTGGCCGTCGAGGATGCGGCGACCGATTGTGCCGGCCGCTTGATAGCCGACGAAGATGATGGTCGCGCGTTCGTCCGGCAGGAAGCGCACGGCATGATGCAGCACGCGCCCGCCGGTCATCATGCCGGACGCGCTGATGATGATGCGTGCGCCGCGTTCTTCGTTCAACCGCTTCGACTCTTCGCGCGACGAAGCCGTCACCATCGAGTGTGTGCGTAAAGGATGGCGATGTTGCGCGAGCACCGAAGCGTAACCGGCGTCCTGTTCTTCTGTGCGCCGGCTATAGACCTGCGTGGCTGCCGCCGCCATCGGCGAATCAACCCGCACGGGCAAGATAGGGATGCGCTTCTCGTCTTCGAGTTCGCGGATGATGTAGATCAACTCCTGTGTGCGCCCGATGGCGAAGGCGGGGATGAGCACGACGCCATCGCGCTCGGCCGTTTCGTTGATGATTGCAGCGAGCTTGTCTTTCGGATCGATGGCTTCGTGCAGGCGGTCGCCGTAGGTTGATTCGACGAGCAGGTAGTCGCAAGCGGGGGGCTTTTCCGGGTCGCGTATGATCGGTTGATCGTAGTGACCCAGATCGCCGGAGAACAGGACGCTGCGCCCCGCGTCGTCCGCGCCTGCGCCCGCGACTTCGACGAGCACGAGGCTTGAGCCGAGTATGTGACCGGCGATGCGAAAGCCTGCGCGGAAGCCGGGCGCGACATCAACCATCTCGCCCGTGTTCGGCAGCGGTTGCATTAACTTCAATGTCTCGCGCGCGTCGTCTTCCGTGTAGAGCGGCAGCGCGGGCTGATGGCGCGACAGGTTGTGCCGGTTGCGATAGGCCGCATCCTCTTCTTGCAGCCGGGCCGAATCGGGCAACATGATCTTCAAGAGTTCGGCCGTGCCGCGCGAGCAATAGACGGGGCCTTTGAAGCCTTGCGCGACGAGACGCGGCAGATAGCCCGTGTGATCTATGTGCGCGTGCGTGATCAGCACTGCGTCCACGCTCGCGGGCGCAAACGGCGGGTCTTGCCAGTTGCGTTCGCGCAACTCCTTCAAGCCTTGAAACAGTCCGCAATCGACGAGCACGCGCCCGCTGTCCGACTCAAGCAGATACTTCGAGCCGGTCACCGTGCCCACGCCGCCCCAAAAAGTTAGCGTCGCCATGTTGCGCCCCCGCATCGTCTCGGCATCGTCAAGCGCGGTGATTCTACATGCCGCGCGCCTGTTGCGCGAATGACGGGGGCGAGCCTGCGCGCTTAAGCGGCGCGCTGCTGCCATGTGGTCTGAGGCCGGGCAGCCTGCGGCAACAGTCCTGTAGCGAGCAAGACGAGCAGCGGCACGGGCGGGGTTGACGTGACTGCGGCGACCGGCGGATGCGCCGTCAACAGACGCAAAGCGGCGGCGCAGAAGTCGCAGGTTGACAGGTGGCGTGTGACGCTTGAGCGGTCGGACTGTGATAACTGTCCGACGGCGTAAGCGTGCAGCGTCGTCGGCTGTGGGGCAAGCGCGCGTGTGAGTGAAGGACGGCATCGAGTCTCCTTAAAAGTTTGCGGGCGCGGGTGCGCGCGCCCACAGGTGAGGATATGGAAGCGGGCGATGCGCCCCGCCGGGCCGGCGTGTGGTTTAAGGTTCACAGCCGGCCCGGCAAGACGACCGGGCGCGGTTAGACTTGCGCGAGGCGCGCACGCCGACGGCGACGCATACGACCAGCGAGGCCCGCCAGCCCTGTGCCAAGCAACAACATCGTGGCCGGTTCGGGCACGGAACTCTGCGAGCCTTCGATGACTTGGCCCGACAGGGCAATCGTGCCGCCTGCGATCACCGACACGTCGTTGACGCTGAAGAGGAATGATCCGTTCTGTGTCAGGCCCATAGCATCAACGTATGAGAACGTGAACAGGCGCGGCGTGTTGTTGAAGTCGATGAAGACGCCGCCCTTGCTGGTGGAACTGACACTGCCGGTCAACATGGCTTGGAACGTCGAGCCGCCCATCGTGTTCGGGGGCGCGGTGAAGGTCACAAGCAGCGTGAACGACTGGTTGTTGTAGTTGGCCTGCGGACCGGCGAGCGTGAACGAGCCGAGGTTGTTCACGTTCGGATTGCCCACGTTGTTACCGATGGCGAGGAAGCCGTTGGCGGTCGTGCCGCTGAAAGTCGAATTGTTGTAGGTCAGACCGAGCAGCGTCGCGCTCGCGGCCGGCGTGCAGCTTGAGCCGAAGCAACCGTCAGTCGATCCGGTGACTGTGATTTCGTCGGCGCGCGCTACGCTTTGCGTGGCGGCGCAGATAACGAGCAGCGTGAGGCTGAAAGCGAACGGTTTGAGGATCGTCAGTAAGGATTTCATCTTTTACCTCTTTCGTCGGAAGGCCCTGTGAGGGGCAAGCGTTAAGTTCTCCGACCGCCGCCGTCTGGCGTGAGTGCGCGGCCCGGCGTAGCGGTCGTTGTGCTAAGTGGGCGGGACGAGATGCGCCGCACAGCAGCGACAACTCGCATAGAGGGCGTGGACCGTTTGTGGACCGACGCCGTGAAGCACCGAATCAAGGGGCGACTGCTCGTGCTCCTTGTTCGGCGTGAGTAGCAGTAACCCTGTAGCGACCGATACAGGGCGATAGCAGGCAGAGGGCGGCAACCTGTGGGGCAAAGACAGGCGGCCGTGGTCGGGGCCTGTGGGCCGTTGCGGGTAATTGAGAGGCGCAACCGGCTCAGGTTTCAAACCAGCGGACAGGCTCACACTAGGACGCGACTGAACTTCAGTCCACGCGCCCCGGCGGAACATCGAGTTTTTTGAACAGCCGAAGCGCCGCACGGCCCAAACTAAAGGCCGGCGTTGCTCGACTATGTGTCGGTCAGGATCGCTACGCGCTAACTTGTTGGCCCGTGGCTCAAAGGGCGTTGATTAGGTTTGAGGCTGAGAGCACTGCCGAGTCGGGAGCAGGCTTTGTGAGTACAGCCCAACGGCGTTCGTGTGTCGGTAAGTGGCGGCTGAGAAAATCTCAGGTCATGTTGGTTGCGCGGTCAGGATAACTTGAGCGGTTCAAAGTTCCTGTGAGGCGCGCTGCGGTATTAACTGAGGTCCTACGAGCCGGGAGGTTACGCCCATTCTATCAAGGTGTCAACAACTATTTTGCGCGTGCTTAAGCTGGCGCGACAAGCTCCGAATCAGCGACCGCCGTTAATCGTTGCTTCAAGGCATGCGCGCTCGGCGTTGACTGTAGATCACGAGCAAGGCGGGCACTAACAGCGCGAGGTTGCGCAGCGCCGTCGAGACGCCGAGTTGGCTGGCGATGATGCCGCCAAAGCAGCCGCACTCCAACGGCTCGCCGTGCTGCACGTAGACGTAATAGAGCGCGTAGCCCGCGAAGCCGACGAGCAGCAGCGCCGCCAACACACCGCCCCAACGCACCGTGCGCGGCACGACGAGCAACAACGCCGCCGCCAACTCGGCCGCGATCACGGCGTAGGTCACGGGCAAGGCCAAACTTGATCTGACCAGATTCGCCATGTTACCGGCGAAGTCTTGTACGGTGTATAGCTTCGCGCCCGCCGCAAACAGAAACATCGCCGCCAGCCCGAAGCGACAGAGCAGCACGAGGATTTTGAACCAGCGCGATTGCGTTAGCATCACACGTCTTTACGCGGCCTGTTTTGCTAGGGCGACGACCTTATCGGCCGCGTCCTTCATGCCGTTGGCGACCGTGAAGTTCAGCCCCGATTCACGGATGACGCGTTGGCCTTCTTCGACGTTCGTGCCTTCGAGCCGGACGACGACCGGCACAGAGATGCCGAGCGAGTGCGCCGCGCCGACCACGCCGCGCGCGACCATGTCGCAACGCACGATGCCGCCGAAGATATTGATCAAGACGGCCTGCACGTGCTCGTCCGCAAGCAGGATGCGGAACGCGGCTTCGACGCGTTCCTGCGATGCGCCGCCGCCCACGTCGAGGAAGTTGGCCGGCTCGCCGCCCGCGAGTTTGATGATGTCCATCGTGGCCATCGCCAGCCCTGCGCCGTTGACCATGCAGGCGATGTTGCCGTCGAGCTTGATGTAGTTGAGGTCGAACTTCGAGGCTTCGATCTCAAGCGGTTCTTCTTCGTTCAGATCGCGCAACGAGTGAAAGTCTTGATGCCGGAACATCGCGTTGTCGTCGAAGGTGACCTTCGCGTCGAGCGCGATCAGGCGCTTGTCTTTGGTCAACAGGAACGGATTGATCTCAAGCAGCGAAGCGTCCATCTGCTCGTAAGCCGAGTAGAGCGTCTGCATGAACTTCGCCGCTTGATTGATCAAGTCGGCGGGCAGCCCTAACCCGAAGGCGAGTTTGCGCGCCTGATACGGCCGGAAGCCGACGGCCGGATCAATCGTCTCTTTAAGAATCTGCTCCGGCGTGTGCGCGGCGACCTCTTCGATGTCCATGCCGCCCGCCGCCGACGCCATAAAGACGGGCCGGCCCGACGCCCGATCAAGCACGATGCCGAGATAAAATTCTTTATCAATCGGCAAGCCCTCTTCGACCAACAGCACGCGCACCTCGCGCCCTTCCGGCCCCGTCTGATGCGTGACGAGTTTCATGCCGAGCATCTGTTGCGCAAGTTCGCGCGCCTCGTCGGCGGACTTCGCCAACTTGACGCCGCCGCCTTTGCCGCGTCCGCCCGCGTGTATCTGCGCCTTGACGACAACTACGTCCGTGCCCAACTCTTTGGCCGCGTGATACGCCTCTTCGGGCGAGCGCGCCACCACGCCACGCGGCACAGGGACACCGTACTTCCGCAACAACTCTTTGCCTTGATACTCGTGAATCTTCATCGATCAATCCTCTCGCCCTGCCGGTCAACTCGCACCGCGCCTGTTGTCTTGCGCATGATGTGGAACGCCGCCGAGTTTAGTCGCACCCCGCGCACGACTGCAAGTTGGCTTTGCGCCTTTGCGTCTTTGCGTGAGACTTATCTTCGGTCAGCACTAATCTCACGCAAAGACGCAAAGGCGCAAAGATGATGACGCCAAGTGCGGACAACCAGAGCCAATGTTTGACTGTGGACTGTAAAGCTTACTATTCAGACCGCGCATCAAATTTTTCTCAAAAACACATCAAAGCCGCGCTGTTTTGGTAAACTTTGCCGCCGCGCATCGCGTATCTTCAACCGTTCCAGCCCTGACCTCTTGAGGAGTCTACAGATGAAACCTTTCGGCAACTCGCTTATTGCATCCTTGTGCTCGATCCTATTGAGCGCGTCCGTGCTGGTCGCGCAGACGCGCCCAAACGGACTTGACCTCGCCGCCATCGACAAGAACGCCAGCCCGTGCGTGGACTTCTATCAGTACGCGACCGGCGGCTGGCTCGCCGCCAATCCCATCCCGGCCGCCTTCTCCATCTGGGGCACGGACAGCCTGCTCGCCGAGCAGAACCGCGCCGTGATGCGCGAGGTGCTCGAAGCCGCCGCCAAGAACACCGCCGCGCCCAAAGGCAGCAACGAGCAGAAGGTCGGCGACTTCTACGCCGCCTGCATGGCCGAAGATCAGATCAACGCCGCCGGCCTCACGCCGCTCAAACCGGAACTGCAACGCATCGACGCGATCAAGAACGCGCGCGACGTGCAAGCCCAACTCACGCACCTGCACGCCGCCGGCCTCAACACGCTCTTTCGCGCCGGCTCGACGCAAGACGCGAAGAACAGCGCCGAAGTGACCTATGAAGTGCTGCAAGGCGGCTTGGGGCTACCCGACCGGGATTATTATTTGAAGGACGACGACAAGTCGAAGACCATTCGCGCAGAGTATTTGAAGCACGTCGCCAAGATGTTCGAGTTGCTGGGCGATGACGCGACGAAAGCGGCCGCGCAGGCGCAGGCCGTCATGCAGATCGAAACGAAACTCGCCGCCGCTTCGATGACGCGCGTTGAGCGCCGCGACCCGCAGAAGACTTACCATCGCATGACCGCCGCCCAGTTCCAGCAGCTAACGCCGAACTTCAATTGGGCCGATTATTTCAAAGGCATCGGGCTAACGCAGAAGACCGACATCAACGTTGCGCAGCCCAAGTTCTTCGAGGAGATGAACCGGCAACTGGCGAGCGTCTCCGTGCCCGATTGGAAAACCTATCTGCGCTGGCATTTGATCAACGCCGCCGCCGAAGACCTCTCGAAGCCCTTCGACGACGAGCACTTCAACTTCTACCAGCGCATCCTGACGGGCGCGACCGAACAACTGCCGCGTTGGAAGCGTTGCGTCGCCGCGACCGACAACGTGCTCGGCGAGGCGCTCGGCGAAGTCTACGTGAAGAAGGCTTTCCCGCCCGCCGCCAAACAGCGCGCGCTCGACCTGGTGCAGAACTTGATCCTGGCCCTGCGGAGCGACATCGGCACGCTCGCGTGGATGGGCGACGCGACGCGCAAGCAGGCCATCGGCAAACTCGAAACGCTGATCAAAAAGATCGGTTACCCGGACAAGTGGCGCGACTATTCGGCGTTGCAAATTGATCGCTCGTCGTATCTGTCGAACGACCTGCGCGCGATTCAGTTTGAGACGCACCGCGACCTGCGCAAGATCGGTCAGCCCGTGGATAAATATGAATGGCTGATGACGCCGCCCACGGTCAACGCTTACTACAATCCGCAGATCAACGAGATCGCCTTCCCCGCCGGCATCCTGCAACCGCCTTTCTTCAATCCGGCCGCCGACGATGCGATCAACTACGGCGCGATTGGCTCGGTCATCGGGCATGAGATGACGCACGGCTTCGACGATCAAGGCTCGCAGTTCGACGCCGAAGGCAACTTGAAGAACTGGTGGACGGAAGACGATCTGAAGAACTTCAAAGAGCGCGCCGCGTGCGTCATCAAGCAGTTCAACCAGTTCGAGGTCGAGAAGGGTTTGAACATGAACGGCGAGTTGGTGGCCGGCGAGTCGATCTCCGATCTGGGCGGGCTGGTTATCGCCTATGCCGCGTTCCAGAAGTCAATGGAAGGCAAGCCGCGCCCGGCCGACATCGACGGCATGACGCCCGAACAGCGTTTCTTTATCAGCTACGCTTATTCGTGGGCGACCAACATCCGGCCCGAACGTGCGCGTCTGCTCGCGCAGACCGACCCGCACCCGCTGCCTAAGTTCCGCGTCAACGGCCCGCTGGCCAACTTCCCCGCCTTTGCCGCCGCGTTCCAATGCAAGGCGGGCGAGCCGATGGTGCGCGCCGAAAAAGATCGCTGCCTGATCTGGTAAGTTCCGACGGCGCAAATTTATCGTTGACACGGACGCCGAAAACAAAGAGCCTGTGGCCGCTTAACTTGGTCGCAGGCTCTTTATCTTTGCAGTCGCTCCAAAGGAGGCGCGGACATGAGCGAGGTGATCGTTACTTCACAGTCGAACCTGCAAAACGAGGTGCGCTACGGCGCGGCCACTTTTATCACGGACGAACCGGCGAGCGCGGGCGGCGACGGCGCAGGCCCCGACCCTTACACGCTGCTGCTCGGCGCGTTGGGCAGTTGCATCTCGATGACCGTCACGCTCTACGCGCGCCGCAAACAGTGGCCCTTAGAGCGCGTCGTCGTGCGTCTGCGCCAGCAACGCATACACGCGCGCGACTGCGCCGAGTGTCAGACCAACCAGACCGACTCATATATTCATCGCATCGAACGCGCCGTAACGTTCGACGGCGATCTAACTGAAGAACAACGCGCGCGCTTGCAAGAGATCGCGCACAAGTGCCCGGTGCATAAAACGCTCTCGTCGGAGATACACATCACCGACTGGCAAGATTGAAGTTGCGCCCTTCGGCCGCGACGTTTGCTCAAGTTGCTTGACTTGCGCTTACGTTTACCTTATATAGCCCACTGCTACAAACGGTTTGCCTGCTAAGCGCCCCGGCATGGTGCATCCGGCTTTCGTGTCCAAATAAATTAACCGGGCAATCAGCTTGCTCGGTAAGGAGTTCATCCCCCTTATGAATTGCCTCCGTTCCGTCGCCACGTTGGCGCTGCTGTTCGTCCTTTGTCTCGGCTACCAAACATTATCGCGGACAAACGCGCAGACCCCGAAGACGCTCAAAGGCAGCGACTATTCCCTGTCCGCTTTTGAGAACGAAATGCTTCAAGAGATCAATCTCGCGCGCACGCGCCCGCAAGAGTACGCCGCCAACCTCGAACAGTTGCGCCCTTACTACAAAGGCAACCTCTTTCAACCGCCGGGTCGGGGCAGCTTGCGGACACAGGAAGGCACGGCCGCACTCGACGAGGCCATCAGCGCCCTCAAACAAGCGCGACCGCTCAGCCCTTACAACTTGTCACGGGGCATGTGTCTCGGCGCGAACGTGCTGGTTAAGGATCAAGGGCTTGAAGGGTCTGACCGGACACAAAGGCTCGGACGGTAGTTTTTGTGAACAGCGCCTCGAACGTTACGGCGCGTGGGAAGGCACGGTCGGCGAGAACCTGTCTTACGGCAAAGACACCGCGCGCCAGCGCATCATGACTTTGCTGATCGACGACGGCGTTGCTAATCGTGGTCATCGCCAACGCCTGCTCAGCCCCGACTACAAAGTCGTCGGCGTCTCTTGCGGCGACCACACACAACTCGGCGTCATGTGCGTTATCACTTTCGCTGGTGGCTTCGCGGACGGCGGGGCGGGCAACAACAGCGCGCTCAAGAAATTCTGATCACGCAACGCACGCGCGGCGTCGTCTTACAAAACATAAAGCCGTGAAAGCTAAAGAGCCTTCAACCAACATTGGTTGAAGGCTCTTTTAAGTCGGGATGACAGGATTCGAACCTGCGACCTCTTCCACCCCAAGGAAGCGCGCTACCAGGCTGCGCCACATCCCGCCGCACTGTCTCTGTAAGTATCTTCGGAAAAGTTGATTTGTCAAATCACGGCCGCGGTCAAGCCCGACACTGTTGCGCTCTATCTATATCGGACTTTATTTCTTCGGCGTGTTCAGTCGAGCTTCGCTCGCATCGAGCAGCGTGATCAGGTCGCGCATCTGGTCGCGGAGCCGGCGCAGGGCGGCGCGGCGCTCGTCGGTGATGGGCACGCTCGGCTCTGTGGGCGGCAGTTCGTGATCGCTTGCATAGACGGGCGGTGCGGGCGCGGCCGTCGGAGGTGGCGCGCTTGGCGTGGGCAGCGTCGGCGCGGGCGTTATGGTCGGTTGTTCGCCGCCGTTGATGTTGGCGGCGGTCATGTCCGGCGTCACGACCTTGAGCTTGCTTGCGCCGCGCAGATCGCTTTGCAGTTTCTTCTTCGCACCCGCGATGGTGTACTGGTCTTCGTAGAGCAGTTCCTTGATCCGCAGGACCATCTCCACGTCGCGCTTGCGATAGGTGCGTTGCCCGGCGCGGTTCTTCTGCGGCGCGAGCATCGGAAACTCCGACTCCCAGTAGCGCAAGACGTGAGCCTGCACGCCCGTGATGTCGCACACCTCGCCGATCTTGAAGAAAAGTTTTTCGGGAATGTAGACGGCTGCTCGGTTCATACTGCGGGAAGCCTTTACCTTGAAGAGATGATTGCTGGGAATGCCGCCGCCCGTTCGTCCCGGTCGCCGCAAACAGATGCCGCCCGAAACACTGTCGCCATGTTACTCACGCTTAAGGGGGCTGTCAATCATCTTGGCGCGGGAATTAAACGGACTGCCGGCCGGCAGTTGCGCGGGCCCGGTTGAAGTCGTTTCTGAGCGCGAGTTGTGGCGCGGTCAACGCGGCGCAATGCGTATGAAGCGGTGGACTGGATCGAAGGTGAGTTGAAACGGGCGGAGCGCGTCGCGGCCCAAGATAACGGGCGCATCGGTGGACGCGCCGAGCAACAGGTCGGTCGGGACGCGACGCAAGACAAGCTCGCCAAGCTGCACTGTGAGCGGTGCGATGCGACGCGCGGCGACGTGCCCACGCCCAAGATCACGCACACCCGCGCGTTCGCGCCCGTCGGCCGAGGCGACGCCGAAGGAACGCGCGGCCGCTTCGTGCAACGCGAGGCCGAAGCCTGAGCCTGTGTCGATCAGCGCGCGGCGGCCGTTGTCTAGCCGGACGAACGGGCGACGCGACGAACCTTCTGTTAGCCAACCGACGACCGTGCCGTCCGGCGGCGCATCGCTTGCCCGCACAGGCGACGTGCGCGGGTCGAAGGCGCTGATCGTGTTGGCCGGCAGGTCAATCGTGTAACCGAGCGGATAGTAACTTTCTGATGGATCAATTACGCCGTCCAAGTCGGGCGGCAATGTGTCTGTGACGACGACGAGCGGGCGCGCGGGCAGTTGGTTTGCGCTATCGCCGAGCGCGAGACTACGCACGGTGGCTTCGCGGCCTGTGCCGCCGCCCGCGCCGCTAAGGCCCGTGATCGAGATGGCTTGACCGTTCGTGTAGGCGACGCCGGCCGCGCGGGCCGTGCGGGGCGAGATGATATTCATGCCCGCGCCCGTGTCGAGCGCGAAGGTGAAGGGGCCTGTGCCGTTGACCCACGCGCGGACGAGCAGACCGCGGCCCGTCTCTTCGCGGAAACGCACGGGCGCAGGGAGCGCGCGCGTGTTGTCGCCTAACGGCGGCCGGCTACGCGTGCGTTGCGCCCGAACAGACGAATGGGCAGTCGCATGTGTTGCGACTGCCCACGTCGTCATCATTATTACCAGAGCGATCAGGATAGCTGGGGCTTTACGGCTCACGGCTGGCTGCGCGCTCTGCTGCATGGCTACACCGTCCGACGTCCGTTACCGGTTGTTGCGGTTGCGAATCTTGTAGGTGTAGAGCGCAGAGCCGCCCGCACCCGCCAAGCCGCCGATGAGCGCGCCCTTCTTGCCGCCGAGCAGGCCGCCCACGAGTGCGCCGCCGCCTGTGCCCATCGCCACCGTCAACTTATCGCGGTGCTTCGACCAGAAGGAACGCTTGCGCGGCTGATAGTCGTAATAAGCCTGCCGCGTGCTGCGAGCGGTACGCGTGCGCGCCGCATTGCGATACACAACGCGGGTCGGTGCGGCTTCGCGCACAACTGTCGTGCGGGTCGCGGCCGGCGCGGCGGCTGAACCGTTAAGCGCCGCGTTGAAGCCGTCGTTAAAGCCGGTGCGGTAATCGGCGAGACGTTCTGATCGTTGGCCGTATTGAGCGCCACTTGATCGGCCGCCGTCTGCGTGTTGTCGAGACGCTGATCCGTGGTGCGGGCCGCGTCTTGATTCGTCAAATTCTGCGAGGCGACGGGTGTGTTCGGGTCAACAGTGCGCTTGTTATTGACAAGCCCAACCACCGTCCCGCCCAACAAGGCCGCCGCGAGTCCAACTGCTAAAATTCTGCCATTCGTAGTCATGATGTCAGCTTCTCCTTCAATCGCTAGGTTCTTTGTCAATCTAGCCCGCCCTGTAAGTTTGCAACTGTTGTTCCTGAAAGTGGGGCTAAACAGGTATTGCTTTAATTTTATTCGCAATGCTGGTTTTTCCTGTGTTTTCAAACGGGCTGTTAGCAAATCACAATGAGATCGCAACAGTGCGTTGTGCTGCGCCTGCGGCAAACTGCACGATATGGATTAGTCGTAACCCTATCTGCTCAACGAAAAAGTGCGCCGTGTTGGACGACCTTCATACGTGCGGGCTATAATCCGGCGTCATCCGCTCAAGTTGCCACAGTTTCGGAGGTTCAACGCAGATCGTGTCCGCCGCTTCGACCGCCTTTCGTTTAGCCGCGCGTTTGGAACGGGTCGGCTTCTCCGACATCGTTAACATTCGCAATCGCGTTATGGAGCTACGCGCCGCCGGGGCGAACGTCTATCAGTTTGAAGGCGGCGAGCCGTTCCTCGACACGCCCGAACACATCAAGGCCGCAATGCGTCGTGCGCTCGAAGAGAACCGGACGCGCTACGCGCCATCGTCGGGCATCCCTGAGTTGCGCGCCGCCATCGCCGCGAAGGCGCAGGAGCGCAATCGCTTGCCGACGCGCAGCGAAGACGTGATCGTCTTGAACGGCGGCATGCAAGGTCTGTTCGGCGCGTTCCGTTCGATCCTCGATCCGGGCGACGAAGTGCTAGTCTTTTCGCCTTTCTGGACGCCGATCAAAGACCTGATTGCGAACTGCGAAGCGCAGCCCGTGCTTGTCTCGACCGACGAAGCACGCGCCGACGGCTTCGCGCCGACGCTCGCGCGTCACCTGACGACGAAGACACGCGCCCTCTATTTCAACACGCCGCAGAACCCGACCGGCACGGTCTTCACGCGCGCCGAAGCCGAACAGGTCGCGGCGTTCGCGTGCGAGCATGATTTGATCGTCGTCGCCGACGAGGCGTATGAAGATTTGGTCTATGAAGGCGAGCATGTCTCCATCGCCGCGCTGCCGGGCATGTACGAGCGCACGATCACTTGCTACACGCTCTCGAAGTCTTACTCGATGACCGGCTGGCGGATCGGCTACGCCGTCGCGCCCGAACCGTGGCTGACGGGTCTGCGCAAAACTTTGCTCTACTCGACCAACGGCGTCTCGACCCCGACGCAATGGGCCGCGCTCGCCGCGATCAACTCGTCGCCCGACTTTTTTGATCACGCGCGCGTCGCCTATCGCCAGCGGCGCGATCTAATGATCGCGGGGTTGAACGAACTCGGCCTCGCCTGCGTCGCCCCGGCCGGCGCGTTCTATGCTTTTCCCGACACGACGCGCATCGCCCCCGACAGCCGCACGGCGGCCGAACTGCTGCTCGAACGCGCGCAGGTCGCCACCGTCCCCGGCGTCGTCTTCGGCCCGCACGGCGAAGGTCATCTGCGCTTCTCCTTCTCCACATCACTTGAAACGATAGCAGCCGGCCTCGACTCGATGCGCCGTCAGCTATAGCACTTAGCACGCGGCCGGGCAGTTGAGCTAAATCTAAGTGCGGATCAGGCGCAGCGAGTTTGAGTTCATCGCCGGGATACGGCGGCGGGCGCAAGCGTTGGCCCGACGACAGCAACTCGGCCCGCAAGTTGGCATCGGCGACGACGCCGCCGTCCTCGCCCCGCGCGCTGGTTATGAGACGATCATCACGACCGATCTCATCGTCGAAGACATAGACTTCCGCCGTGCCAACATGCCTCCCGCCGCGCTTGGTCATAAAGCACTGGCCGTCTCGCTCTCAGACATCGCCGCGATGGGCGCGCGCCCGCGTTGGGCGCTGCTGTCGGTCGGCGTGCCCCACGCCGTGTGGCGCACGCGCTTTCTCGACAAGTTCTACGACGGCTTCTTCGCCCTCGCCACGCGCACAGGCGTCACGCTCGTCGGCGGCGACGTGTCGCGCACGCCCGAACGCATCGTTATCGACTCCATCATCCTCGGCGAGACACGACGCGGGCGCGCGCTCTTACGCTCCGGCGCGCGCGCAGGCGATCACATCTTCGTCACCGGCACACTCGGCGGCGCGGCTGCGGGCCTGCGGATACTTGAAAACGCCGATGGAGCAAAGACGCGCCGCCGCGCCGCCGCGCACAAACAACTCGTCAAGCGTCTTCAACAACCTGAACCACGCCTCGCGTGGGGCGCGCTGCTCGGCGCTAAGCGTCTAGCGTCGGCACTGATCGATCTGAGCGACGGCCTCTCGTCCGACCTCGCGCACCTGTGCCACGCGAGCGGCGTTGGCGCAACGATTGAGGCGGCGCTGCTGCCCGTCGATCCGTTCATCGCGCAGGCCGGCATTGCTGCATCCGATGCACGCAACCTTGCGCTGCACGGCGGCGAAGATTTCGAGTTGCTATTCACCGTCCGCCCGCAACACGTTGCGCATCTGCCTGAAGACCTCGACGGCGTACACGTCACACGCATCGGTGAGATTCAACCGCGCGCCGCAGGTTTGAAGCTCATAGTCAACGGCCGCGCCCGCACGTTGCAGCCCGCAGGCTTCGTCCACTTCCACGGATGAAGGTCAGTACCGCCTGCTTGACCTCACGTCCGCTCTTTCTATTGCGGCTTAAGTAATACTTATCAAACACGTCGTTCCCTTATTCTTCGCCTGTTGTTTGACTCGCGGCCTGTCCTTGCCTAGACTCTCCTGCGTCTGTGCTTAATTGTTATGCTGCGACTTCAGAACACGCTGTCCGGTCAACTCGAAGAGTTCCGCCCCATGCGCGCGGGCGAGGTGGGCATGTACCTGTGCGGCCCGACCGTGTGGAACTTCGTCCACATCGGCAACCTGCGCTCGTTCCTGTTCGGCGACATCCTGCGCCGCTACCTGAAGTTCAAGGGCTACAAGGTCACGCACGTCATGAACCTGACGGACGTGGACGACCGCATCATCGCGGAAGCGGAACAGAAGGGCGTCGCGCTCGACGACTACACCGCGCCTTATATCGAAGCGTTCTGGCAAGACTTCGACGCCATCGGCTGCGAGCGCCCCGAACTTGCGCCGCGCGCCACACAACACATCGCCGAGATGGCCGCGCATCATCGCCCAACTCGAAGCCAACGGGCACGCGTATCATTCCGACGGCTCGATCTATTACCGCATCAAGTCGTTTCCCGAATACGGCAAGCTCTCGAAGATCAACTTCGCGGGCAACATCGTCGGCGGCAGCGAACGCGTGGACACGGACAAGTACGACAAGGAAGACGCGCGCGACTTCGCCTTGTGGAAGTCCGTCGAGGCTGAACACGGCGTTGCGTGGGACGCCGAGATCGGGCGCGGGCGGCCCGGCTGGCACATCGAATGCTCCGCCATGTCCATGAAGTATCTCGGCCAAACGTTCGACATACATTGCGGCGGCGTCGATCTGATCTTCCCGCATCACGAGAACGAGATCGCGCAATCCGAAGGCGCGACCGGGCAGCAATTCGTCAACTACTGGCTGCACGGCGAGCATCTAAAGATCAACGGCGAGTCGATGTCGAAATCGAAGGGCAACTATTTCACCTTGCGCGATCTGACGGCACAAGGCTTCACGCCCGCCGCGATCCGCTACGCGCTCGTCTCCGCGCCTTATCGCAAGCAGTACAACTTTACGCTCGACGGTTTGCGCGGCATCGAGAAGACCGTTGCGGGCTTGCAAGACTTCCGCCGTCGCTTGAGCGAGGCGCGCGTCGAAGCGGGCAGCACGCCGGAGATGCAAGCCGCTGCGGCACGTGCGCTCGAACAGTTTGAGGCCGGTCTAGACGACGACCTCAACACGTCGGTTGCGCTTGCCGCCATCCACGACCTGACGCGCGAGGTCAACACGGCGCTCGCCGATTGCTACCTGCGCGCCGACGATCAACGCGATCTGCTCGCCCTCGTCGCGCGCTTCGATTCCGTCTTCAACGTCTTCGGCCAGACGCAAACTGAATTGCTCGACGCCGAAGTCCAAACGCTCATCGACGAACGGCAAGAAGCCCGCCGCCGCCGCGACTTCGCCCGCGCCGACGAACTGCGCGACGAACTGCTCGCGCGCGGCATCGTCCTCGAAGACACACGCGACGGCGTTCGCTGGAAGCGGCGCGGCGCATAGCGCATTGCTCTACAAAGAGTCCGTGGTTGACAAAGTTATGCGTTGCGAGTAAATCTCAGGATAGCTTCCCAAGCTACTGACAACTGACCACGAACAACGGACGGCTTTTCAGTTATGTTGCAGATGCCCGGCACACACTTGCGCCCGCTCGACATCCGCGCGAACATCTTCGCGGGGTAGCCGCGCCTTCCCTTCCTTCGCTGCCTGTCCTGAAATTTCAAAGCACATTTGAGATTTCAAATCGTTCCGCCTTTTTTATCCGAAGGAGAAAAGCATTATGACTACCGCGACTGCTTTGAAGCGGCCTGAGATTAAGACCGCGTTGCCGGGGCCGAAAGCGCAGGAGATTATTGCGGCCGATCATACGTTCGTCACGCCATCGTATCCGCGCCCGTCTTACAAACTCGTGGCCGAACGCGCGCAAGGCGTCTGGGTCGAAGACGTGGACGGCAACGTCTTTCTCGATTGCAACGCGGGCGTCGCCGTCTGTTCGACCGGGCATTGTCATCCCGAAGTCGTTAAAGCGATCCAGGATCAGGCCGCGCAACTCATCCACATGTGCGGGACGGATTTTTACTATCGCCACATGCCCGCGCTCGCGGCGAAGCTTGACGAGATCACGCCTGTACCGAGTCCGACGCGCACGCACTTTGCCAACAGCGGCACGGAAGCAATCGAGACTGCTTTGAAGCTCGCCATGCACGCCACGGGGCGCGAGAAGTTCATCGCCTTCTTCAACAGTTTCCACGGGCGCACGCTCGGCTCGCTGTCGTTAACTTCGTCAAGAGTCGCCCAGCGGCGTGGCTTCAAACGGCAGGCGCTCGATGTCGTCCACGTTCCTTATCCGAACGTCTTCCGCGATCCGTTCACGGGCGACGCAACCGGCGCGCACGATGCGGAGGCCGTGAGCCGCGCCTCGCTCAACTGGATCGAGGAGCGTCTGTTTAAGACGACCACGCCGCCCGACGAGGTGGCCGCCATCGTCGTCGAATGCGTGCAGGGCGAAGGCGGTTACGTGCCCGCGCCGAAGGAGTTCTTACAAGGTCTGCGGCGCATCTGTGATGAACATGGCATCCTCTTGATCGTCGATGAAGTCCAATCGGGCATGGGTCGCACCGGCAAGATGTTCGCGTCGGACCATTACGATCTGAAGCCGGACATCATGACCGTAGCCAAAGGCATCGGATCGGGTCTGCCTATCGGCGCATGTATCGCGCGCGCCGACTTGATGAACTGGAAGCCCGGCGCGCACGCTTCGACCTTCGGCGGCAACCCGGTCTGCATCGCCGCCGCGTTGAAGACTATCGAACTGCTTGAGCGCGAGTTGGTCGCCAACAGCGCGGAGGTCGGCGCTTACTTGAAAGCGGGGCTTGAGAAGTTGATGCATAAGCACGACTGCATCGGCGACGTGCGTGGCTTGGGGATGATGCTCGGCGTCGAGTTCGTGACGGACAAGGCGACGTTGCAGCCCGCGCCCGAATTGCGCGACCGCATCGAGACGGCCTGCTTCGAGCGCGGCCTCATCATACTCGGCGCGGGCACGAACACGATCCGCTGGTCGCCGCCCCTCGTCCTCACACGCGAGCACGTTGACGTGGCCCTCGAAATCTTCGACGAAGCGATCACGGCCGAGAACAAGTAATGATGAATGATGCAGGCGGAATGATGAATAAAGAATAGCTGCTTATTCATCATTCATCATTCCGTCTTCGTCATTGCCTTTCCTTCATCGTTCATCATTCTGCCTTCCTCATTTCCTTTTCATCATTGACAAACCCGCGCCCGTCGCCTAAGTTTCGCCCTAGCCCCCGACGCACCTACGGCTCTGGTCAACTGGCGGAGGTTCTCGATGCAACGCGCACGCCTGTCCCTCGTCCTCTTAATATTCCTGCTCTCGATCTCCGTCGCCGCGCAAGACGACAACAAACGCGCCGCGCACGACCAACTCAAACGCGGCACGGATCGCTTCTTGAAAGGCGACCTCGACGGCGCGCTCGCCGCTTACGACCGTGCGCTCGCAGCCGAGCCAAACGCCGCCGACATCTACGTCAAACGCGGCAACGTGCGTCGCGCTAAAGGCGACCTGACCGCTGCCCTCACCGACTTCGATCAAGCCTTGACGCTCGACCCGCAGGCCGTCCACAACGACCGCAACGTCGCGGACGCCTACTCGCGGCGCGGCTACATGCGCGCGCACAAGTTGGAAGTCGAAGCCGCCATCGAAGATTTCAACAAGGCGCTTGCCTGTTACGAAGGCAATCCCGATTATCACTTCCGGCGCGGCAACGCCCTGCTCGTCAAAGGTGATCTCGACGGCGCGGTCGCGGACTTCAACCACGGCCTCGCCCTGAAACCCGATAACAGCCAAGCCTCTTTCGCCTACGCCAGCCGCGGCTACGCCTCCCTGCTGCAAGGCGACGCCAAAGGCGCGCGCTCCGACTTCTTACAAAGCATCAAGCTCAACAAAGACGGCAAGATCGTCCTTCGCTTCCACCTCATGTTCCTGCAAGAACAGTTTGAAGAGGTCAAGCGCCGCCGCCTCACCGACCTGCAAAAACTGACCGAATAACCACCAAGACACGAAGACACGAAAGACGATCAAAGGTCCTCTTTCGTGTCTTTGTGGTTAATCGATCCCTGCCAGCTTAAAAACGTTGCGGCGTGCCGGTCACGCACCGCACCGTGTCGCGCGCAATCAACAACTCTTCATCAGTCGGGATCACGTAAGCGGCCAGCCGCGCATCGTCACGCGTGATCAGACCTTCGCGCCCGCCCGCGTGGGCCGCGTTGCGCTCCGGGTCAAGCTCCAAGCCGAACCATTCGAGGCCGGCGCAGATGCGCGCGCGCACTTCCGCCGCGTTCTCGCCGATGCCGCCCGTGAAGACCACGGCGTCCGCGCCGCCCATCGCCGCCAGATACGCGCCCACATACTTGCGCGCGCGATAACAGAAGATTTCGATAGCAAGACGCGCGCGCCGGTCGTCGTTCTCGTGCGCTTCGGCCAGCAACTCGCGCATGTCGTTGGTCAGACCGGAGATGCCGATCAGGCCCGACTGCTTGTTAAGCAACGTCTCAATAGCCTGCGCCGTCATGCCTTCCTTCTCCGCGATGAAGTCGATGATCGCCGGGTCGATGTCGCCGGAGCGCGTGCCCATCACCAGCCCTTCGAGGGGCGTCATACCCATCGACGTGTCCACCGAATCGCCCGCGCGAATCGCGGCGACCGAACAGCCGTTGCCGAGGTGTAACGTGATCAGGTTCGTTTCATTGCGCGCGATGCCGCGCAGTTGACGATAGCGATAAGCGACATAACGATGCGACGTGCCGTGGAAGCCATAGCGGCGCACCCGATGGCGGCGATAGAACTGATAAGGCAGTGCGTAGAGGTACGCGTAATCGGGCAACGTCTGATGAAACGCCGTGTCGAAGACCGCAGCCTGCGGCAACCCCGTGCCGAACACTTCGCGCGCGGCAACGATGCCTTTGACGTTCGCCGGGTTATGCAGCGGCGCGAGGTCGATGCAATCCTCTATGCCGCGCACGACTTCATCCGTGATCAAGACTGAATGCGTGAACTGCTCGCCGCCATGCACGACGCGATGCCCGACCGCATGCACGTCCGCCACGCTCTGCACCTCTGCGATGCCCGACTCAGGCGCGCACGCCCAACGTATGATCCACTCGACGGCGGCGCGCGTGTCTCTGAGCGATGCGGTCAGCCGTTGCGACGCGTGCCCTTCGACGCCAAGCGTGATAACCGCCTCGCCGCCGATGCGTTCGATTGCGCCGCGCGCCAAACGCCTGTCCGCGTTCTGCGCGATGCGTTCGAGATCGGTCGCAATCAGTTGAAACTTGATCGTCGAACTGCCGCAATTAAGGACGAGTATATTCATCGTTTGCTCTCACCCGGTCGCTAATCGTGTTGCTATCTCTTGCATGCGTGCGCGCAGGCGGTCTTCGTCAACGGTCAACACGCGCTCGCCGCGATAGACTTCGCGCCCCGCGACCATCGTGAACAAGACATCGCGCCCCGACGAAGCAAAGATCAAAGCGCGCACAGGATCATAAACCGGCAACTGGTGCGCGCCGTCGAGTCTGAACAGCGATTAGATCGGCTTGCAGGCCCGGCACGAGCGCGCCCGTCTGTGCGCCGCAGCCGAGCGCCTCTGCGCCGCCGAGTGTCGCATCGTGCAATGCCTGTTCAGCAGTTAACTCATGCATCGCACCGGGCGCGACGGCGCGACCCGCGATAAGGGCCGTGCGCGCTTCTTCAAGCAGATCGCAGTTGTTGTTGCTGGCAACTGAGTCGCTGCCGAGGCCGTGTTTGAGCGTTAAGAATTTGTGATACGGCGCGTGCCCATGGCCGAGTTTGGCGTTCGACTTCGGACAGTGCGCGACGCTTGCGCCGGCCTGTTTGATCGTCTCTATGTCCGCATCGTCAACGCGTATGCAATGAGCGAGCAAGGGGCGCGCGCGCAGCACGCCGACCTGCGCAAGATACTCGACGGGCGACACGCAGGGCGCGCGCCACTCGATGCCGCGCCGCGCATAATCTTCTGCAAAGGGGCCGCACCCGTCGCGTATCAGCAGCGTCTCAGACTCCGATTCGGCCGCGTGCATCATCACGGGCAGATGTTCGGCGAGTGCGTAGTCCGTGATCATTTCCAACAGCGGCGCACTGACCGTGTAAGGCGCGTGCGGCGAGACGCCAACGCGGACTAATTCCGTCTCCGTGGCGCGCAACTTTTCAAGCAGCGCGCGCGCTTGCGTCCATTGCTCGCGGGCCATGCGCGCGTCTGGGCCGAACACTTCCTGATAGACCGTCCCGCGCAAGCCCACATCGCCGAGCGCCGCGATGCTGGCCGCGGCCGCGCTGCACGCATCACCTAACGTGGTGACACCGGCGCGCGCAGCTTCAACCGCGCCCCACGTCGCCGCGACGCGCAGGTCGTCCGCCGTCATGTGAAACAGACGCGCCGCAGTCAGCTTGCGCAGCCACGCGAAGAAGTTGTGGTCCTCCGCATCGAGGAAGCCGCGCATGACCGTCAGTTCAAGATGTGAATGACAGTTGATCAGACCCGGCAACAAAGCGGCCGCGCCGAAGTCGTCCACGCGCGCGGCGGGAAACTGCGCCGTCACGTCGGCGCGCGGGCCGACCGCCACGATACGTGCGCCATCAACCGCGACCGCGCCAACTTCAAACGGCGGCGCGGCCACAGGCACAACCCAACGTGCGGCGTAGATAACCGTCATACAAGTTCGCCTCGATCCGCGCGTGCGCGCCGGCGTAGCACAAACCAGAGTGCGCCCGCGCACGCGATGACCGCGCCGCCGGCCGCGCCGACGACACGCAGACCATAAGCATCAGCCGCCGCGCCCGCCAAGTACATCGAGCCGACCATCATCAAAGTGGTCAACGTCTCATACGATGCGAAGACGCGGCCGGCGTAGGCGTTCTCTGTGCGTCGCATGATAATGGTCTGTTGCGCCGTCCACCAGACAGCAAAATTCATCTCGCGCGCGACGAGCACAAGGGCGGCGCTCCACAGGCGCGGCATGAAACTGAAGACGACGAGGCCGCAACCGTCGAACAGTAATGAGCGGCCCATGCGTGCGCCCAAGTTCTGACCGGCCGCATTGAAGCGCCGCGCAAGCGGCGCGCCGAGCACGCCACCCAAGCCCATCGCCACGAACAAGACCGAGATGCCAAAGTCCTGCGGGCGCGCAACCAACCCGGCCGCCGCTTCGACGCCGAGGCGCGCGCCGAAGACGCTATAGAGCGCACGCGCCACACCATTGCCCAAGCCCCAACCGGCCGCGACGACGAAGACAGCAGCCAGCACCGCATCGTTGCGGACGTAACTAAGACCGGCGCGAAAGTCTAACATCGAACGACGCAAAAGCGACGCTCCTTCAGTCCGCACAACGGCCGCGCGTTTGTGTGCGCGCAAACTGATGCGCCAGATCATCGCGGCCGAGACGAGAAACGTGGCCGCGTTGATGATGAAGACCAACTCGCGCCCCAAGAAGGTGGCGACGAGGCCGCCGAGCGCCGAGCCGATGGCGATGGTCGCGGCGGTTGTCGAAGCCGAGAGCGAGTTGGTCGTTAGCAACTCGTCAGAGTCGTTAACGATGACGGGAATCGTGGCGCGCTTGGCGGCGTTGAAGAAGGCGGCGACCGAAAAGAGCGCAGCGCCGACTGTGTAGATTAGCGTGAGCGATGCGAACCAGTAGGCCAGCGAGAAGCCGAGCGCGAGTGCGCCGCGCAACACGTCTGCCGCGATCATCACGCGCCGCCGGTCGATGCGATCTACGACGACGCCCGCGACCGGCCCAAACAGAAAGAGCGGCAGATGGCGCGCGATAGCATAGACGGCGATGGCGCGCCCCTGCCGCCGGCCCTGCGATCTCCAACGCGAGCGCCAGCACCGCGATGTTGTTGAGCCAATCGCCGATCTCAGATACGACCTGCCCCGCCCACAAACGGCGCACGTTCGCATTGCCCGCGAGCAACTCGCCGTAGGTCACGGCCGAACCTCGATAGGCAGCAGGCAGATGATAGTAAGCAGTAGGCAGCGAATAGAATCGGACCGCAGTTCATCATTGCGCGCACTGCGGTCGCCCGTTAAACAAATGTTCATCGCTTTGCTTTTGTCTTCACTGCCTACTGCCTACTGTTTCGCTTTTGCTTCACGGTAGCGGGTAAGGATCGAGGTGACGTAGGCGCGTGTGGTCGGAAAATCTATGCGCGCGATGAACTGCTCGGCGGTGAGTTGCGGTTGGCGCGGTTGCGTCTTGTTCCACTCGGCGGCGCGCGAGGGGCCAGCGTTGTAAGCGGCGAGCGTGCGCGCTTCCCCGCCGGGCGTGTCGCGGTAGTCGCGCGAGATTTTTTCCAGATACCAGCACCCGATCTGTATGTTGCGCTCCGGGTCGCGCAGCACGGCGGCGGGGTCGCGCGCCATCGCCTGCTCGAACTCGCGCATGCCCGTCTCCGCCGCCCACTCGCGCCCGACCACCGGCCGCACCTGCATCAATCCGATCTCGCCCGCCGCGCCCGTCTGCCACGGACGAAAGTAAGTCTCTTCATAAATCACGCTCCACACGAGCAACGGGTCGAGTCGATAGATCGCCGCCTGCCGAGCGATCAGCGCGTCGTAACGATGAATCCAGTACTGATTAAAAAAGTAGAGACCGATGGCGCAAAGGGTGAGGCAGACAAAACCGACGAGGATTAATCGTTTCATGATTAAGTAGCCAGTAGCCAGTAATCAGTAGTCAGTAGAAATTTATCATGCTGACTACTGATTACTGGCTACTGGCTACTATCGTTAATTTCGCCGCCGCAGCTGCGTCCACATGGCGGCGGGCGTGACCGTCTGATCGTAGCCTTCGTAGCGTGATAACAGCGCGCGACTGTCGAGCACGTGCCCTTGCAACCAGACTTCGGCGGCGATGGTCGCGCCGACCGCGAGTTCGCCGCGTAAGCTCCGGCGGTTGATGAGCACTTCGAGTTTTAAGCAGTCGAGGTCGAGATAAGCCCAGTATAGTTCGCCGCCGGAGAGCGGGTTGCGTAAGGGCTTGAAGGAGAGGACGCGGCCGCAGAGACTCCAATCATTTTCGTGCGCGGCGCGCGTGGGCGCGCATGATTCGAGCGATGCCCAACGCGTGCGCTCGGCCCGCTGGCACACACGCGCGCGATAAGCGAGGCCGCATAAACCGACGTGCAACTCCTGCGCGCGAAAACCTTCGGGGCCGACCTCGGTTAGATTCTGCAACTCGAACAACACTTCTGTCTCCGTGCCGTCGCAGTAGCCGTGCACGATGGCCTCGCCCTCTTCGTCGTACTCGGTCAAAGCCCACGGGCTGATGCGTTGTGCATAGCGGGCGCGAAAGCCGGGGCGGCAGTCGGCATAGAAGATGTCGCCCGTGCCGGATTCGTATAACACCGTCCAGACTTCAAGCCCCTCGCCCAACTTCCAGCAGCGCCCGTGCAACACCGCGCCACGCCGCAACAACTGTGTCGCCTCGCCCTGATCGCCAGCGCGCTCCGCGAGATAGTTGAAATCCTTCTCGCTCGGCACGTCCAGCCCGATAGCTTCAAACGTCTGTTCCATGATCGCGTGCATAGTAAATCGTGAATCGCAAATCGTAAATAGACAGAACAGGTTTTATCTATTCACGATTGACGATTCACGATTTACAAGTTATTAGCTCGTGGCTCGTCGGCGCTGCTTGACCGGCTTCGGTGCAGGCTCGGTCTGATCGGCACGCGGGGCGCGTGTGCGGAAGCCGCGAATGTTGCGCGCGGGGCCGTAACTGGGCCGCACGCCCGTGCGCGCCGACTCGGCAAACAACTCCATGTCGTAATCGGCCTCGCGCGACATCTCCTCGCGGATCGCGTGCAGCATTTCGAGAAATCTGGGTCGCGGGTACATGATGGAACTGATGAGCGATGAATGATGAATAGCAAATAGTTCTTTATTCATCCTTCATCGTTCATCCTTTTACTTCCGTTGCCTCCGAGACTAAAAATTCGGGCGTGACGATCATCGGGACGAAGAAACCGGCTGTGGTATTGAACAAGCGTATGCGCGCCTGTCGCCGGACGTTCGCCAGATGACCGAAGTTCCACGTCACTAGATAATCAATTTTATGCACCGAGGCAAGTGCGACGTGCAATGCGTCGCCCAGATACTTGCGGTGAAAGATGCCGCGCGCCACATAACCTTCGGCCAAGATCGTCGCTTCGTCCGTCAACTCAACCTGTTCGAGCGGCGCGACCAACTTTAGATAACCCGTGCGATGCGGCTCAGGCACGCGCTCCAACTCGCGCAGCACGAGCGGCGAGACGACCGCGCGGTATTCCGACAACTCGCGTTCCCACCAGCGGATCGTCAAGTCGCGCCGGAACGGTTCGCCGTTATCGAGGTATGCGCCGACGACCGAAGTTTCAAGATACAAGCTCTGCTTCATGGCACGACTTCAGGCGCTTGCGAGGCGACGTTCGCATCGCGCGCAGGCAACGGCGTGATCGGCATGCTGTTGAGTGCTTCGAGCCGCACGAGGGCGCGCTGGAAGTCGAACGTGACGCGGAAGAAGCGCAGGATGTTGCCGCCGATGATGCCGGCCTGCTCGAAGCCGGAAGTCTCGTTGATCGGCTCCATGTCGAGCACTGCGACCGACAGGTTCGCGTGCCTGTAAGTGCCGAGCGAGACGCGCGGCAGCAAGAGCAGTTGCACGTCGTCGCTCACACCCGCCGCGCCGTAAACGCGCAGGCGCATCGGCTGCACGAAGCGCGTCATGTCTTCGCGTTGCGTCACCGCCGCGGACACGACCGAGATGCTCGCGCCCGTGTCCACGATGAAGTTGAGCGGCTTCTCGACGCCGTCGATCTGCACTGCGCTCGACCAGAAGCCGGACGACGTGGCGCGGATCGGCAACTCGAAGACGCCGGCCGGCAGCGGCGTCGGGGTCGGCACGGGCGCAGCCGGATCGACCGGCGCAGTCGGCGGCACGGCGCGCGGCAGCGTGTCACGCACAAGCGTCATCTGGCGCGCGCCGTAGTCAATCGAAGCAAGATACTTGGCCAAGACAGCGAGGCCGACGTAACCGTCCACCGGCTCTTGCGCGTTGTGAAACTCGCGCAGGTAGATGGGCACGTTGTTGATGCGCGCGTCGCCGATCTGCAACGAAGAGAGATAACCATAGACGATCTCAAAGCGTCCGCCGCCGCCCACGGCGCGCGCCAACCCGCCGCGCGCGACCGCTCGGACACCCAACTTCTGCGCCGCCGCAATCGAGACGACGCACATGCCCGAACCAGTGTCCACCACGAAGCGCAAAGGTTGCTTGCTGCCGTTGAGATAAACTTTGACGATGGGCCGGCTGTTGGTCATCTCGAAGGGGATGACGGCGCTGGCGGGGCCGTCCGTGTCATAGAGATCGTCGTGCGCGCCGAGATAGCGCAGGAAGTCTATAAGGCCGCGGATGCGTGCGCGGCGGTCGGCGTCTGTGCGGGGCGCGATGCGTAGGAAACGTTCGTAAGCGTCGGCGGCTTCGCGGTAGCGTTCGGAGCGCGCGGCGGCCTGCGCGTAGCCGAAAACGAAGTCCGGTTCGTCCGACTCGATTTCGAGCGCGCGGCGCAAACCGGCGAGCGCGACCTGTGGCCGGTTCTCGTAGAAGTTGATCATCGAGAGGCCGGCGATAGCGAGCGCCTCGTCCTGCTTGAAGCTGAGCGCGGTGCGAAACTCTTCGACGGAGAGCGCGAAGTCGCCCGCGGCCAACAGCGACGCGCCGAGCAGCGCGTGCGCCCGCGCCGACATCGGATCGAAGGCCAAGACGCGCGCCGCGTTGTCATACGCATCGCGCAGGTTGCGCTTCTTGTAAAGCGTATAGCTTAAACCGAGGCGTGCATCCAAATCCTTCGCGTCTTTGGCGAGCAGTTCGCGGTAGGTCTTCTCCGCCGCTTCAAACTCGCCTTCACGCAACGCCCGCTCGGCGCGCGCACGCACCTTGTCTTTCGCACCCGCGCGCACGGGCGCGACGTTTGCGAACAACGCGCAACACACGGAACATGCGGCCAATCCGACGACCAGTAAACGGCTCGACTTCTTCATCGAAGCACCCCCCACGGAATTGCGGAATGCGGAGTTCGGATTGCGGATTGATGAATGAAGGATCAGTTGCATCAATCCTTCACTCTGCGATCCGACATCCGCCGTCCGCAATCATTTCAAAATCTCGCCCGTCTTCATTGACCACAGCACGAGGTCAAGTTCGTCGAAATCTATGCGCGCCGTGCGGGCGAAGCGGCGCAGCGCGTCTTCAGTGGCGAGGTAGCGGGCGCGCGTCGTGGGTGGGTCGGGCGAAGCGACAACGCCCAACTCGGCCAGACTACGCAGGATGTGCTTGTCGAGAATCGCGTAGCCGCTGTAACCCACGTTGCGCAGGAAATGGCTCGCTTCTTTGTAGCCAAGCCCCTTGATGTCGCGTGTGCGCGCGAGCCAGTCGCGTCGCGCAAGTGGATCAGTGAACGCTTCAAGCCGCGCGCGCAGTTGCAGACGGCAGTCTGCGCGTAGATGGTCGCGCGTGACGACGATATAACCGGAGCGCGAACGCGGGTAACGATGTACGCCCGTCAAGGCACGGGCCAGATCGTCATGCGCGCCAGCGTCGAGCAGGTCGCGTATAGCTGCAACCGAACGCAAGCCCATGCGCGCCGACGCGCCCGCCGTGAAGATACAATAGACCAGTTCTTCCCAGAGTTGCGCATCCGTCGCGGCCTGCTTGAGGGCGGCGAACTCCGCGAGGCGCGCGCGTATCTCCGTGCGGCGCGTGCGATGCGCGGCGCGCACCCGCTCGATTGTGACGGGCTGTAATTCTCGTCGCACTGGACGTTTTGTCAACACGAGGATTCGGACGAGTGACAACGAAATATTAGGAGCGTGCCCGAAGCATTGTCAACGCAGTCGCTCCCAAAGCAACGACAAGTGGCGAGTGACAAGTGCCGGGTGGAAGAAAAAAACTTGGCATTCGTCGCTCGTTGCTGCTTTATGTTTTATGCAAACGTGTCGTTGGGCTTGTGCATCTAAACGCCGGCACGCTCTCCTTGAGAAATTTTTATGCGCCCCGGCGCGTCGTTCATCGTGCTATGATGCAAAAGCCCCCTAACATGTTGTTGCAGTCAAGGAATGTTTTCATAGGAACGTTTTCATGAGGGTGAACAAACGCTTAGCTATCATGTTCGGTCTGCTCGTCGCGTTCGCGTCCGGCGCGACGGCGCAGCAGACACAACCGGCGGCCGGCGCGCAGCCGACGCCCTTCGTCAAGCCCGTGCTGCTGCCTATCCCGCCGCCGCGCGCGCCGGAGACGCTCGCGCCGGAGACGCTCGCGCCCGATGCCGTCAGCACCTTGCAGGCCGTCCCGACGCCGACGCCCGTTTACGGCCGCCTCGGTCTGCTGGTCGAGACAGCGGCCGGGCAAGTGGTTAAAGAGTATGCGGCCGATGAACAGTTCAACCCGGCGTCGGTCGTGAAACTGTCAACGGCCTTCGCCGCCCTGCACACCTTAGGCCCGCAGCATCGCTTCTCCACAGTCATCTGGACGAACGGCACGCTCGACCAACAGACCGGCACGATCACGGGCGACCTGATCGTGTCCGGCCGCGATCCTTCATTTCATTACGAGCACGCCGTCGGCATCGCGCGCGAGTTGAACCGGCTCGGCATCCGCACCGTGACCGGCGACCTGATCGTCGCGCCCAAGTTCACGATGAACTTCAGCTGGTCGGCGCAAAGCTCCGGCGACAACTTATATGACACGCTCGACGCGACGCGCCGGCCCGAAGCCGCGACGCGCGCGTGGCTCGACGAGCGCATGATGTTGGCCGACCGCGAAAGTTTGGAGACGACGCCGAGCGTCGCCGTGTTGGGCGCGGTCTATATCGCGCCCGTGCCACCGGGCGCGCGGCAACTGCTCACGCACCGTTCGAGTCAACTCGTTGACATACTCAAGGTGCTGCTCTGCTACTCGAACAACTTTATGGCCGAGCGCCTCGGCGACACGCTCGGCGGCGCGCCCGGCGTCGAACAGTTTCTTATCCGCACCGTGGGCTTGCGCCCCGACGAGGTGCGGCTCGCCTCGACGAGCGGCCTCGGTATCAACCGTCTTAGCCCGCGCGCGATGATGAAAATCTACCGCGCACTCGTCGCGGAACTCGCGGAGCATCGGTTGTCGCCGTCGGACATCATGCCCGTCGCGGGCGTCGATCCCGGCACGCTTCAGAAGCGTTACACAACTTATGTTTCGCGCGGCAGTGTCGTCGGCAAGACCGGCACGTTGGGTCGTTCTGACGGCGGGGTGAGCGCGCTCGCCGGGCAGATGCGGACGCGCACGGGCGAGACGCTCTACTTCGTCATCTTCAATCAACGCGGCAGCGTCTATCGTTTCCGCGCGATGCAGGACAGCATCGTCACCGAATTGCAATACACACGTGGCGGCCCCGCGCCCTTCACCTACGCAGCGCACTCGCTCGCCATGCGCCTCGCCGCGACCGAGCAACAGGCCAATAACTCGCGCGAGTACGAATCAACGTCAAACTAAATGCGGAATGCGGATGTCGGAGTGCGGATTAGAAGGAACTATTGTTCCTTCTAATCCGCACTCCGACATCCGCATTCCGCAATCCCTAAAAGCCGCGCGCCCCGGCGGCCTGAGAGGCACCGGGGCGCTCTGTCGCCCGGCTGGCGCGCGATGTGCGGCAACACGCACCGACGGACGAACCTGGCAGACACCCGCCTGAGTGAACTACGCTCGCGCATCTTTTTGCCTTGCCGCACGCGCTCTGGCGCAGTTTCCTGCCGGGTCGGTCAATCAGCTCAGCACTCATTCGAGCATGCCCTCTCGCACGAGCGCCGAACTGACGACGCGCAGCACTCTATTGCAAACCTGAGGCCGCGCCGCACGGACACACGCCTCATGCACAAATAACCAAGACTCCGCACGCGTTTTTTAACTTCACCCGGCCTGCGCTCATGTTGGACCAGCATCGTGGCCACGCGCCTGTTGTTTCCGTTAGTGACAACTGTATGTAACGCGCGTGTGGTTGCGCGGCGAATTGATGGTGTGAAGCGTGCTTCACTATCGTGTCACTTTGGGTAACAACGCGATAGGTCGTCGTAGCCGTGCGCCCCTTGTGTTCACTTAACAATGCCGCTGTTTCCTTGTTGGCATCCGGTTTGCCATACGTGCCGCCGAGCGTCAGACGCGGCTTTACGAAGCGCCGGCCGGCGCTTCGTAACAAACTTCCACAGGCCCGAACCAGCCATGCAGCAGCGCGAGATGAAGCACGAGAGCCACGTCGCGGCGCGGCGCGAGCGCGGTCTGAGCACGGTCGAAATTCTGATCATCATGGCGGTCGTCTGTGTCATCGCCGGCTTTGCCGTCTTCAGCGTCGTGCGTGCGCGCGAGAACATGCGGCTCGTCAACGCCGCGCGCGAGTTGCAAGGCAACTTGGAGAAGGCCCGCGCCGATGCCGTCCGTCGCCATGGCGTCGCTTCCATACAGGTGCTCGACGCGCGCAGCTACGTTATCGCCATCGACTTGAACGGCGACGGCACGGTCGATGCCAACGGCAACGGTATGATCGACGCGGCCGATCAGCGCGTCGTCTATCTGCCGGTCGGCGTCAACTTCGACATGAACCCAAACCAACCCGCCGCCGTCTTCGATTGGCGCGGGCGCGTGCCGAACGACATGCGCTTCGTCCTGCGCGGGGTGAACGGCTATGGCCAGCCGACGCACTCCATGCCCGACATCACGCTCGACATCACGGCTGGCGGCGACATCGCCGTCAACAGCGACGTGCAGGAGCATCTGCCCGCCATCGACGCCACGCCGTTTCCGACGCCGACGCCGAGTTTGACCATGACGCCGACGCCCACGCCGACCCCTTCGCCTGCGCCGGGTTAGTCAACGCCTGCAACTAATCGCTAGCATCTTCCGAAGCCGCGCAAGGCTTATGCAGCAAGTTACGCTTTCACTGCGAACAGATACGAGCCACGACGAACGGGCGCGCGCACGTCGCCGCGCGTTTGTGCGCGCGGACGCGGGCTTTAGTTTGATCGAGACGGCCATTGCGCTGCTGGTCCTGATGGTCGTGGGCTTGGGCGCGACCTCGCTTTTCTTTTACGCCGTTCGTTACAACGCGGGCGCGGCCGAACGTGCGATGGCGCTCGCCGTCGCGCAGCAGAAGTTGGAAAGCTTGCGCGCCGTGCCGTTCGACGATCCCCTGCTTGCGCCCGCCAACGAGACGGACATCTGCACCGCCGCCGAGCCATGCTACAGCGGCGACCGCGCGTTCACGGCCACCAAGACAGTCATCACCTCGAACAACGTCACGGTCAACGGTCTGACGCGGCCGACAACCAAGACGATCACGATCAGCGTGCTGCCTCTGCGCGGCAGTCTGCCGTGGACGGCGGGCGCGATCAGCGTCACGACGCAACGCGCCACGCTCTTGCGCGGACCGCACTAAAGCACAAGCAGCGGGCGCGTGCTGCGCGGCTTGCAGTTGAAGCTATTGATGATCCTTGTATGAAACGGACGACGAAAGCGCGGCGGCGCGGCGAGGCCGGTTTTTCGCTGATCGAGTTGATGATCTCGCTCGCGGTGACGATTGTGGTGACGGGGCTGGCCGTCGGGTTGCTCGTTGGTTCGTTCAAAGTTCGTGTGCGCGAAGATCGCAAGTCCGATGCTATTTCGGATGTGCGGCGCACGCTCGGCGCGATGACGCGCGAGATGGCTAACGCCGGTTATGGTCTGACCGGCGAGACGCTGCCCGCAAATGGCATCGTCGCGGCCGACTCGAACAGCAACTCGATCCGCATCCTGTCGAACGCAGATCGCTTCACAGGCGGCGCAACGCCCGACTCGCCTTCGAGTCCCGACGAGGATGTGATCTATCGCTTCGTCAACGACGCGACGACCGGGCGACGCTACATCGTGCGCTTCGACGTGAACAACACGGACGCCGTGCCAACCGTGCTGGCCGACCGCATCGACTCGTTCATCATTCGCTACTACCCGCAGAAGGTCACGTACACAACGCGCACTTGCGACATAGAGGACGCGCAAGACAGCGCGGGTCACATCGTCTATGAAGTGCCGCCCGATCAGGCCACATACGTCGTCGTCTCCGCCTGCGTGCAACTGCCCGCCGCCAGACAGTTCGGCCAGAGCAGCAACGATCAGCCCGTCATGCAGCAGTTGACCTCGGACGTGCAGCTACGCAATGCCACGGTCAATGTCTATTAACTGGCCGCGCGCCGCGAACGAGGACAGGTCTTAATCGTTATGCGAACCAGAACGAACCGCTCGCCCGCCCGCCACATGCGCCGCCAACGCGAGCGCGGCGCGGCGCTCTTGATGATGCTGCTCGTCGCCACACTGATCTTAGCGGCGGGCGGCGCGCTCATCCTCTCGTCCGCGCTGACGGGCACGAACGCCGCCGATGCGACGGCCGAGAAGCAAGCGTATTACGCGGCCGAGGCCGGACTGCAAATGTCCATGAACGCGTTGCGCGGTAACATGGCGCACGACAGCGCGGTCGCCAACGGCACGCGCATGAACTTTCGCACGGCGGTCACGCCCGATCTATCGAACGGTGTAGGGCGCTCGCCGAACAACGACCCGTGCGTCGCGGACACGCCCAACTTGCCAAGCCCGTGTCGCCTGCAAGGTTGGCTGCCTTACAACTCGAACGGCGTCGTCCCCGTCGATCCGAACGGCAGTTCATCGTTCCGCACAACCGTCTATGATCCCGATCAGAGTCATCGGATTACTTACAGCACGTCGGGCCAGTTTCGCGGCTTGAACGGCATCGTCGGTTCGATCCTCGGCCCGAACCAGATCAAGCTCGGCGGCCTGCTCGACTTCATCACGATTACCTTCGTGCCGAAACCGGCGACGACGATCAACGCCAATCAACCGACGCCGATTGATCTCGGCTCGTTCCGCGTTCAGAAGTCGTCGCTGCTCGCCGCACTGCCGCTCAACCTCGGCGCGTTCGCCACGTTCGATCTGACGGTCACGCAGACAAGTCCGTGGCAGGGCACGACCGTCTTCAAGAACATCACGCTCGGCACGCCGGGCATACTCTCGTGCCCGCTGCAACTGTTCCGGCTCAACATCCCGCAACCCGGTCGCAAGGCCGGCGGCACAGACTTCATCATCAACTCGAATCTTATCAACGTTGGTTGCCCGCCCGCCGTCAACGCGGCCGTCGTGGAACAGATACAGGCGACGCTCGGCCCGCCGCCGCCGCGCCGTCTGGTCGTGCGGACAGTCGGCTTCGGGCCGCACTTCGCGCGCAAGCAGATGGAGATGTCAGTGTCGCGCGCCGATCTCTTGTTTGAAGTGCCAGCGACGCTGACCGTGCGCGGCGCGGACGATTGCAGCGCGCTCAATTTCAACACCGGCAACAGCAACGCACAGACCTACACGGGCAACGATCACGGCAACCCGCCGGAAGCGGCGCGCCCTGCGATTGCTGTGCGCGCGTGCGATTACGATGACGTGGTTGGCGGCACGGGCAAGCCGAACAACGTCACCGGCTCGTCGCAAGTCGGCATCATGGCGGGGCCGCCCGGCGGCGGCGCGCTGACTTCGGAGACAGTGGACACGCCCGACTTCCTGCAAACCGCCAACGCCGCGCGCGCTTATCTCAACGACTTGCAGACGACGGCCATCGCGCAAGGTCGTTACTTCAAGCCCGCGCCCGGTACGCCTTACGCGTCGAACGAAGGCACGGCGAGTAATCCCGCCTTCACCTTCGTTGACGGCGACTGCAATCTAACGGGCGGCGCGGGCTTTCTGATCGTGACCGGCGAGTTGAACATGAGCGGCAACCCTTCGTTCGATGGCGTGATACTTGTGCTTGGTGAAGGGCGTATGAACCGCAACGGCGGCGGCAGCGGCGACATCAGCGGCGCAATCGTCCTCGCCAAGTTTGCGCGCACATGGGACAGCAGCGAGAATGGTCTATCGCATCCATTCCTCGCGCCCACCTTCAACACCAACGGCGGCGGCAACGCAGACGTGCAATACAACTCAACCGCCATCGAGCGCGCCCTCAGCGGCTTCGGCGCACGCGTCACCGGAGTTCTCGAATACTGACCGCGTTAACTACCAAGCTAAACGGCAAGCGGGTCGCACTCGACAAAGAGCGCGGCCCGCTGCTCCGTTGCATCGCATCATGTCTCTTGACACACCGGAAAGAAATGATGAACGATGAAGTATGAATGATGAATAAAGAATCAAGCTTATCTTTCATTCACCATGCATCATTCATCGTTCATCATTTTCCGCCATGCCTGACATTCTGCTCGTCGAGGATAAGGAGAGTTTGCGGCGCGTGTTGCGTCTGACGTTGGAGCAGGCGCGTTACACCGTGACCGAGGCGGCGGACGCGCGCGCGGCGCAAGTTGAGATCGCGCGCACGCCTTATCGACTCGTCTTAACTGATCTGCGTATGCCGCACGGTTCGGGCCTCGACGTGTTGCGTGCGGCGCGCGCCGCCGATCCGTTTGTGCCCGTCGTCGTGATGACCGCTTACGGTTCGATTGATGAAGCGGTGCAGGCGATGAAAGACGGCGCGCACGACTTTCTACAAAAGCCCGTGGACTCGAATCACTTGCTGCTCTTGGTTGAGCGCGCGTTGGAACAGGCGCGTTTGCGGACCGAGAACATGCTATTGCGCGAGGAGTGGTCGCGCCGCTACGGCTTCCCGCGCATCATTGGCGAATCGGACGCGATCAAGCGCGCGGTCGCGGAGACGCAGCGCGTCGCGCCGACCGAAGCGACCGTCTTACTGTTGGGTGAATCGGGCACGGGCAAAGAGTTGTTCGCGCGCGCCGTCCATCATCTCTCGCCGCGCCGCGATAAACCGTTCGTGGCGATCAACTGCGCCGCGATCCCTGAAACCTTGATCGAGTCGGAACTGTTCGGCCACGAACGCGGCGCGTTCACGGGCGCGACCGACCGCCGCCCCGGCAAGTTCGAGTTAGCGACGGGCGGGACAGTCTTCCTAGACGAGATCGGCGAACTGCCGCTCGGCGTGCAAGGCAAACTCTTGCGCGCGATTGAAGAGAAGACCGTTGATCGCATCGGCGGGCGGGCAAGCGTCGCGGTGGACGTGCGGATCGTCGCGGCGACGAACCGCGAGTTGCAGCAAGCATCCGAGCGCGGCGAGTTTCGGCGTGATCTATATTTCCGCCTCGCCGTCTTCCCCGTCGAGATTCCGCCGCTGCGCGTGCGCGACGACGACGTGCTTTTGCTCGCGCGGCATTTCGCCGCGCAGTTCGGCAAAGAACTGCGCGGTCGTGAAGCGGTCCTAAGCGACGCCAGCATCGAGCGCCTGCGCGCGCACGCATGGCCCGGCAACGTGCGCGAGTTGGAGAACACAATCGAACGCGCCTGCATCCTCGCCGACACGCTCATGCTTGAGCCGCGCGACCTCGGCTTGCCGGTTAAAGACGCAGACAAGACCGAAGCCGTCACGCCGACGTTTGCCGACTTGGATTTGTCAGGCTCGCTCGGCGCGGCGACCGAACGCACCGTCCGCCTCGTCGAACGCCGCAAGATCACAGAGGCACTCCGCGCACACGACGGCAACAAGACCCGCGCCGCCGACACGCTCGGCGTCAGCTACAAGACGCTCCTGACGAAGATCAAGGATTACGAACTCTAAAGCAGATGCTTGCGCCCTGTTCAATCGGCCTTTAATCTTCCGCGTGATGAGATCAGACTCGCAGGGCGACACGCAAACCGACCCGTCCACAGCACCCACATCCTCGCAGACCAATGACGAGCAGCCCCAATCTCACCAAGACGCGAGTTTGATCGCGGGCGAGATGGACGTGCCCGTCGGCGCGGTGACGGGCGAGTTTCCGGCCGAGCAGGAAGCAGAGGTGCGCGCGCGCGAGGCCGGCACGAACAAGCACGCCTTCCTCGTCATGGCCGGCATCTTGATCAGTCGCGTCGTCGGCCTCGTCCGCCAACGCGTCATGGCGCATTACTTCGGCACGACCGACGTGGGCGACGCCTTCAACATCGCCCTACGCATCCCCAACTTTCTGCAAAACGTCTTCGGCGAAGGCGCGCTCTCCGCTTCGTTCATTCCCGTCTATGCCGGCTTGCTCGCGCATAAAAAAGATGAAGAGGCCGACCACGTGGCCCGCGCCGTCTTCTCGCTGCTTGCGCTGACAACTTCGCTGCTCGTCCTGCTCGGCGTCCTGTTCACGCCCGCGCTCATCAGCGTCATCGCGCTCGGCTACACGGGCGCGAAACGCGACCTGACGATTGCGCTCGTCCGCATCTTCTTCCCAAGCACGGGTCTACTCGTCCTCTCCGCTTGGTGTCTCGGCGTGCTCAACAGTCATCGGCGCTTCTTCCTCTCCTATACCGCGCCCGTGCTCTGGAATCTCGCCATCATCAGCACGCTCATCTTCTTCGGCAGCCGCAACGCCAGCGAAGACGCACTCGGCCGGCTCGCACAATACACGGCTTGGGGTTCGGTAGTCGGCAGCGCCCTACAGTTCTGCGTCCAACTCCCGACCGTGCTCGGTCTGCTACGCAGTCTGCGCCCCGTGGTTGACGTGGCGTCGGCGCACGTCCGCGAAGTGATCCGCAACTTCGTGCCGGTCTTCATCAGTCGCGGCGTCGTCCAGATCAGCGCCTTCGTCGATGCGATGCTGGCCAGCCTGCTCGGACAGGGCGCGCAGTCCGCGCTCGCCTACACGCAGAGTCTATACACGCTGCCCGTGAGCCTGTTCGGCATGTCGGTGTCGGCCGCCGAACTGCCCGCGATGGCGAGCGCGACCGGCAGCGTCGAAGAACGCGCCGCGCACCTGCGCCGCCGTCTGGACGCAGGCTTGCGCCAGATCGCCTTCTTCATCGTGCCCTCGGCGATGGCGTTCCTTGCGCTCGGCGACGTGATCGTCGGCGTCCTCTACCGCACAGGGCGCTTCACCGAGCGCGACACAACTTACGTCTGGGCTATTCTGGCGGGCGCAACCGTCGGGCTGCTCGCCTCAACCCTCGGCCGCCTCTATTCCTCGACCTATTACGCCTTGCACGACACGCGCACGCCGCTCCTGTTCGCCGTCGTGCGTGTCGTCTTGACCACCGCGCTCGGCTACCTCTGCGCCCTGCCCCTGCCCCGCGCGCTCGGCGTAGAATTGCACTGGGGCGCGGTCGGTTTGACCGCATCTGCGGGCCTCTCCGGCTGGGTCGAGTTCTACCTGCTGCGCCGCAAGCTCAACCGCTTGATCGGTCGAACTGGTCTGCCCGCAAGCTTTATCCTCAAGCTGTGGGCGGCGGCGGCGGCCGGCGCGGCGGTCGGCTGGGGCATCAAGCTCGCCCTGCCCACACGCCAACCCTTCATCGTCGCCGCGCTCGTCCTCGTCCCCTACGGGCTGACCTATTTCGCCGTCACCTACCTCTTCGGCCTGCCCGAACTGCGCAGCTTCACGGGCCGGCTCACACGCCTGTTGCGCCGCTAGCTGCGCAAACTGTGCTAAACTGCCGACGAATTTTTCTGGAAGACACGCCGGATTGAGCCTATAGCTTGTGTAAAGGTTTGAAAAACGGACTTCTTACGGCAATCAGTATGGTGCGTGCTTGCTCATTGCCTTTAGTCCATGCAGGGAGAGTTGCCCCTCCCTTGTGCTGTTTGCGGGCGGTCGCCGTGTCGAGTGCTGGTCGGGCGACGCGCTCTTGCCGTTAGACGTTCCGGGCCGTGCTTATCCGGTCGGCCCAATAGTAGACCGGTCGGCAGGCTGTAAATTTTTTCTGACGTTCAGTTGAGGACAAAAGGATCCACGGAGGCAAAGGGTTTCACCATGAGAAGCATCGCAACAATGCTCAAACCGTTCGCGCTCGGTATCGCGCTCGTCGCCATTTTCGCTGTCGGGCAAACGGCTGCCAAAGCCGACCCCGTTACGTACTCGACCGCCGGCTCGTTTAACGGCGGCGGCAACTCGATCTCGTTCGGCTCAGGCGGCAACTTGACCAACATCACCTTTACGGGTGTGTCCAGCACGGTCAATGCAAATCCTTTCACCTTTGCTAGTCTCGGCGAGTTCCAGACCAGCACCACGGGGAGCGGAGCCACTATCACACCGGGCACAACCTTCTCCTTAACCATCACGCAAACTGTGCCCGGCGCAGGCTCAGGCGCGCTGCTCGGCACGATTAGCGGTACGATTACCCAGAACTCAAGCACCGGCATCGTGACTTTCTCGGTCAGTTCGGTGACGATTCAAGGCGTCAACTATAGTCTGACCAACAACCCGCTGCCGCTCGTCCCGCCGTCAACTAACAACGGGGTCACGAGCGTTCAGGCCCGAATCACCGCCGTGCCCGAACCGACCACGATGCTTCTGCTCGGCACAGGCTTGGCCGGCGCAGCCGCGAGTATCCGCCGCCGCCGCAAAGCCGCGCGCGAATAGACGCGTCCCATCGTCGGGCGTTCCTGCATCTTTCTGTTGTTCCAAGCATCGGGCCGGCTTGCATGTGCAAGCCGGCCCGATGCTTGGGCCAAAAAAGTTTTCCCGACGCCGCAGATTTTTCTGGAGGTCGGCCCGCATTGATTATTTAACAGGATTACAAACGTAGAGGACGGCAAACGTAGCGGCAGGCCAGACGAGGGGAGCGCAAAAATCGGCGCTCTTTTTTCTTTGCCCGAAGATATTCTGGAACTGCTTTTGACTATATCCAGAAAGGCGCTGCTCCTGCCTGCACCGTCCAAGCGTTGACCCGCGCCGCCGCTCTCCTTATCATCCGCTCCGTGCGCAAAGTTATCACCGCTGCCGAAATGCGCGAACTAGACCGCCTGACCACAGAGCGGTACGCCGTGCCCTCGCTCCTGCTCATGGAAACGGCCGCGGCGGCAGTCTTGCGTGCCGCCGCCGCACGATTTGGGCGCGACCTGTCGGGCGCGCACGCGCTTGTGCTCTGCGGGCGTGGCAACAACGGCGGCGACGGCGCGGCACTCGCGCGCATGTTGTGGCTCGCGGGCGCACAAGTTGAATGTGTGCTATTCGGGCGCATTGAGGAGGCGCGCGGCGATGCCCGCACGAACTTCGAGATCGTGCGCCAACTGGCCGGCATGCTGCCCGCCGACGGCGCGACCAACGCGAGTCTGTCGCTACGTGAGGGCGCAGACGAGTCGGCTTGGGCGGAGCTAGTCGGGACGTTGGGCGCTTACGATCTCATCTTCGACGCGCTGTTCGGCACAGGTCTGACGCGTCCGCTCGCAGGACTGTTCCGCCGCGTCGTCGTCGATCTTAAGAATGTGCGTGCCGAGAGATTGGCAGACCGCCCGCTCGTCGTCGCGCTCGATCTGCCGTCCGGTTTGAACGCGGACATGGGCGCGCTCATCGGCGACACAGTGCAGGCCGATCTGACCGTCACTTTCACCGCGCCCAAGCCTGCCAACGTGCTGTCGCCTGCCGCACATTGCAACGGCGAATTGGTTATCGCCGACATCGGTTCGCCCGCCGCGTTGCTCGATGAAGTTGGGTCACAACTTTTCGTTACAGAGTCGCGCGACACGCGCGCGTGGCTCAAGCAGACGCGCTACACGCCCGGCTCCTACAAGAACACGCACGGGCACGCGCTCGTCGTCGCCGGTTCGCGCCACATGACAGGCGCGCCCGTGCTGACAAGCGAGGCCGCGATGCGCGCGGGCGCGGGGCTTGTGACCGTGGCCACGCCCGCGTCGGCGCACGCGGCGGTGGCGGCGCGCGTCATGCCCGAAGTGATGACCGAGGCGCTCGCGGAGACGGCAGCGGGCGCGGTTAGCGACGACGCGCTGGCAGCGGTGCGACGTTTGACCGAGCGTGCCAACGTCGTCGCCATCGGGCCGGGTCTGACGGCCGCGGACGAGCGCACGCGCAGTTTTGTGCGTGCGTTTGTGGAGCAACGCACGACAGCGGTTGTCATCGACGCCGACGGTTTGAACGCACTCGCGCCGTGGCCCGCCGAGTTGCACGGCACGAACGAACGCCCGCTTGTACTCACGCCGCACGTTGGCGAGATACGCCGTCTGCTCGGTCGCGTTGATGACGACGCGCTGACAGATCGCGTGCAGTTGGCGCGTGAGTTTGCGACCGCGCAGGAGTTAATTCTCGTCTTGAAGGGCGCGCGCACGATCATCGCCGCGCCAGACGGCCGCGTCGTCGTCAACCCGACGGGCAACGCGGGCCTCGGCACGGCCGGCGCGGGCGACACGCTGACAGGCATCATCACGGGCTGTCTCGCGCAAGCCTATGGCACGTTGAAAGAGCAGGCTGATGCGTTTGCGACCGTGGTGGCGGCCGTCTATCTCGGCGGATTGGCGGGCGACGTGGCGGCGGGCGCGCGCGGCATGCGTACCCTTGTCGCTTCGGACATACGCGAACACTTGAGCGAGGCCGTGCGCTCGCTCGATGCAGAAGGAGAGCGCCCGCGATGAGTGCCGCGCCTGAACAACTGCCGGCCGGTTCGTGGGTGTCGCACGCGGAGGCGGAGACGTTCGCGCTCGGCGCGCGTGTCGGCGCGGCGCTGGTGGGCGGCGAAATCTTGTTGCTCGACGGCCCGCTCGGCGCGGGCAAGACGGTCTTCGTCAAAGGTCTGGCCACGGCGCTCGGCATCGAAGCGGACGAAGTAACCAGTCCGTCGTTCACGCTCGTCAACCGTTATGACGAAGGGCGATTGACGCTTTATCACCTCGATCTCTATCGCCTGCCCGCAGGCGTGGCGGCGGCGCATGCGGTCGATCTCGATGAACTGCTCGCGGACGAGCGCGCCGTTATCGTCATCGAATGGGCCGAGCGTCTCGGTCAGTATCCGCTGCCCGCGCCGGTCTGGCGCGTCTCAATTAACGGCGACGGCGAAGCAGCACGCCGCATTACAGTCGCGCGCCTGTAAGCAGTTGCGCGGCGCTGCGCGCCCGTCCGAAGCCCCGCTGTGTTAAAATTCGCTCGGAGTAATCATCCGAAGTTTCGCAAGGAGACAATGAACATATGCCTTATCCTGAATTGATGATCCGTCCGATGCGGGAGGAGCTGACGCGGCTCGGCATCGAAGAAGCGCGCACGCCCGAAGCGGTCGATGAAGCGATCACCGCAACGCAAGGGACGCTGCTGGTCGTGGTCAACTCGGTCTGCGGTTGCGCGGCCGGCAAAGCGCGCCCCGGCATCGCTATGGCACTGCGGCACGACACGCGGCCCGATCGCGCCATCACCGTCTTTGCCGGTGCGGACACCGCCGCGACCGAACGCGCACGCAGCCACTTCAGCGGCTACGCGCCGTCGTCGCCGTCCATCGCGTTGCTCAAAGACGGGCAAGTCGTCTACATGCTGCAACGCTCCGACATCGAAGGGCGCGACGCGCCTGCCATCGCGCACGAACTGACCCGCGCCTTCGACCAGCACTGCGCGAAGGCAATGGTGAATGCAAACTGATGAATGATGAATAAGCAGCTATTCTTTATTCATCAGTCCGCCTTCAGCATTCATCATTTCCCCTGATGTCGCTCACGCTCGACACGCCCATCCTCGAACTTGCACAGGTCGGCATCCCGCGTTTCGGGCTGCCGACCGCGCGGCGTCTGGGCTTGGCGCTCGCCACGCTGTCGGGTAAACGCGACGCGGGCGAGACGACGATTGAAGATTTATTGAACTACTCTGCCGATGCGCTACGAGGATCGCTCGAACCTCGCGCGCATCGCCGATCTGCGCGAAGGCACGGAGGCGTCGCTCGAACTTTACGTGCGCGTCGCGGGCGGCTTTCAGGTCGGGAAGAATCGCGGGCCGAAACAACCACCGCTCTATATCTTCGAGGTCACGGCGAGCGACCCGGAACGCACGGCGAAGCCGGTCGTCGTCTGGTGGTTCGTCAGCGGCCGGCAAGCGCCGCGCATCATCGCTTATCATCGCCAGAAGTTTACGCGCGGCGCACGCTTCATCGCGTTCGGGCATTGGGAGTGGGACGGTCGCCGCAACACCTTCGCGTTGCGTCTGGGCAAGCCCGACGAGTTGGAGATATTGCCGGGCACTTGGACGCCGCCCGAACACGCACTCCTGCGGCTGGCCGAAGAGAACGGCGGGCATGTTGAAACCGCATCGCAAGATCAAAGTAATGCGACGAGTGCAAGCGCGACTGACGATGCAACCGACGCGCACACCGACGCCGATGCAACCGAACTGGAAGACGCGGAAGAAGCGACCGACCCGGCGCTCGCGGCGATCCACACGGGGCGACGTGTGCCGGTCTATCGCAAGCTCGGCGAGTTTCGCACGAAGCGGCTGCGTGAGATCGTGCATGCGGTCTTGAGCCGGTTGGATGACAAAGCGTTTATTGAAACGTTACCTGCTGATCTGATCGCCCGCCAACGGCTCGTCAATCGCGCCGACGCTTTACGCCGCATACATTTTCCCACAGACGATGCGCCGCTCGCCGAGTACGAACGCGCACGCTCGCCCGCGCACCTGCGACTCATCTTTGAAGAGTTCTTCTGGGTCGCACTGGCGATTGCCTTGCGTAAGAGCGAGCGCGTGCAAGAGCCTAAGGGCGCGGTCATCGAAGTTGACGAGCGCGTGCGCGCTCATATGGCGGAGATTCTGCCGTTCGAGTTGACCGGGGCGCAGGAGCGCGCCGTCACACGCATACTCGACGACATGCAGTCGGACGCGCCGATGAATCGTCTCTTGCAAGGCGACGTGGGCAGCGGCAAGACCATCGTGGCGTTGCTCGCCATGCTCGCCGCGATGGAGAACGGCTATCAGGCCGCGTTGATGGCTCCGACCGAAATCTTGGCCGAGCAGCACGCGCGCAACGTCAAGCGGATGCTCGCGCGCTCGCCTTATCGCACGGAGTTGCTGGTCGGCTCGCTGCGGGCCGCCGAGAAGCGCCGCTTGCACGCGGACGTGGCGGCGGGCGAGATACACGCCTGCGTCGGCACGCACGCATTGATTCAAGAGGCCGTGCAGTTTCACAAACTCGGCCTCGTCGTCATAGACGAGCAACATCGCTTCGGCGTCTTGCAACGCGCGGCGCTGCGCGAGCGCGGCTTCAACCCGGATGTGCTGGTGATGACCGCGACGCCGATTCCGCGTTCACTCGCTATGACCGTCTATGGCGACCTTGACGTGTCCGTCATAGACGAACTGCCGCCCGGTCGCACGCCGATCAAGACGGTCGTGGTCGGCGAGGACCAACGCGGCGGCGTTTATAAAGGCGTGGAGCGCGAGGTGCGCGCGGGACGACAGGTTTATGTTGTCTATCCGTTGGTCGAAGAATCGGAGAAGATCGATCTCAAGGACGCGACGCGTATGTTCGAGCATTTGCGCGACCGCGTGTTTCCGCATTTTCAGATCGGCTTGCTGCACGGCAAGATGAAAGCGGCCGAGAAAGAAGAAGTGATGCACCGCTTCATCGCGGGCGAGATACAGGTGCTCGTCGCCACAACCGTCGTCGAGGTTGGCGTGGACGTGCCGAACGCATCGCTGATGATCATCGAGCACGCAGAGCGGTTCGGGCTGTCGCAACTTCATCAACTGCGCGGGCGCGTCGGGCGCGGCGCGGAGCAATCGTTCTGCGTCCTGCTCACGTCCGACCGGCAGACCAGCGTGGCGCATGAACGGCTGGGCATCATGGCCGAGACGACCGACGGCTTCCGCATCGCGGAGAAAGACCTTGAACTGCGCGGCCCCGGCGAAGTGATGGGCACGCGCCAGTCGGGCGTACCCACGTTTCGCGTCGGCAACCTTGTCCGCGATCTGGCGATCCTCGAAGAAGCGCGCCGCGAGGCCGACTATTATCTCTCTGCCCGCAAGCGCACACGCGAAACCTCGCAACTCATTGAGCGCGTCCGCGCCGACGCACGCTTCGGCCTCGCAAGTGTCGGATGAGTGGTAGAAGTTTTAAGTCCACTTAAAGCGCGTGACAAACCGGCCACTTCGCTTTGTGCTTAGACCACGAAACGCTCCGTTGTGCTGCGCGTAATTTTGTTCGTGATATTTCGTCTGCTTTCGTGGTTAAATTCTGCCGCTATTGAATGCTTCACTACTGGAACGAGTATGAAAACATTCTTCTCTTCGCCGCGCATGTTGCTCACCTTTGTGGTCGCATGCGTTTGCCTGTTCGCATCCGTGCGCGCCGGCCGGACACAAGACACCGTGACGGGCGCGTTCGAGGGCACGGTCACAAATAGCCAGACGGGCGACGCCATCGCGGGCGCGAGCGCACTGATCATCAATCAGCAGACGGGGCTGACGCAGACGCGTTTGACGGATGCGCGCGGGCGCTTTTATCAAGGCTTGCTGCCGCCGGGTCTTTATACGATCCGTGTTTCAGCCGCGGGCTACCAGACGCAAGAGGTCCAACAGCGTCTCTTCATCTCGCGCGCGGGCGAGGTTGTGCCTGTGCCCGTCGCGCTCGAACCCGCGCCCGCGCCCACCGCCGCGGCCACGCCGACGCCGACGCTAGCAGCCGCGCCGCCGTCGGAAGACGACACAGATATACGCGCCCGCCTCAACATCACAGACGGCCAGCGCGGCGGCTCGTTCACGGAAGAAGAAGTCTCGCTGCTCCCGCTCGGCTCAGTCACCTTCTCGCGCACGTTCGACGAGTTGGCGCTCCTGCTGCCCGGTGTTGCCCCACCACCACAGACATTAGGCTCGGTCGCCGGTCCCGGCGTCGGCGCAGGCGTCGGCTCAGCCGGGCAGTTCTCCGTCAACGGCTTGAGATCGCGCGCCAACAACTTCACGGTCGATGGCTCGGACAATAACGACGAGGACATCGGTGTCCGTCGGCAAGGCTTCGTGGCGTTGAACTCGCAGCCGATTGAATCGGTCAAAGAGTATCAAGTGACGACGCTGTTAGCGCCCGCGCAGTTCGGGCGCAACATCGGCGCGCAGGTCAATGCCGTGTCCAAGTCGGGCGGGTCTGGGGTTCATGGCACGGCTTATGGCTTCTTCAATTCGAGCCAACTGAATGCGCGCAACGCGCTCGATAGCGCGCTTGGCAACGGGCGCACGCAGTTGCGCTCGGCCAGCGGGCAACCCGTGTTGCTCGACTTCGCGCCCGTCTTCGTGCAGAACGAGAGCGGCGGCGAAAACTCGTTCACCTTCGTACAAGGCGGCGTCGCGCTCGGCGCACCGATCTTGAAAGAGAAGCTATTCTTCTTCGCATCGGCTGAAGGCTTACGCACGAACGCGACCGAGGAGCGGAGTTTCGCCGTGCCCACTGTTGACGAGCGCGGCGTGTTCGACTCAGGCGCGACCGGCATCTTCCGCCTGCCGCCCGGTATCTTGTCGCGCGACGCCGTTCGTTCGTATCCAACTTCCGGCGACGGCGATGCCATCTTCAGTCTCTTCCCCGCGCCCAACAACCCGCAAGGCATCTATGGCGTGAACACTTTTACGCAAGTGCTGCCCGCCGACAGTCGCGGCAAAATCTTCTCGTTCAAGTTGGACGACTACTTCAAGTTTCGTGGGCGACAACAATCCGCCACCGGGCGTTATAACTTCACAGACGACACGCGCGCCATCCCCGTCACGGGCGAAGCTCTTTTCTCAACGCTCGGCGCACGCGTTCGCACGCAGAACTTCTCCTTCTTCTTCAACAGCGAGTTGAGCGCGCCCGACGCTTCGCGCGCCGTCTTCAATCAACTGCGTCTCTCATACGGCCGCACGCGGCTTGGCTTCCTGCAACTGCGCGACCGTGAAAACACTCTACGCAGCCAGTTGTTCCCCGGCGTCCAGTTCCTCTTGAACGCGCCCCTGCTCGTCAACTTCACGCTGCCACCGCAACCCGGCACGCCGAACACAGGACCCGTCAACTACTTCTCAACGCCCTTTACCGTCGAAGACGCGCTCGGCGCGCTCGGTCAAGTGAACGTCGCGGGCTTCAGCCCCGTCGGCGTGGACGTGGTTAACTTTCCGCAGCGGCGCATCAACAACACATATCAGATCGCCGACACGTTGACCGTGCGTTCCGGTCGTCACAGCCTCGCGTTCGGGACGGACATACGCCGCACCGAGTTGAACAGCGATCAGGCCCGAACTCACGCCCGCTCGTCACCTTCAACGGCTCGCCTGAGATCACGTTTGCCGAGCAAGGCGAGCCTGCGCTGACGGGCCGCTTCTTTCGCGGCATCGATCTGGCGGCGGCCGGCGCGGCCAGCGGCTTCTCGCAAACACTCGCCACCGCCGACTCGGACGTGCAACTGCGCTACTATCAATACAACTTCTTCGGGCAAGATTCTTGGCGCATCACGCCGCGCCTGTCTGTCTCGGCGGGGCTGCGTTACGAGTACAACACCGTGCCGATGGATCGCCAACGCCGCATCGAGAACACGTTCGCCAGTTCGCAACTCGCAAACGTGCCCGGTCTGATGAGCTTCATCGCGGGCCGGCGGCGCATCTTCGATCCCGACCACGACAACTTTGCCCCGCGCTTCGGCTTCGCTTATGCGCCGAAGCTGTTCGGGGCTGAGCGCCCCACTGTCATACGCGGCGGCTACGGGCGCTACTTCGATCAACAACTCGGCGCGGTCGTCACGCAATCGCGCAACGTCTTTCCAACCTTCCTCACAGTCAACTTCGCAGGCGGCACGGGCAATCTTGATCGCACCTGCGGCTTCCCTTGCGGCGAGTTGAATCTGGTCAATCCAAGTCGTCTGCCCATCATCCGCGAACACAGCTTGAACCGGCTCGTGCCCGGCCTCGACATCCCCGAACTGATCCGCGCGCTCAACTTCTTAGTGACCGGCGACGAAGCGCCGTCCGCCAACATCTTCGGCGCGACGCTGCCCGCACGCAATCTCGACACGCCGCTCGCGCACCAGTACTCGCTCAGCTTCGAGCAGTTATTGGGTCGCTCCTTCAGCCTGTCAACAGCCTACGTCGGCACGCGCGGCGAACACCTGCTGCGCTTCACCACACCGAACCTCGGCCCGAACTCGATCCTCGTGCCCGTCTTCTTCGACGTGCTCTCCGAGAACGAACTCGATCCCGACGATCCGTTCGATGCCGTCAGCGTGCCGCGCTTCTTCGGCTTCACTCTCCCGCCGCGCGGCGAGCGCCCCACGCCCGGCGTCGGCACGATCTCGCGCTTCGAGACGACTGCGCGCTCGCGTTACGACGCGCTGCAAGTGCAACTGCGCGGCCGCTTCCGTCGCGCGCTGCAATTTCAAGCTTCGTACACGCTCTCGAAGGCGTTGGACGACGTATCGGACGTGTTCGATCTGGCCGGCGCGTCGGCGCTGCCGCAGAACAGCCTGCGCCCGCAGCTTGAACGCGGCCCCGCCAGCTTCGACACGCGCCACCGCTTCGCCTACAACTTCATCTACGAACTACCCGCCTTCAACAATCATTCAAGCTTTGTGCGCGCGCTCGCCGGTGGTCTGCGCATCGCCGGCCTCGGCAGTTTTCAGACCGGCCCACCCTTCACCGTCAACAGCACCATCGACGTAAACTTCGACGGCAACTTAACTGATCGACTGAATACGACCGACGGTCTTGTCATCACCGGCGACCGCCGCCAACCCTTGCGGCTCACCACCGACGAACCCACAACGCTGCTCGCCAACTTCGGCGAAGACGGCCAGATCGGCCGCAACACCTTTCGCGCCGGCAACGTGCTCTCGCTTGATTTGGCCGCCATCAAAGAGTTCAAGCTCACCGAACGCCAACACATCACGCTGCGCGTCGAGGTGTTCAACTTCATCAACCGTGCGAACTACGGCATCCCCGTCCGCTTCCTCGAAGCCCCCGGCTTCGGGCAAGCCACCAACACAGTCACCCCCGGTCGCCGCGTCCAGTTCGCCTTGAAGTATTCGTTTTAAGATTGCGGCATGCGGAGTTCGGATTGCGGATTAAAGAAGCAACTGCTCTATTAATCCGCAATCCGAACTCCGCATTCCGCAATCTGTTCGTTCGTCTGTTACCATTCCCGCCATGCGGATCATTGCCGGGCAGTATCGCGGGCGCGTGTTGAAAAGCCCGCCGTCGATGCAGATCAGGCCGACCTCTGACCGGCTGCGCGAGACGCTCTTTAACGTACTTGCGCCGCGCATGTCCGATGCGCGCTTCCTCGACCTGTGCGCCGGTTCGGGCGCGGTCGGCATCGAGGCGCTCTCGCGTGGCGCGGCTTATGTCACCTTCGTTGATCGTGCGCGCAAGATGTGCGGCCTCGTCGAAGCCAATCTCGATCTGCTCGGCGTGCCCGAAGACGAAACCGAGGTTGTTATGAGCGAGGCGACCGATTACCTGCGCCGCACCGTCGCACGCGGCAACCACCACAGCCCGTACACCATCGCCTACTTCGATCCCCCTTACGCCCTCGACTATCTGCCCGTGCTCGATCTATTCGGCACGCACAGCGCAACGCTCCTTGCGCCCGACGGGTTGCTCGTCGTCGAACACCACCACAAGAACGCGCTCAAGGACGCCACCGGCCACATCCGCCGCTGGCGCATCCTCAAGCAAGGCGACTCAGCCCTCAGTTTTTACGAGCGGGCCTAAAGCAAACAACTTATGACACGCGAGTCTGAGTTCTTCCGCACCGTGGCCGAGCGCGCCAGCGTCCGCGTCCGCGTCGCCGCCATCGTCATCCAAAACGATCACCTGCTGGTGCAACGACCGACCGACGACCCGGCCGCCTGCTACGCACTCATCGGCGGCGCATACGAAGTCGGCGACACCTTCGACACCAGAATCCGCCGCGAGTTCGCCGAAGAGACGACCGCGCACGTCGTCGCATGGACCTACCGCTTCGTCGTCGAGAACCGCTTCCGCGTCGGCGATGCAATCGTGTACGGCCTAGAACACTATCTAGAAGTCCAACTCGACCGCACTGACGTTCACAGCAACGAACCGCATCTCGCCCAACACTGGTTGCCCTTGAAGACGCTCAACACCCACGATCTGCGCCCCCACGTCGTCCGCGACGCCATCGCTTCGGATCAGTTCCGCCACGTCAAGCATCTCGTCGTCGATCTATAGGCAGCGCCAATCCATACGCGCAACTCAGCTTGAACCCGGCCGATTAGCCTGCGAGTTGGGCGTATTTCACGACTGCTAATAGTTCAGCTATTATGCGTTCGAGGCTGTCGGTTGAGATGTTGTTTACAATACATGAATGAGGCCGTAGATGCTCACCGATTTGGAGCTAATGAATATTCACGTGCGCGCGTTGTTCACGCACGATGCCGGGGCGCGACTGTTATTTGTCAACGAGCCGGACAGGGCGGTTGTTTCTGCGGCCCGGCTGTTTTTAGGTCGAACGCGAACAGGTAACGTCTGGCGGTTTCACGCCGATTTGCCGGAGACGCTCTGCGAGAAATTGGCCGTGCTATGTGCGGACGAGCCGCCGGTGGATGTTGAGTTCAACGGGCCGCCGCGTCATCTTGAAAGATACATCCGGCTGCTCGAAGAGGACGTGCCGGTGCAGGAGATTTCAAGTGGTCCAGCATATCAATTCACCGAATGCGAGATGCCAGCGAAACGGCGGCTGTTGACTGTGACGGAAACTAATGCGGAGATATTACAAGGCGGCTTTGAGAAGTTGATTGAAGAACTTCCTGCTTGGCAACCCTTTGTCGTGCTGATCGAGGATAATCGAGCCGTGTCGGTCTGTCGCAGCGTTCGCATCACGCCCGAAGCGCACGAGGCTGGCGTTGAGACGTTGCCGGAGTTTCGCGGGAAAGGCTATGCCAAAGATGTCGTGGCTGAATGGGCGCGGCTGGTGCGGGCTGCCGGTGCTATTCCGTTATACAGCACCTCTTGGGAGAATAACGCTTCGCAAGCGGTGGCGCGCAAACTAGAGTTAAAATGTTACGGTGTTGATTTTCAGGTTACTTGATAATTGCTAAGTCTGAGCTATGAAAAAGCGGCTCGCAAAAACCACAGAGAGGTAAGAGTCTGTGACGATGAAGTCGCGCCTATGTCGGCGCGCGGCTCGTAGGACCTGCTAATCAGAGAGACAACGTATGCTGCGCAGAGTTATCTTCCTAATCTTAGCCACATTCTGTCTGCCGCTCGCGGCGGCGGCGCAGGTCCCTACTTACACGGTCATCGACCTCGGTTTATTGCCCGGTGCTGAAAGTGCCCAAGCTCGCGGCGTCAACGACTCAGGCCAAGTGGTCGGCGAGACGCGGCCGCCTAACGACGGCCCGCCCCGCGCCTTCATCTACAGCGACGGCCGCCTCTATGACCTCGGCGACGGGCGTGCTACGGGGATCAACGGCGCGGGGCAGGTGGCCGGGTATGCGCTCAACGCCAGCGGCCAGACGCATGCCTTCCGCTACAGTGATGGCCAGATGCACGACCTCGGTGCATTGCCTAGTACCGGCATAGCCGGCTACAGCACGGCGCACGCCATCAATAACTCAGGGCAGGTGGCGGGCTGTTCGGCCGTCGCGCAGTACGCCGTGGACTTTACGCTCTTTCACGTCTTTCTATATGGCGACGGCCAGATGCACGACCTCGGCACGCCACCGGGCAACCGGACGGGCTGCGCCTACGGGCTGAACAACTCCGGCCAAGTGGTCGGCCAAGGCGACGCTTATGCGTTCCTCTACAGCGACGGGGTGATGCGCGAACTCGGCGCGCTCGGCGGTGGCGGGAGTCTAGCCGCTGACATCAACGATCACGGCCAAGTGGTTGGTTACGCGGAGAACGCCAGCCGGGATCGACACGCCTTCCTCTACAGCGAAGGGGCGATGACCGATCTGGGCGCGCTGGACGGCCGGTGGAGCGAGGCCACGGCCATCAACAATTCGGGGCAGGTAGTCGGCACTGTCCTCCGCCCGAACCGTCGTTACTTCCACGCCTTCGTCTATAGCGAAGGGGTGATGCGCGATCTCAACGACTTAATCCCGGCCGACAGCGGTTGGGATTTGGCCGTGGCCAGTGACATTAACAACGTCGGGCAGATCGTGGGCAGCGGGATACTTAACGGCCGGGTGCGGGCCTTCCTGCTGACGCCCGTTACGACGCAACGAGGTGGGCCGCAACTACTCACGTGGGAGCATTCGGCGCGCGCCATCGCCCTCGACTCCGTGACGCTATTGCGTGACCCGCTCCCAATCGAGACGGCGCACAACTTCAGCCCGGACCGGCGCACGCGCGTCATGCTCTTGGCGCGGGGCATGGGGCTGAGGACCGGCGAAGGCGTCTCAGCCGTGACGGCGTGGGCCGAGGACTCAAGGGGTGATGTCTACACGCTGCCGGTCGAGGCGGTGGCTGAAGTGCCGAACATCGACGGGGTGACGCAGGTGAATCTCAGGCTGGCAGACGAACTGGCGGGTGGCGGGCAGGTGTGGGTCAGCATCAGCGTGCGCGGGGCGACGAGCAACAAGGCGCTCGTCCTCATCAAGCCTGCTGAGGCTGGTCACTGACAGGCGGAGTCGCGGGCTGTTGCTGCCCACGAGAACCTAACGCGGGGCACGTGTATCTCGTCCACATTAAAAACATTGAGGCAGATTTGTATGCCATGTTTAGAGGCGAGACGCTTGCACCTAGCGATCAATTCACCATCTCTTGGAAACTAGCGCCGTCGCCGGAGAAGTAGCTTAACCACAAAGACACGAAGACACAACGAACTCAGTTTGTGTCTTCGTGTTACTTGCGACAGATATTCTAAAACCAGTTGAACCCGGTCAACCCGGCAGATTAGACTGCGATTTGGGCGTATCTCACGGCGGTTAGTAGCACAGCTAGTATGCGTTAGATGCTTTTGCTCTGTGTGGTAATATACGTCTGCGGAGGCGACAGAATGAAATCCTTGAAGATTCTAATTGAGAAACATCCTGACGGTTATGTGGCTTACCCGCTTGGCCTCAAAGGCATTGTCGTGGGCGAAGGTGATTCTTATGAAGAAGCATTGGCCGATGTGAAGTCGGCTATTCTGTTTCATGTCGAAACATTTGGAGCGGAAGTGTTAGAAGATGAATCTCCTGTATTGGAGGCATTTGTCGCAGAAACAGGAGTTGCAGCATAGTGGGTAAGTTTCCCGTTGATGCGCCAAAGGCGCGCGTCCTCAGCGCTTGGATTTCGCATTGTCCGTGAGCGAGAACATATTGCGATGGTGCGTGATAATGCTGATGGTACTCGTACTCCGCTGACCTTACCCAATCATGCACAGTTGAAGGGTTCCACTTTACGGACTATCTGCACACATGCTGGCATTCCACGTGATGATTTTCTGAAGGCATACGAGCGAAGCTAAGCGGGTCGTTCTCAAACCAACGGCGCATCTAACAACTCAATCAACCCGACCGCTCGATAGCGTAGCTGTCAATACGGTATATCCCGCGGCGGGTTAATTCGAGCGTTAGGTGTTTAGAGGGCAAAGGGGCAAAGTTCGTTAGCGGTGGGAATGCTGCGGCTTAGCAGGCAGCTTTGCCGGTAAATCCAGATCATCATCAATCAGCACATCGACACAAATGCCTGCGAGTCGCGCATACTTCAACAGCAACGGTAGCGGCGGCTCGCCAATCCCCTTTTCATAATCTGAAATGCGGTCTTTGCGATGAGGCTCACGTCTAACGCTTTGATTAGCTCGTTTTGCGACAATCCTAAAGCCAAGCGAATCTGTGCCAGTTTCCTAGCAAGCTGTTTCGGTTTAGGTCTAGCCTTTGCGCCCATCAGGAGTTGCCTCCCGACAGGTTGCAGAGTCACCGGATATCCAGGTTAGTACTGCCGCCGCGCAACTTAGTCGCCGTGAGTATGAGCCTTTCAAACTCAACGGCGATGCTCATCACTCTTCCATGAGGTTGAGACTTGAGCCACGCATCCGACCGTTGCCGTAATTATCAAAGACTAAAGCGCGCGGAATATACCACAGATGAGCCTTACGATTCTTTACGTCGAAGACCATAGGCTTGTGGCTGATGCCGTCAAAGACGCGTTAGAGGCGGAGGACTGGCGAGTAGTGCTGTGTGTGGACGGCGCGGCAGCACTCCGGCGCATAGCCAGCGCGGCACGCTATGACTTGTTGATTACTGATAACCACTTGCCGCATGTGAACGGGTTAGAGTTGGTGCGTTACGCCCGCACCCTGAAGCAACGCGCAGAACTGCCGATCATCATGTTCTCGGCGGTGGACTGTCAGACCGAAGCAGAGCAGGCCGGGGTCAATGTGTTCCTGCGGAAGCCAGAGGACACGCCGCGCCTTGTGCCCGTTATCAATGAACTACTGAAACAGGGTGCGTGCTGGTGAGACACGCGCCCTGCGCTGGCACGTCTTTTTTGTAGGCCGTGGAGGCTGTGCCGCGTGGCCGCCATGCCGGGGCGTCGGTGTGGCGGCCTTTCTTTTGGTTTGCAAAAATTTTGCAAGCACTCGCTAAGACCTTTTTGGGCAAACCGGGGGTTTGAGCAAAGCTTAGGGCGGACATGCTGCACAGGGTAAAAGTCTTCATGTACGGCGTTTGCGGCGACATGGAGCGTGTACGGGCCGGCGTGGAACGTGCGCGGACGGGCATGGATCATGTGCGGGGTTGCGTTGATCACTGGCCGGCGGACGTGGATCAGGCGCGGGCAGGTGTGGAGCAGGTGAAGATTGATCTGGATCAGGTTAGGGCAGGCGTGGATCACGTTTTGGGGCGCATGGATCATTGTTTGGGAAGCGTGGATCACATTTTGGGGGACGTGGATCACGTTTTGGGAAGCGTGGATCACTGTAGGGCGCGCGTGGATCAAATGTAAGTCCCCGTATTACAATAACTTGCTGGCGGGCGTTGGGCAGGGTGGCGAAAAGTGGTTTGACCGGGCGGCGTGAACCGTTATAATACAGGCGGCGGCCAGACGTTGACCGCCGGGCCTTTGCTTCTACTTCACGGCAAGCATCCTCGCTGCTTCTTTTCACTCACGAAAGGAGTTCCCCATATGCAAGACGCTGACCGACGTAGGTACGAGATGCTCGTGCGCGTGCGCGACTTTGGCGCGGCCCACGCGGCCGCTTTCCCCGCACAGTCGCGCGGGGCTGAATTATTTGCCGCCCTCACCGCAACCGTCAGAGAGTTGGACACACACGCCACGGCCCAGACCACCGGCCAGAGTGTGGCGCGGGCCAGCACAGGCGGCAAAGCCACCGCCCGCGCCGCCCTGCTGGAAGACCTCGAAGCGATCCGCCGCACCGCCCGCGCCATTGCCCTCGACAACCCCGATTTCCTCGATAGCTTCCGCCTACCGCGCGGTCGGCTCAACGATCAACAGTTGCTCACGACGGCCCGCGCCTTCGCCGCTGCTGCCCTGCCGCTTAAAGCCGACTTTATCAGGAACGAACTGCCGGCGGATTTCCTCGACGATCTGGATAGCGACATAAAGGAGTTCGAGCAGGCCATCACCGGCCAGAACCTCAGCACCGATACCCACGTCGCCGCGACACAGGCGATAGACGACGGCCTTGATCGCGGCTTCAACCTCGTGCGTCAACTCGACGCCGTAGTCCGCAATAAGTTTACCAACGATGCGGCCACGCTCGCCGCGTGGTTGAGTGCCAGCCACGTCGAACGCGCGCCGAAGACGAAGAAGGCAGAGCCACCGCCGCCGTCGCAATAAGGGCGACGGAATAATTAACCACGAAGACAGAAGCCACGAAGATGATTGATCTTCGTGGCTTCGTGGCTTCGTGGTTGATGGCTGCGAGTCGTTCATATTTTGCCAATGCGCGTGTTTCCGTTAAACTTGGGCGGCCGATAGAAATTGTTTTGTCACCGGGACACAGGAAAAATTTGAGGGCTTGACTATTATGAGACTAAGGCAACTGACGCGCGCCCTGCTTGCGGCGCTGATCGTGGGTTCGTTTATCAGTGGCCCGGCGGCGCGGGCCGACGAGGGCATGTGGCCGTTTAATAACGTGCCGCGTGCGCTAATCAAGCAGCGTTATGGGTTCGAGGTGTCGGACGCGTGGTTGAAGAAAGTGCAGCTTGCGTCCGTGCGTTTCAATAGCGGCGGGTCGGGGTCGTTCGTGTCGCCTGATGGGTTGGTGTTGACCAATCATCACGTCGCCTCGGACACTTTGGCGAAGCTCTCGACGGCCGGACATGATCTGCTCAAAGAAGGCTTCTACGCGCGCACGCGCGCCGAGGAAGCGAAGTCGCCCGACCTTGAGTTGAACGTCTTGATGAGCATAGAGGACGTGACGGCGCGCGTGCTCGGCGCGGTCAAGGATGGCATGTCGCCCGCGGACGCGGCGGCGGCGCGCCAACGCGCCACGTCGGATATCGAGGCCGAATCGAACAAGGCGACGGGCTTGCGCTCGGATGTGATCACGCTCTATCAAGGCGGGCAGTATCACCTGTATCGCTACAAACGCTATACGGACGTGCGGCTCGTCTTCGCGCCCGAATACCAGATCGCGTTCTTCGGCGGCGACCCCGACAACTTCAACTTCCCGCGTTACGATCTCGACATGGCCGTCTTTCGCGTCTACGAAAACGGGCAACCCATTCGCACCGAGAACTATTTCAAGTGGTCCACCGAAGGGCCGAAGGCGAACGAGTTGGTCTTCGTGCCCGGCAACCCCGGCTCGACGCAGCGCCTCAACACCGTCGCGCATCTCGACTTCCTGCGCGACGTAGGGCTGCCGTTCCAGATCAAGTATCTCGAACGCCAACAGGCGCTCCTGCACAGTTACATCAAACGCGGTGCGGCGCAGGAACTACAGGCGCACTCCGATCTGTTCAGCGTCGAGAACAGCTTGAAGAACCTGCGCGGGCAACTCGCGGGCTTGCAGAACAAGACGATCATGGCGCGCAAGCTGAAGGCCGAAGCCGATCTGCGCCGCACGGTCACGTCTGATCCGAAGAAGCAACAGGAATACGGGCACGCGTGGGACACGATTGCCGGCGCGCGCAAATCGCTCGCCGCCTACGAGCGCGAGCGGCGTCTGTTCGACACAAGTTGGGCCTTCAACTCGCGCCTGTTCAGTCTGGCGCGTGCGCTCGTGCGCCTCGCCGCCGAAAGCGAGAAGCCGAACGCGCAACGCTTGCCTGAGTTCACAGACGCGCGCCGTTCATCGCTCGAACTCGATCTCTATTCGCCCGCGCCCGTCTATGACGAGTTCGAACAGTACAAGCTCGCGGACGCGCTCACGCTCATGCGCGACGAGTTGGGCGCGACGAACGCGCACGTGCAACAGGTCTTGCAAGGCAAGACGCCCGCCGAGCGCGCCGCCGAACTTGTGCGTGGCACGCGGCTGAAAGATGTTGACTATCGCAAGCAGTTGGCGGCCGGCGGGCCGAAGGCGATTGCCGAATCAACCGATCCGATGATCGTGCTGGCGCGCACGATTGACCCGCAAGCGCGTACCTTGCGCCAACGTTACGAGGACGAAGTGGTCAGCCCCGAACGTACCGCCTATGGAGCGGTCGCACGCGCGCTGTTCGATGTCGAAGGCACGAAGCTCTACCCCGATGCGACCTTCACGTTGCGGCTCGCCTACGGTGTGGTCAAAGGTTATCTTGAGAACGGCAAGACCATCACGCCCTTCACCGACTTCGCCGGCCTCTACGCGCGCTCGCAGCAACACAAGAATCAACCGCCTTACGATCTGCCCGCCCGTTGGGTGGCGAAGAAGGCGACGCTCGATCTCAAAACGCCGCTCAACTTCATCACGACCGCCGACACCATCGGCGGCAATAGCGGCTCGCCCATCATCAACCGTGCGGCCGAACTCGTCGGGCTGAACTTCGACCGCAACATCTACGGCCTCGTCGGCAACTTCATCTACGACGAGACACAGAAGCGCAACATCGGCGTCCATTCGCGCGGCATGCTCGAAGCCCTGCGCCGCGTCTATGGCGCAACCGAACTGGCTGACGAACTGGCCGGCGCAGCACAAATGAGCAATGCGCAAAAGATGCGGGCGCGCTGAACGGGCCCGGCATGTGGTACACAGGTTGAAGCGGGAGCAGACAGTCGAACAGGTTGCGACGTTCTGGAACACGGAGGCGTGCGGCACGCAGTTCGTCGCGGCGGCGCGCGACGAGCGCGATTTTTATGCGCAGTACCGGCACTTCCGCTACCAGACCGAATGGCACATACCGGAGTTCGTGCCCTTCGCAAAGATGCGCGGGCAGAAGGTGCTTGAGATCGGTTGTGGCAACGGCGCGGACGGCGCGATGTTCGCGCAACACGGCGCGGACTATACGGGCGTCGATCTAACGGAGGCCGCAGTTGCCGCAACGCGCAAGCACTTTGCCGCCTTGAACCTGCCCGGCGAGTTTCGCACCGCGAACGCGGAGCGGCTCGACTTCGCGGACGAAAGTTTCGACGTGGTCTATTCCTACGGCGTGCTGCATCACACGCCTGAGCCTGCGCGCGCGCTCGCCGAAGTCTATCGCGTGCTCAAACCCGGCGGGCGCGCTTACGTCATGCTCTATCACCGGCACAGCTTCAACTACTACGCACGCATCCTCGGTTACATGCGCGCGCGCCTGCTCTGGCGCATCATCACGCGCACTGGTCGCTGGTCCACTGACAGACAGCAGGCGCAGGCGAAAGGACTCGCGGGTCTGCGCGGCAACGAACGCCGGGAAGTCTGGACGCTGCACTACGAAAACTTTCTGCGCGCAGGTTGGCGCTACCTGCGCGCGCGCAACTTCGTACACCATTGCACCGACGGCCCCGAATGCCCTTATGCCTACGCCTACAGCCAACGCGATGCGCGCCAACTCTTCGCGGCCTTCAAGCACGTCAGCTTTCGCGTCGCACATTTTCCGTTGCGCAAGTATCCGGTTGCGCGCGCTCTGCCTTTCGCCGTCGAACGGTTTCTGGCCGCGCATCTCGGCTGGTACTTGCTCATAGAGGCCAGCAAATAACGGCCGCCGCTTAAACACTTCATGCCCGAAGCCCACACGTCCGCCGTCCGACCTAGCAGATTAACTAAACTACTCGTCGTCGTCACCAGTATCGTCTTCGCCCTGCTGCTCGCCGAGATCGGTCTGCGCGTTATCGGTTACACCTATCCCGTCTTTTACACGCCGGACGCGGCGCGCGGTTATGCGTTACGCCCGTGCATGCAAGGCTGGTATCGCAAAGAGGGCGCGGCTTACGTCTCGATCAACTGTGCGGGCTTGCGCGACCGCGACCACACAACGCAGAAGCCGCCCGGCACTTTGCGTATCGCCGTCGTCGGCGACTCTTATGCCGAGGCGCTGCAAGTGTCGTTGGAAGATGCCTTCTGGGCTGTCATGGAGCGCAAACTTCAAGCCTGCCCCGCGTTCGGCGGGCGCAAGGTCGAGGTCCTCAACTTCGGCGTGTCGGGCTACGGCACAGCGCAAGAGTTGCTCACGCTTGAGCAACAGGTCTGGGCTTACGCGCCCGACGTGGTGCTGCTCGCCGTCACCACCAACAACGACATCACCGACAACTCGCGCGCCTTGAAGAAGACCGACGAGATACCCTACTTCGTCCTGCGCAACGGCCAACTCGCGCTCGACGATTCGTTCCGCACGAGCAGCGCCTTTCGCCTGCGCAACTCGCTGCCGAATCGCGCCGGTCGCTGGCTGCGCGACAGCCTGCGCGTCATCCAAGCCCTGCATCAAGCACACGGCGCGCTCAAGGCTCGGCTCGCAGCCCGCCGCGCACCCGCCGCGCCCGCGCAACACAACGTCCCACCGCCGGCCGGCTTACAACAGAGCGCACATATAACTGTGCGCGCCGCGCCCGACGCAGAACTCGGCACGGACAATCTCGTCTATCGCCCGCCCGGCAACGAAGTCTGGCAGGACGCATGGCGCGTCACCGAAGCACTGATCGGCCGCATGCACGACGAAGTGCAAAGTCACGGCGCACAGTTCGTGGTCGTAACTTTGAGCAACGGCATACAGGTCTATCCCGACCCGCAAGCGCGCGCCGCTTTCATGCAACGGCTCGGCGTCCCCGATCTGTTCTACCCGGACACGCGCATACGCGACTTGTGCGCGCGCACCCACATCCCCGCCCTCACCCTTGCGCCGCAACTACAGACCTACGCCGACGAGCATCACGTTTTTCTCCACGGCTTCGCGCCCGATCTCGGCAACGGCCACTGGAATCAAACCGGCCACCGCGTCGCCGGTGAACTCATCGCCGACCAACTCTGCGCCGTGCTTGCTCGCCAACCAGATAAATGATGACTGATGAATAAACAGCTATTCGTTATTCATCCTTCATCATTCTACATGCATCATTCATTTGAAATGATCTAGAATGGCTTTATCACTTCCCCCGTCACACGGAGGAGGCCCAAGCATATGTCCACGCCTGACACGCAAACTTCATACACACCGTCGGCGCTCGTCGCTCCGCGCGTGCCCGCCTGCCCGCTGCGCACGCTCACCGACACGTTCGCCGCCTTGCGTCGTCGCCCCGCGCTCGCCGACATGACCGCATGGCTCGACCAGATACAACTCGCAGAGGCCGATCTGCGCCCTTACATCAGTTTCAAGCCGGGCACTTACGCGCGCCATCGCGTCTTTCGCAACGAGCACATCGAACTCCTCGTGCTCTGCTGGCGACCGGGGCAGCGCACGCCCATTCACGATCACAACGGCTCGTATGGCGTCGTGCGCGTCTGGGCGGGCATCATGTGGGAGACGCTGTTTGCGATGGACGAACAACGCGGGCTGGTCTATCAAGCGGGGCGCGACTGGACGGAGGGCTGTACCACCGGCGCGGACGTGCCCGACATACATCAACTCGGTAACCCCGACGTGAGCGGGCAAGACCTCATCACGCTCCACCTCTACGCACCGCCGCTCGGCAGTCTCAACATCTACAAACTCGGCAGCACCGAATCCGTCAGCACGCTTAACTTGAACTCGTGGAATCCAACGATCTGAGTGCCCGCCCTGATCTTTGCGCGACTGACACCATCCGGTCGCCGGTCGCATAAGTCACCCGCCTGATCTTATGTCGTCTACCTGAGTTTGTTCGTGGAGGTAATGCGATGCCCCGGCCCAAGAATCAACTGACACGGCGCGGGTTCACGCGACTGCTCGGCGCGGGTGCGGCGTTCACCGCGTTGCGCCCTGTGAGCGCATTAACCACACAGCCGGGCGCGGCTTCGGCCGCGCCGGTGCGCTTGAGTGCCAACGAGAATCCATACGGGCCGTCGCCCGCAGCGTTGCGTGCGATGACCGCTGCGTTCGGGTTGGCGTGGCGTTACCCGGACGAGCAAGCCGATGCGCTCGTCGCAGCGCTCGCGCAGTTGCACAACGTTTCGCCCGATTGGATTCTGCTCGGCAACGGGTCGGGCGAGATTCTGAAAGTGGCTGCGATAGCTCTCACGGGGCCGGGGCGCAAACTCGTCGTCGCCGAGCCAACCTTCGAGGCGCTCGCGCGGCACGCCGCCATCAACAACGCAGAGGTCAGCCGCCTACCGCTCACCGCAGACTACCGGCACGACCTGAAGAAGATGCTCGACGCAACACGCGGCGCGGGCCTCGTCTACATCTGCAACCCGAACAACCCGACGGCGAGTTTGACGCCAAAACAGGAGCTTCGGGCCTTCCTCGCGCAAGTGCCGCGCGCGACCTACGTGCTGGTGGACGAGGCTTATCATCATTACGTGGAAGCGGCCGACTACGAGAGCGTCATCCCGCTCGTCACGACGCAGCCGAACCTGATCGTGGCGCGCACCTTCTCGAAGATTTACGGCATGGCGGGTTTGCGCTGCGGCTATTGTGTGGCGCAACCCGATGTGCTTGCGCGTCTGCGCGCGCAGCAGACTTGGGACTCCGTGAACATCATGGCGCTCGTCGCCGCGCGCGCGAGTCTCGCGGATCAAGTCCACGCCACAGAAGGCCGCACACGCAACAGCGCGGTCAAGCAACACGTCTGCGCCGAACTCACACGGCTCGGCTTCAACTACATTCCTTCGGCGCGCCAACTTCATCATGATCGACGTGCGCCGCGATGTCAGTCCGGTCATACGCGCTCTGCGCACGCAACGCGTCGAGGTCGGTCGGCGCTTCCCCGCCCTGCCCACGCATCTGCGCGTCACCATCGGCACACGCGAAGACATGCAGTTGTTTTTGGCCGCCTTCCGGCAAGTGATGGCTTAAGGCCGGCTTAACCACAAAGCCGCGAAGACACGAAGCAGGCCCGCTTTTCGTGTCTTCGTGGCTTTGTGGTTAAATAATCTCATCATGTTAGTACTTGGCATTGAAAGCTCATGCGATGAGACGGCCGCCGCTGTCGTGCGCGACGGGCGCGAGTTGGTGTCGTCCGTCATCTCATCGCAGATCGAGACGCACAAACGCTTCGGCGGTGTTGTGCCAGAGTTGGCGTCGCGCGAACATCTAGACAAGATCGTGCCGGTGGTTGAAGCAGCTTTAGCGCGCGCCGAAGTCCGACAGGAAGCGATTGACGGCATCGCTGTCACGCAAGGGCCGGGCTTGGTCGGCTCGCTGCTGGTCGGCTTGTCTTACGCGAAGGCGATGGCTTACGCGTTGGCGAAGCCGCTCGTCGGCGTCAATCATATCGAAGGGCACATCTATTCGGTCGTCTTCGAGAACCCGCCGATTGAGTACCCAGCGTTCGCGCTCATCGTCTCCGGCGGGCACACGAACCTCTTTCTCTTACCGGAGCCGGGTCGTTACAAAGTGCTGGCGCGGACGCGCGACGACGCGGCGGGCGAAGCGTTCGACAAGGTGGCGAAGATGCTCGGCCTCGGCTATCCGGGCGGCCCCATCATCGAACGACTCGCACGCGCAGGCGACCCGCGCGCCGTGCCTTTCAGCGTGCCGCGCATGGGCGATGGGCGACCCGACTTCAGCTTCAGCGGCTTGAAGACGGCCGTGTCGAAGTACGTGCGCGAGACGGGGCTGCAACCCGTCGCGGCCGGGGCTGAGCCGTCGCAGGCGGTGAAAGATTTAGCGGCCAGTTTTCAATCGGTCGTCGTGCGCGCGCTCGTCAACACGACCGTGCGTCTGGCCGAAACAGAGCGCCCGCGCACGCTCATCGTCGCCGGTGGCGTCGCCTGCAACGGTGCGTTGCGCGAAGCAGCGGCAGCGGCAGCGGACCGCCTCGGCATCGCCGCCTACTTTCCTTCACGCCATCTCTCAACCGACAACGCCGCCATGATCGCCGCCGCCGGCACGGTGAAGTTGCAAGCAGGCGAACGCGCCGGCTTCGACCTCAACGCAGACGTATCACTCCGCCTCGGCAACGTTGACGTGGAACAGGACGCCGAGCAACGCGGGCGAGTGCGTTATAGAAAATGATGAAGGCAGAAGGATGAATGATGAATGACAGACAAGCTGGTCTTTATTCATCATTCATCATTAAAGTTAAAAAGCCGCCCGACCCGTGAAGGTCAAGCGGCTCTTTGTCGCCAGCGAGTGTGCGAGGGGGCATGCCGAAGCGCGCCACCATCTCACCGGCTAACCCGCAAGTTCAAATTATTAGCGCGGCGTGCGCGCCACCTGATCGCCGGACGGGCGCGTGATGTCGATCTGCTTAGCGAACTTTATCTGCTTCGCCTCGTCCAACTCGACCGTCACCACATCGTCCTTACGTAAGTCGGCGCAGGAGACATCGCGGCCATCGCGTTTAACTTTTGTGCCGCCGTTATCAATGGCGATCACATGCTCGACGCCCGTGCGCGCCAGCACTGAAATGTGTTGATGATTGACCTCGACGACGCGCGCATCGATCAAGCGCATGTCCGTGTCTTCTTCGCCCTCGACCGCCGCCAGCCCACGCGTTGCGCCGAGCGCGAGCAGCAGGGCCACAGCCAACGTAAAGCCTGTTCTTCGATTCATCTTCCGACGCTCCCGTTACGCGGTGCTTGGGAGAGCAACTTGGTCACGGCGCAGATGCGAATGGCAACTGACATGCCGCGCCGCACAGTTGCTTGTGCCGGAGTCGAACGCGCCCGAAATGCTGCTCTTTTTTGCGCTATCCGGATAGACAGCCGCAGCAGATGTTCGTATGCAGCGCGGACGGCTGTATTGTTGCGAGACGTAGCGCCGGCCACGTCTTATAGCAAGTTCACTTGAAACGACGACGGGGCCGCCTATTGAGGCGGCCCCGTCGTGTTTGCCTGTGGCGGCAAGCAACTGCGCGCGTGTGCTTCAGCCGAAGATGTCGCGCACTTTGTCGATCAAGCCTTTGTCTTCGAGGTCGCGGTCTTCGATCTTCGACAGTTCTTCGAGCAAGCGACGCTGCTCGCGCGTCAACGTGGTCGGCGTGCGGAGCGCGACCGAGACGTAGAGGTCGCCGTGCCCGCGTCCGCCTAAGACCGGCATGCCGTGCCCTTTGCGACGAAAGACCGTGCCGGTCTGCGTGCCCGCCGGAATCTTGAACGAATCTTGGCCGGTCAGCGTCTCGACCGTGATCTCCGAGCCGAGCGCTGCCTGCGCGAACGTCACGGGCACAGACGTGTAAAGGTTGCTGCCCTGGCGCTCGAAGCGTTCGTGTTCTTTGACGTGGATGACAACGTAGAGGTCGCCCGCGGGGCCGCCCTGCGCGCCGCCCTCGCCCTCGCCGACGAGCCGCAGCCGCGAGCCGGTTTCGACGCCCGCCGGTATCTTGACCTCCATCTGTTTCTCGCGCTCGACCCGGCCCGCGCCGCGACAAGACGCGCACGGATTCTTGACCACGCGACCCGCGCCGCGACAAGTCGTGCAAGTGCGCTCGACTGAAAACCAACTCTGTTGATAACGCAGATCGACGCGCCCGCGACCCTTACACGTCGGACACGTTTCCGGCTGTGCGCCATTCTCTGCGCCCGTGCCGCGACACACATCACAGGTTTCGAGGCGCGGCAACTTGAGTTGCGCCGTCAAACCTTGCGCGGCCTCTTCCAACGTGATCTCAAGATCATAACGCAGGTCTGCGCCGCGTTGTGCGGCGGAGCGGCGCGTGCCGCCGCCAAAGCCGCCGAAGATGTCGTTGATGCCGAAGAGATCGAAAATATCTTCGATGTTGTTGAAGCCTTGCGCGCCCCAGTTTACGCCCGCGCCGCTGGCCACGCCCTGATGCCCGTAGCGGTCGTAACGCGCGCGTTGCTCCGTATCGGACAGGACGGAATAAGCCTCGGCAGCTTCTTTGAACTTCTCTTCGGCTTCCTGATTGCCGGGGTTCTTGTCCGGGTGATAGCGCACGGCGAGCCGCCGGTATGCGCTCTTAAGTTCCTGCTCGGTCGCCGTGCGGGCAACTTCCAAGATTTCGTAATAGTCTCGTTTACTCATCGCTTAAAAATTCGTGACAGGTCACAAGGTCAAAGGTGACAGGAGATAATAGCTGTTCTCCCATCACCTGTCACCCGTCACCTGTCACCTGTCCCGGTCGCTTCTAATACCGCTCGTAATTCGGGTCTGATGCGTCTTGACCGTTCGCGGGCGTTGTGCGGCCCACGTTCATGCCGGGCGGCGCATTCAACATCGCCGTGGTCAGCACGGTGGCCACGCGCTCAACCTGCGTGAGCACGCGCCGCAATTCGTCTTCATCTTCGGACTGCGCGGCCGCGGTACATTCCTCGAAGACCTGTTGTGCGTCGTCGCGCTCGTCGGGCGTTAGCACCGAGCCGACCTCGCGCAGCGTCCGTTGCGCGTTGCGCGTCAGACTGTCGAGCCGGTTGCGCAGGCTGATCAACTCTTTGGCGTGCTGGTCGCGGTTGGCCGCGCTGGCGGCTTCCGAGATCAGCACGTCGATCTCGTCCGGCGTCAACCCCGACGTGGGCGTGATCTTCATCTGTTGCTGCCGGCCGAAGTCTTGTCTTGCGCCGACACGCTGAGGATGCCGTTGGCGTCCACCTCGAAGACGACTTCGATCTGCGGCCCGCCACGCGCCGACGGCGGGATGCCGACCAACTCGAACTTGCCCAAAGACCGATTGCCCGACGCCACTTCGCGCTCGCCTTGCAAGACGTGAATCTCAACCGTGGACTGGTTATCGGCGACCGTGGTGAAAGTCAGACTGTTGCGCAGCGGGATGGTCGAGTTGCGCTCGATCAGTTTGGTGAACAGGCCGCCGCGCGTCTCGACGCCAAGCGAGAGCGGCAACACGTCCAAGAGCACGATGTCTTTGACTTCGCCCGTAAGCACGCCGCCCTGTATGGACGCGCCCATAGCGACAACTTCATCTGGATTGATCTCGGCCGACGGTTCACGCCCGAAGATTTCGCGCACGGTGCGCGCGATGATAGGCGAGCGCGTCTGCCCGCCGACGAGTAACACTTTGTCAATGTTCTCCGCTTGCAGCTTCGCATCCCAGAGCGCCTTCTGGCACGGCTCGATGGTCTGCTCGACGAGATCGAAGACGAGCGCCTCGAACTTGTCGCGCGTCAAAATCTGACTGAAGTGTTTCGGCCCCGACGCGTCCGCCGCGATGAACGGCAGGTTGATGTTCGTCTCCGTCAGCGACGACAGATCACACTTGGCGCGTTCGGCCGCTTCCTTCAAGCGTTGCAACGCGAGTCGATCTTCGCGCAGGTCGATGCCTGTCTCTTCGCGGAACTGTTCGATCATCCAAGTGATGATCCGTTCGTCGAAGTCTTCGCCGCCGAGGAAGGTGTTGCCCGACGTGGCCAGCACCTCGAACACGCCGTCGCTCATCTCCAAAATGGACACGTCGAACGTGCCGCCGCCGAGATCATAGACGACAACGCGCTCGGACGTTGCGCGCCCGATGCCGTAAGCGAGCGCGGCGGCTGTCGGCTCGTTGATGATGCGTTCGACCTTGAGGCCGGCGATCTTGCCCGCGTCTTTCGTCGCTTGCCGTTGCGCGTCGTCGAAGTAAGCGGGCACGGTGATGACGGCTTCGGCGATGGACTCGCCGAGAAAATCTTCGGCCGCCGCTTTCAAGCGTTGCAGCAGCAGGCCCGAAATTTCCTGCGGGCTATAGACGCGCCCCTGCACGCGTATGCGCGCGTCGCCGTTCTGCGCTTCGTTGATCTCGAAGGGCGACGACGCGGTGGCGCGCGTCACTTCGGTCGAATCGAACTTGCGCCCGATCAGCCGCTTAACGGCATAGACCGTGTTGGCGGCGTTGGTGACGGCCTGCCGCTTGGCGATCTGCCCGACGAGCCGCTCGCCCTTGTCCGTGAAGCCGACGACCGACGGCGTGGTGCGCCCGCCTTCCTTGTTCGGGATGATCTGCACCGCGCCGCCTTCAAGCACAGCGACGCAGCAGTTCGTCGTCCCCAAGTCAATACCGATTACTTTGCCCATAACTTAAATGCAGTGCCGAGTAACAAGTGACGAGTGACAAGCCAGCACAAGTTATTAACTTGGCGCTCGTCACTTGTCAGTCGTCACTGTTTGATTGCGACCTTGACCATGGCCGGGCGGATCAGTTTATCGCCGAGCCGGTAGCCACGCTGAATTTCTTGCACGACCGTGTCGGGAGCTACTTCGTCAGTCGGCTCGGTCGCGATGGCTTCGTGGACGTGCGGATCGAAGGGCCGGCCCGTGGTCGGCACAACTTCGACGCCCAGCCCATCAAGCACGCCGTTGAGTTGTTTGCCGATCAGCCCGATGCCGTGCAGGAAGTGGCGAAACTCTTCCGACTCGTTCGCCTGAATAGAAGCTTCGGCGTCGAGCGCGCGCCGCAGGTTGTCCATGACCGGCAGCAGTTTGCCGACCACATCCACCACGACGCGTTGATAAGTGTCGCTGCGCTCACGCTCCATGCGCTTGCGCGAGTTCTCAAAATCGGCCTGCCGCCGCGCCAACAACTCGCGCAACTCCTGCCGTTCGGCCTTCACCTTGGCCAGTTCGCCTGCGAGGCCGCGCACTTCGTCCTGCGCCGCCAACAACTCCGCCTCGGCCGCGAGCGACAACACGCCCGTGTCCAGTTCAACTGCGTCGTCATCCTCGAATGTGTTCGCGTCTCTCATCGTGTTTGCGGCCGTAGCGCGCGGGTTCGTGTCTTGGTCTTCGCGGCGTTCGGGCAGGTCGTCGTGGCGTGGGCCGCCGGCCGTGTCGCGGTCGTCGCCGTCGCCCGCGCTGCCCCCTTCACGGCCGCGATCAATGCGGCGCTGCATGTCGGTTTCGTCATCATATGCGGACTCGCGCCCAAGTTCGGCCGCGTCCGCCTCGTCCGTATCAGACGACGCGCGATCAGCATCCGGCTCTTCGTCCACGAAGCGCACCGGGATGCGGGTTTCAGTCCGTCTGTTTTTATTGATCATCTCCATCCAGACCTTGCGCGGATGACAGCCGGCCGCGCCCTCTGCTTGCTCAGACAGAAGCCCCGGCCTCCTGCATCATGCGCTCGATCTGACGCGCGACGTAGCCGACCACGCCCATCAGCCGCGCGTACTCAAGCCGCATCGGACCGATCACACTGATCGTGCCCGACACCTGACCAGCGCCGACGCGATACGGCGCGCTAATCAACGCGCACGCTTGCATAGCCGGGCTGATCAACTCGCGCCCAATCGCAACACGCACGTCGCCCATGGCCGTGCGGCCCGCGAGGCACTCGTTCAAAAGTTTGACGAGGCGCGTCTTCTCTTCGAGCGTGCGGAACAGTTCGCGTAGCCGTTCGATGTTGACGAAATCTGGCTTGATCAAAATGTTCGATGCGCCGTCCACGTACACGTCGCCCGTCTCAAGTTCTTCGCCGACAAGACTGCTGCCGCACAACAACATTGCGTTGCGTAGTAAACGATCATAGAGCGCCTTCTCCGCGCACATGCGATGCAGTATCTCCGCGCGAATCGCCAGCAGACTCTTGCCGCTAAACTCGACGTTCAAATAACGGCCCGTCCGTTCCAACTCGTCCTGCGTCAGCGGCTCGTCAATGCGTATGACCTTGTGTTGGACGAGGCCGGGCGCGAAGACCAAAACAACAAGTATGCGCCCGTCGGACAAACTGACGAACTCGATGTGTTGCAGCAGATTCCCCGCGAGCGCGGGCGAGATGACGATGCCGACGTTCTGCGACAGTTCCGACAGCAGGTGCGACACTTTCTCCATCAAGCGCGCAGGCGTGGCGCTGTCGTCCGTGCGCGGCGAGGCCAGCATGCGCTCGATCATGGCGAGGTCGGCCGCCGACAGAGGCGCGTCGCCGATCAGGTGATCGACGTAAAACCGATAACCCTTGTCGGTCGGGACACGACCGGCCGAAGTGTGCGGCTGCTCGACTAACCCCGCGTCTTCAAGTTCCGCCATCACGTTGCGGATCGTCGCGGAACTCCACGCGGCCGCGCCGGCCGCGAGCGTCGCGGCCACGGTGCGCGAGCCAACCGGCTCGCCCGTCACCAGATGCTCGTTGATGATCGCGGTCAGCACCGCCCGCCCGCGCGCGTCGGGCAGCCAGTCGCCGGAAGTTGGGGACGTGGAGTTGCGCATAGCTGTTCGGAGCTAGACGGGAAAGCGGGAAGACTGAAGGGACGCTCTAACGGGCGAGCGCGCTGCCCGCTCGGCAACGGGCCGCACTTCAATGAATACCGTCCCGCCAAACGCCTGTCAAGTTCTAATTCGCGCCGCCCGCCAAAGGGGTCGGCACTGGCAGTATAAGCGACGGCTTCGGGCGGGCGCAAACCTCAATTCCGGCCGCCCGTCAACGCAGCCGCGCCCGCGTCTGTCGAGCTATTTGAAGATTTGACAGGGTTTAATTGCACAATCACGGTCGCGCCCGCACCGTTTACCGCAAATCCGTGCAACAGCACGACTTAGCACCACACCAAAAATCAACCCGCGCCCGCCCCCGTGCAAAACCATGCTCAATTTGTGGCGGCACAGAGGCTTAGCGCCGCCTTTGAAAAGCTTGTTGACGCTCGTTTCCGCGCGCCATTAATATAGCCCCAGCGCCGACGGGTCTTGCGGCCACCTGCTCCTTGTTGCCAAGCGAGACCCGGCGGCGCGTCCTTCTCAGTGTTCCGGGCAGACAGACCACTCGCCTGCACCTGTCCCGTCGGTTCATGCGCGAAAGTTTACGTGCCCGGTCGCCCTTATGTCAGACGCTCAGACACATCTCAACGCGCTCTTTGCTGACGCCTTCCGCCAGCTTGAGCCGACGCGTCCGACCCCGGCCCTTGAAGTCCGCTTCTACCCCTACGCCGGCCTCAACCACACGATCCGCCTGCGGTCGGGCCGCGTCTACGTGCGCCTCTCGGACATCTTCCGCGACGCGCCGGCGAACGTGCAGCGCGCGCTCGCGTTCATCCTCGTCGCCAAGTTGCTGCGGCGGCGCACGCCGGAAGTCCACGAGCGTGTCTATCGTGATTACGCCACGTCGCCGCACGTCCTGCGCGCCGCCGATCTGGCCCGTCGCCAGCGCGGACGCAAAGTCATCTCGTCGGCGCGCGGCAGCTATCACAACCTCGAACGGTTGTTCACGCGTCTCAACCGCCGCTACTTCGACAACAAGCTGGCCAAGCCGACGCTAACGTGGTCGCAGCGCCGCACGCGCCGCATCCTCGGCCACCACGACCCCGTACACGATACCATCGTGATCAGCAAGACGCTCGACGCGCATGACGTGCCCGAATGGTTTGTCGAGTACATCCTCTATCACGAGATGCTGCACATCAAACACCCCGCGCGGCTCGTCAACGGCCGCCGCATGTATCACACGAAAGCGTTCCGCGCCGAAGAGGCACGTTACCCGCTCTATCACGACGCGCAGGAATGGCTGAACCATATCGCGCGCGCACGCCGCACCCCACGCGCCCGCGCCGCTTAACCCTCTACGCGCGCCGCTCATCACTACCAATACATTTTCCGTGCTTACGCAAATAATTTTTTGAAACCTTTGCCTGCCTAGAGCGTTCTAACGGTCAGGAAGGTGGGCTCCTCCGAGAAGGACGGGCGGACAGTCAGCAAGAGTTCGATCAAACTTTTGAAGGCTGCTCGCCCGTTCTTTGTTCTGCCACACATGCTTGCGCGCCCGCCCACGCGTCTTGACCGTACCCCGCCCGCCATGCTTACATGCGACCCGTAAAGCAAGCCGGAAAATTCATACGCGACGGAGGCACATCTCCTTATGGGCGAACACGTCTTCAAAGGCACGGAGATCGTCGGCACGTCCGACACAAGTTTCAGTCATGCCATCGAGGTAGCGGTGGCCCGCGCGCGCCAATCGTTACGCAACCTCTCATGGTTCGTCGTCAAAGAGCAGCGCGGCGGGCTGCAACAGGGCCGCCTCGAATATCAGGTCACGCTCGAAGTCTTCTTCAAGCTCGACCCGCCCGACGAACTTGATCGCGGCGACACTTAAACCACAGCGCCACTTAAGCCACACGTAACCGGACCAACATTCATTTTGTGTCTTCGTGTCTTAGTGGTAGATCATGTTGCGCTTAACATGCTCGCTGGACAAACCCCGCGCGGCGTCGCTAGACTAGGCAGTTTGTTGGCGCGGCGCGTGGTCTGTCTATGTGGCTATGGTCCGGCCGCCGATGCAGCATCTCATTCGACACGGAGTTTAATTTACTTCTATGGCAATTCCCGCAACCCAAATCCGTCGCGGCATGGTCATCCTGTTCGAGGGCAACCTGTGCAAGGTCGTCGAGTTCCGCCACCACACGCCCGGCAACCTGCGCGCGATGGTGCAGACCAAGCTGCGCAACCTGAAGACCGGCTCGACCTTTGAACACCGCTTTCGCTCCGCCGATACCATCGAGCGCGCGACGCTTGAACAGCACGAGATGGAATATCTCTACTCGGACGGTTCGGGTCATCACTTCATGAACACGGAGAACTACGAGCAACTCGCCTTCTCCGACGAAGACCTCGGCGACATGGCCCAGTGGCTCATACAGGGGCTACACATTCAGGCCGAGTTCTACGAAGGCCGCGCCATCGGCATCGACCTGCCCGACTCAATCGAACTTAAGGTCATGAGCACCGAGCCAACGATGAAAGGCGCGACCGTCTCGAACGTCAACAAACCCGCGACGCTTGAGAACGGCGTCACGATCCCCGTGCCGCCCTTCATCAACGAAGGCGACCGCATCCGCGTCAACCCGGCCGAAGGGCGCTACATCGAACGCGCCAAGTAAAAGCGGTGAATCGTGAAGCGTGGAGCGTCAATCGTGAATAGATAAAACTCAGTTCTGCTCTATTCACGATTTACGCTCCACGCTTCACTGCTTTCCGATGTTTTTCCTCTACAGCCTCTTGCTCGCTGCCGGCATCCTCGCGCTGCTGCCCCTGTTTCTGCTCGACGCGCTGCGCCACGGCAAATACGTCGCGGGCCTCGGCGAACGCATGGGCGGCATCACGCCACTCGCAACCGACGGTCGACCCGTCATCTGGCTACACTGTGTATCGGTCGGCGAGACGCAAGCGGCGCGTCCGCTCGTGCGTGCGTTGCGCGCGCAGTTTCCCGCGCATGCAGTCGTCGTTTCAACAACTACGTTGACAGGCCAACGTCTCGCCCGCGAAGTCTTCAAAGACGAAGCGGCGGCCGTCTTTTATTTCCCCTTCGATTGGGCGTGGAGCGTGCGCCGTGCGTTGCGCGCGATCAATCCAGAGGTCGTGCTTGTGATGGAGACGGAGCTATGGCCGCGCTTCTTGCGCGAGTGTCATGTGCGCCGTGTGCCCGTCGTGCTCGTCAACGGGCGTTTGTCCGAGCGTTCATTTCGCAACTACAAACGACTCGGCCTGTTTATTCGACAGGTCGTCAACACGCTCACGCTCGCGCTCATGCAGACCGAAGCGGACGCCGCACGCATACGCGCGCTCGGCCTTGCGCCCGAACGCACACGCGTCACCGGCAACATGAAATTCGACGCGCCGGCTGAAACCGACGCGCGCGAATTGACAGAAGCTTTGCGCGCGCGCTTCGGTGTTAATGATGAACGTCCTCTGCTCGTCGCGGCTAGCACGCACGCGCCCGAAGAGGCGGCGCTGCTCGCCGCGTTCAAACTGTTGTCTGCAAGCGATGGCCCGCGCCCGCGTCTGCTCGTCGCGCCGCGTCATCCCGAACGCTTCAACGAAGTGGCCGCGCTCGTCGCCGCGTCCGGTTTCAGTTGGACACGCCGCTCGGCCGTCGCTGCCGCAACCGATCTCGACGCGGACATAATCCTGCTCGACAGCATCGGCGAACTGCGCGCCATCTATCCGCTGGCGGCGCTCGTCTTCGTGGGCGGCAGCCTCGCGCCCGTCGGCGGGCACAACGTACTCGAACCGGCCGCGCACGCCCGCTGCATCGTCACCGGCACGCACACGTTCAACTTCACGGCCATCGTGCGCGACTTCCTTGCACAGCAGGCGCTCGTCCAACTGCCCGTGCTCGACGCTCAGCAAGCGCCCGCCGCGCTCGCGCGTATCTTCCAAGAGTTGCTATCAAACGACGAACGCCGTCACGCTCTCGGCGCGCGTGCCCACGCCGCGCTTGAACAGAATCGCGGCGCAACCGAACGCACCATCGCCCTGTTGACGACAGTGATCATTGATCCGCGTTCAGAGATTAGTAACAACGACGCTCTATCCGAAGCACATGATCGCAACGCACAACCAGAAACGCGAAGCTCTGATCTTGAATCACGACTGACCTCTAACACGACCAGCCTTTGACATCTGACATCTAATAACCGGCATCTGCTTTTTATGTCACTGGCACTCGCACCGCTCAGTATCCTGTATGGCGCGGTCATGCGCGCGCGGCTCGCGTTGTACGACGCGGGCGTGTTCGCCGCGCATCGAGTTGCAGCCACGGTGATCAGCGTCGGCAACATCACGACGGGCGGGACAGGCAAGACCCCTATGGTCGAATGGCTGGCGCGCGCGGTGGCGCGTGAAGGCCGGCGCGTGTGCATCCTGACGCGCGGCTATGGCCGCGCGGATGCGCGACAACGCGTTGTCCTGTCTGACGGTGTGCGCGTGCTGGCGGATGCACGCGCTGGCGGCGACGAGCCGCGCCTGTTGGCGGAAGCATTGCGCGGATTGGCGGCAGTCGTCGCCGATGCCGACCGCGTGGCGGCGGCGCGTTGGGCGCTCAAAGAGTGGGGCAGCGAGGTCTTCATCCTCGACGACGGTTTCCAACATCTGCGCCTCGCGCGCGATCTCAACATCGTGACGCTCGACGCGACCGCGCCGTGGGGCGGCGGACACTTGCTGCCGCGCGGTCGTCTGCGCGAGCCTATCGGCAATCTCACACGCGCCGATTGCGTCGTCATCACACGCGCCGAACTCGCGCCCGACATCGCAGGTCTGCGCGCACAGGTCGCACAACTCATTGGCGGCCGGCCCATCTTCAGCGCCCGCACGCGCAACGTAAGTTGCCGCCCGCTCACGGCGCAGGCTGCGGACGTTGCGCTCACGCCGGCAGCGCTACCGCAACCGGCGGCCGCGTTCTGCGCCCTCGGCAACCCGCAAGCCTTCTTCGCGCAGGCACGCAATTACGATTACGGCTGCACGTTGAGCTACACGCGCGCCTTTCCTGATCATCATGCCTATACGCAAGCAGACGTGGATGCGGTGACAAATGCGGCCGCGCAAAGCGGCGCGCACGCGCTCATCACGACGGCAAAGGACGCGGTTAAACTGCAATCGCTACGCTTCGACCTGCCCTGCTTCGTACTTGAAATCGCGCTTGAGATCGAGGAAGAAGAAAGCTTGCTGGCCTTGATACGTCAGACCATCAACAGCAATGATGAACGATGAAGGCCGAATGCTGACTGATGAATAAGCAGCTATTCTTCATTCATCATGCCGAATGAAGAATAGCTTGTCTGTTATCCGTCATTCATCATTCATGGTTCATCATTTCCTTACACTGTTGGTGGCGGCGGGTCGCTATCGACCGGCGCGGCTTGCGCGGGTGCGGTTTGCGGAGGCGGCGTGGCTGTGGGCGTGGCGCGCGGCTTGGGGGGCGTGGGCGGCGGCGGATCGCCTTCGTTGTGCGCGGGCGTGGGCGTCGCGCGCGGCGCGCGGTTGTCGTTTCTGTTCGTCGGCGGCGGAGTCGGATCGGCGTCGGCGTTCGCGTTGTCGTTGCGTGTGCGGTTGTCGTTGGTCGGGGCTGTGTTGTCGTTGCGCGGCGTGTCGCTGTCGTCGCTGCCCTCTTGCTCGGTGGGCGTCGGCTGCGTCGCGGCATTGTCGTTGGCGGCCGGGAGGCCGGTTTGAACCGGCGTCGCACCTGTCGCGGGGCTGGTCGTTGCGCCGGGCACGATGACGACGGGCGCGACGGCGCTTTCGCCCGCGCCTGTGGGCGTGCCGAGCGGTTGCACGGCCTGCGCGTTGGGATCGGTTGTGAGCGGTGCGGCGTTGTCGTTGGCGGCGGGCTGCCCGGTGCTGCGCTGGCTGACCGCGTAGAAGACGCCGATGATGACGAGCAGCGCCAAGCCCGCCGGGATCATGATGCGCCACGGAGTAAAACTTGCGGGTGCGGGCGGCGGTTGGTTGTAAACCGCAACCTCGTCAACTTCTCGATGCTGGCCCGTGTGCGGCGCGGGGCGCACGACTGTGGCTTCGTCGTAATCGTCGTTCGCGGTCGAGCGCGATTCGTGCGAGCCGGTCGGGACGACGATGCGGTCGGTGCTGATGCCGCGATGCTCGCCCGTGGAGCGCGCTTGTGCGGCGGCGGCCGCGGGCACTTCCGTCTCGACCGCCGTGGCCAAGGCTAACGCCAACTCGCCCGCGCTCTGTTGTCGTTCCTCGCGTCGCTTCGATAGCGCCTGCGCTACCACTTCGGCAACGGCCGGCGGCACGTCCGCGCGTTCGGTGCGCACGTCCGGCGCTGGCTCTTGCAGATGCTTGAGCATGATGGCCGTGGCAGACTCGCCGGTGAAGGGCACATGCCCTGTGAGCATCTCGTAGAGAATGATGCCGCACGAGTAGATGTCGGAGCGCTGATCGATCTCTGCCGCCTGCGAGCATTGTTCGGGCGACATGTATTGCGGCGTGCCGATGATCAAATTCGGCGCGGTCAACTCCGGGTCTTGCCCGACCGGCTCTTGAATCTTGGCGATGCCGAAGTCGAGGACCTTAGCCCAGTCGCCGCCGTCCGTGCCGACCTCTTCGAGCATGATGTTGTCGCTCTTGAGATCGCGGTGGACGACGCCTTCTGCGTGGGCTGCGTCGAGCGCGCCCGCGATCTGGCGCGTGATCTCGACGATGCGCGCGAGCGGCAGCGACCCCGCCTCGCGTATGATCTGTTTGAGCGTCTGCCCGCGCAGATATTCCATAACGAGGAAGACGATGCCGCTCTCGTCTTCGCCGAAGTCGGTCACGTTCAACGCGTGCGGGTGCGAGATGCGCGAGGCGGCTTTGGCTTCGCGCGTGAAGCGCGCGACGATCTTATCGTCGGCGGCCAAGGCTGGGTGCAGCACCTTGATCGCCACCAACTTCTCCATCAGTATGTGCGTCGCGCGATAGACCGTGCCCATGCCGCCTTCGCTGATCCGCTCCTCAATGCGGTACTTACCGGCGAGCGTCTTGCCCAGCAGCGTGTCGCCTGTTTTAACCAGCACCGAGCCGTCATTCGGACACAGCGTGTTCGTCGTGTCGTACACCGTCCCGCATTTCGGGCATTTTTTCATCTAAGGAATCCGCCTCGCCTCGGTCGCCGCTGTGGGATATTGCGAATGAGCGTATTATACCGCTTCATTCGCACGCGACGAAACACAATCAAGCAATAGTTAGACCAAAGACCAGCGCCACTTTCAACTACGCACGCCGCGCGCCGATTGTTGCGCTTTGCTTGGTTTTCAACCCCGCCGCTTTTTCCATTTGCCCAGAGTTTGAGTAAGCTTAGCACGCTCCTGTTTTTAATTCAGACGGAAGGCGACTGAAGAACTTGGGTCACGAACATTTAGTGATCGTCGGCGGCGTCGCGGCCGGCCTCGCCGCCGCGATGGAAGCGCGCCGCCACGCGCCCACGCTCGACATCACCGTGCTTGAACAGACCGCCGATATTTCTTACGGCGCATGCGGTCTGCCTTATGTTATCTCCGGTCTGATCCCATCGCTCGAACGACTCGTGCTTCATGCGCCGCCATACTTCCGCGAGCGCCACAATATCAACCTACACTTGCACGCCGAGGCACTTGAGATTTTGCCTGCGCGCTCGCTCCTGCGCGTCAAGCAGGACGGCGCGGAACGCGAACTCGGTTTCAGCAGTCTCGTCCTCGCCACGGGCGCGGCCGCCGTCTGCCCGCCGCTGCCCGGTCACGACCTCGCGGGCGTCTTCGTCCTCCGCCACATGCAGCACGGCCGCCAGATGCTCGCCTTCCTCGATGAACGACGACCGAGCGCGGCCGTCATCGTCGGCGCAGGCTACATCGGGCTTGAACTGGCCGAGGCGTTCACGCGTCGCGGGCTTAAGACGACCGTAATCGAATCGTCGGACCAAGTGATGAGCACGTTGGACGGTCGACTGCGTGAGCGCGTCGTGGCCGAGTTGCACGCGCACGGCGTCGAAGTTTTGCTCGGTGAAAGGGTCGTCGCATTCGAGGGGCGCGAACAGATCGAGCGCGTCGTGACTGAACATGGTCGCGCTGTCGAGGCACAGATCGTTTGCATCGGCGTCGGCGTGACGGCGAACGCTGCGCTCGCGGCGAGTGCGGGCTTGGAACTGGGCGCAAGCGGCGCAATCTCTGTGGACGCGGAACAACGCACGAGCGCGCCGAACGTCTATGCGGCGGGCGACTGCTGCGAGGTCTTGCACCGCGTCTCCGGTCGCCCCGTCTGGTTGCCGCTTGGGCAACCGGCCGTGCGACAAGGTTGGATCGCGGGCACGAACGCGAGCGGCGCACAAACGCCCGCGCGCTATGCGGGCGTCGTCGGCACGAACGCCGTCAAAGTCTTCGACCTCGAAGTGGCACGCACAGGTCTATCACTTGCGGAAGCACAAGCGGTCGGCTTTGCCGCCACCGCCGCAGACGATGAAACCCACTCGCGCGCAGGCTACTATCCCGGCGGCGCGAAGCTGCTCACACGCATCGTCTACGATCAACGCGGGCGACTACTCGGCGCGCAGATGGTCGGGCGCGAAGGCGTCGCGCACAGAATTGACGTGTACGCCGCCGCGCTGTATGCACAGTTGAAAGTCGAAGATGTCAACCGCCTCGACCTCGCCTATGCCCCGCCCTTCGCCCCCACCATCGATCCGATCCTGCGCGCGACGGGAAAGAAGCAGTAGGCAGTTGCAGACAAGCGAAAGGCCGCTGATTGATTCGACCTCGCACGCGCACGAGGCACGTTCAATCAGCGGCCTTCTTAACTGTTCAATCGCGGTCTGTCTTAACTGCCTACTGCTTACTACCTACTGCTTATCCTCACGCTGAAGCTGCCGCCGTTGTCGCTGTAGTTATCGTCGTTGATGGCGAGGAACAGGCGACCGTCGGCGGGCGCGGTCAAGGTCAGTTGCGCGCCGACGAAGAAATACTGCGATATCTGGCCGTTGTCCAAACGGATGTAACCGATCAACGCGCCCGGCCCCGCGTTTGGCACTGGATACGTGCCGGCGATAGAGCCGAAGCCGCTCGCGCGCCCGCCCTCAGGCCCGACTTCACCGACGCGCCGGCCGGCCACGACCCGACCCGTTGCCGTGAACGTGATCTGATCGCCCGAACGCACATCGATGTTCGTGTCTGTGCCGCGCGACGTACCGGGCACGTCGATAGTTAGCTCGCGCGGCCCGCGATTGCGCCCCGGCTCAGTTGTGGGTTGCCGCGTGCGCGAACGCACGGGCGCGGGGTTGTTGCGCCGGTTGTTGCCGAAGACGTTATCGTTGTCGTCGCGGTCGTCCGACTGCGCCGCAAGATCGCGCTCGCGGCTGACCTGCACGGTGTATGCGCCGCGCGCATCGGTGTATGTGCCCCGGTTCGCGGTTAGATAGAGTCGCCCGTCGCGGTCGGCGACGAACTCGCGCGAGAGGCCGAGTTCGATGATCGGCGAGTCCGCATCATTGCCAACCGCGCCGATGAGCAAGCCTTCGGCGGCGCGCGGCAGCGGTGAGGTCGGATCGGACGAGCGCAGCCCGTCGGGCGTGATGCGCGTGCGCCCGGCGACGATTGTGCCGGATGCTTTGACCTGCACGCGCTCGTTGCGTTTGAGATCGACGCCGCTATCGACCCAGTTCGGCGCAAGCTCTACTTGCACGGTGCGCGTCTCGTAGCGCAACTCGTCAATCGAGCGCCCGTCGATCTCGATCCGATCAACATCGCGCGGCCGAAAGAACTGTATGTCGCCGCTTTCGCCGCCCGCGCCGGGCGTGGACGCTGTGTTGAGCCGCACGGCGAAGCGCCCACCGATGAAACCGATCACAGTGCCGCGCAACGTGCGCCCGTCCTTCAAATAGATCGTGTCGGCCACGGCGAACACGCTCGCCAGTAACAGCATCGCTATAGCCAGAATTGTTTTACGCATACACTTCCTGTCCTTTCCGATCAGATTGACCGGGCCGCCAGCGGCAGTTAACGCAACCGCGGCCGAACCCGATCAGCGAGAGGCTAAATAAATCCGTGGATAGTTATAAGTTCGAGGGGAACGGCGCTCAGCTTACACCGAAGCGGAAACGCGGGCAAGTATTACTGACGACAGCGTGGCTTACGTAAAGAGACGCGGGGCGCGGCCCAACTGACTGGGCCGCGCCCCGCGTGTGTTGCGCGTGTATGCGTTAGCGCACGATGGCGAACATGATCACCAGCGTAAAGATCACCAGCGTCTCGATGAAAGCGAGGCCGATGATCATCAGAATCTGGATGCGTCCGCTCGCGCCCGGATTGCGCGCCGCGCCTTCGGCGGCCGACGCCGCCACGCGCGACTGACCCAACGCGCCCAAGCCCGCCGCGATGGCAAAGCCGATGCCCGCCGCCAGCTTCGCCCACTTGGTTACGGTGAAGGCGTTGTCGGCGGTCGGGTCTTGCGCGAAGGCGGTGGCCGTCATGCACAGCATGGCCAGCACCGTGTAGATGAATAATCTCAGTCTGATCATGGGAGATCTCCTGTCTGTTGTCTGCGCGACTATTCGGCAGCGGCCCGGACTGTAATGCTCAAGGGCATCGGTCTATTGTAACTATGATTTCGCCGGCATCCGGTATCCGCCGCCCCTCTTACAACGGCGCTCCTGCGATGCAAGCTCCCCGACGCGCTTTCAAACCGCGAAAGCTATGACCGCGACGACCCAACCCACAAGCCGCGTCCAGTCCCGCTTCCGCTTGCCACGAAAAGTCAAACCACATCATGCGCCGCAACGTGCGCGGGCGCGTCTGCCCGCGTCGCTCGCTCTAAGCGCGGCTAAGAACTAATGGCAAATATCAACTGACGAGTGATCAGCCGAGACGCTTCAACTCGTCACTCGTCACCGTCTTTAAGTAAAGACCGGGGCGAGGATTTCCTCGCCATCAACGTCGCTGCCGTGATGATCTTCGTGCGGCGCGTGCGAGACTTCGCCAATGTAGATCATCGAGAGCAGCGTGAAGATGAACGTCTGCATCACGGCGGCGAAGACGCTCAACACCATCAGCCCCGCCGGGATGAAGAACAGCGTATAGGGCGGCGCGAGGTTAGCGATGTTCGCGCCGACCTGTTCGTCGCCGAAGATGTTGCCGAACAGACGCAAGCCCAACGACAGCGGGCGCACGAAGTTACTGATCAACTCGATGACGAACATCGCCGGCCCCATGATCCACAGGATCGCGCCGCTGAAATAATGCACGCCCGCGAAGTGGCCCAAGTGCGCCATCAAGCCGTTCTCTTTGATGCCGATGTAGTTGTAATAGACGAACGACGAGATGCCGAGCGCGAACGTGACGGACGTTGATGCAGACGGCGACATGAACAAGGGGAACAGTCCCATCAGGTTCGAGGTCAAGATCAGCAGCGCGAAGGTTGCGACCACCGGGAAGTACTTCAACCCGTGCGGCCCGATGATGTCTTCGATCAGGCCGCGCACCGCCAGCACCGTCACTTCGAGCGTCTGCTGCCCGCCGTGCGGCTCGTCTTCAGAGAGCGCCTTGCCGAACAGTTTGCCCTTCAGTATCCAGATGAAGATGATCGTCAGAATGCACGCGATGATGAACATCACCGTGTACCACGGCACGGCCGTCGCCGGCGAATACGGCCCGAACATCGTCTCGGCGTCCGTCCCGAAGGTGGCAAAGAGCTTGTCCCACAGCGGCTTCGTCGTCTTGAGTTGCAGTTGATAGAGCGGCTCGCCGATCAACTGATTGACGTGCGTGACGAGCCACGGTTCGTGATGACCGCCGCTGTGCGCGGCCGCCGTGGCGGCTTGCCCGGCCGCGTCGGCCGCGTGCTCCGTCGCCGGGCCGGCATGCTCCGGCGTCGGGTGACCGGCTTGTTCGTGCGCTTGCAGCAACCAGAACATCCGTTAATTTTCCTCTCGTTGGGTGAACGTTAAAAAAGTCTGAATGAAAGCTTCGACCAGCGCCGCGACGACAAACACGCTCAAGCCCACGAGCGTCGCCACGATTGAAACCACGTCCAACTCATAAGCCACGTACACGGCCGCAACGACGACGACATAACGCAGCACGAAACGTATGACGCCGAGTTTGGGCCGCAACCCGTTTGTCGCCGCGCCTGAAAAGACCGTGCGAACCGACGCGCTCAGCCAGTGATAATTGACGAGCGCCAGCAGACCGCCCAATAGCAGCCCTGTCGTCACGCGCCACTGCGCAACGAACGCGCTCGCCAGCACCGCCAGCGCCACCGTCAAGCACATCACGCGAAACAGACGGCGCTCGATAGCATCCGACTCGTCGCTAGTGCCGGTCCATTGCGCCTCAAGCTGCATATCAACACATCTCTGAACAGTCGATTTTACACGGCCACCGCGCGGGCTGTCGAGCGCCACGTCATAACTTTAAGGCACGCGCGACATCATACGAACAAACTGATAAAAGCCAAGCACCGCACCGACGATGATGCCCGCGACCAGCAGCCACGGCCCCGTCTTCAACCAACGATCCAGCGCCCACCCCGCCACCAGACACACCACAATCGCCGACGCGAGCGTGAAGACCGCGCCATAGACGAGGCCGCTTGTCTGCGTAATCTTCTGTTCGTTTTTATCGACCATCAAGTTCGAGCCTGCGCCTCACCAGCGTTCGCGCCGCAGGTAGTTCTTCGGCAGTTCGTAGAGCAGCGCGCGGCGCGAGTGGCGCATGGAATCGTGAATGAAACAAACGTGCGTACACCAACAGGCGCGGCCACCGTCAATCGCTTGTAGTTCCACTGCGCGTGCGTGTGCGGCCCAGAGCGCCGCGAAGTCGTAATCGTAATCGGCGAGCGTGGCGAACGCAGGGCGCAACTCGCAGGCGCGCACGTCGCCGTTGTAATCGATCACGGCCGTCGTCTCGCCCGCCGTACAGGGAAAGGGCCAAGCGGCCGGGCGCTCGAAGTTGGCCAGTTGCGTGCGGTAGTGCGTGGTGATCGCGCCGACGTAGGCGACTGATTTGACGAAGCGCGTGGCCGTGTCGTCGTCGGCAAACATGCGCTCGCCGTAACGCTTCGTGAGGGCTGCGACGCGCGCGTACATTTCGGGCAAGACTTCGGGCGGCACTTGCTTGATCGACGCGCCGGCCTTTGTCTCGCCGCGGATGATGTTGAAGTACTGGCCGTCGAGTTTGAAATTCTCCCAGAGGAACGACGCGAGCCGTTCAAGCTCCGTGTAGTTTTCGGCGCAGACCACCGTATTGACGTTCAAACGAAAACGATCAGCGAAGCGGTCTTTCAACGGATAGAGCGCGCGAATACAGGCGAGCGTCTTCTCCCAGTTGCCGGGCACGCCGCGTATGCGGTCGTGCGTCGCGCCGTAGCCGTCGAGCGCAACATTCAAGTAAAGATCGATCTGCGGGTTGCGCGTGAGTGCTTGTTCGACGACCTCGCAGACGTGCGCTTTGATGAGCGCGTTCGTGGGGATGATGACGCGGCGGACGCCGTTATGTTTGACGAACAGGTCGATAATGTCATTCAAGTCGCGGCGCAGAGTCGGCTCGCCGCCGGAGAGCCACAGGTCTGTGATCGCGGGCATCGTGTGCGCGATGCGCTCGATCTGCGCGAAGGTCATGTCGCCCGGTTGATTCAACTCCTGCCAGTAAAAACACGTCTCGCATTTCGCGTTGCAGCGTGAGGTGACGAACAGGATGAGCGTGCCGAGTTCGTGCCCGCGCTTCGTCGAACGCAATAGTTGATAAAGTTTGCCGGCTTTGTTCGTCATGGTCGCACAAGGCATGTTAGCCGCAGACGGATCGCGTTGCAATCACGCCACGCTTTTCTGCCGGCCCGTCAACTCCGCGATCCGCGCCAACAGATCGGCCGGCTCGACCGGCTTGGCGATGTGGGCTTGATAGCCGCTCGCCAGCGCACGCTCATGATCTTCGGGCCGCGCGTGTGCGGTCAGGGCCAGCGCGGGCACTTGCCCGCCAAGCTCAACGGGCAGCGCGCGCACTTTGCGTAGCAACTCGTAACCGTCCTCGCCCGGCATACTGATGTCTGAGACAAGCACGCCGGGGCGAAACTGCGGCAAGCGCGTTAACGCTTCGGCGGCCGATGCGACCGCCGCGACTTCAGCCCCGTGCCGCGCTAACAATGTCTTCAACAGGTTGAGCGTGTCTTCGTCGTCGTCCACAACCAGCACGCGCGTGCCTGTAAGGACTGCGGAATGTGGATTTCGGATTGTGGATTGGCTAGTTGTATTTTTGTCATTCCGCAATCCGAAATCCGCATTCCGCATTTCGCTGACGGGCAGTTGCACGATGAAAGTCGTGCCGCGCCCTTCGCCTTCGCTCGTGGCGGCGACGCGACCGCCGTGCATCTCGACGAGATGGCGCACGATGGCCAGACCAAGCCCAAGCCCGCCATGCTCGCGCGTGATCGAGCCGTCGGCTTGGCGGAAGCGGTCGAAGATGTGCGGCAGAAATTCGGGCTTGATGCCCTGCCCCGTATCTTCGACGCGTAACTCCACGTGCCCATCGCCGCGTTGTAACTGGATGCCGATCCGGCCGCCGGCCGGCGTGAACTTGATGGCGTTCGACAACAAGTTCCAGACCACTTGCTGCAAGCGGTTGGAGTCGCCTAAGACCGCGCCGGCCGCCGGGTCGAGCCGCAGATCGAAATGCAGGCCGCGCGCCTGCGCCGCAGGCAACATGCTGTCCACGACTGTCTCGATGATGCGCGGCAACTCGACGGGGCGCACGTCCAAACGCAGCTTCCCCGTGATGATGCGCGACATATCGAGCAGGTCGTCGATCAACTGCGCCTGCGAGCGGGCGTTGCGCTCGATGACCTGAGCGGCGCGTTCCTTTGCCTCTTCGTTCAAGCCGCCCCCGGTCAACATGCGCGCCCAACCAAGTATGGACGTGAGCGGCGTGCGCAGTTCGTGCGAGAGCGTGGCCAGAAACTCGTCCTTGATGCGGCTCGCCTCGGCCAACTCTTCGGCGGCGCGCTTCTGCTCGGTGATGTCTTCGTGGACGAGCACAACCTCGCGGATACGCCCTTGTTCATCCTTCACCGGATAGATGAAGGCGCTGACCCAACGACGTGGATCGTTATGCGCGCTCAGCTTCGGGATCGTCTCTTCCGGATCGTAGAGCACTGCGGGGACGGCCGCCGCTTCACCCGCGAACGCCTGTTGGATATAAGGCATGATGCCTTTATCGACGAGTTGCTGATCTTGCAGGATGTTGTAAACGCCAATCTGTTCAAACGTCACGCCCCACAACTCTTCCCACGCGCGGTTGACCTGCACTGTGCGCCCGTCGGGCGTGAAGACCTGCGTGCTCAACGGCGACTGCTCGATCATCGTGCGGAAGCGCGCCTCGGACTCGCGGAGATCGGTCGCGGCGCGTTCGGCGACTGCGCGCGCACGCACCTGTGCGCGTGTGACGAAGAATAGAACCAAGCTGACGAGCAGTCCGCCGATTAAGATGGCGGCCCGAAACGCCGTTGCGACGCTTGATCGAACGCAGGCCGCGAGGTGAACACGAAGGTCCACGGTTGCCCGCCGATCTTCGTCGCGGTCGTGGCCGTGTAGAGCGGGTTATGATCGCTGCTCGTGGCGTTTGTGCGGCGCGAGTCGTGCAGCAGGTTCACGGGCATCTGCGCCGCGCCGTCATAGACTTGAAAGTCCACTTCCGGCTGGCTCTCGGCGAAGATGCCGAGGAACAAATCTTCGGCGCGAAACGGACTATAGACGAACCCTTGCAGCGCCGCTTGTCGTTCGGCGACAGTCTGCGGCGCGCTGCCTTTGCGATAGACCGGCACGTAGATCAGAAAGCCCGGCTGCTTCGGCTCCTCGATCTCCTGCACGAGCGTCACGCGCCCCGACGCGGCCGGCTCGCCCGTGTCGCGCGCCCGCTCCATCGCCGCACGCCGCACCGGATCGGTGAACATATCGTAACCGAGCGCGGCCCTGTTACGCTGATCCTGCGGCTCGATAAAAATGATCGCGTGATACTCTGGACGCGGCGTGGCCGGGTGCAGGGTGTAGTCAGCGTTCCATTGCCGGCGCATCGCGGCTTCGAGTGCGGCCTGTTGCCCGGCCGGCACGCGCACCGAATAACCGATCCCGCGTATGCCGGGGAAACGCTCGCGCAACTCAAGCCGGTCGGCGAATGACCTGAACTCGGCCTGCGTTACTTCTGCGCTGGCCGCGAACAGACCCGACCCCGCGCGCAGCAGTGCGATGTGCATATCGAGTCGCCGCTCGATCTCGGTCTGCGTGCGCTCGACGGCGCTGCCAAAGCGCAGCCGATCTTTCGTCTCCGCCGAGCGCACGACATAGTAGGCGGCGAGCGCGGTCAACAACAGCGCGATCAGCAGGACGAAGTATGGCCCCCACAGCGGGCGGGGCCGGGTTGGTTTGGGTAGAGATGAGGCGGTCATGCAGACTTAAAAACTTTCTGCCGTCAAGAACTACCGACAAGCGCGACAGAGTGTAACCGACTCGGTTGAGCCACACAACGAAAGGCAGAATGATGAATAAAGAATAGCAGCTTATTCATCAGTCATCAGTCATCAGTCATCGTTCATCATTCCTATCTCGACGACAGTTTCCGTCGGCGTGTTCAATTCATAAGTGATGCCGCGCCATGTGATGCGCCGCGAGATGAGGGCCGCCGTCGCGTTATAGACGTAGAGCAGCGCCGCGAGCGGCCACAGGCAAAGGTGCGCGAGCAGCGTGCGCCCGCGCGCCGCGACGCCCGCACCGACAAGCACTAAGGCGACGGCCCGCAAACGCAGTGCGGCCTTTCCTGCGCCGAGTAGGAAGATGGCGACGACGAACGCAAGCGGTATGATGAACGCGCCGCCCCGCCACACGCGCCAGAGCGCAAGCAGCAAGCCGCCATAAAAGATCAACGCGAACAGCAGATTCGATACGAGTACGATCTGCCACAGGTGCGGCGCATAGACGCGCGTGATCTTTAACTGGCGCGTGGTGAACTCGACCAACTCGCGGAAAGTGCAGTCTTCATGTGAAGGTGTCAGGCAAGCGGGCACGAAGCGGATCGGCAGTTGTGCGCGTTGCAACGCGCGAGTCAGCGCGAAGTCGTCGGAGAGCGCGCCGCGCCAGTGCGTTTGTACGTCGGCGCGCGCGAACGTCGTGCGGCGCAACGCGGTCGAACCGCCCCAACAGAAGTTGTGTCGTTCGTCGGGGCCGAGCGCGGAGGCGATGGAAGCGTTCCAGACGGCGCGTAGGTGCGAACTGAAGCGCCCCGCGCTTGGCACGAACCAGCGGTAGCCTGTGGTCGCGCCCACGCCTTCGTCGGCCAGCGGCGCAACAAGTGCGCGCAACCAACCGGGGCGCGGGCGCGCGTCTGTGTCCACGAAGACAAAGACCTCGCTCGTCGTAGCACACGCGGCCAAGCCCGCGCACAGATTGTGTACCTTCTGCCCACGGTCGCGCGCGCGTCCCGCGACGACTGTGCGCGTACTGATCGTGCGTGCCGCCGTGTTGCTTGACGCGCGCACTGCTTCGATCACTGTCAACGCGGGATCAGTCGTGCTGTCGGTCACGAACACGATCTCGTAACGCGGATAATCTTGTGTGCAGAGGGCGCGCAGATTTTCGTCGAGGCCCGCGTCGAGGCCGCGACATGGAACGATGACGGAAGCGAACGGCGTGTAGTCCGGTTGCGGGCGCGATAGTTCGCGCCGGAAGTAGGCGAGATAGCGGAAGCCGCCGCGCAACGAGATGATGCCTTGCAAGACGAGCAGCAGCGCGAAGAAGTAGAACAGCAACATGACGAAGGCTATGATTAACCACAAAGACACAAAGGACACAAAGAGCAGAATCTTTCTTTGTGTCCTTTGTGTCTTTGTGGTTAAGACCGTTTACCGCAGTGCGACCGCGCTGGCGGCGGCGAGGTTCGTAATCATGCTCTGCGCGGCGTTGATGAACGGCTGCGGGTAGACGCCGACGAGGATGATGCCGAGGCAGGCGACGACGAGCGCAGTTTGCAGCGCGGGCGAGAGCGAGAGCGGGCGTTCGTCCGCCAACTCGTCGCCGAGATACATCGCGCGGATGAAGCGCACGTAGTAGTAGAACGAGACGACCGTGTTGAGAATCGCCCAGAGGGCGAGCCAGTAGTACCACGTCTTATCTTCGGCCGCGCCGCGCTGCAACAGCCCGCCGAACAGAAAATACTTGCCGATGAAGCCGCCCGTGAGCGGCAACCCGCCGAGCGAGAGCATGAAGATGGCCATCATCGCGGCGAGGCCGGGCGCTTTTTGCGCGAGGCCGGTCAGGTCGTCCACGTTGTCGCCGACAATGCCGCGCCGCCGCAGTGTGATGATGACGCCGAACGCGCCGATGTTCATCAACGTGTAGACGAACAGATAGATGACGAGGCCCGTGTAGCCGTAAGTGTTGCCGGCGACGAGGCCGAGCAGCAGGTAACCCGCGTTCGAGATGGACGAATAGGCCAGAAGCCGCTTGGCGTTCGTCTGCGTGACGGCGGCCCAGTTGCCGACCATGATCGTGATCGCGGCGACGAGGCCGAGAGCGGGGCCCAATCGGCGCGCAGGCCCGGCAGCGCCTCGACGAAGATGCGCGCGTAGAGCGCGAAGCTCGCGGCCTTCGAGCCGGTTGAGAGGAAGGCTGTGACGGGCGTGGGCGCGCCTTCATAAGCATCTGGGGCCCACATGTGGAAAGGCACGGCGGCGATCTTGAAGAACAGCCCGGCGGCGAGCGCGATCATGCCGAGCAGCATCATCGGGCGTAACGGAACGGGTGTGCCTTCGAGTGGCGGCACGGCGCGCAACATCTGGTTGATGCCCTGCGCGATGTCGCCGAGGTTGGTCGAGCCGGTCACACCGTACAGCAGCGACATGCCGTAGAGCAGAATGCCGGACGAGAACGCGCCGAGCAGAAAGTATTTCATGCCCGCTTCGTTCGAGCGCCGCTGCCGTTTGGTGAAGGCGACGAGCACGTAGAACGTGAGCGCCATCAACTCAAGACTGATGTAGAGCGCGATCAGATCGTAGCCGCACGCCAGCAGCATCATGCCGATGGTGGCGAACAGGATGAGCGCGTAGAACTCGCCGCGCTGCTCGCCTTCTATGTCGAGATAGCGCAGGGCGATGGCGATGGTCAGTGCGGCGGCGATGAGAAAGATGGCCTTGAAGATGATCGCAAAGCCGTCGATCCGCACCATGCCATAGAAGCCGTTGAGCGGCAGCAGGTGGCCGCTCGCGTACCACTGCGCGAACAGCGACGCGCCCGCGAGCGCCGTCGAAAGCAAAGCGAAGTAGCCCGTGAAGCGGCTGCGCTTGTACGGCAGCACGACCTCCATGACTAGCACCACGCAGGCGCACACGGTCAGGATCAACTCCGGCGCGAGCAGTTGTAGCTCACTTAAGGAGTAGAGGGCGGTGGTATTGGCTTGCAGTAGAAGCATAATGGTCAAATGATGAATGCAGAATGATGATTGATGAATAAGCAGCTATTCTTCATTCATCATTCCGCCGTCATCGTTCATCATTTATCGTTCGGCTCGTTGCGGCGTCGGCGCGTGACCGGGCAGCGGGTAGTCGGGTCGTATGTGTTGGACGACGGTGTTGACCGGCTGCTGTATGTAGTTGAGGAACGGCGTCGGGTAGATGCCGATCCAGAGCGACGCAAAGACGAGCGGCAGCATGTAAGCCCATTCGCGCCCCGACAGGTCGGTCAGCTTCTCGTTCTTCGGGTTGTCAATCGTGCCGAAGAACATGCGCTGGTAGAGCCAGAGCATGTAGCCCGCGTTCAGGATGATGCCGAGCGCGCCCCACGCAGCCCAAGCAGGTTTCGCCTCGAACGCGCCGCGCAACGCGAGAAACTCGGAGATGAAGACGCATAGGAGCGGCAGCCCGATGGCCGTCATGGCCATGGCGAGAAAGACCGTCGCGTAGCCGGGCATGACGTGCGAGAGGCCGCCGAACTCGGCGACGTTGCGCGTGTGCCGTCGTTCATAAATGATGCCGACCAAGAGAAAGAGCGCGCCCGAATAGATGCCGTGATTGATCATGTGCAGCACCGCGCCGTTGATGCCGTTCGGATTCAAAGAGAACAGCCCCAAGATCACGATGCCCATCGACGACACGGAGGAATAGGCGACCAACTTCTTCACGTCGCCGTCGCGCTTGACGACGAAATACATGGCGGCGAGTGCGCCGTAGATGATGCCGATGATGGCGAGCGTGATCATGATGTGGCGCACGCCGAAGACGAGGCCGAACACCTTGAACGCGATCTCGTCGGCCGAAGCTTTCGGGAACATCGGCAGGTTGAAACGGAAGAAACCGTATGTGCCGAGTTTCAGCAGGATGCCCGCAAGGATGACCGAGCCTGCGGTCGGCGCTTCGACGTGCGCGTCCGGCAACCACGTGTGGAACGGCCACATCGGCACTTTGATCGCAAAGCCGAGCGCGAACGCAAAGAACAAGAGTATCTGCATCATGCCCATCGGCAACGCCGTGCCGAGGGCTTGCAGGTACATGATATTGAACGTGCCCGTGCCGTTGAGCGATGCGATCTGCACGGTCTGATCAAGCAACGTGCGCGCGGCCGGGTTGCCCGCGACCGCGCCGAGTGTGGCTTGACTGATCTGCGCGGTCAGCGCCGTGTCCTGCGTCAGAAAGTACATCTTCAAAACGCCGAGCAGCATCACGACCGAGCCGACCAGCGTGTAGAGGAAGAACTTGATCGCGGCATACAAACGGCGCTCGCCGCCCCAGATGCCGATCAGGAAGTACATCGGCACGAGCGACACTTCAAAGAACAGATAGAACAGGAACAGGTCGAGCGATGCGAACACGCCGACCACGGCCGTCTGCAACAGCAGCAGCAGCGCGTAATATTCCTTCTCGCGCTTCTGGATGTAGTTCCACGAAGAGAGCGCGGCGATCACGCCGAGCAGCGTCGTCAACAGGATGAGCAGCACGGCCACGCCGTCCACGCCCATCTGGTAACGCGCGCCGATGATCGGAATCCATTGATGATCTTCGAGAAACTGCATGCCGCCCGCCGTGCGTTCGTAAGTGACGAGGCCGAGCGACACCAGAAACGTCAGCCCGAACCAAGCGGTCGTGAACTTTTTGATCGCGCCCGTCTGCTGTTTCTTGAACAGCGCGAGGAGGATGATCGCGCCGATGGTCGGCAGCCACGTGATGATTGACAGAAGATATGGGATTTTCACTATGCCCTCACTAAGCGCAAACGCGAAAGCTCAGCTTATAAGAATAACTGCCGTATGCCCGTCCAGATGTCGGCATAGAAGAACATGACGACGGCGACGACGAGGCCGAGCACCATGACGAACGCATAATTGGCGGTCACGCCTGTTTGCGCGGAACGGAACAGGCGCGACATGATGCCGCGTATGAAGTAGGCGACGCCGTTGACCGCGCCGTCCACAACCTTCGCATCGAACATGCCCGTCAGGCTCGACGCGCGCCGCGTCAAAGCGGCCACGCCGTTGACCGCGCCGTCAATCACTTTCGAGTCAACTTTATAGACACCACGCGCGGCGTCCATCGTGCGCCGCGTGACGAGCCGGCCGTAGAGTTCATCCACCCAGTACTTGTTATAGCTCGCACGATAAAGCGCCGCGAGCCGCTGCGCCCACAGGTCGGGCAGGCGCGGCCGCTTCAAGTAGAAAAGATAACCAAGCCACATGCCGAACGCGGCGACGGCGAGCGAGATGATGATGAACAACCATTCGGCGGCGCGCTCGCCAAGCGAATGCTCGGCCGCGTGCGCGAGGTTGAAGCCTGTGTCGCCGTAAGGCGTGTTCTCGATTGGCTCGTAGCCGGGCGGGTGGCGCGCGGCTGCGTCGTGTTCGGCCGCTGCTTCGTGCGGCGCAGTCGCAGTCGTCGCATGCTCAGCGCCCGCTGCGTGCGGGTCTTTGTTGAAGTCGCGCGTGACGGGATTCCAGATGACGGGCGCGAGCCAGTTGACAATGTTCAACTTGCCGCCCGGATGCTCGCTGCCGGTGATGAACGAAGAGGCCGACGCCGACGAGGCCGCCGAGCGTGGCCAGCACAGCCAGCACGGCGAGCGGCAGCCACATCGACGCGGGCGATTCGTGCGGCTCGTGGACGTGATGCCCGTGCGGCTCGTCGTGCGTCGCGTTCGTGCCGTGCGTTTCGTGATGCTCGTGCGGCGCGGCGTGTGGTGCGCCGACGTATTCGCCGGGTTCGTGGTGCGGGCGGTCGCCGGCCGATTCTATTTGCGCGTCGTGTGGTTTGCCTGCTTCGTCGTAAGCGTGCGCGTGTGCTTCGTCGGCCTCGCCGCCCGCGGGCACTTCGCGGAAACGCTCGCGCCCCCAGAAGGTCATGGCGACGAGCCGCGTCATGTAGAACGCGGTGCAGGTTGCGGCAATCGTGCCGATGAGCCAGAGCAGCCAGCCGCCGGAGAAGTAAGTTGTGCCGGCCGCGCGCCAGAGGATTTCGTCCTTCGACCAAAAACCTGAGAACGGGATGATGCCGCAGATGGCGAGCCAGCCGCAGAAGAACGTCCAGAACGTCTTCGGCATGTACTTCTTCAAGCCGCCCATGCGCCGCATGTCCTGCTCGTGATGCATGCCGTGGATGACCGAGCCTGCGCCGAGGAACATCAAAGCTTTGAAGAACGCGTGCGTCATCACATGGAAGATGCCGATGGTGAACGCGCCGACGCCGCACGCGAGGAACATGAAACCAAGCTGCGAAACGGTCGAGTAGGCTAAGACTTTCTTGATGTCGTTTTGCGTGATGCCGATGGTTGCGGCAAACAGCGCGGTCAGCGCGCCGACGATGGCGACGACCAGCATCATCGTCTGCGAATGTTGGAAGATGACGTTCGTGCGCGTCACCATGTACAGCCCGGCCGTGACCATCGTGGCCGCGTGAATCAACGCGGACACGGGCGTCGGCCCCGCCATCGCGTCCGGCAGCCACACGTAGAGCGGCAGTTGTGCAGACTTGCCGCACGCGCCGACGAAGAGGCCGAGCGCGATCCAAGACATGATGCCCCACGTGCCAAGCAGTTCAATCGGATAGGCGCTTGCGCCCGTCATCACGTCCGTATATTGCGCCGTGCCGAACGTGGCGATGATGGCGAAGATGGCGAGCGCGAAGCCGAAGTCGCCGATGCGATTTGTGATGAACGCCTTGCGCGATGCGTCGCCCGCTTCCTTGCGGTCGAAGTAGTAACCGATCAGCAGGTACGAACACAGGCCGACGCCTTCCCAACCGACGAACATCATCAGAAAGTTCGACCCAAGCACCAGCACGAGCATCATGAACATGAACAGGCCCATGTAGGCGAAGAAGCGATAGAAGCCTTTATCGCCGTGCATGTAGCCCGTCGCAAAAACAAAGATGCAGAGGCCGACGCCCGTGATGATCAGGATGAAGATGGCCGACAACGGATCGAGTTGATAACTCCACTCGATGTTGAGCAACGAACCGCGCGCGGCCGGTGCGCCAAGCACGACCGTGCGGCTGGCCGCCCGGCCGCCCTGCTCGACCGGCACAGTAGCACTCGTGCCGTAAGTCGCCGTCGTACCGGGCGCAGCCGTCGCCGTGTGCGACTCGACCGCTTGTTGCGCGGCCGACCCGGCGGTCTGCCCGTTGCCCTGTGTGATGGCTGTCGCGCCGCCCGCGATCCACGTGAAGCTCCAACCGTCCTGACTTGTCACGTAAGGCGTGGGCCACATCGTGCGCCCGTACTGCACCACGGCCGCGGCCGCCAACAGGAAGGCGAGCGCCACCGACCCGACCGCGATGACGCTGACCACGCGCTCGGAGAAGCGCAACTTGCGCCCCAACAAGCCGTTCAGCGCCGCGCCCGCGAGCGGCAACAAGGGGATGAGCCAGAGAAGGATGGACATAATTAGCTATGGAGCGATCAGCGGTCAGCTTAAACCCGATTCGTAAACTTTAATGGTGCGACGTAGTAGATCAGATCAGCCGTCGGGAAAAGCTGAAAGCTGACGGCTGATCGCTGCCTCACCATTTCAGTAGATCGATCTTGTCGGCGAAGATCGTCTCGCGGTTGCGGTAGAGCGCGATGACGATGCCGAGGCCGATGGCGGCTTCGGCCGCCGCGACGACGATGATGAAGACCGTGAAGACTTGGCCCGCGACGGCGTTCGGGCTGCCGATGTCCTGATAGTAACGCGAGAGCGCGATGAAGTTCAGATTCGCCGCGTTCAGGATCAACTCGATGGACATGAAGATCACGATGATGTTGCGCCGCGTCAGCACGCCCGCCACGCCGACCACGAACAGCATCGCGCCCACGACCAGAAACTTCGAGAGATCAGGATGCTGTATGCCTTGCCAGATCGCGCCCGTGCGCGTGGTCGCCGGCTCGACTTGCTGCAACAGGGCGAGGGCTGCGGGAACGAGTTGGCTCATAAAGTGATCGTCCGTGCTTAGTCGATTTAAATTGTCAGCGTTTCAACTCAGGGTCGGTCTGCATGAGTTCGGGCAGTAAGTCCGGATCGATGTCGTCGGCCGCCAACTCCTGTTTGGTCGTGCGGGCGAGCATGACCGAGCCGACGATGGCGACGAGCAACAACACGCTCGCAATCTCGAACGGGAGCGACGCGAAGCGATATAGGCTACCGCCGACGCGTTGCGTGTCCTGCGAGATACGCATAACGCGCGTCGCGCTCGGCTGCGACGGCGCGACGGCCACGACAGCGGCGCGTTCCTGATCACGCCGCTGCATGCCTTCGTAGCCCTGCCGGATGGCGTAGAGCAGACCGAGCACCAGCAGCGCCAGAAAGATCGCGCTCGCCCCAACCTGCGCCGGGCGGTTAAAGAGTTGTTCGCTGCCGCGTTCTTCTGCGCTCACGTTCACCAGCATGATGACGAACAGGAACAGCACCATCACGCCGCCGACGTAGACGAGAATCTGCACGCCCGCGATGAACTCCGCGCCGAGCAGGATAAAGAGCGCCGCCACCGACACGAGCGTCGAGATCAAAAACAGCGCCGAGTGGACGGTGTTGCGCGCAAGGATAGTCAGCAGCGACGCCACAATCGCCGCGAACGCGAAGACCCAGAAGAAGACTGCCGCCCAACCAGATAGAATCATAAGATTTCGGATTGCAGAATGCGGATTTCGGATTTAAGAAAGGGTCTTCGTGTTTGCGAATCCGCAATCCGAAATCTGCATTCCGCATTCAGTTCAGGCTTCGTATTTAACCGTCTCGCGCCCCTGCTCCAACATCTCACGATTCCAGACGAAGCCGGCGCGCGAGTAGGTGGCCAGTTCAAAGTCCTGCGTCAACTCAAGGCAAGCAGTCGGGCAGGCTTCCTGACAGAGAGCGCAGAACATGCAGCGCGAGGTGTCGAAGATAAACTCGTCGAGCACCTTCTTCTTGCGCGCCTTACCGGCGACCGTGATCTCTATGTCCATCGGGATCACGTCGATGCAATCTTCGGGGCACGCGAGCGCGCAGAGGTTGCAGGCGATGCACAGCGTGTCGTGCGTTTCGGGGTCCATGTTCAGGCGCGGCGCACCGTGGAAGCGCGGCGCAACCTCGGGCCGGACACGCGGATACTGCTCCGTATAAATGCCTTTGCCTCCCACGGCGTCCTTGTCGGTCAACGCGCCGATGTTGAACTTGAGCGTCAGCTTCAACCCCGCGATTAAGTCCGCGAAGAAGAAACGCTTCAGCTTCTCTCTGAACGTCGGTTCAGGCACGGTCACAACTGGCATAACAAACACTCCCTTGCTTTATCTGTGCAATTGATTCATGTAGTCATTGAATCAACGATCAAATGAACCGATGAATCGATCTCTATTATCCTTCCGTCGCAGCCGCCACCGGGTTGACCGCCGGTCGGCCCTGCGGCGGACTGACGAGGCGCACCTGCCGTCGCTGCTTCTTCACGTTGAAGTCGCGCGAGCGCCAGTTGATCGCCGAGAGCATGGCGGCGGCGATCAGGACACCCGCGATGGCGAAGATGATCATGATGCCCTTGCCCGTCGCCGTCAGGTTCACGCCGCGCGCAATCGACTCGACCGTCTTGAGGCCGCGCCAGCCGTCGAGCGCCTGCACAGTGAAGATGGCGACCGCCGTGAGCGCGATGTTTAAGAGCGCCGCCGGCAACATCCACTTCCAGCCCAGGTCCATCAACTGATCGTAACGGTAACGCGGGAACGTCCAGCGCAGCCAGAAGTAGACGTAGAGCAATATCGCCATCTTGGCCACAAAGACGACGAGACTCAGCAACACGAACAGCGAATGATGCTCCGCGTCCAAGCGCCACAACCCCGGAAAGTACCAACCGCCCAAGTAAAGCGTCGTCGCAATCGCCGCCACCACGATCATCGCCGCGTATTCGGCCATGAAGAAAAGCGACCAACGCATGCCGGAGTATTCCGTGTGGAAGCCCGCGACCAGTTCCGATTCTGCTTCGGGCAGATCGAACGGCGCGCGGTTGTTCTCCGCGATGCCGCTGATCAGGAAGACCATGAAGCCGAGCGGCTGATAGAAGATGTACCAGATCGAGTCCAAGCCCTGCGCCGCCACGATGCCGGACAAGCTCAGCGTCCGCGCGAACATCAACGCGCCGACCAGCGCCAGCCCCATCGAAACTTCATACGACACCATCTGCGCCGACGAACGCAGACCGCCCAATAGCGCGTACTTCGAGTTGGACGACCAACCGGCGAGGATGAGCGCCAACACGCCGACCGACGAAACCGATAGCACGAATAACAAGCCGATGTTGATGTCCGTGATCACGCCCCAATCGGGCCGAACGGCACGACGGCGAAGACGATGAACGCGGCCACGACCGAGATGAACGGCGCGAAGAAGAAGATGTACGGATCGGCCTTATCGGGTCTGAAATCTTCTTTCGTCAACAGCTTGATCGCATCGGCGATAGGCTGCAACAGGCCGTATGGGCCGACGCGCATCGGCCCCAGCCGCGCTTGCATGAAGGCCGAAATCTTGCGCTCCATGTACGTCGCATACAGCGCCCACAAGGCTATGGCCGTCACGACCGCGCCGATCTGTATGAACGGCCAGACGACATAGTTCACCGTGTCCGCGTTGAAAAAACGCAGCAACAAGTCGTCAATCAAATTCGGTGGAGCCAACAGCGCCATTATGCTCATAATTAAACTTCGGTGCTTAAGCCTGCTTGCGTTCCAGCGCGTCCATACGCTTTTCCAGACCACGCTGGTTAGCTCGCAAGTCCAGTAAATCCTGATTCATCACGTCCACCTTATCCGCCAGATGGCGAACGTCAGCGCGCACCGCCGCGAAGCCCGCGCGCATCTCCGCTTCAAGTCGATCAAAGCGGCTTTCCGCTTTGTCCAAGCGGCTTTCCACTTCCTCAAAGCGGCCGTTTACTTCGTCAAAGCGATTCTTCATTTCCGTGCGCAACGCGCCGACTTCGCGGCTGATGGCGCTCAGATAGTTCAGAATCTCGGTGGTACGGTCAGTGCTCATGCTGCACCTCAAGTCAAACATCTATCTCGAACACGCAATCGTGAACTGCCCTGAGATCGATCAACTCATAATCGTCGTCGAGTGTGCCGCTGCGATCCACGACGAGATAGGACGACCACTCGCCGAGCGCGAAGGGCGGCGTGTGCCAAGTGCCTTTGTGATAGGCGTAGGGCAAACGCCCGTTGACATGAAAGGCGACGACCTCTTCGATGGCGGGCGCTTGACTGCCGCCCGGCGGCGCGACGCAAATGATCGAGCGCGACTCCACGAGCGGCGCAAAGACCTGCATCGTTCGCAGGTGGCGGGCCATGTGCTCGAAGCGAAACGCGCGCCGCTCGCTCGTCGCGCCGGTCATCGCCGGCACACCGCCGCCCAGATCGAGTTCGACCGCGCCGCGTCTATCCAATAGCACGCCGTAAGGCGCGAACCGCTCGCGCGTCATCTCTTGCACCGGCAACCGAATAACTTTCATAAGCTGTCAGCGATCAGCAATCAGCGGTCAGCTTGTTGTCTATGGCTGAAAGCCGACGGCTGATGGCTGACCGCTATCGATCAATCTCGCCCAACACAATATCGAGCGTGCCGATGACGGCGACCACGTCGGCCACGAGGTGGCCGACACACATCTGGCGGAGCGCCTGTAGGTTGATCAAGCACGACGGGCGCACACGCACGCGATACGGCCGGCTCGACCCGTCCGAGACGAGGTAACAACCCAACTCGCCTTTCGGCCCTTCGATGGAATGATAATAGTCGCCTGCGGGCGGCTTGATCACCTTCGGCACTTTCGCGTTCACAGGCCCGTCCGGCATCTTGGCCAGAGCTTGTTGAATGATGCGGCGCGACTGGCGCATCTCTTCGAGCCGTACTAAGTAACGATCATACGTGTCGCCGTTCTCGCCCACAGGCACGTCGAACTCCATGTCGGCGTAGGCGGCGTAAGGGCGCGCCTTGCGTAAGTCGTAGGCGACGCCTGAACCGCGCAGCGCGGGGCCGGTGAGGCCGATGGCCACAGCCTCTGCGGCCGTGATGACGCCGATGCCGACCGTGCGGCCGAGCCAGATGCGGTTCTCCGTCAGCAGCGTCTCGTATTCTGCGAGCCGCATGGGAAAGTTATCAACTAACTGCTGCACGTCCTCGGTGAAGCCTTCGTAAGCGTCGTTCGGCATGCCGCCGATGCGCCACGCGTGACAGGTCAGACGCGCGCCGAACTGTCGCTCGAAGATTTTCAGAATCTCTTCGCGTTCGCGCAACGCCCAGAGCAACACGGTGAACGAACCGATGTCGAGGCCGTGCGTGGCCAGCCACAAGAGGTGCGAGGCGATGCGGTTCAACTCGGTCAGGACGGTGCGGAGGTAGTGCGCGCGGGGCGGCACTTCCAAGCCCATCATCTGCTCGACCGTCTCAACCCAGAGCAGCCCGTTCGAGACGGCGGCGATGTAGTCGAGCCGATCCCAGTAGGGCGCGATCATGCGGGTAGAGGCGGTTCTCGCAAATCTTCTCCATGCCGCGATGCAGATAGCCGATGTCGCAGTCGAGATCGATCACCGTCTCGCCGTCGAGTTTGAGGATGACGCGCAACACGCCATGCGTCGAGGGGTGCTGCGGCCCCATGTTCAGCACCATCTCAGGGCTGTCGTAGCAGCGTCTCGCGCGTGGTGGCGACTTCGATTTGATGCATAAGCTGGTGAATCGTAAATCGTAAATCGTGAATAGATTAAATCAGTTCTTTCTATTCAGGATTCACGATTCACTATTTACGATCTAACGGCATCACTTCCTTGCCCGCGATGAAAATTTCGCGGACGCGGCGCTCGTCCGGGTGCGAGAGGATTTCGAGGCCGTAGGCGCGACGCTGATCTAATTGTTCCTGTTGCACATTGTCGAAGGGCGGCAGGTGCTTGCGCGTCCATTCGTTTTCCATGGGCTTCAACGGATACTCTTTGCGGAACGGATAACCTTCCCAGTCGGGCGGTAACAGCAACCGCCGCAGGTCGGGATGATGATGAAACGTCACGCCGAACAGGTCGAATACTTCGCGCTCCATCCAGTTGGCCGCCGGCCACACCCCGGTCACGCTCTCGACGCCGGCCGCTTCGCTTGTCCCGACCTTCAAACGCACGCGCGCGTTGCCGCTGATCGAATACAGGTTATAGACCACCTCGAACGGCGCGTCCGCCCGTTCAGGATAATGCACACAGGTCAGGTCGGCCAGCAGATCAAACGGCGTCTCCGCGTCGCGCTTTAGTGCTTCGCAGACTTCGACGATGCGCCCGGTTGCGACGCGCACGGATAGTTGACCGACAAACTCCGTCGCTTCCGTGATGTCGTCATTGAACGTGGCGCGCAAACGCCGGACGAGCGGGTGCGCGCTGGCGTCGGTCGGTTTCGGCCCTTCTTCCTTCTTCTTGACGGGCGCTTTGGGCGTGCCCTGCGGCGGCGGACGCAGGTGTGCCCGGCGCGGCTGCACCTTTGGTCGCCGCGCCCTCTTTAGCCGCGGCAACGCGTGCTTTGGCCGCGGCGATCTTCGCGGCCTTCTCTTCGTCGGAAGTTGCCGCGACAGTTGAGGCGGGCGGCTCGCCCGTGTCGGGCGCATCGGGCTTGTTTGGCTCGTCGGTCATCGGCTCACGCAGTCAGACTTCGGACAAAAGTAGCGTCGCGGGACGCACTCGCTCTGTTTGTATAATTGCTTCGTCTGGAACAACTGACCAAAGACGCGAAAGGAAAGTAACGACCGCCTTTTTAACATGCGCCCCGCCTTCGCGTCAATCAACCTGACAGTTCACGCCCGCGAGGCAATCAAACGGCGTAAATGCCCATCTAACTTGACGATAAAGTTGTGCGCCCGTATCATGTTTATTTGCCAGCCGCGTTCAATTCGCGCCTGTACAAGGAGAGCAACTAATGAAGCAAGGAATCCATCCGCAGTACCACGAAATCTCAGTCTCCTGCGCTTGCGGCGAGACTTTCAAGACCCGCTCGACGCGCAAGGACGACCTGCACGTCGAAATCTGTTCCGCCTGTCACCCGTTCTTCACGGGCAAACAGAAGTTGATCGATACGGCCGGGCGCGTTGACCGCTTCAACCGGCGTTACGGGAAGAAGACCGAAGAACCGGCCGCCGCCCAGACCGAAGCGGCCGCGCAGTAACTTTTCGACAGGCACACGCCCGGTTCGAGTTCTACCGGGCGCGCGTGCCACACAACGGCGTTGATGCTAGAGACAGACCGACAGCGCCAGTATTAGCGACCCAAACCCGGAACGCCGACGTGTTGGCGGCGGTTGCCTTCGTGTATCTTTTAGAGACGAACGACGGCAACCAGTGCCCACCAAACGTCGGCGTTGTTGTATTCTGTTGGGCGGGTCGATTCTAAACGGGAGATGTAAACAACCGTGAGCACGAGCGAGAAAGATTTGATTGTCGGCGGCCAAGCGGTCGTCGAGGGCGTGATGATGCGGACGCCGAACGCATACGCGGTGGCGGTGCGCCGGCCCGATGGCACGATCACGCACACGGGCGCGACGCTCCCCAAATGGAGCGACCGTTACAAGCTGTTGCGCCTGCCGGTCTTGCGCGGCGGCGCAGTGCTTGTGCAATCAATGGCGCTCGGCATCAAGGCGCTCAACTATTCGGCGGGCGAAGCGTTCGTCGCCACGGAGCAGGAACAGGAAGCGGTCGTGCCCGTGCTGACCCCGGCCGTGGTCGAAGGCGAGGGCGACTTCGCAGGCATCACGGGCGGCGTGCCGGGACTACTCCCGATCCCAACTAAGGCGCGACCGAAAGATGAGATGAAAGGCGGCGCGACCGCCTCGGCCGCAGGCTCCATCATCTTCGCGCTCATCTTCAACGTCATGCTCTTTATCGTCGCGCCGCTCGTGCTGACGAACGCACTCTTTATCGCCGCCGGTTGGGCTGTGCCCGCCGCCGCAAGCAGCGCGCAGACAGGCAGCACTGTGCAGACGCAAACCGCGTCGGGTGCGACCGCGCAAGCGACAGCGACTGAGCAGCCCGCTTGGTACAGCCGCGCGTGGAGCGGGGCGCGTTACTACTTGCATCCGGTGCGCCCGTCGGTTGCGTTCAACTTGATCGACGGCGTGATCCGCATGTCGTTCTTTCTGATCATGATCTTCAGCTTCTCGCTCTTGAAAGACATACGCCGCGTCTTCGAGTATCACGGCGCGGAGCATAAGACCGTGTTCACGTGGGAGAAGGGCTTGCCGCTCGAAGTCGCGCACGCGCGCGTGCAACCGCGCCAACACCCGCGCTGCGGGACGAGTTTCTTGATGGTCGTGATGCTCGTCTCCATCGTGCTCTTTTCGGTCGTCAAGTTCGACTCGCTGCTCTTGAACATGCTGACGCGCATCGCGCTCATGCCGGTCATCGCGGGCGTTTCTTACGAGATCATCCGGCTGTCGGCGAAGCGCGAAGGCAGTCTCGTCTTCAAGTTGATCACCGCGCCGGGTCTGTGGTTGCAAAACATCACGACCAAAGAGCCGGACGATAAGCAGTTGGAAGTCGCCATCTTCGCCTTGAAAGAGTCGCTGAAACTTGAGCCGCGACCGCAAGCAGCGGTCATGACACCGCTATCGTAAAAAGTTATGTTGGAACGACTGGAACAGATCGAAGCGCGCTATGAAGAGTTGAGCGCGCAGATGTCCGCGCCCGACGTGATGTCGGATCAGGCGGCCTACGCTAAAGCCGCGAAGCAGCATCGCGCCCTCGGCGAGATGGTCGAAAAGTACCGCGAGTGGAAGACGCTGAAGCACGAGTTGGCGGGCGCGCGCGAACTGTTCGACCTCGGCGACGACGAAGAGATGCGCGAACTGGCGCGGCTTGAGATGGACACGTTGCAGGCGCGCATCGACGCGGCGGAAGAAGAACTGCGCGTGCTGCTGTTGCCGCGCGATCCGAACGACGAGAAGAACGTCATTCTCGAAATCCGCGCGGGCACGGGCGGCGACGAAGCGTCGCTGTTCGCCGCCGAGGTCCTACGCATGTACGCGCGTTATGCCGAGCGGCAACGCTGGCGCATGGAAGTGCTCAACGTGTCGGAGTCCGGCATCGGCGGCATCAAGGAAGCGACCGCGCTGATCGAAGGCGACAAAGTTTTTTCCCGGCTGCGTTACGAGTCGGGCGTGCATCGTGTCCAGCGCGTGCCGCAGACCGAAGCGAGCGGGCGCATACACACGTCCGCCATCACCGTCGCCATCCTGCCCGAAGCCGAAGAAGTGGACGTGAAGATCGATCAGAAGGACTTACGCATCGACACCTTCTGCTCGTCGGGCCCCGGCGGTCAGTCGGTCAACACCACTTACTCCGCTGTCCGCATCACGCACTTGCCATCGGGCACGGTCGTCTCGATGCAGGATGAGAAGTCGCAGATCAAAAACCGCGAGAAGGCCATGCGCGTCCTGCGTGCGCGCTTGCAGGAGATGGAAGAACAAAAGCAGCACGAGGCGCAGGCGTCGGAACGCCGCTCGATGGTCGGCAGCGGCGACCGCTCCGAAAAGATACGCACCTATAACTTCAAAGAGAACCGCGTCACGGATCATCGCATCGGTTTGACCGTCCACCAACTCAACCTCGTCATGGACGGCGACCTCGAACAGTTCATCAACGCGCTCATCACACACTATCAGGCCGAGAAGCTAAAGGCCGAGACGGTCGCAGCTTAATTGATTGCGGAGTTCGGAATGCGGAATGCGGATTAATAAAACACCTATTCTTTAATCCGCAATCCGAACTCTGCATTCCGCAATATCATCATGTCTGACACTACGCGCATCCTGCTCGTGCGGCACGGTCAATCGCAAGGCAACGCCGAGGGGCGCTTCGGCGGGCACACGGCGACGCCGCTCTCGGAGCTTGGCCGCAGGCAAGCGGAGGCGACGGCGCGCGCACTTGCTGATGAAGGTGTGACGGCGATCTATACAAGCGATCTGCTGCGCGCGGTTGAGACGGCCGAGCCGTTGGCGCGTGCGACCGGCTTAGAGATCGTGCAAACGAATGCGTTCCGCGAGCGCAGCGTCGGGCAGATGGAAGGGCTGACGTTCGAGGCGGCGGCCGAACAATTCCCAGACGAGTATGCCGCGCTCCTGCGCCGCGACTTCGAGCATGTACTGTTAGGCGGTGAGAGTTATCGCCAACTGCTCGACCGCGCCGCGCGCGCCCTTGATGCAGCCATCGCCGCCAACGCTGGCGGCACGCTCGCAGTCTTCACCCACACGGGCACGGCCTGCATCCTCGCCCTGCACTTGATGGGCGCGCTCGACGCACCCACCCTGCGCCCCGTCTGGCTCAGCACTTCAAACTGCGGCATCAATCGCTTTCACCTACACGCCGACGGCTTCCTACGCATCCGCGCCCTCAACGACACGCGCCACCTAGCCGCATTGGAAGTTCAGCCGCTTCCTGCTTAATGTCTGTCCGCGTCATGCCTGTTCGCTCAAATGTTTGACAGTTGTTTGACAGTGCCAGTCAGGCGGCTCTAACATTTCAGCGTACTGCGGCTAATCTCTGTTGATGGGGGCGGGGCCTCATCGACCTCACAAATGATCTATCATGGGTGAGCAAAGAGCGCGGTTTGCCTCTCCGTCATTATGCCTTTCATGGCATTGCCGGCCTGAAGATAGCTCGACAACTTATGACCCGCGCCGATGTCCGGTGACGACAACGTAGCTGCAAGCGTGGTGTGTCTGATGAAAGTACGCGCCTCAATTCTGACAGCCTGCGCGCTCATGGCGTTGCTGGCCTGTGCCTCCGGTTTGACGCCGGCTCAAGCGCAAACCGACGAGCGCAGCCTCGGCTTGCCCGCCCCGCTGCCGTCGCCGCAAACCGCGACGGGCAAGTATTACGCGCTCGTCATCGGCAATAACAATTACGTCAACCTCACCCGCTTGAAGACAGCGGTTGCTGATGCCGAAGACATTGCGACGGTCCTACGCATGCGTTACGGGTTTGAGACGCGCTTGCTGCTGAATGCCAACCGGCAAAAGATTCTGGCGGCGCTCACCGAGTACCGGCGCAATCTTGAGCCAAGCGCGAACCTGATTATCTACTATGCCGGCCACGGCACGCGCGACGCCGATGTCGATAAAGCCTACTGGCTGCCTGTGGACGCAAGCCCTGCGGACAACGCCAACTGGATCAGCGCCGACGACATTACTACCAGCATTAAAGGGATGCCGGCCCGGCACGTGCTGATCATTTCCGACAGTTGCTACTCCGGCGCGATCTACAGAGACTTGGGGGCCGACTTGCTGCTTCCCGCGGGCCGCGAACGAGTCATACAACGTATGCTGCTGAGCAAGTCGCGGAAGTTGATGACCAGCGGCGGCATCGAGCCGGTACTCGACAGCGGCGGCGGCGGGCATTCGGTCTTTGCCAACGCGCTGTTAAAAGGTCTTTCGCAGATGGAGCAGGATGTGTTCAGTGCGGAAGAGATGTTCATCGAATACGTCAGAGAGGGTGTCGCGGGCCGGTCTAATCAACTGCCTGAATACAGCCCGCTGTTCAATTCCGGGCACGAGGGCGGCGACTTTGTGTTCATGCGCAAGCCGTTGGTGGTGCGGCAAGTGCCGAACCTGACGTTAGCTCTGCGACGCACAGTCGTTGCGGCCGCGCCCGGCCAGCAGGTGCAGTTGCCTGTGACGATAACGAACACGGGCAACCAGCCGGATCAGTTCCGTGTGGAAACCGATCTACCGGCAGAGTACGGCCCGAAGTTCACTTCAGGCCAGAACGGCGCGGACACCGGCTCGCCGGTACTCGATACGCCGCGACTGGCACGCGGGCAAAGCGTCGAACTCATGCTCAACTTACGCGTGCCCGAAGCGGCCCGCGACGCGCAGCAGAACCGCTTCATCGTGCGCGCGGCGTCTAAGTCCGACCAGCAGGTCCTCAAAGTTGCCGACGGTTCGCTCACCGTGGTCGCGGCGGCGCTCGCAGGTGTGTCCACCGTTTCGCGCGACACAGTGCAACCGGGCGAGACGTTCACGCAAACCATCACGGTCAGAAATCAAGGCAGCGCCCCGGCCAAAAACGGCCCGCGCCGATTTCGTCTTCAATCCCGTACTTCGAGTTGGTGCAGGCTTCGATCCCGCGCCGTTCGTCTACGACCGCGACTCGCGCACCGGCCGTTTGGAGTCTGGGCGATCTTGACGTGCGCGCCAGCCGCGACATCACAGTCACCTTGCGCGCCACGGCCGATGCCTTGGCCGTGACCGAACCACTCGGCCGCGGTACGTTGCGTACCGCCAGCCTAGCGGCAGAGACAAGTTACACCGGCCCGGCTATTTCAATTGGGCGTGTGTCTAAGGTAAATGTGGAAGCTGGCAAAGCCGCTCTTAACGCGCTGCCCGGCGAAATACTCTACCTCCCGTTCATCGTGCGCAATGCTGGCAACTACGCAGAGGCTTACAAGTTGCGCGTGACCCCGCCGGACGCGCCGGGGGCGACGCTCTTTGCCGACACGAACGGCGACGGGCGACATCAAGAGTCGGAGCCTGCGGTCACGCAGACGCCGCCGATTACGCCGCGCACAGGTCAGTTCCCATTGTTGCTGCGTGTAGACGTTCCGCTCTCGATTCCCGACCGCATAAATTTGGTTTACAGCATTGCAGCGCAGCCACTCTCGACGGGGCAAGACGGGAGCGAGATAACTACTACGTTAACGATTGAAAATAGACGCGGCGTGCCCAGACCGACGAGGCCAAGCGCAGATGAGAGTAAGGCTGCGCAGCCTGCCCCGCGCGAGCCGCCTGTGGTCGAGCCGAGTGCGGCGACCAGCGACTACCCATCGGAGGCTGAGCAGGCTCTCTTCGGCAAAGGACAGAGGCTTTATAATCAGCAGCAGTATGAGCAGGCCGCAGGTGTGTTCAATGATTTTCTGAAGACCTACCCAAGAAGTATCATCACCGATCTGACGCTGATGTGGTTGGGTCGCTCCTACATCGCGCTTGGCCGTTTGCAAGACGCTGAGCAGATCGCTCCGCGCATACACAGCATCAAGGACTCACCATTCGTAGACATCTATGATGACGAGTTGTCGGCAGCGCGCAAAGACAGCGCCACACGCGCGGCGAAACCGCAGTCGGATACAGGGCTTCGGCACATTTCAGAACTTACAGTCACTGACGCCACACGCGGCGCGCAGGTAATGATCGATTCGGACATGCTCTTGAATGATTATTCGGCTTATCGTAGCGGCGACCGCTTTTACGTCGTCATCCCGCACACGGCTATGCCCAATGTCAGACCGGTGTTGCAGGGGAAAGGCTTCACCGCCGCACAGGTACAACGACGCGGGCAGGATGTGGTCTTGTCCTTCAAGTTAGACGCGGGCGCGTCGGCGCGTCCGGAGCAGAAATTCAACCGGCTCATCGTACAGTTCAGCGTGCCTGAAAAGTGATGAAGAATTTATCAGGCAGCAATTCGTAAACAGTTTGACCGGCTCAGCCACAACACCACACAAGCACACGGGCGAAAATCCTTCCCTTGCGCGCGGAAGCGCGATAAAGTGAGCGCATGATGAACTCAAAGTTTCGCGCCGTGGCGCGGTTCAACGTGCTGACCAGTCTGCTGGTCGCAGCATCGCTGATCATATTGTCAACGTCGTCGCTCGCGGCCCGTGCGCAAGGTAAGAAGCAGCCGGCGCAGGATCGTGGGATTAACAAGGATGCTGATGCGTTGGCGGCGCAGCGGTCGCTAGGGTTGGTGCAGACGTTGCCGGGCCGGGAAGCGTTATGCGCTCGTCATCGGTGTGGACCGTTATGACGACCCGCAGGTGGTCGCCCTCGGCGGCGCGGCCAACGATGCGCGGCTGCTGGCCAGTGCGCTCGTCGCTTACGCGGGCTTCCCCGCCGATCAAGTTATCCTGCTCGCGTCGAACCAGCCGCCCGAACGTCAACCGACGCGCGGCAACGTCTTGCGCAAGCTGTCGAACCTCGCCGCCACCGTGCCCAAAGACGGACTGCTGCTCTTTTCATTTGCCGGGCACGGCGTCGAGCGCAACCGGCAGGCGTTCCTGCTGCCGGCGGACGCGCAGGTGAGCGACGATGTGAACCTGTTGGAACAGACCGCGATTAACGTCGTGCAGATCAGAGATTGGATCCGCCAGATGGGCGTGAGTCAAGTGTTGATGCTGCTCGATGCCTGTCGCAACGATCCGTCGGCGGGGCGCGCGTCGGCCGACAATCCGCTGTCGCGGAATTACATGCGCGGCTTCGACTTCGACGTGCGCAACCGCGAGGTGCAGGCCTTCGCCACGCTCTATGCGACCGAGATCGGCCGGCGCGCTTACGAACTGAAGGAGAAGCGGCACGGCTACTTTACGTTGGCGCTCGTCGAAGGTTTGCGCGGGCAGGCGGCGAACGCGAAGGGCGAGGTCACACTGTCGGGGTTGGTCAAGTATCTGCAAGCCACCGTGCCGCAGCGCGTCCAACTCGATCTGGGCCGCGGCATGTTGCAACGCCCCTTCGCCGTGGTCGAAGGCTATCGCGCCGACGAGTTGGTGTTATCGGTGAAGGATGCGAACAACACCCCGTTGAAGTTGGAGGAGAACACGAACGCCACTGGCTCGGATGACGCCCGCGCGCAGGCGCTGACGGTCGCGCCGCCGGCTCGTAGTGAAGAACCGGCCGACGACGGGCTGCTCGCAGGGACGACGTGGCGCGGGCTTAGCCCGGAGAGCGGCGAGTTCACTATCGAGTTTCTCAAAGACGGCAAGCTCAATTATACCTTCGGGGCGCGTGAGGACAAAAAGGACGTGCTGAAGATCGTCAAAGGCAACTGGCGACAAGTCGGTGCAACCGTGCAGTTCTCAATCGGCGGCTACTCCACCTGGCAGGGCACAATCGAGAGCGGCGTGATCAAAGGTGAGTTCACTAATCTGGAAGGCTTGAACCGCAACTTCACGCTCTTACAGAAAAAGCAATAAAGCAACGGCGCGCTGGTTCGTCGGCGCGCTTCATAGTTCGTTGGCGATCTTCAGGTACACGTTGCGGACGCTCAATTCGTACTCGGTCGCGGCCTTGACCACGTGCAAGTGAAACAGGTCATGCAACCGCAGTTCATTCAAATCCCACCAGCCGATCTGATTCAGGTGATCGGCGGGCACTGGGAAAGCCTGTTGCGCGACCTGTTTGGTCGTGCCGTCGCGCCGCCAGAGTCCGCGCGTCCATTGTTGTGAACTGCGCGGCACAAGCCCGTCGTTCTCCCGGCTGTCATCGTCCTGCCCAATCTGATTGATGATCAGCCACGACGGCTGCAACAACCCGAAGACTTGACCAAGCGGCTCTGTGCTCGCATAAGTCTGATACCGCACCTCGTTCTCGGCCTCGTCGGCTGCCACCTCCGCGTTGAATTGGCCACACGCCGTTGTCGTCAGATCGGCGAACCCGGCCAGATCAAGCACCCGGCCAAGCGACTTGATCAACTTGTCGCCCTTATGCTCAATGCCCCAATCGGCGAACGACGTGCCGTTGTGCGGCGTGCCGATGGTGGTCAGACTGGCGACGCTAGCGGCCATGCCGTGGCGCACGATCATGTGGCGCGCGTCGAGGCCGCCCATGCTGTGCGCGATGATATGTACCTGCGGCGCGCCGTGAGTCTGCAACACACGTTCGACCTCGCCCTTGAGATCGGCCGCGCGCTGCTCGACGCCGCCGCGAAACTGACGCTGCTATGTTCGACTTTGAAGTGTTTCGCCCGTAAGTGCCGGGCGATACCTTTGAAGTAGTTGATGCCGTCGGTCGGCGGGTCGAGATTGAGGCCGAACAGCGATAACTGCTTGGTAAAGTGGTTCAGCAAAAAATCGAAGCGGGCAATGCCGTGGGCGAGCACGATAGGTAGATTGGTTGCCATGTGCGTATGACCTCGTTCAAACGGTGGTGAATCAAGTGCGGGGCGGCGAGGCGCTAGATGGCCCGCTAAAGTTCGACGCTCACATCTGTATGTGTGCGGGCAGTAAAACGTTTCAGGCGGCGGGGCGGGACGGGTTGAAGCAGGTAAGTTGGGCCGGCGCGCGTAACCAGCCCGCGGTTCAGGCGCTGGCCTGATCGCGGGCAGCACGGACTTCTTCGGCCTCGCGGTCGAGCGGCGAAACTTCTTGCAACTCATCTTCGCCTTCGAGTTGGCGCAGGCGATGCACCGAGCCGTCGGACTCGAAGATATAAGCGGACGGATGTTCGCGCATGATGATGTCTTGCAGGCGCATCAGACCGTAGAGCAACGCCTCAGGGCGCGGCGGACAACCGGGGATGTACACGTCCACGGGGATCGTGCGATCCACGCCTTGCATGGTCGAGTAAGAATCGAACGGCCCGCCCGTCGAAGCGCACGCGCCCATAGCGATGACCCACTTCGGCTCCGGCATCTGATCGTAGACGCGCCGCACCACGGGGCCCATCTTCAACGTCACCGTCCCCGCGATGATAATCAGATCGCTCTGGCGCGGACTCGGCCGGAAGACGCCCGCGCCGAAGCGGTCGATGTCGAAGCGACCCGCGCCGGTTGCGATCATCTCGATGGCGCAGCACGCGAGGCCGAACGTCATCGGCCACAGCGCCGACTTGCGCCCCCAGTTCACCACGTCGCGCACCGGCTTCACGTCCATGATCGGCGCAGCCACCTTCTTGCGCAGCGCGTTGAACAGCGAATCAACTGTGGTTAAGACAAAGCCTTCAGGATGTTCAGCCATGATTGAGCTATTAACTATCTCACGCCCATTCTAGTGCGCCTTTGCGCCAAGCGTAGTAGTAACCGAGGACAAGAATGCCTAGGAAGACGAACATTTCGAGGAGCGCGAATTTCGTGAACGAGAAATCGTCGCCCATGTAGATGATGGCCCACGGGAGCAGAAAGATCGTCTCCACATCGAAGACGAGAAAGAGCATGGCGACGATGTAATAGCGCACGGTGAAGCGGTCGTGCGCCTCGGTCGTCGGGTCGATGCCGCACTCGTAAGGGCGCATCTTGTCCTTCTGATAGACGCTCGGCCGCAGCAGCCGCCCCAGCACAATCGGCAGCACGGGGAAGATGACCGCGAAGACGAAGAAGATCATCACGGGCCAATAGCCCGCGAGTGGACTGCCGACGGCATCCGCGGTTGTTTGCACGCGCGCAGCCACACCCGTTGACGGCAATTGCAATAGCAGCAGACTCAGCATGAGCTTTTCAGGTAAGTCGGTCGGCGACCGGAGCGGTTGTCAGCGAACAGGCGCAATATAAGCGCGGGCCCGTAGCTTGTCAATCTATGCGCTCTGTAAAGCACGCGCGCGCTTGTGCGGCGCGGTCAGCTCGCTTGCTAAACGACGCGAAAAAAACACTGGACTTTAACCGGCACACGCCCGATTATATCCGCCTTACCAAGGCCGTCTGGGTTCGGATACCTGATTAACACGCCGATAAAAGGAGAGTTCCCTCAATGCATACCCCGTTTGTTCGTCCACGTCATGTGCGGCAGACTCGTCTCGTCATCGCAGCCTTGATTATGTGTGCGTTGATCTGCGCCAGCGGCCGGCCCGTCTTTGTGCCGGTGGCCGCGCACGGGTTCGCGCCCGCCGCGGCCGGCGATCTCGATCCAACTTTCGGCATCGGCGGCCGGGTCGTAACGTCGTTTCCCGGCGGGCTTGATACGGCCAACGATGTCGCCGTGCAGGCCGACGGTAAGCTCGTCGTGGCCGGCTCCTCCGGCAGCGACTTCGCGCTCACGCGCTACAACACGAACGGCGCGCTCGACGCGACCTTCGGCCTTGGCGGCACAGTCCACACGGACTTCCCCGTCGGGCAGGGCGGATTCGCTAACGCCCTCGTCATCCAACCCGACGGCAAGATCGTGCTAGCCGGCTCGGCCACCGACCCCGGCACTTTCAACAGCGCCTTTGCCCTCGTGCGCTACAACACCGACGGCTCGCTCGACACCAGCTTCGACACCGACGGGCGCGTCGTCACCCCGTTTGCGGGCAGCAGCGCGGACGCGAGCGCCATCGCACTTCAACCCGACGGTAAGCTCGTCGTGGCCGGGGCGAGCACCGACAGTTCGACCTTCAACAGCGTCTTCGCGCTCGCGCGTTACAACACGGACGGCTCGCTCGACAGCGCCTTCGACACCGACGGCAAAGTCACGACCGACTTTCCCGGCCTCACGTTTGAACGGGCCAACGCCGTCGCCATTCAAGCCGACGGCCGCATCGTCGCCGCCGGTCTAGGCAACAGCGCGTTCGCCCTCGCGCGCTACAACACGAACGGCTCGCTCGATAGCGGCACGGGCAGCGACGCAACGCCCGCCGACATGTTCGGTACGGGCGGCATGGTCACAACTGCCTTCGGCGGCAGTTTTGAAGAAGCCCGCGCGCTCGCCATTCAAGCCGACGGCCGCATCATCGCCGCCGGCCAGACAGCTTTAAGTGTCGCCTCCGAAGATAACTTCGCCCTCGCGCGTTACAACACCGACGGCTCGCTCGATAACAGCTTCGACACTGACGGCAAAGTCATAACCGACTTCGGCCTTGTTGACTCGGCCAACGCGGTCGTGATTCAAACGGACGGGCGCATCGTCGCGGCCGGCAGCGCGGGCACGATAGCTTCCGGTTCATTCTTCGCGCTCGCGCGCTACAACACCAACGGCTCGCTCGACAACGCCTTCGACACCGACGGCAAAGTCACGACCGACTTCTCCGGCGGTCGCTTCAGCCTCGGCGCACTCGGCGTTGCGCTGCAAACCGACGGGCGCATCGTCGCCGCAGGCGACGCGAACATTTCCGGTCAACGTGATTTCGGCGTCGCGCGCTATAACACCGACGGCAGTTTAGACACAGCCAATTTTGGCACAGGCGGTAAGGTCATGACAGACTTCCCGCTCAACGAAGATGCCGTCACCGCGCTGCTCGTCCAATCCGATGCGAAGCTCGTCGCGGTCGGGCGCGCGCAGTTGCAAGTCCGCATCAATGGCACGCAAGACCCGAACTTCCAACTGGCGCGCTACAACTCCAACGGCTCACTCGACACGTCGTTCGGCACGGGCGGACTCGTCATCACCGACTTCGGCATCCACGGCGACGACTTCGCCAATGCCGCCGCGCTGCAAACTGACGGCCGCATCGTCGTCGTCGGGCAGGTCGGGGCCAACTTCAGTCAAATTCCCTCGGCCGACACATTCTTCGGCGTCGCGCGCTACAACACCAATGGCTCGCTCGATACATCCTTCGGCACGGGCGGACTCGTCACCACCGACTTCGGCACGACACACGACTCAGCCCAAGCAGTCGCTATCCAAGCGGACGGCCGCATCGTCGTCGCAGGCACGAACGGCTCCGACTTCATCCTTGCGCGCTACAACACGAACGGTTCCCTCGACAGCGGCGCAGCCGGCGACTCGACGCCCGCCGATTCCTTCGGCACAGGCGGCCGGGTCACAACCGACCTCGGCGGCCTCGATTCGGCCAACGCGCTCGTGATTCAAGCCAGCGGTAAGATAGTCGCGGGCGGCGGCAACGGCAACGACTTCGCCCTCGCGCGCTACAACACCGACGGCTCGCTCGACACGGCCAACTTCGGCACAGGCGGTAAGGTCACGACCGACTTCAACGGCGGCTCTGATGCGATCAGCGAACTCGTCAGCCAACCGGACGGTAAGATAGTCGCGGCCGGCTCGGCTGCTGTGCCCGGCACGAACACAGACTTCGCGCTCGCGCGCTATAGCGCCGACGGCGTGCTCGACACAAGCACCTTCGGCACGGGCGGCAAGGTCACAACCGATTTCGGCGGCTTCGACACAATCGGCGGCGTCGCCTTGCAGGCCGACGGTCGCATCGTCGCCGCCGGCCTCTTCTTCCCGCTGAGCGGCGGCAGCGTGACCGACCCACACGCACCGGCCGGCGGCGGGGCGGCTGCCTTTTTCGCCGTCGCGCGCTACAACACAAACGGCACGCTTGATACCTCGTTCGACACCGACGGCAAGGTCACGACCGATTTCTTCGGCCTCAACAATCAGGCTGCGGCCGTCGCCATTCAGAGCGACGGCAAGATCGTCGCCGGTGGCTTCACCGACACGGGCAGCAGCAACGACTTCGCACTGGCCCGCTATCAGACCGACGCGCCGTCAGCAACTTTGACCGCGCAGTTCACCAGCGGCGCTTTCACGGTCAGCGAAAATGCCGGCGCGCTCTCAGTTACCGTGACCCTCTCAGCGCCCGCGCCCAATCCCGTGACGGTTGATTACGGCACAAGCGCAGATACGAGCTTCACTGGCTGCGACATCGTCAACACCGTAGCATCCGAGCGTTGCGATTTTACAACCACCCTCGGCACGCTCCGCTTTGCCGCAGGCGAACAGACCAAGTCCTTCGACATCTTCATCACCGACGATGCTTATGTTGATGGCCCGGAAACTTTCAGCCTCGCCTTGAGCAATCCGACCAACGACCTTGCGCTCGGCACACCAAACACGGCCACGGTCACCATCACCGATAACGACGTGTCAGCCAATGCCCCGAACCCGATTGACACCGCCCTGTTCTTCGTCCAGATGCACTACGTCGATTTCCTCAACCGTCAGGGCGAACCGGCTGGCGTCGCCGCCTGGGTCAACCAACTCAACACTTGCCCGCCCGGCGCGCAAACCTGCGACCGGGTGGAAACCTCCTCGCGCTTCTTCCGCTCCGAAGAGTTCATGCTCAAGGGCAACTTCGTCATCCGCTACTACAAAGTCTCGTTGGGCACAAACCCCGCTTATCGTGAGTTCACCCGCGACTCGCAACGCGTGACCGGACAGACGGCCGCCGAGGTCATGACCAACCGGGCGGCGTTTGCCGACGAGTGGGTGCAGCGCGCAGACTTCCGCGCCCTCTACGATGCGTTGTCGAATCAAGGGTTTGTGGACAAGTTGGAACAAACGGCCGGGGTCACGCTTGCCAACAAGGCGCAACTGGTCAACGACTTAGACACGATGGCGAAGACGCGTTCGCAGGTGTTGCGCGAAGTGGTAGAGAGTAACGAGGTGAAGGCGCGGATGTACAACGACGCGTTCGTGCTGATGGAATACTTCGGCTATCTGCGGCGTGATGCGGAGGCGGCAGGTTTCCAGGCGTGGCTGACGTACTTGAACGCGCACCCAGGTGACTATCGGACGATGGTCAACGGGTTCGTCAACTCCATCGAGTATCGCAAACGCTTCGGCCGGCCATAACCAGACGATTAACCACCAAGACACGAAGCCACGAAGATGATTGATCCTCGTGGCTTTGTGGTTAATCGCCTTGTCCGCTTTAAAGCTTCTGCCTCAGGCTTGCTTTGCTTCTTCGTGCGAGTGCCCGGCCATGAGCGTAATGGCGTGACCAAGCACAGGACCTATAACAGCAAAGCACTCGCGCACGGCTTTGGGTGCGCCCGGCAGGTTGACGATCAAAGTCCCGTTGCGCGTGCCGCACAGGCCGCGCGCGAGCATGGCCGTCGGCGTCTGCCGCAGAGTCTCGGCCCGCATCGCTTCGGCCAGCCCCGGCGCTTCACGCTCGATCACGGCGCGCGTCGCTTCCGGCGTATTGTCACGCGGCGCGAGGCCCGTCCCGCCCGTCGTTATGATCAAATTCACGTCCGCGCGGTCGGCGTAAGTTTTAAGTAACTCTGCGAGCGGCGCGAGATCATCAGGCACGATCACTGCTTCGACCACTTGCGCAGCCGCTGCTTGCAGCAACTCGACGAGGGCGCGCCCCGACTCGTCAGCCCGCTCGCCCCGCGCGCACGCGTCGCTTACCGTAATGACCACCGCCCGTATCACAACCGCCATCGCGCACCTTCAAAGCTGTTAACGTCGCAGCCGCGCGTGCTCTTTCAGCCAGCAGCGATCCATGACGACGAGCAGGCCGGCGGCGAGCGCGCGCTGCGCGGCCGCTTGATCGATCACGCCCTCTTGTAACCAGACGGCTTTAGCGCCCACGCGGATCGCTTCGTCCACAGCCGCGCCCGCCGCGCCCGATCTGCGAAACACGTCCACCAGATCAATCTGGCCGGGCACATCTCCGAGCGCAGCGTAGGCAGTTTCGTCTAACACTTTAGTCTCATTCGGATTGACCGGGATCACTTGATAACCGGCCCGCTGCATGTAGCGCGCGACGCCGTTGGACGGGCGCATCGGGTTCGACGACAGCCCGACCACTGCAATCGTCCGGCACTCGTCAATGATGCGCTGAATCGTCTGCGAGGAGTTGATCTCCACTTCCAATACCTCCGCGAATAACAGTAGGGCTTACGATTTGGCCATTGCGACCGCGTGCAAGTCTTGCAGCGCGACCGGGCGCAACGGCGTTTCAGCAGTAGCGATGATGGCATCAACCAGCGCCTGCGCGCCGGTCATGGTCGTCACGCATGGGACGTTGAATTGCAGTGCGGCGCGGCGGATCGCCTGCTCGTCGTAGTGCGACGCGCGCCCCAGCGGCGTGTTGATGACGAGCGCGATCTCGCCCTGCTTGATCTGATCCACGATGTTCGGCCGGCCTTCGTTGACCTTGAAGACCGTTGCGACTTCAAGCCCGACCTCGTGCAAGCGCGCTGCCGTCCCGACCGATGCGACCAACTCAAAACCGAGCCGCGCCAGTCGTCTGGCTAACACGACCGCCTGTCCCTTGTCCGCATCGTTGACGCTGATAAAGGCCGTGCCGCTCGCCGGCAAGCGCAAGCCCGCGCCGAGCATCGCCTTCGCGTATGATTCGCCGAACGTGTCGCCGACGCCCATCACTTCGCCGGTCGAGTGCATCTCCGGTCCTAAGATCGGATCGACGCCGGGGAACTTGGTGAACGGGAAGACCGGCGACTTGACGAAGAAGCGCGGCACGGTCAGATCGTCAGGCAGTCCGAACTCTTTCAAAGGCTTCACGCCCGCCATCACGAGCGACGCGATGCGCGCCAGCGACACGCCCGTCGCCTTCGAGACAAACGGCACGGTGCGCGACGCGCGCGGGTTGACTTCAAGCACATACACGCGGTCGTCCTTGATCGCAAACTGCATGTTCAGCAGTCCTTTGACCTGTAACGCACGCGCCAGCACACGCGTGTAATGTCGCATCGTCTCGATGTGTTCTTTGGCGATCCTGATCGGCGGCAGCACGCACGACGAATCGCCCGAATGGATGCCCGCTTCTTCGATGTGCTCTTGAATGGCGGCGACGACGCACGCCGTCTCGTCAGCCAGCGCGTCAACATCAAACTCGGCGGCGCGCTCAAGAAACTTGTCGATCAACACGGGTCGCTCCGGCGACGCTTCGACCGCCGAACGCATGTATTCGTCTAGCGTCTTCTCATCATAAACAATCGCCATCGCCCGCCCGCCGAGCACGTAGGACGGCCGCACCAGCACTGGATAACCGATGCGCGCGGCCTCTCTAATGGCTTCGGGTGGCGACGTGGCCGTGCCGTTTTCCGGTTGCGGGATGCCCAACTCGCGCAGCAGCGCGCCGAAGCGTTTGCGATCCTCGGCCAAGTCAATCGAGTTGGGCGACGTGCCGATGATCGGTGCGCCCGCGTCGTGCAGACGTTCGGCCAAGTTAAGCGGCGTCTGCCCGCCGAACTGCACGATTAGACCTTCGGGTCGTTCCACGTCCACGATGTTCATGACATCTTCAAACGTGAGCGGCTCGAAGTAGAGTCGATCAGACGTGTCGTAATCGGTCGAGACGGTTTCAGGGTTACAGTTGACCATGATCGTCTCGAAGCCCGCCTCGCGCAACGCGAACGACGCTTGACAGCAGCAGTAATCGAACTCGATGCCCTGCCCGATGCGGTTCGGTCCCGAACCGAGGATCATGATCTTGCGCGCCGTCGTCGGTTGCGCTTCGTCCTCTTCCTCGTAAGTCGAATATAGATACGGCGTGTAAGATTCAAACTCCGCACCGCACGTATCCACGCGCTTGTAGACGGGCACGATGCCGAGCCGCTTGCGATGCGCGCGGACCTCATCCTCTGTTCGCTTCGTCAGATAAGCCAAGCGCCGATCTGATAAGCCGACCTCTTTCGCCGCGCGCAACGTTTCAGGCACGATCTCTTCGAGCACCTTGCCCTCGATCTCGTCCTGCACGAGCATCACGTCTTGCAACTGTTCGAGAAACCACGGGTCAATACCCGACAGACGATAAATCTCGGCAATCGGCACGCCGTGCTGCAAGGCATACGTGATGTAAGAGAACCGCTGCGAGTTCGGGCGCGCGAGTTTGCGTTGCAACTCGTCGGCGGGCACGTCCGCAAGCCGCAAAGGCTTGACGGCTTCGAGCGAGCGCAAGCCTTTGAACAGCGCCTCTTTGAACGTGCGCCCAATCGCCATCACTTCGCCGACCGACTTCATCTGCGTGCCCAGCACGTCTTCGGCTTCGCGAAACTTCTCGAAGTTCCACTTCGGAATCTTCGCCACAACGTAATCAATCGTCGGCTCGAAACTGGCGGGCGTCTTCTGCGTGATGTCGTTCGGGATTTCGTCGAGCGTATAACCGACCGCGAGTTTCGCCGCGATCTTCGCAATCGGAAAGCCGGTCGCTTTCGACGCCAACGCCGACGAGCGCGACACGCGCGGGTTCATCTCGATCACGCGGATGTCGCCGTTCTTCGGATTCACGCCGAACTGTATGTTCGAGCCGCCCGTTTCGACGCCGACCTTGCGGATGATCTTGATCGACATATCGCGCAGCCGTTGATACTCGACATCGGTTAACGTCTGCGCGGGCGCAACCGTGATCGAGTCGCCCGTATGCACGCCCATCGGATCGAAGTTCTCAATCGAGCAGATGATGACCACGTTGTCTTTCAAATCGCGCATCACTTCCAACTCGAACTCTTTCCAACCGAGGATCGACTCTTCGATCAAGACCTCGTGCATCGGCGACGCGGCCAAGCCCGCACGCACGATCTCTTCATACTCTTCAGGGTTGAAAGCCGTGCCCCCGCCCGTGCCGCCGAGCGTGAACGACGGGCGGATAATCGCCGGATAACCCGTCGCTTCGACAATCGCTTCGGCCTCTGCCCACGAACGCGCAAAACCGCCGCGCGGCATCGGCAGTCCCGCCTCGTCCATCGCCTGCTTGAACAGTTGCCGGTCTTCCGCAACCTTCACCGCCTCAAGCTTCGCGCCGATCAACTCCACGCCAAACTCATCAAGCACGCCCGCATCCGCCAGCGCGACCGCGAGGTTCAAGGCGGTCTGGCCGCCCACCGTGGGCAACAGCGCATCGGGTCGCTCGCGCTCGATGATCGCGGCCACAGTCTCAACCGTCAGCGGTTCGATATAAGTGCGGTCGGCCATCTCTGGGTCGGTCATGATCGTCGCCGGGTTCGAGTTCACCAGCACGACCTCGTAGCCTTCCGCGCGCAGCGCCTTACACGCCTGCGTGCCCGAATAGTCGAACTCGCACGCCTGCCCGATGACGATAGGGCCGGAGCCGATGATCAGAATTTTATGTATGTCCGTGCGTTTGGGCATCTATGATCAGTCACACTCTTGTCTGAACAGATTCGTTTTTTTATCCACCGGCGAGTCGCAGCATTATACATAACGACTCGACGCAGCACGAACCGACCGCGCCCGCCGCTTTAGCGCAGAAATCAACAACCACCAAGACACAAAGCCACGAAATACTTTGCTCGTACTTCGTGTCCTCGTGTCTTTGTGGTTAACGACTGCCGGCCGCAATGAGTGGTTTCTTGAGTACGGGCGCAGGCTTTTGATCCTGTGCGGTTAGCGTTTGTGTTGGGCGCGGGTTGATAGATGTAACTGTCGCGGGCACGCACGGCAAGGTCGGGGCGTGTGACGCGGACGCGGATGCGGCGACGCGCGCCCGCGCGCCCTTTTTGCTGCGGGTAGTAGCCGAGGCTGTACTGGCGGCGCAACTCGGCGGCGATGTGGCTGAAGGTTTGATCGATGTCGCGCAGGTCGCGGCTGGCTTCGTAGAAGCGCCCGCCGGTCACGTCAGCGAGGTCGTGCAGGTAGCGTGCGCCGCGATCATAGTCGGCGCGGCTCGAACCACTACCGCCGCCGCCCGTGTTGATGGTGGGGCCGGGCAAAGGGATCGGCAAGCGGCCGAGTATGCCGGGCAGGCGCGGGCCGCGTGTGGAGGTTGCCGGGCCTGTGTCGCTCGCCGGGTCGTAGGTGTCGTAGCGAATCGAATAGATGAGCGCGTCGAGTTCTTCGGCGGCGCGCACGGTGTCTTCATAGTTCGCGTGGTTGCTGCTCGCGTCCACGCCGTCGGTGAAGAGGACGACGGCCTTGCGCCCCTTGATGCGTTTGAGATTCTTGGCGAAGACTTGCTCCATCGCGTCGTAGAGGTGCGTGCTGAGGCCGCGCCCCACGTCGCCGATGGCTTTGCGTATCTTCTGCCGGTCGCCGGTCGGCTCGCAGTGCGTGGTCACGCCGCCCGCGAACGAGACGACCATGACCTGATCTTCGGGGCGCAGTTGATCCACGAAGGCGCGGGCCGCGTCCCTGATCTTGCCGAGCTTATTCCAGACGGAACTGCTCGTGTCGAGCATGAACACGACCGTGAAAGGTTTCTCGACCGTGGCAAAGTAAGCCAAGTCCTGCTCGACGCCGTCCTCGTAAATGCGAAAGTCTTCTTTGGTTAGATCGGGAATGAAGCGCCCGTCACGATCCGTGATGCTCACGGGGATCGTCACCAGCGTTGTCTCGACGCGCACCACTTCGCTTTCGTCCACCGCTTCGCGCGTCTGTTGCGGCGGCGGTGTTGCTGTTTCCCCGACGCGACGGGCGCGCGTCTGCGCGTTAGTTAAGGCTGTGGCTAAGACGAATAGGGCGAGAGCCGCGAGCGTGGCAACAGTCCGGCGCATCATGTTGTCCTCCAAAGCGAACTCAAGTATGGACACTTGCGAGGCGGCCAGTTGTGCGTTTGGATGCGGGCTACGGGCAAAACGTCTAGGGTCGTTTTGCGTCGTGCATAACAGCGGGCGGCGCTGGCTCAGCGGGCAGGCTCAGGCCAGATGTAGAAATACCAGTAGACCGGCATGGCGATGATGTTGCCTAAGAAGATGACCACGGCCCAGAGCGCCTTCTTATCCTGCGCGACGCGGTTGTTGCGAAAGACGTTGATGATGTAGATCACCGTCAGACCCAGCACTAGAAAGATGGTCAGGAAGTGGACGACGAAGAAAGCGGCGAACCAAACGGGCAGCCCGCTGCCAGTCTCAGGCTGCTGCTGTGGCATGAGCACGGCCATCGTGATGACGAAGCAGAAGACGAGAAACATGTAGGCTATGGGCCAGAGCGTGGCCAATAGCAAGGCGATCTTGGCGGGTTTACTCATCGCGGCTCAACCTTTCACTTGGCATCCCGGCCGTCGTTTGTGTTAGAACACGTGCGGGCCGGCGACGGCCGCAGTTTACCGATCTCTTACGCGCCGGGGCAAATCGGATCGCATGGACAATCAGCTTACAACTAAACCACAGGCCACGATGCCACTCTGGCTGTTCCCCGTCGCCTATCTCATACACGGCGTGGAAGAGTTCTTCGGCGGCGCGGGTCTGTCGCTCGCGCCGCAACGCATGCGTGGCTTCAACCTGACGCCGATGCAATTTATCGTCGTCAACTCGGTGGCGTGGCTGCTGCTCATCTTCGGGCTGACCGTGGCGCGACGCAAAGGGTTTCCGCACCTGCTGATGATCATCATCGGCACGATCTTTCTGGTCAACGGTCTGCTGCACGTCTTGACCGTCATCCGCACGGGTGCTTATACGCCGGGTTTTATCACCAGCCCGCTCGTCTTCATCCCGCTCGGCGTGTGGACGCTCTTGCGCCTGCGCGGCGACATGTCGCTGCTGCGCTACGGCATAGGCATCGCCATCGGCGCAGCCATCCACCCGCTCATCTCGCTCGTCGCAAGCAACGGACGCAATCTGTTCGGTAGTTAGGCGGAAATTAGGGTTGTTGCGTGTCGAAGCGGCGGCGGTAGTCTTCGCCTTCGAGTTGGACGGTCTTGCACATCTCGAAGAGGCGCGAGCGCAGGCGCACGCCGATGCGATCTTCGAGCGTCTCGTCGGCCGGGGCGCGGCGTGCGTCGAGGTAGTTGGTGGTGAAGATGGTCAGCCGCCGGTCGTTGTAGCGCGTGCCGATAATGTTCATCATCGTGTCGCGCACCCAGTCGGTCGGCTTCGACGCGCCGAGTTCGTCAAGCACCAAGACTTCGGCCTGATAGACCGGCGCGAGCACTTTCATCTCCGAGGTCTTCGAGATCGGATTGTAAGAATCCTGTATCTCTTTCAGCAGCGTGCCGAACTCGGAGAACAGACACGGCACGCCCTTCTCCATCAGCCCGCGCAGGATCGCAACCGACAGGTGTGTCTTGCCCACACCAACCGGCCCCATCAACAGCAACCCGCGCCCGTCGCCCGGCGGCATGTATTCGCGCACGAGCCGGAAGGCGTAGTTGAAAGCTTTAAGCTGCGTGCCGTTGTTGGGCGCGGGAAAGAAGTTTTGCAGCGAACATTGATCGTAGCGGCGCGGGATGCGTGCGGCTTCGACAAGCTTGGCGTGATTGTTCTGCTCGCGGCACGGACAGCGGCGCGCGCCCTTGCCCGCGACAACCTCCATGCCTGTGCCATGACAGAGCGGGCACGCGGCGGCGCTTCGTCCGTCCCCTGCGCGCGGTCGAACGGCAGATCGGGCGTGCCACCCGCGCGCTTGTCCGGCACGGCACGCAACGAGGGCAGCTTTTTGGCGTTGTCAGACGACATCCTGCTTGACTTGTAATGCGGTGAAAAACTTAATCGCGCGAGAACGCGCCAGGTAAGCCCTAATTGTGACCCTTTGCTGCCTCAAAACTTTTTCAATTCCGAGGGACGCGGCGGATTATAACACTCAAGACTAAGATTGCAAGATGGATTCGTTCACCTCAATAGGCGGCTTCATAAACTCACTACTTCACCTGTCCGCAGCGACTCGCGTATGCGAAAGGTGGCGCGCGTCGTCGCAATCAATGACTCAAGACTGATCGGCGCGGCGACCCCGTCACGCACCATCGCGCACAACGCGCGCACTTCCGCCGCCTGCCCTTTGTCTTGCGCGCGCAGCTTGACCTGCTGCTCACGCCCATTCTCATAAAGCGTCGCGCGGCGAAAGTCGTCCAGCACGAACGCGCGCCCGCCGCCGAAGATTTCCACACGCTCTTTCGCCAGCGCCGCGTCGCCTTCGGCGAGATAAGCGATTGTGCCATGTGAACCGTCAGCGAAACGCAGAGTGATCAGCACCGAGTCTTCATCAACGATCTCGTGGCTGCGCGCCGCCACACTCTCGGCGTAGACGCGCACCGGCAGCGCGCCCGTCAAGAACTGCATCAGGTCGACGAAGTGGCAGACTTCGCCGACGATGCGCCCGCCGCCCACGCGCGCATCCTGTATCCAATGGTCGCGCGCGATGCGCCCCGCGTTGACACGATAGACGATGGAAAGCGGCGCGTTCGTCGTTGCGAAAAATTCCTGCGCCTTCAACGCCAACGGCGCAAAGCGACGATTGAAGCCGACGAACAGACGCACATCCCGTTGCGTCGCGGCCGCCACTACGTCGTCCAACTCCGCGTCCGAGAGCGCCAGCGGCTTCTCGACAAAGACGTGCCGGCCCGCGCGCAAAGCCGCGGCCGCAAGTCGCGCGTGCGTGTCGTGGCGCGTAGCTATAACGACAAGGTTGACCGCCGCATCGTTGATCACTTCTTCGGCCTGCGAGGCACAATAACGAAAGCCATACTGCGCGCCGATGTCGCGCGCCGAGACGCCTGAGGCTGTGGCTATGCCTTGAAACTCCGCGCCCGCCGCGCGCAACTGCGGCAACAAAAATTTGCGCGCGTAGCTGCCCGCGCCAATGAGGCCGACGCGCACTGCGTCGCTGCCCGCACGCGCAGTAGTTCTCTGCTCTATCGTCGCTGCTAATTCGATGCGCGGCTCTAACGCGCGCTCGTGCGGGTATTCGAGCAGCACGCCGAGGTGCGGCTCTTTCGTCGTGCCCGCGATGAGATCGTATGCGCGCTCGCCTTGCGCGATGGAGAAGCGATGCGTGATGAGATGTTCGACGCGGACGCGGCCATTGCTTACGAGATCGAGGAACGCTTCGATGTTGCGCGCCTCCGTCCAGCGCACGTAAGCGAACGGGTAGTCGTGCCCGCGTTCTTCGTATTCGGCATCATAGCGGCCCGGCCCGTATGACATCGAAACTTGCAACGTCAACTCGCGTTCGTAATACAACTCGCGCGGCACGTCCATGCCGACCAACCCGACCGCGACCACGCGCCCTTTCAAACGCGACACACGCCCCGCCAACTCAATCGGTTGGTTCGAGCGCGTCGCCGCCGTCACAACAACCGCGTCCGCCCCGCGCCCGCGCGTCCACTCCGCAATCAAACGTTCCGCGTCGTCGCCGGGCACACAACACGCGTCCGCGCCGTGCGCGCGGGCTAACGCGATGCGGCTCTCGTCCAGATCGACGCCGAAGACGAGGCAGCCGTTCGCCTTGAGCAGTTGCACCGTGAGTTGACCCAACAGGCCCAGACCTATGACGACGCACGCTTCGCCGAGCGTCGGCGCTGCGAGCCGCACGCCTTGCAAGGCGATTGCGCCGAGCGTGCCGAACGCGCCCGCCTCGAAGTTGACTTCGTCAGGCAGCGGCACACATAAATTTTGCGGCACGGATAAAACTTCGGCGTGCGCCGCATAAGGATGACCCGCGCACGCGACGCGCTCGCCCACGCGCACGTTACCAACTTCGTCACCCACGCCCACGACGATCCCGGCGGCGCTGTAGCCGAGCGGCGCTTCCGCGTCGAGCTTTGCGCGCACGGCCGTATAAGCCGCCGCCACGCCTTCGGCCTGCGCCTTGCGCACGACCTGCCGGACGAGATCGGGCCGCTCGCGCGCCTTGCCCAACAGACTCTTGCGCCCAAGCTCGATCTTCATGCGCTCAGTGCCCGCGCTGATCAACGATGCGACAGTACGCACCAGCACGCGCCCACGTTGCAACGCGGGCGCGGGCACGTCTGCGACCGTCACCGTGCCGGTCTTCATGTTTTGTAGAATCTGTTTCATGCGGCCGGCGGGCACAGCGGCGAGGGTGGCGCGTGCCCCATAGCAATCGAGTTAAACTCGGAGTAGGAGTTCGAGCAGCAACGCCAGCGTCACCAGCGCCACAACCGACAGCAACACGAAGTGTGGCCAGCGCAGGATATAACGGCGACAGGCCCGGCAGCGGGTGCCGAACTGCCGCAGGGGTCTATGGCAGTATGGACATTTTGTCATTGGCGGGTTACAGAGACTCGCGCCAACAAGCATGCCACGATCAGAAACAACTGAGCAAGTGCGTTCGCGTTACGCGCACATATTTGTGCCGCCGCGAACCCGCACTCGTTATGTTATAGTGCCCGCACCGCAGGTCGGTTACAGTTAGCAGCGCAAGATTACGCGAGGCCCGTGTTAAGAGTCGGGCTGCGCCGCACGTTATGAGTTTCTTACAGGGACTATTGAACAAACTCGGCCGGCGCTCAGAGTCTGCGCCGCCCCGCCCGCCGCTGCGCGTCATGCTGTTGGACGACGACGAGCGCCGCCACGAATGGTTCACCGAACGCTTCGCGGGCGATCAACTCGACATCGCGGTCGAGCCGGCCGGGGCTATCGCCCTGCTTGCAGCGCAGCCTTACGACGCCATCTTTCTCGATCACGACTTGCTGCCCGAACACTACCGCACCACCAACCCCAAAGACGACGAACGCACCGGCTACGCCGTCGCCGCGTGGCTCGCCGCAAACCCGGACGTGCAACCGGCCACAACGATCATCGTGCATACACGCAACGCCAACGGCGCGCTCAAGATGGTGCGGACGATGCGCGACGCCGGCCGCCGCGCCGAGTATGTCCCGTGGACGCGCCTGCCCGACCAGATCAAGAACTACTGGCAGCGGTAAGCGCACGTCAAACTTAACTATAAAGACACGAAGACACGAAGTATGATCAGAAATCTTTTTCGTGTCGTCGTGTCTTTGTGGTTAGGTCCTACGCTCGATTAAGAACACGTAACCTGTTCCCTGTTGACCCGAAGCAATGACTGCCCGGTCAGCAACAATCTCAGCCGTTGCCACAGCCCGCGTAATTTAAGTAACAGCGAGCGTCGTTCTTTACGCGACCCACTCTGCGGCGGGTCGGTCGGCGCAGCCATGTCTGACAAGCCCATCTCGGCGCGTGTGAGCGGCTGCGCGATGCGTGTGATCTCGCGTTCGGCGTCGAGGGGCTGGCGGCGGAAGCGGTCGGCCGGGACTTGCAAGTTATAGTTGTTTATCCGCTCGTTCAACTCCGCGACTTGATGGCGGAACGCGCTTGCGGCCTTCAGCCAACGCGCCTGCGCTTGCCAACGGTCGCCGCCCGTCACGCGCTCGCGTTCGGCTCTCATCCACGAGCGCGCAAGTTCCAAGCCCAGCCGCTCGGCTGCCAACGCGATCTCTTTCTGCTCTTGAATCCACGGCAGGGTGAAGCCGTTGTTGCGCAGCAGCCGGTAGCCCATGCGCAGCGACGGGTCTTCAAACGGATTGTCGTCGTCGAGCTTAAGCGGTTCGCCCTTGCCCGGCAGGTTGTCGAACGCGCCCTCTTGCATGCCCTTCTGAATTTTGTCTTCAATCAGACTTCGGATTTTGTCGTCCATGATGCCCTCCTTCCGTGCGTGTGCCGGCCCTATGCTACACTCGCCGGCGGGTAATTCTACAAGCTGTTACGAACGCAACGGCGGCTCGCGTTCCATCTTTCCAACTCCGATGAAGGAAGTAACCGATGAAGCAAGGCAAACTTGTGATTAGGCTCGGCCTGTGCCTGTGGCTGTATCTTGTTGGCACGAACACGAGCGCGCAGAAGCTTGAAGACGCGCGGGCACTGCTGGCCCGGCCGCAAGTCGTCGCCGCGTTCGCGGCCCTCGATAAAGAGCGCGATAAAATCCTGCGCGAGTGGATCACGATCACAGAGATCAATGCGCCTTCAGGGCACGAGCGCGAGCGCGCCGCTCACATCGAAAAACTCTTACGCAGTTATAAACTGGCGAAGGTTTATTACGACGCGACCGGCAATCTCGTCGCCGTGCGCAAGGGCACGGGCGGCGGCCCCACGGTCGTCTTCGACGCGCATCTCGATACGGTCTTTCAACCCGGTCTGAAGATCAAGGCGACCGTGCGCGACGGGCGCGTCTATGCACCCGGCATCGGCGACGACACGCGCAACATCGAGGCGCTGCTCGCCACGATCCGCGCGCTTAACACGGCGCAGATCAAGACCAGAGGCGATCTCATCTTCGTCTTCACGGTCGAAGAAGAGACGGCCTTGCGCGGCGCGAAAGAGTTCGTGGCCGCGAACAAAGGACAGATCGATCACTACATCGCGCTCGATGGCGGCTACGAGTCGTTCACTTACGGCGGCATCGGCATCAACTGGTACAAGCACCACTTCATCGGCCCCGGCGGTCACACGCGCTCCGCCACGCCGCCCTATTCGGCGACGCTGCCGCTGGCGCGCGCCATCGAACGCATCTACCAGTTAAGCGTGCCGCGCAATCCGCCGTCGAACTTGAACATAGGCATGCTCGGCGGTTCTGAAGTCGTCAACGCAAAAGCGGCCGATGCTTGGTTCACCGTAGACTTGCGCTCGACCAGTAACGATGTGATTGCGGAGTTGGAAAAGAAGATCGCGGCGATCATCAAAGAGGAAGCCGAGCGCATGCAGATGACCGTTAAGACAGAGCTTATCTCGTCGTCGCCTTCGGCGCAGATACCGGGTCACCGCGACTCTGTGCTGGTTCGCACGGCCTTGGCCGTGCATCAAGCTATGGGCTTCGACGCGCGCCCCGGCGTGACGGGATCGAACAATTCGAGCGCGGCGCTGCTCGCCGGTGTCTCGTCCATCTCGACCGGCGCAGGCCCCTGCGACGATTCGCACGCGCTCACAGAGAGTTGCGAGATTGAACCGCTCTATAAAGGCATCAAGAAGATACTGCTGCTCGAACTGGCGCTTGTGCAGTTGGCCGAAGGACGTTAACTGGCCGGTTGAGGTTTCGGTTGTGCCGCCTTCATCTCGCCGCGCAGTTGGCCGTCGCCTTTACCTAAGCCTTCGGTAGCGAATGTTATTTCGGAGTTGACCTCGCCGCCGATGAGAACGGCCGCGCCGGTCAGATAGAACCAGAGCATGAGGATGATGACCGCGCCGAGCGAGCCATAGGTGGCGCTGTACGAGTCGAAGTAGTGCAGGTAGAGGCGGAAGGCGAACGAGACGAGCAGCCACAATAGGACGGCGAGGATGGAGCCGGGCGTGATCCAAGCCCACTTGCGGCGCTGTTTAAGATCGGGCGCGAGATAGTAGATCAAGGCGAAGGCCAGCAGCACGAACGCTAAAACTAGCACCCACTGAATAATCTTCCACGCGGTTGTGAACACCTGACCATACATCAAACGGGCCGCGATCCACTCGGCGATGTGCCCGCCGAACAGGACGAGCGCGAGCGCCGACAGGATCAAGACTGACAGCGAAATTGTCAGCAGCACTGCGACGAGGCGCACCTTCCACCAAGAGCGTGTCTCCTTCACTTCATAGGCCACGTTGAGCGCATCGCAGATCGCGCCCATGCCGTTTGACGCGGCCCACAAGGCCGCCAACAAACCGAACGAGAGTTTGCCGCCGCCGCTCGCCTTGCTGACTTCTTCGACCGTCGTATTAATCAACGCGCTCGCCTGTCCCGGCACGACTGTGGCGAGGTAGCCGAGCAACTCGGCGCGCAACTCCGTGCCGGCTTGCGCGAAGTAACCGAGCAGCGATGTTAGGAACAGCAGCAGCGGAAAGAGTGCGAGCAGGAAGTAGTAGGAGAGTTGTGCGGCCCGCCCGAAGATGTCGTCGTCGTTCGTCTCGGCCCAGACGCGCCGAGCGAGTTTCGCCCAAGTGAGGCCGCCCAGTTGCCACAACGACGCCATCGCTTAAACCCTCCTTGTTATGCGCGCCCGGCCCCGTTGCTATCGGACCATCGTGCCGGTGCGCGCCCAGCGCGTGTTCGCAAAGAAGTCCGACAGGAAGAACCCGGTGGACGGCGCGCTCTCGTCGTAGGACCAATAGACGAACATTGCGCGCCCGATGATCAGATGACGCGGCACGAAGCCCCAGTAACGACTGTCCGCGCTGTTGTCGCGGTTGTCGCCCATGACGAAGTAACTCTCGGCCGGGACGGTGACCGTCTCGCCGTTTCTAAAGGTCGGATAGTCGTCGCTTAACGAAGGACCGGCGTGGCGCGTGCGGCTGCTCCAATAGACTGTGTACGGCCCGTCGCCTTCGGGCGTCGGCGTCGCTTCGATCTCTAAGGGTTGTGCGTCTTCGCGCTCGTCGCGGGTCAAGGGGTTGTCGATGTGGTTTTCGGCCGTGACGATGTGTTCGGGTAACGGCTTGTCGTTGACGAGGACGCGCGTGCCTTGAATTGCGATCCGGTCGCCGGGCAGACCGACAACGCGCTTGACGTAGTTGGTGATGTAGGGCGTGTTGTTCAGGTCGCGCTGCTGCTCGATGGGCACGCCGGAGTTTTGGTCGCCGGGAAACTTGAAGACGATGATGTCGCCGCGCCGTATGTCGCGCTGCGGCAAAAACGGCACATGCGGCCCCGGCGCGAAGATGAACTTGTTGACGAGCAGATGATCGCCGATCAAGATCGTGTTCTGCATCGAGCCGGTCGGGACTTTAACGGCTTGCACAACGAACGTCATGCCGAACAAGGCCATGACGGCCGTGACGACCAGCGACTCGAAATACTCGCGCCAGACCGTGCGCGGCGGACCTTGCGGCTTCGGCGGCGCATCATCTGTTTGTGGCTCGGCTGTTTTGCGCTCGGCTGTGTGCGCGCTCTTAGTGCCCGCGCCGTTCGCCGAGCCTGTGTCCACCACCGGCTCGTCTATCACACTCGACTTTGTATCATTGCTCATAACTAATGGCATCGTAGAGAACCGGCCGCGCGCGGGTCAAGTCAATAAGTACGTTTACTACGACAAGTAAGTTTACTACGACTCATTCGCAAGCTCTTTGAGGGCGCGACAGGCGGCGTCCATCTCGGCGGCCTTGATCGTGTGGCCCGAACCGCGCGTGGCGTGTTCGTTCCAGATGACTTCGACGTGGAAGAGGCGACTATGCGGCGGCCCTTCCGTATCCACGACGTTATAACTCGGCGTGACCCGATGATGCGCTTGCACGCGCTCCTGCAACAACGTCTTGTAATCGGCGGCCGCGGCCGATTCAGGAGCTGGCCGCATCAAGTTCAATGGCCAGCGCGCGCCGCACATATTCGGTGGCGACAGCGAAGCCACCGTCAAAATAGACGGCGGCCAGCACGGCCTCGAACACGTCGGCCAGTAGCGCGCGTTTGCGCCGGCCGCCCGTCTTCTCTTCGCCGCGCCCGATGCGCAGATGCTCGCCGATGCCCATGCGTTTGGCCACGCGCGCCAGCGTCGTCGTGCTGACGAGCCGGTGCTTCATGCGCGAGAGATCGCCTTCGGACAGATCGGGGTGTGTCTCGAATAGATAATGCGCGACGACGAGGCCGAGCACAGAGTCGCCGACAAATTCAAGCGCCTCGTTGTGCAGGTGGCGGGCCTGTTCTTCTTCGCCCGGCTTGACCTGCTCGTGCGCCCACGAACGATGCGAGACGGCGCGCGCCAGCCACGCCTGATCGCGGAACGTGTAGCCGAGCGCCGCTTCGAGCGCGGATAGATCGAGTGCGGGCGTGTCTGTCTCTTTCACGATTGACCACGGATTGTAACAGACGATACGGCGGTCGCGAGAGAAGTTTTAGTGCGCCCGCTTAAGGTCAATGAGTGGTGGCGGGCGCGGGCAACGGCTTGGCCACAACGCCGTCGAGCAACTCGTTCAACCCGTCAACCGAACCGCCGTGCCGCGCTTTATATAGATCGGTCAACTCTTGCAGCCAGCGCGGGCGTGCGCCGTTGTACTGCGGATCGCTTTGACTGAGCGCGACCGCGCGCGCATAAGCGTCGATCATGCGATCAAGGACGGGCGAGATTTTGGCGAGCGCCTCGCGGCTTTCGGGCGTCTCGGCTTGGCCGGCAAAACGCGCCGTATAGTCGCGCGCAAGCGCCTCGTATTCGCTCTTGGCATAGGCGACGGCAAGGCGCGCATAGACCGTGGGCGCGTGCCGGATCGCGCCCTCTGAGAGCGCGGCCTTGCGTAAGTAGGCGACGGCCTCGGCGGGCGTGTCCTTGAGTATGAGATCGCCGATAACGAAGTTGAGATAGCCGCCGGCATCGACGGGGCCGGCGAAGGGCTTCCAGTCGGTCGCAGTCGGCGCGGCATCGAGCAGCGTGAGCGCCTTGCGCGCGAGCATGAGCGCGTCCGCCCGGATCGAGTCGTCGCCCGCGCCCGTAGCGAGATAAGCGGCCGAAGCAAGATCAATATTCGTCTTCACATTCGCCGGCTCGTCCGTGATGACTTCGCGGCCGAGTGCATAAGCTTCGCCGTACTTCTTCTCTTTATAGAGCAACTGTTGGAAGCGTGCTTTGCGCACGGCGCGCTCGTAGAGTTCGACCCACGGGCGCACGTAGGCGGCGTAGTCGTCCTGCGGATACTTGGCGAGATACTCCTTGCCCGCGTCGTAAGCCGCGCGCTGGTTCAACCTAATGTTCGAGCGCCAGCGTTCGTACAACTGCGCCTGCGCTTCCGTCACGGGCGCACGCGGCACATGCGCGGCGGGCTGCGCGCGCACGCAAACTGTGGCGCAGCCCAACAGCATAAGCAGACAGAGCAAGCGGGCAGGTGCGAGCGGAGCGCGTGTCGGGCGGGGGTCGTTGACGAGGAGCGACATGGAATGGCGTCGGTTTATGTTTCGCAATCCGGTGGCTATCGGAAACGCCGGACGCATCGTCTGGTGAAACGATACATCCGGCGCTCTGTCATGCGACGAAATCGCTTGGCGTAATCTTACTGCTGCCGCACGGGCGGCTTCTTGCCCGGCGTTGGCGTCGGCGTCGCCGCCGGTTTGGCGCTGGTGGTGGTCGTCGTAGTCGTCGTGGTTGCGGCCGGCGGCTTCGTGCCGTTCGTGCCGTCGCCTGTAGTCGGGCTGGGCGCGGGCGTGGCCGGCGCAGGCGGCGCGGTCACGGGCGTCGTGATCAGCAACGGCTTGGTCGTGATCGACGCGACCATCTCATTCAAGCCGGTTTCAGAGTTCTCGTGCCGCGACTTGTAGAGTTCGGTCAGCGTCTTCATCCATTCGGCTTTACGCGGATCGTTCTTGGCGTAAGCGACGGCGCGCGCATAAGCATCGATGATGCGATCAACCACCAAGTTGATGTTCGCCAGCGCGACCTGACTCTCAGGCGTCTCGACCGGATACTTAGCCTTGTACTCGTCAACCATCGTCGCGTATTCCTTCTCATAAGCGAAGGCTAGATACGCGTAGGTTGTCGGCTCTTGCTTGGCCGCACCGTTGGCCTGTGCCAGTTTGACGAGATGCTTGGAGGCCTCGGCCGGGTTCGCCTTCAGGTTGAGCGCGCCGAGTATATAGTTCATGTAGCTCTGCGCGTCGTCCTTGCTGGTGAAGATCAAGTAGTTGTCGGCCGTCTTGCCAGAGTCGAACAACTGGTTTGCCCGTTGGGCCAGATTGAGCGCGTCGGAACTGAGTGCCGCTGCGTTGGCCGGCGGAGCCGCACCGCCTGCGGGCGGGAGCGAACCGTTATACGCGGCCCAAGCAGTGGCTACGGCCGTCTTCACGTCGTCAGGGTTCGTGGCAAGCATTTGCTTACCGAGCGTCACCGCGTCAGCCCAACGCTTCTCGCCGATGGCTTTGGAGAAATCGAAGTCGACCTTCGCCTTGCCGAAAGCATCGACGAACTTCTTCACTGATTCAGTGTACTTGTCAGGACAGGCAGTGCCGTACTTCGCCAGATACTGCTGGCCAACTTCGTAGGCGTGCGGCTGCTTGGCCGGGTCTTTCTTGCTGTTGTAATACTCGGTATACATATCCGTGCGCGCCTGCTCTTCGCATTGATTCTGCGCGGCTGCGGGCGACGCGGCAGGCGAGGCGGCTGGGTCTTGCGCGAATGCCGGCAGCGCGAACGCGCCCGCAAGCGCCACCAGACTGAGGAGTCGAATCATCGTCTTCATCGTGGGTCATCCCTCCAAGCGATCTTCGTCGGCTGAAAATTTTAGGGGGCGCGCAAACGTGGCCCCGGTGGCCTCGCGTGTCTCTCAGATGCGGGAGTGGAACGCGTAGTTGCCGCTCAACTCGTGAGCGGTAAATCGGTTGAAGTCACAACCGCCGGGGGAGTTGACTCGAATTGGCTTGCGGCTTTTTCGGGTGCTTCGACAACGCGATGCGCCGTGATACTGCAACAGGCGACCGAACAGTGTCAAGCCTGAAATAGCGGCCGTCATCTGTCTTTTATCACGCGTCGAAAGCGGCCGTAAAGACACCGCGCCGCGCGTCTTTGTTCCACAAAAAACAAGGCGCGCGGCGCAGGTCGCATTGCGTTGCAATCTCAGTGCAACGTGATCTTCGTGCAATGTTATTGCGGCTCAGTCGGGTTAACACGACGCGGGCGCGTTTCGTTCGCGGCCGGCGTCTGTTTCACGGGCGTCGGCGCAGACTTCAGCACCGGGCGCGCATTACTGTTCGCGGGCTGTGCTGTCGCATCATACGGGATCACCTCGACGGGTTGCAGCACGCGTCTGACGGGTTCGCCCTTCTTGCCGTTGCGCGCGTCGTTCGCGTCGTCCGTAGGCACACTTGCATCCGTTGCCGCTTCTTCGGCCGCGGCGGCATTCTCTTCGGCGTCCTCTTCGCTGACGGCGGCAGCAATCGCCGGATCAACCTTCGGCCGTGGCTTGAGTATGTCGGGCGTCAACGTATAGGGCTGACGGTTGCCGCGCCGGCCGAAGCGATACGCGAGCGACTTGTAAATCTGGCCGGCGATCCATGCGGGCACGTGTTGCCGCGCGTCGGGGCCGCGCCCGATGACGGCGATGGCGAGTTGCGGGTCTTCGACGGGCGCGTAGGAAGTGAACAGGCCGACCCAACCGTTCTGCTGGATGCACGTGCCGGTCTTGCCGGCGATGGTCTGCGACGGGTCGAAGGCTTTGCGGCCCGAACCATAGGCGACCGCGCCGACCATGCCCGGCAACATGCGCCGCAAGACTTCTTGCGGCAGATTGAGTTGACGCCGCACTTCGGGTTGGAACTTCACGTTCTCGCGGCGTGCGCGGCAGGTGCGGCACTAAGAGTGTGCCGCCGTTGGCGAAGACCGAGGCCAGCCCGGCGAGTTGCACGGGCGTGACCTCGAAGTCGTCGCCATGTGAACCCATGTGGTTGACCGCGTAGCCAGTCTTAAAGAGCGGCACGCGCCCCGCGTACTCGTTGACGTGGTTGATGCCTGTGCGTTCGCCTAAGCCCAACTGGCGCGCGTAAGAAACCATGCGCTCAAACCCGACGCGCCCGCTGACGTTCTGGAAGTAGCCGTTGTTCGAGTAGGCGAGTGCGTCCGTCAGGTCGAGCCGGTTGGTGCTGACCGAAACGAGCGAAGCCTCTTGCAACGGATCGATCACGCGCTCGCTCAAGCCCGCCAGCCCCGTCACAAGTTTGATCGTCGAGCAAGGCTTGAAGCCTCTACGCAGCGCCCACTCTTGATTGACAGCCGTATAGACGCGGCCCGTCTTCGGGTCCATCACGACGATAGTGGCGATGCGATTGCCGAGCGCGTTGACGGCGGCGCGACGCACTTCCAAATCTTCACCCGTCGTGTCGTCGTTGGCGACGTTCGTGGCCACCTCGTTGCGCATCGCCTGTTCGATGGCGCGTGCGCGTGCAATCGCGGCCAGCCGGGCCAACCGGGCCAACTCGGCGCGTCGCCGCGCTTCAGCCTCGCGGCGTGCTTGCAACAGGCGCTCGCGTTTCGACATTCTGCCCCCGCCGCGCCGCGTGTCGCGCGCGGTGGTGCGTTCCTCGCGCAGACGCTTGCGCCGTTCGGCGGGCGTCTCACGCGCGGGCGCTGCGGCCTTCGCATTCTTGCTCCGGCCGCCACGTGCGACCTCGGCGCGGCCCTTAGTGGTGCGCGTTTGTTTCGCCGCGCGGGCCGACTTGGCCGGCGCGGCCGGTTTAGCTTTGCGCTTGGAGGCGTAAGCGACGGCGGGAAGACTCAGGCAAAGGGCGAAGAGGGCGAGTGTCGGGATGATTCGGGTTCGCGTCATCAGTAGACCTCTCTGAATTACAAGGGGAAAAGAGGCGCGCGGTTGACGACCGGGCGCACGCAAACTGTTCGGATTGGAAATTTACAAGGAGCGCGCTGGGTCGCGCTGACAGGTCGGGCCGCACGGCCGGCGGCCACGCGGATGCAGACTGATAGAAACAATTCGACGACAAGCTGTGCATCCAGCTTATTCCTAATTGCGAGTTCAAACTAGCGTTCCGTGTCTGGCTTGATTGGAGAGACGGCAACCCCACAATCTCCGGGGGGTTTGCGCAGGAGACGTAGGCGACTATAACATCTGAATTAGCCGAGAGCAACAATTAACTTTAACCGCCGGTGTGCGCCGCATTGATGGCTCTTGACTTAACGCACCGGCCTTGAATGACAACCGATGTCAGCCTTCAATTTTTTCAACAGCTTCCGCGTGCGCCTGCTCATAGTGTTGGCGCTCTTGCTCATCGCCACGCTCGGCGTGCAGTTCTTTTTGAATCGTCAGGCCGAGCAACGGGTTGCCCGCACAATTGCGGAGCAGGAGCAGGCGCTCGCCGCCAGCATCTCGCTGGCCGTGCAAAGTCTCTCGGTCAGAGCGCGCATGAAAGACCTCGACGTGAGCCAGTTATTGGCGAGCGAACGACAGGCCGGGCGCGTCACGAATGTGCTGGTGCTCAATGACGAGGGCGACGTGCCGGGCCGGCTTGACGACGACGACGTGATCGATGACAGCCTTGATCCGGCTTACAACCCTGAACAGATGGAAGACGGCACGGTACGCAGCATGAAGTTGACGCAAGTGCCGCTGCCGCGACTCATCAATCCCGAAGAGGCGACGGGCGGCCAGCCCATCGCGGGCGAGCCGCGCGCCTTCGTCATCCCGGCGCAGACCAGCAAGGGACGGCGCTACATCGTCGTCGCGCTCGGCACGGGCCAGCTAGCCACCAGCGAACCTGCGTGGCACGATGTTAGCTCGCTGCTGCCGACGCTATTCGTCCTGCTGTTGGCAACGCTTGCGACCGTCGCCCTCGTCTGGCGCTTCACGCGCCCGATTCAGGAACTATCGAACGCCACCCAACGTGTCGCCGCGGGCGACTTCAACTTTCATGTCCCCGCTGCCATTCGCTCCGACGAGATGGGCGCACTCGCGCGTGTCTTCAACGAGATGATCGCGCGGCTTGGGCGCATGCGCGAACTAGAGGGGCAACTGCATCAAGCGGAACGCTCGGCCGTCGTGGGCCGGCTCGCCTCGGCCATCGCCCACGAGATACGCAACCCGCTGAACTACATCAACCTCACGCTCGACCATTTGCGCACTACGCTTGCGCCGACCGACCCGCAGCAGCGCGCGCTCGTAGATCGTCTGACCGATCAACTCAAGGCCGAGGTCCAACGCATCAACGTGCGTATCTCCGAGTTCTTGAGTTACACGCGCCCGGCGCGTTTGAATCTGCGCCCGCTCGATCTGCGCGCGACGATTGACGACGCCCTGCGCCTAGTCGAAGCACAAGCCGCCGAGAGCAATATCGAGACGCGCGTGGAGCAAGAAACGGACGTGCCGACCATTTATGGCGACCCCGAATCTTTACGTTCCCTCTTCACAAACCTTATCATTAACGGCGTGCAGGCAATGGAAGGCAACGACGCGGGCGGGCGGCTGACCGTCACGCTCGCGCGCGAGGCGACGGATCGCGTCCGCGTCCGCGTCGCGGACACAGGGCGCGGCATCGCGCCCGAAGACATCTCCAAAGTCTTCGAGCCATACTTCTCGACGAAAGAGACGGGCACGGGCCTCGGCCTCGCCATCGTCAAAAAGGCCGTGGACGACCACGGCGGCACAATCATCGTCCACAGCAAGCAGGGCGAAGGCACAACATTCACGATCACACTACCGATAGAAAATGATGAACGCGGCATGATGAAAGATGAATGACAGACAAGTTGATCTTTATTCATCATTCAAAGTTCGGCCTTCATCATTGGAGCTTACATGGCACGCAAAAGCATACTCGTGGTGGACGACGAGAAGTCGCAACGCGAAATCCTTGAGATGATCTTGTCGAGCGTGGCTTACGACGTGACGCCCGCCGCATCAGGCGAAGCGGCGCTCAGGCTGGCGAAAGAGCGGCGCTTCGATCTCGCGCTGACCGATCTGAAGATGACCGGCATGGACGGCATCGAGTTGCTGCAAAAACTGCTCGCGCTCGACTCGTCGATCATCGTCATCCTGTTGACGGCTCACGGCTCGATTGATTCGGCGAAAGAGGCCCTGCGGCGCGGCGCGTTCGATTATTTAGAGAAGCCTTACGACCGCGACACGCTGCTCGAAACCATCGGCCGCGCGTTAGGCCGGCTCGACGTGCTCGACATGGAGATCGTCTCTGCCTCGCCGGAGATGGAGACGGTCAAGAAGATGATCTTGAAGGTGGCGCGCTCAACTTCGACCGTTTTGATTCGCGGCGAGTCGGGCACGGGCAAAGAGTTGATCGCGCGCGCGATTCACAATCAAAGCCCGCGCGCCACAGAGATGTTTCAGGCCGTCAACTGCGCCGCCATCAACGAGAACCTGTTGGAGTCCGAACTGTTCGGTCACGAGAAAGGTTCGTTCACCGGCGCGCACGCCGAGAAGAAGGGTCTGTTTGAAGTTGCCGACAAGGGCACGCTCTTTCTCGACGAGATCGGCGAACTCGACATCAGCATGCAGGCAAAACTTTTGCGTGCCTTGCAAGAGCGCGAGATTCGTCGCGTCGGCGGCACACGGCCTATTAAGATCGACGTGCGCGTCGTCGCCGCGACGAACCGCGACCTGCGCGCGATGGTGTCCGACGGGCGCTTCCGCGATGATCTCTATTACCGCATCAACGTCCTCTCGATTGACGTGCCGCCGCTGCGCGAGCGACGCGACGACATCCCCGTCTTGATCGATTATTTTTTACGCAAGCACACGCGCAACACGTCGCGGCTTATTCGCGGCCTCACGCCGGACGCGCGCGCCGTCATGCTTGACTACGCGTGGCCGGGCAACGTGCGTCAACTTGAGTCGGCCATCGAGCGCGCGATCCTGCTCGCGGAAAACGATCTGATCACGGTTGAAGACTTACCACTCGAAGTGCGACAGGAGGCGCGACCCGCCAGCGACGGCGGCGCGTTCAAGTTGCCGTCCGAAGGCATCTCGTTCGAGGACTTCGAGCGCAGCCTGATCGTGCAAGCGATGGAGCGCACCGACTACAACATCACGAAGGCGGCCAAACTCTTGGGCTTGACGTTTCGCACGCTGCAATATCGACTCGAAAAGTTCGGCATCAAACGACCCGACCGCAAGCACGCGGCCGAAGATGATGAAGAAGACGCTGAATAAAGGTTGCGCTTGCGCGGCCGACGCGACAAAGTTCGGCCGCAATTCTTCGCCGGCCATGCCGTTCTACCGGCAACATATCTTTGTCCCGGCGGAGGTCACACACATGCGACTCTCAATAGCACTGTTCTTAACCGTCGTCCTGCTGGCCGCCGCGGGCTGTGCGCAGCGCAGGGATTACGCCGGGGCGCGCAACCAAGAGGTTGCGACGCAAAGCGGCTCGGCCGGGCGCTCGTCAACTGAAGCTCCGGCCGCAGCGGTGCAAGAGCAACGCGAAGGCTTTAAGAAAGTCTCGCTGGCGCAAGCCGATCAGTCGCAAGCGTCGGCCGCTGCCGTCGAACGCAAGATCGTTCGTAACGCCGAGTTGACGCTTGAGGTCGCCGCGCCCACAGAAGCGCAACGCAAGGTCGCGGCGGTTGCGGACGCGCGCGGCGGTTTCGTCGTCACGTCCGAAGCGCGCCAGAACGACGAGCGCAACACGTCGCAGCCGGCCGAAGTGGTCACCATCGTCATGCGCGTGCCGGCGTCGCAGTTCGACGCGGCGGTGGGCGAGATACGCGCGGTCGGCAATCGTGTGCGGCAAGAGAAGACGACGGGGCAGGATGTCACCGAGGAGTACATCGATCTGGAAGCGCGGCTGCGGACGCAACGCGCGCTCGAAGCGCAGTTTCTTGAGATCATGAAGCAGGCGCAGAAAGTGTCGGACGCGTTGGAGGTGAACCGGCAACTGGCGGAGGTGCGCGGCGTGATCGAACAGGTCGAAGGTCGCCGCCGCTTTCTGGAAAATCAGGCGGCGCTCTCGACCATCAACGTGACGCTGCAAACGCCCGCGCCGCTCATCGGCACAAACACCACAGGCTTCTTCGCCGGCATCAAAGAGGCGCTCGGCGACGGCGTGGACATCGCCGCCACGATCATCCTCGTACTCATCCGCCTCGTCATCGCGCTCGTGCCGGTCTTGTTATTCATCGTGCTGCCGCTCGTGTTACTGTTGCGCTTCTGGCGTCGCCGCCATCCACGCCAGCCACGGCACCGCCGGTCGTGGTCGCACCAGCAGAACCACGTTAAGTTTCGTCAACCCGTTAACATTCAACCAGCTTGGCCCTTGAACCTATGCGCCGCACAATTCTCTTACTAACTGTCTGTTGCCTGCCCTGCATCGCCGTCGCTTGCTCAAGCAGCGCGCCACCTGAAACGGCGAACACGGCCGCGACGACGACAACAACGAGCACAGCAACCACGACGAACGCGCCCGCTGCCAGCCCTGCGTCCACACAGATCGTCCGCGTCACGGCCGACGCGTTGACGCTCAAGCCCGGCGCGGCCGGCGAGGCGCAAGTGCGTTTGCAGATCGCCGACGGCTATCACGTCAACGCCAACCCCGCGACCTTCTCTTATCTGAAAGCGACCGAGATTGAGTTGACGCCGACCGAGGGCGTGACGGCGGGCAAGCCTACGTACCCGCGACCCGTGACGCGGCAGTTTCACTTCGCGCCGCAACCGCTCGCCGTCTATGAACACGAGGCGACAATCAGACTGCCGCTGCGCGTCAACGGGACTGCGCCGAAAGGCGCACAGAGTTTGCGCGCACAGGTGAGCGTGCAGGCGTGCGACGAAGAAAAGTGTTTCCCGCCGACGACGATTGCAACCGACATCCCCGTGACGATCAATTAAAACCGTGCGCGAGACTTTGCCCGACGATGTTGCGCCGCCAGCGAACACTTACGCGCTGTTCGGCGTAAAGCGCCTGTGGAGTATCGTTGCAGCGTTATGTCTGGCGGGCGCGGGTCTGTTCGGTTGGCGCGGCCATCTCGATGCCACGTTCATCACGGCCACGCTCGGCGTCGTCGCATGGTTCATCGACCAGCGCAACTTGATCCGGGCGCGTAGCGGCGCGCACGACCGTGACGTAGTTGACCATGAAGAAACTGAAGGGACAGATGAATAGCAGACACATCTTCGCGCGCGCCGCCCGTTTGCTGGCCGGCGCATGCGCGCTATCGATTCTATGTGCGTTGAGCGCGCACGCCGCGTCTGACGAAGACGACGTGCGCAACGCCGTCCAGCAAGCATTTCAACAACTGCGCGGCGGCGACTACGGCGCGCTCTACGACGCGCTGCCCACCGCCTCGCAACGTCGCCTGCCGCGCGACCGCTTCGTGCGCGGGCTTGAACGTTCGCGCAATCTCTACGAACTTGATCGCCTTGAGGTCGGCACAGTCCGCGTCGCGGGCGACTTGGCCATGGCCGACACGATCATCTACGCCCGCGCCCGCCAACCCTTCGAGGCCGAAGGCAAGATCGTCGCCCGCCAGTACCTCTTGCGCGAAGGCGGCCGCTGGCGCGTCACCACCGGCGACCGCGCCACCATCAATCCCCTGCTCGCCGCCAACCCCGCCTTCGCCAAACGCTACCCGGCCACCGAACCACGCATCTATCTCAAACGCGACGGCAAATGGGTGGACCTAAGAACAGTCTTCAAGAACACGCGCCGCCCTGCGGCCAAATAAAAAGAGCGAGCAACGTTAATCGTTGCCCGCTCTTTTGTTTTATCTCATCGGGGCGAGAGGATTCGAACCTCCGACCTCACGGTCCCGAACCGTGCGCTCTACCAGGCTGAGCCACGCCCCGATAACTAACTGGCGAGCATTGTACGGGCGCTTAGCGCGCCTGTCAAACTTCCATCTCACGCGCGGCGGCGGCGGCGCGCTGCTTCTTCTCGCGTCGTGACTTCAAGTATTCGATCACGGGCGGCAGGAGCGACAGCGCGACGACGACGATCACGACCTTCTCGATGTGGTCTTCGAGGCGGATGCCGAAGGCGTTCTCGACGACCGTGCCGAGGAAGTAGCCCGCGAGGATCATGCTGAAGACCCAGAGGAAACCGCCGACCATGTTGTAGACGACGAAGCGGCGATAAGGCATCTGCGCCGCGCCCGCGACGATAGGCGCGAACGTGCGGACGATAGGCACGAACCGCGCCATGATGATCGTCTTGCCGCCGTACTTATCGTAGAACGCCTGCGCCTTCTGCAAATGGCTCGGCCGGAATAGCCAGCGATTTCTTGCGCGTGAACAGGCGCGGGCCGAGTTTCAAACCCGAATAGTAACCGACCGCATCGCCGACGACCGCCGCGACGAACAGACTGAACAGCAGCAGGGCGACGTTGAGCCGACCTGCGCGCGCGACCAATCCGGCGACGACCAGCAGCGAGTCGCCGGGCAGGAAGAAACCGACGGCGAGGCCCGTCTCCGCGAACACGATGAAGATCAGACCCGCATAGGTCAGCGGCAACCCCTTCGTCGTCAAAAAGTCGATTATGTTCTTCGGGTTGAGTAGTTCTCTTAGTTGATGAAGCAGATCGGTGATTGATTCCATGATTCAGTGCCGGATAGCGGGCTTATAAAGTTGCAATTATGATTGCCAGCCGTGGCGGCCGATGAGCGGGACGAAGGCGCACGCGCCGTGATCCTGTTCTTCATAACCGTCGTCTGTGCGGATGATGCGGAGCAGGCGTTGCGCCTCGCGCGTTGCGCCGACCGGGATGACGAGCCGGCCGCCGACCTTCAATTGCGCGCGCAAGGGCTGCGGGATGTCGGGGCTACCGGCCGCCGCGAGGATCGCGTCGTAAGGGGCGTGCGCTTCCCAACCGAGCGTGCCGTCGAAGCACTTGACCGTGGCGTTGTAAATATTTAATTGCCGGATGCGCGCCTGCGCCTCGCGCGCCAAATCACCGATGCGCTCGATGGCATAGACCTGCGCGCCGAGGCCCGCCAGCACGGCGGTTTGATAACCAGAGCCAGCGCCGATCTCAAGCACCTTGCTGCGGTCGTCCAACTCCAACAACTCGGTCATGCGCGCGACGATGTAAGGCTGCGAGATCGTCTGATTGGCGGCAATGGGCAGCGCGTGGTCGCCATAGGCGCGACCCTGCAAGGCTTCGGGCACGAAGGCGTGGCGCGGCAACTCGCGCATGACGCGCAGCACGCGCTCGTCGCGGATGCCGTAATGATCGCGCAGACGCTCGACCATACGCTCGCGCTGCAAGCGAAACCCTGAGCCGGCCCCTGCGGTAGTTGTGATGCGGAAGGCAAAAGGGTTAGCCCTTCGTGGTCATCGCGGTTCAAGCGCGCTCGACCGGCTCATCTGCAACGGCGCAAGTCGCCTGTGGCGCAGGCATCTCGACCGTGTTCCATTCGGCCAACGCCTTCATCTCTTGATAGTGCGTCATGTCGCTGCGCATCGGCGTGACCGAGACGCAGCCGTGACGCACGGCGTAGAAGTCCGTGTCCTCGGCACACTCGCCGTCGAAATATTCTTCGCCGATCCAATAGTAAGCTTTGCCGCGCGGGTCTATGTGCTCGCTGATGATCGGGCGCGCGTTCTTCACGCCTTGCCGCGTGACCCGCACGCCGCGAATGGGGCCGGGCGGGAGGTTGATGTTCAAGAGCGTGCCTTCGGGCAAGCCTTCCGCAAGCACGCGGCGCGTTACTTCGGCGGCGAACGCGGCGGCATGTGTGAAGTCGAACTGCTCGCGCGTGACAAGGCTGAAGGCCAAACCGGGCACGCCGAAGATAGTCGCTTCGAGCGCGCCCGCGACCGTGCCCGAATAGGTGGCATCGTCGCCGAGATTGCCGCCATGGTTGATGCCGGAGACGCAGACGTGCGGGCGTACTTCGGCGGGCAGAATCTTGTGCAGCGCGAGCGTCACGCAGTCGGTCGGCGTGCCGTCCACCGTCCAGTGGCGCTCGTCTATATGGCGGATGCGCAAGGGGCGACCGAGCGTCAGACTGTGCGACGCGCCGCTCATCTCCGAAGCCGGCGCGACGACGTACACGTCGCCCACTTGCTTTAGTGCCGCTTCGACTTGCGTAAGACCGTCGGAGTGAATCCCGTCGTCGTTCGTCAAAAGAATGCGAATCATACTAAGACCAACCGTTAACCATTACACCTTAAGGTTATGAATTATTCAAGCAGCCGTATTAACCACGAGGACACGAAGACACAAAATAAGCTGTTCGTGTCTTCGTGGTTAATACGCTTGCTCCGGCGTGCGAAAGCCCCGCGCGTTGGTCACGTCGCGGGGCTTCGCGGTGTCGCTATGTGGTGCGGGTCTGTTGAAGTTAAGCGGAGACGCCCATGTCGTCTTTCTTCGTGCGCCCCAGACCTTTGATCTGCACGGGCTTATTCTTCTCCACTTCGTCCGCGCCGAGCTTCTGCTTGAGTACCATCTCCTGATAGAGCTTACGCATCATCGCCGCTTCTTCGGCTGCGGTCTTCGGCCCTTCCATCTGCGGCTTGTTCGGCCGCTGGATGTCGGTTTCGTTCAGCTTGAGCGAAACCGGCGACGCGTAGTCGAGGCTGACCTCGTGGCCCTTAGCGAAGATTTCATGCCGGCCGTGCTCCTTATACCACTTGGCGACGGTCGCGTTCTGGTGCATCTGCTCGATGATGTTGCGCCAGCCGATGCCTGTGTTGTAAGCGCAGAAACTGATCTCGCCTTCCTGCGTGCCGTAAGGGATGATGCACATCTCGGTGCGGCGGAAGTCGTAGTTGAACAGGTCCTGAAACCACATGCCAGCGATAAAGAGGAAGTTCCAGCGGTCGGAGCGGCGCGCTTCGATGTCCCGCTTCGAGCGTTTGCCGTCCACGCGGCCGTAAGAGCGACCCGTTAAGCCGAACGACTTGTCGAACTTCTTGAACAACTCGTAGAGCGAGAAATGCGTCGGCGCTTTGTACGGGTTGTAGTGCTTCAAGAGCGTCAGCCCCATCATGATGTTCGTCGGCCACTTGCCGCGCCCCGCGTCCGTGATGCGCTGCATGTCTTTGACGAGGCCCGGAATGTTCAGGAACTCCGGCACGGGCGCCATCTCTTTCGTTTCTTTGTCGATCATCACGGCCGTGCCGACGCCGCAGTTCGGATGGCAGCCGCAGGAGACCTGGCCCCATTCGGCGTCAGGCCCGTGCGCGAGGTCGGCGAAGTCGGCGAACGCGCCCATCAACGAGAGCGGGAACCAATCGCGCGTCGGCTCGGTGATGCCGACCTGATCTTTCACGTCGTGCGCCAGATGCGACAAGGTGTAGCGCTGCTGCATGCGCCGCTCGTCCGTGATCTCTTCGTCGCGGCCCGTGAACGAAACTGGCTGGAACGAGATGAAGGCGATCTTCTTCGGATTGTCGAGCGCGAAGCGTATGACCGAGCCGACCTGATCGTTGTTGATGCCGTTGACGAGCGTGATGACCAGCACGATCTCGACGCCCGCTTCGTGCAGGTTATCAATCGCGCGCAGCTTCACGTCGAAGAAGTTGCCGACCTGACGGTGCGAGTTGGCGTCGTTGCCGATGCCGTCGAACTGCAAGTAGGCGTAACGCAGGCCCGCCTCGGCCGCAGCCTTCGAGAACTCTTTCGACTTGGCAAACTCGATGCCGTTCGTCGCGCACTGCACGGAGTTGTAGCCGACCTTGCGCGAGTAGCGGATGGAATCGAGGAAGTGCGGCGAGATGGTCGGTTCGCCACCCGAAAACTGCACGGACATCTGCCGGCGCGGCTTGATCGAGATGGCTTTGTCGAGAATGTCTTTAACTTCGTCGAACGACAACTCATGCACGAAGCCAACTTGGTTGGCGTCCATGAAGCACGGGTCGCACATCATGTTGCAGCGGTTCGTCAGGTCAATCGTCAACACAGACCCGCGCCCGTACTTGATCGTCGAAGAGCCGTGATTGTGCAGCTTCTCGTCGTTGTGCGCTTGGATGTCACGACCGGGGAACATCGCTTCGATGTGATTCAGGAACTTCGAGTCAATCGCCATGATGTCCTCGAAGTGGCCGTGGATGGGGCAATCTTTGATCATCCAGATTTGGCCGTCGCGCTCGATGATCTCGCCTTGATCTCGCCGACCTTTTCGTTAATCAACTCGGTCGGGTCGATCACGGGCGCGCTCAGGATGCGCTGGCGCGCTTCGATGACGCACTTCGGACAGAGCGAGTCGGTCGTGCGCGGGAAGCCGAGCGGCGGCTTCGACTTCTGCCATGATTTCAACAGCGGCTTGTCCGACCACTTCGGCGTGAACGATTCGTCGGCCGGTACTGGTTGAAAAACTGAATCGTATTGAACAGACCGCCGGCAAACAGGGCCAAGCCCTTTTCGGCGTGCTTAATCGGCTTCATCATTCTTTTTCCTTCTTCACAGAAAAACTGCTTACTTAGCGCCAGACGGAGGGTTAGCGTTGACTTCAACTAAGCACCCGTCTGCGCCTAAGTGTCGGACAGACCGCAACGAGGCGTCGGACTGCTTTGCCTGTCAATTCAAAACCCGTGGGCTTGCTCTGAAAATCGACCAGAGGAGTGGTCAGTCAATTTGTTTTAGCAATGGCTGTGCCATCTCAAGGCTCTTAGGCTAAGTGAGGAAATAATGCGACTTAACTTTATGCGCCAACATAAACCCAAACTTCCCGCCCGACCAACAACGCGCCACTTTAACCCGCAACAGGCATATGAGTCAAACCTGTGGCGATGTGACCCACATAAGACCGTGAGTGAGCCTTAGCTATGACTTTCTGACCCGCTCACGTCACGACTAGCTCGTGGAGGCCGCATTTTTATTGATGATCTGCATGACTTCGTTGAAAAGTGCGCCGTTGGTTGAGACGGCGTTGCCGCCGCGAATTGTCGCCCGCCCCGCCCAATCCGTGAACGTGCCGCCCGCCTCTTCGATGATGGGCAGCAGCGCCGCGCAGTCCCAAACGTTCATCACGGCATCGAGCATGCACTCGGCGCGACCCGTCGCCACGAGCACGTGCCCGTAACAGTCGCCCCACGTCCGGCGCGCGCCGAAACGTTGCTGCAACTCGTCGGCGGCCGCGCCGAAGCCGTAACGCGCACACGAGCCGAAGTCGGTCGCCAGCAGCAGCGCGTCGCTCATCGAGTCGGTCGCAGACACCTTCGCCGGTTCACCGTTCCAGTAGCAACCCAGCCCGCGCGCCGCTTTGACCGCCTCGCCCAGCGCCGGGATGTCCACGACGCCGACCAGCGGCTCGTCCGCGATCTCAAGACCGAGCAGGACGCCGTAGAAGGGGACGCCGTGGACGAACGAATACGTGCCGTCAATCGGATCGATGATCCAGCGTCGCCCCGAAGTGCCCGCGCGTTCGCCTTCCTCTTCGCCGAGGATAGCGTCGTCGGGGAAGCGGCGCGCGATCTCTGCGCGCAAGAACTTCTCGGCCTCACGATCCGCCGCCGTCACGAACGAGCCGTCGGCTTTACGCTCAGGCGTGTACGCCCGACGAAAATACCGCAGCGTGATCTCGCCCGCGCCGCGCGCGAGTTCGGCCGCTGTCTCCATCAATTCGCCCAACTCCGCGCCGGTCGGCTTCATCTGTGTCGTGTGCCTTTGATCAGTCATGCTTTTTGTCTCTTGAGTCACTTTCGTTCTGCTTGCCGCTGCGTTGGGCCAACTCCGCCGCAACCTGTTCGAGCGTCACGCCGCGTTCGACGAATAACACTGTGAGATGGTAGAGCAGATCGGCCGCTTCGGCGACGAGCGCGGCCGTGTCCTCGTTCTTCGCCGCGATGATCGTCTCGGCCGACTCCTCGCCGATCTTCTTCAAAATTTTATCCAACCCTTGATTGAAGAGATAAGTCGTGTATGAACCTGCGGGCCGCGCCACACGTCGCTGCTCGACGAGCGCGTAGAGTTGTTGCAACCGCGCGCCTAGTTCGTCGTCCTGTGGTTCACTTATATCCGCGCTCGCACTTAACGCCGCTGCGTTGAACGTTCCTATGTTCGCTTCATCAATGGCCGGCGCACCGTCAAGCTCTTGATGAAAGCATGTGCGCGCGCCCGTGTGACAAGCGGGCCCGTGCGGCTCGACATAGACGACGAGCGCGTCGGCGTCGCAGTCCACGCGCAGCCCGACGACGCGTTGCGTGTGGCCCGATGTCTCGCCCTTGTGCCAGAGCGCGGCGCGCGAACGCGACCAGAACCACGTCTCGCCGGTTGCCAGCGTGCGCGCCAAACTCTCCGCGTTCATGTAGGCGAGCGTCAGCACTTCGCCCGTGTGTGCGTCCTGCACCACCGTGGGCACAAGCCCGCGCTCGTCGAATTTGATCGCCTTAACTTTCATCATTTGCTCGCCGCAACGTTCAACGCACAATCAACCCACGCGTCCGCAGGTAGTCTTTGACCGTGCCGATCTGATAGTGCCCGAAGTGAAAGAGCGACGCCGCCAGCACCGCGCTTGCGCCGCCCACGGTCAGCGCCTCGTGAAAATGCGCGAGCGTGCCCGCGCCGCCCGATGCGATAACAGGAATCCGCACGGCATCGCTGACAGCACGCGTCAAGGCCAGATCGTAGCCGTCGCGCGTGCCGTCACGATCCATACTCGTCAAAAAAATTTCACCCGCGCCGAGTTGTTCGGCTTCGACGGCCCACGCGACCGCATCGCGCCCCGTCTGCTGCCGCCCGCCATGCGTGAAGACTTCCCAACCGGCGCGCTCGTCGGTTGCGTCGCGTTGCCGCGCATCGAGTGCCACGACGATGCACTGGCTGCCGAACGTCTCCGCGCCCGCGCGAATCAACTCCGGCTGTTTGACGGCGGCCGTGTTGAGCGAAACTTTGTCCGCGCCCGCGCGCAGGATCGCGCGTATGTCTGCGACCGAGTTCAGCCCACCGCCGACGGTAAACGGAATGAAGACTTCATCTGCAACACGACGCACCAAGTCGGCGACGATGGCGCGCTTGTCCGAAGAGGCCGTGATGTCTAGGAAGGTCAACTCGTCCGCGCCCTCTGCGTCGTAACGCCGCGCCTGTTCCACGGGATCGCCCGCGTCCGCCAGCGCGACGAAGCGCAGCCCTTTGACCACGCGCCCGCGATCAATATCGAGACAAGGAATGATGCGCTTTGCCAGCATGAAAGGATTCACCACAAAGACACGAAGACACGAACAAATTAATTTCGTGACTTCGTGTCTTTGTGATTATGTTTGCCCGTTAGCAAAATTATGCAACAGGCGCAAGCCCGCCGCCTGACTCTTCTCAGGATGAAACTGCACGCCGCAGATGTGCCCGCGCCCGACGACGGATGCATAACTGTGGCCGTATTCCGTCTCGCCGAGCACGGCCGCGCGGTCGGTCGCGGCGCAGTAGTATGAATGCACGAAGTAGAAGAACGCGCCGTCGTTGATGCCCGCGAACAATGGATGAGATTGCCGCTGGGCCACATTGTTCCAACCAACTTGCGGCACGCGCAAGTCCGTGTCGAAGCGGCGCACGCGCCCGCTCAATAGTTTTAAGCCTTCAGTTTCGCCGAACTCTTCGGACTCCTCGAACAACATCTGCATGCCGACGCACACGCCCAAGAGCGGCACACCGGCCGCCGTGCGCTCGCGCACCAACTCGTCGAAGCCGCGCTCTGTGCAAACCGTTCATGCACGCGCGAAACGCGCCGACGCCCGGCAGCACCAACCGCTCGGCCGCGCGCAGCACACGCTCGTCGCTTGTGACAACCGCCGCGCAACCCGTCGCCGCGAACGCTTTCTCGACCGAGCGCAAGTTGCCGACACCGTAATCAATAATTGCGACTTGTGGCATGAACGAAAATCACAACCGCGCCAAGTGAACTTAGACAAGTGAACTTAGATCAGCACGCCTTTCGTGCTCAACACGCCTGTCACGCGCGGGTCGCGCTCGCATGCTTGGCGAAGCGCGCGCGCCGTCGCCTTGAATGTGCCTTCGAGGATGTGGTGCGTGTTGCGTCCGCGCAGACAATCTATGTGCAAGTTGCAGCGCACCGCTTCGGCGAACGAGCGCCAGAAATGCTCGGCCAGTTCAACCGAGAAATTACCGATCATGTGTCGCCGCGTCTCGACCGCATAGACGAGATAAAACCGCCCCGACAGATCGACCACGGCGCGACACAGCGCCTCGTCCATCGGCACGATAGCTGAACCGTAACGCGCGATGCCTGCCTTGTCGCCGAGCGCCTGCCGGAATGCTTGACCCAAGCTGATCGCCACGTCTTCGACCGAGTGATGATCGTCCACTTCAAGATCGCCGCGACAGACGACTTCCAGATCGAACAGCCCGTGCCGCGCGAACAACTCCAACATGTGATCGAGAAACGAGACGCCGGTTGCAATACTGCCCTGCCCCGTGCCGTCGAGCGCGAGCGCGACGCGCACGTCCGTCTCCTTCGTCCGGCGCTGCACTTCGGCCGTGCGCGGCTGTGTTTGTAGTTGTGTGCTCATAGCATTGCTCTCAAAGTTGCAATCTCAAATCATCCGTTTCCGTTAGCAAAAATTTCTTGCAGCGCCGCGACGAGAGCGTCGTTCTCTGCGGGCGTGCCGACGCTGACGCGAAAATAATCTTGCAGCATCGGGTAACTGCTCACGTCGCGGATCAGGATACCGCGTGCGAGTAGTTCGCTGAAGACTTGACGCGGTTCGATCTTTGAGCGCACGACCATGAAGTTCGCTTGCGAGGCGACGGGCGCGAGGCCGTCGATGCATCGTAGCTCGTCGAATAGACGTTCGCGCTCGGCAACGATCTGCGCGACGAGTGGACGCAGTTCCGCGTCGTACATTTCGACGGCGACTTCGGCGGCCGTCTGCGAGAAGGCGTTGAGATTGTAAGGCAGCACGGCTTTACCGATCTCACGCGCGACTTCAGGCGCAGCCAGTAGATAGCCGACGCGCAGCGCCGCCATACCCATCGCCTTCGAGAACGTGCGGAAGACGGATGAGATTGTTGCTATGAGCAGAGTTGCTTGATCTTGGATTGGGCGAACTCGCAGTAAGCCTCGTCTATGACGACCAGACCGCGCGCGTGTGCGAGCACGTTCGGACAGGTCGTCATCGTCGAGCAAGCAGCCCGTCGGGTTATTGGGCGAGCAGATTATCGTCACGTCTGGGTCGTGCGTCTCGATGGCAGCGACGAGCGCGGGCGCGTCGAACTGTAAGTCGCTTGTGAGCGGGACGCTGACGACTTCGCCGCCAAGCACGGTTGTGACCTGTCGATAGAGCGCGAACGTCGGCTCGCAGATGAGCACGCGCCGGCCCGGCTCGATGGTCGTCATCAGTGTCGCCTGAATCAACTCGTTCGAGCCGTTGCCCGCGATGATGCCGTCGGGCGTCCAATCGGCGAAGGCCGCGAGTTTCTCGTGCAGCGCGACGGGCACGAAGTCCGGGTAACGCGCCCACGCGCGCCCCTGCAAGCGGCGCGCAGTCTCCGCCTTGATCGCCGCAGGCAACTCGAACGGGTTCTCGTTCTGATTGAGCTTGACGGCAGCGCGATCAGGCGCAAGCGTGTAAGCCTTCAACGCGCGCACACGCGATTTGATCTTGGTCAACGGATCGTGCATGAGCAACCTGTTAATCCTGTCCTAATCGGATCAAGGCCGAGCGCGCGTGGGCATCAAGACCTTCGGCGTGGGCGAGGGCGGCGATCATGTCGGCACTCGCTTGCATGTCGGCGCGTGTGTAGCGCAAGAGCGTCGTGTGCCGCAGAAAATCTTGGACGCCGAGCGCGGAGGCGAAGCGCGAAGCGCCGCCCGTGGGCAGCACGTGGTTCGGGCCGGCGAAGTAATCGCCGACGGCTTCGGGCGTGTCCGCGCCGAAGAAGATCGCGCCCGCATGCCGGACGCGGGCCGCGATTGCATCATCGTCTTGCGTGACGAGTTCAAGATGTTCAGGCGCGAGTTCGTTGACGAGCGCGCACGCTTCATCAAGATCGGCGACGACTAACGCTGCGCCATAATCCGCGAGCGAGCGTTCGATGATCGCGCGACGCGGTAACGGTGCAATCTGTTGCGCGACTTCGCGCGCCACTTCATGGGCCAGTTGTGTGCTGGTTGTGATGAGTACTGCGGAAGCGTCCTCGCCATGCTCGGCTTGCGCGAGCAGATCGGCGGCGATGTATGCGGCGTGCGCCGTCTCGTCCGCGACGATGACGACCTCGCTCGGCCCCGCAATCGAGTCGATGCCGACTGCGCCGAACACAAGTTTCTTCGCCGCCGCGACGAAGCGATTGCCCGGCCCCGTGATCTTGTCCACGCGCGGCACTGTCTCTGTGCCATAAGCAAGCGCGGCGACGGCTTGCGCGCCGCCGACTTGATAAACCTCTGTGACGCCGAGTTCGACAAGCGCGGCGGCAACGGCCGGTGTCGCGGCGAGCGTGCGCGGCGGTGTTGTCACGATGATGCGCTCGACGCCTGCGACCTGTGCGGGCACAACGTTCATCAAGACCGATGACGGATAACTGGCCGTGCCGCCGGGCACGTAGAGGCCCGCGCGTGCGATGGGCGTGAAGCGTTGCCCGATGAGCGAGCCGTTGCCGGTTTGCATCTGCCACGCCGCGCGTCGTTCGTGCTCGTGAAACGCGCGTATGTTTTTGATCGCCACGCGCAGGGCCGCGAGCACGTCGTCGTCAACCTGCGCGGCCGTTGCGCGCAACGTCTGCTCGTCAACGCGCAACCCGGCGGGCGTGAGTTGCACGCCATCGAAGCGCGCGGCGTATTCGACAAGCGCCGCGTCGCCGCGTCTGCGCACATCTTCGATGATCGCGGCAACAGTCGTCATCAACTCCGCATCGAGCGCAACGCTGCGACTCTTGATGCGCGCGAGTCGCGCCGCTGCACGCTCGCGCTCGTGGCTATTTATGATCTCGATCAAAGCCGACACTCCTTCATGCGTCTGCCCTTGATAGCGCCGCGCGCAACGATTCGATCAACTCGTTGACCGCCGCCGCTTTCAGTTGATAACTGGCGCGATTGACGACCAGCCGGCCGGTTGATTCCGTGATCGTCTCAACGACGGAGAGGCCGTTCTCCGCGAGCGTCCGCCCCGTCTCGACCAGATCGACGATGCAATCGGCGAGCCCTAACACGGGCGCAAGTTCGACCGAACCGGACAGCGCGATGATCTCGACAGGGATGCCGCGCGCGCCGAAGTGCGCGGCCGCGATGTGCGGATACTTGGTCGCCACGCGCAGCATGCCCGCTTCGCTGATGCCTTCGTCGGCGCGCGCAGCGACCGCGATGCGACAACGACTGATCCGCAGGTCGAGCGGCTGCAACACGTCCGCTTCCGTCTCAAGCAGCACGTCGCGGCCGACGATGCCGCAGTCCGCGATGCCGTGCTCGACATAGACGGGCACGTCCGCCGGTTTGACGAACACGAACCGATAACGCCCGCTCTCGTCCGCGACGGCCAGACGCCGCGACATGAGCGCATCGTCGCTGATATGTACGCCCGCGCGCGCAAGCACGCCCAACGCCTCGTCCTGCATTCGCCCCTTCGCCAACGCGATGGTCAGGGATGAAGGCTGAGCGATGAACGATGAACGCTCGATCACATCAGCGCGCGTGGCGGCGCGTTTGTCTGTTAAGTCGCTCTGCATCGGTTAGCCTTCATCGCTTAAACTGATCAGTTCGCCGTTCGCACGTCGCAGCCGCGCGGCGCGAAAACGCGCGACCGTGTTATCGTCGTCAATAAGCGCAGGTTGTGTCCGGCCGTTGAGGGCGAGGGTTGAATGGTTGCGTGTGAGCACGTCTGTGAGCGCGTCCAAGTCGAGCATGAAGCCGATGGCCGCGTCGTGCCCGCCGAAGTTGTTGGTCAACTCATCATAGCGCCCGCCGCTGCCGACGCGTGTGCCCGCGCCCGCGACGTAAATTTTATAGACCAGCCCCGTGTAGTAATCGAGGCCCGACACGTCGCCGAGATCGATCTCGAAACAGTCCGTCAACTCTAAGGCTTCGACGACGCGCCATAACTCCGCGAGCGCGGCGAGCGCGGCGGCCGAGCGCGGGTTGGGCAAGAGCGGCCGCGCCGCGTCAAGCGTGTTGCGTTGGCCTGTGGCGCGTGTGAGTTGGGCGACGCCTACGCGCGCATCGGCAGGTTGTGCGTGGAGCAGATCGGCGAGTGCGGCCGTGTCGCGCGTGTCGATAGCGCAACGCACACGCTCGCGCTGTGTGGCGTCAAGTGCAAGCTCGGCGGCGACGCCGTTGAAGACTTCGACGTGATTGAGCGTGATGCGAAAGCGGCCGGCGAGGCCGAGTCGTTCGAGCACTTCGACGGCGATCAGAAGCGTTTCCAGATCGGCGTTGCGCCGCCCGCGCCGATCAGTTCGCAGCCGAGTTGCGTCCACTCGCGCCGCCAGTCGGCGTGCGAGCGCGGGCGTTGGCGAAAGACATTGGCGGCGTAGCAGAGGCGCAAGGGGCGCGGGCGCGCGGCGAAGAGTGTGGCGGCGGCGCGCGCGACCGAGGACGTTACATCAGGGCGGAGCGCGAGCAGGCGGCCGTCCGTGTCGGTGAAGCGAAAGGCGCGTTGCGCTTCGCCGTGCCCCATGCCGCGATCAAAGAGCGCGAAGTAATCGACGGCGGGCGTGGCGATCTCTTCATAGGACCAACCGGCAAAGACGGCCATCGCCGTGTCTTCGACGGCGCGGCGCAGACGTGCTTCCGCGCCGAAGTAGTAGCGCACGCCGTCGGGCACTTTTGATAAAGGTTCAGACATATGGCAAATAAAAAACCGCCGCCGGGACTCATTGAAGGAGTCGCGGGCAGCGGAGCGTGTGAACGAAGACGAGCGTGCGCGTTTTTGTGTGCGCGTTTCGTCAGGTCAACATCGCCGGTGCGCTGCCCACATGGCGATGATGGACGCCATGATGATGGTATGCGCTGTGGCGATGATGCTGCATAAAATTGCTGCTGGACGAAATGTTGCGTGTTCTACGAACAAGGTTATAACCGACGACGGATTTGCGTGTCAAACTTAGCAACCACAAAGAGCCGTGATGAAGTAGGAATGATGAATGACGGACAAGCTGATCTTTATTTATCAGTCATCAGTTCTTGCGCGCGCCCGGTTCGACGCCCTTTGACAAAGTGGGCGGCGGGCCTTAATTTGGTCTTACACAGTCATCTTAAATATTGATTGAGGAGACGCCGGTTAAGGGTTCTATGGCTAAGTCTGGGCACAGAGGCATCAGCCGGATCGACAGCGACGTGAAGAAGATGCACGGCTGGTATGTAAGGGTCATGTTCAACGGGCAGACGCGCTCAAAGTTCGTCTCCGATAAACTACAGGGCGGGCGCGAGGACGCGCTGGCAGCCGCAATCGAGTGTCGCAACGGGTTCGAGCAGGAACTCGGCAAGCCGCGCACGGATTGGGCGGTGGTGGGCAAGAATCCGCGCAACGCGAGCGGCGTGACGGGCGTGCGGCGCGCGGTGAAGAAACATCTCGGCAAGGACGGGCGCGTGTATTTGAACGAGGTGTTCGAGGTGTCTTGGAACGCCGGCCGGGAACGACGCGGGCGCACGTCCGTCTCGATCAAAAAGTACGGCGAGTTGCGCGCGTTTCGGATGGCGTGCGCGATCCGGCGCGAGAAAGAACGGCAGATGTACGGCGAGCCGGTGGAAGGCAAGTGGGCCGACGCGCTGAGCAAGCTGTGCGTGGCCTAACAATCCGTGACAGCGTAAGCGCGCGCTTGGCGGGAGAGCAGCCATGACAAGCAAGCCGACGCCGGAGGGCGTGCAGACGGTCACGGCCTATCTATTTGTCAGAGACGGCGCGCGCGCCATCGAGTTCTATCAACAAGTCTTCGAGGCCACGGAGTTGCTGCGTCTGCCCGGCCCTGAAGGCAAGGTCGGCCATGCCGAGATCAAGATCGGCAATTCCGTCGTCTGGTTCGCCGACGAAGTGCCGGAGGCAGGCTTCAGCAGTCCGCTGTCGCTCGGCGGCGCGGGCGTGAATATGTTCGTATACGTCGCGGACGTGGATGCCGTCTTCAATCGCGCCGTGGCGGCCGGAGCTAAAGAACTGAAGCCTGTGGCTGATCTGTTTTACGGCGACCGGGTTGGCACGTTGGTCGATCCGTTCGGTCACGTGTGGAGCATTGCGACGCGCAAGGAAGACATTGTAGGCGAAGACCTACAGCGCCGCGCGGCGGACTTCGTTAAGCAAGACGCCGGCTGAACGACTGAGTCAAAAACAACACCCGCTGCCGAACAGCGCAAGGGCGCACGGCTGCGGGTGTTTGTTTGTTAACGATTTTTGCGCCTTTGCGTGAGATTGTTGCTGATCAAAGAATAACCCACGCAAAGACGCAAAGAAGGATCGCCGGTTTACATCTGCCCTTGTTTGAGGGCGCGGCTCACTACGCCGTGGCGGCCCTTCTGTTGTTTCTTCTCCGCTTCCATGCGCGCGCCGAGCGTGTCCAGTTGTTCCTGACTCAACACTTCACGCGCGCCCTTGAACATATCTTCTTCTTCTTCTTCGACGTGGTGTTCGACGCTCTCTTGCAAGACTTTCAGTTTAGCCGTCCACTGCTCGCTGTCCACCTGCAACTCCGCCAGTTCACCAAGCAGCATCTTGATGACGTGATGCTCTTCCACGCCTTCAAGCGTGATCGCGCGCGTCTCGGCCTCTTGCTTGAGCACCGGATAGAAGATCGTCTCTTCGATGTGCGCGTGCACGTCGAGTTCCTGTTTCAGCCGGGCGAACAATTCCTCGCGCGTCTTCACCGCGCGTTCGGTCGTCGGCTCCAACTGCTCAAAGATGCTGGCTACCTTTTCATGATCGGTTTTCAATAATTTAATCGCGTCCATTTCTCACCCTCCGTGTGCCCTGTTCGTTGAAGTTCGCACGATAACGATACGTGCGGCGCTGTTAATTGATAGAGCAATCAAACGGAGTGCCAGACGGGACGACCGATGAAAGATTGGGCAGCGTGTGTGACGTAGCGCGGGTTTAACTGCGCGGCGCGAAGTAGCCGATGCGCGTGGCGACGCGTTGGGCGGGATCGATTGTTTTGACTTGCACGCGGCGGAAGCGACCGTCGCGCGTCTTGTCGAGCGGCGTGTAGTAGAGCGCGTACTGGTGGCGTAGTTCTTCGGCCACTTCGCCGTAGATTTGGTCGAGGCCGGCGAAACTTGCGGGGCGGTAGAGTCGCCCGCCGGTCGCTTCGGTCAACTGTTGCAGGTTGCGCTCGCTCGCGTCGAGCGCACGCAGACCCAGACGCAGCTTGTCGATCTCGATCTCGTTGAATGAGCGCGCGCTATCAGGCAGTGCGAGCAGCGTGTCGAGTTGCGCTTGTTTGCGTGTGCGCTCGATCTGCGTGTTGCTGATGCAATAGACGGTTGCGCCCGCTTCGAGCAGTGCGCGCAGAGATTGTTCGAGCGTCGTCTGACCGCGCCCGCTGTCGAGGCCGTCGGAGAGGACCACGACGGCGTGCCGCCGCTGCTGGTTGGCGAACTGCTCGCGCGCCGCCAGATAGAGCGCATCGTTGAAGCGCGTGAACATGCCGCCGGTGATGCGCCGCAGCGCGCGCCGCAGTTGCACACGCGAACTGGTCCAGTCCTGCAATAGCTCGACGCTGTCGTCGAACTTCAACAGACTCACGCGGTCTTCGGGCGCGAGGCGCGTGGCGAACTCTTCGACCGCGCGGCGAAAGTCGTCAAGGTTCGCGGCGACCGACGAAGACGCATCCACCATCAACACAACATCAACCGGCACTTGCCTCAAGGCCAGATCGCTTAAAGGCTGCTCGCGCCCGTTCTCGTAGACGCGAAAATCTTTGCGCGCAAGTGCGGTGATCAATTGCCCACCGGCATCGCGCACGGTCACGGGCAACAACACCTCGGACGCGTTGACGCGGACAACTTCTTCTTCGTCAATCTGCGGCACGGGTGGCGGCTGCGTCTGCGCGCGCACGGACAACGCCGACGCAATACAGGCGACCAGGCCCAAGCTGAGCAGCAGTTGGCGCATACGTCTGTCTTCAAGGCTGCGAGTTCGTATTGCCCGATTGGGCCGCGGGGTCGTCGCTCATCGCGGCGCGCATGGCATTGATGATAGGTTCGGGCACGCGGCGACGACGCAACTCGGCGAGCTTCGCGGGCGCGAGATCGAAGTTAGCGGGCGAGTTCTCGATGCGCCGGATGATCGTGCCTTCGGAGAAACCGGCCTCGACCAGTTCGACAACCGACTCGTTGGTGAGCGTCAGCGTGCGTTCGAGTTTTGGCGGCCCCGCGCCTGCTTCGGCGGGTGGACGTAGAATGCGAACGGTCGCCGAGCCGGTCGTCTGCGTCTCGCCTGAGACGCCGCCGTTCACGCCGTTCGTGTTTGAGCGCCCGCGCATGCCGCCCGACGAACCGAAGATGTCAACGCCGTTCGGATCGTTTTGCGTCGCGCCTGAGTCAGCGCCCGGAGATCGCTTCGCTCTGTTGCCGTCGTTGAAGAAAGGATCGCTATCGAAGCCGCCCGCGTCGTCGTCCGCGAGCAACACGCCGTCGCCGCGCGCCAGCATCGCAAGGATGATCTTCTCGCTGACGCCGCGCTTCTTGAGTTCGATCAAACGGTCGGGCGCGAGATCGAAGCGGGCGGGGCGCGCACGTATGATCGTGATCACCGTCTTCTCACTAAAGCCTGCGCGCACCAGTTTGACGACGCTTGCATTCGTCAGCGGTCCTTCGTCCGATGTTTGTGCATGTGGCGCGGTCGTCTGTGCAGAGACAGCGACGGCGCAGCCAAGTAAGCAGAGCGACACGAGCAGGCGGGGCAGAAAGTTTCTCATCGCAGCACGTCCTCAGTTCAAGCCGGTGCGGGTGGTCGCGTTTGCAATCGTCGTGGGCGGGCTGTTCGCCGCGTTCGGCTTGCTGTTCGCAGCGACAGGTTGCGGCGCATGTTGGCTGACACCGTAGCGCCCGCCGACGCGGCGCACGTAGTTGCGCGTTTCGCGGTAAGGCGGCACGCGTCGCCCGTAGCGCAGCACCGCGCCCTCGCCCGCATTATAACTCGCCAGCACCAGATCGACGCGCCCGTTGAAGCGCTCCAACAACTCTTTCAAGAAGCGCGTGCCGCCCATGATGCTCTGCGCCGGATCGTGCGGGCGACGCACGCCGAAACGCGCCGCCGTGCCCGGCATCAACTGCATCAGCCCGCGCGCACCAACGGGACTGACCGCACCCGCGTTGAAATGCGACTCTTGCTCCATCACACAAAAGACGAGATAAGGATCGACGCCGTAACGCTGACCAGTCTGCCGGATCAACGTATCAAGATGCGCGCGGCCGGTGGTCCAACGACGCTCGCGCCGCATATTCTTTTCATCTTTCACGTCCGCGACTTCAACGGGTCGCTCGCGCTCGATCCGCTCGATGCGCGCCTTCTCGATAAAAATTGACAGGCTCGCGCGCTTGTACCAAACGCCGTCCGTCGTCTCGTTAATCTCGTCAACTTCAAAACTCGCGCCGCCGACCAGATAGATCAAGACCGGTTGTTGTCGCGGCGACTCATTCGGCCCGCCCGTGTTCGTCGCCGGCACATTCGATTCAGCGACTTTCTCATCAGTCGCCGTCGCGCTCGCATCGATCAGCCGCGCGGTCTGTGCGTGCTTCTGCGTGCTGCCCTGCTCTGTCCGCGTCGCGCGTTCGATCTTGCTCACGCGTGCGCGCTCGATCAGGTTCGTCACGCCGCCGCGCCTGTACCAGACGCCATGCGGATCATCCCACGCCTCGTCGGCTTCGATGGTCGTGCCGTCGATCAAGTGCAGCGTGTCGGCGCGCGCATGGATAGGCAACGCGACGCAGACGAGCAACGCGCAGACGAAGCTAAATTTGCAGCGGGTCAACATCGGCTTGTACGTTCGCGGTTTGTAACTCGGAAGTGTTGCGCGCCGCGACTTGTGATCGCAACGCGCCCGATTGGCGCAGAGCGCCTGAGGGCAGTGCGCCCGATTGGCGCAACTCGGCGTGCGCGCGGCGCTCAGGCTCTTGCGTGTGAAAGCCGTGCGACGCGCCGAAGTAGTTGCGCCATGCACCGTCGAGCACGCGCGGCGACAACTCAATCGGCAAGCCCTCGAACAGGCAAATGTCCACCACGCGCTCCAACAGATCGCGCGGCTCGCAGGACTTCATCTGCCGGTGCTCGATCATGTAGTTGTTCAGGACGTGATCAAGCGCCGTCTGTTCGACGCGCATGCCCCGCGTGAAGGCTGCGCGGCGGAAGATTTCACTATAGGCGGCCGGCGTCGGCGGTTCGACGCGCGCGCGATAACCCATACGCCGCAGAAACGCTTCGTCCACCAAATCCTTCTCGTCCAGATTCGTCGAGAAGACGACCAACTGCTCGAACGGCACTTCGATCTTCTTGCCCGTGTGCAAGGTCAAATAATCGACGCGCCGTTCAAGCGGCACGATCCAGCGATTCAATAAATCTTGCGGCGCACAACGTTGCCGGCCGAAGTCGTCTATCACGAGCGTGCCGCCGTTCGACTTCATCTGAAACGGCGCTTCATAAAAGCGCGCGGCTTCGCTCCAAACGAGATCGGTGTTCTCTAACGTTAGTTCACCGCCGACGATCACGAGCGGGCGCTCAATGCAAACCCAACGACGATCATACTGGCCGGCAGGTCGCGTTCGGCCACTGCCCGGTGGCTGTGCGTGTCGAAGACGCGGATGATCTGCGCGTCAACTTCGATGGCGTAAGGAATCCAGATGTGCCCGCACAGACCGCCGTTGATGCGTTCGGCGACGGCCGTTTTGCCTGTGCCGGGCGGGCCTGTGAGAAAGAGCGAGCGGCGCGAATTGACGACGCAGCCGACCGTTTGCAAGAGCGAGTCGGGCAGCACGAGATCGCGCATGGCGGCGCGCACGCTGTCCATCGTCGCTGGCTTGGCGGGCACAGCCTGCAAGCGCATCATGTGCGCGTAGTCGTGCAAAGAGACGGGCGCGGGGCCGACATAGCCGCAAATTTTCTGCGCGCGTTGCAGGCGCTCCCAGCCGCGTTCAAGCATCGCGTAGCGCGTCGCGCCGACCGCTGTTTGCGCGCGCACCTCGATCATCTTCTCGCGCGTCAAACGGTGCAGCAGTTCTTCCGTGAGCGCGCGCGGCAGATGTATGTCGGCCGCTATGTTGGCGGTCGTCGGCTCGGCCAACTGCGCTACCAACTTGAGCGCCAGATCAGATAAGAAGCTCTCGGACACGTCCGTCTCGGCCAGTTCTTCCGGCACGGGCGGGCTGAGCTTTCGATCTCCGCGCGCGAGAGAATCATTGTCTGCGTCATCGTCCCGATCCTTTATCTTGCGGCCACGTTTTCGTCTTTCACTTCGCTGAGCGCGCGTTGCGTCTCGGCGGCCTTGTCGCTCTGCCCGACGCGGCGATAGAGGTCTTCAAGCCGGTGCAGGACGGCGCTCGAAGTTGGTTGCAGCCGCCGCGCGGCTTCGTATTGCTCGATGGCTTCGGGGTCGCGCCCCATGCGCTCGGCGAGCGTCGCGGTGTTGACGCGACCCGTGAACTCGCCGCCCGCGCGCGCGAAGTTCTTGAAGGCGTCGTTGAACTTGCCGAGGCGGCACTGCGCGAGCGCGAGGTTGTTGAGGATGCGTGCGTCGGTCGGCGCGAGTTTCGCGGCGCGCTTCAGCTTCTCGATGGCGGCGCGATAATGACCGTTGAGATAGAGCGTGTAACCGAGGTCGTTCAAGATTTGCGGATCGTCCGGCTCGTCGTCGAGCGCGCGGTCGTAGGATTTACGCGCTTGCTCCGGCATGCCCTTGCGCTCATAAGCACGCGCTAACAGAACGTGTGCCTGCTTCATGCGCGGGTCGAGCGCGGCGGCGCGCGACAATGCGGCGATGGCTTCGTTCAACTGCCCCGCATCGAGTAACGCGCGACCGCGCTCGAAGTTGTCGCGGGCCGTGCCGCCGTTGTCTTCGTTCGCCGAGACAGGCGTGCGGCTATCGTTGACGCGCAACACGTCTGCGCTCTCAAACTGCTTCACGTCCTTCTCAGATAGACGCTTGATCTTGTTATCGTCACGACCAAACAACCGGCCGACCGCCTTGAACGGCGCTTTGAAGGCGCGAAAGAAGCCGCCGCCTTTTTTCTTCTTCGGCGCTTCGGCCGTCGCCGCGTCTTCGGATGAATCGGCCGCTGAACCGACTTCAGCGCCCGCGTCGGCGATGACGTTGGCCGAGTCGTCGCCGTCGCGCCCTTCTGTGCCCGCAGACCAGAAGGCGGACGCACCGATGGTCAAGACAACTGCGACGATGAAAGCGTAGATGGTGCGCTTGCGCATGACGTTTGAAACCTCCCCGTTTACATCTTGCCGAACGTGTCTATGAGGTTCAGGGCTGCCGGGCCGAGTATGGCGATGAACAATGTCGGGAACAGGAAACACGAGAGCGGGAACAATAATTTCACCGCTGCCTTTTGCGCCGCTTGCTCCGCGCGCTGCCGCCGCTTGGTACGCAACGAGTCTGCATAGACGCGCACGGCGCGCGCGATGGACGTGCCGAAGCGATCCGCTTGAATCAACATCGCCACGAGACTGCGCAGGTCGTCAACGCCCGTGCGTTCCGCCAGATTACGCAACGCTTCGTCGCGGTCGCGCCCGACACGAATCTCCAAGTTGCACAGTTCCAACTCTTCGCTCATGTCCTTATGCACTTCGCGCAGTTCCTCGCCGACGCGCACCATCGCGGCATTCAACCCTAAGCCCGCTTCGATGGAGACGACCATCAAGTCGAGCGCGTCGGCTAGTCCCCAACGCACGCGCTGCTGCCGTCCCTTGATCATCTTGCGCAGCACGTAGCGCGGCAGAAAGAAGCCGACGACGAACGCGAGCAAAATCCATGTGACCGCGCTCGACAGAGGCCGCGCCAGCAACGCGCACATGACCGCGACCGCGCCCGGCAAACTGACGAGCGTGATCAACTGAAGCGCGCGAAACGTGACGGGCGCGCCCGGCGAACGATAGCCGGCCTGCATCAATTGCTTTTGCAGCTTTTGCGCTTCGGCGGCCGATGGCGGCGCAAGTTTTTGCAGCGGCGCGGCCACGCGTTCCGCGAGCGTCGTCCCCGTGCCTTCGTTCGACAACGGCATGACCACCGCGAGGCCGCCGCGCTCCGCATCGCTCATGCGCCGCAGACGCTCAGTCGCCGCGCTCGCCGGCCGGAACATCAGCCAGTAGACCGCGAGGCCGCCGAGGGTGAAACAGACGAAAGTGGAAAGGATGATTAAGAGCATGATCGTTGGTTAGGGGTTAACGGTCGTCAGATTTTGATCCTGAGAATCTTGCGTATGACCAGCATGCCGGTCAGTTGCAAGCCCATAGCGGCGGCGATGAGATAGTGCCCGCGCGGGTCGCGCCAGAGCACGCTCATGTAGTCGGGGTTCAAGATCGTGACGGCGAGCGCGACGAAGATCGGCAGCCCGCACAGAATCCACGCGGACATGCGCGAACTGGTCGTCAACGTTTTCAAATCTTCCATGATGCGGAAGCGTTCGCGGATCGTGTGCGCCACCTTTTCAAGAATCTCCGCGAGATTGCCGCCCGTTTCGCGTTGAATCATGATCGCCGTGATGCACATTCTCAGATCGAGCAGCGGCACGCGCGCCGCCAAGTTTTCGAGCGCGAGTTTGACCGATAGACCGAGGTTCTGTTCTTCGTAAGTCTTGCGAAACTCGCCCGCCACCGGGTCGGGCATCTCGGTCGCGATCATGTGCAGCGACTCAGCGAAGGCGTGCCCCGCTTGCAGCGCGCGGCTCATCAGTTCGAGCGCGTCGGGCAACTGTTCGAGGAACTTGTTCAAGCGCTGCCGCCGCTTCCACCAGACGTGGATGAACGGCACAGAGGCCGCGACCATGGCCGCTATGGCGATGACGAACCAGATGGGCGTCAACATTGAGGCCGCCAAGCCCGCCATCATCGCCGCCATCGCGGAGAACATCAGCAGGCGCGTGACCGTGATGTTCAGATCGGCCTGTTCGATCATGCGCTTGAGCCGCGCGGCCACGGGCAGTTGCAACAGCGCGCGGTGCATGAGCGGTATCTCGCTCATCAATTCCTGTCGCGCAAGTTGCACGTCTACGTCTTCGGTGTTGGCCGAATGCAACAAGGCTTCGGCCAGACGTTGCTGCAAGCGCACGCGTCGCCGCTCCGTGCCGCGCGTGGCGAGCAAGTAGCCGGCGAAGGTCAGGAACAAACAGAAGGTGAAAACGACAAAGGGGATCATCGAAGTGCTCCGTTGATTCAACTGTTCATTGGCCCAATGAACAACTGATGAATCAATCGCTATATCTCTTCAAAGAAGACGCGCGGCAGTTGCATGCCGTAGACCTTCAAGCGTTCGGCGAAGCGCGGGCGCACGCCTGTGGGGCGGAAGCGACCGATGACGCGCCCGTCTTTGTCCATGCCCTTGCGCTCGAACTGGAAGATTTCCTGCATCGTGATCGTCTCGCCTTCCATCCCTGTGATCTCGGAGATGGAAGTGACGCGGCGTGTGCCGTCCGACAAACGCGCGGCTTGAATCACGAGGTTGAGGGCCGACGCGATCTGTTGTCGCATGGCGCGATCAGAGAGGCGCATGCCGGTCATCTGAATCATCGTCTCAAGCCGGGCCAGCGCGTCGCGCGGCGTGTTGGCGTGAACGGTCGTGAGCGAGCCGTCGTGCCCTGTGTTCATAGCTTGCAGCATGTCTATCGCTTCGCCGCCGCGCACTTCGCCGATGACGATGCGGTCCGGGCGCATACGCAAAGCGTTCTTAACGAGATCGCGCTGCGAGACTTCGCCGCGCCCTTCGATGTTGGGCGGGCGCGTCTCAAGCCGGACGACGTGCGGCTGCTGCAACTGTAGTTCGGCCGAGTCTTCAATCGTGACGATGCGCTGGTCTTCGGGGATGTAAGCGGAGAGCGCGTTGAGTAAGGTCGTCTTGCCCGCGCCCGTGCCGCCGGAGATGAGCACGTTAAGACGTGCGCGCACGCACATCTCGAACATATCGGCAATGTCTTTGGTGACCGCGCCGATCTCGATCAGCTTGTGCATCCGCAACGGCTCTGCGCCGAAGCGGCGGATCGAAAGCACGGGGCCGTCCAACGCGAGCGGCGGGATGATCGCGTTGACGCGCGAACCGTCGGCGAGGCGCGCGTCCACCATGGGCGAGGACTCGTCTATGCGGCGGCCGACGGACGAGACGATGCGCTCGATGACGCGCATTAAATGTTCGTCGTCCTTGAAGGCCACGTCGGTGCGTTCCAGTTTGCCGCGCCGCTCGATGTAGATGTTCTGCGGCGCGTTCACCAGAATGTCGGAGATGGTCGGGTCGGCCAAGAGCGGCTCAAGCGGCCCCAAACCGAACAACTCGTGCCGCACTTCTTCGACCAGACGCTCGCGCTCGTTCGACGACAGCGGCGCGTTCTCGACGGCGAGCAAGCCTTCCGCGAGCCGCGACACTTCCGAGCGCAACTGATCGGGATCGAGTTGACCAAGCTTGGTCAGGTCCATCCGGTTGATGATCGCGCGGTGCAAGCGCGCCTTCATCTCTTGAAATGAATGCTGATTGATGGTCGCCGTATCGTCGCCGCTGCCGCTTGCGCGCGCCGTGCCGACAACTGCGGGGTTCGTTTCTCGAATCAATCTTTCGCGTAATGACATGACCTTTTGATCTCAGATATGAAAGTTGAGCTTTGACATCTCAACGCAAACAGTTCAGACGGCGGCCGGCGCTTTGTCTTTATCGAGCCGGCCTTGTAGGCCGAACGCCGCGTGTGCGCCTTTGCGGCGTTGAAAGACGGAACTGAGGAAGCCGCGCCGGGGTTCGGTTTCGACAATCTGCTGCGCCGCGCCGGTGACGGTCGCGGTGATCTGGCGCAACTCTGCGGCGATGCGCGATGAGGGGTTCGATTCGACGAGCGGCTGGCCCAGATTGATCGAGTTAACGGCCGTGTTGTAGTCGCTCTGCACGTAGCCGGTGACGCGCTCGCCGAGATAGCGTTCGACCTGCCGCACGTCCAGTTCGATCTGCTTGGACCAACGATTGACGACGATGCGAACTTTGTGGCGCGGGTAGCCGAGGCGGTCGAAGATTTGCAGCGTCCGTTGCGCGCTGCGGATCGCGGGGATGTCGAGCGTTAGCACCAGCACGATCTCGTCCACTTGATCAAGCGCCGCCAGCGTGATCGCGTCGAACGTGTGCTGCGGATCGATGACGATGTATTCGTAGTGTGCGCGCAACAGTTCAATCACTTCAAAGATGTGTTCCGGTTCGATGTCGTCGGCAAGGTCGGCTTCGCGCGGCGCGGCCAGTAGCGCGAGGTTCGTCGTGTGCGGCGCAACGTAGGACCTCAGGAGCGATTCGTCGGCGCGCGCGCGGCTCTCGACCAGATCGGCGATGGAGAACTTCGGTTCGACGCCGAGATAGAGCGCGAGGTCGCCGGCTTGCAGGTTGAGATCGACCAAGACGGTCGGCGCGTTGGTCGCGGCGGCAAGGTTCGTGGCGATGAAGGACGTGCCGCAGCCGCCTTTGCTTGAGAAGACTGCTATTGCGCGGCCGCGTTTCTTGGGCGCGGCGGGCTGCCCGGCGCAGAACTCGGCGATGCGATCAATGACGGTGCGAAACTCGTCCGCGCGCACGGGCAGACGCAAGAACTCGCGCGCGCCCGCACGCAAAGAGCGCAGGATCAGATCGGGCGAGCCGTCGCGCGCAGCGCAGATGATCGCGGTCTGCGGACACTCGGCGCTCAGCCGCTCGACGTAACGCAAAGCAGCCTCGGCTTGCGTGTCGGGCAGCATGATGACGGCGACGCTTGGGCGCAGGCGCACGATCTCTGCGTGGAGTTGTTCCGTGTCGTCACCGCCGGCTAACAGGCGTGTGCGCCCGTCGGCGGCGAGCGCGTCGCGCAGTTCGCGGAAGCTGTCCAGCCCGTTGCTCAGTACGACGAAGGTGAGTGAGTTCATGTGTCCAACCTTGCTCTGTGTGGCCGCCGGGCGGCCGGTGAAAGTGTGTCGCGCGCGACGGCGCACGTTATGCGCGCCATCGCGTCGGGGCTAATTCGGAATGATGTTGCAGGGCGCGGCCGGATTGCTGCTGCCGATGTCGCAAGGGACATAGCCCGCGCTCTCGCCCGGCAGCGTCGTGCGGTACGCAGGCATGTTGAGCGTGCCGCCGATGAGCGGCACGGTGAACTTGAACTGATAGTTGGTGATGCTGACGGTGGCGCGCGAACTGAGTTGCACGCCGTTGAAGTTCTGATACTCGACCGCAACGTTGGCCGTGGTCAGGCCATCGACGACAGGCTTGGCTGTGCCCGACGGGTTCGGCTCGCCATAGACGACCATGTTCTTAACGGCCGTGATCGAGGCGGTGTCGTTCTTGCGCACGATGGCGTAGCGCGTGCCGCGCCGGGCCGCGTCCTTGAGCGCGTTGTGCGCCCAGACGAGCCGGCCGAACTCGATGACGCCAAACATCAGGAGCAGCGTCGCCGTCGCCACGATGGAGAACTCCACGAGGGCCGCGCCGCGCTCACGCCGGTTGTTGGCTTTGCATGTCATGGCCGTCTCCCTTCTTTAGTCCGCCACGGGGCCGTTGAATAGTTGGTGCATGGTCGCGTTCGCGTTCATGTCCACCTTCAACGAGAGCGCGGGGATGTTGGTCAACTTGCCGAGATCGAACAGCGGTTGATACTTGTAGTTGACGATCTTGACCGTGACCGAATCGATGTTATTAACCGACGGGCCGTTGGCTTGCACGACGACGTTACCTGTCGTCAACCCCGGCAGGATCGGCCCGTCCGAGGTGTCTGAGTAGTCGCCATAGACAACGAGTTTGCTCGTCTCAGGAAAAGTCCAAGAGGCGTTGCGTTCCCACTTGCAAGCGTGGCGTGCGCCCGCGCGGCAAGCGGTGGTGAGCGTCGAATATTGATAGAAGAAGTTGCCGAACTCGGCGATGCCTGCGAGTAGCACCAGCATGATCGGCAGCGCGATAGCTGCTTCAACCAACTGCGAGCCGCGCTCGCGCCGCGCGAAGCGAATGATGATCCCTTGGTTAGCGCCGCGTATTCTCATCTCTTGCACCTCACTTGTAGAGCAGCGGGATCGATAGTTCGTTCATCTGGACGCCGCCCGGTGTGAACGTGCCGACGGGCACGGCTATCGGCGCACCGATGTACTCGACTTCGAGCTTGCAATCCGTGCCGACCTTGCGCCGGAGAAAGAAGGCCGCCAGCTTGTTGGCGACGACGACGCGCGAGGTCGTGTTGTAAGCGTTGTTCGGCGCGATGGGCAGCGTCATGATGCGACGGTTCTTCATGCCGTCGGCGCGCTGCACGACGTTGTTACCTTGCATCGTGCGATATTGGGCGTAAGTAATGTTCTCCTGCGTGATCGTGTCGGGCGGTTCGCCTATGGGGTCGGCGTTGGGGTGGATGGTGTAATCGGCAAAGCGCGTGTTCACGCCGATGCGCGCATAGCGGCACATCTCGCTGCTGGCGAGTTGCGCGACCGTGTAGTCCGTGCCGATGTAACCGTAGGCGTGCATCGTGCCGGTCAAGAGCATGTCGCCGTCGGGGCCGGCGAGGACGCGGTAACTGGTCGGCGAGCTATCGTTGTAAGCCTTCGGGTTAAGCGTGTAGACCTGCCCCTTCAACATGGGCGTGGCGGCCGGCTCGATGAAGGTCATGGCCGTGTAGAACTTGTTCATCGTGAGGCCGACCGACAGCCCGGCGGTCGCGGTCGCGGTCAGCACTTGCGTCTGGTTGATGGCGAGCGCGGCGAAGGTGAGCTTGACCTGCTGCGGCGGCAGCGTGACCTTAACGAAGCGAACCGAGGCGGGACTCGCTTCGGCCGATGCCTGACTAACATAAGTGCCGTTCAAATTCGACGAGAAGGTCACGTCCGACGCGCTGAGCGTGATGGTGTTTTTGAAGTCGTACTTGTTGAGCGACTTGGTGGCTTCCGTGACGGCCATTTTGATGCCGCCCGAAGTCGAGTTGAGTTGCGAGGCGGCGGCGAGGGCCGAGGCGTCGGCGGCCGATTGCAGTTCGGCTTTGGTCGTGTAGAGATGCCCGATGTCGATGGCGAGGCCGGCGGCGAGGAAGAAGGCGAGCATTCCGACCGTGCTGACGACCAGCACCGAGCCACGTTCGCGGCGGCGCTTGTTTACTGGTTTACGCCTGTTTGCTTGCTGCATCGCTGCGACTCCTTCCGCTGAGTTTGGCTGAACCACGAAGACACAAAGGACACGCTAGGTCTGCTGGTTGTGCTTTGTGTCTTCGTGGTTATCTGCCCTGCTATTCTTTCGGCAACGTGACGGGCGCAAGCCGCGCCATGCTGACCGGGGCGCTCGTGGGCAACGTCTCGGTCGTCTTTGCTTGCCCGCCTTCGGTCTTGACCTCGACGCTTGTGTTGGTGTTGCCCTGCGTCGCGTCGGTTTTCTTCTCTTCAACTTTAGGCGCGACGCTCGCGCCCGTCGTGCCGGTCGAATAACCGCTCGTGCCCTGTATGCCTTCGCCCTTGGGTTCGACGCCGAGCGGCGAGCCTTTCTTCAACCCGTCGAGGCCGCGCATGGTCGGCAGATCGTCCGGCGTGGTCGGGCGCACGAGTTGCGCCGTGATGATGAACATCAACTCCGTCTCGTTGCGCTGGAACGATTTCGACTTGAACAGGTTGCCGAGGATCGGCACTTCGCTGATGACCGGAATCTTCGAGAACGACTGAATCTCGTTGTTGTCGAGCAAGCCTGCGAGCGCGAACGATTGCCCGTCGCGCAGTTCAACGCCGGTCTTCGCGCGCCGCGTCTTAAGCGCCGGAATCACGAAGCCGTCGAACTTGACGCCGTTCGAGAAGTCGATGGACGAAACTTCAGGCTCAAGCTCAAGCCGGATGTGGTCCTCATCCAAGATCGTCGGCTTGAAGTTCAAACGCACGCCGTACTCTTTGAATAGGACCGTGACCGTGTTGCGATCCGAGCCGGCTTGCACGATGGGCACGGGGAACTCGCCGCCCGCGAGGAAGCTCGCCTGCTGGCCGTCCATTGCGATCAGGTTCGGCTCGGCCAACGAACGCACCGCACCCGTCTGCCTGACGGCGCGCAGCATGGCCGCGATGCCCAGTGGGTTGTTCAAAAAGAACACGTTGAGCGCGGGCGAGACGGTGCTTTCGATCAAGTTGGTCGGCGTGTTGAAGTCGTGTAAGGAACTCGGCCCTTGACCGCTGTTCGTGTAGGTCGCCGTGCCGTCCTTGCCCGTCATGTAAGACGTGCTGTACTCGCGCAAACGGTTGCGGCTTACTTCGGCGACGCGCACTTGCAGTTGCACCTGCGCGATGCCCTTGACCGGCGAGCCGAGCATGTTCACGGTCTGAAAGCCCGCCGCCTTCACAACCATCTCGGCCTGCTGCGCGACAATCGGGTTCGTCACGTTGCCCGACAAGACGACTGAGCCGTTCGCTTGACTGAGGCGGATGTCGTCTTTCGGAAACAGCGCGCGAATCTGCGAGTCGATCAGCGAGAGGTTAGCGCGCACGAACACGTCGAAGACGACGAACGCGCCCTTGTCTTTTTCCCACGCGATGAAGTTGACCTGCCCGAACGCCTTGCCGTTGACGAGCACTTGATCGGGCGCGACGAGGACGGCTTCGGCCACGTCCGGGTTGGACACGGAGAAACGCCCGATGGGCTTGTCGAAATTGATCACGCGCGATTGGCCGACGAGCACGTTGATCGCAATCGGCTCTGGCTGCGGATTCTCGAACGACGCGCGCACGGACACGCTCTGCGCCTTTGCGCCCACGGGCACGGCGAACATTGCGCCCGCGCACGCCACGAGCGCGACGAACAGAGGGATTAGGCGACGGGTCTGCATGAACTTTCTCCTTTGGCAATGACAGTGAGCAGTAGCAGTGAGCAGTTAATGGTCAGCCAGCAAGCAGCGAGCAGTCTTTCATTACTGCCCGCTGTCCGGCGCTTAATGCTTACTGTGGGAAATCTACGCTGCGTTTCTTCGCGCCTTCGATCACTTCGACAGAGGCGCGCGGCGGCGCGGGCGTGGCGACGGGCGCAGGTGCGACGGGCGCGGGCTTGACCTCACTGCGCACTTCGGCGAAGCGCGGGCTGCGACGCACGACCGACACGGGCTTAACCGGCGGCTGCTCGGTCTTCATCGAGCCGGGTTCGGGCACGGGCGCGGCATGTTCACCGCCGATGAGCGTGCGCTTGTCAACACCTTTGGTCTGCTCGTCGCCTTGATCGATTGAGTTGCGCATCACGAGTTGCAGCTTGCCTTCGGTCGAAGCGAGCGCGAGTTTCTCGGCCTGTTCGGGTGTGACTTGCAGGGTCACGGCCTTGACGCTTTCCGGCTCGCGGTCGTTCTTCGGTCGATCAATGTTCTGCCCGTTGGCGAGCACCTTGATGTTCTGCAAGACGATCTTCGAGATCGGATTCTGTTGCTGCTCGGTCGGATTGATCACGACGACCACATCAACCAGCGCGCCCGGCATGATGAAGCCGGAGATGCCAACCACGTCGTCCACCTTGACGGTCATCGCGCGATAGCCTTCGGGGATGACGGCCGACAAACCGCCGGCCGAACCTTCAGCCGCGAGCTTGTAATCGGTGACGGGTTCGCGCGCCGCGATCTGCATGATGGCGACGCGCCCCACCAACTTCTCCGGCGACTCGAACACGCCGTCGGGCATCGCGTTGCGCGGATACTGGACCACTTCGAGTTGATCGGCGACCACCTTCTCGCCGACGTTGATATTGGTCTTGGCCACGACGACGTTGTTCAGACTCTTCGCGTAAGCCTGTGCGCCCGCCAGATACCGGCTGACGGAAAACGCGGCCACTAAGCCGAAGAAGACCGCGCCGACGAGCACCACCACTAGACGTTTATTTCGCATGGCTTCAATTCTCCAGTTGCGCAAAAGACTGCAATCGCGTTCAAGCGTGAACGGGTCGGCGCGCGCAGAGCGTTACGCGCGAAAGAGCATCAGTGAGATCAGACTGCCGAAGGTGATCGCCACGCCGTAAGGGATCGTGTGCCGGCGTTCTTGCGGCACGGCGAAGCGCGGCATTTGCCAGCCGGGCAGCAACCCCATAAAAATCTGCGCCACGCGCAGCAGCGTCCCGCGCACCGCGCCCGCGCGCACCATCGTATAGACGCCGAGCACGCCGCCCATCAGCACGACCACGAGGAAGGTCGGCATAACGAGTTGCACGCCGACGACCGCGCCGATGGCCGCGAACAACTTCACGTCGCCCGCGCCCATTGCACCGAAGATGTGCAACACGAACATCAAGCCGAACGCGAGCACGCAGCCTTCGAGGCTGAGGACGACGCCGTGCAGGCCGTTGGCGGCTGCGTTGATGACGAGGCCGGCCACGAGCGTCGCCAGCACGAACGGATTCGGGATGCGGCGATAGCGCGCATCGTAATAAGTGATGATGAACGCAAGCGGCATTAAGAGTGCGCTGTTGACGATGGCGAGTGAACCCTGCATGACTGTTTAGTTATTCGATGAGTTGTTATTGATTAGTTGAAAACGGGCGGCGCGCTCATGCTTCGCGGCGTTGGCCGTTCGAGGCGACGAGCGCGCCCTGTCCCTTTTGAGCGTGATCGGCTCAGGGGCCGATGCTGGAAGCCAGATTGCTGATCTTGCCTCCGATGTTCGTGCCGAGCGTGGTGAAGGCGGTGATAACTGCCAGTGCGACCAGCGCCGCGGCGACGGCATACTCGGAGAGTTCCAGCCCTGTCTCGTCTTGCAAAAAGCGTCTGAGCATCTTGCCTCTCCTTCGGGCGTCGCAAGCCGGTTACGGCGTGGTCGAGACTTTCGTTGCGAGGTTGTTGATCTTCGTGCCGATGTTCGTGCCGAGGGTCGTGAACGCGGTGATGACGGCGAGCGCGACGAGGGCGGCGGCGACAGCGTACTCGGAGAGTTCCAACCCGGTTTCGTCCTGCCAGAATTTCTTGATCATGGTCGTTGCTCCTTACGTAATGGGGTGAGCGGTCCAGTGCCGATTAGGGGGCGATCTTGCCGGCCAAGTTCGTGATCTTGCCCCGATGTTCGTGCCCAACGTGGTGAAGGCGGTGATGACGGCGAGCGCAACCAGCGCGGCGGCGACGGCGTACTCAGACAGTTCAAGACCGGTTTCGTCTTGCCAGAATTTCTTAATCATTGTCGTTTGCTCCTTGGTGCAGAAAGTTGAGAGTCGTTGGTGTTGGTGTTGGTTAGCCGAGATGCTTGAGGACTGCGCGCCGGCCGAAGAACGGATTGTGACGCGCGGGCATGAGCCGCAACCGCGCACTGCGCGCGGCGCTCACGAGCGTACCCCCGACTGCGAGCGCGACCAGCAGCAAGCTGCCGTGCGCGCCGCCCGTCACCGTCATGGCGCGTGTCCCGACCATCAGCGCGAGGCCGACGAACGGCACGACCAACAACAGCGCGGCGCAGGCAAAGAGCGTTTTCGTGAACGTGGTTTTCATCCTATCAAGCTTCCCTTCTTTGCCCGCCGCGCCGACAGTTGCCACACCAGCGTGAGCGACGGACGCCGTGTCCTATCACAAGCCCCGTGCCACAACCCACAAACACGCCAACTCTCAACAAACACAAGCCCACGCACACAGGCCACGCACACAACTTGTTAACCAGCGGGGACAAAGCAACGCCCACGCAGCAAGGCGACACGACCTCTATCACAATGGAAATGAAGCACCCACAGCACGTTAGCCCCTTGTCGCCCGTGGTTGACACGAACTGACGCGGTTCACCTGTCGGCTACTTGACGGGCTACGAACAAAGTAACCACCAAGACACAAAGCCACGAAAGAGCAAGCAAGTGCTTCTTTCGTGTCTTCGTGTCTTGGTGGTTGATTAATGCCCTGACGACTTAAAACTTAAAGCTGTGCTTGCCGCCCGCCTTCAATGTTTATTGAAGATCACCGCCTGCTGATCTTCGTAAACATTGGTCCAGCCCGGTTCTTGTCTTAGCAAACTGGCGAGCGCGGTGCGCGGGGCGATCATGACGGTGCGGATGTGGTAGCGTTCGAGCGGCGCGCGCCAGTTCGGCTCGCCGCCTTCGGCTTGCAGATATTCTTCGACGAGGCGGTCGCCGTACACGTCCGCGCGCCCGTCTATGTAGACTTGCTGTTGCGGGTGTAGTTGCCAGATGAGATAGCCGCCCCAACCGTATGCGTTGAACAGTGGACCAGTCTGCGGTTGTGCGCGCAGAAACGCGACCGCCGCCGCCGGATACTTCTCCGCCTCGACCACAGGCTGCCGCGCGACCACGCGCGCCACGCTCACGACGCACAACGCACAAGGCACACAGACAAGCAGCAAGACGTTGAAGATGAGTTTCAGCACGCCGCCTTCTGCGCGCTGCTCCGGCGCAGTCAGCCAACGCCCCCAGTTCCGACTCGTCGCATACGCCCACGCATGCTCCGCAAAGATAGGCACGGCGACGAGCGCGCAGAAAGGAATATTGCGCCACGCACGCAACGCGCCGTAGGTCGAAACCGTGAGCAGCAGCAGTTCACTCAAACGCGCACGCTTCGGCGAGAGCGCAAGCAGCGCAAATGTAGCGAGCAGCAATAGCGCGAACGGTTGCGCGACGAGCAAGTGGAAATTGGGCGAGCGCCATTCGTCTATGTAAGCGTGCATCGCGTGCGAGTTCAGCGTCTCTAGCGGGTACGTGAACAGACGCACGCCGTTCGGGTTCAACGGCACGACAGCCACACACGCCAGCAGCACGAAGCAGAGCGGACGCATGCGCGCCCAAACTTGTCGCCAACCTGCGCGCGCAGCCAACTCGTCAAGCGCAACACCAACAATCGTCAGCGCGATGATTGCCAACCCCAACGCGAACGCGCCATGCATGTTGGCCCAAAGCAACATCAGCGGCGCAAGCCACCACAGGCCGCGCTTGCGCCCGCCACGCGCGTAATCGTCAAGCACGCCGAGATAAACAGCCGTCAGCAGAAACGAGATCATCTGCGGGCGCACGCCCCACACGGGCGCGGTCGCAAGCGCGCCCAACAACACGGCCGCGCCTGCCACATAAGGATGCGGCGCACGCACGCACGCACGCCGGTACAGCACGAAGAAAGCGCCTGTCATCACGACAGAGAAGCACACGATTAGTCCGCCCCAACCCGCGAGACGATACAGACCGGCCATCAAAACTTCGGTCAGCCATTCGTGCGTGACCCACTCCCAACCGGCGGCTGTGTGCGAGAAGATGTCCGTGCGCGGGATCGTGCGCGCGGCGATGATGTACTGACCCGTGCGCAAGTGCCACCAGAAATCCGGATCGGTGATCGACCCCGCCGTCATCGTGCCGATCACGACCAGCAACACAAAGCCGAGCAGTCGTCGCACACTCAACACGACGCCGAACGACTTATGCTTCGTGCGCGCGGAGTCGTCGTGCGCGTATGGCGCGATCAGTGGCGAGCCTGCCAACTCTTCCATCACAACATCCTTCGGCGAGCGTAAAAAATTTGTGCCTACATGAAGCGCCACGCCTGCGCCGCGACGAACACAAGACTCAGCCCGCCGCCCGCGAGCGTGAACGCCCACTCGACGAAAGGGCTGCGCCGTTTCAGTAGCGCGCGCACAAGCACCATGCCGCACTTCCAGCCGTCTTGTTGATAAAGCGGCAACAGGTTCGTCGCCGCCAGCAACAGATTCATCGCGCCAAACGCCGTCTCGCCCGCCACGGCCGCGGCGCACAAGTTGACGATAACGCCCGCGAGTAGCACCAGCACTTGCTGACTCAACGGCCGCTCCTGCAATACACGCATGTCGAGCCGGACGTAAGCGCCCAACGGTAACGCGTGCAGTTTCCACTCCACACCGCCGAGTTGCACGCGCCACAGACGCGGCCCCCAACCGATGCCTAACTCACTAGCCGGCACTTGGCATGCGCGGGCTGCGACCAGATGGCCCAGTTCGTGAATCAACATCGCGCAGAGTAAGTAACAGATAGATGCGAGGAGCATGATCTTGAGGCGCTAGTTGCGCGCGCGCAGTTGAAAGCCGGACTGATTATCGTCCTGTAGGAAGTCGCCAACGTTGATGGCGAGGCGCTTGAGTTTTTTGTAGAGCGTCTGGCGTGAGCCGAGGCCGAGCGCGGTCGCTGCGCGTGCGACGTTGTAGTCGTGCAGCCTGAGCGTCTCGGTAATCACGCGGCGCTCGAAGTCGTCGAGCATGTATTCGAGCGGCGCGCTGCGTTGGTCTGTGTCCGTGTCGTGCGGCGAGCCTTGCGGGCTGATGCGCGGGTTGAGTTGCGTGCAATCGATGACCGCGCCCTCGTCGGCGTATAGCACAAGGCGCTCGATCTCCGCGGCCAACTCGCGCACGTTGCCGGGCCACGCGTAGTGTTGCAAGGACTGTATGGCTTCGGCGGTGATGCCGGCGACGGCGCGGTCGTTGCGGCGTGTGAAGTGTGTCAGGAAGTGCGAGATGAGCGCGGCCGTGTCTTCTGGTCGTTCGCGCAAAGGCGGCACGTGCAGTTTCAGTGCGGCGACGCGGTAATACAAGTCTTCGCGGAAACGATCCTCGCGCACCGCACGCTCCAACTCTTTGTGCGTCGCCGCGAGCACGCGCACGTTGACCTTGCGCGGCGCGCGCTCGCCAAGCGTATGCACCTCGCCTTCTTGCAGGAAGCGCAACAGCTTGGGTTGGAGTGCGAGCGGCAGATCGCCGATCTCGTCGAGAAAGAGTGTGCCGCCTTCGGCCGCGCGGACTAAGCCTTCGTGATCCGCGTGCGCGCCGGTGAACGCGCCTTTGCGATGACCGAATAGCAAACTCTCGATCAGATCGGCCGGCGCGGCTGTGCAATTAAACGGGATGAAGGGTGCGTGTGCGCGACGACTCAAACGATGAACGGCGCGCGCGATCAGTTCTTTGCCCGTGCCCGACTCGCCCGTGATCAGCACGGTCGTCTCTGAATCTTTAATGCGCTCGACCGCGCGCGCCAACGCAGACATCGCGCGGCTGACATAGACCATGCCGGGCAGCGTCGTCTCTGCGACTGCGGGCGCGGGCACGACGGCCGCCGCGCGCGGTTGTTGCACCGACTCGCGCAAGTGCGCGTGCGCGTGCGCGAGTTGCGCCACGTCCGACAGGATGCGCAGTTCCTTCGTCTGCTGCTCGGTCAGCGGGCGCACGCAACGCCCGTAGATGGCCGCGCCTTCGCGTTGCGGCGTCGGCACGGCTAAGACCAGACAGAGCGAATGATTGCCGGCTTGCAGTTCGGGCGCTGTGTCGGGGCGCTGAAGCGTTGCGGCCACATACGCTTCGGCCTCTGCCAACTCGTCCGGCTCAAGACCTTCAACCCACTTGAGGCGCAACGGTTCGCCCGCAGTCTGCGCGAAGGTCGCCAGCCCGTAGGTCTGCGCCGTGGCGTCAACCATCAACGCCAGTTTGAGCATCACGTCGTAGAGAATATCCGCGCCGTCCGTGGCCGCGCGGCAGAGGGCGCGCACCATTGATGCGAGCGGTAGTTGGAACGCCCCCGTGTTGTCTCGCCCCGCGCCGTCAGCCCCGAACAAGAACGGCGCACCCGACATAGACCTGTTTGACCCTTCTGACAAAATACTGCCCCCCACAAGCACACTCGTACCCGCGCATACACTTCAGATTGTCTAGGGCAAGCAATGACGACGAGGGAAAAACTTTGGAGTGACTCGCCGGGGTCGAAGTACCCGCGAAGGGCTTCGACTCAAACTGTGTTTGAGTCTAGCGAGCGGCCCGGCGACTGTCAATAAAATTAACTTTCGCCGGGCCGCGCCCGCTTGTCTGGTTGGTGGTTAAGGCTTACTTGGACGGGATCGTTAGCTCCTGCCCGACCTGTATCTTGTCCGGGTCGCTCAGCTTGTCCCGGTTGGCGTAGAAGATACGCATGTACTCGTTAGAGTCGCCGTACTGCTGCTTGCTGATCTTCGAGAGCGTATCGCCCGATTTGACCGTGTAGGTCTGGCCGCCCTGCCCGCCGCCGACGGCCGCGCCCGCTGCCTGACCTTGCGCGACGCTGATGTCGGCCGTGATGTCGTCGCCGTTCGGGTTGACCATCTTGATCTGATCCCAGAACTTATTCTTCGCGTCCTCCGACGGCGCTGTGCCACGGATGAACAGTTTGTCGTTCTCCACGTGCAGATTGTGGAATTGAATGTGCTGCTGGTCGGCTGTATTCAACACGGACTGATACTTCTGTTTCAACTGATCGAAGCGCTGCTGCGCATTCGGCTGCTGCTGCGCTTGTTCCGCGCCGCCCCCGAACATTTTGTCAAAGAGTCCCATGAACTAATCCTCCTCTTTCTCGCTGCCGGATGATTTACCAACACTCAACGGTGTGTGCCGTTTAGACTGAGCAACGTTCGTACCAACTGCGCCTTTAGCGGTCTGACGCGCACGGCAAACGATTCTTTCCGCGCTTCATTGGGCGTCTGGCCAACGGCGCATCCTTTGCTTGTGAGTCCGGTAGCAGGGTTGAAACTGTAATCGAATGGTACAGTCCGCCGGTTGCGGCAGACACAGGCGGACAGACTTAACCCTCTCGCACAAACTTTGAGGAGGACTGACGGATGAGTATTATTGCAGCGATTATCATCGGCCTGATCGTAGGCGCACTCGCCAAGGCCATCATGCCGGGCAAAGACCCCGGCGGGGTCATCGTGACCATTATTCTCGGCATCGCAGGTAGCATCGTCGGCCATTTTGTCGCCGCCGCCCTCTACCAGTCGGATTCGGGGCCGGGATTCATCATGCGGCTGGTGCTCTCCGTGATTGGCGCGCTCGTGCTGCTCGGCGGCTACCGGCTCATCACGGGCCGCAGCGTCCGCACCTAGCAGTCGCACGGACAGAAAGTTCACCAATTGGACGAAGGCCGGGTAGAGGTTTCCCGGCCTTCGTCTGTTAGTTGCTAACCGCTACTTTTCCACACCTGTGACAGCCGCTTCCAAGCGTTATCTGCATGGCACGTATAGCCATTTTGCCGTCCTGCCTAATCAGCGGATTTCCGTTCGCCCGGTGTTCGCCGGTTTAAGCGCTTAAGGGCGCTTACTTCAAGTAAATGTTGAACTTAGCCGCATAAACCGTTGTAAAGATTCATCTTTACAGGATTGGGAGTGCGTGCTACAGTCCCGCCACTTTGTCGCTAAATTGTTGCGCGACAAAGGCATGGGCGGAGCCAGTGCGGCTCATCCTCGACCGATTAAGGCTTCGTTCACTTGGTCAGCTTCCTCGTCCGGTTAACAGGACGACCCTGAAAACACATGGCAAACAGGCTTGGGCTTTCAAGCTGACGCGCCATTATCGCTGAAGAGTTCGCGTTTTACCGGCCGTTTCCGCGTAACTCGAACAATTTGCAAGTACTTATCCGAAGACAGACCTAGCGCAAGACCCGGAGGTGCCACATGAACAAGGACGTAAATACTTACTGGTCAGACGCCCGCTTGGCCGCGCAACGCCCCGCCACCCGCGCGCTCCCCTTCACCGAACAGGTGGGCGAGTTTTCACGCGATTTGATCGGCACGCGCGTAGAGGTGCGGCGACGCGGCGGACTCCTGCCGTCTTGGGCGATCTTTTGCATGATCATGTTGGCGACCTTCGCGCTCTGTGCCACGGTCACCATGCGCGCACACGCGGAATTGCGCGCCGCCGCGCAACGGCACGGGCAGATCGCATCGGACAATCAGGCGCTACGCAGCACAAACGACTCAATGCGGCGCGAGGTCGAACGCCTGCGCAAAGACCCGCGCGCCATCGAGGCGGCCGCACGCACGCGGCTCAACATGGTGCGCGCCAACGAGATCGTCGTGCCCGTCGAATAATTTAGAGCCGAGGCAGTTGCGCCCGGCGTCACAAGTCTTAAAGTTTTCCCGACGCCTGCTGGATAAGCTGCTAACTACCTACTCGGTGTTACCCCTGTCTGTTCCTGCCTGACCCCTGCGCGGCTGTCCCGGTTCGCCGGCAGCCGCGCAGCCTTTTCCGCTGCGCCCGCGTCAAGTTTCAACTGGTTGACACTCTGCGGAACGGTCAACTAATATCGAATCCTGTTTATCACGTCATAAATTCGATTTGCCCTTCCCGGCCGCACGCCGAAGTGTAAGCGCGGAGAATCGAGAGCCATGCCTGAGATCAAAGAACTGACGACGCCGGAACAAGCCGAGGTTGAACGCTGGGAGCAGCAGACGCTCGCGCCCGCGCTCAAGCAGCGCCCTGAACATAAGCAGAAATTCGAGACTGTCTCGCTTGAATCGGTCAACAGACTCTACACGCCGGCCGATACGGCGGATGTCGATTACGGCCGCGACACTTCGTTTCCCGGCGAGTTCCCTTACACGCGCGGCATACACCCGACCGGCTATCGCGGTAAGCTCTGGACGATGCGCCAGTTCGCCGGGTTCGGCACGCCCGAAGAGACGAACGCACGCTTCAAATATCTGATGGAACACGGGCAGACGGGCCTCTCCGTCGCTTACGATCTGCCAACGCTGATGGGCTACGATGCGGACTCGCCGTTGTCTGAAGGCGAGGTCGGCAAGTGCGGCGTCGCCGTCTCATGCCTCGCGGACATGGAAGTCTTGTTCGACGGCATCCCGCTCGAACAGGTCACCGTGTCGCAGACCATCAACGCGCCCGCGTCTGTTCTGCTCGCAATGTATCTGGTCGTGGCCGAGAAACAGGGCGTGGACTTCAAGAAGATTTCCGGCACGCTGCAAAACGACATCCTCAAGGAGTACATCGCGCAGAAGGAATGGATCTATCCGATCCGCCCGGCGATGAAGTTGGTCATCGACACGTTCGAGTTCTGCACGCGCCACGTGCCGAAGTACAACCCGATCTCCGTCAGCGGCTATCACATCCGCGAGGCGGGCGCGACCGCCTTGCAGGAACTTGCGTTCACCTTGCGCGACGGCATCGAGTATGTGCAATGGGGCGTACGATGCCGGGTTAGACGTAGACGAGTTCGTGCCGCGCATCTCTTTCTTCTTCAACGCGCATAACGACTTCTTTGAAGAGATCGCCAAGTACCGCGCCGCCCGCCGCATCTGGGCGCGCGCGATGCGCGAACGCTTCGGCGCGAACAATCCACGCACGCTGCAACTGCGTTTCCACACGCAGACGGCCGGCGTCTCGCTGACCGTCCAGCAGCCACTTAACAACATCGTCCGCGTGGCGATTCAGGCGCTCGCAGGCGTGCTCGGCGGCACGCAAAGTCTGCACACGGACGCTTACGACGAAGCACTGGCGCTGCCGACCGATCAGGCCGCGCTCATCGCCCTGCGCACGCAGCAGATCATCGCCGAAGAGACGGGCGTCGTGAACACGGTCGATCCGCTCGGCGGCTCTTACTTCATCGAATCTCTGACCAAGAAGATGGAGGACGGCGCGCTCGATTACTTTGAGAAGATCGACGCGATCGGCGGCATGGTCGAGGCGGTCGAGAAGGGCTTCCCGCAGCGTGAGATTCAGGAGTCGGCTTATCAATATCAAAAGGCGGTCGAACGTGGCGAGCAGACCATCGTCGGCGTCAACAAGTATGCGATGGAAGACGAGCAAGCCAAGATCGACATCCTCGTGATCGACGAGACGGTGCGTGATCATCAAGTCGCTCGATTGGAACAAGCAAAGGCCCGCCGCGACCACGGCGCGGTCGCCAACGCGCTCGAAAAACTCAAACAGGCCGCGCGCACCAACGACAACACGATGCCCGCCACCATCGAAGCCGTCCGCGCCTACGCCACGCTCGGCGAAATCTGCGACGCCCTGCGCGACGTTTACGGCCTCTACGAAGAACCAGCGTTCTAAAAAAACTGTTAGCTGTTAGCGATCAGCTTCATTGCTGTTGCTAACAGCTAATAGCTAAAGTCAATTATGTCCGAACGAAAAATACGCGTCCTCGTCGCCAAGCCCGGACTTGATGGTCATGATCGTGGGGCGAAGGTGATCGCGCGGGCGTTGCGCGATGCGGGGATGGAGGTAATTTATACGGGGTTGAGGCAGACGCCGGAGATGATTGCGGCGGCCGCGTTGCAAGAGGATGTGGACGCGGTCGGCGTCTCGATCTTGTCGGGCGCGCACAACACGCTCTGCCCGCGCATCGTGGAGCTGTTGCGCGAGCGTGGGCTGGACGACTGCCTCGTGCTCGTCGGCGGCATCGTGCCGCAGGAAGACATCGCGCGGCTGAAAGAGCAGGGCGTCGCGGCGGTCTTTCTGCCGGGCACGTCCACCGAAGACATCGTCATCTTCCTGCGCAACAACGTCCGCCCGCGCACATGAGCGAGGCCGCGCCGCCCGGCCTGCGCGCCGCGTCGCCTGATCAAAGTAGCGCACTCGTTATCGAAGCACGCGCGCGTTGCGCCGTCATTCGCTTCAACCGGCCCGCCGCACGCAATCCCCTGTCCCGCGCCACGCTCGACGAAGTCGAAGCGGCCGTTACCACGCTCGCCGCGCGGGCCGACATCTCGGCCATCATCTTCACCGGCACAGCCGATGTTTTCATCTCCGGCGCGGACATACGCGAACTGCGAGCACTCACGCCGCAAGCCGCGCCCGCGTTTGCGCGCCGTGGTCAACGGCTCATGCAATTGATCGCGGACGCGCCGCAGTTGACCGTCGCGGCTGTCAACGGCTATTGCATGGGCGGCGGACTCGATCTTGCGCTCGCGTGCGACCTGCGTGTCGCCGCGCCCGATGCCGTCTTCGCACATCCCGGCGCGCAGCTCGGCATCATCACCGGCTGGGGCGGCACGCAACGCTTGCCGCGCTTGATCGGCACAGCGCGCGCGTTGGAGATGTTTCTGACCGCGCGCCGCGTGACCAGTGCCGAAGCCCTCGCCAGCGGTCTGGTCAACCACGTCGGCACGCCCGTGCTCGACTACGCGCTCGAACTCGCCGCGCAACGCATATGACGTAACGACGAATCGTACTGATCAGTTTTTCTTGAGGAAGCGAGCGATGCCCTGCCGGCAGTCTTCGGTCATGCGGGCGATGGTGTTGACCTCGACGCCGGCTTCGAGTGCGGCGGCGAACGTCATGCCGTCCATGTGGTAAAGCAGACGTTTTGATAAGACGACGGCTGAGCGACTAACGCGCTCGAAGCCGGCGACGTAACGTTCGACCTCGACCTCGAAGGCGTCGTCTGCAAAGACGTGATTGATTAAGCCGATCCGTTCGGCTTCCGCTGCGCTCAACTCCGCCCCGCGCGTGAGCAATTCAAAGGCGCGTTTCTCCGACACGTTGCGCCGGAGAATAGCCATGACCATCGCGGGCACGAACCCGATCTTGACTTCCGGATAACCGAAGCGCGCCGACTCGGCCGCAAGCACAAGGTCGCACGCGGTCGCCAGCCCGCACCCGCCCGCCAGCGCACGCCCACGCACCGCCGCCACCACGGGCACGCGCACCTGTCGCACCAACGCGAACAAGTCCATCAACGAGCGCGCGTCTTCTAAATTTTCCGTGATGTTGCTGTCAGAGATTTTTTGTAACGCAGATAGGTCAGCGCCCGAACAGAAGTCCGTGCCCGCGCCCATGATGACGACGACGCGCACCTGTTCGTTCTCGTCCGCTGCGCGCAGCGCCGTCTTCAACCCGGCCACGACCGCGTCGTTCAACGCGTTCCGTTTCTCAGGCCGGTTCAGCGTCACGAGCGCGACCGCGCCCTCGACGTTATATAGCACCACGTCGTTGTTCATAAGTTGCGGCCATAAGTGGCGCGTCAGAGACGTGCGCGGCGTGCGCGGACAACGAAGGCCAAGCCGATGATCATCAGCGGCGGCGCAAGCCAGAATGTGCCCGCGTTGGCGACACGTTGTAGATTCAGCACCGACAGCACCGCCGCCACGACGAGAAACACGATGCCGATCACGCGCATAGTCTTGGGCGACATGACATAACCTCCTGCGTTAAGTTTGGCCGGGGTGAGGCGGCGACTCTACCTCGCCTTCCAACAAGAAACTGATAAGCGCGGCGTTGACTTCGGCGGGCGACTCTTGCTGTGCCCAGTGGCCCGTGTGTGGCAAGCGCACTTCGCGGTAGGGCGCGGCGACGTATGCGCCGACGCCTTTGACCGTCGCCGGGATGATGGCGTGATCGCGCTCGCCATAGACGAACAACGTGGGCACGCGCACGCGCGGCTCGACGCCCGCACCGCCGCCTTCGCTGCGTTGATACATGCGGAAGATGTTCGCGCGATAGTAGTTTATTGCGCCGGTCATGGCGTCAACTTCGTCGCGTTCGCTGCGTTGCTTGAGCGCGGTCTTGAAGACGGCGAGGTCGGTATCGGTGAACGTGCCGCGCCGCGCCGTCGCTTTGAACATGCGCTCAAGTTGTGCGAAGTCGTTCGTGCTGAGCCACCATTCAGGCACGCGCGGCAGTTGGAAGAAAAGCATGTACCAACTACGCAGAGCTTGTTGCCACGTCATGTTCGCGCGCCAGACCGCGAACGGCGGCACTTGCAACGCCGCGAGTTTCGACACGTAATCGGGATGATGCGTGGCCAAAGCCCACGCGATGCCCGCGCCCCAATCGTGGCCGACGATGGCCGCCTGTCGTGCGCCGCAGTGGCGGATCAGACCGAGCACGTCGTCCATCAATTTCTCGATCCGGTAGTCGTCCAGCCGGCCGGCTTATCGCTCAAGTTGTAGCCGCGCAGGTCGGGCGCGACGACGCGGAAGTGCTGCCCAGCGCGGGCAGTTGGTGTCGCCAAGAGTACCAGCATTCGGGGAAGCCATGCAGCAGCACGACGAGTCGTTCGCCCGCGCCGCACTCGGCGTAATGCAAGCGCACGTCGCCCACCTGCGCGTAGCCGTGGCGAAAGATAGGTTCGCTGATCTGTTGTTCAGAAGACATATAAAAGCAGTGACGAGTGACAAGTGACAAGCAATAAGTGACAAGCAATAAGTAACGATGGACGATTGACAAGCTTCGTTGTCTTAACTTGTCACTCGTCACTTGTCACTGTTCTTCAATCCTAACGCTTGTGCTTCGTCGTCGGGCACGTCGATGGTCATGCGTAGCAGGGCGGTTGAGAAGGTCTTGCCCTGCGCGTCGGTCATCAGAGAGAGCGTGCCGCCGCCGCCTAAGGATTCGTGCAGCAGAAAGTTGAGCGCGCCGAGGTTGGGCAACTCGAAGCGTTCGACCGCGCCGTGGCAGATGCCTTTGAAATGTTCTTTGACCCGCACGGCTGTCACCTCGCGCACGAGCAGCGGATAGAACTCTGCACGCAACGCGATCAGGCCGACGTTCGCGGTGTCGCCTTTATCGCCGGAGCGCGCGTGCGCGAGTTTGGTCAGTTGGACTTGCATGTGTTCGTTCACAATCAATCCTGCGGCAGCAAGTTTTGTTGATACAAGTTCAGCCAATAGAAGCCGGCGACGACGAGCGCGTGCGTGATCGTGCCGTCGGCGACAAGGCGCGGCACATCTGCGAGCGGCACAAGCCGCACAACCGTATGCTCGGTTGATTCATGTACAGGTGTACAGACTTGCCGTGCCGCGCGCGCGAGAAACATGTGCAGCCAGTTGTCCTGAATCGCCGGGTTTGGCCGGACGCGGCCGAGCGGGATGATCTCGTCGGCCGCATAGCCCGTCTCTTCCAACGTCTCGCGCACGGCCGCTGTCTGCGGCGACTCGCCCGCGTCCACCATGCCGCCCGGAATTTCCAGCGTGACATCCAAAGAGCCGTGCCGGTACTGTTCAATCATCACGACCTCGCCGGCCGCGGTTAAAGGAATGACGTTGATCCAGTCGCCCGCGGTCAACACGTAGAAGTCGTGTTCGCGCCCGGTCTGCGGACTGAGGCTGATGTCGCGCCGCACTTGAAAGACGCGACAGTCGGCCACTGTGTCTGAACGCACACGCTGCCACGCGGGCGACTCCGTGCCGAAGCGTGCGCGCTCGAACGGCGGCGGGCACGTCGGCGCGTCGCCATCAGCCTGCGCGTTCACGTCATCATGCGCGCTCAAACTTCCAACACCTCCACATGCGCTGTGATCTCGGCTTTAGGAATCAACGCGGGCCAATAAGCGACGATCTCTTCAACTTTCGGCCGCCCGCCCGCGAACCCGGTCACGCCGGGCGGCCCGGTCAGGATCAACGGCGCGATCTCTTTCGTGAATCGCTCGACGGCCGCGCGGTCTGCGCCACGCACGCCGACGCGCAGTTGGACCTCAGGCTGATCGGGCGCAGGCTCGCCGGCCAGTGGGCCGTGCGTCGCGTTTGCGCCGACGAACTCGGTCAGAATTTGCTCGAAGCGCAAGCCCAAACGGTCGAGCCGGGCGCGCAGGATTTTGTCGGCCGCCTGCGCCTTCGCGTAAGCGTCGGGCCACGAATAGACGAGCGTGCCGACGGCCTTGAAGCCGGCCGCGTAGCTGATCGAAACCTTTAAAAATTCCGTCGCCGGGTGGCCCTTGATGCCGTGGACGCGCACGCGGTCGGGGCCCGCATCGGCGAGTTGGATCGTCGTGAAGTCGGCGACGCAATCGGGCGTGATGTATGCGTGCGGGTCGCCCATCTCGTAGAGGAGTTGTTCCTTGATCGTCTGGATCGAGACGCGCCCGCCCGTGCCATCGTGCTTGGTCACGATGAACGTGCCATCGGGCGACGCTTCGACAATCGGGTAGCCGACGTTGGCCAGATCGGGGATCGACTGCCAATCGTACTGGCAGTTGCCGCCCGACGCTTGCGCGCCGCACTCGATAATGTGGCCGGCGATCGTGCCCGCCGAGAGTCGATCCCAATCGTCTGCGCGCCAGCCGAACTCGTGTATGAGCGGCGCGAGCGTCAGGCCCGTGTCGGTGGCGCGGCCGGTGATGACGACCTGTGCGCCGCGCTTAAGCGCCTCGACCATCGGCCACGCGCCGAGATAGACGTTCGCGCTTTGAATGCGTTCGCGCACGGTCGCAAGCGGCTCGCCGGTGTCCATGTTGCGCAGTTCGATGCCGCGCGCGAGCAGTTCGTCCAAGCGATCCATGATGTCGTCGCCGGTGACGATGCCAATCTTCAAGCGACCAGCGAGGCCGAGTTCGCGCGCCACGTCGCGCACCGCTTCGGCGCAGGCGGGCGGGTTGACGCCGCCCGCGTTGGCCGTGACGCGTATGTTGCGCTCGACGCACGCGGGCAGAATCTCGCGCATGAGCGGCACGAAGTCGCGCGCGTAGCCGGCGTTGCGGTCGCGCGCGCGTTGCTTCTGCATGATCGACATCGTGACCTCGGCCAGATAGTCGAGCATCAAGTAGTCAATCGGGCCTTCGCGCACTTGACGCACGGGCGCGTCCAACATGTCGCCCCAGAAGCCCTGCCCGCTGGCAATGCGAATCCGTTCTCTCATCACTTGATCCGACAGCAAGGCAAAAGGCAAAAGTTGCAGGCAGAACCGGAAGGAAGGGCGCGTTTGTTGCTCCGGTTCGGTGACTAACTTTTGCCTTGTGCTGTTTGCTGTCTGCCTTCCTGCTTATACGCCCGGTGGCGGTGTCATCGTTTCGGCCGGCGGGGCTGGCGGCGTTGCGGCGCGCCGACGACCGCGCCTGCGACCGCCCATCGAACCGCCGCCGCTGGTGCTGAACGAGAACGCGTTCGCTTCGCCGCCCACGCTGTTGAGCCACAGTCCCGTGCCCCTATGGCGCGCGCGCAAGCTAACGATCTTGGCGGGCGTCTCCGTGCCGAAGCGCATCGAGACGGCCGTGTAACCGGGCCAACTCTGCGTGGTGAGCGTGCCGGTCTGCGTGTTGCCGCCGCTCTCAAGCGTGAAGGTGTTGCCGGAGATGGTGAGCGTTGCGTCGCCGGTCAGGCCCGCGCCCGGATAGTTGATCGTGCCGGTGTACGTGCCGTCGAGCGTGGTCGCTTCGCCCACGCGGCCAAGCACGCCGCTGCTCATCGCCATCGTGCCGGAACTGTCGCCCGTGGCCGGCATGGACGGCTCGGCGGCCATGGTGCTGTTGTCATTGCTGCCGGCCATGTTGTCGTTGGCGGTCATGTCGCCGGTGTTGGCGTTGGCGGCGCGCGAGCCGCGTCGGCCTCTGCGACGGCGGCCGCTGCGCCCCATGTTCGCGTTCGTGTTCTGCATCGAGCTATCGTCGGTCGTCGTGCTGCTGTTCGTGTTCTGGGCGAGGCCGACCACGTCGATATTCACCAACGTGAACGTAACGACGGCCAACGCACAAAGACATAACAGTCTGCTCGTGTTTCGCTGCTTCACGGTTGTTCTCCTCCTGTCGGTAAGTCCGCGAGCCAGAAGATGGCGCTGACTCGCATCAATCGGGGGAAGCGGTTGTTGTTGTCTGCTGGTGAACTGTGGCCTTAAGTGTCGCATAAACCGCCGCCGAATTGCACGCCGGATTGCGCGCCCGGCTCATATGAGCATGGACGGCAGCACGTACTGACCGAGGTGCGGCCCCGCGCGGTTCGCCGCGACGCGGAGCGCGAGTTCGAGCGTCGCGCGTGTCTCTTCGGGCGTGATGACGGCATCGACGAAGCCGCGCGCCGCCGCATACTTCGCGTCGAGTTGCTGCTCGTAGTCGGCACGCACACGAGCCATCTCGGCCTGCATGTTCTCGTCGGGCTGTTGGCCCGCACGTTTCAGTTTGTCGAGTTGTGTGCCGAACAGAGCTTGCACGGCCGAGTCGCCTTCCATCACGCCCATGCGGCCGGTTGGCCAACTGAAGATGAAGTCGGGATCGAAACCTTGCCCGGCCATCGCGTAGTAGCCCGCGCCGGATGCGTGATTGATCGTCAAGACGATCTTCGGCACGCTCGCCGTCGCCATCGCTTCGACGAAGCGCGCGCCCGCGCGGATGATGCCGCTATGCTCGGCCTCTGCGCCGACCATAAAACCCGACACGTCTTGTATGAACAAGAGCGGCGTGCGTTGCCGGTCGCACACGTCGATGAAGTAAGCGACCTTCTCGGCCGATTCCGTGTAGATGATGCCGCCGAACTTGGGCGGGCCGCTTTGAGCGCGAAAGAGGCCGCGACTGTTGGCGATGACGCCGACCTGTATGCCGCGTATGCGCGCGTGCCCCGTGATCATCTCTTTGGCATAGTCGGCCTGAAACTCGTCGAAGCTGCCTTCGTCAATCACGCATTGCAAGACGGCGCGCGCGTCGTAAGGCTGGCGATGATCTTCGGGCACGAGATCATAAATGTCCGTGGCCGGCCGCGCGGCTTCCTTGCTCTCGGTGATCGAGAAGGCGCACGCTTGTGCGTGCGGGAGTTCCGAGACGAACTCTCTGATCTTCGTTAAGCACGCTTCGTCGTTCGCCACGCGATAATGCGCGACGCCTGACAACTCCGTGTGCGTGCGCGCGCCGCCGAGCGTCTCGTTGTCAATCGTCTGCCCGGTCGCGCCCTTGACCAAGTTCGCGCCGCCGAGGCCCATGAACGAGGTCTGCTCGACCATGATGATCGTGTCGGAGAGCGCAGGCAGATATGCGCCGCCCGCCACGCACGGCCCCATCACGGCCGCCACCTGCGGCACGCGCAGGTAACGCCGCATGATCGAGTTGTAATAGAAGATGCGCGCCGCGCCGTACTGACCGGGAAAGACGCCGCCTTGATACGGCAGATTCACGCCCGCTGAATCGACTAGATAAATGATCGGCACGCGCGAACGCATAGCGATCTCCTGCGCGCGCAAGATTTTCTTGATCGTCTCCGGCCACCACGAGCCGGCCTTCACGGTCGCATCGTTGGCGACGACCACGACCTCGCGCCCGCCGACGCGCCCCACCACAGTCACAACGCCCGCGGCCGGGGCTGTGCCGTTGTACTCGTCATAAGCGACGAGCAGGCCGATCTCTTGTGCGTGCGCGTCTTTGTCTAACAGCAGGTCGAGGCGTTCGCGGGCAGTGAGTTTGCCCTGACTGTGTTGGCGTTCGATCTTATCGGGGCCACCGCCGAGCCGCAGTTGGGCTTCAAGGCGGCGCAACTCTTCAACCAGTTCGCGCATACGTGTGCGCGCTGCCAGTGCGGCCGGTCGTGCGTCGGACTTCATACGGATTCAGGGCCGACGCGGACAGACGTTTGCGCCTATCGCCTTCAGCCCGTGTGACAATTTTTTAGAACTTGGAACACAGGCAACATAGCACAGGAACATTTGCCGAGACAAAGCGCGCGCCCTATTTCAAAGCAAACAGAACAAGAGCCGGAGGCGCTACATGCTAGCTGGCCTCCGGCTCTTAACCTGCGCTTGCCTTGCAGCCGCGCGCTTATTGTGTGGGCGGTAAAATCCGTTTCAAGAGCGCGCCCGCGTCCACCTTCTCCGGCAGCCCTTCGAGGATCACAACCTTTGTGCCCTGTCGTTGCATGACGACTAGGCCCGCACTCGTTTGCCATGCGTTGCGCGTGCCTGTCGCGTCGCCGAGGCGTTCGTCGCGCGTGGCGTCCTTATAACGTGTCTCCGTTCGTTTAGCGTAAGCGTCGGCGAACTCGCGCGCGTCCTGCTCTGTGTCCCATGCGGTTGACTGCACGAGCAACACGCGACCCGTCGTCGCCTGTTCATAAACCGCGTAACGGTCGCCGCCCCAACCGGCGGCGGCGCGTTCGGCGTCCTTCTCATTGCGCAAGTATTCGTCGAGTATCTGCAAGTAACCCCATTCGCCGTTCACGTCGTAGTCGATGCGCCGCCAGCCCGCGCCCAAGGTGGCGGCCAGATCGGGCACGTTCAACTTCACCGGCGCTTCGCGGGCAAAATATTTATCGGCGTGCAAGACCTGTTCGGTGGACTGCGGCAGCTCGGCGAACGCCCCGGAGACTTGTTCCCAACCGCCGCGCTTGTGCAGTTCGCGCGTGAAGGCTAACCCCTGTTCATAGGGAAAGAGTAACGACTCGCGCAAGGCGCGCGGGGCGCGGTCGATCTCCTGCGTCGTGGTGCTGCTGTTCATCGAACGCATCATCGCCACGGCGCGTTTGATGTCGCGCAGCACGTACAAGCTCATCGTCAACATCGCGTCGCCTTCGACAAGCGCGTGTGCCGCGAGTTCCGCGTCCGAGTCGCCTTTGGGCCACTTCTCGAAGCGTCGCAGTTTGAAGTGCTGATCCTGTAAGGCATGCGTCAACTCGTGCGCGATAACGGGCTGTTGCTCGTCGAGTTTGACCCAATCGGCGAGATAGAAAATTTGCGTCTTCGGATCGTAGTAGCCCATCACCTGCTCGGTCAGCAGTTTGATGATGAACGGGCGCAACTGAAACTCGGCCGGCACGAGGCCGAACTTTTTCAACGCCAACTCTGATGCGCGCAACTCTTCCGGCGTGGACTCTTCATCCAGATTGCGAACCAGCATCCGCTCGATCTCCGCACGCGACTGTGCGCCGCTTTTGATTGCATGCAGGACGGCGAGCTTCCTGATCTCGCTCGTCTCACGCAAGACCTCATCGGTTGCGGCGCTGATGGCGGCGCTGCGCGGGTTGACGGCGGGCGGCGGCGTGCCCGGCACTTGCGCGCGGCCGACGCCGGCCGCGACAAGCCACAGACACGCGAGCCAGAGCGTGAGCGCGCGTCGCATGCGCCGCACGCCGGATTTAATTTGCTTTGACATCCTGAACCTTTCGCTCTTATAGTCCGCCTACACGCGGCCGCACAAGTTTACTGTAATTTGCTGCTCTCGTTGAGCGCAAATGCCCGCGGAGGTTTTGTTGCAGGATGATGGAACCGACCCAACAAGATGAAGCTCTATTCGACGTGTGGCACGAGACGCCTGTGCGCGTGCGCTACGCCGAGACGGATCGAATGGGCGTGGTCTATCACGCCAATTTTCTGATCTGGTTCGAGATTGGCCGCACAGAGTTTTGCCGCGCGCGCGGCTTCGCCTACCGCGAGATGGAAGAAGACGAAGCGTCGTTTCTCGTCGTCGCCGAATCTTACTGCCGTTATAAAGCGCCCGCTTTCTACGACGACGATCTGATCGTCCGCACGCACATCACCGAACTGCGTCGTCGCTCCGTCCGCTTCGGCTACGAGATCGTGCGCGCCGAGACAGGGCAAGTCATCGCCGAAGGCGAAACCGGCCACGTCGTCACCGACGCACAAGGGCGCGTCCGCTCCATGCCCGAACGCTACCGCCTGCTGCTCTCCGCCGTCCCCGAAGAAGACATACACGCCTCGCAACTCCCCACCCGCGCCGGCCGCGTGCCCGAAGACACCGCGCCGTAGTAGAAAACTTGAAGTTGTCGCTATGCTACAATCACGCCATGAGCATGACAGAGACATTGACGGTCGAGCATGGTGGCAAGATCACCCTACCGCCTGCGCTTAGAGATCGTTACGGGCTAGACGAAGATACGCCGCTGCGCGTTATTGAAACGCGCAACGGCATCCTTCTGATCCCACTCACCGAAGAACCGATGAGTCCGGCGCTTGCGGCAGAGCTTGAAGCGTGGCAATCGTTAGCGGCCGCCACCTTCGATCTCTTTCCTTACGAGGACGATACTGCTTGAATGTAGGCGACCTGTACTGGGCTGAACTTCCTACGCGCGGAGGACATGCCCAAGTCGGTCGCCGCCCTGCGCTTATTTTGCAACGCCGCGCCAACCTCCCAACCGTCTTGGTCGTACCCCTAACATCGCAGTTAGACGCACTCCGCTTCCCGGCAACCATACTGGTTGAAGCCGACAGTCAGAACGGTCTGCGCCGCGCTTCAGTCGCCCTTGTTTTTCAACTCACCGCAATAGACAAGCACTTCATTTCTGCGCGCATTGGCAGAGCGTCTAAGTCCGTCCTGCAAGAAGTTTGGTCGGCGCTCGACGCGCTGACCGGACGCAGCCCATAAGACAACGTGTCGTGACTACTTCACGCCGAACGAGCCGCTGAGCAGGGCCGTGCCCCAGTGGATTTTAACTTCGGCCATGCCTTTGTTGTCGGCGAGGCTGATGACGAGTATTTCGGTCGAATTAGGGGCCTTGTCGAGTTTGAGCGGCGTTTCGGCGGCGTAGCCGTCGCGTTGCGGAGGCGCGCCCCAGATGCCGGTCTTGGGGTGGAAGGCGAGCGTCCACGCATCGTCGCCGGTCTTGCGCACCCAGAGCGTGTACTTGCCGGCGGTCAGTTCTTTGCCGCCGACGACGAGCGTGCCGTCGGTCGAAATCTCGGTCGCCTGATTCATGCCGACGCGCCAGACCGTGCCGGGGCTGGCTTGCGCGAGCATGTCGCGCCCTTTGAGGTCGGGCGTCCCGTAGTTGATCTCGACATTCTTACTATTGACAGTGGCTTTAGCCGTCGCGCGGTTAGCCTGTGACTGTTGCGCCGCGCAGGCGACGGCGAAGCTGAGAATTAGACCCGCAATCAGAAGTTTCCGCAGACTCATCAATGTTCTCCTTGCGTTAAGACTGATGTGGCAGAGACAGGCGCGTGATCGTGCGTGCGCGCCCCGTCTGCTCGTCGATGTCGATGACGACAGCGTTAATACGCACGCCGCCGGTCGCATGTTCAGCCCGCCGCGCCGTGACCGACGTGAAGCGGGCGAGCACGTCTTCGGCCTTCATGCCGATGACGCCTGCGTGGCTGCCGGTCATGCCGATGTCCGTGAGATAAGCCGTGCCGCCGGGCATGATGTGTTCGTCGGCGGTCTGCACGTGCGTGTGCGTGCCCGTGACCGACGAAACGCGCCCGTCAAGTAAACGCGCCATTGCCATCTTCTCCGAGGTCGCTTCGCTGTGCATATCTACGATGCGGACGCGCACGTCCGCGGGCAGCGCCTTGACCGCTTCGTCTGCGACGCGGAACGGGTCGTCGGCCGGCCCCATAAAAACGCGCCCGATCAAATTCAGCACGGCGACGCGCACACCGCCGACCTCGCCCGTCCACACGCCTGCGCCCGGCGTGCCCGGCGGATAGTTCGCGGGGCGCAGCAGACGCGGTTGCCGCTGAATGTAATCGACGACCTCGCGCTTGTCGAAGATGTGATTACCGGAGGTCATCACGTCGATGCCTGAGGCGAAGAGTTGTTCGGCGAGTGGCGGCGTGATGGAGAAGCCGCCCGCGACGTTCTCGGCGTTGAGCACCGCGAGGTCAATCGCGTGCTGCTCGCGCATATCCTGTATGCGCTCAAGCACGGCGATGCGGCCGGGCCGCGCCACTACGTCGCCAATGAGCAAGACCTTCATAATAATAAAAGTGACGAGTGATAAGTGGCGTGTGACAAGCAAAGACAGCTTCTTAACTTGTCACTCGGCACTTGTCACTCGTCACTGAACTTGGATGGCAGAGGGAAGATCCGCGGCGGCCGTTCCGATGCCGTAATTGAACCTGCACTCGACAGGTGGGTGGCCTTTTAAGAGCCGCCGCCTCTGGCAGTTCCTTAACTCTGAAGGAATGCACCGGCAAAAGCGGCATCGGCCTCCCTTGTTAACGGCGTTGGCTCAATCATCGTAAATCGGTGACGAACCTCGCAGACTGAATCCCTCAGCCGACGTGGATACTAGCACAAAACGGGAGCGGCGCGCGGCCGAAGTAGAGGCGCGCAACGGCGGCTCTACACTTGACAAATTGCGGGCGCGCTGTTCCCACACGGCGCGTTATGAGAAGGCGATGTTGCCGTGGTTGGTCGGCTGTGCGTCGGCCGGCCGTTTGAGCAGGCGGTCGAGCATGTCGGCGCATTCGGCGCTGCGGGCGGCGAGTTGCGAGTCGGCCTGTTCGTGCAGGCGGCGGAGGCGGTGCAGTTCGTCGGCGATGTGGAGCGCGGCGAGGATGGCGACCTTGAGCGAATCGACGGTGAGCGTGCCCGACGAGATTTCGCGCATGCGGCGATCAACGAACTCGGCGAGTTGCGTCACGTACTCGCTGTCGCCGTCAGAGCGGATGTTGTAAATCTGGTTGTAGATTTCCACGCGGATGGTGGGCGTGCTGGTCTGATCACCCGGCGGTTTGATGGCGCTCATAATTCAATCACACTCTGCTGCGTCAGCGGCGCATCGCTTCGACCATTTCGGGATCGAGCACGGCGATGGCGTCGAGCATGGCTTCGACCTTCAAGCGAATCGTGTCGCGCTCGGCCAACAGCCGCTCGACCTGTGCTTCGAGCCGGTCTTTCTCTTCGAGCAGCGTGTCGCGCTCGCGGCGCAGCAAGCCCGTATCGCGTTCGAGACTTTCCTTCTCCTGCCGCAGGGTCTTCGTCAGCTCGATGGTGCGATAGATTTTATCTTCGAGGTGGGAAAACTTCTCAAGTCCGGTCAGTCCGACCATCATCCGTGTCCTCGCAAGGGCAGCTCAAAAATGCCGCCCGATTATGCGCCCGCACGCCGACGAGCGCAAGAAAAAATACAGCGGTCAGAGATCAGCGGCTAAAGGCCGATTAAAAGATGTGCGCGCGGAACACGCAACATAAAATTTCAAACTTGACCACCAGCTAACCGCTAACAGCTAACCTCTGCCTTACCTTTGTTGCGCGCCGAACTGCGCGCTCAACGCGGTGACGATCTGCGCGTGCAGCGCGTCCACCTCTTCGTCGCGCAACGTGCGGTCGGGCGCGCGATATTCAAGGCGCAACGTGATGGAACGTTTATCTGCGGGCAACTTATCGCCCTCGTACACGTCCACCAATTCGACGCCCTGACAATAATCAACTTTCAGTGCGAGCGCGGCCTGGCGCAACTCTGCGAACGACACGCGCCGTTCGACTAACAACGACACGTCACGCACGACCGATGGATAACGCGGCAACGGCGTGTACCGCGCTGCCACGCCCGCCGCCGCGAGCAACGCGCTGAAGTCCAACTCGGCCACGTACACGGGCTGCCGAAACTTGTAACCAGCGGCCATCTCATCCGTCAGCCGGCCCAACGTGCCGACGGGTTGCCCCGCGAGCGAAATCTCGGCCGCCTGCCCCGCGCGCAGATGCCGCGCACGCGTCGCGGGCGCAAACTCAAGCGCGCCGATCTGCAACGCTTCGACCGCCGCTTCGAGCGCGCCCTTGAGATCGTAGAAATCAACTTCGCGCGTCGTGCCCGGACGACCGGCCGCGCGCACGCCGCCCGTCGTCACCAACGCAAACGCATCGCGCTCATGCGGCCGGTCTTCGTCCGCACTGCGCGCCGCAAAGACCCGCCCCGTCTCGAACAAACTCACGTCGCGCGTGCCATGATTTAGATTGTGCCGCACGGCAGCGAGCAGACCCGGCAGCAGACTTGCGCGCATACGCGTCACGCCCTCGATGACCGGGTTCGCCAGCGTAACAAAATGTTCGGCACTACGCTCCATGTGCGCCGCGAGCGCGGGCAGCAACTCGAACTGTTCGTCGTGCGTCGCGTCGATGAAGCTGTAGTTGATCGCCTCGTCGTAGCCGTATGCGTTCAACGCTTGCCGCAGCCCGCGCCGTTGCGTCTCGTGCGCGCGATACTCGCCGACGGCGTTCGCGGCCGGCAACGCGTCCGTCATGTGCTCATAACCGAAGTGCCGCCCAACCTCTTCGATCAAGTCTGCTTCGAGCTTCACGTCCGTCCGCCACGTCGGACAGACAAAGACGACGGGCGCGTCCGGCTCTGCTGCCCACACCTCGACGGCAGCCACGTTGGCCGCGTCCCCTGCTCCGTTATCGCCGCCTGCGGCTGACTTGAACCCAAGCGCGGTCAGGATGCGCAAGGCGTCTTCAGATGCGACGGGCAAACCCGTCAACCCGCGCACGCGACTCAGCCGCAGACTGACCGTGGGCGGCGCGATGCGACGCGGATAAACGTCTATCGCATCTTCGGTCGCCGTGCCGCCCGCGAGTTCGCAGATGAGCGCGGCCGTGCGCGCCTGTGCGCGCACCACGCCCTCGTAATCCGTGCCGCGCTCGAAGCGATCCGAGGCGTCGGTCTGCATGCCGAGCGCGCGCGCCGTGTGGCGCACAGCCTGCGGCACAAAGTATGCGCTCTCGATCAGCACGTCTTTCGTCGTGTTGGAAATCTCCGAGTCCGCGCCGCCCATCACGCCCGCGAGCGCAACCACGCGCGCGGCATCGGCAATAACGAGCATCTCCTCGTCGAGTTTGCGCTCGATCCCGTCCAACGTCTTCAATGTCTCGCCCGCGTGCGCGCGACGCACGACGATGCGGCGCTCGGTCAACTTTTCGAGATCAAAGGCGTGGAGCGGCTGACCCGTTTCGAGCATCACGTAGTTCGTGATGTCGGCGACGTTATTGATCGGGCGTTGTCCGACGGCCTGTAACCGCGTCGCCAGCCAAGCGGGCGACGGCCCGACCGTCACACCGCGCACCACACGCGCCGCATAACGCGGGCACAGATCAGGATCAAGAATTTCGACCGCCGTAAAACTCTCCGTGCGGCCTTCGATGCGCGCAGGCGTCATGTCCATCATACGCATGGTCGCGTCGGTTGCCACCGCCGCCTCGCGCGCCACACCGAGATGCGACAACAGGTCGGCGCGGTTCGATAGCACCGCGACCTCCAACACGTAATCGTCGCCGGTCTGATGCACCGCCTCGATCTCAAGCCCGCGCATCGTCAGCCGCTCGCGCAGTTCGCCCGGCGTCAGATTCAACTCGATCAACTCGCGCAGCCAGTTGTAACTAGTGTTCATAAGTCAGCTTTAAGGTTTCGATTGTTACTGTTCAATCAACAGCGCGCGGCCGGAGACTGAAACACGAAAGTTGAAACCTGTTCACTTGATGCGATACCCAAAGTTCTCTTCGTTGTTAAAAATCCAGCCGACGACTGCGCCGGGTTCAATGTTATCGACGATATAAGCGTCGCGTGTGACGCCGGCGAGCCGCGTTCGCGCAAGCGGTTCACGCCGCGCTGCATCGTATGAAAGCGTTGCTGCCAGCGCGTGATGTTCTGCGGGCGCAAGTCCACCCAGCCTTTCGCGGCCCAACGCTCGACGAGTTCAGGTGTGACACTGATGCTCTCCACGTTGGGCACTTCGGGGATGCGTATGAACGGCCCACGCACGAGCGCGTCGCCGTCGGGCAAGAGGATCGGCAGCCCCACGGCGTTGATCGTGTGGCGGAGCTTCCGATCCCAATCGAGGAAGGCCGCGAGGCGGGCGGCGATCTCCGCAGGCTCGGCCGTCAACACGGCGCTGAGCGTGCCGTATTGCAGTTTCAACAGGTGCGCTTCCCACAAGAGCTTGCCGAGTTCGGGCGGCCCCAACTGGCCCAACGCGACCGAGTGCGATTCCGTCTCGCGCTCAAGGCGCGTGACCTCTTCGAGCGCGAACTGCCGCAACACGCCCGCCCGATAAGTTGGGTTCATCACGGCGCTGTCAATCGCGGCGATCATGTCATAGCCCGTGTTGCTGCCTTTGATCTCAAGCACAACTTGCTGCGCGATCTCTTCGGGCGTCATGAACTCCATCTGCCGCATCGAGGTGATGGCTTCAAACTCGCCCTTGCCAAAGATGCCGTTCTCGCCCGTGTCCACGACCGCCATCTTCAACTTGTCGAGTCGTTCATACAACCCCTTCTCCGGTTTTAAGGTCAGCGTCGCTTGCAGCGGTTCCGTGCGACTCTGATGCATGAAGACGATCTGGCCCTGTCGGCGGATCGTCGGATAGGTGATGTTGGCATAGCCGACCATCGCGCCCGGTTTGATCTCTTTGACGACGGGGCCGCCCTGCGTGCGGGCCATCAAAAACAGTAAGCCCGTATGCGCGAACGCAATCGCGGTCTTGGTCAACAACTGCACCGACGGTTTATCTTCCGAGTGCGTGTAAGGGATGTTCAAGCCCATGCCGCCCGTGCCCGTCGTGCCGACTTTCAGATAGAGCCGCGCGCCGACCTCGGTTAAGGCGCGCGATACCATCAACACGTGCCGGATCAGTTGCGGCACGGACTGTGACAACAGCAGACTCTCGACCGCGCGCCCCGCCGGCCCGATCAACTCGGCTGCCGAGTTATCCGTCGTCGTCGTTGCTGCGCCGCCGGTCGCAGAGTTTGTGTGCTGCTCGCGCAGCGTCGCCTTCAATCGGTCGAACTGTTTTTTAGCCGCGCCCGACGCGGCGTACACGTCTTGATAACTGATGCCGGTGGCCGTGTTGATGCAATCAACGACTACGTCCGGTTTATGTTCAAGGATCAACTGCACCAGTTGCGCGCGCGCGTAAGCCGGATCGAACTCGCCGAACAGATCGTCGTAGAGCGCGGCGCGGTGTTCCGGAGCTTTTAACAACTCGGCCCGCGACCGTTGCCGCCTGTGTTCCTGCGTGTTCCACTCGGCGCGCAAAAACAGGTCGCCCCAAAAGCCGAAGATATGCACGTGCGCGTGTTCGCGTTTGAAGTGTTCGAGCGCCTCGCGCACTTCCTTCTGGAAGCGCGAGCAGATCATGATCCACTCTGGCTTGAGTTGCGCTGCGATCTGATGCACGACCTGCCGGCCGATCATCCCACCACCACCCAACACCATGAATTTCTCGCCCATAGAAAAGCAGTCAGCTTTCAGCGATCAGCTTAAAACGAAAAGCAAAAGCTGACCGCTGATCGCTGCTTAGTCAAACTGTTCCAAGAACCGCACGTCGTTCTCGAACAGCAGGCGGATGTCGTCGAGTTCGTAGAGCAGGATGCACATGCGGTCGATGCCGAAGCCGAAGGCGAAGCCGGAGAACTCGTCCGGGTCGATGTCCACGGCGCGCAGCACGTTCGGATGCACCATGCCTGAGCCGCCCAACTCGATCCAGCCGGACTGCTTGCACAAGGGGCAGCCCTCCCCGTTGCACTTGAAGCAAGTGAAGTCGAACTCGGCGCTCGGCTCGGTAAACGGGAAGTAGGACGGGCGAAAGCGCGTGCGCGTACCCGCGCCGAACAGACGTTGCACAAACTCCGTGACCGTGCCCTTCAGATGCGCCATCGAGATGCCGCGATCAACGCACAGACCTTCGATCTGGAAGAACATCGGGTTGTGCGTTGCGTCCGGCGTGTCGCGGCGGAAGACGCGACCGGGCGCGACGACGCGCAAAGGCGGGCGGCGTCGCTGCATGGCATGAATCTGCACGGTCGAAGTTTGCGAGCGCAACGCGAAGCCGTCGGTCGTGTAGAACGTATCTTGCACAGAGCGCGCCGGGTGCGCCGCCGGAATGTTCAACGCCTCGAAGTTATAAAAGTCGTTCTCGATCTCAGGTCCGTCTTCGACCGTGTAGCCCATCGCCACGAAGATGTCTTCGAGTCGCTGGCGCACAAGGTTGATCGGGTGCGTGTGCCCGCGCCGGCCGCGACGACCGGGCAACGTCACATCCAACCGCTCGCGCTCGACGCGCAGGCGCGCGCCGTGCTCTTGCAGCGCACGCTCGACCGCCGCGATCTCGTCGGTGATGCGCGCTTCGAGTTGCTGCACGGCTTGCGCAAACGTGGCGCGCTCCTCGGCCGGCACGCGCCCGATCTGTTTCTTGAGCAGCGCGAGCGCGCTCTTTTTGCCCGTGTGCCGCGTGCGTAGTTCGCTCAACTCGCGCAACGCCGTCTCGGCCGCGCCGAGTGTCAACTCTGATAGCGCGTCGTCTGCTTGCGCGTGAAAACGCGCGAAGCGTCCGAACTCTTGCTCGAACGCTTCACGGACGGACTCAGGCTGCATTTGCTCTCTGACTTCCATAGTTCGTGAATCGTAAATCGTAGATCGTGAATCGTGAATAGAAAGTCTGTCTTGATCTATTTACGATTCACGCTTCACGATTGCCAGTCGTTTAGGCCGCGGCCGGCTGCTCGTTGCCGAGCGCGGTCTTCGCCTGACCGGCGAGGTCGGCGAAGGCATCGGGTGCGTTGACCGCGAGATCAGCGAGCACCTTGCGATCCAATTCGATGCCGGCGACCTTGAGGCCGTGCATGAGTTGCGAATAGTTCAGCCCGTTCAAGCGCGCCGCCGCGCCGATGCGCACGATCCACAAACTACGGAAGTCGCGCTTCTTGAGCTTGCGGCCCGTGTAGGCGAAGTTCAGCCCGCGCTCGACCGACTCTTTGGCCGAGCGATACAGCTTCGACTTCGTGCCGCGATAACCCTTCGCTAATTTAAGTATCTTCTTGCGCCGCTCAGTGCGCTTATTACCACGTTTTGCCCTCGGCATGACGTATCTCCTTCCTCAATGCAGTGACCAGCGACGAGTGACTTGCGACAAGTTAACTAAACCGTTTGTCGCGCTTGCCCACTCAGCCGTCGTCCCTCATCCCTTCTTAACTGCGCCCGTAGGGCAGCATGGCCTTAACGCGCTCAAGGTCGGACTCGGACACGAGCGTGTCGATGTCGAGGTGGCGCTTCCGCTTCTTCGTTTTCTTGGTCAGGATGTGGCGCGCGTGCGAGTGCCCGCGCTTGACCTTCCCGTTCGCGGTCGTGCGAAACCGCTTCGCCGCGCCTTTATGTGTTTTCAGTTTAGGCATAATGACTCCTCAATGTAACGTGACAGGTGACGGGTGACAGGTGACAGGACATGGCCATGAGGCCCATGTGCGCTGTCGCCTCTCACTCGCCACGATTAAACTTCCGGTGCGGGCGGCACTACGGGCGGCGCAGGTGGCGCGTCGGTGCGCGTACCGTTTTCCGGTTTCGGCCCGCCGCCTTCAGACTTCGCGTGGCCACCGCCGCCAGCACTCTTATGTTTCTTGGGGGCGAAGATCAGAAACATCTGATTGCCCTCCATGCGTGGTCGCGCTTCCACCTCGCCCACGTCCGCCAGTGCGCGCTCCAAGCGTTCCAAGAGCGCCGCGCCCAACTCGCGGTGTGTGATCTCGCGCCCGCGAAAGAAGATCGTGGCCTTCACCTTGTCGCCTTCTTCCAACCACTGCCGCGCGTGCTTCATCTTGAAGTTGTAGTCGTGATCGTCCGTGCCGGGCCGGAACTTGACCTCTTTAACGGTGATCGTGACCTGCTTCTTCTTCGCTTCCTTCTGCTTCTTGCTGTTCTCGTACTGGAACTTGCCGAAGTCGATGATGCGACAGACGGGCGGCTGTGCGGTCGCCGCGACCTCGACCAGATCAAGCCCGCGCTCGCGCGCCATGCGCACGGCGTCGCGCGTGTTCATGATGCCGAGTTGTTCGCCATCGTCGCCGATGACGCGTACTTCTGGCACACGGATGCGGTCGTTGATCCGCGCCGCCGGTTGCCGCCGATTATCAGGGCGCTGACCGCGCCCGCGAAAACTTGGTGAGATTGCTACACCTCCGTTGTTAAAGCTGTCAGCATTAACAATCAGCGTTCAGCGTTTGACTTCTGCTGACTGCTGATCGCTAACGGCTATCAGCCATTGTTACAAGTTCTTGCCGACTGCTTTCAATCAACCTGCTTGTAAGTTATTGTCCAGCGCCCGCGACTCGACGAGTTTGCGCGCCGCTTGTTTGAACTCGGCAATCGTCATCGTGCCGAGGTCGCCTTTCGCGCGCTCGCGCACGGCCACCTTGCCCTCTTCGACCTCGCGGTCGCCGAGGACGAGCATGAACGGGATTTTCTGCAACTGCGCGCCGCGTATCTTCGCGCCGATCTTGTCGCCGCGCCCGTTCACATCCACCCGCAACCCCGCAGCACGCAACTCCTGCGCGATCTGCTCGGCGTACTCGTTGACGCGATCCGTGATCGGCAGCACCGCCACTTGCACGGGCGCGAGCCACATCGGAAACGCGCCCGCGTAGTGTTCGATCAAGACGCCGAAGAAACGTTCGATTGAACCGAACAACGCGCGATGCACCATGACGGGCCGGTGCGGCTTGTTGTCCTCGCCGATGTACTCAAGCTCGAACCGTGCGGGCAGGTTGAAGTCCCACTGCACCGTGCCGAGTTGCCACAAACGGCCGATGGCGTCTTCGATCTTGAAGTCGATCTTCGGGCCGTAAAAAGCCGCTTCGCCTTCGATGCGTTCATACGCCACGCCGCGCGCGTCGAGTGCTTCGGCGAGCGCAGCCTCGGCCATGGCCCAGTCTTCGTCCGAACCGAGATAATTCTTATTCGTCTCGTTGCCTTTGACCGACAACTCGAACTTGACCTGCTTGAAGCCGAACGTGTCCAGGACCTCGACGGCGAAGTCAACGCAGGCGTTAATCTCGCCGCGCACTTGTTCGGGCGTACAGAACAGGTGCGCGTCGTCCACCGTGAAGCCGCGCACGCGCATCAAGCCGTGCAGCGTGCCCGACAGTTCCGCGCGATAGACCGTGCCCATCTCGCCGTAACGCTGCGGCAGGTCGCGGTAGCTGCGCTGTTGCGACTTATAGATGCCAATGTGAAACGGGCAGTTCATCGGCTTCAACCGGAACTCCGTCTCTTCCAATTTCGTCGGCGCAAACATCGAGTCGCCGTAGTTCTGGTCGTGTCCCGACACTTGCCACAATTCGCGGCGCGCGATGTGCGGCGTGTAGACGAGACTGTAGTTGCGCCGGACCAATTCTTCGTACAGGTAATCTTCCATCTGCTTCCGAATGATCGCGCCCTTCGGATGCCAGAAGATTAACCCTTGCCCGTACTGCTCTTGAATCGAGAACAGATCAAGCTCGCGCCCCAGCCGCCGATGATCGCGCCGCTCGGCCTCTTCGCGTTGCTTGACCCACGCGTCGAGTTCTTCGGGCGTGAAGAAGGCCGTGCCGTAGATGCGTTGCATCTGCGGTTGCTCTGAATCGCCCATCCAGTACGCGCCCGACAGAGAGAGCAGCTTGAACGCCTTCAGTCGATTCGTATTGGGCACGTGCGGGCCCAGACAGAAATCTATGAACGGCGAACCTTCGATGTAATAGATGCTGACCGTCGCGCCGCCCTTAGCTTCGACCAACTGACACTTCAGCGGCTCGTCGCGTTCGGCGAAGATGTGCAACGCCGCTTCTTTCGTGATCTCTTCGCGCCGATAACCGAGATTGCGCTTGGCGATCTCGCGCATGCGCTTTTCAATCGCGGGCAGGTCTTCATCGGTGAGCGTGCGCGGCGCGATCACGTCGTAGAAGAAACCATAACGCGGATCGTCTAAGAGCGCCGGCCCGACGCCGAGCTTCGTGCCCGGAAAGAGATCGAGCACGGCCGCGGCCAGCAGGTGCGCCGTCGAATGGCGCAGGACTTCGAGGCCGGCCCGCGTCTCCGGCAACACCGGCTCGATCTCGACCGCCGTGCCGTCACCATTTGCGCCGACAGCTTCGAGCGAACGCGCGAGATCGACCTCGTGCCCGTTCACCTTCGCGGCGAGCGCACGCTTCGCGGCGTCGCGGTCGAGTTGCTTCAACGCCTCGCCGACCGTGACCGAGGCCGGCACTTGCGCCGCCGGCCCGCCCTTCAGTTGTACGTTTAGATCGCTCATCGCTAATCATCTCCGTCCGTTTGCAATCGGGCGGCCGGCGTGCGTTGTCAATGCACGCATGGCGGCCACGGGTCAAGCCTCACTCTCATAACGAGCGGTGCGGACGAGACGGCGGCAACCGGCTGCTAAATTGTCGTGTTCGTAACGGAGACGAACAAATCAAGATCGGATTCGACAGAAGCGCCCTCGCCGCGCGCCCGCTCGTGTTGGCGGGTCGCCGTGACTTAAAATCGAAACGTAGTTCGAGTTCGCGTCATCTGTACTCTGTCCGGCGAAGGTCTTCCGGAGCTCGCTGTCGAAAAGTTGAATGGTAGGCACGTGCGGATTTGAACCGCAGACCCCTACCGTGTCAAGGTAGTGCTCTACCCCTGAGCTACGTGCCTACAAAAAGGCTCTACAAACAACACCACGCTAAACTAGCTCGCGCTACAAGCGGAAAGGTAAGGTAACAAGCGACTTGTACCCGTGTCAAGCGAGCTTGCAGCCGCGCGGCGGGCCACGGCAGCAAGCCGTTTTAATTCTCCCCTGATCGCACAAATTGCTTGCGATAATGCCCGCTACAGCATAAAACTACAGCCGCGATGTGACGGTAAGGCGGAGGAGTTTGGCGAATGGATCAACTACGCAGTTGCTTTAAGTGCAGCTACGAAACGCACGAGCCATACGATCATTGTCCGCAGTGCGGGCAACGCCTGCGCACCGCGCGCCAAGTGCGGACGCTCGGCGTGTTGCAGTTATTGATCGGGTTGTTTCTGGTCGGACTGATGGGGACGATCACGGTACTGACCGCGCCCTTGATGCTGCAAGCGGGCCAAGCGAGCGATAGCGGCGCGCGCTTTAATGGGACGCCCGGTCAGGCTTTCATGATATTGGGTCTGTTCGGCCTCGTGATCGTGTTCGGCCTCGGCAGCATGTTGAGCGGCGTGTGGTTGATCAAGACGGGGCGACGGAGCAAGTGGGTCTTGTACATCATGCTTGGGCTGTTCGTGTTGGTGGCGGGCGCGGCGTGGCTCGTCAAGGCGGCGCTCAGTGGTTGAGCGGCGGGGCTGTTAAGTGAGCAGAGAGCGCATCTCCATCGTCGCCGTCGTGCTGCGTTGTGTGCGCTTGCTGTGTCCCGTGTGCGGCCGGTCGTCAATCGTCGAGCGCCTGTTTCACATCCGTCATCATTGCCCCGTGTGCCGCGCGCTCTACTACCGCGAAGAGGGCTTCTTCGTCGGCGCGCTGTCGATCAACGTGGTCACAACAGAGGTCGTGCTGCTCATCTTCTACTTCACGGGGCTGCTGGCGTTCGGTCTGAGCGACCAGTTCATCTTCACCTTCGTCTTCGTGGCGGCCGTCCTCTTCCCCGTCGTCTTCTATCACCATAGTTGGAGCATCTGGCTCAGCCTCGATCATCTGCTTGAGACGCTGCCGCAGCACGGCGCGGATAACAAGTAGCCTGCGCGCGCGAATCTGTTTATAATCCGCCCACCGTTTGCGGCGGGCCGCGCCGCGCAAGAGTTTTCATGCTTAAACCCCGCGCCGCCCGCATTGTTGTGAACGCAGTCCGGGCCTGCTGACGCGCACACACGCTCGCATCTCCGCCAACATGATCGAGGGACAGATCGTCGGCCATTACCGGATCATCGGCAGACTCGGCCAAGGCGGCATGGGCGTCGTCTATAAGGCCGAGGATACGCGTCTGGGCCGGCTCGTCGCGCTCAAGTTTCCGAGCCACGGCGCGAACCGGCAAGCGTTCCGCGCCCGCTTCTTGCAAGAGGCGCGCGCTATCTCTGCGCTCAATCATCCACACATCGCCACCGTCTATGACTACGGCGAAACCGACGAAGGCGAGCCTTACATCGTCATGGAACTCGTCAGCGGCCAAGACCTCGGCGAGATGCTGTACAGCGGCAATCTCAAACTCGGCGAGGCCGTCCGCATCATCGCCACCGTCGCGCTCGCGCTCGACGCAGCACACCGGCACGGCATAGTGCATCGTGACGTTAAGCCCTCTAACGTTCGCGTCAACGACGAACGACAGGTGAAGGTGCTAGACTTCGGCCTCTCTAAGAACGTCGAAGAGTTCCGGCCCACCACTGAAGCGCCGACCCTGCACGCCGAAGGCTTGACCAGTCCCGGCGTCGTCGTCGGCACGCCGCATTACCTATCGCCCGAACAGGCGCGCTCTGCGCCCGTCGATGCCCGCAGCGACATCTTCGCGCTCGGCGCGCTGCTCTACGAGTGCATCACAGGCCGCCCCGCCTTCGCCGGCAACAACGTGATCGAAGTCGGCGCGCAAGTCTTGCACGTCGATCCGCCGCCGCCCTCGCACGTCAACCCGCGCATCACGCCCGAACTTGATCGCATTGCGCTCACGGCGCTTGCCAAAGACCCGGCCGAACGTTACCAGACGGCGGCCGAGATGAAAGGCCGACCTCGACACGGCCACCGCCACGCTCGGCAGTGCCGCCGCCGAGTTCGTCACGCCCTCGCAATGGCCGGCCGCCACGCCGACGACGACCAACGCACCGGCCCGCCGCACGACCAAACTGCGCCGCCCCGCGCGCTCGTGGCCCGTCTTCGTACTCATCGCACTGCCCGCCATCGTCGCCGCTGCCGCGCTGCTCTTGGTCAACTACATGCGCCGCGATGCGAATACGATCAACTCGCTCGCAGTGCTGCCGTTCGTCAACGCTGACGGCAACCCGGACACGAAGTATCTGTCGGATGGCATCACAGAAAGTTTAATCAACAGTCTGGCGCAGCAACTACCGATCAAGGTCATGTCGCGCAACGCCGTGTTTCGTTATGAAGGGCGCGATGCCGAACCGCAACAGGTCGGGCGCGAGTTGGGCGTGAGCGCGCTCTTGACGGGCCGGGTCACGGCACGCGGCGACGCGCTCTCGATCAGCGTCGAGTTGATCGACGCACGCGACAGCAGCCAAGTCTGGGGCGAGCATTACGAGCGGCGCATGTCCGACATGCTCGGCGTGCAGGAAGAGATCGCGCGCGCGGCCGCCAAAGCTTTGCAGCGTCGCCTGCGTCCGACGGCGGGCGCGGCCCAAGCGATGCCCACGCCCAAACGCTACACCGCCAACAACGAGGCTTATCAAGCCTATCTGCGCGGGCGCTACTTCTGGAATCGACGCAACGAAGAAGGCTTCCGCAAAGCGATTGAGGCCTTCAACGAAGCCATCCGCCACGACCCGAACTATGCGCTTGCCTATTCAGGCATCGCCGACTGTTACGCCTTGCTCAGCGATCACAGCGTGCTCCCGGCCCGCGAGGCGATGCCGCGCGCAAAGGCCGTGGCCGCGCGCGCCTTAGAGATCGATCCGCAACTGGCCGAAGGTCTGACCTCGCTCGCCTTCGTCGAGATGGCCTACGATTGGAACTGGGCGGCGGCCGAAGCAGACTTCCGCCGCGCCATCGCGCTCAATCCGTCTTACGCCACGGCGCACCAGTGGTACGCCTCCTGTCTCGTGCAGATGAATCGTTTCCCCGAAGCCTTGACCGAGATCAAGCGCGCGCAGGAACTCGATCCGCTCTCGCTCATCATTAATGCCAACTCCGGCCTCTATCTTTACTACTCCGGGCCGGAGCATTACGCAGAGGCACTACGCCAAGTGCAAAAGGCGCTCGAAGTCGATCAAACCTTCGGTGTGGCGCATCTCTATCTCGGCTACATCTACCTGCAACAACCCGCGCGGCGCAACGATGCCATCAACGAACTACAACGCGCCGTCACACTGATGGGCGACGACGCCGAGACACACGCCGCGCTCGGTCATGCTTACGCCGTCGCAGGGCGCACCGCCGATGCGCGTAAGATACTCGAACGTCTGCGCGCACCACTGGCCGGCGGCTACGTCTCGCCCTACTTCATCGCACTGGTCCAGACCGGCCTCGGCGATCACGATCACGCACTCGCCTCGCTCTATCAAGCTTACAAAGATCGCCAGCCCGGCATGATCTTTATGCGGATCGATCCGCGCTTCACGCCGCTCCGCTCCGACCCGCGCTTCAACGAACTACAACACAACGTCGAGCAGGCTTCATGGGCCGCGATCCCAAGCCTCGAAGAGACGCTGCACCGCGTTAACGCACCACGCTGACCGCGCCGCCGTCCATCACCTCCTAATTGTTTAGTTGACAGCCGCGCCGCCCGCGCGTATACTCCTAAACAATTAGGAGGTCGCAACCGTGCCGCGCAAACAATCCGACCAGTTGACGCCGTTGGAACTTGAGATCATGCAAGTCCTGTGGGAGACAGGAGCGGCGAACGTGCAGACGGTGCAGCAACAACTCGCGCGCGAGTTGGCTTATACGACCGTGCAGACGATGCTGAACGTGCTCCATCGCAAAGGCAAAGTCACGCGCAAGCTCAAGGAGAAAGCCTACTTTTACCGGCGGCGGTGAGCCGGCGGCAAGTGGTCAAACAGCACTTCGGCGATCTGATCGAGCGCATGTTCGGCGGCTCGGTCGAAAGTCTGGTGATGAGTCTGGTCGAGACACGCCACCTCACGCCCGAAACACTGGCGCGGCTCAACGCGGCGCTGGAACAGGAGGGCGGCGATGACAAGGCTAAGTGAACTGGCGTTGACCTTCCTGCTCAACGCGGCATGGCAGATCACAGCGGTCGTGTTCGCAACCGCACTGTGCGCGCGGCTCCTGCGTCGTGCGCCCGCGCGCCAGCGGCACATGCTCTGGCTCGCGGCACTCGTGCTGTCTGTCGCGCTGCCCGCTTGGACGCTCGTTGACTTCACGAAGACGGACCTACAACTCGTCGCGCAAAACATCGCGCTCACACAACGAACCGACAACCGGCCCGTCGCACGACTGAGTGCCGCGCCCGCGTCTTCATTTGCGGACGTAACGAACCGCGATACGACCGCAGCGCCTCAACGTCTGTCGCGGCGCAGGCCAATCACGTTGAGCTTTACGCCCGTGCTGGCCGCACTGGTGCTCGGCGGCTACATGCTGTTTGTGTTGCTGCGCTTGTCTATGTTGCTGCGCGCTTGGCACTGGGCGCGGCGTGTGCGGCGCACGGCGCGGCCGGTCGCGCTCACGCTGTCGGCGCAGGCCGTGGCCGCGCGTTGCCGCTCGGCGCTCGGACTCTGTGGCGTGCCCATTTTGTGTTCGCGTGAAGTGCGTGCGCCGGTCACGGTCGGGGCGCGTGCGCCGGTTGTCATCCTGCCCGAAGAGTTCCCGGCTGAAACACAGACCGAGGCGCTGGCGTCCGTGCTCGGTCACGAGTTGGCGCATGTCGCGCGCCGCGATTACGCGCTCAATCTTGCCTGCGAGTTGCTGATCCTGTCCGTGTCGTTTCACCCGCTCGTAGCGTGGACGATGCGCCAGCTTAGACGCACGCGCGAGTTGGCTTGCGACGAACTGGTCGCCGAGCGCGTGCTTGAGCCGACCGTCTATGCGCGCGCTCTCGTGCGCGTGGCCGAGGCTCTGATTACGCCCGGCCGACGCACCTGCGCGCCGGGCATCTTCGATGCAAACATACTGGAGGAACGTGTCATGAGATTGCTGACCAACGAGCGGCGCATGAACGCACGCGCCGGGCTTCTTTCGCTCTTAGTGATCGTCGCGCTGTTGACGGCCATGAGCCTCAATGCGCCGGCCCTGTCATTTCATCTACAACCAGACGCCGCCCGTGCCGCGCAGACAAATGCACGGCCGCAAGCACAGACCGCCGCGCAACATGATGTCGCGGACACGTTGCGCACGTTGACCGCGGGCGACCCGACGGAGCGCGCGGCAGCGGCTTGTGCGCTTGGCCGCGCGCATGCGGTCGAAGCTATCCCGGCGCTCGTCGAGATGTTGGGCGACGACAGCCCGGTCGCGCCGGTCCAGTGTTGGACCGAAGGTCGTTGGAGTCCCGCGCTGTCTTCGTTCAAACAACCCACGCCGGGTGAGCAGGCCGCTATCGCGTTGGCTGCGATGGGCAAACTCGCCGTCGCACCTTTGGTTGCCGCGCTGCGAGACGCGAACCCAAGCGTGCGGCGCAACGCGGCTTGGGCCATAGGCGAAGTGACCGGCGGATTGGCGATTGATCGTTCGGCTGCGGTCATGCCACTTGTCGCGCTGCTCCGCGACGCAGACGGATGGGTGCGTGCGGCGGCGGCGCGTGCGTTGGGCGAACTGCGCCCGGCGCGTGCGGGCGACGAGTTAATCGCCGCGCTGGCGGACGCGCATCCGCTCGCTAGAGAATATGCTGCGTGGGCGTTGGGCGAGATGAAAGACCGACGCGCGGTTGAAGGTTTGAGTGAACGATTGCTGAACGACAACTCGGCGGGCGTGCGCGCAGAAGCCGCAAAGGCTTTGGGCGAGATCGCCGCGCCTGAAGCCGCAGCGGCTTTGAACAAAGCATTGAATGATTCGGACGAGCGCGTTCGCGCCGAAGCGCGTTCGGCACTCGCCGAGCTTGAAGGCTAAGCAGCGCACAGGCCTTTAACCACCAAGACACGAAGCCACGAAAGATGATCGCAGGTCTTCTTTCGTGGCTTCGTGTCTTGGTGGTTAATTGCTTTAGCTGTGGTTGAGGCTTTAAGCGTTCGCGGCTTCGGCCGCGACACGTTCCCACTCGGCGTAGAGAGAGCGCAGGCGCTCGTCCGTGGTGCGATATTCATCGTTGAGTGTGTTGACGCGGGCGGCGGCGCGGGCGACTTCGGGGCGAGATAGTTCGGTGGAGAGCGCGGCGAGGCGCTGCTCGGCTTCGGCGATCTCGCGCTCGATCAGTTCGGGCGTGCGCGCGCTTTCGGGCTTCTTCCGGCCTTTGCCGCCGCTTGCTTTCCCACTTGGCGCGGGCGTTGCCGCAGCAGCGGTCCGCGCGGGTGGCTTCGCGGCCGCGGCCCGCTTGCTTCGCCTGCACGGCCCGTGCGCTCGACGCTTCCGCACGCTCCAACGCCTTCCAGTCGTGATACTCGGTATAGTCGCCGTCGTAGTGTTCGGCGTTGCCCTGCCCGTCGAGCGCGAGGATTTGCGTGGCGATGCGGTCGAGAAAATAACGGTCGTGGCTGATCGTGATGATCGTACCGTCGTAAGCCGACAAAGCTTCTTCCAGTGCCTCGCGCGAAGGAATGTCGAGATGGTTCGTCGGCTCATCTAACACGAGCACGTTGACGCGCGAATAGATCAACTTGGCGAGCGCGAGCCGTCCCTTCTCGCCGCCGGACAGATCGATGACGTGTTTATAAACGTCGTCGCCGGTGAATAGAAACTGCGCGAGGAAACCGCGCAACTCGCCCGCCGTCACAGTCGAAGGCGCGACGCGACGCAACTCCATGATGATCTCGTTGCGCGGATCGAGGTCGTCCAACTGCTGCGCGTAGTAGCCGACCTGCACCTTCGTGCCCCAACGTGCATCGCCCGCGACGGGCGCGAGTTGCCCAAGAGCGTCTTGATGAACGTCGTCTTGCCCGACCCGTTCGGCCCGATGATGCCGAGCGCCTCGCCGCGCGAGAGCGTGAAAGTGATGTCGCGCGCGAGTGTCTTGCCGGGATAACCGACCGCGAGGTCTTTGACGATGAGCGCCTGATTGCCCGTGCGTTCGACGCCCTTGAGTTGGAAGTTGCCCGCCGATTGATCGACGCGCACGCCCTCGACGCGTTCCAACTTCTCCAACATCTTGCGCCGCGACTTGGCTTGCTTCGTCTTCTGCCCGGCAAGATTGCGGCGAATAAACTCTTCGGTCTTGGCGATCAGTTGTTGCTGATTTTCGTAAGCGCGCCGCTGCGCCTCGCGCCGCTCCTCGCGCTCGACAAGAAACGCCGAGTAGTTGCCGGTGTAGCTGACCGCCTTGCCGTTCTCGATCTCGACGATGCGGCGACAAGAGCGATCAAGAAAATAACGGTCGTGCGAGATGATGACGTAAGCTGACGGATAAGTAGCGAGAAATTCTTCGAGCCACTCGACGCCGGCCACGTCCAGATGGTTCGTCGGTTCGTCCAACAACAACACGTCCGGTTCGGCCAACAGCAGACGCGCGAGGCCGAGCCGGTTCTGTTGTCCGCCCGACAACTTCTCGACCTCCATCGTCCACGTTGCGCGCTCAAAGCCTAAGCCTTGCAGGATCGCTTCGGCGCGGGCCGCATACTCGAACCCGCCCGCGCGCTCGAACTCGTGTTGCAGATCGCTGTAGCGTTCAAGCACCGCATCCAGATCGTCGGGCGCGTCGGCCATGCGATGCTCAAGCTCGTGCATCTCATGCTCGATCTGTTGCAGCCGGCCGAAGGCGGCGAGCGCAGCCTCATGCACGGTCACGCCCGGCTCGAAGTGTACGTGCTGCGCCAGCAAGCCGAGCCGCATACCGCGCGCGCGCACCACGTCGCCGCGATCCGCTGTCTCTTCGCCGCTGACGAGCCGGAACAGCGTCGTCTTGCCCGCACCGTTACGCCCGACCAACCCGACGTGTTCGCCCGGATTGATCTGCAACGATAAGCCGCGCAAGATATCTTGCGCGCTATAAGATTTATAAACGTCGGACAGCCGGAACAACATAAAAGCAGTGACGAGTGATAAGTGACGAGTGACAAGTTTCGTAAAGCGTGAATCGTCAATCGTGAATAGTTAAGAACTGTTTTTTCTATTCACGATTGACGATTCACGCGGCCCGGTCTTGTCACTTGTTGCTGTTGCCGCCGGGCGACGCTTTGGTTGCGGCGGGGCTGGCGGTTGTTGTCGCGGGCGAGCTTGTTGCTGCGGGCGAACTTGTTGTTGTCGGCGCGGGGCTGGCGGTCGTGTTGGCGGCCGGTGTGGGCGTGGCCGCGCTGGCCGGGCGCAAGCTGCTCAAGCTGCTGGCGTTGTTCATCATGTCGTGTGCCAGATTGTTCTCGACCTTAGCTTCGTTCATCGCCACCGCGAATAGCGCGTTTGTCATCAGTTGCTTGCGCTGGTTGAGAATCGTGTCGGTAATGTCCTTACGCACTTCGGGGTTGTCGAGCGTCAGGTTCTCGGTTTGAAGGTGCTTGCCCGTCAGCTTAAAGATCGACCAGCGTCCGTCCGAGCCTCTGAGCGGCGTGGTGATGTCACCGGTCTGCATCGGGCCGAACAGCTTAGCGATAACGTCCGGTGGGAAGCCGGCCTTCTTCAAAGTTTCTTCGTCAGCAACGCCGATGTCACCGCCGCTCCGAACAGATTGTGGGTCTTCGCTCTGCTCACGCGCCACGGTCGCAAAGTCTGCGCCGCTCTTTAGTCGCTGGTATATGATGTCAATCTTATTCTTGGCCTCTGTGTCGTTCTTCGCGTCGTTCGTCGCGCCGTTGTCGTTCGGGTCAGCGACGATGGCGGCGAGGGCGACGCCGCGAGCGGTCACATAACGGGCGCGATTGGCCTCGAAGAAATCGGCCACCTCTTTTTCGCTCGGTGTGCCAACTTTGCTGCCTAAGCGGTCGAGTAAATTTTTGATTGCGAGTTGCTTGCGGGCGGTAGCGCGCAAGTCCTGCTCGGTCTGCCCAGTCGCTTTGAGCATGTTCTGGTACTCGTCCTGTGTCACCCTGAGTTGCTGCTTCTGTGTCTCGATAGCCTGTGTGACTTCTTCATCCTTCGGCAGCAGGCTCTCTTTTTCGGCGCGCTGAAAGAGCACTTCCTGCCGGATCAGATCGTCGAGGACTTGCAGGCGACCCGCCGCCAGTTCCAACTGCGACATCTGCGCGATGTCGCCCTGCTGGCTCTTGGCCTGCTGGTTGAGGATCGAGTCCACCTCGCGCAGCATGATGTTCTTGCCGTTGACCGTGGCGGCGATGGCCGTGTCCTTGCTCGTGTCGCCGCTGGTGCGCCCGCACGCGGCCAGAACAACTGCCGTCACGACGACGAAGGTGAAAACTGCGATCTGCTTGACTCTAGGCACTGTGACTTTGCTCCTTCAGGTTGCTAAGTGAATGATGACAGCAAACGGGGCGGGCGCGCCTTGACGGGCCGTAAACCTGTTTGTTATAAATTTCGTTTCCCCAGCGCCGCGCATTCGTGCCTGTATTAGCAGCCGACGGCGACGGCGCGCTTTTTAGTCTTCGGAGGTAACAGTAATCATGGCTAAACGATGCGAAGTCTGTGGCAAGGGGCCGCAGTTCGGCAACAACGTCTCGCACGCGAACAATCGCACCCCGCGGCGCTTCAATCCAAACCTGCAATCGATCCGCGTCCAGCGCCCGCAGGGCGGGGCGGAGCGGATGAAGGTCTGCACTTCCTGCATCAAAGCGGGCAAGGTGGCGAAGGCGGCGTAGCTGCCAAACGCTCGATGATGAAGGATGACTGATGAATAAATAGCTATTCATCGGTCATCGCTTGTCATCGGCCCTTGCCGTCGCCGACGAGCGCAATCAAGTCGATCTCGACGCGTGCGTCGCGCGGCAACCGCGCCGCTTGCACCGTCGCGCGGGCCGGCGACTCCATCTGAAAATAACGCCCGTACACCTCGTTCATCGCCGCGAAGTCGTTCATGTCGGCCAAGTAAACGGTCGTCTTCACGACCTGCCCGAAGTCGCTCCCGGCCGCCTTCAGCACCTCAGACAAATTACGCATGACCTGTTCGGTCTGCTCGCTGATGCCGCCCGCGACGAACTCGCCCGTCTGCGGGTCAATCGGAATCTGCCCGGAGGCGAACACGAACCCACCCGCCACCACGGCTTGCGAATACGGGCCGATGGCTTGCGGCGCACTCTCTGTCTGAACGATCTGCTTCACGGTGACGACACCCACTTTTCAGGCTGCACAAGCGAAACGCGGATTTTAACAAACCCCTCCGCGCGCGGCAACGCGCGGGCGCGATTTCTGTCGCTGCCATGAGCCGGGCACGCGAGGTTAGCGAATGATTCAGCTTTATTGATGAGATTATTCGTGCGGCGGATGCCTGAACGGCCATGACAAGTGCCGAATGATAACGACAAGCAAGCAGCCGGCTTGCGCTTGTTGCTCGGCACTTGTTTTTAGGTCGCGCCGTGGACGCGCTCCACGTCGAGCACGCCGGACACGTTGCGGATCGAGCGAATAACTTTGTCGAGGTGCTTCACGTCGAAGACTTCGACCGTGACTTCGATGCGACCGCGATTGTCATCGGCCACCGTGGCTTTGGCTTCGCGGATGCCGGTCTTGATGTCGGAGATGGCGTTGGTGATGCCGGCGATCATGCCGGTGCGGTTCTCTGTGATGGCGAGCAGTTTGACGGCGTAAGCGGCATGGTCGGCCTTGCCCGCCCACTCGACCTCGACGATGCGCTCAGGGTTGACCATCAACTGCTGCGCGTTCTGGCAACGACGCGCATGCACGACCACGCCCTTGCCGCGCGTGATGTAACCGATGATGGTTTCGCCGTGGACAGGGTTGCAACAGCGCGCGCGTGTGATCAGCATGTCGTCCACGCCGCGCACGACGATGGCATCGTCGCCCAAACGGATGAGCCGCTTGACGGCTTGCATGCCGCTGCGGAGTTTAGATTCCTTGCGCTCGTCGAGTTTGGCGAACTCTTCGGGGCCGAGATATTTCGCCACGACGTTGCGCGGCATGATCTTGCCGTAGCCGATGGCGGCGAGCAGGTCGTCCACGCGCCCGAACCCGTAGTCGCTGGCGACGCGTTTGAAGTCGCCGTTCGAGTCTTGCAAGAGTTTCTTCGCGGAGAGTTGAAAGCGCACGGCTTCGCGCTCGAAGAGTTTGCGCCCGATCTCGATGGACTCGGTGCGCTGCTGCTCGGCGACCCAGTGGCGCACGCGGTTGCGCGCGCGCGAGGTGACGACTAAGTTCAACCAGTCGCGCGAAGGATGCGAGTTCGGCGAAGTGATGATCTCGACCACGTCGCCGTTTTGAATCTGCGTGCGCAGTGGCACGATGCGACCGTTGACGCGCGCGCCCGTGCAAGCGTTGCCGATCTCCGTGTGGATCATGTAGGCGAAGTCGATGGGCGTTGCGCCGCGCGGCAGTTGGATAATCTTGCCCATCGGCGTGAAGGCGTACACGTCTTTCGGATAGAGATCGAGCTTTAAGGTTTCGAGGAAGTCGCGCGAGTCTTTCACTTCCTGCGTCCACTCGATCAGCGAGCGCAACCATTGGAACGCCGCGTCGTCTTCGTGCGCGCCGCGCCGGCCCTCTTTGTACTTCCAGTGCGCGGCGACGCCTTCTTCGGCCACGCGGTTCATCTCCGCCGTGCGAATCTGAATCTCGAAGGGTTGCACTTCGGGGCCGATGACCGACGTGTGCAAGGCTTGATAGAGATTATCGCGCGGCGTGGCGATCCAATCTTTGAAGCGACCGGGCACGGGCCGCCACAGATTATGCACGACGCCGAGCGCGGCGTAGCAATAACGCACTTCGTCCGGCGTGATGATGCGAAGCGCGACCAGATCGTAAACCTGATCGAGTTCGATCCGCTGCCGCTTTAGTTTCTTCCAGATCGAGAAGAGTCGTTTGACGCGCCCTTCAATATGCACGAACGGCACGTCGGCCTCGCGCAGTTTCGCTTCGAGCGTGGCCTGCGTCGCGTGCAGGAACGCTTCGTGTTCGGCGCGGCGGGCTTCAAGTTGGGCAGCGAGCGCGTGATGGTCTTCCGGGTGCAGGTGTTTAAACGATAAATCTTCCAACTCGCCGCGCAGCTTGCCCATGCCGAGCCGGTGCGCGATGGGCGCGTAGATGTCGAGCGTCTCCTGCGCGATGCGTTGACGCTTTTCGGGCTTGAGGTATTGCAGCGTGCGCATGTTGTGCAAGCGGTCGGCGAGTTTGACCAAGACGACGCGCACGTCGTCCACCATCGCCAGCAGCATTTTGCGCACGTTCTCGGCCTGCTGCACCTCTTTCGATTGATTGCTGATCTGCGCGAGCTTCGTCAGCCCTTCGACCAGATGCGCGACCTCCGCGCCGAAGTATTCGTTGATCGTCTCCGACTTAACGAGCGTGTCTTCGATTACGTCGTGCAAGAGGCCCGTGGCGACTGATACTTCGTCGAGTCGCATGTCGGCGAGGATGTTGGCGACTTCGAGCGGGTGGACGAGATACGGCTCGCCGGAGGCGCGCGTCTGCCCCTTGTGCTCGCGCGCCGAGAAGAAGTAAGCGCGCCGCAACATGTCTAAGTCGGCCTGCGGGTGGTTGCGCGCCACCTTCTGCACGATCTCTTCGATGCGAATCATAGAAAAGCTGTTAGCGGTCAGCAGTCAGTGATCAGCTTAAAACAAAAGCGCCAAAGCTGAAAGCTGACCGCTGAGGGCTGCTGTGGCTCATGATAAAAATAGTGATGCCCGACCGGAAAGCCGGGCATCACCTAAATTTGTCAGCAGAAGTCGGACGGGCCCATTGCCTCTGCTTGTGGGCGGCGGGCGGTTCGCGTCAGCCTTCCTTCTCTTTTTCGGCCTTGGCCTTCTCTTCTTCTTCCTTCTTCTTCTTGTTCTGTTCGCTCAGCGTGGCGGTGCGCGCCTGCGCTTCGGCCGCTTGCTTGCGATCTTGCGAAGCCTGATCGGCCTTGCCGTCCATCTCGTCGAGCTTGCCCAGTTCGAGCAGCAGGTTCGTCTTATAAGACCAAGCCTGTTCGTTGTTGGCGTCGAGGCTGATGGCCTGTTCCGCCAGTTTCAGCCCGTCGGTAATACACTGCTTGGCTTGATCGAAGTCTTTCTGCTCCGAGGGCTTTTTATATTGGATGAAGGCCCGGCCGTCCTTCATCACCGTCTGCTTGTTGTTGGTCTGCTCGGTGATGGTGTAAGAGCAGTTCCACTTCTTGCTGGCAAGGACGGTGAGCGCCTGCGCGCGTTTGTCGCCGGGCGCGGCCTGATCGTTGGCGCGCTTGGTGATCCATTCGAGTTGCTTGGCGTCTTGCCCGGTTGCGCCGTAGAGATAGGCGATGGAACTGTAGGCCAATTCGTTGTCGGGCTGCCTCTCCAAGACCTTCATGTACTGCTCGATGGCGGCCTGCGCGATGGCCTTGTTCTCGTTCGACTCGACGCCCGGCTTGTACTGCGACTGAATGGCGCGGGCGATGAAGAAGTCTGTGTTCTTCTGGTCGGGATCGAGTTCACCGGCGCGGCGGAAGTGCTCTTCGGCCTCTTTGAAGTGGCCGGCTTTGTACGCGCGCGCGCCCTCGTTCAACTGGTTCTTGGCGCGGATGCGACCGATGCAGCCCGTGTTAGTGCCGAGCGCGACGAGCACGGCCACGATAAGCGCGGCCCTTGTCTGAGAGAGTTTCATCTGCTTGTGACTCCCGTGCTGAGAATGGCCGAAGACCGGAAACAGCGTGTGACGGGCGGCGGCTCAGCGCGCCGCCTCTTAGCCGACGCTCTGACCTGCGCGCGTGCCCGTCACTTCAAGTTTGCCTACTGCGGCAGATCGTCAATCTGTAACCCGATGGGGTTGCCGCCCGCCCCTTTGATCGAATCGATCACCTTGACCACCTCGCCATAGGGCAGCGAGCGCGGCGCTTTGACAAAGACCGCCTTGGCGATGCGTTCCTCTTCGGGCAGATCAACACGCGTCTCCTTGCCCGGCTCGTAGGCATGGTTGGCGCGGCGATCTTGGAAGATGCCGGCGAGCTTCTTGCCCAACTCACTGGTGTCGTTAACTGAGCCGACCTCGTCCAGATTCAACTTGAGCTTCAGGTCTTTGTCAATCGAGACAACCAGCGTCAGCGGGTTCGGCTTGATCGGTTCATTCGACGGCGGCGGCTCGCTCGGCACGAGCGCCTTGAAGCGCGTCGGCTTCAACGGGGTGATGACCATGAAGATGATCAACAGCACCAGCAGCACGTCGATGAGCGGCGTAACGTTAATGTAAGGGACGGCTCTTGAGCCGCCGCCGCCTCCACTCATACCCATGGTTTTTCAGACTCCTTCGCTTGAGCTCGGGCGACGAAACGCGCCCGCCGTTCGGTCACGGCCGGAACACGCGCGCGCAGCGTTTGATCTTGAATAAGCGCGCCGTCAGCTGCTAGGACGCTGGCGCAGGTGCGGCTCGCCGCCGCCCTTCTTCTTGTCGGCGACCAGCCCGATCTGATCGATGCCCGCTTGCCGCACCGTGTTGATGACTTCGACCACGCTGCCATAGTTCGCGCCGATGTCGCTGCGGACATAGACGATGCGATCCTGCGGCTGCTTGTTCTCCATCTTCTTGGTGATCAGTTCTTTCAGATCGACGGCCTCGACCCGTTCTTTGCCGACGAAGAACTGGTTGTCGCGCGTGATGGCAACCACCACCGAGGACTCCTTAATAATGTTCTTGTCCTCTTCGGGGTTACGCATGTCCTTCGGCAGCACGACCGAGACGCCCGACTGCAACAGCGGCGTGATGACCATGAAGATGATCAGCAGCACCAGCATGATGTCCACCATCGGCGTGACGTTGATCTCGGAGTTCAGGCCGCCACTGCCGCCGCCACTCATACCCATAAGTCACTCTCCTTAACGTGTGCGCGCCCGCCCGCACCCGCCGCTTCGAGCGCAGACGGGTGCGTGAACGGATGCATGGCACGGCGGCCGGGCTTTCATGTTTGGCGGCCCGGCCGCAGCCCTCGTCAAAGACGATTAAGCCTTTAACTGGCGCGTCCGATTCTTAATGAAATAGTCGATCAGTTCCGAGGCCGAGTTGTCCATCTCGACGACGAAGCCGTCCACCTTGCCGGTGAAGTAGTTGAACACCCACACGGCAGGCACGGCGACGGCGAGTCCGAGTGCGGTCGTCAGCAGCGCCTCGGCGATCCCGCCCGCGACCGCGCCGATACCCGCGCTCTCTGCATTCTTCATGCCTGTGAACGCCGAGATGATCCCAAACACCGTGCCGAAGAGGCCGACGAACGGTGCTGTCGAACCGATGGTCGCAAGTCCCGACAGCCCGCGCCGGAACTCCGCGCTCTTGATGGCGATGGAGCGTTGCAAGGCGCGCTTCGACGCTTCGATCTCGTCGCCCGAAATGTCGCCGCCCGATTCGTGCGCGCGGAACTCTTGCAGCCCCGCGTTGACGACCATCGCCAAGTGCGACTTCTTGTGCTTGTCGCTGATGTTGATGGCTTCTTCGATGCGGTCGTTCTTCAAAGCTTGCGCGACGCGCGGCGCGAACTCGCGCGACTGCGTCTTGGCGGCGCGGTAAGTCAGGAAGCGCTCGACCATGACGGCGATAGAGTACATCGACATGATGAGCAGAATGGCGATGACGCCGATGGCCACCGGGCCAAGGTTCTTGATCATCTCGCTCATCGTGAACGCGTTGGCGGTTGCGTTCTCGGCCGGCGCAGCACCCGCGTCCTGCAAGAAGAGAAGGAAACCAAGCGCCTTAGTTCCCAGTAAGCATGTTGCGATAGTCACGGTAGAACCCTCCACAGAATTTATTCTGCACTATAGCTAAAGCACGACTGAAGGGGGCTGCGCTTCCCGACGGTCACGACGCACGCGCGACCACGCCGAACGGGTCACGCGACCACATCGAGCGCGGCCGGGTGCGCGCCGCGCTCGGTTACTGAAGCACGAAATTGTACGTAATGAACCCTGACACCTTCACCGGCTGTCCCGACAGCAAGGTCGGCGTGAAGCGCGCCTGATAGGCCGCCTGCTGGGCCGCTTGCAGCAAGAGCGGGTGGCCCGACGTGGCCTTCGCCGAGATCACCTTGCCGCCTTCGTCCACGACGATCTGCACGACGACCGTGCCGGAGGCACGCGCCGCTTTGGCAATCGGCGGATAGGGCGGCGTCGGCTTGCTGATGGCCTTGCCGTTTAAGACGCCTTGCGAGATCGGCGCGCGCGGCTTGGGTACGGGCGTCGGCGTCGGTTTGGGCGGCGGCGGTTCGTCGTCGTCCACCTTCACCACGGGGCCTGTGCCTGTGCCTGTCCCGACTCCGCCCGTGCCCGGACCGACGGGGCCGATGGGGCCGCTCGGGCCGCCGACCGGATCGGAGTTGCGGTTACTCAGCACCGCGCCGCCGGGCGGCACGGGTGGCACTTTGCTCGCCACGGCCGAAGGCTTGTCCGGCACTTTGGTCGGATCAAGCGAACTGGCGATCAACTCGGTGCGGGTGGCCACTTGCGGCTGGTCTTGCTGCTGTGCCTTCTGCGGCTCCTGCTTCTGCTGTTCTTGTTGCTGCTCCTGCTGCTGCACAGGTACGGGCGCAACCATCGTCATCAACTCAAGATTTTCATCGGGCAAGTTTTCGTTGTATGCCACGATGCTCAACACGAGCAGTGCGATGATGATCACGCCGTAGATGGCGAACGTGCCTAGGAAGAACGCGCCCTTGCGCCCCAGGTCGCCCTTGTGCGAGCCGGATTCAACTAAGCTATCGAACATCTTTCATCCTCCCTCATCGACAAGGCCCGGCGGCGGGCCTTGAGGTGCGCCTAATAAACGGTCACCCGGTTAGATGTCGCCGGCAAAACGTTTGTTCCAAAACGTCGGCTGTCACCAAGTGCGCGAACGATTTAATTGAACCTTAGAACGTGGGGGCAGGTAGCGACGTTATGCGGCGCAGGGCGCGCGGGCCGGGTGCAAGTAGCGGCACACCGAACGCGCGAGGGGTAAACGTTCGCGCCTGTCAAACGTCGTACAGCCAACAATCGCACCTTGCGTTCGGCGACACGGCTACGTCACAAACGGGTGCGATTGTAAAGCAAATAAATTGGCCAGCAACGCGTGCAGTCTATGTCGCAACGCGCGTTGAAGTCAAGCGTAAAATCTGGCCGCAATCGATGTGCAACTAACGGATAACACGCATGTAACTCACGAGCGCGCCGCGCCTTGCGACCCGCGCGCGGCCGCTTTGGCCTTTGCGCCCGGCTGGCGTTGCGCCTGTGCGCCGCCCGTGCGCGCCGTGGTGGCCGGCTGTGGGCGCGTCGGCTCTAAGCGTTGCTGCCACCAGACCATGATCGGGCTGGCGATGGCGATGGTCGAGTATGTGCCGATGATGATGCCGATGAAGAGTGCGAGCGAGAAGCCGCGCAGCACGTCGCCGCCGAAGATGACCATCGCCAGCACCGAGAAGAAGACGAGGCCGGCAGTGATGATCGTGCGTGAGAGCGTCTGGTTAATCGCTTCGTTGGTGATGTCGTAGAGCGAATCGCGGCGGCGCAGGCGCAAGTTCTCGCGGATGCGGTCGAAGGTCACAATCGTATCGTTCACGGAGAAGCCGACGAGTGTGAGCAGCGCAGCGATCACCGTCAGATTGATCTCCCATTGAAAGATGGAGAAGAAACCGAGCGTCACGAGTACGTCGTGAAAGACCGTGATGACCGCCGCCGCGCCGTAGGTCCACTCGAAGCGGAAGCCGATGTAGAGCAGCACGCCGACGAGGGCGAGCAACGTCACGGCAATAGCTTGATTACGTAAGGCGCTGCCGGCGACTTCGCCGACCGCCTCCGTGCCTACGATGTTCGCGTTGTCCGCGCCGAAACTCGAAAGCGCCTCGGCGGCGCGTGCGCGGCCGATGTCCACCTGCGCTTGATCCTGTGGCGCAGTCGCTTCGGCGACTGTGCCCTGACGCGGCAGTTTGATTAAGACCTCGTCCGGCTTCTCCGTGGACTGCACCTGCGCGTCGAGGATGTCCTTTTGCGCGAGGGCATTGCGGATGGCGTCGTCCGTCGGTCGCTGTTTGAACTTGACCGTCAACAGCGTGCCGCCCTTGAAGTCCACGCCGAGGTTGAACGCCTCAGACCCACCCTTGACCAGTTGCCGGCCCACCGCCGAGCCTAAGCCCACCAGCAGCAACAACGCGGACAGGAGCAGGAAGCCGCGCCGCTTGGCGAGCCAGTCAACTTTTACGTCGTGTAGAATGCGAATCATGATAATTCAGTGACAAGTGATAAGTGCCGAGTGACGAGCAGGACAAAGTTTTCAACTTGTCACGCGGCACTCGTCGCTGCGGTTAAATACTGAGCGTTTCGGCGCGGCGGCCTTTGCGACTCAAGAGCCAGATGAAGATGGTGCGCGAGACATAGACCGCCGAGAAGAGATTGGCGAGCAAGCCTAACACCAACGTCACGGCGAAGCCGCGGATCGGGCCTGTGCCGAAGGCGAACAGAAAGAGCGCCGAAACAATTGTCGTGACGTGCGTGTCAATCACCGTCACGAAGGCGCGCGCGAATCCTTGATCGACGGCCGACGCCACGGTCTTGCCCGTCTCCCATTCTTCGCGTATGCGCTCAAAGATAAGCACGTTCGTGTCCACGGTCATGCCGATGGTCAGGATCAGACCGGCGATGCCGGGCAGGGTCAGCGTCGCGTCGAACATGACGAGCGCGGCCACCGTGATGATCATGTTCAGCAACAACGCGATGACGGCGTTGATGCCCGCGCCGCGATAGTAAAAGACCATGAAGATGATCACGAGCGCCAACCCGACGACCGAAGCGAGCACGCCCGCGCGGATCGAGTCCGCGCCGAGGCTTGGGCCGACCGTGCGTTCTTCCAGATATTGCAGTGGCGCAGGCAGCGCGCCGGAGCGCAAGGTGAGCGCGAGGTCGTCCGCCGATTCCTTCGTGAAGCGCCCGTCGATCTGGCCTGAATCCGTGATCTGCGACTTGATGTAGGCGATTGATTTGACCTCGCCGTTCAAGACGATGCCCATGTACTGATTGATGTTCTGCCCGGTCCACTGCCCGAACTTATCCGCGCCCGACGGCTTCAACTGGAAACTGATCTTGTAGCCGCTGCGCCCCGTCGCATCGTTGGCGATGGCGTCGGCGCTGCGCAACTCGCTGCCGTCCACGACCGGCGGGTTCTCTACGATGACCCACTTCTTCGGCTTGTTCGGATCGTTCTTATTCGCTGCCTGACCGGCCGAAGAGGTTGGCTCGTCGCGCTCGGCGTAAGGGTAGACTTGTCTGTTCGCCGGCACAGTGCCGCCGAGCGACTGGACCGCTTCCGCCTCCGAGTTGAACGTCTGCACGGGCTGCGGGCTGGCGGGGCCGACGACGTGAACGAGGTCGAGTTTCGACTCGGCGACGAGCAACTGCTTGACGCGCTCCGGGTCTTGAATGCCGGGCATCTGCAAGAGAATCTGGTGCGAGCCTTGTGCGCCGTGGCGCTGCAAGGTCGGCTCGGCCACGCCGACGGCATTGATGCGGCTGTCGATGATCTTCAACGCCTGATCGACCGCTTGATCCGAGAGCGTGCGTTGCGCCTGCGAGGTCAGCGTCCACGTGACCGCGTTGCCCGAAGTGTTAGAGGTCCACTCGTTCAGGTCAACCTTCTTCGGCATCGCGTCGCGCACTTCCGATGCCTTCGACGGGTCGCTCAGGTTCAGACTGAAGTTATAGTTGCCGTTGTCGGTGTTCCACTTCACGTCCTGCAAAGCGTAGCCGCCCGCCTTGGCCGCGCTCTCGACGCCGCGCGCCGTGTTCTCCGTCAAACGCTTCAAGTACTCGTTGGTCTTGACCTGCATGACGAGGTGCGAGCCGCCTTTGAGGTCGAGGCCGAGGTGGATGTTTTCGGCGAGCGTCTGCTTGACGCCGCCCCACGTGAAGTCTTTAAGCGCAGGCTTGCGGCGCGGCCCGATAACCGCGTAGAGGCAAGCGATGGTGACGACGACGATGATGATGAACCGTTGGGTTAAATTCTTCTTCATAACTTAGATGGTTTCAAGCAACGCCTCGCGGCCATACGCAAGACGAAAACATCGGACGACGCGAGCCGCGCGCATCGCTTGCGACTAACTCTTAGTCTCTTCCGCCTGTAGCCCCGCGACGGCGGCGCGCGTGATCTCAAGCATCGACTTGTCGGCGCTGCGGACGAGCAGGCTGTTGTCGCGCACGGCCGTGATCGTTGCGATGATGCCGCCGGTCGTGATGATGCGGTCGCCCGCCTTGAGTTGTGTGACCAACTCTTGCAGCGCGCGCGCGCGTTTCTGTTGCGGCCTGATGAGCAGGAAATAGAAGACGCCGAACAACAGCATCAACATCACGGCCGGACTCGCCAGAAACGACGTGATGCCGCCCGGCCGGCCGCTTGCATTAAGAATAGGAATGTAGCCATTGAGTTACTTAAGATCGAGCCGTTAGCTTTAATTTATGTCGCGCGCGCGACGGTCGCACAAGCGTTGCGCCTGAGAAGAAAAGTCCGGCGACCGACGAGCCGCTCGCCCCGACGTTCGCGCGGGCGCACTCACCCGACACCGGCCTTGTACTGCTCTAAAAACTCTCGCTGAAATCGCGCGAAATTACCAGACCGGATAGCTTGCCTCACACGCCGCATGGTGTCAAGGAAGCACGCAAGGTTGTGGTGCGTGATAAGCACGCTGGCCAGCATCTCGCCCGTGTTGTAGAGATGCCGCAGGTACGCGCGCGAATGCCGACGACAGACCGAACAAGCGCACGCCTCGTCAAGCGGCCGCGTGTCGGTCGCCCAACGCGCGTTCTTGATGTTGACGGGGCCGTTCGTCGTATAAGCCCGCCCGTTGCGCCCGTCGCGCGTCGGCAACACGCAGTCGAACATATCCACACCGCGCGCGACCGCCGCGAGCAAGTCTTCAGGCGTGCCGACGCCCATCAAATAACGCGGGCGATCTTGCGGCATGCGCGGCGCGAGCAGTTCGATGGTGTCGTACATGACCGGCTTCGCTTCCCCGACGCTCAGGCCGCCGATGGCGTAGCCGTCGAACCCGATCTCGGCCGTGCGCGCAAGACTTTCAAGGCGCAAGTCTGCGTGCGCCGCGCCCTGCACGATGCCGAACAGAGCTTGCGCGCCGTCTGTCGCCGGATGATGTTCGGGTGTGCGGCCCGTGTCCGCGTTTGCTTGTTGTAGTTCGTCGAAGCGTGCGCGCGAGCGCGCCGCCCAACGCGCGGTCAACTCCATCGAGGCGCGGGCTACTTCGTGCGTCGCGTCGCCCGGCGCGCATTCGTCGAACGCCATCACGATGTCTGAGCCAAGCGCCGCCTGCACTTCCATCGAGACTTCGGGCGACAGAAAGCGTGCGCTCCCGTCAACGTGCGAACGAAACTCGACGCCGGCTTCTTTCAACTTACGCAACGCGCCGAGACTCCACACTTGAAAGCCGCCCGAATCCGTCAGCAGCGCGCGCTCCCAACCGATGAAGCGATGCAGCCCACCGCACGCGCTGACGACATCCGCGCCCGGCCGCAGCCACAAGTGATACGTGTTGCCGAGAATGATGCGCGCGTCCAACTCGCCTTCGAGCGCGTCGAAGCGCACGCCCTTGACCGTGCCCGCCGTCCCGACCGGCATGAAGACGGGCGTTTCAATCAACGCGCGGCGCGTCTGCAACAACCCCGCCCGCGCCTCGCCTTCCTGCGCGATGACCTGCCAACTGATCGAACTCTGACTCATTTGAACTGTTCACAATGATAATGATGAATGATGAAATAGTTCTTATTCATCATTCATCATTCAGACTTCAACATTTCTTCTCACCGTTTCCGGTCGCGCTTATGTCGCTCCGTGATGCGGATGGGCGTGGCGAAGAAGTCGAAGGCTTCGCGCAGGCGGTTCTGCAAGTAGCGTTCATAGGAAAAGTGCAGTCCGCCTTTGCCCCCGGCGGTGAAGACGATGAAACGGGGCGGACGCACGCCGACCTGTGTGACGTACTGCACGCGCAGACGCGAGCGACCACCTTTGACGGGCGCGGGCGCGGTCGGCGCGCGCGGCGCGGCCACTGCGCGCGCGAAAAATTCGTTGAGTTGTGAAGTCGGGATGCGCAAGGCGCGCGCGCGATTGGCCCGCACAGCTAAGGGCAACAGGCGCGGCACGCGCTGTCCGGTCAATGCCGAGATGAAGACGACCGGGGCATAGTCTAAGAACTTCATCTTGTCGCGCAGGTCGCGCTCGAAAGCGGCGGGCGTGCCCGTCTCTTTATTCGGCACTGCGTCCCACTTGTTGACCGCGATGATGATCGAACAACCCGCGTCTAACGCATAACCCGCGATGTGCGCGTCGAGCGCCGTCACGCCTTCGGCCGCATCCACGACGACGACCGCCACGTCCGCGCGTTCAAGACTCCGCCGCGCCATCACGACCGACAACTTCTCCGTCATCTGCTCGGTCTTGCCCTTACGCCTTATGCCCGCCGTGTCGATCAGACGGAAGCGATGAACTACGCGCTGCGCGACAGGCTAAGCGGCAGCAATATGCTTGATAGCGCCATCTTCATCAACCTGCGCGTCATCGCCTAATGCAGCTTGTATGTCGTCGTCTTCTTGTGCCGCGTGCGTGTCGGTTGAAACGTCGGCCTCGATCTCTTCAGGCCATTCGAGCAGCGTGTCCACGGCGTCGCGCGTCGTACCCGCGACGGGCGAGACGATCACGCGCTCCTCGCCAAGCAGACGATTAAGCAGCGACGACTTGCCGACGTTCGGCCGGCCGATAATGGCGAGCCGGATTTCGCGCGGCGCAGCCTCTGTATCAGATGTCGCCGACGCATCATCGAGATGCGTGATGAGCACGTCGAGCAGTTCGCCCACGCCGTCGCCGTGTTCAGCCGAGACGGGGATGACATCATCGAACCCGAACTGGAAGAACTCGCCCGCGTCGGATTCAAAGCGCGTGGCGTCCGCCTTGTTCGCGGCGATGAGGACGGGCTTGCCCGTGCCGCGCAACAGCCGCGCCAGTTCTTCGTCGAGCGGCGTCGTGCCCGCGCGCACGTCCACGACCCAGACGAGCGCGACCGCTTCGCCGATGGCGGTCGCGGCCTGCTTCAAGATGTTCGCGGGGATGATCGCGTCGTCGTCGGGCACGATGCCGCCCGTATCCACGATGGCGAAGCGGTGACCTTGCCATTCGGCTTCGCCATAGATGCGGTCGCGCGTGATGCCCGGCTCGTCGCCAACGATGCTGCGGCGCTCGCCGACGAGCCGGTTGAACAACGTGGACTTGCCCACGTTCGGTCGCCCAACAATCGTCACGAGCGGCAGCGCCTGCGCGACGGCGGCGCTCGTCTCTGTTACTTGCGTGCTCATGGTTGAATGCGTGCAGTCTAACGTGCGCCGAACATAACCACAAAGACACGAAGCCACAAAATGCTTCAGTCAAGCTCTTCTTTGCGCCCTCGTGTCTTGCTGGTTAATTCCGATTGGCGGCTAAAACATCTTGCGGCGTGCGGGGTGAATCTTATAAGCTGCGCCGGGTTGAAGATGACACGCCTGCACCTGATCACCCGTGTCCGCGAAGCGTTGCGACGCGTTGACGCCGCCGCGCCGCCCGTCGAACTGGCCGCCGCACCTCGCGCTCGGCGCGCAGGGCGAAGCGTTCGCCGCCGCGCATCTTGAGCGCGCAGGTTTTCAACTGGTCGCGGCGAATTTCAAGTTGTCGGTGGGCCGCAACCTGCGCGGCGCGTTGGTCAACGCCGAGATCGACTTGATCGCTTACGAAGGCGCAACGCTCTGCTTCGTCGAGGTGAAGACGCGCCGCTCCGATTGGTTCGCCGCGCCCCAAGCGAACGTCGATCTACGCAAGCAGCGCCAGGTCGCCCGCGCCGCCCGCGCCTACCGCCGCGCGTTCGGGTTAACCGGCACGCCCTATCGCTACGACGTGATCAGCGTCGTCCTGCCCGAACCTACTGACGAACAGCGCCCCCCAATGCCCCGCATCGAACTGCTCCGCAACTTCTGGACGGACGCGAAATTCCGCAAGCGCAATTGGACAGACACACAGGTGGATTAACGGCCATGCTTCACGCAGCGAGATCTTGCCAAACACGAGCAACCGGGGGCGGCCGCTTGACAACGGGCGGGCGATGCATAAAATTAGCTTTCGCTGAGCGGGAGTAACTCAGTGGTAGAGTGCGACCTTGCCAAGGTCGAAGTCGCGAGTTCAAATCTCGTCTCCCGCTCCAAAGTTCCACGCGCACGGCGGAGGGCGAAAGAAGACAGCAACTCTTGACTTTCGCCCTTCGCCTTTCTACTTCCACCATTCGTCCGGGCGGCGTAGCCAAGTGGTAAGGCAGAGGTCTGCAAAACCTTTATTCGTCGGTTCGATTCCGACCGCCGCCTTCTTTATTTTCAATAAGTTAGCCCCTATTGACCTTTACCCTAAAATCATCACTGTAGTAGGAAATGTAGTAGCCACAATGCGCCTTTGTGAGCAAAGGACAGAGATGTATTGCCCATAAGTCGGGCCTTGCAAAAATTTTGCAAGGCCATATCCGCCAAGTTTTAACTGGAAGTTACCTGCTATTGCTTGCAAAAATTTTGCAAGTCCTGCACCCGCCTAGATAGTTCGTGCTACTAACCTTGACCGCGTGCGGCGAGTAGGCTGCTAATAGCTTCGACCAGTTGCGGTACATCGTCCGGTTTCCGCAGGAAAATACTCACGCCAGCCTGCCGCGCCTCATTCTCACAGTCTGTAGCCGAGAACATAATGATCGGCGTGCGCTGCCGATGTGGTAACTGCCGCGCGCGTCGAACGAGTTCCAGCCCGTTGACTCCCGGCAGATCATAGTCAATGAGTAATAAGTCATATGGCGCGCTGCTTATTAGCTTGTCTAGTGCCGTCGCCCCGTCAGCGCAAGCGACTACCTGCCATTCTTCCAGTGCTAAAGAGTCTTTCACTGCATCAGCGATCAGCTTGTTATCTTCAACGTGCAGGATGGTGACGGGTTGCGCCTGTTTGCTCCCGGCACGGCGCACCCGGCCGCTTTTGCGTCTGCGCCGCACGATAGGCAGACGAGCGGGCAGCAAATCTTTGTGCCGGTTGTTGAGCAGCGAGATGAGACTTTGATGGTACTTAAAGCCGAGCAGTTTTGCGGCCCGCGACACCATGCCTTCAGCGTCTTCCAGCGCCCGCTCGATCACCCTTCGCTCGTAACGATGCACGGCCTTTCGTAGTGAGAAGCCATGCCAGTCGGCGGGCGCATCTTCGGGCGCGGCCGTCTGCGGCTTCATTAGGCGGATAACTACCCGCGCTGCGACGCGCAGGCGGGCAGCGATGCCCGGCTCTTGGGCGTTGGCGAGTTGATCGGCGGCGTGCGTGTAGAGTGTGCATAACTCGCCGCTCGGAACATGCGCGCTCAGTTCTTCGATGATGGCAAGCGAGGCGCGCCCTGCTGTTTCAGTGTCATCTGCCTGTTCCGCGACCGTAATGGCACGTTGGAGTGTTTGGCGAGCGCGGACGTTATAACCTATACGCGCAAGGGCGACCCCGTGCGTCGTGAGGGCTTCGGCCAGCACTGCCGACTCGTCGCCCTGCTCAAGGATTTGCACGGCCGCGCTGATAACCTTTTCGGCTTCAGTGTTGCGCCCCTCCGCGAGCAGCACCTTTGCGCGAGTCTCTGTTACCTGCGCGAGGTGGCCGCTGTCCTTCAGATTGGCGAGCGCGCGTTGCGCCCGATCAAGGTGCTTGTGCGCCTCAGCTAACTTGCCGATAGCGAGGTACAACATTGCCAGATTATTCTCAAGACAAGCGCAGTTGCGGAAATGTCCAGCCCGCTCTAAGTAAACCCCGGCCGCGGTATATTCAACGAAGGCGCGATCTATGTAGTCCTGTCGCTTTTCAGACGTGCCGAGCAAATCTAAGACAACCGCGAATTCATTATGAAATTTCCCCTTCAGTGCATCATTGGTGCTCTTATCAAACAGGGGCGCGTACTCCGTTTGAATCCGTAGAGCGTCGTGATACTTCTTGGCCCATCTTTCAACAATGGTGCTCCGAAGGATAGCAACAAGCTTAGTCTCATCGTCGGAGTCAGCAAGTTGTCTTATCACTTCTTGCAGGAGTATCCGCGCATTGTCGAGTGCGCCTTGTCGCCAGTAGCAATAGGCGAGTTCGGTCTGCGCCTCAGCTACTTTAGCGGCGTCGCATAAACCTTCAAAAATGCGGCTGCTCTCGCTGATGAGATTCTTTGCGCTCTCCTGTGCGTTCGGCGTCTGCTTAATGCTGCCTATCCATCCCATCAGCGCGCCAGCCCGCAATAGCACCTCTGCCTGTGTCGCCTCGTTTAGCCCCACCAAATGCGGACGCTCGCCAACGCCGCGCCACAGTTCGCCCATCGCTTGGCGTGCGCCTTCATAGTCGCCGGCTGCTTCCAGTTCTTTGGTGAGTTGACAGCGCAAGCGCGCCCGCTCATCTGTCGTCAAGGTCGGATCGGTCAATCGCTCAAACAGTTGTGCCGTTAAGCTCATGTGAGGCTTACCTTTCTGTGGAGTTGATAAAAACTTGGCATAAGATGACAAAAGGCGCACCCTCATTCAGGATGCGCCCTCGGAAAAGCCACAGGTGACAGAGTGGCGTGTAGTCTTGAGGCGTCACGGTCAACCCATTACTTCACCTTTCAGGAGAGAACAGTATGAAGACTTTTCGGACTCTCTGCGCGGCGTGTGTGCTCGCGCTAGCGCTCGCCCTGCCCGTGTCTGCTGGACACATCTCAATGGGCGAGACGCCCCCGCCGCCGCCGCCGCCGCCGACAGGAATGGCAAGCGCAGACGGGCACATTGAAACGGATTGTACGATCACTGACTCGGTAACGGAGGCCGCGCTCACGCTCATTCAAATCGCGCTTAGCCTGTCGTAACTCGCGCGCGCAGTTAAGCATTGAAAGCTGCCGTGACTTGGCTCACTGGCGGCTCGGTTGTAGTGTGTCTAAATGAGAGCGTCGGTGTGCCGAGAGTCCGGCGAGGTGACACTCACGGCGCAGAAGAGTATCGCCTTGCAAGTTAGATTGCAACAGATTTTTGATTACTTACCTTGTAGCTCGGTAGGCTTCAATCTTTTTCATCGCATTGAATTGATGTTCTTCGGTTGGGTGCGCGTAGCGTAAGACCATCTGAATGCGCGAATGACCAAGCATCGCGGCGAGCGTTACAAGGTCAACGCCAGCTTCGGCCGCGCGCGTGGCGAATGTATGCCGAAGGTCATAGAGCCTAAAAGCGCGCACGCCAGACCGCTTAACCGCGCCTGTGTGCGCGTTGTTCAACTTCACAATCGGCTTGCTACCATCTTCCGCGCCGCGCCCGCCTGCGAACAGGTATTCGCCCTTAAGTTTAGCCAGCCGCTTCTCAAGTACGCCGGTTGCGCGCTCGGTCAGTGGAATCTTCCTGCGCGCCGCTCTTGTCTTGCCGAACGGGATCAATAAGTAACCTTGCTCAAGATTTACGTTCTCTCGCGCCAGACGGCATATTTCCTCTGGACGTGCGCCTGTCTCTACCATCAAAGTCGCCACATCTTGCAACGGCTGACTTGCCGCCATGAGGTAAAGACGTTCTTCGTCCTGCGAAAGCACGCGCATCTGCTCGTTATTCTCAGCGAAGAACTTCACGCGCGAGACGGGATTGCTTTTAGAACTCATCCCTAAACCCGTTTGAGGGCTACCAGAGCACAAGCCAGATGAACGAGTGCTTCAAAGTTCCTGACCTTCCGCTCGTATCGCACGACGAGGCGGCGGAAGTTTTGCAGCCACGAGTTCGTCCGCTCGATAATCCAGCGCCGCTTGTATCGCCTCAGCTTGCGCCCGTCCTGGTGCGTCGCCTTCCGGTTGTTCCGCCGCTTCGGGATGATCGGCTCGATGTCGCGCGCCACCAGCAGCGCCCGCGCCGGGTTGCTGTCGTAGCCGCGGTCGGCAATCAGCCTCTCGGGTTTATGCGGGCGGCGGTTCTTCCCGCGCCGCCGCGTCACCTTGACGCTGTCGAGCGTCCTTTCGAGGAGCTTGACCTCGGACGGGGTAGCCGCCTCCACGCATACTCCGAGCGCAAGACCCGCGCCATCTGCCAGAACCATAAGCTTCGTCCCCTTGCCGCGTTTGGTCTTGCCCACACACTCGCCCCTTTTTTAGCCGCCACGAACATGCCGTCAACAAAGCACTCGTTCCAGCGGATTCTGCGGGCGTCGTTGAGTTGGTCGAGGAAGGCGCGCCATAAGTTCAGGAGGACGCCGCTGTCGGCCCACTCGGAGAGGCGGCGGTGGACGGCGCTCTTAGAGCCGTACCGCTCGGGCAGTTCACTCCACGGCGCGCCCGTCCATAAAACCCAGAGTATCCCCTCAAAGCACTGCCGGTCGGTGAGCGGCGGGCGACCGCCTCGCGGGCGGCGCGGGCGCTTCGGGAGCCGCGCTTCGATGAGTTCCCACTGCTTATCCGTTACTGCTCGCCAAGCCATAGGCTTGGTAAGCTACAGAACCAGCATCGGTTGTCAACCGGTTTAGGGACAGCTTCTAGTTAGAACATCCGACTTGATGTAGTAGTTAAGAAGAATCTTCAGGCAAGCAAGTTCACGGTTGACCGTCGCAGGCTTTAAGGTCTTCACAGTCTTTTCCGTCTTCGCTGGCTTCGTGCTTTGCGTGGTCTTAGCGGCTTTCTTTACAGGCGGGTTTTTCTTTTGTTTGATGCGCCACGTCTTGAACTTCTCTACATCTTCGGGCGTGATTTGATCAAGCTGCGAGTCTCCGAAGAACTTGAGCAATGCTTTGCTAGATGTTTCGTAACGTTTATGCGTTGCGGGGTGTGCCGAGTGTTCATGCGCCGACCATGCGAGAAATTCTTTCATCGCCGCGCTGAATATAGGCGCACGCTTTTTTGCTTCAATGCCGACTTCGCCCTTCGCTAACTGTGTTCGGTAGGCGCGCTCAACTTCCGCCGCGTCGCGCTTGTTCTTACACTTCGTCGTCTTTTGAACGTGACGCTCATCAATCCAAAAGTTCATCCACCATACGCCGCCGCGCTTGTAGAGAGCCATTTAACTATACCGACCTTTCTTTTTAGGTGAAGCACTCGCGCCTTGTGTCTCTTGCGTTCGCTTCTTCTCACGTCGAGCGCGCCGCAATTTATAATCGGCTTTTTCTTCTTGTGATCTGTATCTATGGCGATGGACGCGGAAGGTATTCGCGCACTGAGGCGTGCAACATTTTTGAGTAATGCGACCTGCCCAAAAAATCCGGTCGCAGATCGGACATTCTCTAATGCGGGCAGCTTCAACTTCTTCAGCTTCGATTATCTGTAAAAATAGTGGATTAAATCTTCGCAGGATTCCATTTTCATCAACTCTAACCAGAACTGATTTATGGCGTCCTCTTGCTGGGAAGATAAATTTATCTCTATCTTCATCTCTGTCTTTGCCGTAATCTGAAATCATAGAAAGTTGCACTAATGCAATCCAAACTTGGTCATACCTTCCGAACACTCCGCCTTCCATATATGAAGTAAATTCATCTGACGGTTCGCCATCGCACCATATACCGAAGCGGACATAATCTTGAAGCACCTTTGGTGTTGATGAAATTTCCTTCAACACTTCGTTGCTAATAGCTTCCTCTATAAATAAATGATTCGCTCTGCTAACTTTATAGTCGTCATGATCTTTTAACTTATCAGGATATTTTTTCCAGATTACGACTTGTATGTCATTCGGAGTGGCTAATCTATTCCCTTCCCTTTCACAACCTAAACAATTAACGAGTTCGATCAATGTCTTTATTCTTCTAGAAGGCCTCTTAAAATAATGTAATGCTTGCTCATCATTTTTCTTTACTATTTGCTTGATTTTCATTTCAAAACAACCTCCCACGCATTACAAGACGATGCTATCATTGAACTGCCTTGAGAAGCAAGAATTAGTTTGCAGAAGGATGAAACAATATGGAAGTTACTACACCGACACCGCGCATTGCATGGAGTCTAGCAGAGGTAGCCAAGCAAACGGGCTTGTCTCTCGGCTTCCTACGCAATGAGGTCAGAGCAGCGCGCTTACCTGTACGGAAGTTTGGTCGGCGTGTGTTAGTGCTGGACGATGACTTACGCGCATACCTAACGCGCGGGAGCGAGCGCAACGGGCAATGAAAGTTCAAGACGTGCTGGCACAACTTCGCGGCGCACGTCAGAGCGGATCGGGCTGGACGGCGCTTTGTCCGGCGCATGATGACACCCGCAACTGGAACCCTTTATTGCTTGACATACCTTTTCGGCAAAGAGAACGGAAAGAGAGTAAAGACCTCGATTGGCGTTCGTTACAATGACCAGTACGTCCGCGAGAAAGGCAAATGGTTGATAAGCAAGAGGACATCTTTCTTTGAGTGGCAGGAAAAAGACGATCGGCCGTAATTATTTGCGCAAGGACGAGTAGGGGCGCGAGGCCTAACAACTCATTCAACCGGAGCGGAAATAGCGCGGCTTTCATCCGAGAACTTGAAGGCTTGTTTAGTTGATTGCCGCCCGGTTAATTCGGGCGTTAGGCCGCCTGATCGAAACGGCATGCCTGCTTGAGTTGTCATGCCGTTCCGCTGAGGCGGGCTAACATGTCGCTGAAGCGGACGCGCACTTAAGCGGCTCTTTCATGCTCAAGTTGGATGCGCGCCGCTTAGCTCCAGCGTTAGGCCGCCTGAATGCGCCGCCCTGCTGACGTAGCGGTTGCAGGGCGATGCGCCGAGGCGGGCTAACATGTCGCTCAAGCGGACGCGCCACTCAGCAGGTCTGTCATCATTCATGGCCCGTGCGCGCCGCTTAGCTCCTGCGTTAGGCCGCCCGAAAGCGCCGGGCTGTGAACCTAGATGTTTCAGCCCGGCGCGCTGAGGCGGGCTAACAGCTCAATCAAGCTGACCGCGAATCAGATCGGATGTCATCGAGAGCTTGGGCGATTCCAAGGTTGAATGCGCGGCAGCTTATTTCGGGCGTTAGGCCGCCCGAAAGCGCCGCCCTGCTAACATAGAGGTTGCAGGACGGCGCTGAGAGGCGGGCTAACAGCTCATTCAACCCGACCGGAATTAGCATAGCTCTCATCGTTGAGTTGGCCGTAGCATAGTTGCTTCCCGGCGGGTTAATTCGAGCGTTAGGCCGCCTGAACGCGCCGTCCTACCGACTGTAGGGTTGCATGGCGGCGCTCTGAGGCGGGCTAACAACTCATTCAACCCGACCGGCAATAGCGGGTCTGTCAGCGGGAACTTGAAGGCTGCTGGCAATTCTTCCCGGCGGGTTAATTCGGGCGTTAGGCACGCCTGAACTGAGCAACGCGCCGACAGGCAGACAATAGCTGCCGAGTCGCGCGTTGCTCAAAAGAGGCGGTCTAACAACTCATTGAACCGGAGCGGCAATAGCTCGGATGTCATCGAGAACTTGGGCCTGCTGCCAATGCTTCCCGCCCGGTTAATTCGAGCGTTAGGCTTTGGCAATCCTGCCGCTTTGACAGATAATCAAGTCATGCCAGAGTACAAGTACACTGCTTATTTCGAGAATGAAGTTTTGCGTAAGCGTCCGTACATCAAGCGTGAGTGGTGCATTGAAGTTATCGAGAATCCAGTCCGTGTCGAAGTTCAAGGTGATGCGAGAGTCCGCTTCTGGGGAGAGGTCGCAGAATTTGGCAATCGTATTTTCAGGGTTGTAACCTTGGCGGATAAGGTTACAATACATAATGCGTTTCCTGATAGTGGGTTCAAATTATGAGGATAAATTATTACGCCGAAACAGATTCGCTCTACATTGACCTTTCATCTAAGCCGAGCGTGGATAGCCGTGAGGTTTCGGAAGGGATTGTTTTAGATTATGACGCCGACGGTAATCTTGTCGGCATTGATATAGATCACGCGAGCACGAAGCTTGAAATCAAAGAGCTAATCTTGAGCAAATTGCCAGCAGAAGTAAAGCAAGTTGCGTGACCTCACCAAAGCCTAACAACTCATTCAACCGGAGCGCGAATAGCGCGGCTTTCATGCGCAAGACTTGGCTTTATTGGCGTTGAATGCGCGCCCGGTTAATTCGAGCGTTAGGCCGCCTGAATGCGCCGCCCTGCTGACGTAGCGGTTGCAGGGCGATGCGCCGAGGCGGGCTAACATGTCGCTCAAGCGGACGCGCCACTCAGCAGGTCTGTCATCATTCATGGCCCGTGCGCGCCGCTTAGCTCAGGCGTTAGAAACCGCCTGGTTGTTGCGACACGAAGCAAGCAGAAAAGCATCTGCTGGCGCTCGTGCCGCAACCAAGCGGCGGTCTAACAACTCATTCAACCGGAGCGGATATAGTGCGGCTTTCATCCGCAAGACTTGGATGCTTGATACAATGCTTCCCCGCCCGGTTAATTCGAGCGTTAGGCCGCCCGAAAGCGCCGGTCTGCTGACTTCGAGGTTGCAAACCGGCGCTGTGAGGCGGGCTAACATCTCATTCAACCCGACCGGCAATAGCGGACCTCTCATCGGGAACTTGGCGGCTGCTCGGCAATGCTTCCCGGCGGGTTAATTCGGGCGTTAGACACGCTTCGCGAAAGCAAAACAGTCGAGCATCGTGTGATGAAGCACAGAAGAGACAGTGCGATATTGAATGATCCATTTGAAGGGCGGTCTAACAACTCATTCAACGCGAGCGGAAATAGCGCGGCTGTCATTCGCAAGATTGAAGGCTTCTCTCAATGCTTCCCGCCGCGTTAATTCGAGCGTTAGGCCGCCCGAAAGCGCCGCCCTGCTAACATAGAGGTTGCAGGACGGCGCTGAGAGGCGGGCTAACAGCTCATTCAACCCGACCGGAATTAGCATAGCTCTCATCGTTGAGTTGGCCGTAGCATAGTTGCTTCCCGGCGGGTTAATTCGAGCGTTAGATTGCTTCGCTTGGGTAAAGCGGGTTTTGTTATATTCGCGGGATGAAGGGGCAAACGAATGCCATTTTGCTGTGTCTCTTCGGGGCGGCGCTCGTGCTGCTTAATAAACCATTCGGCGAGCTGTGTCGGCGGTGGCAAGTAATGATTTCCGGGAGGGACTACGGGCTTCGGCCGTTCCGCCTCCCAATCGCGATTATAGGCTCGCTGATGTTATTGCTTGGCATCTCCTTCTTTTTCTGGCGAGGTGCAATCTAACAACGGCATGCAGCGGACGCGCATCCAGCATGTCCCTTAACCTCAATCGCTCGTGCGCGCCGCTGATGCCGGGCGTTAGGCTGCTTTCTCAGACACTGCTTGATCGCAGAAAGCGAAGTGGCGACGCTTAAACGAAAGGGCGATTGTGTCCTGCTAATGTGTGCTTATCCCTAACTAGTCTGAGGAAATCTTCAACCAGATATGGGTCAAGTTCATGCTCAGCCATCTCTATTAGGATGCTGAATGCTTGACGCTTTGTGAGCGTGGGTTTGTATGAACGCTTTGAGCGTAGCGATGTGTAGACATCAACGATGGACACGATGCGCGACGCGAGCGGGATTGCAGTTCCCGCTAGTCCTTCTGGATAACCATTGCCATCCCATCGTTCATGATGATGAAGCACGACACAACGAATGGCCTCTGTAATGCCCGGGAGCTTTGAGATAATGGTTGCTCCGTAAACAGAGTGGAGAGATATCATCGTGCGCTCCTCCTCATCAAGCGCACCTGGCTTTAAAAGAATTGAAGACGCAATAAAGTATTTGCCAATGTCATGCAAGTAAGCGCCGATTTCAATCTCTTTGAGCGTTGAACGACGACTTCTATTATGATGTAGATAAGCGGCGAAGTGGCGAGCCAGTGTTGCCGTAGCATGGGCGTGTGGCTGAACGTGCGCGAAGATTTCGGGTTGTGCTTGCTGGCTAACAGCCGTGATTGCTCGTATTAGCCCTGACAGTACCTGCTCACCGACAGATTCGCTGTCAGCACTCCAAGAGGGGGAATACTTCATGGGAACATCTCCTTACTTAGAGGGGTATAGTGTTCAGAGATGCGTGTGTAGCTGCCTTACCTTTCCGCACAAAGAGGGGCGGCGGCACAAGCGTTATAAAGCATGTGTTAAGATTACGCGCCTACCCTCGACGCAATGCAACATAACAATGATGGTTGTATTGTGTTTAGATTGCGTACGATGGCGCGCATAAGATAGGAATTCAGAAGCCGAGTCAATTGATTTCAGCGCAGAATTTACTCGTTTGATATGAAGATTTCCCTTATTACGGGCAGCCTAACAACTCATTCAACCGGAGCGGAATCAGCTTGCCTTTCATCCGCAAGATTAAAGGCTTGATACAATTATTCCCGCCCGGTTAATTTGAGCGTTAGATGTCTCCCTCTTTAGACGCCAGCATTTATTTAATACTTCTTTGCACAGCTCTTATTACCTCATAGGAGAAACGAAATGAATGAAGGTGGCCTTTTTGAAGCATGGAGGTCGTGGTTATCAGGTGACCAAGTACAGAATTCGCTGCTTTGGGGATTAAAAATTTTGTGGTGGGCACGAATCGGAAAGGTGATCCAATTATTGGCAGCCCTCACCATTATCGCTGACATAATCGGGCCCGCGCGACTTCGTTCATTCGGCAACTCGATGCACGGAACGTTTACACTTAAAAAGGCCGATTATTACGTGCGCGACGCTTTGCAATGGCTTCCATCTATATTGAGATATGCTCACACGAACGATCCTCTAAAAGGGCAGAAGGAACTTGAAGTCATGCAAAAGTTCAAATCTGACAAGATTAACTATTTCGTCTGCTTATTTGTCACGGCTATGGGTGTGTATCTTATTTCGTTCCGTGTGCCATGGTGGGCGGCATTGGTTGGTGCAATAGGGGGGTATACCTTATTCTTACTTACGCTCTCACCGATAGCGACAGTTATTTTACTTTTGATTTTTTCCGTCGGAGGCTTGTTAATAGACTCATTGTTAATTGAGCCGCTTGCATGGATGATTGAAAGACCTGATTTTGAAAAGTGGGTAAAGATAGGAAGCATCCTTCTACTTTTAATAGGATTCCACTTTGACCTTTTAGGTTCTTAATGATTGGGATCGCGCCATCTAACAACTCATTCAACCCGACGCCTCGATAGCATTCTTTTCATCGTTGATTTATCCTTCCCGCGTTGGGTGCTGCTCGCTCGGCGCGGGTTAATTCGGGCGTTAGGCCGCCTGAAGGCGCTGCCCTGCTGACATAGGGGTTGCAGGGCAGCGCTGCGAGGCGGGCTAACAGCTCAATCAAGCTGACCCGCCGCTAGCATGATTTTCAGGTAGCATGCTGGCATCAGAGTTGGATGCTGTGCGCGGCGGGCAGCTTATTTCGGGCGTTAGGCATCTTTCGCTATCGGAGCTTTATCTCCTTCAGCCGATGTTATACTGCGCCCATGAGTTTTGAGTGGGATGAAGATAAGGCCAGAGCTAATCTCGAGAAGCATGGAGTCTCTTTTGAAGAGGCAAAGTCTGCCTTCGATGATCCCCTCTACGTCGATTTCTACGACCCGGACCATTCCTATGATGAGCATCGCTATATTATCATTGGGGAGTCGCGGCAAGGCCATTTATTGATGGTTTCGTATACAGAGAAAGGCGATGCCATTCGCCTGATTAGCTCACGAGAGGTAACGCCGGCGGAGCGGAAAGCTTATGAAGAAGGTTAAGTCAGAGATGGAAGATGAACTGCGGACTGAATACGATCTGCGAAGCCTACGTGTGAGGAAGCTAGGTCCGGGTCGCAAAAGGTTTGGCGATGTGATCAGGTTGGCGCCAGACGTGGCGGAGGCATTTCCAGACGCAGAGTCGGTAAATGAAGCGCTTCGTTTTCTGATAAGGGTTACAAAAGAGAATCAGCCCACCCCCCGGCCCAGCAAGGGCGATGCCTAACAACGGCATGCAGCGGACGCGCAAACAAGCAATTCTTTTAACTTCAAAGGCTCGTGCGCGCCGCTGATGCCCGGCGTTATGCCGCTGCGCATCAAAACGAAAGTCGGGTTGCATGAAATCGATTGAGCGGTCTACTGCGGCAGTTGAATGAGCTAATCAAAGGGGCAGCATAACAACTCATTGAACGCGAGCGGACTTAGCTTGGCTGTCATCCGCAAGGCTGGATGCTGCTCGCAATGCTTCCCGCCGCGTTAATTCGGGCGTTAGGCCGCCTGAATGCGCCGCCCTGCTGACGTAGCGGTTGCAGGGCGATGCGCCGAGGCGGGCTAACATCTCGCTCAAGCGGACGCGCCACTCAGCAGGTCTGTCATCATTCATGGCCCGTGCGCGCCGCTTAGCTCCTGCGTTAGGCCGCCCGAAAGCGCCGGGCTGTGAACCTAGATGTTTCAGCCCGGCGCGCTGAGGCGGGCTAACAGCTCAATCAAGCTGACCGCGAATCAGATCGGATGTCATCGAGAGCTTGGGCGATTCCAAGGTTGAATGCGCGGCAGCTTATTTCGGGCGTTAGCCGCCTTCGGCTTTGGTAAGCTGGATATGTGCAAGTTACGAATCGATTCAATCTTAGCTGCTTCCGCCCTCTTATTACTTGTGCGCTTCAGCGTCAGCGCTCAAGAGCAGCTTCCGAGAGTTATTCCCACTATCAGCCGCGAGACACATGGAAAGTTGTTCGATCTTTTGCTGCCTCTCGACGTGTTGAAAGATTCAAAGAACGAATTCGCGTTGGTCCTACGGTATAGCACCAGCCTTGAAAGTAATTCGCAGATTGTCGTAGTCGGGCGGGAAGGTAAAATCCACGTTACGGAGTATGTAACGGGTGGTAATCTTTGGCAGAAGGGGAATGAGATATTCGAGCGCATAGGCCGGGATGACCCGGCGGAGATAGCCGAATTGATCGGCGTGAGTAAGCGAGAATTCAATATCCCTTTGGTCCAATTTCGCAGGTGGCGCGGAAAGCTTCTTGATAGTGTTGCCGTATCCTTAAGGCCAAAGAAATCTGAATCACCCGCCCCGCCTGAATCTGAGAGCATAATTCTCGACGGAACTAATTATCACCTGTGGGATTCTTCTAAATCTGGGGAGTTGCATTATTCACAGTATGGCTCGGAGGTCAGTAAGCCGATTTACCCTGATGAGTCCCAATTCATACGTTGGATGAAGATGATTCGTCGCGAATTAAGCAGGCGAAAATAGGTTCAGTCGGGGCGTCGGCTAACAACGGCATGCAGCGGACCGCCAATGAGCAGGTCTTTTATCCATCAAGTATCGTGGCGGCCGCTGATGCCGGGCGTTAGCCGCCCGAAAGCGCCGCCCTGCTAACATAGAGGTTGCAGGACGGCGCTGAGAGGCGGGCTAACAGCTCATTCAACCCGACCGGAATTAGCATAGCTCTCATCGTTGAGTTGGCCGTAGCATAGTTGCTTCCCGGCGGGTTAATTCGAGCGTTAGGCCGCTTCGCTAAAACAAAGTCAGTGGCGTTGACGCAAGCCGCAGAGCAAAAGCAGAATGCAAGCGGCGCGTTTCAATGATGGGCGGCATAACAACTCATTCAACGCGAGCGGACTCAGCTTGCCTGTCATTCGCCAGATCGAATGCTTGGTTAGAGTCTTCCCGCCGCGTTAATTCGAGCGTTAGATTGCTTCGCTTGGGTAAAGCGGGTTTTGTTATATTCGCGGGATGAAGGGGCAAACGAATGCCATTTTGCTGTGTCTCTTCGGGGCGGCGCTCGTGCTGCTTAATAAACCATTCGGCGAGCTGTGTCGGCGGTGGCAAGTAATGATTTCCGGGAGGGACTACGGGCTTCGGCCGTTCCGCCTCCCAATCGCGATTATAGGCTCGCTGATGTTATTGCTTGGCATCTCCTTCTTTTTCTGGCGAGGTGCAATCTAACAACGGCATGCAGCGGACGCGCATCCAGCATGTCCCTTAACCTCAATCGCTCGTGCGCGCCGCTGATGCCGGGCGTTGGGTTGCTCGTCTTGATCGTTCACACATTCGGGGTCGTGCCTCTAGACAACGGCGCGCGGCGAGTTCCAGTTCAATTGTCCGCGGCTTCCGAGTTGGTCGCCGCGCTATGTGGATTCTTCCAACGGGCATGGCGTAGGCTGAATGGCTTCGATGCAGGTGGTTAATGAGTGGTGAACAGATAGCTCAAGGGCGCAACCCAACAACTCATTCAACCCGACGCCTCGGGAGCGTGCCTCTTAAGATGTTACCTTGCGGCGAAGGTTGAAGGGCATTCGCTCGGCGCGGGTTAATTCGAGCGTTAGATTGCCTATGTCAGCTAGAGAGTGAGGAAACATGTGGTGCTGATTCCCATGAGGAAAGGTTTCCCTGGATTGGTGGCCGCGATGGTTGCTCTCTTGCTGTTACTAGATTGTGTTTCGGCTAGCGCGCAGTCCCGATCCGAGCGCACCATTGCGACTGCTCTTCGCGGAATGTATACGGACGATGTGGGAGAGGCGCGCTACTTCCTCAATTGGCTCGACCTTAACGGTGACGGCAGGCGCGAGGCTATTGCTCATGTGGTAGCGCCCAGGCGTGTGTGGAACGGGCGGCTGTAGCACCCATATCTTCACCCGGAGCAACCGGGGTTATAAGCTTATCGCATCTATTGATTTGACTAGGCCGCTCATCATCGCCTCTGTGCGTCGCTCTCGCGGGTGGCGTAATTTGATCGTGTATGTGGCTGGCGGCGGCATCATTCCTGGCTACTACGTTGAACTGCGTTTCGACGGGAGGGCATACCCGGAGAATCCAACGGTCGGCCCGATGAAGAGAGTGCGGGGGGAGCCACGCGGGACGGTTCTAATCGACAGGTTCGAGAAGTTTACAGAGGGAAAGCCGCTCATTCCCCTGCGGCAGCAATCTAACAACGGCATGCAGCGGACGCGCAATTAGCATTATTCTCATGCGAGGCTTGGCGCTGGTGGCGGCCTGTGTGCGCCGCTGATGCCGGGCGTTAGATGCTCTCTAGATTTATGGAATACCAAGTTATAGAGCCACGAAGCAAAGAAGAGGTTGAATCTGCAATCTCACGGGATGAGCCGAACGAACTTCTATATGCTGTTCTTTCGGCGGCGCTTCATTCTGATGAGCCAGATTGGGCAGAAGATATTTGCTTGCGTTTAGCGAAACATGAGCATTTTAATGTTAGGGGAAATTCAATTCTTGGCTTTGGGCATATCGCTCGCATTCATGGACGGCTTAATGAGGTTCGAGTTAAGCCACTGATTGAAGCTGCCCTGCGAGATGAAAGCGATTATGTGAGAGGGCAAGTCGATAGTGCGGCAGATGATGTGGAGTTCTTTCTAAAGTGGAAAATTGATTACCCCGATTGAGGTGCATGTTGCCACGCCGCATCTAACAACGGCATGCACCCGACCGCGAACAGCGTGGCTTTCATCCGCTAGACGCCCTTCTAATCGCGTTGTGTGCGCGGCGGGTGAGATACTGTGTTCTTTGTCAAGCCTTCTTTGCCCACTCTGGATCGAACGGCTCGCCAGTCTTGAGCACCCCGTAGGCAAGATGGATGAGCTTGCGCATCGCCGCGCCGATGATCGCCATCTTGCTCTTACCCCTTTGACGCAACCCTTCGGCCCATGTTGAAAGAAAGGGCTGCATCGCAGAGCAGTCACTGCCGGGAAGTAGAGCGCACGGCGAAGCGCGCGTTGCCGATCTTTGAGAGTCGCACCCGCCCCTTGACGGAGCTGCCCGACTGCCGCTCCCGCGGCACAAGACCCGCGAAGGCTGCCACCTGCCGTGCACTCTTGTACTGCTTGATGTCGGGGACTTCGGCTAAGAGCGCCGCGGCGGTCGTCTCCCCGATGCCGGGGATGGAGTCGAGCAGTTCGCGCTGACGCCGCAGCCCCGGGTGGTTACCGATGTGGTCGCGGATGAGCGCCTCCGTCCGCTTGATCTGCTCGGCGAGGTAAGCGAGCATCTGCTCGACCGACTCGCGCACGGCCCCGACTGAGATGCCGGAGGAGAGGCGGTTCTCCTCTGCGGTGCGCATTTCGATCAATGCCTCAAGGCGGCGCACAAGCGCTTGAAGTTCCTGCACTTCACGCGCAGGCGGGCGCCAGGCCGGGGCCTCGCGTTCGCCGCAGAAGCCTGCGATTAGCGCGGCGTCAACGCGGTCGGTCTTCGTGCGCGAGAGGTGGCTCTGCGCGTAGGCTTTGATAGCCGCCGGGTTGACGACGCTCACTAGATGATCCTGCTCGTGCAGGTAAGTGGCAAGGGAATCGCCGTAAGTGCCGGTCGCCTCCATGCAGGCATGCACCTGCTTGACCCCTTGCTTCTTAAGCCAGTCGGAGAGTTGCGAGAAGCCGACGAGGGTTGTTGGAGAAGACCTTGTGACGGAGCTTGCCGCCTGCACGGACGAGGCAGGCGTTGAACTTCAGCTTCGCGACGTCGAGGCCGAGCGGCGGTAGGTTCATGATCTTGCTCCCGGTAGTTGCGGCGCCCGGCCAGCCTTGCTAATGCAGGCTCTGCTCTTGGATGAGCGGCCATGAGATACTGTCCGGCCTCGGGTGGCGCGCGCAAGATGGAGGCGCCGGGGGCTTAATCTCACCCTCGGGCTTTGGAGCCGGATGCCGGGCACAGTCTCACCGGCGCCTCGTGTGCGGTCGAAAGCTTGCCGCTTCGAGCCCGCGTGAGTCAACATACAATGCCGGGCGTTAGGCCGCCTGAACGCACCGCCCCGCTAACGTAGGGGTTGCAGGGCAGTGCTCAGAGGCGGGCTAACATCTCATTCAAGCTGACGCCGCGATAGCCTGCTTCTCATCTAGAATCTGAAAGTTCGGTAGAATGCTCTGCGCGCGGGGCAGCTTAATTCGGGCGTTAGACACGCTTCGCATCAAAGGGCAGCAAAGTCTTCTGTGGTGAAGTTCGGAAAGCCGCTGCGGACGTTGAAAGCTGTAATCGAGCGGGCGGTCTAACAACTCATTCGAGCGGAGCGCGAATAGCGCAACTCTCATCCGCGAGCCTTGAATGCTTGTTGTGTTGTCTCTGCGCCCGCTCAATTCGGGCGTTAGGCCGCCTGAACGCGCCGCGATGATACGTAGGGTTTCATCGCGGCGCAGCGAGGCGGGCTAACAGGTCGCTCAAGCCGACCGCGAGTTAGCGGGCTTTTCATCGTGAGCTTGGGTGGACTCGCAGTTGGATGCGCGGCGGCTTAGCTCCAGCGTTCGGCGGCTTTTATGAAATGTAACAATGGTTCTGATTAAGACGATAATTTTTACTTTTCTTGTGCCGGGGACGGTTACGATATTAGTCCCTTATTGGTTACTGTCTTCATCCGCCTCGCCGCCTATGCAGCTTGGCGTCTTTCGAAACCTGGGAGTCTTGCCAATCTTAATCGGTACAGCGTTTTATTTCTGGTGCGCTTGGGATTTTACGTTTGCCGGGAGAGGCACACCTGCCCCGATTGATCCGCCAAAAGAACTTGTCGTGCGGGGGCTCTACCGTTATGTCAGGAATCCAATGTACGTTGGAATTCTATCAATCCTTCTTGGCGAGGCTTTGCTCTTCGCATCGTGGAGGTTGTTTGAATATACAGCCGTCGCGTGTATCATCTTTTTCCTTGTCGTAGCGCTTTATGAAGAGCCGATGTTGAGGCATAAGTTTGGTGAATCATACCGACGGTATTGCAAGAACGTACCCCGATGGGTTCCTTGGAGAATGAAGAGCCCCTAAATGTTGGCGGGTTCCTGCCATACGCCGCCGAACAACTCATTCAACCCGACCCGCGATAGCGTGCCTTTCATGCTGGTTCTTCGCATCAAATGTTGGATGCTGATTGCGCGGGCGGGTTAATTCGGGCGTTAGACACGCTTCGCGAAAGCAAAACAGTCGAGCATCGTGTGATGAAGCACAGAAGAGACAGTGCGATATTGAATGATCCATTTGAAGGGCGGTCTAACAACTCATTCAACGCGAGCGGAAATAGCGCGGCTGTCATTCACAAGATTGAAGGCTTCTCTCAATGCTTCCCGCCGCGTTAATTCGAGCGTTAGGCTTGCCACACATTGAATTCCCTGAAAAAGTTGACCATGAATCAAGCCACTGGGTATATTCATACTACTGAAGGAGTAAATTTCATGAGTACTGTTAATGTAAAAGAAGAAGCGAAACGCTTAATCGAGAAGCTACCTGAAAACATGACGTGGGATGATTTGATGCATGAGATTTATGTGCGTCAATCCATCGAGGCTGGTCTTACTGACAGCGAAGCTGGAAAAGTGACAGATGTTGCCGAAGTACGTGCTAAGTTCGGGTTACAGTCATGAAAGTTTTGTGGACGGATGCTGCTGTGGCTCAACTTGAAGCTATCCATGATTACGTGGCGCAAACCTCGCCAGAATATGCTCGTCGGATTATTGACCGCCTAACCAAACGTTCTATCCAGATGGCAGCCTTTCCCTTTTCAGGGCGGATGGTGCGGGAATATGAGTTGAAGGAAGTGCGTGAGGTCATGGAAGGCTCATATCGGATAATCTACCTCATAAAAGAAGACGAAGGCCAGATTGAAGTACTGGCTGTCATGCATAGTTCGCGTGAGGGATTGAATCCTTTGGGATAAAGGTGGATGCTTATAGGCAAGCCTAACAACTCATTGAACCGGAGCGGAATTAGCGCGGATGTTATCCGCAAGGATTGGATGCTTCTCTCAATTCTTCCCGCCCGGTTAATTCGGGCGTTAGATTTCTTCGTGGTTGCGGAAGCAATGATTGATAGCCAACTCATCGACCTTCTAAATGAGAATCGGACTAAACCACTTGTCGCAGATTGCCTTGAGCGAATCTCGCGTGCCGGCGAGGTTCGGTATCAGGCGGGCGCGCCGGTTTCTTTGCATCAGATTGTTGACATCTACTCGGTGCGTGCGCGAATTAACTCGGAGCTGAATAACGGGGCGGTCGAAGGGTTCGAGCATCTGCTGCCCGCGTTGAAGGCCGCGCCCGTTTCGTCGGTGAGGTTACACTCGCTTGAGTTCGTGTCCCAGTGGTACGTGATCTTTACGGACGAATCAGTCTCGGACATGCTTGGCATCTTGAAGTCGCCTAAACAGAAGGCCGCTTGGTTCGATCAGGCGAAAGGCTATAAAGGGGTCGGCGGGTAGTATCGGAGGGCGAAATCTAACAACGGCATGCAGCGGAGCGCGGACACGCAGGCTCTCATGCTCCGGCAAAGGGGCCGCGCGCCCGCTGATGCCGGGCGTTAGCCCGCTACCTCTGTAGCGTCTCGAAAGTTTTGAAATCCTAACGGGAAGGAAACATTATTTTGTGGCGCTGATTAGGAAGAAGATTGTTGCTGAATATGCTCGCATGTGGCCGCGAGAAGTGTTCGATATAATCGAAGAGAACAAATTGCTTGCTAAAGGGCTTGAGCATCTGAAAAGTCCTGGAGTGTATATTCTCTATCGAGACGATCACCCTTACTACATTGGGAAAACAAAACGCTCTTTATTCAGCAGACTTCATAGGCACGCGAATATATCATCCGATAGGTACTATAATTTCTGGAATTACTTCTCAGTCTTCGTAGTTCCTGATAAGAATCATGTTGATGAAGTCGAAGGTATTCTAATTGCCTCGATGACTACTGCCAATAGTGCTGTCCTCCGGATCAAGCAGATTAGGCTTCCGGCTAGGGTGGCAAAAATATTACGTCAGGCGAGGCGTGGCAGGTTAAATCTGTAACATGCTTACGTTGTCGCTTACAATGCACGCGCGGGCTAACAACTCATTCAACCCGACCGCGAATAGCGCGGCTTTCATCCGCAAGATTGAATGCTTGATGCGTTGTGTGCGCGGCGGGTTAATTCGGGCGTTAGGCCGCCTGAACGCGCCTGTCTGCTAACGTAGGGGTTGCAGACAGGCGCAGCGAGGCGGGCTAACATGCCAATGCAGCCGACTGCTCGATAGCTTGGCTCTCATGAAAGTCTCTGCCCTCTGGTAGAATGCTGCGCGCTCGCAGCGGCTGATTGCCGCGTTAGACATGCTTCGCGAAACAAAGGAATCAAGATTCGGGTGGCGAAGCTCAGAAAACAGATGCAGAGTTGAATGATCTAAGTCAGGGGCGGTCTAACAACTCATTCAACGCGAGCGGATATAGCGCGGCTGTCATTCACAAGATTGAAGGCTTCTCTCAATGCTTCCCGCCGCGTTAATTCGAGCGTTAGGCCGCCTGAACGAAACGCCATGATGGCGCAGAGGCTCATGCCGTTTCGCCGAGGCGGGCTAACATCTCATTCAAGCTGACGCCGCGATAGCCTGCCTCTCAGGTAGAATCCGCAAGTCAGCTAGAATGCCTTCGCGCGGCGCAGCTTAATTCGGGCGTTAGACGCCTGTTGAATGTTAATGATATGGTAAGCGGGAGGACTGAATATGAAAATCTATAATTACATTGTAGAAAAATGTCCTGACACTGACCTTTACATTGGCTATGTGCCAGGATTTTCCGGTGCTCATAGCCAAGCTGAGACACTTGATGAATTGCAGCATAATATGCAAGAGGTGATTGAAATGCTGCTTGAAGATGGGGAACCGAATTTGGAAGCTGAATTCATTGGCATGCAGACGGTGAAGGTTGCCTAAAGATGGGCAAGTATCCAGTCCTGAAACCGAGAGAGGTAACTGCTATCTTGGAGAAGCTTGGCTTTGTAGAGGCTCGCCAGCGTGGCTCACATAAACAATTCCGTCATTCTGATGGTCGGAGCACAACAGTGCCGTTTCATGGAAGTCGAGACATCTCACCAATCCTTTTACGGCAGATTGCGAAAGACATCGGCCTTACCGTCGAGGAGATTCTTCAATACAGGTAACGGCGTCTAACAACTCATTCAACCCGACCCCGCGATAGCACTTCTTTCATGCTTGTGTGCTGCGATAATGCTGTGTGCTGCTCACGCGGGGCGGGTTAATTCGAGCGTTCGGCCGCTCCGCATAAAAGGCAGTCATGTTACCCATGACCACAGACGGGATGGTTGTCGCCGCAAGCATTCACCACGGCTTGGCAACAAGCCAGAGCGGGCTGAGAGGGCAGGTCGATTTTATCACTCTGGTTGCTCCAGAAATTGGGGATGGCTCATCCTCACCGCCAAGAATCCAGTCAACTGCGCCATCTTTACGGGCGATATAATTATCGAGACTATTGGCAACGCGAAATGTTACTTTTCGCATTTCAACTCTCCTGATTTACGTCATTCCAAGCCGAGAGCAATCTAACGCGGCAATCAGCCGCCCGCGCGCAGCCGACAGCCTGCGCCGCCCGGCATAAGCATGAAAAGCAGGCTAAATCCGGTCGGCTGCATTGGCATGTTAGCCCGCCTCTGCGGAACGGCATGACCTCTTAACTGGGAGTGCCGTTCCGTGCTGGCGGCGAACGCTCGAATTAACCGGGCGGCACAGATTGTAGCAAGCCTTCAATCCGCGCGAATGAAAGCCGCGCTATTGCCGCTCCGGTTCAATGAGTTGTTAGGTTGTGTCCAGCGTAGCCATTCTGCTTTGCATAACCTTCCAACATTGATTCTATCATTCAACGTATGCAACGCCGCACGGCGATGCAACCCACCTTGTCATTAACTCTCGATTCGTGCGCGAGGCGCCCAGCATTCAAGCGGCAGCAACACACAAGGCACATCTTCCTCCGGGCACATTTAAGGTGATTGATTCAGATGCTTAAGTGTGACCATACAACAGAAACCTAACGCCAAGCATCAGCGGCGCGCCAGGGCCTTTGAATTTAAAAAGCTTGCTCGTTCGCGCGTCCGCTGCATGCCGATGTTAGATTGCGCCCGTCACTGAATGAGTCATCTGTAGCCGCCTCCCGGCTGTATTCATCATCTGCATGACTCAATCCCTTCTCCCTTCCCGAGGAGATTCGATAGCGAAGCCGCGACCCACTTCGCCTCAGACCGATCAATGACGCCGTCGTCCACCAGATATAGCCCCCACCCCCGATCACCTTCCAGGTATACAAGCGCCCCGCCGCCCCCATTATCTCCCACGGGGATGGCCCCTTCGATGAGCTCACTGAAACCGTATCCCTCATCCATCTCGCTGCACCCTTCAGGGTCCCACACGCGCAAGTATTGCCGCCCCTGCCACTCCAGTTCGATCTCTGTCGCATCGCTGACGAGTTCGACGTACTCGGGGGGGATGTGTGGATACCTGGCGACGAGTCGCTCTATCTCGCGCTCGCTCGCCCGCCCCTGATATTGCATAAGGTTAAAGTGCCTGTGAATTTGCGACAGTCGCATACGATTCTAGAAGCAATCTAACGCCGGGGATAACCGGCGAGCACAAGCGATTGAAGATGAAAAGCCTGCTGATTGCGAGTCCGGTTCATCCCTTGTTAGGCGGCGCGTACTACATACCAAAGATCCGATTAAGAATATTTCGCGGCCATCTTTTGGACCATGTTTGCCCCGCGCAACGTTGACTTCTGGCCGATGGCCTTCTCAAGCACGGCGTTTGAAATCTTAGATCCGCTCTGCTTCTTACGGCAGAGCCAGTAAATCTCACGCTCATGAATATGAAAGTCATCAATATCCGTTCTCAACGTCATCAGCCTGTGACTTGATTTATCATCAAGCCCGGTGCCGAGGAAAGCAATATTCAACGCCGCAGCCCCATCAAGATCGGATTGGCTGAATGGCTTGTAACTCGCGACGACTGCCAATTTTGCGTCCGTTCTAATGAATGTGGCTACTTCATAGCCGAGCGCCTCATGCAGCCTGTTCTCTATTTCTCGTTCAAGAGCTTGAGCGTTCTTCGACGTAGTCTCAAACACGACATTGCCGCTGGCGATGAAGGTTTCGACCTTTGATAAAGCCAAGTGACTCAAAGAGACGGCGCAAAAAAATCTATCTTGACGGTGTGGTGGCCGCCAACGTTGATGACTCGCAGGAATGCGATATATCTGGGCATAGAATTTGATACCTTAAGGAAGCCGCCTAACGCCCGAATTAACCCGCGCCGAGCGCAGGCATTCAATTTACACCGGAGGAAGAATCTTGAAAAGAATGCTATCGAGGCGTCAGGTTGAATGAGTTGTTAGGCTTCGTTCGAAGAATTACGACTTATCCTTTATCTTTCGCTTCTTCGCTTGGTTTACCTGCTGGCAAGCGCCGCTCAAACTTCAACATCTCGTTTTCCAATTTCAACACTAGCTTTTCACGCTCATGCGCGTCTGTTTCACGGGCATGGTCTATTTTCTCGCTTAATCTCTGAATTTCAAAAGCCAACCTTTGAACTACTGAGGTTAGCCTATCCATTTCCTCTCGCAAGTCTCTAATGTCAGCACGATTACGTTGCGTATCCTGTGACAAGAGAACCAACTGCTTCGCCCATTCATACAGTTGCTTCCACATGATTTACGCCGCTTCCAATTGCGCCAACATTGAACGAGTGCGAGCCTTTAAACGGTCAATCTCTTCTTGGTCAGATAACATTTTCTCCCGATTATGCTCTATCTCAGCAAGCATTTTCTCGATAGCCGGCCTGACTTCGGATTCTTCAGATAGCATTTTCTCGCGATTATCGTCTATTTCGGCAAACAGTTTCTTAAGAAGGGCCTTCCTAGCTTCGAATTCCTCAGGCGGCATATCATCAGTTAAGCTTTTGCTCATAATCTCTACCTCCGAGATACAGTTTACCTTTTTGTTCCAAACCACTCAACAGAAGCCTAACGCTGAGCATCAGCGGGCGCGCACCGAGTCTCAGGTGTGACGGACCAAGCCATCTTGCGCGCTCCGCTGCATGCAGTTGTTGGGCGGCTCGTGCAAGAACTTCAGGCGCTCTTGTTCTTTTCATCCCAGATCATCGGCTCCCACAACTCCACCTTGTTCCCCTCAGGGTCCATCACCCACGCGAACCTCCCGTTTTCATGAGACTCGGGGCCCTGGATGATTTCGACCCCGCCCGTGCGGAGCTGCGCGATCATCTCCTCGAGATCGTCAACCCGGTAGTTGATCATAAAAGATGAGTCACTGGGGCTGAACCACTGGCTTTCTTTTTCTGCGATGTGCCACACGGTGAGCCCCTTATCCTCGGCCTTGTCGTCCGGCCATTTCAGGACGGCACCGCCAAAGCTCTCTAGTGGAATGCCTAGGTGCTCCTGATACCAAGCCGCAAGCGCGACACGGTCATTTCTGCTCTTGAAAAAGACCCCACCGATTCCGGTAATTCTGGCCATTGTTGCCTCCGTTCAGTAGAAATGCTAATGCCTTAGCTGCCCAACGCCCGAATTAACCCGCGCCGAGGAAGCAGCACACAAGATACACCGAAGGAAGAACCATGAAAAGATTGCTGTCGAGGCGTCGGGTCGAATGAGTTGTTATGCTGCCGATTGATGGAACTATTCGACTGCCAGCTCCGGCACATGCTCATCCTCATACTTCTCAATCAACACACCGACAATTTCTATGAGCGAGGCGAGCGGGTGTGATTCATCTTCTCCGATTTCATCTATCAGGCCGTCGAGCAACGCGACCAGCCGCCGATATTCTTCTTCTGTATGTGGCACAAATACTTTGCCAGCCAGAGAAGACCACGCATCTGCCGTTTTATTCACATCTAGATTCTGCATAACTTATTCCTTCCATTTATCTTCATCATATTCGGCATGAGTCAGTACAGCCCGAATATAAATTTTCTTACGATTATAGTGAATTGCTGCAATTAGGCGAACTTTGTTCCCGCCGATATTGAAGACTGTAAATTTACCGACTTTGTCAACAGCTGAAAACATCGCCCGCAATTCAGCAAAGTTTGCAAAATCGTTATGCTTCGCCAAGCTGTACCAATAAGCAAGAGCCGTCTTGGTTTCGAGATATTTTTCTGCAAATTCATTGAGCCGCTTACGAGTAATCACATGCATAAATAGATGATAAGGTTCTTATCTTTGAGACACAATGCGCGGGCAGCATAACGCCCGAATTAACCGGGCGGGAAGCATTGAGAGAAGCATCCGAGTCTTGTGGATGAAAGACAAGCTAATCCCGCTCCGGTTGAATGAGATGTTAGCCCGCCTCATTGCGCCGGTCTGCAACCCCTATGTTAGCAGACAGGCGCTTTCAGGCGGACGAACGCTCAAATTAACCGGGCGGGAATAATTGTATCAAGCCTTTAATCTTGCGGATGAAAGGCAAGCTCATTCCGCTCCGGTTGAATGAGTTGTTAGGCGGCACCGAACTCATGGCTCACCATGCCTTACTTGTTGTCGCCAGCCTCAACGAATGCTGCCAGTTTGTCGAGTGCCATTCGCCAGCCCGTTTCGTTGTCGGCTGGCGAGAGGCCGGGCGGCAGGTTGTCGTGTACGGCGAGCACATCCGTGCCACCATCCGCTTCCGTGAGCGTGAACGTGACCGTCATCTCGCCGCGCATGGCGGCATCGTCCGTCTCGAATTCCATCACTTCGACCACCTGCTCATTTGGTACGAGCCTAATGAAATGGCCGTGGTACGTGTCGGTGTGCGCGGCCGTCTTGCCGGTTCCGGTCGGCTCGTCGTAAGTGAGTGAGATTCGGAATGAACCACCTTCGCGAGCGTCGAAAACATGTACATGGCTGGTCATGCCAATCGGCACCATCCATGTCGCGACCGCTCGCGCGTCGAGAAGTGCGCGATAGACATCTGCGCGAGGCGCGTTCACGTGGCGACTGGTGTGTGTAGAAGTGGTAGCCATAAATTTGTATCTCCAACAGCGAATTGTGATGTCTAACGCCCGAATTAACCCGCGCCGAGCGCAGGCATTCAATGTACATCAAGGGAAGCATCATGAAAGCCATGCTATCGAGGCGTCGGGTTCAATGAGTTGTTAGATTTCCCCGCACCCGAAGCGCAAGCGCTGTTTGGTTAACGCCTCTCTTTGACTGGCGCGTCCTTCGACTCCTTCACTATTGCTATGGCGTGCACACAGTCCTGCTTGTTGTGATAGCCTTCGCCGCAGTCGGCTATGATGCGGTTATTAGCTGCGCGCAATTGCCAGCGCCACTCCTCCGAAGCGTCCTGGTATATCAAATAAGTCGCGCCGTCAGACCCCTCCCCTATTAACCCCCTTATGCGCGCTACCTCAGCTTCGTAATAATTTACATTGTTCTGCGCCTCCACCAGGTCCCCTTCAAAGTGCTCTCTACCCGTACCATGTTCGGCTGTCCTATCGTTTAGCTCTTTGATGTAGGAATTAAGGCCCCGCAACTGCGCTTCAAACCTTACCAACTGGTCCTCCAGCATTTCGCGATTGTCATTCATGACTCGTCTCCTTGTTTAGGAAGCAGGCAACTGAGCGAGGAGTTGAATTTCGATATTGTGAAAACATGCCAGACCTACGGTTTACACGCTGATAACATGAAACCTTCGCTTTGGCAATAAGAAATCTAACGCTCGAATTAACCCGCCCCGCGCGAGCAGCATACAGCATTATCAAGGAAGACGACGATGAAAGTGATGCTATCGCGGGGTCGGGTTGAATGAGTTGTTAGGCGTATCTTGCTGCGACTACTTCAGTACCCTTTCTAACCTTTTGACAAATTCCTCCAACGTCACCCCAATAGCCTGACATATCTCACGTACCTCCAGCACATCCAATCGCCTCTGACCGCTTTCATACCTTGAAACATAGGCTTGGTCTTTTTCGATGTGTGCGGCTAAATCCACCTGCGTTAGACCAGCCTCAATTCTCATTTCACGCAAGAGACTGACGAGGCGACCACGCTGAGCAATGTAAATTCTCTTCTTCATCCAATATGTTATATGAACATATTGACGGATATACAAAATTGACATATTCTGTACATGCAGACTCCGCATGTCGCATCAAAGCATGATGGAACATCAGCTTGTATCTCCGCTCGCAGATGAAGAAGATTGGGCTGCGATCCTTGAGCCTGCCTTATGTCAGGATGCAGCCGCAGTCGAATGTTTAGCGCGCTTTCTGTTCACGATTAAGAAAGCCATCGACAGCGGGCCGGAAGGAGTGATGCAGGCAAGCAAAACGCTACTCGATGGCATTGAGTCAATCTATCTTCATACCAATGCTCACAAAGCTGCGATCAAGCTGTATGTGCTTTCATTAGAGGGCAATCTGAAGCCCCAAGATGAGCCGCTTAATCTCATCAATGCGGCTCTTGAAAGAGGGAAGAGTCGTATACATTAACTGCCGCGCAGGTGGGAATGATACGCCTAACGCCGGAATTCACCTGCCGCCCGCGAATGGCATTCTACCTAAACACAAGGAAGAGCTTGAGAGCCACGCTATCGGGCGGTCAGGTGGAATGACTTGTTAGCCTGCGGCTTGGTTTCACTAAGCACTTACAAAATCAAACGCTATTTAAAGGGGTAATACCGCAAAATGACTGCCCATGCACACATTAATGAAAATAGCACGAACATCAAAAACACCCCTATCCATGTATACAATGGGGCGGGGATACTTTCAGATTTCGATTTTTTTAGGTAATTAGGGAGAAAAGTAACCAGCGTCATAAGCTAAGTACGCATGGTTACAGTGAGATCGAGCCATTTCAGTTGTGCGGCCAACTTTAGCCGAGGCAGAAAGTGCATCTTCTGCGGCTCGTTCAAGGTCTGCCGCACGGCTCGCCGCTACGTTAAATGTCGGCGTTGTGCCCGGCAGAAATCGCTCGCACAGCTTCGCCGTGAACTGGAGATCATCAAAGGCTTTTACCAACAAGTGCCAGCCTATCGCTTGGCCACGGACTTGAAGCTGGATCAGAAGACGGTGGCGCGTGTCTATCAGCACTTGCGCGAATGTCTCTATCACACGGCCGAGCTTGAGGCGGGCAAACTGCGCGGCGAGATCGAACTCGACGAGGCTTACTTCGGTGGTCGGCGCAAAGGTAAGCGTGGGCGCGGGGCCGCCGGCAAAAGCCTCGTTTTCGGGCTGTTGGAGCGCAAAGGGCGGGTTTACACCAAAGTCGTCGAGCACGTCAGCGCGGCTGAACTGATGGAGCACATCCGCGCCAAGACGCGGAAAGGCTCGGTCTATTACACGGACAGCTTTCGTGGCTATCAATCGTTGAAGCGGTACGGTAAGCATCACCAAGTTAATCACTCAAAAGCCTATGTGGACAAGAGAACTAAAAATCACATCAATGGCATCGAAGGTTTTTGGAGTTACGCTAAGCACATCCTGTATAACTATCGGGGCGTGTCGAAGTATCATTTCCCAATGTACTTGAAAGAGATCGAATACCGGTTCAATCATCGCGGAGAGAATCTGTACAAGCAGTTCATCAAGCTCTACTTTGGTTACGATTCTCCCTAATTACCTTTTTTTAAACTACAGAAAATCTTGAAGAAGTTCTTGAAAGTCATCGCTGGTATACTTTTACATTTCGATTCTTCTTTATTCTCAAGCATATCTATTTGTATCTTCATTGCCATCACCGCAATTAAAACCTACGCTAATCCAAATATCCCTAATAAATCCTGCACGATAAAAACAATGGCGACTATCCGAATTATAAATGGGTCACTTTGATCTTTAGGAGCTTTGGCAAGCCACCCCATAGTCAAATAATTTACTGTCACAAAGAATGCAAACCAACTCATTCCTAATTGCGTAGGGTCTCATGAAGTTAAGCACTTTCTGACAGGTGCTAAACTTCTGACGTGCAAAGGCTAACCCGTTACCACCGGCGTTCGAGAATCGCAGGGTGGAAATTCCGCCTTCTCCTTCGCTACTTTGCGCTCGATCTGACTGCCTTTGATGTGGCTCAACTAACCGGTCTTTCAGAGCGAACAGTCATCGTGATGTTTGGCAAAATCCGTCAGCGCATCGCCGAAGAGTGCGAGCGCCAATCGCCATTCAACAACGGCGAGGTCGAAGTTGATGAGTCTTACTTCGGCCCGCATCGCGTGCGGGGCAAGCGCGGCCGCGGCGCCTCCGGCAAGACCATCGTCTTTGGTCTATTCAAGCGCGACGATGAGGTCTATACGGAGATCGTCACGGACTGCAAAAAGGCCACATTACAGGCCATTATTCGTGGCCGGGTCTCGGCCGACGCCGTGATCCACTCCGACGGCTGGCGCGGCTACGACGGACTGGTCGATGTCGGCTACTCGAAGCACTTCCGGGTCAATCATGGCGCTAACGAGTTCGCACGCGGCGCGAGCCACATCAACGGGATAGAGAGCTTCTGGAGTTACGCCAAGCGCCGGCTACAGAAGTTCAACGGCGTGCCTGCTGAGACTTTCCATCTGCACTTGAAAGAGTGCGAATGGCGTTTCAATCACAGGCACGATAACTTGTACCAAGAGCTGTTAAGGCTGCTGCGGAGGCATCCGCTTTAGCTGTCTTAACTTCATGAGAACCCTTGCGTAATATGCCGGACATTGCTATGCAACTCTTTAAGTTTATTCTCTGAAAGCTTTTCGTCCATATCGAACATTCCTTAGCTTTAATCTCTTCCAGACTCAAAAGCGTAGCAGGCTAACGCCCGAATTAACCGGGCGCGACGAACCGCCGAAATAAGGCAAGTCTCGCGCATAAAAGCAATGCTATTCGCGCTCCGGTTGAATGAGTTGTTAGGCGTCGTCGCGCGATGAGATTACAATGCGCCCGATATTTTCAACATGCGTGAAAGTTTCCGGTTTAATCTCGGTGATAAAGCAGCCACAGTCATTGTCAGGAAATCGTAATTCAAGGCAGCCTACCATTCGATCATTACTGTGGACAGGGATTTCTGTCGGTTTGTCGCTAGGCGTTACATACGCGAAGGTGGCGCTATGTAAAGGAAGGATTATTTGGCCGCTTCCCCATGCGACCCGACCAAAAGCCAGCATCAGTTCTTCATCTGAAACTTCCGCGACCTCACCGATTGCTGTAACGTATGCAAGAGACGATATAGCCAGTTCAATGATGAGCGTAGGCTTGTCTTTTGCATTTTTCCAAGAGCGTAATTGTGCCAAAGCCTGATCATATGACCAATTCATCTATCAATCCTCCCTCCATCAATACGGCAAAGAGCTTGGTTGGCAAAGAGTATCACTGGTGTCCGAAGACGCATAACGCCCGCATTAACCGGGCGTGTACACAACGCCATTAGATTCAGGTTCTCGATAAAATCAACACTATTCGCGCTCCGGTTGAATGAGTTGTTAGGCGCGGCTCGCCAAATAACCGAGCAGAAACCAAAACATAAGCAATACGGCTACGAGAAATAAAAGCACGAGCGGCGCAACAATAAACAGATAAATAATCAGCCGGAAGATGTTTCTAGGCGTTGTAAGCCAACGGATCAATCTTGGACGGGGTTGAATCTGTAGCTTTGCGAAAACTGGATTAAACGCATCCTCAAGCAAATTTCTTATTGACTCCCCGCCGATGGTTAAGAACATTTTATGCTGGGAATTTCCTTGTTCATCGAAGTAAATAATCCCGCAAAAAGAAGTATCTAAGTGGCTACCAAATCTAGAAGCTGTCCCTAAACCGGTTGACAACCGATGCTGGTTCTGTAGCTTACCAAGCCTATGGCTTGGCGAGCAGTAACGGATAAGCAGTGGGAACTCATCGAAGCGCGGCTCCCGAAGCGCCCGCGCCGCCCGCGAGGCGGTCGCCCGCCGCTCACCGACCGGCAGTGCTTTGAGGGGATACTCTGGGTTTTATGGACGGGCGCGCCGTGGAGTGAACTGCCCGAGCGGTACGGCTCTAAGAGCGCCGTCCACCGCCGCCTCTCCGAGTGGGCCGACAGCGGCGTCCTCCTGAACTTATGGCGCGCCTTCCTCGACCAACTCAACGACGCCCGCAGAATCCGCTGGAACGAGTGCTTTGTTGACGGCATGTTCGTGGCGGCTAAAAAAGGGGCGAGTGTGTGGGCAAGACCAAACGCGGCAAGGGGACGAAGCTTATGGTTCTGGCAGATGGCGCGGGTCTTGCGCTCGGAGTATGCGTGGAGGCGGCTACCCCGTCCGAGGTCAAGCTCCTCGAAAGGACGCTCGACAGCGTCAAGGTGACGCGGCGGCGCGGGAAGAACCGCCGCCCGCATAAACCCGAGAGGCTGATTGCCGACCGCGGCTACGACAGCAACCCGGCGCGGGCGCTGCTGGTGGCGCGCGACATCGAGCCGATCATCCCGAAGCGGCGGAACAACCGGAAGGCGACGCACCAGGACGGGCGCAAGCTGAGGCGATACAAGCGGCGCTGGATTATCGAGCGGACGAACTCGTGGCTGCAAAACTTCCGCCGCCTCGTCGTGCGATACGAGCGGAAGGTCAGGAACTTTGAAGCACTCGTTCATCTGGCTTGTGCTCTGGTAGCCCTCAAACGGGTTTAGGGATGAGTTCTAGTTAAGCGTTGACCAAAAACATTATCTGCTTTCTCCCACCACACATCATGAGTGTCGGGTGCTATCAGGAGTATCAAACGGTCACGTTTTACATTCTGTGCGATCTGTTCGAGTTCCCAAAGCAAACCGGGTGTATTTCCAGAACAAAGCACTACCAATCTGGAATCCTGCATAAGCCTTTTAACTTCTGACTGCCAGCGGTCGTTTGAAACTTGAAATCGAGAGAAGCCAACGATGGGCCTTTCAAGTCCAGGCTTGCCCACGGTTATACATGGCCCCACTTTCTTTAAGGTCTGAGCAAGTATTTCCTCAGACGTCTGAAGCTTTAAAGTCTCTAGTATCCGTAATGGGCTCCATCTATATAATGGGTGTTGACTAAATAACCCCTTCATTTCGTTCGCCCCACCTATTGCTTGGGCAAAGAAGTCGTCAAATTCGAAGGGACGCAGATAGAGTACCGGTGGCCTTTTGTCTCTCGACATTAGAACCTGACCAGAAATTGCCGTCCCTCTTTTCCCCTTCCTATAACACATTGCTCCGAGCGGAATGAAAGTGAGGCCAATTATGCAGGCAATAAACAGGAGGTCGTTGTTTAAAGATAATCCTGAAGCTATCTTATCAAGCAATCTCCAACCCACTGTGATAAAAAATAGGCAAACGATGCCAAAGAATACTAGAACCAATCCTAATAACTGCAATTGGGTTCCCAAAATCAACTGAAGATTTCGTTTAGTCATTAAACCTCGTCGTCTTCACATCGCAAGCGCCTAACGCCGGAATTAACCCGCGCCGAGCATAGAGTATTCAATGTGAAGGAACAAGACAACGATGAAAGGAATGCTATCGAGGCGTCGGGTTGAATGAGTTGTTAGATGGCGCATTTCGTCTCAGGCGCTTTGCTCACAGAAAAAATCAATGACCACACGGGTACCTCCCCAACTTCAATATACCGTTGGTTTACAGAGGCGCTACACTCAAACAGCGCACCACAGATTTGTCGCAGCCGTGAATTTAATCTGCCGCACTCTTTACGAAGCGCGTCTTTTGTAAAGAGTTCACATACTCAAAATAGTTTCAGGCCATCAGCAATAGTTGTTTGACGGTTTCTCTCCTAGAAGTCTTCATCCTCTGAATCATCGAAATCTTCGTCATCTTAATCGTCGAGGTCTTCTTTATTTAGATCATCGAACGTATCTCTATTGATAATACGGGCCCTCATCATAGCCCGCAGGAGTTCCCTGTAGACCTTCTTCATTTCTTCAGGGGATTGGTGAGGGCTAGTCCTATCAAATGTCGAGAAGATAATGTGCTGAAGGTCTGAGGGAGGATTCATTCCATTTTCGACCACGATAAAGGTGCGGTTTCTTCTGTTTCTATGCAGAAGGTAGCCAAGCTCGATATACACATTTGGATTGCAGAATTTATCTGCAATTTCTTTGGTCAGCATGATAATGCTGAAGGTTGATGAATCCATTAAGTTGAACAGCGACCTGGGCAAATCTGAGCCCAGTTGACCCTGCATAAGAGTCACGCGAACACTATCAGGATTGGGCAGCTTTTCAAATCCACGCCTGAACATTCTTGCTAACATTTTCGCAGGCTCGCAGGGAACTATGCGGCCATCTTTCGCCTCCCATGCGGCAGCGAGAAACCCCCTCTCCGGTGCATCAACCGAGGGGACGAGAGGACAAAGGTCGTTGACTAATTGATATAACTGTCGCCCGCGCCGTTCCCAGTCGATGCCTTCGGAGGGGAGAGACTTGAGGCGGGCAATTTTGTGAGCGGTCTTGAGCTTTACGGGTTCTCTAATAATAACCATGACTGTATCCCGGTCTTGGCAAGCGACATCGGCGTAATCGAGCGTCGAGTCGCACTCCCAGATGACGCGGAAATGATTGCAGAATGCCTCGTAGGCATTGCAGTGATCACTCCCATCTATCATCACCACCGGAGTAGAGGTGTAGGCGCAGGTCGGCTCGCCCTTTTTCCGCCCGTAGTGGTACGGGTCGTAGAAGAAAAGATTATTTACACGAAGACCGCAAATAAGCGTGCTGACGAAGGCAAATCTGATTTCAATCTTGTTCGGGCCGCTACGGTTGAAGGAATCGAGCTCGTCCGGGCCGCTGATGTTGAGGGAATCCCTGAACAGGTTTTGCAGATTCTCAAGGCAGTATTGCTGGGTTCTGAGTAAGGCGGAATTCCCGATATGTTGCATTGTCAGCGGCGGTGCCAGCTTAGTTTCATCGCGTCCTCTCTCATTCATCTGTCCCATGAATGATCGCTTCGCCCATATCTCAGCCAGGATGCGATTCTGGCCTGCTAGTGAGTAAGGGTATTGGAGAAGAATCCTTATTTTAAGAGCTACCCCGTTCGCATTGAGACTCTTGAGTGACGAGAGGAGTTCGGAAAGTTTGTCGTAGTGAGCGTTTTGAGTATGTCTTTTATTTCTGTCGAGCAACACGGTTGCCGTCATACCAATGTAATCAATATTGATGACGCGCTTGATCTTTGAATTGTGTCCCTGATTGATCCTGTTCGCAGCCGTACGAGTCAGCTTATAGCTACTGGAAATCAGATCGGGATAAGTTGCTGATGGTGAGTTCTTGATGGACAAGGCATCAGACAGTAGCCGGATGTACTCTTCTGACTCCCTCATTTCAAAAACGAGAAAAGTTGGGTGCTCTAACTGCGTCATGGCTTTCCTTTTTCCTTGCCACAAGTGATGAGGTGTGAGGAGACATTTAAGCCCCCAACGCACAGTAGATTGCTACTACTTGCATTATATACCATTAGCTAACGAGAAGGCTATGCCGCAACCAAATGATTTTGTATCCGATACCTCAATATGCAGCATTCCTCCTTCAGCTAAATGAAAGGATTGCAAGTTAGAGATTGCTTCAGTATTCAAACGAGCCGCAGCTACGATTCAAATTTTCAACTCTCGATTCTCGAAGCCATCTAACGCTCGAATTAACCCGCGCCGAGCGAACAGCATCCAACCTTAACACCAGAGCACAATGATGAAGGCCATGCTATCGAGGCGTCGGGTTCAATGAGTTGTTATGCTGCGACGTTTAGCCGTGAGATGCCGCTAATAGTGCTTTCTCAACTGTAGCTGGCAGATTCACAGGATGAAAACGATTTGCGTCGAAAGCATAATCTTCGCCACTCTCATCCACCACGCGAATTAAACCTTCAGCTTCTGCTTCCTTATCAGGAATGAAGCGGTACAATTTCCCCACCTCAAGCGAGGCTGGATAGCCTTCATTATTGAGGCACACGACAAAATGCGCTGACTGTTTTTCCGCTTTCTTCATGGCTAATCTAAAAATGGCAACTTCAACTTAAATTCTCTTTTCCCAATACCATGAGCTTCATACCAATGTACTTCAGCCAAACGTATCCTACCACTAAGCAGGCGCACTTTGGCAACACCTTTCAATTTGCGCCATCTGCCTCTGCCATACTGTTTCCGCAAGCGAGCACGATCACGAACACCTGTGCCAGCGGCAATAGTTTCAACGTTGGTGATTTCGCTGACAATCTCGAAGTCCATCGCGAGACATCATGCCAAGTGTTCATGTGAGATTCAAGCGAGCATCTAACGCCCGGCATTGTATGTTGACTCAAGCGGGCTGAAGCGACAAGCTTTCACCCGCACACGAGGCGCCGGTGAGGCTGTGCCCGGCATCCGGCCTCCAAGCCCGTGGGTGAGATGAAGCCCCCGGCGCCTCTCACCAGCGCGCGCCACACAGGCCGGACAGTATCTCATGGCCGCTCACATTGAGCTGAGCCTGCATTCGCAAGGCTGGCCGGGCGCCGCATCATCAGGAGCACGGCCATGACACCTACCACCGCTCGGACTCGACGTCGCGAAGCTGAAGTTCAACGCCTGCCTCGTCCGCGAAGGCGGCAAGCTCCGCCACAAAGTCTTCCCTAACACCGCCCGCCGGCTTCGCCCAGCTCTCCGAGTGGCTGGCGAAGCAGGGCGCCGGGCGCGCGCACGCCTGCATGGAGGCCACCGGCACTTACGGCGACGCGCTCGCCACTTACCTGCACGAGGCGGGGTCACACCGTCAGCGTCGTCAACCCGGCGGCCATCAAAGCCTACGCGCAGAGTCACCTCTCACGCACGAAGAACGACCGCGTGGACGCCGCGCTGATCGCCGGCTTCTGCGCCGAGCGGAGGCCGCCCGCCTGGCACCCGCCCGCGCCCGGAACTGCGCGAGTTGCAAGCGCTTGTGCGCCGCCTCGACTCGCTCGTCGAGATGCGCACGATGGAGGAGAACCGCCTCTCGTCGGGCATCACGGTCGAGGCCGTGCGCGAGTCGGTCGAGGAGTTGATCGCGCACCTCACGGAGCAGATCAAGCGGACGGAGGCGCTCATCCGCGACCACATCGACCGCCACCCCGGACTGAGGCGGCAGCGCGAGTTGCTCGACTCCATCCCCGGCATCGGCGAGGCGACGGCCGCGGCGCTGCTGGCCGAGGTGCCTGACATCAAGCAGTACAAGAGCGCCCGGCAGGTGGCGGCCTTCGCCGGGCTGGTGCCGCGCGAGCGGCAGTCGGGCAGTTCAGCGTCAGGGGGCGGGTGCGGCTCTCGAAGATCGGCAACGCGCGGCTGCGCAAGGCGCTCTACTTCCCGGCGGTGACGGCGCTGCGGTGTAGCCCCTTCTTTCAGGCGTGGGCCGAAGGCTTACGCCAAAGGGGCAAGAGCAAGATGGCGGTGATCGGGGCGGCGATGCGCAAGCTCGTCCATCTCGCTTACGGGGTGCTCAAGACGGGTAAGCCCTTCGACCCGGAGTGGGCACAGAAGGACGCTTGACAGCCAACACAGTATCTCACCCGCGCCCCCACACAATGTGCATGAGAGACTTCGTGATGGGGCGTCGGGTGCATGCCGTTGTTAGGCGGCATTGCATCCATTATGAGGGTTCTAGCCCAGAACCACCGCAACGGCTACAAGGAGTGCCGGACGCACCCGTAACAGGGCGTTGCTGATGAAGGCGGCTAACTTCTTTAGCTACCTCCCTCGGATCAAATAGCGCTTCTATATCATCTGCCCCCAAGTGCTCGGCTAAGATGCGTGGTAGCTTACCGGGGTTCAAGCACCCGCCATCACGACTGAGTACATCAAAACCGAACGTGTCATGACCTAGACGAAAGTCTTCGGGCGAACTTAATATGCGCTCTAAGAAATGTTTGTTAGTGCATACGCCCCACCTATTCTTCCAGCCGTAATCAACCGGATCCATTCCCGGTTTATATGTTTTTGGAATCTCAAATAGGATGAGACTGCGGTTGAGTAATTCCTTGAATGCCATCCAAGACTGAACTACCTCTTTATCTGTAGTGCCCCACCGCATAATTCTAATCTCCTTTCAAATTTGCTTGCGAGCCGCCTAACGCCCGCATTAACCCGCGCCGACGAGCAGCATTCTACCAACTCAGTGAAAGCGCTGATGACAGCCATGCTATTGAGGCGTCGGGTTCAATGAGTTGTTGGACCGCCCTTACGCCGGAACCATCAACCTGCGCTTTGGCTTTGCTCCGCTTCGTGACATTTATCTCAACTGAAATTTAATGCGCAGCGGCCTAACGCCCGAAATAAGCTGCCGCGCATTCAACCTTGGAATCGCCCAAGCTCTCGATGACATCCGATCTGATTCGCGGTCAGCTTGATTGAGCTGTTAGCCCGCCTCAGCGCGCCGGGCTGAAACATCTAGGTTCACAGCCCGGCGCTTTCGGGCGGCCTAACGCCCGAATTAACCGGGCGCGGGCGAGAAGCACACAAGCCATATCGGAGAGGACAAACATGAAAGCTCTGCTATCTGATGCGGTAGTGCTTGAAGCCGTCGAGCACCAGCCCATCGTAGGAGCGGAAGCTATCGGTGTAGATGACGCTCTCGGGCACGACCTTCGTCTTGATGATCTGGCGCAAAGTCTTACGAGACACGTCCTCGACGATGCGGGTGTAGACCTTGCCGTTGCGCTTGAGCAGCCCGAATACGGGGACTTTGCCGGCTGCGCCGCGACCACGTTTGCCTTTGTGCCGGCCGCCGAAGTAAGACTCGTCGCACTCGACCTCGCCTCCGAGCGGGCTGTGCAGTTCGCACTCGCGGGCGAGGCAGCGACGAATGACGTGGTAGACGCGCTCGGCGCTGTGGCGGTTGATGAGCATTACTTTCGCGGCACGACTCGCGGGCACTTCTAGCGCGAAGTAGCCGATCAACTGGTTGAGCTGGCGGTTCGTCAGCTTACTGTTTTTAATTAACCGTTGAGCCACTCGAACAGCCTATTTCTCGATAGCTGTTCTAGACAAGCTCCTTTAATAATAGACAGGCAATCTCTGCTGTCGAAAGGCAAGCCTAACAACTCATTCAACCGGAGCGGCAATAGCTTGCTTCTCATTCGACAACTTGAAGGCTTGCTACAATGCTTCCCGCCCGGTTAATTCGGGCGTTAGACACGCTTCGCCTAAACAAGAGAAGCACAGTCTTGTGGGGTCAAGCTCAGAAAAACGAATCCAGCATTGAATGATACAATCAAAGGGCGGTCTAACAACTCATTCGACGCGAGCGGAATGAGCGCGGCTTTCATCGAGAACTTGTCGCTACCGCAGATGCTTCCCGCCGCGTCAATTCGGGCGTTAGGCCGCCTGAACGAAACGGGCTGAGACATTGAAAGGTTCAGCTCGTTTCTCTGAGGCGGGCTAACATCTCATTGAACCGGAGCGGCAATAGCGCGGCTTTCATTCGTCAACTTGGAGGCTTGTTCGGATGTTTCCCGCCCGGTCAATTCGAGCGTTAGATGTCTTGCTTTGCTCTACCATGCAGCGACATCATTTGATTTATTTATCAATCTGGTTTAGAACCCCTCTGACCGGCAATCTTTCGTATTGTGAACAGATACGTCCTTAACTAACCGGGTCAAATCACATTCAGCTGAGGAGCTAAAATGCTAGAATCCGATCAGCAGAAGTTAGACGGTCTTCGCACCTACATTGACGGGAAGCTGAGAAGATATGGGTTGCTGTTCTCTGTCAACGGAGGAGCCTTGGCGATTGCCAAGTTGATTGAGGCAAGTGCCGCCAAGTCAATTGGTGGCCTTAAGGCGAGCCATGTGGCCGTTGCCGGAACTTCTACAGAGCGACCGTGAAACAATGGTCTTCATCGTCGAAGGCGCAAAGGATGCTGACCGCCTCCGCTCTCGTTTCTGCGCCGGGGACTGATCGGCGTAAGCGACATCCTTATAGGTCGGTGTCACCGATGCAAAATTGCTCCCGCCAAGAAACCCCACACAAGCGCTTAGATAGATAGTAAATAGCGCCGCCAGCGGAGTTATTACGAAACGGCACGCGGATTTTTTAAACTTAATGTCACCTCATAGTGCCGGACCGAGACGGGGCAGGTAACAGCACTTCTCCCGACGCGCCTACTATAATATCAAACATTTGTTTTAAGCAGATGTTTGATATTATACTACTTCAGATATGTTGATGGATAGCACAAACACCCACGAACCGAACGCCAGAGTCCTGACGCCGCTGCTGGCGGCACTGACCGCGCTGACGTCCCTCTCCATAGACATGAGCCTGCCGGCCATGCCGCAGTTGCAGCATGCATTCCACGCCGGCGTCTCGTCTGTGCAATTGACGTTGAGTGTCTTCCTCTTGGGCTTCGCGCTGGGGCAGGTCGTCTGCGGCCCCGTCTCTGACCGCCGGGGCCGGCGACCCGTTCTGCTTGTCGGCCTTGGGCTATTCGCGCTCGCAGGCCTCGCCTGCGCGCCAGCACCTCACTGCCCATGCTGGTCGGCTTCCGATTCCTTCAGGGCGTGGGCGCGAGCGTCGGACCTGTCATCGCGCGGGCTGTCGTGCGCGACTATTACGACGCTCGCCGAGGGGCCGCTGTGCTCTCACAGATGACGCAGGTAATGATCATCGCGCCGCTCTTGGCCCCCACGCTCGGCGGCTACTTGCTGGTACACCTTGGCTGGCCCGCCATATTTCTAGTGCTCGGCGGCGGCGGCGTGCTGCTGTTCCTCGCGTGCTGGCGTCATCTGCCGGAGACCGCCGGGAAGAGACTAGAGCCGGCAGCCGGCGGGCTGGCTGGCGCGGTGGCGGGTCTGCGCGCGCTCGTGGCCCATAGGGCCAGCGCCCGTCACGTGCTGACGGTGTGCTTCGTCTATGCCGGCATGTTCGCGTATGTCGGAGGCTCCCCCTTTGTCCTGATGGACGTCTTCGGGGTCGCCGAGCAGAACTTTGGTTACTACTTCGCCGTGACGGCGGCCGGACTTTTTGTGTCTGCGACGCTCAATCGTGCGCTGCTTAAACGGCGCGCGTCTCCCCTCTTCATCCTGAGCCGCGGCGTGCTGGTCGTCTTCGCGGCGGGGCTGTGCATGGGGCTGGCGGTGTGGTTCGGCGTCGGGGGTCTGTTGGGGGTCATGCTGCCGATGACGGTCTACATGTTCGGGCAGGGGCTGGTGATGCCAAACGCGACGGCCGCCGCGATGGCCCCGCACGGGCGGTCGGCAGGCGTCGTCTCCTCCGTCATGGGCTGCTTGCAGACGGGCGGCGCTGCGCTCTCCGGCTACCTCGTGGGGTTGTTCTATGACCACACGCCGCTTTCGCTGGCCGTTACGGTAGCCGCGTTCGCGGGCCTCACTTTGCTTGCATCCGGACTCACGGTCTTACGCGACGCGCGTGCGGAGGAGAGATGATAGACTCGCCCCGCGTGACCTGCGAGGCTTTAGGGGCGTGTGCAACTGACTGAAGATGCCGGGAGGTGGTGGCGGCGATGAGCAGACGGGCTGTGACTGGACGCGCGCGCGGGACTGCCGAAGATGTGGCTGCGACCGCCGATGTCAGGGAGAGCATTCTCGACGTGGCCGAGCAGCAGTTCGCGGAGAACGGCGTCGCCGGGACCACCGTCCGCGCCATCACGGCGGAGGCCAGCGTGAACGTCGCCGCCGTCAACTACTACTTCCGCTCAAAGGAGGACCTATATCGTGAGGTAGTGGGCCGCCGACTCGGGCCGCTGAACGAGGAACGCGCTCGGCGGCTGGCCGACTGCTTGAGGCGGGCGGGCGTGAAGCGAGCCCGACCGTGAAAGAAGTGTTGCGCGCACTTGCCGAACCGAGTCTCCGGCTGTGCTTTGAGCACCCGCATTTCGCGAGGCTCTTAAGCCGCCTGCGCTACGATCAGGACGACTCCCTGTGGCCGGCTTACCGCTCGGCGCAGGCAGAACTGACCGAAGGTTTCAGGAATGCGTTCACGGCCGCGCTGCCGGGCCAGCCGGCGGGCGAGGTGCGGACACGCCTGCATTACGTGCTCGGCGCGATCCAGCAGGTCTGGTCGCACTGCCCGCGGCTGCCGGGGAGACGCCGGAGGGGCTGCTCGACAGCTTCCTCACCTTCTACGTCGCGGGCATGAGCGCGCCCGCGCCCCGCACGGTCAGTTCGACGGCGAAGACGCCCCGCCGGTGAAAATCATCGAGGGGCAGCATTGCGCCTTTGTCTCGATGGCCGCCAGCGTCATCGGCGTTACCGCAAGTACTTGTTGAAAAATTCGAGAGTGCGCGTCCACGCCAGTTTGGCCGCCGCTTCGTCATAACGCGGTGTCGTGTCGTTGTGGAAGCCGTGCTGTTTGCCCTCGTACATGTAAAGCTGATACAACTTCTTGTTGGCCTTGAGCGCCGCCTCATAGTTCGCGATGCCTGCGTTGACGCCCTGATCGTTGCCCGCGTAATGCAGCAGCAGCGGCGCAGAAATCTTGGGTACATCGTCTGCGCCCGCTTGGCGACCGTAGAACGCGACTCCGGCATTCAGATCAGGCCCCAGCCGCACGGCCAATTGATTCACCATCCCGCCGCCGAAACAAAAGCCCACCGCGCCCAGTTTGCCGGTGGAATCGGGACGCGCTTTGAGCCACTTGGCCGCCGCGACGAAGTCTTCGGTCATCTTCTTTCCATCTACCTCGCGAAAAGCGACGGCGCCTTTCTCGTCGCTGCCCGGATAGCCGCCGACCGAAGTCAATCCATCGGGCGCGAAGGCGATGAACTTGGCGAGCGCGAGGCGGCGCGCTACGTCTTCGATGTAGGGATTGAGTCCGCGGTTTTCGTGAATGACGAGCACGACGGGCAGCTTCTTTCCTTGTGCCGGGCGCGCAAGATAACCTTTGATCGAGCCGTTTCCGGCCGGGGACTGCACGACTTCGTAGCCCACCTTGATGCGTTTGTCGTCCGGCGGGACCTGCTGCGCCCAGGCGTAGTTGGGTGTCAGGCCCTCGAAGATTGCCGCGACGGTCAGACCGCCGACCGCAAACTTGACGGCACGGTCGAGGAATGTGCGGCGGTCGATGTCGCCGTGCTGGTATTCGTGAAACAGGTCTAACAACTCCTGCGGGTAATCGGATGCTACTTTACGTTCCATTCTTTCTCCTCGCATGGGATTAAGCGGGGTAAAAGTTGACTCTCCTACCTCGCCGGTGAATCCGGAATTTGTTCATCGTTCGGGTCGGCGCAAGTACTGACGCAGGTGTTTCCACCGCGAAAAGCACAGCACCAGACACAAGCATAACATCAACACACCTGCCCACGGCCGCGGCCCACGTGTGTCCGTAGGGATGACGTGAAAGCTCAACCGCATCTCACGTTGCAGCGGATCGCGCGCTTGCCCGCTGATCTTGATCTCGCTTGTTGTTGGAACCAGCGCGTTGACTAGATAGACGCCGAGTTCGGGTAGATGGTTGTTGCGGAAAGCGAGTTGATGCTCGCCCCGGAAAGCACCACGAATAAACACAGCCCGGTGATGACGAATTTTCGTTTCATTGAAAACTTCCTTTAGACATTGAAAGGTAATTATATAGTTGACGCACCTAACACCCATTTCGGTCCCTAGTACGCCTTAATTCGCGGTTCATTTAACCACCATCACTATCTAGGTGCATTAACTATATAATTGCCCAATTTTGTTAAGTACTCTTCGTCACTCCCAAGCATTCATAATTCTTGATACAGGGAAGGAATTAACGTATTATGCGGCGGCGCAGAAAGAGAGAACCTCGCTGAAAGTCGAACCTCTAAGTCCCTAACAAACCAACCAGCCCGACCGGAGCCTCAGCATGAAAAAACATCTCGGCTACATTTCCTTCCTGCTACTCAGTTTATCTTTAGGATTGAGTTCCGCTCACGGACGAAATCTGAACTCAGCCCAGAACGAGAAGAGTAAAGCGCCCCAGAGCAAGCCCGCGACACCAAGTAAACAGAAAGACACACAGGTTACGACCCCGCAGCAGACAAACCCGGCAGTTGCCAAAGATAGTCATCCGGCAGCCAAGCCCAAGCGCAGAACCATTGCCGTGCTTGACTTCGGTGACGCAAGTTTGACCATCTTGAAGAAGAACCTCGGCCGGCAACTCGCCATCCTGCTCTCGAATGCGTTCACCAAGCAGGGCGACTTTATTGTCGTCGAGCGCATACAACTGGATCGGGTGACTGGTCAGGTGAACAAAGAAGAGGACACGGATCGGTTTAAAGAGAACCCCTTAGTCCGCATCGGGAAACTGTTGAAAGCCGATGCCCTCATTCTGGGCGACATCACGGAATTTACGGCCACGAAGAAGGGTAAGAATTACGGCATCGCCTCGAAGACATCTTACACGGCGAAACTGGGCTTGGCGGTTCGTCTGGTTGACATCAGTTCGGGCGAGGTACTCGATGCGGTTAACCTTGAGGAGACTGCTGACGAAAAAGGGGAGTCCAATCCTTTCTGGCAGAAGGGCGCAGAGCTTGACGAGGATTTGAAAGTCACGCTGTTCACTAAAGCCGCTAATCAGGCAGTTGAGAAGGCAGTCAGTCAACTCAACAAACTGATTCAAGAGCGGATTCAATATCGACCAGCGGTCGAGACGGCCCGTCAGCCGGCCGCCTCCCCTGTCCCGACTGTCACCAACGATCCTGCAAACACGCCTGCACCCAAACCGGCAGTGGCTTCGTCAAGTCAACCCAAAATCGTAAAGCTGGAAGGCAACGTCGCTACTATCAACGTCGGTAAGTTGCACGGCGTTGCGGTTGGCGGCACGTTCGCCGTGGTGCGGGAGGAGATCACGCTCGATCCGGACACGAAGGAAGTGCTGGACAAGCGCGACAACGAGATCGGCAGGATTAAAATCACAGAGGTCAGAGACGGCATCTCAATCGGCACGCTCACACCGGGCAGTCGCGGCGTCAAGCTACGCGACTTGGTGAAGGCGCTATAGAACGCGCATCCTTTAATCCATCCTCCGGCACAACGGTGTCGTTCGCATAGGCAGGCATCAGTCCGCACCTTGATGCCTGAACCCCATACGCCCAGATAGGGCTGTCGGCTCGCCGCCTACCAGACAGCCGCCCGGACTGACTTATGCGCCATATAAAAGTGCCCATGTTAACGCTGCTGGCAGTCCTGCTGCTGGCCGGCAGCACGTTGCTACCACACGATCTCAACGCGCCGGTTCACGCCCAACAAAAGGGCAGGCCGCGACCGGCAGCAAAACCCAAAGACCGCCAACTGGTTCGCCCGCCCGCCGACAATGCGCCGGCCACCACAAAGCCAGAGTCGCCGGACAATACGAAACAGGAGTCGCCGCCCGCCAGTGCAGCCAGCACGGCGACGGCCAACCAACAGCGGTTCGCCTTAGTCATTGGCAACAATGCTTATCAAATATCGCCCCTCCAAAACCCCGTCAACGACGCGCGCCTCATCGGCGATACGCTCCGCGAACTGGGGTTCGAGGTGTTTGCGCAGGAGAATCTATCGCGGCCGAAAATGCAGGAGGCGGTGCGTGCGTTCGGGCGACAACTTACACCGGGCAGCACCGCTCTTTTCTATTACGCCGGGCATGGCGTGCAGGTGAACGGGCGTAATTACTTAGTTCCTACAGAGTATGGCAAAGTGGAGACGCTTCAGGATGCGGAACGAGAACTACTGAACGCCGAAGAAGTGCTGCAAACTATGGCAACCAAGCAAGGGCTGAACATATTGATCTTGGATGCCTGCCGTGATAACGGGATCAAATTAGCGTTCAAGCCGGTTGACCTGCCCGGCTTTGCCGAGATCAAGAAAACGCCCGCCGGCACGTTCATCGCGTACTCGACATCTCCGGGAAAAACCGCGCCCGACAGCGAAGGCGAGAACAGTCCTAACAGTCCTTACAGCAAAGCTTTGGCCCACAGCCTGTTGATGCGGCCCTCGCGCTTGGAAGACGTTTTTATTCATACCCGCATCGAGTTGGATAAAAAGTCCGACGGGGGCCAAGTGCCGTGGGAAAACTCTGCACTCAAGACCGTGTTCTTTTTCAGGCCCGATGTGGTGAGCGCGACGCCGTTGCCGAACCTTACTTATGCGGGGCCGCTGCGCGCCCAACTGCTCAAAGGCCTCTTAGGTGGTTTGCGACAGTCTGAGTTTACCGTGTTCGTGACCAACGCCAGCGGCCGGGCCACGAGACAGCTTAACGGCAGCGCCAAGTTTTTTGTCGAGCCGCAGGGCGGCGCGCTTGAGATGGTGGAGATTCCCGGCGCTAGATTCCTGATGGGGTCGAACGCCGCCGACGCCGACGCTGCCTTCACGGATGCCAAGCGTTATGACGACGAAGTGAGCCGGGACACAGTGACCGCCGAGATGCCGCAGCATAACGTGGACGTGCCGGGGTTCTATATGAGCCGGTACGAAATCACGCAGCGACAATGGCTGGCCGTGATGGGGCGGCTGCCGCAGTTGGAAGAGAAATATCGTGGAGACGACATGCCGGTGGTGAATATCAGTTGGCGCGACGCCGAAGAGTTCTGCGCGCGGCTGACACGCATCACCGGCCGGTTATACCGCTTGCCCAGCGAAGCCGAATGGGAGTATGCGTGTCGCGCGGGCACTAACACGCCATACGCATATGGCCCGAACATCACGCCACAAATAGCCAACTACAACGGCGTCGCCCCGTATGGCGCAGCCGCGCCCGGACTTTCCCGCAAGACCGCGCAGCCCGTCGGGCAGACCGGCTCGGCCAACGCTTTCGGACTATACGACATGCACGGCAACGCTTGGGAGTGGTGCGCCGACAACTGGCACGATAGTTACGACGGCGCACCCACGGACGGAAGCATGTGGGAAGAACCGGAGGACGACGATGAAGATTATCATGTCATTCGCGGCGGCTCGTGGGATTCAATCTCAAACAGTTGCCGCTCCGCCAGTCGTAGAAAAGCCGCGACCGTCTCCGCTAATAAAAAGATCGGTTTCCGGGTAGTAGTTGGTTAACCGCCGGGTGCAGCACGACGAGCAGGCGTGTCGGTCAATCAGACTTGTGGTGTGGGCACGGAAAGGTGTTTGTAGGAATTAGCATGAACGTCAAGAACGCCACTAATTCAGGCACATGGGAAAAGCTCACGCAGATTTACCAAACCGCTTTGACCTTAGAGACGGAAACACGGGAGGCTTACGTTACGCAAGCATGCCTCGACGATCCTGTTTTGCGTGAAGAGATCGTCTCGATTCTGACTACCGGCGAAGCCACCGCAACGATCCTACAAGAGCCTGTCTTCAACCAAGCACTTAAAATTTTAGCCGCAGACGGCGCGGGCAGGAGCATGCCGGCGCTCGCCGCGACAATCGTGACTAACGACGACGCTTTTTGCTCCAGCATATTGGAGAACCGCTACGAGATCATTGAGCGGATCGGCGGCGGCGGCATGGGCGACGTTTACAAAGCTCGCGATAAGAAAATGCTCGACCGGCCGGTCGTCGTGAAAGTGTTGAAAGCGGCGGCGGCCGAGAGCGCATGGTTGATCAGCAAGTTTAAGCAGGAGATCGAGGCCGCGAACAAGATTGATAGTTCCGGTGTCGTGACCTTTTACGATGTCGGGGAAGTACCCGGCGGTTGTCCTTACCTTGTGATGCAGTACGTTGAAGGCTACGACTTGCGCCGGGCGATTCCGGCCGACCGGGGCATGCCGCTCGACGAGGTTGCAGAGGTTATCAAACAACTCGGTCGCACCCTGAACATCGCGCACGAGCAAGGCATCATCCACCGCGACCTCAAGCCGGAGAACATCATGCTGCGCCGCGATGGCAACGGCGACCTGCAAGTTAAGGTGATCGATTTCGGCATCGCTAAAATTAAAGACTCTATGATCGCCGCGAGCACTGCGACCGGGCTGGTAGTCGGCACGCCGCTCTATATGTCGCCGGAGCAGTTGCACCCGACGGCCGGGCCTAACAGAGAGTTAACACCCACCAGCGACGTTTATTCGTTAGGCATTATCGCCTACGAAATGGTAACGGGCCGGCGTCCATTCAACGCGGAAACCCCAATCCATTTGGCCGCGTTGCAGAAAGAGGGTGTTACGGTCATGCCTTGTGCGCTGCGACCGGCCCTGCCCGCAGCCGCGCAGCACGCCATCCTAAAAGCTCTGACCTATCATCGGGCTGAACGCTACCAGCACGTGCGCGATTTCTGTGCTGACCTAACACAGTCATTATTGGCCGATGTCGAACCCGCACCCGCACCAGTCCAAGCGCAGCGCACATCGACGGAAACCGAGACGGTAGAGCGGCCGCGACCGGCGCACAAAAAACCGTTGCTCTTAGCGGCTACGTTGGCGCTGTTGCTGTTAGGGCTGACGACTGCCGGTGTCTGGTGGAAGTATTTTCGGGTCGGCCCCGAACGGTCGTTCAGCTACTTCCTGAAGGTGCAAAAGGTACGCGACGGCCAGCCCTTTGAACAGCCTTTCATCTCGTCGGGGCAGGAGATTTACGAGAAGGGTTACAAGATGCAAGTGCTGCTGACGAGCCAAGCCGCGGGTTATGTCTATCTATTCAATGAGGGCAAGGATGCAAATGACCAAAACACTTTTTATATTCAATTCCCCACCCCGAAAAGAAATGACGGCAACGCGCAGGTGGCCACCGGCCAACAACTCGAATCAGGCTGGAACACTTTTAGTTGGGAACCGGGCACAGAATCAATCTGGTTTATTTGGACGGCCCAGCCGGAGGTTGCGTTAGAAACCGCGCGCGCCTTAGCACTCAAAAGCAATGCTGGGCAAGTACCGGCAGAAGCCGTTGCGCCTTTGCGCGCCTTCCTCATGCGCGCAAAGGAAAGTCGCGCCGAGGTTACGAAAGATGTCGCCCAACAGCGGACAGTGTTAACAGGGCACGGCGACGTTGTGCTGCATCTATTGCAACTGGAATATAGATGAGTAGTTCGGCGCAATGACTGTCACAGCGCAATCGATGCGAGTCTCGCGTGCCTTGAACGACGACGAAAGGAAAAAGCCTCACATGAGTTTACGCTACTTCGTCCTGACGGGCTGCGCCTTATTTTTCTGTGCCCACTTGAGCAATCCATCATACGCGCAGAATGCTCCGCCGTCGCGCGGCATGCCATCGGATGATTTCGCAAACAACCGTCCGCAGCCGACTACAGATACAACGGGTCGAGATGCTGCGTCCCCTACGCGGCGGCGCAAGAGCGCACCAACTCGCCGCAAAGAAGGCTACAAACCCGCCGGGCGTGTTGACGCAAACATGCTCCGACCCAAACAGACTGTTAAGCCGCAGCCCAAACCAACCGCTAACGAGCCGTTGCGCATCGAGGAGCTTGGCGTCACGCTCTGGCGCTTGCGGGCATCGCGCGCCGCAGATACGGGGCCGAAAGTAGCCGTCAAAACTGGCGACAATGTCCGCGAGTGGTGGACGCCGGAGCGCGTCGGGGCGGACACACAGTTTCAAGACGGTGATCGCGTGCGCTTGACCATCGAATCAAGGCAGCGTGGTTATCTCTACGTGATTAACGGCGAAATGTATGCCAACGGGCAAGCGGGCAAACTCTTTCTCATATTCCCCGCACCCGCTAATCAGGATAGTCGCGGACTGATGCTGGCCGGGCAGTTGAATCAAGTAGAGGCCGGACTGCTAGTTGACATACCCGATCAGGCCGAAGACTATCCGTATTTCAACATCGAGCCTAAAAGCCCAGACTATGCAGGTGAACTACTACTGATAATTATTTCGCCGACGCCGTTGCAAGGCTTACGACTCGGCCCGGAGCAAGAGATCGAGAACGTGGAGTTGGTGTCACGTTGGGCAGATATGGGGGGCGGGGACGCCGAGTTGTTCGTCAAAGAGGGGGGCAGCGGCGAGGCGTTCACCAGCGCAGAGCACAAGGCTCTGTGCGGGGCGAAGACGCGTCAACTAGTTCGTGAAAAGCAGACCGCACAAACCACCGCCCCGTCGCCGTGCGGCCCCTTAGAGCGCCGCCTCACCCGCGAAGACCCACTGCCGCAGAGTATCTACCGCGTCTCCATACCTCAAGCCGGCCCGCTCATCGTACCCGTGCGTTTAACGGTAAGCAGGTCTGGTCGAAGATAACCGGCCCCAAAGGTCGAGACACAATATAAAGCGGCTTCAATTTGGCTGCCTTCGAGCAATTGTGCGGTTCGACTCACGCCCATAGCGCGCCCACCCGGCACTTCACGTTCTACACACTCTACTGACATTGAAGCGCGGCAGCATGAGCGCGCAAGCCAGTAAACTGACAGCCCCTTGAGCGCCGCGTCTGTGCCGGCGCAAAAATAATTTACCTTGTCTTAGCACTTGTGTTACATTGCGCTCACCCCTCTCAAATCATAGCTTGGCACGACAACGGAGCAGGTCGCACGTGTGTCTGCCCGCGCAGTCTTTTGGCCGGACTGCGTAATGAAGCTCCACACTTCCCCTGTCTGATGCAGTTATAAGTCCTGTCGTCGTTACAAGGAGGTTGCTCATGTCAGCACGTTGCTGCCCGCGCACAGGAGAGCCGCGCGTCCGCGCTTTTCATCGCTTATCCATCAGCAAGCGAGTCTTCGCCGCTGCATTCTACTTAATCATCGGCGCGTGTCTATACGGCGGCACACTGGCGGCCGAGTTGTCCGCGCCGGTTGTTACGCCCGGCGACCTCACGAACGGGCCTGCGGCCGGTACACAGTTTGAACCGCAGATCGCGCGCGGCGCGGGCGGCTACCTAGCTGTCTGGACCGACTACCGCACGGTACTCTCAAATATTACCTATGTCGGCAACTATGGCGGCTTCGGGCAGGGCAGCCTGAGCGACATCTACGCGGCGCGGTTCGACGCCGCCGGCCACGTCATAGACACTACGCCTATCGTCGTCGCACAGGCGTCCGCCTATCAGAACCATCCGCAGGTGGTGTGGGACGGCCAGAACTGGTTGGTAGCGTGGCTGTCGCAGCGCGAGGACGACTATTACAGTTATGAAATCCGCGCCGCGCGCGTCAGCGCAAACGGCACTGTGCTTGATCAGACGCCGCTCGTCATCAGATCAAGCACCACTAATGCAAGCGTCTGGCCGCGCACGCTCATACATGATGGCGTGAACTGGATCGTCGTCTGGCATGACTACCCTGCCGGGGTGAGCGCAATCTCCGTGTACGCCGCGCGCGTGACCCCTGCGGGCGTGGTGCTCGACGTGAACGGCAAAGAAATCTATCGTCACACGAGTTACTTTCTGGACGAACCCGACCTCGCGTTCGCAGGCGACAGCTTCCTGCTCACCTTCGCCGATACCACTTCGACCAACAACGCCGCCGTCCGGGGCGTCAGGCTCACGCCCAATCTCGATCAGCTTGGCGCTTCCTTCCGCATCAACGTGACCACGCCGCTTAGTAATTCCAAACCGAGACTGGCCACCGACGGCACGAACTATTTTGTCGTCTGGGCCAGCTTGCCGTCCGGCGCAGCGGCGACACGTCTGCTCGGCAGTCGCGTGTCGCGCACAGGGCAAGTGCTCGATCCGAACAGCATCGTCATCGTCACCAACATCGGCACGCAGGGCACGCAACCCGACATCTGTTGGGACGGCACAAACTATTTCATCTCTTACGAGGCCGACTTCAGCGAGCGCACACAAGCTTATGCAGGTGACAAGGACGTTTACGTCAAGCGTGTGTCGCCCACGGGTGCAGTGCTGGATGCGGTGGGTCTCGAAGTCAAGACGGGGCCGAATCACCAGCACGCCAGCGCCATCGCGCCGGGCACACAGGGCGGCGCAGAGGTTGTCTGGCAAGACGGGTTGCAAGACATGGATGTGCCGGCCGCGTTCGTTTCGGCCGGCGGCGCAGTCGGCCCCGAAACGACCGTCACGCTCGGCGCACCGGCCCAGAGTGCCCCGCGTATCGCGCCGGGCGGCGATGGTTTCCTGCTCGTCTATCGCAGCAACACGGGCACAGACATGCGCATCCTCGCGCAGCGGCTTGATGCTGCGGGCAATCCCGTCGGCGATCCCTTCCTCGTCTTCGGCGGCACACAGACCATAGACATCGCCTCGGTCGCGTGGAACGGCTCTGTGTTCCTCGTCGTCTGGGCGCACACAACAAACGAAGGCCGGCTGATCAACGGCAAACGCATCTCGCCGGCCGGCGTGGTGTTGGATGAACAACCGATCCCGATCATGCAGGGCAGCACGCCCGATGTGGCCGCGCTCGGCGATAACTTTTTAGTCGTCGGCGTGCTACAGATCGGCATCAGCAGTCCGATCCGTAATATCCGTTCGGTCCGCGTCAGCGGCACAGGTCAAGTTCTCGGCGAGCCGGCCGTGGTCGATTACAACTTCAACGATGCGCCGCGCGTGACCGCGCTCGGCAACCGCTGGCTGGTGGTGTGGCAGGGCAAGACTCGTTCGGACTCGCCGAGTTATTCATCGCAAGGCGCGTTCGTCGCCGCCGACGGCACGCCCACGCCTGAGTTCTTCGTCGGGAGCGGCGACACGCCGCACGTAGCTGCGGCAGGCGACCTCGCGCTCATCGTCCGCTCCGTGGTGAACCGCAGCGACACACGCAACCTGCACCGCGACATACAAGCCACGCGCATTCAAGCCGACGGCACGATCTTGGACGGCTTCGTCATCACCGACGCGCCCGGCGAGCAACTCGCCCCGGCGGTCGCATGGGATGGCACGCAGTTCGTCGTCGATTGGTGGGACGAGCGCGAAGAGACGGCTTTGATCTATCCGCGCGGCGACATTTATGGCGCGCGCGTGAGCCACACCGGCGTCGTGCTCGAAGAGTTCCCGGTCGCAAATTCCACTCTGCCGGAAGAGACGCCGTTCGTCGCCGCCAACACGAACGGTCAGACCGTCTTTGCTTACGCGAAGTTCTACGACACTCCGCCTTATAGTTCCTATCGCATAACGTTGCGTTCGGCGCGGCTCGCGCCGCCGCCCGTAGGCACGCCGCCCGCGCCGCCAAGCAATCTCGTCGCCGCGCGCCCCGACGGTCTGTCAGCCAGCTTGTCTTGGACTGACAACAGCACCGACGAACTCGGCTTCAAACTCGAAGTCCGCTCGCCCACGCTCATCCCGAATTGGAGTGAGTTCGCGCGGACAGGGCCAAACGTAACGAGCTATGGCAACTACTGGGTGAGCGAATACGAGCCTTACTTCTTCCGCGTCCGCGCCTACAACGCGGCGGGCGATTCCGCCTACTCGAACGAGGTGTCGCCACCGCGCGTGAAGATCGTCGGCTCGACCGGCGGAACTTACACCGCGCCGGCCAACGTCACGATCAACGCTGACGCGGCCGATGCCGACGGTCAGATCACGAGCGTTGAGTTCTACGCCAATGGCACGCTCATCGGCACGGACACAACCGCGCCTTATAGCGTCACATGGACGAACATCCCGCCGGGCGAGTACGATCTGCGCGCCAGAGCGACCGACAATCAGGGCTTCATCGCTTGGTCGCCGAACGACGGCTCAGGCTTCGCCGTCTTCGCGCCGCCGACGGCGACGATCACGAGTCCCTTGAACGGTGCGCTCTTTACCACGCCGGCCAGCATCACTATCAACGCGACGGCGCAGACGAACAACAATCGGGATGACGAGTACGTCAACCGCGTTGACTTCTATGCTAACTCGACCTTGATCGGCACGGTCAACGGTTCCTTCTCCACCTACACATTCAACTGGACCAACGTTGCGCCGGGCACTTATACGCTGACCGCCGTGCCGCGCAACAACTGGTTCACGAACGGCACGTCGAACTCCGTGCAGGTCACGGTGGCCGCCCCGGCACGCCCGCCGGCAGCGTTATCATCAGCGAGTTCCGCTTGCGCGGCCCCGGTGGCGCAACGGACGAGTACGTCGAGTTGTACAACACCACGGACGCAGCCATAACCGTCAATGCGGCGGATGGCTCCGGCGGTTGGGCTTTGGCTGCACCGGGCGACACGCCGCCGAGCTTCGTGATCCCGAACGGCACGGTGCTGCCTGCGCGCGGGCATTATCTCGCGGTCAACAGCGGCGGCTATAGTCTCGCCGCGAGCGCGACGGGCGGCGTGGCCGGCGATCTGAATTACGTTGCAGACTTCCCCGACAACACAGGCATTGCCCTGTTCCGCACTACTAACAGCGTGGACTTCACGGCCGCCGAACTGTCTGGATGCGGTCGGCTTCAACAACGGGCCGGGCGCGCCGGCCTACATCTACCGTGAAGGCAGCGGCCTCGTGCCGCTCAACCTTGCTGTCGCCACAGAGGAGCAATATGCCTTCGTGCGCAAGCAAACCGGCGGCACACCGCAAGACACCGGCGACAATGCGGCCGACTTCATGCTCGTCTCGACGACGGGCACGGTCGGAGGCGCGCCCGTCCAACTCGGCGCACCGGGGCCGGAAAACATGAACAGTCCGATCCAGCGGAACGCACTGTTGAAGGCCGGTCTGATCGATCCGCAGCAACCTTCGACCGCCGCACCCAACCGCGTGCGCGATACAACGGCCGTGCCTAACGGCACGCTCGGCACGTTTGTCATCCGGCGCAAGTTCACGAACAAGACCGGCGCACCTATCACCGCCCTGCGCTTCCGCATCGTGGACATCACCACGCTCAACACGCCGAACGCGGGCGGGACGCAAGCTGATTTGCGTGCGCTCGACTCGGCAGATGTGTTCGTGCGGACGACGAACGGAGCGCAGCTATTGGTCCGGGGCACGACGCTCAATCAGCCGGCACAGGCTGCGGGCGGAGGTCTTAACTCTGCGCTCGTGGCGGTCTTGCCGGGTGGCTCATTGGCCAACGGCGCGAGCGTCAACGTGCAGTTCGTCTTGGGCGTGCAACAGGGCGGCAGTTTCCGCTTCCTCGTCAACGTCGAGGCATTGACGGCAACTGGCCCGCCCCCTTCATCTCCTGTGACAAAGACAGGCGAGCAGTTAAAGCTACACCGTTGAAGCACGCCCAGCCCTGACTGCTCGGCTATAACAAAGCGGGCGGGCGCGAATGATCGCGGCCCGCCCGCTTTATCTATAATGCGCTACGTTGCGCTGCGCTTGATTGAGTCAAGTGCGGACAGCATGACCTCGACGATCACAATCTTGTTGTCCGGCAGTTGAAAATAATAGTTTGATAAATCGCTTGACTCCGGAATCGGTTCCAGGGTTTAGAATGTTGTCATGGTGGCTCAGATGGAGAAACAGGCGTCACTGTCGGCGGGCGAGTTGGCGAAAGCCGTGGGGGTGAGCACGGACACGCTGCGCCACTACGAGCGCAAAGGTGTGCTGCCGCGGCCGCGTCGCGCGGCCAATGGCTACCGGCAGTATCCGCCGGCCGCGCTTGAGCGTGTGCTGCTCGTGCGGCGCGCGCTCGCCGTCGGCTTTAATCTCGACGAACTGGCCCGCGTCTTGTCGGTTAGGGATCGCGGGGCTGCGCCGTGCAAACAGGTGCGCGCGCTCGCCGCTGCGAAACTAGCCGAGGTCGAAGAACGGCTCACACAACTGATTGAACTGCGCGACCAATTGCGCGCCACCTTAAAGGAGTGGGACGCACGCTTGGCCAAGACACAGGCGGGCGCACGCGCCGGGTTGCTTGAGTCGCTCGCCAACGGCAGCGGCGTCAGGGCCGGCGGCAACGTCGCCGCTACTAAGCACGGACTGAGTAGGAAAAGGAGAAGGGTTAATGCGAAATAATATCTTCATAACGGCGGCGCTGGCCGCCTTGCTAACCACGGCAGTTTCAGCCGGCAGCTACACCGGGCAGGCTGGACAGCATCCCGCTCAAGGGCACGGCCACGGCACACATGCGGACGGGGTGAATGAACGCGGCGATCATGTAATGGGCTTCGATCACAAGAAGACGACGCACCGCTTCATGCTCCACGCGGACGGCGGCGCTATCGAGGTCACGGCGAACGACGCGGCGGACAAAGCGAGCCGCGATCAGATCAGACAGCATCTCAGGCCACATCGCACGGATGTTCGCCGATGGGAACTTCAAAGCACCGATGCTGATCCACGACCAAGTGCCGCCGGGCGTGCCCGTCATGCAGCGGTTGAAGGCAGAGATCAAGTACGATTATAAGGAGACGGAACGCGGCGCGCGCGTGGACATCAGCACGACCAACCCCGACGCGCTTGCGGCCGTCCACGAATTTCTGCGCTTTCAGATCAAGGACCACGAGACGGGCAACCCGACGGAAGTGAAGCCACGAGGCTGAGCGTTAACAGAGCATGGAACTGCGTCAAGCCGCAAGCAGCGGTTAGCCGCAGTTCCTGTTCTTAATCCTTGTTCCTGTTCTTATCCTTACTGAGCAATCAGCTTGCCTTTGTACATGTTCATCCCGCAGGTGAACTCGTACTCGCCCGGCGCGGCCGGCGTGACCTCGATGGCGACGGTCTTATTCTCCGGCAGGTGCGCGCGCTTGCCAAACTCCGGCAGCACCACCTCCTCGCCACACAGCGATGACTCGCGGCGCGTGAAGTTCAAGCGCAGCGGTCGCCCGGCTTTGACGATGATGGCTGCCGGTTGATAGCCGCCCTTCACGGTCACGTCTATCTCTTGAATTCCGCCCGTGCCCGCCTGCGCCGCGACCGACTCACCCTGCCACAACCAGAAGTACCAGACGATCCACGCGATGAAACCAAGCCCGACAAGCGTGACGATGATCTGCGTAACGTTCATGACCGCACCTCCTTCACAGGTCGCGGCGCGAAGAACCGCAGCCGGTTTGCGTTCGTCACTACCGTGATGGACGACGCGGCCATCGCCGCGCCCGCGATAATCGGCGAGAGCAGCACGCCTAAAACCGGGTACAGTACGCCCGCGGCCAAGGGGATGCCGAGCACGTTGTAGATGAACGCTCCGAATAAGTTCTGCTTGATGTTCTTCATCGTGGCCCGCGAGATTTCGATGGCGGTCACAACGCCGCGCAAAGAACCGCCAACGAGCGTTACATCCGCTGCTTCGATAGCCACGTCCGTGCCCGTGCCGATGGCGAAGCCCACGTCGGCTTGTGCCAGCGCGGGCGCGTCGTTGATGCCATCGCCCACCATCCCGACGAGACGCGCGCCCCGGCCGCCATGTTCTTTATGTCGCGCGCCCTCGGCTTGGAGCAGTTCGACTTGTCGTGCCTTCTCTTCCGGCAGCACGTCGGCGAGTACGCGCGTGATCCCGACCTGCCGTGCGATAGCCTGCGCCGTGCGCTCGTTGTCGCCCGTGATCATCACCACCTCGATATTCATTAACCGCAGGGCACGAACGGCTGACACGGAGTCTGCCTTGATCGTATCCGCCACACCGATCACACCCACAGCCCGACCATCCACGGCCACGAACATCGGCGTCTTGCCCTCGTCAGCGAGCCGCGTGGCGAGTGCCTCCGATGCCACGAGCGGCACATCGCCGCGCTGCATCAGTTTGCGATTGCCGACCAACACGCGCTGACCTGCGACGGTTGCTTCGACACCGTGACCGGGCACTGCGTTGAACTGCTCAGGCTCGCCGACCGACACACCGCGCGCACGCGCACCGCTCACGATGGCCTCCGCCAACGGATGTTCGCTGCGCCTGTCCGCCACAGCCGCAAGGCGTAAAAGTTCTGCCTCGTTGAAATCTCCGAGCGGCAGCACGTCGGTCAGTTCGGGCTTGCCCTTCGTGATCGTGCCGGTCTTATCAAGCACAACTGTTGTTAAGCGTGCGGCGCTCTCTAAGGCCGCGCCGTTGCGAATGAGCACGCCGTGTTCGGCGGCCTTGCCCACGCCAACCATCAGACTGATCGGCGTCGCCAACCCCAACGCACAAGGGCAAGCGATCACCAGCACCGCAACCATCGTCACAACCGCGTGATTGACTACAGGCTCAGGGCCGAAGTTGAACCAGACGAGGAACGTCAGCACGGCAATGATCATCACCGCCGGGACGAAGTACGAAGAGACTTTATCCACCAGCCGGCCGATGGGCGGCTTGGAACTCTGCGCCCGCTCGACCAGTTCGACGATGCGCGCGAGCGCCGTGTCCGCGCCCACCTTCGTCGCGCGGAAGGTGAACGCGCCCGTCTTGTTGTTGCTCGATCCGATCACATGGTCGCCCGCACGCTTGTCAACCGGTACGGATTCGCCCGTAACGATTGACTCGTCGAGCGCCGACTCGCCTTCAATGATGATCCCGTCAACCGGCACTTTCTCGCCGGGCCGCACAAGCACTGCGTCGCCGACGACCACCGCTGCGATAGGCACGTCCAATTCTCTGCCGTCACGAATGACGCGGGCCGTCTTCGCCTGAAGTTCGAGCAGTTTCTTGAGCGCGGCGCTGGACCGGCTTTTCGCCCTCATCTCCAACGCTTGCCCAAGCAGGATCAGCGCGATAACGATCACCGCTACCTCGAAGTACATCCCGGCCGTGCCGGCGGGAAAGAACTGCGGGGCGACAACGGCGACCGTCGAATAAAGCCACGCCGCGCCCGTGCCGAGCGCGACCAGCGTGTCCATGTTCGTGTTGTGATTACGAAAGCCGTTCCACGCGCTCTCGAAGAACTGGCGACCCGACCACGCAAGCACCGGCAGCGTCACGAGCGCGGAGACAATGCCAAGCACGCGATGATAAGGCATCAAGGCCGCACGCCAGCCGGGCACGAACTCTGCGAACATCAACAGGAGCAACGGGACGCCCACAGCCGTGGCGAACCGGAACTTCACGATCATCGTGCGATAACTTTGCGCCTGCGCCGCTTCCGTCTCGTCGCCATGTGCTGCGACAGCGTGCGTCGCCGTGTCCGGTCGCGCCGTCGGCTCGCGGTGCGTGTGCGCGGATGTTATGCCCACAAGTTTTACTGCGGAGAGTTGCACGGGCGCGGCCCCACTCGCACAGCAAGTGTCCGGCTGCGTTGCGGACGTGCCAGAGTCGAAGCTCTGCTTACAGCCCGTCGAGCAGAAGTAATAGGTCTGCCCGTCGCGTTCGCTCGAACCAGCCGCCGTTGTCGGATCAACCTTCATCCCGCACACGGGGTCGATCACTTTAGTCGTCGTGTCCACGTCAGCCCTCGTTTTTCGTTGCTCGTCAAGTTTATGTTATTGCATTCAGAATTAATAACGCGAGGCGGTGAAGTTAGCACTTCACCGCCTCGCGTTATTAGTTTAACGTGCTGCCCGGCGCTTACTGTTTTGACATGAGCAGATCGTAGTTGCCTGTCTGCCGGTTGTGCTCGTCAAGTGTGCCCAGCACGTCGGATGTCTCTTCGAGCATCTGCTTGGTCATGGAGATCGAGTCGCTGAGTTGCTCGAAGTCGAGCGCGGAGACGCGCTCCGGCGTCGGCAGTGTGACCACTTGATCGTTGACGAGGCCGAAGAAGTTTTCGATGGACTGCAACTGCCCTTCGACGAGTTTGACCGAGCGTTCCAGTTCGCTGAACTGCGCGAGCCGGCGCTTGAGGATTTCGACGTTGGCTTGCTGGATGCGGCGCGCGCGTTCGTCGGGCGCGTTCTCGACCGAACGCTCGGCCTGTGCGAGTTGATTATGCACGGCCTGTTTGTTGATCGAGCGCAGGTGATTCTTGCGCCGCCGGTACACGTCGAGCAGATCGACGAAATCTTCCCAACGCTGCTCAAGGCTCTGTATGTTCGTCGGCACATCCTTCGCGCCGGTGAACTTCGTGTAGTTCTCAAAAATCTGCTTCTTCAACCACTTCAAATAAAGCACCGCCTCGCGCTCGCGCGGGTCGAAGGTGTCGATCAACTTCTCGCGCTGGCGGCGGCGCATCTCGTAGAGTTGCTTGCGCTGGCGCTGATCGATGAGCCGGCGATAGAGCGAACTGGTCGGGATGGTGGCCAAGTACAACCCTTCGGCGACGAGCGCGAGGCCGAGCGGAATGACGGACGGGATGAAGGCGGCGGCCACGGCGAAACCGGCCAAGCCCCAGAAGTTGACAGGCTCTTTCGCGGCCTCTTTCAAGTATTGCAGATCGATCTTTTTGATGTCCGCCATAACGTTTTGCCAACCCTGCGCGGGCGACCGAGGCGACCGTCGCCCTGTTAAGCATTCCCCTTGTTCAGCCGACGCGGGCCACGCGCCCGACCGTGCGCCGCAACTACATCGTCCGGTTGTTGTCCTCCGCGCCTTCGGTCTGGGCGGCGGGCAGTTGACCGGGCTGGTGCGAGGTCGAAGCGGGCAGCAGCCCCATGCTCCGTTTGTATTCGAGCAGCTTGTCGGACAACTGCATGTTCATTGCTTCCTGCTCGATCTCCTGCAACTGATTATCGACCGAGGCTGCGCCGAGTTGCATCTTCGCTTCGGCGGCGGCTGAGCGGCGGTCGATCTTGTCGCGCATCTCGCTGAAGGTCGAAGAATCGTCGCCGAGTTGGAACGTCTCCATCGTCTGCGCAAGCTGCTCTTGTAGCTTGGCCTGCTTCGACTGGTTGATCAACTGCATCGCCTCGGCCGAACGCCGCTGCATCTGCATCATGTAGTTGTCGCGCGCCTTCAGCGCCTGCTTGGATGCTAGCTCGGCCGCCGAGAGTTGCTGTTTGGTCTTTTGCAGATCGAGTTGCGCCTGTTGCAGTTGCCCGATGTAGGCCGTGGCCATGTCGTCGCGGCCAGAGTTTGATCGCGGCCTTGATCTTCGAGTCGAACTCGACGACCTGACCTTCAAGGCGATCCTTACTCTTAGAGAGCAGGCGCTCGGTGGCCATGACCTGCGCGACGGAATTGTTCAGGTCCGGCACACGGTCGCGCATCTCGCGGATGGTCTGTTGCAGGACGAGTTCGGGGTCTTCGGTCTTCTCGATGATGCCGCCCAACAGCGCGCGCATCGAACGTTTGAAACGGCTCCACAGGCCCATCTTTTTGCTCCTCCGAGCGGCGTGCGCCTGAACGGTCAGGGCACGCGGGCGATCAAGTTCGGCACGCCGGAAAGGCCGCGCGTACCCTTGTACGTCAGCCCGCACTGCGCGGTTGCACTTTCAGCACCGCCTCGCTTGTCCGTGAGTATAACAGGCCCGCGCGGAACAGGAAAGAAGGAGGGAAGAACAGTAGGCAGTTGGCAGTTGAAAAAGAAGCCGGTTGAAATCCACTCGATTAATTGAATGAGTTTCAACCGGTCGCGTTGTCTTAACTGCCTACTGCTTACTGTTTATCGAACCGTCCTATGTCGCGGCGATAGTGGAGGCCGTCCCAGTTGATGAGGCGGGCGGTGTCGTAGCAATCGGTCAGGGCGCGGTCGAGGGTTGGGGCGGCGGCGGCGAGGCCGAGCACGCGTCCGCCGTTGGTCAGCCACGCGCCGCCGGGGTCGCGGCGTGTACCGGCGTGAAAGATATGAACGCCCGCTTGTCGGGCGGCGGCGTCAAGACCATCGATGCGCGCGCCCGCTTCGGGTTGTTCGGGATAACCGCGCGCGGCAAGGACGACGCACGCGGACGACTCGTTCGACCACTCGATGCGCGTTGTGTCGAGCCGGCCGCGCGCAACGCCCGCGAAGATTTCCGCGAGGTCGCTGCGCAAGCGCACGAGGATGGCTTGTGCTTCGGGGTCGCCGAAGCGGACGTTGTATTCGAGCACCTGCGGCCCCGTGGGCGTGAGCATCAGGCCGATGAAGAGGACGCCGCGAAAGTCCAAACGGTCAGCGCGTGCGCCCGCGAGCGTCGGTTCGACAATCTCCGTGACGATGCGTTTGAGCGTCGCGTCGTCGAGCACATCGGGCGCGGTGATTGCGCCCATGCCGCCTGTGTTCGGGCCTGTATCGCCTTCGCCCACGCGCTTGTGGTCGCGCGCCGCAGGCATCAACGCGTAAGCCGTGCCGTCCGTCCACAAGAGCAGCGACGCCTCGCGCCCCGTGAGTGTCTCTTCGATGACGATGCGGCGCGCAGCTTCCAAGCCAACGCGCCCCTGCTCCATCAACTCGCCGACAGCTTGCTCGGCCTCTGCGCGCGAACGCGCCACGACGACGCCTTTGCCGGCCGCCAGTCCGTCAGCTTTCACCACGACCGGCGCGTCCGCGTCGCCAAACTCGCCGCGCCGCAAAATGTCGCGCGCTTCCGTTGCGCTCGCGGCCACGCGGAAACGCGCGGTCGGAATCCGGTGGCGGGCCATGAACTCTTTGGCGAAGACCTTGCTCGCTTCGAGTTGGGCGGCGGCCGCGCGCGGGCCGGCGACCAACAGACCGCGCGCCGTGAACTCGTCCACCAACCCGGCCGCGAGCGGAGCTTCGCCGCCGACCACGGTTAGCTCGATCTGTTCTGCTTCGGCAAAGCGCGCGAGGGCGGTCGTGTCCGTGGCTTTGATGGGCACGCATTGAGCCGTCTGCGCGATACCGTCGTTGCCGGGCGCGCAGACGAGTTCGAGCGGGGCACTGGCGGTCCGGCGCAAGGCCCAGCAGAGCGCGTGTTCGCGCCCGCCTGAGCCGATGACGAGTATCTTCATGGCGTGTCTCATTGATGTGTGCGCGGGTGTTGTTAGAGCAAGCGGCGGATGCTGGCACGCGCGCCGAACAGTGTCAAGGGCGCTTGCAAGATAACTTAGAGACGGCGGCAAAAACCATGTCGAGCGATGGATAAAGAGAGTGTCGCTGATCTGACAGTTCAAAGTTCGGATTTGAACTGTGAAGTTTGCTCTCTAGTAACTCCGGCTGCGTTCAAGTTTTGTAGGGCGCGCATATTTTGGGTCAGTCGCAGGTTTTTGTAGTCGCCGAAAAAACTCCGCGAAACCTTGACACAGTTTTGTGATAGTTATACTTTGCTGGGTCAAAGGATGGCCGAGAGCGACCGGGCCGGGAAGCTTTGAGCCGTCCGAACGATTTAGTAGCACGGGCCACCTCGCCGGCCACGTCCGTCAACCGAGTCTTCTTCTGGCGCGCCCCGCCCTTGACGCTGCCGCGCAAGAGGAGTTAACGAGTAGGGGAAATGCTCATGTCACAAGCGACCGTAATCAGCAAAACCAATGGAGAGTGGGAGCAGGCCGAGGCGGAGTTTCAGGATCGCGCCATTCGCTGTATCGATTGCAGCGAAGACTTCAACTGGACGGCCGGCGAACAACTCTTCTTTCACGACAAGGGCTTGAAGAACGAGCCGAAACGTTGCAAGCCGTGCAAGCAGGCGAAGAACGAACGGCTCGCAGCCATCGCCGCGGCGCAAGCGGCGGGCGTGCGCCAACGCGTCGAAGTCTCAGTCACCTGTGCCCAGTGCGGGCAAATGACCACCGTTCCGTTTTACCCCTCGCAGGGTCGCCCCGTCTTTTGTCGCTCTTGCTTCCTCGCCGCCCGCGGCGCGGAGGAACAGGCGCGCTAACCCGACGCCCCGAACGATCAGGTCATCATCCGTCCCACACGTCAAGCCTCAGCCACGGCGCAACCCACGCCGCGTGTCTCGCTGTGTCCGCCGACTCGATCTACTCTTCAAGCTAAGCACCAAAGCACAGCCAACAAAGGCTGAATGATGAAGGTGGCCTGATGAATGATCACTAAAGAACAGATCAGTTGTTCTTTATTCATCAGGCCGCCTTCATCATTTCTTTTGTGTCTTCGTGGTTGATGCTTTGATCCGTTCTTAACCGTTATGACACTGCCCTTCACCCGCCGACGTGGACGACGGGGCGACGCTCCGGGTCTTCCTCCGCTTGGCGCAACACTTCGCGCGTCACCGGGGCCGTGTCCCCTTCGCCGAAGATGATGTAGCGGAACAGGTACTTCAACGGGTTGCCTTCCGACCAACCAAAGTAAACGTGCGGCACTTTGCCCGTCGTGTCGCGCAGGTGCAAGAGAAATGCCGCGATGGCGTTGGGCACGGCCGGGCTTTCGGTCCGGAGCACGCGGAAGCCTTCGACATCAGCGCCGCGGATTTTGAGCACGCCGGAGAAGTCCGAGGCGTCACCCGGCTTGACCTCGAAGAACAGCACGGGGTCGCGGGTGGGGATGTGGTTGTCTTCGCGTTTCTCTCGTTCCTTGAATTGATACTCGTCGTAGTCGCCGCGGTCGCGGCGATTGGCCACGATGCGTATCTCGCCGCGCCCGTGGCTCACGTCTTCAAGTAGGCGCTGCGCTTCGTCGTCCAGTTCGACCCGTTCGACACGCAACTCAGTCGTGCGCAAGGCGCGTGACAGAAACGACGTAAGGACGATTGTGCCGATGAAGAACGAAGCGATCTTGATCCCTTCCGGCCGCTCGATCACGTTGACGACCGTGGTATAGACGAAGATGAGCGAGATGATGGCGCAGGCAATTGACCATTTACCCTCGCCCCTGCGCCGCGCCGCCATCGTCACCGCGACTGCGGCCGAACTCATCAAGACCAGCACGCCCGTCGCATACGCGCCGCCCTGCGCGTCCACGTCCGCTTTGAAAATCCACGTCACCGCGAATGCGACCGCCGTATAGACCAAGACGAGCGGGCGCTGCGCCCGCGCCCAGTTCGGAGCCATGCCGTAGCGCGGCAGATAGCGCGGCACGATGTTCAACAGCCCTGCCATCGCCGACGCGCCCGCGAACCACAGGATCGAGATCGTGCTCAGGTCGTAGAGTGTGCCGAAGCCCGTGCCGAAAAACTCGTAAGCGAGATAAGCCAGCGCCCGGCCGTTGGCCGTCGCGTTGTGGCCGCCGTGCCGACGGGCGCGAGGAACTTCTCCGCCGGGATCAGCATGGTCGTGATCAGACTGCTTGCGATCAAGAAGACGCTCATGATGAGCGCGGCGGTCCGGAGCAGTTTGCGCGTATCGCGTATGCGCCCGACCGGCTTCTGCGGCGTGTCGTTTTTATCGCCCTGAATCAGCGGCATCACCGCCACGCCGGTTTCAAAGCCGGACAGGCCGAGCGCCAATTTCGGGAACAGGAGCAATGACACGCCGACGATCAGCAACGGGTGGCCGCCCACCGAGGGGTGGGTGAACAGCGCCTCTCGCCAGCGCGGGAAGACCTCCGGATGCACCGCCACTTCATACAGCCCGCGCCCGACGACGATTATGTTCAAAGCCAGATAAGCCCCGACCAATAGCACGGCGATGCCGATGGCCTCTTTGAAGCCTTTGAGGAAGACCGCACCCAGCAACCCGATCAGCATCAATGTGAGGAAGACCGGATGGTGCATGAATTCGGGCGCGAATGGATTCTCGATGATGTGGGCGGTGGCGTCCGCCGCCGACAGCGTGATCGTGATGATGAAATCGGTGGCCACGAAGCCGAGCAGGCACAGGACGAACAGCTTGCCCTTCCAACGCGGCAACAGATTCTCCAACATCGAGATCGAGCCTTCACCGTGCGGACTCTCTTCAGCCACGCGGTTATAGATGGGCAGCGCGCCGAAGAGTGTCAGCAGCACTAACACCAGTGTGGCTATGGGCGAGAGCGCGCCGGCGGCGATGAAGGCGATGCCCGGTTGATACCCTAAGGTCGAGAAGTAGTCCACACCCGTCAAGCACATCACCTTCCACCACGGGTGTTGGTGATGCTGTCCTTCCGCTTCGTGCGGCCCTTCCGGCGTCTGTGTCTCCCGCAGCCCCTTGAGCAGCCACTCCTTCAAGTTGTGCGGCGAGCGGTGCTTGTTTAGCGTCATCGTGTTCATAGGTCGCTCTCCTTCAACGCCGGCCCAAACGCAAAAGGGCGCGGAAGCTCAGTGCTTCCGCGCCCTACAGGGATGCGGCGTGGCTGTCCTTCCGTTAAAGCCTACGAGGTTAGCTGACGGGCTTGAACTGGAAGTGTTCCTCTCACAGTAGTGAGATGCGCCCCACGTCGCGCAACTTAAGCGCGACGTTGTTGGTTCCCCCGCGTTGCCCCTCACACATTCATGTGAACGTCGTGAGCAACTTCGGCCGACAAATTGTCAACGACTCGGAATCTTACGCTTGTCGATCAGAGAAAGCAACGTCACCCGCCGACGTGAACGACGGGGCGACGCTCCGGGTCTTCCTCCGCTTGGCGCAACACTTCGCGCGTCACCGGGGCCGTGTCCCCTTCGCCGAAGATGATGTAGCGGAACAGGTACTTCAACGGGTTGCCTTCCGACCAACCAAAGTAAACGTGCGGCACTTTGCCCGTCGTGTCGCGCAGGTGCAAGAGAAATGCCGCGATGGCGTTGGGCACGGCCGGGCTTTCGGTCCGGAGCACGCGGAAGCCTTCGACATCAGCGCCGCGGATTTTGAGCACGCCGGAGAAGTCCGAGGCGTCACCCGGCTTGACCTCGAAGAACAGCACAGGGTCGCGCGTCGGGATGTGGTTGTCCTCGCGTTTCTCTCGTTCCTTGAATTGATACTCGGTCACGTCGCCACGGTCGCAACGGTTCGTCACGATGCGTATGTCTTCGCGCCCGTGGCTCACCTCTCCGATGAGCCGCTGCGCTTCGTCGTCCAACTCCACGCGTTCGACGCGCAACTCGGTCGTGCGCGAGACACGCGAGATGAGCGATGTGACGATGATGAACCCAATGAAGAACGAAGCGATCTTGATCCCTTCCGGCTGCTCGATCACGTTAACCACGGTCGTGTAGACGAAGACCGCGGCGATCAGCAAGAACAGCCAGCGTTTGCGACTACCCTCACGCCACACGGACAGCACGACCGCAATGGCTGCCGAACTCATCAGCGCAAGCACGCCCGTCGCATACGCGCCGCCCTGCGCGTCCACGTCCGCTTTGAACAGGATCGTCACGACAAAGCTGATAGCCGTGAAGACGAACACCAGCGGGCGCGTGGCGCGGGCCCAGTTCGGAGCCATGCCGTAGCGCGGCAAGTAGCGCGGTACGATGTTTAAAAGGCCGGCGAGGGCCGACGAGCCTGCGAACCACAGGATCGAGATCGTGCTCAGGTCGTAGATCGTGCCGAACACATCGCCTAAATAGGTGTGGGCCAGATAGGCGAGCGCGCGCCCGTTGGCGCTGCCGCCTTCCTCAAACTCATGGGCCGGGATGAGCATGGTGGTCACAAAACTGCTTGAGATCAGCATCACGCTCATAATCAACGCGGCCGTCTTGAGTAGCTGGCGCGTGTTACGAATGCGGCCCTCGGCCGGTCAGAGGCGTCCTTCGGGTCGCCCTTGACAAGCGGCATGACCACCACGCCGGTTTCAAAGCCGGACAGGCCGAGCGCCAGTTTTGGAAACAAGAAGAGTGCGGCCCCGATCATCATGAGCGGATTGCTGTACTTGCCGAACAGCGAGTTTTTCCAACTGCCCAACAATTCCGGATGCAGCACCAACTCATAAACCCCGACGCCGACAGTGATCAGATTCAACAACAGGTAAACGACGACGATGATAACCGCGATGCCGATGGCCTCTTTGAAGCCTTTGAGGAAGACCGCACCCAGCCCGGCGATCAACACCAGCGTGACGGCGATGCGATGTTGTAGATAGTGCGGCACGAAAGGGTTCTCGACGATATGGGCGGTGGCGTCCGCCGCCGACAGCGTGATCGTGATGATGAAACTGGTCGCCGCAAAACCGAGCAGGCAGAGAACGAACAGCTTGCCCTTCCAACGCGGCAGCAAGTGTTCGAGCATCGAGATCGAGCCATCGCCGTGCGGGCTTTCTGCGGCCACGCGGTTGTACATCGGGAGCGCGCCGAACAGTGTCAGCAGTACCAATACGAACGTAGCGATGGGCGAGAGCGCGCCGGCGGCGATGAAGGCGATGCCCGGCTGATACCCTAAGGTCGAGAAGTAGTCCACGCCCGTCAAGCACATCACCTTCCACCACGGATGCTGATGATGCTGCCCTTCCGCTTCGTGCGGCCCTTCCGGCGTCTGCGGCTCGCGCAGCCCCTTGAGCAGCCACCGCTTGAACGGACTTAAAGGTTTCCTACCTGCAACAAAGGTCGGGATCATGAGCTACTCCAACGAGAGGCGGGGTCCCGGTCGCTGCATGGCTAAAACACGCATAGGACACGGCACGCGTGCGTTGAGTTTAACTCAACGCACGCTACTCCATTGTCCCGTCTCAATACACTGCGACCGGGCACTCAGTTTAGTTTCGCTGCAAATCGCACTGCTCAATACATCATTTCCGCTCCAACGTCAAAGCGCATGCCAGAAAAGATAGTGACAATGCCGAATGACAAGTGATGAGTGCCGAGCACGAAAAAATATATTTCTTGCCACTCATCACTTGTCACTTGTCACTGCCTTTGTTAAATTCTGGAACGTACACGCCTTTGGGAGTGTTTGAAGGGATGCAGCTTAAGCGTTTTGCTGAATCCTTTCCCAGCCGAACCGATAAACCAGCAAAGAGCGGCCGACACGTCTCTGCGCAACTTCCGATCAGAGAATTTAGTCCGTGCGCAGACATGCGCCGGGAGTCAGCCTTTATGCCCTTGCCTGACGACAGCGTGATCAACCTGTCCGACGCGCGTATGCGTGTGGGTCGGCGTGCGTCGCCGGCCGCGCTCGCCTCGCTCGCCGAACAGTTGGAACAGGTGCGCGAACGGCTCGACTGGGGCCAGGCGGGCGGAGCCGAAGCGCAGGCCCGCCAACTCATCAAAGCCACGCGCTACGACGAGCGCGTGCTGGCGCGTGCGCGCACCGTGTTGGCGGCGGCGCTTGAGATGCAAGGCCGGCATCGCGAATCGCTCGACGCCGTGCAGATGTACGAAGAACCGAAGGCGCGCGCCGCGCTCGATGCGGAAACTTCGGTCGCCGTGCTCGTACAGATCGGACTCGCTTACAACCACACGGGCGATCACCCGAAAGCAATCGCGCTCTTGAACGCGACCTTGCGCGATGTCGGCGAGACGGGTTCAAGCACGCAACTCGGCGCGCTCTACGCGGCACTGTCGCGCGTCTATCGCTACATCAACGAGTATCCGATTGCGCGCGACAACTCACAACGCGCGCTCGAACATTATCGCGCCACCGGCGACTGGCGCGGCCTCGCCGAAGCCTACTTCGGCATCGCCTTGAGCGACACGCACGAAGGCGTTTATGAGGCGTCGCTCGAAAACTACGAACAGGCCCTCAAGCTCATCGGCGACCGCCCCGCGCCCTTCATGCTCGGCCGCATCTACGCCAACATGGCTGGCGCGTGCTGGTTCTTGAAGCGCCCGCAAGACGGCATTCTCTACATGGAGAAAGCCGTCGATTATTACGAGCGCACGGATCACAAGATCAACGCCGCCGTCGGCTACAACAATCTTGGCATCAACCTCATTCTCGTCGGCGATTGGGCGCGCGCCCAACGCGTCCTTGAGCGTGCCCTTGCGCTCGCCACAGAGTTCGACGAGCGCGGCGGCAAAGTGTCTATGATCCTCGACTCGCTCGGCGATCTGCATCTGCTGCGCGGCGAGTTGACGGCGGCGCAGGAATATCTCGACCGCGCCGTCTCTGTGGCAACCGAGCACGGCAATCGTTGGTACGCGGGTCAGGCGCTCCGAACGCTTGGGCGCGTCCATCTCGCGCGCGAGGAAGTGGCGCAGGCACGCGACTACGCCGTGCAGGCGCTCACGCTCGCCGAACGCATAGGTGATCGCCACGCCGTCTGCGATGCGCGCCTGCTGCTCGCCGAAGCGCACCTGCACAGCGACGACGCGGCCGGCTGCCTCGCCGAACTGCAAACGCTGACCGATCAAACGACAAACTCGACCGCCGACTTAGCTATCGCCGGTGAAGCACAACGTCTGCACGGCCTCGTCGCGCTCGCCTCCGGCGACAACACGCTTGCCGTTCACCACTTCGGCCGCAGCGTCTCGATCTTCTCGATCCTCGGCGACCGCTACCGCACCGCGCTCGCGCACTTCAACCTTGGCCGGGCCTTCATCGCCGCGCACCCTGACCGCGCCGCCGAACACTTCGGCCGCGCCCTCAACGCCTTCCGCGAATTGGGCGCGCGCCTCGACGCCGCCCGCGCCGAAGAGGCGCTCGCCACGCTCGACGATCAGACGCCCGAACAACTCCCGGAGACTTCGGCCGTCGGCCAACTGCTGACGCTCAGACTCGCAGAGGCCGTGGCCTCACGCGAACTGCTGCTGCGCGAGTTGGCAGCAGCCTTGCATCAAGAGACGGGCGCGCGTCGCGTCGTCATCGCCGAACTGGACGACACGGGCACGGCACGCGTTGCCGCCGCGCACGGTGCGCCGCAAGCCGAGGCGACGCGGATCGCCGACGAACTCTGCCGCGCGAAGAACGAAGCCGCACGCGACGAGTACGCGCAAGGGCGCGACGCGACGATCATCATGTTGCGCCCGTCGAACGCCGTGCCCGCGCTGCTCTATGTCGAACCGCGCGGCGCAACCACCCTGCCCGGCGGCGCACCGATTGATTCGCTGCTGCGCGTTGTCGAACTGGGCATGAACGTCTGCGCCTTGCGCGCGCGCGTCGGCGCAAGCGGCAGCGCGCAGGAACAGAACACCTACACCGGCTCAAGCCTGATGCCCGGCTTCATTCATTCATCGCCCGCGATGACGAAGCTGGTCGAAGAGGTCCACAAGATCAGATCGTCGGACGTGACGGTGTTAGTTACCGGCGAGTCAGGCACGGGCAAAGAGTTAGTCGCGCGCGCCATTCACGCGCTCTCATCACGGCGCAGCAAAGTCTTCGTCCCCTTCAACTGCACGGCTGTGCCGAAGGAGTTGAGCGACGCTTATCTATTCGGCTATCGACGCGGCGCGTTCACCGGTGCGGTCAATGACTCGCCCGGTGTCATTCGCGCGGCCGCAGGCGGCACACTCTTTCTCGATGAAATTGGCGATCTACCGCTCGACGTGCAACCGAAGCTGTTGCGCTTCTTGCAAGAGGGCGAGATTCAACCCTTAGGCGAGCAGCGACCGGCGAAAGTGGACGTGCGGATCATCGCGGCGACCAATACCGACCTCGAAGAGATGGTCAAAGATGGTCGCTTCCGTGAAGACTTATATTATCGACTCAACGTCATCCGGTTGCGCGTGCCGCCGTTGCGCGAGCGGCGGTCTGAGATTTCGACTATCGTTAACTATTATCTCAACCATTACGCCGCGAAGTTCGGCCGGCGCGATCTACACATCACGCCGCAGACGGTTGACCTATTGATGGTCGGCGATTGGCCCGGCAACGTGCGCCAACTCTGCAACGAGATTCAACGCGTCGTCGCGCGCGCCGAAGACGGCACGCTCATCACGCCCGAACATCTGTCGCCCGAACTCAAGCGCACCTCTACGCCTGTGCGCCCGCCTGATGCCGCCGCCGGCTCGCTCCCACGCGCCTCCGTCGCCAGCATCGCCGACCGCCACACCACGCTCGCTGATGCGATGGGCGAACTCGAACGCCAGATGATCGCCGACGCCCTGCGCCGCCACAACGGCAACATCTCCCGCGCCGCCCGCGAACTCGGACTCACCCGCCGCGGCCTCTATCTCAAACTCGAACGCTACTCCCTGAACGCCGCCAGCGCGTGACAAGCAACGCAGACTCCGCGCCAAACTCAAACATCTCAACAGCAACTCCGACAATGATTGTCTTGTCACCTAACTGTGCAGCAACCAAGCTGGACGCTTGATTTTTACATTTTCATAGTTAGTATCGACGGGTTTGCGCGTGGTAAAAGATGACCAGAACGCTCGCGCAAGGCTTCACCGCATGCTCTCTCGACAACAGAATCTCTGATTTGTCCGCGCCCTGCTTCCGCCCTATCAGACTCGCCCGCCGCGTAAAGTGGGCCGGAGGCAAGCGGAGTCTATTGCGCGCTCATCGGACTCTGAGACTGCCGCGGGCTCCGGCGTCTAGTATGAAGCCTTCGTCGGCGGCGCGGCGGTCGCTCTCGCCTTGCTATTGTCCGCAACGTGCGCTTGCTCAACGACAACAACCCGAGTTGGTCATAACTTCTACCATGGTTAGCAACGCGGATCCGACGCATCTGCCGATGGCGAGGCTCAAAGCTTAATACGCGCTTCCCACGCGCCCAATCAGTACTGATCAGCGTGCGCGAGACGGAACCCACAGACGAAGTCGGGGTGGCTGCCAGATTCATTTACCTAAACAGGACCTGCTTTAATGGCCTTTATCGTGTAAACAAGTCCGGTAAGTTCAACGTGCCGATAGGCAGTTATAAAAATCCTGGCATTGTAAATGAAGATAATTTAATGGCCTGTCATAAGGCGCTGCAAAAGGCAACCATTACTTATCATATTTACAAAGATATTGACCCAATGCCGCAGGCCGGAGATTTTGTATACCTCGATCCGCCATATCATCCCACCACTGAGGATTCCTTTACTGCCTACACAAAAGAGAACTTCACAGAGCAAAATCAGAGTGAGTTGCGGGATTTCGCCTTAGAACTTCATAGGGCGGGCGTCAAAGTCATGCTGTCAAACTCTAAGACTCAGTTCATTAAAGATTTGTACAGCGACCGGGCATTTAATCTTTACACAGTACAAGCACCCAGAGCTGTCAACTGCAAGCCGCATCAGCGCGGTGCGGTTGACGAATACCTCATCACTAACTACTGATGTCAGAAGTTCCGAGAGTCACGCAAGGCGGCTGGCCGTTAAAACCGGAAACGCATTAGAGCGTGTCGTCCTACATGCGCTGAACGACCATAAGTACACCTTTGTGCCGTCGCGAAAATTCCTTGCTGCCTGCTGTTTGCCGCAGCCCCTCTACACACGACAGATCAATATAGGCGCGAGTATTTACGGCACGAAGTTAATCGCTGACTTCATGTTGTATCACCCTGAAAAGCACCCCAACAAGTTGATCATTGAATGTAAGTGGCAGCAAAGCTCTGGCTCGGTTGATGAAAAGTACCCTTACAACGTCCTCAACATTCAGCAGATTTATCCCTGTCGAGCGATCATTCTGCTAGATGGAGAGGGATATAAAACCGGGGCGGCAGAATGGCTGCGCAGACAAGTTGACGGGAAGAAATTGTTATCAGTCTTTTCGATGGTACAGTTTCAAATCTGGGTTAACAACGACAATCTATAGGCTGAGCCATCAAAGTAGTATGGGGCAAAAGGGAAATGATGAATTGAAAAGAACCGACCTGCTTCCTTTCACTAAATTTGCGTTTATCCTTCGTCATTTTCTATGGGCACACTGAACATTGATCGCTATCACGCCACGATGGGCGACGCGTCGTACAAGGATGCGACGCGGTTGCACGACCGACGTTTGAGCGCGTCCGAGGCCACCTTTTATGTGACGCAGCGGAAGTTGCCGTTCGCGCCATGCTTGGGGCATGAACGACTCGTGCGGCTGCTGGTCGATAGTCAGATTGATCGACCGCGCATACGCTTTCTCGAACAGGATCGCGGCGAGTTGGATCGGTTCGCGCGCGCCGTCGAGGACATGACGTTCGTGGGCGCGGTCAGGTGCGTGCGTCCCGGCACGATCACGTTCGCGGGCGAGCCGTTTGCCGACATCACCGGCGCGTTCGGCTTGACGCAAGCGCAGGAGATCAAGTTTGAGCACGCCTTCGATCTGCCGATGACCACGGCCGCGCTCGCTATGGAGTTTCGCATGGCGGCGGGCACGCGTTGGCTGTCCGACTTCTCTCTGCGGCGCAACGGCGACATCGAACGCGCCGTCGATGTTGCAACCTACGCTTTCATCGGCGGCTTCAACGATACGTCGAACATGGAAGCGGCGCATCGCTTGGACATCCCGGCGGTCGGCACAGAGGCGCACTACTGGCAGCAGGCTTATGTCGAATACATGGACGAGCCTGAGATCGAGCCGCGCACGGGCCGGCCAAACATTTCGAGCAGGTCGCGTTCGAGAAATGGCTGGACGCCAACCAGCAAGGCACGACCTTGTTGCTCGACACGATTGACGTGCGCATGGGCGCGGTGCATGCGACTTTGGCCGCGACTTCGACGGACGCGCGCCGTCATGCCTTCAAAGGCTTCCGCGTCGATTCGGGCGACTTGGCCGAGTTGGGTCGTTGGTGTCTTGAGTTCTTCGAGGCGAACGGGCTGCACGGCTTGATGCCAATCCTGACGGGCGATCTGACGGTCGCGCGCGTCGCGGAGATCGTGGCCGAGTTCCCACAGGTGTCAGGCTTCGGCATCGGCACGAAGTTGTCGGGCGAAGTCGAACGTGTGGCGGGCGTTATCTTCAAGCAATGTTTGATCGACGGGCGACCAACACTCAAGGCATCGAACACGCCGGAGAAGTCCACGCTGCCCGGCTGCCTGCAAGTCTTTCGCGGCATCGGCGCGGACGGTCATTACGTGGCGGACGTGATCGGCTTGGACGACGAACAGATCGAGATCGCAGGCGCAACGAGCGTCGAGCGTCTGCTTGTGCCCTTCTGGGAACGCGGGCGCTACGAGCCGATCCCGTCGATCAAAAAACAGAAGGCTTTCGTCGAAGAACAACGCGCGCGCTTCCGCGATCTCGCCAACTACCCGCACAACTTGAGCGACCGCCTGCGCGCCTTGCGCGACGAGTTGACGCGCCGTATGCGCACCGACCTGTCCGGTTGGGAGCAGGTGCTCAAGACCCCGGCTCATCTGAGCTTCGATCACAAGGACGCTGTTAAGGATTAGCGCCGACGTTCAAGTTGTACTGGAATCTATGCCCTGTCCGTCGTATGATGCCCTTGCTCTCGCAACATGTCGTTAGCACGACTTTCACGCGCGTTTGTTATTACAACCCAGTACCATCATGAAACGTTTTCCCGCTGCCTGCGCCTACGTCTCCCTATCGCTTGTCCTGTTTCTGCTCGCGCCCGGTTCCGCCCTGCACGCGCAGACTGCTAACCAGTTAGCGGCCGTGCGCGACGGCAACACGCCGCCGGGCGTTGCGCCTGCGCCGCGCGCGGCCGTGCGCCGCATAGGTGCGCCGCGCGCGGGCACGACCGCCGACGGCTCGCGCGTCACACTCGCGGCCGATGCGGCGCTTGACGACTACGCGGCTTATCGTGACGGCGAACAGTTCTTCGTCTTGATCCCACGCGCAGAAGTCACAGGGGCAACGAACGATCTCAACGGTCGTGGCTTCACCGCCGCACGCGTCGAACGCCGCGCGGGCGACCTGTTATTGGCCTTTCAACTCGCACCGGGCGCGCAGGCACACGTCACACAGAAGTTCAACCGTTTGGAGATCGAGTTCGTGGCGCGCACGGCTGCGAACGTTGCGCCTGCTGCCGTCTCGTCAGCGCCCGTTTCAACTATCAACGCGCAGGGCGATCAGGATGTGCTGCGGCAACTGTTGCGGCGCATCGAGGAACTGGAAGCGCAGGTCAGAGAGTTGAAGGCATCGACCGCGCCCGGCGCAGCGCCGCACACGGCCGCGCACACGCCACCGGCCGAGGTCGTGCCGGCCGAGCAAGAGGCCGCCAGCGAACAGGAACGCGCGCAGGCGATCTTAGATGAGCATGGGCACGAGGCGCTTCAAGGGCCGCGGCTGCAAATTCAGGGCTTCGCCGATGTGAACTGGCGTGCGAGCAATGAGAAGGGCACGACCAACGCCTTCGCGCTTGGGCAACTCGATCTGTTTCTGACCTCGCGTCTGTCCGAGAAGTTCACCGTACTTGGCGAGTTGGTGCTCGATGCGCGCCGCGACAACTCGTTCGAGTTCGAGATACATCGCCTGCTCTTGCGCTACGCGCCCAACGATTATTTCAACATCAGCGCCGGCCGCTATCACACGTCAATCGGCTACTACAACACCGCTTATCATCACGGCTCTTGGTTTCAAACCGCGGCCAACCGCCCTTACCTCTTTGCCTTCGAGGGCGCGGGCGGCCCGTTGCCGCTGCATAACTCAGGGCTGGCGGCGACGGGCTTGATCCCGTCCGGCTCTTTGGGCTTGCATTATATCGCCGAGTTGGGCAACGGGCGCAGCGCGCGCCGACCGCCACCAACGCGGTGCAGACTTCGTTCGACGAGAACAACGGCAAGGCGTTTAACCTCGGTCTGTATGCGCGCCCGGACGCAGTGCCGGGTCTGCAAGTTGGCTTCTCTTATTATCGTGATCGGCTAACGCCGGAGACTGCGCCCAACGTCAATCAGTCGATCATGGCCGCGCACTTGATCTATCGCAGCCCGCGTTATGAATGGTTGAGCGAAGCGATCTTCTTTCGGCATCAACCGACGACGGGCACAACCCGCGTCTTCAACACGCCCGGCTTCTACACGCAGTTCGCGCGCCGCTTCGGCAAGGCGCAGCCGTACTTTCGTTATCAATACGTGAACGCGCCCGACGACGATCCCGTGCTGACCAGCACTGAGGCGGCGCAACGGCCCAAGCGTCGGCTTGCGCTACGACGTGACCGAGTACGCGGCCTTTAAGGCGCAGTACGACCGCACGGCGCGGCGGCGGCAGCAACCGCTCGACGAAGTGATCATGCAACTCGCCTTCACGTTCTGAAGGAGGTTATCAAACCATCTTGGTCAGAGTCTTCGCCGTCAGCTTCATCTTGTGCGCGCTCGTCGCGTCAGGTCATTCGTTGCCCGATGCGGGCCGCGTGCCCGTCGTGCCCGTCAACGCGTCGCTTGTCGCCGCGACGCAAACAGCGGACGTGGCCATCATCGTTAACCCGAAGAACCAGACGCGCGACATTTCGGCCACGACCTTGCGCAAGTACTTCATGGCCGAGCGCGGGCAATGGCCCGACGGCACGAAGATCGTCGTCGCCATGCGCCAGCCGGCCGGTCAACCCGAACGCACGGCGGTCCTGCGCGCCGTCTATGGTTGGAGCGAAGATTACTATCGCACCTACTTTCGACAGGGGCGCTTCAACGAAAGCATTCAGGACGTGCCGCGCGAACTGAACACAACCTACGCCATGATGCAGTACGTTCACTATACGCCGGGCGCGATTGGCTACGTGCGCGCCGATCAGGTGGACGCCTCGAAGGTCAACGTGCTGAGCGTGGACGGGCGCAAGCCCGGCGATGCCGGCTATCGCATCAAGTGATCGAATTGTTCCCGCATTTAATTTAATGAACCGCATGCTGCGCCGCTACAGGTTCTCGCTGCTGTTCGCGCTGATCGGCGCTGTCGTCGTCGCGGTCGGCTGGTACGTCGTGCGCGACATCCTGCGCGCCAATCATCAGGTCGAGCAGATGTACGCGGGCACGGCGCAGGGGCTTGATCTCGTCGGCGACCTGCAATACCAGACGCAGGAAGTGCGCCGCATCATGCTCTATGCCTTCACGACGAGCGATCCGAACGTGCAGGTCGAGTATGCCGATCAGTCGCACGCCGCCGAAGCGCGCATCGCACGCATCGTCAACGTCGAGCGCTCACACCCGCGTTCGCCGCAACACCTCTCCGCGATCAACCAGTTCGACACCGATTGGGCCGCTTATCTGGCCACGCGCGACGACGTGCTCGGCGCGGTCCTGCAAGGCAGCATCGCAACGGCCGTGCAACTCGACCGCGCCGCGAGCGCGCCCGCCTTCGACCGCGTGGGCGACGACCTGCAACGCATCAAGCAACTCTATAAGAGCGACGCCGAAGCGCAACTCGCCGATGTCATCCAATCGTTCGACCACACGCTCTACAAGTTGTTCACGCTCCTCGGCGTCACGCTGGTCTTAGCCTATGGCGTCATTCGCACGATTCAACGCGGGCGCGTGCTGCGCGCGCTCGAACGCGCGAACGGCGAACTGTCCACCGCCCTTGAGAAGTTGCAGCAGACGCAGGCCGAGTTGCAGTTAGCGAAAGAAGCGGCCGAGGGCGCGAATCAGGCCAAGAGTACTTTCCTCGCCAATATGTCGCACGAGTTGCGCACACCCTTGAATGCCATCATCGGCTACAGCGAGATGTTGCAAGAGGACGCGGAAGATTCGGGTCAGACCGAGATCGTGCCTGATCTCAAGAAGATTCACGGCGCGGGCCGCCACCTGCTCGCGCTCATCAACGACGTGCTCGATCTGTCGAAGGTCGAAGCGGGCAAGACCGAACTGTTCCTTGAAACCTTCGACCTCGCCACGCTCGTCGAAGAACTTGAAGCCACCATCAAACCGCTCGCGGCCAAAAAGAACAACACGTTGCGCGTCAACACCAATGGCGCGCTCGGCTCTCTGCGCGCCGACTTGACGAAGGTGCGCCAGTCGCTGCTCAATCTACTCTCGAACGCCTGCAAGTTCACCAATAACGGCACGGTCACGCTCGACATCGCCCGCACGCGCGCCGACGGGCGCGACTGGATCAACTTCAGCGTCACAGACACAGGCATCGGCATCACCCCCGAACAGCAAGCGAAGCTATTCCAGCCCTTCATGCAAGCGGATGTTTCGACCACGCGCGAGTTCGGCGGCACGGGCCTCGGCCTCGCCATCACACGCAAGTTCTGCGAACTGATGGGCGGGCGCATCGATGTCACCAGCGAACACGGCGGCGGCTCGACCTTCACGATCACTTTGCCGGCCGACGTGCGCGACCCCGCCGCGCCCACGCTCGAACCAATCGAAGACGCGCCTGCGCTGCTCCCCGCCAACGCAAGCACCGTGCTCATCGTGGACGACGACCCGGCCGCGCGCGAGTTGTTGCAGCGCACGTTGACGAAGGCGGGCTTTCGCGTCGAGTGCGCGACGGACGGCGCGGAAGGCTTGCGCCTCGCACGCGAGTTGCGCCCCGACGCCATCACGCTCGACGTGATGATGCCCGTCATGGATGGCTGGGCCGTGCTCGCGGCCTTGAAGGCCGACCGCGAGTTGAACGACATCCCCGTTATCATGTTGACGATTGTGGATGACAAGTATCGCGGTTATGCGCTCGGCGCGGCCGACTACATGACCAAGCCGATTGACCGCGAACGACTCGCCAACGTCCTCGACAAGTATCTGCGCGCGGGCAACGGCGCAGGTCCCGTCCTCGTCGTCGAAGATAACGACGAGACACGCACACTCTTAAGAAGCTTGCTCGAACGCGACGGCTGGGAAGTGCGCGAGGCCGCGGACGGGCGCGCGGCCCTCGATGAAGTCGCCCGCGCCACGCCGCAACTCATCCTGCTCGATCTGATGATGCCGGAGATGGACGGCTTCGAGTTTGTCGAAGAGTTGCAGCGTCGCTACGGCCGGCAACCGGGCATCCCCATCGTCGTCATCACGGCCAAAGACATCACGGTGGCGGATCGCCTGCGCTTGAGCGGCTACGTCGAAAAGATTCTTGAAAAAGGCGCTTATGATCGTGACGAACTGCTGCGCGAGATCAAAGACATGGTGCAGCGTTGTGTGCGCGAACGCAGTGCGCTCAAGCCTGTGTCGTAACAACGCGGGCGATCATGTCAGCCGTTAATTAATCACAAGGAGTGCGGTCGTTATCATGCCGAAGATTCTGCTGGTCGAAGACAACGAGATGAACCGCGACATGCTCTCGCGTCGCCTGATGCGCAAAGGCTACGAGGTCGTGCTGGCGCTCGACGGCGGCGAGGGCGTCGCGTTGGCGCAAAGCGCCGCGCCCGATCTGATCCTGATGGACATGAGCCTGCCCGTCGTGGACGGTTGGGAAGCGACGCGCCAGTTGAAAGCCGCCGACGCGACGCGGCACATCCCGATCATCGCGCTTACTGCACACGCCATGTCCGGCGACCGCGACAAAGCGTTCGAGGCGGGCTGCGACGACTACGACACCAAGCCGGTCGAACTCGCGCGCCTGCTCGAAAAGATCGAAGCCATGCTCAAGAGGCCCGCCACGTCATGACCGACGACGACGCAACCGGCCCGACATCACCCGCCGCCGCCGGGCGTTTGCGCATAGCTCTGCTCGCGCACATGCGCCACGAGTTGCGCACGCCCATCAACGCCATCATCGGCTATAGCGAGATTCTGCTCGAAGGCGAGGCGTGCGCGGCCGAGTTTCGCGCCGACTTAGAAAAAATTCTCGCTGCCGGCGCTCAGTTGCGCGACCGCGTTAACGGTCTGCTCCACACCGCCCGCGACGAGACGCGCGATCTCGACGTTGAAGCTTTCGGCGCGCACGTCCGCCACGAACTACGCACGCCCATCAACGCCGTCAACGGCTACAGCGAGATGTTGATCGAGGACGCGACCGCAGCGGGTCAAACCGAACTGGTCGCCGATCTCGAAAGGATTCACGGCGCTGGTCGCCAACTGCTCGCGCTCATCGAAGAGATCGTCCGCTTCCCCACGCTCAACGACGCCAGCCCCGAACTGCATCCGGATGTCGAGTCAGTCTCATCGATGATCCGCAGCCTCGCCAGCACCATGCAGGAGTTCGACGAAGCGCCGCATCGACACAACGCATGCGGCGGCTTGATCTTAGTTGTTGACGATAACGAAACCAATCGCGACATCCTCATGCGGCGACTGCGCCGCGACGGCTACGAAGTGGTGACGGCGGCGGACGGGCCTGAGGCGTTGCGCGTCGTGCAGGAGCAGTCGTTCGATCTTGTGCTGCTCGACATCATGATGCCGTGGCTGAACGGCTTTCAGGTGTTGGAGCGGCTGAAGGCGACGCCGTGGCTGCGCGATATTCCGGTCATCATGATCTCTGCGCTCGACGAGATCGAGAGCGTCGTCCGCTGCATCGAGATGGGCGCGGAAGACTTCATGCCCAAGCCATTCAACCCCGTCTTGCTGCACGCGCGCGTCGAGGCATCGCTTGAAAAGAAGCGACTGCGCGACCGCGAGCAAGCTTATCTGAAAGAGTTGCGTTTGGAGCGCGAGAAGTCAGAACGTCTGCTCTTGAACGTGCTGCCCGCATCCATCGCCGCGCGGCTCAAAGAACAAGAGGGCGTCATCGCCGAGAGTTTCGCAGAGGCCACGATCCTCTTCGCCGACGTGGTCGGCTTCACACAGATGTCCGCGCGCGTCACGCCCGAAGAACTCGTGCATCTCTTGAACGAACTCTTCTCGGCCTTCGACCGTCTGACGCAACGCCACAAACTGGAAAAGATCAAGACTATCGGCGACGCTTACATGGTCGCGGCGGGCTTGCCCGTGCGTCGCCCCGACCATGCCGAAGCGACCGCCGAGTTTGCGCTCGACATGCAAGCCGCCATCGAACAGTTCAACGAAGCACGCGGCACAACGCTCAACATCCGCACCGGCATCAACACAGGCCCCGTCGTCGGCGGCATCATCGGCACAAGCAAGTTCATCTATGATCTCTGGGGCGACGCGGTCAACACCGCCAGCCGCATGGAATCGCACAGCCTGCCCGGCCGCATACAAGTGACCGAAGCGACCTACGAACGACTGCGCGACAAGTATCTATTCGAGCCGCGCGGGCACATCACCGTCAAAGGCAAAGGCGACCTACTCACCTACTTCCTCACCGGCCGCAAATCGGATTAACCACAAAGACAGGAAGACACGAAAAGAACGAATAAGGTGACATGATGAATAATGAATAGCAAGCTATGCTTTATTCATCAATCATCATGCTGCTTTTATCCCTTCTTTTCGTGGTTTCGTGTCTTTGTGGTTAATTGCTTTCCGCCACTCACTCAAGGATCAAGTCAACCACTTCAGCACGCACATGCGCAGCCCGGCGTAAGTTCAGTCCGTTCTTTTTACGCAACGGCAACGCGTCCAAGTCGGCTTGCGTCGTGATGCGTTGCAGCCGGCCCTCGCACACGAGTTCTTCGTCCACAGCCGCCCAGCGCCCCGCGTAGATGGTCGCCGCGGGCACGCCGAGCGCCGCCGCCTCACGGTTCATCGTCCCCCCCGCGCTGACCACTAGATCGGCCGCCGCGATCAGGTTCGCGCCGTCGAGCGCGTGTTCAGGCAGAATGAAATTGCCGGCCGCACGCGCCGCATACAACGCGCGCTGAGCCTCTGTGCGTGCGAGCAACAGCACGCGCACGTCTGCACGCGCCTGCAAACGTGAGAGCAACTCATCGAACAACTCGTTCTCAAAACGATGATAGAGCGCATCACGCGCGGGCGGGCGCACGACGACGAGTACGTCGCCCGGCTCGATCCCAAGCGCACGCAAGTCGGTGGCGAAATTTGGATCGGGCGCGAAGTCCGCGAGGTACACGTCCTCTTTCGTGCCCGCGTAGCGTCGCACCTTGCGCGCGTGCGCGCCGAACCGCTTGAGCGCCACCACGGGAAACGCGCGCGGCACGACGACGCGCGCCGCCAACCGGAACGCCAGATGATTGGCCGGCTGATGCTCGTAGTCCATCAGCGTCACGGTCTTGATGCCGAGCATACGTGCGGCGACGAGCTGCGTGTACGAGTTATGACTGACCGCGCGCGTGATGCCGCGCCCACATGCCCAACGCATGAGCGCCTGCGCGCGCCCCAACAAGTTCCCCGCCTTCCCCACCAGCCCGCGCCCACCGTGCCCGCCCACCACGAACGGCTCAAGGCCCGCCCGCTGCGCCAACTCGACGGTCTGCGAGAACGCGCGCGCCGTCACCACGACCTCGTGCCCACGCGCACAGAACTCCGGTATGAGCGCGCGAAAGAACGGCACATGCGGCGAGTTGGCCAGATCAATCCAGATGCGCGACATAACAAGGGATGATGGATGAAAGACAGACGGTGCTTTATTCATCCCTCATCTTTCATCCTTCATCCTTCATCCTTCATCCTTCGATTAGTCTTGCTAACGCGTAGAGCATCCATGCTTGCGCCCAGCGCATGTATGGCGTGCGCGTGGTGTAGAAGCGGTGACGTTGATAGTAAAAAAAACCGCGCGGGTCGCGCAGTTCGCGTAGCGCCCAGTGCGCAACTTTGCGCGCCAGCGCGTGCGCGTCCGTGTCGAAGTCTTGCAGTTCGACGAGTGCGACGATGGCCGCGCCCGCCGCGTGTGCGTCGGCCGGGTAACGCCGGTCGGGAAAATACTTCGGCCAGCCGTCGGCGAGAAAAAAGTTGTCGCGCCAGAACTCGTAACCGCGCCGGAGCGCGGGCGCAAACTCGTCGCGGTGTGCGGGCCAAAGCCGCAGGATGCGCGCGAGGCTGGTGAGAATAAAGGCGGTGTGGAAGTTGTCGGCCCACGCTTGATAACTGTCCGCGCCGTAAGCCCACGAGCCGTCCGTGCGTTGCCGCTGCACGACGTAGCGGGCGGCGCGCGCGGCCAGTGTGCCTAACTCCGTCTCACCCGTTCGTGCGCCGACTGCTGCGAGCGTCTCGGCCGCGAGCAAGCTTGCGTTGAAGACGCGCGTTTGATCGAGCGGCGTATAGCTGAAGCAGAGTTCGTCGGGCGTCTCTTCGGTGCGGCGCAAGTCGCGCAGGATGAAGTCGCAGGCGGTGCGGGCCGCGCGCATATAAGTTTCATCGGCGAGCGCGTCCGCGCCTTCGACGAGCGCGCGGGCGGCAAAGGCGGTTGGCACAATCGCGGGCGTGCCGCGCGGAGCATAAAAGGCCCGCCCCTGCCAGTCGAAGTTGTAGCCCCACGCCGCACCATGCCAACCGTCGAGCGCGTGACGCTAAGAGATCGGATAAGAATGTGCGCGATGTCTGTTCATCTTCGGGCGCGCGTGTGGTGCGCAGACGCGCGAGAGCGGACAAGGCGAACAGCGCGACGCCTTTCGCGTTGCGTTCGCGGGGCACACGCGCGAGCGGGCGCAGGTTGACGGGCGCGCGTTTGTAGAGTTGCGTCCACGCGAGGCGCGCAAGGCGTGAGTGCTTGAAGGGCGTGGCTTGAAAGAGCCGGCTATTGAGCGCGTCGAACGGATCGTGGCCGGCGAAGTCGCGCGCGCGACACCACGCAAAGAGCGTTTGATAGGCGCGCGCAAACTGTTCGTGCTCGGCGTCGCTCATCGTGCGTGCCCCGGTAGTGGCCGCAAGGTGTTGTTGGCGGCGGTCATGCTGAAACATTTCGCGTCCGGCGCAAAAGATACCAGAGAGCGACGGCGGCGCACAGGACTGACTCGCAAGGCGCGCGCCGCTTCGCAGTAATATTTCTGATCGGTTATAATTCGCGCAGTCCCTAACAATATCCGCGAAAGCTTCAGGGAGTGCCACATGATGAAAACGTTGCTATTCGTCTCGCTGCTGTTGTGCCTGCCGGTGTTGGCGGCGGCGCAAGGGTCGCGCGGCGCGCGTAAGCCAGCGCCGCCGAAACAGGCGCAAAAGATTTTCCCGTATGCCTACACGATTGACGATCTGCCGAACGGCCTCAGGCTCGTCACCGTGCCAACCGATTATCCGAATCTGATCGCGCTCTACATCGTCGTCACCACGGGGTCGCGCAACGAGATCGAAGCGGGCAAGAGCGGTTACGCGCACCTGTTCGAGCATCTGATGTTTCGCGGCAGTGAAAACTATACGGCCGAACAGCGCGACGCGCTCTTGAAGAAGGCCGGCGCGTCGTCGAACGCTTACACGACGGACGACCGCACGGTCTATTATGAAGTCTTTGCGAAAGAAGATTTGGATGAAATCTTGAAGTTGGAGGCCGACCGCTTTCAGCGTCTGAAGTACCCGGAGACGAACTATAAGACTGAGACGCGCGCCGTCTTGGGCGAGTACAACAAGAACAGCGCCAGCCCAAACTCGAAGCTCTTTGAGGTCCTGCGCGAGACGGCGTTCAAGACGCACACTTACGCGCACACGACGATGGGCTATATCAAAGACATCGAGGACATGCCCAACCAGTACCAGTACAGTCTCGATTTTTATAAACGCTACTACCGGCCGGAGTACACGACGATCACCATCGTCGGCGACGTGTCGCGTCAACGCGCGCTCCCGCTGATCAAGCAGTACTTCAGCAGTTGGCAGCGCGGCAATTACGCGCCCGACATCCCGGCTGAACCGGCGCAGGACGCGCCGCGCACCGCGCACGTCGAATGGCCGAACCCGACGCTGCCGTACATAGTCGTTGCCTTCCGCTGTCCCGCTTATTCGGACACGGACAAAGATAAGATCGCGCTCGATCTGCTGTCGTCCATCGCCTTCGGCGAGAACTCGGACATCTATCAGCGGCTCGTGATCAAAGAACAGAAGGCGGACGTCATCGGCGCGGACGGGGCCGACCACGTGGATCAGGAATTGTTCAGCGCCGTCGCGCGCGTTAAGAAAGAAGCGGACGTGCCCTACGTGCAGCAGCAGATACTCGACACGTTCAAGCGTTACACGAACGAACTCGTGACGCAGAAAGACCTCGACAACACGCGCTCGCGTTTTCGCTACAGCTTCGCGCAGGCAATGAGCAGCAATCAGGCCATCGCCAGCGCGCTCGCGCCTTACGTTGCGCTCCGGCGCACGCCTGAGACGCTCAATAAAGTCTTCGCGCTCGCGGACGCTGTGACGCCCGAAGACATACGCGCCGCCGCGCGTCGTTACTTCATCGACAACAACCGCACCATCGTCACCCTTGCGACCAAGAAAGGCGACACGTCCGCGCTAAAGGAGGGTACACGCTAATGCAGCGCACACTCTCGATCACATTGACCCTCTGCCTACTCGCACTGAGCGCCATGCCGACACTTGCGCAACGAAAATCTTCGACCAGAAACGGCGCGACGACCACCGCCAAAGGCAGCGACGTGCTGCTGCCGTCGCGCTCGCCGCTCATCTCGTTTCGCATCCTGTTCATGACCGGCGCAGCCGACGACCCGGCGGGCAAGGAAGGCTTAGCGAAGCTGACCGCCGCGCTCGTCGCACAGGGCGGCTCGCGGCAGATGACTTACGAGCAGATCGTCGAAGCGTTCTACCCGTTGGCCACTTCGTTCGGCTCGCAGGTCGATAAGGAGATGACCGTCTTCAACGGCACGACGCACGTGGACAACTTGCAGAAGTATTACGGGATCATCAGCCAGATGCTCTTAGACCCCGGCTTCCGCGAAGACGATTTCACGCGCCTGAAGACCAATCAGATCACCTTCCTCAAGGTGAACCTGCGCGAAACGAACGACGAAGAGTTGGGCAAGGAACATCTCTATAACGTCATCTACGCGGGGCATCCTTACGGGCATCACAATTCAGGGCGCGTCAGCGCGCTCGAAGCTATCACGCTGCAAGACGTGCGCGACTTCTATCGCCAACATTACACGCGCGCCAATCTCGTGCTTGGCCTTGCGGGCGGCTACCCGGCCGCCTTCCCCGCCAAAGTGCGCGCCGACTTCGCCAAACTCGCGCCCGGCACACAGACGCCGAACAACTTCTTCACGCCCAAGCTCGACGCCGGGACGCACGTTGACATTATCCAGCGCGACACGCGCTCGACCGCGCTCAGTCTCGGCTTCCCGATCAACGTGACACGCGCCGACAAAGATTGGCCCGCGCTCGCCGTCGTCGCGTCGTATTTGGGCCAGCATCGTTCGTCAAACAGTCTGCTCTATCAACGTCTGCGCGAAGCGCGCGGCTTGAACTACGGCGACTACGCGTATATCGAATACTTCCCGCGCGGAATGTTCCAGTTTCAACCCGAACCGAACTTGGGCCGGCAACAGCAGATTTTCCAAATCTGGATCAGGCCGGTCGAACCGCAAAACGGCCTGTTCGCTCTGCGCGGCGCGCTCTACGAGTTCAACAAACTGGTGCGCGACGGCATGTCGCAGCAAACCTTTGACGAGACGCGTGAGTTTTTGTCTAAGTACTCGAACATCCTGACGCAGACGCAAGACGCGCAACTCGGCTACGCGCTCGATAGCCGTTATTACAAGATCGGCAACTTCAACGACCACATGCGCGCGCAACTCGCGCAACTCACGCTCGCCGACGTGAACCGCGTGATCCGCGAGCATCTGGCGACCAATCGCCTGCGCATCGTCGTCATCACAAAGGACGCCGAAGGCTTCCGCGATGCCTTGCTCAGCGGCAAGCCTTCGCCGATCACCTACGTCTCGCCCAAGCCGCAAGACATTCTCGACGAAGACAAGATCATCGAGGCCCTTAAGGTCGAAGTGCAGCCCGCGCACGTCCGCATCGTGCCCGTCGATCAAGTCTTCCAATAAGGCACGGACGAACCGCGAAGACACGAAGACAACACTGATCTTCGTGTCTTCGTGTCTTTGTGGTTAATCATCTCCGCAGGTCTGAGGCACACCATGAAAACGACACTCTCCGCCGACGCCACGCGCGCCCTCGAAGCTCTCCTGCAAGCGTCAAACGCAGACTTCGCGCGCCGCTATCCCGGCGAGACAGGTCGCCGCCAACCCGTGCATACGGTCTATGGTGGCGCACACCTGTTCAAAGCCGACACGCCCGTGCGCCTCGGCGCGCTCGCGTTGCGCGCGCTTGAACAGTTCGCGCCCGACCCGCTCGTGTTCGCCCGCGCCGTCGGGCTGCCCGGTGCTGAGTCTCTGCCTGACGAGCCGGAAGCACTGGCGCAACTGCGCGTGCCCTTCTTCGAGGGCGACGCACAGATTGCGCCCGACGATAAGCCGACGCAACTCGCGCGCACCATCTACGCGCGCGTCGAAGAGAAACTGCGGCGCGAGCCGGTCGAAGACTTTCGCATAGACTTCGAGGACGGCTACGGCAACCGCCCCGACGCAGAAGAGGACGGGCACGCCGAAGCCGCCGCGCGGGAAGTCGCGGCCGGCATGCAGGCCGGCACGCTCTCGCCCTTCATCGGCATCCGCATCAAGCCGTTCACGGAAGAACTGCGCGCGCGCAGCCTACGCACGCTCGACATCTTTTTAACTACACTCGTCACGGCGGCGGGCGGACAGTTGCCCGCGAACTTCGTCGTCACGCTACCGAAGATCGTCAACCCGGCGCAGACGGCCGCGCTTGCCGACATCTTCGATCTGCTTGAGCCACAACTCGGTCTGCCGCCGGGCACACTCAAGATGGAGATGATGATTGAGACAACGCAATCGATCATCAACCACGAAGGCGCGATCAATCTGCCGCTCATGCTTGCCGCCGCGCGCGGGCGCTGCATCGCCGCGCACTTCGGCACATACGACTACACGGCCAGTTGCAACATCACGGCCGCGCACCAGCACATGCTGCACCCGTCTTGCGACTTCGCCAAACACATGATGCAGGTCGCCTATGGCGGCACGGGCCTGTGGCTCTCCGACGGCGCAACCAACATCATGCCCGTCGCACCGCACCGTGCCGCTGCCGGTCAACAACTCACGCCCGAACAGATCACGGAAAATCAACGCAGCGTCCGCCGCGCATGGCGCTTGCACTACGAGCACGTCCAGCATTCGCTCACGGGCGGCTTCTATCAGGGCTGGGACTTGCATCCCGCGCAACTGCCCACGCGCTATGCTGCCGTCTTCGCTTTCTTTCTTGAAAGCCTCGACGCTGCCTCGGAACGCTTACGCAACTTCGTCGAAAAGGCCGCCAAGGCCACGCTCGTCGGCGACGTGTTCGACGACGCCGCGACAGGTCAAGGTCTGTTGAACTACTTCCTGCGCGCCCTCAACTGCGGCGCGCTCACCGAGGCCGAAGCCTTAGAGCTTTCAGGGCTGACGCTCGCGGAGTTGCGCTCCGCTTCGTTCGTGAAAATACTGAAAGGCCGGCAGAGTCTATAGCCAGTCGCAGCGCGGCCCTTGCGGCGGCCTGCGCTCTTGTCTTGACGCTTGGGCCGCCAGCGGCTAGCATCAAAGCCATTCGCTGCAAATAAACAGCGTCAGACACAATAACGAACTAGAGGGGGATTAGTGTATGAGCGCAACAGCAACCAAAGCGAAAACGGGAACCACACAGGCCGCAGAACACACCGAAGGCACGGTGGCCCGTACTATCGAACAACAGACGGCGAAACTGCCGTCAGACGTGTTTTTGTGGGCGGCAGCCGGTTCAATCGGCGTCTCGGCGCTGCTTCAATTTACCGGCAAACAGAAGGCGAGCCTGTTCGTCGGCCAGTGGGTCGCGCCGTTCCTGCTGCTTGGCGTCTATAACAAGATCGTCAAGGTGGCAGGCTCGGATCAACTCAGCGCCTAAAGCCCGGATTGAATGTGTTAAAGACGGCAGGCCCTTGTGCGCAAGCGTAAGGGCCTGCCGTCTTTTCATAGCATAGCCCCGTGCGCGCATGAAATCTTTTGCCCCGGCCCCGCATAAGTATTGTAAGGGGCTGGTGTCGGGCAGGGCTTAACCACTTGACCGTCGCCGCCAAGCCGAGAATGAAATGAAAGGATAGCAATATGCGTCGAATAGTTGTTACGCTGGCGCTCCTGCTCGCCGCCTTCGTTGTATGTCTGACTCAACCGGCGGTCATGATCAAGACCATCCCTTTGTCCGAAGTCTCCGGTGCGGTCAACATCGGCAATGATCGCGTGCTGCTGATCGCGGACGAAGGCTATCAGGTGCAGCTTGTCTCGAAGGCCGACGCGACGTTCGGCGCGGGCGATCCGAACACCTTCAGCGCCAACATGAAGCCGCCGCATCCGGCCCTCGATGGCGGCAAAAAGCGAGTTGATGATCTTGAAGATGTGGCGTGGGACGACAAACGACAGGTGGCCTATATCATCACGTCGCACTCGCGCAGCAAGAAACAGGACGATGTGGCCGACCCGCAGGCCGACAAGCCACCACGCCATAACCTCGCACGGCTGAGCTTGCGGGCCGGCAGCACCGACGCGCCGCGCGAGCTAGACGTGTTGGCATTGGCCCTCAAGCAGTTTCCCTTTGTGCGCGAAGCCATGAAGCAACCGCATCAGGCCGGCGGCAGTGCGGGCACATTCAACATCGAAGGGCTGGCGTTCGACGCCCAAGCAGACGCGCTCTTAATCGGCCTGCGCTCGCCGACACAGGACTGTATGGGTAAACCGCATGCGGTCGTCTTAACGTTGAAGAACCCGCACAAGCTGTTCGAGCCGAACCCGGCCGCGCCTGAGTTTGACCAGCAAGTCAGACTACTAGACCTCGGCGGCCTCGGCATACGCGGCATGACCTGCGACGCGCAACGGCAAGGCTGCTGGCTCGTCGCCGGTCGCTCGGCCGACCCCGACACACCCACGGATCAAGTGGCCTCCGCCCTCTATTTCTGGCAACCCGGCAAACCGGCCCAACCACAAAAAGTGCAAGCCGACTTGCTCGGCCTCGACAACCTCGAAAGCGTCAGCCTGCTCACGCGCGGCGGCAAACCGGGGCTGCTGCTCATCAGCGACGACGGCGGCAACAATAACACCAGCCGCTATCACTGGATACCAATGCCCTGACCATACCAATCAGCCAGCCAGCCGCGCCTGCCCGTCTTGGGCGGGCGCGGTGCTTTACGCCGCCCAGTGTGATTGACTTCACTCTCTGAGATGGAACGTTGACTCTCGGAGATGGAACGTTGACTCTCCGAGCGCCATCGTTTCATCGCCGCGCGGGCCCGTCTGGCCCGCGCGCCAAAAGCTTCAAAAGCGTTGACAGAATCTATAATATACTTATCGTGCGTACAGCCGTATAACACCCATCGTTGCAAGCATTCCAAACGTGCCGCGCAGGAGCGGACTAACGTGCTTTAGGTTGCTGCAATACGGTGAGTCGTAACCAATTTGAGAGCGAGCCGATATGGATATATTTTGGGAAGAACTAACCTCCGGGCTGCCTAATGTGCGGCAGTTGGTGCATGTACTTATCAAGCTGATAGCTGCCACGCTGCTGGGTGCGGCCGTGGGCGTCCAGCGGGAGAAAGCTGGTAAGCCGGCAGGGTTGCGGACACATATCTTAGTCACTCTCGGCACAACCGTATTCATCTTGGCTTGCTCCGGTGTTGGTATGTCGCTGGACGGATTATCAAGAGTAATCCAAGGGATAGTTACGGGTATCGGGTTTATCGGCGCTGGTTCCATTCTCAAGTTGAACGAAGAGCGTGATATTCAGGGGCTGACGACGGCAGCAGGCGTGTGGATGGCGGCAGCCATCGGCGTGGCTGTCGGGTTGGGTAGTTTGGGCGTTGCGTTGCTGAGCACCTTATTTACTTTGATTATTCTCACACTTGCCGGACGCCACGATTTACGGGCGACGAAGAAGCGCGCGGCAAACATTGAAGGGGCAGACAGCTAAATGAGACTGCTCCTGACCGCGAGTCAGCGTGCCGCTTATCGGAAACTTGGCCGTGCAGGTGTTGTGTGCGCGGCGGGTGCTGTCAGGCGTTCGACGGCTTAGGAGCTTAGGCATGGAAACGCTAGTCATACAAAATTCGCGCCCGCGATACGTGCTATTGCTGCTCGCTTGTATAGGCTTTGTGGCCGCCGGAAGCTGGATGGTCATGGCCGGCGAGGGGTTCGGTTGGGTTGCGATAGTGTTCTTCGGGGCCGGCATCCCCGTCTTTATCTGGCAACTCGTTGACCCCCGCCCCCGGCTGATAATTGACGCGCACGGCGTCTTAGACCGGACGCTAGGGGTTGGCCGGATCGCTTGGAGCGATATTAAAGCGGCTTATGTGCGGTCAATCTCCGGCAGTGATTTCATCTGTCTTGAGTTAAAGAATCCGGAGAAGTATGCGCAGCAGCTATCGACGGTGAAACGAGTGCTGACATCGGGGAACCGTCTTTTAGGCTTTGCGAATTTCAACCTTAACCTCTCTGGGGTTGATGCGAGTACGGATGAGGTCTTCGCGTTGGTAATGAAATATTGCCGAGCAGCGGCCGAGGCGCAGCCGAACAACTCGGTTGCCTGCCTAAATGAAACAAGCACGGCCGCCACGAACAAGGCTAGGTATGAAGTCATCGTCGGGATGGAGTTGATAGATAAGCTCAGGTTCCCGGCTAAATGTGCTTACTGTCTTGAAGGGTCGCCGGAGCGCCGCATCGCAGCCAAACACGAACAACTCAAGCGGTATAAAATCCAGGTCCCGTATTGCACAAGGCACGCGACGATCATTAGCCGCTTGAAGATACTCAACAAAGCGGTTTTTTCTTGCTTGGTAGTCGGTGCGGTTGTGTTAGGCATCTATCTGCATGAGAAGCAGGTGATCGTAATCGGCCATACCGGCCTTAATTTCTTAGCCGCCCAACTAATCTTCATAGTTGCTTTTGGCGCAGTCTACTTACTCTTTCAGCGGCTACTTTCGCGGGCAAATTTTGGCGATCATGGAACGCTCGACGGGGACGGCGCGGTTGAGATAGTTGGAGTTTATACTGACGCCCTTGTCCTCTGGTTCCACAACCAAAGGTTCGCAACTGAATTTGCCGAATTGAACAGCCTGAATAGACCGCAGGCACGTGTCTAACGATGGTCGCCGCAGATTAAACTGCCGCAACCGCGCACGGCGCATGTCGTTGGAGCGGAGCGCGGGCAACCTCTTTCTCAAATTGCTCGTATGAGTTGATGCTTGGCTGTAAACGCCGCGCCCGATCAACTCTGACGTTAAGCATGCGGATGAATATAGAGATCACCGAGGAGCCAATTATTGCCGCGGCGGAGTTGGCCGGCATCTCCATCGCGTTCGAGGTTGAGCGCGTTTTCGACGTGTCGGTTCGAGCAGGCGGGCTTGGCGGATTAGTCCTGTCGGAGCGCAGGCTCGATGTGCCTTACGTGAAGGACTACGACACGATGGCAGGCGAACACCCCACTGAATGGGCGCGGCGCTTCGACGTGTCGAACTGGGGTTTGATCGGGGCGCACTCGAACGGCGTGCGTGTGGGCGGGGCGGTCGTCGCCTTCAACACGGAGGGCGTCAACATGTTGGAGCGCCGCAAAGACCTCGCCGTCCTGTGGGACATACGAGTCGCGCCGGAGGCGCGCGGGCGCGGCGTCGGCTGCGCGCTCTTTCGGGCCGTGGAGGCGTGGGCCGCGGCGCGAGGCTGTACGCAACTGAAGATCGAGACACAGAACATCAACGTGCCGGCGTGCAGGTTTTACGCGCGGCAAGGGTTGCGTTCTCGGAGCTATCAATCGCTTCGCATACCGCTGAGTTGCCGGATGAAGTCCAACTGCTCTGGTACAAGTTTCTCGCGCATCAGCGCGCCGACCGGCTAACAACATGCAGCAGACGCGCAACCAAGCACGTCTCTCAACATCAAAGGCGCATGCGCGCCACGGATAGCGGGCGTTAGAGGAAGGAGTCATCGTGAAGATCAAAGTGCTTATCGGGCTGCTCGCGTTATTGAGCGTGCATGGTTTGGCGCAGACTGCGGTGCGGCCGAATTTCAGTGGCACATGGGTGCTGGATAAAGACAGGAGTTACAGTAACCCAGCCGGGTTGGATCAGACACTGATGGTGACGCACACGGGGGAGCAGGTGAAGGTTGAAGCGAAGGTGGTGACGACGCAGGGCGAGCGTTTGATCAACGAGACTTACACGCTCGACGGCAAACAGGTAGAGTTCAATCCGCCGGGTGCGCCGCCTGAGGTGAAGGGGCAGCGGAAGGCGGCTTGGCTGCCCGACGGGCGCGGACTATTGATCACCGATGAGGTTAAGCGCGACACGCCCAACGGTCCCGTGCCGGAGCAGACGATCCGCAAGTGGCTGTTATCGCCCGACGGCGGCACGTTGACTGTCGATTACTACTTTGACGGCCCGCGCGGCTCGTTCGAGGCCCGGCGCGTGTTCACGAAGAAGCAGACGTAGAGGCGACGTGCCTTCAGTTGAGATGACGCGCGGGCGGCGTGTCGTCGCCCGCCGACGTTGCAGCTAAAGCTGCTCCACTTCGTTCGCGCGGATAATTAACTCTTTCTGCCGGAAACGCCGCGCCAGTTCGGTGCGATAGCGCGCCCACCACGCGCGGTCGAGTTGCTCTGCCATCACTTCGTAGATCACGATCTCGTCGCGGTTGACCTCGCCGCCTTCGTCTTGCCACACGCCTTCGGCCGGCGCGCGCCGGAAAGAAGTCACGCCGCCAAACTTGTCCGCCAGTTCGTTGCGCACATGGTCGAAGGCTGCGCGCTCGAAGGGCTGCCGGTCGTTGTCGTAGAGCGGCAGCAGAAGTTGCACGAGATGCATAGGATGAAAAGTTTCAGCCGCAGTTAAAGCGCATGTCACCTTTGGCCTTTGGCCACCTGTACCAGACCTTAAGCGCGCCGGATGAATTTCGCGGCGACCCAACCCGCGAGGATCAAGAGCGATAGGATGATCCAGTTGTTGCGACTGCCGTAGGTCGCGCTTGGGAAGTGGTTACTGATCATGGTGAAGACGACGGGCACGACCATGAAGGTGTTCTGCTTGGAGCGATGCTTGGCTTGCGCGGCGAGGCGCGCGTCGGGTTGATGCCCCGCTTTAGTCGCGGCGATCATCTTGCGCTGCGCCGGTAGAATCCGCATCCACACGTTCGCCGTCATCAACGTGCCCATCAACGCGCCCATGTGTATGTAGGCCGCGCGCCCGCTCAAGACGTGCGTGAGCAGATACGCGATGCCGACCAGCAGCACGTAAGCCACTGCCGCGAACGCCCACTCGTTCTTGCCGAGCGGCGACAGCATCAGCAGATCATAGACGACCCAACCGACGATGAGCAGGCCGATGCTGAACGCGACGGCGGCCGGCACGCCGATGTCGTACACGTCCGCATCGACGAGCGCGCCGCCCATGTAATAGACGACGACGAGCAGGACGAAGCCGCTCAACCACGTCAACGCCGCTTCCCAACGAAACCAGTGCAGTTCTTGCGCGCCCGGCGTCTTCTGTTTCTCGACCACGTAGAAGCCGCCGCTATGCACCATCCAGACCTGCGCCTTCTCATCCGTCTTCGTGACGGCTTCGCTCTCCGACAGGCGCGCGTCGAGCCAAGTGAAGTAATACGTCGTGCCGACCCACATGATGCCGGCGAAGACGTGGATCCAACGCGCGACGAGATTGAGCCATTCGCTCACGTCCGGGGGCAGTCGCATCAGAGTTAACTCCCGCGATAGGTGGAGTAGCCGTAAGGGCTAAGCAAGAGCGGCACATGATAGTGCGCGCCCGCATCGCGGACGACGAAACTGATCGTCACGCGCGGATAAAAACTTTCGAGTTGTTGCGCGGCGAAGTACGCGCCCGTGTCGAACGTCAAACGATAAACGCCCGGCGCGAGTTTGAACTCGGCGGGCAACAGACTACGCAAGCGCCCGTCCGCATCCGTCGCGCCCTGACCCAGAGTTTGCCACCCTTGTGCTGACTCAAGCTCAAGCGTGATCTTGATGTCGCGCGCGGGCTGGCCCCGTGTCGTGTCTAATACGTGTGTCGTGATGGCACTCATGCTGTCAACAGTTTGTCTAATCTTAAGCGCGTGATCTTGCGCTGCTCGGCGGCGGCATTGCGCAGTTCGATGCCGGGATCGTTGGCGAGGCGCGCACGCAGGATGCCAAGCATCTGCGCGGCCGTCTTGCCCGTCGCGCAGACGATGAAGATGTGCCCGAACTTATCTTCATACGCGCGGTTCGCCGCCGCCAACTCGTCGAGCGTCGCCTGCTCCGCATCGTTTGCGCCCGCCTGTTCCTGCTCAGACCACGCCTGCCCTTGCGCGCCTTGCGGTCGTTCTGAGTTGCGCGCGCCGATCTTCGGATGACTGCTGAACGCCTCTTGCCAATCGCGTGCGCGCAAAGCCCACCAGACCTCGTCGGCCGTCGATAGCAACTCTTCAACGTCCGCGAACGGCGGCGTGCGGCCAACTCGCGCGCCCACGCCGTCGAGCCGCAGCACTTGAGCAACTCCGCTTCGGCCTCGGTCGCGGCGAGCGCGTTCAATCGTGCGAGACTTTCAGGCACGCTCATCTTCGATCCGTCCATACAGCCGCAGACGACTGACGCCGCCGTCCGGATAGATGTTGAAGCGCGCGTGCGTGATCGCGCCGATTGGGTGCAACTCGTCCGCGTAGAAGTGGCGCGTGTGCGCTTGCAGTTTCGTCTGCGGCAACAGTTCCGTCCACGTCAACGACGAGAGCGCGTCCGCGTCGGTCACTGCTGCGCCTGCGTCGCAGCCTTCGAGCGAGCAACTATCTGGATAGTTGCCTTTGAAGTGTGCCGTGTCGATCTCGATCTGCTCGATGCGGCCGCGCGGCCCAATTTGATGATCGACCAATCATAACCGGGGCCGCGTCGTCGCTTTGTCTCCCAACCGTCGCTCATGTTCGCAGCGCGGCCGGGCATGATCATGTTATGCCGATGACCGAAGAACATATCACTGCACGCGAGCACAAGAGCGCCGTGCTCGACCGCAGCCAGATCGACCAATCCCGCGCGCAGCACGCGCGCCCAATCGGGCGCGACCTCGCCATACACGCGCAGCCGCGCGACGCCGCCGTCCGGATAAATCTTCAAACGCAAGTGCGTGACACGTTCATCACTTTGAATCGGAAATGGATTTTGTGCATCGCCTTTAAGCTGCGCCTGCGGCAACAACTCGCGCCACACGGTTGCCTCGCTCAACAACTGTTCGACATCAGGTTGCCCGTCCACCGTGCAGGCTTCGAGTGAACATTGCTCCGGATAGTTGCCGCGAAAGAAGCTCGTATCAACGACGACGCCGCGCACAATGCCGGGCAAGCCTAATCGGATCAGACACCAATCGTAACCGGGCGTGCGTCGCCGCCGCGACTCCCAACCGTCCATCCATTTGCCGCGATCCGTGTACTTGCCTTCGATGAAAATAGGCGTGCTGGGCTTCAACAGATTCTCCTTCGGCGCGAAGAAATCGTCGTTGGCATACAGGACCGCGCCGCCGAGTCGTTCGGCAGCCAGATCAACCAGTTCGGTGAAATCAATCAAGCGTCACCTCGTCACGAGCAACGTGCCCGTCGCTTCATTGCTAAACTCGCCGCGTTCGTAAATCTTCACGCCGCGCAAGTACGTCGCTTCAACCACGCCGCTTAAGTTGTGCCCCGCGTAAGGCGTCAACTTGTGGCGATGATGCAACAGATCGGGCGTGATTTTGATCGGCTCGTCGGGCCGGAAGACAACTATGTCCGCGTCGCTGCCCACACGCAAAGAACCTTTGCGCTGTTCAAGTCCGACCAGCCGCGCGGGCGCAGTGGCTAACCATTCGATCATTCTATGCAAGCTGAAGCCGCGCGCCCGCGCCTGCGTCCACATCACGGGCAGGCGCAACTGCAAAGACGAGATGCCGCCCCATGCTTGCATGAAGTCGCCTGTCGCGCGCTGCTTCATCTCCGGCGGGCACGGCGAATGATCCGACACGATCAGATCAAGCACGCCTTCATCGAGTGCGCGCCACAACGCTTCACGGTTCGCGCGCTCGCGGATCGGCGGGCAGCATTTAAACTCGGTCGCGCCGTCCGCCACATCTTCGGCCGCGAACACAAGATAGTGCGGGCACGTCTCGGCCGTCATGGGCAAGCCTTCCGCCTTCGCCGCGCGCAACAACGACAGCGACGACGACAGACGAATGATGCACGATATGCACGCGCGCGCCCGTCTCGCGGCACAAGCGCAACATCAACGCGACGGCTTCGTCCTCGGCCGCGTTCGGGCGCGAAGCCAAGAACGTCGCATACCGGCGCGGATCAGCGGCCATCTCATCCAACTGCGCCTGCGCCGCATCAATCGGCGCGGGCACTTCCGCATGTACGATCAGCAACGCGCCCAACCGCGCCAACTCCGGCAGCGCCACGCGCAAGTCCGCCTCTGTGACGTGCGCGAACTCGTCCACGCCCGACGGCACTAAGGAAGCACTTGAAACCGACAACGCCCGCCGCGTACATCTGCGCCAACTCGGAGACGTTCCCCGGCACGACGCCGCCCCAGAAACCCACGTCCACACGACACTGACCTTGCGCCGCCGCGAGCTTAATCTTGAAGCTATCAAGCGTCGTGGTCGCCGGAATACTGTTGAGCGGCATCTCTACGAGCGTCGTCACGCCGCCCGCCGCCGCCGCGCGCGTCGCCGACGCAAAGCCTTCCCACTCAGTCCGACCCGGCTCGTTGATGTGAACGTGCGTGTCCACCAACCCCGGCAGCATGACCGCTTCGTCAGCCAACTCGATCAACTCGCAGCCTTGCGGCACGTCGTCATATGCGCCGATGGCAACGATGCGACCAGCAGCGACATGCACGGCCGCGGGCGCGACCATCTCCGGCAGACAGACGCGACGAGCGCGGAGCACAAAGTCAGGGACGATCATTGATCTGTCAGGTGGCGTAAAAAATCTTCGAGCAGATTCGCGGCCACGCGCAGGCGATAGTCGGCGGTCGAGCGCATGTCGTCAATCGGCGCGATCTCGGTCATCAACATCGCACGCGCGGCTTTGATCGTCGCTTCGTCAATCTTCTGATCACGCAACAAGTCTTCCGTTCCCTTGCAGCGCGCGACGGTCGGCGCAACGCTGCCGAGTACGAGCCGCACATCGTCGACGCGCCCATCATGCAAACGCGCGCCGGCCGCGAAACAGACCTTCGAGATCGCCTGTGCCTTGCGCGTGCCGACCTTGCGATAGTAAGTCTGCCAAGCGTCGGTCGTGCGCGGCAGACGTATGCGACTGAGCAGTTCGTCGGGCCGCATGTTCATCTGCTTGTAGCCGGTGTGAAAGGTGTCGTAAGCGACCCAGCGCGTGCCGCTCTCGGAGACGAGTTCGAGCGTCGCATCATAGACCAAGAGCGCGGGCGGCGAATCGGCGGCGGGCGAGGCGTTGACGACGTTGCCGCCCAACGTGCCGCGATTCTGGATGGCGATGCCGCCCGTCTCGCGGGCCGCCGCGCACAGCAGCGGAAACTCGCGCCGCAGTACGTCGTGCTGTTGCACCTGCGTGTAAGTTGTCAACGCACCGAGCGTGATGTGGTCGGGCGCGACCTCTATGCCTTTGAGTTCGGGCAACTGCCAGATGCTCAAAAAATTCTTGTGCGCCAGCAAGCCCGCTTCCAAGAGCACCATCAAGTCCGTCCCGCCCGCGAACGCGCGCCACACGCCCGGCTCTTGCGCCAGCACGGCGAGCGCGTCGGCCAGACTACGCGGCGCACGCAACTCGTAATCGGGCAAGTAGGCTCTCAAGCGTTGACTCCGGCGCGCTGGCAGGCGCGCACGACCGCATCGAAGATTTTCATGTAGCCGGTGCAGCGGCAGAGATTGCCGGCGAGGCCGTTGCGTATGTCGGCCTCGGTTGGCGCGGGCGTTTGTTCCAGCAAACAGACGGCGGCCATGATCATGCCCGGCGTGCAGATGCCGCACTGTGCGCCGCCCGTCTCGATGAACGCTTGCTGCACGGCATGAAGTTGCGCGCCACTGGCTAAGCCTTCGATAGTCTTGATCTCCGTGCCCGCGACTTGCAGCACGGGCACAAGACAACTGTTAATCAACGTGCCGTCGATCAGCACGGAGCATGCGCCGCACTCGCCCTCGCCGCAGCCTTCCTTCGTGCCGGTCAACTGCAACTGCTCGCGCAACACGTCGAGCAGACGCGCCATCGGGTGCGCGCTCAGCGTGCGGGCTTCGCCGTTCACGTTGCAGTCTATGTCAACTTTAGTTGTTGCTTCGCTCATGCGTGCTGGCCTGCGCGAGTTTCATTTGCTTGACTGGCTCATTCACACGTCTCGACTCAACCCGTGCATCAATGCTTCGGGCATGAGCGGGACGTGATTGAACGCGACGCCGGTTGCATGTTCAATCGCGTTCAGGATCGCGGGTGCGCCGCCGTCCATCGGCAGTTCGCCGATGCCCTTCGCGCCGCCGGGCCGTAGGCGTAAGGCTGTTCTTCAAAGTAGACGCGAATGGGCGGTATGTCCGCCGACGTGGGGATGATGTAGTTGGTCATCTGGCTATTGACCATGCGCCCCTCGTGCCCAGACCACGTTCTCGTAGAGCGTGAAGCCGATGGCTTGCGCCACGCCGCCTTCGATCTGCCCGGCGGCTAAGACTGGATGCACCACCTTGCCGATCTCTTGCAAGGCAACGAAGTCGTCAACGCGCACTTCGTAGGTGACGAGATCGACCGTGACCTCTGCGACGTAAACCGCCCATGCATACGCGCCGTAAGCGTCGCCTTGATACTTGCCCTCGTCCCAGTTGATACCGGGCGGCGGGCTGTACTGACTAAACGACTTGAGCGCCCCATGCTGCGCGACGTAAGCGCGACACGCCGCACGCCAATCCGCATCCGTATAACTCGCGCCGAGCAACCCCGCGCTGGCAAGCATCTGTTTCAAACCAATGACGGCCGACTCGACCAGTTTGCCGACGATCATGCAGGTACGCGACGCGACCGTAGGACCACTGTTCGGCACGTTGCTCGTATCAGGTTGCGCCACTTCGATCAGATCGAAATCAATCTGCAACGCGTCGGCCGCGATCTGCGCGAAGATCGTGTTCGTGCCCTGCCCGATCTCGTGTCGAAGCGGCCAAGATACGCACGCGCCCGTCCGCGTCTGCTTCCGCGCCGACCACCGATTGCAAATAGACCTCGCCCGATCCGGTGAAGCCCGCGCCGTGCATGAACGAAGCGAAGCCGATGCCCTTCTTCTGCATGCGTCCTTCGTTCGCGCGCGCAAACTGTTCGCGCTTGGCCTTGTAGTCCGTCAACTCGAACGCACGCTCAAGCAAGCCCGGCATGTCCACCGGCTCGTGGATCACTTGCCCGGTCGCGGTCGCTCTCGCCTTCGCGGATGAAGTTGCGCCGTCGAAATTCGTCGGGACTGAGGCCGACTGCGTGCGCGATCTTGTCCATGTGGCGTTCCAACGCGAAGATGGACTGCGGCGCACCGAAGCCGCGAAACGCACCGTGCGGCGGTGCATTGGTCGCGACGGCGTGCGGCGTTGATACGAACGTGCGGGCACTCGTAAGGCCCGGCCGCGTGGATCGTGCCGCGCGAGAGAACGACCGATGAGAGTGTCGCATATGCGCCGCCGTCGATCACGAAGTCGATCTCCATGCCGAGCAGTTTGCCGTCTTGCGTGACGGCCGTTCTATGGCGCGTGCGCGACGGATGCCGCTTCGTGGTGGCCACCATGTCTTCCGCGCGATCATAAATAATCTTGACGGGTCGCCCGCCCGACTTCCACGACAGCAGCGCAGCGTGACCGCCGATCATCGACGGGTATTCTTCTTTGCCGCCGAAGCCGCCGCCCGTCTCCGTCTGAATGACGCGAATCTTATCTTCCGGCAGCGCGAACAGTTTCAGCAGCGCCTTATGCACATAGTAAGGGCACTGCATCGAACCCCAAACCGTGACGCCTTCGTCGGGCTTGGCGGTGGCGATCACGCCGTTCGGCTCGATGTAGAGTTGTTCCTGCGCGCCCGTGTGGTATTCGCCTTCGACGATTAAATCCGCCGTAGCCCAGACCTCATCAACGTTCCCTTTGTCCACTAAGTACGACTTGAAAACGTTGTCCGCGCCCCAGATGATCGACTCTTTGGCCAGCGATTCGGCGAGCGTGAAGACGGGCGGCAGCGGTTCTATGTCAATCGTCACGGCGCGGCGCGCTTTCTCCAACAAGTGCTTGTCTGCGTGCGCGAGCAGCACGACCGGCTCTTCTCTGTGATTGACGAACTCGGCGGCCAGGTATGGTTGGTCGAGCAGGATCAACGCGACGCTGTTCTCGCCGGGAATGTCCGCGGCGGTGACGACGACGAACTCGGCCCACGGGATGCCGTCGCCGAATTTTATTTCGCGGATGCGCCCGCGCGGCACTGTGCTGCGCACGGTCACGCCATAGAGCATGTCGTCCATGCGCAGGTCGTCCACGTAGCGCGCCGCGCCCGTAACCTTCGCGCGCCCCTCTTTGCGCGGCATGGACTTGCCGACGTTGTGCGTATGCGGGCCTGAATCTTTTGCCATCGGTTCAATAACTAAGCGGGCGGCTATTCTGCTCAGGTCGGGCGCTTAAGTCAATCGCCGCTGCTCGCGCCGACTTCAAACTGATCGCGCTCGGCCGGATCAGCGGCGACCACGACCGCGCCATCGTCGTCCGCTTGTGCCGTCTCCGTCTCAGACCGGCGACGAGCGAAAGCTGATTTGAGCCGGCGCGGGACGGCGCGCAGTTGTTGCGCGCGGGCGACCCATGCGTGGCGCGCGGCCAGATCGTCAAAGAGCGAATAGGAGACGGGCGTGGCGATTAGGGTTAACAACAACGAGAGCGTCTGCCCGCCGATGACGACGACGGCGATTGAGCGTCGTTCTTCCGCGCCGGGGCCTGTGCCGAGTGCGAGCGGCAACATGCCCGCGACGAGCGCAAGCGTCGTCATCAGGATCGGCCGCAAGCGGTCGCGGTTCGCTTGCATGATCGCGTCGCCGCGTTCCAAGCCGGTCGCGCGCAAGTTGTTCATGTGATCGATCTGCAAGATCGAGTTCTTCTTGACGACGCCGAACAGCACGAGCACGCCGAGCGCCGAATAGAGATTGAGCGTGTCGCCCGTGCCCCATAACGATAGCAGCGCGAAGGGCACGGCGAGCGGCAGGCTCAACAAGATCGTGATCGGGTGGATGGCGCTCTCGAACTGCGACGCGAGGATCATGTACATGAACGCGATGGAGAGCAGGAAGGCCCAGATGAACTCGTAGAAGGTGCGTTCAAGTTCGCGCCCGCGCCCTGAGATAGCGGTCGAATAAGCGGGCGGCAAATTCATCTCGCGGGTTGCGCCGCGCAGGGCTTCGAGGCGGTCGGCGAGCGCGTAGCCGGGCGCGACGTTGGCGCGCAGAGAGACTTGCCGCTGCCGGTCCAGCCGATCAATGCGCGACGGGCTGCGGCCCTCTTTGATCGTGACGAGGTTGTTGAGACGGACAAGACCGCCGCGCGCCGACGGCACGTAGAGACGCGCGATTGTCTGCTTGTCGCTGCGGTCGCGCTCGGACAGACGCAACTCCACGTCGTAGTCTTCGTTGACCGACTCGTCGCGGAAGCGCGTCACCCGCGTGTCGCCGCCGACCATCAAACGCAGAGAGGTGGCGATGTCCGAAGCATCCACACCGAGATCGGCCGCGCGTTGACGGTCGATCTGCACGCGCAACTCAGGCTTATCGAGTTTCAAGGTCGTGTCTGCATCCACGATGCCGCCGAGTTTCTGGCTACGCTCGCGCAGGTCGTCGGCGTAGCGCGCGAGTTCTTTCAACTCCGGCCCGCGCAACACGAAGTCTATATCGTTGTTGCCGCCGCCGAGATTGAACGAAGGCGCGTTACGCACGCTCGTTCTCATCGGCGCGTACTTGCGCAGGCGACGACGAACTTCCTGCATCACGTCGCGCTGTTTGTAGTTGCCACGAAACGCGGCGAGCGGTTCACCGCGCCGCAGCGATGCCCACAGCCGCGACAGCGAGAACGTGCGTTCCTCATGCGGCGCGATGCGGACGTAAGCCGCGCCTTGATTGACGCCACCGAGAAACGAACCGCCCGCGCTGCCGAGCACAAGCCGCACGCCCGGCGTCGCGCGCAGTTCGTCTTCAATCGCGCGCATCGCGTCGTTCATCGCGGCAAGGTTCGTGCCTTCGGGCGCGTTCACGTTCACGTCGAACTCGGCCTCGTCCACGTCCGACGGGATGTACTCTTGTTTGACCAGACGATAAAGCGGCACGTTCGCGGCCATGACGGCCACGGCGAGCGCGGCGACCGCCAAGCGGTGGCGCATGGCGAACGCGAGCATGCGCGTATAGCCGCGATCTATGAAGCTATAAAAGCCGCGTCGTGAAGTCGGCCTCGTCGTGCCCGCCGTGCCCTTTGCCCGCGTCGCTGGCGCGCAACAGGCGCGCGCTCATCATCGGCGTGAGCGTGAACGAGACGAGCAGGCTGACCAAGATCGCGACGGCCGCCGTGATGCCAAACTGATAAAGGAAGCGACCTGAGATCGAAGACATGAACGACACGGGCACGAAGATGACGACGAGCGAAAAGGTCGTCGCCATAACGGCGAGGCCGATGTCGGCGGTCGCTTCTTTCGCCGCGCGCATCGCCGTCATCTTCTTCTCTTCGACGAAGCGGAAGATGTTTTCAAGTACGACGATGGCGTCGTCAATCACGATGCCGACCATCAGCACGAGCGCGAGCATCGTCACGCTGTTCAAGGTGAAGTCGAGCGCGCGCATCATGCCGAAGGTCGAGATGACTGACGCTGGAATAGCAATGCCTGCGATGATCGTCGAACGCCACGAGCGCATGAAGGCGAGCACAACGAGCGTCGCAAGGATGCTGCCCAACACAAGGTGCAGTTGAATCTCGTGCAGCGCCGCTTCGATGTAGCGCGATTGGTCGCGTATGACTTCGAGCTTCACGTCCGCCGGCAGTTGCGCCCCGGCTTGCTTGAGCGCGCGCTTGACGTTGTTGATAACCGCCATCGTGTTCGCGCCCGACTGGCGACGAATTTCCAGCGTCACGGTCGGCACGCCGTTCAAGCGCGCGACCGAACGTTGTTCATGCGTGCCGTCTTCGGCGCGGCCCACGTCGCGCAGGCGCACGGGCGCACCGCCCAAGTTGGCGATGACGAGTTCGTTGAACGCGCGCGCGTCCGTGTAGCGACCGAGCGTGCGGATGCTCAACTCGCGCCGGCCCGCTTCGACGTTGCCGCCGGGCACGTCCGCGTTCTGCCGTTGCAAGGCGTCTCTGATCTGCGTGATCGGGATGCGATAGGCGGCGAGCCGCTCGGCGTCCACCCACACATTGATCGCGCGTTCCGCGCCGCCGACCACCGACACTTCGCCGACACCGCCCGCGCGTTCAAGCTGCGGCTTCAGGACCTTGTCGCCCAACTCGGTCAATTCGCGCAGCGAGCGATCTGCCGACAGCGCCACCGTCAAGATCGGTGTCGAGTCGTTGTCGAACTTCTGCACGACGGGCGGCGTGGCATCTTCGGGCAGATCGCGCACGACCGTGTTGACGCGGTCGCGCACGTCCTGCGCGGCCGAGTCGATGTTGCGGTTCAGGTTGAACGTGGCGATGACGAACGACGTGCCTTGCCCTGAGACGGAGCGCAGCTGCTCGATGCCTTCGACCGTGTTGACGGCCTCTTCGATGCGTTGCGCGACCGCCGACTCGACCTCTTCGGGCGACGCGCCGGGCAGATTCGTCCGCACGCTCACCGTCGGCAGATCGACAGACGGAAAACGATCCACGCCCAAGTTCGTGTAGCTCGACGTGCCGACCACGACCAACGCCAAGATGATCATCACGGCGAAGACGGGCCGGCGAATACAAATCTCTGCGAGCTTTTGCATGTTAGAAGCTGTCAGCTTTTAGCTATCGGCGATCAGCTTTGATCGGTTGCCGATAGCCTGCGTTATTCCACTACGTTGACAGGTTGACCCGATTGCAGGTTGCCGGGATCAAGTATGACTGCATCGCCGACGTTAACGCCGGAGACGATCTCGGTCCAGTCTTGCCCGCGCCGGCCCGTGGTGATCGGTTTTTCTAATGCCTTGCCGTTCTGTACGACGATAACTTTTTCGATGCCGGCGAAGGTGACGACGGCGTTCGGGGGCACGGTCACGGCCATGCTTGTGTCGCTCGTCGTGATGTCGGCGCGGGCGAACGAGCCAGGGCGGAGCGTGCCGTTGTTAGCCACTTCGGCCTCGACGATGAGCATGCGGCTCTGTTCGGTGATCGAAGGACTCAAACGCACGACGCGACCGACGTAGGCCACGGCCGCGCCTTCAACGGTCAAGTTCACGCGTTGCCCCATACGCACGCTCGTCGCGTCGCGTTCAGGCACTTCGGCGCGGAAGCGCAAAGGGTTGATGCGTACAAGCGTCACGACGGGCGCGCCTGCCGCCAAGTATTCGCCGACGCTGGCGCGCTTCTCCTGTATGACGCCGTCGAAGGGCGCGGCGACCGTTGTGTCCGCGAGTTGTTGGCGCGCGAGCGCGAGTTCGGCGCGGCGTTGCGAGAGCAGAGCTTGCCGGTTGCGTATCTCTTCGACCGCATCTTGAAACCGGCTGACCGCGACCTTGTAAGCCGCGTCGGCCGAATCGAACTCGGCGCGCGAAACGACGCCTTGCTTGACGAGCGTATCGGTGCGCTCGCGGTTGGTGCGCGCTTCGTCCATCAACGCGCGGGCTTGACGCACCGTGCCGGTTTGCTCGGCTTCAACGCGGTCGTCCGTGCCGTCGGGCGATAGACCGAGCCGCGCGCGCGCCTGCCCTAATGCGGCCTCGGCTTGTTGCACGCGCAGTTGATAATCTTGCTGTTCGATCTGTGCGATGGTCTGCCCTTTACGCACGCCGCTGCCGAGATCGACCGTAATGGTACGCACACGACCGGGCACTTTCACGCTCAAGGTCGCTTGATCCTGCGCGGCCAGTGTGCCCGTCACGCTGATGGCGTTGCCGACGGCGACTTCGGTGACGCGCGCCGTCCGCACCTGTCGCGGTGCGCTGCCCGCCGGCCCGCTCGCCTGCGCCTGACTGCCGCCCGCCGGATAGTCGCTTTTGCACGCGCCGCAGGTCAGCAAGACGACGACACAGAGCCAGCCCGCGCCAACATGAATAAAACTATGACGCCGCATGATGCGGCGTTTGCTTGCACTCGATCTGTCTGTCATTAAACGAAGCACACGACGGCGAATTTGAGTTGCAATGTTACCACGAGCCTGCGCGTGTGCGTGACCACAGGCAGATACGCAAAGGCTTGCTGGAATGTTTAAGCGGGCGCGGGAAAACTGCCGGGGCAGGCACAAGTCTCCTACCACGGCAATTAATTTGTTAGCCGCCGAAGCTGCGGCGGAAGAGATAGGCCATCTTGATGAAGAAGGTGCGCTCGTTGCGACGGAAGCCGGGTTGCAGGGTGCGTGTGAAGGGCGAGAAGCCGCTGATGTTGGCGTCGTCGTTGTAACCGGCGTAAAAGGCCGTGCCCGGACTCGGCGTCCAGCCAAAGAGAAACTGCGCGCGGGTGCGGCGCGGCAACGTCTCGTAGTCGATGCGGGCGCGCGCAAAGATGAAGCGCGTGAACTGGTAGGTCGTGCGCCACGAGAACAGGTTCACGTCGAAGGCTACGCGGTCGGTGTCGTAACGGCGCAGACGGTTCTTGGTGTAGTCGAGCGTCGTGCGTAGTTCGTTGGTCGGTTGATAGGCGACCGAGACGCTGCCTTGCAGCAGCCCGCCGGGGCCGGGATCGAGCGCGGGCGTCAAACAGACGGGCGGCAACGCGGGTTGTTCCGGCGTGATGTTGCACAAGCCGCGCGCTTGTGCGTCGCGTTGCGCGACTGCGCCGGGGCTGACGCGCGGGAAGCGTAGGCCGCCGCCGAAGTCTAGATCGAAATGGCCGTCGCGGTAGACGCTGCTCGCGGCGACTGAATACTTCTTGCTCGGCCGCCAACTGCCGTTGATGAAGAAGTGGTTCTTCGTGGACGAACGCTCGTCGTCGTCGCCGCGAAACGTGCCCGGTCGAAACGGCTTGCCGTCTTGCGCTGGCAAACGGCGCGGGCCGAACTCTTCTTCAAACAGACGTTCCCACGCGTACTCGTAAGCGATGCCGAAGTACTTGTTGCCTTGAAAGGCCCACTGCGCGGCGAACTCGCTCTCCCAGATTTGCATGCGCTTCTGGAAATCAAAATCGATGTGCGTGAAGTTGTGCGCGTGCCACGAGACGAGTTGCGCTTTCGGCTTCTGCGTCGAGTTCCATGCGACGTAGGTTGAGTGAAAGTTGGTGTTGGGGCGCGAGACGAAACCCACGTCGGCGCGGTAATCGTTGGTGCGCCCTTCACTGTAGTATTCGGCCGTGAAGTTGCGCCCTTGCCGCAGGTAATCAAGCGCATAGGCGAAGCCGTTGCCCGTGCGATAGATTTGTTGATTCTGACACTGCCCACGCACGCGCGCGTTTGTGATCGTCGGGCAATCGTCCGTGCGGCGATCAGGATCGAAGAAGAAGTTGCGCGAGCTTGTGCCGAGCACTTGGAAGCTGGCGGTCGTCTTCTGGTCGAAGCGAAAACGACCGTCTATGCCGAGCAGTTGATTGTGCTTCTCGATGAAGTTGTAGGTCGTGGCAATCAGGCCCAACGTGTTCTCGCGCCCCACGTCGCGCTTCAACCGCAGCACGCCGATGTAAGCGTTCTTATCGAGGAACGGTTGAATGGCATCGCGGAAGGGCAAGTCGGTGCGCGCACGATCACGATCTTCGCGGGTGAAATTGCCGGGCGCGTTGTCCGAAGCGAGCATGATGCCGTAGGTGTTGCGCCCGCGCCGGCCCGTGAGTTTTAGTGCGATGTCGGGATCAACGATGGCGCGCGTGTGGACGGCTTGCACGAGCGTTTGAAAAATCTCTACGCCTTCAAGGAAGAACGGGCGGCGTTCGGGGAAGAAGATTGGAAACCGCTGGTTCGTCGTCACCACTAACTGATCGGCTTCGACCTGTGCGAAGTCGGGATTCAACGCGAGGTCGAGCGTCATCGTCGGCGAGATGCCGAACTTGGCGGTAAGGCCGGGATCGAAGCCGACAGGTTGATTGACGAAACGTTCGGGGCCGCCCGCTGTCGCCGCGCGCGCACGCTTGCCCGTCTCGGACACGGTGAGGCTTGGGATCAACTCAATCGTGCGTTCGGTCGAGACGCCTTCGAGGCCCGTGATGTGGCCCGCTTGATTGAGCGTGCCTGAGTTCTCGCGCGAGAACGGCATCCACGAATCCACCTCGTCGTTGAAGCGATCAATGTTGCGCCAGACGTGTATGCCCCACAGCTTGTCTTTGCCCGCCTCGTAACGCAGCGACTTGAACGGGATCGCCACTTCGACCACGTAGCCGTCTGATGTGATCTGCCCCTTCGATTCCATCACGATATCGACGCTGTAATCTTCGCCGCCCGCTTCGGTCATGATGCCGTCCTGCTGCACGCCGAGCGGATTCCAACCGAAGATATAAGCCTTGCGCTGATCGTTGAACGTGTCGAGATAGACGCGCACGTTGTCTTCGCCGAAGACGTTATCGCGGCGGGCAACGGTGGCGCGCACGCTCGTCGGTTCGTCGTAAGCGTGGAAGGCCAGATAGAGATAGCGCGCGTCGTAGCCGATGAACACATCGGTCGGGCGCGAGGGCGCGATGTTGTCGCCGGGGCTGATCTGATAGAAGTCTTTGAAGACCGCGGCCGTGCGCCACACGCCGTCGTCAAGTTTGCCGTCGATGGTGGGCGCAGTCTCGAAGCGCGGCACGCGCAGCGGCGCGGCCCGTTCGGGCGCGAGCGGGAAGGGCGGCTTGAAGGTAGTGGCGGAGGCGGCAGCCGGCGGCGTTGCGTCGCGGCCGGACGTGGCGTTGGGCGTGGCTGTGCTGCCCGCCGGTTGCAAGTTGCCGTTGGCATCCACGACGCCGGGCTGCGCTTCGCGTCGTTCGGGCGTGGGCACGACCGTTGCGGGCGCAGCCGCCGCCGGGGTCGGCGTGGGACTACTGCTCAGGCTGCCCTGCTGCTGCGCGTGCGCGACCACGGCGACCGACAATAGACAGGCGCAGACCAAGCTGACGATAACGGCACGATGCGCGGGGCGGACGGAGGGCGAGGTTGTTTGGGTCGTAAAACTCAAGTGCTTATGTTCCGATCTTCAGACTGTTTTAGGCGGCAAGCTGAAGGTCAGTATCGATTATGATACTGACCTTCAGCTTGCGCTAACGTTGATAGACGCGCCGGCCGCGCTTAGTGTTACTCGAAGCTGCGCCGGAACAGGTACGACGCCTTGATAAAGAAGGTGCGCCCGTTGCGGCGGAAGCCGGGTTCGAGGTTATTGTTGAACGGGTTGAAGCCGTTGCGGTTGAGATCGTCGTTATAGCCGACGTAAAAGGCCGTGCCCGGATTCGGCGTCCAACCTAAGAGGAACTGCCCGCGCATACGCGCGCCGAGCGAGTCGTAGTCAACGCGCGCGCGCGCAAACGTGAAGCGCGTGAACTGATAGGTCGAGCGCATGACGAAGATGTTGTCGTCAAACGCGACGAAGCCCGTGTCGTAGCGCGTCAGCCGCGACTTCGTGTAGTTGAGTTGAACACGCAGGGCGTTGGTCGGCTGATAAGTGAAGCCGCTTTCGATGTCGAACTGCGTGCCGGGGCCGGGGTCTTGCGTATCGTTGCAGACTTCGGGCACGGACTGGCCTTCCGTCTCTTCGCATTGACCGGCGGCGCGTGCTGCGCGCGCGGCGATGGCCACGGGGCTGATACGCGGGTAGTTGGGGCCTGCGCCGAAGTCGAAGTCGAACGCGCCGCGGCGCATGTTCATGAAAACCCAGCCGGAGTATTTCTTGTTGAAGGTCTTGCCCACTTCAAACAGCAACGCCTTGTGGCGCGACTGCCGTTCCTGATCCGTGCCGGCGAATTGCCCGCCGAACTCTTCGGCGAACAGGCGCGTGTAGCCGATGTTCGTGCCGACGAACAGATAGGCTTGACCGGCAAACGTGAAGTTGAAGTTGTTGCCGTTGCCCCAGCCTTGATGCCGACCTTGAAAGTCGTAATCCGAGTAGGTGAAGTTATTCCAACGGAACGAGATGAACTTGGCCTTGGGCTTCGGCTCGGTGCTGATGCGATAAGAAAAGAGCGACTCGTTGGTGTTGGTGCGGCGCGTGAAGCCGACATCGGCGCGATAGTTTTGCGTGCGCCCGTCGTTGGAGAAGTACCAGCCGGTGTGGCGCTTGGTCACGTCGTAGCTGAACGAATAGCCGAAGCCGTTGTTGCGCGCGCAATTGAGATTGAGCGCGCCGGTCTGCAAATTGAAATCACGCCCGCAATCGCGCAAGGTTGTGCCGATCACCTCGAACGAGGCCACGCTCGTCGGGTTGACTTTGAAGCGGCCGTCGAAGCCCGCGAGTTGGTTGCCGTGCTCGCCGAAGTTGTAGCTCGTGGCAAACAGGCCGAGACTCGATTCGCGCCCCACGTCGCGTTTCAACCGCAGCACGCCGATGAGCGCGTTCTTGCCGAGGACGTTGTCGAGCAGGTCTTGATAGGCGAGCGAGCGGCGGCGGCGCGTCTCGTCGTCGGGCGCGGTGATGATGGCGCGTTGGCGGTCGTCGAGTTCGTCTTCGCCGAAGTTGCCGGGGGCGTTGTCCGAAGCGAGGATGAGGCCGAAGGTGTTGCGCCCGCGCTTGCCCGTGATCTTCGCGGCGAAGTCGGGATCGACGATGGCGCGCGTGTGGACCACCGTGTTGGCCGTGTTGAAAATGTCTTTGCCTTCGAGGAAGAAGGGGCGCTTCTCTTCAAAGAAGATCGGGAAGCGTTGATTGGCTTGCACGACGGTTGCGTCGGCTTCGACCTGCGCGAAGTCGGGGTTGTAAGCGAAGTCGAGCGTGACGGTCGGCGTCAGGCTGTACTTGGCGGTCAAGCCGATGTCGGCCTCGATGGGGCGATTGAGAAAGCGGCCCGTGTCCACGAGCGGCGCAACGCCACGCGCGCCCGCGCCGCTCGGCTGCGGCGGGAACGCACGCACGCGCCGCCCCGTCTCGGAGATGGTGATGCTTGGGATCAGTTCCAACGTGCGCTCGGTCGAGATGCCTTCGAGGCCCGTGAGGTGGCCGGCTTGCAGGAGCGTGCCGGAGATGTCGCGCGAGTTAGGCATCCATGAATCAAGCTCGTTGTTCAGGCGCTTGATGCGGCGGAAGAAGTGCGCGCCCCATTGTTTGTCTTTGCCCGCCTCATAACGCAGCGACTTGAACGGGATCGCAATCTCGACAATGTAACCGTCGGACGTGAGCGTGCCTTTTGATTCCATCACGACATCGGGGCTGTAGTCTTCGCCCTGCGACTCTGTGAGGATGCCGTCGGCCTGCACGCCCAACGGGCTGAAGAAGAACGCATAAGCCTTGCGCTTATCGTTGAACGTGTCGAGGAACATGCCGACATAATCGTCGTCCCAAATCTGATCGCGCTTGGGCACGGTGGCGCGCACCTTGTCCGGCTCGTCGTAACAATGAAAGGCGATGTAGAGCGTCTTCGCATCGTAGCCCATCATCATCTCGGTCGGCTTCGACGGTGCGATGTTGTCGCCGGGGTTCGTCTGATAGAAGTCTTTGAAGACGGCCGCTGTCTTCCACACGCCGTCGTCGAGTTTGCCGTCGATGACGGGCGCAGTCTCGAAGCGGACGACGCGGACGGGGTTGGCCTTCTCCGGCGGCAAGGCCGGGCGACCTTTGCCGCCCGTGGCTTTCGTGGCCGCCGCCGCAGGCGTCGTCGCGGTCGCGTTTGTTGTCGTTGTGGCCGTGGCTGCCGTCGCATCGAGCGAGGGCGTGGTCGTGTTCACAGGCGTCGTAGTAGTCGTGGGCAACGTGGCCGGTGCGGGCGCGGCCGCATCGGTCGCGGTTGTGGGCGGCGTTACGGGCGGTTGCTTATCGGCGTCCTTCTTATCGCTGGTCGCCACCGCCGTGCCGCCGCTTTGCTGTTGGTCCTGCGCGGCGATAAGCACGTCGAGCCGGTTGAAGTTTTGCCGCACGTGCGCGGTCGCACCGAGCGGCAGATGGAACGAGAGCAGCACATCCGCGCCTTGTTGTTCGACGCGTGCTTCGGTCAAGCCTGCGCTCAGATCGCGTTGGGCGGCGACGAAGTTGGCACGCGGCAAACGGACGAAGAAACGGTCGCCCGTGCGATAAGCCGAGTAATCGCCAAGCGCGGCGTCGGCCGTGATGGTGACACGCGCGCCTTCGCTTGTCTCGCTGGCACGCAGCGGCGCAAGCCGTTTCGGGCGCGGCGCTTCGACGGCCGCGCGGCCGCTCGTGCTCGTATTGGTGGTCAGCGCCGCGACCTGTTGCTGTGCCAACGCGGGCGACGCGTTGTAGATCAGAACGAACACAATCAATAGCAGCCGCGCGCGCCTGCTGTGCGCGTGCCCGGCGTGAATGTATGTATGTAGTTTGTGCATATAACTTCGTCCTCCACCTTGAACCGGACCGCGCGGGCCGCCCGCTTGGCGCTAGAGGCTACGCCGGAACAGATATGACAGCTTGATGAAGAAGTTGCGCTCGTTGCGCCGCAAGCCCGGCTCAAGCCGTCGTGTGCATTGGCTTAAGCCCGGTGCATGTTAGAGCGTCGTTGTACCCTACGTAAAAAAAGTGCCGGAGTTCGGCGTCGTAGACTTAGACGGCGGCTGCCCCGCAAATGTTGCGCCTGTGAATTAATTCAACCGTTTGCATGCGGCTTACCAAATTATGGATGCGGCAAGCACGCGCCTGCCGCCTTTATGTTGAACTGCTTCTGCCCACGTTCGTCCAGTGAGTTCGTCAGCGCAATCGCTGCGTTAGCGGACCACGGCCGCGTTGTCCGCGCGCCGCAGATAGATCGAGCCGTCGCCCGTGTGCAGACTGAAGACGCTGCCGCCGCGCCCGACGCGCCAGCGCCGCACGCGTTGCTCGTCTGTGCTGTTGTCGGCAGCGTGGCCAGCCCGTCGTTCACAACCACGCCTGCGTCTGTTTCAATCGTGGCATCTACATCGGCCGGCATGGTCAAAGAGATACCGCCGTCGCTCGTGCGCGCGCTCAGTTTGCTGAAGCGACCTTCGAGCGTGATGCGCCCGTCGCCCGTCTGTGCGTCAACCTCGCCGTCGAAGGCGGCGATCCGCACGCGCCCGTCGCCCGTCTGCACGCGCAGCCGACCGCGCCCGTCCGTCACGTCAACCGCGCCGTCGCCCGTGTGCAGATTGATCTGCCCGCTGACGCCGGACAGGTGCACGCGCCCGTCGCCCGTGTTGATGTCGAGATTGCTATTGCGCGGCACACGCACTTCGAGCGAGACGGCCGCGCCCGAATCGTGCCACGTGCGGTCCTGTGTTTTATCGAACTCGGCCACGACCGCGATTTCGTTGCCGCCGGGCCAGTGCGCAAGCGAATCGCGCGCATTGACTGTTCGTCGCGCGCACGCTTAACGGCCGTGTATTGCACCTCTGGTCTATCCCACGCCTCGATGGCGACCGCGCCGTCGAACGTCTCGACGCGCACACGCGGCGACCCTTGCGCGGGGAACGTTTTTGTCTCGCGCTCGACGAGCCGGTAGTAGTCATTGGTGATGACCTGATCTCGATCAATCTCCTGTCGCGCACGCTCGGCTTCGCGTTGGGCGCGCACGCGTTCGCGCTCCGCATCGCGCCGGGCCAGTTCCGCTTCGCGTTGAGCCTCGCGCCGCGTCTGCGCGGCCTCGCGTTGCGCGTCTTGCTGCTCGCGGAGCGCATCGGCGCGGGCGCGTTCGGCTTCGCGTTGCGCTTCCAAACGTTCACGCTCGGACTCGCGTTGAGTTTCGACCCGCTCACGCTCGGCGTCGCGCAGCGCCCGCTCACGCTCGACGGTGGCTTCGCGCAATTCTTGCGCGCGCTCGCGTGTGGCTTCACGCCGCGCCTGCTCGGCTTCGCGCCGGGCTTCGTCGCCTGCGCGTTGCGCGTCCGCGCCCGCCCGTTCCGCATCGCGCATCGCCTGTTCAACTTCGCGCGCGACCTGTCGTTGAATCTCGCCTTCAGACGGCCCGTCCGCATCGTCTTGCGTGCTAGTCAACAGGTTCGTCACTTGATTGATGCTGCGCCCGTCGCTTGCGTGGCGGACGTGGATCATGCCGTTCACGTTGTCGAGCCTGATGCGCGGGCCGCCCGTGCCGAGTTGCCCGTCGAGGCTGCTGCCGACCCAGCGCCCGCGTTTGACGGGCAGACCGAAATCGTTCGTGATCGTGCCGTGGACGGTGCTGGCTTTGACGCCTGCGTTCGCGTCGGACGGCAGAATGAGCGTGACGAGGCCGTTAACTGAGCCGAGCGAAACGGGCTTCGTGGCATCGAGACGGCTAAGCGTGACTTCGAGCGGTCCGTTGATGGTCGAGAGCTTGGCTTCGCCCGATAGGTCGCGCACCGTCACCTTGCCGTTGATCGAAGAAGCATGCACGTCGCCGCCGAGGCCCGTGAGATCGAGCGCGCCGTTGATCAACTCTATGTTCTGCAAGCGCGCGCCATGCGGGACGCTGATGGTGTATTCAACGCTCGCCGGGTTGTCGTACTTGCGCGGCGCTTCGCTGTTCCAACTTAGCGAATCGGAAGGGTAGCGCGTGCGAATCTCGACGCTGTTGCCGTCGTTGTTCACTTCGATCCGCGCCTCGTCCAGACGCGTGCGCGTGTAAGCCGACTTAACCGCGTCCACACGCACTTCGTCGCGCTCCCAACCTTCGATGTGGACCGAGCCGTTGATGTTATGCAGCGTCACGCGCCCGTCGGGGCTGAGCTTATAGGTTTGATGAAACTCGTCGCGCTGCATGTCGCGCGTGTCGCGTTGCGCGCGGACGCGGCCGGCGAACGCGGGCAACAGACTCGCGCACAACGTCAGGCTGATGATGATTCGTTTAATCATTTATGATGTCGTCCGTTCTATTAATGCTTGAAGCTTAAGGTCAGGCGGCGCGGGCGCGACGACGAGAAGGGAGCCCGGCATCCTCGCCGCTTTGCGTCGCGCCGCCTGAACTCGGTCGGCGTCTTAGCTGCGCGGCGTGAGCCGCACCGAGCCGTTGACGCCGGAGACGTTGATCGGCGCACCGCCCGTGCCGATCTGCGCGTTGAAGTTTGTGCGACTGATGCGCCCCTGCACGGTCACGTTCGGCACGTCCGCATGGACCGCGCCGTTGATGCCTGAGACGCGCAGGTCGGCGTTCAATGCTTCGGCGAAACGCAACTCGACCGTGCCGTTGATCCCGGACACGTGTATGCCGCGCTCGCCCAACTGCGTGAGCGTGATCACGACCGAGCCGTTGATGCCGGAGATGTCTGAATAGCCGCGCGCCTGCGCCACTTCGGCCTTGCCGTTGATGCCGGACAGACGCACGGGGCCGTCCACTTCGCCCACGATGGTGCGCCCGTTGATGCCGCTGGCTTGCAACTCGATCTGGCGCGGCACGCGCAACGTTACGCGCTGGCGCACGTCGCCGCCACGCCGCCGTCCCTCGTCCCTGTTGTTCTCGCCGTGGACGTAGAGGCCGCCCGCCGTCTGTTCGACCAACACGCGATGGCGCTCCAAGTCTTCGCGCGTGCGCGCCATACGAACGATGTGAACTTCGGCCGTGGTCGTGTTCGCAGTCTCAATCGTGACCGCGCCGTTGATGCCGTTGACCCGCACGAGCGCGCCCGGCGCGAGTTGATAATTCTGATCGAAGGTGTCGCGCTCGGTAAACTCGTCGTCATCACGATCACGCCACTTCTCTTTTTCTTTATCTTTATCTTGCGCGGCGGCGACGAAGCCGCCACTATGCGCCGCGCTTCGTTGCCAGACGCTCCGCCGCTTGCGGCACGGCGAGCAGCGCGACGAGCGCGAACAAAGCAAGGTAAGCCAGTTTGAATCTAATCATCATGTCGCTCCTGTTAATTATGAATTGCGTCGTAGCGGCGGCCGGTTATGGTCGCAACGATGGTCGGCGTGGCCGCAGTTAACCGCCCGCGCGGCTCAGATGTATGTTGCCGCTGATGCTGTGGAACTCGATGGGTGCGCCGCCCGCGCCGATGCGCCCCGTGAACTCGTTGTCGTGAATCTTGTTGACCGTGATGCGTGCGCCGTCGTCGGCGATGACCGCGCCGCTGATGCTCTCGACCCTGAAGTCCGCGTTCACGTCGCTCGACAAAGCAAGCTCGACGTTGCCGCTGATGCTCTCTGCACGCAGGCCGCGCGCGCCAAGACGCGACAGACTGATCGTGACGTGCCCGCTGATCGACGTGAACGACGCCGCATCAAGCGCCGAGGTAACGCGCACATGGCCGCTGATCGAAGTGAAGCTGACGGGGCCGCGCACGTTGCCGACCGTGGCGTGGCCGCTGATCGACGTGAAGCGTGCAGGGCCGTCGAGGTCGCCCGCGGTGACGTGCCCGCTGACGGATTGCACGTCGAGACTAATGCGGCGCGGCAGGCGCAAGGTCACACGGTGGTGCATGCGCACGTTGCGGCACTGCCGGCGCTGCTCGTTGCCGCTGAGACGTAGGCTCGTCTGTGTCTGCTCGACGCGCACGGGGCGACATTCGAGATCGGCCCGCGTGCGCGCAGTCCGAATGATGTTCACTTCGGCCGTGTCCGTGTCAGCGGTTTCGATCTTGACGTGCCCGCTGATCGATTCGACTGCGACCTCCGCGCCGGGTGCGAGCTTATATGTCTGGTTAACTTCGTCGCGCTCGCGCATGTCGTCGTCGCCGCCCGCACGCGTCGCCGTAGCGCATGTGCCCGTTAGCAACAAACCTGTGGTCAGCATCAATGCGCTCGTCATCAAGATCAGTTTTGTCTTCATCGGTCGTGTTTCCTTGCCTACCATTTGGCGCAAACAGTCCCCGGCTCAACCACTCTCTGCGCGTTTGGCGCGCGGCGAGCGGCGCTACTTATGCACTTGCTCTATTGAGTTCGGGTCGGTTAGTTGTTGTTGTCGTCGTTCCCGTCGCAGCCGAAGCCTTTCGTGTCGGCGTCGGTCGCGGCCATGATGACGAACGGAGCTACGTCGAAGTCGCGTTGCTCGCCGGTGCGTGCGCCGGGCTTCTGGGTCTTGCGTGTCTTGGCGTCGCCCTTGCGCTTGGACTGTTCTTCAGCCGTCGCGCCGGGCCGGTTCTCATCTTCGTTGCCACGACGGGCCAACTCTGCGAGCGGCAGCGGCGCGGCCGGCTCGAAGCCGTTGACGACGGGCAGCGCATCTTCAGTAAAGAGCGCGACGCGGACGGGCACGGGCCGCCGTGGCTTCAACAGAGTCTCGCGGCTCGGCCTGATCCGCAGCGCCTTTAACTTCGCGTCCAACTCCTGCCCCTTGATGATCTCTGCAAACTGTTGCGCGTCGAGCTTTGTGCCAAGCACGCGGGCGGCGATGGTGGCGGCACGTTCGATCTCACGCGCCAACTGATCGCCGCGCAGTTCGCGCGTGCGTCGAAGCGTGCGCTCAGTGCGTGCGACCGTCCGCGTTTCGACGGCGCGCGCACGCGGCGCATTGTTCACGCGCTCGACCGTGCGGCGGGGCGCGACGCTCGGACAAGTGGCCGGAGCGTGTGCGTGTGCGGCGGCTTCGGGCAGCGACAGGCTGGCCATCAAGCCATAGCTCGAAGCGGCGGGCGCGGCGGCGACGTGGGGCGCAAGTTGGTGGTAGTCGTAACGATCCGGCAGGCCGGCGCGCTCACCCGTGCTTTCGGCATAGACGAGGAAGCTGCCGCCGAGGCTGGTGCGCGTCCAGTGCTGTAGCGTCTGATTGATGTCGTGAAACTGTTTGAGTGCTTCCGGCGTGCCCGCTAAAGCTGTAGCGACGATCAAAAGTGCGACACCGAGTTTGCGTTTCATCTTTCTACCCTCCTGCCGGAGACTGCATGAGTCGTAACGAGGTTGTGCGGCGCTGGTCCAGAATCCCGTTTTCGGGAAAACCGCTTCTCAATTCTGGATGCCGCGGCAAGGCTTCATGCAGATAGACGCGTTGACTTCGGAAAATGTTTCCGCGCGTCTTATGTCAACCCCACTGCCTTTGTCTACTGTGAAAACACCGCACTCGTTGATTTTGTGGCAAAAAATTTTTCAGCCGTAACGATCTGTGACGAGCGGCAACTTGTTTGTGACGAGCGGCCAAGATGGCTATCAGCACGCACCGCTCGACTGCGTTTTTATTTTGCACACTTCATGCCAGAAAGGCTGTGACGAGTGATAGGTGACGCATAACAAGTAAGAAGTTAGGAACAAGCTGTTAACTTGTCACTCGTCATTCGTCACTTGTCACTGCTTTTTCTCAGGCGCACCGAGCCACTAAATGAGGCGAGGGTCAGCGTGGCGTCGCCCTTTTCGTTCTGCCCGCAGACGCCCGTTAGATTGCCGCCCGTTAGAATCACGTTGCCCTGCGGCTTGGGTGGTTTCGACTTATTGTGCTTGTCGTTGTCGGGCGTGGGCGCAGGACAGTTCTGACAACCGGCGGCGGGACTCGTCAACCGCACGGGAAACTCGGTCACGATGTCGCCGCCGTGATAGACCTTTGCATTGACGAAGAAGGACGAGTCGGCTGGCAGCGACAGCGTCACGTCGCCGTTATACGATTGCAGATCATAGAGGCCGCCGCGCGCCAGTGCGCCCGACAGGTGAATACTGCCGGCCGCGGTCTTCGCTTCGACGCGTGCATGGCGCACCTGATCGAGCGTGATGTCGCCGCTCGTCGTGTTCAACCACAGATCGTCGCCCGGCCCTTCTGGGCCTGCATTGCTCACCACAATCGAACCGCTGATCGTGCGCAAGCGCGCACGGACGGTTGCGCGTGTGAGCGAGATGTCGCCATTGGCGGTCGTCGCTTCGACTAGATTCGAGATGTCGCGCAGTTCGATGCTGCCGCTTTGCGTGTCGGCGCGCAGGTTCGCAATGCCGGTCACGTCCATGTCGCCGCTGCGCCCTTTGAGTTGCACGGTGCTGCCGCGCGGCACGTCCAACACGATGTCGGCCGAGCCGTTGCATTCGCCGGGGCGCGGGCGCTGGTCCGGCGACGGAAACGACGCCACCTCGATGCGCGAGGCGGGCGTGCCCGGCGTCGCGTCGGGGCGGCGCAACTCGATCTGCCCGTCGCTCGCATTGCGCGCGCGTACTTCTTTCTTATCCCAACCGCGCACGGTGATGCCGCCCGATTCGAGACACAGCAGCACCGTCACGGCCGGATCGGCCGCAACGGTCTGCTCCGACACAGGCTCGACCTCTTGCGCGGCGGCGCGCGTCGTGCCGAGGCCTACAATGCAGGCGAGCAGCACGATACTGATGATGAAGAAACGCTTGAGCTTCATGCTGAAATGATTACCTGTTAGTAATGAATTAATCTCTGGCCGCGATGAATTGCGTCTGATCCGCGACGGTCGTTAGCAGATCGACTTTGTTTTGATAAGCCGCACGCAGGAATACTTTCGCGTCCGTGTCCTGCGGGTTGCGGCGCGCGGCGACGCGTGTGGCGATGATCGCTTGATCCACGAGGGCGAGGTTGCGCTCGAACTCAGCCCGCAGGGTCGGAGGCAAAGCCTGCGGCCCCTGCGCCTTAATCGGCCGCGTCGAGCGTGGCAATCGTGGTCATATAATTCTTCTCGTCGGGCAACAGCGCAACGTCCGTCTGCGACGGCGTGAGTTGCTCGCCCCGTGCCACGTTCGCGCTCGGCCGCACAGTGCGCGGTTCATACTTCGCTTTCACAAACTGCACCGGCTTGTTGTTTAAGCCGCCTACGTTCACAATTTTATTGTCGTTCTTCGGGGCAACATCCTGCGTCGTCGTGGTCGGCTGAACTACAGCCGGGGCTGGCGGCGCAGTTGGTTGCGCTACCTGTCCGCCTTGCGCAACTTGATCATCTGACTGCGGCTGCGGGCGCAGCATGGTCAGCGTCACGGTCAGCGCAACGGCTAAGAGGAAACTGGCGAATGCACCGATCTGGCGCGGGGTGAAAGTGAACGACGAAGCAAAGGCAACTAACCGTGCGCGCAGACGCGTGGCGTTTGTTTCCGTGACCCGACGCGGCGGCGCTTGCAGATCGGCGATGGCGTCTTCGAGCCGCGCGCGCAGACGCTCGGTCGGCGCAGGCACATTCATGACGGGCGCGAACGCCGACGCCATGAACGCATACTCGTGCTCGGCCTCGTGCGCTAGTTCGGCGCAGGTGGCACATGAAGCGATGTGCGTCGCGGCCGCTTCCATCTGCGCGCCCGCCAACTCGCCGTCCATATAAGCCTGCAACAGCCCCTCGTCGAGACACGTGTTCATCCCCGTCCTCCGATCTTGCCGTACACCCGGACGAACTCTTTCCGCCCCCGCGCGATCAAACTGCCCACGTAAGCTTCGTTCACCTGCAACGCCTGCGCGATCTCGCGGTAAGACAAGCCCTGCTGCTTCAACAACAGACAACTACGCATCGGCTCGTCTATTTTTTGTAACGCCGTGCGCGCCGCATCGATCTCCACGCGCCGCTCGTAGTCCGCATCGAGCGCGTTGCTGAGCGCGCCCTCGCCGCCTGCCTGTTTGAAGAACTCGGCTTCGCGTGCGCCGGCCCGCGTGCGCGTGCGAATCGTGTTGTGCGCGAGGTTGATGGCGACGCGCAACAGCCACGGTCGCAGAGCGTCGCCCTGCGGCACTGCTGTCCTGATGGCGGTAGAAGCGCAGGAACGTCTCCTGCGTCACGTCTTCCGCCAGCCCGGCGTCGCGGACGAGCGCATAAGCTGTGTGATAGACCGCGCGGTGATGCAGCATAAACGCCTCATCGAAACCGAGCGCAGGGCTTTCAGGCACAACCTGTTCCAGCATATCGTTGACTAGGGCGGTCGCCGGTTTGCTCATCTTCCCTGCTCTCATCACGTAAACACCGCGCGCGCGGGATTTGTGGCAACTATTTTTCGGCCGCCTCTTTGGTTAACAGCATCCACGGTTTTTGACGGCCGCGCGCCGCAAAATGTTTCAGTTCCGGACAAAACGGGCACGGCCGCTACCACTCCGGCCCGCACGTATTGTAGTCTGCTGATACGTTCTCGGAACCGAACGGGCGGGCGGGCAACCTGAAACCGGGTCTTCAATCTGTACGGCCCCATGCGCGCGCAGGTTTCGTGAAGATAGACGCGCATAAGGGCTTACAAGCAGACGACAAGCACGATGGAACACGAAGCCACACAGACGGCGACCGACCAACCGGCCACAGCCCATGCAGGCACAGGCGACGCAGCCTCAAGCGTGCCCGACATTCTCTATAACAGCCCTTTCATGCGCGCGTGCCGGCGCGAGAGTGTGCCTTATACGCCTGTGTGGTTGATGCGACAGGCGGGGCGCTACATGCGCGAGTACCGCGAGGTGCGCGCCCGCCACACGTTTCTGGAATTGTGCAAGCAGCCGGAAGTGGCGGCCGAGGTCACGGTCTATGCCGCGCACCGTTTGAACGTGGACGCCGCGATCATCTTCGCCGACATCCTGCTCATCATCGAACCGATGGGCCTCGATCTTGAGTTCGCCAAAGGCGAAAGGCCCGGTTATACACAACCCCGTGCGGACGGCCGCCGATGTTGAGCGCGTGCGCGAGGTCGAAACAATCGAAGCACTCGACTACGTGATGCAAGCCATTCGCGTCACGCGCCGCGAGTTGCGGCCCGACATTCCGCTCATCGGCTTCTGCGGTGCGCCCTTCACGCTCGCGTCCTACATCATCGAAGGCGGCGGCTCGCGCAACTACGTCCACGCCAAGACGCTCATGTACACGGACGCCGCCGCGTGGCACGCGCTCATGGCCCGCATCGCGCGCGCGCTCGTCAAATATCTCAACGCGCAGATCGCGGCCGGCGCACAGGTCGTCCAACTATTCGACTCGTGGGTCGGCTGTCTCAGTCCCGACGATTACCGCGAGTACGTGCTGCCGCATACACAGAGCGTTATTCAAGGCGTCACGCCCGGCACGCCCGTCATACACTTCGGCACAGGCACGGCCACTCTGCTTGAGTTGCTGCGCGAGGCGGGCGGCGACGTGATCGGCCTCGATTGGCGCATCGACTTCGCCGAAGGCTGGCAGCGCGTCGGGCACGACCGCGCCATCATGGGCAACTTCGATCCGGTCGCACTCTTTGCCGGCGTCGATCATGTGCGCGCGCAAGCCCGGCATATTCTTGAGCGTGCCGCTAATCGTAACGGTCACATCTTCAATCTCGGTCACGGCATCTTGCCGCAGACGCCGGTTGATAACGTCGTCGCATTAGTCGAAGCGGTGCATGAGTTGAGCCAACGTTAACTTCGCTCGATCTGTGTTAGTTGTTTACGTCAGGCGTGCAAGGTTCAAGGGACAAGCATGGAGCAAACATACGACGCGCTGCTGATCGTCTCCTTCGGCGGCCCCGAAGCGATGAACGAGGTCATGCCGTTTCTGCAAAACGTGCTGCGCGGGCGCAACGTGCCGCCCGAACGTATGCAGGCCGTGGCGCATCACTACGAACTGTTCGGCGGCGTCAGTCCGATCAACGAACAGAACCGCAACTTGATCGCGGCGCTCCGCAAAGAACTCGACGCGCACGGGCCGCGCCTGCCTATCTACTGGGGCAATCGCAACTGGCAACCTTTGCTCGCGGACACGCTCCGGCAGATGCGCGCCGATGGTATCAAACGCGCGCTCGCGTTCGTCACGTCCGCATATAGTTCTTATTCGGGCTGCCGCCAGTACCGCGAGAACATAGAGCAGGCGCGCGCCGAAGTTGGCGCGGACGCGCCGCAGGTCGAGAAGTTGCGCGCCTTCTACAATCATCCCGGCTTCGTCGAACCCAACAGCGAAAACTTAAAGGCCGCGCTCGCGCAGATTCCCGCCGAACGACGCGCGGCCGCGCAGGTTGCCTTCACCGCGCACAGCATACCGCGCTCGATGGCGGACAACTGCGCTTACGAAGCGCAACTGCTTGAGACGTGCCGACTCGTCGCCGCAAGCGTGGGACACGAACACTGGCGACTCGTCTTTCAGAGTCGTTCAGGTCCGCCCACGCAACCGTGGCTTGAACCGGACATATGCGATCATCTGAAGGAGCTTAAAGCCGACGGCACAACCGATGTCGTCGTCGCGCCCGTCGGCTTCATCTCCGATCACATGGAAGTGCTCTACGATCTCGACACCGAAGCGCGCCAACTCGCCGCCGAGATCGGCCTCAACATGATCCGCGCCGCGACGGTCGGCACGCATCCGACCTTCATACGCATGATTCGCGAATTGATCCTTGAACGCATCGAGCCGCACCACACGCTGCGCCGTGCGCTCGGCGCGCGCGGGGTCAGCCACGACGTGTGCCCGGCTGATTGTTGTCTGCTAGGCGCAACGCGGCCCGTCAATCAAACCGCACAACTCGTCAAGCCTGATCAAACAACACAACCGATTAATTCTGTCGGCTCGCATGAGCGACCAGCAACCAACTAAAACAGCCCGCGTCGTCGTCATCGGCGGCGGCATCAGCGGCCTCGCGGCGGCTTATCAACTGACGCAAGCGAGCGCCGCTGCGAACGGCACGCTCGAAGTGCTGCTCGTCGAAGCGGGCGCGCGCGTCGGCGGCACGGTGCGGACGCACAAACGCGAAGGCTTTCTGCTCGAAACCGGCCCCGATTCGTTTATCTCCGAGAAGCCGGAGGCGCTTCAGCTTGCGCGCGAGCTTGGGCTTGAGTCGCGTCTGATCGAGACGAACGAGACGCACCGCCGCAGTTTCATCGTGCGCGGCGGTCGCCTGCGCCCCGTGCCCGAAGGCTTTCAACTGCTCGCGCCCACGCGCTTCTGGCCCTTCGTCACCACAGACATTTTCAGTTGGCCCGGCAAGGCGCGCATGGCGCTCGATCTATTGCTGCCGCGCCATGCCGCGAATGGGCAACAGGACGAAAGCCTCGCGCAGTTTGTCCGTCGCAGGTTCGGGCGTGAGGCGCTCGAACGCATGGCGCAACCGATGGTCGGCGGCATCTACACGGCCGATCCCGAACACTTAAGTTTGCGCGCGACGATGCCGCGCTTCCTCGACATGGAGCGCCAACACCGCAGCGTTATCCGTGCCATGTGGCACGCGCGCCGACGCAGCAACGACAAGCACGCACGCGGCACGAGCGGTGCGCGCTACAGCATGTTCCTCTCGTTCGACGAAGGCGTGCAGGTCCTAACCGACACGCTGGCCGCGCGCTTGCAAGCTGTCATTAAACTCAACGCACGCGCGCACGCGCTCGACTTTGATCCGGCCACACAACGTTGGCGCATCACGCTCGCCGACGGTGCGACGATCACGTGTGATGCCGTCTGCGTTGCGCTACCTGCCTACGCGGCGGCCCAACTGCTGCGCCCCACAAACGCGCAACTCGCCGTCGAACTCGACGCGATCCCTTACGCTTCAACCGCCACCGTCAATCTCGCCTATCGTCGCGCCGACATCCCGCACCCGCTCGACGGCTTCGGCTTCGTCGTCCCCTTCGTCGAGCGCCGCACCGTGCTCGCCTGCACCTTCAGCAGCGTCAAGTTCGCAGGGCGCGCGCCCGACAATCACGTACTGCTGCGCGCCTTCGTCGGCGGCGCGTTGCAACCCGATATGTTCGCGCTCGATGAAGATGAAATGCTTGCTAAGGTACGCGCCGACTTGCACGCACTGCTCGGTATCACTAGCCCGCCGCTCTTTACCCACGTCGAGAAGTGGCCACGCTCGATGGCGCAATACCACCTCGGCCACCTCGACCGCATCGCGCGGATCAAAGACCGCCTGCGCAGTTTCCCAACCCTGCAACTCGCCGGCAACGCCTACACCGGCGCGGGTCTGCCCGACTGCGTTCGCAGCGGCCGCACAGCCGCGGAAGAGATTATTCGTGGCTTGGAGTTGATGAGTAGGTAGGCTGCGGTTATGCCGCAGGCAACGAAGCTCCGCTCACTCTTTACCAGTGCGCGGGTCATTAACTTTACGCGCGGTCGCACTGTGCGTGCTCTGCTTGATCGCTGCACGCCGCTTTTGTAACCGGCGCACGATAGCGATCTTCTCTTCAAAAGATAGTTGCGCCAACTCGCGGCGCGTAGTCTTCTTACGTTCGAACAGCGCGGTTACGTCTGGGTAGTTTTTCATGGCCGATACTTACGCAGAAAGGCTTGCCACTTCTTGCTTAAACCGTAACGCGCCAGCACGTCGGCGAGCGCAACGGCATCTAAGACACCCGCCTCAAGAAACTGGCTTAGGCGAGCATAATCTTTCGGCCGGCCCGTTTCAAGCATGATGGCGGCGAGATGTTCCGCACGCATGACGCGGGTCGGCGTGCGTTTGAATTTAATCTCCATGGCCGCCTGCACCGCTTCAGCGATCAGCGGACTGTAGATTGGCAGAAACTGCACTGGCCAGCCTTCCACCTGAACGTACTCTCTGTCTTCAGTATAACCACGCGTCGCCAGATATTCATACAACGGGGCGAGCACAGCCAGTTCGTGTGGGGGTGACTTGACCGCGAAGAAGATGTCGAGATCGAAGGTGTCGAAAGGCTCGACGTAGAAGATGGCGGCGACGGCTCCGCCGATGGCATAGTCATCAATTACGCCGTCGGCTTTCATCCGGTTGATGACCTTTAGCGTCTTCTCCATAAACGGATAAGTGCGCCGAACCTTGCCTAAGTCTTACAAGTAGATCACGTGTGAGCGTCGCCAGAGGTTGCCGGGGATCGTGCCGGGTTCGGCGGCGGTGAGTAGGATGACGTAGTGGGCATCGTCGGGCGCGGCGGCGATGGTGTGCAGGTAATCGGTCGGCGACGCATCGGCCGTGCTTGTTGCCGGTTCGGCGAGTGCGAGGCGACGCAGGCAGGCATAGAGATGTTCGCGGCCCGCGCCGTATGCGCCCGTGTCTGTGCCGACTGTGAGTTGCACCTCGGCGCGCTCGTCTATGAAGTGTGCGACGAGCGACGCGGCGTGTGTGATGCCGCGCTCGAAACGTTCGGCGGCTTTGTGCAACTCATCTGCGCGCCGTTTGTTTGCGTCATTGACGTGCGCCTGCACGGCCGGTTCTGCGTCGCTTGTGCGCGTGTCGAAGACGACGTGGACGCGCCACAGGTCCTCAGCCGTGAACTCGCGCACCATCAAACGCCGCGCGCGCGCCGTCGCCTTCCAGTCGATGTAGCGCACGTCGTCCTGCGTCTGGTAGTCGCGCAAGCTATGCAGGTCGTGCCCCACGCCGCGCCGGGCCGAGAGCATCCGGCCCGCGTTCATCGGCAGCAGGTGCAGTTCGTCGCCGAGCGGTTCGGGCTTCGGATAGATAACGAGGTCAACGTCGCGCGGCGCGTGCAGGCGACGGCGCAGGCGGAACATGCCGAAGGGAAAACGCGTGGACAACTCGAAGCCTGTGACGAGTACGTGCCCGCGCCGGTCGAACGTCTGCTCGACGCGTTGCTGCCCGCGCGTGCGCCGCGGCACGTGCAGAAAATATGCGAGCGTGCGTTTGAAGAAGCGTGTGCGCGGTACACGACGACGACGGCGCGCGGCCGGCGCAGCCACGGTCGGCGCAGCCACACGGCAACGCGCTTCGACGAGGATCGAGAACGACGACAGCACGCGCTTCGTGTTGTGCAACTGGACCAACACGGGCGCTGGTTCGCCCGCGAAGATGTGATCGGGGAAACGAGCCGACACAACCAGATCGCGCAAGGCCGCGCGCGCCGTCGCCCACGCGACGAACAGCGTCGAAGCCAGCACCGAGAAGATCAGAAAGAGCAGGTTGTTGCCCGTGTTATAAGCCGCGAACCCGACGACGAGAAAGATACCGACGAAGATCGCGCCGCCCGTCGTCACCTGAAACGCCGGATCAAACCGCGCCACCTCCGCCCGCGCCGAACGCATCAACGGCGGCACGACGAAGATCGTAATCAGCGCCACGAACGCCAGCGACAAGAGCGCGCCCCAACGCGCCACCTCCCAATCGCCCGCCCGCCGGCCCAACCACGTCACCACCGCCGTCGCCAACCCGCCCGCGACGAGCAGCGTGCCCAAGATTGCTTTCCACCAAGCCCGAAACATAAGTCACAGGTCACAGGTTAGTGTTGCTGTTGTTACTGACCACTAACCGCTGACCTCAGTTGTTCACAGTGGGACACTGATCGTTTTTAAGAGTTCGCGGAGGACGGCTTCGGCTTCTTCGCTGCGGCGCAGTGAAGAGGAGAAGCGCGAGTTGACGACGAGGCGGTGGGCGAAGATGGGGAGCACGAGGCGCTTGATGTCGTCGGGCACGCAGTAGTCGCGCTCCTCTGTGAGCGCGAGGGCTTGCGCGGCGCGACAGAGGGCGAGCGTGCCGCGCGGCGATACGCCGAGATCGAGCATCTCCGAGTCGCGCGTCGCCGCGACGATTCGCATCAAGTAATCGACGAGCGCATCGTCCACGACGACTTGTCGCACGGACTGTTGCAACTCGGCCACGTCCGCGGCGGTCAGCACCGGCCGCAGATTGTCGAGCGGGTCGCCCTGCTCGCGCTCGCGCAGGATCACGCGCTCGCTCTCGGCGTCGGGGTAGCCGATGCGTATGCGGAGCATGAAGCGGTCGAGTTGTGATTCGGGCAGCGGGTACGTGCCGTGATGCTCGATGGGGTTCTGTGTGGCGACGACGATGAAGGGCGTGGGGAGTTGGTAAGTCGTGCCTTCGACCGTGACGTGGCGCTCGCCCATCGCTTCGAGGAGCGCCGACTGTGTCTTGGGTGTCGTCCGGTTGATCTCGTCGGCGAAAACGACGTTGGCGAAGATCGGGCCGGGGTGGAACTCGAACGTGTTCGCGCGTTCGTTAAAGACTGAGAGGCCGATTACGTCCGAGGGCAGCAGATCGGACGTGAACTGGATGCGCTGAAACGTGCAGTCGATGGCGCGTGCAAGCGCCTGCGCGAGCGTGGTCTTGCCCACACCGGGCACGTCTTCAACCAACAGATGACCGCCCGCCAACAGCGCGACCACTGCGAGGCGCACCGCTTCGGGCTTGCCCTTGATGACGCTCTCGATAGCGGCGCGCAGGGCCTCGATCTTCTCGGCCACGCCCGCCGCCAACGCCCCCTCGTCCTGCGCCGCTTGTAAACGTCTCATGCCGGGGCATTATACAACAGGAAGCAGTAGGCAGTGGGCAGTCGGCGGCAGACAATTAGGCAAAAAGCGGCGCGTCGAGAGTCGCTCAAGTTTCTGACCGTAGTTCAACCTGCGACCTTTCTTTCTTTAACTGCCCACTGCCTACTGTGCTTTCGCCTACTGCTCCATACTTTTGTCCCGCGCGGTGGTGTAGTAGAATTTGGGTTGCTGAATTACGCGCTATGCGCCGCCTATTGCGCCGAGATTGTGGAACATGACAGGCGGGCGCGACGTGTAAGCGGTTTGTGAGGAGAGGGATTTATTTATGACACGACCTGTTAAGACCCGGCGCGGCGTGCGCGGCTTCTCGCTGATCGAGTTGATGATCGTGATTGCGATCATCGGCATCCTGATCGGCGTCGGCATCCCGGCGTGGAAGAACTCGCAGATCGCGGCCAACGAGACGGCGGCGATCCAGAACTTACGCACCATCGCGGCCGAGCAGCGCACCTATTACATCGGGCATAAAGAATATGCTACGTTCGATCAACTGATCGCGGCCGGCGGGCTTGACCAGAGTTTTGCGGGCGAGTCGCCCAACCGCGACGGCTACGTCTACACGATGAAGATCACGCCGAAGGCGAACAACCAGCCGCCCGTCTTCGGCGTCAACGCAGACCCGCAGGTCGGCGAAGGCTTGACCGCGACGGGTCGCCGCCACTTCTACATCGGCTCGGACGTGAACAACGTTAAAGCCAACGACTCGCAACCCGCGACCGCGCAAGACCCGCCGCCGGGCACGTAAGCACGCGCTCTTATCGTTACTAAACACGTCGGCGCGGCTCGCTTGACGCCGCGCCGACGCGCTTGTTAGGATTGCCGCTCGCCGCAACGAGCAACTGTTTTTGACAACTTAACTGCCCGCTTAGCTCAGTGGCTAGAGCACACGCTTCACACGCGTGGGGTCGAAGGTTCGACTCCTTCAGCGGGCATTAAAATTCAGTTTTGCGAAAGCGGCCGTCAACAACATTGACGGCCGCTTTCGTGTTTTCATCACTACTTAACGCAAGGGTTATTACTCGCGCCAGAGCGCGAGGTAAGCGTCGGCCAGTTGGTCGCGCCAGCTTGTCCAGTTGTGCCCGGCGGCGGCTTCGCGGTAGGTGACGGGGTAGCCTTTGCCCGCGAGCAGGATGCGCGCGCGGCGGTTGACCTCGAAGATGGGTTCGAGCGAGCCGACATCGAGATAGAACTTGAACGGGCGTTGCGCGTCGAACGGCGGCAGGAGCGCGAGGGCCGCGACCTCGCGCTCGTGGTCGATTTGAAAGGCGGACGATTGCCCGCCGATGCGCGCGAACACATCGGGGTGTTTGAGTGCCGTCCAATATGAGATGACGCCGCCGAGGCTTGCGCCCAAGAGGGCACGGCTGTTGCGCTCGGCGCGCGTGCGATAGCGTGCGTCGATGAAGGGCACGAGTTCCGTCGCCATGAACTCCGCGAAGCGGTCGTTGAGCCAGTACTCTTGATTACGATTGACCGGATCGACGAAGACGATGATGAAGGGCGCAATGCGGCCTTGCGTGATCAACTGATCGGCGATGACGGCGGCGCGTGCGCGCTTCACATAATCCGAACCGTCTTGCAGATAAAGCACGGGGTAACGCGTGCTCGTCTTGTCGTAATCCGGCGGCAAGTAGATTTGTAGTTTGCGCCTGCCGCGTCCAATAGGCGCGTCGGCGCTTCCGTTTGTTCGAGCCGCCCCTTGAGATCGTCTCTATCCGACGCGAGCGCGGCCGGTTTGTAACCGGGCATCGTCAGATAGTTGTTGAAGCCGCCGACGCCGTTATCGATCTGCTGCGGGTTGAGTGGATCGTCGATCCACTTGTCGTCGGCGATCAGTTTGTATTCAACACGCGCATCGCGCTCGAACTTGCGTGTGAGATATTTGACGTTCGTGCCCGGCAGATCGCGCATGACCAGATCGCGCGGCCGCCAACTGGTGAAGTCGCCGACCACTTCCACGCGTTTGGCCTGGCCGCGATAGATGAAGGTCGCTTCGTCTTCGTTGACCAGCGGCGCACGCTCGGTCTGCTTGAACCGCTCGGCAAAGACGGGCAACAACGCGGTCTGCGCTTCATATGCACGCAGTTCATCTTTTGTTAAGCCGCGCAAGGCGAGCCGCGTCACGCCGGTCGCGCCGTCCGGCGTGACGGCGGCCATGACGATGACCGACTCGCCCGCAGGCACGCGCAGATCGAGGCGCACGCGCCCCTGTTCATCGCGCGCCAACTCGCGCGCTTCGCTGCCGACGAGCGCGTAGAGGCGCGTGCCTGCGGCGGCCCGGCCATAATAATTAAGCGTCGCGTCTGCTACGAGATGTTGCAAGACATCTCGATTGGGGAAGGCGCTGTCATCCACGCCCGCGTTGAGCGGCATGGCTTGGGCTTGTTTGAGATAGCGCGCGGCCACGATGTCGGGCGTCTCAAGGTTGCGCCCGGCCTGTACGTTTGCCGCCAGCCGAATGAACTGTGCCATCGTCCACGCGAGCGGCGTGGCCGAGCCGACGCCTTCGCCGAAGCGTAGGCCGGGGCGCGGCGCGGCCGGTTGATCCCAAACCTGTTCGGGTATCATCAGGCCCTCGTTGGCAAACGCGAGCATGTGGTCGAGCCGGCGGCGTGCTGCCGCCACGTCGCCGCGCGCAAGTTCATACTGTCCGCGCTCGCCGGCGAGCAAGACCCACAGGCGACCGATGCCGATGCCGTCCCAACCGTTTGCCGTCCTGCCCCCAGTTGCTGCCCGTCCGCCATCTCGCCGTAGCCGTCGTGGTTGTAGCGATACCACGACGGGCCGTTCGGCGTCTCGACCTTGATCACTTTGTCCACGACCGCGAGCGATTTAATGATCAACGGATCATCGGGCCGCTTGATGCCGAGGCGGACGAATTCAAGAAAGCCCGCGTCCACGTATTCGCGCTCGTCGTAGTCGCCGCCGCCATTGCCCGCGTTCATTATCTGCGCCGTCGTTCGGGTCGTCGTTCTCTGATAGGCGCAGGTAATAGTTGCCGTCGCCGTGCTTGCCCGTCGCCGTCGCGGTCCAGCGTTCGACGTTGCGCGTCCAATCGTCGGCGGTGGCGAGATAGATTTGCGCGGCTGCTTGCGCGTCGTTGCGCCGCGCTATTTCGGCCGCACACACTAGACCCGCGATCTCGGCCGCGATGGTCGAGGGCGAATAGCCCGGCTTCTCTTCCCAACGTTCCTGCGGCGTGCGCGGCCCGTATCTGACCAGAAGTCGGCCGCCGGTTTGACGTGCTTCGTCCACGTCTCGTTATCGGTGCGCCCCAACGTGTACGCGAGGATCAGAGGGTAAGCGACTTCATCCATCTGCAAGCCGCCCCAGAAGGGTCGCCCGTCGAGCCAAGAGTTTTGCGGAAAGCTGCCGTCCGCCTTCTGCTGCACGCGGAACAGATAATCGAGCGCGCGATCCGCGCCCGCCTTATCGCCCGACGCATACAGGGCCGTTGCGACCTGATAAAGATCGCGCGACCAGACCAGATGATAGCCGCCGACGTTCGGCTCGTTCGCGTTTGCGCCGCCGCCCCACGGCACACTGAGCGAAGCGATCTTCGCGCCGCGATAAGTCTTATCTTCATGCGCGCGCAAGATCATCGCCGCCATGTCGAACTGCGCTTGATACTTCGGCGCGACCCGCCGCAAGGTCTGCACATACTCGTGCCAGCCTTCCTCGTATTCCGCACGACAACTCGCAAAGCCTTTCAGCAGCGAAGCGCGCGCCTGCTCCGACGCCTCGAACTCGTCACGCCCGAACGCGAGCGCGAGCGTGAACGGCAGATTGGCGCGCACGCGGGCCACTTGCACGACGTTGCCGTCGGCCGCGCGCACGTAAGGGTTCGTGATGCGCCCCGTTGCGCGCAGTTGCGTTAGCCCATCGCTCGTGCCGAGATAGCCGTTCGTCGTTTCAATGAAGCCCGTGCTACTAACTAGCGCAGACGTTTTGCCCGCGTCCGATGCCAGCAGCATCCCGGCTTGCGTCCACGCCGAATCGTGCATGCCGCTGTTGTTGAGCGACGGATCGTAATAGACGTAGAGCGCGTAAGGCGTGCCGGCCGCCTGCTGTGTGAACCGCACGTCGATCAGAAGCGTGTTGCGCTTCGGGTCGGTCGTGTAAGTTTTGGTGAACTTCCATGCGCCCGACTTCGCGGTGTTGGTCTGCTGGAAGACAAGCGACTGTTGACCGGGCAACTCGATGCGGTGCGTCGTGTCCGCGCTTTCCGTCTCGACCTTGCCGCCGGGCGCGACGACGACGAACTCCAACGCCTGCACGTTCGCCACGTCCACAGTCGGGTAATAGACTTCGGTCAACACGCCCTCATGCAACGTGAACCAGACCTTCGACTCCAACGTGTTGGACGTGCCGACACCATCCTTGCCCGCGCTGGTCCACTGCGCGTCGCGCCCCGGCGCACCGGGCGCAAGATTGTTCGTCTGCGCGCGCGCCGCGCCGTAGCATGAAAAGGACGCTATAGAGCGTCGCGGTCAGCACTCGCAAGAATTTCATGATCGTTATCTTTCAGTTCAAGGGGCCGAGCCAGCGTTGCGAACAATTAGCCACAAAGACACGAAGACACAAAATAGTTACTCGTGTCTTCGTGCCTTTGTGGTTATTCGCTAACCGCGTTTGCGACCCGCCATGTCAAGCCCGACGGCGGCGACGAGGATCGCGCCCTTGATGATGTACTGCGTGTAAGGTCTGACATCCATCAGAGACATGCCGTTGTCCAAACTCGCCATGATGAGCGCGCCGACCATCGCGCCGAAGACCGTGCCGCGCCCGCCCATCAAACTCGTGCCGCCGATGACGCAGGCCGCGATGGCGTCGAGTTCGAGCAAGCCGCCCGCGTCCGGCGAGGCGCTGCCCACGCGCGCCGTGTAGATGATGGATGCGACGCCCGTGAGCGCGCCCATCAAACAGAAGACCGCGAGAATGTGTTTGCGTATGCTGATGCCTGAAAGCCGCGCCGCGTCCGGGTTGCCGCCGATGGCGTAAAGGTAACGGCCGAAGGTCGTGTTCTGCGTCAGGAACGCGCCGCCGAGCGCGACCGCCAGCAGGATCAGCACGGGGATCGGTATGCCTGCATAACGCCCCGGCGTGATCTCGTAAGAGTTCATCATGTAGATGAACCAGACGACGACGGCCGCGGGCAACACGATGCGTGCGAGCGTCGGCACGAGGCCCGGCACGTCCAACCCGTGCCGCTTGCGCGCGCGATTGCGGCTGACGTTCAGCCACACAATCGCCGCGACCGCGAGCGCCGCCAGTGCCCAACCGATCAAGGGGCCGACATAATCTTGCCCGATTGACTTGAACGCTTGCAGCCGGAGCGGGATCGTCTCGCCTTTACTTAAACCGAGGATGACGCCGCGCCACGCGAGCAGACCGCCGAGCGTGACGATGAACGCGGGAATGTTGAGATAGGCGATGAGTGTGCCTTGCACCGCGCCGATCAGGAGTGCGACCGCGATGGCGGCAGCTAACGAAGGCACAAGCCCCCAACCAAGCCAACCCTGACAGATCGCCGCGATGCCGCCCGCAAGGCCGACCAACGAGCCGACCGACAGATCGATCTGCCCGGTCACAATGATCATCAACATCCCGACCGCGAGCACGCCCGTCACCGAAGTCTGCCGCATGAGGTTCGAGAAGTTGCGCGGCGTTAGAAACACACCGTAAGGATTTTCGGGGCCGGTCGTCGCGTATTGGAAGAAGACCCAGATGAGGACCAGCGCGAACAGCATCGTGTAAGCGCGCAACGTGTCGGTCGGGATGCTGAAACTGCCGATGCGCGTGCGGCGCGCCACTTCCGCGTCGGCGGGCGCGGGCGTCAAGTCAACATTCGCGGGCGGGCGTTCGCCGACAGGTTCGTTGGCTGGCTTGCTCATAAGCATCCCCTCGCACAAGAGGCTACAGATCAGTTTGAGCGTGGCCGGTCGCGCAGGCCATGACCGCTTCGGGCGTGGCGGTCGTGCGCGTGAACTCGCCCGTCACGCGCCCTTCGTGCAGCACCAGCACGCGGTCGGCAAGACCTAACACTTCGGGCAACTCCGACGAGACAAGGACGATGGCGAGTCCTTGTCTGGCGAGTTGATTGATCTGCGCGTAAATCTCCTGCTTCGCGCCTACGTCGATGCCGCGCGTCGGCTCGTCAAGAAACAAGACGCGCGGATTGGTCAACAACCACTTGGCGAGCACGACCTTCTGCTGGTTGCCGCCTGACAATGTGCCCGCGACGGTGAAGACCGAGTTGGCTTTAACGCGCAACTCCTGCATCGCGCGCTTGCCGGCGGCGGCTTCCGCGTCCGTGTTCGTCACGAAGCGACCGGAGATGCGCGGCAAGCCCGCGAGCGTCATGTTGTTCAAGATCGTCTGCTCCAACACGAGGCCGAAACGCTTGCGGTCCTCGGTCACGAAGCCAAGCCCGTGCCGGATCGCATCACGCGGACTACCGATGCGGACGCGCTTACCGTCAACTAAAACTTCACCCGTCACACGCCCCGCGTGCGCGCCAAAGATAGCCATGAGCAGGTCGCTGCGGCCCGCGCCCATTAGCCCCGCGATGCCTAACACCTCGCCGCGTCGCACGGCGAAGCTCACGTCTTTAACTAATAGCTTGCCCGCGACGTTCGGGTCTTCGACCGAGACGTTGCGTGCTTCAAAAGCTACTTCGCCGCGTTCGTGTGTGAACTGCGGGAAGATGTCGCCGACCTCGCGCCCGACCATGCGCGCGATCACGCGTTGCTCGTCCCAGTTGCGCGTCGCGTCCGTGCCGACCGTGCGCCCGTCGCGCAAGACCGTGATGCGATCAGACATGCGAAACACTTCGCCGAGTTTGTGTGAGATGTAGATCATGCCGACGCCGCGCGCGCGCAATGTGTTGATGATCCGAAACAGCGTCTCGACTTCGGCGTCGGTCAAGGCGGCGGTCGGTTCGTCTAAGACAAGGATGCGCGCTTCTTGCGAGAGTGCTTTGGCGATCTCGACGAGTTGTTGTTGGCCGATGCCGAGTTGGCGAATGGGCGTGTGCGGGTCAATCGGCAGGTTGAGTTCGTGCAGGAGCGCCTGCGCGCGGCGATAGAGTTCGGTCCAGCGGATGACGCCGAAGCGACGCGGCTCGCGGCCGAGGAAGATGTTCTCGCCGACGGATAAATCTTTGACGAGCGACAACTCTTGAAAGATAACCGCGATGCCCGCGCTGGCGGCGTCGCGCACCCCATTAAAGCGTTGCAACGCGCCGTCGATCAATATCTCGCCGCCATACGAGCCGTGCGGATAGACGCCGCCCAGGACCTTCATCAACGTTGACTTGCCCGCGCCGTTCTCGCCCACCAACGCGTGCAACTCACCGCGTCCGAGATCAAACGTCACACCGTCCAGCGCGCGCACGCCGGGAAAAGATTTCGTGATCGCGCGCATCTCCAAAAACGGGGCGCGGTCGTTGCTCGCTTCGCTCATTGCTTCGGGCATTTATCGGCCGGGATGCCGGCGCAGATTTTGTCGAGCGTCTGGTAGCCATCTTTGACAACGGTGCTGACCAGATTGTTTTTATCCACAGCTTGCGGTTCGTGCAGGATCGCAGGCACTTTCTTGAAGCCGTTGTCCACCGTGTCGGTCGTGGCGACGTTCTCGCCGCGCGCGAGTTTCAAGGCCGCATCGACCGCGCTGAAGGCGAGCGGTTGAATGGGCTTGTAGATGGTCATGGTCTGCTTGCCTTGCACGATCAGTTGCAGCGATGCGAGGTCTGCGTCTTGACCGGAGACGAGCACGCGGCCCGCGAGGTTTTGACCTTCGAGCGCCTGCACCGCACCGCGCGCCGTGCCGTCGTTCGAGGCGACGACCGCATCAACTTGATTGTTGGCTTGCGTCAACGCGTTCTCGACGATGTTCAAGGCGGCGCTCGCCTGCCACTCGCGCGCGTAGTCGTCCTTGACGATCTTCACCGAGCCGTTATCAACCGCAGGCTGCAACACGTTCATCTGTCCTTGATGCAGCAGCAAGGCGTTGTTGTCCGTGGGCGAGCCGCCGACGATGACGAAGTTGGCGGGCTTCTTGTTGACGTGATCGAGCAAATACTGCGCCTGCATCTCGCCGATCTTGACGACCTGATGCGAGACGTAGAGATCAACGTCCGCGTTCTTGATCAAACGATCATAGCTGATGACGGGCACGCCTTGCCGGTGCGCGGCTTCGACGATCTGCGCGGCGATCTCGCCGTTGTGCGGCGCGACGATGAGCACGTCCACGCCACGCGTCAACTGGTTCTCGGCCTGATTGATCTGCAACTTGTCGTCGCCGTTCGCCACGTCCACGATCAACTCCGCGCCCACCTCTTTCGCGCGCTGCTCGACCAGTTGCTTATCGCGCTGCCAGCGTTCTTCTTTCAAGGTGTCCATCGCAAAGCCGATCTTCACCGGCTCGTTAGGTCCCTTCTTGCGCCGCGCGCCTGCGCTGCCCGCGTTTGCGTTCGTCGTGCCGCCGTTCTCGTTGCCGCCGCCACCGCTCCCGCACGCGGTCGCCGCCAGCAACAGCGCCGCGACCAGCGTTAGGCCCAACCACGCTCTACAGTTTCGCATCGATTCTGCTCCTTAAAATTTGATCGCCGGTCGTCAGGCTGCGCCCGCGTATCGTTGCCCTGCTTGATCCGTTGGCTGTCGTCCGCCGGCCCCTTGAACGGACTCGACCGTGCGCGTGTCCGCGCTGATGCGGACAGGCAGCATCTGTGACCGCGCAGCGCACGGCGTGGGTCTTCGGCGTGATAAGGCGACAGTTAAAGTAGTGCTTCTGTTGGAGGCCCAAGCTTACCACAAGGCGCGGCGAAAAAAGAGACTGATCTTGCGCGCGGGCCGGCGGTTGATCAGGCGCGACCGCAGCGCGTTGTCAACGAAAAGGGCGCGGGAAAAAAGCATTGATATTTTTTGGGACGGGTGTTAAGTTCAAGCCACTGACAAACAATCGTTTCGACTGCCCCCCGACAAGTCGGCGTCCATGCTGTTCTACGTCGCCATCTTTGAGAGGTCCGGTGTGGCCATGCGTCACATCAAAGTTTTTCTGATCGCCGTCGCAGCGGCCAACTGATCGAATGCGTGCGCCCGGCTGCGACTGCATCCCGCTGCACGTCGCATCATGGAGAATGAAGCTATGCTGAAAACGTCATCCAGTTTGCCGCGCACGTTGCTGTGCGGCCTGCTCCTGTTAGTTTGCGCGGTTGTCGTCGAGGCCCAGTTCAGGGCCGGCATTCAAGGCACTGTGACCGATGCGACCGGCGCGGTCGTGCCCGGTGCGAGCATCACCCTGACGAGCAAGGAAACCAACAAGACGCAGACCGCGACGAGCAGCGACGAAGGTTTCTATCGCTTCGATCAACTCGGACCCGGCACTTATACGCTGAGCGCCGAAAAGAGCGGCTTCAAAAAACAGCTATTGGAAAATGTCGTCGTGAATGCCGAAGCGATTCAGGGCGTCGATCTGTTGTTGACGACGGGCGAGTTATCCGAGGTCGTCACCGTGTCGGAAAGCACGATGCAGCAACTCAACACCGAGAACGCCAGCGTCAGCCGCGCGATCACGACGCAGGAGGTGCGCCAGTTGCCACAGGTCGGGCGCGACCCTTACGAGTTGCTGCGCTTGACGCCGGGCATCCTCGGCGACGCGGGGCGCAGCGGCAGCGGCAACGCCGTCAACCTGCCGAACCAATCGGGGCCGGGCGGCTCGAACACGTCCGTCTTTCAAACCGAGAATCAAGTGCAGATTTCCGCGAACGGGCAGCGCGTCTCCGCGAACAACTATCAGATTGACGGCGTGAGCGTGAATAGCTTGGGCTGGGGCGGCGCGGCGGTCGTGACTCCGAATCAAGAGTCGGTTAAAGAAGTGCGCGTACAGTCAACCACCTACTCGGCCGAGTACGGGCGCAACTCAGGCGCGCAGGTCGAGGTCGTTTCACAGAACGGGACGAATCAATATCACGGCAGCGCCGTCTACAAGTACAACAGTCCGGGCTTGAACGCCTTCAACAAGTACAACGGCCCGACCATCCCGCGCCAGCGCGTCGAGCGGCGCTTCCGGCAGTTCGGCGGCAGCCTCGGTGGTCCACTGCCGATCCCGCGCTTCGGCGAAGGCCCGCCGCCCGCCTTCAAGTTGGGGCGCGATCAAGCCTTCTTCTTCTTCTCCTACGAAGGCTTGCGCGAGAACACCAATTCGAGCCGCGTCACGCGTTGTCGAGACGCCTGAGTTCCGGCAGTATGTGCAGACGGTGCGACCGGGCAGTCTTGCCGCCAGACTCTTTAGCACGCCCGGCATCACGCCGCGCATCGCGCGCCTCGTCCCGACCACTTGCGCCGTGCTTTCGTCCGACGCGATCTGCCGGCAAGTGGGCAGCGGCTTAGACATCGGCTCGGTCACGGGTGCGCCCGGCACGCGCATCCCGAACCCGTTCACGCCGCTTGGCCGCACGGGTGGCGGCCTTGACGGCATCCCCGACATACAGTTTGCCGAGGTGGTCTTCCCCAATCGCGCGCGCGGCAATCAATTCAACACGCGCTTCGACTTCAACGCGGGCGCGAACACGTTCGCCTTGAGCACCTACTTCACGCGCCGCGACGATCTGCAAACCGACTCGGACAATCCGATGAGCCGGCCCATCGGCGATCTGACTTTCAGACCGCTCAACTCGGCCGTGACCTTGACGTGGAATCGCACGCTCTCGTCTTCGATGCTCAACGAAGCGCGCTTCAACTTCACGCGCTTCGCTTACAATCAAGTTGCCGACACAGCAGGCACGACGAACTTCGGCATCCCGCGCATCAAGGTCGAAGGCTTGAGCGTGGCCGGCAATAACGTCGGCTTGGTCAACTCTGCCGAACAACATCTTCTTCGGCGCATCGCGCAGCGAGACGACGCCCGGCATCTTCGCGCAGAACACGTTCGAGTTCCGCGACACGCTCAGCAAGGTTTGGGGCAATCAAGGTTTGAAGTTCGGCATCGAGATACGCAAGGAACAGGACAACAGCAACCTCGCGGGCGGCGCGCGGCCTGAATATTCTTTCTGGACGCTTTTCGGCCTCGCCAACGATGCGCCGATTCTCGAAGTCATCAACACCGATCCGGTCACGGGTCGCGCCGCCGACTTTCAACGCTACTTCCGCACCTCGACCTACGGCGCGTTCGTCCAAGACGATTGGAAACTGCGCCCCAACTTCACGATCAACCTCGGCCTGCGCTATGAATACTTCACGCCGATCAGAGAGAAGCGCGGCCGGCTCAGCAACTTCATTCTCGGCCCGCCGGGTCAAGAGTTGACGGGCGGGCGCGTCGCCGTCGTTGACAGTCTGTTTGAGCCTGATCGCAACAACTTCGCGCCGCGCGTCGGCTTCGCCTACAGTCCGAAGAAACTCGGCGGGCACGAGTTCGATAACAAACTCGTGCTGCGCGGCGGTTTCGGCGTCAGCTACAATCGCATCTTCAACAACATCCTCTCGAACGTGCGCGGCAACACGCCGTTCGCCGCGCGGCGCTTCGTCTGCTGCGCCTTCGACGAAGGCGCAACCGATGTCATCCGCCAGATCGCTTACAGCTTCAGCACGGACAATTCGCCGTTCGGCTTCCCTGCCAATCGCAATCTCACACCGGGCATAGACCCGCGCACCGGCGGCTTGCTCGACACTTCGATTGAACTCTATGGCAGCGAACGCAATCTGCCGAACGCATACGTCTACAGCTATTCGCTCGAAGGCGAGTACCTGTTGCCCTTCAACCTCGTCGCCGGCATCGGCTATCAAGGCAGCAGCAGCCACAAACTGATCCGCACGACCAATCTCAACTTCGTGTTCGACGCGGACAACCCTTCGTTCTTTCAAATCTTCTTCCCGCTGCCCGACGTGAACGCGAACTACAACGCCTTGAACGCACGCCTCGAACGCCGCTTCGCGCACGGCTTCCAAGCCGCGGGCTTCTACACTTGGAGCAAGAGCATCGACACGCTCTCGTTCGAGTTCGGCGGCAACGCCAACCAGACCGACCCGCGCAACATACGCGCGCAACGCGGCCCGTCCGACTACGACGTGCGCCATCGCGTCACCGTCTCGGGCCTCTGGGACTTACCGATCTTTCGTGGGCGCAACGATGCGGTCGGCAGTCTGCTCGGCGGCTGGCAACTCACCAGCATCGTGACGGCGCACACCGGCTTCCCGTGGACGCCCAAGCATTGCAACGATCTCAACCGCGACGGGCAGGGCTGCTTCGAGCGACCGGCGGGCTACTTCGGCGGCGCGCTCGACGGGTCGAACGAGAACTTCACGCGACCGGGCGGCATCTTCCCCGGCAACGTCGCCAACGGGCAAGGCACGCGGCAATACTTCGACATCACCACGGTCGGCACAACGGGCGTTGCGCGCAACAGTTTTCGCGGCCCGCGCTACTTCGCCGTCGATTTCAGTCTGGCGAAGAAGTTCGGCTTGGCGCACCTGCTCGGCTTAGGCGAGGCGGCGAACTTTGAAGCGCGCGCCAATTTCTTCAACGCCTTCAACACGCTGAACCTGTTGCCCTTCAACTACGGCGACCAAAACACCTTGATCTTCGATTCGACCTTCGGGCGCGCACTCGGCGCACAAGCCGGCCGCGTCGTCGAATTTCAAGGGCGCTTCAGGTTCTAACTTATGCCTTAACCACAAAGACACGAAGACACAACGATCAAAGTTTGTGTCTTCGTGTCTTTGTGGTTAAGGCTTTGGAAGTCTGACATGAAGGTTGCAAAATCAATCAGCCTGTTGCTCGCGCTCGTGTTCGCCGCATCGTCTGTTCACGCACAATCTCGTCAACCTCAGATCGAGCGCAAGATCAACTCGCTGCTCGCGCGCATGACGCTCGCGGAAAAACTCGGCCAGTTGCAACAACTCGACGGCGAAGCCAACGGCAACTTCCGGCCCGAACACGTCGCCTTGATCCGGCAAGGTCTGCTCGGTTCGACCTTGAACGTGCGCGGCGCGGCCCGCACGAACGAGTTACAGCGCATCGCCGTCAACGAATCGCGTCTCAAAATTCCCCTCATCTTCGGCTTCGACGTGATCCACGGCTACCGCACGATCTTTCCTGTGCCGCTTGCCGAAGCCAGCAGTTGGGACGCGGCGGCAGTTGAACGCGCGGCCATGATCGCGGCGCGCGAGGCCCGCGCGTCGGGCGTGCATTGGACCTTTGCGCCCATGCTCGACATCGCGCGCGACGCACGTTGGGGGCGCATCGTCGAAGGCGCGGGCGAAGACCCTTATCTCGGCGCGGCGCTTGGGCGCGCACGCGTGCGTGGCTTTCAAGGCTCGGACTATTCCGCGCCCGACCGCGTTGTCGCCTGCGCCAAACACTGGGTCGCCTACGGCGCGGCCGAAGCCGGCCGCGACTACAACACGACGGACGTAACCGAACGTGCTTTACGTGAAATATATTTTCCGCCGTTCAAGGCGGCAGTGGACGCGGGCGTCGGCACGTTCATGAGCGCCTTCAACGACATTGACGGCGTGCCCGCTTCGGCTAACCCGTGGACGTTGACGAAGGTCCTGCGCGGCGAATGGCAGTTCGACGGCATCATGCTCAGCGACTACACGGCGGTCGAAGAACTGATCAAGCACGGCTTGGCGGCCGACGGCGCAGACGCGGCCCAATATGCCTTGAACGCGGGCGTTGACATGGAGATGGTCAGCCGCCTCTACAACCAGCACGGCGCGCAACTGTTGAAGCAAGGCAAACTCACGCCCGCCGTGATCGACGAAGCCGTGCGCCGCATCCTGCGTGTGAAGTTCCGCCTCGGCCTCTTTGAACATCCTTACGTTGACGAGACGCGCGAGCGCGCACAGTTGCTCAACGCACAACATCGGGCCGCCGCGCGCGAGGTCGCGGCGCGTTCGATGGTGCTGTTGAAGAATGAACGCGAGACTTTGCCGCTCAGCGCGAGCGCGCGTTCAATCGCCGTTATCGGCCCGTTGGCTGATGATCCGAAAGCGCCGGTTGGCTCGTGGGCGGGCGACGGGCGCGTCGAAGATACGGTTACGTTGCTCGCCGGGATCAAAGCGCGGGTCGCGCCGCAGACGCGCGTGCTGTACGCGAAGGGCGTGGCGATTGAAGGCCGGGGCGTGACCGGCAACTACGACGCCGCGCCCGTCACGACCAACGCGGGCGGCACGAACGTCGTCTCCGCAGCCGACACAGAGGCCGCGCGCCTTGCGACCACGCCGACCGCGCCCGACTCAATCGCGGAAGCCGTGCGCGTCGCACGTGCGGCCGATGCGGTCATACTCGCCGTCGGCGAAACGGCCGAGATGAGCGGCGAAGCATCCGCGCGCACGTCGCTCGATCTGCCCGGCCGGCAGTTGGAGTTGATTCAGGCGATTCATCAGACGGGCAAGCCTTACGTCGTCGTGTTGATGAACGGCCGCCCGCTCACGATCAACTGGCTCACCGAAAATGCGCCCGCCATTCTTGAGACGTGGTTCGCGGGCACTGAAGCGGGCCATGCGATTGCGGATGTCCTGTTCGGCGCGGTGAACCCCGGTGGCAAACTGCCCGTCACCTTCCCGCGCGCCGTCGGGCAAGAACCGCTCTACTACAATCACAAGCACACGGGCCGGCCGCCTGATCCTAACAACAAGTACTCGTCCAAATATCTCGACGTGCCGTACACGCCGCTCTATCCGTTCGGCTACGGTCTGAGCTACACGCAGTTTCAATTCTCGAACTTGCAACTGAGCGCCCCGCGCATCACGCCGACGGGTCGCCTCACCGTCAGCGTCGAAGTCACGAACACGGGCCGGCGCGCGGGCGACGAGGTTGTGCAGCTTTACATTCATGACGTGGCGGCAAGCGTCACACGTCCCGTCAAAGAACTGAAAGGCTTCCAACGCATCATGCTGCAAGCCGGCGAGCGCCGCCGCATCACCTTCACGCTCGGCCCCGCGGAACTCGGTTTCTATAATCGCGCCATGCGCTTCATGGTCGAACCGGGCGCGTTTGAAATCTTCGTCGGGCCGAACTCGGCCGAAGGACTCGAAGCCCGCTTTGAAGTTGCCGGCCGTTAACGGCCTGAATGAAATTTTCTTAAAAACATCAGCCGATGAGATTAGCGTCGCTCTTGTTAGTTGTGCTGTTGGTCAGCCCGCTTACGATAGCAACGCCCCGACGACAGCAGCACGCAAGGCCACGCTTGTCGGCGCAAGACCGAGCTTTACTCATAGACCTTGAGCGCCGTTCGTTCCGCTATTTCCTAGAACACGCAGACCCGCACACGGGCCTCGTCCTCGACCGCGCACATACGAACGGGCAGCCGCACAACGAACGCGAACCGAGTTATCGCATCGCCAGTAGTGCCGCCACCGGCTTCGGCTTGACGGCGCTCTGCATTGCGGCCGCACATGGTTGGATTGATCGCAACGAAGCACGCGCGCGTGTGCGCACGACGCTCGACTTCTTCGCCGAGCGTGCGGCCGAAGAACACGGCTGGTTTTATCACTGGCAGGAGCAGTCCACGGGCGCGCGGCGCTGGCAGAGCGAGTTCTCGTCCATCGACACGGCGCTGCTATTGGGCGGCGTCCTCACGGCCCGCCAATGTTTTCGTGATGATAAAGAGATCGTGCGGCTGGCGACGAAGATTTACGAGCGCGTGGATTTTCAATGGATGCTCGCGGGTCATCCGTCGCTGCTCTCGCACGGTTACAAGCCTGAGACGGGTTTCTTAAAACCGCGCTGGGACACTTACAGCGAGCACATGCTACTGCAACTGCTCGCCATCGGTTCGCCCACGCATCCTGTCACGCCGCAAGCATGGCGCGCGTGGCAGCGCCAACGCATCACCTACGCGGGCTACACCTACATTACCGGCGGTCCGCTCTTTGTGCATCAGTACTCGCACGCCTACGTGGACTTTCGCCAGCGACGCGAAAGCTGGTATCCGTTCACCAACTACTTCGCCAACTCGGTCGCCGCCACACGCGCGCATCGTCAGTTTTGCCGCGACCTCGCGCGCGAGTTCCCCGGTTATAACGAAAACATCTGGGGCATCTCGGCCTCCGACAGCGCGCGCGGTTATGTCGCATGGGGCGGGCCGCCACGCGACCCGGCGATTGACGGCACGGTCGTGCCTTACGCCGCGGCCGGCTCGTTGATGTTCACGCCCGACATCTCCCTGCCCGCCGTGCGTGCGATGCGCGAAAAATTTGGCGAGCAGATTTACGGCCGCTACGGCTTCACCGATGCGTTCAACCCGACGACCGGCTGGATCAATCCTGACGTGATCGGCATCGACCTCGGCATCACGCTCCTGAGCGCCGAGAACTTACGCACCGGCCACGTCTGGCGCTGGTTCATGGCCAACCCGGAGATACCGCGTGCGCTACGACTAGCAGGCTTGCGCGCCGATTGACCTGCGCGAGCTTAGTTATCACTTCCTTTTCTTCTGCTCGTTGTAGCCACGCTCGCCGTAAGGCTGCAACTTCTCCAACCATAATTCTTCCAGCAAGGCCAAATCCGGTTTGTAATCATAATTCGCATCCGCCTTCGGTGTGAGTTCATCAAGTATCTCAAAGGCGAAGCTCTCGCTGCCAAATTCGTTCCACTCGGCTTGCAGCGTCTTGTTCGTGTGACTTCCTATCTTTAATCCGAACTTATGCCGGTTGAATATGCCCGGCAGATTCATCGTCGCCCCGATCAGGACTTTATTGTTAACGGTGTTGCGTATCTGGTAGACACCCATCGGTCGATGAGTCTCCTTATACGCACGCACCAGTTCTTTTCTTTTATCGCTCATAGCTGTAGCTCCTACTAACGTTAACGTAACTAGACTAGGCCATGCCCGCACGCTCAACGCCTGCGCCCGCTCATTGCGCGGGCGACGAAGACGGCCGTAGTGCGCGCGGGGATGGTGAACGTGCCCGTGTTCGTGTTGAAGCTAGACGTGCGCACAACGAGATCGCCGGAACGCACCTGCACTGAATGGAGCGTTAAGAATTTACGCGCGAAGGCCGCTTCGGTGTAAGTCTGCGCGGCGGGCGCAGCGTTACAGAGCACGACGATCAGATCATAGTTGGGATCGAGTTTGCGCCCGGTCGTGTCGCTGATGGACATGACGACGAGGCCGGGCGTCTGTTGTGGGCCGGTGTTGTAGAAGCGGACGCGCGCGTTGATGTCTGCGGCCGTCGGCAGACGAAACAGCGGCGAACTTTTGCGAATGCGCAACGCCTCGCGCAGATGCGCGACCGTCTGCATGATGTCGGCGCGCGTTGGACGCAAGGCCGGATCGGCCAGTAGTGGTTTAATCACGGACCAGCGGTCGCCGTTTGCTTGTTTGGGCGGCAGACCGACGCCGAAGTTGTTGGTCGTGTATGTGAAGTCGAGCCGGTTGAACCAGTCGCCGGAGTTGTAGCTGTTGTGGTCCAGCGATTTCGAGCGCAGCATGTCCTCGCCCGCGTGGAAGAACGGGACGCCTTGCGCGAGCGCCACGAGATCGATGGCTAGATTCTGCATCCGCACGCGTTCGGCCACGGTCGTCGTGCGCGGCGCACGCAAGGCGTTGAAGTCGTAGAGCGTCAGGTCGTCGTGCGCTTCCGCATAGTTGATCACTTCCTGCGGGTCGGCGGCGTAAGCGGCGGGCGCACCGCCGTAATCAACCTGCGCGCCGGAGACTTGCCGGCCCGTGCGATCAATAAATCTGTAGCCGCGCAAGTTGCCGGCCAACCCAACGCGCAGCCAATCCATGTAACGCAGCAGTTTCTCTCTCTGCGCGTCGGCTGTGCCCTGCTCCGTGCCGTTGGGTGCAAGGTAGAGGCCGTTGACGAAGCCTTGCGCTTGCGGCGACTCGAACAGCGGGCCGCGCACGGCATCGCGCAATCGGTCGTTGAACGTGCCCAGCCCCGTGCCGCTCATGTTCGGTTGCGTGGCGTTGCGCCCGCGCGCGTTGTTGGCTACCTCGCCGAAGTTCCAGCCTTCGCCATAGAGATAAATCTTCGCACCATCTACGCCGTCGCGCGCGATGGTTAAAGCGCGCAACGCATCGCGGACTTTGAGCATGTTGGCGACCATGTGATGGCCCATCAGATCGAACCGAAAGCCGTCCACTTTATAAGCACGCGCCCATGTGACGACGGAATCAACCAGCAATTTTTCCATCATCGCATGCTCGGTCGCAGTGTTCTGGCAACAGGTGCTCGTCTCGATCCGGCCGTCGAGATTCAAGCGATAGTAATAACCGGGCACGATGCGATCCAGCACAGAGCGCGCGTCTTGCCCGCTCGCGGTCGTGTGGTTATAGACCACATCCATGACGACGCGCAGCCCCGCGTCGCTCAACCCTTTGACCAGCGCGCGAAACTCGCGTATGCGCGCCGCGCCATCAGGGTTGGTCGCATAACTGCCTTCGGGCACGGTGTAATGATAAGGCTCGTAACCCCAGTTGAACCCGTCTTCGTCGCGCAACGCAGAGACGATCTCCTGCTGCTGTTCCGAGTCGGGCGGTAACTTGCTCAACGCCGCGAAGTCCGGTTCTTTTCGCTCAGCTTTGATCTCGTCGATGGTTGCGACGTCAAAGACGGGCAATAGGTGTATGTGCGTCAGCCCGGCTTCGGCTAACGCGCGCAGGTGCTTCATGCCGTTCGACGTTGCCTGTGTGAAGGCGAGATAAGTGCCGCGTTGTGCGGCCGGCACGGTCTGATCGTTGAGACTAAAATCGCGTAGGTGCAACTCGTAGAGCGCGATCTCTTCGGGCGCGGCGAGCGGTGGTTTGCTCAACGTGTCCCAACCCGTGGGCTTGAGGTTCGGCGCATCGAGATAGACAAACTGGCTGCGCCGGCTGTTCGTTGACAAGCTCAGCGAATAAGGATCGGTGACGAGATTCTTCTCCACGCGTCCGGTCGCGGGCACGAACACTTGCACCTCGTACAGATAAAATTGATTCAGCCACGTTATGTTGCCGTGCACGCTCCACACGCCCGCCGTCGCGTCGTACTTCATTGGCACAATCGTCGCGGTCGTCTCAGGCTTCGAGTCGGCGAACAGGTGCAGGCGCACAGACTGCGCGGTCGGCGTCCAGAGTTTCAACGTGGGTACAGGCTCGTGGTCGCCTTGCCAGATGATGCCGAGCGCGCCCGTGTACGTGTAGAGGTCGTCAAGCACACCGGGCAGTTGTACCGAGGTCGCGTCGAGGATTTGCCCTTGTGCGTCGGTCGCGGCGACGGCGATCTGTCCCTTCAAGATCGCAGGCACACGACTCAACTCGGCCGGATTGATCTTTAACGCGAGATAGCGCGCGAGGGATGGAAACTTTGCGCGCAGAGCGGGCAACAGCCCCGCCGGATCATGCGTCAATGCGATTGACTCGCCGCCGTTGATCCCGTTCGGCGTCAGGCTTAAGCCACCTGCCGGCGCGAAGTACAGGCGGTACGAGTTGACTAACTCTTTCGTCGCCGGCCACGCGATGGTGTCGCGTGTGAGCCAGTGCGCCCGCGCTGTCGTGAGATCGCCGCGCGATGCGGTATCAACAGACGCTTGCGCTTGCACGCTCGGCGTGAGCCAGAACAAGAGCGGCAGCGCGAGGCACGCTGCCGCTAACGAACGTAGCTTGATCTTATTCATCCGGTCGCACCCGCGCGCCGATAGGGACTCTGATCGTTTCACACAATGCACGCGAACGTGCGCCGCTTTAACGTTCGTCCATCAGTCCCGTGCTCGGCACGGGCTGCGCCGACTGCGGCGGGATGAACGGTTCGTGCTCGTCGCCTTTGATGACGGCGCTCGGCGACACGTCGCCCACGTCGCGCACGAACGAGACGCACAGCGCCGCGAGCAACAGGAATGCGCCGCCGGCCATGACGACGTAGAGCGGCGCGTTCGGGTTATCGGGGCCGAACAGATTGCGTATGACGGGGCCGAAGGTGAACGAAGCGACGATCTCAGGGATGACGATGAAGAAATTGAAGACGCCCATATAGACGCCCATGCGCGCAGGCGGCAACGCGCCCGCGAGGATCGCATAAGGCATCGAGAGGATCGAAGCCCACGCGATGCCGACGCCGATCATCGTCAACAGCAGCATGGTTTTGTCGTGGATGAAATAGACCGATAGTAGCCCTGCCGCGCCGCAGACGAGCGCAAACGCATGCACGGTCTTGCGACTTGTGGCGGCGGCCATTTTCGGCAGCAAGAAGGCAACGGCAAAGCATGTGATCGAATAGACGGCGAAGGCGATGCCGCCCCACGCCTGCCCGTCTTTGAATAGCGCGCTTTGATCGTTCGGTGCGCCGAAGACGTGATACGAGGTCATCAACCCGAAGAACATCCACATGCAAAAGAGGCCGAGCCAAGTGAAGAACTGGACGACGGCCAACTGCTTCATCGTCGTCGGCATCTCGCGGATGGCGGCGAGAATCTCGCGCAGCCCCGCGCCGAAGCCGCGATGCGCTTGCTGCTTACGCCGGAACTCTTCCATGTTCTCCGGCGGATATTCTTTGGTCGTGAAGATCGTCCACAGGACCGCGAGCAGAAACGCCACCGCGCCGATCTTGAAAGCATAGACAACGCTCGGCGGGATGGCGTGCAGGCTCGCGCCCGCCGTTGCCGCGCGGCGCTGGAAGTCGTCGTCCACACCGTACTTGCGGAAGATGTACGGCAAGGCGTTTGCGAGCGTCGCGCCGATGCCGATGAAGAACGACTGCATGACGAACCCGGCGGTGCGCTGATCTGTGTTGAGCTTGTCGGCGACGAAGGCGCGGAACGGCTCCATCGAGATGTTGATCGACGCGTCGAGAATCCACAACAGCCCGGCCGCCATCCACAACACAGACGAGTCGGGCATGAAGAACAGAGCGATGCTCGCCAAGATCGCGCCAACTAGAAAGTAGGGTCGCCGCCGGCCTAACCGATTCCACGTGCGGTCGCTCATCGAACCGATGATCGGCTGCACAAGGAGGCCCGTTACTGGTCCTGCGAGCCACAGGATCGGGACCTCTTCGGGCTTCGCGCCGAGATAGGTATAGATGCCGCTCATGTTGGCCAGCTGCAAGCCCCAGCCGAACTGTATGCCGAGAAAGCCGAAGCTCATGTTCCAGATTTGCCAGAAGCTCAGCCGTGGTTTCTCCATCGCGTTTGCTCCTTTGGAAGCGGTCAGCAAGCAGCGTAAAGGCAATTAAGCTTTGATCGGCTGACGACTGACTGCTATCTTGCATAGATGTTGATGTCTTCGACAATCACGTTGCGATCCAATGACAGCGCGTAGAGGAGCGTGCGCGCCATGTTGCGGACGTGGACGGAGCCGGGGCGCGGCTCGTCGTGCGCGCCGGTCTGTGCTACGTCCACGAGGCCGGGACAGAAGTTGAAGACGCGCAGGTTCGCGCCGGTCTTGCGCGTGTGGTCGCGCAGGGCTTCGGCATAGCCGAGCAGGCCGAACTTCGAGGCGCAGTATGAAGGCACGTCTGCATAACCGTGCTTGCCCGCCTGCGACGAGATGTTGACCACGTCGCCGAAATCTTCGCGCAGCATGTAGGGCAGCGCCGCGCGCACCAACCACATCGCGCCGCGTAGATTCGTCTCCAACACTTTGCTCCAACCATCTTCCGTGATCGCCTCGACCGTTTCGGGCACGGCCAGCCCGGAGTTATTGATCAAGAGATCAATCGTGCCGAAGCGTTCCGCCGTTGCGCGCACGAGTCCTTCGGTCTGCGCCAAGTCGCGCACGTCGAACGCGTGCGCGAAGACGCGCTCCGCGCCTGCCTGTGCGTTCAACTCGGCCGCCGCCCGCTGCAACACGTCGGCGCGGCGCGACGCGATGACAACGGCTCGCATGCCTGCTGTCGTCAACGCTTCGGCGAACGCGCGCCCGATCCCCGTGCCGCCGCCCGTGATGATAGCGATCTGCTCGGTCAAAGGTTTCGTTTTGAATGCGGCCATGCGAAAACTCAGTTCTGCATCAACAACTCATTTCAGCAATCAACGCGCAGACGCGGCGGTCAAGATGCTGGCCGTGCGCGCGGGCAAGGTGACGCGCAGGCGGCCGTCCGCGATGCGTGCGTCGCGGAGCACGTCTAAGCGATCATTGAGCCGTGTGCCGTCGGGCCAGTGCGTGGGCGCTACGTCGCAGACGATCTCGGCCGGGCGCGCGTCGTTGTTAAAGACGACGACCACGGCCTCGCGTTCGGTCATGCGCGCGTAAGCATACTGCTGCTCGGTGTAGAACAGGTTGACAAGCCGACCGCGCCGCAACGGTTCGAGTTCGGCGCGCAGCCACGCGAGCCGCCGGACGTGCTCGAACACGTCTTGTTGTTCAGGCGTGCGCCCGCGCGCGTCAAACGCGTTGCGCGCGTCGCCTGCGAAGCCGCCGGGGAAGTCGCGGCGGTTGTCCGGGTCGTCGCCGCCGGGCATAGCGATCTCGTCGCCATAGTAGAGTTGCGGCGCGCCGCGCATGGTCATGATCAAAGTCTGCGCGAGCTTCAAGCCTTGCGTGGTTGCGCCGCGCTCGTTCATGAAACGCAGCACGTCGTGATTGCCTAACAACGTGACGAGCACTTGCGGGTTCGGGTATAGCTGATCTTGCGCGATGACTTGAGCGACCGTTTTGATCGGGCCGCCCTGTGCGAAGGCGTTGCGGAGTTGGAAGTGGAGCGGGAAGTCGAACAACGTATCGAGGCCGGAATCAATGCCGTCGAAGCGTGTGCGCCCGCCTTGAAAGAAAGCGACATGCGCGGGGTCGCCGTCCAGCACTTCGCCGACGACGTTGACGCGCGGGTACTCGCGTTTGATCGCGGCCGTCCAATCGCGCCAGAAGGAGTTGGGCACGTACTGCCAAGTGTCTTGCCGGATGGCGTCGAGGCCGGTGATGCCGATCCACCAGAGCGTGTTCTGGATGTGATAGCGCGTCACCTCTTCATCGCGCTGATTGAAGTCGGGCAGGATGTTGATGAACCAGCCGTCCATCGTCTCGCGGTACTGCGGGTAGGCAGCGTAAGGGTCGTGCAGCGTCCACGTTTGAAAACTGTTGACGGGGTGATCGGCTTCAGTGCCGTTATACCAAGTGGGCGTCGGCGTGTCCTTGACCCACGGATGATAAGGACCGCTGTGATTCGCCACCTGATCCTGTATGACCTTTAACCCTAGCGCGTGGGCTTTATCAACCAACTCGCGCAGCTTTGCGAGGTCGCCGAAATGTTCTTCGACGCCGTAGAAATCAACCGCGCCGTAGCCGTGATAATCCGTGATCGGCTTGCCTTCGGGCATCTCGCGCTCGTTCAAATGGTTGACGTTGTCGTACCACGGGTTGAGCCAGATGGCCGTGACGCCCAAGTCTTTAAGGTAAGGCAGCCGATTGATGACGCCTTGCAGATCGCCGCCGTGATAGTAGCGCCCCTGCGCGCGGTCGTAGAGTCCTTTAGATATAACCGGATCGTTGTTCGACGCGTCGCCGTCGGCAAAACGGTCGGGCATGATCAAGTACAACACGTCGTCGTTCGTGAAGCCTTGAAAGCGACCTTGCCGTGCGAGCGGCGCGGCGATGTCGAACGGCGCTTCGGTCATGCCGTTCGCGGTCGTCAAGCGAAGCTTGCGCGGGCCCGGTTGCGCTTGCGGCGCGATGGACACGTCGACGAACAGGTACGTGCCCGCCGCGTTCACGCGCACGAGGCCGACGCGCAGGCCAGCGCCCACGGCTTCGACGCGCGCGCCCGTCAAGTTGCGTCCACGCAAGAGCACGCGCACAGGGTTGAGCGAATGACCGGGCCACCAGTTCGGCGGCTCAACCTTCGACACTTCAGGCGCGGTTTGCGCGAAGCCAAGCAAGGCACAGCAGGCCGACAGGACGAACAGCAGACTCAAGCGTGTGAGCGTCGTGCGGACTTGAAGTTTCATGATCATCACGTGTGATCTCAGAGTTGAAATTTGAGATCGTTAATCATGCCCCCTCGGCGTCTGCTTCGGGCTTTACGTCTTCGGCGGCGGCGAGATTGCGTGCGTACAACTCGGAGCAGTCTTTGAGCCGGGCGCTGAGCTTGGCAGTCAACGCATGCTTCGTGTAGCGCCAAGCCCAGTTGCCGGCGGTGCTGTTGGGCAGATTCATGCGCGCCGCCTGACCGCAACCTAGCACGTCCTGCAAGGGCACGATGGCCGTGTTGGCAACGGACGCGAGCACGGCGCGAATAAAGTCCCAGTGAATCTCGCGCCCTTTGGTGTTCAGGTACTTGAGACAAAAAGCGCGCTCGCGCTCGATCTGTTCGGCCGAGCGCGTCGAGCCTGTGCCCGCTTCCGAGTTGAACCAACCGACGGTCGTGTCGTTGTCGTGCGTGCCCGTGTAGGCGACGAGGTTTTGATGATAGTTGTGCGGCAAGTCGTGATTCTTCGGGTCGCCGCCGAAGGCGAATTGCAGAATCCGCATGCCGGGGAAACCGAAGTCGTCGCGCAACGCCTCAACGTCGGGCGTGATGACGCCGAGGTCCTCGGCGATGATCGGCAACTCGCCAAGCGCGTTTTTGATCGCGGTGAACAACTCGCGCCCCGGCGCTTCGACCCAGCGCCCGCGTTCGGCCGTCGTGTCGCCGCCCGGTATCTCCCAACTGGCCGCGAAGCCGCGAAAGTGATCGATCCGCAAGATGTCGAACTCGTGGAGCAAGGCACTGATGCGTTCGATCCACCAGCGGAAGCCGTCGGCGCGCAGACGTTCCCAATCGTATAAAGGATTGCCCCAGAGTTGACCCGTGCGGCTGAAGTAGTCGGGCGGGACACCGGCGACGACGAGCGGGCTGCCGTCTTCATGCAGCTTGAAGAGATGCTTGTTGACCCACACGTCGGCCGAATCGTGTGCGACGAAGATCGGTATGTCGCCGACGATCTCTATGCGTCGCTCGTTGGCGTAAGCCTTGAGCGCGGCCCATTGTTTGAAGAAGATGAACTGCCAAAACTTGTGCGCTTCGATCTGATCGCGCAGGTGTGTGCGCGCCGCATCGAGTGCGCCGTGGTCGCGTTCGACCATCGGGCGTTCCCACTTGTGCCACGCCGCGCCGTTGCGCGCGCCCTTCATCGCGCGAAAGAGCGCGTAGTCGTCGAGCCACGCGGCGGCCTGTTGCGCGAACGCCTCGAACTCGCCGCGCAAGCCCGTGTCGGTCGTCTGCTTGAAGTTCTCGAAGGCACGTTGGAGCAGTTTGTCTTTCAACTCGATTGCGGGCCCGTAATCCACACGCTCGGCCGCGAACTTTGGCACGGCGGCGAGGTCGCTCTGCTTGAGCAGACCTTGTGCAAGCAACTTGTCGGGACTGATGAGCAGAGTGTTGCCCGCGAAGGGCCGAGAAACATTGATAGGGCGAGTCGCCGTAGCCGGTTGGACCTAAGGGCAGAACTTGCCAGAGCGTCTGCCCCGCGGCGGCGAGAAAATCAATGAAGGCGAAGGCGTCGGGGCCGAGATCGCCGACGCCGTAGCGACCGGGCAAAGATGTCGGGTGCAGCAGGATACCGCTCGCGCGTGGGAAGCTCACAGCAGACCTCTTAGTTGTCAGGATGGACAAAGCTTATAAGACAGAGCGCGGGCATTGTCAAAGCAATCACGAAGGATGAATGCGGCATGATGAATGACGACTGATGAATAGCTGCTTATTCATCAGTCGTCATTCCGTCTTCATCATTGCTTTAACGTCTACGGGGAGATGGCCTCGATCTTGTAAGCGACGGCGGTGCGCGGCGGGATGACGATTGAGATTTGGCCGGCCGTAATCGTTGTCTGCGTGCCTGCGCCTGTGAACGGCGTGAGGCGCGTGCCGTTGGCGAGTTGAAGGACGGCGGCCGGCACGGTCAAGGTCTTTGCGGCGGCGGCGCGATTGAGGGCCACGATGATCAGTTCGTTAGTGTCGCGGCGGGCGTAAGCATATGTGTCGTCGTCGTAGGCGAGATCGATCAGCGCGCCGCGCCGCAGGGCGGGATGCGCGCGGCGCTGTTGCAGCCACGTGCGCGTCCAGTCAAACATGCGCTGCTCGGCGGGGGTGCGCCCGCGTGCGTCAAACGCGTTGCGCGCGTCGCCTGCGAAGCCGCCGGGGAAGTCCTGCCGGTTGTCCGGGTCGTCGCCGCCGGGCATGGCGATCTCGTCGCCGTAGTAGAGTTGCGGCGTGCCACGCACGGTCGTGATGAAAGCGATGTGCAGCATCAAGCCTTCGGGCGTCATGCCGGGCAGCGACGCAAGGCGCGGCAGGTCGTGATTGCTCGTCATCGTGACGAGGCGCGCGGGGTCTGGATAGAGGCGGTCGGCGCGCAATGTTAGATGCAGCGACGAGACGGGCGCTTGATTGGTGAACGCGCGGATTGAGCTTTGCGCTAAGGGAAAGTCGAAGACGGAATCGAGCGTGGTGTCGATGCCGTCGAAGCCCGTGTGCCCGCCGATGAAGAACGACGTGTGGACGGGATCGTAATCGAAGACTTCGCCGACCATCCACATGCGCGGGTACTGCCGGTGTATCGCTTCCGAGAGCGCGCGGATGAAGGGGCGCGGCATGTACTGGATCGTGTCCTGCCGCACGCCGTCGATGCCGGTGATGCCGATCCACCAGAGCGCGTTCTGTAGTTCGTAGCGCGCAACTTCCGGCTCGTCCTGATTCATGTCCGGCAGTTCGTCTGAAAACCAACCGTCGAGCGTCGGGCGGCGCGCTTCATCGGTCGCGTGCGGCGACGAGAGCAGGTCGCCGCGAAAGGCGTTCTGCAAGTGACGCTGCAACGTGCCGTGAAACCAATTGTCGAGCGGCGGATCGGCGACCCAATGATGCTGCGCGCCGACGTGGTTGGCAACCTGATCCTGTATGACCTTCAAGCCGGCCGTGTGTGCGCGCTCGACGAGTTCGCGCAACGTCGTCAGATCGCCGAAGCGACTTTCGAGCGCATAATAATCGTCGGCGTGATAACCATGATAATAGGTGTTCGGACACCACGGCTTGTCGCAGTTGTTTAGGCCGTTCGAGTTGTCGTACCACGGTGTAAGCCAGATGGCTGTGACGCCGAGTTCTTTCAAGTAAGGCAGCCGATTGATGATGCCGCGAAAGTCGCCGCCGTGCCACGCGCGCGGATTCTTGCGGTCGTTGGCGGTGGGCGGCGCATCGGACGGCGCGTCGTTCGATGGGTCGCCGTTAGCAAAACGGTCGGGCATGATCAAATAGATCACGTCGTCGCTTGTGATGCCTTGAAAATGCGAGAACGGATCGTGCGGGCGGTTGAGCCGGAAAGGGATCGTGGTCGTACCGCCGGCCGTTTCGAGTGTGAGCGGATAGTCGCCCGCTGGCGCGTTCGGCGCGATGCGGACGTTGACGAACAGATACGTGCCTGCGGCGTTGATAACAACCGCGCCCGGCTCTGTCGCCGGACGTGTGGCGGTGACGCGTGCGCCGTGTAGGCCCTGCCCGCGCACGAGCAGCCGCACGGGGTTGATCGTGTGCCCTGCCCACCACGACGGCGGCTCGACCTTCGTGACGGCGGGCGCGACCGTTTGCGCGCGCGCGTTGAAGCAGAAGCAGCAGACGACGTACAAAAGGGCCGCGCAAGAGCGCGCGGCCCGCTTCATGTTTTGACTGTGCATAGAGACGGTGACTCGACGGCTGAGCAGCGTTAGATCGACTGCGGCTCGAAGCGCGTTCATTCAAATGTTGGCTTACTGCTTGAGCGTGCGGACAAAGGCGACAATAGCGGCAATGTCGTTTTTAGCAAGCCGCTTGCCGAAGGCGGGCATGCCGCCCTTCTTGCCGTTGGCGATGACGCTGGTGAGCCGCTTATCGTTGACGCGTTCGTCCTTCCACCAACGCGCGTCCGCCAGATCGGTTGCGCCGTAGAGCGTGCCCATATCGGTTTGGCTGCGCCCGTCCGCGCCGTGACAACGCGCGCAGTTCTGCACGTAGAGTGTGCGCCCGCGTTCAAGCTGCGCCGCGCGACTCTCCTTCTTCTCTGTCGGCGCGACGGCGGCCAAAGCGTGCGGACTGCGCGGCCAGTAACCGGCACTCAACAGACCGGCGACGAAGACTAGAGCAACGATGATTTTCAAACTGCCCAGGGTACGAGGTTTGGTTCGCATTCACTGACCCGCGGCCTGTGCGGCTGCGCCTTTCGCTTCAAGTAATTGATGGACGTGCCACGGCACGCTCTCGCCGCTCATCTCCGGGTGCTTACGCAAGAACTCGTTGGCGAGATTGAAGGCGGCCGGGTCGTCCTTTTGATCGGCAAAGATTTTCGCTTCGCGCTTCGCTTCCTCGGTCATGCCGAGCTTGCGATAGACGAGCATCAAGTTGTAGTGCGCGCCTGTGTCTTCGGGATCGATGCCGAGGATCGTCTCGTAACAATGACGCGCGCCCGCGAAGTCGCGCTTGATCTTGCACAGTTCGCCCAACTGCTGCCACGACATGCGGTCGCGCGGGTAAGTTTCGAGGATGCGCTTGAGGTTCGCTTCGGCTGTGTCCAACTGACCGCGCCGCATGTGTATGCGTGTGCGTTGAAAGAGCGCGCGCAAGTTGTTCGGGTTGGCGGCCAGCACGCCGTCCAAGAGTTGTGCGGCCGCATCGAACTGTTCGAGTTCAAACAGCGCCAGCGCGCGATTGACCAAAGCCATCGGCCTGTATGCTTCATCCAATTCGGCCGCGCGCGCGAACGCTTCGGCCGAGAGGGCGTATTGCCGCCGTCCAACAACGCGATGCCGTAATTATTCCAGCGTCGCCAATCGGGCATCGCGCCTTTCACCACCGGCTGCGACTCGTTCGCGCCGAGGCGCAACACTTGCTCGGTCGTCGCCATCGTTACGATTGGATAGTCGATCGACTTGCCGAGCGCGTAGTCTTGAAAGACGCGCGTGAAGCGACGATAACGCACGCGCGCCGTCAGCCGCAGCGCGCCTTGCAGGTGCGCGGGCACGGTGAACTGATAGCGCGCCAGATCGAGAGCGGCCCGACTGTATCTGATTGTTTTGCGCCACCATCTTCGTGCGCCAGATGTGATGCCTGTCGTTGAACGAGCCGTCGCCTTTGACGAGATAAGTTTTGTAGTTGTGCGCCGCGTCGTCCAGATGACCGTTCGACTTGATGAAGCCCGAACGATAAAGCACCGTGCCCGCTTCGTCTGCGACGGTGAACTCGACGTAAGCCTCGTAGAAGTCGCGCAACTCCGGCGGGAACGAGTGGCCTATGTTCTTGTTGGTGATCACCACGTCGGCGGTCAGGCGCTCGCCCGGTACGAGGTTGAACTGGCTGCGGTTCAAAGGCGCGCGCAGTTCTTCAACGCCGCCGTTCGGGCCGCGCTGGCGAACGGCAAAGATGTCTATGCCAACCGCGTCCGTCTCTAAAACTTTCTTGACGGCTTCGAGTTGGGCGGGCCACTTGTAGAAGGTCGGGATCGCCGTGTTCGCCGCCGCCCAACGATGCGAGCGTAGCGTGCCATCTTTTGCGGACACGTCAAAGAGCGGCGCGGCCTCTTTCTTCATGTGGCACGACGAACACGTCTCAAGGTCGCGCGTGTAGAACGGGTGCGGCGACTCTTTCGAGAACGAAGACTGTTGCAGTTCGTCTGCAACGGCGAAGGCGCGCTGGAACTTGTAATCGTTCAACTCCTTCGGCACTTGCGACTTGTGACACGACGAACAGAACTCAGGCGACTGCAAGAGCGGGCGCATGACCGCGCGACGGTGCGCGGGCACGTCGTCCAAGATTTCCTGATCGGCTACGTCCAACAAGCGGCGCGTGCCGTCCTCTTTAACCAGCAGAGCAGGCTCGCCCATCACGTAGCCGCCGACGCCGCGCCGCGTCGCCGCTTGAATCGAATGACACGCGATACATGAAACGCCGTCTTCGTCGAACGGGCGTTTGATCTTCGAGCCTTTGGTGAGCGTGCCCGCAAAGAGCGCGGCCGGGTTGTGACACGCTTCGCAGTGGCGCGTGAACTCGATGCCGCGCTGCGAGATCAGGTCGTTGACGTTCTTCTGATAAAACGGCTCGCGGAAACTGTTGCGATGCGCCGACTCCAACCATTGCGCGTGCGCGTCCGTGTGACACTTGGCACAACGCGCCGACGCGATGAACTGGTCGGCCGGGATAAACTTGCCCGTCGTCGTCATCGCGTTCGACGGCGTGAACGGGTTCGGGCCGAACTTCAAATCGTAATTCTTGCGCACCTCTTCGTTATAACGATCAACGGCGGCGGCGTCTAAGCGCGCGCGTGCGCCCTGCCCCGCCCACACGAACACGCAAGCAGGCATTAAGAGCGCGCGCAGCAGCCACACGAGGCGACGGCGATCCCGCGCCGGCAACGGTTGATAAGCTTTGGGGACTTGCATCATGCGTCTCACTTCAAACGATGTTCGTATATTTGACTGACTAGCGGCGGGCCGAGCAATTTCAGCGCGTCACATTCTAGCCTTAGCTGCGGTCAGCTTAAAAGCGCGCAGGGACGTTTATTCGCGGCCTGTTTGTTCAACGCTGCGGCGCGGGCTTCTTGCCGCTCTCGCCGGTCATGGCCGCGGGCAGCGCCGCCGGGGCGTTCGGGCCCGCGCCCGCGGCGACGGGACTTGCGCCGTCGCTCTGTTTGCGCGCTTCTTCAAGCCGCTTGAACGCGGCCAGTTCGCGCTCGGCCTCTTGCTTACGCTTGAGCCGCGTGTAGACGGTGAAAAGTTGATAATGAATGCTGGGATCGGTCTGGTTCAACGCCGCGCCGCGTTCGAGAACGACCGCCGCCTCGTCGTAATTCTTCGTGCGCAGCAGCAACCGGCCAGATCGTAATGCGCCGGATAGTTCTGCGCGTCGAGCGCGAGGGCGCGGCGCAGATAATGTTCGGCCTCCGCTTCGTTGCCGCGCGACAGCATGATGAAACCGAGATTGGCCAGCACGTCCGGGTTGCCGGGCTGCAACGCGTAAGCGCGTTGAAAGGCGACGAAGGCTTCGTTGAGCAACCCTTCGGCCCGCGCCGCATAGCCGACGAGATAATGCACTTCGGGGGCTTTAGGAAAACGCTGCGCTGCCTGCTCGTAAACCTGTCGCGCCTGCACGAACCGGCGACGACGCAAGTGGGCCGCGCCGAGCCGCACGTAGTAGAGCAACTTCGCCGGGTCTTGCGCGACCGCGCGCTCGTAGAACTGCACCGCGCCGTCCACGCGCTGATTCTTCGTCAACTCTTCGGCGATCATGAAGTTCACTTCCGGCGCGACCGGGCGCAGGACCAACGCCTGTTCCCAATAGGCGAGCGCCGGATCGCTCTGCCCGCGCACGGACGCGATCAGGCCGAGCCGATAAAGCGGCTCAGGCTGTTTAGGCGCGAGGCGCGCGGACTGTTCGAGCGCGCGCTTGGCTTCGTCCAGCCGGTCGAGATTGTAGAGCGCGACGCCGAGGTTATAGAGCACTTCGGAAGTGTTCGGTCTAAGCGCGTCGGTGCGCTGAAACAGGCGCACGGCCCGTTCGTAGTCACGCGCCTCGGCGAACGCCAGCCCAAGTGTGAACAGTGCGCGCGGATCGTCGCCCGCGCGCGCTTCGATGCGCTCGGCCAGACGCGCCGCATCCTGCGCGCGCCCCGCGTGTGCGTAAGCGTTAGCCAGCACCAACAGGAGCGCCGGTTGTGTCTCGTCCGACTGCCACGAGATCGTGCGCTCAAGCAATGGGACGGCGCGCTCATAATCACCGCGCGCAGCATAGAGCATGCCGAGATTGAAGACCGCCTGCGCGTGTTCGGGCGCGGCCCGCAGCACTTCTTCAAGTGTCTTGATGGCTTGGTCAGCGCGGTTCGTGCGCGCCAGCAGCACGCCTAGATTGGCGCGCGCCGGGATGGTGTCGGGCGCTAAACTTAGAGCGGCCCGATACTCCTGCTCCGCTTCTTCGGCCCGCCCGCGTTGATCGAAGATGACGCCGAGCAGATTGTGCGCGGCGGCATCGCGGGGCGCGACCGCGACGACTTGCCGCGCCATAGTCTCGGCCTCGTCCAACTGGCCCGCAGTTAACAGTTCCGCCGTCGCGCGCAACATGCTTGGCACGTCGGCTTGCGGCGCGGGCGTGGCGGCTACTTTAGGCTGCTGCTGCGTTGCGCCTTTCGCCCGACGCGGTTGCGCCTCGACCGGCGCAACGTAACAGCCCGCGCACAACACGACGAACACCGCACAGCACGCAAGCCATCGCGCCACACGCGACTCGTTCTGCTTCGCTCGCTTGAAAATCAAGGTCACAATATCGCTCTTACTACGCGAGGTCATTGATGCGGCTGCTTGCTGCCCCGGCGCGTCTCGTGGAGTTGTTTGACTAATGCCATCTCTTTAGCGGCTTCAGCGCCTTGCCCTAACCGACGATAAGCCAGTGCGAGTTGATAATGCGGCTCTGGATTATTCGGCGCGAGCGCGGCGGCGCGTTGCAAATGTTCGACGGCCGCTGCGGGCGAACCGGCGCGTATGAGCGTGCGCCCCAGACCGATGCGCGCCTCGTACAAGTCGCCGTCAAGTGCGACGGCGCGCGTGAGTTCGGCGATGCCTTCTGTGGTCCGGTCGCCGCCAAGTTTGATGAGCAATGCGCCGAGGCCCAGATGACCGTCGGCTTGACCCGGTTGCGCCGCCACCAACGCGCGATAGGCCACGAGCGCCGCTTCGTTATCGCCTGCCCCTTCGAGCGCGGTCGCAAGAAAGAACTGCGCCTGCGCGCTGTCCGGGCGCAGGCCGGTGGCCGTGCGGAAGGCGACGGCCGCGCCGGCCGGGTCGCCCGCCCCATAGCGTGCGCGGCCCAGAGCGAACTGCGCGTCGAAGCTTGTGGGCGCAAGCGTCGTCGCTTTGGTTAACGCCGCGAGCGCGCCCGCGTTGTCGCCCGCCACGGCGCGTATGACGCCGACGAGGACCAGCGCGTCAGCGGTCAAACTGCCGACGCTGCTGCCCGCGTCTGCTTGCGCCGCTGGAGTTGCGGCCGCGACGGCGAGCCGTTCGGACTCGTCGAGTCGGCGCAGGTTGAAGAGTGCGACCGCGCCGCCGTATTGCGCCGGCCGGTCGTCGGGCGCGGCGTCGATGAGCGCGCCGAAGACGATCCATGCATCCGCGAACCGGGCCGCGCGCAACAACTCGAAGCCGAGGGCGCGGGCTTCGGCGCGGCGCGACGCGTCCGCAGGCTTGGCGCGGACTTGTTCGACTAACGCGGTCAAGCGCGCGGCGTCGGCTGACGTGCTCTGCGCCGCAGGCTGCGCGAACGAAGTGCCGGGCATGAGCAGAAACATTAACAGGCCCGTGCAGGCTGCGCGCATGATGTATCGCGCCGGTCTGCCGCCGCGTATCTGTGCCTGCCGATAGTCGTCCATACTACTTGCTTCAGAGGTCTGAGCGAACGCGCTGACAGGTTAGTCGTTTCACCACGCGACCTCAAGCGGAGAGAGCGCACGCAATCCTCATCATCGGTTGATAGACGAATGGCGGGCGCTCGACTTGCTCGCCCGCCATCACGTGTTAGCACCGGCCCGCGCGTCGCCGGCTTACCAGATCAGTTTCAACCCGAACTCGAACTGGCGCGCTTTCTGCGCGCTGGTATCGACGCCGATGTGCGCGTTGTTCGGACTATCGAGCGTGTTGCCGTTGCAGTCCGACATACTGAAGACGCCGGACTGGAAGCATTGCGCGATGTTCCGGTTCGGGACGTTGCGGTTCACGTGGTTGAACAGGTTGAAGACCTGCATTCGCGCTTGCACGTTGAACCGCTCGCTGAAGCGGAAGTTCTTGAACAAAGACGCGTCCCAATACTCTTGCCGGTCGGAGCGGAACGTGTTGCGCCCAAGCGAGCCGAACACAGGGCTGCCCGGATCGCCGGGGAAGACGCGTATGCTCGGCGGCGCGAAGGCGGCCGGGTTGAACTGCAAGCGCCGCGCCTGCTGATCGGCGGTCGGCGTCGGGTCGCCCACCAGCATCGGGCGCGAGCCGTTCTCGCCGAAGACGACCGTATAGACAGGCCCGCTCTGCACCGTGATCACGTTGTTGAGTTGGAAGCCGCCGAGGAAGAAGTCGGACCAGTGCGACCAATCGCTGCCGTAGCGGCGACCGCGCCCGAACGGCAGATCGAGAACGTTCGCGAAGGTGAAGCGATGGCGCACGTCCAAGTCGGAGTTGCCGCGTTCGAGATCGATGTTGAACGGGTTGACGGGGCCGAACAGGTCGCGGGCCGGCGTACTGTTACCGGCGAAACGGCCGGCCCGTTGTCTATGGCATGCGACCATGTGTAGGTCGAGAGGATCGACAGCCCTTCGGAGAAACGCCTTTCGAGCTTGGTTTGTAGCGCGTGATAGCTTGAGCGGCCGATGTCGTCCGTGAAGTTCACGAACTGCAAGGTCGGCACTTGGCGCGAGCCGGGCCGCGGTTGCTCGACTGTCCGAGGTTGCGATCAATTAACAGGTTGCGGCCCAAGTTGCCGACGTATGCAGCCTCAGCCACCCAGTTCGGCGCGAACTCGTATTGCGCCGTCAAGTTGAACTGGTGATACATCTCGTCCTTCAAGTTCGGATCGACGGCGAATACGTCTTGGCCGGGACTGATGGCCGAGAGCGGAATCGAGGTCGCCGGATTGAAGATCGAAGACGGCAGCGGGATGCCTTGAGCGAGCGTGAAGACGCTCGGCAGGATCGGGCAGATCGCCGTGCCGAAGTTCGGCAGATCGCAGTTGTAGCCGCCGCCGCCGTTGAACGGTTGATTGACCGCTAGCTCGGAACTGCGGCCGATGTCGGTCGAATAGAGCAGCCCGTAGCCGCCGCGCAAGACGACCTTGCGATCTTCGCGCAGGCCGCTCCAAGCGAAGCCGACGCGCGGCCCGAAGTTGTTCTTGTCCGTCTCGCGCAAGCCTTCGCCGAGTGTCCCGCCGGCCCGCACCAGCGTGTTCGTCGCCGGATCAAAATTGAGTTGGCGGTCGAAGCGTTCGGTCGCGGGCGTGAAGATGTCGTAGCGCAAGCCGAGGTTCAGCGTGAGCGTCGGCGTGGCCTTCCAATCGTCCTGCACGAAGAAAGAGATTTCTTTGTTCGACAGCAGGTAGGGGCCGCCCGGTATCTCGCGGTCGAGCCGGCCCGGTTGGTAGCCGAGCAGCAGATTGGCGACGGATGAACCGGAGTCAACCGGCCCGATCACGGTGTTGCGATAAGGTGCGCCGGGATCGGCTAAGAAGCCACCGGCTTGCGTGCCATACTGGAAGTTGCCTTTGGCATTCTGGCCGGAACTGCCCGGCTGATTCTGGCGCACGCGCAGGTCGCCGCCGATCTTCAAACTCTGGTTGCCTTTAACGACCGTCATCGTGTCGCCAAAGTAGAAGTTGTTCGAGATGAAGAAGAACGGGCTGCCGTCGCCGATGAACTCAAGCTGCTTGTCTACGTCCGTGCCGATCACGCCGAGCAGCACCGACCCTGAACAGGTGATGCCGCAGACGTTGACGTTCGGGATGCCGAGGTCTTGCGCCAACGTGGCGCTGAAGCCTTGCGCGCCGCCCTGCCCGGTGTTGAAGATGCCGATGGAGAAACGCGAATAGCCGGCGCGCGCATCGTTAATCACGGTCGGCGTGAAGACGTGCGTATCGCCGAGCGCGACCTGCCGCGTGTTGCCGAACTCCGTGCCCGCACCGAAGCCCGAAGGCAGGTCTAAGCCGTTAGGCGAACTACCGAGCGGGAAGTTGTTATCGCGCAGGCGCTCGTTCGTCGCCTTACTGTAACGACCGAACAGGCGGTTCGCCTGCGAGAGACTGTGATCAAGCTTAACGTCGTACTGGTTGATGGTCGCCTGCTCTTTGCGGTTGCGGCGGAAGTTGCGTTCCAAGCCGGACTGGTTCGGCAGCGGGTATGCGTTCAAGATATTGAAGCCGGGGCCGCCGCGCAGTGTTTGCGGGATGACGTTGCCCGCGAACGGCACGCCGTTGCGGTCGAAGATCGTGCCGAAGGGAAACGTGCAGAGCCGCGTGCCTGAGCCGTCGGGGTTTACACGGCAGGCTGCGCCCGTCGGGTTGGTATAACTCGAAGCGAAGCGATACTCGCGCGTGCGGCCGGCTTGCAGTAGTTCGGAGAAGTCGCCCGCGCGCTGTCTGGCGGTGGGCACGGTCACGGGGTCTTCGTTGCCGCCGAAGGCGGGGGTCGAGTTGCGCTGCCCGTTGTAGGAGACGAAGAAGAAGGTGCGGTTGCGCCCGTCGTAGAAGTACGGGCCGCCTTCGCCGAAGTGTGGCAGGAAGACTGGCCCGCCGACGACGCCGCCGAAGTTGTGTATGTTGAAGTTCGGCGGGTTCGGATTATAGACCGGCTTCGCGCCGAGCACGCGCCCTTGATAAAACTCGTAGGCCGTGCCGTGGACCGAGTTCGTGCCCGACTTGAACGTGGTCGAGATAACCGCGCCGCCCGCGCGCCCCGATTCGGCCGAAGGCACGCTCGTCTCAACTTTGAACTCGGCAATCGCGTCCGGGTTCGGGAAGATGGCGATCTGGCCGAACTGCGACTCGTTGTTGTCCACGCCGTCGAGCGTGAAGTTGTTATTCGTCACGCGCGCGCCGTTCGCGGAGATAACCGAGCCGCCCGACTCGCGGAAGCGCGTGGACTCTGTGCCCGCACCGGGGCCGCCGCTATCGAAGTTGCCGCCGCCGCCGAGCGTGCCGACCGCAGGGCGTGTGACGCCGGGCGATAGACCCGCAAGCAGCGTGAAGTTGCGTTGGGCAATCGGCAACTCGGTCACTTGCCGGCCCGTGATGATGTCGCCGCGCACGCTCGTCTCGCTCTCCACCAGCGGAGCGTCGCTTGTGACCGTCACGGTTTCGCCGCCGAGTTGGCCGATTTCCAGTTGGGCATCGACGGGCAGACGCGCGTTCGTCTCAAGCGTCACCCGCTCGCGCAGGTGCGTCTTGAAACCCTGCTGCTCGATCACCACTTTGTACGCGCCCGGCTCAAGGTTCGACACGACATACGTGCCGTCGTCGCCGGTCATCGCATCGCGCGACTCGTTAGTGCCCAAGTTCGTCACCGTCACCTTCGCGCCCACCACGGCGGCCGCGCCCGGATCGGTGACCGTGCCGAGAATCGTGCCTTTATTAGTTTGCGCGAAAGTGGTGGCCGTACAAACGACCAGAGCAAAGAGCAACGCAGCCAGACGGCCCGTGGGCCGCGGCGACAACCGGAGTTTCCTCATAGCAGGGCCTCGCATGTGGAGAATGCCGCCGGCTTGCCATTCTTAAGATGGCAGCCTCGACGGCCAGAGCTAGCAGCTTAAATTTTTGTGTTGCCGACGAATGCGTCCGAACAGTTGTAGTTTGTTGCTTATCCGAACGAAGGCATTTAAGTATAAATGCCGCGCTCCTGTCAATTTTTTTTTCGCCCCCTGCCCGGCTCACTCCGCATCGGGCTTGGAGATGCGCCGTTTGGCTTCGTCGATCAACTCGTTATTCAACTCATAAGAGAGGTCTGCGGGCTGCGCGGCGCGGGGTGGATACTGGTGCGCGTTATAGACGGGATAAGCCTCTGTGCGCAGGTGCGCGAGCATGTGATGACCACGCCGGGCGGCGCGCTCATGCCGCAACGCGGAGATGTCCACGGGCGCGACGACGATGCGCTCGCCGGGGCCGGGCGAGGCTTCCGCGAGCATGCGCCCGTCGAAGTCTATGATTTGACTGCCACCGGGCCACGAATAAGGCGGATAGTGTTTTAAGCTTGCGCCCTGATTGGCGGCGACGACATAAGCCAGATTCTCAAGCGCACGGCAGCGGTTCACCACCGTCCACCACGCCAGCGGCTCGGTTGCGCCCCACGGGTCCATGTAGGCAGAGACGCGCACCAAGACCTCCGCGCCGTTCGCGGCGAGTTGGCGAATGGCTTCGGGAAAGAGCCAGTCGTAACAGATCGCACAGCCGATGCGACCGATCTCCGTATCCGCGACCGGAAACAGCGGCTCGTCGTAACCGGCAAGGTCGTGCGGGCTGGTGTGAACTTCATACGGCAACCACGTATTCACCTTGCGATATTTATAAAGCACGCCGCGCGGGCCGATGAGACAAGTCGTGTTGAAGACTGCGCCCGGCCACTTTGGATCGACTTCGAGCATCGTCCCCGTCTGAATATAGATGTCATGCTCGCGCGCCTTCTGTTCGAGCCGCTCGGTTTGTTCGTTCGGGATTGGCACGGCGAGTTTGTCACGCAGTTCGGCCAGCGTCGGGAAGACCGGCGCGGCGTGCGCGAACTCAGGAAAGACGACGAGGCGCACGGGCAAAAACGGCCGCGCGCCCGCCACCGCCGCATCGATCATGGCGCAGACGCGATCCGTACTGCGCCGCATCTCGCGTCGTTCAATCGGATTCGGCTGATCGGTCTGACAGGCGGCGACCGCATAGCGTATGTGATTCATAAGTACAGTGCCGAATGACAAGTTGAAGATGAACAGAAAGCTATTCGTCAATAGCAAGCTATTCATCAGCGGGCAAAAGTTGTGCGAGCGTGCGCGCGACGAGGCGCGTGTTGTAGCGTTCGATATAAGTTTGGCGCGCGGGCGTTAAAGGATAAGCCTCGGCCGCATCGTAAGGGTAGCGCGTCATGCCGTGGAACGGGAGCGGCGCGAGCAGGTCGGGGCTGGCGGAGCGCGGGTTCATCTCTTTGCTGAAGCCGTCGGCGTAGAGCAGAAAGGTGCGCGTCCAACCGGCGGGCAGCGCGGGCAACGATGCGGCATCGAACGCGAGGCGCAACTCGTCGCCCGTGCGCGCGACGACGAACATATCGTCAACGCTCGTCAACAGTTCGCGCACGTCGCCCTCGCGCGTGTAGCGACCGGGGAAAACTTTCCACGGCGTCGCATGCGAGAGACGCGCGTAGTCGTAACTGCACGGCTCGCGCCCGTCCGGTGTTACCACTTGGGAATAGCCACGCCAATGCAAGTCGGCGCTGACGGGATCAAGGCGCGTCGGCTGCAACGACGCAGCGACGCTAACTGAACTGCTCGCTATGCGATCCCAATAGACGCGCATGTTCGTGACGATCCGCACGTCGCTGCTGGCCGAGATAAACTTGCCCGTTAGATCAACGACAAGCGTTTGCGGCCGGCCGACCGGGATGCCCAGATCGTCGATGATGGTCTGCCAACGACCGTGCGCGTCGCGCATCTGCAAGGCGGGCGGCTGCATCGAGAGGTCTTGCTGCGTGGCGGCCACGTTGTCGCTCGAATAGGCATAATCGGTCCAGCCCGTGAGCAACAGCAAGACACGCCCGCGCGCTGCCCTTGCCGTCAGACCGAGATCGAGCGTCAACTCGTGCGGCGCGGCGTAACCGCGTATGGGGCGCAGCGCGAAATCATCGGGCGCACGTCGATCAAGTTTTGTGATCCGCGCGCGCATGTCGTGTCCATGTTCATCGCGCGCGGCAACGGGCGGGCGCACGTCGCGCACGTCGTACAACTTGAACGGGCGCGGCGCGGCGCGCAAGCCTTCATCGGGATAGACCTCGACGCCGCGCGGGTGCGCGACCGCGAGCAACTGCAAGCGATCAACAAACAGCGCCTCTTCCAATTCGTTCGTCACGCGCAATTCATAACGCCCGTTGCGCGGCTTCAATTGCTCATCTGTGATTCTTACATATTCATCCGGGTCGGGCGTGTTGAAGACGCCGGGCGCAAGCCAGTCGCCCATCTCGCCGCCGCCCATGAAGTCGGTCACGAACTCGAACCGCGCGCCGTTCCATGTGTAGAGGAACGGGCACGACGAAGGTTTACGATCAAGCTCGGTCACGGTCACAACTGCGACGGGCGCGTCGGCGCGCGTTCTTGGCGATACACCAAGCGAGCCGCGCGGCGCACTCGCCGCAAGCTCAGTCTCCGCTTGTACCGTGCCCGAAGGCCACAACACGCGCACGGCGTCGGGCGCGGCGCGTTGACCCAGACCAAACACTATGTCGGCGGGCGCGGGCGCGGGCGTCGCCGCGTAAGTCTCAATGCGTTGATGCAAGCTGCCCGCGCGCAACTCGATCTGCGCGGCGACGCCGCCGCGATTGCTCACGCGGCCGTTGAGCCGCACGCGTAACGAACGATTGCGCGTGCGGCCGTCGTTGCTTAGGAACTTGAGATTGCCGCTGGCCGAACGGACGAACAGATCGGTGTCGCCATCATGATCGACATCGCCCGCCGCAAGCACGCGCGGCCACAACGCTGCGCCGCCGTCGAAGCGCACATCGCGCGGCAACGCACGCACGCTCACGTCCGCCCAACCGCGCCCGACATTGCGCCACAAGTTCAGCGACGCGCCCGTCGGCCGCGTTGCGACGCACACAAGATCAAGCAGCCCGTCGTTGTCATAATCAAAGAACTGCGCGGCGTCTTGTTCAACGGGCGACGCGTCCGCGACGTTGACAGACTGCGTGCTAGGCGCGGCTTGCAAGCGAAAGCGCGCGTGCCCGTCGCTCATGGCCAGAAAGGCCGTGTGCGTCGTCGGCTGTGCCGAAGTAGAAATCTGTGAAGCCATCTTTGTTCACGTCTGCGGCGGCGACGGACGTATAAGCAGCGGCGCGTTCAAGTCCGACCTCGGCGGCTACGTCCGCGAACGTGCCGTCGCGCATGTTGCGCCAGAGCGCGGGACGCGTGCCGTAGTTGACGACGAGCAGATCGATGTCGTGCCGGTTGTCGTAATCGGTCGGCACGACGGCGACGGCGTGCCCGCGCGTGCCCGCGACCTTCGCTTGCGTCGTGATGTCTGTGAACGTGCCGTTGCCGTTGTTGCGCCAGAGTATGTTGGGCGCACCGGGCAGATCGCGCGGGAAGCGCAACTGCTCCGCGCCGGCCGCGCCGGTTGTAAGTTGATTGAGATCGACGAAGCCGGGGACGAAGAGATCGAGGTCGCCATCGTGATCGACATCGACGAAGGCGGCGGAGATGGCTATGTGTTCATAAGGCGTGATGCGTGCGGCGCGGGTCGCGTCGGTAAAACGGCCGCGCCCGTCGTTGTGAAAGAGCGAGCAGCCAGCGGCGTGCAGGACGAACAGATCAGTGCGGCCGTCGTTATCATAATCGCCGGCCACCGCGCCGAAGCCGACACCGGGCATGGCGAACGCGAGCGCGCCGGAGCGGGCCGTGACATCAATGAAGCGCCCGCCGTCGTTGCGCAACAAGCGTTGCCCGACGGGCAACATTTCAAAGAGATCGAGATCGCCGTCGCCGTCAAAATCAAAGAGCGTGAGGCCGGTGCTGAGTTGCGCGAGTAACTGACGCAGAGCATAGTCACGCTCCGGCTCGCCCGCGACCCGTTGGGTGAAGAGTGGAGCGGGCGCAAGCGGCGGCACGCTGACGAGCCAACGCGGGAGGGCGGGCAGCACGCGCGCGCTTCTATCCGTGAAGGTGACGGCGGGCGTGGTCGCGTCAACGAGTTCGGCCTCCGCGCCGGTCGAGACGACGGCTTCGGCGTAGCGACCTTGTTCGAGATAGCTCTGGCCCAGAGTTGTGCCCGCGCCGCTCTGTCTTAGTTCTTGCGAACGTTGCAGGAGGCTTTGTCCTTCCGCGCGTTGGCCGGTGCGGACGAGCGTTGTGCCGAGGTTGTAGAGCGCGGTGACGTTGTACGGTTCGGCATCAAGCGCAGCGCGAAAGGCGGCGATGGCTTCCGTATAGTTGCGTTGCTGCGCGTAGAGTTGACCGGCGTTGATGTGTGCGGCGGCGTCGCGCGGATCAAGTTGGCGCACGCGTTGGAAGGCGGCGAGCGCGTCGGGCGTGCGGTTCTCGGCGCGCGCGATCAGACCGAGCAGGTAAGGCGCTTGCGGCGCGTCGGGCGCGAGTTGTTGGGCGGCTTCGGCCGCGCGGCGTGCGGCGGCCAGATCGGGCACGTTATATTGGGCGATGGCAAGATTGAGTTGCGCGAGCGGCAGTTGCGGCACAAGCGCGAGCGCGCGTTGAAACTCCGCGACCGCCTGTCGCGCCTTGAACTGTTCGAGCAACGCTACGCCGCGATTGTTGGCGCGATACGCCTGCTCAAGTGTGCTGAACGAGGGCGCGGGCGCAGTGCCCTGCCCGGCACGGGCCGGCCCAAACGCGCACACGGCCAACGTGCAAAGCAGACAGACTAAGCGGCGCTCGAACAATGTTCAGTGTGCTTCCGCAATCAAGGCGCGCGCTTACTTGGCCGCGAGCACGACATAGCTGCGACCACTGTAGAACCGCAGACCGGCCGCGCTCTTTTGCATCATCAGCGGGCGCGGGCGACGCAGTTGCGCGTCTCTGGTCGCGGCGACGGTCAGCACCGCATGACCGCCCACGTCGAAGACGTTGAGCTTGCCGTCGTCGGTGAAGCCGAAGCCGTATGCGCCCGCGCCCAGTTCTTGATCTTGAATGCTGATCGGCGCATCGGCGATCAAGAAGCCTTCATATTGTGCGCGCACGTCGGCCGAATAACCGGACGTGTCCACCAGAGCGGCAACGACGTAGCGGTTCGCGCCGAAGCGCGCGGCGGCCGAGTTGCGCATCTGCGTGGGCGCGCTCTGCCCGGCGTAATAGAAGCCCGGCGGCACGACCCGCGTGAGTTGCGCGCCCGTCAAAACGACGACGCCTTCTTGGACTGCGGCTGTGCCCGACGGCACAAACATTAGTGCGAGCAGAATGGCGAACACAGGTAAGGTGCGGTGACTGATAAGCATGCTTCCTCCGACGCTTTGCTGAGATCGATCAAGGCAGACACGGGCTGACGTTTCGGTTCTTCGGGCGCACTGTACTCTGCCGTTCGTTGCCTGTAAAGTGTGCCCGTGCTGCTCTGAAATCTCCGGGTCGAGCCACGCTAAATTTATTCATTGTGCCAGCGAGAAATTATCTGATGTCGCATTCACATACGTCACCAGCGCGCATCGTCATTGCGCTGTATCTGTTGTTCGTCATGCTTGCTTCACTGTGCGCGCAGACGCCCGCGCCGCAACAGCAAAACATGGGCGCAGTCTCGACGGGCGAAGCGCGCACTTACACGTCGAAGCGCACGGTCGGCATCGTCGATCCGAAAGCGCCGGTCGTCTTCGAGGACGTGACCGCGAAGACTGCGCTCGCCACATTCACACATCGCGCGGGCACGACGGGCAAGGACTTCATTCTGGATACGCCATCGGGCGGCGTCGCCGTTTTTGATTATGACAACGACGGCAAGCCGGACATCTATCTCTTAAACGGCTCGACCGCCGCCGCGATGCAGGGCAAAGAGAAAGCGCCGCGCGCCGCGCTCTATCGCAACTTGGGCAACTGGAAGTTTGAGGACGTGACGGACAAGGCGGGCGTCGCCAACGAACGTTGGGGCATGGGCGTCGCCGTCGGCGATTACGACAACGACGGCCGGGCCGATCTGTTCGTCTCGAACTACGGCACGGCGCGGCTCTATCACAACAACGGCGACGGCACGTTCACAGACACGGCGGACAAGTTGGGCGTCGCGCGCAAAGGCTGGTCAACGGGCGCGACGTGGGGCGATTACGACGCGGACGGCCGCCTCGATCTGTTCGTGCCCGGTTATGTCGAGTTCGATCTGAAGAACCCGCCGCCGAGTCCGAGCGAAGCAGCGAAGCCCGGCGGCGTCGCGCAAAACTTCTGCCAGTTTCGCGGCGTGCCCGTCATGTGCGGCCCGCGCGGACTCCGTGGCGAAGGCGACACGCTCTATCATCAAAAAGCCGACGGCACATTTGAAGACGTGAGCGCGAAGACGGGCACGAGCGATCCGCAAGGCTACTATGGTTTCTCGTCCGCGTTCGTCCACGCGAACGACGACGACCGGCTCGATCTGATCGTCGTCAACGATTCAACGCCCAAGCAACTCTATCTCAACAAAGGCGACGGCACGTTTGAGGAGGTCGGTTATGAATCGGGCGTGGCTTTGAATGAGAACGGGCGCGAGCAAGCGGGCATGGGCCTCGCCGTCGGCGATTACGACAACGACGGCCGCGTCGATTTTTACATCACGAACTTTTCCGACGACTCGAACACGCTCTATCACAACGACGGCGAAGGCAACTTCACAGACGTAACTTTCCAGACCGGGCACGGCGAACCGACCATCCCCTTCCTCGGTTGGGGCACGAGCTTTCTCGATTACGATAACGACGGTTGGAAGGACGTGTTGGTTGTGAACGGGCACGTCTATCCGTCGGTGGACGCGCACCCGTGGGGCACAAGTTGGGCTGAGCAGCCGCTCCTGTTCCGCAACATACAGAACCCGCGCAACGCCAAGACCGACGGCGGCGACCGCATCTTCGAGCGCGTGGGCGCAGCCCCGAACAGTGGTTTAGCCGGCGCGTGGCCCGCGCGCGGCCTCGCCATCGCCGACCTCGACGGCGACGGGCGGCAAGATGCCGTCATCAACAACTGCGACGCGTCGCCCGTGGTCCTACGCAACGTCGCGCAGACCACGAACCATTGGCTCGACCTGCGCCTCGTCGGCGACCCGTTGAAGAAAAGTCCACGCGATGCGACCGGCGCAATCGTCTATGCCACCATCGGCAAACAGCGCCAGCGCCTCGATCTCGTCAGCGGCGCGGGCTATGCCTCGCAGAACGACACCTGCCTGCACCTCGGTCTGGGCGCAGCCACAAAACTCGACAAACTCGAAATCAAATGGCCCGGCGGCACGCTTGAAACGATTAACACGCCGGGCGTTGATCGCGTGCTCACGATCACGGAAGGTAAAGGTGCGAAGTGATTAAGATGTTTAAGCCGGGCGCGTAATCATCTGCATAGACAACGCACGATCTGTGGTATGTCAGGTCATGGACAATGATAAAGCTCACGACGAACAGGTACAGCGCGAGCGGGCCGTATTTCAATATCCCTAGCAGGATGCGCCACGAATACTGTTCGTCACTTAACGGGTACAACTCGAAGAACAACCAGATCGCCAGCCAACAGCAGACACAGTTAAGGATGAGCGCACCTAGCGCGTCGTCGTAGTCCGATGTCATCAACGCGAAGCTGATCCCGGACAGCACACACAACATCAAGCCGCCGATCTTCCGCGCCAAGAGCTTCGACATAGCTCGCCCCCAGCCAAGCACATTCATTTGCACCGGCCAGCTTAGACGCAGCTTCTTAATTTTTGTTCCGGCTTCGGCTCGGCCCACAGGCCGCCGCAGAGAGGGTTAGAAGAGGAAGGGAGCGTAACGGCGAGTTATTGCGTCGGTTTCGGTTCGAGCTGATCCACACGTCTTTCCAGATCACGCTGATGCGCGCGCACCTCAATCACATCGGTCGCAAGCACCGCGATCTGACGTTCGAGTTTGCGAAAGCCTGCGCGCACTTCGTTCTCCAACGACTGCATTCTGTTTTCTACGCCGTCGAGCCGCGCCAAGACCTGTTCCCAGATCGGGCGTGTCTCTTGCAGTCGTCGATCAACTTTCTCTTCCAGCGTCGAGAGTCGCGTGTTGATTGACTCTAAGTGTGCAAGGATGAGTTTCAGGTCGTCAGCCGGCAAGTGCCGTGTTGTTTCTTCACTCATAAGACACTCCTTGCATGCATTATCGCTACGAAACGTTGAGGGCAGCAAGATGAAAGGAGGTGCGCTGACTTTCACGCGGCCGAGGCAGAGGCGAACCTGCGGGCGAGGACGAGGCTGAGCGCGCCCATGAGGGTGGGCTGATCGCCGAGGGTGGAGGCGACGATGCGGGCGGATGGTAGACCGCGCCGGATGCTGCGCTGCACCGGCTCGCTCAAGGCGTCGGCCACGAGCGGCCACGCGCGTGCGATTGCGCCGCCGACGACGACCGCCTCAGGGCTGAGGCCGACGATCAGGTTCGAGATACCGATGCCGAGATAGTGCGCCGTCTCGGTTAGCGCCTGCGTCGCGGCCTGTTCGCCCGCGAGCGCGCGGTCTACGATCTGACCGAGCGCGAGCGTGTGTTCGTCCGCGCCCGGCCGCGCCAGTTCGATGTAGCGCGTGACCGTGGCCCGGCCCGACGCGAACGCTTCCCAACAGTCATGGTTGCCGCACGAGCAAGCGACGGGGCCGTGCGCGGCTAGGGTCATGTGCCCGAACTCGCCGGCCGCGCCGCGCTCGCCGCGATAGATTTGCCCGTCGAAGACGATGCCTGTGCCGATGCCATCGGCGACGAGTACGAGGATGAAGTCGCGCGCCGCGCTGACTTCGGGCCGCCCGAACCATAGCTCCGCGAGCGCGGCTGCGTTGGCGTCGTTGTCCACGACGACCGACAGGCGTGTCGCGCGTTCGACCTGTTCGACCACGGCCCAATCGCGCCACTTGAACCACGGGATATAGATCGCGCGCCCGCTGTCCGGTTCGACCAGTCCGGGCAGACTGATGCCGACGCCCTCGATAGGCTGCGCGCCGGCCGACTGCGCGAAGCGGCGCACGCTCTCTATGATCAACTCGGTCAGTTGCTCCGGCGTTTCACTCAACGGAAACTCTTCGCGTTCGAGCACACGCCCGGCCAGATCGCACGTACTGATGGTGGTGCATGAAGGCGTGACGTCCACGCCGATGGCCATGCCGCCCGAAGCGCGCAGGCGCAGCAGCGTGGGCCGCCGCCCGCCCGTCGATTCGCCTTCGCCGATCTCTTCGATCAGTCCTTCGGTCTTCAACTCTTCGACGATGGTTGAGATGGTCGAGCGTTGCAGCGCCGTCTCGCGCGCGATCTCGGCGCGCGAGATCGGCTCGCGGTCGCGCACGTAGTTGAGCACGATCTGGCGATTGATGTCGCGGATCGTACTAGAGCGGGCCGCCTGCACTTTGTTCAGGTCAATGCGTCGCATCTGTCAACGTTCGGGGTTCGTTTCGCCGATGCGTCGTCCGCGGATCGACTATACGGTGGGTTAACACGCACACGCGCACGGCGCATTTATCTTGTAGTGCCGAGCGCGCCGCCAAGTCAACTGTTTTCGGCCTCGATAAGCGCGCGTCCCTTTTGCCGGAACTCGCGCGTGCCGTGCGGCGTGTGACAGGCAGTGGAAAATTTATCTCAACGTTTACGCGCCGCGCCGGGTAGTAATGGGTGTGAGGAGCGCCGTCGAAGGAGCGAAGGGATGCCGTGTGAGATCGCGCAGAGCGTTTTAATGACCAACGCGCACGCGCCCCTCGCCGTTGACACAGGCGCAGCCAATCCGGCGCTCGCACAGTTGATTGCACGCGCGCGCACGGGCGACGCGGCGGCCTTTGAGGAGTTGATGATCAGCACGCAGCACAAAGTAGTGGCGACGGCGTGGCGTATGCTCGGCAACCGCGAAGATGCGCGCGACGCGGCGCAGGAAGTTTACCTGCGCGTCTTCAAGTATCTCGACCGCTACGATCCGGCGCAGGACTTTCACGGCTGGCTCTATCGCATCACCACGAACGTCTGCCACGACGCCGCGCGCAAGCGGCGCACAACCGACGAAGGCAGCGATTGGTTCAACGCGCCGGAGCACGCGCACGCGGAAACAGTCGGGCCAAACGTGCAGGCGGACATGGAAGCGCAGGCGCTCTTGGCGCAACAACGCGCGCTCGTCGTCGAGGCGCTCGCGGCCCTGCCGGAGAAAGAGCGGGCCGCGCTCGTCCTGCGCGACCTCGAAGGATTGTCAACCGAAGAGGTCGCACGCATACTGCGCTCGCGCCCCGTCACCGTGCGGTCGCAGATCAGTTCGGCGCGCACAAAGATCAAACGTTACTGCGACCAACTGCTGCGTAAAGGAGGCCGTTATGCTTAAACGGATCGGCGGCCTGATCGACGGTTTGAGCAATATGTTGCCACGCATGAACTGCGCGCGCGCAGGGGCGCTGTTGCCGCTGCACGTCGCAGGCGATCTACAAGGTCGGCGTGCGCGCGCGGTTACGCAACATCTGCAAGCGTGCGCGCACTGTCGCGCACAGGCGGACGATTATGCGGCGAGCCGCGCGTGGTTGCAGGCGGGCGCGCAGCCGGTCTTTGAAGATGAGTTCTACGCTGACATAAGAGCGGCGGTCTTGCGTCAGATCAGACAAACGCACACGCCCGTGCCCTTCTTCGCGCCGCTGTTCAACTGGCGACTCGCATCCGTCGTCGCCGCCATCGCGCTGCTGTGCGTCGTCGGCGCATCGGCGTGGCGCGCGCACAATCAACGCCAACGCGACATCGAGCTAGCGCGCACAATTAAGCCGGGCGCAGCACAGACCACGCACGGCAATGAACAAAACAACGTAGCAGCTAAGCCGTCGCCCGCGCCCGCCGCTATACTTGAGCACAAACAAGCAGCGCCGTCTGATCAAACAGCAAGCAAACGTGTGCGCCAACTTGATCGACGCGCGCCCGTTGCGCCCGCTTACGTTGTGCGTGCGCTGCCCCAACGCGACGCGCTCGACTTAACACAGATCGGGCCGCAACCTGCGGCCTCGGTCAACACAGAAGTGGCGCGCATCGAGTTTCAAACGGCCGACCCGAACGTCCGCATCATCTGGCTGTCGTCGCAGACGGTGGCAGCCACAGACACGACCCCGATAACCGACAACCGATAGGAGGCAATCATGCATTCACGCATTATCAAACTTAGCATCACGTTCATGCTCGTCCTCTGCTGCTTCGTGCTGACGGGCGCGCAGCCGAAGCAAGGAACTGCCGATGCGGGCGAAGTATTCGCGGAAGGGACGGGCTTTAAGAACCGTGTCTTCGATGTCAAGCACCGCGACCCTGAAAGCTTGTTCCGCGTCCTCAGACTACTCGGCAGCGGCTTGCGCGGCGCGTCTATGTCCGCTGATCGCGTCTTCCGCACGATCACCGTGCGCGACCTGCCGGAGAACATGGCTGCCATCGAAGAGGCGCTCAAGCGGCTTGACACACCCGAACCGCCGCGCCCCGAAGTCGAGTTGCACATCCACGTGCTTATCGCCGGCAACGCCGAAGGCGGCAGCGGCGGCCAGTTACCTGCGGAACTAAAAGAGGTGGTCGGGCCGTTGCAGTCCACGCTCAGCTTCAAGAACTATTCGCTGTTAACGTCGATCATCCAACGTGCCAAAGAGCAACCTTACAACGCTGGCTTCCTGCAAGGCGCGGGCAGCGCAACGCTCACGCTGCCGACAACAACAGGCTCAGTCACGCCGCAAGATTTTCGCTACAACTTCAACGCCAACTCGCTCACGCTCACCGCCAACCCGGCGGGCGCGACCACGGTGCAACTCGGCGGCTTCAAGTTCGAGGTGGACGGCGGCACTTACGGCTCGGCCGCCATCCGCAGCGACGTGGGTGTGCGCGAAGGCGAGAAGGTCGTCGTCGGCACAGCCGGGCTAAAGGACAAGGCGCTCATCCTTGTGCTAACGGTCAAGCTCATCAAGTAATCGTCAAATCATAACCACAAAGCCACGAACGCAAGGCTGACCGATGAATAGCTGCTTATTCATCGGTCAGCCTTGCGTTCGTGGCTTAACGTCTTCGTGGTGCAGCTTGCTATTGCAGGATTGGGTGTCCACCGCCGCGCGAGTGGTCGGCGGTCTGTTGAAAGAGTTGGCGGTCGTTGTGATAGAGCACGATGTGCTCGCCCTCGTAGCGCACGATGTTGGCCATGCGCTGGAAGTCGCGTTCGTGTTCGGCGATGACGAGCGCGGCCGGGTCGAACGAGAAGGACATGCCGGCGGCGTAGATAAAGCCGCCCTGATCATAGACGCTGCCGCTATAGCCGGGCGCGACATAAGCCACGTCGGGCGAGTATGCGCCCGCACTATCGCGCGTGCGGTCGGCGCGGGCGATGAAGATGGTGTAGTCGGTGTAGTTCAACCGCGCGCGGTAGCCGTGACGACGGGCGATGGCGAACAGGTCTGTTAGTCCTTGATCGATGGCGCGCAAGGCTTCGGGGCGCGGGCGCACACGCGCTATGACGTGCGCGCCGCGCGGCGTCTCGACCGAATAACGGAACGTGTCGCCGGTGTATTGTTGGGCCTGCGCGACGACGCGTTGGTTGCTGCCGCCACGTTGCGCAACCGCAGGTTGTGTGAACGCGCCGCCCCAGATTAGGGCGCACGCGACGAGCGCGAGCCAACGTGTCTGCATTACTTTCATCTCCCCTGATCCTCCAAAACATTTGATGCCCACCCGAAGATGAGGCCTGACGAGGCGCACATCTTCGAGGGGGCATCAGTTTGCGTGTCTGATGGCGCGTGCCTAAAAACCCGGCCGCCGCCTGTCTTCCTTTTTATCCTTGGGCTGGTTGTCGTTGCGCGGTGGATCGCGCTTCGGCTCTTTGTCGCGCTTCTCGATGACGACCGGCTCTTTCGGTGGCGGGTTGCGCTTCTGATCGCGCTGCTCGTCATCCGCCAATGCCCCGGACGCTAGCGCGCAGAGCATCAACGTCGCCGTTAATATGTTTCTCAAGTCTTTCATCACTACTACTCTTAAGCCTCCTCATGTGCGTGTCTGCTGAGACGTGCATGGGAGGGAGAGTGGAGAGACGCACATTCGTCTCGTCATGGCTATTGAGCAAGAGGGATGCCACACGCGCGCGGCAGCAATCCTATGGCATTTGCCGCCTATACTTTACCGTATCGCCCCGATTCGCGCACGGTTTCCGGCACATTTCACCCCGTATGGTGCAGGCTAAGAGTAGCCAGTAGCCAGTTAAGATTAAAGCCTCAAGATAATGTTGCTAACAAGTGCGATATAACCACGTATGCAGTCAGTTCGCGTGAGTATATCTAACAGGTCTGTATTAACTGTCTACCGCCTACTGCTTAGTTGTTACCTTCTCACGACGATGCGTGCGCTGCCGACGTTGCCGCTGGCGTCGAAGGCGCGGAGGGAGATGGTGTGCTCGCCCGCGCCTGTGATTTGCAGTTCGACGGCGTAGGCTTCGTGCGGGCTGTCGGCGATGCCGTCTTCGGGAAAGACCGTGCGCCACGGGCCGCCGTCCACGCTCACGTCGGCGCGGCGGATCATGCCTGCGCCCACGTCGTCCGCTTGAAAGCGCGCGCGCACGCGTTCGCCGTTCATGATCGCGTCGCCCGCGACGCGCACGATAGGCGGCGTGTTGTCTATGTCAACAGGTTCGCTCTGGCGCTCGCCCGTGAGCGCGGCGTCGATGGCGTTGTCGGGCGCATCCGTGGCGTTGACCTTGAAGATGTAACGCCCGTCGCCGAGGGCCGCGCCGTCCACGGTCAAGAAGTTGTCGCGCAGTTTGTCGCGCAGCAAGTGGAACGCGCTCTCGGAGAAGGCACGATAAAAGACAGCGTATTCGAGCGTGTCGTTGTTGCGATCTTCGGCCTGCCATTGCAAAGAGATCGCGCCGCGCTGGAACAGACGCCGGGGCGGCACTTGCGGCACGGGCGCGATCAAAGCCGGATCGAACCCGGCCGCTTCGATGTTCGGATCGGCCTGCACTTGAATCGCAGACTGCAAGGCGATGCCCGTGGGCAACGTCGTGATCGAAGTTACTTCGGGCGCAACGTTGCGCGGTTGATAGGCGAGGCTCACGTTCTCGACGCGCGCATCGCCGCCGCCCGTCGGCGCACCTTTCAGCACCGCGCGCCATTGGATGAAGCGCGCGCGTGGACTGGTGACGGCCACGCCGCCGGGGTCGCGGTAGGGCGCGCTCCAATCGCTCCAAGTCATGTCGGGCCGTTCGGTGTTGCCGCTGCGTGTTTGCAACTCGACCGCGCCGCGTCCCTGCCACCAGACGCGCCCCCACGCCGACACGACGCGGGCATCGCGCACGGGCGACTCGTATGTGCCTTCGCCGTTGGCCTCAGCGCCGAAGCGAAACAGTTTGCCTTGATTGCTCGACGCGGCGAACACCTCGCGCCCGCGCACGACGAGCGAAGAAACTTGATCCTCGGTCGATTGCAAAAGTAGCGTATCGCGCCCGTCGTCCGTGACCGAATAGATGCGCCCTTTGTCGCTCGTGCCGATCAAGACGGCGCGACCTTCGGGCGCGGACGCGACCGAGAAGGCGTTGACTGTGGTTGAACTCCACAACACGTCCGTGCCGCCGTCGGGCTGGATGCGGAAGACTGCGCTGCGTGCGTTCTGCAACTCGTTGCGACTACGCGCGGCTTGCGCTTGCTGCCCGAACTGCGCGGCCGCGGCCGTGCCGCTGTCGTCCACCACAACGTTCGACGTGACGACCACGCTGCCGCCCGCGCCGCTTACGCCGGCCGGCGTGCTTGGATTGGCGACGGGCGCGGCGGGTCGCGCGGTCGTGGCCGCGTCCGAGAGTGCGAGCGCGTAGATCGCGCCGTCGGCGGCGGGCGCGAGCGCGTGTATCTCACGCAAGGGTGCATCGAGCAGCGCAAACGCTTTGCCGTCGGGCGAGATGCGCAGGACCAGCCCGCTCGGATCAGTGCCCGCGATCAGGTTGCCGCGCGCGTCCACCGCGAGCGAGATAACGTGCGTCTCGTTGATGTCGATGAGCAACGAACTCTCAGGCTTCGCGCCGGCCACGCTGACGCGATAGAGTTTGCCGCTGTCGCCCGTGCCGACGGCGAGTGCGCCGTCTTGCAGCACCGCCAACGACCAGATGTATTTGTCGGGCGGATCGAAATAGTCCGCGGCCTTGCCGTCCGTTGCGATGCGATAGACCTTGCCGTCGGGCGACGTGCCCGCGTAGAGCGCGCCGTCGCGGCCCACCACGAGCGCCGTCACGTCCAACTCGGCCGCGTCGTACAAGAGCGCGCCTTTGCCGTCGGGCGTGACCTTGAAGATGCGCCCGTCGTGCCCTGTGCCGAGATAGACGTTGCCCTGTGGATCGACTGTGCTGGACCAGACATAAGCCTGTTCGGTGTCGAAGACCTGCGCGAAGCGCGGCGCGAGCATCAACGCGCCCGTGTCCGTGACGGAGACGCCGCGCGCCTCGCCCTTCAGCAGATCATCGCGCGAACTGGTTTCCCAGACGACAGGCCCACCCGCGCGCACGGGCGCGACGACCAAGCCGAAGACAATCAATGTTAAGAGGAGACGTGCGGTACGAAGCGAAAGTTTGTTGTTACGCATCAATGGAAACTGTGTCGGTTGATCTTAATCCCGCAAAGATGATACCCCGAAAACGAACCAAACAGAATTAACCACCAAGACACGAAGACATAAAGCAAACAATTATTTTGTGTCTTCGTGTCTTGGTGGTTAGTTCGGCCGTCGTCGCTAATGCCCCACGTAACGCGCATAAAGGGTGCGTGCGAGTTGCACATCATCCGTGCCGCGTATGATGGCGCGCGCGTCTTTGAAGACGGTCAACTCGTAAGCGCCCGCGTTGAGCCGCACAAGATAATCGTTGACCTTGACCGGGCCGGCCGCACGCAAGCGTTCCGCAAGTGCAAGCAGATCAATAGACGCGCTCTGACGCGGCGCGAGTTGCACGGCGTTGCGCCCGCAAAGCACGGCGGCGAAGTCGGACGCGTCCGCATCAAGTGCTTCATAACAGCCGAGCGCGCAAGTCGGACAATCCGGCACGGGGCGGCCCAGACGTATGCGTCGCCACTCGTTCCGCCACACGTCGAACTGCATGAGCGCGCCGTGTAAAGCTGCGACGTGATCAGTCAACAGCTTCAACGCTTCGCTGACCTGCACGGCGGCGACAACGGAGATGATCGGCATGATGACGCCCGCCGTGTCGCATGTCGGCGCAGAGGCCGCGGGCGGCGTCTCTTCAAAGATGCAACGTAAACAAGGTGTCGTGCGCGGTCTGATCGTCATGGTCACGCCATAAGAGCCGACCGCCGCGCCGTAAATCCAGTTGACGTTGTGCTTGACGCACGCGTCGTTGACGAGATAACGCGTGGCAAAATTGTCCGTGCCGTCGAGCACGAGATCGCAGCCTTCGATCAAGCGTTCGATGTTGCCTTGATGCACGTCCGCGACTTCCGCTTCGACCATCACGTCCGCGTTGATCTCCGCGATGCGGCGCGCGCACGCAATGGCTTTCGGCAGCCGCTCGCGCGCGTCTTGCTCGGTGAACATCGTCTGCCGCTGCAAGTTCGACTCTTCGACGAAATCCCGGTCCACGATCCGCAGCCGCCCCACGCCCGCGCGCGCCAACGTCTCAACCTGCGCCGATCCCAACGCGCCGCAGCCGACGACAAGCACACTGGCCGCGCGCAACCGGCGCTGCCCTTCAGCACCTATGCCTTCAAATAAAATCTGTCGGCTGTAACGTTCCATAAAACAGATGTTGGATGACAGATGTTAGCGACTGCTCTTAACTATTTAACGTCTGGCCTTGCTCAGTTTCCTTTCGGCGGCGGCGCGCATCACGTCGAGCGGCGCGCTTTTGCCGGTCCACAACTCGAACTGTGCGGCGGCTTGTGCGACGAGCATCGGCAGCCCGCCCAAGATCAACTGACAACCGGCGGTGCGCGCCGCTTGCATGAAGCGCGTCTCGGCCGGGTTATAGACGAGATCATAAACGCCGCCGACGCCGCGCAACTGTTCTGCGGTCGCGGGCGTTTCCGTTTCGTTTGCGCCATGCGTACCGAGCGGGGTTGCGTTGATGATGAGCTCGTAGCTGGCAAAACGTGCGTCTGCGAGTGCGCTCAAGGTCGAGCCGAATTTGGCGGCGAGCGGTTGCGCTTTTGTAGTGTCGCGTGCAAACAAGGTGACGTTTGCGCCCGCGCGTTGCAGGCTCCACAGCACGGCGCGGGCCGCGCCGCCTGCGCCGATCAGGCCGACGCGTGCGCCGTCTAATTTCATCACGCCCGCGAGCGGCGCAAGTGCGGCCCGCGCGTCGGTGTTATAGCCGCGCAGTTCGTCGCCCGCGATCAGGATCGTGTTGACCGCGCCGATCTCGCGCGCCGCTTCGTCAACGTGATCGAGGTGCGGCATGATCGTCTGCTTGTGCGGCGCGGTGACGGACAGACCACGCACGCGCCAGCCGAGTTCGCGTGTGCGCGGGCGGACGATGCGGCGGACGAAGTTGTCAACGTCGCGCACCTCGAACGGCAGATAGACGGCGTTGCGTTCAAGGGCCGCGAACGCAGCGTTGTGTATGTGCGGCGAGAGCGAGTGCAGGACCGGCGAGCCGACGAGGCCGAACACTTCAGTCGCCTCGTCGAGCGCGTTCGCGCGATAGAGCGTGCGCAACTCGGCGGCGTTGATCTGGCCGGGCGCGGTTGCATGTTCGTCATCGAGTGAACCATAGGTGAGCAACGCGCCGTGCGCGGGCGCGAGGACGCGGGACGCAACGCCCGCCGCGCCCATCGCCACCGCGATCAACTCGTGCCCTTCGCGGCGTGCGCGCGCGAGCAGTTGAAATAAAGGCACGCAATCGGTCATGTCGTGTGCCTGCACGGCGAGTTTGAAGACGCGCGCGGGCGTGCGCGTCATGCGTTCATATAAAGAAGACAGATCGGCGGGCACGCCGTCGAAGTCGTGATGCGAACAGATGAGGGCCGGGGTTGAAGCGTCATCGCGGTGCGCGGGCCAGACTTCGGCGCGGTGCGCTTCGACGAGTTCGAGTTCGATGTCAACGAAGGCCGGGCGCGTCGCACCGCGCTGCCAATCGGTCCGGCACTTTTGCCAGAAGCGCACGCGCGTCTGCGTATCGAGCGCGCGCCGCCCGCCCTGCTCCGGCGCGCGCAATGTGATGATGCAAGGGCGCGACGTTTCGGCCAGCAACATGGCCAACTCGCGTTGCGCAGCCGCGAGTTGGGCATCGTCAACGAGACAATCAAGCCGCAACTCGATGATGTCCGCGAGTTCGGTCGCACGCAGCACGGCCGCGCGCAACTCGTCCGCCCGTTGCACGCAGACCGGCACGCAGATGCGACCCGAATAGTCTGTGGTCCTCAAAGATGGGTTGGTTATTGGTTAGCTGTTATTGCCTATTCGCTCCACGTCTTCGATAGCAACTGCTTCATCGGTCGCGGTCGAGCAGGCGCGTCGTGTTCTCGGTGACGCTGGCGGGCGGGGCGTAAGCGTCGGCGGCGGAGCGTGGGGGCAACTCGTTGTGTTGCGCTGCGCCGACGGCCGGCGGCGCATAGTTTGGCGGCGCGAGCGCTTTGCGGCTGCGGCGACTGCTTAAGCCGCGCGTACTCGGCGATGCCGCTGCCGATGTTGAAGAGGGCCGGGATGAGCATCCAGAACCACCAGATGCGACCGGCCGGCGCATACTCCTTGACCGCCAGCGCGACGAAGAGAAACGCCAGCCCCATGAAGAACATTCTGATCGCATGATCGAGCCGGGGCGGTTCGTCGCGTCTGCGCCGTCAGCGCGGCCGGTCCGTCTCGGCAAACGCTTCGCCGTGGCCTGCGGGCGGCGCGGGCAAGTGGCCCGTGAGCGCCTGCGGCACGAGGCTCAGGTTCGTGCCACATGCCCGGCAGAAGCTCGCGTTATCAATGTTGTTCGTGCCGCACTTGGGGCAATACATCATTTCGCTCTCCTCTCATGACCACTCGCCGACGAACGCGAATTAAACCACGAAATCACATGAAACGATACGACGCGAACGGGCAAGTCGTTGCAACGTTCGTTTATGTGCGTTCGTGCTTCAACCTTGATCACTGGTCGCCGTGCTGCTTGCTGCCGCGTTGGCAGTCTGCGCTTTATGCTTTGCGTGCGCCGCGCGTTGGCGCAGTGCTTCGTATAACACCACACCGGCCGCGACCGAGACGTTAAGCGACGAGATGTGCCCGCGCAAAGGTACGCGCACGAGCGCGTCGCAACGTTCGCGCACCAACCGACGCAAGCCTTCGCCTTCGCCGCCGAGTAGGAGCGCGGTCGGCCGCGTCCAGTCCCAATCGGTGTATGCGAGCGGCGCATCGGCGGCCGTGCCGACCGTCCAGATGTTGCGAACTTTTAATTCTTCAACCAGCCGCGCGATGTTCGCGGCGCGCGCGACGGGCACGTATTCGAGCGCGCCGGCCGCGGCCTTCGCCACCGTCTCGGTTAAACCGACCGCGCGCCGTTCAGGCACGAACACAGCATCCGCGCCCGCGCATTCGCACGTGCGTATGATCGCGCCGAGGTTGCGCGGGTCCTCCACGCCGTCAAGCACGACGGCGAGCGGCGGGCTGTTTGTGTCAACACGCGCCGCGAGCAGGTCCAACAATTCATCCGCGTCTTGGTAAGCAACCGCTGCGACGTTGGCGACGATGCCTTGATGATTCGCGCCCGGTGCAAGCCGCTGCAACTCCGCGCGCGGCGCACGCCGCAAGGGTACGCCCGCGCGTCGCGCCAACTCGAACAACTCGTGCAGCCGCGCTTCGTGTGCGCCCTCCGCCACCGTGATGCGCTCGACGCGTCGCCCGCCCGCGCGCAGAGCTTCAAGCACGGGCAGCACGCCGTAGAGTTGACCTGTACCGGCGTTCGTCCGCGTGCGTGCGCGCTCGTCTTCAACGCGTGCGTGTTCGTGCTCGACGTGTGCGCGTGCGTGTTGCTCCACGCGTTCGGCCGGGCGCGTCTGTTCGTGGCTCGCCGTGTGTTGCGGCGCGCGTCTCTGCTTGATCCGTGGGCGCGATTTCATCTGTGCGTGTGTGGTGCGGCGCGGCGCAAGGCGTAGTATTGGCGCAGACGACTATAACGTGTGAACTGCACTTCGTTGCTGACGTTCGTGATCGCTTCGCGGTTGACGCGCCCGCGTCCCGCGCGCCGCAAGCCTGACGATGTTGCTTCCGCAACGGGCCATGCGGCTTGGAACAGATGACGCAACATCGTGTAGTCGCTATCGAAGATGGCGTTGGGCGCGCGTGCGCTCAAATATAAACCGAGGCGCGTGAAGTTCTCGCCCGCCAGCAAACTTTTATTCGCGCCGAGACACGTGTAGTCAAAGCCGTCTGACTTCACGCGCCAGTGGAGCGCGGCATCAGTCGCATACAGATCGAGCACGCCCTCGTCGTCGTAGAACTCACGCGTGTCAACCACGTTGCCGTCCGTGCCGCGTACGCGTCGTTCTTCAACTTCGATCTGCCGCCGACTGATGCGACCGACGACGAGCAACATTAACTCCGACCACGCCACATGCTGCGGCGACCCTTCGGCGCTCGCCCACGCCTGCACACCTGTTTCGTCAAACTCGAACCGGCGCACGCGCTGCGGCAGACGCGTCTCGACCGCGAGCGTTTCGTCAGCGACGATCTCAACCGCGAGGCCGAGCGGCGTCAGTTTTCGTTCGACCAGCGCGGCCTCTTCCCTGTCCGCCGTGCGCGCCAGCGGCAAAGGCGTGCGCGCCGCCAGCATCCGGCCCAACTGCTCCGGCTCAAGCCGCACGAACTGCGCTGCCTCGACCAGCGCATCGCGCGGCAACTCCGCGGCCGTTTCAGAGCGCGCCAACAGCACGACGTTATAACCCTGTTCCCACGCTTCGAGCACACGCAAAGCCGGGCGGCGCAGATCGCCTGCGCTCGACATAGATGGCATTGCCGCGCCGCAATAGAGACACTGCATGCGCGTTGGCGCGTTCGCACGCTCGCACGCGGGACAGGCGATCAACTCAGCACGCGCAAACGCGCGCACCTCAGGTTGCGGCGCGAACGCGTCGAGTTGCAATAGGTCTTCTTCTTCGTCGTCGGGCTGGTGCGTCATCGCGTTCATTATACTTTGCGGCGCTGGCTTTGTAACGAACACGTCTGCCAGCACAGCTTTGCGGCTTGCAGTTTCAACTTTCAACTTCGCGATCACAACTTGAGATCGGCGCGCGAGTTGTATCTCGCAGAGCGAGTTGTATAATCGCGTTGGAACGAAGATCAAACCGTCAACATCAATGCTTATGTTTACGTTCTGCCGTCAGTTTGCCGACGCGCTCGGCCGCGCGTTGCGCTTCGTGCCGTTCGCGTTGTGTGCGTTGCTGCTCGGCGCGTGCGCGGCGGCGCGCGACCCGGAAGCCGCGCGCCCACGCACGAACGAGCCTGCATATCCAATCATCCTCGGCGCGAGCGAGGAGCGGCGCGAGTTGGCGCTCGCTGCATGGCAGGCGCTCATGCAAGGGCAAGGCGCAGAGGCCGCGGCCCAGCCTGTGTTGCAACCTGTGACGGCGACGATCAGCGCGCTGCCGTCGAATGCGCTGCCGCGTCTGCCAAAGGTCGAGATTGCCAGCACGGCGGGCGTGTCCGGCGACGAGGCGACGCGCGAGGCGCTGCGCCGTTTCCTCACCGATGCCGCTCCGCTCTTGGGTGTCGCGGCAAAAGACCTGTCGCTCGTCGAGATCAAAGACGAAGCGGGCGCGACCAAGTTGGCGCGCTACCAGCAGAACCCTTTCCCTCATCCGTTGCGCGGCGGCTTCGGCGTGATCGAACTTCGCTTCACGCAGGACGGCCGCGTCAACGCGCTGACGAGCACCGCGCTGCCCGACACGGAACGCTTGACGCGCGCGCTCGCCGCGCAACCTGCGAAGCTGACCGCAAAGGATGCCGAGACGCGGCTCGCCGGCCGCGCCTTCACCTATCTTGACAGCAACAACAACACGCTCTCCTACACCATCGGACAGAACGAACAAGTGAAAGCGCGCGAGTTGGTCGTCTATCCGCTGCGGCGCGCGGCCACACCAGCCGTACTCGAACTACATCTCGCGTGGGAGATGACGGCCGGCAGCAGCGCGCAGTTTTTAGTTTACGTTGACGCACTGACCGGCGAGGTCGTCGCCGCCGAAACAGCGCCGCCGCCGACTGTGCAGGCACGTTGACGACACAACGACGCACCTATCGTCGCTTTGATTCTGCGTCGCCGCTTGACCGCACATGCCTTCGGGCGTCATGCTAGTGACGAATTAAAAGATATGAGATTCAACTTCTTAACAACGGAGCATTTCCCTGCATGCAGCACTTTGATCCGACGAATAACATTTCCTGGCAACTAGGCTACCGGGGGCGAGTCGCGGTTTTCATTGACGGCAACAACCTTTTCCACGCAGCACGCTTCCACAACATCGACATCGATTACAACAAGTTGCTGCGCGTCTTGTTGGGCGACGGGCGGCTCTTGCGCGCCTTCTTCTACACGGGTGTTGATACGGGCGCGGAACGCCAGCAAGGCTTCCTGCTCTGGATGCGCCGCAACGGCTTTCGCGTCATCCAGAAGGAACTCAAAACTTTCTACGACGGCACACGCAAGGCCAATCTCGACGTTGAGATCGCAGTTGATATGTTGAGCTTGGCCGGGCGTTATGAAACGGCCGTGCTCGTCTCCGGCGACGAGGATTTCGTCTATGCCGTCAACGCCGTCGCATACAAAGGTTGCCGCGTCGAGGTCGCGGGCTTCCGCTCGAACACCGCGCCGAAGTTGATCGACGTGGCCGACTACTTCATCGACCTCGGCGAGATCGCCGAGAAGGTGCGCAAGGAAACCACGCACGGCGGGCGCTACTACGAAAACCACACGCACGACGAGGCGCACGCGCCCAACTATATCTCGCCGCACGACACAGACACCGGCAACAAATCACCACAATAACCATCGCGTGCCCAGCCAGCGCGCGCCCGTCGAGCAGCCGTCCCCAAGCGCCGAACTCAAAGACGACATAGACCATGCCGACGATCCCTACACGCCGCAGTCCGACTTCGTCCGCGTCACGGACGACCAGTAAACGATAGTGCCAAGTGACGAGTGCCAAGTTAAAAGCTGCTTGCTCGTCACTTGGCACTCGTCACTGCTTTATGAAACTGTTCAGCATCGACGAAGCGAACGAACTGCTGCCGGCCGTGCGCGGCATCGTCGCGCGCATCGCGCGGGCGCACAAAGAACTGCTCGCCGACCGCGAGGCGGCCAAGCGTGCGGCCGAAGGCGCGGAGTTGGGCGGCGGCTTTATGCCGGGCGGCGGGCGTTACGTGGCGGCGCTGGTGCGGCTCGGCGAGGGTGCGGGCGAGTTGGAGACGTTGGGCGTGCAGGTGAAGGACTTCGCGCGCGGGCTGATCGATTTTCCATCGCTGCGCGACGGCCGCGTCGTCCTGCTCTGCTGGGAACTCGGCGAGGGGGACCGGATCGAATGGTGGCACGAGGTCGAAGCGGGCTACGCCGGCCGCCAACCGCTCTGACGGCAACAGGCAAGAGTTGCGACTAGAACCGGGCCGGCAAGCTTGTCAGCTTTGCTGAGTTTTCGCGCTGAACTTTTGCCTTTTACTTTTTGCTCCTTGCCTTAGTGCCTTCCTTTTCTCTGCCTTTATCTTGTGTGCTATCACCGCACAAATACATTCGCTTGTATATTTTCTGGTTGACGACTTAAAGTAATCTCTGATAGCATCCGCCGCGACTCCGCTAAGGGCTTGGGTTTACCGGCCGCGCCCGTCCGCTTCTTGAGTGTCATTTTCGAGCGAGCAAGAGGAAGGCTTGTGACCTTTTATGCTGTGTGCCGCGTGCCGTAAAACTTACGCCAGTTCGCAGGCCGCGTGCCCCTTCTGCCACATGCCGGCCCGCGCCGGGGACGCGTCGCCGTCCCAGTCTTACCGAAAAATCGCTATGACCCCTTCAGCACGTCACGACCAGACGACCGCGAACGCCAACGACAACGTCGCGGCCAACGCTGCCGCCCAGACGGGCGCACCCGCCGCCTCGACTTTGATCGAGTTTCCGACGCCGGGACGCGCGCCTAAACCGCAGTGGCGCAAAGACCTGAGCGAGCGCGTGCGTGAGATTCAGCAGCGCAAGGCGCAAGAGGCTGCGCGCGAAGCGGAAGCGGCGACGGCGGCCGGGCCGTCTGCGCCGCAGGCACATGCACCCGTGATGCTCGAAGCGGCCGCGCCGGACGTGCCCACGGCGGATGTGGCCGCGCCGGCCCTCGGTCTTGTGCCGCCAAAGCCCGCGCCTGAAGTGAACCCGTTGGTCGTGGCCGCGCTCAAACGAATCGAGCGCGCACGCCAGCCGGCGACGACAACGCGCGTGTCCGGGCGTGGTCGCGGCGGGGCGGCGGTTGCGCGCGTCGCACGCGAAGATTACGAGGTCGCGGCCGAAGTCGTGTCGCCTGCGCCGCGCGTTGAGCTTGAGCATGGGGCTATCGAAGCGGTCGCACAGTTGGAGCAGATTGAAGCGTGCGCGGTCGGAGAGACGGAAGCAGTCGTGGTCGCGGAAGCGGCTGTGCAGCCTGAGCCGGTAGTTGAAGCGGCTCGCCCGGTTAACTTAGTCGTCGTGCCGTCGCCGCGCGTCGAGCCGGAAGCGGCCGATAGTAATGAACGAGAGAAGGCGCGGCGGCACATCCCGCTGGTCATTGATGAAGCTTATTTGGCGCGGCGCGAAGCGGCGGAGACGGCGATGCTGGAAACGGCCGCGCCGCAAGCGGCCGAGCATGCATCGATTGTGCGGCGCGTGGCGGGCGGGATCATCGATCTCGTGGTCATCGCGTTCGCCGCGTCGCCGTTCGCGGCCATCATCGAGTTAACCAACGGCAACTGGGCCGATCCGCGCGTGGCCGGATCGCTCGTCGGCATCATGCTTGTGCTGTTGTTCCTGTACGTGATGGCTTCGACGGCGCTGGCGGGACGGACCTGGGGCTTGTCGCTCGTGGCGCTGCGCACGGTGGACGCCGCGACGGGCAGCGCGCCGACGACTGGTCAGTGCATCCGCCGCGCGTTCGGGCTGCTGCTCGCGCTTGCCACCGGCGGCCTCGGTCTGCTCTATGCGATCTTCGACGCGCACGGGCGCGCGCTCCACGATTACATCTCCGGTACAAGCATCGTGCGCGAGTAAACGAAAACACGAACGAATTTTTTGAGGCTCTGTGCAATTGCACAGAGCCTCATTTATTTGTCATTAGCTATTTGTGCTTGCCGAGTTGTGCTTGATTAGTTGCGGATGTCCTGCTGCAAACAACGCGCGCGGGATTGACAAAGAGCAAATAACGACTCACAAATAGCCAAAGTTAAACTGCTCATGCACGATCAACTCATCACGGCCGTTGTCGCGGAGATCGCGCCTGTGCTCGTCGGGCGCACGCTGGGCAAAGTGTGGCAGACGGCGCGCGCGACCTTTGTGTTCGACTTCCGCGTGCGCGACGAACGCTATCTGTTTATCTCGGTCGAGCCGGACGCGCCGCGCATCCATCTCGTCAAGCGCGCCGTGCGCGAGTTGGAACAGCAAGCACTTCAGCCCGATCAGTTTCTATTGATGCTCCGCAAGCACATCAACGGTGCGACGCTGCTTGCCGTGACGAAAGACGCGGCTGATCGCATCGTGCGCTTTCGTTTTGCCGCGCGCGACGCGGCGGGCGGCGAGCATGCGGCGTGGCTCGTGGCGCAGTTGACGGGTCGCGCCGCAAACATCTTTCTGCTTGACGAAGCGGAGCGCGTCGTCGCCATGCTCCGGCAGTCGCGCGGCGCAGAGATCGGCGCACCCTATCAACCGCCGCCGCCAAGAGCCGAGCGCACAACGGCGCACGACACGCCCGCGCCGTTCACACGCGGCGCGTTCGCCACTGTGTCGGAGGCGGCGGACGATTATTATCAAACCATCGAAGCTGAGCGCACGTTCGCCGCTCGCGCGGGCGCGCTCGCTGACGCGACTGCGACAAGAGAGTGCGCGCCGCGAAAAGTTGCGCCACAATCTTGAGCGCGATCTGGCCGCGCATGGCGACGCAGAGGACCACAAGCGCGTGGGCGATCTGCTACTCGCCAACATCGGCACGGCCGTGCGCGCTGGCACGCGCGTGCGCCTTATCGATTACTATACGGAAGGCACACCCACCATCGAGCTTGAGATCGACGAACACGCCACCTTGCAGGCAGAGGCCGCGCGCCGCTTCGCCCGCTACGCTAAAGCTAAGCGTGCGGCGCAGGAACTTGGCACACGACTCGCCACCTTGCGCGCGGAGTTGGACGCGCTCGCCGCACGCCGCGCAGAGCTTGAAGAAATTGTTGCGACCGGCGATGGGGCCGCGCTCGAAGCGTTCGCCGCACAACTTGACGAGCGCGCAGGGCGGCGCGTAACAGGCAGACGCGCAGGTCAGAAGGATAAGGATCAGGCGCAACCCAGAGCGACCGCTAAAGAGGCTGGCAAGGCGGCAGAGCAAGCGGCGGTCGCACGGCGTTACTTGTCGTCCGACGGCTACGAGATACTGGTCGGGCGCGGCGCGCGCGCCAACGATCAATTGACGTTTCGCGTCGCGCGCCCACACGACCTGTGGCTGCACGCGGCCGACTATCCCGGCTCGCACGTCGTCGTGCGCAACCCGCGCCGCGCAGACATCCCGCAACGCACCGTGATTGAAGCCGCGCAACTCGCCGCCAACTACAGTCAGGCCAAAAACGATGCGAAGGTCGCCGTTAATTACACGCAGCGCAAGTTCATCGCCAAGCCGAAGGGCGCAGCGCCCGGCCTCGTTCGCATGGCCAACTTCCGCACGTTGCTCGTCGAACCGCGCGAGAGCGGCGAACGCGCTTGACGAGGGAAAGGATGAAGACGGCATGATGAATGATGAATAAGCCGCTATTCGTTATTCATCATTTATCATTCATCGTTCATCATTTATCGGGCCTTCGCTAGTTAAGCTTTGCAAATCGCGCACACTTTCGTTATCACCTGCTGTTATCGTGACAAGCTAAATCAACAGGAGACATCGACACATTTAATGAGCACTAATTTCACCGCGCCCTTAGAGAAACTTGCGACCGACGTATTGGACGGCTTGGCCGATGCACTCGTCGGGCGCGCTTCAACTCTGCGCGACGGGACGGAACACGCGGGCGTCACGTTGCCGCGCGACCTGTACGCGCACCGCGACGCGCAGACCGAGTGGTGGTACTACACGGGCCACATGCAGACCGAACGCGGCCAACGCTTCGGCTTCGAGTTGGTCTTCTTCAAACGGCGCACAGACCTCGACCGCTTCGGCGTCGTGCCGCTGCGCCTGCTCGGCAACCCGCTCTACCTCGCGCACTTCGCCGTCACGGACGAGACGCGCGCACGTTTCCGCTACGCGCATCGCAAAAGCGCGAACGGGCCGTTCGATCTCCCGGCAAGCACGAGCAGCCAACGTTATGATTTACGACTCGGCGATTGGTCGGTGCGTGAACAGGGCGACGCGCACAGCTTGCGCGCGACGCTCGGCGACGATCTGATCTTCGAGGTCAACTTGCGCCCCGTGAAGCCGGCCGCGCTCAACGGGCATCAAGGCATCGGCGTCAGTTTCAAAGACAGCGGCGAGGCCTCGCGCTATTTTTCTTACACGCGCATGGCCGCCGAAGGGCGCATCACTTGGCAAGGCACGACCGAGACGTGTACCGGTTCAGCATGGATGGATCGTGAGTTCGGCACGTGGCGCACGACCGAGAAGCAGAAGGGTTGGGACTGGTTCAGCGTGCAACTTGCGACGGGCGCGGAAGTGATGGTCTATCATCTGCGCGACAGTCTGAATCGCCCGTCCGATTTTTCCAGCGGCACGTTCGTTGACGCACAAGGCAACAGGTCGCACTTAACGAACGCAGACTTCACGCTCGAAGCGACCGCCCACTGGCGCAGCCCGCACACCGGCGCTGTCTATCCGAGCGGCTGGCGCTTGCGCGTGCCCCGCCACGGCATCGACATCTCGATCACGCCCGTCCTCAAGGATCAGGAACTCGACACGCGCGGCACGACCATGATCGTTTACTGGGAAGGCGCATGCAGCGTCGCAGGCCAGCACGACAACAGTCGAGACAGACGGCCGTGCCTACGTCGAACTCGTCGGCTACGACCGCTCCCACGAGCAACCGTCCATCACGACCTTTCTCTTCGGCGACGCGCTCGACAAAGGTTGGCGCAGCATCTTCGGCTGAAGTCGCAGCCTTAATCATTCCGATGGAACATTAGTCCGGGCGGCGTTATCATCGGACCGACTAGCGAACCGAAACGAGCAGTTAGATGCAAACAACATGACAGCCACACGCGACGAACAGACAGACAGATCGACAGAACTTTTCGCCCGCGCCGTCGAGCTTTTGCCCGGTGGTGTGAACTCGCCCGTGCGCGCGTTTCGCGGCGTTGGCGGCACGCCACGCTTCATCCGCAGCGCGCAGGGCGCGACGATGACCGATGTGGACGGGCACACCTACATTGATTACGTCGGCTCGTGGGGGCCGATGATCTTGGGGCACGCCGACCCGGACGTGATCGCGGCCTTACACGACGCGCTCGCGCGCGGTACTAGTTACGGTGCGCCGACCGAGTTGGAGTTGGAAGTCGCGGACGAGATCATTGCGGCTGTGCCGTCGGTCGAGATGGTGCGGATGGTCAACAGTGGGACGGAAGCCACGATGTCCGCTATCCGTCTTGCGCGCGGCGCAACCGGACGGACGAAACTCGTTAAGTTTGAAGGCTGCTATCACGGGCACGGCGACAGCTTGTTGGTTAAAGCCGGATCGGGTGTGGCCACGCTTGGCTTGCCCGACAGTCCCGGCGTCCCCGCCGCAGTCGCGCAGAGCACGATCACCGCGCCGTTCAACGATGCCGATGCGCTCGAACAAGTCTTCACGCAACAGGCGGACATTGCTGCCGTCATCATCGAGCCTGTGGTCGGCAACATGGGCTGCGTGCCGCCGCAGACAGGCTACTTGCAAGCTGTGCGTGAGTTATGCACGCGGCACGGCGCGCTGCTCATCTTCGACGAAGTGATGACCGGCTTTCGCGTCGCGCGCGGCGGCGCGCAGGAGTTGTACGGCGTCCGCCCGGACATCACGACGCTCGGCAAGATCATCGGCGGCGGGCTGCCCGTCGGCGCATACGGCGCGAGCCGCGATCTGATGAATCATATCGCGCCCGCCGGCCCCATCTATCAAGCGGGCACGCTCTCCGGCAACCCGCTCGCCATGACGGCCGGCCTCGCAACGCTCAAGCGTCTGCGCGAACGTGCCGTCTACGAACAACTCGAACGCGCGGGCGCGCGCCTCACGGCGGGCCTAAGCGCAGCGGCGCAAGCGGCCGGCATCAAGACCGTCACCAACCGCGTCGGCTCGATGTTCACGACCTTCTTCACCGACGCGCCCGTGACCGACTGGACCTCAGCCGGCCAGAGCGACCGCGCGCTCTACGGTCGCTTCTTCCACGCGATGCTGCAAGCGGGCGTCTATCTCGCCCCTTCACAATTTGAGGCCGCCTTCATCGGTCTGGCCCACACAGACGAGTTGCTGGATCAAACCATCACAGCCGCCCGCGCCGCACTCGCACACATTGCGGACTGAGACAATAGAAATGATGAACGATGAATGACAGACAAGCTATTCGTTATTCAGCATGATGAATAAGCAGCTATTCTTCATTCATCGTTCATCATCTCTTTAGTGTCTTGGTGAAGATCGTTGAGCGCGCTTTAATTTTGTTGGAGCGGCAGTTCGACCTGAAAGCTTGTGCCTTGATCGGGCGTGCTCTCGACGGTGATTTGGCCGCCGTGTTGTTCGACGATCTTTTTGACGATGGCGAGGCCGAGGCCTGTGCCGCGTTTCTTGGTGGTGAAGAATGGCTCGAAGATGCGCGCGCGCGTCTGGTCGTTCATGCCGTGGCCGCGATCTGTGATGATGATGCGGGCAGAGGGGCCGGCGGTGCGGTCGCCTGCGCGGGCGGCGGTGCGCGGGCGCTTGATGAGATCGGTCGTGATCGTGATCGGCTGCGCGTCGGCGCTCGCGTCCACGGCGTTGGCCAGTAGGTTGACGAAGACTTGCCGCAGTTGATCCACGTCGAGCGTGCCCGTGAGCGGTTGCGCGGTGTAGTGGCGCTCGACGGGCGTTTGCTTGGCGCGCAGTTTGTCGGCGACGAGTTCGAGGCTGCTGTCGAGCAGGTCGTGCAGGTTCACATCCGTGAACGCCAACTCGCGGTCGCGCGAGAACTCGGTTACGTCCACCGTCAACTTGTTCAAGTGTTCGATGCCGCGTTCGACCAGCGTGATCGTGTTGTGCGCTTCGGCGTCGCTTGTCATGTCGCGCAGCATGGCGACGCCGAGCCGTATGCTGCCGAGCGGGTTCTTGATCTCGTGCGCGACCTGCGCCGACGCTTGCCCGACGGCCGCGAGCGCGGTCTTGTGCCGCAGTTCCGTCTCGGTCGCCGCCGCTTCGGTCACGTCCACGAGCGTGAGGATTTGCCCCGGCTCGCCGTCGAGATTGAGCGGCGCGGAATAGACATCGAAACTGCGGCGCGGCGCAGGGGGCGCGCTCGTCGTGCCGTTGCCGGCCGCCGCGCCGTCTGCGTTGAGCGTCCAACGACCGTGATAAGTCGGCTGTTCGACGCGCGCCGACGTGACGGCGGCGAGCAGCTTCAAGCCTTCCGCGTCGGCGATGTCGTCATGAACCGATGCGCCGATGGCCGCGCGTGGGAAGAGACGAAAGAAGGTGCGATTGGCACTGCGTATGTGTACGTGCGCGTCGAGCGCGACGACGGCGCTCATCATGCCTTCGAGCATCTGCGAACTGAACTGCCGCTCGCGCCGCGACTCGATGAGACTCGCACGCAACTGCCGGAAGCGACGCTGCAACTCCCAGATAGCCAGCGCGGCGATGAGCACGGCGAGCGTCGCGGCGATGAAGGTCAGCCGCCGGATGCGCGCTTGCGCCGCCTGCTCCAACTTCAAACGCTCGACCGCGAGCGCCTCCTGTTCAAGTCCCGCCTGCGCGAAGAACTGGTCCAGCTTGGTGTTGAGATCGCGGTATTGCGTGAAGCCGTTGAAGCCGTAAGTGCGCGGGTCTTCCGTCGTGTGCAGATATTCGTTGAGCAGTTGGCGGAACTCGTGCCCCTGCTGTTCACGCGCCAGCGCCAGATGCTCGAAGGTGGGCAGCAACGCCTCGACCTCTGCGCGCGCCTTGCCCAACTTCACGGCGAACGGATTGATGATGTCGCCCTGCAAGTCGCGCCGTTGCAACTGCTCCTGCCGCGTGCGCGCCTCCGTGTCGAGCGTGATCAAAGCGTTGCGCAGTTGTAAGAGATAACTGGTCTTGGCTGCCTGCCCACGTTCGCTCTGCTGCACGCGCGTGCTGACATCTTCCAGATAACTCTGACTTTTCCAGCCCAGCCCCGCGACCAACCCGACGAGCAGCACGAAACTGATCAGCAGCACAGGCAGCAGCGGCTCGACCGCCCGACCACCCGGCAGCATGAAGCCACCGGCCGACGACGCGCCGCCACGCCCGCCGTCGCCCGCCGTCTCGCCCTCCACAGGCAGACGGCTATAGACCACACGCCCGCCCTCATGCTGCGACTCAGTTGTTCGATCCTCGTCCATAAAAAGCCGTGATGAAATGATGAGTGATGAGTGGTGAACAAGCCTTAACTTGTCACTCGTCACTTGCCACTTGTCACTGTCCTTTCACGTCCATCCAGTTCGCGCCCGTGCCGATCTCGACTTCGAGCGGCACGTCCAGATCAACGGCCGTTTCCATCTCGCGCTTGAGAATCGCGCGAGCGCGTTCCGCCTCCTGCTTCGGCGCTTCAAGCAACAACTCGTCATGCACCTGCATGACCATGCGCGTGGCCAAGCCTTCGCGGCGCAGTGCTTCGTCAACTTTAAGCATAGCGAGTTTGACAATATCACTTGCGGTCCCTTGAATTGGCATATTGATGGCTTCGCGTTCGGCGCGGGCGCGGATTTGGCCGTTGCGGTCATTGATGGTTGGCAAGGGGCGGATGCGGCCGTACTTGGAGCGCACGAAGCCTTGGGCGCGGGCCTCTTCGGGCACTTTGTCCATGTAGGCGCGCACGCCTTTGTAGGTCTTGTAATAGTCGTCGATCACCTGCTTGGCCTCTTTGCGCGAGATGCCGACGCGCGCCGAGAGGCCGAACGGTTCGACGGCGTAGGCGATGGCGAAGTTGACGATCTTGGCGAAGCGGCGCTTCTCTTTTAGTTCCTCTTTGGTCTTCGCGCCGAAGACGAGTTGCGCCGTGCGCGTGTGAATGTCTTCGCCCTTTTGGAACGCGTCGAGCATCACGGGGTCGCGCGTGATGTGCGCGAGCAGGCGCAACTCTAACTGCGAATAATCGGCGGCGACGAAGACGTTGCCCTTGTCGGGCACGAACGCGCGGCGGATGCGCCGGCCAAGTTCTGTGCGGATCGGAATGTTCTGTAAGTTCGGGTCAGAACTGCTTAAGCGGCCGGTCGCCGTGACGGTTTGATTGAGTTGACTGTGGATGCGGCCGTCGGGGCCGACGAGCGCGGGCAGCGAGTCTGTGTAGGTCGCTTTCAGTTTATCAAGCTCGCGGTATTCGATGATCAGGCGCGGCAACTCGAAGTGCTGCGCGAGTTCGTTCAAGAACGGCGCGGTTCGTTGACACTTGCCCGGTCGAGGTCTTACGCCCTTTGCTGATGTTCAACTCTTCGAGGACCTCGCCGACCTGTTTGGGTGAACTGATCTTGAACTCGCGGCCCGCCACCTTGTAAATCTGCGCGGTCAGCTTCTCCAACTCCGCGCCGAAGAATTTCGACAACTCGCCGAGCGCGTCCGTATCCACGCGCAGGCCCGCCGCTTCCATCCGGTGCAGCAAGGGCGCGAGCGGCAACTCCATCTCGTTGTAGATGGCTTCGAGGCCCTGTTCGAGTATGCGCCCGTGCAGCACGTCGGCCACTTGCGCGGTCAGATCGGCCGTCTTGGCCGCGCGCCATTGTTCCGCCGTCCAGCCTTCGCCCGCTTCCGTCCAACCGTCAGCCACGCTTGCCTCGCGCGCCAGATCGCCCAAGTCGTATTTGCTGCGGATCGGATCGAGCAGATAAGCGGCGAGCAACGTGTCGTCATTAACGCCTTCAAGTTCGATGCCGAGTGGTTCGAGTAGCGCGGTCGCGCGTTTGAGATCGTGGACCGACTTGGCAAGCAGACCGTTGCCCAACACGTCGCGCAACGCGGCGGCGGCTGCTTCCGCGCCTTCGTCGAAGTTGGCGAGATCGACGTAGGCAGACGTGTTCGCGGCCGAGGAGATAGCGATGCCCGTGGGCAACGCTTGATCGCGCGTGGAGCCTTGCGTGCCCGCGCCCGCTGGCGTCGAGTCGGCGACGGCGAACGCCCAGTGCTCGCTGTCCCAAAGTTTGCGCACGAGCGGTTCTAAGTCCGCGAGGTTGCGAATCTGTTGATAGCGGCGCGCGGCCGTCTGCCCCAGATCGGCGCTGCCGGCGGCGTCGGCAAACTCGCGCGTGAGCGCCTGAAATTCAAGCTCGCGGAACAGTTGATATGCGGCGGCGCGGTCGGGCGGGCGCGCGCGCAGTTGATCTAGATCAAGCTGCATGTTCACGTCCGTCTTGAGCGTGGCCAGTTCGCGCGACTGGCGGATCAGGTCGGCGTTGTTGTGCAACGACTCGCGGTAAGTTTTATGTTTGACCTCTTCCCATTTCGCTAGCGCGTTCTCTATCGAGCCGAATTGTTTGACGATCTGCACCGCGCCCTTCGCACCGATGCCGGGCGCACCGGGAATGTTATCAACCGAGTCGCCCATCAAACCGAGCAGGTCGATGATCTGCGTGGGCGGCACGCCGAACTTCTGTTCGACCCAAGCTTCGTCGCACCATTCGACGGGCGGCACAGGCTCTTTGCGTTTCACGTTCTGCGAGTTCTGCCGCATGCAGATGATCAAGGGATCGCGCACGAGTTGGCACATGTCCTTGTCGTTCGAGACGATGACCGCCTGCAAGCCTTTGTCGGCTGCCTGCACGGCCAGCGTGCCGATCACGTCGTCGGCCTCGAAGCCGGGCGCGTTTAAGATCGGGATGTTGAAGGCTTCGCAAACGCGGACGATGTAAGGGATTTGCGCTGCGAGTTCGTCAGGCATCTCGGCGCGATTCGCTTTATAGTTCACGTCCATCTCGTGCCGAAACGTCGGCACGCCCGACTCGAAGACGGCGGCGATGTAGTGCGGCTGCTCATCTGCGAGCAGCTTGCGCAGCATGTTCGTGAAGACGAAGACGGCCTGCGTCACCTGCCCGCTGCTGTTGCGCAAAGGCTCCATGCGCCCGCCCATCGGGGCGAAGAACGCACGGAAGATGTGCGACATCGAGTCGATTAGATAGACCCGTTCAGGCGGCGAACCCTGTTTGCTTGGCATTGTAGGTTTGATGATATGTAAAAGCAGTGACGGGTGACAAGTGACAAGTGACGAGTTAATAGCTGCATGCTCGTCAATCGTCACTCGTTAACTGTCGCTACTGTGCTTGCCGCAGGGCAGTGCGTCGAAGCGTGTGTGGAGACGTTCGTAGAGCGGATCGCACAGGTCGGGCAGCAGGGGGCCGAGCCATTGCGGGATGAGCGTTTGATCGGCGTAGTAGGGTGGCAGATGTTTGAGCAACGGGCCCGCACCGCCTTCGGGGTCGCGTGCGCCATAGACGACGCGGCCGACGCCGTGCAAGAGCAGCGCGCCGCAACACATGACGCACGGCTCAAGCGTCGTGTAGCAGGTCAACTCACGACAGCGCGCCCAAAGGTGCGCGGGCACAAGGCGCAGGGCTTCGATCTCCGCGTGGCGACCCGGATGATATGTTGGCACAAGCACGGCGTTGCCGGCCTCGGCGACGACCTCGTTATGCAACGTGATGACAGAGCCGATGGGCAGATTGCCGCGCGCCTCGGCCGCGAGCGCGAGTTGGACGGCGCGGCGCAGATGTTTGAGATCGTCTGTGTCGGCGTTGTGCGTGTCGTTCATAACTCCGAACGTGCTTACCGCGCCGCCTTGTCGCCGGAGTAGTCGAGCACGCCTGTGTGCATGGTCATCTTCCATTCGTCGCCGATCTTTGAGTAGACCTTGCAGACGCGCCCGTGCCAGTGGTTGGGCGTGCCTGCTGCGTCGAGCCAGAGCGTGTCTATGTCCACGACGGCGAATGCGCCATCGCCTTCGGGCGTGACGACGATCTTTTTCAACTCGCGGCGGTTGTGCGCGAGCCGGTGCGTGGTGAACAGTTCGACGAAGCTGCGCCGCCAGCGTTCACGGTCGAAGCGGCCGAGCACGAAGACCCAATCGGCGGGGTCGTGCGCGTGTTCGTCGGGCGGCCACGGCCAGACCATGTCGGGGTGAAAGATGGTCAGCAACAGGTCAACGTCCTGCGTGTCCCACGCGCGCGTTTCGCGGTTGACGATCTCCGTGATCGCTTGTTCGTTGTCGTTCATTATGTTTTGTGCAGATAGATCGAGCTTCACGCGTGCGCGCGTGAAGCTCGATCAGTAATCGCGTCGCAAGCTATTCGTCAAAACAGGAACTTGAGCGCGAGTTGCAACTGGCGCGGGTCGCCGACGCCTTGCCGGAGGAAGCCGTCGAAGTTGAAGAGGCCGGGCGTCGAGAGCGGGTTGATGTTGTTCGCGTTGTTGAAGGTATTGAACATCTCGACGATAGGGACGAGCGCCGTGCGTTCGCCGAAGTGGAACGGACGCTGCAAACGCCAATCGAAGGTGAAGAACTTGTTATCTTTGCGCGCGGTGTTGCGGTTCGTGGCGGTGCGCAGGCCGGGCGTGAGCGGCTGTGCGCTGCGGGCCTGCACGCGCGCGTTGCCCTCGAAGCCCCACGGCAGTTCGGCCGTCGTGAAGAAGTTGAACTTGTGGCGGATGTCGCGGTCGGAGAGCGCGTAGTCGAGTTGTAGGTTGTTGATGTCGAACGAGCGGTCGGTGAACGGGTCGCGCTCGTTCGAGTCGTCGTCGAGGTCCTTCGCTAAGACGTAGTTCCACTCGAACTGATAGCCGCGACTCAAACGCTTACGCATGCCGACCGTGAAGCCGCGATAGAGCGACTTGCCGTTGGCGCTCGTCACCTGCACTTCGTCAAGGAAGGGCGCGGAAGAAGTTGTTGCGGTTCACGTTCAGGAAGCGCGTCAGATGGACGCCCTTCGCGTGCGTGAAGTCGAAATAGAGCGACAGGTTCGGCGCGAGTTCCTGCTCGAACGCGACGTTCGTGGTATAGACGCGCGGGTTGGCGTAGTCGCGGCTGAAGACGCGCACGCCCGTGAAGCACGGGAACGGATTGGTGCGCCCGCCCGATACGCAAGGCGTGACGGTCGAAGGCGGCGTGACCAAGTTCGGCCAGACGGGGCCGGGCACGCCCGACGAGATGATCGGCGTGTTCAAAAAGATCGTCGTCTGCTGCACGCCGTTCGTCGTGATCGAGCCGACCTGCGAGAGCATGTTTTGGCGCGCGTAGTAGATGCCGTAAGAGCCGCGCAGCACAGACTTCTGGTTGCTCGCCACGTCCCACGCGAAGCCGACGCGCGGTTGAAACTCGCGCTTCGGACTCGGCAGCGTGCCGTCAGAGGGAAAGCGCGGATCGTTTAAGAAGATGCCGTATGCCGTCTGGTTCGGCGGCACAACCGGCTCTGGCAAAATCTGCGCTTCCCAACGCAAGCCGTAGTTCAGCGTTAAATTTGAGCGCGCCTTCCAACTGTCCTGCGCGAACAGCGCGAGGTCCTCATTCTTGATGTCTGAGAAACCGGCCGCGTCTGTCGCGGGGCCGGTCAAGCCCGCGCCTTGCAAATAGAGCAGGAGCGGGCCGCCCGTCGTGGTCGTGCCCGCAGGACAAGGCGTGGGCGCGGTGACGTAAGAGACGACGCCCGTGCTGGTCGTACAGCCGACGGTTGCGGGGCCGAAGCCGCCCGCCGCCGCAGGCGAAGCGTAACGCAGGAAGCCCGTCACCGAGTCGAACAAATAACGCCCGGTGAAGAAGCCACGGAAGACTTGCGAGTTGCGGCTATGCACCCACTCGCCGCCGAGTTTGACGGTGTGCGTGCCGGAGATGATCGAGAAGTTGTCGCGCAACTGCGTGCGCCAGAACGTCTCGTCCACGCCGGGTTGCAGGAAGAACGGGTTGCCGAAGCGGAACGTGTCAACGAAGCCCATGGCCATGTCGGCCGGGATGTTCGAGGGCGTGGCGGCGCGCGGCCGTTCCTCGCGCCCGTAGGTGAAGTGAAACTCGTTCACCTTCGTCGGCGAAACGGTGGTGAACAGATTCAAGTTGAAGGCGTTGATCTTCGACGGTCCTTCGATGCCGTTGGCGGAGTTGCCGTAGGTGTTCACGTCGAAGGTCTGGTTCTCGTTGCGCGAGTAGTCGAAGTTGTGCGAGAGCGTGAGCTTGTTGTTGTTGGTCAAGTTCCAATCGATCTTGCCGAGGATCGCGGAGTTGCGAATGGGGCGCTGGATGGGCGCACCTTCCTCTTGATTGCGCGTCGTGCGGATGAAGCTCAAGAGCGCGCGGCGCTGGCAATCGACGTTCGAGTTGATCAGCGCCTCGTTCGCCAAGATCGTCGGCGTCTGCACGGGGCACGGCGTCGCGCCGATCTGTTCGCTCAAGTTGGCGCGCGTCAGGTTCTCGAAGATTTGCTCGAAGGCGACGAAGTAGAACGCCTTGTCACGTTTGATGGGGCCGCCGATGTTGCCGCCGAACTGCTCGCGGTGAAAATCTGTCAGAGGTCGCCCGTCGGACGTGTTGGCGGTCAACGCTTCGAGCCGTTGAAAGTGAAACAGGCTGCCGTGTACTTCGTTCGTGCCCGACTTGGTGACGACGTTGACCACGCCGCCCGCCGTGCGCCCGAACTCGGCCGTCGCACCCGTAGCCACAACTTGAAACTCCTGCACGGCGTCGAGCGGAATGTCTATCGCGGCGCGTTGCCCGCCCGACTGCTCGCCGAAGAAGCCGTTGTTGTAGTCGCCGCCGTCGAGGCTCACATTGTTGAAGACGCCGCGTTGACCTGAGAAAGTGATCTCGTCGCCATCCGGCCCCTGCACGATGGAGACGCCGGGCGTCAACGTCAACAGGTCCTCAAACTTGCGCCCCAGCACGGGCAGGTTGCTCACCGACCGCTCGTTGATCGTCGTGCTGACTTCAGTTTTAGACGTGTCGATGGTCGGCACGGCCGTCACCGTCACGCGTTCTTCAACCTGCGAGACTTTCATGTTCAGGTTGAGCGTGACGGACTGCCCGACGGTCAATGGAAACGCTTCCTGTACGAGCGTCGCAAAGCCGGTCTTGCCGCCGTCAACGTATAACGGCCGGGCGGCAGTTGCAGGAAGACGAAGCGGCCGGCGTCGTTCGTGCTGAACGTCTGCACGGCGTTGGTGTCGAGGTTCTTCACTTCGACGTTCGTGCCGGGCACGACCGCGCCGCTCTCGTCCATGATCGTGCCTTGAATCACGCCGGTCGTGATCTGCGACTGCGCGCGGGCGCTGTGCGTGGCAACGAAACCGCACAGCCAGATCGTCAGACAAATGACCCACGTTGTCGTCGCGGGCCGAAGGCGAATATGGCGCATCTTCTTCTCCGATGATAGAAGCTGTTAGAGCGTGCCGACTGACCGACCCTGCTTGCCGTGGACCGCATTAAACGAAAGGTGTGCGAGGCTTGAATTAACCGGGCGGCTCATCCTAATGAAACAGTCTCCGCACTGTCAACACGAAGACCGGGCGCGCGCCGTGAGTGTGGCACACGCGCCGCAACTTGTGCGCCGAACGTGGCCGCACTGCTACACGCGCGCTTGTCAACGGACACACGTTAGATCAACGAAACTCAAGCCCGGCTTCATCTTCGCGCATTGTGCGCTCGACGGCACAAGCATTGCACAGCTAATTTTGCTTCAACAACGCGGCGCGCAGCCAAATCTGCGCCGGACGTGAAAGGATCGAGCCTCTCTTTGACCAGACAAACCACTCTGGCGCGCGCCGCGCGCACTAGCGGCTTAGGCTTGCACACGGGCGTGCCCGTCGAAGTCTGCCTGCGCCCCGCGCCGCCCGACACCGGCTACATCTTCGTCCGCACAGACCTCGACAACTTCGAGATTCCCGCCACGGTCGAGTGCGTCGCGCATTCGAGTTATGCGACGACCTTGATGCACACGGGCGTGACGCTTTCGACGGTCGAGCATCTGCTGGCGGCCCTGCGCGGCGGCGGCGTGGATAATGTTTATATCGAAGTGGACAACTTGGAAGTGCCGATCATGGACGGCTCGGCGGAGCCATTCACGGAACTCGTCGAGCGCGTCGGCGTGGTCGAGCAACCGGCGGCGCGACGCGCGCTGGTGGTCCGTAAAAAGATCGAGGTCGTGGACGGGGCGACGGCGCATGAGTGTCGAGCCGCACGAAGGTTATGAGATCGATTGTTTGATCGACTTTCCGCACCCGCTCATCGGCACGCAACGCCTGCGCTTCGACGCGCTCGACCCCGTCGCCTTCAACCGCGAGATCGCCCACGCGCGCACCTTCGGCTTCACCGCCGAGATCGAAGCCCTGCGCCGCGCCAATCTCATCCGTGGCGGCTCGATTGATAACGCCATCGTGCTCACGCCCGACGGCATGTTGAACGAGACGCCGCTGCGCGCGCGCGACGAGTTTGTGCGCCACAAGATTCTCGACATCGTGGGCGACCTCGCGCTCTTAAACATGCCGCTGCTGGGCCTCGTCCGCGCCGAGCGCAGCGGCCACATCTTTCATGCCATGTTGATGACGAAACTCTTGCGGGACGATACCGCGTGGAAAGTCGTTGACATGCCCGTCTGCGCGGCCGTGCCGGCCTAAGCATAATTAACCATAAAGACACGAAGACACAAACGGACAATGCAGCACGATGAATGATGACTGATGAATAAGCTGCTATTTCGTTATTCATCCTTCATCTTCATCATTGCTTACGTGTCTTCGGTCTGGTGGTTAATTCACTTCCCTCAGTCTTCACGCACGAACTCATAAACAATTCGCACGCGCAACTCGCCCGCCACAACTTCGTGGCGCACCTCTTTAGCACGCAGACGCAGCGCGCCGCTATTGGACATCTTTGTCAGCGGCAATCTCATCGAGAGTTGTTCGGCGCGCAGAATTTCAACCGGGTTGACGCGTGCGTCCAACGCGTCCTGCACCAAACCCGTGATGCCGTTGTTGAGTAGCACCGGCACTTTGCTCAAGTGGACTTCGCGTACCACGACGCGCGCGACCAGCACTTGTTTCGCCTGATCGAACGAGAGTTCAAAGTTCGTCTCCGCCCAACCCTGAAACTTAAGACAGCCGATCACAGGCGCACTGTACGTGCCGCGAAACGCGACCGGCGCGACGATCTGACCGTTGCGTAGATCGACACCCGTGCGTGTGCCCGCCTGCTCGCGCGTCAACGTGATCTCGTTCGCACACGCGCCGCGATTGTTGTTGTCGTTGGTCGCGCTGCCTTGTCCGACGCGGGGCAGCGGAAAGGTCGGCGGCTGCGGCAAGGTCAACAGCGATTCCAGCAGTGCATCGAATAGGCGTTCGGGCAGCACGACGACAACTTCGCCCGCCGGTATCGGCTTCTGCTCGGCCGCCCTGTTCGTTGTGGTCGCTGCTGCGTGGCCGGCGTGTGCGAGCGCAAAGATTAACGCGAGCGCGCCAGCGCAACGCGCGGTCAGACTGTTCAACTTCATGTCCTTTTTTTACAACCCGCTGCGCACTATGTCGTGCAACCGGAGCAGCCCGACGCACGCGCCCGTCTCGTCCACCACCGGCAGCACGGAGATTTGCGACGGGCGATTTTCCATCAATTGCAGCGCAGCATAAGCGAGCGCGTCGGGCGTCGTCGTGATAGGCGTGCGCGTCATGATCGCGCCGCTCGTCAAACGCGCCACGTCGGCTAACTCGCTGCGTTCGAGTGCGCGCCGCAAATCGCCGTCCGTTATGATGCCGACCAGTTTGCCCGCTTCGTCCACCACGCTAACCGCGCCCAAGCCGCCGCGACTGATCGCGCGCACAACTTCCAAGAGCGGCGCTGCGCCTGCGACCGTCGGACTCTGCGCGCCGCCGTGCATCACGTCGCTGACGCGCAGCATCAACCGTTTCCCCAAACGCCCCGCCGGATGATTCAACGCGAACGCTTCGGGCGTCAGTTCTTTGCATTGCATCAAGGCGAGCGCCAACGCGTCGCCGATGGCGAGCGCAACCGTCGTGCTGGTTGTCGGCGCGAGATTGAGCGGGCACGCTTCCTGTTCAACCGAAGCATCGAGCAACGACATCGGCCCGCGCGGCCAGAGTTGAGCGCAGGTTGCCGACGATGGCGATGATAGGCACGCGCCGATGTTTGAGGTACGGCAGCATAGCGAGTATTTCATCCGTCTCGCCGCTGTTGCTGATGACGATGACCACATCGGCCGGCGCGACCACGCCGAGGCCGCCGTGCAACGCATCCGAGCCGTGCAGATAGACGGCCGTTGTGCCCGTGCTCGTCATCGTCGCCGCGATCTTCTGCGCGACGTTGCCCGACTTGCCGACGCCGACCACGACGACCTTGCCGCGACAGTCCGTCAGCAACTTGATCGCACGTTCGACCTCGCCGGGTTGCAACTGCTCGCCGCACGCGCGACCGCCGCGGCTTCGAGCCGGAGACAGTCCGTGACCTGTTGAAATAACTTGCTCTGCGTCATTGCATTAAGGGCGCGCACCGGGCGTTGCGCGCAAGCTTCGGAGCATACGACGAACGCGCGCGCCTCTACAAGGGAGCCTTAAGCCTGCGCTTCCATGCGATGATCCGCGCGATCGTAAGCCGGGCCACAGACGAGCAACAGCACGAGCGGCTCCGTGCCGGTGTTAGCAAGCGTGTGCGTCTGCCCGCGCGGGATGAAGATGGCATCGCCGCCCCCGACCGCGCGCGCTTCGTCGCCCACGGTCATGTGGCCGCTGCCGCTCAGAATGTAATAGACCTCTTCGGTCGCAAGATGATAATGCCGCCCCACGGCCGCGCCCGGCGGCAAGACTTCTTCCGCCAAACTGCACAACTCTATGTTTGACGTAGTGCGATCAACGAGCGGACGTATCTCCGACCCGTGCGGCGTGTGGATCACGGCGGCGTGCTGACGATTGACGACGAGCATAACGGTTCGACTGCGGTTGCTCCTTTATCCTTAACTTCGCGCAAAGCGCACTGATGGTTTAAGCGCAGCTGGCAGTGCGCGTCAAGTCAATGCAGCAGGCTGGCACACCAACGCGCGGCTATGTTATGTTTACGCCTCAACTCAGTCTTGTGCCCGCGTAGCTCAGCGGATCAACCACATACTCGTTAACTCTCGTTAATCGCCTCTCGATCTCGATCCTGTCAAACAATTTGCAGCGCGTAAACTCTCAACGGCGGCGTTTGCCGCAGGAGGCGACATGCACAAGTATGCATCCGGTAACATGAGCGAAGGCTTCGTGCTTAGTGCGTACCTCGACGCAGGTTTCACGGTCAGCGTGCCCTTCGGCACAGGGGCCAGTTACGATCTGGTGGTGGATAACGGCTCGCGCCTATTCAAGATACAAGTGAAGACGGCTTGGCTGAGCGCAGGTTGCGTCCATTACAAGAGCCAGCGCAGGCAACCAGGGGCCGGACTGACGCGCAGACCATACAGGCGCGAAGAGGTGGATTACTTCGTTGCTTACTGCCCGCACAACAACACACTCTATGCTGTACCGGCTCAGGCGCACGGCAATCAGGGCAGACTGCGGCTCAGCCCGACGAAGAACAGACAGGCGAAGCACGTCAGATGGGCGGAGGCTTATACGTGGGAGCAACACGTGGCGGAGTTGCGGAATAAATGCGCCTGGCAAGGATCGAACTTGCGGCCTCCTGTTCCGGAGACAGGCGCTCTATCCACTGAGCTACAGGCGCGCGCGGGGCATTGTCGCACAAGTATAATTCACTCGCAAAACGGCCGTCACTCTTGACTGCATGGTGGTAGCGACAGCACACCGGTTCTCGTCCACATCCGCAGAGTCTAGTTATGTCGGCGAGCGCGCTGCTCACTCTTATCGCTTGCGGCACTGTGCTTGCTCCGTAGCTTCAAGTCATGCCTTTGCGCGTTCGATTACCGTGCAAGGTTAGGCGAAAACGTAACAGCCAACAGGGGGAATAAGTCATGGACGCATTTACGCTCTTGAAGAACGACCATCAGGAAGTCGCAGCCATGTTCCAGCAACTCGAAGGCACGAGTGAACAGGACGTGGCCGTGCGCCAGCAAATCTTCACGCAGTTGAAACAGGCGCTCGACATCCACGCGCACATCGAGGAGACGATCCTCTATCCGGTGCTCAAGCAGGCCGCCGAGACACGCGAGATCACGGTTGAAGCCTACGAAGAACATCAGGAAGTGAAAGACCTGCTCGCCGAACTGTCGGGCATGGACGCGGGCAGCGAAGATTGGATGGACACGATCACCGAGTTGAAAGACTCGGTCGAGCATCACGTCGAAGAGGAAGAGGGCGAGATGTTCCCGCAGGCACGCGAGGTGCTCAGCCCGCAGCAACTCGACGAGATCGGCACGCGCCTCCAACAGGAAAAGACCCAGCAACAAAAACAGAAGACCGCCTCGGCCAGCTAAGAAACTAACGAAGCGGGCGGTCTGCTGACCGATGAATAAGCCGCTATTCATCGGTCAGCAGACCGCCCGCTTCATTTCTTTTGTGTCTGTGGAGTTAAGCTCCTTACTCACCGGCGAACGCACGTCGTTTGGTCAGCGTCTAACCCGCCTGTTACATTATCCGGCACACAGCCCGGTTAATTCATTCGGAGGCTTAATGTCCAGATCGAATCTGCTCAGCCTTTGGCTGACCTGCCTGCTGCTCGGCGTGTCCGTGTCGCCGGCCCGCGCTCAGACGCCGACCGCCGCCGCGGCCGCTTCGGCCGTCACGCTCTCGAAGACAGACCTGAAAGCGGCCGAGAAGATCACGGCGGCCAGTTTGAGCGAGCGTCTGCACTTCGTCGCCTCGGATGCGATGGCCGGGCGCGATACGCCCTCGCCCGGTCTTGATGCGACGGCCAAGTACATCGCCGACAACCTCAAGCGTTGGGGCATCAAGCCCGCGGGCGACGACGGTTACTTTCAACGCATCCCGCTCAAGCGCGCCAAAGTCAGCGCCGACAAAACCAACGCGGCGCTCGGCGACCGCCAGTTCAAACTCGGCGCGGACTTCGTGCCGGTGCAACAGTCGGGCGCGGCCGAAGGCGCGCTTGTCTACGCCGGTCACGGCTGGCTCGTCAAAGCGAAGAACTGGAATCCATACGAAGGCTTGGACGTGCGCGACAAGATCGTCGTCGTCAATCAAGGCTTCCCCGTGGGTCTAGCGCGCGCCGACTTGCAAGGTACGGCGGGCGTGGATTGGTTCGACCCCGCGACCTACGCGCGCCAGCACGGCGCACGCGGACTGGTCTTGATTCCGACGGCGCGCGACATCTCTATGTGGTTGGCCAATCGCCAGCGCACGCTTGAGCGCGCCCGGTTCAGCATCGTGAGCGACGAGGAACAGCGCGACGCACAGCAGACGCAGACGCTGCCGGCCATCTACGCCGCGCCCGCGCTGCTCGACGCGCTCTTTGCCGGCGAGCAGACGAGTGGGGAAGACGTGTTGCGCGCGGCGCAGACCGGCGGCACGACCGCGTCCTTCGCACTCGCGCCAAGCAAAGTCTTGCGCTTCGCGGTGGACGTAAGCCTCGTGCTACAGAATACGCAGAACGTCGTGGGCATACTCGAAGGCAAGGATCAGACGCTCAAGGATGAATACGTTGCGCTCGGCGCGCACTACGATCACGTCGGCGCGTGCCCATCCGTGGACGGCGACTCGATCTGCAACGGCGCGGACGACGACGGCTCAGGCACAGTCTCCGTGCTGACCATCGCCGAGGCCTTTGCGAAAGGGCCACGCCCCGCGCGCTCGATCCTCTTCGTCTGGCACGCGGGCGAAGAGAAAGGCTTGTGGGGTTCGCGCTACTTCGTCGAGCACCCGCCCGTGCCGCTCAAGCAAGTCGTCGCGCAACTCAACATAGACATGATCGGGCGCAGTAAGAAGGCCGGCGACACCAACCCCGCGAACCGCGAATTGACCGGCCCCAACGAAATCTACGTCATCGGCTCGCAGATGATGAGCACGCAACTCGGCGCGTTAAGCAAGCGCATCAACGACTCGTATCTGAAACTTGCGTTCAACTACAAGTACGACGACCCGCACGACCCGAACCGTTTCTTCTTTCGCTCCGATCACTACAACTACGCGCAGAAGGGCGTGCCCATCATCTTCTACTTCGACGGCGTTCACGAAGACTATCACAAGCCCGGTGACTCGCCCGACAAGATCGACTACAACAAGATGCAAAAGGTCGCCCGCACCATCTTCCTCACCGCCTCCGACCTGGCGAACGCCCCCACGCGCCCCGTCGTAGACAAACAACTGCCCAAAGAGTTGACCACACGCTAGAGCGCGCCGCACAAAGTAACTTTATTAATTGTCGCTTCGCATCAACAGACCCGCTGATTAAAAGTCAGCGGGTCTATCTTGTTTATCGTTTCTTCAGCGCGCATACGTGCGTCGCTTCTTGACACTTCGTTCCTGCCCCGTATAATTCCCTTCGACCTAGCGGGCCGTTAGCTCAGTTGGTAGAGCAGCTGACTCTTAATCAGCGGGTCACAAGTTCGATTCTTGTACGGCCCATCAATAGAATCAACAATTTACGGGCGTGAGAGTCACGCCCGTATTTTTTAATCTCACCCTTCTCGCCGCATCTCTCAAGTTGATAATTGTATTAGACGAATAGTCGTCTCACTTCTAAGAGCAACGCCCTATGCAACGAACCAAGCGTTGTCCAACTTGCGCCGCGGAAAAAATTGTCGCTGATTTTGGGCGAGACAGATCACGCCCGGACGGACTGCAATCGCAGTGTCGCATCTGCAAACGCATCGTGCAGAAGAACTGGTATGACAAAAACAAGCAGCGCCATATAGCGAATGTGGCCAAACGCAGGCGCAGGGCGGAAGCTGAAATAATCAGCTTGGTCATTGCTTATCTTTCACAACATCCTTGTGTTGATTGCGGCGAGATCAATCCGGTCGTGTTGGAGTTCGATCACGTCAGGGGCCGTAAGCTGGATTCTGTCTGCAACATGATCAGGCGCGGTCGCGGTTGGGCGACGATTTACGCCGAGATACAGAAGTGCGAGGTACGCTGCTGTAACTGCCACCGCCGCAAGACCGCGAAGCAGTATGGCTACCGTAAGATGCTGTTGACCACCGTGCTGTAGCTGATGACGAGTGGTACTTGTTGCAGTTTCTTTCCGTGACCTCTGATTAACCAGCCATAGCTTGAGCTACATTTTCATCGTCATGATGGCGGCAGCGATCTCGATGCCGTCCCAGAGATTTTGGAGGCGGAGGTTTTCGTTCTCGGCGTGCTGGTTGTTGTCGTAGTTGGCGAGTGGGACGGTGATAGAGGGTGCGCCGAGTTGCTGGCGCAGGATGTAGAGCGGGAGGCTGCCGCCGAGCGTGGGCAGGCGGACGATGGGTTGTGCGCTGGCGGCTTGGACGGCTTCGACGACGCTGAGGGAGATGGGCAGGTCCATGCGTGTGCGTTCGGCGTTGTAGCCGCCGCGCGGCGTGACGCGTGCGATGAGCGGGTGTTGGCGGCGCTCGGCGGCAGACGGTTCGGCCGTGGTGACGTGAAAGCCTTGCCCGCGAATGTGTGTGACGAGTCGTTCGATCTGGCGTTGATAGTCGTTGCCACGGACTAAGCGCAGGTCGAGTGTGGCGGTGGCTGTGGTGGGGATGACGTTGCGGGCCTGCGTGCCAACTTCGGCGCTGCTGAGGCCGTCTATGTTGAGCGATGGCTCGTTGAGCAGTTCGAGCAGAGACTTGCCCGCGCCTTCGGCCTGTGCGAAGCCGAGCGCCGTTTTGATCTCGTCGTCCATCTGCGGTGCGTCGGCGAGCGCGCGCCGTTCGTCGTTGCCGAGCGGCTCTACGTCGTCGTAGAAACCGGCGATGAGCACGCGCCCGCGTGCGTCCTTCATCGAGGCGAGCAGACGCGCAAGGAGCATAGCGGGGTTCGGGGCCCAGTTGCCGTAGTGCCCGCTGTGCAGTGGTCGCTGCGGGCCATAGACAGTGATGTCAACACTCGTTACGCCGCGCACGCCGAAGACCACTTGTTTGCGGCCCGACTGATGCACGGGGCCGTCGAAGATGATCCACGCGTCGGCGCGTAGCAGGTCTTTGTGCCGGCCGAGTATGTCGGCGAGATGCGGCGAGCCTGCTTCTTCTTCGCCCTCGAAGAAAAGTTTGATGTTGGCGGTGGGCTGCTGCCCCGTGGCTTTGAGCGCGTCGAGCGCGTTGAGGATGGCGACGACGCCGGCCTTGTCGTCCGAGGCGGAGCGCGCGTAGAGCCGCCACTCAGGATTGATTGGCTCGCCCGCTTTCGGCATGGGCACGATCTGCCCGCCCGCTTCGAGCGCAGCCGTGCGCAGGACGGGTTGCCACGGCAGACTGCCGGTCCACTGTTTCGGGTCGGTCGGCTGCCCGTCGTAGTGCGCGTAGAGGACCAGCGTGCGCGTCGCATTCGGCACGTTCAGTTCGCCGTAGACCACAGGCGGCGCATCCTTGTCCGTCGCTTCGAGCAGGCGCGGGTTGAGGCCGCGTTGCGTCAACAGCCGCACGAGCGCGGCGGCGTTGCGCCGAATCCCCGTCTGATCCGAAGCCACGTTCGGCAGCGCGAGCAGTTCGACGAACTCCGCGAGGATCGCGTGCTCGTGCGTCCGGCGATACGCGCGCACCGCATTCAAATCACGCGCGACCACGTTGCCCGATTGACTTAACAACGCCGCGACGGCAAGGACGACTAAGAGATGCCTCATCATAGTTTCTCCGGTGCGATACAATAACGGCCAACCGCAATCACGACAAGAAACGAATGCTGACTGATGAATAAGCCGCTATTCATCGGTTGCGTGCTCAAACCTGCCTGCCTGTGGTCACACTTCAGTTGCTATCGGTCGCCGATAGATGCGGCACGGTGGTTGCACAAGGGTCGGTCACTGTTAGAAGGACGCGCAGTACTTCCTGAGTTTTTCCTAGAAAGGGCGGCAGATCATGGGCATTCCGAGACGCACCAGTGCAGTCCTCTTTGTACTGATTGCATGCAGCTTGTGTTATGCACAGCAGACACAAGAGCCGACCGCGCAAGCGACCGACACAGCGACCAACGACCACGCGCGGCTCGACGCCATGCGCGCCAAAGGCGGCGAGGCGCTCTATAACCTCGACTATGAAGAGGCGCGGCGCATCTTCACCGAAATCCAGCGCGCTTTTCCCGACCATCCGGCGGGACCGCAGTCGCTGGCGGCGAGCCTCTGGTTACAGACGATGAACGAATCGCGGCGCTTGCAGTCGTCGCTCTATAACAGCAAATCTTTCTACTCGAAGAAGGAAGACAAGGTCGATCCGAAGACCATCGCGGAGTTCAAAGAGTACACGCGGCAGGCGCAGCAACTCGCCGAAGCGCGCCTGAAGCAGAACCCGAACGACATAGAGGCGCTCTACTATCTCGGCTCGATCAGGGGCTTGCAGGCGGCGTTCGCAGGCGCGGTCGAACGGCGCTTCATGGCCGCGATGCGCAACGGCATGGACGCCGTTGACTATCATCGCAAGGTCTTGAAGCTCGACCCGAATTTCCGCGACGCCGAAGTGACCATCGGGCTTTATCAATACGTGCTCGGCACGCTGCCCTTCCCCGTCAAGCTGGTCTTGAAGGTCGGCGGCATGAGCGGCTCGAAGAAGAAGGGCTTGGAAACTTTGGAACGCGTGGTCGCCGAAGGCACACGCGCCAACGACGACGCGCGCGTCATGCTCATCGCGCTCTACAAACGCGAGAAGCGTTACAGCGACGCTCTCAAGTTCGCACGCGAACTCGCAGACAAGTACCCGCGCAACTATCTCTTCAAACTTGAAACGGCCGACGCCCTGATCACGCAAGCTGTCATGGATCGCAAGGCCGGCAAAGACACAAGCGCGGCCGAGACGGAAGCATTCGCGGTCTTCGATACGCTGCTGCGCGAAGTACCAAGTCGCGCCACCACGCCGCGCCGCGCCCTGCTCGCGCTCGATCTGATCCATTACCGTTACGGCGAGGCGCTGTTCGCGCTCAGCCAGTTCGACCGCGCGTCGCAGCAATTCTTGGCCGCCGCTAAAGCCCGCGACGCCGCGCCCGGTATGATCTCGATGGCTTACCTACGCGCCGGTCAGTCGCTCGATCTCACAGGCAAGCGCCCCGAAGCCTTAGCTGCCTACAACGCAGTGCTCGGTCGTCCCGACGTGTTCGATATGTACACGGAAGCGCAACGCGGCTTGCGCGCGCCTTACACGACCAAAGAGTTGAAGTGAACGAAGCGCGGCCAAGCTTAACCACGCCGCCACACAAATCGGCCGCGAACCAAAGACTGCAAAGATAAGCGCCCCGCCTGATCAATCAGGCGGGGCGCTTATTTGTTGTGGCGCGAGTTGATGCGCGCTCATCTCGTCGTGCGCTTATGGTGTGGTGTTCGGCTTCGAGCGGCCGGTGCTGGACGTGCCCGTGCCGGACGGGTTCGCGCCCGCGCTGGTCGCGGAGACTTTCGTTACTTCGGCCGGGTCGGTCGGCGGCAGTGCGTCCGTCGTCGTGCCCGTCGTAGTGGGCGGCGGCAATGCGTTCGTGTCCGTTGTCGTCGTGCGCCTCGGCTCGTTGGTGTCGAACGCGGCGCGGTTGATGCGCAAACGGTTCTCGACGTGCGTGACGCCGGAGACTGACTCGGCGATGTCTTCGGCGAGCCGCTTGGCCTGCCGACTCTCGACCGCGCCCGCGAGCGTGACCTCGCCGCTTGTGACCAGCACCTCTATGTCCGAGGCGTCGATGTACGGATGCTCGGTCAGGCGGTCGTTGATGTCTTCGCGGATGCGTTCATCCGTGCGCCGGTAGCCGCGCGGGCCGCGCCCGCGATGATGTGCGCCGCTCTGCCGTTCGTCGCGCAGCCTGCGCCGTTCCGCGCCCTCGTCGCCAAACCACGAAGCCACCTCGTCCGTGACGCGTTCCCACCAGCCGCGATCCTTATCATGCAGATCGCCGCGCCGGGGCCGCGTTCGTTCCTCGTCGCCGCGCCCACGGCCGCGCCGGAGCGACCAATCGCCACGATCATGGTCGTAGTTGTAACCGCGCGGGCCGCGGTCATAATCCGTTGGGCGTGCGCCGCGTGCGCCGTAATAGTCGCGGTCGCGGTCGCGGTCGTAATCGTGGCGGCCCGGATCGCGGCCGTAGTCCTCACGCCCGCGCGCGTAATCGGGCGGGCGCTCGTAGGCGCGACCCGCGCCGCGCTCGTAGTCGTTGCGATAATCGCGGCCCGTGTAACCGCCGTAGGCGTCGCCGCGTTCGTCGTCGTAATCGCGTGTGCGCAGGTCGCGGCTGTAGTCGCGGTCGTAATCTGGCGCGTCGTCGTCGCGCCCCGCACCATAGCGCGCGGTGTTGCGTGGCGGGCCGTAGCCGTATGCGCTCTCGCGATCGTAGCGGCCGCGGTCGGCGTCGTACTCTTCGCGCCGGCCTGCGCGCCGGCCTTCGTTGCGCTCGTCGTAGCGGTCATCATCCCGCTCGTCATAACCTGTTGCCATGCTGTCTTAGAACCTCCTCGTCGCTAGAATTGCAAGTTGTGTTGCCGTCGAGCCGTGGGGGTTTTCAAGCATGGGGAGAGGTGTGCGGCTTAAGTCCGCGCCTCAAGGGGATGGCAGCTATTCGGGGGTGACGGAATTATAGCACGCGACGCGGCCAGCAAGGACGAAGGGGAAACGAGGATGAATGATGAATGACAGACAAACTGATCTTTATTCATCAGTCATCATTCTACATTTTGTCTTATCGCATCCGTCTGTGTTCGACCATGAGGCAGCGGTCTTGGACGACTTTGATGCCGGCGCGGGCGAGTGTCTCGGCGGCGTGGTCGTGGCGTATGCCCGATTGAAACCAGACGGCGTGCGGGCGCGTCGCTAATATGTCGTCGAGGTGCGCGGGGATGTCCATGGGGCGGCGGAAGACGTTGACGAGATCGAGCGTGTCCGGTATGTCGCGCAGTTGGCGATAGACTTGGCGACCGAGAATCTGCGTCACGTTCGGGTAATAGACGGGCACAGGGATGATCTCGAAGCCGGCCTGCGCCATGTACTGCGGTACATAGAAGGCCGGCTGGCCACCTTGCGCTTCGGTCTTTATGCCAAGCACGGCGATGCGGCGCGTCGCGGCAAGCAACGCGCCGATGCCTGCGGTGTCGTCTATGATGTTTGCCTGCCAGTCCATATTTTATTTTGCGGTACTGCCGCTGCCGCCGCGCAACGCAGCGTCGAGTGTGGCCTTTAATGTCTCGTAGTTGTTATCGGCGGTGAGGCGGCCGTTGATGTAGATGCTGGGCGTGTGGTTGACGCCGATCTTCTGCGCGTCGAGCCGGTCGCGCTGTATCTTGTCGGCGAAGCGGCCAGAGTCGAGCGCCGCGTCGAACTGTTGCCGGTTCAAGCCCAACTCGGTCGCGTAGTCTTTGAGCTTCGCTACGGTGAGCGTCGCTTCTTTTAGTTCGGGCGTGGTGGCGGCCGCCTGATTCTTGAATAGGAGCGTCGCGTACTCCCAGTATTTGCCTTGCGCGCGCGCGGCTTCGGCCGCTTCGGCCGCCTTCTGCGCGTTCTTGTGCTGCGAGAGCGGGAAGTCGCGCACGACGAGGCGCACGCGGTCGCCGTACTCGGTCAGCAGCCGTTCAAGTACGGGCTGCGCCGCGGCGCACGAAGGACACTGGAAGTCTGTGAACTCGACGATAGTGACTTTCGCCGTCTGGCTGCCGCGCGTGGGTTGATCGTCCGTGGCGATGTTGAAGACTGGCGGCACGGGCGGTTGCAGGAACGTCTCGATCTTGGCCGTGCGGCGTAGCTGGTCGGCGTAGGTCCCGGTGGCTTCATGTTGCCGCTGCTCGGACAAGTATTGCATCACTTCGTTCTTGAGTTGCGCGAACTCGCCGTCGATGCGCGCCTTGTTCTCGTTGTAGAACGCTAGCGCCTCGGCTTCGGTCACGGGCTTGAGGCGCGCGCCCACCTCCGTCTCAAGTAGCGCCTTCGGCGTGACCTGTCGCCGTTGCGCTTCCTGCTGTAACAGCACATCGTTGATCCGCTGATCCAGTTCTTGCTGGCGCAACTTATAACTGCGCTCCGCGACCTGTGCGACGAACGGCCGCAGCATGTCTTCGACGTCGCCGGCCGTGATCGATTGCCCGTTGACGGTTGCCAGCACGCGCGCGCGGTCGGCGGCGTTTGTGGGCGGCGTCACTTCAGTCACCAACACTTGATACTGCGCGCCGCTACGGAGCCGCGCGGCGAGTTGTTTGGCTTGCGCCTGCTGCCGCTCGTCGCGGATGGTGGCGATGATGTCGTCCTTGACTTCTTTAAACTCGACGGGGCGGCCGAACTGCGCTTGGATCTGCGTCTTGTTCTGCTCGAACATGGTCTGCGCCTCGGCCTCGGTCGGCTGCGGCGTTTTCGCCGTCACCTCTTCTTCCAGAATCTTGAGCGTGGTCGTGCCGCGCCGCTTGGCTTCGGCGTCGAGCAGGATCGAGTTGATCTGCCGATCAAGTTCGGTGCGCCGCGCTTCGGCTACTTGGCGCTCAAGCCCGCGCACCTGCTGCTCGGTTTCGCTGCTCAACTCCGCGCTCGTGATCCGCACGCCGTTGACGACGGCCAGCACGCCGGGCAACGCGCCTGCGTTGTTGGTCGTCGGCGACGTGGCTGCGGGGCTGGCTGCGCCGGTCGGGTTCGTGCGCGCGGGCGTCGGCTGCGGCCGGGCCGGCGGTTGTGCAGCGGGGCGCGTGCGGCGCGGCTGGGCCGCAGCGGTCGTCGCAATCAATGCGAGGGTCAATAGCGTCAGCAATCTCTTCATCAACTACTCCAAACTTGATTAAAGTGGCGCACAAGGACGGCGGCGCGGTGCGTGCAAGCTTAACCGACAGCCGCGCAGCCACGCAAAGGCGCACAGGTGACGAGGGCAAGGGCCGCTCATGATCGCAGCCAGCGCCGATAACCACTAAGCCACACGAACCGGCCCGAACAAGTGCGACGAAGTTGTGGCTCTGACAAAGTTGTGGCTCTTTAGTTCGTAGTGTTCGTGGTGTTTCGTGTGGCTTCGTCGTTTATATTCTTTGTGCGCGCACGCAAGCCGTTTGCCTGCGGCGCGTGAAATATTGACACGCACAGCATACGCCACATAATGTACGCGGTGTCGGGCGCGCTTGTTACTTAAGGCAGCGCCGCCACCGACAACAACCCCGCAAGCACGCGCGCCGGTCTAAGCTTGCGCCAGTTGCCAAGGCCTGAACGCCGAAAGGCTGACGCCCCATGTTGCCCCCACACTCGCACAAAGCTCTGTTATCTCTCCGCGCTCAATTACAAGCACAGCGCAGTTCGGCCGTCACGCAACTTGCACTGTCTGTCCTGCTCTGCTTGCTCGCGCCGCTCTTGTCAGCCCGCGCACAAGCAACAGCGCAACTACCCGAACGCGAACTTGCGGGCGGCGAGATACACACGTACACGCTTAAGCTCAGTCAAGGTCAATTCGTGCGCGCCACGTTTGAGCAACGCGGCATAGATGTTGTCGTAACGCTCAAAGATGCGACGGGCGCGCAACTGCTTCAGATCGATCATCCGGTCGGCTCGTGGGGCCTGAGCCGCTGTTCTTCGAGATCGAACAGGCCGGCAGTTACATCGTCGAAGTGCGCCCGCGCCGGACGGTCGCGCCGCCCGGCCGTTATGCCTTCACATTCGAGACGCGCTACCCAACTTACGCCGACCGCCGCCGCTTCCCCGCCGAGCGCACCTTCGCGCAAGCGACCCAACTCTTGCAGCAAGAGCGCACGAACGACGGCCTCGAAAAATTCAAAGAAGCGTTGCGCGTCTTTCGCACTGCGCAGGACCGGCGCGGCGAGAGTTTGACTCTGACCATGCTCGGCGCGGTGGCCGCGACCACAGGCGACGCGCCGGCCGCGCTCGACTACTTCACAGACGAACTCGCGCTCGTGCGCGCCATGAACGACCGCGCGGGCGAGATGCACGCGCTCAATCAGATCGCGCTTGTCTATCATTCGCTCGGCGATCATGCACGCGCGCTCGAATACTTCCAACAGGCGCTCGCCGTCGCGCAGGCGCTCAACGACAACCGCGCCGCCGCCTACACGCTCGTCCGCATCGGCAACCTCTACGAAGCGCGCAACGAACGGCAGCGCGCGCTCGATAGTTTTCAGCAAGCACTGCCGCTGTTCCAACTCGCGCTCGACAAGCGCGGCGAAGCATACACGCTCAACAACATCGGCGTGCTTTACGACCGTGCGAGCGCACACGCGCAGGCGCACGAATATTACGACCGCGCGCTCACACTCTTTCGCCAGATCGGCGACTGCCACGAACTGGCCGCGCCGCTCTCGAACCTCGCGCTCGAATCGCTCGACACAGGCGACGAGCAGAAAGCGATTGCCTATCTCACGCAGGCGCTCGACACACAACGCAGCATCGGCGACCGCAACGGTGAAGCAATCACACTCAATAACCTCGGCTTCGTCTATAACGCCACAGGGCAACGCCAGCAGGCGCTTCAATATTTCGCGCAGGCGCTGGCCCTGCATCGCGCCACCGCGAACCTGCAAGGCGAAGGCGATACTTATAGCAATCTAATGTTCGCATGGCGCAGCGTCCGTGCGCCGCTCGCCGTCTTCTACGGTAAGCAGGCCGTGAACGACTACCAGCAAGTGCGTCAACAACTCGCGCCGCTCGACCGCGAAGCACAACTCTCGTTCATCAAGAGCAAGGCGCTCACTTACCGCCAACTCGCCGAGTTGCTCATCGAACAGGGCGCGTCTGCCCGAAGCGCAACGCATCGTCGGCATGTTGAAAGAGGACGAGTATCTTGAGTTCGTCCGCCGCGACGGCGGCGAAACGTCGGCGCTCAAGACGCGTGCGGAGTTGACGCCCGACGAAGCCGCGCTCGATAAGCGTTATCAAGAGATCGCCGATCAGATCACCGTGCGCGGCCGGCAACGCGGCGAACTGCTCGCCAAGTCGATGCGCTCGCCCGCCGAAGAACGCGAACTCGCAAGTTTAGAGATGGACTTGAGCGTCGCGGGGCAAGCTTTTCAAAAGTATCTTGATCGGGTCGAGACTGAGTTGACCGCGACGAAGGCGGGCGGCGAGCGCGTCTATCAACTGCGCGAGTCGCAAGGCTTGATGGAGGACCTACGCGAGTTGGGCAGCGGCGCGGTCGCGCTCTACACCATCGTCGGCGAAGACAAGTATCGCGTCATCCTGATCACGCCCGACATACAGAAGGCCGCCGAGTATCCGATCAAAGAGGCTGACTTGAACCGCAAGATCGCGGCCCTACGCGATGCCTTGCAAGACTACAAGTCCGATCCACGCCCGCTCGCACAAGAGCTTTACAAGATCGTCGTCGGTCCTATCGCTAAAGATTTAGAGGCCGCAAAAGGCCGAGACGTTGATGTGGTCTTTGGACGGCGTGCTGCGCTACGTGCCGATGAACGCGCTCCACGACGGGCGGCAGTACATGGTCGAACGTTATCGCAACGTCGTCTTCACGCCCGCGAGCACGGCGCGCTTGAAAGATCAGCCGAGCGCCATGTGGCGCGGGCTTGGCTTCGGCGTGTCGAAGGCGTTGGCGAACTTCCCGGCGCTGCCCGCCGTGCCCGACGAGTTGCGCGGCATCTTCCGCGACGACGCCGCCACGATGCAGATGTCCGAGGGCGTGCTGATGGGTCGCATCCTCTTGGACGAGCAGTTCAACGAAGACTCGTTCAAACTCGGCTTGCGCCAGCGCGTGCCGCTCGTACACATCGCCAGCCACTTCGCCTTCCAACCCGGCAATGAGACAAACTCGTTCCTCTTGCTCGGCGACGGGCAGCGTCTTTCGCTCGCGCAACTCAAGAGCGCGCAAAATCTATTCGGCGGCGTAGAACTCTTAACGCTCTCCGCCTGCGACACCGCGACGGGCGGCGCGGGCACAGACGGGCGCGAGGTCGAAGGCTTCGCCGTCCTCGCGCAACGACAGGGCGCAAAGGCCGTCATCGCTTCCCTCTGGCCCGTCGCGGATCGCAGCACGCGCTTGCTCATGCAGCACTTCTATCAACTACGCAACGCGCAGGCCGGCACACCAAAAGCCGAAGCCTTAAGACAAGCTCAGTTGGCGCTTCTGCGCGGCACTATCAGTGATCTGAGGCCGACTGCCCAACGCGGCCTCGGCATGGACATTGTCACCACGCGCACCGCCGCCGCGCCTTACGCGCACCCTTATTTCTGGGCCCCCTTCATCCTGATCGGCAACTGGCGCTGAAGCTAACCGCGCTGTCTGCGCGCCCGCAAGCGCCCGTGTATAATGCCGCGCGATGAAACGACTGCTCCCCCTGCTCGCGCTCGCGGCCTTCGTCGTCGCCGGCTGTCGCACATCAAGTTCAACTGATCACTCACCACCCGCAGTTCGCAATGAACTGCTCGTCTCGGCCGCAGTCAGTCTCAAGGATGCTTTCACAGAGATCGGCCGGTTGTACGAAACGCGCACCGGCACGCACGTCAACTTCAACTTCGGCGCGTCCGGCATCCTGCAAAAACAGATCGAGCAGGCCGCGCCCGTCGATGTCTTCGCCAGCGCCGGGGCGCGACAGATGGCCGAGTTAGCAGCTAAAGGACTCATCCACCCCGACACGCAACACATCTTTGCCAGCAACATTCTCGTCCTCATCAAGCCCGGCCGGCAGCAGACAACAACACGCAAGTTTCCCCTCATACCTTCGCGGTCCTACTTGAACCGGACGTGCGCCGCATCGCTATCGGCAACCCCAAGACCGTCCCCGCCGGCCAGTACACAGAGCAGTTGCTTAACAGCATGAAGCTCTGGGATCAACTGCAACCAAAACTCGTGTTCGCGGAAGACGTGCGCCAAGTCTACGATTATGTCGCGCGCGGTGAAGTTGATGCAGGCGTCGTCTATTCGTCCGACGCGGCCGCGCTGCATGCGCCCGGTGTCTACGTCTATGCCGAGGCGACGCAACAAGGCTTGCACGATCCGCTTGTCTATCCGATTGCCGTCGTAAAAGACAGTCAACACGCGGGACGCGGCCCGGCAGTTCGTCGCCTTCGTACTCAGCCCCGAAGGGCAAAACATTTTGACCAAGTACGGATTCATGCATGCGCCGCCCACAGGTTCAAGCGCAGCGGCGCAGCGGCGCACAGCGGCCAGCGCAAAGTTGAGATCGCAATGATCTGGTCGGCGCTCAAAGTTTCGTTGCTGGTCGTCGCCGTGGCGACCATCATTACAAGCGTGCTCGGCCTCGCGCTCGCGTTCCTGCTTGCGCGGCGCAACTTTCGCGGCAAGGAACTGCTCGACGCCGTGTTGACCACGCCGCTTGTCCTGCCGCCGACCGTCACCGGCTACTATCTGATCGTGCTGCTGGGCCGGCGCGGTCTGCTCGGTGCGCCGCTCTATGCGTGGACGGGTTGGACGATCACGTTTACGTGGCAAGCGGCCGCGCTCGCTGCCACGGTCGTCGCATTGCCACTTATGATCAAAGCCGCACGCGCCGCTATCGAATCGGTCGAACCGAAATATGAACTGGCGTCTTATACGCTCGGCAAAAGCGAACTGACCACGTTCATGCGCGTAACGCTGCCACTGGCGCGGCGCGGCATCGTGGCGGGCATCGTCTTGAGCGCGGCGCGTGCGCTCGGCGAGTTCGGCGCAACGCTCATGCTCGCGGGCAATATTCCCGGCCGCACGCAGACCATGCCCCTCGCCATCTTCGAGGCCGTCGTCTCCGGCGACGACCGCCGCGCGCAACTCCTCGCCCTGCTGCTCACCTTCATCTCAATCACGGCCATCTATCTCACCAACCGGCTCACCCGCGCCACACGCGCACACGCCGCGTGACCGCCACTTTGCAAGTGCGTGTTACTAAGCGTCTGACCGGCGACGCCGCGCGCTCGCACGACGACGAGGCGCGGCCAGCCTTCACACTCGACGTAGAGTTCGACACGCGCTCCGGCATCAACATCCTCTTCGGTCCTTCGGGTTCGGGCAAGACGACGATCTTGCGCGCCGTCGCCGGCCTCGTCACGCCCGACGCGGGCCGCATCGCCCACGGCGCGCGCGTCTTCTTCGATTCAACGGCGCGCGTTAATCTATCCATACAAGCCCGCCGCGTCGGCTTCGTCTTTCAAGACTCGGCCCTGTTCCCGCATCTGACCGCCGAACAGAACGTGGCTTATGCCGTCGCACGTCAAGCCGCGCGCACACGGTCAACGCGCGTCAACAAACTGCTCGCGCTGTTCCACGTCGAACACGCGCGCCGTCGCTACCCGCGCGAGTTGTCCGGCGGCGAGCAACAGCGCGTGGCTCTTGCGCGCGCCCTCGCCGCCGCGCCCGACGTGTTGCTCTTAGACGAACCGCTCTCCGCTGTTGACACACACGCGCGCGCGCACCTGCTCGACGAGATCGACGCTGCTCAGCGCGACACGAACATTCCCTTCCTCTACGTCACGCACAACCATGCGGAAGCTGTGCGCCTCGGCGCGCACCTCGTACTGTTGCACGCCGGGCGCGTCGTGCAAGCGGGCCGGCCCCTCGATGTGTTCAATGCGCCGCGCGGCGTGGGCGCTGTCCGCGCCGTCGGCACGGAAAACCTATTCGCGGGTCACATCGTCGCACACAAACCGGCCGCGGGTGTGACCGTAGTTGAGCTATCAGGCGTGACGCTCGAAGCAGCTTACAGTGAGTTGCCCGTCGGCAGTCAGGTGACGGTCGGCGTGCGCGCCGAAGACATCATCGTCGCCCGCGTGCGCGTCACCGAGACGAGCGCGCGCAACGTCCTCGCCGGCACGATCAAACGCATCATGCAGACGCCGGAACAGACGGAGTTGATTGTTGACTGCGGCGTCGAACTCAAGGTCGGCGTCACGGCGGGCACACTGGCTGCGCTTGAACTACACGAAGGGGTTGAGGTCTTCTTACTGATCAAAGCACGCGCCGTGCATCTCGCGTTGTAAGCGCGCCGCACAAAATCACGACCGCGCGTCTCACTATTACGCAATCAGACTGGCCGGGCGCGGTGCATATTGCAGTTGAATCGGCGGGCGCGGCGCGCAACAGACTTGACGCAAGCGTTCGCGGTCGCGTTGCATCTCGCGCTCGGCCGCAAGCCACGCGCGCACCTCTGTGAAGACACGCGCCGCACGCTCGTCAGGCGGTACGGAGACGCGGTAGTGCATCCACTTGCCTTCGCGCCGCGCGGCGACGACGCCGGCCCGGCGTAGATAAGCAAGATGGCGTGAAATTTTCGGCTGGTTCGTCTTCAGCACCTCGACGAAGAAACAGACGCAGACCTCGTCCTCGCCCATCAGGTTCAGCAGCCGCAGCCGCGTTCGATCAGCCAGCGCCTTGAACAGTAACTCCATGTTGTAAGGTTTCGTGCCCATCGTTCATTCAACCCCGCTTGCGCCCATAGCATAACCGATGTCGCTTCCGCGCCGCCCAAAAATAATTTTCAACTCGACTGACAAATACGCCTTGACAAATATGTTGACCGGACATACTATCCGCCTCACATTCGTGTAAGCGAATATATCATGACCGTCCGAAGGAGAGCAATCATGTCAACCGCAGACGAGACGCCCGTGCAATTTCTGAAAGCGCACTTGGCCTTGAACGTGCGCAATGTCGAGCGCAGCACCGAGTTCTATCGCAAGCTGCTGGGGCTTGAACCTGTGAAGGTGCGCCCCGGTTACGCCAAGTTCGACGTAGCGCAACCGCCGCTCAACTTGACCCTGAACGAAGTGCCCTTCACCGATCAAGGCGCGCTCTCGCATCTTGGCTTGCAAGTGGCGACGAGCGCGGACGTGCTGGCCATGCGTGCGCGTTGGCGCGCGGCCGGGCTGGACACGTTCGACGAGATGCAGACCAACTGCTGTTACGCCTTGCAGGACAAGACGTGGGCACGCGACCCGGACGGCAACCAGTGGGAAGCGTTCGTCGTGCTGCAAGATAATCTGGCGGCGACCAGCATGTGCTGCACGACCAGCGCGGACCTGCAAGGCGAGACTGTGTTGACCTGCGCGACAGAAGCAGCGACGACCGCGCCCGTGACGATCACACGTTGAGCACAGATCGGCAAAGCCACATGACGACGAATGCGAACGCGCGGCCGATGACCGGCGAAGCTGTCAAGATCAGACCGGCTCAGCCGGCCGATCTCGATGAGTTGCTGGCGCTGCTCGACGCGGTCGGGCTGCCACCCGACGGCGTTGCAGCCCACCTCGCCGGTTTTCTGGTCGCGCGCGCCGGAGCGGAGCGGCTCGTCGGCTGTGTCGGGCTTGAGCGTTACGGCGAGGTGGGGCTGCTACGCTCCGCGGCCGTTGCGCCCGACACACAGCGCGGCGGGCTTGGCGCGCGGCTCGTCGCGGCGCTACTCGAACGCGCCGCAGCGGACGGCGTGCGCGAGGTCACGCTGCTCACGACGACCGCGCGCGATTTCTTTGCGCACAACTTCGGCTTCACCATTGCCCGTCGCGCCGACTACGAGACGCAAATCGCTGCCTCGCCCGAATGGCGTCTGCCGCGTTGCGCCCCGGCCGTGTTTATGCGCCGTGCGCTTGACTGCCCGGCAAATGATGTCTAAAGAACTGTGCCTATGAAGCGTGTCCGCAAAGTCGTGCGCTTGCTGGGTCGATTGCTATTGGTCCTGCTCGTGCTTGGCGTCCTACTGGCCGCGTGGATCGCGTTTGACTTGAACCGCGCGCATGCGACGAACGTGCGCCGCTTCGATGCGGACGAGGTGGCGCGACTTGAGACGGCGATGTGGCGCTCGTACTACGACCGTCGGCGCGCGCGTCTCTTCTTCCAGTTGGGCGGGTTGCTGCGCACGCAATACGGCTTCCCCTTCTGGCAGTCGCAGCGCGTCGCCTTCAACGCCGCGCGCGCCGCCTTCGTCTTCAAGGACGGGCGCGGGCGTGCGGACTACGAACGTGCGCTGCCTGATCTCGTCGCCTTCTATCAAGCGATCCGGCGCGTCGGCGATGTGCCGTTCGACGCCGAGCGCGCCGCCCGCCTCGAACTCGAATGGTGGATCGTGCATCGTGAGCGCAAACAACACCAACCCGGCGATCTGGCCGACGCGCTTGCCGCCACCGCTGCCGAGGTCTATCAAGTACCCGCCGAACGTCTGACCGAGCACGCGCGCCTGCGCGCCGACGCCATGACCATCCGCGACGAACAGGCCGCCGCCCACGGCGTCACCGAAGCCGACTGGGCGCGCATAGATGAACTGCTGCACGCTTCGTGGCGTTCGCTGCATCAAGCCGTCAACCAATAAGCATTCACCATAAAGCCACGCAGCCGCTAAGATCAATTTTTGTGTCTGCGTGTCTTCGTAGTTGATCGCCAGTGTGCCTGCTAGACATTCGTGCGGCTATCCTTTAACTTAACTGCTTCATGCGATCAGGGATTGTCTGCCGGGGTGGCATAACGGTCGGCCCGAATTTCGCTTGACGACATTACAGTTCTTTACACATGAGAAAAGATATTCTTGAGCGGCAGCAGGAGATTGAACGCTGGATCGCGGAACATCGCCCCAAAGCTTTCATCTGTCGAGAGCTTAGCTGCAAACCGATTACGCTTGAGAGTTATTTGACAAGGATGGGCTTGCAGTACGCGGGCAACATGGGCGGGAAAGGCCATAAGCGTTGTCCCACTCGCAAGGAGGCGCGCACGTATCTACGCAAAGGCACTTTCATTGGTAGCCATAAGTTGAAGATGAAACTGCTGCAAGACGGTTTAAAAGAACGGTGTTGTGAACGATGCGGACAGCGAGAATGGTTAGGCGAGCTGATTCCTATCGAACTGCATCACGTGAACGGCAACAGGTTTGACAATCGACTTAAGAATCTGCAACTACTTTGCCCTAATTGTCATGCGTTAACAGACAATCATGCTGGCAGAGGCTCGCGCCGCAGTTGGCGCGTAAAACTAAACTTAAGTGTCTAACAGGTGATAGTGCGAAAGTGGCGGAATTGGCAGACGCGCCAGATTTAGGCTCTGGTGCCGCAAGGCGTGGGGGTTCGAGTCCCCCCTTTCGCACCAATGTTTCCATACGCAGGGGATAAATTTCTATTGTAGGAAGGATGCCCGCCGGCCTTAGTTAGTGGAACTATAGGCGGGCTGTTCGCTTTATGAAGACAGAGTTGGTTGACCATTCGCTGACGCGCAAGGAGTTGAAGATCGAGATCGACGCCGAGCGTGTGCGCGCCGAGTACGACCGTGTGAGCGACCGCTATGCGGCGCAGGCGAACGTGCCGGGTTTTCGCAAAGGGCACGCGCCGCGCTCGGTTGTGCGCCAGCGGTTCAAACATGAGATTCGCGGCGAGGTCGTGCAGAACCTTGTGCCGCAAGCCATACAGGACGCGATCAACGAGCGCGAACTGGACGTGATCGGCGAGCCGGATATACACCTCGCCAACGACGAGGGGTTGGACAAGTTGGGGCAAGTGCCACTCTCGCTGCACGCGCACGTCGAAGTGCTGCCGGAGATCGAGTTGGGCACGTACAAGGGACTTGAAGTCGCGCGGCGTGTGCGGCCCGTGACGGATGAGACGGTCGCTGAATGGCTTGGGCAGTTGCGCGAGTCGTCGGCGTCGTTGCAGCCGGTTGAGGATCGCGCGTCGGAGTTGGGCGATACGGTGACGGTCGATTTCTTGGGTAAGTATATCGAGCCGCAAGAGCCGGACGACATCAACGTCGAAGCGGTGGACGTAGTGCTTGGCGGCGATGGCGTCGTGCCTGAGTTCAACGACAACCTGCTCGGCGTGCGCGCCGACGACGTGAAGACGTTCCGCATCAAGTACCCGGAAGATTTTACGTCGCAGGGCTTGGCCGGGAAAGAGATCGAGTACACGGCGACGGTGACGGCCGTTAGGCGCAAGGAGTTGCCGGAGTTGGACGACGAATGGGCGCGCAGTCTGGGCGACGAGCTTGAGTCGTTGTCCGATCTGCGTGCGAAGCTGCGGCAGGACATGGAACTGCGCGCGAAGTTTGAAGCCGACCAACGCATGCGCGACGAGTTGATGCGGCAACTGGTCGCGGCGCACCAATTTGAAGTGCCCGACACGCTTGTCAAGAGTCAGGCGCGACGACTGTTGGAAGCGACCGTGCGCGACATGATGCAGCACGGCCTCGACCCGCGCCGGCCCGACTTTAACTGGGAGAGCATGGAGGGCATGTTCGAGGGGCAGGCGACCGAAGATTTACGCGGCTCGATCCTGTTGGAACGCATCGCGGACGCAGAAGAGATCGATGTCACGGACGAAGAGATCGCACAGGAGATCGAGCGTGTTGCACAGGGCACGCGGCAGTCCGTTGAGCAAGTGCGTGCTGCCTTGACAAAGCAGGGGGGCGAACGTAGCATCGCCGACAGGTTGCGCCATCGTAAGGCGCTCGACTTGCTCGTCGCGGCGGCGCAAGTGCGTGACGAAGAGTGGCGCGAAGAAGAACCGCCGGCCGAGGAAACGGAAGCGAGCGCAGACGCGGACGCGGCCAACGTCGCAGCGGAGCCGCAGACCGATGCAGCCGAAGCGACGGAAGCCGACGAAGCCAAAGCGCAGACGAACGAAGCGACGAGCTAACAGGGTAAGACAACAGACCGATCTCGTTTGAGATCACAGCACAGTTTGGTTCGGAGTTTTGATATATGGCATTAGTCCCGATGGTGGTCGAGCAAACGTCGCGCGGCGAGCGCGCGTTCGACATCTTCTCGCGTCTCTTAAAAGACAACATCATCTTTATCGGTACGCCGATTGACGATCAGATTGCAAACCTGATCGTCGCGCAACTGCTCTTTCTCGAAGCCGAAGACCCGGAGAAGGACATCAATCTCTACATCAACTCCCCCGGCGGTTCGATCACGGCCGGCATGGCCATCTACGACACGATGCAGTTCATCCGGCCCGACGTGACCACGATCTGCGTCGGGCAGTGCGCTTCGATGGCGGCGCTGCTGTTGGCCGCGGGTGCGAAGGGCAAGCGATTCGCGCTGCCCAACTCGCGCATCCTCATCCACCAGCCGTCGGGCGGCGCGCAAGGGCAAGCCACCGACATACGCATACAGGCCGAAGAGATCATCCGCATGCGCGAGTTGACCTCGAACATTCTGGCCAAGCACACGGGTCAGGAATACGATATGATCGAGCGCGACGTGGAGCGCGACCGCATCATGTCCGCGATGCAGGCGAAGGAGTACGGACTGATCGACGAAGTGATCGTCCACCGCGAGTAGTCGCGCGTTTGACATTGAGGCGCGGGCGCGTTTCAACACTCACCACGCCCGCGCCGCTTTATGCTATAGTGTTCCCTGACGACAGCGCCTTGAGGGTTGCCGCCGCCACCCGGTCGCCGCAATAGTCACTCTCAAGCGCGCCCGCCCGTCCAGTTCAGTTAAACTTGATAAGCTGAAACGTCCGTCACCTTGAAGACGCCAGAGTCCCCTGAATAAAGCCTATGGTACGCCGAACCGACGACACGCTGCGCTGTTCGTTCTGTGGCAAGTCGCAGAACGAGGTGAAGAAGCTCATTGCCGGCCCCACCGTCTACATCTGCAACGAGTGCATTGACATCTGCAACGAGATCATCACGGACGATCAGCAAGCGGAAGCCGTCGCCTCGCGCCCGCCTTTGCCGAAGCCGCACGAGATCAAATCGTTTCTTGACGAGTACGTCATCGGGCAAGAGGACACGAAGAAGCGGCTCGCCGTCGCCGTCTATCAACACTACAAGCGGATCGAGTTGGCGCGGCGGCGCTCTGATGTCGAGATTCAGAAGTCGAACATACTGTTGATCGGCCCGACCGGCACGGGCAAGACCTTGCTCGCGCAGACGCTCGCGCGCATGCTCTCAGTGCCCTTCACCATCGTCGATGCGACGACCTTGACCGAAGCGGGTTACGTCGGCGAAGACGTGGAGAACATCATCCTCAAGCTCTTGCAGGCCGCGAACGGCGACGTTGAGCGCGCGCAGCAGGGCATCATCTACATCGACGAGGTTGACAAGATTTGCCGCAAGGACGAGAACCCGTCGATCACGCGCGACGTGTCGGGCGAGGGCGTACAACAGGCGCTCTTGAAGATTCTTGAAGGCACGGTCGCCAACGTCCCGCCGCAGGGCGGGCGCAAGCATCCGCATCAAGAGTTCTTCCCCGTCGATACGACGAACATACTCTTTATCTGCGGCGGCGCGTTCGTCGGGTTGGAAAAAGTTATCGAGCGCCGCATGCGTAACAAGTCGTTCGGCTTCCGCGCGGAGATCAAAGGCGGTGGCGAGCGTTACGCCGACGCGCTCGCGGCGGTGCAGCCGGAAGATTTAGTGCGCTACGGTTTGATCCCTGAGTTCGTCGGCCGCCTACCCGTGGCCGGCGTCTTGCACGAACTGGACGAAGGCGCGCTCATTCGCATCCTGACCGAACCGAAGAACGCGCTCGTCAAGCAGTACCAGAAGAAGTTCGAGTACGACAGCGTGCGCCTGCGCTTCACGGACGACGCGCTGCGAGCGATTGCCCGCCAAGCGGTCGAGCGCAAAGTGGGCGCGCGCGGGCTGATGATGATCATGGAAGAGTTGCTATTGGACGCCATGTACACGCTGCCCGCGCAGAAGCGCACGAAGGAATTTGTCATCACCAGCGAGATGGTCGAGCGCCGTCGCGCCGTCCCCGGCGAAGCCCTCACCGGCGTGGACGACGCCGCCGCCTAAGTCACAACAGCCAACCATACGGACGAGGCCGCAGCGCGGCAGATGTAACCCGTAGCGCCTCGTCCGTTTCGTTTTCATTCCCAAAGGCAAAGTATGATCAGCAGGTTACTCCGCGCGGGCGCATTGTTGTTTCTGTTCGCGCCGGTCGCTATGGCACAGGCCGGACAGCATTCGTGTGAGCAGGCCGAATCACAGTTCGAGATGACACAGTGCGCGGGGCGCGAGTACAAGCAGGCGGACGCGGAACTGAACAAGGTCTACCAGCAGGTGTTGCGGCAGGAAGAAAGCGGCGGGCAGGCGCGACTCAAAGCGGCGCAGCTTGCGTGGCTGAAGTTCCGCGACACGCAATGTGCGTATGAAGCGGGCGACTACATCGGCGGCACGATGCGCCCGATGGTCGAAGCCTTCTGCCTCGCCGCTGTGACCAACGACCGCACGCGCCAACTCAAAGAGATTCTGAAGGCGAAGGCGGAACGGTGAATGTGATCAAGGTGGTCAGTGGCGCGTTCGTTTGAAATCGTCTAAAATCATAATCGTTCGCAAGGGCAGCCATTGCCCGGTCTGTCCGGTTGCGTAGTCTGACAAAGGTAGTCATTAAGTTTTATGGAAGAATACTCTGACCGCACTCCTGCCGACATCACGCAGTTGCCGATGGTTCCGATCCGCGATGTCGTCATCTTCCCGTTCACGAAGGTCGCGTTCAAGATCGGCCGGCCGGCTCGATCCGCGCGCTCGAACAGGCGCTCGCCGCCGACCGCACGATCTTTCTGGCCACACAGCACGATGCCTCGCTCGACGAGCCGACGCCCGCGCAGATTTACGGCGTCGGCACAATCGCGCGCATCCTGCAAGCGACCCGGCAAGAGAACGGCCAGATCAAGGTCGTCGTCGAAGGGCGTGAACGTGCGACGACGATCCGCGTGGACAACGACAACAGCGCGTTCACTGCGACCGTGCGCCGTGCGCCGCAAGCGCCCGAAGCGGGTCAACGCATCGAGGCGCTCACGCAACGCATCGCGCAACTCGTCGAGCAACACATGCGGCTCGCGCCCGACGCGCAGACCGACGCACTGCAAACCGCCTTGCGCAATCAAGACCCGTCGCATTTAACGGACGCGCTCGCGTCGCAGTTGCGCATCACGGTCGAAGACAAACAGGGCCTGTTGGAAATCTTCTCGTTGCACGGGCGTTTGCAACGGCTGATCGAAATCCTCGAAACCGAAGTCGAGAAGCGGCAACTTGATCGCACCATTCAGGCGCGCGTCAAGCGCCAGATGGAGAAGGCGCAGAAGGAGTATTACCTCAACGAGCAGATCAAGGCCATCCACAAAGAACTCGGCCGCAAGGACGAGAAGGCCGAGATGGAAGACCTGCGCAAGAAGATCGAAGAAGCGGGCATGACCGAAGAGGCGAAGGAGAAGGCGCTGCAAGAACTCCACCGCCTCGAAGCGATGCCGCCGATGTCGGCCGAGGGCACGGTGTCGCGCACTTATATCGATTGGCTCTTGAGCGTGCCGTGGAAGCAACGCTCGAAAGAGATCAGAGATTTGAAGAAGGCCGAAGAGGTCTTGCACGACGACCACTTTGGGCTTGAGAAGATCAAAGAGCGCATCCTTGAGCATCTGGCCGTTCGGCAGTTGGTCAAGAACCCGAAAGGGTCAATCCTCTGCTTCGTCGGCCCGCCCGGCGTCGGCAAGACGAGTCTGGGTAAATCAATCGCGCGCGCCACGGGGCGCAAGTTCGTGCGCCTCAGCTTAGGCGGCGTGCGCGACGAAGCCGAGATACGCGGGCATCGTCGTACTTACATCGGCGCGCTGCCCGGTCAGATCATCCAGATGATGAAGAAGGCCGGCACGGTCAACCCATGCATTCTGCTCGACGAAGTGGACAAACTCGGCGCGGACTTCCGTGGCGACCCGTCTGCCGCACTGCTTGAAGTGCTCGATCCGGAACAGAACAACACGTTTCAGGATCACTATCTGGATGTCGAATACGATCTCTCGAAGGTCTTCTTCATCGCCACGGCGAACGTGCTGCACACGATCCCGCCCGCGTTGCAAGACCGGCTCGAAATCCTGCGCCTGTCGGGCTACACCGAGCGCGAGAAGTTAGAGATCGCCAAGCGGCATCTTGTGTCGAAGCAGGCCGAGGGCAGCGGTTTGTCGGTGGCGCAAGTGGATTTCACGGACGACGGCATACTCGAAATCATTCGCTCGTACACGCGCGAGGCCGGCGTGCGCAACCTTGAGCGCGAGATCGGCTCGTGCTGCCGCAAGGTCGCGCGCAAGCTCGTCGGCGAGCAGGCGGGTGATGGCTTCAAAGAGATCGTCACGGCGGAGCGCGTGCGCGAGATGCTGGGGCCGATCAAGTTCCGGCAACAGCGCGCGGCAACCGAGAGCGAGATCGGCTTGGCGCTCGGCCTCGCATGGACCGAAGTGGGCGGCGAGGTCTTGCAGATCGAAGCGACCCTGACGAACGGGCGCGGCGGTGTGCGTCTGACCGGCAAGCTCGGCGAGGTCATGCAAGAGTCGGCGCAGGCTGCGCTGACCTGCATCAAGGCGCGCGCCGAACGGCTCGGCATGAGTCTCGACCACATACGCAAGCGCGATCTGCACGTACACATTCCCGAAGGCGCGATCCCGAAGGACGGACCTTCGGCCGGTGTGACACTGGCGACTGCGATGGCGTCGGCCTTGATGCGCGTGCCCGTGCGTAAAGAAGTGGCGATGACGGGCGAGATCACTCTGCGCGGGCGCGTGCTGCCCGTAGGCGGCATCAAAGAGAAGCTGCTCGCAGCGCACCGGCTCGGCGTGACCACGCTCATCCTGCCGAAAGACAACGAGAAAGATTTGACGGAAGTGCCCGCGGAGGTGCTCGACGCGTTAGACGTTCGCCTCGTCGAGACGATTGACGAAGTGCTGACATATGCGCTCGAAGAGGCGTGCCCGACCGACGGCGCGGCGACCGATGAGACGACGCCGCAGCCGCCCATCTGGACCCCCCCGCCCGCACAAGGCACACCGACGATGGCCGACTAAATATCGTGACGATGCGGCAGCGTGTGCCCGTGGCTTATGGGCCGCCGAAGCGCACGCTGTCCTGCCCGCCTTTTGCCCGACGAACTTCTTGCCGCAACAGGCCGGTTGACGCGTGCGCACTAACGTCGCGCGCTCCGGCACATCAATTCATCACAGGGGTCAACTAAGTTATTTCACTAGCACACACGGCCGCCGTCTGAGGACTCGCCGGCCGAAGTGTGCGTCATGCATGACAAGGAGCAGCAACTAAATGAGCAAACAACAGGACGCCGATTTGATCCTCAAGCTGTATGATCTGCGGCGTGAAGAGACGATGCGCAAGGCGCGCAGTTGGATGATGACGTTCAACCCGGACAGTTTTCAAGACATAGTGACCGCGCTCACCGGCGAGGAGAACGCATACATGCGGCAGGTCACATCCTACTGGGAGATGGCCGCTTCACTCGTCAACCACGGCGCAATCGACGAAGCCATGTTCCACGACGCGAACGGCGAACACCTCTTCGTCTTCGCCAAGTTTCATCCGTTCATCAAAGAGATGCGCGAGCAGTTCGGCGCGCAGACCTTCCAGCACTTGGAAAAACTCGTGATGAGCGTGCCCGATGCCGAGCAACGCCTCGCCGCCCTGCGCGAGCGCGCCCGCCGCTTCGCAGCCCTGCGGGCTGAAGCCGCACAGAAAGCCACAGCATAACAGCAGTGACAAAGAAGCGATCAGCAGTCAGCTTTCAGCTTTTTGTCTGTAGCTGATGGCTGAAAGCTGATCGCTCCTTTGTCACTTGTCATTGCTTTATGAAAATTTCCAGCGCCGAGTTTATCAAGAGCGCGTTCGAGGAGGCGCACTGGCCCTCCGGTCATGTACCGGAGGTGGCGTTTATGGGGCGGTCGAACGTGGGCAAGTCGAGTTTGATCAATTCGCTGCTCGGCGTTAAAGGGCTGGCGCGCACGAGTTCGACGCCGGGGCGAACGCAGGCTTTGAACTTCTTTCTGATTAACAACAAGTTCCGTTTTGTCGATCTGCCGGGCTATGGCTACGCGCGCGTGCCTGAAGAGATTCGCCGCTCGTGGGGTGAAATTGTTACCGGCTACCTTGCCAAGCGCGGCAACCTTGTGCTATCAATTCACGTCGTAGATTCGCGTCACGATCCCACAACATTGGACGTGCAGCTTCACGAGTGGCTCGGCGCTCATGCGAAGCCGCATTTGATTGTGGCCACGAAGGCTGACAAGCTTTCGCAGAATGAACTGCGTAAGAGTTTCGGGCGCATCGCGCAGACTTTGCGCACGCCCGCCGGCCCTTCGGGCGAGGTCATAGCGTACTCCGCCCCGACTGGATTGGGGCGCGACCGCGTATGGCGCGCAATCGCAGCGGCCTTAACTGTCTCACAAGCCCCCGATTGATAATTTCTCGTTTCAACAGGCGACGCACGGGCCGCGGGCGGCATCTAATAAACGCTGACCAAATCCCCGCGTAACAGTTTGTGAGTTCATTTGGACGCGAGGCCGCAATCGGCGACCTCGCCGAACCGCCTCGCAACTCAACCGCTGGACATACACCGACGCCTTTGCGCCAGCACGCAAGCGGCGCATCAGGGTCATCAATTCCCGTTATCATCAAATTCATCCGGTTGACCATTCGCAATTCAATCGCATTGACAGTAACCAAGCCACGAGTTGAACACAACTTGTGGCTAGAGATAGCCTAAGCGTCTTTCGTCTTCGCCGGACGGCGCGCTTGAGAGAAGAGAAGGAAATGTCACAACGCACAACACGCACACGCAGCAGTAGCAGCAGCGCCAACGGCGCGGGCGACGACCGCGGCAACAGTAAGCGCCCGACCGCTTCGGCGGTTGCCATCGAAGCACCGCCTGAGCCTGTGGACGAACGCGAATACGCGGATGTCTCCGGCGACACGTTCAATCTGGCGACCTTGAAGGAGATGTCGATCTCCAAATTGACACAGATCGCCAAAGACCTGGACGTGCCCGGCGCGACCGGTATGCGCAAACAGGAGTTGGTCTTCAAGATTCTGGCCGCGCAAACCGAAAAGAGCGGCTTGATCTTTTCGGAGGGCGTCCTTGAGACGCTGCCTGACGGCTTCGGCTTCCTGCGCGCGCCTGAATATAACTACCTGCCCGGCCCCGACGACATCTACGTCAGCCCATCGCAGATTCGTAAGTTCGACCTGCGCACCGGCGACACCGTCTCGGGCCAGATTCGCCCGCCCAAAGAGGGCGAGCGTTATTTCGCGCTCATCAAGGTCGAGGCCATTAACTTCGAGGCCCCCGATCAGGCGCGCGATAAAGTATTCTTCGACAACCTGACGCCGCTCTACCCGGACGAGCGTTTGATGATGGAGACGCAGTCCGACAATCTTGTGGCGCGCGTGATCGATCTGGTCACGCCCATCGGCAAGGGGCAGCGTTGTTTGATCGTCGCGCCGCCGCGCACCGGCAAGACGATGATGCTGCAAGCCATCGCCAATTCGATCACGCAGAATCACCCTGAGGTGTCGCTCATCGTATTACTGATTGACGAGCGCCCTGAAGAGGTGACGGACATGCAGCGCAGCGTCAACGGCGAAGTTATCTCGTCCACGTTTGACGAACCGCCGACGCGCCACGTGCAGGTCGCCGACATGGTGATCGAAAAGGCCAAGCGCCTCGTCGAACACAAACGCGACGTGGTGATCCTGCTCGATAGCTTGACGCGCCTTGCGCGCGCGCATAACGCGGTCGTGCCGCCGTCGGGCAAGATTCTGTCGGGCGGTATTGATGCGAACGCGTTGCAGCGCCCGAAGCGTTTCTTCGGCGCGGCCCGCAACATCGAAGAAGGCGGCTCGCTAACCATCATCTCCACGGCCCTCATCGACACAGGCTCGCGCATGGACGACGTGATCTTTGAAGAGTTCAAAGGCACGGGCAACTGCGAAATCCATCTCGACCGCCGGCTCGTGGACAAGCGCCTCTTCCCCGCTATCGACATCCAACGGTCGGGGACGCGCAAAGAAGAACTCTTGATCAGCAAGGAAGACCTCGCGCGTATCTGGGTTATGCGCCGCGTCTTGAATCCGCTCTCGCCGGTCGAGCAGATGGAAGTCGTGCTCGAACGGCTCGGCAAGACCAAGTCCAACGCCGAGTTCCTATCCTCGATGCAGACCTAATAAAAGCAGTGACAAGTGCCGGGTGACGGGTGACGAGTTAAGCCTTTTGCTCGTCACTCGTCACCTATCATTCGTCACTGCTTTTAAGTTGACAAACGCGGCAATCGCTCTGCATAGTATGGCTTCCCCTTGCTGTGCAGTTTATCTTGCTCGTTGGAACGCCCGCCGGGGCGTCGGGTGAAGACTCTTGCGCGTCGCAATTCTTACGTCTGAGGCCGTACCGTTCGCCAAGACCGGGGGCTTAGGCGACGTGGCGAGCGCGCTGCCAAAGGCGCTCCGGTCGGTCAGCGACATGGATGTGAGTCTGCTGCTGCCGCTCTACCAGCAGACGGATCGCGCGCTCTTGCGCGAACAGTTGTTTGATAACTTAGAGGTCGAATGGGCGGGCGGGCCGCGGCGCGCCGGGGTCTGGTACACAGAGACGATTGGCGCGCCGACCTTTCTGATCGACGCCCCCGAATACTTCGCGCGCAATAGCATCTACGGCTTCAACGACGACCACGAACGCTTCGCCTTCTTCTGTCGCGCGGCGCTCGCGCTCTTGCGGCGTCTAGGCGCAGCGCCCGACGTTGTTCACGGCAACGATTGGCAATCGGGCTTTGCGATGGCGGAGTTGAAAGCGCGGCGCACCATCGATCCTTATTACGCGCGGACGCGCACGCTCTTTTCAATCCACAACCTCGCGTATCAGGGCGCATTCGATCCGCGCGATCTGACGCGCTTCGGTTTCGCCTACGGCGAAGTGCGCGATGCCTTCCTGCATGAAGGCGCGGCATTAGCCTTGAAGGCCGGGTTGATGCTCGGCGACGTGCTCTCGACCGTCAGCCGTCGTTACGCTTACGAGATTCAGCGGCCCGAACAAGGTTACGGCCTCGACTGGTTGTTGCGCATGCGCGCTGATCGGCTCGTCGGCATCACCAACGGCGTGGACTACGACGTGTGGAATCCGACGACCGACCCGCACATCGCCGCGCACTTTAGCGCCGACGACTTCGCGGGCAAACGTGAATGCAAGCGTGCCCTGTTGCAACGTTTTCATCTGCCTGAAGAGTTGGAGCGCCCCGTTGTCGCCATCATCTCGCGGCTTGTGGCGCAAAAAGGTTACGATCTGATCCAGCAGGCGGCCGGGCGCATCCTTGAAACGGGCGCGTTCTTCATCGCCCTCGGCGCGGGCGCGCAAGAGTACGAAGACTTCCTGCAAGTCTTGCGCGATCACGCGCCGCATCGCGTCGGGATTTATAAAGGTTACGCGGGCGAGCCGCTGGCACACCAGATCGAAGCGGGCGCGGACATCTTCCTGATGCCGTCGCTCTACGAACCGTGCGGGCTGAACCAGATGTACTCGATGCGCTACGGCACTGTGCCGGTGGTGCGTGCGACCGGCGGACTCGATGACACGGTTGAGAACTTCGACCGCGCACGCGGCACGGGCAACGGCTTCAAGTTCCGCGACTACTCGGCCGATGCGCTCTTGGGCAGTCTCTACGAGGCACTCTACTGTTACGCCGAGCCTGATGTCTGGCGCACGATTCAGGTCAACGGCATGCGCGCAGACAACTCTTGGCAAGCGGCCGCGCGCAAGTACGTCGAGCTATACAAGGCCGTCGCGCAGACATGAAGCGCAGCACGGATTGAAAATTTAAGAGTACAGATAGCGACAGCTTGTAAGAGCGGCAATTTTAATTTCAACGAGTCCGGGTCGAGTGGGACAGGTAACGTAAGGAGAACGCTGATGAGCGAATATGTCAACAATGTGAGCGACGGCAGTTTTGAGGCGGACGTGCTTAAGTCGGAGCAGCCTGTGCTGGTTGACTTCTGGGCGGCGTGGTGTGCGCCTTGCCGCATGCTCGCGCCGACCGTGGACGCCGTGGCCGAGAAGTACGCGGGCAGTGCGCGTGTCGTCAAGTTGAACGTGGACGATAACCCCACGGTGTCGCAGAAGTACGGCATCAAGGGCATCCCGACCTTGATCCTGTTCAAAGGCGGCAAGGAAGAAGAACGCATCGTCGGCGCGACCTCGAAGGACGCCATCTCGCGCATGATCGAGAAGCACGTCAGCGCCTCAACCGGCGCGGCCAACGCTTAAGGCGCGGGGCGCAGCGTCGGTGGCTGTTAACGGCCGCCGCGCGCGTCGCCCTTTAATGGTCGGCAATGAACCGGGCCGGCGCGCTACTGCGAAGGTAGGCGTCGTGTGCCGGCGGACGTGCTGATGAAACCACAAAACAATCTCCGCACGTTGCAGAGCAAGCGGCGCACGCTTGAAGACCGGCTCGCCGCGGCCAAGCGCCTGCGCGCTGTTCACGAGGAAGCGCGCTTTCGTTCGCGACAGGCGCAAGGCAAACTGCGGCGCTTCTTGTGGACCAACCTGCGCAAGCACGAAGTGATCGAGGCGCTTGCGCTCCGGCGCGGCGAATGCAACCGCTGCGGCGCGTGCTGCGAGATACTCTACAAGTGCCCGTTCCTCAAAAAAGAAGCCGACGGCACAGGCACATGCGGCATCTACGAAGAACGCCCGAACGCCTGCCGCTACTTCCCTATCGACCAGCGCGACCTACTGGAAGTGCGCGGCAGCTGTAGCTTCTACTTCATCGAAAAGCCGATCAAGCGGGGCAAGGCAAGCTAAGAAAGGCAGTAACAAATGACAGGTGACGAGTGATAAGTTAACAGCTTCTTACTCGTCACCTATCACTTGTCACTCGTCACTGTTCCTATGTCTCAAGTCATCGTAGTTATCGGCGCACAGTGGGGCGACGAAGGCAAGGGCAAGATCGTTGACCTGCTGGCGGAACGCTTCGACGTGGTGGCGCGCTATCAAGGCGGGCACAACGCCGGCCATTCCGTGCAGGTCGGCGACCGCTCGTTCGTCTTGCACCTGCTGCCGTCGGGTATCATCCATCAGGGCAAGACGTGTGTGCTCGGCAACGGCATGGTGATCGAGCCGAAGGCCTTTTTTGAAGAAGCCGACCGGCTCGCCGAGCAAGGCATCGTGGTCACGCCCGAACGCGTGCTCGTCAGTTCACGCGCACACTTGATCCTGCCTTATCATCGCGCGCTCGATCATACGAGCGAAGAACGACTCGGCAATGAACGCGTCGGCACAACGCTGCGCGGCATCGGCCCTGCTTACGAGGACAAGGCCGGGCGGCGCGGCATACGCGTCGCGGACGCGCTCGTGCCCGAAGTCTTGCGCGCACGCATCGAGCGCAATCTGGCCGATGCCAACCGCGTTATCGAAGCTTATGGTGGTCAGCCTTTAAAGGCCGACGAAGTGTTCGATCAGGTCGCGCCGCTCGCCGAGCGGCTTGCGCCCTTCATCGCCGACACGATGCACTACTTGAACCGCGCCGCCGCGGACGGCCGCTCGATCCTCATCGAAGGCGCGCAGGCGACGCTGCTCGACGTGGATCACGGCACTTATCCCTTCGTCACATCTTCAAGCACGACGGCCGGCGGCGCGTCCATCGGCACGGGCCTCGCGCCGCATCGCGTCACGGGCGTGCTCGGCATTGTCCGCACTTACACCACGCGCGTCGGCGAAGGCCCCTTCCCGACCGAGATGCTTGAAGGTGAAGCTGAACTAGGCCAACTGATCCGCGAGCGTGGGCGCGAGTACGGCGCTTCGACGGGGCGGCCACGTCGCTGCGGTTGGTTCGACGCCTTCGCCACACGCTACGCCGCCGAACTCAACGGCTTCAACTCCGTCGCACTCACCAAACTCGACGTACTCGACGCACTCGACGAGATCAAGGTCTGCGTCGGCTATAAACTGGACGGGCGCGAGTTGGAAACGTTCCCGGCCGTCGCCGCCGAACTGCGCCGCATCGAACCCGTCTACGAGACGCTGCCCGGCTGGAAGACCTCGACCGTCGGCACGACCGACATCAACGCGCTGCCAGCCAACGCCCGCGCCTACGTCGAATTTCTCTCGCGTGCCATCGGCGTCGAGATCGGCTTAGTCTCAACCGGCCCCGAACGCGATCAAACAATCGTCCTCAATGATTCTGCGCTCGGCAGTTGGCTCACCGACCGATAAGCAAAGCGCGCTTGCCCACGTCAAACCACGCAGGTACAATGTGCGTTATTCCACGGGCCGATAGCTCAGTTGGTAGAGCAGCTGGCTTTTAACCAGCGGGTCGCAGGTTCGAGTCCTGCTCGGCTCATTAAACTAAAACAGTAAGTGCCGGGCACTCAGGTCGAGTGCCCGTTTTTTGTCGTCATTCATCGGCCGTGAAGTACCAGCGTGGCGTGTCGCTTGTTTATGTGACGCTTGTTAAAGCGACACACAAATAAGCGACTATCGGCGCGGGCCGCACTAATGCAACCATGAAGCGGTTTATTGTCTTGCGGCCAGTTAAGAAGGTGCTGTGATGATTAGACGCGTGGGAGTTTGGGCGTTGCCGCCGAGCAAGAGCGAACGCACGCTCTTTATCGACCGGGTGCGTTACCTTAATCTTAGCGATGTCTATCTATTCATCAACCGGGTCGAAGAGCGCGAGTTTGTGTTGTCCACGGCCAAGGAGGAGCGCATCGTGCGCGCCGCGGCCATGTTGCGCGAGAACGGCATTCGACCGCACTTGACGACGTGGCTGCGCCCGACGGTGAGCTATGTGGAAGCGTGCGCCCGCAGGCTCTATCAACTTTGTTACCGAGGTGACATAGAGATCGCCTCACTACAGTTCGACGCCGAGGCTACGTGGTGGCGCTCAAGCTCCGGCGGTGGTGTGGCAAAGGCACTCAACATCACACGCGACCACTGGCCCTTCCACGATTGGCCCTGTGCGCTCGGCGTGACCAGTTATGGCTCGTTCAAATACTTCGCGGCCTCTGCGCTTGAGGCCATCAGGCCGTTGATTGCGCGTTGCGACTATGTAGTGCCGCAGGCTTACAGCACGGCCGGCGAAAAAATTCGTTACCGCCGGCCCGGTGTAACACAACGAGCGGCGCACGAAAATTGGCGGAACATCATTCTTGGCATGGCGGGGGTGATGCCGCCTGTGCCCGTCTTCGTCGGCGCGGTCAAGCCTATTAGTATGGGGCTGGCGGCTTACAACCTGACGCGCGTTGACGACGCCGGTAATGCGCTCACGCAACGACAGGCGATGCAAGTCGCCGTCGAGGCAGTTGAAGACCTGACCATGCCGCATGTCGATCAGATCATCTACTGGTCGCTTAACAATCTGGTCGCATCCGTCGAACGTGCCGAGTTCGTCCGGGCCGCAGGCCGAAAAGCAGCGCGCGCCATCTCGCAACGCAACATCTTGCCCGCTACCGGCGAGGACGAGTCCATGTTTCAACGAGCCATAGCCGCGTTTTAGACGGCATGACCGCGACGGCAGGTTAACCACAAAGCCACGAAGCCACGAATATCAAGCGTTGTGGCTTCGTGGCTTTGTGGTTAGTCCTGTTGGCTGTGCTTAAGATGCCCGCGCACGTTCATACTCGCGCACGTGCGCGGGCAGCGCGGTGTCGGGTGGCAGGCGCGGATCGCGGATAGGCTCGCCGGTAGTTAGATGCAACGGCAGGACGCCCGCCCAGACCGGCAGGGCATAGTCTTCTTCGTCGTCAATGGGCGGCCCCGTGCGTACCTTCGCGGATGCTTCGGCGAGCGGCAGGGCTAGCACCGATGTTGCGTTCAACTCCTGCGGCGTCGGTTGCCGCACTTCGGCCCAGCGACCGGGCGCGACGTGTTCGGTGAAGGCGTGCAGGGCCGACAGTTTCTCGGCTTCATCGACGACGGCGCGCGCGCGCCCGAAGACGACGACGGAGCGATAGTTCATCGAATGATGAAAGGCCGAGCGCGCCAGCACCAACCCGTCAACCAGCGTCACCGTGACGCAGACATCAACGCCCTCGCTCAACGTCTTTAACATCCGGCTTGCGCGCGCGCCGTGTATGTAGAGCACGTCGCCCACGCGCGCGTAGCCCGTTGGGATCACGAACGGCTGCCCGTCGAGCACGAAGCCTACGTGACAGACGAAGCCCTCATCAAGAATCGCGTTGACCAACTCGCGCTCGTAATGACCACGCTGCGGCAAACGTCGCACGGTGGTCCGCTCGGTCTGCGTGTATGTCTCCATCTGCGTGCCCTCTCGTCGGCTAATTCGGCCGGTCACTAAGTTGCGCTGAATGTTGTTTGCGTGCGCTTCAACGTTTGCCACGCGCGGGTCATTCTAATCATAATTGGCCCGCGCACAAGCGCCATTTTCCCTGCGTGGATGAGGCCAATTCCGGCCGCGCCGTTTGGCGGCCGGGCACGAACTAGATGGCGAAACGCTCGACCACGATGCCTTACACCTTCGTCAACCTAGACGGCGCGGCGGGCGTGCCGCTCTACCGGCAACTCTACGACGAGTTGCGGCGCGCCATCCTCTGCGGGCAACTGCGCGCGGGCACGCGTCTGCCTTCGACACGCGAGTTGGCGACCGAGTTGACCGTCTCACGCAACACGGTCTTGAACGCGTTCGAGCAGTTACTCGCCGAAGGTTACGTCGAAGGTCAGGTCGGGTCGGGCACTTACGTCTCGCGCGCGCTGCCCGACGAGTTGCTGCACGCACGCGCGGCGCAGGCTCGCGCGCAACGCCCGGCAGGCACGGGGCGCACGCTCGCGCGCCGGGCCGAACTCTATGCCACGGCGCGCGTCAACGTCTCGCGCGATTCGGCCCAGACGCGCCCTTTTCGACCCGGCACACCCGCGCTCGATGCGTTCCCGCACACGCTCTGGGCACGCCTGCTTGCGCGCCGCTGGCGACATCCAACGCGCGACTTGCTCGGCTACACGGAATCGGCCGGCTACAGACCTTTACGCGAAGCGATTGCGAATTACGTCGGCACGGCGCGCGCGGTGCGCTGCGACGCGACGCAAGTGATCGTCGTCGCCGGTACACAACAGGCGTTCGATCTCGTGCCGCGTCTGTTGCTCGACGAGGGCGATACCGTGTGGCATGAAGAACCGGGCTATCTGGGCGCGCGCGTGGCGTTCATAAGCGCGGGTGCGCGCGTCGTGCCCGTGCAGGTTGACGACGAGGGTTTGGACGTGCGCGCGGGCGAAGCTGCCGCACCGTCGGCGCGTCTGGTTTACGTCACGCCGTCGCATCAGTACCCGCTCGGCGTGACGATGACGCTGGCGCGCAGGCTGGCGCTGCTTGAATGGGCCAACCGCGCGGGCGCGTGGGTCTTGGAAGACGATTACGATAGCGAGTATCGCTATGCGGGCCGGCCGCTCGCGGCCTTGCAAGGGCTGGATGCGGAAGGGCGTGTGATCTATCTCGGCACGTTCAGCAAGGTCTTGTTCCCCGCCCTGCGTTTGGGCTACATGGTAGTGCCGCCTGATCTGATCGAGGTCTTCACGAACGCGCGCGGCCTCGCCAGCCGCTTCGCCCCGACCATCGAACAAGCCGTGCTTGCGGACTTCATCAACGAAGGTCACTTCGCCCGCCACATACGCCGCATGCGCGCGCTCTACGCCGAACGGCAAGCGGTCTTACTCGACGCCGCCGCGCGCGAACTCGCAGGCTTGCTCGAACTGCGACCGGATCACGCGGGCATACATCTCGTCGGTTTCCTGCCCATGGGCGTGGACGACGAGGCGGCCTCGCGCGCCGCTGCCGACGCAGGCATAACTGTGCAACCGCTCTCGGCCTTTCGCTATAAACGCGGCGGGCGCGGCGGCTTACTACTTGGCTATGCCGGTTACAATGAACGACAAATACGCGCGGGCATACGCCAACTTGCCGCCGCCCTACGCACCGTCGTCAAACACAAGTGATGCACAGGTCATTCGGGTTGCCATAATTTTTGTGAGGGCACGCGCAGGGCGCGGTTGAATTTACTGGACGAGTTTTCCCACGCGATGATGGCGGTCAGTTCGACGATCTCGTCGTCGTGATAAAACTCGCGCAGGCGCGCAAACAGTTCGTCGCTCACATCGCGCCCTGTGATAGTAATCGCGTCAGCATATGCAAGCGCGACGCGCTCCGCTTCCGAGTAAATCGGGCTGTCGGCGTAATCGGCCAGCGCCTCGATCTTTGCCCGTGTGACGCCGAGTTTGCTGCCCACGGCAGCGTTGATGTCCTGTCAAAACTCGCAGCCGTTCAAGGCCGCCACACGCCGGTTAACGAGCGCGTGAAGCGCCGGGTCGATCAAGCCCGACTCGCCAATGCCTTGCCACATTGCCCGCGCGCCGCGAAAGATCGACGGTCGCCGCGCGTACAGCAAGTGGTTCAACAACGGCCCGCCCCAACGCTTCGCCTGCGCCGTCAACACGCGCTTCACATAACCATCCGTCTGTTCCGGTTCAACGCCTTCAATCCGTGTCATCGCAATCACCTCGCGTGACCATCGTAACCGACAAACGCCCGACAGCAAGCGCCATTTACACACGCACGCATGAGGCCACTCGCAGCAACGATGAAGGATGAATGATACAACTCAAGCTCAATAGCGATGCTTTCATCCTTCAGCTTTATGTTTCAGCCGGAGCGAAGAAGACGAGAGCGGTCAGTTCTTCCGTGATGGTGTGAAAGTGATGTGGGACGCCGGCCGGCACGAAGACGAGTGCGCCTGCCGTCACATTGCGGTCGGTCGTGCCGACGCGCAACGTCGCCTGCCCGCGCACCACGTAATAGACTTCATCCTCACGGTGCGGTTGCTGCGGGTCGTGCCCGCCCACGGGCAACACGTACAACCCCATACTCAGCGCGGGCACACGCAGAAACTCAAGATAAGCACGGCCCGCGCGTTCGCGCTCGACCAAGAGCGCATCCATCTCAAAGGCTTCCATGTATTGCTGCACACCTCCGGGCAGTTGATCGTCTCGCCCGACTGTACGCAACGACGCGGCCGCAAGTTCTTCAGTTGAATAGAAACTCGATCTCTTCGTGCAGCCGGCCGGACTGTGGCTGCGCCTGATCTCGATGGCGCGCACGCGCGCAGCCACGTCGAGCAGACTGGCGACGTTGCCGGTGAAGAACTCTTGCGCCGGATCGGGCGGCTTGTCTTCCGTCTCAGGCGCGTCGCGGTGCGCTTGCCAGTAGGCTTTGACGCGCTCCGCTTCAAGCCGCCCGAAAACTTGATCGAACGCTTCCTTGCGCCTGTCGAGCCGGATGACGGTCAACTCGTCGAGCGTCGCTGCGACCCGCACATCATTAGTGGCCCGCGCCGCTTGATCAGCATGAGTTGCTTCCGCTGTGCGAGTCGCGGGCAACAGGTCTGCGCTGTTCGTGAGCAGCAGGTCGCGCCCATCGAGCGTGTAGCAGAGTTGCCCGCCCGACATGGGCAGCGTGAGCGTGCGCCAAGTCTGTAGGCCGTGTGGGCTGTCCGCCCATTGCAGATCGCCGGCCCGTGTCCCGGCGATTGTCAAACGACTTGCGGCCAGATCGGCGAGTGCTTGTTCAAACGCCGTGCGGTCGAAGCGTGCGGGCGCGTCGAGCGTGAGCGCGACGATGCTGCGAAACTCGACAAAGAGCGGCCCCGCGTTGTTGTGCGGCGTGGCGGCCGTGGCCGCATAGAGCGGGCGGGCCGGTTTAAGTGCGCGCTCGATGGCTGCGAGCAGTTGGCGCTCGGTCGTGGCGCGCAGTTCGCCGTCATAGAGCGTGTCGTTGGCTTCGAGCCGCGCGTCCACCGCATCGTCGATTACACGGTCGTAACCCTGATCGAGATATTCATAACAACGGCCCCAACAATCGTTGTCGCCTGTCTCCTCCGCAAAGTCCGAGTCGTCATAAGACCGCCAACTCCAAACGGCCGGGCGCGTGCCGGCGGACTGCGGCGCGCGTTCGAGCAACGCATCGCGCAACGTGCCGGCCGCCGCCGCTTCGTCGGCGAGCGCGCGCACCTTGTAGTACGGCGCATCGACGGGCATGAGCGTGGCGAGGCGCGCGGCGTCGGACGTTGATAAGCTCGCGCTTGTTGGCGTCGCCTGCCCGCTCAATAGAAAGCGTCGTCGTTCGATCCACTTGCCCTGTTGCAGTTCAAGATCGAAGAGGCCGGCGCGCAAGGGTTGCAAGGCCGCGACGTTGCGCTGTATCCAGTAGCTCTTGAAATACCAGTCGCGGTTGAGCGCCGACTGATCGACCCAGACGGTGGCGAAGTGGGGCGACAACTCGCGGCTAAGCGTTTGCAACGACGGTTCGGCTGCGAGGCTGTCGTTGCGCGCGCGCCCTGTTATGTTGGCGAGCGTGCGTAGCAGCAACCGTTCGTTCGTCGCCAGCACGAAGCGCCCGCGCGCCCACGCGAACGCGAGCACCTGTCGCTGCCGCCCGTTATCCACGTCCGCTTCGCGCCTGAAGTAAGTCGTGCCGTCGGGCAATTCAACCGCGTCAAAGCCGTCCTTGTGCGCGAAGAAACTACTGACCGCTGACTGCGCTTCCGTGAGCGGCGCGACGAACACGACATCGAGCCGGCCGATGTCATAGACGGCAATGGCCGCTTTGTTCTCGGTCGTGCCTGCGAGCGCGCCCGCGTCGAGTGTGAAGCCGAGCGCGTCGTTGTACTCGGTCCAACGGTCGGCGAGTTTCAGCGCGAGGTGGCGTTGAGCGAACTGCTTAAAAGCCGTGCTGCCGAGCAGTTGTTGTTTGACCTGCGACTCGTCCCACATGCGTATGAGCGCGGGCAGGTCGGCGCACTGTGCATAGACGAGCGCACCGCGCGGCAAATCGGCCGCCAGCGCATAAGGGCCGCGCGCCTCGCGCACTGCACGCGCGTAGACAAACAAACCGGCGCACGTCGCCAACACCAGCGCCGCGCCAATGACGACGAGGCGCGTGCGCGCCAGCCTGCGCCGCGCTTGCTTGTCGTTAATCACGTCGCTCCTTTGCATGTCGTTCATTGCTTGAACGTGACGAACTGTCTGTGCGCTTCATCCCAGACAAAATTCTGCGCGCTTGTGTCGAGCAGTTTGAGGCGCGCGGCCGTGCGTGTGCGCCAGTGGCGTGCGAGTACGTGCCATGCGCCGTCGGTTTCGAGCCAGTAGGTATAGACGGGCGGACTGCCTGAGTATTTGACGACCTCTGTGGACGTGTCGAGCCGCAGGCGCGGCGCAATGCCGACCGACGCGGGCAGCAGCGTGTAACGCGTCGCTGTTCTCTGCCTAACCGCGTCCCAATCCGCCTTATAAAATTCGGCGGCGCGAGAGTCTGTCACCCGTTTGATCTCTTCTTCGGCGAACTCGGCAATCTGCGTGAACGCGCCGCCGTTCAACTTCAACACGCGCACCTTGCGAACGTACATGCTTGCGTCGCCCATGCTCTCGCGCAACAACAGTTCGTGCGTGCCCGGTGCGATCAACTCCGGCAGTTCGAGCCAGTTCACATACGGATAATCCTCGAAGCGCAGCCACGCGGAGAGAGCCGCGCGCAGTTGCCAGCCGCACGCATCGCGTTGCAAGACAAGTGCGACCGGCTGCTCGAAGCGCACAAAGGTGAGCAAGGCTTCCGGCTCCGGCCCGTCGCCGAGGTTGACGTAGCGCAACTCCGCACGCGCGGCGCGCTCCGGGTATTCGCGGTCACGCTCGTAGTCGTAATAAACAGTCGAGACATTGGGGCGCAGGAACAGACGCCGGAACATGTCGCGCCGCACGCCCACGTCGTCGCTCTTTAGCGCCGCGAGGATTGCTTCGGGGCTGGCGAAGCCTGCGTCCGCAAGACAACCGCTTTGCGCTGTTGGCGTGACAGCACGCAGGCTGCGCGGCTTCGACGTGAGCAGCCCCGCGAGCAAGCTATAGACGAAGACCGCGCACAGGCTGACGGTGAACCCGAACGTGAAGGCAATGATGCGTGAACGCCAACGCCGCATGTGTGTCTCCTCTTTAGGCGCGCGCGACGAAGTGCGCGTCCACGATCAACGTGCGCTTGGTCGCGTCGCCTGCCTCTATCGCGCGCAAACGTGCGATGCGCGCGGCTGACAACCGCTTATCCGCGTCGCGCACCAACAGCGCAAGCCGTGCCTGCTCGAACGTCAACGCGTGTGTTACATCTCCGACTTCTTCGGCCGCAGTGGACAACAGACCCAACAACTCGATCTGATCCACGCGGGACTGCAACTGTACGCGCGTCGTCAAACTTTGAAACGTCGCGCGCGCCGCAACGTTAAGGTCGCTTGCTTCGTCGCTAATTTGTTCATCAACCACTGGCTCGTTGTGATCGGACTTGGCATCATCCGCGCTCGCGTCTTCCACTTTTGGCTCAACCGCCCCGGCGTTGTCTTGCTTGTTAGTACTCGCGTCGCTTTGTCCGTGCGAGGACAGCAAGCTCCCGTCGTGCTCGGCGGCGCGCAAGGCCGCGCGCGGTCGCTTGAGCGCGAGATAGGCACGCGTCAATCGTTGCCAGCCTGCGGCTGCTGGCAGACCGAACGCAGACCAAGCCTCCGCGTTATGACCAACGCCGAGCGCGGCAACTAATGTTGAGCGTGCGGCCTCTTGTTGTCCGTCTTGCTGTTCGAGCAGCGCGCGGAAGACGAGCGTGTAGGCGTTCGGGTTGTTGGTTGCGAGTTGCGCGCCAAGCTGCCGCGCGGCCGCCCCGCGCCCCGCGCTTGCCTGCGCGAGCGCATCGAGGGCTGTCAACATCTCAACATCTTTACTCTCGTTCGCCACGCGCGCGCGCAAGGCCGTCAACGCTTGCGCCTGCGCGCCGACGATCTCCGGCGCGAGCCAGAGCGCCTGCCAACGCGCATGTCGCGTCGCCGTGCGATCCGCAAGGAGGGCGACGAGGTTTGTCTGCGCGTCGGCGTGCCGGCCGGCAGCGGCAAGCAGGCGCACCAACTCGATGCGGTTCAGTTCATCATCGGGCGTGACGGCGCGCAGACGCTCGCGGCAGTTGATGGCAAATTCAAGCTGACCGGACTCGGCCGCGGTATCGGCGGCGACGACGAGCGCGTCTCTCTCGTTCAAGTGCGCGGCCGGTTCGGGCAGTTCGACGCCCGTATCCTCGACCGCGTAAGCCTTGAGCCACGGCGCGGCAACCAGTTCAGCTTCCGCCGCCGCGCGCGTCTCGTCTTGACCGAGCGCAAGCAACGTTTGCAGCAGCATGCGCCCGCGCGCCGCGTCGCCCGACTTGAAGGCAAGCCGCGCAAGGCCCGCGAAGTAAGTCGCGTCGTATTGCGCGAGCGCGAGGTTGCGCGTGTAAGCGGCGGCGAGCAATTGGTCCGCCTCGCGCGCGTGCTGCTCCGCACGCAGCAGCGCGACCGCTTCGTTTAAGCGCGCCGTGCTCGGCGGCTTGAGCACGATGACGTGCGCGACCGCCTTGATGCCGACCAGATGTTCGAGTTCGTTAATGGCCGGCGCGATGCGCCCGCCGCGCAGGTCGAGCCGCACACGCGCAAGCCGCAGCCACACGGGGCGCGCATAACGCCCTTTCAACGTCGCTTCGATCTCGGCAACGAGCGCCTGCGCCTTCGTCGTCTCGCCATCGGTCAACAGATAGTCGAGATACTGCTGCTGCCACGCGAGCCGCGCGTAGGTCGGCTCGGAGATTTTGAAATCGTTCTCGTGGTCCAGCGCCTCTTCCGCTTCATCGCTGACCCAATACTTTTGCGTCTGCCCGCTGTAATCGTAATCGCGCTCGTAACTACTCAGACCACCCGTGCGCGCAACCAGCAGTTCATAGAACGACCCCAACTCGTGCCGCGCGACCAACGACTCCGCGACGATCAACTCAGGCAACGCGACACTCTCCGGCACGGCCGCGCACAGTTGCTTGAAGAACTCGACGCGCGCAGTTTCGTCATGCACTGATAAAGGCTTACTTACATTCGGATCAGCGACATTCTCATCAACGTCCGAACGAGCACTATCCTGCGCGCCCGCAAACGAAGCCGACAGATCGCGCAATAGTGATTTGTAGTCCGCGAACTGCGCTTGCTTGTCGCCGTAATCATTTTCATCTTCGCGCGCATCTTTAAGCCGCGCAGCTAAGATAGGCAACAACTGCGCGCGCGCTTCCGCGACAAGCTCGTGCGCGGCGAGCGTGTGCAAGTAAAGCGCGAGGGCATCGCTGCGTCACGTCGTCGCCCGCGATGATCTGTTGCCACACGGCGTGCGCTCTCTCATGGTCGCCCAACATGAAATAGACCGTGCCGAGATCGGCCTTAAGCGCACGGTCGTCGGCGCGCGCGGCCAGAGCCAGTTGCAAGTGTGCGCGCGCTTGCTCAGCATCGTGCTGCGCAAGATACCAGCGGCCGAGTTGCGCTTGCGCGTCCGCATCGTGCGGCCGGTTCTCGATCTGCGCGGGCAGCAGCGCACGGCTCTGTGCCCGCTGCGCCGGTTGGTTCGTTTGATAGAGCCATTGCCCGTAACGCGCGGCCAAGTTGAACCAATCGTCGCCGACGAGTTGGCGGCTCGCGTCCGGGCGCGCGGCCACGAGTTCGCCGATAGGTTTGAACTGAAGCGCGGCGACGAAGTATTGCTCCCTGTCCGCGTCGTACTCTGCGAGCGCGAGGCTTGCTTCGGCGTTGCGTGCAAGCTGCCACGCGAGCGCAAGCGGCGCACGTGTGATCGCTTCGTGCGCCAACGCGCCTTCGTGCGCGGCCAGCAGGAAGTTGATCAGTTGGACGTGATGCGCGTCGGGCCGCTTGATGCGTTGCCGCAACTCCGCACGTCCCGCTGCGCCACCTTCGAGCAGCGCGGCAAAGTAACGCGTGATGAGTTCGTCGCTGGTCAGAGGTTGATCCGCCGGCCGTTTGTTGCCGGTCTGTTCGTAATAAGCGCGCAAGGCCGTCAGTTCACGCGTGCGATCACCCGTCGCGCGCGCGTAGTCCGCGATGAGCGGTTGATAGTTAAAATCGCCGCGCGCCGCATCACGCGCTTGCTCCGCGTCAAGTAGTTCGACGATCTGATCGTAAGCCCCGGCCGCGTTATAAAGATCGACGAGCGCGCGCATGCGTGCGTGATACTCGGTCGTGTTGCCGGTTGTGAACGCCGCGTCCTTTTGCGCGCGCAGGATGCGCTCTGCGAGTGGGTCGAAGCCCGCGCGCCGACTTAAATTCTGCAAGAGTGCGAGCGTGCCGTGCGGGTCGTGCCCGCGCTGTAACGTCTCGTCGGCGCGCGTTTGCCAATCGCGCCAGAGCGCCGCCAGTTCGTCGCCCGTGCCGCGCTCGCCGGCCCACGCGCCTAACGCTTCGGGCAACGCGCCGTCGAGCACTTGCAAACGTTCGCGCGCCTTGAGCGCAAGCTTCTCGTCGCTGCCGTCCGCGTCGGCGGAGAAGCGCGCGCGCAGTTGCCATAGCCGCGTTGCGATCTGGTCGAGCGTCTCTTCCGCCCGCACGGCGCGCACGTAGCTGTTAATGTCTTCGGCGCGCAAGGTTGTCTGGTAAGGCGCGGCGGTGAAACTGTCGAACGCCTGCCGGTAAGCGGCCACGGACTTGTCTTGTTCGCCGTGCCGCAGACGCGCGGCTTCGGCGAACTGATCAGCCGTCGTCCGCAGGATCGGCTGCGGTGCGGGCGGCAACTTTTGACGCGCAATGTCGGCTTCGCGCTTGCGCCCCAACTGTTCGAGCAGCGCCACGGTCTGCCGCACGTACTGCGGATCGTCGTTCGACAACTCGGCGGCCCGCGCCAACGCCGCGAGCGCGCCGTCGTAATCTTTGCCTTGCTTGCAAGCGTCGGCGAGCGCCGCGTGTAGTTCCAACATCTCAGGTTGATTTTCGAGCGCGGCGCGATAGTCGGCGGCCGCCGCGCCGTAATCATGCGCGGCTTCATGAATGCGCGCGAGGACAACGTTCCAACGATAATTTTTATAAGCCTGTTGCGCCGTCTTTTGATAGTAAGCAAGCAACGTGTCCGCGCCGCCGTAGCGTTTGACGTAAGCGAGCGCGGCATCGACGTTCGCTTCATCGTCGGGGTCGCGGTTGATGATCTCTATGTGTTGCTCGACGGCGGCGCGATAGTCTTTCAAGCGCGTGAAGGCTTCGATCATCTGAGCGCGCAAGTCGGCCACTTGCGCCTGCAACTCTTTAACTTCGAGGTCCTGATCTTTGATCGCCGCCAGCGTCGCTTGAAAAACTTCGTGTAGCTCGGCGCGCTGGCCCGTGCGTATGTAGAGCCGCGCCAGTTCGTGACAGACTTCCGTGTTGAGCTTGTTCTCATCGTGCAGCGCGCGCAGCACGCGCTCGGCTTCAACCGTGTGATTCAGGTCCAACTCGCGCGCGGCCAACTTGCGCGCGAAGATGTAATGGAAGCGACCGCGACCGCGCGTCATGCCATCACGCAGCACGCCGACGGCCTCAGCGCGCTGCCCCATGCGCCAGTAGAAGTTGGCGGCTTCGCTCAGCACGCCGTAGTTCGTCGGGTAACGCGTGCGCAACTCGGCGAGCACGGTCGCGGCCGCCGCAGTCTCGCCCGCCGCCCTATAGCTTTCGGCCAGTTGCAAGCGATACGAGATGAGCGAACGCGGCGACGGCGATACTTCGGTCAGCTTCTTTAGCGCGAGTCGTTCGCCGGCCGTGTCGTCAATCGCGGACAGTTCGCCGCGCGCGCGTTCGAGAAAGTTCGGATCACGACTGCTCTCAACCTCGCGCCGCAACAGTTCCGCGCCCTCTGCCTTGCGCCCCGCCTCGTTGAGCAGCGCGATGTAACCGAACAAGTGCGATGCACGCGCGCGCTCATCCTTGCGCACCTGCGCGCGCCGCCAGCGCAAACTGCGCGGGCACGCCGGGTCGCTGATAAAGTGTGAGCAGACGTTGTCGCGTGCGCCAACAGTCGGGCGCGCCTTCGTTGAGCGCCTGCGCGTATTCGATCAAAGCGGCCGGTTGTTGATGTTGCGCTTCGAGGATCGCACCGGCTTGAAAGGCGTAGAGCGACTCGTCGCCGGTCTGCGCGCGCAGTTGCTTGATGACGCGCAGGGCGTCCGCGTATTGATAGTAGTCCCAATAGACGGTCGCCGTTTCCAGATACGTCTCCGGTGCGCCGCGCCCCAGCGCGATCAGTTGTTCCCACTCGTCGCGTGCGCGCGCGTAGTCGCCCAGTTCGGCCTGCAACTCGCCCGCGCGTGTGCGATAAGAGATGACCGCGGGCGCGGCATCGGCGAGCGCACGACTTGCCGCGGCCGCTTCTTCTAAGAACTTGCGATTGTGCTGACCGAGCGAGCGCGTGAAGGCGATGAGGCGTTCGGCGTATTCGGGCGTGTTTGGATAGAGCCGGTTCAACTCACGATAAGCGTCAATCGCTTCTTCAAAGTTCGACAGCCACGCGGCCGCGTCGGCGCGAAAGAGTTTATAAGGCACAGATGGAAACGCGCCCGGATCATTTTCCGCCTGTGTGCGTGCCTGCGCGCGCGCTTGTTCGAGATAAGCGCGCAGTTCGCGTCGTTCCGCCAAGTGCGCGAGGAACTGCTGCCTGATCTCAGGCGCGGCGAAATAGTATTCCGCCATCAGCTTGCGCCATTCGCCCCAACGTTCGTGCGCGCGATAGAAGCGCAGCAGCCCGTTGACGAAACTCAGGTTGTGCGGGAAACGTTCGTGCGCGCGCCGGTAGAGGCCGAGATAAAGCTGCGCCTCGAAGTCGGCCGGCTTCGTGCCCGGCGACGAAGCGACGAACTTGTTGAGATAAGCTTCCGTCTCGTCGTCGCTCAGTCGTTCGATCAACTCGCGCGAGTACTGCGCGAACTCGTCGTTACGTTGGCGGCGCAAGAACCAACGTGCCATGCGGTCACGCCAGATCGGCATCGGGAAACTGCTTGAGCGCAGATTGATAAATGCGTTGCTGGTAATCGACCAATTTGGTCTGACCCAACCACTGCAACATCTGTTCGTACAAGCCCTGCTCGGCCGGATACTTTTTGATCTCGGCGGCGTAGAGCGCAAGTATGTCTTCCGTGCGGTCCTCATGCGCGAGCGCGGCCACGTAACGTTCAAGCACCTGCGCGTATGTGACGCTCGTTGTGCGTTCGTCCGCGCGTGCGCGCCAACGCGCGGTCGGCACGTCCAGCATGTCCGAATAATGCGCGCGGTCATCGTAGTTATAACTTGGCTGCTCCGATGACGGTTGATTCGGAATCTCTATCCCGCGATTTGAAGCGAACGGGTACGCGCGCGGACTCGGTTTAACTTCAGTCGGCTCGGCAAAGGCGTTGAGCGTCCGCACCTGACTGGCCTCGTCCGCGTCGGCTTGCGCGGTGCGCGCATCGGGCACAAGTGGCGCGTCTGTTTGTTTGTGCGCGCCCAAGTGATCGAGCACGCGTTGATACAGGGCACGCTCTTTGTCGGGCTGCTTGAGCGTGACGTAGCAGTCGGCTAGGCGCAACGCGACCTCGGCAAACTGCGGTGCGTTCGCGAAACGTTGCTCGAACTCTGTGAGCGTCGCGGCGGCCACGTCGGGGTCGTTCGTCGCCGTGTAGAGCCGCACGATGTCGAGATACATCTGCGCCAGTTCGGGCGCGGTCGGCTGCTCCTGCTTGTACGCCACAAAGATGCGATAGGCCGCAGCCCGGTTGAAATACTTGAGCGCCGCCTGCTCTTTCTGGGCCAACTCCCAACCCGGATCGGTGTCGGAGAACAGCAACGACAAGATGCCGCCCGTGATTCCGGGATGCGGATCGGCCGTGGCGATGTCTTGATAGAATTTCAAATCGCCTTTCGTCAAGGCCAGCCGTTCCTCGTCCGCGTCGGACAACAACACGAACAACTGATAAAGAACTTTCGCGCGCAACTCGCCGCCCGGCTGCAAGCCGCCTTGCAAGTAGAGCGTGTAGAGAAAGCGCGACGCCTGATCGACATAGCCCGCGGCGAGCAGCAAACGCGCAACGGTCGCCAACTCTTCCGGCTGCCAACGGATGTTGCGTGCCGCGCGTGCTTGTTCCAGTTGCACGAAGATGCCGGGGTCTGATTCGTAAGCGTGCTTGTTGAAGTCGAGCAGGCGCACGGCCGCATCGTAGTCGGTCGGGTCGCGGCGAAAGCGCGCGCGCAACTCGCGCCCGTGCGCGCGGAAGCGGTCGTGGTCTTTGAGAAACTCGTAGTAGGACTCGGCCAACTCGTCGGGCCAGAACGGATCGAAGGCGTCGCTGTAAACCTGTTCGGCCTCGCGCGCTCGACCGAGCGCGTCGAGCATGTCCGCCTCTTTCACGACGAGTTGCGCGGCCCGCGCCGGGAAGCGACCTTTATGCACGCGCAAGACCTTGAGCGCCGCCGCGTGGTTATGCTCCGCGACCAGTTTATCTATGTACTGCTCGACGACCGCGAACGCCGACGGGTCGTGCGCGATCACCTGTTCGTAAAACTCAGGCGCGAGATATTTCGTGAGTTGATGCTGCCGCGCCAGATCGATCAGACGCTGCATGAGCGGCGCGCGCGCGGCCGGGGGAGCAAGCATGAGTTTGCGCTCAAGCACCGTGGCGGCTTGCTCGAAAGCGGCGCGGCGTTCGTAGAAGTCCGTGAGCGCATCGAGCGCGGCGGCACTCTCATGTTCGAGCGCGACGTAGCGTTGCAGTTCTTGCTCGGCTTCGCTTGCGCGACCAAGCTTCTCGTCAAGCTGCGCGAGCTTCAAATAAATCCCCGGCGCGTTCGGGTACTTCGCCTGCACGTCGGCGAGTCGGTTGCGCGCTTCGGCCGTCGGGTATGGTACGAGCGCCTGTGCATCGAAGAACTCGACGCGCGTGAACAAGGCCGACTCGACGGCCGCCGCCTGCTCGTCGCGTGCATCAAGGCGCGCGTCGTCGGCTGCTTCGGTGCGACGCGGTTGAATGATAGCGAATGCGGCGTATGCGATGAGGCACGTCAACAGTAACAAGCGCGGGATCGAAGCAAGCCTCACGCAAAGGCGCAAAGACGCAAAGACGGATGCAAAACGCTCTCCTGCGCTCTCCCCTTGCGCCAGCCTGTGCGCCCGTGCGCCTTTGCGTGAAGCTGCTTTGTTCATCGCCCGATTACTCCGACCCGCGCCTCTGCGCTCGACTGGTTATGCGCCGCGTCTTCGGCCGTGACGGTCAGGACGTACTGCCCGGCGGCGAGCGTGGGCGGCACATGCAGGACGCCGATTGACGCTTGCTCTTTGTCCGACCAGAAAAGTTGCGTGGGCTGCGCGCCGTAGAGCTTGGCGACGAGGCGCACGGTGTCTTTGTCGGCCGCGACACGCACGGTCAACGCGTCGCCCGCGCGCACGGTCTGCCCCGGCAGTTGCACCTGCAACCTCGGCGCGTGGCTGTCGATGACAAAACTTTTTTCTTCCTGATAGCCGCGCCCGTCTTTATCTGTCAACAACATGCGGCAGCGATACGTGCCATCGGGCATCCACGCGGGCGCGAGAAAACGCACTTCCCAGACGCCTTCGCCTGCCAAGAATTTCAGCGGCAGCGTTTCGCCGAACGGCAGCACGGCGAAGACGGACGTGATCGACGGATCGGTCTTGACACGAATGACCGGATCGCCCGGTTGGATCAGTCGCGGGCGCAGAAGTGAACGCGGCGCGGCGAGGAATGCGGTGTAAGGCGTGACGAATTTATATTTCTGCGAGAGGCGAATGATCTCCGCGATGTAATCTTCGCGCTCGCCTTCTAGGTCCATCGCGCGCAGAAGCGCGTCCACGCGCGCGCGGGCCCACAGGCGCGGCAAGTGCTCGTGTGTGTCGTCAAACTCAGGCAGCACAACCGCGCGCGTCAGTTTGATCGACTGCGTGCCGAACTGACCTTGCACGGCGACATCGACCTGCGGCTGCGGGCTTGTGATAGCGCCCGACGAAGGCGACGCTCGAGCCGTCGAAGCTGTGCGCTTCGGGCGTGGCATAGACTTGCTGAAAGTTCGACGGGTCTGTGCTGGTGAAGCGCAGAGCTTCTATGTTTGGCACGCCAACTTTCGAGAAGAAGAGTTGCAACTGCGTCGTGATGTCTTCGGTTTCACGCGCGCTCGCAAGTAACCGTGCGTCTTTTGCGCGAGTGTTTCCAGTAGCGTCTGGTTCGCGTCGCGCCCAAGCGCGAAGGCAAAGAGGCGGACGGGCGGCGGTTGGTTGCGCTGTTCGTCTGCGCGCGCCTTGCCTTGCCGTTTGTCGTCGAACAACTGGACGATCTGTTTGAGATCGGTCGTGCCGAGCGTCGGGTTCGCGTCGGAGATCAGGACGATGGTGCGGTCGCCCGCCGGAAGTGTGCGCGCGAGTTCGACGGCCTTTGATAAGCCTTTACGCAGATCAGTGCCGCCGCCGAGCAGCGAGCCTTTGACGAATGCGAGCGCCTGTTCGACGTGATCGGGTGTGGCGGCCAGCGGCGACTCGGAGAGAGTGCTGGCGTCTTCGTTAAAGAGGATGAGATTGAAGCGATCCTCGCGGCGTGAGCGCTGTGCAGGAAATAGTCGAGCGCCTCGACGGCGCGCACGAGCTTTTCGCCGTACATCGAAAGCGACGTGTCGAGCAGTAGAACAAGGTTGCGCGGCGGCGGGCGGGCTGCTGATCTTGATTAGCTTGCTGATCGAACGACGCGTGTTGCTCGTTGAAGATGGCGCGCGCTTCGAAGTAGCCGTCGGGGTTGCGCGCGGCAAGCGCGGGGTCGCGCAGGTCGTAAGCGGAGATCGTTCGGGCGCGCGATAGGCGATGAAGGAGAGTGTGCTGGCGGACGCGTTGATGTGTAGTCGAACGAGAAGTCCGCCTTCAATTCGATGTCGCGCGCTTGAATTCTGCCTCGAACTCGTTGGGCGCGATTATGGGCGAGCACGGCGAGCGGGTAGGCGCTCGGCCGCGTCGTTGACGGGCGCGAACGGGTAGTCGCCCGTGACGCGCAAGTGCAGATTGAACTCGCGCGACGCGTTGCGCGTTCGCCGAACGAAGGTTTCAACGGAAAAGTGAAATGCGAACTCAGACCTTCGACCGGCAAGCATCTCCGTGTATTCCATCTCGACGCGCTTCGAGCCGTAGGCGGGGATGGGAAAGACTTTGGCGGAGAAGGCCGACGCGGCCTTCGTGCTCGTCGTCCTGTTGCAAGAGGCCGGGATCGATCTGCGGCTGCTTGATCTCGCCGTAGATGTTGTTGGCGCGGCGCTTCTCCATCATCACGCCGGGGATGCGCGTGTCGCCGTCCCAGACGGCGAAGTCGGAGACGGATGCATTGCGGCGGCAGCGCGAACAGGTACTTGCCTTCAAGCGCCTGCGCGGTGTGGTTGTCGAAGATTTGCAGCACGCGCACGCTCGCGTGCTGGTTGTCGATCAGCACGTCCACGTTCATCACCTGCAACGAGAGCAAGCTCGCGTCCGGTTTATCTTTGATGGACGAAGGCATAAGCGCGCCCGATTGCGCCGCGCCGCGATGCAAAGGAAAGCCGAAGACTACGACGAGCGCGAAGCCAAGCAAGACGCCGACGATGATGATTTCGTGTGTGGTGGCGCGTTCGTGTCATGTGCGTTCAAAGTAACTTTTGTCAATGCGTGCGATGCCGTTCGTCGTGCCGAAGTAGACATGCCGCGTCGCCCGTGATGCTCAGCACGGTCCGCGCGGGCAGCTCGTCTTTCAAGTGCGTCCAATTTTGTGAGCTTAGATCGAAGACCCACGCGCCGTCGAGCGTGCCCACGAAGAGCCGCTCGCCGTCGCTCCACATGGCGTTCGGGTTGACGACGAGCGCGCCAATCTCCGCTGCGAAGGGCTGCAACTCGCTCGACGGCATCAGCTCGAAGACGCCGCCGCCATACGTGCCGACGAAGAGGCGCGCGCCCGCGGCGCACAGCGCCGTCACCCAGTTGTGTGTCAGCTTCGAGTTGGAATCTTTGAAGACGCGCACGACGCGGCCCGCGTTCAATTTGTGCCAGACCGCCGAGCGTGCCGACGAAGACGGAGCGCCCGCGCGGCAACACCGCATAGAGACTGTTGCTCGGCAAGCCCTGCACTGTAGTCAGCCCACGCCAGCGCCCTTGTGTACCGAGACTGAGGCCGCGCGCCGTCGCGCAGACAAGCGCGACGGGTTGTGCGTGATGCGATGAAGCTGACGTTGACGTTTGCTGCTCGCTGCTTTGCGCGGGCAGCAAAGCGACGTGCGTGACGGCATTGCTCAACAGACCCTTCGGCCGCGGCCGTGCGGGTCGCGTGCAGCGCCGCATCGAAACGAACAAGCCCCTGCGAGGTCGCGGCAAGCATCGCGCCCGTGTTGCCGTCAACTGTGAGCGCATTAACTTCGCGCGCCGCCGCCGTGTCGAGGTGCGTGAGCCTGCGGCCGTCGGGCGCGAGCAGATCGATGCCGTCGCGAAAGCTGCCGACCCAGAGCCGGCCCGCGCCGTCGAACGCGAGCGCGGAGACGGTGTTGCTCGTCAACTCGCGCGCCGCATCTGTGCGCGCGAAGGGCGCGAGCGTGAGCCGCGCTTGTGTTCGTGTTGCATCGGATGTGTTGTCGTTCGTGCGCCAGATGCCGTCGCTTGTGAGCAGCCAGAGTTCTTCGTCGAGTGTGACGAGGCGCGAGTCGGTTAACGTTGCGGTCGGGGCATCTGCGCCGCCCAAGTTCAGCGCGTTGAGTTGCGGGCCGCGCGTTGTGTTGTCTGTAAGCGTGAACAAACGGCCGTCGTCGGCGCAGAGGAACGTGTGCCCGCCGAAGCGTGCGATATCGGCGAGCGAAGGCAGCGATGCGACGGTTTGAAAACTTTGCGTCGCGGTTTGCACGGCTTGCGTCTGCGCCGCTAACAGGCTGTTCGTCTGCGCCACGGCCAACCCGAAATCGGTGGCGACAAAGACGCGTTCGCCATCCGCGACGATACCGACGACGCGGTTCGAGGGCAGCCCGTCGCTCGTCGTGAAATGCAGCCAGCGCCCGCCGTCGGCCAGCCACAAGCCGTCGGCGAACGTGCCCGCGTAGAGCCGCGCGCCGTCGCGCACGAGACAGTTAAGACCTATCAAACGTGTCTCGTCAGCACCGGCTTTAAGTTCTCTAAACTCGTTGCCGTCGAACTCCATCAGACCGCCGCCGAACGTGCCGACGAGTAGGCGCGCGTTGTCGGCCAAGAGCGTCGTGACGGCTATGCGCTTGCCGATCCGGCCAGCGATAGCTGGCGAAGCGTGCGCCGTCGAACGTGACGAGTCCTTGCGTGCGCGTGCCGATGAATAACTTGTTACCCCACGCGGCGAGCGCCGTCAGATCGCTATCAGGCAGACCGTCGAGCACGGTGTAGTGGCGCGCGATTGCGCCCGCTTGCGACAGTTCAAGCAGGCCGCCGTCGGTCGCGGCGAAGTAGGCTTCGTGCAAGCGCGCGACAGCGCGGACGCGCCGCGTGGACTGTCGGATTTGCAATTCTGGTCGATTGAGCGCCGCGTGCGACTTCACTTCAAAGGGCACGATGTCCGTGCGTGCGAGCCGCGTGCGCTCACGTTCAAGTTGCGCGCGCGCGGTCTGCCTGATGCGCCACGCGCCGCACGTCGCGGCGACGAGCAGCAGCGTTGACAGGACGACGAGCGGCCAGCGATGGCGACGTGCGGCGTGCCGTATGTGTAGCGCTAACGTGCGCAGATCGATTGTGTGCGCGGGCAGACTCATTCGCTTCGTTCGTGTTTGGCGTTGCAAGCTCAAGCGTCCTGATCTATTCGAGTAACCTGTACGTTCGCCGCCGACCGAGCGGATTATGGGCGCACGCGTGCAGCGGTAACACGTGCCGCAAGACAGTGCGCGCTCGCGTTAGCAACATAGGTAAGGCTGCGCCGCCGCCGCTCACGCGCATGTGCGTGTACGGCACGCCGACTGTGGTTAGACACAGTCGGCGTTAACTGCGCGCCGAGCAGGTTCAGTTCGCTTTTAGAATTTCGCGGCTGTCTGTGATGTGTGCGCCCGCTTCGGTCATTTCGCGTAAGGCTTGCTCGGTGTCGCCGGGGTTGACTTCGACGCCGCGGGTGGCGTCGCGGATGATGGTGGTGCGGAAGCCGAGTTGGAGCGCGTCGAGGGCGGTGAACTTGACGCAGTAGTCGGTGGCGAGGCCGGTGATGACAACGTCGGTGATGCCTTGCGCTTTGAGGTAGTCGCCTAAGCCGGTGGCGCGTTTGTGTTCGTTGTCGAAGAAGCCGCTGTAGGAGTCAACCGCGATGTCCGTGCCTTTGAGGAAGGTGCGGGCGATGCGGGTGGTGTCGAGCGTGGCGACGAACTCCGCGCCCTGTGTGCCTTGCACGCAATGGGGCGGCCAGAGCGTCTCGAAGCTGGCATGACCTTGCGGATGCCAGTCCTTCGTGGCGACGACGAGATCGAAGTGGCGTTGCAGTTCGTTGACGACGGGCACGATCTGATCGCCTTCGCGGACGGCGAGCGAGCCGCCGGGGCAGAAGTCGTTCTGGATGTCAACGAGGATGAGCGCGCGCTTGGTTTGCGTGGGCACGTTGCGCTCGGTCGTTGTGGTTGATGCTTCAGTTGTCATCGGGTCAATCATCCTTCGTGCCGTCGCCGTTGGCGGACGGCAAGACGCGCACGGGTTGGCCCGTGACGAGCCGCCCCGTTTGTATGACGCGCGCGTAGAGGCGCGACTCGCCGGGGTGCAGCTTTTGCGCGATGCGTTTGAACTCGCCGCGCGTGAACGAGCCGGCGATGCTGTTGCATGGATTGGCAGGCTTGGTGATCTCTACGACGACCTCATCGCCTAGAGCGAGGCGCGTGCCGGGTGTGAGTTGCGCCCAGTCGAGGCCCGCGACGGTCACGTTCTCGCCGACCGAGCCGGGGTAGATCGGATGACCTTCGGCGCGCAGTGCGTCGATGCGTTCAAGCGCGTAGAGGCAGAGGGCGCGTTGCGGCCCGCCGTGGATGAGCGGGTGCGCCTGCCGGTCGCCAATGAGGCCCGTGGTCGTCACGACGGCTTCCGTCACCGGCTGCTTCGGCACACCGCCGTTCGAGCAGTTGAGTTGATGTATGTAGCCTTGCATCGTGGGGGTTAGTAAGAAAGTATGAACAATGAATGATGAATGATGAATGATGAATGAGAGACAAGCTGATCTTTATTCATCATTCATCATTCGTCATTCATTGTTCATCATTTTCCTGCCTTCGGTTCGGGCTTGTCACCGAGGTTGGATTTGTCTTTCGGCAGTTCCATTGATTTGCCGTCCGACTTGCGTGCGCTCGTGGCATCGCGCATCTGCTTGTTCTGTTTGTCGGTGCGCTGGCCGTCCTTCTTCTGTCGCGTCTTTTCTGACATGCTCAAACCCTCCTGTCGGCTCGTCTAAAATTAAACTGCAACTGCCGCGTCCATGCGCGCCAGCAATGCGGGCAACTCCGCGCGCGTGTACACGGGCGTATGCTGCATCAACTCTGCGTCATGTGCGGTCGCGCGCCACGCGGCGAACTCGGCGCGCGCTGCCCCTTCGTCGTCGCCTGCTTCAGTGAACAGATAGAGCGCGTCGGCGCGTGCGAGCGCGCGGCGGGCCGTCGGCTTGATCTTGGCGACGTGGCGCGGCACACACATGATCGCAAAATCAACCGGCACGAACGGCATAAAACTATTGCCTTCGACGACGACGCCCGGTGCGCTGACGCGCGCGAGCGCCTGCCTGATACCGCGCTCGATCTGCGCGTCCGTTGCGATCAACCAGTGGACGTTGGCCGCGCCCGCATCCCAGTAGCGCCCCGTGTCCTTGCCCGGCGCATACGTCTCCGCGCGACCGGAGCGCAGCACCGGTTCGTCGCCAAGCAGATGACTCACACAACAAGCGTGCGGGTCTTTGCCGCATGAACGATAGTGCCCGCGCGTCTGCTTGATCGCTTCCCAGCCGGGCAGTCGGCGCAGCAACTCGCACACGAGCGTCGTCTTGCCCGCGTTCGAGGTGAAGCCACCGATGGCAACGGTCGTGAAATTCATTGTCAGCCCGCAACTATGCTACTACCGGACACGCCCGAAATAAAGTCGCTGCCCCGCGCCACTTGGCAACAGAGCGACGGACACTATAGATTAGCGGCCCGAAAATCGTGTGAGCCGGAGCGGACTCTAACGGCGTGTCAAGAGACGAAGATCAAAGCTCGTCGGTGCAGCGCGTGGGCGCGGTGTTGGCGCGTTATGGTGCGGCGGCGACGGGCGACGAGTCGGTCGCGGCGGTCGCGGCCGAATGGTTAGCGGCCGGCTTTGACGATCCCGAAGAAGTGGACGATTGGCTGCGTGCGCGTTGCTTCAGCGCCGGGCACGCGCAGGCGTTGGAGCAGGCCGGGTTCACGCCTGCACAGGCCGCGCGGCGGACGACGACGGGACGCGGCGCGTATGAAGACACGATTGCATATAAACTGGCGCAGGGCGATCTAACATGGGACGAAGCGCGGCGCATCATCACGAGCGACTTCTGGCACACGTAACGCGGTTAGACTTCATCTTGTTATAGCAATCGTTTCGTGCTATCAGCGGGCGAACCGAACATTGGGCAGTCGGCAATCCAGCTTTAAGCAAACTCAATCAGCTAAGAACTATTAAGGAGCGTCTCATATGACGAACGCCGCACGGCCGTTGACCGTCCTCTGCATCGCAAGCTACGAGAAGGGGCAGGAGTTTATGCGCGAGTGCAAGCGGCAAGGTTGTCGCGTGTTGCTGCTTACTTCGCTCAGCCTCAAGGACAAAGCCGACTGGCCGCGCGAGGCGCTGGACCAAATCTTTTACATGCCCGACGTGGACAAGGTGTGGAACGCGTTGGACATGATCAAGAGCGTCAGCTACATGGCGCGCACCGAACAGATCGACCGCATCGTCCCGCTCGACGATTTCGATCTGGAAAAGGCCGCGGCCCTGCGCGAACACTTGCGCGTGCCCGGTCTTGGCGAAACTACGACGCGCTACTTCCGCGACAAGTTGGCCATGCGGATGCAAGCGCAAGAGGCCGGCATACGCGTGCCCGACTTCGTGCATGTGCTCAACTACGACCGGCTGCGCGACTACATGACGCGCGTGCCTGCGCCGTGGCTGTTGAAGCCGCGCTTTGAAGCGTCCGCCACCGGCATCCGCAAGATCAACACGCCCGACGAACTATGGTGCGCGCTCGAAGCGTTGGGCGACCGGCAATCGTTCCACCTGCTCGAACGCTACGTGCCCGGCGACATTTATCACGTGGACTCGATTGTTTATAATAACGAGTTGCGCTTTGCTATCTGCAACCGCTACGGTGCGCCGCCGCTCGACGTAGCCCACGACGGCGGCATCTTCACCACGCGCACGCTCGCGCGCGGCACAGCGGACGAGCAAGCTTTACAGGCCGCGAACCATGCCGTCCTGCGCGCGATGCGTTTGTCGCGCGGCGTCTCGCACACAGAGTTCATCAAGGGCCGCGCCGACGGCCAGCTATATTTTTTGGAGACGGCGGCGCGCGTCGGCGGCGCAAACATCGTGGAGTTGATCGAGGCGGCAACGGGCATCAACCTCTGGGCCGAGTGGGCGCAGATCGAGATCGCAGGTGGCAAGCAGCCTTATCATCCACCGCTCGCGCGCGCCGACCACGCCGGTCTGCTCGTCTCGCTTGCGCGCGAAGAATGCCCCGATACGTCCGCGTATGACGACGCAGAGATCGTCTGGCGCATGAACAAGCCTGCGCACGTCGGCCTCATCGTCCGCTCGTCGTCCGCCGCCCGCATCGATCAACTGATCGCCGACTACAGCGCCCGCTTCCAACGCGACTTCAACGCCGTGCTTCCGCCCGCCACGCGCGCGCCGAGTTAATAAATGATGATTGATGAAAGCAGAACGACGACTGATAAATAAGCAGCTATTCATCCGTCATCGTTTGCTTTCGTGTGTGCGCTATTCTGCTCGTTCGCGTGGTGGCGCGACGGCGCTGAAGTCGGTTATGAAGCGGCGCGCGTAGTCGTCTAAAAGTTCGAGCACGCGCTGTTGTGCGGGCGCGCGGACGATGAGGCCGACGTGATGCGGCTTGCGCACGCGGTAGGCAATTTCCGGCTCGGTGAAACTTGAAGTGTCGGGCCATTCGGCGCGCGCGAGCGAGAGCACGATGCCAGCGTAGTCGCGGCGCGTCGGCTGCGCCGCATAAGGGCGCGTCTCGTCGGCCAGTTCCAGTTTGGCCCACTCGCGCCAGACGTTAAGACCGGTGGCGGCCTCGTGTGTCTCCGCGATGTACGCGCCGCCGACGCGTGCCGCAACTTCAAGAAAATAGAACTCGCCATCGGCTGCGCCCTTGATGAACTCTGCGTGCGTCGCGCCGCGCCGCAGACCCAACGCGCTGATCACCTGCCGGTTCAGTCGCAGCAACTCGGCGTATTCGTCCGTATCGTAAGTCACCGTGTAAGAGATAAAGACGCCGCCTTCGTGCGCGACGTTCATCGGCGGGCGACCGTAGCGGTTGACGCCCGCGAATAGGACTTCGCTGTTGAGGACCAGAGAGTCCACGTGATACACGTCGCCGGGCACGAAGCGTTCGAGCAAGTAATACGGCGCGCGCTCCTGCACACGCTCGCGTGCATCAAGTTCATCTATCGCGCGCCAGACCTGTTCCGTGTCCGTCAGCTTCTTAATGCCGATGGCGCTCACGTCCGTGCGCGGCTTCAAGACCCACGGCGCGGGCACGCGCTGCATGTAGTCATGCACGGCCGCGTAGTTGAGCGCCTGCACGAACTCAGGCACGCGTATGCCGGCCCGCTGCGCCACTTGGCGCATCGCCAGTTTGTCGCGGAAGCGGCGCGCGGACGAAGCATCGAGGCCCGGCAAGCGCAAATGCTCGCGTATGAGGCCCGCCGTGATCACGTCGTACTCTTCAAGCGCAACGACGCGTGCGACACGCTGACTGCGCGCAAGGTGCGCGACGGTGTGGATGATGTCGTCCGTCGTGGCTTCGTGCGGCAGGACGACGAACTCGTCGAGGCTGTCGTGCGGCCAGTCTTCGTACCGCCACTTCTCTTTCGTCACCAGCACCACGCGCGCGCCTTGCCGTTTGCACTCGCGCAAAAATTCGCCGCCCTTATAAAAACTGGCGAGACAGACAACGGTGGCTGCGGCTTCAGGCGAGTCGGTCACGTGCGCTCCTTCTTCGACGGGCGGGCGCGTGTGGTGCGAGGTCGCACCCGCGCAAGTTGTGCGCGCAGTATAACCGAGTCGCACTCTGCTGGTCATCGTCGCACGCAAAGACTAAAGCCCGCGCAAGGTCGATTAAACCGGCGCGGGCCTGTTAGCACTGTTGCGCGTGTGCGCGCTCAATAGATGTTGAAGTTGTAAGAGACGGTGACGTACTGCGAAACCTTGTGCCCGTCCTTCTCGGCCGGGATGAACTGGATAGAGCGCGCGGCGGCGATGGCTTTCTCCGTCAAACCGTCGGGCAGACGCTTGAGCGGCACGATGCCTGTCACCTGCCCCGACGCAGACAAGATCATGCGCAGCATCACCTCGCCCGTCACGCCGTTTCTGCGCGCCTCTTCCGTGAACTGCGGTTCGGGCTTCGACGTGATCACGGCGCGCTTCGTTACATCGCGCACGGTGAAGGTCTTGTTGGCGTAATCGGTCGTGCCACCGCAGCAACCTTGCCGCCGCCGCCGGGCTTCATCGGGCCGCCGCCTGTGTTGCCGTCGCGGCCGGGGCCGTAGCCGTTGCCGTCGCCCGTGCCGACACCACCGCCGTGACCGTCGCCGATGCCGTTGCCGTCGCCCGCGCCGGACGATGGGTCAGTCGCCTGCGACTTCGGGTCGCCGTAAGGCAACGGGCGCGGATCGGGTGGGAACAGAACGGGATCGCCTTGCAGCGTTGTGACCGTCGGCAGTTGTGCGTTCTGCACGACGGGCGGCTTCGGATCAGGTGCTTGCAGTTGCGGCTGCCACGTGGCGGGCGGCAACTTGCCGCTGCTCGCGGGCAGCGCCTCGTGCCTACCGCCGCCACCACCGCCGCCCGGCCGTTCCTTGTTCGCCAACGAACCGCCGCCCGTGCCGCGCGCAGCCATGCCCGCCGGTCCTTCCTCCTGCTTCGGCTCATTCGGGATCGCGTTCGCCCAACCAACCAACTCATACTCGCTTTCATTGACGCGAGCGAGCGCACTTCTCTGCGCCCGGTGATAACGATCAAGTGCAACGACCGCGCCGACCAGTGACAAGATCACGACGAACGCGGCGACCATCGCTTGCGCGACGTGTTCTTGTGCAACTAGACGGCGCAACAACAAGCCATAACCCACAGCCGTCCGGCGCGCAAAGCCGACTGGGTCACGCTTCAACTCCGGCCAAGTCAACTGCGACTCGCGCCCCGCCGCACGCAACTCCGTCGTCAGACGCGCATACAAGCTCGCCTCCGCCAGCAGAGTCAACTGATACTCCGCGCGCGTGCGTGCGTTCACGCGTGTTGCCGTAACAGTGCCCGCGTCCTCCGGCAGCAGACTCTCAATAGCCACACTGTCAAACTCATGCACCTCGGCCAACGTCGCAACCGGCGCGTGCAGACGCTCACTGCTCGTCTGTTCAAGCTGCGCTAACGTGTCCGCTGCCGGTCGGGCTTCGAGGCCGGCGACGAGCGGCAGGCCGTCCAAGGGACAGAAACGGAACTGCGGCGCAAACTCCGCGTGGCACATCGGGCATCGCTTCATCTCTTCACCCTCCTCGGCTACGGACCTCTGTAACTCTTCGCGATACGAATTGACGACGCGCGCACGTAACGCATCCGGCGCTGCGGGTGCGCGCCAACTCGCAAGCAACAACTTCAACGCCTGCTCATCGCTCATCACGGCTTCAACTCCCGCGCGCCGCCCGTCAAATACGGCGCGAGCTTATGCCGCAAGTTCTCGCGCGCACGCGCCAAACGCGCCTTGACCGCGCCCACGTCCGCGCCGACCACGACCGCGACTTCGGCGAGGCTCAACTCTTCGTACTCGAACAACACCAGCGCCTCGCGTTGCAGCGGCGGCAACTCCGTGACTGCGCGGCGCACCGCTTCACCCAACTCGGCCGCAAGCAACTGGTCCAACGGCTGCTCTGTTTCAGTCGCGCGCGGTTCGTCGGGCAACTCGTCGAGCGTGACTTCACGTAGCGGCCGGCGAAAATGTTTGAGCGCGAGATTGCGCGCAGCCGCATAGAGATACGTGCGTAGCGACGCGCGCGCCGGGTCGAACGCATCGGGGCGGCGCAAGAGGCCGAGGAAACAATCGTGCGTTACGTCTTCGGCGAGTGCGCTTACGCCGAGCAAGCGATAGACGAAGCGATAGATGCTGTCGCGGTAACGCTCGTAGAGCACGAGGAACGCGGCTTCGTCGCCGCCCGCTGCGCGTGCGAGTAGAGCTTCGTCTGTCGTCCGGTCGGGCAACCTGTTCGGCTCGTTTCCGGCCCCTTGGGTTTCCTGCTCCGTAGAGTTATTACCGCGCCGACGGGAAAAGAGACGCTGCGGAGGGCCAATTATTTTTCGCTGCTGCTTCCCGCCGATGTTGCCCCTTGGAAGCAAACGTGTACGGGACGAGGTTGCATGAAGGCAGCGAAAATAATTTTGCGTTGAGTTTAATCTCAACGTTGCAGGGCCTGTTGCGTGATGAGTTGTTTGAATGATAACGGTCGGCGCTGTTAAGCTAAGCCCAACTTTTAACGGAGGTGCTTAATGCGTCTGACCGAGATGGTCGCCTGCGCGGGTTGAGCGGCGAAACTCGCGCCGAGCGAACTCGCCCACGTGCTGGGCGGCCTACACATGCCAAAGCATCCCAATCTGCTTGTCGGCATCGAGACGGCGGACGATGCCGGCGTGTATCTGCTCAACGACGAACTCGCGCTCGTGCAGACCGTGGACTTCTTCACGCCCATCGTGGACGACCCCTATCGACTACGGCCGCATCGCTGCGCTCAACTCGATCAACGACGTGTGGGCTATGGGCGGCACGCCGATCACGGCGCTCGCCGTCACCTGCTTTCCGAAAAAGGGCTTCGACTTCGCTATCCTCGGCCGGATCATGCAAGGCGGGCTGGACGTGTTGACCGCGCACGGCGTCGCGCTTGTCGGCGGGCATAGCGTGGACGATCCGCAGATCATGTTCGGCTATGCCGTGACCGGCACGATCCACCCGCAACGCATCATCACCAATCGCGGCGCGCAGGCAGGCGATGCGCTTATCTTAACGAAGCCCATCGGCACGGGCGTCATCTCCACGGGCATCAAGCGCGCGCAAGCCGCGCCCGAAGTGATGCAGGCGTCGCTCGACACGATGCTGCTCGCGGGGCGCGAGGCGGCGGCGGCAATGCAGGAGTTTGGTGCGCACGCGGCGACGGACGTGACCGGCTTTGCGCTCATGGGTCATGCGTGGGAGTTGGCGCGCGCCAGCGGCGTGACGCTTGAGATTGCGGCGGCGGCTGTGCCCTTGATTCCGGGCGCGCTCGAACTGGCGGCGCAAGGATTGTTAACGAGCGGCGACAAGACCAATCGTCTCTACGTCGGCGACGACGCGCGCCTCGGCGACACGGTCAGCGCACCACTCGCCAACCTGCTTTTCGATCCGCAGACGGCGGGCGGCCTCCTGATCTCAATCGCCCCCGACCGCGCTGTCGCGCTGCTCGCGCGCCTGCACGAACGTTACCCCGCAGCGGCCATCATCGGTCGCGCCACCACGCGCGGCCCGCACTTAATCGTCGTGCAGTAATATAGAAAAAGATGAAGGCGGCATGATGTATGGATGAATAAGCTGCTATTCATCATTCATTCTTCCGCCTCCATCCTTTCTTCCGCGTCTTGATGGTGCGTGTTATGCGCCGCCGCCGCTGGCTGCTTCGGCTTCTTCTTTCTTGCGTGTCCACATGGCGGCAAGGTCGTTGGCTTCCGCCAGCGTCAGGTTGTCGTAGATGTCGGCCGAGTCTTTCAGTTCGCCGTCTTCCAGTTCGCACACCTGCCAATCGGCCGCGTTCGGATCACTGCCGGCGCGGCCCGGCGACACTTGCACCTCGTATGACACGTTCGCGTTGATCTCATTCTCTGCCATTCAATCAGTTCCCTTTCGTCGGTTTGCACTCACACGCAGCATAACTAACATCTGCCCGCACCCGCTGGCAACCGGCGCACCCGCGTCTTTACTCATTTCGCAACCTGCGGGCGTACCTTTCCCCGGCGCGGCACATCAAAAATTGGCGGCGTAACGCAGCATGCGTACACATTTGACAGCCGCCGAAAGGGTGCGTTAACGTGGTCCGAGTTGATTAACGCGTCCCGTTCGTCTAGTGGCCTAGGACACCGCCCTTTCACGGCGGCGACACGGGTTCGACTCCCGTACGGGACGCCAAACGTTTAGGCCGGGCGCGCGCTGCGACGGCTCAAAGGATCGCAAGGGACGAGGCCGCCGGCACTGCGCAGTTTGCGTGTGCGCCGCCGGCCTCGGAGCTTTTTAAGACTTACAGGATTGGTCATTATGATGAGACGCGCGTTTAGTTTATGCACGGTCGCCCTCGCTCTCTTATGCTTTGCCGGCGCGCTGCCCGCACGCGCGCAGACGCCGCGCGGCAACGACGTGATCGTCGTGCTGCCGTTTGAGAATCAGTCGAACCGGGGCGAGTTCAACTGGATCGGCGCGAGCTTCGCGGACGCGCTGACCGAGTTGTTGAATGTGCCCGGTCTGGCAGTCGTCTCGACGGACGAGCGCGAGTTGACTTATCAACGTTTGCGCCTGCCGCTATCGGCCGTGCCTTCGCGCGCGACCACGATCAAGATCGCGCAGGAAGCGAAGGCCACACTGGTCGTGCTCGGCACATACGATGTGACGCCGAAGCAGGACGATAAGCTGCCGGAGATTCGCGGCACAGTGCGCGTCGTGCGCGTTAACGAAGGGCGACTCGCGGGCGACGTGATGCCCGACGGGCGTTGGGCGTGGCGACCATACGACTTCGGCGGCCCGCTCATCAATCTGCAAAAGATGGAAGGCACGCTCGCCTACCAGATTCTTTATCAACGCGACAAGGCGCTGCCCTTCTCGCTCAACAAGATTCTGGAACTGGCGACCAAAGTGCCGCCGCGCGCGCTGGAAAGTCTCGCCAAAGGCATCATGACCGAAGACCGCGAGAAGCGGTCGAACTATTTGCAGAACGCGTTGAAGGAATATGCGAAGGTGAACGCGGGCGCGGTCTATCCGCAGGCGGCCTTCGAGTTGGGCAACCTACACTTCCAACGCGAAGACTGGAAGCAGGCTGCGGAGTTCTACACGAAGCTGCAACCGAAAGACCCGCACTTCGCCGAAGCGAGTTTCTACGCCGCACTCGCCTACTGGCATCTGCACGACCTGCCGAACTCGCTCGGCATGCTCATGCCGCTGACGCAGGACGTGCCGCTCACGGGCATCTACAACAACGCGGGCGCGCTCTCCGCGCAAGCCGCGCGCGCAGAGAAGGCTGCGGCCGAACGCGAGCGCCTGCTCAAGCAAGCGATCACGTTCCTTGAGCGCGCGCGCGACACCGCGCCCGACGACGCGGACGTGCGCTACAACTACGCCTACTCGCTTTTCCTCGCGGGCAAGTACCCGGAGGCGGTCGAGCAACTGCGCGCCGTCCTCACGCAGAAGCCGCGCGACGGCGGCGCGTTGTTCGTCTTCGCCAAAGCATTGGAGCGCGCGGGTCAAGCCGAACCGGCCGCTGCCGCTGACAACGAGGCGCGGCGCTATCTGTCCACTTACGGCGCGGCGCAGACCGAGTGGTTGAAGTCGCAGTCGATCTCCGAAGTGCCGCTGCGTCTGAGTCAGAAGTTCGATCTGCCCGACTACATCGAGGCCGAGAAGATACTGACCACGGCCGTGGCCGAACCCGTGGGCGCGAACGCGCAGGAATCGCTCTCCAAGGCCAAAGAGTTGTATCAGGCGGGCAACGACGACGACGCGCTGTCGGAGTTGAACCGCGCCTTGATGGTCGAGCCGATGAACGCCGAAGCGCACCTGCTCATCGGGCGCATCTACCAGCGACGCGGCGAACTCCAACGCGCCGTCAGTTCGTTGAAGACCGCGCTTTTCTGGTCGTATCAAAAACTGATTGACGCGCACATACTGCTCGGCCGCATCTTCCTCGAACGCGGCGACCGCGCACAGGCGCTTGTTCATGCGCGCGCCGCCATCCAACTCGATCCCAACAATCAGGAAGCCATCGCCTTGCAGCGCCAAGTCGATACAGGCTCGCAGTGACATGAAGAGATAGCTGTTATTGATGCATTCGTTATTCGTCAAAGGACAAATAGCGAGTGATCAATAACAGCCTTGTCTTCATCATTCATCACTACTGCCTTCGACATTTCTGCTGATGATGTTATCGCTTGTGCTGCTGGTCGTTGTGCCGGTCGCCGTGCTCGTGTTGCTGGCGGCGTGGTCGCGTCATCAGAAGCGTGCGGCGCGTGAAGTCGATCTTGTGGGGCGCGTCGGGTCGGTCGCGGCAGCGTTGCGACCGGAAGGCGCGGTGCTGGTTGACGGCGAGTTGTGGCGCGCGCGCGTGCGTTCGGGCCGGAGCGTCGAGCGCGGGCGTGTGCGCGTTGTCGGTGCGCGCGGGCACTTGTTGGAAGTTGAAGCGGACGGTTGACGACAGCGCCTCGCGCGTGTGGCACGCAGAGTGCTTTAGGTACAGTCGGCAAGCACGGAAGAAGTTAAACCGTGACCCCGCCGCCTTCACTTCTCTGAGCGTGGCCTGCCGCTACGCCAGCCGCCCGCCGAGCGACCCTATCTAAAATCTAACCTTTCGGAACCCGGTGACCTGCCGGGTTCTCCCGCATTTGGGGCTTTTCTTATTTTCCCCAATCAAAGCACGCCGCACACATTGTCGCCCACAGTTGTTAAGCGTGTCGCCCGCTGGCGACAAAGGGGCGCGCGTTAACGTCAGAGTGACACTTTTTGTCGACTTCAGGGTGACAAAATTCCGTGCTTTTTGCCCTAAATCGTCTAGCCCTTGTCGCATTTTGGTGAGCGCCCACAGCCGCGCGAATTTTTTTTCGTGCGGCAAACGGCCGCACAAGCCGCGTCCCGCCGCAGTGCGATGACGCGCGCGCACGCCCTCTGTTAAACTCCGGCCCGTGCCGGACGCCTCTGTGCCACTTGCTGCGCTGCCCCTGCGCCGTCGCGCGCGTCTGCTTGCGCTCACGCGCGCGGTCGCGCCCACACGCGCCGCGCTCGCCGCCGCAATCACGTCTGCGTGCTTACTCGTCCTCGCCTTTCCCGACTTCGATCTCTGGCCGCTCGCGTGGGTCGCAATCGCGCCGCTGCTCGTAGCCATTGCCCGCCGGCCGCGCGCCGCCGAAAGCTTCGTGCTCGGTTGGACGACGGGCGCGCTGTTCTTCTACGGCTCGTGCTGGTGGCTCACACATTCGATGATCAACTACGGCGGCGTGCCGGCGGTCGTCGCCTTCCCGCTGCTCGTGCCGGGCGCGTTGATCCTCGGACTATTCCCCGCGTTGTTTGCGACCGTGCTGGCGCGTCTGTGCGCACGCTTGGGTGCGCGTGCATTGTTCGCCGCGCCGTTCATCTGGGTCGCGTGCGAGTGGGCCCGCCTCGGCACGACCGGGCAACTGTGGAACGCCGTTGCCTACTCGCAAGCTTATCAACCCGCACTCATACAGACCGCGCGTTGGGGCGGCGTCTATGCCGTCGGCTGTTTGATCTTAACGACGAATGCGGCGCTCGCTTACGCACTGCTGCGACGTGAAGCACGACACGTTGCGCTCGCGCTGCTTGTCGTCGCCTGCGCCGCACTCATCATCGCGCTGTCGTTGTGGACCAGCACACGCGCGCCGCTTAACGACAACATGATGCGACCGAGCGCGGTCGTCGTCGCCGTGCAGCCGAACGTGCCGGTCAACTTCGACCGTGCGCCTGAAGAGACGGCCACGCTCATCACACGCCATCTTTCATTAAGCGCCGACGCCTTGCAGGCATGGGACGCGACGCACATGCGCGCGGCAGCGCATGATCGCGCTGACGTGACACAGGCAGACATTGATCAAGCAGGACGCACAATGCAACGCGTCGTCGTCTGGCCCGAGTCGCCGATGAACTTCGCTTACACGCGCGACACGGAGTTTCGTGAACTGGTCGGCGAGTTCGCGCGCACACAGCATACGGCTGTCATCTTCAACTCGCTTGAGCCTGCGCCCGCTGGCGGCGCGTACAATTCGGCGGTCATGGTGGACGAGGCGGGCCGGGTCGTCGCGCAGTATGATAAGATTCGCCTGCTGCCGTTTGGCGAGTACGTGCCGCTGCCGCGCTGGTTTCCGGGCGCATGGCTGTTGAGCGGTCTGGTCGGCGACTTCACGCCGGGCACGAAATACCCGTTGCTGCCGTTAGGGTCGTCAACGCGGGCCGGCGTCTTTATCTGTTTCGAGTCGGCGTTCCCTGAGATCGCGCGCACGTTCGCGCACGCGGGCGCGGATGTTTTAATCAACATCTCGAACGACGGCTACTTGGGCCGCACGCCCGTGCTGCGACAGCACATGGCAAACGCCATCTTCCGCGCCGTTGAAAACGAGCGCCCAGTCTTGCGCGTGACGAACACGGGCATCAGCGCCTACATCACGCCGCACGGCGCGGTGCAAGACGCGACCGACGCCTTCGCGCCCGCCGTGCGTACATGGCCGGTGACAGGCGCGACGAGCGGGCAAACTTTTTACACGCGCCACGGCGATCTGTTCGTCGCCTTGTGCGCTATCGTTAGTAGCTTGTTGTTTGTTAGTTGTGAGTGGTCAATCGTCCGTCGGGCCGTGACACGAAAGCGCGCGGTTGCGACGTAACGCGCATAACTGCTCACGGCTGATAGACCAACGACAATCTTTGGAGGTTTAATGATCGAGACTTTATCACTACAAGATTTGCGCGCGAGTTTTGACGACTTGCGCACGCGCGTCGAGCAACTCGGGAGGTTTCTTTGATGTCGCAGCGAAGCAGGCCGAGTTAGCGAGCATCGAAGCGCAGGCATCCGCGCCCGACTTCTGGCAGGATCAGGAAGCCGCGCAGCAGTTGTTGCAGCAGCGCAGCCGCGTCGAGAAAGTTGTCAACCGGCAGCAACAGTTCGAGTCTGAAATAGCGGACGCAGGCGTACTCTTTGAATTTGCCGAAGAAGACGAAGCGAGTCTCAAAGAACTGCGCGCGCTCCTCGAACGACTAGAGCACGAAGTCGCAGAGGCCGAGACGGAGATGCTCCTATCCGGCGAGCACGACGTTCGCAACGCCATCTGCACGATCCATCCCGGCGCGGGCGGCACGGAGTCGCAGGACTGGGCCGAGATGCTTTTGCGCATGTACCTGAAATGGGCTGAGCGGCGCGGCTTCAAGACCGAAGTGCTCGAATACCAACCGGGCGAAGAGGCGGGCCTCAAGAGCGTCACGTTCCGCGTCGAAGGCGAATATGCTTATGGGCTACTGGCGGCCGAAGCGGGCGTGCATCGCCTCGTGCGTATCTCGCCGTTTGATCAAGCGGCGCGGCGGCACACATCGTTCGCGTCTTTGTTCGTCTCGCCCGAACTTGACGAGAACATCGAGGTCGAGATCAACGAGAAGGACTTGCGCGTGGACACCTATCGCTCGACGGGCGCGGGCGGGCAGCACATCAACACGACCGACTCGGCCGTGCGTATCACGCACATGCCCACGGGCATCGTCGTCGCGTGCCAGAACCAACGCTCGCAACACCAGAACCGCGCGGTCGCAATGCAAGTCTTGCGCTCGCGTCTTTACGAGTTGGAATTAGAGAAGCGCCGGGCCGAGACGGCCGCGCTCGAAGCGAATAAGGCCGATATCTCCTTCGGCTCGCAGATCAGGAACTACGTGCTCGCGCCTTATCGACTGGTCAAAGACGCGCGCACCAAACTTGAACGCGGCGACGTGGACTCTGTGCTCGCCGGTGACATCGACGACTTTATCAAGGCGTACCTGCTCGCGCGGCGCGCGGCGTAAAGGTTAGTTATTCGATCTTGGTACTTGGTTATGAGGAACAAATAACCAAGCACCAAGATCGAATAACAACTCCGCAGTCTGAGGGACTGTTCTATGGCCACCACACAGACGGACACGCGAGCGCGGGGCAGCGCGCCGCGCAACACGCGGCTTAACGAGATCGTCGCTATCGCGCTCGCCGCGTTTGGCGCGTTGCTTTTGTTGTGCCTCGTCTTCTTCAACCCGAACGACAACTCGTTGAACTCGACCGGCGCGACGACCACGCACAACCTCGTCGGCCCGGTCGGCGCATACGTCTCCGATGCGCTGTTGCAAACGTTCGGGCTGGCCGCCTACCTGTTGCCGCTGCTGCTGTTCATCCTCGCATGGCGACGTTTCCGCACGCGTAGTTTGCACGCGCCGTTGCTGCGCGTCGCCGGCCTCGTCATCGTCTTGCTCGGCGCGTCGGCGTTGCTGGCGCTGTTTAGTATCCCGCTGCTGTTCGACGGTCGCGTGCGGGCGGGCGGCGCGCTGGGCACGCTCGTCGGCGGCACGCTGGCGAGCGCCTTGAACACCGTCGGCGCGGCCATCCTGCTCGTCGCATTGCTGACGACCGGCTTACTGCTGGCGACGAACTTCTCCTTTGCCCGCGCCTTCGACCGCATCGCCGCGCTGTTCGGCGACCGCTTCGCACTCTTCCATCAATTGCCCGAACGCTTCCGCGCTTGGCGCACCGAACGCCGCGCGCACGCCGAGCAACGCGCCGCCGAACGCGATGCGGCTCGCGCCGAGCGTGATGCTGAACGCGAGGCCGAACGCGCCGCCGCGCAAGTCGAACGCAGCAAGACGCTCGCCAATCGCGTCGAAGATTTCATGCGCGCGACCGACACGACGACAGATGAGCCGGCCTCGTCGGCCATACGTCGCTCTGCGTCGGCGGCCGAAGAGTCGCCCGCACAACCCGTCGTGCGCGCGGACACAGGCGCAGCGTTCATCGATGCGCCGCTGCTTGACGACGAGGACGAACACGGCGAAGTGCGACCACTGAACGGCCGCGCCGCGCGTAATGGTGCGGCCTCGAAGAACGGCGCGCAGGCGAACGGCGCGGCGGCTCGTACCACACGCCGCACCGGCGAAGATGCGCCGGCCGACGAGTTGCCCGATCAAACTGCGGCCGAGATCGAAGAGATGGTGGCGACCGCCTCAGTTGTACGCACGGAGTTGGTGGACGAGAACGCGCACGCGGCGCAGACCGACAAGGCCGCGCGCGCCGCACGTCGCGCCGAACAGCATGCGGCGGCGATGAGCAACTACCAGATGCCGCCGGTCGAATTTTTGAACGCCGCGCCGCCGCGCCACGAACAGGCCGACGAAGAGTTGCGCAGCCTCGCCACGCGCGTCGCCGAGAAGTGTAAAGAGTTCAACGTGACGGGGCGCATCGAATACATCTGCCCCGGCCCCGTTGTCACGACCTACGAGTTCAAGCCTGATCCCGGCGTCAAGTATTCGCGAGTCACGGGTCTGGTTGACGATCTCTGTCTGGCTTTGAAGGCCGAGTCGATCCGCATTGACCGCGTGCCGGGCAAGGCGCACGTCGGCATCGAAGTGCCGAACCAGCGGCGCGACAACATCATGCTGCGCGAGGTTATCGAATCGCGCCACTTTCAAGAGTCGCCCTCGAAGCTCACGCTCGCATTGGGCAAGACGATTGACGGCCTAAATTACGTCGCCGATCTGGCGCGTATGCCGCACCTCTTGATCGCGGGTGCAACCGGCACGGGCAAGTCTGTCTGCTTGAACTCGCTCGTCGTGTCGATCATCTACAAGGCGCGTCCCGACGAAGTTAAGTTCATCATGATCGACCCGAAGCGTTTGGAGTTGGGCCTCTATGCCGACATCCCGCATCTGGCGTCGCCGATCATCACCGAGCCGAAGCGCGCGGCCTATGCGTTGAAGTGGGCGGTCGCGGAGATGGAGCGGCGCTACAAGCAACTCGCGCAATGGGGCGTGCGCAACATCGACAGTTACAATCAAGAAGGCGCGCGCCGCAATCTCGTCGAAGACTATGACGACGCAGGGCGACCGTGGCAGACGTTGCCCTATCTCATCATCATCATTGACGAGTTGGCCGATCTGATGATGGTGTCCGGGCACGAGGTCGAAGAAGCGATCACACGTCTCGCGCAGATGGCGCGCGCCGTCGGCATCCATCTAGTGCTGGCCACGCAGCGCCCGTCCGTCGATGTGATCACCGGCTTGATTAAAGCAAACTTCCCGTCGCGCATCGCCTTTCGCGTCTCGTCGAAAGTTGACTCGCGCACGATCATCGACGCGAACGGCGCGGAGCAACTACTCGGTCGCGGCGACATGCTGTTTCTACCGCCGGGCACATCGCGGCTTGTGCGCGTCCACGGCGCATACGTAGACGAGTCGGAGATCGGGCGCATCGTCGCACACGTCAAGGCGCAGGGCATGCCCGTCTATGACGAGACGATCACGCAGACTGAAGACGAAGCGGCGGGCAATGATGGAACGGGCGGCGAGCGCGACGAGGTGTTCGAGCAAGCCTTGCGCATCTGCGTCGAGATGAAGCGCGCGTCCACGTCCGTCTTGCAACGTCGCCTGCGCATCGGCTACGGCCGCGCCGCCGCCATCCTCGACGGCATGGAGCGCGAAGGCTTCATCGGCCCCGCCGACGGCGCACGCCCACGCCAAATCCTCGGTCGCGCCTACGAAACGGTCGGGCATTGGGAAGAACAAGAGCGCGCCGAAAGCTGATGCAGCCAGCGGCCGATGCTTGGTGCTTTCTGCTTGATAACAGCGTTCGCGTCAACTGCTAAATTTTTGCAACTACCAAAGCAGAATCAACCAATCTCAGCTAACCAGTCATCGAGATTTCAACAAACAATTTCGTCAAACTTTTCCACAGCTTCTGTGGAAAAGCCTGTGGAAAACGCGCCGTTTGGCGTTACAAGTTTCTGAAAAATTTAGACTTCTAGCATTTTGCACACGCGCGCGGCAAAATGTCGCAAACCCTTTCCAAGTCAAGCCGCTCTCAGCATTTAACGTGCCTGCGCGGGCGCGTGCATGCGTGCCTGTGCGTCGCTTTCTGCCTCGCATTAGCCTGTGCGAGCGCAGCTTGCGTCAAGTTGCCACGCCATGCGCGCGGGCCAGTAGCAGCCGTGTCAGTTGCGACCGGGCAACTTGCGCCGAACGGCCCGGCCGCGATCAACATCAACAGCGCAACACAGACTGAACTCGAACAACTGCCGGGCATCGGCCCCGGCCTCGCCGCGCGTATCGTCGCGCACCGCGCACGCTACGGCCCCTTCCGGCGCAGCGAACATCTACTCATCGTGCGCGGCATCAGCGAGCGCCGCTTCGCGCAACTACGCTCGCTCGTCAGCGTGCAATGAACTGCCTTTGACCGCTCACCGCCCGTAGTCGTCGCTGAAGCGCACGATGTCGTCTTCGCCGAGATAGTCGCCGCGTTGTATTTCGATGAAGATGAGCAGGTCGGGGCCGGGGTTGGCGACGCGATGGCGCGCACCGATCTCTATGTCCACGGTTTCGCCGACGCGCACGGTGCGCTCCGCGTCGTCAAGCGTCACGCGGGCCACGCCTTGCACGACCATCCAATGCTCCGCGCGCCGCGCGTGCTGCTGGTAACTCAGACGTTGACCGGGCAGCACCTCGATCCGCTTGACCTTGTAGCCTGCGCCTTCGTCCAACACCGTGAACGAACCCCACGGTCGCTGATCGAAGCGCGGCGAAACATCTACCGTTTTCTCTTCTGGCAAACGCTTACAGCCCCTCGCTCTCTTAAAAGTTATGCGCCCCGGCCCAAACGCTTCGACCTTCACGCGCGCCAAGCAATATAGCTGTTGTCGCGTCGCTGCTTCAACAACGTAGCCGGCAATACTTTCATTCGTCGCCGCGCGTGCGCTCATCGTGCGCGTAAGTCTCGACGCGTAGATCGTGCCCGTCGGTGCTAACTGTGATCGTGCCGTGCCGGCCGGTCTGCAACACGGTCGTGCCCTGTGCGCGCCAACGCGCGACGACATTCACGTCCGGATGCCCGAATGGCGACGCGCGCCCGACCGAGATGATCGCAAGCTGTGGTCGTGTCGCGGCGACGAACGCGCCGGTCGAAGAGGTACGACTGCCGTGATGCGCCACCTTGATCACGTCGCAGTGCAAGTCTTCATTCGCGCGTAACAGCGCCGCTTCGGCGCGGCTCTCTATGTCGCCGGTCAACATGAAGACGCGCGTGCCATAGCGCAGGCGCAGCACGAGCGAATCGTCGTTGCCCGACGACGCGGCTATGTTCGCGTCCGCTGATGGCCAGAGCACTTCGACTGTGACCGCATCGAAGCGCAGACGCGCGCCGCGGCCGAGCAGATAGACGGGCGTGCCCTCTTGGCGCAAGGTCGCGGCGAGTTGCGCGTACTCGTCTGTGTAGGCCGGCGCGCGTGCGACGAACGCGGCCCGCGCGTTGAAGTTGCGCGCCACGTCGTTCAACCCTTCCATGTGATCCGCGTGCGCGTGTGTCGCCAACACGTAATCAACGCGCGCCAGCCCGCGCCACCACAAGTACTCCGAGACGACAGCATCGCCGATGCCGCGCGCATCACGCGCGAAGTCCACCCGTTCAGACGCGAAGGTGTCGTCTGCTTCATCCGATGTAGACTGCGCGGCCGCGTTCTCATCATCGGCGGCCGTGCGGCGCTGTTCGTCAGTACGCGTGCGCCGGTCGAAGTTTGCTCGCCCGCCCGCGTCAACCAGTAGGGTTGTGCCGTCGGGCAGCGTGACGAGCGCGGCGTCGCCTTGCCCCACGTCGAGGAAGTCCACGCGCAGTCGTCCGTCCGCGCGCCCTGTGCTGAACGGGTGCGCGACGACGATGCAAAGCAGCGCGACGAACGCGAGACTTGTTAACGTTAACCGGCGTGCGTTGATGAAATAGTCGCTGATCGGGATCGTCAGCCGATCACTTGTTGTTGCTGATAGGTGATCGTCCGTGGCACGCGTAGTTGGTGGCGCAAGCGGTTGCCAGTGCGCGAGTGCGACGATTAAACCGGCGAGCGGCACATAGTAGAGCGCGTAGAGCATCGCCGCCCAACCGTGATACGCGGGCAGGCGCACGGAGGCGATGTGCGCGCGCGCAAACGGATCGACGCTGTGCAGCATCAGCCAGTTGAGCCATTCGCCCAACCAGACAAGCGGCAGCGCAAGTTGCATGCTCACGCATGAGAGCGCGAGCGCCACAAGCGCCACGAGCGCCAGCGCCGCCAGCAGTGCGCCGACGAAGACGTTGAGCAGCAGCGAGGCCACGCTCAAACGATGGAAGTAGATGACGAGCAGCGGCAGCAGGCAGACTTGCACTGCTGCGGAGATGACCACCGCCGCGCACACATGACGCAACAACCCTTGCACGCGCCAGTGTTCCAGCTTTGCTGCCGCCGGACATTTGAAGAGTCTGTAGCTATAGACCGTGCGCGCCGTCTCGCGCTGCCAAACACGCTCGCGCCAGTAAAGCGTCTCGCCGAGCGTGCGAAACCAGCGCGGGCATGCGGGCGGGTGCGGCGTCGCGCGCGTCGGCCGCCACGCGCCGACCGCGCGCGCGCGTTCAAGTAAAGGCCAACCAAGCACGACGATGCCAAGCACAGACATGAAGGTCAACTGGAACGACGGATCGAACAGATCGACGGGTCGCCACACGAGCAGTGTCAGCGCCGTCGCACCGAGCGTGTTGAGTGAAGTCGCGCGCCGGCCCACGAGCGGCGCAAGCGCCATCAGCGTAAACATCAGCGCCGCGCGCACGACCGAGGCTTCTGCCCCGACCGCCACCGCGTAAGCCCACAGCAGTAAGACGGTCAACGCAAACTGCCACACGCGCCGCTTCGTCAACCGTCGCAGCACGACGAACGCGAGCCAGCCGATGAAGCTGATATGCAACCCGCTGATGACCAGCACGTGAAACGTCCCGCCCGCGCGGAAGCGTTCGGCCGTCGCGCGCGATAAGCCATGCCGGTTGCCCAATAGCGCCGCCTGCAACACGCCCGCAGTCTCCGGCGCGAATAACTCCGCGAGCCGCGCACGCAACGCTTCGCGCCAACCGTCCAACCACACGAGCGGCACAAACACACGCTCGTCATCCAACCGCTCGACCAGCAGCGGACTCTTCACGACACCCGTTGCCGCGAACCCACGCCGCGCCAGATACTCCGGCAACGAACTCCCACCCGGATTGCGAAACTCCGCATCACGCTCAAGTCGCACCAGCACACGCAAGCGCGCGCCCCGTCTCAATTCCAACGCCTCATACGCCGCCCGCGCACTTGCCTCGCGCGTCGGTGCAAACAACTCAACCATACCCGTCGCCGCAACCTCGCCCACCGCTACCGTCTCAGCCGCCTTGTAACCCACTCGTTCAACGCGCAACGTCAAATACAACCCATCCGGCGCAACCTCCGGCCCACGCGCCAACACGCCCGTCACCTCCACTGGCACGCCCGACTCAATGCGCCCAGACTCATAGAAACGCCCCAGACTATCAAGTCTAACGCTGCCCTGCTCGACCACCGCAACCAACGCGCCCACGCACACGAACGCGCCAAGCACGAAGACTGTTGTGTGCGTTAGTTTTTGCTTGACGAAGCTGAACAGAGCCAGCGTGAAATAGCACGCTCCGCACGCGAGCAGCAGACGCAACGATAAAGTAATTGCGTGCGCGACCGAGATGCCGGCCGCAAACGCAAGCGCCAACAGCGTGAGCGGCTGACGGCTAAAGACCGACCGTTGAACGTCTGCGCGCATGAGTTGGTTTATTAAGTTCGAACTGTAACTGAATCTTTACTGGTCGCCGATTTCCGAAAACCCAGAAGTCGTTGCGAATAAGTGCCACAAAACCAACTTTCTTACCAGAACCTACCGCGAACCAATCCAGAAGTGCATGCAAGAGCTTTGGAAATTACCAAAAGCCGTTGCGACAATTTACTCACTATGCGGCTCTCAAACTGTCTATGAGGGTTAGACATAGTGACCTGCACCCAATTATTGGACAGTTTCGAGCGTTAAAATTTCCGCTTCTTGCGCGGCTCGGAGTTGTTGCCAACGCAGCACAAACTCGCTTGGCGTTCGGTGGTTGAGCGAGCTATGCGGACGAAATTGATTGTAATCTTCTCGCCATGCCTCAACAATCTGTCGAGCATCGTCAAGCGATGTGAACCAGTTCTGATTCAAACACTCTTGCCGCAACCTACCATTGAAACTCTCGATGAAAGCATTGTCCGTTGGCTTGCCTGGACGACTGAACTCTAACTTCACGCCATTATGATGTGCCCATTCATTCATCGCCTTAGAGATGAATTCACTGCCATTATCTACCTTGATCATCTTCGGTATACCGAAGGTAGCCTTGAGTCGGTCCAGTACCTCGACCACGCGCCTGGCATTCAATGAGTAATCGATCTCAATAGCCGGACTCACTCGACTAAAGTTATCCACTAACGTCAGGAGCCTAAATGAGCGCCCAGCTGAAAGCCGATCCGCCACGAAGTCCATGCTCCAGCACTGGTTCGGTCCACTTGGTGTCGGCAGCGGTACACGCAGTTCGCTCACCCGTTTCTTCTTCGTCTTGAGCCGTATAGACAAGCCTTCCTGGTTGTAGAGCCGGTAGACTCGCTTGTGGTTGATCTGCCATCCTTCTCTCAAAAGCAAGACATGCAGGCGGCGATAGCCGTAGCGAACGCGAGCGCCTGCTAGGTCTTTCAACCTGACCCTAAGTTCGGTCTGCGGGTTGGCATGATTGCGATAGTAGTAACAAGAGCGTGCGAAACCGAGAACCTGACAGGCACGACGCTTCGGCACCCGAAAGCCTGTACAGAGAAACTCCGCTAGTGCTCGCTTCTGCACAGGCTTCAGAACTTTTTTCTCAGTACCTCTTGCAGCATGTGCTTATCGAGCGTGAGATCAGCAACCAGCGACTTCAGTTTCTTGTTCTCATCTTCGAGTTGTCGAAGTCGAGCCAACTCGGCTACACCCATGCCACTAAACTTTTTCTTCCAGCGATAAAAGGTCTGCTCAGTAATGCCCATCTTGCGACAGACTTCAGCGACCGGTGTGCCAGCTTCGGCTTGTCGCAAAGTGTAGATCATCTGTTCGTTCGTAAATGACTTTTTCATGCTTCCTCCTCTGGTTGAAGAGCCGTTCTGGAAGCAGAAATCCTAACATGCCGAGTGTCCAGTTTTTGGGGGATGTGTCAGAGTACCTAAAGCGGTGTGACAAGGTTTGGCTGCTCATGGTTACTGACGCGGGAATGCCGTCGAGCCATTATGACATTTCAGATGAAATAATATGCTGCACTTCTAAGTACAGGACAAAAAATGAGAACTAAAGATGCATAAAAGCCATCGTGCTTCTATCCTTTCCGAGATTCACCGCAAATGAGTCTGAAAAGGAAGGAAAGTAACGATGGCTGACACGTCGCCGTTGGAGCGAGTGCTGCGACAAAATGTAACTTGGAATCGTGCGCGCATCAACTTTCTGGCAAAGTTTCTCATCGCTCTGATCGAAGTCAGAAGCGTCAACCTCGCGGAACTTGCTAATGTTTTTTCGGGGCGCGCCAAGCAGCAGTCGCACTATAAGAGGATTCAACGATTCCTCCGGTTCTTTGAACTGCCCTATCAAGAGGTGGCGCTCTTCGTCGCGCGGCTGGTCAAAGTGCCCTCGCCATGGGTTCTGACGCTCGACCGAACAGACTGGTACTTTGGCGACACGCCCATCAACGTGATGGTCTTGGGGATCGCGCACAAAGGCGCGGCCTTTCCCGTGTTGTGGCATGTCTTGGAGAAGAAAGGCTGCTCGGACACTTCGGAGAGAATCGCTCTCGTAGACGAGTTTCTCGATTTGTTCGGTGTCACAGCGATTCGGTATCTGTGCGCCGACCGCGAGTTTATCGGCACAGACTGGTTCTCGTATCTGGTCCGAAAGCAAATTGATTTTCGCATCCGCGTGCGCGCCAACACGCAACTGACGACACGGCGCGGCCAGAAGGTCGCGGCTAGAAGGTTGTTCGCCAACCGACCGATGGGGCACGCGGCACTGTTGGCTGGGGCGCGCCGGCTGTGGGGGCGTGCGGTCTATGTCAGCGGGATGCGGCTTGCGGGAGGTGACTTGCTGGTAGTGGTCGCTCCCAAACAGAGTGCCGAGATGATTGGAGGGTATGCGGTGCGATGGGAGATCGAGACCTTGTTCGGATGTTTGAAGTCGCGTGGCTTTCGGATGGAACAAACGCATGTCACCGACCCGCAACGGCTCAGGAGATTGGTCGCACTGCTCGCCCTGGCGTTTTCGTGGGCGCACGTCATCGGCGAATGGTTGACGCAATCGCAGCCACTCAAGACGAAGAAGCACGGACGAATGGAGCGCAGTATCTTCCGACATGGGTTCGACCACTTACGTCGCATACTATGCAGCGACGCATGCAAAGTGAACCGGCTTGCGTTTAGACAAGTTATTCAACTTTTGTCCTGTACTTAAAAGGCAGGGTTAAGCGACAATGTCTGAAATAGGCTTCTCAGGGAAATTATGGCCGATACACCTAAAGCCTAAGGGGGACGAGCTATTATCGTCTTGGCTCGTCAGGCTTGCCGCGGCACATGGGCTACGGGTCCAATCTTTCTGTCACGCTGTTTTGCCGCAGCGCAGATTGTGGTGGCAGGATACAGACCTCATCAATGATCAAGAGATGCTCCAGGCGCTAACGGAAGGCACTAATACACCACTTGACCGGGCGTTGGACACAACGCTTACAACATACGAAGGGAGACTTTTCTCGGAACGCACGCGTAATGGCATTTACACTTGGATTCTTCCGCTGGGTGTACAAGGATATCGTGAACAAATGTTCGGCTTACAATTCTGTCCGTGGTGTTTGGCCGGAGATGCAGAGCCGTACTTTAGGCGGTGCTGGCGTTTGAGTTTTAATGTTCTATGCCCTGAACATCGATCAATGTTGATGGACCACTGTCTCAATTGTGGAGCCTCGATTAAGTTACACAAAAAGATTTCCGCCACAGAGCGTCATAATGCCCTACCTATTGAAATTACGCAGTGTCATCATTGCCTACATGATTTGAGAGATTTCGCCACAGAGCAATACCGCCGGGAAGTTGATTTAGAGGAGATTGAATTTCGGAACTTTCTCATGGACGCATCAGAACAAGGTTGGGTAAAAATTCCATCTCACGGCTACATTTACTCTCATCTATTTTTTGTCGGGCTCCAGCAAATCTCGGCCATAGTAATAGGCAATAGGAAGTCAAAACATATTCAGGAGTCATTGGTCCAGCACTTTAACCTGAGAAGATTTATACCTACCGCATCGAAATCTAATCAGAATTTCAGAAGATTTGACGCTGCTGGACGAAGAGGAGTACTTGAAGCATGCCAGCAACTTCTCAGAACTTGGCCTAATAATTTCGTCGAATTCTGCCGCTCTAATAGTTTGTTGAGCGGCGAATTAGTTCTCTCTGACATTGAGCTGCCCTATTGGTATTTCAAAGTAATCCGGGAGCACCTGACGAGTCCGCGTTACATCTACGTGGTGACCGATCAAGAGTTCGAGTCGGTACTCAGGTATCTAAAGGTAAAACAGATCAAGCCTACTTTTGGAGAGCTATGTAAGTATCTACCTAATAATGCTGTTTACGCGTTCATGAAGCGGAAAAATCTTATCGGTAAGCCCTTTATTATCGATACGTGCCCGTGCTGTCAAACAATAGCCTTGCAACGTAGAGCAGGGCGCTGTCGTAACGGAGAACCCAGATTCAGATGTAAGGCATGTAATCAGCGCTATCCGCAAGATATGGACTTGCGTAAGCCTCATCCCAAGAGTCAACAAAAGCATGGGGCTTCGCACAAACATCCTCCTGAGATTCGGCAAAAAGCAATTGATTTATATTTGGAGGGAAACAGCTTTAGGAAGGTGGGACGAATTATGTCAATTCAGAGAGATACAATCAGGAAATGGTATAAAGACCATATAGGGAATAGGTAGTTTACTGTGAATTACGAAAAGATAATGCGAATTTCTACAAAAGTTGGTGCGACTAGTTTTGACCCACAATCCGAGGCTTACGAGAGGATGCTTGCTCAGGAGGAACAAGCTTCCGAATCAACTTCCGCGGCCAAAACACCATAGCCAGGCATCGGCCCGCGGGCCGATGCCTATCTTGGATAATTCCCTACTGGTCGGAAAAGTCTCGAACTAGGCTAGCGTAAGGCAAAGGTTCGAGACAAAGTTGGACGCCGAGTAAAGCTAACGGTCCAACTCATACACTGTTCTGGTACTCGTTGTACTCGCGAGGATGGTTCTCAGCTTGCTCCCGCCGGCGGATCAAACCCCGCCTTAAGAGTGACTCTAGCGCAGGGAGTACGTCCTGTGGGTGCGTTCCGCCGCCGAGCAGGCCTGCTAAGTTAACTGTGCGGGCCGCGCCCTTGTCGGTGAGCACACTAACGACGCTGTCGTCACTCACGCTGGTATCGTACAGGGGAAATCTCACTTTCGCCGGAGGAGAAACCACCTTACGGCCGCCCGCTATGCTTTTAATTAACTCAGGATCGTCATACATCCTACTACGTGAGAGATCCGAATCACGGGATGGGTCTCGGTTGGCTCTTGTCCCTACTAACCTTCTCCTCTCGCTACCGTCCCAGTTGGGGAAGAGGAAGGCTGACGGGTTACTGATGTACTGCCTCAGCCTTTTCCTCCCTAGGTGTCTTGTGAGCAGGTAGAATTTATCCCACGGGGTCCGCCCCACGTCGTAGCGCAGGAACGACGGGTCCTGCCGCTCCTCGGCGATCCTGACCTTGTAGAACTCGTATAGCTTTCTAATCCTTCTACCGATCTCTACCGGGGGGACGTCCAGCCCCCAGCCGTCAGGCTGCTGACAATAGAACAGGTCATGCTCCCTACAATATTCTATGGCCCTCGCGTAATTGTAGCGGGGCACGACTTTCAGCCTCAGAAGTACCCTCGTGAGAGGTCTCTCCAGGGTCTTAACCGTGGCACCTTTCTTCGGCAATAAAACACTCTCCAATGCGCTCGGGATAACGGCGACGATGATCCCAATGATAACCCCCAATAAGGGGGCCGGCACGACCAACGCGTAAGGCGGGAGTGCCAGGCTCAGATTAAAAAAGAAGGCCCCGATGGCCCACTCGATTGTGAGGAAAATCAGCAGGAAGGGCCATATCTTGACCACGGCGCGCAACATATACCCTTGGGACTCTTTATAGAATTGAGAATATAGAATTAATACATGCGTTAAGACTAGTCCCGCCAAAATTAAAATCAACTCAACAAGCCACTCCCAAGATTTTGGGGTGACTTGTAATCGAGTCACAAAGATAGTTAGCAGATAGGCCAAGCCTATCAAAGCAAAGTTCGCAAGAGTCACAGCGAAGAATATCTTCAGGCGTCGCCCATAAAACCTAAGGAATTCGCTTAGCGGTAACTCTGTCGGCAGTTTGTTGCTGTATTCCTTCATCGTTAAGAGTTAGTCTGGTTTTAGAATCAAGTAACATACTTTCTTCTGCTGGGTTCAGCTTAGGGCCATATTTGATCCTCCTTACAGACTTTATAAAATCATGATAAATACTGTAAACAACAACAGAAGAGGTGGACAATTCAGCGAACCATTTTAGGATTACCAGTAAAACGAAGGAGTTGGTGGGATCAATCCAGTGAATCAGCTTATCAAAGCAGAATAGAACTAATGCCCAAAGAGCTACAAGGCCGAGGTCCAGAATGAGAAAGAAGATAACGGCCCACAGAAACTTCCACTTCTCCAATAAAATTCTTCCCCATCCATCTCTCTCAACCTCTTCCATTTGTCTACCTACCACTTAGTATGAGAATGGCCGATGGTTAGTTAGTATTAAAGCCGACGAAGCTGTCAGCAGGGGTGCGAAGTTAAAGCGCGGGAAGCATATTACTGGAGGGATGACTCGTCAATGGCGAGACTGTTGGAGCGGCCGGTTGGAGGAATTATTGGGCATTGTCAAATCTTATCCGGAGGTGCCGCGTCCTTTAATCAATGCGACGTCTACTACTTTATTCAGTTCTTTGGGACATAGCGTCTGCTAGGCGTGATATAAGCCAAGTCTATGACAGCAGCACGGTCGCCACATCAGTCTGCTGCCGCTAAAGACCCACAAAATTTAAGGGTCATGACTAGATAGCGATAGCTGATCTAGTGATTTTCAGAAGGAGTCGGTAGAGGTCTTCACCTCGATGATTGAACCTGAACTCGCACTCCTTCAGATGCAGGTAAAAGGTCGAGCGGCTCATGCCGCGGAATTTGACCAGGCGCGTCTTCGCCATGCCCCAGAAGCCCTCGATGCCGTTGATGTGGGCCGTGCCTCTGGCGAACTCGTCGCGGTCATGACGGACACGATAGTGCTTCTTGTAGCCCATGTGCACGATGCCGTCGTAAGAGCGGAAGCCGTCGGTATGAATGGTCGCCGCCAGCTCGACTTTGCCTCGAATAATCGCTTGAAGACTGGCTTTCTTGCAGTTCGGCACGACCTCCGTGTAGACGCGCCCGTTCCTCTTGTAGATGCCGAAGACAACTGTTTTACCGCGCGCGCCGCGCCCGCGCTTGCCGCGAACACGCCGCGCGCCGAAGTAGCTCTCGTCGAGTTCGACCTCGCCGCTGAACGGCGACTCGCGCTCGCAGTGCGCGGCGACGGCCTGCCGAATCAACGTCAGATACCGGTTGACCGTGTTGCGGTTCAGCCCCGTCAACGCGGCGCTCTGCGTGGCCGTCAAATCGAGTGCAAAGAGCTTCAGGAGTCGCCGAAATTTAGCACGAGAAATTCGTGCGCGAACAAATCGCTTGGAACTGACTGCCATGACTTAGTTTAACGCCGGCTCAGTCGTCGTTATCTAGTCATGACCCAAATTTAATTCTCATCTCCTCTTGTAATCTTCGCATCATCTTTTGTAATCCGCATTATCTTTTGTAATTCACATTTACGCCTAAAGATTATTCGCAATCACTTCTGAACAATTCGCGAGCACTTTTGATCATTCGCAACGACTTTTGGTTTTTAGCAATTAGGCGCGCGTAAGTTGCGCGACGGTTTCGACGTGGTGCGTCTGGGGGAACATATCAAAGGCGGCGAGGGTGTCAAGGGTGTAGCCGTTGTCGGTTAGGGCGCGGAGATCGCGGGCAAGGGTGGCGGGGTCGCAGGAGACGTAGGCGATGCGTTGGGGGCGCAGGGCGAGGATGCCGTCGATGGCTTCGGGTTCAGCACCGGCGCGGGGTGGGTCTAGCAGGACGAGATCGACGGGTGCGAGTTTGGACGCGTGGCGTGTGAGCCACGGGCCGACGAGTGCGGTTTCGATGTGGGCGTTCGTTAGATCGGCGGCGGCGAGGTTGCGGCGGGCATAGGTGCAGGCGCGTGCGTTGGCTTCGACGCCCGTGACGCGTGCGAAGCGGCGCGCGAGCGGGAGCGTGAACAGGCCGACGCCGCAATAGAGATCGACGGCGGTTGTGCCGCGCGCGTCGGCGATGCCTGCATCGACGAGCGGTGCGAGCAAGGCGTGGTTGATCTGGAAGAAGCAGTCGGCGTCGAAGCGATAATGTTCGCCCGCGATGATGCGCAGACGTTCGTGCGCATCCTGCTCTGTGAGCGGCGGCGTGAGCGAAACGCCATCGTCGCCCGCGACCGCTTGGAACTCGACTCCTTCGCGTGGCAGTTCGCCGGCCGACATAGCCGTGCGCAGGCGTGCGAGTGTGGCTTGGACTTCAGGTAACACGACGGGACATTCGGCCACATCGCAGACGCGGTGCGAGGCTAGTTCGTAGTAGCCGAGGCGTTGATGTGCGGCGTCGTGCTGCCAGCGTGCGCGCGAGCGGTAGTGCCAGATGTCGGGCGCTGGTGTGATGGAGATGGACGCGGGCGGATCGAGGTGCGCGATGCGCCGCAGGCAGTCGCGTATGATCTCGACCTTGACGGCGAGTTGCGCTTGATAGTTCAACTGTTGGAAGTCGCAGCCGCCGCAACGGCCGAAGTAGGGACAGGGCGGCTCGATGCGCGCGGGGCCGGGCGCGATGATTTCGACGATAGACGCGAACGCGACACGGCCGCGCACACGTTCGACGCGGACGCGCAGGCGGTCGCCGGGTGCAGCGAGGGTGACAAAGAGCGTGCGAGCGTGCGCGTGCGCGAGGCCCGCGCCGCCCGGCACGAGTCGTTCGATCTCGACCTCGACGACATCGCCGGGGCGCAGCGACGCTGCTGTGTGCGACTGCTTCGTCATTGAGCACTAAGACATAGTGGTGAAGGATGAATGAAAGACAAGCTATTCGTTATTCATCAATCATCATTCACTGCTTATCAATTACTTCATTCCTATCAGAGATAGAACAGGCTGAGACGCGGCACGCCGCTGTGTTCGCGCAGTTGTTTGGCTAAGAGGTTGTCGCGCGTCTGCTCGTAGGTGGCGCGATCCATGCGGTTGCGGTAGGGCCGCAACTGTTCTTCGGCCTGTTGGCGGCGCGCGGCCAACTCGTCGGCGGGCAGTTGTGCATGCAACGCGCGCTCAAGCAGGGCTTCGAGATCGGTTAAGGCCGCTTCGAGTTGTTGGGCGTCGGGACGTGGACTGCGCGCGAAGTCGGCTTCGAGTTCCGCGAGTCGCGCGGCGGCGCGGGCTAGTGCTTCGCACAGTTCGTCGTTGCACGTCTGCTGTCGCAGCTTATGCGCCTGCGTAAGCTGTGCGCGACACTCGGCGAGGTGCGCGCTGATGGCTGCGCGCGGAAACGGCAAGCCTGCGTTTTCATCTTGAGCCTGAGCGCCTGCGGCTTGCTGATCAACGTGCGCGCTCGCGCCGTTCGCGGGCACTTGTGCGCCCTGCTGCCGCTCGCGCCATTCGGCGAACTGCGCCTCGACCTCTTCCTCGCAATAGAGCAGCGACTTGACGCTGCGGCGGCGCGGCTTCGCTTCGTATGAATCGAACGATTGCTCGATGCCGCGCAAGGCGATGTGCAGCGGCACGCCCTTCTGCTTCCAACTCTCGATCAACGCCCAGTCCAGCGGACTCAACAATAGATGCTTGCCACGTCGCCGGATAAACGTGTCTTCGATCTCGGTGAAGTAATTAAAGTAGTTCAAGACAGTAGGCAATTGGGCAGTAGACAGTTAAGAGAAACTTGCTGACTGCTGACTGCTGACTCTTTCATAAATTAAGCGCAGCCCTTCGAGGGTCAACGTGTCGTCAACCGTCTCGATCAATTCGGAGCCGGTGGCGATGAGGGGCGCGAGGCCGCCGGTGGCGACGATGCGCGTCTGTGCGCCGAGTTCGTCGCGCATGCGCCGCAGGATGCCGTCCACCAGCCCGACATAACCATAGAACAAGCCCGACTGGATCGAGCCGACGGTCGAAGCGCCGATGACGGCGTGCGGCCGTTTGATCTCGACGCGGGGCAGACGCGCGGCGCGCTCGAACAGTGCATCGGACGAGATGGTGATGCCGGGCGTGATGACGCCGCCGAGGTAATGTCCGGCGTCGTTGATGGCATCGAAGGTGGTGGCCGTGCCGAAGTCAACGACGATGCAGGGCGTGCCGTAGCGATGCACGGCGGCAACCGCGTCCACGATCCGATCCGCGCCCACGTCCGACGGCGGCTCGTAGTGGATGGGCATGCCCGTGTCGGTCGTGTGATCGATGAAGAGTGGCGTGCGCGCGAAGTAGACTTCCGCCATGCGCTTCAAGGTGAAGTTGAGCGGCGGCACGACCGAGGCGATGGCGACGGCCGTGATCGCTTGAAAGTCGAGGCCGGCGAGCGCGAACAGGTTGCGCGCGTGGACGCCGTACTCGTCCACCGTGCGCGCGCGCGCCGTCGTCAGACGCCAGTGCGTGATCAGCCGCTCGCCCTCGTACACGCCGAGCGAGGTGTTCGTGTTGCCAACGTCAATGACTAACAGCATGAGCCAAGCTTACAACATCGCCCTTAACTTTGCGTCCTCATCTTTGCGTCTTTGCGTGAGATTTATCTTTAGTCAGGAATAACCTCACGCAAAGGCGCAAAGAGCTCAAGCCGCAACACGCTATTGACTACTGTTCAGCACTGCTTCGATGGCGTCAGCGGCGGCGCGTGCGCCGTCTTCTTGTTGGACGATGCGGCCGATGTCGGCCGCGCGCGTTGCGTAACTCTGATCGGTTAACAGTTTGTCTAACTCGCGCGTCGCGGTCGTCGCGTTGTATTGCGGGCGGGGCAGGACGCGCGCTGTGCCGAGGCGGGCGACGCGTGCGGCGTTGTCGAATTGATCATGCGCGTGCGGGACGACGAGCGCGGGGCGGCCGGCGCGTAGTGCTTGCCCCGTCGTGCCGACGCCGCCTTGATGTACGACCGCCGCCGCGCGCGGCAGCACTTCGCCGAAGGGCGCGTACTCGAACGCGGCAATACCGGCGGGCAACGGCGCGGCGGGCATGTTGCGCGCGTGCCCGATTAACAATAATGCGCGGCGGCCGAGGCTTTGCGCGGCGGCGATTGAGTCGCGGTAGAAATCTTCGGCCACCCAGATCGGCCGACGAGCCGAGCGTGAAGACGATGGGCGGCGCACCGGCGTCGAGGAACTGTAGCAACTCACGCGGCGTCTCGCGCTCGCCGAGATAGTCGCGGCGGTCGTAGAACGGAAAGCCGGTGACAAGCGTGTGCGCGGGCCAATCGGGTTGCGGTTGGGCCAGCACTTTTGAGAAGAGCGCAAGCACCAGCGTCGGCGAGTGCTGACCGGCGAGGATCGGTTGTGCGCCGCGCGGCAGCCCCAGTTCTGTGCGGAAACGATAGATCGGCTCCATCAAACGATCCAACTTGAAGGTCGCCAGCCAGATGAGCGCGCGCCCGAACACAGGGCTGAGTTTCAACAACTTATAGAGCGCGGGCCATTGCGGCGGCACAATCGGATCATAGTGCGGACAGTAAAGACGCAGGCGCAAGCACGCTTGAAATCCAGCGCAGTTTTTTCTGCTCCGCGATGATGGGACCGACGAGCGGCAGCGGGTGCGTGACGAATAGATCGGCGTTGCGTGTGGCCGCGTCGAGGTCTGCGTAGATGTCGCGCACGTGCGGCACGATCATGTTCACGACCATGTCGGGGCCGTCCTTTTGCCCCATGACCTGCGCGACCATGCGGCCCAACTCGTCCGGCTGCTCGAATGACGGCACTTCAGGACGCACGGGATGAAACTCCAAACCGAGCGCGGCCACCTTCTCGCGGTAAGGCTCGCTCGTGGCGATGACGGGCACATGCCCGCGCGCTTTTAGTTCCAACGCGATGGCGATGTAAGGATGCACGTCGCCGAACGAGCCGAACATCGAGATAACAATTCGTTTACCGTTGCTCATCTATCGTTGCTCATCGAAAGAGTTTTGGTCAGCCTTGTTGTCTGCGCGTAGCGCCATCACGTCGCCCGCATGTACGATCCTAATGTCGCCTGCGTCAGTCTCGACCCGCAGCGCGCCGTCGGGTTCAAGCCCGCGCGTCGTGCCCGTGAAATCGTCCACGCCCGTTTGGACGCGCACGCGTTTGCCCACGGCGTAAGACGACGCGGCGCACCACGCGTCGATTGTCGCACGCGGCCCGTCCTGTTCGTGCAAGCGCGCGTAGCGGTCTGCGAGATGTGCGACGAGCGCGTTCAAGATCGCTTCTCGGTCGGGCGCGTGCCCTGTCACTTCGGCGATTGAAGTTGCGCGGGCGGCGAGGTCGGGCGGGAAGGCTTGGCGGGTCAGGTTGATGCCGATGCCGACGATGCACGCACGCCCGCGCTCAGTCTCGACCACTTCGGCGAGGATGCCGCAGAGTTTGCGTTCGGCGACGAGCAGATCGTTCGGCCACTTGATGTCCACGTCGAGCGTGCAAGTGTCTGTGAGCGCGTCGCGCACGGCGCGGGCGACGGCGAGCGTGATGAGCGGCCAGAGCGACGCTTCAATGCGCGGGCGCAGGACGATGCTGAAGTAGAGGCCGGCGTCTTTTGGCGAGAGCCATGTGCGTGCGCGCCGGCCACGCCCCGCTGTCTGTTCGCGCGCCACGATGCAGAAGCCTTCGTGCGCGCCGTGCGCGGCTTGGCGGGCCGCCTCCGTGTTGGTCGAAGCGAGCGAGTCGAAGTGCAGGACTGTGATTTGCAGCGACGCGTCGGGCATGGCGTGTCGCACGCGGCGACGCGCTAAGCCATACCAGAAAGCGTGTGCGGATACAACTCGCAGACCAAGCGCGGGCCGCCATGCGACGGCGGACACAACTTCGGCGCTCCTCTCGGCCGGTTAGGTCGAAAAGAGCGCCGACGTTGTGGACGCGCCTTGGCTCTCCCTAGCAGAGAGCAGGCTTCCCGCGAGGGCGCGCACCGTGTCGCTACAAGGCGCGCCCTCGAATCGTTACGACTGCGCTAAATGCGCTGATCGAATTATTGTCCGCGGGTCGGACTATTAAGAGCTTAGACCGTGCGCCGACCGGTCAGCAGGTTGATGACCAGTACGACCAGCGCGACGACGAGCAGCAAGTGAATTAGGCCGCCGCCCACATGTAGGCTGAAGCCAAGCAGCCACAGCACCAGCAAGACCACCAGAATTGTCCACAACATAACCGTTCCTCCTGTGCGTAATCAGTTGACGTTGACCAGAACCGCTTATGTTTGTTCATTGAGCAACGTTCGTGCCAACTCCGGCTGCGCCCGACTCTGCCAGCTAAAGCTTTATCACAGGCTCATTTGCCTACACGGGCATGTCACGCTGACCAACGCGCCCCGCACGTAAACCAAACGTGCGCGCAACCCGCGCTGTGCTGTTTCAATCCAAGCCGACCTGCACGCCACGGCTTTCACCCCGCACGGCGTAGCTCTACGCCCGCACAGCACATCTTTCATGCCGCACGGCGCGGGTTGCGCCCTGCACGCCGCGTCTGTGCGCCTGCACGCGGGAACTTTCACCCTGTACGGCGCACCTTTCACGCTGTACGCGGGAGCTTTCACACTGCACGGCGCGCGTTTTAAGCTGCACGGCAAGGGTTTTGTGCTGCACGGCGGTGGTTACGCCGCGCACGGCGCAAGTTGCGCACTGCACGGCGGGTCTTGCGCGGCCGGGGCGGCGGGTGGCGCGGCGTTCAGGCGGGGTTTTCGCGCGGCAGACCGAGCGTGGGCAGCGCGCGGACGAGTTTGACGGTTTCGAGGCTGACGTTGACGACCTGCCCGACGAGCCGGAAGATGTATTGCGGGTCGTCCGCGCGGTTCGGGTCGTTGACGATCCCGCTGCGCCGGTCGGTCGTGACCTGATACTGGTCAACCACCCATTCGAGCGCCGCGCGATTGCCGAGCCGGTAGTCGAACACCTCGGCGGGGATGCCCGCGAGCGTGAGGAAGTCGTTATAGACAAGGCTGCGCCGATCTTTACTCAGCCGCATACGCTCCACGCGCCAATCCAGCACCGCGCCCGGCTGCTCGATGCGCTCAAGCGGATATTCCGCCTGCCGCTCATAATCCACATGCAACTCCGCGAGCCGCGCCCCCGCCGCCGCGAACGCGCGGAAGTCCGGCGCGAACGGCACACGCGGCAACTCCCGCTTCAAGTTCGCCGCATAACGCGCCCGATATTCCGCATGATGCAACACCGCATACACGTAATGAAAAATATCCCACTTCGAGATCGACTTGTCGCCATACTGCACTCGAAACTGCTCAAGCGCCCAATCCGTCACGTTCTCGCGCCGATGTGTGCCGTCTTCGTTGTAAGTGTAGAAAGGGAAAGATTGTTGTGGGTCTGCATAGAGGTTCAAGTCAGCAATTTTGTTACAAGCCAAGACTGAGAAAGCTTTGCGCCCGTAGCCACCTATACAGATTATCTGATTTTCAGTTTCCGATTCTGGAATCGGGAAGAATAGTGGAAATTGGTATCTAGCTTCATTCAGGATCGAATCGAAATACAAGAACTGTGAGGTAAAGGGCCGGTACGAGGCGCTTCTAATTCGAGTTTTCGAGTAGACAGCAGCCTTACTTCTACGTAAATGATTCTTAAGAGTTAATGACCAACTAATTTTTCTATCATCGTTATCGACAAAGTTGTCCACTCTAGCTGCATCCCGCCCTAGCCTCGACCATTTGTAAACCTGTTCGTTGTAGACTTCGATTGTGCGCCTAAGGTTTTCCTTTAGGCTGTCAACGTTGAAATTGTAAACCCAAGCATCACGGGCCGTAGCTACACCCCTACCATACAATTTGAAAACAGTTTGCGTATTAACGTGCTCGCTAGCTTTTGCTTCTTTACTCCCAAGTGACATTAACTCATCAAATTCATTCCGCATTCCTTCGGTGAGCCAGTTATGCTTGGCGTCCGGCTGCAACTCCTGCCATTCGATGTTGCCAACATGCTGCTTTTCGTTAAGGTAGGCGTACTTCTGCCCTCTGCGCCAGAACTCGTCGGTGCGGGCGTAAAAGATGCGGGCCTGCCTTGTTTGCTTATCGTTGCCGGACATGCTGTGTTTATAGCAGTGCGACGAACTCATCTACTGTCAAGCCCGTTTGCCGGATGATGGCGCGCAGCGTGCCACGATCAAGTTCTTTGTGATTCTGAATAGTAGTTTGTGCGGGCGGTGTCTGGCGCACCAGCACGATATGACTGCCGCGCTGGCGGTATACGACAAAACCGACTTGCTCAAGCGCCTTAACACACTCCGCGCCGGAAATGACCGGCAGCTTGCTCATGCGGCGACCTCGACTATCTCTATCTGATCATCAGGCACGGGTTCGCCGCGCGCGCGCAAAACTTCTTCATGCAGGGCGATGGCTTCACGGATATTAGTTAAGGCCTCGTCGCGCGTGCGGCCCTGACTAATGCAGCCGGGCAGGCTCGGCACTTCGGCCACGACATAGCCATCTTCACCGGGTTGCAGCAGAACTCTTCTAATCATCACTTCACCTCGCGCAGATTTTACGCGCGCCGTTGCTTGCGCACAAAGATATTGATGCTCACACCAACCTGTATGCCGAAGACGTTGTGCGTTGTGCCGGATAGTTTCGGATTCTTCCGCACGTTGCCCGTTAGATCAAACACGTAAATCTCATCGAAGTCGTTTGCCAGATGTTTGCGTATGCCGTCGAAGGCAAGGTTGTCCACGAAGCTGTTGTTAGTGACAAAGGCGACGATGCCTTCCGCGCCGATGCGGTCGGAGGCCCAACGGATCGCTTTGACGTAAGGATCGGAAAGCGCGTTCTTATTCGTCGCCTTTGAATCCTTCGCGTAAGTCTCAGCGACGCGCTTGTCCATCACCTTGTACTTGCGGTTCTTGTTGTTGTCGTTCTCGTTCAACTGCCCGACGTTGTACGGCGGGTTGCCGATGACGACGGTGATCGGGCTGCGCTTCTGGCGCTCGACGCGTTGGGTGTTTTCGGGCGTCATGAAGGAGAGCGTCGCTTGCCCGGCTTCGGCTAGCTCGAACGTGTCCACGAGGCAGATGCCGGGGAACGGCTCGTATGTGCCGGTCAGTTCGTAATACTCGTGCTCGATGTTTAGCGAGGCGACGTAGTAGGGCAGCAGCATGACCTCGTTGCAGTGCAACTCATGCGCGTACTTGTGCGCCAGCGCCGTCTTCTTGATCGCCTGCATCACGTGGACGATGAAGTTGCCCGTGCCGACGAACGGATCGAGGATGTGGACGCCCTCGGAACTTAATGAGCGCCCGAACTCGCGTTGCAGAATCGCTTCGACGCTGCTGACCATGAAGCTGACGATTGACGGCGGCGTGTAGACAATGCCGTGCGTGTCCGCGACCTTGACCGAGAAGCCCTGAAAGAACTTTTCATAGACGGTGTTGAGAAACTCTTGCTTCTGCGTGAAGTCGTCAATCGTCGCGGCGGTCGTCTCGACGGCGCGATAGAAGTGGTCGAAGCGACTGAGGAACTGCTCGCGGCTGAAGGCGCGCGCGGTCAACGCGTCAATCACCTTCTCGATCTCGTGGGCGATAACGTTGCGGCGCGTGAAGTCGGAGTTGCGAAAGACCGTGCGGAAGATGCGCTCGGTCAGCATGTGCTGAATCAGCATCTCTTCGACCGCCTGCTCGGACAGGTTCGGGTTGATCGACTGGCGGCATAGCTCGTAGAAGTCGGCGAACGCCGTGCGGAAGCGCGGGTTCAGCTTGCGCTCCTGCTCGATCAACTTGGTCAGCGCGTGCCCGAACTCCGGTATCTCGGTCTGGAAGTCCGCTACCGCCTGCTCCCACTGCTCGTAGGCGGGCGGTTGATACTCGAAGAAGTGCGCGAGCGTTTTGACTAACTCATCGGGGTTCGTCAGGTCTGCATCGAAGACCTCGCGCCCGTTCTGCCAGAGGACGGCGCGCTCCGGCGCTTGAAACAAGATGTTGTCGGTCGGGTAGCCGGCCGCGATCTTTTTCTTGATCTCCTTCGCCAGATCGTCGCTTGCATCTTTCGCTTCCCAGACACCGTGCCGCAGTCGATACTGATCCAGCAGTGCGCCGTCCACACGCAAGGCGTGGCGCTCGGCGCGCTTGATCGGCCACTCCGGCACGAGCGTCCAGTTGAACTGCCGGCCGCACGCCGCCAGCAAATCCTGAAAGGCACTGCGTACCGCGCCTTCGTGCGAGACGCGCAACGCCTTGAACTGCCCTAACGCTTTGTAGTACTCCGCGACCGGCTTGTGCGTCGGCTTCAGGTTGAGGTTATGCATGAGGTCAGTCCTGCCCGCTCGTTTACAGCGGCCGCTTTTCCTGCGATATTCGGGCGGCGACGCAACAGCTATGAAGCGCGCATGTAGCATCGCTTGCCTGCTTATGGTCGCGTGTTTCGCGGCGGCGTGCAAGCCGGCGACCATGCTCGCCAACCGCCACCCGGACGATAGACTGCGCGCTGCTCAGTCCTGATCTTATGCCCCGCCCGACGGACAGACTGCGACTGCTGGGCCTGCTGCCCCTCATGTTCTTTTGCGCGCACGCTTTTTATTACTGGCGGCGCGGCGAGCCGGCGCACATTCTCTGGATGTGTAACATCGGCAACTTGCTATTGGCGGCGGGGCTGCTGCTGCGCCGGCCGCAGCTAACGCGCGTTGCGGCCGTGTGGCTGATTCCGGGGCTGCCGGTCTGGCTCTTGTTCGTGGTGCGCGCGTGGGGCTTCGTGCCGACTTCGACGCTGGCGCATCTGGGCGGGTTGACCGTGGGACTGTACGCGCTCGCCCGCGTCCGCGTTGATCGGGCGACGTGGCTGCATGCCTTCGTGTGGTATCTGCTGGTGCAATTCGTCTGCCGCCTCATCACGCCGCCTGCGCTCAATGTGAACTTGGCGCACAGCGTTTACGAAGGCTGGCAAGGGACGTTCAGCGCCTACTGGCAGTTCTGGCTGGCGACGACCGCCGCCGTGGCCGCCGCGTTGTGCCTGCTCGTGCTGCTGCTCTCGAAACTATGGCCGCCACCACCACAGCACACGCGAGGTTGACGCGCCCGCTACTTAAACTTATAACGGAGACAAGTAGCAACTGCTGCGACCATAATGTATTGCTGATGAAAAGATGAGGAGACACAGATGCAGAGAATGAGAAACGCAGTTCTAGTGGCCGCGTTGGCGGCTTGCGCCGCGCTGTCGTTCGTGGGGCGCGATGTCGCCACCACGGCGGCCAACGCGCAAGATAAACCGGCGGCCGCAACCAAAGTTAATTTTGTGCCCGTGCCCGGCGGCGAATACAAGATCGATCCGGCGCACAGCACCATCGGCTTCTCGATCAAGCATTACGAGATCAACTGGGTGAGCGGGCGCTTCAAAGATTTCACGGGCACGATCCGCTATGACGAAGCGGACATGAGCAAGTCTGCGGTCGAGTTCACGGCCAAGGTCGAGAGCATCGACACGGGCATCGCGCCCCGCGACAATCATCTGCGCACCGCCGACTTCTTCGACGTGGCCAAGTATCCTGAGTTGACGTTCAAAAGCACGCGCGTCGAGCGCAAGGGTAAAGACAACTACATCCTCCACGGCGACTTCACGCTCAAGGGGGTGACGAAGCAGGTTCAGCTTCCCTTCACCGTCACGGGCGCGATCAAAGACCCGCGCGGCAACACGCGCTTCGGCATCGCCGCGCACACGAAGCTCGACCGCCGCGACTATGGCATCACATGGGGGCACGCGCTCCAAAGCGGCGGCCTCGATGTCGGCAACGAAGTCACCATCGATCTACAACTCGAAGCCCTGCTGCCCGCGACCAAACCGGCCGGACAGTAACGAACTGGCATTAACCACAAAGACACGAAGGCACGAAGATAGTTGATCTTCGTGCCTTCGTGTCTTGCTAGTTAATACTGTTAGCCGAGCACGCCGCGAAACTTCGCCGGGCTAATTGTATAACTCGGAAAGACGCGCTTGAGATCGACCGCGCCCAAGTGCTTCGTCGCCACTTCACCGAACACGTCGCGGAAGTCGGTCGTCAGCGCGAGGTCGCGCCCTTCGTATAAGTCGCCGTTGCCGAGGCCGGGCCAGTCGCCGTACACCTTGCCGCCGCGCACGCCCGCGCCCATGACAAACATCGCGTTAGCATGCCCGTGATCCGTGCCCCGGTTGCCGTTCTCGCGCACGGTGCGGCCGAACTCGGACATCGTGAGCACAACCACGTCGTCCATGCGCGGCCCCAAATCCTGATAGAGCGCCGCGATGCCTTGCCCGAACTCGGTCAGGCGCAGCGCGAGTTGCCCGCGCGCGCTGCCTTGATTAACGTGCGTGTCCCAACCGCCGATGTCGGTGAACGCAACTTCTAAACCAACACCCGCTTTAACGAGTTGCGCGATCTGCAACAAGGCGTTGCCGAACTGCGTGCGCGGATACTGCGCGCCGTTCTCCGGTTTGTACTGCGCCGGGTTGACGCGCTTCAAATAGTTGATCGCATCGAACGTCTCTTTGCCCGTGCCGCGCAAAGCATCGCCCGCCGCTTGTTCATAAATGTCCTCGAAGCTGCCTTGCACAGCTTGCGAATACTGGCCTGCGCGCACGGTGAAGTCGTTCAAGTTCGAGATGGCCAACGCGGGCGCGCGCCCTTGCAAGACGCGCGGCAAGTTTTGCGTCAACGCAACAGCGCGGAAGGGCGACGACTTCGACTCGACTTGCGCTTGCAAGAAGCGATTGAGCCAACCGTCGCCGGTCGCTTTCAGACCGGGCGTACCCGACTCCATGTAGTCCTGCGCGTCGAAGTGCGAGCGCGTGTTGTCGGGCGAACCGGCCGCATGCACAATCGCCAAACGCTTCGCATCCCACAGCGGCTTGAAGCCCGCGAGCGCCGGATGCAATCCAAAGAAACCGTCAAGATCGACGACCGACTCGCCCAACGCGCCGCGCTTCGGTTGCGCGACGGCGAGCGCCGGCCGCAACGCGTAGTAATTACTTTCACCGTGCGGCACGACCATGTTCAAGCCGTCCACCGCCCCGCGTTGAAAGATCGCGATCAGCGTCTTGCGTCGCCCGTTCGCTAAGGTCGCGCCTTGCTGCGCCAACACAGCACGTTGCAGAAACGACGGCGCACTCACGGTCAACCCGATACTCGCCAACGCCACGCCACCAGATTTAAGAAAGAATCTCCGATTCATCATTGCGTACCTCTGTGAAGCGGTCAGCGATCAGCAGTTAACTTTTATCTTTGGCTGATTGCTGATCGCTCCGCTGCTTCGTCACTGTCTTTGAAACTCAGGCGAGCCGAGGATCAGTGCGGCGATGCGTGCGACTTCGGCGTTGCCTGTGGGCGCATTGTTCATGCGCGCCAACTCGCGGCGTGCCTGTCGGCGCTCGCGCGGCATCTGCTGCTGCGCGCCGCCCATGAGCAGCGCGTCGTCCGCGGCCTGCGCGGCGGCGGGCGTGTTCGGCTTAACGTCCGTCGCGGCGGGCGCACTCGCCGCTTCGTTCAACTTCTTCAATAGCGCCGCCTTCGTCTGCGCAGACATGTCGCCTTGCAGGATCACGTTGACGAACTGATCGAGCACGCGCGCCTGATCGACTTTGCTATCTGCCGTGCTGCCCGCGAAGCGTGCGAGGTCAACGCTCGTGCCCTTTATGCGATTGGCGGCGAGCGCGAGCGCGAAGTTGATGCGTTCAAGCAGCGCGCCCGTGTTGACCCAATGTTCGGCGGTGTCGGGATAGCCGGTCGGCGGTTGATATTGATAGAGCGGCTCGCCCATGCGCGCGATCCATTGATGCAAGGCGGGCGCGCCGTTCGTGTCGCCGCCGAGCGAGCGCACGGCGCTCACGGCCAGTTCAAACGGCGTCTTGATCTTCGCGCGGAAGTTTTCCGGCGCGTTGAACTCAGGCGACGTGAAGACCGCTTGCAAGGTCGCGCGTATGTCGCCGTCGGACTTGGTGTAAGCGGCTGCGACGCGATTGATTAACTCAGGCGTCGGATTGTCCATGACGAACTTGCGACTGAGTTTCGTGGCGATGAACTTCGCGGTCGCGGGTTGGTGCGCGAGTATGTCTAGGACCATCAAGCCGTCGTTCATGCCGCCGCCCGCAGGAATCTTATGACCAAGCACAAGCTTCTCGCCGTCGTCGTGCTGGCGCGCGTTGAACATGAACGTGCCGGCGCGTGCTTCATCCACGAGGCCGGCGGCGACGCCCTGCCCGCGCGGCGCGAGGATGGTCCAGCCCGTGAAGCAACGCGCAACTTCTTGCACGTCCTTCTGCGTGTAACCGCCATCGACGCCGAGCGTGTGCAGTTCCATCAACTCGCGCGCGTAGTTTTCGTTGATGCCGCGTCGCGGCCGTTGTTGGGGCGGTTGCGTTCGTGCCTGTCCCTGTTGCGGGCGCATCTGCGCGCGCGGGTTGTCGTTCATCAACTGGCGCAGCGCCTGTCGCCGGTTGTTCTGCGGCGCGTTCGGGCTGACGCTCTGAAAGTTGTCGAGGTAGAAAAGCATCGCCGGGCTTTGCGCGGTGGCGACGAGCAGGTCTTGAAACTTGCCGAGCGTGTGCGGCCGGATCGTGTCGCGGTCGTATGAAACTAAGAGCCAGCGATCTGCGCCCTTGCCCGCGAAGATGTTGAAGTGGTTCGTCCAGAAATCGACCATGACCTCTTGCAACTGGCGCTCGCTATAAACCGCGCGCAGAATGCGCGACGCCTGCAACTCGGCCGTGATGCGTTGCGGCGGCTGCATGCCGTTTTGCTGCATGTAGTCGCGGATGGCCGCGCGGTACTCTTTCTTGTCGCCGTTCTGCGCCGCATCGTCGCCGGGCTTGGCAGCGGGCGCGTCATTCTTCATCGCATCGTCTGTCATCGCGCCGGGCGCTGGCATTTGACCAACGGGCGGCTGCGCCGCGTTGCCCTGTTGAGCGCGCGGCTGCAAGTCGGCGGGCAGCTTACCCTGTCGTTGCAACTCGCGGAACAGTTGACCGGGCTGCGGGAACTTGGCGAACAACTCATAGTTCTTCATTGAGAGCGTCGGCAGGTTGCGCAGGCGCGCGTCCGTCGCCGCGTCGTCGATCTTTTCGGGATTTAGTTGTTGCTCAATCCAACGATTAAGACCTATCTGCCGCACGCGCTCCACATCGCCGGGGCGCGCACCAAAAGCCATGCGGTTGAGCGCATGCACGATGCGCTGCTCGTCGCTCAACTTGCGCGCCGCAGCCTTAGACTGCGCGTGCGCCACGGGCAGCAGACCGGCCGCGAGCGCCAGCGCCATCGTCAATGCCAACATGCGCCGGCCGAAAGACATGAATGAATGAGGCTGTCTGTATTGCATAGTATTCATATTGACACCGTTGAAATTATTTCCTGAACACTGCTCGATCAGTTGATCAAATCAACATATACGCCAACCTGTTAGACGCGCCTTGCCGCCTAAAAGTTGACGAAATTGACGGCTCATATCCAACAGTATTCGTCCTTTGCGCCTTTGCGTGAGGTTATTGCTTTAGTCAGTAATCACTTCACGCAAAGACGCAAAGGTTGAGTTGTAATTATGTTCTTTTTTCAACGCACGGGGCGCGGGTAACTGACCGGACTGCGATGCCCGGCCGTGTCCACGGCGCGCACGCCGAAAAAGTAGTTATCCTTCGACATGCCTGTCGCGGTGTAGCTGGTGACGCGGCCGACGAAACGTGCGTTCGTCCAAGTGGGCGCGGTCGTGTCGCGCCAGACGACCTCGTAGCCTGCCAAGTCCGGCTCTGCGTTCGCCGCCCATTGCAAGTCTGTATCGTTACTCAGACGGCGCGTGTTGATGCCGACTTCTTTGGGGCGCGCGGGCGCGCGGGCCAGCGCGGCGAGCGCGGCGGCGTTCAAGCGCGCGACCTGTGCGACATAAGGGAAGTCAACGAACTCCGGCAGGTCGCCGTAAACCGTGCCCTGCTCCGTGCGGACATTCTGATGTTGATGATTGTAGTCTTCGTTCGGTTCGGTGAAGCGCACGGCCGCATAGCCGCGTTCGAGAAACGGGATGTGATCGCCGCCGCGCAGGTAGCGGTCGCGCCGATAGATCAGCCACACGTTGAAGGCGGGCATGTACGTTGCGCCGACCTCTTTGATGAAGCGCGCGAGTTGCCGCGCCGCCGAATCGTTCTCGCCGCCGACGCTGCGCCGCGTGGTCGCTTCAGCTTCGACCTCGTTCGTCGGCACGCCCTCCGCGAAGACGCGCACGGTGCGGCGGTCGCGCACGCCGTTGCCGCCGAGCGTGTTGCCCACGATGTCGTTCGTGAACATGGCTTCGATGTTCATGTTCTGCTGCTTCGCTTGTTCAGCGAAATAGGTTGCGCCGACGAGGCCCTGTTCTTCACCGGGCACGGCCATAAACACAATCGTCGCGTCGAACTCGCGCCGCGCCAGCACACGCGCCATCTCAAGCACGGCGGCCGTGCCCGACGCATCATCGTTCGCGCCCGGCGCATCGCACACGGCATCGGTCGGACTCGTACACATCGAATCGTAATGCCCGCTGACGACGTAAGTGCGCGCTTGGGCTGCGGGCTGCGTGCCGCGCAAGGTGGCGACGACGTTGGCGAGTCGTGTCGCGCGCGCGATGCGCGGAAAGCGCCCCGGCTCCTGCGTGAAGCTTTGCAACTCGACCGTCATGCGGCCGTTCGACGTGCGCGCGATCTGCTGAAACTCCGCATAGAGCCAATCGCGCGCCGCGCCGATGCCGCGCTTCGGATCGTCCTGCGTCGAAAGCGTGTTGCGCGTGCCGAAGCCGACCAGCGTGCGAATCGTGCGCTCGATGTTGCGCGGCTCAACCTCCGCAAGCATGCGCGCGAGTTCAGGATCGCGCGTGGCGCGAGGCGCAACGGTCGCCGTTGCGGGCGCACGTCGCGCGCTACGCCTCTGCGCGTGCGCCGCATGCGGCAGCATCGTCAGCACAACGATCAATGCGTTCACTGCAACGACAACATGGCGGACGACTACCAGCGGCTTCTTCATCGCGCAAGCTCCTCAAACTGTGGTGTGGGTACAATTAAAGCAGTGACAAGTGACAAGTGACAAGTTAACAGCCGTAAATCGTGAATTGTAAATAGATGAAACTCAGTTCTTGTCACTGCCGATTTACATTTACGATACTGCTTGTCTGCGCGCTCGCGGGCGACGAGCAGGCGACGCAGGATTTTGCCGGAGGGTGATTTGGGAATCTGCTCGATGAACTCAAGCCGGCGCACCTTCTTGTAGGGCGCGACGCGGCCGGCAACGTAAGTCAGCAACTCTTCGTGGGTCGTGCCTGCGGCGTTCGGCTTCAACACGACGAAGGCTTTGGGCACTTCGCCCGCTGCTTCGTCGGGACTCGGCACGACCGCTGCATCGGCCACCGCCGGGTGCGTCAAAAGCAGGGCTTCCAATTCGGCGGGCGCAACTTGAAAGCCTTTGTATTTGATCAGTTCCTTCAAGCGGTCCACGATGTAGAAATAACCCGCAGCGTCGGCATAGCCGATGTCGCCCGTGTGCAGCCAGCCGTCGGCGTCAACGGTCTGCGCGGTTGCGGTCGGGTTGTTCAAATAGCCGTGCATCACCTGCGGCCCGCGCACGCAAATTTCGCCACGCTCGTCTGCGCCTAACTCCGCGCCCGTGTCGCTGTCTATGATCTTGCATTCGGTGTTCGGCGCGCACCAACCAACCGAGTCGTAGCGCGGTTCGGCCGGCGCGTGCGGCATCATGTGCGTGGCGGGCGCGGCCTCGGTCATGCCGTAGCCTTGCTTGACGAAGCAGTTGAAGCGTTCAGCACATGCGCCCGCGATCTCCATGCTCAACGGCGCAGCCCCGGAAAAGATCGTCTTGAGCGACGATAGATCATAGTCGGCGATCATGGGTTGACGTGTGAGCGCGAGCATGATGGGCGGGGCGAAGTGGGCGAACGTGACGCGGTACGTTTCGATGACGCGCAAGACTTCGCGCAACTCGAAGCGCGGCAGCAAGACTATGGTTGCACCTGCGCGCAAGCCTTGATTCATGATGACCTGCATGCCGTAGATGTGAAAGAGCGGCAGCACGCAGACGAGCGTGTCGTCGCCGCACGCGTGGTTCGTGCCCGCGATCTGGCAGAGGTTCGCCACGAGGTTGTGATGCGTCAACATCACGCCCTTTGGTAAGCCCGTCGTGCCGCTCGAATACGGCAACGCTGCCAGATCACGCCGCACGTCAAGTTCAACTTCGGGTGCGCGCGCGTCCGCTTCGAGGAGCGCCGCGAACGGCGTCGCCCCATTTGCGCCCGCGCCGACAACGAACGTCTCCTGCACCTGTGCATGCGCGGCCGCCGCCAACGCCTTGTCGAGACACGACGGCGCGGTCAGCAAAAACTTCACGTGCGCGTCCGTCAGTTGATGCGCGATCTCTTCAACGGTGTAGAGCGGATTGATCGGCGTGACGACGCCGCCCGCGAGCGTGACGCCGTGAAAGGCGACCGCATACTCGATTGTGTTCGGGCTAAAGATAGCGAACACGTCGCCCCGCTTTAAGCCGCGTGCTGCGAGCGCCGCCGCCACGCGTCGCACCTGTTCGTCCAAGGCCGCGTAACTGAGCGCGCGCCCGCTCATGCCGTCGATCAGCGCGGGCTTCGTATCGAGCGTGCGCGCTTGTGCAAGCACGAACGGCGTCAGCGGCGTGTCAGGGATAGAGACTTCGGGGTAGGGGCTATGGAAGATCATAAGACAGTGACAAGTGACAAGTGATAACTGACGAGCGAGGCCGGCAGTTTAACTCGTCACTTGTCACTTGTCATTATCTAATCCGGTATGCGCGCCCGCTCCAAACGACGACGACTTCGCCGCCGAGTGCTTCGGCGATGCGGCGCAGGTCGGGTTCGTCGGCGACGAGCGCGCGCCATTGGTCTGTGTCGCGCCGGACGTTGACCGTGGCTTGTCCGGCTCGATAAGCCGTGTCCACCCATGCGTTCTTCTGGCGGCGAAACTGCCGCCCCGCGATGCTGCGCGTCTCGGTCGATTCGTCCGTTGTTTCGGCGCGGCGCGCTCCGGTCGCATCGGGCCGGCGGCGTGCACTGCGCGTTGCAGTTGCGTCGCTCTCGCCTGCTTCCTTCGGCGGCGGCGACACACTCTTGGGCTTCGCGCTCATCGCCCTACTTGGGCCGTGTATGTCTTCATCGTCGCGCCCGCGCGCGCGTGCCTCTTCGCGTTCCTTCCTCGCTTCACGGCCCGCGTAGGTTATCTCCTCGTCGGCGCGCTTGTCGGCACTCGGCTGTGTGGTGGTCGGGGCTTTGGCTACTTCCGTTTTGGCTTGATCTTTATTCAGCCCGTCCATGACCGGCGCGGCCGCTGGCGGCTCTTGCGCGTATTGACTAGGCGGCAACGCGGTTTGCTGCGTGTTGCTTTGACTGTTGAGGCCCGCGCCCGCGTTCAAGTTCGGCACGTTCTGATTCACGGCCGCTAAACTGTCGGTGTTGGTCACAGGCTGCGACGCGGACATGGCCGCAGGCGACGGCTGCGGCGGCGCTTCATTCAACGCGATCAAGCCGGTCGGCGTGCCTGACGCGACCGCACCGGCACTGCCGCCCTGCCTGTTTGTCACGCTGGCCCTTGCGTCGTTTGCTGTGTTCGTATTGGCGGTGGCGAGATCGCTTGTGACGGTCGTCTCAGGTTGTTGCGGCTGTTCATCCGGCGCGTGGTGCAGGTCCGATACCTTCGCGGTCTGCGGCGCTGATGCAATCTCCGTGGCATTGCCCGCGCGTTGCTCACGCAGACCCGTCATGCTCCAAAGCACGACGCCGCTGACGGCTAACAGCGCGATGAGCGGCATGGCATAACGCCACGCGCCGCCGGGTGCAAACAACGCCGCGAGGCGCGCACGCCACGAAGCGGCCGGCGCAGGCTTAAAGGCAGCTTCGGCTTGACGTTCGATCTGATCCGCGACACCGGCCGCGCGCGCAAGCACGACGACCTGTTGCCGACAATCGTCGCAGCCTGCGAGATGCTCGGCGTAGTGCGCGCGCATGCTCGCGGGCAGCGCGTGTTCTGCGTAGGCGCTCAACTCGTCTGCGTCGAGATGCGCCTCGGTTTGCGCGGCCGGTGCGCTCGCGCGTGCCAAGACCGCGCGCCGCGCGTGCGCGCGCAACAACGAGTCCAACTCCTGATCTAATTCCGGTTTCATTAACGACGACTTAACTGCAAACTCATAACCGCTGCTTGTGCGGTCAACGTTGAGAACGTACAGAGCAACCCGATCTTGCGTTGCTTACCGCGTTAGACAACGCAAAGGCAACACATAATCAACCAGTCATTCGCGCAACTCTTCACGCTGTTCGCCGACGCTCGTTTCGGCGACGAGCAACGGCCGCAAATCGGTGTCGAGATGGGCCGCGCCGTCTGCGAGCATGCGCGCCGCTTCCTGCTTCGTCCAACCGTGTTCGGCCACGAGCAACGTCTCGATCCGCTGGCGCACGTCGCGGTGCAGACGCGTCAATCGGCGGCTCGCGGTCGCTTCATGCACACCCAAGATCGCGCCCGCTTCGCGCAGCCGCAGATCGTCGAAGTAGTAGAGCTTCAATAAGAGACGATCTTCGGCCGCTAACTCCTCAATCGCGCGCGTGAGCGCACGTTGCAACACGTCCGTCACTTCGGCCCGCGCCAACGCGCTTTCTGGGTCGGGCATCGGCGCAGACTTGAAACCGTCCGCGTCCGGTTCGTCCGTGCGCGCCAGCCGATCAAAATCGGCCGCCTCTTCCGTCTGCACAAGCCGCGCCGATTTGCGATGCCTGTCAACCGCCAACTGCCCGACGACCGCGCGCAGCCAACCACCCAAACTACCGCAGCCCGAATAGTAAGCGAGCTTACCCGCGGGTCGCCCGTCGGCGCGCGCGCGCAAGCCGTACAACTCGGCCCACACGGACTGTGCCAACTCTTCCGCCGCGTCTTCGCTCGCGCTCGCCGAACGCGCCGCCGACATCACGGTCGCACGATACTGTTCCATCAACTCGCGCCACGCCCCGTCGTCGCCGCGCTCGCACGCGACCACCAGACAGAGATCGTCTGCGCGCAACGCATCCACAAACTCGTTGACGGCCTGTGCCGACGCACCGGCTGGTGCGCGCAGCAAATACTTATCGACGACGGCGCGCACGCGCGGCATGAGCGCCGCCGTGTCCGTGCCGTGCGCCGTCGTCGCACGCGCGACGAGCCGCGCCGCGCCCACGCGGACAAGCTCGTCGATCTCGGTCGCCGTCTGACTCATCGCCGCCAGCTTGGATGCACCCTCCGCCCGCCGCGTATGCTAACATAAGCCCTTCCTAATTATGCTGCGGATTACGGAAATCTTCCGCTCGATTCAGGGCGAGTCCACACACGCCGGGCGGCCGTGCGCGTTTGTGCGCCTGACCGGCTGCCCGATGCGTTGCGTCTGGTGCGATAGCGAATACACGTTCACGGGCGGCGAGCACATGACGTCGAAGACGTGCTTGCGCAAGTGCGCGCGATGACTGCCAACTGGTCGAAGTCACAGGCGGCGAACCGCTCGCGCAACGTGAAGCGTTCGAGTTGATCACGCGCTTGTGCGACGACGGTTACGAGGTGTTGATCGAAACCGGCGGCTACGTCTCGACCGAAGCGGTGACGCGCGCGCAAAAATTATTCTCGACGTGAAGTGTCCCGCGTCGGGCGAAGCCGAGCGCAACCACTGGCCGAACCTTGAGCGCCTGCGCGCCGACAAGGACGAGGTAAAGTTCGTCGTCGCGGACGCGCCGACTGGGACTTCACATGCGACGTGATCGCGCGCTACGAACTCGAACGCCGCGCGCACGCCATCCTCATCTCGCCCGTGTGGGGTCAGACCGACTTGCAAGCCCTCGCCGATTGGATCGCCGCCAGCGGCTTAAACGTCCGCATGCAACTACAACTGCACAAATACATCTGGGGCGCGGACACACGCGGGGTCTAAGGAAGTAATGATGAAGGCAGAACTGATGGAATGATGAATAAAGCATAGCAGCTTATTCATCATTCATCATTCCGAATAAAGATCAGCTAGTCTGTCATTCATTATTCATCGTTCTTATCAGTTGCTGTTATGGGTGGATTCGACGAAAAAGCGTTTGCGCCGACGGCTGATGAGGTTGAAGCTGAGTTGGCGCAATTGGAGGACGAGCAGACGCTCGCGGTGTGCCTCGTCTCCGGCGGGATGGATTCGTGTGTGACGGCGGCGATTGCGCGCGCGGAGAACGACGAGTTGGCCTTCCTGCACGTCTCTTACGGGCAGCGCACCGAGGCCCGCGAGCGACAAGCGTTTGAAGAGTTGGCTGATCATTATGCTGTGCAGCGGCGGTTCGTTGCTTCGATTGAATACCTGGCACGCATCGGCGGGTCGTCGTTGACGGACGCGAGTATTCCGGTCGCGGCGGCCGACTTGAACGCGCCCGGTATCCCGACCAGCTACGTCCCTTTTCGCAACGCGCACCTGCTCGCCATTGCGACGAGTTGGGCCGAAGTTATCGGCGCGCAACGCATCTACATCGGCGCGGTCGCGGAAGATTCATCGGGCTACCCCGATTGCCGGCCTGAGTTCTACAGTGCTTTCCAGTATGCGATAGATGTCGGCACGCGCCCTGAGACGCTCGTTGAGATCAGAACGCCCGTCATCAACATGCGCAAGGCCGAGATCATCCGGCGCGGCTTGGAGCTCGGCGCGCCGCTTGAACTCACATGGTCGTGCTATCAAGCACAGGCACGCGCCTGCGGCCGTTGCGACTCGTGCGCGTTGCGGCTGCGCGCATTCGCCGAGGCGGGCGTCAGCGACCCCGTCCCCTATGCCTGAGCCGGCGCTCGTTGCCCGCGCGGGCGTTGCTTTCTCCCCCAAAGACTGATATTTAATTGACCAACCGCGCAGGCCGGTCTTGCATCCTAAGTGGCGGCCTTCGTTAAGCTTGGACGCCACCGAGATGCAAGCCCCCGCAACGGATTATTCGCCCGTGAGGAGATCGCAAACAATGCGCAGCAAAGTGTTGCTCAACCTGTTCGCCGTCGCGTTCGTTATCGCACTGTCGGCCGTCGCCGCGTTGGCGCAGGTCGCTACCGCCAGCGGCAAGGTAATGCTCAAGCAGGCGGACGGCACGACCGTGCCCGTGCAGGGCGCGACAGTCAAGTTCTATCGCACAGACATCAATCAAGAGTTCAATGCTAAGACCGACAAGAGCGGCCGCTACGTGAACGTCGGCATCCCGCTCACCGGCACTTACACCATCGCCGTGAGCGGGCCCGGCATCCGCCCCGACTTCATCCCCGGCATCAGGATCAGTCAGCAACCGGAAAATAACTTCACGCTCGAACCGGGCGACGGAACGGTGCTGACGCTGGATCAGATCAAGGCCGGGCGTGCGGCGGCGGCCGCGGCCGGCGGCGGCGCGGTCGCCAGCGCCGAAGCCAAGAAGCGCGCCGATGAACTTGAGAAGAAGCGTAAAGAGATTGAAGATCAGAATAAGAAGGCCACCGATTTCAACGCGCAGGCCAACGGCCTGTTGAAGTCGGGCAACGAGGCCTTCAACGCTAACAAGTTCGCCGAGGCGATCTCCTTCTACGATCAAGGCAGTCAACTAGCGCCCGAAGAACCTGTGTTCCATCGCAACAAGGCGACCGCGCTCTACAAGCGCGGCGTCGAGAAATACTTGGCCGCCGCCGCTCTGAAGGACGCCGCCGCCAAGACGGCCGGCAAGGAAGAGGCCCGCACAGACTTCAAGGCCGCCATCGAAGAAGCGGAAAAGGCCGTGGGCACGCTCAAGACCCGCACGGCGGGCGGCAGCGGCCCCGACGCGACCGCGGCGGGCGGCGCATCGCCCCAGCAACAGATGCTCGACTACATGGGCACACGCACAGAGGCTTACCGGCTGGCGTCGCAGACCGACACGCAGATCGACGCGGACGTGGCGATCAAGGCGATTCAGGAGTATGTCGCCGTCGAAACCGACGCGACGAAGAAGGCCGAAGGGCAGACGGTTATCGGCGACGTTTACTTCAACAGCGGGCGGGTCGCCGAGGCGATCACCATGTACCGCGAGATTCTGACGGCGCACCCCGACACGCTCAACGCCATGCGCGGTCTGGGCATCGCGCTCACGGTCGATCCGACCGGGCCGAAGTACGAGGAAGCACGCACTCTGCTTCAGCAGTTCGCCGACAAAGCGCCTGCGACCAACCCGCGCAAGCAGGAGGCGGTCGAGATGGCCAAGTATCTGGAAGACACCGAGGCGACGACCAAAAAGTCGAAGGAGCCTGACACGAAACCGAAGACGCCTGCGCGCCGTCGTCCGTAAACCTCTGATAGAGCAGTAGGTTAAAGCCGTGCCGGTCAATTCCGGCACGGCTTTTTTCTGTCTTTGCGCCACGGCCGGAGATTCAGCTTGACAGCCTGCGGATTAGCCAGTAACATGCAATTGCCAACGATGTTTATCATCGTTGCCTGAGAAAAACACTCGTCGGTGTCGTTGGTCCGAAGTGTCGGCTTGGTCGTTACCGTTAGACCCTCGCCCCTCCTTACGTAACTTCTTCTTAGCAGCGTTCGCTACCGGAAAGTTTTGAGCATGTCCGCAAAACTTGGCGAAATTCTTGTCCGCGAAAACCTTCTGACGCCGGAACAACTGCGCGAGGCGCTCGACTACCAGCGCCACCACGGCGGCCGGCTCGGCTACAACCTCGTCAAGTTGGGGCTGGTTTCGGACGACATGGTAACGGCCGTTTTGTCGCGGCAGTACGGCGTGCCCAGCGTCAATCTGGATCTGTTCGACGTGGACGCGGCGGTCATCCGTCTGATCCCGCGCGAGGTGGCCGAGAAGTACTCGGTGCTGCCGCTTTCGCGCGTCGGCGCGACGTTGACGCTGGCGATGGTCGATCCGACGAACGTCTTCGCCATGGACGACATCAAGTTCATGACGGGGCTGAACATCGAGCCGGTGGTCGTCTCCGAGGCAGGCGTGCAGGAGGCAATCGAACGTTACTACGGTGGCACGCGCGAGATCGAACTGGTCGGCGCGGTTGACACGGCGCTGCCCGGCGCGAACGGCAACGGTCACCACAGCAACGGGAACGGTAACGGCAATGGCAACGGTAATGGCTTCCACTTGGCGGCCGATACCGTCTCACTCGATCACCTCGACTTCGACGACAGACGGCAGCCAAGGGCTTAGAGGTCGTCGACGAAGACGACGAGATCGACCTCTCGAGCCTGACGCGCATGAGCGAGGACGCGCCCGTCGTGCGCCTCGTCAACGTGCTGATGGTGGACGCGCTCCGCCGCGGCGCCTCGGACATCCACGTCGAGCCTTACGAGAAAGAGCTCCGCATCCGCTTCCGCATCGACGGCGTGCTCTACGACGTGATGCACCCGCCGATGCGGCTGCGCGACGCCCTGATCTCGCGCATCAAGATCATGTCGAAGCTCGACATCTCGGAGAAGCGCCTGCCGCAGGACGGGCGCATCAAGATCAAACTGCGTCATGAACGGGCGCTCGCGCGAGCTGGACTTCCGCGTCTCGACGCTGCCCACGCTCTTCGGCGAAAAGGTCGTGCTGCGTATTCTCGACAAAGACAAGCTGATGCTCGACATGACGAAGCTCGGCTTCGAGCCGGAGTCGCTTGAGAAGTTCCAGCGCAACATCACGAAGCCCTACGGCATGGTGCTCGTCACTGGCCCGACCGGTTCGGGTAAGACCAACACGCTCTACTCCGCGCTGCAGTCTCTGAACACGTCCGAGACGAACATCATGACGGCGGAAGACCCGGTCGAGTTCAACCTGACGGGCATCAATCAGGTGCAGATGAAGGAGCAGATCGGCCTGAACTTCGCCGCCGCGCTGCGCTCGTTCCTGCGGCAAGACCCGAACATCATCCTCGTCGGCGAAATCCGCGACTTCGAAACCGCCGAGATCGCCATCAAGGCCGCGCTCACGGGCCACCTCGTCCTCTCCACCCTCCACACCAACGACGCGCCCTCCACCATCTCGCGCCTGATGAACATGGGCATCGAGCCGTTCCTCGTCGCCACCTCCGTCAACCTCATCCAGGCGCAGCGCCTCATCCGCCGCGTCTGCGCCGAGTGCAAAGAGGCCGTGCACTACGCCGCCCGAGGCGCTCGTCGAGGTCGGCTTCTCGGCCGAAGAGGCGAAGACGCTTAAGATTTACAAAGGGCGCGGCTGCCCGAAGTGCAACAACACCGGCTACAAGGGGCGCGTCGGCCTCTACGAAGTGATGGAGATCACCGACGACATACGCGAGTTGATCCTGATCGGCGCGTCGGCGCTTGAGCTGCGCAAGCGCGCGATCGAGAACGGCATGCTGACGCTGCGCGAGTCGGGGCTGCAGAAGATCAGAAACGGCGTCACGACCATCGAAGAGGTCGTGCGCGAGACGGTGGCATGAGGAGAGACGTTATGCTGCGCGCGCTAGTCATCACACTGCTTATGATCTGCACGGTGGCGGCCGCGCTGCCCGTCGCCGAACAAGCCTACTGGCACAAGCGGCCGGCGGCCGGTCAGAGCCAACGCCGCGTCCGTCACTCGCGCGCATGGTGGCGCCGGCATCGCAAACTCTTGCGCGCGGCGCGCCATGGCCGCACGGCGCGCACGCCTGCGCGCACTCGCCGCACAGGGGCGCGCATCTGTAGCGAAGAACGGCCCGGCCCAACAGGCAGCCGCCGCGCACGCGTTGCTGACGCCCGCGCTCCCGCCGCTCGCGCTGTCCGCGTTCTCGGCCCAACCCTCGCCGGTCACGCCGACGCTGGCCGTCGCGGACATTCCAGCGCCCCCGCCGCCCGCCATCCTCGCGCCCGCGCCGCCGCGCAAGGCGGTCGCGCCGCCGTGGCCGAGCGCGTGGCGCACCTTGTCTGCCAACGCCGCTGGCGAGATGCGTTTCAACGTGCGCGCCGCCGACGGGCGCAATGCAGGCGCGGTCACATGGCGCGCGCATTCCCACGCCTGTCCCTGCGCCGAATATGCCGACGCGCGCGAAGACGATCAGCGGCGTGTCCTTCGCCGATCTGCGCCGCACGGTGATCGACCGTATGGTCGCCGAAGGCGGCTGGGTCATTAACGACTGGAACGCGAACTGGGTGGGCGACGCATGTTCGTCGTCGTGGCGCAGAGCGCGAACGCCGACGGCGCGAACGTCTCTTGGATCTTCTACTTCACCGAGTTCAACGGTCAGATTTACAGTCTCGACAACCAGCACCCGCACCGACACAGCTGGCCGGCCCTCGCCGCCGACGCCGAACAGTTCGTCGGCACGCTCAACGCACGCAACACCGACGCGCTGACCGCCAGCACGAAACGCTAACCAACCACCACCGACGCGCGCGAGCCTGCCGCACAAGTCTTCTCTGCCGCAGGCTCGCGCCCGCCATTCCCCACGCTAGACATATGGCAGCCAACGAAGCGAATCTCGAACAACAACTCTCGCTCTCCGATCTGCTGAAGAAGCTGATCGAGATGGGCGGCTCGGACTTGCACCTGACGACCAACTCGCCGCCGCAGGTGCGCGTGGACGGCTCGTCTGCGCCCGCTCGACGGCTTCAAACGTCATGACCTCGGCGGACACCAAGCAACTCGCCTACAGCGTCTTGACCGACGCGCAGAAGCATCGCTTTGAAGAAGCACTTGAACTCGACTTCTCCTTCGGCGTGCGCGGCCTCTCGCGCTTCCGCGCCAACCTCTTCAACCAACGCGGCGCGGTCGGCGCAGTCTTCCGCGCGATCCCCTACGAGATCAAATCGTTCGAGGCCTTAGGTCTGCCCGCCGTCGTCTACGAAGCTCTGCGATAAGCCACGCGGGCTGATCCTCGTCACCGGGCCGACGGGTTCAGGTAAATCAACCACGCTCGCCGCCATGCTCGACAAGATCAACCGCGAGCGCCACGAGCACATCGTCACCATCGAAGACCCAATCGAGTTTCTGCACAACCACAAGAGTTGCCTGGTCAACCAGCGCGAGGTCGGCTCGGACACCAAAGGTTTCGCCGAAGCCCTGCGTACCGCATTGCGCCAGGACCCGGACGTAGTGCTCATCGGCGAAATGCGCGACCTCGAAACCATCGAGTCCGCCCTACGCATCGCCGAGACGGGTCACTTAACTTTCGCCACGCTGCACACGAACACCGCCGCCTCGACCATCAACCGCATCATCGACGTGTTCCCTTCGACCCAGCAGGCGCAGATACGCGCGCAGCTTTCGCTCGTCCTGGAAGGGATCATGTGTCAGTCGTTGCTGCCGCGCGCGGACGGGCGCGGGCGCGTCGCTGCGCTTGAGATCATGGTCCCCAACAGCCGCCATCCGCAACCTCATCCGCGAGGACAAGATGCACCAGATTTACTCGATGATGCAGACCGGACAGGACAAGTACGGCATGCAGACCTTCAACCAGGCGCTCGCCACGCTCTACCACAAACGCCTGATCACGCTCGAAATGGCGATGCAGCGCTCGTCCAACTCCGACGAACTGCGCGACCTGATCGAGCACGGCGCCGGCATCAACACCGGCGGCAACGGTGCGCCCGGCACGTCAACCGCGCCCCGGCACGCCACACCCCTCGCCCTACGCACAGGGCCGCCCCATCGGCACGCGGCCCGGCACAAGATGATTTCAGAATGCGTGATTTCGGATCGTGGATTGAAGAAGCTAGTGTCTTTTTAATCCGCACTCCGCAATCAGAAATCCACAATTACGAGGAGTTCTTCCATGCCCACTTACGTCTTCAAAGGTCGAAACCGTCTAGGCGAAGTGATCGTCGGCGAACGCATCGCCGACAACCGCGAGATGCTGCGCCAACTACTGCGACGCGAGCAGGTGATGCTCACCTCCGTCAAGGAGAAGGGGCGCGAGATCGCCGTGCCGAAAATCGGCCAGGCAGAAGAAGGTCAAAGCCAAAGACCTTGCCATCTTCACACGCCAGTTCTCCGTGATGATCGACGCCGGCTTGCCGCTCGTGCAGTGCCTCGACATCCTCGCCGCAGCAGCAGGAGAACAAGTATTTCCCGCAGGTGCTCGGTGCAGGTGCGGCAGGACGTGGAGGAAGGCGCGACGCTCGCGCAGCTATGGCGCGCCACCCCAAAGTGTTCGACCAGCTCTTCGTCAACATGATCGAAGCGGGCGAGACGGGCGGCATCCTCGACCTGATCCTGCAGCGGCTCTCGACCTTCATCGAGAAGATCGTCAAGCTGCAAGCGCGACGTGATCTCGGCGATGATCTATCCGTCGGCGGTCATCGTCATCGCGGTCATCGTCGTCGCCGTGATCATGGTCTTCGTCATCCCGCCGTTCCAGAGAGATCTTCTTGGGTCTGCTCGGCCCCGGCGAGCAGCTGCCGCTGCCCACCCGCATCGTCATCGGCAGTCAGCCACTTCCTCGCGGGCCTCGGCGGCCTCTGCGTCCTCATCGCAATCATCGGCACGGCCGTCGGCGTTGCGCTTCTACTACAGGACGCCGGGCGGGCGTAAGCGCATCGACCAGATAGTGCTGAAACTGCCGATCATCGGCAAAATTCTGCGCAAGATCGCCATCGCGCGTTTCTCGCGCACGCTCTCCACGCTGCTCTCGTCAGGCGTCCCCATCCTACAGTCGCTCGACATCACGGCGCGCACCGCCGGCAACGTCGTCATCGAAGAAGCGATCTGCAAGATTCGTGCGGGCGTCGAGCGCGGCGAGAGCTTCGTCGAACCGCTGAAGGCGGCCGAAGTCTTCCCGAACATGGTCTCGCAGATGGTCGGCATCGGCGAGCAGACCGGCGCGCTCGACAGCATGCTCGGCAAGATCGCCGACTTCTACGAAGCAGGAAGTGGACTCCGCCATCGCCAACCTGCTAACGCTCATCGAGCCGCTCATGATCGGCTTCCTCGGCGTCACCATCGGCTCCATCGTCATCGCCATGTACCTCCCCCTATTCACCCTCATCGGCAAGCTCTCAGCCGGTCACTAAGCCCCTTAGAGTCACTCGTAATTTTCCGTTTGGGTCAGCCGTAACTTTCCGTTTCAGTCACCCATAATTTTCCGCCGCCCGTAATCCATGAGAATACATGGATTACGGGCGGCATTTTCTTTCAACCTCAACTCTCGCAAAGTCTCTATTCTAGAAGAACTACTATCGTGATTTCTTCTTTCTCTAAGGAATTAAATATTTGTTAATGCAATCATCATGGAGCCAAAGAATGTCCACGATATGCTCATAAGCCTTAACAACATTTGGCTTATGGGACTTCGTAACTTAAATGAGTCAAGTATATATAGCGATGATGATAAAACCGAAGACGACGCTAACTCACATGAATACAGACTTTAAAGTGGTACTCAGTTTAATGTAAACCAATTAGGTTGTCAGGACAGAGGATGTCCGCAATAATTTACAAGTTATGTTATGAGAGACGATTTTAATGAAGATGTAAAAAGAACAGTTGCAGAACGAGCGGGGTATCGCTGCTCGCGTCCTTCGTGCCGTGCCTTCACTAGCGGCCCACGGATAGATTCAACAAAATCCCTCAATGTTGGTGTTGCTGCTCATATTACTGCTGCTTCGCCAGGTGGGCCTAGATATGACGCCGCGCTAAGCCCCGAAGAGCGTAGACATGTAGATAATGCGATATGGCTTTGTCAGACCTGCGGCAAACTGATCGATAATGACGAAGATAGATTTACTAAGAACGATCTTCGACAGTGGAAAGCAACCGCAGAAGCTGAAGCATTTGCTGTTATAGGCAGAACAGCTTCACCTCATCCTGTCATCGTCTCAGCGCCGCCCGTCTCCAATCTAGTGAAGATTTACCTCGAGGGAATTGTCGCACAGAAGCCATATACGCTTTGGAACAAGCAAACTTACCTTCAGCGCTCTGTAAGTAAGGCACCCGTTAGGCGCAACAAAGCTCACAATGAGGAATCAAACAGTTCTGAAGAGTTGGAGGAGGTGCTTGCGCGTGAAAAGAGGTTGATGCTGCTAGGCGACCCAGGTATAGGAAAAACAACAAGTCTTCAACATCTCGCATGGAAAGCTGCGAGTCACGCACTCAGCGTTCTAGGCTCTTCAAAGCAAAAGACCGAGATTCCGATCTATATAGAATTAAAAAACTACCAAGGCGAGGCGGAACTGGAAACATTATTAGCTAGCCAAGTAAACAAAGTTCTGCGCGCACGCAACCTAGCGCTCGCTCATACTCCAAGTGAAAGCACCCACATTCTTAGGGCGCTCCTTATACAAGCAGAGTATGAATACTTATTATTAGTTGATGGTTTGAACGAAGTTCGCCCGGAATTCCATACCGCCGCACGTAATGCCCTGCAGGCAGTGCTCAATTCCCCTCATAGCACTGTCATTTCTTGCCGCGAGCGAGATTATGACTGGAGCATGCAACACTATAGTGAGGCATTTAAGCTGGCACCACTCCAAAAAGATGAAATAATAAATTTCCTAAGACGCTCTACTGAGGAGAGCGGCGCAAGGCTATTTTACGAGTATCATCTTTATGACCCCAAAATTCTAACCCTGGCGTCAAACCCACTCATCCTTTGGCTGATTAGCATGATTATGCGAGATGACCCAAAGGAAGTGCATTTGTTGACTAAACGGGGCAAATTGTTCAAGCAATTTATAGAGCACATGCCACGTCTGCGTGCTAGCGAAGGCATACGCACAAATGTTCCATTTGACGTCGTGATTGCAGCCCTCGCTAAACTCGGCTTTGAAATGCAGAGAACGGGTCGTTTAGCAACAGACCTACGCGATATACGGCAATGGAAAGTTCCTACCACTGATAGAAAATTAGAAGATGTGCTTGTCCAAGCTAAAGAATGGCGCTTTCTTAAATGTGACGGAACTATGGGGGAACAAGTTGAGTTCCTTCATCCACTCTTTGGAGAGTTTTTCGCGGCGGGATATTTAGACACCAAATTACGCGCAGGCCAAGACTTTGCTACATTGCTGAGCGAGCTACCATTCAACAGTCAATGGAATGAAGTAATCGAAATGCTTGGTGGTATCAGTGACCGCGCTTCAGAGCTGGTACTATGGCTTAACCAACAAGCTTTGACTAAGAAAGAATGGCATTTAGCGGCACTAGCTATACGTTGCTTAAAAGCAGGCAATGCTGTCTATGATAAAGAGGCATGCTTGTCCGTTATCAATCTAATTAATGTTGCTCCCAAAGATTTGGATGAGATAGAGGAAGTAAGAGATATTCCTGATGAGATAGTTGAAACGTTAAAGAGTATGGGTGATCCCCATGCTGTAGAGCCGCTTATCACTGTACTACAGAATGTCTATGGCGCTACAGCTGATAGAGCGGCAGTAGCTCTTGGCCAACTCCGTAACCTCCAAGCAGTCGCTCCGCTAATTACTATTCTGCAAAGTGATACTGACGACACAGGGAAGCTCGCAGGCGTAGTGGAAGCACTAGGGGAACTGGGTGACTTACGAGCTGTCGAGCCGCTTATAAAGCTTTCTCAAGAAGGTGACTACCATAGCGGTCCCTTCTCATTTATTTGCGAGGATGCATTATGGGCGCTGGAAAAAATCATTGATCAATGCGCGGTTGAAAGGCTTATTCAAATCTTATTCTGCCATAAAGAAAATGTTGATAGCGCTCCTCTCTCAACTTTAATAAAGTCAATCACAGATGTGTTAAAGCTAACAGAGTCGCAGGGCTATTTTAATGATACCCTACATTTAAACGTACTGTATTCCTTAATGCATATAGAGCATCCCCAATTCATTAAACCTCTAAGAATTTTTTTAGACGAAATCAAAGATAGAAATACTGGACTGGAAGACTTCATCAGTTCTAATCTCCAAAGAATTCAGGAGCGGCAGGATCAATACCCGCTCCTCGCCCTACTAAACCCAGACCCTGAGGTACGAAGACGAGCAGCCATTATTCTAGGGGAAGTAGGTCATGTATGGGCGGTACAACACCTTGAGCAGTTAGCAAGAGATGATCTTGGCCGAACGTTGTTCGGTACTGTTGCTGATGCGGCGCAAGAGGCAATAGAGAAAATACAGAAGCGTCAACACTAAGACTTCTCGCCAAAGTTAATCTAACGACATCTCAGGAAGTCATTGTGCTCCGTCGTTACCTGCGCTGTTTTGCTTACAGGAAGCTGAACCGCTCAACCACGGCGGCCAAGACCGCGCAAGACATCTTGAGTAGGTGAGGCCGTGGGTGATAAATCAACGATAGAGTGGACGGAGGCGACTTGGAACCCGGTGACGGGATGTACCAAGGTAAGCCCCGGCTGCGCTAACTGCTACGCTGAACGTCTGGCCGCCCGCTTACGGGCGATGGGTCAACATAACTACCGCAATGGGTTTGACCTCACCCTCCAACCGCAGGCTTTAGAAATCCCGCTACGTTGGAAGACGCCGCGGGTGATATTCGTCAACTCAATGAGTGACCTCTTCCACAAAGAGGTGCCTAATGAGTACATCCTGCGTGTCTTCGACATAATGTGCAAAGCAAACTGGCACCGCTACCAGATTCTCACAAAGCGATCCCAGCGGCTGATGCGGCTGAGTTCAGAGCTACCGTGGAAGCCTCACATTTGGATGGGGGTGAGCGTGGAGAGCGACCGCTACACGTTCCGTATTGATCACTTGCGCGAGACGGGTGCTCACATTAAATTCCTTTCACTTGAGCCGCTGCTGGGGCCTCTGTCCAGTCTCGACCTGCGTGATATTGATTGGGCAATTGTCGGCGGAGAGTCAGGCCCCGGTGCGAGGGCGATGCGCGAAGATTGGGTGTTGGATATTAGAAATCAGTGTAAGAAGGCGGGCGTCGCATTCTTCTTTAAACAGTGGGGCGGGACTAACAAGAAGAAGTCTGGGCGTGAGCTAGAAGGCCGTACGTGGGACGAGATGCCATAGGCGGCGGTAGCTTAAAAGCGTATTGTAAGTGATGGTCAGGGATAGACGATATCGTTTAAGGGGAGGTTCTAAGCAGTTTGTGTAAGTGAGTTTTGGTTGAGTCCACCCATTGGCACTCGCCCGTCAAAGATGATCGCGAATTGATTCATCGCGCCGCTCCAGTTCTTGATCGGCATTGTCCATCGCTTACTGATATTTTTCAACGCTAAATACATCAGCTTGAACACTGCCTCATCATTCGGGAACAACGAGCGATTCTTCGACACCTTCCGCAATGTCATGTTCAATGACTCTATCGTGTTCGTCGTGTAGATGGCGCGCCTGATCTCCGACGGGTACGAGAACATCGGCGTGACTCGCGCCCAGTTCTGCCGCCAGGAGCGCGCTATCACCGGATAACTCGTAGCCCATGTTTCCTCGAACTCGGCGAGCTGGCGCTCGGCCTCTTCCAGAGTTGGAGCTTGATAGACTTGCTTGAGTCCATCAGCCACGACCTTGCGATCTTTATGCGAGACGTAGGAGAGCGAATGTCTCACCAGATGCACCATGCACAGTTGTACCTGTGTCTGCGGGTAGACGGCTTCGATGGCTTCCGGGAAGCCCTTCAATCCATCCACACAGGCGATAAAGATGTCTTGCACTCCGCGGTTCTTCAGCTCTGTCACGATCTGCATCCAGAACTTGGCTCCTTCGTTGTCTGAAGCCCACATCCCTAAGACTTCTTTCAAGCCTTGTAGATTGACGCCAAAGGCCAGGTAAATCGCCTTGTTCATCACTCGGCCCTGGCTCTTAACCTTCACTTGTAAAGCATCAAGATAAAGAATGGGATAGACCGCGTCGAGCGGGCGCGCTTGCCAGGCGCGGACTTCATCGAGTACCGCGTCCGTGACTGTGGAAATCAGAGAAGGTGAAATCTCCACGCCGTAAATCTCTTCGAGATGCCCTTGAATCTCTCGTTGCGTCATCCCACGGGCGTAGAGCGAGATGATGTTCTCGTCGAGGCCGTCAAAACGAGTCTGCCCTTTCTTGACGAGCTGCGGCTCGAACACACTGTTGCGATCACGCGGCACGTCGATCTGGACTTGCCCGCGCTTACCTTTCATGGTCTTCGGGGTCGTGCCGTTGCGTGAGTTGCCGGAGTTGTCGCCGGCAGAATCGTGCTTGTCATATCCGAGATGGTGAGTCAACTCGCCATCCAGAGCACGTTCGACCAGGGCTTTGGTGAGTTGTTGAAGCAGGCCATCCTGACCAAGCAGGTCTTCCGGCTTCTGGTAATCTTTCAGTAGTTCATCGAGCAGTTCGGGTCTAATCGGTGGCATAATCAGTATCTCCTTTTGAGACTGAATAGTTGATTATCGCCACTTACACAGACTTTTCATAACCTCCGACACGCCCCGATAGTTATACAGGATGTGCTTAGCGTAACTCCAAAAACCTTCGATGCCATTGATGTGATTTTTAGTTCTCTTGTCCACATAGGCTTTTGAGTGATTAACTTGGTGATGCTTACCGTACCGCTTCAACGATTGATAGCCACGAAAGCTGTCCGTGTAATAGACCGAGCCTTTCCGCGTCTTGGCGCGGATGTGCTCCATCAGTTCAGCCGCGCTGACGTGCTCGACGACTTTGGTGTAAACCCGCCCTTTGCGCTCCAACAGCCCGAAAACGAGGCTTTTGCCGGCGGCCCCGCGCCCACGCTTACCTTTGCGCCGACCACCGAAGTAAGCCTCGTCGAGTTCGATCTCGCCGCGCAGTTTGCCCGCCTCAAGCTCGGCCGTGTGATAGAGACATTCGCGCAAGTGCTGATAGACACGCGCCACCGTCTTCTGATCCAGCTTCAAGTCCGTGGCCAAGCGATAGGCTGGCACTTGTTGGTAAAAGCCTTTGATGATCTCCAGTTCACGGCGAAGCTGTGCGAGCGATTTCTGCCGGGCACAACGCCGACATTTAACGTAGCGGCGAGCCGTGCGGCAGACCTTGAACGAGCCGCAGAAGATGCACTTTCTGCCTCGGCTAAAGTTGGCCGCACAACTGAAATGGCTCGATCTCACTGTAACCATGCGTACTTAGCTTATGACGCTGGTTACTTTTCTCCCTAATTACCTTAAATTATAATTAGGACTATGAGTGATAACCAATTCGGGACAGAATGTACGAATTGATCTTACAATCTTTGACCGAAGTCGGTGTTCGTCTACTAGGTAACCATCAGCCTCCCTTAAAAACTCAACTAACTGTACGCCTAAAGTATTCGCCGCTAAGTTTTGCTCTTGCTCACGTACATTTAATTGCTCTTCACTAGGCGGAAGACCCAATTCTCCACTCGTTACTACAAGGTAGCGAACATCGTCGCCACGCTTAGTCATTAAAGCAATAGTGCCACCGCTGATGAACTCTGTGTCATCCGGATGTGCTCCAATCACAAGCACGCGCATTGCATTAGGCCCTTTTCGATAATAACCAGTCAAGAATGGTCATGCTATACGGTGATTTATTGAGAAGGATGTTACAGATAACGCTCTCTGACTATATTGATATGATGTATTTCATGTCCGGCGATGTGATATGCTGCGCCGCGAACACTGACAATATTACCATTTGCCATACCCGTCCTCATGAGCACTTCATCTCCAAGCCCTTCGAACAAGGAGATCGTAGCCTTTCGTACTGTGGAAAATTCATTCAAAATATCTTTTATGTTTCGTCTGTTCGCTCCCGACTCCGTGACATAGTCCTCCGGCTCAAAGCCTGGCAACTCGGTTTTATCATTACGCGCAAACCGTAATGCCCTATAAGAATAAATTCGTTCATCATCTATAACATGAGAGAGTATTTCTTTTATTGTCCATTTCCCTTCTGCGTAGCGATGTGCAAGCTGCTCTTCGGATAAGGAAAGAATAAGATCCCTCGTGATCTTGAGATTGTTTTCCAGATGTTTTAAGACAAACCCATCATCAGGTAATAACCTGATGTACATTAGGGCGGCTGCTACATACTCGCCCTCTTGAGGTTTATTAATTATCTTCATTTCACTATCGATGCTTGCATAGTTTATCGAGGGCGGATAACGAACAAACTAGCAGAATTGTTGTAGGAGGAAGCTTCAAAGCAATAGAGGCCGTGCTGTTGAAGCATCACGTCGAGTGAGTTACCAGACTGCTGATTTTAAAACGCCAGTCGCTAAAACCAATTTTCGAGCCCAGTAAACCACCAGAGTGCTGAATTTGTAAAGGTTTATCCTCAAAAACTATAAAACCTATGGCCAGCAGCACCTAAAAATCTGAGGGGGTCCTGACCAGTGCCTTGAGCGGTGCATACCGGCTCAGTCTATCGGTTATGTAGGAAGATCAACCTCCTAAAACTGGCTAAATCCCTCTTTATGGCTTCCCCTAACCTGCCCCGCTTGTGCTACTCGATCTCAGCAATATTTTTCTCGCCCTAAATTTAATGATATGCTATGTTAAAAATGGTTTGCCCGCTTGCATGTGAGAAGCGGAAAACTATGAATGACCGAGAACCTCACAAAAGCGGAAAGATATGATTGACCGCCCCTGAAAGATATAAGTGACTGTCAGGACTAAGCCCTTAAAGGCCTACGGGACAACCGTAGTTGGTAATTTCGGGCAACCGCCTACAGGACAACCGTAGTTGGCGATTTGGGGCATCTATAACTAGCATTTCCAGACAACCATAACTTCCGACGCCTGTAAGTTGATTTAGCACCCAACTTACAGGCGTTTCTTTGTTTAGTTATCTGTTCCTGAAAAGAGCAACTTCTCATCTTCCGACTCGCACAACTCTCGTGATTGAGAGGTAACTAGAACCTTCCGTAGG
>CAWBIK010000007.1:0-68232 GCA_963788965.1 uncultured Acidobacteriota bacterium
CCTGTTGCTCGATGCGCGGGCGCAGTAGTTGCGACCAATAACCAGTTCTTTAACAGGAGGCCATGGTCATGAGCAGATCAATTCATCGTGCGTGTGTCTGTTTGTTAGCCTTCATCTGCGTCCTGTCCGTTGGTTGCTCATCAGCGCCGCCGAAGCCGCCGAAGACGGTGAAGACGGTGGCGTTCATTCCGAACAACTTCTCAAACTTCTGGAAGGTGGCGCGTAAAGGGTGTGAGAAGGCTGACGCCGAACTGGCGGACGTGGTCGTCGCCGTCAAGCCCGTCTACGGGGGCACGGTGGTCGAGCAGAATCGGTTCGTGCGCGAGGCGTTGGAGCGGGACGACGCCGACGCCATTGCGATCAGCCCGATTGACCCGGCGGCGCAGGCAAAGGTCCTCAGCGACGCGGCGAAAAAGGCCGTGATTATCACGCAGGACAGCGACGCGCCCAATAGCGAGCGCGTGCTATACATCGGGGCCGACAACCGCGCGGCGGGCCATCAGGCCGGCGACCTGATGAAGAAAGCTCTGCCGCAAGGTGGGAAGATCATGGTCTTCGTCGGCAAGCGCGAGGCACTGAACGCGCAGGAACGGTTCGACGGGTTGAAGGAGTCGCTGCAAGGCTCGAAGGTCGAGATCATCGATCTGATGACGGACGACGCCGACCCGATTCGCGCGCGTGATAATGCGTATCAGACGTTGAAGAAATATCCGGACGTGGCCGGCATGGTGGGCTTGTGGTCCTACAACGGGCCGTCCATCATGAACGCACTCAGACCTGAAAACATGCTCGGCAAGATCAAGATCGTGTGCTTCGATGACGAACGTGAGACGCTTGAAGGGATCAGGGCCGGCGTGATCTTCGGGACGGTGGCGCAGCAGCCGTTTGAATACGGCTATCAGGCCGTGCAAGCGGCGGCGAAGATTCTCAGGGGCGACCGCTCTGTGATCCCGGAGAGCAAACGAATCCTCGTGCCAACCACCGTCATCCAACGCGAGAACGTGGTTGACTACACAGACAAACTGAACAAGTTGATCGGCAACACTTAAAGCTATGGCCCGGCGTTGCCGCTGGTCACATCATCGGCCGTGTTGGCTTTGCCGTCGGGGCCGAGGGAGCGGAGGGTGTAGGTGGCGGGGGTGGCGGTGTATTCGTAGGGCCGATGCCACGGGTCAAGGCGAATAATTGAAGTGGTGTAGCGCGGGTTGAGTTGATCGACTAGCGCGGCCGATGTATCGGCGACGACGTAGAAGCCGCGTTCGCGGCGAAAGGCTTCGAGGGCGGCGGCGAGGGTGGCGAGGTCTGCGCGGGCGCGCGTTGCCTTCTCGGTATTGAGCGCGGCGACCAGTGGGGCGATCTCTTGCCACGCGCCGTCGCCGATGCGTGCGGCGGTGACTTGCCATTGACCGCGTTCGCGGTTGAGGCGAAAGGTGGCGTCGAGTTCCGCTTCGATGGTGGCGGACGAAAGCAGCGCCGAGAAGTTTTTGACGACGAGCGGGCCGGCGCGTAGGTCTTCGGTATCGTCCGCGTTTGCGCCGAGCAAGCGCGGCTCTTTTAGCTCACGCTGATCTTTATCTGTTGCCTTGCGTGGCTCTTTATCGGCCGGTTCGTTCTTTTCCTTGCGACGCTGCTGCTCGGCGGCGCGGGCGACGAGTTGTGCAGTCAACGCTTCGAGTTGCGTGAGCAGGGGCGTGGTGCGGTCGGTGTGCCACGCGCGCGTGAGCAAGTCGATCTCTTCCCACTGTCGATCACCGACGCGTACTTCGACGGCTTGCCATTGACCTTGATCGTTCTGCTGTAACTGAAACGCGGTCTTGATCGCGGCGACGACTTCGGCGGTTGTGCCCGTGCCGGACAAGGCTTTGATCTGCACGTCGCTGTTCTTCAACTCAAGGCCGGCGACGCGCGTGATGGCTTTGCGCGCCGTGTCCTTACTGATCACTTTATCGGCGGCAATAGCGATGACCGATAGCGCGCAGATGAAAGTGGCGCTGATAGAGAATGGCGCGCGTGTGCGTTGGGCGTGTGTTGTGGTGCGGGCGGCGGTCGTTCATTAGCCTAGCAGTGCTTCCTGCCCGGTCGGTTCGGTGCGTGCTAGCTCGGCGGCGAGCGTGATGGCGGCGACCATGCTTGAGTGTTCCGCCAGTCCGCGCCCCGCGATGTCGAACGCAGTGCCGTGATCGACCGACGTGCGGATGAAGGGTAAGCCGAGCGTGACGTTGACCGCTTCGCCGAAGGAGAGGCACTTGACCGGGATCATCGCTTGATCGTGATAGCAGGCGACGACCGCGTCGAACTCGCCGCGCGAGGCGCGCAAGAAGATCGTGTCGGCGGAGAAAGGCCCCGCCACGTCTATGCCTTCATCACGACAAGCGGCAACGGCAGGCGCGATCTCGGCCGCTTCTTCGACGCCGAACAAGCCGCCCTCCGCGCCGTGCGGGTTGAGCGCGGCGACCGCGAGGCGCGGTCGCTCTATGCCCCAACGCTTCAACTCGCGTTGCGTCAAACGCACGACACGCTCGATGCGATGGCGTTCGACCAGTTGGATCGCTTGCGCGAGTGGGACGTGAGTTGAGATCAGGACGATGCGCAAGTTGGCGGCGACGAACGCCATCGCGCATTCTTCCGCGCGCGTTAAATGCGCGAGAAACTCTGTGTGACCGGGGAAGCTGTAGCCGCCTAAGAAAAGTGCGCGCTTGTTGATCGGCGCGGTTGAGATCGCTTCTATCTGGCCGGCGGCGCATAGTTCAACGGCCGCTTCGATGTACTCGGCCGCCGCGCGCCCCGCCGCGCCCGACTCGACACCCGGCTCGACGTGTCCGCTGATGTTGTTCAGATGATAGATGACCGTGTCGCTGGTCGCAGGTAAAGCTTCGCCGCGCTGCACGATGTCATAGCCGCATTGCAAGTCGAGCGTGCGCGCGGTGTGCGCGAGGAGTTGCGCGTCGCCGATGATGACGGGCACGCACACGCGCCGCACCTTCTCTTCCGCCACGGCCTTCAACACGACTTCGGGCCGATGCCGGCCGGGTCGCCCATCGTGATGCCGATGCGGGGCAGGCGCGCGGGTGCATCGTGCGCGCCTCGGCCGTCGTCGTCGTTCGTCGCGTTGAGCCAGTGTTCAGTCATGGCACGAGGCGCGAACAGGCGCGGAAGCGGCCGCAGCGGGGCGGGGCTGTCGCGCGCCTATTCAGTTCACACTTAACAATTCGGCGCGCGGCCTAGCTGCCCGCTTCGTCGTCGCTACTGCCGCCGCCGTTGCGGTCTTCGGCCTTGAACATGTACTTGATGTTGTGCTTCAGGAGCAGGATGTTGGGCGCGTCCTTGCGGTTGACCTTGAGCGCGTTGCGGTCGTACCACTCAATCGTGCCCTCGACCTCTTCGCCATCGTTCAAGACGATGACCATGACGGTGTGCGCGTCCATCTGCTTTTTGTAATAGAAGATTTCCGCGTTGGTTTCGGCGGGCGGCACGCGCTTGCGCCCCTGCGCCTGCATCGCGGCGGAAGACGAACCGCCGCTGTCACGATCACGGTCACGGTCGCGCGGTGGCGGTGCGCCGCGCCGTTCGGGCGGACCACCGCCGCGCGGGCCGCCTTCATGGCTGCGCTCTTTGTGCGGCGGCACTTCCCGCCCCTTCACTTCAGCTAATGTCGTGCGGATGAGTTTACGATTCACCTTAGATTCACCTACCTTCAAGAGTCCTCACAAGCGGGAAACCCGGCGTGGCGCGGCGCGCGTTCATAGCCTACAAGATTCAGGCGCGGGCGAATTGCCAAACGGGAAAGCGCGCGTCCGAGCACGTGTCCAAGCGGACGCGGCCGGCGGTCGTAAGCCAAGACGAGAAACGGTTGTTGACCCGTTGTTGAAATTAATTCCTGTCAGGAATGCGCGACATGCTACACGACAAAAACGCAAAAGGCAAACGGGGGCAAGCAGTAGGCGGTGGGCGGTAGGCAGCAGGCAGTTAAGAACAAGCAGTAAGGTCATCGGTTGAACTCTTCTTATAAAAGATGAATCAACCGATGACCTTTCTTTACTGCCTATTGCCTACTGCTTACTGTTGTTCAATCTGCCTTCTTGCGAATGAAGGCGGGCACGTCCAAGTCGTCGGCGCGGGCTTGGCCGGTGGCGGTGCGCGCGGGCAGTTCGTCCGTGCCGCGCGGCTGGTAACGCGGCGGCGTGGAGGGCGTTGCGGCAGCACTCGTCGTCAACCCTACGTCAGCCGTTTCGCGGTCGAAGCCGGTGGCGATAACGGTGATCTTCATCTCGTCGCGCATGGACTCGTCAATGACCGCGCCGAAGATGATGTTGGCGTCTTCGTCCGCCGCCTCGCGGATGATGGTCGAGGCTTCGTTAACTTCAAACAACGTCAGGTCAAGCCCGCCCGTGATGTTGATGAGCACGCCCTTCGCGCCCGTGATGCTCGCTTCTTCAAGCAAGGGCGAAGAGATCGCCTGCTGCGTCGCGTTGACAGCGCGATTCTCTCCGCTCGCGCGCCCCGCGCCCATCAAGGCCATGCCCATGCCCTGCATGATCGCTTTCACGTCGGCGAAATCAAGATTGATCAGACCGGGCACTGTGATCAGATCGCTGATGCCCTGCACGGCTTGGCGCAACACGTCGTCGGCCAACTTGAACGAGTCCTGCAAGGAGACGCTTCTGTCCACCGTGTGCAGCAAACGCTCGTTCGGGATCGTGATGACCGTATCAACGCACTCGCGCAGTTCGCGCAAGCCCTGCTCGGACTGCGTCATCCTGCGCCGCCCCTCGAAGTGGAACGGCTTGGTCACGACCGCGACCGTCAACGCGTTCAACTCGGTCGCCAAACTCGCAATGATCGGGGCCGCGCCCGTGCCCGTGCCGCCGCCGAGGCCCGTCGTGACAAAGACCATATCCGCGCCTTCTAACGCTTCGATGATCTTCTCCGTGTCTTCGAGCGCGGCATTGCGGCCGACTTCCGGGTTCGCGCCCGCGCCGAGGCCCTTCGTCAACTTGCCGCCAAGCTGAATCTTGATGGGCGCGCGTGAACGTTTCAACGCCTGCAAGTCTGTGTTGGCGACGAGAAACTCGATGCCCTCGATGCCGGCCTCGATCATGCGGTTGACAGCGTTACCGCCGCCGCCGCCGACCCCGATCACTTTGATGCGCGCGCCGGTGATCGGCGGGTCGTCGTCGATGAAAATATTAATGCCGCTGCCCGGCTGACGGCCGTCAGGTGTCATCATGATCCTTCCTCTCTCAACTTCCTTCGCTTTTGTACGCCCCGAAAAGCGCCCATGCGGTTATTTTGGGCTGTGCGCGCCGGTGACACCCATATCTTGCGGACTATATCCTGTGCCGGCTGGCGCGGCAGCATACAACATCTTGTCAGAAAATACTACTGAAACGATCTCGAAATTTGGACACGAACGCGCCCAACGTGCCGGCCGCCTCACGTCGCCCGGCCGCGCGTCTTGCTTCAACCGTGTGTGCGCGCATAGCGACGAGCGCGAGGCCCGCGGCGGAAGTCCACGCGGGGCCTTGCACGTCCTCGACCAGCCCGCCAAACCGATCACGTTCGGGATAGCCGACACGCACCGGCGCGTCAAACACTTGCTCCGCCACTTCGCAAATGCCGCCCAACAACGCCCCGCCGCCCGTCAACACGACGCCGCTCGACAGTTGCCGTTCCCAACCCGATTCGCGTATCTCGTCGGCGACGTGCATCAAGACCTCTTCGGCGCGCGGTTGCAGGATGTCGCACAAGATTTGGCGCGACAGCAGACGCGGGCCGCGCCCGCCGACCGACGGCACTTCGATCTGCTCACCGCGTTCCATCTCGCTCAAGCTGCTGCTTGACGAATAACCAAAGTTACGCTTGATCTTTTCGGCTTCGGGGATCGGCGTGCGCAGGCCGAACGCGATGTCGTTTGTAAAGTGCGCGCCGCCCAGAGCGAACACGGCCGTGTGTTGCACCGAACCGCGTTGATAGATGACAAGGCCGGTCGTCTCCGCGCCGATGTCCACGAGCGCCGAGCCGTGTTCTTTGTCGTCGTCCGCGAGCGCAGCTTCGGCCGCGGCCAGTTGATCCAGCACCATGTCGGAGACGATCAGGCCGGCGCGGTTCACCGCGTTGATCGCGTTCTGCCGCGCGGTCACGGGACTCGTAACGATGTGGACTTTGACGGCGAGGCGCGCGCCGATCATGCCGACCGGATCGTTGATGCCGTCTTGATCGTCCACGATGAACTCTTGCGGCAGACGATCAACGATCTCGCGTCCCGCCGGGAGTTGAATGGCACACGCGGAATCAATCGCGCGGCGCACGTCGTCGTGCGTGATCTCGCGGTCGCGGCCTGAGACGGCGACGATAGCTTGCCCGTTGAAGCCCATGATGTGCGAGCCGGCCAGGTTGATCGTGACCTCTTCGGCGGGCAGACCGGACATGCGCTCGGCGGCTTCGACGGCGTGACGAATCGCGTCCACGGCCGCCTCCGGGTTGACGATAACGCCTTTGCGCAGGCCGCGCGCCTCCGCCTCGCCGATGCCGACGATGTCGAGCGCGCCCGCCTCGTTCGGCTCGCCGATGATGCACGTCACGCGGCTCGTGCCGATGCTCAGGCCCGTGGTGTACGCCTCGCGTTTCGCCATGCGCTTCATATCCTCCTCGCAAGCTGGCGGCACAACTGTTCTGGCTGCATGTGCGCTGCTCCTTACTAATCCGCCCGGCCCACGCGTTGCGGGCGCGCGTCCGCGCCGCGCGTCTGTTCGTCGGCCGCGCTGCCAGCCCCGCGCGCCGGTTCACGTTTGAAGCCGATGACGGCGCGCTTGCCTTGCGTCATGTCTATGTAACTGATGAGCGCGCCGCGCGGCGTCAACCGCTGCTCGTCGAGAGCTTGCAATGCTTGCGTCAGACGCTTCGTCAAATCGTCTTTGCCCAGACGCACTTCGACCTGCGAGTCCGCGCCTGCGAGTTGTGCGCGCACGTCGCGCAAGTCGTCTAGGTTCACTTCGCTGACGCGCTCGGCCAAACCCGCCGCCGTCCACTCACGCTGCAACTCTAAGAACTTGGCCACGCGCAGACGATTCTCCGCGCGCGCCGCCGTGCCTTCCGTCTCGTCGAAGCCGCGCAGGAAGAAAGCGGGCATCTGATCTGTTGATGCGACTGCGCCGACGAAAACGCCGTCATCATCCACCCACGTCAAGCGCCCGACCGAAGGACGCACCAGCGCACGCGGCACGCGCTCTGTGATCCGCACGCGCAGGCCCGACGGCAGCACGCGCGTCACGGTCGCGGCACGCACCCACGGTTGCCGTTCTAGTTCCGCGCGGATCGCGTCGAGGTCTGCGCGCCACACGCCGTCTGCACCGGCCGCGCGTCGTGTGATCTTTTCGAGTTGATCAACTGACGCGCGCGTGCCGCCGCTCACGTCCACCGTGCGCAGAGCGAAGAAGGCGGACGCCGACGCAGCGCGGTACAACTTGAACGCGAACAAACCGAGGCAGACCGCGAGCAGCACCTTGCCGATGGCCGGCATCCACGCGGCCGTTGTGCGCCACGCCGCGCCACGCGCGTTACTGCGCGCCGCGCCGCCGCGCCGGGCCGCGGGCCGCTGCACCGCGCCGCCCGCGCGTCCGCGCTTATCGCGCGTGCCCCCGCGCGTCGCGCGTGGAGTGATGACCTGCTCTCTTAGCATCTCGACTCTTTCTGATAACTTACGTGGAATGAAAACTCGTCAGTGGCTAAGGCAATTTGGGCAATGTGGACTGCCAACTGACGATTTTTCTTTAGCCACAGACCAATTTCCTTTATCAACAGACCAACTTGCGTTATCCACTGACGAATTTGCTTTAGCCACACGCCAATTTCCTTTATCAATTCACGATCTTCCTTTATCAATTCGTGAATTTCCTTTATCAATTCGTCTGTTTCCTTTAGCCATACGCGTCAGGCTCAAGCAGACAGCATGACGCGGGCCGCGCACGGCGCGCGGTTTGGCTCAAGTTTGTTCTTGGGTTGACTCAGCCTGTTCTTCGTCCGCTTCTGCTGGCGTGGCGCTGCGCCAGATTTCGACTTCGTACTCCAACTCGACGCCGCGCTCGCGGCGTATGCGTTCGCGTATCTCTTCCGCGAGCGCGAGCGCGTCCGCCGCGCGTGCATCTTCGCCTTCGGTCACGATGAAGTTCGCATGCACGGGCGAGACGACCGCGCCGCCGCGCTTCGTGCCCTTCAGACCGAGATCGTCGATCATCTTGCCGGTGCTCAGATTCGTGCCCGGCGGATTCTTGAAGAAGCAACCGGCGGAACGCGCGCCGTGCGGTTGCGAGTCCATGCGTTTGCGCTTTGCCTCGGCCATGCGCGTGATGATGTGCGCCGGCTCATCCGGCTTCAGGCGCAGCGTCGCACCTAACAACAACTCGCCGTCTTTAAATGACGTGTGGCGATAGTCCCATTGCACGTCGCGGCCCGGCACATCCACCACTTGCCCGCCGCGCGCCACGCGCACCGTCTCGACCATCGTGCCGATCTCGTGCCCGTATGCGCCCGCGTTCATCCACAGCGCGCCGCCGACCGTGCCCGGTATGCCGCCCAAGCCTTCAATCCCCGACAAGCCGCGCCGCGCCGCTTCAACACACAGGCGCGGCAGCGAATAACCGGCACTCACCTTCACGCGCTCGCCGTCGAACTCAACTTCGCCCTTCACCTCGCGCATTGACAGGACGACGTAGTGATGCGGCGCATCATCAGCCAGCACGTTGCTGCCCGCGCCAAGCACGCGCCACGCAACGCCCGCGCGTTCAAGTTCCGCGACGGTCGCCGCCGCTTGTGCTTCCGACGTGGGCAACAACACCCAATCAATTGCGCCGCCCACCTTCAAGCTCGTCAACTCGGCAAAGCGTCGCCCACGTTCAGCGCGCACGCCTACGCGCGCCGCAATCTCTGCGACCGCCGCGTCCCGCGCCTCTATGTCGAACGTGCTTTGCATCTGAGTTAAATGATGAACGCTGAATGACGAATGAAAAGATTTCTACTCATCATTCATTCTTTCTTCTCGCCGTTCTTCTTCTTCAATAGTTCGAGCAACTGCTCGCCCGCTTGATAGATGTTGCCCGCGCCGAGTGTGACAACCATATCGCCGGGATGCGCTTCGCTGACCAGAGCTTTAACGGCCGTGTCGAGTGTGCCGACATAGAATGCGTTCTTGTGCCCGTAGCTCTTGATCGCTTCCGTTAGTGTCTCGCCGGTCACGCCCTCGATTGGGTCTTCGCTGGCCGCGTAGATGTCGGTCACAAGCAGCACGTCCGCGTTGTTGAACGAACGCGCAAACTCATCTAGCTGATCGCGCGTGCGCGTGTAACGATGCGGCTGAAACAGCACGACCATGCGCCGCCCGTGCGAGCCGACCTTCGCTGCCGCAAGCGTCGCGCGCACTTCAGTCGGGTGATGCCCGTAGTCGTCCACCACGAGCACGCCGGCCGCTTCCCCCTTGAACTGGAATCGGCGATTGACGCCCGCATAAGTCGCTAGCGCCTGCGCCATCACGTCGAACGGCACGCCTAGCTCGAAGCCGATGGCGACGGCCGCGAGCGCGTTATAGATGTTATGCAACCCCGGCACGTTTAAATTGACCTCGCCGACAACATCGTGCCCTTGCCAGACCGTAAAGGTCGAACCGAACGGCCGCTCAAACTTCATCCCATGCGCCGAGATGTCGGCCTGCGCGCTCAAGCCATAGGTGATGCGGCGGCGCTTGATGCGCGGGATGACCGCTTGCACGTGCGGATCGTCGAGACACAAAACAGCCGCGCCGTAGAACGGCACTTTGTTGACGAAGCTGACGAAGCAATCGCGCATGTCGTCCATGTCCCGGTAATAATCCATGTGCTCGCGGTCGATGTTCGTCACGACCGCGAACGTCGGCGTCAACATCAAAAACGAGCGGTCACTTTCATCCGCTTCAACCACCATCAACTCACTCTTACCAAGCCGCGCGTTCGAGCCGAACGCACCAACCACGCCACCAACCACCACAGTCGGGTCTAAGCCTGCACCACCAAGCACTGTGCCGATCATCGAAGTCGTCGTCGTCTTGCCGTGCGACCCGGCGACGGCCACTGTGTCTTGTTTCAAACGCATCAACTCCGCCAACATCTCGGCGCGCGGAATGACGGGAATCGACCTGACGCGCGCTTCGAGCAGTTCCGGGTTGTCGTCGCGCACGGCCGTCGAACGAACCACCACTTGCGCGTCGCCCACGTACTCCGCCCTGTGCCCTTCGTGAACCTCGATGCCCATGTCCGCCAAACGATCCGTCACGCTCGAACGTTTCGCATCCGACCCCGACACGCGAAACCCCAGATTGCACAGGACCTCTGCGATGCCGGACATGCCTATGCCACCGATGCCGACCAGATGAACGTGGCGTATGCGATGAAACATAAGCGAGCGACTAGCGATCAGCGTTCAGCAGTCTGCGATCAGCTTTCAGCTTTTGTCTTTGCTGATCGCTAAAGGCTGACCGCTGACCAGCTTTTCAATCAAATCCACGGTAGCGGCGGCCGCGTCGGGGCGCGCGAGTTTGCGCGCGGCTTGCTCCATCGCTGTGATGCGTTCGGGGGCGGCGACGAGCGCGGCGATCTCTTGCGCCAGTCGTGCGCCCGTTAGTTCCGGTTGCAGGATCATGCGGGCCGCGCCCGCCGCTTGCATGACTTCGGCGTTGCGTTGCTGCTCCATTTGACCGGGCAGCGGGATCATGATCGCGGCGCGACCGGCGGCGGCTAACTCTGCACTGGTCGTTGCGCCCGCGCGCGCGATGATGAGATCGGCGCTGGCAAAAGCCGTCGTCATATCGTCGATGTACTCGCGCACGTCAGCGTTTGTGGTCCACCCTGCTTGCTCGTAAGCGACACGCACTTTGTCAAAGTCGAGCTTGCCCGTCTGGTGCGTGATGTGCAGCACCGTGCGGTGCGCGTCGAGTTGTGCGAGTGCGGCCGTCATCGCTTCGTTGATGGCGCGTGCGCCTTGCGAGCCGCCGAACAGCAGCAGCGAAACGTGCGCCGGGTCGCGCACCTTCGCGGGTATGTCAAAGAACTCGCGGCGGACGGGGTTGCCCGTGACCACGCCCTTGCGCCCGAAGTGCGGCAGCGTCGCTTCCCATGAAGCCGCGGCCGCGTTCACAAACTTGATCAGTCGCCGGTTCGTAAAACCGGGCACGGCGTTCGACTCCATGATCAAAGTCGGCACGCGGCTTAAAGCTGCGACCAACAACACCGGGCCTGACACGTAACCGCCCGCGCCGATCACAACGTCGGGGCGAAACTCTTTAATGAGTCGCCGCGCCGCCAGCAGACTCGTCGGCAACACGGAGAGGCCGCGCATGCGCGCGCGCCAACCCATGTTCACCAGCCCCGCCGATTCAATGAGCGTCAACTCGTAACCCGCTTGCGGCACGAGTCGTGTTTCAAGCCCGCGCGCCGTGCCGACGAAGCGTAGGACCGCAGCCGCGTCGCGCCGCTTGATCTCGTTCGCCACCGCGATGGCCGGGTAGATGTGCCCGCCCGTGCCGCCGGCTGCGATGAGCGCCCGCATTGTCAAATCAGCCGCGCCCCTCCGGCTGCCACGCCTGCGTCACGGGCGTGCGCCGCCCGCCGGCAGCGGCCGCCGCCCGCTGCTCGATGGCGTAACGCAGCATGGCCGGATCGTTCAAGGCGCTGCCTTGCTGCGAGATGTTCAGCAGCACGCCGACCGCGAACAGCGTGAACACAGTGGACGTGCCGCCGTAAGAGATGAACGGCAGCGGGATGCCCTTCGTCGGCACGAGCGCCAGCACCACGCTCATATTAAAGAGCGCCTGCGCCACGATGCCGGTCACGATGCCGAGCGCGAGCAACATGCCGAACCTATCGGGCGCGCGGCGCGCCGCACGCACGCCGCGCCACAAAAAGAATGCGAACGCCGCGACCAGAATCAACGCGCCGATCAGACCCAACTCTTCGCCCACCACCGCGAAGATAAAATCGGAATGCGCGAACGGTAGAAAGAACAACTTCTGTTTGCCTTGCGCGAAGCCAAGCCCATGCACGCCGCCCGACCCGACCGCCATCAACGACTGCACCACTTGAAAGCCCGCCCCTTGCGCGTCGGCCCACGGATCGAGAAACGCCATCAGCCGCTTGATGCGCCACGGCGCGAACGCGATCATGCCCACGATGCCGACGAGCGCAGGCGCAAGCATCAACCCGATGTGTCGCAAACGTGCGCCGGCCGCGTAAAGCAACGTCAACCCCGTCAGTCCAAGCATCATCGCCGTGCCCAGATCAGGCTCGGCCGCGACGAGCACGATCAGAACGCCCGTCACAGCCACGCATGGCGCAAACGTTCGCCAGAAAACTTGCTCCTCGCCCGCGCGTCGTTCGAGCAGCCGCGCCAGAAAGATCATCAAGGTCAGCTTCGCCAACTCTGACGGTTGGAACGACAACAGGCCGCCGAACCTGATCCAACGATGCGCGCCGTTGATGCGCGGAAACGCGAAGACCGATACAAGCAGCAACACGCTCAACCCAAGCAGCCCGTAAGCCAGCCAACTACGGCGCAGCAACGTGTAGTCCAGCCGCATCCCGACGAGCAACGCAACGAACCCACAGATCGTCCACAAGCTCTGCCGGATGACGTAGTGATACGGCGTGCCGTTCTGCTCGGCCGCCACGGGCGCGCTCGCGCTATAGACCATCACGAGGCCGCACAACGCCAACCCCACGGTCGTCGCAAACAACCACTCGTCTGCTTGTAGCTTTCGCGCCATCTCTCGATTGCGGCCTGCGGATTTCGGATTGCGGATTTGATCAACAACTAGCGGTTGTCTTTTCAATCCGCATTCCGAAATCTGACATCCGCAATTCCTCCACTGCTTCTTTGAACACCTGTCCGCGATGCTCGAAGTTGTCGAACATATCCCAACTCGCGCATGCGGGCGCGAGCAACACAATGTCACCTGCTTGTGCGTGCGCGGCCGCGCGCCGCACGGCGTCGTGCATATCGGTCGCGCGCTCGACCTGTGCGTAAGCGCGCAACTCCTGCTCGATCCGATCCGCGTCCTCGCCGATCAGCACAAGCACGCGCACCTGCGCCTCGATCATCGGTACGAGCGGCGCGTAAGGCGCATGCTTGCCGCGCCCGCCAAGTATGAGGACGATGCGACCGGGCGCGTCGGCGAACGCTTCGAGCGCCTTGACCGCCGCGTCCACGTTCGTCGCCTTCGAGTCGTTGTAGAACTCGACGCCGCCGACTTCCGCGACACGTTCCAGCCGATGCTCAACCGGCCGAAAGTTTTTAATCGTCGCACGCATCGCGTCGGGCGCTGCGCCGCACGCGAGGCCGGCCGCCAAAGCCGCCAACACGTTCTGCACGTTATGCAAGCCGCGCAGTTGCATCTCGTCGCGCCGCACAAGCACGCGCTCCGCCCCGTTGCTGCGCGAGATGATCTCTTGGCCGCGCAGAAACAAACCTTCTTCAAGTTCGCGCGCCGTGCTGAACATGACGACGTGTGCGTTCAAGCCCTTCGCCCACGAAGCGACGATCTCGTCGTCGGCATTGAGCACGGCCACGTCGCCCGCCTGTTGATTGCGGAAGATGCGATGCTTGGCGGCGGCGTAGTCCAACAGATGCTCGTAACGATCCATGTGGTCGGGCATCAGGTTCAGCACGATAGCGACCGTGGGGTGGAACGTGTCTATCGTCTCAAGCTGATAACTTGAAACTTCAACCACGGTCCAACCATCGTCGCGCGACGATTCAACCAGCGAGACGAGCGGCGTGCCGATGTTGCCGCCGACCTGCACGCTCAATCCCGCGTCTTGCAACAACTCGCCGATCAAAGTCGTCGTCGTCGTCTTGCCGTTCGTGCCCGTGATGGCGACGATGCGCCCGCGCAAATGGCGCGCGGCCAGTTCGACCTCGCCGATCACCTCCGCGCCCGCGCGCTCCATGTAACGCGCCGGAATAGATTTCGTCGGCACGCCGGGACTTAAGACAACCAACTCGATCTGATCCATCAACCACATCGGCAACTCGCCCGGCACAAGCCCCACGCCGTCTGCTTTCAACGCGCGCGCTTCATCCGTCCACTCATCGAGCGGCTTACGATCATTCAACGCGACGATTGCGCCGCGTGCCGCGAGAAACCGCGCCGCCGCCACGCCGCTCCGCGCCGCGCCGATGACCAGAACTTTTTTGCCGTTCAGTTCCAAAACTTAAAACTCACTACAAAGACGCTAAGATCAATTTTTGTGTCTTCGTGGTTAATCTGCTTCACCTTAATTTCAACGTTGACAGACTCAACAACGCGAACAAGATCGCAAGGATCAAAAATCGGAAGACGACTTTAGACTCCTTCCAGCCCTGCATCTCGAAGTGATGATGCAGGGGCGTCATCTTAAAGAGTCGTCGCCCCGTGCCCGTGTGCCGCTTCGTCAGTTTGAAGAATGAGACTTGCAGCATCACCGAGATCGCTTCTAACACGAACACGCCGCCAACGAAGACTAAGATCAACTCCTGTTTCGTCAGCACACCAATCGTGCCGATGGCCCCGCCGATGGCGAGGCTGCCCACGTCGCCCATGAACACGTCGGCGGGCGGCGCGTTGTACCACAAGAAGCCGAGGCTCGCGCCGACCATCGCGCCGCAGAAGACAGTCAACTCGCCCACGTCCTTCTGAAACGTGATGAGCAGCAGCCGCGCCCAACGCTCGTCGCCGCTCACATAGGTGAAGGCGGTCAACGTCGTCATCGCTACGAAGGTGACGCTGATCGCCAGTCCGTCTAAGCCGTCCGTCAGGTTCACGGAGTTCGACACGCCGATCAGCACGACGAGGATGAACGGCAGATACAGCCACGGCCCGATGAACGTCTTGCCGGTTGTCGCCGTCAACTTGAAGAACGGGATGCTCAAGTTCCACGAGTAGTCCGTGAAGAAATAGAGCGTCGCCCAGATGCCGAGCGCGATAGCAAACTGCGCCGCGAGTTTCTGCTTGCCCGTTAGCCCCAAGCTCTGTCGCTTGGCGACCTTCGCGTAGTCGTCTAAGAATCCGACGACGGCAAAGAGCGTCGTCGCGGCCATCGTGATCCAGACATAGACGCTTGAGAGTCTGGCCCACAAGAGCGTCGAGATCAGCACCGAGCCGATGATGAGTATGCCGCCCATCGTCGGCGTGCCGCGCTTAACCATGTGCGCCTGCGGCCCTTCTTCACGAATCTGCTGCCCGACGTTCAACTCGCGCAACGCGCGGATCACACGCCCGCCGAAGAACAGCGAGATCAGCAGCGCCGTGATCGTCGCGTAGGCCGTGCGAAACGTGACGTACTGAAAGACGTTGAGTGCCTTAACGAAGACGGACTCCGTCTGTTGCACCGACAGGCTTTTGTAAAGCCACTCGTAAAAGATGTAATAGAGCATCCTGCTCCGCTCTAAACTTTACTCGCCGAGCCTCACGTCGCCGGCTCGTCGTCGCCCACCACGGGAAAACGTTCGCGCAAAGCCGTCACGATCTGGTCCGTCCGCACACCTCTTGAGCCTTTAACCAAGACGAGATCGCCCGGTCGCACTTCAGCCACTAACGCAACGGCCGCCGCTTCGGTCGTCGCAAAGAACCGCGCCGCACTCAAGCCCGCAGCCTGCGCGCCCGCCACCAATTCGGCCGCCAACCCGCGCACACCCCACAACACGTCTACCCCCAAGCCCGCGATCTCGCGCCCCGCCGCGCGATGCAACTCCGCCCCGTCAGCACCCAACTCAAGCATCTCGCCCGCGACGACCACGGTACGATGCCCGCGCGCGCCTTCATCGTCTGCGCCGCCTGCGCGTCCTTCAACCAATGCCCGCGTCATGCTCAACAACGACGCCGGGTTCGAGTTGTACGAGTCGTCGATCACGCTGAACTCCTGCGCGAAGTCGATCACCTCGCCGCGCATCTCCGTCGCCCGCGCCGTGGCGAGCGCCTGCGCGATCTCTTCGGGCGCGATGCGGAAGCACGTTGCGACCGCCGCCGCCGCCAACGCGTTCGACAGATTGTGCCGGCCCGGCAGAGGCAACTCCGCAATCGCTTCGCCGAGCGGCGTACACAGGCGAAAGCGCGTGAGGCCGAAGCGCGTTGATTCAATATCCGCCGCCATCACGTCCGCCATCTGCTCGACGCCGAACGTGAGCGTGCGCCCCGCGTGTTTGTCGCGCATCGCCGCGACACGTTCGTCGTCCGCGTTCAAGATGGCGACGCCGCCGGGCTTCAAGTTTTCAATGAGCTGTGCTTTGCCTGCCGCGATCTGCTCGATGGAATCGAAGAACTCAAGATGCGCGGGCGCGACGATCAACTCGACGCCGATATGCGGCGGCGCGACGCGCGCCAACTGCGCGATCTCGCCAAACATCGACTGCCCGTATTCCAACACCGCCACGTCGAACTCTTCAGGACGCGCGCCCGCCGATACCATTTGCAGCACCGAGAGCGGCAGCCCCAACTCGTTGTTGAAATTCTTCTGCGTCTTCAACACACGCCGGCCTGATTCGGCCAGCACATGCGCCGTCAGGTCCTTCGCCGTCGTCTTACCGGCGCTGCCCGTGATGCCGACCACCTGCCCGCCCCAATGTTCAAGCACGCCGCGCGCGAGCGCCTGCAATGCTTCGATCACGTCGTCAACGAGCAACAAGCGATCAGCAAAGGATGCCAACTCAGCATCACCTGCAACGCGTTCACGCCGCGCGACCGCCGCCGTTGCCCCGCGCGCGAACGCTTGCGCGAGATAACGATGCGCGTCGTCGAACTGCGTGGCGGTGAAGTAGTGCCGCTTGTAGTCTTCGGGCGCGAGCGCGAAGAACAGTTCGCCCTCGGCGACCGTGCGCGAGTCGATAGCGAAGCCCGTCAACTCTTTGTCAAAGAACTCGACGGCCAGCGCGCCCGTCTCTGCACCAATCAGTTGCGCCGCCGTGCTAATCCTCACGCTGTTGCTTCAGCCTCCGCGCGGAAGTTTGGTTGACGAGCAAACGTGCCCGCTGCAATCAACGACGCACGTCGCGCCGCGCGGGCTGTCTCGGCGCTTGCGCGGGCGCTTCGTCCGCCTCGTCGTCGGCCGTCGGCGCGTCGTTCGCCCTGCTCGCGTCCGCATCGCGCTCTGCTCCTTTGTGTCCTGTGCGTGTCCGGCGCAGACGCTCACGGCAATCTGCGATCCGGCGTTTCAACTCGTACTGCGGATGACCTTGCGGGGGCAGCGTCATGTGCCTCTCCATCTGTGTCCGTTGCTTTTCCCTCCGCGCGCCCGGACGCAACTGACAACTGCACGCGCGCTCTTAATCGCTACGACCGAAATCGATGCGTACCACCTGCCCTGATTCGATTCTCGCGCCCGGCTGCGGGCTTTGCTGCCGCGCCCACCCTTCGCCGCGCGTCTCCAAGTCCAACCCCAACTGCGCACAGATGCGCGCCGCATCGCGCACACTCCGCCCGCGTAAATCAGGCATCAACAACGCGCGCTCGCCCGCGTGTGCGTACACAACTTCGCCGCCGTGTTGCGCCGCGACTTCAGGCAACATGGCCTGTTGATCTCTGTCGGCCGCTTGTTCATTTTCATTAGCGGCCATGTGATGCAACTCCGGCGCGACCGAGGCCAACTGCTGACGCGGCGCGCTCTCTTCGACTTCCGCATCCGGCTCGACATTCAGATAAGGCAACACGTTCGTTGCGATCTCGTTGAAGACCGGCGCGGCCACTTCGCCGCCGTAGTACGCGCCGACAGGTTCGTCGATCACAACCGCGATCACGACCGCCTGCCGTTCGACCGGCGCGAAGCCCACGAACGACGCGACGAACTTCGAGTGCGAATAAGCGCGCGTTCGCTCGTCGACCTTCTGCGCCGTGCCCGTCTTGCCCGCGGCCGTGTAGCCTTCGAGTTGCGCGCGCCGCGCCGTGCCGCTCACAGTCACCTTCTCAAGCATCGGCTTCAACATGCGCGCCGTCTCCGCGCTGACAACCATGTGCGCTTCCGCTTGCGCGCGCTCAACTACGCTGCCGTCCGCTTCCTGCACCTCTTTGATCAAGTGCGGTTGAATGCGCAAGCCGTCGTTCGCAATCGCGCCGAAGGCCGCCGCCATCTGCACCGCTGTCACGCCGATCTCTTGCCCGATGGCGATTGAGCCAATCGAAGACGGCTCCCAATCCTGCACGCGCCGCAACAGCCCGCGCGTCTCGCTCGGCAACTCGACGCCGGTTTTCGCGCCGAAGCCAAAGCGGCGGATGTAGTCGTACATGCGCTCGTTGCGAACTTTCAAACCCAACTTGATCGCGGCCACGTTGCTCGACTTCGCCAGCGCATCCGTGATCGTCAACGTGCCGTGCGGGTGTGCGTCATGCACGACGCGACCGAACAGCGTGATCGATCCCATCTGACAATCAATCAGATCATCCGGCTTAACCAGCTTCTCTTCGAGCGCCGCCGCGAAAGCCACGATCTTAAAGGTCGAACCCGGCTCATAAATATTTTCGAGCGCCGGGTTGCGCTTTACGTCGCGCGGCTGCGGCTCGTTGGCTTTGGGCTGCACGCTGATTTTGCGCGCGTCGTTCGGATCGAAGTTGGGCGCGTTAGCGAGCGCGAGGATTTCGCCCGTGTGCGGATCAAGCACGATGGCCGTGCCCGACTTGGCGTGCGCCTGCGCGACCGCCGCCGCCAACGCACGCTCCGCTTGATACTGCACGTTCTGATCAATCGTCAGCACAACGCGAGCGGCCTGAGCGTGCTGCCTGCTCACGGCTGTCGTAGGCACGTCGCAATCCGTCGCCGTCTAAACTAACTTCGCCGCCGTCACCTTTGAGCAACGCATCGCGCATGCGCTCGACGCCCGCTAAGCCCTTCTCGTCCGTGTTGACGAAGCCGAGCACGTGCGCCGCGAGCGCGCCGTTCGGGTAGTAACGCTTCGTCTCCTTGCGCGCATACACGCCCGCGACGTTGAGCGCATGCACCGCCGCCGCCTGTTCCGCATCGAGTTGGCGCGCAAGCCACATGAACTTGCTGCGCTTCACGTCGCGCGCATGGCGCAAACGCTTCTCCAACTCGGCCGCGTTCTGATCAAGCACCGGCGCGAGTTTGACCGCCGCTTCGTGCGTGTCCTTCAACTCCGACGGCACGACGAAGAACGAATCCACTTCGAGACTGCGCGCGAGTTCGCGGCCCGAGCGGTCGAGGATCAAACGACGCGGGGCGTTAGTCTCAACCGTGTGCTGCTGCTGCCGGCGCGCGCGCGTGCTCAACAGTTCGTGCTGGCTGACCTGCAAATAGACCAGCCGCGCACCGATGACCAACAGCCAGAAGGCCAAAATGATGACGACGATGGACGTGCGGGGCCGAGAGGGGTCGGGGTGGACTCGGACTGGCGCGGTCAGGCGTTCAGGCATAGGCGGAAACCACTTGACGACAAACTCGTGCGCTTACGCAACACACTGCCGACGACGTGCGCGCTTAACCGAAGCGCGCCAAACAACTCGCGTGCGCGGGCGACGTTGGGCGCATCTGCGCCGCGCAACTTGGCCGCCCGCCTAGACATTAAACGTCAGCGCCGCCCCGCGCCAACTGTGGCTGTCCCCAGCAACGCAGTGGCAGACTGCACAGTCTGCGGCTCGGCCGCGCGCGGCGCGTTGCCCATCTGCGCCGCCCGCGTGGGCTGCATGCCTAGTTCGCGCGCGGCGTGTTCGAGCGTCGCGGGCGAGTTCGCTTGAGCCAAGGCCAATTTCAACTGTTGCTGCTCGGCCAAAAGTTGCGCGCGCTCACGGCGCAACGCCTCGCTCTTGTAACCGTAGTCGATGGCCCGGAAGTGCTGCCCGACGGCGACGACGAAGCCGCCCGCGAGCAGCAGTCCACCCGCGAGCAGGACGAGCAAGCGGCGGAATGCACGCTCGTCGCGCTCGCGGAGCACGTTGGCATTACGTTGTTGCTGGGGCAGTCTCTTCATCACACTCTTACTCGTTCAGATCAAGCTTGCGAGCGGCGCGCAGTTTGGCGCTGCGCGCGCGCGGGTTCGCTTCAATTTCACTCTCAACCGCTACGACGGGCCGGCGCGTCAGAATTTCGACGACGCGACGTGCGCCACAGGTGCAGCGCGGCGCACGCGGATCGCACGCGCACTGTCCGTGCAGACGGCGCAACGTGTGCTTCACGATCCGATCTTCCAACGAGTGGAAGCTGATCACGCACAGGCGGCCTTGCGGTTGTAAAAGATCGACGGCCGTTTCAAGAAATGCATCCAGACCCTCTAACTCTTCATTGACGGCGATGCGCAGGGCCTGAAATGTGCGCGTCGCCGGGTGAATCCGATCCGTGCGTTTGTATCCGACGGCACGCGCCACCAGTTCGGCCAACTCGTTGGTGGTCGTAACGGGCCGGCCCGCTTCACGGCGCTCGACGAGCCAGCGCGCGATGCGCCGCGAGCGTCGCTCCTCGCCGTATTCAAAGATGATGCGCGCGATCTCTTCTTCAGGCAGGCGCGCGAGCAAGTCGGCGGCCGTCTCTTCGTCGCCGCGCGCGTCCATCCGCATGTCAAGCGGCGCGTCGTGCCGAAAACTGAAGCCGCGCGTCGCCGTGTCGAACTGCAAAGACGAGACGCCCAGATCGGCCAGCACGCCGCTCACTGTCTGCTCGCCCGTCTCCGCGACGACGCGCGCAAGGTCGCGGAAGTTTGCATGCGCGAACTGCGCGCGTGCGCCGAAACGCGCCAGCCGGCGGCGGGCGTGTTCGAGCGCCTCTCGGTCGCGGTCGATGCCAAGCACGCGCGTCTCAGGCGCAGCCTCAAGGATCGCTTCGCTGTGCCCGCCAAGCCCCAACGTCGCATCCACGAACAGCCCGCCGCGTTCCGGCGCTAAGTACTGCACCGTCTCATGCAGTAACACGGGGCGATGGGGCGCGTCCGGCCCCCCACCGGGCGCAGTCATCACCACCGCCCCGTGATGTCAAAGAACTGTAACGCGTGCCGTGTGACGAGTGACGAGTTTGGCTTTAATATATAGCCGCGCATTGACCGCCCCTCGCTTTTGTTAAATGCCGAGCCGCGCGATGGCGGCTTCGTCTTCTGCTGTGTAGGGGTCTGAGAGCAGGCGTTGTTGGAAGCGTTCCAACTCCCAGACCTCAAGGTAAGTCAGATAACCAAGCACGGCCACATCGCCCATGACAGCGGCGCTCTTACGCAGGAGCGGGTGGACGAGTATGCGCCCCTGATTGTCCATCGCCGTCTGCTGCCCGTAGTAGTTAGTCCGGTCGAGGAACTTGCGGCGCGCCGGGTCCATCGACGGCAGCAGCGCCAAACGCTGCTCTATATTCTCCCATTCGTTGAGCGGGTAAATCCGCACGTTCTCGCCGGTCAGACTGGTCACGTAAACTTCCGGGCCGTGGCTGTCCTGAATAAAGCGGCGGAAGACGGTTGGTACTTTAAGTCGCCCCTTCGCATCAATGCGCGCCGTGTAATTCCCTCTTAACATAGGGCTTCGGTGGCCGGCTGGGGAGCGGGGAATGCTTAAAACTTAAAGTAGAACTTAAACGGTTTGCGCCAAGTGCTCTGAAGAGTCCACTTCGAGCCACTTTTTCCCACCCGCCGCGAATAGTACGCCCCTGCGCGGAGGGCTGTCAAGAATAAAAACATTGTCGAACACAGATTTTTAAGCACCATATCGTGCAGAAAACGCCTGCGGAAGCGCATATTTGTGCTTAAACCACCTCGCCCGGCGTCGTTCGGCGCACCCGTTAAGCAGTCTGGATGACCTATCACTTTCCGGCCCGTATCCTGTTATAGTGCCCCCGAAGTTGATTCAAATCCACGTGAGCAATGGTCGAGTCTCCCTGATCCGGCATGAGTAGTTTCGGCGGTCTGCTGTTGTTTGGTGGGCTGGTGGCGCTGGCGAATGTGCTGGGCGGACTGCTGCTGGCACGCCCGAACAAGGCGACGCAGGACGCGCACCTGCTGCGCTATCTGGTGGCGCTGGGTGCGGGCTTCATGCTGGCGGCGATCTTTATCGAGATCGTGCCGGAGGTCGTCCAACTCTGGCTTGAACGCTCGGCGGCGGCCGGCAACGGCGCAACGGTGCATGCCCGCGAGCCTGTGCTGGCGGCGATGACCTTGCTGCTTTTGGGCTACCTGCTCATACACCTGTTCGAGCATACGCTCGCCCCACACTTCCACTTCGGCGCGGAGACACATACAGAGGCGATGCTGCGCCCGACCGCCGCTTATACGGCCGTCGGCGGGCTGTCGATCCACTCTTTCTTTGATGGCGTCTCGGTGGCCGCGGCCTTTCTGGTCAACTTCAAAGTGGGCCTGCTGGTCTTCATCGCAATCTTGCTGCACAAAGTACCTGAGGGGTTTACGGCCGCGTCGATCATGCTGGCGTCGGGCCGGACGGGGCGCAGCGCCCTGTTGGCGACGCTCGTGGTGGGCGCGGCGACGCTGGGCGGCGTGCTGACGGTGGCGCTGTTGGAGTCGCGCGTGGCGACGGCCGTTGTGTACGCGCTGCCCTTCTCGGCGGGCGTGACTCTGTACGTGGCGGCGAGCGATCTGATCCCGGAGGTCAACCACATGGAGCGCAAGAACCCGCTCGTCTCGCTCGTCGTATTTGGGGGCGTGGCTTTCTTCTATGCGTTGCACCGGCTGATTGAGGGATGAACAGAGAATACGCGCAAGCAACATACGGGCGCAGGGCGAATGCGCGGGGCATGTGCTTGCGCTTTTACGCACGGGCCGCGCGTTTTAACTTTTGCCTTTCGCCCTTTGCCTGTATCATGCAACACATTCAATGAATCGACGCGCATTCACTCGAACGCTTCTCGGCGCACTTCTCTGCCTGTGGTGTGCGCATGTGGCACGCGCGCAAACCGCGCAGTCGCCGTTGCCAGCGCCCACGGGCTTCGTCAACGACTACGCGAACGTGCTCGACGCGGCGACGAAGGCACGCCTTGAGGCGATCATGATCAATCTCAAGGAGCGAGCCAACATCGAGTTCGCCGTTGTGATCGTGCCGACCACGGGCGGGCAGGACATCTTTGATTACACGTTGGCCGTCGCACGCGGTTGGGGCATCGGCACGAAGGATAGCGATCAAGCCGGGCTGTTATTGCTCGTCGCCATCAACGACCGTAAGTACTTCACACAGGTCAGCCGTCATCTTGAAGGCGACTTGCCGGACGGACTGACAGGCCAGATTCAACGCGAACGGCTCGTGCCGCCTTTCAAGCAGGGCAACTACGCGAAGGGTATCGCGGACACGGTCGAGACTTACGTGGCCACGCTCGCAGCGAAGCGCGGCTTCAGCATCGAGGGCATCGATCAAGGTCGCGCTTATCGTCAACCGCAACGCACGCGCCGCAGTGGCGGCACGAATCTCCCGACCCCGTGCTGCATCGGGCTGCTCATCTTGGGCATCATCGTCTTCATCCTGTCGAATCGCGGCGGGCGAGGAGGAGGCGGCTGCATGAATCTGCTGCTATTGAATACGCTCTTTAACGCGGCGAGCGGCAGCGGGCGCAGTTCGGGCGGTTGGGGCGGGGGCGGCTTTGGCGGTGGCGGCGGTGGTGGCGGTGGCTTTGGCGGCTTCGGCGGCGGTGGTGATTTTGGCGGCGGCGGCTCAGGCGGAAGCTGGTAAACGAAATGATGTAAGGATGAATGATGAATAAAGATCAACTTGTCTTTCATTCATCATTGCGCATTGATCATTTGCTCGGAGGCTTATGGCTAATCAGGTCGCACATGAGGCGTTCAATCATCTGATCGGCGATCTGCAAGCGACGCACGGGGAGAACTTGGCGGCCGTGCTGTTGTACGGGTCGGCGGCGGCGGGCGACACGGGCGCGTCCGCGTCGGATTACAACTTGCTGATCGCGCTCCGGCGCATCACGCCGGAAGACCTGCGGCTGGCGCAAGCGCCGATGCGCGAGTGGCAACGGCTCGGTCATCCGCTGCCCGTCTATTTCACGCTCGCCGAATTGAGTGAAGCGGCGGACGTGTTCCCTATCGAGTTTCATCAGATGAGCCGCGCGCGTGTGGTGCTCTACGGCGACGATCCGTTTGCGACGCTTACACTTTCAGACGCGAACCTGCGCCACCAGACCGAGTACGAACTGCGCAGCAAGCTCATTCAACTACGTCGCCACTACATCCCCGCGTCGGTGTCTATCGACCGACTGTCCGATCTGATGAGCGACAGCCTGACGAGTTTCGCCACGCTATTCGCGCCCGCGCTGATGCTGGACGGCGTCGAACCGCCTGTGCTCAAGCATGAGATCGTTCGCACGAGCGTTGCGCGTTTCGGTCTTGACGGCGCACCGTTCGAGCGCATCTTTGCGCTGCGTGAGACGGGCGCGCGCCCCGCAACCGAGACGGAGGCCAATGAACTGTTCGCCGCGTACATGACGCAGATCGAACGCGTCGTCGATGCGGTGGATCGGATGAAGGTCGCAGACGCGAAGTGAGGTGCATCGGCATGTAAGTTTAATGTAAGCGAGCTTTGTCATTCATCCCCTACTGATCGGGTTGACGTGAACTGAAGGAGAGAGAGTCAATGAACAAGAAACGGATTATGTTGCTGGCGGCGGTGGCCTTCGTGGCCCTGAGCGCGAGCGGCTGCGGTTACAATACACTGAATGCGAAGCACCAGGGCGTGCGGGCCAAGTGGGCGGGCGTTGAGACGCAGTTGCAGCGCCGCGCCGATCTGATCCCGAACCTGTTTGAAGCCGCGCAAGGCCGCGGGCATACAGGAGCAAGAGGTCTTCGGCCAGATCGCCGAGGCGCGCTCGCGGCTCTTGAACGCAACGAGCGCCCCGCCGCAAGGTGAAGGCGGCGACAAGTCGCCCGAACAGAAGGCGCAAATCATCGCGGCGAACAACAGCTTCGGCGGCACTATCGGGCGCTTGCTCTCGCTATCGGAGAACTACCCGCAGCTTCGGTCCAACGAAAGCTTCTTGAAATTTCAAGACGCGCTCGAAGGCACGGAGAATCGCATCAGCGTCGCACGCAACGATTACAATGCCAGCGTGCAAGACTACAACACGACGCGCAGCAGTTTTCCGACCGTCCTCTTCGCCAAGATGTACGGCTTCAAAGAAGAACCCTACTTCGCCGCCGAAGACCGCGCGCGCACAGCCCCGACGATCAACTCTGACACCCTGCGCCGCAACCAGAACCGCTAAGCGCACGACGAAACGAAAAGAGGCCGCTGCTTGATCAAGCAGCGGCCTCTTTTTTGTCTAATCAATCCTTCTCTAACCAACTTCAGCCGCGATTGAACTTGATTCAGCCGCGACCGAATCAACTTTTATCGCAACTGAACTTAGTTCGGTCGTGACTGAACTAACTTTTATCGCAACTAAACTAACTTCGGTTGCGACCGAACTAAGTTCAGTTGCGACTAAACTAACTTCAGTTGCGACTGAATTAACTTTCATTGCAACTGAATCAAGTTTGGTTACGACTGAATTAAGTTCAGTTACAACTGAATCAAGTTCAGTTACAACTAAACTTAGTTCAGTTAGGCTTGCATTATGTTCGTTTGCTTAAAAACCTCGCGAACTGCACATGGCGCAGTGGTCGCAGGGTTTGCCGCCCGGTTCGACGGTGCAGACCTTCTCGCGCTCGAAGAAATCAACCAACTCGGAGACGGCCTCGTCGATGCCGAAGCGTTCCTGACTTGGATGTGGCACGACGGGAATGTAAGTGCTGCTGGTCCAATGTTGTTGCGGCGGCTGCGTTGTGCGCGCAGCATTTGTGGTCGTATGACTCGGCTGCGCTGACATGCCCACGGCGCTGTCTTCGTGCCCGCAGTCGTCTGTGTGCGCGACGTGCGATTCGATCTGGGCCAGACGTTGCTGCACTTCGCCGAGACTGTGCCGCAGGGCCGCCAGTTCGCGCCCGACATCCGGCGCGTGCTCGGCCGGCGCAGGCTCAGGCGTGCGTGCGAGGCGGGCGGCGATGCGCTCGGCGAGCGCGCGTGCTTGATCTTGCTCTGTGCTCATCGCGTCTCCACCTTGTTTATCTCGTCAGGCAGTAGATCGATGCGGTCCACCACGCCGACAATCGCCGAGTCTATAGCTGCGCCCGGTTCGCCCGTCGCCGCCGTCGAAGCGCCCCAACCTTCTTGCACGATCAAGACCACATCGCCCGCGCCCGCGTCCACCGAATCGAGCGCGATTAAGGTCGCGCCTGTCTCCGCGCCGTCCAGCGTCATGGGCTGGCAGAGCATGACGCGTGCGCCCGCGTAACGCTCGTTCTTCTGCGTCGCCACGACGTTGCCTAAGACGCGCGCGAGAATCACTTGCGTCTGCCCCCGTTCGTGACGTGCGCGTCGGAATCGACGATGCCGACGATGGTGCAGTCGGTCGGCGTGTCTTCGCGCTTGAACGGGAAGCTCGCCTCTTTGCCGCGACACCAGATAACCAACTCGCCCACGCCCGCGCCGATGGCATCGAGCGCAACCAGCGGCGACCCTTGCGGCCGCAACTGCGCGTCGAGCGATTGGATCACCAACAGCTTACGCCCTTCGAGTGAATCGTTCTTCACCGTCGCCACGACCGTCCCGATGACCCGCGCAAGTTGCATGAGAAGCTGACCGCTGATCGTTAATCGCTCAAATCCACCGTGTCGATCACGCCGACGATGGCGGCATCGACGGGCGCATCCTTCATGCCTTCGGCGAGACGCGCCGACGAGCCGGCGACGACCAGCACGCGCTCGTGAAAGCCCGCGCCGACCGTGTCCACGGCGACGACATAACCGCTCGCGTCCGTGCCGTCCAAATTCATAGGCCGCACGATCAAGAGCTTCTTGCCCCTGAGCCGTTCGTCCTTCTGCGTCGAGACGACCGTGCCTAGTATGCGCGCAACAATCATAACAAGCCGTAAAGCGTGAATCGTAAATCGTGAATAGATAGAACTGTTGTTATCTATTCACGATTTACGATTCACGATTCACGATCCCTAGTCGTTGCCGATGGGCAGGGCTTCGTCCACGCTGCCGTGCGGGCGCGGGATGACGTGAACGCTGACCAGTTCGCCGACGCGGCGTGCGGCGGCTGCGCCCGCGTCCGTCGCGGCCTTAACGGCCGCCACGTCGCCGCGCACGATGGCGGTCACAAAGCCTGCGCCGATCTTCTCGTAGCCGATCGAGCGTCACGTTCGCGGCCTTGACCATCGCGTCCGCCGCTTCGATCATCGCTACCAGCCCCTTAGTCTCGACCATGCCGAGTGCTTCCTGTGGCATTCGCTTAAGCTCCTGTCAATTCGTGAATCCGCAAAGCTTGTTGTGTGCCGTCATCATGCGTGAATCGCACGCGATCCGCAAGCGGCGCTCGCTGTTCTGTTAAGACTTCAATTGCGTCGCCTGCGCCAGTAGTTCGATCAACTCTTCGCGCGTCAGGCTGATCTTCGCCGCGCCGTTCGTCGCCGCGTTTGTTTGCGCCGACGCAACGCTTGCGCGCTCGCCGGTCGGGCACGTGATCCGCGTCTCGTGTAGATAACCGCAAGCCTGACAGCGCGCGCGCTCGTCCAAGTAGCCTGCGGCTTCGCGCACTTCGATCAGCTTCTCAATCGCGTCGGGCGGCAGATTGCGCGGCCCGCCGATGGCGCGCGCAAGGATCGCGATCTTCGCCGTGTGTTCCAACGTTTCGAGCCGGTCGAATGCTTGCCACACGTCTGCGCCGTAAGCGACCGCGCCGTGGTTCGCCATCAGCAGCGCGTTGTGATGCTTGACGAGCGGGCGCATTGCTGTGGTCAACTCGTCGGTCGAAGGCGTGCCGTAGTCAGCGAGCGGCACACAGCCCAACGTTAAAATAACTTCGGACAAGATCGGTTGGTCAATCGCCAGCCCCGCGACGGCGAACGCCGAGCCATGCGGCGGGTGCGCGTGACAGACAGCTTTGATTTCGGGCCGCTCGCGGTAGATGAGCAAGTGCATCGCCAATTCGCTCGATGCACGACGATCATTCAACGCCTTACCGTCAAGGTCTGTGAGGGCGAGGCCGTCTTCGGTCATGCGCCCTTTGCACGTCTGCGTCGGCGTCGCCAGAATGCGCCCGTCGTCAAGCCGCACGCTCACGTTGCCGTCCGACGAGACGACGTAACTGCGCTCATACATCAACTGGCCGACGCGCACAATCTCGCGCCGCGCTGTTTGTTCATCCATCTGCTGTTAATCCTCGAAGCCCGCGAGGTCGTGTGCGCTGTCGAACTGAAACTCGACCAACTGCTCGGCGTCGGTGAACTGCCCGCCGACGATAGCCTGCCGAAACCTGATATGCCGCGCTGCTTTCATCGCTTGCTCGGTCAGCCCTGCGGGCAACGTTTTAACAGGCTTGATGTCAGATACCGTGCCATCCCAGTTGAGCGTCATGCTTAGCTCGACCGTGCCCGTCACGCCGTTACGGATCGCCTCGTCAGTGCGCGGCAAGCGCGGCTGGTACACGATCAGCACCGGCGCATCGCGCATACCCCGCGCCGGGTGCGAGTCTGCCACGTACACACGCGGCCCGCGCGTGCCGTACCGCATCACGACCTTAACCAGTGCGGCGGCGCACGTGCTGACCATCAGCGTGAGCGTCAGCAACAGTATTTGTTTGAGCAACCATTTCATAGCGTTGACCTCCGCCGTCGCAAGTGTCGCCGCGTATAAACGAACCGAGCAAAATGTGCGCGCTTACTTGCCGGACAGTTCACGCTCCTCGCGTTGCGCGATCTCTTCGTAGGGCAGCAGGCTGCGCGGGTTGGTGATGCACACGACCTGCGGGCGCGCGAGGAAGTAAGATAACGATTCAAGTGAGATCGTCAAATCCACCGTCTTCACCTTGACGCCGAGCCGCGCGTGCAAACGCACGGGCGCGAAATTCAAGACCGCACGCACGCCGGCCGACATCACTTGATTCAACACGCGTTGCGCCACGCGCGCCGGCACGGCCACGACCGCCACTTCGATCTGCTCGTCGCGCACCACGCGCGCGATCCGCCGCACGTCATGCACGGGAATCTCCGCGCGCCCCACCTTGCGCCCGATCTTCTCGCGGTCGTTATCAAAGAGTGCGACGACCGCGAAGCTCGACGCGCTGAAGCCGTTATAGTTGGCGAGCGCCGTGCCCAAGTTCCCTGCGCCGATGATGCCGACGCGGCGCGGCACGTCTAGCCCCAGAATCTCCGTGATGTGGCGGCGCAGTTCGTCCACCGAATAGCCGACGCCGCGCGTGCCGAACTCGCCGAAGTAGGCGAGGTCTTTTCTGATCTGCGCCGAGTTGAGATTGAACTGATCCGCCAGCGCGCGCGACGAGATCGTCTTGATGCCTGCGTCCGCCAGCAGGTTCAGGCAGCGCAGATACACGCTTAGCCGGTTCGTCGTCAGTTCCGAAATCTTCTCCGCCTTCATCGCTTGCTTCTGTCCTAGCGTGGTCAGTATAGCGCGCGCGCCGCCCCGCGAAAAGACAAGGGCTGCGGCGCACACGGCTACAAGCTTTGAAGCCGCTACAACTCCCGCGCGTTGCCGACGAGTCGCGCATCAACTAAAATCCCTCGTGCATAACCGAGACGCTCCCGAAATCTCTTCTCGTGCCATGAAACATAACGACCAATGATCGCGCATCTGTCCGGCAAACTGCTCGCCAAGCATGCGACCAGTGTAGTGCTCGACGTGAACGGCGTCGGGTATGAAGTGACCATTCCGGTCACCACCTTTTATGATCTGGAAGAAGCGGGCGCGACAAGTCCAGCTTCGCATCTACACGCACGTTCGCGAGGACGCGCTGCAACTCTTCGGCTTCAACACGGCGCGCGAGCGCGAACTGTTCATCTTACTGATCTCCGTGAGCGGCATCGGGCCCAAATCCGCCATCGCCATGCTCTCCGGCATGAGCGCCGACGAGATCATCACGGCCATACGCACCAGCAACCTTGCGCGGCTCACGTCCGCGCCCGGCGTCGGCAAGAAGACGGCCGAGCGGCTCGTGATCGAACTACGCGACAAGATGGCGGCGCTCTCGTCGCCCGCGCTCGAAGAACAACTCGCGGCGCAACCCGGCGGCGCACACGTCGCGCCGACCGAGGATACGCTCTACGACGACACGCTCTCCGCGCTCGTCAACCTCGGCTATCAAAAGGCCGCCGCCGAAAAGGCCGTCGCACAGGCCATGCAAGGCGGCGACGATTTAACAGTCGAACTACTGCTGCGTCGCAGCCTGCGCAGTTTGTCGAAAGGATGAGGGTGAAATGATGCAGGCGGAATGATGACTGATGAATAACGAATAGCTTGTCTGTCATGCATCAGTCATCATTCCGCCTGCATCATTTTCTATCATGTCTGACGAACTCGATCCCGTGAACATTCGGCCCGCCGCAGTGCTGGACGAGGAGCGGCAGTTCGAGTTGTCGCTGCGCCCGACGCGGCTGGCCGAGTACATCGGGCAGCGCAAGGCGACCGACAACCTGCGCGTCTTCATACGCGCCGCGACGCAGCGGCACGAGGCGCTTGATCACGTCCTGCTGACCGGCCCGCCCGGTCTTGGCAAGACTACGCTCGCCAACATCGTCGCCAACGAGATGAACGCAGAGTTGCGTTCAACCGCCGGCCCCGTCATCGAAAAGCCCGGCGATCTGGCCGCGCTATTGACCAACCTGCAAGAAGGCGATGTCCTCTTCATCGACGAGATTCACCGCCTCAACCCGGCCATCGAAGAAGTGCTCTACCCCGCGATGGAGGATTACCAACTCGACCTCATGATCGGGCAAGGCGCGGCCGCCCGCTCGATCAAGTTAGACCTGCCGAAGTTCACTTTAGTCGGTGCGACCACACGCGCCGGTTTGATCACCGCGCCGTTGCGCGGTCGCTTCGGCATCGTCTTCAATCTGGATTTCTACAAGCACGACGAGTTGGAGTTGATCGTGCGTCGCTCGGCGGAGATTCTTAAGCTTGAGATTGACGAAGGCGGCGCGAAAGAGATCGCGCGGCGCGCACGCGGCACACCGCGTATCGCTAATCGGCTGTTGCGGCGCGTGCGCGATTTCGCGGAGGTCGAATACGAAGGGCACGTCACGCAAGCAGTCGCCAACGACGCGCTCAACCGCATGGAAGTGGACACTTACGGCCTTGACGAGATGGATCGCAAGCTGCTGTTGACGATCATCGAGAAGTTCGACGGCGGCCCCGTCGGCCTCGGCACGATCTCGGCCTCGCTGCAGGAGGAGAAGGATTCGATTGAAGAGATCATCGAGCCTTACTTGATCCAGATCGGCTTTCTCAACCGCACGCCGCGCGGGCGCATGACGACGCGGCTCGCTTATCAACACTTCGGCGTCACGCCGCCGCCGTCGAGTCCGGGGCTGTTCAGTTAAAATTGTCCGTCGGCCACAAGTCAGTGGTTCGTTGTGTATGCGGCACGCGCGCGGGTGGGTCATGAACTTGAAGGCTTGAAGGGGCGTATCACACAACGGACGACAGACGCATGACTACGGACATTTTTGCGTTATGAGACAGTGGCTCGCATCTTGGACGCGGCAACATTTCGGCGTGCGCAACCGCGCGCCGTGGACGTCGATCATCAGTCACACCGTCCACCAGTTTCACGAAAACGATCTGTTCACGCCCGCCGCCGCGATGAGCTACTTCGGGCTGTTGACACTTTTTCCCACCCTGCTCGTGCTGTTGGCCTTGAGCAACAACTTCGAGGTCGGCAAAGAGATGCTCAACCGCGCGGTGGACGTATATCCCGGCTCGCGCGAATTTTTGCGCTCGACCATTCGCTCGTTAGAGGATGTCGGCCCGACCGTCATCTTCACTTGCATCGGCGTCACGTTATGGGCCGGCTCGTGGGTCTTCAGCGTGGTCGAGCGCGCGATCAATCGCCTGTGGGGCACGAAGCCACGCACGTTCCTGCACGGGCGCGGGTTGACGTTGGCGATGATCGGCGGCATCGGCGTACTCTTGATCGCCTCCGTGCTGTTGACCTACATGCTCGTCGCCTTGCGCGAGATGACATCGCGTTTGACGCCGCGCCAGATCGAGCGCGTAGCGATGCTGTCGCTCGCGGGCAACGCGTTCTGGCAAGTCGTCTTCACGTTAGTCAGCATCACGGTCACGATCACTCTGTTCACTATCGTCTATCGGCTGATGCCGAACGGGCGCGTGACCTTGCGCGATTCGATTCCGGGCGCGGTCGTCGCCGGGCTGCTGTGGGAGATCGCCAAATACATCTTCGCGTCGAGCCTGCACTACTTTCATTACGATCAGATTTACGGCTCGGTCGGCGCGGTCGTCGCCGTCCTCACATGGAGCTACGTCTCAAGCCTGATTCTACTGTTCGGCGCACAAATCTCGGTCGTCTTCCACCAAGAGACATCGGGCGCGCACGAAGCTGTTCATACGTCGCAAATGCCTGTCGCGCCGCAAGGCGATTAACCATAAAGACACGAAGCCACGAAAGAAACCTTTGCTGCTTCTTTTGTGTCTTCGTGTCTTTGTGGTTTGATCTTGGTCGTGTTGCTTTCCGAATTTGATTACGAACTGCCCGAAGAGTTGATCGCGCAGCAACCGCTCGCGGCGCGCGACGCGGCCCGCATGCTCGTGTTGGAGCGTGCGCGCAGCACGTGGCGCGACCGCATCTTCGCGGAGTTGCCGGTGGAGTTGAACGCGAACGACGTGCTTGTCGTCAACAACACGCGCGTCTTTCCGGCACGGCTCGTCGGCTCGCGCGCGCCGACGGGCGGACGCGTCGAACTGTTCTTGATCGAGGAACGCGCGCCGCTCGTGTGGGCGGCGCTGGCGCGACCCGCGCGGCGACTGCAAACGGGCGCGCGCGCCACGTTCGGCGACGGACGCTTACAAGCGGAAGTAGTTGAAGCGCACGCGGACGGCTTGCGTGTGGTGCGCTTTCATTGCGCGGGCGATTTCCACGCGCTCTTGGAAGAGACGGGCCAGACGCCGCTGCCCCCTTACATCAAGCGCGCGGACGAAGACGCAGACACGGCCGCGCGCCGCAGTGCCGACCGCGAACGCTACCAGACCGTCTATGCGCGGGCGCGTGGCGCGATTGCCGCGCCGACCGCAGGACTACACTTCACGCCGCGCGTCTTGGACGACTTGCGCGCACGCGGCGTCGCCGTCATCGAGATCACTTTGCACGTCGGCTACGGCACGTTCGCGCCCGTGCGCGTCGCGGACTTGAGCGCGCACACGGTCGCGCCGGAGCATTATGAGATCGACGTTATTGCGGCCCGCGCGCTCAACGAAGCACGCGCGGCGGGGCGGCGCATCGTCGCCGTCGGCACGACGACTGTGCGCGCGCTTGAATCGTCGCTGGATGAAATGGGGCGTGTACGGACGGGCGCAGGGCTGGCGCAGTTGACGATCACACCGGGCTACACGTTCAAGGTAGTCGAGGCGCTCATCACAAATTTTCACTTGCCGCGTTCGTCCTTGCTTGTGCTCGTCGCCGCGTTCGCGGGGCGCGACCTCGCGCTTGCCGCCTACCGCCACGCCGTCGCCGCTCGCTATCGCTTCTATAGTTACGGCGACTGCATGTTGATCGTTTAGTAGATCGCAAATAGCTCAAAAGCAGTGTTCATCTATTTACGATTTACGATTCACGATTTACTATTTATCCGGCATGGCTGTGCTGAAGAAAATTCGGTCGCGGCTCTTTGGGGCGCAAGACGCGGGGGCGAACGGTGCGTTGCAGCAGTCCGCGCCCGGCCCGACCGCGCACGCCGCACAGACGCGCTACGATATACGCCCGCTCACTATCGCGCATCTCGACGAATGTTGGCGGCTCGATCAGCGTTGCTTCGTGGACGGCGAAGCCTACAGCCGCGAGACGTTCGAGTACCTGCTGACTTCGCCTGAGTCGGTTGCTTATCGCGCGGTCACGCCTGATGGCGTGATGGTCGGCTTCATCGTCGGACTGGTCGAGCCGGACAGGACCGGGCACATCACCACGCTCGGCGTCGCGCCGGAACATCGTCGCCGCCAGATCGCACGCCGCATGCTGGAACGGGTTGAAGATAGTTTCCACCGCCGGCACGTCCGCACGTTGCGGCTCGAAGTCCGCGCCGTCAACGCGGGCGCGCAACAGCTTTATCTCGATCTCGGCTACAGCGTCACGCAACGCCTGCCCCGCTACTATTCAAACGGCGGCGACGGGCTGCTCATGATCAAGGCGCTCCAATAGACTCTAATACAAGCCCGAACAGTAACCACCAAGCCACGAAGGCACGAAAGATCAATCAGCTATCTTTCGTGCCTTCGTGGCTTGGTGGTTAATCCTGTTAGGGTCTTTAATGTTGACCGGCGCGCGCGGCCTGAATCGCTTGGATGATGTCCTGACAACTTGGCCGCCTTGGGCGTGCTCGTCGGCGGTGAGGCCGTCGTTTGATCTCAGATTCACGTCCGCGCCGCCTGCGATTAAGGCGTTGGCCGTGGCCGCCCCGACGCAATCCATCGTGGTAAACCACAAAGGTGTGCCGCCGTATTGCGCGTCCTTGAGGTTGGGATTCGCGCCCGCCGCCAGCAACACTTTCACTGTGTCCGCGTGCCCGCGCCACGCCGCTTTGACGAGCGCCGTGTTGGGGCCGTCCAACCCGTTCACATCCGCCCCGGCGGCGAGCAACTTCTGCACCTCACTCGTGAACCCGCGCCCGGCTGCTTGGACGAGATCGCTCGTCACCCGCGAGGCGGCCACTTGCTGCCGCGTCGGCACGGGCGCGAAACCTTTAGGCGACTCGGTGGACGACTTGGTGCTGAACGAGACGACGCGCCATTGCGCGGCCGCCTCTTTGTCTTTGCGTAGCAGGGCCGAGGCCGACGTTTCATGCCCGCCGAACTTATCGTAAGACTTATCTTTCGTCAGGAGCGCGCGGCCGAGTTTCGTCGGCTCGTAGGTGAACGTGAAATCGACGACCGCTTCGTTCTCGCCGCGCATGTTGACGGCGCTGATCTTGGCGAGCGCCAACTGCGCGATAGGGATCGCGATCAACCCGCCGGCCTGAAAGTTATTATGATCGCCGTTGGCCACCTTCGTCGTTTCCAGATTACTGGCCCGCATGCCGATGAGTGGGTTCACGCTGTCTTCGTAGGTGTCGAAGTCGGGCAGCGCGATGGCCAACCGCTGCAACTCCGGATCGGTCAGCGCAATGTCTATGTCGTGACTATAGACCGTGTAGTCCCGATAAGTTTTGCCGCAACCATCGCAATAGAAGCCGATCAACTCTTTTTTAGTAGTCGGGCGCACATCATGCAGGACGTTGATCAAGCCCAACTCTTTTAACGAGTATGCGGCCTCGTCATATCCGAACTTGTCGTTCGATAGTTCCGAGGCATTGACCTTCGTGTAGAGCGGCACGAGATCAGGCCGCTTGAATAACTCGGATGCGCTGATGATCTCGGCCGCGGGGATGGTCTGCGCGCCCATGGTCGTCGTGCGCGTCACAAACATATAGCCGCCAACGACGACCACCAGCACGGCGATAAGACCGGCGTAGAGTTTACGTCGATCTGTTGTGCTGTTATCTGATCTGGCCTGATGACCGGCCTCGGCCAGTGGGGTTTGACAACGCAGGCAGATGGGTTCGCTGTCCCAGTTTACCAGCCCACACCGGCCACATTTAATATGAGCCATGATGAATTAACCATAGTGCGTAGTGCTGATCGCAGCGGGCGCGTAAGTTGCGGTTAGCTCTTGCGCAGTTCCGTCAGCACGAGTTTGGCGATGGACTTGAGGGTGTCGAAGACGCCTGAGCCTTTGGCGGCGACAGCTTCGTGGACCGGCTCGTCTTTGCGTCGTAGCTCGGTGACGAGATCGGGCGTGGGGATGACATTCGGCAGGTCGCGCTTGTTGAGTTGCAGGACGTAAGGAATCTTGGTCAGGTCGTAGCCGTTGACCTTCAGGTTCTCTTCCAGATTGTAGAGCGACTCGATGTTGGCATCCATGCGCTCTTCCTGACTGTCGGCGACGAAGACCACGCCGTCCACGCCCTTGAGGATCAGTTTGCGCGAGGCGTCGTAGAAGACCTGACCGGGCACTGTGTAGAGGTGAAAGCGCGTCTTGAAGCCGCGCACCGTGCCTAGCTCCAACGGCATGAAGTCGAAGAAGAGCGTGCGGTCTGTCTCGGTCGCCAGCGAGATGAGCTTACCTTTGGCGCCCGGCGCGGTTGAATCGTAGATGTACTGCAAGTTGGTCGTCTTGCCGCACAAGCCCGGCCCGTAATAAACGATCTTGCAGTTGATCTCGCGTGATGCGTAGTTGATGAACGTCATAGCTCAAAGGCAGTGACAAAAGTGACGAGCGCCGGGTGACAAGTCAGCACGAGTTGTTAACCTGTCGCGCGGCACTAAGTAAAGAGACTATCGATGTCGTCGTCGGTGATGCCCGCCAGCAGGGGGTTGTCGCGGGCGCTTTGTTCGGACTCGCGCTCGATCTCTTCAAAGATGGTGGCCAATTCGCGCCCCGCCTGCTTAACGCGCAGTTTGACCAGTCCTAGGCTCGAACGGTCGTCGAAGACGACCACCAGCAGTGTCCGCCCGATCAGGCAGATGTGGATCGACTCGCGCTCGCCCTCGTGCGACAGCGTCGGGAACTCTTTCTCGCCGATGAGCAGGGCCATGCCGCCCGTCGCCGCGACGTTGCCCGCCGCCAGAGACGCCAGACTCGTCGTGTCGAGGCCGCCGACCTCGCCCTGCACGGCGATCTCCTGCCCGTTCTTGTCCACGAGAAAGACGACGCGCGAGAACGAATCGAGCCGTAACTTTGACAGTACGGAAATGATCCGCCCGTACTGCTGTTCGCGCATAATGATAGGTGTGTCCATCATCAATACAGGCGCTTTCGCTAGCGTGATGCCAATGAGGTGGGAACTTTACAAAGGGGGCGCTCGGTCAAGATGCTCCGCACCGAAATCTAAACCTAAGCCGAAAAAACGGTTGGCTGCTGCCGGAAATCGCCTTCGCCGCTGCCTGCTGAGGAAGTCAGCGGCAAGACCAACTCCTCTGGCACTCTAGCATAGCGGCTCAAATGACTTCAACTGTTTTTCCGTGTTGCCTATGTTTTTACTCTTTGCGCCACCGGGTTATGCCCGCGTCGCGCCTGCAAATCACACTGCTGCGTTGCTTTATGACCCGGCATATGTTAGTCTGTGCGCGTTTCTGAAGGCTTCAAAGCGCGTCATGTCCAGTTGGTTGGAAGCCATTTTGAAAAGCGAGTGCTTCGCATGAGCGATCCTGTCATCAAGGGCGTCAAGCGACCTACCCCCCGCCCTACCACACGTAGCGCTTCCTCAGCGACAGCGGCTAAGAGTCGAAAGTTGCCTGCAAAAGCCGCGCGCCCGAAGCCTGTCGGCGCGGCGAAGCCCCCCGTGCGCAAGGCGACGAAGAAGGCTACCACTGCCGGCAAGGCGGCGCAGAAGCCGACGAAAGGCAAACAAGCGAAGCCTGCAAAAAAAGCGCCGCCCGCGAAAAGCAAAGTAATTAAAGCGGCCGTCAAACCTGCCAAACGCCCGGCAGCCAGACCAACCAAGCAAAAATCGGTGACTAGACCACGGCCCGCGAAAGCGGCCACGGCCCCTGCGCGCGCGGCGCACACGCCGCCCCGCCCCGCCCCGCGGCCCAAGCCGTCGCAGGACGAGATGGCCGCGATCCGCGCCTTCGAGCGCGCGCACAAAGAGTTTACGCGCGGCCGGTTCGGCGAGGCGCGGCAACTGTTCCGCGCTTTGATCGAGCAGCACCCGCACGCCTCTGAAGTGACGGCGCGGGCGCGCATCTATCTGGCCATCGCCGAGTCGCGCCTGCGCACGGACACGGCGCTGCCGCGCGACCCGGATGCGCTCTACGACCGTGGCGTCATCGAACTCAACCGGGGCGACTACGTGGCGGCGCAGGAACTCTTCGAGCGCGCTCTGAAGCGCGAGCCTGAGGCGGCGCACATACATTACGGGCTGGCAGCGACGCGCTCGCGGCTCGGCTCCATCACCCCTGCGCTCGAAGCCCTTGAGCGCGCGCTCGACCTGCAACCCAACCTGCGTATCCGCGCACAACATGATCAAGACTTGGCGGCCCTGCGTAACGAACCGGACTACGAACGGCTCATCTTCGGGTCGCGCGCCTGAGGGCGTACTGCGTCGCTTTCCTCTACAATCAGTCCGAACAACCGGGCGCACGAATCATATCAGTTTCAAACTTGCAGTCTTTTCGGTATGATTCTGTTTGGGCGTGGTGCGCGCCCCCGGTCACGTCTGCCGTAAAGGGGAAGCTTTAAGTTTGCACACGAGTACAGAGCAGGGGTTGAAGTTGGTCGCCATCGGCGGCGGCACGGGTCTTTCGACCGTGCTTGCGGGGTTGAAAGAACTGGTCGGCGCTGACGCGGCGGGCGGCTTGTGGCTCGACGCGCTGGCGGCGATTGTCACCGTCTCGGACGACGGCGGCAGTTCGGGGCGGCTGCGCGACGAGTTGCAAATCCTGCCGCCCGGCGACATACGCAACTGCATGGTCGCGCTCTCGGAAGACTCGACGCTGCTGGCGCGACTCTTTCGTTATCGCTTCGGCGGCGACGGTCAACTAAGCGGCCACAGCTTCGGCAACCTCTTTCTCGCCGCCCTGACCGATGTAGTCGGCGACTTCACAGAGGCCGTGCGCCTGTCGTCCGAAGTCTTGGCGAGCAAGGGGCGCATCTATCCGGCGACGTTGAACGACGTGCGCCTCGTCGCCGAACTCGAAGACGGGCGCGTGGTGCGCGGCGAGACGAACATCACGGCCGCGCACGCAACGATTCGTCGGCTGCGGCTTGAGCCGGAGCAATGTCTGCCGCTGCCGGAGGCGCTGACCGCGCTACGCAACGCCGACATCATCACGGTCGGCCCCGGTTCGCTCTACACGAGCATCCTGCCCAACCTGCTCGTCGCGCGTGTCGCGCAGACGATCAACCAGTCGCACGCCGTAAAAATTTTCATCTGCAACTTGATGACGCAACCGGGCGAGACAGACGGTTATACTGCGCGGCAACACCTTGAGACTGTCCGGCAGTACGCGCCGGAGTTACACTTCGACTGCGTCTTGGTCAACGACCGGCGCATCAGCGCCGAGCAGGCAGCGCGTTACGCGGCCGAGGGCGCACACCAGATCGGCTTGACCGATCATATGTTGGAGCGCGAGTTCAGCGGCGAGACGGAGATCGTGCGCGCCGATCTACTGGACGAGGGGGAGATGGTGCGGCACAGCCCGGCCAAGTTGGCGCGCGTCATCGCTGCTTGTTACGAGCAGGCGACGAGCGAGCGCGAACTGCTGGCCGACGTGCCGCGCTAATAGTTTATGGAGACACACGCACCAACGAACGCGCACGACGCGCAGCCGACGCAACCCGCCGCGCCGCTCGACGTGCTCATCCTCGCCGCCGGCCTCGGCACGCGCATGCGCTCGCGCACCGCCAAAGTCCTGCACCAACTCGGCGGTCGCCCGCTCATCGCACACGTCTGCCACACGGCCGCCGCGCTCGTCCGCGAAGGGCGCACCGTCTATGTCGTCGTCGGGCATCAAGCGGAAGAAGTGCAAGCGTCGGTTGAAGCGGAACTCGGCGCGCACGGTGCGGTCTTCATCACGCAGACCGAGCAACGCGGCACGGGCGACGCGGTGCTGGCCGCGCGCGCGGCGCTCGCCGACGCCAACTCTACCCTGCTTGTGCTATCGGGCGACGTGCCGCTCGTCCGCGCCGAAACGCTCGGCGCACTGGTCCAACAGCATCGCACGCATCGCGGGCACGGTGCGGCGTGTACGTTGCTCAGCGTCCGGCTTGAAGACCCGACCGGCTACGGCCGCGTCGTGCGCGACTCCGAAGGGCGCTTCGAGCGCATCGTCGAGCAGAGGGATGCGACGCCCGAAGAACGACAACTCAACGAGATCAACGCGGGCATCTATTGCTTCGAGACGCGCGCACTCTTCTCCGCCCTTGATCGCGTGCAGCCCGCGAACGCGCAGGGCGAGTATTACTTAACAGACGTGCCCGGCATCTTGCGCGCGGACGGCGCGGACGTGTCCGTCTTCCTGCACGCGGACGCACGCGAAGTCAGCGGCGTCAACACGCGTGTCGAGTTGGCCGACTTCGAGCGCCTGTTGCGCGCGCGCACGTTGCGCCGTCTGATGCTCGACAGCGGCGTGACCGTGATCGATCCGGCGCATACATACGTCAGCGCCGAAGCGCAGATCGGGCGCGACACCATCTTGCACCCGGACGTACACATCGAAGGGCGCACAATCATCGGCGAAGGCTGCGAGATACGCTCCGGCACGCGCATCACCAACGCGCGCATCGGCAGCGGCGTTGTGATCAAGGACCATTGCGTCATCGCCGACTCGGAGATCGCGGATCACTGCACGCTGGGGCCGTTCGCGCACCTGCGCATGGGCGCACAGATGGAAGAAGCCGCCGCCGTGGGCAACTTCGTCGAGATGAAGAAGTCGCGGCTTGGGCGCAAAGCAAAGTCGATGCACTTGACTTACTTGGGCGACGCGACCATCGGCGACAACACGAACATCGGCGCGGGCACGGTGACGTGCAACTACGACGGGCAACGCAAACACCCGACCGTCATTGAAGACAACGTGAAGATCGGTTCGGACACGATGCTGGTCGCGCCCGTGCGCGTCGGCGCGCGCGCCGTGACCGCCGCCGGTTCAGTCGTCACAAAAGATGTCCCGCCCGACACACTCGTCGCGGGCGTGCCCGCCGTCGTCAAAAAGCACCTGCGCAACGACGAGCAAGACGCTGAAGAAACAACAGCAGTGATGAAGGAACAGTAACGAGTGACGAGTGACGAGTTAAGGCCAAGTCTTTAACTTGTCACTCGTCACTCGTTACTCGTCACTGCTTTCTCGAAAGGAAAGCAACACATGTGTGGCATTGTCGGATACGTGGGTAACAAGCAGGTTGTGCCGGTCATCTTGGACGGCTTGCGCAAGTTGGAATATCGCGGTTACGACTCGGCGGGCATCGCGGTCGTGGACGAGCATCACCACTTGGACGTGCGCCGCGCCGAAGGCAAGCTGCGCAACTTGGAAGAGGCGATCCGGCTGAAGCCGCTCGACGGCACGTATGGCATCGGGCACACGCGCTGGGCCACACACGGGCGACCGACCGAGGAGAACGCGCACCCGCACCGCGACTGCACGGGCCGCGTCGTTGTGGTCCACAACGGCATCATCGAGAATTATCTACAACTCAAAGATCGCCTGCGCGGGTCTGATCATCGCTTCGTCACCGAGACGGACACAGAAGTTATCGCGCACCTGATCGAAGAGTATCTGCGAACAGAGTCGTCGCTTGAACTGGCGGTCGAGCGCGCCGTGCGCGACCTGCGCGGCATCTTCGCGCTGTCGATCATCTCCGTGGACGAACCGGACACGATCATTGCCGTCAGGCAAGGGCCGCCGGTCGTCATCGGTTTAGGCGACGGCGAGTTCTTCGTCGCCTCGGACATCCCGCCCATCTTGCAACACACACGCGACGTGTTCTTCTTAGGCGACGGCGAGATCGCCGTGCTCACGCGCGCCGCCGTGCGCGTCACAGACTTCGACGGCAACATCCGCGAGCCGCAGCAGCAGCGCATCACTTGGGACCCGATCATGGCCGAGAAGGGCGGGTTCAAGCACTTCATGCTCAAGGAAATCTTCGAGCAGCCCCGCGCCGTGCGCGACACAGTGCAAGGGCGCGTCTCGCTCGACACCGGGCGCGTCTATCTTGAGCAGATGAACATCACAGAGGCCGAGTTCAAAAGCTTCAACCGCGTGATGATCGCCGCCTGTGGTACGTCTTGGCACGCGGGCCTCGCGGGCAAGTACATGATCGAACAGTTGGCGCGCGTGCCGGTCGAAGTTGATTACGCATCGGAGTTTCGTTACCGCGATCCGGTGATCGATGATAAGACTTTGCTCATCGTCATCTCGCAATCGGGCGAGACGGCGGACACCATCGCGGCCTTGCGTGAAGCGAAGGAACGCGGCGCGCGCGTCCTCGCCGTGTGCAACGTGCAAGGCTCGATGATCACGCGCGAGGCGGACGGCACGGTTCTTGACGCATGCGGGGCCGGAGATCGGCGTCGCTTCGACAAAGGCATTCACGGCGCAGATGGTCGCGCTCTATCTGTTCGCTTTGTACTTGGGCCAGTTGCGCGGCGCACTTAGTGCTGACCAAGCGAAACATCACGCACAAGAGTTGGCCGAACTGCCCGTCAAGATCGAACACCTGTTGAGCGAGTCGGACGAACTCGAAGAACTCGCGCGCGAGTTTCATCGCTCGCAGGACTTTCTCTACTTGGGGCGCGGCATCAACTTCACGGTCGCGCTCGAAGGCGCGCTCAAGCTAAAAGAGATCAGTTACATTCATGCCGAAGGCTATCCGGCCGGCGAGATGAAGCACGGACCGAACGCGCTCATAGACGAGCGCCTGCCCGTCGTCGTCGTTAACACGCGCGAAGTGGGCAACCCCGCGTCCGAGCTACGCTATGAAAAGACCCACTCGAACATCGTCGAGGTCAAAGCGCGCGAAGGCGTCGTCATCTGCGTCGTGACCGAAGGCGACGAACTATCGGCCGCAGTCTCCGACCACACCATCGACGTGCCCGCAGCCAGCGATCTGCTCGCGCCGATCCTGTCCGTCATCCCGCTGCAACTGCTCGCTTATCACATCGCCGTCCGCCGTGGTTGCGACGTAGATCAGCCGCGCAATCTGGCCAAGTCGGTCACGGTCGAATAAGAGTTTGTCGCGCCGCCCGCGTCTGCTTGCATAAAGCGGCGGGTGGTTTTAAGCTCTGTCACACGTCCTACAGCTCCCCTTAAAGTTTGAGTCTTCCCCTTGGCAACGGCGCGGCGCAAGAGTCGCCGCCGTGTGTTCGTTTGAGCGGTTCGCTTGAGTTGCAGCAGCATGGAGGGGCGATGAAGCAGCTAACACGTATCATGTGCGCGGCGCTTGTGTGTGTTATGGCGTGGGGGCAGACGGTTGCGCCTGCGTGGGCGCAGAAGCGAAGTGCGCGCACAACAGCAGCACCCGCGCGCCCGACGCCCCAACGTACCACACAACGCACGCCGGCCAAGCGCACGCCGGTCAAACCAACCACACCGCCCGCCCCACGCGTTACGGCCGCCGACGCGCGGCTCACAGGCGTCTATCAACTCTTGCCGGCCCGCAGCGACGACCCGCAGGAGGCCGCCGCGCAAGCCACCGCCGCGCTGCCGCCGGACGAGCAACAGCGCATCATCGACAGCCTCGTTGCGCGGCTCACGTCGCCGCCGCAACTGACACTGCAACGGCGCGGACGCGTGATCGACATCGCTTCGACCCGCGCCCCGCGCATCACCTTCGAGGCCGACGGCATCACGCGCACCGAGCGCGCCGCCGACGGTCACACGGTCCAGACGCGCGCCGCGCTCGAAGGCGACAGTCTGAGCATCAGTTCACGCGGCGGCGCTGACGATCAGTTTGCCGTCGCCTTCGACCCACTCGATGCCGGTCAACGCCTGCGCGTCACGCGGCGCATCTACGACCCGCAACTGCGCGTGCCCGTGACCGTGCAGAGTCTCTATGAAAAGACAGCGAGCATCGCGCGCTTCGACATCTACGGCCGGCCCGAGCCAGCCACGACCAGCGCGCGCAACCAGCGTCGCAGCGTGCCGACACCGCCGCCCGCTGTTGCGCGCACACGCCCGCCCACAACCCCGCCCGTCATGCGCCCGCGCCCGGCCGACACGCGCCCGCCCGTGCCCGTCAACACAGGCTTTGTCATCGGGCGCAACATGCAGTTCGTCGCCGTCCTCGATAACGATCTCACGACCGAGCGCACGCAGGTCGGCGAACGCTTCACGATGACCGTGCGCGAACCGGCGCAGTTCGCCGGGGCGACGCTCGAAGGCACGGTCGCACGTGTCGAACGCGCCGGCCCCTTCGGCGGTCGCGCCGAGTTGCTCTTGAACTTCGAGCGCATACGTCTGACGGACGGGCGCGAGGCCGCATTCGCAGGCGTAGTCGAAGCGGCCCGCCCGCCCAACGGCGACGACGCGCGCGTCGATCCGGAAGGCAGCGGCGAAGTGCAGGAACGCGACAGCCAGACCGACCGCACCGTCGAACGCGCCGCGATTGGCGCGGCCGTCGGCGCGATCATCGGCGCGATTGCGAAGGGCGGCCGGGGTGCGGCCATCGGCGCAGCCATCGGCGCAGGCGCGGGCGCAGGCTCCGTCTACGTGCAAGGCCGCGACGACCTAGACCTCCCACGCGGCACGGAAATCATCCTCCGCGCCAACCCCAACGGCTAACCACGCGCCACACATCAACGCGCCGCGCCGGGCTAAGACTTTAGCTCTGCGCGGCCCGCTTTTTTGTGTAGAATGCGCGCACGGAGGTCTGAGCGAGTCATGACCAATGACGAGATACAACGGATGATGGAGTTCATCATTCAACAGCAAGCGCAGTTCACGGTCAACCAACAACAGGTGGACGAAAAACTGACGCACATGTCCAACGTCATGCTGGCAGTGGTCGATGCGCAAGCGCGCGCCAGTATCCAAATAGAATCACTGTTGCAGGCGCAGGCGCGGCTGTCCGACGCACAGATGCGAACTGAAGCCAGAGTTTCAGTTCTAGGTGAGAGGCTAGAGCAGCTAGTGGAAGCGCAGGCGCGGACGGACGCGCGGTTGGCCGAACTGCAAGCACGCACCGATGAGCGGTTTGCACTGTTGGCAGAGGCCGAGGCGCGGACGGATGAGCGGTTTGCGGTGTTGGCGGATTCGTTGGCGCATACGGATCAGAAGTTGGATGCGCTGATCGACATCGTGCGCGAGGGGCGCAACGGTCGGGGTTGAGACGCAAGGGGCGGGTTGACTCGCACATCATCTCAGGCACGTTCTCGTTCATACCTCCCGGACAGTCCCGCATAAGCTGAACAACTTGATGACCGTTTCGAGTAAGGGCGCGACGACGCACGGCGGCGGGCGCGGATTGTCCTTGCTGTACAGGACTGTGCGCGGCCGGCCGCGCTCGTCCGGCTCGACTATGCCAAGTCCGTCGCCGCCCGCAATCGGGAACCACGTCGCATACAACTCACAGTAGCCGTAGCCGATGGTGTAATACTCAAGATCAAAGGGCGGGTGCTGATGGCCGCGCTGGCAGCAGGGGCAATAGAAGCGCCGCCCGCTCTTGTCGAGGCGCACTGTGATCGTGTGCGGCAGACACATCGGCGTCAAAGCCTCCAAGCCAGCGGGCGAATATTCAGGGTGACGTTTAGCACTGCGCTCTGTTATCTTTGCGCCCGCGTTCTTTCGACTACAGGCAACGGCCACATGCGTAGCTCACCCTTCACACTTGAGTGATGAGCATCGCCGTTGAGTGCAACAGGTGCAAACTCGCGGCGAACTTCAAACGCAGTCAGAGTTTATCCGCAATTGCGGATAAAAACAAGTCGAATCTTCAATGTGTTCCATCAGGAGGTCACTTCTGATGGGCGGTAAAGCGCGACAAAAGCCGAAACGCTTGGCCGACAAACTGGCTACAGATTCGCAATGCGCTCGGTCTTTCGCAATCGGATATGCTTCACTGCGTTTAGGAGTTCAAGATAGTATCAAGTACACCAGAATTTCAGAGTACGAGTTAGGCAAAGGTGAACCATCATTACGACGCTCTTGCAATATGCGCGCGTTGCGAACGTATACATGGAAGTGCTCATTGACGACGCGCTAGACTTGCCCGACAATTTGCCAAGCCCAATGAAACATGAAGGTATCCGGCGCAAATCTGCCCCGCGAAGCAAATCAAAGCGATAGCGCGGCCAGACTGCGCTTGATCTGTGCGTAAGGATTAAGTTCCGCCCTCATGATTCGGGGAAGACGGCCGGCCGCCGCGTTCTGCTATGCTGATCTCACCTTATAGCGAGGCCACACGATGAAAAGAGTTTACGTTTCCTCAACCTTCCTTGATTTGCAAGAGTGCCGCGCAAAAGTTAACGGCGCGCTGCGCCGCATGGGGCTGGAAGATGTGGCGATGGAGCATTACGTCGCCGACCACAGGCCGGCGGTTGATAAGTGTCTGGCAGATGTGGCCGCTTGCGATCTCTACGTGGGCGTCTTCGCGTGGCGACACGGCTTCGTGCCGAAGAAGGACAACCGCAAGAAGATGTCCATTACTGAGATGGAATATCGCCACGCGGTCAAGACCGGCAAGCCGCGTTTGATCTTTTTGTTGGATGAAGAGGCATCGTGGCCCGTCAAGCTCATCGACGACGATAAGAAACGCATCAAGCAACTGCGCGCCGAGTTGGCGAGGGATAACACCGTCTCTTTTTTCAAGTCGGCTGCGGAATTGGGCGAAGTGTTCGCGCCCGCAGTTCACAACTGGCTACGGGAGCATGGCCACCTCACGCCGGTCGCACGCCCCGCCGAGTTGGACTTGACGAACTACTACGCCGCTTTGCTCAAACGTTACCAGCGCATCGATCTGAACGCGCTGACGCCGCCGGAGAAGGAAGAGTATCTACAGTTGCAACTGCGGCAGGTGTTCGTCGCGCAGAGCGTGCGCGAGAATCCGCCGCCGGTCGAACTGCCGAAAGAGTTGTGGGACAAGCTGCGGCGCGAGGGCGAGTTGCATCATGAAGACTTGCCTGCGGGTGTTGCGCCCGATGATGTGTTGCGCGCGCGCACAGGCTACTACGAGAAGACGCCGCAGCCCGTGCTGGACGTGCTGACAGACGCGCGCCACAAGTACAGCATCATTCTGGGCGATCCGGGCGCGGGCAAGTCCACGCTGGCGCGCTACGTCCTGCTGTCGTTGATTAGCGAAGAGGGCGACGAACGATTGCGCCGCGCCTTTGCCGGCCATGTGCCGCTGTTAATCGAACTGCGGAGCTACGCCGGTCTGTACGCGGACGGCAAGTGCGAGAGCTTCACGGAATTTCTCGTCACGCTGGGCAAGAGTGAAGGTTGGGGCATCGAACGCGAGGCGCTTGAGCATTATCTTAAACAGGACGGGCGCGCACTCGTCATCTTCGACGGGCTGGACGAAATCTTCGACCCCGATCAACGCGAACAGATCGCGCACCGCATCGTCGGCTTCACCAACGAGTACCCGCAGGCGCGTCTCTTCGTCACCAGCCGCGTCATCGGCTACCGGCGCAAGATACTTGCCGACGCAGGCTTCGCACACTTCACGCTGCAAGATTTAGACGAGCCGCAGGTCGCAGAGTTCGTTACACGCTGGTACGACCTTGCCTTGAGCGACCAACCCGAAGAGGCCGCCGCGCGCCGCGAACGCATCCTGCGCGCGTTCAAAGACTCCGCTTCCATTCGCCAACTCGCGGGCAATCCGATGCTCTTGACCATCATGGCCATCATCGGCAAGCACAGAGAACTCCCGCGCGAGCGTTGGAAACTCTACGAGCACGCCGCCAGCGTCCTTGTCGAGCATTGGGACGTAGGCAAGCACCTGAAAGACCACAGCATCGACGCCCCTTTCATCGAAGAAGACGACAAGAAAGAACTGCTGCGCCGGCTCGCCTTCAAGATGCAGGCGGGCGCAGGCGGGTTAGCGGGCAACTACATCCACCGCGACGAATTGCAGACCGAGTTCGAGGGCTATCTAACAGAACGTTATGAACTGACACCGGCAGCGGCGAAGCCCGTCGCCCGCGCGATGCTCGAACAGTTCCGCGAGCGCAACTTCATCCTCTCGCTCTACGGCGCGAACATCTACGGCTTCGTCCACCGCGCCTTTCTCGAATACTTCTGCGCCACGGCGTTCACACACAAGTTCGAGAAGACGCGCGCGATAACGCCCGACGAATTGAAGCGCGACGTTTACGGCGCACACTGGCGCGAGCGTAGCTGGCACGAAGTCCTGCGCCTGATCTGCGGCATCCTTGACGAGAAGTTCGCTGGCGAGATCATTGACTTCCTTGTGACGGAAATTAAGCCGCCAACGGATGGCTGGACTGATGAACAGCCGCCGTGGAACATAGCTCTGGCCATACAGTGCCTCGGCGAAGTCCGAAACCTCGGCACGGTCGCAGACCCCGCGCGGCGACTGTTACAGGCTGTATGCACATTCCTTGAAACTGAGCTGAAGAGCGGCAACTTCAAGCTTTATGGCTTTCTACATGATCCAATCGTCACCTCAATCGAAACAATCGGCCCGAACTGGCCGCACAGAGCCGTGTTAGCAGAGTGGCTGAAAGGATTACCTTCCATAGATTTCTCTTATTATTATGCTGAACCATTCGGGCGGATTGTCGGCTCAGTTGGTGCGGGGCTGAAGGAAATACATCAGAGCATCTTGTCTTTTGCAGCCCACGATGATGTGAGATACCGGACACTAGCACTATTCGCATTAGCCATAGGGTGGCATAACAACACCGCGACCCTGCCGCTGTTGCGCGCCCGCGCCGTCGAGGACGCACACCAATATGTTCGCAGCACGGCGCTCAATGCGTTGGCACAGCACTACCGCGCGGACGCCGCGACCCTGCCGCTGTTGCGCGCCCGCGCCGTCGAGGACGCACACCAATATGTTCGCAGCACGGCGCTCGAAGCGTTGGCGCAGCACTACCGCGCGGACGCCGCGACCCTGCCGCTGTTGCAGGCGCGCGCCGTCGAAGATGCAGACCAATATGTTCGCAGCACGGCGCTCAATGCGTTGGCACAGCACTACCGCGCGGACGCCGCGACCCTGCCGCTGTTGCGCGCCCGCGCCGTCGAGGACGCACACCAATATGTTCGCAGCACGGCGCTCAATGCGTTGGCGCAGCACTACCGCGCGGACGCCGCGACCCTGCCGCTGTTGCGCGCCCGTGCGAAGGATGACGAATCAGAGTTGGTGAAAATGACAGCCCGAAGACGTGCGGAAGAGTTGAGTCGCGCCGTGGTGTCGTAGATTCGGGCATGCGGGGCGCGGATAGGGCGGGGCGGGGTGGGAGATGCGGCGGGCGGGGGGGTGAAGTGAGGCGGTGGGGGTGAAAATCGTCGTGCGGGCGTGAAAGTCGAGCAGTGCGGGTGTTGAGGCGAGGCGGGGCGCGTGTGAAGTCTGCCAGTGCGGGCGTGAGGCGGGTGGTGCGGGGTGTAAATCGAGCCAGTGCGGGCGTAAACCGTGCCGGTGCGGGGAAAAGTGAGCCAGTGCGGGCGTGAAATTTAGCCGGTGCGGGGTTGATCTGAGCCAGTGCGGCGAAAAATCGTGCGGTGCGGGAAAAAGTTGTGCGGTGCGGGCGTGGAGTCGTAGCGGGGCGAGCGAAAATCTCGGCCGGGCGGGTCGAAATCGTGCCGTGCGGGGTGTAAACGTGGCCGTGCGGGTTGAAAACGGGGCGGTGCGGGCCGCAATGGCGGCGGGGCGGCGTTGAGTGGCGATGTGCGGGCGTTGTGGGTCGGCGCGCAGGGCGGCGGATTGTAGATTGCGGAATGCGGAATGCGGATTAAGCAGACAGTTGTTCTTATAACCCGAAATCCCCGCTCCGCAATCGTCTTTGTTTGCGGTGGCGCGTTGTGTGTATAATGTGCGCTCTCGTAAGGGGCGTGTTGTGCGCCCTTTTCTCACAGGTAGCCTCGCAAGACCTCTAACCTACCACAAAAGGAGATAGCCTCAATGAATGATCTGGAAACTCGCAGGCACGAGATGCTGGTGCGCGTGCGTGATTTTGGGACGACGCACGCGGGCGCGTTCCCGGCCGGTAGTCTGGGCAGCGAGCAGTTGAACGTCCTCGGCGCGCGCCGTGAAGGAGTTGGAACAGCACGCGACGACGCAGACTTCCAGCGCGGGCGCGGCGCGACAGGGCAGCACATCAAGGGCCGTGGCGCATGCGGCCCTGCGCGAAGACCTGCTGGCCATCACACGCACGGCGCGCGCGCTGGCGTTGGACGTGCCGGGCCTAGACGACAAGTTTCGCCTGCCGCGCAGCGGGAGCGACACGGCGCTGCTCAACTCAGCGCGCGCCTTCGCCGCCGATGCCGCGCCGCTCACAGCCGAGTTCATCAGACACGAACTGCCCGCAGACTTCCTCGACGACCTCAACGCCGACATCGCAGACTTCGAGCAAGCCGTCAACAGCCAGAACACAGGCATGGACGCGCGCGTCGCCGCCACCGCCGCCATCGACGGCGCGCTCGAACGCGGACTCAAAGCCGTGCAGCGCCTAGACGTGATCGTGCGGAACAAGTTCCACAACGACCTGTCCACGCTCGCCGCGTGGACGAGTGCAAGCCACGTCGAGCGTGCGCCGAAGCGGAAACAGACGGTGGCGTCGCCGGATGCGCCGGCCAAAGCTTGATTGCGGAATGCGGAGTGCCAATTTCGGAATGCGGATTGCGGATTGTAAAGACAAGTGTTCCTTAATCCGCAATCCGAAATCCGAAATTGGCTGAACGAAGGGCCGCCGGGGTTGGTGGGGGGCGAAGCAACCGGACGGGCGGCGGATACGTCTCATGCGCGTCGTTTCTTTCGTGCGCGGACGGAGAGCCTCACCTGAGTTAGCCTCGCGGTGAATGACCACTGACCAACCGGCGCGAAAGAGTCTCAAACCCCCAATCTGGTCGAAGCTGTGCGCCCGTGCCCGCGTTGTGTGCCGTCGTGCTGCTGAGACTTCCGCTGACCTCGCAATAAGGAGAAAGCTGTTATGCATATGGAGCGAAGCGCGGCCCGCAAGCCCGTGAGCGCGCGCCTGTTGGCCCTCGTCTGCCTGCTGCTGTTGTCGGCCGGCGCGGCGTTTGGCCAAGAAGCGAGCGCGCAGGCGACGGCCGCCGAACAGGAGTTGAACGTGTCGGATGTATTGAAACTGCCGGGCAAGGTGATCGGGCGTGGCGTGAACACGACGACAACTAAGGGCGTGGCGAAGTTGCGCTCGTACCGCGTCGAAGAAGTGACGCTGCCGCAGATCACCGAGGTCGAGTTGAGCGGACAGCGCGTGCCCGTGACGAAAGCGTTCCGTCTGGTCTTGACGGGCGGGCCGTTCCCCGTGCGGGCGCTACCGGCGGTCGTCTGGTTGGACGACGTGGCCGTGGGCTACGGCATCGAGAACGAAGACCTGACCGAGATCAGTGTCGTCACTTATGACGAGGCGCTGTTGCGCGACGGCGCGACCATCGCGCTCTCGTATGGCGACAAAGAGAACAAGAAAGACCGCACGGCGCTGCCGGAGAAACTCAAGCTCGACACGAAAGGAGTCCAACCTTAATGCATAGACACCTCACGCCCCTCGCACTCACATTACTTTTGACATTGGCGTGCGCGTTCGTCGCCACCGCCCAGACACCCGACCCCGGCACAACCGGCCCTTACGCCGTCACGCGCGAAGAGTACAACTACGGCAACAGCGTCTTTCGCCCGACCGGCTTCCCGATCTCCGTCGAACTGCGCGCCTCGGTCCATCACCCGACCGACATGACCGGCGGCCCCTTCCCTGTCGTCGTCTTCCTGCACGGGCGGCACGCCACCTGTTATCGCAACTCGACGGCCACGCTGCGCTGGCCATGTCTCAGCAACGAGCAACCGATCCCAAGTTTTCAAGGCTACGACTACATCGCCCAGACATTAGCCAGCAACGGCTACTTCGTCATCTCGGTCAGCGCCAACGGCATCAACGCCTACGACAACAACGTGGCCGACCTCGGCATGCAGGCGCGCGCCGAACTCATGCAGCGCCACCTCAGTCAGTGGCAGACCTTCAACACCACGGGCGCAGCGCCCTTCGGCACGAAGTTCGTCGGCAAAGTTGACCTAACGCGCGTCGGCACGATGGGCCACTCGCGCGGCGGCGAAGGCGTCGTCAAACATTATGTCTATAACGCCAGCTTAGGCTCGCCCTACGGCATCAAGGCCGTCTTCCCGCTCGCGCCCGTTGACTTCAACCGGCCCGTCGCCAACAACGCCGCGCTCGGCGTCGTCCTGCCCTACTGCGACGGCGACGTGAGCGACAATCAAGGCGTCCACTTCTACGACGACGCGCGCTACAACGTCGCGGGCGACACCGGCGCGAAGCACACCATCCAAGTGATGGGCGGCAATCACAACTACTACAACACCATCTGGACACCCGGCATGTTCCCCGCCGGCACGTCCGACGATTGGACGGCCTACGTCACCGGCGGCACGCTCGACGGGCAGTGCGGCACGGTCGCGGGCAACAAACGCCTGACCAGCGCGCAGCAGCGCGGCACTGGCCTCGCTTACCTGTCGGCCTTCATGCGCGTCTACGTCGGCGGCGAGACGCAGTTCACGCCCATCCTGACGGGCGCGGCCCCGCCGCCCGCGTCCGCGCAGACGACCGCCATCAACGTCTCCTATCACGCGCCCGACGCGGCCACGAAGCGCCGCGACGTGAACCGTCTGCTGACCGCCACGAACCTGACCACCAACACGCTCGGCGGCGCAACCACGCAGACGGGCCTGACGCCGCACGACCTCTGCGGCGGCAACTCGCCCCAGCCGCAGCACTGTCTCCCGCTACCCAATCCACCAGTCGTCAACCGCACACCACGCCGAGCGCACGCGCGACGACCTTGCGCGGCCTCAGCCAACTACGCACAGGCTGGAACGGCGGCGGCGCGAGCTACACGAACACGCTCCCCGCCGGCACGAACAACGTGAGCGGCTTCCAAGCTGCTACAGTTCCGCGTCAGCGTCAACTTCGCCGACCTGCGCAACCCGAACGCCGCGCAGAACTTCTCCGTCGTGTTGATCGACGGCACAGGCGCGCAAAGCACTGTGCGCGTCGGCGACGTGTCCGGCGCACTCTTCTATCCGCCGGGCACAACCGGCCCCGTGCCGAAAGTCCTCTTGAACATGGTGCGCGTCCCGCTCACCTCGTTCACGGGCGTCAACCTGTCCGACATACGCACCGTCAAATTCCAGTTCGATCAAACCGCACAGGGCGCACTCCTGATCTCCGATCTCGCCTTCGCCTCTGCGCCCTAACCGACCGAACACTACAGCCACTTTCCAGACGGACGCCGCCGCGCAAGCGACCCGGCGTCCGTCGCTTTTAATGATATAGTTAGCGGCAACAAGGCTCGCGTCCGAGGCAGCCGCCGGCCATGAAGAAACGAAAACTATTGCAGCAGGCGTTGACGAGGCCGAAGAATTTTCGTTTCAATGACATGGTTACTCTGGTCGAGGCTTTCGGGTTTCGCTTGTTGCGCACAAGCGGCAGTCATCATATCTTTGGACATCCACGGGTCGCAGAACAGTTGAACTTGCAAGCCGTGCGCGGCTTAGTCAAGCCATATCAGATCGGGCAATTCCTGCAACTGGTCGAGCGGTATAATTTGCAGCTAGAGGCAGATGGATGAAGGATTATCACATCAACATCTTTTACAGCGAAGAGGATGAAGGCTACATCGCGGACATTCCCGACCTAGCCATGTGCTCGGCGTTCGGACAGACACCGGCCGAGGCTTTGGCGGAAGTCGAGCAGGCCAAGCAACTCTGGCTGGCAGCGGCCCGCGCGGCCGGCAAACCTGTGCCTGAGCCGCGCTATCGTCCGGCCATTTACAAACTAGCTTCTTAACAGCTTCAACGAACATGCTTGCGCCGGAGACAATCTTGCAGGAGCGTTATCGCGTCGTGCGCCAGTTGGGGCAAGGCGGGATGGGGGCGGTGTATGAGGCGATGGACGAGCGCCTGCATCGCACGGTGGCGTTGAAGGAGACGCTGGTTGAGCATGAGGAGTTGCGGCGCGCGTTCGCGCGTGAGGCGCGGCTGCTGGCGAACTTGAATCATCCGGCGCTGCCGAAGGTGATCGATCATTTCAGCGAGGGCACAGGCCAGTATCTCGTGATGGAGTTCATCGCGGGCGCTGATCTGGCGCAGCAACTCACGGAGCAGGGGCGGCCGTTTCCGGTCGAGCCGGTGCTGGCTTGGGCGGACGAGTTGTTGGACGCGCTCGAATATTTGCACGCGCTCGAACCGCCCGTCATCCACCGCGACATTAAACCGGCGAACCTGAAGCTCACGCCCAAAGGGCATGTGGTCCTGCTCGACTTCGGGTTGGCGAAGGGCACGGCCGGGCAGATGACGCGCGCGCACGCGAGCCAGAGCGTGCTCGGCTACACGCCCAACTACGCCGCGCTGGAACAGATACAAGGCGAGCGCACCAGCCCGCGCTCAGACCTCTACTCGCTCGCGGCCACGCTCTACCACCTGCTGACAGGCCACGCGCCCATCGACGCATTGAAGCGCGCTACTGAAGCATTACACGACGAGATCGATCCGTTGCGCCCCGCGCATGAAGTCAACCCGGAAGTGTCGGTCGCGTTGAGCAACGTGCTGCTGCGCGCGCTGGCGCTCCGGCCCACGCTCCGCCCCGCGAATGCCGCCGACCTGCGCGCCGCACTCGCACAGGCCCGCACGGGCGCACCCGTCACGCAAGCCGACGACGAGGCGACGCGCGTGCATCTGCCCGCGACGATCATAGGCGCACAGACAACGCAGGACCTGGAACGCGACACGATGCTCATGCCGCCGCGCGTTGACAGCCGACCCGCGCAGCCGACAACAACGCCGACGCACGCGGGCGCGACCGTCGCAGCCCGCGCACCGCACACACGCACGGCGGCCGGCGCTGGTCGCTAATCGCCGCGCCCTTCCTCGTCCTCATGCTGCTTGCCATCGGCTTCTTCGCTTATCAAGCCTATCGCGCCGGGTTGAACACACAGCAGACCGCGCCCGCCACGGCGTCGCCTCAACCACAGACCAGTCAACCGTCGTCCGCGCAGACCGCGCCGACGACGCAGCCGGTCGCACAGACAGCGCAAACGCCCCCAAGCGCGAGCGCGCCCACGCCTGCCGCGACCCGCACGCCCGCGCCGGCCGCTACGCCCGACGACAAGCCACGCACCGATCAGCAGCGCGCTGAACAGCAGCAACGCGCCGAACAGCAACGCGCACCGCAACAGCAACGCGCGGCCGAAGCGTTGGTGGATGCGCCCGACGCGCCGCAGGTTAATCTGCCACCCGGCGCAGCCATCTTGCGGTTGCCGTCGGCCCGTGTGCAAGCGGAACTGCAAAGCGCCCGCGCCGAGTTAAACCGGGCCCGCATCGGGCGCGAGGCCGCGCGGCGCGACTTCCAACGCGCGCGCCAACAGTTCAAGGCCGGCGAGATCGATCAAGCTCAATATCAGGCCGCCGAAGGGCGCGTGACCGCAGCCAACCAGACGCTCGACGCGGCCGCCATGCGCTACGAGGCGCTCAGGGCCGCGGCGCAGGCGCTCGCGCCCAACGGCGTACAAGTGCCCGCGCCCGGCATGGACACGCCGGCCCTACCGCGCCGGCCGCGCCGCATCGTCGTCCGACCGCGCACGCCTTGAACGCGCGCGCCCGCAGCCGGCTCAAGCGATCTTTTTGTGCAACCTTCGTTCGTCCTGCGTGTAAACAGTTATGTTGCGATCAACTCATGTGTGCCGCCGCGCGCTCATAGACTTGCTACTCGTCGCCGCCTGCACGCTCGCGCTGGCGCACACCGCGCCGGCCCAAACGCCTGCGCCCGACAACGCGACCACGGCGGGCACGATTGCCGGCCGCGTCACGTCGGACGGGCACGGATTGGCCGGCGCACTCGTCGCGTTGCTGCCGACCGAGTTCACGCGCGAAGCGCGACCCGCAGCTAAGACTAAGACCGACGCGGACGGTCGTTATCGTCTGACCAACGTGCCGCCCGGCAGTTATTCTTTGAGCGTGACCGCGCCCGCTTACATCAGCGCGGACACGACCCCCAACACGGCGCGGCAGGGGCGCTTGCTCAACGTCGCGGCGGGCGACCGGCTCGAAGGCTTGGACTTCACGCTCACGCGCGGCGGCGTCATCACGGGCCGCATCGCCGACGCCGAAGGCAAGCCCATCGTCGAAGCGTCGGTACGCCTCATGCCCGTGGACGAAGCTGACACACGCAACTCGCAGTTCAACGCGCGGCTTTCGCCTTACACGTTTCAGACCGACGACCGTGGCATCTATCGCCTCTTCGGTCTGCCCGCCGGGCGCTACTACGTCTATGTCGGCGAGTCGCCGGGCGACAACTTGGTGCGTATGAACGGCGGCAGCACTTACTACCCGCGCACGTTCTACGGCGACACAAGCGAGATGACCGAAGCCAAGCCCGTCGAAATTTTGAGCGGCGCGGAAGCAAGCGGCGTTGACATCACAGTCAGTAAACCCGAACGCACATACGATGTGACCGGGCGCATCGTGGACGAAGCGGGCCGCCCGTCTCCGGCGCGAGCCTCGTCTGTAGTCCGCTGAACGCGCAGGGACGTTATCTGGGCGGCTACGTCGGCACGCCTGATCGCACGAACGAGCGCGGCGAATTTAAGTTGAAGAATCTGCGCCCCGGCCGCTACGCCGCTTACGCGGCCGAGGGGGCAGCGTTCACCGGGGAACAGGGCGCGTTTTATAGCGACACTGTCAACTTCGAGATCGCCGCGCAAGATGTCGGCGGGCTTGAGATCAAACTCATGCGCGGCGCAACCTTGAGCGGCACAGTGGTCATTGAAGGCCCGGCCACGCAGACCGCGCGGGTGCGACTCGCAGACCTGCGTGTGGCGGCAAACACGATCCGCACGACGGCCGAACTTGTGCCGCCACTCGCGCAGCAAGCACGCGTCAACGCGGACGGCAGCTTTCTGCTCACAGGCTTGCGGCCGGGTCAACTCGGTCTGTTCCTCGGCTATCCCGTCCCGAAAGGTCTGACGCTCATGCGCGTGGAGCGCGGCGGCGTCGTGCAACCGCGCGGGCTGCCGATTGCAGCCGGTGAACAAGTGACGGGCGTGCGCGTGCTCGTCGCTTACGGCGCGGGTGTGATTCGTGGGCAAGTGCAGTTCCCGAACGGCGCACCGCCCGCAGGTCAACGCGTCATGGTCCTCGCGCGGCGCACGGGCGACACCGCCGGCCCGTCCGGCATGTCTGCACAGGTGGATGAACTCGGCCGCTTCATCATGGACAACTTGCCGGCGGGCGAATACGAGTTGACGATGTTCAATACCTTTACAGGCCCGCCCAAGCCGGGACAGCGGCGCACGCCCGCCGACCGCAGGCTCGTCAACGTGCCCGATAGCGGCGAAGTACAGGTCATGCTCGTCTTCAACCAAACCCAGCCGCAGTAGCGCACGCGACCGCAGCCGCACAACAACCATCATGCCGCGATCTCAGTCACACATAACGCGCTTGCTTCGTTCTGCGCTTAGCACGTGCGCGCTCTTGCTGTGTGCCTTGTGCGCACAAGCACAGACGGGCGGCTCGATCACCGGGCGCGTCATAGACGACGCGGGGCAGCCCATCGTTAACGCACAAGTTTTTATCTCGACCCCGCCACGCAGCGCGCGGACGATGAGCGATCCGGAAGGCAAGTTCAGCTTCGACAATCTGGCGCGCGGCGCTTATGCCGTCAGTGCGAACGCGCCCGGCTATTTCGACCCGACGACGCTTGAGTCCGAGCGCAACGAGCGCACTTACTACCGGCCCGGCGACAGCGTCACGATCAGACTGAGCAAAGGCGGCGTCATCGCCGGACGCGTGCGCGACGCGGGCGGCGAGCCAATTATCGCCGTGCGCGTCCAAGCCATCCGCGTGCGCGCGCTCGACAAACAACAGCCCAACAGCTACACGTCGCCGAACGGGCGCGTCTATGAACGCACGACCGATGATCGCGGCGTCTATCGCTTCTACGGTCTGCTGCCCGGCGTCTATCTTGTCGCCGCAGGCGGCAACGGCCTCAACAGCTTCGGTCCGCGCCCGTCCCCTTATGACGACGACGTGCAGACCTTCTATCCCGCGACCACACGCGACGGCGCAAGCGAACTGGTCCTACACGAAGGCCAAGAACTGCCCGACGTTGACATACGTTATCGCGGCGAGCCGGGCCACGCCATCAGCGGCCGGGTCGAGAACGCGGGCAATACACCCGTCGCACTCACAATCATCCCGGCCGGTTTCAACTACGTGGCGAGCAATCGCTTTCTATCTGACCGCGCGAATAGCAACTTCTTCATCTTCGAGGGTCTGGCCGACGGCGAGTACGATCTCGTCGCCGAGCAATACACAACCGGCGCGACATCTGCGCGCACAGCGGCCGCGAGTCAACGCGTCAGCGTGCGCGGCGCGGACCTGACCGGCCTCAAGCTCACACTCGCGCCGCTCGCCGCCGTCACGGGGCGCGTCGTGCTTGAAGCCGCGCCACAGCCCGCGCCGTGGAAAGAGCAATGTCAAAGCAAGCTCGACGCCACGATGGGCGAGACGCTCATCAACGCGCGCCGCGAACCTGAGGCGCGCACCACTAACCCGCACACCGGCGGCGTGCGTCTGACTTGGCGCTGCGCCCGACGACAAAGGCGAGTTTGCCTTGCGCGGTCTAACAAGCGGTCGCTTCCGTTTCAGCGTGCGCCCGCCCGGCCCCGACTGGTACGTGCGCGCCGCCATGCTTGCTCCCACGCCCGCACCCGGCAGCAGGCGTGCGCCCACCACGCCCACGCGCGCCGCCGACACGAACCCGCTCGTTGATGGACTGACGCTCGCCCCCGGCGCGCAGGTCAACGATCTGACTATCACACTCACACCGGGCGCGGCCGAACTAGGCGGCCACGTCACGACCGCGAGCGCAGGCGCAACGCTGCCCGCGCTGCAAGTCTTCCTCGTCCCCGTCGAGCGCGAGCGCGCCGACGAAGTACTGCGCTACGCCGTCACACGCGCCCGCATCGACGCCACGTTTGCTTTCACACAACTCGCGCCCGGCCGCTATCACCTACTGGCCGAGCGCACGCCCGACGGCGAGGCTGTGCCGCCAACCTTCGACGCGCCGATGCGTGCCCGCCTGCGCCGCGCCGCCGAGACGCAAAAGCACCTAGTCGAGTTGAAGCCCTGTCAACGCGTTGACGACTTCACATTCAACTTCATACCGTGAACGCAGAATGATGAATGATGAATGACAAACAAGCTATTTGCTATTCATCATTCATCATTCTTCGTTCATCATTTGCTTTACGGATGTGGTGCGGGCGGCGCGGCGGTCATCGTCGCGTGATGCACGTCGGGCAGGAAGTAGAAGAGGATCGCCAAGATCGCATAGACCGAGAGCAGTTGCACGCCCTCGATCCAGTTGCTTTCGCCGTCGCTGCTGATCTGTTCGACGATGAAGACCGAGGCGACGACCGCGACGATCTCAGGGATGGTGAACTCAAGATTCATCGGCGCGCCGAACAGGTATGAGGCGAACACAAGCACCGGCGCGACGAACAGCGCGATCTGCAAGCTTGAGCCGAGCGCGATCCCCAAGCTCAAGTCCATCTTGTTGCGCAATGCCATCAAGATCGCCGACGAGTGTTCGGCCGCGTTGCCGATGATGGCGACCACGATGACGCCGACGAAAACTTCCGTCAGCCCCAACGTCTCGCGCGCGCCCTCGACCGCGCCCACCAGAAACTCCGAGATGAGCGCCACGAACGCCGTCGCAATGGACAGGACGAGCGCCGACTTGCCCTTCGACCAGTGCGCCCCTTCTTCTTGGGCCGCCAGCGCCAACTCATGCCCCACTTCGCACGCCGCGCCCTGTTCCATCTTGCCGACGAACAACTCCTTGTGCGTTACCAGCGAGAAGACGAGCGTGGCGATGTAAGTGAGAAAGAGCACGACGGCGATGGCGAGCGATAGGCTTTGTTCCTTCGCGGGCGTCCAGCCGCCGGCGGCGACCGAGACGCGCGCCGCTGCTTGATGAAAGATCGTCGGGATGATGAGCGCGATGGCCGCGAGCGTCAACGCCGTCGCCGTGATCCCCGCCGCCATGCGGTTAAACTCCTGCTGTCGAAACTTCAAGCCGCCGGCCAAGAGCGACGCGCCCAGTACGAGCAGCACGTTGCCGATGATCGAGCCGGTGATCGAAGCTTTGACGACGCCCTCCAACCCTTTCGATAACGCGAACAGAGCGATGATCAACTCGGCGGCGTTGCCGAACGTGGCGTTCAACAATCCGCCGACGCCCTGCCCCATATGTTCGGCCAGATGTTCCGTTGCGCGTCCCATCCAACCCGCCAGCGGGATGATCGCCAGCCCCGACACGATGAACAGCGCCGTCTGATTCTCAAGACTCGGCACGAAGCGCAACACAATGGCGATGGGCACGAAGACAAGCAGCCAGTTCAAGCTCGGCTTGAGCCACGAGCGGCGCGCGGGCCGCGGTGCAGGCGCAGCGTCAGTTGCAGATGTCGGCATAGCATCTATTTACCATGAAAAGGGCGCGAATCGTGAATCTTAAATCGTAAATCGATAAGAACTGGTCTTGATCTATTCACGATTTAAGATTCACGGTTCACGATCTTTTCGTCCGCGCTTTCCGCCCCGCGCGACGTGTGCTTAAATGTTCCGTGGATGCAACAGACCATGCGACATGAACACACGCTCGATGCAACGCGCGCCGCGCTCGTCGTCATCGACATGCAGGAAAGCTTTCGTCACCACATCGCGGACTTCGCCGAGACGGCGGCGCGCATTGCGCTCGTCACCCACGCGGCGCAGTTATTGCACGTGCCCGTCGTCGTCACCGAGCAGTACCCGAAAGGCTTAGGGCCAACGGCCGCAGAGATACGCGCCGTGTTGCCCGCAAGCGTCGTGCCGATTGAGAAGACCGCCTTCAGTTCGTGCGGCGCGCAAGAGTTCTGCGCGCGGCTCGACGAGGCCGGCGCGCGGCAAGTGCTGGTGTGCGGCATCGAAGCGCACATCTGCGTCAACCAGACCACACACGATCTCCTCGCGCGCGGCTTCCAAGTGCATCTCTTAACCGACTGCATCACCTCCCGCACCGCGCACAACAGACAAACCGGCCTCGAAAAGATGCAGGCGAGCGGCGCGCTCCCCTCGTCAATCGAACTGGCCCTCTTTGAACTCCTGCGCGACGCGCGGCACGAACAGTTCAAGGCCGATACAGAAATTGATCAAGTAGGATCGTGCATCGTTCGATCGTGAATAGTTAACACTGATTCCAGCTATCCGCGATTGACGATTGACGATTCACGAGCTTATGGATTTTCTCAAGGCACTAAACGAGCGGCAGCGTGAGGCGGTGACGACGACTGAGGGGCCGCTGTTGATTCTGGCGGGCGCGGGGTCTGGCAAGACGCGCGTCATCACGCGTGCGCATCGCGTATCTCATCGCGGAGCGCGGGGTTGCCGCCGCACAACATCCTCGCCGTCACCTTCACGAACAAGGCGGCGCAGGAGATGCGCGAGCGCGTCAGCGACTGCTCGGCAGTACCGCGATGTGCGGGCGCGCCGCTCATCTCGACCTTTCACTAGTCTGTGCGTGCGCATCCTGCGGCGCGACATCGAGGAGCTCGAGGAGGGCTACACGCGCTCCTTCACCATCTACGATCAGGACGATTCGGTGCGCGTCGTCAAGGCGTGCATCAAGGATTTGGGTTACGACGACGAGCGACTCGCGCCGCGCCAGACGCAAGGCGCGATCAGCCACGCCAAGAACTAGCGGCCTCGACGCCGAGGCTTACGCCGCCCGCGTCGAGTACGCCGACGAGAAGACGCGCGGCCATCGCCCGCGTCTTCAGGCTCTACGAGGAGCGCCTGCGTCGCCAACAACGCGCTCGACTTCGACGACCTGCTTGATCAAGACCGTCCGCCTGCTGCGTAAAGACGCGGACGTGCGCGACCACTACAACGACCGCTTCCGCTACATCCTCGTCGACGAGTATCAGGACACGAACGCGCTGCAGTTCGCGCTCATCCACTTCCTGACGGAGAAGCAGCAGAACATCTGCGTCGTCGGCGACGAGATCAGAGTATCTACCGCTGGCGCGGCGCCGACATCTCGAACATCCTCAACTTCGAGGAGCACTATCCGGACGCGCGCAGTCATCAAGCTCGAGCAGAACTACCGCTCGACGCAGACCATCCTCGACGCGGCCGACGCCGTCATCAAGCACAACACGACGCGCAAGGAGAAGACGCTCTGGACGGCCAACCCGGCGGGCGCGCCGCATCCGCTACTATCAGGCGATCGACGCCGAGGCGAGGCGCGCTTCGTCGCCGCCAAGATCGAGGAGCACCGGCGGCGCGAGACCCGAACCTGCGCGCCGCCGTGCTCTACCGCACGAACGCGCAGTCGCGCGTCTTTGAAGAGGCGCTGCGGCGCGCGGGGCTCGCCTACAACATCGTCGGCGGCTTCTCCTTCTACGAGCGCGCCGAGGTGCGCGACATCATCGCCTACCTGAAGCTCGCGCTGAACCCGCACGACTCCATCGCGCTGATGCGCGTCATCAACACGCCGACGCGGGGCTTGGGCAAGCAGACGCTCGACGAACTCGACCGCCGCGCGAAGGACTACGGCGTCTCGCTCTGGGAGACCATCGCCATCATCATCGAGCGAGCCCGAGGGCTTCAGCCCGCGCGCCGTCGCCGCGCTCAAGAACTTCCAGCAGCATCATCACGGGCCTCGTCAGCGCGCGCGCAGAAGGAGCCGGCCTCCGAGGTCGTCAAGGCCGCCATCCTCGACACGGGCTACGCCGACGCGCTCAAGGCCGAGAACACCGAGGAGGCCGAAGGCGCGCTTCGAGAACTTGCAGGAGCTCGTCAACGCCGCCGTCGATTACGACGAGGAGGAGGGCGGCGGCCTGCGCGACTTCATCGACGCCGCCGCGCTCGTCTCCGACACCGATCAGTACAAGCGCGACGCGCCCGTCACGCTGATGACGATGCACTCGGCCAAAGGGCTTGAGTTCCCGGTCGTCTTCATCGTCGGCATGGAGGACGGACTCTTCCCGCACTCGCGCTCGGCGGCCGACCAGGCCGAGAGTGGAGGAGGAGCGCCGCCTCTGCTACGTCGCCATCACGCGCGCCGAACGATTCCTCTACGTCTCGCACGCGATGCGGCGGCGCGTCTACGGCGAGGAGATGGCGTCCGAGCCTTCGCAGTTCCTCAACGAGATGCCGCTCGACTTGATGGAAGACCTCTCGCGCGGCGCCTCGTGGCTCTCGTTCGCGCGCAGCTCTTCGGCGCGCCTGGAGTCGCGCCACACGGCGCGCGTGCTGCGCGGCGAGACGGCGAACGCGCCCAGAGAAACGTTTCGACGGGCAAGACCTACGACAGCGTCGATTCCATCGCCGAGTTCTTCCGCCAGCGCGGCGACAAGCTCAAGCGCCGCCGCCGACACCGCAGCGCGCCACCGCCGCCCACGTCAAACGACGCGCGGCACGACGCGGCAGACGTCCGCTTCGTCCTCTTCATCCTCCGGCGGCGGCGGCTTCGTGCCCGGCACGCACGTCCGCCACCCGAAGTACGGCCGCGGCCTCGTCCTGCGCCGCGAAGGCGCGGGCGACGCCGCCAAGCTCACCGTCAGCTTCCCCGGCTTCGGCCAGAAGAAGCTCATCGAAAAATACGCCGGGCTGGAGAAGGCTTGAACCCACCCGCGCTTCGTTTGACAGCAACTCCGACGCGGGCCATGATGCAAGTGCCCGCCGCATACCTCGTCTCAATAGCCATGCTTTCTTTAACTGCCGACCGGCTATCGCTTACTGCCCGCTGCTTTTTCCTGTCATAATGTTTTGCGAACAGACGGAGCGCCGCGTGCGTTTCTGTCGTAGCGTTAACGTCTCGGATGAAGGAACCCCCGCTATGAAGTTACCCGCAAGTTTATGGCGTGCGCTGGCGCTGATCGTCACGCTGGGTCGCCGCGCCAAGTTTTGCCCAGACGCCCGTGGTCGCGGTCACGCAGAGAAGTCCTGCGCCGCCCGCCGCACCCGCCGCACCGCTGAAGCAGAGTCCGAGTGCCACGCCTGTCGCCTTCGATACGCTGCTCGCGAGCCACTCCCTATGCGATCTATGGTGAGGTGCGCGGGGTGGGGCGTTATGTCAACTCGAAAGAGATTACCGATTCGATCGCGCCGTTGGGGCCGCCCGCGAGTGGTGCGCCGCCGGAGTTGCTCGACCTGTTCAGTTTCCTGCGCGCACACGCCGAGGCGTTGACCACGGCGCGCGTCATGGTCGCGGGCATGCCCGTGCGCCCGAAGTTACCGGATCGCGCCGAACGTCACATCCGGATCGCCCGGCCATGCCCGCACCGGCCCTGCCAGCGCGGCGAGGACGAGAAGGATGTATCTTATAAGAGAGGGGACGCACTCGTCAGGACATCAGCCGGAGACCGCACGGAGCGATCGCGCCGCATCCTGCCAAAAATCGCGGTCGGACGTCAATGGCGTGGGTGAAGGGGCTGGCTGGCCTACTCCTCACGGTCCTCCCAACGCGGGAGGCCCGAGCGTCCCCGCGAGGCCTCGCCTCCGTCCAGCCTCCTCACAGGAGGACCGTAGCAGGCGAGGTCGCAGTCCGCGCCCCCCCTCACCTTTTGCTCACGCGCAGCCTGACAAAAAACCGCGGGGTGTCAGGGATGGGGATGGATAACCTAACTGTAGTCGCGTGCCGTCGCCGCTAAGGATGACCTGAGTGATTTCCTCCAGACCCCAGCCTTCGTTCGGAGCAATGCTCGATTCCACCGAATAGGTGAGGAATTCGGTCGCGTCGGAGGGGCGGTTGAAGGTGTATTCGAGGTTGTCGCCGTTTTTCACCAGTTCCGCAGGTGTGAACCGCCGGGCGCGTTGGGATTTGTCAGGAAGGCATACTCCAGCAGATTGGGGACTGCCGTCGCCGTCCGGGTCGCTGAGGTCGGCGGCGGGGCCTTCATTGAAGATCGTGCCGAAATGGGTCAGGCGCCATGCGTCGGGGCCCTGCGGAAGCGTGCCGCTCAGGTGCATGAAAAAGGGAGGGTTGAACGTGTCCGTGCTGGCGATGCGCAGCATGGCGGTGCGCTCGCCCGGGCCGGACGCGGCGAACGTGACGGGCAGCGTGGTGGATCCGCCGGGCGGCAGCAGGTCCGTCTCCGGAGTGCCCGCGGTGAAATCGTTAGGGTTGCCTTCCACTCCGAGCGAAACTCCCTGCAGCATGCAGGTCGATGGTGCCCGTGTTTTTCAGAGTGAAAGTGCGCGTGACGGGAAACTGCGGGGGTCCTGCATGCCGAGGTACACCGTCGCGCCGGAATCGACGGGCGCCGTCCCGTCAAGGACCGTCAGCGTGGCCACGGGGTCCAGCGTTTTGGCGCGCAGCGCGAGCACCACGCTGTCCGGCGGAGGACCTCCGGAAGTGATGGAAAGCCACGCGTTGGAATTGAAGTTAGGCTCCGTCGAAGGAGAGTACCGGACGGTGAGCGGGATCGAAGCGTGGCCATCGATCACCGCCGGCAGCGCGTCGAGCTGAAGTTCGCGCCGCACTCCTGGCCGGCGAACACCGCGCTGAGCCCGGTGCAGGCGCCGCGCCTTTGTTCCGCAGTGTCAGCGTTCGTCTCCAGCGGCGGCGGTGCCCCTCACCGCCTCTCCCAGATCCAGCCGGCTCGCGGCCGTGACGGGCGTGCCGTCCGGCAATTCCAGCGCGAGCCCCTGCGCCGGCTCGCCACCCTGAGTGCGTGTACAGGGAATGCGGGCGATACTGGACGGGAATGGCTCGGTCACGCAGCCGGTCAGGATCTTTCCATCCGGCAGCAAAGCGATGCCCCGGGACCGCCATACTGGTCGCTGACGGCCATGCCTCCGACGCCAAAGCCGGAATCCAGTGTCCCGTCCGTGAGATAACGGGCGATCATCCCACGGTAGTCCCCCAACCGTAGCGTTGCGGTCATGCCGGCCACCACCAGTTTGCCATCCGGCTGCAAGGCGAGCGATCTGACAAGGCGCAGGGTCTCACCCGCGCGTCGCGCGGGAAAATCTGTCAGGACCCGGCCGTGCCGTTGAAGGAAAGGTCCGGACTTCCGTCGGGGAGGTATCGCTGAAGCAGGATCGAAGCATCAGAATAGCCGGCCGGCCAGGCTTCGCCCGCCAGCAGAATCTTTCCGTCGCTTTGCACCGCCATCTCTCTGAACTGCTGCTTCAGCCCGGGCAGGGCACTGGAGAACAGTTCGCCACCCGCACCGAAGGACACATCCAGCAATCCGTCAGGCTCGCAGCGGCGCAGGTGAAACCGGCCCGGCGTCAATGTGCGTCTCCTCGTGCCGCCGAGCAGAATTTTTCCATCCGCCTGCACCGCCATGCGCTGGGCCATAGGACCGGAGAGTTCCACCCGCCCTCCAGTGCCAAAGCCCGGATCAGGATTTCCGTCCGGGAGAAAACCGAAAGAGCACAGGGTTGAGGAACTCCCTGGGCGAAATGAAACGCCGTGCCCGGCCCAGCACGAGAATCCTTCCGTCGTCGAGCAGTTCGAGGTCCAGGGCGATCGTCGACGCACGGCAATGAATGCCATCACCCTTCCCCCGCTCCCAAATGACGGATCGAGCGTGCCGTCCGGCAGGTGACGCATGATCGCAATGTCCTGCGGCGACCGACACTGGCGGCACCATGGCCCGCTACGAGGATTTTCCCGTCCGGCTGCACCACCAGTGCCGCGACTCCGACAGGGGCCATTGAAGTACACCTTGCGACTTCACCCTGCCGCCATCGCCGAAGTCGCTGTCCCGCTCTCCATTCTCAAGGAAGCGGGTCAGCAGAAACGCCGCGTCGGACTCGCCCGCGGTCACAATCTTCCCGTCGCCCAGCACCGCAATCCCCACCGGATCCACGGCCAGTCCCCATTCGACCGCAGCATCGCCACCCCCGGAGGCTCGCCGCGGCTTGCATCACCGAACGTGACATCCGGATCGCCCGGCCATGCCTGCACCGGCACCGACAAAGCCGCGAGGAGGAGGACCAGGTATATTATAAGTGAGGGGACACACTTCATGTTAGGACATCGGTCGGCGACCGCCGGAGCGATCATCGCCGCATCCTGCCAAAAATCCCCGCCAGCGTCAACCCTGGCGATGTTCCTCCTCCTCGCCTCCGTTGGCGGCGGTGCTTTGGCGGCGGCTTTTCTCACGCCCTCGTAGAACCATGAGCCGGAGCCGAAGAACAAGAGGATCAAGAGAGCGACGGGCACCAGCGCATTCCATTCGAACAGCGGCGCGCCGAGTATCAGAAGCATCATCATGGTAAACACCGACACCTCCATGTCCTCCAGCGCGGGCAGCAGCACGGGAGCACCCGGTGAGACAGAACTCAGACGCGGCGCGGCGGCACCCGCCATCCACACGGCGAGGAGGCACGCCAGCGCATGCCACCATGGATCTTCCAGCGGTGCGGACGGTCCATGGGCAATTGCGCGCGGAGCCATGCCGTGTGCAGCGCCCACAGGGCGAACCCTGACAAAACGACACCCGCAAAGAAAAAAGTGCGCCGCACGTCCTGTTGCGCCGCACCGCGCAGGCGGAAACGAAAAGCGGCACAAAACGACGCCGCCGCCGCGTACGAGAGCGCCCATGCGCCGAGCGCGGCACTTTCCAGATGCGTGATCCACGGCAGCGCATTGTCCGGCAGTTTTGTCAGGTCCCTCCATGTGGTGAACCGCTGAAACGCATACCACAGCACCGCCACCATGACCATGCCGCACGCCACGTGCACCAGGCAGCGGCGACCGGTCTCGGCATCGCGATGCTCTTTCCGGGCCGTCGCCGGCAGCGGATCGATGAGGCGCGCGCGACTCCTCCACGGATACACCAGCGCCGCCGACAGCAGCCATGCCGCCGCCGTCGGCGCCGCGCGGGAGAATTGCGGAGATCCGGAGAAAGACTTCGCCGCCTCCACCAGCCGGCAGAGGCCCGCCGTCAGAAACACGCCGCTCACGAACACGAGGCCCATCGCAATACCATCAACACCGCGCCTCCCCCCGTGCGGCCAGGGGACGTGTCATCAGGCGGGGGAATTTCTTCCATTTTTGGGAAGCATTCTATCAACTCCGTCCGCGGGTTCCATTAAGAATGACGCTAACCGGAGCGGGCGGCTTGGGCGATAACCGCTTCCCCCTGCTGGCGGCGGAGCATGGTCTGAACGATCTCCTGTGCGGGGCTGCGGCGGGATGAAGGCCGTCGTTGGTGCGGGTGGGGGTGGAGTTTGAGGGCTCAGCTCCGCGCGATTACCACGGCGTTCGATATCGCGCTCTGAAACCCGGCGGAGTCTGCGAAGGACAGACAGGCCAAGAACTTCTGTCCCCACCCGCAACTTGTGCTACCATCGCGGCATGACGGCTACATTTGAGCAAATCCGGGAAGCGGCGCTGCACCTGCCAAAGGGAGAGCAGGCACGACTGCTGCGGCGGTGGCCCTGGAGATCACCGATGCCTTTCCGGGAATAGCAAGACCAACCTAACGAAGCCAGAAAGGCAG
>CAWBIK010000008.1:0-212227 GCA_963788965.1 uncultured Acidobacteriota bacterium
TGCGCCAACTTAAAGCCCGCCAATCCCCCAAGCCCGCATGATGCGCCAACTCTTTAAGTTGCCAGTAGTTGGACAGCTTCGATCCCCATCACCTGTAGATTAGTGCTATATTCCGGATCACCAAGTTTATTCAGAAGACGTATTGTCTCATTGAGAGCTGCTCTCATACCCTTATCAGCCGTAATAAGACCGTAGCGGGTATTAAGTCTCAAGTGCAAGCATATACGGCCATCTTCATAATCATTGCCATCGATATTTATGCTGCTGTGTTGAAGGCGTTTAAGTGCTCGATGAAAAACGTATGAATGGTAGAGGTAGGTGTCAGTGATAAGTCCTTGTCTTAACCCTTCCTCAAAAGCGCCCCGTCGAGAGAGATCAACTACCCATCCTTCCACAAGAGACAAGATAGCCCTGTGACGGTCTTCATCCCCTATGTAATTAGATGTCGACGTGGAAAGAACACTAACTATTTCTTCTATGAATTTGACGTGCCTTTGCTCATCAACATCCAAAGCTTCGCGTGCCCTCTTCGCACAATCAGCAACTTGGCGAACTCCACCTTTTGAATCTTCAACATAAGTTGAGTAAAAGCCGGCCAGCGAAGATGACGCATGAAGCGCAGCAAGTGTTCCCTCGATGATATTGTCATCCGATACTCGTTCTTTGAGTTTGGCATCGTCCACGAGCAACCGAGACTCAATGTCAGCCTGTGGGTCATCTAGAATTTTCACATACTTGAACTTCATCAACTGGGCTTTGTAATAGTTGAAATCTTCAGGCTCATCAATATGGGTTACAATTTCCCAGAAACAAAATGGAGAAGTATAAAAGCTTCCATTTAGAGACGGGTTTTGCAATAACCGCACAGACAGCGAGCGAAATGCTGATGTGTCCAATAGATACGAATCAATCATCTCTAATCCCTGCGACTAATTATTGAACGCCACATCGCTGCACGCCTAACTACTGATGAGATGGTGGGCGGCAGTATAGCACTCTCTGCGGGCGTGTTAGACGGCGCACCGCCTTATAAGCGTATTGTCAACGTGTGATTCGGCGCGGTCATAGTTCCTCTTGACGGTCGCGCGGCGCGGGTGATAGGGTCAAAGTGTGGCTTGTGAAGGGCAGGCCACTGTGCTTGGTTTGTCTCACGCCCCGTGTCGCCCGTCGCCTTTACGTTGAGTAAGGGGTTAAAATCTTGGCGGGCCGGCGCTCATCCTTACATGCAAGGAGTCGGTTGTTGCTTACGGGACGCAAACTGCTGCTCGCGGACGATTCGCTCACGATTCAGAAAGTCGTTAGTCTGACCTTCGGCGACGAAGGCTGCGAGGTCGTTACGGTCGGCAGTGGGGCGGAGGCGCTCACGCGTCTGGCTGAGGACGTGCCCGACATCGTGCTGGCGGACGTGCATATGCCTGAGCCGGACGGCTATCAGGTGTGCGCGCGCATCAAGCAGGATGAGCGGTGGCGGCATATTCCCGTCCTGTTGCTTGTGGGCACGTTTGAACCTTTCAACGAAGCGGAGGCGCGCAGAGTCGGCGCGGACGATGTCTTGACCAAACCATTCCAATCCATACGTGAACTGATGAGCAAGGTCGGCAATCTGCTCGGCGGGCACGCGGACGAGAAGCCGGCCGACGAGCCGCAGGCGCACGACGAAGCGACCGACACCGCGCGCGCCGCCGTCGTCGCCGAACCGCACGCGCGGGCCGCTGCGGCAGCGGAAAGCAACGACGCGACGGGGCCTGCGTTCCCGTGGGCCCGCCCACAAGCAACGCCGCCGGCCGCGCGTTCAACTGAACCGAGCGCGCCGCAAGCCCGTTCATTCAACGATTTCGACATGGACGATCAGACCATACAAACAACACGGGCTGAAGAGTTGGACGCCCCACGCGCGACGACGAACGAGCCGGCCGCGCCCTACGTCATGCAAGAGGTCGAGGCCGCCAGCGACTTTGCCGCGCACCGCGCGCCCGAAGAGACGTTTGCGTCAGAGCCGCTTGCGTCAGAGCCATATGCGTCAGAGCGATTTACGTCAGAGCCGTTCGCGTCGTCGCCTGCGCCCATAGAGGCTTCAGTCGCAGAGTCAACGGCCGAAGAATCGTTCGTCGTGTTGGACGAAGCGCTGCCGCACGAGGTCGTAGAGGCCGAGCCGGAAAGCGCGCCTGCGTTCTCTTATGCGACCGCGCCGCAACCGGCGTCCGAGTTCGTCGCACGCGCGGCGCAATCGGCCGCGGCCGACGACGCGCTGCTCGACCTCGGCGACGCCGGGTCGCCTATGACCGCGGCCGATGACGACGACGAGTTCATACTCGATCTCGACGACGACGACTCGTTCACACAGTCCGCGCCGCGCGTGTTATACGCCGAAGGCTTGGCCACTTCAACGGCCGAAGCCGCCGCGCCGCTCGTCACCGCAGACGCCCCGCACACGGACGCGCGCGCGCTCGAAGCCGACGCGCAGGCCTACGCACAACCGCCGCAGATGGGGCAGGCGGTGGACATGGTGTTGCCCGACGCCGACGAATATCCGGCCGAGCAACCGGCGACGACAGAAGCAATGCCCGTTGCGACCGACGCCGCCGCACCGGCCGACCACGCATACAGCTACGAACCGGCCGACGTTGTGGCCGACTATGAACCGGCTCATGTTGAACCGGCCGCGCCCGTCAGCGAATGGCAAGAGACTGCGCCGCAGTTCGCGCCCGCAGAGGCGCACGACTTCGCGCCGACGGCAACGGAACAATCGGCGGCAACAGAGCAAGTGCCAGTTGAAGCTGAGCAGATGTCGGTGTCAGCACCGGCCGCACACGCCGGGGTTGGCGCGCAAGTGGGCGCGGTCGAATTGTCGCAGGCGACGATTGATGCGATTGCGCGGCGCGTCGTCGAGTTGATGTCGGATGGGGTCGTGCGCGAGATCGCATGGGAGGTCGTGCCGGAGTTGGCCGAACGCCTCATCAAGCGCCGCATGCAAGACGAGCGGACGCAAGCGCAGTAATCGAACACGCGCACACGCAAGCTGCGGATCGGGTCGAGGCGAATATACACAGCCTCAACCCGATCCGCATTTTTTTCAGCGCATGTGCGTGTCGTGTGCTGACGCGCGCCCGACAACTTCGGCCGCGCGTTCGGCGACAGGTGAAACGGCCGACCGATTGCTTTACAATGGCTGACGCTTGAACGCGAAGCATAATCAAAGGCTAACGGCTGATAGTTGATCGAACTCATGGCGATGCTCAAGACATACGACCCGACAAAGACTATGGCGCGGCGCACGGGCGCAGACGCACAGACGCCGGAGGCGCGCGCAGCATGAACTGGCTGGACGAAGGCGCGCTCTTTAATCAGATCGGCGCGTTCCTGACTGAAGATTTGGGGCGCGGCGACATCACGACGCAAGCGACCGTCACGCGCAACACGCGTGCGCGCGGGCGCTTCTTGGCCAAAGAGCCGATGGTCGTCGCCGGGCTGGAAGCGGCCGAGGCGGTCTTCTCGACGCTCGACTCGCAACAGCAGTTGGAGGCGTTCGTCTCTGACGGCGACGAGGTTGAAGCGGGCAAGGTCATCGCGCGCACGAACGGTTTCGCCGACGTGTTGCTAGGCGGCGAGCGCGTCGCCTTGAATCTGCTGCAACGCCTGTCGGGCATCGCCACGCTGACGCGGCAGTTCGTCCGCGCCATCGAAGGCACTGAGGCCGAGATCGTGGACACGCGCAAGACGACGCCGGGCCTGCGCGCGTTGGAGAAGTACGCGGTGCAGGCGGGCGGCGCGCGCAATCATCGCTTCGGCTTGGACGATGGCGTGCTGATCAAGGATAACCACATCGCGCTCGCGGGCGGCGTGGGCGCGGCCGTCGAACGCGCGAAGCGTTCGGTCGGGCATCTACACAAGATCGAGGTCGAGGTTTCAACCGAGCGCGATCTGCGCGAAGCCATCTCAAGCGGCGCGGACATACTGTTGCTCGATAATCTTGCGCCCGAAGAGACGCGCAGGCTGGTTGAGTTGGCGCGTTCACTCTCGGCCAACGTCGTGCTTGAATCTTCCGGTGGCATCGCGCTCGACACAGTGCGCGCCTACGCCGAAGCAGGCGTTGATCTGATCAGCATCGGCGCGCTCACACATTCAGCACGGGCTATGGACATCAGTTTCAAGCTTCAGCCGGGCGCATGATGGAACTACGCGCACGGCGGGGCGTGAAAGATCGGGGCAGGTGTGATCGTTGATTGTGCTTCGTTATGTGTGCTTGGTTAGTTGTGCTTTGAACTTCGTGCAAGCTTGGCATTAGTCGCTTGCTATGTGATCAGGTACAACTAACAAACAACCGGGCACAACTAACAGTCTTAAGGAGATTTCATTATGCGTGCATGGTCGGGTTTGAAGTTGATGACGTTGTTGGCTTTGGTCTTGATGACAGTCGGGCTGCCCATAGCCGTGGCGCAGGGGCAGCGGCGAACTTCGCGGCGCGTGACGAACCCTGTGCGTTCGCGCCCGGTGACGCGGCCCGCGCCGACGCCTGCTGAGGAAGACCCGACCGACCCCACGCTCGTCTCCACCGCCGACGAGCCGACGGCCGAACAGCCGACGCCCGCGAAGCGCGTCGCCAAACGACCGCCGGCCGAGTCGCCGGAGAATACGCGCAAGCTTGATCAGTTATCCGAAGAGTTCACACGCATGAACCGTAAGCTCGACGCGTTGGAGAAAGAACGACAGGCCGACTTGCTGCAAGAACGGCTGACGCGCACCGAGCAACGCGCCGAAGCCTTGCGCCAACAGTTGACGCAGACCTTAGAGAAGCAGGCCGACCTGCAAGCGCGCACAGAGCAGATCGACTACGACCTGCGACCTGAGAGCATCCAACTGCGCGCCGCCACCATCCCCTCGCTGCACGCCGACGACGTGCGCACACAAATCCAGCGGCAGCTTGAGAACGACAAGAAGCGTGTGCGCGCGCAACTCGACGTGATCGATGCGACGCGCAATCATTTGGAGACAGCCATCGCCGGCGCGGACGCCGAAGTCGAACGCCTGCGCGCGCGTCTCAACGAAATGATCGACAGAAACTTTCCGGCCGGCGGCGGCGCGTCCAGCACGCCCACGCCCACACCTGCGCCGTCAACGCCGCCGCCCGCGTCGTGACGCACGCGCGCTTGCTGCGGCTTTAGTTGAACACATGGGCACGATCTCGCAGGTCGAACTCTATCGTTTGATCGCGGCGGCGCACACGCGCGGCGAACGTGTCGTCGTTGCGACCGTCGCGCACACGCGCGGCTCGACGCCGCAACGACGCGGCGCGAAGATGCTCTTTTTTGCGAACGGCGAAGTGGCGGGCACAGTCGGCGGCGGCTGCATCGAGGCCGAAGTCTGGGCCGAGGCGCGCGCCGCATTGCGCACCGGCACGTCGGCCCTCCACCAGTTCAGCCTCACCGCCGACGAAGCCAGCGAACAGGGCATGGTCTGCGGCGGCACGATGGAAATTTTCATCGACGTGTGGGACGAAAAAGGCGTGACAGATGACAAGTGATCGGTAACAGGAGTAAAAAAAACTCCGGCCGCTCACCTGTCATCTGGCATGTGTCACGGAGGTAGTCATGCCCGAATCTTTCGTCGATAATTACAAGGCGAAACATCAGCACCCGTTGAACCGGCTGACGCATAGCTTCGGCATTCCGATGATCGTGGTCAGTCTGCCAGTCTTCTTTTTTAGTTGGCGTTGGGCGCTGGCGCTGTTCGTGGTGGGGTGGATTTTACAGTTCGTCGGGCACGCGATTGAGGGCAATCAGCCGGCGTTCTTTCGCAATCCGCTTTATCTAATCGTCGGCCCTGTGTGGCTCGCACGTCGCGCGCTCGCCGCCATCGGCTTAGGCAAAGCGCCGGCCAATGAGACGCGGCGCACGCCCTCGAACGGATGAGCAACGCGGACGAGCCAGCACACGAAGCGCAACAGATCATCGCGGCAATCGCGCGCGTGCTGGCAGCGGGCGAGGTCGCCGCGCTTGCTACTGTCGTCGTTGCGCCCGCGCAGGTCGGCACGAAACTGCTGATCAAACAAACTGACGCAACACGCACGGGCACGACCGGCGACGTTGCGCTCGACCAGTCAATCGCCGCACACGCCGAAACGTTTCTCAACTCACGCGCCGAAGCACAGACATTCAAGGTTGCAGAGTTTGCGCCGCAACTCGCGGCATGGCACGAGGCGCGCGTGCTGTTCGAGCGCATCGAGCCTGAGCCGCACGTCGTCGTCTGCGGCGCGGGGCACGTCGGCGCGGCCCTCGCGCGGCTCGCGCACGTCGCCGGTTATCGCGTCACGCTCATAGATGACCGCGCCGATTTCGTCACGCGCGCGCAGTTTCCTGATGACGAGATCGAACTTGTGGCCGCGCACGCGGGTTGGGCGGAGGCGGTCCAACGTGTCGTGGGCACGGGGCGCGGCGTCTACGTGGCGGTCGTGACGCGCGGACACAACGAGGACGAGGAATGTATGCGCGCGGTGCTTGCGGCCCGTCCCGACTACGTGGGTCTGATCGGCAGTAAGCGACGCACGAACATCGTGCTTGCGCGTTTGCGCGAGGTCGGGTTCGCCGCTGAAGTGTTGCGTGAGGTGCGTGCGCCGGTCGGTTTAAGTATCGGCGCGGTCACGCCCGCAGAGGTCGCGCTCGCTATTCTGGCCGAGATCGTCGCGGCCCGACGCGGCGGCACGGGCGCGTCGCTTTCCGCGTGGCGACGCGATTGAGGCCGAGACAGCAATTAACCACCAAGACACGAAGACACAAAACTGATCTTTCGTGTCTTCGTGTCTTGGTGGTTAATTATGGTGTGCGGCTATTTCAGATACTTATCGGGCAGCGGCGTCTGCGCGTCTTCGGCTTGCCAGAAAACGGTGACGACCCACCAGCGCCCGCCGTCGTTCAGCAGTTGAATGCTATTGATGCCGCGCAGGAACGGCTTGGCGTCCTTCGCGTCGTGGCGTGCTTCGTAGGTGCTGAAAACGTGCGCGATGCGGCCGAACTGCTCGACGCGATTGACGACGCCGCGTTCGTAGAAGCCTTGCGCTTGAAAAGCTTTTGTCGCGCGTTCGATGTAGCCGTCCACATCAAGCACGTTGGCGCTTGTCGTGCCGTCGGGTTGATGCGCGGTCGGGATGAGGCGCGCGCCCGGCAGAAAGAGCGTGCGCATGCGCGCCCAGTTGCGCGGCTGGCCGGCGGGACCTGAGATCACGTCGTAGAGCGCGGCCAAGATGGCTTCAATCGAAGCCACGTCCTTCGGGTCGGCCGCGGTTGGCGGCTTGGTTGGTTGTGTCATAGGCGTAGTTGTTTGACCGACCGGCAGCGGCGAACTTTGTTGCGCGACGGCCCGGCCGCAGGTGAACAGTAGCAGACTACCGAGCACAGTAATCTTTATGCGCGTGCGTGCGCTGAACATCGAATGCACCTCACAGTAAAATCCGCGCGCGGCAATTAACTACAAAGACACGAAGACACGAAAGTTAGTTTTGTGTCTTCGTGTCTTTGTAGTTAAGCTGCCTGCGCTGTGTCGGATTAAATCATGTGTGCGCCGCATGACGCAAAGCTTTATCATTCATTCGTGACGTTTGCCGTGTATCATTGCGCACTGCCGCTAGCGTTCAACGTTCGACTATGGAGCTAGAGATTCATCGGACACCGCAGCCGCCTGTGCCCGTGCGCCGAGGCAGCGAGATGTTCCGCGCGCTCACGCATCGCAACTTCCGACTCTTCTGGACCGGCGCGTTCTTATCGAACGTCGGCACGTGGATGCAGGCGGTCGCGCAGGCGTGGCTCGTCTATGAACTAACCAACTCGCCCTTCTGGCTTGGCTTCGACGCTTTCCTTGCGACCGCGCCCGGTCTGGTCTTAACACTCTTGGGCGGCGTCTTCGCCGACCTGCTGGATCGCAAGCGACTGCTCATCCTGACACAAGTGGGCGCAGGTTTAACGGCGCTGACGTTGGCGACGTTGCAAGCAACCGGCGTGTTGCAATGGTGGATGATCCTGTGCGCGTCGTTCGTCACGGGTTGCTGCATGTCGCTGGCTGCGCCGTCGTATCAGGCGATCACGATTGATCTGGTCGGGCGCGAAGATTTGGCGAACGCCATCGCGCTCAACTCGACGCAGTTTCAATTGTCGCGCGTGTTGGGGCCTGTGTTCGCCGGGCCGGCGCTCAAGTACTTCGGCCCCGCCGGGTGTTTCTACGTCAACGGTTTCTCGTTCGTCGCGGTCGTGTGGGCACTGATGCTGATGCAACTGCCGCCGGTCAAAAGCCCACGGGCGCAGGGTTCATGGTGGGAAGATTTACTGGCGGGCGTGCGCTATGTGCGCCAGCGCCCGCGCGTCTTGATGCTGCTGACGATCTCTGCGCTGGTGAGCCTGTGCGGCGCGCCTTACTTCTCGCTGCTGCCGGTGTTCGCGCGCGACGTGTTGCGGCTGGGCGAGGTGGGGCTGTCTGTGCTGGGCGGCATGGCAGGCGCGGGCGCGTTCTTCGGCGCGTTGATGGTCACGTTCCTCGGCAACTTTCGTTACAAGGGTTGGTTCGTGTTGGGCGGCGCGTGGGGCTTCGCGGTCTGCCTGATCGGCTTCGCGCTCTCGGAGCATATCGGCGTCTCGCTCGCGTTTCTGTTTGCGATGGGCTTCGGCGTGGTCTGCTCGATTGCGGTCACGAACATGCTCTTGCAACAACTGGTGACGGACGAGATGCGCGGGCGTGTGATGAGCATGTTCATCCTCTCGTTCCTCGGCGCGATGCCCGTCGGCAACTTCCTCGCGGGCGCGGGCGCGCAACACCTACACATAGGCCACTGGCTCGGCGCGCAGACCACGCTCGCCATCGGCGGTCTGCTGATCGCAATCAGCGTCACTCTCATCGGTTTGCGCAACCCGCGCCTGCGCGCATTGCATTAATAACAGGTCAACGCAAATTTTATTACTTACGTGAGCCAGCCTGCGCCTTAACTTTCGTCATCTATCTGCAAGCGCCGCCGCCCGCGCGCGTTCTACAGGGCGAGGGCGCTACTAACGCCCGTATACTTTGCCGCATAGGTTTGAGGAAACGACGATGCACACCAGACGATTTGCCAGCCCCGTGTTATTCAGCCTGTTTATTTTGTTCGCTCTGAGTTTGACCGCCGCCGCGCAGGGCGTGATCGTGCCGGGCATCTGCGCCGACTGCCCGCGCCCCCCGCGCCCGGTGCAGTTGCCGCGCGCTTTGCCGATCCGCTCGATCAAACTCGACACAAAGATCGCGGGGCAAGTGGCGACCACGCACGTCGAGCAGGTCTTTCGCAACGACACCGACGCCACGCTCGAAGGCACGTACTTTTTCCCCATCCCCGAAACGGCGTCCGTGTCCGAGTTCGCCATCTGGGACGGCAACCGGCGTCTGGTCGGCGAAGTTCGCTCGCGCGAAGAGGCGCGGCGCATCTACGACGAGATCGTGCGCCGGCAGCGCGATCCGGGTCTGCTCGAATACGCGGGCAAGAATCTTTTTCAAGCGCGCATCTTTCCGATCCCGCCGCGCTCGGATAAAAAATTGGAGTTGACTTACACGCAAGTCTTGCGCGCCGAGTCGGGCACGGTCGCTTATCGCTACCCGCTCGGCACGGGTCACAACCTCGTCGAGATCGGTTCGGTCGCGGGCCGCATCGACATCGAAGGCAAAGAGCCGCTGCGCAACATCTATTCGCCGAGCCACGCCATCGACGTGCGCGCGACGCGCGAGTCAACGCGCGCCAACGTCTCGTTTGAATCGGCGGCGGGCCGCGAGCCGCAGGACTTTCAACTCTTCTACACGATCTCAAGCGCCGACTTCGGGCTGTCGCTCTTAACGCACCGCGAGCCGGGCAAGGACGGCTACTTCCTGTTGATGATCTCGCCGAAGGACAACTGGGCCGAGGCCGAGTACGCCGCGAAAGACATCGTGTTCGTGCTCGACACGTCGGGGTCGATGGCCGAGGAAGGGAAGATGGAGAAGGCGCGTGCGGCGCTCTTGTTCGGCGTCAAGACCTTGCGCGCCGAAGATCGTTTCAACATCGTCTCGTTCGCGGGTGAAGAACACTTGCTGACAAGCGGGCTGATCACGGCCGACGAGCGCGGGCGCGCACGCGGCGTCGAGTTCGTCCAAGCGTTGCGCTCGAACGGCGGCACGAACATCAACGATGCACTGCGCGCCGCCTTGCGGCAGTTCGACACGAGCGACCGGCCCAAGCTGGTCGTCTTTATGACGGACGGGCTGCCGACCGTGGGCGAGACGAACATCACGCGCATCATCGACAACGTGCGCGGCGAGCGCCCGCGCGGTGTGCGTCTGTTTACCTTTGGCGTCGGTTACGACGTGAACACGGCGTTGCTGGATAAGCTCGCCAGCGAGAACGGCGGCGCGGCCGATTACGTCGAGCCGAAGGAAGACCTTGAGATCAAAGTCTCGAACTTTTTCGCTAAGGTCAACTATCCCGTGTTGACCAATCTCGCGCTCGACATGGGCGGGGTCACAAGTGATTTCGTCTATCCGCGCGAGTTGCCCGACCTGTTTCGCGGCGCGCAGGTCACGTTCATCGGGCGCTATCGCAACGCGGCCGATCTGCGCAACATCAGCCTGCGCTTGTCGGGCAAGACGAACGCGCAGACGCGCAGCTTTGCTTATGAGAATCTGAACTTCCCGCTCGAATCAAGCAACAACGATTTTCTGCCGCGCCTGTGGGCCACGCGCCGCGTCGGTTGGTTGATGGAACAGGTCCGCACCAACGGCGCGCAGAAAGAACTCGTGGACGAGATCACAGACCTCGGCACGCGCTACGGCATCGTCACGCCTTACACGTCCTATCTCGCGCTCGAAAGCGCCGAAGCCACGCGCGGCATCACGGACACGGTCAGGGTCACAGGCCCGGTCGGGCGGCGCGATAGGCAGCCGCGCCCTATGCCGTCGCCGACTAAAACCGGGCGGGACATGGGCAACCTGAGCGGGACAGGTGCGGGCGTGAGCAGCAACAACGCGCCGCCGCCGATGGCTGCGCCGAAGCCCGCGACGACCGGCGAGTACGCCGTTAAAGACAGCAAGAAGGCGCGCGCGCAGCAGGAAGCGTTGCGCCCGGACGACGAGGACGAGACATTGCGTGTGGACACGGTGCGTAAAGTCGGCGGCAAGACGTTCTACTTGCGCGAAGGCGTCTGGACAGATGCCGAGTTCAAGGCGGACGCGCGGTTGCCTGAGACTGCGCTCACGTTCGGCACGGACGCTTACTTCGATGCCGTTAAACGCGAACCGAAACTCGCGGAGTTCTTCGCCCTCGGCGAGCGCGTGGTCATCGTCTTCAAAGGTCACGTCTATCGCGTCAACGCCGCGACGAAGTAGATAAAGAAATGCTGAAGGCGCAATGATGAATGATGAATAGCAGCTTATTCATCATTCATCATTTCTTTTTTCGCGTGCCTGTCCTTGTCTCGCGGCTACAAGTTCGTGTACAAACACTCACCACAGATAAGCAGCGACAAGCGGGCACGGACACATCTGCGAGCGGAGCGTAGCGCGTGATAACAAGAGAGCTAACGGGTCGGCTGCGGCGCACGTCGATTGTTACGGGCCTGCTGCTTGTCGGCTTCATGTGTCTGTCGGCGCACGTCGGCGCGCAGCAAGGTTGGGTCATGACGCGGCTCGGCGCGGGCGCGCAGGATTTGAACGCCGTCTTTTTTCTCGACGCCAAGCGCGGCTGGACGGCGGGCGACGGCGGGCAGGTCTGGCGCACAGAAGACGGCGGGCGCAGTTGGACATCACAACGGCTCGGCCTCAACGACAGCGTGAGCGACCTCTACTTCCGCGACAAAGAGGACGGTTATCTGCTCGTCGGTAGTCGCATCCTGACGACCGCCGACGGCGGCACGTCTTGGCACGAGGCGCGGCGCTTCCTGGCCACGGAGTTCGACGGCGCGGAGCCGGAGCTTTACAGCGTGCGCTTCACCGGCAAGAAGAAGGGCTGGATCGTCGGCAATCTATCGCGCGGCGACCGTGTGGTCGATAGTCTCGTGCTGGCGACGACGGACGGCGGCGTGACGTGGCAGCGGCAGACTGTGCCGGCCCGCACAGAGTTGATCCACCTCGACTTCGTCGGCGACAAGCGCGGCTGGATCGTCGGCGACAAGGGCACGATCCTTTATACAGAGGACGGCGGCACAAGCTGGTCGCGCCAACGCGTTGATACAAGCGCGACGCTCTATCACGTTGACTTTCTCGATGAAGATCGCGGCTGGGTCGTGGGCGAACGCGGCACGGTCATGCGTACACTCGACGGCGGGCAGGTATGGCTGCCGGTGCTACTGACAGTCGCGCGCGGCACGCTGCTAAGCGTCGGCTTCGTCAACGAAGACGATGGTTGGGTGGTCGGGCGCGGCGGCGTCATCCTGCGCTCCGGCGACGGCGGGCGCACGTGGGTGCAACAAGAGAGCGGCACGAAGCAGCACCTCTATGCGCTCGCCATGAACAAGAAGCGCGGCGTCGCGGTCGGCAGCAACGGGCTGGTGCTGCAATACGACAGGTGACAGATTTAATGCAAGACGCACTGGCGGAGTTACAGCAAACGATTGCACAGGGCGCAACGCGGCTGCGCGCCATGAGTGAAACCGACGCGCAACAATCCGTGGCGGCTGACGAATGGTCTGTGAAGCAGATCGTCGGGCACTTGATCGACTCGGCGACGAACAACCACCGGCGCTTCGTGCTGGCGCAACTCAGCAACGATCTCAACTTTGACGGCTATCAACAAGAAGACTGGGTGCGCGTCCAACACTACGACCGCGAGCCTTGGCCGCTGCTCGTCGATCTGTGGCAGCACTACAACCTGCACCTGCTGCACGTCATGACGCACGCCGACGCCGCGCAGCTACAGACACCCCGCGCCGTCCACACGCTCGACCGCATCGCCTTCAAGCCCGTCAGCGAACACACGCCGACCACCCTCGAATACTTGATGCGCGACTACATCGACCACCTGCAACATCACCTCAAACAAATCTTCGAGCAGAACTGATGAAGGCAGAAGGATGAATGATGAATGAAGACCAGCGTGTCTTTCATCCATCATCCATCCTTCATCTTTCATCATTCGTTATTGCTGCGTTTGTAAGTCGCGCAGCAGTTCGTCGCGGAAATAGTTCGCGGGGATCGTGCCTTGCCGCATGAAGAGTAGGTGGAACTGTTTGGCCGCGAAGCGATTGCCTAACGTGCGTTGCGCGTCGGCGCGCAGGGCGAAGATTTGATCTTTGCCGAGGCGATAAGTGATCGCTTGCGTGGGCCACTTCGAGTAACGAAAGATGGCGCGTTCGCTCGATTCGCAACTGGCGCGTTGCGCCGCGTTCATCGTGCTGCCGGCGCGACACGAACCGGGTTGGAAGTTGACGATCTGCGAGAAGAGATCGACCGCGTCGTCGTAGGACATGCGCCCGGTGTGCAGCCCCGTGTCGATGCGGACGCGCAGGTCGCGGTAGAGCTTGCCCTGCAACTGATAGAGTCGTTCTTCGGGCGTGTAGAAACCTGCGGCTGCGCCCGGCTGCTGTTCAGCCATCAGCGCCTCGGAATAGAGCGCCCAACCTTCCGACGCCATCGAATCTTCCCACATCGAGCTTGAGCCTTCGACCTCGCCGGGTGTGAGCCAGCGCACGCCCGCGATCTGGTCGCGGGACTGCGTCATCACCTTGTAATGCCAATCGTGACCGGGGAAGCCTTCGTGCGCCGAGAGGTCTGCGAGCGCGGCGCGGTTGTTCTCTTTCAGCGCGGCCTGATCGTTCGTGCCTGAAGTCGTGACGTAGAAACGGCCCGACGCCGCTGTTCTTGAACGGCGGCGCAGGATAATAAGCCGCGCCGTCAATCGAGGCGCGCAAGGGCGGCGGTGTCTCGACCACGTCGAGCTTGTAGTCGGCGGGCACATCGAAGATGCCCGTCTTGCGCGCGTAGTCCACGAGCCGCACGCCCGCTTCCCGATACCAATCGACCATCTGCGCGTCGGACTTCGGATAGTCCTCGCCGAGCTCATCGAAGACGGCGCGCACGGCTTGGTTGTCGTCCGCGGGCAGAGTGAGGTTGTGCTTCGGGCCGATCTCGCGCGCAAGTTTCGACCATCTCGGCCTGCGTCGTCTTGCACGATGGGCCAAGCCTCTTCGTACAACTGCGCGGCCGACTTGTCCATGCGCAGATTATTCTTGAGCGCCCAGTTGTATTCCTCTTCGCCGAACGCGTAACGGTCTTGCTTGAACTCAGGCTTGATTGCGTCCGCGTTGTTCGTCGCGGCGGGCGTGTTCGCGTTATAAAAAGTCTTGAGCAGAAATTCGCGCAAGCCGCGATAAGCGCCGGCCGCGCCCTTGCCGGCCTCGGTCAACTGTTTGAGCAGTTCGTCGTGTTGCGCGCCCGGCGCGATCTGTTTCGCGGCCAGTCTCAGGCAACTTCTGCTCGAAGTAGTCGGCGTCGGCCGCTGTCGAGGTCAAACCGTCGCGCGCGATCATGCGATAGTCGGGCGTGTTGCTGGTGCGGACACCTGCGGCGAGTTGCTCCTGCGCGGCTTGCATGTAGCGCGGGACGTCTTGCACGCGCCGGACGACGAGCGCCCACTCGTCGGGCGTGCCGTAGGTCGCGGGCCGGTCTGCGTCATGCCTTGAATGGAGAAATCGACGGCGCGGAACGGTTCGTTGACGTAGGTGTCTAAGGCGCGCTCCTGATAGCGCCGCGCTTGATGTTGGTGGAGCAGGAAGCTGATCTGCGCGAGCGCGACCTCGCGGTCGATGCGGCGTGCGGGCGCGAGCGTGTCGGGCGCGAAGTTCTCGAAAGTTTTCTGCGCGTCGCCGAGCCAGCGATCTTCTTCGGCGAGCGCCGCGGCCGAGTGGTCGCGCAGCATGCCGTCCACTTCGCGCAGCGTCGGATCAAGCCCCGCGCCGCCGAGATAAGTGTTGACCGTCGGGTTGCGGCGCAGGAACTCGACGCACGTAAGCGTCGTGTGCCGTCTTGAACGCCTGATCGCCCGACTGGACAGCGGCGGCGCGGCCGGTTGCTGCGCCGGTTGTTGCGCGCACGAAGCGGCTAACATCAGAGTCAGCGTAAGCACAAAAAGTTTTCTCATTAACTTATTACCTCTCGTCGCCACAGCGGCAATCGCCTGGTCAAGTTTAGTAAAGGCTGGGGAGCAACCCGTGCGCAAACTGCTCGCATCTCAGTTTGCGAGCATAGCAACCCACAAGGGCCGCGAGGGGGCGGCCCCGAAGTTGGGCAATTCTCCTGTGATTTCCGCCCGGTGTGAGAGCACACACCGGGCGGGTTTTTTTCTAACAGTAGGCAGTTAATACAGACCTATCAGAAACTTTTGGTTTAACTAACTGGCGACCGGCCCAACATCGCTGGTAGTAATAGCAACATTTTGAGGCGCTGTCTTAACTGCCTACTGCCTACTGCTCACTGTTTCACCCCTGTGAATTTGACGGCCGGAGCGACGGGCAGGTTGACTTTGACAGTGCCGCTGATCTGCGTGCCGTCGATGTGCCCTTCGATGTCGGCCGTGACCTGCGAGCCTTTGAGCGTGACGGCGGCGCGGGCGGTAAAGTCAGCGCCATGCACCTTGATGTTGGTCACGTCGGCCGTGCCGCGCTCGTGGCTCATCTTGCCGGTGAGCACGTCGCCCGCGCGTTCGACCGTGAAAGTGACCGGCTGCATGCCGAACGGCGAACTGACTTGCAATGCCCAAGTACCTAGAATGTTCGCGGCCTCGCCGGTCGAACTCGTCGCTGCTTCACCCGTCTTGTCGATCATGATCCGCTCCCTTTGTCCGTGTCGGGCTGCGCGGCTCGGCGCTGGCCCGTGTGATCGTAAAACTCGATCTCGGCCGCATACTCCGCGACTTGCGGCGTGACGGCGGCGGCGTCGCCGACGACGACGACGGCCGCGCGCGTCGGGCGTGACGTAAGCGCGCGCGGCCCGCCGCACGTCGGCGCGTCGTGACGCGCTGGACGCGGTCGCGGTAAGTCTGCAGGTAGTCGTCCGGCAGGTCGTGCATCCTGATCTGCACGAGCTGATCGACAAGCCCGTCCTGCGTCTCCAAGCCGGATGGGGAAGATGCCGGTCAGGTACGACTTCGCGTCTGTCAGCTCCTGTCCCGGACCATCCTCGTCGCGGATGCGTCCGAGCTCGTAGAAGAACTCTTTGAGCGACGCGCCCGTGACGGGCGTGCGCACCTCGGCCGTGGCGCGGAAGGTGCCGGCGTGGCGGCGCGCGTCGAGGTGCGAGTAGGCGCCGTAGGTGTAGCCCTTCTCTTCGCGCAGGTTCATGAAGAGGCGCGCGGAGGCGTTGCCGCCGAGGACCGTGTGCATGACGAGCAGCGGGAAGTAGTCGGGGTGCGTGCGCGTGACGGCCGGGTTGGCGATGACGATGTTGGACTGCGCCGAGCCGGGGCGGTCAACGATGTAGGCCATGCGCGCGCGTGCGCGTCGGGCGGGGCGGGGAAGTGCGGCTCGGCGATGGCGTCCGCGCGCCCAAGCGCCGAAGAGTTCCTCGACCCGCGCGAGGACGTGTTCGCGTTGCACGTCGCCGACGACGACGAGCACGGCGTTGTTCGGCAGGAAGCGTGGCGCGATGGAACTCGGCGAGCGCGTCGCGCGTCATCGCCTCGATGGACTCGGGCGTGGGCGCGACGACGGCGTAAGGGTGCTGCGCCGAAGATGACGCGCGCGACGCGTTCGGTGGCGAGGAACGAGGGCTGCGCGCGTTGCGCGATCAGGTTCTGCTGCGCGTTCTGCCTTCGCCAGCTCAAGCTCGTCTTCGGGGAAGGACGGGCGCAGCGACAACGTCGGCGAGCAGTTCGAGCATTTCGTCGGCGTAGGCCGAGAGCGAGGAGGCGGCGACGGTCGTGTAGTCGGAGTTGGCGCCGGCCGTCAAGCGTCGCGCCGAAGCGCGCGACCTCTTCGGCGATCTGCCGGCTCGTGCGCGTCTCTGTGCCCTCGTTGAGCATGTCGGTCAGCACGTCGGTCAGGCCGGGCAGGTCTGGCGGGTCGAGCGCGTCGCCCGTGCGGAAGGCGAGGCGGAAGCTGACGAGCGGCAGGCGGCGCTGCTCGACGACGACGACGTGCAGGCCGTTCGGCGAGCGTCGTCTCTGCGCGCACGGGCAGGTTCAGCGGGCGCGGCGCAAGCGGCGCGGGCGGCTGGCGGCGAAAGTCTTCGATGGTTGATTCGGTTATGACTCATAAAGGATATGAGGAATGCGGAATGATGCATGATGAATGAACAGCTAACGGTCTTTCATTCATCACTTCCGCATTCGTCGTTCATCATGCTGTACTGTGGCGCGTCGGCCGGCTGCTCTGCGTCGCGGCTGCGGCTCGGCAGGGGCGTGCGCGGTTCGTCGGTGGGAGGCGGTGGTTCGACGCCGGGCGGCGGCGGCACCTGCGGCGGCGGCGCGCCGGGCTGCTCGGGCTCGGGCCGGGCGGCTCGGGCTCGGCGGCGCGGCCGCTCGCGTTGGCCGCGTGCGCGGGGACGACCTCCATCGACGGAGTAGTTGTCCGTGAGCAGGTAGCGCGCGGCGGCCGCGCTTGATCTCCTCGGGGGTGACGGCGAGGTAGCGCTCCATCTCTGTGTTGAAGAGGTCGGGGTCGCCGTCGTAGAGCGCGTACTCGGCGAGGCGCTGCGCGCGGTAGAGCGTGGACTGGCGGCCGCGCACGGAGTCGTTGAGGAGACGTGTTGCGCAGCTTCTCCATCTCCTCGGCGGTCGGGCCTTCGTCGGCGAGCCGCGTCGATCTCCTCGCTGGATGCGTCGCGCGAATCTCTTCGGTCGTGTGGCCCGGCTTCGGGATGGCGAAGACGTAGAGCGACGAGGGGCCGCGCCGCTCGCCGATGCCGCCCTGGATGCCGACGACCGACTCCTCGTCCTTGACGAGCCGCTGGTAGAGGCGCGAGCTGTCGCCGTCGAGCAGCAGGTCGCTGGCGAGCGAGAGCGCGTAGAACTCGGGCGTGCGGCGCGCGGGCACCTTCCAGCCGAGCATGAAGGCCGGGCAGCTGCGCGAACGGGTCGCGGTAAGTCTCGACGCGCGCGGCGACGTCCTCCGGCTCGGCGACGTCGACGGGCGGCGGCGCGGGCTGCGCTGGGATGGAGGCGAAATATTTTTCGACGAGCGCGCGCGCCTCCTGCCGGGTCGAAGTCGCCCGCGATGGTGAGCACGGCGTTGTTCGGCGCGTAGTAGATGCGGAAGAACTCGCGCACGTCTTCGATCGTCGCGGCGTCGAGGTCTTCCATCGAGCCGATGGTCGAGTGCGCGTTCGCGGGGTTCTTATAGATCAGCTCGTTCAAGCGCAGGAAGGCGTTCGAGTAGGGGCGGTTGTCGTAGTTGAGCCGCTTCTCCTCCTTGACGGCGTCGCGCTGGTTGTCGAGGTTCTCCTGCGTCACTTTGAGCGAGCGCATGCGGTCGCTCTCCAGCCAGAGCGCGAGCGGGAGTTGGTTCGCGGGCAGCGTCTCGAAGTAGTTGGTGCGCTCGGTCGAGGTCGTGCCGTTCATCGTGCCGCCGTTGTTGAAGATGTACTGGAAGTGCGCCGGCCTTCGGCACGTTCTCCGAGCCTTGAAACATCATGTGCTCGAACAGGTGCGCGAAGCCCGTGCGCCCCTCGCGCTCGTTGCGCGAGCCGACGTCGTAATAGACCGCGACCGAGACGACCGGCACCGAGTGGTCTTCGCTCAAGACGACGCGCAGGCCGTTCGCCAGCGTGAACTGCTCGACCGGACTGCGGCAGCGTGACGTGGACAAGTGAACCTCCGGGCGAATGTGAGCAGTAGGCGTGACAAGAAAATGCTTGCACTCTCGCTCCGCTTCACGACTCTGCGTCGTTCCGTTTGTTGATCATGCCGCGCAGCTCTGCGCGCAGGCGCTCGATCTCGGAGAGCTTTTCGCGCGACGCGGTCGAAGAGCTTCTTGGTCTGCGCCTTGATGCCTTCGTCGATGAGGAAGGCGGCGGCCTCGGCGCGACTGCGGAAGACGCCGGCCTGGACGAGCTGTTCCAACTTGTCCTGCGCCTCGTGCGAGACCTTGACGGCGACGACGTAGTCGTCCTTCGCGGCGAGCGCGCGCTCGATGGTGCGGCTGATGTCGCGCCCGATGGAGGAGAGCGATTCGGGGATGCGCGAGGCGATGTCGCGCACAGACGAAGATAGGCGCTCGCGGTCGGGGCCGCTCTGCGGTTCGTCATCGGTCAACATCAGATCGTCCACCGGCTCGGCTTGGTGAATCTGATCCTGCGGATCGTTCGGCGTACTCATGCGTGTCAATCTCCTTCAATAGCGTGCGGCGGTCGCGCGCGCGGTGGCGTAACACCTTGCGCGGCAAGACCGCTCTACTTAAACCTGTGCGTTGATTCCGCTGAAGGTTATTGTAAGGATGCGCCGAAAGAAGCGTCAAGCGAACGCACCGGCCGGCCAACTGTCCGAGGCAAAGCTTAGCCTGCCTCGGACAGTTTGTTGGCCGCTTAAAAACTGAAGCGCAGCGACATCTCGACGCGGCGGTTGCCGGCCGCGGGGTTGCCGCCGCCGCCGGGGCCGCCGAAGCCGCCGGCCGTGTTGACCGACCGACCGAATAGCTGCGAACTCAAATTGCCGATGGGCTGACCGAGGTTCGTGTGGTTGAGTAGGTTCTGAATGTTGACCGAGAGATTCAGGCTGTAGCGTGTCTCCGTGCGTTGCGCGTCGCCGAACGCGCCGCCGCCTTGCGCGCCACCGCCGCCACCTCGACCGCCGCGCCCGCCTCCACCGCCACGACCACCGCCACCGCGTCCACCACCGCCACCTTGCTGCCCCGCCCCGGCCGTCGTGCCGCGCACTTCGCCGAAGCCGAACGTCTTGCCGATCCGCATGTTGACGGAGAAGAAGGCGGGGCCGTTGCCGAAGTTGCGCGGGATGATGGTCTGACCCGCTTTCGGATTAACGTCGAAGTTGCCGAAGCGTGTGGTGCGTAGGTCGCACAAGAGCGGGTTGACATTCGTGCAGGGCGGCGTCTGCGCGTCGGCCAACGCGGGGCGTTCGGTAAAGAGCGTGTCGCCGTTTAAGTCGCGCCCGATGGTGATGTTGAAGGGCCGGCCAGAGTTCGCCGTGATGAACGGACTCAGACTGATGCCCCACGGCAGCGCGTTGATCGAGCCGCCGACGAACAGGCGATGGCGTATGTCCTGCGCCGAACGGCCGTACTCGCCGGTCAGGTCATACTGGTTCGCGGGAAAGTTGAACGCGCCGTCCGTATCGCTACGCGCGCGGTTGTAGGTGTAGTTGGCGAAGATGGTGAAGGCGCGGGTCGCGCGATTGTTGACGCTTAGGACCAACTGGTTTTGGTTGAAGCGACCGCTCGACTCGTATTGATAGATGTTGCCGCCCGCGAACGGGCGCACGCCACCCACGGGCGCGTTGATGTTGCGCGTGCGCAAGACGTGGAGCGTGCGCGCGTTGATGAAGTTGATCGAGAAAGACGTGCGTTGCGGCAACTGCTTCTCAAGACTGATGGCGGCCTGCATCGTGTATGGCGCGGACAGATCGGGCGCGACGCGGCGCACGGTCTGCGGGATGCTGAAGGCCGCAAGCTGCGCGAGCGTCGGCACGTTCGTGACGCCGCCTAAAGTGAACTGCGCTTGATCAAGCAACTGTATGCCGGCCGGGGTCGAGTTGGTCACGACGAACTGCTGCGTGTTCGTGCCGTTGAAGCGGTTGGCTTGCAAGGACAAGCTCTCAACGAAGCGCGAATAGAAGACGCCGAAGCCGCCGCGCACAACCATCGTCGAGCCGCGATTGGCCGCGCCCGCCTTTGGAGCCGGCGACCATGCGAAGGCGAGGCGCGGCGCGAAGTTGAGATGGCTGTCGATGTTCGTCTGCGTCTCGTAACGCAGCCCGGCGCTGAAGGTCAAGTTGGGCCGCACACGCCAATCGTCTTGTATGAACGGCCCGAAGTCGTATTGCGTGACGCGCGCTTCGGGGTTGCCGCCCGCGATGCTCAGTTGCGTCGGGCGCGCGCCCGCCACGTCGAGGATCGTTTGGCGGTAGAGTTCGAGCGACGTGAAGGTGAACGTGCCGGCGAAGTTCTGCGGCGAGATGTCTGTGATGCGTGTGCCGCGCACGCGCCCGCCCGCTTTGAGCGAATGGCGACCGGCGACCCACGAAGTATAGTTCGACAACTCGAAGCGTGTGAGTTCGTTCGTCGCGCCCGTGGCTTGCGCGCCGCCGCCCGTGAAGGCATCGTTGACGCGCAGGGTCGGCGCGTTCGTGCCGCCGATCTGTTCGCTGCGTTCGCGGCTGAACTGGAAGCGCGTCTCGTTGATCACCTTCTGATTGATGACGGCCGTTTCCGTCAGTTGAAACGTATGATCCGTGCTTGTGTTATCGATGGCGCGCTCAGGCAAAGAGAGATCGCCGACGCCCGTGTTCTCGCGGCGCTGGCGCTCGTAGCTGTAGCGCGCGACGAGCGTGTTCGTCGCATTCAACTGATAGTCGAGACGCGGGCTGAAGGTCGTACTGCGCCGGGGCGAGAGCACGGTGGTCCTGAAGATTGTCGGGTTGAAATTCGCATCGAGGATCGACGCGTTGACGATGTCGTTGTCGTCCGTCTCGTTGCGCTGTAGGTCAAAGAAGAACGATGCCTTCTTAGGGACAATGGGGCCGCTCAAGTTGCCGCCGATGCGGCGCGTCTGAAAGGGCGCGCGGGTGGGTGCGAACGGATTGCGCGAGTTCAATTTTTCGTCGTTGAAGTTGAACGCCACTTGCCCGCGCAAACGATCCGTGCCCGGCTTGGTAAAAATTTCAATGCGCCCGAAGCCGATGCGATCAAACTCGGCCGAGAACGGATTTTGATTGATCCGAATCTCGCGGATCGACTCTTTCGGCGGCAAACGCCCGCCCGTGAAACCGTCGAGAAAGATTTCGCCGCCGTCTTGCCCGGCGGACGGGCCGGCGAGTGCTTGTAATGCTTCGGCCAGATCGTCCGGGTCGTCGGGCAAGGTGTCGAGGTCTGCGCCGCGCAAGACGACCGCGCCCGCGTTGTTCTCCGCCTCGGTCGAGATGCCCGACTGCTCCGTCACCGTCACGACCTCTTCTTCGACGGCGATGTTCAGCGTCACGTTCAACGGTTCATTGCGACCAGCGGCAACTTCAACCGCCGTATTCTCGAACGGCACGAAGCCGGGCGCGTTGACGTGGACGACGTAACGGCCGGGCGGCAAACCTGAGAAGGCATAGTTGCCCTCTTCGTCCGTCGTGGCCGTGCGCTCGACGCCGCTCGCATCCGTCGCGTTGACAGTCGCGCCGACGACCAGTCCACCCAGTTGATCCGTCACCGCCCCGCGCAGAGTGCCCGACGCCTGTTGCTGCGCGCGCGCGCCAGAGCAGACGAGCAGACAGGAGAATAAAAGAATCGTTCGCAGAGTTAATCGCTTACACACTGGCCCACCCCTCCGCCTTGCCGTTGCAGCAAGACCGCATGTGTTGTTCGGCTCCGTGGTTTGGTGTTGCTTTGCGGGGGCTAACGTTAAAGCAAATGCGGGGGCACGCGCGCTCACGGTGGTGGCTCGCGCGGGTCGCGCTCGCCCATTGGGATGCCGCCGCCGAGTACGCTGCCCGGCAAGCCCGGACTCATGTTCGCGCCGTTGTCGCTGCCCAGACGTTGCAGCCGACCGATGAACTCGGCCTCGCCCGTCAACAAACTGATCGCCGTCAAGTGCGTTGCGTCCGCGCCCGGCGTGCCGGTGATTAGCACCGCGTCGCCCGCCTTCAGATCGTTGACCGTGATGACGGGCAGACCACGATACAACTCTTGCATGGTCTGACCCGTGCGCCGCGTTGACGCGCTTCGGTTGTCGGGCGCACGCACCTCGCCCGGCGGCGGCCGTGTGCCTGCGCTCGCACGCGCACGTTCAAACGAGGCCGCGGCTTCCGGTGTAATGCGGCGCAACTGCGAACGCGCGCCCGTGCGAACGATGAACTGTTGCCCGTTCGGCTGCGCGTTGATGGTGAGTTCGCCCGTGCTTGCGTTGACGGCCGCGACCGTGCCGCCGATGCGCAGGAGCGAACCGCTCACGATCTCTTCGGCCGTGAAGCGTGCGCCGTCGGCGCTGCGCTCGCCGCTGGCGCGCAGTTGATCGCCGACTTGCAGCGCGGCGAACGAACTCGGCACGGCATCCTGCGCGCTCAACGAGTCGGGCGCGATACGCTTGAAGCGAACTTGCGGCGACGAGGCAACAACCATGACTTGCCGGCCGCCATCGGGCGTGCGCGCCAGCACCGCGATCTCTTTCGTCTCCGGCTTGAGCGCCGTGATACGCCCAAAGAGGCCGCGCCCGCCGCGCTCGTTCGCGCCAACCGCTGCGGCGGCCGCCGTCTGCGACACCATCATTTGCCGGGCGGCAAACGACAGCCCGTCTGCGCTCAACTCGCCGCGCGCGAACACGCGTTCGCCGACCTTGACCTCGGCCAGCGTGATCGGCGCGGCCTCGTCGGCGCGGGCCGCGCCGGGCGGCACACGTCGCAAGGTCGTCGCGTCGTCGAGCCGGATGGTGAGCACGCGGCCGTCCTCGGTCTTGATCTTGAGTTGCCGGCCGGGCGCTTCAACCGCCGTCACTTCGCCGACCGCGCGCGTTTGCTGGCCGCCCCTCGGCGGCGCGCCGGCCCGCGTGGTGTCTGTGGTTGGAGGTTGCGCCCCGGTGGTCAGGGCGAGCGCCAGCACGGCGCAGCAGCAGCAGAGCAGTATTTTCATATCGCATCAACCTGCCGCCGACGGCGTGCGTGCGCGCCCGCAATCGGAGGCTCAACCGGCAAATTGTGCTTGCCTAAATCAGACTAGCCGTATGCACGCGCACGCGGGGTCGTGCGTGCAATCGATCAATGCGGGGCCGAAATTACAGGGGAACAGCGTTAATGATGTGGCGGCATATTAGCATTCAGGGCCGCAACGTACAATGCTTATGATTTAGGCGCACGAGAAATTGCGCCGCGTCGTCGTCGCGGGCAGCAACCTTGCCGCCCCGCCGCTCATCAAGTAACATACAAAAACCTGCCTGGGGTTGGTCGTGCAGGCAAGGGCGCGCCCGTCGAGCGAGCGCGTGTTGACCATCATCTTAATGCCCGGTTCTCGTCTTCCGAGAGGTTTTGCCCGTGGTAAAAAATAGACTGAAGCTCGCGCTCGCTGCGCTGTTCTTGCTGACGCTCGCCGTGCCCGCCTTCGTGCTGGCACAACAGACGCCGGATCGCCGGCGCAACGACTCTTCGGCCGCGCCCACGCGTCCCGGCCCCACGGGGCCGACGGGCCGGCGCGCGCCGCGTATGCCGTCCGACGCCACCTCGGCGCTCGAAGAAGATTTCGCCGAAGCGTTGAGTCTGGTGGAAGAGAATTATGTGGACGGGCAGAAGCTCGACTACGGCAACTCCTTCAAGTCGTCCATCATCGGCATGCTGCGCACGCTCGACCCGCACTCGAACTATTACGACGCGAAAGAGTTCGAGGAGATGCGGACCGATTGGCGCTCTGAGTACTACGGCATCGGCGCGACCATCGGCGACCGCAGCATCGGCGAACAGACCGACACTTATATTCTCGCCACCTTCGAGAACGCGCCCGCCGCGAAAGCGGGCTTGCGCTTCGGTGATAAGATCATCGCTGTCGATGGCGCGGAAGTTAAAGGTCGCCCGTCGAGCGAAGTGCGCGACAAGTTGCGCGGCCCGCGCGGCTCGCAAGTCAAGGTCACGATTGAACGGGCCTCTGACGGCGGCCGCCGAAACCGTCGAGATCACGCGCGACGCCGTGCCGCAGCCGTCCGTGCCTGATGCTTACATGCTCAAGGCCGGCGTCGGCTACATCGACATGACGCGCGGCTTCAACTACACGACCGCCGACGAGTTCGTTGACGCGTTGGAGAAACTGCACCGCGAAGGTATGACTTCGCTCGTGCTGGACCTGCGCGGCAACCCCGGCGGCCTGCTCGATCAAGCCGTCAAGGTCGCCAGCCGTTTCCTGCCCGCCGGGCAGCCGATCCTGTCGCAGCGCGGGCGCGCCTACGCCGCTCACACCTATCGCTCCGACAACCCGAACCCCGACAACGTGCCGCTCGTCGTCTTGGTCAATCGCGGCACAGCGTCCGCGTCCGAGATCGTCGCGGGTGCGCTACAGGATCACGACCGCGCGCTCGTCGTCGGCGAAACGAGTTTCGGCAAGGGATTGGTCCAGTCGATCATCCCGCTTGAATACGGCACGGCTTTGACGTTGACTTCGTCGAAATACTACACGCCGTCGGGCCGGCTCATCCAGCGCGACTACTCGAACGAAGGCCTCTACGATTACTACACGCGCGGCGGCCTCGGTCGGGATGAAGACACGCCGGCCGACCAGAAGCCGGCGGGGCCTGAGAGCAAGACCGATACGGGGCGCACGGTCTATGGCGGCGGCGGCATTGCGCCGGACGAGTCCGTCAAGCCGCGCATCGTCGGCGCGGTGCAGAATCGCGCCATCAATCCGATCTTCGCCTTCGTGCGCGAGTTGGTCAACGGCCGCATCAACGGGTTCGAGTCGTACAAGGTGGCGCGCGCCATCGACTTCAGCCACAACATCAAGGCCGAAGAGTTCCCCGTGAACGATAACCTGTACAAAGCCTTCAAGACGTTCGTGACCAACGAACCGGCCTACAAGTTGACCGAGAAGCAACTGGACGCGAGCCGCGACTTCATCGCGCGCCAGATGCGCTACGACATCGCCACGGCCGCATACGGCACGGTCACGGCCTCGCAAGTCCAGACCGCCGACGACCCGCAGGTCGCCAAAGCGATTGACAACTTGCCGCGCGCGCGCGAACTGGCCGCCGCCGCCATGCGCGGGCGCAACCCGCAAACGAAGTCCTTCGAGTAAAGACTAACCGTCAGCAGACAGAAAAAGGCCGCGCCCACATGTAGAGGCGCGGCCTTTTTCTCATGACAGCAAGCGGACTTAACTTCTCAGCTTGGGTCCAGCCAAAGCATCAGCAGGGCCGCGAGGCTGCTGAGCAGCGTCAGCCACAGGAACAAACGTCGCCAATCCGTCCGGTACGCAGCGTTGTTGTGTCTTGCTTTCATGGTCGGCGGCAGTTTACGCGCGGCCAGCCGCAACGGTCTGTACGCCGCAGCACAAATGCTCTCCGGCCCATCAAGCCGACTCGGCGAACTGCTGCGCTTGCGGCTCCGGGTTGGCTTCGGGTTGCGCTTGCGCGCGTTGTTTCAACTCTTCAAAATCGATCTCGGCGGAGGGGCGCGTGTCGGCCTTCAAGACGCGCCGCATGTGTTCGAGCGCGTGGCGGTTTTCTTCAGGATCGGTCGAGGCCACGCAGTCTTCAGGAATGACGAGATGAAAGTCGCGCATGTAGGCATCGTTGGCGGTGAAGAGGACGCAGATGTCGCCGGTCAGACCCGTCAGGATCAGCGTCTTGACTTGTAGATAGTCGAGCAGGATGTCGAGCGTGGTGGAGAAGAAGCCGGAGTGTTTCGGCTTCAACACGAAATACTCGTCGTCGCCGGGGCGCAACAGTTCGGCGAGAGGCGGCCGCAGACGCCTTCTTCCAGACAATGATCGAGCAGCTTGTTGAAGTCCGATTGCCACCGCCCGAAGTTGTCGTTGACATAGATGACGGGCACGCCCGCCGCTTGCGCGCGGCGCTTCAACTCAACCAGATGCTCGGCCATCGGCAGCGCGTGTTCGAGCAACTTGGGGCCGCTGCTGAACTCAAGATCGTTGATTACGTCGATGAGCAACAAGGCGACATCGGCCTTGTCCGGCACGTTCCCGTGCAAGTCTTCATTCTTCGCGGGCATGCTGCAACCTCCCTCTGCGCGTCTGTTCGGTTCAGGGGCTTGCGTCAAGCATAACCACAAAGACACGGAAAATGAAATGATGAACGATGAATGAAAGAATAGCTATTCCTTCATTCATCGTTCACCTGTCATCGTCGTGCAAGCTGTTACTGCGCCGACGTGGCTTCTTGCATGATGCCGAAGATGTTGCCTTCGGTGTCTTGGCAATAGGCGAGATAACCGATGCCGGGGATCGCTAACTTGGGTACAACTACCGCGCCGCCTTGCGCCTCGATCTTCGCTGTATAGTCGTCCACCGACGGCACGTCGATAGTGTTGACGACATAAGGCATGCCGGGCTTGTTGTCTGTGCGGTGCATCAGGCCGCCATCGATGCCCGGCGCGCCTTCGCCGGTCTTCAAGAGCCAGTAGTCTTCGGGGCCGGCCCATTGCTGCACTTCCCAACCGAACACCGCTTGATAAAACTTCGTCGCGCGCTCAGGCTCGTCCGCCGTGATCTCGAAATGCACCACTCTAGGCATCGCTTGTGTCTCCTTCGATCTGTTATGAACTGCGAGCGCGGCGCGGGCCTTTCGGTTAGTTGTCACCGGGGCCCGCGCCGCTTAAGCGAGGTTGAGATGATCGCTGACTTACGCGTTGGTGCTTCAGGCGTGTGCGCCGCTCAGCTTGATGATCGAAAAGACTGCGCCGGCCGGGTCGTTGATGACGGCGAAGCGACCGACGTTAGGAATGTCGGTCGGCGGGACGCAGACCTTGCCGCCGAGCGATTCGACGCGCGCGGCCAGTGTGTCCACGTCTTCGACGGCCACGTAGGCCATCCAATGGGGCGGCATCGCGGGGCCGCCCTCCGCGCTCTGTTGGCTCATGCCGCCGATGCGTTGGCCGGCGGCCTCGATCTCGGTGTAGTCCATGCCCGCGACATCGGACGAGTGCAGCGTCCAGCCGAGCAACTCGCTGTAGAACTGCCGGGCGGCGGCGAGATCGTTGGTCGAAAGTTCGTACCAGCAGAACGTGCCGGGGGCAGGGATGTTGTGCTCTGACATTGCTCTTGTCTCCTCTCAGACTGCTTGGGTGTTATGTGTGTAAGACTGCGCTGCGAGGTTGACTAACGAAAGCAAAAACATAAAAAGGTGAGTCCCGCTTAGTTTGGTAACTCACCTCGTAACCCGCCCCTTGCACGTTCGTTGGGCGCAGCCGACTGACCCGAACCGGCCGCGCCCCGTTTGCTCAGTGAGCGGCCAGCCATTCACTGAAGACTTGCGACTCGTCCGCCTTGCCGCTCCAGCGTGCGCGGTTCTTGCCGGTCAACGCGAGCACCATCGCTTGATGCTGGCCGGCGCGGTCGCCGAGCCGTTCAAAGTAGTTATAGAGCCGGTCGATCTTCTGCACGGACTCGCGCGCCGCCGCGACTGTCTTGAACGACAGCACGTTGCGGAAGAAGCGCGTGTAGACGTTCTGCTCGCGCGCCGTCGTCGTGTAGAGATCGAAATAGCCGCTCAGGTAGCCGGCCTGTTGCAGGACCTGCGCGACGTAAGATGGACGCGCGCCCACCTGTCGCACGATCTGTGCGATGTCCGTCGTGCCCGCGTCGTAGAGCGCGAGGATGCGCTCCTTCTTCGTGTGCTGTTCGGCCTCTTGCTCGTGCTGTAAACCGGCGTCCGCTGGCTCGACGACCGGAGACTGCGGCTCAAGCTCTGCGTACTCAAGCTCGAACACGAGCGCCTGCTCCTCGATCAATGCTGCTGTCGTCATCTGATAACCTTTAACTTCCCCGAAGCGACGCAGGGCGGCGCGGTTGTGCTTGTGTCTGCCGCGCCGCCGCGCGCTTCGCCTTGGTTGCAACTCGTTCGAGCCGCACTTAGCTCGTTCATCTGTCGCTTGCGTTAGCTCGCGCGCCGCATCGGTTGCTGGTTGGCGAACGACTCCTGCTGCAAGCCCTTCAAGTGATCGATGAAGCTCGACGCCGCCTTCTTCGACAACTCTTCGGCGCGGCAGCGCAACACCTGCTGGCACTCTTCATCAGCATCCACGTGCGCCTCGCGCGCCAACGCGCGGATCATACCGAGTTGCTTCGGCGTGACCAGATCGGCCATCGACTTGGCGAGCGGGTCGCGCGGCAACTCGCCCGCCTGCGGCCCCACGCCGTCGCGCTCGATCACTTCCGACTCGCGCTGATAAAGATCACGCGCGATGCCGAACTTGATCGCCGCGCGCTTCAACGCGTCGTGCTCGGCCTTCTTGATGCCGGTTTCGTTGTCGGCCGTGCCCGTGCCCACGCCTTCACGCGTCACACCGTCAATCGTGATCGCGGCGGTGACCGCAACCATGTCGCCGATCTGCACGATGCCGCGCACGGCATGCGACCATGTGGGCGCAACGCGGTCGAGCAAGTCCGCGACCGTGTGCCACTCGACATATTCGACCGTGTGGACGTTGCCCTGCCGATCACGCCAGCCCTCGCGCGACTTGACCAACTTCGGATCAATCGGCTGGCGCAGCGTGCGCAAAGTGTTCGTGAACGCGAGCGGCACAACGGGCGCACCGTGTTGCAGCGCCTCGTGTTCTTCCGCCGTGACGAAATCCAAATCTTCGGCCGGTTCGACCGGCGCGGTTGCCTGTCTCTTAGTCATCTCTGTTTGCTCCTCTGCGTCTTCTTGTTCCGCAAGCGGGCTGAGCGGTTCAATAGCGACAGTTTCAACCTCAGTTGCAACTGCCGGCTGCGGCTCGGCCTGCTCTCGTTCGAAACGCGCGGGCGTGGTCGCTGCGACCTGCGCCGTCGTGTGTTTCTCGGATGCGGTCTGGTTAGTGTTGGGCGTCACTGCTTGCGCCTCGCTCTGTTTCATCGCCACACGCGCGGCGACGTTGGGCGACGGCTGCTGCGTGGCAGCCTCCGCCTGCTTCGCCGTCAGCGAGTGCTTGACGGCGAGTATGTGTTCACACCGAAAGGCCGGATCGACCGCGGCCTGCTCGGCAAATTCCAGACAGGAGCAGCGCACCTTGCCCGCTTCGTCGCGCCACACCTCATAGTTCGTGCGCTTGCCGCGCAGACTTGGAGTCATAACGCGGAAGCGGTCGCCCTCGCGTGTGACGAGGCCCATCGCCGCGATCCCTTGCGCGCGCTTGTCGCGCATGATCGCTTTCTTGTCCGTATGCGTGGCGGTTGCGGTCGGCATTGCTCTTACTCCTTAACGATCAAACTCAAAACTATTTTCAAGCGGCGCGCTCGACCGGCAACTCTTCCATTACCGGCGGCACGGCCTTCGGGGCTTGCGGTTGGTGCGCATTACGCTCGGCCAGTCGCCGCTCCAAATCAACGATGCGCGCTTCCAGTTCTTCGACGCGCCGGCCCTGCCGATGCACCGTCTTGAACAGGCTGTCGAACGTTTCCCAAATGTATTCCGTGCTCACGTCGCCCTCATCTCCTTCGGCGGTTGTCACTGTCGTTGTACTCACCTGTTTCATACGTGAAACAGTGTACCACGGTTCACGGTCTGTTGCAAGCATAAAACAAAATCTTGCATCTGGGATTTGGCTGTGCTATGTTCTGTCCGTAAGAGAAGGGGCGCGCTCGCTCCACGGGGCATCCGGGCGCGCTAGAAGGAGGCCACAAATGGCACAATCAAAGAGTTTAGTTAACACCATCGAACTGGGCCGCGCGATCCGCCGTAAACGTGAGGAAGCCGGCCTCTCCTTGCGCGACGTGGCGGACGAGACGAGCGTTTCTGCTTCGACCCTGTCGCGCATCGAGAACGGCACGGGCAAGCCCGACGCCGACAACATCGCGCGCCTAACCGCTTGGCTCAACATGCCCATGGAGCGCGTCATGTCCGGCCGCGCCGAAGATAGCGACGGTACTAAAGCCGTCGTCTACTTCCCGCAAGAGGCCACGCCCGACATTGTGGAAGCGCACCTGCGCGCCGACCGCAACTTGAACGCCGAGACGGCGAAAGCACTCTCCGAACTCTTTCGCGTCGCCTACGCCCAGTTCAGCCACCCCGGCTCCGACGCGCGCGCGCGCAATAAGCGGAAGTAGCGAACCACACAAGTTCCGATCTCAAGTTTATTAGGCGCTCGCAACTTTCGTTGTCGAGCGCCTATTTCGTTGTCGGGCGGCTTGCAGGTCTGGCTGATCAGACAAGCACGAACGCAAAACAAAATTCATTGGCCACTTTTACTGACATGAATTTACTTGCAGAAGGATGGCATCATGAGCACACAGGCCAGCGGCACTTTCAATGTCACGATGAACCCGCAACCTCCGTATGACACGGCCGCAGGCGTAAGCCTCGGCCGTGTATCGATCAACAAGCAGTTTCAAGGCGGCCTTGAGGCGACGAGCACGGTCGAGATGCTCAGCGCCATCACCGAGGTGAAAGGGTCGGCCGGTTATGTGGCGATTGAGCGCGTAACCGGCAAGTTGCATGGCCGCTCAGGCAGTTTCGTCCTACAGCACACCGGAACTATGACACGGGGCAAGGCTGAGTTGCTGGTGTCGGTGGTTCCAGACTCAGGCAGCGCCGAACTCAAAGGCCTTGCCGGCCAGATGACAATTGATGTCGTTGACGGCAATCACCTGTACCGCTTCGACTACACGCTCGACGCGGCGGCGTGAAATGTGCCCTCAACGTCGCCGCCCAACAACGGCAGGCGATCAATCATGGTTACGTGCAGCGCATGAAAGGAGAGTGAGTTTATGACAAACGGAGTGAAACCGATCCCTGAGGGCTATCATACGGCGACGCCGTACTTGATCGTGGATGACGGGGCGCGCGCCATAGAGTTTTACCAGCAGGCGTTTGGCGCGACGGAGTTGTTTCGCATGCCTGATCCGAACGGACGCATCGGGCACGCGGAGATTATGATCGGCGATTCGCATATCATGCTCGCCGACGAGCACCCGGAGATGAACGCGCGCAGCCCGCACACGCTCGGCGGCTCGCCCGTTAGTTTCATGCTCTACGTCGAAGACGTGGACGCGATGGTCGCGCAAGCCGTCGCGGCCGGTGCGAAACTAACGCGCCCTCTGGCCGACCAGTTTTACGGCGACCGCACTGGCGGCGTCGAAGACCCGTTCGGGCACTCATGGTACATCGCCACACACATAGAGGACGTAGCGCCCGAAGAGTTGCAGCGCCGCGCGGCTGCGCTCCACGGCAGCACATGAAGCGCCAACGCCAGACCTGCCTTGAAGTCGCACGTCGAGCCGCGATGAAGTGTGAAACCGACGACCGGAGCGGTTATAATTCAAGCACCTGCATCGGGGCGAATGTAACGGCGTGAAGGAGTGTGGTAAATGAAATATCGTGTCTTGGTTGAGCCGGACGAAGACGGCGTGTTCGTGGCCGAAGTGCCGCCTTGCCGGGCTGCATCTCGCAGGGGCAGACGAGGGCCGAGGCGCTGGCGAATATCAAGGAGGCGATAGCTGCTTACGTGGAAAGCTTAGAGGCGCATGGCGAAGCTGTGCCGCCGCCGATTACAGAAGAGTTGGTGGAGGTCTAAGTGTGGGCGTACTGCCGCCTGTCTCCGGTCGTGACGTGGTCAAAGCATTGCGACAGATCGGTTATGAACAAGATCGACAACGCGGCAGCCATATCGTGCTCAGACAGATTACCGAACCGCATCGTCGCGTCGTCGTACCCGATCACAACGAAGTCGCCAAGGGCACACTCAGAGCAATCATCAGGCAGGTTGGTCTGACCGTGGACGAGTTCAAAGCACTACTGTAACCATATTCCCGCGCGCCAATTCTCTGACCGCAAATCAGTGAAACAACCCACGAGGGCCGGTATAATTAAAAGCGTGGACGAGACTAACTGGCCGCCAACTTTCAAGGGCCGACAGTATGAGTTGCGGGCCGCGGGCTTGCGCGACTTCGCGGGCTTGCGCCGCGACGACGAGCCGCTCGACCCCTTCGCGCTGGCTCACTTCGCCAAGCTCATGGTCATAGACTTTGAGCAGATCGAAGGACTGTCGGACCAGACGCGCGAGCATCTGCTCGGCGTCGGGGCGGACGCGTGGTCGGGCGGGACGTGTTCGCGCCCGCTGCCGAACGGTTGGCGGTTGGTGATCCTCAACCCGAAGCACGGGCGCGCGCGCAACAACGCGACGTTGATGGAAGAGGTCTGTCACGTCTTCCTCGGTCACAAGGCGAACCGGCTCGCTATCGTCGCGCAGAACCAGCAGGGCAAGACCGTGGCGCGCGATTACAACGACGAAGATGAAGAGGCCGCTTACGCCGTCGGCGCGGCGGCGCTCGTGCCTTACGCGGCCTTGCGGCGCTTCGTTCGCGCTGGTCAGACTTCGACCGAGATCGCGCGCCGCTTCAACGTCAGCCGCGAGTTGGTCGAGTATCGCTTGAAGGTTTCAAGACTCTGGGCCGACTACCGCACGCGCCACGAGGCCGAGGTCGCCGCCCGTTACGCACAACGGCAAGCCGCGGCCGCGCGCAACGACGACGGCACGCGCAACAGCCACTCTGACGCAACGCGTGGCCGCAACGGCCACAGACGCCATGCCGGCTGAGTCGCCGCCAACACTCGACCGCTTGCGGACTCTGCGCGACGAGATCAAGCGCGTCATCGATTATCGTTCCTTCTATCTCGGCTACTGTCCCAACGCCCACCAATCCGGCACACGCCTGCAAGCACTCTGCCCGATCCCCACGCACAAACATAGCGGCACAGGGCATCCGAGCTTATCGATTGATCTATCGCGCGGCCTCTTTCATTGCTTCTCGCGCGACGAGGGCGGCGACGCGATCACGTTCTACCAGTTGATGCACAACGCGCCGTTCGGCCGCGCTGTGCGCGAGATGGCCCGCACGCTTGGTGTCAACGCGAAGAGTCGGCAGCCTGCGCTCGCTTTGCGCGCCGCGCCCGACCCGGCGGACGAGTGCGCGCCCGAACTCGAACCGCTCCCGCGCGAACGCGTCGCCGCCATCTGCGAAACTTTTCTGACGACTTGCCGCGCAGAGGATCAGACCGAAGGCGTCAACTATCTTGCGCGGCGCGGCATCGATGCGCAGACGGCCCGGCAGGCCGCCATCGTCTACTTTCCGCGGCGCGCTTACCGGCGCGTGATGCGTCGTATGCTCGCCGCGTTTCCGCTCGCGGAGTTGCGCCGGTCGGGTCTGTTCAACGCGCGCGCGCACCTGACCTTCTACAGCCACCGTCTGCTCTTTCCGTTCCATGTTGCCGGCCGCGCCATCTATTTGCAGGCGCGCACCACGGCCACGGGCGTCGAACCGCGCTGGCATAACATGCGCGGCGGCGTGCCTTCGCTCTACAACGTGGACGCGCTCGATGCGTTGCCCACCGGGCACATCGTCTATCTCGTCGAAGGCTTCACCGACACGCTGACATTAACGGCGCATGGCTTCGCCGCCGTCGGTTTGGTCGGCGCGGGCGGGCTACGGCCCGACTGGCTCGCGCCGCTCGCGCGCTTCCGCGTGGTGAGCGCGCTCGACCCGGATGCGGCCGGGCGTCGTGCCGCCGAACGCTACGAAGAACTATTCGCCGCGCGCGGCCTAAGGCTCGCACGCATCACCCTGCCCGTCGATGTCAACGACTTCTTTCGCCAGCACCCGACCGCCGCCGTCGAGTTCCAACTACTCACGGAAGCGGCATTGGACATGATAAAGGCGGAACGATGAATGATGAATAACCGAATGGCGCGGCCGTTAAGGCCGCGCCATTTTATGGTTCGCTTACTTATGAGGATTTCAGGTGTGGACTAGCCGAACACGTCGGCAATGCTGACGACGAGACCAGGCAGCGTTTGTGCTTGCACATCTTCGCCGCGCGCGAAGTGCTGGACGGTTTGATACACGCCGCCGACGGGCGCGGCGTAAAGTTCGATGCGTTCGTCGGGCAAGTTGATCAGCCACACTTCGTTGATGCCGGCCTGCGCGTAGAGCGGCAGCTTGACCGTGCGATCAGTCTCAATCGTCGTGCCGGTCACTTCGATGATGAGCAGCACATCGGCCGGGCGCGGGTGCGCGGTGCGGTAGCGATCAGCTTGCCAGCGCAGCAACGTTACGTCGGGCTGCGGCTCGGAAAAATCGCTGAGCCGGATCGGGCTTTGTATGCGGACGATGAAATTACGTTGCGCCAACCCGACAAGAATGAACGTGAGCGTATCAACGCAGGCGGCGTGGCGGCTGCCGATGGGTGACATTTCGTAGATACTGCCTTCGATAAGTTCAAGGCGGGCATCTGTGCCGAAGATGCCCGCCGCGCCCATGCGCTCGTACTCATCGGTGGTGATCCATCGTTTCGCCAGCCGGCGCGACATATGTTTACTCTTCCTCTTCGCCGCGAATGCGACCTTCGGCGCGGGCCTGTTCGACGATCTTTTGGGCGATCTGGCCGGGCACGGGGTCGTAGTGCGAGAACTCCATGTGATAAGAGCCGCGTGCGGCCGTGATCGAGTTGAGCTTGGATTGGTAATCGAGCATCTCGGCCATGGGCACTTGGGCTTTGACGACTTGATTCTTGCCGCGCATCTCCATGCCTTGCACGCGCCCGCGCCGCGAGTTCAAGTCGCCCATGATGTCGCCGCTGCATTCGACGGGCGCAACCACTTCGACGTGCATCACGGGTTCTAAGATCGACGGCTTCACTTTATCAATCGCTGCGCGAAAGGCTTTGCGCCCGGCGGCGCGGAAACTATGCTCGTCGGAATCGACCGCGTGGTATGAACCATCGACGAGCGTGACCTTGAAATCGACGAGCGGGTAGCCCGCAATCGCGCCGCCTGAGGCGGCTTCGATGATGCCTTTCTCGATGGCGGGGCGGAACTGCTGCGGGACAGAGCCGCCGAAAATCTTGTCCACGAAGACGAAGCCTTCACCGCGCGGCAGCGGCTCGAAGACGACCTTGCAGTCGCCGAACTGACCCCGCCCGCCCGTCTGTTTCTTATGCCGGCCCTGCACTTCGGCGCGCGTGGTGATCGTCTCCTTGTAAGGCACTTTCGGCGGATGCAATGCGACCTCGACGTGGAAGCGATTGCGTAATTTCTCGACCACTGTTTCGACGTGCAGTTGGCCAGAACCCGATAAGATGAACTCTTTCGTTTGCGCGTCGCGGGTGAAATGCAGGCTTGGGTCTTCTTCCAGAATCTTGTGCAGGGCGACGCTGATCTTCTCTTCGTCTTGGCGCGACTTCGGTTCGATGGCGAATGAGATGGCCGCTTCCGGGTATTGCAGCGCGTCGTAGAGGATGGGCGCGCCCTTGTCGGCCAGCGTGTCGCCGGTCTGCGTCTCGCGCAACTTGACGCAGGCGATGATGTCGCCCGCGCTTGCTTCGTCCACCTTGTCGAGTTGTTTGCCTTGCACCGAATGCAACGCACCGAGTCGTTCGCTTAGACCGCGCGTGGTGTTCTGCACGTTCGCGTCGTGTTTGACGTGACCGCTGATAACTTTCATGACGGTGATGCGACCGGCGAACGGGTCGGCGATGGTGCGGAAGACGTAAGCGGAGAAAGGTTCGTTGGCGCTGTACTTGCGCGTTAAGGGTTGGCCGCCGTCGGCTTCGGCAGCGGTGCGGCCGTGTTCGGCCTCGTGCGTGTCGGGCGCGGGCGCGTAGTCGATGATGCCGTCGAGCAGCGGCAGCAGGCCCGCAAGCGTCGCGCTTGAGACGGCGAAGACGGGGCACAGGCGGCTCGCAGCAATCGCCTTCGAGATGTTCGGCACGATGTCTTCTTCGGGGAGCGTGCCAAGCTCGAAATATTTTTCCATCAACGCGTCGTCCGATTCGGCGATGACTTCGATCAAACGCTCGCGCTCTTTGTCCACTACTTCGCGCCCCGCCGCCGGAATGTCGATCTCGGTCGCTTTCCCTTCGGCGTCGAACTCATAAGCCTTCATGTGGACGATGTCCACGACGCCGCGAAAGTCTTTCTCTTTACCGATAGGCAAGGTGAACGGCACGATGGCGCGGCTGAAGGTTTGGCGCGCGCTATCCAAAGCCGCGCCGAAGTCCGCGCGCTCTTTGTCCAATTTGTTGATGACTATCATGCGGGGCACGATGAACTCGTTCGCGTAAGCCCATGTCTTTTCGGTCTGCACTTCGACGCCGTTAACGCCGTCCACAACGGCGAGCGCGCAATCGGCGACGCGCAGGGCGGGCCGTGCGTGCGCGATGAAGGCGGCGTAACCGGGCGTGTCGATCAAGTTGATCTTGTTGTCTTTGTATTCGAGGTGCGCAAGTGCGGAGTTCAAAGTGATCTTGCGGGCGATGGAATCTTCTTCGTAATCGGTTGTGGTCGTGCCTTCTTCGACCTTGCCCCAGCGCGGCGTTGCGCCCGCGAGATAGAGCAGGGAACTGACGAGTTGCGTCTTGCCTGAGTCGCCGTGGCCGATGATGGCGAGATTGCGAATTTGATTGGTCGGATAAACTTTCATACGGTTAGAAAAGTATCCTTTCGACGGGTGAATTTGGGACGCAGAAACGAACGATCCGCGTGCTTAAATCGGGCACAAAATGAAGTGCGAGATCGCGCTCTGGTGGTGTGGAGAATGTAGCCGAACGGAAGGCAAAAGGCAAAAGGAGTAGGCGGTAGGCAGTAAGCAGCAAGACAGTAGGCAGTTGAAAGCAAAAGAAGGCGGCCGGTTGAACGCTCGCTCAAGTAACTTGAGTGAACGTTCAACCGGCCGCTTTGTCTTAACTGCCTACTGCTTACTGCTTACTATTTACTGCTCATTACCGCATTTTCCGCGAACCGGAGCGGCGGTTGTCGGGCGTGGGCGTCGGTTGCGGGGCGCTGCCGTCCTGTCGAACGTTGGACGAGAGCGAGCGCATGTACAGTTCAAGCGCCGCGAAGTCGGCGGCCGAGAGATGCGCGGTCTTGCCGTGCGTGTCCTTGAGCACTTGAATGTTGTTGGCCGCGAGCGCCGGGTTGATCTGACCATTGACCACCAGCGGCGCGACGTTCGACGTGCCGAGCCGATCAATCTGCGGCTTGTTGTTCACGAACACCGTGGGGCTGTCGAGGCTCACATAGATCGGCCCCATGCCCGTCGCCCGCGAGGCCGCCGTTCGTGTCGCCGAAAGTGATCGGCACTTCGGTCGGCAAGTTGTTCGTGCCGCGCGTGTGGTCTGTGCGGACGGTGCGGAAGTTGAAGCCGCGCTCGCCCGGTCGGAGCAGGGGCGAATCGGGCGCGAGCATGATCTCGCGGAAGGTGTGCGCGAACCCATGATGCAACCACTTAGGCACGCTGTCCCACCACGCGCGCAGGTGTTTGGTGTTGCGGCTGGAAAAGTTCTGCGGCGTGCCCACGTCTTGCGGCGGGGCGAAGCGCACGAAGAAGTAATCGTTCTCAGGCCGGAAGAACGGGCCGTCGCCGTCCACGGTTGTCTCGGAGATCACGCCCGGCTCGTGGATGTTGAAGTCCTGAAACGTGTCGTCGCGCACACCGTTCGTGAACTTGTTGCCGTTGTGGTGACACTCGTTGCAGCCCGCGCCGCCTTGCGCGACCGACGTAGAAAAGATTTGTTTGCCGCGTTCGATCTTGGCGGCGGTCGCTTCGTCTGGGAACTGGTTGAGCGGGTTCGGCAGTTGCCGCGTCTCGTTCTGCGACCAGAGGATTTGCAAGTAGGCCATGTCGTAATAGCCGACCTTGAAGGCCTTGCTGCTGAGATCATTCCGGCCGATGTTGCGCGAGTTCTCTTCGGTCTTGCGGAGCACGTAGTCTTCGCGCGCGTGGAAGCGATCAACTTGATTCGCTTGCGGGAAGAGGGGCGTCGGCGTGCGTTCGCCTAACAGCACTTCGCCGTTGCAGGCCGAAGCATAAGCCATGAAGTCGTTGTTGAGGCCTTCATACCATTCGGGCCAGTTGTCGGAGATGTCTTTGTTCTGCGGGCAGACCTTCGTGCCGCCGACGGCGTTCGCCGCGACGTTCCACTGGCAACCGTCCTGCCGCCCGTCCCAGTGGCAGAAGCCGCACGACTTCTGGCCGTCGTCCGAATAGGCGGACGAGAAGAACCAACGCAGCCCGGCCTCTTCATCCGTGGCGAACAGCTTTTGGCCGTGGCCGCCCGTGGTCGGGTCGGGCGTCGAGTTCGTGACGCCGACGGCGAGGAAGCCCTGCCGCATCAAACGGCCGTTGTTATCGACACTTAAGAACGAGATGTCTTCGGTCTGGAAGTTGGCGACGAAGATGCGCCGGCCGTCTTGCGAGACTTCGACGCCCTGCGGCGTGATGCCGCCGGTAAACTCGATGCCCGTCTCGCTCAAGAGTTGCGCCGGGTCGCTCGTGTTCGGGTTGATGCGAAACGCTTCGACCTGCTCCGAGTGCGCGTGCGTGACAAAGAGCATGTTGCCTTTGACGACCATCTGCTCAGGTCCGCTGCCCTTGATGATCTCCTGCGCGGTGGTGTGGTCGCCCAAGTCAACGTATTGACCGGGCGTGACGAGTTGCGACTTGTCGCGCTCAACATCCACGTAGCGGAAGACGAAACGGTTCGTGGTCGTGTCGAAGATGTTCAACTCAGACCCGATGTCGTCGAAGGTCGTGGCCTTCGTGGCGTCGGCCATGACGGGCGTATAGCCGAGCGGTTGGCCGTTGTTCTTGATGACGACGCCTTGCGCGTTCTTCGTCGGCAAGCCGTGGCCCGTCTCGCGCTCGTTCAAACGCGTATTCGTCTCTTGACCGGAGACGATGCCCCAACGGCCGGCGATCTTCACGTCGGTCGAAAGCCCGCCGGTCAGCAAGTTCGTGACGAGCGTGTTGGCATCGTTGTCAACATTGATCGCGGCGATGGTGTGGCCGAGCGTGTTGGCGACGTAGAGCGTCCGCCCGTCGGCACTTAAGTCGAGGTCGCGCGGGTTGGCGCGTTCAAGGTCGGTTGTGCCCGTGGGCACTTCGGCGATCTGCGTGAACGTGGGGCCGGCATCGACGCGGAAGACGCGCACTTGATCTTTGAAGCGGTCGGTGACGTAGAGCCGCGTGCCCGTGCGATTGAAGATCAACTTCTCGCCGTAGAAGCCGGTTTCAAACTCGCCGATAACCGCGTCCGTGCCCGTGTCGATGACGCTGGCGAAGTTGCCATACTGATTGAGCACGACGAGATACTGATTCGGATAGATGGAGGTGTTGCGCGGCGCAACGCGCAGCCCGATGGGGCGCAAACCGCGCGTCTGCCCTGCGGGTCTGAGGTCGATCCACTTCAAGACCGACTGCGTGCTGGTATCGACGACGGCGACGCGCCAGTCGGGATAGCCTTCGCGGCCGGGCAGCGTGACGTAGAGCTTGCGCCCGTCGGGGCCGAGCGTTAAGGCGCGCGGCTGGCTGCGGAAGGGCTGCTTGCGGTTGGGCCACAGTTGATTGCCGCTATGCACTTCCGGGTTATTCGGGTCGATGCGCGTGCCGGGATCGGGCCGGCCGTCGATGTAGCCCGCGCCGAACATGATCTTGGTGAAGCGTTCGAGGCCGGCGCGTATGCCTGCGGACTCTGAGCCGACAATATCTTTCGTCGGGTCGTCTTGCAGGCCCGTGATGATGCGCCCGCGCGAGTCGGTCTTGACGGCTGTGATAAAGAGGCGCAACTCAAGCGGCGCTTCTACGGTCGGCGCGAGGATGCGGCGCTCGAACGCGGCCGAGAGCGAGGCGTTCGCTTGTTGACCGGCGCTCACGCGCGGCTCGGCGCGAAAGATGTAGCCGCCGACGCCTGCAACCAGAGCCGCCGCGAGGACGAGGATTTTGATCTTGTGCTGCATGAAACTTACTCCCTGTAACTGTGTCTTGGCGGGCCGTGAGAGGCGTCGGGGCGTTCACAGTCCGTCGAAATAACCGGAAACCTAGGCTCTACAGGGCAATGCTCATGCCGCCACGTCTACAGACCCGCCCGCGCATAACACCCCTGAAACCGCGCCATTCGCGGGTCGCGGCACGCGACGACGACTGACGGCAGACGCGAAACAACTACGCACTTTACGCGCGGCAGGAAGTTAACTGTTGACGCTAGGCAGGTTTAGCAGGGTGTGTGAACAGTCTATGCGGCGTGAATCGGCTACGCTAGCGCGGCTTTGATGGTGTCCGCGACGAGTCTATGGTCTTCGACGTACAGGATTGTGAGGGGCATTTATGGTATATTTCGCGCGCTCTAGTCTTTGAAAACTTGCAACGGTCGGATGCGCTGCTCACCTTCACGAACTGTGTGATGAGCATCGCCGTTGAGCATGAAAGGTTCATACTCACGGCGAACGAATGGCGCGGCGGCAGTCTAACCGAAGTTTCGGTTAGCGGCAACCTGTTTCTATCGGGAGGCAACTTCTGATGGGCCGGGGTCGCGTTAAGCCGCAACGTTTGAGTGAAAAGCTTGTCCAGCTTCGGACAACGTTAGGGCTGTCACAAAACGAGTTAATCAAAGCACTTGATCTAGACCTCACACAGAATCGCATCTCAGAATACGAAACGGGCAAAGGCGAGCCACCTTTACCCGTGCTGTTGCGCTACGCGAGACTAGCGGGCGTCTGCTTAGAGCGATTGGTAGATGATGAGCTAGACCTACCGGCCAAACTGCCCGCTAAGCCGAAGCATACGCACTAAGCCACTTCCGCCCAAAACTTAGGCTTAAGCTGCAACTCAAACATGCTCTGGATTAAGCAACAGATGTTGTGACACAGCACCTTGCAAAGTGCTTCGTTAATCTGCGCCGTCTTGGTCTTACTCCGCAACGCATCCCCGAACTTCGCCTTAATCATCATAAACGTCGTCTCCACGTTTGAGCGTTTATGATAGCTCTGCATAAACTTCTCTTGGTTGAAGCTATAGAAGTGAAACATCTGTTTCCAGAGCGGGCTGTGCCACTTCTTGTTGCGCCGATACTGGTCAACGCTGTTCGCCTTAAACGGAATGTACGGCGTCGCGTTGTTGTCTCGCACTACTTGCAAGTTCGTTTGCGAGAGATAGGCTTTATCGGCTGAGACTTCCGACATATAGAAGTTCTTAGCAGTCGCTTCAACTAAGGCCGGAAACTGCGGGCTGTCGTTAGCATAGCGGTCTGTGATTTCAACGGACGTAACGACGTTCGTTTTCACGCCGCACATTAAATGCACCTTGAGCCATTCGCGCTTTTCCATCTGTTGCGGGTCGGTGTACTTCGCCTGCGTCCATTGCACAAAGCGACAGGTTGAGAGGCCGCTACTGATCTACCGCAAAATCTTCTTCAATCGCGGCCAACGGCAAGGCGCTTTCTTCAATCAACATTTTCAGGTAGTCGGTCAACATCTCAGACTCGAAATAATGAAAGATGCTGTTATAAGAAGGCAGTTGCGAGATGTAGCCTTTCGCCTGCGCGTCTGTTAGGTCAGTCATAAAACGACGGCCTGAGACAGTGCTATAGACCTTAAACGCCATCGCAAAAAGCATATCCTCTAACGGCAAGCGACGTTGCCCGCGCCCGTGTTGCGCGGGACTACCAACGCCTTGACAGAGTTGGTTGAGTAGATAGAGGAACAGTCTTTTCTCTTTCGACTTGCGCCGTGTGGTACGCAGGCCATGAAGGCTGCGGATAGGTCTTGCGCTTGACCGTGACTGTTTCAGTCGTGGTCGTGGTCGTGTTGCCCTGTCCGTACGTCGCAGTGGTTGTAGTCTGCTCGCGTCGGATGGTGATTTCGACGGCATATTGATGCTTGCACTTAAAGCCCGTGTATTCATAATCAGGGCAAGAGCAAGCTCTGCGCTTGCGGGTCAACCTTATACTTCGCCCTGCTTGACTGTGAAGGAACAAGCCATAGGTTGCCGCTCTTAACGATTCGCGTTTCGTCTGCTATCACGCGCCCTTTTGCTTCTCTTAAACTCATGCCGTTGCGCCTCCGATGTTTCTGCCGCTTTCGCATGAGTATATTACTATAGGTACATACATGCTGTCAAGAGAAAAAGATACTTGACGGTATATTATTTCAGGTATATAGTGCGGATATGGCAAAGAAAAAGATTACGGTCTATCAATACCGTTGTGAGCGTTGCGATCACGAATGGATACCGCGTGATGTTGAGAACGAGCCGCGCGTGTGTCCGAAGTGCAAGTCGCCGCTGAGCTAGTTCAGCCTGTGACATGCTCCGAACTTCCCGCGCTCTTGTTAAATTCTCCCCGATGAAACCACAATTTTCAGTTTTCATCCTCGTCCTTGTCCTGACTATCGTCCTTATCCTTTTCTGTTTTATTGCCGTTCGACTGTGATTCTTGCTGCGGGCCGATTATCCCGCCTTTACGGTCTTTGTTTCTAGCGTCGCTGCGAAGGCCAAGGTCAAGGTCATCATCAATTTTTTCGATTCTCGTTTCTTTCTTAGTCTCATCAAGAAGCGACGTGAGTCCTAGCCTTGCTAACAGATTTATTGAGTGAACGACATTCCCGTCCTGACCGGGAAATCGACCACGACAAAAGACAGTTGATCGTGAAAGCGTTTTGCCGTCCCATATTTCACTTGTGCATACAGAAAAGCATCGTCAGGCGGCGGCTCGTTTGGCTCAAAGAAATTTGCTTGCGAACTCCTTGCAAGCATCTCACGCTGAACGGCAGGGCCCGGGTGCGTCGAGCGCGTGTGCGGGCGTGCAAACCGCGATTGCAGGTGTGAAGATCGCGGTTGCAGCCGTGAAGATCGGACTTGCAGGCGTGCGGATCGCATTTGTAGGCGTGCAGATTGCAGTTGCAGCGTGTTGGATCGCACTTGCAGGACGTTTGATCGCAGTTGCAGCCTGTACGAACGCAGTTGCAGGGTGTATGAACGCAGTTGCAGCCTGTTAGATCGCAGTTGCAGACGTAAAGATCGGAGTTGCAGGGGAGAAGATCGCAGTTGCAGCGTGCAAGATCGCAATTATAGGCGCAAAGATCGCAGTTTCAGGCGTAAAGACCGCAGTTATAAGGGCCGGGGTGTTAACCTTGCGTTAACAACATTTGATCGGGCGCGTGCGTATAAGCTTGTAATGACAAAATCAAACTGGCCCGAAATCATTAAGCCAACTGAAGGAGCGTTTATGTCGAGCGGTAAGATGCTGATCGTGGGCGTCGTGCTGTTGATCCTGCTGGTGCTGGTCGGCGCGGCGTCGGTCTTCGCCAATATTGACTACGCGCAGGAAGGCACGGTTAAAGTCGTCACCTACTTCGGCCGCATCGAGCGCGTCTATACGCCTTCGGACGGTTGGTTTACCACGCTCGCGCCGGGGCGCGAAGCTTACGAGGTCAACCTGAAGTCGTTTACCGAAAGCGCGCCCGTGCGCGTGACGAGCAAGGACAACGCCGCCTTGAACGTCAACATAGACGTGACCGCTTACACCGATACGGCAAAGGTGTCGGAGTACGTGCGTAAGTACGGCTTCATCGAAGAAGAGCGGCACAAGCGGCGCAACGAAATCCTGAAGGGGCTGTTGCAGACCGAGGCGCGCAACGCCTTCGCCGAGTACAACGCTTACGAGATTTACGCGAATCAGGAACAGATACAGAAGCGCATCGTCGAGGCGCTCAAGCCGCATCTGGATAATCAACTACAGCTTGTGATGGAGAGCGTGCAGATCGGCAACCCGGACTTTCTGGACGACCGCATCGAAGCGGCCGCCTCCGAAGTGGTCGCCAACGAAAAGCAGAAGCAGGCCGAAGCGGCCAAACTCGAAGCCGCCAAGATCGCCGCGCAGACCAAACAGATCGAAGCCTTGACTTACGCCAACCCGGCGCTCTTAGACATCAAGAAACTCGAACTGCAACTTGAGATCGAGCGCGCCCGCTCCGAAGGCATCAAGAATCATCAGGGCGCACTCACGATCATGTACGGCACGGGCGGGCAGGGCGTGAACCTGCAAATACCGGCGGGGAGGTAAAGCGTGTTGAAGTTGTTCGTCTTCTTCTGGGCAGCGGTCGAACTGTTGCAGATCGCCGTCATCGCCGCGCTCGTCGTCGGCTATCGCAAACTACAGCACCGGCTGGACGGCGACGAGCGTTTCCGCGTCCACCCGCCGCCGTCGGTCACGGACGAGCGCGCGTGATCGGTCTGTTAGCATCGAGGCGACAATGATGGAGTCGGCGCGATTGGAAGTTTACACGGACGGACAGTGCCCGCTGTGCCGTTGGACGCGTGCGCGCGTCGAGCCGCGCGACCTCGCCCGCCGGCTTGAGTGGTTCGACTATCACGACCCCGACGCGCTCATGCGCGCCGCCCCGCACACGCCGCAAGAGTTAGCTGCCGAGATGCACGTCCGGCGCAAAGCGGACGGCACTTGGCACAAAGGCTACTGGGCTTGGCTCGAAGTCTTGCGCGTCCTGCCGCGTTGGCGCTGGCTCGCGTCCGTGCTGGCCACATGGCCTTTCCGCGCCTTAGGCCCGCGCTTCTATCGCTTCGTCGCCAGCCACCGCTATACACTCTTCGGCATCCCCCCGCCCTGCGACGAAACCGGCGTCTGCCAACTTCATACCACACAGAAATAACCACGCCCTGCGCGTTCGAGTCAGTACCGCCTGCGGTAGCGGGCGGGAGATGGAATTGCGGAATGCGGATTTCGGATTGCGGATTGAAAAACAATCATTCTTCTTCAATCCGCAATCCGAAATCCACAATCTAAAATCGGCACGCCCGCCCGCTACCGCAGGCGGTACTGACCTCATGCGACAGCCATCTTTAAGACGACTATTCGCATCTTAAATACGCCAAAATTTGCGGGCAAGATGGCGGCGCGCGAGCGACTGATTTGCTTAAGACCTCGCGCGCTCTTGTTCGCCTGAAAGGGAGAGGAAAGAAGTCATCATGAAGAGAATTATCTTATCGTTCGCAGCGTTCGTACTGGCGCTCGGCACGCTGGCGACACCGCTGCCGGCGCAGGCCGCGGCCGGTCGCACGGAGAATAAAGCGCAACGGGTGAACGTCCGCATGCCGTTGAATCTCGCGGTGTTGGTGCAGGACGATCTCAGTCTCGCGCGTGGGCAACGAGTTGGGCGTGACGGGCGAGTTCATCCGCGCGCTGCCCGAAGGCTCGCGCGTGATGGTCGGCTACCTGACCGCAGGCTCGCTCCAAGTGCGCCAGCCGTTCACCCACGATCTCGCGCAGGCGGCGCACGCGTTGCGCATCCCACGCGCCAGCGCGGGGGCCGCGCCCTACAATCCTTACGTCGAAGTCGTCGAGGCGCTCAAGAAGTTCGACGCCGACAACACGCGGCAGAACGCCGTGCTGCTCATCTCCGACGGGTTAGACGTGTCACGCGGGTTCGATTCAAGCTCGGCGCTCGACAGCGTTGATCTGCTCCGCGCCGTGCGCGAAGCGAAACGTCGCAACGTCGCCATCTATACCTTCTATGCACCGTCGGTCGGGCTGACCAGCTTCAACGGCACAGCGGTCAACTACGGACAGGGCGCGCTCAATCGGCTCGCAGACGAGACAGGCGGCCGTGCCTTCTTTCAAGGTTCAAGCTTCGTCACCTTCGATGCTTACTTCGAGCATCTGCGCCGCGCGCTCAACGAGCGTAACGCGCCGATCTCGTAACAAGAGAATCACCACCAAGACACGAAGGGCACGAAGATCACATACTGATCTTCGTGCCCTTCGTGTCTTGGTGGTGATTGATCCTTACTTACCGCGTCTGGCCCTTGTTCTGTTCATCCAGCCACGTCTTCAACGGCGCGAAGTAGTCGATGATGGCGGTTGCATCCATGCGGTCTTCGCCCGTCAAAGCTTTCAACGCTTCGGGCCAAGGCCGGCTCTGACCCATCGCCAACATCTGTTTCAACTTCGCGCCGGCCTGCTTGTTGCCGTAGATCGAACAACGATGCAGCGGCCCCTTGTAACCTGCCTCGCGGCACAGCGCGCGATGAAACTGGAACTGTAAGACGTGCGCGAGGAAGTAGCGCGCGTAAGGCACGTTGGCGGCGACGTGATACTTCGCGCCCGCGTCGAAGTCCTGCTCGCTGCGCGGCGCGGGCGGCGCAACGCCCTGATACTTCTCGCGCAACTCCCACCAAGCCTTGTTGTAATCGTTCGGGCCGATCTCACCCGTAAAGACTTTCCAACGCCATTGATCGACCAGATAACCGAACGGCAAGAAGGCGACCTTATCCAACGCGCGCTCCATCAAGAGGCCGATGTCCGCGCTCTCGTCGGGCACTTTGTCGAGCAAGCCGATCTGCTTCAAGTATTCGGGCGTGACCGATAGCGCGATGGTGTCACCGATGGCTTCGTGGAAACCGTCGTTGGCGCTCTCCTCGAAGAGAAACGGCTGATGAGCGTAAGTCATCTGGTAATAGTTGTGCCCCAACTCGTGATGGATGACGGCGAAGTCTTCACCCGTGATGTCGATGCACATCTTGAGGCGCACGTCCTTTTGAAAGTCCACGTCCCACGCGCTCGCATGACAGACCACATCACGATCCTGCGGCTTCACAAACAGCGACCGTTCCCAAAAACTCGGCGGCAACGCATCGAAGCCGAGCGAGACGAAAAACTTCTCGCCGTAACGCACCATGTCCTGCGGCGTCGTCTTGCGGCGCTTCAATATCTCCGTCAGGTCATAACCCACGTCGCTCTTTTCCGGTTTCAAGAGCGGATAGATGTTGCCCCACTGCTGCGCCCACATGTTGCCGAGCAGGTGCGCCGGGATCGGCCCGTTCGCCGGCACAAGGTCGCGCCCGTACTTCTTCGCCAACTGGTTGCGCGTGTAGACGTAGAGCGCATCATAGAGCGGCTTGACCTGTAGCCAGAGCCGTTCCATCTCGGCGGCGAACGCATCGGGCTGCATGTCGTACTTCGAGCGCCACATCGCACCCACGTCCTTGAAGCCCTGCTCGGTCGCGCCCTTGTTGGCGAGCGCCACGAAGCGCGCATAACGCTCACGATACGGCGGCGCAATCGCGTGCCAGCCAAGCCACATGCGTTGCAACTCTTGCGGGTCGCGGCTGTTCGCCATGATCCGTTCCATGTCCGGCAAGCTCAAACACTTTGCGTTCGGGCCTTCAGGACAATACTTGCCCTTGCCGTAATCGCTCTCCAAAGAGACTGCGATCTTGGTCAACTCTTCACGCTCGACCGGGTTCGCGGGCGCAGGCAGCACAAGCGCGAGCTTGATCAACTTGAGCTTGCGGGCCGACTCCGGCGACAGGCGCAGGCCGTCGAAGCGTCGCGCGGCCTCGGCCAGTCCGGTCGAGGTAGCAGTCAATTCATCATTCGCCGCGGCGGCCATGGCCTCCGTGTCGTCTGTGATGAAGTTGCTCTGTACCCAACCGGCGCGGGCCGCCTTGAGGTTGAGCGCGAGCAACTTCTGCTCCGCCTCGGTGATGAACTTCTCCGCCTCGGCGACGGTCGGGCGGGCGCTCGTTTTGCGGCCGCCGCTTGCGGCCGCGCGCGGTGCTTTATTGTTCTCGGCTGCCATCTTATTCGGCGTCTGCGCGTGCGTCGTCGCCGCCAGTAGCATAACAACTAACAGGCCGCGCATAAACATTCTGTTCACAGGACAACTCCTTAGTTTGTTGACTGTGGGGATTGGAATACTTCTACGCCAATTTTAGCGACGAGGCAAATTTCTTCGTGGGCTAGTTGCACCCGGCCGCGCCGCACAGCAGCAGGCAGACGCGCAAATCGCACAAATTTTTTTGCCCTCGGCGGCCCGACGGTGATAAAGTGTCGCGCACCCCGCGCCGCTGGCGGGCGGCGACCACGCCCGCCGCAGACTTGCTGCGCGCCTCCGGGTCTGCTGCGATGAAGACAAACAGCGGAAGTGAGTATTGCCTGATCGTCGAAGGGGCATATCTGTCGCCGGCCGAGGCGGAACATGCGTTGCGCGATCCGTTCATCGAGGATTGGGTCGAAGAGACAGGGCGCTTTCGCATCCACAATCTGCACGAGATGGAGATTGTGCCGGGCGTCGTGCTCGGCGCGCTGGGCGTCGAGATGATTGACGACGAGTTGTTCGAGATCGCCAGCACCGACCCCAAGCATCCCCTGACCGAACACAAGGCGCGCGGCGTCGCCGACGCGTTGCGCCGCCACGATATGTTTGACGAGATCACGGTCGAGCCGCGCGGCGCAACGTACATGGCCGACGAGCAGGCTGCGGACGAACCGCAAGACACGGCCGAGCAGCGTTAAATTTCCCCCTCTTTGCAACCCCGATTCGCGGCCCACGTGCGACTATGGCATGAGCAGCGGGCGAACGCGCGGCCGTCTGTTTTCTTGGTCGTGTGCTCCGGCCAAAGTGCATTGCCTGAGTAGTTAGTGCTAAACTTAGTTGTCTGGTTGAACAATGACGAGCTTTCTGAGCGGCCGGGTGCGTGTCGTCGTCGGCGACATCACGCAGCAACAGGTGGACGCGATTGTCAACGCGGCCAATTCCAGCTTACTAGGCGGCGGTGGCGTGGACGGCGCAATCCACGCGGCGGGCGGGCCTGAGATTCTCGCCGAATGCAAAGAGATTCGTCGCACGCGCTATCCCGACGGGTTGCCGACGGGTGAAGCTGTGATCACGACCGGGGGGCGTCTGAGCGCGCGTTACGTGATCCACACGGTCGGCCCCGTTTGGGGGCAACATGGCGGGCATGAGGCGGAATTGCTCGCTGCCTGTTATCATAACTCGCTCAAGTTGGCCGCTGATCGGAGCGTCGAGTTAATCGCTTTACCGGCGATCTCGACCGGCGCGTTCGGTTATCCGAGTCAAGAAGCGGCGCGGGTCGTGTCGCAGGCCGTTAGCGCGTTCATGTTGCACGAGGCGGGGACGGCGAAGCTTGAGGGCGGGCAGCGTCCGCTTGGCGGAAGTGCGTTTGGTCTTCTTCTCGCAGGCGGCGGCCGAGACGTTTATCCGGCATCAGCAGTTTCCGGTCTGAACGTGCAAGCGGGTGGGTCGCGGGTTCGTTAAGAAGTGATCGCTCATCTGATTGGGCGCATCGCTTTGTTGGTCGGGTCGTTATTAATTGAAGGGATGACATTATTAGCGTTATGCAGATGGTTAAAGAGATCGAAGCTATGATTGAGGCCGGGTCGAAGCCGCAGCCCACGCGGGCGCTGCCCGAAAGTGTCGCCGCGCTTGAGCGTCTGTCTTGGAACTACTGGTGGAGTTGGGCGACGGACGGCGCGGCCGTGTTCCGCGACCTCGACCCGGAGATGTGGGAAGAGTGCGAGCATAACCCGCATTGCGTCCTGCGCTCGGTCGAAGAGTTTCGCCTGATGAAGATGGCGACCGACCCGGCTTACATCAAGCGCGTCGAACAACTCGCCGCCAGTTTTGATCAATACATGAATCCGCAGACGCCCACTTGGGCGCGCAAGCAAGTGGCCGCGATCAGCCACCCGCGCCCGGTCGCATACTTCTGCGCCGAGTTCGGCATACACACTTCGTTGCCGTTCTACTCCGGTGGCTTAGGCATCCTCGCGGGCGACCATTTGAAGTCGGCGAGCGATCTCGGCCTGCCCTTGATCGGCATCGGGCTGCTGTATCATCACGGCTACTTTCGCCAACGCCTGCGCCGCGACGGTTGGCAGGAAGAACACTACGGCCAGATCGATCCCGAACAACTGCCGATGAGTTTGGTGCGCGACGACGCGGGTGCGCCCGTGCTGATCGAGTTGGAGATGCGCGGCCGGCTTGTGCGCGCGCAGGCGTGGCGCGTCGAAGTCGGGCGCGTCAACTTGTATCTGCTCGACACGAATGTCGAAGGCAACGCCGGAGTTGATCGTCTGATCACAGGTCATCTCTACGGCGGCGACCGCGAGACGCGTTGCGTGCAGGAGATGTTGTTGGGCGTGGGCGGCGTGCGCCTGCTGCGGCGCTTAGGCATTGACGAGCCGCACGTCTATCACTTGAACGAAGGCCACTCGGCCTTTCTCACTATTGAGTTGACGCGCGAGTTAGTGGTCGCGGGGCACACATTCAAAGAGGCCGCCGAAGCGGTGCGCGCCCGTTGCGTGTTCACGACGCACACGCCGGTCGCGGCCGGGCACGACGAGTTCATGCCCGGTCTGGTCGAATACTGTTTCGGTCACGACTACATCGCGGCGCTCGGTCTGACACCTGCGGAGTTTGTCGCGCTTGGTCACGTTAAAGCGGCCGACGGGACGGACTTGTTCGGGTTGACGCCGCTCGCGCTGCGCATGTGTCGCTCGACCAACGGCGTGTCGCGCAAGCACGGCGAAGTCTCGCGCGCGTTATGGCAGGAGTTGTTTCCCGGTCACACGGCCGACGCAGTGCCGATCACTTCGGTGACGAATGGCGTGCATGCGCCGACGTGGGTTGCGCCTTTGCTGCGCGAGTTGTACGAGCAGCACATCGGCGCTGACTGGGCCGAGTTGGAAGGCGATGATCCGCGCTGGACGCAGGGCGTGGCGCGCATCACGGACGAAGAGTTGTGGCGTGTGCATCGGTTGCAGAAGCAGAAGTTGATCGCCTTCATGCGGCGGCGGCAATACCTCGCGCGTTTGCAGCGCGGCGAGAGCATAGAATTTGCCGAGCGTGCGCTCAAGGCGTTCGACTCGGACGCGTTGACGATTGGGTTCGCGCGGCGCGTTGCGGCGTACAAACGTTGGAGCTTGATCCTGCACGACGCCGACCGCATACTGCGGCTCATCACCGACACGGACCGCCCCGTGCAGTTCGTCTTCGCCGGCAAGGCGCACCCGCAGGACGAAGGCGCAAAGCAGATTCTCCAACAACTGACGCAATGGAAACTCGACCCGCGCATTGTCCATCGCGCCGTCTTTATACAAGACTACGATCAAGACATCGCGCGGCAGTTGGTCCAATCGGTGGACGTGTGGCTGAACGTGCCGCGCCGCCCGCTCGAAGCGTCGGGCACGAGCGGCGAGAAGGTGGCGATGAACGGCGGCTTGAACTTCTCTATCCTCGACGGCTGGTGGCCTGAAGGCTATGACGGCACGAACGGCTGGGCCATCGGCGACACGGAACTGCGCGCAGGTGAAACGTCGGACGAAGACGCGCGCGATGCCGAATCATTCTATCGCTTGCTCGAACAAGAGGTCGTGCCGGCCTTCTACGAGCAAGACGCCGACGGCATCCCGCGTCGTTGGGTCGGCATGATGCGGCGCGCGATTGAAACGCTCGTGCCCGCCTTCAACAGCGACCGCATGGTGCGCGACTACACGCGGCAGATTTATCTGGGCACAGGCAAGTAAGCGGTAAGCCAGAAGCCAAAAAGCAGAAGGCAAAAGTTCACAGGCAGAGCCTCTCGATAGTAATTCCTGAGAGGTTTGTCTTTAACTTTTGCCTTCTGCTTTTGGGCAGCTTGTTATTCAAGCCGCTTCGCCTGATAGCTTCTGATGCGCGACGCGATTCTTGCCGTTGTTCTTGACGGCGTACATGGTGGCGTCGGCGTGCTTGAGCATGTAGTCCACTGTGCGCGGCGGGGTCGTCCATGTGACGACGCCGATGCTGAAGCTGATCGGCCAGCGCCCGTGCTCGATCACGTTGGCGATGTTTTGCCGGACGCGCGCAACCACCGCTTGCGCCGCTGCGTCGTCCGTCTCCGGCATCAGGATCACGAACTCGTCGCCGCCGAGGCGTGCGATCACGTCGATCTCGCGCAGGTTCGCGCGGATCGCGTGGCCGACCGCGCGTAGCACGGCGTCGCCCGTCGAATGACCGTGCCGGTCGTTGACCTCTTTGAAGTTGTCCACGTCCATATAAGCGACGGTGAACGGGTGGCGGAAGCGACGCGCGCGGCCGATCTCTTGATTGGCGGCCTCCATGAACGAGCGCCGATTCAACAACCCGGTCAGATCATCCGTGCGGGCCAGTTCGCGCTCGTGATCAATCGAGCGGCGCAAGGCCGAGACGAAATAGGCGACGAAGAGGAACGCGCCGAGGCGGGTGGCGACGTTGACGTAGGGCAGCCACGGGCGCGGGTCGAAGTGTGTGAGCAACATCTCGGTCGTGAAGTAGCTGAGCGCGCAGGCGCAGGCCATGGCGACGCCCGCGCGCCGCCCGACCAGCCACGCCGCCAGCGAGACGGTCAGCAGGTAGAATAACTCGAACGATAGGTGGGGGCCGGTCAGATAGTTGATCAGCCCTTGCAGAACAACCAGCAACAGTCCGAGTGTAAGCAGAAATGATGGCGAACGGCGGCCAAGTCGTTCGATGGTGGTCATAAGCTCTTGCGCGCCGCACGGTCGGCGTTATGGAGACGCCTAAGCACGCCCTGTTATGATGTGTGCCACGGCCCGTGGGTTCGCCCGTTCGCGGTCGTTCGCATTCACACGCACGCGCCGGGCATGTTAGACTGACGCGCGCAAGAGGCACTGTACCCTATCGCACCTCCACATGAAATTTTGTCCACAATGCGGCGGCACTTTCGACGGCAAGGCGGGCTTCTGTCCCGACGACGGCACTGTGCTCGAAGCCCCGCCCACCACCATCGAAGTCGGGCAAGTGCTCGATGGCCAGTACGAGATCGAAGCCTTCATCGCGCGCGGCGGCATGGGCACGCTGCACCGTGCCCGCCACATACTGCTCGGCGACCGCGTGGTCATCAAGATGCTGCGCCCTGAGATGCGCTCGAACACCGAGTGGCTGCGGCGCTTCCAGCGCGAAGGGCAAGCCGCGCGGCGCTTCCGCCATCCAAACGCCGTGCAGGTCTATGACCTAAGAGCCAACCCCGACGGCCTCACCTACATGGTGATGGAATACGTCGAAGGACACACGCTCGACAAGGAGTTGCAGCAGCGCGGGCGCTTCACGGCCGCCGAAGCGTTGGAAGTGTTAGAGCCGGTCATGCGCGCATTGGACGTGGCACACACGCACGGCGTCGTCCACCGCGACATGAAACCTGAGAACGTGATGTTGAGCCGCGACCCAATGGGGCGACTGCAAGTTAAGCTGCTCGACCTCGGCATCGCCAAACTGCGCGGCGTCGCCGATGCTGTGTCGGGCGAGGACGGCGGGCTGACGGTCGCGGGCCAAATTCTCGGCACACCTTATTACATGTCGCCCGAACAGTGGGGCGCGCGTCAGCGCGACGGGGACAAAGACATAGACGGGCGCACGGACATCTACTCGCTCGGCGTCATCTTTTACGAACTGTGCGCGGGCAGCAAGCCGTTCATCGCTGCGTCGCTGCCGGAGATGCAGCAGGCCCACTTGTCGAGCGAGCCGCGCCCGCTCCACACGGTTGTGCCCGGCGTGCCCGAAGCGTTCGCCCACGCGGTCGCGCGCGCGATGGCGAAGGATCGTGACGACCGCTTCCCGACCGTCGCGGAGTTCAACAACGAGTTGCGCGTCGCGCTTGAGTTAACCATCGAGCCGCAGGCTGCGGGGCTGTCATCGAGCAGCATCACCTTGCCGCAAGGCATGGGCGCGCAGGGGCGGGCAACCGACGCCGGCCAATACGCTGCGCCGGATGCGCGCACCGTCCATTACGGGGCGGGCAACGCGGCGACGAGTCCGGGCGCGCAACGCGCCGCCGACACCGCGCCGGCCGTGAACGTGCCGCAAACAGGCGCAGGCGTAGTCGCGCCGGTCGCGGTTCACACGCCGACCCCGGTTGCGAATGAGCCGGCCGCGTTGCCGGTCAATCGTCGTTCGTCCGGGCCGCTCGTCGCCGGTCTGGTCGCGTTGCTGCTGGTCGTATGTGCGGCCGGCGGTTGGTTCGTCTGGCAGCGCGTGGCGGCAAAGCGGGACGGGGGCGTGACGCCGCCGGTGGTGAACGCAAACGCGAACGCGGGCGACGCAACGCCGGCCGCGCCGGTCGAAACGTTGAACTACTGGATCGAGGCTTACGAGGGCGGGACGGAGCAGACGGGGCAGCGCAAGGCCGATGCGGGCGCGATCTCGTCTGCGTTCGGGGCAACAGTTCCGTTTCCACTTCACGCCGCGCGAGCGTGGTTATCTCTACGTCATCGGCCCCAGCGCTGGCAACGCGACGATGACGATGCTGACGGCCAAACCCGTCGGCGAGATGCGGACGAATCTGGCCGTAGCCGGCGCAGATTATCGTTTCCCTTACGGCGCGAAGGAAGTGTTGGAACTTGATCGCCATCCCGGCACGGAGGAGTACACGGTGATCTGGTCGCCGAAGCCGCTGCTTGCGCCCGCCTTTCTCGCCGCGCCCGCGGGGCGCGAGTTGACCCGGCCAAACAGGCCGAGCTTGAACAGTTGCGCGCGCAGGCGCAAACCGGCACGGGCGCGGTGCGCGTACAGGAAGCAAGCGGGGCGCAACCGGCCGTGGCGGTCAACGTGGCCGGCGCGGACAAACAAGGTCGCCCCGTCATCTTCGATATACGCATCGAACACAAGTGAGTGTTAAATTACAACCTGCGCGAGTGTCGTTAAGTGTTCATTCGCCATCTGACCGATCAGTGTTATGCCTCGCGTTCGCCCCGTTGCTTTAACGGGCGTGGGTTGAAATATAAGGAGCTACTTATGCGCGCCAACTTATTCCGCCTGCTCTGCTGCCTGATGTTCTGCGCCGCCGGCGCAGCGGTCGCGCGAGCGCAAGACGACACGCAACCGCCCGACGATGGGATACAGATGCGCGGCGCGTTCTTGACCACGCGCCCCGGCGCGGCCGAGAAGAAGAAACCGGCGGAGACGGCTGCGGCCCCTGCGCCCACGCCCGCGAAGCCACGGCCGACGGGCAACGTCAAGCCCGGCCGCAACGGGCGCAACGAGACGGCGAAGAACACGCCCGCGATCAAAAAAGGCGGCAGTCCGACGACACCCGGCAACAGCAACCCTCAACCGGCGAACCCGAATAACGCCGACTACAAGCAAGCTGCCTTTAGTCCCGCCGCCATCGGCATCGGCTACACGCTCTACATGAAGGACGCGAACGGCGATGCGGTGCGCGCCGATCCCGGTCGCATCTTCCGCAGCGGCGAGGCCGTGCGTATCTCGCTCGAAGCCAACACGGACGGCTTCCTCTACATCTTCTACACAGAGAACGAGGGCGAGCCGCAGATGATCTTTCCCGATGCGCGGCTGCAACGCGGCAACAACTTCGTCCGCGCGCACGTCCCTTATGAAGTGCCGTCGAACATGGAATCGGACGAGCGCCTGCGCTGGTTCGTCTTCGATGCCACGCCCGCCACCGAGCATGTCTATCTCGTCGTCACGCGCGAGCCGCTGCCCGACGTGCCGACGGGCGAAACGCTCGTCAGCTATTGTCTCGACGTGAACCACAGTTGCCCGTGGACGCCGTCGCGCGCTCTCTGGGCGCAGTTGACCAGAGATCAACCGCGCGAACAGGTGGCGGTCAGCCAGATCAAGGACGAAGGACGCGCGCAGACGCAGCCTGAGCGCGACGCCACGACGCGCGGCCTCGGCCTCGCCGCCGACGCGCCCGAACCGACCGTCGTGCGGATGAATGCTTCTTCCACGACCGGCCTCTTGATCACGTCGCTCAAGCTGGTGCATAAGTAAACGAGTCGAACCACGAAGACACGCACGCACAAGAACCGTTGGCTTTGTTCCTTGTGTCTTCGTGTCTTCGTGGTTAATTTTTCCTGCCTTCTTCGAGCCGCCCGACACCGTTTTTACGCGTTACCTTTGTCAGGAACAACTCCGGCATATCCCGTCAGGGAACAAAGGGAGCAACATGAAAGTCAGCACTCATATCTTCGTCCTGCTACTAATTTTTACTCTAACCGTTACGCCGCTCGTGCCCGGTCAACCGGCGCAGCGTCCGGGCGCGCAAGCCGCGCAGCAACGGCTCGACTTCGTCGCAGCACTGCGGCAAGGGCGCGCGTTGTTGAAACGCGGCAAGGCCGATCAAGCGTTGCCCCTCTTGGAGAGCGCGCTCAAGCTGGCGACCGACGAGAAGCGCCCGCGCCAAGAAGCGGCGGCGCACGACGCGCTCGGCGATCTCTACACGCGTCAAGGACAGTACGAGACGGCGCTCACGCATTACCAGCAGGCGCGCACAGGCTTTCAAACGGCCGCCGCGCAGGAACAGGTCATCACGCGCGTCGTCGGCGTCAGCGATAACGCGTACAACTCCGATCTGATGTTCGCCAAAGTGGGCGACACATACGAGCACATGGGCAAGCTCGAAGAGGCCGCGGGCGTCTATAACCAGATGCAGGTGAAGAAGCCCGACACCAGCCCGGTCAAGTCGGCCCAGAAAGGCTTCGGCGCGTTCGGTCGCTTAAAGAGCATCGCCAGCGGACAGCCGAGTCTCTCGACCGCGACCGATGTGGTCGGCACGGTCGGCGCGGTGCAGCAAGCGTTCGAGGCGTATCGGCAATCGATCTTGTACTCGACGCGCGAGCTTGGTCTTGGGCGCATCGACTATCAAACCGGACAATACGACAGCGCCAAGCGCCGCTTCGAGGGCGCGCTCAGCGTGCTCGGCAACAACCTGCCGCTCATCGGCAACTTGGGCCAGACGCGCCGCTTCCGCACCTCCGCGCGCACCAGCCTCGGCGACATCGCGCTCAAACAGAATCGCGCCAAAGACGCCTTGAAGCTCTACAACGATGCCTTGAACGGCGCGAAGGCCGACAAGCGGCTCGACCTGACGTGGCCCGCGCAACGCGGCCTCGGTCGCGCCAAACTGCAAGCCGCGCAATCCGAGCGCGACCCACAGAAAAAGTTGAAAGCGATGGACGACGCCATCACTTCCTACCGCGACGCGCTCTCGACCATCGAGACGATCCGCGCGGGCAGCATCAACGCAGACGAAGCGCGCACAACTTTTCTCGCCACGACAAAGGACGTGTACGACGAAGCCGCGAACACCCTCGCCGCGATGGCGCTCATGGCCGCGCCCAACGCAGGTGCGCCGCTCGAAGGTCCCGCGCTCAACTACGCCGCCGAAGCGTTCAAGATCACAGAGCAAGGTCGCGCCCGCTCGTTGCTCGACATGCTGGATGAAGCGCGCGCCGAGATCAGCGCGGGCGTGCCGCCGGAGATGTTGCAACGCAAGCGCGACAACCTTGCGCGGCAACAAGAGATCGCGCAACAGTTGACCGGCGTGAGCCTGACCGGGCAACCGCCCGAAAAGCCTCTGCCCGAACTCGAAGCGGAACTCGATCAACTTCAGACCGATTACGACAGCCTTGAGAATCAGATTCGTCTGGCCAACCCGCGCTACGCCGCGCTCACAGGCGGGCAAACGCTCGGCCTCGCCGACGTGCAACAGCAAGTCTTGGACGATCAGACGGCGCTCTTGGAATACAGTCTCGGCGCGGAACAATCTTATCTCTGGGTCGTGACGAACAAAGGCATCACGCTCTATCAACTCCCGGCGCGCGCCGCGCTCGACAAGCAGACGAGCGACCTGCGCGATCAGATCGTGCCCGTCAGTCTGCGCCGCTCCATTGTGGAACTGGCGACGCGCGGCCTCGGCGACGAACGCGGCCTCGGCGTCAGCAACAGCAGCACGGCCGGTAACGCTACCGCATTCACAGCGGCCGCTAACACGCTCTATCAAACGACGGTCGCGCCCGCCGCGTCAGTCATTGCGAATAAGCGCCTGCTCATCGTCGCCGATGGCGCGCTCAACTACGTGCCCTTCGAGGCGCTCGTCACCGCGCCCGGCGGCACGGACTACGCCACGCTGCCTTACCTTGTGCAGACGAACGAGATCGTCTACGCGCCTTCGGCTTCGGTCGTCGCCGCCATCCGGCAACAGCGCAAGGGCGCGACCGCCAACGCGGGGCGCGGTCTGCTCGTCGTCGCCGATCCCATCTTCGATCCGAAAGACACGCGCATCAAGACTCCGGCGGCGGCCGGCGCTGCTGAGATGCAGGACGCATCGATGGCGAGCGCGGTCAAAGATGTGGCGGGCGGGCCGGCCGCTGCGACGGGCAAATTCACGCTGGCGCGGCTGACGGGCACGCGCGCAGAGGCGCAGCAGATCGCGCAACTCGCGCGTGCCGCCGGCCTCGCGCCCGACGTGTGGCTCGACCTCGATGCGAACGAGGCGAACGTGAAGACGCGCGACATCGGCACGTATCGCGTCGTCCACGTCGCCACGCACGGCCTCTTGAACACGGCCCGGCCGCAGTTCACAGGCGTCGTGTTATCGCTCGTCGGCAACCGCGAGGGCGACGGCTTCTTGCGCACGGATGAAATCTTCAACTTGAAGTTGGGCACGCCGCTCGTCATGCTCTCGGCGTGCGAGACGGGCCTCGGCAAAGAGAAACGCGGCGAAGGCGTCATCGGGTTGACGCGCGCCTTCATGTACGCGGGCGCGCCTTCGGTCGGCGTGAGCCTCTGGTCTGTGGCCGATAAATCGACGGCCGAATTGATGACCGACTTCTACAAACGCTACCTTGCACAGCAGTCCACCCCGCCCCCCGCCGCCTTGCGCGCCGCCCAGTTGCAGATGATCGCGGGCAAACGCTACAGCGCGCCCTTCTACTGGGCCCCGTTCGTCCTCGTCGGCGACTGGAAGTGAAGCACCATGATGAAGGCGGAATGATGAAGGCTGAATAAAGCATAGCTTGTCTGTCCTTCAGCACGCATCATTCCGCCTTCATCATTTCTTTGTGTTAATATCGCAGGCGTTCCCCGCAATTAATGTTGAGATCGGAAAAGGATTGCGCCGGGTTGATTGCCCCGGCGCGGGAGGGCTGTTATGTCGCAAGCCTCGATGCAGGAGAGCAATTTCGTGCCGGTCGAAAGTCGCGCGGCGCTCGACGAGTTGATCGCGCGCTCGCATGAACGCCCGGTCGTGTTGTTCAAGCACAGCACGACCTGTCCGATCAGCGCGCACGCCCACCGGCAGATGAAGCAGTTGGGCGGCGAGGTCGCGCTCGTCGTCGTGCAGCGCGCCCGCGACATATCGCGCGAGATCGAAGCGCGCACGGGCGTGCGGCACGAGTCGCCGCAAGTCATTATCCTGCGCGCGGGTCAGTCCGCGTGGACGGCCTCGCACTTCGACATCACCACCGCCGCCGTGGCCGAAGCGGCGCGCGCCGACGAATAACTATTGGCGAGCAACTCAAAGCTGACTGCTGAAAGCTGACCGCTGACCGCTGCTTATGAGTAAGACGTGGCAAGATAGACGCGGGCCTGCGGTTGAACCGCGCGAGATCGAACAGGAGGGCGCGGCCGGGTTGCGTATCGCGTGGGCGGACGGTCGCGCTTGTCGTTATGCGGCCGCGCCCTTGCGGCGTGTCTGCCCGTGCGCGCAGTGTGTCAACGAGATGACCGGCGAACGTATGCTCCGGCCTGAGACGATACCTGACACGCTGACTATTGCGGACGTTGATCTGGTCGGGCGCTATGCGCTCAACTTTCGTTGGAGCGACGGCCACCAGACCGGCATCTATAGCTTCCGCTACCTGCGCGAGTTGTGCGAACAAGAACAGTGACAAGTGACGAGTGACGAGTGACGAGTGACAAGCAGGCACAAGTTATTAACTTGTCACTTGGCACTGCGGTTAACGTGGCCCAAAAGATACTCATTGTTGAAGACGACGACGAGACACGCGAGTTGTTGTGTCAGGCACTTGTGCGGCAGGGCTACGAGGTGACGACGGCCGAGGACGGCGTGCGCGGTTACGAGTTGGCGCGCTCGTTGCACCCCGATTTGATCATCACAGACCTATACATGCCGGCCGGCCGACGGCGCACACTTGCTGCGGCATGTGCGCGACACAGAGACGCTCGCGGCGACGCCCGTCGTCGTCATCACCGGCTACGGCACGGGCGGCGCGACGTTCGCGCTCTCGCTGGGCGCGGACGCATACGAACCGAAGCCGCTCAAGCCTGAGAGCTTGCTGGCGACCGTGCGGCGTTTGTTGCCCTAGCGAGTCGGATGGGATAATGGCGCGCTTCAGATTGGCGCAGACAGACAAGGGGGGCGGGCGCGTGGGGCAAGGTGTCGGGACAGAGGTGATCGGTTGGGTCAGTTCGTGCGTGCTGGTGCTGACCATTGCCAAGCAGGTTTACAAGCAGTGGCAGGAAGGATCGAGCGAGAACGTCTCGCGCTGGTTGTTCGTCGGGCAGATCGCCGCGTCGGTCGGCTTCACCATCTATAGTTGGCTCGTGGGCAACTGGGTCTTCGTCGTGACGAACGCCGTCATGATCTTAAACGGCGTGGCCGGGCTGCTGATCGTGCTGTACCATCGTCGGCGTGAGCAAGCGAAAGTTTGAGTTAGAGCAGTCAGCGATCAGCCGCGACAAAAAGCTGATCCCTAATAGTTAATCATTATGAACGAACGAGATTTCTTCGACGAGCGGCCCGAAACGAAACGGGCGAGCTTCAGTTGTCCGCACTGCCGCGAGCGCGCGGATTATGAAGTGCGTTGGCTGCGCCGGACCAAAAAGAAGCAGTTGCCGCGCGGCGCGAACGAACAGGATCGCGTGCGCTTCAACAACTCGCGCGATTACATGGTGCGCGTGGACGACATGCTCGCGTGCAAGAACAATCATTGCCGCAAGCGGTTTGAGATTCCGAACTCGCAGTCGGTGGTCTTCATCTGATCGACGGCTTGATCTATTCCACAGTGCGTCGCAGTTATCGGCGCACCGCAGACGCATGGAGGACAGGACGCATGGACGAACTCATCAAACAGGTGACGGAGCGCACGGGCATCTCGGAAGCGCAAGCGCAAACGGCCGTCGACACAGTGGTCGGCTTCTTGAAGGGGCGTCTGCCTGAGTCGCTTGCGGGGCAACTCGATTCGCTCATCGGCAGCGGCGCGAGTGCGGCGGGCAACGTGGCGGGTGCGGCGGGCGACGTGGCCGGCAACGTGCTCGGCGGCTTGGGCAGCATGCTCGGCGGCGGCAAAAAAGAGTAACAGCGGACAGCAACCAATCCCGCCCGCACCAACTGCCGGCGGCTCACAGGCAGTCTGCGAGGCGGCACGCGCAAGAGTTCGTGCCGCCTTAAGTTTTTCTCACAGCAAGACGACATTGAAGCGAGACAACGAAGGAGCTTAAGCGCGATGGCTGTCTTTGATCTGGTGTTCGAGGGCGGCGGGGCGAAGTGCTTCGCCTTCGCCGGAGCGTTGGCCGTCTTCAGCGAACGTGGGCACACGTACCGGCGTTTGGTTGGCACGTCGGGCGGCGCGGTCACGGCGCTGCTGTGCGCGGCCGGTTACACGCCGCAAGAGTTATTGGCCGCGATCAGCGAGAAAGTGGCCAACGGCCGCTTGCGCTTCGCCACCTTCCTCGATCCGCCGTGCGCGCAGGACTTCGACGACACACAGATTGACGGCAGTTTGACGATGGAGTTTTTTCAAAAACTGCATCTGCCCGGCGGGCGCAAGATCGTCAAGGCGCTCTTGGGGCTGCCGCTCTATTGCCAGTTGTTCACGATGATCGAGAGCGGCGGCTTCTTCGCCGGAGTGGCCATTTACGAATGGCTGCGCGAGCGACTCGTCGCCAAGGGCATGTCGCCCGACATAACCTTCAGAGAGTTCGCCGCGCGCACCGGCTCTGATCTGTCGCTCATCGTTTCAGACACGACCGAGATGGAGTTGCTCGTGTTGAATCATCGCACCGCGCCGGACTGTCCCGTGGCGTGGGGCGCGCGCATGTCTTTGAGCATCCCGTATCTGTGGCGCGAAGTGGTCTGGCGTAAAGAGTGGGGCTTGTATCGCGGGCGACCGAAGGCCGGCAGCGTGTTGATTGACGGCGGCGCGCTCTCGAACTTTCCGCTCTGGCTATTCGCCTCAGACCCGGAAGACACGTTCATCCGCGAAGTGTTGGGCCCGCCGCTGCCCGGCGAAGCACACAACTTGGGTCTGTTCCTCGACGACGAGTTGCCGGTCCACAACGCACCGCCGCCGCCGCCCTTTGATCAGATCATCGGCCGGCTGCGCACCGCACGACGCGTCATGCGGATCGTTGAAACCATCACTGTCTCGCGCGACAAGTTGACCTTCGAGTACGCATCGGACGCCGTGTGTCATCTGCCGACGCTCGGCTATGCCGTCACCGAGTTCAATATGGCGGACGACCGCCGCGCCGCCCTCGTCGCCGCTGGTCGCACCGCGATGCAACTACATCTGAGCGCAGCCCAAATCGCCCCGCGCCGGCCCGGTCGCCCGCCGCTTTGGGCGTTGGGTCGCCAACGCACTGGCGCAGCAGCGCCGCCACCGGCACAGCAAGACGCAGAAGGCCAACAGGAAGCACAACCATAAAAGGATATGCCGCAGCTAACAAAGGCGCTATTAGCTCCGGCATAAATTGCTAAAACCTCGGACGGAGAATCAACAACTTACGGGCGGCTCTCCGGCATATACTGAAAATTAATTCCGGCATAAATTGCTAAAATCACTATTTTCTCCGGCATAAATTGCCAAAATCTGTAACACTCTGATTATCCTCTGGGCTTTACCCACGGCCCTAACATACTCCGCCTCCTAAAGGGCCCCATCGCGCGGGCGAAGGCGGAGCATCGTGCCCCTGCGGCGACGTGGCGTTCACCCGGAACCAGAATTGCGCCACGTCGCCGCAGGGGCACCGTCAGATCGACAGTCCGACGTCGCCTTCCAGAACCTGTTGCTCGAGGCGCGGCCGCTCGCCCGGTCTCCACAGCTTGGCGACATGCGCGACGCGGTAGCGTATCGGCCCGCCATCCGGGCTCGCGCTGCGGCTGATCGGCCGCGGGATGCACACGAACTCGGTTCGCATCTCATCGCCGGTGAGGCGCACCTTCGCGTAGCCGTGGCCGCCCATGTCGACGAACTCGAGATGCGGCGCAAGCTGCGGGTTCGAGAGCGCGCGTGCGCGCTTGAGGTCGAAGCTTTTCGCATATTCAAGGCAAGAGCGGACACCATGCCGTAGCAGCATATTGTAGGTCCAGTCCGGCTTACCGCCATCCGGCCGGTCAGCGAGGAACAAGGCGCGGAAGGGCTGATCTTTGCGTAAGCCATGCTCAAAGGCTTCCATCGTGCCCGGGCTTACCAGCGACGCGCCGACGAAGCTCAATCCAACGGGCTCGAATTTCCGCGGCGGGAGATCGGCTGCGGCATATCCGGCCCAGAAGCTGTGCCGGTCCCCAGAAACGATCGCGAAGCCGGTGATCTTCGCATCGCGCACGAGGTCGTAGATCTCCTTGCGCTCGGCATAGGCCGCTCCGTAAGTCGTTACTGCCGACCTGCCGTAGGTGTCCGCGGGCCACGGATTCTTGACCATTCCGGCGGGGAGGTTTTGCAGGTCCACGCGGTGGTCGAGCGCGCCGAGCGAATTGCCCCAGATCTTCCACGTCGCCTTCGATTTGCGCAGCTGGTCCTTGAACCATGCCTTCTGGTCGACGCCGAGGATGGTCCGCGGCGGCTTGTCCTTGCTCGGGTTCGGAATGCGCACATCGCGGAAGTGGAGTTCGGCGGGCGGCTTCCCGCCGTCGAAGGCGCGTCCCGCGTCGAGCGCGATCATCGCTTCCTCGGAAAAGCATTCCGTGAACGACAGGGTCATAGATCTTTCCAACCTCTTCGGCGTCAGTCGGGTCGTCGCCGCAGAAGCTGTGCTGGTCGGTAATGAGGAGGTCGAGGTGCTTGCCGTAGCGGAGCGCCCGATAAGCGATCAGGCTGCGGATCGCGGTCAGATTGTTCGGCTCTAGCCCGAGCCCGTTCTCGTCCCACTTGTCGATCTTGACGTTCTTGACCGCAACCGCCCCGAATTCGGCAAGCGAGCCGCTCGGCGGCGACACGCGAGCCGGGATATATTCGAACCAGGCCTGGTTGGCGGCGACCTTGACGGTCTGGCCGGGCTGCGGCTGGCCGCCCGCCTGGACGATGCTTTGCCGGCCCTGCCACGAGAATTCGTGATTGTCCCAGATGCAGACGAACGGCCAGCGCGCGCGGGCATCCTGGAGGTCGGGATCAGCGAGATAGCCCTTGTACACGGCGCGATAGCCGTCGACGGTCAGCGGGTAGTGGAGATTGCCGGTCTTTCCCCCATCGGGAATGCGCGCGACCTCATAGATCGTCCGGTCGAAGCGGGTGTTTCCCTCTTCGGGATATTGAACGACCTCGTAGATGAAGTCGCCAAGGTGCAGCACGAAGCCAAGCTGATCCTCCGGCCGCGCGCGTTCGTCTTCGAAGATCATCCGGCGATAAGCGTTGAGCTTTCCTTCGTTGACGCTCTGGCAGCTGACGAAGGCGAAGTTCACAGGCCGCGCGTCGTTCGGCCGCGGCGCGGTGATGGTGCGGCCGATGCGGCTGCCGTTGCCGTCCGCGTCGGTGAATCGATACCAATAGACCCGCGCCGGCTTGAGCCCGCCGACGAGCACCCGGGCGGTCCAGTCAGACGCTTGCGAAACCGGGGCGCGCGCCTGCGCGACGACCCGGCGGAACCCCTCGTCTTCGGCGACTTCGACCGTCAGTATCTGGCGCTCGCCTTTACCGAAGGGCCTGCGGGTCCACAGGAGAACGCTGTCGGGCTCGGGATCGCCCGATGCGACGCCTTCCGGGAACAGGTCGCGTCGCTCCCGCCAGTTTACCTTGGAACGCGCGCTCGCCGGTCCGCCCAACGCCAGAGCCGCGCCGCAGGACGCGGCTTGTTTGATGAATTCTCGTCGGTTGACTCTGCTCATATCATTCTCCTGGCTTCGACTCGGTCGCCGAGATGTCGAGACGCGCCGAAGCGGACGCGTGGATTGTTCCTCAATACAAGGTCATCTAATTACGAGTCCGGTTCGATGAGGTGTGAGATCGCGTTGAGCAGAGCCTGTACTTGTCCTCGTACTGGGCCACCTCGCCGACGAGTTCGGCGCCCTCGGCGCGCAGGCGAGCGACAGTGTCGTCGACGCTTTCGACCGTAAACATGACGCTCCGGAGGCCCGGCGTGTTCGGCGGTGCGATCGCCGGTTCGATCTCGACCAGTTTTGGATTGCGAAACTTCGTCAGCTCAAGCCGCCCGTGCCCATCCGGGGTCCGCATCATCACGATGTCGACTTGGACACTTTCGAGCCCGTTGACGCGGTCCACCCACGGGCCCTCGACGGCGCCTCGCCTTCTTTCGTCATGCCGAGCGCGGTGAAAAAAGCGATAGCGGCTGCAAGGTCGTCGACGACGACGCTGACGTGGTCCAATCTCTTGATCGTCATGTCCCTAGAATAGCAGAGGCCGTGCGGCGGCGGTCCAGGGCCGACGACTAAATAATTGTTCGGGCGATCATCTTTTCAATGAGGTCTGATCGCGAAAGAGGTTCGCCGCCTTGGTAGACTTGGGAAAGAGGGGAAAATACATTACGATAAACGAAAGCCTAGCGAAATATCATTTGTAAGAGCCCTATTCGGGCATTGAGTTCCAAGCAATTTGTTCGTGCACGAATTTCTCGTGCTAAATTTCGGCAGCTTCTCAAGCTCTTTGCACTTGATTTGACTGCCACACAGATCACTGCCTTGACTGGTCTGAATCGCAATACTGTCAACCGTTATTTGAGATTGATTCGCCAGGCCGTCGCAGAGCATTGTGAGCGCGAGTCGCCATTTTCTGGCGACGTTGAACTTGATGCATCTTACTTTGGTGCTCGCAGAGTCCGAGGTAAGCGCGGACGTGGAGCGCGCGGTAAGACCATCGTCTTTGGCGTCTATAAACGCAATGGGCGCGTCTATACAGAGATCGTGCCAAACTGCAAAAAGGCCAGCATTCAGGCCATAATTCGCGGCAAAGTCGAGTTGACAGCGACGCTCCATACCGACGGCTTTCGTTCTTACGATGGAATAGTTCACATGGGCTACCAGAAGCACTATCGAGTCCGTCATGACCGTGATGAGTTCGTGCGTGGCACAGCTCACATCAATGGCATCGAAGGCTTCTGGGGCCTGGCTAAGACTCGGCTCGTTAAGTTCAAAGGGATGCGCTCATCGACTTTTTATTTGCACTTGAAGGAGTGTGAGTTTAGGTTTAACCACAGGGATGAAGACCTTTATCATCTCCTTCTGAAAATCACTAGATCGGCTATCGTTATCTACTCATGACCCTTACAAAATATGAATAGTTGAGATTGAAAACTTTCGATCAAGGGGCCGACTTTTCGGGCAAGTTGTGGGTTTTTCGTAGGAGTGACTTGTCCAGCAAAGCTCCCACAGCTGGGCTTTCGCTTTATGCACAACTCGTCGCCTTAAGTTGCTGATTTCCAGTGTGTGAATTTCCATCTAATCCTCATACTCTCTTTTCCAACCAGAACTGAGAGCTGTGTTCGAGTGGAATTCAGTGTCTGACGTGCGAAGTTGTTAATGAACAATGAGATAGCACTTTATGCCGGAATTTCTAGCACTTTATGCCGAATGATTAGCACTTTATGCCGGAGCTAATAGCGCGGCCGACCGCCACGATCACACTTCGTCGTAGCGTTTCAGTTTGCGATACAGAGTTGAGAGGTCTATGCCAAGGATGTTGGCGGCGCGCACCTTGTCTTGCTCGACGGCGGCGAGCGTCTCGATGATGTAGCGGCGTTCGATCTCGGCGAGCGTGGGGCGCAGGCCGTCTGGGTCGCGGACGGGAAGTGCGCCGCTGGCTGCATCGCGCACGCGTGGCGGCAGGCTGTCGAGATCGAGGCGGTCGCCGCTCAAGGTGAAGGCGCGCTCGACGGCGTTCTGTAGTTCGCGGACGTTGCCGGGCCATTGATAGTTGATGAGTGCGGCCAGCGCGTCGGGGGCGATGGGCTTCTCGGTCTGGCCTTGTTCGCGTGCGGTGCGCGTGCTGAAGTGGCGGACGAGGAGCGGGATGTCTTCGCGCCGCTCGCGCAAGGGTGGCAGATGTAGTTCGATCACGTTGAGACGATAAAACAGGTCTTCGCGGAAGCGACCCGCCGCCACCTCTTTTTCCAGATCACGATTCGTGGCGCAGATGATGCGTGCGTCGAACGCAACGGGCGCGCTCGCGCCGACGGGCGTGACTTCGTGTTCCTGCACAGCACGCAAGAGTCGCACTTGCACGGCCGGTGTGATCTCGCCAATCTCGTCGAGCAAGACCGTACCGCCTTCGGCCGCGCGCAACAGACCGGGCTTGCTGCCGACCGCGCCGGTGAACGCGCCTTTAACGTGGCCGAATAACTCCGACTCAAGCAGCGTTTCGGGCAACGCGCCGCAGTTGATCGCAACGAACGGCCGATCAGCGCGCGGGCTGTGATGATGAATGGCGCGCGCTATCAGTTCCTTGCCCGTGCCCGACTCGCCTTGGATGAGAATGTTCGTATTCGTCGCGGCGACCTTTTCAACTAGACGAAAGACGCCCTGTAACGCTTCGGACGTGCCGATGATCTCGGAGAAGCTGTAACGTCGATCAAGTTCGCGGCGCAGGGCGCGGTTCTCGCTGAACAACTCGCGCTGGCGCAGAGCGTTCTTGACCGACTGCAACAGGTCTTCGTTGACGAACGGTTTCGTGATGTAGTCGTAAGCACCTTTGCGTAATGCCGCGACCGCGCTATCGACTGACGAGTAGGCGGTCATAACGATGACGAGTGCTTCCGGGTCGATGTCCTTGATGCGGTCGAGCAGGGCGAGGCCGTCCATGCCGGTCATGCGTATGTCGGTGAGCGTGACGGCGACATCATCGGCGGCGAAACGTTCTAAGGCTTCCTCGGCGCTCGCGGTGGAGGCGACGCGATAGCCCGCCTCGGCCAGCAAGCGCACGATGATGGCGCGCATCAGGTCTTCGTCTTCCGCGATCAAAATGAGTGGTGCTATGGTCATGTTTGAACCTGTGTCAGCGGCAAGGTGATGCGGACGCATGTGCCGCGACCATTGGCGGGCGAGAGTTCGATGCGACCGCCGTGGGCGGTGACGATGCCATAACAGACGGCGAGGCCGAGGCCTGTGCCCGCGCCCGCGGGCTTCGTCGTGTAGAACGGATCGAAGACGTGCGCGCGATGTTCGACGGGGATGCCGGGGCCTGTGTCTGCGATCTCGACGACGAGTTCGTGCGCGTGCTGCTCGTGGCGCGTGGTGATGCGCAGGTCGCCGCCGTCTGGCATCGCATCGCGCGCGTTCAGGAATAAGTTAAGAAAGACTTGTTGGAGTTGATCGGCATCGGCGGACACAAGCGGCGCGGCCGCGTCGAAGTCGGTCGTGACCCGCAGACGTTTGAACGCTTTGTCGAAGCCGGCGAGGTGGAGGCTGGCTTCGAGCGCGCGGCGCACGTCGAGCGGGACGCGAGCGGGCGGGCGGGCGCTGGCGAAGTCGGTCATGCCGCGCAGGACCTGTGTGATGCGTGCGATCTGCGTCTGGATGAGCCGCAGCATCTCGCGCGTCTCGTTCGTCTGTTGGTCGGCAGCGGTGTCTGTGTTGAGCCGCGTTTGCAGGATTTGGATCAGCGACGAGATCGAGGCGAGCGGGTTGTTAACTTCGTGCGCGACGCCGGCCGCGAGCGTGCCCGCGGCCGCGAGTTTTTCGGTGCGGATTAACTGCTCGTTTAAGGCGCGCAAGTGTTCGATGTCGGCCGCCATCTTGCGGCTCATCTCGTTGAACGAAGCGGCGAGCAGTCCAACTTCGTCGTTACTTGTTAGTGATACCTGCGTGCCGTAGTCGCCGCCCGCGACCGCGACCGCTGCTTCGGTCAGTCGTCTGAGCGGGCGCGAGATGATGCGTATGACGAGCGCGACCAAGATCAGGTTCGGCACGAGCGCCGTGATGACGCTGAAGACGAGATAACGCTGCCACGCTTCCGGCGTCTGCCCTTGCCCGAAACTCCACCAGACAATCGGGATTTGCAACAGCACAAAGCTCACGACGGCGACCAACGCAATCGAGAGCGCGACCTTGTAAGCGATGGGAAAGAGGCGGAACTGATCGAGCGCCGATTGCAGCGAGAAGAGTTTGAAGTTTGAGATCGCGTAGGCATAGACCAGCACGCCCGGCAGTACGAACAGCGACGCGAACGGCAGCAGCGTGTAGATGTGCGCCAGCGGCAACGCGATAGCCGCAAGCGTCGTGAGCGGGCCCGTTAGGACCAGCGCCCAGAGGATCGCGCCGAGTTGCTGTCCCCACAAAGCGCCCCTGTGATGGCGATACTTTGCGTAGAGCAGCCCGAAGCCGTAGGCGAAGACGACGTAGATGTAAAGACCGAAGGCGTAAGCCAGCGGCGTTAGTCGCACCTCGAACCGGCCGCTATAAAAACTCACGTCGCGCCACATCAGGCCCGCGAGCGTGGCGGGCACGAAGACTGCGCCGGGCGCGAACAGCACGGCCGCACGTCGCCACGGCAACGACGCGTTCTCAGGAAACACCCACGCGAAGACGACGAGCGAATACTGCAACGCCAGCGCCATCAGGAAACTCGCCGACGCCCACCACACAACCGAGCCGTCTTGCGCGCGAAAGCCCCAGAGCACTATGTCTTTGATCGTCCAGAGCGCGAGGCAGAGAACGAAGGCCGTGAAGGTCTGATGCGTGCGACTGCGCGGCGCGGCCACGAAGACGTAGAAGCCGAGCAGCACGAGCAGGAACAGCACCAGCAGCAACAGGACGAGGAGCATCAAGCAGTGTGATCGGTTACTGGTTCATGTCTATAGCGTTCAATACGGGATCAGGCCCGGACTGAGTATCAGTGCGGCGAGCAGCGCGGTCACGCCGCAGGCGACGGGCCAGAAGTGGCGCGCATCAATCATACCACCGCGCGCCAGCAGTCGATGACAGACGGTGAACAGCGGAAAGCCGACGAGCGCGACCGGCAGCGCGCAGGCGACGCCGAACAGTGCGCCGATGACGAGGAACAGCGCGCCGCCGAACGCGCCGGTCAGCACCGCCCACTCGATAGCAGCGCCGACCAACACAACGATGGTCATGAGCCATGAAGCACGCTCGGCGCGTTCGATGCGTCGCCCCGCCTTCGCGCCTCTGAGTCGGCCGACAAGCGCACAGGCACAGTTGATCGCCAGCCCGATACATAAAGTGACGAGCATCGTGTTCCATCTGCTCTCGGAGATCGGCGGCTCGCCCGCTTCGACCAAGAGTGTTCTTAACAAGATGGCGGCCGGCGGCAACGTGCCGAGCAGCAGGCCGAAATATTTGTAAGCCTGTTCGGTCGTCAGCGGCCGGCGCATCCGCTGTATCTCTTCCTCTGTGCGCGCACTGCGGCCGTGGCGCTCGTTCTGTTCGGCGGCGGCGAGCGTCGCTTCGAGACGACGCAGGCGGTCCAACTGTGCTGCTGTCGCCGGATTGACAGCGTAAGGCGGCCTAACTAAGTCGGCAGCGCGATACGACGGATCGAACATCGTTAACTGATCGAGTGGCGCGTTCACGCGGTCGGTTGCGGCGTCGGGTGCATAACGTTGGCGGGTAGTGTCTGCGGCGGACATGTTAGACCTCCGGTTTCGGCGGCGGTGGTGCGGGGCAGATTCAAGACTTCATGGCGACGGGCCCAAGCGCAAGCGGCGTCGAGCAAGCGCGCGACACGAAGGGCGGCTGCTTGATCGTCGAGCAGCGAGAGCAGGTCGATGGTTTGCGCGAAGACGCGTATGAGCAGCCAGTAGAGTTGTGTGAACTGTGGCGCGTTGGCCGCGGGCGCGCTCAGATCGTGCTCGACGGTTTCCAGTAGTTCGGCGAGCGCGTGGATCAGACGGTCGCGTGCCTGTTCGTGATGAACGCGCAGGCGCGCGACGTTGCGGCGATGCACGCAGCGACCGGCGATCAAGAGATCGTCGCCTTTGCGGCCGGCGACGCGATACAACTCAAGCTCGCGCTCGGTCGGCGTGTCGGTCGTGTCGGTTGTTGGCAGCGCAAGTGCGAGGCCGACGAAACGTTCAATCGAAGCATGCGTCATATGTTGCGCTTGTCGGGCCCGTTCGCCGCGTGCGCCGTAAGCGTCGCGTAAGAGATCGTTCACTTGATGCAGCGTGTTGACGAGTGCGCGCTCGGCCGTTGCCACGCGCGGCTCGTTCAGCCCCGCCGCGTGTTGTGCTTCGTCGTTGCGTTGCGCGGGCCATTGTCGCGTGAACAGATATGCACTCAGCGTGACGGGCCAAAGGAGCGCGCAACCGACGGCGCGGAGCAGGGGCATTAGGTGCAGCGTGTGGGTGTGTTGGCGCAGGAAGTAGGCGACGCCGACCGGCGCGGCCGCTGCGAGATAGATGGTGATGAGTTCGCTCAGGCGCATGGCAATGAGCGAGAGGGCAACGGTCATGCCAGCAGCAACACGCGGCTTGCGTTGTGCGCGTCAGAGCGCCGCCACTCGTTCACAGTAAAAAGGTTAGGCGCAGATGCCGGTTGTGAGCTGTAAGGTTATGAGGTCGAGGCCGACTACTGAGCAGGTTGGCAAAGCGCGCGGGGCCAGATGGTAGGTTGGCAAACTGCGAATCCTTGAAGCAACCCGCGCCGGCCCCTTTAGGCATCCATATATGTGCAACCCCGCTGCGTATCAGAAGTGTTCGCGCACTATGCGAAATGGACGATTCGGAAACTGCGTTGAACTGATATGGTCGAGCGCGAACGTGCTGTGGCCGACCGGGCACAGCGGCCGTGCATGTGTGCGGCTGACGCAAAAGAGCGGGGAAACGGGACAAAAATAGAGGAACTACGCGGCGGCTTGTGCGTCTAATAAACAGTGGCCTGTTAGTTGCAATACCGAAGCACAAGACCCGCGCGTAACGAGCGGGAACAAGACGAGCGGGGAACTTAAACGCCGGTCATTTCGTCTTAACGTAGTACGGATTCATTAACTTTCATAGCAAGTGAGCGAAGTCATCATGGCGACGAAATCTAACGTCAAAGTCATCAAGCGCCGCGAACGCGCGGCGCAAGAAGCGCAGGAAACCGCAGCCGAACAGGCCGCAAAGAAGTCTGCGCAGGAAACCGCCCGCGACATGGTTACGACCGTGACCGGTTGGGTGGCGGAGTTTCAACAGAAGCGGCGCAACGAAACCCGGCAAGCGTTCAAGACGCTCTTTGCCGACGCGACGCCGCAGCCCGGTAAGGCTTAAACTTCCGACAAACGAAACCGCATGCCTGCGCCTGCTCGACGCCTCGCGGCCCGAGCAGGCGCACTTCTTTGCCCGCCACTATTGACAGGCGCGCAGCACGCGCGTAGCATCCGGGCCGACAAACACTCAACACCACCAAGAGACGCCTACGCCTATGAAGCCAACGGCCAAAAAGCAACCGCCGAAAGGTAACGCGCGGCCCGTCTTCGACTCGATTCGCAAGCCCGCCGCGCCGCCCGGCCATCCTTTAACGCGAGCCAAGCCCGAAGAACGCGCGCACCCCGCCGAGCGCAAAGCGAAACACAAACGGCCCGCGCGCACGGATGAAGACTAACAAGCAGGTCGCTGACTGACTCGCCGCTGCCCGACGACTTGAGCACACGCGCCGGCCTCGCCCACGCGCGTTAGCTTGCGCGCGGCAGATGATCGGTCGTGCATAAGCAGAAGGCAGTCGGCAGTTGTTAATAAGCGGTAAGTTTTCATCCAACCGACGCGATTAAATCGCCTGTTCTAATAAACGAGCGCCGCCTGCCGGCCGCATGTTTTTTACTGCTTACTGCCTATCGTTTACTGGCTACTACTTTTCCCCTTTTCAATCCGCGTGGTTCATGCTTAATATACGTTGTTCGTTGAACTCTTCTGTCGCTTAACAGTCGGCGCGGCACGCTTGCTCGGCGTGCTCGGTCTTCAGCGTCGCTGCCGTCATAGACAATCTAAGGAGGCTTGAGTCGGATGACTTACACTGTGGCCGAACCATGTGTGAACTGCCGCTACACGGACTGTGCGCTGGTCTGTCCCGTGGAGGCGTTCCATTTGGACGATACGATGTTGGTGATCAATCCTGAGACGTGTATTGATTGTGATGCGTGTGTGCCGGAGTGCCCGGTCGAGGCGATCTTCCCTGAAGATAAAGTGCCGGAAGAATGGACGCACTGGACGGCCATCAACGCCGAGAAGGCGCTGAGCGGGTTGCCCGTCATCAGCGAGAAACTCGACCCGTTGTGCTAAACCGAACGAAGCTTTGCGCTCGTGTGATTTGTCGGAGCGCGCGATGAAGCAGCGGCGCAAACGTCTGTTGGGCGGGCTGGCATTGGCGTTGGGCGGGCTGGGCGCGACCGTGCTATGGGGGCGTAGTAGCAGCGCGCGTCGAAAACGCATGTCAAAAGAACAACCGGACAGCTATCAACGCAACACGGAAGGCGACCGCTGGGCCCGCCCCGGCATGATGGTCACTTTCCGCGCCGAGATCATGCCCGCGCGTGATCGCGCCGCACGCACCTTCCGCGTCATCAAAGTCCTGCCCAGCGGTCGCGTCACGCTCGAAGGCGTCGAGGGCGAACACACACGGCACGAGTTCGAGCGGGTACGCTAAAGCATGGTTGGTTGAATCAGCAGACTGAAAGTTGACGATATAACAGGGCGACCGCTTCGATTAAGAGGCGGTCGTTCTTGTTACCACTCGTATTCGCGGCCCGGCTCCATCGCGTGCAAACGGGGGAGTCCGAGGGCGTTGAGTTCTTCGATGACAGTGTGGCGATAGGAAGGCTTGAGGTGGACGGCGAGCACGTCCAAGTGGTTCTGCGTGAGCTTGCCGAGTTCGGCGGCGAGGCCCTCAGGCGTGAGATGGCCGGAGACTTCCGCGAGCTTGCTCATCGCGTTCGGGAACGAGGCTTCGATAAAGAGCGCGGCCACGTCCGGCGTGCGGTTAACGAGTTGCCAGAACTCGTCGGTCGCGGCCGTGTCGGACGTGAACGCAACCGTGGTCTGTCCATCCGTGACGACCAGCCCGACGGTCGGGACGATATGATTGACGGGCAGCGCCGTTACGCGCAGGTGCGCGACCGTGAACTCTTCGCCCGGCCGAAACGGCACGTACTCCATCACCTTGCACTTGCCGTTGCTCAACTCGGAGAAACGCGGATAGACCGTCCAGTTGAACACGTCGCGCTCCAACAAGCCGATGACCTCTTCGGTCGCATGCACGCGGATCGGTTCGACCAAGAGCGCAAACATATCGTCGATGTAGATCGGCAGCGTCGCCATATGATCCATGTGCGGGTGCGTGACGATGACATCGCGCACAGTGTCATGTTGCGCGTCTGTGAGGGCGAGGGCGATTGAGCCTGCATCCACGGCGACCCTATCGTCGATGACGAAGCAGGTCAGGCGTTGTTCGGGTGTAGCGCGCCCGGCCTGATCAAAGGTGCTGGGAAGTAGTTGGATTTTCACCGGGACGTTCTTTCTGATTCAGTCACGAGGCGCGGCGTGCTAGAGCGAATACGCCGCACGCTGCCTACCCGGATGTTAACTTGACCACAGCCCTGTGTTCGACCATGACCCCGACGCGCTCAACGCGACGTATGAATCTGCGCGCCCAACGCATAGAGCGCCTGCCGGTAAGCCTCTTCACGCGCGCGCGCCGCTTCGTCCGCCGCTGCCAAGCCGCGCGCGACGCGGGCGCGGTGAAACGCCAACTCGCTCGCCGTGCTGTGATAGCTCTTACGCACACGCCACAGGCGCACCCCACCCGTGCGCCACGCCTGCCACGACGCGCCCATGCGCCCGCGCACGCTGCACAAAAGTTCGTACTCCTGCGCCGTGACGACGCCCTGTTGCAAGTCGCACAGCAGATGCTCGCGCACGATCCGCCCTTCGCGGCGCAACGCGAAGTAGATCGTTATCAGCACGGCGATGAAGACGGGGACCATGATCAAAAAGTAGACGACGAAGTAGAGCAACCCGCTGATCGTGGCCGACAAGTTCCACATGCCGTGCAGCGACATGGCGACGAACAGGCCGGCGAGCGGCGCTAAGATTTTCACCGCGCGTTGCCGGGTCTGACTCGCCAACCCAAGCCCGATGCCGGTCATGCTCGTAAACAGAGGATGCGAGAACGGGGCCATCATGCCGCGCAGGATAAAGAGGACCAGCGAACCGGCGATGCCGCCTTCGCGCATCGCGCCGCCGTAGTACTGCACGTTCTCCGTCATCGCAAAGCCGAGGCCGACCATCGCGGCATAGACGATGCCGTCGATCACGCCGTCGAACTCGTCGCGTTTCCAGTAGTAGAGGCCGAAGAGTACGAGCGCCTTCGCCGTCTCTTCAACCACGGGCGCGGAGATGACCGCCGCAAAGACCTCGCCTGCCTGTTGGTCGAAGAGCAAAGCGACGATGCCGCCGCTGATCGTGTTTAGCACGAACGCGATGAAGATGGCGACGAGCGCGCCCCAGAAGAAGGCGGCCGCCAATGCCCACGAAGGCTCGGCCTCGTAGCGGTCGATCCAGAGCGCGAGCGCGACGTAGATGGGCACGGGCAGTGTCGCCAGCACAAAGCCGATTAAGAGTGGGACTAAGCCTGTGCCCAGACCGATGAGCAGCAGCGTGACCAGACCTAAGAGCAGCGCCACGAGGATCGCCGTTGCGATCAGCATCGTGCGCAACGCGCCCCGATGAGACGGCGCGGGCGGCGTGTAAGCGTGCGGGGCGGGGAAGCTGAAATTGTCCATGTTCACTGTGCGCCCGACAGGTCAGGAGGGCGCACGTCGGCGACGGTTCAATTACTCAACAGCGCGAACGCAATGAAGCCGAGCACCAGCAAGACGATAATACCGACGAGGACAAACACGAGCGTGCTCTGACTCTTGGCCGGCGCGGCTGCGAGCGGCGCGGTCCTCGGCGCGGCGACCGGCGCGGCTGCGGGCGCATGGCTGGCGGGCGGCGCGGGCGCAGGCTTCGGCGCTGGCGTGGGCGTGGGCGTTGGTTGCGGCGCGGCAGTCGGGGGCTGCTGCTGCATGCTCGGCCATTGTGACGGCGGGACGATGACGGTCGCGCCGAGATTCTGCGACGGGCGACGCTCGCCCGCTTGTGGCGTCATCGATGCGCCGCAGTCCTGACAAAAAGCTTTCTGCTCCGGCACTGCCGCACCGCACTGCGTACATGTCACCATGAAACGGGTCTCCGCGCCGCCTTATAACCTATGCGCTGGTTGCAACTGGACAATCTATTCGCCACTTGATCGTAAGAAGCGAGGACAAGCCTGCGACGCACTTGAAACCAGACCACTTCCCGCGCCCCAAGCGCGCCAAGTATAAACACATTCCCGCAACTCTGCCAGCAAAAAAGGAGCGTTGAAGGATGAACGCTGACTGCTGAACCAACTGCCGTGCGGGTTCATTCTGCAACGGGCTACATGCCTACTTCATCGTTCCTTGTGTTGACAGTCCGCGACGAAATGTTGAGTATAGTTCCCGGCCCCGTTTCATCTGTCGTTCAGTCCGGGCAGTCAGACGCTGTGCAGACGGCGCACGCGTTGGAGAGTATAGCTTGCCCACCGATTCCGCAGACTACGCTTACACGCGCAACCAGCGCCTGCCGCCGGGCGGCCCGCGCGCCAAGCGCCATCCGCGCCCGCGCATGCCCTCGACCTTCGGGTACATGCTCGCGGTCATCGTCGTCGCCGCCGCCGTGTTCTTCGGCCTCTGGTGGCTGCTGGCGGCGGGCGGCGACGAGGCGGCGCTGCTGCCGGCCGGGCTGGCGGCGGGCGTCGTGTTGCTCGTCGCCGTGGCGGCGCGCGAGATCGTGATGCGCCGCGCGTGGGCGCGCTACACGCATGAGTTGGAGTTGCGCATGGGCGCGGGCGAGCCGTTGAAGGTGCAGCCAGTCGGCACGGTCAGCGGCACTACGAAGAAGCAATCAAGCGGCGCGTCCATCCGCGCCTTGCAGCAGCGGTTGGCGCGCGCCGACGAGATCGGCGCACAACAACCCGAAGCGCATCTCGAAGCCTACCGCCTGTGCGAGCAACATCTGGCCAAATCGGAAGAAGCGATCCGCGCGCCCGGTGTGAAGTCGGACGTGCGCGTCGCCTTGCGGGCCGGACAAGAGCGCGTGCGCGAGTTGCAACGTCACCACCTGCTCGCGTGGGCGCGCGGCGAGACGCAGCGGTTGACGCAAGAGGCTTTGCGCCGCGCCAGTCCTTCGGCCCGCATCGAGACGGCCATGCGCGCGATAGACGTAATCAACGAGGCGCTACAAGTCTACCCTGATGAACCGGCCTTGCGCGACTCAGGCTTAGCCGTGCGCAACTTCATCGCGTCGGTCAAGGTGGCGCACTGGGTCGAGTTGGCCGAGCGCGCGGCCTTTCGCGGGCGCTACACGCGCGCTATCGCCCGCTATCGCGACGCGCTCTTTTACCTATCGCGTGCCGAGATGAGCGACGACGCGCGCGACGAGGCCGCCAACCGCATCAACCGCGAGATCGAGTTGTTGCGCGCGCGGGTTGCGCTCGACGGCGCGGAGCAGAAAGCGGCGGGCACGCGTCGGCGCAAGCAGAGCGACGACGCGGGCTGACGTGCGCAAGCGACAGTCACGACGTTGCGCTTGCAGTTCAACTTCCGCTTGTTGCTTTCTTGCCGTCAACTTCCGCCTGCTGCTTTAAGGTCGGCTGCGGCTGATTGGTCTTTCATGCTTTGTATGCGACAATCGGCCACCGTTACGGGCTGAACAAAAGTCAGCAGTGGAGGCAACATTTTGCGCTCCGCCGGGCAGCCCGCCCGCGTGCCGCGAACATCTACAGAAGACTCCGGCGGTTGCATGTGCCGCCGGTACGCGCCCGAAGAACCTGCACGATATTGGTCGGAGAAGTGTTTTATGAAAGTCGTCCTAAAAAATCTTTACGCGCTCGCATTGCTCGGCGCGCTCATCGCACTCCCGCTGCGCGCGCAACCACCGGCGGGGCAATCGTTCGGCACGGCGGCCACTACGCCCGACGCCGTTACTGGCGGCTCGGTGTCCAGAGACTACCCGCTCGGCCCCGGCGACGTGTTGGAGTTGCGCGTCTTTGGCGAGCCGCAGTTTGACGGCTCATATGACGTTGACGCCGAAGGTCGGGTCACGATCCCGTTCGTCGAGCAACCGATTGAGGCGCGCTGCCGCAACGTCGCGGAGGTGCGCAAAGAGGTGGTGACGGCGCTGGCGAAGTTCATTCGCAGCCCGCAGGTTTACATGCGCGTGAAGGAACAGCGCAGCCGGCGGGCGGCGGTCGTCTATGGCGCGGTGAAATTGCCGCTGCGCTTCGAGATGCACCGGCGCGCGCGGTTGCTGGAACTGATCTCGAACAGCGGCGGTGTGACCGAGCAGGCGAACGGCACGATTCAGATCACACACACGGACGCGAGCATCTGTCAGGAGCCGGACGAGATCGGCGATCCGAAGGGCGGCGTGCAAGGCACGGACGTGAGCGGCTTAGTGCCTTACACGGTCTATAGCGTCGCCGATCTGAAACTCGGCAAGTCCGAGGCGAATCCGTACATCCGGCCCGGCGACATTGTGTATGTCGCCGAAGCCGCGCCCGTTTACGTCATCGGCGCAGTCACTTCGCCGCAGGGTGTTTTCCTGCGGCCGGGGTTGACGCTGTCACGCGCGGTGGCGATGGTCGGCGGCATTAAGAAAGAAGCTAAGACGAGCGAGATACATATCTACCGGCAGAAGGATGGCGGCATCGAGAGCAAGCCGCTCGTGGCCGACTTCAGGAAGATACAGCGCAACCAAGCGCCGGACATCATGCTGCAACCTTACGACGTAATCGAAGTGCCGGAAAAGGGCGTGAGCGTCAAAGACGTGCTGATCGGCTTGGTTAAGACCAGCGCGCAGTCGTTCAGTCAGGCCATCCCGCTGCGCCCGCTCTACTAAGCGCGCCACGACGAATAAGCGATACGGACGCCGGGCAGTTGATCGCAGACAAGATCAACCGTCCGGCGTTTGTGTGGCCGGGCGACGCGGTTTCGGCGGGTCGGCGGCTCTGTGTTAGAGTAACGGTTCGTTGTTAGCCGATTAGATCAACGTTTAAGAAAGCGGAGAGAGAATTTATGCCTCGAAGAGATGCCCCGGCGGTGGAGGCGCGCAATCGTCGTCGCCGGATGACGCTACTATGGATTGCGGTGGCCTCCGCCGTCGTGATCGGCCTGATCTACAAGGAGCAGATCGCGTTGCTCTACATTCTTGCGACCGTCAGCGTCACGGCCTTGCTGGTTGTCGTCGCCCTCGCCGATCTGCGCGGCGCACAGCGCACGGCCGAGCCGCCGCTCGATGACGCCGCCGCCATCTCCGACGGCGTGACGCCACGAACGGCGACCGCCCGCACCGCTGCCCGGCAACGCTGAGCGCGCGCCACTGAGATCAAATAGCGCAGGCATGCAAAGGATGGCGCGGACGATGATCACGAACATGATCATCGTCCGCGCCGTCTTTCGCATCGAAGCGGCCGTAGTGTCGGGGCAACGAATTGCAGTTCGTGCTTGAAAGACGCGCAAGGTTGTTGTTAAAGTCTCAATGCCCCTCTCACCGTCGGGTGTTGCGAACCAACAGCTACCCGGCGGGCATCGAACTGTCTCCCGATACAAACAATCTGCCCGTCACTTAACAAGAGGTCATCATGGGTCGAACTCTAACCTCGGTGTTGCTGGCGTTGTGCCTGCTCGGCGCGGCCGTGCCCGCGCGCTCGTACACGTTCCAGTACACCAGCAGTTCCTTACTGACGCGCTGGCCGACGAACACCATCACGGTCGCCTTCTCCACTTCGCTGTCGAATCCCGGCGGGAACATCAAGCCCGGTACGGACGTGGTGAACACTGTGCGGCGCGCGCTGGCGCGTTGGTCACAGGCCGCCAACATACAGTTCGTCGAGACACAGACGGGGCTGCAATCGGTTAGCGCGTCGGGCAACGGCGACGGCGTGAGCCTGATCACCATCGCCGACACGCCGGAGAATCGTGCCTTCGTCAGCGGCACGACGCCGGGTCGCACGCGCGTCTTCTCCAACGCGAGCGGCGCGATCACAGAGGCCGACGTGGTCATCAACCCGACGCTCTCCGGCGGGAACGGTTACGGCTTCTCGCTCGACGCCACCTCCGACACATACGATCTGGAAGCGACCTTCACGCACGAGATCGGCCACCTGCTCGGCCTCGATCACTCAGGCGTCATCGGCGCGACCATGCAGCCGCGTCAAGGGCGCAACTTCTTCACAGCGGCGCTCACCATGCGGACACTCGAAGACGACGATCTGGCCGGCGTGCGTGCGCTCTACGGGCAGCGCACGGCGCAGGCAGTCGGCACTCTGCGCGGGCAAGTGAACTACGGCGCGGGCGCGCACGTCTGGGCCGAGAACCTGCAAACGGGGCGCGTCCACGGTAGCTCGATCACGCAATCCAGCGGCGCATACGAGATTCAACAATTGCCACCGGGGCAGTATCGTGTGGTCTGCGAGTTTCTCGACGAGCCGGTGCTGGCCGCAGAGATCACGGCGAACCGCGGCCCCTACGCGGGCATCGGCACGCAGCCGCCGTTTCTCACCACCGAGAGTCAGGCGACGATCACGGCCGGCGCAGCCACCACGCTCAACTTCAACGTCGTCGCCGTGCAGCCGACGCTCCATCCGGCCGTGTTCGGCATCGACGGGCAGTTGATCGCCGCGCCCACGCCACTCGAAGCCGGCAGGACCTATCGCCTCTACGTCGGTGGCTTCGGCCTCGACGCCGTGCCCGCCACCGGCTTCACGTTGAACACGCCCTTCATGTCCATCGATGCGGCCAGCTATCGCGTCGAGAACAACGCCGCGTTCGGCGTGCCTTATCCGATCATCAGCTTCAACCTGAACGTGGTGGACACGGCCAAGTTTGGCGACTACAGCCTGCGCCTGCAACGCGCGGACACGGGCGAGGTCAGCTATCTGGCCGGCGGCCTCGCCCTCGACCCCTACACACAGTTCGTCGAACTCAACCCGATTGATCGCAGCGACGCCTTCGTGCGCCAGCAGTATCTTGACTTCCTGTTCCGCGAGCCTGAACCGTCCGGCTTCCAAGCGTGGCTCAACGTCTTGAACGGTTGCTCCGACGTGAACAACAATCCCAACTGCGACCGCATCCTTGTCTCGTCAAGTTTCTTCGGCTCGCAAGAGTTTCAGTTGAAAGGCTACTTCGTCTATCGCTTCTACAAACTCGCCTTCAACCGACTGCCGACCTACGCCGAAGTTATCCCCGACATGCGCAGCGTGACCGGACAGACGGAAGCGGAAGTCTTCGAGCGTCGCGCCGCGTTCGCCAACAACTTCACACAGCGCAACGCCTTCACCGCGCTCTACCCGGCGACGATGTCGAACACGAACTTTGTCAACACGCTCATGGGTCGTTATCAGTTGACATCGATCACGACGCCCAACCCGGCCGCGCCCGACAGCACACAAAAGGTGACGTTGACCAGCACCGATCTCATCAATCGCTTGAACGCCGCCACGCTCACACGCGCACAGGTCGTGCGCGCGATTGCCGACAGCGATCAGGTCTTCCAGATCGAGTTCAACCCCGCGTTCGTCTTCATGCAGTACGTCGGCTATCTGCGCCGCGACCCGGAGATCACCGGCTACAACGCGTGGCTGACTTATCTCAACACGCATCCCGGCGACTTCCGCACGATGGTCAACGGCTTCATGAACTCGCAAGAGTACCGCTCACGCTTCGGGCAACCATAAGCCGCAACAGCACGACGCGAAACTAACAGCGGGCGAGGTTATGTTTATAACCTCGCCCGCTGTTTTATAACCCCCGCCGGCCGGTGTGCATGCAACACGCCGGCCGGCACGTCCGGTGTGGCTCAATCGCCCATGACCACACCGTCCCCCATCACGACGCCGTCGCCCATGACCACGCCGTCCGAGACATAGATGCCATCGCAGATGACGATGCCGTCGCCCATCACGACGCCATCACCCATGACCACGCCGTCGCCCCGCAGCGCGCCGTCGCTGACATAGATACCATCGCCCATGACCACGCCGTCCGAGACGTAGATGCCGTCGCCCATCACGACGCCGTCGCCCATGACCACGCCGTCCGTGATCACGATGCCGTCAGCAAGCGTGATGTGATCGCCCATCACGACGCCGTCGCCCATGATCACACCGTCGCTGAGCATCGCCCCGTCGCCCATGACCACACCATCGCCGAACATGGCCCAGTTAGCCAGTCTGAGATTGTCGCCAAACAGGATGCCGTCCGCGAGCATTAGCTGGCCGTTGTGGACGATGGCGTCGCCGCGCGTGGTGCGGTTGCCGTTTAACTGCCCGGCCGCTGTGGCGTCCGAGACGTAGATGCCATCCAGCGTCAACTTGCCATCGCAGATAACGATGCCGTCGCCCAGGACCATCCCGTCGCCCATGATCACGCCATCGCCCATGACCACGCCGTCCGTGATCACGATGCCGTTTGTGAGGAACGGCCGCAGCCCGAAGACGATGCCGTCGGCATAGACCACGCGCAGGCTCGGCAGCACCAACTCGCCGCCGATCACATAGGGCCGGCTCGCCGTCAACAGGTTCTCGTTGTGCTTGAAGATGCGGTCGCCTGCGTGCAGCCGGTCGGCGCGCGCGACGAAGGCTTCCGTCATCCGCACGGCACTCGCAGCGTTGATCTGGCCCGCGCCCTGCGTGTAGATGCTCTGCGCCTTGTTGTTGTGAAACTGCCGCAGCGGGAGCGCCTGCGCCGTGCGCAATAGTGTCGCTTTGATCATCGCCGGGCTGAGCGTGTTGTTGGCTTCGAGCATCAGCGCGACCGTGCCGGCGACGACCGGCGCGGAGAAGGACGTGCCGGAGAAGGTGTAGTAAGCGTTGGGGCGCGCACCCGTGCCTGTGGGTTGCACAACGCGGTCGGGCGCTTCGGTCGCAAGCGCCGGCTGCTCTTGCGACAGGGCGGCGATGATGCGGCGACCGGGCGCGAGTACGTCCGGCTTGGCGAGATGATCGAACTGCGTCGGCCCCTTCGACGACCACTCGGCCACCGTGTCGTCCGAACGCCGCACGGTGGCGTGCGAGTCGGTCGCGCCGACGGTGATGACGTAAGGCGAGTTGCCGGGGCTTTTGATGCTGCCGAAGACGAGCCGGTGAATTTCATTGCCTTGCGCGTCGTGCCCGATCACTTCGTCCGTGCGCCCGTTGTTGCCCGCGCTGGCGACGACGACGATGCCTGCGTTGACGGCGCGCGCCACCGCCTGACAGAGCGGATCTTTGCGATGCGACTCGAACACGGGCGTGCCGAGGCTCATGTTGATGACGCCGATGTTGAACCGGGCGCGATTGAGGATCGCCCAGTTCACCGCGCGCAGCACGTTGCTCGCCGAACCCGTGCCATGCTCGTCGAGCGCGCGCAGGTCAACGAGATTCGCGTCGGGCGCGATGCCCGTGTAGTTGCCCGGATAGCCGGTGGATGCCGCGCCGTTGCCGGCCGCCACGCTCGCCACGCCCGTGCCGTGCCCGTAAGGGTCGCCCGTCATCGGCCGATCCGTGAAGTCAACGCGCGTGAGGATGCGCGACTTGTTGCGGTTCTTCTGGAGGTCGGGATGGTTGGGGCTGATGCCGCTGTCGATGATGGCAATGGTCACGCCCTTGCCACTCAAACCGGGTCCTTGCCCTTGATTCGACTGCACCTGATCAACGCCCGTCGTCGCGCTCGTCACGTTCATCTCGGATTGCACGCGCCGGTCGGAGGTGATGTACGACACGTCCTGCCGCGCGGCGAGCGCCGCCAACTGGGCGGCGGGCACGTCGGCGACAACCGCGTCCAACGTCTCGTAGCCCTGCCGCTTGACGCCGCCGAGCGCGGCGATGGCCGCGTCCTGCGCTGTAGTCGGCCGTCCATTCGTCTGGATGATGATACGCACGAGCGAGCCTGCGCCGCCGCCGCTCTGACCCGTGCCCGACGGGTCGGGAGCACCAGTTCCGGACAGCAACTCAGGCGCGAGTTTGCTGCTGCTGGTGTTGGTGGGGGTTTGTGCTTTAACCATGACCTCCGTGGTCATGGGGCCGAACGCGAGCAGCCAAAGGCAGATGGCGTTGGAGGAAGCTAGGATGCGACGCAACATTTTAGTGTCCCTTCTTTCATGTGCCGCGCGTTGCGCCTGCCCAAAGGCGCGAGGGGAACGGCGCGAGCACCAAATTCAAATTTCAAACGGTTAGCAATGTGAGGGACCGTTGACAGGTTCTGCCAATGCGGTGAGGCTCACCAGCATCAGCCTTGGAGTGATAGGCCGCGTTACTCTTCCGGCCTTAACCTGTCAACGATCTGCCCCTTTCCTTGACAACCCTCGTGCCACACCGAAGGGAAACCGCACCCCAACCCTAAACGAAGCAATAACAACACTTACCAAGCTACCCTGTCATCCCGACAAATCCCCGTCCCAACCCACTCAATTGGATACCAGCTAACCACTTTCCCCCCTCCATCCCCACAACCCACGCATTTCAGCCTAATCCACTCCTTCTCGACAAACACCACAACTTGCATACTAGGTAAACACTGGATACTGGCTAAACACTTTGCGGGCTTTGCCCAACGATGCCATTTTGCCCAACGATTAAATAACTTGCCCAACGATTGCCCCTTGCAAAATTTCAGCAAGCGCCCTTGCAAAAAATGAGCAAGCCGAAAAGCCCGATGCAAAAATTTTGCAAGCAAAAGGAAAGGCCGTCACGCCGACGCCCCGACGTAACGGCCCACGCGGCACAGTCCCACGGCCTACCCAAGACGTGCCAGCGATTTGATAACTGGAATAAGGCGCGGCGTGTCTTCCGGCTTGCGTAGGAACACGTCAACGCCCGCTTGCTCCGCTTCGGTTGCACAGTCAACAGCCGAGAACATGATGACCGGCAACGTTGCGCGGTGTTGCGAGTTGGCGCACGTAGCGGACGAGTTCTAGCCCGTCAACGTGCGGCAGATGGTTGTCAGTAATCAATAGGTCATAACGCGCGCCACTGGCTATCCGAGTTCAAGGCCGCAGCGCCGTCCACACAGGCGACCACACGCCACCCCTCAGCCTCTAAGGCGTCTTTAATGGTGTCGGCGACAAGTCTATGGTCTTCGACGTACAGGATCGTGAGGGGCATCTATGCTATATTCCGCCCGTTCTTTCTTTGAAAATCGGCAACGGTCGAATGCGCGGCTCAAGTCTCTGCCTCATGGAGGAGTGATGAGCGCCGCCGTTGAGCATGAAAGGTTCATACTCACGGCGACAATTGAGCGCAATCTGATATTAACGGCATTTGCCGTTAGTGGCAAGCTGTTTCTGCTTTGTGTCCTATCAGGAGGCCGCGCCTGATGGGTACGAGGTCACGCCATAAGCAGGCCCGCTTGGCGGTCAAGCTGCGCCAGATACGGGCGGCGCTAGGTCTTTCACAGAATGGAATGATTAAGCTGATAGGCGCAGAGGAACTTATCGCGCAGAATACGATTTCAGAGTATGAGCTAGGGAAGCGCGAGCCGCCGTTGCGGATTCTCTTGCGCTATGCGCGTGCGGCCGGTGTCTGTACGGACGTGCTGATTGATGATGAGCTAGACCTACCTGAGAAGCTACCGGCCAAGCCGCAACACGCCCGCCGTTAAAAAGAAAAGTGCCAGCCCCGGAAAAGGGCTGGCACGGCAGGCAGCCGAAGATGATATAATTGCGGGTGTGCCCCGGACTAGATTCGAACTAGCGACCATCCCCATGCGAAAGGGGCGCTCTTTCCATCTGAGCTACCGGGGCACAAGCTTTACAACCGACCATAACCCTTTTTGCTGTGAGTGGCAAAGTTATAATTTTTATCAATAGATAAATATATGCAATGCTAATCGCGTTATTACTTCTATTTATCTAGCTCTACACCAACCGGCTTTGCCCGAAAAGTCTGACTTGTACAGAAAGTATGAGGGCTGTACGAAAAGTCTGGCAGTGCGTTGCTGAATGAAAGAGGCGGGCCGTATGTAGCGGCCCGCCTCTTTCACGATTAGAACAAAAGGCTATTCTTTCTCGTCGGGGTTATACAGTCCACTAGGGATAGACTGTTCGACGCTTTCTGCTTTTGGGACTGACGAGAACGGTGTGGGCAGTATTCCGTGTTCTTCTTCATATTGGTTGACGTATGAAGTAAGAATCATCATCAAGGCTTTTGCATGCGGCACAGCCATCGTAACCACGGCCTGATCTTCGACATGAAGCCCCGCTGAATCAAGGCTTAAAATCCTACCGAAGCGTATGCTCACATCATACAAAGTCATGCCGACTTCGGAATTGTTAGCGTAGTAGGAAGTAAAAGTGGGAGCATCTTGCCGCACGATCCTCGCCCTTTTAGGCTTCGCTTTGTTTTCGGTCGCTTTTGGCATTAGTGTCTCCTAAAAGGCACGCCGTTCCGTGTAATCAATCACGTCACTTTGTGGTAGCAGAAACTTCGGTAAAAGCGCAGTAGAACGTGGGCCTCTCAGCCCCTTATACCCGCTCGCTAATTCTTGCATTGATGTCGCCTCTGCCTCTTTATCCACGACCAATAAGTCGAAAAGCATGCCTTGCTGCGGGGTAAAAGTTCCTTTAGAGCGCCATATCTTAGTGGCCTCGATCGTATTACGGATTCCGTGCTGATAATTAGGGGTAGTTGCAGTTAGCGGGGCCGCCTTACCCCGCATTATCTTTTGTCCTGTTGCTTCCTTCGCGGCTTCTTCGTGCAGCTTCTTTTCAAGGGTAGGCAATGCTTCTTCAAATTTATTTGGGGCTAACTTTTGGGGCGAGATATTATGTTCCCAATCCCATACTTCTTCCCATGATCCAAACCTCACGATAAGCGGCACGTCGAAGGCCTCAGCGAGCCTCATTAGCGTTCCGATTTGCGGCTTGTATTCGTAATTAGGATTCTCCCAATTTGAGATGTTCTTCTGATCCGTGCCGACTAGATCGGCTAAAGCCGCTTGGGAGAGTTGGCGCTTCTTTCGCAATTCACGCGTCTGCATGGGTAAGGCCGTGCTGATATGCTCAGCGTAGTAAATCTGCCTAAACTCCCTATTCTGCAAATCTCTAAGTAGCCGTTTCTTGTCCAAAGTGTTCACAGACATGACTCCCATCCTTTATCAGGTTCATACGAGCCTTAGCCGTATCAACTGCATCTCTAGGATTCAACTTGCCGCTTTTCTCAACCGCGCCAACGAGCAAAGTAAACACCCGCCTACCTACGCCATAACAACCAAGTGATCGATATTGAACGCCTCCGAAAACAACTCGCACCTCATAAATATCTTCCTCGCCAGTCCACTTTTCCACATAAGGATATTTAAGCTGTTCAACGCCTTGCAAGTAGCGAATCCGCAGATCGAATTTGACTCTCGCCCGCAAAGGTATCTCTACGGCATCAAGCCAAGTTCTTATCTCGTTTTCGCCCCTATCATTGACGAAATTCTTAAACGTCCACGCCATCGAAATAATATGTCAGTAATGCCATAATGTCAAGGATCGCGCCTTGACTTCGCCTTAGGTTAGTAGTAACCTAACACAGTCGCCGCTCTTTGAAAAGCAGAAAAGGTCAGCCAACAGAGGCGCAAACCTTGTTAACTGACCTTTTCGATTTATGGTGACGGTCGTCTAGCAGTCTAGGACACCCATCTGGTACATGGGAGACACGGGAGCATACCCCGCCCGTCACCTTACTGATTTTCAATCTTGCCCCGCCGATAGCTTGTAACTACCGGCGAGGCTTAAACCACACAGCCGAAGCCGTGCGATCTGGCAATCGAATTATACGCTTCCCGCTGTGTGGACTCAACCCAAACAGGAGTTCACACCATGACATTACGCGAACAAAAAGGCCAACAGATAGCCGACCGCTACCGCATCACGCAACAAGACGGCTTGTATCTCGTCCCGTCGCAATCGGGGCGCGGCAAGTACAAAGTTAACCCGTTAGCGCAGACTTGCTCTTGCCCCGACTACGACATTCGCCGCGCCAAGTGCAAACACATCATCGCCGTCGAAATCACGATCCAACGTGAGCAGACCACGACCACCACGACGGACGCGCAAGGCAACACCACGACCACCACGACCGAAACGGTCAAGGTCACGCGCAAGACCTATAAGCAAGTGTGGCCCGCCTACAACACGGCACAGACCCAAGAGAAGCGCCAGTTTCTATATCTACTGCGGCAGCTTGTTGCTGGCATAGGTGAACCGGCACAGATGAACGGCCGCCCGCGCCTGCCGCTTGAAGATATGATTTTTGCAATGGCGTTCAAGGTCTATAGCACGATTAGCGGCCGTCGCTTCATGACGGACTTACGCGACGCACAAGCTAAGGGCTACATCTCACAACTGCCTTGCTACAACAGCATCTTTAATTATTTTGAGTCTGAGATGTTGACCGATTATCTCAAGATGCTGATTGAAGAGAGCGCCTTGCCGTTGGCTTCGATTGAAGATGACTTTGCCGTGGACTCGTCGGGCATCTCTACGTCGCGCTTCGTGCAATGGATGCACGCGAAGTATAGCGACCCGCACTTGATTGATAAGAAAGATTGGATCAAGGTGCATCTGATGTGCGGCGTCAAAACTAACGTTGTGACGGCCGTTGAGATTAGCGACAAGTACGCGGGCGACAGTCCGTACTTTAAGCCCTTAGTTGAGAGTACGCGGGAGCGGTTCGTGCTGCGCGAAGTCTCGGCTGATAAGGCTTACTTGTCCGGTAAGAATTTAGAGGTTGTGGTGAACGCCCAAGCGATGCCTTACATTGCGTTCAAGGCGAACAGTACGGGCAAGCATAGTAGCGCGCTCTACAAGCGCATGTTTCACTTCTACTCGTTTAACCAAGAGCGGTTCTTAGAGCACTATCATAAACGCTCTAACGTGGAAACGACGTTTATGATGATTAAGGCGAAGTTCGGCGACGCGCTCCGCAGTAAGAGCAAGACGGCACAGATTAACGAAGCATTATGCAAGGTGCTTTGTCATAACATCTGTTGCCTGATTCAGAGCATGTATGAGTTGCAGCTAAAGCCTAAGTTTTGGGCAGAGGTTGCATGAGCTATAAGCCCGCAACATCTTCAAGCATTTTTTCTGCTACTGCATCTAAGGCGAGGGGGTGGACGACGTTTTCTTCACGGAGACATACCTGCCCCCTGCTCACCATAAATTGATACTTGCCGAATGATTTGCCGGGGCTGGCATTCGTATTCACATACTTTGCAAGTTCGTATTTGATGGCCGGCTCTGTGGGGTCGAACTCTAGTGACAATCTCGCCTGCGGTTCGGCCTCTTTCGTGACCACGACCTCAAAATTACTCCGCACATGCACCTTAAGGAATTTCTGCGAGTTGTCGCGGTATAGCGGCACGTTCTGCCGGAACTGCTCATTCAATTCAGCGCCCTTTCTTTGTAACGCCGCGCCCAACGCTTCCCATACGCGAGGCGCACCGCCGGAGAGCAGGGCGGCCTTTTGCATCTCTAATTCTTGTGCCCGCTGCTCTGCCTCGCTCTGACTCTTAAAGTTGTTAAAGACTTTCTTCGCCCAATCGTCAGACATTGTGAAGTCTCCTTTATTAGATAAACGCTCCCCCGAAGCACGTTCAGGCGCTAAGGATACTCTTAATTTCAAATCAAAAGATAGAGGCAAAAATCACCGCTCTTATCTTTTGCCCAAAAACCTCTCTGCCTGCCCAAATAGTGCTTAAGCTTGAGGGGGTTTTTAGGCAAAGCCCACTTTGGGGGCTTTGCCCAACGATGCCATTTTGCCCAACGATTAAATAACTTGCCCAACGATTGCCCCTTGCAAAAAATGAGCAAGCCTAAAAGCTCGATGCAAAAATTTTGCAAGAGGAAAGGCCGTCACGCCCCGCAACGTGACGGCCAGTGCGGCACAGTCTCCGGCCTACTTTAGACGTGCCAGCGATTTAATCACGGCGACGAGGCGCGGCGTGTCCTCCGGCTTCCGCAGGAACACGTCAACGCCCGCCTGCTCAGCTTCCGCCGCACAGTCCACGGCCGAGAACATGATGATCGGCAGTTCGGCGCGGTGTGGTAGTTGGCGCGCATAGCGGACTAGCTCTAAACCGTCAACGTGCGGCAGATGGTTGTCTGTGATGAGTAAGTCATAACGTGCGCCGCTGGCTATCTTGGTAAGTGCTGCCGCGCCGTCAGAACACGCCACCACGCGCCACCCTTCCGCCTCTAGCGCGTCTTTGATGGCGTCGGCCACAAGCCTATGGTCTTCGACGTACAGGATGGTGAGGGGCATCTGTGGTATAGTCCGCGCGCTCTAGTCTTTGAAAACTTGCAACGGTCGGATGCGCTGCTCACCTTCACGAACTGTGTGATGAGCATCGCCGTTGAGCATGAAAGGTTCATACTCACGGCGAACGAATGGCGCGGCGGCAGTCTAACCGAAGTTTCGGTTAGCGGCAACCTGTTTCTATCGGGAGGCAACTTCTGATGGGCCGGGGGCGCGTCTCAAGCCGCAACGTTTGAGTGAAAAGCTTGTCCAGCTTCGGACAACGTTAGGGCTGTCACAAAACGAGTTAATCAAAGCACTCGATCTAGACCTCACACAGAATCGCATCTCAGAATACGAAACGGGTAAAGGCGAGCCACCTTTACCCGTGCTGTTGCGCTACGCGAGACTTGCTGGAATCTGTTTAGAGCGATTGGTAGATGATGAGCTAGACCTACCGGCCAAACTGCCCGCTAAGCCGAAGCATACGCACTAAGCCACTTCCGCCCAAAACTTAGGCTTAAGCTGCAACTCAAACATGCTCTGGATTAAGCAACAGATGTTGTGACACAGCACCTTGCATAACGCCTCATTGATTTGCGCCGTCTTGGTCTTGCTCCGCAACGCATCTCCGAACTTCGCCTTAATCATCATAAACGTCGTTTCCACGTTGCTGCGCTTGTGGTAGTGCTGCATAAACCGCTCTTGGTTGTAAGAGTAGAAGTGAAACATGCGCTTGTAGAGGGCGCTGCTATGCTGGCCAGTGCTGTTCGCTTTGAACGCGATGTAAGGCATCGCGTGGTTACCAACGACCACTTCTAAATTCTTACCCGACAAGTAAGCTTTGTCGGCGCTCACTTCCTGCATGGTGAAGCGTTCGGCCGTGGACTCAACCAACGGCTTAAAGTACGGGCTGTCGCCCGCGTACTTATCGCTAATCTCTACCGCCGTCACAATGTTAGTTTTCACGCCGCACATCAAATGCACCTTGATCCAATCTTTCTTATCAATCAAGTGCGGGTCGCTATACTTCGCGTGCATCCATTGCACGAAACGCGAGGTAGAGATGCCGGAACTATCAACCGCAAAATCATCTTCGACGGCCGCTAACGGCTGCGCGCTTTCTTCAATCAACATCTTCAAATAGTCGGTCAACATCGGAGAGCCGAAGTAATTGAAAATGCTGTTGTAGCTCGGCACTTGCGAGAGATAGCCTTTGCCGTGTGCGTCTCTTAGGTCGGTCATAAAACGACGACCAGAGACGGTGCTATAGACCTTAAAGGCCATCGCAAAAAGCATATCTTCAAGGGGCAGGAAGCGTTCGCCGGGGCCGTGCTGCGCCGGACTGCCGACACCTTGACAGAGTTGATGCAAGAGATAGAGAAACAATCGCTTCTCTTGCGTCTGCGCCTTGTTATAGGCGGGCCACTCTTGCTTATAGGTCTTGCGCTTTATGGTGACCGTCTCGGTCGTGGTGGTCTGGCCGCGCTTGTCGGTCGTCGTGGTCGTCTTTGTCCGCACTATTATTTCGACGGCGAAGATGTGTTTGCAGGGTTGACGGCGAAAATCAAAATCAGGACAAGAGCAAGTCTTTGCTTCGGGGTCAACCTTGTACTTACCCTTGCCAGCTTGCGAGGGAACGAGATAAAGATTGCCTTGCTGAGTGATGCGGTAGAGGTCTGCGATCTGGCGGCCTTTTTGCTCTCTAAGTGTCATTGTGTGCCTTGCCTTTCGTGTGCGATTGGCCCACAATGAAGTTGCTAGACCGGACGTGAGCAATCGCGTTTGGTTTTCAAAGGGCGTTGACACCGCCAAGTGTCAACGCCCATAACTTTTGACAGTACGCATTTTAATGCTTGAGCGTTCCACTGTCAAGGGAAAAGTGCTATTAAGTACCTGGAAAAGATACTTTTAATGCTTGAGCGATTGTGCTAGGATGCGGGCATGAAACCAGCACCTAAGATGTCGCCTAAGTATGCGGGCAGGCTCGGCGGCCTTAAAGGCGGTCATGCTCGCGCAGAGAAGTTATCCCCAGAAGTAAGAAAAGAGATTGCTAAGAAAGCGGCAGAGGCGAGATGGTCAAAAAAAGTTGACCACAAGATGTAGTTGCCGTGACCTAGACTTAGGCCGCAATATCTTGCGTCCCCAAAGGTCTTTTTCTTATAAGCGTTACAACTATGATAGTTAGACGCTATATATGCAACATTCTGCACGCACGTATATGTAATATTTGACACGCACAAGTGATACGTGTATTTTAGGCCCGCTATTTGACTTTGGGCTGCTCCGCCCATTGGATTCTGCCCTGAAAAGCAGAACGCCCGATGCTTCTGGTCAAAAAGCATCGGGCGCTATCCTAACCGACGAAAGGAGCAAGCATGCTTATTAGCTGCCTTGTTCGTCGCCGGAGAGTAAGAGTCACGATTAGAGTGTGGCGCGTGACTCTTACGTTGGATGTGCCTCACTAGGGCTTGTCCCTAATTAAAGCACACCGGCAAAGCAGGCGTTACCGTCAGTCCATACAGCGTTGACTACGTTGACGGTTTCGCGGTTGACCACAACCGAGCCTCTTTGGTCGAGAGGCCGTTACAGCGGGATCGGATGCCAGTCCGATTCCGCTTTTTTCTTGAGTGTTCTCAAGAAAATCTTTACTCAACAGGCGGCAACTTTCCCGCCGGATATGCCGAGATGTCAAAGGATCGCCTAACTACATTCCCTAATCTTGTACACACCCGGTATATATCTTTCATATGAAGGACATATACTCTGTCTAGACAGAGTATATAAACCTATGGTTTACCTATGTCAACTGCTAAGTGTGAAGTATGAACCTTGCAAGACTCTTATTCGCAACACTTAGCGTGATTCAAAATGAATCTAACCATATGGTGAGCAAGGACTTAGTGTAACATTTAATGTTATGCACGGTCTTCCAGCATCGCTGTAAATAATTAAAGTAATGCTTGAAATTTCCTCTAGCTTGGCTGAATAATCAGTCAGCCAGCTAAAGCCTTTGCGCTATGCCCGCACCTTCAAAGAACCGCCCGTCGAGTCTGCCCAACGATTCCGAATCCTGCCCAACGATTAGAGCCTAGCACAGACCCGTGGGGCAAGTCACACTTTGGGGGCTTTGCCCAACGATGCCCTTTTGCCCAACGATTAGAGAACTTGCCCAACGATTGCCCTTGCAAAAAATGAGCAAGCAGCCTTGCAAAATTTTTGCAAGCCCAAAAGTAAAGGGCCGTCACGCCCCGCAACGTGACGGCCCACGCGGCACAGTCCCACGGCCTACCCAAGACGTGCCAGCGATTTGATAACTGGAATAAGGCGCGGCGTGTCTTCCGGCTTGCGTAGGAACACGTCAACGCCCGCTTGCTCCGCTTCGGTTGCACAGTCAACAGCCGAGAACATGATGACCGGCAACCTTGCGCGGTGTGCGAGTTGGCGCACGTAGCGGACGAGTTCTAGCCCGTCAACGTGCGGCAGATGATTGTCAGTAATCAATAGGTCATAACGCGCGCCGCTGGCTATCCGAGTTAAGGCCGCAGCCCCGTCCACACAGGCGACCACACGCCACCCCTCAGCCTCTAAGGCGTCTTTAATGGTGTCCGCGACAAGTCTATGGTCTTCGACGTACAGGATCGTGAGGGGCATCTATGCTATATTCCGCCCGGTCTTTCTTTGAAAACTCGGCAACGGTCGAATGCGCGGCTCAAGTCTCTGCCTCATGGACGAGTAATGAGCGTCGCCGTTGAGCATGAAAGGTTCATACTCACGGCGACAGTTGAGCGCAAAGGTATCCTAATCCTATTCTGGATTAGAGGCAAGAGGAATCCGGCCCGCCCGTTAGGAGATAGCTTCTAATGGGCAGGGCTGCACGTCTGAGGTCTGAGCGTCTTGCCGAGAAATTGCGGCACATCCGCGAGGCATTGGGCCTGTCACAGAATGAGCTTATCAGGCACTTAGGGCTGGAAGATGTGATTTATCAAAGCAGCATTTCAGGCTATGAGTCGGGCGAACGTGAGCCGCCGTTGCCGATCCTGTTGAAGTATGCGGAAGCGGCCGGTGTCTGTCTCGACGTGCTGGCTAATGACAAGCTTAAGCTGCCCGCTAAGCTACCGGCCAAACCGCAGCACGCACGCCGTTAGGTGTAGGGCTTGCATAGATGAAGCAGCAGGTCAATAAGGAAAGGGACAGGCGCGGATATGTTTTATATCTTTCTGCTGGTTGGCTTGATGACGTTGGTGGGGCTGGTGGGGTTGGTGCTGATGGTTAGGAAATACTATTGGGGGCCGACGGGGCGACCACCGCAGTATCGTTATCACGGGGACGAGCCGGGGCGGAAAACAGATGATTAAGGGGCGGGCGCGAGGCGGTTGTTGAGGCGGCAGGTTTTGTGGGGTTGTGTGTTGAGTTGGATGGCGTGTGGCCCGTAGCGGAGTTTGACGGGGCCGCCGAGTTTGGAGCGTAGGGTGGTTGTGGTTAGTTGGCCGTCTTGCCATGTGATGTCAAGCTCGAAGCCGCCGCGGGGCCATGAGTCCGGTGTCCGCCGCTTTCAGCCCGGCCCGTCGCGCTCGAACCGCGCCTGATCGCGCTTTTACCCCGGCCGTTCTCACTTTTAGCCCGACAGATGACACTTTGAGCGCGGCCGTTCGCGCTCAAAGTGAGAACGTCCGGGCTTTTTACCTGATCGTTCTCACTTTTTACCCCATCAGTCGCACTTTAAGCGAGAACGTTCTCGCTTTTAGCCCGGCTGGCCGGACTTTTTACCTCGTCGGTCGCACTTTGAGTCGGAACGATGAGGTAAAAAGTGCGACAGTCCACACTTTTTACCTCATCGTTCGCGCTTTTAGGTGGAGAATTACTGTTTTCTGACGATCCTGAAGGAGTAATCGGCCACGCCCTCGAAGTCGCCGTCGGGGCGCTGGCCCGTGAGGAGCAGTATGTAGTCGCCGGGGGGCAGGTCGCGCGCGGGCAGGGTGGGGAGCGTGAGCGTGCCGCCCGCGCCGGCCGGTTTGAGCGCGTCCACGCGGCGCACTTCGCGCCCGCCCGCCGTCTCGATCACGGCGCGATAATTGTTGTAGGCGCTGGCTTCGACGTTAAGACGCAGGCGGATGGCGGACGCGTCGGCGGGCACACGCAGCGGGCTTGCGCCGCCGCCCCGGACGAGGCCGGGCGTTAGGGCAAACGACAAGACAGAGGCGCGCGGTGCGGCCTTGACGGCTTGCGGTGGCGGCATGGGCCGTAGCGCAGGGGCAGCGTCGCCGCCCGGTTGCACGAGTGCGGGCGCGGGCGGCGTGGGCTGGCCTGCGAGCTGCGCGAGTAGTTCTTCGCGCCGCGCCTGTTCGGCGGCGGCCCGCTGTTCGGATTCCTGCGCCCGCGCGGTGAGCGTCGCTTGCTCGGCGCGCAACTGGCGCAGTTCGGCGTGTGTCTGCGCGCGTTCAAAGAGCAGCCACGGGAGACTTATGGCGATGACCAGCACGGCGGCGGCGAGGGCGAAACGCAAGCCCGCGCCGCAGGCGCGTAGCGCGGCAAAGAGCGAGGGCGGTGCGGGCGCAGGCTCAGGCAGCACAGGCGCGGGGCGCGCGGCCGTTGCGGCTTCGGCCAACGCCCGCGCGAACTTTACACGCTCGCGCCCGCGCGGCTCGGTCAAGAGATTTGCCTCGAAGCGCGCGCGGGCCGCCGCCGGTAATTCGCCGCGCACGTAGGCGTCGTATAGCTCGTTTTCGGCGACGAGCATCTGGTCGAAGGCCTCTTCGTCCGTGAAGTAGGCCGCTTCAAGCCGTTCGCGCTCGCGCTCGGACAGTTCGCCCAGTAGATACCGGGTTTGGTCTGTTTCTATGTGTGTGTTACTTGCCAAACGGAATTTCCCCCCAGACGTTCCTCACATATACATGGCCAAAACCGCAAACGATTTCATCCGTCCTGCCCCATGCACTGGCGCACGCATGCCTCAAGGCGGTCACGAATCCGGTGCGCGCGGATGCACAGGGCGTTGAGCGAGATGCCGAGTTGCGTGGCGAGGCGCTTGCGGCGTTCGATCTTCTGGCTCTTGTCGTCCTGATAATACTCGATGATCAGGTAGCGACTCTCCGGCGTCAGGGTTTCAAGGCAGCGGTCGAAGCACGCGCTGAGCGCGTCCGACTCCGACTCGTCCACCGGCGGCGACGAGTCCACGACGGGCGCAGCCTTGCTCGCCTCTTGTTCACGCGCACTCTCTTTGAGCCATTCGGAGAAGACCAGCTTCGCCACGCCGTACATATAGGCGTTGAGATTCTCAATCACCGCGCCCTCTTCAAGCCGGCGGGCGAGGCGATTGAGCGTCTCCTCGGCCGGTTTGTCGGGATCGGTCGCCTTGCGCCACTGGAAATACTTGACGAGCTTGAGCCGCAAACGCTCGTACTTCACGCCCGCCTGCTCGCGGTCTGCGTCGAGCCGTGCGAGCAGGCAGTCGAAGGCCGCCTGCGTCAGAATCCAGTCCTTCTTCAGTGTGACAGGGGAATCCACGTGCCGGAACGCTCCGTCAAAAGAGATCGGGTCAGATGTTATATGTCGAGACTAGGGGAAGTACGAAGCGTTAAAACCAATGCGCGCTCAGCGGCTCATTTTCTACGCTTTGACTTGGAAAGGGAAGCTTTAACCTGCGGGACAGCGAAAAATTTAAGAGCACGAGGCGGGTTTGATGCACAGACTTGCGAACGGGTAGGAAGCGGGCCGGCGTCAGCGCCATTCGCCTTGCAAGGTGAAAGCGGCCCAGTAATAAGGTGAGCGCCACTGGTTCTGTCGCCACATCTGGACTTGCGCCGCGCGCAGGGCCGCCGCCGGTCGCAGCCCGTCGCGCAGCATCGCCCGGTAGAACTCACCCATCAGTTTAGCGGTCGCGGCGTCGTCCACTTTCCAGAGACTCGCCACGACGCGCGCCGCGCCCGCGTACATGAAGCCGCGTGTCAGGCCGACTAGCCCTTCGCCCTGCACTTCTTTGCCGAGCGCCGTCTGGCAAGCCGATAGCACGACGAGATCGGCCGGCAAGTTGAGATTGTAAACCTCGTGCAGTTGGAGAAAGCCGTCTTGGCGGTTGCCCGCTTCGTCAAATAGCGAAAGCACTATGTCCGACAATTCAGGATGTTCGCTGTTGAGCCGTCCATGCGTGGCAAAGTGGACGATGCGATAGTGTGACAGGTCAGCGCCGGTGGCGGTGGCGCGACTTGCGCGGAAGCCTGAAGCCAGCAGCCCGTCGCCCGTCAACACGGACGCCATGATCGCCTCGGCCTCGCGTTGCGAGAAGGGCAGGCGCGCGATCCGCAGATCGTCGCCGGGCCCGTCGAGGCTGCGCAACGTCCTCGGCTTGACGCGTGCGACGACCGCGCCGTGCGCCGCGTTAGCGTTGCGTTTGCGTTAGCGTTGCCGTTCGTCTGATCTGTGCGCCGGCCGCCGCGCGCAAACTTCGTCGCCGCCAAACGCTCGTCGTCCACGTCGAAGACCGGATCGGCGATGACCGCAACCGACTTCGGCGCGGGCGTGCGCCCACGCAACTCCGCGCGCATCACCGCCAGCACGGCCGCCGACGGCAAACTCACAACTTCATGCTCGGCGATCAACGGCACGTCGCCCGTCGTGGGCAAGGCCGCGAAGGGCACGTACTGCAACGCGCCGTCGGCGACGACGACGATACGCTTCTGGCCCAACTCGCCCGCAACCGGACCCAAGAGCATGCGCGCGAGCGTCTGTGCGGCGGTCGTGTAGTCCGTCTCGGCTTGCCGCACGCGCGCCTGCCATTGCAGCGCCGTCTCGCCCGGCACTTGCCGGTTGCGCGCCGTCAATAATTCGTACACACGCCGCGCCGCCTGTTCCACTTGCGCGCGCGCGGGCAACTCGAAGCTCTTGATCGTATCGGGCGTCACCGCCCACACGAAGCTGCGCTCTTGGCCGAGCGCATATTCGAGCAGCACCGTGTCCGCGTCCAAGACTTGCTGTTGCATCTCCGTGAGCGTGAGCGGCGCGGGCTGCACGAGGGCCGCGTAGCGCGGACTCGACGCTCTGATGTGGCCTTGCACCTGTTGATATTCTCGCGTGAGCGCATTCAACGAACGTTCGAGCGCCGCCCACTCTTCGGGCGTAGCTTTGCGACGCGCCAACCTGAACTGCTGCTCGGCTTGCGTGTTGAGTTGTAGCTGCAACTCACGCTCGCGCCGCAACAGGTCGGCGTCCACGCCCTGTCTTATGTCCTTGCGCCCTTCCGCCAGCGACTCGATCAACGAGCGCGCGCGCCCGCGTTCGCTCGCTTCAAAAGCTGCGACCTCGAACCGTCCCGCCGGTTGCTGCCCGTGCAGGCGCATCAGCACATCGACGTAAAACTCATACTGTTGATGCACGGTGGTGGAGTAGGAAGCGCGCATGTCCTGACCGGCCACTTTCGTGCGCAGCGTGTCGCCGATCTTCAACGCCTCTTCGATGTGCGCGCGCGCCGCCGTCAGATCGCCGCGGCCTCGTTCGACGCGCGCGAGGCCGTAGAGCGTTTGCAATTCGCCGGTCGGGCTGAGAATGGCCCGGTTCAATTCGAGCGCCTTTGTGAAGTGCTCGACCGCTTGCTGCACGTCGCCCGCTGTGGCGTATGCGTTGCCGATGTTTGTTAGCGTGAGCGCCGTGCCGAGCCGGTCATCGCTCGCGCGATCAAGGGCCAATGCTTGCTGGTAATAATCGAGCGCCGCTTTGATGTCGCCCGTTGCTTCGCGCACCGTCCCGATGTTGCGCAGCACGTAAGCTTTTGAACGCTGATCGGATAAGGTGTTGGCTAAGTTGAGGGCCGATTGATAATAGCCGATTGAGCGTTGCGGCTCGCCGATGGATGAATAGAGTTGACCGAGCCTGATCGTATTGTACAACTCGCATTGAGAACTGCGACTGCGGCAGAGTTGGAGCGCCTGATCGTAGTATTCAATCGCTTCCTTAGGTTTATTCAGACCCGTGTAGATATAGCCCATGCCGTTGAGGATGCGCGCTTCGCCGAGTCTGTCTTCGATGAGTTGGAACAGCAGCCGGGCTTGATTGTATAAACCGAGCGCCACTTGCTTGTCGTCAAGCTTGTTATGTATGTGCGCGATGGCCGTGAGCGTCAACGCCTGCCCGCGCACGTCGCGCGCGGCTTGCCAGAGCGTGAGCGCCTGCTGATAAAAGTCGGCGGCCTGTTTCAGTTCGCTTAAATCCGATTGCGTATAACCCAGACACAGGAACGTCTGCGCGAGGCCGCGGCGATCTCCAAGCGCCTGCCATAGCGGCAACGCCCGCTTGTAATAATCAAGCGCCTGTCGCGGCTGGCCGCGATACGAATAGGCATCGCCCATGTTGTTCAGGGCGTCGGCCTCGCCCCGGCTGTATTGCTCGCGCCGACTCAAGGCGAGCGCCTTGTCACATAGTTCTAACGCCGGCTGATATTTGCCCAACAAAATATTGACCGAGGCCAACCCGTTCAGGGCCTCGATCTCGCGGCGAGCATCACGGGCCGCTTGACTCAGGCGCAACGCTTGCTCGTAACACGTGAGCGCCGTCTGCGTCGCGCCGAGTTGCTGGTGCGCGTCGCCGATGAGCCACCATGCGTGCGCCTCTTCCGCCTGCGCGCCCGCTGCGTGCCATAACACGCGGGCCTGTTCGTATTTCTTAATCGCCTTGCGTTGCGCTTCGGCCCGCCCTTCGGCCCACAGTTGCTCGCCTTCGGCCAGAGCTTGCGCGGCCGGCGTGGGCTTGACACTTTGGGCACGGCTCGCCGGGCCGGCCGCATGCAGCAGCACGACCGTTAGGAGCAGCACATTGGTCCAATGTCGGAGCAACTTGTGCAACGGACGTAACACACGGCGACTCTTATGTCGCCTGCTGACGCTTCCCCTTGTTCGCGGCCCGCTTAAACGCGCGCCCTAATCGGCACTGCTCGAAGACAGCGGCTCCTCGTGCGCGTCGCCTTCAGAACTTTGCTTACCCTCGCCGGCCGTCCCACACGAGCACTCGAAATAAGCGATAGGCGGGTTCTTCATGCTGCCGACGCTGTTGCCCATGAGGCGGCTGTTGATGGTCACGTCGAAGCGGCTGTTAATCGTTACGTCAAACCGGCTGTTGATCGTCACGTCGAAGCGGTCGTTCGGCGGCAGGAAGCCGAGGCCGAGTGGAGTCTGGGGGCGGACGCCTAGCTGGCTGTATTGCAACTCGGCGGCGGTCTTCGGTGGGCTACAGGCGCGCGGCGCGCGGCGCGTCTCTTTCACGTACTTCGTTAGAAAGTCGTACCAGCCAGTGGCTTGCGCGAACTCAAGTTCGGCGTAACGTTCGGAGACTTGCGCCCACGGGAAATAGACCGACAACCCGTGCGAGTATTGCACGGCGGGGCCGCTATAACATGAACGCATGATCATCGGCGGTTTCGCCGCTTCCTTGCTCGTCGCCTCTTTATCCGATTCGTACCCTGTGCCCTTGAAGCCTTTCAAGACCTGCTTCACCTTGTCGCAGGCAGTCTTGAGGTTCTCGGCAATCGGCATCCCGCGCAGCAGCGCCGTGCCCGTCCGCAAACTTTCGTCCGGCGCTTCGTCCTTGGCATCGGGGTCCGCTCGACAGCAGGTTGCAGAAGTCGTACAGATCGACGTATGAGTCGTTCTTGTAACTCTGCGCTTCCCAATGCGCCAGCACGATGGCCCGCCGCCCCTCGGCGCTGTGCTCCACCTGATCGGACAACTCTTGCGCCAACACTTTCACGGCCGCCGCGAGGTCGTCGCATCTGTCCAGACGGCACGCCGATAGATCGACCGAGCGCCCGGCCGGCAGATAGTCGCTGTAGTACCTGATGTATTTCTCGACGATGCTGACGGCGAATTGCTCCGGCGTGAACTCAGCCTCGGTCGAGTCCACCTGCGTGAACAACTCGGTCAGGATACGCTCGTAAGGCCAACCCGTGTTCGGCTCGAAGCCTTCGGCCCCGACGAGAAATTCAACGTACTTACGCAACTCGAAACAAGTCTCGGCCATGCTCATCAAGCACGAGTCGATCCCTAACAGGTTGATCATGAAATCTTCCGGCGGGTTCGTCGGAAACCTGTTGGCCACGTCCTTACGCAGTTCGGATAGCACCCATTGCAACTTGGGGATGCTGAGCGTGTCGGGCGGGTCGGCTTGCTTCGAGAGAAAGTCGCCGTCCGCGCCGCTGCCGTGCCCGGACAGGATGACCACGTTGTTCGCCGCACGCGACTCAACCGAGGACGACAGAAAATCCTTGAGCACTTGCCGGTAACTCGTCTCGGTCGTGTTCACGGTGTTAACGACGTGCTTGCTCAACAAGCCGTCCCTTTGGCTGGGCACGCCATTGTGCCTGTCGCGCGTCAGGATGTAACGGTCTTCATTGCCGCCGAGGCCGCTGGCGTCGAGTTGCGCGATGACGCGGACGCTGTAGTCAAGCCCTTGTTCCAGTTCGGGCGACAGCCGCGCGCCGGTCTTCTTGGCTTCCGCGCGGGTTTGTTCTCTGGCTACCTTGCGCTCCACTTCTTTGCTGGCGGCGGCACGCCGCATCTCGTTAAGCGCGAAGACACACTCTTCGGCGAGGTTGTTCTCGCCGGCCAGATAAACCATCACCGTCCACTTTTTGAGATCCATTGTAGCCATTGTGTTCGCGCTCCCGGATGGGTTGGATTGAAGCAAACTTCAGCGAGCCTTTGCTTAGTTGGGCTGGGATCGCAGCAAGAGCGGCCGGTGTCGCCAGATCAAAAGTGCGTGGCAGCGCACAATCTATTACATACCGACAAAAAGTCAAGCAATATTCCCGGCGCGCAACTGAGGGGCCCGCGCGCGTGAATGTGACTTGTGCTCTCGTCCATATGTGGCGATGCGCGGCAAAACATTTCGGGCGTTGAACCCGCCGGGCCAACCCCCGTGGCGTGAGCTTGAATGAGGTTGTGTTGCGACCCGCCCGGTGTGGCGCGGGCGCGATCAGGTGGTGGGCTAGTCGGCGTTGGAGGACGCGGGCGCGAACTGCTCGCAGTGCTGACAGAGCGGCACGCCGGCCGGTCGCTCGGCCATGATGTGCGGCGTCTGCCGCCCGGCCCACAAACTGATCAGGTCGAGTTGGTCGGCGCACGCGCCGCAGGGCGCTTTCCCGTCGTTCATGTCTTCGAGGATGTGGCAGAGCGCCTTGTCGCGGTTGATAAAGTACAAGACCCTATCGTCCTTCGCATTGTTTTTTTACAACCCAAGCTTTGTAACCTTATGGCGAGGCAAAGCTGATACCAAAACTCGTGACAAAATTTTGAAAACTTGCGGCAAATTTGTGCGGCGCGGCCTGTGAGCTACATCACAGCTTAAGGGCGCGGCGCAGATTGCCGTTGCTAAAAATATGGCCCGCAAATTATTATGTTAGAGTCACACAACAGAAGCCGTTGTGCGGTAAATCATCTTGCCCGTGGCTCAAGTTTTCGCGCCCCTAAACTTTCAAGCAACAAGGTTGTGTTAAGAGCTTATGACCACTGAACTGGAACAAGCCCCGGCTGCTGAAGCGACCGCCGAAGGCAAGTATGTCTACTGCATCATCGAAACCGGCGCACCGCGCTCGTTCGGCCCGATGGGCATCGGCGGGCGCGGCGACGACGTGTACACCGTCCATCATCGCGGCCTGGCCGCCGTCGTCTCGAACACGCCGCTGGTCGTCTATGACCCGACGCGCGAGAACGTCTTCGCGCACGAACAGGTGAACGAGACGGTGATGCGCGAGTTCACCGTGTTGCCGATGGCGTTCGGCGCGCTGTTTCGCACCGAAGAGGACATCATCGAGTTGATTCGCGGCACGTATGATGCGCTGCGCGACGTGCTGGCGAAGATGGAAGGCAAGGTCGAGTTCGGCCTCAAGGTCAACTGGGATCGGGATCGCGTCATCGCCGAGTTGGAACAGCAGAACGAAGAGATACGCCACCTCAAAGAACAGATCACGCAACGCACCACCGGCTCGACCTACTTCGCGCGCATGCAACTGGGCCGGCTCGTCGAAACGGCGCTCTCCGATCAAGCCGACGCTTACATCCGCGAAGTCTATTCCGTCCTGCGCGACACGGCGGTTGCTTCGCGCGCCAACAAGCCCATCGGCGACAAGATGATCATGAACGCCGCGTTTCTGATCGAACGCAGCGACGAGGCCGAGTTTGACCGCCATGTAAACGAGTTGGCCGCCAAGTACGAAGGCAAGTGCTCGTTCAAGTACACGGGGCCGTGGCCGCCTTACAACTTCGTCCACATTCGTCTCAAGCTCGAACGCGGCGAAGGCGCGGCGTAAAATATTAGGTAATTAGGGAGAAAAGTAACCAGCGTCATAAGCTAAGTACGCATGGTTACAGTGAGATCGAGCCATTTCAGTTGTGCGGCCAACTTTAGCCGAGGCAGAAAGTGCATCTTCTGCGGCTCGTTCAAGGTCTGCCGCACGGCTCGCCGCTACGTTAAATGTCGGCGTTGTGCCCGGCAGAAATCGCTCGCACAGCTTCGCCGTGAACTGGAGATCATCAAAGGCTTTTACCAACAAGTGCCAGCCTATCGCTTGGCCACGGACTTGAAGCTGGATCAGAAGACGGTGGCGCGTGTCTATCAGCACTTGCGCGAATGTCTCTATCACACGGCCGAGCTTGAGGCGGGCAAACTGCGCGGCGAGATCGAACTCGACGAGGCTTACTTCGGTGGTCGGCGCAAAGGTAAGCGTGGGCGCGGGGCCGCCGGCAAAAGCCTCGTTTTCGGGCTGTTGGAGCGCAAAGGGCGGGTTTACACCAAAGTCGTCGAGCACGTCAGCGCGGCTGAACTGATGGAGCACATCCGCGCCAAGACGCGGAAAGGCTCGGTCTATTACACGGACAGCTTTCGTGGCTATCAATCGTTGAAGCGGTACGGTAAGCATCACCAAGTTAATCACTCAAAAGCCTATGTGGACAAGAGAACTAAAAATCACATCAATGGCATCGAAGGTTTTTGGAGTTACGCTAAGCACATCCTGTATAACTATCGGGGCGTGTCGAAGTATCATTTCCCAATGTACTTGAAAGAGATCGAATACCGGTTCAATCATCGCGGAGAGAATCTGTACAAGCAGTTCATCAAGCTCTACTTTGGTTACGATTCTCCCTAATTACCAAATATTATGTTCTTCATCGACGATCTGCTGCTTGCGCCGGTCAACGGGTTCAAGTTCATCCTCGGCCAGATACAGAAGATGGCCGATCAGGAGTTGAACGACGACACGTTGATCAAAGAGCAGTTGCTCGAACTGCAAATGCGCCTCGAACTGGACGAAATCTCCGAAGAAGATTTCCAAGCACAAGAGGCCGAGTTGTTCGCGCGCCTGCGCACGATCCGGCAGCGCCAGTTGGACCTGCTCCACCAAGTACACACGGCCGAGTCTTCGTCTATCGTTATCGAATCGGGCGGCGACGAAGAGGGCGGCTTCTGGCAACCGGGCGAGCGCGAATGAGGCGCGAGGCATGAAGCGCACACGGGCGGGGCGCGGGCGGAACAGATCGGCGCAGCCCGCCGATCAGCCCGCGCCCGTCGCGCTTTCTGCGGCCCGTTATCTTTTCTTCGGCGGCAAAGGCGGCGTCGGCAAAACGACCGCAGCCTCGGCTGCCGCGCTCTTTCTGCTCGACCGTGCGACCGCCGACGAGCAGATACTTTTACTCTCCACCGACCCCGCGCATTCATTATCCGACAGCTTGAACGTTGAGATCGGCGACCGGCTCGTCGAAGTCGCACACAACGGCCGCGCGCGGCTCGTTGCCTACGAGATGGACGCGGGCGTCGCGCTCGACAAGTTCAAGACCGAGCATCGCGCCGTCCTCGGCCAGATCGCCGAGCGCGGCACGCTCTTAGACGAAAGCGACATCAACGAACTGCTCGATCTGTCGCTGCCCGGCCTCGACGAAGTGATGGCGCTCTTTGAGTTGAGCGAGCTTGATCGCGCGCACGAGTTCGCGCGCATCGTCGTGGACACCGCGCCGTCGGGGCACACCGCGCGCCTCTTGCGCCTGCCCGAAGTTTTCGCGCACATGATCACGGCGCTCGACCGCATGTCGGACAAGCACCGCTACATCGTCGCGCAGTTTGCGCGCCGCGCCCGCGCGCCCGTCGATGAAGTCGATCTCTTCCTGCGCGACTTAACGGCCCGCGTCGAACGCGTGCGCAAGCTGCTCTACGATCCCGCGCAGACCAGTTTCACGCTCGTCACCATTCCCGAAGCGATGGCCGTCGAAGAGAGCACACGCTATCTCGCGCTGCTGCGCGCGGAAGGCGTGCCCGTCACCGATCTGATCGTCAACCGCATCGAGCATGAACACGCCGATTGTCGTTACTGCCGCGCCCGCGTCGCCAGTCAACAGCCGTGGCTCGAAGAGAGCGCCCGCGCGTTCGCTCAACTACGACAGCATCGCGTGCCGTTGTTGACGACCGAAGTGCGCGGGCTTGATGCGCTGCGCCAATTCGCCGCGCTCGTGTGGACCAACGACGACGCGCACAACGCAACGAGCAAACGCGCGACAAAAGGGCGCGCGAAAGTTTCCGCCGCCGCGCGCACCGGCCCATTCTCAACACGCCCAACTTCATCAGTCACCACCGCGCCGGAGGCAAACAACGAAGGCTTCGCACTTGAGCCGCGCCGGCTGCTCATCTTCGGCGGCAAAGGCGGCGTGGGCAAGACGACGGCCGCCGCCGCCGCCGCACTCGCGCTCGCAGATGAAGACACAGCGGCGCGCGTGCTGATCTTTTCAACCGATCCGGCGCACTCTCTGTCGGACAGTTTCGCGGAGCAGATCGGCGAGTCGCAACGCGGCGTCGCAGGCTTAACGAATCTCGACGCGATGGAGATCGATCCGGGCGCACACTTTGAAGAGTTGAAGATACGCTATCGCGCGTGGACCGACGAACTATTCGATACGCTTACGGGCAACTCGCGTTGGGAAGTGCAGTTCGACCGCGAGGCGATGCGCGAGTTGGTCGCGCTTGCGCCGCCCGGCATCGACGAGATCGCGGCCCTCGCCGCGATCAGCGATCTCGTCGATCAGGATCGCTACACGACCATCGTGCTCGACACCGCGCCCACAGGTCATCTCGTGCGCTTCCTCGAACTGCCCGACGTGGCGCTTCAGTGGGTGCGTACCTTCATCAAACTGCTGCTCAAATATCGTAACGTGGTGCGCGCCAGCGGCGTGGCCGAAGAGTTGATCGCGCTGTCGAAATCGATCAAGCGTGTGCTGGCTTTATTGACCGATGCAGAGACGTGCGAGTTCGTCGGCGTGGCGATCCCGGAACGCATGAGTCTGGCCGAGACGAAGCGGTTGACAGCAACGCTCGAACGGCTCAAAGTGCCGGTGCGCCGGTTGCTCGTCAACATGGTCGTGCCGGCAACAGCGACCGAGCGTTGCGACTTTTGCCGCGCACGTCGTGAAGCGCAAGGCGAGGTGCTATCAGAGTTTGCGCGCGTCTTCGCGCATTCGTGCGCGCTCTACGTCGCACCGCAGCAACCACATGAAGTGCGCGGCCCTGAACGTTTGCGCGCACACTTCGCGCAATGGCAACGTTGGCAGCAGGTGACACACAAACGGGCGCGCGCGAAGAAGCGCGTCGAATAACATTTCCCTGACAGCAGCGAAGAACAATTTGACGATTAAGAGTAGATGAGCGCGCGCGAGCAGAATAAGAAGAATGCTGTTGAAAGTCGTGCGCTCGCGCACGGCTTGTACGTCTATTGCGTGGGCGCGCGCGCGGAACTCGCGCCGTTGTTCGAGGCAGCGTTGCCTGCGGCTATCGAGCCGGACGCGCCGCTTGAAATGATCGCTGCGGCTGATCTCTGTGCAGTGGTGAGTGCCGTGCCGCTCGCGGATTATGATGAAGCGACGCTGCCGACTCGTTTGGCGGATGCGACGTGGACGGCGGTACGTGCGATGCGGCACGAGCGCGTGGTCGAACACTTCGCGCGACGCGCAGGCATAGTGCCGTTGCGCTTCGGCACGATCTATCTCGCACGCGTTAATGTCGAGCGCATGCTCGCGGCGCGCGGCGCGGAGTTGCACGCTATCGTCGGGCGTCTGCGCGGGCATGAGGAATGGGGCGTTAACGTCTATTGCGACCGCACGCGTTTGCTCGCGGAGATCGTCACGCTCAGCCCGCGTCTGCGCGAGTTGACGGCGCAAGCGGCGAGTGCGACGCCGGGGCAGGCGTACTTGTTGAAGAAGAAGGTCGAGACGTTGCGCACGGACGAGGCGCGGGCGGACGTGAAGCGCGTGGCGGGCGCGGTCGAGAGCGCGTTGGCGCAGACGTGCGCGGGCGCGGCGCGGCTGCGCGTGTTGAAGGACGAAGCATCGGAACATGGCGACGCGGTGGCGAAGTTCGCCTTCCTTGTCGCGCGTGCGCGCTTCGACGAGTTTCGTGCGACGGCCGAGCAGTTGGCGGACGAGTACGCGGGCGCGGGTTATAAACTTGAGTTGACGGGGCCGTGGCGGCTTATAATTTCGCGGGCGCGGCGTAAATGATTTAAGAGATGGTGCGGCGGATTAGAACAGCATGATGGACGAGGACATAGCTGCGGAGTTCGAGCAGGACGAGTTGTCTCTGTTGGAGACGCTCGATCATGTGTTGACGCGCGGGCTGGTGCTCGCGGGTGAGATCACGATTGCTGTGGCCGACATCGATCTGATCTTTTTGGGTTTGAACGTTGTCTTAACGTCGGTCGAGACGGCGAATGAAATCTTGGGCGCGCGTGAAGAACGCCGCCTTGTCTTGCAGCAGCGTGCGCTCGCGCCGCAGGCGGCAGATGAAAGTGCGACGGCGGAGCATGAAGCGGAGAGCGCGGGCGAATGAGTTTGTACGCATATTGCCTGTGCCGTGATGAGTTGGCCGCAGATGCGCTCGCAGCGGTCGTCGGGGTGGCGGGCGGCGCAGCGGAGTTGTTGTGTTGTGGGCGACTGTGGGCGGTCGTCAGCGAGTTTACAAGCGAGGCGTTGGCGGTCACGCGCGACAATGTGCTGGCGCACGAGCGCGTCTGCGGGCGCGTGCTGACGCAGACGACGCCGCTGCCGTTTCGCTTCGGCACGTTGACGAGTGCGGCGCGGCTGCGTAGTTACGTCGCAACACATGAGGGCGCTTTGCTGGCGCAACTTGAGCGCGTGCGCGAGTGCGTGGAGATGAGCGTGAAGGTGATCTGGCGCGGGGTGGAAAAGGAAGATGATGCAGCGACCGCGTCGGCGCAAACGGGCGTGGGCGTCGGGACGGCGTTCCTCGCGGCGAAGCGGCGGGCGCTGGTGGGCGACGAGCGGCGGCAAGCGCGCGCGGCGGAGATTGCGCGCTGGTTGGCGGCCGAACTGTCGGACGTGGTGCGCGAGACGCATGTGCGCGTGCGCCCGGCCGGTGAGATCGTGTTGGCGGCGGCGCATCTGGTCGAGCGCGCGCGGCTTGAAGATTATCGCGCGCGTTTGCGGCAGACGTTTGCGGCGCGCGGCGAGTTGCACTTCTTGACGAGCGGGCCGTGGCCGCCGTACAGTTTCAGTGAGGCTAGTCCCTCAACAGTTTCAGCAAATAATCCTTGAGCCGCAAACAGTTTTCGGAGTAAGCTGTTTATGCCTTCCCCCGAAGTTCCCCTGCCGGCCGCGCCGGAGATTGAAACCGCGCACGCGGACGAGTTCCTGTCGGAACTCCGACACGTGACGGACAGTCTGCCGCCACGCATCAACGTGGACGCGAAGTCCGTCGAGCAGGGGCTAGCCAAGCTTGTCTTGACGTTGATCGAGTTGATCCGTCGGCTGCTGGAAAAGCAGGCGGTCAGGCGGATGGAGGGCGGCGCACTGTCGCCCGAACAGGTCGAGGAGTTGGGGCTGGCATTGATGCGGCTCGAAGCGAAAATGGCGGAGTTGAAGACGCAATTCGGGTTGGAGGACGCAGACCTCAACCTTGATCTCGGCCCCGTCGGGCGTCTGCTCTGACGGGCGCAAGGCTTAACTGAGATCAAATTTAGTTGGCATCTCAAGGCGGCCCCCAAAGAGTCTTACGTGTGGAAGCCGCCCTCTGCTCAAGAGTTGTTAGTTGTTAGCTGTTAACTGTGTTAGTTGTCAGTCGGGACTAGCATCTAGCATCTGATTCGTGGAGGGGCGAGCATTGTCGAGCGAGCGTTCAAGTTTAATCACAGCGCGGCCGCCGGGGCTGGTGGACGTGCTCGACCGGATTCTCGATAAGGGTCTGGTCATCGCGGGCGACATCAAAGTGTCGTTGGCCAACGTCGAGTTGCTGACGTTGCAGATACGGCTGCTGGTCTGCTCGATTGATAAAGCCGAGCAGATCGGGTTGAACTGGTGGCGCTACGACACGAACCTGACGACGCGCGCCGAACGCGCCGAAGCGGAGAATGTGGAGTTGCGCGAACGTCTGGCCGAACTGGAACGCGAGGTCAGGCAACTGACGACCGCGCCCGCGCCGCGGCCGGCGAAGAAGCGAGGCGCGGCCAAAAAGAGTCGAGCGCGGAAATAATCTGCGCCCGACGGGCGGCAGGTTCAATCAACTTGGACGGCGCGCGGGCGCATAACCTTAATTACCGGAGAGAAGGACTAAGCACATGGCTGTTGAAAGGGCACCAGGCGGCACCAGTCTGATTGACGTTCTCGACCGCGTGCTTGACAAAGGCATCGTGATTGACGCATGGGTGCGTATCTCACTTGTCGGCATCGACCTGATCACGATTGAGGCGCGCGTCGTCGTCGCTTCGATTGATACATACCTGAAATACGCCGAGGCGGTCGGCCTCACTCCCGCCGTCTCGCGCCCGGCGCTCGGTCAGGGCGGCGTGGCCGAACCGCTCGAAGACGAGACGCGCCGCCGTGTCTCCATTGAAGTAGATCGAGGATGAGGAATAGCGGTCAGCGGTCAGCGATCAGCGGTCAGCTTTGATAACTTGCTATGAGCTTGTTAATGAAGGTGAAAATGCGCCTGACCACTGACCGCTGATAGCTATCCCATGTCCCATTCCCCGACAGAAGTAACGTCGGTTGCGTCCCCGGCCCTTGCGGGTGAGAGCGGAGCGAGCGGGCGTGTGCGGCAGTACGAGTTGCTGCTCGACGCGACGACGCAGATGCTCGTGACGGCGGACTTGCACGAGCGGCTGCTGCTGGCGCTCGAAGCCGTGACGACGGGTTTGGGTTATCCGCAGGCGGCGATTGCGTTAGTGGACGAGCGAGCGGGCAGTCTGCGGATGCGCGCGGCGTTCGGCTTCCCGCAGGATGAAGAGGTGGGGCGCGTCGAGATTCCGCTCGATTCGGGTGCGCCGTGCATTAGGGTCTTTCACGAAGGTCATCCCGTCTGGCTGCATCTGGCCGAAGACAAAGCCTCGACCGCGTTCTTGCACGAACAACAATGGCGACCGCACGTGTTGGCGCTGCCGCTCTTTGGTAAGGAAGCGACGAGCGACCGGCCTGAGCTTGAGTTGGCGCGCAAGCCGCGCTTCAACGACCGCTACTGGGTTCCCGAATCCACCTCTTGCCTCGGCGCGCTCTACATCGGCACGGACACGGAGACGATAACCACAGAGGCCGTTAACTTCCTCGTGCGCTTCGCCGAGTTGGTCGGCATCGCAGCGGCGAGCGCACTCAGAAGCGAGCGCCTACGCACGGCCGTCAGCAAGTTGCAACGCGAGCGGCAGTGGGTCGAATCGATCATGAAGTCGGTCGCCGATCCAATCGTGCTGACCAACTTGGACAACGAGATTCTATTGCAGAACCGGCGCGCGGAAGAGTTGTTCAGCGGCTCGGAGAACGCGGGCGAAGGCAAGCGGCGCGCGCTTGAGATGAACGACCTGCTCTTTTCTGCTTACCTGTCGAGCGCCGCCTTCTCCGCCACCGATGTCTTGCAGCGCGACATCACCTTAGTCGATCCGCTCGAAGGTTCGGACTTACACTTCGAGGTCATCTCGACGCCCGCCTTGAACGCGCGCGGCGAACGCATCGGCCTCGTCTCGATCTTCCGCGACGTAACCGACCTGCGCGAAGCGAACGAAGAACTCGCGCGCAACTTCGTCAAACTACAACAGGCCGAATCCGAAGCGCGCCGCGAACGCGACCGCCTCGATCTGATCATCGAGAACGTCGGTCACCCGGTCGTGGTTTGTGATGCCAGCGGCAATTTCATCCTCTTCAATCGCCGCGCCGAAGTGCTGTTTCAGCAAGACGGTGCGCCGACGCCCGCGACCGCTGCGGCCCTGCGCGCCAACTCCGTCAAACTCACGTCGTTCATCTCCGCGCTCGCGTCCGCATCGGAAACCGATAGACAGGCCGAGATCGAGTTGATCGATCCCGAAAAGGGCGAGACGCTGCCGATGGAGATCACGGCGGGCGAGGTGATTGATGCGAAGGGGCAAGTAACGGCCGTCGTCTCGATCCTGCACGACTTGACCGAGATACGCGAACTTGAAAGACGGCGTGTTGAGCAACAACTGTTCGAGTCGGAAAAACTCGCGGCGGTCGGTCGCCTCGCCGCGTCCATCGCGCACGAAGTCAACAACCCGCTCGAAGCGATCAAGAACTCACTCTATCTCATGCAGGCGAGCCGCGATGCGGAGAAGCACGCGCGCTTCCTCGACATCGCGCGCAAAGAGACGGAGCGCGTCTCGCACATCATCCGGCAGATGCTCGGCTTTGCGCGTCGCTCAGGCGAGGTCGGGCAAGTGGATGTCAACCAGTTGATCGAAGAGACGCTGGTGCTAGTTGATAAGAAACTACGACAGACGGGCGTGCGCGTGGTGCGCGACCTTGAACCGAAGTTGCCACAGGTGCGCGCGCGCGCCGATCAACTGCGGCAAGTGTTCCTGAACCTGATCCTCAACGCGCAACAGTCCATACAAGGCAGCGGCGTGATGACGATTGCCACGGCCTCTTACGACGAACAATCGTTGCAGCCGTCGATCTCGATCCAGATCAGCGATACCGGCGTCGGCATCAGCGAAGAAGATTTGACGCGCATCTTCGAGCCGTTCTTTTCGACGCGCAAGAAGGGCACGGGCCTCGGCCTCTGGGTGACGCAAGACATCGTGCGCCAGCACGGCGGACGCATCGAGGTGACGAGCGAACACGGACGCGGCACAACCTTCACCATCATCCTGCTGGTTGACTCGGCCTCGCTTGAGGAGAGCACTAAGCAGTAGCCCGGCGCTTCGCTTCATAGTCATGGACGCATCGGTCATACAAAGCTTCGGCGAACAGCAGGCGGGCGCTGATCTCGATGCGCAGACGGCCGCGCACCTGCTCGTCGTGGACGACGAAGAGAGCGTCGCCATCACCGTCGCCGAAGTGCTGCGACAGGAAGGTTACGAGGTCGAGACGGCTTCGAGCGGCAACGAGGCCATCGCGTGCCTCGAACAGACCGAGTTCGATCTTGTCTTAACCGACCTGCACATGGAAGGTGGCGACGGGCTGTCGGTCCTAGCCGAAGTGCGCCGCCGCGCGCCCTTCACCATCTCCATCGTGCTGACGGGCTTCGCCTCGGTCGAGTCCGCCATCGCGTCGCTCCGGCAGGGCGCATACGATTACCTGATCAAGCCGTGCATCATCGACGATCTGAAGATGACGGTGCATCGCGGCGTCGAGCATCGGCGCTTGATCCTCGCGGAGCAACAGGCGCGCGCGCATCTGGAAGAACTGAACCGCGACCTCGAACTGCGCGTCGAAGAACGCACGGCCGAACTCACGCGCGTTAACGTCGAACTCGAAGAAGCCAACCGCGTCAAAGACATCTTCCTCGCCACGCTCTCGCACGAGTTGCGCACACCCTTGACGCCGATCCTCGGTTGGATCAATTTGCTCCGCACGGGCGAGATGGATGAAGGCGCGCTCGCGCAGGCACTCGACGTGATCGAGCGCAACGCGCGTTTGCAGTCGCGCCTGATCGACGACCTGCTCGACATCTCGCGCATCGTCACAGGCAAGTTGCGCTTCGACCCGAAGCCGACCGATCTCAACGTGATCATCGAAGCCGCCATCGAGACGGTGCGCGGCGCGGCGGCGCAGCAGCGCGTCACGCTTGAGGCGACGCCCGCCACGCAGGCGCTCGTCGTGAGCGGCGAGCCTCTGCGCTTGCAACAGATCGTCTGGAATCTGTTGTCGAACGCGATCAAGTTCACAGAGCCGGGCGGGCACGTCCGGTTGCGCACCGAAGCGACGGCGGACGTGGTGCGGATCGTCGTCGAAGACACAGGCATCGGCATCGACCCGGAGTTTCTGCCGCACGTCTTCGACCGCTTCCGCCAAGCCGACGGCACGCGCACGCGCCGTTACAGCGGCCTCGGCCTTGGCCTCGCCATCGTGGACGCGTTGGCGAGGCTGCATCGTGGCCGTGTAACGGCCGAGTCCGAAGGCACAGGGCACGGGGCACGCTTCACCGTCACGTTGCCGCGCGTGGCCGCCCGCCCGCCCGCCGCCCGCGCACCCGCGCCCGCCACCGCGCGCGCCATGTGCCAACGCGTGTTAGTCATAGACGACTCGCCCGACACGCTCGACTTGTTGCAGACACTTTTCAAGCAGCAGGGCAGTCAAGTCATCGGCGCGGCGTCCGCGACCGAAGCCCTCAAGCTCGCGGCCGAACATCAACCGACCCTGATCATCTCCGACATCGGCATGCCCGACATGGACGGCTACGAACTGCTGGCCGCGCTGCGTCGCCTGCCGCATCTGGAAGGCGTGCCCGCCGTCGCCATCTCCGGCTACGCGATGGACGAAGATTACGACCGCTCGTTGCGCGCAGGCTTCGCCGACCACCTCTCCAAGCCCATCGACATTGATCGCCTCTTCGCGCTCATTCAACAACTGACCGCATAAGCTGCTCGGTTAATCATCACTAGACAGAACGCGCCCATTGAGCCGACACTAGACAGCGATCTCTATGTCTGGTCAAAGCTCAATCAAGATCGGTTGTTGCGGCTTCCGCTCGGCGCGCAGCGAGTACTACGCGCTGCTCCCGGCCGTCGAAGTGCAACACACGTTCTATCAACCGCCGCAGGTCACGACCCTTGAGCGTTGGCGCGCGGAAGCGCCGCCCGATTTCACGTTCACCGTCAAAGCGTGGCAACTCATCACGCACCAAGCTTCGAGTCCAACTTATAGACGGTTGAAGCGCGAACTGACTGACACGGAGAAAGACGAGGCCGGCTCGTTCCGCGCCAGCAAGATCGTGCGCGAGGCGTGGACTGTGACGCACGCGTGTGCCCGCGCGCTCGACGCGCAAGCGGTGTTGTTTCAATGTCCCGCGAGTTTCCGCGCGACGCCCACCAACATCGCGCGCCTGCGCAAGTTCTTTCTTAAACTGAAACCTGCGCGCGCCACCTTCAATCTCTGTTGGGAGCCACGCGGCGACTGGCCGCGCGAGCTTGTGCGTGAGTTGTGCGCGGAGTTTGCGCTCTGGCATGTGGTTGACCCGTTCGCGGCCCGCACGGTCACGCCGGAGCGTTGTTACTACCGGCTGCACGGCCGTAAGGGTTGGCGCTACGAATACGAAGACGGGGAACTCGAAGAGTTGTATGCGATGCTGCCGCAAGAGCAAGGGGCGACGGCTTACGTCTTCTTTAACAACATCAAGATGATCGAAGATGCCGTCAGGTTCAAAAAGATCGTGGCCGGTGCGGATTGAAAGGGCCGATCTGTGTGCGACGTTTCAAGCAGCAATCCGGTTGGCGACGTTACCGGCTCATAAGTTTGTGTCTCTTGCTGGTCGCGGCCTTATTCGTCTGCGCACAGTTCGTCAGCCCGCCGCAAGGCTGCGACCCGCGCCCCGGCATGTGGGCGTTCAACCGGCTCAAGAACCGCGCCGCGCGGCCTGCTACGGCCGACTTCGACCAACGTGTGACGCTCGCTGCGCTGCTCGCACCCGGCGACGACCGCACTCGTTGGTCGGAAGCGCGCGCCGCTAGCGTCGAGGGCTACGTCGTCGCGGTCATAGAGACGAACGCGGAAGCGACCAACTGTTTTTCTTTCACGCACCGCGACGCGCACATCGAAGTGGCGTTGCGCGCCGATGCGCCGCCGCGCGAACGCGTCGTGCTTGAAGTCACACCACGCCTGCGCGCGTGGGCTAAAGAGCAGGGGCTTGATTGGACGGCGGCGACACTGCAACGTGAGTTGGTTGGCCGGCGCTGTCGCTTCGAGGGCTGGCTGTTCTTCGACGACTCGCACAGAGGCGAAGCCGAACACACCATGCCGGGGCGCGCACACAACTGGCGCGCAACCGCATGGGAACTTCATCCCGTGACCGACATCAAAGTGATCCGGTAGTGTAGATGATAGTGATGCTAGCTCGCGGTCGGCTATTCAGACTGGTTCGGCAGTACGTATGAGGCCGGAGCGACCGGGTTAGTTCGTCATGCTTTAGCGATCTTGCATGTATCGGTCGCTACGTTGTGCGTCTACGCTGCTCTTGCCTGAGCTATAGCCGAATAGATATGACGCGACCAATAAGACTACGATGAAGACAATAAATTTCCCCAGTAGTCTGAAAGAGACGTGTATGCCGGCTTCTGTACCGAGACTCATGAGGTATCTCCGAAGTATTAACTGGATGCTTGCACGTTAGCGTCTGCTCTATCGCCGCATCCGTCTTAAGCGATAGCCGCCGCATACGGGTTATGTCCAGCGCGGGACGCGCATTCTATCATCATCATCCCGCCACACGGCAAGCACTTTTTGCCCGGCTTGCGCGACTTGTCAGGCGGCGACGCTGGCCACCGCCGGGGCGGCCTCGTTGCTGCGCTGCTGCCACCTCTTGAGCAGTGCTTCCAGTACCACGCCGTAAGGCAGCCACATCAAAGCGACCACTAAGCCGGAGACGATGATCAAGGAGAACAAGGCTGGATGCTTGGTTAGTTGTTGCGTGGCTGCTTGTGCCAGCGAATACCAAGAGCAGAGCATTATCAGTGCCCCGTAGGCCAAGCCGCTGCGCCGCAGCAGAGGGCGGAACAAGCCTTCGTAGACGATGCCCAGTAGGATGCCGAAGCTGGCGAAGGTAGCGACCACAGTAAATGATCCGGCCAGCGTGAACTTCGGTGCTGCGCCATTGGCGACCGGGATCGCGCCCATCCCGACGCGCGCGCCGATGCCGATGAAGATGCCCGCGAGCAGACCAAGCACGGCCGCCACCACGATGCTTTTGACAACGTAGCGCAGGCCGCGCCGACGAGCGATAAGAATGAAGCGCCACACGGTCGGGAGCATGACAGCGGCTAATAGAAAGACCATCGCATGAAGACCTCCCGCGCCGATGGTAGACGCGCGCCCAATAGCTGTCAACGATGTCGCAATAGACCTTGAACCACGACACTGCGTAAATGTCATGTCAATGTTTCAGTACGTTTCGTGTCGCTTCGTGGTTCAGAGCTTGTTGCGCCCTCGGCTTAGTTTTAGTGTAAGCTCACAGTCATCATATGTGTGAACCTGATCTGCTGATCGACCCGTATGGCGGCGAGTTGGTGAACCTGCTCGTCGCGCCGGATGAACTGCCCGACTTGCGCGCTTACGCCGCGTCGTTGCCTGCGCTGCAACTTTCGGAGCGCGCGACGTGCGATCTTGAATTGCTGGCTGTGGGTGCATTCTCGCCGTTGGCGCGTTTTATGGACCAGCGCGATCACGCGCGCGTCCTCGACGAGATGCGCCTCGCCGACGGGCACATCAGCCCGATGCCAATCACCCTGCCGGTCGAACGTGACGCGCCCGTCCATGTGGGCCGCGACATCGCGTTGCGAAGTCAGAAGAATGAACTGCTAGCGGTGCTGACGGTCGAAGAAGTTTATGAATGGAACAGGGCGGAGGTCGCGCTGAAAGTGTTCGGCACGGACGACCTGCGCCACCCGCTCGTCGCGGAGTTGCACCGCTGGGGCGCGTTGAACGTCTCCGGCCCGGTGCGCGTCTTACAACTGCCGCGTCACTACGACTTTCAAGAACTGCGCCTCACACCGGCCGAAGTGCGCGCCCGCCTCAAGACGTTCGGCCGCGCGCACGTCGTCGCCTTCCAGACGCGCAACCCCGTGCATCGGGCACACGAAGAGTTGATCAAGCGCGCCGTCGAACAGACCGGCGGGGCGCTCCTGCTGCATCCGGTCGTCGGCTTGACCAAGCCGGGCGACGTGGACCACTACAGTCGCGTCCGCACGTACAAGGTGATGGCCGAGCACTACTTCGATCCGCGTCGCGTGTTGCTTGCGCTGTTGCCTTTGGCGATGCGTATGGCGGGGCCGCGCGAGGCTCTGTGGCACGCGCTGGTCCGGCGCAACTACGGCGCGAACCAACTGATCGTCGGGCGCGATCACGCCAGCCCCGGCCTCGATTCGCAAGGGCGACCTTTCTATGGCCCCTATGACGCGCAGGAGCTTGTCGCACGCTACAGCGCCGAACTCGGCGTCAAGGCGTTGCCCTTCGAGGAGTTACTTTATCTACCGGAACGCGACGCTTATGTGGAGACGAGCCGCGTGCCTGCGGCCGCGCGCCCGCGTTCGCTCTCAGGCACGGAGGTGCGCGAAGCTTACTTGAGCAAGGGGCGACCATTGCCCCGCTGGTTCACGCGACCAGAGGTTGCAGAGATACTTGCGGAGACGCATCCGCCGCGTCATCGACAGGGCGTGTGCGTCTGGTTCACGGGCTTGAGTTGCGCGGGCAAGTCCACGACGGCCGAAGTCTTGACCGTCCTGCTGTTGGAACACGGCCGGCGCGTGACGCTCTTGGACGGCGACGTGGTCCGCACGCATCTCTCGGCGGCCTCGGCTTCAGCCGCGCGGATCGAGACACGAACGTGCGGCGCATCGGGTTCGTCGCCTCTGAGATCGTGCGGCATGGCGGCATCGCCGTGTGCGCCGCGATCAGTCCCTATCGCGCGACGCGCAACGACGTGCGCGGCTTGGTCGGCGACGCGCACTTCGTCGAAGTGTTCGTGGATACACCACTCGACATTTGCGAAGCGCGCGACACTAAGGGGTTGTACGCACAGGCGCGACGCGGCGAGTTGAAAGAGTTCACGGGCGTCGATGATCCATACGAGCCGCCGCGACATGCCGAGTTAACGCTCGACACCGTGGCGCGCACACCAGAAGCGAACGCGCATGTGATTCTCGATTACTTGATCGCGCGCGGCTTCGTGCGTAGTGCCGTGAGCGATGAAGCAAGCACAGGGGCAGAAGATTAATAGATGACGCAAGCGAGCTTTGAACAGTTCCGCGAGTTGGTCTTTCAAGATGCAACGTTGCAAGCAGAACTAAAAACCGTCGTCGAGCATGACGAGTTCGTCGCCTTGACCGTGCGATTGGGGACGGAGCGCGGTTACAGTTTCACCGACGCGGACGTGTTGGCGGCCGAGCGCGCGGCGCGGCGCGCGTGGCTTGAGCGGTGGCTGCCTTGAGCAGCGCGGCGCAACTGTCGCCCGACTGGCGACCTATACGCTTCTACTGGCACGAGGACCGACCCCTTATCGATTGGTGTCACACGGGCGATGTGCGCTTCACCGATCCGTTCTACGATCAGACCATAGAGCTAATCCTGCGCCGGCCATTCAACCTGCTCTTTCGCCCGCAGACGCCGGTTGAAGTCTTGGGCGAACTGCACGACGAAGCGCCGGGCCTCGCGCCCACCGGCTTCATCTTCCACCTGTCGCGTTGCGGTTCGACCGTCATCTCGCGGCTGCTCGCCGCCCTGCCGCAAAACATCGTCGTGTCCGAAGCCGGGGCGCTCGATTCGGTCATGCGCGCCAACTTCCACCAGCCCGTTGCGGCCGACGTGCGGCGCATGTGGTTGCAATGGATGATCAGCGCGTTGGGCGGCCGCGCAACACGCAAGAGCGGCATTACTTCATCAAGTTCGACGCCTGGCACACGCTTGATCTCGCGCTCATCCGGCGCACTTATCCGAACGTGCCGTGGTTGTTCGTCTACCGTGAGCCGGTCGAGGTCATGGCTTCGCAACTCAAGCGGCCGGCGCGCTGGTTGACGCCGGGCGATCTGCACCCGCACCTGTTGGGCTTGGATTGGTCGGCGGTCGTGCAGATGAGCGCAGAGGAATATTACGCGCGGGTGTTGGGGCAACTATGTCGAGTTGCGTTGCAGCACGCGGGGCAGCGGGCCGTGCCTACTCGTCAATCACAAGCAGTTGCCGGAAGTGGTCACGTCCACGATCTTAGATTTCTTCCGCGTCACATACACGACGACAGAGCTTGACGTGATGCGGCAGACAACCGGCTTTCACGCCAAAGAGCCGGCGGCCCGCTACGCAGACGACAGCGCGGCGAAAAGAGAGACGGCGACGGACGCGGCCCGTCTGATGGCGGCCCGTTGGATCGAGCCGTGCTATGAACAGTTGGAAGCAGTACGCGCGGCCGGCGGGTTGGTTGAATGCCGGCCCCTAAGCGCGGTGAAAGCGATTGAAGGTGAGGACGTAATATGTGCCCGCTTCGTCTACGTCTTCGGGGACAAGAAAGAGTTCGTGCGTGCCGAGCGCGGCGTGCTCCAAGCGATAGATGCCCTGCGGCAAGATCGGCTCGCGCGGGCCGCGCAGCATCACCATGAAACGTTCCTGCCGGGGCGACCGCGTGCGGTCCACTACTTCGATCAACTCGGCTGCGAGCGTCTGGCCGGGTGCATAATGAATCAGGAAGTTGGTGTGCAGATGGTCGGAGAAGTGCGCGCTCGTCAGTTGCTCAATCATCGCTCATTCCGCCGTGCGGCCTGTGTCTTCGAGATCGTCGATGCGTAGGCGCGTGGACTCGCCCGAACGCGTGAGCCGGCCCTGTGTGTCGATCTGATAGTCGGGGACGCCGTAGCGTTTCCAAATCTGTTGGTTGTAGAGGGCGTAGCCGCCGCCGCGCGCGTTGCTGGCCACGAGTTCCTCACCATCAGGCATCTTGTAGATGCCGCGCTCTCTCAGCACTTTCATAAACACCCTGCGACCGTTCGCCCTACCATCATGCCGCACAGACGGGCGCGGCTTAACTTTGCGTGCGCGCGTGGATGAGGCGACGCAACCGATCAGAGAACAGCACGTCGATCTTCTGCGGCTCGATCACGGCCGTCACTTCGCCGGGGCCGAAGACCGGATGCGTCAGCGATTGCCCGGTGCGATAAGTGCGCGTCGGATCGTAAGGTGCGCCGGACTTGGCGGAAGGTCCTGTGCCCGTCGCGCCCGTGCCGCTCTTAAAGGTGCTGCGCGTGCCGCACTTCGGGCAACTCACACGCGAGATCTGTCCGCGCTTGGTGACGGACACGATGACGTGCCCGCGTTCCTCACCGCAGGCGGCGCAAAATTTCTCCACGCGCCCGCCGATTGTGTTTGCCTGATTCTCCACACCGTCCTCCTGCTAAAGCTTATTTATACCTGTAGGTAATCCGGCCCCGCGTCAGGTCGTAAGGTGACATCTCGACGCTCACGCGGTCGCCCACGAGGATACGGATGCGGTTCTTGCGCATCTTGCCGCCAATCTGCGCCAGCACGACGTGCTCGCTGCCGTCGAGCCGAACTTTGAAAAACGCGTTGGGCTGCTTGTCGATGATCACGCCCATGGCCGGGATTAAATCTTCTTTAGACAATCAGTATATCTCCTCTTTTAAGTTGAGAACGGGCCGCCGAGGACTTAAGGGTTGCCCCGGCGGAACATTGTTTGAACGAAAATTAACGACCCGCGCGACGCGGCCGGAACGAACGACGCCCGACGGTCGTGCCGCGCTTGAACGCTGCCGCAGGTTTACTATGCCCGACGGGCGTTGAACTGAAGCCGCCGAACGACGGCAGCACGATGCGCTCGACCGCTTGACCCGTCAACCGCTCAATGGCGCGCATGGACAGTTCTTCCACCGGCGTTACGAGCGTGATGGCACGTCCGCTTTTGCCCGCGCGCCCCGTGCGACCGATGCGATGCACGTAATCTTCGGGCGCGGCGGGCACGTCGTAGTTGATGACGTGCGAGATCGAGTCAACGTCGATGCCGCGCGCCGCGATGTCCGTGGCGACGAGCACGCGCGTATGCCCTTCTTTGAAGCCGCGCAGGGCGGCCTCGCGTTGCGGCTGCGTGCGGTCGGCGTGAATGCGATTCACTTTATGCTCACGCGCTTCGAGGATGTGCGACAGGCGCTCAGCCCCGCGCCGCGTGCGTGTGAACACGAGCACGCGCTCGAAGTTGTCGCGCTCGCGCTCTAACAGGTCGAGCAGCAACGCAGTCTTAGATGCAGCGGCCACGGGGTACGCGGTCTGTTCGACCGTGACGGCGGCGCGGCCGCGTTGACTGACCTCGATCATTTTCGGCTCGCGCAAGGTCGTGCGCGCGAGTTGTTCGATGGCGGACGACATGGTCGCGGAGAAAAGCAGCGTCTGCCGCTTCGCCGGGAGTTTCGCCAGCACTTGCCGGATCGCGGGCCAGAAGCCCATGTCGAGCATGCGGTCGGCTTCGTCGAGCACGAACACTTCGATGCCGGACAGGTTGATCGCGCGCCGCTCGATCATGTCGAGCAGGCGACCCGGCGTGGCAATGACGACGCTCGGCGGCTGCCGCAAAGCGGACAGTTGGCGCGTCATGCTCGCGCCGCCGATGAGCGTCGCGCAGCGCGTCGTCTTCGTCGGGTTCAGTTCATGATAGTTCGTCTCGATCTGCGTGGCCAACTCGCGCGTCGGGGCGAGGACTAGCACGCGCACGCCGGGGCGCGCGGTCGCGCCGAGGCGCTGCATGATCGGAAGTAGGAAAGCGGCCGTTTTGCCTGTGCCGGTTTCGGCGCAGCCGATTAGGTCTGCGCCACTCAGCACGACCGGGATCGCCTGTTGTTGGATTGGTGTTGGTTCGGTGTATCCGAGCGACTCGCAACGCCGCAACAATGCGGGTTGGAGTCCGAGTTCAGAAAAATTCATCAAGTTCCTTTGTCTGCCGCCCTGTAACGTTCAGGCCGGGCTTGTGTGTTGTAAACCGAAAGCGCCTCTGGCGCTTTGTGTGTGGGGCCAGAGGCACTTTCGGTAAAAGGTCGCTGGTTGTTAGCAGCTTGGCTTACCAGCGCGGCTCGCGGTTGCCACCGCCGCCGCCGCCGTAGCCACCGCCGCCGCCGCGATTGCCGCCGCCGCCGTAGCCGCCGCGACCACCGCCGCCGCCACCGCCGAAGCCGCCACGACCACCACCGCCGCCGCGATTGCCGCGATCTTCGCGCGGGCGCGCTTCGTTAACGGTGAGCGCGCGGCCGTTGAATTCTTTGCCGTTGAACTGCTGGATGGCCGCTTCGCCTTCTTCGCGGCTGGCCATTTCGACGAAGCCGAAGCCGCGTGAGCGGCCCGTGTCGCGGTCTTCGACGACGTTGGCAGATTCGACCGTGCCGGCCTGCGCGAATAACGCTTGCAGTTCCTCGCTCGAAGTCGAGAACGCGAGGTTCCCAACGTAAAGTTTCATAGACATAACTGTATCCCTCTCTCCGATGGAGTATCAAGAGAAGCTTTGCGAATCGACTTGGCTTCGATGTAACGGTAGCAGCGAAGGCTCGTATTCGGATGCTCTAACTGAGCGGCTTCTGTAAGTTGCAATTCGCCTGCTCTCGAACCATCCAAAACGCCGCCGCCAATTTCGAGGCGCGGGGCGCATCACCGTTGATGCGCGAGAGAAGGAGTAACCGGGACATATGATGCACTATTTGCGTGCATAGTTGCAAGCTCTGGCCGGTAAAGTATTGAACCCAAAGACACGAAGAGACGAAAGCAGCAACGGTTGCTTTCGTCTCTTCGTGTCTTTGTGGTTAATTGTGCTGACGTTATTTCTGCTTCACGTCGAACGCATAAATGGTGTCTTGATCGCGTATGTAGAGGCGACCACCAGCGATGATCGGGTGCGTCCAAGTGGGCAGGGAATCCTGCTTGATTTGGAAGCGCCCTTTCTCGCGGTAAGCCGTGGGCGTCGCCTCGATCAGACCGACCACACCGTTCTCGCTCAACGCATAAAGCAGCCCGTCGGCATAGACGAGCGAGCCTTTGCCGACGCTGCGGTCGCGCCATGCGACCTCGCCCGTGTCGAAGCGCATGGCGGTCAGGATGCCGCTTGAGAAACCGTACAGGTAATCGCCGATCAGGATCGAACTGCTGTGATGATTGCGCATCTCGCGCGTAAAGTAGACTTCCTGCGCCGTCATGCCCGCCGCGCTCGCCTTGATCTCGACCACGCCGCCGCCCGTGCCGTAATCCGACGAGATGAAGACGCGGTTGCCGCGCACGACCGGCGTGGCCACGTTGGCCACATCGTTCGCGGGGCGCGCGTACTCCCACAGCAACCGCCCGTCGTTCGGATCGAGTCCGACCGCGCGCCGCGCCGTGAAGAAGACGACCTGCGTTGTGTTGCCGACCGTGACGGGCATGGCTGAAGAATAACCGGCCTTGTCGCTCTGACTTTTCCAGATCAGCGCGCCGTCTTTTTTGTTAAGCGCGACGACAGATGCGCCGGGGCCGCCCGCGTTGACCAGCACCTTGTCGCCCAGGACAAGCGGCGACTCGCTGATGCCCCAGCTGATGTTTTCGCCGCCAAACTTGCGCAGCACGTTCATGGCCCAGATGCTACGGCCCGTCGCCGCGTCGAGGCACGACAGGTCGCCGTTGCCGCCGAGCGCATAGACGCGGTCGCCGTCAACGGTGGGCGTGCCGCGCGGGCCGTCGCCGCGACTATCGCGGTAGGCGCTGCCGTTCGGCATCGCCCACAGTTCCTTGCCCGTCTTCACGTCGAAGGCGACGACAAACTCGCGGTCGCCGCGCAAGCCCATGGTGTAGAGTCGCCCCTGCGCGGTGGACATGGACGAATAGCCGCGCCCCGCGCCCACCGCTTTCCAGACGAGCGGCGGCCCGGCCGTCGGCCATTGTTTCAACAAACCCGTCTCTTTCGAGATGCCGTCGCGCAAGGGGCCGCGCCACTGCGGCCAGTCGCCGCCCGTCTGCGCCGCCACGCGCACCGACAGACTCAACAACAGCAACGTCCCGATCACAAAGACACTAGCACGCGAGCTTCTCATCGGTTTGATTCCTCTCTGCCTGAAGTGACGGGTGCGGGCCAATTTTGCAGGGGAGCTTGATCCAACTAGCTCGCTACCTTCGTGGTCTTTGATTAAACGCTTCCGGCGCGAAAAAGTTATCGGATTAATGTTGCCCCACTGACCAAGTGCGCCTGAGCGGGTGCGCTTCGGTGTTGAAAACGACTTTATCGAACGCAAGCGTGCGCGGCGGCGCGAACAATAGATAGAAATATTTGAACGTCTCGGCCAAGACGAAGCTCTCCATCTCGTCGCGTTGCTGTTTGGTGACTACGTCGGCAAGCGCGGCATAGCCGGCCTCGGTGCGACAGTGTTTGACAAAGTCGCTGAAGATCGTCGCGCCCATCTGTTGATAGTGCGGGTCGCGCGTGTAGTGATAAAGGTAATAAGTTGATTCGACGATCTCAGGGCGCAGGTGATAGGTGGCGGCGACGACGCGCATCGTCTTGTAGTCGATGACTTCAGGTTCGATGCCGTGCAACTGCCACATCTTGAACCAGGCGGCTTGCAAGCGACGCGCGCGTGTAAGGTCGCCTGCGAGCGCGAGGACGGCGGGGAAGAAGGCATCGAGCGCGCCGTAAGTCGTCTCCGTGCGTTGGCCCGTCAACATGTCTGCGTGCCCGTACCACAACTCCGCGCCGTTGCCCGCATCGTCCGCCAGATACTTGTTGACCGCCGTGATGCTCGCGCGCCACATATCGCGGCAGTCCTTGTCGCCGAACAACAGCCAGCACTTCCACAGGTACTCATAATAAGAATCGATCCCGCCGCTGATGTGACTGTCCTTGTCGGTCCACGCGCCTGTCTCGACGTTGATGCTCTGCCCGACTAGACCGATGGGCGAACGGCGCTTGTAAGTTTCGACGAGCGCCCGCTTGGCTTTGTCGTAGAAGACTGGCCGGCCGGTTAGTTTACTGAGTGTGCCGAACTCAAGGAGCAGCGTGCCGGTTTCGGCCGGGTTCGTCACCGCGCCGCGCGTCTTGCCTGTGCGCAGGTTGACGTAGACATAAGGCAGCCCGGTCGGCGAGTCGAAGGCGGGCAGCAGGCGCACGCCCAAATCTTCAGCCAAACGTAAGAGGCGTTTGTCGCCCGTCAGTTGATAGCCTGAGAGCAAGCCGCCGAGCAGGCGAATTGTGATCTCGAAATTCTTGACGTAGATGTCGCGGTCGAACGAGAGCTGGTTGACGATGAGCGTGCGCGCTTTTGCGGCCTCGTCGTGCAAGTTCATCAAGACGAGCGTATCGAGCGCATCAACCGGCGTCATGTAGAGCGTCTGCCCGTACCAATCGTGCGGCGCTTTGCTCAACGGCCGCAACGCATCATGCCCCCACGCATAACGCTCGTAACCCTGCCACGCGTGCAGAAACTCGGCCCGCACCTGTGCGGCCAGTTGGCGCGCTTGCGCGTCGGCACGCCGGGGCGCGGCCCGGCGCTGCGTGGCCGAAGCAGGCGGCGTGACGACCGGCAACATGCAGAGCGCGAGCATAAAGACCTTGAGCTTGTTTGTCGTCAACATGATTCAGTTTCCCGCGCGTGATCTTCTAAGGTCGGGCAAATTTTATCGTCGCTGTCGCCTCTGTCGTGTAGCTTGAGTTGCGGTAGAGTTTACTCGAACGAACGGCCGCAGTATATGTTATGCGGTGCAGCCGCGCCGCCACAGACGCGAAGCACGCAACAGCCGGTTAACTCACTTATGACCACGCCAAAGCGCAAAGCCAGCGACAAAGATGTGCTCGGTTACGATCCTGCGGAAGCTGTCCGTTATCTTTCGTCAGTTGACCCGACCTTGAAGCGATTGATCGAACACGCCGGGCCGTTCAATCTGCAAGTCCGCAAGCTACGTGATCCTTTTGCAGCACTGGCGCGCAACATCATCTATCAGCAACTACATGGCACGGCCCGGGCCGCGATCCATCAGCGCGTCCTCGCGCTCTGCGGTACGAAGCGACTACAGCCGCAAGATATTCTGCAAGCTGCGGCGGCCGACCTGCGCGCGGCCGGACTGTCGGGTGCGAAACTCGCCGCGCTGCAAGACCTCGCGGCCAAGACCGTGGCCGGCATTGTGCCCACGCTCGCGCGCCTGCGGCGGATGGACGACGAAGCGATCATAGAACATCTGACGCAAGTGCGCGGCATCGGGCGTTGGACGGTCGAGATGCTGTTGATGTTCAACTTGGGTCGCCCGGACGTTCTGCCCGTCGGCGACTTCGCGGTGCGAAAAGGCTTTGCGCTTGTCTATGGTTGGCCGGAGATGCCGAAGCCGCGAGAACTGACGGCGTATGGTGAACGTTGGCGGCCCTTTCGCTCGGTGGCCAGTTGGTACATGTGGCGCGTGCATGAACTGCCGCCTGAGACGCTCCGCGCGATCACGCGTAAGCTTTAGAGGCAACGCTGGCTCTGGCTTTCAAATCATATGCAGGGTAGAATGCTGATTGTGCGCGTTCCCCCTGAACGTGAACACGTTGTTGACTCACCCCCTTTGAACGTAATGTCTGGCTGGTCTGAATCAGCCCGCTTGCCGCAGTTAGTTGATGCTTCTACCTCGGCGCTTTATTTCTTCGTGTCAGTTGTCCGCACGGGCAACACGATGCGGACACGTTGACTAACTGTGAGGCTGCTTTTGGACAACACAAATAATCACAGCAAATCTATTTTTGAGATGACTCAAGCCGGTCTGGACGTGGGCCATCTCACGCCGCGTGCCGATTGGGGCGAGATGGGTGCAGCAGAGCACTTCGTTCAGTTCTATGAAACGGACGGGTATCTGTTGAACTCGCTGGGCGGCTTCGTCGGTTCGGGCCTCAGCACGGGCGAGGCTGCCATCGTCGTGGCGACGAAGGCGCACCGCGAACAGCTTGAAGAATTGTTGCAGGCTTACGGACTTGATGTCGAGGCGGCGCGTGCGTCGGGGCAGTACGTTGCGTTAGACGCGGCCGAACTGCTCGCGCAACTCATGCTCGACGGGACATTCGAGCCGGGGCACTTCGCAGAGACAGTCGGCGGCCTCATCAAGCGCGCGGGCGCGGGGCGGCATCGCGTGCGTATCTTCGGCGAGATGGTCGCGCTGCTTTGGGCGGACGGCAAACAAGACAGCGCGTTGCGGCTGGAAGACCTCTGGAACGAACTACAACAGACGCATCCCTTCTCACTCTTTTGCGCTTATCCGATGAACGGCTTTGGCGGCGTCGCGCTCGCCGACCCGCTCGGTCACGTCTGCGCCGGCCACTCGCGCGTCATCCCCACCGAGAGTTACACCGCGCTCGCCAAGCCGGACGACCGTTTGCGTGCCATCATTCAACTGCAACAGAAGGCCCGCACGCTTGAGGCCGAGGTGGCGGAACGCAAGGCCCGCCGAAGCGCGTCTGCGCGCCGCGCTGGCCGAACGCGAACAGTTGCTCGCCCGCGAACAGATGGCGCGGGCCGAAGCCGAGACGGCGAATCGCTTGAAGGACGAGTTTCTTGCCACAGTCTCGCACGAACTACGCACGCCCTTGAGCGCCATCATCGGTTGGTCGCACATGCTGCTCGACGGCCGCGTGGATCAAGCCATGCAGACGCGCGGCCTTGAGACGATTGAACGCAACGCCAAGTCGCAGGCGCAATTGGTCGAAGACATACTTGACGTGTCGCGTGTGATCACGGGCAAACTGCGACTCAACATCGCGCCGGTAGATGCGGCCTCGGTCGTCAACGCGGCCATTGATTCCGTGCAGTTGGCGGCCGACTCGAAAGGGATTCAACTCGAAGTTACCGTCGATACGTCCGCGCGGCGCATCGCGGGTGATGCCGGCCGTTTGCAGCAAGTCGTCTGGAACCTGCTCTCGAATGCCATCAAGTTCACACCGGCCGGCGGGCGCGTCGCCGTCCGACTTGAACGCGCCGACACGAATGCCCAACTCAAAGTGAGCGACACGGGCTGCGGCATCAGTGCAGAGTTCCTGCCCTTCGTCTTTGATCGTTTCCGGCAAGCCGACGGCACAAGCACGCGCAGGCATGGCGGGCTTGGGCTTGGGCTGGCGATTGTGCGGCATCTGGTCGAACTGCACGGCGGCACAGTCTCGGCCGATAGCCCCGGCGCAGGTGGCGGCGCAACCTTCACCATCAAGCTGCCGCTAGCCGCGCATGAACGCGCGCCCGGCCGGCGCAGAAACGCAGAGAGCTTGCGCCCAACTGAAGATACACGCGCTCACACGCGCCCGCTGCCTGCGCTCGACGGGGTGCAAGTGTTACTGGTCGATGACGACCCCGACACACTGCAAATACTCACCGTCATGTTGACAGGCTATAGGGCCAGAGTTCATGCGGTCACATCCACGGCCGAAGCAATCGAAGTGCTTCAATGGTACAAGCCCGACGTGTTGGTGTCTGATCTGGCGATGCCCGGTGAAGATGGTTATGCGCTCATCGCTAAGGTGCGGGCGCTGGAAGCGGGACTTGGTAAGCAAATCCCGGCCGTGGCTTTGACCGCTTATGTGCGGATCGAAGACCGCGCGCACGCACTGTCGGCGGGCTTCAATATGTTCGTCTCGAAGCCGGTCGAGCCGGCCGAACTGATCACGGCCATTGCGAACTTGACCGAACCTCTCGGCGTCGGCCGCTACTCGCGCGCGTTCAACGAGTAAGCTCGCAGTTGATTATCTTTTGAGACGTAGAGCAAGTTTACGATCTCGTCGCTGATGAACCGCTCGTCCGGGTCGCTTAGTTTGATCGCGCGTTCCGGCGTGCCCGTGTTGATGTTGACGCCGACGAGTCCGCGCCCGCCGCTTCGGGTCTGCAACTCCGTATAAAAATACATCCACTCGCCGCGCAGCGCCGCCAAGCGCCGCTCGCGCCAGAGGAAGCGCGATAGGCGCTCAAGCTGCCGCGCCGGGTCGAGCCGTTCAAGTAGCCGTTCTTCAACATCAATCGAAGGGCGCGGCATGTTGGGCCGGCGCAAGGCCACATTGCCGCCTTGTCGTGCGCGCGCCAGCACGCCGAACGCAGAGAAACGTTCGCGCACATTGTCGCGTGCATAGTCGCGTGCGTAGTTGGCGGCGAGACTGGTCAGATCGGGCAGCGTCGCGTGTGCGGCGAGGCCGGACCAGCGCAGGCTGCCGACCGTGCTGAGCAGTTGCGCGCCGCGAAAGACGGTTGTGGCCGCGCCGCCATAACGGAAGTAGAGCGAAGCGGCGCGGGCTGTAATAGCCGTGACCGTGCGGAACAGACCGCGACCGGGCGGCGTGTGCCGCGAACGCCAACGCGCGCGCGTGTCCGCAAAGGTAAACGCGGCCACTTCGTTCTTGCCGCCGACGACGGCCTCGCCGCGTTCATTCAAGATCACAAAGGCCGCTGCTTCAACGCCGTGCGTGATCTTCTTGCGCCGCTTGCCCGTCGCGGCGTCGATGAAGATCAAGTCGTCGCGGTCGGCGATGATAACCGTGTCTGCGTCAGGCAGCACGATGTTGGTGATGCCTTTGTCCGCGCCTTTGTAGCGCCAGAGCGTCTTGCCGTTCGACGTGTCAATCGCGCTCACACCATAAGGGCCGCGCTCCGTCGGTTCGCCGTCGCGCAGGCGCGTGAACTGCCCGCCGGTCCGCACGTAGAGCACGCCGCGCGTCAACATCATCTCAGGCGTCAGCCCCAAATCTTTCGCTTCCCATGCGACCTCGCCGTCCGTGCGCGAGATGGCGCGCACGCGACCGCGCCCTGAGATGTAGATATAACCTTCGTCGGCCACAGGGTCGGCCTCGGTCAACGCCAAGCCGTCCTCGTTGATGCGAAACTTCTCGCGCCGCCGTTCCTTGCCGGTCTGCGCGTCGAGCGAAGTCAAGCCCTCGTAGAACAGATAAAGACGACCATCGAGAAACACGGGCGGGTGATAGTTGTCGAGCGTGTAAGGCACGTCTTCATCTTCATCAGCGCCGCGCAGGATGGGCATCAGTTCGACTTCGCTTTCAAGCTCGCGTTGCCACAACTCGCGCCCCGCGCCCATGTCGAAGACGTGTACGACCGGCTTCTTCTTGAACCCTTCACGCGCCCGCCCGCGCGCATCACGCGCCAACACGACGGCGAGCAGTTTCGCCTGCGGCTCGAACGCCATCTGCATGACCGCGCCGCGCACCTTGTCGCTCAACCAGAGCGTGTCGCCCGTCAACAGATCGGCGGCTTCGAGCCGCGTCTTGTCGCCGCGCTCAAGACTCAGCAGCACTATGTCCGTGCCGGGCACGGGCGCAACGTCCGTCTCGTCGAGCCGCGCATTCTTGCGCCGCCACAACACGTCGCCCGTCTCTGCGTCCACACCGTAGAGCGACTTTTCCGTGCCGACAATGAGCACGCCCAACTCCGTCGTCTGATAGAACCGCACGCGCCCGTCGAGTTTCGCAGTCCAACGTTGATCATCGGCCGCGCCCTGTGCGCCGATGCAGAGCGCGCAGATAAAGCAGCACGCGAGCAGTGCGCCGGTTAACGCTCTGTAACCATAATTGCTGTGCGTCGTAAAAACTTCTGTTGGCATAATGACGATGCTAGCACATCGAAAGTTTGACGACACGAACGGGCGCGTCGGTTGTACGTTCACGCCGCCGCGCGACCGCGCGCACTGACCTGTGCAATAGAAATCTTTGCCGCCAGCAGGCGGCCTCATCTGGCTAAGTTGCTTAAAGCGCGTTAGAGTAGCGCGCGATCAGGAGGCCATTCGTTACCTATGGCGGAGACAACCATCGCCTGTGTGCAGATGGACTGTGCGCTCGGCGACACGGAGACGAACCTGCGTGCGATCAGCGCGCGGATACGCGAGGCGACGGCGCGCGCGGCCCAACTCGTCGTCTTTCCTGAGTGCGCGCTGACGGGCTACTGCTTCGAGTCGCTCGCAGAGGCCGCGCGCGTGGCGCAGACGTTGGACGGGCCGGCGGCACAGGCGCTCGCCGCCGTCTGTTGTGAGACAGGCGCGCACGCCATCGTCGGCTTCATCGAACGCGACGGCGCGCAGCATTACAACGCGGCGCTCGTCGTGGGGCCGCACGGCATCGTGGGCAGCTATCGCAAAGCGCACTTGCCGTATCTGGGTGTGGACCGTTTTCTCACGCCGGGCGACCGCCCCATGCACATCTTCGATCTGCCCGTGGGCAAACTCGGCGTGAACATCTGCTACGACGCTAGTTTTCCCGAAGCCGCGCGCGTGCTCAAACTGTTGGGCGCGGAGTTGATCGTGTTGCCGACCAACTGGCCGCCGGGCGCATGGCGCACGCCGGAGTTCGTCATCAACACGCGCGCGCAGGAGAACCACGTCTATTTCGCGGCCGTTAATCGCGTCGGCACGGAGCGCGGCTGGACCTTCATCGGGCGCAGCAAAGTGGTTGAGTGCAACGGCGACACCGTGGCGGAAGCGAGCGGCACGGAAGCGGAGATGCTGATCGCTCGACTCGATCTCGCAACGGCTAACAACAACCACATCGTCAACGTCGCGGGCGCATACGAGATCGACCGTTTGGCTGATCGCCGGCCCGAACTTTATGCGTTGATCAGTCGCCCGACGCATTAAGCACTCCGACCGGATGAAATCTTTTGCCGGGCAAACGCACTTATAATTGTGCAGAGCATTTCGGGCACTGGCCTGTGGCGACTAATTTGGAAGGAGAGCGAAAATGCCAGAAATTCAACTTAACCCGGCAGACATTGCGCGGATGATATTCCCCATCGACGTGGCCGGGATTCGGGCTGAGTTGGCCCGCCTGCTAGAGCGACCTACGTGCGCTAACTTCGTGCGGGACCTGATCGATCAAGCAGCCGCGAATGCTGCGCCCGGTAACACGCTGGTCGAAGACGGCGACATCCTGCGGATATACGATCTGATTCAAGAGCAAAACGGCATGGTGCGGGCCGGTGCGCCCGGTTCGATTCCGGGCGCTAATTTTGCCACCGGCAGCATTGCCACCGAGGATGCCGGGATTCAGATCGGCAACTTCGTGCCCGGCGTGCCCGTCACGGAAGACGAGTTGAAAGCCAGGTATCTCAGAGCCGATACGATTATCGCCCTGCATGAGACGATCCATCATGCCGGCCGACTCGTCTTTTCCGATCAGGATTTAGCCATCGTCGTGAGCATGATGCCCGGCACGCCGCCGATCCCGCAGACGACCAACAGGTTCGCGTTTAGTAGTTACTGGGACACGGAACTGCGGAGACACTGTCGCTAAGATGAGCCGACTTAAAACTATCGCAACCCGGCCCGCCTGTGTCGGCCTGCTGCTGCTCTGTGCAGTCACGCTGGCACAGGCGAAAGCGTGGCGGCGCATCGTGCCGCTGCATTCCACCCGTGCAGAGGTCGAACGCCGGCTCGGCAAACCCAACGCACGGTCGAAGCATTACGAGTTCAGGACCGAGCGCGCTTTCATTATCTACTCGACCGGGGTCGCTTGCGTTCAAGGGCCTGCGACCGAGTGGAACGTGCCGCCCGACACCGTGCTCAGCATCGTCGTCACGCCCAAAGTGAAGCTACGTTTGGCCGCGCTTCGACTCGACCTGCGCAAATATCAGAAGACGCCCGACCCCGAAGTGCCAACGCACGTCAACTATCGGAACGAGGCCGAGGGCCTCACCTACGAAGTCTTTGAAGGCGGCGGCGCGGACAACGGGCTGATCCTGCACATCAAATTTGAGCCGGCCGCGCAAGACCAGCGGCTTCGTTGTCCGCGTGCGCCCAGCCAGCCGCATTAACCCGCGCCCAAGTAAAGAGCTTTGTTTGACAGCGCGCCCCGCCCGGTCGCAACCGGGCGGGGCGCGCTGTAGCTAAACTGTCAACAGCCTGTCGCTTTTGTGTGCGCCGCCCGGCGCAGGGCAAAAGCTTACATAACTATTACAAACGAACCGGCTCTGAGTTGGTAGCATGTACCGACCGCGCGCATCAGAAACAAACGTCGGCTGACATTCCAACTTCAGAGGGTTTATGCAAAGAGAACTAAGCATCAATAGCACGACTGACCGGATCAATTGGTCAACCACGATCTTCATGGTCGTCGCTCATCTGAGCGCGGTCGCCGCACTCTTCATGTTCAGTTGGCCGGCACTGTTTGTCACGCTCGCGCTGTGGTGGGTGTCGGGTAGTCTGGGCATCGGCATGGGCTTTCACCGGTTGCTCACGCACAGGGGTTACAAGACGCCGCGCGCCGTCGAGTATTTCCTGACGCTCTGCGGCACGCTCGCGCTCGAAGGCGGGCCGATTGATTGGGTGGTCACGCATCGCATCCACCACGCGCACACGGACGCACCCGGCGACCCGCACACGCCGCGCGACGGCCGCTGGTGGGCGCACATGGGTTGGATCTTAACCGGCACAGCGCAGCAACACGGCGAACAGGTGATGATGCGCTACGCGCCCGACTTGATGAAGGATCGCTTTCACCTGTGGCTCAATAGATTCTTCTGGCTGCCGCTGGTCGTACTCGGCGTGGCGCTGTACGCGGCGGGCGGTTGGGGCATGGTGTTGTGGGGCATCTTCCTGCGCGTCACGTTCGGCTTGCACGCGACGTGGTTGGTCAACTCGGCGACGCATCTATGGGGCAAGCGCCGCTTCGCCACGACCGACGACTCAACCAACAACTGGTGGGTCGCGCTGATCACGTTCGGCGAGGGCTGGCACAACAACCACCACGCGCACCCGCGCGCCGCCAAGCACGGCCTCACGTGGTATGAGATCGACATCAACTGGTACGGCATACGCGTGCTGCAACTCTTGGGGCTGGCCAAAGATGTCAAGCTCGTCAGTCCGGCCGCGCTCGCGGCCAAACCTGAGATCGCGCCGCTCAGTCGCGCGGCCTAATAGCAGCACTCTTCGGCACGCAGGGGCTGCGGTCGTTGTCACATGACAACGACCGCAGCCCCGCTTGCTTTTCCTTTTAGCGCGGTCGTTGATTAAAATACTCTTTGTATGCGGATTCGTGCGCGGCGCAAATCGATCATCTTCTTTCTCACGCTCGGCATCTGTCTGGTGGCGCTGACGCTGGCGCTCAACGTCGGCTGGATTCTGCTCAACTGGCGCGAGGTCGCGCTGCTCGTCTTAGGCATCGTCTTCTTCAGCCTGATCATTACCGGCGTGGTCCTCAACACGATCTTTCTGATCCGCGAGATCAGACGCAACGAACAACACGACGCCTTTATCAACGCCGTGACGCACGAACTGAAGACGCCGCTCACGTCCATCCGGCTCTATCTGGAAACGTTGCAGACGCGCGAAGTGGACGCAGAGCGCCGCCATGAGTTCTACCGCATCATGTTGGCGGACAGCGACCGTCTGCTGCGCACGGTCGAACAGGTCTTGCGCGCCGGGCGCACGAGCCACAAGGAACGCCGCGCCAACGATACGGTCATCGACCTCGGCCAGATGGTGCGCGAATGTCTCGACATCACGCGCCGGCAATACAATCTCGACGCCGACGCGCTCCGCTTCGTCGATTCACTTGACGACACGGGCGCGCGCGTCACGGGCGACGCGGACGAGTTGCGCGCCGCCGTCTCGAACCTGCTCGATAACGCGGTCAAGTATTCGGATAAAGACGTGCAAGTGTCGGTCGAGGTCGCGGCGCTTGATCCGAAACGTGTAGCCGTGCGCGTCGCGGATCAAGGCATAGGCATTCCGCGCCCACAACTCAAACGCATCTTCAAACGTTTCTATCGCGTGCCGGGCCGTTTTATGAGTCGCTTCAAAGGCACGGGCCTCGGCCTCTTTATCGTGCGGTCAATCGTCGAAAAACATGGCGGGCGCGTCTTTGCCGAAAGCGCGGGCGTCGGGCAAGGCAGCACGTTCACCATTCTCCTGCCGAGGACTGAAACTTAAGATGAGCGCGGTGCTAATCGTCGAAGACGAACAACACTTGGCCGACGGCTTGCGCTACAACCTCGAAGCCGAAGGCTATACGGTCAAGACTGTCGGCGACGGCGAGGCGGCGCTCGCCTTGCTGCTCGACGCGCGCGAGCCTTACGAGGTGATCGTGTTGGACGTGATGCTGCCGGGCAAAGACGGGTTCACGGTTGCGGCGGAACTAAGACAAGCGGGATTGTTCGTGCCGGTGCTGATGCTGACGGCGCGCGGCCGGCCCGAAGACGTGTTGCGCGGGTTCGAGTCGGGCGCGGATGATTACGTCGCCAAACCCTTCGAGTTGGCCATCCTGATCGCACGCATCAACGGCTTACTCCGGCGGCGCGAGTGGTTGCAACTTGATCGCGGCGACGCGGCCACGCCGCAAGTTAGTGCAGCCGATCTCGCAACGTCGAACACAACGAGCGATAGCGGCGCGGCGCATGAGGTCTTCGCGTTTGACGGGAAGCAGTTTGACTTCGGCGCGCTCGAACTGCGCACGGATGACCAGACCATGCGGCTGACCTTAATGGAAGCGGAGCTATTGCGGCATCTAATCAGGCACGCGGGTCAGGTCGTCTCGCGCAAGTCGCTGCTCGAAGAGGTGTGGGGCTTACAGGAAGACACGGACACGCGCGCCATCGACAACTTCATCGTCCGCCTCAGAAAATATATCGAAGCTGAACCGTCCAGCCCCAAACACCTCTTAACCGTGCGCGGTGTCGGCTATCGCTTCGTCGCCGAAACGACCAAGCCGGCAACATGAAGCGATAACTCAACCACGACGCCACGAAGTAAGATTGAACTTACTTCGTGGCGTCGTGGTTTTGTGGTTAAGTTTATTGCTCAGTTGGCTCGCAGCGTGCCGTAAACTTTCTCGCGGTAGAGTTGTTCTTTGTCCAGATCGCCGAACAGAAAATACACGTCCGAGAGTTTCGACAACACGCTGACGTTATCCTCCTTCTCGCGCAGACTTTCTTCGTACAAGCGTTGTGCTTCCGAATAAGCCTGCGCATAGAAGGCGGCATCGCCCGCGCGTTCGCGCCATAACCACGTGGGCAACCCCAACGCTTGATAGCGCACGGTCATGCGGGCGGCATATTGCCCGGCCTGCGCGTATGACTGTTGCCACAACAGGATGAAATAGTATTGCTCGCAGATGAACCAAGACTCGATGTGTTGCCGCCAGTTGCGCGGGAACAGGTGCTTCAAGTCTGCGACCAACGCCTCATCAACCCGCCCGCTCCACAGCCGGCGCAGCACTTCTTCGTCCAACTGTGTCGCGATCAACTCGGCCGGTTCGCGCAGCAACCTATCCGCTTCGGGTAAGTTGCCGCGCGCCACGCCGATCATGGCCGCGGCGATGGCGAACCGGACATCGTTATGCCAGTCCGCGTAGAGCAGCGGCAAGCGCGCTTCAACTTCGGGCCAACGTTTGAGCGCGGCCAGCGCCAGCACGGCCGAGAGTTGATAAATCTTACCGCGCGGCGCTTGGCGCGTGGCCGCTTCAAAATTTTCAAAGGCGATGGCCGGATGCTTGGCTAACTGCTCGTTGCCTTGCAGCCACAAACTGATCGCATTGAGCAAGCGCGCGTGTTCGGGCGCGGCGTTACGCAACAACTCCGGCGGCAATGCCCGCCCGCTCAATAATCCTTCCAACGCACGGACGAGGCCCGCACCTTTAAGGGCCTGAAGTTCATCCGCGCGGATGCCGAAGTCGGACAGGTCAATCGCGGGAATCACGTTCGGCCGTTGGCGCAACGCGCGGTAGTAATCGTGCCAGATATCGACAAACAACTTGCGGCGACCGGGCGCAATGAACGGCTTTTGTTTGCCGGGCTGATCGATGCTGATCACCACGTCGTCCACGTAGTAAGTGACATTCGATTTGTCTTCAAGGTCGCCGATGAAAGAGAACTTATCGACCGCCGATCCGGGCTGACCAGCGGCATTCTGTTGGCGCGTCAGCGCGACGACGGGCTGCTCCTTGTTGTCTTCGAGATAGATGACCAGATCATACGTGCCCGCGTCGATGTGGTAAGTGACATCGACCGTGTACCACACGAACGGCTCAAGCGAGAGCAGGCGCTCGACCTGTTTGCGTGAATGATGATAAAGCACGCCGTCTCTCGTGCTCAGCCAGAACCCGATGCCGTCCTTGCGCACGGTGAACCATTCGGGGCCGGCGAGCGCCATGTTCAACGGTTCATGCGGGGCTGTGGTCATGAACGCGAAGTGCGCGTAGAGTTGTCCCTTGCGGCGGACAGGGAAGTAGCCTTGCAACTCAGGGAACTGTTTATCGTCCGCCACGTCGCGTATCTCGACGGAGCGATAACCGCTGCGCCGATACGTGGTCGTTAAGTTGACGTTGCCTTTGGCGAAGTTGAAGACTCTGAACGTGTCGGGGCCGGTGGCGACGTTATCATCGTCGAAGCTATAGCTGACGACGACGTTGGGCGACGCCTCTTGCGCCACAGTGAAGGACGCACAGAGCAGCAGGAATAGCAACGATGACAACAGACCGAAGCGCATGGCGGATTATATGAAATCGAGGGCGCAATGATAGTCGAAGAAGGCGGCTTGATTGTGCGAGTCTTCGCCGGGGTAGGTCCGCATCAGGATGTCGTAAGCCGCTTTGAGCGCGTTCGAGGCGCGCTGCACGTTGGGATGTGCGCCGACTTGATTGGGCGCGCCGTATTGAAATGCGCGCCCTTCCTCCTGCCAGTCCGCGAAGAAGGCGCGTTGCTCGGAGAGAGCTTGCAGCAGACGTTGCCGATAACTCGTCAGACTGGCCGGCGCGGCCGATTGATCAAGAAACTCGATGAGCCGATCCATGTCTGCGATTAGTCGCACCGCGCCCGCGTCGCCGCGCGCAAATTTTTGATAAGCCGTGACGCGTAGTCTGATCGCTTGATCGATCAGTTGAAACGCGACCTCAAGATAGCGGCGATCTTGCTCAGGCATATCCGAGGCGGCAAAGTCCATCGGCGTCCGGCGATGCGGGATCGCGCGGTAAGCGTCGGCCACGGACAGGTCGAGTTGCAAGACGGGCAGCGTCGTGCGGGTCGCGGGCGAAGTTGCGTCGCCGGTTTTAGCGGCCGGTAGGTTATCGAACTGTCTTGAGTTCAAACCTTGCGATACGGCGCTACAGGCGAGCGAGCCAATCGCTAACGAAGCGAGCGCCATGATGACGACGGTTCTGGTGTACGACTTGATATGCATATGACGAGTTGTCCTTACGGGCGTGATTGCATGTGCAACGCGCGCGGCAAAGTTGCTTGGCGATGTTTGACGATGCTTGGCTCGGATGCGTTGAACTTTAGTGAGGGCGGAATGTCCGGCAGGGCAGGCCGCTGGGTGCGGGCGCATGCTTCAGCCATGCGCTAAAGAAAGATAACTCATCGCAAACATCGGCGACAAGAGTTTTTAATCGCGCCCTGTTTTGGTGAATAAAGATTACGGGGCAAGCAGGCTACATGCCCGCTTGCCCCGTTTGTCGCTGGCCGATACTCAAGACGGCCCGGCCGAAGGGTTTGCGCCTAGCGCGCTAGGCTTGCGGCTTACGCCGCCGTCGAATTTTAGCGGCGATGCCTGCTAACCCCGTGCCGAGCAGCAGCATCGTGGCCGGTTCGGGCACGGCCGCCGGGGCCGCACCGATGAAGAAGCTTTCCGGGCCGCCATTGACGCCCGTGATGTTGGCGGCCAGACCGAGCCGCAGATTCGGGTTCGCCGCGATGGCGGCTTGCAGACGCGCGGCCGCAGCCGCGTCGAGGCCGAAGGCGTAATCTGAATGACCCTGCCCGTTACCGCGTTCTTGCAGCGTCAATGGACTGCCGACGAGCGACGCAGTAAAGACCGCTTGCCCGCTCGTGTTGTAAGCCGTCAGCACCAGCGAGTTGAGCGTGACATCGGCGCGGTTCTGCCCGTTGGGTTCGTTGATGTCGAAGAAGATGCGAATCTGGCTGGCTTGAGTTACGCCAATCTCCGTGATGCTGATGGTCTGCGTGTTGCTGCCGCGCGACCAGTCGCCTGTCCGCACGTCTGCGTTAGGCGAAGAGGTGGAGCGCCCGACCGCGCCGGCCGAAGTAGGATTCTGCCCGTTCGATTGGAGCGACAGGACGTGCGGCGCGCGGGCGTCGCCACAACCGCGCCCGACGCCGGCCGGGAAGCAGTCGTCAGGGCCGACAAACACGATGCCGTCGGCGTAGGCACTGCCGGCGCTTAAGCCGATCAGTATTAAGGCTGCAAGGCCCAAGATTGATTTTGCCACGAGTTGGCGCATACCGGTTTCTCCCTATTGAGTATCTTTAGGCAAAAGAAACGGTTAATAACTGTCGTCTTCCAGTGTCCGCGCGAAAATTTCTTGGCTGTACGAAGCGGGGCACAAATGCGTTTTTAGCACGCGATCAGGGCAGCGCCACAGCCTTTAACCTTGCTGCTGTCATGCCTGGGCCGTGCAACTTCGCGGCGCTTAGTTTTGACCGATCTTCTGTCAACTCTGTCATTCTGCCTAGTCAAAAATGACCGACCGCCGCAGCGTCGCTTGCGCCCGTCGGCTTTAACTTAGTCAGGTCAACAACTTAATCAGACGGCGTGTGTGGCACGATCTTAGCAGATGGCAGTGCGCGCTATTGTGGCGTGTTCATTCAACAGCAACGGAAGAATCATCCACTAGAAAAAGATGAAGCACATGAAACCCCGACGACAGACCCCGATGTTGCAAAGATTCACGTCCGCGGCGTTGGCCGGCGCGATCTGCGTGGGCAGCGTCGTCGGCGTCAGCGTGCGCGCGCAATCCGGCGCGACCGCGACGCCGAAACGGGCCAGCACCAACTCTTACCCCGCGCTTGCGCGCTATGCGACGAACCTGACGAAGCTCGCGCGGCAAGGGCGACTGATTGCGGCAGACGAAGCGGCGAGCGGTCTGCGCCGCCTCGAAGATGCTTTAACGAACGACAACCGGCGCAGCCCCGTGCTCGTCAGCCCGCTCGACGAAGGGCGCGGCGCGCAGGTGGCGGAGCGTCTGGCGCTGAAGATCGCGGCCGGCGACGTGCCCGCAAGTTTACAGGGCAGAGAAGTGTTCCGGCTCAACCCGGATGCGCTTGCCGCCGACGTGCAAGACGCGGGCGAAGTGCAGGCACGTTTGCGCTCCGTGCTGGTGGAAGCAGCGAGCGCGGGCGGGCGCATCATCCTGTTCGTTGACGACCTGCAACGCATCGCCGAACCGCTCGCCGCCGCACAGGTGGCCGCGACCTTAAGCGACGCATCGACACGCTACGGCGTGCGCTTGATCGGCGCGACGACGCCCGACGTTTACGCCGCGCGCATCGCCGCCGAACCGAAATTGAGCGAACTGTTTCGCCCCGTGCGGCTTGAAGATGAGAGTGCCGCTGACAAGACGGCAGACGCAGAGGCGGACGCATTTGTCGGCGACAAAATCTCGACCGACCTGCGCGAGTTGATGCAGGGCGCGAAGTCGCCGAACGCGCGCGTGCCCGTCATCTTGCAAGCGGACGACACGAAGAACGGCGCACTCCGCACGTTGCTCAGTCGCAACGGCGTGTTGTTGGGCGACCGCGCGGCGCAACTCGACACGATGCGAGTTGACGTGCCGGTCAAGGCGCTTGAAGAACTGGCGAACAGCAACCTTGTCAACCATCTCTCGCCCGACCGCCAGCTTGATTCGTTCGGGCACGTGACGGCCACGACCGGCGTGGATCAGGTGCGGACGCAGCAGAGCGGCTCGCTGCTCGGCCTCTTGCCGACTTATTCAGCACGCTCGACGGTTCAGGCATCGGCATCGCCGTGCTCGACTCCGGCATCGACGCGAAGCACAGATCAGTTGATGGGCACGTAAAGTTCAAGAAAGACTTCACGGGCGAGAACCTGATCGACAAAGACCTCTACGGGCACGGCACGCACGTCGCCTCGACCGCCGCGGGCGTTAGCACTTCCAGCGGCAACGCCTATCAGGGCATCGCCTACAACGCCGACATCATCAACCTGCGCGTCCTCAACTCAAATGGCACAGGGCAAGTCTCTTGGCTGCTCGCCGCGTTGGACTGGATTCTCAGCCCAAGCGATCCGAACCGGCCGACCGGCGAGAAGAACTATCAGAAGTACAAGATTCGCGTCGTCAACATGAGCCTCGGCGCACCGGCCGTTGATTCTTATCGCAACGATCCGTTGTGCCGCGCCGTGCGTCGTTTAGTGGACGCAGGCATCGTCGTCGTCGCCGCCGCCGGTAACAACGGCAAGGATGCGAACGGCACAAAGCTCTACGGGCAGATTCACTCGCCGGGCAACGAGCCGTCGGCCATCACGGTCGGCGCGGTAAACACCTTCGGCACGAACGGGCGCGCGGACGACGGCATCGCCACCTATTCGTCGCGCGGGCCGACGCGCAGCTACTACACGGACGAAGCAGGCGTGCGCCACTACGACAATCTGATCAAGCCGGAGATCAGCGCGCCCGGCAACAAGGTGATCTTCGCAGAGTCGGACGACGGCGCGACCAGACCGAACAAACTCGTCCAACTGAACCCGTCGCTCGACACCGGCATCACCGACGACGACAACAAGAAGCTCATGTACTTGTCGGGCACGTCGATGGCCACGCCCGTCGTCGCGGGCGCAGCCGCGCTGTTGTTACAAGCCAACCCGAAGCTGACGCCGAACATGGTCAAGATGCTCTTGATGTACACGGCGCAGCCCTTGAAGAACTTCAATATGTTGGAGCAGGGCGCGGGCCAGATCAACATGGACGGCGCGGTCAAACTCGCCAACCTCGTCCGCACCGACCTGCCCGCATCGCCCGCGCTCGGCACGTCGCTGCTCAAGACGAACACGGCCCCGACGCCGCAGTCCACCATCGCCGGTCAGACCTTCACATGGGCGCAAGGGCTGGTCATGAATTACGACTATGCCACGGGCACGAACCTGATCATGAAGTATCAGAAGGTCTACGGCCTCGGCGTCGTCATGGGCGATGGCGTGGTCATGGGTGACGGCGTCGTCATGGGCGACACGACGATGATGTCGGACGGCGTGGTCATGGGCGACAACATCATGACCAGCGACGGTGTCGTCATGGGCGACGGCTTGCCCTTCTACTCGGTCGCCATGCTGGCCGGCAACGGCGTCGTCATGGGCGATGGTGTCGTGATGGGCGATGGCGTCGTGATGGGCGATGGCGTGGTCATGGGTGATGGCGTCGTCATGGGCGACGGCGTGGTCATGGGCGACTCGGTCGTGCAGGCCATGTCGGCGATGATGAACGGCGACAACACGCGGTCCATGCATTAAACCAACCAACATGGGGCGGCCCCCGTGGGGCCGCCCACACTTCACTGTTTCCCCCTCGCTTCCTGTTTGCCACCAAACATATGACATCCGCTATCACAAGCATTGGGGAAAGGCCGCACACGCCGCAACTATGCGCGGGCAACTACGCGCCCACAGGCGCACCGCCCAGCCTCGAACTAACCGCCGCCGACCGCACCGAGATACTAGCCTTCCTCGCACAGCGGCCGGCGCACACGGTCTTCATCGCCGGTCTGGTTCACGACAACGGCGTCGTCAGTCCGTTGAACCCCGGCCTGTTTTACGGCTACCGCAATCAAGCGGGCGCGCTGGAAGGCGTCGCCCTCATCGGCGTTAAGACCGTCATCGAAGCGCGCACCGAGACGGCGCTGGCGGCGCTCGCGCCCCACACGTTAACGATCACCAAGCCTTATCTGATTCGCGGTGAACAGCAACAGATGGAGTGGCTGCTCGCCTACGCGCAACGCAACGGACGTGCGCCCCGCCTCGTCTGTCAAGAACTGCTGCTTGAGCAGACCGCGTTGGTTGCAGGCGTCGAGCCGGTGGCGGGTCTGCGCCCGGCGACGCAGGCCGATCTCGAACAGGTGGTCGCCATCAACGCCGCGCTCGCACATGACGAGAGCGGCATCGATCCGCTCAAACAAGCGCCGCAACGGATCACGCAGCGCACGGCGCGGCGCATCGCCCAAGAGCGCGTCTGGGTACTCGTCGAAGACGGGCAGATCGTCTTCAAGACCGACGTGATCTCAGACACGCCCGAAGCCATGTTTCTTGAAGGCGTCTATGTGCGCCCCGAAGAACGCGGGCGCGGCTACGGCTTACGCTGCCTGACGCAACTGGGGAGCTACTTGCTGGCGCGCACGTCCGCCATCTGCCTCGTGGTCAATCATGTGAACGCGCGCGCGCAAAGCCTCTACTACAAGGCGGGCTATCGCCTGCACAGTCCGTATCGCACGGCCTATTTCTAAACGCACACAGGGCAGCACACCAAGCGGGTAACATGGAAACTATCTTGCAGCACAGTTCCGGCAGGCAACGGCTCATGCGACCATACCAGTGGCTCGTCATCGCCGTCGGCCTGCTTGTCGCCTGTATCGAGGTCGGGCGGCTGCCGCTGGCCACCATCGATCTGCGCTTCCTGTTGCTGGCCGTGTTGACTCTAATCATCAGTTCGCGCGCCGCCATCAAAGTCCCGCGCTTCAATACCAACGTCACGATCTCCGACACGTTCATCTTCCTCGCTTGCCTGTTGTACGGCGGTGCGCCGGGCGTGCTGCTCGGCGCGGCCGAAGGGCTGACTTCAGGCACGCGCATCGGCAAGAAGGCGCGCACGCTGCTTTTCAACTCGGCAGTGATGGCTTGCTCTACCGGCGCGAGCATCTGGGCGGTGCAACTCGTCTTCGGGCCGGTGCAACAGCTAATCAAGCAGAGCGCCGCGCCCTACGTCATGGCCCTGTGCGTCATGGCGCTCATCCAGTACTTCGTCAACACCATGCTGGTTGCGCTCGGCATGGCGCTCAAGTACGACCAATCGTTCTGGCAGATGTGGAGCCGCAACTACCTGTGGTCGTCGCTGACCTATTTCGCGGGCGCGGGCGTTGCCGGCCTCATCGCCAGCAGTGTCGGCATGGTCGGCATCTACGGCTTCCTGCTCGCGCTCCCGGTGGTGGGGATTCTCTACTTCACTTACCACAAGTACCTCGACGACATACGCGCCACGGCGGCGCAGGCCGAACGCGCCGAACGCGACCGCGCCGAAGCGGAACATGCCCGCGCCGAAGCCGAGAGCGAACGTGCCGAACAGGCCGAGCGCCACGTCGAAGAACTCTCACGCCACATCGCCGAGCAGGAACGCATCGGGCGCGAACTGAAAGAGAGCCGCGAACACTTCCGCCACGTCGCTTTCCACGACACGCTCACGGGCCTGCCCAACCGCTCGCTGCTGGTCGATCATCTCAAGTCGGCCATCGAGCGCGTGCAGAACAACCCCGATCACATCTTCGCCTTAGTCTTTCTTGACCTCGACCGCTTCAAGTACATCAACGATTCGCTCGGCCATATCGCCGGGGATCAACTGCTGATCGCGGTCGCGCGCCGCCTCGAAGGTTGTCTGCGCCCGACCGATACGGTGGCACGGCTCGGCGGCGACGAGTTCGCCATCCTGCTCGACAATCTGGACGACTACCGCGAAGCGGTCATGATCGCCGAACGCGCGCAGCAGGAGTTGACGCACCCGCTCAACCTCGGCGGGCACGAGGTCTACACGACCGCCTCCATCGGCATAACCTTGAGCACCATCGGCTACGAGCATCCCGAAGACATTTTGCGCGACGCCGATACGGCCATGTATCACGCCAAAGAGAAAGGCAAAGCGCGTTACGAACTGTTCGACGCGGCCATGCACGCTAACGCGGTCGCGCGGCTGCAACTCGAAAACGATCTGCGCCGCGCGGTCGAACGCGAAGAGTTGCTGGTCTACTACCAACCCATCGTCTCGCTGGAGGATGAGCGCATCTCCGGCTTCGAGGCGCTGGTGCGTTGGCCGCACCCGGAGCGCGGCTTCATCCCGCCCGTCGAGTTCATTTACGTGGCGGAAGAGACGGGGCTGATCTTGGAATTGGGGCGACTGGTGTTGCGCGAGGCGTGCCGGCAGTTGCGCGCGTGGCAAGCGGATTTCCCCGACCGGCAGTTGACCATGAGCGTCAACCTGTCGAGCCGCCAATTCAGCCAGAGTAACTTGATCGAACAGATCGAGCAGATACTCAAAGAGACAGGCTTGCAACCGCGCAGTTTGAAACTTGAGATCACGGAGAGCGTCGTCATGGAGAACGCGGGCGTCGCCAGTTCCATGCTCACACGCCTGCGCGAACTCGGCGTGCAACTCTCAATCGACGACTTCGGCACAGGCTATTCGTCGCTTTCGTATCTGCATCGCTTCCCCGTGAACACGTTGAAGATCGACCGCTCGTTCATCAGTCGTTTAGGGGCTGGCGATGAAAACACGGAGATCGTCCGCACGATTTTGACGCTGGCAAACAACCTCGGCATGGATGTCGTCGCCGAAGGCGTGGAGACGCAGAAGCAGTTGATGCTACTTAAAGAGATGCACTGCGCTTACGGTCAGGGTTACTACTTCGCCAAGCCTGTCGCCCACGACGACGCGCGGCAAATACTACAGGCCGAAGCGCGGAAGGACGACTTGTGCTCGACCAACAGCACGCCGGCCTTCGACGGCGTTGTGCCCGTGGACACGTCGCTCGTCATGTAAGCACGCGGCTCACTTAACCACAAAGACACGAAGACACGAAAGATGATCAAAGGTCTTCTTTCGTGTCTTCGTGTCTTCGTGTCTTCGTGTTAATCGTGCTACGTCAGGGCATATCTACCCGCACGGCGAAAGCCTGCGTGAGCGTGCAGCCCTCTTTGTCAGTTAACTTAACGAAGATGGTTGTGTCGGTCACTGCGGTAGGCGTGCCCTTGATCGTGCCGTTCTTCTTAAACGTCAGACCCGCGGGCAGCGTGCCGCTGGTAATCTCGAAGCGATAGGGCGGCGTGCCGCCGATGGCTTCGATGTCATAGTTCGCATGGACGCCCACATAAAAATTAGGCAGGCTCTCCGTGAGAAACGTCAGCGTGGCGCATTGCGACTGGTCCTGTGCTCCGGCGTTGTTATCCGGCTTGCTGGTCCCGTCGCCTCTCGTTCGACCGAGCGCCAGACACGCGGCAGCTAGTACTAACATACCGATGACAAGAATCTTTTTCATGGAGTTGCTCCTTTCAATATGCCGATGAGAAGGGAAGCGAGGCCCTGAAAAGCGTGATTCTTGTACTCCAATTATCAAAGGCAGTCAATCAAAGCAACGTGGACACTTAAGCGCGGCGGCGGCGACTTACTGCACGTCGAGTTGCAGCGGCAAGAGTTTGCGCACGACCTTGCGCCCGTCTGGTGTCAGGAACAGCACGCTGTCTGCGTCGAAGCCGATTGTCGTCGCACCTGACTTTAAGGCTTCAACCTCGATTTGCAGTAGCACGCCTGCGCCCGTGATTGTACCGGCGCGGCCGGGCGGCATGATCGAGAGCAGTAGCGCGCCGTCTTTCATGGCTTGCGAGAATGTCGGCGTGGCCTTCGTGTCCGTGAGGATGCCGCCTAGCGAGATGCCGCGCACGACGATGGCTTGCGGGTCGAAGCGTAACGTCGCGGAGATGAGTTCGAGCGGGGCGTCGGTTTTCAAAAACAGGTTGAGGCGCTGCCGTTCGCCGCTGCGCATGACGGCGCGCTCGGCGGTTATGCGCAACAGCGCCGCACTGGCAAACGGCGGCGGCGCTATTTGGCCGCTGCCCGGCCGTGCATCCGTCGCAGCAGTGTCAATGGCGTTAACGTAGCGCGCCTCGGCTTGTTCGTGCGTCGAGATGTCTTTGGGCGTGGCCGTTGGCGGCGCGGGCGGCGCGTCAACGGTCGCGTTCGGTTCGACGTTGACGACCGGCTGATCGTCGAGACTACCGGGCCGTTTCGCAGGCGCAGGCACGAACGTCATGCCGTTTGCGCCGGTCGCCGGTTCGACCGCGACTTCCGAGATCGCGTTAGTCGGTAGCAAGCGCGCGGCCGCCAACTGCTCCTCACGCTCAGTCTCTTCAACTAAGGCTTCGAGCGAATCGTTGTCGGGGATTTGCAGCGTGCCGCTTGGGTGCGGTTCTTCGTCGCGCGGCGTGATGGCGGGCGCGCGCACGACGTGCGGCGTGACGGCGATGATGATGTCGGTCTGTTGATCGCTGCGACGCGGGGCTGTGAACAGAGGCCCAAGAATCGGCAACAAGCCAAGCACGGGCAGACCTTGCCGGCCGCGCGACTGCTGGTTCTGGGCGACGCTGGCGATCATCATGGTGCGGTTGTTCTCGATGCGCGCCGTGCCTTCTATGTTGCGCTCGGTGAAGATGGGCGTGAGCGTCGTCGCCGCCTGATTGGCCACGTCGTTCGACGTGATCATCATCTTCACCTGCACGTCCATGTTCTGAAAGACCTGCGGCGTGAACTCCAACGTTAGCCCCGTCTTCTCATACTGAATCACAGGATAGCCGCTGCCGCCGAAGACGCCCGCGCTGACGCCCGCCTGCGCGTTGCCGTTCGTTGTGTTGCCGACCGACAGCGGTGTGATGTTCGCCGTCTGCACGGGCACGCGCTGCCCTATGTGCGCCGTGGACTTCTCGCCGTCGAAGGCGTGTAACTGGGTCGAAGCGATGAGCCGCGTCTGCTCTTTGCGTTGCAGGGCGACGATGCTGGACGACGGGATAAGCAGCGCCGCGCCGAAGGTGGACGGTGCGGTCACAGCCCCGACGCCTTTGGCCAATGCCTCGCCGCCGCCGCTGATGATGCTCAAGCCCTTGTGCAAGCCACCCAGATTGCTCAGGGTCGCTTCGGTCCCTAACTGGTTGCCAAACTGCATCAGGTCAGACCGCGACACCTCGAAGATGTTGACATCGATGACGACCTCTGCACGCTCTTTGTCGATGCTGTTGAGGATCGCCCCGATCAGGCGCACGTTCTCCGGCGTGTCGCGAACGGTCACGCTGTTCGTGGCCTTGTTCGACGCCAGCACGGTCTGCCGGCCCGCTTGCGCCGGAATGGCCGCTTGAATAAGCCGTTGAAACTCGGCCGGGTCGGCGTTCGACAAATAGAAGGTACGCACGACGAGTTGTTGATATTGCGGGCGCTTGGTCTGATCCGCGACGATGATCGTGTGACGGCTCAGGCGCTCGAAGAACAAGCCTTGCGCGATGAAGATGTGATCGAGAGCCTGCGCCGCGGTCACGTCCTCAAGTTCGACCTTGATCGAACGGCGCGGAAAGTCGCGGTCGAAGATCACATTCAACCCGACTTCCTTGCCGATGTACCGGATGAACTCTTCGAGATCGCCGCTATAGTTGATCACACGCAACGGCACAGCCCGACGATTCGAGAGCGGCCCATTCGTCTTTGGTCTGACCGGCGCGTCGTCCGTATCGGGCCGACGTAGAGAAACCGGCGCGACCGTCACCTGTCCGCCAGTCATCTGTCCGCGCGTCTGTTCAGTTGCACTATCACGCGCCGCGCCGTCGTCTTGCCGCACCTGCGCGCGCAGCATGCGCTCCATCATCACAGGGGCTAGGCCGTTCATCTGGTCGTAGCCATACGCTTGACGATAAGCGTTATACGCGCCGACGTAATCCTTCTGCTCGGCGAAGACGCGCCCTTGCACCATCAACGCCTGCGATGCGTTGAACATCGCGCGCCTGAAGTGCAACTGATATTCGGGGTTCGCCGGGTCGGCCGCCACGGCCAGCGAAAACTCTTCCGCCGCCTTCTCCCATTGCTGCGCCGACTCGTAGCGCATCCCCTGCTTGAAATTCTTCTCCCCCTTCTGCGCGCAGACGCGCATCGGGCTGGCGAGCAAACAGATAATGGCCAGAAACGTCAGCAGTCTCCGGGCGGGGCACAGCTTAGCCCATAACATCTTGTTGGACTCCTCGTGAGCTAGGCGCATTTTCATGGGATTGCCGCTTCCTTCACAGCAGACAGAGGATGGGGCGCTCGGTGAAGCGTTAACCGGACAAAAGCGGTTCGGGCCCGTAAAGAACTAACGTAAAGATCGACCGCCGACAGGTCGGCCGCCATTTGAATTATGAAGACGCCCTACCTTGCTTGTCAATGTTTAACATACGGACGCAGCAAGTATTTACAAGGCGTCACCGCCCAATCGCGGCTTGAATTTCAGATGGAAAGACGGGTAGGTTAACAGTCGCTTATGAGGTTTCGGTCAGCGTCTTGCTCGTTACTGTTCAGCGCGCGATCCGGCCCTTCGCGCCGAAGCCGAAGGCCAGCAGGAAGAAGCCGGCCGCGATGAGGGCGAAGTATATCTCGCCCCGTCGAATATACTGGACCAGCGCCGCCGACAGCGCCAAGACGGCCGCCAAGATTGACAGGAGCAGAGTTAATTTAGCGTAGCCTTCTTTCGTCATGTTAAGCTCCTTTACCAGCGCGCCCTGACGCGCGCACCACACGCAGATTGATAGCTCATTTCATCACGCCGGCCCGATTGCCCCGCGACAATTCGGCGTGCCGCAACCGCACGTAAAACTCAGACCCGCACCGTCCGTCTCATAGTTGCTGGTGATCTCTTCACCGGCCGAGATGGCGCAAACGGCCACGTCGCAGAAGTCGCGCACCTCTGTATTGTGTGCGCACGAGTGGTTGACGTAACGCTCCGGCGGTTGCACGACGAACATGGACTCCGCATCGTAAGGATGAAGATAGGCCTGATCGACAGCGGGCAGATCGGTTACTTGCGCTCTGAGTACGCGCCGCGACACATCCCAGCGCAACACGACCTCGCCAACCGCAAACGCGCGCAGAGCATACACGCCCCGCTTGTGTATTTTCGACGGCCTGATCTCCACGTCCATCGGCTTAAGCCCGATCACTCGACCTTGACGCCTTTCCAAAATGCCACGCGGCCTTTGATCTGCGCGGCCGCTTCTTTCGGCTCCGCGTAATACCACGCGGCGTCTTTGTTCACCTCGCCGTCCACCACCACATTGTAATAACTCGCCTGTCCTTTCCACGGGCAAGTCGTATGCGTGTCGCTCGGTTGGAAGTGTTCACTTTGCAACGCCGCCTGCGGAAAATAATGATTGCCTTCGACGACAATCGTATCATTACTCTCAGCCAGAACCGTGTCCCGCCAAACTGCACGCATCTTTGCACCTCTATCGTTTAGACTTGAACTTTGTGATCGGATTATAACCCGCCGGCACGATGGATAATACTCTCGTCAAGCGCGGCGTGCGCGCCCATGCGTCGCGGCCAGTTCACGACAAGCAACCGCGACGCGCGCCGCGACCGTCGCCTCGTCTTCATCGATGTTGGCAAAGAGTCGTAGCACTGCGGGCCAGTCCGGTCGCCGGTAGAAACGCAGCATCGCGTCGGGCGCGAAGTCATAATCATCACCCATCGGATAGATCAGTCCACGCACAACGAACTCGTGCAGATCAGGCGCACCGTGATCTATGCCCGCCACGTAACCAGCCGGGCGGCCTGCTGTCACTGCATCGACAAGCACGCTTGAGTTGCCCGCAAGAATGATGTCGCATGCTTCGATGTCGCGGCGCACGGCAATGTCATAACTACGACGCAGACGCGGCTCGTTGCGCGCCGCAAGCCACGCGTCGAGGCCCGGCCAGAGGTTCTTCGGATGCGGGCGCACGATGATATGCCCGACCCGCGCGTTGCCGAGGAGGCGCTCGACTAAGGCGCGCAGTCGTCTCTCGTTCACGTCCTTGCATAGAAATATCCCGACGCTCAGCCGCGCGCTCAGCGACCCCACAGGCATCGGCGCATATTGTTGCTGTCGTCCATGAATCAGGACGCGCGCCAGCCGGCAGCCTTCCGCCACATACGTCCGTCGCGCCGCTTCACAATGCACCACTGCCAGATCGTATGTGAGCCGCGCGACGGGACGCACAGGCATGCCGTGCGTGACGAGCACGACGGGCACGCCACACTTGCGCGCCGCCAGATTGAACGCGATGCCGTGCGGGTTGCTGTGGTTCGACGTGACCGCGAGCCGGTAGCGCCCGCGCCGGAGGATGCGAACGTAACGCATGTAATAGCCGACAAGCTCGACCACGCGCAGCACCTTGAAGAAGTCGTGCCGCCGGTGCAGCCGCCGCGCAAGCCGCATGATGCGTCGCCACGTGGGCGCGAAACTCACAAACAACTCACACACGCTGCGGCGTCGGGCCGCAGTTTGAACCTTAACTCGCTCCAAGCCAACTCCGGCAGCAGCGCAGGCAACGACTCGATGGCCCGGCGTTCATTGCCGAGACGCGCGATCCAAAGAGCGCCGCTGCGACGATCAATAGGACGTACTTCAAGAAAACTTCTTCAGCCCGCCGACGAGCGCAAGCGCGGCCGGCAGCGGCGTCGCGCGCGTCCGTTCGATCAAGGCTGACAGCAAGCGCAGGCTGCCGTGTTGGGCGATGACGTAGCGTGCGATCCCTGCGACTACTTCGGCCTCGTCGCAACGCAAGATGCTCTTGATGCCGCGACCGAGCAGCCACGCGCGTTCATCGTGCGCGCTTGCGTCGCCACGTGCCCGCGTCATTGCAACTAGAGGCATGAGCTTGCTTCAACTTTCGTGCGTCCTGCGCCCGCGCGCGTCATTGAGCTTCGCGCAGTGCTTTGATTAGATTAACGATTGTCGCTTCGTGGACGCGCCTGCGGGCCGCGCGCCCGCTGTTCGCGTTGTGGGGCGCGAGCAGGCAATCGTCAAAGGTGCGCAGCGGACTATCGACCGGGAGCGGTTCGCTCTCAAAGACATCGAGCGCGACGCCCGCTAGTCTGTGTTCGCCAAGCGCGGCGACGAGCGCCGCTTCGTCAATGACGGCTGCCGCGCGCCGTGTTGATGAGATAGGCCGTGTCTCGCATGAGCGCAAACTCTGCGCGGCCGATTAGATGAAACGAGGTCGGGTTGAGATCGCAATGCAGCGTGATGAAGTCGGCCTCGGCGAGCAACGCGTGCAGCGGCAGCATGCGTAGCTCAGTCTCGGCGATAAACGAAGCGGGCACAAGCACAGGATCAGTGCCGAGCACCGTCATGCCGAACGCACGCGCGCGACGCACTACGGCCTTGCCGATGTGTCCAACGCCGATCACGCCGAGCGTGCATTCGCTCAACGCGACGGCGGCCGGCTTGGTCCACAAGCCGCGCCGTATATCTTGATCCATCCACGGCAGGCGGCGCGCGAAGCAGAGCACGTAGCCGAGCGCGGTGTCTGCCACCGAGTCCGTGAAGGCATTGGGCGTGTTGTATATCTTGATGCCGAGTTGCGCGGCCGCGCGCGTGTCGATGGAGTCGATGCCTGTGCCCCATTTGGCGAGCACCTTCAAGCGCGGGGCTGCGCGCAGCACGCGCTCGGTGAATTGATCGTCGCCGCAGATCGCGCCGTCAATCGGCCCGACGACGGTTAACAATTCCGCCTCGCTCAGTCGTTCGCGCACGGGCACTGTGACGAGTTCGATGCCTGCGGCTTCAAGGCGCGGCCGAAACTCGTCGAGCACCGGCAGCAGATACGGCGCGCTGATCAGCACTCGCCACGTCATATGCGCGTCGTCTCACGGGCGACAGGTTCGCCGTAGCGACGTATGAGCGGGTCTGCCTGCATGCGCGCCGCGACGAGGCGCAGGTCTGCGGGCGTGTCCACCGCATGCGTGTCCACGTCTGTCTCGACCAAACGCACGCGCTCGCCGTGTTCGAGCACACGCAGCATGTCGATTGACTCCGCGCGTTCGAGCGGGGTTGGCGCGAGCCGCGCGAACGTGCGCAGGAAATCAGACCGGAAGGGAATCACGCACACTTGCTTGAAGATCTGCGGCCGGTCGGCGTTAGCAAAGTTGATGGCGGGGATCGGCGCGCGTGAAAAATAGAGGGCATCGCCTCGCACGTTCAGCACGACCTTGATGGTGTTTGGATCGATGTACTCTTGCTCGCTGCCGATGCGTCGTACTAAGTTCACACACTTGACGGTCGCATCCTGAAGCATAGGCGCGACGGCGGCGGCGATCATCTCCGGCGTGATCATCGGCTCGTCGCCTTGAATCATCACAACGATGTCGGCCGCGATGCGCTCGGCGGCCTCTGCCACACGATCACTGGCCCGTTCATGCGCCGCCGAAGTCATCAAGACGTTGCCGCCGAAGCCTGCGACGACGGCCCTGATCTCTTCATCGCACGTCGCCACGTAAACCGCGTCGAGGCACGCGCACAACGCGGCGCGCCGCACGACGTGCTCGATCATAGGTCGGCCAAGCAGAGACGCCAGCGGCTTGCCCGGAAACCGGGACGAACCCATCCGCGCCGGAATCACTGCGACAAGCCGCATCATCGCGCATCTGTGGAACGTTACATTATGTGTTCTAAGTCAGCTTCAAACAGACGCACAGCAGGCTTGAGGTTGACATCATTGGCGGCCGGCCGCAGCTTAAACCAATGGCGCACAAAGTTGCTCGCGCTCAAGCCTAGCGCCGCGTCGAGTGTGCATAGCCTGCGTGTGAGTTCGCGGTGCAAGGCACGCTCGAAGATGCGTTCGATCTCGGCGCGGGCTTGATCCAACCCTTCAACGAATGTCGTCTCCAAATCCTGCCCGTCGCGCGCGCGCCGCCATGCAAACTCATACAGGCGCAGTCGTCCTTCATCCTCGACGTTGCCGGTGACGACGACGACAAGATGCGTCGCCTCAGTCTCCGCGACAGTCGCAGCGATGCGCCGACTGAACGCCGGGGTCAAGTCGCCGTCCTTCGTGACGAACAGGAAAGAGCGGCCGCAGACATCGGCGGCCAGATAAGCCTCGCCGTGCGCGGACACGGGTCCGGTCGCAATCTCACTGTCCGGCACGCCCAACGCACGGACGATCTGATACACGCGATTATTCAACCAACTGCTGTCGGCCAACAACGCGACCGCGAGCCGGGTCGGGTTGAACGTTTCTTCGACCACCTCGTCCGCCACAGGCGCGGCACACAGGCTGCACTTGGCCTTGCTGATCGTGATGGCCGCGAGCGCGTCCGGCGAAGGCAGATCAAACAGTGCGTGCCCGGACTGCCGACAACTCACGCGCACCTCGCGTTCCAGCAATCCGGCGTCGAACATCTGCGCCATAGAGACGCCGCCCAGTCTGTCGGCTTCGGCGAACAGCCAGCGCGGCGAGTAACCTTCGCGGCGCATCTCCTGCACGCGCCGCAGAAACAGCCGCACCGTCTGTTCTTCCATCAACTCGGCGGCACGCATCAGACCACGCGCGCCGCTCCGGCACTTAGCCGCGACGGCGAAGTCGGTCGGCTGCGTGGCAATGAAGCGTGCCAACCCCTGCGCCGACGTGTGCGCGCCCGACTGCCAGCGCGAGATAGCCGCAACTTCATCTGCCGCCAGACCGCCAACACTCTCGACGCCTCTGCCAATCTCAACTAAAGCTGCGTCCACAGCACGACAGAAGCCGTCGAGTTTTACCAACGGCTCTAACGTCGCGTCGCTATAAATGAGGCCCGCGCTAACGCCCGCCTCCGCGCTCGCCCCGAACACGAGAAAGAACACGCAGTCGTCGCTGCAAAAGAGTTCGCCCGGTGAATATGCGCCGTCGTTCTCGGCCCGATGCCCTGCGGCACACTGACGTTCAAACTCCGTCGCGGCCGATGCGATAAACTCAGCGTCGCCGCGCCCGGCCACAAGTAACTCAAAACAGCGCCGCCGCGCCGCACGGATGAGCGCGTTAAACTGCTTCGCCTTGAGCGCGTCCAACAGCCGCAGCCGTTCCGGCTCGGTCAAGCAGAGCGCCAGCCTGTTACTTCGGATGAATAACATCTCTATGCAACGTGCGCGCAGACGCAATCCAGCGCGTGGGCTTTAAGGATGCAGATTTAATCGATCAGCAGTATCGATCAGCAGTTTGATCAGCGTTCCACTGTAATCTTCAACGTATCGCTGCCGGTGAAGTTGTCCGAGTAGCGATGCTGCATCGCCAGCTTGAGCGCCTGTGCCTCGTAGCCGCTCGCGCCGGGACGCGAGTTCAACACGCGCGCCCCGGTCACCTGTCCGTTCTTCACGCGCATGCGAACACGCACAACGTACCCATCGGACGCAGCCGCACCGCCGCCGCTCTTTTGTGCGTCGGCAACCGCTGCCGCATCCGGCGCGGGTGGCTGCGTTGGTTGCGCCGCGTCGGCCGACTGCGCGGCAGCTACCTGCGTGTTATTAACGGCGGGCGCGGCCGCTGCCCGCGTTGCTTCATTAACCGGCGTGCTCTTGACTTCATTTGCCTGCGGCTGAGATCGGGCCGGGGCGAGCATTGGGCCGTAGGCAACTTGCAAGATCGTGACGAGAATCAGACCAACCAGAAAGCTGATGATGAGCGTGTAGATCAAACGCTCGCGCGAGAAGCGCCGCGCGGTGGAGACGATAGCCGTCTCCACTGCGGTCAGGCGTTCGACCAGCGGGGCCATGATTCGGCCGGGACGGGCGCGAGTTGAAGCGGTGCGTTCTGCGGCTGCGCGGGCAGCGCCGACGGTGCAGGCAAGCCCCCGCCCGTTACGCTTAGCTCCGATAGACCAGCACGACGCGGGGCTTCCACCAAGTCCCAGATGAATTTTTGTTCCTGCTTGTCGATGCTCCGCTCAGGCGGGCGGACGAGCGGATTGAAGTTGAAGGCTGCGCCGCGCAGAGCAAGGGCCGCGTACAGCGCCTCAAGTCCGCGCAGCGTTCCGAGTTGTGCGGCGACCAGTTGCCCGTCCTCGAAAAAAAATGAACCGGGCGCGTCGTCATATTCAACCTGTAGCCGGCCGGACTTACGCTGCATGCGTAAGGTTCTGATGATGTCAGGCAGCGGTTGGTCGTCCAAGTGACCCGTCAACACAACGAACTGCGTGCGCTCTATGTTTTCCAAGGCCCGATTCCCTAACCGCCAAGATACGACCCACGCGTTGTGCGCCTTCGTTCAGCTACATGACCACGCGACTACAACAAATTGTAGTCGTCGCGCAAAATACCACCACAAAAAGTGTGAGTCAATCGCTATCAGTCGTTACCGGCTCGCGTGCGCCGGGTACAGCAAACGGCGACGGGTCGCTCGTCGTCGGCCCGTAATCGCACAAGCTGATATGTGCTGACTGACTAACGCGCGGTGCGGTTCATCATTCCGCATTCATCATTTCCCGATCTTACTTTATAATCCCAAGTTTGAACGCGTATGGCTGAACATCTCACAGAAGCGACGGGCGTGCCGGCGGCAAAGCTGACCACAGAGGCCAAGCTGCGTCTGCTGCTCGAAATCACCAAGAAGATCAGTCGCTCGTTCGATGTGGACGAGGTGTTGAACCTTGTGATGGACACGCTCGGCACGCTCATTCCTTACGACGCTGCCGGTATCTACATGATCCATTGCGGGCAGCGGCGCGACGGGCACGATACGGAGTCGCCGGAGTTGCGCGGCTTTTCAACCACGTCGCTACGCGGTTATGACATAGGCGAGTTGGCCGGGCTGCACTTGAAAGTCGGCGAGGGTTTGATCGGCACGGTGGCGCAGACGGGCGAGCCGATCATCGTCGCGGATGTGAGTCAGGACACGCGTTATATCAACGCGCGGAAAGAAACCTGCTCGGAGATGGTGTCCCCGATCATCTCGAACGAGGAAGTGATCGGCGTCTTCGATCTGGAAAGCGACCGCTTGAACGCTTACACCGAAGATGATCTGGACATGCTGTTGCTGCTGGCGTCGCAGGTTGCAATCATCATCGAGAAGGCGATGCTGCACGAGCAGCGGATGGAGAAGCGGCGGCTCGAAGCACAATTAGAGATCGCGCGGCAGGTACAGTTGGAACTCTTGCCCGCCCATGACCCGGAACTAGAGGGCTTCGACATCAGCGCCTACAACTTCTCAACCGAAGAAGTCTCAGGCGACTACTACGACTTCGTTAAACTTCACGAGGACAACTTGGGCCTTGTCATCGCCGACGTATCCGGCAAGGGCGTGCCCGCCGCGCTGTTGATGGCGTTCCTGCGCGCCAGCTTGCGCGCCGCGCTGCACACCGGCTACGCGCCGAACATCTCGATGGCCAAGGCCAACTATCTGCTCTGGGAGTCGATTGAGAATAACCAGTTCGTCACAGTCTTCTACGGCGTGCTGGACGCGACCAACAAGACGCTCGCTTATGCCAACGCCGGCCACAATCCGCCGCTCCTGTTAGACGCGGACGGGCAAGCGCGCTTCATCGAGCGCGGCGGTTTGCCGCTCGGCATGTTCCGCGACACGCGTTATTACGACTACTATCTGCCGATTGAAGAAGGGCAACTGCTCGTGCTTTACACGGACGGACTGGTCGAGGCGGCCAATGCTGCGGGCATCGAGTACGGGCGCGAACGACTCGCCGTGCAGGTGCGCGCCGGCCGCGACCTGAGCGCAAAGGAACTGATCAAGTTCATCTACGCGGACATGCTCGACTGGACTGAAGGGCGCGGCGCGGGCGACGACGTAACGTTCGTTGTCGTCAAAGCACTATGATGAATTGCGGAGTGCGGATTTCGGAATGCGGATTAGAAAGACAACTGTTTCTTTAATCCGCATTCCGAAATCCGCACTCCGCAATTTTTAATGCGCGGTTGGATGTTCGTGGGCGTAGTCGCCGCCGGGCGCGAGCGGGGCGCGATAACGGCCGAAGTGAAATGCGGCATCGGGTTCGGCGAAGGCGTACACGTCGAAGCCATATGCGTCAAAGTAGGCGGTCAGATCGTTCTCGGCGCACAGGAAGATCGCTGGCTGGTGGCCCGCCTCGACACGAATCTCCAATAGACGCTCGATCACTTCCAGCGGCGCGAACTCTCGAACCGGATCACGGTATGTACCCATCGCCTTCAACGCCTCCTTAGTCTTTTGACGCATCAGCCCCACATAAGGTTTCATTAAAACTTGCGGTGCGCCGCACGCCGTGCCTACACTAAGATGTACGCCGGACTCGGCGCGTTGGTTTGCGCGCGGCGTCACAAAAGTATGTTTACCGATCAGCGGTTATTCGTTGATTGATCTTCGGTCTTGGTTTGACGTTCGGCCTGAACCACTCACTTCGCAGCCAAGCGCAAATAACCAAGCACAAATATCAATCAACGAATAATCATTGATCACGCATTAAACCTGACTGACTGCTGACTACTCCGCTTATGACCACACAGCCAACGCCACCTCACCTCGCTGCGCCTCTGAATTTCGTCAACGTGTTGGACGCGATGCTTGCCGTCTCAGACAGGATCAGCGATCTGGTCTTCTCGCCGGGTCGCCCGCCACAGGTCGAGTTGCTCGGCAAGCTACAAGGCGTCGAAGTGCCGGGCCTCGAAAAGTTGACCCCGGCGCACACGGCACGGCATCGCCAAGTTGCTGATCGGCAGTCATCAAGTCGCGGCCGAGAACTTGGAGAAGTACGGCTCGGCCGACCTTTCATTTAGCGCGCCCGGTGTGTCGCGCTTCCGCGTCAACGTCTTCATGCAGCGCGGGTCGCACGCCATCGTCATGCGTGTTATCCCGGCCCGCCCGCCGCAGTGGAGCGACTTCAATCTGCCGCCGCAACTCAAAGAGATCGCCGAGTTGAAGAACGGCCTTGTGCTGGTGACGGGGCCGACCGGATCGGGCAAGTCCACCACGCTTGCCGCCGTCATCGATCTGATCAACGAGGCGAAAGCGTTTCACATCGTCACCATCGAAGACCCTATCGAGTTCCTGCACACGCACAAGAACTCGACCATCCACCAGCGCGAGCTACACTCGGACACGCCGAGTTTCGCCTTAGCCCTGCGCGCCGCCCTCAGACAAGCACCAAAGGTCATTCTTGTCGGCGAGATGCGCGACCGCGAGACAATCGAAGTCGCCCTCGAAGCGGCCGAGACGGGTCACCTTGTCTTGTCCACCTTGCACACGATTGATGCCTCTAAAACAGTTGACCGCATCATCGGCGTCTTTCCCAAGAACGAGGAAGCGGCCATACGTTCGCGCCTCGCGCAGACGTTTCGTTACATCGTCTCGCAACGGCTATTGCCGCGCGCCGACCGCAAAGGGCGTGTCGCCGTCATCGAGATTCTGAAGTCCACCGCGCGCACGCGCGACTACATGGAACGCGGCGAGTCCGAAGGCCGCTCGCTCATCGACGCGATGGAACAGGGCGAACTCGAAGGCATGCAAACCTTCGACGGCGTGATCGAACAGATGATCCGCAACGGCACGCTCAACAAAGACGAAGCCCTCGCTTATGCCTCCAACCCCGGCAACCTGCAACTGCGCCTGACCGACTACGGCGGCCCCGCCGCACCCGCCGACAAACAACCCACGAGCGGCGGCTCGATGCTCGACATGCTGGACTAAGCAGTAGACAGTTAAAGATAAGCACAGGGCTGCCGGTTTAATCGTCTCAAGCTGCATGAGACGATTAAACCGGCAGCCCTTTTCACCGCCTGCTACTTCCCCGGCATCGCGGCGTGCGTAGCGTGCGTCTAACTCTCACGATGCGAACGAAGGGCTGGCCAATTCTGTTTTTGCTGTTCTCGTTGGGCGTGCTGATCTTGGCGCTTGCGTGTGGGCGTAAACCTGCGGCGCGTCGGACGAACGCGCTGCCGGCCATTGCTCTGCCAGCGGCGGCGCGGACTTGGACGCCGTTGCCTGCGCGCCCTCTGTCGCCACGTTTGCAGCGCGTGCGTGACCGGGCGATGCAGGCGGCCGCGGCGACGCGCGAGTTGGATTGGCAGATCGCGCCGGGCATGATCGAGTTGACGGGTTGGGAGTACGGCACGCGCACTAAAGAGATGGCCGACGCGTTGGGCGGCGAGGAGTTGCACGCCTTGAGTCGGCTGGCGGCCGCGGGTGGACTGTTGCCCGCCGGGACTGACCTCGCCACGCTCGCCGCGAGTTTCGCCGCCGCTTCGGCCGGCGCAACCTATTCACCGCTCGACAAACAAGTCCTCATGCTTGCCGACCCGCACGACAAAGGGCAGACGCGCGACTCGTTGCTTATGCACGAATTTGTCCACGCCTTGCAGGATCAGCACTTCGATCTGCTGCAACTGCTCGTCGCGCGCCCTTACGATTTCGACCGCGAAGAGGCCCTGTTCGCCGTCGTCGAAGGCGACGCGATGGACGTGCAACGTCGCTTGGAGTTCGGCCCCGCGTGGACGCGTCGCCCGCTCGACGACGTGGCGCGCTTCGAGGACGAAAGATTCAACGATTATCGCCGCGAGATCGGCGCGCTCTTTCCGCCGCTGCTGACCGAGACTTTTATTTTTCGCTACCGCGACGGCGTGCGTTTCGTCGAAGCCGTCAGGCGAGCCGATGGAGCGCGCGGTGTGGACGAGTTGTTTCGTCGCCCGCCCGCTTCGAGCGAACAGGTCTTGCACCCGGAGAAGTATTTCGCGGGCGAGCAACCGCGCGATGTGCGTGTTGCGGCCGAGAGTTTTATCGCAGACGGTTGGCGCGTCGCGGCGGAGACACCGCTCGGCGAGATCGGCGCGCGCGGGTTGTTGCTCAAAGGCATGAACGCGAAAGAGGCCACACGCGCCGCCGCCGGTTGGGGCGGCGACCGCGCATACTTGTTCGAGCGCGCGGGCAGCTTGCCGCTCTTTGTCTGGCGCACCGCATGGGACAACGCGCCGGACGCCGCCGAGTTCTGCCGCGCTTACAACGCGCTGCAACAGCAGACTTCGACGCCCGTGCAGCATGAAACTGACGATGACAACACGTTCGTCTGGCGTGCAGGCGAACTGCTGACCGTTGTGCGTCTCGACGGCGACGCGGTGCTGATCATTCGCGGCGCGCAAGCGGATGTCGAGCGCGCACGCAATCTCGTCGCCCCGCGCGGCTGAGTGTTTAAGCCGAGTTGTGCGGAAGGCTTGCTGTTAGCGCGGCGCGCGGTTAAGCTATGGCCCACATGACACGGTTCTTCTGCTTGGTCATTCAAGCCTGTTCATTGGTATAAGGAGCTACTCCTCATGAGAAATCGATCCATTTTCACGCTGGTTGCTTTAGCTGCCTTGACGTTGACATTCTTCTGCGGCAGCGCGCGCGATAGCTTCGCGCAATCGAGGGACCCGCGCGTGATCTCTGCGCGGGCCGGCGGCGTCAACTTCGTCGCCGGTGACGTGTATTTCACGCGCGCCGGTTCGACCGTTGCGACAACGCTCACGAGGCAAGACAACTTGCGCGCCGGTGATCTGGTTAAGACCGGCACAGACGGGCGCGTTGAAGTGTTGTTGAACCCCGGCTCGTACCTACGCGTCGGCGAAGATGCGGAGTTCATCCTGCTCGATGATTCGCTTGATAACTTGCGCCTCAAACTCGGCCGCGGCACGGCCATCATAGAGGCGCTAGGCGGTGACGACGCGCATCCGTTGCTTGCGCTCGACACGCCGCATACGAAGTTGACCATCATCCGCACCGGCATCTATCACGTTGAAGTAGCAGGCGGCGCGACCGAGATCGCGGTCTTCAAAGGTCGCGCACAGGTCGGCGACAGTGCGGTGTTGGTGAAGGAAGGGCGCAAGGTCGTCGTGGCCGGTAACGGCGGCGGCGCGACCGAGGTGGCGAAGTTCGATAAGAAGCGCGAGGCAGATGCGCTCGACGATTGGAGTCGTGCGCGCGCGCAACAGTTGGCCATGACGAACGAACTCATGCGGCGCAACAACGGCCTCGCCCGCGCGCTTCAGAGCATGTACGAGCCGAATGGTTACTGGGGGCGCGGCCTCAGTTGGCTCAACACCGGCGGCTGGGTCAGGGGCGGCACGCGCTACGGCGTGCGCGGCTACTGGGTCTATGACAACTTCACCGGCTCGTGGTCCTTCGTCCCGTTCTTCGGCGGCCAGCAAGTGAGTTGCCCTTACGGTTACGGCTACAACACTGTGGTGGTCATGATGCCGCCGCGCCCGCAGAAGGACAATCTCGTTCCTTGTCGTGGTTGTCAGTCCGTCAAACTGGTTGACTATCGCCGCCTCGCGCCGAGCTTCCCCACGTTCGGTGATGACTACTCGAAGGGCGGCGCGAGCAAGATGGGCGGCTTCTCGTCGCCTTACCCCGGTAGTTCCGCGCCGATGCCTTCGTTCGATAAAGCGCCCAAGAACGATTCAGCCTCCCCATCGAAGGGCGGCGGCTCGAAGTACCCGCAGTAAACGAATAAAGTCAGCAGACAGCAGGCGGGCTGATGCAATGATGAATAGCTGCTTATTCATCAATCATCAGCCCGCCTTCGCATTTTCTTTTGTGCTTAATGCTTCGACGGCGCGATCTCATTCGCCACAATCAACGCGGCGTGCGTAACGGCGGCGACGCCTGCGCCGGGAAAAACCGTGTCGCCTACCATGTAGAGATTGGCGAACGGTGTGCGGTGCGTGAACGCATTCGGGCCGAAGCCGCTCAAGTCTTGCCCGATGCCGCCGATGCGACCGAGCGCGCGCCGCGTCTGCTCATAATAGGTGCGCGGCGTGGCCGTCTCGACAACCTCGATCCCGTCGCCCAACTCCGGCAAGCTGGCGTGTAGCCGCGTCCACCACGTTTCAAGCGTGGCCTGATCCTGCGCCGCGTGCTCGCTCTCGTCTTCGTGATAACTGAACCACTGCGCCGCGTCGGTGATGGTCGAGATGGTGACTGCGCGTTGCGCCTCGTGCTCGTCAGGCAACGCGCCGCCGAACATGAATTGCGCGCTGGTCGGATCGTAAGTCTCACGGTGTTGCCAATCGGTCAACGCAAGCACGTGTGCGGCGGGCAGACGCGCGGCGGCCGTCGTGTCTAAGGCCGCGAAGATCAGATAAGCGCCCCAACCGCGCACGTTACGCAGGCGGGCGCGCATGTCGGCGGGCGTGCGCTGCAAGCCGACGAGCTTGCCGTAGGTGTCCCAGACAGTGAGATTGCTGACGACGGCGCGAGTCGCTTCGATTCGTTCGCCGCTCAATAATTCGACGCCGGTTGCGTGCCCGCTGGCGTTCATCGTGAGGCGCAACGCGGTCGTGTCGCAGCGCAACGTGCCGCCGCTTTGTTTGAGTGCATCTGTGAGCGCGCGTGTGAGCGCGTCCGCGCCGCCGTCGATTGTGTAGAGGCCGCGACGTGGTTGTGCGAGCGCGCAGGCGGCATAGAGATAAGCGCATTCGGCGCTCGACGTTTGGGCCGAGAGTTGCAGTTGCGCGTCGATGAAACATTGGAAGCGCGGCGAGGTGTCTGTTAAGTGCGCGGCGGTTGTGTCGTGTTGCAGCGCGCGCAGTCTCGACGCAAGCCGCGGCTCGGCCGCCAGCAGTTTCATGCGCTGTAACTTGGTTGTGGTGACGAGCGCGGGCGTGCGTTGCGCGGCGCGATGCAGCGCGTCGGCCAGCGGTTCAAGCTCGCGGTAGAAGGCGACGGCCGCCGCCGCGCATTCGGGAAAGGCCGCGCGTAGATGAGCGGCAAATTCTTCGTCGCTCGCGCCGCCGACCGGCACGTCGATTATGTCGGGCAAGCGCACGACGTAAGCGGGCCGGCGCAGTGTGACCGCGGGCGGCGCGACCTTTAGTTCCGCGAAGACGCGCGCGTGTATCTCGCCCGGCTGCCAGCAAGCATAAAGACCCGCGCCCGGTTCAAACTCATAACCGCCGTGCATAAACGGCGTCGCGCAGCCGCCCGCGCGCGACTCTTTCTCCACCACGCACACGCTGACGCCGCGTGCCGCCAACAGCGCCGCCGTCGTCAGCCCACCTAGCCCCGCGCCGACGACCACCACTTCATAACGCATAAGTTTATAAATTCAACCCGACGGCGCGGGCCGCGGCCGCGAGCAACAGCCCCGTCGGTTCGGTCGCTTGCGGCGGACTGCGCACGTAAGCTTCGCGCAGGATGGCTGCGGACGTGATGCCGTTGAAGAGGAAGTGGACGACGACGCAAGGGAGCAGTCGCCCGGTCTGCGCGCGCAGCAGCGTCAGCGTCAAACTGAGCAGCGTGATGGCAGCGATCACGCCGAAGTTGGCGCGATACTGATAGACGTGGACGAGGGCGAATAACCCCGCGACGATCAAGACCGCGCCCGGTGTGCCCAATCTGCGCGCCAGCGCCGGATAGAGCACGCCGCGATAGACCGCCTCTTCAATAAGCGGCGCAGACAGAGTTGCCAGCACGACCACGATGATGCGCGCCGCCAGAGAGCTTGAGATGATCTTTTCCAGATCAGTCTCACCGCCCTTGAAGAAGTGCGCGATGACAACGTTGCAGACGAACAACAACCCGACGACGCCGAGACAGGCGAAGAACTCAAGCGCGCCGAGCCGGCGACTCCAACGCCAACCCGTCAACTCGCGGAACGAACGCCGGCCGTTATCCGTGATGAGCCACCAGACGAGCCACAACGTCAGCAAGTGTGCCGGGATGACGGCCGCGACCGAGATCAAAATGAAGTTGGGATCGGCGAGCAGCGTCTCTTTCAGTTTATCGGCGGGCAGGCGATTGAGGCGCGTGATGATGTAAGCCATGCCGGCCACAGTCGGCACGATGAACAGCAGCATCACGCTCGCCAGCCAGACCAACAGGGCCGCGCCCACGTTCCACGGCGGATTGTCGGGCGCAGGCAAAGCAACCTGCGCCGGTTCGACGGCCGGCGCTATGTCCGCGACTAAATTGTTAACGGCTGTTCCCCCGGCGGGTGTCTCGCTCGGCGCATCCACGATAAGGCGAGTGTAAGAGACGCAGCGCAGGAGCGTCAACACAGGTCAGCGCAAAGCATGAACCACGCAGACACAAAGAGACGAAAGTGCTGCTTAGCGTCTTCGCGTCTATGAGGTTCATAAGCAACTTGCAGGTTCACGCGCCATCGAGTCTAGCCGCGGCCATGGTCAAGCCGATGATCGTCTTGGCGTCTTCGATCTCGCCGGCCGTGATCATGTCTAACGCGCGCGCGAGCGGCAGGCGGACGAGTTCGAGATGCTCGTCGTCTTCGGGCGAGGCGGTCGTCTCGGTCAAGTCGGTCGCAAGATAGAGCCACATCTTTTCGGTCAGGAAACCGGGCGAGACGAAGAATTCGCAGAGTTGTTCTAGCCGGCCGGCGACGAGGCCCATCTCTTCTTGTAGTTCGCGCGCGGCACATTCTTCGGGCGCTTCAAAGTTGTCGCGTGTGCCGGCCGCGATCTCCAACAGGTACTTGACGGCCGCGTGCCGGTACTGGCGCACGAGCATCACCGTCTGATCGGCGAAGACGGGCACGATAGCGGCGCTGCCCGGATGACGCACGATGTCGCGTTTGTATTCGTGTTCGCCCTCGCGCACCTTGTCAACCGAAACCGTGAAGACGCGCCCGCTAAACACGTCCTCGCTCGCCAGCACTTCCGGCGCTTCCTTGTTTGATGTGTCCATACGCGATCTTTTAATCAATCGCCGCGCAAAAGGCAAAGCCGCCCGCACATAATTTAAGCTGCGCTCAACTGCCCGACTCATCTGCCAGCAGTTGCTTAATCTCGCCAATCAGATAGAGCGAGCCTGTGATGCAGACAAGACCTGCGGGCGGCGTCAACTCTTGCGCGCGTTTGAGGGCGCGGGCCGGCGACATGGCAAGTTCAAACGGAATCTGGTGTGCATAACGTTGGGCGAGTTGGGCCAGCACGTCGAGCGTGGCGGCACGTGGGTTGGTGGGCTGCGTCAGGACGATGCGCGCGGCGACAGGAAAAAGTGTGGCCGCGATCTCGTCGAGTTGTTTGTCGGCCATCGCGCCGAAGACGAGCGTGACGGGCGCGCTGACGAACTCGTCGAGATAAGCGCGCAAGGCTTGTGCGCCGGCCGGATTGTGCGCGCCGTCAAAGAGCAGCGCGGGCCGAGTCTCATGCAGCTCAAGCCGGCCGGATGTTCGGCCCATTTGTAGTCCTTCGATGATGGCGGCGCGGGTGAAAGGGAAGCCGCGTGTGCGACGTAGCGTCTCGGCAAGCGCGATGGCGACGGCGGCGTTCGTCAGTTGATGTCGCCCACGTAAAGATAGACGCACGCGTTCATACACATCATCGGCGGTGCAGAAAGTGACGAGCAAACGGCCATCGGCGGTCGCCTCTTCTACGCGCACGTCTTCAGTGGCCTTGATTGATGTCACGCCGCACGCGTGGCAACGCGCATTGATGACAGCAAGCGCACCGTCAATCTGCGGGGCGACGATTACGGCCGTGTCTCGGCCGGATGATAGCGGCCTTTTCAGCCGCGATCTCTGCGAGCGTGTCGCCGAGGTAAGCTTGATGATCGAGCGCGATGGGCGTGATGGCGACGGTCGCGGCGCGCGCAACGGTCGTCGCGTCAAGGCGACCGCCAAGACCTGTTTCGAGGATGGCAAGTTCGACCTGCGCGGCGCGAAAGGCGACGAGCGCGATGGCCGTCACTTGTTCAAAGAAGGTCGGGCGCGCACCCGTCGCGGCGTGCAAGCTCTCGGCCGCCGCGCGGACGCGCGTGGCGTGGCGCGCAAACTCTGCGGGCGCGATCTGTATGCCGGCAATGTTGATGCGTTCGGTGATCGAGACGAGGTGCGGGGACGTGTAGAGGCCCGTGCGGATGCCGCCCGCGCGACTGATCGCGGCGAGCATGGCGGCGGTCGAGCCTTTGCCGTTCGTGCCCGCGATCTGCACGGCCGGATAAGCACGTTGCGGTTCGTCCAACGCGGCAAGCAGGCGTTCGACGTTGACGAGGCCGAGCTTCATCGCCAACGTCTCGTGCCCAAGACTCAATAGATACTTGACCGCCTCGTCGAACTGCATAGACGCAAAGGCGCAAAGCATTGGCGCGTTATTTTTTGCTCGGTGCTGCGGGCGTTTGGATTTTAGGCTCGGCCGGTTTGATGTCCGGCGCAGTGGCGTTCGGGTCGCGGCCGTTGCTGCGGACGTTGAACTGCGGCGCGGGTGCGTGCTGGATCGTGGGGTTGACCATGAAGCTGAGCAGCTTGATTAATGAGCGCGCGCATCTCGCGTCGGTCCACAACCGCATCGACCATGCCGTGGTCTAACAGAAACTCGGCGCGCTGAAAGTCTTTGGGTAACTTCTGCCGGATGGTCTGTTCGATGACGCGCGGGCCGGCAAAGCCGATGAGCGCCTTTGGCTCGGCCAAGATCACGTCGCCGAGCATGGCGAAGCTGGCAGTGACGCCGCCCGTGGTCGGGTCGGTCAGGATCGAGATGAAGGGCAGGCGTGCTTCATCGAGACGCGCGAGCGCGGCCGAGATTTTCGCCATCTGCACGAGCGAGAGCGTGCCTTCTTGCATGCGCGCGCCGCCCGAAGCCGACACCGTGATGACCGCGCCGCGTGCGGGCAGCGCGCGCTCGATCAAGCGCGTCACCTTCTCGCCCACGGCCGAACCCATCGAGCCGCCGAGGAAACTGAAGTCCATCGCGCCGACGAAGGCCAAGTAGCCGCCGATCTGCCCGCGCGCCGTGATGATCGCTTCGGGCAGACCCGTGGTGCGTCGCGCCTGTTCGAGTCGTTGCGGGTATGGTTTGTTGTCAACGAACTGAAGCGGATCGTTTGAGGTCACGTCCGCGTCGAGTTCTTCATACTCTGATTCGTCGTAGAGGATGGCGAGGCGTTCGCGCGCGCCGATGCGGAAGTGGTAGTTGCAATGCGGGCAGACCTGAAGCGACTCTTCGAGGTCGCGTTTGTAGAGCGCCGCGTCGCACTCGGTACACTTGACGAAGATGCCCTCCGTCTTGACGACGCGCTCGTCGGCCGGGACAGATTCGAGCTTCTGCTCCTTTTTCCGAAACCAAGTCATAACGGGCGGCAGTATGACCTAAGAACGCGGAATGAGCAAAGGTTGCGCTCAGACATAAACTGATCTCAAGCGGCGTTGATTACGTCGTGTTCTTCGCTGGCGTGGGGCGCGTGGCCGTTGTCAGGGCTGACGCTGATGTCAGGGTTGGCGCGATCCACAGCTTCGAGCAGCAGTGCGACGATCATGCGCTCGGCCGCGTCCCAGTCGCCGGTCAACGTGCAGCCGGCGGCGTTGCGATGACCGCCGCCGCCGAACCGCTCGGCGATGCGCGCCACGTTCACCTCGCCCTTTGAACGCAAAGACGTGCGATAGATGCCCGGCGCAGTCTCTTTCAAAAACGCGACCGCTTCGACATCGCCGACACTCATCGGGAAGTTGACGAACCCGTCCGCGTCTTCATCCGACGCGCCCGCGCGCTCTTGCATGTCATAGGTCTGCCGCAACCACGCGACGTGCCCCGTCGGATCGTGCCGGACGGTTGATAGCACCTCTTTCATCAAGTCCAGTTTGCTCCACGGATAATTGCTATAAACAGCCTGCGCGATCTTCGCGGGCTTCACCCCCGCGCGCACCAGCTCCGACGCGACCTTGAAGGTGCGCTCCGTCGTGTTCGAGTAATGAAACGATCCCGTGTCCGTGATGAGCGCCGTATAGACACACTCCGCGATCTCGCGCGTGGGGCGGACGCCGATAGCTTTACACAGGTTATAGATCATCTCGCCGACCGCGCTCGCGGTCGAGTCGATCCAGTTGATCTGACCAAAGAGCGAAGTCGTCGCGTGGTGGTCGATGTTGACGACAAGTTGCTTGTCCAAATCTGTCAGACCGGGGCGCGACACGTCCGAGCATTCGATGACGAAGACCGCATCATAAGCCTTGTCCACCGTGGGCGTAACGCGCACATGCTCTGCGCCGGGCAACTTCAGATAAGCATGTGGCACGGGGTCGTGCATGATCACTTCCGGGTCTTTGCCGAGTGCGCGCAGCAGCCAGTACAGACCCAGACTCGATCCCAACCCATCGCCATCGGGGCGCAGGTGCGACGTGATGGCAAAGTGCCGCTTCGCCTCGATCAACTCGACAACTTGACTGAGCATAATGAAAAGCAGTGCCGCGTGACGAATGACCGAGTGACAAGCAAGACAGCGTCTTTAACTTGTCACCCAGTCATTCGTCACGCGTCACTGTGCTTTCTCCTCTCTCAACTAATTCGGGGGCGGCCGGGGCAGGCTGGGGTTCCAGTTCGCTGAGCAGCGCGTCCACGCGCGTAGCTTTCTCCTCAACCGTGTCGCGCATGAAATGGATTTCGGGCGCGCGCTTCAGGTTCAATTCCAGCGCCACCTGCCGGCGTACATACGGGGCGGCGTGTTCGAGTGCGCGCAAGGCCGTTGCGGCCTCGCGGTCTGTCCCGCTGACTGTCACATAAACGCGCGCCTCACGCAGATTCTCAGACATGCGCACGTCCGTGACCGTGACCATCGCCACGCGTGGGTCTTCCAACTCGTACCCCACGATCTGCGCGATCTCCTCACGCACCAACTCCGCAACTTTCTCCGGCCGTCGCATCTTAAAATCGTGACAGGTAACAGGTGACAAGTGACGAGTAAGAAGCTTTATAACTTGTCACTCGTCGCCTGCCACTTATTACTACTGTTATAACTCCGTCGCCGCGATCTGCTCGACGATGTAGGCCTCGACCTGATCGCCGACCTTGATGTCGTTGAAGCCTTCGAGCGCGATGCCGCACTCGAAGCCCTCGCGCACTTCCGACACGTCGTCCTTGACGCGGCGCAAGCTGCCGATGTTGCCTTCCCACGCCACCACGCCGTCGCGGATCAGGCGCGCGCGGGCGTTGCGGCGGATCACGCCGTCCACGACCATGCTGCCTGCGACCGTCCCGGCGCGCGGCACTTTGAAGATCGCGCGCACGTCCGCTTTGCCGAGGATGCGCTCCGTCGCCACCTTGTCGAGCATGCCGATCATGGCGGCGCGTATCTCTTCCTCGACCTTGTAGATGATCGAGTGCAAGCGTATGTCAACGTGTTCGAGTTTGGCCAACTCGGCGGCGCGCACTTCGGGGCGCACGTTGAAGCCGATGATGACAACGGCCGTGTTCGACGCGCCGCCTGTGTGGCCGATGCGAGCAGCACGTCCGACTCTGTGATTGCGCCGACGCCAGACCTGATCACCTTGACCTTAACCGTGTCGGTCGAAAGCTTCTGCAACGTGCTCTTCAAAACTTCCACCGAACCTTGCACGTCGGCCTTTCACGAGCACGAGCAGTTCCTTGATCTCTTTCTGCCCAAGTGTCTCGATGCCGCGTTTGGTCGTTTGCAACAGTGCGCTCTGACGTGCGAGTTGTTGCCGGTGCTCGGAGATGCCCTGCGCGCGCGCTACGTCTGTGACGACTTGGAACATATCGCCCGCCTGCGGCACGCCTTGCAAGCCCAAGACTTCGACCGGCGTTGCGGGGCCGACTTCGGTGACAGGCTCGCCGCGATCATTGAACATCGCGCGCACCTTGCCGAAAACCTGACCCGCGATGAAGGGATCGTGTACGTGGAGCGTGCCCTGTTGCACGAGCACAGTGGCGACCGCGCCACGACCGCGATCAAGTTTCGCTTCGAGCACGACGCCCGCCGCACGCCGGGTCGGGCTGGCCTTCAAGTCGAGAATGTCGGCCGTTAACAGGATCGTTTCGAGTAACGTTTCGAGGTTCTCGCGCTTCTTCGCGGAGACGGCGACCATCTCTGTCTCGCCGCCCCAATCCACGGGCTGCAAGCCTTGATTGGCTAAGCCTTGCTTAACGCGGTCGGGGTTCGCGTCCGGCTTGTCGATCTTGTTGATGGCGACGACGATGGGCACGTGTGCAGCGCGCGCGTGCTCAATCGCTTCAATCGTCTGCGGCATCACGCCGTCGTCCGCCGCGACGACGAGCACAACCACGTCGGTCGCCTTCGCGCCGCGTGCGCGCATCAACGTGAACGCTTCGTGACCGGGCGTGTCTAAGAAGACCACGCGGCGCAAGTGCTCAGGACTATCCTGACTCGGCACTTGCACGCTGTACGCGCCGATGTGCTGCGTGATGCCGCCCGCTTCGCCCGCCGCCACTTCCGTCGCGCGAATCGCGTCGAGCAAGCTGGTCTTGCCGTGATCGACGTGACCCATGACGGTGACGACCGGGGCGCGCGGCAACTCAACGTCGTCCGCGTCCGTTGCGATCAACTCTTCAAACTCTTCTTCAGCGACCATCTCTTCAAACGGCACAAAGCTCACTTCATAACCAAAGCGCCGGCCGAGATCGACCGCTACATCATCATTCAAAGGTTGATTGATCGTTGCGAACACGCCACGTTGTAATAGCAACGCCACGATGTCTTTCGGCTTGATGCCCAACTTCTCGGCAAACTCCTTCACGGTCGAACCTTCAACCAAACGCACGGCCTTCAGTTCGTCCGCGCCCATGTTGAGCGAACCGACGATGCGCTGTTCGAGCGTCAGCGCCTTTGGCGGCTGCACGTAGTCGCGGTCGAAACGACCGCCGCGACCCTTGAAGCCTTCGCGGCCCGTGGGCGCGGCCGCGCCGCCGCGTCGTGAACGCGCACGCGGGCGACGCGCATCGGCCGGCGGCGTGTAGAGCGTCTGCGGCGTCGCGCTTTCGCCGGGCGTGCCGGCAAACTCGACGGCCGTACCACGTCCGCCCGCGCCGCCGCCGCGACCACCACGGCCGCCGCGTTCCTCGCGTCCGCCCGAACGCCGGTCGCGCTCGCGCGGTGTCGGCTGCGGCTTCGGCGCGACGGGCGCAGGTGCGCGCTCGCCCGCTTTGACTTCGCCCGAATTGAGCGCGGCGGCCGTCGGGCGCAGCACTCTGATCTGTTTGGCGGGCACGACAACGGCGGGCGGCGCGGGTTTCGGCAACGCGTCGGGCACATCGCTCGGCGCGATAGGCATGAGTGGCGCTTCGCCCGTCTGTTCGACAATCGGCTCGACAGGTTCGGGCGCTAAAGCTTCGACGGGACCCGGCGCAGACTCCGGCGACTCGGCCACTTGCGGCGTCGGGTACGACAACTCGGCGAGCGACGGCGCGGGCTTCGCGCCCGTCAGGTTCGGGCCTGCTGTGGGATGTTCGGCACGCGCGGCCGGCGCAAGCGGCTTCTTGAAGATGCGAACGGTCGTCGCCGGTTTCGGCGTGTCCACTTCTTCGACGGGCGCTTCGGCGACGGCGACCGCGCCGCTGTCTTCCGTCACGTCAGGCGACACGGAGGCGTGTATGTCGTCGCCTTCGGTGCGCTGCTTCTTGACGACGCGAATCGTGCGCGGCGGCGCGACCTCTTTCTTGGGGAAGTAGCGATTGCGAATCTTCTCCGCGAGGTCTTTAGGGACGGTATTCGAGGGCACACTCACGTCGAAGCCCTCGCGCCGCACCTCTTCGATCAGGCGCTTCGTTTCGAGCTTGAGTTCTTTAGCTAGGTCGTAAATGCGAACCTTATTCCCGGTCATGCAATCCTTCCGACGCCGCCATCGCCAAACGGGCCAACGAGCGGCGCGCACCGCAAAGGTTAAGAGTCACGCTCGCACTCTAACGCAACCTTTGCCGGTGCGGACTGACGGACTCAGCGTCTACTGCTGACCGCAGACCGGCGCAGGCTCGTTAAGGCGAGCCGGAAGCAGCGCGCGCCAGCCACAAGGGCGACGCGCCTGCGGGCGTCATTGTGCGCTGTCGGAAGCATCTTGCTTCTCATTGTCCACAGCGGCACTCTCGTCGTTCGCCTCGACCCGATATTCGGGCGCGGGCGCAGACGAAACTTGAATCTCAGGCGCGGACGCTTCGCTCGCCGAAGTCAACGGCGCGAACGGCTCATCCGTTTCAACGGGCGGTTCGCGGTTCGTCTTCTTCGGCCGCTGCCTCGTCGGCAGCGAGCGCGGCATCGGTCGAAGTCATACCGGCCGCGGGCGTGATCGTATCAGGTCGCAAGTCGCGGCCCGCGCCTTGTAACAACAACTCGTCGGCCGACATCGGATCGGCCTCGGAGACGGCGACCGGATCGGCCGAATCCTCAGCCTGAATCACAGGCTCGGCCAGAAATCCCGTCCGCTGCTCGACCGCCTCGTCATAGCCGCGCGCCGTCATCTCTTTCGACGGCTCGACCTCGCCCGCATCGCTATCGGGATCGAACTCGACCGACACAGCATGTTGCTCGATAGGCTCAACTTCATCCGTCGCGCCCGCTTCGGCTTCAGTCTCGTCAGCCCCGGCTTCATCCGCCGCTTGCTCGCCCGTTGCCGTTTCGGCCGGTGCTGCTTCGTCTGTCGCTTCAGTTCCTTCTGTTGCTGCCTCGCCGCCCGCACCATCCTCATCGCCCTTCGTCTTATCGCGCGCGGCAACAACCGCCTGCGCCGAAGCGAGAATGGCGTGCGCTTCGTCGAGCGACGTGTCGAGGTATTCGACCAGTTCGTCCACGTCGGTAGTGGCCAGCGCGTCTATATCTTCGATACCATGCTCGGCGAGCGTGGCGGTGATAGCGGCCGACATACCGCCCAGAGCGGAGAGCGGCACGGCCTCGCCCGAAGCGATGAGCGCGCCCATCTGTTCGGCGACCTCTTTCTTAATCTCTTCCTCGCTGCGGATGTCTATGTTCCAGCCGACCAACTTCGTGGCGAGGCGCACGTTCTGCCCGCGCTTGCCGATGGCGAGTGACAGTTGATCTTCATTCACGATCACTTCCATCTGTCGCTTCTCGATGTCCGTGATCCGCACTTGATTGACTTTCGCGGGCGACAGCGCGTTAGCGGCAAACACCGACGGCTCGTCGGACCACTCGATGATGTCGATCTTCTCGCCGCGCAATTCGCGTATGATCGCCTGCACGCGCGACCCCTTCATGCCGACGCACGCGCCCACCGGGTCAACGTCGCGCTCGTTCGATGCGACCGCGATCTTCGCGCGCTCGCCCGGTTCGCGCACCGCCGACTTGATCACGACCGTCTCGTCGTAAATCTCCGGCACTTCCATCTCGAACAGACGCTTTAACATCTCCGGCGACGAACGCGACACGACAATCTGCGGCCCCTTCGACTCTTTTAACACGTCGTGAATCACAACGCGGATGCGCTCGCCCTGATTCCACTGTTCACCGCGCGACTGCTCGTTGCGCGGCAGGATCGCTTCGACGTTGCCCATGTCCACGATTAGGTCGCCGCGCTCGAATCGTTTGACGTAGCCGTTAATCAGATCGCCGACCTTATCTATGTACTGCTCATAAGTGTTGGCCCGAACGGCGTCGCGCACTTTCTGAAATAGAATCTGCTTCGCGGTCTGCGCGGCGATGCGCCCCATCTCTTCCATCGGCAGCGGGATTTGCAACTCGTCGCCTAGCTCAACCTCGTCGCCGGCCAACTCCTGCGCCTCTGCCAGCGACATCTCGCGCCCCGGATTCGTTACCTCTTCGACGATCACCTTCGAGGCGAACAACTCGATGCCGGCGTCGGTGCTCCATTCGACCGCGATCTCCTCGCCCGACTTGAACTGCTTGCGGGCGGCGGCGCGCACGGCCTCCTTCATCGCTTCGATGACCAACTCGCGGTCAATGCCGTGCTCTTTGCACAGCGCGTCTATGCTCTGCCCGATGGATGTGCTCATAACTTATCTGCTCGCTCGGCGTTCAGTAGTCCGTGGCTCGGTGGCACTTGAAAGCGTTGCTCCTGCTCCATGACCGCTGCCCGCCCGTCTTATTCAGTTGTCGTGCTGCCGTGCGCTTTCGCCTGTTGCTCGCGCTCGGCGGCCAGGCGAAACTCTTCTTCAATGTCGATTTCGAGGTTCGCTTTGGCGATCTGCTCGACGGGCACGCGGACGCGCCCGTTCGTCTTGTCATCGAAGACGACCTCGTCGCCTTCCAAAGCGACGATGCGCCCGCGAAAGTTGCGCTGCCCGTTGACGGGTTGCCGCACTTTCATCTTCGCTAGTTGCCCGGCGAAGCGTTCGTAGTCCGCGCGCTTGTACAGCCCACGCTCCAACCCCGGCGACGAGACTTCCAGCGTATAAGCCGAATGAATGAAGTCTTCCACCTCGAAGATCGTGCCCAAGTGATGACTCACCACGGAGCAATCTTCGTGCGTCACACCGCCCGGCTTGTCAATGAAGACGCGCACCGCCGCGTTGCGGCCCAGCACGCCGACCTCTGCATGGACGAGTTCGAGTCCGTGTTCCGTCGCCACGCGTTCGGCGATCTCGCGGATGCGCTGTTCACTCTCGGTCGCTTCCATCGCGCCACCCCCTCGGTTCAAAAAACGTCTCGCGCGCAAAAGAAAAAGTGGGCGCGAACCCACTGATAAGAGCGCCGCGCTCTGACCAAGAGGCGAATTATACGGGAGCGCCGGCCGCGACGCAAGCAGCCAGTCGGGTAGGCAAAACAGCCGGGCTGCGGACGCTTGCGCGCCTGGCGGCCTACGCTTGACGCTGTGCAGCTTATTTCCGCCGGCACGGCTTACTGCAACTTCTGATTGACGCCAGCGCGACTTATTGCAACTTTGCTTTAACGATCTCGCTCACCGTGCGCCCGTCCGCCGAGCGCCCCGCCAGCTTGCCCTGCGCCGCCTTCATCACCGCGCCCATCTCCTTCATCGAACTCGCGCCCGTCTCCGCAATCGCCGCCGCCACCGCCTGCTCAATCTCTTCCCGCGTCGCCGCCTGCGGCAGATACTCCTCGATCACAACGATCTCCGCCCGCTCCTTCGCCGCCAAATCTTCGCGCCCGCCCTGCTCATACTGCTCCACCGAATCGCGCCGTTGTTTGACGAGCGACTGCAACAACCGCGTCAACTCCTCATCCGCCAACTCCCCACCCTTCTCAATCTCCCGATTCATCAACGCCGCCTTCACCATCCGCAAAGTCGACAGCCGCGCCGCCTCCTTCGCCTTCATCGCCGCCGTCAGATCACCAACGATGCGTTCCTTCAAACTCATATCATCAACCCCTTCAACTCCTGCCGACCCGTCGTCCAACGCGCTAGCGCGCCTAATCGAACTCCGTTAATATAACCCCCGCCAGTCTTCGCAACAGTTCTCACGCACAGCAAACGCGCGGTAGTTTAGCAAAGTAACTCGAATATGCCACCACCCAACGCCCGCCAATTCTCCGGCATCTTCATCAGCTACCGCCGCGACGACACGACGGCCACGCCGGCCGCCTCTGCGACGGCCTCGGCGCGCACTTCGGCGACGAGCAAATCTTCATGGACATAGACCGGGTCAAGCCGGGCGAAGACTTCCTGCAAGTCATCGAAGAAGCCGTCGGCTCATGCGAGACTCTGCTCGCACTCATCGGCCGGAACTGGCTCACGAGCAGCGACGAAGCGGGCCGGCGACTCGACAACCCCAACGACTTCGTCCGTCTTGAGATCGCCGCCGCGCTCGCCCGCAACATCCGCGTCATCCCCGTGCTGGTGCAGGGCGCGCCCATGCCCCGCCCGCAAGACTTGCCCGCAGACCTGTTGCCGCTCGCCCGCCGCCACGCCCTCGAACTCAGCGACCTGCGTTGGAAACACGACGTGGGCCAACTGATCAATGCCTTAGAAAAGCCGGTTGTGCCTGCGCCCGCCCCGGTCGCTGTGGTGGAGACACCGCCCGCCGTGCTGAAGGCGGAACTGCACAAGGTCACAGCGCCCGTTATCGGCACGTTCTACCGCGCGCCATCGCCCGCGGCCGAGCCGTTCGTTAAGATCGGCAGCTACATTGACCCCAACACGGTCGTCTGCATTATCGAAGCGATGAAGTTGATGATGGAGATTCAAGCGGAGACGAGCGGCACGGTCGAAGAGGTTTACGTCGAAAATGGCCAGCCGGTCGAATACGGTCAGGAACTATTCGGGATTAGAAAATAGTCCAGCGAATGCGAACAGCGAACAGCAAAATCTTGCTTAATGCGCGGACACATGCGCCATCCTCTGGTTAAGCTGACTTGAAAGCTTTTCGTTAGGCTTGGATCACACAAAACAGCGCGGCTTGACGTTGAGCCTATTGCCTATCGTCAAGCCGCGCTGTTTTGTGTGGCAGCCTTTGGTAACAACCTGTGGTGTCCTGACGCGTTCGGAATGTTTTACGACAAATTGTGGCCGTTGGCGCGGGCGAGGTGCATTTTGAGGAAGCGGCCGGTGTGGGAGTCGGGCGCTTGGATGATGTCTTGGGGTGTGCCGGTGGCGACGAGTTGACCGCCACGGTCGCCGCCGTCGGGGCCGAGGTCGATGATGTGGTCGGCGGTCTTGATTACGTCGAGGTTGTGTTCGATGACGAGGAGCGAGCCGCCGGCTTCGACGAGGGTGCGGAAGGCGGCGAGCAGTTTGTTGATGTCGTCGAAGTGGAGGCCGGTGGTCGGTTCGTCGAAGATGTAGAGGGTCTTGGCGGCGGTGCGTTTGGAGAGGAAGGAAGCGAGTTTGATGCGTTGGGCTTCGCCGCCGGAGAGGGTGGTGGCTGATTGACCGAGGCGGAGGTAGCCGAGGCCGACATCATCGAGGACGCGGAGACGGTTGGCGATCTTGTTGATGTCGCGGAAGAACATGAGTGCTTCGCGGACGGTCATGTTAAGTACGTCGTTGATGTTCTTGCTGCGATAGCGCACGTCTAGGACGTTGGACTTGAAGCGTGTGCCTTTGCATTCTTCGCAGACGAGTTCGACGTCCGCAAGGAACTGCATTTCGACTGTGACCGTGCCGTCGCCTTCGCACACGTCGCAGCGCCCGCCCGGTACGTTGAAAGAGAAATGGGAAGCGTCGAAGCCTTTGCTTGCGCGTCGCGGGTGGCGGCGAAGACCTCGCGCACGGCGTCGTAGGTCTTAATATAAGTGACGGGGTTGGAGCGGGGCGTGCGGCCGATGGGCGACTGATCGACGAGCAGTACGTCTTCGAGCAGTTGCGCGCCTTCGAGTTTTTGAAACGCGCCGACGTGGCCCTGCCATTCGCCGCGCTGCTTCTTGAGGCCGGCGAAGATCGACATCATGCACGAGCGTGGATTTGCCTGAGCCGGAGACGCCCGTGATGCAGACGAACATCTCAAGCGGGATGTCCACGTCGATCTGCTTCAGGTTGTGCTCGGCCGCGCCGCGCACGACGAGTCGCTTCTTGGGTTGAATCTTGCGGCGCTGCTTCGGCTCTTTGATCTCGGCCTCGCCGCGCATGTACTTGCCCGTGAGCGTCGTCGCATCTTGCAGCAAGCCTTTGAAGTCGCCCTCGAAGACGATGCGCCCGCCAAGTTCGCCCGCGGCCGGGCTGACGTCGAGTATGTGATCGGCGGCGCGGATCATGTCGGGGTCGTGCTCGACGACGAGGACTGTGTTGCCGATGTCGCGCAGGTTGTAGAGCAGTTTGATGAGACGCTCGCTATCGCGCGGGTGCAAGCCGATGGACGGTTCATCCAAGACATACAACGCACCGACTAAAGACGAACCGAGGTTCGTGGCGAGTTGGATGCGTTGCGCTTCGCCGCCGGATAATGTCGAAGCAAGGCGATCAAGCGTCAGGTAGTCAAGCCCCACGTCAACGAGGAAACTCAAGCGGCGACGAACCTCAAGCAGTACCTTGTCGGCAATCGCGGTCTGTTCGGGCGTCAGCGTCAACTGTTCGTAAAACTGCGCCGCCTCTTTCACGGGCAGCGCGCAGACTTCGGGCAGCGTCCGCATCGCCGACGCGCACGTCGCGCGCTTCTTGTCTGAGCCGGCCGCCGTTGCAATCGGGGCAGCGCGTATAGCCGCGATACTTGGCGAGGAAGACGCGGACGTGCAGTTTATATTTCTTCGTCTCAAGCCACGCGAAGAAGCCGCGCACGCCTTCCCATTTGCCCTTGCCTTCGACCACGGCGCGTTGCTGCGCGCGCGGCAGTTCCGCATACGGCACGTCTAAGCGGGATGCCTTCCTGTTTGCAGAAGCGGCGCAACTCCGTGCGCGCCCAATCGTGCTGCGGCTTCGTCCACGGCTCAATCGCGCCCTCGTCCAAAGTCAACAGCGGGTTCGGAATGACGAGATCGAGATCGAGGCCGATGGTGTTGCCAAAGCCCTGACACGTCGGGCACGCGCCGAACGGGTTGTTGAAACTGAACAGGCGCGGCTCCGGCGTCGCGTAGACCGTGCCGTCGTACTTGCACTCGAAGCGGTCGGAGAACTTCAAGGCACGCGGCTCGGCTTCCGCCGTCTCGACAAGCGCGATGCCGTGCCCTTCGACAAAGCACGTCTCCAACGAATCGACCAGACGCCCGCGCACGTCCGCGCGCGCCACCAGTCGATCTACTAACACGTACACGCCCGCGAAACTGTCGCGCGTGTAATCGTCGGGCGAGCGCAACTCAATCGTCTGCCCCGCTGTGTAAAGCCGCGTGAAGCCGCGCTGCATCAAGCTCATCACGTGCGCGATGATCTGTTGCCGCGTCAAGGCCGTCGTCTCTTCTGCCGCTTTACTCTTGCGCCCTTTGCCCTTCGCGCCGTTGCCGTTCGCGTCCGCCGGGCCGCGCAAGCCCGCCTCGGCCGGAAACAGCACGTAGAAGCGCGTGCCGTCCGCGAGCGTGCTTAAGATTTCCTGCGCCGCCGCTTCGGGCGAGTCCTTGTGGACCTCGCGCCCGCAGACGCGGCAGATGGTCGTGCCCACGCGCGCATACAACAGGCGCAGGTAGTCGTAAACTTCGGTCTGCGTGCCGACGGTCGAGCGCGGGTTGCGCGTCGAGTTCTTCTGCCGGATGGCGATGGCGGGCGGGATGTTATGCACCTCGTCCACGTCCGGCTTGTCCATGCGTTCAAGAAACTGCCGCGCGTAAGACGACAGAGACTCCACATAACGCCGTTGCCCCTCGGCATACACCGTGTCGAACGCAAGCGACGACTTGCCCGATCCGCTCACGCCCGTCACGACCGTCAGCCGCTCAATCGGAATGTCGAAATCGACGTTCTTCAGATTATTGACGCGCGCCCCGCGCACCGTGATCGCTTCTTGATTCATGGCTCAACATAGACGCCGGCCCGCACAGTGAACAATCCCGCGCCCCGGCGAACCACCCATGATAACCCGAACCACCACGCCACACGAAACGGCCAGCGGTGCGCCGACAGCCCGTAGCAAAATAATGAAATTGATCCCTGTGCGCGGTGATACAATGCGCCGCCGATGACCCCCAAGTGCCCCGCCTGCGCGCACGACATCTCTGCCGGCGCGATCTCTTGCCCCGCCTGCGGCGCTGATCTCGATAGCTCGTTTGCCGACACGCGCCTGCTCGACCACACGCCGCCAGCGGCGCAAGTTGCTCACGGCACGGGCGGTCCGACAGCGCGCACTAAATCTCCGCGCGCCTCTGCTGCGCACGACTCGCTCGACAGCGGACGCTTCCTGCCGGGCACGACGCTCGCCGGCCGTTATCGCATCGTTAGTCTCTTGGGGCGCGGCGGCATGGGCGAGGTCTATCGCGCCGACGATCTGAAACTCGAACAGCCGGTCGCGCTCAAGTTTCTGCCGGAGACGCTGACGACCGACGGCGCGGCGCTCGCACGCTTCCACCGCGAGGTGCGCGTCGCACGCCAAATCTCGCATCGCAACGTGTGCCGCGTCCACGACATCGGCGAGGCCGAGGGGCAACACTTCCTGTCGATGGAGTACGTCAAGGGCGAGGAACTGGCGTCGCTGTTGCGGCGCATCGGGCGTTTGCCGGCCGACAAGGCGACGGAAGTTGCGCGGCAGTTGTGCGCCGGCCTCGCCGCCGCCCACGACGCGGGCGTGCTGCATCGTGATCTCAAACCCGCCAACGTCATGTTGGACGAGCGCGGCAACGTGCGCGTCACGGACTTCGGCCTCGCCGGCCTCGCCGAAGAGTTGCGCGACGCGGATATAATTTCCGGCACGCCCGCCTACATGGCCCCCGAACAACTCGCGGGCACAGAAGTCACGACGCGCAGCGACATCTATGCGCTCGGCCTCGTGCTCTATGAAATCTTCACCGGACGGCGCGCCTTCGATGCGCGCACGCTCGACGAGTTGTTGAAGTTGCGCCAGAGCGACCCGACGCCCGCGTCGCCTTCGAGTCTGGTCAAAGATATAGACCCGCTCGTCGAACGCGTCATCGAACGCTGTCTGGCTAAAGACCCAGATAAGCGGCCCGCGTCCGCTTTGCAAGTGGCGGCGGCGCTGCCGGGCGGCGACCCGTTGGCGGCCGCGCTGGCGGCAGGCGAAACTCCCTCACCAGAAATGGTTGCCGCCGCGCCGCGCGCAGGTGCGCTCAAGCCCGTCGTTGCCGTCGCACTGCTCGCCGCGTTCGGCGTCGTGCTGGCGCTCTGTTGCTGGCTGACGAAATACTCCGCGCTCTATCGCCTGACGCCGCTCGACAAGTCGCCGGAAGTGTTGCGCGAACGGGCGCGCGACATCATCAAGCACGCGGGCTATACAGCCGCGCCCGCCGACAGTGCCCACGGCACGATGGTCAACTTCGCTTATCTACAGTACGTCCTCGAACACGATCAGACGCGCACGCGTTGGGCGCGGCTGCGCACGGACGCGGCCGCGGGCTATCGCTTCTGGTATCGGCAAAGCCCGCGCTATCTGGTGACGCGCGAAGATGTGACCTTCGAGCAACCGGCGCAAGCCGTCTCCGGCATGACGGGCGTTTATCTGGACATGCAAGGGCACTTGCACTACTTCGTCGGCGTGCCGCCGCAACGCGAGGCTGCGCCGCAGTCGCCGCGCCCCGCGCCCGACTGGTCACACTTCTTCAACGCAGCGGGGCTTGATCAAACGCGCTTCCAGCCGGTCGCGTCCACTTGGGTTCCGCCTTATGCGTCGGACGCGCGCGCCGCATGGGACGGGTCCGACCCGGCGCAACCGGAGCATACGATCCACGTCGAAGCGGCGGCCTTTGCCGGCCAGCCCGTGTACTTCGAGACTATCTATCCGTGGGATCATCCCGCGCGGCAAGAGGAGACGCAGGTGGACGCGGCGACGCGCATCTTGACTTACCTTGTAGTCGCAATTTTCATGTTAGTGCTCGTCGGCAGTGCGTTGCTTGCGTTCAAGAATCTGCGGCTGGGACGCGGCGACCGCCGAGGCGCATTTCGTCTCGCCGGTTTCTACCTCGCCCTGCGAATGGTGCAGTTGATCTTCGACGCGCACCACGTCGGCGAAGTGGAGGGCGAGTTCTTCCTGATCATACAGAACATCGAGGCCGCGTTGTTCACCGCCGCCTTCATGTGGCTGCTCTACGTCGCACTTGAGCCGTTCGTGCGGCGACGCTGGCCCGGCCGGATCATCGCTTGGAGTCGGCTGCTCGCAGGCGATTGGCGCGACCCACTCGTCGGGCGCGACATACTGATTGGCGCGCTCGTCGGCAGCGGTCTGATCTTGACCATGACCTTAGCGAACCTCGCGCCGGGCTGGCTGGGTCGCCCGCCCATCATGCCCATCACGCCGGACAGCCACACACTCGGCCTACAACAGTTCATCACCAAGTTCGTCACGCACATCAACGGCAGCATCAACCAAGCGTTCGTCTTCCTGTTCCTGTTGTTGTTGTTCTACGCCGTCCTGCGCCGGGAACGATTAGCGGCAGCGGCGCTCTTAGTCTTCGCTACGTTCATCTTCACACTGTCGATCCAGAGCGGCGCACTGGGCGTGCCGTTCGCCTTTATCTTTTCGCTCCTCTGCGTCGGCGTGCTCTACCGGCACGGGTTGCTGGCGCTCGTCTCGGCCATGTTGTTCCTCCACCTCTGGGTCTTCTACCCTATGACGACCGAACTGACCGCGTGGTATGCGACCGACTTCACACTCGCGCTCGTCGCCTGTGTGGCTCTTGCCCTCTACGGCTTCTACATTTCACTCGCCGGTCAGCCGCTATTTCGTCGGAGCTTACTGGAAGATTGAACGTGTGTGGGTCGGCGTGCTTGTTACCAGCGCACGTCGTAGCGTGCGAGGCCGACACGCCAGCCTGTTGAGCCGGTCGCGCCGAGGATAGGGATGTGTCCCTCGAACGTGAGCGGGGCATCGAGGGGACGACGCACGCGATAGGTGTGACCCGAAGGCGAGCAGACCGCGAGCGTCACGCAGTCGAGCGCGACGAAGGCGACGGCGGCCATGCGCCAATCTTTGCGGCAGCGGAGAATGAGACGCGCACCGAGCGGCAGTTGCGCGAGCGTGCCGGCCGGTTCAAGTGTGGGCGATAGATCGAGGCCGCCGGTTTCGTCGTGCCTCTTGGCAGCACGGGCCGGCGGCCTCTCAAGTTCTACGCTCACGTCGTTATCAGTGCGGACACTAAACAGCGGGCGCATCTTCAAACGGCAGATCGGGTTGATTCGGTTTCTTGCGGCTGATGGCGTAGGCGCGCAGCGCCGCCGACAGGATGATGAACGCGAGGCCGATCCAGATGAGCGACCAGAAGAACGCGGGCACGCCCGTCGCGCGCGCCATGTTCAGCGCGTCGGTCTGCGCGTCCGTGGCGACCGATAGGAACAGCACGTCTTTCAGATCAAACAGCGCGTTCAAGACGCATTGGACGGCGAGGAAGCCGACGAGGAAGTTGGCCGCTTGCGGGCTAAAGTAGCGCGCCGCCAAGAGCAAGCCCGCCGTCAAGAGCGTGCCCGTCACAATCGTGAACGGGCTGACCGAGAAGTGCGTCAACGGGACGATGAAGCCATAGACGAGCGTGAGCAGACCGATGAACGCGGCCGTGCCCGCTAGTACCATGCGCGCCGCAACCGTGCGCCGCACCAGCACCAACAACAGCGCGCCGAACAACATCGCGCCCACGTAGCCCGCGCTCGACACAATCGCTTGCACGACGAGGCTGCCGTTTGTCATGTAAGTCTCGGTCAGCCCCGACGCGTTCGGCGCGACCGACAGACTACGCACAGCGTTGCCCGTCAACAGGGCCGCGATGGCGTGCCCGCCTTCGTGGATGAAGGTGACGAACAGGCGGAACGGGTAAGTGACAATGCCTATATATGGAATGAACCACAACGCGATGGTCAACAGGGCGGCGAACAATAGCCTGCGCGCCTGCGGGCGCGCGTCATGAGCCAACTGGTATCTCATCTCGACATCTCCGCTGGTTTGGAAAACTTCGGTCGCTCGAACCGTGACCCTATTCTACGCCGAAGCGGGCGAAAGCAAAAGATTGAAAATCAGGGGAGCCTCACGGCGGTCGTCAACATAAACGCCGCCCGCCCACGCCATGTTCCGCGAAAGTCAGTACCGCCAAGCGATCACTCGCTCGATCTCTTGTAGTCACCGGATTTGCCGCCGGTTTTGGTTTCGAGTTGTACGTCCGTGATTGTCATCGCTTTATCAATTGCTTTGCACATATCGTAAACAGTCAGCGCGGCGACGGAGACAGCGGTTAGTGCTTCCATCTCGACGCCGGTTTGGGCGCGCGTGGCGACTTCGGCGGCGAGATGTACGCCGTCGTCGTGCAACTCGGCGCGCACGTCTATGTGCGTGAGCGGGAGCGGGTGACAAAGCGGAATGAGATCGGCCGTGCGCTTGGCGGCCATGATGCCGGCGAGACGCGCCGTCTCAAGCGGATCGCCTTTAGGTGTCCGGTGCGCGCGCACCGCCGTGACCGTCGCCTCGGACATCAACACGCGCGCCGTCGCAACCGCGCGGCGCATCGTCGCGTCCTTCGCGCTAGTATCCACCATCGCCACGCGCCCCTGCGCGTCTACGTGTGAAAGTTTCTTCATCGCGGTCTTAAGTCAGTTTTAAGTCTAAAGTCTAATCAGGCAAGCGGACGACGCGCACAAGCGCACCGGCGTCGAGCATCTTCACGCCTGCGTCAACAATGACGAGCGCGGTCGCCTGCGTGAAGGCGACGAAGTCGGACGAGCCACCCCAACGCAGCGGCTCTGCGACGAGCCGGCCCGCGTCGTCTGTCGTCAGGCGCGCGGGCAGATAGCTCGCGCGTTCCAGCGCACCCTTGACGGCGCGCGCAAGCACGGCGCGGTCTTCGTCGAGCGTTGCATTGTCTGCGCCTTGCATTGCGCGCAGCGCCGTGCGCGCGAACAGGTTGAAGGTGACGGAGACGGACACGGGATTGCCCGGCAGACCGAAGATGAGCGTGCGCCCAAGCCGCGCGAACACGGTCGGCTTGCCCGGTCGCAAAGCGACGCGCTCGAAGAAGATTTCCGCGTCGAGCGCATGCAGCGCCGTCTTCGTGAAGTCGTACACGCCCATCGAGACGCCGCCCGATAGGACGAGCACGTCTGCACGCGCCGCCGTCTCCGCGATCAGTTGTTGCAACAACTCCGGCTCGTCGCCTGCGAATGGCAGATGTTCGACCGTCGCGCCGGCCGCTTCGGCGTAAGCGAGCAGCGAATAAGTGTTCGAGTCGCGTATCTGATCGGGACCGGGCTGTTCGCCCACGGCGACTAACTCCGTGCCCGTGGCCAGCACCACAACGCGCGGGCGCGCACCGACCGGCACACGAGCATAACCGAACGAGGCGAGCGCCGCCATCATCGCCGCGTTGATCGGCGTGCCCACGCGCAACACCATCTCACCTTTGTTAACTTCGGTCGCGCGCCGCGAGATGAACTGATCCGCATGCGTGGCTTTATCGATCTCGACCAGCGCGCCGTCTTCAAACTCGCGCGTGACCTCGACCTGTTGCACGCTGTCCGCGCCAGACGGCACGGGTGCGCCGGTCATGATCCGCACCGCCTCGCCCCGCAGCATATGCCCCGTCCAAGCGCGCCCCGCCGCCGCCTCGCCCACGACGCGCAGACGCACAGGCGCGTCCGCCGTATCAGCCGCGCGCACCGCGTAGCCGTCCATCAACGCCCGGTCGAACGGCGGCAAGTCTGTGTCCGCGATCACGTCTTCGGCCAGCACGCGCCCGCGCGCCGCCGCCAGCAAGACCGGCTCCGGCTCAAGGCGCGGCGTCTCTGCCAGCACGATGCGGATCGCTTCATCAACTGGTAATAAGATCGACTGCGGCACGACGCGAGCTTAGCGCAACTGTGTTAAGTGGAAAAGCGAAAGCGGTTGCCCTTCGCTGTCGAAGAGGCAACCGCTGCTGTGTGTGTCGCGGCGATTCTTACTTGGCGCTGCTTTTCCGTTTGCGCCGCTGGCGGAGCGCGACACCGGCCAGACCTGTTCCGAACAACAAGAGTGTGACCGGCTCAGGCGCGGCTTGCAGTTGACCGCGAATCTCGCCGCCGGGGAAGAGGTTCGTGTGGACGTTGAGATAAGCTTGCCCGGCGATTATGCCTGCGACCAAGTCGGCTTCCGCTTGCGTCACTGTGCCGCCATGCGAGGTGATGAAGGCGGGGTTATATGACGAGGCCAGCGTCAGGTCGAACGTCCGCGAGTAAAAGCCGGACTGGACACCTAAGGGGAAGCCCGGAAAGGTCGGGGTTGTGGTGGCGACCTGCGCGTTCGCGCCCGGCGGGGTGCAGCAATGTATGTGCGACGCAGTCGTGTTACCTTGCAGCCCGCTGAAGGTGATATTGATGGTCATCATGTGACCGTCAATCACTACGACCGCAGTGCCCGTACCGGGCGAAGCGTTGGCCGGCACTTCGTTTGTGCCGCTCAGCGTTGTGGTGAACACCAACGGGTCGGCTTGTGCCACGCCCGCCAGCGCCACAAGGGCCAAGATAAGGACCGGAATTGTGAGTATCTTTTTCATCACACACCTCCATCTTTAATTGAAGTGGCCGTGCCGCACCACAGCGCGCCAGAGCTTGAGTTGGGCTACTGGTACGACGTGCGCGGGGGGTTAGACGCAGGCGCGGGCGTAGCCGAGCTGAAATAAACAGTTAGGGCGCGGACGCTACTCTTTTTCCGCGCCGGAGTCAATCATTATTTACAACTTGGCGCGCGGCAGTTTGTCGGCCGGAAATGTAACCGGCGCGGGCAAGTATCTCACGTCGCATTTAACCGTTTCTAACTTACGTTTCAACCGGCCCGTGACATACAAGAAGTGGCCCGCACAACTTGACCGCAAGCAACTCGATGACAAAAAAACTAACCCGTCGCACTTTTCTGAAATCGTCCGCCGCCATCGTTGGGTTGAGTCTAACGCTGCCGACTTGCACCGACGCGCAACGCGTGCGGCTTAACACGCAACGCACCGCAGGCCCGAAACCGCTCACCGCCTACGACCAACAGGTGCGCGCGCTGTTGGCCACGATGACGCTCGAAGAGAAGATCGGGCAGATGACGCAGGCGGAGATCACAGGGTTGAAGGACGAGGCCGACGTGGGCCGTTATTTCCTCGGCTCGCTGTTGAGCGGCGGCAGCGCCGACCCCAAGACGGGCAACGGCCTCAAAGATTGGACGGACATGTACGACGCCTACCAGTCGCTCGCACTTAAAACGCGACTGGCGATCCCGCTGCTCTACGGCATCGACGCCGTACACGGGCACAGCAACGTCTTAGGGGCTGTCGTCTTCCCGCACAACATCGGGCTTGGTTGCACGCGTAACCCGCAACTGGTCGAACAGGCGGCGCGCGTGACGGCTAACGAAGTGCGCGCGACCGGCATCAACTGGACGTTTGCGCCCTGCGTTGCCGTGGCGCGCGACGAGCGTTGGGGGCGCACTTACGAAGGCTTCGGCGAGACGCCGGAGTTGGCGCGGACACTGGGCGGCGCGGCCGTGCGTGGTCTACAGGGCAAAGGGCTAGACGATCCACTCGGCGTCCTCGCGTGCGCCAAACATTTCGTCGGCGACGGCGGCACGTTGCACGGCACAGGCATGTTGAAAAGCCGCAACGCAACCGAGCACTGGCCGCTCGACCGTGGCGACACGCGGCTCAGCGAAAGCGAATTGAAAGAGTTGCACATGCAGGGCTACGTCGCGGCCATCGCGGCCGGCGTCGGTTCGATCATGCCCTCGTACAACAGTTGGAACGGCGTCAAGTGTTCGGGCAGCAAGCGGCTGTTGACGGAAATTTTGAAACAAGAACTTGGCTTCGCGGGCTTTCTCATCTCCGACTACAACGCCATAGACGAGATGCCCGGCGACTACAAGAGCCAGATCGAACAATCGGTCAACGCGGGCATGGACATGTTCATGACGCCCGACAAGTACCGCGAACAGTACGCGCTGCTGCTCGAACTCGTGCGCGAGCAACGCGTGCCCATGACGCGCATCGATGACGCCGTGCAACGCATCCTGCGCGTCAAGTTCGCTATGGGGCTGTTGAATAAAACGCGCTCGCCGCTGGCGGACCGCACGCTGCACGCGAGCTTCGGCTCGGCCGCGCACCGGCAAGTGGCGCGCGCATGCGTGCGCGAGTCGCTTGTGCTCTTGAAGAACGAGCGGCGGACGTTGCCGCTGTCGAAGCGTCTGGCGCGCATACACGTCGGCGGCAAAAGCGCGGACGACATCGGCAACCAATGCGGCGGTTGGACCATTGATTGGCAAGGCAAGAGTGGCGCGATCATGCCCGGCGGCACGACCATTCTCAAGGCGCTTCAGCAGGCCGTCTCTATTCAGACCAAAGTGACCTTTGCCGCCGACGGCACAGGCGCAGAGGGCGCTGATGTCGGCGTCGTCGTCATCGGCGAGACACCCTATGCGGAAATGTTAGGCGACCGTGAAGACCTGACGCTCGCGCGCGAAGACGTGGCGGCCGTCGAGAACATGAAACGCGCGGGGCTACCCGTCGTGGTCGTGCTGCTATCGGGGCGACCGTTGATCATCGACGACGTGCTCAAGACTTGCGACGCCTTCGTCGCCGCGTGGCTGCCCGGCACGGAAGGGCAAGGCGTCGCGGACGTACTCTTCGGCGACCACCGGCCGACAGGCAAACTCTCCGTCTCATGGCCGCGCGCAATGGCGCAGTTACCCATCAACGTCGGCGACCGCAACTATGATCCGCTGTTCAAATACGGTTTTGGGTTGACGTTCTAAACAACTCACCAGCACTTCAACCGCCGCCTTTTAGTTTATTGTCGGCCGCTTGTTTGATCTTGGCGCTGAGTTTGATGACGCGGCCGAGGTCGCGGCGGGCTTTGGCGGTGCTGTCGGGTTCGACGACGCGTAGGTTCTGGAACATTGGGTTGGAGACGAAGCTTGTGATCGCGCCGTCCAATTCTGTGAGCAGCGCGGGCAAATCCTGCGGCCCGTCTGCGTCTTTCTCCTGCCCCTTTTCCTTGTGCTTCGACTGTTTCTCTGTGCCGGGTGGGAACAGGCTGGCGTTGAGTCGCTCGGCGCGCTTCTTCACGTCGGCGGCGGCTTCGGCAAGGCGCGCGTAGTCGGGCGCGGCGGCGTGCGGTTGCGCTTGCAGCACGTCGGCGTTGATGAGTTGGATCTGCTCGAAGTCTTCCTTGATGCGTGGAAACTCAGGGTCGGGGCGATTGGGGTTGGGTTTTTCGGCGTCGCGCTTGACGCGCTCGATCTCGTCGGAGCGGAGTTTGTCTTCGATGGCTTTGTCGCGCGGGCTGCCGGTGGTGATGCCGCCGGGCGGCCCCGGCACTTGAGCCACGAGTACACCCGCCATCGTTAACATGAAACTGGCCGTGATCAAGATGAAGTTGCGGGTCGTTAGCCTGAAGCGCGTGTGCATGTCAGTCTCCTGATGCGGGCAGCGGGCGGAGCGCGATGAGTGTGATCGTGGTGGGCGTGCCGTTCTCGACCTCAACCTTCAAGAGCGCCTGATAGTACTTCGGCGGCGCACCCTGACCGCCGAGTTGATGCAGTCGTTGCGCGAGCACGGCCATGTGGTTTCTGGTCGTGACGAACTCGGCCGCGGCCTCTGTCCCTTCGCTGTAGATGCCGGCGAGGATCATCACGGCGTTTTCGCCGGAGACGTTCGGCTTGACCGTGACGATGGCGTAGTCGGTGCGCAACTCGCCCGTCTGTTCGTTGTGCTGCGGCTTGTACTCGCGTTCTTCGCCGGGCTGCGGGTTGCGATTCTCGATGGTCGCCGCGAAGGTGTAGGCGAAGACTTCGTTCGTCGGCAGTTTGCGCGACCACTCGTTGACGTAGATGCTGCCGAGCAGGATGACGTTACGATACTTGAGATCAGAGGCGCTGACCTGCCGGCTCTGCTTGAGCAGGATTTCTCTGTTCGCCGAGCGGAACACATCGGTCAGGCGCGACAGCCCGATGGCTTCGCCCATGCCCGTGTACATGCCGAGCGACGGCACGATGCGTGTGTCGTTGCCGCCCGTCCATTGCCCTTTGAACTCAGGCGCGTCTGCCATCGCGCGAGCCTGTTCAGGGTTGAGCTTGATGGCGCGTTGCGTCAGGCTGTTTGGGTCGGCTTGATTGATGAAGCGATAGACGGCCGGGTTACTCAGCACCAGCAGCGGCGGTTCGGGGTCGTTGAGAAACGCGCCCCAGACGGTTTGCACTTCGTCGGTCTTACTAAAGGACGACCCGACGAAAGCCTGCCGCCGCAACTCGCGGTTGGCAAGTTCGAGAGCGACGACTGCCGCGAGCAAGCCGGCGATGACGACGCCGCACAAGATGAGGGGCAGCTTATTAAAAGCAGACGCGACCGGGGGCGGGGCGGCGCTTGTGTGGATGAGATCGGGCGTGTGCGACGTGGCGATAGCGGCTGCGTGCCCGTTGGTCGGTTCGTATGGTTCGAGGGTCGTGTCGGGGGCGGGGTCGGCGCTGATGAAGACCGGGCGGTAGTGACCTTTGGGCAGGTCGATCACGATCTGATCGTGTTTGCCTTCGGTCGCGTAGTATTCCTGAAGCTTGGCGCGGAGACGGCCCGCCTGCACGCGCACCACAGAGTCTATGCGCGAGTCGTAGTCGCTGTTGCGCCCGAAGACCTCGGTGGCGATGGTGTACTCTTTGAGCAGCACCTCATGGTTGTCAATAGTGCGCTCGACGACGAAGCGCAGAAACGCCTTGAGGCTCTCAGAGTTTTGCAGCGCGCGACTCTGAAGGACTTTCTCCAACTGCGCGATCTTAACTTCGTTGCCCAACTCCATACAGTTCGCCATAAAGCCCGCGACTAACGCGCCGGAGATAACGGCCGGCGTGACGAGGCATCCGTCCCAAGCACGTAAGAGTTGATAAAGATTGTTCGTTGTCCCAAGAGGCCGGGGCAGTCCGGTTGACGGCTGGCGCGGATTATAAACCGCCCACGCGCTTTTCAACAACACGATCAGACGTGTTTGCGCTTGACACGGCGGCCGAGATCGCTGCGAAATCGCCGCAATCTCGCGTTGTAACGAGTTACATCGGCCATGTAACCCCCGGTCTGGCCTGAACAATGTTGCCCGAATCGGCATACTTCACCGTGTTATACTAGCGGTAACTTATAAGGTGCGAAAACGACCTCTATAATGTACTCACGTCCGAGTCTGTATTTGTTCGCCAGCCGAACATGGCTTTAACTCGTCCGTTCTGATCACAGTTGCAAACGAGCCGAGACACGGACGCGAGTTAGGGATTCTTGCCACCCATACATTTTTAACTTGAGCAATTTTGGCCCGGACGCTTTTGCGTCCGGGCGCGACGGTTGGAAGTCGGGTTGTGCCGCATGTCCTTCGGGCGTTCGGCCGGCCCGGTCAGTCGGCCCTTGAGAGGAGTCTCCTATGAGTCAGGTAAGTCAAAGCCGGAAGTTGGCGCGTCGCGTGCGGGCGGCCAAACGGGGCGGGGCGTTGCGGGCGCTGTTGGCACTGGCGTCGTGCCTACTGCTGCTGCTCGCCCTGCCCGGCTACGCGCAGAAGACTTCGGGGCAGATCACCGGCTCCGTGCTCGACGAGAAAGGCGCGGCGCTGCCCGACACGATGGTCGTCGTCACGCAAACCGGCACAGGGGCGAAACGCGAGGTGCAGACCAATCAGGACGGCACATACACCGTGCCGGACTTAGCCCCCGGCGTCTACAGCATCGCGGCCACTCACACCGGCTTCAAGGAGACGGTCGTGTCCAGCGTGACGGTGAGCGTCTCGACGACGACGCGGCAAGACTTCACGATGCAGGTGGGCGGCATCGGCGAGCAAGTCACCATCGTCGCCAGCGACATACAGCTTGAGACGCAGACTGGCACAATCGGCGACATCGTCAACGGCGAACAGGTGCGCGAGCTACCTTTGAACGGGCGCAGTTTCGTGCAACTCACACAGTTGCAGCCGGGCGTGTCGCCCGCGACGAACTTCGACAGCAAGAACAAAGGTCTGTTCTCCGGCGTGGATTTCTCCGTCAACGGCAACAACACGCAGAGCAACTTGTTCTTGACCGACGGCGCGAACAACAACGACACAGGCTCGAACCGCACCGTGCTGCTCTACCCGTCCATCGAAGCCATCCGCGAGTTCAAGATGCTGCGCAACAGCTACGGCCCGGAATACGGGCAAGCCTCAGGCTCGGTCATCAGCATCGTGACCAACTCCGGTCAGAACACTTTCCACGGCAGCCTCTTCTATTTCGGCCGCAACGACAAGCTGAACGCGGCCGACTTCTTCGTCAACCGTAACCGTGGGCAGAAAGACAAACTGCGCCGCAACGATTTCGGCGGCTCTCTCGGCGGCCCGATCTTGAAAGACCGGCTGTTCTTCTTCTACTCGCAAGAGTTCAACAAAGAGATTCGCGGCTTCACGCGCTTCGGCAGCGTGCCGACACTCGCCGAGCGCGCAGGCGATTTTCGCAGCCCGCGCATTCGCAATAACGCGGCGCAGACGCGTTGCAGCGGCGACGCAATCGGCAACAGTCGCCCCGGCTTCGACACACAGGTTATCCCGCAAGCGAGCTTGAGTCCGGCGGGCCGTCTGCTCGTCGCTTCGATCTTCCCCGAACCGAACCTCGCGTGGTCGCCCGGCTCGGCCGATTGCACTAACTGGAGTGTATCCACGGCCTCGCCCGTCGATTTCCGCGAAGAGAACGTGCGCATCGATTACAAGTTCAGCGAAGCCAACCAACTGTTCGGGCGCTACACGCAAGACCACTGGGAGAACCCGGCGCCGATTCTGCTGCCTGCCGGGCTGTGGGGCGACGACCCGTTCCCCGGTGTCGAAAGCAGTTGGGCGCAGCCGTCGAAACAGGCGGCTGTTAAGTTGACCTCGACGCTCGCGGGCACTGCGGTCAACGAAGTGCAGTTCTCTTACTCGGCCAATCGCATCAACGTCACGCCGGGTCTTGGCGGCGACATCAACACGCAACTCAACGCCGCGATCCCAAGCTTCTTCCCCGAAAGCGTCAAGACCTACGGCAGCGACCGCCCGCATCCCGTCTTCTGGGGCGGCATCGCGCCCTTCAACACCAATCGCGGCCCCGACCTGTGGAGCACCGCGCCGTTCCGCAACTCGCTCGACATCTATTCGATCCGCGACGACTTCTCGAAGGTCAAAGGCAACCACGCCTTGAAGGTTGGTTTCCTCTACGATTGGGCCGGCAAGAACGAAGACACGGGCGGCTCGGCCGCGTCCGAGACGCCGCAGTTCTGGGGCGCGTGCTGCGCCAACAACTCAGGCAACTACCTGGCCGACGTACTGACGCGCGGCAGTTTCTTCGGCTTCAACGAAACGAACAAAGAACCGCACGCGCAACTGCGCTACAAGAATCTTGAATTCTACATGGGCGACACTTGGAAGGTGCGGCCGAACCTGACGCTTGAGTTGGGCGCGCGCTGGCTCGTTCCTGCGCGAACCTTACGAAGCGAACGATCTCATCAGTGCCTTCGATCCGCGCTTCTACAATCCCGCGCGGCCCTCGTCCGATCCTTGCAACGGGTTGGTCGTGCCGCCGGGCACGAACCCTTGTGCCGACATCGCCGGGGCGAGCGCACCGCAAGCGGCCGTCAATCGTTCGTTGCGCGAGAATAACAATCATCTGATCGCGCCGCGACTCGGCCTCGCGTGGGATGTGCGCGGCGACGGCAAGACCGCGCTCCGCATGGGCATCGGTCAATTCTTCCAACGCGAACGCGTCGGCCCGCTGCTCGGCCTCGCCGGTAACGCCCCGTTCGCGCTCGGCGTCGCCGGCACGCGCACGCTCGACACGGGCGGCACAATCAACATCGACGGCCCGCCGGGCGGCGCACCCAACCGCGCGTGGGACCCGTCGAACAAGTTGCCCAACACGTGGCAGTGGAACTTGACCGTGGACCGGCAACTGTGGAAAGAGGCCGTGCTTGAAATCGGTTATGTCGGCAACCGCGCCGTGCATCAGTTGACCAACTTCGATGTCAACCAGCCGGTCGGGCAAGCGAACCGCACGCAGGCCGCGTTCCTACCAGAACGCCAACGCCTTCCGCCCCTATTCCAACTTCGGCAACATCCTTGAATGGAATCGTTCAGGCTCGGCCAGCTACCACTCGCTTCAGACGATGTTCAAGACGCGGCTCTGGAGTCGTTCGCAAATCCAGATGTCCTACACTTGGTCGCACTCAATCGCCGACGCGCCGCTCGACGATTCCAGCGGCGGGCAGAGCGCCAACACGCGCATGGACGCGTACAACGGCGGCTTGGAGCGCGGCAACTCCGGCATCAACCGGCCGCACATCTTCGTGGCGAATGCGATCATCTATCTGCCGTCGTTCAAGCAGTCGAACGAAGTGGCGCGCACCATCCTCGGCGGGTGGGAGTTTGCGACGATTACGACGATAGCGTCGGGTTCGTCTTTGACACCAAACATCACCAACGGCTCGATCCCCAATCTGCAAGGCGGCATCTCAGGCATCGCCACCAACACGGGCAACGAGCGGCCCGACCGCGTGCCCGGCGTGCCGTGTCGCGCATCGGGCAACGACCCGACGCAGATTCTCAACCCGGCCGCTTACACGCTCGTCGGTCATCGCATCGGGACACCGGGCAACAGCGCGCGCGGCGACTGTCTCGGGCCGGGCCTCAACAACTTCGATATGTCGTTCTACAAGAACTTCACGCCGACGTGGCTCAAGAGCGTCTTCGGCGAAGCGTCGCGCTTGCAGTTCCGGCTTGAGTTGTTCAATGCCTTCAACCACGTGCAGTTCCGTGGCGACAGCGTGCAACTGAACTTGGGCGGCGGCGCGGTCACATGCGGCACGGCGGCGTGCAGTCCGACGAACACGCTCATCACGGCCGAATCGAAGAACGGGGCTTTCGGGCAAGCAGGCTCGACGCGCGGCCCGCGCGAAATTCAATACTCGTTCAAGTTCAACTTCTGAGCTTCGAGCGCACAACCGGCAGGGAGGTAAAGCTTGACGTTCGGCTTTACCTCCCTGTTATTATTCGTTTCGCAAACCCGCCCTGTGCTTTGCGAAAAGACGATGACCGGAAGCAAACTCTTAACCCTCGCCCTATTCGTCGCCGCGCTTTGTCTCACCACGCAAGCCGTTCAACTTAACCAGCGCACGACAGCCACGCGCCCCGCACCGGCGACCGATGAACTTGCACGCCACTTGAGCGCGGCCGAAACGTATCAACTCTCAGGCGACCTTGCGCGCGCCGGTGAAGAGAATCGCGCCATCGTCCGCATCGCCTTGCGTCGCCTCGGCGCGGTCGCCATCCGCGAACGCGACCTGCGCCGCGCTGCGCGGCTGCTCACAGACTCGCTCGCCGCAGGCGACGACACAAGCGCACGCACCGACTTGGCCGTCGCGCACATGCGCCTGCTTGAAACAGACGCGGCCATAACCGAAGCACAGGCGGCCGTCGCGCTCGACGAACAAAACGCGCGCGCGCATCACGTCCTCGGCAAGCTCAACTACATCAAAGGCGATTATGCAGGCGCGCGCCGCGAACTCGAACGCGCCGTCGTGCTCGATCCAGACCTCGACGCCGCCTACACGCTCGGCATGACCTATCTGCGTCTGAAAGATTTGGGTCACGCCCGGCTGCTCTTTGAAGAGATGCAGTCGGCGCTGGGCAACAGCCCCGACGCGCACCTGCTGTTCGGACGCGCGTATGAAGAGACGGACTTTCCGGCCGAAGCCGAACGCGAGTTTCGCGCGGCGCTCGCGCTCAACCCGCGTGCCCCGCGCGCACACTTTTATCTCGGCTACGTCATCCTGCAACACGGTGGCAACGAACGCATCGCCGAGGCCGGCGAAGAGTTCGAGCGTGAACTCGAACTCAGCCCGCAAGACTTCTATTCAAACTTCTTTCGCGGCGTCGTGGCCGCGACCGAGCACGATCATCGCAAGGCCGTCCGGCATCTACTCGCAGCCGCGCGCATCAAGCCCGATTCGGGCGACGCGCATCTGTTCCTCGGTCAGTCGCAGGCCGAACTCGGCGACCCGGCGGCCGAGAAGACTCTGCGCCGCGCCATCGAGTTGACCCGCGACGTGGCGCAGAACAGTTTTCAGATCAAACGCGCGCATTATTTGTTGGGGCGCGTGTTGCTTAAGGCGGGGCGACGCGCGGAAGCGGAGCAGGAGTTATCTGTCGCGCGCGAACTGCAAGGGCAGTCGTTAGAAAGCACGCGGCAAGAGGTCAGCGAAATTCTCGGTCAGGTGGTCAAGTCCACGAATGCGGCCGCGGCCCCTAGTCAAGTCGCGGCTGCTTCGGTCAAGTCCGCAGGCGACGAGCAGACAACAGACAGCGGCGTGCTCTTGATCGAAGAAGCCACGCCCGACACGCAAGAGGCCGAACGATTCCGCCGCCTCAAAGGCGAGTTGGGCGCAGTGCTCGCGCAGGCTTATCACAACCTCGGCGTGATCGCCGCGCAGCAGAACCAACCCGCGTTGGCGCTCGCACAGTTCGACGCCGCCGCCGAGTGGCAACCAGACCTCGCCGGTCTTGATCGCAATCGCGGCATCATCGCCTTTCGCACCGCGCAGTTCGACAAAGCCGTCGCGCCACTCGCGCGCCAACTAAAGGCGCAGCCCACGGACGCACTCGCGCGCCGCATGCTCGGCGTCAGCTACTACCTGACGCGCGACTTCCGCCAAGCAGTCGAAACCCTGAAGCCACTTGAAGCAAACATCACGAGCGACCCTGAGCTGGCCTACGCCTACGGCATCTCGCTCATTCAACTCGCGGACACTAAAACGGCCGCCCCTCTGTTCGCGCGCCTCGCCGCGCAGCACCCGCAGAACGCGCAGGCGCGCTTCTACGCAGCGCAAGGGCACATGCTGACCGGCGACTACGAACGCGCGCTCGTCGAGTTTCGCGCCGCCGCCGCGCTTGCGCCGCAGACACCGCAAGCGCACTACAACGCGGGTCAAAGTCTGATCCGCTTGAATCGTCTGGCCGAGGCCGAGCAGGAGTTTCGGCAAGAGTTATCGTTGAACCCCACGGACGGCGCATCGAAGTATCATCTGGCCTACGCCCTGCTCGAACAAAAGCGACAGACTGAAGAGGCACTCGGCTTGTTGCGCGAGGTCGTCGCGGCGCGACCCGACTACGCCGATGCGCGCTATCAGTTGGGCAAAGCTCTCATCGAACAAGGCGACGTGCGCGGCGCGGTCGAACAACTTGAAGCCGCCGCCCGCGCCGCGCCCAAGAAGGACTACATACATTATCAACTCAGCATCGCCTATCGCCGCGCCGCACGCGACTTGGACGCCTACCGCGAGCTTGAACTCTACAAAGAACTAAAGGCGCGCACACGCAGCCGCGCCGTGCCGGGCGCGACGGGGGCTAAGCCTGATGTTGTCCCTTAGGCGCGCAGCCAGCGTGCGGCTATTAACGGCCTGCGTGCTGCTCGTCTGCGCTTGCCGCCCTGCGCTCGCGCAGACGACGCGACCGGCCGTCAACAACATCCTCACGCGCATCGAACGCAGCATCGAGCAAGGCCGATACACAGAGGCCGAACAACCTCTGCTCGCCTACGCCGTCGCACATCCTAAAGACGCGCGCGCATTGGACCTCCTCGCGCAGTTGCGTTATCACCAGCACCGCTTCGATGAGGCCGCATCACTATACCGGCGCGTGCTGGCGCTCGACCCTACGCGCACGTTAGCAAAGATCAGCCTCGCGCACGCCGTCCACGATGCGGGGCGACACGACGAAGCCCGCGCCTTACTCGTCGAAGCCACAACCGCGCCCGCCACAGACCCGCGCATCGTGCTCGCTCTGGCCGAAGGTCTTTTGTTCGTCGGCGAGTTTCAACGTGCGCGCGCGGCGACTGATCGGTTGCCCGCTGCATTGAAGCATCGCGCGGCGCTTGCCCGTCATCGCGGCCAGCTATCTTGCGCTTGGCGAGCGACCGCAACTCGTCGCCTTGCTCCCGGCGATGCGGCGCGCGGCCACAAGCCCCGTCGTGGCCGCGCGTTGCGCCGAAGTGTTGCGCCGCGCAGGTCTGACGAACGAAGCTGCCGCGCTCTTGCGTGCGGCGCTCACGGCCGCGCCCGACGATGCGCGCGTGCTCGTCTTGTTAGGCCAGATCGAAACCGACGCGCGCGAGTTCGCGCAGGCGCGGCAACACCTCACTCGCGCGCTATCGCTTGCGCCGCGCGCCGCCGAAGCACTCGCTGCGTTGGCGGCGCTCGAAAGTGCAGAAGGAAACTTGCCGGCCGCGCTGGCTGCTTTAACGCAGGCGCGCACGCTCGCCCCTGATGCGCCGACGGTGCTGGCGCAACTCGCCGTCACCGCGATGCGGGCCGGGCAAACACAAGCGGCGGTCGAAGCCGCGAGCGCGCTGTTGCAGTTGCAGCCGGACGAGCCAGAGTCACTTTACTTATTCGGCGCGGCGTCGTTGCAAAACGGCGACTTGCCGTTGCGCGTAACACCCTTGAGCGGTTCGTCGCGCAACAGCCCACGGATGCGCGCGGCTGTCTCGCGCTCGGCATCACGTTCGCCGGGCTGCAAGATCAAGCGGCGGCTGCACGCACACAGTTCGAGCGTTGTTTGCAACTCGACCCCGCGCACGTCGAAGCAAAATATCAACTCGGCCTCGTCTTCAAAGCGCAAGGCGAGACGGCGCACGCGACCGGGTTACTTGAAGATGTGATTGCACGCGCGCCACAACATGCGAACGCGCTCCGCGACCTCGGTGCGCTCTACTTGCAGGCGGGCGACACGACGAAGGCGCGCGCGGTGCTTGAACGCGCGGTCGCGCTCAACCCGCAAGATGCCGAGACGCATTTTCAACTCAGCCGCGTCTATAACCGCGCAGGCGACAGCGCGCTCGCGCAGCGACATCTCGAACAATTTCAAAAACTGAAAAGCCAGAGGGAGAAAGTATCCGTCCCGTGATGCCGCGCGCCCGCCTCGTCAGCTTCATCTTCGTCGTCGCATTAGTCTGCGCCCGGCCCGCGTTCGCGCAACGCACGGAGGCCGACTGCGCGGGCCGTAAAGTGCCGCAACTCGTTGACGTGACCGCGAAGACGGGCATCCGCTTCGTTCACACTTCAGCGCCGCAGAAGAAGTACATCGTCGAATCGATGAGCGGCGGCGTCTTGCTCGTCGATTACGACCGCGACGCTTGGCCCGACATCTACCTGACCAACGCGCCGACCGTCGAAATGGCACTCAAAGGCCAGAAGGCGCGCAGTTCGCTCTATCGCAACCTGCACGATGGCACGTTCGCGGACGTGACGGACAAGGCCGGCATCGGCCAGCCCGGCTTCGCTATGGGCGGCGCGGTTGGCGATTACGACAACGACGGTTGGCCAGACATCTACGTGACGTGCCTCGGCGGCAACGTGCTCTATCGCAACAACGGCGACGGCACGTTTACAGAGGTGACGAAGCGCGCGGGCGTTGCGGACGGGCGCTGGTCGGCCGGCGCGGCCTTCGGCGACTACGATGGCGACGGCTTCCTCGATCTGCTGGTCGCCAACTACGTCGATTTCAAACTCAACGATCTGCCCGGCTTCGGCTCAAGTCCGACCTGCAAGTTTCGCGGCCTCGAAGTGCAGTGCGGCCCGCGCGGGTTGAAAGGCGCGGGCGACAGTCTGTTTCGCAACAACGGCGACGGCACGTTCGCGGACGTGACGAAGCAGGCGGGCTTGATAGACCCCGGCGGCTACTACGGCATGCAAGTGGTCTGGTCGGACTTCGGCAATCGCAATCGCTTCGATGCCTACGTCGCCAACGATTCGACGCCGAACTTTCTCTATCGCAACGAAGGCGCGCACAAGTTCACGGAGACGGGGCTTGAGTCCGGCACGGCCGTTAGCGGCGACGGCTCGGAGCAGGGCAGCATGGGCGTCGCCGTCGGCGACTATCTGCACACGGGCCGCTTCGCCATCTTCATCACGAACTTTGCCGACGAGTACAACACGCTCTATCGCAACAACGGCGACTACGATTTCACGGACGTGTCTTATGCGGCGGGCGTGGCGCAGGCGTCGCGCCCTTACGTCGGTTGGGGCACGGGCTTCTTCGACGTGGACAACGACGGCTGGCTCGATCTGTTCGTCGTCAACGGGCACGTCTATCCGCAAGTGGACACGCTGCCGTCGGGCGCGCGCTACCGGCAGCCGAAGTTGCTGCACGTCAACCTCGGCAACGGCACGTTCTGCGACGCGAGCCGGCAAGCGGGCGCAGCCGTGCAAGCAGCGCGCGCTGCACGCGGCGCGGCCTTTGGCGATCTAGACAACGACGGCCACGTTGATGTCGTCGTCAACGATCTCGACGGGCCGCCGATGATCTTGCGCAACGAAGGCGGCGACGGCAACCGTTGGCTCACGCTTGAGCTTGCGGCCGCGAAGGGCAACCGGCTGGCTATCGGCGCGCGCGTGCGCGTCGTCATGGGCGACGTGACGCAGACCGAGGAAGTGCGCAGCGGCGGCAGTTATCTCTCGCAAAACGATCTGCGCCTGCACTTCGGTCTGGGCAAGGCGGCGAAGCTCGATCTTGTCGAAATCCGCTGGCCTTCGGGTCGGGTCGAACAGATCAAAGACCTCGCCGCCGACAAGTTTTATGCTGTGCTGGAAGGCGCGGGCGTCGTGCCCTTCGAGCGCATTCGCCCGCAGGCGAAGTCGGCGCGATAAGACCCGATGCAATGAACGCACGCCTTCACAACAACACAGGCACGCGTGTGGTCGTCTTATTGTTCGTCTGCTTGTTCGTTAAGCAATCATTCGTTTCGGTCGCCGCGCAAGCGCCTGCGCCAGCTAAGCCGCCCGCGATCTCGTTCACGGATGTCTCGGCAATGAGTGGCTTAAGCGGCGCGCATGTTTCGACGCCGGAGAAGCGTTACATTATCGAGTCGATGAGCGGCGGCGCGGCGTTGCTTGATTGCGACGACGACGGCCGGCTCGACGTGGCTGTCGTTAACGGCTCGTCGGTCGAACGCTTCAAGGCGGGCGGCGATCCGTTCGTCACTCTGTACCGGCAGTCAGCAGCGGCCGTGAACGGGTCGCCGCAGTTTGAGAACATCACGACGGCGGCGGGCCTCACGCGCAAGGGTTGGGGCATGGGCGCGACCGCCGTTGACTACGATGACGACGGATTGGTCGATCTGTTTCTCACGGGCTACGGCGGCAACGCGCTCTATCGCGGCACAGGGCAGTGCAAGTTTCAAGACGTGACCGAGCGGGCGGGCTTGCGCGGCGGCGGGTTTGCGACCGGCGCGGCGTGGGCCGACTACGACCGCGACGGGCGGCTCGATCTATTCGTCGCGCGTTACGTCTTCATCGATCTGAATCGCTTGCCGGAGTTCGGCAGTTCGGCCGCGACCTGTAGCTATCGCGGCGTCCGCGTCCAGTGCGGCCCGCGCGGGCTGCCCGGTGAATCGGACATGCTCTATCGCAATCGCGGCGACGGCACGTTTGCTGAAGTCTCACAACAGGCGGGCGTGCGCGACGATAAGAAGTACTTCGGCCTCGGCGCGACGTGGGGCGATTATGATGACGATGGCTGGCCCGATCTGTTCGTCGGCAACGATTCGACGCCAAACTATCTCTATCACAACCGGCGTGACGGCACGTTTGCAGAGGTCGCGTTCGAGCGCGGCGTGGGTTACGGCGAGACGGGCAACGAGCAAGGCTCGATGGGCGTGACGTGGGGCGACTTCAACTTGGACGGGCGGCTCGATCTCTTTGTCACGAACTTCGAGAGCGAGCCGAACGCGCTCTATAAAAATCTCGGCGCGGACGGCTTCAACGACGTGGTGATGACCGCGAAGATCGGCCCCGTCAGCCGGCCTTACGTCGGTTGGGGCACGGCGTTCGTGGACTTCGACAACGACGGCTGGCCCGATCTGTTAGTCGCCAACGGGCACGTCTATCCGCAAGTTGATCTGGCTTCCGGCAAATACCAGACCGGCTACCGCCAGCCGTTCCAACTCTTTCGCAACAACGGCGACGGCACGTTCGCGGAGTTAGCTAAAGACGCGGGGCTGAGCCGCTTGCCGCTCGCGTCGCGGCGGGGCGCGGCCTTCGGCGACTTGAACAACGACGGCCTCGTCGATGCAGTCGTCGTCAACTTGGGCGAGCCGCCGACCGTCCTGCTCAACACGAGCGCGAACACGAATCATCGCATCACATTGCGACTCGTGCAGCCAAAAGGGAATCGAGCGGCGGTGGGCGCGCGTGTCACGTTACGCACGGCCACGCGTGCTTACGTGCAAGAGGTGCAGGCGGGCGCGAGCTATCTATCGCAGAACGACTTGCGCTTAAATTTCGGCCTCGGCGCGGACGACAAGATCGAACGCGTCGAAGTGCGCTGGCCCGGCGGCGCGACCGAGACGATCACAGGCGTCACGCCCGATCACATCTTGACCATCACGCAAGGGCGCGGCCTCACGACCACGCGCGCTTATGCTAGATGATGAATGATGAATAAAGAATAGCTCCTGATTCATCATTCATCATTCTGCATTCATTGTTTATCTTTAATCGCCGGGCGGCTTCGCGGCGAGCGACTTGACGCGTGCGCGCCACTCGGCGGTGGTCGTCTGTTTAAGGCTTGGCAACTCTGACGCCGCGACGACGAGTTGCTTGACGCTTGCGATAACGGCGAACTCCAAAGCGGCTTTCGGCTTCGCGGCTTCGTCCAGTGTGGCGAGTCGTGCGACGCGCCATTCGGCACTAGGCGTGACGCCGCGCGACAGGTAAGAGAGAGCTTCAAGACCGGCGGCTGCGATCTCGGACAAGTCTTTGGCCAGCGGCGCGGCTTCGTGCAGACCGGGCGACTTGTCTATCGTCGCCGCCAACATCGGCCCCGCGTCGCGCCATTGCTCAAGCGTGGCGCGCACGCTCTCCGCGTAGAGGCCGAAGCGCGGCGCATCGGCCAGCATCCCATCAACCATCATGGCGAAGCGGCGCGCGGCTTCGCTGTCGGCGCGCGCGGCATCTATCAAACCTGTCAACGGGCTGAGCATCGTCTGCGGGCGTTGCTGATAGCGCCTGTATTCTTTGACCGGCTCGACGACCGACACGAGCGTTTTCAACGGCCCGATCTCTTTGCTCCGCGCAAGTCGCCTGAGCAACACGTCCTGATTGCGTTCGTGCGTCAGACCTAATTCTTCTAACTGTATGCTGACGACGGCGAGGCGGCGATACATATCGGCCACGTCGTTCGTTTCGCGCGGCGACCACAAACGTTCGGCGATGGCGGCGGTGCGCGGCCAGATGCGCGAGTCAATCGTGTCGGGGCTGACCCACTCGCCCCACATCGTCGCTTCGCCGCCGAGGATGAGCGCGGCCTGCGCGGGCGTCAGATCGTTGTTCGCGGGCAAAGGGTCTGCGGCATAGTGATCGGAGGCGGGGTACATCAGGTCGATGTAATAACCGGAAGAGAGGATGCCGCTGTAGCCTTGTTTGGCGGCGGCGGCGAGCGAGGCGGGGCCGCGCCATGAATGTATGACCACATCTTTAGGCAGACCCGGTTGCAAGACTTCATCCCAACCCATCATGCGCTTGCCGTGGCGTTGAATGATCGGGAGCAGTCGCTGGTTGAAATAAGTTTGAAGCGCGTGAACATCCTTGATGTTCTTCTCTTTCATGAAGGCTTGAATCTGCGGGTTCTGCTTCCACTGCCTGCCCTCGTTCTCGTCGCCGCCGATGTGCAAGTAAGCATCTGGAAAGAGCGCGGCCATCTCGCCGAAGAAAGCATCGAGCAGCTTGTAAGTCTCCTCGCGCGTCGGGTCGAGCACCGGCTCGAAGATGCCGGGCCGCCGCTCGATCTCGTAAGGGCCCGGCGCGCTGCCCAACTCTGGATGACCGACGAGCCACGCAGTCGCGTGCCCCGGTATGTCGAACTCAGGCACGACGCGTATGCCGCGCGCGTGCGCGTAGGCGATGACCTCGCGCACTTCGGCCTGCGTGTAGAAAAGTCCGTCCGAGCCTAAGGTGTGCAGGCGGGGAAACTTTTTGCTCTCGACGCGGAAGCCTTGATCTTCGGTCAAGTGCCAGTGCAGGACGTTGAGCTTGACGGCGGCCATCGCATCGAGGTTGCGCTTGATCACGTCCAACGGCTCGAAGTGGCGGGCCACGTCGATCAGCAAGCCACGCCAAGCGAAGCGCGGCTGGTCCTGAATCTGCACGGCCGGGATGAAGTAACCCGCGCGGTCGCTGTCGAGCAGTTGCAGGAACGTCTCCAACCCGCGCAACGCGCCGACGACCGTGGGCGCGCTCAACACAGCCTGCTTGTCAGACACAGCCAGCGTATAAGCTTCGTCCTCATCCACCGCTTGCACTGCTTGCCCCGGCCCCTTGCATTCGACCACAAGTTGCGCTGTGGCCGGGTCGGCCGCGAGTGCGCGCGGCAACTCCATGACGGTGCGACCTTCGAGTCGGCGCATGACGCGAGCGAGGCCCGCGCGCAGTCGTTCGTCAACGTGCCCGCGTGTGGCGACGGTGAAAGTTTTGTCAACGACGAGCCGGCCCGTGTTGAACCGTACCGAGGCGGGCACGGGCATCAAGTTGTGTTGCGGCATCGGCAACGCGCTCTGTCCACCGGTCTGCCCGGCCGCACGCGCCACAAAGAGTAAGCACAGAATGACCGGAGTATATGTACGCGCCCTCATGTGTCTCTCGCAGAAGCAAACGGAAGTGGGTGGAGCAGTCGCGACATTTTCGACCAAAAGCCTGTAAGGGTGGCGTATGTTACGGTGTCATCAAAAAGCTTTACCCGGTTAACCACGGCGGCCGTTCCAAGCTTTCCGCGTTAACGCCGAAAAGCCGCCGCGATCTGCTATCCTGCGCCTCCGTTATGAACTCGCTTAAGATCGACAGACAGCCGGAGCTTGCCAAATGACGGACGCGACGACGGGCGCGGACACGCACACGCACGCAGCGACCGGCCGCTTGGTTGCGCTCGACGTGTTCCGCGGCCTCACCATCGCCGGGATGATTCTCGTCAACAATCCCGGCACGTGGGATGCCATCTATAGCCCGCTGGAACACGCCGCGTGGCACGGTTGGACGCCGACCGATCTGATCTTCCCGTTCTTCCTCTTTATCGTCGGCGTCTCGATCACACTCGCCCTCGGTCGTCGCGCCGGGGCTAGCGGCGGCGACAAGCGCGCACTCTACTGGAAGATAACGAAGCGGGCCGGCATCATCTTCGCCCTCGGCATGGTGCTGACCGGCTTCCCATACACCGACCCCGCGCACATACGCATCCCCGGCGTCTTGCAACGCATCGCCGTCTGCTATTTCATCGCGTCGTTGATTTTTCTAAAGACAAGTTGGAAGAAACAGGCCGTTGCCGTCGGCGCGCTCCTGCTCGTTTATTGGGCGCTGCTGAAACTCGTCCCTGTGCCCGGCTTCGGCGCGGGCGACCTGCGGATGGAGAGCAACCTCGCTGCTTATCTCGACCGCACGCTGCTCGGCGCGCACACATGGAAGCCACTCTACGATCCTGAAGGCATACTGAGCACGCTCGGCGCGCTGGCGACGACACTCTGCGGCGTGCTGACGGGGCAACTGCTGCGCTCGCGTCGTGCGCCGCTCGACAAGGCGGCGGCGCTGTTCTTCGCGGGCGCGGCGTGCGCCGTGGCGGGTTGGGTTTTGAACTTCTGGCTGCCGATCAATAAGGCGCTGTGGACTAGCTCTTATGTCGTCTTCACGGCGGGGCTGGCGCTCGAACTGTTGGCCTGCTGTTACTGGCTGATAGACATTAAAGGTTACAAGCGTTGGGCGCTGCCCTTCATCATCTTCGGCACAAACGCGCTCGCCGTCTATTTCCTCTCGGAGATGAGCGTGAACCTCGCCGCGCTGGTCCGGTTCACAACGCCCGACGGCGGCCAGTCAGACATTCGCACCATCGCCTATGAACGTCTCTACGCCTCTTGGGCCGCGCCCGTCAACGCCTCGCTGCTGTTTGCTATCAGCACCGTCCTGCTGTGGCTCGTCGTCGCAACCATCCTGTATCGCAAGCGTATTTTCATCAAAGTCTAGGCCGCGAAAGCGCAAGCCCCGACCTTGAGAATTGCGACTGCCGGGTGCGGGAATTGTCCACGCGCGAACATCGCGGTTGACGCTGCCACTTAACTTAATTCCCCTGCTGCTTGAGCAGCACCATGCCATAAGGGGGCACGAACACCTTTGCCTCGATGTGCTTGTTGGCGCTCGATTCATCTTTCCATTCTTGCCGCTGGCCGTCGCTGAAAAAGAGCAACTGCGCGCCGAGGTAGCGCGGAAAGAAGCCTTGATGAAAGGCATAGTCGTGCCCGGTGTTCGTCGGATTGATCAGCACCAGAAAACGCTCTTGCCCGCCGACCTTCTCAAAGACCAAGAAGTCCGTCGTGTCCGTCAGGATGTCGCCTAGTTCACCATTGGCGTAACCGGGGTGTCGGGTACGCAGGTTCGTTAAGCCGCGAATGAGGTGGAGCATTTGTCCCGGCGCGGCCTGTTCTTCGACCGAGATGCCGTCGTTCGGCAGATCGAATTTAGGTAAGAGGGCATGCCAACTCGTCTGCCTGTCCTTATCGCCCTGCGCCGGGGCATCGCCGCCTTGTGCCACGGGAACGGTTCGCGCAACGTCTCGTCGAAAAGTCTTGAGCCGTCGCCGGCCGGGTTGTCAGTGGGCGGACTGCCGTTCCACTTGAAGCCGCGCTGCATCACTTCGTCGCCGTTGTAGAGGATCGGGTATGTGCCCAACGCGGTGAGCAAGTACATGCCCACACGGTAAGCCTCGTTGATGCTCGGCTGCATGCCGCGTCGTTTCTGTTCTTCAAGAAAAGATGCGAGGCGCGGGTTCTCGTCATGGCTGGCGAGGAAGACGAACGGCTGAAAGGGTTCGGTGCGCGGCAACGCGCCGGGGCCTTGATGCGCGTTCCGATTCACGGCGCGACAACTGTTGACGAAGTTCTTCCAATCGGTCAGGAGGCGCCGAGGGAAAGGCGATTCTGGATCGGGCGGCGTGCATAAGCGGTTCGTCGAGCAGCCCGTCGAGGCCGAAGGCATTGCGGCGCAGCAATTCCCGGTCGCCCAAGACTTCGCCGACGAGTACGGCGTCGGGCTTGATGCGATAGACGGAATCGGAGAAGGCGCGCCACCAGTCGTTGTTGCGGAGCATCATGGGTTCGGTGAGTGCATTGGAGGTGTCGCCGAAGATGTGCTTCGCGGCGTCCAGCCGGAAACCGTCGATGCCAAGCGCGAGCCAGAATTTTGTGATGCCTTTAATCTCCTGCTGCACGTCCGCGTTGTTGAAGTTCAAGTCCGGCATGCCGGCATCGAACAGACCGAAGTAGCGCACCTGCTGCCCGTTGTTGGCGGTCGCCACATGCCACGACCCCGGCGGCGCGGGCTGATTGATGTCGGCGAACTGGTAGAACTTGCGAAAGCGCGAAGCCGGATCGTTCACGGCCGCTTTGAACCACGGGTGCTGATTGGATGTGTGATTGAAAGGGATGTCGAGAATGACGCGCACGCCACGCTGGTGCGCGGCGGCGACGAGGACCTTCAAGTCTTGCAGCGTGCCGTAATCAGGATTGACCGCTTTGAAGTCGGTCACGTCGTAGCCATGATAACTCCGCGACGGGAAGATGGGCATGAGCCACAGAATGCCGACTTCAAGATCGTCGTCTGTTTGAGGGCGACCGTCGTTGAGGTAATCCAAATTCTCGCGGATACCTTTCAGGTCGCCGATCTCATTGTTGTCAGTGGGCGTGTCCGCCCACGAGCGCACGAAGATGTGATAGACGAAGTTGTTCTTGGGCTGCGCTTCGACGCGCGCAGTCCAACCGTTACCGCACAACAGCAACACGAGCAAGCACAACAGCCCACTCCGTCGCACACAAGTCTGCCACGCCATCGCAATCCTCCCGGTTTTGTTTCCTTATGCTATGAAGGTGTTGTGGTCAGGCAACAACCCGAATCGTGTGACCATCGCATCGGTCAGAAACGGCTCGCGCGATAAGAGGCTCGGCTGTTCCAACGCGAGAAACCAGCTATAAGGGATCACACGCGTGCCCTGCGTGGTGTGGTAGTAGGTTTGTCGCTCGGCCTCGGTCCACCCTTGATCGAGGAACGTGACCGCCGCAGGCTGCGCCTGGCCGGGGCGCTGTCGGCTCGCCGAGTCCGGCACTGGACACAATCGGCAGAGCACAAATACAGAGCGTGAACAATGCGATCACGGCGAGCTTAAGCTTGATCATGTTCTATCTCCTTTGGCGGCTGGCACTGCATGAGTGTGGCGCGGCCGGGTCGGCTTGATAAAGTGGTTGACTCGAATGCTTGGTGCGCAACCGCTCTTAAGGTTAAGTGGCGAACAGGACAGTTAAACAACAAACTGGCAGAGCGTTCGGTCGTAGGATGTGCAAGCAGGCGCGGGTAAGGCTCTCAAACAGGTAAGCGCGCTTCTCAGTCACGCGCACGATATGCCCGTGGGGTACGGATGTCAATACAGAGTCGTGGATCAAGTTCGACTTTGCCTGCTCTCTAATTGTTCATGTGCTTTCGACACAAAACATTTCATGGGCTGGCCCGCGGCTAGCGAAGCATGAAACTGTTTTTCACACTGACGCACTACCGGGCGGAGGAAAATCGTAGTAAATTTCCGGCCCTGCGCCGTGTCCGAACGACGGCTTACATCCGACCGCGCATCAGCGCCCCTGTCATCGTGAACTCAGACAGGCACAGAGTTGTAGTTGGTGATGCATATGAAAAGAATGAATAGCAACCGGCTCGCGCTCGTGCTGTTGCTCGTGGTTGGCATTGTGTCCGCCGGCACTGCAAGTGCGGCGCGCGCCGGGCAGCAGCCGGATGTGCAACTCCCATCCGACCCTTTGCGGTTCGGCGTCTTTGTCGCGCGCTTCGATGCGGGCGGCACGTTCACGTTGGAGGGCGACCGCTGGCCCGCCTTGAATGGCAACTGGAAAGGCAAGGGCACTGAGATTGAGTTGTCAATGTCGGGCGGGCCCGGTGGTTGTGACGGCCCCGGTCGCTATCGGCTGCGGCGCGACGGCAACCGCGTCAGCTTCGATCTCGTCTCGGACGACTGCACACCACGACGAATGATTCTCGACCGCAGCACTTGGTCGCCCGCTGGCGAGATGAAGCCCAAAGCCTTGCGCCGCATCGTGCGGACGGCGGGCGCGCGTGCGCCTGCGCGGCCAGCACCGAACAACGCGACGGGGAACTGGCCTTCATTTCGCGGACCGCAGGCTTCGGGCATAGCCGAGCGGCAGAATCTCCCCGACCGTTGGAACGGCAAGACGGGCGAGAACATTCTCTGGCGCACGCCGATTCCCGGCCTCGCACATTCCAGCCCCGTCGTCTGGGGGCAGCGCATCTTCGTCACCAGCGCAGTCAGTGGCGACCCGAACGCGACCTTCCGTCCCGGTCTGTACGGCGACGGCGACGCCGCTAAAGATCGCTCGCGTCATCGCTGGATGATCTACGCGCTCGACAAACGAACCGGCAAGCTGCTGTGGGAGCGCGTCGCCCATCAAGGCGTGCCCATCGAAAAGCGCCACATCAAATCGACCTATGCCAACTCGACGCCCGCCACCGACGGTCGCATCGTCGTGGCGTGGTTCGGCTCGCAAGGTGTCCATGCTTACGATGTCAACGGGCGCTTTCTCTGGAAGGTCGATCTAGGCCGACTCGATCTAGGCGCTTACGACATCCCGACATACGAATGGGGTTCGGCCAGTTCACCTATCATCTGGAACGGGCTGGTCATTCTTCAGTGCGACACACAAGCTGATTCATTTCTTTTGGCGCTGGATGCCAACACCGGCAAGACGGTGTGGCAGACCGAGCGCGCCGAACTGCCATCATGGGGCACACCGACCGTGGCCATGACATCGACCGGCCCTCTGCTGGTCGCCAACGCGTCAAACTATATTCGCGGTTACGACCCGCGCACCGGCAAGGAGTTGTGGCGGCTTGGGCGTAGCTCCAAGATCACCGCGCCCACGCCCATCTTTGCCGACGATATGTTCGTCGTCGTCAGTGGTCGCGGGCCAGAAACGGCCGATCTTTGTGGTCCGATCCGGCGCGCGCGGCGACCTGACCTTGCCTGACGGACAAACGAACAGCGAGGCGATTGCGTGGAGCCGCACAGGGCGCGGCTCATACATGCCGACGCCGCTCGTCTATCAAGGCATCCTCTACGTGCTCGCCAACAACGGTCTGCTCGACGCCTACAACTTGCGCACCGGCGCGGAACTATATCGCCAGCGTTTGCCGCTCGTCGGCAGCGGCTTCAGCGCATCGCCCGTCGCCGCCGACGGCAAACTCTACCTCTCGAACGAAGACGGCGAGATGCTTGTCATCGCCGCCGGTCAGACCTTCACGCACATCGCCACAAACTCGATGGGCGAACTGCTGATGGCGACCCCGGCTTTATCCGATGGTGTGCTCTACGTGCGCTCGGCGACGAGCCTCTTCGCCATCGGTCGGAAGCCTTGAGGCAACAACCGGACTTATCGCGGCAGATAACTACCTCTTCAGCTACTGCTACAACGCGCGGCAACTACGCAAACAGACGTATCCACATTACCTGGCACTAAAATTAGCCTCTGCCGAAGATATTGTCATGGAATACTTAGACAACAATGCCATGATCACGAACCGCGAGGCTCGGAGATTAACCGGCATCCAGTCCGAAAACTCAATGAAGAATGTTTTCTGGAAGCTTCGGGATAGAGGTTTAATCGAACAGGCTCCCGGCCGCTCTGGATGGGCTTATGCTTGGCAGAAAAAGGTCAACGCCAACCGAACCGGTTGCTAGACCAACCGGTTGAATAATAAACCGGTTGGTTCGGCTCAAAGGGGAAAACATGAAGCAATCGCACGACTTTCAGGTTTTCACAAACTTAGTCGATCAAGTGCTGGCAGTCCCGCACTCAGTGATTCAAGAGCGCGTAGAGAAAGAGCGCAAGCAAGCGGATAAGAACCCGCGTAAGCGCGGGCCAAAGCGAAAGACTAAGAAAGTTTCCGCTTCCGCCCGCGATTCAAACGGCCGGGCTTAGTGGCCCGATATTTTACCCACCTTGCCGGTGACTTCGGCATAGGTTAGACGCTTGCCAACGATACGGGAAACGGCAAGGTGAAACCGATCCGCATCGTTAACTTTGCGGTTATTGAATCTAAACACTTGCTCGTCAATATATCGGAACAGGTGAAACGGCTCAACACTAACGTATGTACCTTTGAGGCCACGCTTCAAGAGACTCCAAAAGTTTTCGATGCCGTTCGTGTGAATCTGCCCGTCAACGTACTTTTCCGCATGGTCAATTACTTGATGGATGTAATCTTCGTGCAGACCGCTATAGCCTTTCCAACCGTCCGTGAACAAGTCCGCGCCCGGCTCAACGTGCGCCCGTACTTCGGCGTGCAGCGTCAACTGCGTGGCGTCGTCAATCACTTTCGCTCTAACCGTACCTTGACGTTCCAAGATGCCCATAACCGCAACCTTGTCCTTGCCGCCTGTGCCAGTGATAACGCGGTCGCGCTTGTCTCTATGCATATTGCGCGCAAGCCCGCCGATGTACGTCTCGTCGGCTTCCACTTGCCCCGAAAGCTTGCCAGAGTTTTCGCCCTGCAAAGCAAGCCGAATGCGTTGCAGCATGAACCAAGCGGACTTTTGCGTTACGCCAAGCGTGCGATGCAGTTCCCAACTGCTATTTCCGTTCTTGCAGTTCGCTAGCATCCACATCGCGCAAAGCCACTTGTCCAGACCGATAGGCGAGTCTTCAAAAATCGTTCCGACCTTGACGCTAAACTGACTCTTGGGGTGACGAGTCTTGCATTGCCACACGCGGCGCGACGCCATGAACGTCACGTTCTCAGAGCCACATCGCGGGCAAGTAACGCCATTAGGCCAACGCCGCGCCACAAGGTAGTTAAGGCAGTTGTCGGGGTCTGCAAAGTAAACGATGGCTTGTTGCAGCGTCTTGGGTTCGGTGTTCGCGTTCATCATGGAAGGATGATACACGAATTAGCTTGCTGAGTCAAGTATATTATTGC